>CAVQKP010000023.1:0-307656 GCA_963713065.1 Pirellulales bacterium | reverse complement strand
GCCGGCAGTTTCCTCATGTTGATCATCGCCAAAGAGTGGCTTGAGTGGATTGCCGAGATTCAAACGTTTGCTTTCGAAGATGGCGGTCGCCGGACACTTGTACTTTTTTGTGACCCGCACTACCGATGCGTTTTGGAAAAAACCTTATCCAGCTCGATTCTCCTCTGGTCAACGATTATTACGAAACTTCTGGCCACGCTTTTCGTAGTCTATCCCTTCGGTCTGATTACCCCATTCACTGGAGAGCCGTAGGGATCATTTGGGCCTACTGCATTGCTTGGCTTTTCATGGGCGACTTCGTCAAGCTATTGGTCCTAAAGCACATCGAAATGAGCGCCCGCCGGCACGTTGACTTCCTGCGGTTGGTAAAGAAGAAGCCGGCCGCCGCGAAGATGACGGCGCAGCGTCGATAGGAAAGAGCAGGGGGAGGAACTGCAACTTATGCTAAACACGGATCAGAGTTGAGCAAGGGACTTATGCTATCCGATTTCATGAAAAGTCTGTTCGCTGAAGGCCGAGTTGAAGTGCCTCCACCTGCTCGAATCCGCTCCTGATGCAATTGCTGCAGTTGTCCGCTCGGTGGCCACTGTCGTCGGTGGGGGTGGTCGGCGTAGAAAGGTCGAAATTGATGCTTGGAGAAAGCATTCTTGTTTATGGAGTTTCTATATCGACCGCGTGATCGCCTGTGGAGATGTTTCCCGCCTGCGCGATCGGGCCGTGAGTGAGGCAGTGCTGCAGACGCTCTGAGTCTTCCCCGATTTAGCCCCGAAAATGGCGACTGCTTCGCGGGGATTGCAACGCCCCAAGATTATCGAATGGAGAATGTGCCATGCCGCCGCAATTCTTTCCGGGAACATCCGAATTGCCCGACCGCGTTTCGGCGGACACGCCTGCGTGGCTTCCATTCGAATCTACCAAATGCCGCACCGATAAGTTGGTTAAGAACGCAAACGAAAAAACACTTCATGGTTTTCTCCCGTTCCAGAATCGGCGGCGGCAGAACCTGCTCAACGAACCGTTTCCCATGGCATGGAAAGATTATCTACGTACGAACGTGAGGTATTTTTCGCTGCTCGATGGGCCAAAACGGCCGATTGTGCAGTCCTTCGTCCGCGTTTTCACCGCCGAGAAAAATTGGTATGGCGGCGAAGGGCTCGCAGTGGCCGACGAGATGAAAGTCACAGTGGCCGGGCAGGCGGCCCTGCTGATTCTGGGTTTGGACGAGCCCTACTATTTTGACCGCATGCAATCGACCCTGAGAATATCGACGCCTGCCGTTCGCGAGCGGCGGCTCTGATCGGATTGGAGCAATACGAACGAGCTCAAGGCGATCTCCACCGCGTCCTCGACAATTCGCGCGACGACGCCGAGGCATTATATCTTAACGGTTTGCTTGTGAGCTTTTCGGGGCGGTACAAGCGCGGTCTCCGATTTTTCGCGTTCGCTCTGGAAACGCCCGTTGTCCGCTGAGGCCCTCTATCAACGCGGCTTGGCATATCAACGGCTCGGACGACTGCAGGAAGCCGAATCCGACCGCCGAAAAGCGATCGATCTCGATCCTCAAGTCGATCGTCCGGCAGGGTCGAGAAAAAGCACATAAACTGAAATGGAGGTGCGTTTAGACCAGAAACCGTCTCCGCAAATTACCGTCGACGGCATTGTTTTAGTTGCTGAACCAGTTATCGGGATTGGAATATTATCGTTTTTGTCCGCACGCAGACCGCACGAATTTTCCGCGAAGAACACCGTGCGGATATCAAACGGACAACAAAAACGCCTAACGCCAAAAGCGTTAGGCGTTGACAAAAATCGTCAAGATTTAATCTCTTATCTCAGCGGAGGGCAAGGGATTCGAACCCTCAACCGGTTTCCCGGCACCTGATTTCGAGTCAGGCTCCTAACCATTCGGGTACCCTCCGAACACGCTCTGAATCGTCGGATCATTGAATCTTGACTCGACAACCAGATAACTTGTGAACTCAAGCACGAACATGACCTGCCCTGCGCCATGTGCCAATTTATCAGTTACTAAGGTAAATGACAAGCTCTTATGATGATCGGTCAAGAATTATCAGTACTCGGATAATGTATTATTGAGGCTGCTTCAGTATTCACTCCAGTGTTCATCCTTGGTGGCGGTTCCTTCATTGGCGGGATGTAACTCTCCGGGATCATCGGGCGAGAAGGATGTTTTCCGGATCGTATCGCCTTCGCGCCGCAAGACGACGCGCCGAACCATCTTTCCATAATATTCGCGCTTCGCCGTTTTGATAGTCCCATTGGCCGACAAGGGAAGGGTGCCGGCTTTCCCGTGCCGTATTGTTTCGTAGCAAGGTAATGGACGAAGCATATTTTCCGCCTTCATAAATATGCCAGCAGCCCACATAGTAATTTTTCTTGAGAATTTGATTTTGAGTTTTCCCGGCAGGGGCATTTTTGTCAAAGGACGCTGGCGTCGCTTCCTCAAGTTCATCAGCAGGCGGTGACGCAGTTTTTTCGGAAAAGTCGTTTTTTACCGGCGGTTCTGCGTTCGAGGGAGGTGGCGGAGACGACAATGGCGGTTCAGCCGTATTCGCATGAGGAGGAATATCCGCCCTGGAAACCGGTTCATGCTGAGCCGGAGATGCATTCTCTTTCGGAGCGGGCGTAGATTCTTTAAGCCAGGGCAACGCGAACTCGTAAAACAATATCAGACCGATAATCAACAGGAAGAAAAAAATAGCGAATTTGAATAAACTCTCGAAAAATCTTCGCCGGTATTCCGCCATATAAGGCGGCTCGTTCGTCCACGGAGCGCTGGGTAGAGGTGATTCGGCCGGCAGCCGGACAGGCTGTGAACTCGGTACTGCCGGTGTTTTCGTCGCTGCCGCCGCCACCGATGGCTTGCGGCCGATCGAGGAAGGCGATTCTCGCTTGGGAAGCACGGTGCTAACTGGAGGCGCCTTAGGTGCCGCCGGGTGGGGAGGCGATGTGGCCGCAGGATTGTCAGGCGCGAGGTCCAATTCGACTTCGACGGGCATCGCCCAGCGCGAATCGCCGGCGGCACGAACTCCCGAAGCAGACGCCTGGGCCGCCAACGCTTTGCGCAACTCCGCATCGTAGGCTGCCTTTCGCTCGGGCATGAGCAAACAAACCTTTGCCGACGCCAACTCGTTCAGCAACTTTTGCGACAAATCGGAATACGCGCCGAGTTGGTACAATCGGACGTGGGCCATCTGCCGGTCGGCCGCCACGCCGATCACTTCGGGATTGCTCTCGAAGAGTTCCAATCCCAGCAACCGATAATGATTCGGTGGTTGCAGGTGCGGGGGGATTCCCAGCCATTGATAGTAGGGATCAAATGTTTGAAACATAATTTGATCGGATAAGCAATTTCTGCCTCCCATGTGCCCATCAGGCATTAAGACAAGCAAGCTTCGCTTGAGGGAGATGAAGGGAAGTGCCTGAATACCGCATCTCTAACCAATATTTTACCTCCCAGACAGAGGCCGATGCAAGAGTGGGAAGGATGTTATGAATTCGTTGCAGAAGAGATGCACTCCATGGGAAGGGTGCGGCACTCGCTGAGTCGAGCGGCGAAATATTGCCCACTTTGTCACGAAAGATGGATTGTGGGATGCTCACCCCCCGGAATTGGCCTTTCTATCCCTTGGCCGGTTGAAAAATACTTGCCGACCGGCGAAACGATTACACGGTGGAAGCCACAAGCCCTTGGTAGTGCTCCAACAACGATCGATGGGGATTGGGAATTCGCAACATTGGCGCCATTTCCATGAACTCCTTGTCGATTTGACCGAGGAGTTGTTCAATCGATAGGCCATCGATGGGGCGTGTCTGGGTGTAAAGCCCTTCGAATTTTTCGAATTCCCCCCAGGCCGAATCATCGACGGCGGGCAGCAGCGCGGACATGCTCATGGCGGCATTTTTGGGATCCTTTTCCGTGCCGCACGGTTGCTCGTCAAGGCTCAGATGAACTTCGATGAGCTTGGCGAGTGATTCCGGCAAGTTCCACTGCTGGGCCACGACTTTTGCCGCGGAGGCGTGATGCCATCCAAAGGCATACACTTCCAACTCGGACAATCGAAATCGATAAGCGCTCTTCAATCGGGCGTCGAAAAGCTTCGCATAAGCATCCGGCAATTCCTTGGCCAAGAGGGGCACCGCCATATCTTGAAGCAGCGCAGCGGTAAAGACTTCGTCGGTTTCCTTGATTCCCATCATCCTCGTGAACGTTCGGGCGAACAAGGCCCTGCGCAGCGAATCCTGCCAGAGTCCCACCAGGCAAAATACGCCGCACTTGGGTTTGGAGATTACGTTGAACACGGCATTCCAAAGCACGAAATTCTTGATCGTGCGGATGCCCACCAGCGCCGCGGCCCGTTTGACGTTCGAGATCTTGTCGCGAAAGCCGAACCACGAGGAATTGACGAAATTAAGCACTTGGACCGTCAAGCCCGGATCGAGTTCGATCGGCACGGCGTAATCCGCCGGCCCCTTGTTCGGATCATGCGACAGCTCCATCAAGCGAATCGCCGTTTGGGACATCGCGGGCAAATGTTTTGTGTTGAGAATGCTTGCCAAATCGATTTTCGGGAATTCGAGTTTCGACATAATATTTTGCATTGTTGTTCTGGCCGAGGCGAATCGGAGACTCACCACGGAGGATTTTGCGCGCACGAATTGCCTCTCTTGAAATCCTATGTCAAATTGTGCAAGCTGGCGCTAAGAACCCGCGGCTAAGCGGAATAAACGGCACGACCGTTATAGGAGAAAGAATTTCGCCCCGTAACGGCCCTTAAATTTGCCCCAATCCACCTGCGAAGCTGTTATTCAAAACTGCTGTCGGGAGAAAGCGAGCCCTTCGATCTCCACCAGCAATTCCGGACGGCAGATGTCGCCCAAGACGAAGGTTGCCGGCAATTCGCCCAGCCGCTTTTGGCAAATTTCCCGCGCTCGGCGGAAATCCTCCGGCCGTTTGAGGTAAACCCGCGCAAGGGCCAGATCGCGGAGCGTGGCGCCCATGCCGGGGAAACCGTGCCGTGCAAAATTTTCGGCGGAGATCAGGACCTCGATATTGTCCAGCGTTTGCAGCGTCTGTCGCTGGAGATCGTCCGCGTGGCGCGTGTCCGAGGCGGTGATGCTGGCCGTGCCGGAAATGAACGTGACCACCGATTCACCGGTCTTAACCGCCATCGCCCGGGCGAATTTGGGGCTCTCCGGCCCGTATTGATGGGCGTAGTCGTAGGCCGCGGTCTGTTTCGGATTCTCCAGGGGAAAAACGCGGACGTCGTCACGCTCGGTCTTCAGTGCGATGCCGCCGAGCACAAGTTCCCTGCCGAGCGCACCGATGCCCGTGCTCGCCGGAAAAACAGGCTTGCACCAAGCGCGCGGGAGGAGGCTCGGCGCAAATTTCCGCCCGCGATAGAAATCGGTCCGCGCCCGATTCAGCTCGAGATAGCGCGACGTGTCGCATTCCGCGGCCGTGATATCGCCCAGGTAAAGCCACGTGCGAATCACGTCGCCGAATTGCAGGCCGTTTTCGCACAACCGGACCTCGGCCGACTGAAACGCGGCAAGAGAGCGCTCGTAGGTCGAATCCGCCGCCGTTTCGGAATGGACGTCGGCAAGGTAAGCCCAGGTTGTCCCGCGGTGTCGCGCGATCACCAAGTCCTCGCTCCAGCGATCGAATTCTATCGCATCCTCGCCCGGCCCGATCGCCCAGGCTTCAATTGCAAAAGAGCCTCCCCCGCACGGCGGCTGTGGAATGTACGACGTCACCGGCCGGCTGCCTCCATAGTAGTCCCGCATGATCCGCCGGCAAGTCGCTTCGTTCTCGCGCTGCGCAAGAAATACCGACTGCATCACGATCGGTCCATACGTGGAGCAAATCTTGTCCAGCGACCGAAGCGTTTCCTTTAGCTGCTCGGAAAAGCCGACGCTCGACTGCGGCTGAGCGGCCAAAAAGATATTTCGCCTGCCGTCCGCTTCGACGACGCTGTAGCTGATATCATCCTGAATGTGTTTGCGAATCATACGGGTGCTGGTTCTATTTGTGGCGTGAATTGTAGTACAAGTGCCCCGCCTCTATGGTGCGGCCGAAACGGTCGAACCATAAAAACTCAAACGTGATACTCCAACCGACGCCTATCGAACGGGCCCGACAATTTCGAACGGAATCGCCGGCAGAATGCCCAGGGAAATGCGGCGTTTCTTTGCCGCCGGCTTTCCTTTTTCCGGTTTGACGGTCCGTTCGACAAAAACATCGACGAGCAAATTGCCCTTTTGGCCCGCTTTGATTTTGTCGGCATCCGTATGCAGCAGGGCGTTCAAGCCGTCCGGCCCCGGCGTCACCTTTTCGATAGTAATGCCTCCCGGCGCATTCCTTCAAGGCCAATTGCATCTGTTCCAACATCGGCCCGCGGGGACCCGTGAATCGCAATGTCGCCGTTTGGCCGGCCGTAAACTTCACCGGGCTTTCCCCCGCATATTTGAGTTGCAGTCGCGGCGGCAAGCGTCTCATCACCGCCAGCATAAAATCTCGCGCAGGCACAAGATGATGATAAATAAACGCCTGCATCATGTCGTCGGCCGGCGCCGCCGAGCGAATGATTTCATGACCGTCGAGCAATGCCCGCCCTTCGAACGCGAGGCGGCATGGTTCGACGGGGGGAACCTGTACGGCCGAAATCGTCAGTTTGATCTGCTCCTTGTCCGCCGGAAGTCGCGAATTGCCGTTGATCGTGATTCCCTTGGGCGCGTCCTTCAAGAAAATTTTGATTTCGCCCGTGAAACCGTCTCGTCGCAACGCATAAACGGTGATCGGCGCGGACGTGCCGGCGCGGACGCTGACGCTCGATGGGACGACGCGGAGCGCAAAGTCCGGCCGCGGCTCGCTCAGCCGAAGCCGGTAGCCATATTCCAAGCCGCCTTTGTGCTGGGAATCGCCCAGCCAAACGGAATACGTGCCCGTGGTGGGCAATTCGGCGAGAAGGAACGAATCGGCGTGGTGCGTGCTCAGGCCGTCGCCCTTGTCGGCATAGTCGTCGTTCATGGCCAATTGCCGGCCGTCCGCATCGGTCAGCTTGAGCACCGAATCCAAGGGCGAATCGAGCTTCCGGGCGTCCACGTCGGCGACGATTTTCTCGCCCGCACGGCCTTTGAAACTGAAGACGTCCCAATCGCCCGGCGCATCGATGCGCCCGTTGATGATCATCGGCAGCGCGACCTGCTGGGCTTTCGCCGGCTCGCCGTTCGGCTCTTTTCGAAGCATTCCGGAAGCTCGTCAATCGCGAAAGACAAGCAATTGGAAGTCCACTTTCCCTTCTCGACGGCAAACGGCAATATCCCCGTCGTCTTCGCAACCCGGAGCAGGGTGGATTTCTGCGGCAGATCATCGGCATCGAGCACGAGTTTGCTTTGCGAAAGGTTCCACCCTTTCAGTTCGACGGCTGTCTTCCGACCGGCGGGACCGCCCAGCGGAAAGAAACTCGTCACGAACGGCAATTCGCCCACGGTTACGCGATAGACGAAATCTTCGCGCCCGCGGTAGAGTGCGTCCCGGATTTCCAGCACATAAGCTCCATCCTGCGGAATTTTGCAGGTGAGAACCGGGTCTGGATGAAACCGGTAATGGTCGTCGTAAGCGAGTTCCTTTCCTTTGTCATCGTAGAGGGCGACCGCCGCTTGAAACCAACCGGGCACCGCGTCGGCCAGATACGGAATCAATTCCCGCGCGCTGACGGCAACCACCAGCCGCTGCCCATGGCGCGCCGAGAACCGATAACGATCCACGCCGCCGGGCAGGATTTGCCCGTTCACCGTCGCCGGCAGCGTGATGTTCATCTCCGGATCGCGTTGGCGGGGCCGCTCGCCGTCGCGCCTCGGATCGGCGCCGGGCGGGAGTTCCACGACTTTTTCCGAGCGCTCTTTGCGGAATTCCGGCAGTTGGCCGATCCGAAAAACCAGCGGATTCGACAGGCCGTTGGCCGTCTCCAACCGCAATTCGCGCGGATCGAGTTCCGCGTTGGCGTTGATCGCGATTTCGACGGTGACTTTATCCGCAATTCCGGGATTCATCATGTTGCGGAACGCCGTGAGCTTGCTCCTGATTTCGAAAATCTCCTTCACGACCTCCGGCTCGCGCGGCTTCTTCTGCAACTCCTGCACCCGTTCCCGAAGCTGGTTGACCTCCCGCGGCGTAAGCGGCTTGACGCACGCGACGACTTTGGCCTGTACGCCGCTCCCGGAAACGAACGCTTTCGCCTCTTCATTGAGATATTGCCCGCCGACGGTGACCTGAAAACTTTCGCCCTGCCGCCCACCCGCGGGATACACATAGCCGATGTGCGGCGCGTTCCGCTGCTGAGCGAATGCAATCGGTGCGAACGCCATGAACAGAATCGGTATCAGGAACGAAAATCTGCTCACATGATCTCCTTCAGCCGTCCCGCCAGTTTCACGCCCTCTTCGGCCGTGGCAACGACGTGGGTCGGCTTGCCCTGAGGATGCGGCAGTTTGGCGCTTCCATCGATGCCCAACAGTTCATACATGCTGCCGATCACGTCGCCCGGATAGACGGGCCGGTCCTTGACCTGTTCACCTTTTGCGTCGGTTTCGCCCACTACATGGCCGCCTTTGAATCCGCCGCCGGCCACCAGGGCCGAAAAAGCTTGCCCCCAATGGCCGCGGCCGCCGTTCCAAGGCTCTTCCCATTGCACCTTCGGCGTACGGCCGAATTCGCCGGTCCACCAAAGGATGGTGCTGTCGAGCAATCCGCGGTCGGAAAGATCGGTCAAGAGCGACGCCAAGCCCTTGTCCATCTCCGGCAGTTTGCGGCGCATGACCTGAAAATTCTGCTTGTGCGTGTCCCAGCCTTTGTAATTGATCGTAACGTACGGCACGCCCTTTTCCACGAGCCGCCGGGCCATCAGGCACGATTGCCCGAACGTGTTGCGGCCGTACCGCTCGCGAACGTCGGCCTTCTCTTGCGTCAAATCGAACAACTTGCCGGCATCGCCCAAAATCAGGTCGTAGGCCTGTTCCTCCGATTTCGCCAGCGCGGTGAGTGCGGCGTTGTTCTTCATGGCGTGTTCGAAGGTGTTCAGCTTGTGCAACAAATCGCGCCGCTCCCGCTGCTGGTCGTCGGAAACGCCTTGCGCGACGACGCCCTCGACGACGAAGCGGCTTTGCGCGGGATCGCCGCCGGTGGCGAACGGCTTGTAGCGCGTGCCCAGAAAACCGGCCTCCGAGAATCGCCCCTGCGGCTCCGTGAGCACGATGTACGGCGGAATCAAACCCTGGTAGCCGGCTTCATAACCGCGAAACAGCGAGACCACCGCGCCGACGCTCGGATAGACGTCCCGCTCGCCCGGCGTGCGGCCCGTTTGCACCATGTACGACGCCGTTTCATGGGCGTTGATGCCGTGGGTCATGCCGCGGATGATCGAGTACTTGTCGGCCTGTTTGGCCAAAAGCGGGAGCAATTCGCTGATGATCATGCCGTCGGCATTCGTCGCGATCGGTTTATTCAGCGGACCACAATAGTCATTGCCCGCCGCGGGCTTGGGATCGAACGTGTCGAGATGCGATGGGCCGCCCCACATCCAGATTTGGATCACCGACTTCGCCTTCGGCTTCACGCCCGTCGGCTGAGCGCCGGCCCACGCGGTGGAACACAAGCCTTGCGTGAAGAACAATCCGGCCGCGCCTGCAAGACCCTGAAGTAATGCCTCGCGGCGGGAAAGGGAGATTTCGGAGAGGGAAGGGGGGGTGGTTTTCATCGGAAGTCGATCTCAATGGCGATATAAAAACTCGGCGCTGTTGATCAAGGCCCAGGTGAGGTCCAGGAGGGGGCGTTTGCCTTTGCGCGAGCTTTGGGAATAATCTCGGAGGATTTTCAGTTCCTCGTCCGTCGGCAGGCGCGAAAGAATCGTTAAGTATAGATCTTCCACGATTTCTCGCGGTTTTTTCTGCGCTTGCAGCAAATCGTGCAGCTTCGCGCTCTGCTCGATCTTCCGCCGGATGTGGCTCGAATTCAAAAGATGTAGCTCCTGTGCGGCCGACGGACGATTGTTCCGCTCCGATTCCAAGCCCGTGTCGCGCGACGGTCGGCCGAAAAGCTCGAGGAACGAACTGCCGATGCTCCCGTCGGCCAACGCGATCGATCGCTGGTCTTCGGGAATGAAGGTGAACGGTTCTGGGATCGGGCTCGTGTACTTTTCCGTCGTGCCGGTGATCTGGTCGATCGCGTCGATCAGCACTTCGGCGTCCAGCCGGCGAATGAGGTAATGCGCGAACTCGGCGTCCTTCGGCGGCTGGTCGGTCGCCGGAATCGCCGAAAGCTGATATGTTTTCGAGTTCAAGATCAAGCGATAGATGCGCTTGAGGTCGTAATGCGAATTGACAAGTTCCCGCTCCAGATAGGCTAAAAGTTCGGGATTGCTCGGCGGATTGCCCGGCCGGATGTCGTCCGGTTCGTGGATGATGCCGCGGCCTATCAGCCACGCCCAAACGCGGTTCACGATGTTCCGCGCGAAGTAGGGATTTTTGGAAGTTATCAACCAGTTCGCGAAGACTTCGCGCGGATCTTGGTCGGCGTTCAGCCGCGCAGGCGTGCCGTCGGGGAAAAATGCTTCGGCCTCGGCTGGCGTTTTGCTCGCCTGCTTCGCGGCGTCCCTGGCGGGGGCGAGTTGGACGATTTCCTCTTTCCACTCTTCGGTGGTTTTATATTCGATGCGCGAGAAAAAGACGGCCATCCCCGACCAGCGCTCCTTGGGCCAGCTTTCCGGTCGCACGCCCATAAAATTCAACGCGACGGCTTGGGCGACGGCGCTCGGCTCGCGGCTTTGCAGCGCGCGGTAAAAGTTCACCGGCGGCGCCTGGAAATTGCTGCCGCTGGCGGTGAGCAACTCGCGGACGAAGCGGTCGTAGTGCATGTTCTCCTTGATGCACGTGCGAATCCAACGATGATAACCCTGCACCGCGTTGGGCCAGAGATTGACGGGGTACTCCGACTTCACCCGCAACAGATCGCTCCACTTCATGGCCCAGTAATCGGCGAACTCCTTGCGATCGAGCAGGCGGTCGATTAACTTGCTCCGTTTTTTCGGGTCCCGGTCGGCGAGAAAATCCTTGGCTTCTTGCGCAGTGGGGAGTGTGCCGATCACGTCGAGAAAGACGCGGCGGACGAAGACTGCGTCGGAGCAGAGGGGGGCCGGGGGAATGCCGAGTCGTTTCAGGCGGCCGAAAACCAACTCGTCGATGCTGCCTTGCGGCGCCAAGCTGGCGGTGCTCTCGAACGGCGGAATTGGCAGACGGGCTGCCCCTCTTTCGGCTAGGGCCGCCAGTAGGACCATCGTGAGAACACAGCATGTCTTCATGTTTCCATCCGGCCGCATCCGCGAGTTTTCAAGCCCAACTTCTTATATCAAGAGCCTATCCCAAAACTCCCCTCGCCCTCTGGGAGAGGGGCCGGGGGTGAGGGCGGAATTTGCTGGAAAAGGTTCGTTTCAATGGTTATGGGATAGGCTCTAAGTATAATCCAATAGTGAATTTAACACCATATATCGTTGTATGTTCCGCAAGAGGACTGGATCGGTAGCGTATTTTCGCGGAAAAAAATGATTCGTTTCCGGTATCGTTCGGACGATTCGAGGAAGGTAAAGCAGCACAGGATCAAAATGGCAGAACGTCCATCAGGTTCGTGATGATGCCTTGAGATGGCGACAAATTTCTTGCGTTATGGGGCGAAAGTTTTAAAATCGAAGAGTGACGCGCTATTCGTTTTTAAGATTGAGAAGAGTTTCTCAAACATAATAGGAGAAAAGAAGATGGAGGAAAAGAAGATTACCGATATTTTCTTTTCCTCCATCTTCTTTTCTTAAAACATTTTAATGAATAGTTATGCTGAAGCATAACCTGCGACTTTCACGGAGGTGATTCATGTTCGCTTTAACCCGGCTGCTGAAAATGTATGCAAAGCGGGGATTGGAAACGGGCAAGCGGATGCGGAAGTTCGGGGCGGAGAAGCTGGTGATGTGCAGCATGCTCGGTTCGGTATTGTTCCCGATCGACAATCCTTGGAACCAGAAAATCGACCAGGCGCCGGTGGCGGCGAATTCCAGCAACATTTTGAGCAACATCGGCAACGGTTCGCTGCATCCCGACTTCGGGCAGGACTATCATGACAACGGGCCGTTGTACGGCATTCCCTATAATATCGTCCACGGCAACACGGCGTCTAAAGTGCATGTCGTCATCGACGCCTATCCCGGCGAAAGCGATCTCCAAGACGTTCCTTTGCCCGGCGGCGTGGTGCTCGAGGGCGATTTGCAGAACGGACCGCTGGTGGGCGTTGACAACCGCGGAGACTCGCATCTGATCGTCTGGAACGCCGATGCGAACGTGGCCTACGAGTTCTATCGGGCGTCGCGTCCCAGCGAAAATACGGATGGAAAATGGCACGCCGACGGCGAGGCCGTCTGGGACATGAAAACGAACACCTTTCGTACGCTCGGCTGGACCTCGGCCGACGCGGCCGGATTGCCGATCCTGCCCGGGCTGGTGCGGCCGGACGAGGGGCTGCCGGTGAGCGAGGGAGGGCAGGGGGTGATCAATCACGCCATCCGCTTCACGCTTCAGAATTCCAAAATTCTCAACCAGTTCATTTATCCCGCCTCGCACGTGGCCAATCCGGGCAATAATAATACCACAACCGAGCCGCCGATGGGCGCCAGGTTCCGGCTCAAAGCGAGCGTTGACATCTCCACGCTCAATCCGGAGTCGCGGGTGATCGCGCAGGCGATGAAAGATTACGGACTGATCGTGGCCGATAACGGCAGCAATTTCTTTTTCAGCGGGGCGAGCCAATCGATCGATGCCAACAATAACGGCGCGCTGACTTGGAACGACGACGACATCCAAGACTCGACGCACGGATTGAAAAGCCTCAAGTTCAATCAGTTCGAAGTGGTCGATTTGACCCCGCGGATAACGGCACTGAGCGCCGGCAGCGGCTCGGTTGGCAGCCGGATTACCATCACCGGGCAGAACTTTTCCGGCGCGGCCGGCCATTTGCAGGTGCTTTTCGGCGGCACGCCCGCCACGTCGATTTCGATTTTGGATGACGGGCATCTTACCGCGGTGATTCCGCCGGGTTCCGGTTCGGTCGATGTGCGAGTGCAGTCGGGCGTGAGCGATCCGAACGACCCGGAGAACATCAAGAGCCCGATCTTCGGTTATGGAATTTCGGCGACTTCGGTCGCCGACCGCTTCACTTGGGTTCCGACATTCGCCTGGGTGGGCGGCACGGTCTCCGGCCCGACGAATTGGGGCAAAGCGGCGAATTGGAACCCGAACACGCAAGTTCCGGACGGGCCGGGCGTCAAAGTGACGTTCGGCAATCAGGCGGCCGCCTACAAAGTGGTCGATATGGTCTCCCAGGGGCAAACCGTGGGCGCGATCGATTTCACCGCCGGCGCCGGCAACGGCACCACGATCGAAAGCAGCGGCAATTTCAGCTTGACCCTCGATAATAGCGGCGCTCTTTCCACGATCGGCGTAGCCGGCAATCATGCCATTACCGCGCCGGTGATTCTGAACAACGACGCGACGATCGGCGGTTCGGGAATGCTCGCGCTCTCGGGCGGCATCAGCGGCCATCACGCGCTGAATGTCACCGGCAATTTGACGGCGTCGAGCGTTAGCGTGGATGCGCTCGACATCGGCGGCGTTTCGGCAAGCGCCGTGCCCGAGCCGAGTTCCCTCAGCCTGATATTCCTGGGTGTTTGCGGGTTATTGATTTGGCGGCGTTGGAAATGCATTGAATCGATTTATGAAGGCGTGTCACGGATGCAGTGCAGGCCCGAAGGGCCGCGATAGGATAGCCCAGGGCAACGCCCTGGGGAATGATTTGCCTCCAGATCTATTAGCCCTGAAAGGGCGACATAATTTTCTTCGCGTGCAACGGATTATTTCGCCCTTTCAGGGCTTCGAATTCTACCCGTAAACCTTTCCCCGTCATATTACGGCCCTTCGAGCCTGCGCACTTGATGAAGGCGGATCGGCCCGCTAAAATGGGTATGAATTAAACGTAGGACAGTTTCCAACCTGTCATCCGTCGCAAGCGATAATCTGCCTGTATCCAATGACAGGTTGGAAACTTGTCCAGCGTTTCCGGCGGCAGTTTGCCGCTGGCTATTCCTTCCTTTATCAAAGGATTTTTCAATGAAAATCAAAAACTTCCATGCTTCTCTGATTTATATTTCTTTCTCTATTGCTATCATCACGTTGGGATTTGTTTCAGCCGCATTTTCCGCTGATGATGTAAACTACCCGCCACCGCTTTCAAATTACATTCGACCGTTGGTGGGGACGCAAGGCGAAGGAAACACCTATCCGGGGCCGACGGCGCCGTTCGGCATGATCCAACCGGGGCCGGATACGAACGGAGAAAAATTCTGCGGCTACGACTACTCGGATCCGTTCATTCACGGTTTCAGCATGACGCACTTGAGCGGCACGGGCTGGTGGGACCTGGGCGATTTCCTGTTCATGCCGGGAGTCGGCGAACCGAAATTCGTGCCCGGCAAGGCCGGAGAAACGAGGTCGGGTTACCAGTCGGCATTCACGCACGAGGAGGAAATAGTCTCGGCCGGCTATTATAAGGTCAAGCTGCAAGATTACGACACTTGGGTGGAACTGACGGCCGGTGACCGTGCCGCCATGCTCCGTGTCACCTTTCCCCAGAGCAAGCAGGCGTGGATCTTGACCGATTTGAAACACGTGCTGCACTGGGATGTGGTGTGGTCGCACGTTCGCGTCGAGGACAAGGCGACGGTGACCGGCTTTCATCTGGAGCACGGCTGGGCGAAGGAGCGGTATCTGTATTTCGCCGCGCGTTACTCGCGGCCGTTCGACAGCTACAAGATCATCAGCGACGGCAAGGCCGTGGTCTATGGCGGCGACCGGTTCCGCAGCCGCTCGGAGGTGGAGGGGGGGGCGGTCCGCTTCCAGAGCCGTTCTGAGGCGGCGGGCGCGAATTTGCGGTTTTTGGCCGAATACAACACCAAGCAAGGCGAGGTCATCCAGGTGAAAATCGCCGTTTCGGCGGTGAGTGCGGAAAACGCCTTGAAGAATCTCGACGCCGACATTCCCGATTGGGATTTCGACAAGGTTCGCGAAGAAACTCGAAAAAAATGGGACCGCGAACTGAGTAAAATCCAGATTGAGGGAACACAGGAGGAAAAGGAAACCTTTTATACGGCCATGTATCACGCCTTCACCACGCCAAATCTCTACCAGGACGTGACGGGAGAATACCGCGGATTGGATCAGAACATCCACAAGGCCGAAGGATTCACGAATTACACGATTTTTTCGCTCTGGGACACGTTTCGGGCGGCCCATCCGCTGTTCGCGCTGATCCAGGCCAAGCGCGACGCCGACATGGTCAATTCGATGCTGGCACACTACGACCAGAGCGTCGATCATTTGCTGCCCATCTGGTCGCTGCAGGCAAACGAGACGTGGTGCATGGTCGGTTACCATGCGGTGCCGGTTATTGTCGATGCCTATTTCAAGGGCGTGAAAGGTTTCGACGCCGAGCGGGCGTTTCGGGCGATCAAGACCACGGCCATGAATCCCGATTACGACAGCCTGCCCGATTACGACAAGCTGGGTTGGGTGCCCTGCGATCGGGAAGGCGAATCGGTTTCGAAAACGCTGGAATACGCCTACGACGATTGGTGTATCGCGCAGATGGCCAAAGCACTGGGGAAAACGGCCGATTACGAGCATTTCATGAAACGGGCGGGCAGTTACAAGAATATTTTCGATCCCTCGAACGGACTGATGCGCGGAAAGGATTCTAACGGCAAGTGGCGCGAACCGTTCGATCCGCACGGCCATGCCGACATCACCGAAGGCACGAGTTGGCAATACTCCTGGTACGTCCCGCAAGACGTGCCCGGCCTCATCGCCCTGCACGGCGGCAAGGAAAAGTTCACGAACAAACTCGACGACCTCTTTGCGATGAAGGATACGGACGGCAAGAAAAATGAAGAACTCTACGGCGTCATCGGTGAATACTGGCACGGCAACGAACCGAGCCATCACATTATTTATCTGTATTCCTGCGCCGGCCAGAACTGGAAGGCGGCCGAACTGCTGCACCGGGTGGTGAAAAAACAGTATGGAAACAAGCCGAACTCGCTCACCGGCAACGACGACTGCGGGCAGATGTCGGCGTGGTACATCTTCACGGCGATGGGATTTTATCCAGTTTGCCCCGGCAGCGATTATTACGTAATCGGCAGCCCTTGCATCAAAAAGGCGGAAATGCGCCTTTCAAGCGGCAAGAAATTCACCGCAATTGCGGAAAACCTCTCCGCAAAGAATATCTTTATCCAGTCGGTAAAGCTCAATGGAAAGGATTGGACGAAGCCGTTTCTGCCCTATCGCGAGATGAAGGACGGGGGAACGATTATTTACACGATGGGGCCGGAACCGAACAAAAATTGGGGTATCGATACGAGTCTGCCGGAATGAGATTCAAGTAGGTCCCGCCTGCCGGGCGGGACCTGAAATGTGAATGAATCCTCGCATGAAAAAGTCGAATTCATTGCCGTAATCCCCTTGCGTTCCTCAAATTCAGACCGCGCAATTATATTATAATTTCCCCCAGGGGTTGATTACCCGCGACACTCTCGATTAAAATCAACGTTTTGTGTTTCCGGCATCGTTTTTTCGAATGTAGGACAGGTCTTCGACCTGGCGTATGACGCGAGTGTTGAAATCCACCTTGCGTCTGACCACAGACTGGAAGCCCCTCCTGCCCCAATACCCTTCCCTTCTTTTCCCTTTAGCGAGGCGTTCATGAAGAACAAAACCTTTCCGATTCTCTTGGCATTTTTGTGCATGGGATTTGGCGATGCGTCGGGGCCCCTTGTCGGTTTGGCCAAGGATTATTTCAAACTTGACAATTTTATGGCCCAACTTCTTCCCTCTGTGGGCTTCATAATGTTCGGGGTGCTTTCGGTTCCGATGGGCATCTTACAGGATCGGACTGGCAAAAAATTCATCCTGCTCTTGGGATTGATCGTTGCCTTGATCGGGCTTTCGATTCCGCTATTCGGCCTCAAAGAAGATCAATACGTCCGCTTGTTGGCGGCGATTTTTTTGCTGGGAGCGGGAGCCAGCATTCTGCAGGTCGCCGGTAATCCCATCATGCGCGACGTCTCGCCGCCCGAAAAATATTCCCGCAACTTGACCATCGGCCAGTTCATCAAGGCGATCGGGTCGCTGTCCGCCTCCGTGATTCCTTTTGCCGCCGCATATTATCATTGGGGATCCGAGAACTTTCGCGTCCTCTTTCCGATCTATAGCATCGCTGTACTCGTCACGGTTATCGCCATCTTTTCCGTGCGAATTGCGGAACACAAAGATGCTGATGCCAAACCTGCCACGCTCGTATCCTGCCTTTCGCTGCTTGGCAACGGTTACGTTCTAATGATGGTGCTCGGCATCTTTATTTATGTCGGCACGGAAGTTAGCTTTAGCAGTCATATTCCCGTGTATCTAAGCGGGCGATTCGGCGTGGATCCAAAGAAACTGGCCGTGTTGGGAAACTCATTCTTCTTCATCTGGATCGTTGCCGGGCGATTCCTCGGATCCGTTGTGTTAAACTGGCTCTCGGCCCAAAAGTTCCTGGTTCTCACCGTGCTGATCACCATCCTGGGAACACTTGGATTGCTATTTGCAGGTGATACCCAACAGCATCTCGCCATCGCGTGCATCGTGCTGGTCGGCATCGGCTGCGCCAACATATTCCCCTTGATTTTCTCGATTACCGTGAACAATATGCCGGAACGCACAAATGAAATCTCCGGTTTGATGGTTACCGCCATTGTTGGCGGCGCCTTCGTGCCTCCGCTGACCGGTTTCGTGACGGATCATACTTCGGTTTCGCTGGGATTCCTCGTTCCGCTGGCCTGCTGTCTGTACATGTTGTTCATCTCCTTGGTTTCACCCAAAAAGGAGCAGCCGCATCATGAGTTTGACCTCCGATTCCCGCATCGTGATGATTCTCGACGCCGGCGGCACGAACCTGCGATTCTCCGCCATTCGCGGCAATGAACTGCTTTTCGAGCCGATCCACCTGCCGACGGAAGGCGAGGACTTGACGCGCTGCCTGGGCAATATCGTCGCTGGTTTTTCGCAGGCTCACGCGCGTTGCCCGGCTGCGCCCGCGGCGATCAGTTTCGCCTTTCCGGGGCCGACCGATTATCCGGCGGGCATCATCGGCGATTTGGGGAATCTGCCGTGCTTTCGCGGCGGCGTGGCGCTGGGGCCGATGCTCGAACAGAAGTTCGGCCTGCCGACCTTCATCAACAACGACGGCGACCTTTTCGCTTACGGCGAAGCCATCGCCGGCTTTCTCCCTTACGTCAACGAGAAACTTCGGGCGGGCGGCAGCGCGAAACAATACAAAAACCTCTTCGGCGTCACGCTGGGCACCGGCTTCGGCGCGGGGATCGTCCGCAAGGGCCAACTCTTCATCGGCGACAACGGCGCGGCGGCCGAGATTTGGGACATGCGCGACAAGCTGCACAATCAGTCGTTCGTCGAAGAGGGAGCAAGCATCCGCGCGGTGCAGCGCGTGTATCTGGCGAACTCGAAAGTCAAGCATGCCGAAACCCCCACCCCGAAAGACATCTTCGAATTCGCCACCGGCGCGGAACAGGGCGATCCGCAAGCGGCGCGGTTGGCCTTTAACGTATTGGGCGAAACCGTCGGCGACGCGCTGGCCAACGCGATTACCCTGATCGACGGGTTAGTGGTCATTGGCGGTGGCCTGTCGGCGGCCTCGTCGTTCTTTCTGCCGCGTTTGGTCGAAGAGATGAACGGGACGCTGGAAACTTTGGAAGGGAAGAAAATTCCGCGGATGGAATCGAAAGCCTTCAATCTCGAAGACGAAGCCGAAATGGCGGCGTTCATCCGCGGCGAGCAGATTGAGATCGCCGTGCCCGGCACGAACCGGAAAGTGATTTACGATCCGTTGAAACGCGTCGGCGTGGGGATTTCCCGTTTGGGCACGAGTGAAGCCGTGGCGATTGGGGCGTATGCGTTCGCATTGCATAGCTTGGATAACAAACAATAATGGAGAAACCGATCATGTTTTCGAAAAACAAGAGCATCACCGTATCGGCCATCTTTGGCATCTCGGCGTTTTTTGCCGCCATCTGCGTTTTCGCCGCCGAGCCTACGCCCGTGGAATCGGCCAACCCGATCGTGGGCACGGCCGAGCATGGACACGTTTATCCCGGCGCTACCGTGCCGTTCGGCATGGTCCAACTCAGCCCCGATACCCGTCTGGACACTTGGGACGGTTGCTCGGGCTATCATTATTCGGACAAGACAATCCTCGGCTTCAGCCACACGCATCTGACCGGCACCGGCTGCGCCGATCTGGGTGACATCCGCGTGCAGCCGATCAGCGGCGAAATTCCACCCAGAAAAGGATATGGCCGCCCCCAGGCTTTTTCGCATGATCGCGAAATTGCCTCGCCGGGCTATTACTGCGTCACCTTCACCGATCCGAAAATCAAGGCGGAATTGACCGCCACGGCCCACGGCGGCTTCCATCGTTATACCTTCCCGCGGGGCCAAACCCCGCGGCTTCTCATCGATCTCGGCAACGGCATCGCAAGCGATCCCGTGGAAGGCAAGTTCGTCGTGGAAAAGGATACCGTGATCAGCGGCTATCGCCACAGCCGCGGCTGGGCCGCCGACAAAACCTTCTATTTCGTCGCCGAATTCTCCCGACCGTTCGATTCGTATGGATTCCTGGAGAATGATAAGGCTCTCCCCGCCGACCTAAAAGAAGCCAAGGCGCAATGGCTCGTTGGGCATTTCGATTTCGAAGACAACGGCCAACCCGTGCTGATGAAAATCGGCATCTCGGCCGTGAGCGTGGACGCCGCTCGAAAGAATTTGGCCGCGGAGATTCCCGGCATGGATTTCGACGCCACCGTCGCCGCGGCGAAGAAAAGCTGGAGCGATGTGCTGGGCAAGATCGACATTCAGACCGGCAATCGAGGCCGATCGCGAAACTTTTTACACCGCGCTTTATCATGCCAGTTTGGCGCCGATTCTCTTCAACGATGCCGACGGCGGCTATCGCGGTTTGGATCACAAGGTCCATCCGGCCGAAGGTTTTCAGAATTATTGCACCTTTTCGCTGTGGGACACTTTCCGGGCGGAACATCCGCTGTTGACGATCGTCCAGCCGCAACGGGTCGATGATTTCGTGGCCAGCATGTTGGCCTCCTACCGGCAGTTCGGCCAGCACACCACGCCGATCTGGACTTTGGCGGGCAATGAGACGTGGTGCATGATCGGCTATCATTCCATACCCGTGATCGTCGATGCTTATCAAAAAGGCTTCCGCCGCTACGACGTCGAGGCCGTATATCAAGCGATGCGCGACACGGCCATGCAGGATCGCAACGAGTTGAAGGCTTATCGCGAGAAGGGCTACGTGCCGTCCGCCGAAAGGAAAACAATCGGTCTCCCGCACGCTGGAATACGCTTACGACGATTGGTGCATCGCGGAAATGGCAAAAATGCTCGGCAAGACGGAAGACGCCGAGCTGTTCGCCAAGCGGGCGCGAAAATTATCGGAATCTGTTCGATACTTCCGTCGGTTTCATGCGCGGAAAATACGCCGACGGCACCTGGCACGAGCCGTTCGATCCCCGCGAGGTGCAGTTCGAGCGACTACACCGAAGCGACTTCGTGGAACTACACCTGGTTCGTGCCGCAAAACGTGCCGGCGCTCATCAAACTGATCGGCGGCGACGGGAAATTCATCGCCAAGCTCGACAAAATGTTCGCCGAAAGTTCCGGCGTGCTGACGAATATCCCGGACCTCACCGGCCTGATCGGCCAATACGTCCACGGCAACGAACCATGCCATCACGTAGCGTATCTTTATAACTATGCCGGCGCCCCCTGGAAAACGCAGGAGCGGATCCGAAGCATCATGACCACGCTTTACAACAATCAAAGAAAACGGGATTTGCGGCAACGACGATTGCGGCCAGATCTCGGCTTGGTATGTGCTGAGCGCCTTGGGCTTCTATCCGGTCAATCCGGCGTCGGGCGTGTATGTGATCGGCAGCCCGATGGTCGATAAGGCGACGATTCATCTCGATCCGAAATATTGCAAAGGCCGCGAGTTCACCATCGTTGCCGAGAATAATTCGCCGAAAAACGTGTATATTCAATCGGCTACGTTGAACGGCAAACCGCTGACGCGGTCTTGGTTCACCCACGACGAACTGACTTCAGGCGGCGAACTGGTGCTCAAGATGGGACCGGAGCCGAATCGCGACTGGGCGACGTGCGCAGAGGATCGCCCTTCCGTGGCGCCCTAAGCAAAAGAGTTACTGTTTGCAGGCGGAACGACTGTGCTGCTAAGGCTGTGCGGGCGGAATGCCTGCACCACAAGGACTGGAGAGCAGGACATGCCGTGGGTACAGGTTTACGATCCGGCGGGTTCCTGGGTGCTTTCGTCGCTTGTGGCGGGCTTGCCGATTTTGGTATTGCTGGGTTTGCTGGTTACGGGGCTCTCGGCGCCGCGGGCGGCATTGACCGGATTGGCGACGGCTTTGCTGGTGGCGATAAACTTCTTCGGGATGCCGCCCAAGGTGGCTGCTGCAGCGGCTTGCTATGGGGCTGCTTTCGGCCTGCTGCCGATCGGCTGGATCGTTCTCGTGGCGGTGTTTCTTTTCCACCTTACGGTGCGATCGGGGCAATTCGAGGTCGTCAAACGTTCGGTGGCGGCGATTTCGCCCGACCGGCGGATGCAAGCCCTCTTGATCGCCTTCTGCTTCGGCACGTTTTTGGAAGGGGCGGCGGGTTTCGGCACCCCGGTGGCCATTTCCGCGGCGATTCTGATCGGGATCGGCTTTTCACCGCTGTATGCCGCGGGCCTCGCCTTGTTGGCGAATACTTCGCCGGTGGCGTTCGGGGCCTTGGGAACGCCGATCCTCACGCTGGGTGAAGTTTCGGGAATCGACAAAATGATCCTCAGCCAGATGGTCGGCCGCCAGCTTCCGCTCCTTTCCTTGATGATTCCTCTGTGGATGATTTGGGTAATGTCCGGCTGGAAAGGTGTGAAGGGGTGCTGGCCGGCAATTCTAGTCTGCGGCGGTAGTTTTGCAGGTATTCAGTTCCTCGTGTCGAATTATCACGGTCCGATGTTGGTGGACGTGTTGGGTGGGATTGGCTCGCTTCTGGCAACCACGCTATTTCTACGGTTTTGGCAGCCTGCCGAAGTATGGAGATTTCCCGAGGAACAAACTCCTCAAACCGTGGTCGATCGTCCTCCGTTGGGAACGCGCAAAATCGTTTATGCATGGATGCCGTGGATCATTCTCTCGGTGATGGTGTTCCTCTGGGGCTGGCCATCCTGGAAAACGATGCTCGACGGCGGAACGAAAGATAATCCGAACGCGCTGAGCGGGATCGGCAGGATTTCGTTCGCGGTGCCGGGGCTCGATCGACAGGTTTATCGGACTTCGCCGGCGGCTGATGTGCCGGCAGGTTCCGATCGCGCGGCGAAGGCGGAATCGGCCATCTACAATTTGAATTGGCTCTCGGCGACGGGGACGGGAATCTTTTTGGCGGCGGTGCTTTCGGCCTTTTGGCTGCGGATCGGCCCGGTGGAATTTCATGCGGCAATTCGGTGAAACTCTGTATTGCGTACGCTGGGCGTCCTCACCATCGCATGCATGTTGGCGCTGGCGTTTACCACAAAGTACAGCGGGGCCGACGTGACGCTGGGACTTGCTTTCACGCGGAGCGGATGGCTGTATCCGTTTTTCGCTCCGCTGCTCGGTTGGCTGGGCGTGGCGCTCACGGGGTCCGATACCTCGGCGAATGCCTTGTTCGGCAGCTTGCAGCGCGTTACGGCCACGCAGTTGGGGCTGAATCCGATCCTGATCGTGGCCAGCAACAGCACCGGCGGAGTGATGGGAAAGATGATCGACGCTCAAAGCATTGTCGTGGCCGCCGTCGCCACGCAACAATCGGGTGGCGAAGGCCGCATTTTGCGGTTCGTTTTTCCCCACAGCATGGCGCTTGCCGGGATTATCGGCGTTTTGACGATGCTGCAAGCGTATGTGTTGCAATGGATGATACCTCAATAACGCTGTTCCAATAGGCGAACCACCGATGAAATCTTCCAATTTCGCGTTCTCCGTTTCCGTGTTGATTTTTCTGCTTTCTTCTCGCTCGATTCAGGCTCAAAAGACGGCTACCGAGATATCCAACGCCAGGAATGGCAGCGAAATGGACTGGGTGCGAGTTTCCGATGACAAACGGGGATTTGTTCTGGTGAAATCGGGCCGGCCGTTCATCCCTTGGGGATTCAACTACGATCACGATGAAAACGGCCGCCTGATCGAGGACTATTGGGATTCGGAATGGAACAAGGTTGAAGAAGATTTTCGGGAGATGAAGCAACTCGGCGCAAATGTGGTCCGCATTCATCTCCAACTGGCGCGTTTCATGCGGACGGCGAACGAGCCGAATGAAGAAAATCTCAAACAATACGCCCGATTGGTCGCGTTGGCAAAGCGGCTGCAAATGCGTCTGGACGTGACGGGTCTGGGATGCTATCACAAGAAAGACGTGCCCGATTGGTACGACGAACTGGATGAGGAGGGCCGCTGGGCGGTGCAAGCGCGGTTTTGGGAGGCGATATCCGCGCAGGCGCGAAAAGTCCAGCCGTTTTCTGCTATGATTTGATGAACGAGCCGGTCGTCCCCGGCGGCGACCGCCAGGCAAAAGACTGGCTGGGGCCGCCGTTTGCCGGCGAGTATTTCGTGCAGTTCATTACCCTGTCGCAAGCCGATCGGCCACGATGGGAGATCGCCCGAAAGTGGATCGCGGCTTTGTCGGCCGCCATTCACCGGCACGACCGCCGGCACTTGGTCACCGTGGGGCTGGTCGATTGGAGCCTCGACCGGCCGGGATTGACTTCGGGCTTCGTTCCGGAAAAGATCATCGATCGACTGGATTTCGTTTGCGTGCATCTTTATCCGGAAAAAGGCAAGGAGAAAGAGGCGCTGGCGACGTTGGCGGGCTTCGCCGCGGGCAGGCCGATCGTCATCGAAGAGACATTTCCGTTGAATTGCCCTTTGCCCGAGTTCGAGAAATTTTTTGAAGATTCGAAAAAAGATGCCGCGGGATGGATCGGTTTCTATTGGGGAAAGTCCCCCGATGAGTGCCGTCGCTCGACGGAAATTGCCGACGCCATGATGCTGGGTTGGCTGGAATTTTTCGTGAAGAAGACAAAAACATTCACGGGCGGAGGAGAACCGAGCGAAAAGCATGCGCGATGAAGGCAGCCCCTAATCGTGCGCTCCACCGGCATGGGACCGGCGGGGACGCATGGATGCTTGATGCCACAATTGCTTGAATTTGCTGCCCCGAATCATAAAAAACTATTTTTTCAGTTCTTTCAGGCGAATGTTTTTGAACTGCACCTTCATTGGCTCGCCGGCGTGAATTTGCAGGGCGATGATGCCCTCTTTGCGCGCCATGCCGTCTTCGTCGGTCACTTCGCACATTAATTTGCCGTTGATCTTCTGGATGATGTGGTTTCCCCGGGCGATGATGTCGTACTCGTTCCAGTCTTGCTTCTTGATCGCTTTGGCCAGTTCGGCGGAGTCGGCGAATTTCTCGGCGACCTTCGGCTTGTGATTTTTGCCGATCACGGTTTTCTCGCCGCGATTGGCGAGAATGCCGCGGAAATTTTCGCCGTAGCAGATGCCGGTGTAGGCGTTTTCGGAGTCCATGTCGGACTGGTAGCCGCTGACGCGCCATTTTTCCTTTTCTTCCCAACTGCGGATCTGAATGCCCGAGTTGGCGAAGCCCTTATTGGGCATGCGGAACTCGGCTTTCAATTCGAAGTCGGCCGGTTTTCCCCCGCGCCAGATGAGGAAGGTGTTGCTGGGCGTGGGATTCTCCTTGGTGGTTTCGCCGGTGATGACGCCGTCTTCAACGTGCCAGAATTTCGGATTTCCGTCCCAGCCCTCCAGGGTCTTGCCGTCGAAGATCGGCTTGAAGCCTTCGTCATCGGCCGCCCGCGCGGAAGAAGAGGCAAACGGCGCGGTTATCATCGGTACGGCAAGGATCCAAGCCAGGAAAAAATTTATCGTGTATCGCATGAGATGCTCCTCCTTGTAGATTAGCGGACAGGGTTGGTAAGAATCGTTTCACGAACGATAATTGTATCATGTGAAAATTTGTTTGTATATCGATGATGTACCAAACGTCCCCCCCTAAAGGAACCGTGCTGCTGCTTGTTTTTCCTGCGTGGGCATGTTAAGCTAATCGTTCACTGGGGCGATTTTTGGACCCACCTGCTTTCTGGAGCAAAGATCATGGATTCCCGCAAATTCTCGCGTCGTGATGTGCTTAAAATCGGCACGGCGGCAGTCGCTTTGCCGTACTTGATTCCGGCGAATGTGCTTTCGGCCAAAGATCGTCCGGGGGCGAACGACAAAGTGATCGTGGGGATCATCGGCTTGGGAGGCCGGGCGCAAGGGATTGTCGGCGAATCACGGGACATCGCCGATTTGCGGATTGCGGCCGTGTGCGATTGTTTTGCTCCCCGCCGAGCCGCCTTCATCAAAAATCTCGCCAACGGCCAAAATTGGAAACCCTATGCCGATTTCCGCGAAATGATCGACAAGGAAAAACTCGACGGCGTGATGGTCGAAACCACCACCCACGCCCGGGCGTGGATCGCCATCCAGGCCATGCAGGCCGGTGCGGACGCCTACATCGAAAAGCCGATGTGTCTGACGATCGCCGAAGGACGGGCGATGGTCGATGCGGCGCGAAAGTACAAGACCGTGACGCAGGTCGGCACGCAGCAGCGTTCGATGCCGCTGAATAACTGGGCTTCCGATCTGGTGAAAAACGGAGCGATCGGCAAACTCCAGACGGTGATCGCCCCGAATTTCGTCGGCCCGGACAAATGGACCGGCGAGCCGGCGCAGCCGATGCCCGACGGAGGAAGCGAAACCTGGTGGGATATTTGGACCAATCAAGCCGAACTGCGGCCGTATCATAAGAACATCCAGTTCGGCTGGGACCGCTGGTGGGATTACGACGGCGGGGGACGGTGCTTCGGCGTGACCGGCTGGGGCACGCATTCCTACGATCAGGTGCAGCGCGGCTTGGGCACCGACGACACCGGCCCGGTCGAAATCTGGCTTGAAGAAGAGGTAAGGAATTTGCCGAGTGGAAAATTCGCCAAAGAATTGCGGCTGCCGGACGACACGGGTTCGGATTATCATGGGATGGCGCAAGCGGTGGTCGGACCGCGGGCGAAGGTGTCGATGCGGTACGCCAACGGGACCGTTTTGCAATTGCACCTCGATGGCGACCGCGGCCCGGGCCTGGGCGCGATTTTCGTCGGCGAGAAGGGAAAAATCGAAATCAACCGCGACAAGATCGCGGCGAATCCGAAGGAGCTGATTCGAACGCCCGACAATCCCGGACACAATAAAAAGCCCGAGACGGCATACCACGTCGAAAACTGGCTCGAATGCATCAAGAGCCGCAACCGCTGCAACGCCGACATCGAAATCGGCCAGCGCGCGACCACGCTTTGCTACCTGGTGAACATCGTCCGCGCGGTCGGCAGGGTGGGCGAGAAACTCCAGTGGGATCCGGTTGCCGAGCGATTTACCAACTGCAATGCGGGGAACGAGCTGCTCTCGCGGCCGCGTCGCAAAGGTTATGAGTTGCCGGAGGTATGATCGGAACTTTCAAGTGATGCAATTGCACGTTCGGGATGGACGGCGCGATGCGATTCGCTTCCGATGCACCGAGATCTGATAATTCCGGCAGGGCCAATGACGTGGTGAAGGGGGGAGTGAAAATTTATTTTCGCCCAACGGGTCGATCGGTTTTGCTCGTTCCCGCGCTCTGCGCGGGAACGCAATTTTCCGACACACTCGCATCGGCGAAATGCCGACGGTTGTTCCTGCGGGGTAAATTCCATCCAGGTAATTCCCATGCAATCGAAAAATTTCCCCCTGCTTGCGACAATTCTGTTTCTGATATCCGGATTTGCTTCTGCTTGGGCCGCAGAGCCGCGAGCATTCTCCTTGGAAACAAAAAATCTCGCGGTGCAACTTTCATCTGCTGGAAACATCATCGGTATCAAACTCGAGACGGACGCCGCCTTCCGGCCGATGACTGCGGAAACGAAGCTTGAAGGCTGCCGCCTGGATGGCGTGCCCCGGATTGTCCAATTAGCCGGCGGCGGCGTCGAATTCGAAAAACAATTTCTCCACGAACCGGGGAATGAACGCATCGCAGTTATCGAACGGTTTCTCCCCAAACACGACAGCGTTCGCTGGGAACTCGAAGTCCAAGGGCAAAGCGAACCGTTTTCCACCCCGATCCAAACGCAAATCCATTGGCCCGCCGCCGATCAAAGCCTCTTCTGGACCGCTTGGGGCGATCCCGTTCCCCAGTTCACCGATTGGAACGATCCCTTACGTCCGCAATCCTTCGAAGACCGCAGGTTGGCTTATGGCAACGAAACTCCCGCGAAACATCGCGACACGTTCGTTATTCCGCTTGCGTGTCTGCTCGATCCGAAGCATGACGCCGGCCTAAGCATCGTTCTCTCGCCGGAAGATTTGTATCTCGACATGGACCTCGCTACGACTTCGCAAGGCATTTTGACCTTCTCCCGGCGGCATCACCGGCTCGATAGAACCAACAAAGTGCGTTGCGCGCTCGATTTGACCGCCCACCCGGCCGATTGGCGGAGCGGGCTGAGTTGGATGGCCCGCCGCTATCCTGCATATTTCGATCCGCCCAATCCTTTCGTCCAACAAATGGCCGGCAACGGCGGATATTCCAGCCATGCCGAGATCACCGATGCCGAATCGCTCATGCGGATGGCCTTTCGCGTGAATTGGAAGGCGAGCTTCGATTTCCCCTATATGGGAATGTTTCTGCCGCCGGTGAAAACGGATGCTGAAGAGTGGACCGACTTCAAAAAGCAGCAGACCAACCTCTCGAAGATGCGCGAATCTGTGCGCAACTTGCGGCGGATGGGCTTTTCGAAGTCAATTATTTCAACGTCACCGAATGCGGCGCTTACTTTCGATATCCGCCCCCTCCACGCAAGGCAGCCGCCGACGCCGATCTCTGGAAAGACGCCAACGATTTCCTGTTCCACGCCATGGGCAAGGCGATTCTGCCGGGCCCCGACGGCAAGCCGATCGGATCCTGGGAAGGTTGCGTGGCGATGGACCCCGGCGAAAAGGTCTATCAGGATTTCCTTGTGGAGCAAGCGAAACGGCATATCGATCGCATCCCCGAGAGTTCCGGCATCTGCATCGACCGCATGGATTGGATTCACTTCTACAACCGCGAGCGCGACGACGGGGTGACGTGGTTCGAAGGCCGTCCGGCGCGCTCGCTGGTGAACTCCTGGCACGCGATCATGGACCGCATCGGCCCCATGATGCACGCGGCGGGCAAGGTGATTTACGGCAATCCGCACTACGCCCGTCTCGACTTGATGAATCATCTGGACGGCATTTACGACGAGGCGGGAATGCAGGGGGGAAGCCTCAATATGTGCGCCCTGCTGGGCATCGACAAGCCGGTCATGGAGTGGACCTGGGATCTCGACGAAAAAAACAAAGGCCCCGACGCCTTCTTCCAGCGGCACCTTTACATGGGCGCGTTTCTGACCGCCCCCGTGCCCGGCAACGACCACTGCATGTTGCCCGATCCCAAGCGGGAGCGGTTCTATTGCGATTACGGCCCGCTTTTCGACGCCTTGCACGGCAAGCGCTGGCTGCTTTTACCTCACGTCATCCGCGTGGAAGACGATAAAGCTATAGCCAACATTTTCGAAGTGCCCGGCGGCTATGCCGTGCCGGTCATCGCCGGCGGAAAGGAAGCTTCCGTGCAGGTCGTGCTGCAAGGATTGCCGAAACTCGCAGGCCAAAACGGATTCCGCATCGAAGTGCTCCATCCGGCCGAAGCGAATCCCGTTGCGGTCCATGCCGCTGCGGATGGCGAAGTTCTGCGGCTTGACGTACCGCTAAAACGCGGTTGCGCGATGCTGCTTTTGAAAAATATGTGGATGGAGCCGAAAGCCGCTTACTTTATCGATTCCATGGCACTCGAACTGGGCTCGACATTGGATGGCACAGATCTGCATTACACACTCGACGGCAGCGAACCCACGCAAAGTTCACCGGCTTATTCGACGCCCGTGGAACTGCGGAAAACGACATTGGTAAAGGCGGCGGCCTTTCGAGGCGAGAACAAAATCGGTGCAACCCTCGAGCGGGAATGCGTTAGGATTCCTCCTTCCCCGCCGCGCATCTCCCCGGCGAGCGGTCTTTTCGACAAGAGCGTGGACGTTTCGCTCGAATCGCCCCGCCCGCTTCCCGGCGAGTCGATCCATTACACGCTCGACGGTACGCTGCCCTCGGCACAATCGCCGAAATACGAAAGACCGATTACGATCGATCGTTCGCTCCGTCTGCGTGCCGTCCGATATGCGTCGGGCGAAGCCAGTCTGCCGGCGGTCGCCGAATTCTGCCTTCGCGGACCGAAACCGCCGCCGCCCGACGTGTCGTTGCCCGATCTCAAGCCCTTGAAGGCGACGACCGATTGGGGCAATCACCCCCGTATCAACCGTTCGATCGGCGATAATCCGCTCTCGCTCGGTGGAACCGTCCACGAGCGAGGCATCGGCGTGAGCGCGAATTCCGAATTGGAATATGCCATCGATCCGAACTACTCCCGCTTTGTAGCCGTAATCGGCGTCGATGACGCCATGCGCCGCTACCATCAAGGCACCGTGGTTTTCGAAGTCTGGGTCGATGAAAAATGCATCCAAAGCACGCCTGTCATGCGTCCCGGCGATTATACCTACGTCGATGTCCCGCTCCCCGCCGGCAGCAGGAAAATCCGTCTCATTGCCGGTTGCACCGGTGACGGGATCACCTGCGATCATGCCGACTGGGCCAGCGCCGGATTCATTGTCAAACCGCGTTGACACGTGAACCAGGTTGCCAACCTGCTTGAATCCTGCCTTATTGGCAACCTGCCTCGCCGCACGCTTGATTTGGATCGCCTTGATAGCGTAGAATGGATGTCCTTGGTCATTCAAGGATATCCAAAAACTGTTTCTCATTTTGCCCAATCCACCATTTTCTCTCACTCATAGTTTTTAATCGATGGAATCAACCACCTCTGATGCCTTAATACATACTCCTGAGAAGCAAAGCTACGCCGATGCCGTCGCGCGTTTCGAAAAAATCGTTGAACGAGAATTCCAATGGGGGATGTTGACCGGCGTTTCGGTGGCATGGATCGACGACCAGCGAATCGTCTATCGAAAAGCATTCGGCTTTGCCGATCCCCATCGGCAAATCTCCACCCGGTTGGACACGGTCTATCGCGCCGGCTCGATCTCCAAGCTCTTTACGGCCGTAGCCGCCATGCAACTCGTCGAACGGGGCAAGCTGGATATCGATCGGCCGGTAACCGATTACGCACCGGGTTTCAGCATCGTCATCCCCTTCGAGAACTGCCCGCCCATCACCCCCCGGCTGCTGATGGGCCATCGATCGGGAATGATCCGCGAATCGCCCATCGGAGGATATTTCGATCCCTGCCAACCCAGCCTGGACGCCACCATTATGAGCACGGCCGATTGCGTGCTCACGCATCGGCCCGGCACGGTCACGAAATATTCGAATATCGGCGCGTCGGTCAACGGGTGGCTCGTGGAAAAAATCACCGGCCTTCCCTTTCCCTCCTATGTCCGCCGGGAGATTTTCGATCCCCTGGGCATGCATGATTCCTCCTTCGTGCTAAACGACGAAATTCGCCGGCATCTGGCGATTGGGCAAATGCGCGTTGCCGATTTTCACGGCGGCTTTGTCCTCGAAGATGCTCCGCTCTTCGAATTGGGCACGCTTCCGGCCGGCAATCTCTATACCTCCGCCGATGATTTAGCCCGCTTTGCGATGATGCTCTGCGCCGAAGGACGCGCCGGAGGAAAGCGGATTCTCCACCCCGAAACGCTCCAAAATATGTTTCTCTCGCAAGCGCCGCAGGACCGCGTCAACTACGGATTGGGCTTCGTTGCCGGGCGATTCCGCCAGCACGCCACCGTCGGGCACATGGGCGCGGTGTACGGATTCACCTCCTCCCTGCTGGTCATCCCGCAGCACAAACTCGGCGTGGTTGTGCTCGCCAACGACGACGTGATCGCCGGCACGGTCACGAAACTGGCCGAAGCGGCGCTGGAGTCGATGCTGCACGTCAAATGCGGCGAGCCGCTGCGGGAAGCAGAAAAAATCGTTGCACTCTCGCCCGACGAACTGCGGGCTTACGCCGGCGATTACGAATCGGAAAGCTATTGGGCGCGGATTGAAGTACGCGGCGACCGGCTCCGGGCCAACATCTCCGGGCAGGAATTCGAAGTGACGCCGACCGGCCCGGACCAGTTTTCGGGATACGGCCAGGCCGCCGCTCCCGCAACGTGGAATTTCACGCGCAACTCCGCCGGCGAAGTAGGCGGCTTTGACGCCTTGTTGCAAAATTTCGCCCGCGTCGATCCCGCCGTCGTCAAGGAAATCCCCAAAGCCTGGCACGATTATCTGGGGGCGTATGGTCCGAAGTTCATCCCGCTGGTCGTCTCCGCCAGGCACGGACACCTTTACGCCATGACCGAAAACATGTTCGACTACCGCTTGACGCCCTTGAATCGAACATGTTTCCACCTGCCCACAGGCATGTACCTCGGCGAACAGTTGGTGTTCGAACGCGGCGAAAACGGCCGCGTCCACTCCGCCTTGCTCGCCAATATGACTTTGAAAAGAATTCCCGAGGAGAATCCCCTATCGTGACTCTTCCGCACGACGATATCAGCGTATCGGCCAACGATTTGACTTCCTCACCCGAGGAATTGCTCGTCTCCCCGCTGGACGAAGCCGACCGTTCCGATCTGGATTGGCTCAAAAACGTTTATCAAGGCGATAAGATGCCGCAGTTCACCCTGCGGACCATCGTTTCGGGCATGATGATCGGCGGATTGATGTCGATTTCCAACCTCTACGTGGGTTTGAAAATGGGCTGGGGTTTTGGCGTCACCATCACCTCCTGCGTCATTGCTTTCGCCGTTTTCAAAACCCTCGAGGCCGTCATTCCCGCCTATCGGCGCAATCCCTTTAACATCTTGGAAGATTGCACCATGACGACCTGCGCCAGCGCGGCCGGCTCCCTTTCCACCGGCGCAATGATCTCGGCGATCCCGGCCCTCTATCTGACCACCGGACAACCCATGATCTGGTGGCAAATGATGATCTGGGTCACCGCGATTGCCCTGCTGGGAGTCTGCATGGCCATCCCCTTGAAACGCCAATTGATCAATATCGACAAACTCCCCTTCCCTTCGGGAACCGCCACCGCCGCCACGCTCCGCAGTTTGCACACCACCGGCGGCGACGCCATCACGCAAGCCCGGACCCTTTTCGGTTGCGCCTTGTTCGCCGCGGCATTGAAAATCTGGGTTGACGCTTGGGCGCCGATCTGCGAATGGATCGGCGGAAAGGTGGGAAATTTGGAATGGGGAAAACGCCTGGGGGCCTACGCTTTTCCCGATACCTTCCCCCTCTTCCCCGGTGCATTGGGCAGAAAACTGATGGACCACAACACGATCAGCTTCGAAGGATCGGCCATCATGGTGGCGGCGGGGGCGCTGATGGGCATTCGTGTCGGCGCTTCGCTGCTCGTCGGCGCAATCTTGTTCTTCGGAATTCTACCGCCGATTCTGGAATCCCACGGCATCATTCATTTCTCTCCCGAAATATCTCCCTACCAAACGATCTCCGCCGGATGGGCTCTTTGGCCTTCCGTGGCCTTGATGGTCACCTCCGGCCTGACCGCTTTCGGATTGCGGTGGAAATCCATTGCGCAGATCCTTCGCGGAATTGATCTCCATCTTCGGAATCCAAAAAAAACAAGCCGACCCCCTGGTCCATGTCGAAGCGCCGATGTGGTGGTTTCTCGTGGGCACGCTGATTTCCGGCGCGGCCTGCGTCTTTTTCGGCATCCGCTTTTTCCAGATCAGTTGGTGGATGGGCATCATCGCGGTCGCGCTGACTTTCGTGCTGGCGATTATCGCCGCCCGCGCGACCGGCGAGACCGATTTTACGCCCATCGGCGCAATGGGAAAAATCACGCAATTGACTTATGGACTGCTCGCGCCGAGCAACACCACGATCAATCTCTCCACCGCGTCCATCACCGGCGCAGGCGCTTGCCATTCCGCCGACCTGCTGGTGAGCATGAAGGCCGGCTATCTGGTGGGGGCGAATCCGCGCCGCCAAGCGCTATCCCAATTCTTCGGCGTCATCGCCGGCGCCTTGGTTTGCGTTCCCATCTATTCGATCATCGTGAAGGCGCCGCCTTTCATCCCCGGCGAGCTGGCGTCGAATTCCAAGGAACACGCCCCCCCGGCGAATGCGTCGGCGGCCGCTTCCCCCGCCGCACCTTCACGGGAACCTGCTGAAAAGACCAACTTATGCACCGCGGAATTCCCCGCCCCCTCGGCCGTCATCTGGAAAAGCGTCGCCGAACTCCTTTCGGAAGGGTTTTCCAAACTCCCCGCGTATAGCGTTTTGGCCATGGCCATCGCCGGATTCTTAGGCATCGCCATCGCCCTGGCCGAGGAATTCATGCCTCGGCATTACATCAAATGGCTCCCCTCGGCCACCGGCCTGGGCATTGCCGGCGTAATTAAGGCGGATCAGTCCATTGCCCTCTTCCTCGGTGCGTTGGCCGCCTGGATTTGGATGAAAGCTCATCGATCGAGTGGCGAGAAATTCATCGTCGCCGGCTCCTCGGGCCTCATCGCCGGCGAATCGCTGATGGGTGTCACTCTCAAACTTTGGGAAGGCGCTCCCGTTATCGCCAGGGGTGTTTGGAAATCCCTCGGCGGTGGATAATCGTCGGATGGTTCAAACCGGTGCCGTCCCCAGGGACTGTCCCGATTTTTGTGGCAGGAGGCCACAAAAATGGGACTGTCCCTATTGGCTCTCGAAACTTGCCAGCGTCAAGCGCGGGCATGGTATCAGGAATTAATCTCCATTCGCTAGAGTTTTTCTTGTCCGAATAAATCCCGCTGCGGCCATTTTTTCACTTCCTCGGCCGCTTTCCAGAGGGTACGCTCCAAATCCTTATATAGGTTTCCCTTTTCCGCGGCCTGCCCGTTGAACAGCGCCGCCATGGCCAATCCCTCGTGAGAACGGATCAGCATCGTGCGCGTGCCGGCTAAAAGTCCGTCATGGAACCAATACTTTTCTTCGGGACCGGTAATGATCACCCAGCCCAAACCGTAGTAGCGGTGCTTGTCGTTTCCCGTATAAATCGGCGGAGTGGAAAGCGATTCGATTTTTTCCATCGTTTCCGCCTTCAGCAATCGCGGTGCCCCTTGCCCGTCGAGTGCCGCGGCGAAGCGAACGAGATCGGGCGCCGAAGCAATCCAGCCGCCGTGCGAGTCCAAAGCTTCCAGATAGAATTCGCCGTACGGTTCCGGGACGCGTTCTTTGACATCCGGAAAAACAGACCGATAAAGTTGCTCGTTTTCCCGCGTATGGTAAATCACCTCCCCTTTGGCGCGGTCGGCAAGCCGGGTTTTGCCGAGTTTCATCCGGATGATTCCCGACGGCTTGAGGACCAAATCCCGCACTGATTCCTCGTAACTCTTGCCGGTTACGGCCTCGATGACGCGGCCCAACAGGCAATAGCCGAAATTCGAATAGGCGTATCGCGTCCCCGGATCGAAATCCAAAGGCTTGCCGAGCATATAGCGGATGATTCCCGCCTGATCCAACGGCGGTTCGTTCGGTTGCGGGATGAACATCGGATCGAAACTCTTGTTCCGATCGAAACCTGCCGTATGGCGGAGCAAATGCTCGAGCGTGATCTGACGCCAGCGGGGATCGAGATTCTTTTCTTCTTCCGCCCCAAACTTCTTCAAGTAAGGCAGGATCGGCTCGTCCAACTTCAACCGCCCTTGTTCCCAAAGCCGCAGGATCGCCGCGGCTGTAAACGGCTTCGATACGCTGGCGATCCGCATCAGCGCATCGGGCTGCATGGGTTCTTTGTTCTTCCGGTCCGCCCAGCCGAATCCTCGGGCATAAACCAGACGGCCGTCTTTGGCCACCGCCGCGGTTCCGCCGGGCAATTCGTACTTCTGCATGAATTCCCGAAGGTGTTGATCGAACGATTGCAATTCCCGCACCTCCTGCCCGGTGACGGAAATCTCATCCTCCGCCATAACGGCCCCCGTGAAGGAAAACAAAGCCGATAAAAACAAGATCCATCGCATGGTGAAGTTCTCGGAAGGGAGTTGGGTGGGATTAATACGATGATGCCCCTATAGATTCGGTCCGAAATGCATCGATCCGATTTCCTTTAATGTCCTTGATTGCGCTATGGAAGTCAACATACCGGGACGATTCTTGCAACAAGATCGCCGGTTTCGCTATTTCTCCCGCTGATTTTTCACACCCCCAAAACCCTCCACAAAGGTTATTCGCTGCGGAATTTCATGCCACTCCATGTCTGCGGGCTTTGCATTGCTCGAATCTCCGCGGTAGAATCGACGGTGTTTGGTCTCTCTGCAAGGTGTCATTTGCCGGATTCCCTGCCCGGAGTTTTCCATGTTGCGTTTTTCCCGCCGGCGATTATTGAAAACACATTTTTTCCCGCCGCCGCACTTTCGCTTGGCGCGGTTGGCGATGCCTTCGCCGGCGAACGGCGCGTTCGTCTTCGCGGGCGTAAAAGAAATTTCCGCATCCCTTCAAGGTCCAAATCCATGAAACTCACGCTCTCGCATTTCGAGTTGAAAACCCGGCATCCGTTCACCATCTCGCGGGGAACGACAGTCGTTCAGCCCACGCTGGTCGTGACGCTCGAGCAAGACGGCATCCGCGGCTATGGCGAATCGAACCACTATCCTTTTTACGGCTGCACGCTGGAAAACATGGGCCAGGCATTGGAATCGGTCCGCGGCCATCTGGAAGCGCGGCCGATCGGCGATCCGACCGTGTTGTGGGAAGAACTAGAACGCCAGAGCTTTCGGGAAACCGCTTCGCCCAAAATGCCCTCGATCAGGCGGCTTGGGATCTGTGGGGAAAAGTCTGCGGCCAACCGGTATGGAAATTGTGGGGACTTTCGCTCGACCACTGCCCGCCCACCGACTATACCATCGGCATCGACCCCATCGAGACGATGGTCGCGAAGCTCAAGGAGATGCCCGGCTTCCCGGTTTATAAAGTCAAACTCGGCACCGTGCATGACGTGGAGATCATCCGGGCGCTTCGGCAAGCGACCGACGCCGTCTTCCGGATCGACGCCAACTGTGCCTGGTCCGCCGCGGAAACCATCGAAAAATCCCATGCTTTGAAGGAGTTGGGCGTGGAATTCATCGAGCAGCCGATGGTCCGCGAGAATTGGAAGGAGATGGAGAAGGTCTATCGGGAATCGGCGCTGCCGATCATCGCCGACGAGAGTTCACAGACCGAGGGCGACGTCGCCCGCTGCGAAGGGCTGTTTCACGGCGTCAACGTGAAGCTGCCGAAATGCGGCGGATTGACGCCCGGCAAGCGGATGCTGGAAGACGCCCGGCGGCGCGGCATGAAGACCATGGTCGGCTGCTTCACCGAATCGAGCGTGGGCATTTCCGCCACCGCGCAGGTGCTGCCGCTGCTGGATTACGCCGACCTGGACGGCATCTTGCTCATCGCCGAAGACATCGCCACCGGTGTGACCATCGATCGAGGCCGCATCGTTTTCCCCAAAGAAAACGGCTGCGGTGCCCGAATGACGAAGTAGGATTTCGCGCCTCTTCCAATGGGAGAGGGCCGCGAGTGAGGATTGAACTCGCTTCGACGATTGCATATCGCCCCAGTTATTTCGCCGTCGCCGGTTCCAAATTCTTGCTCAATTTTTTCCACGCCTCCATCGACCGCGCAAGGTGCTCACGCGCATCGCCGCCGATGCCGTAGCATTGCAGGCCGATCGGCCCCTGATAACCCAGTTCCTTGAGCGTCTTCAAGAATTTGCCGATGTCGAACGAGCCTTTATCCAGCGGCTGAATGTAATGGTTCCAGTCGCCGCCGGCGTCGAACTCGTCCGCGCCGTTGATCGATACCGCCCAAAGCCGCGGCATGGCCTTTTGTAAAAGCGATTTGTAGTCCCGCGATTTATCGACTTTCAACCAGTGGCACAGGTTGAACATCACGCCGACGTTCGGCCGGTTCACTTTCCCGGCCACGCGAATCGAGTCTTCGATCCGTTCCACCCAATTACCCACGTGCGGATAGAGCAGCAACTGCGAGCCGGAATCGGCCGCCAAATCGGACATTTCTCGCAGCACCTTCACGGCCTGCGGATCGAGCGTGGCATCGGAAGGCTTGCCGCCTCCTACCAGCAGGCAAAACTGCATTTTCCGCCCTTTCACCAACGCGAGCACCTCTTTGAATCGCGGATCGAAGGCCGGTTTGTCCGGCGCGATGTTGACCTCCATCGTAATCTGATACAGCTTCAAGCCCTTCTCGTCCAGAGTCTTGATCCGCTCGTCCACCTTGTCCAGCCAGATATGGCCGACGCCGTCGTAGCCCAGTTCCTTGAGCATCACGGCCTGCTCTTCGAAGCTGCGGTGCTTGGCGTCGTGCCAATCGATGCAGAATGGAAAGAACGGATAGTCCTTCTTCTCCTCGCCATTCGCCACGCTGCATAAAGCCCACGTTGCCAAAATTGCAGTAAAATATTTGACGATCATCGACGCTTCTCCTCGATTGATGTTTTATCTTGTCAATTTTTGCTTCGCTTGACCACGAAACCGGCGTCGGCCCAATCGCCGTGGTCGCCGTCGATGCCGATGTTGATGCCGCCGCCGAAAACCGAGAGGCGGATCGTTTTGCCGCCGGCGGGAATCGGCAGATCGATATGCGTGTACTCGCCGGCGCGAATAACGGGACTGCTGAAAACTTTTTTGCCGTCGATCTCGATTTCGAAAATGATGTTTCCCCGGCCGTAACTGATCATCTCGTCATCCAGCCCGATGACCGAAACGAAACGAGAGTACTCCGGCTTGAGATCGTATTCCAATTCGGAATCCGCATGAACGCCGACGCCCCTCTCATGCGTCTTCCCGCCTAGAGTGAGTGGTTTGTCGCCAATCGAGCGGTTCATGCGCGGATGATCGCCCCAGCCAACCGTGGCCTTTGTCGGCTTCAAGTCGGCCAGCGAAACGTCGGCCGCCGGGGGCTTCGGGCCGCGGCGGGTGAATGTGGCGCTTGCCGCCGGACTTAGGCCCCCGCTGGTGGCCCGCACCGCTTGCAATTGCACGGTCTTGTCGATTCGGATCGGGTTCGTGTAGAGCAACGATTCTTTGGTCGGCTCCGTGCCGTCGAGTGTGTAATGAATGGTTTCGTCTTCCGCCGGATGGAGAGTTTGCAGGGTGACTTCCACCGACTCGTCGAAGAACCGGTCCACCGCGGAAATCGTCGGTGCGGCGGGCGGGATTTTCACGTACTCGCGTTCGAGCGTCTTGCCTGCTTTCTTTCCATTTAGAAAAACCGCCGCTTTGACCACGGTAGTTTTATGCAACTCGATGGGGGCCGAATACTCCGGCGATTCGGCCGTCGGGTCCGTACCGTCGAGAGTATAGCGGAAGAAAGTATTTTCCAATGTCGAGCCAAGCTCGATCTTGGCCTTTCCGTGAAAGTAAGTGGCTTTCGGCTCCATCCAGGCATAATGGAGCAGCAGCATGGCGCAGCCCCGTTTCAATGGTACTTCAATGCGGAGATTTTTTCCCTCATCCTCGGCATGAAGCGTTGCCGGTTTGTCCTCGCCAGGAAGGAGTTCTTCGATGCGTAATCCCTTCTGGTCGGGCAAGGTCGGCAAATCTTTCAGCACGACTTGCACCGACGCTTCTTTTCCGCCGAACGTGACGGGCGCCGCGAAACCGCCGGGCACTTCGAATATGTTGGCGAGCGCTTTGTCGCCCTCCACGCGGACGGCGTGCGGCAGCAGCAGCCAATGCTTGCCTCGCAGGCTATCCAACAGCGGACCGTAGTCGAGGAAATATCGATCGCGCTTCGAGTCGGGAAGAATCGTATGGTCGTTGCCCGGCACGGGCGCGGTGAGATACGCGCCCATGTGCAAGTGCCGCTGGAAGTATTCGTCGGGATGCTTGTCGATCTCTTCCAGTTCCCAGGTCCACGCCATGTACGGTTTGTTCAAGGCCAGCAGGGTGGAGACGTTCAAGCTGTGGGGATGTTGGCCGTGTTCGTCGTAGAATCCGTCAACTTGCCGCATCAGATCGAGCCGCGGGTCCATCGTGTTGACGAAAATCACTTTGTTCGCGGCGTGCATCACCGGCCCGAGCCGATTCATCAGTTCGTGCCAGGAGACGGCCAGACAGCGGGCGGGCTTGCCGTCGAGCCACGTCACTCCGTCGTCGCGCTGACGGTTGTATTCCAGGATCCAATCGAGGCGGTCGATGCAGATCCCCGAACTTTCCGGAAATTTCTCGATGTGCCGCCGCGCCTGCTCGACGAGGAAATCCTGATAGACCTTCTCGCCGGGATCCATCACCACGCAGCCTTCCCAGGACATGATCGGTTTGCCGTCTTTGCCGGGCAATATAGCCTTGCCCAGAACATAATGCAGAAAATCATTGGAGTCTTTCCAAAGATCCTCGTCCTTGGCGGCTTTCCGCGGCGGCGCGGGAAATTTCGTCCGCGCACCGAATTCGGTGACGTTGAAATAGTTCAGCATATAGAAGCCCATCCGCCGCAGCGATCGGGCCGAATCGCGCATCTTGGCGATCGAGGCTTTCTGATTCATGAAATCGGTCCACTCTTCGGTGTCCGTGGCGACCGGCGGGATGAACATGCCCATGTAGGGGAAATCGAAGCTGGCCTTCCAATTCACGCGGAAGGCCATCCGCATCAGCCGCTCGACCTCGTTGATGTCGGAGTGGCTGGAGTAGGCGCCGCAACCGGCCATTTGCTCGGCCAGCGGGTTCGGTGGATCGAAATACTGCGGATAACGGCGTTCGAGCCAGCCCAATCCGCCGCGCCAGTCGGCCGGATGCGCGACCAGGTCCATCGCCAAGCGTACTTCGTCGTTGTTGCCGAGACGATGATTCTCCCGCGAGAAAGTGAGCATGCCTTGCTTGGTGGTCCTCATTTTCATGCTCAGGACGAGATCGTCGGGCGAGAGGATCAGGCTCAAGCCGACATCCTGTTTTTTGTCCAACACCGTCGCCAGCGGCAGCGAGAATGTGCTTGGCTCCTTGAAATATTGGAAGCGGCGACCGCCGTAGAAAAGCTCCCGGTCGAGCCACTCGGCCCCGCGCAGCGGATTCGTCCAGTCCTTGCCGCCGGGGCGGGGATCGCCCCAGGCGGTCCAGAAAAGACTCGGCCGATCCTGAGGGAAACTCAATCGGGTTTCAATCGGCGTGCTCCACGGTTCACTTTGGCCGCGGACATCCACTTCCCAGCGAATGCTGTCTTTCGCGGGAAGAAACTTCTCGATCACCGCGGCGCACCCATTTCCTTTTTCCTGCACGAATACTTTATCGAATCGTACTCCGCCGCCGTCCAGTGGCGCGGCGCGGGTTTCGCCTTCCTGACGGCAACCGGCAAGCGCAGTTTCGGCCTGCACGGGCCGCACTGCAGTTTCGGCGGCAAACTTCATGGCTTCGATCTTGCCGGCAGCGGAGAGGTGAACTTCAAGATTTTTCGTTTTAACGACAAAACTTTCCTCCGCAGAGGATATGGCCCAGCCGAAAGAGAGCAAGAAAACCATCAAGAATAATCGAGTTGCGAAAGATTTCATCCTGTTTTCTCCAGTGAATCGAAGTAGTCGATTTTCAAATAAAATTGATAATCGAATCTTATCGTTGTTCATATCGGGGAGAGGTTCGGCAAACTGATCCACTAGGATCAATGATTCTTATGATGGTGCCCCGCACGCTGGAAGTCAAGATGCTTGTCGTGTGATTAAGGCAAAAGGGGGGCATGGGATTGAGTCGGTAAGATTATTGCCCGCTTTTTTCCAGGGCTTTCACTTGCTCTTCGACCCGACTGTTCAAGGCGGGGGTAATGAAGGCGTCGAACACTTTAATGTCGATCAAGCCTTGATGGAGGTCGGCATACGTATGGGCGAGATTGATGATTTCTTCCGTGGAAATCCGCAGGCGATCGAGTCGTTTCTTGGCTTTCTCGAATTTTCCCTCTTTGCGCAGGCGAACAATATCATCCTTTTGGCGGGAGGCTTCGGCCAATCGTTCGGCGAGCGCGTGCAGCTTTTCCACTTTGGCCACGCGATAAGAATAGACGGCATTGCATCTTGCCGATTCTTGCGCAGGGATCGAGCCACTTTACTCGCTGATCGGCGAGCGTCGCGATGTCGGCGCCCTCCGCGCCGCCGCAGATATGGTAGGCAAGATCGATTTGACGCGCCCATTGCTCGTAGTAAGCGGCCAAGGCGGGACCGGCATCGGGGCCAAAATAATGCATGGCGTAGTCGCGAAGCTCCTGATACGGATCGAGGGCCGGATCGAAAAAACATCGCCCCGCGAGATACCCGTTCAAGCCGTGGTTCCACCAATAACCGGGCGGCCAAAGGAGGACGAACACCGAGTCGATTTTTTTCTCGATCAGGTACCGCCGATCGCCTTGGATAGCCATGGCAAACGGGGGCATGATCCACGGCTGGCAGAAGTTGTCGCCGTAATACTGGCAAACGGTCAATCCGCCGCGGGCCGCTTGGCGCCATCCTTCGAGATTTGTCTTATCATAGCGCGGATCGTCATAGGGAATGCCGTGGTATCGGCCCCAATGCGCCCAGATGATCCGCAGTTTAGGATGGATTTTCGCGTTGGCGGGGGGCGTGACGACATCGCCATAACCGCCGAGCGTTTCGACGATGATTTCGGGTTTTATTTGCTGCAGACGATCGATCACTTCGTGCATTAATAGCATCAGCAGATTGCTCGCGCCCGCCTTTTTGCAATCGGAACATTCACAGCAGGGGCCGCCATCAAACGGGGCGAGGCTTAAAATCGAGATTTCCGGGCATGCCTTGGCGAAGGCAGCGACGTTTTCGACAAATTGTTTTCGGGCTTGGGGATTGGACCAGCAGAATTGCGCACCCAGGAACGTCTGCGGCACCCTTTTTCCGCCCCTCATGCCGAACCACTCGGGATGCTCGGCCATGTAGTCGCCGGCCTTGAGGAAATGGTCGAAACAGTGGCCGGGGCCATAAAGGAACATCCCCCGCTTCCTGAGTTCATCGAGCAAGCCGTGTTTTTTCAACCGTTGATATTGGGATTCCAGGGATGTTTTACTTTCGGGTCCCCAAGCCATGCCGTTATAGCGATTTTTCATGGCCCAATCGAGCTGTTTGCCCGCCGCTTGGTAATCCATTTCATAAATCCAACTGCCGGCGTTGCAAAGGCGGAATTTGAACGGCGAAGCCACCGCCCAAACGCCGGCTGGAAGGGAGAGCGAGCCTCGCTCGAGAACCACTTCCGGGTCGTGAGGGTCCAGGGAAGGATAGAACCAACGGCAGCCCAATCGTTCCAACAAGTCGTAGGTGCCATAAAGCACGCCGCGGTCGTTCTCGCCGGCAATTATGATGCGCGCCGGAGCGACGACGAGAGTGTAGCCGTCATAACCTTGTGGTGATGTCAGAATGGATTGGTCTGAAGCCAAGAGGTCCCTGCGTTTTCCCACAACGATTCTCGAACCCTTCGATGGGGAATCGGTTATGGGCAATTCGCAACGGCTCATGCGGCGGATATAAGTTCGCAGTTCCTCAACCGCGAACTTCACGGACGGACTACCCTTTGATACGCACTCGATCCGCCACTCGCTGTTGCCATCTACGACGATGGAAACATCGACGGCCTCTCGCGCGGTCAACGCCCCAGGGCAGCATGCAGCAAGGCAGACAAAGAGTAATGCAATGACGAACGGAAGTATCGATGAAAGCTTCATGGAAACGCGTCTCTTTCAATCGTGATTGACGGCATCATCTTCGTTTTGGCGGAGGACTTAAACGTAATAAGCGCCGCCGAGTTCTTTGCCGGAGCTATCATAAGAGAGATAAACATTTGCGGGAAAGTGTAGAAAATAGTTCAATGTGTGGATGCAGGCAAGAAAACAAACAATTAAAAAAATTATAAACGAAATCAAAGCGGGGAAAAAGTGGGCACAGAAAGAGAGTCGTCCGGATTGACGTCATCGAGAAAAAATGCCCCCTCGCATCGAGCTATTCGCTCCTACCTTTGAAATACCCAATACTTCTGCATGCCCAGATATTCGGGTCGGAGCCATTTGCGCTCGTCGGCGGGTTTGGCGTCTTGGAGGACTTCGATGAAATCGGAAAGGACGCTGCCGCTGTCGCCGTAATAGCTGTGACCCAGGAGACTGGTATCGACGGCGGTCACATCGACCGTATCCATGCCCGGCACGATCACGATCTCGCTGCCCGCCTCGCCCGCGCGGGGGTAGCCGTGGAGTTTTTTCGAGAGCAGCAAGGCGGCGTCGTTCGAGGAGGCATAGAGCGTCACCCGTTCCGCCGTTTTCGTGATGGCGGGGGCAATATCGTTTTTGAAGACGTCGGCGTCGATATCGGGCGCGGTCAGCAGCACTTGGTTGAACTGCGGCCGGGCGGCCTCGGTCTGCTGCATGGCCAATTCCTTCAGCGCGCAGGTCAACGCCCGGTTACCCATGCTGTGGGCGATGAGATGGATTTGCTTCGCGCCGCTTTGCCGGGCGACGTCGGCAAGAAATTGGCGGAGGTGCGGGACCGTCCACACCGCGTTGGTTTCATCGACGGCATAGTCCAGCAATTTGCCCTGCGATGGCCAACTATAAAAAATGGGCACGCCGCCGAATTTCAAATCGTAAGCGATTTGCGCGGTCCGCCGAGCGGCGTCCTCGAAGGTGACGTTGAAGCCGTGGATGAACACCAGGGCCGAATTCTCCTTCGACTTCGCCACGCCGGCGCGAAGCTGCGCGTAAAATTCGTCGGCTGATTCGGGAGCTACCTTCAAAAGGACGACGTGTTTGCCCGGATCTTCGCTGAATTCCAATCGCATTAAAGAAGGGCTTTCCAGTTCGCCGACCTCGTGACGCTTGGGGATTGAAACCTCGCACGAGCCCAGTGAAAGCGTGCCGCGCTGATCGCCGAAAGTGACAGCGACTGACTTTTCCGCTGCGGCCCGGCCCGGTAACCGGCTATAGAGTGCGGCGTAACCGGCGAGCGCTCCCAGGAACACCGTGGCCGACAAGCTGAGCAGGTACAAAGCCTTGATCGATCGCCAACGCAAAAGGCGGAAAGCCGTGAAGGCGAACGCGGCAGTCAGAAAAGCGGCCGCGATGGTCAGCATCAAATAGCTTCGGTACAGGGGAGACTTTGCCAAAACGGTGCCCGACGCCGCGCGGTCTGTGCCGTAAAAAACTTGGACCACCTCGTAACCGCTGTTCTGAGCAAGATCGGCCACCGGTGGAGTTGCGTTTGGGGTTGATGATACTTGCGGGGAAAGCGCAACGGGTGGGACGGGGTCGGCAGACGGAACCGTGCCGGCAGTCGGAGCGGGCGGCGGAATCATCGATGTGGAAGTCATCGCTGAAGAATCTTCCATAGCGGGCGAATCTGGCGGGGGCAATGCTGTTGACTTGGCACGGGCCGTCAGTGTTCGCATTTTCGGCACATTCTCGGCATTGCTTTCTCGCACGGCATCTTCCGCGATCGACGCGGGAGTGTTCTCGGCAGCCGGCGGGATATCCGACGCTGCCCGGAGGGGATTCACCAGCTCGTTTTCAATTCGCAGGGAAATCGGAGATTTCGATTCGCGGTAGGGATTCCGCTCCTCGGACTGTGCTATGGGTGGAGGAATTGCTCCAGCGTTGGGTGCGTTTTCCGGTGGTGTAATCTTTGCAGTGGAAAGTTTGGCATTGTTCGGCAAAAGCTGCGGCGATTCGGAAGGGACAATCGGCGGAGCCGATTCCGCAAACTTCTCCAAAGACGGCGGCACTTGTGATTCCGGCAATTTCGGGGGCTTGACGACGACCGGCGGCCGATTCGAGATTGCTGGCGGCGGTGTCGGGACCGATGGCTCCGCCGAAATTGATTTTCCTGGGGAAGAGATTTTGCTTGGATTCTGCATCCTGGACAAAGCAGCCATTTGCCGGGGATTGGCGGAGTTACGGGGCAACGATTCTGCCTCTTGCTTGGCCTTGCATCCCCACCAGCAAGTCGCCCCAATGGCCAGGATCAAGAAAAACTTCCTTGAAAAGCGATGTTTTCGCATGGAATCCTCCGAGATTCACATTATCAATCACAGAATAGAAAGCCGATTCTCGCAGAAAACACGAAAAGACACTAGATCAGCTTTTTATCAACAAACATCCTATCTACCCCAGATCTCCCAGACTTCGAGTGAAAGCATATCGTGGAAGCCTGAGAATAGTGAAAGCATGTGATTGTAGAAACTATTTCTCGCCTTTTTGAAAATGTTCCAGTCGGGAGCGGTATTCAGCGGCCTTCTTTTTATTTTGCTCCGAATCGGTGGGGATCAATTCCACGGCCTTTGCTTCCCATTTCGCGGCTTCCGCGAAATTTCCGCTTTCCGCATAAGTAGTGGCTAGCGTATCGAGAAAATCGGGATTCTTCCACTTGGAAATTTCACACGCCCGAGTGGAGAAAATAACCGCTTGCCGGTTGTCGCGAATTTCGGGATTGGCGGAAGTCGCCAAATAATAGGCGATATTGTTCATTGCGTCGGCATCGTCGGGATTCTTTCCCAGCACTCTCAAGGCGGCGGTGATTTCCTTCTCCGTTTCCGCGTTTTTCGGTTGCTTGAGCTCTTCGAAACAGGATCGCCGCAAGCGGTGGGCCAGCGTCAACGAGGGGATGTCGTCCAGGCCGAACAAGCGTGCGGCGTTGGTAAGATCGTCGGTCGCCTTGCGATAGTTCGCGTTGGTCTCTTGTTGGTTTTGCGGTTCGACTTCGACGGTTTCGAGATAGGCGGTGGCGCGATCGAGGTAAGCTTGCGCAAGCATGTTTTTCGCTTCCGGCGATTTGGCGTACTCGCCGATGGCTTTGCCGAAGGCCTCGATTGCCTTCGCCGGTTGTTTCATCTCGAGATATGCATCGCCGAGTTGCAATTGCACGGCGGCATTCTGCGGGTTGAGCGTGGCGGCAACGAGAAAATCCTCGACGGCTTTTTCCGGTTGTTCGAGCTTTCGATAAGCCCGGCCGCGGTTGACGAAGTCGGTGTCTTCGTTGGGATTGATTTGCAGCGAGCGGGAGAAGGCGTCCACGGCCTGTTGCCATTGTTCCTTGGCAAGCCAGGCCACGCCCAATCGGCTGAAGACGCGGAAATCCTGGGGCGCAATTTTGCTTGCGCGGCTGAAGTCGGCGATCGCATCGTCATAGCGTTTCGCGGTCAGAAACGCGGTTCCCCGTCCGAGATAAGCGGCGGCGAAATCGGTGGGAGGCGGATATCGCCCATCGTTGCTCAGCGATTTCGCTTCTTCGAAATCCGCGATCGCCTTGTTGTAATCGATCGGTTCGAGGTTCAAATAGCAGCGGCCGCGGAGGGAATAGGCTTCCGCCAGTTTCGCATTGATGAGGAGCGCTTGCGTGCATTTTTCCAAAGCCGGTTGCCACTGCTTCTCGTCGATCAGCGACCCGGCTGATTTCAAGAGCGTTAACGCGGGATCGGGGGGAGGTTCGGATATATTCGTGGATTTTTGCTCGTTCGCAGACGCTTGGTTGTTTGACGGATGGCCGGATTTTGATGATGCAGTTTGATTGCCGTTTACGGGGGGAATGCCGGAAATGACGGGAATCTTGGGATTATTCAGCGGATTGACATTTGGCCGAGGGAAAAAACGGTCGCGATTGACGAGAACGTACCCGCCGACGCTTGCGCTCGCCAGCAACAGTCCGGCGAGCAACAGGGGCAGTTTGCGGCGCTTGCCCGCCTTGCGGGGAACGGCGAAGGTTTGCGTCGCCGGGACCTCGGCGGCCGCGCGTTTCAGGGCGCCAATCATATCGAGCGACGAGGGATAGCGGTCCGGCGGATTCTGCGAGGTTGCGCGGCGGAGGACGGCTTGCTCGCCGGGCGGGAGTTTGGAAAAATCGAGCTTTCCCTGACGCTTGGCGTCCATCACGGAGGCGAGCGTTTCGTCGCCGTACGGCAGGGCGCCGGTTTTCAATTCGTAGTAACTGACGGCCAAAGAATATTGATCGGTCGAAGCGCTCGGTTTTCCTTCGACCAGGCATTCCGGCGCGGCGTAGGCCAGCGTGGCGGCGGCGGTAGTCGTGCGGTCGGCGCCCATCATCCGCGCCAAGCCGAAATCGCAAACCTGCGCTCCGCCGCCGACGATCATCAGATTGTGCGGCTTGATGTCGCAATGCTGAATGGCCACCGGGCCGGAGCCAAGATCATGCACGGGCCGATTGAGAAAATCGATGGCCTCGGCGGCATCTTCGAGGTAGTGCAGCAACTCGTCTTGGGGGACGCCGGCAAGCCCTTCCGCAAAGCACTCTTGCAGCCGGTCGAAGATACTTTTATCTCCAAGCCCCATCGCGATGATCAGTTCCGTGGCCAATGGGCGGGCGAGCACGGGCGGGGGAGCCATGGTCGCGCGGAGTTCGGCGGGTTTGGTCTCCGCGGTGAAGGTCTCGGCCGTACCGACCAAGGCGTCGTCGATGACCTGCCCTTCGGCGTTTTTCAGCCAGAAGGCAAAGATCGGCACCAGATGCGTGTGCCGGATTTTTTTCACGAGTTGCAGGGCGCAAATTCCTTGCGGCCTTCCGTGCCGCCAAGTTGGATGATTTTCAGCGCTGCCTCCGTGCCGCCCGGCGCGGATGCCTTCCACACCTCGCCAAATCCGCCGCGGCCCAGGAATTCGGTCAGCCGGTAGCCGGAGCCGGGAACAGGTTCGTCGCCTTCATTGTATTTGCGTGCCATGAGGTCTGGGGTTTTGGGGCTAGCCGGGATTATTCATAAATCGCGTAGATGTGGCATCCTGCCGCATAATAGGGAAGAATGGCAAGATGCCGCTTCCACTAATGGCGTTTATGAATAATTCGGGCTAGTTTATTGACTCGGGAGATAGTTTTTGCTCAACAAAAATGGACTTTTCCACATATTTCGGGGTGAGGGGGGGATTTACAATACAAAGTGTGGCGTGGCTGATAGTTTTTTTCGGTGCCGATTTCTCATTTTTCCACTTTTTAATCTCTCCGCAAAAAAATGGGCAAGATTAACGATTGGCGAATTTTGAGAATTTTGGGTTGTGGGCGTTCTCAATGAAGGGTAAAGGATGGGATGCCATTCAAATAGATAGCTGAACGCATATATATCACATTGGCTGGCCTCTTTTCAATAAAAAACTTTCACGAGCACGACGTTTTGTGTGCTAAGTTGAAGTTTAGCAAGGGGTTAAGAAAATGAAAATCTTTTTGGCGGGAAAGCAAATCGGGCGAAAGCGCAATTCATAGTTTACAACCTCCCCCAATAAGTGTAGGCGCGAGAAGAAATTGCGGCAAGACTGCCCCGTTATATGGTCACCTGATTCCCGATGGAATTTGCTGGAATTCTATTGCCCGGTGTTGGGGCTGAGGGGAACCTTGACTCTCAGAGGGTGATCGGGGGGCGTGGCGACAGCGCCCTCCTTCAGTTTTTTTGCGGCGGTGAAGAGAATCTGATATTGATCCGCTTCCGGCGCGGCGGAACTGTCGTAATAGAACGTATGCACGACCATCCCGGTCTTGTCGTTGTAATGACGTTTGATCGATTTGGGCGGATGGTCCATCTCGACTTTGACCAGCCCCAAATCGCCGCCTTGCGGATGAGTTTCGGTGACGATGATTTGGTACGGATCGGAGGGCTTTGTGCCGGCGCGAGTTTCCACCTCGAAGGAGACATCGGGCAGGCCGTCGAGTTGCACCGTTTTTCCGCGCAAATCGGCCACGGCGGCCTGCTTGTCGGGCGGGGTCTTTTCGAACTTGCACCAAAAGCGGATTTCCGCGTCTTCGGCCTCGGACGGCCAATTCGGCACGGTGAACTCCAACACCGGCACCGGCCGATTCGGCACGAAAATGCGATCGTAGCAGACATAAGCGGGCAATTCGGCGCCTTCGGGCAACACAGGCTTGATTTCCGCCCAAACTTCGACGGGCCGGGGGCTGAACAGATCGGGATCGGCATTCTGCACCGAGACGAAGAACTTCACGCCGCCGCTGGCCGGCTCGGGCAGATGCGCCCCCAGGAAAAACGCGCGTTTAAGCGGGTCGCCCGGCGCGGGAACGTCGTTCACCATGTCGCGCAGATCTTCCTTATAGCGGTGATGCACCAGACGCCGTCGAGCGCGAATCGGATCTTCCAGGACGTACAGATCCTCGGCCTCTCCGCCTTCCAGCGTCACATCGGCCTTCGGGGCACCGGCCTGGGTGGTCTGCCCGCGATCGACAAGCTCCACGCGGTAATCGCCCGGGCGATCGACGGTTTCACAGGTTGTGTTCAGGTCGAGCGGTTCAGGGGTGATGAATTTTCCGTCGCGAAGGCGCTCGACTTCGTATTTGACCAGTCCCATCGATTTTTCCAAGGCGCGGGTGAGCGTGTCGGAGTTGTTGACGGGATAGTAACCTTGCCGGCGGTTGGCGAAATTCATCAACTCTTCCGCGCTCGATTTTTCCGCGGCCGATCCGAAATTGACCTCCGTGAGATCGAATCCCAAGACATCAAGTTTTATGCCTTGATGGGAGGGTTCCTTGAACGCTTTCTCCACGTCGCCGAGACTGACCAGCAGCTTCGAGAATTGCGGATCGGAAGCAATTTGCGGATTTGCGCGGTCGGACTGTTCGTTGCCGCCGTCCGTCAAGACGATGATGCGCCGATCCGAATCGGGATCGGCGGACTCCAAATCCTTGAGGGCCTCGATGATGGACAAATAGAGCGGCGTTTCGCCCAGCGGCCGCAGGGCATCGAGACGGTCTTTCGCGGCGGCGTATTCATACCGGGTGAAGCGGCCGAGGGGGAGCGCCAATTCGACGTCGAAGCTGGGGCGGATGTTGAATCCCGGCGGAGGTGTTATGAAGTCGGCCGGATTCTTGGGATTGCGGATGACGATGTGGAAATTCGTTCTCGAACCGCGGGGGTCGTCGATCCAACCCACGCGATTCCCGTAGATGATCAGCCCGACGTTGTACGGATACGGCGGCTTGGCGAGGCGGTTGAGGATCTTTTCCAAGGCGTCGCGGGCGACCTCGATGCGGGTTTTGCCTTCATCGCCGGGGCCTTCCAGGCTCGAACCGCCGCGGACCGCCTTGCTCATGCTGCCCGAACAATCGAAAATGAACATCAAGTTGCTTTTTTTCAGCAGGTCGCCGTGGACGGTGATGGTGGGCTTGGGATGACGCCTTGTTGACCCAGACGATATCCGTGCCGGCGGCGGAATTCACGTAAAAATCGCGCGTGCGGAGGAAACCGCGATAATAGGCCACGGCGCGCAATTGCGGCGACTCGCCGAGATGGCTGTCGTTGAGGATCCAGAACGCCAGGCTTGCCGGTTTGGCGCTGTTGGGAAGTTTGTTCACCATGCGGCGAAGGTCGGGCTGCTTGAGATCGGACTTGTCGGCGACGGGGAAGAGCGAGTTGTCGCCTGCCTGCAGATAGACCGCCGCTTCGGCCGGGTGGAAATCCGTCCGGCGCGGAAACGACGAGGCTTTGCGCGACGGAGGGCGCTTCGCTGTCGAGGGAGGGCGAGCGGGGTTTTTCCATTTGCAGCCCGATTTGGGCGGCTTTCCGGCCGCTTTCGAGACGCCGGCGAACGGCGCCTTCCCGCAGGGCGGCGTCTTCCTGAAAGAGATCGGCGGCGGATTTCAGGTAGCCCTCCGCCGCGATTTCGAAGTAAGGCGGCGCGCCGGGAGTAGCCGGCCCCCAGAAGTCCTCAAGCATCCGCCAGGCTTGCCAGAGCAGGAGGTTGTGCCGGTCGAGATCTTGCAACCGGCGCAGCGGATCCAGCCGCGGATCGTCCCACGATAAACTCGGACCCTGAAGCGGCGCGAAGGCGCGCACCATGCGGTCGCACCGGCTCAGCGGTGCGCGGATATCTTCCAGCTTGGCCAACGCAGGCTGGGCAATTTGCGCCAGGCGGACCGTTTCGGCAAGTTGCTCGTCGGCTGTTTTACGCTCGTTGCCGAGCAGCTTCCGCACCTGCTCCCCTTGCTTGGCAACGCTCTCGCGGAGGGAACTCGTTTTGTCCTCGCCCGCGCTTGCCGATGGTGGTTTGAATTCCTCGCCGCCGGCGGACGATTCGAGCGAAAAAAGCAGGGGATGCAGCCCGGCGATCCAGCTTTTGGAGCCGTCGAGATTGAGTTGCTCGAGATAGGGATCGGCGCTTTTCGCCGGATCGGCTATTTTGCTTCCGCCGGGGACCTCATCCTTGAACTCCGCACTGTTGGCTGCGATTTTCAAGCAATTCTCCCGATAGTCGTTGCGCTCCTTGCCGGTCACCAGCGGAACGGCGAGGACGTTTAGCAGCCGGGCAAGCTTTTCCTTGTCGTCGCCGGAATCGTTTGAACAATCGCGAAAATAGGCGCTCTCCAACTCATCGAGGTCTTTCTTGAGCGCGGCGGTTGCGGCGGCGATTTCGCTTGGAGAATTCGCCGCAGTTTCTGCCTTCCAATCGTCCAACAACAAGGCGAGCCGCCGCGTGGTTTTGATCGTGTCGATGAGTTGGAGATCGCCGCCGGCCCGCCGATGCGTGCGCGAAAAAATCCACCGCGCCAGATAAGGAACGTCGCCGTAGGCCTGATCCCGACGGCGATAGGCATTGGAGACGATTTCCGCAGTCGCGACGGCTTGCCGATATTCACTGCTGGGGACGCCGGCGGCTTCGCTCCATTGCGCCTCGGCTTCGCGGAGCGCGGCGTCATCGCCGATGAACAGTCGATCTTCGGCCTGGCGGCGGAGCTTATCGCCCGCTTCGACCTGCGGAAAAATCCAATAAAATGCCCGAACGTCCCTGGGCGCCGCGGCGGTCTCAGCCGTTTTTCGCGCGGAATCGCATTTTTCACCGACTGCGGCGACGCGCTCCAAACGATCGGGTCGAGGTATTCGACGAGCATCCGCAGAAATTGGATCTCCACCAAATCGGCCTCGGCGGCTCTTGGCCGATTGACGCCGCCATCGACGTAATGCAAGGCTCTTTGCACATCGTTTTCACCCGGGGAATTGCCCGTCAACCAGTCCCAGGCGGCGGACGACGCTGCAAGATACGAATAGCGGACGGGCGGCGGAGGCGGTTGGGGAGCAGGCTTTTTATCCCGCGATTCTTTTGCGCCGGATTTTGTGTTTTTATCTTCGGCCTTGTCTCCGGTTTTCGACGCCGGCTGTTTTTCCGATTCCGAATTCTTGGCATCTGTTCCAGCTTTTGCCGCCGGCGGCTGATTGGATTCTTTTTCCTTGGTTTCGGCTTTCGCAGGTTCCGGTTCCTTCCAGGGTGGAGACAAAAATTTTCCTTCCGCAGTGCTCGGGCCTTGACCGAAGACCTTTTTCAAGGGGAGGCTGAAGGCGGCGAGGCGGCGGCCGGCATCGCTCCTCTCGAGCGTGTCGAGATCGTTTTTCGAGCGGGCCAGTTGGCCGGCGAATTGGGTTTCATAGGCCGAGCCGGCTTGCAACAACTGCTCCAGCCGCAACAAACCCTGTTGAAATTTTTCCCACTCCTGCGGATGCGAGAGTCCGACTTGCTTTTCACGCAGCGTGGCATGCCGGATCCAAAGTTTTTGCACTTCATCCCAGCGGGGATCGCGGGAAAGTTCGGCCTTCGTGCCGGCTTCCCGCGCTTGCGACCGGGCATAGACCAGCGGAAAATCGGCGTTGGGCGGGATCAGCATCGGCGTCTGGTCGTCGGCACGCTTTTCGGAGACCCAAAGCGAAACGTTATTCTTGAGATAGCCGCACAAATCCCGCAGGCTGATGATTTTTCCGTTTTTTCCCGTGCGCGCCGCCCCGTTCAGCCCTTTCCATAAAAAAAAGCCGAATACCGAATCGCGGAGTTCGGGGGCCGACCAACCGATCTGGCCGGGAGATGCCGAATTGAGCACCACCAGGCCCGGTATGTTCTTTTCTCCGACGACCGCCGGCAATCGCTCGGCGAAAGTATTGTACAACAGACCGAGGCTCCAATTCAGATCCATGCGATTCGAGTCGAGGATCAGCAGCTTGTTGAGCGCCGAGGAACGTAGTTTGGAATTATCGGCCGGAAAAAGCGTATCGAGGAGATCGGCCACGCGCACCCATTTGCCGTCGTCAAGGGGCGACAGCGCCGGGTGGAATTAGGCATGGTTCGCCCTTCCCGTTGACCGCGCCGTGCATGCTGAGGTAGATCACGATCACGTTTTTCCGCGGGCCGCCGGGCTTGGCCGCTGCGACCTGCCCGGCGAGTTGCTTGAGCCACGATTCGTTCGCGTCGAAATCGACTGCGGAATATTTGACCACTTCCTTCGCGTGGAGGTCGGTCAGCCGTGCGGCATCCTCCCGGGCGAAGGCGTTCGGCGGCAGGGGATATTCGTAATTCAATGCCGCGGCGACGATGACCGGCGTGAGAACCGGCGTCCATATCAACCACACGACAAAGCCCGCCACGAGCGCGAGGAACAGCGCGGACCAGAGAAATACTTTCGTGCGATAGCGCATGATCGTGCGCTGGACGCCGTCGTCCGCCTTTTTCGCCCAGCCGCCGGCTTTGACGGCGTGCTGGCCGGCGGAAGCGGCTTTCGCTTTCGACCGCCAACCGGCGCGGCCCGACGGATCGGAAGGAGAACGGGGATCGGGCATGGCCATCTCTTTTTTAAAAGCCTTGAACGCAACGATCGGTAAATTGGCGGGATTTCGCTGCTCTCTCCCTACTTGGTTTTCGCCAACGGCAGCGCGGTAAAGGGCAAAATATCGTCCGGGGCGGCGGTGGGGGTTTGCAGGCCATCGGTGATTTTCGGCACCGCGTGCTTGAGGTAGGCGACCAACTCGTCGAGAGTGACATAGCCCGAGCCGGTGGTATCGGCCTGGCCGCCGAGGGCTTCGAGCAGGCATTTGGTAAACGCCCCATGTCCCCAGGAGGGTTTTTCCGCCGAGCGCTGATCGCCGGTCGAGGCGGTGACGGTGAACATCACGTCGTCCTGTAATTGGCGGACGGCGTTTTTGAGGTCGCTCGAGCTCGGCGGCTGGATCGCGCCGCTGTGGCAGGTGTCCAGCAGGGCCAGCTTGCGGCAGGGGACGTCGGCCAGCCCGCGGAAATCGTCCCAGGAAATGCAATCCTTGTAATTTCCCTTTTGGAAATCGGCCATCGTGAAATCGTAGCCCACGAAATAGTATTTTTTCGACTGCTCATCGACGATGCCGTGGCCGGCCAGGAACAACAGCAGCAAGTCGTCGGGTTGGGCGACTTTTTTCAGCTTCTCGCCGAGTTCCTTGATCGCGGCGCGGAAATCCTGCGGCGTGACTTGCTTGTTGGTCAGCAAGGCGACGTCGTCGAGCGCGTAAAGCCCCTTCGTTCGCTTGCGGAGCATCTCGACCACCGCCTCGGCGTCGGCGACGGAAAACGCGAGGGGCTGGATTTCGGGATCGCCGTATTTGTTCACGCCCATGGCCACGATGAAGAGTTTCGGCAATTGCTTTTCGGGCGCCGGCCTGATGGTCTGATGAGCACGTCGCCGAACGCGGCCGTGGGAGCGTCGGTGCCGACCATCACCTGGATCAAGTTCTTCGGCTCCCGCGGCAAGGGAACGTCCCACTCGTACGTGAGTTCCTTGCCCGTCTCCGTATTGCCGCTCGCCCAACAAGTTGCTCGTTCGTGCCCGACCACGCCGTTGGCGAAGACTTTGGAATGCAACATTTTGACGTCGCCGGGGACTTCGATCCGCGCGGACCCGGGTGGAAGCCGCTTTCACCGTCGCGCCCGGCGGCGGGCGCGAGGATTTCGACGCGCGGCGTGGCCGCGATCTGTTTGGGAAGCGATTCGTTCAACTGAGCCGGCGGGGCGGCGGCGGCAAGCTGAAAAGCGGCTTGCAAGCTGCCGGCCGTCAAGAGTCGCTGCATCACGTCCGGCCGTTCGAGTTTTTTGAAAAATTGATCCGCCCGATAGAAGTCGGGCAACCGCTCCAAGCCGCGGTTGATCTGCCAGCCGAAGAGCCGGTAACCGTTGAACGAAGCGTCGTAGTAGCCCGAGGGAGTCCAAAAGGCCCATTCGCGATTGGTGCTGACGAACAACGTGGCCAGCGGTTGCCAGGCGGGCAGAATCTGGAAGGCGGGCCGGTCCTTGCCGTCGCGAACGGGCGCGAAAACCACTTGCGTTCCCCAGGGCATGTCGCGCAGGGCGGCCAGCATTTCTGCGGGATCGGCGATCGTTTTATCGACGATTTTTTCGGCGGATGTTTGCTCGTCATTCTCGGCCGGCCAGCGAATTTCCTTGATCGCGTCGCCGTCGCGCACGCCTTTGTGGAAGAGCGGCCCGGCGGGCAGGACTTTTTGGCAATCAGCTTTCCGCCCTCCACCGCGAACTCTGCTCCCCAGCGGCCGAGAGGCTCTTTGCCTCGCGCGAATTCGGCGAGGCTCCAAATGCAAATCGTGCCGTCGGCCGAGCCGGAAGCGAGATACCGCAAATCCCGGGAAATGCCGAGTGAAGTCACGTGATCGGAATGGCCCCGAAAATGACGCAGGATCGGGCACGGACCTTGATCGACCAGCTTGCACACGTAAACGCTGTTCTGGCGGTCGGTTCCCACCGCGATGGCGAAGGGCTTGCCGCCGGCGTCGGGCACCCAGCAAAAGCAGCGGATGCGGCCCTCGTCGAGATGCGGCAGTTGCGGCGCGAGCGTCGACGGTTCCCTTCGGAACATTGTTCGAAGAATAGTTGCAGCGTGCCGTCGGCTTGCGGCTTGGCCGTCCAGCCGCCGGCAAGCCATTCGTTCGGCAGCCAATCGGCCGGATCGGGTTTTTGCTCGGGACCGAGAGCGAGTTTCGCGGTATCGAAAGTTTCCTCAAGATCGGCCGAGTTGTTGAAGCCCCGGTCGCGAAATTCCGTGCCGAACGCCACGCGATAAAACGGCTCCTTCGCGGAAAACGCGACCTTCAGTATTTTCTGGCCCGTGCCGCGTAACGCGACCGGCTTATTGGTCGGAACCGCCGAATCTTCTTTGATCGCATCGGCAAGCATCTCGACGAACACCTCGTTATTCTTCCCACCGACATAGGCGAAACGTTTTCCATCAGGACTGAAGGCACAGGCGTGGACGTGGTCGGGCAATTCGCGTGTTGCGCGGATGCTTTGCGTTTGGATGTCCCATATTTGCAGTCGGGCGCGACCCGGTCTGCTTGTCAATCGCCGTGCCGGCCAAGAGCGTGCGGCCGTCAGGACTGAAACTTAACGAAAGAACGGGAACATCGGACTGGAGCTTCTTCGGGATATCCGAACCGGATTTCGGATCCCACAAATAAAGCGAACCGGCCAAATCGGCGGAAGCGGCCCAGGATATTCCGGGAGCGGACGCAAAGGCGCTCACCATGCCATAATGCGGTTGCGGGCGCACGTCGATACTGCTTGGGATTACCCGCATCGATGAGCATCAATTTCCACGTCAATTGGGCATCCTTCGATTGACCGGCGAGAACCGGCACGACAATGTCATTATTTCCGACAAAACCAACCGGCCGCATTTTGGGCTGCTTGGCAATGAGGGCGGCTTTTTCGGGGCCGTAGGTTTTTTCGTCCGGATCGTAAATGGTGATCGGTTTTCCGCCCTCGCGATTCCAAAGCAACACGCAGCCGGAAGTGTCGGCGGAGACGAGCCGTTTGCCGTCGGGCGAGAACGCCAGCGAGCAAACGGTTTGCCGGTGGCCTTCGAGGACTTTGACGAGCGTGCCTTTTACGGGATCGACGAGCAGGATTTCGCCGAGGGAACCCATCGCACCGTAGCCGCCGATGGCCAAGAGTCCGTCGTTGGGGGCGGAGGCGAGAGCATAAATGCTGCCGCGCAATCCGCGGGCGACTTGCCAGCGGATCGTCCGCTCGCGGAGAAACGTCCGCTTGAGGTCGCGGAGGTTCGAGAGATTCCACACCAAAACGTTTTTGTCCAGCCCGGCGGAACAGAGCCGCTCGCCATCGGGAGTAAACGCCAGCGCTTCGACCGTGGCCGTATGGCCGCCGGCGTTCAGCCGCAGCCATGGCTCCTCCTCGGTGGTCAGCCTGGTGCGAATGATATCGCGCTCGGCGGGTTCGTCGGCGGCGGAAGAGACGGTGACCATCGCCGCGAGAATCACAAGAAATGCACCGGCGATGCGGAGGAAATATTTGTTATTCATGGAAAATGGCGGCTGGAAAGGGGCCACGATTCATGCATTCATCCATTGTACCAATTTCAAAAGCCGGCCCGGAGTTCACGGAGAGAACGATGAAAGCTTAAAGGACGTTATGCGAATTTATTGAGTCTTTTCCGTGTTCTCCGGGGCCTCGGGTTGTCATTCCGTTTTCATTTCTTCTCCGTTTTCGCCTCCGTTTTCGTGTCGGTCGATTTCAGGGGTATGCTCACCAGGAGTTTGGCATGTTCGTCGAGATTCTCGGAAGCGTAAATCGCCGAGGTGCCGCCGGTTTTGTTGATGGTCGGCTCTTCGAAGGTGCCTTCGGTGACGCCGCGTTTTTGCACGTCGGCGACCATATCCTCGCGTGCTTTCGGATCGGCGGTCAGGCCGCGCCAGGAAACGGTTTTATCGAGGAGTTCCTGCTGCCGTTCGTGGACCGACTTCAGGGCCTTCTTCACCGTGGCCTTGAGGGTTTTGCGCATCGCCAATTCCTGGGGCGTATCGACTTCGCCGGGCTTCTTGGTGAGCACGCCGGCCAAGACCGACCGATCGGCCACCGGTTTTTCGGTGGCGACGACCAACAAGGTTTCTTCGCCTGCCGGTTCGCTGAATTCGAAAAATCCGTCGTCAGGCAATTTTACCGCCTTGCCCGCCTTGGCCAAGGGCGGATCCTCGTCCTGCGTTGGCAAGAGGAAGGAACTCTGTCCGCTGGCGCCGATATGGAAAATATAAACGTAATAGTCGTTCAGCGGTTCGATCACCACGCGGATCTTATCGCCCACCTTGAACTCGTATGTCTTGGGATCGACCGGAATTTCCTTGCCGTCCTTGAACAACAAGACCTTGTAATCCAGGGCGATCACTTTTTTTACCGGCTGCTTGTAACCGACCAACTTGGCCAGTTCCGAGCCGTCGCCGTCTTTGAAGTATTTACGGGTCAGATCGCGGAAGGTCGGTTCCTCGGCGCGCAACGCCGGAGGCAAACCGAAGAGCATGAGGAAAATGAATCCTGCCAGAATTCTCGTTTTGGAACGGATTAAACGTTTCATGAAAATGACCTCCGAAAAAAAATGTTTTGTGGTTCATTATCTCTATCTTTCCAGGGCGCGGAAAGCAACGGCGATATTCAAAAATCCCCTCTCTGGAAGTGTATGCTAATCCGTGCGGTTGGGCAAGGGCAATACTGTTGTAACTTCTTATCCGATCATGACTTGGGGAAATCCAACGGCAATTGTGCCGCCGTGGACGGTCATATCGCCTATCCGCGCGGCCGGTTGGCCGCCGATCATCACGGTAAACGAACCGATGGCGACAGCATCGGGCGGGCCGACACAAGTTACCATGTCGCCGACGCGCGCAGCCGGTTGGCCGCCGATCAAAACCGTCGGCATGCCCACGATGATCGGCCCGCCAACGTGCGGAACCAAGACCGTGACCATTGGGCAGACATGCATATCTCCCAGTCTTGCTGCAGGCGGCATGGCTTTCTCCTGAATCTAATGCTCGTTCCCAGACTATGTCTGGCAGCGGGGTTGATTTGTATGGCGGGTAGCAGGGAGACTGCCACGCCAACGGCTCGATACGAGCCTATCTTTCTTACGTCGATGACCCCGATGCGGGTTCTTTGCGGACGAATCCCAGATCGTCAACCAGCTTCGTGATCGACTTGGGACCGTACAACTGCCAGACGTCGGGGAGGTCGGGCAGTTCGATGAGCACCGCGTCGATGCCGGTGAAAAAATTTCCCGCAAAGTTGTGCATTCCGTGGGCCAACAGCATCGACATGACGCCGGGCCAACAGTAACCGACGATGCCGGCGCTCGGATCGGCTTGCTTCGGCTTCGCTCGCAGGCATTGTCGCAAGTGCTCCAATAAATTCGGCTTATCATAACGTGAGAACAGGCAAATGACGGCGTCGCTGCCCCAACCTTGTTCGACCAGTGACGGCCATTCGGCAAATTGCTCGGCCGAAAGGATGATCGGCGAGGCCAGGGCCGCGGCTTCCGGGGGGAGCCAGTTGAACAAATAATCGAATACACCGCGGGGTTCGGGGGGGGGGCCTTCGATTTTTTTCGGATCGATGATCAAGTGCAGTGGGACTTTTAAGCTCAGCAGGTTGGCCAAATCGGTGGGACGGATGTCGTCGATCGATCCGCTGCAGAGCACCAAGCCCGAGCCGCAGGTCTCGAAGGCGTAAGTTACTTTGCCGCGTTTGCTGGGATGCGGTGCCGCGACAGGGGCGGCAATTCCCGTCATGGCCGGCGAAGCGGCGACAACGGCGGACGGATCCGCAACAGCGGCCTCGGCGGCGGGCTTTTCCCCGCCATGCGAGTAATCAGCCGCCGATTCGCTTTCGATCTGGATGCGAAATACAGTTTCGCCGGCGGTGATTTCATCGTTCTGCCGCAGGCCTGCCCGGCCTGTGAGCGATTGGCCGTTGAGAAAAGTGCCGTTGCGGCTGCCGAGATCCTGGAGGTAGCAGACGCCGGCGTCGGTTTCAAGGGCGAAATGGACGGCGGACATGCGGCCATCGTGGGGGATGGCAAAGTCGGCCCTTTCGGTGCGGCCGACTTGAACATTCTGGAAAGCTCCCAGCACGGACTTCCGTCCGCGGCTCGGTCCCGACATGACTTCGAGGATGGCACGCATGGTTCCGTTGGTTCGTTCCGTTGGTTTTAGCTCGCGTTCACACGCTCCGGCGCGGGAACGCGAGGGTGTCGCTTAAAACGGCGTCGATTTTTGTCCGGTTTTGGAATTGTCGGCGGCATTCGGTTTTTTGAGTACCGCAAGTTCGAGACCGTCGGGCGACGCGGGGTTCGACCCGGAGCCTGTAGCCGGTGCACCGCCGCTATTGATCATCACCAGCGTGCCTTGGATGAACACGCCAGATGGATTGATATCGATGAAATTGCCGCCGACTTTAAGCGACAACTGCATGTCGGCTTCAAGCACCAAGTTCAAGGCTTTGAGGTGGATCTCCATGCCGGCCTCGAGAGCGTAATAGCTGCCGACTTTCACTTGCATTCCGGCCCCTACCGTGAGCGACTGGTTGCCGTCAATCTTTTCTTTGAGATCTTTCTTTACCACCAGATTGCTGTCCTTGTCGATATATTCCGTTTTCTTGCCTTCGACATAGATCGTTTGATTCCCCGTGCCGTCGTCGATGCCGCCGACATGGAGTTGCATGTAGTCGCCGATCTCTTCGAAGCGGTCGTTATGCACCTTGAGATGTTTGTCGCGATAGATCTCTTCGATTTGATCGCCGACTTTGCTGCCGTCTTTTTCGCTGCCGATGGTCTGATGCCTGTCGTGGCCGATGTTTTCGCGAGAGTCGTTCTTCACGCGCACGTCCATGTCTTTTTCGCCGTGGACGAAAATCTGTTCCGAACCCTTTTTGTCCTCGAATCGCAGTTCGTTGTAGCCCTCCCCGCCTTTGCTGGTGTTGGTCTTGATGTAGCTCTTGGTTTTTTCGTCGGGCAGCGTGTAGGGCGGCATCTGTTCGGCGTTATAGACCACGCCCGTAATCAGCGGCCGGTCGGGGTCGCCTTCCAGGTAGCTGACCACCACCTCCTGGCCGATGCGCGGGATGAACATCGATCCCCAACCTTTGCCGGCGCTGGATTGCGCGCAGCGGATGAAGCACGTGGTTTTATCGTCGCGCTTGCCTTCGCGGTCCCAATAGAACTGCACCTTCACGCGGCCGTACTTGTCGGGCCAGATCTCTTCGCCCGATGGCCCGACCACCACGGCCGTTTGCGAGCCGACGATCGTCGGCTTGGGGGAGATTCGGGCGGGGCGGAAAGTGACGGAGTCGGGAATACAGGTGAAATTGTTGAAATAATCCTCGCCGAATACTCCGCCGGTCTCGTAACCGCCCGGCTCGGTGGCCGAATGCTCGAGGTACGTGATCACGTAGGTTTTTCCCTCTTCGGACGACGAACGGTGCTTTTTCACCTTGAATTTGCCGCCGATGGTGAAGGTGCGGCATTTGCCCGCCGCGTCCACCGTGTCGTAGGTGGATTCCGTCTCCTCCATGCGGATTTTGGCGAGGTCGTCGCCGTCGCTTTTCTTTTCGTATTCGCCCGGGTAGTCGTAGATCTCGAATTTTTGGATATTCGGCAGATTGACTTTCGTTGACTTTTTGGCCATCAACAAATTGGCCGGCGTCGTCTCGGAGCGCGCGGGTTGCTCGATGAAGTTGTAGTCGGTCTGCGCCCATTTTCCGGTTTGGAATTCGTAGCGATGCTCCCAACGGGTAAGATGGTCCTTCACATCGCGGCCGCCCTCGTCGCGCAAATAGTCCACTTCTTTTTCCTTGCAATCGGCGTAGGCGCCCGTCTGGTCGGCCATCACCAGGGTATGCTTGCCGTCCTCGTGCTTGAAAAAGTAGAAGATTCCTTCCTCCTCCATCAGCCGGGAGACGAAATTGAAGTCGGTTTCGTGGTACTGGACGCAATACTCGCGCTTGGGATGATTTCCCTTGATCTGGGAAGTCTGATAATCGCTGAAACTCAAGTCCTTGAATACCTTCTCGATGATCTCTTTGACCGACATGTTTTGAAAGATGCGGCAGTTGGCCGATAAAGTCAGAAACCAGAGCCAGGGCACGACTTCGGCCCGATAATTCCGCCGCCCTCTGCGGTCTTCGTCGCCCGCGTAGAAACGGCTGACAACGCCGTTGAAATGGCGCGGGCTGTCGTCGGGGAGTTTGACGTCGAAGGTGACGTTCTTTCCCACGATTTGGTCGGCGGTGATCGAATTTTTGTCGGCAATCATCACCAGCTCGAAGCGAAACAGCCGCGACATTTCTTCCGTGCCGGTAAAGGCAGTGAGCTCGAGCACGTCCTCGCCCAGGGGAGTTTTCAGGTTCAGCAAGCGTTTTGCTTGTTTTAAGGCCATGGGAATATATCTCCACGACGGAAGGCGCTCCCGTGGCGGGCAACCGTTCGGACTTTGGAGCTGGAGTTGGAACGAGTACCGGCTGCGGAAGGAATTTCATGCGGGCGCGGCGCCCTGCTCCACGCTTGCCGGGGGCACGCTGGGATTGGGAAAAATTTCCTGCCCGCGCAAGCGTGAAGCAAGGCGCCGCTTGTTTTCTGAACTAACGGAACACGATTCAATTCGGCGGTTTCAGCCCTGAAGCAACTTTCATCTCCCACGCCGCGGCGAAGCGCACGCACGGAATGCGCTGCGCTCGCCTTGGAACGGGACAAAATGTCTTCGGATCGCGCGCCGCAGGGCAATCGAAGAATTATTTGCTGCCTTCTTCGACCTTCCAACTGAACTCGACGTTGCCTTTCTTGCTGCCTTTGGCGTCGTATTCGGTGTAGGTTTGCTTGATTTCCTCGAAATTCAAGGAAAAGGAATCCACCGGAACGGCGTCGCCGCTCCCCGCGGCCGACATGTTCATCGAACTCACCATCACGTTCTTCAATTCGAACTTGAGAAAGGTTGCCCGAGCGCCGTCCCCATAGGTTGCCGTATCATGGATTTCCACCTTCGGAAATACCTTGCCCTGAAGTATCGCATCGGCGATTTTCGGGCTGGATTTCTCGAACTCTTTCGTGCAAGTAACGTCTTCCACCGTGGCTACGCCGCGGCGGCGGGTCTGGCCCGTTGCCCCGGCTCCCGCTTTGTGGAGACCCCAACTCAGCGATAGCAGATCGGTCCACTTAGGGTGGTCCTTGTCCTTGCATTCGCCCTCGATCCCATCGAACTTAATGAACAGCGCCATGATTTTGCCTCCTTGATGATGCAAAATTTGCTGGTATGAGGTTTTATACTTTGGACGATCCTGGGTGAGGCATACTTTTCCCCGAAGGAGTCTATTGCCTTACCGCGGACCATTTTCAGTATGGGTCGCCGGGAACCGCTCCCGATGACCGCTGGAAGTTGAGTTGTTCATCTGACACTATTATCGCGGCGGAATTCGGGAAGTTGCTTGATTTTTTGCCGATTTCGAAAAACTTCCAAATTACCCCCCTTCGGATATGGCCTTTTCCCTTGCCGGCTCCGGGTACGGTTCCGTCCGCACGATTTGGTTTTCCTCGAACGCGTAAAACACGACGTTCCCCTTGCCTTCCGCGAAGTACTGCCGTTGGAATTGCCGCAACTCTTCGCAAAAGTAATCGCTCGATATTTTCGCGCATTTCGCGGGGCAAAGCACAGCCGGTTTCAGTCTGATAAACGCACGAATCTTGATAGGCACGGTTCGGCAGGAACGATAAATATGCCTCGAGGACGTCTCGCGGGCGCTGCTTGGGATGCTTTTGCATGTACCCCAGTATGGTATCGACCGTAAGATATGCATGGTTGCCGCCGCCATTGCAGCATCGGCCGCGGCAGGTCGCGCAGCCGCGGCCTAGTTGTGATTCCAAGGCCGGCGGCACGGGCGTGGAATCGAGCCGCGGTTTCGCCGGGAGGAGGATTGGCCGATGACACCCGCGCAGCGGCCGCCTGGGAGACCAACTCCATCATATAATTACGGAACGCGCGCTTTCTGCGCTCGGGAAGGTTCACGATTTTCCTTAGATTCGCCGGCACGACCACGGGTTGGATCGCAGAGAGATGGCCGATCCCCCGCCGCAAGATTTCCCGGTCTCGATGCGCTTCGGCGAGCCGGGTTCGCTCCAGCATTTTCATTTGCAATTCCGCCTTGCGGCGGGCCTGCAAACGGCTGGCCCAAGCAAGTTGGCACTTCGCGGCGCCGCACACCCCGATCAAGCGCCACCGCGGCTCGCAAAGTTCGGCTCCGCAAATTTGGCATACCGCATTTGATATCACGTGTAACTTTCCCAGATTAACAAAGTCGCTCCAAGACCTGTTATTTCAAGTAATCCGATGGCATATTTTTTTATTAGTTATTCAGAAATGTTTTGTAAGAATTTTCCCGAAAAGGCAGCTTGCGGCAATCCCCCTGGAGAGTGGATAGTCGAGAGATTCTGCATCAACCAAGAGGACGATATTTCTTGGACCGCCGGGATGGGCAATAACTTGGCGCAGTGTGCCATACCCTCGTTTGTCTCGAACATTTTAAATTTTTCGGCGAGTCCTATATGCCTCTGGCAAGCGCGGGCATGACGCCGGACATGATGCCGGACATGGCGCCGAGCATCGAGTAGCCACCGCTATTTCTTCCAGAACTGGCTCATGCCGTCGAGAAACATTTGCACGGCGATGACGGTCAAGATCATGCCCATCAACCGTTCGCAGGCCAGCAGTCCGCGGGGCCCCAACACGCGGCTCAAGCGCTGGGAAAGCAGCAGAATGATCGTGGAAAAAATCCAAGCCAATCCCAAGGCCAGCACCCATCCCCATAGCACTGTTGGCTTGCGAGAAGTGAAGATCATGATCGTAGCCATCGTCGAAGGCCCGGCCAGCATCGGCGTCGCCAAGGGAACGATGAACGGTTCGCCCTCGAATTGGGGTTCCTCGGCGGGATTGCGATGCATGATATGGGGGAAGATCATGCCCAGGGAGATGATGAACAGCAGTACGCCTCCGGAGATATACAAGGCCGCCATGCCGATGTGCAATAGTTCCATCAGCGCCGGCCCGAAGAAGAGGAAGAAAAGCAGGATCAAAAGCGCGAACAGGCTTTCGCGGGCAACGATCCAGCTTCGCCGCTTTGCATCCACGTCTTTCAAGAAACTGAGGAAGATCGGCACGTTGCCGATCGGATCCATCACTAACAATAACGTCAACACGGCCGAAGCGAGTGCGGCAATTTCCATCAGTCGTCCTCCATGCATCGGATCCGGAAAATTTCGTTTAGCCCGCAGCCAACGGCGACGGTGTTTGGGAAATATCCTGACAGCCTGTTGAAAAAGGGGACTGGCTCGGAGCCGAGTACGGGAATCCCGCGAAAAATGGCTTGCAGCGACGTGCCTGTCCCCTTTTCAACAGGCTGCTAATCCCCGGTACAAATATAATTTTGGCATTCTCGCCACGTTCGCTGTCGCCGTAAACTCCAGGCTAATCGAGTTCGGCACTCATTTCGCCGGGACTGTCTTTGTTTTGGGGCGAAGGATTTTCAGGGCAATTCCCGCAATTATAGCAATGATGCCTAAAACGGGAAGCACGCCGAGGATCAGCGCGAGAAAACCGAGCGCGATCATTAAAGTGGTCGCCAACGGTGAGATGAAACCGGCGCCGTTACCGCGAGTAGTCCGGCGAATCACGTAGCCGATGAGGAAAACAACCGCCAGCGTGCCGGCGGCATATCCCAGGCGGCGGAGCAGTTCGTTGGAAATCGAGCGGGCGGTGATTTCCACTTCGCCCCGCGGCGTGGTGAAACGATAGACCGACCAACGATCGGGATTGGGAATCGGCAGTTGAAAATCGAGACTGGCAAGGCCTGTCGGGGAGGGCAGGGCAGATGGACCGCCGTGAGCCGTGGGAGTTGGCGTCCGATATTGATTCTCATACGGCGACGATTCCACCCCGGGAACAGCCGGCGGAGCGTTTGGCGCGGCTGTCGGCGATGGAGGCGTTCCGTCCAATCTGCCCAAGCCCGGGGGGGTGGGATTTGCCAACGTTTGCGGCCCGAAACCGGGCAGCGCTGAGGGGCCGGCAATGCGAAAACCGGCTTGCATAGGCGGTGGAGGCGGAGTGGGATACAACATATTGGCGCCGGTGCTGGTAGCCGCCAGATTTCCATTGAAATTCCACGTTTGCACTGATTGTTGCGATTGCCCGGATTGCTGCCGGGCAACCCGATCTTTGTAGCGTTGTTCTTCTTCCGCCTGCTCGTTTCCGGTGATGTTCAGCGTGCCGTTGAGATTTATGGATTGTTGCTGGGCGTTCGATTCCGACAGCTCCCGTTTGAATTTGCCTTGGGCGACCTGGGCGGCGGAAGGCTTTGGTGATGGTTTGCTAAAAGATTTGCCTCCTTTTCCGGCATCATCGTCCAATTCGCTGAGTGGTCCCGGTGTCTCTCTCTTCCGGGGAGCCTTTGCGGTTTCCGTCGGGAACGCGGGAGCGTTCAGGAGACTATTCTGACCCAGCCAGGCATCGTTGAATTGCTGGGCCGGCATTGGACCCTCTCCTCCTTGCTGCGGTTTTGCCTCGGGGACTTCACTCCAATTGCTCCCGGCTTGGACCAACGTTTTTCCGACGTAGCCGTTGGTTTGATTCATATAATACTCGTGGATTTTTCCGCGATTATCTTCTGCACCGGCTTTTTGCGGGGTGTTTTCCAGTTGCGAGACGGCTTTTTGCGCGGCTTGCAATGCGGCGTCGTTCGCGGCGATTTCCTTCTCCAAGCCGGCATTGGTTTCCAATTGATTTTGACGTTCATCGTGAAAGTTATGAAGGGCCAAGCCGATCTGCTGCATGTTGTTGATATTCGCGGCCGCGCGGATTTTTTCATACTTGGAGTTTTCCTGCGAAAATGCTTGCTGCAGCCGATCGATCCGTTTTTTATTTACGGCAACTTGTTCGGCCGCCATGTCGGCTTCCGAATCGACCAGCCGCATGGTGCCGCCGAAATCGAACCATTGCCGATCTCCAGGCACGTAGAGCCGCACATGGCTCAGCTCGGGCGTAACGTTCACGCAACGCGCCAGAGGGAACGAGAAGGTCGAAACTTTCCCCATGGCCGGCATCTTGCCGCCGTAACCGAAGACGACCGTATAATCCAGATCGCCCGCCGCCGTTTTCACCAGCGGAATCTTCACGCCCCGCGGGTCCTGGGGATTGTCCTGCACCGGCTTCGCCGGTTCGCCGGCAACCTGGGCGGTCCAAAGTTCGGCTCCCAACGGCAACTCGATCTCCAAAAACTGCTCGGTGCTGTTGAAAAGCCGGAGGTACTGTTTGGCCCGATAGGCTCCATTTTTGTCGATCGCGAGATCGGTTTGTGCGAACAGTATCCGCGCCTTGGCGGTTTGCACGGCGGCCCGCTCGTTCGCCTGGTAAACCAGTTTCGGCTCGGCGGCGTCCGGAGCGACGAGGTACGCGAAAGTCACGGGGCGGCCCAGCATCTCCTTGAGGCGGGTCCAGTCCTTTTGGCCTGGGAGGAGCTTTTCCATGCCGGCGAGCCGGGCGTCATCGACGAGGATTTCATCGCGGCCGTAGCTTTCCAGCGTCAGATAACGGCGGCAGACGCTCACGTCGTTGACCTTGGGAATCGGCGCTTCCTGCGGAGTGTTTTCGAGTTGCCGGTCGTTTTCCACGAGCACGCGGTGCAAACCCAGCGCTTCGACTTGCAGTTCGATCTTCACCAGCCGCGGCGATTTGTCATTGCCCTTCGCCAGCGGTTCGTTCGATTTTTCGCGGAGCAAAGGAACGTTGATTTTCGCGTCTTTCATCCACCAGGGGAGGAGGAAGGAAAACTTGCGGACGCCCGCATTTTTGACCATGAAATCGAGGAGCATCGTTTCTTCGATGGCGCGGTCGGTGACGCGGACGTTCGAAAGCGTGTCGCAGGTTACTTCGGGCTTTTTGGGCGTGAGGCGGACCGCGCCCCGATAATCGCCCGCGCGATAATGCAACGCCAGCCGCGTGAGCGGCCGTTGCTCGGGCTTGAGCCAGCCGTAGAAGCGGTCGAGCAGGACTTTCTCGCAATTTTTCAGGTCGCAGGCTTCGACCTCGTAGGCATCGCTCGCCTGTACGGCAATGTCGCCTTGCTGCCGCTCGACTCCAAGCACTTCCAGGTGCGGCAGGGAGATTTTATCCGGGCCGCTTGACTTGCCGAGTGTGCCTTGCAAATGGACCTCGAAGTCGCCCGAGCGGCCGGAAGTCGAGAAAATCGTCAGCAATCGCCGCTCGTTTTTCATGGTAATGGCATATTCGAAATCGCCGGGCAGGAGACGGTCGAGGCGGAAATCGTCGGGCAGATACATTTGCAGGCGATAAACCGGCCGATCTTTGACCGTTAGCGCGATGCGGCAATCCAAGCTGCGGTTCGCGTCGAGAATTTTGAGGATCGATTGTACGTCGGCCGTCATCTTCGCCGTGACCGGCTCGGCGGCCAGGCGAATGGCGGCGGCCGGATTGCGGTCGAACGTGTAAGCTTCGAAGGATTGTACGTTCAGCGGGCTTGCAACGCTCTCGGCCCCCACCTGTTTCGCCAAATCGTGAGGGATGTCGGACCGCGTCATGCCGGCGCGGTCGAGCGTGCGGAGGTCCAGAAGCGGGCTGCGGCGGATGAGAATTTGGCCGGTGTGCAGGGCGGCCTGGCTAAGCTGCAAGAGCGGGACGGCAAATTCCTTGTTGCCGCCTTGCCCGATTGCCGCGGCCTTCGAGAGCGCCAGCGTGATCCGCTCGCCGTCTTTCGCCGCTTTCAGCAGCGTGATTTTTACGGTTTGGCCGGCCGGTTTTTTCTCGATCTGCCAGCCGCGGACGTTGGCGCCTTCGACTTTTTCGACGACATACGCCGCGGGCACATCGACCGTGAATTCCTCCCGCGTTTTTCCGCGGAAATCGAGATTCAATTGCCACGTCCAGCGGAGACCGTCTTCCTCGACGTCGAGCACTGCATCGCTGCGCGGTCAAGGCGAGATCGACCTTCGTTTCCGCCGCTTTCGGCCGCCAGCGAACCGCCAGCGATCCGCTCGGGCCGAGCGCCGTGGCGATCGTTTCGCCCGGCTTTTCGCTGTCGTAGGTCTGCCGGTCGGAGAGACCGGTGAAACGGACCTCGGTTTGTGAAAGCGGAACGACTATCGTGCAGGCGGACGCCGGCGCGAAGGGCAACAATCCATCGACGGAACGCCAACCGCCGTCGCGCGAAATTTTCAGCCGCACGGTGATTTCCAGCTTGTGATGCCCTTTGCCTTTCAGCGTCAGCATGAAGAATCGCGGGTCTTGGCTGCCGTGGGTGAAATCCTGTGCTTGTGGGGCGGTGTTCGGAGCTGAAGGGGCAACAATTTCGGTTGTTGACTTCCCACTTGCAACACTCGGCAAACTCAATCTGGCGGGCTTGCCGTCAAGCGTGGCCGTGGCGAGCACGCCGCCGTTTAAACCTAAAGGAATCTGCACGAATTCGTTGGCATAGACATCGATTTCCAACTCGCCGGCAACCAACAGGAATTCGTCGCCTTCGAGCGTGGTTTTGTACGATGCGCCGGCCAGTGCATAGTCGGCGGGCGACTTTTTCGTCTCGATCTTCTTCTCGGGATACGCCCGATTCCATAACTCCACGTATTTATCATAAGGCAGCAGGAGCTTATCGGTCTTTTGCGCCGCCTCGCGCTTCTCGGGCGAAAGGGCAGGAGGAGAGTCCGGATCGTAGGGGATAATGATCGCGTCGTCCGGCACTTTTACCGGCGGGCCGGGTTCGACCACTTGAATCACGACCGGCGACCCGCTCGGCTTTGCGGTTTCTTGAGCATTGACTCTTTCAAGATTCAATAACGAGATTCCCAGACCGAGAAACAACACGGCTGCCGCCCCGGCTGTGTTGTGGACGAGATGTTTTGCCTTTCGGCAGCAGAAGCGGTGGCATATCCAGGCGCAATGCCGGCCAGCAGATAATAGAGGACCAGCCAGCTTGCCGCATAGAACAACAGATTGCACACCCAGGCGGTGGCGATGCAATCCCAAACCGCCGGCACCAGCGTGGCGACGACGGCCAAAAAGATCACATAGCGGATTTTCGTCCGGGTGGAGCGGCGGGTCATGGCTGCGCCAATCAGGAACGCGAAAAACGCGACGGCCCAGCCGAGCATCTCGAACCGCTGCCGGTCGGCCAATTCGACCCGCAAAACAGGATCTCTCCCCAAGCTCTGGAATGTCATCACCCGGCCGTCGAATTCCGGTGTATTCTCAAGCGAGATTTTCAGGCTGTTCACGCCGGTGAGCTTGCCGGAAGGGAGCGGCGCCGATTTTGGTGCGGGTGGATAACCTGGAGGAACGGGGGAGGGAGGCGCCACCGCTATCTCGGGAACCTCATTCGGCTTGGAAAGGTCCATCGAACTGTATTTGTGAATTTCCAAATTGGCGGCGCCCTCGGGTTGACGGGCATTGTCGAAATCCGTTTGACGTCCAATCGCAGCTTCATCAAGGATATTTCTTTGCTTTATGTTCAACGTCTCCGTCTCTGCCGTGCCAAGACTCTCCATCATCTTTTTCAAATCATCTGCTTCACCGTGCGATTTGCTGCTATTTCTGAGCGTCGTTATGCCTCCGGTGACATTCAATTGTTGTTTTTCTTCAGCGGCGTTTTTGGATTCCTCATCCGCCAAAACCTCTTTGATGACATCGGCAGCCGTTTTCGGAGGAGGTGCTGCTTCTGTTTTGAATTCGCCGCCTGCCGGCGGAACGCATGGTGCTACAGGAGCCTTCGCCATCGGCACGCCTTCAGATCGGCCGTATTCCCGATTGACGTAATCCGCCGTTTTCACGGAACAGCTTTTCGACGCTTTCCGCGCGACGGACGTAATCGCCGGCAACAATCCATATTTCCCTACTTCGCCGCTCTTTTTGTAGATCGAGCCGGCGATGACCATCGCCGCGGGGGAGGGCCGGTCGAGCTCGTCGGTGGTGACGGTGCCCGTCGAGCGGACGACTTCATAGCCGTTGGGGAGGCAGAGTTTCCATTCCAAATCGGCCAGTGGCACTTCGACGGCTTTTGTCTCGCGGTCGGCGCACAGCAGCAGTTTCGGACCGGCAAGTTCCACATTGCCGCGGAATCCCAAGCTCTCGGTCGGCGTGCGATAGACGACCTTGAGCGTGTGCAGCGTACTGCCCGCGACGGCCGGCAAGCCGATGAGAATGCTCTTTTTTTCGCGTTGCGGTTTGATCGGCGAACCGTCGATTTCGGCCGACCACAGTTCCGAGCCTGCGGGTATCTGCAATTCCAGATACAGCGCCTTGGTACAGAGCGTGAAGGAGGCTTCGGTGTGGCTTTCGCCGTCGGGCGAAAGATGCGTGGAGAGCATGGCTTTCTGCACGAGGGCGGGATAAATCGTGTAGCTGGGATTGCGGGCGACATTGATGATCACCGCCGGCGGCAGGCCGGCGAAACCGTAAACGCCCAACAAACGCCGGCCGGGTTGATAGTCGGCATCCACCAGCTCGCCCACATCGACCTTGCGATCCTTGGTATTGACTTGCACATTGAACTCCGCGCAACCTTCCACGGCCACCAGACCGGATTGATAGATGACGCCGTCGGCGGCAATCAGCGGCAACGTATGGTTTTTCGCCTCTTGCGAGGGCAAAGGCTGCTGGAAATCGACCGCCAAGTGGACTTTGCCGCGTTTCGGTTCGGATAATAGCACAAACCATCGTTTTTTGGGTTTCTCCATCACCAAAGGCATCCCGGCCCCCGGAGGTATCGGTTCATAACGAATGGGGTAAACGTGTTCTTCCTGATAAAATTCTTTCACCACCACGTCGTCTAACCCCCGGATCGACAGCGCCTTGGGCACATCCTCGGGCATTATCAGCGCGAGCTTTTGCGCACGCGCTTCCTCGATGTTGTAAATGATCTCGTAATGCGCAGTTCAAGCCCTCGGGACTGATGTGCAGAAAGGAGTACGTCCGCGCGGAGAGCCGCGGCGCGGTCCGCTCGAAGACCACCGCGGCCGCGTATTGCGGATTTTCATAGCGATAGGCCAGGTTGACGGCCACGCCTTCCAGGCCGTAGCCGGCCTTCTCGGCGTCGTCCAGCGGAATGAGCGATTTAAGGGTTTCGGGGCGGACATTGATGTCGTCGAGGGCTTCGACGGCGATTGCCCCTTCGTCCCGGATTGCCCCGGCCACGGCAAATACGGGAAAATCGGCCTTGAAACCACTTTGCTTGTCCCACTCCGCAAGCCAGCCCTTGGGCGTGTGGACGGCTTGGAAATTGACTTTGAATTCCCGGTCGGCGGCCATCCCCTGGGGAACGTACACGCGCACGCGCCCGGCCTTGTCGGCATCGCCGAAACGGTCGAATTTCAGCGGCTTTTCCTCGGCGGCCGTCACGGCGGTGATCGTCCACTCGGCGGGAATTGTAAAATCGAAGCTGAAAAACTTCTCGCCGCGCGGCAGCAGCGTGAACCCGCCCAGGGCTTCATAACCGCGGTCGGAAACGCGCCACAAGACGCTCGTGTTGACGGCCATCTCGACCGGCGGCTTGATGAACTTCGCCGCAAGCTTGAACTTGTTCTCCGGCGCAAAATAAGCCGCCACGGCCTTCAAGGACGGGGAACCGGATGCGGGACGAGCCAGGCTCGCCGGCAAGACCTTGCCGATGACCTCGGTGCCGATGGCGATCAGCCCCTCGGCTTCGATCGATTCCGCCTTCAGGCGATCTTCGATTAGCAGGCCGAGGATGGCCGATTGGGCGATGACCTCGGAAGTGCCTCCGTCCAACGGCAGCGGTGTCAGCTCCGGCGATTGCCACGCCGTGAGCCGGCTGGGAGTGCGCAAGGCCAAGAGATTCAGCACCACGGTTTCCGTGGTTTGTTCGCGAAGTTTGACATTCACCACTTTTTTTCCGGCGACATCTTGCACGTCCCACCGGGCCAATAACGGCGAGGTTATTTCGGTGATCTCGAATCCTTCGGGCACGGCGAAGCGAAATTCGTCCATCGGCTGATAGAGAATTGCCAGGGTGATGGTCGCGTGAAGTTTTTCGTAACCTGCGGTGATTTCATCGATCAGGGCGCTCGTCATCGAAAACGCGCGAGATTGACGCTGCAAATGGCTGTTGAGCGACATTTCCAGCGTGACCTCGCCTTCCCGCGGAAGAAGCTCGAAATGGGTCTGCTTGTCTTTCTCGCTGCCTTCAATCGTGCGGCTGATGACCGCCGCGCCGCTTTTGATTTCCACGTCGCCGGGCACGGTGAGCTGCATCTTCGCGGCCGACGGGCGCGGCAGGCGATAGCGCAATTGTTGCTTGGCGGCCGTGGAAACCAGCGGCGCAACCATTTCCAACTGCAGTTCGTGCCGCCCCTTGCCTTCGACAAAAAGCGTCAGGGCGCCGCGGTTGGCCCGCCCAACCCTATTTCCTGCACCATTGGACAAGCCGTTCGTGGCCCCCGATGCCATCGTGTCGTCTTGCCCGAGCGACGCGCCGCCGCCGTCGAGTTTCGCGCTCCGCAGGCCGACGCCGCCGAGATCCAGCGGCAGGGCGTGCAAGCCGTCTTCCAAGACGTCGATCGTCAGCGTGCCGGAGATTTCCGCGCGCTGCGAGGCGAGTTTCGCGTTGTAATCGGCGGAGACGATCAACGCTTCTTTCGGCGCGTGCTCATGGGGCGTTTTTTTCGCCTTCTTGAGCAGTTCGTCGTATGCCTCCCGCGAAAGCAGCACGCGTTTAGGCTGCTGTTCGAGCAATACGTTGAGATCGTTGAAGGGAACGAATATCTCGCGGGGAGCGGCTTCCGGCTCCGGTGGCTCGGCGGCGCGGAGGGCGGGAAGCATAAGGAATACTGCCAGAAGGAATCGCATGTTATTCATGGCTCTTTCCTCCTTCCGAACCATCTCCCTCCGTGGATTTTGGCGGTTCGGCGGTCGCGGGAGTCGGGGGTTGCGGGGCATCGGCATGGTGCGGTTCGTATTGCGACAGATCGACGCCCGAATCGCGGTTGGGTGGAATTGCTCTTCCGCTTGCGGCAGGCATTGCCGCTCGCCGTCTCTGCAGGCGGAACGCCCAGCCGACGGTCCAAAGCACCAACACCAGAAAAATCGCCAAGGCCAGGATGCCGTTGAGGATCTGCAGAGCGAAGACAGTTGCGAAGACCCCCAGCAAAATGACCAGCGCGATCAGCGCGCCCACGGCCAGCGACTTCACGCGCCAGCGGGCGGGAACGAGCATCACTCCGCCCAAAAACACGACGAGAAACACGAGGGCCTGGAGCGAACGGGCGTCCATGACGGTCATCGTGAGCGAACCGTCCGGCGGCGATTCGGGCCGCAACGTGGAATAAACGAAGAGCGTGCCGTCGGTCTGGAAGTCGCCGGCCGCATTGCCCGAAAGGCTCACGCCGTCGCGAACCCAATTCAATAGTTTCTCTTCTTCCTGCTTCTGCTCTTGGGCCGCGCGCCACGGTTTCCACATCAATGAATCGGTCATTTGCCAGCGGTACTCTTTTGACCATTTGCCTTCGGCATTGAGAAGCGTTTTCGATTCCGGTATATAGGCCGCCAAAAAAACTTTCTGCACCGCCGGGTCTTGCGGAAAAACGGGCAAATCCAGGCGGTTGTCGTCGTTTCCGGGAAGGATGTAACGCATTTCCAGCAGGAAAGGCGCGTCGGCGTTGGGGGCCACGATGGGGATGAAGTAATCGCTCTTCTGCTTCTCGGGGACGGTACTGGATTTTGTGTCAGTTGCGGTCTGCTTCTCGAGCGCCACCGCACGGCCGTTGATCCGCAGTGGTTCGGTATCGAATTTCACGTTCTCCGGCAGGTTCACCGCCAGGCGGTCGCGCGCCGTGCGGATGCGATAGAGCGCCTGCACCGAAATTTCGTTGGCCGGAGTGACGACCATCCGCACCAGGCCCCGTTCGATGTTCGTGCGTTTGACTTCTTCGAGATCATAACGCGTGGCGACGACGGTCATCTCCCAATCGTCGTGGAAGGAGAACGCGCGGGCGGCGGCTTCGACTTTTTCCATCAAATCCTGCTGCGGATCGATCGGTTGAAGGGCCTTGGGCTCGCCCTTTTCGCGGAGATCGATGGTTTCGGACTTGGTCAAGACGATTTGCCCCCATGCCCGATTTACCTCGGCGGGCTTGAGATCCGGCAGCGGCAGCGGCACGCTCTTGCCGATATCGAGGTTGTCGATCTTCTTCTCCCACACCAGTTCGATTTTGCCGTCGCCGAACAGTTCGGCGTCGTTCGACAAACGCCAGGCGACGTAACCCTTGGGTAAACCGTCCGGCGAAGGAGTGATGGTTTCATGGGCGGTTTGCGTGTGCGCGATTTTCGCGATCTCTTCGGGAATGTCGATTCGCAGCGACTTCACGCCGGAATAGAGCACATTGTAAAAGAACGTGTCTTGATATTTCGCCACGCCGTCCTCGATGCGCACCACCAGAAGCTGCCGGACTGTCACTTGCGGCTTGCGGCGCTCGGCCTTCAGAATGAGCGAAGCCGGCTCCTCCGTAAAAGCGAACGCGAAAACCGGCCGATGATTGTCGGTTTTTTCCGAGCGCTGCGGCATCGAGATTATTTTTGCTGCATCCGTGAAAGAAATTTTTCCCAAGCCGGTCGGTTTATCGACATTCACTTGCATGCTCTCGGGAGCATATATTACGAAACTGCCCCTCGCCCGTTCCACCGTGGCAGGCGTGACTTGGGGGAGCGATAATTCGATGTCGGCGGACTTGCCGGTGGGCGCGAGCAGTTCGGGCAAGTGCAAATCCTTCCGCAAATTGATCAGCAATGCGGCCGGGCCGAGAGCTTTCCCGGAAAGATTGACCACGAGGTGCGTTTTCTTTTCGCCTTCCAGGCGATGGCTATCGACTTTCACTGCTTTGGCGCCGCCGGAATCGACGCCCTTGACGCTCCGCACGTCGAGACCCGGCGGCAGATCGAACTCCAATTTGAACACGCCCGCGCGTTCGATATTGAATACCGTGAGCGCGTCGGCCGAAAGGCTTTCCGGATCGAGATAGACGTTGACCAGGGAATTGGCGGAGATCCGGGGCAGGATTTTTTCCAGGGAAAATGACAGTTCGTACGGCACCGTGGCGTAGCGGTAGGAAAACGCCCATTTTTCCCGGGCCAAATCGGGGGGCAGTTCGGTGGCGTCGATTTGCAGCAGGCCGCTCGTTTTCGCCGCTTCGCCCCGCAGTCCATCGGCGATTTGCACCACCACGATGCCTTGCTGCCGGCTGGCTTCGAGGGCCTTGACCACGGGCGCTTGAATCGCGTCCTGCGTTTTCTCGCCGGCGATTTTTTCCAGTTCCACCACGATCCGCTGTGACTTCTTGGCCGGTTCGAACAGCTCGACGGCGATTTTCTGCTTGCCCGCGGCCGACTCGACGGTCCATTTTCGCACGTTGTCGTCGAAGACGTTCACCACTTTGTAATCGGCCGGGGTTTCAATCGAAAGCTTGTCCAACTCCGCGCGGCTGATGGCATAATCGAGCGTGGTCGTGCAGTGCGTCACGCTTTCCTTGATCCAAAGCTGCTGCTGCGCCTGCACGCCGGTCAAAGCCGCCAGGCCGGTGGCGCCTTCGGCCTTGGGAGTCCAGTCGATCTGCACGGTCGGGGCGGCGCCGACGAATGCCAAAACCACGGTTTCCTCGGCCTTTTTATCTTGATCCGCCTCGGCGGAAGATTTTTCGCCGGACGGCACTTCGCTGGCCGCGATCAGCGGCTGCAAATTGACTTTCACGCCGGCCTGCGGAATGGTCACTTTCCAGCGGCTCACCGGGGCCTGCGGCGTTTGGAACGAGACGCTATTCTGGCCCGGCGAGCGGGTGATCGCCTTGGCGTATTCCAAGTTGAGTTCGATCTGCTCGGATTGTTTCCCTTTCTTCTCGATGAGCAGGCGATATTCCTGGCCGGATTCGCCGAGGATCCGCGCGGGTTGCTCGCCGAGCCTGGCCGAGGTGATGGCCGAGTCGGCGAGCCTAAGCGGAATTTTATGCCAGCCTTCGGCGAGCATATCGATCTTCAACTTCGCCTTGACGCGAACGACGTCCTTCTCGACCCTCGCCTCGTTCTCGATTTCCGTGATCACCCAGCCCTCCGGCGGCTTGATCTCCGCGGACGGCTGGATTTTGCCCTGGGCCGCTTTCCATAGCTCTTGGAATTTGTCGTAAGGCAGGAAGACGCCGCGCCCGTGTTTTTCGAACACCTGGCGGAGTTTATCGTAGGGAATGTAAATGTCTTGCTCGCGGATCGATTTTTCCTCGGCCGCAGCATCATCCTTATCCTTGTTCTTTGCCGCGTCGGTCGAATCCTGCGAAAACGTTTTGCCGGCGAAAGTTAACGAGAACAGAACACCTGCTGCCACGATCGGCAGCCAACTGCGAATCAAAGGCGTCATAAATAGATTCCTTATGGTAAAGGACCAGCGTAAAGCGTTTAAGCGGATAGAAATCAACTGCGCCCTATGCCTATTCAATAACCCAGACGATTGAGAATGGGAAATGGATTTTCACCAGTTTTATATCATATCTGCCGCTAGGTCGATAATTTGTAACAAGCTAGTAACAATGGTACCATGAAGAAAACAAAGAGATAAGATAGTATAGGTTAGAGAAAGGGGGGAGATGTTTCAATGGACACCCCCTGAATGGATTATGTCCTCATTTTTGGTAGGTCCTGCCTGCCGGGTGGGACTTTGATGAGTGACAAAGAGCTTGGATGAACCCATCCCAACGAGTCTCGTCCGACAGGCGAGACCTACTGTGGAAATAGAGAGTAGTGGGGATATGTCGCCATCATTCACTGTTCTTACCGCACTTTGCAAAGAACCGCGAACGGAACGTTGCGTATTCTTCATCGGTGGGACGATAACGAAAGTATTTCTCTAACCGCTCGAACTGTGAGGGAGTGACAAACAGCGGCACTTGCTCGTCGAAATCTGAATAGACGGGTAAGTCTTCGTAAAAATATGTCCCAACTTCTGCGGCCAAATCCTCGTTGCCTGACATCGCAACGCACCACCAAGCATAATCATAGATGGGAATAATCGGGACGCAATACCATGTATTGCGATTTGATTCATCCCCCGATCTGATTCAAATTCCATTCTTTTTGGCAATCTCACCAGTTCTCAACCAGGGATCGATCTTCTCCGCCGTGATGGTAGATTTTCCAGCCCATGTATTTGGTGAAGGCCTCGTAGAGCACCGCGGTGCGCGGCGTGTAGTTCATGGCGACGTGGTGTTCGAATCCGTTGGCCGCGAGGAAGTACATCAGCTTCGCGAGATTCGGGATCTTCACCACGCCCGTCGTGCCGAATGTGTCGAGAGGGTCGTCGGTCACTTCCGCATCGCCGATGCAGCCCACGATCCTGCCTTTGGCATCGTCGGTCGTCAGTCGGGCGAATCCGACGGCGCCCGGCTTGAGCGTGCCATGCAGCGTGCAGAAGCAGTTGCAAAAGGGGTTCCCTTTCAGGGCCATCGCGTTGGGGCCCGTCTTGACCGACTTCATGAAGGATGTCGCCGTGTTGCTGCAATGGAAAACAACGAGCTTTTCGGTCCCTTCGCCGTAGTTGTTGTTCCAATCGAACAACGAGGAAGGGCCCCCGCCGGCAAGCTGGAGGGCGTACATCGCCAACGCGCCCATCACATCGACTTCGCAGGCCGAGGGGAGCAATTCGTTGCTCATCATGCTCATGATCGAACAGGGGAAAATTTTCAGCGCGTTCTGCATCGCCGACCAGCATTGAATGGCATAGGCGTCGATGTTGTGCTCCGCAATCCATTTGTCGAGCACCACGCCGAGTTTCGCCGTGGTCACCAGCGACTGGCCGGGCACGTCCTCGTGGATGGGCAGATACCCGCCAAGCTTTTTCAGCTTGGCCGCAACCAGTTCGTCGGAATCTTTTAGTGAGTTGATTTCATCGACGGTTTCGACCAGACTTTTCGTCTCGACGCTGATGCCGCTTTGTTCGAGCAGCTTCTCGCTATAGCGGACAGTCTTGAACGGCGTGGTCCGTTCCCCAAGACTGCCCAACCGCGCCACGCGCAATCCGCGCACCACGCGGCAGACGCCGGTGAACCAATCGAGATCTGCTTTAAATTGCGGCGAGTCGGGCGAGAGAACGTGATCCTTCCCAATCGAATAAGGAATTCCGTATTGCGTAAGATTGTTGCATACGGAGAGTTTGCCGCAGAAACTATCGCGGCGGTGCTTGATCGAGAATTCGTCGATTTTATCCGCATAAGCGTGGATAAAAACAGGCACGGTGAGACCGGAAAGTTTGATCGAGTCGGCGATCGCCCGCTCGTCGCCGAAGTTGGGGAGAGTAACCAGTATTCCATCGATTTTGCCGCTATTTTCGCGGAAAAGCCGGGCGCATGTCTGGGCGTCCCGCCAGTCCGAAATGACGCCGTCGGGCGTGTCGTTTTCCGAAACGGCGATCACGTCGATGTCGGCTTCCTTCAGCTTGGCAAGCATCTCCGCACGCCCCTGCTTTGCCAATTCGATCGGGAAAACGTCGCGATTGCCCACCACTAGGCCCAAGGTTGTTTTTTTCATGTTTCCTCCAAAGTTCACGCAAAAGTTTACTGATTAAGCGAGATTACTCTCATTGTCACCGAGTTGTCAAGGGCCGATCATGTTTCGAATCTGCAAGGGAAAAAAACTTGCCAAGCTCTTGACCCGAGAACCCCGCCGCCGAAAGATTAGGAAACGGCTTATTCAAGCGTCGGCGATAAATCGACTCGTAAATCGACTCGTGGGCTTGTCTTGAAAACTGTCGCGGCAGGGTGAAATCCTGCCATTTTGGGAGGAAAACATGGCGGAAGGCTGGAAAGAATTCAGGGACTCCAACGATTGCAAGGATCACGCCGAGGAACTCCGGCGCCGGTTGGCGGAGGAAGGGTATCTGTTTTTCAAGCAGTTGCTCAATCCGGACAAGCTGCTCGCCCTGCGGAGCGACATGACGCGCATTTTTTACGACGCCGGATGGCTGGTCGCGGGGACCGACCCGATGGATGGCATTGCGGATCCCTCCCGGCGCTGCACGGAGGGCGATCTGGAATACAGCGAAGTTTACCATCGCATATACCGGCTTGAATCCTTCCATCGGCTGCCCCATGAGCCGGAATTGACGACAATGGCGGAACGCATCATGGACCGGCCGGTGATCGCGCTGCCGGGAAAAAGGCGCGGATCTGGTTCCCGAAATTTCTGGAGCATACCACCCCGACGCACCAGGATTTCGTCCATTATCAGGGAACTTTCGACGCCTTGACCTGCTGGGCGCCGGTGGGCGACTGCCCCATCGAACTGGGTCCTCTCGCCGTTTTGCCCGGCTCGCACAAGACGAAGAAGGTCTTGAATCATCATTTCTCGCTCGGAGCCGGCGGGCTCGTTATCGAGGTCGAAGAAGTGGTGCGGGAGTTTCCGGAGTTGAATGTGCCGTGGCATACGACGAACTTCGAAGCGGGAGATACGCTGTTTTTCCCCGCCTTGACCATCCATAAGGCGATGCCCAACCGGACCGAGGACCGCTTGCGGATTTCACTGGACAATCGCTATGAGGCCGAAGGGGACGATATCGCCGCGCACATGCTCGAACCGCACATGAATGACGTGGCTCCGATTTCCTGGGAAGAGGTCTATGCCGATTGGAAAACCGACGACCTGAAATATTATTGGAAGAAAGCGAAACACCGCGTCGTGCTCCGCGATATGGGCTATGTCGAGAAAGGTTTTTCCGAGGCGTTGGATCTGGCCCGGCAAAAGGATAATCGAGGCATCCTCGCGCTGCGGCGGGTCGTGCTCAGCAATCCCGCGTCTCAGGAGGCCAAAGCGGCGAAAAAAGTGCTCGACGAAATTGGCGCCGCCATCTAACGGTGAATTATTCCTTGAATAAACTGTCATCATTGCTGTTTGTTATCGGAGACGGCTATGCAACCGACACTTGAGGCGAAGCGGACCTGTCTTGGAAAAACGATGGATCTATCGCCGGCGGCGTACGGTGAGCTGCGCGTGTCATCGGAGATCGTGCATGACCCCGATTTGATGCGGGCGCGCATGGAAGAGGACGGCTACTTGTTCCTCCCGGATTTGCTCGACCGCGACGATGTTCTCGCTGCGCGGAGCGAGACTTTGCGGCGTTTGTCCGCGGCGGAATATCTCGATCCCGCCTATTCGCTCGATGACGCCATTCCCGCCGCCGGCGTTAAGGACGGATTTGTCCCGCAATTTGCCGAAGGGAACCGGCCTTTGCTGAAGATCGTTTTCGAGGGACCGATGATCGAGTTTTACGAGCGGTTTCTCGGAGGGCCGGTCCGGCATTTCGACTTCGTCTGGCTACGCGCCAAGCTGCCCGGCGTCGCCGACGCCACCCCGCCGCATTACGACGTCGTTTTCATGGGCCGCGGAACCAAGCGGCTGTACACCTCCTGGACGCCGTTGGAAGACGTGCCGCGGGAAAAGGCGGCCTCATGCTGCTCGAAGGTTCGCACCGCCTCGAAGACGTGAAAAACACTTACGGAAAACTCGACGTGGACACCTATTGCGTGAATCGGCGGGAACCCAAAGATCCCGAGTCCAAGGAAAGACAATGGGAAATGCGCGTCAACGGGGGGAAATACGCCAGCGACGCCGTGACGCTCCGCGAGACGCTTGGCTTGCGCTGGCTTACGGCCGATTTCCGCGCGGGCGACGTGCTCCTTTTCGGCATGTACATGATGCACGCCAGCGCGGATAATCACAGCCGCAGCCTCCGCCTTTCCACCGACACGCGCTACCAACTCGTCTCCGAACCGGTGGACGAACGCTGGATCGGCGAAAATCCGCCGGGGCATGGGCCGGAGGGCAAGCGGGGGATGATCTGTTGAAATTCCACCATCCAAATTGCGAACTCGGTCAACATGACCATTATTCCCTTGGATGACGCCTCGAAGGGCGGCAAGGACTTCGACTGCGGCGTGGCGCGAAAATTCGTCATCGATCCGCATCACCACCTTCTCAGTCAGTCAATTTTCGCAAGCTTTCCTGCGCAGTAGCCCGCCCCGGGGGAAACCTTCGGCCGTTGACCGATAAATCCGTTCGCCGGGTAGAAAATCTCTAAAAATACTTACCCCTCTCTTGTGGTTTTTCGGTGCATCGGCGAGAATCGACCGATTCATGCATGCAACCGGTTGCATTTTGGAATACTCTTGCTAGGATAGGACTCTTACCGAATCCCATTCCTTTACGCCTCCTTTTTCAACCTCGATTATGTCGAAACTAATTCTGTTCGCCGATTCGAGTGGCATGTCGAGGCAATTGTTGTCGCTCGCGTCGGTGGACTGGCTCATTATCGCGATTTATTTCATCGCGGTGCTGGGAATCGGCTTCTATCTGAAACGCTTTGCCGGCACGGGCGAAGACTTCTTCATGGCCGGTCGGAAAATGACTGCCTGGGTGGCCGGCTTGAGTTTCATTTCGGCGAACTTAAGCGCGCTGGAAACGATGGGTTGGTCCGCGCAGACCTACCAATATGGCCTCTTGGCGGCGCATTCCTACTGGTTTAACGCCGTGCCGGCGATCATCTTTCTCGCCGTGGTGATGATGCCGTTTTATTATATTTGCAAAACCCACTCCGTGCCCGGCTATTTGAAACTGCGTTACGACCAGCGCAGCAGCGCCGTGGGCGGCGTCTCTTTCGCCTTGATGACGATTTTGGCCAGCGGCGCCAGCATGTTTTCAATGGCGAAAATCCTGCACCTGCTGCTGGGCTGGAACATGGACGTAAGCATCTGGACCTCCTCGATAACCGTGGCGGTCTATGTCACTCTGGCCGGCCTGATCTCCGCGGTCTTCAACGAAGTGGTGCAGTTTTTCCTCATCTGGCTGGGCACCCTGTTGATTCCCATTCTGGGGCTCTACGAAATCGGCGGCTGGTCCAAACTCGTCGAAACGGTGCAGCGCAACGTGCATGTCATTCATCCTGCGCTGCCCGCAAACGCCAACTTCACTTCGCTCTGGAGCAACCTGGGCACCTTCGACAATCCGATGGGCATCGATTGGATCGGCATCGCCTTCGGATTTTCGATCTGCGGCTTTTCCTACTGGTGTACCGATTTCCTGCAAGTGCAGCGGGTGATCGTCGCGAAAAATCTGCGCTCGGCGCAAAACGGCACGCTCATCGGCGCCGTTTTGAAAATGTGCGTCCCCTTCATTGTCATTCTCCCCGGCTTGTTGGGACTGGCCTTGCTCACCAATTCCGACGGCACCTTGAAGGTTTTGGTCGCCGAAAACGATCCCCGCGCGAATATCACGCACGGCACCTTCAACGACGTCCTTCCGCTCTTGATGGGAAGATATCTCGGTCCGGGTTTGCTGGGCCTGGGAGTGACCGCGATCATCGCCGGTTTCATGTCGGGCATGGCCGGCAATGTCAGCGCCTTCGCCACCGTTTGGACTTACGACGTTTACAAACCGCTCCTCAATAAAACCGCCAGCGACCGTCACTATCTGAACATGGGCCGCTGGTGTTCGGTTTTAGGTGTGATCCTCTCCATCGGCACCGCCTACCTGCTGTTCTTGTTCTCGAACATTCTCGAATATTTCGTCGTGTTGGGGATGTTTTTTCTGCTCCCGCTGTTTGGCGTGATCATCTTGGGGATGCTTTGGAAACGTTGTACGCCGGCCGGCGGGTTTTGGGGCTTTTTACTCGCAATTTTGGCTTCAATCGGCATGTTCGTCATTGTTCATTCCTTCCCCGGAGGCTATCGCCCCGCTCCGCAGATCACGCTGAATACCGTTTCGGACAAGGGCGTCGATCTGCCCGTCGTCGTGCGGCTGGATAAAGAAGTTCTCCCGCAAGAAGGCGCCAAAGGAATCCCCATCGAGAAAAACAAAACCAAAAAGATTGTCCCGGAGAAAACCGCCGAGAAAATCGTCAAGATAATAATCGAGAGCGGGCGGATCGACCTCACCAACGTGCCCATTCCGCCCGCCGCGAGCAGCCAGCCTTTCCAAAACGGCAAGATCACGACGATCGATTCCCCCGTCGAGTTGCCCGCGGCCGTTTTCGATGAAAAGGGACTAACCATTATCGGCGAAGCAGACGCTCAAAATCGAATGTTGAAAGTTCGCGTGCTCGCCCCCAAGGTTTATTTCGCCGGCGCGGAAATCAAGCCGGAAAACGAGCGGAAATTCGGGCTGGAAGGCGTTCCGGTGGCTCTGAAACCGGGCGTGCAGGTCGCGTATCACGATGTGTTGCAGCATTTCAACGCCGCCAAGTTCAACCGCGATTATGACCGCTATCTTGCCCGATCGGAAAAAGCCAAGCCTTTCGCGGTCTATATCTATTGCTCGTTGTGGACGTTTTTGATCAGCGTGGCGATTGCCGTCGGCGTGAGCCTTTTCACCAGGCCGAAGGCGGAAGCCGATCTGAAAAACCTGGTAATGGGGCTGACCGTAATGCCCGATGAAGGGCCTTGCCCCTGGTACGAGAAACCCATGATCTGGGCGGCCGTCGTTGCTATCATCTTGGTGGCGCTGAACCTCATTTTCTGGTAATGAACAAGTCATTTCCCGCACACTTTAGCAAAAACCGTATTCTATCCGAATCGATCGCCAATCCCCCATGGTCATCGGCAAGCTCCACTTGACACATTCCACTCTGAAAGGGTAGGGTGTAGTATCAGGCGTGCGACGATTTTGCGACGTTTCGGTTTGTTTCGATCATTGCTGGCGAAGATGGAATAAGCGCCCGTAGCTCAATGGATAGAGCAGCGGATTTCTAATCCGCTGGTTGTGGGTTCGAGTCCCGCCGGGCGTGTTTGTAAGTTCATAATTATCAACAGGTTAGAGAAAGTGAATTCAGGCTTTTTAGCATTCTGTAATGGGGGTCTCGCGTAAACTGTCACGTTACGCGGTTTTCCAGTTATTTTCACCCGTTTTGTGGTCTGCGTCTTGTTTGCTTTTCAAGGCATTTTCGTCGGCCTCTTGCACGATGCGCTCCGTTCGCTGCACGCTTTTGCCGACGTAATGACGGAGCGTCGTTTCAATCGACTCATGGCGCATCAGTTCCATCAGCACTTGCGGCATGGCACGCTCCGCCCAGTGTCAGTGGACGCTTGAAGACCAGCCAGCCTGAGAGGAGCGAGGGCGATCGCGGTAGCTGTCAATCATGCGCTCCACCGACGCGGGGGCGGTGGGGACGGGAAGCAAGGGCGGGGGCGGCGGGGGCGAGAAGCAAGATGGCGAGCGCGGCAGACGTCAATCATGCGATTCATCCCAAGATCCACCGCGCGATCGAAAAATAGAGCAGGAGGGTGACGAGATCGGCGGCGGCCAAAACCATCGGGCCGGAGGCGACATGCGGATCGCGCTTGAAAATTCGCAGCAGCATGGGCAGGCCCACGCCAAACGCCGCGGAGCAGAGCACGCCGCCGGCGATGCCGCCCAGCAGGCAGACGGCCAGCTTGCCCTGCCCCAGCCAGAGGAAGGCCGTCGCCGCCACGCAAATTGCGCTGGCGCAGCCGAGAAAAATGCCCGTCCCGATTTCATTGCCGATCTTCACAACCAGCATTTTCAACGTGGGCGGACGGCCGCGGAGATATTGCAGCGTGAGGCTGACCGACTGGATGCTCACGCTTTCGGAGAGTGCCAGCACGACGGGGATGAACATCGCCAGCGCGGCCACATGCGCCAATTCGTTCTCGAAAAACCAGACGATCGATGCCGCCGCCAATCCGCCGGCGATATTGCAAAGCAGCCAGGGAAAACGCCGCCCGAAAGCCAAAAGCGGCGAACCTTGCTGGGCCTCGCTCAGATGCACGCCGATGAGCTGGAACAGATCGTCGTAACGCTCGCTGCGCTCGATATCGCCCAACTCGGCGGTGTAAAGCTCGACGTCAACCACGCCCAAAATCCGCCGCTGTTCATCGACCACCGGAAACGCCAGTAAGTGGTGCATGATGAAGAACTCGCAGGCGTCGAGCACCGTCGCGTTTTGCGGAATGCAAATGACCTCGCGGACCATGATTTCCACGACGGGCGTTTCCAGCGGGCTCAACAGCAACCGCCGCGCGGGCAAAACGCCCTGCAACCGCCCCTCCGCATCGAGCACGTAAAAATAGATGATCCGCCCTTCCGGCGGCTCGCGGCGAATTCGCGCCAGTGCCTCGCCCACCGTTTGCTCGACCGACACCCGGGCGAAATCCTTCCGCAAATACCGCGTAATCGGTGCGCTCAAATTCTGATCTGCCTGGGCTTGCATCTGCGAAATTTCTTTTGAAAAGGATTGATGAAACCTATGCCAACTCCGACGTGCAATGCGGGCAGCGGGTGGCCTTGATCGGAATGTGCGTGCAGCACATCGGGCAGTCCTTCTCCGTGGGCTCCTTGGGCGGCTCTTTTTTCAACCGATTGATCTGCTTGATGAAGAGGAAAATGACGAAAGCCACAATGAGAAAATCGATCACCGTGTTGATGAATGCGCCATACCGGAGCATCACGGCCTGCGTCACGACAGCATGCGTCTTCTCGTTGAGGACGGGATCCTTCAACTTGATTGCCAAATTGGAAAAATCGACGTTCCCCAATAGCACACCGATCGGCGGCATAATGACGTCATTGACCAGGGAACTGACAATCTTACCAAACGACGCACCGATGATCACGCCGACGGCCAGATCGACCACGTTGCCCCGCATCGCAAAATCGCGAAATTCTTTCAGCATCCCCATTTTCGGTCTCCTTTGCGTTGGACGATGGAAAAACGCACTCGAGAAGCTTCACAATCGACTCATGATGCGAATGATTATGTGAAAAAAGAACCTGTCCACAAATCCTCACCATAAAATCCTACAAAAATAGTAACTTTTGCAAGCAGCCAATTTTACAGTGAATAACGAGAAAAATAAGTGAAATGCTGCTTTTTTTCGAAAAATGGCGTTAAAACACTACACCTCAAGATGTTAGAGTCGATTTTCTCATCTTCGAGCCGGAATTCTTATTGAGAATGTATCGTATAATTGGAAAACTGAATTTCCCCCCCTCCCTTGAAGAACGCCAGGATGTTTAAAATGATAAGGGTGGAATTTCAGGCAAAATAGGGCATTCCAAAGGCCAAGGATCTCATCATGACTCCCATCGACTGGTTCTACGCGAAAGGCGATAAGCAAGCCGGCCCGGTCAATTCGGTGGAACTGAAACGAATGGCTACGGTCGGCGAGATCAATCCCGACGATCTGGTCTGGCGCGAAGGCATGGCCGACTGGACAATCGCCCGGAATGTCCGCGGATTGTTCGAGGAAGAGGTCAAGCCTGCCGGACAAGCAGCCGCAGGCGCCCCGCCGAAACAGATCGAGCCGGTCGCCGTGTCCGCCGCGACCGCAGCCACTGCATCAGGGACCTTTGCCGCGACGGCGCCCCAATTGAATAAATCACCCGCGTCGTCGAAACACCTTTTCGACCTGCTCCTCGATCTCGTCCGCTCGCAATTTCCCGCCTCGTTCGTCGAATCGACGACCAGGCGGTTCGTGACCATCGGCAAATTCGGGTTATGGGCCGCGATGGGATTATCCTTGGCGTATGGACTGTCGATGTCGATACGAACGCATAATTTTGAAACGCTAATTAAGGGAATTGTTTACTTCATAATTCTCGCCGTGCTGCAATATGTCGGCGCGCGGTTCTGCGCGGCCCTTGAACGCCTCAACCGCAGCACCAGCGCCAGCCTTGGCACGACGGCATTTTTGGATTGCTTCGCGCTGCTGAGCATCGCACTCGGCGCAACTTCGCTGATCATCTCGCTGGTTCCCGCCATCATCGCCAAGGAATTCTGGTGGATCATTCCCGGACTGGCGGGTTTTATCGCCGGCGAATATCTGGCCTTCATCACTTTGAATCCGGGCACGATCAACGTCAACCTCGTTCCCGAATCGCGGGCGGGCGAAGAAGCCCTCGGTTTGATCTCGTTTTTGGTCAAATCGCTCTTGAAACTCGTCCCGGTCGTTTTCGGCAGTTTCGCGGTCGTCGGTAGTTTGCTGCTGCTCTACGCCTGTGTCGAGGTCTTCGCTTCCGAGTTGATTCTCGCCGATTCGAACGCGACGTTCGCTTGGTATGTTTTGGTGCGTTCCGCCGCCTTGCCCTTCGTCGCTTTTCTGATTTTTCTGATAATCTTCCTGCTGCTCGACATTTGCCGCGCCATCCTCGTGCTGCCGGGCAAAATCGAGAAATCGCGGAATCAGGAAGCGAAATCGCCGAACGAATCGAAATGACCGGGTAACCTGCCGCGTCCCATGCCCACGCTTGTTGTGAACATGGGTGCAGCGGACTTGGTAAAGTACGGAGTACAGAGTACTAAGTGACAGAATCAAGCACTCCGTAGTCTATACTCCGCACTCCGCACTCCGCACTCTCTCCAACCTCTCACCACCCCAGCACGATTCCCCCGTCCTCGATGCGATAGGGGACGATTTCCTCGGTGCAGGGGCTGCCGCGGTGTTTCGAGACGTACATCGCCCGGCGGAACTTCGTGCCTTCGCGAATCTTGCCGAGGTGGATCACCGTGTTGGCGTTCGAGAGTGCGTCGCCTTCGTCCAAAGGGCGCTCGATCAACCCGTCGAGCGTCGTTTCGTGCGATGTGATCAGCAGCATGCAGCCGATCTCCGCCGGATCGTAATGATGCCGGGCGACGACCTCGGCGCTGGCGCGATAATGCTCGCGGAACAAGTCCCGCGCGACCCATTCGGCTTCTTTGCGGAGAATTTGGTGGTAGATGTACTCGAACAACTCGAATTGCACCGAATCGCTGGGCCGATCGACCGGCTCGATGCCATCGACGACCGCGCGGCGCACGCCTTGCACGAAATTGCCGTAGAAAAATGCGATCGTGGCGTTCAAGCGGCGGGCCAGTTCGGCCTGCCAGTCGTGCCAGCCGTCGAAATCCAAATCGCCGCGGGTGACGCGCCGGCCGCCGTGCCGAAAAACGTGCATATAATCGCCGCCGGGAAGCTTATCGTCGAAAAACCGCTCGATGTCGATATGCCGCTCGGGATCGACTTCCTGCAGCGGCCAATCGAACATCCTCCTGGCGTAGGCGTCGTGATTTTGCGAATCGCCGCGGGCACACAGATCGAAGATGATGCCGCGGCGTTTTTCCTGCGATATTCCGGCCGCCGCGAATTGCAGCCCGAATTGCGTCTTGCCGATGCCCGTCGAACCGACCACCGCCACGAGGGTGCCCGCCAGAAACCCGCCGCCCAGCAGATCGTCCAAGCCATCGATTCCCGTGGAAAGTCGCGAAGGTTGATTCATGGCAAATCGTCAGGCAAAAAATTCCAGTGCCGGGTGCCATGCCCACGCTTGCGTGGGCATGTTGGATACGCGTAAAAAACGCGCCATGCCCACGCAAGCGTGGGCATGGCGCCGAGCATGTGCTTGTTTTATCTTTCTATAGTGTTTCGCACACCAAATCGCCGATTTCCGTGGTGCCGTAGCCCATCTTGCCGGCGGCCTGGCTTTTCATTTTGGTGCCGGTGACGGTTTGGATGGCTTGCATCACGCGGGCGGCGGCTTTGGGGTAGCCGCATTGTTCGAGGAGCATGCCGGCCGCGTTGATGGCGGCGATCGGATTGATGACGTTCTTGCCGGTGTATTTCGGCGCGCTGCCGCCCATCGGCTCGAACATGCTGACGCCGCCGGGCTCGGGATTGATGTTGCCGCCGGCCGCCACGCCCATGCCGCCCTGGAGGATCCCGGCCAGGTCGGTGATGATGTCGCCGAACAAATTCGTGGTCACGATCACGTCGAAATATTCGGGGTTCTTCACCATCCACATGCAGCAGGCATCGACGTGGTTGTAATCCGGCTTGATGTCGGGATATTCTTTCGCCACCTCCTGAAAAGTCCGCCACCACAGGTCATGCCCATAGGTGAGCACGTTGGTCTTGGCCACGAGCGTGAGTTGTTTCTTCTGATTTCGCTTCCGCGTGTATTCGAACGCCCAGCGAATGCAGCGTTCGCATCCCTTGCGGGTGTAAACGGCCAATTGCGTGGCCACTTCGTCGGCCGTCCCCTTTTGAGAAATCCGCCCATGCCCACGTACATGTCCTCGGTGTTCTCGCGGACGACCACGAAATCGAGGTCTTCCGGTCCCTTGCCCGCCAGCGGTGTCTCGACGCCGGGGAACAATTTCACGGGCCGGAGATTGATGTACTGATCGAGCCGAAAACGCAACTCCAAAAGCAATCCCTTCTCCAAGATGCCGGGCGCCACGTCCGGATGCCCCACCGCGCCGAGCAGAATCGCAGGATAAGTCTTCAATTCCTGGAAAACGGCTTCGGGCAGAATCTCGCCGGTTCGCAGATAGCGTTCGCCGCCCAAGTCGAAATCCTTGGTCTCCAGCGCGATGCCCTCCGTCTTGCAGACTGCTTTGAGCACTTTCAAGCCTTCCGCCGCCACTTCCGGCCCCGTCCCGTCGCCGCCCACCACCGCCACCCGCAATTTCTGATTGTTGCTCACTTTCAATTCCTGTTTGGTATAGAGGATTACTTCTTCACCTGAGTCTTCAGTCCCGAAAGGACGTCAGTCATAAACCAGTCCTAAAGGAACGTCAGTCATAAACCAGTCCTAAAGGAACGTCAGTCATAAACCAGTCCTAAAGGAACGTCAGTCATAAACCAGTCCTAAAGGAACGTCAGTCATAAACCAGTCCTAAAGTAACGTCAATTATAAACCAATCCCGAAGGGACGTCAGTTATCAGCCAGTCCCGAAGGGACGACAGTCAGTAGCCAGGGGCGTAAGCCCCTGGGAGGCGGTTCCCATCTCCAACAAAGCCCCGAAGGGGCGACAGATGCGGGGAGATTCTCTCCTTCTGTCGTCCCTGCGGGACTCTACTGCCGCCCCTTTGGGGCTCTGTGGTGTTTGTGGCCGTTCTTCAGGGGCTCATGCCCCTGGCTAATGACTGACGTCCCTTTAAGACTGAACCAATGCCGTCCCTACGGGACATAAAACCACGTTTATCCAAAACTCAAGTTAGTAAAAATGATATTTTAGCTTGGTTTGCAGGGAATCTCAAGATGTTCCGGAACTCTTTGTCTAGCCCTCGAAAAATGAAACTATCTCGATTTAGAAGAATCGCTTTGATATCCTTCCAATACAAAGATCGGTTTTTTCCTTTGAGAGAGGTGTATTGAATCTTTTCATCATCGATATCCCGGAAGCCGCGAAGTAACTTGAAACGGATCTCCAAGAAATTGACTAAAGCAGCAAGAAAACATATAACTACGAAACCAATCTGTGTATTCAACACAAACGCTAATTCGAGCTGAACCCGAACGCCTTGGCGGGCATTTCGCGGGCGAGCGGGTTTTTCAAGAATTTGCGGCGGCATTCCGGGCAGAGGTCGAAACGCAATTGCTGATACACGTCGTCGCCGATTCGTTCGTCATCGGCGTCTTCCATGCTTTCGAGAATATCCTGAATTTCCTGGAGATGATCGTGGTCCTCGTCATCCGTGCATGAATTCGGATCATATGCGGCAAAAATTTCGATTTTGACGACATAACGCAAATCGTCTTCCGGGTCGAACTCGCGTTTACAGAGATCGCATGAATAGTGAATCATTTTACCGCTCCCTTTTATCCTGTAGCAGTGACCGGCGTTCCCATAATCCCACAACGATGAGCCAACTCTCCAGCAATCCAACGCAGCGTTCGGCCTTCCCATGGCCGACCCCGCGATATCCGACTGGAAAGCGCAACTGACGGCACACGGAGGAGTGCAGTTGCATCCAATACTTTCATCCTAATGCCAATCCCACCGGTCTGACAAGGCGAGTCGGGAAAAATTTTTCGTGCAGGGGGGGATTAAAAACCGATTTTTGCCGGAAAACAACCTTTCGCCACAGTTCGGACTTTTGTGAAAAAACGGTTTGGAGTGATGAAATTCGATGTTTTCGACCGCCCGCGACATATTTATTCATTCCGGTGCAAGGGCTTCGAGAGCGGAAAAAACGGTTTTTACAAAGCTAACATTGACGACTGTCCAGCCGAAATCTTATGCATTTGGTACAAAAGTTGCTGAAATATTTTCATGCCAATGAAAACTAAAAATTTTCTCTCCAAAATATTTGGAAATTCTTCTTGTGTTTATGGGCACAACTTTAGGAAATAGTTCAACGATTAATCCATGATTCGTTCAATAGCTTGCGTTCCGATTGATTCCGCCCTTCGGGACTCGAGTGAAATTCTCATCTGAAGCTTGGGCGTCGGGAAAAAGGAGGATTTTTTCGGCCCGTCTGGCGTTGATGGAAAATTTCTGTTAAAATAGGTGGTAAGTGTGAAGACTTTGCGATCTTCCTCCTTTTCCGGCAGGATATCGCCCTGCCCGGAGCAATTCGGGAGCAAGCACGTGGAAAGGGTATGCACGGTCAGCGGCAGTCGTTCTCGAGCAAAACGGTCCGCCAAAAGTGAATCTTCGCGCCCTGCAGATGATTCTTCAGGCCCAATTATCGCAACCCCCGCCGGCATCGCACTCAGCGCAAGCGTGCTTGTGCTGAATCGATTATATATGGCGGTGCATATCATCAACGTCCGCCGCGCGTTCTGTCTCCTTTATCGCGATTTGGCCGAAGTCATTCATCTAGAAGAGGGCCGTTTTACGAACTACACCTTCGGCACCTGGCTCGAATTGAGCGAACTGCATGCCGAAAGCAAACAACCGCAGGAAGATTGGATTCGGGGCGTCAATTTCGAGATTCTCGCTCCCCGGGTGATTCGACTGCTGGATTTCGACCGCCTCCCCCGGCAGCATTTACACCTCAACCGCCGCACCATCCTTGCCCGGGACGAGCACACTTGCCAGTATTGCGGCCGTCATTATCCGACCTCGCAGTTGAGCCTCGATCATGTCGTTCCCCGCAGCCGCGGCGGGGGGATGACGTGGGAGAATGTCGTTTGTGCCTGCCTGGCCTGCAATACGAAAAAAGGCGGCCGCACTCCCGCACGAAGCCCGCATGAAACTTGCCCGGCATCCCAAACGCCCCAATCATAACCCGATGCTGGCCCAAAAACTCAGCAATCCAAAATACGAGATCTGGCGTACCTGGCTGGAGGGGGTTTACTGGGATATTGGGGCGAGAGAATGAGATTTTTGGTCTTGGGCCATCGGTCTTTGGTCTTGGAGAAGAGAGATCATTAAAAAATCTGAAAATACCCCATCCGCAAGACTATATGATACCATTCTGTATATGTATAATCTGTCACTGCTAAGGCCCAAGACCGAAGACCCAAGACCGAACTTAACTAAAAGACTTGTTTCCGATTCAATTCGTATTTACAATCGAATAGAGTACTATTTTTCGACTTTTTTATGCGACAATGCGTAAATACAGCTAGGCATCGAGGATCGGGGAATTCGTGTAGGAAGAATCAGGATGCGGCGATTTGCCATCCATTTCCCCATCCCACAGGAAGAGATATTTATCTATGATTATTTGCCCTTCTCCAGAGGATTATCCGCGTGGGACTATCTGAGATCGACCGCAATCTGCTCGAACGCTGCCTTCAACGGAGGCCCCGTGCATGGGAAGATTTTGTGGATCGCTTCATGGGGTTGGTTCTCCATGTGGTGCATCACACCGCCCAGGCGCGCAGCATGCGCATTTCCACTGCCGATCGGGACGATCTTTGCGGCGACGTTTTTTTAGCGATCATCGCCGATAATTTTGCCGTGCTCCGCAATTTCCGCGGCCAATCGCAGCTTGGCGACGTACCTGACGGTCGTCGCCCGGCGAATCGTGGTCAAGGAGATTCTCAAACGCCAACCTCACGCCGTTTTGAACGCCGGGGCGACCCGCGCGCAAGCGGCGCCGCCGTGGATTCCGAGCCGGCAGTCGAGCAGCGTTTGAGCAATCATGAGGAAGTCGCCCGGCTGCTCGGCGGGCTGCAAGGCACCGAGGCCGAAGTCGTGCGGATGTTCCATCTCGAAGGCAAGAGCTACCACGAAATCAGCGACACCGTCGGCATGCCCGAGAACAGCATCGGCCCCATCCTCTCCCGCGCCCGCAACAAGATGCGCCGCGCGGGGGTGAGTTAAGAAAACATTGATCCGCTACCTTAGAACGGGATGGGATTTTCGAACGCGTTTCTATCGTGGCGGTTGCAGAGCCTGCGGAAATTCGTCTCCGAGATGTCATAGCTTATCCCATGCACGGAGCCATCGCAGCAGACGATATTAAAAGTGGCGGGATGGGCGCTGCCGAAGTAGTAATATGTCAATAAGCCGCCACGATCGCGCATCGGCGTAAGATAGCCGCCAATATCGGCAAAGCGAATGGAATCGGCATCGTCGGAAACGAAGGGCCCTTCGTCGTCGCCCCAATTTTTGCCGGTCCGGTAATTATCGGGCTCCAGGAATTTTTCGCCGAATAACATGGTTTTTGACGTGCCGTCAGTGATCTCGCGGGTTCTATACTGGTGACGGAAAGTAGAAACTCCCGAGGATAATGTGCTCGTCGGATCGCCCCACATATTATGAATTTCACCGCCATTCACGGCATAATCGTTGTGGGCACAAACATCTAAGACGGCACAAAAGATGGGTTGTTGCACAAACGAATGATTATTGTCGGCCGGATAGGCTTCCGGAGGACGCCGGGTGGGACAATAAAGGACGCCCAGTGGCGTTGAAATAAGGAATTTATTACTGTTCAACAATTGCGCAGAAGAGGTATTTTATAACCGCAGCCTTTGCCGAGTTTAGCCAACGCTGGTTGCTCCATGAAGCCTAAAAGATCATAAATAAAAGCGCCGGGTTGGTCGGTTCCCAAGCCACGATCGGGATGGGAGCATAGCCGACCCCATACCCCATGGAAGGCAGGCACTTTCGAGTATCCGCATAAGACATCGTCGCCAAACCCAGTTGTTTCAGATGATTCTGGCATTCTATCCGTCGGGCAGCTTCCCGAGCGGCTTGGATAGCCGGCAACAACAGTGCAATCAAGATGCCGATGATGGCGATAACCACCAAAAGCTCCACCAACGTAAATCCGCCGTCGCGTTTGTGTGATCTAATCCTCAGCGCTATTAGTTTGATTAAACATTGGAAAATCCTGAATTATCGGTGTGGATCTTGCACGTCTGCAACATCGGCCCTTGGTCGTTTCCAAATCAACTCCCGTTCGCCACCAATCGGAATTGATGCATTTTCCGCTATCCTAACAAGACGGAGCGCGCCTGCCTTATGCGCTGTGAGGCAGCCAAGATGCCCTCACTCCGGGTTTTATCGAACGATCTTGAACTTAGAACGGATTAGGGTATTCGAACTGCTCTCTGTCGGCACGGTTGCACAATCCGACGCATATTAAGCTGGCTGATGTCGTAACTGATCGCATGAACAGAACCATCGCACAACACGACATTGAAAGTCGTGGCATGGGCACTGCCCCATTGCCATGAAGGATCCATCCCGGCCCTGTCGCGCACGGGAGCCATATAACCGCAATTTTCAGGATTGCTGGGATTATAAACGGCCCATGCGCACCAACGGACAGGATCACGTTCATCGGCGGCATAGGGACCTTGGTCCACGCCCCAATCGATGCCGTTGTGATAGGAATCCGGATTGCAGCCTTTTTCTCCAATCATAATCGTTTTCGATGTGCCATCGATTACTTCCCGAACTTTAAACTGATGATGGCAAAGAACGATCCCCGTGAACGGCGCGGGATCGGGACATGCCTGGTTCATGTTGGTAACGGGAAGACTAAATCCTATGCCGCAAGACCAACCGTAGTAAACTTCACCGGCGTTAACCGCATAATCGTTGGAGGCGATTGCATCAAGTTTGGCACTCAGATAGGGCTGGATGATAAACGAAATGGTGTTCAACGCCGAAAGCGAAGGAGCGCGGCGAGTGGGGCAGAAAAACAATGTTGAGCGGCGTCTCCAGCAACATCTTGTTACCATTCAACAGGGCTGGATCAGACATGTTGTTAAAACCGACTCCCGCCCCCAGTTTCCTCATTCCCTTCTCCTCCATAAAGTCCAAGATTGAGTAGAAAGCGCTGCCCGGCTGATCGATGCCGATGCCGCGATCCGGGTGGGGAGCCCAAGGAACCCCATATCCGCCGGAAGGAAAGCATCTTCTGGAGTCCGTATAATTCATCATTGCCAAGCCCAATTGTTTCAAGTGGTTTTGGCATTCCATCCGCCGGGCAGCTTCTCGGGCGGCTTGGATGGCAGGCAACAGTAGAGAGATCAAGATTCCGATAATGGCGATCACCACCAAAAGCTCCACGAGCGTGAACCCGGGGCGGCGGATGGCGACGGGAATGGTGGTCTCCCACCAGTTTCGAGTCTTTGCGAATTCGACCATCCATAATACAAAAGCCTGGGGAGTCAGAGAAACTCATAATCCAATCCTTTATGATAGGTTCAATGCAGTATTCACCGCGGCATCTGAATCGACAGCAGTGGCCCTGGGCTATTCTATGATCTGCTTTGATTGATTACGTCTTTTAGGGAATATTAATATTACCAGAAACTTCAACTTTTTAGAGTGAATGCCGTAACAAATCTGGACTTTCCACTTTTGCTAATTGTATCACTAAGAGTATTGGATTGCAAGCGAATGGCATGCCAGAATCAAAAACCCGAAACCGTAATTTTTCGAGGGAGCCTCGTGCCGAAACGGCCACTTCAAGTTTTCGGTCTTTCCAGTTTTTCACGGCCAAGCCGATTCTGTTTACCCCTCCAATTGTGGCATACGATTGTCGTTTCCCGAATACTGCGGCGCGAAAACCATTAAATGCACCATGTTCATCAAGGAAGTGTACTTAACAAGGTGCGCATCGCCGCCGTCATAGCCGCACCGTAGTGCGACTGATCGCGGACATGGAACAGAAAACGGTTGCGTCCCTGCGGATCGGGCGTCCATGTGGTGATGCCTTCGGCACTGCAATGCACCTCGATCGGATCGAAGGTAAAGACGGGCGAGTCGATCTCGCCCCGCGGCGCAAGTTTTCCCTCGCTATCGACGCCCAATCCCGCGGCATGAAAAAACCCGCCCGTACACCACATGTTGCGCATCAAGTTGCCCATGCGCGCGAGGAGTTCCCGGTCGTTCGACCCCTCCAAATAATGCAGCCAATTGGGTTGCGGCATTTCGGTTTCTTTTCGATTCGCGGGCTCGGATAAAGCCTGTCTGAATACATAAGCGAAATAATTCTGCGTCCGCGGAGACAGCCGCGGCAGAATCTCTTTCTGCTCGAACTTGTAATACGTGCCGAACGGGCCGGCTACGAAGGATTCATCGTGCGGGCCGGGGGCAACTTCGAAACAAGGCAGCCAAAAAACGGGACAAGGCAATTCGAAAATCGCCCCGTATGAAACCGGATCGAGCGTGACATTGTATTCCAGGCGGGCGGCCAAAGTCTTGTCTTGGGTCCCCGAACCCGCGTTCAGGTAGATGCCCGCACATTTTTCCGCGAAAAGCTTGGGTTCCAATTTGCCCGCCAATGCCACGTCTCGGGAAGATCCGAGAATATTGATGACCACCGGCAGCGAAGACTTGCGGAGGATTTCAAGCAGCGCATGCATCCCCCCCAGCACGGCCTTGTTTTCGGGCCGATCGGCCTCTTGTGGAGGAACCCTCTTGGGCGAGCCGACGATGACCGGCACGGCAAGTCCGGTAAGGTAGTTCATCTGCGCTACGGCTTGCACGTCGGGCGCGAATTCCGTACGCGGCGGATAGTCGGTCATTACCGCCAATAGTTCCACTTCGCCGCGATATGCCAGGGCAAAAACGCAAGCCAAATCCCAATGATCGTCGGGGTCGGCGAAGGGACGGAACAGATCGGTAACCTGCACCATCGCCACTTTGGGGGTTTTTGCAGGCTCAAAAGCCGTCGCCGTGCCGCCCCAACAAGCCGCCAAGCCCCCCGTCGTTGCCGCCGCCAATAAATTTCGCCGCGATATTCGGACTGTCATTGTTCGCCTCACTTGTTAAGGGCCGTTTTTCGCAACCAAATTCAAATTTTCTTCGTTGCCGCCAGTCGGGCGGCCACGCGAATGGCTTCGATCATGCTGCCGGTCTCGGCTTGCCGCCGCCAGGCGATATCAAACGCCGTCCCGTGGGCCACGCTGGTGCGGATGATCGGCAGCCCCAGCGTGACGTTCACCGCGCGGTGCATGCCCATCAATTTCAAAGCAATGTGCCCCTGGTCATGATACATCGCCACGACGGCGTCGAATCGGCCGTCCCGGGCGTGGACCATCAGCGTATCGGTCGGCAACGGCCCTTCCAGCCGCAGACCTTCGGCAATCCCCTTTTCCACGGCGGGCCGAATGATGGTCTGTTCCTCCTCGCCGAAAAGCCCTCCCTCGCCGCCATGCGGATTCACCGAACATACGCCGATCCGCGGCCTGGGAAGAGCGGGGGCAGTGGAGAGGCCAGATGAGTGCGGAGTTTCATATTCATCCCCTGCAATGCCCGTTTTGCGGGCTTTTTTCACCCTCCCGCGGTTGACCGGCTGCATCAGATTGGCCATAAACCGGTCGGCCAAGCGGGCCTTCGCCAAAATCCCTTCGATCGAGAGCAACTCGAATATTCTTTTAAGCGCGGTGTGCAAGGTGACATGAACGACAGCCAGTCCGTACGGCGCCAACATCTCTTCATCCGGCCCCAAGTAGAGCATCATCGCGAAATCCTCCACGCCGCAGAGTTGCGCGAGCAGTTCGGTATGGCCTGGATACAGATGCCCCGCCCGATGCAATGCTTCTTTATGCAGCGGCGCGGTCACGATCGCATCGACCAAGCCCTCCTGCGCCAACCGAGTGGCGCAGAACCACCGCCTCGAAAGCGGCATCCCCCGCGCGGGCGTCAAGCGTGCCGGGATGCACCGAAAGCACTTCGTCCGAACCGCAGGGCAGGCAAGGAATCGAATCGAGCGACGGATCCGCCTCGGCGGGCGTTGCGATCTCCGCCACTTCCACTCCCGTACGCCACAAACTCACCGCCCGGCGGATGATGTCCGGATGTCCCACCACCAGCGGCCGGCACCACTCGTGAACCACCGTCTCCATCCAAGCGCCGACAATAATCTCCGGCCCAATTCCCGCCGGATCGCCCATCGTGAGCGCAATTGTTGGTCTGATATCGTGGGGCATCAGAGGACTCGATATTCAAGGTGCAGGCTTAAATGGTCGCGAAATTATGCTTTGTTTGCCTAATATGAGTTTACAGTGCATCGGATTCAGTTTAAAGTACCGCGTTGCTCGATCCCCGAACCCTCTGGCTCCCAACCCCCGATCTTTTATGAAAGCCTGTCTGCAACGCGTTCGTCGAGCGAAAGTCAGCGTGGCGGGAGAGGTTTGTGGGGAAATCGGCCTGGGCATGCTGGTTCTGTTGGGCGTTGCCAACGGCGATACCGCCGCCGACGCCCGGCAACTTGCTGAAAAGGTCGCCGGATCTGCGGATATTCGAAGATTCCGCGGAAAAAATGAACCTCTCGCTCGGGGATGTCGGCGGGGCGATGTTGGTAGTGAGCCAATTCACGCTTTACAGCGACTGCCGCAAGGGCCGCCGCCCCAGTTTCACCGCTGCCGCTCCGCCGGAAATTGCCGAAAAGCTCTATGAAATCTTTGTCGCGACGGTTGCCGAGCGAGGTATCCCGGTAGCGACCGGCCGCTTCCGCCGGCACATGGAAATCGAACTCGTCAACGACGGGCCGGTGACGCTGGTGATCGAGTGCAGGGGAGAATGCATCGTGTGAGATTTTGGATCTTGGTTTCCCAATCGGATTCAAGACCGAAGATCCAATACCATCATCTGAGCGATTTCCACCAATTCGAGACGGCTTTCGTTATCGGCGGCGAATTTTGCGGATCGCTCGCGGTTTGTTGCGATTTGGTGTCGGGCAGTTGCTGGCAATACTGCTTCATCCACAGCGGCTCGTTGAGGGTTATAAATGTGATCAGCCCGAGCAGCGTGAACGTGCAAAGATTCGGCATCCATCCTTTGCCGACGAGTTTGAACGCGGTGCCGAAGGATTTTTTCAGGCCCGGATGCTTGCTGAAAAATTCCACGCTCCAGATTTCATCGAGGATCAAATGCGACAGGAAACCCAGCACCACGCCGCCGGCCTTGAAAAGCCGCAACCGCACGTCCACGCCGGACGACAGCAAAAATGTCAACTCTCCGAAAATCAGCGCAGTCGGCAGGCTGTGGAACATGCCGCGGTGAACGGTAAGACGCTTTAATACTTCCGGCATGCCAAAACGGATCAAAAAATAGATCGCCGCCCCGACCAAAACCATCATTTCATGGTTCAGCCCCCAGGCCTCGAAGCGGTCGATGAGCATCATCGGCACGGCCGCGGCGACGAAGGTGCAGCTTTCATGCAGCGGCCGCCCCGGTCCGCTGTCCAAGTCGGGCAGCATCCCCGACACGCCGCACAATCCCGCCGCCAATATGCAAGTCGAAGGCGGAAAATGATAATATCCAAACGCCGCCGCCCCATAACCGACGCCGAGAATACTGCTTACCGTTATGTGCGTTTTAAAACCGGCCATGTATAGGGGATAGAGAATAGGGGAATGATTCGGTGAACTGGGAGATTTTCATCCCGGCATGAAGTTTTTTACACAAAGCTTGGAAATGCACCAATAGCAATATCAGAATTGCAACTCTATTACATTCACCATCTTGGAAAAATTTCCCTGCTTATCCATTCGATTTATCAATTGTATTTTTGCCATTTGTCTTATTCGCTCAACTCGTTCATTTTTCAATTTGCAATTTGAAATGACCAATTTGAAATTGAAATCTTGTTTTTAGACTGGTGAAAAAGAGGTCTCCGCGCACTTTTTAGAGGGGGCGAGGGTGCTTTAGCTTGCTTTTTGCCGAAAACAATTCCAAACCGCCCTGGACATTTTTCCGCTTTTGCAGTACCTTTCGCCCTCCTTCCGAGAAAGTGAATCTTATCTATATATAGTGCGGAGAGATGGATGGCTTCGGCGATTGATGTCAGACCGATGGCGCGGTTGCAGGAACTGGTTCTGCCCGTGGGAATCATCGCCAGCGTGCTGGTGATCATGGTCCCGCTGCCGTCGGAACTGATGGACATCCTGCTGTCGGCGAACATCACCGTCGCGGTCATCATGCTGCTGACGACGATCTACGTCCGCACGCCGCTGGAGTTCAACATCTTTCCCTCGCTGCTGTTGGCCACGACGCTGTTCCGGCTGGTGTTGAACGTGGCCACCACCCGACTGATCCTCACCCAGGCCGGCAGCGACGGCCTGCTATGCGGCCGGCGGCGTGGTCGAAGACGTTCGGCGAGTTCGTGGCCGGCAACCAGATCGTCGTCGGGCTGATCATCTTCGCGATCATCGTGGTGATCCAGTTCGTGGTCATCACCAAAGGCGCCACGCGGATCAGCGAAGTGGCCGCCCGGTTCGCCTTGGACGGCATGCCCGGCCGCCAGATGGCCATCGACGCCGACCTGAACGCCGGCATCATCGACGAGCACGAGGCCCAGCGCCGCCGCGAGGAGATCACCCAGCAGGCCGACTTCTTCGGCGCGATGGACGGTGCCAGCAAGTTCGTCCGCGGCGACGCCATCGCCGGCATCGTGATCACGCTGATCAACATCGTCGGCGGTCTGTTCATCGGCGTGATCCAGGCGGGCATGTCGCTCGCGCCACGCCGCCGCGCTGTTTTCACCAAGCTCACCATCGGCGACGGCCTGGTGAGCCAGGTGCCCGCGTTCCTGATCTCGCTGGCCGCCGGCCTGCTGGTCACCCGCAGCAGCCAGTCGACCAACCTGCCCAGCGAGTTCCTCAGGCAACTGTTCTCGCGTCCGCAGGCGTTGGCCGTGGCGGGCGGTTTCTGGGCGTCCTGGTCTTCACCAGTATGCCGACGATCCCGCTGTTGCTGCTCGGCGTCGGGCTGCATCGGCCTGGCCGTCATGCTCACCCGCCGCACGACGCGAAACGCGGCCGATGACCGAGGCCAAGAAGAAAGCCGAGGCCGCCAAGCCGCCCGAAGAGCGGATCGAAGACTACCTGGTCGTCGATCCGATGGAAGTCGAGATCGGCGTGGGCCTGATCCGGCTGGCCGATCCCAAGCGCGGCGGCGACCTGCTGGAGCGCATCCAGCGCGTCCGCCAGAACGTGGCCGCCGACATCGGCATGATCCTGCCCAAGGTCCGCATCCGCGACAACTTGCGACTCGACCAGAACCAGTACCGCATCAAGATCGCCGACATGGCGGTGGCCGAGGGGACGGTCTACCCGAACATGCTCCTGGCGATCGATTCGGGCATGACGACCGGCAAGGTGCCGGGCATCGCCACGCAAGGACCCGGCCTTCGGCACGCCGGCCGTGTGGATCGAGCCCGCCGCCCGCGACCAGGCCGAGATGCACGGCTACACGGTGGTCGAGCCGGGCAGCGTGATCGCCACGCACCTGACCGAGACCGTCCGCAAGCACGCCGACGAGATCCTCACCCGCGACGCCACCAAGCACCTGGTCGACGAGCTGAAGCAGACCTCGCCGGCGGTGGTCGACGAGCTGATCCCCGGCCAGATGAAGCTGGCCGAAGTGCAGCAGATCCTGCAGATGCTGCTCCGCGAGGCGGTGCCGATCCGCCAGTTGGGCCCGATCCTGGAGACGCTCGGCGATTACGCCCCGCGGACGAAGGACCCGATCCTGCTGACCGAATACGTCCGCCACCGGCTGGCGCGCACGATCTGCACGCGCTACCGCGACAAGGACAGCCGGCTGTACGTCGTCACGCTCGACCCGGCCCTGGAAGACCGCATCCGCGCCGGCTTCGAGCACAACGAGCACGGGCTGTTCATCCGCATGTCGCCGCAGGCGGTCGAGGCCCTGTGCCGGCTGATCGCCGAGCGAAGTGGAGAAGCTCACCACCGCCGGCCATCCGCCGATCGTCCTGGTCAGCCCGCAGATCCGCGCCGCGCTGAAGCAGATGACCGTTCCCGCACCTGCCGCAGCTGGTCGTGCTCAGCTACAACGAAATCACCCGCGACACGAAGATCGATTCGCTTGGGATGGTAATGGAGAAATAGTGGTCAGTGCGTGAGTGGTGAGTACGAACTACTCCGCAGCTAAGCACTTTGCATCCAATTGCCATCCAGCATCAGAACCAAGGAAACAAAAAATGTTCGAAAACGCCTCGCGAATAACAGTCCTAACGCTCATCGTCGCCGGAGACGAGTAGATAATTCCGCCAGTGGCAAGTACATTTCGGCTCGCCATTTAACATTATTACGAGACATTCCCATGGAACTTCACACTTATCGCGCCAGCGTCGATGCAAGAAGCTTTGTCGATGGTGCGGCGGGAGCTTGGCCCCGACGCCGCGGTGCTGCACACGCGGGAAGTGCAGCTTCGGCGGTTCTTCGGCTGCTTTTCGCGGGCCGACGCAAATCGAAGTCACCGCCGGACGCGGCGTGAACGTCCCCAGCCGGCTGCCGCCCGACGACCGGGAGAATATCCTGCCGCCGTTCGCGGACGATTCGCTCACTTACAGCCGCCCGCGGCCCGCCACGCCGGCGTCGCTCCTGCGTTCGCCGCTTGAGAACGCCCGGACAACACGCCTGCCGTGCAGGAACAGATTTCCGACCTGCAGGCGATGGTCGAGGATCTGTGCCAGCGTTCGCAGAGCGTCGGCGTGGGCGATCTGCCCGAGGCGCTTTTCCACCTGTTCACTGTCGCTGATCGACGCCGACCTGAGCGAGGAGCTCGCCCGCGAGCTGGTCGAGCGGGTGCGGCGCGAAGTCCGCGGCGGGGAGCTGAGCGATCCGCTGCTGCTGCAAGCCCGCATCGCGCGGATGATCGAGGCCGACATTCGCGCTGCCGGCCCGATCGCGATCACGCCGGGCAAGTGCCGCGTGGCGGCCCTGGTCGGGCCGACCGGCGTCGGCAAGACCACGACCATCGCCAAGCTGGCCGCCAACTACCGGCTCAAGGAAAAACGCCGCGTGGGCCTGATCACCGTCGACACCTACCGCATCGCCGCCGTCGAGCAGTTGCGGACCTACGCCGACATCATCGACCTGCCCATGGAAGTCGTCTCCACGCCCAGGGAAATGCGCGCAGGCCGTCGGCCGCATGTCGGGCTGGACCTGGTGCTGATGGACACCGCCGGCCGCAGCCCGAGGGACGAAATCCAGTTCCAGGAGCTCAAGGCATTTTTGACCGAAGCCGGCGCCGACGAAGTCCATCTGGTCTTTAGCAGCGTGGCGGCGTGGCGAACCCTCGAACAGACCGCCGACCGATTCGCCGCGGTGGGCACCACGGCGCTGATCCTCACCAAGCTCGACGAAGCCACCGGCCTGGGCAACGTCCTGCCGGTGCTGCGCTCCAGCCGCCTGCCGCTGAGCTACCTGACCAACGGCCAGAACGTGCCCGACGACATCGAAATCGCCAGCTGTTCCCACCTGGCGAAGCTGGTTTTGGGGCTGGAGGCGGCGGAAGCATGATGCAAAGTGGGAAGTGGATCGTGGTCGGTGGGCAGAGTCCACCGACCACGATCCACTTCCCACTGCCCCCCGATCACAAAAATCCTTGAAATAATTCAACTCTCCCACTCCACTTGCCGATAAAGTCCGAGCACTATCGGCAGACGCAGTGCAGTTAAACTGGACCGATTTCGTAAAGTTTGACGCCGAGTTGGGAGCCAAGCGTGGGACGAATTTACGGCGGAATACTCGGACTGCTGGCCTTCCAGACGATACTCCTCCGCGGTTGGATTCACGAGAACGACCTGCAATCCACCCTGTGGACCGCTTGGCTCGGTTTGCTCGCGTTCGCCGCGTTGGGATTGGTCATCGGCAGCATCGCCGGACAAGTCGTCCAGGAATCGGTCGTCGGCCGGATGAACGCCGAACTCGCCGCCCAAGAAGCACAAGAACGAGAAAAGGCAAAGAAGAAAAAATGAGCAATGTCTGAAGTATGAAAGATGAATAGCACAATTTGTAAAATGGACTGATGCGCTAACGCGCTGGTTCGATATTCACCCTTCCTGCTTTCCCCCCCCATAACGCCTCGTCAAGAACGCAAATTCGTCATAGCTCAGGATGGGCATGATTTTCGATCACGGAGGATCGCAATGGCTACTCTACTTGCTCCCGATGATGTCGAACAACTGTGGATCGAATTCAAGAAGGACATCACCAATCAGGAGCTGCGCAACCGGCTGGTGGAAATGTATCTGCCGCTGGTCAAGTACAACGGCGAGCGGATCTGGGCACGGCTGCCCGAAGGCGTCGAACTGGACGACCTGGTCTCGGCCGGCGTGTTCGGGCTGATGGACGCGATCGACGCCTTCGACCTCGCGCGGGGCGTGAAGTTCGAGACCTACTGCGTGCCGCGGATCCGCGGCGCGATGCTCGACGAGCTGCGCACCATGGACTGGGTGCCGCGGCTGGTCCGCTCCAAGGCCAGCAAGCTCAACGAGGCCGTCAAAACGCTCGAAGCCAGGCTCGGCCGCCAGCCCAACGAGCCGGAACTGGCCGCGCAGATGGGCATCCCGCTCGACGAGCTCGAGAAGATGATTCTCGACGCCAACGCCGTGAACCTCATCAGCCTGAACAAGAAGTGGTACGAGACCGACAGCTACAAGGACGTCCGCGAGATCGACATCCTCGAGGACAAAAAGGGCGAAGATCCCACCCGCCGCATCCAGAAGAACGACCTGATGCGGCTGGTCACCAAGGGACTGAACCGCAACGAGCGGCTGATCATCATTCTCTACTATTACGAAGAACTGACGATGAAGGAAATCGGCGCCACGCTCGACCTGAGCGAAAGCCGCGTCAGCCAGATGCACAGCTCCATCGTCCAGCGCCTGCAAAACCAACTCGCCCGGCGAAGGCCGGAATTCGGATCGTGAGATCATCCTCAACGAATACTCCGCATATTCCAATAACCATCGCCTCGTTCCGTCAGCCGCCGATGTCTTTCGTATTCGAATCTTCTTTACGATAGAACCAAAATATTTCGATGATAATAATGAAAAGCGCGAGGAAGAAGCCGATTGCCGGATTTAGTCCGTTGGTCATCGAAAAGGCCAATAATATATAGAGGCAAAAATACACGATAAAATGCCATCGCCAATTCGATCTCGCATTCTCCGATATTTTTTCTTCAATCGTCGGCAAATCAACCCCGTCGGGATACTCGTGGCCGCAACGTTCACAGCAGCGGAGATATTGGGGATGGAAGGGCTCGTCGCAAGTAGGACAGAGGAGAAGCGTTGAGGTTGACGGTTCAGCCGAGGAGATATCGGCTGCGCGAGAGGTTCCATCTTTTTCTTCGTCGGCGGAAGATTCTCCTTTGCTTTCAAGAAGCTGATTTCCGCATCCGCCGGGTTCGCAACTGCAACTGGAAAAAGCCCTGGCGGGCGGAGTCGGCAAGCCGAGCAAATCGCCGGTGTTCATGTCGGCGGGCGGAAAATCGTTGCCGAGCGTGCCGCAAGAAGGGCAGCGCAGTCATCCGTCGCTGGCCGCACTCGGGGCAGCAGGGCCAAGGCGCAACCACTTCCGGTCCGGGGGCGTTCCAGGCGATACTCGGCCGTATTTTGCTCTCCCGGCCGGAAACTTCGCGGTCGAACTGCAGGGCGATCGCGCGCGCGCGTACCGCGTCCTCCCTGGCGACCATCACCCGCGACAGCGTGGGCCAGCCCACGATATCGACGCCCGAGCCGTTCTCCAAAATGCTGTTCGTGACCGTTGCTCGAATGCCCTCTTCCTCGAGCAGATCGACCAACAACTGTGCCTCCTGCATATTCTTCGCCCGGTAAATCGTGGGGAATTCTTGCAGCATCATAAATTCATCCTCTCGATCCCCTTTCCATCATCACCTCTACACTTTATTATAGGACGATCAAGAAAATGTAACCAGCCCATACAAGGAAACGCATTTTGTCACCGGTGGAACTCTGGCATTGGCTTGCTTTTTCGGCCCTGGTCGCGGTGTTGTTGGCCTTGGACCTCTTCGTCTTCCATCGGCGCGACCACGTCCCCTCGCTTCGCGAATCGGCGGGCTGGAGCGTTTTTTGGGTCAGTTTGGCGCTGGCCTTCAACGGTTTGATCTGGTTCTGGTACGGTTCGCAAGGCGCCTTGGAATATCTCACCGGCTATGTCATCGAGAAATCGCTCTCGTTGGACAATATCTTCGTCTTCGCCGTGATTTTCCGCTATTTCCTCATCCCGTTGAAGTATCAATACCGAATCCTCTTCTGGGGGATTCTGGGCGCTGTCGTATTACGGCTGATTTTCATCCTGCTCGGCGCCGCGCTCATTAGGCAATTCGAATGGATCATCCCGATCTTTGGTTTTTTTCTCATCTACACCGCCGTGAAGCTGGCCCTGCATACCGGCGGCGACGTCCATCCCGACAAAAACCTCATGCTCCGCGTCGCCCGGCGGTTGCTGCCGGTCACCCAAGGCAGCCACCAACAATACGGCCACGCCTTCTTCGTCCGCGAGGCCGGGCGGCTCTGCATCACGCCGATTTTCCTGGTCCTGCTGGTGATCGAAAGCACCGACGTGCTCTTTGCGGTCGATAGCATCCCCGCCATTTTCGGCATCACCACCGACGCCTTCATCATTTACACCTCGAACATTTTCGCCATCCTGGGCCTGCGAGCGCTTTACTTCCTTCTGGCGGGCGTGATCGCGATGTTTCGTTATCTGCATTACGGACTGAGCGCCGTGCTGGGCTTCGTCGGCGTCAACATGGTCGCCGATTATCTCGCCAAACTCCGCGATTACATTCCCCGCGACGGCCATCTCATCCCCACCTGGGCCAAACTCGCCGTCATTGCCGTGCTGTTGGGGATCTCGATTGCCGCCTCGATTTTCGCCGATCGCCGGGATGAAAAACGGGAAGAGAGCAATCAGTAAATATTTATCTTGAACCCGTCGCGTCCGGCGTTCCGCATTCGAATAATTGAACTTGCTCCGGTTTCGGTGGATCGTATAATTTATGTGAGATAGTTAAGGCTTCTTTCATTTCCGTTTCGGAGGGTTTTTCCATGTTGATCCAAGAAATCCTGGAAACCAAAGGACATGCGGTATGCACCATCGGTCCGGAAGCCACGCTCGCCGAGGTCGCGATCGCCCTGGTCAAGCATAAAATCGGCTCGCTCTTGATCTGCCGGCATGACGACGCGGGCGAAATGGAGCTTCTGGGCATCGTCACCGAACGCGACATCCTCTATCAATTCGCCAGCGCCGGAACAGTCGGCTGACGTGCCGGTCGCCGAAATCATGACGAAGGAAATCGTCTGCGCCTCGCCGAACGACAACGTGGAACAACTCTTCGGCGTCTTCACCGACAAACACATCCGCCACCTGCCCGTGCTGCACGACGGACGTCTGATTGGCATCGTCTCGATCGGCGACCTCGTCAAAGCCCAGCACGACCGCCTCGCGCTGGAAAACCGGTTCATGAAAGATTACATCGTGGGTTGAAAACAGAAATGGGGTCGGAGCGACGAAGGCATTGCGGATGGCTTCGCGGGCAGATTGGGCCGGAAATCGCGCTGCGCGGACGGCGCGCGGAGTTTGCGATCCAGCCGGCATCGGCAAGGTTCAGAAGGTCGCCCAGAAAGTATCCAGATCGACGAACGTCACTTCCCGCGGCGCGTCGCATGAGTCCGTCGGGCCGTCCGAAGCGGCGTCCGGGTCGTGGACCAAGTCTTCGCAGGCGGACGGGGCTTCGAGGGTTGCCAGAGGCCGCAGTGGCGGAAAATCTTCTCGTCGCCACGCCTTGCGGCGGTTCGATGAAGTCGGTCACCTTCATTTATCTCAACCTGTCCCTTCGCCGCTCGGCCGAAGGCCGAGCGGCGAGGGGAAGAATGCGTGAAATTTCGATTGTAGCTGCCAATCATCGCTCCACGGGGGTAAACCTCGTGGTGGCGTTTACTGTTCGAGATTTCAGGATTGGGATGCCCTCCGAGCCAAGGACGATATGTCCGAGAGCATGATTCATGCTTCCGCCTTCTTTCGGCCCGCCACCGCAAGCACGCGGTTGACGGCGTTGATGAATGCTTTGGCGCTGGCTTCGACGCTGTCGGTCGAGACGCCGCGGCCGCGGTAGATTTGGCCCTCGTGCTCGACTTGGACCGTCACTTCGCCTTGCGCGTCCTTGCCGAGCGTGACGCTATGGACCATGAAATCGCGGCACTCGACGTCCATGCCCGTCAGTTGCTCGATGGCCAGGAACACGGCGTCGATCGGCCCGTCGCCCGACGCCACCGTGGTCGTGAATTTCCGGTCGCCGCGCTTCAGCCGCAGCACGACCTCGGGCACTTGGCCGGTGCCGCAGACGACCTTGTACGAATCGAGCTTCCATTGCTCCTCGATGGTGTGAATCTGCTGTTCGACGAGCGAAGCGATGTCGCCGTCGTAGATTTCCTTTTTCTTGTCGGCCAAGTCTTTGAACGCGGCGAAGACGGTGTCGAGCTGTTCTCCGGAGAGATTATAGCCCAGCGTTTTTGCGCGGTCGGCCAGCGCCGCCCGGCCGCTGTGTTTGCCCAGCACCAGGTCGGTGCGCGAGAAGCCCACGTCCTCGGGATGCATGATCTCGTAAGTGGTGCGTTCCTTGAGATATCCGTCCTGATGAATGCCGGCCTCGTGGGCGAAGGCGTTTTGGCCCACGATGGCCTTGTTTCGCTGCACTTGAATGCCGGTGATGTTCGACACCAACCGGCTGATCGGCACCAGCCGCCGGGTGGCGATTTTCGTGCCCGCGTTATAGAAATCGTGCCGCGTGCGGAGCGCCATCACGATTTCCTCGAGCGAGCAGTTGCCCGCCCGCTCGCCGATGCCGTTGATCGTGCATTCGACCTGGCCCGCGCCGGCTTCCACGGCGGCGAGGCTATTGGCCACGGCCAGGCCGAGGTCGTTGTGGCAGTGGACGCTGATGACCGCCTTGTCGATGTTCGGCACGCGATTGCGCAGCACTTGGATTACTTGGTTAAAGTGCTTCGGCGTGGCGTAGCCCACGGTATCGGGGATGTTGACCGTGGTCGCGCCGGCGTCGATCGACGCCTCCACCACCTGGCAAAGGAAATCGATCTCGGTCCGCGAGGCGTCCTCCGGCGAGAATTCGATGTCCTCGCAATAGCCCTTCGCGCGCTTCACGCCCGCGATGGCGTGGCGGATGATGTCCTCCTTGTCCATCCTTAACTTATGCTCGCGGTGGATGGCGCTGGTGGCCAGGAAGACGTGAATCCGCGGCCGCTCCGCGTGCTGCAGCGCCTCCCAGGCGCGGTCGATATCGGCCTCGCGGCTGCGCGCCAAACCGCAGATCACGGCGCCGCGGACATTCCGCGAAACCTCGCGCACGGCCTCGAAATCGCCCTGCGAGGCTATCGGAAAGCCGGCTTCGATGACATCGACTCCCAGTTCCACCAGGGCCTGGGCGATCTCCATTTTTTCGGCCATGTTCATGCTCGCCCCGGGCGATTGCTCGCCGTCGCGGAGCGTGGTGTCGAAAATAACGATTTGTCGGGATGAGATAGTAGCGGTCATGAATTCGAAATCCTATTTATTGAGTTGGGGCTGATGGTTTAAGCGCTCATTGCCGACTCCTGGCCGGCCCGGGCAACACCAGCCACGCCCTCGTGGGACCATGATGCCGACGATTAACATGATAGGAACACATATTCAATCCTGACGCAGGGTGCATTCTACTCACGAAAAAACCCCAGGGCTTTGCCGGCCTTGGGGTTCGTGTTGCTATCCGTCCTGGCAAATACGCTGGAACCCTACGGCCGGGCGCTTAAAAGCGCCAACAACAAAAGCGGCAATAGAATTCGCATGGTATGCATCTCAAATTAACCCAACATTGAATCGCACTCTAATAAACAATAATATATCTTATTTATCGCCGGAGGTCAAGTCTCCTTCAAAACCATCCGCGGCCGCAATCTATTCCTTTTTCATCTCCCCAACGCATTTTTCGTCCCGCGGAAGCCGTCACCTAAAGATAAACGGCTGGGGCGTAAAGCCGATAAAAATGAATGCCAATGTCAGCCATCCGAGGATATAACGGAAGAGTCCCAACGGCTCATCGTCGTTGGCGGTAGGGGGATGTTTTGGGCCCATCACCAACAATAAAATGAGCATCAGCGACCAGCCCCAGAGGTTGTACCACCCCACGGCAACCAATGCCGCGAAAAGCAAAAAAGTGGATATATATCGGGCGTTCTTTCGGAACAACGCATAGAGGATGTGTCCCCCGTCGAGCTGGCCGATGGGAATTAAATTCAAGGAAGTGATAAAAAGGCCGACCCAACCGGCAAAGGCGACGGGATGGAGCACGGGACTGTAACCGGTGGGAATTGCCTTTCCATAGACCTCGAAAAGCCAAGTAAACAATAAAGGAGCGTGGAGCTTGGTGCCGAGCCAGAGAAATACCAAGGACTCCGAGTCGCCGTTGGGAGGCGTCGGCGCAATATTTGACCAGGGGATGCCCACGATGCAGCAAATCAGGGTGGGCACTAAACCTACGAGTGGGCCTGTGATGCCGATGTCGAACAACGCGCGGCGGTGCCCCATGCGAGGTTCCATGAAAATAACCGCGCCCATTGTGCCAATAGGTGGTATCGGAATGGGAATAAAATAAGGCCAAGAGGCAAATACGCCGTATCGGTAGGATTGGAGAAAGTGCCCCATCTCGTGACAGACGAGAATGGTCATCAACGATACCGCGTATAGGGATGCCCGTTCGAAGGTTTCGGAGATGCTCGTGCCCGAAGAATTGAATGTGCCGACGAAATAGGTGCTCAAACACGTCGCAATCAACAAGAAAATCGCGATCCCGCCGCGGCGCTGGGGGGATGATATCGAGCGGAGGATTGTGGTGGTGCCACCTCCTCGGGGGCCATGATATCAATTATTTGAGCGGGCGCAATCTTCCCTTCGTCCTGATTCTTTTCGTTCATTCCTTCGTTCATAAGTTAGCAGTGCTCGGATGCCTTTACGGAATATTCTATGTTCATCGGTAATTAATATTGTATTATTCCGAGTTTTTTGCAAGGATATCCCCCCATGAAGAAGGAAAATCAACCGCCCGCCATCGTTGTATCGGGTGCTTCGACCGGAATTGGCGAAGCAGCTGCTCTGGAATTGGATCGCCGGGGGTATCTCGTCTTTGCCGGCGTGCGGACAATGTGTGCCGGCAAACGCCTCCAAGCCCAATCCACGGGGAAGCTTATTCCCCTTCTTCTGGATGTAACCGATGCCGCGCAAATTGCCGCCGCAACCGAACAAGTCCGTGAGATGACGGGGCCTGTCGGATTGGCGGGGTTAGTCAATAATGCTGGGATCGCGATCTCAAGTCCGTTGGAAATCCTGCCACTGGCCGATTTTCGCCGTCAACTGGAAGTCAATGTCGTCGGCCAACTGGCCATGATTCAAGCTTTTATCCCGCTTTTACGTGTATGCCAGGGCAGAATAGTGAATATTTCCTCCATCAATGGTGCAATGTCACCGCCCTATCTAGGAGCTTATGCCGCTTCGAAATTTGCATTCGAAGCAATCAGCGACGCCTTGCGTGTTGAACTCCGCCAATGGGGAATCAGAGTGATCGTGGTTGCTCCGGGAGCGATCAAAACCCCTATCTGGAAAAAATCCTCCGCAACGGCCGATCAGATGACCAAGTCCATCTCGCCGGACGGCGTGAAACTCTATGAGGCCGACCTGAACGCTTGGCGGAAGGTGGTGCTCGATCTTGCGCAGAAGGCAGATCCAGTGGAAAAGGTGGTCGAAAAAATACTTCTGGCTTTGGAATCCACCCATCCGAGAGCCAGATATTATCTCCATTTCAGCCAACGCTTCATTTGCCGGGGATTCAAATTACTCCCCGAATCGATCCGCGACTGGTTCATTTGCCGCGCAATGAAATTGCCGAAGTCGCGTTTATAGCCTGAACTCGCAAATCGAGTCAGCGTTTTTCCAGTTCTAAACGCCCGATGATCACCTCTCCGCCGGGGGTCAAGTTGCGAATTTTTTCGGCAATGACGGTTTTTTCGGAAACCGTGGCCGTACCCAGCTTGCGGTTCAATATTGCGAGTTTCTTGCGACGATGCCGCCGACGGCGGAGCTCTCTTTGACGTTCGCTGGCAGACACGGATATCCTCCTCAAAAAAAATAATTGTTTTCCCCACCTGCGCACGATTTGGCGAAATACATCGCCCCAGAGGAAGGGGTAAGCGCTTCTTGTAATGCTTCTTTATAGCAAAGGGATTTTCAGCCGTCAACATCTTCAACTTTGTGACCGATTGACCGATTGATCCAGAGATGAATTTCATTTACCCTCGAGCCTCGGTTGCCGGGTCGCTATCGAGCAAACCGGCGTGGAATTCATCGACGGCCTGTTGCGCGAGCTTGCCGGATTTGCGGGAGTGCCGAGAGGCGAGCAAGGCGGACTCCGCCGAAGCGGCGGTTTTCTCCTGCTGCAACTCCTGCAACAGCGACTGCAAGGCAAGCTGCCAAGCTTGCCGACCGACCGGCGCGGCGGAGGTTGACGACTGCGCTCCCGCGGCGGCATCGACCAAAGAGACTTCGAGCCAGTCGGACTGCCGTTCCAGCGGCGACGACGATTGGGGGAACGCCTTCGCGTCTTGAAGCTCCGCGAATGTCGCCAGGTAAAGCCCGGCTCAACGGCCAGTCGCGAGACTCCTCGAACAGCGGTTGGGCGATCAGCGATTCGCGCGCCCGCGGCTCCGGCAGTCCGATGGCCGCCAAGTGCGCGACCGGCTCCAGCGCGGCCGCCGAAACCGTCCGCCGGACGACCGAAACGACGGGAACCGTCAACGGATCGTCGGAAACCGTAATCGGGCCGATTGAAATCGCCGAAGAACCGGAGACAGACGCCGGCGCGGCAACCTGCGGCGCCGCCGTCAAGGCGATCGCGGGGATGCTCGGCGCGGCGGAGGATTGGCCCAGCGCCGCGGACACCTTCGAATCGAAAGCTCTCGCCGCGCCGGCGGCAGCCTGTTGCGGCGTCTCGAGCGTTGCGGTTGCCGCGGCAGCCGCCGCGGTTGAAGGCGACCCGATGACCAGCGTGTCGCAAACGATCGAAACGGCCGTGAGCGTGCCCGAGGCGACCGTGGTGGTCGCGTTGTCGATCGCCGTGGCGTTGACCTGCCCGTCGGCGGTTAGCGTGAGATTGCCGAGCGTCGAAACATGGCCGTTGAAGTCCAGCACGCCGCCGTTGACGGTCACGTCCGTATCGGCGGAAAGGGCGTTGTCCTGGTCGAGGATCGCGGTGGCGTTATTGACGGCGAAGGTGGGAATGCCCGTGCCCGTCGAAACGACGGTCAGCGTATCGCCGGCGTCGTTGCCGGTGATCTCGATGCCGAGCACGTTGGCCGGATTATGCGGCGGAATGGCGTCGGTCGTGGTGCCGGTCCGGTAAACGTGCAGCTTGCCGTCTTCGCCAAGCTGCAAGGTCAACGCCGTGGCCCAGTCGCCCGTGCCCACCGCCAGCATTTCCGGCAGATCGGTCACCGCGATGGTGAACGTCTTCTCGTAGTACAGTCCGCCGCCGTCGGTCGTGCGGACGAGCAGATCGACGGAGGGCGTAGTCTCGAAATCGAGCGTTTCGCCGTCCTTCAGCTTCAACGCGTCGCCGGCGATCTCGAACTTGCCCGTCGGATCGTTTTCCAGCAGGTACGTGAAGCTGCTTTCCAGGTCGGGATCGGCCGTCGAGAGCGTGCCCACGGCCGCCCCGGGCTGATTCTCATCGACTGCGGCGTTCGTGAGGAGAATGTCGGTCGGCGGGCGGTCGCCGATGATCGCCGAGGCGGTCCCCTGCACGCTCCCGGACGTCGCGGTGATCGTGGCCGTGTCGTTGGGCGTCAGCGGCGCGGTATATTGCCCCCACGTGGTAATGGTCCCCGCCGTGGCGCTCCAGGTGAATGCCACATTCACAACCTGATTGAATTGGTTGTAAGCGGCGGCCGTAAAGAGTTGCGTGCCGCCCGGCAGCAAATCGACGCCGGCCGGCGTAACGACAATGCTGGTCAGCGTCTGATTCACGGTCAGGAAAAACGCGCTCGTGGTCGTCAGCCCGCCGGAATCGGTGATCGTGGCGCGGAGGCGGTAGGTGCCAGGGGCGTAAAAGGTGGCCGTGGTATTCTTGGCGGCATTCGTGCCGTTGACCGAGTAAGTCGGCATGTCGGCGCCGGCGGGCCCGGTAGCGCTCCACGTATAAGTCAGGCCGGCCTCGCCCCCCTCGTCGGCCCCCAAGACGCTGAGGTTCGCCGTGGTCCCGCTCAAAGGATTCGGATCGCCGGCGGCCGGGATGGCGACCGTCGGCGGGGCGTTGACCGTCGTGATGGTGGCCGGATTGCTGAACACCGAACCACTCGACGCTTGGATCGTGGCGGTCGTGGAAGTCTCGGGCGCCGTGTAGAATCCGTTGGCGTCGATCGTGCCCGCCGTGGCCGTCCAAGTCAGCGCCGGCGGGGCGAGGAAGTCGTCGCCGAACTGGTCCTTGGCGGCCGCCAGAAATTGTTGCGTGCCGCCCGGCGCAAGATTGACGGAAGCCGGCGTAAGCGCAATGCTGGTGAGGGTTTGGTTGACGGTCACGCCGACAGAACTGGCGACCGAATGCCCCACGGCGTCGGTAATCGTCACTTGGAAAGCATAATCCCCGGCCTTGGCGAAGGTCGCGGTGGTGTTCTTGGCGGCGTTCGTGCCGTTGGCGCTGTAGGTCGGCGGGGCGCCGGCGGGGAAGGTCGTGGCGATCCAGGTGTAAGTCAAATTGGCCTCGCCTTCCGCGTCCGCGCCCAGCGCGCTGAGCGCCGTAGTAGTGGCCGTGACCGGATTCGGCGCGGCCGCGGCGGGCGTGGCGACGGTCGGCGCGTGCGTGTCCACCACGACGGTCGCCGTGCCCTGAACCGATCCGCTCGTGGCGGTGACCGTCGCCGGTGAGGCGGAAGTGGCGGTAAAATACCCGCTGCTGTCGATCGTGCCCGTGGTGGCCGTCCACGTAAACGCGGGTTGGCTGCCGAGGGCGATGCCGAATTGATCGACCGCCGAGGCGGTGAATTGCTGTTGCCCGCCCAATGCCAGGATCGCCGAAGTTGGAGTAACCACAATGGCGGTAAAAGTTAAGTTGACCGTAACATTGACCGAACTGGTGACGAAAAGCCCTCCCGCGTCGGTTACCGTGACCTGGAAGCTGTAGCTGCCGGGGTTGTAGAAAGTGGCGGTGGTATTCTTGGCGGCGTTGGTGCCATTGACGCTGTAGCTCGGCTGCGCGGCGCCGGTGGGCATCGCCGTGGCGACCCAGGTGTAGGTGAGGTTCGATTCGCCGAAATCGTCGCTGGCCGCGACGTTCAATGCCGTCGTCGTGCCGGTCACCATGCTCGGCGTCGCGTTGGCGGCGGTTGTGATCGTCGGCGGAACATTGCTCGTGGATACATTGGTGAAGGTCGTCGTATTCAATAGCCCGTCATTGTGGCTCGTCAATGCCAATCCGATATAGGCATTCGTACTCATCGCAATGCTGGTCGATCCCACCGTGCTCCACGTGCTTCCGTCGGCGGATACCTGCGAGGTGAAAGTATTGCCGGTGCGCGTGATCTTCACGTAGTATGGCGCCGTTACCGCCGCGCCGCCGACGTTGGAGGAACCGCCGTTGGTCGCGTTGCGGTATTGAAAGGCCACGCCATAGCTCGGGGTGACGAACGTCGAGGCCTGGCGGGCGCCGGCGTTCATCGACTCGCGGATCATCACGCCGGCCTTGGCCCAGCCGTCGGTCCCTTCCACCGAATTGACCTTGGCGATAATCCAGCCGTTGCCGACGAGCGGTTGATACACGTAGCGGAATTCGTCGGCAGTGCTCCAAATGTCGGCGCCGCTGGCGATTACCGTGAACGTTCCGCCGCTGTAGCCGGCCGTGCCCGTGCCGCCCACCGCGCCGATGTCTTGCGAGAGCCAGGCACCGGGCAAGGCTGCGGCCGGCGAGGCGGCGAAAATGCCCACGGGCATGCCTTCGATATTGGCGTTTAATCCTGTCACGCGGTAATAGTACTCCTTCTGCGGCAAAACCGTGTTGTCGGTGTAGGTCGTTCCCGCGAAGCTGGCGTTCAAGATCGAGTAATTCGTTCCGTCGGTCGAACGCTCGATGCGATAGCTCGTCGCGCCGGGCACGGCGGTCCATTGAAAGACCATCTGGTTCGATGCCTTGGAGGTAAACGTCAAACCCGCGGCCGGATTCAGCCGCGTGGATCGGGAAACCACCGCGCTCGTCGCCGCGTCGCCGCCGCCGTCAAGAGTTACGACGCGATAATAATACACCGTGTTGGCCGTGAGGTTCGAGTTAGTGAAGGAGGGCACATTCTTGCCCACGGTGCCCACCGTCGTCCAATTGCTCGTGCCATCGGGCGAGCGCTCGATACGGTAGCCCGTCTCGCCGCTGGCGTCGCCCCAATCAAGAACCAGTTGCGTGGGACTGATGGAATTTACGACCAGCCCGCTGACGGGACCTGCCCGGGGTGTCGTGGTTGCTGCGACGGACGGTTGCGAATACCCCGCGGCGCTTTTGCGCCCGGATGCGGTAAAAATACGGCTGATATAACGGTAATCCCGTATCGGAATCGGTCAATGCGGAGTCGGTATAGGCGACGACTCCGGCCGCCGTCGTGTCCAGCAGCTTGAAGTTCACACCGTCGGTGGAGCGTTCGACGCGGTAACCCGTCTCGCCGCTGATGTCGTTCCAGGAAAGTGAAATGCTGGAAGAGGTTTTGCCGGTAATGGTCAAGCCCGTGGGAGTGGCCAGACCGGCGTCGATCGACAACGTGGGATTCAACACTCCCGAGCCGGTTGCCGAGAGGCTGACGTTGGTGAACGTGGCGGCATTGAGCTGCGGATTAGTTGGATCGACGGGATGCCCCCAGTCGTTGACGTTGGCCGTGGAAACCAATCCGATATAAACCGTAGCACCCATGTTGATCGTCTGGGTTCCGCCGAATTGCACCCAGCTCGCTCCGTTGTTGGCCGAATAATAAGCGCGGAATGTATTGCCGGTGCGGGTCAGTCTGAGCCAATAAGCGGTGGTAGCGGAATGCGCGCTGTGGGTGGCATTGCCCCCGGCGGTATTCCGATGGATGAACGAGGCGTTCGACGCAGAAGTCAGCACCACCGCGGCGCTCATCGCATCGGAATCGAGCGAGTCGCGGATCATGATGCCGGCTTTCGGATTATAAACGGAACTGAGGCTCGACACGCGGGCGATGATTTGACCGTCGCCTTGAAGCGTCTGATATTCATACTGGGGCTGTCGGCCTTACCGCCGATGCTGGAAGTGGTGGGGCCGGAAGCGCGTAGATGAAATAACCGCAGCCGGCGAGCGTATAGGTGCTGGACCCGGAATCGAAGGTGGCATACCCCGGAAGCGAACTGAGTCCCACGTCTTCGAGCGTCCACGCGGAACCGGCGGGCAGCGGATCTACCCGCACGACATATTTTCCCTGATCGTCGTAATTGCCGTGGCTCTGGACGATGGCGTAGTACGTGCCGGCGGGTAAATCGACGGAAAAATACTGGTCGTTGGCCATCGAGTACGGCTGGTCGCGCGGATCGCTGTCCTCGCTGGCGATCAGCGTCCCTGAGGAATCATAAACCGACAATTTTAAATCCACCGGTGAGGGATATTCGTGCGCCGCCGTAATCGTGTATCGTCCCCCGGCGCTGGTGAAAGAAAAGGCGTCCGCGTCGTTCAGCCGTTCGATGATCCCCGAGTGGACTTGCGTCGTCCCCGTCGTGTCCAAAGGCTGGGCGGTGGCGATCGTGCCGCCGAAATCGTCGGTGCGATAGCCGTCGCCGGTATAGCCTGCCGGCGCGTTGTTTTTGATCAACGTGGCAATGTTGTTCATGTCATCCTGGAGAAACGAAGGGCCGCCGGGATTCACCCAAGGTTCGGCGTGCCAGTTGTACCATTTATCGATGACCTCCGCGCTTCCGCCCATGGTCGAGCCGCGCATGGGATCGGGAAATATCCCGTAAACTTGAATGTTGTTTCCCAGGGAATCGAACTGCGAAATGTGTCCGCATCCGAACGTATGGCCGACTTCGTGCGCGATGGCTTCGCCGACGTTGAAGGGCGACCAATTCCCGTCGGAAATCGAACCCGGCGACGTATTCGGATAAATCCCCCAGGCCAGGCCGCCGTTGTTGTAGGAAGGAGAAATCACATGCCAGGCCGTCGGCTGCGTGGCGACGTTCGGCTGAATCGTCGTGACGTTGATGTCGAACATCGAATAATAATCGACGGTTTGCCGCCAGGTATCGACGATCGCAGCCTGCTCCGTGGTGTTGAAGGTGGACCCGTTCCCGTCCATATCGAACGGCAGCCAACCGTTGGTGGCGTCGCCGTCGAAATCGAGAAAGATGTTCCCCGGCGCGCCCGGAAGACTATTGAGAATCGGCATCCCGTCCGCCCGTGTGTCGTAAACAATGGTGTCCAAGGGATTGATCGAAGGAGAAGGCTGCACCGCGTTGGCCGTCGGCCCCTCCGCACTCGCTCCCGCCGATGGGCTCTCCGCCGCAGGAGAAATCCAGGTATCGGAAGACCAAATGGTGCTGGGATCGGATTGGACCAGTGAATTCGCCGCCAGCAAATCGCTGAGCGTGGTGCCGCTCAAGAGCATGCGCGATTCCAACAACTCCAAATGCAAGGCATTCGATTTTTTCGACGTTTGGTTGCGCTTTCGCAATCTTCGCTGGGAAGGGTGCATAATATTCCTCGTCATGGGATTATTGGGAACAAATCGTGATCAGTATTTTGCTTTCACGATTGCCATGCAAGGTATTCGCATGGAGCAAGAACGATTTCAAAACTTAAGACCGGGATTGTTAATGGAAATTTGAGAATAGTTTACCGAGCGCACGATCTTCAACCGCCTGAATGAACGGCGATTTTAGACCTTAGAGATTGTCTCCAACGAATCAGTATGCCAAAATATACCGATTATGTCAATAATTCCACTCAAACATCCAGAAGCGGGGGTGAATGTTCGGTTTGTTGGAGCGGCAGTTGCATTGCCACTCCTGAATCCGGGACATCAGAGTGTGACAGTTTAGCTACTACACTAACGCGGAGTGAGGAATAGGGAATTTTCAATGCTTCAAATTCTTGTTGAAAAACGCAAGGATTGCCGGCAAATCGACCTCATGCGCGCCATCATGGATATCCAAGCCGACATTCTCCGCTTTGCCGAACGCCGCATAAGCCGGACGAATCTCGGCCAGCGCCTTCTTAGCCAGTTCCGGCGTAAAACTTCCCGGCGGCTCCTTGCGGCCGTTCTGGCACTCCAACGGCCGCGGCGCGGTCAGGGCGTAGATGTCCGCATAATCCACCAACTCCCGCAATCCGGCGAATTTCCAGCACATGCAATGCCCCTTTTCCATTTGATCCATGACCGTCAGGAAGCCGTCGCTGTCGGCCGCCGCGATGCGCGGGTCCATGGCCGCCAACCACATCGTCATTTCGCCGCCCAACGAAAGCCCTCCGCAACCGATCCGCGACTTATCCACGTTCGGCAGCGACTCGAGGTAGCTCACGCAGCGCATCAAATCCCACAACCGCTCTCCCATCAGCATCCGCCCTTTCTCATATACTTCATGCTGGCTGACCAACGTGGAAATCGTGATATAGCCGTCTTTGGCAAGTTCCGCTGCGAATCCCTTGTACAGCGGACTGCCGTCATCTTTATTCGCGGGCAGCGGACCGAATGCTTTGCCGTTGGTGTATGGAGTAAATTTGTTCGATCCATGTCCGCCGATACACACTACGGCGGGATAGGGTCCTTTGCCTTCCTTGGGAATCGTCAAGACGATTTCCATCATCCGGCCCGGCGTGCTGCGGATGCTCATCTCCTTGACGGTGAAGCCCGGCATTTCCCATCTGCGAATCACCTTGGCATCGAACGCGAGCTTGCTGACTTCCGGTACGAGATCATCCATCTTCAGCAGCTTAAAAAGTTTCCCGCGCAGCTCGTTTTGCCACGCGACTGTCTGCTCCGCCGTGCCCACTTGGTATCGCATCGTCCTCATCTCCGTTGCGGCGGCAAATGGGGCAGACGCGACAGCCAGCAGCATGATGCAAAAACCGACGGGCTTGAGTGTGGTCAACATCAAATAGTCCTTTCAAAAAAATACTCCCCTTCGGAGGGATGAAAATTTCGCAAACCAACGCCAGACAGTGTCTTGTTCCACTAGTATAAGTTTTTGCTGCGGCATTTGGGAAGTTGGCATTTCATGCGGGGGGGCGTGCCCCACACCAAGCGTTCACCATTTTTCCAGCCGCTCGAGAATTTCCGGCTGCAGGTTTTGCGGCGCCGCCAGACACAGATAAAGCCCTTCCGGCTCCATTTCCGCGATGAACGGCTCCAATTCAGCCAGTTGAAGATCGACCACCACCGATTTGCCGGCGGCGCGAATCCGCTTGATAAGCGGCAGCCACTGCATGATCGCAAGATCGTTGCCGACTCCCTGCACCCATTGGATCGCTTGAATCTCCGGCACCTGCAAGATGCGGTCGAGATGGCGGATCATCCCTTTGCCGTCGAGATGGAAAATATTATGCGTCATCGCCTTCACTTCCGCCAACAGCGACGGCAGATAGAACTCCGCGAAATTTTCCGCGGAAACATTTGCCGTGAAGTCGCAACTCGGAATGTGAATTCTCCCGCGCGAAGGAATGCCCATCCAGTTGACCGAAAGCTGCCCGTGGTCCTTGAGCAGGGCATCGTAATGGTCGAAGGTCGGCAGAAAATTTTCGTCGGCCAGACGCACAAGCGCATGAATGTTTTCCGGGCAGTCGAAAATATCCAGGCAGAGCAACTGTGGATCGCGCCAATCGGCGGCGCAATCGAGGCTCCCATGCAGGTCGGTGTAGCCGACCATATAACGTCCCGAACATTTTTCCAATGCTGCCTTGGTAAGCTCCTCGATCTTGAGATAATACTCGTTATCCGTGCTGAACTTCAGCTTCTGCATGTCCTCCCATTTGCAGACGCTGTGCCGAATCCAGGATGTAACTTCGCCGAAATCCAACTCGCCGCCGAAATAGGCGGCATACACGTTGGGCCCCAGGTTCGGATTAAAAATCGGAAACGTTTCGCCGTAAAATTTCCGGCCCTGGATCGAGTCCAAGAACAAATCCACTTGATATTCCGCATCGAACCAGCGCGCCTTCAAATCCGGCCAACTCCTGCCGGAAAGCGTGTGCGAGGCGGAATATTCCGCGTTGTGTTCCGAAAAGCGGACCGGCGGGCGGTCGAGCACTTGCTGCTCGAACCAGGCATCGACGCGTTTCATCGCCAAATCGAAATCGGGTTTGCCGTGCAGTTCCATGGTACCGGTTGTCTCAAGTAGTTTCAGGTCGTCTCTCGGCGAATTACTTCAGGATTGCCCGTTCCGACGTAATGCCGTTCGCGGCAATCAAGGCAAAGCCGCCGCGACATGGCCGCTGCGTGTAGATAGTCGGCTGTGGATCACGGGGTCGATATCGTAGCCGATGCTTTTCACTGCGCCGTCGCATAAAGACATATTGAATGTCGCGGCATGCGCGCTGCCGAAGATGATCAACTGCACGCCGTGCCGGTCTCGCCGGGGCTGGTAGTTTTCATCCACCGGCTCGGGCCCGCCCCAGCGATTGTAATCCCAATCGTAGCCGGCAAACATGGGTTGATTGTCTCCGCCGTCGTTTCCGTTGAAATAGCAATCGGCGTTAATGAGTTTTTCGCCCAGTAAATAGGTCTTGCTCAGGCCATCGGGAATGTCCTTCGCGCGGACCATGCTCACCGAACAGATTACGCCCGTCGCCGAAGAAACGTCGGCAAAGGAACTGGGTGGTATTTGCTTGGGATCGATGGGCGAAGAGTCCCAAACCGCGCAGCCCACCCATTCCGCGCCGCCATTGGCGGCGTAATCCGTTCGGGCACACATTGCGACGGGATCGGCATTCACGCAGTTGCAATAGTTGGTAGTCATGACCACGCCGCGGCGCGTGGGGCAATTGAATATCTCCAACGGCGTTTGCGCCATGAGCGCCAGTAATTTTTGTTTTTGGCCCCCGGCGTAAGAACTGCCTTTCGCCATATCGTGCAAACCTTTGTTCTCGATGAATGGCAGTATGTTGTAGGTCCAGCCGCCCGGTTGTTGTCGGCCGTAGCCGCAATCGGGATCGGCCATCCAAATCCACGACCATCCGCCCGTCGGGAAAAAACGCATCGCGTTATCGTGAGTGAGACAGCCGAGCGATAATTGTTTGAGGTGATTGCTGCACGTCATCCGCCGGGCTGCTTCCCGCGCGGCTTGAATGGCGGGCAGTAGCAGCGCGATCAGGATGCCGATGATCGCGATCACCACCAGCAGTTCCACCAGAGTAAAAGCGGCGCGAACACGGCGAGGGGGAAGACCGAAAGGAATATTATTATCGTGGAAATATTTCAGCATAACTTCATCCCTCGATGATGCGGTATCCGGTGGAGCGGATCAAAAGGGGCAGTCTCATATTTTGAGGCGAATAAATACCCATGCCTGGCAAAACCTATTGCGCCGAAAAAATGCGGCAGTCCCCATGTACGTTGCCCCGAAAAGAATCGAATACGAAAACAGGGGATCCGGAAAACTGAAAGAAGGGCCTGGCGGATTACATCGGGCCAACGCTCAGAAAACCGGTTTTGTTATAGGATTCAGCCCCGGTTTCGGTTAATAAAAAAACACCTATATTAGTTTAATGGAGATTTTCCGCTGCCAATTCCTTTCTTCCTTGTAGCGTATTGTTGTCATTTTGTCAATCGGCCGTTCTTTATCGAAGATTTTGCATCGCCAGATAAAGCTGCAGAAAAGGTTGAAAAGAGGCCTGGTTTTAGGGATCGCCAAAACATCGAGAATTAGCGGGCATAGCGTACCCTGCAAATTTTAGATAACTGGTGGGCAAAGCCCACCCTGAGATTATTACTCGGAGACCAGCACCGGTTTTCGACGGGATTTCGCCAGAACCTTTGCAGCTGCGACGGTATGGCTGACTCCGAATGCGTGCTTTTCGAGAAGATACTCCTCGGTCGCGACCTCGCCGAATTTATCCGGCACTCCCAAGCGTTTCACTCGGACGGGATATTGTTCCGATAGCGTTTCGCAGACCGCTCCGCCCAAGCCGCCGATCGTGCTCTGGTTCTCCACGGCTACGACGCCGCCGGTTTTCCGGGCGGAAGAAACCAGGGTGTCCGCATCGAAGGGTTTGATGGAAGGGTAATGCAACACCTCGGCGTTGATTCCCGTCGTCGCCAGTTCATCGGCGGCCGCGAGCACGAACGGCACCATATAGCCCGTGGTCACGAGCGTGACGTCGTCTCCCTCGCGCAACACCCGGGCATGGTGCGGATCGAACTCGTAGCTTTCGTCGAAAATGCCGGGCATGCGATAGCGGACCAATTGCATGTAGGCCGGCTGCAATGTCCGGGCCATGTAGCGCATGACCGCCCGCAATTCGTAGGCGTCGCAGGGCGAATAAACGTGCATGTTGGGCATCGCGCGCATCAGGGCGAGATCCAAAAAGCACATGTGCGTCCCGCCGTTCGAACCCTGGGTCACGCCGGGCGCGGTGCCGACGATCTTCACGTTGTTGTTGGGATAGGCCACGCTGATCGTGATCTGGTCATACACGCGCCGCGTCGTGAAGCACGAAAAACTATGGCAGAAAGGGATTTTGCCTTCCAGCGACAATCCCGCGGCCAGTCCGATCATGTTCGCTTCCGAAACGCCCGCATCGATGAACCGGTCCGCAAATTTTTCCGATACGATGGGGATCGTGCTCGACGCCAACGCGAGATCGGCCTCCAGGCAGACCACTTCGGGATTTTCTTCCATCAACTCGCACAGAGTCTGGGCGTACACCACTTGTAAATCCATCTCGTGACGAAGCATAAATCCTCCTCAATTTCCGTAAGGCAAAGCGTAGGTGTAGCCCAGGCCGCCGAGAAGTTCGTCGTAATCATCCCGCGTGCTCACCTTGACGTGATGGCTGCTGATGCGGTTTTCGACGACGGCGTTTCCCTTGCCCTTGACGGTATGGGCGACGATCATCGCCGGCTTGCCCTTCACCGCGATAGCCGCCTGGAGGGCGTCGTATATCTGGTCCCAGTCGTGGCCGTCGATCTCGAAGACTTCCCAGTTGAAGGCCCGCCATTTTTCCGCCAGCGGTTCGAGTTTCACGATGTCTTCGGTCCGCCCGTCGATTTGCAGCTTGTTGCAGTCGGTGATTGCCACAAGGTTGTCGAGCTTCCAATGCGCGGCGGACATCGCGGCTTCCCAAATCTGTCCCTCGTTGCTCTCGCCGTCGCCGATAATGCAAAAAGTGCGGAAATTCTTGCCGTTCATCCGTCCGGCGTGCGCCACACCGCAAGCGCAGGAAAGGCCCTGCCCCAGCGAACCGGCGGTGGCGTCGATTCCGGGTGTTTTGAGTTGATCGACATGACTGGGCAAGCGCGTGCCGTTTTGGTTCATGGTCGCCAGCCACTGCATGGGAAAGAATCCCTGATACGCGAGCGCGGTGTATAATACCGGCCCCGCGTGACCTTTGGAAAGGATCAATCGGTCGCGGTCCGGCCAGTGCGGCTCGTCCGGATGCACGTTCATGATGCGGTAATAGAGGCTGATGATGATCTCGACGAGGCTTAAGGCCCCGCCAAGATGGCCCGACCCGGCTCGGCAGATCATGTCGGTAATCACGTAACGGAATTCCTTGGCCAAATCATCCGCTCGGGATCGGTCCCAGGGCTCGATGCGTTGCTGAGATGCCATAATCGCTCCCCTGAAAGTATTATCCGCTGCGGGGATTTTTGATCATGAATGCTAATAAGCAGTACATTACAGAAAAGTCGATTGTGAAACTGACATTCGTGTCAAAAACTGATTTCTATCAGTTCCCAGGATACAGGAAAGTTATTATATTATCATACGATTATAAACTTCAGAACCCCTCCTGTGAGCCATTTCGCAAATTGTTTCAAGGTACGCCCGTCCTTGAAGGACGCACTTCGCGAAAACTGCGCTTTATCCCGCGATATCGAGCAAAAAATTCGCCTAATTTCGCTTGCGGTGCGGTATAGTCGTAATATCATGGTAGTTTTAGGTTTTTGTCACTAGGTTGGGCCGTTGACCATGCCGGAAAAATCTCTCGATCGAAAACTTGCGCGGATCCTGGCCGATTCCACCTGCCGCGACTTTATTCTCGCCGACGCCAAAGACGCCGACATGGCCTTTGGGCTGGCCGCTCCGGGGCGCAGTCCCGAGCATTACGCCGGCGAAGCCCGTTTCCGCACGTTGCAGGAATTCCGGCAAATCATCCGCGAGATCATCGCCCAGGAGTTGGTCGATATCATGCTGATGTCGGCCAGCACCAACGAGTTGCTCACTATCGAGGAACGGCTTTTCGATCGCAGTCCGATAACGCCGGCGGTCCGCGCCAACGACACGACCGACATTTGGCTGGCATCGGGGACGGGGCGATACGCGACGCAGCCATCGCTGCCGTTTCGCACCGCCACGATCGATCACATCCAATGCGGCAAGCGGGAGTGCGAGGCCGGCGAGCGCCGCAAAGGCGCCGACCTGGGCCTCTATTCCATCACGTTCAACAACGACACGACACTCGATCGCCCGACGCTGGACGCCTATAAAACATTTCGCCTGGAGGCGGAGGCCAAAGGATTTCGCCATTTTTTGGAAGTGTTCGATCCCAACGCTCCCGGCGACCATCCGCCGGCCGACGTGGGGCGGTTCCTCAATGACCACATCGCCCGGGCGCTCGCCGGCGTGACGAGCCGCGGGCGGCCGCTGTTTCTGAAAATTCCGTATCACGGCCCCGCCGCGATGGAGTCGTTGGCCCGTTACGATCGTTCGCTCGTGGTCGGCATCCTCGGCGGCTCGGCGGGCACGACCTTCGATGCCTTCCACATGCTCTGGGAAGCAAAAAAGTACGGCGCCCGAGTGGCGCTTTACGGGCGGAAAATCAACAACGCCGAGCATCAGCTCAGCTTCATCCGCCATCTCCGCGCCGTGGCCGACGATGAAATTAATCCCGCGGAGGCCGTTCGGGCGTATCACGGCGACTTGCAGAAACTCGGCATCCGCCCGTTGCGCACGCTCACCGACGATCTGCAGCAGACCGACACCGCAAGCAGCTACGGCGGTGGCGGAAACGCCGCCCGACCGCAGCCTGCCGCAGCCGTTTCTTCGCAAAAAGCCCCCCCACAGGAGCCCGATTTCAGCAAGCTGACGCAAGCCGAGAAAATCCAGTGGAATCTCGACCGCTGGAAACGGATTGTGGGTTGATCGGCACTACTCGACTTTGGGGTGAGGGGTGAGGGATTGGGGGGCAGAGGTTTTGCTCAACATTTTTTAAGTTTTTCCACGTTTGGGAGAGGGGACCGGGAACAGGGGATCGGGAGTGAGGTTCTTTTTTTGGCGAAGCGAGTAATTTTTTACGCGGAAGGACATATCTTGCCGCGGTGTTTGGTTTTGGCGGGGCGCGAAAAACGCTTGTTTTTGCGGGATTATTGGTATTTGCCGAATTCTTCCTCCGGCTTTACACGTTGAATATTGGGTTTTTTCAGGATTTGGCAGGGGCTGATTTGCGTTTGTATCGAGAAATACGAGGTTTTTTGGGGGGAATTTTTGCCACTTGGGTTTTGGTGATATGGGGCGGATAGGGATTGCATATAATCTGGTTTGACGGGCGTTTGGTCTGCCAAACGAAAAATATTTTACGAATGATCATTGTTTTCGGAGTTCGAGTTCAAGGGACATCAAGAGTTCAAGGGACATCATTGGTAACTATTGACAATTTCTCTCCTTTCCGGTAAATTGGCGACCATGGCTCGATTAGCGAGAATCATCGTTCCGGGGATGCCGCACCATATTACCCAGCGGGGAAACCGCTGCCAACCGACCTTCTTTCGCGACGCGGATTACGAAACCTATCTCGATTTGATGGCCGAATGGTGCGGCGAATGCCGGGTGGCCATTTGGGCCTACTGTTTGCTGCCCAACCACGTGCATCTGATTGCCGTCCCCAAGACCGAGGACGGTCTGCGGCGGGCGATCGGCGAGGCGCATCGGCGTTACACGCGGCAGATCAATCTCCGCGAGGGCTGGCGGGGGTATCTTTGGCAGGGGCGTTTCGCCTCCTTCGTCATGGATAAGCCCCATCTCCTGGCCGCCGCACGGCACATCGAACTGAATCCGGTGCGGGCGAAGCTGGTGGAGTCGCCGCGGGACTATGCCTGGAGCAGTGCGCGGGCGCATCTCAAGGGCAAGGACGATCGGTTGGTGAAGGTTGCACCGCTGTTGGCGCTGGCGGAGAACTGGCGGCGGTTGTTGACCAGTGCGGTGAGCGAGGAAGAGCTGAAGGTTTTCCGCAGCCACGAGGCGACCGGCCGCGTGTTGGGAGCGGAGGCGTTCCAGAAGCGGCTGGAGAAGAAACTGGGTCGGGTTCTCCGGCGGCAGAAGCCCGGTCCCAAAGGGAAAAAGGCTCGATAATTGTGGATGATGTCCCCCAGAACACCCCCAGAACACCCGCTACGCCATTTGTGCTTTGTTGTTTCTTGTTGGAGGGACGGCGGTGTCATGATTCACGAAGCGTCAGGTTTCAAAACGATGTCGCACCGAAAAAATAATGCCGAGAAATGAGTTATGGCGAAAAATATTCGGAAGTGTTGTCACCAGCTTTTGGGGGAGAAAACATAAAGCGGAAAGTGCAAAGCGGAGAATGCGAGCATTTCAATCGTGCAGGACACCAGCGATCTCAAATCGGCAGACGAACGGAGCGTTCACGGAGGACCGAAGCAACAGACAAATGGTTCCTGACACCTTTTTCCCCACGGCTGGTAACGTGGTACAAACCGTCCTCGACGTCGATTCGCAATGGTCGAGCCACGGGGCAGGGCACTCCAGCCACGGGCAAGGCATCAAGGCACCCGCGCACGCGGTCGTTACGGGTTTCAGCAAGCCGGGGCGTCAAATCCCGATCCTGCCACGCCAATAGTTAAATGTCAAGACCTGACCCCCATCAGCCCCCATCAGCCCCCAGGTTTCGACACCCTCGTCGGTTAAGATCAAGTGAATTTTGACGGATCCTGGTTGATCGAGCTATCCAGATCGACAAAGGTATGCTTTTTCCCGCCGCCGAGGTCTTCGTATTCGATGGTGATATTGCCGCGAAGTTGCCAGACCGAGGCTTTGAAGCCGCCCTGCGTGGGATCCGGATGGGGGAATGGCGTTTTGAAGATCTTTTTAGGAAACTTGCTATAGTTCGCCACCCAAATCGCCCCAGTCGGAACGGTGGCAAACAGGCCCGGAGCGAGACCGGAAACGCAATAGACGCCCGGCTTGTAGCCTTTCTTGTGGACCGCCGCTGCCCAGGCCGCATAATAGGTTTTTTGTTCATCGAGCAAGGGAGGGCCGTTCTCGAAATCGAGATAAATGATTGAGCCGCCTCCAAGCTTCGCGGATCCGGCGAGTTGGGCGGCGTGTTCCCCATCGGTTTTGCCGGTCTCCGGTGTGATCCGATGGTCGGCGTGGGGAACCGCCTTGATCTGCCGCCCAACATAAATGGGAGCGATACCCCAACCCAGGCTGCGAAGAAAGCCGTGCTTGTCCATCCATTTCAGATTATGTCCCTGCGACGGAGCGGGCGTCAGATAGAAGCCGGTCCACCGCAGATTCGTGTTTTTAATGAGCGACTGCATGACGCGTTCGCCCGGAAACGCCGCGACATCCATCCCCGCGAAAAAATCGCCGTCCGGTGAACCCACAAGCGTGCCGTGTGTCGGCGCTTTTGAAGTTGAATCTCTTTGGCGCATCACGTGACGATTGATGTTCGATTTCCTGAATATCCATGATATCGATCTCTGGTTCTCGCTTTGTACTATTACGAAGGTGGATACGTAATGCACCGACGCGGAATTGAATTCAGGGCCACCTAAGATATCCTACGGTATAGGTCAAGTGGGGGATATTTCGATGTATTGACATTCAGTGCAATCTCCGGGTTGTGCGAGTCACCGCTGTTCGGATTTGGCCGGCAAGAAGAAGGAAATCTACGACGGCGACATTGCCTCGCTCACCGAGCAGCAGATTCAGACGATCGAGGGGCGGTGGTGCAGGCCGAGCACGAAGGCCAGATTACCGCGGTCGCGACGACTCGACCGACATTGGCGAAGCCAGCGCGAAAGCCTTTTGAACGCCGTGAACCGCATGCTGGCGGTAAAGGGCCGGGAAAGGTTCCGGACGAGTGACCCTGCGGGAGGCTTTCCGACTTTTGTGCCGGCGGGGTGAGGGCGGACTAGGCCGCCCTCACCCCGCCTGATCCCCCTTACTTACTCCATTCTCACTGGTTACCATCGGGCTCGTGGACGAAAGCAAATTTGCGGTAAGTATTCCTTTCAGTCTATCAGTTTAGGATTTGCTTGACACTCGTCCTACAACTACTTGCTGGTCTTGGAGGGTAGCCCGATGGTTCGCGATATGTCGAAGGCGGTTTGTTCACAGCGTCGGCGCCGCGCGGTTGCGTTGGGGTTCGGTGCGATGCCTCGCTTTTCTTTGCACAAGTGGACTGTCGCCCGCAGATATTGTCGGGACGGGCGATTTGTCGCCGGTTGATCCGACGACGTGGACCGCCGGCACCAACGTCTTTGTCGGGCAAACTGCCGTGGGGTCGCTGACCGTTGATGGCGGCAGTGAATTGGCGACCCGAACGACCTTTCTGGGCCACGGCCCCCTCGGCGATGGCACGGCAACTGTCGCCGGGCCGGTTCGACTTGGGAGATCGGCCGAAACAACGACGCCGGCTTCTACGTCGGCTATTCAGGCAAGGGAACGCTCAACATCGCCAACGGCGGGACGGTCCACCACTACCGCTTTAACAATTACCCCAGCAATTACTCCAGTTGTATCGGCGATGACCCCGGATCGAACGCCACGGCGACCGTCAAGGGCGCCGGTTCGGCTTGGATCATCGACATGCCACTCTAGGTCGGCCGCTTTGGCAATGGGACGCTCAACATCCGTGGCGGCGGCGCCGTCACCAGTCTAAACAGCATCATCGGTTGCTACGACGGCGGCACGGGCACGGTGAACGTCGGCGGCGCCGGCTCACAATGGATCGTCGCTACCGAAGTCGATGTCGGTTTTATGGGCAGCGGCACGCTGAATATCGGTTATGGCGGATGCGGCGGACTCGTGGCGGCCTACCTTCTCAATCTATCGTTCTACGGCGGCATGGGCGTCTGTAATCTGGACGGCGGGGCCACGCTGAGAGCCGTATTGATTGAGGCCGGCAACGTGAACGCCCAGTTCAATTGGAACGATGGCACTATTGAAAACGACGAGGCAAGTGCCGATCTGCACATCAATCCAGCCCTGTCCCTAAAGCTCGCAGCGACCGGGACTCACGCTTTGATATCGGTGCGGGATGCACGGCGTATGTTGGCGCGGTGTTGAGAGATGCCACCACGGGAGGAACGCTCGTCAAGCGGGGGGCGGGAGTCTTGATGCCGACCTACAGCTACTATACCGGGATGACCACCATCGAGGCCGGCACGCTCAAGTATAACAGCGCGAACACCATGACGTCCGGCCCTTACACCGTGACCGGTGGCATTTTGGATGTTGGCACGGGCTCAAAGACGATTGCGCGCTTTCCGCATTACCGGCGGCGCGGTGATCGGCACCGGCACGTTGACGAGCAATGCGGACTATGATATCCAGGGCGGCACGGTGAACGTTCGTCTCATCGGTGATGTAGGGCTCGAGAAGACCGGCACGGACTTGGCGACACTCGCTGGGGCGAACAACTACCGCGGCGCAACCACAGTTGATGAGGCGACTCTCAAGGTGACGGGCGGGATTTCGGGAACCAGCGGGGTCACGATCGCCGAGTCGGCAACGCTTGAACTGGCGCACGAGGGGGTGGGGGCAATCTTCGCAATCGCGAACGATGGCACGCTCTTGCTTTCCGCCGGTTTACAGAACATCAAAACAATCACCGGCAACGGAACGACCCGGCTCGGTCCGGGCACAACATTGACCGTCGAGTCGATCGCGCAAGGTTCGCTTGTCATCGGTTTCACCGGCGCGGCTACAGCAAGCGCGGCGGTCGGAACCGCCGTCAATCCTGTACCCGAGCCGTCCGCGGTTTCGCTGCTGTTTGCAGGCACAGTTTGCCTTATTTTTTCCGTGTTTCAACGCCGTCGCGCAAGCTCCTAAGGCGGCAACGGATCGGAATTCGGCTCTACTGCCGTGCTTTAAGAGCTACGGACCAGGTCGGTCTCGCAATCAAGGATTATAGGGTCAGGATTATTGGGTCAGGCCGGGATTAGTCATTAGTACGTTCCTAAAACCACGGCCTCTGGCCGTGCGACCCGAATAGCTTCGGAGCGATCCGGGGTGCAAAAGGCGTACCATCCGGCATAGGCTATTCCTTCGGGAAGCCCCGTTGGGCCAGGAAGGAATGACCTATGCACGAATGGCAAAGCCTTTCCCACGTGCGGTGGGAATGTAAGTACCATGTAGTCATCATACCAAAATATCGCCGCAAAGTGTTCTATGGCAGATTGCGGGGAGAAATTGGTAAACTGTTGCGTGATTTGTGTCGTCAAAAGGGCGTGGAATTGTTGGAAGGTCATTGCATGCCCGACCACATCCAGATGTGTTTAAGCATTCCGCCCAAGTACAGCGTGGCGCATACGATCGGTTTTCTGAAAGGCAAGAGTGCGGTGCGAATTCACCGGGAATTGCTGAAGGAACGTCGCATGAGCGGGCTGCATTTTTGGGCGGCAGGCTATTGCGTGAGTACGGTGGGGTTGAATGAAGGCCGTATTCGTCAGTACATTCGGGAGCAGGAACAATTGGAGAGCCGCCAAGGCAAGTTGAACTTCGATTAACCCAACGGCCCCAGCGGGGCCTTCCCCACGTGTTCGGCCCGCTCGGGAGGGCCTTCCTAATACCATGTCCTATGGACGTGGTTGATTATTGTTTTACAGAGCCTAAACTATCAAAAGTGTCCTGACTTATCAATAATTGGACTTCTTCCCTGGTGCGTGCCTCCCGCCCAATCCAGCGGAGATTTGCTGCCGAGAAGCCACCAAATCCGCTCCCCAACTGCCCGAACGTCCTTCCAGAACCGCCGGTGTGCGGGAGAGGTGAGGGGGCCTAGCCCGGATTATTCATAAATGTTCGCGGGACGAGGCGAGATGCGGGAAAGCGAGGGTTGGGGGCGAAAGGAAAGGGCGTGGAGTTGGGCAGCGGGCGTAAGCCCCCCTTTCCCCCACGGTCGGCGGACCGGGGAGGCGCGGAGCAGCGGGTTGTGGCCAAGCTTAGCTGGAATTGAGATTCGGCGAAAAGAACGCCGCAAGACGCCGCAGAACTTCCTGAAAGTGATCCAGGTACGGCCAACTGGAAGAGAGTTCCACGACCACGCGACGGGTCGTTTCATGCACCCGCGCGGCGACTTTGATCAGCCGCGTGCGCCACATGCAGGGCTGGCCTTCGCCGAGCGGATCGCGCTCGCGGCGGCGGTTGTGCCAATGCGCGGCGTCTTTGGCCGGCAAGCGCTTCGACGGGAACGGCTTCGCTCGACAGGTCCGGCGGCGGATCGGCGACGACGCGACGCATGCGGACCACGCAGATTTACGCCGCCGTGTGCAGATAGAGGCGGATGAGATTGGCGAAGTAGCGGTGATCGCTGAGACGGTCGGCCCGCAGACCGGTTTTGAGTTCCTTGTTGCGATTTTCGCGGGCCTGTAAGAAATCTTGTGTCAGATAAATGTCTAGATGCACACGCGGAATCCTTTGCTCTGATGCGATCTCCAAGGCTCGCTTCTGAAAAATGGCACTTGCCTTATCCGTCAGGTACTTCACGCCCTTCCAGCGAGGCAGCGTTCGCGCGGTGCTGCGACCCTTGAGTCCCGCCACGGTCATCGCTTGTCTCCTGGATGAAAGTAACGATGGCCCGATCTTGACAGATCAGCCGACAAGAATGAAGATGGATTTCGCGGAACAGACACTTTTAATCTGAGTTAACATACTTGCCATCATCGCAATAAACCAGTATGCTATGGTTCAGTTACGGGTTGCTTTCGTTTGATAACCGAATGAAAACAATTTGGAACCTCTAAAGGCTTTCCCTTCAACCAATTATGTCAACTCAACCGGCGTAGGTTTGGTACGAACAGGGTTGGGTTCGGTTAGGCGGTGCGCACCTGCCGTGTGAGAAACCGCCGGTCGAGCCGGGTTTTCGCGGCATCGCCACACTCCCCCTCATGGCCACCTTGTATCACTACTTCCTACTGCCTATACTCAGTCCTATGAGTGAATTCAAATTTCCTATCAGTTGCCCGTGTGCCGGCGAGTCGGCCGACGGACAATCCGGACCGGTGCATCTTATGAGCATGGTCTCCAGCGCCGGCTGCGCGTCGAAAATCGACAAGGCGACGCTCGGCCGCGTGCTGGCCGGGTTGCCGTTCTTCGACGACCCCCGAGTGCTCGTTGGCGCACCGGCCGGCGACGACGCGGGCGTCTACCGGATCGATGACGAGACCGCCCTCGTACAAACCGTCGATGTCTTCTCCCCGTCCGCCGACGATCCTTACACCTTTGGACAAGATGAAGTCAAATGAAAATCGCTAAGGGACTTCCATTGCCGATACGGCATATCCTTGCAATTTCGATCATTGCGGCGGCATCTACTGCGTCGCGTGCGCCGGCTTGCTCGGTGTTCGTTCTGGATAGTCGCGGCGAACTAGTCCTTGGTTTCAACGAGAACATCCCGCCGATGCCTGGAATCGTTGTGACAAATCGACGAGGGCTGACAAAGACGAGCGTTTCTTGGCGGGCGCTTTCGACGATGGAGAAGGTCGACGAACCGGTCGAGGTCTGGGAGAGCAAGTATGGCTCGATGACTTTCGTGTGCCTCGGCCGCGAGTTTCCGTTGTACGGGCTCAATGAGGCAGGACTCTTCATCGTCGAATTGGGATTGCCCGCGCAAAACCCTGTCGATCCGTCGCGGCCCAAGATGTTCTGGGCTCAATGGATCCAAATGCAACTCGACAAATACGGGACAGTCGCCGAGGTCGTCAAAGCGGCGCCGACCGGGCCGATTCCCGAGTGGTGGCCAAATGGTTTGAGCAGCCATCTCTTTGTGGCCGACAAGACCGGCGCAACGGCGGTGATCGCATTGGTGAATCACAAGTTTTCGATCTTCACCGGCAAGCAGATGCCGGTGAAGGCCTTGTGCAACACCTATTATCCCACCGAGCTCGATAACCTCCGCAGATACAAGCAAGAGTTGGCCAAGAAGCCCAACAAGCCGGTTGACCTCGGCTTCGATCCTCGCTTTGCCAAGGGGGCGCTGTTGCTGGAACAGTACGACCAGGGCAAGCAGATTGCCGCCGTGCCCTACATGTGGAAGCTCATCGATAGCACTTCGTCGGGCGAGTGGCAAACGGTCGTCGATTTCAAGGCGATGGAGATTCAGTTCCGCGGCGCGGCGGGGAGACCGGAGAAGAAGTCGATTGGCAAGATCAAATCCTTCAAACTGCAGAACTTCGATCTTTCGCCGCACGGTCCCGAGTTGATGATCGACATCTATAGCCCGTTAGCCGGCGAGGTGGACAAGCGTTTCGACAAGTGGACGCCGCAATTCAACGCCCAGTTCACCATCAAGGCGATGCCTCCCTCCTATCTGACCGGCGATACCGGCTTCTGGGCCACGCCGACGGGCAAGACCATCTTGAATCGCGTAGGAACCTACCCGACGACACTGAAATAGGGCTGCCGCCGACTGAGGGAAGGAAGGAAGGGTGGAAGGCGGTCTAACAACAGCATCAGGCAACTTCCGTATCTGCAATTTTCGTATTTCTCACAGCGCACCCTAACTAGAGAAGGTTTTGGGAGTTGTGCCTACTTTCGTTTCAGTTTTCCGAGTGCCTCACGGGGGGATTTGGGCCGGGTGGCCCCGGGTGATTGCTCACCTGGGGCTCCCGCAGATCCGGACGTGCGGGATTACCGCATCCGGTTCCTCAAGTAACTCCTTCGCTTCGATGACGGCACACCGAATGGATGGCTGCCGCGTTGATGAGGGGGTAGCGTTGCTGAAGTCTGGCGAACCGGGACCACGACAGCCTATTCCCGCTCTTGCGGCGGCCAAGCCATTTCCACCACAGACGCCGCACCTCCTCCCGAAATCGCTGCAACGCAATGTAGTTGCCCGTGATCCCGTAGTAAGCGTAGTGTCCGCGGAGTTTCTGATTCAGTGTCTGGTGTTGCTCCGCAATCGGGCGGTGTCGGTTGAACCGGCACCACTGGGCAATCGTCCGGACTGCCCGCGTAAATCGGCTCGCGGCCGTTTTGCGCTTCACCACCCAGTTCCCTTGCCGGGATCGTGCCCAATAATGGGTGAATCCCAGCAGGTCGAACGTTCCCGGCGGCGACCGCAGCGGCTCATTCCGCGGCGTTTCCCGCAGCGGTGGTCGCCGAAACGGCACCCGTCGGGTCTTCTCGGGATGAATCGCCAGGCCGTACTTGCCGAAACGTTTCGGCAGCACGTCTCGCACGCGTCGTGCGTCTTCCTCGTGGGTGAACCCCATCACAAAGTCGTCGGCATATCGCCGCGATTTGCCTCATTATTTCGAGGGATTCGGCGAAGGGGATAAATTCTGGCAGCCGAAGTATTATCCCTTCGAGATTCATACGAAAGAAAAGATACTGGAGAAATTGAACTCCATGCACGAGAATCCCGTACGGAAAGGACTCGCGGCGCAGACGACGGACTGGAAATGGAGTTCCGCCCGCTGGTATGCATGGCGGAAATCGGTCGGCGTACCGATCGAGCGGTTGGAGTGAAGAGAATGCCTCTCGGACGTTCGTCCACCGGTTCGAGAACCGGTGCCACCCGTGCGGGATGAATTCCGCGATGTGAGGCGGCGGAGCGGGATGCATGAACGCATGTTAACCATTGCGCCGCATGGGATTGGGAAAAGTCCGCGGGCATTTGCACTTCGGGCGAAGAACGGAGACAAGAAAATGCAAGGCAGAAAAATTGCCGGGCCTTCTTGGCTCGATTTTGTTTTTCCGCCGCTTGTCCATTTCTTCCGGGAGTTGGGATTGGCCGCGTTGAGGTGGTCTTCGCGATGAACGACGCCGCCTAGTCGGAAAACTAGCATCGTCCCTGTTTCGACTCGCCGGTAGCAATTCCAAACCGTACTGATGGTCAAGCCATCGGCATCCGAGAAATAAAAAAAGACTTCCGGCTTCTGGTATATAGCTTTATACGTCCTCCGGCAGTTTGGCGTACGCGCAGTGGATTTCCGCGGTGAGGCGTTTGAAGACGATGCGGAATTGGGCCGGATTCGGGAAATCCGCAGGTTTCGGCAATTACTTTGATCTTTCGTTTTTTCTTCCCCCGCAGCAATTGTTTGGCTTTCTCTATCCGAAGCCAATTGAGATATTCATAGGGCGTGCAGTTCAATTGGCGGTTTCAACGTTTTCAACCAAGCGGCCAGACCGGAGACCCGCTGTTGCCAGTCGTGCGCGGGCCGATGGCATGTGTTTCCTCGAGGACTTCCACAGGCACTTCGGCTTCTCGCGCGGATCCTGAAATCCCTGCCGGCGTTGTTGGGAATAGTACAGCTTTTTGATTCCATAGTATGCCAGACGGCGGAATCCGCATTTCAAAAGATGCTCCGCTGCCACGCGGCCAACGGCATAATGATCCAGAGCCACGGTGGGAAAATGTGGGTTATGAAGGGCCCCGGAAAAATTGACCAGCGGTATGGAAAGTTGACGGGCGGCTTTGACATCGGCAGAGGTCGCGATGGACGTGATCACCCCGTCTCCCGGCCATCCGCGGAGATTGTACAAGGTGAGGCTGTTTTCACCGGTTCCGCTTAAGCTTGGGGGGCTTGCGAGGATGCTCCAATCGCCATGTTCCGTGGCATAGTTCGAAACGCCGAGCAGAAACTCTCCCATCCAGGGCACCGTAAAGGGATAAATCAGGGCGATCTGTTTCATATTTCATCAGAGAAGAGAGGAGAACGTGGGGGAGACATCGATACGCGCGGTTTTCCGCCAAAAAACGACGGGAATCCTATTTTGCGGGGGCGACAGTTCGCAAAATCACTTCTTCTTTTCGCAATAATCCACTATATTCGCGAAATCACTGTTCGTAAACTGTATTTTACCAGAAGAGGGACGGAAACGAGCAGAGGCATCCATCGAGAGACGGCATTTTACCGTCAAACATGGGGGGCTGCAAGGAGATCCGGCGCTGTCGCGAGGTCTCTATCCGTCTCTTCGAGGCATTTGTTTCAGTTTGAGAAGTCGCCGGGCGACCGGCTGGCGAGCGGCCGCCGGTCGTCGCGGCGCGCTATCTCTGTCGATTGATTGTTTTTGGAACAGTTTTGGTCGATTGCGATTGGCGATTTTCTGCCGGCACGGGGAAGTGTATGCCGTTTTGAAACACGATTCTCAAAAATCGGGAATTTCCAAATGACACGTCTATTTTCTGCCATTGTTAAGATTCGTAACGTTGATTTTGCAATAGCGGAACGGAAGAGCGCCTTTCGGCGTCGTATCTTTTCCCTGTGCGGCCTCCGCCGAAGGGCCCCGCAGGGTTTTACTCTGGTTGAGCTGTTGGTGGTGATCGCGATCATCGGCATTCTGATTGCGCTGCTTTTGCCGGCCATCCAGGCCACGCGGGAAGCGGCGCGGCGGATGCAGTGCAGCAACAATCTCAAGCAGATCGGGTTGGGGCTGCATAGTTATCACGATGCCCGGCATGTTCTGCCGGGAGGAAGCGGTTATGGCACCGAGCAACACGGAACTTGGCTGATCTCCATCCTCCCATACGTGGAAGACAAGTCGCTCTTCAAGCAATTCAATTTGAAAAGGACCTTGGACGATCCGGTCAATCAGACCGCCGTGACCACTCCGCTGGCATTTTTGATTTGTCCCAGCGATCCGGACAGCAGAACGCCGATCATGAACAACCGTTGCACCCACCAGAACAATCCCGCTACGTGCCTGGCAGGATGGTATTTGGGCTGTATGGGCCCCACGGTGCCGGACAATTGTGTTTACTGTCCGGCTGGTTCATCCCCCAGCCCCGACAATTACTGCTGCCAGGGATCCAGTCTGGGCAGCGGGGTGCAAACCAACTCGGTGGGGATGTTCGGCCGCTTTCCCATGGGCTTCAAGTTCCGCGACGTGATCGACGGCCTAAGCCACACGATCATGGTGGGCGAGATGCTTCCCAGTCACAGCATCCATGCCGTGGCCTTCAACGAGAACTATCCCTTGGCCCCCACGGAGATTCCCCTGAACACGATGGAGGGAAAGGGCGAGACGCAAAGTCATAGCGGCCAGCCGTACTGGCTTTGCCAGGGCTTCAAAAGCCTCCACCACGGCGGGGCGAATTTCGCCATGGGCGACGGCAGCGTGCGCATACTTCAGTGAATTCATCGATTACAAACTCTACAACGCACTTGGCACGCGGGCCGGCAAGGAAGCGGTTTCCGTGCCCTGACGGCGACGGGGGGTGTCTCCAGCAGCAAAGGTTTTTCATGTCCGCCTCTCTCTCTCTTGGTTTCGATCATCATTCGCCGCGGCGTTGCGGGAAACGGCGAGGCGCCGTTGCGGTGTTGCTCGTAAGCGTTTTGGCCGCCGTCAGCGGCTGCAGTAGCGACATTCCGGAAATGGTGCGGGTGCAAGGAAAGGTCACGTTCGCCGGGGGGGACTGGCCGAAGCCGGGCATCGTGTTCTTCACGGCTCAGCAACCGGCCGAAGGTTTTCCCCGCAAGTCCGGCTCCGCTCATTTCGACATCGATGGCAACTTTGTGGCGAAGACGGGCGAATTCCCGGGCTTGATCCCCGGCGAATACCGCATCACCATTTCCTGCTGGCAAAAGCCGCCGTCCGAAGGCTTCCCCGGTTTGAGCTATTTGTCCGACAAATTCACATCCGGCGAGAAAAGCGGCTTGACATTGAAAATTTCGCCCGGCGAGCGCGGGCCCGTCGTTTGGAACCACGACTTTCCGCGGAGGACGAAGTAGCGGAATATTGGCTCCCAGCTTCCCCAGTTCAGGCAAGCTGCATAATCTCCTTGGTACCATGGAGCCGTCCGACTCCCTGGGAACGTGCATGTCCGGCGTACGGCCAAAGGGCCTTCCCGAACCGGCCGCCGCCGTCCTCCGACGAGGGCGTATCCGCACATGCACAGGGTCTGCGACGCCGCGATGTCGGCGAGCGGCATGCGTTGGTCGTCGCTCGTAGTGTTGCCTTCCCCCTATAAGCAACAAGGTCGGCACATCGAACTGGTGTTTTCCAAGCTCACTGGCTGGTTGGCATTTACCCCTGTCAACACTTCACCCGCGACGTTGCCGCCGCCGGCAGATGACTCGGGGTCAGGAGGGATCGCTATTTCTTTCCCGTGCGGCTCTTTCATCCGCTACTGGGCTGGGCGAACGAGTGGCCCGTTGGGCCGGGAAAGCAGGAGCCCCGTGAACGGGGTTGACAGGAGAGAAGGAATGCGGGATTGCCCAACCCGGCGTGAACGCTCGGGCCTATTACCGCCAAGGCGGACAAGGGCCGTGAACGGTCCTCAGAGTGTCAGGAAGAGAGAGGGGGTTGAGGCGATCAGGGTAGCTGTGAATCATGCGCTCCACCGACGCGGGGTCGGAGCCACACTGCGTATGTAGTGCGTCATTCGGGGAATCACTTACCCGAAATATTCATGAACGCCGTTTGCAGGAGCGGCAACTTGCCGCACTCGCATTATGCCACTCTATCTTAAAATGCGGCAGGATGCGGCAACTACTGATTTGGTGACAAATCCGGGCTAACTTTGCCAAGCGTGCCAGATTCGTACGCGCGGTGCTTGGCATGTCGTTAATTTATCAAAACCGCTTGCACTTACAAATAATTGGACTTATCCCCTTTTTCGGATCCGTCTGCATCGCGCGTGATGCGGCGGATGCGGCGATAGGCGCGGGGGGTGATGCCGACATTGCGTCGGAAGGCTTTGGTGAAATAGACCAGGGAGCTGAAGCCGCACTTGTGGGCGATGCTTTCGCTCGACTTGTCGGTCTGCGCCAAGAGCATCTTGGCGCGTTCGATGCGGACGTGCATGATTTCGGCCTTGGGAGTCCGTCCCAGGTACTGCTGAAACCGCCGTTCGAGCACGCTCCGCGAGAGCCCCACTTTTTCGGCCACCCGGGTGACGTCGATGCCCGAGCAGGCGAAATCGCGAATGAACTGCATTGCCTGGACCACGTCGGCGTCGGCGATGTGCATGATCTCGGTGGACTGGCGGACGGCGATATGGCTGGGCGGGGTATAGATTACGCCGCTCGTGCGTTCTCCGGACATTTTCCGATGGAGCAGCGCCGCGGCCTCGTAGCCGATCCGCCGGGCGTCGAGATCCATGCTCGACAAGCTAGGCCGCACGGTTTCGCAGATCACCGGATCGTTGCTGATGCTGAGAATGCCGACCTCTTCCGGGACGGCGATGCTCAACTCGCGGCAGGCGTCCAACAGCCGCAGGGCTTGCATGTCACCCGCGGTGTAGATGCCGATGGGAAACGTCAGGGAGCGGAGCCATTCGATCAAGCGCGGGCGATGGTGCTCGTGCCAGACGGGCAAGGCCCGATCGGCGGTGCGGGGAGGCCGATAGATATTGCAGTCATAGCCGCGTTCGGCCAGTGCGCGGCAAAAACCTTCGCAATGGGTTTGCGTCCACCAGGTATCGCCATAGGTGTAAAAGGCGAAGCGGCGCAGGCCGCGATCGAAGAAATGCTCGCAAGCCATGCGCCCCATCAAATAGTCGTCGCAGGTGACTTCCGCGGTGCCGATGTGCCGGTTGCCGAGCAGTTCCACCATGGGCAGATTCGTGGCGCGGAGGAGATTGGCCTGTTTTGGCGTGATGCAGCGCGCGATGATGCCCTGCCCGCGCCATTCCTTCAACCAGGCCGGCGGCGTGGCATCCAATCCACGGTCCTCGAATTGGATCGACCAGGGTCCATTTTCGCGGGCGTAGCGCGCGATCCCCTCGACCAACCCCCGACCATAGGCTCGGGAGGTCTCGATGAGCAGCAGAACGCGAGGAATTTGATAGGGTGACATCCCGGCTAATGGGGGCTTTGGATATGGCTGTTGTGGAGTGGATTTTGACATAATGAGCTAATTCAAAGTGCGGGTCGTGAGCGTGGTGACGCAAAATGGCAATATTTTAACGAAAGTTGTATTGCACTTTTTGTTATAATGAAAAAATTGGGGGTTGGAAAAGCGGTCAGGGAACAAAGTTCGAGCTATTTGCATGAACTCCATGTTCCCTCGCGGGAAACACGGCATCGAATGCGGTTGCCGATTATTGAGGACTTGAGCCATGCGACATGCAAAAGGATGGCGTGCTTTTACACTGGTCGAACTGCTGGTGGTGATCGCGATCATCGGGATCCTGATCGCCTTGCTTCTGCCTGCTATCCAAGCCGCCCGAGAAGCCGCACGGCGGATGCAGTGCGCGAACAATCTGAAGCAAATCGGTTTGGGTGCGTTAACGCACCTCGATGCGCAAAAGTTTTATCCCACGGGCGGTTGGAGTTGGTGGTTGATCGGCGATCCCGATTTAGGATACTCCAAGCGGCAATGCGGCGGCTGGGTTTATAACATTCTTCCCGGATTGGAACTGCGCGGGCTGCACGATATGGGCAAAGGGCTAAGCCTGGCGGAGAAAAAAACCATCAACAATAAAAAGACGCATACTCCCTTGGAGGTGATGAACTGCCCTTCGCGCCGCGCTTCGGGGCTCTATCCGAATCCTTTCCGCACTCAAGTCGCCGACAACTGCGACGATAATTCCCCCAGCGACAATGTCTGCCACCGCGGCGACTATGCGGCTTGCGCGGGCCATAAGGCGTATTATATTTACACGTCGCTGGGCATTTCGGCGATCGATAATCCGAGCATAAGTTGGCCCGATACCACACCTTTAACGGGCGTGGTTTACCTCCGCAGTGAGACCAAGGTCAAAGACATCCGCGACGGCACCAGCCACACGATCTTCGTCGGCGAAAAGTACTTGAATCCCGACAATTATTTCACCGGCCTGGATTATACCGATCTCGAAAGCTATTTAACGGGTTTCAACGACGACACCGCGCGATTCACGGGGATCACGCAGGACAACAGCCAACCCAAGCGAGATCGCCGGGGGATCATGGACCCATACGCTTTTGGCAGCGCGCATGCATCGGTCTGCAATTTCGTGATGTGCGATGGATCGGTGCAAAACATTTCGTTTACCATCGATCCCGCGATCTATATCGGCATGGGCGGCCGCGACCGAAGTCTCGAATTGCTCGATCCGGTCGTGCCCTAAAATCTGTTGCATTATTTCCGCCAAAAAATTTTGTTTTTCGTCTTTTCTTTCGGGGTAGCAGCGCTGAAATGATTGGCTGTGCAAATTTGCTTTCAAGTTGCGGAATGACGCAAAAAGACAACTTATTGACGCATTTTATACCACACTTTTTGTTATAGTGGAATACTGGTGACGGGGGCTTGGGCTTTTCTTCAAGGACTTGTTGCCATGCGGCAAATAAAAACGAAACACGCCTTCACGTTGGTCGAGCTGTTGGTGGTGATTGCGATCATCGGCATTCTGATCGCCCTGCTTCTGCCTGCAATCCAAGCCGCTAGAGAGGCGGCACGGCGGATGCAGTGCGCGAACAATCTGAAGCAAATCGGTTTGGCCACTCTATCGCATCTCGACACGCAAAAGATTTATCCTACGGGGGGGTGGAGTTGGTGGATGATGGGCGATCCCGATTTGGGATACCGGAAGCGGCAGCCCGGCAGTTGGTGCTATAACATATTGCCGTGGATGGAGTTGCGAGGGATCCATGACAACGGCAAAGGGGGAACGGCCGCAGAGAAACGCACTTCCGCGAATCGTCTTTCGCACTACCCCTTGGGGGTTTTCACATGTCCGACCCGCCGGCCGCCGATACTATTCGCCAAACCCTATGGAACAAGCGTGGCTTATAACGCGGAAGACAATCTCGCCTCGGACAACGTGGAAAATCGGGGCGATTACGCCGCATGTGCGGGCCATAAGGCAAAATACCTCTACTATGGCGTTTCCACCCCGCCCGGCGTCGATACGGGCCAGATGCCGAATTTGTTGACCGGCGTCTCCTTTTTGCTCAGCGAGGTGAAGATCAGCGAAGTTCGCGACGGCACCAGCCATACGATATACGGGGGTGAGAAGAATTTGAATCCCGACCGTTATTACACCGGCGATGATTGGGCCGATAACGAGAGCCTTTTCACGGTTTCGACAACGACACGACGCGGTTCACGGGTTCCGCGGCGGGTTTGGAGGATTCCCACCCCAAGCGCGACCGCCGCGGCTACGACGACCAGTATCTGTTCGGCAGCGCCCATGCTGCGGCCTGCAATTTCGTGATGTGCGACGGTTCGGTGCAATCCATATCATACGACATCGATCCCGCCACCTATATCAAGCTTGGCGGCCGGGACGAAAAATTGGAATTGCTCGATCCCTGAATTTCCGGACTTGCTTTTCCCGACTTGGAGGCGATAGTCTTGGAATCTCCTCCGAACTCGCGGCATCGCCCCACCCCTTTCGCTTTGCCCCCATTTCGGCCGCAATAAAACCGGGGTACAATTGTTTCCAAAGACGAGCGAAGCGTCATCACTCGAGGGGTATTTACAGAGCCATCCGTCTATCCTCCACAAGATTGAAACGAGAGCCACCATGACTCCACGCGATCGTGTCCGGGCCGCCATGGCGCACACCCAGCCCGATTTCACGCCTTGCGATTATCACGCCACGCCCGAAATCCATGAGGCGCTCTTAAAGCATTTCGGCGTGGAAAAGGGAGTGGAAAGCGGGCCGGCGTTCGGCGGCAGCGTGAGCACGCTGGACGACAGCCGGGTGGCCGAGCGATTGGGGACCGATCTCCGCTACGTGAATCCGCCGTATTGCGGTCCGCCGCTGCCGAAGTTCGACGACGGCTCGGCGATGAACCTGTGGGGGATTCGCCGCCGACCCTTGCCCAACGAGTATGGCGAGTACACGGAACCGGTGGAAACGCCCTACGCGGCCTGGAAGACGCCCGAGGAAGTCGAACGCTTCGCCTGGCCGAGTCCCGATTGGTTCGATTACGCCGCCCTGCCTTCGCTGTGCGCGAAATATCCCGATTGCGCGATCGCCGCGGGCGGGACGCACGTGCAGGATTTCATCAACGGCGTGGCGTTCGGCCGCGGCGTGGAACAGGTTCTGTTGGATGTCGCGCTCGAGGACCCGGTGTATCTGGCGATTGTCGAGCGGCGGCATAATTTTTACATGGAGTTCATCGATCGCTGCTTACAGGCGGCGCAGGGGCGCATCGATATCGTCTATTGCGGCGACGATTTCGGCTCGCAGCGCGGGCCGCTGATTTCGCCGCGGAGTTTCGACCGGCTGTTCGCCGCGAAGAAGAAGGAACTGTTCGATTTGGCGCACGCCCACGGCGCGAAGATCACGCACCATTGCTGCGGGTCGAGCCGGGCGCTGATTCCGCGGTTCATCGAATGCGGAATGGACGCGCTGCAAACGATCCAAGCGCGGGCGGAGGGGATGAATCCATACGAGCTCAAGCGCGAGTTCGGCGGGCGGATCACGCTGCACGGCGCAGTGGACGTGCAGGGCTGGCTGCAGCGGGCCACGCCCGGCGAAGTGGCGGAGGAAGTCGATCGCCTGATGGACGAGGTGGGCGCGGGCGGCGGTTTTCTGCTGGCTCCGTCGCACAATTTGCAGCCCGACACGCCGCTGGAAAACGTGCTTGCCGTTTATCGGACGGTGGCGAAACGGCGGGGGAAGACGATCGACTGACACCGAGCGGGGGCGTTCATTGAATCCAACCAGGACGAGGAATCCATGACGAATCGACTTGTCGGCGGCGAACTTCCGGGCGCACATCGCATTATCGCTGGGTGATTTGCGGACTTCTGTTTTTTGCCACGACGGTCAATTACGTGGATCGCCAGGTGATAGGGATTCTGGCGCCGACGCTGACGGATGAATTCCATTGGACGGAACGAGATTTCAGTTATATCGTCGATGCGTTCACCTTGGCCTACGCGATAGGGTATCTTGTTGCCGGAAGAATGATGGATCGGATCGGCGTGCGGAAAGGTTTCATCTTGGCGGTCAGCGTATGGAGCATGGCGGCGATGGCGCATGGTTTGGTTCGTCCATTCGCCTATTCCAATCTGCCCTGGCTTCAGGATCTGCTTGCGGGGACGAGATGGGCAGACCTATATCTTCCTGCCTTATTGTCCGTTATTGGATTCAGCTTGGCGCGTCTTGCGCTGGGGCTGGCGGAAGGCGGCAATTTTCCCGGCGCGATCAAAACCGTCGGCGAATGGCATCCCAAGAAGGAGCGAGCCTTATCGACCGGCATTTTCAACAGCGGCTCGAATATCGGAATCATCGTCGCCGCGTACAGCGTGCCTTTTATCGTTGAACGGATGCACTGGGGCTGGACGGGAGCCTTCTATGTGACCGGCGCCCTGGGTTTCCTGTGGCTGACGTTTTGGTGGATCATGTACGAAAGTCCCGAGCGGCATCCGCGCGTTTCACCGTCGGAACTGGCGCTCATTCGCAGCGATCCTCCCGATCCCGCCGAAAAAATTTCCTGGATCAGCCTATTGGGATATCGGCAAACGTGGGCATATACCGCGGGGATGTTCCTCGTAAGCCCCATCTGGTGGTTCTATTTATATTGGATGCCAAAATTCCTCAAAAACAACCATGGCATCGACTTGGGGCAGGTGTTTTGGCCGCTTTTGGTAGTGTACTTGATGGCGGACGTGGGCAGCATCGGCGGCGGAGGCCTTTCCTCCTGGTTGATCAAACGCGGCGCTTCGATCAATGTCGTGCGCAAGTCAACGTTTCTTATCTGCGCGATCTGCGTCGTACCCGTTGTGTTCGTGCCGCGCCTGACCAACATGTGGGTCGCCGTATGTCTCGTAGGGATGGCGTGCGCCGCACATGCCGGTTTCTCCGCGAATCTCTATACGATTGTTTCCGACACCGTCCCCCGGAAAGCCGTCAGTTCGGTTGTCGGTATTGGAGGAACTGCCGGTTGCGTGGGCATGTTGTTGCTTTCCACGCTCGTCGGCGAAGTGCTCGAGTCGTTCAAGAAAGCTTCCGGGGAAACGGACTACCTGATTCCTTTCCTGATCGCGGGCACGGCATACTTGGCCGCCACGGCGCTCATCCATTTGCTCCTCCCGCGGCTGGAACCGATGAAATTCGATGAAACCAACAATACGGCGGCAAACGCATAGACATCCGGAAAAGATCCCATGCAAAGCACACCAGCTTCCGAATTCATGTCCGAGGATTTTCTTCTCGAAACCGCGGCTGCGCGAGAGCTTTATCATCAATATGCGGCCGCGATGCCGATCATCGACTACCACTGCCACCTGCCGCCGGCCGAGATCGCCGCGGACAAGCGGTGGGACGACATCGCGCAGATTTGGCTGGGGGGCGATCATTACAAGTGGCGGGCGATGCGGGCGGCCGGGGTGGCCGAGCGTTTCTGCACCGGCAACGCGAGCGACTGGGAAAAGTTCGAGAAATACGCCGAAACCGTGCCCAAGCTGCTGCGGAATCCGCTCTACCATTGGACGCACCTGGAGTTGAAACGCTATTTCGGCATTTCCGGCCGCGTGCTCGGGCCGGAGACGGCGAAAAGCATTTACGAGGAGTGCAACCGCCGCATTCGCGCGGCCGATTTTTCGGCACGCGAGATCATGCAGCAATCGCGGGTGGAAGTCGTATGCACGACGGATGATCCGGCCGATGCGCTGGAACATCATCGCGCGATTGCGGCGGATAAATCGTTCACGATCCGCGTGCTGCCGGCGTGGCGGCCGGACAAGGCGCTCGCCATCGACAAGCCGGCGGTCTTCGGCCCGTGGATTGCTCAGTTAGAGCAAGCGGCGGCGATGAGCGTTTCGACTTTGGACGATCTGCTGGCCGCGCTGAAACAGCGCCACGACTTTTCGCGGAAAACGGCTGCCGGCTCTCGGACCGCGGCCTCGACACCGTTTACGCCGCGGATTGCACGACGGGCCAGGCGGCGGCGATTTTCGCGAAAGCGAGGAACGGACAAACGCCTCCCGCAGAGGATGTCCTGCGCTACAAATCGTTTCTGCTCCACGAGCTCGCGGTGATGGACGCCGAGAAAGGCTGGACGCAGCAAATTCACTACGGCGCGCTTCAGGAGCGCGAACAGCAACATGCTGAAGAAGATCGGGCCCGACACCGGTTTCGATTCCGTCGGCGATTGGCCGGTGGCCGAGGCGATGGCGCGGCATTTCGACCGGCTCGATCGGATCGGACGGCTGCCGAAGACGATAATCTACAATCTGAATCCGCGGGACAACGAAGTGGTGGCGTCGATGGCGGGCAATTTCCAGGACGGCGTCACGCCGGGCAAGATGCAGTTCGGCAGCGGGTGGTGGTTCCTCGACCAGTTGGACGGCATGAGGCGGCAGATCGAAGCGCTCTCGCAGCTTGGGCTTTTAAGCCAGTTCGTCGGGATGCTGACCGACAGCCGGTCGTTCCTCTCGTACACGCGGCACGAGTATTTCCGCCGGCTGCTGTGCAACATTCTCGGCGGCGACATCGCCCGGGGTTTGATTCCGAACGATCTTCCCCTGGTGGGCAAAATGGTGCAGGATATATGTTATCATAATGCGAAACGGTATTTTGGTTTTTAATTTTTCGTTTCCAAGATCCATGCGACAAGAACAGTCCACCGAGTCCCGCCCGGCAGGCGGGACCTACTTTGCGAAGAGATAAAGCATGTTTCCGGAAGAATTGATCAATCGTCTTCACAATGCCGGCGTCGTTGCCGTGACGATGGTGGATAAGGTTGCCGACGCCGTCCCGCTCGCGCGGGCGTTGCTGGCCGGCGGCATCGAGGTTCTGGAACTCACGCTGCGCACGCCGGCGGCGCTCGATTCGATCCGCGCCATCCGCGCGGAAGTGCCGGAGATGCTGCTCGGCGCCGGCACGGTGCTCAAGCCGGAGCAAGTTCGCGAGTGCCAAGCGGCCGGTGCAGCTTTTGCCGTAGCGCCGGGCACCTCGCCGCGCACCCTCGAAGCCGCGCAAGAATGCGGATTGCCGTTTGCGCCCGGCGTAATGACGCCTTCCGACATCGAGACGGCGCTGGGTTTCGGATGCCGCATGTTGAAGTACTTCCCTGCGGAAACCGCCGGTGGCATCGCCCATCTGAAAAACATCGCCTCGCCGTACGCGCATCTGCAACTCCGTTTCATGCCGACAGGCGGAATCAAACCCGAAAATTTGCAGGCGTATCTTTCTTCGCCGCTGGTCGCCGCGGTGGGCGGGTCGTGGCTGGCCAAAGCCGAGCAAATCGCCGCGCAGGATTGGCCGAAAATCACCGCTACGGCCGCGGCGTCGATCGCGCTCGTGAAACAGATTCGAAACCAATGAACCACGGTGCCATGCCCACGCTAGACGTGGGCATGTTGCGGCGTTTGCCGACACACCTCATGCCCACGGCTAGCGTGGGCATGGCACCCGTTGAATGTGGATTACAGGATCAAAGCCGTTCCGCCTATGAATACCACGAAAACCCTTTTGCCGGTCGAGATCGTGCTGGCGCCGGACTGGTGGCACGCTCATGCAGGCTTGTGCTTCGATGAGGATTTCTTTTTTCATCCCGTGCGGCGGGTGGAGGCCGAACGGCGGATGGAGAAAGTGCTTTACGAGCGGTGGGGCGCTTTCGGCTTGGGGCAGGACCGGGACCGCGATCTGCCGTTGGTGGGCGCCACGCATCTGGCCGCGGGTTTTCTCTTGTCGGAGATGCTGGGCTGCCGCGTGGAATATCGCGAGGACTGCCCGCCGACGGTGCATCCGGCCGGGCGGGAGGAACTCGCGATCGACGAAGAGGCGGCTTTCCGCTCGGGCGCATTCCGCCGCTTCGAGCAATTGACCGGCGCCCTGAAGCAGCGGCACGGCTATCTGGCCGGCGACACGAACTGGGGCGGCATTTTGAACCTGGGCATGGACCTGAACGGCCAAGCGCTGCTGATGGAGATGATCGAACGACCCGCCGAGGCGGAAAGTTTTTTTCAGCAGATCGGCCGCGTCATCGATCGCTTCGTCGATCTGGTCCAGCACGAGACCGGCACGAGCAGCATCTCGGTCAACCGCAACGTGCTCCATTTTCCCGAGCCGATCTTTCTGCATTCCGAATGTTCCCACACGATGATCTCGGTTGCGCACTACGAGCAATTCCTGCTCCCCCTCGATCAAGCGTGGAGCGAGCGACACCGGCCGTTCGGCATCCATTACTGCGGCGTCGATCCGCATCGCTTCGCGGCTTCGTTCGCCAAGATTCCGCACCTCGATTTTCTCGACGTCGGCTGGGGCGGCGATCTGAAAGTGCTTCGGGCGGCGCTGCCGAACACGTTTTTGAACATCCGCCTCAGTCCCGTGGAGATCACGCGGCAGACGCCGGCGGAAATCGGCCAGACGATTCGCCGTTTGGTCGCCGATGCCGGCGGTCCGAAATTGGCCGGCGTGTGTTGCATCAATATCGACAAGAGCGTTACCGATGAACAAATCGCCGCTATTTTTCAAACGGCGGAAGAGTTGAAAAAGAGGCGAAGTAATTTTCCTTGATGCAGGTCAAGTTTTTAGCCTGCTGGCTAAAGAGACAGATTGGAGACCTGTCCTACATCCCCGAGAAACAGCGGCCGGACGTGGCGGTTGCAGATATTTTCGGTGACGCCCGTGGCGATGACGGCGGAATGTTTTTCGAGGGCGTCGGTGAAACGCTTGCCCATCGCGGCGGCGACTTTGTAGCCGACATGGATCAGTTGCCGCAGGCTGGGATTGTAGGTTTTGCACGATTGGTCGTGCCGCAAGGCTGACGTAAACGCGGCGCTGTCCCACGATTTGACAATGTCGGCGGAAGGCAGCGCGGCGCGGTCGATGTCGATCACCGCGGCATACGGGGCGCAGAGTTCGTCGATGTGATCGAGCGCCGTCAGGTAGATTTCCTTGGCGATCGAGAGTCCGTCGCCGCCCGCGGCAGCCAACCCGATCGTTTCTTCGAGCCACGTGGTCCCGGCGGTCTTCAGATGCACGCCGGCGTCGAACTCTTTTAACGCTTGATGGATGCGCGGATAGAGCGAGAATTTATCGCTGCCGGAATGGACGCTCAGTTTCAGGTTCTCGGGCAGGCCGAACTCGCGGACGGCATAGGCGATCACGGCCAAGTCTTCGCGGAATTCCCTGTCGAATCGATCGACGTCGCCCACGTAGTCCACGCCTTTATTGAACCGGCCGGTGAAGCGCGGGGCAAGCGTTTGGGCGGGAATCGATTCGCCGGCGATGGCGGCCAGAATGACCAATAGCTCGGCCGGAGTTTGCGGCCGATCGGTTTCGTCCATGGAAACCTCGATCACGGCGGAATCCGCGCCCTTGGCGGCCTCGATGCGGCGGTAGATTCGCCCGGCTTCTTGAACTGCCGCGAGAAACTTCCGCGCGGCGTCGGCGATCAGCGTTTCGGTGATCTGAAGCGGATGATCGATGCCGGTGATTTCCAATTTGCCGATAAGCGGCTTGTGTTTCGCCACGAACGCGGCAATCTGTGCTGGGCCCGGATCGGCGCCGATCTGCTCGGCGACGTCCAAGGTGAAAAAATCGCTCGCTGCCAAGAAGCCATCGAGGGTTTTCGCGCCGATGTGATCGGCATCGACGAAGTAAGGTCCGGTCCAATTGCACGCCCGCACGGCCGTGTCGGCCTCCTTGCGGACGTCGCCGGGCCGGCTGCCGATGATGGAGTGCTCGCGGTTCGATTTGTTCCAAACCGGCGCGATGTCAATCCCCTGGCGTTTCGCCGCGAGCAGTCCTGTAAGCTGAGCGATTCCCTGGTGGGCGAAACGGTCGCCCAGGCCCATTGAATATTTTGGCAGTTGCATTCCGACTCCAAACCGTAGGACAGGTTTCCAACCTGTCAATAGGTGCATCTGAAATTTTGATCTGCCTCTTGACGGGTTGGAAACCTGTCCTGCATTCGCACGTTATTATTCATCTTTTTTTCGGCGCGATCGTGAAGGGGTGCTCGAAGGACATATAGAGGAACAAGGAGGCGTCCGGTGCGTCTCGGTTCACGCCGATGGGCGCTGCGATGCCGAGCACCCATTGCACTTCGCCGTTGGTATAAGGCGCCCAGCGGACGCCGGGCGATACAAACCACTCCAGGTTCGAGTCCCGCGTACCTTCCAGCAGCAGATTTTCGTCCCACGTGGCCAGCGTTTCCAACATCAGGTGAAAATTGGGCATGAGCTTGTAGATCATGCTGCCGCCGACATTATAGCCGTAGAGCGTCTGGCCGGGGAGGCCCAGGCGCGGATCGACGCCAACGGTCACATCCGGAGTGATCGCCGCGCCGATGTCGAAATGGAAGCACCAATGGTCGAATTCTTTGCTGACGGGCAACTCGAACTGGTAGCCCAGCTTGCCCATGCCGATCCCCAGATTCTCGTCGCCGCTGGGAAGAACCAGGCTGAACCGAGGAGAAATCGACAATTCCTGTCCCTTGCCGCCCAGGAGTTGATAACGATAGTTAAGTATGATGTCGCCGATCCCTGCCGCTTGGAAAATCGGCCCGCCAGGCTCTTGATCGGTGAAACGCGTAGAAGGTATTGCGTAGGAAAATTGATGTTTTTGCGAAAAAATCGGCCATTCCTGGGTGAAAAGGAAGTCGGTTTCGCGGTGCCGGATGCCGTGGTTGACGTCCCAACTAGGAACCCAATTGAAAATGTTTTGGATAACGCCCTTTTCTTGATTGTAGGCTTCCTCGATCAGAAACGAGTTGTCCTGAATGCTGACTTCTTCGCTTTCTTCTTGGGCAGAGACAGTCGAATGCGTCACGAGGAGAAAAACGAGGATGATGCAAAATGAAGCGACCCTAGTTCCTTTTTGGCACCGCATTATAGGATTCCTCCCTGCACCGCATCACCCATTCGCATTAAAGATTATCGGCTGAAGTTAGGGTTATATAACATTTTCTGTTTCGGGAAGATAGAAAGAATAGGAAAAGAATTCGGCTTGTATGGATTTTTAAGATAGGGAAGCAGGATCACAGTGCTAAAGGGGACGGTCCCATTTTTATCGCCTCCTGCCACAAAAATCGAGACAGTCCCCGAGCGACATCCGCTGAAAGTAATAAATTACCGTAAAACGGCAAACGGAGAGTGCCTACAACTTTGTTTACAACTTTGTGTGCCTACTACTTTAGGTTCCCAAGAACTTTTGGGTTCTTCCTATTGGCATTAAAGGAATGCGGGAGATTTCGCCGATTGCGCGGTAAAGCCGATTCTAGGGATTTTGCGGATGGTGGTTGACTGACCGATAAAGCCCCCCTAAAATACCGTCTTTCCATTGCATCGATGGAAATATCGAGCAAAATTCTAAGATCATTGCTGCACTAAAAAATCCCAACCATCGTTAAGACGACCAAACAAGAAGCAGGATTGGTTATCGTTTTAATGATGTTTTGGAAGTCAAGAGGAGAATACAGGTGATGTTTTCTTCGATATCCGGGTTTTATATCGATACCAAATGGATTCGCAAAGCTTCGTGGAACGCTTTACTCTCTATTATTTTTATCGCTCCGCTTTGTGTTTTTGCGGACGACGATCCCACGGATGCGCCTCCCGTTGAGGGCCCTGCACTTTCATCGGGCGCGGACGCGCAGAAACTGCCCCCTGTCGATACCGCTCCCGATACGACGACTTCGCCGACAAAGGATGCGAAAGACGAGCCGCCGGATGCTACCAACGCTCAAGATGTTCCGGCGAACGCCGACGCCGAGCCTGCCGGCAAGGAGAAGCCTGCCGCGAAGCCTCTCGACGAAGCAACGAAAAAAGCGTCCGAGAAGCCGGAGGCCAGCGGCGGCGAGGAAGCGAAAGCGGAAGAAAACAACCAAAAAAATACGGCTCAAAATAATGACGACAAGAAAAACGAGATTAACTCCGCCGGCTTGCTCGGCGATCCCCTGGCGGCAGGAAAGATAAGACTTCTCAACGAGGAAATCCGAGCGGGAATCCACAAGCGGCAACTGGGCGAAACGTGGGCGCGTTGGCAAAATTATGCCACCGGGCGAGTGAATGCCTCGGCGGGAAAATACACTGGTTCGGAGCTGGCGGGCAATTGCCGCCTGAGCTGGTACGATCATTTGCTGCGCAACGTCCTTGCCGCCCCGGCGGAAGCCGAGCGATTCACCCGGGAGTTGCATAAAGGCGCTTTGGGCGGCCGCGACGGTTTCGCCTACCTTTTGGCGATTGCCGCCCAAAAGATGGACTTGTCGCCCCGCAAGCCGAAATCGTACGCCGAAGTCACATCGCCCGAGCAGGCGCTGGAGGTTCTGAAGCAGGCGATTGCCGAGGCCAACGTGGCATACACCGCGGCGCTGGCGCCGCTGACGAAGGCGCAAATTCGCGATCTGGAAACGAACATCTATCCCGTATTCGTCGGTCAAAACAACGTCGGCCACACGATCAACGACCGATATGCGGGCCGCCGGTTGTGCGACACGATCGAACTGATGGACCGCGATTCGCTGCAAGCGGCGGCGGACGCCCTGGTCCCGCTGACCGACGAGAAGTTGCTCGAACAACTGCAGAAACTGGATTTGCAGGGGAAATATCAGATACCGGGCGTATCGGGCCAGGTGGTGGGCAAAATCGAAACGCCCTGCGGCACGATTATCATCGGCGGCAAAGGCGCGAACACCTATCAACTGGATAAAATTTCCAACCTTTGCGGCGTGGTCGATTTGGGCGGAAACGACACCTATATCGACGGCACCGTCGGCACGCAGCGGCCGGTGCTGGTGGTGATCGATCTGGCCGGCAACGATCTCTACCGCGGCAGCAAGCCCGGCATTCAGGGCAGCGCGATCATGGGGGTCTCGATGCTTTTGGATTACGAAGGCGACGACGTTTATGAGGCCCAGGATCTCGCGCAGGGCTCGGCGATTGCCGGCGTGGGGATTTTGATCGACTTCCAAGGCAACGACCGTTATCGCGGTCTGCGGCGCTTGCAAGGGAACGCGATCGGCGGATTGGGCATCTTGATCGACAAGAAGGGCAACGACGATTACCATGCCGCGATGTGGGCGCAAGGCGTAGGCGGCCCGTTGGGATTCGGGCTGCTGGACGACCTCGAAGGCAACGACCACTATTACTGTGGGGGGATGTGGCGCGATTCGTATCCGGAAACGCCGGGTTATGAAGGTTGGGGTCAAGGCGTGGGCGGCGGCATCCGCCAGGTGGCCGACGGCGGGATCGGCGTGATTCTCGACGGCGCGGGCGACGACATTTATGAATTCGATTACCTCGCTCACGGCGGGGGCTATTGGTGCGGTTTGGGATTCGCGCGCGATTTCGGCGGCAACGACCAGCGGCTGATCACTCGCAAGGCGTTTGGCGGCGGACCGCGCGAGCAGACCGTCTATCAGCGTTTCGGCTGCGGCTGGGGCTGCCATTATGCGCTCGGGTTCTGCTTCGATGACGGCGGCGACGACGTTTATGAAGGCACGATCATGGGCACCGGCATGGCCTGGGACTGCGCGATGGGCGTGCTTTGCGATTTCGCCGGGAACGACAAATACAAATCCACGGGCGGCTTGACTCAAGGCACGAGCCAGCAAATGGGCTTCGGCATTCTCTTCGATTACGACGGCGACGACGAATACGAAGGGTACGGACAAGGATACGCGGCCACCGGCGAGAGCTATCATCCGATGCCCGATTGCGGCGGCAATTTCGCCTTCCTCATCGACTACGGCGGAACCGACAAGTACGGCTGCGGAGCGCAAAACAACAGCTATCTGCAGCGCGGGCTGCAGAGCGGATTTCTCATCGACCGGCCGCGGCAAGACGAAATTCAGCCCACTGCCGAACAGCCCAAGACCTTGCCCGCCGGAAACAAAAGCGGGAATGCAATCACTGCCGGAAAACGAAGATCCAGGGAATAAGGAACGTGCCGTGAAGAACAATATTTGGCTTTTTTTGGCCGGTGTATTATCGATCAGCGCGGCCATGTCGGCGTCCTCGACGGCATGGGCGGCTTCGCCGCCCGCGAGCATCGCCGCGGAAGACGGCCCCGTCTTGTCGCCGGCCAATTTGCGGTATGCGAACAAACCCGCGAGGGAAAACGATCCCGCCGAATCGCAACCGGCGCGAGAACCGGCATCGGAAACGGATGCCGGTCCAGCGGATGCGGCGGAATCGCCGGCCGCCCGAGCTTTGCCGTCCGATCGCGCCGACGACGCGGAGAAGCGGTCCGAAAGCGAGAGAAAAGACGACTCCGCCGCCGGTGAACAGGCCGAAGAAGCGACCGCTGAGCCGTCGGAAAAACCGGCTCCGCCGCCGAAAGCCAGGCATCGGCTGACACAGGGTGAGGCGGCGTTGCGCGATCAAGTGCGGCAAACGCTGGCGATTTTTCAGAAGCAGCCGTTCGATACGCGGCAGAACACCGCCGGCGAGATCATGGACTTTTGCCTGCCTTACGGCTGTGCCACGGAGATTACGCTTTATGACAATTCCGGCGCAGGCGGGCCAACGGGATTACCTGCTTATGCTGGAATTTTTCCAGCGGCGGATTCGAGCCGCTGATGCAAAATAACGGCCACATTGCCGCCCGGCTCGGATACGGCGCAGGCGCAGCCTTCGCAATTATTGGCGACGCTGGCTTTCGCCCGCGTCCAGACGAACTATCCGCTGCGCGCGGAAAACGCGGTCCGCACGGTGGCCGACCTTGTGGAATCGGAAAAACTTTCCTGCCATTCCGGGTCCGACATGTCGCTGAAACTCATCGGTTTGGCATATTACGCCGAGGACGCAACCTGGAAAAACGACATGGGCGAAGAATGGTCGGTCGAAAAAATCGTCCGCGAAGAACTGAACCGGCCGGTTTCAAACGCGGGCGAGAGAAATATGAATCGCCTGCTGGGCCTGGCTTACGCGAACTATCGCCGCGAGAAGCGAAATCTGCCCCTGGAAGGCCAATTCTCCCGGGCGGAAAAATATCTGAACGATTTCCACAAATTCGCCTTCGACATGCAGAATGCCGACGGAAGCTGGGGCTATTTCCTTTCGGCCCGCGGCACGAACAGGGATCCGCAGGCGGAGCTGCGTTCCACCGGCTATGTGATCGAGTGGCTGGCGCTTTCGCTGCCCGAGGAACAACTCGGCAATGCGCGCCTCACCGCGGCGGTGAACAGCGTCGTGCGGGGGTTGAACTCGCAGCGCAATCGATCGAGCATGCCGAATCTTCCTTCAAGGGAAATCAACGCGGCGGCGCGTGCATTGCATGCATTGTCGGTTTACGACGATCGTTTCTACAAGAACTGCATTGAGGACAAACCGGCGGAAGAAAAGCCTGCCGAGAAAACGGCGGCAACGCCGAAAAATCTGCCATCGGCCCCGCAACGTTCGATGAATTTCTCCACATCACGCTAATCTGCGAACGGCGACTTTTTAAGACCCTTGTTCCCAAGCTCCGGCGTGGGAGCACAATTTCGGGGACGCTCCGGCTTCTCCTGCGTACGTGCAGAATTCAACATTGGTTAGTACTTCTTCGACGCAGGAGCGTCGAGGAATTGCATGCCCACGCGGTGCGTGGGAACGAGAATAACTTTGGCTTCGCCTTAATCAAAGAACCTGCGTCACCCCGGGGATCGCGACCGGATATTTCCCTTGGGCGTCGGGCATGACCGGCGGGTTGGATTCCCATGTCATTTGCTCCAGGCCGGGCGTCAATTCGAGGTTGGAGGCCATCGCGTCTTCCCAGGTGATGAGTTTGCCCGACTCGGCGGCCATGCGGCCGATGATGCCGGTCATGGCGGCTTTGGCGCAGCGTTCGGTTTCGTTGTAGGGAAGATCGCGGCGGATGGCGTCGAAAAGCAACTCGTGTTCGCGCTGGTAATGGTTGCAGGGCGGCCCCTTGTAATCCCAGATCATATTCTTGGCTTCGATTCGATGCCCTGCATAGAGGCGAGGCTGGGCAACGCCCTCGCCGAGGAAGGCGGAACCTTTGGCGCCGTGGATGACGTCGCCGTACAATCCCAAACACCCGGTCATGTGCCGGCCCTGGGCGGACATTCGCGTGCCGTCGGGGAAGGTATATTCCACGGCGTAATGGTCGAAAAGCTGGTCCGGGTCCTGCCGCTGCTGCCGTCCCCCGTGTCCCTGCGCGGAAACAGGCCAGGCGTCTTTCACCCAGCAGCAAACATCCAACTGGTGGATCAGCCAATCCAGAATGAAACTGCCGTTGGTCCAGGTGAAATTCGAATAGTTCCGAATTTGATGGGCCAGTTCGCTGGAATCCGGCGGTTTAGGGATGTAGCCCACCGGATCATGTTCGCGGTATGCCCAGCACGTGATGACTTCGCCGATGGCTCCGTCGTGGATTTTGGCAATGGCATCTTCCAGCGGCTGATAGTGGCGGCTCATCAAGCCTCCGGCGATTTTCAAGTTTTTCTTTTGGGCCGCATCGCCCGCGGCGAGCACGCGGCGGATGCCGGGGGCATCGACGGCGAACGATTTTTCCATAAACACGTGGCAGCCTTTCCCGACGGCGTATTGCAGATGGATCGGCCGGAACGCCGGCGGGGTCGTGAGGAACGCCACGCCGCCCGGCGCGATGGCGTCGATCGCTTTTTGATAGGCGTCGAAGCCGAGAAACTGCCGGTCGGGCGGGACATCGACCTGGCCGGCGAATTCCGCCGTGATGTTTTTATGGCTGAAATCCAAGCGGTTCTGAAAAACATCGGCCATGGCGAAAAGTTTTTTCGGCCCGGCGGCGGAAAGCGCGTTGAACACGGCTCCCGTGCCGCGGCTGCCGCAACCGATGAGGGCGATTTTGATCGCGTTGTCTTCGGCGGCGTAACTCCTAGTCGAAATTGCCCCCGCCAATGCCGTACCGACCAACAATCCGCCGGAGGTTTTCATAAAATCCCGGCGTGAAGAGTGCGCCGTGTTTTTCGAATTTTCGTTCATTTTTTCACCTCGTACGAGAGTTTGCGACCGTTGACAAAACAGGTCAATTTTCCTTGGGAATATCGATATTCAGATCCACGCGGCCGGCGTTTTGATCCGCCGTCACTTCCAAGCCGCTGGTGGCGGCGCTTTGGAATTTTTTGGGAACGTAGCTTTTGCCCGGCGAACCATTCATTCCGGGCGGCACTTCCCAGCACTCGATGCCGAGTTTATAACGTCCCGGCAGCAGTCCGTCGCCTTTCTCGAAGGAAGTCACGACGAGGTTGCCGTGAACGTCGAATCGGCCCACGGCCGGCCTCAAGGGCAGGCCCTTTGCAGCGTCTTTCCCGGTAAAATACACGACTCCCGGTTTCGGCCAATCGCCTTTGCCGTAGGTGATTTTGCCATGCACCGGCACGATCGGCAGCCCCCGGGAGTTGCATCCGGGGATCATCAGCGCCGAGAGCGAGATCACCGATATCCAGATGGCCGAACATGCCTTGCTGCCGCAAGGCGGATGCGGAATCCCGCGTTGATATCTGATGATCATCTTTCACCCTTTCCGGGGGAAAAGCGCTCCAGCCCCTGCCGCAACCGTTTGGGCGAATGCGGCCGTTATTCCTGGGGCAACCCCACCGGTTCCTTGCCGGCGCGGGTGCCGAGGTTGTTGACCAACAGATAATCGACGCTGTCGGCGAAAAAATGCACGCTGCCGTCGCCCATAAGGAAATTGACGCCCTGCTTGTGCCTGCTCTTGAATCCCGAGACACGCGCCCACGTCCAATTCCCCTGGTTGAATCCGCCTTCGTCGCTCTCGAACAGATTGAGGGGAATTTCGGTGCTCGCCACCGGGAAGTTGATGCAAAATACGCCGTTGAAAATGCAATCGCCGGGCAAGGTTTCGCCGACCATGATGGTATGGCTCAATCCGTCGGTGACCTCCTTGAACTTGATTGCTTTGGGATATCGGCCGAACATGCCCACCGAATTTCCCGCGGGAATATTGCCGGGACATACGGAAGGATATGCCGCCGAACCGTAAGTTCCCCAATTGCACCCCTGGCAGCAGGGATTTTCCGGGCTGGGAATGGGGTCCGAACAGAACGGACAACCATCCGGAGCGGTGGGACCGATGCTGGCGGGATACCAGAGTCCCATCGATTTGACGGGATTCCAGATGCCGCCGAAAGCCGCGGAATTGCCGCGATTCTCCAATACCGGCTTGGAGGAACGCGGATCGCTCGGACAAGCGAACGCCGAAAGGACCGTCTCGGCCGCCGGCGCGTTCACGGGATCGCTCAGCGGCAATTTGAGATCGATGCTTTTATAGACCGTGTTCAACTCCATATAGGGAAATATTTTCACCGCCCACGTGGTCCCGATCAATTGCGGATAGGACGCTCCGTAGGGCAGCGTCTTGAGGGCCGCATGATAACCGTGCAGACCCATCCCGATTTGTTTAAGGTTGTTCACGCACTGCATGCGCCGCGCCGTCTCGCGGGCGGCTTGAATGGCCGGCAGTAGCATGGCGACGAGAATGCCGATAATCGCGATGACCACCAGCAATTCCACGAGCGTGAATCCGCGATAGACGGGACGCGACATGATGGTATTCCCGGAAACAAATTGGTTAGTGCATCATAATTGCCAGTTTTTCCTTGTCGAAGAGCGCGACTTTGCTCTCGCGATGGGACAGGATACCCATGTTCAGCGGCGCTTGCACCTTGACGGCGATATCGATGGGGCTGTAGGGACGCTGGCGGCTTTTGACGCAGTCGAGGAAATTTTCCCAAAGCTTCATCACATTGCCCATGCCGCGCCAGGGGATGAATTTTTCGGGTTCTTTCTTGTCGAAGCGAACGATCCGCGCGCCTTTGTTCTCGCCGGCGTCGATGCCCGGCCAGTCGATGATGCCTTTCGTTCCGCGGATCACGGTCTTCAGCGGCACGTAATTCGACAGCGAGTTCATCAGCACCACGCTCGGCCCGCCGGGGTAATCGACGATGATATTGCACTGGTCGGGTACTTCGCGGCTGTACTCGAAGGTGCCGCCGCCGCCGAAGACGCGTTGCGGGAAGCCGAGATCGAGCGCGCAGAACACCGGCGTGAAAACGTGCACCGAGCAAGTCGGTCGCCGGGCCGCCGGCGTAATCCCAGTACATCCGCCATTGGAAGAAGCGGGAAATGTCGAAGGGCACTTTCGGGGCGTCGCCGAGGAACTGCTCCCAATCGAGATCGGGGCCGGGCTTGGCGTTGGGGTCGGGAATGGGCATCCGCTCGCCCCAATCGCCGCGGCGGAAATAGCCCGCCTGCACGTGAACCACCTTGCCGATCACGTCGTCGGCGATGGCCTTGCGGATTTCCGCGTAGGCGTCGTCGGCCACGTATTGCGTGCCCACTTGCACGATGCGCTGGTGCTTCGCCGTCTCCTCGCCGAGTTGCCGGGCCAGATCGAACTGGCTCCAATGCGTGAGCGGCTTTTCGCAATAGACGTCCTTGCCGGCGCGGCACGGCCTCGATCGCCTGCGGGGCATGATGGCGGTCGGGCGTGGCGATGCACACCACATCGACGTTCTGGTCGGCCAACAGTTCCTTATAATTGCGGTAGATTTTCCCGCCGGTCCGCTGCGCCGCGGCCTGCACGCGGGGAGCGTATACGTCGCAAACGGCCACCGGTTCGACGCGGCCCTGGGCTTTCAAATTAAGGCAGATATCGATATGCGCCCCGCAGCGGCCGCCGGTGCCGATAAAGCCCACGCCGATCCGCTCGTTGGCTCCCTTCGCGCTTTCATCGGCGATCGTGAAGGTCGAATAAAACAACGAAGCCGCGGCTGCGCCGGCGGCCGATTTCCGCAAAAATTGCGCCGCGAAGATTTTGAAGTCAAGACTGGCGATTTGGATTTCCGCATCTGTATGCTCCTCGATTTGAGTGATAATCGTAAAGGTTTAATCCATCCTATCAGTTCCCGCGCTCCGGCGCGGGAACGCCGTTTCGCGACGCTCCTGCGTCGCCGATTCGCGAAAAAAACAGGCTACCCCTTTGCCCACCACGAAAAAAATTCTAGGGCTCTTTGTTCCGCTCCAACGAGACCCACTGTTGATATGTTTTTTCAATCTCCGCCGCGTCAACGTGTCCGTCCCAGACCGCCACCCCGTAAGATAATTTCAGCGGCTCGCCCGTTTTGAGCGTCATCGGCTCTTTCCACAAATTCAACGTCGCCGCCAGATAGGCGAAGGGGCGCATCGTGAAAAACTTGTTCGGATGGCGGGGATTCTCCGGCGAATCGAACATGGCCACGGTCACCGGCTTGCCCTCGGCCTTCGATTGGTACGCGCACCAGCGAGCCGGCGTGAGTTTTTCGCTGCCGCGGACCACTTCGCCTTTTTTGTTGTCGGCATAGAGAAATTCGCCCGCCTCGTCCATCGAAGTGACAAACCGCATCCCGAGGCCGAAATAATGATCCCCGCTGAGCGTCACCGATTTCTTGTCTGCCGCCGGTTCGAGCGTGGTGCGCCAGGAGATCAGCGTGGCGTCGAGTTTCGGGGAGATGAACGATTCGACTTGCCGCATTTCCTCCACGAGCGGCTTATTCCCCCGCGGATCGAGCCAATCGAGATTTTGCGTGAATCCGGCTCTGCCGGACTCGTTTTGCGTGCTGGATTTCAAACCCTCGATCGATCGCGATTTTTCAATCCCGTTACCGGGTTGTTCGCTCCAAAAATCGACGCCGTCGGCCTTCAAGGCGAACATCAATGCGTGGTGATGCTTGTGATCTCCGGGCGAATCGCGCAGAATCTGCACGCCGCCGGGCGTAAACAATTTCCGCACGTAGGGTTTGTTGGGCGATTGCAGACAGCGATACTCCAGAATTTCCCGGCCGTTCGCCTTGATGACGATCGATTTCTCGTCTTCTTGCGCAATAGTGATTCTGGTTTCATTCGATACCGCCGCGGAAACAAGGGAGCCGAACAAACCCGCTGCAATCAAGGCAATACAGCATAATGCGGAAATCAATCTCATGGCGATGTCCCTTCCTGTTTTTGGATGCGCAAAGCTCCTGCCGAACCGATGTCGATCTTATGATGGCTCATCCTTGCAGGTTTGGCAGGAGCCGCGCCTTCTCATCGATCCGCGCGTGGCCTACAAAAGGCTTTTCAGATGCTTGATGCTCTGATCGGCTTGACAGATCGTACCGCATTCGACGCTGAAAACAATGTCGCGCGGCGCGGTCTTGCAGGCGTCGATGACGCGCGCCCAATCGATCACTCCCTCGCCGCACGCGCAGCCCACCGGCGTGCCGGATACTTTGCCGCGTTCGGATTGCGATTGCTGGATGGAAATATCTTTGGCGTGCAAGTGAACGAGCCGGTCTTTCACATGATTAAGCCAAACGATCGGATCCTCGCCGCTTAAAAAACTATTGCCGGTATCGAAGTTGATGCCGATCGCGGGCGAATCGACGAGCTCATAAATCCGATCCAAGCCGGCCGGGGTTTTGCTGTACTGCTGGTGCGGCTCCAAGCCGATGAAAATCCCGCGCGGTTCGGCCACCAGCGCCGCTTCCTTGAGGACATAGCGCATGAGCGTGAAATCCTCTTCGGCCGTGGTCCAAGCCGGTTTGGGGCCTTCATCGGAATTGACCACCGGCGCGCCGCATTCGGCGGCAAAGCGAATCGCCTGCTTCAAATATTCGGTGCCGATCTCCGGCTTGCAGAGCGGAGTGTGCGCGGAAAGCCCGGAGAGCTTGACGCCCGCCTTCTCGCAGGCGCGGCGGATGCGGCAGGGATCGTCGAGCATGGATACGCTGTGAAAATAGCCGGCTTCGCTCAACAGTTCGCGGCCCCAATGGACCATCGGCTCGACGTACTCGTAGCCCAGTTCCGCCGCCTTATCGACGCCCCATTCGAACGGTTTGTCGTCGTGCCGCACGAATTCCAGATTCACGCCGAAAGAAATTTTTCCCACGCATGGACTCCCGAAATCAAGATTGCGATATAAAGTATGCGAAATAAAGTAAGCGAAACATTTGGATGTCCGAGGCCTTCTGCTTCAAGGAGGAAAAAACGCCAATCCTTGTTGCATCACCATGACGCCTATGTCAGAATACACGAGGACCGTGGTCCTTGTCGTTAGTTTTTTTTCAGTGAAAAATATTATACGCTCACCCGCCCGGGGAAAATGCTGCTGCCGATCTATCAAGAATACGGGAAAACCTACGAACCCGACACTTGCATGCCGCTCGTAAAGGGGGTTCAAGAGGGTAAGGTTCGCCTCGAGGCGCTTGCGCGTGGGCATTATCCGGGCAAGAAACTCGCGAGCAACGCCTTGCAGGGCGTAAAATCCGTCGGATTTTGGGATACCGACCGCCATCAAGACTGGGGGCTTGATTGGCACCGAAACGAAGGGATCGAACTCGCTTTTCTCGAAAGCGGAAGCGTGCATTTCGCCGTTGATCATCAAGAGTTTTCGCTGCAACCCGACGATTTGACCGTGACTCGACCGTGGCAGCAGCATCGGTTGGGCAATCCTCACGTCGGACCGGGACGTTTGCATTTTTTGATTCTCGACGTCGGCGTCCGCCGCCCGCATCAACGCTGGCGTTGGCCGCCCTGGCTGGTGCTAACGCCCGGGGACCTCCGCCAGTTGACGATTTACCTGCGGCAGATCGAGCGGCCGGTTTGGCCTGCGGGAGCGGAAATTCGCCGCTGCTACCAGCAAATCATGCAAGCGGTGGAAGCGGAAAACATCTCGCGGCTGGCCGTTTTTATCAACGAGCTGTTCATCCTGGTGTTGGACATGTTCCGGCGGGAAAAAATCGAGCTCGACGAATCGCTCTCCAGCGCGCGGCGCACGGTGGAGCTTTTCTGGAACGACCTGCGGCAAAACGGCGGGCAACTCGGCCTGGAGTGGAGCGTTGCCGCGATGGCCCGCCGTTGCGGGATGGGCGTGACGCATTTCATCCAGCAGACGAAACAACTCGTGAATATGACTCCTTCCCATTATCTCACGCGCTGCCGTTTGGAAGCCGCGGCGAACATGCTTCATCGCGTGCCGGCAGCGAACATCACCGAGGTCGCGATGCGCTGCGGATTCGGATCGAGCCAGTATTTCGCCACGCAATTCCGCCGCCAATTCGACTGCACTCCCAGCGAGTATCGGCAAACGTGAAAATCCATCTGCCAGAATGTGTTCCTGCAATCGATTAAAATGTCAAAATCACATTAAGCTACTTTTCGCAGTTCATCAAGCAATCGATCCAACATTTCGCCGGTATGGGTCGCGAAAACGGCGATTCGAAGCGTGCCTTCCTTGCCCGCGCCGCTATAAGTGGAGTAGGGAAGGAGGATTCCCGACCCCTTCAATTCACGATGGATGCGGCGCATGTTGTCCGCGTCGCCGACGGTCACGCCGATGATCGGCGCGGGGGAGTCTTCGACCGGCAATCCGATTTCGCCGAGTCCGCGGCGGAGCCGCGCGGCATTCGCTTGGAGCCGCTCGCGCAACTGCGGCTCGCGGAGCGCGATCTCCAATGCTTTCGCCGATGCACCCGCGACGGGCGAGGCCGTGCGCTCGCGCCATCATGGTAATGCGACGTCGCGCGGACGCGTTCGATCAGCGCCGCGCTGCCGGCCAAAATGCCGCCGAATCCCCCGAGCGCCTTGCTCAGCGTGCCGCTGACGTAGATCGGGACGCCGCCGGATTGAGCGTCGCCGTTAATCGCATTCGTTTGCCAAAGGCCGAAATAGTCCAACGTTCCGCGGCCGTTCGCGCCACCGCGCCGAATCCGTGGGCGTCGTCGATCAAGATGGTTGCCGAGCCGCATTCGCCGAGCGATTCGACGTACTGGTCGATGGGGGCGATTGCGCCGGTGGCCGCAAAGATGCCGTCGGTCATTACCAACGGCCGCCGGCCTTGGGAAACGCATTCGCCGAGTTTGGTCTTGAAATCGCCGACGTCGCGGTGGCGAAACGGGACGATCGGCGTGCCCGGCAACTTCGCCGCTTCGCAGAGGCAGAAATGCGCCAGTTCGTCGGCCAGCACGACATCAAAGCGCTTGGCCAACGCCTGGACGAGAATATGGTTGCCGACGTAGCCGCTCGCGTAATAGAACGCTTCCTGCTTGGCGAAGAATTCGGCGGCCAATCGCTCGACGGCGGCCGTGGGCGGATTGGTGCCGAAACCGGTGCGGGTGGTGGCCGAATGGATTCCGTAGCGCCGCGCCGCATCGCAGGCCGCTTCGATCACCTCGGGGCGGCCCGCCAATCCCAAATAACTCGTGCCGCCGAAATACAGATATCGCCTGCCGTCGATAACCGTTTCCGCCCCCGGCGCACTTTCCATCATCGGCGGAGACATCTTGCCGTTCATAATAGTCCAGTTCCAGGCTGAAGCAGAAGATCGAAAACTTCGAACTGAAGAGGAAATTATAGTACATGCCAGCGCGAATCGATAGTGTTACGGGGCAGGGATTATTACGGCACACGGATTATTACGGCACATGGAGTGCGCCTACTGCATTTCGAGTTGTGGACAATTACTGGGCCAACTTACATCGAATACTTGGTGGGTCAAACCCACCCGGCAAAAGCGGTCGTCGAAGTGGTTGACAGGGGCAATTCGCCGGCTTTATAGTATTACCATCTTGTGCCCGATAAATATTTCCGATTGCAAGGAACCGCCTCATGAGATTGCCGCTTGTTTACTGCGTGCTGGGCATTTTGTTCATGGTGGCGGATCGAGCCGCATCGGCCGACGAATCGCCGGTAAAAAAACTCCTGAAAGAAGAGATCGTCGGTGAAACGCTGCCGCTGGCGGAGATGCAACGCTATTGTGAAGCCCGCGTTCCGCGAATGGGCCGGTATCGCACGCCGGCCGAGTGGGAGGCTGCCGCGGAAGAGCTTCGCCGGGAAATGTTCGAGAAAGTTCTCTTTCGGGGCCCGGCAGCCGAGTGGCGAAAGTTTCCGTTGCAGGTCGAATGGCTGGATACCATTGCCGGCGGTCCCGGTTACCGGATCAAAAAACTCCGTTTCCAAGTGCTTCCCAATCTCTGGATACCCGCCGTGCTGTATGAGCCTGAAAAGCTTTCCGGCAAGGTACCCGTTATTTTAAATGTCAACGGACACGAGGTCGGACTGGGCAAGGCCGCCGATTACAAGCAGATCCGCTGCATCAACCAGGCGAAGCGGGGGATGCCGGCGTTAAGCCTCGAGTGGATCGGGATGGGCCAACTCAACACCCCCGGCTTCAGCCATGAAACGCTGAATCAGCTCGATCTGTGCGGCGCGAGCGGCATGGCTCCGTTTTACCTTACGCTGGAGCGGGGGTTGGATATTCTCTTGAGCCTGCCCAACGCCGACCCGCAGCGGGTGGGCGTCACGGGGCTTTCGGGCGGAGGATGGCAGACGTGCCTGATCAGCGGGCTGGATCGCCGCGTCACGCTCTCCAATGCCGTGGCCGGATATGCGGGCTTCCTCGCGCGGATCGCCCATCCCATCGATTTCGGCGATTCCGAGCAAGTTCCCACCGACATGGCGACCGTGCTCGATTACACGCATTTAACCGCGATGCGCGCGCCGCAAACCGCGCTGTTGACCTATAATGCGAAAGACAACTGTTGTTTTGTCGCGGGCTATGCCATGCAGCCGTTGCTGGATGCGGCACGGCCGATCTTCCAACTTTATGACCGCGCCGATGCCTTGCGGTCCCATGTGAACGAAGATCCGGGGACTCACAATTATGAAATCGACAATCGGCAGACTTTTTATCGTTTGTTAGGCGATGTTTTCTATCCCGGCGCGAAAGATTACGATTCCCGGGAAATTCCCTGCAAGGACGAGTTGAAGACGAAAAAAGAACTCGAGGTTTCGCTCCCGCCGCACAATGCCGATTTAAACACGCTGGCCCTGGATATGGCGAAGACATTGCCGCGAAACGCCGCTCTGCCCGGGGACGAAAAATCGGCCCGAGATTGGTCGAAGCGGCAGCGAACGAAGCTGCGGGAAATCGTTCATGCTGCCGATTACCGGGTTACGGCAGTCAAGCAAGGGGAGCAAACTCACGGCGATCTGAAAACGACTTCGTGGCAAATGTTGTTGGGCGATGCGTGGAGCATTCCCGTCTTGGAACTGGTGCAAGGCCAACCGCAAAAGACGGCCTTGTTGGTGGCCGACGCCGGTCGCGGCGAAGCTGGCGCGGACGCGGAGCGATTGCTCGCCGCCGGCTATCGCGTTTTGGCCGCGGACCCCACGTTCTATGGCGAGACCCTCGGCCCAAAAGAACGCAAAAACTTGCTGTTTGCGCTGATGTTGAATGCGGAAGGGCAACGTCCCTTGGGGCTTGAAGCGAGCCAAGTGACGGCCATCGCCCGCTGGGCCGCCGATCAACACCAATCGCCGGTTTCACTTGTTTCCGCGGGACCGCGGAGCAGCCTGGCGCTGCTGGTTGCCGCCGGGCTGGACGAGAAATCCGTCGGTGCCGTCGAATTGCACGGATCGTTGGGCAGTCTCAAGGAAGTGATCGAAAATAACTGGGTCAATCCCTGGAAGGGACCGGAGTTTTTTTGTTTCGGCCTGCTGGAGGGGTTTGATATCCGGCATCTGGCGGCGTTGGTCGCTCCTCGACCCGTGATTTTCGTGAAACCCGCCGCCCGCGTGAAAGAAGAAATGGCCGGATTGCCCGAATGGTATAAACTTTTAGGCGAAACGTACCCGGCCGAATCGTTATTGCAAAACGCCCCCGGGGGCGCGAAATAATAGTTCGTATGGCGGGTTTTACCCACCAGGATTTTTCGATTGTTGAAATTTGATTTCGAGATTTGGCCTTCAATAAAGCTGGTGGGCGGAGCCCACCCTGGCGTTCCTCCCAAAATTTTACTAGAAGAGAGCAATTTACGATGCGGAAAACAATGCCGATGATTGCGATTTCTTGTTTGCTGTTCGCAACCGCCTTAGCGGCTGCGGAATCAGCCGTGAACGTGCAGGAGTTGGGGGCCGTGGCCGACGGCAAAACGCGCTGCACCGAGGCCATCCAGAAAGCGATTGACCAATGCAATGCCGGCGGCGGCGGCACGGTCTATTTTCCGCCCGGCACTTATCTGTCCGGCACGATTTTTTTGAAAAGCAACGTGACGCTGAATCTCGCGGCAGGCGCCACGCTATTAGGCAGCGGCGATTTGGCCGATTATCCGGCGATAACTCCCAAGAAAGTCCAATCCCGCGCCAACGCTTACAACCTTCGGAGCATCATCTACGCCGAAGACCTCGACAAAATCGCCATCACCGGCCGGGGCACGATCGACGGAAACGGCAGCGCCTATAAAGACCGCCGCCACGACGGCAACCGTCCCTTGATCCTGCGGGTGATCGACTGCCGCGACGTGCTGGTCGAAAACATCACCATGCAAAACTCGGGTTTTTGGAACCAGCATTTTCTGGTCTGCGAGCGCGTGGTAGTCCGCGGCATTCGGGTCTGGAACCATGCCACGTACAACGTCGATGGCGTGGATATCGACGGCTGCCGCGATTTTAGCGTCAGCGACTGCTTCTTCGACACCGACGACGACGCGATTTGCCTGAAAAGCACTTCCGACCGCCCTTGCGAAAACGTGCTGATCAACAATTGCGTGGTCAGCAGCCATTGCAACGCGATCAAGTTCGGGACCGACTCCTCGGGCGGATTCATCAACGTCGCAATCACCAACTGCTCGATCATCTCACCGCGGCATTCGAAGGTGATCTACGGAATTCAGCGGGGGTTCAGCGGAATATCCCTCGAACTCGTGGATGGCGGCCGGATCGACCGCGTCACCGTCTCGAACGTGACGATCGACGGCGTGGAAGTACCCCTTTTCGTCCGCCTGGGCAACCGCGGGACGGGATTCGTCATCAAGGAGGATCAACCGAAGAAGGAGATTCCCGCCGGCAGCGTGCGGAACGTCTTGTTCAACAACATCGTCGCCACCCGGGCGGGGAAAACCGGCTGTTCGGTGGTTGGAATTCCGGACCATTGCGTCGAAAACGTGTCGTTCAACAACGTCGTGATCCGCAGCGAAGGGGGCGGAAAGAGGGAGTGGTCGTCAGCGAATATCAAAGAGCTTCCCGCGAACTATCCCGAAGCGACGATGTTCGGCAAACTGCCCGCTTATGGCCTCTACTGCCGCCACGTCCGCGGACTGACGCTTACCGACGTGCGACTGGAGACCGATGAGCCGGACGGCCGTCATGCCCTCGCGCTGGACGACGTCCGCGAAGCCAACATCAGCGGACTGACTTGTTCGCAGGCCCCCGACGCGACGGCGCTCGTCGGCCTGCTTCAATGCCGCGAGGCGCTGATCCGCGGATGCCGTCCCGAGGCTGCCGGCGGCGTCTTCCTGCGGCTCGCGGGCAAGGACACGGCGGACATTTCACTGCTCGGCAACGATTTTCGCCGCGTCGGGCGGTTAAGCGAGTTTGCCGACGGAGCCCCGCCGGCCTCCTTGCGCTCGGCGGGTAACCTCATGAAAGAATGAGCGAATCGAACGCCGAACGACCGCCTACAGGGTCATGAAGGATCATTGTTCATCAACGTAAGAATACAATTTGATCGCCAGGCTGCGATGCTTTTTCCGATGATCGACGATTTCTTTTTTGGAGATAGCGTAACATAGCAAGGCTCCGTTGAACAAAAGCAGCGGCAAAACGAAAAGATACCGTTGAATATCGCTCTCTTCGGGGAGGCCCCGGTTTTGTTGGAGGAAGGCGGAGAAAATCAGCAATCCCCCGGAAGCGATCATCGCCAGAATCGAATATTTGCAGATCGTTCGATATCGCTTGAGGATTCCCTGGTTTTTCACCAGCAATCGATTGACGATCGTTCTTTGCCGCGCCCGATAAGCCGTAAGCCGCTGATCCCGGTATTTCCCGTAATTCGGATTGATATTTTGTTTGAAATGATAGCGGTCGTAATCGCGCTTTCTAACCGGATCGGATAAAATGCAATAGGCATTCATGAGGATTTTGAATTCGGCGTCCGCGTTTTGATAATCATCGACGTGCTTGTCGGGGTGCCAGATGAAGGCTTGCCTGCGAAAGGCATTGTCGATTTCCGCGGGGGAGGAATTCTTGCCGATCTCGAGGATCTCGTACAGATTCTTGGCTTGGGAGGGCTTCATGCAGGGACTCCGCTTCACCGAATGGGGATCTATCCATCATAACTTGCGAGATCACCACCCGAAAGCAAGGTCGGAAATTTTACGAGCGATTTCCTTGATCCGCCGGATCACGACTTGCCATTGCGTCCTTCGGGCGGCTAAAATGCACAGATAATATTATATTATCAATCGCGGTCTCAAAAAGGAGCCTCTCATGTATGCGGCATTGTTCCTGCTGTTTGTTGCCTGTTCGGCAACGGAGCCAGCCACGTTCGCCAATTCGACGATTTCCTTGGACGGCGGCGAGTGGAGGCTTGCGGCCGATCCGAAGAATGCGGGCATTGCCGAAAAGTGGTGGACGGAACCGCGTCCCGACGCGAAGAGCGCCAAGGTTCCCGGGCTGATCCAGGATCTTTTCCCCGGTTACTCCGGCGCGGCATGGTACTGGCGCGACGTCGCGATTCCCGCCAATCCGCATGCGGGCGGCCGCTATCTCTTGCGTTTTTGGGACGTCGATTACGTGGCCGACGTTTGGGTGAACGGCATGCACGTTGGCCGCCACGAAGGCGCCCAAGCGAAGTTTGCATTCGATGCGACGGCCGCGGTCAAGCCGGGCGAAGTCAATCGGATTGCGGTGCGCGTGTTGTCGGTTTTCAATACGCCGGTGGATGGCTTTGTGCGCGGCCAAACTCCGCACGGCGGATATGCGCCGTTCAATATCGGCGGAATCCTGGATACCGTGGAACTTCTCCTCACGCCGCGGGTGCGGATGGAGGATCTGTTCGTCCGCGCCGATCCCTCCACCGGCAAAATCCGCATCCAGGCGGAAATCCGCAATGAAGCGAAGGATGCCGTGCAAAGTTCGCTCGATTTCACGGTAGCCCCGGCCGCCGGCGGAGAGGCCATCGGCACGCTTAACCTGAAACGCGAACTCCAGCCGGGCGATAGTACGATCAACGCCGAACTCCACTTGTCCGATCCGCGGCTCTGGCAGTTGAACGATCCCTATCTGTATCGTCTGACCGGCCGCGTCGCCGCCGCGGGATCGAAATCGATCGGCGAAAACTCCGTCCGCTTCGGTTTCCGCGACTTTCGCTTCGAGAACGGCTATTTCCGACTGAACGGCCGCCGCATCTTCTGGCGCAGTGCGCACACCGGGTCCGATGCGCCCGGCAGCATCCGGCTGACCTACGATCCCGACCTCTTGCGGCGCGACATGCTGGACTTGAAAGCGATGGGCTTCAACGCCGTCCGCTTCATTTCCATCATGCCGCAGCGCTATCAGCTCGATCTCTGCGACGAGATCGGCTTGATGGTCTATGAAGAAAGCCATGCCTCGTGGATGCTTTGGGATTCGCCGCAACTCGCCGAGCGGATGGATCGTTCACTGTCCGGAATGGTGCTCCGCGACCGCAATCACCCCAGCGTCGTGATGTGGGGATTATTGAACGAAACCGGACCGGGCAACGTGTTCAACCATGCCCTCGCTTCGCTGCCGCTGATGCGCCGCCTGGACGACTCGAGAATCGTGATGCTCGGCAGTGGCCGGTTCGACGCCGGAGAAAATTTTCTCAACGGCCTGGAAGTCTGGACAATGGGCGCCCAGGCCGCACCGAGCCTCACGCGGAATCCGAAAAATTACGGAATATCCGCCATTACGCTCTGGAAGCCGCATGAAATCGCCATGATTCCGGGGGTTGACGGCGCCTCTACGCGCCGTCCGCTGGACCGCGCCGACGGAGGGCGATTACGAGGTCAAGGCCGCGTTCCGCGGGACCGGCACTTTTACCACCGCCGACGTCCATGTTCTGCAAGCCGGCAAACCGGTCTATGACGGTTTCATCAACCTGAAAGGGCGAGGCGACGAAGCGGCTTATCGGGCGAAGCTGCACCTCGCCAAGGGACAATCGCTCGATTTCGTCGCGGGCGGGCGAACGCCCGGCGGCGGAGATTGGTATATGCGCTGGGCAACCACTACGGCGGTCGCGGCGACGGTCGTTTCGGCGGACGGCACGACCGCCGATTTGGCCGCCGATTACTCGAACTCGAAAAATCCCCATGGCCCGTGGACCTACGGCCGGCTGGCGGCCGGTTCGGCCCCCGATGCGTCCACTTTCCAGCCCTATACCAAATGCGAAACGATCGAGAAAGACGCTCCGGGCAGCTTATCCAATCCCGGTTCGGAACGTTGGGAGGACGTACTGGCCGACCAGCATTACTATCCGCGAGTCCCGCACCGCGAGTTGGAAATCGCCCGGCCTCGCACGATTGCCGCCAACGACCATCCGCTGTTTCTTTCCGAATACGGCATCGGCAGCGCGGTCGATCTTCCCCGCTATTTGCGGCACTGCGAGCAAGCCGGCCTGGAATCCAGCGATCTGGCGAATCAAATCCGCCAGCGCCAGGCCGCGTTCATGGACGCCTGGAACAAGTTGAAACTTGCCGACACGTTCGCCAGTCCCGAGGATTACTTTCGCCTCTGCATCGCGAAGATGGCCGGTCTCAAGCGGATGGGGATCAACGCGATCCGCTCCAATCCCAACATCGTGGGCTACGGCATGACCGGCTTGAATGATCCCATCGGCTATGGCGAAGGCATCATCACTGCTTTCCGCGAACTGAAGCCGGGCGCCGTGGACGCGGCGTTCGACGGTTTTTATCCCGTGCGCTGGTGCACCTTTGCCGAGCCGGTGAGCATCTATCGCGGCGCGAAAATTCGCCTCGAGGCGGTGGTCGCCGATGAAGACGCGATCAAGCCGGGAAAATATCCCGCGCAGCTCGAAGTCGTCGGGCCCGACAATCGAAAAGTTTTCGACAAGTCGATCGTAGTCACGATTCCCGACGCGAAAAACGGCAAGGAACCTGCATTCGCACTACCCGTGTTCTCCGGAGACGTGCCCATCGACGGCCCTTCCGGCAAGTATCGGTTTCTGGTGACGTTCGAGAAGGGCGTTGCCGCGTCCGGCGGCGAAGCGGAATTCTACGTCACCGATCCCGCGGAGATGCCCACCGTGGATGCCGACATTGCGCTCTGGGGAGGCGACCCCGAGCTGGTCGAATGGCTCAAGGGACACGGCATCAAGGTTCATCGCTACCAGGCGGGCGAGTCGAACGTTCGCCAGGTGATCCTCGTCTCGGGCGATCCTTCCGGCGACGGCGGCGTGGCGGCCTGGCGCGATCTCGCCGCGCGAATCGCCGCAGGATCCACGGCAGTCTTTCTCACGCTCGACGTTTTCAAGAAAGGCGACAATCCGCTCGGCTGGCTACCGCTGGCAAACAAGGGCGCGATGGGGATGGTCAGCGAATACACGTTCCCCCAAGTTTACCCGAAGGACGAATGGGTGAAGAAACATCCGCTTTTCGACGGCTTGCCGTGCGGCGGCCTGATGGACTACACGTTCTACCGCGAGATCATTCCCGACTATCGCTATTGGGGACAGGATATCCCCGCGGAGCCCGTGGCCGGCGCGTTCCGCACATCCTGTTCCGATTATCAGTCGGAATTGATGCTGTCGGTTTACCACCTCGGCGCGGGCCGGTTCCTGCTCAACTCGCTGCGAGTGCGGCAAGCATTGGGCCGGGACCCCACGGCGGAACGGCTGCTGCGGAACATGCTCCGCTATGCCGCCAAAGACGCGGGAATGCCTGCCGCGCAAAATACGCCGAATTTGGAAGAGCTGTTCAAGACGATCGGCTATTGAGCCTACTGGATGAGCTTGTCTTCCTGGTCGTCGGAGTGGGTGGTCAGTTCGCCGGCGTCTTCGAGCCGGCGGATGATATCGACGATCTGCTGCTGGGTCTGCTCGACGGTCGATAGCCTTACCGGTCCGAGATACTCCATTTCTTCCTTCAGCAAATCGGCCGCCCGCTTGGACATGTTTTTGAGGATTTTTTCTTTCAAATCCTCGCTGGCCCCCTTCAGCGCCATCGCCCATTGCGAACTTTCCACGTTCTTGAGCAGGGTTTGAATTTCGCGGTCTCCGAATTTCACGATATCCTCGAAGACGAACATCAAGCGGCGGATTTCTTCGACCAACTCGGGGGACTCTTGGGCCAGATTTTCCAACAGGCTGCGCTCCGTGGCGCGGTCGATGACGTTGAGAATTTCGGCCACGCTGGAAACGCCGCCGGCGTTTTCGAACTGCTGGCTCATCACGCTCGCCATGCGGCGTTCGAGACCCTCTTCCACTTCCTGAATGATTTCGGGGCTGGTTTGTGCCATCGTCGCCACCCGGCGGATCACCGAAACCTGCCGTTCGGTGGGCAGACCGCTGATGATGTCGGCCGCCTGGGCCGGAGGGAGGTGGCAGAGAATCAGGGCGATCGTCTGCGGGTGTTCGTCGATGATGAACGTCAGCAAGTTTTGACTATCGACCTTTTGCAAAAAACCGAAAGGCAAGGCTTCGAGGGACTGGCGGATGTTGTCCACCGTGGCAGTCGCCCCTTTGCCGAGCGCCATTTCGACGAGGCTTTTGGCGACGTTCAATCCCCCCATCTTGCCGGACAAAGTATTGGGATTGGCTTTGGAAAAATCCTGCAGCGCCGATTCCTGCTCATCGCCGGAAATCTCATTGAGCCGGGCAATTTCAACCGAAACCGTTTCCAGTTGTTTGGGATTCAATTTCCCGAGCAACAGCGCAGCCTGTTCTTCCGGCAGGCTCATCAACAGAATTGCGGCTTTGCGAGTATCACCGATAGCCATTTTTTCACAATCTCCACACTTCCCAGTCTGTGTATAATGCGCATTATTACATGACAGGCAAGCCTTTTGCAGTGTTGCCCCTCATCGACTGTTTGATCCGCATACTTTACGGAATTTGCCAAAATTGACAGGCTGAATTTCCGAGTATGCGTGGGCAAGTTAATATACAAAAGCGGAACAGAGATGGGTTATTAGCGAACATTACCGGTCGGCTGGGGTGATTTGGCCCGAATTATTGATAGACGCCAAATAGGGAAGCAACATCTTGCCTCTCTACCCTAGAATGCGGGAGGAAGCCGCATCTACTGAGTTAGTGAACAATCCCGCTTAGAAAGCAGTGGCGACTACACTTGGATCGGTTCTCGAACCGGAGAAAAACCGATCTCCAGGGCCAGAGACCCCCATTTTGTCGTAAAGGGAACACAAATCGGTTTTACGTCGGAAGGGAATCGCACGGTATGGTCACTTCCGGTAATGACGTTGGGCAGGCTGGCCATCAGTTGATATTCTGCTAATTGGGATTTGGCAGCGCCCGCGACCATATTGGTCAATTCTCCGACGGCATCGAGCACGTCGTCGTTGACTTCGGTGTTTTCGTTCATCAACATGTGGGAAGCCGCCCGAATAGCGACTTCCTTCGAGAAACTCAACACCACGGTGCCCACCGCCTTGCCGGACAAGCCGATGACGCCCGAAATCTCATGCCTGGGCGATAGATTGACTTTCAAAGTCGCTTGACCGCGCTTGACCTCGCAGTCCAGCATAGTTCGGAAGGTACGATCCAACGAGGAAATAAATGAATTGATGTATTCCACTTTCATCCAAAAGCCCTCGTCCTCACGGTGCAAGGTTAATGTTATTATCTGGGGTGATAATACTTGTTGAATCAGTCTCAGGAAATCAAGCAATCCGATGCGGTAGTCGGCCTTGAGATGTGCGTAGATCGAACCCTCCTCGGGCCAAACAATTCAACGCACTTTGGAATCGTCATCCCTTCCGGTAAAATGCCCGTTTCTATATATTACATTACAATTTCGCGTCGAGCAGATGCCGATTGTTCAATAATTTGGGAATCTTTCGGAAGTTCGTAAGTCGGTCTCTTTTCTTCATCGGAATGCATTTTGGCGTCACCGGCGGCCCGAGTTCGATTATAATGATTATCCAGATAAGGTGATTTTCCGAGTGAGAAAAGCAAGAAAAACTACACCATCAGAGTAATTATTCCATCCCCGAATTGACTCCTAGCCCACACAACGGCAGTAGCCGCGCGTGGAGGATCGGTTCAAAAATCCTCCGCCAGAATTCGAAGCTTACGCGTCAATTCGTCTGCCGGCTCGATCTATATTTGCATGAACGCTCGGCACGATCACAGGTCAATCTTGCTTAAGGAGGAATCCGTTGCTCTCGCAAATCTATGAAGTCTTCGAAGATATCGTCATTCCCTGGCAAAGGGACATCAAGGAAAAGCGAGACTTGCTCAGGGAAGATCCATTTCTCGGGTTTATAGCCTTGTCCGTGCTGGGAGCGGCGTTCTATTTTTTCACCCGGCAAAGCCCTTCGTGGCTCGGTTTTATCCTGCATTATTCGGGGATTGCCATGTTTATCTTGGGCGGCATCGCCGCGTTGGCGTCCGGCTGGTTCGGCTGGGGGCTGTATCGCCTGGCCGCCTGGCCGACGGTCCTGCTGGTGCTGCTGGTCTATGGATGCTTCGACACTTATCAAGTGAGCACGACCAGCGAACCGAAACGCCTCAGCGGCTATCGCATCGAAGAGGGCGTTATGCGGACCATCACCCAAACCGATGATATCAAACGTTTCACGGGCCGCCCTCTTCATCGCTGCGTGGTTACCCTCGATGAAATCGCCGGTCGGCCCGTTCACCGGACGATCGAAGAAGGTCCGTTGAATTCCGCGGAGCAACGACACGGCCGCTGGGAAGTTGCGTTCCGCGGCACGGTGACCTTCAAATGGTATTGGCAGGGCAAGGAAGTAACCGCGTCGCAGTGGCAGCAAGCGAACAATCCGCTCAAAGAACCCGGCAAATGAAGCATTTCAAATATTCGCCTTCGGAGCAGGAAGTCAGCACCGGATGATCCGGCGCGGCGCCGCGCTGCTCGAGGATTTGAATGTCGCGGTGCGATTGCTGCGAAACGCCGACGAGCATATCGGCGAAATCCTGCCGCGAAACGTGTCCCGAGCAACTGCACGTGACCAGGATCCCCCCCGGAGCGAGCACTTTGAGCGCCAAGCGGTTCAACCAATGATACGCCCGCAGGGCATCGGCGAGCGAGCGTCGGCTACGGGCGAATTTCGGCGGATCGAGAATCACCGCCTGGAAGATTTCGCCTGATTCGCCGAGATTTTCCAAAGCGTGAAAGGCGTCTTCGGACCGAAAGCGGACGTTCGCGATGCCGTTGATGCGGGCGTTGTGCTCGGCGGCGGCGGCCGCTTTCGCGCTGGCATCGATGCCCAGAACTTCCAGCGCTCCGCCCAACGCCGCGGCGGCGAGGCTGAAACCTCCGTGATAGCAGAACATATCGAGCACCCTGCGGCCGCGCAGATAACCGGCGGCGGCCCGGCGGTTTTCGCGCTGATCGAGGTAGCAGCCCGTTTTTTGCCCTTCCGAAAGATCGACGGCGTAACGCAAGCCGTTTTCGCGGATTTCGATGTTCTCCGCGGGCATCTCGCCGCAATATGGACCGTCGCGGAGTTCCAAGCCTTCCGCCTGCTTGACGCCCTTTTCGGTCCGCAGCACGATTCCCTTCGCGCCGCCGAGTTCCAAGAGAATGGGAGCGATTTGCGGCAATCGCAAGGCCATCCCCAGGGCGGTCGGTTGCACCGCGAGATAATCGGCATAGCGATCGACGATCAATCCGCTCAAGCGATCGCCTTCGCTGAAGACCAACCGGGCCGCCCCCCTCGGGTCGTCGTAGCCGATCTCGCGCCGCCAGCCGATCGCGGTCTCCAAGCGCCGCCGCCAAAAAGTTTCATCCAACGTTTCCGCCGGGTTCCACGTGTAGAGCCGCGCGCGAATGCGGCTGCGGCTGTTGAAGAAACCCCGTGCGATGAACTTTCCCTTGTCGTTATGCACGTCAACGACGTCGCCATCGGCCGTTTGCCCTTCGACGCGCTCGATGGCGGAATCGAGCACCCAGGGGTGGCGGGCGTAAAACGGCCGCGATTTGCGGGGCTTCAAAACGACTTTTGCATATTCCATCATGAAAGGAAGGGAAGGGGGGCAAGCGAAGCGCAGTCCCGCCGGGGTTCCATTTTTCGAATGGCGGGACTCGATAGCCCATCGATTATAATTATCCCCTCGCCGAGGATCAAGGTTCTTCGCCTTTGCGGCGGTTCGGGCTTGAAAATCCACGCCCGATCCTTCACAATAACACCTTTGAATATGCCATCAAGCGGGGAAACGACATCCTGAGCCAATGCCCGACGCCGGACCCACGATCAAACACGCCCCCTACGCCGCCTGGCAAATTCCGGCTTTTCGTTTGTACGCCGCGAGTTGGTTCCTGGTGATGTTCTCGAAAATGATCGAGGGCGTGGCGGTGGGCGCGAATATCTATGCGCAGACCAGCGATCCGCTTTCGCTGGCGTGGGTGGGGCTGGTGCAAGCCGCGCCGGTGGTGCTTTTGGCCATCGCCGGCGGTCAGATCGCCGATCGGTTCGATCGGCGGACGGTCATCTTGTGGACGCTTGCGCTGAGCAGTTGCGCCGCCGCGGGGATGTTGTTGAGCGCGATTTACGAATGGCCGATCGAATGGATGTACGTTTTTCTGGGGATCGCGGCGGTGGGCCAAGCGCTCGGCGGTCCCTCGCGCTCCTCCTTGCTGCCGCAACTCGTTCCCGTTGAAAGCTTCAACAACGCCGTGACCTGGAACAGCACGGTGTTTCAAATCGCCATGATGACCGGTCCGGCGATGGGGGGCCTGATTTCCGGCGCGAACAACGAGCACGTGGCCGCCGCGTTCGCCGCGGTGTTCGTTTGCCGCTTGCTTTCGTTCGCGGCGATGCTCTTCATGAAAAGCCCGGCGGCCCGCGGCGAAACCGAATCGATCTCGCTGAAAAGCGTGATCGCCGGGATCCGCTTCGTCAGCCGGACGAAGCTCATCCTGGCCACCATCACCATGGACTTGTTCGCCGTCCTCTTCGGCGGCCTGACTTATTTGCTGCCGGTCTTCGCGAGCGAACAATACTTGAACGTGGGCACCACCGGGCAGGGTTTTTTGCGTTCGGCCGAAGCCGTCGGCGCGGTGTTCATGGCGATGCTGATCGCGCACCTCCCGCCGATGCGGTGCGCCGGCTGGGCGCTGCTTTGGGCGGTGGGGGGCTTCGGCGCGGCGACGATCGTTTTCGGTTTATCCAAATGGTTCTGGCTATCGATGGCGATGATGTTCCTGATCGGCGCATTCGACAATATCAGCGTGGTGGTGCGTCACACGTTGGTGCAGATGCTTACGCCCGATCCCATGCGGGGCCGGGTCTCCGCGGTGAATAACGTTTTCATCGTCGCCTCGAACGATATCGGCGGCTTCGAGTCGGGGCTTACGGCCCGGCTTTTCGGCCCGGTGATCTCGGTGGTCGGCGGCGGAATCTGCACGATCCTGGTCGTTCTCGGCTCCATGAAAATCTGGCCCGAAATACTCTCCATCGGTTCCCTGCAAGACGTCAAACCCGCCGACGCCGCATTGATCGAGAAAAGCGCCGACGAAGAGTCCGCCGGCCGTTATTGACGCAAGTCGTTGGAGATCACCCACTTATAAAAAATGAACTTGCAATAGGGCCGGCTCTTTTGGTATGTTGTATTGATCCCCTCGCAACTTGTCGCACGGCGGCTATGCAAAACATCGTCATCGACAAACCTTACCGATTCATCGCTCCGCATAGGGGCACGTTCTGGCCCTGGCTGCTGCATCCGCTCGGCAGCCGCTATCTGAACAAAAACTACGGTTTGGAAGAGTTCGATTTTCGCGGGCTCGAGCGTTTGCAAGCGTCGATCGCAGCCGGGCATGGCATCATGCTCGCCTCGAACCACTGCCGCCCATGCGATCCGATGGTGCTGGGCCACATGGCCAACCGCATCGGCTGCTACCCGCACATCATGGCCAGTTGGCATTTGTTCATGCAAGGCGGGCTGACCAGTCGGCTATTGCCGCGGATGGGGGTGTTCAGCGTCTATCGCGAAGGGCTCGACCGCGAGTCGCTCAAGTGCGCCGTCGATCTGCTGGCGAGAGCCGAACGCCCGTTGATGATTTTTCCCGAAGGCTTCGTTTCCCGCACCAACGACCGCCTGAATTCCCTGCTGGAAGGAACGGCTTTCATCGCCCGCAACGCCGCCAAACGGCGCGCCGAGTCGAGTCCGCCGGGCAAGGTGGTGATCCATCCCGCGGCGGTGCGTTATTTCTTCCGCGGCGACCTCGATCGCGCGCTCTCGACGGTGCTCGGGGACATCGAGCATCGGCTTTCCTGGCAACCGCAACAGCAGCTCCCCTTGGCCGATCGCATCGCCAAAGCGGGGAGGCGCCTTGTTGACGCTCAAGGAAATCGAATACTTCGACAAACCGCAGGCGGGCGCCCTGGCCGAGCGATTGTCGCTGCTCATCGACCGGCTGCTCGCGCCTCTGGAGCGGGAATGGCTGAAGGGCGAGCGGGACGGCGACGTGCCCTCGCGCGTCAAGTCGCTCCGGGCGGTCATCCTTCCGCAGATGGTCAACGGCGAAATCGACGAGCAGGAAAGGACCCGCCGCTGGCGGCAGTTGGCCGATCTTTATTTGGCTCAGCAACTTTCTCTGTATCCGCCGGAGTATTTCGATTCGCCGCCCACGCGGGAGCAGCTTTTGGAAACCGTGGAGCGCTTCGAGGAGGACTTGACCGACGTCGCGCGGATCCACCGGCCGTTTCTGGTGGTCGTGGAGATCGGGGAGGCGATCGAGGTCGGCCCGCGCGCCAGCGCGGCGCGGACTCGGACCCGATCATGGCTCAACTGCACGATGCGCTCGCGAGCATGCTGGCAAAATCGAAGGCGATGGATTCGTCCGCGGTGCGGCGAGCTTAATTTTGAGCATGTAGCAAGGAGTAAAAAGGGATAAGGATAGATGGCAGAGAACAAAATATAAACTGAATCTGTTCCTTTTCCCCTTTCCCTTCCATTACCCATAACTGCAAGCGGCGAAAAATTCGAAAAAGATATCACAAAGGACTGCCGATCTTGAAAAGAGTTCCCGCTCCCGTCAAATGGTTCGCGTTTCTCGGATCGATTTCGCTGATCGGCGTTTTATTTTGGCTGCTATGCGATATGGAATCGTCCGAGAGCAATGCGGGAACATTTTACGGATTGCGCGGGGGGATCGTTTTTTTCAGCATGATCGGCTGGTTTTCCAGCCAGTCCTTGATATCCGCGCGCAAGGTGCGGGCGGGTTTCATCGGCGACGGAATTCACGAGCTTTCCGCGCCATTGCACGCCTTTTTGGCGACTCATCCGCGCTGCGCCAACATGGTGTTGATCGTCAGTTCGGCGATCATCGACGTGCTGGGCCTGTTCCTGATCCTGGCGAGCGTCTTCGGTCCGAACATGCAGCCCTTGGCCGCCCTGATCATCCTTTTTCTGATGCGGCAGATATGCCAAGGGTTCTGCGCCCTGCCCGTTCCGCCGGGCATGATCTGGCGGCATCCCGGCTTTCCTTCGCTGTTGGTGACCTACAATGTAGCCAATGATTTCTTCTTTTCTGGCCATACGGCGATCGCGGTTTTGGCCGCGATCGAAGCGGCCCAACTTTTTCCTTGGTGGCTGGCCGCGGCGATATCGTGCATCGCCTTTGCCGAGGCCCTCGTCGTGCTGATCCTGCGAGCGCACTATACGCTCGATGTATTTGCGGCGATCGTCGCCGCCTTCTGCGCCGCCGGCCTGGCCGGTTGGCTGGCAACGCTATTTACGCTGGGCGCGTAAGGTGAGCAACACGATTTCCGGCGCGCAGTTCCAGCGCAACGATTGTTTTCCGGACACGCCCCGAGTCACGTGGAGCACGGTGGGCGGAAGATGAAACAAACCGCAATCGAATTTCACCCCGTACGAGGACGGCATGAAAATCGCGCCGACCAGGGGAAAGCGAATCTGTCCGCCGTGCGTGTGGCCGCAAAGCATCAGATCGACATCGTGAGACCGCGCCCACTCGATCTGGTCGGGCGAGTGCGAGAGCACGATCCGCAGGGGGCCGCCTTCGGCGGCGCTCGGCCCGCAGCGGCCGAGTTCCGCCGCCGGAGCGAGCCAGGGAAGCTCGTTGCCCGCGAGGATGATCGACTCGCCGCGGATCGAAACTTGCATCCAACGCCCGCCCAAATCGATCGGCCCGCAGGCGTTCATCGCTTTCCGCAAACGGCGGGTGTCGATGAAGGTATCGTGATTTCCCATGATGTAATAGACGCCGTGCGGGGCGGCGAGCCGTCCGAGCGTATCGGGAATCCAATCGATGCAGGCGTCGTTGTCGGCGTAATCGCCGGTGAGCGCGATCAGGTCGGGCTGCAATTCGTTGCCGCTGCGGACCACTTCGCGAAAGTACGCCTTGCCGACGTTGCCGGTGAAATGAAAGTCGGAAAGATGAAGGATTTTCAAGCCGTCCAGCGCCGGCGGCAGGCGCGGCACGTCGAAGGTCCGACGCGCCACGTCGAGTTGCAGCGTTTGATTGCCCGGCAGGCTTGCCGTGGAATGATGCATGCTTTCCCGCGGGTGGAGGGCCGCGCCGCGGGAGAAATCTCCGCACGCTGGCGCTGATCGAAGCGGAGCAGTTTCGCGGGACGGCGGAAATACAAATTGTGCCAGAACCAGCGCAGCAGCGTGCCCGCGCCGGCAAGCCAGCAAACGCAGATATAAGCCGGAAAAAGCATGCGGCCGGGTCGATGGGCGAGCGAGGCATCCCATCCGGCGAAAGGACTGTCCCCGCCCGACAGCCACCAGCAAAGAGCCACGATCGGCGCAGCGCCGATGAAGAAAAAACCGGCTTTCGTTATCCATCCGATGATCCACCGCGGAAGCGCAATCGCGTGCAGGCGGTTAATCGCTCCGATCCAGAGAAAGGCGTGTCCGAAAAGCGTGTACAACGCCAGGGCGAATGTCATCGGAAACGAAGAGAACAGAAGCGGAAAATTATTGCCGAGCAAAACCGAAAGCAGCGCAGTCCTTCATCCTCTCGGGTTCCCCTCTACCCTTCGCACGTTTCCTTGACCGGGTTGCTGCTGATGATCGCTTCCACCGCGGAGAGCAGTTTATCCAAACGGAAGGGCTTATAGAGAACGGTTTTCAAGCCGGCTTGCCGCGCCTTGACGATCACGTGTTTCGGATCGTAGCCGAAACCGGTCATCAACACGAAGGGGACCGGATCCATGACTTCCTTCAGCTTCAACATGAACTCGTACCCGTCCATGTCGGGAAGCGTGATGTCGGATAGAATCACGTCGTAATCGCCCTCGAGGCTCATGCGCACCATGCACATTGCCTCGGCGCCGTCGCGCGCGGTTTCGACGGTGCAGCCGTAGCGCTCCAGGAGGCCGTGGGCCGCGGTGCGCACGTCCTCGGCTTCATCGACGACCAGAATCTTCTTCCCGCGGAGCAGATCGGGTTCTTCCTTCTGCATGGCCTGCGGATGGGCTTGGGCGGGAGCCATTCGCTGGCCCACTTTTTGGATCACCTGCTTGATGTCCCGCGCAGTTGCGAAGGATCCGCTGGAGCCGTTCGACGACTTCCGGCTCGTGGCCGATATAGCGTTCCATCACGTTTACCGCGTCGTTGAGGATTTCGTCCACGGGAAGGGCCACGGCGCTGTGAATGGCCTCGACGCTTTCCGCCGCGGCGCTGACCTTCTCCGCGGCCAAAAGTTCGAGCGTGTTGAGCGCTACCGCGACGTCCCGGCTGAAAATCTCCAAAAATTGAAGATCGCCCTCGTTGAACGCCCGCGGTTCCGGGCTCTCGACGTTGAACGTGCCGATCACCTCGTCGTGCAGCACGAGAGGCACCGTGAGCGAGCTTTTCGCGCCGCGGGAGCCTTCCAGATAGAGCGGATCCTCGGTCGTGTCCTCGCAGAGGTAGCTTTTGCCCGTTGCCGCCACGAAACCCGTCACGCCGTTGTTCTGCGGCTGGGCGAAAAGCGTGCGGGTTGCCGCTTCGGGTTCCATGCCGACCGCCAAAAGCGGTTCCAGCCGGTTTGTTTTCGGGTCGAGCAGGCGGATCTCGACGACGTCGAAATGCAGCAAGTCGCGGGTAAAATGGAGAATGTTCGATTTCAGGAGTTCGATCCGGTCGTTGACGGCCATTTGCAGCAATTCGTCGGGCGTCAGATCGGCAAGCTCCATGCCCGCCTGGTGAATCGCCGCGAGCTTCTGCTGCTGCTGGACTTCGTGGGTCACTTCGTGGATCGTCACGACCAGATGGCGCGGGGGAGCGCCGATTTCGCGCAACGGAGCGGCATGGACCTGGTAATAGCGTCCTTCGCCGCTGCGGAGCGTGGAACTCGTGCTCTGTCCGGTCGCCAAAGCCGTATGGAAGGGGCAGAAATCCGGCCCCAAAATCTCGGGGCTTCCCAGGACGTTGTAAAAGTTCATCCCCACCACCGAATCGCGGTGCGACCAATCGCATAGCCGCGCGTTGCTCCAAATGATGGTGTTGTCGCAGTCGATCAACACCACCCCGTCGGGCATGCCTTCCAGAATTTGCTCGTTTTGCAGGAGTTTGCCGAGTTGGAAAAGTTGGTGCAGATGTTCCGCCGAGACGTACACCCCGTCGAACTGTTCGCGGGTCATCATGGCAAGCGCCGCATGGGATTCGCCGCGACGACGACTTCGTGAGAATCGCAGGCGCGAGAAAGCATCGCACCGACGCTTTCGCCATCGACGCACACCAAAAGTATTTTCGGATTCGTTGCCAAGTTGAATGTCACCTCACGAAGTTCTTGCAACCTCGTGCGAATTTCGCCGCCGGCAGCCGTTCACGCGGACTGGGTGGCGCTAAAGGGGGCAGTCCTTTTTTTCGGCGAAATCGATGTTGCTTTGCTTAAAGGCAATCCTCATGAAAAACATAACACAGGATCTCACGATACATTATATTTAAAGCCATAATATGAAACAACCACTTGGCGGACAAGTGGTTTCCTAAAGCTACCATCGGCGCGGAACATTCGCTTTATTAAGCAACATCTCGCTAGAGTCTCTCTTTTCCGCATATTCAGGATTTTACTTCTTTCTTGACTCCGCAGTCGGCATGTCGGCGAAATCGACTTGTCAAATGGACTCGAAATGAAAAAACACTCTACAACTGATTTTAGCCGATCAGCAGGCAGCTACAAGGCTGAAAACGGCGACTTCGATTGCATCGCGACAATTTAAGAATCTTCCACCCCCCCGATGCTACTGCCGAATCGGGAATTTTTGTTCCCATTCCCCCAATTTAGCCAAGAGTCGGCTTCGGCGACCGAAGCCAAACAACGATCGAGGCGAATTGTCGAATACTCTGTCATCCGCAAAATTTCACTGATCGGAACGATTGCCTCCTTTCGTTACAGAATGCAATATTGCATGCTCCGTCGAGCGAGACACAAGACTCGGCCGATAGCACCCGAAGAGCACCATCTCCATTTTTCGGAGGCCGACAGCATGTGGCGGGCGATGTTTTTATCGATCGGAATATTTTTGATTTTGTTTGGCATTCAGTGCCTGGGGGTCCAACAGTTTACGTTTAAAGCCCGCGAAGAACCTCCGGCTCCGTCCTCGCCCTTCGAGAGTGCGCCCACCGCGGGGCCGCAAAAGAAATTCAATCCGCCTCCCTGGGCGCCGTGGAGTTTGATGGCAGGGGGTGCAGTGGTTTGTTTGTACTCATTTACAATCCCCAGAAGAGTGGCGGGCAATTAAGAATTCGCGAGATACGTACGATATTTTTGACATGATATTTGCATGATGTAGCCCTATGCCGTTCGCGATGATGGGGACGGCACTCCCAATGAGCGAAAAGCATGGAAGCGTCCACCGCAAGATGGCGAGAAGGAAGGGCTGCGCGATGAAATGGACACTTGCGTTAAGCCTGATCGTTCTGGCAGCCTCTGCGCAACTTGCTGCGGCGCAACAATACCCCACAGAAGAGCCAATCGGCGATTACCGGCATACCGGACCGCTCCTCGATGCTCCCGCCCTGCTCCAAGAACCGCACGTGCCGCCGGTTCAATTCCCGCAACCAACTCAATCCGAGCGGACGCTGCCGATCAATCTGGCGACCGCGCTTTACTTGTCGCAAGCCCGGCCGCTGATCATCGCCTCAGCGCAAGCGAGCGTGGAGAAAGCGGCCGCCCAACTCCAGGGCGCGAACGCCTTATGGCTGCCGGATCTCAGCATCGGTGCGAGCTATTCCCATCACGACGGGGCCAACCAAGGCACCGAGGGGAACATGGAATTCGTGAGCTTCGGCTCTTACGGCGCCGGGGCGGGGGCAACGCTCAACTTGGGCGTCACCGACGCCCTTTTTCAACCGCTGGCGGCCCGCCAACAATTATCCGCCCGGCAGTTCGACTTGCAGGCGGCGCAAAACGACGCGCTGCTCAGTGTGGCGCAATCCTATTTCGATGTCCAGGAGGCGCGTGGCAGGCTGGCCGGCGTCCTTTTTCGGTCGCCAAGGCGGAAGAACTCGTCAAACAAGTCGAATCGCTGGCCAAGGGGCTGGTGCCGGAGATGGAAGTCGATCGCGCTCGGGCTTTGCTGGCCGATTTGAATCGCCAGGCGGCCGCGGCGCGGGCCAATTGGCGCGTCGCCAGCGCACGGCTTACACGCGTGCTGCGGTTGAACCCCGGTTCGGTGGCGATCCCCCTGGAACCGTCCTATTTGCAGGTAACCTTGATCGCTTCGCAATATTCCGTGGACGATCTTATTCCCTGCGGCTTGCTGAACCGGCCCGAACTGGCTTCGCAAAAGGCTATCGTGCGTGCGACCTTGGAACTTCTCCGCCAGGAAAAAATACGCCCGCTCCTGCCCAGCGTCGTCCTGCAAGGAAACGGACCGAACTCGAGCTTCGAGGGCGGCGTCTTTGGCGGCGGGAAAGGGGGCGATCTCAGCACTTCGGGCGGACGAGCGGACATCAATTTCGGTCTCGTCTGGACCCTCCAAAATCTCGGCGCGGGGAACAGGGCTTTGGTCCGGGGCAGGGCGGCCGACAAGGAAAAAGCCGTCATCGAACTGTTCGACCTCCAAGACCGCGTGGCGGAAGAAGTGGTTGAAGCGCGCGCTTTGGTCGAGGGAGCATGGAATGAGATCCCCGCAGCGGAAACCGCGGTGCGGAAAGCAACCGCCACCTTCAACGGAACACTCCAGGGTCTGACTCAAGTCCGAGGCGCGGGCAACCTGCTTCAAACCGTGAGTCGGCCCCAGGAAGGCGTGGCGGCCCTTCAGCAACTGAATCAAGCCTACCTGCAATATTTCAGCGCGGTCAACAAGTACAATCAAGCCCAGTTTCAGCTCTATCACGCCATCGGCTATCCATCGCGAATCCTGGCCTGTGAACGGCAAACAGGCGCGGTCCAGGCGATCGACTCGATCCGCCCCCCGGAAATGGCGCCGGCCGCCCTAAATGCAACTCGGTTCCCGCCGGGCAACCGCCGCCAATGATTCCTCGATTCTAGCCGGCGATTCTCGCTCGATATCCTTTCCGCACGAAAATCAAGAAGGCCCCAGAATCGCGCCCTTCAGCAATCGCCACAACACGCGATAAGGATTCATCGTTTGCACTTCGTTCGTCATCCCGGTGGTATAAAGGTAGCGAATGAGCATGTCCTTCACGGATTCGGGGTTGTCGGCAAATTGAATCCCGACGCGGTTTCCCGGAGTTCTGACAACATTTCCCGAGAGCGTTCCCACGCCGTCCAAGAAGAGCCGAACCGGCTCGCCGATTTCCAAATTCTCCGTGCCGGCCAGCAGCGCGCCGCTCAACGACAGATTGATCACCTTGCAGGATTGTTTTCCGTCATTTGCGGCCAGCATCGCCGGGCGGTTGACGACGAATCGTTCCTCGGTTCGGGGGCGAGGCCTTCGCGATACGGCCAATAGGGTCAATCCAAACAGCACGAGATTGCACAGAGCCCAGCAGGTGGCGATCGTCAATCCCGCGGGGCTATAAAAACGCCACGGCGATTGGCAGCCGACGATGATTCCCCCGATCGTAATCGCGAGCAGCAGTGCAAGCGCCCACAACGCCGTCGGATCGCTGTCTTCCGAGAGGTCGCCTTTTCCCTTGGGGGTAACCCGGAAAGGAACGCCGAAGGGCTTGAGCACGCTTTGCACGACGGTGGGAAAAGTGCGTCCGGAGAGATAAAAGGAAGTCGCCGCGGTAATCAGCGGCACCCTTGCATGAGGAATAAACCAGCGTCCCAAGAGAAAAGCCGACAACAAGGCCGGCCCCTGGTAGGCGACCAATTCCGCGGTTGAATGGACGTAGAAATGCGTCAAGCCGGTCCATAAGTAGATCAGGGGAAGCAGCGCGAACAGCAAACGGCAGGGAAAATCCAGCAAGTAATGGAAAGGAATGAACAACAGCCATTGTAAAATGGTGAGCCGCGAACCGTACTGCTTCAGGAGCAAATACAGCATTTGAATGTGGCCGCGCGTCCATCGCCGCCGCTGGATCAAAAGCCGCTGCACATTCTCGGGGGAAAGGCCCATGCTGAGCCGCTCGTTGAGGTAGCGGGTGATATGGCCTTTGGGGAGCATCTTCACCGTGGTGAGAATGTCCTCGGTGACCGATTCCGTGGCCAGCCCGCCGATTTCCCGGATGGCGTCCCGCCGAAAAACGGCGCTCGTTCCGCAACAGAAGGCGCAATCCCACGCATCGCGGCACGAAAGGATGACGTCGAACCATTCGCGCTCGTTATCCTGCATCACTTCCGCAAGGCCCATGTTGATTTGGAACACGTCGGGATTGAAGAAGTGCTGCGGCGTCTGGACGATGGAAATCCGGGGATCGGCGAAGAAGAATCCGACCGTGCGGTAGAGGAAGTTGCGATGGGGCGTGAAGTCGGCGTCGAAGACCACGAACAATTCTCCATCGGTGTGTGCCAATGCATTGTTGATGTTGCCCGCCTTGGCATGACGGTTATCCGCGCGGCGAATGTATCCCACTTCCCTGGCCGCGCACAAGTCGCGGAGCCAGTCGCGGCGGCCATCGTCGAGCACCCAAATCTTGAATCGAGGGTAATCGATCGCTTTTGCGGCGACGATCCCTCTTTCGATCAACTCGCGATCTTCATTGTATGTGGGCAGGAAAACATCCACTGCCGGCAGCCGTTCGGCAGGGAGCGAACGAAGCCATTTTTCGTGGCGGTCCGCCTCGCGGGAGCGGTTGGCGATGCGGCTCATGGTCACGAAAAAGAGCAACATCGGGAAAAAAATCACGAATTCGACCGCCAGGCCGAAATAAAAGAACGAACCGGCGCCCCAGGTAAATACCGGGGGAGCGGTCGATATCGCCCGCCACACCAGATAACGGACCCAGAGAATTAAGGTAATCACGATCGCCGACGTCCGCGCCCAGGTGCGTTCCTTGGGCAAAAACGGGACGATTCCCAGGAAAAATCCGAGCACCGCCAGATTCATCCCCCAAGCAAGGTTGTCCATCATGGTCGGCGCCCTCCAAGCGTTTGGACGGATTATTTTCCCCAAAACCTGAAGAGTTTCGTCAACGCGTCGCGGGTGGTGATGAAGGTCACTTCGGCCGGAAGACCGACGGGAACGATTCCACTGTCCGCTTTGTCGGAGAAGGGTTCGCAGAAGCTCAGAACGACGTGGATTTCCTGCTTGGTCGCAGGCACCGCCGCGGTTGCCAACAACCGATCGGGCCAAGGCAGACTGCGTCCGAACACCTGTCTGACAACCGCCTTCCATTCTTTTTCGAACCGGCCAGCCGCACGCGGGCGGTATCGCCGATGCTGACGCGAGACATGTCGGTCTCATAAATCACCGCATCGATGAATACCTCGGCGGGATCGATTAGATCCAAAAGGGGACTGTCGGCCTTGATCGAGGTGTCGCCGCTGACGTAGCGGCGCCAAACCACCGCTTCGTTCGGCACGGTCGATTCGAACACCGCGCGTCGGGCCTGACTTTTCTTTTCCGAGCGGATGTGCCGTTCGAGTTGGGCCAGTTTCGCTTCGTCCTGTTGCAGCGCGACCTTGATTTCCTCGATGCGGAAGCTCAGTTCGTGTTCTCGCTGCGCCGAATAGGGCAGGTCGTTCCGGCCGTCGCCCGGACCGACGTGGACTCCGTCGCGGAGCGAGCGAATTTGCTCCTCCAGGATCTCCGCGTTCTTCTGCGCCTGAACCACACCATGGTGCGCGGCTTCGGCGGCGAATTCAGCCGCGCCGGCGTCCAAGTTGCTCACGCTATGGCTGCCCTGAAGCTGGGCAATCTGATCCTTCTCCGCGTTGCGCTGTTTCTCCACAACCTTGGCGCTCTCGATTCGAGCCTTCGCCTCCGCGCACTCCGCTTCGAGCATGCGGAGGCGGGCCTCTTGATACTTTCGGGCGGATGCCGACAGGCTCTCGCGCAGCACGCCGAGGTCCCGGAGTTGTTGTCGATAACTGGCGGCACGCGCCGCGAGCAGCGCCTGCTCGTCCTTCAGGTCGTCGAGGCGGTTTTCGTCGGCAAGGGTGTTTTTTATCTCGAACAGAGGCTTGTTTGCCTGAGCCTTCGCGCCACTGACCGTCGGACAGCGGAAATTTACCATTCCGTCTATGGGCGATCGAAGCGTAATGAGCGGAGCGTTGACCACCGCTTGAATGCTGCGCAAGTCGAAAAACAACGGCAGCAGCGCCGAAAAGGCCAATACGAGCAGCGCAATGCCGACTGCCGGCCGGACCAATCGCCTCGCCAGGTTGCGCCGCGGAGGCGCCGGCGGCGCAAGCGGCGGCAAAATCGGATTCGGCGACTGCCCGTCCGGAGATATTTTCGTTTCTGCGGCCGACGGTTCAACGCTTTCCTTCCGCAGCAAATTCTGCATTTGTGCGTCGAGGTTTCGAAGTTGCGCATCGACTTGGGCAACGGGGTCCTGATTAACGGGGGTGTCGGTTATGCTCATGAATCATCTCTGCAGGAATGTGCGATCGGTTACCCCAGTCGACCTTGAAAAAATAGCTTTATATCATGAGCGCCGCCATTTTACGCACATGAGTTTGGACTGGTTATTTCCATCCATCGGCCGCGCAAAATCGTTATAACCGTCACCATAGGATGCTTGAGCGCCAACCTCCATGTTCCTCGATCCGGAAAAAGAAAATGCCGCTTCGGACAGCCAATCCGAGGCCCTCAACGAGTCGCTTGTGCTGGACGATATGACCGCGGAAACACGACTCTGCGCAGAATTAGGAATTGCGTCCCCGAACACATTTTGCCGCGCAATTTGGACAAGATCACGGCGCATCAAGATTGATGACGAAGTTACGAGCGCCCGTTCAATATATCTCGGGCACGAATTTTCTCCCCTGCAGCGCGATCTGATCGTCGTACTTTCCCTTGTTCGACCGCTTGGGCAATTTTACTTTTTTTCGCGGCACTTTTTCGTAGGGAATGAGACTCAACAGATGCGCAATGCAGTTCAGGCGGGCGCGCTTCTTGTCGTCCGAGCGCACAATGTGCCATGCGGCGTGTTCGGTGTCGGTAGCATCGAGCATCATGTCCCGCGCGCGTGAGTAATCGTACCAGCGAGTCCACGATTCGAGGTCCATCGGACTAAGTTTCCATTGGCGCAGCGGATCGTCGATGCGGGCCTCGAACCGCCGCGCTTGCTCTTTTTTGCCGACCTCCAGCCAGAACTTGACGAGGAGGATCCCGCTTTCGGCGATATATTTCTCGACCACGGGGCAGTCGCGCAGAAATCGTTGATATTCCCTGTCCGAGCAGAAGCCCATGACGCGCTCCACGCCGGCGCGGTTGTACCAACTGCGGTCGAAAATCACGACTTCACCCGCGGCCGGAAAATGCTGCATGTAACGCTGCAAATACATTTGCGTCTTTTCCCGGTCCGAAGGCGCGGGAAGCGCGACGAGGCGGAACACGCGCGGGCTCACGCGTTCGGTGATAGCCTTGATGGTTCCTCCTTTGCCGGCGGCGTCGCGCCCCTCGAAGACCACCATCACCCGCAGGCCCTTGAGCTTCACCCATTCCTGCAAGTGGCAGAGTTCCGTCTGGAGTTTGCGAAGCTCCTTGGCGTATTCCTTTTGTTTCATTTTCGATTCGGTTTCGACCGCGCCGTTTTTTTTCATCAGCGTTTCTCCGTGCCTGGGGTGAACCGAGATATTCAATCAGGTTTCACAAATGTCATTCCGAGGCTTTTTCGCCATTTTCCGGCTGCGCCAGGCGGATCAGAGTGCGTCCTTCCTGTCGATCGGGGCCGAAGTGAACGAGCACGGGCACTTCGTCGTTCGTGAGGTTGTAAAGGCCCGTCTCCATCACGACCGAATCATTGCCTTCCATCTTGACGGCCACGCGCTGCGTTTTTTTATCCACGGCGCCGATCAGGGGAATCACCTTGTCGGCGAGAAAGTCGTTGAGATTTCCGCGAATGACGCCCTGCTTGTTGACGGCCAATTGAACGACCTTGTCGGTTTGGGTTTGTGTAGGCTCGGAGATTACGGCGAACACGCCCAAGGGCAACCATTCTTCATTCTCGACCTGCTCTCCGGAATCGGCGAGTTCTTCGGCCTGGTTATAGTATTGCTCGGCGGAGGCAACCGGTTCGTCGCCGTAATAGACGGTGCCATCGTCGTAGGTTACGTTCTCGCCGTAGTCGTAGTAGTCGCCTTCGCCGCTGCAGCCGCAGTAGCTGCCTGCCGTGCCCCAGCCCCACGCGGTCCAAGCGGTGGCCGCCATCGCCCACTTGCCCGGCCACCAGGCGTTGGGATATCCGCCATACCAGCGGGGCGTGAAAACTCCCCAACGGGTATAGGCTCCGTTGACCGCGGTCCAGGCCTTGCCGCCCACGAACTGTCCGTTGACAAAAGCCGCGCCGCGGCCGGCGGCGACCACGTTTCCGCCCGGGCCGCGAATGCCGGCGACGCCGCCTACGCGGGCGGCGCCGCCCGCCGCGATCCCACCGACGCCGGCGACCGCGGTATAGCCCCACTGATTTCGCGCCGCGGTGAGAGATCCGCCCTGCCGGTAGCCGGACGAATTGGCATATCCGCCGCGGACATTGGCAATGGCATTGCCCGAGGCGTCACGTGCTCCGCTAACGCTGCCGGCGCGGACGGCGGATTCAGAGCCGGTCGTAGCGCCGCGGAATCCGCTTGCGCGGCCGGCTTCCGCGCCACCGGCGGTTTGAATTCCCGAGCGCGAACCGCCGGCGACGACGGCGTTTTCGCCTTTTCCGGCTCCGGCGACGCCCGAACCTTTGACGACGGTGTTTCCACCCGCGCCCTCGATTTTGATGCCCGCTCCGGCGCCGCCCACCGTCGCTCCGCCCTGGGTCGTACCGGATCCCGCACCGCCGGCGATGGTGATCGTGGAGCCGCCGGGCGTGGTGACGGTTTTCGACTGCATGCCTTGTCCGCTGCCGGGCAATTGGGTAGCCGCGGGCGGTGCGGCGTTGCGCGCGCCGGCGCCCGTTTGGCCGGGCATATTCAGGAAATTATTCAGTTGACCCTGCGTGGGCCGCTGTCCCGCGGTTGCATATCCGCCTTGACCGAGGTTACCCTGCCGCGGAGTTTGCCCGACGGGGGGCCGCGATCCAACGGTTAATCCTGGAGGCGTACGCGCCGCCGCCCCCGCCCCCGGCCGACTTGTTGAACTGGAGGGAAGTTGCGCGGGCCGATTCATCGCGGTGGAAGGCCGATTCGCACCGGGTGAGGGACTTACACGGCTCATCGAGGGACTCCGATTGACCGAAGGGCTCGGCGCCGGCCGTGCTGCCGCCATTCCGCCGCTTGGGCGGGCACCGCCGCCAATGCCCCCGCCGCCGCGCGCTCCACCGCCGCCACCCCCGCGGCCTCCTCCGCCGCGTGCATAAAGTTCGCCGGCGGTCATCCCGACGGCGATCACCAGAACCATCAAATAGGGGAATATTATTTTCATGGTATTTATCCTTCACCGTAATAGTCATTGGAACGCGAAAAAATTAGAAATTACCCACTTTTAGGCTCCGATTATTCGCCTTTTTCTTCTTGCTCCTTCTTTTCGGCGGTTTTCGCCGCAGACGCTCCCTGCGCCGATTTTCGCGCTACCGTCACTTCCTCAATGTTGGGCGCGAATTGTCCGTCCACCTCGCGGCCCACGGATTGCCAGGTGTAATGATCGTCATCAACGAGTCTATAAATGTTGGTGGACGACGCCTTCCGACCATCGGAAAGGACCTGCTTGAATTTTACGATCCAAAGGTCATTATGTTTTTTCCAATCGCCTTCACCGAATCCGCCGTCGGAGTCGAACATCCAGGAGCGAATCGATTCCGTCGTCGGATCCCAACCGATGACCTGAGTTCCCTCCAGGTCATCCATGCCGGGCACGCTGACGCGGAAAGTGCTAGTGAGAAACGCCTTGTTCTTCGTCCATCTTACGGAAGTTTCCACCGTCGAGTCGGGACTGCTATCGATCCAATCGCCCACCATCCAGGCGAGTTGTTCAAGGTTTCCACTTGGGGAATCGGCGGCTGGAATTGTGGTTTCGTGAACGCTGTCGAGTTTCCAATTGCCGTCCTGCTTCACATGGATGGCGACATAAGTGGCGTTGTTTGGCGACTCTCCCGGTTCGGTCACGCGGGCGGTGCCTTCCTCGATGGCAACGTCGGGGGTGATCAAACGCACCCTGGGATCGATGACTTCGATTTGGATGCCTTTCTCGGCGGCAAAGAATACTTCCATGGCTTGGGCGATGGCCTGGCGGCCGACAATCCGGTTTCCCAAGGGAGTGATCCACTCGCCCTTCTCGGACCAATGTTGAGCCACGGCTTGGGCATCGCCGCGGTTGTAAGCCGCGACATACGAATCGACGGCGGCGCGAATGGCGGCAAGGTCTTTATCAGCTTGTTCCGCCTGGTCCGCAGCCAATAACGGGCACGCGAACAACAACAACAGCAACGCGCTCGAAATCCAACGGTTCATATTTATTCCTTTCTTATTCGAGATAATGTTCGCCCCCCCCAAAGCATATATTTTGGTTGTTTGGGTTACAATCTTCCGCCGTAATGTCATTGAACGGCAACAGAATGGCAGATCGCAAAGCGACACGAAATACTATATATACCCCTAGGAAAAATCAAATATTTTCCGCATAAACGCCGGAACTCCGCGCAGATGACTTGGCAAAAGGAATGACGAACTTCGAAACGTGGATAGCTCGAGCGAACAGAAATGCATAAGCATGACAACGGAAGCCATCCGAATCGGTTTAGACGATATTGCTTGATATCGAATGAAACGTTAAGGACTACCCGTACAGGATTATTTGGACGTGTGCAGCCCAAAATAATCGCACTTGGACGAATCGGCGACTACGGGAGCGACTTCGCAAATCGGCACGTTAGCAGCCTGTTGTAAAAGGGGACAGGCACGTCGCTGCGAGTCGTTTTTCGCGAGATTTCCGGCACTCGGCTCCGAGCCAGTCCCCTTTTCCAACAGGCTGTTAGGCCCCGTGTAGAGTATGGCCTCTTCACCTTTGGCCAGTGTGAGTTCGAGGCTCCCGTCCTCCAGTGTCCTGAAAGGCACGGTGGCTTTGAATTCACCCTCGAGACCCGGTTGGATTCGGCAGGGTTCGCCGGCGAGACTTTTTATCCGCACCCATCGCGTTTGGCCGTTTTTTCGGGCGGCGCTGACCGAGAATGCTCCTTCGGTGCGCAGATCGTGGAAAACGGCCTCCTTCCATGTCGAGGGAATGCCGGGGAAAACGCGAATCCGGTCGCCCCAACTGCTGAGCAGCATGTCGTGGAGCGACGCCGCGGCGGCCAACGGCGTTTCGATGCATGGACCGGCCTCCATGTACATCGTGTTCGGAGCGATGCGTTTAAAATCGAGCAATCGATTCAGATACCGGGCGGCCCCGTCGCCGTCACCCAATAACGCCGAGATGGAAGCGGCGGCGGTGAACGAAAATCCTTTCAGTTGTTGCGGCATGGACATCCAGTGTTTCAGCGACTTGACCGCCAACTCGCGGTTCTCCGTCTGCTCCGGCGTCATGAGGTAAAGCGGATAAATCATCAACAGATGCGAGAAATGCCGGTGCGAGTGCGCGAAAGGCGTCGCTGCGGAAATCATCAGCCCATTTTCGTCCCGTGGATACGGCGTCAGTTTTGCCAGCGTGTTTTTCCACGTTGAGATTTGCGGATCGTCCATCTTGAGTCGCTCGCAGGCTGCCAGCAGCGTTTGGCATCCCCAGCGGAGAAGCGCGAGGTCGATATTGCAGTCGGGATTCACTTCCTTCTGCCCTTCATACTCGGGGCTGAAGCCCACGGGGATATGCAGTTTGCCGTCCGGCCCTTCCCTCAGCAAATGCAGATAATAATTGATGCTGCGCTTGAGCATCGGGAAAATCCGGTCTCGCAGCATTTGGTCGTCCATGCTGTAGCGGTACTGCAGCCAATAGTTGTGCATGGCCCAAGGGAGGTCGCAGATTTCGGCCTCCACCGGCCCCACGCAGTCGTAACCGGTCGCCGTGCAAATGGCGGCCGAATCGGCGCGGAATTCGCCCGCGTTGGCGGCCAAAGCTGCGGCGTTGTGGTCGATCAGCTCGCAAAACGATTGCCCCAACTCCAATCGATTGCCGGTCAACTGCGGCCAGTACGTGAGTTGGATGTTCAAATTCCACCAGATTTTCGTCCAAGGCGTGCGGTGGAACCAAGGGCCCAAGAGGTCCAAAGCCGGTCGGCCGGGACGAGTGCCGCTGGCCATTTTGTAGATTTGAATCCAATAAAAACTCTCCAGCCGCGTGTCGGGAATCGAGAGAAAACTCTCCGGCCAAAACCGATGCCACCACTCCCGATGCGTTCGAGTGAGATCTTCCAAACCCAGATCGGCGGCCTTCTTCACGGCGGCAACCGCCTCGGCCTTGGCGGAGTGCTCGTCTTTCGCGTACCCGACGCTTAAATAAACGACTGAGCGATTCTTGCCCAGGGGAACCGCCTTCCACGCCGTCGCATGGCCCCCGGCGGGTTTCAGCGGTTGGAAACTGATCTGGATATCGTCCTGCGAACTGCGAACGGGCGGCGCGTTTTCATCCTCGGGAAGCAGCGCCTCTTTTCGGAATAGCTTGCGATGATTGGCCGCCAGGCCCGGTGTCCAGTTCCACGACGCCTGCTCTTGGCCGGACGTGGCGAGTTCGATGATCTGCACCAGCAGATCCGTATGCGTATACGAACGAAATCGGATTTCCCCCCGGTCGGTTTTCAGAGTGCCGCGGGCTTCCGCGTTCCAAAGGTCCAATCGCGCCGTGCCGCTTTCGATTTTTCCCGCCGGTTTCAGATGCAATTCGCCGATGGGTATGCGAGAAGCGTTGAATGCAACGTCACTGCGGCCGATCTGCCAGTTGAACAAGGCAAGGTTCTTCGCCGCGAAGATCATTGCTCCCAATTCTCCATTCCCCTGAAATATGCCCGATTTCCAGCGGTCGGGTATCCGGTCCCAAATAAGATCGTGCCGGGAGAGATATTTTTTCCAATCGACGTGGTCAACGACCTGCGCGGAACTGCTGCTAAAGCATAATAGCGCCGCATAAGCGGAAAGGAGGATTTTTTTAAGCATTCTGGATTCTTGAGAATTTAAATGGCCTTGCCCTCCCAGGATCGAACAATGTCATCTAGCATTCGCAAATTGCCGCTTAACCCTTTTTGGTGGGGGTGTTTATTTGCCCCAATTCAAGAACGACGGTTGGGAAATAAAACAATGGATCGCCCAGACTAAGGGTCGTTTCGAGGGTAGCCCATTTCCTCGTACACTATACACGCTCGCGGCATTCTCTACCAGCGATTGCCCGAATCTAGAAAAGATGGCGATGATGAACACTTGGGGAAAGGGTGAATATATCGGGAAAATAAAGAAAATATATATGCATGAAATAGATGTCTGGATGATTTTCACAAGATTGCCGATTTTTCCGTTTATAGGGAGTATTCCAGATTTCTTGTGAGTTTGACGTTCCGGCACATTGAGCGACATTAATCCTTGTGTTTCAAGTAATTCCATATTCGAAAATTTCTGTTTGGCGATGTCCGATCTCGTTCCGTTGCTTGAAAAGAAAGTTAAAATGGGCAATTGCCGCAGAGATTGCCGATTTGGTCCGTTGAAAACCGCCAAGCCTGATTCAACTCAGTACCGTCGGTGCCATCAATTCCATTTGCATTCCCTCGTCTTAACTTGCACCATCCTTTGGTGCCTCCTCGTTGGTGGTGGTTGCAGTCTCACTGGGCCCCGGGAGTGGGTCCGCAATGGCTTCAAGGTCGGACCCGACTATTGTCCCCCGCCCGCACCCGTGGCGAAAGCATGGATCGAAGCCAATGACGCGAACATCCAGGACCGCCATCTGCAAGACTGGTGGGAGGTCTTCCAGGACGCGACGCTCAATTCCTTGGTCGAACGAGCCTATGCGCAGAATTTGACGATGCGGGTTCTGGGATCCCGGGTTCTCGAAGCGCGGGCCCAGCAGGCAATTGCCGCCGGAACGATCTTTCCTCAGGCACAACAGGCGACGGGGCAATTTAATCGGGTTAACATCAGCAAGAATACCTTCAACAATCCTGCCGCAATCGAATCGCTGGCGCCCTTCCCGCTTCCGCCGGGCACTCAAATCGGAAACTTCTATCCCGACTGGTCGGCCGGCTTCAATTTGAGTTGGGAACTCGATTTCTGGGGCCGCTACCGCCGCAGCATCGAATCGGCCAATGCCAAACTCGACGCTTCGGTCGAGAACTTCGACGACGCCCTGGTGACTTTGTTCGCCGACGTCGCGACGAACTACCTGCAATTCCGCATCGCGCAACAGCGGATCAAGATCGCGATCGACAACGTTCGCATTCAAGAGGGCGTCCTTGCGCTTGCCCAAGAGCGGTTTCGAGTCGGCATCGCATCGGAACTCGACGTGAAACAAGCGCAGACCGTGCTTGAGGGAACGCGCGCCGCCATCCCGGCGCTGAGGATTCTTCAGGGGCAGGCCAACGACCAACTCTGCATTTTGCTGGGCATCCCACCGCGGGACTTGGAGGCGGAATTGGGCCAGGGACCGGAGTTGGGTGCCAATCCCATGCCGAACACGCCCCGTTGGGCCGCTGCCGGCATTCCCGCCGACTTGTTGCGCCGACGCCCGGATGTGCGCAGCGCCGAGCGGCAAATCGCGGCTCAAAGCGCGCAAATCGGCGTGGCGGAGGCGGACTTCTATCCCGCGATATTCGTCAACGGCACTCTAGGTTACGAATCGACGGATCTATCGACGCTGTTCGCATCCCGCAGCTTCGCGGGCAGCATCGCGCCGAATTTCCGCTGGAATATCCTGAACTACGGCCGGATCACCAACAACGTGCGCCTCCAGCAGGCCCGCACCGAGGAGTTGATAGCCGCCTATCAGAGCCAGGTGCTGAAAGCGGCCCGCGAAGCCCAGTCGGCCCTGCGGGGATTTTTACGCTCGCAGGAACAAGCCGCCGCCTTGGCCCGCAGCGTTCAAGCGGCCGTGGGCGCGACGGAAGTCGGCATCAAACAATACAACGCGGGCACCATCGCCTTCAATACCGTTTTCCAACTGGAAATCGCCCAAGTGCAGCAGCAGGACCAACAGGCCATCGCGCAGGGCAACACGGCGCAAAACCTGATCAACGTTTATCGCGCACTCGGCGGGGGATGGGAGCTTCGCCTCCGGCAATCCAACAGCGCCCCTCCTCCGCCGCCTTCTCCGCCCGAGCCCACGGAGACTTTGCCGCAAGCCCCGCCCGAACGATTATCCCCGACGGCGGTGCAAGGCGCCGCAAAACAATAAGATGCCGGCATTGTAGTTGGCACGCTCGTATGTCGTCCCGAATTTACGGCACGCGGAGTGTGCCTGCTTTCTTGGAAAGGTGGTCGTTTAACAAGCCAACCGCCGTTTGACGCGGTTCAACAACCGCTGAGAGACTGCGCCGATGATTGATTAGTTCAGGAGGCTTTTCGTCGCGAAGTTGTCCGGTGAACATCGAAGGGATTCCGAGCTTCCTTCGAAGCGGGAGGGCCGGGCAGGGCATGGCTCGCCGAGCCACCCGTGAGATTTCGCAAGGGGATTGAACTCGCGGGCGCTTCCGAGTAGCGTTGGATTTTTCCCCGCAGGAGATGCCAAGCCCACCCCAGCGTGCGGCGGTAGGTGTGAAACAGCCCGTACATGCCCAGCGCCTGTACGCCGGCATCGATCAGTCTCGCGCGTGCGTTGAGGTAGGCCCGCCGCCGAAGTTTTTGCCAGCGGGAATAGTGTTGCATTTCTTCCGGCGGCCGAGTCTCGGCGTCGGCGAACGGGATGGCCGACTTCGAATGAACCAGCGCGATCAGCAGCCGCATGGGATTGAAGAAGTAGGTATATCCCGCCAGCAGGTTTAATTGCTTGATCCACGGCCGCGGAAGCTTCGAGGCGACGACGTAGTTGCCGTCGACGATGTGCGGTTCGATGGAGATTCCATTCACTTTTTGGATCGCAAGCCCTGAGGTGTAGGTATTCTCGTGCCATTTCGAACCCGGCGAAGGGGTAAGCATCAGGATCTGAGTGTAGAGCGCCCCGGCCTTGCGCAAAATTCGCAATTGGTTGAGGAGTCCTAAGTTGCTCTTCCAGGTGAGCAACGGTTGCAAGTCGTGGTGCATCAGCATGGGCACCGGATGAATCCCATTTTCCCGCAACATACGAAACGCGTCCAACGTCTTTTCTTCGCATTGTCCCTTGTTTACCAGGGCGCCGGTGATATCTTCCACCCCCAGCCACAATGCCCGCAGACCCGCCTGGCGCATGACGGGAAGGTGTTCTCGCATCCGGATCGTGTCGTGGATTGTCGCTTCGGTGGCCCATCGAATCTTGCAATACGGCCGTTTGCCGGTGCTCGTTCGACGCGCCAATGTCTCGGCGATGTCGAGTGCGCGTTCCGGCTCGTTGAAGAAATTATCGTCCGTTCCGAAAAAGTTGGAGATGCCGTAGGCCTCCGCAATTTGTCGCATCTCCTCGGCGACCCGCGTGCCGCTTTTTGCCCGGTGTTGCCGCTGGTTGTAGGCGGGAATCGGGCAATAAGGACAATTGAATCTACAGCCGGCGGTCAACACGATGGTCGAGGCGATGCAGTGTTTATGGACGCGGTCCTCAGGCAAAGTGCAAGCCCCGAGGGTAGAGTTGGCGCTGGGCGGCTCCAAAAGCCGATATCCAAGAACCGGAGAGGGCAACTCGTCGAGGTCGCCCAAAAGACGCTGAATGCCCGTGCCTACCAACTCTTCGATCGGGCCGTTGCGCGTCGCGGAACGGCTGTAAACCAACCCCGGTATATCGTCCAACGCGCCACTCTCGCGTGCGCGGAGAAATGCTGACCGCATCGATTCCCCGCCGGCTCGTTGCGAAAGCAGGACCTCCAGCAGACTCAACAACACGAACTCTTCCCCCGTAACCGCCACATCGGCGCCCCAGGGATTCTTGGGATCGGCGCTAAAGACCTTCCAGGGTTCATAAATAACGCGAGGACCGCCGGCAATGATCAACGGCCGCCGTGCAGCATCAATTTGGCAGGCATCCTCGATCAGCCGGTCGCAGGGGGCCGAGTGAAGATGCATGGAGGAGACCATGAATAGGTCCGGGATACGGCCATCCAGACGCATCCGCGAAGGCCGGAAGTTCTTGTTCCATTGCTGGAGCACGATGCGGGTTTTCACACACCCCATATCGGCCATCGCCGAGCCAATGGCGCGCACGCTGGCGGGAACAATTCTCAAGTCGCAGCCAATGAACGGCAGAATCCTCGTGCGATGGTCGAACGCGCAGCGCGATCACCGTAGTCAAGTCGTGCCGGGGGGCCAGGTTGCGCAAACGCATTCGCAAGCCGGTCATTTCACCTGAAGAAAGCAATTCATCGCCCCGCTCGCGGCAAGGTAGTTCCATCTAAAATGCTCCGAAAAGGGTGAAAAGTCGCGGTCTTGTCTTCGAATGCTCCAATTAGGATTGAGTTACCCCCGGCTTTCGCCCGCTCAAATCGTCGGAATCCCGAACATGCGATCCACTCGACACGTTAACGACACTATAGCAGGTATCGCAAAATACTTGTTCAGCAGAGTCTTCTTAATCGGCAAACATGTGCAGGCTTTGCCAGATATTCTTGTTGTATTGTCCTCCGGCTGGTAAGTTGTGACAACAGGGTAGTCGGGGGTAAAATGTCGGGAGATGCAAACTGGCTTTCAAGGGCACTCCAAGTCTTGCCACAGATGTGGCTGCGGAAGATCTTCAGTCGAAATGGATCGGTGCAATCGCCCCGCTCGACTTGCACTGCTGTCCCATCAACCACCTTTCTCGGAACATATTCGGCGGATCCATCAACGAGCAATCCGAGACAATACCGATTTCGTTTGCCAGAAAGTTCCAAAGGACGGACTATTTACTCGAATTATTCGTATGTGTCATTAGCAAAAGCGGCATCTTGCCGCTCTTCTCTATTATGCGCAGGATGCCGCAGCTACTTTGTTTGTGAATAATCCCCGATGTCGCGAAGTTAGTGCCGCCGGCAATACAAATTATCCGGGCCCCCCCACGCCAATTGTTCGACGGCGCGATCGTGCCGGCTCGGAGACGCCTGCACGCGCCGCCGTGTCCACATTACTCGCGGCGCGCCCTGCGATCGGGTGCGGTTCTCGTTTGCTGGCGCCCGTTCCGAGACGTCTTAAAAAACACCGAATTTCCGCAGAGACCGGTGTCCGGTCAACTCTTTGCCGGAAGCATTCGCAGTACGCCGTTAACGGCCATGGGCACGCTGATTCCCGGCAGTTCGTCATCCAACGCGTCAAGGACGGGCTTCACGAACCCGCAAGATTTTTCTTTTGCCAACTGATGCAGAACGTGGTGGGCGCCCTCGGTCAAACAAGGAAGATTATCGTGATCGAGCAGCCCGAGCAGCAAAGGTTTTACGGCATCGTTTCCCAACGCGATCAACCCTTCGGCGGCCGACCAGCGAACGTCGAACGATCCGTCGCCTAAAGCCCGCACCAATCCCGGCGCGGCCATGGGGTCGTGGATTGCACTCAGTACTCTCGCGGCTTCCCATCGCAATTGCTGATTCGGATCGGCAAGCACGCCGCTCAATGCCGCGATGGCCGGTTTTCCGATGCTTATCAAGCAATTCCGCGCAAAAATGCGTTTTCGAGGGTATTTGCTTTCCAGCCATTTGACCAATCGATAAATCTTGGCTTGCTGAAGATGATTCTCGTTTATCTGCGGTTTGTTCAACATGGTTTCCATAAAGTCTTGAACTCGACAGGTGCTTCTTCTCCCCAACACTAATTATATACGAACCCTGATTGCAGGAAAGGAAAAATGCTTAACTATCCGTAGTGTATTTCCCGGGACGGGCGGGCGGCGGCACGAAGGGGCGATCCGGGACCGGTTCCTCCACGGCGGAGTGGGGAGGAGTCGATAAGTAACCGGCGGCCGTTTGTGCAATGGACACGCCGATTGCCAGAGTCAGACCCGACAAGGCGATTCCCGCCAGCGACCAGCGCGCCCCCGCCCCTCTGTTGAAAATCGCCATTGCCATCCCGATCAATCCGAACAACAGGCCGATGCCGCCCAGGGGAATGCTGAGGATCGGAAAAATGAAGATGAACAATCCCACCGCGCCGAGAATCAGGGAAGTCGCCCCCATGCCGACGATGGGAAGATGGATTTTGGGAAAACCGGCCATCTGCACTCCTGTCCCCCGAAACTAATGTCCGGGCATATTGGGAATCAATCCCCTGGTAAAGTAATCGGTGAAGGTCAATAACGCGAAAACGACCACCAGCCAAAAGATCGTCACGAATATCACAGCGCGTGTTGCGCGGAACTTTTCAGGGCGTGCATGAAAAAAAGGACCACAAGCGACGCCTTGACTACGGCGATCGCTTGTCCGGTGGCGATGCGCATCATGCCCGTGCTGGGCAGGAACGACAGGCCGACCGTCAGCACGGTCAGCACCATCAGGATGACCAGCACGATTCCATAGGAAAGCGGCGAAAGAAGGCGTTCGGGCATGATCGATCCTCTCGAATATGCGATTTTGATCCGCTAGTGTGTCCCCAGCAAATATAACGTGGGAAGCAGGAAAATCCAGACGATATCCACAAAGTGCCAATACAAGGCGGTCACATCGACGGGGGCGTAATAAACGGAGTTGAAATAACCTTTCTTCGCCAACACGGCCATTACCAGAACGACGCAAATTCCGATCGTCACGTGCAGGCCGTGCAGTCCGGTCATGACCCAATACAAAAAGAGAAATAGCTTGACATGCGGAATCTGGTCGGCCCTGAGCCCCGCATGCAACCACTCGTTCGGCTCGAATTTCCAGCCCGGAATCAGGTTCTCCCGATAATCAATGTAATACTCCAGCCCTTTCAAGCCCAGAAAACACAATCCCAGCAAAGCGGTCAGGATGAGGAAAACGACGATTTTTTTTCGCTGTGCTAGCTTGGCATAATGGACGGCCAACACAATCGTAAAACTGCTTAACAGCAATACGAGAGTGTTCGTGCCGCCGATGATCCAGTTGAGCCTTTGGCTGGCCATTTCGAAGGCGGCGGGGTAGAGAAAACGGTAAATGCCCACGGAGAGAAAGAGCACGCCGAAAAACATCACTTCCGTGGCCAGGAAAACCCACATCCCCAAGGCCGATGCCTGATGTTGTTGATCGAGGTTCTGGTACTGGTCTTCCAAAAGGCGGCGCACGAGCATGGTATGTTCGAGCGTGCGGCGTTCTTCGTCGGTTAAGAGCGGATAATCAGGGTTCATTTTGCGCTTTTTCCGCGTGATATTGGTAAGGCGGACGCACGACGACCGGCGTCTCCGCGAAATTTTCCGTCGGCGGGGGCGAAGGAGTCTGCCATTCCAGCCCGGTGGCGCGCCAGGGATTTCGTCCGGCGGGCTTTCCAAACTTTAAGGATGCGAGGAGATAGAACAGCGGCAGCACGTAGCCCACCCCGAGGATCGAAGCGCCCGCCGTGGACATCACGTTCCAAACCTGGAACGCCGGATCGTACATGTGGTACCGGCGGGGCATGCCGTTGTAGCCCGCCACGAACTGCGGGAGGAACGTGAGAAAGAATCCGATGAAGATGATCAGCGCCGCCATGCGCGACCACCAATCGGAATACATCCGCCCGGTGATCTTCGGCCACCAATAATGCAGCCCCGCCATATAGCCCAAGACCATTCCGCCGACCATGATGAAATGGAAATGCGCGACGACGAAATAGGTGTCGTGAACGTGCATGTCCATGCCCAGCGTGGCGAGAAACAGGCCGGCCATCCCGCCGAAGGTGAACAAGGCGACGAATCCCAAGGCGAACAGCATCGGCGCTTCGAATGTGATCGAGCCTTTGTACAACGTGGCCGTCCAATTGAAAACTTTGATCGCCGAGGGAATCGCCACCAGGAAACTCAGGCTGGAGAAGACCAAGGCGGCGTACAAGGAGAGCCCCGCCACGAACATGTGGTGCGCCCAGACGAAAAAGCCCAGGCTGGCGATCCCGAATGTCGAGAAAGCGACGAACTTGTAGCCGTAAAGCTGCTTCCGGGCGAAACAGGGAATCACCTCGCTCACCACACCCATCCCCGGCAGGATCATGATATACACCGCCGGGTGCGAATAGAACCAGAAAAGATGCTGGAAGAGCAGGGGATCTCCTCCCAACGCGGGATCGAAAATGCCGATCTGCAGCACCCGCTCGAGAATCACGAGAATCAATGCCATGGCCAGCACGGGCACGGCCAGCAGGAAGATGAAACTCGTCGCGTAGATCGCCCAAACGAAAATCGGCAGCTTGAACCAGGTCAAGCCGGGAGCGCGAAACCAATGGACCGTCACGATGAAGTTCAAGCCGGTCAATAGCGACGAGAATCCGGCGATCACCACGCCGGTCATCGTCAGGGCCACGTTGTAGTGCGAGGCGGAGGAGCTATACGGAGTGTAAAAAGTCCAGCCCGTGTCCACGCCCCCGGACAACATCGCAAACAAGGTCCAGGCGGCGCCGAACATGTACAAGTACCAACTCAGCAGATTGATCCGCGGAAATGCGAGGTCCTTGGCGCCGATCATCATCGGCAGGAAAAAGTTTCCCAGCACCGTCGGAATCACCGGCACGAGGAAGAAAAAAATCATGATGACGCCGTGAATCGTGAACAGCTTGTTGTAAGTGTCCGCATCGACCAGGCCCCCTGCGGGCGTCACCAGGTTCAAGCGGTCGATCGAGATCGCCAGACCGCCGATGAAAAACATCAGCGTGACGGGCAGGAGGTACAAAATGGCGATCCGCTTGTGGTCTTTGGTCAACAGCCAGGAAACCAGGCTGTAAGATTCGGTGAAGTAGTTTTTCGGCGATTCGGCCGTCCATGCGGCGGCCGCGGATTGGCTGGGATCCTGCGTGCTCATTTGCTTATTGATCCTTGGTCTGGATGGGGGAGCGTTGCGGCTGTTTTTCCTCGTTCTTCGGTGGAGGGCTCGGCGGAGGGCGTTCTCCCGAATTCTTGGAATCGGCGGGCGGAGCCGCCTCGTCCGTTTCGATCGGCGGGGTCGTCTCCGGGGGCGGGAAACTCTCGACGCGCTCGGGCGTTTCTCCCTTTTCAGCGACTGGATATAGGCAATCAGCTCGAAAACGTCCTCCTCGTCAACCTGCCCCTTGAACGTCGGCATGATGTTCTCATAGCCGGCGACAATTTTGGCGCTCGGATAGAATATCGATTCGCGGATGTAGTCCTCGTCCGCTTTCACGACGCTGCCGTCGCTCAGCGCGACACCCTTGCCGAACAAGCCTTCCAGCACCGGCGCGGGCTTCGCTGTCCGCGCTATGGCAACTGATGCAGCGGTACTTGAGAAAGACTTTTCGGCCTTGCAGGGCCATCGATCCTTCGGCCCCCAATTTCAGCCACTTCTCGTAATCCCCCGGCTCCATCACGATCACCACGCCGGTCATCCCGGCATGGTTGGTGCCGCAGTATTGCGAACAAAACAAACGGTACATGCCGACCTTGGTGGCCGTGAAACTGACTGAAGTGTATCGGTCCGGCAGCAGATCCATGTGGATGCGGAAATCGGGGATGAACAGGCTGTGGATCACGTCCTCGGAGGTCATCAAGAGCCGAATCGGCTTTCCCAGCGGAACGTGCAGCGCGTCGATCTCCCGCTGCCCTTCGGGATGCTGGAATTTCCACATCCACTGTTTTCCGACGACATAGATCGTGGCGGCGTCGTCGGGGGGCCGATAAGCGTTGAAATAGACTTGCGCTCCCCAAACGAAAAAGCTGATGAAAATGAACATCGGCGTGATCGTCCAAAACCACTCCAGGGCTTCGGAAGAGTGCGTTTCCGGCGGATTGCCCACCTCGCCTGGACGCCGCCGATAACGCCAGGCAAAGAACACCAGCAATACCGCCACCAACACGGTCACCGCTCCGCAAACGGTCAGAAGATAGAGAAACAACTCGTCCACTTGCCTTGCGGTGCGCGATGCCTCTTCCGGAAATAACGCGATTTCGGCAAACATCATACAATGTCTCTCCCAACGCATTGCTCATGTTCCGCAGGAGCGGTCATCGATTCCGAATGCCCGCCCATGCCGGTTGATTTGCGTTGCGAACGCCCTTTTCTCTTGAGCAGGAACCAAACCATGCCCACGACGGCGAAAATCGTAAAAATCCCCCCCAGACGCACGAAATTCAAGATGCTGGCGGTATATTTGCCCGTTTCGGGATCATAATGACAGCAATAAAGCAATATCTGGTCGGTTGGGGAGCCGATCTTTTCCGCCGAGGCTTCCACCAGCCCCAAACGCAGATCGACGGGTGAATAGGTGATTCCGTAGAAATAGCGCGAAATTTTCCCGCCGGGTGTCAATACGATGATGCCGCTGGTGTGTATGTATTGATCGTGCTTGGCGTCGTAGAGGTAACGGAATCCCACCGCGCTGGTCAATTTTTTTATGGCCTCCTCCTTGCCGGTCAGAAAGTGCCACCCCTCGGCCGCGCCTTCTCGCCCGTAGCTTCCCACGTAAGTTTTTTTCTTGGCGGCGGCCAAATCCGCAGTTTCGTGAGGATCGAAACTCACCGTCACCACGTTGAATTCCTTGCCGATCGTAAAGGGGATGGCCTGCAAGGACTTGGTCAGTCCGTTGAGCACCAAAGTGCAGAGCATGGGGCAGCGATAGTACGCCAAGACCAGAACCACCGGCTTTTGGCCGAAGTAATCCGCAAGCTTCACTTTTTTCCCCGTGTCGTCGGTGAATTCCAGGTTCAGGGGAATTTGTTCGTTCAGCCGCTGATCGAAGCCGACTTTTTTCACGAAGGCCGGAGGCTGCACTTGAGCGGCGCCGATCGAAGCCAGGCACCCGATCGACAATAAAATCCCAATCGGGACGCTGAATTTCAACGAAGTCTTCATAGCGGCTCTCCTCGGAACATGCGGCCGGAATTGGATTCGCCCGCGTCGATCAGGCCCGCCTCATGCGTTCCTTGTTTCGCAGGCTTTTTTTCAACCGGCAATTCGCCCGCTATCGCCTTGATGGCCAGCCGGATGGGAATATGGACGAACCCCTTTTCGGAAGTGGCGCCATAACTGTCGAGCATCTTTTCCCGGGCCGCGAGCTGCTTGAACACGTTGGCGCTTTCCTCCTTGGCCATTCGCTCGAGCTGCTCCAATCGCGGCTCGGGCGGCAATTGCGTCGAGGTCATGGGGGCAAGCCGATAGGGCGTTTTCTTGATCTCTTCCTGGGCGCTCCTTTGCCATCCATAGAATTTCCAGATCAAGAATAATTGAACGGCAACCACGCAGCAAGCGGCGATGATGAGCATCAGAATCCAGCCGAAACGGATGTCGGTCGGCTCGTGACGCACTCCCGGATGTTCGATGCGCCCGTCGGAATAGCGGATTTCTTCCTTATTCATAAGCCAGTGCCTCCCCCGCGGCCGCCTCTTGTTCCGCTTCTTCTTCGTCGAGCCGGCACAGTTTCAGCGCCGCTCGGCGATTGTAGTCGTTCAATGCCAATAACGGCTGCTTTTGCAATTGCCGCAAAAAGTAGGCCAGCCACAGGCCGCCGATCGCCGGCGGCGTCAAAAAATCCATCCAGTGCCCGCTGAGGGCATCCACGCGAAAACAGGGGATGATCTGGTAGTAGATGAACACAAGCTGCATGAAAAGCAGCAAGCCCGCCACACATGCCAGGCGGCCGCTGTTCCGCTTGACCTTCCGCAACAACAAGGAGAAAAACGGAACGACGAAGTGAAAAATGACGATCGCCCAAATCACCCACAGCCAGCCGCCGACCGCTCGGGGAAGATACCAAATGACGTCCACGCGCATATTGGCGATCCAGATCAGCATGAACTGGAACCACGCCAAATACGCCCAAACGACAAGCAGGGTGAACAGCAGGCTCCCCAGATCGTTGAAGACCTGGCGCGAAGCGACTTCCGCCAGCGGCGGGCGGTCCGCCAGGAGCGCCAGCACGATCAGGGCGAAAGAGAAGGCCGAGAGCAACTGTCCCAAAGCGAACAACGGTCCCCAGATCGACGAATGAAACGCCGGCTGCAGGGACATCGCCCAATCCACCGAGGCGAAATGAATGCTGATGCCGTAGATCACCGCTGCGAATCCGCTGAGTTTCCTGGTTTTCCACGCCAGGCGCGGGTCGGCGGTTCGATCTTCCCTGCGCGACCACGAACTCAAGAGAAAGACTATCGAAAGCCAGAGGAAAAAATACACCGCCGCCCGAATCCAGAAGAACGTCGGCGCAAGGTAAAACTGCTGGTATTGAAGTTTCGGGCTGCCGGCGACCACCTCGGGCTGCGCCCAAGGATAGAGATACCTTATCCCCAGGGCGATCGGCAGAAAAAGCAGCGCTAAAAGGGGCAGCGTCTTCATTCCGGCCTCGAGAATCCGGCGAATCAGGAATCCCCAACTCCCGCCGGTCAAATGATATACCAGGAGCATTACCATCGAGCCCAGGGGGATGCCCAGATAGAACACGTAGGAGGCGAGAAACGCCCGAAAAAACTGCGCGGGGTCCCAGATTCCCCCCAGGGTGCAGATTCCCAAAGCGATGCCCCCGACGACGAGCGATTGCCGCTGCCAGCGAGCCAATTGCACCGGATCGATCGCCGCATTTTCGTTCATGGGGATTCTCCTGGGGCCGCGGCGGGTTTTGCCTGCTTTTTGTATTCTTCACGCATGGCGTCGGTTAATTTGGCTTCCGGATAATGCTGGCTAAGCTGCAGCGCGCGCAGGTAGCCCGCGATTGCCCAGCGGTCGCGGACGGGAATTTGATTGCTATAGGACGGCATGGAACCGTAGCCTTCGCTGATCACGGCGAACAAATAGCCGGCCGGCACGTCGCGCAAACGTTCGATATGATAGGAAGGCGGCGCGGTGTAGCCGCGCTCGACGATTTTGCCCTTGCCCGTGCCCAACGGATCATGGCAAACCACGCAGTAAATCATAAATCGGTTGTAGCCGTGTTCCAAAACATCCGCGGTCATGGGAAAGGGGAATCGGTCGATGAAGTCGGCATATTGCTCTTTTGGGCTTTGATTTCTGCGGGACTGCCGGGCGGCGGTTGGACGACGGCCGGCATCTTCATGCCCAGGGGTTCGCCGCTCTTTCCCACCCGCCGGCCGGTGAACAGTCCGACGTCGGCATCCAAATGCCCTCGTGCCACGGTCCCGGAGACCATCGGCCTCTCCGATCGCCCGTCGGCGAAAAACTCGCATGTGCGCAGCGGTTTGTAGCTCGGCTGCTCGGCCATCTTCTGCTGACAGCCCAGCGCGAAGCATAACACGGTCATCAACATCACCTTATGGCTGTTCATGGGGTACTTCGACGACTTCGCCGAGTTGGCCGAGTTGCGACATGAATTCCGCGGTGCCCCGGCGGTCGAACAAAGGATCGGTGGCTTCGATGCAAAGAAAAAAACGGTCTTGGCTCGAGCGGCCGAATTGCGGCACGTTGAACACGGGATGATGCGGCCGCGGCAGGCCGTTGAGAAAAAGCATTCCCAAAAACGCCGCAAAGGCCCCGACGAGGATCAGCAGCTCGAAGGTGATCGGAATGAAGACCGGCCAACTATTGTACGGGCGTCCCCCCGAATTGAATTTGTAGTTGATGGCCATGGAAAAATACTGCATGAAGAATCCCACCGCCATGCCGATCAATCCGCCCATCAACACGAGGAAGGGAATGCTGCTTCGCCTCATGCCCAGCTCGGCCGCCAGGCCGGCGACCGGATAGGGCGTGTAGGCGTCCATGTCGCGGTAACCGGCCTGCCGCGCGCGGCGCGTGGCCGATAGAACCTCTTGTGCCGTTAGGAACTCCGCCATCAGGCCGTGAATCTCCCGCTTCGGCGTCATCGTCCCACCTCCGGCCCGTGTGCGCCGGGCAGCAACGCCCGCGTTTCCGACATCGACAAAATCGGCAGAAAACGGGCGAACAAAAGGAAAGCGACCAGAAAAACTCCTATCGATCCGCCGTAGGTCAGGATGTCCCAGATGGTCGGCTTGAAAAAGCCCCACGACGAGGGGAGGTAATCGCGGCTCAAGCTGGTCGAAATGATCATGTATCGTTCCAGCCACATGCCTATGAGAACCAGGATCGAAACGACCACCAACACCCATTCCTTGCGCCGCAGCCGTTTGAACCAAAAGACTTGCGGCACGATCGTATTGCAGAAGAAGAGCAGCCACGTGATCAGGGCATACTGGCCGAAACCGCTCAAACGGAACCAGTAGGTGTACCATTCGACCGTGTCGCCGGCATACCAGGAAAGCGATTGCTCGCTGAGATACCCGAACGACGTCAGCAGGCTGGTGGCCAGCACCATTTTGGCCATCACGTCGAGATGGTCGATGGTGATGAAAGCCTGAAGCCGGTAGAAATGGCGGATGGGAATGCAGAGCAGCAAAACCATGGCGAAACCCGAGAAGATGGCGCCCGCGACGAAGTACGGCGGAAAAACCGTTTCGTGCCACGCCGGCATGACCGAGATGGCGAAATCGGAACTCACGACCGAATGCACCGAGATCACCAGCGGAGTCGCCAGCCCGCCGAGCAGAAGATAAGACATTTCGAAGCGGTGCCAATGCCGTGCCGAGTTGCGCCATCCGAGAGCCAGCATTCCGTAAATGAGCCGGGCGGAGCGTTTTTTCGCCCGATCGCGCAAGGTCGCCAGGTCGGGGATCATGCCCATGTACCAAAACAAAAGCGAAACGGTAAAATAAGTGCTCACGGCGAACACGTCCCAAACCAGCGCGCTGCGGAATTGCGGCCAAAGTTGCATCGTGTCGGGATACGGCAGCAACCAATAGAAGAACCACGGCCGGCCGAGATGCAGCAACGGAAACATGCCCGCGCACATCACGGCGAAAATCGTCATCGCCTCCGCGATGCGGTTGATCGAGGTGCGCCATTTCTGGTGCATCAGCAGGAGGAAAGCGGAGATCAGCGTCCCCGCGTGGCCGATCCCGATCCACCACACGAAATCGGTGATCGCGAAGCACCAGGCATTCGGAATTTGAATGCCCCATATCCCGACGCCCATCAGCAGCACGTAAGCGACGGCGATCAGGAATACCAAAACCAGTCCGTTGCTCGCGCCGAAAAAGCCCAGCCAGCCCAGGCCCGTCGGCCGCGTCAGCACCAGGCCGCTGATGGACTCGGTGACCGAACTCAAATCATGGCCTTGCGGCACGTAATTCGGCTGGTCCGCGCCGGCTGCGTTTTCCATCGGGTCAATCGATCTTTTCGAATCGTTCGAATCCATGCCGGCTATCCCTCGAGTTCGGGATTGGGATTTCGCAATTCCGCCAGGTAACTGGTGCGCGGGTGAGTGTTCAACTCGGTCAACAAGCCATAGTTGAGCGTCGAATCTTTCCACTTGCCGACGTCGCTTTGGCTATCGTTCGCGTCGCCGAAAACGATCGCGCGGGTGGGGCAGGCGGCCTGGCAGGCCGTGAGGACCTCGCCGTCGGCGATCGGCCGATCCTCCGTCTGCGCGTCGATCTCCGCTTTGCGAATGCGCTGCACGCAATAACTGCATTTTTCCATCACGCCCCGGGAACGGACCGTCACCTCGGGATTGTATTGCAGTCGCCGGCTGGGCGTTTGATAGTCGGAAAAAAATAAAAAATTGAATCGCCGCACTTTGTACGGGCAGTTATTGGAGCAGAACCGCGTGCCCACGCAGCGCTGATAAACCATGTCGTTGAGCCCCTCCTCGCTGTGAACCGTGGCTTCCACCGGACAGACATATTCGCATGGAGCGTTTTCGCAGTGCATGCAGGGCACCGGTTGAAAATGGAAAATCGCGGGACTCTCCGCCGGCCCTTCCGCGTAGCGGTCGATCCGCAGCCAGTGCATCTCCCGGCCCCGCGCCACTTGCTCTTTGCCCACGATCGGAATGTTGTTCTCGGCCTGGCAAGCCACCACGCAGGCATGGCAGCCGATGCAAGCCGTCAAATCGATCGCCATCCCCCACTTGTGCTTGGGCGGGGCGTAATCGAACGATTCATAGATCGTCAGCGGTTTTGCGGCGCTATGCGTTTCCTCCGACTGCTCTTCTTCTTCCATGATGGAAACGAAACGCGGTTCCGCGCGATACCGTTCCAGCGTTGCGGCGCGAACCGGCGATCGATGTTCCATGTTTTCATGTTCTTGCGTGCAGACGACAAGCTCGGAATCTTTGGTTCGTTCGATCCGCAGACCGGAGGCGAACCAGGGTTTGTCGGCGGTGCGGAGAAGATAGGCGTTGAAGCCCACCTTTTGCCCGTCGCCGCTTCCGACTCGTCCGGCGTTTTCGCGGCCGTTTCCCAGATAAACGGTGACTGCGCCGTCGGCCTGGCCCGGCAGGATCCAGGCGGGCGCGCGCACCTTGCGCCCGTCGAGGCTCAATTCGACGACGGGCATGTAATAGCCCCCGTGCTCGCCGCCGTGCGCGTAGCTTCCCCGCTCGATGCCGAGTTTCTGGGCCGTCTTGGGACTTATGATCGCGGCGTTTCCCCACGTCAATTTCGTGATCGGCTTCGGCAATTCCTGGAGCCAGCCGTTATTGGCCCACGATCCGTCGTAAATCGTCGGGTCCGGCTGAAAAACGATTTCCAAGCTCTCCTCTTCGGGGACCGATCCAAGTTTGGCCGGGAGAGACGCGGAAGCAGCGGGCCGTGCGCAAAAGCTCCCGCCAATTGTCCTCCAGTTTGACGGATTCGAACGCGAAAGCGGTGTCCCGCACCACGCCGTCATGCAATGCCTTTTTCCAAAACATTTCGAAATTGCCCGCTTCGCGCCGGCCTTCCCAATGTTTTTTCCAATAGGCGCGAACGTTTTCCCGGCCCGGCGTTTCCCGCAGATTCGCCAGCAACGCGACCACTTCATGGGCCGACCGGCCTCGATAGAGCGGCTCGATTAGCGGCTGCGCGATGGATGCCGTTCCGTCGAAAGTCCGGGCGTCGCTCCATGCTTCCAGATAATGGGCCTCCGGAAGATGCCACTGGCATTGATACGAGGTTTCGTCCACGTAAAGTCCGTGATGAATGCGGAGGGGAACTTTTTGCAGTTTCTCCGCGAATTTCATCTCCGCCGGCGCATTCGAAACCGGATTGCCGCCGAGAATCAGCAAAAATTCGACGCGCCCTTGCTCCATGTCTTTTGCCAACTCTTGCAAGGAGTCCGTTCGACTGCCCGGCCGGGCGTCCGCAGGAGAAAGATAGTTTACCGTATGGCCCACGTTCCCCAGTTGGTCGTTGAGGACGTGCGCCAAGAGGTGAACTTGCGGAGGCTGCCGATCGCCGGCCAACACCAGGCAACGGCCGCGATGTCCAGCAAGATCCTTGGCCGCGGCCGCGGTCCATTTTCCATGCAGATCCGCATCCGCGCTCTTGGATTTCGGTAAAACGCCCAACTCCGCGGCGATGCCGCGTGCCAGCGTCTCGATCTCCCGCGATTGCAGGGCCAGCCGATGGTCGGCCTTCGCTCCGGTGCTGCTTACGGAAGTTTCCGCCATGTACAACCGGTTCATCTGCGCCGAAGGGGCGTCTTTTTCCGCGGTTCGCACTGCGCCGGCGGGCCATGAAATCGGCGGCATAACGAAGATTTCCCGGCCCGCATTGCAGGAAATCGGCGTCCAGCGACAGCACCACGTCGGCCTTGCTGAAATCATAAATAGAACTGACATATTTGCCGAAAGCCCACTTCGCGCCTTGCATCGCCGCATCGTTGTGAATCGGCTCATAGACGTGCCAATGGGCCTCCGGCAGATCGTCGAGCAGGTCGTTGAGTTGCCGGGCGAGCGTCGGGGAGACGATGCTCTCGGTCAACAATCGCAATCCTCCGCCGCGTTTTTCCCGCAGCTTCGGCATGATTTGCCGCAGGGCGGCCAAGGCGTCATCCCAGGCCTCGCGTTTGTCCAAAGTAGGTGACGGTCTTCGCGCGGTCCGGATCATACAATGCAAGCACCGAAGCCTGGTGATAGATGCCGGTGGCGCCGCAAACTCGCAGGATGATTCGGATTGCCCTCGATCTTGGTCGGCCGCCCCGCATTGCTTTCCACCAACAAACCGGTCGCCGTTCCGGCGAATGTCATGGTGGTTGCATAGAACAAGGGCCTGCCCGGCACGACATCTTTCGGCGGATGCACATAAGGCACCAGATCGACCGAGGGGGCGGGTTTTACCGAACAGCCGCTCGCGCCCGCCAAGGCCAGCGATGCCCCCATCAAGGCGAGGAACTTGCGGCGGCTCAGAGAATCGGACCAGAATTCCAAGAGCTCCGAAATTTCATGACCCTTCGACTCCGGTATATTCTCGTATTCGGCCGAAGATTCCCGGCCGCGACGGTCTATTCCCTCTGCGCCGGCGGCCAAACGCCCCGATGGGGCAGTTGATTTAAGGTCGATGTATTTTCCGCGATTTATCGGTGACATATCGAGCAACTGGTGATGCTGGTGGGGTCCTTGACTTGATAATCCTCAACGAGCTTTTTCCCAATTCAAGCTGATTGGCGGGGGGCACGTAACGCATGTTGAATACCTCCTCGCGCGGACGAATATTTCGCTGCGGGTTCCGATGGCAGTCGAGGCACCATTCCATCAAGAGCGACGGCACCTGATAGGTGAACGGCATTTCGTCGATTCGTCCGTGGCATGAGGAACAGCCGATCCCCTTTTGCACGTGGATGCTGTGGTCGAAATAGACGAATCCCGGCAGATTATAGACTCGACGCCAGCGGAGAGACTCGCCGGTGCGATAACTCTCACGCACCGGTTCGAGCATCTTGCTCCCAACCCAAATTTGTGAATGGCAGTTCATGCAGGTTTTCGTGGGGGGGATGCCGGCAAAGGCGGAGTGCTCCACCGAGGTATGGCAATATCGACAATCGATCCCCAACACCCCCACGTGGTGTTGGTGGCTGAAAGGAACGGGTTGCACCACGGAAACGGCAATCCCCGTCCCATAGGACGATTCTGTGTAGATGAGTGCCCCCCACGCGAGAACTGCCAGGAGCAGCGGTGCAGCAAAAAGGCTTCCCTTCGCGAGCATATTCGTCCAGTGGGGGAACAATTGTGCCATCCAGGCAACTCCTGCTTTTATTATTTATTCCGCCAGAAAAAAACGAGACAAGCACCTTCGGAGAAGCTCCATCAGCGATTGATTCATTACTAAACCAATACCAGATTACACGATATTATTCAATTAAACATGACTAACTCTATAGGGAATTTCCTGATATTAGAGTTGGTTTTTTCACTAGTGAATGACGTCCATCGGAAGTTCGATGGGAACGAAGATTTGGCGTGCAGGCAACTGTTCACGTCATGCTGCGTAATACGCCTGTGGCCATTTTTCAACCAAGAATATTGTGTTTTACACCGAAATTGACTACTCCCGAATCGGGATGTGAACACTTGCAGCGAGTATGGAAATGGCTGCGTGTACCAACAGATGGCGAATCTCGAACAATTTTTCGGCAAAAAATAGAAAATTTCCTCGACGCTATCATTCAAAGAAAAACGGTTTATTCTCTGCCTTCGGAATCCTATAATCTTTCAAAGTGAGATTATCAATGATTCTTGGGTAAAAAGTTTTTTCTTTCTTTAATCATTAGCGGGAGTCGATGAATTATGCAACTTACACCCTATCATTTTCTGCCGTTTCCCCTGTTTGTCTATCTTGCCTTCGTTGCGCTTTATATCATTGTTATCGCGTTGATTGAAATCGGCATCGTCCATTACGCTGCGGAACAGTTGGGAATGGAGCGGCGTCGCGTTTTTCTCCTTTTGATGCTGTGTCTGATTGGAAGTTACATCAATATTCCTATTGCACACCTGCCGCCCGAAAAGGTCGAATCGGGAAAAATCGTTACCATTTTCGGCGTGCCTTATGTGGTTCCCGTGGTACACGAATGGCCGAGTACGGTTCTGGCCGTCAACATCGGAGGCGCGGTTATTCCCACCGGACTGGCGTGCTACCTGATTCTGAAGAATCGGCTCTATTATCAGAGCATCATCGGCATAATCGCGGTCTCGCTGATTGCTTATGCTTTTTCCCATCCCGTTCATGGCGTGGGGATTTCGATTCCGATTCTGATCCCCCCCATGGCTGCGGTTTTGGTGGCTACGCTGTTTTCGCCGAAAAGAGCCGCGCCCCTGGCCTATATTTCCGGCACGCTGGGGACGCTCATCGGCGCCGATCTGTGCAACCTTGGCGCAGTTGCCGGGGCTTGGCGCACCGGTGGCCTCGATTGGCGGCGCGGGGACTTTCGATGGAATTTTTCTCACGGGAATACTGGCTGTCCTGTTGGCATAAAGGCCGCGGACGTTTCAAGTTCAATGCTATACGCTTTTCTCTTTGGATCTCACATCTTTTCCATTGCCCTGGCGATGTTGCCTCGATGGCGGCTGGATCCGATCCTGGAAAACCATATCCCCAAAAGAGGAAGGGCAATGGCAACTCATCGAGGAGCTATTGCCCTGTCCTCAAACGGAGTTTTTTTCTTACCGCCCTACATAGAAAGTTCCGATCACCTGCGGAAGCGGTGTCACGAAGGTGGTTGTGGGTTGCGGGGCCCTGGGCGGAGCCGGGGTCGGCGCGGGAGTTGCAGTCTTCGTTCCTTCAACCGGAGCCGGGCTGCTGGTTCCGCCGCAGGCGGCGCATTCCGGGCAAAGGTATTGCACCACGCACTTGTACTTCGGACGTTCGCACTCGTACTCCTTCTTCACCAAAGTCTTCTTCACCCGGGCGTTGCCGCATTGCGGCGTGCGGATAAGCGGATTGGGGCACTTCTCCCCGCACTTGCAGCACTCGCCGTTGTCGCAGCAATTTTTCCGCTCGCCGCAGCCGCGGCCGGGAAGCAGCGGGCAGAATTCCTCGCACTTGACTTCCCAGCAATATTTCTTGATTTTTTCCGTGCCGCAAATCAACTGGCACGTGCATTTCATGCACGCGCATTCGCATCCGCACTGGGCGCATCGGTCTGGCGAGCCGCAATTGGTCGTTCCGCAGGCCGGCACGCAGCACGCATCCTCGGCGGCCGCCTGGGCCGCAATCAAGGACAACGTGAGCGTCAGGCAAATTCCGGTCATTTTCATGTTTATTCTCTCCTTCACACGTTTCGTCGTTCGCGAGCCTCGGCGAAACGAGTATTGATAATCTAGATTGGTTTATGGTTGGTTGTCTTTTCGGGCATTGTGTTTAGAAGTCGAACTGCGCCCGCATTTCATACGTGTTGACCGTATGGTTGGGCACGAACGTGGCCACTCCGCCGACGCTGTCGTAACGATCGAAGGTCGTGAAGATATAATTGGCCATAATCTTGGTATAAGGATTGAGATACCAATTCAGGCCAAGCGTGTTATCGGTCGCCCGGCCCAGGCCGACGGTGGCGGCCGAGGTGGCGTTGGGCAAGCCGTCGAGCATATCGACGTACGTGATGCGGTAGCCCACTTCCCAAGCGCCCCAGCCGGTCGCGACGTCGCCGTCGCAGGTGCGGACGCGGAAGAAGTTGGTGAACGGCTTGACGCGGTCGAAGCAGCCGGACTTGCGATTGTAATTACGGTTCTCGCCGGTGATGAAGTAGCTGAAATAGGCATACATGCCGGTGAAGGTGACGACGGTACCCCCCGGCTGCTGGATGGAATCGGCGAACAGTTCCGATTGGACGCTCAGCGGGCCGTAAACCAACGCGGTCTCGAAACCGTACAATTGGTTGTCGATGGCGCAAGGAAGTCGTATTAAGAATGACCGGAGCGAGATACGCTTCCGGCCGGATTTGGTAATTCGAGGCGATGACGCCCGGGCCGGCCGCCGTGCCGTATCCCAAATCGGAGCGGTAGCTATATGCGGCGCCCAGGTGCCACAGTCCGCGACTGCCGTTTAATTCGCCGGCGGTCGCTTCGTCGTACCAGGGAGTCCAGGTGCCGCGCATGGTTCCCGCTGCTTGCGGTCGGTCGTCCAAAGTCGTGGCACCATTTGCCAATTGCGGAACCGCCGCGCCGGGAATTACATTGTAACCGAATAACGGCGGATTCTCGACGCCGGGTTGATTGAGGAACACGCCGGCGGCAAAGGTCGCTCGCTCATTTTCGCTTTGGCCGAAGACCATCGCGCCGACGTTACGGCTGGGAACGATGAAGCCGTCGTCGCACATCGAACGTTCCATAAACGTCGTGAACTTGTCGCTGGTGATCTGCTCCAAACCGAACGGCTCTTTGAAATGGCCGACTCGGACATTTTGGACCCAAGGCAGTTCCTTCACGGTGAAATATACATCTTTGAAGCCCGGACGGCTTGTGGAGTTGAATTCGACTTCAAGCTTATAGTCCATATTGTACCAGAAGTTGCCGACCGCGATTAGACGAAGCCGCCGTGGTCCAGTGCCATCCACGAACGGATCGCTGCCGCTGCCCGGAGGGCCCGGCAACGCAAGAGTGGCGGCATTCTTGCCGCCAAACATCGCAGTGTCGAATTGGAGCAATCCGCCGACGGCAACCGTGGGCTTGTTGAGCGCGGCCTCCTTGTCGGCCCGGGACTTGTCTTCCATTTTCTTGAGGGCCTTTTCCAAATCGGCGATTCGCTGGGAAAGGTCTGCCGGATCGGCGTTCATGTTGGCGGCCATCGAGGCGTTCGCGGCGGTCGGTTGAGGATCGGATATTGCGGGAGCATTGTATGCGTCCTCCGCATAGCCCGTGTTGGAGGGCGTTTCGCCCTGAGCCTGAGCCAGGGCACAAGCGCCGCAGCCGATGCTAACGGCCAGCATCCGCGCCAGCCATGTTTGAATACGTCCATGCATTTGCGTTCCCCCTAAGTTGGGATTCCTGAGATTGCTCACCTTCGACCTCGACGGGAATATGACTTGTGAAGGCGGGTCGTTCCCTTCGCTATCGATCATCGAATCCTAACAAACCGGAACTGTGTTAGAATCCGATTATCGGATGCTTTTCGGAAATAGCTCGTTACCCATGAAATCGCTAAATCCGATACATCTGTACTTTTCTCGGAATTGATCCAAGACAAATACAATTAGGAATCTCCGTGTGCAAAGAAAATGCCCGATTGATCCTGGAATGAACGTTACATCCCGCACAGCTTAACGGATGGATCGTTGAACAAACACCTGATAGAAAATGCCACTTTAAGTGAAGATCTTTTGCGGCTGTAACAAACCGGCTATTTTCCCCATTTTCCGAAAGGAATTCGGACTGCCGCAACTGATGAATAACGACAACAGAACGTTCTTGGGGACTGTCCCGATTTTTGTGGCGGGAGGCCACAAAAATGGGACTGTCCCCTTTGGCACTGACGCCGCCGATCGCGTTCAATGGCCGTGCGGCTCGACTTTCGTCGATTCGTTGCCGAAGAGCCGCGTCAACCGTTCGCGGAGCATCAACCGCGCCCGGAGCAAGCGGACTTTGACCGCCTCGGGAGAGATTTCCAGAATTTCAGCCGTTTCCTGGGTGGAAAACTCTTCGATGTCGCGCAGGACGAACACCAGCCGATATTTCTCGTTGAGAGTTGCCAAGGCTTCGTCCACGTATTGCCGGGTTTCCCGCCGCATGGCGAGTTCCTCGGGCGTCTCCTGCCAAACGGCAATGTACTCCGGCCTCGGAACGCCTTCGAATGTATCGTCCGCATCCCGGTCATCGAGCGAAGGACCGGCGCGGACGGCCCGTTTCCGCAGCAAGGCCAAGGCATGGTTCGTGGCGATTTTCAAGAGCCACGTGCGAAATTTGGATTCCTCGCGGAACTCGCCCAGGTGCTCGATCAAACTCAGGAAAGTCTGTTGGGTGACTTCTTCGGCGTCCTGATGTTGCTGCACGATTCGGCGCGCGACGCCGAAGACCTGCCGTTCGTATTTCACGAGCAGCGACTCCAGGGCCGCGAAATCGCCCGCCTTGGCTTGCTTGACCAGCAGCCGATCCGCGTCGCTCTTGCCTTTCCATTGCGCATCCAGCAACTCGGCCAGCCGGCGATGCAGGGTGGGCGGCAGTTCGAACGGCTCTTCCGCCTTATAAAGCTTGATCGTCTGCCGGATATTGTCCACCACGATCCGGCAGGGATTGCAACCCTGAAGATGTTCCTGGAACGGGTCGCAAATGCCCGGATCCAATTCGCCATCCACATACTGGTTCAGCGCGGCGAGCAATTCTTCGCATTTCATCGTATTCTTGTCGGCCTGAAGCGGTCTTTTCCATCATCCCGGCAGCCACCGGCAATATTCTATCCAAGAGAGGCCGAAACTACAAGTCCAGCATGGCGATCAGCCGCGGCTTGCTGAGAATCCCTTTCTCCTTGGCCACCACTTGACCGCTCTTGAACACCAGCAGGCTGGGCACCGATTTGACGCCGTAGCGGGCGGCCAGCGCGGGACTATCGTCGATATTGACCTTCACCACTTTGGCATGGGCGTTTTCCGCCGCCACTTCCTTCAACGTCGGGGCCAAAATTTTGCAGGGACCGCACCAACTCGCGTAAAAATCGACCAAAACCGGCGCCTCGCTGTGGAGCACCTGCTTCTCGAATGTCGCCTCGTCGGCGTCAAGCACGGTTCCGAATACGGTCTTGACGGGAGGACTTGTGGCGTCCGCCGAAACATTCAGCGATGAACCCGATGACGGTTGAGCAACTATTTGCGTTGGCGACACCACGGGCGTTCGCTTATTTTCAAGCGGCGGGGGATAAGAGGGATTCGGCGGCATATTCCACTCGGCGGCTGGCGCAGCCGCCTCCGCATTTGCCTTCCCTGCCAAGGACGGCGATTGCCAAGCAGGGCTTTGCACGCCCGAAGTGGTGGCAGACGACGGAAACAATCGCCTCCAAACCGGAAACTTGTCTTCTCCAGCCTGGTTGAAGGCGCAGCCGAAAAGCGGCAACATCCCCGCAAACATTCCGAGGCAGATGATTTTTATCGCTGTCCGGCTTCCGCTCGTCCGTGAAAGCATGTCCTTCTCCTCATCCATGAAGCACGCCCCCTTGCATAATGAATCCGCAACTGTTGTTATTCCGTCTTAGGTATGCAGGGTTGCAAGCCTAAAAGTCCCAAGAGCCAGACCATCGGGCACCAATTCGTAAAGGCGGACTGGAACAGATTCAAGCCCACGAAGGCAGTCAATCCCAGCCAATACGGACTATGGAACCAGGCCAGCAGCGCACTTGCGAATACGACGGTCCCCGCGATCAGCCGCAATCCTCGTTCGATCGTCATTTTTGTTCTCCTTTTGCTTCAAGTACTTCCTTATCGGCTTGGTTCATCGATTCCGTGCGGCACGAAGAGGCGTTTCGCGCCGCGCAACCGCCCGACATGCAAGTCGGGACGCCGAACCAGGGAAGCACCCATCGATTCAACACGATCCAAAGCATCATCACGCCTAAAAATATCAAGAATTCTTTCATTACCGATCTCCTGAAAAAATGGTGTGGCAAGTCTTGAAATTAACGCGGCGAGACAGGTGCGGGAGACTCCTCCGACCATCTGGCCCGCATCAGCGAGCGAAGTTTTTCGTGCAATTCATCGGGCAGCGGCATCGCTTCGCCGGCCCGATAGAGCGTTATCGTTTGACGGATGTTGTCGATCACGATCCGGCACGGATTGCATTCCGCCAAATGCTCCCGCAGAGCCTCGCAGAGAGCCGACTGCGTCTCTCCATCCACGTAATCATTCAACGTGTCCAGTAGCTCTTGGCATTTCATGTCTTGGCTCCCCGTAAGGCGCTGTCCAGTAATAAGTTACCGCATTTGCACCCGGAGCGCAGGCGTCTCGCCTGCCTTCTTATGGGGCGGGTGGGCCGCAAAAATGGGACTGCTCCCTTTAGCACCGCACAGTACAGTTCCCTCATTGATTATCGATAAACAAGTCGGGCACGCGGTTTCTTTGTCAAGGCATCAATGGCCCAGCAGCGCTTGCAGTTGGCTCTTGCTGGCCAGACCGACAAGTTCGCCGGTGACCGAGCCGTGCTTGAAAACTTTCAGGCTCGGAATCGAATCGATGCCGTATTCCGCCGCCAGGCTCGGACTGGAGTCCACGTTGACCTTCACGATCCGGGCGTCGGGCCTTTCCGCCGCCACTTCTTCCAGGATGGGGGCCAGCCGCCGGCAAGGACCGCACCAGTCGGCATAGAAGTCAACCAGCACGGGCACCTCCGAATTCAGCACGAGGTTGTGGAAAGTGGATTCATCGGCATGTTGGACTTGTGGTTTTGTGTGCGTAATCGACATGTTTCGTTCTCCGAAAGCGTTTGTGGATTCAGGGGATTCCTCGCGCAGGCTGAAAACCGGAATAACTGCCGGTAGTCGCCTGATGTACGACCGATGCCCCGGCAACAATGAGCAATCCCGCGGCGGCAATCGCCGGCCATTTCCAGGTGGATAAAAACTGCATGATTGCTCCTTTTTTTTCGAGTCCACGCAAGGTTCTAATAAGGCTGATGCACGACGATTGAAAACAGTTACAACGAAAAATGAAATTCTTATTTTGTAACCTTGGGTTCCACTCGCGCATCGCTGCCGTTACGGAGATCGATCGTCGCACAATGGATGAGAAAAGAAAGATTGCCTATTCCACCCAATCGGACGAATTTGCCATTTATTCCAGCGACGAGGGACTTAACCGATTGCGAAGAAATTTTTGCCAACTTTATCGGCAAAACCGGACGAAACGATACAATATGCAAAAGTAGTATTGTCATCTAACCCCCCCCGTGTGGCGTATTAAAGTGTTGCGGTTCATTCAGGTGGAGAAAACCATGCGAATCAGTTTTGGAATCGCGATATCTTTACTGTCAATAACCTTTCTTGAATTGATCGCTGCGTCCGGCAACCGCGCCAACGCCCAGCAACAGGCAATTCCAGTACCCACAAATACGCTCGAATACGGGGAAGGGATCGTTCCAACACCAGAAACGCTGGAAGACGCCTGGCGGATTGCCTTAAGCGTGGATCGGCGGCTCGAAGCCAGCCAATGGAACGCTTCCGCGGCTTCGAGCAATCTGGCGGCTGCTCGGGCCGAGCGTTTTCCCTCCCTGAATTTGGGGGCCGATTACATTGCCCTGAGCCAGGAACCGGCTTTCAATTTGCCGTCTTCGCCGGTGCTCCCCAGCCAATTGCCGTTTTTCGAGCAGAGCAGCGGCGGCGCGCACGCCATGGTCAAACAGCCGCTTTATACGTCGGGGCGAATATCGAGCGGCATTCGCGCGGCGGAGGCCGGCACGGATGCCAGTCAAGCGGAATACAGGCGAACGCAGTTGGATGTGAAGATGAGTGTGGCCGAATATTACGTTGCGGTGCTGCGGGCGATACGCCAAGTCGAAGTTTTCGAAAACAAGGAAACCAGCCTCGCCGCCCATACGCGCGACGTGCAAGCCATGCTCGACAAAGGCTTGCGCAAAGACGGATTTGCTCTCGGCGAAGTCGCCCTCGCCGATGCCCGGCAACGCGTCTTCCAAGCCCGAAACGGCCTGGAAATCGCCCGCGCTTCCTATAATCGCATGTTGGGCCGCCCGCTCGCCAACCCGGTGCAATTGGCGGAATTGCAGCAGGAAAACGTCGTGGGCAACGTCGAGGACTTCACGCGGCAGGCCCTCCAATGCCGGCCGGAGATTGCCCAGCTTTCCGCACAGGCGCGCGTGTTCCGCGAGCAGGCGGCCGGCATCGAAGCCGAGAAGCGGCCGCAAGTGGGCATGGCCGGCGGTTATCTCTATCAGCAAGACAAGTACATCTCGCCCAACGGCGTGGCGGGCGTGGGAATGTTGGTCGAATGGAATCTCTTCGACTCCGGACGCGCCTCCAACCAGGCGAATGCCTTGCGCGAAAAGGCCGAAGCCGTCATCCGCATGCGGTTCGATCTGGAGTCCGTGATCGCCCTCGAAGTGCGGCAAAAATGGCTCGATCTCCAGACCGCCTTGCAAAAAACGGATGTTGCCCGTCAAGCCAACGCCCAAGCCGACGAAAATTTGCGCGTTGCCCGCGAACGTTATCAGCAGCAAGTCGGCACCAATACCGAAGTTCTCGATGCGGAGACGCTCAGGGTCCAGGCATTCACCAATTTTTACGACAGTTCTTATGAAGCGGCGCTTACTCGTTTGCGGCTCCGCCGCGTTGCGGGCAGTTTATAAATCAAATGGGGTAAAACCCCCTCATTGGAGTCGTTCGCCTTCTTTGTGGGAGCACCTTGGCGACGCCTCCGAAAATGTTGTCTGTTCGGCGGTAACTCGAAAACTCATGAACTTTGCAAATGTAACCTTCTTGCCTGGATGCACGTCACTACTATCAGGTAAACATCGTTCAAGGTGTTTTGCGGCTCGAAGAGGGCAAGACGAATCGGAAAAAAAAGACAAGGGCGGCTCACTCAATTGCTGCCAAGTGCTGCCCTTGAACCTCAACGGCGCAATCAACAGGCGAAAGAATTACGGTGGAAACCAATGACATATCTTAGCAACATCGGAAAACGCATGGCGTGGTGGCTCGGCCGGGGAGCAATTCTGCTGTGCTTCGCGGCAGGCGTCGTCCTGCTTATGCTCTGGCTCGCCGGCGCCTTTTCGCCAAAGGTTCCCTCGAGCGCCGCGGCGGAGCATCCAGCCAATGCGCCCTTCAACGGTCGAACGGCGGAAGTGCGGCTCATCCCCCTGCGGCGCTTCGAATCCGCCGTCGGCTCGATCCGCGCCGTGCATGAGGTTGCCGTCGGCTCGAAGCTGCTGGCGCGAGTTATCGAAGTCGATCTCAAGTCGGGCCAGCACGTCAAGACGGGGGAGGTTTTAGTGCGCCTGGACGACACCGATCTTCGGGCCAAGCTTCAACAAGCCAAAGCCGCCGTGGCAGCCGCCGAAGCCGTGCGCGCACAAGCGGCCCTCGATGAAGGCCGCTATCGATCCCTGGTGCAGTCCAAAGCGGTCAGCAGGCAGGATTACGACAAGGCTGTAACCGCGTTACGCTCCGCGGACGCCGATCTGGAGCGAACCCAAGAGGCCGTCAAGGAAGTGCAAGTGATCCTGGATTCGGCAACCATTCGCTCTCCCATCGACGGCACGGTGATCGACAAGAAGGTCGAAACGGGCGACATGGTGACGCCCGGCCAGGTTCTCCTGACCCTCTACGATCCCAAGCGAATGCAACTCGTCGCCAGCGTCCGCGAGTCCCTGAAGCGGAAACTCCGCATCGGACAAGACATCGGCGTGCGGATCGAGGGGCTCGACAAACAGTGCAGCGGCACCATCAGCGAGATCGTGCCGGAAGCACAGACGGCGAGCCGCACTTTCCAGGTCAAAGTCACCGGACCATGTCCCGAGGGCATCTATAGCGGCATGTTCGGCCGAATTTTGATCCCCTTGGGCGACGAACAGGTCCTCGTCATCCCCCGGCGAAGCCGTGCGCAAAGTCGGTCAACTGGAACTCGTCGAGGCGGTTCAAAAAGGCCAGGCGACGCTGTGCGCCATCCGCACCGGCCGCGACCTGGGAAACGTCACGGATCAAAACGGCCGCATGCTCCGCGACCGGGTGGAAGTCCTCTCGGGTTTGGAGAAGGGCGATCGGGTGGTTCTGCCCGAAGCATCGTCACCCGAACCGGCCGTCGAATCCCCCTCGACGTTGCCGCAGGAGGCAAACCATGATTGAACACCCCGGCGAAGAACGCGGCCACGAGCACGGATTCACCAATCGAATCGTCAAGATTTTCCTGGAATCGAACCTCTCGCTCATTCTGATCCTCTTGGCGACCGTCGTGGGACTGGCGGCTCTGGGGCTCACGCCGCGCGAGGAGGATCCCCAGATCGTCGTTCCGCTGGCGGATGTCTTTGTCAACTTTCCCGGCCACTCGGCGGCGGAAGTCGAACAGTTGGTGACCACGCCCCTGGAAAAGATCCTCTATCAAATCGACGGCGTGGAATACGTTTACTCCATGAGCCGCGAAAATCAGGCGATCATCACCGTCCGTTACTATGTCGGCGAAGACCGCGAACGCAGCCTGGTCAAGTTGCAGAAGAAAATCAACGAAAATTTGGACATCGTCCCGCCGGGCGTCAGCGGGTGGGTCGTCAAACCCGTGGAAATCGACGACGTGCCCATCGTGACCCTCACGCTCACGAGTGCGACTGCCGACAGCATGACCCTCCGCCGCGTGGCCGAGGAAGTGACCGAGCGGCTCGCCGGCGTCCAAGAGGTGTCGCGGGCCTATGTCGTCGGCGGCCCCCCCCGCGTGATTCAAGTGCTCATGGACCCGGATCGCATGGCGGCCCACCACGTTTCCCCCTTGGAATTGCAGCGGGCCATCCGCGGCGCGAACGTCCGGCAGACGGCGGGCGATTTCCGCGCGCGCGATGAATTGATCCGCGTCGAGGCCGGCCAATACTTCGAGAACGCCCGGCAGTTGGGCAATCTCGTCGTCGGCGTGTTCGCCGGCCGGCCCGTGTTGCTCAAGGACGTCGCCCAAGTCGAGGACGGCCCGGAGGAAATCTCCAATTACGTTCGTCACGGCTGGGGACCCGCGCGGCTTCACGAAACACGAATATTTCCCCGGCACCGTCTTGGGGGAGGCTCCGCCGGAGGCAACGAGCGCATCCGAACTTTCCATATCCCATCCCGCGGTGACGATTGCGATTGCCAAGAAAAAAGGCTCGAACGCCGTCTGGGTGGCCGACGCCGTCTTGCGAAAAGCCGAACAGTTGCGCAATTCGATCGTGCCCGGCGACATGGAGCTTATCGTCACGCGGAACTACGGCCTGACGGCGAACGAGAAAGTCAACGATCTGGTGGATGGTCTGGCGGTGGCGATCCTGATTGTCGTGGCGCTGCTGACCTTGGGTCTGGGCTGGCGCGAGGCGCTGATCGTGGCCGTGGCGGTTCCGGTCGTTTTCGGACTGACGCTGGCCGTGAACCTGATCTTGGGCTACACCATCAACCGCGTCACGCTCTTCGCCTTGATTCTCTCGCTGGGTCTGTTGGTGGACGATCCGATCGTCGATGTGGAAAACATCGTGCGGCATTTTGCGCTCCGCAAGAAGGCCACGCGGCGAATCGTTTTGGAAGCGGTCTCCGAGATCCGTCCCCCGCTCATCACCGCCACGCTGGCCGTCATCGTCAGTTTTCTGCCCATGTTTTTCATCACCGGCATGATGGGGCCATATATGCGGCCCATGGCGCTCAACGTGCCCGTGACCATGCTCATGTCGATGGTCGTGGCTTTCACGATCACTCCCTGGCTGGCGTATCACGTGCTGAGAAGGAAATATAGCGCCGGCGGTTCTTCGGCCCCCGAGGAACACGGCCATCACGACCCGCATGACCTCGATGCCGTGAAACAGTCGCGGCTCTATAAAGTGTTTTATCCCCTGATGGCGCCGCTTTTGCATTCGCGGTTGGTCGCCTGGTCGTTTCTGCTGGTTATGGTTCTACTGACCTTCGGCGCGATGGGCCTGGCGGCCATGCGCAGCGTGCCGCTGAAAATGCTGCCGTTCGACAACAAGAATGAGCTGTTGCTCGTCCTGGACTTCGACAGGGGGACGACTCTGGAGCACTCCGACGCCGCCGTCCGCGATTTCGAGGCCTATCTGGCCGGCGTGCCCGAAGTCTCCGACTTTACCAGCTACGTCGGCTTGGCCTCGCCCATGGATTTCAACGGACTGGTGCGGCATTACTATCTCCGAAAAGGCGACGACGTCGCCCAAATCCAAATCAATCTGGCGGGAAAGAAGAATCGCCGCATGCAGAGCCACGGCATCGGTCTGCGAATGCGAAACGAACTCCAGGCGATCGCCGACCGGCACCGCGCCCGGATGAAACTCGTCGAAACGCCGCCCGGTCCGCCGGTGATCGCCAGCGTCGTGGCCGAAATCTACGGCCAGCCAGACAACCGCTATGAAGACCTGCTGCTGGCCGCCGATGACGTGCGCGCCCGCATGGCCGTCGAGCCGGGCGTGGTCGATGTCGATTACGTCCGCGAAGCCCCCCAACGGAAGCTGATCTTCATCCCCGACAAGGAAAAGGCCGCCTTGAACGGCATCAGCCCCGCGCAGATCGTCGATACCATTCAATCGCTTTTGCAGGGCGGCACGGTCAGCCTGATGCGGAGCGAGACCGAGCGCAATCCCCTGCGCATTGAGTTGCGCCTGCCCATCGACCAGCGGACCAGCGCGCTCGATCTGTCGCAGGTTCATGTCAAAGGCGACACCGGCCAACTCGTTTCCCTGGCCGAGTTGGGCGATTGGGAGAAGACGAGCGTGGATCAGATGATCTACCACAAAAACCTCCAGCGCGTGGCCTACGTCTTCGCCGAAACCGCCGGCCGGCCGCCGGCCGACGTGGTGGTCGATATCATGGCCGATCGCTCCCGCGCCGTTCCCGAGGGAGATCATATCGAGCGCATCGGCAACGGCTGGATGTCGGAAAACGCCCCCCGACCGGTTGCGGACCGGAGCTTCTTCTCCAATGGCAGCGATATCGCCTGGAACGTTCCCCCCGGCTTCACGGTCAATTTCTCCGGCGAAGGAGAATGGAAAATCACTTTGGATGTATTTCGCGACCTGGGCTTGGCCTTCGGCGCGGCGATGATCGCGATCTATGTCCTGCTGGTGGCGCAAATGGGTTCTTTCACCGTCCCGATCGTCGTGATGCTCGCCATCCCGCTGACGATCCTGGGCGTCATGCCCGGCTTCTGGCTGCTGAATGTCGTGAATGCGCGGCTCGTCGGCGGCTTCCTCGACCCGGTTTATTTCACCGCGACGGGCATGATCGGCATGATCGCCTTGGCGGGCATCGTCACGCGCGACTCGATCATCCTCGTGGATTTCATCCACTTGTCGCTCGCCCGGGGCCGCTCGTTGTTCGACGCCATCATGGAAAGCCGCGTGGTGCGGCTGCGGCCGATTTTGCTCACCGCCAGCGCCGCCATGCTCGGGGCGGTGCCGATCATCATCGACCCCATCTTCTCCGGCCTCGCCTGGTCGCTCATCTTCGGATTGTTCGCCTCGACCGTCTTTACGTTGTTCGTGATTCCGGTGGTGTACTGGCTGCTCTACGCCAATAAGCCCGGACACGGCCTCCCGCAATCGGCAATGGACCGGGAGGATGCCTGATGAAAAAAGGGGATAAGTCCAATTATTGATAAGTCGGGGCAATTTTTGTTAGCTGTGCGACGTGCCGAGAACAGCGCGTATGAAATCGGCACGCTGGGCAAGGCCGGCAATTCCCGAAATGTCCTGCCACGCGACACAACGGGGCAACCGCCGACAATAGATGTTGCTCCATGAAAGGGTTTTTTCGGCCTGATTGTAACTGGGGAAGTCAACAAAGTCCGGCAATTTTTCTGCCTCTCATTTTCCTGTCTCTGTCGTTCCACCACGCCGCCAATGCCCGCCGACTTTTTCCAACTCCCTATTGTGTATCTATACACACGTCCCGCTCCGCCGCCTCCCGTCGCGAAATCCATCGCGCTCGAAAAAGTTTATCTCCTTGCCCCGCAAAACCTTGCGCCCCAAGTGGAGATTTTTTTGTAGAAAAGAGGCCGCCTCCTGTGATAGGCTGGCCTTTGTAATGCATGCAAAGGTATCCCAAGAGCTTGAACCGTGATTCGAATACCCAGCAAGGCCTGTCGCCGGAATGAAACGCTCATTCCCCAACAGGCCCATTTTGTTTTCCCATCCCCTCCCCAAAACGCCCGTCAAACCAGATTATATGCAATCCCTATCCGCCCCAAATTTCCATGATCTAAGTCCCTAGTCCCAAGCCCCTGGCCCCCCTATCAATCCGACCCCGCCGGCTGCGCCTTCCGGCTATACCAGAAAGCAGTCGTCGTCCACAGCGGATGGGATTCGTCGATGTATTTGTCGCCCATTTGCTCTTCGACGACGCGGATGTTCTTCTGAAACTGGAACGCATCGTTCAAGTGAAAGGTATAGACCGTGGGATGGCCGGGGCGAAGGGTGACGAAGCCGGAGATCGCCTTGCGGTCGAAGCGGCACCAGCCGCTGTTGAAATACTCCTCGCTGCCGGTGCCGTGGTAGTCGGGCGGCCAGCCGCTTTGGTCCGTCCAGATCAGCCAATCGCCCTCGCCCCACCATCCCGTGATGGGCCAATCGATCGAGAGCATCACGCCCACGTATTTGCCCCGGCCTTCGCGATCGAGGACTTCCTGGACGGGCACTTTTTGCGGCCCGACCCGCGGCGACGCCTCCGTGGCGGCCTTGCTTTGCCTGTAGGTCGCCTGGAAACGGCCCCAGTTGTTCGGCAGCGAGTCGCGACGCTCGACGTCGAGCCGCAGACGCAGATTTTTGACCGGGATCTTGCCGTTGTTCGTCAGCGTCAAAACCGCGCCGTCGGCAAACGGCATGGGGAAGCGGCAATACGACTCCGTGTCGGTAACGCCCATCAACAGCGAGTTGAACCGCGTGTTGTATTCCACCGGCTTCGGCTGCAGGTCCAGCGGCGCGTCGCGATCGACAACCGCGGCGGGCGACTCGAGCGTCTCGCCGTAGCCGCCGTACATGTTGCCGAAAAACCGGCCCGCGGGCACATCCACGCTCGGTGACTTCCCGCCGTCCCAAACGATCCGCAGCTGCAGATTGCCGAGCACCTCGGGCGTGGGCGGATCGACCGCCAGCCGCATCTGGCGGATGACCCCCGTCCGCGGAATGGCGAACAGCAACTCGTCGCCCGCCGGAAGCGATGCGGACTTCTCGACGCCCCATTTTTTAGGCTCCTCCGGCGGACTGGTTTCCGCCTTCAACCACGCCACGCAGGTTTGCACCATCTCGTCCTTGTCGCTTTCGTCGAGCGGCCAGGCGAGGCTTTTTATCTTCACCGACTCGGGATAACGCGTGAAGGTGATCTGCCAGTAGTTGCTCCACATCGCGTCGTTCCAGCCGGTCTTGCCGTAGAGGTCGTTGACCAACTGCACCAGGCAATGTTTCGCGAAAGGGATGGGAAACAGCGTGCCGGGATAGCTTTTCTGAAACACCAGCGGATAAGCGAACGGGCCGTTTTTGTAGTCGAAGAATTCGGTGATCGGCATGTCGAAGACCGGTTTCTTCGCCCCGTCGAGGAAGATCTGGATCCGCGTTTTGGCATGTTGTGGAAAAACCATGCCCACGAAAATGCGCTGAATGCAGCCGGGACCTTCGACGTCGAGGAGCACGTTCCGCGCCGGTTCGGTAGCAGTGGCCGGCCGCAAGTCCTTGAAATCGACGCCGTCGTTGTTCCCGCCGGTGCGGTCCCACGTGCTCGACATGGCGGTGTGCGAGTTTTCCAGTTCCGGCATAAAATCGACCGACCGCATCCGCCGCAGGAACCAGCCTACGCCACGCTCGGACTCTTGGGCCGGGGCGGATTTTGCGGGAATAAGCATCATGCCACAACCCAAGGCGATGAAGATGAAATTGCGAAACATGATTACCTCCTCGAAGAATTACGGAGGAAACTCCTCCGCTTAATATGCGATTCACCGGGGATGATCTCGACGACGGAAGGAAGTCGATTACCGGCTCCAACGCCCAATGATTAAAATGTCTAGGATAATTATAAACAATTGTAATGACCGCTTGCAGAAAATCAAATCCTGCGGCGTATCCAAGAAATGGGATGAAGGAGTGCTTTTTCGCAAAGCCGGGCAGTTTGCCGTCAAGAAAAAAACACAGTCCGGGCGGCCGTGAGACCTTCGCCGGACTGTTTCCCCCCCTGGGAATTTTCGACCTCTTTGCTCGTATCGCGTCATTTGCGACAAAAGGAATAATCGGCAAAGTTTGCCGGGGACTTTGGCAAACTTTGCCGAACATGAAAATTCTTCCTGGAGCGGAGAGGAAGATGGTCAACTCGAAGGTACGGAGGACACCAAGCTTAAGATATCGGTGTATATCCAGTTTTTTCGAACGATTTTCATTCGCCGCTCATGTCTCGCCAACTAATCCGTTACTCCGTGGCCTGCGTGACTCCGTGCCGAGATTACTTTCCCCGCTAATTCAGAAATCTTTCTTTTGTGCATTGCGCAGTTTTCGCATCTTATCACGAATGAAGACTATTCCTCATAATATTTGCGGAATAGGTCGATTTTGAGGGGGAATTGAGGTGCAGGCTGTGCGCGGAGTGGGAATTGACCTTGCCCAAATCCACTGGATTTTGATGATATGCAGCCCGTTTTGCCCCTATTGGAATGGGATTGATGCGAGATTGTCGAATGCGAGATTGTCGAATGCTGGAAATACATTCCCGGCGCAACTGTCGGGATTTCCCCTTGAGGAATTACCATGAATAAATCGACTGGATGGTGGGGATCGCTGTTTCAATCGCCTCTGCTGTGGGGCGGAGTTTTGGCGGGCGGGTTTTATGCCTTGATTTATGGCGGACCGCTCGATTATGAATTGGTGCGGCGCGATTTTACCCACCATCCCGTGGAAATGATGGAGACGGTGCTCTTTTCCGTCGGGTTGGCTGCGCTCTTGCTGAAGATTGTTGAGTTCCGCGGCCAGGTGTCGAGGTTGGCGGAATCGATTTGGGAAGGAGCGTCAGTTCAACTGCCACCGCAACAGGCCTCGTTGGCCGAGAAATTGCAGATTCACTATGGGCGTTTGGATGAATTGCCGTCCGGCCGGCAGGGCGATTGCCTCCTCCGCCGATTGCGCGCCGCGTTGGATTACGTCCGCTTTCGTGGCAGTGCGGAAGGTCTGGACGACGAACTTAAATATCTCGCCGATATGGACGCCACGCGGATTCAAGCCGGCTTCGGGCTTTTCCGGGTGATTATTTGGGCCATTCCCATTTTAGGTTTTCTTGGGCACGGTGATCGGCATCACGATGGCGCTGAAGGGCCTTACCGATTCGCAAATGGGTGAGAACGTCATGGCTCAGGCGCTCAGCGGCCTGGGTTTGAAATTCGACACGACGGCTTTGGCCTTGGCGCTTTCGATGGTGCTGATGTTCGTTCACTTTTTTGTCGATCGCATGTCAAATTCCTTTCAGGAACAAGTCTCCCTGCGCACACAGGAAGAATTGATGGGCCGCTTCCAGGCGGTCGCGAAGGGGCCCGACGGACAACTGGCCGCCGTGCGGCAGATGGCCGAAACCGTGATCCAGGTGGCCGACCGTTTGGTGCGGCAACAAGTGGAGTTGTGGCAGGCCTCGCTGGAAGCCGCGGGCAGCCGCTGGATGCAGATGTCGAAATCGGCGGGCGACACCCTGCAAGGGAGTCTCGCGGGCGCATTGAAAGAAAGCCTGCAATCGCACGCGCGGGAGTTGGCCGCCGCCGAACAGGCCGCCATGCAGCACGGCCGGAATTCCTGGGAAAAGGTGTTCCAAACGCAGTCGCAGTCGATGCAGAACACGGCCGCGCTCCAAGAGGCGGTTTCGCGGCAGGCCGTAGTGTTGGAACGGACCGTCCAAGCGGTCGGCGAAATCGCGCGGCTGGAAGACGCCTTGAACCGCAATCTCGCGTCGCTTTCCGGCGCGAAGCATTTCGAGCAGACCGTCGCGAGCATGGCGGCGGCGATCAGCTTGCTCAATGCGAAATTGACGGACACGCCCGCGCCGGCGGCGCCGGTGAAGCTCGAACCCGCACGGCGGAACTCGTTGCACGTGGCATGAGCCGAGATCGTTTAGCCCGCGGCCAAATGGCGATGGTCCTAGCATAATTAATGATCGTGCCTCAATTTCCTCTTCACCCGAATCCAACGCCGAAACCGCCGGCTCCGGATCAAACAGAACCTTGAAATACATCCTCCGCAACCAGAACCGGCGCCCGCGCGACACGTCGCCGCACGTGTCGCTGTTTCCCTTTCTTGCAGTGTTGATCTGCACGATGGGGGCGCTGGTGCCCTTGCTTTTCACGATCAGCCGGCAGGCGCGGCTGCAGGCAAAGCAGGCCGCGGCCGCAAAGGATGAGGCGACCAAAGCCGACGCCAAGTCGGAGCGGGAAATGGCGCAGTGGCGGATCGAACAGATCCGGGTTTCGCGGAAAAAAACCGAGGCCGATATCGAAACGGCGCGTTTGGAGTTGGGGCACCTCGAAGATCATTCGCGGCGGCTGAAGTCGAAAATCGCGGAGTTGGAAAAGACCATCGGGGAAATCGACCGTTCGGGCGGCGTTGACGGGGAAAAACGCGTCGCGACTTCGGCCGAGTTGGAAGAGCTTCGCAAGCAAATCACCGAGGCGGAAAAGCAGCTTGCCGACGCGAAAATCCGCACGGCGGGAAAAAAACGCTCTTTTGCGGTCATCCCCTACGAAGGGCCGAATTCCACGCATCGCCGGCCGATCTATCTCGAATGCCGCGAGGATGCGGTCGTGCTGCAGCCCGAGGGGATCGAGTTCCGCGTGCGCGATTTCGAAGGGCCGATGGGGCCGAGCAATCCGCTGGCCGCGGCGCTTAGGGCGGAGCGCGAATATCTGCTCTCGCGAAACGGATTCGATCCGCGGCGCGACGGCGAGCCGTATCCGCTGCTGCTGGTGCGCCCCGACGGGATCGTGGCGTATTACGCGGCACGGGCGGCGATGAAATCTTGGGGACCGGAATTCGGCTATGAATTCGTCGAGGCGGATTGGAAGCTGGCCTATCAGCCGCCCGATCCGCAATTGGCCCGCGCGCTCAACGATGCCGTGGCTTCGGCGCGGGTCGTTCAAGAACGGCTGATCGCCGCGGCGCCGCGGCAATATTCGCTCAGCTCGCCGAGTTCCCTGTCGCGGGGCTCTTCCAGCCGCGGCGGCGAGGGAGGCGACTCGGCATCGGGTGCGCCGGGCACGACTGGCGGCTCCGCGCGTGGAGGGGGAGGAGCCGGTTCGCGAGGCGGATATGGCATCGGTTTTGGCGGGGGAGGAGGCGACGGCAGAGAAAGAGGCGGAGACGATTTCGATTCCTGGGATAACAATCGGCCCAAGCCCGGAGCACCGGATCCTTTCCTCGCCGGCATCAATAATCCTTACGCTTCACTCGCCATCGGCGGCTCGGGAACCGGTGGATCGGGGCAAGGTACCGCTTCGGGTTATGGTGGCGGGATTGGTACAGGGGCTGGTGGAGCAAGGCAGAGTTCCGGATCGGCGATTGGCGGCGGGGTTGGCACGGGGAACAGTGGATCAGGTCAGGGCTCCGGGCAGGATTACGGCACTGGAATCAGTACGGGGGGGGGTGGAGTAGGGCAGGGTTCCGGGCCAGGTTACGGTGGCGGGGTCGCGATGGGGACCGGCGGATCAGGGCAAGGTTCCCAGCCAGGTTATGGTGGCGGTATTGGCACGGGGATCGGCGGATCAGGTCAGGGTTCCCAGCCAGGTTATGGTGGTGGTATTGGCACGGGGACCGGCGGATCAGGGCAGGGTTCCCAGCCAGGTTACGGTGGCGGGGGAAGTACGGAGGCCGGTGGAGCAGGGCCGATTTTGGGAAATGCGAATGGTGCCGGCATAGCCGGTTCCGGAGGCGTCGGCGGCTCATCGGTCAATGCAAACGGAGTAGCCGGGGGTGGAAATACATCCGGAGGCGGTCAAGGTCCAGCACAAGGAATGATACAGGGACATGCGCCGGCGGCCGGACAAGCAACCGTGCAAGGGCAGGGCGGGGCAACAGGACCGGCGAAGCGTTCGGCCGAACCGCCCGACATTTTTGCGAGCCGAGTCGCCGCGAGCAATGCGGCGAAGCATGCGGGCGAAAAACAGTTGCCGCCCGATTCAGCCGACGCGAGAGGAGGCATGATCGCCGCGCCGCTTCATCCGGGCGAATGGCACGAAAAGCCCGAACCGCCGCCGGAACCGGTGGTTCAGTTCAAGGCCGGCAGGAACGGAAGCAAGCCGAAGTATCGGGAGCAGGATTGGGGCTTGAAAGAGACTGCTCGCGGATCGGTGCCGATTACGCGGCCGGTCGTCATCGAGTGCCAGGCCGATCGGCTCCTGCTTCTGCCTGAACGAGGGCGGGGAGGAAATCCCGTGGCTGTGATGGCGTCGGGCACGGATTCGACCATCGACGATTTGGTCTCGGCGATTTGGGATCGGATGGGCCAGTGGGGCATGGCGGGCCGGGGCATGTACTGGCGGCCGGTGCTGCACGTTCGTGTCGCGCCCGGCGGTGAACAACGATTTTCCGATTTGCAGGTTTTGCTCGAGGGAAGCGGATTGAATGTGATGAGACAGTGAAAAGTGAAAAGTGGGAAGAAATCGGGGTTGCAAAATATCCGAGTACGGAGTGTGACCAAAGACCTAAGACCAAAGACCAAAGATCTCCATGTCGCGACCGAACACGCAACTTACCGAAGCCGTAAATTCCGATTCCTTTCTGGACATTGTGGCCAGCGTGGTGAGCATCATGATCATCATGGTGGTGATGGAAGGGATGCGGATCAAGAATACGCCGGTGACGACGGCCATTCGCAACGATCCGATGGTGGCCGAACTGCAGCGCGACTTGGCCAGCGAGAAATCGCTGCGGGCGGATGTCTTGAAAGCCGACAATGAAGTTCGGCAGTTGCAGGAGTGGTCGGTTGCGCGGGGCGTGGAACGCGACCTGCTTTTGACGACCGTGGCCACATTGGAAAAGAAAGTCGAAAAACACCGCGCAACTCGATCAGGCAAAACGTCAGGGATTCGACCTGGCACGGGCGGTTACGGAAGCGCGGTTCCAACTCGATCAACTGGCGAAAGACCGCGAGCAGGCGGAAGTATCGGAGGCGGCCCCCGTCGTTTTGGAGTCGTATTCCACGCCGATCAGCCGCGTGGTGGAAAAGAACGAGGTGCATTTTATCCTCTGGGGCGGAAAGATCGCTTTCATTCCCAAGGACTTGCTGGAGAAGGAATTCGTCGCCGATGCAAAGAATAATATCAACAAACTGAGCGAGGGTTCGCCCTCAATGACGGAAGTCATCGGGCCTGTCGCGGGATACAAAATTCGCTATACCCTGGAACTGCACTTCGTGGGCGGCCGGCCGGAGGTGATGTATCTCTGGGAGTTGAAGCCCGCCACGAACATGATGGGCGAGACGGCGGACTTGGCGCTCGCGGAAGGCTCGGCTTTCCGCGGTGAATTGGCGAAACTGCGGCGCGGGATGCACACGATCACGATTCACGTTTACGGGGACAGCTTCGACGCCTTCCGCAAAATTCGCAAGGAATTGTATCATCTCGGCTTCGCCGTCGCCGCCCGGCCGCTTTCGCCGGAAATGGCGATCGGCTTTTCGCCGGCCGGAAGCAAGTCCACGGCACAATGAACGGCCGTTCAATTGTAAGAATTGAAGGCGTTGGGATCGTAGCCGCCGATTTTGAGTCCGTAAAAGTATGGCTGGTATCGCAAAGTGCCATTCGAGGCCGAGGGATAGCTCGTCGGCTCGGCGTAGAACGGATCGGGATTGTTCTGGAAGAACATCATGTCCGTGCTCGGCAGAAAGAAGGGATCGCTGCTGTAATAGCGCGGCGCATTCGAATAGCTTGGAGTGTTGGTGTAAACCGGCTTTTCTTTCGCATACTGCCATACCCGCTCGCCGGTTTTGGGACTGTTGGAGTACATGCCGGAATCGAAAACCCAATCGTCATCGTCGTCATCGGCGTCTTTCGTTTCGGCCGGTTCCTGCGGTGTGGAAACCGGAGCAAAAACGGCGGCGGAAAGCAAAGTCGATGCAACGCCGAAAATTACCGTATAAATTGCAAATTGCAGATAAATCATTTTTCGCAGGCAACGGCGGTCGTAAACAATGCCGGAGGAAATAATCGTCACGGATGGAATTTGTGGAAGTGTTCTTTTCGACATACGTTTGCCTCTCTCGAAAATTGCCTGATTCCCGCAGCGCGGGCGTCTCGCCCGCCTCGTGGAAAAAGGACCAAGCGCCCGCACTCCGTTTGTGGGATTCGGCCGCTTATCGCCTTATGAATCCTATGCAAGAATAGCTTATGAAATGCATGATGTTTTAAAAAAAATTTACCTGTAATAATGTTTAGATAAGCGGTAAACGATTTGCAGGGAAAACTGCCGCTTTCAAACGATGTTTCGAACCGAAAGGTTTTAAAAAGTGTCATGGTTTCTTGATGAACCGAAATCCCGGAAGGGGCGTATTTCTGATAGTGGTTTAGGGAGAAAGCGGTTTTCTCCACCTCACCTACCATCCAAGAGAGGTAGTGTTTTCCTTACGGCGAGCGGGGGGACGAGCAGCTCACCCTGAATTGCTCCCCCGCTCGCTTTTTTGTCTGTTTGCCGCGAAACGGAGTATCGATCCCGGCGGGGAAGAACCGCAGGTTTATTACGTCTTTGGCAACTATCTCAACGATTGCGTGGAGCAAGGACATCCATTGCAATTCGGTTTTGTGAGCTTGTAGTCAACGGAGAAGGCGTTCAGTGGGACCGAATGATAGGTCGGAATCGATCCACCCTCCTTCGAGTTCATTCGCTCTGTCGGCTTCGAGTCAAACGATCATCGATCGGGATATACCCTAAGGGCATATAGACGGGATACCTATAATACATAAGAAAAGGAGTAGGAGATGGAAGGATTAGAATCCGATGCCGTACAACTCTATTTGACGCAGATGGGCAACGTGCCTTTGCTTTCGCGGCAAGAGGAGCATGAGGTGGCGCAGCGGATCGAAATATCGCGGCGGCGATATCGCTTGAATCTGTTGCAGTCGGATTTTCTGCTTCATGCCTGCATCGAGATCCTGCAAAAAGTGGCGTCGGGCAAAATGCGGTCCGACGGCACCTTCGACCAGGCCGTGACCGAGTATGAACATCGGCAGCGGATCGCGGCGATCCTGCACGTGAATTTGCCCACGCTGCGTTCGCTTTTGGAGCGGAATCGCCACGATTGCGGGATTGTTCGCGACCGGAAGCTGCCGCCCGCCAAGCGCCGGGCGGCATGGCGGCGGTGGATGTTCCGCCGCACGAAAGCGGCGCGGATGCTCGAAGAAACTCCCATCCGGCGTTCCTACCTGCAACTGGTGCTCGAAAAATTGAAGCAGATTTCCCGCCGCATGGAGGTGATTGTCCAGCAACGGGCGCTGCCCGAGGAAAACCGCGCCGAAACGAGCGAATCGCTCGGCGAGGAATTGCTGCGGCTGATGCGGCTGACGCTCGAGTCGCCGAAGACGTTGCGGCGGCGGTTGGCGAAGATATCCGCGGCGCAGCACGAATTCGAGGCCGCCCGGCGCGTGCTCTCGGCCGCTAATCTGCGGTTGGTGGTGTCCATCGCCAAACGCTACCGCAATCGGGGATTGAGTTTCCTGGATTTGATCCAGGAAGGCAACACCGGCTTGATGAAGGCGGTCGATAAATTCGAGTCGGAGCGGGGATTCAAATTTTCGACCTACGCCACCTGGTGGATCCGACAGGCGATCAGCCGCTCCATCGCCGAGCACAGCCGCACGATTCGCATCCCGGTCCACATGCTCTCCACCGCCGACAAGGTGATGGCGGCCGACCGCCGCTTGGCTCAAGAGCACACCAAGGCGCCCACGGTCGAGGACCTCGCCGCGGACGTCGGCGTTTCCGTGGCGGTGACGCACCGCGCGCTGAGCGTCAATCGGCGGCCGCTGTCGCTGGACGAGCCGTTGACTTCCGAGGGCGACAATTATCTCGGCGAACTGCTGCCCGACAACCGCCGCGACGATCCGCTGGGCGAAATGCATCACGAATCGCTCAAAAGCAGCATCGCCGAAGTGTTGGGCAACCTGACCTATCGGGAGCGCGAAATCATTCGGCTGCGCTACGGCCTGTCGGACGGCTACGCCTATACGCTTTCGGAGATCGGCAAGATTTTTTCGGTCACGCGGGAGCGCGTCCGGCAGATCGAAACCGCCGCGATCCGCAAGCTGCAAATGCCCTCCTGCTCGCAGCGCCTCGCGGGTTTTCTCGAACATCTGCCCGCAGCGCAGGATTCGCAATTCGTCGCGCAATAATGAATTCGGGTTTGCGCAGATCGATGGAGTTTAGCTTTCCTTCTCGTTCGCGGATAATGGGAACGAAGGGCTAATGAAACATGCCCACGGCAAGGGTGGGCACGAGAGTGGATAAACCCCATTCATCATGGAAAACGCGGTTTATTCGCTATTTCCTCTCTATTTGACCGTAAAACTCCGCTTCGCAAAAATCCTCCCTCGGGGTAAAATGCAAACGAGATCAGTATTCTTTATGCAAAATTATTCTTTGGAAGGAAAGAAAAATATGCGGAGTTTATCCCGATGGATTTTTGTTTCAGGACTGCTCTGTTTTGCCGCCGGCTGCCAGGAGACGCCGGACAACGAGCCTGCCGCAAATGCGCCGCAACCGCCTCTGCCGCCACCTCCGCCACCCGCCCCGGCCGTTGGCGCTCAAGGCGCTGCCGACGACGATTCCGTCCCGGTCGAAGTAGTCGATCCCCGCGTATTCGCCAAAGAACAAGCCGCCGCCGATGAACTGGAAAAGCTCGGCGTGTTCGTTGTTCGGGAACCGCCGGATAAGCAAGTCACGAGCGCCAATTTTATGGGGAATCGAAAAAGATCGACCAGAAAATGCTCGACCTGCTGCCGGCTTTGAACCATGTCGCCACGATCAATTTTGCAGATACCAATCTGGACGGCGAACAATTGAAAACCTTGCGAAATAATCGAAAAATCGTATCTTTGCTGCTGAGTGGAACCCATGTCGGCGACGACGGTTTGGCATCTCTCTCCGGTCTGGATAACCTGGTGTCGCTCATGATGGTGAAAACGAACGTCACCGATGCGGGATTGTCGCAATTGCACAAGCTGCCCAAGCTTGCCATCCTCGACCTTTCGGACACTAAAATCACCGACCGCGGATTGCCCGACATCGCGAAATGCCAAAACCTGAACTGGCTGTTGGTGTCCGGCAACGAGATTACCGATGAGGGACTGAAAACACTCGCGAATATGCCCAATTTGGGTCGGCTTACTCTGTACGACACGAAAGTCACCGAGCAAGGAATTGCCGCGCTCAAAGCCTCCATACCCAAACTGTACGTGGATAGCGGCAGCCGCAAAGCAGCGGAAGGAAAGTAACTACTACGGCCAATGAATGAGCTCGCATGACGATCTTCGTAGAGGCGATGCCCGGCCTCCCCCCAAAAAAGTGGTTGCGGGCTTTTTTCTGGCAGAAATCCAAACAAACCGGCATTTTCAGAACGTCCCCCTGCGGAATTCGCCCAATGTTGATAATTCATCGAAAAGAAAGCTTCCGGAATGGTAACCATATCAAGAAGGATAAACCGTGAACTTCATTAGTCGGATAAATTAAACAGGAGACCTTTCATGCCCGTGGACGTGCAGCAAATCAAGGACCGGGTGCAGCGGCAGGGTGATGTTTTACATCGCTTGCACGCCGAATTGAGCAAGGCAATTGTCGGCCAGCAAGAAATGATCTCCCGTTTGTTGGTGGGCCTTTTGACTGAGGGGCACATTCTCCTCGAGGGGGTGCCGGGCCTGGCAAAGACGACGGCGATCAAATCGCTGGCCCAGTCGCTGAGCACGGAATTCCGGCGAATTCAGTTCACGCCCGACCTGCTGCCGGCGGATCTGGTGGGCACGATGATCTACGTCCCCGCCGAAGCGCAGTTCCGCACGCGCAAGGGGCCGATCTTCGCCAATTTCATTTTAGCCGACGAGATCAACCGCGCGCCGTCGAAAGTGCAATCGGCCTTGCTCGAGGCGATGCAGGAACGGCAGGTGACCATCGGCGATCACACGCATCCGCTGCCGGGTTTGTTTCTGGTGATGGCCACGCAGAACCCGATCGAGCAGGAAGGCACCTATCCGCTGCCCGAGGCGCAGGTCGATCGGTTCATGCTCAAGATAAAAATTACCTATCCCGAAGCCGAGGAAGAGCGGAAAGTGCTCGATATGTCGCTCGACGGATCGGCGCAAGCGGTGCAGCCGGTATTGCAACCCGCCGACGTGACGGCCATGCAGGACGTGGTGAAGATGATCTATATCGACGACCAGGTGAAGCAGTACATTTTGAACCTGGTGCGTTCGACGCGCGATCCGGCGGCGTTCGGCATGAAAACCATGAAGCCGCTCATCGAATACGGCGCCTCGCCGCGGGCATCGATTTTTTTGGGGCTCGGCGCGCGGGCGATGGCTTTCCTCGCCGGCCGCGGCTACGTCACGCCGCAGGATGTCAAGGATATCGCCTACGACGTGCTCCGCCACCGCATCATCCTCACCTACGAGGCCGAAGCCGAACAGATGGCCAGCGAAGACGTCATCAAAACCATTTTAACCACCGTACCAGTGCCGTAAGACATAAGTGAGAAGTGCGAAGTGCTGAGTGCGAAGTGGGAAGTGCCAAGTGATGAGTTTGCATATCCTACCCCACTATCCACTTTGCATACTCCACTCAGCACTCAGCACTCAGCCGCCCCATGCCCGAACAGAACGTCATCGACATCTTGAAGAAAGTGCGGCGGATTCAGATCGTGGCCAATCGGACGGTCAACGATCTGATGGCAGGTCAGTACAAGAGCGTTTTTCGCGGGCGGGGGATGGAATTCGACGAAGTCCGCGAGTATCAGCCCGGCGACGACATCCGCACCATCGATTGGAACGTCACCGCGCGGACCGGCACCCCGTTCATCAAGCGTTTTTGCGAAGAGCGGGAATTGACGGTTATGCTGCTGGTCGATGTCTCCGCGTCGGGCGCGTTCGGATCGGGCAACCAATCGAAACTCGAATTGGTCGTCGAAGTGGCGGCCATGCTCGATGTTTTCGGCGCTCAAGAACAACGATAAAGTCGGACTGATCACCTTCTGCGACGCGGTGCTCGATTATTTTCCGCCGCGGAAGGGCAAAGGCAACGTCTTGAAACTCATCCGCCAGTTGGTTTCCGCCGCGCCGGTGCCGCGGAACACGAGCTTGGAGTCGGCGCTCGATTTTCTGAATCGCGTGCAGAAACGCCGCGCGGTGGTCTTTCTGCTCAGCGATTTTCTCGCGTCCGCCGCCCGGCACTCGCTCTCCGTGGCCAATCGGCGGCACGACCTGGTGGCCGTCACGGTGGACGATCCCCGCGAATTGGATTTGCCCGACGTGGGATTCATCGCGCTCCAAGACGCCGAGACGGGCGAGATCGTGGAACTCGACACGCGGCACCCGCAAGTCCGCGAACTTTTTCGCAGCCAGGCCGCAACACGCACCGAGCGGCTCGCCGAATCGTTCGAAAAGAGCGGCATCGATCAACTTGCCATCCAGACCGACGCCGATTACCAGAAATGCTTCCGCCGGTTCTTCCACATGCGCGAAAGGAGGTTCCGGTGAAAAGCAAGATTGCAAATTGGTCATTGCAAATTGCAATTTTTAAATTGAACCGCTTCCTCCCCTCGCCGGCCGCCGACCGAAAGCTGGTCGGCGGGCACCACGAAGTGGTCGGGGTCGGGGGCAAGAGACGAGCGATAATGCTCCGTCTAACCATCTTATTGCTTCTCCTAATTACCGGCTGCAATGCTCAATCCGCAAAAAAAACCGAATCGACAGATTCTTCTCAGATCCAACCTGCGATCAGCACTGTCGAAAATGGACCCGTCAAACTTACTGCCGCCGTCGAGCCGGCGAATGCCCGCTTGTCGGACGAACCGGTTTTGACCTTGACGATCGAATCGGAACGCGGCGTGGAGATCGAGAAACCGCCGTTCGGCGACGAACTGGGCGGTTTCAAAATCATCGATTCACGCACGCCGCTGGCGAAGGCGCGGGACGGTCGTGAGATTTTCAAGCGTATCCTCACGCTCGAACCGACGGCTACCGGCAAACTGGCGATCGATCCGATCAGCGTGACTTTCCGCGACAAACGCCCGGGCGCGGATGGAAAACCGCAATCGCTTGCGACCAAACCGCTGGTGGTGGAAATCGTCTCCTCCTACGCCAAAAAGACGCCCTCGCTTGGTGATATCCGCGCCCCGGCCGGTCCGCTGGCGCTGCCGTGGCGTACTCCGCTTTGGTGTTGGGGGGTGCTTGCCGCCGCGATCGTGCTTGTCATCGCGATGATTGTGCTCTGGCGTCGGCGAAGACGAGAAAAAGCGGCATTGGCGGCGGTCCTCTCGCCCGAGGAACTGGCCCGGATGGAAATGCGGAAACTGGCCGCCTCGGGCTGGATGCGGACGGACGTGAAATTGTATTTCGTCGAATTGACGGCGATCGTGCGGCGATACATCGAGCGCACGACGGGCATCCGTGCCGCCCGAGCAAACCACTGAAGAATTCTTGCGCGATCAGCCGCTCGCCCGAGGCAACCCCGGGTGCCGTCGCCGGCTTCTCCGGCAGCGCCGCCCGCATTTCCGTGCAGGCTCTCAAAGACTTCCTCGAATCCGCTGATCTGGTGAAATTCGCCGCATATCGACCGCGGCGCGAAGACATCGAAGAGAGTTCCCTCCGCGCGGAAGCGTTCATCGGGCTGAATCATCGGGAATCGGCTTCGACGCGGCAGGAGGTGCTCGCATGATGGGCTTCCGCTTCCAAGACCCCTGGTGGCTGCTCCTCTTGCTGCCTCTCGCCGTGGCGGGTGTGGCCATCTGGTGGCGCCGCCCGCGAGCGGCCGTGCTCTTTTCCAGCGTGGCGATGCTCCGCCGGTTGCCGGTCACCTGGGCGCAACGCATCAAGCGTTTTCTGCCGTGGCTGTTTTTGGCCGGCATGGCGGCCATGGTCGTCGCCTTGGCGCGGCCGCAACACGGCAAAGAGGAATATCGCGTCCGGGCCGAAGGCATCGCCATCGAAATGGCGGTCGATCGCTCCGGCTCGATGGAAGCGCTGGATTTCACCATCGACAACCAGCGCGCCGATCGTTTGCAGGCGATCAAGAAAGTGTTCCGCGAGTTCGTCCTCGGCGACGGGGAGCTTTCCGGCCGGCCGGACGATTTGATCGGACTGGTCGCGTTCGGCGGCTTCGCCGAAGCGAAATGCCCGTTGACTTTCGACCACGACGCCCTTTTGCACGTGCTCGACGACGTGAAGATTCCGCAGCCGATTCGCAACAACCGCGGACAGATCGTCAACGCGCGGCTGCTGGGCGAAGAGCGGGCCACGGCCATCGGCGACGCCATCGCCCTCTCGGTCGAGCGATTGAAACCGGTCAAAGCCAAGAGCAAAATCATCATCCTGCTGACCGACGGCGAAAGCAATGCCGGCGTGCTCCAACCGCTGGAAGCGGCGAAAATCGCCAAGACCTTCGGCATCAAGATCTACACCATCGGCATCGGCTCGAACAGGCCGGTGCCGGTCCCGGCCTACGACGTGTTCGGCAACCGAGTTATCGCCCGGCAGATGTTTCCGCTCGATGAGAAAACACTGGCGGAAATCGCCGAAATGACTGGCGGAAAATACTTCAACGCGCGGGACACCGCTTCGCTGAGAAACGTTTACGCCGAAATCGACAAACTGGAAAAGACCGTCTCCGAAGGCCGGCTATACACCCAATACCGCGAGTTGTTTCCCTTCGCCCTGTTTCCCGGCTTGGGATTGATATTGTTGGAAATCGTTTTAGCTTCCACAAGATTTCGAACGCTGCCGTAATGCATCGTAGGGTGGGCTCCGCCCACCATTTTGAGATAAAGCGCAATATTTGGTGGCCGAACCCCACCCCGCCATAACAATGTTCACCCATCCGACTTGGCTGCTGCTGCTCTGGCTTCTCCCGCTTGTGGCGGGCGTGCTTGCGTATGCGCATCGCAAGCGAACGGCCGCGGCGCGGCGGTTCGTCGATGAGCGGATGCTTTTGCGACTGGTCCCCTTGGAAACGGCCGGCCGGGCGTGGTTGAAAGCCGCTTTGCTGTTGGTCGGATTGACGCTTTTGATCGTCGCATTGGCCGGTCCGCGATTCGGCGAGTACTATGAAAAGGTTGCCCGACGCGGCGTCGATTGCTTTATCTGCCTCGACGTTTCCCGCTCGATGCTGGCCGAGGACGTGAAGCCCAATCGCTTGGAGCGGGCGAAGGCCGATATCCGCGATCTGCTGGCGAAACTGGGCGGCGACCGCGTGGGACTGATCGTTTTCGCCGGCAAGGCCGTGGTCCGCGTGCCGCTCACGACCGACGACGGCTTCTTTCTCCAATCGCTCGAAGACGTCGATGTGAAAAGCGCGCCCGCGGGGGCACGCTCATCGGCGACGCCATTCGCAAGGCCATGGAATCGATGCCCAAACGGGCCGACAGCGACCAGGTGATCGTGCTCATTACCGACGGCGAAGACCAGCAATCGATGCCCGAGCAGGCCGCGAAAAACGCCGCCGATAGAGGCATCAAGATTTTCACCGTGGGCCTCGGCGATTCGAGCGAAGGCGCGCGAATTCCGGTCGTCGATTCGGCCGGCGACAGGATTTTCGTCAAGGACCAGAAGGGGGAGCATTGGTCGAAAGTCGATCGGAATTTGCTGAAGAAGATCGCGCTCGATTCAGGTGGGGCCTTCATTCCCGCCGGCACGCGGGCCTACGATCTCGGACAAGTGTATGAAAAGCATCTCGCGGGTCTCGCGCGCGGCGAAGAGGCGGAAAAGCAGTTTCGCAAGCGGGAACGGGAGCAATATCAAGTCTTTCTGGCTTTCGCCGTCGCGTTTTTCGCCCTCGAACGCGCGGTCCCACGCTGCCCGCGGAAAAACGGATATCGAGCTGCAACATGAAAATTGCATATTGCCTAATGCAAATCGCCGCCGGGTGCCATGCCCACGCCAGTCGTGGGCATGCGGTAATCATCGGCCAATCTGCGACATGCCCGCGGCAAGCACGGGCATGGCGCCGTTTTACGCGCCGTTTCGCGATGCTGTTATCGATTGTCCTTTGTTCCACATTCGCTTATGCCGACGCCAACGCCGCGGCCGATAAAGTCAGGGAGGGGATAGCGCAGTTTCAAAAGCGGGATTTCAAAGCGTCGCTGAAGGCTTTCGAGGATGCCGAAAACGCCGCTCCCGACGATTTGCGGTTGGCGTTCAATCGCGGCTGCGCCTTCGCGGCCGAGGGCGATGCGGAGAAGGCGATCGAGCAGTTCCAAAAGTCCGCGGCCGCGGAGGACGGAAAACTGGCGGCCCTGTCGAACTACAACCTGGGATGCGTGGCCGTCGCCAGGGCGAAAGAAAAATTCGGCAAAAAACCGGAAGAGGCCGAGGGCGACGCCCGCACGAAAGGCATCGAGATGATCGAAACCGCGGACCGGCATTTTCGCGACGCGTTGAATCTCGATTCCCAAGACGAGCAGGCCCGTTATAATCTGGAAATGCTCCGCGCGTGGCGAAAATACATCCAGCAGATTTGGAAAGAACGCGACCGGCAGCGCCGCCGCGAAAAACTGAATTTGCTCGATTATCTGCAACTGCTGGAGAAGGAACAGCGCGGGCTGCGCACGAAGGCGAAGGAACTGCAAGGCATCGCGCAAGATTCGCCGAAGAAACGCCAGTTGGTGCGCGAAACGGAAAACGCCCAGCGCGAACTGGCCGAAGAGATCGAACCGCTGAAACAAAAAATCGACGCCTTGGCGGCGGGGCAGGGCAGGGGACCGGGCGCGGAGGCATCGCTGCCGGCCGACGTCCATAAGGCCGTCGAGGTGCTGAAAAACATCGCCGACCAGATCGGCAAGTCGATGCGGGCGGCGGCCGGCCGCTTGGCCGACAACACGCTGCCGGAGTCGATCGCGCCGCAGACAATCGCCATCGAGAATCTCGATCAGATTTTTTCGGCGGTCGCTCCTTACGTGAATTTAGTGCAGAAAGGCATTAGCCGCCAGGAAGAGTTGATCGGTTCACCCAAAGCCTCCCCTCTCCTCAAGGAAGAGGGAAAAGAAAAAACCTCCCCTCTCCCTCAAGGAGAGGGGCCGGGGGTGAGGGCAAAGGATCGAGAAAAAGCCGTCATCCCCGATTATGCCGATGCGGCTTGGAACCAGCAGTTCATCGAACGCTACGGAAAAATCATCCCCTTCAAGGCCAAGCAAGCCTTGAAGCAACTCGATTCGCAACCGGCGGGGACGGCTGCGGCCCCTCCGCCGGTAGATACGGCGCCCGATGACAAAAAACCAAAAACGGAAGACCCCAAAGACGAAACCGCCCTCAAGGCCGAGCAGCAGCGCCGCGAAATGAAAGAAGCGTTGCAGATGGGCGTCGAACTCGCGCCCCGGGTGGAACAACTCGCGCGGGAAGCGGCCAATCTATTATCGCAAGAAAAACCGGCCGAAGCCTTGCCCAAACAGCAAGAAGCCCTGAAACTCTTGAAAGAAATGCTGCCCAAACAGCAACAGCAACAGCAGCAGAAAGATCAAGATAAAAAAGATCAAGACAAGAAGGATCAACAAAAAAGGATCAAAAGAAAAACGGCAAGGATAAAAAAGATCGGCAACAGCAGGAACAAAAAAAGAAAGAGCAACGGAAGGAAGACCAAGAAAAGAAAGGGCAGGAAAAGAAGGAACAAGAGAAGAAAGATCAAAAGGGAGAGCAACAAAAAAATTCGCAAAACGAAAAACAGTCCGCGGGCCAGGCCGGGAAAGTGAAGGAAATGTCCAAGGAACAGGCGGAAGAAATGCTCCGCCGGGCGCATTTGCGCCAGGAATATCGCAAAGAATTGCAGAAAGAATTCGACGAACGTCTTTATCGGCCGGAAAAGGTCGAAAAGGATTGGTAAACCGAGGCAGTAAGGTAAACTTTAAATCGTAGAGTCGATCATGCAGCGGCGTTTCCAATTATTCCTGACGATTCTCGTTCTCGCATGCGGCGGGCTGCCTGCCGCTGCGCTGCGGGCGGAGGAAGAAAGTCCGCGGCTGTCGGTCCAGCTCGAACGCGGCAAAATTTATGAAGATGAGTCGGTGATTTATCAGGTCTTGGTGGAAAACGTGAAAAATGCGCGGGAACCGAAACTGGCCGGATTCGATGACTTCTCGATCGACACGCTCGAATCCCGCGCTCTCGACTCGCAGCGCGTTTCGTTCGACGCGGATGGGCCGCATTCCGAAATCATCCATCGGGGGTGGCTCTACACTTACCGGCTCACACCGAAAAGCCTGGCGTTTTCACCCTGCCCGGCCCCACGCTCGATCTCGGCGGGCGGGTCCTTCGCGGAGAAACGGTCAAACTGACGGTGATCGGCCCGGAAAATCAAGATGCCGTCCGCATGGATATCACGGCCGAGCCGGCGGCGGTCTATCCGATGCAGCCGTTCAAGGTCGCGCTTTCGGTGGCGGTGAAGGCGCTGCCCGATGTGATGAGCGGCGAAAATCCCGTCTCGGTGCAGTCCGCGCCCCGGCGCTTAAAATCCCCTGGGCGAACGACAAGAATCTGCCCGACGGCTTGGTCCCGCAAACCGACCTGGCGCACTGGCTCGGACCGCTGGAAAACGGCCGGGGATGGGGTTTTTCGATCAACAATATCGGCTCGGACTCGATTCTCGCGATGTTCGAGGAGCGGAAAATGGCCTTCATGCCGCAGCCCGAAAAAATTCGCCTGCCGGACCGCTCGGGCAGGGAAACGGTCTATTGGCGGTTCAAATTTACACGGACCTTCGTGTCCAAGCAGGTCGGTGAGTACGCGTTCGGGCCGGTTTCGCTCAAAGGACAGTTTGCCACCAAGGCCGACGCCGAGCGCGGCATTCTCGGCGAGAACTTTTATGCCCTCGCGAAGGCGATCACTGTCCAAGTCAAGCAGGTTCCGCGGGCCGGCCGGCCGGAGTCGTATCTCGGAGCGGTGGGGCAATTTCGCCTTTCCGCCGAACTTACGCCGCACAAGCCGCAAGTCGTCAAGACCGGCGACCCGATGACGCTGGTGCTTTGGCTCCGCGGCGAAGGATCGTTGGAAACGGCGAAAGCGCCCGATCTGTCGAAAAATCCGGCGATCGCGAAAAACTTCAAAATCTACGACGCCACCGAGCAGACCAAGGAAGGCGAAAAACTGTTTACCTACAGCTTGCGTCCGCTGACGACCGCGCTGACGGAGTTTCCGCCGATCGAGGCGTCGTATTTCAATCCGCGTACGGAGCGGTTTGAAACGCTCCGTACAGAGCCCGTGCCGATCGAAATCGCGAAATCCGACAAACTCGCCGATCGGGACATCGTGGCCGCGGCAGATTCGGCCCCGAAAAACGGGAATGAAATCGAAATCCGCCGCGAAGGCATTTATGCGAACGTCGCCGACTGGTCGCGGCTTTCCAACCAGTCGATCCGGCCCGCCGCTTGGGCGGCGTGCTGGGCGGCGATGCTCGGCGGATACGGCCTGTTTGCCTTCACCGTGACGCGATGGCGGCGGCGGAACGGCGATGCGGCGCGATTGCGGCGGAATTCGGCGGCGCGTGTCGCCCGGCAGTCGTTGAAAAATGGGCTGCGGGAACTGGCGGCCGGCCGGGATCGGGCGGGAGCGGAATCGATCGAGGAGGCGCTCTTGAACCTGGTCGCCGATTGGACCAACTCGCCGGCGGCCGGCTTGACCGCGGCCGAAGCCTGCCGCCTGCTGGAATCGATGGAAATCCCGCCCGCTGCGATTATCGCGGTGAAAAACAATCTCGAACAATGCGAGGCGATGCGCTTCGGCGGCACGCTGCAAGCAGTGGAAACGCTTCGCCGGGAGGCCGAACCGGCATTGGAACGATTGATCAAGGCATTGCGAACAGTGAAGAAGGGGGCCGCGGGATGTTAAGGCATAAACCTGTATTTTTTCAATTGTTTTCTCTAGTCCGGGCGTTTACGCCTGGGAATGCCGTGTTGATAATACTCCTCCTTCCTTTCGTATTTCTCCCCGGATGCGTGCGAGGCATCGAGCCGCGGCAAACGGAACTGTTTCAAGCCGCGCAAAAGGCCTTCGATTCCGCGTCGAAACCGGAAGATTTCGTCAAGGCGGCGGCAATGTATCAGGAACTGCTCGATCCGCCGCATAATTTCGTCTCCGGAGAAGTGTATTACGATTTGGGAAACGCCTGGATGCGGCGAAACAGCCGGGCAGGGCGGTCGCCGCCTATCGGCAGGCCCAGCGTTATCTGCCGCGCGACCGGCACCTCGAGGAAAACCTCCGCGAAGCTTTGAAAGCCGAGCCGAACGCCCAGCGGCCGATTCTGGAAACGATTTTGTTCTGGCAAAATTGGCTCTCGTATCCCGAGAAATTTTATCTGGCCAGCGCGGCGATTGCCTTGACGCTCTTGTCGGCCGGCGGTATGCTTTTTTCGTCTCGGCGGATGCTGAAACGCCTGGTCATAGGTTTGGCGGCGTTCTCGCTGCTGATGGTTTTTTCGGCCCTTTACGATGCCTGGCGCTTCGACGATGTCGTGCATGGGGTGACGGTGCAGGCGGACGTCGTCGCGCGCAAAGGGAATGCCGAAAGCTATGAGCCTGCGCTCACCGAAAATCTCCCCGAAGGAACCGAATTTCGCTTGCTCGACCGGCGTCCGAATTGGCTGCTCATCCGCCTGCCCGGAGGACAGGATGGATGGATTCCGGAAAAGGCGGCGGTAGTATATTGATCGCAGTCAGCATCGCCAAGCACGTCCCGCCTGGGCTGCGCAAAATTTGTGATTTTTTGATATTTCGATGATCCCTTTCCCAATGCCGGAATGGTTCCCTTTCGCCCCAACGGGGGCATCCGTTCGTCCCGCCCAGGGCAACGCCCTGGGGAGAGAATTGCGTTCGGAAAATTTTCGGCCCAACGGGCCAACGGTTCTCCTGAAAAAGGTGAACGGCTGCTTCCTCAAAGCGTAGGAAGAAAAACCGGATAAACTATCGGCTTTGGAATATTCCCTTATGCACAGCCCCGTTCCCGCCCTGCAAACAAAACCTACTCGGAGATCATCCATGACCGCGGCGCCACTACTGCTTATTACGTTATTTTCGCTGTGTGGAGAGTTGCCCGCGGAAACAACGCTGCCCGAGAAGGTCAGCCTGCTGCCGGTGTTCTTCGTTCCACGCGGGGAACCGCTGCCCACGCCGGATCAAGAGCGCGGCTGATGCGGCATTTGAAGTGGTGCCAGGGACGCTATCGGCAGTTGCTCCGCGGCGACACGTTTCGGCTTGCCGCCTCGACGCCCGAAGTGTATCGCGGCGAACGGGACGCGGCGTTCTACAAAAAGCAGTCCGGCAGGCGCGGCGGCGAACTTCGTCGGCGAGTTGCTGAAGAACAAGAATCTGAACCGCTACAATTGCCCCTACATTTTCTTCATCGTGGTGATGAGTCCCGAGTCGGACTGGCTCGGCGGCGGGGCGCGGCCGTTCAATGGCGGGAATAACTTGGGGGGCGGATTGGTGGAAATCACTTCCTTCGGCCTCGACAACAGTCCCAACGCCCAGTCAACCATCCGGCACGAGATCGGGCACAGCCTGGGATTGCCGCACGTTGACGTGTACGGGCAGAGCATGGAGTCGCACCGTTCCATGATGTCCTACAATCCGGCCCATCACACGAAAGGATTCACGGACAGCCCGACGCCGGGCGAGTTCTCGCCCGAGGATCTGCGCGCCTTGTCGCTGAACAAACGCTGCCTGGAGAAATTCCAATTCGACCCGGCGAAAGACATCCCGGCCGGCGAGTCGATCAATCCGAAGATCGTCTGCCTGGGTCCGATGGAAATCGAGGGGCAACCGCCCTACGACGCGAAGAAGATCGCTCCAGCCGCCGAAACGAGCACGAAGTAGGATAATCCCCGCGAATGGACAAGGTTCTCGCTGCTCGATTTTCCGCCGATCGGAATAATCGATTTATAGCCCGAAAGAGGGGTAAATAATTTAATGCTTGCGATATTTCAAGAATTTCCGATAATATAAGGATGCAGGGCATTAATCTTTTGGGAGTTGAAGATCATGATAATCTCATCCACGAAACGGACGCTGCGTCACGGCTTTACCCTGGTCGAAATGCTGGTCGTAGTGGCGATCATCGGCATCCTCGCCGGCCTGATCACCGCGGCGGCGACGGTCGCCATTAAAACGGCGAAAAAGGCCGTGATCACGATGGAATTCACCCAACTGGATCAGGCATTGAAAGCCTATAAAGACAAATACGGCGAATACCCGCCGGATGGAACGGATTTTCCAGCGAAATATGATCCACTTAACGGGAATCCCGACCTCTTTTCAAAGACATTTCAGCCGTGTATTTCCAAAAGCGAATTTGGTCAGCGAGTTGACGATTTTGGCAAAAACGTACAAGTTTCCGTGCAATCCCAGTAATCCGGTTGAAGTGCAAAATTCTTTACTTATTATAACCCGGGCTCCGCTTTGACATTTTGGCTCGGTGGAATGCAAGATGACATTTATAATCCGAACGATCCAACGCCAAGAATCCCCAAAGTCGCTTTATCGGATTTAGCGCAAATCCGTTTCAACCGTTAACGGATAATTCAGGCAGTTCTTTCTCTGCTTCTACAGCCAATACCAGAATTCCGCCGATGTTCGAATTCGATACCACAAGAGTCAAAGATCCTGCGGGGGCAATGACATCGAATGACGATATTTCGGAATTATCTGGGCAATGTCAACGTGCAATGGCCTTATGTCTATTTCCGCGCGGAACAGAACCAAAAGATTCCGTATGGGACCCCACCGAATAATGGCTCTCCGGACGCTTCGAGTGTTGTAAAATTTTATTTAGATCCGCAAGAAGGTCCCAAAGCTTACTATGATCGGACAAACCAAAGCTGGATCAATCCCACGTCGTACCAACTCATTTTTTGCGGATTTGACAATGCTTTCGGCCCGGGCAACTGGTATCCAACGGGAAAATTGCCGCTCGATCCCAACCCTCTACCACCACCCCCTTATATTGTCACCTAGACTCTTTTATCTCATATGACAATAACAATTACGACGACATCACCAATTTCGCCGGCGGCGCGATTGGCGATAAAGTGCCGTAATTTGTTCCTGTTGCAGGTTCGCGCGTTGGGTGGGTCAATCGCAGACCGACAAGATCCCACCCGTTTTTTCGAATCAGCAACCAAGTGGTTTTTCCGCGGAGTGTCTATCGTTCGGTATCATGACTAAAAGTGAAACAATCCGCATTGTTTGCCCCCATTGCGGCAGCAAGCTGAACGCGAAACCGAAACTGCTGGGCGAGAGCCGGCCGTGCCCGAAGTGCAAGACGCCGGTGAAAATCGCCATTCTGGAAAATCACGAGCTTTTGCCTTCAATCCCGCTGGACGAACCGGACGAGAACGCGCCGCATCTGCTGGTCAAAAAAACGCCCATTGCCAATGTCCGACTGCTCGAGCGGCTCGACCGGAATTTCCGCTATCTGATCTGCGACCGCACCTCGCTCGTCGCCGCCTGGGCCAACGACGGGCAGGGCTGGATGCTCAAGACCAACGCCGGACTCGTGCCCGTCACGCGAAATTCCGAAAATCTGCCCACCCAGGGCGATTTCAAGCTCGTCGAATTGAAACTGGAAACCCGCGAAGCCGGCTTGCACCTCTTGGGTCTGGCCGTGTATCAACTGGCCTTGCACTGGGCCTTGACCTGCTTGAATGAAGGCGACGACCGGATCTGCGAGCGCGTGACCGGCCGCGGCGTCGCTCAATCGCGAGCAGAAGTTCGCCGTCCGCCGCATGTTGCGCGACAACTTCATGCCCGCCGTCTGGGAACACGCCCGGGAGGTCTTGGATTATCTGGCCAATGCCGATTATCACTCGCCCGGCGTGGGGTAATTATTAATTTTTTGCATCGTTCAGCCCGGACCCAATAGCTAGTTTAGCCCGGAACCAACGGCGACGGTGGATGATCGTGAAGGGCCGGACATTCTTTAAGCACCCCCGAAATTTGGGCATTTCCGTATGCGTTCACTCGGTTCCCGCCGTCGCCGATGGCTCCGGGCTAAACAATTGATCTCGAACAATAGCCAATAGAGGGGTATTTCGGTTGTGTGAATAATTTGCTCGCGATTATAATAGAAAACGATTACGTAAAGTTGGTAAAATTTTTCCTGGATTATGCATAAACCAGTAGATCCGATGCGGCATCCTGCCGCATTCTAGAGAATGAACGGCAAGATGCCGCTGCGACAAACGGCGTTTGTGCATAATTCGGGATATGCTGTCTAGGGCACAGCAGAGAATGTTTTTTCCTCAGGAGACAAATTATATGAGTATCGCGACATTCCGTTCGGCGATTCTTTTCGCCGCGATTCTTTCCTTCGGCATGCTGATTAGCGCGGCAAACGCGGATTCCATCGTGCATTTCGCCTATCTTAGCGACTATGGCCTGGGCGTGCCGGCCGGATATGACGTGCAAGTCTATAGCGATCCGACGCCGATCACGGCGGCGAACTTTCTCCGCTACGTCAATAATGGAGCTTACAATAACTCGATCATCCATGATAACTATTATGTAAACGGGCTAGGGCTCTATGGCGGGGCTTACACGCTTGGCTCGGGAACCAGTCAGCAATTTTATCCAGATTCCGCGCCGCTATACGAGATCCCGAATTACGGACCCATCGAAAACGAAACCAGCCTACCCTTCGAGACCGGCTCCATCGCCATGGCCACTCTCGTCGGTACAACCGGCCCGACCAGCCACTGGGTCATCAACAGCCTGGGCTACCCCAACACGTCCCTCAACGATCCCCAGTACAACGGCGCCTATACGGTCTTCGGCCGCGTGCTTCCCGACGGGATGGCGTTCGTCAACGGATTGTCGGTTTATCCCTATCCCGATCAGATCGCTTCTTATCAATTTGACGTCATATTACGATGACAATCCCGCCTTGAATCGCGTTGCGGGGTATTCGCTCGATTACTACACGATCTACTTCATCACGATCCAGTCCGCGGCCGTGGTTCCCGCGCCGTGGAAAGGCGGCAGCAACCTCACGGGCGATTGGGGCGATTCGGCCAATTGGGGCGGCGCGTACAACAACGTCTGCGTGCCCGACGGCGCAGGCTCCAAAATCACCCTCGACAATCAAACAACCACGGTCAAATCGGTGGATATGGCAACGGTGGGCAGGACCGTGGGAAGCATCACGTTCACCGGAGATAACACCCTGATCTCCAGCAGCGGCGGATTCAGCCTCACTATGGACAACATCGATACCGCCGCGGTAATCGACGTCACCGGGAACCATGCCATCTCCGCGCCGGTGGTCCTCGGCGGAGACTTGAAAATCGTCGGCCAGGGCACGCTCAATATGACCGGCGGCGTCAGCGGCGACCATGCCTTGCAGGTCGCCGACGGCACGCTGAACGCCGCCAGTATTCGGGTCGATTCGTTGATCATCGGCAACCCGCCGATTGTCGTCCCGCCGGCGATCATGGCAAGGCGGCGACAGTACCGATCCGACCGACTGGAACGTGGCGGCGAATTGGAATCCGCCGACCGGCGTGCCCGGCGGGCGCGGGCGGCAAAGTCCTCTTTGGCGATCAGACGGCCGACAACGCCATCGTCGATTTGAAAACCGCCGATCAGACCGTAGGCAGCATCAGTTTTACGGCGGGAACGAGTACGACCATCACCAGCAGCGGCCAACATACGCTGACATTGGACAATCTTGCCGACGCCGCCACCATCGAGGTGGACGGGACGCATTCGATCGGCGTGCCCGTGATCCTCGCCGGCGACGCGATCGTCAGCGGCCAGGGCACGCTCGATTTCACCGGCGGCATCAGCGGCGCGCACACGCTGACGGTTGACGGCGGCACGGTTAATGCCGCTAGCATCCAGGTGGACACGCTGAATATCGGCAATGCGGCCCCGGCCGCCGCCGTGCCGGAACCTTCCGCCGCGGCACTGCTCTGCATGGGATTTGCGGTCCTTTTCGCCGCCGGTTGGCGGAACTCAAAGCAGACGATTCACGGAAATTAATCGCGAAACGCCTTTTCCGCCAAACGGTCGATCTGCATTTGCAGTTCTTCGAGGGCCGGGATTGCGCCGTGCGGTGTGGATTGCCAATATGCCTATCATTTTGGGCGGATTGGCAACATGACCTGCTGAGAATCCGGTGCGCTTCGCGGCTCAGGATGGACAATTCCTGATGCAGCGGATTTTCCCGCTCGTGCAGCCGCAGCGGGAGATAGTCCAGCATGCTCGGCGTGCCGAATCCTTTGCCGCTCCGCACGCTATGCGATTCGAGCAACCGGCCGGCCGCTGCGCTATTGAGCATCGCACAGAGATAGTGGCTCTCCTCGGTCGAGCGGCAGGCGATGAGCACGCAAGTCTCTTGCGGTACGACGGGGCGGCGGCCCAGCAAGGGATGATCGGCCGGCTCGACCACGGCGGCGCTCAGCCGCTTATCCATCCGCCGCCAGACGACCTTGTAATCGGCCAGCGTGTAAGGGCCGACATTGTACATCGAATAGAACGGTTGCCGATGCTGATACCGCCGGTAAGCCGCACGGGAGGTCAACAGTGGCTCGAATTGACGCAGATAGGCGTAGGTCATGGGGAATTGCCGCTCAAGCAGCGATTCTTCCAGCCCGACGCGGCGCCGGCAATCTTGCACCAAGAGCAGATGATAGCAGGGCAGGGGGGAGTAGCGGGCGAGATCGGACCAGCGCAAGAGCGGATAGAGCAGCTCCGGCTCGATGATCCTTTCGACCTTTTCCACCGGTTTCTTGCTTTTCTCGGCCACGTTGCGGATTCGCACGCCCCCCTCGGCCGCGCCGAGCACTTCAACCCAGTACACCCCGTTCGCCCCGCCGCTGTTGGCCCCCAGGTAAGCTTGATAATCGGCAGGCGAAACGGCGAGGAGTCGATATTGCTCGCCCGGTTGCCCGACCGGTTGGATGCGCCACGGCGAGGTTGGCCGCCCGGGATCGATGGGGGAGGCCACACAGGTGATTTTGTTGTAGGACAGGTTTCCAACCTGTCGCATGGAGGATGGTGACGGATCGGAATTTCGTACTCCTTCAGACTGGTTGGAAGCCTGACCCGCTTCCCATCGCACGTAAGTCACCGGATATACCGTGGGAGCCCCTTTTCCAGCACGATCGTGCTCGTCCAGTTGGCGGTGTCGTCGAAGGGCTTGATGGCCGTGAGATCGTCAACGCGGAGCACCTTGAGCGGATCGCCGTTTTCGCCCAGGCGAAATCGGCGAAAACCGTCGCCCGCGCCCTTGGTCTGGAACAGCGTTTGCGTGATCACGAATCCCAACCGGCCGCCGTGCTTGAGGTAGCGGTCGGCCGCGGCATAGAGCATCAGCATCGAGAGGTCTTTTTTGCCGCCCGCCATGCCGGGCGGCATTGCCCGATAGCGAGAACAAACCGTACTTTTCCCAAAGCGGCTTGGTGGCCTCGCGGTAATCGACGGAAAGATTGTCCCAGGCGATCCACGGCGGATTGCCGGCCACGAAATCGAACTCCGATGCCGCAATTTTCGATAGGATCGAATCGCCGAGATGGACGGGAATATCGAGCGTTTCATCCGCGGGAAGCATGTCGTGGATGGCGATCAAATAATTCGCTCGGGCGGCCATGACCGCCAGCGGATTGAGATCGATGCCCACGACGCTTTTAAAATCAGGGGCACTGAAAGCAGGGCAGGGGAGGGGGGCTCGCCGTTTGTCCGCGACCCGCCATCGGCCAAAGACCGGTCGGCAGTCGCGGCGGGATTTCGTAAAAATGCCCGGCGAATGCGGCGAATCGCGGCCATCAGAAACGTGCCCGATCCGCAGGCGGGATCGAGCAATCGGCCGGGCGTTCGCCCGTCGAATTCGAGTTGATCCAGAAGATGCTCGGCGAGCCAATCGGGCGTGTAGTATTCGCCCAAGTGATGCCGGATTGCCCGGGGAAAAAGCGAATGATGCAGGCTTTTCAGCAAGTCGCTCGCCGGGCGGGAGTTCATGGCCGGAGCGAGTGCATCGGTCGTTCGTTCCGGGACTGTCGCGAAGCGGAGGTCGTACGATTCCATCTTTTCGGCGATCCGGATAAGAATCGAGCGCAGTTTCGGACAGTCCGACGCGAAACACCAGGCAAATACCGGATCGGTCAGTTCGTAATGCCGCAGAGTTTTGAAACGCTTGAGCAAAAGACTCAATAGCAAAGCGTAATGCGTTTGCAGGGCAAACAAGAAAAGCAAGGGCGGCCCCTCGTCCGGGATGCCGGCCTTTCGCTTCAACGCTCCGAGCGGCGGAAGCAGGCGATGTTCGGCAGGCCCCCATAACCGCGAAAAAACCGCATGCCATCGCGAATAAGCGCTCTCATTGCGTAATGCCGCCTTCAACAACCGGGCCAGGCACTCTTTTGTCAAACCAGAGCGTATGCCGAAATCTTGCGCGAGATTTTCGGCGGACAGGGGGCGGCAAGCCGGTATTTGATTTATCGAGGGAATTGATACGATCATGGGCAACGATTGTCGATAATCGACCGGCTTGCCGCAAGGGGACCAAAAGCGGCGTCCCTCTTTCGCTTGGAATATTCAAACCCATTCCAAGCCGGTTTCGCGCTTGATTCGCGAGGCGAATTCTCCCAGTAGGCCGCCGATGACATCCCAGCGGTCGGCGCGGCGGATTTCGATATCGCCTTGGGGATTGATGCGAATCACGCTCTCCTCGGTGACGCCGAGATCGGCAAGCTCGTGCGGGTAGAGTTCATCGTCTTCGATGATGCGCAGCAATGTTTTTCCCGACATCTGAATAAATCGCATGGAAGCACCGGAAAATTGCCGGGAATGAAGAGTTGGCTCGCGAAATTCGAAAAATTGCGTCTGGAACTTGTCCCCATTCCCTGCCTTCCATATTAGTTCCCCCGCTTCTCGATGTCAACCGCGAGTACCATCCCGCGGACCGTTTCGGCCAGGGCCAACATCGTTTCGGGGGGTAATTTCTCCGCGCGCAAAGTCGGGGAAATACCCAGCTTTGCCAGAATTTCATCCACGGCGGCTTTGTCCAATTTCCCCGCCGCGGCATTGCTTAACTGAGCGCGGAGAAACTTGCGGCGGTGCGTGAAAAGTGCCCGCAGGAACTGGTGATAAAACGCCCGGTCGGGAATTTCCCTACGCCGTTCGGAGATCGGCGTGATGCGAACGAACGCGGAATGGACTTTCGGACGGGGCCAGAACACCGACGGCGGCAAAACCCGCAATACTTCCGTGCGGCATTGGCTTTGCACCCAGACGCTCAACGCGCCATAGTCCTTCGTGCCCGGCTCCGCGACGAGGCGGTCGGCCAGCTCTTTTTGGATCGTCGCGGCAATCAATTCCGGCGGGCGGTCTTCGTGCAAGAGATTGCCGATGATCGGCGTCGCAATGTTGAAAGGCAGGTTCGCGACCAGTTTGAAACGCCGCTGCGGCGCGGCGTCCAAGTGCTGCCTGACGGCCTGCAGGACTTGCGGATTGAAGTTGTTTTTGTTCCGCAGCGCATCGAGATGCAGCATCGTCACGTTGGAAATCCCGTGCAATTCCTCGCCGGCGAGTTGGAACATCACGGGATCGACCTCGACCGTGACGACCGCGGCGACCCGCGGGGCCATCAGAGCCGTGAGCGAACCCGTGCCCGTGCCGATTTCGAGCACCACGTCCTCGCCGGTCAAATCGGCGGCTTCGACCAACACGTCGAGCAGATTCAGATCGATGAGAAAATTTTGGCCGAACTTCGTATGCGGCCGAACGCCCGCCTCCTTGAATCGCCGCATCAGAAAGGACAACGTTTGTCGGGTGGGTAACATAGTGCGGAGTGGGAAGTGCGGAGTGCGGAGTGCGGAGTGCGGAGTGGAAAGTGGAAAGTGGAAAGTGGAAAGTGCGAAGTGGAAAGTGCGAAGTGGGAAGTGGAAAGTGGAAAGTGGAAAGTGGGACCGCCCACTCCGCACTCCCTGCTCCCCTCACTTCCACTGCTGCGATTCGGCCAGGCGTTGCACGTACTTGGCGAGGATATCGGTTTCGAGATTCACTTTTCCGCCCACAGTGAGCAGGCCCAGTGTGGTGACGGCAAGCGTGTAGGGAATCAGTGCCACGCTGAATCGGTCGGGTTCGCTCTCGACGATGGTGAGGCTCACGCCATCGACGGCGATCGAGCCTTTCGACGCCATCTGCGCGGAAAGTTTCCGCGGCAGCGAGAACCAATAAGTGGACCATTCGCCGTGGTCTTGCCGCGAGTGGAGCGTGCCGACGCCGTCGATGTGCCCGCTGACGAAATGCCCTCCCAGGCGTCCGCCGACGGCGAGCGCGCGTTCCAGATTCACCCGGCCGCCGGGCTGCAATTCGCCGAGATTGGTCCGTGCGAGCGTCTCCGGACCGGCTTGGAAACCGAACGTATCGCCCTCGCGCTCGACGACGGTCAGGCAACAGCCGTTCACGCAGATGCTGTCGGCCACCTTCGTGTCGGCGGCGATTTTCGGCTCGCAAACGATCAGCCGGCACCCCGGCGGCTCCATGCGTATGGCGGCAACTTCGCCGAGCGCTTCTACAATTCCTGAAAACATGATAGGTTGGGGAAGGAGGGGCGAACGGCCGGCAGACTCAACCGACGCGCGCCGGTTCATTGTTTTTCACCGCGGGTGCTTTCTCGTATCCATACTGGGTAAGGTATCTGCTCCAGCGGCGGGTGATTTGCCTTTCCAGTTCCGGAGTGATCTGGTAGCGGTTCGTTTTGTAATCTTTCTGGTCGGCGAGGTAATGCTCCAAGGCGGGACGAACCTGCTCGAAATCGCCCAATTGCAGGTCCTCATAAATGCGGTGCATCTGCTCGAGCGGATTCTTGGTCAAATCCTCGTAGCGAACCTCGCTGAATTGGCCCGCGGCAAGCAGTTCCCGGTCGCGTTCGAAGACCTCGTACATGCGCTCGAAAGTGCGGAAGACGTGCTCTTCCAAGCCTTCATAAGTCGGCATCTGCAAGCCCTCGTCGCGATAGAGCCGTTTCCAAAGGTTCACCGTCGAGGGGAAGATCACGTACGGATCGCGGACGATATGCACGAACTTGGCGCGGGGAAACATCTCCAACAGAACCTTCACCCGGCAGGTGTGCGGGGGCGACTTGAGAACGATCCGCTTGGGATGCCGCAACGTAATGCATTGCAGAAACCAGCGAAATTTCGACTTCCAAAAATGAAGCTCTTTCAGCGATAGCCCCGCCAACTCCAAATACCGCTGGTCCTGCGGGGGCCGATTGGGAAAAACTATGGTCAAGTACGGCGATCGGACGCCCATGTTGCACAGCGCAAATTCGTCTTCCTGCGGATGATTCCAGCCGGCGGGCATGTTGTCCATGGGACGCCGGGCGGGGAGCAAGTACTTCAGCCAGGGCCGGAAAAACCAGGCCGAAGCGATAAAGTGGTTCGCGGCGAAACAAGCATAGGTGTCGGCGTAAGTGTGCCGCGAATCGAGCACCAGAAGTTCGTGCAGCAGGGTCGTGCCGGACCGCCAATGCCCGATCACGAAAATCGGTTCCTCCGTGATGGCGGTGCTCCGAATGCGCCGGCCGAAAAATATCTCCTGCAATGCCCAAAATATGAAATTGATGAAACTGAGGATCGCGATAATCAGCGCCATCACGATGCGCCGCGGCGTAATGGCAAACCGATTGCGCCAGCAAACCGAACCAAGCGGAAATGCTCATGCCGTCCCAAAAGCGGGGAATCCACGGCCGATCTTTATATCCGCCCGTTGCTTGCTCCAGTGTATTGTTCTGCGTGCTAGTTGCCATTCAAATCCTCGTTTATCCGTAAAACGACATAAAACTCCATTAGCCAAACCTCCCAGAATGACTGCATTACACAATCGTCCCATGCTGAAGATATGTTAACCAATAGCACGGCATCGGGCAAGATGATTATCCAGCGGAAAAATGTAATTCAGCAAATTTCCCATATCGAGCGGCAGCACGCCCTGCCCTCGATTGACGCATTGCTCTTCGCGAATATTCACAAAATCGATATACTGCTTCTCGGTTATTGATTCCCGGAAACCCCGTCGAGGTTAACGGCAAGTGAACACGATTATCCAACCTTATGATATTGTAATACTGGCGATTCTCATCGGCGCGGTTCTTTTCGGCGTCTGGAAGGGATTGGCATGGCAGTTGGCTTCGCTGGCCTCGCTGGTGGTCAGCGGATTCGTTGCGGTGCATTTCAGCGCATTCGTGGCGCCATATTTCAGCGCCCAGGAGCCGTGGAACCGATTTCTCGCAATGTTCGTGCTTTACGCGGTCGCGGCGCTCGCGATCTGGATCGGATTTCGTTTCGTCTCCGGGATCATCGAGCGCGTCAAGCTGAAGGAATTCGACCGGCAGATGGGCGCCTTGTTCGGACTGGCCAAGGGCGTTTTGCTCTCCATCGTGATTACTTTTTTCGCGGTCACGTTATGGGAATCGACGCGGCAGATGGTGCTTCGGTCGTACTCGGGCGACGCCATCGCACGGCTCACGCGGCACGCCGTTCCGATCCTGCCGGAGGACGTGCGGACGAATTTCGGCAAATACATCGACGAGTTCGAGAAAAAACTCGATCCCAACACGCCGGCCGCCCCCGACGCGAAGACCGCGGATAATATCGATCTTAAGGGATTGGAGGACAAGGGGAAAGCGGTCCAGCAAAAGGTTCAAGAAGTCGGAAAAGAAGTGAAAAAAGCTCTCCGCAAGTAGGACAGGTTTCCAACCTGTCATGACGGATTGGAAATCTGTCCTATCACCGCACCACTGGCAGAGTAGGGGGGGTGCGCCGTGGCAGTTTCTCCCCGCAAGACATCTGACGCCGGTTTTTTGGGGATCATTTTTCGAGGCGAGAAAAAAAGATCTCGCGGTTTCTTCTTCCGTGCGCCGGACAGGGGATTTCCGTTCGGCCGGCTGCTTCCGGCATCACTCGCCGCGGTGCCGAATCGAGCGGCATGTTTTCCCTGCGCCAGACGCTAAAACGCGGCGGGCAGCGAAAATGAAAACACTGCAATTCCCGAGGAAAACGGCTCCTGCGACCGAACATAAGAAACATTATCGGACGTTGAGGGGAGCTCGAAATTCGCCCGAACCGGCACACCGAAAATCCCAAACAAGACCCCAAAACGGCCAGCATGGCAAGCAAAAGCTCCGCAAGATTTTTACCACATTTTTCTAGGCGTTCCCGCGCCGCGGAAAACGCGGGAACGCCCGATTTCCGTCCACGCTTCGATCAGCCGTTGTCGGCCGGTTTGGACTCGTCCGATTTTTGCGCACCAGGCTCGTCGTCCGCCGGTTTTTGGACTTCTGGTTTCTGATCGTTTTTGACTTCCGGCTCGAGATCCGCCGGTTTTCGATCGTCCGGAGTTGGGTTTTCCATTTTCCGATCCGCCGATTCCGGTCCGTTCGCCGGGGGCGCGGTTATCGCTCCTTTCGCCGGACCCTCATCTTTGGGGAGAGTTCCGGAATCGACCGACAACTTGACATCATTCGCGGCTAACGCCTTGACGAGTTTCGCGATTCCCGCCGGGGTGGTTTTGGTGTTGAAAATCGTGAGCCGCCCGAGACGGGGTAGTTTTTCGAGTGCTTGGAGTCCCGCGTCGGTGATCGGAGTGTTCCTCATCAACAGCCAGTTCAGCTTTTGACACCTGGCAAGTTCTTTCATGCCGGCATCCGTGATATTGTCGCCGGAGATATCGAGAATCGTCAAATTGGGTATCGCCGCCAGATGAGCCATGCCGGCGTCGGTGATGCGCGTGTTCTGCAAGTGCAACGATTCCAACTCGCCCATGTTGCGGAGGTAGGCAATCCCCTCGTCACTGATGGCCGTTCCACCGAGCAATAACGAGGTAAGATGTCGCAGTTTGCTAACGCTCTTCAAATCCTCGTCGGCGATGTCCGTCTCCGTCATGTTCACGGTCCCAATGCGATATAAATCCGGCAGCACGGCGAAAACTTTCTTATCGACGTGTTTCTCCTTGCGGGCGATGCTCGTCACCTGCAGGTCTCGGTTTTGCGATTCCCCATTCCTCGCTGTTGCTACTTTGTCCCCATTTTCATCCCCCTCCTTGTTAGAAGCCGTCATGCCTGCGTTCTGTGCTTCGCGGACGACCATCAGGCCAAGATCCTCGATCGTTTGCGCCGCAACTTTCTCTTTCTCGGGTGAACCGCCGGGGAACCAGGATTTCGCCGTCTCCATCGTGCGAGCGAGAAGCATGATTCCCTGATCGGTATAACAGATAAAACATACGACGCCGATGATCGCCAACATCACAACGGCGAGAATGATGCGCCCGGTTTTGCCGCGTTTCTTGGGGGCGGTTTCAACGGGTTTGGCGGGAGTCTCGGGATTGGTGGCGGGATTCGTGTTTGAAGGATTTTCAGCCATGACAGTTGGATACCATTGGGGTTGTTAGAGCATTTGACAAAATGAAGGGCCCCGCTGCCGGCTTGTCCAGCAGTGCTGGATTTGTCGGAGGCCCCGCACTGCCGGTCAAGCAGCCCGTGGCGTCCGAGATCGCGTTTTGCTTCATTCTGTGCGAAGCTCTAGGGGGATATTGATCGATTACAAAGGCTCGGGTTCGGGGTTTGCCAACGCTTGATGCGGCGGCGGCACGGGATAGGGTTCCAACGGGGAAACCGGCTCGACATCCGGCGGCCCTTCCCGGAATATACCCATGCGGCGGAATTTTTCATAGCGGCTCTCCACCAGTTTTGCGGCGGGTTTGGCGCAAAGCTCGCGAAGCGTGCCGCGAAGATACATTTTCAGCCGGTTGGCCATCAAGCCGGGGTCGCGATGCGCCCCGCCCAGCGGTTCGGCGATGATCTCCTCGATCACGCCGAAACGAAGCAGATCCTTGGCGGTGAATTTCAGGGCTTCGGCGGCCTGTTCCTTGAAATTGTGGCTTTTCCAAATGATGCCCGCGCAGCCTTCCGGGCTGATGACCGAATAATAGGCGTTTGCGAGCATCGCGACCCGGTCGCCTACGCCGATGCCCAGCGCCCCGCCGGAGCCGCCCTCGCCGATGACCACGCAGATGATCGGCGTCGGCAGGCGGGACATCTCGTACATCGACTGCGCGATGACGTACGCCTGGCCGCGCTCTTCGGCTCCGATCCCCGGGAAAGCGCCGCCGGTGTCGATGAAGCAGATGATCGGCATGCCGAACTTGGCCGCCGTCTTCATCTTGCTCATCGCCTTGCGATAGCCTTCGGGATGGGCAAAGCCGTAATTGCAGAGCTGGCGTTCCTTCAACGTCTTGCCTTTTTGCTGGCCGACGACCATCACCTTGAAGGTGTCCAACCTGGCGAAGCCGGCGCGGATCGCCCGATCGTCGCCGAAAAACTTGTCGCCGTGCAACTCGACGAACTCCTCGAAGACGGTTTCCAAATAATCGGCGGTCATCGGCCGATCGGGATGCCGGGCGACCTCGACCGTCTCCCAGGGCTTCAAATTGGCATAGATCGACTTGATCAACTCCACCCGCTCGCGGCGGAAGCGGCGGATTTCGTTGCGCACCTCGGGCGTTTGCTCCGGCTTGGCCTCGAGCTTCTCCAGATGCTCTTCCAGTTCGTAAATCGGCTTCTCGAAAGCCAGTCGATGTTCGTTATTTGCCATAGGCGTTGAAACAGCAATCCGCCGGGCGATTCCGGCGCCTCAGTATATTCGCACGTCAAAAAATATTTTTTCCAAGGCTCCGCTTGGGAACATATTATCCCTGAGGCTCCGCCTCGCCTAACAGCCTGTTGAAAAGGGGACTGCCCCTTGGAGCCGAGTACCGGAAATCCCGCGAAAAAATTGCTTGCAGCGACGCGCCTGTCCCCTTTTTCAGCACTCTTAAAGCCGATCCACCCCTACCCCTCTTCCACCCCCCTACCCCGCCCTACCCCATTGGAATAATATAAACCTCCCATTTTAACTTTGCATCCCTTAACCATTATCCCAATTAACTCACGTCTAACAGTTTACCCGCCTCCCAGCCATTGGGCAACGGCTGTTTTTAAAAAAGGGGATAAGTCCCATTATTGACACGAAAGGGCATTTACGATAGATTTTGGTCATGCCAAGAACCGCCCGCATCGCTCCTGGAGGAATGGTTTTTCACGTGCTCAACCGCGCGAATGCTCGGGCGCAGGATTTTCGCCAAGGAAGCCGACTACGCGGCCTTCGAGCGAGTGATGAACGAGACGCTGGCAAAAATGCCGATGCGGATTCTGGGCTACCTGATCATGCCCACCCATTGGCACCTCGTGCTTTGGCCGGAGCACGACGGCGAATTGGGCGCGTTCATGCAGCGGCTTACCACCACGCACGTTCGGCGTTGGCATCTGCATCGCAAGACGGTCGGCTGCGGCCATCTCTACCAAGGAACCTACAAGTCATTTCCGATCGAGACGGACGAGCACTTGCTGACGGTTCTTTGCTACGTCGAGCGAAACGCCCTGCGCGCGGGACTCGTCCGGCACGCCGAAGATTGGCGCTGGTCGAGCCTGTGGCGTTGGCGGCACGCGGACTTGACCGAGGACGTGCCGCCGTTGACGCCGTGGCCTGTCGAGCGGCCGCGGCAATGGCTGCTCCAGGTAAACCGTCCGCAGCCCAAGGCGGTGGCGGAAGCGATGCAAACGTCGATCGAGCGCGGTCGCCCTTTCGGCAGCGCGATCTGGCAGACTATGACCGCCCGAAAACTCGGGCTCGAATCCACCTTTCAACCTCGCGGAAGACCAAGGAAAAGAAATAATCGGACTTGCCTTATGTCCGGTCGATCAATATCCCGGCCAGTCGCTGGCGGTGGAACTGTACCGCTGGGCGGGCGTCCGCTCGGTGGAAATCGGCAGCGTGATGTTCGGCAAGTACGACGCGGCCGGCATGCTCATTCCAGTTCCCAACTGTGGCTTGTTGAGCACATTAGCTTCTGTAATTCATACCCTCCTTTGAGGGGTCTCTCTTCCTCGGCAGATCGGCCATTCCGTTTTTTCCATTGTTGTCATGCGAATAATTCACTTTAGCCAATGCGACTCCGGAGAAACCTTGGACGATTATCGGGGCATATCCTATATTTCCGAAGGGATATCCCCGGCCGAAAAGAGTATCCGCAATCGGGAAAGGATCGCGAAATGGCCCAATTCGTCGCGTTCTCGCCGGAGGTCGAAGTGAATGGCGAAACGGTCTATGCCGTGGTTGACGGCATGGGGACCTTTAAATCCGTGGCGCTGGGGATTTTAGCGGATAACGGGATCGTCGATCCGAAGCCGGGCGCATGGTATCCGCAGCAGAACTGGCTCGACGCATTCGAAAAAATTTCTGACGCCCTTGGTCCCAACACGCTTTTCAATATCGGTCTGAAGATCCCGGAAAACGCCATTTTTCCCCCGGAGATCGAGACCATCGAACAAGCGTTGCAGGCCATCGACGTCGCTTATCACATCAATCATCGCGGCGGCGAGATCGGCGAATATCGATACCAATGCATCGGCCTCAAATCGGCGAAGATGATTTGCCCGAATCCCTACCCTTGCGCCTTCGACCGCGGCATCATTACCGCAATGGCAAAACGCTTCAAGCCGAAGGACTGCGCGATGGTGAATGTAACGCACGACGATTCGGCCTGCTGTCGCATGGAAGGAGCGGAATCCTGCACCTACCTCGTGACGTGGTAGGCGCCTCCAGATTAGAACGTCACAATCAAGTCGCAGGCGAAGGTGAACTGGCTGCTGCGCGTGTGGTTTCCGTACGGAAGCTGGCCCGCCGGGTTCCGCGGTCCGTCATACATGTCCCAACGGGTTTCGGGCCGCACGACCATGTTCATCGTCGGGCGGTAGTTCAAGCCCAGCGAAACGTCCTGGAAGCTGCCGGTGAAGCCGGGCAAGCCGTCCCAGCCGCGGTCGGTCAATAGCACATTGCCGACGCCCGCGATCCGCTCGCCCCCTTCGTCGCGGACATATTCATATCGCACGCCCGCCGACCATTTCCGATTCAATTGGTAAGTGAGCAGTTGCTCCGTGCCATACCAATTGTCGTTCGCCCCGGGCACGATGAAAGACGCGTTCGTGCCCTGGCCGATGGTATATTGCGAGCCGTATTGCAGCTTCTGCGTGAGATTGGAAGTGTAAACGGCGATGACGCTGTTGCGGGTGTGCAGACCGGTGAATCCGACTTGATCGCCGGAGTCAACCATCAGGGACAAGTTGCGGTCTTTGTCGTCGCTCGCCCAGCGGACGCCGCCGAGAAAATTCCAGCTGTTGGTGGGATCTTCGAACTCCTGCCAGCCGCGGTTGATTCCGCCCACTGCTGTCCAGTTGTCACCAAGCTTGTATTCGCCTTGGAGGCCGGTCACCAGCAACGGATCGAAATAACCGCCGATCAGGTAAGTGTGCGAATAGAAAAAATTTGCCACGGCGGGCACCTTTTCCAGGCTCGTGTTGGTGGCGAAGTGTCCCATCCGGATCAGCAGGTTATTGTAGGCCACGTCGCCATAGAACTGCGGCAGGATCAAACCATAAAAGCAGTTGTTGCAATCGAAGCGATTTTCCAGGCCGAAGCATTGTCCAAAGCGCCAATCGGTGCCATAGACCACATCGACGTGCCCGCCCAGATCCCAGCCGCCGCTTTGCGTGTTGGTCGGCCGATCGAAATACAGCCACGCTTGATTCAATTGATACTCGCGGTCGCGATCGTTGCAGAAGTTCGGGCCATTGTACTTGTCTTCCGGCCGAAGATTATTGAACGTGATGCCCTGCTCGATCCAGCCGCCCATCGTGATGCGATGCTGTTGAAAGAAACAAAGTTGCGGCAGGCACAGGCTTGCGGAGGTTCAGCCGGTGCCGTGGTGGGACCTTCCGTGGTTGCCTGAATGGCCTCTTCCGCGGCGCCGTCCTCGGCGCTCGAAATCTTTGTGTTGGAAACTGCGGCAGCGCCTGCATGCGCCGGCGCGGGATCGAGATAACTGTCATATTCGAAGTCCGTTCGCATGACGGAATCCGGCTGGCGAATGACGTTGGCCGCCCGCGTCAATTTAGCCGATGCGATGAACGCTATCACCAAGCCTGTTGCAATCCATGCCGCCCAGTTAACGACTTTCATCCGTGTACTCCTTAGAATAAGTCTCCAGTTACTATCGGAAGAAAAGAATGCGGAAAATCCTGTGGGCGGTTAATTTTTACCCCCCGAGAAAGAAAAGCTTGCGGAGGAAAAGGAATTGTGCTGTTTGGGCAAGATATGCGGTGCGTGTAGAAAATTAATTCAGCCGCTGTGTGAGGGGCGCAAGATGGCAATCCGCACCACGACCCACCCCCTACCCCGCCGGCGGTTTCGGCATGCTCTTGAAGACGCGGATCATGCGAAAGTCGCCCAAAAAATCGTCCATCGTCTGCGGGCGTTTCGTTAGGTCTTTCGCCATCATTTTCCGCACCAGCGCAGCGAAATCGGGCGAAGCATTGGGATTCGCCGCTTCCATCGACGGCGGCGCGGAGTGGAGATGCTTATTCAGAAGATCGTTCGAACTCGTGCCAGTGAACGGCGGCTTGTCGGCCATCATCTCAAACAACATGCAGCCGAAACTGTAGATGTCGGAGCGGATGTCGGGCAATTGGCCGCGGATTTGCTCCGGCGACATGTAACTCCGCGTCCCTTGAACCCTGCTCCGCGGCACGATGAGCTTCAAAATTCTCGGCCGCCGCCGCCGCGCCAAAGCGAAGTCGATGAGCTTCACCTTGGCCTCGTCGGTGACCAGGAAATTGTCGGGTTTGATATCCCGATGGACCCAACCCCTGTTATGGAAGTGACTCAGTGATCGGGCCGCCTCTTCGATGATCTGGGGATAAAGGTAATAGATTTTTTCCACGCCGGCGTTCATCCGCTGTTTGAGGTTCGGCGAGGGGAGCCACTCCATCGATAAATAGGTGGTGCCGCGATCGATGCCGAAATCGTAAACCTCGATGACTCGCGCATCGCGGACGGTATGCCCGACAAGATATTCCCAGCGCAACAACCCGATTTGCTCGCGGTCCTGCTGAAAGCGGTCCAGCAGCGTTTTGATCCCCACGATACACTGTTTGACATCGTCGTAGGCCTGCCAAATATGACAGTTCTGGCCCGTGTGGACGATGTTCAACAACCGATAGGGACCGATATTGCTGGGAGTTGCTTTCGCCACGGGCAAGAATCTCGCAAGGACTTGAACTAGAGGAATCTCGGATTATTCAATCCATTCATTAATTATTCCTAGTTTACCTTTATCCCACCAATAGGGCAACTGGTGTTTTACTCCTCGCCCTACTTTTTTTGCGACTCCAGGTAGAGCGCCGCCAATTGCGCCGGCGTGACGAAGACCATCTCCGCGTCGCGTTGCTCCCAAATGTGGACCAGGTCGTCCATGTCGAAAGTCCAGCAGTGGACGAAGCCGTTGACGAAAGCGGGACGCTCGCGGCCGACTTGCTCGCGGATCTCCTTGAGGAAACCGCCTTTGCCGTACCGCCAACTGGTCACTGCCCGAAAAACGGGCATGCCGTCGGGGAGCCGGTATGTCAGCCGCGCAATTCCCTCGCGGCCCGAGTAGCGGCCCATGTCGGCGAACAAGGAATGGCAAAAGGGCAGCGCTTTGGCATAACGCGACAATTGCTCGTCGCTGCCGCCGACGGTCCGCACCGTGCGCATTCCCATCGGCTGCATGAGCTTCGACGTCCAATCGAGGAAACCCGCATAGATGCGCGGCCGGTCGGCATAAGCCTCGCCATAGACGTCCGGGGCGATGTAGGACGCGCCGGAGACATCGGCGATGAATTCCGTGTTGGCGGTTCCGTGCTTATAGTACCACTCGGCCACGGCCGGCTCCAAGTCATAAATCGGCGCGCCCATTCCGTAGGCCAAAGGGAACTTGCCGAAGGACGGATGCTCGAACTGAGTCCTGAACTTTGCGGTCCAAATGTTCAGGTTGTCGCCGTCGGACATTGCCAGCGCGATATACACCTTATCCTTCTTCAAAGCAGGCGGAGGCGCTTGCTTGAGCTGTTCGAGCCGCGCGATCCGCACGCCGCTCGTGACGCAAGTATTCATTAAACTGTCGCTGCAAACCAAGCCTTTGCCATAGCGGCTGATCAGCGCAACTCCCCGCGGTTCGCCGATGCCCACGCCCTCCCCCGCCCACGGAAAACCGAGGACGGCGGTGTTGGGCGCCATCTCGGCGAGAATCTCGGACATGAGCTTCTCTTCGGCGACCGCGTCCACGCCCGGCTCTTTCCGTTCCGCCGGTCCCGCGATCCAAAACATCAGTCCCCGCCACTGCATGGTGTACGCAAAGCTCGTCTGCTTCAATCGGCCGGGATAGATATAAGCGCTCAAGTGCCGGCTCAGCCGGTCCTTGTAGTGGGTCCAGAGCCAGCGCAGCCCTTCGGTGTATGTCTTGAACCGACCGCGAAGATCGATCTTGACCGGCAGATTCAATTGCTCGGCCAACTCCGGCGTGGCGACGATCAGGTCCTCGCAGGCGGCGATATTCATCGCCAGCAGGTCGCCTCGATACAACTTCGAATCGGCGACGATCGCCCCCCGATAGTCCTTGGCGAACTGCTTGAACAAGAACCGCCAATCCTCGACCACTTTGTATCCCTCGATATACTTTGCCTCTTTGTGCCAATCGAGCCAAAACTGATCGTACCGGCTGCCGATTAGCCAGAGACATGGCTCACGGCGGCTGGCCAGCGCCTGAAGGCAACCCAATGCGATCCGTTCCTCGGGCTTCAGGTTAGCTATGTGAACGGCCAGCAGTTGTCTGGCGGGCGGGACCGACTTAGGCAAAAAACTCTCGCCCCAGGGACGTGGCGAATCGAGCGCCACAATCGGATCCGCTGCTAGTGCTTGAATCGCACAAAATGCGGCAATGAACGCTCCGCTAAACACGTTGCATTTCATCAGGTTGATCCTCCAAAACAGGGTATCGTGATTCCGGGTGTGCGTGACTCCTGACAAGCCGCAAAAAGGCGAGCGATGGCGGTATTTCATTTGGCGCGGCGGGAGCCTCGCACTCCCGGTAAATAGGCGGTTCATCCGTCTTCGGTGTAATACACATTCATGAGAAAAGCCCTCGCGGCGGGGCCGTGGGACCGGCAAGGCGGCGGTCAGCGGCGCGGAGCACTTCGCCCGGCCAACTCTCGGACTGTGCTCCCCGCCCGACTTCCACCAACGTGCCCATGATCGAGCGAACCATGTTATAGAGGAATCCATCGGCGACGATGTCGAGCGTGATCCAGTCGGCCGGATTCCCAATCGGAAAGGGAAAGAAAAAGTCGCTCTCTACCAACGGCCAGCGATCAACGACCAACGATCTTTCCGAATCGTTCCCCTCCCCTGCCCTGCCCCGTCGGACTTGCAAAAGTTCAACCATTCTCACGCTGGTTTTTCGTTTCGCGCCCGATGACTCGAAACTGGTAAAATCGTGCTTGCCCAAAAGCGGTTGAGCCGCACGATGCATGGCCTCGGCATCCAGATCGCCTTTTTTGTAATGCCATGCATAGGGACGAAAAAATGGTAGGCGATTTGAACCATTGTAGATCAAATAGCGATAATGCTTGCGCTTCGCGCTGTAGCGCGGATGGAAATCGTCCGGAACTTCGCATACGTCGAGCACGGAAATATCTTCCGGCAAAACGGCATTCAACGCTTTATGCAGAACCTGGGGTGGCAGTTTCGTTTCGCTGTGAAATGAGGCGACTTGACCCAAAGCGTGGACGCCGGTGTCGGTCCGGCCGCTGGCGTGCAACCGCACCTTTTCGCCGGTGATTTGCTCGATGGCCGCTTCGAAGGTGACTTGAACGGTGACTTGATCGGCTTGAGCTTGCCAGCCGAAATAGTTCGTGCCGTCGTAGGCCACCGTAAGCTTGAAGTTTCGCATGAGACAAAGGGGCTCGAAGGGATCTTATATCTCCAGCCCCAAAGCTCCAACTTCTAGTCCCGCGTATTAGTTCCGACAGCCTTTGATCCCCTCCGGACCAAGTTTATCGATCAGCAACGCGATCTGCACGGCATTCGTGGCCGCGCCTTTGCGAAGATTGTCGCTCACGCACCAAAACGCCAGGCCGTTCGGACTGGAAAGGTCTTCGCGGATCCGGCCGATGAACGTCTCGTGGCGGCGGTCGCAATTGATGGGCATGGGATACACTTTTTTCTCCAAATCGTCCAACACCTCCAGTCCGGGTGTCGCGGCAAACAACTTGCGGGCTTCTTCGACCGTAATCTTCCGCTCGGTCTCGACCAGGATGCTCTCGCTATGGCAGTTGGCCACCGGCACGCGGACGCACGTCGGGCAGACCAGGATGCCGTCGTCGCCCAGCATCTTCCGCGTTTCATAGACCATCTTCATTTCTTCCGAAGTATAGCCCTTGTGCTTGGACGAACCGATTTGCGGAATGCAATTGAACGCGATCGGATGCGCGAAGCACTCATACGCGTGCTCTTCCCCGGCGAGATGCGCCCGGGTGCCGTTTTCCAAATCGCGGCTGCCGGCCAGCCCCGCCCCGCTGGTCGCCTGATAAGTGCTCACGACTACCCGGCGCACGCGGCCGGCGTCGTGCAGAGGCTTCAAAGCCTGGACCATTTGCGTCGTCGAGCAATTCGGGCTGGAGATGATGCCCTGGTGCTTCTTGGCGTCGTCGGGATTGACCTCCGGGATGACTAGCGGCACGTTCGGATCCATGCGAAAGAAACCGCTTTCGTCGATCACCAGCGCCGCGGCGGACGGCGTCCGGAATATAATCGCGGGCGGTGTCGTCGGGTGTGCTGCTGATCACCAGTTGAACGTCGTCGAAAATCGAGCCCGTAAGCATTTCGACGGCGATCTCCCGGCCGGCATAGGGCAGCTTCTTGCCGGCCGACCGGCTCGAAGCCACGAATTTGAGCTTCTTGCAAGGGAAATTCCAGCTCTCCAGCAGTTCGCGAATGATCGAACCCACGGCGCCGGTGGCGCCCACGACGGCAACGCAATCGAACACGGGCTATCCTCCAAAATTTCAGGATGGAAAAACTGGCAACGCGTGGTAAAAAATGCGGTGCCGGCATTCTCGCATTGCCCCTTTCCCACGAATCCCTCATTATCTCCGTTTTTCATTTCTTCGGCAACCCACAAAATACAACCCCCGTGCCGAGGAGATTCGGCACGGGGGCCTCGGGTGGGTTCTCCGCACTTGAATCGGACGGGCATTACCGGCTGTCGATCTCCCGCTTGTAAAAAACAGGGGGCAAGCCGGTTGCCCGCTATGATTTACTACTGAGCGGCCATGTTTTCGGCGGGAGCAATGTTGAAGCCGAAAGCGACGGAGTTGTTCGAGCCGGCGTTGAGAACGACCGTTTTGGTGTCCTCGATGATTTTGCCGTCGCGGACCACTTCGGCTTTCACCTCGTATTTGTAGCTAAAGCCCGGTTTCAAGTTGTACGAGACGAATTGACGGCGGCTGCCGGTGCTCTTGGTGGGCATGCCGTTGATCGTGACTTTGGCGTCATACGGAACCCATACGGTCAACATCCCGCTATTCTCGGGCGTCACGCTGGTGGAAGGCATTCCGGGCAAGACGGGAGTCGATGGGATGGGGGGTTCAGCCTCCGGCGGTGTGGGCGTCACGGGAGTTGCCGGCGCGGGTGTTGTTCCCGGCTCTGACGGCGGAGCTGGAACATTGGGAGACTCGATAACTGGCTTCTTGGCCGGAGTTGGAATCGCCGGGGTCGGCTGGCCGGGAGCGGTCATCGCGCCGCCTTGGAGCGTCATCGTGCCGGTGTAAACATCGCCGCCACAGCAACTCGTTTCCATGCCACAGCAGGAGTATGTCGGATAGCAGCAACTATAGACCGGATAGCAGCAGCCGTAACCGCCATACAAACCGCCGTACCACCGATAAGGTCCGAGCAGCAGGCGACGGATTGGGCCAGGGCGGTAGCTTGCACACCAATCGACGCCGCAGCAGCTATCCCAAGCAGTATAAGCGGGGAAGGGACCATAAAGTGGACCGCCGCCGCAACCGCCCCACCAGGCATTGGCTTGATCGACGACGGCAAACAAAGCTGTCACAATAACCACGCCGAACAATAAACTTTTCCAACTGGGTCGATACATGTTCTTCTCCTTCCAAAAGGACGTGTAAAATTTCCACGCTACACACTCTAGTAGCTTACCAATCATAGCATGAAATTCAAGTAGATTAGGTTGACTTGTTGGAATCCATAGAATACTCGGGTAAGAAAATTTTTTACTTTTTTTCTCTGCAGGGGATTGGCGGAAACAAGCTCAAATGTATAAGTCATTAAACGGTAATACGTTGTGAAAGGTAATGCTTACGGCAAGAGAGTGGAAAATATCGATTGGAAGTTTTTTGCGGATTATTCTATAATCCCCCTACACTTTGGGGACAGTAGTGCCTTTGAGAAGTGACGCCATACCCCCCGTTTGCTGTTGCCGGAAATGCAAATTGCCGCTTGGATCAAACGAATCCCTTGGTCGCTCATCGCCCCTTCTTTGACGTTGCTTGGAATGGGTTGGTTGGCTCTCCAGCGCGCTGAGGCATTGGCCGGAGGAGATGGAGCTTTCTTACGGCGGCAAATGTTCTTCTCGGCGCTTGCTGTTGGTGCGGCAACCGCGATCGCCGTGCCGAACTACCGCTCGCTTCGCCGATGGAGTTACGCCCTCTTTGCGGCCTCCATCGTGCTGCTGGCGGCGGTGTTCTTTTTCCCGATGACGAATTTCGCCCATCGGTGGATACCGCTCGGACCGATCAATCTGCAGCCGTCCGAATTTGCCAAGGTCGCTTTCGTGCTGGCAATGGCGCAGTATTTGATGTATCGCGAAAACTATCGCCGGCTGCGGGGACTCGTCGCGCCGCTGCTGATTACGATGATCCCGGTGCTTCTGATCCTCAAGCAGCCGGACTTGGGCATGGCAATGGTCTTTTTGCCGGTTTTGTTCGCGATGCTCTTCGCGGCCGGTGCGCGGCGAATGGATTTGGCCGGCGTGTTGGGAGTGGGTCTGCTGATGTTGCCTGTTCTCTGGACGCAAATGAACTCCGATCAGCAGTTGCGCATCGTCGCGCTTTTCGAGCAACCTCCGCCCGGCAAACTACCGAGCAAGCAGGCCTATCAACTCTATCAAGCCAAACAGATGCGGGCGATGGGCGGCGTTTGCGGAAGCTTTTGGACCGGACAACTCAGCGACGATCCCGCCGACTATCGATTGCCCGAGTCGGAAAACGATTTCATCGTCTGCGTGCTGGGTGAGAGATTCGGCCTGCCCGGCTTGGCGCTGCTGTTGGGGCTCTTCGGTTTTTTCATCTGCCGGGCGACGGCGATCGCCAACGCCACACTCGAACCTTTCGGACGGCTCGTCGCCCTGGGCATTGCGGCGATGTTCGCCGTCGAAGTGCTCATCAACGTCGGCATGAGCGTGGGATTGGTGCCGATCACCGGTCTGGGCCTCCCCTTCCTCAGCTATGGCGGCTCGAACCTCCTCGCCCACGCCGTGGCGGTCGGACTGCTCATCAACATCGCCATGCGGCCGGGCTATGAAGTCGCCGGGGAGCCGTTTCGGTACAAGAGCGAATCATCGTGAGTATATGTTATAATATCCGGCATTCGAATATTTGCTTTTCCAATGAACCGAAACAAGAGATCCTTTTAAGGACTTATTCAAGGAACTTCATTATGAATCGGCGGAATTTCGTGATTGGCTCCTCGGCGGCTTTTGGTCTCGCGGCTTTAGCTTCACGCGGCAAGGCGGCCGATGCGGAAACAAAACCGGCCGACGCGGCGGTATCCGGTGCGCGGACGACGAATCCGCTCGCCGTCTCCACCTATTCTTTCTGGCACTTCGAGGAGCACGCCAAGTACTCCATCGCCCAGTGCATCGATATGGCTGCGGAGATGGGCTTCGACGCCGTGGAGTTGCTCGAAGTGCAGATGACGCCCGACGAAAGGTCGGACGCCGGCTTGATGAAGCTCAAACGGCAGGCGAACCGGCTGGGATTGTCGCTTTGCAGCCTTTCCACGCATCAATCGTTTCTCTTTCCCGAAGCGGCGGAGCGAAAGAAAAACGTCGCGCGGACGATCGCCAGCATCGAGACCGCCTACAAACTGGGCATCCCTTCGATCCGCGTGAACACCGGCAACTGGCAGACGATCCCCGATTTCGATGAACTCATGCGAAAGCGCGGCATCGCCCCGCCTCCGCCCGGCCATACCGACGAGGACGCTTTCCCCTGGGTCATCGAGGGTTATGAAAAATGCCTGCCGACCGCGGAAAAGTGCGGTGTCATCCTCGCGCTCGAAAATCATTGGGGCCTCTGCCGCACCCCCGAAGGATTGCTCAGGATCGTCGGCGCCATCGACTCGCCCTGGATGGGCGTGACGATGGACACGGGCAATTTCCTCGAAGATCCCTACGACAAACTCGAAATGATCGCCCCGAAAACGACCTTCGTGCAGGCGAAAACCTATTACGGCGGCGGCGTCTGGTACACGCTCGATCTGGACTACGAGCGCATCGGCCGGATGCTGCGGAAGCACGACTACCGCAGCTTCGTTTCACTCGAGTTCGAAGGCAAGGAAGACCCGGCGACCGCCGTGCCGAAGAGCCTGGCGGTGCTGCGAAAAGCGCTAACATGGCCGCAGGGATTCGGGAAGGTATAACGGCGGGCTAGGTGATCGCCGTACGTGCTCTTCGGAATCTTTCCTATTTTTTTTCCCCGCCGGCCTGATAAGGTTGAAGCGTTGAATGTCGCCGCGGGGGTGATGTAGTTTCATCCGGCGTGAATCAACCCTTGTTCTTCGTCGCGGATCGGGGAAATTCGTCGTTCCCCGCCAATTTCGCGGCGCGTTCGTTTTGATCATCGTCGTCGTCAGCTTCTTTGGCCGCATGGCCAAAGAGGGAAGGAGGTCCCTATGAAGAGAAGAGATGTACTCAAGGCGGTTGCCGTTGGCGCAGGCTCGGTTATCGGCATTGGCGGAGCGGCCTTTGCGGAAGAATATTTTCCCGTGCCGGTGGACAAAAGCCTCTGGCAAGGAATCAATCGCGCGAAAAATTCCGAGCAGGAAACGGTTATGGAAAAATTGCACCTGCCGGTCATTACGGCGCCGGCAAAGGTCAAAGCCGGGGAAGTCTTCGACGTCCGCGTCGTCATCGGCAAGGAATTGCATCCCATGGGGCCGTCGCACTGGATCGAATACGTGCAGCTTTGCATCGGAAACGAGCCTGCAGGCACGCTCTCATTCCGCTCCCACGGCTATCTCAAGCCGGAAACGAAGTTTGCCGTCATCCTGGACGACGACTTGAAAGGCAAAAAGGTCTCGCTCGTGGCGACGGTGAAATGCAACCTGCACGGAATTTGGCAACACTATGCAAACGTCGAAGTCGAGTAGAATCGACCGAAGCATAAGTTTCGCGGGGGAGATCGCCAACCCGGAAACTCTTGGAACCAATCCGGCAAACTGCCCCAAGCCAAAAGGAGACTCGCCGCCCCTCCCCTGCCCTACTTCTTCCCCGCCGTCATTTCCAATCCGTCGATGCTCAGTTCGCCGGTGGCGCCCAAGAGCCCGATCCGAAGAATGCATTCGCGCGCCTTCGGCGAAACTTCGAGGCGGCGGGATTCCTTTTGCCACTTGAATGAGCCGCGCTGGAGGAGGATGGTTTGCTCGCCCAGCGGCGTGCGGTTCTCGTCGTAGAAAATGAAGACCGCGCCAGGCTGATAATATTGCCGCCTGGTGTTCGGCATCGGCTCGTAGTGCAGATTCTTCCCGGCGACGCTGAAACTGACGTCGAGATATTTGACCTTCCGCCCATCGACGGCAAAGCCTTGCAATGCCTGGCTGTTGCGGCCGGGATCCGCATTGGAGAACTTGAGGTACTGCTTGCCCTCGGGCGCGGAGTCGCTCGTGACGAATTCGAACTGCCGCGCGTAGTGCCAGCCGAGCGGCTCGGGCGGATCGCCGATCGTCTCCTCGAAGCCGCCGTTGAGAATTTGCGGATTCGCCGGATCAGGCTTGATCTTTCGCTCGCTTTCGGCCTTGCCGGTCATCGGCACGAAAAGCGTCGGCAGCAAGGCTTCCCGCTCCAGCTTGCCCCCCACTTTTTTCAACAAGTACATCGTCTGCTGGTACCGCTCGCCAACGGGAATCACCATCCGGCCGCCTTCCTTGAGCTGCTCGACCAGCTTCGGCGGCACCTTCTCCGGCGAGCAGGTGACGATGATCTTGTCGAACGGTGCGTGTTCCGGCCAGCCCTGGTAGCCGTCGCCGATTTTCGTATGCACGTTCGCGTATTTCAGGTGTTCAAGGACCTTGGCCGCGTTGCGGCCCAGCTTCTCGACGATCTCGATCGTGTAAACGTCCTTCACCAGCGGGCTCAACACCGCCGCTTGATAACCGCTGCCGGTGCCGATCTCCAGCACCGTGTCGGTCGCCTTCGGATCGAGAGCCTCGGTCATGTAGGCCACGATGAACGGCGGCGAGATGGTCTGCCCTTCGCCGATCGGCAGGGCCATGTCGAAATAGGCCATTTTTCGATCTTTCAGCGAGACGAACTCATGCCGGGGCGTGCGGCGCATGGCATCCAGCACCCGCTCGTTCTTTACGCCCGCCCCCGCGATTTCGTCGTCCACCATTTTCTTCCGCGCTTGCTCGAAGGTCGCGGCGGTCTGGGCCAACAACGGAAGCGGGAGGAGCGCAACCAGAAATAAAATGACGATGGCAAAGTTGGTCTTCATGGAAGTCATCGGTCAAGTAAGCAGTATGCAGTGTGTGATTTGATAGATTTCTAATCCCTAATCCCTAATCCCTGTCCCCCTGTCCCCCTGTCCCCTGTCCCCTGTCCCCTATCCCCTGTCCCCTATCCCCTGTCCCCTGTCCCCTATCCCCTGTCCCCTATCTATGTCATAATCGCTACTATGATCAACCAAAGTCTTAAAGAACGCATTGCCAGTACCGTCCTGCCGCTGGTCCAGTCGCCCGGCCAATATATCGGCGGCGAATGGAACGCGGTGGCAAAGGACCACCGGTCGGTCCGCGGCACGCTTTGCCTCGCTTTTCCCGACGCCTATAGCATCGGCATGAGCCATAACGGCCTCCAAGTATTATACCACGTAATGAACCGCCGCGATTGGGCCTGCGAACGGGCGTTTATGCCGCTGGCCGACATGGAACAGCAGCTTCGCCGCCACGCTCTGCCGCTTTTCAGCCTCGAAACCTGCACGCCCCTCGCCCGCTTCGACGTGCTCGGCTTCACGCTGCAATACGACCTCTGCGCGACCAACGTCCTGGCCATGCTCGACCTCGGCGGAATCCCGCTTGCGGCAATCGAGCGGACGTTGGAGCACCCGCTCGTCATCGCCGGCGGCCCTTGCGCCGTGAATCCCGAACCGATGGCCAGGTTCATCGACCTCTTCGTCATTGGCGACGGCGAAGAAGCCTTGCCGGCGGTCTGCGACGCCTGGATCGAACTAAAACGTTCCGGCAATCCCGATCGCGAATCAATGCTCCTGGAAATGGCCCGGCGGTTCCCCTTCGTTTACGTCCCGCGATTTTATGCAGAAATCTCCCCTCTTCGGGCTCCGACCGAAGGTTGGTCGGCGGGCACCACGGAGTGGTCGGGGCCGGGGGTGAGGGCTGCGGCAGGTGAAAGTATCGCGAGCGGGGACGCCGCCCCTCTTGCGCCAGTTCGCGAAGACGTCCCCGCCCAAATCATCCCCGCCGTGCTCGACGATCTCGACGCCGCCCCCCTGCCCTTCGCCCCCATCGTGCCCCACGTCGAATGCGTTCACGATCGCATCGCCATCGAAATCATGCGCGGCTGTCCGGGCAAGTGCCGCTTCTGCCAGAGCACGACCATCAAGCGGCCCCTCCGCTTCCGCAAGGTCGATACGATCGTCTCCGCGGCCTTGGCGATGTATCGCGCAACCGGCTTCAACGAAATCTCGCTCCTCTCGCTCTCGACCTCCGACTATCCGCGGTTCGACGAGCTCATGCGGCGAATGCAGGAAACGTTCCGCCCGCTGGGCGTGAGCGTGTCGCTGCCGAGCCTGCGCATCAACGAGCAACTCGGCCAGGTCGGCGAACTCATGACCACCGAACGCCACAGCGGCCTCACTCTCGCGCCCGAGGTCGCCCGCGACGAACTGCGCGAGCAGGTCGGCAAGCGGATCGCGAACGACGATCTATACGCCGGCTGCCGCAAAGCGTTCGAGAACGGATTTTCCCGTGTGAAACTGTACTTCATGTGCGGCCTGCCCGGCGAACGGGAGGAAGATTTGGACGGCATCATCGAGATGTCCGAGCACATCGCCCGGCTGGGAAAGGAAGTGACCGGCCGGTACGCGACGGTAGTGGCGAACGTGTCCAACTTCGTCCCCAAGCCGCAGACGCCCTACCAGTGGAACGCCATGCGGCGGCCGGAGTATTTTCGCGCGGCCCACGCCCGTCTGCGGAAAATGCGGCGGCTGAAATGCGTCGAGATCAAGTGCCACGACGTCGAGACCACGTTGCTCGAAGGCATTCTCTGCCGCGGCGATCGCCGCGTGGGCGAAGCCATCGAACTCGTCTATCGCCGCGGCGGCCGCTTCGACGCCTGGCGCGAACATTTCAATTTCGATCGCTGGCTGCAGGCCTTCTCCGAGCTTCATATCGACGTCGAAACCCTCCTCCACCTCCCCTCCCCTGCCCCCTCCCCCTTGCCCTGGGACCACATCGCCATCCGCCAAGGCCGGGCCTATTTGGAACGCGAGCAGGAGGAGTCGGCGAGGGTGTTGGCGCAAATGTGAATCATAGTATACAATAGGAGTAAAAACAGGACATCATGCGAAGAGATGAAAATTCTGACCCATTCGTCACGAAGTAGTTACGCGTTTTTTAGGCATTAGCCGGGAAACCATTTTTTCTTCAAAGGAGCAGGGCATGTTCGGGTTTCGATGCTCGATGTGGACAGGTCTTTTCCTGGCGGCAATATCTGCCAACATTTCGGCTGAGGAGAAAAGGGACGGGGAACTGGTCTCAGAATTGCCTTCGGTGAAAGTTTCCGCAGCTGATATCGAGAGGTGGATCGAACAACTCGATGCCGCGGATATTGCCGAACAGCAGGTCGCTTTCCGGAAGCTCTATGCAGCGGGTCGTGATGCCATACCGGCGATTGCGGAAGCTGGCGGCGGAAAGAACCCGGATGTTGCTGATCGGGCGATAAACATTCTACAACATTTCTTGGAATCTCCGGACAAGGTCACGATGATGGCGGCGAAGGAGGCGCTCGAGAAGGTCGCCGACGCGAACAACGCCGGCGCGGAGCACGCCGAACAAGTCCTCGATTTGATGCCGAGAAACCTATCGGACAGGGTTGACTGGATAATTCACAAATTGAGGGCCAATCGCGGCAAGGTCCCTCTGAGTCAAATTTTTATTTGGAATGCCCACTGCACTAAATTCGACCGGACGATTGCTATTACGTGGTCCCGCGTTAAGAATGAGAAGAACATTATCGTGCAGATCACCAAGACGATCAATGGCGTTAAAACGACGCAATCAAGCCAAGTGAAAGATGTCGATGAACTCAAGCGAAATTCGCCTGGGGCATACTCGGCTTATTTGGAATGCATTGGATCCGAGGAAACGTTCGGCAACGACAAACAGGTCGAGGAGAAATTCGCGCTTTACTTCGATGCTGGAATGCCCCGGCCCAAGGGGAGTGCCATGTCACCGGCTAATTTTCAGAAGATCGAAGCCCTGCGTGAAGTGGATTACTTCGCTTATGTCTTGAAAGGCATGAAATCAAAGCTTGAGCGTGCATTTGATGATTTCGCCATGAAAGAGCTGTCGTCGGAAAACAACGTGTATGTTAAGCGAATGGTTGCGGAAATCAAGAGGCAGGCTGCGGAGTTCAAATCGGAGTTGAACAAGGTGGAAAAATCGTTGGATGCGTCGGCCGCCGCCGCTCCGGCGACAAGGATCTCGTCGGTTGATATCACGCACTGGATTAAGCAACTCGATTCCGACGATCCATTCGAGCAAGAGATTGCCGGAGAGAAACTCTATCAGTCGGGCAAAGTCGCGGTCCCGGCGTTGAAACGAGCCGCCGCCCGTCAAAATTCGTACGCTTCGTTCCAGGCGACGATCGTGTTGGCTCGCATTCAGCAACCCTCTCTCGATGCCGATCTCGAGCGGAGGAAAGCACGGGTAGATAAAAAATTAAAATCGGAGAGGAACCCTGATGCCTTACAGTCGAAGGCCTTTCTCAACGCGAAAATGGAAAGGCTGCAACAGTTTCCCAAAGCAGGCGACCAAAAGACCTTCGACGACCTCAGCGGGCCAATCAAAATTGCCGGGGCGTATAATTACGCGCTAATCAGATTTTTCGACGCGCGTGACGATGTGACGTTGGTCCTGCAATGCAGAAACTCGCTGGAAAAGGGCAGCATGGCCGTTCCCGTCGAGAGACTTTCGCTGGCAAAGAACAAGGAATTCAAAGCGTTGGTCGCTGATTTGAAGAAGGTGTTAGCGAAAATCGAGAAAGGGCTGGAATAATAAGGGGGCACAACAATTTTAAAATCGAAAACGAATCGAAAACGATCGAAAAGGGGTCAGAACTAATTTACTCTTGCCAGATCTCGTGTTCTTCGTTAAATTAGAGCCATGCCCCGACCTTTACGCCCCATTGACGATGGCCTGATAGAATCGAAAAGGGGTCAGAACTAATTTACTCTTGCCAGATCTCGTGTTCTTCGTTAAATTAGAGCCATGCCCCGACCTTTACGCCCCATTGACGATGGCCTGATATACCACGTGATCAACCGTGGCAACAACCGGCAGAAGGTGTTTGGCGGCGAGGGCGATTATCTGGCGTTTTTGCAGGCGATGGCCGATCTGAAGCAACGGAAGCCGTTCTCGCTCTTCGGCTACTGCCTGATGGGCAATCACCTTCATCTGCTGATCCGCCCGCAAGAGGCGCCGATCAGCCGGATCGTGCAGAGCCTGCTGGTTTCGCACACGCAGCGCTACCATCGCTGCCACCACAGCAGCGGGCATGTCTGGCAAGGGCGCTTCAAAAGCCCCGTGATCCAGGACGACGATCATCTGTTGGCGGTGCTGCGGTACATCGAAGCGAATCCGTGGCGGGCGAAGTTGGTTGAACAGGCGGGCGAGTACCGCTGGAGCAGTTTCGCCCATCACGGCTTGGGCCGCGCGGATCCGCTGCTCGATGCCGTGACCGCCTATGAGGCGTTGGGTAAGGGCGAGGCGACGCGCCGGCGACACTGGTCGGCCTACGTCCATCAAACGCCGGACGCGGACGAATTGTCCGCCATCCGCCGCAGCAGCGAAACGGGGCTGCCCTACGGCGAAAGTTCCTGGGTGAACCGTTTGAGCAAACGTCTGAAACTCGACCTCGTCATCCGCCCCCGCGGCCGGCCAAGAAAAGCCATATAATAGTTCTGACCCCTTTTACAATGATTCGAGCATGGCGCTATGGCTCCGTGTCCGGGGTCGTGTTGGTGTCGGTAAAGGACGCACAGTCGCCCACGTCGGTCAGCGTCCAGTTCTGCGTGACGAAGCCGCTCGTGTCGTCGGTGCCCCACTGTTGTCCTCGGCCGCTCTCCGGTCGCACTCCGTTCTTTTGGACGCCGCGGTGAAAGCCTTGGTGCCCGTTTCGCAAAGGGATAATCGTCGGATCCTTTTCATCTTTAATCTGATGTGATTTTAGCAGTATCTTGCCGTCGTCAACATCCTCTTGCAGCCAAGCTGACAGGTTCAAAGAACTGGGCCACCTGCGACCCTGAGCTAACGCAATTCGTTGGGCCGAGACTGCGACTAGTCATTTCATAGTGGTCACGCAAAAATCGACAACCTTACCACTGCTATCGAATTTGAATACAAGGAATTCATCGTCTAAAGGCGGATTGTATCTCTCAGGTCCTATCCAATATATTATATCCCACTCCTTTTTCGTATATTTATCCTTTGGAACAATTGGTTTGCCGAGTAGCTCGATTATTTGTTCTTTATTCAAAGTCGACAATTGATGATTTCGAACCAAATCGTCTATCATTTGTGAACGGACTGTTCTACCGTCACTTGTTGGGATGCACTTAATCCATTCCTCCCTATCAAATAGGATTTTTCGCAGCGCTCGCGATTGGCTACTGCGATTGTGGGGAACGCAAGAAGCAACTATCAACAGCAACAATACAGCTCCAATATAAACGACTAGTTTGCCTCTATTCTCATTCATGACGATTAATTCCTCTGCAATCTTTCGCGTAAACTTTTATGCCACAGAAGATTATTGTTTTGTTTCAATGTCTAACACCGAGACTTCAAAGCAAGTCTGCTTGCTCTTCAGTAAAGGGCGAAAATTCTTCGCCACCGTCCGCCTTTCCTACCTCCTCACGCTCATCAGTCTTCCTCTTCGCCCCTCTTTCTAACGGTTTTCAAAGAAAACATCATCTATGTTCGCCATTATGCTTTTCGGGAGGGACACGAACCAATTATGGTTGTTTGAGTAGTTTTGATGGACGCCCCGGTTTTTTTGGGCGAAGGATTCGACCGACGATTTGTTCCAAAAGAAAAAAGGAGCCATAACTATTTAACGAAGCCTTACAATAGTTCTGCCCCCTTTTGCGAGCTATTTTATCCTCTGCACCTGCCGCTCGGCTTCGCTCCGCGACTTGCAGATGATCGTGTTGAACGTGGGCTCTTGTGCTCGGCTTGCTGCTCTTCCTTCCATTTCTTCGCCGCGGCGGGCGACGTCGTGATCACCAGTCGAACCGCGAACGCTCGGCCCTTCTTCTCCACGCTCTTCACGATGTAATGCGTCTGATTCTCCACCGGATCGACATACTCCGCTTGCATCTTCTTGCTCGTCAAGTACGCCTGAAGCTCGCGCTCGAGCTTGTCGAAATCGCCGCCGAAATGCTTCACGAAGAGCCCATCGGCCTTCCCCGCGACCGGCATCGTCGCCTCGTTCAGCGGTTCGTATTTGCCGATGTCGGCCATGTACGCGCAGAAACGCCTCGGCCTTTTTGCTCGCCAAATAATGCACCAACCCCCACGCTAATGCATACCCGCCGGCGTCGATGTCCTCCGCCGAGACCAATTTTTCCAGCACGCCGCCGGAACCGGCGCTCATCTTCAGCAATGTGCGCATCCGCAGGTCGTTGACCATGCCCGCTTTGCTCCACTTCATCGTCCGCGTCGGCAGCTCCGAGTTGCCCTGGCGAATCAGGCTCGAATGCACCTTCAGAACTGCCCCTTTTCCACTTTATACTTCGACAGCCCGGCCGCTTTGAGCGACTGTAGCATTTCCTCCGCTGTCGCCGCCACAAACGGATCGGTCGTCGGTCGCGCCTTCCCCAACTCGATGTATTCCAATTCGCCGGTCGGCAACATGACGAACGCGTCCGTATCCAGCACGCTATACAACCGGACGACTTGCGAAGCGCCGGACGCCGATTGCAATGACAAGCGCTCTCCGCGGCCGATGCGTGGCTTGACTCCCGGCGGAAGCTCCGACAGCAATTGACGAATGCCGGTTGAGGGTGCGGGCGCTGAGGCCGGATCGGCCGATTGCGCGAAAACCGCCACGCCGGCGGTCGCGGCAAACACAACGACAACAGCACGCCCTATCAAGGAGGTAAACAATGTCGCCCTCTCAAAACGTGTTCGAATTTTAGAACAACGGCGAAAAACCGGACGGACGGCGCTCTTGAGTCTCTGCCGCCGGACCAAACAACGGTTCCTAATCGGTCATTGCCGCTAAATTTGATGATAACACCGGTTAGTCGTGTTGTGTAGCTCGATTTGCGGAAAAAGGGGGGCCGGAACGATTTTTTCCTTGTACCGTTCCGGCTCACATGGCATTTGACCGTTGTCTTTTGCTCGGTTAGAATGCCGCAGAGCGAACAACGGCCGCGATTGCACGATTGCACGGGGGAGTGGATCGTGCTCGAGGCCTCGCGAAACTAAACTGAAACCGCTGCGGCAGTCTCCCTGGCGCGTCGAGATTGAAACCTTCAATGATATTCGGATCGGCTCTCAAGTATCGCAACTTCCGCCTGTTCTTTTTCGGGCAGAGCCTTTCCTTGATCGGCACCTGGATGCAGCAAGTCGCCATGATCTGGCTGGTCTATCGGCTCAGCGGATCGGCGTTCCTGCTGGGCTTGGTGGGCTTTTGCAGCCAAGCGCCCATCCTCCTGTTCTCTTCCCTCGCCGGCGTTTATACCGACCGTTGGAACCGCCACCGCACGATTCTCGTCACGCAGAGCCTGGCGATGCTCCAGGCCGCGGCGCTCGTCGCGCTGACCCTGTCGGGCGTGGTGACGGTGTGGCAGGTGATCCTCCTGAGCATTCTTCTGGGCATGGTCAACGCCTTCGACATGCCCGCGCGGCAGGCTTTCCTCATCCAAATGATCGAAGGCCGCGAGCACCTCGCCAGCGCCATCGGCTTGAGCTCTTCGATGTTCAACGCCGCCCGGCTGGTGGGACCGGCAATCGCGGGTTTCCTGATTTCGGCGGCCGGCGAGTGGCTGTGTTTCCTTGTCAACGCGGTGAGCTATGTGGCGGTGCTGGCTGCCCTGCTGATGATGCGGCTGGCCCCTCGCTCATCGGAGAATTCGCCCAAACACGTGCTCCTCGAACTGAAAGAAGGTTTTCTTTACGCGTTCGGCTTTCATCCGATCCGCGTGCTGCTCATGCTGCTGGCCGTCGTCAGCCTCGCGGCCATGCCGCTGATCGTGCTCATGCCGATCTTTGCCGCAAGCGTGCTCCGCGGCGGACCGAAAACATTGGGCCTGCTGACCGCCGCCACCGGCGTGGGCGCCCTCGCCGGCGCGTTGCTCGTGGCATCGCGGAAATCCGTCCTCGGGCTGGGACGCCAGATTGCCTGGTCGAGCATCGCCTTCGGCGCCTGCGTGATCGCCTTCTCGCTGTCGAGCGTTTTGTGGATTTCGCTCGTCTTCCTGGCCGCCGTGGGTTTCTTCATGATGCTGGAAACCGCCGCCACCAATACGATCCTGCAAACGATCGTGGAGGAAGACAAACGCGGCCGGGTGATGAGTTTCTATGCGACGGCTTTCGTGGGCATGTCGCCGCTCGGAAGCTTTCTCGCGGGAACGCTGGCCAGCCGCATCGGCGCCGTGCATACGGTGCAAATCGGCGGCGCCGCGTGCGTCGTGGGCGCGCTGTTTTTCCTTCGGCAATTGCCCGCCATACGGAGGTCAGTCCGGCCCATCTACCGACGCATGGGCATTCTCCCCGAATTGACCTCCGGTATGCCCTCGGCGGCCGACACGCCCCTCGACGTTTCTTAAAAAGGGGTCAGAACTATTTTCCCGCCACCGGAATATCGGGAATAAAATCATTCTATTCCCTTTTCTCTCATGGGATGAGAAATCCGACCGGCCGGCGCAAAGAAAGGCGATTCTTTGCTTCTAGTAGGGCTCATCCCGCAAATAAAGCGGTAAAACGCCCCACTTGATTTCTGATGGCATCACGAAAAAATTCAATGCTTTGCCCGGACATATTTTAACAACGAAGGAGTCTGCCGTGTCACGGAAACTTGTGGAAAAAGTTGCCATCGTCACCGGCGCATCCAAAGGAATTGGCGCTTCCATCGCAATGCATCTTGCGGCCGAAGGGGCCGCGGTGGTCGTAAACTACGCCACTAGCAAGGAAGGAGCGGAACGAGTCGCCGCCGAGATCGTGAATCAGGGCGGAAGAACCGTCGCGATTCAGGCCAACATCGCCAGGCAATCCGACGTCGAGCGCCTTTTCGCCGAGGCGCATAAAGCGTTCGGCAGGCTCGACATTCTCGTCAACAACGCCGGCATTTACGAGTTCGCGCCGCTCGAAAGCGTCACCCCCGCGCATTTTCACAAGATGTTCGATCTCAACGTCCTGGGCCTGATTCTGGCATCGCAGGAAGCCGTCAAGCGCTTCACCCCGGCCGGAGGTTGCATCATCAATATCAGTTCCGTGGCGGCCACCGCGGCCCCGCCGACCGGGTCCGTGTACAGCGCGACCAAGGCCGCCGTGGACGCCGTGACCAAGTCGCTGGCGAAGGAACTGGGACCGCGCAATATCCGCGTCAACTCGATCAATCCCGGCATGGTCGAAACCGAAGGCACGCATGCCGCCGGAATAACCGAAAGCGAGTTTCTCGCGTTGGGCCTGGCGACTGCCGGCGAACTCCTCAAGAAAGGAAGGTCCCGGCGGAAAATCCTCTTCATCATGTCGGGCCTCGCCCTGCTCCCATTTTCCGCCGCGTGGGCCGCTTTCGAGATTCTCGCGGGAATTTCCGGGGGATATTTGGAATTTTTAACCGCCTTTGCCGCCGCCGTCTTTCTCTGGCTGGTTGCCGAGGAATTGCTCGTCGAAGCGCATGAAGTGCCCGAGACGGCCGCCGCCACCAGTTTTTTCTTCATCGGTTTCTTGCTGATTTTGCTCCTGAAAATGTTCATGAACAATTCATGATCGCGGCTTCTCTTCGCGACGAGAATTATGCACCGATTTGTCGCGGCTGGAAATAAGGATAACCGTTCGCGGGGTGGACGGAGATTGGTCCATTTTTCGGCGAATTTGTGTTGCTTCGCGCATTAATCGTTGGCCGAAAACATGGGGACTGTCCCGATTTTTGTGGCAGGAGGCCGCAAAAATGGGACTGTCCCCTTCTGCGTCGCAAAACATGAACCTGTCCCCCTCCTTCCCGCTCAAAGAACGTTAAAAGTTCTCTTGTAACGCTTTGGGGTGGTCTATATAATGCGCCCTTCCGGACTCGAACGTTCCCGCTAGAGCCCATTCTGCAATTTTTTACGATAGCATCGCTAGCACCCGATGCGCACGACTTGAAATCGAGAAGGTTGGGACGAGCAAAGCGATGTCCCGCCATCGTTTTAATAATTCGGTGGGAAATCGCTTCGCTTGTCCAAACCTGCGTAAAGGATCGCACTTGACTAAACAGGCGCAGTGATCATCGGCGCCGGGCCCGCGGGGCTCACCGCGGCGTATGAACTCGCCGCCCGGACCGATATCGAGCCGATCGTGCTCGAACAGGACGAAGTCGTCGGCGGAATTTCGCGGACCGTGAATTATCGCGGCAACCGCATCGACATCGGCGGGCATCGGTTCTTCTCGAAGTCCGATCGGGTGATGCAGTGGTGGTTCGATATGCTGCCGCTGCAAAAATGCGACCCGGCAACGTCCGCCGCGTTGCAAGCCTCGATTCTTCGCGGGTTGGCCGATGCGGACCGCGGGCCGGACCCCGCCGCCGTGGATGAAGTGATGCTCGTCCGACCGCGCAAAAGCCGGATTTATTACGGACAAAAATTCTACGATTATCCGGTCAGCCTCAGCAAGAACACCATCGCCAACCTCGGCTTGTTCAAAATGGGCCGCATCGGCCTGAGCTACGCGAAGGCCTGCGCGGCTCCCATCCGCCCGGAAGAAACCCTCGAACAATTTTTCATCAACCGCTTCGGCAGGGAGCTTTACGAAACGTTTTTCCGGTCTTACACCGAAAAAGTCTGGGGCGTTCCCTGCCGCGATATCAGCGCGGAATGGGCGCGCAGCGGATCAAGGGGCTGAACGTCGGCAAAGCGATCGCCAACGCGCTGGCCGGCATTCTCGGACGGCGAAACGGCGAAGAACGTGGAAACATCGCTCATCGAACGGTTCTTCTACCCCAAGCTCGGCCCCGGGCAGATGTGGGAAACCTGCGCGGAAAATCGTCGAACTCGGCGGCGAAGTGCGGATGAACCAAAGCGCCTGCCGCCTGCTGAACGAAGGAAATCGCGTCACGGCGGTCGTGGCCAAAGACCGGCGCAGCGGCGGGGAAACCGTCATCGCGGGCGATTATTTCTTCTCCACCATGCCGGTCAAGAATTTGATCCGCGCAATCGGCGCCGCCGTTCCGGACGGCGTGTGCGAGATCGCCGAAGGATTGGTCTATCGCGATTTCATCACCGTCGGCTTGCTTTTGAGTGAGATGAAAATTCGCGAACGCGGCAATCCGGCCGCGCGGCATCCCGACGACAATTGGATCTATATCCAGGAGCCGGACGTGCAGGCGGGCCGGCTGCAAATCTTCAACAACTGGAGCCCGTACCTCGTGGCCGATCCGGCGACGGCCTGGATCGGGCTGGAATACTTCTGCAACGAGGGCGGCAGCCTCTGGTGCCTTTCCGACGAGGCGATGACCGCGTTGGCCGTCGAGGAAATGGCGAGAAAAAATTTGATCGAGGCGGATAAAGTCGTTGCTTCGACGGTCATCCGGGTTCCTAAAACCTATCCCGCCTATTTCGGCTCCTATCCGCGCTTCGGCGAACTTCGCGCCTGGCTGGACCGCTTCGCGAACCTCGCCTTGATCGGCCGCAACGGCATGCACAAATACAACAACCAGGACCACTCGATGCTCACGGCGATGACGGCCGTTGACAATATTCTCGAAGGCCGCACCGATCACGGCAACATCTGGGACGTGAACGCCGAGCGGGAATACCATGAAGAACGGACGTGAGCGCAAACGTGCTCGGCCGGGAGGAGGCATCCGATCCATGCATGCAAACGCGACCGCGCACCGCTCTTGGCGGGATAAGGCCGCAGCCGGCCTGCCGCTTGCCGTTTCGATTGCCGCCGCGCTGTTGATCTGGTTGTTCTTCTCGCCCGGCATCATGTCGTACGATTCGCTGGACCAATATCAGCAGGCACTAGTGGGCAAGTACGCCAATTGGCATCCCCCGATCATGTCGATCGTTCTGTCGGCGGTAATGGCATGCGGCGGAGACTTCGGCGCGCTCATGCTCGCACAATGCGTCGCGGGCGTGCTCGGGATCCGCGCTGGCCCTGATGGTCTTGGAACAATTGGCCGGCGGCCGATGGACGCCCTCGCAAACGCGCTGGCGGGCCACGCTGGTAGCCGTGTTGCTGCTCTTGCCGCTCACGCCCGCCGCGTTCTATCTGATGACCTTTTGGAAGGACTCTTGGACGGCGATTACTTTCGTTTGGGTGGGCGCGTTCGGCTTATGGCTGTTCCAGCGTTGCCGGCGCATGTCGCGGCCGGCTTTTTACGCGGCGTTCGCCGGTTTTCTGGCGCTCATGATCTTCGCGGGCATAACGCGGCACAATGCGCCCGTGGCTCTGCCGATCATGGGTTGCATGGCGTGGCTGATCCTCGCGAGACGGGGCGCACGTTTCGCTTGGCTCGTGATCGGTCTTCCCGCGCTGGCAAGCGTTTTGACCTCGGCCGCCATCGATCGATTCTTTCACGTCGCCGATCAACGGCCGCAAGCGTACATCAAGATGATGGACTTGATCGGCATCTGTGCGGCCTTTCCGGAATGCCGCGAGGAATTTCCTTATGTCGCCGCTCATCTTTGTCCCGGCGGCGATCAAGCTTATCGGTATGGCGATCAATTATCGCTTATCGATCCGAAGACGCCCGTGGTCGATTCGGAGTTTTATTTCAAGCCTTGGATTCCCGATCTCGACGCCGAATATCGGCATGCGATCGCCGCGCATCCGTGGGAACTGCTCTACGTGAAATGGGAGTCCTTTTGCCTGCTCTTCGATCCGGGCGCGGTTCCCCTCGGCTATTGCTACAAGGGAATCGACCCGAACGCGTTCGGCCTGCGGCAAAACGAGGCGTTTCAAATGTTCCGTTACGACATGCATCTCATTCTGGATGCGACATGGCGGAAGCCGGTGCTGAACGTGCTCGGATCCCACAGCGTTTGGTTCGCGGTCGATTTCATTGCATGCGTCGGTCTTTTGATCCGTCTTCGCCGGCAGCGGACCGCCACGCTGGCTTTTTGGCTGCTTTTGATGGCGATCCCCCTGAGCTACTCGTGCAGTTATCTGGCGGCGACCACCGGCTTCGATTATCGCTTTCTTTACCCCTCTACGCTGTTCACGCAGGTGGTGGCGCTTAGCTTGTGCTCTTTTATGGAACGGAATATTTCGCGAAAAGAACGGCGTAAAGTATCGCAGTTGGCGGGCCGGCGGCTCTTGCCGCTTGCCGTGGCGGCGCTCGCCGCGCTGGCGGTCTGGATCATCTTTTCGCCCGGCAACATGTCGTTCGATTCGTTCGACCAGTACCGCCAAGCCTTCGCTTACGACTATCACGATTGGCATCCGCCGATCATGTCGATCATCCTCTCGATCGTCATGTTTTACGGCGGCGGCGTCGGGGCTTTGATGCTCATGCAATGCGTCGCCGGCGTCCTCGGGATCCTGCGCTGGCAATGCGGATTTTCGAGCAGCTCGCCCAAGGCCGGTGGACGGCCGTGCGAACGCGGTGGATGGCCACGCTGGTCGCGCTCCTCATGCTCCTGCCGCTCACGCCGGCGGCTTTTTACTTGATGACCTTTTGGAAAGATTCCTGGACGGCCATCCTCTTTCTTTGGGTGGCGGCCTTCGGGCTGCGGCTGTACGACCGTTGCGCGGCGATGACGCCGGCCGCGTTCCTCCTGCAATTCGCCGGACTGGCGGCGCTGATGGTTGTGACGGGGATCACCCGGTACAACGCGCTCGTCGCGCTGCCGATCATGGGCGCCATGTTGTGGCTCATTCTCGCGCGGCGGGGCGTTCGCTTCGGCTGGCTTCTGATCGCTCTTCCGGCGGCGAGCCTCTTCGCCTCGGCGGCCATCGGCCGAATCTATGCGGTGACGCGATATCATCCGGAAGATCATGTGAAAATATTGGAATTGGTCGGCCTCTGCATCGCCTATCCCGATTGCCGCGCGGAGTTTCCCTACATCAACGAGAATCTGCGGCCGGGTAACGAGTCGTCGTTTCGCTTTGGAAACATTTGCTCCCTTTCCGATGCCGCCGCCCCAGTCGTAAATTTGGACCTGTTGATGTATCCCCGATCGGCAATATTAGGTGCCGAGTATCGCCATGCCGTCCTTGCGCATCCGCTGCGGCTGCTGCGCGTGAAGTGGCGGGGATTTTGCCGGCTCTTCGATCCCGCAAACGCCAAGAACGGCTATTGCCAGAAAGAACTCGATCCGAATCCCTACGGCTTGCATCAGAACCGCCGATTCGCCACAACAAGGAAGTGGCTTTTAAATGTCTTGTACTCCGCGTTCGAAACGCCCTTCTTCGGCTGGATCGCCTGCCAAAACGTCTGGTTCTCGCTCAATCTCGCCCTGGTCGCGGGGCTCCTGATTCACTTCCTCCGGCGGCGGACGCGGCTTGCCGCTTTCCGGCTGCTCGTCATGTCAATCCCCCTGAGCTACGCGTTGAGCTATCTGGCCGCAATAACCGGCTTCGACTATCGATTTCTCTACCCCGCGACGCTTTTCATGCAAGTGGCGGCGCTCAGCACCGCAATTTTTTGCGTCTGGTGGTATTTTTCCAAGCCTTGCGATGGCGTGAGTGGATAGAGAATCGCCGAAAAACCGTGCCATGCCCACGCTCGCCGTGGGCATGAAAATCGCCGGCAGACGATGGCACATGCCCAATTTGTTTTGCGCCTCGATATTCGTGGCGAAAAATCAATCCCCTTTTATCTTCGCCGCAGCCGCCCGGCGAAAACCGCCGCGCACCAGGCAAAACCGAACAGCAGCCCGAAAACGCCGGGTTCGGGAACGCTATGCGCCGCTGCCGTTTCGCCGATCACGAGCGAATCGACTTGAATGCTGCTGGCGGACAGGTTGCCGCTGACGGTCAACGTGTGATTGCCATAGATCCCGCCCCATAAAGTCAGAATTCCGCTGCCGGTTATCTTGGCGTCGTTGTTGAGAATCACCGGGCGCTGATGTAATGGTCCCCCGATACGTCGAGCGTGGAAACCTCGCCGCGATTATCCAGGACAAGAGCGTGCCCGTAAGTGCTTTGGATGAGCGTGCCGGTGGTCTCGGCGAAAGTGATGTTGCCCACCGTCCGGCCGACGGAAACCATATCGACGATCGAACTGGCGGCCGGCTGCGTGCCGAATTGCACGTTCACGCCCGGCCCGTCGGGCACCGAGCCGAGGGTCCAGTTCGCCGCCACGCCCCAGGCGGTCATGGTGTCGTCGTCGCCGCCTTGCCAGGAGTAAGTTTCCGCCTGCAGGATGCTCGCAATGCGAAAGCCGATGCCCGGGCCGTCGCCCGTCGGAACGGTGCCGTTTCGCGCCGTGGAGGCGAGAAGGTTGGCCGAATTGCTGTACGAGCCGCCGCGCAATCCGCGATAGGAGCTCGCGCCGACGATAACTTTCGTTTCGACCCACTCATTCACGTTGCCGCCCTGGTCGAAGGTGCCGTAAGGTCCGGGCGAACTCGCGAAAGCGCCGACTTCGGTGCGATAGTACGGGCTGCCGATGGTGTAGCCGCCGCTATAGAAATCGGCGTTATTCGCGCCCGTCGCGGAGAGCGCGTTGCTCGGGACCGCGTCGCTTAAGGTGGGATAGGCCCAATAGCCCGCCCCGTCCGGCTTGTTGGGATCATAGAACGCCGCCTTGTACCACTCGTTTTCGCTGGGGAGGAAGTATTTGGCCTCCGCCTTGCGCGTGACGGCCAGCAAGGTGGCGTCTGTCGTCGCGCCGTTCGAATAATAGGCGCCGTTTTCCGTAGTCGTCAAATCTTCGGCGCCCGCCGGCTGCCCGTTCTGCAGCCAGTTGCAGAATCGCACGGCATCGCCCCAGGAGACGTAATTCACGGGCCGATTGGCCCACTCGGCCGCGACGCTATAACTATAAACGCCCTCGTTCAGCGTCCGCTTGATGTTGCAGCCGTAGGAACTCACCGCGGTGTCCATGTTCACATTGTATAATCCGTAGGGGTCGCTCGTCCCCGCCACGGCGTTGAGCATCGCGCAATACTGCGCGGCGGTGACGTCGTACATCCCCATATTGTAGGCGGAACCCACGGAACCGTACCCCGTGGTGCCGTCGAGCGTCATCACCGCGGTGTCGGCCGCGTTGCCCGCATCGCCCACGGTGACGAATTGCAGGCTGGTCAGCCCGGAGCCCAGATTGAAGACGTCGGCATGCGCCGCGGCGGCGGCCAAGAATATGCATCCCAGTGGAAGCAGCGCGATCGTGTGGAACTTGCCTGGCATAAGTTTCTCCTCGGATGTTGAAAAAGAAAAGTTGATGATTCGTTCCTTACGCCGTGATTCCCTTCGTCAACGCCATGAATGCCGTTTCGAGGTTGATTTCGTCCTCCTTGAAAAGGTTCAGCTTGTAGCCGTTTTCGATGAGCGCGGTGGGCAGTTCGCTGTAGTCTTCCACGTTTTCCTTCAGCGTCACGTCGATGCGGCCGTCGCGGATTTCAACGCTCTCCACCAGCGAGCTTTGACCCAGCAGCTTCGCCGCCGCTTCGAGATTTTCGGTCACGCGGACGTTCAGCAGCGTCCGCTGCCGCACCCTTTTCATCACTTCCGAAACGTTCGCGTTGATCAGCAGTTCGCCTTTCTCGATGATGCCGACCTTGTTGCAGATATCGGCCAGCTCGGGCAGAATGTGGCTCGAAACCATGATCGTCTTGCCCATCTTGCGAAGTTCCTTGAGCAGCCCGCGGATTTCGATCCGCGCCCGCGGATCGAGGCCGCTCGCCGGCTCGTCCAGCAACAGCACCTTGGGATCGTGCAGCAACACCCGCGCCAATCCCAGCCGCTGCGTCATGCCGCGCGAAAGGCTGGTCACGAAGGCGTCCCGCTTGTAACCCAAATCGACGAGCTCCAGCACCTCGTCGCAGATTTTCCGCCGGGCCGCGCCCTTGATGCGGTACGCCGCGGCGAAAAATTCGAGATATTCGATCACCTTCATGTCGTCATAGACGCCGAAGAAGTCGGGCATGTACCCGATCAGCCGCCGGATTTCCTTGGGATGCGTGTAAATCGAGAAACCGCAGATCGAGGCTTCGCCCCAGGTGGGCTGAAGCAGCGTGGCGAGTATCCGCATCGTCGTCGTCTTGCCGGAGCCGTTGGGGCCGATGTAGCCGAACAGATCGCCTTCGACCAACTCCAGGTCGAGGTTGTTGATCGCCCGCAGGTCGCCATAGACTTTGGTCAGTTCTTGAGTTTTGATCATGTTTATGTTGAAGTGTCAGTGAGGAGTGGTCAGTGGGAAGTGGTCAGTGGTCGGTTTTTCGCCCTGAGGACCGAGTACTTTTTGCCCGTAAGGCACTGTAAAACAATTAGATGCTGGCATTGTAGTAGGCATACTCCGTGTGCCGTCCCAAATTTATGGCACACGGAGTGTGCCTATTATAACATTTCGGTAAGTTGTTGTCTTACAGCGGCTTACGTTATACTCAAATGTTGTGAATAAATCAGATCACGCCCTCAAAAGCACCCCTGTTTTGATCGAAAACCATGGTTTTGAGAGCGAAACACGCCCCTCTTCCAACCACCAATTCGATCTAGTCACAACCTCGCAGCACTCCGCACTCCGTTTCGCCGCGCCCCTAAGTGTATCGCCTTCGTCTTGCAACGTGTATTTCACTTCTTTGTCACTGGAAAAATAAAACGGAAAATGACCGTATGCCGCTCTCCGCCGCCGGCGACGGGAGCGTCTTTGCGGAGGAGAGTCGCCCCTTGATCCTTGGCTGCGGCGTTTTGCAGCGCGTCGGCGACGAGGATCGCGCGGCCGGTTTTCAGCATGTTGCTCAGATCGACGAACGATTGATAATCGTTCGCAATGTGGGCATAGCCGCGTCCGCCCGCGGCTTCGTAAAACATCATCATGCGGAGGATATAGGGCGCGTCGCGATTGTACATTTCGAAGGAAGTGGTTTCCTGGCGAGATGCGAGGTTGCCCTCCTTCACCATGTGATACCCCGTGAGGTAGTTCTTCAAATCGTTGCGCTTCAGGTGCAGGCCGAGTTCCGCCGTTTTGCCCGGCTCGATCGTTCCCAATTCGTAAGCCCACCGATCCTGGGCGACAATGCAATTCATAAGCGGAAAATCGTAAGGATTGGCGATCGTGCCAAAGAGGTCCTGCTGCTCCAAATACAAGTCGCCGCGGGGGACCACTTCGGCGTCGGCCCGCCAGCGGCCGGTGAAACTCTTGGTGGACCAGACCTGGATCGGCACGCCTTCGATGGAACTCGCCGCGGGCGGTTTGAGGCGGGCCTCGGACCATAATCGATACGGCGTCGAAAAAAGCGAGGTGTTGCCGCCGCCGTGCGGATTCATGCCGCCCAATCCGCTGCCGGGCAGGCCAAACCACGCGAAATAGCCCGCGGCACTATCGGCCGCCTTCGAGTCGGCAAGTTTTCCCGGCGGCATGGGCCGCAGCGAAAGGTCGAACGATTCCATCCGCGGGCTGAAAATGTTCAGCCACGTCGTCCCGCGAACCGACTTGCCCGCGACATCGACATCGATCAAGTCCACCTGATTCACGCGAAGCTGATTACCCTTAAGATAATAAGCAAGCCAATAGGCCGAGAGTCCGACGACGAGCACGATCACCGGAAACGTGAACCAGGTCCATTCCATGCGGCGGAGGAGCTTCTTGAGAAGGAAGTAATCGCCCGGCCCGATCAATAGGATGTAGCCCACGATCAGCATCGCCACCAGCGCGAAGGGGACGACCGTGACGCCGGTAAATGCATCGAGCGCGCTGCGCAACTGGCCGGAAAGATCGGCATACCCGTAGCCGCCCTGGTATTGCCCCGCTTGCTTTTCGTTGCCGCGGGAGACGGAAAAATCGAGCAGTTTCGCCAGCAGCAGGCCGCGCTCGTTCCATTTGCTGAAGGGCGGACGGTCGATGTCGGCGGCCACGAAAAGAATTTGCCCGAATCCGCGCGGCGTGCGAACCACCAGCGGAAGGTCGTTTTCGCGGGCCTCGATCCCCTCGGAAACCATCAATTTCGGGCAGCGAATCGTCAGCTTGCCACCGCCCTTGGGCTGTGGCACGGGCATGGAACTGCCGCAAAATTGCTCCCATGCGGCCGTTTGGTCCCGCGTGACGATCGTCTCCATGCGGCCGGGCGCGAACCCGGCCAGCGGGGCATTCTCGGCCAGCACCACATTCGCTTCCGCACCCACGCACAGCACCAACCGCCCGCCCAGCCGAATCCACTCGTCGAGCGCCTTGATCCGGGCGTTGTCGGGACCAAGCTTGCGAAACAGGTCCGGATTGCTCGTGGATATCAGCAACGCATCCACGCCTTCATAGCCGCACCACTCGACCGGAAGCTGCTCGACGTCCGTGATGCGGGCGATTTCGGGCTGGAATTCCCCGACGCCGTTCGCTTCGCTCGACGCCGTTTCCCGAAGCTTCAATGCCTCTTCCAGACCCATGTTCGAATTCCCCACCACGACATACAGCGGCTGCTCTTCCAGTGCTTCGAGAAAACTGTCTTCATCGGCCTGGAGCGACGCCGTGAACGTTTTCTCCGCCGCGGCCTTGCCATCGACCAGAAATTCGGCCCGCAAATCGCTCCGGACGCGGCCAAAACGCACGCACAGTTGCACGCTGGTCTCCCGGCCGGGAAGCACCTGGATCGGCTTGCTCGGCGGCGTGACGACCTGCGAAGGCACCCCGTCGCCGTCCGGCACGACCACCGAGACCTGGCCCGTCAGCGGTACCGCCCCGCCCCGAATCTTCAGTTCGACGGGCGTCCACAGCCCGGCCTTGTAGTGGTTGCCGAAGCCCACGCGGATCCCGGTGAATTCGGGCCGATCGAGCGTTTGCGCCGACGCCGAGACCGCCAAGAGAAGGACAAGAATCAAACAGCCGAGACCGGAGGACGCTAAGGGGAAAGTGATGCGGAAAATTGCACGTGGTTTTTTCATGGAACTTGCATCCGATTCAATCAGCCCAGCCATCGGTCCGCACATATTTCTCTCCCCTCACCCCTCTCCCCTCACCTCTCACCTCTCGCCTCCCTCCCCTCATGGTTTCCCCGCGTCGGGACAAGTGCAAACAAAATGGCCGCATCCCGGGCAGCCGGAGCCGTACTTCCGCATCACAGCCTCGGTCAGATCCACGCCCGCCACATTCGCAATGGTCGTCAGCCAGGCAAGCACGTCGGCAAATTCCAGCACCCGCTCTTCATGCGTGCCGTTCCTGAGCGCCGAGGCCAACTCGCCCACCTCTTCCATCAGCCACATGAACGTCCCCTCCACGCCCCGCGCGATGTCTTTCTCAAGGTACATCCGCCGAATCAACTGCTGAAAATCCGCCAGCGTGCAGGATCGCGTAGGCAAGTTGCTCTCGGAATGGTCTTCGGACATGGCTCAGCGGCTATTTAGTGGCTAGTGGAGTCTAGTGGCTAGTGGTCAGTGGCTAGTGGCTAGTAGCGGTTGTCCACTAGCCACTAACCACTAACCACTATTCCCCCTTCTCAATCCGTTTCAGCAACTCTTCTGCTTTCGAAAAATCGGGCGTGATCTTCAAGAGCGTTCGCAACATCTCCCTGGCTTTGGCCGTTTGGCCCGCTTCGACGTAGGCATTGGCCAGATCGAAGCGGGGTTGCGGTTTTTCCGGGGCCAGTTCGACCGCGATTTCCCACTCGCCGATCGCCCCCTCCCTATTATGCCGTCCGTTCAACGATTCCGCTAGTGCCGCGTGAACCTCGGCGTCCCGCACGTCGATTTCCAAGGCTTCGCGGGCCGCTTCCTCCGCCGCCGCGTAATCCTTTCGCGCAAGAGCCAGTTCGGCCAGCTTTTTCCGGTCCGCCAGGTCGTCCACGTCGCCTCGCGCGAGCCGAGTGAGCGCCGCGGCCAATTTCTCCTTGTCGCCCGACGCAATATAAACCCGGGCCAGCGACCGCGTCCACTGGGGATTCGCGGGATCGAGTTTTTCGCCCATCGCATAAAGCCGGGCGGCCTCCTCGTATTTCCTCGCCTTGAGCTTCAAGCCGGCCAGCAGATTCAGCGCGTTCGGCTGCGGCGATTTCGGATCGAGCGCCTTTTCGAGCATCGTGGCCGCCTCCGCGATGTTCTCCTGCTTCTCGGTCTTGACGAGCAAACGCGCCGCCACATAGACCGCCAGCGGATCGTTCGCATTCAGCCTCAAGGCTCTTTCGGCGGCATCGGCGGCCTCCTTCTCCGCGCCGCGGTGAAGATAGCCGTTGGCCAGCTCGGCCAGCGCGGCGGCGTCTTGCGGCTTTTCCTCGGCGGCCTTTTTCAACGCCGCGATGTCTTCCTCCTCCGGCCAGTCGAGTCCCTTCAATCCCTTCATTTGCTTGTTCAAAAACTCGCGGTATCCCTTCTCGAATTCGGCTTTCGACATGCCGAACGACTTCTGCAGGGCCGCCGGCGTGTTCAAGCCTTCCGCGTAGGCGTCGATCAGTCTTCTTGATCGAATCGTCGCCGCCCAACTGGCGCATGTAATCCACATAAATCTCCGCCTGGCAATATGCCATCGTCCAGTCGCCGCTCGAATCGGGCCGCGTGAAGCCGGAGTCGATGCTCTCGAGATCGAAAATCTTGCCTCTCGGCACGCGCGCCAGAAGCAGCTTGTTCCATTCGGCGGGCCGCGGATGATTCTCGCTTTTCACGGCCAGCCCCTCGGTAAACCAATGCGGGATGTTGAAGTGCGTCTGTTGCAAATTGAAGACGTGCGTCATCTCGTGGCGCAGCACGCGGACCCAGTTGAATTTCTTCCCCAACCCCGCGTCGCCGGGCGAGACCATCGCCACCAGATGGCCCGTGCTCGCCGCGACCGTGCCGATGAAAGGCAGGCCCGTCACCCGGGTGCTGAACCAGGCGTGGCCGTCTTGACCCTCCGCCTGATTGAAGATATCGACCGCCGTCTTCTTCGAAGGCGCGTAATCGAACTTGCGGCTCAGCTCCTGAAAAATTTCTTCCACCCGCTTTTCGGCGTATCGGCCCAGCAGCGCGTCGCCTTTCTCGAAACGCACCAGACAATGGGCGGTTTCCTTGCCGCTCCATCTTCTCCAGCACGTCGAGCAGATTCAGCATGTTATGCACGCGGACGTTGTACGGATCGCCGTCGAACGCCTTTTTCAATATCGGCCGCGCTTCGCTCTCGCGGCCCTGATGCATGTACAGCAATCCCAATTGACCCTCCGGGCCGGGCAGCTTGGGCATTGCGCGAATCGCCTCGCGATAATATTTTTCCGCCTGCGGCTGCTTGTTCTGCGCGGCCAGCGATTCGGCGAGCGTATAGAAAAATTCGCCGGCGTGGGGATTTTCCGCGGTGACTTTCTGAAGCAGTGCTTCAAACCGAGAAACCGTGGGAGCTTCCATCCTCCCCTCGCCCTTTGTGAGACGAGCCGAGGGAACTGCCATCCTCCCCTCTCCCTCTGGGAGAGGGGCCGGGGGTGAGGGCCCGTCATTTACCTTTTCTATCGATTGCCCGTCCAACAGCAGATAACACGCCGCAATCCGCCCCAGCGTTTCCTCGTCGTGCGGATTGAGCGGCAGGGCGTTTTTTTCCAGCATTTCCAGCGTCTCCGGCGCCTGGAGGTTCGCCCACACGATGTCGGCCTTGGCCAGCCAGGCGTCGAGCAGGTGCGGATTGAACTCCAACGCCCGGCTGACTTCGGTCTCCGCCTTGGTGATATCGTGTTGCGCCAGCCAGACTTGAGCCAGCGCGGCATGCACCTCGGCCGCTTGCGGATTGATGTTCAAGGCCCCGCGAAATTCCTCGGCGGCGTCGGCATAGTTGTATTTTTCGAGAAACAACTGGCCGGTCTCGTATTTTGCCGGCCAGAAGTCGGCTTGCAGCTTGAGAGCGTCGGGATAAAGCTCGTTCACCAGAAAATCGAACTCGTCCGACTGGCGATTCCAACGCGCGAACAGCGCGGCCGCCCGGCCGATCCAACGCAGCGACTCGGGATCGTCGATCTCGTTGTCGTTGTAATAGCGGATCAGCCGCCGGCAGCCGTTCTCGGCCTCGTCCAAACGGCCGTGAATCCGATGCAACTCGATCTGAATCCAGCGGGCAAGCGGCTGCTTCGAGTCGAGCTTCAGCGCCGCATCGACCTGCGCCTGGGCTTCCTTGTAATCGCCCCGCTCGAACGCCAGCCGGGCAAGTTCCGCGAGCAGCAGGGGATTTTGATCCTTGTCTTTGAAATCCTCGAGAACTTTGACGGCCGTCTCGTACTGCCTGTGCTCGGAATGGCAGGCGCCAGCCCGAGCGCGGCGTCTGCATTTTCTTTAGCCAGCGGGGCAAACATCTCCGCCGCTTCTGCATAATGCCCCTCCATCAACGCCTTCCGGGCGTCTTCCACACCCCCCTGCCCTGCCCCATTGGTAATGATTGCAAAAACTGCAATGAAGAGAAAATGTATCATGGTTTTAATTTGCATCGATCCAATGCAGCAACCGTTCGCCCAACGAAAATTGCTCGTTGTTCCTCTCGCCCCCAAATCCGAACGCTCCCAACGAATGGCAAACACATTCTGCTTGATCGTTTTCGTGTCAAATCCGCAATCCTTACAATACCCCACTCTTGTGGTTTTCGCAACCCATCCCACCCCCCTTTGACAGGACTCTCACCAACTTCTAGCATAAATCAAATCTCAATTCCCCAACTTCCAATCCCCAATCTTAACCCATATCTCAAATCCCTACCCCTAACCCCTAACCACTGACCCCTAACCACTGCCCCTAGCCCCTAGCCACTAGCCCCTAATCCCCATCCCCTCCCCATGAAACCCGCCATCACCTACGATGATTTCGCCAAAATCGACCTCCGCATCGCCACGGTCCTTTCCGCCCGCGAGCATCCCAACGCCGACAAGCTGCTCCTCCTGCAGATCAAGGTCGGCGACGAGGAAAAGCAGATCATCGCCGGCATCCGCCAGCACTACAAGCCCGAAGACCTCGTCGGTCGCCAAGTCGTCGTTGTCACCAATCTCGAACCCGCCCTGCTCCGCGGCGAAGAATCCCACGGCATGCTCCTGGCCGCCAGCGATAGCCAAGGCGTCGTGCTCGTGAAACCGGATCGGGAATGCGAGTCGGGGCGGGCGTGAAATAGAAACGGGTACGCAGCTAGTATTGACGATTCATGGTAGTTTCGGATGCCGCTGTCGTGGCGGCACGTCGAGGCACTATTCGGCCGATGACCTGTTCACATTGCTCCTTCCTTGCCCGCCGCTTCAATGCACCGTCCGGGCTCAACCATCCCGCCACTCTCTACGCCCCCACCGGCCCCGTGCCGGTGGAGCGCATTATGGAAAGCTACCGCAAAACCCGCCACTCTCCACGCCCCCACCGGCCCCGTGCCGGTGGAGCACATGATTGACGGGCTACCCACGACCGCCCCCTCCCCTCCCTCTTCCCGACACCCTGAGGGCCGTTCACGGCCCTTGTCCGCGCTAGCGGTATTAGGCCCGG
>CAVQKP010000022.1:62500-275650 GCA_963713065.1 Pirellulales bacterium | reverse complement strand
AAAGAGCGAACCGTATATCTGGATCGTTTCCGACACCAAGCATCAAGCCTGTGCACATTTGGAAAACGTCAAGGCCGAACTCGCCGAGAATGAAATCCTTGCGGAACGCTATCCCGACGCCGTCGGCAAGGGCCGGTTGGCGGAGCAACGCGATCGTGCTGAAAAACGGCGTGGCGATCGAAGCCTTCGGCACGGGCCAGCGGCTGCGCGGCCGGAGGCGGCGGGAACATCGGCCCTCGCTGATCATCTGCGACGACCTGCAAAACGACGGCCACATCCGCTCGATCACCCGCGCGAACTTTCGCGGAGTTGGTTCCACGGCATGTTGATGAAGGCCGGCACGCCGACGACCAACATCGTCAATTTGGCCACCGCCTTGCACCGCGAGGCGCTGGCCATGCAACTCCACGAAACGCCGGGCTGGACCTCGAAAATCTTCAAGGCCATCGTCCGCTGGCCGGAAAACATGTCCCGCTGGGCCGCATGGGAGGCGATTTATACCGATCTGAAAAACCCGAATTATCGGCACGACGCCCGGCGTTTTACGAACAGCACCGGATCGCCCTGAACGCCGGCGCGATCGTGCTCTGGCCCGAGGTCGAAGACCTTTACGCGCTGATGTGCATGCGGGCCGAAGGCGGCCGCACGGCCTTCGAGCGCGAGAAGCAAAACTCGCCGATCAATCCGGAAACGTGCGAATGGCCGGAGTCGTACTTCGACGAAGGGATCTGGTTCGACGATTGGCCCGCGGATCTGCTGGTCAAGACCATGGCGCTCGATCCGAGCAAGGGGAGCGACGCCCGCCGCGGCGATTATTCGGCGTTTGTCATGCTGGGCGTGGATCGGCAGGGGATCGTGTATCTCGAAGCCGATCTCGCCCGGCGGCCCACGCCGCAAATCGTCGCCGACGGCGTGGAACTGCTGCGGCGCTTCCGGCCGGATGTGTTCGCCATCGAGGCGAACCAGTTTCAAGACCTGTTGGCCGGCGAATTCGAGGCGGAAATCCGCCGCCAAGGCCAGTTGGATGCACGGCCGATCGCCGCTGGAAAACCACGCCAACAAACTGGTCCGCATCCGCCGGCTCGGGCCGTTTCTTTCCACCCGGCGACTGCGATTTAAAAACGACAGCCCCGGCACGAAACTGTTAGTCGAGCAACTCCAAGAGTTTCCCGTGGGCGATCACGACGACGGCCCCGACGCCGCCGAAATGGCCGTCCGGCTGCCGGCCAATGGCTGCAAGGCCGCTCGGTGAATGATGGCTTGGGAAGCCGTTTGCCGGGTGGGAGGATGAAAAGTATCGAAGGATGAAGGATGAATAAACAACGCCTCGCAGCCTCCAGGATTCAAACCTGCCTAGCGCATAAATACGGCTGTCCTACATAAGGAAAACCAATATGCAATCCGCGAATTTCACTCAACCCATCGACACCAATCCCCGCATCGATCATCTCGAACGACGGTTGCTGGAAGCGTTCGACGAATTGTGGGACAATTTCGTCGATCCTGCCGAGGCGAACTACGACGTGGACGGCATGCGCTGGCGTCCGCCGGTAGGACAGGTTTTCAATCCGTCCCGCGGCGGAGGAGCGCCGCTCGCCCCTTTTGCCGGCGAAGAACAGCTTGCCGAGATCCGCATGCAATGCCGCGCGCTGGCCGTCGAAAACGAATTTGCCATCAACGGGCACGAGAACCGGATCTCCTACATTGTCGGCAGCGGGCATAGCTATCGGGTGATGGCCAAAAAGGGCCATGGTCGCCAGTCCTGACGAAAAGCTGCTCCGCGAGGTGCAAAACGTGCTCGACGATTTCGTTGCGCGAACCGGTGGCGGCGCGGCAGCAGGAAATCGTCCGCCGCAAAGATCGCGACGGCGAGTGTTTTTTGCGATTTTTCCCCGCCGAAGACGGCATTCTCCGCGTACGGTTCGTCGAGCCCGACCAAGTCGCCGCGCCCGCCGACAGGCCAGCGATCCGGCGGCCTCCTTCGGCGTCGAAACCGAAACGCTCGACGTGGAAACCGTGCTGGGCTATTGGATCGACGGCCGGTTTATCGAGGCCGGAGAAATCCAGCATCGCAAGGCCAACGTCGACTCGAACGTGAAACGCGGCCTGCCGCTGTTCTATCCCGTGCGAAAGAATCTCCGCCGCGCGGAAAAGCTGCTGCGGAACATGAGCGTGGTTTCCGAAATTCAATCGGCCATTGCCATCATCCGCAAACATCGCACGGCGACCGCGGCGGGCTTGGAGCGATTCGTCTCCGGCCAGGCCGATTTCAGCGCGACCGCGGTCCGGCGGCGGCACCAGCCATTTCCGCCGCTTCGCGCCGGGCACGATCCTCGACGCGTTGGCCGGCACCGAGTACGAATTTCCCGCCGCCGGCATCGACGCCGGCCGCTACGTGACCGTCCTCCAGGCCGAACTCCGCGCCATCGCCAGCCGGTTGGTGATGCCCGAGTTCATGCTCACCGCCGACGCCAGCAACGCCAACTATTCCTCGACGATGGTCGCCGAAGGCCCGGCGGTGAAAATGTTCGAGCGCTTGCAGCACGAGATGCTCGCAGACGACCGCGAAGTGATGCGCCTGGCGGTCGCCCATGCCGTGGCGATCGGCCGCTTGCCGCACGAAGCTATTTCGACGGTCGATGTGCTCGGCATTCCGCCCACCCTCGGCGTTCGCGACCGCCTGAAAGACGCCCAAGCCGATCAAATCCTGGTCCGCAACGGCGCGATGTCCACGGCAACCATGTCGCTGCGCTTCGGCCTCGATCCGGAAAACGAGCGGCAAATGGGCGCGAACGCGGGGCAGATTGCCAATCCGCCGTGATGTCCGGCGCCAAACGTCGAAGCGATTCGCATCGAGATTAAAGCAGGTCCCGCCTGCGGGGCGGGACCGAGCGAAACTCGCCTGCCGGGCGAGAGTTCAGTAAACCCAACCGTCCCGCCCGGCAGGCGGGACCTACGGAAAGGAACCCACCGATGTCCGAACAACTTCAAGAATACTGCGACTCGCGCGGCGTGCGGATGCGCGTTGATCGGGAGTCGGGCGTCATCCGGGGAGTGAAAATCCTCGGCCTCAAATCGCGCAACGGCCGGTCGTATCTGCCCGAGGCGCTCCGCGAGGCCGCCGCGCTCTACGAGAACGCGAAGGTCAACGTGAACCATCCGAAGGGCCATCCGGCATCGCCCCGCGATTACCAGGACCGGCTGGGACAAATTCGCGGCGTCGAACTTCGGCCCGAGGAGGGGCTGTTCGGCGATTTGCACTTCAATCCCAAACATGCGCTCGCCGAGCAACTCGCATGGGACGCCGAACATGCGCCGGAGAACGTGGGCTTTTCCCACAACGTCGAAGCCCGGACTTCGAAAAACGGCGAGGAAGTCGTGGTCGAGGCGATCACGCGCGTGCAAAGCGTCGATCTGGTGGCCGATCCGGCGACGACGCGCGGCCTTTTCGAGTCGCTCGATGCCAAGGCGAATTGCAAAGCATCGGACCAAGCGAGCCGGGATCTCCCCGACCCCCGGCGGTTCCGCAGCGCAGGCGTCCAGCCTGGCCGCACGAATCGACCGGCAAAGCGCGGCTATCGAACGAATGGAAGCGGAGATCCTGCGGCTGACAAACCTGCTGGAGGAAAGCGGCAAACGTTCTTCCGGAGAAGAGCGGAAACCCGTCTCCCGCGATCAAAACCTTGCTTGCGGAATCCATCCCGTAAACGCGAAAGCTTTCGTCGAAGCAATCACCTGATTCCCACTCCCCAATTCCCGGCCCCTAACCCCTTGAAAAAAGGAGACTTCCCATGAGCGACAAGATGCGATGGCGATACGGCGACACGAATCCGGTGCTCGCCGCGGTAAACGCGGAAACGGTGATCGAGATCGGCGACCTGGTCTATCAGGAAGTCGATGACGTCGCGGCCGGCGTCCCGGCTGTCCGATCAGGGAACGAAACCGGCGAACCAGGAACTGTTTGCCGACAAGTTCCTGGGCGTGGCGATGCAGCGCAGCCGGTCGGGCGAAACGACGCCCGTCCGCGTCGCGACCACCGGCGTGTTCGAGTTCGATTGTCCCGGCACCGCGTTCGAGTTGGGCGACTTCGTCGGCGTCGATGAAAACGCCGCGGGCGACGCTCTTTTGAATCAGCAGGTGGCCAAAGTCGGGGCGGCCAAATACGCCTTCGGCCGCGACGCCAAACGCCAATCGGCCGCCACCACCGTGCTGGTCGATATCCGCTCCACCGTCATGACCGGCGGCGTGGAGGGAAGCAGCTATTCGGCGCCGTAGTAGCTCCCGCCTGCCGGGCGGGACTGTTCGCTTACGAATCCTCAACTAAACCTGGTCCCGCCCGGCAGGCGGGACCTACTACCTTGAAACGAAGGAGCCATACCGTGCGATCCATAAACTATCGTGAACTGAAACGCATGTACGATTTGAGCGGGCCGGAGAAAACCGTGCGACATTTGCGGGAGGCGCTTGCGGAGGGCGATCTCAAGCCCGAAGATTTCAGCATTCGGGAAGTGGCCGAAGCCACGCTCAGCGGCGAGCGCGTGCGGCAGATGGACCCGCGCAGCGGCGGCGTCGCGATTCTCGAAAGCGCCGGCGGCGTCGATGTGACCGCGTTCTCGAACATCACCGGCCAGGTCATCCGCTCGAAAATCCTCGCAGCCTACGAGCAAGAGGCGTTCGTCGTCTCGAAGCTGGTCGATACGATTCCCACGCGGTTGGACGGCGAGCGGATCCCCGGCATCGGGCGGCTGAGCGACAACGTGGCCGAAGTCGCGCCGGGAATGCCCTATCCGCACTTCGGTTTCGGCGAGGATTACATCGACACGCCGCAGACCGCCAAGCACGGATTCATCGTGCCCGTCACGAAGGAAGCGATTTTCTTCGACCGCACGCACTTGATCCTCGGCCGCGCCGCGGAGGTCGGCGAGGTGCTCGGCTTGAACAAAGAGAAGCGGCTGATCGACCTGGTCCTCGGCGCCGCGAACAACTACAAGTGGAAGGACGCGAGCTACGACACCTACAGCACGACCGGCAGCGGCGCCGCGCCCGACGGTTCGTGGATCAACCAGATGGACCAGGAACTGTGCGACTGGACCGACGTCGATGCCGCCGAGCAACTCTTCGCCGACATCCTCGATCCCAACACGGGCGAGCCGGTCTTGATCCAAGCGACCACGGTGCTGGTCACGCCGGCGTACCGTCACGCGGCCAACCGCGTGTTCAACGCCGCGGAAATCACTTACGGCACCGGCGGCGGAAACATCTCCACGACGGCGGCCAATCCGCTGAAACATTATCGCGTGGCGGAAAGCCGCCTGACCTACCGCCGCATCGTGGCCTCGGGCCAAACCGCCGCGGCCGCCAGGAAATGGTGGTTCATCGGCGATTTCCGCCGGGCCTTCGCCTACATGGAAAACTGGCCGATCACGGTCACACAATCACCGGTGGGCAGCGAGGCCGAGTTCAACCAGGACATCGTCGTCCGTTTCAAGGCCAGCGAACGCGGCGCGGCGGCGGTCATCAACCCCCGCTATGTCGTGAAAAGCACCGGGGCAAGCGGCGGCGCGTGAACGCGCCGTCATTTAGCCGGGTGCCATGCCCACGCTTGCCGTGGGCATGGAGGGAGCGAGAAAACTTCAACATGCCCACGGCAAGCGTGGGCATGGCACCCTCTTCCTAATCCCCTAATCCCCTAATCCCCTAATCCCCTAATCCCCTAATCCCCTATCCCCTATCCCCTATCCTCCAGCCCCTAATCATGTCCGACAACGAACAAATCGAAATCATCAAAACGCAAACGCTGGCGAGGATCGCGGAGATCACCGCGCAGCCCAAGCCGACCTATCAGATCGACGGCCAATTGGTCGCCTGGGGCGATTATCTGCGGCAGTTGCAGCAGACCGTCGATTGGTGCCTTGCCCAGCTTGCCGCGCAAACGCCGCTCGAAGTGCAGTCGCAAGGTTTTTGTTGACCAAGAACGAAATCGCCCCGCAGTTCCCCGCCCCCGCCGGCCTTGTGCCGGTGGAGCGCATGATTCGCCGCTACCACCGACACGCCGCTACCACCGATACGCCGTTATCCCCGCCCCCACCGGCCTTGTGCCGGTGGAGCGCATGATTCGCCGCTACCACCGACACGCCGCTACCACCGATACGCCGTTATCCCCGCCCCCACCGGCCTTGTGCCGGTGGAGCGCATGATTCGCCGCTACCACCGACACGCCGCTACCACCGATACGCCGTTATCCCCGCCCCCACCGGCCTTGTGCCGGTGGAGCGCATGATTCGCCGCTACAGCCAATTGCAATCCCTTTCATTTATTCCCATGACCACCAACTTTACCACCATCCACGATTTTGCCGCAATCACCGACGGATTGGAGTCGGTGACGCTTCTGCGCCGCGAAACGCCCGGCGGACCGGGCGAGGCCGTTCCCCATGCGCTCCGCCGGGCGATCGAGGCGGCCGAGGTCGTCGGCGAGAATCGCAGGACGATCGAAAGCGACGGCCGTTACACCGCCGCCGACGCCTCCTGGAGCCTGCCTGCCGCCGAAGTCGCCGCCGCGCCGCGGCTAGGCGACGTGCTTCTGGATGCCGCCGGCCGGCGTTGGACGATCCTCGAAACGCGGCTGGTCGCGCTCGCCGCCCGCTGGCGCTGCCGCACGCGGGAATTGTCGATCGCTTTCGGCCTGGAAGACGCCATCGACGTGCTCGCGGCCGAATATTTCCAAAGCGAATCCGGCGCGGTGGAAACGGCCTGGAACGTTTTGCGGACCGGCCTTCGCGGGCGGATTCAACCGCTCGAAACCCAAATCGCCGCCGGCGATTCCGCCCCAAGCAGCGTTGCATCGGTGCCGGATCGTCCTCGAAGAAGCCTTCGACCTCGACCACACCCATCGCCTCCGCGGCCCCGACGGAGCCCTTTATCGCATCACCGCGGTCGCCGGATTCCCCAAATTGGGCGAATTGCAAACCATCGAAGCGGAGAAAATCCAACCATGAATCTTGCAAAATATCTGCACGAGCGTTGGGCGAACGCTTTCGATTTGAACGCCCTTCTGCCCGCCGAAAAAGTCTTCACGGGCTTAAGCGGCGATTCCGCGCCGCCTTACGCGGTGATCGCCAAGGAAAGCGCAAAGCCCTTTACCCGGCACAATGACGGCTCGTCGCTCGAGAAAGCGACGATGCGCTTCCAAATCTATCACAGCCGATACGACGCCGGTCTTGCCGTTTCGAACGAGATCAAAAAAGCCTTCGACGGCGCTGCTTTCGATCTTGACGACGGCTGTAAAGTGCTGACCATGCTTCGCGTCAACGAATCCGAAAATCAAATCAATCTCGAAGAGTGGCAATTCACCTCTGTTTTTCTATGCACGGTGTTTTTGCCCTCTGGATACTAACCGCTTACCACTATCCACTTGCACTCCTATGTCCACTTCCTTCAAAGAACTTTCCGGTTCCCCGCAAGAATTTTTCGGCCCCCAAGGCATGACGGCGGTGCGGCGATTGATCTGCGCCTGGAACGACCGCCGTGCGCTCGTGGGAGAACTGCTCGGCGACGCCTCCGCGCCGGGCGGAGGTTCGCCGGCGAATTATCCCGGCACGCCCGACCTCGTTGCCGCGCGGATCGAAGTCGAGCCGCTCGCCGAGGATCTCGTGCGGCAAGATTTTTCTTCCCTCATCGAAGGCATCAACGCCTATGAGGGTTTCGCCAAAATCACGGTGCATTACGAACTGCTCGACGCATCCGCCGCCGCGAACCTGCCGCAAGAAATGGAAGCGCCGGCGAACACCTTTTTGACTTACGCAACCGACCTGGACGATCAAACCGTCCGCGTGCCCGGCGACTCGCTCGCCTTGCCCGGCAATCCGACCGCCACGCTTTCCGCCGCGCCGGCTTTCGTTGGTGAAACGCCAACCGTATTTCCCGCCGCCGCGATGGGCGACGTGATCCTGCCGGTGTCGATCCACCGCCTCGCGTGGCATCGCGTGGCCAGTCCGCCGTGGACGGCCATTCGCGAGTGCCAAGGCATGCTCAACGACGGCGAATTTCTCGGCGTTCCCGCGGGCCGACTCCTCTTCGACGGCGTCAAAACCGCGCGCGAATTGCTCGGCCTCGCCGACGGCGATCCCCAACTCGCCTGGCGGCTCGAATACCGCTTCCGTGAAAAGCCGCTGCTCCTCGATTCCACGCCGCCGCTTTTCGGCACCGCCGATTTTACGCGGCTGTTGACGTTCGAGGAAAGCGAATGAGAGATATTATTTCAATTGGCATGCTTGATGATTATATTGTTCATTCCCCCGGAAACTTCATCGTCGCTCTTTTGATCTTCTTCGGCAGATCGCGCCACTCCGCCGGGCCGGTGAGGCCGATTTCGCTGGCGTCGATCGGCTTGAAGCCGAGCTTGAGGCGCGGGCGAGTCGGGCCGCAAGGTGAAATCGCCGTGTTTTGGATCGACGAAGAGCGGATCGGCAATGATACTGTGTTTGTCCTGGCCCTTTGCCTGCCACTCGGCGAAAGTGAGCCCGCCGGGGAAAACGAGCGGGCGGCCGGAGGCATCCCAGTAGCAATTGTAATCGAAGGGGAACGTGCCCTTGCTCCAGTCGCCAAAGACCAGGTTGGCGCGGTCGAAATAGACGATGTTCCGCTCGAAGGCGAACGACTGATGCTCCTCGGGCCGCGAGCGGCGGATTTGCCCGTCGGTGAACGAGAAGGCGAGGATATTGTTCCGCAGGATGTTGTCCTTGCCGTAGTGCTGATGGAAGCAACCGTCTTTGACGCGATAGACGATGTTGTTTTCCAGCGTGATGCCGCTGCTGCCTTCGTCGGTGTAAAGCCCCCAGCCGCCGTAGGTGAAGGCGAGCACGTCGTGGATCAGATTGTTTTTCAGCGTCGTGCCGGGCGAGACGCCGAGCGTGTAGATCCCGCCCATGTCGCTCAGCTTGCCCCAGCCGAGATGGTGGATGTGGTTGAATTCGATCTTGTTGTCGTGCGCCGTCGATGGTGCGTAACCCCAACTCCAGCCAACCGAAACGCCGCTATAGAGCAGATCGCAGATTTCGTTGTGCGTCACTTCATTGTTCGAGCTTTGCTGGAGGAGCACGCCGCAGCCTTCCTGAATGACCTTGCCGCCGTCGTGGATGAAACAGTTATTGACGGAAATTTGCTCCGTCTGTTCGTTCGGCTCTTTGGGAAGATGTGCTTTCGCCGATTCGCACGCCACCGGCGCCGAGATCGTGCAGATGACATTGCGTGATTGAATTCTTTTTGCGCCTCGCTCGAACCAAATGCCGTAGCCGCCGGTATGGGCGATTTCGCAATTGTTGAAACCGCACTGCCGTGTGCCATGAAGGAGGATCGTGGCGGTTTTGAGGAACTCGCCCGACTGGGCGTCCTGAGGTTGTCCGCGATCCATGCTCCAATCGGTGTGTTGAAAAGAGATATTCTGGAAGCTGATTCCTGACACAATTTCGCCTTTAGCCGCATTCCCCTCGAATCTCACGAGCGATTCGAGCTTTGGTGCGATGACTTCGGCTTTGGTCATGTCTTCGCCGGGCCGCGGATAGTAGGTCAGCACGCCGGAGTTGCGGTCGAGATACCACTCGCCCGGCGCGTTGAGCGCCTCGCGGATGTTCTCCACGTAATATCGCAATTCTTTCCAAGTGCCGATCGGAAAGTAACACGGATCGGTGAAGCGAACGATGTGGTTTGCCTCGTCGATCGATTCAAAATAGTGCAGCGAGGCCGTCCAAGCGTGATAGAACACGATCATCGCGTCGTCGATATTCGCCCACTTTTGAAGATCATGATCCTTGAACTTGAACCCCTTTTTCACATCGTCCGCAAGCGGTCCGGCGGCGAAATACCAATCCTCGTTGGGCGACCGCGCGCGGATGCAACGCTTGCCGTTCACCCAAAGCGAATGAAAATACCACTTGCCTTCCTTCACGCCGGGCACCGTCGCGGTCCACAGTTCGCCTTCGCCTTTTTGCCAACCGGTGATCGGCACGCCGCCGCTGAGGATCGGTTCGTCGCCGGGATACCCCGTGTAAGTAATCGACGCTTTGTCAGCCCCCGAATCTTCAGCCGTGAAAACGACCGGCTCCTCCAGACGATAAGTTCCCTTGCATAATTGAACAATGACATTTTTCTTCAGTGGGCCTTGAGCCTTCAATTTCCGCACGGTGTTCCGCGCGCCGGCGAGCGTCGCCAGCGGGCCGTCGGTGCCGTCGGCATTCGGCTTGGACAACTTGCCCGACCAAGTGTCGTTGCCATTCGGCGCGACGAATAAATCCGCATTGCCGAAGATGGCAGCGGAAAGCGGACCGGCCGCAAAGAACATCAAACCGAAAACCGCAGCTTTCAAGAAATACCGCATCACGTTCTCCTTCAAATGTTTGCGGGAAGGGAGGATCGATTTGCCCGATTATAGTTGTTCCCAACGCGGTTATAAAGCAGTTCGGCCCAGGCCGCGTCCCGCCGAGGGGGAAAGAAAATTTGCGGAATGTATCCAATCCGCTAAAACACGTGTCGAGCGGTTTTTCACGCGGAAATCCATGGTTTTACCCCACTTTTTTTCTACTCTCTCCTGAGTTATGATGATCCCTAATCATTTTCCCCCAACAAAAAATCGGAGAAATATCATGCCGAAGTATGAAATTCCCAAAGTAACGAAACCACCCAAAGTAGGTAAAAAACAAATTTTGCTCGTCGCCAGCGGCGATTTGCGGCTCTCGGCCAACCAGGAATGCTGGGCGAAGCAGAAGGAAATGGAAGACGCTTTGACCGCCGCGGTTGAGGCGGCCGGTTACGAACTGGTTCGGCGCATCCTTACAAGGAAGACGAGAAGCACGGCTTCATCGGCTCGCAGAAGGAAGGGCTGGAGGTATTCTCCCGCATCGATCCGAACGCGAAGATCATCGTCGCCGAGGCGGTGTGGCAATACTCGCACCACGTGCTGCCGGGCTTGCTCGCGCACAAGGGGCCGATTCTGACCGTGGCCAATTGGTCGGGCACCTGGCCGGGTTTGGTCGGCATGTTGAACCTCAACGCCGGCTTGACCAAGGCCGGCAAGAAATATTCCACTCTCTGGAGCGAAGATTTCACCGACGACTTCTTCGTCAAGGGACTCAACAAGTGGCTCGCCAAAGGCGAAGTCAAACACTCGCTCAAGCACGTCACGCCGCTCGAAGAAAGTCAAAGTCCCCGCGGGCGAAGCCAAGCTCGGCGCGGCCCTGGCCGATCAGCTTCGGCAAGATCGGGCGATCATGGGCATCTTCGACGAAGGCTGCATGGGCATGTACAACGCCATCATCCAGGACGAATTGCTCAACCCGCTGGGCGTGTTCAAGGAACGGCTCAGCCAATCGGCCCTCTATTACGAGACCACCCAGGTTTCCGACGAAGAGGCTCATGCCGTCCGCAAGTGGATGGAGAACAAGGGCATGAAGTTCGTCACCGGCCCGAATCCCGCGAGCGATCTCACCGACGAGCAAATCCATACGCAATGCAAAATGTACGTCGCCGCCGTGCGGCTGGCCGACGATTTCGGCTGCAGCCTGATCGGCATTCAATACCAACAAGGCTTGAAGGACCTGCTGCCGGCCAGCGACTTGGTCGAGGGCATGTTGAACAACGCCGACCGCCCGCCGGTCAAGAGCCGCGACGGCAAGCGAGTTCTGTTCGAAGGCCGGCCGGTCGTGCATTTCAACGAGGTCGATGAATGCGCCGGCCTGGACGGCCTGATGACCTACCGCGTCCACAAGGCGATGGGCCAACCGGTGGAAAACACGCTGCACGACGTCCGTTGGGGCGATTGGGACCAGTCGGGCACGGTCAAGGATTTCGTCTGGGTGTATCTGATCAGCGGCGCCGTGCCGCCGGCGCACTTCGAAGGCGGCTGGGCCGGCGCGTCGAGCGAACGGCAGGCCGCGATGTATTTCCGCCTGGGCGGCGGCACGCTTGAAGGGCATCTCCAAGCCCGGCGAAATCGTCTGGTCGCGGATTTTCGTGGAAAACGGCAAGCTCAAGATGGACCTCGGCCGCGCCGAAGTGGTCAAGCTGCCCCGCGAGGAAACCGAGCGCCGCTGGAACCTCACCACGCCGGTGTGGCCGATCATGAGCGCGGTGACCTACGGCGTCGATCGCGACCAGTTCATGGCCCGGCACAAGGCGAACCACATTCAAGTCGCCTACGCCAACAGCGCGAAAGAAGCCGACGCCGCGATGCTGGCCAAAGCCGCCATGGCCGAAGCGATGGGGATGGACGTCTCTATTTGCGGCACGCGGAAAAACGGCAAGTTGTGGTAGTGAGTGAAAAGTGGTCAGTGGACAGTGAACCGTTTATCAACTGACTCCTGATCGCAGCAAATAGCCGGCGGTTAACAGCCGCCGGAATGCGGTTAGAAATGCCAAACATCCTCGGGCGGCGAGCATTACGCTCGCCGCCCGATTTCCTCGCGTTCCATTTTTCCCCGATGAACGCAGAAAAACCCATTGATTTTAAACGCAAGCTTCGCTGGTATCAATTCAGTTTGCGGTCGCTCTTAACTCTCGTGACGCTGGTTGCCTTCGTTTGCTCATGGTTTGCCGTGAAGATGGAGCAGGCGAGAAAGCAACGATCGGCTGTTGAGGAAATCATCAGGAATGGCGGAGGCGTCGTTTATTGTTATGGCAGCATGGAATTTACGCCCAGCGAATTTACCGTCCCTAAATGGCTCAATGTGAACAGCCATACTTATGGCGTCGAAGAATATCCCGAACCTCGTCTGGTCGCTTGGCTGCGGGGATATCTCGGCGATGATTTCTTTTACCATGTAGCTTCCGCATCGGTGACGGATCTCCGCCAATTAGATTTGACGAGCAGCTTTGAAGGTTGCAGGCATCTTGCTCTACAAGGCATTGCGATCGACGAGGAGGTATTGAATCGCCTAGAAAAGCTAAAACAATTGCGAAAGTTGGAAATTGTCGATAACCCATCCAAAGACGGCCGCGTTGTTGATCGGCTTCCGCAACTCATGCCGAATTGCCGGATAACATTGGTTACTTCGAATTATTCGGAAGGTCGGGTTATTAGCTGGTCTTCAAATACTCTTTCAGAAGGTCGAGACAACCCCGAGAATAAATAATCGCTGGCTCGCGAACAAGGCATCAATCTTTCATCTCCTTGCCCTCCGCGCTGGGCGGCCCGTTGATTCTCCAGAAGGCGCGGCCGTCTTCGGTAGCGAGTCGAAAGAGTTGGAAGACGAGGAAGAAGGTCTTTTTCCCGCCCGCGCCGTCGAAGGTGACGGCGTATCGCAGAAAGACGATATCGACGCCCTGGTCCGACTCGACGGCGGGAGCGCCAGGTAGGTCGCTTTGGCCGACTTGCCCAAGGCCAGCAGCGTGCGAACGGCGGCGGGCTTCTCGCCTTCCTTGGCGGGCGCGATGTAGCGATCGAGCGTCGCCCGCTGCACGGGATTGTTGTTATAGTAGTCCCATAACCGGTCGTCGAGCGGCCGGCGATCCTTCGGCACGGTGGTAAGCTGGAATGCCCGTTCCGGCCGACCTTCGGCCAGCAGATCGAACCAGAGCATCGTGAATTGGTTGGCCTCTTGGCAAATGCGGTAGCGATAATAGAGCAGGTCGGCGGGCGCTGCCGCGGCGAAGCAGAGCGAAAGCCACAATCCCCAGAGCGCCGCTTTGCGGCCGGTCAGTTCGGCCGCGTTTCGCCGAATCCGCAGGAGAGCATAGACGCTTGCCAGAATCCCCGCGGCGGGAATGCACCAGGCCACGGGATCGACCAAGGCCGCGGGCGAGAGCAGGCCCAGAACCAATCCCCCGACGGCCGCGGCGTTCAAGCTGCGATACTCGGCGACATCCGCGTCTCGATTTTCGGAGAGTCGGGGAACGGTTGTGGGAGACATCATATTCGAGGGAGGGAGGGTTGATTCGCGGCCTTGATCCTCAATCCTGCCACCACTGCTCGTCTTTGCCGATGCGGATGGTGTCGTTCTTCTTGTTTTTCGACTCCAATTTTACGCGGCGGAAGTGGTAGTCGAGAATGTATTGGGCTTGGGGATCGAAAACGTACTTTTCCGTCTTGGCCGGGGAATGGCCGTACATGCCCAGCGACTGCTTTTGCGTGAACGCCAGCCACTGCCGGTCGGGGGCCGTGCCGAAAAACATCTTCTCGTTCGTATCGATGGCGAAGCCCGCAAAATCGCGCGACAGCGGCGCGGTATGCAAGGTCGTCAGGGTGAAGCAGACCATCACCCAGCCGATCCACAACGAGAGGACCAGGCCCCCGATCTGATCGACGATCTTCAGGAATTTCACTTTCACCTTCGAGAGCGAATCGGTCAGCACTTTGAGGACGATCGAAAAAACCGCGAACAGCGCCCAAAGCGAGAGAAAGTCCCACACGAAGGTAAAGGTGGGCATTTGCGTATCCATGTACGCGGCCAGCGGTTCGAAATAATTCATCGCCAGCAGCGCCGCGAGTATCACGTTGATCAAGCGGATGGCGTTGCTCCACAAACCGTCGTTGAACAACGAGGCGACGCAAGCCAGCAGAATCACGCCGAGAATGATGTTGATAGCCATGATCGTTAAATGCACAGTGGTCGGGGGATGGTAGGCGGCAGGCAGTGATTCTCGATTTGTCGTCGTTTCAATACTGTCCGCCGCGCGTTGCCCGCTCTTTTTCAATTTTTCAACACGCGCATCAATTCCGGCAGCGAAGTCACGCCCTTGGCGATCATCAAGATGCCTTCCTCTTGGAGGCTCTTCATGCCGTCTTTACGGGCGGCGGCGCGGAGCAGATCGAGCTTCGGATTTTCAATTAAAACCTGGCGGACGTTATCGCCCACCGGCAGCAGTTCGAAAACGGCGGTCCGGCCGAAATAACCGATGCCGTTGCACTTCTTGCAGATTTCCTTGGGATTTTCCGGGTCGGGGGGCTTCGGCCGGTAGAACGATTGGACCCGCCCTTCGGGAATGCCCAACTGTTGCAGCACCTGCGGCTGCGGAGCATAGGCTTCCTTGCACTGGTCGCACAATTTTCGGATCAGCCGCTGGCAGACCACTCCGGCGACCGATCGGGCGAAAAGCTCGGGCGGCGCTTCGAGCGCCAACACCCGCAGCAGGGCCTCGCTGCAATCCCGCGCCCGCACCGTGCTGACGATCAAACGGCCCTCTTCCTCGATTTCTTCGCAAAGCATTTCCACCGTTTTGCCGTTCACCAAATCGCGGACCACGAGCACGTTGGGCATCATGCGGAAAATCTTCAGCAGGATGTCGTCGGGCGTCTGCCCTTCACCCGAATTGTAAGTCGTGACGGGGACGTTTTCGACCTCTTCGTAGCGGTTCTGCTCGTCCTCGACGGCCATGAACTCGCGCGTGAAACGGTCGGTGGATTGCAGAAAGACGTTGGTCGAGGTTCGCAGCCCGTTCGCCGGCGCGGCGGAGAACAGCACCATCCCTTTCTCGCCTCCCAAAAGCTGCCGGAGTTGCTCCTCCATTTTGGTGCGCATCCCCAATTCCTCGATCGCTTTGAAGGGGATCTTTTTCTCCTCGAATTGAACGATCACCCGCTCGCCGGTCGGCGTGCCTTGCGAGGCCATCGTGGCCCCCAGTTTTTTCCCCTTGAATTCCGCGGTAAACGGCCCCTGCTGCCGGCTTTGCCGGTCCTGCGGATTCATGCCGCAGAGATGCTTCAACGCCACGAGCGCCGGATCGGCGCTTTCGCGATCGCGCGCTTCGCGGGCCAGCCACACGCCGTCGATCATGATGTTGAACGCCATGCCCTGCTGCGTGTAATCGAACATGATCGCCGAAGCGCGGTTCTCCAGACCCTCGGCCAGCAATTCCCGCGCGAACAGCAAGCCCGGCGCCTGACGCGCGGCGACCAGCCGGGCGTTGCTGGTGCGCTCGTCCGGATCGTTGGCGAAAACCTTGATCGGCGGGCCGGATTCGTGCGGATCGCGCTTCTCGTAATCGATCTTGAATCCCAGCTTGTTCAAATGCACCGCCGACCAATAACGGATGTGCTCCGGCGTCATCACCCGCAGATCGTTCGTCACTTTCTTGTTGCGCAGCAAAATGAACGTCGTCAGCGGCGCGGTGTAGGCGATGAGCAGCATCGCGAATCCGAGCCAAAAATTCAGATTGGGTATCGCCCAGGTCAAAAGCAAAACGCCGAAAAACGTGCCGAAAAGGATCGGATTCCAACGCTGGTAATCCATCGCCTTCACTTCCTGCATGTCGCAACTCGCCCAGTCGGTGGTCCGCACCCAAAACAGGAAAATGATCACGCAGGCGAGTATTTTCGGCCAATACAAATAAAACCCTCCCCCGCGCCAACCGGGGCCCGTGATTTTCACGGCGGGCCATTCCCCGCCGTAGGCAAGCAGATCGCCGGCGAACACCAGCAGCAGGAAAGCGATAACGGCGAAAACTATCGGAAAACGTCGCATTCGTATTCGGGGGTTGATGGTTTACAAAATGCCTTGTTCGCGGAATTCGATGCCCTTAAGAGCCATCTTCAAGGCCTCGGGACTGGGAGCGACCTCGAAGGCCGTCTCCCGGTCGATCATGTCCCGCTCCACCAGCGAGCGCAAACTCATGGTGAAGTCCTGCATCCCCTCTTCCTTGCAGAGGCGGATGGCGTCGGCCAGCTTCTCGTCCATCTCCTCGAGCATCAGCTTCCTGATCGTGGGATTGAAGATCATGATCTCGTTGGTGGGCACGCGCGGCACGCCGGGCTTGATCGAACGCAGCAGCTTTTGCGCGATGATCGCCTTCATGTTGAAGACCATCGCGCTGCGAACGGCCTTGTGCAGGCCCTGCGGGTAGAGGTCCAGAATGCGGCCGATGGTGCTGGGCGCGGTCGAGGCGTGGATCGTGCCGAACACCAGGTGCCCCGTCTCGGCCGCCTGAATCGCCGTCTCGAACGTCTCGCGGTCGCGCATTTCCCCCACCAGAATCACGTCCGGGTCTTCGCGCACGGCATGCTTCATGCCGGTCATGAAGTCCTTCACGTCCATGCCGATCTCCCGCTGATTGATGATCGACTTGTCTTCGGTGAAGGTGAATTCGACCGGATCTTCCAACGTCAGGATATGCAGCGCCTCGTTGCGGTTGATCCAATCCAACATCGCGGCGATCGACGTGCTTTTGCCCGAACCCGTCACGCCCGCGAAAAGGATCATTCCCTGGTCGAACTTGCAAAGCTCCTCCAAAATCGGCGGCAAGAAAAGCTGTTCGAAGCCGGGAATCGTGTTTTTCACGCAGCGGGCGACCAATCCGACGTGGCCCAGTTGTTGCAGCACGTTCACGCGGAACCGCCACGGCTTGCCGTCCACTTCCACCGCATAGGCGAAGTCGGCGCCGCCGTCCTCGTCGAAGATCCGCCGGTTGCGCTCGTCGAACATCGGGAAGATCAGCCGGACCATCTCTTCGTCGTCGATCGGGCCGCGGTTCAACGGCCGCAGCGCGCCCGCAATGCGAACGTAGGGAGGCCGATCGACTTTCAAATGCAAATCGCTGCCCGCGAGTTTGACCACCGCTCGAAAGAGCTTGTCGATATCCAGATTCTTGGGCCGCTTGCCGAAGCGAATTTTGTCTTCTTCGGCCGAGACGACGATGGCGCTGGGGCTGGGCATGGTTTTTTCTTTATTTTGCATTCACGTAAGGTTCTTTCCTAGGTTGCCGTACTAAGCCGCACGATAATCCCGTGCCTGCTGCACATCGCGGGGATCCGTGATTCCTGCGTAATCCCGTTTTTCGCTCGCTTTTCACCGACCAGGCTCGAGCATGACTCGAATCTCTTATTATTACAGAAAAATGAAGTTTTTGCAGCCGGCGGCCGTTTTTTTCTTGTCGTTATCGGCCAGCCGTGATGCCAAGTCACAACCTGCAAGTTAATTCTCCCCGCTTAGCCGGACGGGAACGCCCATCCGCCGCATGATCCGCTTCGTTTCGCGGATCGAATACTCGCCGAAGTGAAAAATGCTGGCGGCCAGGGCGGCGTCGGCGCCGCCCCGCAGGACGGCTTCCGCCAAATGTTCCGGCTTGCCCGCCCCCCCGCTGGCGACGACGGGAATCGTCACCGCGCCGGTCACCGCCTTGGTGATCTCCAAGTCGTAGCCGTCCTTCGTGCCGTCGGCGTCCATCGAGGTCAGCACGATCTCGCCGGCTCCAAGTTCCTCGACCCGCCGCGCCCAGGCGACTGCTTCCAAACCGGTGCCGATCCGCCCCCCGTTAATGTGGACTTCCCAAAACTCCCGCCCATCCTTCGGCACCCGTTTCGGATCGATATTCACCACGATACACTGGCTGCCGAAACGCCGGGCGGCTTGGCTGATGAACTCCGGATTCCGGCAGGCGGTCGAATTGATCGAGACCTTGTCGGCTCCGGCATTCAACAAAGCGCGAATGTCGTCGATGGTGCGGATGCCCCCACCCACCGTCAGAGGCATAAAAATCACCTCGGCCGTGCGGCGAACCACATCTAATATAATATCACGATCTTCATGGCTGGCGGTAATATCGAGGAACACCAGTTCGTCGGCTTCTTCGGCCTCGTAGCGCACCGCCACCTCGACCGGATCGCCGGCATCGCGGAGGTTCAAGAAATTCGTCCCCTTCACCACGCGGCCGCGATTCACATCCAGGCAAGGTATCACGCGCTTCGCAAGCATCGGTATTTGTAGGACAGGTTTCTAACCTGTCATTAGAATCGAGTGTAGATTATTGATTGCGGTCAATGAGAGGTGGAAAGTCAAACGACAGGTTGGAAACCTGTCCTACGTTGGATTAAAGTCTAAACTTTCACTCTAGTTGCCTTGCCGCCTTTGGTCAACTCCCTAGATGTGGGGGCAGGTTTAATTTGGCTATTTCGCCTCTTTCGGCGTGCGAACGACGATATCGTCCCCTTCCTCGTCCGGCGGATCGTTATTCCGCGATTTGCCGCCGTCATCTTTATGGTTGTAGCCGACGCTATACAAGATATAGCCGTTTCCTTCCCGGCGATAAACATAGTCGGCATCAGAAAAGCGGTCTTTCGGCAATTTGGGGATACATTTGGCGCGAGGTCGGCAAGCGCGGCAGGATAAGCCCCCTGCTTGCTATGATAGATATCCAAGGCTAACACCAGTTGCGAGAAATCGTTGTCAACCTGGTGACGATCTTCGGAGTGGCGTGCATCTTTCAAGGTGGAAGCCATAAAGCAAATGAGAACACTACCCATCTTCTTTGCCGTGGCGGTGCGCAAAGCTTGACCTGCCAGGGGAGAAGGTTTGAGGGATTTCTCTGATTTATTCTCCGCACTCATCACCTTGAATTCGTCGTCGATTTTTTTCCAAGCGTCCGCGCGCTCGGCGCGCGTTGGTTTACGACCGGCCTTCGCCATGCGATCGTACCAGGAATTGCCCATCCGCAAGACGGTGTCCCAGTCGATTTCCGCCGATGAAATTGCCGAAAATTGCGACATTAGCATTTTGTTCGGTTTTTGGTCTGGAATAACGAAGAGATCATTCAATGAGCCGGGCCCTTGTCGAGCAATCAGCGCCACCCAATCGAGATAAAGGAAACGCTCGGCCACGTCGATCTTATCCGCCATTTTCGGCAGCGGCGGGAGTCGGCGCAGTTCCTTCTGAAAACTTGCCATCTGGGCGGCATTCATGATGTGCGATCGCGCCAACGTCCGATCGCCGGAACAAGCCAATCCGTCAATGGCGAAGGCGACCAAAGCATTGACCAGCGACGGGCCTTGGCCCACCAGCCTTCCCAAGCGATGGCAGGCAAGAATATCCCGTTGTGCATTCTCGCCATTTCCCTGCCCGATCGAAAACATCGCATCGTCCATCAAGTATCTTGCGCAGGTGCGCCACTGTCCTTCCAGTCCGAGCGCCAAACAATTCACGAGGGGCTGATTGTCGCCCTCCGCAAGAATTGGCGAATAAAACTTGGGCCGCCGTGTTGCTTCGCGAATTTTTTCCAGCGGTTCTTGGTTCGCCTGCAGCCACGCGGCATAGAGCGGATACTTTTCCGCGGACCACGGCTCTTCCACGACTTTCCAAAATTGATCCATTTCTTTCTGTTCTTGAGCAACGTCTTCGGGCGTCGGCGTTTCTGCTTTTTGGTCTTTGGATTTCTTGCGATAGTCGCCAAACCCGATCAAATAGTCGCCTTTTTCCGGCAAAGGCTCGATTCCCAACATTCGAAAAAATCGCCCTCGAATATTTTCCGGTATTTCTTCAGGACCGATGGCTCGAAGTATCGGCACGACGGCGTTGTTCTCCGGCGTGACGCCTTCGCTGCGAATTTTGCTGAGCGCGGCGACGTAATCCACGTAACCATCTTTCATGAGCGGTTCGATGAGATACGTCGTTTCCTTCGAGATCGTAAACGGCGGCTGGGGGGAATTCGTTCCTTCCGTTGTCGATTTTTGCGCTTCCGGGAAAGCAGATTCCTCCGCATAAACGGCCGAGACGCTGAAGACTGCGGCGAGCAGGACGGATCGGGCCGCCAGTTGCCCGAGAGATTTCATGGTTATGCTCCTTTTCAAGAATGGATCGGCATGGAGTTGCCCATCACCGCGACGGGAAGGTAGCTGCCTCCGGGGGAATTCTGCATTTCCCTCCCGGCATTATACCACCATTGTGAAAGCCGTGCATTAATTTTTACCGAGATTCCGTTTTCAATCTCGGGCTTTGACTTTTCGTTCTGCTCGGAACTTAGCCGCTGTAAGACAATAACTTACCGAAATGTGATGTAGTAGGCACACTCCGTGTGCCGTAAATTTGGGACGGCACACGGAGTGTGCCTACGACAATGCCGGCAACTTATTGTTTTACAGTGCCTTACGGCGACGGAATGGCGGACTGAGATGAAAGACACTTCCTGAGGATCGTCACAGATCGGTTGACCTTGGGGCGCAACAAGTAAACATCTATTTTGTCCCGTTTGTGCAGCGGACGACGAGATCGTCCCCTGCTTCGTCCGGCGGATCGTTATTCCGCGATTTGCCGCCGTCATCTTTATGGTTGTAGCCGACGCTATACAAGATATAGCCGTTTCCTTTACGGTGATAAATATAGTCGGCCGAGGTAAAGCCATCTTTCGGCACTTCGAGAATATATTTCGGTCCGAGATCAGCCAAGCGGTCAGGATAGTTTCCGTGCTCGCTGCGGAAAGTGTCCAAGGCAAAGGCGATTTGTGACAAATCGGAATTGACATTGCTGCACTCTTCAACATGAATCGCTGCATTTAATGCCGGCGTGAGGAGGCTGATAAGAATATCTCCTATCTTCTTACTCGCAATCGTGTGTATCGCCTCGCCGGCCATGAGAGAGCTTCCCACATTTTTCAAAGATTTAACCTCCTCGGAAAATGTTTTGATTTCAGCGTCAATTTTATAAAGCTCATTGGTGCGCTTGGCAAAAGTGGGCTTGCGGGCGGCTTCAGCAATGCGGTCGTACCACGTGTTCCCCCTCCGCAAGATGCCATCCCAGTCAGATGTTGAAAAAACTGCCATAGTGAAAATCGATCTCAACAGAGAGTCTTTTGTATTGGAAACGCCTCCGCCGGTTAATGCGGATATCGAATCGATTCCCTTGACGGCGAGCATTTGTACGCAATCGAGAAACGCAAAACGTTCGGCGACGTCGAGTTTATCGGCTATCTTCGGCATCCGCGGAAGCTTTTTCAATTCTTCCCTAAAGGCGTCCATTTGGCGGATAGACATCTTTCCTGATTGAGCCAGTGCCGTGTCGCCCTTGCAAGCCATGCCGTCAATGGCAATTGCAACCAGTACGTCCACAATAAACGCTTCTTGGCCCACAAGCCGGGCCAAGCGATGGCAGGCGAGAATATCTGCGCTGGGCGTCGGCGATTTTGCCTTCCCCTGTCGAAAACATCGCATGAGCCACAAGAAATCTGTGCAGGTTCGCGATCCTTGAGTTAGAGGCAATCGCACCGCAATCACCGTAGCGTACTCGTCATCGCCCGAGATCATCGGGGCATAATACTTTGGCCGCAGTGACAATTCGTAGATTTTTTCCAGCGGTTTTTCGTTGGCCTTTAGCCATTCGGCATATCGCGGATATTTTGCAGCCGTCCATGGGGCGGACATTATTTCGTGAAACTGATCGAACTGCTTTTGCTGCTCGGCAGGTTCTTTCCCCACGGCTTCTTCCTCTTTTTTATCCTGTTCCGTTTTGCTTTCCGATTGAAATTTTTCGTAGGGGATCAGATAATCGCCTTTTTCCGGCAACGGCTCGATGCCCAGCATTCGATAATTCTGTTCTCGATAGTTCGAGCTAATGATATTCGGGCCGACCGCTTGCAGGAGCAACACAACCGCGTTGTTTTCCGGCGTCACGCCCGTGCTGTAAATCTTGTTGAGCGCGGCGACATAATCCACGCGGCCATCCGCTCGCAGCGGTTCGGTCAGCCGAGTAGTTTCCTTGGAAATTGTAAACCGTGGTTTGACTTTGTCCGCGGCTTTTATCGCCGGAGACATATCCGTAGTGGTCGGCTGTTGGTCGGCAAATATCGGCGACGCGAACGCCGCCATGAGAATCGAAAACGTTCCCATTCTGACAAGAGATTCCATTTTTACTCCCCTTATGAGAATGAAGATAGTGTGTAACGACAATATTCATCATACCACAATTTACTGCACCTCTAGGGCTTCCTTTCGCTAACTCGCACGGGTGCCATGCTCACGCTTGCCGTGGGCATGTTTTTCCGCCAATTCCCATGCTCACGCAAGCGTGAGCATGGCGCCCGATAATTTTTCAAACGGGCTGCTAGACAAAATACGTTGGCTTCTCCACCTGCATTCCCTTTGGCAGCTTCCGGACAAGCTCTTCCTCGTCGAGCGCGTAAAGCGGGCTGATTTCGACGGGCACGTTTTCCGCGATCGTCGCGCCGGCTTGTTCGAGCCAACGGCGATGCTGGGCGACCATCATGCTACGCACCATCTCCGGCGTGTCGGCCGCCGCGCCGGAGGCGTTTTTCAGCGGGCCGAAGCCTTCTTTGGGATCGATTTCGACCACAATCGCATTGTTGGCCGAGGGCATCAGGTCGAAGACGAACCGCTCGAATTTGATCGCGTTCGGCTGTTTCGGCTCGATCCTTTCGCTTTTCTCGTTAATATAAGCGACTTTCTTCCTTGCCAGATGGAACGGCAGCGCTGCGGCGTCTTGCGCCATGCGGCGGAGCAAGGCGGAGGAGAAAATATGCACCGCGATGCTGCCCGCCCAGATTTCGAGCGTGCCGTCGGCGTTGCGGCGGTTGGCCGCGTCCTCGGGCAGGTCGCTGTATTCGATGACCACCAGCCGGCCATCGACTTCGACCACGTTGCCCACCCGTTCCAGCGGTTCGCGCTTGCAGATGACCTGCGTGGACATTTCCGAACCGGCCAAAAGATGATAGCCCAGGAACTCCCGGCCGCAAATATCCACCAGCGGATTATCGACCTGGAAATAGAACAAATCCTTGATGCCGCGGCGCTCGATGTCGTCCAGAACGCCTTCGCGGTCCATCGCCGCCAACATCCCGCCGTGGCCGTCGGGACTAAGTGCGAGCCGGCCCGGCGCTTCGAGCAAGACCTTGCCGGTCGCTTCCTCGACGGCCGGCATGGTGCCCTGGCAAAAAATTTTCAAATCCTCGTCGGGCAAGCCGAAGTTTTTCTGCGACTTGAAAAACGCGATCGTTTCTTCGTGTGTGGCGGGACTGGTCATGAGATAGAGCGGAATTCGCACGCCGTATTTTTTCGCGGCGGCGACGATCTTCTCGACGTGGATTTGAAACAGCGTCCGCCGCGAAACCGGCCCGATGGCGTACATCCCCTTGGGATGATCGAAGCCCAGTCGCGTCCCTTGCCCGCCGGCAACGAGAATCGTTCCCACCTCGCCGGCCCGCAAGGCGGCTTCCGCTCGCTCTTTCGCCTGCTCGGGCGTGAAGGGATTTTTGGAAGCATCCAGCCGAAAGGCCGGCGGCGGCGACGCCCGATCGGCCAATTCGCGAAAATTTGCCGAATCGTTCCGCCCGCGATGAAGTTTTTCGAGCAAAGCGAAATCGATGCATTCGATTTGCTGCGCCAGGTTTTCACGCCCCGCTTCATCGAGTTGATCCCAAAAGGACAAAAGATGCTGTTGGCGGAAAAGAGCGAGTTTTGAGTGCAATTGTGCTTTCACGTGTTGAAACTCCTATGAAAATCCTTTCGCCCGGAGCCAACGGCGACGGTGGATTGCTTCGGTTGCAGCCGAAACGCCTTTTTCAGCGAGCATCCCCAAACGCCGTCGCCGCTGGCTCCGGGCGAAACGATTTTGGTTGCAGATTCACCAAGTTAGAATAAGCGTAACAATTCGTCCGCGGGGCGTCAAGAAACGAGCGCGGCCGCGGGTTTGGTCCCTCAACCTTTCGGCGGAGGGATGAATCCCGCGGCTCGCCGGGACTAACCCGAAGCTCGCGTGTAGGCTTATCTACTGTGTATCGGCCGATATAGCCCGGGGCTTTAATCGTCGTAGTCGTAGGGTGGGCTTCGCCCACCAGCCTGCTTTCCGCTGTCAGGTCCACAAATGCAGCCGGCCGTCCAGCATGTCGGGCAGCGCTCGATTGACGTGCTCGAGGACTTGTTTGGTGTGATACCGCGTGCTGAAGTGCGAAGCGATGATCAATTGGTTGTGGAATTTCTCGCGGCGTTCGATGATGTCGTCCATGTGCATGTGGCCGAACTTGTGGATTTTCTCCTTGCGGTGCTTCGCGGCCACGAAAGTCATCTCGGTGATCAGCACATCGGCCTCGAACATGGCGGGACAGGCGTCCAATCCGCCGGTGCGCTGTCGCCCAGGTACGCCACCCGGGGAATCCGCATTTCGGCGGTGATTTCCACGCCGCTGAATTTCAGATCGCGGATTTTTTCGCCGGGCAACTCCAAGAACTCGGGCTTGAGCTTTTTCCGCCGCTCCCAAACCACGAAGCCGAACGAAGGCACCGTATGCACCGTGGGTGAAATCGTCACCACGTGCTCGCGCGATATTTCAATCTCCTCGCCGGCATGAATCGGCGCCAGCGTGCAAGGCAGCCGGCCGCGGTCGATGCGGCTGAAATATTTCAATATTTTTTGCACCGGTTCGACGGCGTGCTCGGGCAGATAAATCGTCGGCGGCTCCATCTTCATCATTCGCCGCCGCGCCACATAGACCGGCAATGCCGCCAAATGGTCCATGTGCGCATGCGAAACGAACCACAGCGGCGTGCCCATGAACGACCACGGCTGCGCGCCGAGATCGAATCCCAGCTTATATTCCGGTATGCGCCAGTAGGTCTGCACCGCCGCCCGCGAGTAGCCCTCGATGGTGATGTCCTTGAAGGTCAGCGATCTGACGGGCAGGTTGTGAATCATGGGAAGAGGTGAGGGGGAGAGGGGTGAGGGGAAAGAGGAGAAGGGAAAGGGAAGAGTGATGCTTGACCGCCATCGACCATGTTTCTCAAGCTTACCATTACCCCTGTTCTCTTTCCCCTCACCCCTCACCCCTCTCCCCTTGATGTTCATAATTATCGACGTCCGAAACATCGAGCGGTTGCATGCAGTTGCGGTCGGGCGTAATCCAGACTTCGCCGAACAGCTCGTTCTGATCGACGCGCACGTGATGGTGCCGCACCAGTTCCAAGACCGCCAAAAATATGCCCACCAGTTGTGATTTGTGCATCCCCGGCTGGAACAGATCGCGGAAGATCAGCCGGCCCCTCTCCAACAACCGTTCGCGGATGCGGGCCATATAGACGTGGATCGGCGTGTCGTCATAGACGATGCTCGACGGCCGCGAAGCCTCGGTCTCGCGCATGATCCGCCCGAAGGCGCTCACCAAATCCCACAACTCGACTTCCTCGATCGGCTCTTCGGCCAGATCGCGGACGCGGCCGGGCAGATCGTTGGCCAACCGCGGATAATGCTGCTGCCAGGTCCGGCCGCGCTCTTCCAAGATGCTCGCCGCGTCGCGGTACTTCTTGTATTCCAGCAGCCGGCGGACCAACTCCTGCCGCGGATCGTCGATCTCTTCCTCGATCTCATCGCTCCGCGGCAACACCTGCTGCGATTTGATCTCGATCAGCAGGCTCGCCATCGCCAGAAAATCGCCCACCCCGTTGATGTCCAACTGCTCCAGCACGGAAAGGTACTGCAAGTACTGGTCGGTGATGAGCGCGATGGGAATATCGACGATCTCCACCTCATGCTTTCGCACCAGGTACAAAAGCAGGTCCAGCGGGCCGCGGAAGATGTTCAGATCGACGCGAAAATCCATGGAAAAAACACCGGGGGGAGCAATGAATATTCCTCCAGTGTATGAGAAAAGCGATTTGCTCGCGAGGGGCACCGGAACGACTGATAGCACCGCAGAAAGAGGGGCGAGGCTCCCGCCGAACCCGTCTTGTGTCAATCGAAAGCTTTCTCTCGGATCAGTGGGCTGCTCGCCCTTCCAAAAAACATTTTCACCCGGTGAGATCCAGCAAATTGCCCGCTTGGCCGGTGGTGTCGCGGCTTTGGGGGGGGGACGGCTCGGAATTTTCGGGGATTGGATTTTTCTTGCCGTCGGGGGGGGCTTCCCAGAACCGCCGGCCGTCGGCATCGCGTTCCGCGGTCTCGTGGTCCTGGCCGTCGGTTTCGCCGATGCCGGCCGCCGACTCGGCCTTGCGTTCGTTGAAAACCTGCCGCTGTTGGGCGCCGACCTCGACGTTTGTCCGCTCCACTTCCGCTTTCGATTGGGCCAGGGGCGTGCCGGCCGCGCTGACCAAAACTGATGGTAATGAACCGATGCTCATGAGAACGCTCTCCCCAAGGGATAGTATTGCTTCTCAAGCGGTGAAAGCCAAGTGCCGGGTAGGGCTGGGCTCCCGTTAAGTATAGGTTATTTTTTCGCTACTTATTTCTCTCCTGCAATGGATGCACCGCCTGGTTCAAGACGGGAAGGGCCTCCTTGTCGATGTCGGGATTCTGCAACGGTCCGCGGACGCGGATCAGCATCATGCCCCGGCTGGTATCGGAAATCATCGGTCCAATGAGCGGAATATGCGAATCGTTGCGGGTGATGCTGGCGGACAGGTTCACGTTCAAGTTCGCTTGCCAATCCATCTCGCCCGTGCCGTGCAGGCTGATGGCGTCGCCGTCAAAAGTGATGGAATCGAAATAAATATGCTCCCCCTCGATGCGGTAACCGATGGCGATCTTGCTGAAGGCGTTGCGGTCGGGCGGGCGGAACCGCAGGACTTTCAAAATTTGCATCATCGCGGGCAGCTCATAAACATAAGCGTCCGAAACTTGGATTCCCCCCGCCCCGGACAATCCGTTACGCGTGCAGCCGCTGCCCTTGAGGCCGATGCCGGCGTCGATTCGGCCTTGCAAGTTCTGCCTGCCCGGGATGATCTTGGCCAAATTGGCCTGCTTCAGCGTGGCTTCCAGCCCGTACTGCGGATCGGCTCCCAAGAGGATCCAGCCCTTGCCATGCACGACGCCTTCGAACAAATTGGCCGAAATCGGACGGGGCTGACGCGGCGGAACGGCGGCCGGCGGCGGCGTCGGCTGGTGCGGATCATCGACCCAGTCGCCCAGCAGCACGCGGTCGTCGTCGATCCACAGCGGACCGGAAACGTTGGTGAACTGATAGTCCTTGAAATCGACCGAATCGAGCGCCAGTTCGCCGCGGCTTAAGGCGTGAAAGCCGTCGCAATGCCCCTTGAAGGATACTCTCCCGGCGATGTTGTCGAGCTTGATGCCGCACTGCAATTCATTTTGGAACAAGTTGATCGACATGTCCCACGAGGACTGCAACGGCTCGCCCGGCAGGCCGCTGTGATAGAAATCCAGATGATTGCCCTGCACGTTGGCGAGGCTCTTGTTCATGTTGACCGGCCGGCTGGGATTCAGCGCCAGGATCGCCTTTTTCAGCCGCTCGGGCAGGGCCTGGATCAATTCGCGGTCGAGACCGTTGATATAAAGATTCGTGAAGTGCAATTCCCAAGGACCGATGGCCTGGATGTCGCCGCTTCCCGCGGCGCCCAGGTTGACGTCCTGGCCGAGGGTCATGCCGTGCATTTTCTTGACGGGGAAATCGCAGGTTCCTTCGGCGCCGAGTTCGACGTTCCCGTGCCAGGCTCGGAGCTTCTCCAGCGTGACGTGCCCGTCGCGGTAAATCAGTTCGCCTTGCAGTTTGTCCATGCGATAGGGGAAAAAAACCGGCTCGATCGAGGTCGTGTCTTTTCGCGGCCGGGCGTTGACCCCTACGCTGAGCTGCTTCTTCTCGGCAAGATAGGTGATGCTCGTGGCCAGATCGACCGCGCCGGCGGGTTTCAAGTTGCGCCAGATCGCTTGAATGTCGGGCGGCAGCGCGCCCCGCAAATCCTGCTCCAAGAGCACGTCCGTGCCCACCAACTGCAAATCGAGTTGGTTTCCCTCCACCGTCGGGCGAAAAGATCCCTTGCCCGTTATCCGGGCCGTGTTGTTGACCCCTTCCAGATCGAAAAAATCCCACTGATCGTCGAACATCACCAGTTTTCCGCCAATGTCCCTGATCGGATAGGGGAACTTCTGATAGCGGATCGAGCAGCGGTTCAAGTTGACCACCAGGTGATGATGCGGCGCCTGGCCGGGAGCGTCGCGAGTCGAGCGGAAGTAGAAATCGACCGTGCCCTGCGGTTCGAGCGCGCGAAGCACGCTTTGCGATTTCTCCGGCAATGCGCGGAAAAGATTCTCGTCCAGCGGAAAATTCTCGCCCTGGGCATCCAGCCAAAAAGTCGGACCACTGAGCGGATTGGCGACTTCGGCCCTGATCCGGATCGGCTGATTGCCGCCGACCGCCGTCATGTTCAGCGTGAGGAGGTTGTCCTTCAAGGTCAGCTTGCCCGCTCCCTGCTCGAAACGGTACTGGAATTTCTTTTGATGCGTGAAGGAAACGTTCGAACTTTTCAACGTGATGTCCGGCCGCCACGCCCGGCCGTCGAAATCGAGTTGCACGTCGGCGTCGATTTTGCCGAGCGGTCGATAGATCTCCCATTGTTCCTGCAGCCGGGCGGGCAGCACGCCGAACAGCGCGGGATCGAGATCCAACTGCCGCACTTCGGCCCGCAGCGATTTGGCGCTGTCCGGTTCGTAGCCCGCCGAGCGATAGTTCAGAATCCGCAGCGACGCTTGATTGCACCTGGCGGTCAGGTCGTGGATGACGAATCCCGAATTGTCGGCCGCGAAATTCGCCCGCACCTCGGTCAAAGGATGCGGCAGGCGCGGATCGCCGATCTGCCCGCGCTCGATCGAACCGTCGATGCGGAAGGCCGGCGGCGAAGGCCGGGCCGGATCGTAGGCGAAATGGAAGTCGAATTTCCCTTCCGCCCGAAGCTCTCCCCAGGCATGGATTTTCCCGCGGAGTGGTTCGGGAAGCGCGTCGCGCAACTCGGGTGAAATATCCAGCCCCTGCGTGGTGCCCTCGAAGGTTACCGCCCCGCTCTGCGGATCGACCGATCCCTGAAATTCCACGCGGCGGAAATAATCGCAGGCAAATATCCCCCGCAAATTGCGGATTTGCCGGATCTTGCCGCCGGGAGCGACCGCGGTTGCGGGGTGAATCGTCAGATTGACATCCCGCAGCGGCAGCGTGCCCGCGGGACACTTCGTGGGATCGAAAATCTCGATCGTGCCGTTCTCGACGGTCACCTCCGGCGGATGATCGCCGAATTTCGGCGGCGGAAAAGCCGCCCCGCGCTCCATCGGCCGTCCAGTCGCCGCGTGACATGCAGCGTCGGGCGGCGCACCGTGACCTGTGTGATGACCGGTTCGCGCAACAAGAGCTCTTTCATCTCCGTCTTCGAAAAGAGAAATAGCTCCTCGATCGAAAGCAATTCCGGCGCGGCCCGTCCGCCGCAGGGTCCACGATCGAAATGCCGCGGAGCCTGATCCCTTCCCCCGCCACGAATTCGGCGGAGCGAATGGTTACTTTCAAGCCTGGATAATGCCGGGCGAATCGGTCCTCGCACGAGCGGCGAATTTGTTCATCCACCTGACGGTACAAAAACGGGATCGCCGCGATGCCGCCGATCACTGCCAGCGCCAGTCCCCACTTGAAACAGAACCAGCAAATATTGACTAATCGCGCAACAATGACAAGAAACCCTCCATGGTTTTTTGTTGTCGAATCGTCTTTTGTAAAAAGCACGACCAGCGGGCGCAATTCATGACTGCAAGTGCAAATCCATGTAATGCCGCTTCCATTGGCCGGGTTTAATGATTGTACGAGGAATCACCAGCCCGGGATCGCCTTCCGATGTGATCCGAAATCAAGGCATAGCATCCCCACACACCGACCCGGCATTATCCCAAAAGTAAAGAATAGAGTATATGGGAAAAGTTCTGAAAAAGAAGACTATCGTATATACTGGGCTAAATGCGCGGTATAGCTGAAACGCAAACTATTTCTTCGCATCTTCCCTAATTTCTCCAATATATGCGGCCGTTCCCTCTTTCTGGAAGAGCAATTCCAAGTAACTTCGTCGTTCGCTTTCGTGCAGATCGAGCCGTTCGGCCAACGAACCGATGCAAGCTTTGGCCGCCTCGATGCCCTCGGCTTCAACGACGAGTTCCAACTCGAAATAGGTTCCGACGCCTTCGACTTCATCGAGCGAACCTTCGACTTCCCGGCCTTGCCACACGATTTTAGCTTTTCGGCGGCACTTTCGGACTTCGGCGACGGGCTGGAAACCGAGAGCTTCGAACAGCGCCTGCCAGTTCGCTGCGGTCTCGCCGCCCGGCGGAACAGGCAAGTCGATCTCCCGCCGCGTTTTGGTTGTCGGATCGATTTTCGGTCCTTTATGGCAGACGTAGTTTTTTTCACCTTTGCGGCGGATGCGCAAGGCTTCATCGGTCTGCCGGAAATCTCGGCATGGGTGGGCGAAATACAAATCCGCCTCGGTCTGCGGCGCGGATATCACGGCTCCCGTTTCGAGCAGCAGTTTTTCCAGATTCCGCGAATCGGCCACCGGGAATTTTTGTTCGACTTCGTAAAACATGATTGGTTCGTTCGGAGGAACTGAGATGCGGAAGACCGTTGGCGGGTTACGCGGCAAAGCCGCCGGCGGCCGGAATGTTTTTTCATACTTCGCGCTTCATGCTCCGCACTTCGCAGATCACGTTTCTTCTCGAGCACCGCGAACGGCGATTATCGGAATTTTCAATCCGTGGCGGACGCCGGAAATGGTTTGGCCGAGGAACAGATCGGAAAGCCCGCGGTGGCCGTGCCCGCCCATCACCACGACGTCGAGTTTCTCCCGCCGGGCGATATCGACCAATTCAACCGAGGCGTCGCCGTAGCCCAGTACGGAATCGATCGCGGGCACGTCGCTTGTCGAAATTTCGGACCGCAGCCGAGTCGTCAAAGCGCGGAGGTAGGCTTCATCGTCGCGGCTCTCCCGGTCGCCGGTTTGATCGCCGTACCACGTTCCGCCGACGCCATCGACCACGTGCATCAGCACCAGTTCGGCGCGATGCTGCCGCGCCAACCCCACGGCCTCGGCGAGCATCGTCGAATCGGAAGGCATGGCCTCGAGCGCGACGCCGATCCGTTTGAAACGCCGCTGCAGTTCGGCGGCCTTGGCGGCGACTTCATCGGCCGAGACTTCCGGCGCTTTGGCCGCCGGTTTTTCGCGGCGGAAGGTCATCCACCCGAGCAAGCCGACCAGTCCCACGGCAAGGGGAACCGCGATGACGATCACCAGCCATCGCCAATCGCCCGCCGCGGCGAGCCATTCGGAAATTTGCTCGTAAACCAACTTCACGTTCAGCGCGACAATAACGGCGGTCGTGATCCAGGCCAGCGCTTGCACCCAGAGGCGGTTCACGAACGGTCCCATCTTTTGTTTGCTGCTGGTGAAACGCACCAATGGCACGATGGCGAAAGAGAGTTGCAGGCTGAGCACCACCTGGCTGAGAATCAAGAGGTTATAAACGGCTTTATCGCCCATCCAAATGATTACGCCTACGGCGGGCACGATTGCCAGAAGCCGCGTGATCAGCCTCCGCAGCCAGGGCTTGACGCGAAAGTGCAAAAAACCCTCCATCGTGATCTGGCCGGCCAAGGTTCCGGTGATGGTCGAACTTTGGCCCGAGCACAACAGCGCCAACGCGAATGCGATGGGTGCGATGCTGGACCCCAAGGTGAGTTCCAAGAGTGAATGTGCTTGCTCGATTTCGGTCACTTCGATGTGCCGCGTCCAGAATGTCGCCGCGGCCACGATCAGGATGGCCGCATTCACCAAAAAAGCGGCATTCATCGCCACCGCCGAATCGATCAGATTGAAGCGGCACGCCTGCGCCACCGCCTCGCGGCTGCGGGTCACGTCGCGGCTTTGCACCAGGGCCGAATGGAGATACAAATTGTGCGGCATGACCGTCGCCCCGATGATGCCGATCGCGATGTACAATTCGCCGGGCAGGAACGGGTGGGGCACGAAGCCCGCCGCCACCTGACCGATCTCCGGCTTGCATAAAAATATCTCGATCAAGAAGCAGAGACCGATCGTCGCGACCAGCATCAAGATGAAGGCCTCCAGCTTGCGAATGCCCGCTTTCTGGATCAGCAGCAGGAACAGCACGTCGAATCCGGTGATCAGCACCCCCCAGAGCAGCGGAATTTCGCGCTGCATGCCGAGCATGGCGAACATCGCCTGCGAGAGCAGCTTCAGCCCGATCGCCGACCCGAGCACTTCGGCCAAATCGCACGCGGCGATGGCGATTTCGCAGAGCACGAAGAGTATATAATTGATGCCCCGCGGATAGTCGTCGTAGCACGCCTGGGCGAGGTCGCGGCCGGTGACCAATCCCAGGCGGGCGCTCAAGGTTTGCAGCAGCACGGCCATCATATTGCTCATCAACAACACCCAGATCAGCCGGTAGCCGAACCGCGCGCCGCCCTCGATGTCGGTGGCCCAGTTGCCGGGGTCCATGTAACCGACCGAAACCAGGTAGGCCGGCCCGGCAAAGGCGAACATCCGCCGCCACCAGACCACCGGGATCCGCACCGAACGATGCACTTCTTCCAACGAACGGCTTTTTCGCGAACGAGGTGGTGATCCCGCCATGAATTCAACTTTCCTTGAAATATTCTTTCAAACCGTCTTTCCAATTCGGCATCTCCGGCCCGCGGAGGGAGTGATATTTGGACGTATCCAACACGCTATAGATCGGCCGCGGCGCGGGAGCGGCGAATTCGGCGGTGGTGATGGGAACGATCGGCACGTTCATTCCGGCAAGCCGAACGATCTCGGCCGCAAAGCCATGCCATGTCGTCGCGCCGCGATTCGTCACATGATAAGTCCCCCAAGGAGCCGGCCGCGACCGATCGACGCCCGCCAAGAAAAGTATCGCCCGGGCGACGTGCGGCACATAACTCGGTGCGCAATATTGATCGTTCACCACCCGCAACTCCGGCCGCGTATCGACCAGCCGGAGGATCGTCTTCACGAAATTCTTCGCATTTTCATCGCTTTGCCGCGCGTAGAGGCCGCAAGTCCGCACGATGACGTGCTTCTCCCATTTCGCCGCTGCGGATTCGCCCTCCAATTTCGTTCGCGCATAAACGCCGATTGGCGGCTCGGGAAGATCCTCCTCCGCCCACGGCCGCGATTCTCCCCCTTCCGCCTTCCGCCTTCCCCCTTCGAAAACATAATCGGTGCTGACTTGCACTAGCGGGCAATCCAGCCGCCGGCAAACCTCCACCAGATTTTCGACCGCCCCGGCATTTACCGCTCGGGCAAACTCCGGTTCGCTCTCGGCCTTATCGACCTGCGTGTAAGCGGCACAATTGATGATTAGTTCCGGATGAATTTCCAGTAGTCTATCCAGTACCGCCTGCCGATCGGTGAGATCGAGCGAGTCGATATCCAGCGCCGCGGCGCGATCTCCCAGCACTCGGCAAAGCTCTCTGCCAAGTTGTCCCTTGGCCCCCGTCACTGCGACAATCTCACCATTGGCGTTCATAACGGCATTTTACCTTTTCCCCCCAATTAGGAAAGGGAGGCTGAGTGGGAAAAAGCAATGCTTGTTCCCCTTTGAAAGTGAATAAAAATATCCATGTCAAGTCCTGTTCAGACGTGAAAAACAGGCTAATCACGTTTTTTCAGCGACTTTTTTCGACGGCCAAGTAATCCAATAATCCATCTCGTAAAATTGGAAAGTCCATTGTGTATTTAACGGCAGGCTTTATAGTCGTATTCCATCGGCAGTTGCAGCAGGGCATAAAAAGGGGGAAAATGAGAGGAGAACAAAGAACGAAATTTATATTTTGCTCTTTGCCGGTTCCCATTTTTTCCTGCGTTGCGCTCTCCCCCCCAATTTCTCCCCCGTCCTTTTATCCCAAGGAAACCTTCCATGAAACTCTCCGCCAAAATGTTTGCCGCGATGTTGTTGGGCGTGCTCGTTTGCTGTTCCTCGCTGCCGGCGGCCGAAGACGCTCCCGCCAAGGAAACACCCGCCCAGCGCGACGCCCGCATGAAATGGTGGCGCGAAGCCCGCTTCGGCATGTTCATCCACTGGGGCGTCTATTCGGTTCCGGCAGGCACGTACAACGGGAAGCAAATTCCCGGCATCGGCGAGTGGATCATGAATTCCGGAAAAATCCCCACGGCCGAGTATCAGAAATACGCCAAGGAGTTCAATCCCGTCAAGTACAACGCCGAGGAGTGGGTCAAGCTGGCCAAGGAAGCCGGCATGAAGTATATCGTCATCACTTCGAAGCATCATGACGGTTTCGCCATGTTCGACTCGAAGGCCAGCGATTGGAACATCGTCAAGGCCACGCCCTTCAAACGCGACCCGCTCAAGGAACTCTCCGCCGCCTGCCAAAAAGAGGGCATCAAACTCGGATTCTATTATTCGCAAGCCCAGGATTGGAACAACCCGGGCGGCGCGGCGGCCGGCGGGCATTGGGATAAAGCCCAGGACGGCAGCATGGACGAATACATCGACAAAGTCGCCGTGCCGCAAGTGAAGGAAATTCTCTCGAATTACGGTCCGATCTCCGTTTTGTGGTGGGATACGCCCTATGACATGACCAAGGAGCGCGCCGAGAAGTTTTTACCGATAGTGAAAAAGCTACGGCCGAACATCATCATGAACAATCGGCTCGGCGGCGGTTTCGAAGGCGATTCGGAAACGCCCGAACAGTTCATCCCCGCCACCGGCTTCCCCGGCCGCGATTGGGAAACCTGCATGACCATGAACGACACCTGGGGTTATAAAAGTTATGACCACGACTGGAAAAGCGCCGAGACGCTGATCCGCAACCTGGTCGATATCGCCTCGAAGGGCGGCAATTATCTCTTGAACGTCGGGCCGACCTCCGAAGGGCTGATTCCCGGTCCCTCGGTCGAACGGCTCAAGGAAATCGGCAAGTGGATGAAGGTCAACGGCGAATCGATCTACGCCACTACCGCCAGCCCCTTCAAGAAGCTCTCCTGGGGCCGTTGCACCAAGAAACTCCACGACGGCGGCGCCACGCTCTATCTGCAAGTCTTTGATTGGCCGACCGATGGCAAACTCGTCGTGCCGGGGTTAAAAAATAAAGTTCAGAAGGCGTATTTGTTGGCGGATGCCGAGAAAAAGAACCTCACGGTCTCGACCGTCTATTCGACAATCGGAGACGAGAAGGCGGTCGCCGTTGGGCCAGCCGCCCCCGACAAGATTTGCTCAGTCGTGGTGCTGGAAGTGCAAGGCGATTTGAACGTTGAGACTCCGCTTCCCACGCAAGATGCTAGCGGAAAGATAACGCTCAACGCCGCGGACGCCGTCTGCTCCGGCGAAGAAGTCAAGACCGAAGAACGCGACGGCCAAACCAACATCGGCTTCTGGACGAATCCGGAAGATTCGATCCAATGGGAGTTCAAAGTCACGAAGCCGGGCAAATTCACGGTTTCCGCCGAGATCGCCGCGCCCGAAAGCGGCAGATTCGAGGTGCGCGTCGGCACGGAAAAACTCGATGCCACCGCCCCCAAAACCGGCGATTATGGGAAGTTCCAAAAAGTTACCCCGGGAGAACTAACGATCTCCGCCACAGGTAAAAACGCTTTGACCGTAAAACCCGTCGCCGACGGCTGGCATCCGATGAATCTGAGAAGCATCACGCTATCACCGGCGAAGTAGAGCGGGCCGGAAAACGTACGGAGTAAGGAGTACTTACCTGAGTTTTGGATAACATATTGATGATAAGTCCCGAAGGGACGGCAGTCATTAGCCAGGGGTGTAAACCCCTGGAAAAGGGCTATCCATTCAAAAAAATCGGGGCCGCTTTCGCGGCCCCTTTTGGCGTCCCCACACCAAAAATTTCCTGTAGGACAGGTTTCCAACCTGTCCTGAGCGTCTCCGAATTTCTCTTGCATTTTTGACAGGTTGGAAACCTGCCCTACTGCGCTGATTGTGAAAAGGTTTGGTTCACCAGGAATTGCGAATTGTCGGCCACGTTCAGCACCGGCCGGTAGCAACTTTCGCCGACGCAGTGCGAGGAGCGGCCGGGGTACCAGACCAGGTTGAGCGCCACGCCCCAAGTCTCGCGAACCTGTCCGCCGACGACCGCGCCGTTGTCGCCCACGGCGGTTCCGCGGCCGTCTTTGGGAATCAAGTAAATAAAGTCGTTTTGCAGTGCCCAGCTTCCGCCCAGGGGAATCCAGACGTCGGCGCCGAATAGCCCGTCGCCGTTTCCGGTGATGCCGCCGAACAGCCGGCCGTCGCCGCCGTTTTCGAAGTAGCGGCGGATATAGCCCACGAATTGATCGGTGGTGGCGAGCCGGCCGACGATGGTCCCCCGCACCGTGGTGACCGACGTGCTGTCCCCGCCGATGCCGTAAGCGCCCGAATAACCGATTTCCGTCTGCTCGTTGAAAAGCCAGCCGGTCTCGGAGCGAATTTGCTGGAGGCTGGCGCTGTCGGAATAGGAATCGAACAAATAATCGAAGGCCACGGCCCATTGGACTTTGCCGACTTCCGCCCGGCGAAAAATGCCCGCCGTGGCGAAGTATTGATGCCGGTCGGCCGTGGGAAATCCGTTCACCTGATTGCCGGAAATATCGCTCTGCAAGGCTTGGAAGCCGATTTGGAATCCGCAACCCCAGGGATCGCCCAAGGGTGCGCCGTAGTTCACTCCTTCTTGAAAGCCGAAATTGCCGTTCAAGCCGCGGTCGCGGGGGCCTTTGAAACCGTGGACGCCGCCGAAGATCGCCAGATTTCGATGCCCCCAATCGCAGAGGAAGCCGAAAATCGGCCGGTTGCAATCGTTGCAATACTCCCCGCCGCACTCGCAGCAGCCGTCGCACTCGCCGCCGCCGCACGAAGCCTGCCCGGCAAGCGGTCCGTCCGTGGTGAGCGGTTCATACTGCATCGCGCCGGGATCGTGAATGACTTCTCCCGTTTCCACGGCCGTTTCCTCCGGAATCGGGTTCAACTCGGGCGACGGCGCCGGAGAAACTGCGCTCGCCCATCGGTCCCGTGTAACTCGCCTGGCGGAAATGCCGGGCGGAAGCAGTGCTTGAATGCGCAGCCGCATAATTTCCCGATCGTTCCACTGTGCGATAGCCCGAACTCGGCCGCCATATTTGCGGCCGGTTGTATGCAGGGGAGTTTGCATCCTCGGGATAAATGATCGCCGAACTGGTTTGTGCGGCCGCTTGTATGCACAAGCCGACAACCATCAGGCCGGCCAGAGTGATTCTGGTAAGCGACATGGGGGGACACCTCAAAATGTGGGGACGGTCATTGGTCCAAAGCAAGCCCTGAACCAAGTCCCACCCATTATCGAGCTTTTGCAATCAAAACTTTCGGAAAAGTTTGCATAATCGGGAAAATATAATCCATGTTACCTAAAGACCCCTTCTTCCATATTTTATGGAGCAATTACGCTGTCAACTTGACAATTCAACATCCAATTTACTACAATATGGGGGGGTAGCGGAGGCCATCCATTATGAAAGCGATCATTCCCGAAATTTCGCCCAGAACTCTTGCATTCTCGCAAGCGGTTGGGAATCGATCGCTGGGATGAAATGTGGGAAGGGGAATTGCACATGCCGCCGGCGCCGACTCGGACTCATCAAGATTTTCAATTTCAATTGGCGTCTTGGCTTCGTAACTTTTGGGCCAAACCGTTCGGTAATCGAATTTATCGCCAGGTGAATGTGGCATCGCCCGGCGGCTGGCCCAATGATTTCCGCATTCCCGATCTCGTGCTCCTCACGCCCGAGACGTTTTCCATCGATCATGATGAATATTTCGAGGGTTCGCCGGCGGTGGTTATCGAGATCCGCAGTCCCGGCGATGAATCGTTCGAAAAGCTTTCGTTTTACGCCCGACTCGGCGTGTCGGAAGTTTGGGTCATCGGCCGCGACGACAAAGTGCCGCTCTTATTCACGTTTTCCGAGGGCGAATACCAAGAATCGAAAACGATCCCCGCAAGGCTGGCTCGAAAGCCGCACCACGAACATCATCCTCCGCGGCGATCCGCCGGATAAATTGGTCATCCAGCTAAAAAACGATCTCTCTACGCTTCGTTTGTTGCCGGATGAACTATAAACGTTTAGCCCGGAGCCAACGGCGACGGTGGATTTGAGAGCAATCATCGTGACCACTTCATTATGCCCGGTGAAACAGGCCTCCTTGGTCGGCACATTCTAAAAGCATCGAACCCAAAGCCATCATTAAGCCCAGCCGCCATCCATCCGCTCGCGATCCAGGCTGGAATGCCGACGCGTATGGGCGCCGGCGGTTCCGTGATGGTTTTGATATTGCTTGGATTGAAATCTCCATAAGCGGATAATTCGAAAATCTTGGCCGGCGGCGGACCGAATTTGCAGGATTCGAGTCGCAGAGTCCACTGTAAAGCGTTGCGGGACGATTGATCATACGTCCGCGCCGTTTTGAGCACGGGCGTTCCCGCGATGGTCTCATATTCGACGGCAATGCGACTGGAACCAACCGCCGCGCCTTGCGCATCGAGCGCATCGCAATGTTCTTCCACAAGCACGTAATCCCGTTGGGGATCGAGATCCCACCATCCTCGTTGCAACGCGGCGGCGCGGGATCGAATAAATTTTTCGAAGTGCATCCGCACGAGTCCGGAGGTCGCTTCGATTTCCGTGATCTTGGTTTCCAACATGTTTCCGTTCGACCTGCCTGCAAGCGGGCGAAGCGGAATCCAAAAGTACTCCCGGTGCTCGGTGTTTTCGATCTCGTGGGGGGGCCTTTTTCGGCCATGGCAGGCTCTATATTGCACCAATTCCCACGGATTTTCCGCGGTGTTTTTCGCCAGTTTGAATTCCACCTCCGGCGTGACGACGATCAAGTTGATATTATAAGCGGTGTCATTCACCGTCATGGAAGAAACGCAAGCTTGCCGCCGATTGTCGCTGTCGTACCGATTGACATCGCAAGTGGTGGCCGCCTTGCCGGTAGTGGATTCGGTGACATTTTCATGCAGCAAGGTCATTTTTACGCTCGATTGGCGAAAGGCTGCGCAGGCGGTCCGCGCCGGCGCAATAGTCATCCACGAATTGCCGCCATTTTTCCGGTGAAACCTTCTCGCCAAGCTTCATCGAGAGCAGATACTCCTTGTCGGTAGGCTCCGGCTTTTCCTGCTTGACCAAATCGGCTTGGTAGTCTTCGTCGAGTTCGTCCATGCTCACGCCCAGCACGCGCTTCACGTCGTCGGGAAAAGTTTCTGCACGGCAGGCGCGGCAGAGTTCGAGAAACTTTTCGTGGCCGAAGCGCTTGAGGAGATAATCGACCAGCACGCCGCCTTGCGGATAGACCGGCCCGTCCGAGTTGTAATACCATGCCGGCGATGTCAAATCGCGGAGGCTCGAGAATTGCCGGTTGTGGAGCATCGCGCAGCATGAGAGCCGGTTGGCTTCCACCCGTTCCGGTCCCGAATTCGCTTCCGCCCAGCCTTCTTGCAGCAGCATCGGCACATGGTCGGGCCGAGCAAGCAACTGATCCAACACGAAATGGGCGACTTCGTGCCGATCCATGTAATTCAAGCCATCGGCGCCGTCGGCGGGCGCGTTCGCCGGTTCGCCCAGCGACCAACCGCAAACATAACGGCCATGCAACCCATAAACCGGCCCGCGCACCCAATACACTTTGTAGGCGGATTTCGCGCCCAGCGATTTTTCCATCGCCCGAATGTGCGCGTCCATGGCCGTTATCCTTTTCGCGTTCGGCGAGTCCGAATCAGAAAACATCACGAACCGCTCGCCTTCGTGGCGAAACGGATATTTCACCCGTACGATCGGCTCGCCGATCAGCGACGACATGGGCGAAGCCATATTCACCAAAATATTCGGCGGATGATTCCTGCCCGAGGCAAAAACGAAGAGGTACTGGATGTAGGCCGCCATCCACAAGTTCGGCATCAATCCCAGCCAAAGCCAAAACGCCGCGCTCCAGCGCGCGACCCGCGAACGATCCGCCACATTCCCCAACCAAGAATGACCGCTGTTGAAATCAGTTGCACCGCAAGCGGCACGGCCAGATACAAAAAGCTCGGATGCATCACGCGCGAAAGCGACAACCCCACCATCACCGCCAGCGTCAGCAACCACGCCAGCCAGGCGATCAAGGTCAAACGAAAAAGCGAAACCCGCATTGAATCCTGCCTCCATTTTTCATTCCGTAGGTTATGCTTCAGCATAACAAAAACCGAAAGGTTATGCGAAAGCATAACCTGCTACTTTACGCCGACCCACCAATTTCAGGAAAGATCGTTTAATCCAAGCCCCAAGCCCCAACCCTATTTTTCGATCTCTTCTTCCGTTATCACCTTGCTTTGCTCGATCGGCTTCACCTGCAAAACTTCCTTGCTCGGCAAGGCCGGGAATTTCGCGTGCGGCTCGGCCTGATACCAGTACGCCACCGACGCGATGTCGTCGCGCTGCGGCAGGTAAGCGCCGTTCTTCTTCCAGCCCAGCGACTGGATGGTCACTTTTATATCCTTCTCGAAACGGACGGGATCGGGAATGTGCCAGCGGTACATCCCGAATCGCTGCGGCGCGGTATGCGTTCGCTCCGGGGGAATCACCTGCGGCAGCCCGGTGTAGGGCGTGCTAAAGGGGATGTACAACCTCGTCTTTCGATCCGCGAAATCGTAGGAACCGCAGAAGTAATCTTCCGTCCCGGTGCCGCAGATGGTGGGAAACTTCCGATCGCCGTCGAGGAAGAACTTGATCTCCCCCTCGCCCCACCAGCCGGTCGTTTTCGATTCGTAAGCCAGGTACGTGCCCACATATTGGCCGCGGCCCTGCACGCCGTCGAGGATCGTGTAATCCTGTTTGAACGGCAGTTTCGGCACGCGGCGGAACTGCGCGTGGAAATACGCCGCGTCGGCCGGCACTTCGGTGAGCGTGTAGTTGATCTGATAGTAGAGCCACATGTCCTTGTCGTCGAGATTCTCCAAAGTGATCTTGCAGTGTTTCCGAAACGGCATGTTCCACTGGCAATTGAACGCGCTGCCCGGATTCACGCACACCGGCAGCGAATTGATCTGGCAGTATTGCCCCCAGCCGCAAGCGAAGAAATCGCCCAGCGGCACTTCGACGGACGGCTCGGTTTCGCCGTCCCAATAGAAACGCAAAATATTGAACCGCGTTTTATCGAGCGGGGCGGGCGTCATCCAAATCTGCTGGATCGCGCCTGACCCGTCGATGTCGGCCAGCGTGAAGGTTGTCCCCGCCTTGATCGGCACCGAAGGGGAGACCTTCCAGCCCTGGCCCAATTCCCGCGCCGGTCCTTTGCCCGAGCCTTCCGTCGCCATGCCCGCCTTGCCTTTTTCGCCCGTGAAATTCTCCGGAGAGATGGAACGCGATTTCGCGCTGGAGAGCAGCGAGAGGTTGCCCAAGGTCATGTCCAGGCCGTTGAACGAAAGTTGCGGCGTAGTTGCCTGATCGGCGGTGGATGCGATCGGCGCCGGATTGTCGATTTGAGGATTCAGTTTATCATCTGCTCCATTTCCCAGGGTTGCCCAGGCAACAATCGCCAGCAGCCCCGCGCCCACAAACCGAAAAATTTGCCGAAATACATAAGCCGTCCTTTCATATCAACAGCAGGATGGGGTAAAAAGAAAGACAACTGCCGATATTATAATAACCGCCAGTCGATCAACCACCCCCCCGCGAAAAATGGGAGTGTCTTAAGAGTGTGTTGCTGGTAGTTTCCCAGTTAAAAGAAAAGAATGCAGAATTCACGCATTCTTTATAAATTGATTTATAGATAGCCTATAAACTCTTCAATAGTTAATCCCGCAATCCCAATCTGGCTACTTAATAAGCCGATCCCAACTGTCTGTCCTGCATGAACCGGTATTGATAAACGAGCCGTTTTATGGGGATGTTTGAGAATGTGATGGCTTCCTCTTATTCTATCGAGATAAAAGCCTGCCTTAGCAAACGCCTTGACCGCCTCTTCGCCTTTTATGCGTGGCACTTTATTAGGCATTCACTAAAATCCATTTTTGAATAGCCCCTTCGGGTATATCAGTTGCCGATGAATCTTTCCAGGGAATTGATTCGCCCGCGGCGATATGAGATTCAACAACCCCTAAAACAGCTTCGAAGGTATTTTCTAAGGCTTCTTCCAATGTGGGACCACAACTTCCGCAGCCAGGAAGATTAACAACGATTGTAGAAAACGAACCGTCTTCTTCTTCTAAGACAACAACATGACAGCGGTAGGCTTTCTTATCTTGCCAATCTCCAATAATTACTGGATAAGATGCACTACCTTCTACTTCAATATCAATTCCATCTAAAATCATCATATCGCCTTTCAATTATTTTGCTTCTTTTGCAGTAATGCGAGAATAACCGATTATTTCATCCTCGCAGACGATTTCCAATTCATAGACTCCTTCTTTCTGTATAGGTAATGCAGGTAGCGGTAAAATCACCTCAATGGTTTGTAATCGGTCGTTGCAATCAATTGTTATCTCTGTATGAAATAATACTTCATTTTCTGTCAAAAAAACAAACTGGACTGAAAGAATCGTGTTTATACAGACATCTGTTAAACTAAGGTAAGCGTAAGGAGAACCGCCCTGTACACCTCCCATTAAAATTTGTTTCTTTTGACCATCAGGGAAAGTTATTTCTTCAACTGGTGGCTTTCGGCGAAAAACCACACCGTGAAAGGTGCCAGCAATTATTTTTTTGCCGGTCTTATCTTCATAGACGTGCTCGGCTAGGACAAGCGCTTGTATTACAGGTTTCACTCGATAATCCAGCCTAAAAGGTTAGATAACATGCGTAGTCAAAATGAATTTGCGGTTAGCAGAAAGCTCTTTTTAGTTTACCATGCCTAAAGGGATGCTACCCCCAGTTAGAGCTATTCGACCTTGTGAAAAGCAGTTTAGATTATCATTTTTTTGTAAAAATAGTCAAGGCGAATAATATCTTACACAAGCTAGTAGCCTTAACCCGAAAGCGGGGTTGCGCATTTCTCTTTTGTCCGATACGATTCCCCAATAATGCTGATCTTTTCATGGTTAATGGACGATAGATGAGTTGCTTTTGCATCCGCAGGAAGCAAGTAATTTCTGTTCTGAGGTTCAAACTGCACTTTCCAAAAAACGTTCATGTCACAATGCCATTTTGAGCAACAGCCGTACGAAGGCCGCGAGTTTTCGCGCAGCATCGTGACAGTGCAGAAGCGACGAATATTCGCGCTGCAGAATCTTGCGCTGCAAGGCTTTGCGGCGATCGGCATGCGAAGGGCGGCGTCCTGGATCGTCCCAGGGAGAATCGCGGCGATCGCAAAGGGTGGCCTTGGATTTGTTCCAGGCCCACAACTCCACCAGGGTGTGCATCCAAAGGTTCAGATGACAAGCCCCGAAGTTCGCCCAGAGGTAGCGAAGTTGCTGCTTGCCGGCTCCCCAGACCTCCTTGATGTCGTGGAAAACCTGTTCGATGGCCGCCCGATCGGCGAACGCTTCCAGGATTTCTTGCACGCTCGCCTGCGGGTCGGTCGAGAAGAAAAACTCGCAGCCGTCGGACTCCTGGACAATCACCACGCGGATCATGCCGCATGCCGGCCGGTAGGTGGCCAGGAAGCTTTTGTACTTCTTGGTCACCGTTTTGCCGTACTGTACGCACTCGATGGTTTGCCAGCCGCGCCGTGCGGCGGCCCGCTTGGCCAGGCTGATCCGCTTCTTGCCGTAAATCCGTCGCCGTCCGCGTCCGCGTCGTTGTCCCCTTTTGAGTTTTGGCGGCAGATCGTTGAGCGCGGCATCCTTCCGCAACCGGCTGATGACCGTTACGCCCAGCATCCGCAAGGGCTTGAGGAAGGGCCGCTTGGCGTAGGCTCCGTCGGCGACGATCCAGAGCCGTTTTCCCGCCTCGGCGACGATCATCCACGCCCAAAACGCCAGTTCCACGCCTTGTTCGAGTTTCGTCTTGAACTGCCACTCCAGTTTCTCGGGCAACTTGGCAATATCTTTTTGTCGGATGTAGAGCACCGCCCGCAAGGGCAGGCCGATCGTGCCCCAGAGCGGATGCCGCGCAATCCAAGCCAAAGTGACCCAAATGTGCCCGTAAAGGAATTTGGCGTCGGCGGGACCGGGCGTGGGATTGTGATGGATGCCGGCCCCCTGGACTTTCGGACCGTAACGCTTGGTGGGCGTGTCGTCCAAGGCCAAAAGGATGTGGTCCCCGCTGGGCAGACGCTTCAACAGCAGCAACAACAGACGGGTGGCAAGCGGTTTGGCCTTGCGTCCCACGGCGGCGATGAAATAATAATAGTCGCTGAAGTCGGCGCTGACGCCGGCGGCCCGCAGCCAACTGGCCGCGGTTCGACGGCCTGTGGCGAAAAGGATCCCGCAAAACAGGATCGGCAGCCGCCAGCGGCACCGCCCATGCAGCCCGGTCCCCAACCATTCCATCCATTCCGACCATTCCTGCGGACATTGATTTATCGCCATCCTTGGCTCTCCTTTTCACGGTGGCTGTTTTATTACTACCAGCGTGATCGGAGAGCCATTTTTATGGAATATCAGTTTTCAACAACTACGGCCTGTTAGCCCGCATTTTTCAGAAAGTGCAGTTCAAAGAAAGCATGGCTATTTTGACCTTCCCCATGATATTATTTTGCGGGTTATTATGGGGCGTCGGAAGAATCCCCAGCAGACTGCCATCTCATCCAGCATCCTCTCTACACTCCAAACCTTGTCGGTCAATCCCGCTGCCACTCCCGGGGTCGTTTTCAAGGTTTAGATGCACTCGGCAGAAATTGTAGTACAGGAAGTAAATCGCCAAGTGGGCTTCATGGTTTTCCCATTTCTTGCTGAAAGCACTCGTTAGCCGGGTCATGGCACGGACGCCCATGCGGACCCCTTATAAGGCTGCTGCGCCACCAAGACGCGGGCCGCTCTCCGAAAAGGCGGACCGCTTTCCGCGGTCATCCCCCCAAAGAATTCGAACGCGGCCGTTGTTCCGCGATTACTTGAGTCCCGGCTTTCTCTCGAAAATCCCCCGCGCCGAGATCCTCGGGATGCCGCGCGATCTTGTCGGTGAACACCCGCAGATCGTCCTTGATCGGCTTCAGATCCCGGGTGATGTCCTCGATGTTCTTCGCCGCACAGTTCAGATGCTGGTAGAGCTGCGGATCGTTGATCAACAGGCCGATCGTGCCTTCCGAACTGTTCAGCTTGTCGGTGAAGATGGTCATGTCGCTCACCAGGGCGTCGAGGTTCCGCGTGCCCTTTTCCAGATTGTCGATGAGCACCGCCCCGCGTTCGCCCAACGGCTGCGTGAAGCCTTCCACGTTGCGGAGATTCTTATCGACCAATTTCACGGTTTGGTTCAGGCTCTTCACGGTTTCGCTGGTATCCTTCATCATCTGCGGCAGTTGCTCGAGCGCCGCGCGGAGATTTTTTCTCGTGGTTTCGTCGCCGATGATGTCCTTCGTGTCCGCCAAAATCTCGTTCGCCTGCTCGATGGCGGACTTGATGCCCTGGCGGTTTTCCTCGAGCATCGTGTTGAGCTTTTGCATCGTGACGCGCAAATCGTCGCTGGTGCTGCGGAAACTGTCGCTCGCCTCGCGCACCGAACCGATGGTGGAGACGAATTGCCCCTGCACGTTCTGCACCATTTGCAGCGGTTCGACGGCGGATTGCCCTTGAATGCGCTGCGCCGTTCTTGATTTGCTCGACGGGCCCCTTGTAACCCGGCGTGCGCATGAATTCCAGCGCCGCGTCGCCCATCAGGTTCGTTTGCGCGTGGCACGTCTCGTCGGTGTACAGCTTCCAGCGGTCCTGGATCGCGGCGGTGACGATCACTTCCTTGTTGTCCTTGCTCATCTCGACTTTCTTCACGTAGCCGATGCGGATGCCGTTGTTCCGCACGGGCGTGTTCGCGGAAACGCCCGGCACTTGGTTGAAGCTGATATAGACGGTGTACGATCCGTAAATCCAATTCGAGAAATTGCCCAGCATCGTCATGAGCACTCCCATGGCGATCAACGTAATCAGCACCATCATGCCCACGCGCAATTGCATTACTCGTTCGTTCATGATCGATCCCTCGAATGGGAGGAAGTCTGGAGCCAGGGGACAGGGCAAGGCGGAAGGCGGAAGGGGGAAGGAGGAGAAGAAATAATCAATCAATTCCTATTCCCAGTATCCTATTCCCTGTCCCCTGTCCCACTCACACTCCGTTCTTTACGTCTTAATTTCCGTTCCGCTTCCGCATTTCCATGAGCCGCTCGCCCGCCTCGCCGCGGACGAACTGCGAAACGCGGCTGTCCGCGCTGCGTTCGATCTTGTCGGCCGGGCCGTCGTAAATGATCTGCGACTCGCCTTCCTTGAGCCGCGGCAGGGGATACAGCATGACCGCGCGGTCGGCGACTTTTCGCGCGGTCCGCATGTCGTGCGTGACCACGATGCTCGTCACCGGATGGTGCCGCCGCGTCCCCAGAATCAACTCGTTGATCACGTCGCCCATGATCGGATCGAGGCCCGTGGTGGGTTCGTCGTAAAGGATGATCTCGGGCTCCAGGGCCAGCGCCGCGCCAATCCGACCCGTTTCCGCATCCCGCCCGAAAGCTCGCCGGGCTTCTTCCCCAGCACGTTTTCCGGCAGGCCCACCTCGGCCAGCCGGGCGGAAATGATCCGCCGCATCTCCTCCGCCGTCTTCTTCGTATGCTGCCGCAGCGGGAAGGAGATGTTTTGCGCGATCGTCATGCTGTCGAACAATGCCGCTCCCTGGAACAAAAATCCAAACCGGATCCGCTCCCGCGTCAGCTCGCGCTCGTCCAATTTCGCCAGGTCCTTGCCGTCGAAAATCACCGCGCCCGCGCTCGGCCGCAGCAGCCCGATGATCGCCTTCAAGAGCACCGTCTTTCCGCAGCCGCTTTCGCCGATCACGGCCAGCGTCTGTCCGCGGGGAATTTTCAAATCGATCTCGCGCAGCACCTTCTGCCGCCCGAAATCGACCGAAAGCCGGTTGATCTCGACCAAATACTTTCGCGTTTCGGCGTTGGCAAGCGTTGCAGCAACCATATAAAAGTGGGCTTCTAACTCGTAATTTTCGGCGCCTCCGGCCACAGCGAATAATAAACGCCGTCGAGGAAGATTCCCAACACCAGGTTCAATATCATGATGATGACGAACGAAGCGACGAATGCCTTGGTGGCGGCCCGGCCGACGCCTTCCGCGCCCGGCTCGCAGTTGAATCCGCGGTGGCAGGCGATCAGCGCGATCGCCGCCCCGAAAAACAAGCTTTTGAATATGCCCGCGAAGAGGTCGAATTGGCCCACGAAATGCCGCGAGTTCTCCACGTAATGAAACCAGTCGATGCCCTTCAAGTCCACGGCATAAAAATACGCGCCAGCGCGCCCATGAAATCGGCCATCAGCGTGAGCGCGGGTATCAGGCACAGGCAGGCCAGGAACCGCGGCACCACCAGGTAGTGGATCGGATTCGCGCCCATGCTCGCCAGCGCGTCGATCTGCTCGGTCACGCGCATCGTTCCCAGTTCGGCGGCCATCGCGCTGCCCACCCGGCCGGCGAGCATCGTCGCCGCCAGCACCGGCCCCAACTCCCGCACCAGCGACATGTTGATCACCGCCCCCAGCCGCGTTTCCATGTTCATCAGGCGGAACTGCACGAATGTCTGCACCACCAAAACCATGCCGATGAACGTGCCCGTCAATGCCACCACGGGCAGGCTCAGCACGCCGATCTGGTAGAAATTCGGCAGCAGCGTCTCCCGCTTGGGGAAGCGCGTGAACAGCCAGAGCATCGTGCGGTAAATGAATATCGAAATGCTCCCCAACTCGAACACGCCGTTCACGAGCATCCCGCCGAAATCCGTGATCCAATCGGTGACCACCTTCGCCGGACTGCGCCGCGGACTTTCATCGAACTCTAATGTTGAACTGGACATGAACGCGAACCAACGTGTTTGCGAGGAGCTTCCCACAAGAACGGCAAGAAGCCGTAATTTCCGGGGCGATATTTGTACTCGGATTTCCCGGATGGCACAAGCCAAGAATAAAGGGACAGCCATATATATTAGACAAAATGGACAATATGGAGAACAGCACTTGGTTTAAACGCTTTTCTCAATATTCCATATTGCCCATTATATGCGGCTGTCCCTTCTTTTACATTTTAAGACGTCGCAGTTGGTTCACCGACTACCGCTTCCACCGGCGGCTCCGCCGGTGCGTCGCCGAGGGTGCCGAGGAAATCGAGTTGCTTCTTGCCGCCCACTTCCTTGACGCGGACGGTAATCGTGTCCTTGCCTTGGAACTCGCCCTTCAAGAGTTCCTCGGAGAGCGGGTCTTCGACGTAAGTTTCCAGCGCCCTGCGCAGCGGACGGGCGCCGAAATCGAGGTTCGAGCCTTTCTTGACCAGGAACTTTTTGGCATCGTCGGTCAAGACCAGCTTGAGGCTTTGCTCCTCGAGCCGTCTGCGGATCTTGCCCAGTTCCATTTCGACCACGTTCACCAAATCGTCTTGCGTCAGATGGCGGAACACGATCACGTCATCCAAGCGGCCGAGGAACTCGGGCTTGAACACCTTTTCGATCTGCTCCTGCACGCGTTCCTTCATGCTCTCGTAGTTCGCGTCGCTGTCGGGCTTCTGGAAACCGAACGCCGATTCGTTCTTGATCGCCTCCGCGCCCGCGTTGGTGGTCATGATCAGCACCGCGTTGCGGAAATCGACGTGCCGCCCGAAACTGTCGGTCAAGCGGCCTTCTTCCATGATCTGCAACAGCATATTGAACACGTCGGGATGGGCCTTCTCGATCTCATCCAGCAGAATGACGGAGTACGGCCGGCGGCGGATGCGCTCGGTCAATTGGCCGCCTTCCTCGTAGCCCACATAGCCCGGCGGAGCTCCGATCAACCGGCTCACGTTGTGCTTTTCCATGTACTCGCTCATGTCGATCTGCATCAGCGCGTCCTCGTCGCCGAACATGAACTCGGCGAGCGCCTTGGCCAACAAGGTCTTGCCCACGCCCGTCGGCCCGGCGAAGACGAAGCTGCCGGACGGCCGCTTCGGATCCTTCAGCCCGCTCCGCGAGCGGCGCACGGCCTTCGAGATCGACTTGATCGCCTCGTCCTGGCTGACCACCCGCTTGTGCAGTTCGTCTTCCATTTTCATCAGCCGCATCGAGTCCTCGGTCGAGAGCCGCGTGAGCGGCACGCCGGTGATCTTCGACACCACCTCGGCGATCACGTCCTCATCGACCACGCCGTCGGTCTCGCGGGCCTTTTCCTTCCACTCGTTGGTGACCGTCTGCTTCTTCTTCTTGAGCTTGTCGGCCTGGTCGCGGAGCGCGGCGGCCTTTTCGAAATCCTGATTGGCGACCGCCTCTTCCTTCTGCTTGTTCAACTCCTCGACCTGCTCGTCGATCTCCTTCAAATCGGGCGGACGGGTCATCGATTTCAAGTGTACGCGGGCGCCCGCCTCGTCGATCACGTCGATCGCCTTGTCCGGCAGGCAGCGGCCGGTGATGTAGCGGTTCGACAATTCGACCGCCGCCTCGACCGCGTCGTCGGTGATCTGCACATGGTGGTGCTGCTCGTAGCGGTCGCGCAAGCCCTTGAGAATATCGATCGCCTCGCTCTTCGTCGAAGGCTCGACCATCACCACTTGGAAGCGGCGGTCCAGCGCGCTGTCCTTCTCGATGTATTTGCGGTACTCGTCCAGCGTCGTCGCGCCGATGCACTGGATTTCGCCGCGCAACAGCGCGGGCTTCAGCACGTTGCTGGCGTCGATCGCGCCTTCCGCGCCGCCGGCGCCCACCAAGGTGTGCAATTCGTCGATGAACAGAATGATGTTCTTCGCGCGGCGGACTTCGTTCATCACCGCCTTGATGCGCTCCTCGAATTGCCCGCGGTACTTCGTTCCGGCGACCATCATCGCCAAATCGAGGACCACGATGCGGCGGTCGGCCAGCAGTTCGGGCACTTCGCCCTGCACCACCCGCTGGGCGAAGCCCTCGACGATCGCCGTCTTGCCCACGCCCGCCTCGCCCAAGAGCACCGGATTGTTCTTCGTCCGCCGGCTCAAAATCTGCATCGTGCGCTCGATTTCCTTTTCGCGGCCGATCACCGGATCGAGTTTGTTCTGCCGGGCCAATTCGGTCAGATCGCGGCCGAAGCTGTCCAACGCGGGCGTTTTCGACTTGGTCCGCGACGGCGTCTCGCCGCCCCCGCCCCCGCCTCCGCCGCCCATGCCGGGCCGCTCCGAGCCTTCGGGGCCTTCCATCCCGTGGCCCAACAGATTCAAAACCTCCTCGCGGACCTCCTCCAGCTTCAAACCCAAATTCATCAGCACCTGCGCGGCCACGCCTTCCTGCTCGCGCAGCAGGCCAAGCAAAATGTGCTCCGTGCCGACGTAGTTGTGCCCCAGGTTGCGTGCTTCCTCCATCGAATATTCGATGACCTTCTTCGCCCGCGGAGTCTGCGGAAGCTTGCCCATCGTGACCATGTCGGGCCCGCTCTGAACGAGCTTCTCGACCTCCAGACGGATCTTCCGCAGATCGACGTCCAGATTTTTCAGCACGTTCGCCGCCACGCCGCTGCCTTCCTTGATCAAGCCCAGCAGGATGTGCTCGGTGCCGATGTATTCGTGGTTGAACCGCTGCGCCTCCTGGTTGGCCAATTGCATCACTTTCCGCGCACGGTCGGTAAATCGTTCGTACATGTTGTTCTACTCCCTGGGACTTTTTTATATGCCCTCGATAATCTTCATACATTAATTATACACGAAACCATAAAGCTTTTTCGAGCGATTGCTACGGGGATCTGGTTTCATCAAGAAGCCGTAAAATCTCCGTGCGGACTTCATCGATCTGCAATCCATAATGTTTGAGCACTTGAGCCGCTACACTTTCAGGCTCGTGGAACAATCCCAAAAAATATGCTCTCCTCCAACGTAGTCATGTTCCAGGATGCGGGCTTCTTCCAACGCATTTTCGACGATCTTTTTAGTCGAGGTATTTGTGAAAGTTCGTCCAGCTTGGCCTTGATCAATTGGCGATCGGCTGGTTTTTTGCCATTTGCTTCCCGACCGACGATATTCGAAATCTCTTGGCGGACCTTCTCGGTAGTCAATCCGAAATTCATCAATATCTTGCGCCGCTACGCCTTCCCGTTCGCGGAGCAGGCCCAACAAAATGTGTTCGCTGCCCACGCAGTCATCGCCCAGGTAGCGGGCTGCTTCCATCGAATATTCAATTACCATCTTCGCCCGCGGCGTCTGCGGGAGCTTGCCCGTCATGAGCTTGTCCGGCCCACTCTGGATGAGCCTTTCGACCTCGCTGCGGATGCTTTGAAGTTGGATGTCGAAATTTTTTAGTACGTTCGCCGCTACGCCGCTGCCTTCCTTAATGAGCCCTAGTAAAATATGTTCGGTGCCGATGTATTCATGGTTGAACCGCTGCGCCTCTTGATTGGCCAACTGCAGAATCTTTTGCGCACGGTCGGTATATCGTTCGTACACGGAGGGATCCCCCCTTGACTGCACTTACTTCTACGCCGCGTGGCTCAACCGCGGTTGCGGTTCGATGGTCGGCACAAACTCCTCCTCCTCGACGTTGTTTTTCCCTTCGGCAATGAGCGTCCGTTCCCGATCGATTTCCAAAGCCCATTTCTCGGCCCCCTCGAACCGCACGAGCGCGTCGAGTTGCTTCGCCGCTTCGTCGTAACGCCGGTTGTGGCGGTACAGCGTGGCCAGCATCAGCCGGGCGTCCATGTCCCGTTCGTTCGCCGCGACCATTTCCACCAGCATGCACTCCGCTTGAAAATTGTCGCCTCTCAAGTATAAGTCGAGCGCCTTGTGGAAAGTATCCTTCGCGGGAGTGTGCTGCTTGCGGCTCGCCCGCCGGTTTTGCACATAGCCGCTTGCCGCCGCCGCCGTCCAAAAAAAGGCCGCGGCGATCCACAATATATTACGCATGCCCGAATTTATCAGTTCGCACCAGCCGAAACTGCCCAATAGCACCGCGTTTAACAGCACGGCGGCGCCGAGGGCTTTCGCCAGCCCCGCCCACTGCCCCCGCAACCAAAGTTGCGGCAAGCCCGGCCACAAATACATCGCCCAAGGCATTCTACGCATGGCGAACAATTCCTCCTTGAATATTCATAGGTCAGGCTTCCAACCTGTCACCTGTAGGACAGGTTTTCAACCTCTCAGTTCCTTACTGCCCTTGCAACTTGCCCGACAGATTGAAAAAACCATCCTCCCTCTTCGGACAGGGAATTGTAACTTCTAAAATAGGGCGAATCAAGGCAAGTAAATGCCAGATAGGAGTTTAGGACAATTTATCCAATTGTAAGACATTTGACGTAGTTAGAATGAATCGCTGCTGAATCAAGAGTTTGCTTTCAGCCACTAATGCAGCATTTCGGCAACATGAAACCACTAATGAACGCCTCTGGATGCTCTTTTCAGCGATATTCCAGGAAAACACCCGAAGTTTACCTGAGTTCGAACTAGTCGAATTGGTGGTTAAATACCACCCTGCTATCAGCCGACATTGCAGACATTAGGGGAATCTGCCAAACTTGAAATATGAATTATCAGTTCACTGCCGCCGCCGAACGTGTGTTGAACCATGCCGCCGGTTGGATCGATCCGAGCCGATTCGCTCGAGCTGGACTCTTGCGCCATTCTCCTCGGTTTGCTCACCGAAACCGAATGCCGAGCCGCCCATCTTCTCACGCAATACGGCGTGGCAATACAGGATGTTTGCAACATTTGGGGGATTTCACGAAAATGTGGTCTTCCCTCTGAGCATGAAGGCAATGTTCCCTATCATTTCGATCGCGATATGAACCGGGCCATCCGCAAAGCCTATCTTTTTGCGTTGGAATTCGAGCGATCCCCGATCCTCGCCACCGAACATCTGTTGCTGGCCATTCTTTATGGCAATAACGATACCACCCAATGGCTGATCGAACGGGGAGCTAATCGCCAAGCCCTCGAGGCCGATATCCGCGAGCGCAACGGCTATGTGAACTCCCCGCTGGATTTTGAGGAAGACTCAGAAGAAGCGAGTGGGGAGTGGGGAGAAGCGAGTGGGGAGAGTTTGATGTCGGAAGGCGGAAGGCGGAAGACGGAAGAGGAAACTAAGAAGATGGCGGGGACAAGGCAGAATGGGGAAAGCGAAGTACTCGGTACTCAGTACTCAGTACCTGGTACTACCATGCAAAACAGCGAGCATCAAGAATGTGACATTCGCCTTTCGTCATTCGAATTTCGTGATTTTGCTCCCCCTTCCTCTTTCCCCACTCTCCCTTCCTCTCCGCTCCTCCGCATCCTCGATGCCGCCGCCAATCGCGCCCGCGAAGGCCTCCGGGTAGTGGAAGATTTTTTGCGGTTCGTGTGCGACGATCGATTCTTGACGGAGACGGCGAAAAACTTGCGTCACGACCTGGTCGCCCAAATCAAAAGCATTCCGGCAGCCGATCTGCTCGCTTCGCGAGAAACGCAGGCCGACGTCGGCGCCGGCCTGACCACCGCCGCCGAAACCGTCCGGGCCGACCTGGCCGACGTGCTGGCCGCCAATTTCGGCCGGCTGGAGGAATCGCTTCGCAGCCTCGAAGAGTACGGCAAGCTGCTCGACACGGCGATGGCCGCCCAGTTCAAGCAGATCCGCTATCGGATTTACACCCTGGAACGGGCGGTCGAGATCACCCGGCAAAGCTGCGAGCGACTCGCCAACGCGAAGCTCTACGTGCTCATCGACGGCCGTGAATCGCTCGACGATTTTCGCCGGTTCGCCTCCTCCCTCATCACGGCGGGTGTTCACGTCCTGCAACTCCGCGACAAGAAGCTCGACGACCGCCAGTTGTTGGACCGCGCGCGAGTATTGCGCGAATTGACCTGCAGTTCGCCGACTTTGTTCATCATGAACGACCGTCCCGACCTCGCCCTCCTCTCTCAGGCAGATGGCGCCCATCTCGGGCAGGAAGAACTCACGGTGAAAGACGCCCGCGCGATTCTCGGTCCGCAAGCGCTGATCGGCGTCTCGGCGCACTCGATCGAGCAAGCCCGGCAAGCGGTGCTTGACGGCGCGAACTATATCGGCGTCGGTCCCACATTCCCCTCGACCACGAAAGACTTCGCCGCCTTCCCCGGCCTCGAATCTGCTCTGCGCCAAGTCGCCGCCGAAATCCGCCTCCCCGCCTTCGCCATCGGCGGCATCACGCCCGAAAACCTCCCTGAAATACTCGCCACGGGCATCGGCCGCGTTGCCGTAAGCGGAGTAATCACGAATGCGGAAAATCCGGCAGGTGCGGCCAAGGAAATGCTATCAGAATGGCAACCAAAATAGCGCCATTGCCAAAGAAATGCAGCGACGCGTTCGGGGGGCACCACCCGTCACCGTGCTCCGGCATCAGTGGCGATTGCTGTGGTGAGGGCGGCGTGTTGGGAATCGGGACGAAGGGAGCTCCATTTTCGTGAGGAAAATCCACCTGTGGTGGAGTTTCCAGCATCTCCATCCGACGTGGATCCCAAATTCCCATGTTTCCTTCGCCCAGCATCGCCCGTTCGATTTCATCCGGGATCTTGGGATTGCTTTTCGGCGGCTCGGCGTTCTCTTCGGAAAGCGGCTTGACGCACAGATAATCAGCGATCGGCTGGCTCAGTTCGCGCATTTGCTCGTGGGTGATCTGCACGTTGGACGCCATCGCCAGTTCGGCGGGCGAGAGTTGCACCTCGCCGCTCTCGGAGAGCAAGACGATCCGGTCCTTGACGCCGGGCATCCGCCGCCGCACCCGTGCCGGAGTGCCCAGCCCGCGGGCGACGTGTCCCCCGCCGCAAATCACGATCATTTTCCGCCCCTTTCCTTCTTTGGACTCTAAAAACGCACCAATCGCCCGGGCCATCGATTCGTCACGCGCCATCTGCGCTTCGATCATCGGCCGAATCGCTTTCGCCATCGCCGAGGCGTGAACCTGAAGCTCGAGCGACAACGCTTTCTCGTAGGCCGGATCCTGCAACTGCATCTCCGCCGGGAGTTCCTTGCGCGCCTCGGCCGGCATCTTCTCGACTCCCCCGCTCCGCGCCACCTGGCGAATCGTCTCCGCCTTCGCGTTCAAGGCGACGACCGGCGCCTTCAACTTCCGGGCGGCCTCCAAGATGCCGCGATATTGCGCGAAATTGCCCCAGCGATTGGCCCAGTCGGTCGCTTTCGCCAGTTCGTCGAAATCGATCTCGCCGCGGTTGTAGCGGTCGAGTTGCGGCTGCCGGAAAGTCTCCATCTGCTCCAGCCCGACGGCCAGAGGAATCGATTTTTTCCCCAAATCGGTCAAAATTCGCTCCTGGATCGCGTGATGCCGCGCGATCGTGTGCCGCTCGCCCAGGTAGATGACGTCCGCGTTGGCCAGATCGGCCAACACCTCTGCATACGGCAGCGGCTCGCCCTGATAAACGTCGATCCAGATGTCGCCGCACTTGCCGCCGCCGTTTGCCGCGGTAATCGATGCGTTGATGAAGAACAATCCGAACAACAAGAAGACATTCCATTTAAAGACGGCGTTCATCATGCAGCCCTCGTCGGTCGAATAGGATTCCAAGGCAGACAATTCGGTGCCATGCCCACGCTTGCCGTGGGCATGAAGGAAGCGGGAAGATCCGGCGCGCGCTCTCATGCCCACGGCAAGCGTGGGCATGGCACCCTGCAATCATAATAATTCGCGCTAAAATCTGGCGATCATTATAATCCAAAACTGCCTATTCGAAAAGCTGAAATTCCCGGATGGTCGGCCCGTCGGTCGCTTCGAGGACGTTCAGCCGCACCCGCTGGGCGGTGACCGGCGGAAAACTCTTGAACCAGGAGTCGCCGACGGTCGTGCCGGTGCAGAATGTTTTCCACTCCGCGCCGTCCAGCCGCTGAAGTTCGAATTTTTGCACCCGATTCGGAAACGCTTCGGAAATTCGCGCGCGGCGGAAGGTTTTCGGCTGGCCGAGGTCGATTTCGAGCCATGCTTGATGCGTGCCGCCGTCGGTCGCCCAGCGCGTGTCGCCGCGGCCGTCCACGGCCTTTTCGGCGGCGAATTCCGCTTGATTCTGATAAATGTTCGACGCCGCGGCCTTCGCTTTTTCGGACAACGGCACGCGCGCGCGGCACCGCAAGCGGGGCGATTCGATTCGCGTCGCCGTCGAGTTCCAATGCCACGATCGTGTCAACCGGCTGCCGTTCGCTCTCGGGCACGGAAATCTCGATCCCCGACGCCGTTTGCCGCACGTCCGCCGTGCCGCCGGCGAGGACGCGGCTCTTCACGATCCTGGCGGGAATCGCCGGCAACTTGAGCGGATCGGCCGCCCAATTGCGAATATGCACATAGATCGTATTGCCCTTGCGGGTCGAGACGCCGTACTCGCCGGGCTTGAACGGCCCGCCGCGCGTGCCGTAGATGCTCTCGCCGTTTTTCTTGAGCCACGCGCCGATTTCCTTCACCAAGTTCGCCTGCTCCGGCGCGATTTCGCCGTCGGGCATCGGCCCGACGTTCAGAAGCACGTTGCCGTCGCCGCCGGCGCAGCCGATGAGCATTTCGAGGCAGGTGGCCAACGGCTTCACGCCGTCGTTCTTGCCGCCCCAGGACCACTGATTCTTTTCGAAGTCGTCATGCACGATTCCCAGGGATGCCGGATGTCGAAGCCGCCGATGAACTGCTCCGGCGTATAGTAATCCGCGTTCGGATGGATGCTCTCCGGCTGATGGGCCGTCGGCATGCCCGGTTCTTGGAGGTCCAGGCGATTGTTAATCACGATGTCGGGTTGGAGTTTTTTGATGATCGCGTAGGTCTTCGCCTGGTCCCACGGCGCAGGTTCCCCGTCGGTGTCGAACCACAATAAATCGATCTTGCCGTAATTCGAGAGCAACTCGGTGAGCTCTGCCTGCATGTGCTTCACGAAGCGGTCGTTGTGCTCCGACCGGCAGTCCGGGTCGCGCCAATCCATCGGCGAATAGTACCAGCCGATTCTCATGCCCGCTTCGTGCGCCGCCTTGGCCAATTCCGGCGCAGACGTCGCGTTTGAAGGGCGTGTGCATGATGTTGTAGTCCGACACTTTCGAGTCCCAGAGCAGGAATCCGTCGCAGTGTTTTGCGGTCAAGACCATATATTTCATCCCCGCCGCTTTCGCAATGGCGACCCACTCCTTGGCGTCGAATTTCACGGGATCGAACCGCTTGTAAAGATTGTCGTATTCCGCGACGGGAATCGGCCCGCTATTCGGGCATTTCGGATTGGTATTCGCCCGCGACCAACTGATTTCCTGGCCCGTCAGAGCGACCGGCCCCCAGTGGATGAACATGCCGAACCGCGCATCGGCCCACCACTGAAGGTGTTTGGCGTAAGGCCGCGGCAAATTTCTCTCGGCAGCCGGTTTGGCATCCTCGGCGTTCAAGCTTAATCCGCTGCAAAACGCGATGGTCATCAACAACATGCAAATTCGCGACGATCTCATGGAAATGGTCCTTTCTTTTCGTGCTGATTCAGTGGGAGCATGACGGATATTATACTCGATCGGCGGTTTGGATAATACATCCGGCGCCTTGGGTCTTGGGGTTTTGGTTTTTGGTCTTAGGTGGACGTTGTACATAAATCGGGGGACGTTAAATCGGGGGACGCGTTACCAATTAAGGAGAAATAGGAAAGGCCGTCAGCGGTACAGGAGCGTCAAGAGGATTCGGGTCGGTCGGATGGAATTGGTCCTTTCTTTCGGGCTAATGCGGTGGGCGCGAGCCTCAATTATCGTTGATCGGCGATGGGGCATGGAATCGATTCAAATGGACGCCGATCGCCAGTCCGTTACTTCGAGTCCCGGAATCCATTGGAAGTGGGCGGCATTGCCGGTGGCGAGAATGCGCCGCGTTCCTCGCCCTTCATAATTTTCGGTCAGGAGCGGGCGAATGTCGAGGCGGGCGGTGCCGTTTCCCGGGCATCGGCCGCGCTGCGGTTCCATGGGCCTTGCTCGCACCGCGGATGAGACAGTATAATACCAGATATTGGGCCATGAACTCGCGCACGCCGTTGCCACTGAGTTCCTCAATTTTTTGGAAAAAATGTTTCAAGGGATCGACGGAGATATCTCCATGTCACTTCAAGCCGATCGAATCACCGAGGAAGCCCTTCAATTGCCGATGATCTTTGCGCACAGTTGGCAAAACAATTGATCGACAGTCTGGCCGCGACAGCGAATTCCGAGGTGGCCGACTCCTGGTGGGTGGTTGCAGAGCGCCGGGTAGCGGAAATCGACGCGGGCAAAACCATCGGCATCCCCGCCGCCGAAGCCATGCGCCGGGCGCGGGAGCGAAACCGATGACGCCGGTCGTCTTCCACGACGAAGCCCAGGCCGAAATGATCGGCGAGGCCGAGTGGTATAACCGTCAGCAGGCGAGAGTGGGAGAAGAGTTTCTCGACGAGGTCGATATTGCCTTGGAACGCATCTCCGCCACGCCCGACGCATTCGGCGTCTTTCGCGGCAAGGTCCAATATCTTCGCTTGCACCGCTTCCCTTACGCCGTGCTCTACTACCGCAGGCCCGAAGACGTTTTCATCGTCGCGCTCATGCATCTCCATCGCGAGCCGGATTATTGGATAGAACGCATTCCGCGCGATTAGCGTTTTCGAGAGTTGGACCGAGGGCCCAGCCGTTCGCCCGGCGCAGGGCAACACCCTGGGAAGCGTGACTTGATTCGGCATTCGGTTCGTCGTCGATATGAAATTGGGTCGGCATTTTCGTGCCGCTCCAACGCGTTTGTAGGCAATTGTCGTGCTCCGCGACCACTGGCCGCGGCTCAGCAACCTAAATCGGCCGGCCGGTGAACGAGGTCAGGGCCTTCATGTAGTTGCCGCGGGCGAAGGCTTCGGGATCGGGGCAGTTCGCCTGGCTGATGCTGCCCTTGAGCTGCTCGACCGAGTCGTATTCCTTCTCCTTCATCCATTCCTGCAGGCCGCGGAGGATGCGGCTGACCTGCTCGAAGCCGTCCTGGTAGATGGTCGAGGCGATCATCCCCACGTCGGCCCCCGCCAGGAGCGCCTTGGCCAGCGAGTGGGCGTCGTGAATGCCGGAGGTGATCGCCAGCGAGGCGTCGATCCGGCCCCGCAGAATCGCCACCCAGCGCAGCGGCAAAAGCAACTCGTAGGGATCGCTCAACAACAGCTTGGGATTGGGTTCCAGCGCTTCGAGGTCGATATCCGGCTGCAGGAAGCGGTTGAACAGCACCAGCCCGTCGGCGCCGGCTTCGGTGAGCCGCTTGGCCATGTTGGCCGTGGCGCTGAAGTACGGCCCGATCTTCACGGCCAGCGGAATCGAGAGCGAATCCTTCACCGCGGCCACGAGGTCGAGGTACTGTTTCTCCACGTCGCTGCCGCTGGTTTCGGCGTCGGTGGCGATGTAGTAGATGTTCAGCTCGACGGCGTCCGCGCCGGCCTCCTGCATCATCTTCGCATACCGCACCCAGCCGCCCGTCGTGGTCCCGTTCAGGCTGGCGATGATGGGCATCTTCACCGCCATCTTCGCCTGCTCGATTTTTTCCAAATATCCCTCCGGGCCGGTGTGGTAATCCTGCTCCGCGGGGAAATACGTCAGCGCCTCGGCAAAGCTCTCCGTGCCGAACTCGTGGAGCTTGGTGATTTCCAGCTCCTCGTGTTCGATTTGCTCCTCGAACAGCGAGGGCATCACCGCCGCGGCCGCCCCCGCGTCCTCCAATTTCTTCAGCCAGTCGATCTTGCCCGTGATCGGGCAGGCGGCGACGACCAGCGGATTCTGTAACTGCAATCCCAGATATTTCGTGCCGAGATTCAGATTCATGCTTGGGTCTCCTTCGATTCTTGCTTGGTCTCGCCGTTGCCATTGTCGCCGGCCGCCGATGCCGCCGCCGCAATCCCCGCGGCGCTCAACCGGCTCACGTCGGCCAGTTGTTCGTAAAGGTGATAGCGTTTCAATATGTCCTGCTGGCCGAGGTCCATCAGCCTGACCGATTCCTCGGGCTTCGTACGGCTGAGGATGTTGAACCGCCCTTCCTTCTGGGCGAAGTCCTTGAAAGCGCCGCTCGGTTTCTTGCTCGCCAGCACGAACGGATGTACCTCGAGCCGCGGGTCGAAGCTGTAAAGCGGCCAGTAGCCGCAGGCCACGGCCTCCTTCTGGATGTCCATGCCGATCGACATATTGATTCCCCAGGCGATGCAGTGCGAAAAGGCAATCAGGATCGACGGGCCGCGGTACGACTCCGCCGCGCGGATCGTCTTGATGGCGTGCATCGGATTCGCTCCCAGCGAAATCGAGCCCACGAACACGTTGCCGTACGACATCGCGATCATGCCCAGGTCCTTCTTGCAGCCGCGCTTGCCGGCGGCGGCGAATTTCGCCACCGCGCCGCGGAAGGTCGATTTCGACGCCTGGCCGCCGGTGTTCGAATACACCTCGGTGTCGAGCACCAGCAGGTTCACGTCCCGGCCGGAGGCCAGCACGTGATCCAATCCGCCGAAACCGATATCGTACGCCCAGCCGTCGCCGCCGAAACTCCAGATGCTCTTGCGGATCAGGTAGTCCGACGAGGCCAGGAGATTCTTCGCGTCGTCCGAGCCGATGGTCTTGAGCTTCTGATTCAGCTCGGCCACCAGTTTGCGCTGCCGGGCGATTTCCTCCTCCGTCTCCTGCTTGTTTTCCAAAAGCGCGGAAACCAGGGTGTCGCCCAACGGGCCGGCCAGGCGGTTCAACAGCACCGCGGCGTAATCGATCTGCTGATCGACCGCCAGCCGGAAGCCCATGCCGAATTCGGCGCAGTCCTCGAACAGCGAGTTCGACCACGAGGGCCCATGCCCTTGGTGATCGACGGCGTACGGCGTGCAGGGCAGGTTGCCGCCGTAAATCGACGAGCAGCCCGTCGCGTTGCCGATCAGCATCCGGTCGCCGAAAAACTGCGTCAGCAGCTTGACGTAAGGCGTTTCTCCGCAGCCGGCGCAGGCGCCGGAGTACTCGAACAGCGGCAGCAGAAGCTGCGAACCCTTGATCGTGTCGGCCTTGACCTGCGTGCGGTCGGTGTCGGGGATCGTGAGGAAAAAGTCCCAGTTCGCCCGCTCTTTCTCGAGATGGTCGAGCTTGAACTCCATGTCGATGGCCTTGTGCTTGACCTTCTCCTTGTCCTTGGCGGGGCAGACGCTCACGCACAAGCCGCAGCCGGTGCAATCGTCCGGCGCGACCTGCACGACGAACTTCATGCCCGGATATTCCTTGCCCTTGTAATCGCAGGCTTGGAAGCCGGCCGGCGCTTTCGCCAGCAAAGCCGGATCGACGACCTTCATGCGGATCGTCGCGTGCGGGCAGCCCAGCGAGCAGAGGCCGCACTGGATGCAAATCTTCGGGTCCCAGATGGGGATATCCTGCGCGATGCTGCGTTTCTCGTACTGCGTCGTGCCCGTGGGGAAGGTGCCATCTACCGGAAGGGCACTGACGGGCAATTCGTCGCCGCGATTGGCGATCATCATGCCCAAGACGTCCTTCACGAAGGCCGGGGCATGCGCCGGGACCGGCGGGACCATGTGCAGCTTCGAGGTCGCCTGATTCGGATATTTCACCTCGAACAAGGCCGCCAAAGCGCCATCGACCGCCGCGTTGTTTTGCTCGACGACCTTGCCGCCGCCCTTCTTGCCGTACGTCTTCTTGATCGCCTCCTTGATGTGCGCGATCGCCTCGTCGGCGGGAATCACGTTGGCCAGCTTGAAGAAGCAGGTCTGCATGATCGTGTTGATCCGCACGCCCATGTTGGCGTCGCGGGCCACGCGGTACGCATCGACCACGTAAAACTTGATCTTCTTGTCGATGATGACCTGCTGCACTTCGGCCGGAATGTGGTCCCACACGTCGTCCGGGCCGTAGGGGCTGGTCAACAGGAACGTCGCCCCCGGATCGGCCATCGAAAGCATGTCCAGCCGTTCCGTGAAATGGAACTGGTGGCAGGCCACGAAATTCGCCGAATGCACCAGGTACGAGCCCTTGATCGGCCGCGGGCTGAAACGCACGTGCGAAGTCGTCACCGAACCGGCCTTCCGCGAGTCGTAAACGAAATAGCCCTGCGCGTGATAGGGCGTGTTCTCGCCCACAATCTTCACCGAATTGCGGTTCGCGCTCACCGTGCCGTCCGAGCCGAGCCCGAAAAAAACCGCCCGGGTGACGTCGTCCCTCTCGGTCGAGAATTTCGGATCGTAATCGATGGTCAAATTCGTCACGTCATCGACGATGCCGACCACGAACCGCTTCTTGGGCTGCGGCTTCTTCATTTCCTCGAACACGCCCGCCACCTGGGCCGGCGTGAATTCCTTCGACGACAGGCCGTAACGGCCGCTGGTGACCAACGGCATCGCGCCGTTGCCCGCATGCGCCGCCCAGCTTTCGAACAAGGCCGTCACCACGTCCTGGAACAGCGGCTCGCCCGCCGCGCCGGGCTCCTTCGTGCGGTCCAAAACCGCGATTTTCTTCACCGACTTGGGCAGCGCCTTCACGAACGCCTCGCTGTCCCACGGGCGGTACACCCGCACCTTCAGCACGCCGATCTTCTCGCCCTGCGGCAGCAGGTGATCGACCGTCTCCTCGACCACGCCGATGCCGGAGCCCATGATCACGATCACTCGCTCGGCGTCGGGCGCGCCGACGTAATCGAACAGGTGATATTGCCGGCCGACCAGCTTCGCGAACTTGTCCATGTGTTTTTGAATGATCCCCGCGCACTTGTCGTAAAACGGATTGCACGCTTCCCGGGCTTGGAAAAAGACGTCCGGGTTCTGGGCCGTGCCGCGGAGTTTCGGCCGCTCGGGCGAGAGCGCCCGATGGCGGTGCGCGGCGACAAGGTCCATGTCGATCATCGCCTTCACGTCGTCCTCGGTCAATTGCTCGATCTTGTTCACCTCGTGCGAGATGCGGAAGCCGTCGAAGAAATGCAGGAACGGCACGCGGGTTTCGAGCGTCGCGCTGCTGGGCGATCAGCGCCATGTCCTGCGACTCCTGCACCGAGGCCGACGAGATCAACGCCCAGCCGCACGAACGGCAGGCCATCACGTCGCCGTGGTCGCCGAAAATGCTGAGGGCGTGCGTGGCCACCGTCCGGGCGGTCACGTGGAACACCGTCGCGGTCAATTCGCCGGCGATCTTGAACATGTTCGGGATCATCAACAACAGGCCCTGCGAGGCCGTGAAGGTCGTCGTCAACGCGCCGGCTTGGAGAGCTCCATGCACCGCGCCCGCCGCGCCGGCTTCGCTCTGCATTTCCACGACGTTCGGTATGGTGCCGAAAATGTTTTTCCGCCCGGCCGCGGCCCAAGCGTCCGGCAATTCGCCCAAACCGGACGAGGGGGTGATCGGATAAATCGCCATCACCTCGTTGCAAAGGTGGGCGATATTGGCCGTCGCTTCATTGCCATCGACGGTCACGAAGCGTCTCTTTTCCACGAGAAGTCTCCTGTATCGATTGATGAAATTTAGGTTAGCTGGGAACTCTATTTCTCCCTGCGAGAGAAAGAATCCAGTAGCATACTGCACGCACATTTTTTTCGCAATGGCCGCCCTTCGGGGGGTATATCGAGAAAAAATGGGCGATTAATTTCTATAGTCGCGATAAACTATCAACTCGAAAAAAATTCGCGACGCGGTAAAATGGCGGATGGGGGGCGAAACCGCTTCTCGTGGGGATTTAACATTATGGAGTTCGAAACCATGGGGCGCGTGTTGATCGAAGCGACTTGGAAAACCATCAAGATGTTTGGGATGCTCAGCGAGGCATGATTGCCAATGACCAAATTCGCCGCATCACTGTGAAAAATGCTTCGGTCGATATCGTATTGCAAGGGGACCATCATGCCGCAAAATCATTCCCGTAGCGGTCTCACGAAGATTGAACTCGCCGCCATTCTCGTTGTCCTGGCGATTGTTGTGGGAATCCTCATCCCCGTCGTACAAAACGCCCGCGAAAGAAGCCGCCGCGCAAACTGCGTCAACAATTTGAAGGAAATCGGAAAGGGATTGCATTCTTTTTACGATGCCCATAAATATTTTCCGCCCTCAGCCGATTTACGGGGCGATGGAAAAATTATAACTGCCGGCGGATGGAGCTTTTTGTTTAAGATATTGCCAAATATGGAATATGAAACGATTTATAACTCTATCAATCAGGTGGATCTCGAATCTACAACGATTGATCCGCTAACGGATATTGGTACACCATCGAAACAATTTGAAAGGGGTGGTGCTTTAGCCCTCGCCCGCGATGCTTGCCTTGGGGAATTCCTTTGCCCGTCCAACCCAAATTGGGCTTTTGAAAATCCGCAGTGGATCCCCGGTTCCGGCACGGGACATGCCGTCACCAATTACAAAGCCCTCGGCGCGACGAGTATGGAAAGCCTTCTTGTGAGCCTCGATCTCGACAGTCCACCACCTTATGGAGATAAATCGCAGCATCCCGACGGCGTTCTTTTCCCTGCCACAAACGGCCTTAAAATGGATGACATTACAGACGGACTAGCGAACACGATCATGCTCGTGGAAAACATGGACTACACGGCAAGTACTTGGATCGCCGGCTCCGACGTGAATTTGGTCGGCATGCCCAAAGCCCCAAGCTATTCGCAATACAAAGACCAAAACGCCATGTTTTGGGCCCCCTTGGATTTCAACGGAAAATTCTACAGCCGAGCCGCGCCCGGTATTCAAGCCATGAGAACCTACACGGCATTCGATTTTAAACCCGTTCAGCATGCCTATGGGGACCACGGCGAGGACCTCGTGACCCCGGCCGGCAAGGACGTCGGCACCTATCCCGCCGGTGTCGGTCGCACACCTGCGTATGGCCCTTCCTCCGCTCATCCCGGCGTCGTCAATCATCTTTTCTGCGACGGCTCGGTGCATAGCCTGCGGAAAGACATCGATTATGCCGCCTACTTTTTCGCCATCACGCGCGCCGGCGGCGATCCAGGGCTGGATCCCGCAAACGAATAATGCCCGCGCTTCCCACCCGGCTTATTCCAGAACTGGAGGGAATTCCGGCAATAGCATACACAATTCTATGTAACAACATATACTCTCCCGCTAATTTGTCCCCCGGCATGAATTCTCCAAATGAAGTTGAAATGGTATCAATATCGGCTACAGTCATTATTCGTCGTGATGACGTTAACTGCTCTTGCCGCAAGTTGGCTCGGTCTCAAAATGGCGCAAGCCGCAAAACAGGGAAGGGTTGTCGCCAAGCTAATGGAGCGCAAAGCCAGTGTTTCGTATGCCTATCCAAAACCGTGCGATGTCGAACCGCCATTATGGATGAGGAAATTCTTGGGAGAAGATTTGTTTCGAAACGTGGAGGGTGTAACAGCGGCGGATCTCACAGATTGTGACATGAAACTATTGGAGGAGTTGCCGCAAGTAAAATACCTCTACCTTGCAGGATCCAATATATCAGATACCGGACTGGAAAGCGTCACCCACTGCGGCCAAATTGAGGAGTTATCGCTTGACAACACAAAAGTCGGCGATGACGGGATGGAGAGTATCGCGCATTTGAAACACCTTCGTGCCCTTTTTATACCGTGGACTGGAATCTCGGATTTGGGGCTGCGGCATTTCAAGCAGTTGACTGAACTTGAGGTGCTGGATCTTCGCGGAACGGAAATAACCGATGCCGCCCTCGTCAGTCTTAGCTCGAAGAGCCGACTTCGTGCGGTTTTGCTCGATTCATCTGCGCTTGAGTCGGGACGAATCACCGAAAGCGCAATTCAAGAAGTTGCGATGGCTGTTCCGGAAGTGCGATTCAAGATCTATAACGGGCCTAAGGAAATGGATTATGAGGATTGGAAGGACGACAGAAGTCGCCAAAACAAATAGGGAACAAATAGGATATCAGAGCGGGACAAGCGGTGCGCAGTCCCGATCGACAACTATCAGTCCGCGTCTGACTGCTTTGCGATTCCTCGCAATACGTCGAGGTTGACCGCGCCGTCATCCGCTTCCCGGACGAGTCTGACAATCGCTTTTTCGGGGATCGGCGCATCCACCGTAAGATAGGAGTAGGCGTAATTGCCGGCCCACGCGCAAGTCGCGGGGAATGAGATTTTTTGTTTTTTCCCTCCCACTTCCAGGGTCAATGTGGCCGCGACAAGCGCCGCATAGCGGATCTTCAACTGTTGGCCCGTCAGCTGCGGACTTTGGCATTCAATGCCGTCGCCGGTGTGCCCCAAAAAGCCGACTCCGGCAGAGCCCGATGCAGCCGGATCGGGGTAGGTGTTTGCGGCGCCGAGCATTTTGGCCTTCTCGGCCTCCAACCCGGTCATCAGCGGCGGTACGCTGCCGATGGGAAACGTGACCCGACGCAACTGCGAATCTTTTGCGCCCATCGGAACGAGCGTAACGGGCTGTGCGGTCCCATCGCCGCGAAGCAGCGTGCCTTGCAGCACGATGGGCGGATGGTCGAGGGGAAAAGCAGCAACCGTTGCCCCAACGGCCTGGGGCACGAATCCAAACCCTGCGGCGCGCGGCTCGGATCCAATCCGAGATTCGCGTTTGCGTCCTTGGCCAGAGAAACATAATAGTCCTTGAAACCGGGTTTGGAGTAGGTCCTGACGGTTTCCTTTTCGCATTTCAGCGGCAGAACATAAAGCAGCGGGCCGTACTGCAGGGCTACCTCGCCGTCGATCGCGGGAATCTCGCGGATCGCTTGCCGGAAATGAATTGCGACGCTATCGCCCTCTTGCCACTCTTTGCGCACCTGCCAGAAACCGCCCACTTGACGAATATCCGCGCCGCGGCAGACGATCTTCGTCCCCTGCGACCAGGCGGGATTGCGCAGCCACAGGCAAAACGCGGCCGGACGGGCGGGATGCAGCAAGATTTCCACGTCGCCGGAAAACGGGTAACTGGTCTGCTCCTCGATCCGCACGGCAGTGCCCGCGATCTCGGTTTGCACCTCGCACGGACCGTAGAGCGTGGCAGCGAGAGCGGGCTCCGCACGGTTGGGCCGCATCCAGGCGGCGGCAACGTAGTAGGGCGCCACGCGCGTCGAATTGGGGCAGCAGCAAACCGCGCATTGCTGATGGGTCGGTGAGAAGCGCTGCCGCGTGCCAATCTCGTCGTGGACGGACAAACGATTCTCGAAGGAGCAATAAAGCACGGCCGAACCGTCGGGCTCGCGCAGACCCTGTGCGGCATTGAACCAGAGGTGCTCGATGCGGTCGAAATCCCCGGCGTCGCCGGTTTTCTGGCCGGCTTGAATGAGCGTGAATTCGCGCTCGAACACCGTGCAATATTCATAGCCGACGTTCCACGGATGCGGCGGCAGGGAAACGCCCTCGTCGCTGACCAGGGCGCCGCTGGGCAGCACCCAGCGGTCCATCGCCGAAACGAGGCCCAGCCCGAGCCGCAGATATTCCGAGTCGCCGGTCGCTTCCCAGAGCCAAAAGGGATGCGCATGGATTCCGTCACCGTGGCTCCGTGGCCGCCCATATAGCACGATTGGAAGGCGTTGCCGACCTCGGGTTGCCGGTGGAATTTTCGCAGGTTGGGACATTCGCGATAGATGCGCAGCGCGAAATCCAGGTACTTCCTGTCACCCGTTCGGGCGTACAAGGGTTCGAGTACGTCGGTGTACATCGCGTCATGCACCGTGAAATGGATGTTCTTGCAGTCCGCGTACCCGGCGATCGTGCGATCCACGGCGCGCTTGACAGCGCTGTAAAGTCGTTGATCGGAAGTCGCGTCGGCATACGCCAGCAAGCCGCGGAAGAGGCAGGTTTGGGTCCACAACTCGCCATTGCCCTGATAGCGAAGTTCCGGCGAAAAGATGCCGAGATAGCCGTCGGCGTCCTGGGCGGCGAGGAGATGGTCGATGTAGGTTTTGGCCTTTGCCAACGCCTCGCGATCCTCAGTGAGGCATGCCAGCATGAAGTGCCCGCAATGCCAGTTGCCCTCCGTCTCGCCGTTCCACCAGGCTTCACCGGCGGCGTTGCCCGCGTTGGGTTTTCCCGGCCGGTTACGTCCGGACGCGAAGATGTCGCTCGAAGCTTCGTGACAGAGCTCATCAAGGCAGCCGGCAAAACCGCTTCTCAGGTCGCGCTGCATCTGTGCCAGAATCCAGCCGCGCGGCTTGATAGCACCGAATTTGAGCGGGGAAAAAGCCGCCTCCGCGGCACAGGGCGAAGGCGAGGTGGTTTCGGCAGCCGCCTTGGCGTACCAGAAAACGGAGACAACGGCAAGTGAAAGCGCGATGGCTGCGGCAGGTTTCATCGTAATTTTCCTTCTTGATTTAGAAGCCCATTAACATTGGTGAATTAGTGAACTTTTCGCGGTTCCGATGGGGATAGTTTCATTATTGCAGCCTCCTGCCACCGGAGCAATAAAGGGTCGTGAGTTTTAAATCGTTTCTGTTGCGAATAGTAGGGTCGGTCAGGCGCAGCACAGTCCCGCCAAATAGCCGAAAAATTCATGGTCGGTCCTGCGCTGCGCTTAACCCACGCTACATTAGTTTCCGCAACGGTAACAATTTACCTGTCCGTGTCGTACGCCAACACCGGCGCGAGCCACTGCTCGGCTTCCTTGAATTTGATGCCCCTGCGGCGGGCGTAGTCTTCGACTTGGTCGCGGGTGACGCGGTTAATGGCGAAATAACGCGAGCCGGGATGGGAAAAATAAAATCCGCACACTGAGCCGGGCGGATACATCATGTAGCTTTCCGTGAGTCGGATGCCCGACTTCCGTTCCGCGTCAAGCACCTCGAACAGCGTCCGCTTCAGCGTATGGTCGGGCAAGGCGGGATAGCCCGGCGCGGGACGAATGCCGCGGTATTTTTCGTCGATCATGTCGGCGATGGAGAGATTTTCCTCGCGGCCGAAGCCCCATTCGATCCGCGCGATCTCGTGCAGCCGCTCGGCAAACGCCTCGGCCAGCCGGTCGGCAAGACTTTGGCCATGATCGCGCTGTAATCGTCGTTGTCGGCCTCGAAGCGTTTGACCAACTCGTCCGTGCCGATGCCGCCGGTGACGGCGAATCCGCCCAAGTAATCTTGCCGGCCGCTTTCCACGGGCGCGATGAAATCGGCCAGGCAGTAGTAGCGGTCGCGCTCCTCGCTGAGCCATTGCTGGCGGAGGAAATGGAAACGGGCGATCTCATTGGTGCGGCTCTCGTCTTCATAGACCAAGATATCCTCGCCCACGGAGGCCGCCGGCCAGAAGCCGTAAACGCCGTTGGCCGTCAGCCAGCGGTTTTCGATGATCGCATCGAGCAGTTTCCGCCCGTCGTCATAGAGTTTCGTGGCTTCTTCGCCGCGCTGCGGATGCTGGAGAATGTCGGGAAATTTGCCCCGCAGTTCCCACGCCCAGAAGAACGGCGACCAGTCGATGTACTTCGCCAACTCTTCGAGCGAAATCGCCTCCGCACTCACCCCCGGCCCCTCTCCCGAAGGTAGAGGGGAGGAAGTAAGCGTCCGCACGCCGAGAAACGACGGTTTTGGAATTTCGAGCGCCGCCCAATCGGTCTGAAAACGGTTCTCCTGCGCCTCGCGGAAGGGAACCAGCTTCATATCCTGCCGGCTTCGGTAGGCCGCCGCCATTTGGGCCTGATACTGCCGGTTTTCGGCGTCGAAAGCCTTGCGTTTCCGCGGATCGATCAACCGCTCGCACACCGGCACGCAGCGCGAGGCGTCTTTCACGTGGACCACTTCATGCCCGTAGGCCGGCGCGATTTTCACCGCCGTATGTTTCGGGCTGGTGCGTCGCGCCGCCGATCAAAAGCGGCACGGTGAAACCTTGCCGCTCCATTTCCTTGGCCACGTGGGCCATCTCTTCCAGGCTGGGCGTAATCAGGCCGCTCAGGCCGATCATGTCGGCATGATTCTCCGCGGCGGCCTGCAAAATTTTCTCGCAGGGGACCATCACGCCCAGGTCGATGATCTTGTAATCGTTGCAGCCCAGCACGATGCCCACGATGTTTTTGCCGATATCGTGCACGTCGCCTTTGACCGTGGCCATGACGATCGTGCCCCGCGCCTGATGGACCTGGCCGGTGGTCTTCTTCTCGGCCTCCATGAAGGGCAGCAGGTAAGCCACCGCCTTCTTCATCACCCTGGCGCTTTTGACCACTTGCGGCAGGAACATCTTGCCGTCGCCGAACAAATCGCCGACGACCTGCATCCCGGCCATCAGCGGCCCCTCGATGATCGCCAGGCCGGTGTTGTAGATTTGCCGGGCTTCCTCCACGTCCCGGTCGATGTAATCGACGATGCCGTGAATCAGCGAATGCTTCAAGCGTTCCTCGACCGGCGTCTCGCGCCAGGCATGGGCGGTCTTCTCGTCTTTTTCGCCCTTGCCCAACAGCGTCGCCCCCAGCGTGAGCAGCCGCTCGGTGGCGTCCGGCCGGCGGTTGAAGAGCAAGTCCTCGACGTGCTCGCGCAGCGTCGGCTCGATCTCCTCATAGACGGCCAACTGCCCGGCGTTGACGATGCCCATGTCCAGGCCGGCGTGGATGGCATGGTAGAGGAACGCGGCGTTGATCGCCTCGCGGACCGCGTCGTTGCCGCGAAACGCGAAGGAGACGTTGCTCACGCCGCCGGAGATCTTCACGTCCGGCAGCAGTTCCTTGATCTTCCTTGCCGCTTCGAGGAAATTCACGGCATATTCGGCGTGTTCCTCCATGCCCGTGCCGACGGTGAGAATATTCGGGTCGATGATGATGTCGCTCGGATTCATGCCGACCTTCTCGGTCAGCAGATGATACGCCCGGCGGGCGATGCGGACCTTGTCCTCGACGGTCGACCGCCTGGCCTTGCTCGTCGAACATCATCACCACGCACGCCGCGCCGTATTTCTTCACCAGCCGGGCGTGCTCGGAGAAATTCTTCCTCGCCCTCCTTGAGGCTGATCGAATTGACCACCGGCTTGCCTTGCACGCATTTCAAGCCCGCTTCGATCACGGCCCAGTTCGAGCTGTCGATCATCACCGGCACGCGGGAGATGTCCGGCTCCGCGGCCAAGCAGATTTAAGAAATCGCGCCATCACCGCGGGCCCGTCCAACAGGCCCTCGTCCATGTTGATGTCGATGATGTTCGCCCCGCCTTCGACCTGCTGCCGGGCGATGGAAACCGCCTCGGCCAGATTGCCCTCCCGCACCAGCCGCGCGAATTTCCGCGAGCCGGAAACGTTCGTCCGCTCGCCGATCATCGTGAACGTGCTGTCGGGGCGAATGATATACGGCTCCAGACCGCTGAATCTCGTTGTTGGTTCGATTCGCGGCGGACGGCGCGGCGGACATTCTTTCACCGCGTCGGCAATCGCCCGAATATGCTCAGGCGTGGTGCCGCAGCATCCGCCGACGATGTTCAGCCAGCCGTTTGCCGCGAATTCGCCGAGGATTTTCGCCATTTGTTCGGGCGTTTCGTCGTAGCCGCCGAATTCGTTGGGCAAGCCCGCGTTCGGATGGCAGCTTACCGGCAGCGGGCATTTTTGCGACAATTCTTCGATATACGGCCGCATCAATTCGGGCCCGAGCGCGAGTTGATTCCCACGCTCGCCAACTCCGCATGGCCGATGGAGATCAAGAAGGCTTCGAGGGTCTGCCCGGAGAGCGTTCGCCCGCTGCGGTCGGTGATCGTCACCGAAACCATCACCGGCAGCCGCTCGCCGCGCTCTTCGAAGAGGTTTTCCAGCGCGAAGAGGCAGGCTTTGAGATTGAGCGTATCGAAAACGGTCTCCGGCAGAAGCAGATCGACGCCCGCTTCGACCAGCGTCTTCGCTTGTTCATGATACGCCGCCGCCAGCCCTTCGAAATCAACCGCCCGAAAACCGGGATCGTTCACGTCCGGCGAAAGCGATGCCGTGCGGTTCGTGGGACCGAGCGAGCCGGCGACGAACATCGGCCGCATCCCCTCGCCCTCTGGGAGAGGGTTAGGGTGAGGGCCGTTCGATAACGGAAAAACCTTCACCCCCGCCCCTCTCCCAAAGGGCGAGGGGAGTTTTGCGCACCTCGTCAACCGCCATCCTCGCACAACGCACCGCGGCCGTGTTGATTTCCCGCACGCGATCGGCCAGATCGTAATCGGCCAGCGAAACGGCGGTCGAGTTGAAACTGTTTGTCGAGATGATATCGGCCCCGGCCTCAAGATAAGCGCGGTGGATCGCCACGATCGCCGCCGGCTGTGTAATGCTCAGCAAATCGTTGCAGCCCTTCAAATCGCGCGAATGCTCGGCGAACTGCGTCCCGCGATACTCCTTCTCGCCGAAACCCAGTTGCTGAATCATCGTCCCCATCGCCCCGTCGAGAAGGACGATGCGGCAAGCAAGCAAGTCGTTTAACAGGTGGAACTTTGTCGATCGAGGAATTGACGACATGGACTAAGGCAAGAAATGTTAAAGCTCGTTGCGGAAGACTCTCTACTGATTACAGCCACCATTTGCATGGTCGGACTAAACTCTACCTTCTTCTGCTATTCACTTACAAGGGGGGGTGTCAGAGGAGTTCCAAAGGCGGAAGAGGTTTTTTACAAGATTTCTTTATGGAGCATGGGGCATTGGATGGTTGTGAGCGGTTGGTTATCAAAAACGGTCCAGTTTACCCACTCCACGACAACCAAGGTTGCAAAGCGTTTGTTTGCGCGATAAGGTAAATGGTTGGGATTGCCGCACATTGTTTTTTGCTATTATGCGCATTTTTCCCATTTTGCAGGCCGATCGCTTCGTCCAAACATTTCCCGATGTATTTGAAGAGTATTATATCGAAACGAACCATCCCTCGCCGTGATTTTCTCAAATCGGCGGGCGTTTTGGCGGCAGGGGCGACCGTGGGGGTGCCGCAATTCGTGCCGCAAAGAGTTTTGGGCAATGAGAATATCTCGGGGGCCAACGAACGGCTGGTGTTGGGAGTGATAGGCACGGGAGGCCGAGGCAGCGAGCATTTGCGAAATATGATCGCCCATGCGGAGGGGGGAAACTCGATCTAGCGGCGATCTGCGACGCGGATGAAAAACGTCTGCATAATGCCGCCGAAGTCGCCGGCCCCCAGGCAAAACTGTATCGCGACTATCGACACATTCTCTGCCGGAAAGACATCGACGCCGTGGTCATCGCCACGCCGACCCACTGGCACGGCGTGCAATTCACCCAAGCGGCCGAGTGCGGAAAGCATATCTACCTCGAAACGCCGGCCTGCGCGACGGTGGCCGAAGGCAAGGCCATGATCGCCGCCGCGAAAAAGGCGAAAATCGCCACCCAAATCGGCGCGCAAGGCCGCTCGCAGACGGATGCTTATTTGATGCATCGCTTTCTGGCCAACGGCGCCATCGGCCGCGTGACGCAAGTCGATTGCTGGCACGCGCCCTCCCCCGTGGACGAACGCTTGGCGCCCGACGGCGATCCGCCGCCCGAATTGGATTACGATCTCTGGCTCGGTCCGCTCCGCTGGCAGCCGTACAATTCCCATTTTTCGCATGGAAATTTCCGCTGGATGCTCGAATCGGGCGGAGGCCAGATTTGCGACGGCGGCTCGCGCTTGATGAGCTGCGCCATGCATTGGCTCGATGCCGACGGCGCCGGCCCGGTTTCGATCGAAGCCCGGGGAACGTCGCCCAGCAAGGGCCTCTGGGACGCCGCCGTCGAGATGAAAGTTGTTTACACCTTCGAAAATCCCGACTGGACCCTCACCTGGAACCAGCCCGGCGAACCGATCGCTCCCGAAGAGCGAAACGCCGCGGAGCCCAAAATCACTCGGCCGGACTGCGGAGCGGTCTTTCGCGGCGAGACGGGCGAGGCCCATCACTGGGGCGGCGGCGATGACATTTGCGCCGAACGCAAAGTCCGCGCCTGGATTCCGCCGCCCGGCGAACCCGAGGTGATCGTTTACCGGTCTCCCGGGCATTATGAAGATTGGTTCCAGGGCATCAAAACCGGCGAAAAAACCGTGCTGAACGTCGAAGCCGCCGTCGGCGTGGCCAACCTCTGCAACTTGGGAAACCTGGCCTTCATCCTCGAGCGCAAACTCCAATGGGACCAGGCAAAGGGCGAAATCGTCGGCGACGAGGAAGCGCGCCGGCTGATGGGCCGCCCGCAACGATATCCTTACAGTCTGTAATGGCGCAAATGCAAACCGAACCCTTCACCGTTGACGCCTTGGTCGCGATGATCAAAGATCGCAGCGATAAAGTCCGCGCCGAGGGTCGCGCGCGGGCCGGCCGGGTCGGAGCGGCGGCCGTCAAGCCGCTGGCCGCCGTGATGACCTCCGGCGACGTGAATCGGGAAGTCGCCCACGCCGCGCGGCACGCGCTGTGGGTGGTCGTGCGTTGCGCGGGCCGCCCCGGCGGGGAAAAACAGCGCGCGGCCGTGCTTCCCGAACTGCACGGCCTGCTCGCCGACGCCTGGCCCGAAGCGCTGCGCCGCGAAGCGTTGTGGATGCTCTCCGAAATCGGCGGCGCGGAGAGCGTGGCCGCCGTCACGGCCTGCCTGAAATCGTCGCACCTCTTGGAAGACGCCCGCTGCGCCTTGGAGCGGATCCCCGGCGAGCAGTCGCTCGCGGCGCTGAAGGAAGCGCTGATCACCGTGCCCGAGAAATATCGCAACAACATCGCCCAATCGCTGCGATGCCGCGGCGTGGCATTGGATGAAAAGCTCTATCCGAACGAAAAACTCGTCCCCAAGCATTTCGCGGAGGGGGAATAGGGAATCGCGGAGAGGGGATAGTGCCGGATGCGCCGCGTTTGGTACAATGATTCCGCCCTGAGTGCCGGGTGCTCCGCGCTCGGTAATGTGTACTCTGTACTACACATTCCGTGATGCATACTATTTACCAAGCGTCGGATTCTTCGTGCAAATAACCACCTGCCGTGAGAGGGATCGAACATGGCTGCATTATCCAAAAATATTGTGTGCCGTTTTTTTCCGGTTTTCTGCCTGTTGTTATCGAATGCCGCTCCCCTTTTCGCCCAGCGGATCGAGGCCGAGGCATTCGCGGGAAAGCCTTTCGGCGCGGGCCGGATTACGCTCGACCTGCCGGCGGAAATGCTGCCCGAGCCGCTGGGCGCCGAAGGCCTGGTGCTCACCGAGCCGAGCGGCCGCGTGCTCTACCCCGCGTTGGAATCGGCCGCCTTCGGCCGCGTGATGCGCGAAGTGCTCGACGCCGACACACCCTTGACCAGCGGCGGACCGCTCCGGCGGCAAGTGGGCGGAATCCTTCGCGGCCTGGCCGACCGTCCGCCGCGAACCACGATCTTCTTCCTCTTCCGCGGCGACGAGCCGCTGCAAATCACTTTGCAGGCGCGGAAACCGATCCCCATCCGCCTGGCGCCAACCAATGCGCCGCGGCAATTCGAGCGCGTCTTCGCTCAATGGTGGAAGCAGTATGCCAAGGAACCCAAACTTTTCGAGCAGCGGCCCGACTATCCGCCGCAGGTGGAAAATTACCTGATGTGCATGTTGGCCACGCGGCTCAACCTTCGCCTGCCCGAATCGAAGCAGACCGAATCGGCCTCCGCCGAACTCGAGAAGGAACTCGGCCTGGCGGCGGGCACGGAATCGCTGCGGGTGGCGCTGCAGCAGGACCGCATCCTGGGCCTGAACAACCTGAACGAGCCGGCCGACCGCCCCTTGCCGCCCGCCTTCGAGCCGCCGCCGCTCGTGGTGCCGGAAACGCCCGGCGAGGTGCAAATCGAGCCGCTGGCCGAGCGCGTGCCGGCCGAGTGTTTTTACGTCCGCTTCGGCAGCTTCGCCAACTTTCTCTGGCTGCAGGACACCTTGGAAAAGTGGGGCGGCGACATGCAAAACCTCGTCGCCCTCCGCGGCTTGGATCACGACCTCCGCGGACGCATCGAGCGGCAACTCATCCTCAAGCAGGACCTCCTCTCGCGGATGCTGGGCGATACCGTCATCTCCGACGTGGCGATCATCGGCAGCGATATGTTTTTCCGCGAAGGCGCCGCCTACGGCATCCTCTTCCAAGCCCGCAACGCGCTGGTGCTCGACACGACGCTTTCGTCGCAGCGTTCCACGCGGCTGAAGGCCGGCGGCGTGACCGAGGAAAAGGTGAAGATCGGCGGCCGCGAGATATCGTTCATCTCTTCGCGCGACAACTCCGTCCGCTCCTACTACGTGCCCGACGGCGATTACGTATTCGTCACTTCGTCGAAACATCTCGCCGAGCGATTCCTGACGGCGGCCAAGGACAAAACGAGCCTCGGCGCCTCGGCCGAGTTCCGCTACGCCCGGACGATTATGCCGCTCTCGCGCGGCGACACGATCTTCGTCTATCTCTCCGACGCGTTCTTCCGCAATATCACTTCGCCGCAATACCGCACCGAAATGGCACGGCGGCTGCAAAGCGTGGCCGACATCGAGTTGGTGCAACTGGCCAAGCTCGCGGCCGCGAGCGAAGGCAAGCCGGGCGATTCCATCGCAGCGCTCATCCGGGGAAATTTCCTGCCGCAGAGCTTCGGCCCCCTGCCCGACGGCAGCCGGATGGTCCTTGCCGGCGGCGAAGTGCATGATAGTCTGCGCGGTTGGCGAGGCTCGTATCTGCCGATCCCCGATATGCCCGTCGATCAAGTCACCGCCTTCGAAGAAGCCGAATACCGCCGTTTCGCCGAATATTATCGCGCCCAGTGGGGGCGAATGGATCCGGTCTTGGTCGGTTTGGTTCGCAAGGAGCTGCCGGAAAATCGCGAGCAAGTCACCGCCGACGTGATGATGACGCCCTTCGCGCCGCAGCATCTCGACTTCTTCCGAAAATACGCCGGCCCGCCAAGCCGGGAGCGGATCGCGCCGATTCCCGGCGATCTGGCCGCTTTCGACGCCGTGCTCATCAATCAGCGGATGTTCGGCGGCCTCCGCGACGTCGGCCCGCCGCCGAACCTCGAATTCGGCCGCCTGCTCCCCATGGGCCGGCTCCGCGAATGGCTCGTCGGCTACATCGGCTGCACGGGCGATTTAGGCCCGCTGCGCATCTTGAACATCGGCTTTCCGCCGCCCGACGAAAACGGATTCTCCATCGACCGGCTCACCGGCGGCGCACGCCGCACCTTCGGGCCTTTCACGGTATTCTCGTTCCAGCCGGACGTGCTGGCCGAAGTCACGCCGCAAATCCGCTTCGAGCAAGCCGAACGGCCGGCCCAACTCCGCGTGCGCATCGACGACCCCACCCACTCTCGCATCATGCCGCTGGCCAACGGCTGGGCGTATAACCGCACACGCGAAACCAGCCTCAACAATCTCCGTCTGCTCCAGGCCCTCGACCAGCAACTCCACGTCCCGCCGGCAAGCTGCAAGGAAGCCGCCGAGTTCCTGCTCGACGCGAAATTGAAGTGCCCGTTGGGCGGGGAATATGTATATAAGGAAGTCGGCAAGGATTTCGGCCGCTGGACTTCGACCGCGTTGGCGAATCAGCCCGCCGGCGGCAGTTTCCTCCATCCGGTAGTCCCGCCGAACTTCGAAGCCCCGCCGCTGAACTGGTTCCGCGGCCTCGATCTCGAAGCCTCGATGAACGAAAAGAACCTCTCCGCCCACGCCGAGATCATCATGCAAATGCCGAAAAAGTAGGTCCCGCCTGCCAAGCGGGATTTTTCAAAAAAGCTGCCGGCATAGATCCCGCCTGCCGGGCGGGATTTTTTGGGAGGAATCGCAGAAACAGGGACCGTCAATCCAAACACCAACCCGCCAATTCTGCTCGAAAGGATTGCAATGAAAATTTCACTGAAGGCCGTTTTCCTGATCCTCGCACTTTTTTCCCTTCCGAATGTGGCGCTCCTCGCCGATTATGACCCGCTCTCGGTCCCCAAGGCGACGCCCGAGCATCAGGATTTCACCGTCAAGGACGAGAAACGCACGCGGGAGATTCCGATCCGCGTCTATCTCCCGCAGGATAAGGCGCCCGCGGCGGTCGTCGTGTTCAGCCCCGGCTTGGGCGGGACGCGCGAAGGATATGCGTATCTCGGCAATCACTGGGCGCTGCGAGGCTACGCCGTCGTTGCGCTGCAGCATCCCGGAAGCGACGACAGGGTATGGAAGGACAAGCCCGCTGACGAGCGGATGGCTGCGATGGAACAGGCCGCCAGCCTGCAGAACTTCCTGCTCCGCGCCCGCGACGTGCCCGTCGTTCTCGATCAACTCGAACGCTGGAACAAAGACCCGTCGCACGCGCTTTCGGGCCGGCTCGATCTGCAACGCCTCGGCATGTCGGGCCACTCCTTCGGCGCGGTGACGACGCAGGCAGTGAGCGGCGAACGCTTCGTCCTCCGCGGCAGAGGTTTCACCGATCCGCGAATCAAGGCAGCCGTCGTCATGAGCCCCAGCGGCCCGCGCCGAGGCGGCCCCCAAAAAGCGTTCGGCGACGTGGAAATCCCCTGGATGCTGCTCACCGGGACCAAGGACGTCGCCCCCATCGGCAACATCTCCCTGGAATCCCGCCTTTCGGTCTTCCCCGCGCTGCCGCCGGGCGGAAAATACGAACTCGTGCTTGACAATGCCGAACACTCCGCCTTCGGCGACCGCGAACTGCCCGGCGAAAAACTGAAGCATAATCCGCACCATCATCGCGCGATTCTGGCGGTGACGACGGCGTTCTGGGACGCCTATCTTCGCCACGACGACGAAGCGAAGAAATGGCTCGACGGCGACGCGGTGCGAAGCGTCCTGGAGTCGGGCGACAAGTGGCAGATGAAATGACGATGGTTCCCCGGCTGACACAAACCTCTTGAAAGGACCGGCTCATGAAAAAAATCTTCGGCACAATATTGGCTCTTTTCGCAGGGGTGCAATTTGCCGCCTTCGGACATCCTGATCTCGCCGCCTTCGGCGTCGGCCTCGGAGCCGGTGCCCGGTTTCGAGTCTGCGCAAACCGGCCTCCGACCAAGATCTGCAATATTGGCTGCGGAACATGGTTTGGGACCATCGGTTCAGCGCGGCGGAAATCGAGGCGGCTACGGGCATGTCGCAGGCCGAAATCGAAGCCGCCCAGAAGCGGTTCGACATCCGCAGCGAGAACCGGCCGGCGGCGAAGAAAGACGCCGGATTGCGGATGGTTCCCTGGCCGGGCGGAAGAGCCGTCAGCAATTGGGGCGATATCGTCGAGCCCTCGCGCCGCCGCGAGACCAAGGCCACCGTCTTCGCGCCGTGGGACGATACCAGCTATGTCGTTCTCGACGTCCCGGAGGCCATCTTCTCGAATCTGGGCATCATCTACCTCGCCCATCGGCACGGACCGACCTACTGGACGAAAAAAGGCGTCGAACTCGAAAAACTGGAGTGGAATCGCCTGCCCGACAACGGCTTGGACCTCGTGAGAACGCTCCCCAACGGCATTGAATACCATGCCACGCTGCTGCCGTTCCGCCACGCCATCCGCATGAAGCTGACGCTACGCAACGGCACGCCGGCGGCGCTGACCGACCTGCGGGTGCAGAATTGTGTCTTTCTCAAAGGCATGAAAGGCATGGAGAACGAGGCAAAACCGCGCATCGAAACCGCATCGCCTTACACGGCCTACGGCACGGCCGACGGCAAACGATGGGTCGTCACCGCGTGGGTCCCCTGCGACCGCTGCTGGAACAATCCGCGAAATCCCTGCTTCCACAGTGACCCCAAATTCCCCGATTGCCCGCCGGGCAAGACCGAATCGCTCTACGGCTGGCTCTCCTTCCACGAGGGCGCAGACGTCCAAGAAGAATTCCAACGCATCGAGCGCACCGGTTGGCGGGAAGACCGCTGGGAAAAGCGACCGAATTGGGGCAATGAACCGCAGTCGCCGTTAAGCTACGAATAGCGTCGGGCCGGCAAAAGTCGCCTTGCATAGAGCCGGGTCGTCCTGTCCAAAATCGTAACCGCTCGGACCGATTGCCGACCCCAGATGACCTACGGCCGGATCGATCCACTGATAACACAGGCCGGTAACCGCTCTTCCCATCCGAGATATCATTTTTTCGGTATGGTGCCATGCACATAGATATTTGGAATTTCCGAATCGTTTATCGCATTCCTCGAACCGCTTGGACAACCGCCAACCAATGAGAAAGACGCCCGTTTCCGGGCGTCGTAGTGCGAGTTCAGTCTCGCCAATCGCAGTTAGCGGGCCAGGGCGAATGTGCCCAGATCCGCCTTCTTGAACCGCGACTCCTTCCTCCGCTTGGCAATCTCCCGAATGATCGAGGCGTAAAGCGTCGCCTCCGGCGTCTTGCCACCGGGCGAACTCTAAAACCCCTTGGCCTGCATCGCATCGACCATCGCCTTGCAGTTCATCGGCTCCTTATAAACGGACATCGGTCGGTGTGGTCAGATTACGGTCAGGAGATACAGACGCCTGATTCGTCGATGGTTTTACCTCCCCGAGGGGCGCGTGGTGTTAGGAATGCCGGCCTTTTGCAGTTCCGACTCTGGATGATCTGGAAAGAGTCGGAGATAGGTTGTTCGGTGACGCTGAAACCACCTCTCGAAAAGTTGTCTGTCCGAGCCAGTCGCGGACTTGCTTTCCTCCAGAAGCCGCTTGAGGCAATCCAGCAGAAGCGAGCGTGCCTCCTCGTTCCGGCCCCGTTTGGTCCAAATCTCAGCCAGGAAACTCATATCCTCGCCTCGGGCCCAGTTTTCCGCTTGCCTGAGCTTAAGGAAGTACGTCTCGGCGAGGTCATGCCGACCACACTCGAAAGCGCCTTTGCCGAGTTTCCCGTAGCCGAGATTATGGTCCCAGTATGGTGCGACCTGAGTGATCAACCGATCGACTTTCGCAGGCTGGCCGGTGGCAACGATCGCATTTACATATTCATCGAAATGATCCCCGAGCGGGCCAAACACATCCATTGCCGTATTGCGGAGCGTCTCATCGTCAGAACTCGCAGCGGCGAGCAAGATATCATACGTATGGATTACGGCTTCGGTCTTCGGAGTGCCGTTGGCTGTGGCCCGGGCATCGACATACGAATCGAAATACTTGTTCAGTGGACTGCCGCTGCTCAGCAAGTACTTTGTCTGCTTTGGATCACCGGAACTGAGTTCTGCCAAAAACTTCTCGTAGGCTCGAACAATCTGCTCCGGATCGCGCTTTGGCGACTCCTTCGTAAGATACTTCTTACGATCGGGCTGCTCCTTGAAGCCCAATAAAGTTCGGCCAACGTGGAGCATCAATACCGTGTTGTCATATTCCCCCGGCATATCTTCCCTGGGGTACCACCGGCTTCGCTCACCGTCGAGCACCGCCCAGCCATCCGCACCCCGAAGAACCGCTGACGCCAGCGCCACATTCTTCTGTGGATAGTGCAGTTCGGGCGAAATCTCCATCACCCGAAGGATTACCGGGTGCTCAAGAGACTTGCCGCGCCACTGTTCGAGCATGCTCTCAAATTGAGTGTCGCCATTCTTCAATTCCACTTCGCGAATCAGTCGATGACTTTCCATTTCCCAACAACAGTGGATCGCGTAAGCGTCTTCGGGCGGGCGTTGCGCCATCTTGTAGCTGAACAAACAGAAGGTTACACTTCCAACCAGCCCGCAATCGACATCGTCTTCACCGAGTCCGGTCGTATCCTTGACACGGTACTTGACGAGCCATAGCGATTTTCGTTTCCCTTCGGGCGGCCAGGAGAGGTCCCGGTGATCAACGATCTCGACTTCATCGGGAGCTCGACCGAGCTCATTGGGATGCGCAAGCCAATGGGCAAACTCTGCTTTCGCCCGGAAATCGAGCCGAGAGCCTCACGAGGTATGATGTCCTTCCGCCCCAACTCATCGAGGTATTGCCGGGCTTGTTCGGAGTAATTCGGCTCAAGGCAGAATCGGGTCAGCATCTTCAGGCCCGCTTCGCGACCCAACTTTGCCGAGGCCCAAGCTCCTTCCAGTTGTACATCCACGCTAGGATGGTCGAGCGCCAATGCAAGCAACCGAGTGCGTTCGTCTCTGTCGATGAAAGGGAGTGCCGCCGTTGCACTGTGTGCGTAACTATACATCTCCTCGTCCGTGCTCGATAGCCACGATTGCAACCTCTCGACCCCTTCCGGCGAGTCGAATGGGTGCTCGATTTTTGTCCCTGCAATGGCCATGCTGTTGGCACAGTCCAATAACGCCACTGCCAGGAAACCCGGTGGCAAAGGATTGCCCAGTTGCTTGAATAACTTCGGCGCGTGCGGATGCTCGTCCTCGTACTGCGCAAGATTACGTGCCACATATACGACTCGGGCTTCAGCGGCTTTCTTGCTGCGGAGATAACCCTATCCGTACCGGCCTCCGTGCGATACATGGCAAGAATCTTCAAGACGAAAAGGATGTCATTGGCAGTTTTTTCATCCTTGCTATCTGCAAGTCGGTCGAAAAGGCGGCATAGTTCCGGGATACCTTTTGCAGCCAGGACATCGAAAGCCGCCTTTGAATCAACGTCCTGAAATAAACTGGTCAGGGCGTGAAGGCGGGAGTTAAAGGATTCTCCAGTTGTAGTTTCGGCAGACAATCGTTTGAGCAAAGTGCAGATGGCCTCGGCTTCACCTTTGGTATTTACCGAAGTCGGCTCGAACTCGCGTAACAGGTGAGTAAGGTCCACTTGGAGATCGTCGCAACGCTCAAGCACCTTCTGGAGAGCACTCTTCGACGTGGGCATTTCAAATTCCTTAGGCTTCGCGGTTTGCGGGACAGGCGGTTCTTCTCCGAATGCGCCCGAATCGACAAAGGCAGATGCGAGTATTATGATGGCGATCTTAAGTAATTTGGCACGTTTCATGGCAACTTTCCCATCATAGAGTAGCGGCGAGGCTTCGGGAGTCAACAGCAGGACGAGAAGACAATACGCCTTATTCTATCCTGTGATGAGGTTTTATTCGAGAATGCTTTCCTCCCGAACCGCCGGGTTCGCCACGCCCGGCGGCGATCTGGCTGTAATTAATGTCAATTTAAAGGGCAACTATTTGTTAATCTTGCAGTTTGGCAACGATTTTTGGAGTTGTTGCATTCCCGAAGCAGTGACCTTCGTATGCCCGAGGTCTAATTCCTCAAGCTGCTTCAACGATTTAAGGCAATCCAGCCCGGCATCCGTAATGGGAGAACCCCACAAACTCAATGATCGAAGCTGAGGTATCGCTCCCAAATGCTTCAAACCGCTGTCCGTCACCTGGGTGCGAATGAGATTCAGTTCTGCGATTGCGCCGAAGTCGCTGATGTTTTCCAATGCCGCATCGGTAACCTTACTGCCGGCAAGAGTCAATTCCCGCAGTTGCGTCAACCTCTTGAGGTGGCTTAAGCCCTTGCCGGTAATTTGATTGCCCAAGAGATCCAACTTTCGGACTAGCGACAGACGACTGAGGCTTGCCAATCCCGCGTCGGTGATTTGCGTATCCCAAATAGCGAGGCAACGAATCCGAGTCAACTCTCCAACAGGCTCCAGAAGGACATTTGTTATGCCAACGTCTTTTATCTCCAGATTTTCAAGTCGTTTTAGCTCTTTCAAATGCTTTGAACCGGTCTCCGTGAGCGTGCAATTCCGCAATTCAAGCGACCGAAGTTCACTCAGTTCCTTGAGTTGCCCCAAAATTGAATCCACGTTATCATTCTCCCAAGGCCAAAGGCGAACGAACACGATGGGCTTGCCTGGTCTTTTTTCGTCCACCTCGAACATGCAGTGCTGTTTCCGAATCTTCCGGGCGATCATCCGCTCGTTCTCCGATTCCGGCTGAGCGACGTCCGATAGGGCAAAGGACAAAATCCAGAGAGGGCTGTAGAAAGAAATGCCCGAGCATCCACCGGAATAATACTCGCCGGATGTCGTGATGATTCGGGTATGGGCTGGCATGCCCACGACGTAGGGAACGAATCCTATCCGCGCTTGAGGCTTGCCGAAGTAAGAAAATGACCACTCTGCGACCCGTATGTCGATTGGGCTTAGGAGCGAAACGAAGAACATGCCCCACGATATGTAAAACCGCCATCGCTTTGCCCCAGAACGTGAAAACCAGACTCCGGCAATTATGAAGGGAAGGCTAATCAGTCGGAAAGAGAACAGAAAAGAGGCGAAGAGAATAAAAAGCAATGCGACAAGGGTTAGGCACACATAGCCTTCTGGTTATTCGCGTTTATCGCTGAGTTCGGCTGCATTGTTTCACTGACCATTTGCTAATGCTTTTTCTCGAACTCAAGCGACTGCTGATAACGAGAGCGGGACGAGCGTTCCTTCTTGCAAGAAAATTAAGAGACTACCCTCAACTAAGTCTCATTCTACCTCTGCCGTAGGGACCGCATCAAGAGACGATGCCCCCGAGCCGCCTGGTTCGTCACACCCCGCGGCTTACACAATATATGTATTGTCAAAGATCAAAAACGGGCCTGCCCCAGCCCGCTCGGCTGCCCAGGGGGATGCAAGCCGATAACTCCCTGTCGCAAAACAACTTACGGCACGAGCATGAGTTCGCAGACGCTATCTTGTTGCCGGTTTAGCTCGGCGATGGTCTTTTCGACCGCCGCCAGTTCGGCTTGGGTGTCGTCCAGCTTCAGGTCATACTCCTTGGCGCGATCCAAAAGCTCCTCGACCTGCTATTCGCCATGCACGATCCGCTTGGCGTCCTCGGCCATGCCGTGGTAGCGACGGGCGTGGCCACAGAAGTTATCGGCGGTGCCTCGCAGGGCACTGGCCGAGTTGATCGCCCCTGTCAATCCGTTGGTGATCTTGCTGAGCCGGGCCTCGAGCTCCGGTTCGTCGCAGGATTCCCAAAACTGCCGGTAGGCCGCTTCGCTGGCGTTGATTTCCCTGCAGGAGAACTTACATCATTAAGGTTCTGGCAAGGATTAACTTCCGTAGGACAGGTTTCCAACCTGTCATTTGATTGGAAATGATTTGCATTCAAATGACAGGTTGGAAACCTGTCCTACAGAAAACGGGAAGTTATTTTTCGCTTGATCCTAAACCAGACGCAACTGGGTGGGGCAGGATGCCTCGCTCTACCATTTGCCCGAAATCCTCAGAATTTTCCCGATTGCCGGAAAGATCAATTCCGTCCCTCAAGCGGAGATTTCGCCGAATCCGTCGTCAAACCGAGCTGGCGCCGCAACTTACAAGCGAATAGGCCGAGAGCGCTCGTGCCGAGCATGGCGAGGCCGGACGGTTCCGGAACGGGGACGACCGTACCCGATACGAAAGAATCGCTCGTGGTTCCGCCCGCGACGGGTATGCCCTGGACGTGAAGCCCTATCCGCAAGGATTTGGCGCGTAACGCATCGAGCGCCTGATTGAAGGTCACCGACGGCAGCAACTCGAACTGCAAAATCACTGAATCGGTGGAACGATCGACGCCGTTGGTAATCGTCGTGGGCGGCTGGTTCGTCGATTGTGCGGAAAAGTCGGCGGAAAAGGACGGTATCAAGTTGTTGCCCGAGGGCAGATCGGGCGGATTCGCGCCACTCGCAAAACTGGTGCCGTCGTCAAAGATCGCCGAGAGGCCGCTCAGAATGCTCGGCGGAGCGCTCCCGCCATCGTCGAAATAAATATCCGTGATCGACGACGCAACGGTGGCGGAATTGAGGAACTCGAACTGAATATGCGTTTCGTCAACGCTGCTCACGATGGCTGTTAACTGGGATTCGATATCCGTCGGCCCATTCGCGGTGATCCGGTCGAAATGGATCATTTCGCCGCGAGCCGTTGTTGGAATCGTCGCTCCAAACAGAACACAGAAACCCGCAAGAACGATTGAATGGATGGATTTTGAGATGGTGGGCCTCATGGTGCAACTCTCAGCTAACGCTGCCTCACTGGATGGGTTTACGAAATGGGTAAAAACTCCAGCATGTTTGCCGACGCAGGGAATTTCAAGAATAAAAATTGTCAAAACAAATTTTACCGATTATGCCCACCATTCCGGGTGGATTTGACGGCACGAGCGTGGTCTGGAGATGGTGCCCCCCCCTTGCATTGCACGAACCGCAGGCATATTTTCCTAATAACAATAACGTTTGTCATGCTGACGCTTAACCGACTGAGACCCGAGACCAGGAGATGTTTGCGATGGATAAAGCGGTGATTCTCGCCCGAGGATTGGGAACGCGGATGCGGCGGCAGGAGGAGGGCGTCGAACTGAGCGGCGAACAGCGAGCGGCGGCCGACAGCGGCCAGAAAGCGATGATTCGCTTCGGACGCCCGTTTCTCGATTACGTGCTCGCCGATCTGGCCGACGCCGGCTACCGCCGCGTCTGTCTGGTGATCGGGCCGGAACACAAGGAGATTCGCGAATATTACGGCGCCCTGCCGACCACGCGGCTGGCGATCGATTTCGCCGTCCAGCAGGAACCCCGCGGCACGTCCGACGCCGTCGCCGCCGCCGAGAAATTCGCCGGCGACGATCACTTCATCGCCGTCAACTCCGATAATCTCTACCCGCAAGAGGCCCTGAAGGGGCTTCGCATGTTGCCCGGCGCGGGCGTCGCCCTCTTCGAGCAGGAAAGCATGATCGCCGGCGGAAATTTCTCCCGCCAACGCGTCTCGCGGTTCGCCATCGCGAAGATCGACGGGCAGGGCTTGCTCGAACGGGTGATCGAAAAACCCGACGAAGCCACGCTCGCCGCCCTGCCGCGCCCGGTTTATCTGAGCATGAACTGCTGGCGGCTCGCGCCATCGATCTTTCAAGCCTGCAAGAGCATCCCGCTGTCATCCCGCGGCGAATACGAACTCACCGACGCGGTCCAATTCAGCATCGACGTCCTCGGCGAGAAGATGCACGTCGCCAAAGTCTCCGCCCCGGTCCTCGACCTGACCAACCGCAGCGATATCACCGCCATGGCCAAGCGGCTGGAGGGGAAGGAAGTGAACCTGTGAGCATGACGGGACTCGAACGAACGCTGGCATTCATTCAAGGGCAACCGGTCGATCATGCACCGTTTCATCCGATCGTCATGCGTTGGGCGGCCAAGCACGCGGGCGTGAAATATCGTGACTTTTGCCTCGATTACCGCGCGAAATGCGAGGCCATGATCCGTTCGGCCGATGATTTCGGCAACGATTGGGTCACGGTCATGTCCGATCCTTACGCGGAGGCGTCGGCCTTCGGCCTTCGCGTCGAGTATCCCCAGGATTCGCTGCCGCTGGATAAAGGCGGTCGTCTGCCCGATCTCGCCGCCGCCGCGCGTTTGCAGCCGATCAAAACCTTGGACCACGAGCGGATGGTGAATCGCGTGAACGAAATCCGCGAGTTCAAACGCCGCTTGGGCGATAAATATTTTATCGTGGGCTGGGTCGAGGGGCCGGTCGCGGAATATGCCGACTTGCGAGGGACCACCACCGCCGCGATGGACCTGCACGACGATTCCGAGGCGGTCGGCCGCGCGATGGACGCGATCGTGGAAAGCGCATTGGACTTCATCTCACATCAGGTCGAGGCCGGCGCCCATTGCATCGGCATCGGCGACGCCTTCTGCTCGCAGATCGGGCCGGTCCACTACCGCCGCTTCGCCTGGGAGCGGGAGAAACAAATGATTCGCCACATTCACCGCCTGGGCGCGCTCGCGAAATTGCATATCTGCGGCAACACCAAGCCGATCATGCCGGACATGATCGCGACCGGAGCCGACATCATCGACGTCGATCATCTCGTGCCGTCGATGGCCGAGTTCGCGCCGCTTTTCGGCGCGAAACAAGTATTTTCCGGCAAGGTCGATCCGGTGAGCGTCATCCAGAATGGCGACGCCGCGCATCGCCGCGGAGGTCCAAAAGGACTGCCATGAGGCACGTGGCAGGGCGATCGTTTCCGCCGGCTGCGAAATCACCCCCGGAACGTCGCCGGAAAACATGCATGCCTTCGAGAATGCGGCGCAAAATGCGCATCCAAATTGATCGACGCGCAATCGCGGCTGATTTTCGTCGAGAGCCAAAGTTTTTTCGCATAAAAATCGCATGGCTCTTCCGTGCCATCTGGCATCTACCAGTTCGAGGGGTAATTGTAAAAAATTGATAAATGTAGTATAAATATCAAATGAATCGATTGCCCGGTAATTTAAAAAATTTGGCCTAGAATTTAGCATCGGCATCGCGGCAAAATGAAATTTTCATGATGTTTGCTCCCGGGGTAGGATCGGAGACAGCGAGGCCCTTAACGACTTCGAGCAACCTGCCGCAGAGGATCCATGATTATGGCCGCGGTTGATACGCTTTCAACGGATTCCAACTCCTGGGATATTGAACGCCGCAAAGACGGGGCGATGATCGTGCGAATGCATTCTACCGACCGAAACGGCAATTCCCTCCCCGATGCCGTCTTCACCTTTCGCACCGGCGACCCGCAATTCAGCTACTGGGAACTACAGTGGCGGCAAAAAAATGGTGAACGGAAGTAGATATCCCAATCCTCTCGTGTAATCTCGAGCGGCTAAGGTCGTTGAAAACGATCGGCGCCTTGGAAAGGTTCGCAGTGCCGGCTTCAGCCGGGGAAAACCGCTTGAAGAGGGGGCGACAATCGCTCGCCCTTACAATCCCGCCAGCACTTCCGCCGCCGCTCGGCAAAGCGCATCGGCCTCTTCTGCGGCCGGCGCTTCGGCGATCGCGCGGACGATCGGCTCGGTGTTGCTGCCGCGAACCAACAGCCAGCGGTCCGCCCAATCGAGGCGCAGGCCGTCGAGGCGGTCGGGTTTGGCTTCGGGGAATCGCTTCTCGAGGGCCGCAATCGCGGCGGGGATCTTTTCGCCCGGCAGCGAAATCTTCGTCTTCACGATCGAATAACGCGGCAATTCATCGGCCATCTCGCTGATTTTCCGGTTTTGGGCGGCCATCGCGTCCAGGAGGATCGCCATCCCGACAAAGCTGTCCCGCACCAGCCCCACCCGCGGATCGATCGGGCCGCCGTTGCCTTCCCCGCCGAAGATCGCCTTGTGCTTGAGCATCGCATCGACCACGTTCGCTTCGCCCACGGCGGCGCGGTGAAACGGCGCGCCGTGGCGAATCGCAACTTCCTGCGACATCCGGCTGCTCGCGCAGTTGGCGGCGATCGGCCCCTTCTTTTGCCGTAATATATGATCGACGCAGAGGGCCAGCGTATATTCCTCGCCGAGGTAGCGGCCGTTCTCGTCGATCACCGCCAATCGGTCGGCGTCCGGATCCTGGCAAAAGCCGATTTGCGCGTGATTGGCGGGCACGGCGGCAAGCACGCTGGCAAGGTTCTCGGCCGTCGGCTCGGGTGGATGTTCGAATCGGCCGTCGGGATCCTCGCCCAGCACCGTCACGCGGCAGGCCAGTTCGTGCATCAAGCGGCGGCCCATGATGCCGCCCGCTCCGTGGTTCGAGTCCAAGACGACACGGTAATGCTGTTGGCGGATGCGCACGGGATCCACCGTGTCGAGCACCGCGATCAGATGGGCGGTCACCGAGTCTTCGCAGGCGAATCCGCGGCCGAGTTTCGTGTGATCGCACCATGCAGGCTTGCCCGTGCGAAAGCGATCGAGAACTTTTTGGCCCGGTTCGGCGGGAATGACGCGGCCCTCGGCGGAGAAAAGCTTCAGGCCGTTGTACGGCGACGGATTGTGGCTGGCGGTGATTTGAATGCCGCCGGCGGCCTGATATTTCCGCACCAGAATGCCGAGCGTCGGCGTGGCGACAATGCCCGCGTCGATGGTGTTTCGTCCCACGGCCTGCAGCCCGGCTTGGATGGCCTCGGAGAGCATGTTGCCGGAAGGCCGGGAATCGCGGCCAATGACGAAATCGCCTCCGGGTACGCTATCCGCAAAAGCCGCGGCGTAGCGAATGGCTACTTCCGGCGTGAGCGTTTCGCCGATAATCCCCCGCAGTCCCGAAACGCTGATGATCGGTTCTGGCATGATTTAATACTGAAAAAGGTATCTAGGTTGGGAAAAGCGAAGCGAAGTCCCGCCATCATCGGGAACGATCCTCGGTGGAACTGCGATTCGCTCGTCCCACTCTACTTTTCTATCGTCCAGCCTCCAACGAAAATGGTCATAAACACCCGGATTTGCAAAAGGATCGAAAGACGTAGCTGCGGAAAAAAGTATTCTACATAATTTTAAGTATCATTCAAGACGGGTATAAGCTACCACCTTGTATAATTCGAATGCATTCTCGATAAATCCTGATTATAATGGCACTTGTCCGCGGGGGTTTTGCGCGGCACCAAGTCAGTTCTTTCATTCCACTTTTGCAGGCTCACCAATGAAACCGGCAACTCGGCTCCATGCGATCATCTTCCTGGTATTCCTCCTTTCCGGCGCGATTTCCGCCCAGGAATGCGTCAATCCGGCCTTTTCTTCCAAACGTTATGCGGAAATCAGCCGGCAAATCCGCAACTCGGCGAAGTTGGGAGTGCTCCACGTCGAATGGAAAGACGAGGGCAAAGCTTTCGAGTTCACTCGGGACGGGAAAAAGTATCGTTATGACATTGCCGCGGGCGAGAAAAAGGAAATCGATCCGAAATCGGCTTCCGCGGACGCCGGAAACAGGCCTCCCGCCTCTCCGCGGCGTCGCGCCAGGCAGCGTTTGGGCGCGGTGCCTCCGCGAGCGGAGCAGTTCAAAACGGCACTTTCCCCGGACGGGAAAACGATGGCTCTCTGCCTCGATTGCAATTTGTGGCTGACCGATCTCGAAAGCCATCACGAATTCGCCGTTACCAGCGACGGCGGCGCGCAGAACCGCATCCATTACGCCCGAGCGAATTGGACTTACGGCGAGGAATTGTTCCAGGGCACCGCCATGTGGTGGTCGCCGAACAGCCGAAAAATCGCGTTTTATCGCTTCGACGAAAACCTCGTCAATCCCTACTACCTCGCGCTGGATCAAACGAAAATTCAAGACCGCTTGAGCGCCGTGCCGTACAACAAGGCCGGCACCCCCAACCCGGAAGTTGACTTGCTGATCTACGATCTCGACACGCGGCAAACCGTCAAGATCGACGCCCGCAGCGGCAAACCGTTCGACAATGCCGTGGTGGGCCATTATCTTTACGGCGTTTCCTGGACCGAGGACGGCGCGGAACTGCTTTTCCATCGCACCAACCGGCGGCAGAACGTCATGGAGTTCTGCGCCGCCAATCCGGCGACCGGCGCTTGCCGCGTCATCGTCCGCGAGCAGTGGCCGGCAAGTTGGACCGAGAACACGCCGCCCATCCGTTTCCTCGCAGACGGGAAACGCTTCGTCTGGACCTCGGACCGCACGGGCTGGAAGAATTTTTATCTCTATGAGCTGAGCGGCAAGCTGCTGGCCACGCTGACCAACCACGATTTCGAAGTCGGCGACATCGTCCGCCTCGACGAGAAAGCGAACGAACTTTATTACATGGCTCGCGATGGCGACAATCCGATGAAGCTGCAACTGCATTGTGTCGGGCTCGACGGCCGGGGAGACAAAAGGCTTACCGATCCGGCATTCTACCATTCCGTCGATGTGGCGCCGGATGGGCGGCACTTCATCGACATCGCACAAACGCACGACCAACCGCCCGTCACCAGCTTGATGGACGCCGCGGGCAAGAAAATGGCCGAATTGGCGAAAAGCGACCTGACCGACTACGACAAATTGGGCCTTCGCCGGGTGGAACTGCTGAAATTCAAGGCCGCCGACGGAAAAACCGACCTCTATGGCATGTTGCACGTCCCCTCGAACTTCAATCCGCGGAACCGATATCCGCTTTTGGTGAGCGTTTACGCCGGGCCGGAAACCGTCGGCGCGGGGGAAACCTTCGCGCTGCCCGATGCCCTCACGGAATGCGGATTTCTCGTGGCCTCTTTCGACTCGCGCTCCGCCAGTGGACGCGGCAAACGCTTCCTCGACGACATCTACCTGAAGCTCGGCCGGGTTGAGATCGACGACCAGGCGGCAGGCGTCAAATCGCTCGAAGAACGAGGTTTCGTCGATGTCCGCCGCGTCGGCATTTTCGGCACTTCCTACGGCGGCACCGCCTCGGCGATGTGCCTGCTCCGCTATCCCGACGTCTTCCATGCCGCTTCCGCCTCCGCGGCGCTCACCGATTTCCGCAACTACGACACGATCTACGCCGAACGCTACATGTGGATCCCCCAGGAAAACAAGGCCGGCTACGACGCCGCCTGCATCATGAATTATGCCAAGGACCTGCGCGGCCGGCTGATGATCTTCTTCGGCACCGCCGACGACAACGTGCATCCCTCCAATTCCCTGCAGTTGATTCAGGCGCTGCAACGAGCGGGCAAGAGCTTCGAGGTGCAAGTCGGACCAGACCAGGGCCACCAATCGGTCGGTTTCGAAAGAATGATGGAGTTCTTCTGCGAAAATCTTGCCCAACCCTGACCGATCGGCATGAAAGTCAATCCGATATGTACGGGATTCTCCGTTTAGCCCGGAGCCGTCGGCGACGGTGGAGCGGCGGTGTGCCTCGAATTCACCCTCGTTTGTCTTTTCCTGCGCACAACCCGTTGCCGTTGGCTCCGGACGAAACGATTATGGATTAGCCGGGGAGAGCGGAAGATCGACGGCGATTCGCGTTCCTTTGCCGGTCGCGCCGTTGACGATCGCCCGTCCGCCCAGCAGGCGAACGCGCTCCCGAATCTTCTGCAAACCGAAATAATCGCCCTTCGCTTTCGCCGGATCGAAGCCGATTCCACGGTCTTCGACCTTGATCCGCAGGAACCGGTCCTTGCGGGCGATTTCCAAGCGGACTTTTCGGCTCCCGCTGTGATTGCAGGCGTTGCCAAGCAATTCCTGAACGATCCGGTAAGCGGCGTTTTTCGTTCGTGCGGGAATGCCGTCGATATCGCCGATCCGCAGGAATTCGATCTCCGGACCGCCGTAGCGCCGCGTTTCGTTCATCAGATGATCGACGCTCTCGGTCATCCCGAAATCATCCAACACCGGCGGTTTCAAGCGGTTGGCAATCCGCCGCGCCTCGTCGAGGGTGTCGCGGAGCAACTCCATTCCCGCGCAAATATCTCCTGGGCCTCGCCGGGATTTTCCCGCTGCATCCGTTCGAAACCCTGCAAGTGCAGTATGGCGCCGACCAATTGCTGGTTGAAGCCCTCGTAAATCTCGTCCGAAAGGGACTGTTTGAAAGCGTCGTGCTCCTCCAGCAAACGCCCTACCAGCCGCTGCTCCCACTGCAAGGCCTTGTACAAATCCAGCATCGGCAGGCCGCAGTTCGAACAACAAGGCGCTCCGGCGGGGATTGCCGGATCTCGGAACGCGGCATCCGCGCGTCCGCGTCGCACGGCTTTCCTTTCCCGCGGACGTTTCTCCGCTTCGCTGGCGGCATTGGAGAGCAACATATCCGGGACTCCCATGTTGGATCAATTGGCTGAAACGTGTTCGAAATCCTTCGCCTCGCGCGCGATTTGCGGCGGAATCTCGCTGCGGCATATCGGCACGTCTTGAGGCGCCGAAAGGCCGATGACGACCTTATTCTTGTGCATTTTCAGCACGCGGACCTCGATCGTTGAATTGATGAGAATGCTCTCGTTGATTTTGCGTGTAAGCACGAGCATGATTATCCTCCTGTAGGAACCGATCTCCTGCGTCGATCGCTAGCGGTTCGGGAAAGCGATGACCTCCAGGCGATTGTTGATCTCTTCGACGCGCTCCATCACGAAGACGATCGACTGTGCTATTTGTTTGAGAAAGAAACTCGGCACTCGGCCCCGCAACGTAAGCACGCCTTCCCGGAACTCGCAGGCCACGTCCCACAGTTCCCGGTAAGGCGATTCTTGAAGCAGCATTACCGCTTCCTCCCGAATAATTTCCTCCTCTGCTTTTTCCCAAGATATCTTTTCCCTTTGCTGAAGTTCCGAGGGATGATGCTCCTCCTTGAGTTGATTCATTTTTTTGTTCCTTTTGCGATGCGGCTTCGATTCGGTCGAATCCATGGCCGGTGTTTCCGCGAGAAGATATTTTAAAAACGATGGTCTAATGATGGCGAATACGCGGAAAAGAAAAAATCCAGAAAAATACGCAATATTGTTAAGGAAAAACCTTTTTCGAGATTGGTCATTCACCCAGGGAACGCTAGGGGAATTTCCTAGGCGGTGCGCCGGCTTGGCTACATGATGCTCCTTCATTTTGGTATAATGCTTTTTTCAGCATCAAATAATTCGATGGAAGGGGATGCAATGGCCCAAATCAACCTGTCCGAAACACTGGCCAAAGCGGCGGCGGAATTCGCCCGGCACGAAGGCCGGCGCGACGGCATTCAGGCGGTGCTTTGGCTGGATCGGGGATTGACGATCCTCCGCAACTCGCTCTACCTCCGCCTGCACCAGGACGTGGAGCATTTCATCGGCCGAGATTCGATGATGATGCCGGTCTCGGAACTCCGCACGATGTTCCTGGCGAACCAAACCATCGAAACCTACCAAATCGCGGAGTCCGCCGCGGCCGCGAAACAACTCGATTACGTCGCCAATCCGGATGCCTGGTATCTCGGCTGGCTGGCCTGCATTCGCTTGGGAGAACACGATTGGAACGGGGATGTCGTCGAACGGACGAAGAACACCTTTGCGAAAACCGCCGCTGAGCGCCGCCGGGCGTTCATCGACGAAATGGCGCGAATCCTGCACGAGTCGGTCGCCGCGCCGCTGGTCTTGTTCCAACTCCTCCCGCCGGCGGTTCGAATCGTCACCGCCAGGGCGTTCGGCGACCCGAAGACGGCCGATGACCTGCGATCGCGGCAGATCGCGCTCTTGCCGTCCATCGCCGATTGCCGAGAATGCCGGGGCAAAGTCTTGGAGAACAGTGATCAGTGCCCGAAGTGCGGCAATCCGCTTTGGAGCTACGAGTGGCTGACCGCCACGGATTGACGCCGGCCAGGTTGTCAATTTTCCGAGACCGCCCCGGTGCCATGCCCACGCCCGGTGCCATGCCCACGCTTGCCGTGGGCATGAAAAAAATGCCCGGTGCCATGCCCACGCTTGCCGTGGGCATGAAGAAAAAGCGGGGAATCGCACCACAGTCCGATGGCAATTGCGGGCATGCCACCCGGCTCGACCACAGCGGATATTGCCAAAACGGACTCCATCGTGCAAAATATCGTCTTTCCGGTTGTTCCCGATCCTCTTTCCCCCGTGAAAAAATGTCCTCCGAAACCCGCCTTGCCGAAAAGCTATCCGAACTGAAACTCCTGCTGCCGCCGCCCGCGGAACCGAAGGGCGTGTACAAACCGCTGATGATCGTGGGCAATTTGGCCTATACGTCGGGCCACCTGCCCGTGAAACCCGACGGCACGCTCGTCACCGGCCGTGTAGGGGCCGAGTTGGACGTCCACGCCGGCTATCAGGCGGCGCAACTCGTCGGCCTGGGGATCATTTCCACCTTGCGCAAGGAATTCGAGACGCTCGACAACGTCCTGCGGCTGGTCAAACTGTTCGGCGTGGTCAATTGCACGGACGATTTCACCCAGCAGCCGGCCGTCATCAACGGTTGCAGTGAGCTGTTCGCCGCGGTGTTCGGCCCCCAGCACGGCGTCGCCGCTCGAAGCGCGATCGGCACCAACACCCTCCCCCTCGGCGTGCCGGTGGAAATTGAGGCGATTTTTGAGTTAGGATGAGAGAGGATGCGTTCATCGTGGAAAATAACGATTCAACGAACGATGTGATATCCGCTGTTTCTTCAAATACCCCCAAGCTTCATTGGTACCAATTTAGCCTCAGAAGATTACTGTTGATGACCACGGTCGAATCGGTTTATATATCGATGCTGAAAACATTAAAGTTTTCCGGCGAAAACCCCTTCGTGCTTCCTGCTCAGGTCTTAAAAGACCCGTATAGTCCACTCTATTCGCTGAGTATCGCAATTTGCTTCGTACTCGGGATAACCATTGCGGCGGTAGTGCTTTTGCCTAATCGTTATACAATAGGCTTGATAGTCACTGCGATCGTGTTATGGTATTTTGTTGGCAATTTTATATCATGGGCTTACGCATCCTGTTAGCTCGTGTTTTGGTAAAATTTACTCGTCTCCACGCTCCGGCGTGAGAACGAGGAAAATCACTCGCAATCTCATGGTGGGCGAAGCCCACCCTACATAGATAAAAAAACATGGCTCCCCAATTTATTTTCGAAATGAACCGCGTCACCAAAGCCTTTGGCGAGAAGGTGGTGCTTAAGGATATTAGTTTGTCGTTCTATTACGGCGCGAAGATCGGCGTGGTGGGCGAGAACGGGGCGGGAAAATCGACCCTGCTGAAGATCATGGCCGGCATCGATAAGGATTTCGACGGCTCGGCCTCGCTCACGAAGGGGATGCGCGTGCGGTACGTCGCCCAGGAGCCGGAGTTGGAACTGGACAAAACCGTCCGCGAGAACTTGCTCACGGCGATGAAGCCGGTGCATGATCTGGTCGAGCGGTTCAACGAAATCTCGGCAAAGATGGCCGATCCGGACGAAGCCGGCAACTTCGACAAGCTGATGGACGAGATGGGCCGCTTGCAGGAGAAAATCGACGCCGCGAACGGCTGGGAACTGGACCGGATGATGGACATCGCCTCCGACGCCCTGGTCCTTCCGCCCGACGATGCCCCGGTGCATCAGCTTTCCGGCGGCGAGCGGCGGCGCGTGGCGCTGGCGATGGCGCTACTTGAAAAGCCCGACTTGCTCTTGCTCGACGAACCGACCAACCATCTCGACGCCGAAACCGTGCAGTGGCTCGAACAAACGCTGCGCGAGTATCCCGGCACGGTGATCATCGTCACGCACGACCGGTACTTTCTCGACAACATCACGAAATGGATATTGGAACTCGAAAACGCCCGCGGGCTGCCGTTCGAAGGCAACTATTCTTCCTGGCTCGAACAGAAGTCGGAACTCCTGCGGATCATCGAGAAGAAGGAAACGCAGCGGCAGAAGACGCTGCAACGGGAACTCGATTGGATTCGCAACTCGCACCAGGGCCGCCTGCAAAAAAACCAGGCCCGCATCAAGGCGTACGAGGAACTGGCCAAACAGGAGATCGACACCAAGAGCGAGACGATCATCCAGATCGCGCCCGGCCCGCGGTTGGGCGATAAAGTCCTGACATTCAAAAGCGTCGGCAAAGGCTTCTCCATTACCGACGGCTTCTTGAATCTTATCGAGGATTGCACGTTCGATCTTCCCCGCGGCGGCATCGTCGGGGTCATCGGCCCGAACGGCACGGGCAAGACCACGCTCTTCCGCATGGTCATCGGCCAGGAAAAACCCGACAAAGGCGGCATCGAACTCGGCTCGTCGGTCATGCTGTCGTACGTCGATCAGCATCGCGACGCGCTCGACGACGAACGCACCATCTTCGAGGAAATCACCGACGGCAAGGACAAGATCGAATTGGGCGCCGTCTCGATGAACTCCCGGGCGTACGTCGCGCGGTTCAACTTCCGCGGTCCCTCGCAGCAGAAGAAAGTGGGCCAATGCTCCGGCGGCGAACGGAACCGCATCCATCTGGCCAAGATGCTCCGCCGCGGCGGCAATTTGCTGCTCCTCGACGAGCCCACCAACGATCTCGACGTCGCGACCATGCGCGTCCTGGAGCAGGCGCTTATCGATTTCCCCGGCTGCGCCATGGTCATCAGCCACGACCGCTTCTTCCTCGACCGCATCTGCACGCATATCCTCGTGCTGGAAGGCAACGGCAAAACCCGCTGGTTCGAAGGCAATTTCGCCGCCTACGAAAAGGCCGTCCTGGCCGAAGACCCCGAACGGATGGCGCATCGCCGCGGGAAATACAAGCGGTTGACGCTGTAGGACAGGTTTGCAGCCTGTCATTCGATTCGCCGATTACCGTCTGAAAAAATCCGCGGAATCGCCCCGATTGACTATCTTGCCTGCCGGCTGTTACAATCGAATGTTTTGATTTGTACTTGTTGCGGAATTCTCGCGGCAGGTTGGAAACCTGTCCTACACTCGGCCGGATAGATCATGGCGAATCTCGAAATCCAGCGCGTAACGACCGCGCGGCAAAAAAGGCTTTTTTTGGAATTCCCCTGGATGCTCTATAAAGGCGACCCCTATTGGGTCCCGCCCCTGCGCAACAACCAGAAGGAAATGGTGGGCTACAAGCCGCATCCGTTCTACGCGCGGAATCGCATCCAGACTTTTTGGCCGTGCGCGGCGGCGAGGTCGTCGGCCGGATTGCGGCTATTCTGAATCACGGGCACAACATTCGCTACAAGGAGCGCCGCGGATTCTTCGGCTTTTTCGAGTGCCGCGACGACCAGGAAGCCGCCAACGGTTTGTTCGACGCCGTCCGCGGGTGGTTCTCCGAACAAGGGATATTCCAGTTGCGCGGGCCGACGAATCCCTCCCTGAATTACGAAATGGGCTTGCTCATCGAAGGCTTCGACTCGATGCCGACCTTCATGATGACCTACAATCCCCCCTATTATCAACGCTTGATCGAAAACCGCGGCTTCGAGAAAACCCAGGATCTGTACGCCTTTTGGGGCAACCTGGAAATGCTGCCGCCGATCGTCGCCAAACTGCAACCCATCGCCGAGCAGATCATCGAACGCTACAACGTGAAGCTCCGCCCGCTGGACATCACGCGGTTCCGCGAAGACGTGAAAACATTTTTGTCCATCTACAATCAATCCCTTTCGAACACCTGGGGCTTCGTGCCGATGACTCCCGGCGAAGTGGAACACTTGGCCTCGGGCCTGCTTTTTGATGATCCCCGAGATGTCGGTCGCCGCCGAGATCGACGGCAAAATGGTCGGGGCGTCCTTCGGCATGCCCGACTACAACCCGCGCATCAAGGAAATCGACGGGCGGTTGTTCCCGTTCGGCGCCATCAAGCTGCTGCGGAACAAGCGGGCGATGAAAAAAATCCGCCTCATCAGCACCAACGTGCTGCCCGAATATCAAATGTACGGCATCGGCCTGACGCTGATGTACGGCCTCATGCCCCGAGCCATGAAATGGGGCCTCGAGGAAGCCGAGTTCTCCTGGGTGCTCGAATCCAATTCGCTCTCCTACGGCAGTTTGAAAAAGGCGGCGCAAAGATCACCAAAACGTACCGGCTGTTCGATCTCGAGTGGAAGCAAGAGGAGAGAGGGGAGAGGGGAGAGGGGAGAGAGAAACAAGATGAGAAGCCTGATCGCTCTCTTCCTGTTCCAACGGCATCCGAATCACTCACCGTATCGCCAGCGCCGCTTGAAATCCGCGAAGTACGCACGGCCGCCGATTTGCGGCGATTCATCCGGCTTCCGTGGCGGATTTACGAAGGCGATCCGCATTGGATTCCGCCGCTTATCAGCGAGGTGAAGGCCTTTCTCGACCGCCGCAAACACCCCTTCTACAAGCATGGCGACGCGACAAAGTTCATCGCGCTCCGCGGCGGCGAGACCGTGGGCCGAATCCTGGTCTCCGACGACCCGAACTACAACCGGCAATGGAATACCAACGTCGGCTGTTTCGGGATGTTCGAATCGATCGACGATCCCGAAACCGCCCATCCGCTTTTGAATGCCGCGGCCGCCTGGCTCAAGGGCCGCGGCCGCACGGAAATCATGGGACCGATCGATTACTCCACCAACTATCCCTGCGGCCTGCTGATCGACGGCTTCGATACGCCGCCGCGGGTGCTGATGAACCACAATCGCACGTATTATCGCCGGCTGCTGGAATCGTGGGGGCTGGCGAAATGCAAGGACCTTTACTGCTGGTGGTTTACCGATCCTAACAATGTTATTGAGCATTGGCGAAAGCGGTTGGAGCGGATTGCGAAGCGCGGCGGCGTCACCGTCCGCACTTTCGACAATTCCGATTTCGACGCCGAAGTCCGGCGCTGCCGCGATATTTACAATTCCTCGATGCGCGACAATTGGGGCTTCGTCCATTTGACCGAAGACGAATATCGCTCCTACGCGAAGCAGCTCTCCCGAATAGCCCAGGAAGACCAGGTCCTGCTTGCCGAAGTGGACGGCAAGACGGTCGGGGTCTCCATCACGTTGCCCGACATCAACGAAGCCATCAAGTCCCTCAATGGCAGGCTCACGACATGGGGCCTGCCGATCGGGCTCTTGAAGCTCGCGCGGAATATGCGCCGCATCACGACCGCACGGGTGATGATCCTCGACGTGCTCGAAGGCTATCGCCGCCGCGGCGTGGCCGAATTGATGATCCTCCGCACGCTCGATTACGGCAAAAACGTGCTGCACTACGACAGCGCCGAATTGGGCTGGACCCTCGAAGACAACGAGATGGTCAACCGCACCATCGAATCCGTCGGCGGACGGCGCGTATAAGACGTATCGGATTTTCGAAAAAACGATCCAAAATGACTATTTGCCCCGCGACTAAAGATAGTTTCGTCCGCACCGTGCTGGGCGACCTCCCCGCCCGGGAAGTCGGCTTTGCGCACTGCCACGAACACACGTTCATTCTCCCCGGCCGGGCTGCGGAGCTGAATCCGGACATCCTGCTGGACGATTTGGAAAAAACGACGGCCGAACTCATCGAATTCCGCGCCAACGACGGCCGCACCCTCGTCGATGCCCAAGCCCTCGGACAGGAACGCGCGCCCAAACTGCAAAAGGCCGCTGCCGAGCGCTCGGGCGTGAACATCGTCGCATGCACCGGATTGCATCGCGGCATGTTTTATCCGCCCGATCATTTCCGCTTCCGCGAATCGGCCGAACTGCTCGCCCGGCGGTTCATCGACGAAATCGAAAACGGCATGGCGATTTTTCGCGGCTCGGACGTGGTCGAACGGACCGGCATCCGCGCCGGGCTCGTCAAATACGCCACCGATTATCACACCATCGACGCCAACGCCCGGCTCGTCGCCGAGGCCGTCGCCGCCGCGCACCTGGCCACCGGCGCGCCGATCCTCACGCACTGCGAAAAGGGCACTTGCGGTGTCGAACAGATCGAAACGTTCGAAAAACTCGGCGTCCACCCTTCGTCGCTGATCTTGAGCCACCTCGATCGGAACCTCGATTTCTACCTGCACGAAGATATCGCCGACAGCGGCGCCTACATGGTCTATGACGGCATCTCCCGCGTCGAATTGCATCCCGATCAGGAGATCATCCAGATGATCCGCCGCATGTTGGAGCAAGGCTACGGCCGGCAGATCCTCCTCAGCATGGATATGGGCCGCCGCTCGATGTGGAAAGCCTACGGCGGCGGGCCGGGCATCAATTACCTCGGCAACGTCTTTCTCGTCAAGCTCCGCCGCGCGGGCCTCACCGCTGAGCCGATCGACGCCTTCATCAGCCGCAATCCCGCCGATGCGCTGGCGTTTCGAAAATTCACGGCGGTGGAATGACCTTCATCGCCGCGGCCTTGCCGTCGGGGCCTTCAATGCCTTGAGCAGGTGCGCGGGTATCCGGCGAGGTCCTTCCAATTCGTGGCGACGCTCATCGGCGCGCCGTGGGGATCGATGATCGTCATGCCTTCATCGGTGACCGCGATCTTGAGCGGCTCCAATTCCAACAGCGGTTTGGGACCGGGATCGGCGAGGTAAACCGCCACGGTGTCGAACAGGACCGAGCTTTCCTGCAAATCGTCGATGCTCTGCTTTTTGGCCCAGATGCGGTAGTTTTCCAAAAGTGCCTGGAGGAGCGGATCCTCGCTCGATTTCAAATTCGAAAATGCCGGGCCGCCAAGACGCACCAGCCCGCAGGTATCCAACGGCGTAATGGCGATGCTCCGCCAAGGCGCGGAGAAGACTTTTTGCGCCGGGCACATAACCCATATTGTATTCCACGCACGGTTTGGGATTGTTGTCGTAGCCCTTCCGCACGCTGCCATGCATCCCGACGAAGTCGGCCTTCGGAGCGATGCCCGGATCGAGCTTCAGCGCCGCTTCCAAAGTCTGCAGCGGACCGATGGCGATAATCGTCACCGGCCGTTTTGCACCGGCCATCGCATTGACGGTTTCCACGATCGCCTTCGCGCCGTCCTCGCGAATTTTGCCGGAGTAATCGCTCAGCCGGTAATCCTGCACCCAATCGCCGATGACGCCCGTGCCTTCGCGCCCGCCGGCTCCCAGGCCGATGGGGATTTCCGTCCGCCCGGCGACAGTGAGCATTTTGGCGATCAGTTTGGCGCGGTACTCGGCTTTGCCGCAGGTGGTGGTGATGAGTTTTACGTCAAATTGCGGACTCTTCAGGAGCATCGTCAGCGCCCAGCTATCATCGATATCATCGCCGATGTCGGTATCCAAAATAACCGGCACGGGCCGGCTCGCCGATTCCGGCTTTTCGCCCGCCGCCTTGGCTGCCGCTCCACTCGGAATTGCCGTAATGACAAATGCCATCAGAATTACGAACATGGAGATCCGGATTTTCATGTTAATCCTTAAATTAATGTCAACGTTATATCCCGCACATCTTACCCCAACCAACACCGCTTGAAAAGGCCCGCGGCGCCGGCATTGCCGCATCGCGATCGATCCCAAGCCGTGGAAATCAGGGCCGTTTTGAGCCGATAATCGCTAGACTTTTCCCATTCTCAAGCGGTCTCCGAGATGCGGACGGCGATTCTCCTCTACGGCCATCGTTCTTGATACAAACGGCTCATTTGCCTTGTGATTTTTTTCCGACCAACATGTATATCGAGTAGCGCCGGATTGGCCGGAATTCCAGGCGAGTTAAACCTTGCCGGGCAAAGCAATTCTAATGATTATGCGCAACATGCGACGCGTGAAAGAAATTCCATCCAAGTCAATAATGCACGGATTGAAGATCCCTCGTTGCAAAAGGTAATCCACCGATGAATCGGTCTCTCGCAATCGCTGCCAAGACGATGTTCGAATTCGCACGCTCCGCGCGGAGCTTGACGCTCTTGCCGGCGCTCGTCATCCTCTTCGCCCTCGGGCGATCGTTGCCGGGGCAAATCATCGATTTCATCGCGGAGCCTGCGCCGCCCTCGAACCGATCCCCGATCCGCTGACGGTGGAATGCTATCCGCCCCTCGATAGCCCCATCAAGTTCGAGAATTACTTGCAAGATCAATGGCGGGGTTGGAGCATCGACTATCGCGCGCGGCAGTTGCAGAACAGCTTTACTTCCTACGAATTCGGCATGCCCGAGTCCGAGCCGGTCGTCTGGGCGCCCTTGAGCCGGCTCGTGTTCCAGATGGATTCGACCTGGCACGGCTTGCAGATCCAACGGCGAACGCCGAACACGGATCTGCGTTTCGAGTGGCTCACGCCCATCGGCAACGGCATCAACGGCAATATGAACGATTATGATTGGATGATCCCCGGCGCCGATTTCACCGACCTCGGCATCACCCGGGAACGATGGACCGACGGCCAGATGATCGATCTCAATCTCGACTACCGGCTCACGGACCATCTTTTCATCCTCCCGGTCGAGCTTTGGCTCTCGGGCGGATTCCGCTGGCAGCGGTTCAACATCACCGCTTACGACGCCGTGCAAGTCAAGGAAGACGACGTCTGGCCGCCGAATCCCTGGACCTACGGCGGCGACGTGATCACCTTCAACCAGCAATACTACACCGAGTACATCGGCGGGGAGCTGCGCACCACGCTGGCGTGGATTCCGACCCTGCCGCTCGAACTGCGTCTCTTTGGCGATTACGGCGGAACGCAGGGCTACAACGTCGATCACCACCTGCTCCGCGAAGGCGACCGCTACACCATGGAATCCACCTTCGGCGACACGCTGCACTACGCCGCCAGCGCCGAACTTTCGCTGCGGAAAAACCTGAGCATCGGCGCGCAATACGACCAACTCTTCATCCGCACGCACGGCTCGCACCGCTGGCTCAACGAGCCGCTGGGCATGGACGAAAGCACGACCAACGGCGTCCACGTGAACTCCGACCAAACCTGGTTCACGGTTTATATCAAGCTGAGCGTGTGATGCAAGATGGCGCCATAAGAACGAAACGCACCAATGATATTTTGCCCACATTGCTTCGAGAAGCGGGCCAACGGTGAATTTCAAACTGCCCGTAGGGAGTCTTTGCCATTCTCTCCGCTTCATTATTCTCTTTTGCGTGCATCGAACAGTTGGACGGCGAGTTCTTCGATGTAATCCCGCCCCTTCCGATTGTTCTCGAGCGAGGTGACCAAATGTGTTGGGATCCCCGAAATTCCAAGTCTTGCTCCGCTGATTGCGCCGGCCATCGCGGCCAAGGTGTCGGTGTCGTCGCCCAGTCCGATCGCATGGCTGATTGTCTCCGTGTAAGAATCGGGCGCGTTTGCAAAACATGCAATGGCCGTGCCTACTGATCGATGGGCTTCGAGTCGGCTACCGAAACTGGCTATGCTGTCGTCGGTCGTTAGCTCTTTCAAAGTTGAAAGTTGCCATTGGAATTCTTCCGTTTGTGCCCGAGAGCATAATTCTTCAAGGAATCCATTTCGGTCGAAATGCACTTCGCGCACAGCCAAAGCCACCGCCAGCGCGAGAAGCCGAGTGCCGTCGATGGCAAGTGGATGAAGATGCGTAGGACTGCGCCGAAAGATCGGCTTGCTCGGCAACGCGATCCAAATCGTCGCAAAACATCAATCCCACCGGTGCAACGCGCATTGCCGCGCCATTTCCCCACGACCCGCCGGGAAAGATGGTTTTCGCCAATTCGCGCCAATCGCCTCCGTCGATCATGGTTTCGATCAGCCGGCGAGCGCCCTGGCCGTAACAACGTGCGGGATCGTAATTTCGTGCAAAGGCCGCACATAGTGCTTCCTCGCGGATTTCACCGCATTCCACAAGCGTTTCCGCGACACTGATGGCCATTTGCGTGTCGTCGGTGTAACAGCGGGTTTCTTCGGTGGGTGTTTCGAGAATTCGACGCGCCGGCCCCCGATTGAAAATCATCCACCCCGGCATCCCTTCGAAAGGAGCCCCAGCCGCATCGCCTACGGCAAGGCCCATCATGCAACCGACAAATTGATCTTGTGTTGGATGCATGAATAGCTCGCTGTTATCGGGATTGAGAATGAAGCAATCTTTATTTTACCGATCGAACCACTTCTGCAGCATGTGGATCGTCGCCGCGCGGCCCTGGCGGCCGATGGCGGTGGTCAGCGGGATATCCTTGGGGCAGACTTTGACGCAGTTTTGGGCATTGCCGCAAATTTGGATGCCGCCTTCGGCCGTCAGCGCTTCGAGCCGCTCGAACGCGTTCATCTCGCCGATCGGGTTGGTGTTGAACAGCTCCACCTGGGCGATGGCGTGCGCGCCGATGAACGAGCGCGTGTTCGCCGTGTGCTCCCGCGCGCGGAACTTTTCCTCGCTCTCGCCCGGCTTGCGGACGAGTTCGATCTTCAGGAACTGCGGGCAGGCCTCCATGCAGCAGCCGCAACTCATGCACTTGCTGTACTGGTAGGCCAACTGCTGCTCTTCCTGCGACTGCCGCAGGCCCGCGCCCATGTCGAGATAGCTATCGACCGGCACCCAGGCCTTGATTTTCTCCAAACTGGCGAAAATCCGCGAGCGATTGACCAACAGATCGCGGAGCACCGGAAACTTGGTCATCGGCCGGAGTTCGATCTCCGCCGGATTGTCGGCCAGCAGATGATCGACCAGCGCCGTGCAGGCCTGCCGCACGCGGCCGTTGATGATCATCGTGCAAGCCCCGCAGACTTCCTCGAGGCAGTTGCACTCCCAAACGACGGGCGCGACCTTTTCGCCCTCGACCGTGGTGGCGTTTTCGGCGATCTTCTGCAGCACGCTGATGCAGTTCATGTCGCCCTCGTAGGGCACGCGGAACCGCTGCCAATAGCTCTTCTCGCCCGGCTCGTCCTGGCGAAGGATGCGCACGAGGAACGATTCGGGTTTTTGGGAAATGGTTTTAAGCATGATCTGAAAATATTTTATTTCACGATTTCGGATTCGTTCTTCTGTTTTCTTTCCTTCCAAACTTCCTCGATCACCTCGCCGCCGACGACGCCGTAGAGGCGGGGGCGGGGCGAAATGAGCGAAACATCGACGTCTTCGTAGCCGAGTTTCACGCCGCCGTCGGGTTGGTAATCGGCAATCGTCGTCTTGAGCCACTTTTTATTGTTCTCCTCGAAGCGGTCGCACCAGGCCTCGGCCTGGCGGCGGCGCTCGGCGGGGTCGGTCGCCGTGATGTCCGGCACGGCGAACTCCGGCTTGTAATGCGCCCCGCGGCACTCGTCGCGCTGCAGCGCCCCTTTCACGATCGCTTTGGCCATCGGCATCATGTCCCGCACCGCCCGCGCGAAAACGACGTTCTGGTTCGCCCAATAGCTCTTATCGACGACGGCGCATCGCTTGGCCTGCTCCTCCAACTCATCGATCTTGCTCAAGGCCGATGCGAGTTCGGGGTTGTGCCGCACGACGGTGGCGGTTTTCGTCATCAGCGCCCCGAGTTCCAGATGCAGGCTGTACGGATTCGGACCGTCGTCGGGCCGGGCCAAGAGGGCTTTGTAGTCGGCGATGTGCTTGTACGCGGCCTGCTCGAAAAGCGACGACGGCTGATCGGCCGCCTTTCCGCCGGCGGGCAGGTTGCCGAGGTGCGCCATCACGCCCGGCGCGACCGTCAGGCCGCTGAAGATGCACGCCACGAGCGAATTCGCGCCCAGGCGGTTCGCGCCGTGGAACTGATAGTCGCACTCGCCGATGGCAAAGATGCCCGGCACGTTCGTCTGCTGGTTGCGCGGCGAGCCGGCGACCAGGCCGCCTTCGGCCGTGCGCTCGTAATCGCACCACAGACCGCCCATCGTGTAATGCACGGCGGGAAAGATTTTCATGGCCGTCGTGCGCGGATCGACGCCCTGGAACTTTTCGTAAATTTCCAGGATGCCCGAAAGCTTGCGGTCCAGCATTTCGCGCGGGAGCTGGCTCACGTCGAGATAAACGCAGGGCCGGTCTTTCTGCACGCTCAGGCCCTCTTGCAGGCAAACCTTGAAGATCTCCCGCGTGGCGATGTCGCGGGGGACGAGATTGCCGTAGGCCGGATAGCGGTCTTCGAGAAAATAATACCGTTCCTTCTCGGGAATCTCGCTCGGCGGCCGGGGGTCTTGCGGCTTTTCGGGCACCCAGATCCGCCCCCCCTCGCCGCGGGCGCTTTCGCTGATCAGCCGCAGCTTGTCTGCTCCGGGAATGGCCGTCGGATGGACCTGCACGAACTCGGGATTGGCGTAATGCACGCCGGCCTGGAACAACCGGCTCACGGCGCTGCCGGTGCAGGCCATCGAATTGGTCGAGCGGCCGAACAACAGGCCGTTGCCGCCGCTGGCGAGGATCAAGGCGTCGCAGGGGATGGCGTGGATTTCCATCGTGACCATGTCTTGCCCCACGCAGCCGCGCAAGCGCCCGGTGTCGTCGAGGACCGGCGCCAAAAAGTCCCAAAATTCGAACTTCGTCACCCGGCCGCCGACCTCCCAGCGGCGGACCTGCTCGTCGAGTGTGTAGAGCAGTTGCTGTCCGGTGGTCGCTCCGGCGAACGCGGTGCGGCGGAAGAGCGTGCCGCCGAAACGCCGCTGATCGCGAAAGCCCTCGGGCGTGCGGTTGAACGTGACGCCCATGCGGTCCATCAAATCGATGATCTGCGGGGCCCAGTAGGCCAGTTCCTTGACCGGCGGCTGATGCTGGAGGAAATCGCCGCCATAGACGGTGTCGTCGAAATGCTTCCACTCGTTGTCGCCGAGTTGCTGCGTGAGATTGTTCACGCTGTTGATGCCGCCCTGGGCGCAGGCGCTGTGCGAGCGTTTGACGGGCAGCAGGCTCATCAGGCCCACGTCGCACTCCAGTTCGGCCAATTTCATGGCGGCGGCCAGCCCGGCCAATCCTCCGCCGACGATCATTACGCGTGGTTTGGGCATTTTCGTGAAAGTGGATAGTGTTTAGTGGAATATGGGCGGCGGGCTGTTGCGATCTCTTGTCCCCCCGGCGCAGCATGGGAACGAGAATCGCTCAACAGCCGAAAATCGCGGCGACTTGCTGGATCGTTAATTTCACGCTTAAAAAGCCGAACAGCGCGCCCCAGCCGACGATCAGCAATCCGACGCCGAACAAGACGCAAGGGATGTTGGCCCAGCGCTGGGCGTGGGGCGTGGTCCAAACGCCCCAGGTGATGCCCATCGTCCAAAGGCCGTTGGCCAGATGATAAACCGCCGAGAAAATGCCGACGGTATAAATCGCGACGATCAACTTCGACGATTGCAGCACGTCGGCAACAGACAAGGTTGCATTTTCCGGGTCGAACAAGGCGCCCCGAAAGGCCGCGCCACGTGCTCGATCCACCAGGGGAGGCGTATCCAGCCATGCATCTGAAAGACGTGGTAGAGGATGAAGACCATGGCGATCGCGCCCGTCCAACGCTGCAAGGTGTAGCGGAAATTTTCGCCGTAGGGGTACAGGATCAGGTTTCGTTTGCCGCGGGTGACGATGATCAGGCCGATCAGCCCGTGAAACAAAATCGGCAGGAAGATCGTGCCCCATTCCAGCACGAAAAGCGTGCTCGGGCCGAGGCGGTGGATGATGTCCACGCGGGTTTGAAATGTCTTCGACCCATCGAGGATGCTGGCGTTGGTGGCCAGGTGAAAACACAAAAAACCGCCGATGGGAATCAGCCCGAGGAAGGAATGTATCCGGCGGATGATGAATTCGTGCCGGCCGAAGATCGAGGCGAGGAATGGAAAATCGCGGGACATGGGACTTGGATTTTGGGTCTTGGGACTTTTACTCGTTCCCGGGCAGAACTTGGGAACACGTGTACTCTTATCTTACAACTCTTTCGATTTAATCACCACTAATTTCTTGATCTGCATTTCCTCCATCGTAAAGGGAATGCCGCCAACGCCGTGGCCCGATTCGCGCAGGCCGGCGAAAGGCATCCAATCGACGCGGAAGGCCGTGTGGTCGTTGACCATCACCGTCGCGGCGTCCAAACGCCGGGTCGCCCGCAGGGCCGTGTCCAAATCTCTCGTAAACACCGCCGCCTGAAAAGCATAAGGCAGCGCATTCGCCCTGGCAATGGCTTCATCGAGATTTTCGAAGGAATAAACGCATACTACGGGTCCAAAAACTTCGTGCGTGCCGACCAGGCAATCGTCGGGCGGATCGACGAGCACCGTGGGGGCGTAGCAGCGCGTGCCAACCGCCTTCGCGCCGCAAAGGACCTTCGCGCCGCGATCGGCCGCTTCATGCACCCAGTCATCGACGCGGCGGACTTCCGACTCGCGAATGAGCGGCCCCACTTCGGTCTCCGGCAGCGTCGGATCGCCCACCTTGAGTTTGACGGCGAGTTCGGCCAAGCGGCCGGCCAGCGCCATGGCGATCTTCCTGTCGGCATAAATCCGCTGCACCGAGACGCAGACCTGGCCGGCGTGGTAGAATCCGCCTTTGCACAAGAGCGGCAAAGCGGCGTCCAGATCGGCGTCGGCGGCCACGATGACCGGGGCCACGCCGCCGTGCTCCAACGAGCAGCGAGCGCCGGGCGCTAGTTTCGACCGCAGTTTCCAGCCCACCTCGCCGCTGCCGATGAAGGAGAAGAAACCCAGCCGGCGGTCGCCGACCAGCGCGGTGGCAAGCTGCTGGGTGGACGTGATCATCGCCTGGCACCATTCGGGCGGCAGGCCCGCCTCGCGCAAAATGCCGACAAAGCGGAAGCAGGAAAGCGGCGTCGCCTTGGCCGGCTTGACGATCACCGGGCAGCCCGCTGCGATGGCCGGGCCGACTTGATGCACGATCAGATTCAGCGGATGATTGAACGCCGAATAGGCCAGCACCACGCCGATCGGCTCGTAGCGGCGTGAAGGCGAGCCGATTGGCGGAAGCGGCGTTTAGATTCATCGGAATTTCCTCGCCCGCCTGCGTGCGGAGCGTTTCGATGCAAAGCTTCACGCCGTCGATGGCCCGATCCGCCTCGACGTCGCGAATCCACAAGCGGTTTGCCCCCTTCCCGCGCGGCCTCGAGCGCCAGTTCATCCCGCCGGGACTGCATGATGGCCGCGGTTTTTTCCAAAACGTCGATTCGCTTGGAAGGCGGCAGCCAGGCATCTCGATTGCGAAACAGCGCGTATGCCGTCGCGATCGCCTTTTCCACCGCCGCCTCGCCGGCCTGCTCGACCGTGGCGATCGGCGAGCCGTCGAAGGGCGAATGAACCTCGTGAAGGACCGAATCGGCTTCGGCGCCGGGAATCATCAAGGAAAAATGAGCAGGCATGGCAGGGCTCCTCTTTTCATACGCCCCAACTACATGTTCCCATGTGTGATATTAACCCATGACTGTAATACGGCGGATGTTACGGATCTGAAATTGCTTCTCGCTTCGACCTCACATTTGATCAGCGAACATAATATGGCAATCAAGAATGAGACGATAAAAACAATTCGCAAACTGAATTGGAAACGGAATTTTTCATTTTATTGCCCCGATTTGTCTCAAATTAGGGTGGATGTCGGCCCGAAGGGCCAGCCGTTCGTCCAGCCCAGGGCAACGCCCTGGGGAACGGGAACGGCCTCAATATTTTTATGTTTTGCGATCGATCGGCCCAACTGGCCAAATTCACCGTGCCGCGAGGCGAATGGTTGGCCCGTTGGGCCGAAAAATAAATTTTGTACGTCGCCCCTACCCAGGGCGTTGCCCTGGGCTGGACAACGCTTGCCCCTTCGCGGCGAATATTTTTATGCAGACTTAAATCGGGCAAACTAACTTAAATCGGGCAAACGAGCTTGCCGAGTTTCTCGGTAAGTTTCATGTTTTCCGAATAATCGACCGGGCAGTCGATCACCACCACGGTGTCGTCGGCGATGGCTTGCTTGATGATCGGCACGAGTTCGTCGGCGGCTTTCACACGGTAGCCTTTCGCCCCGAAACTCTCGGCGAATTTGACGAAATCCGGGTTGCCGAACTTTACGTTGCTCGTGCGGTTGAACCGCCGCAGTTGATGCCACTCGATCAGCCCGTAGCAGTCGTCGTTCCAAATCAGCACGACGAGCGGCGTTTCCATCCGCAGCGCGGTCTCCATCTCCTGGCAGTTCATCATGTAGCCGCCGTCGCCGGTGACGGTCATCGCAATCCGCTCGGGGAAGGCGAGTTTGGCGGCGATCGCGCCCGGCAGACCGATGCCCATCGAGGCGAAGCCGTTCGAGATGATGCAGGTGTTCGGCCGCTCGGCCTGAAACATCCGGGCCATCCACATTTTATGTGCGCCGACGTCGGAAATCACGATCGCGTCGGGCGGAATGCCTGGCGGATATCCCAGCAGATTTTTTGCGGTTTCATGGGGTATCCGGTGTCGTCGGCATACTCGCCGATGTCGTCGATGATGGCCATCCGCACGCCGGCCGCGGGATTGCCCTGTTGCGGTTTGGCAAGTTCGCCGATGCTCCGCAGCGCCGCTCCGACATGCCCCTGCACTTCGACGGCCACGTTGTAATGCTCATCGACCTCCGAAGGAATCGCGCCGATGTGGACAATTTTATGATTCTTGCTCGGGTTCCAAGGGTGCGGATGGTATTCGACCATGTCGTAGCCCACGGTGATGATCACGTCGGCACGCTCGAACCCGCACATCACGTAGTCGTAAGCTTTCAATCCCACGGCGCCCAAGCACAGTCGGTGCGAGAACGGAATGACCCCTTTCGCCATGAACGTGGTGGCGACGGGGATATTGAGCTTCTCGGCAAAAGCCAGGAGTTGAGCCGAGGCGCCGGCGCGGATCACGCCGTTGCCGGCCAAAATGATCGGATACCTCGCTTTCGAAATCATCTCCGCGGCAAGTTGAATTTGCGACGGCGCGGGCACTGGCGGGACCGGCGGGTGCGACGGCAAAGGTGTCCAGCCGATAATATCCGCTTTGGCCACGTTTTCCGGAAAATCGATGTAACTCGCACCGAAACGGCCCGTCTGCGATTGCTTGAATGCTTTGCGCACCACCTCGGGAATGGTTTCCGGCTCGATGATTTGCGCGGCATACTTCGTGATCGGCCGGAAAAGATTCACCAGGTCGAGGTATTGGTGACTCTCTTTGTGCTGATGGACCGTGGCCGACTGGCCGGAGATCGCCACGATGGGCGAATAGTCCATGTTGGCGTCGGCGACGCCGGTCATCATGTTCGTGGCGCCCGGCCCCAGAGTTGCCAGACAAACTCCCGCTTTGCCGGTAAGCCGGCCGTAAACGTCGGCCATGAAGGCGGCCGCTTGCTCGTGCCGCGTGGTGACGAATTTGATCGAGCTATCCAGCAAGGCATCCATGATGTCGAGGTTTTCCTCGCCCGGCAGCCCAAAGAGATATTCCACGCCTTCATTTTCCAGACAACGCACGAAAAGTTCGGCAGCTTTCATGTTTTTTCGCCGGGGATAACCAAGATGGCATTTCAGAAAACGAGAAGATGACCCTACTTCTGTAGGATTATAGGCAGCCTATCGGTTTCGAACAAGGCAGATACAGATTGGGGGATTTAAACGCAAATCGATTAAAAAAATCTCGATTATAGTTTATGTATCAGGTAATATTAATGATACTTTACTAAAATTGTGCCAATCCATTACTGGCATCATGCAACTACCGTAGTTTACATTTCATTATTTTGCGCAGGTATTGACATAAGCTATTCTTATGATAATATGCGATTGGAATAGCGTTTTTTTCTTGCCGTAAAGTGCTTCGCGGTCTGCCGGATAAGATATTATTCTAGCGAGAGCTTTAGTGCGGCAAAAAGCGAGCCGAGGCGTTCATTCCCTCGGCTGGACGAACAATGGCATTCTGGAGCACTTGCCGAAAGGATAATCCCCCGGCTCGCTTGAACTGCGAACGGTCGAAACGAAAATCGAGTTCATCAATGCAGAGTTTTCCGAAATCCCAGGGCTTGTACGATCCGCAATTCGAGCACGATGCATGCGGGATTGGCGCCGTCGTCAATATCTCCGGCAAGCCCGACCACGGCATCGTGGAATATGGCAAGCAGGTGCTCTTGAACTTGATGCATCGCGGCGCATCGAGCGCCGACGAATCGACCGGCGACGGGGCGGGTATCCTCTTCCAAATCCCCCACGACTTTTTCGCAAGCCTCGCGCCCGGACTCGGCTTCTCACTGCCGGCGGCTAAACAATATGGGGTAGCAATGCTTTTCTTGCCGCGGAGCGAAGAACTTCGCGGCCGCTGCGAGCGAATTCTGCTGGAGATGGTCGAGCAGGAGGGACTGAAGACGCTCGGCCTGCGCGACGTCCCGACCGACAACGCGTGCCTCGGCGATATCGCCCGGAATTCCGAACCGGTCATGAAGCAACTCTTCATCGACGGCATGGGCCGCGCGGAAGAAGAGTTGGAGCGGCGGCTCTACGTCGCCCGCAAGCGGGCCGAGGGCCGCATCATCCAGGAGTTGGGCGACTGCGCGAGCCGGTTCTACGTGCCCTCGATGTCTTGCCGCACGATTTGCTACAAGGGGATGTTCCTCGCGCCCCAGCTTTTCGCCTACTATCCCGACTTGGCCGACGAGCGCGTCCGCACCGCGCTCGCTATCGTGCATCAGCGTTACAGTACGAACACCTTTCCGAGTTGGCGATTGGCACAGCCCTTCCGCATGATCGCGCACAATGGCGAAATCAACACCCTTCGCGGCAACGCGAACGGGCTGCAAGGCTACGAGCGGACGATGTCGGCTCCGACATTGACCCCGGACATGTCGCAGTTGCTTCCCATCCTGCAGCCCGGCGGCAGCGACTCGGCCTGCTTCGACAACTTAATGGAACTCCTGGTCCGCGCCGGCCGTTCCTCGCCGCACGCCTTGATGATGATGATTCCCGAGGCGTTCGGGCCGCGCTACCACATTTCGATCGACAAGCGGGCGTTCTACGAATACCACGCCGCAATCCTCGAGCCGTGGGACGGCCCCGCCGCGATGGTCTTCACCGACGGCCGCCTGGTGGGCGGAACGCTCGACCGCAACGGCTTGCGTCCCAGCCGGTTCGTCGTCACGACCGACGGGTTGGTGGTTCTTTCGAGCGAGGTGGGCGTGGTGGAATTTCCGCCGGAAAAAATCCAGCAGAAAGGCCGTCTTCAGCCCGGCCGCATGTTCCTGGTCGATACCGAGGCCGGCCGCATCATCACCGACAACGAGATCAAGGGCAAAATCGCCCGGCAAAGACCGTATCGCCGCTGGCTTGAGGAGAATCGCATCGAACTCCGCGGACTGTTCCAACCCTCGAAGCCGACGTCGATCGACAAGAAAACGCTCGCCCAGAGGCTGCGCGCTTCGGCTATACCCGCGAAGAATTGCAGATGGTGATCGCGCCCATGGCCGCGCAGGGACAAGAGCCGGTCGGCTCGATGGGCACCGACACGCCGCTGGCGGTGCTTTCCGAGCGCCCGAAGCTGTTGTTCAATTATTTCAAGCAGCTTTTCGCGCAGGTGACCAATCCGCCGATCGACCCTTTCCGCGAGGGCTTGGTGATGTCGCTCATGGAATTCACGGGCAAGCAGCGGAACCTGTTCGCCGAAACGCCCGAGCATTGCCGGCAGTTGAAGCTCGCGCATCCGATCCTCACGAACGAGGATATCGAACGGTTGCGGTCGGTGAATAGGCCGGACTTCAAAGTGGTGACGCTGCCGATGCTCTTTAAGGCCGACGCTCCCGATCCGGCCGAGGCGATCGTCGCGGCGCTCGAAAACATGGTCGAAGCGGCGGCGGCGGCGATCATCGGCGACGGCGCCTCGCTGCTGATCCTCAGCGACCGCGGCATCTCGCCGGGCAAGGCCGCCATTCCGAGCCTGCTGGCCGTCGGGGCGCTGCATCACGGATTGCTCGAGAAGCGATTGCGGAGCGAGACGGGCATCATCATCGAAAGCGGCGAGCCGCGCGAAGTGATGCACTTCTGCATGCTCTGCGGCTACGGGGCGAAAGGCATCAATCCGTACCTCGCCTTCGAGGCGATCGACAAGCTGCACGCCGACGGCGACTTGCCCCAAGACGTGCCCGTCGATCAATACGCCGATCAATACATCACCGCGGCCAAGAAGGGCATTTTGAAGACGATGTCGAAGATGGGCATCTCGACCCTGCGGAGCTACTACGGCGCGATGCAGTTCGAAGCCGTCGGGATCTGCCGCGCAGTCGTCGATAAATACTTTGCCGGCACGCCGACGCGAATCGAAGGCATCGATTTGGACACCATCGCCGCGGAAGCCCTCATGCGGCACCGCGCGGCGTTCGAGCCGCTGCCGCCCGGCATGCTCGATTTGGATTTCGGCGGCGAATATCAACTCCGGCTCGACGGCGAAAAGCATCTCTGGAATGAGGAGACGGTCGTCAAGCTGCAACACGCCGTGAGGCAGAACGATCCTGAGATTTATGCCGAATACGCGAAGGCCGTGAACGAGCAGCAGCGCGATTTGCTCACGCTGCGGGGACTCTTCGAGTTCCGGAACGGCGAGCCGGCGCCGATCGAGGAAGTCGAACCGGCCGGCGAAATCGTCAAGCGGTTTTACACCGGAGCGATGTCGCACGGCTCGATCAGCAAGGAAGCCCACGAGGCGCTGGCCATCGCCATGAACCGTCTGGGCGCGAATTCCAACACCGGCGAAGGCGGCGAAGATCCGGCGCGTTACAAGCCGGGCGCGAACGGCGATTCGCTCAATTGCGGCATCAAGCAGGTGGCCAGCGCGCGGTTCGGCGTGACGATCGAGTACCTGGCGAATGCGAAGATTTTGCAGATCAAGATGGCGCAGGGCGCAAAGCCCGGCGAAGGCGGCCAGTTGCCGGGCCACAAGGTGACGGCGGAGATCGCCAAGCTGCGGCACGCCACGCCCGGCGTCTCGCTGATTTCACCCGCGCCGCACCACGATATCTATTCGATCGAAGATTTGGCTCAACTCATTTACGATCTCAAGTGCGCAAATCCCGGCGTGAAAGTCTCCGTCAAACTGGTTTCGCAAGTGGGCGTGGGCACCGTCGCCGCGGGAGTGGCCAAAGGAAACGCCGACGAAGTCCTCATCAGCGGCCACGACGGCGGCACCGGCGCAAGCCCGCTTTCGTCGATCAAGTACGCCGGCACGCCGTGGGAGATCGGACTCGCCGAAACGCAGCAAACGCTCGTGCTCAACGGGCTGCGCGACCGCATCGTCGTGCAAGCCGACGGCCAGATGAAGACCGGCCGCGACGTCGTGATCGCCGCCCTCCTGGGCGCGGAGCGTTTCGGCTTCGGCACTTCGGCGCTGGTCTCGTTGGGCTGCCTCCTCATGCGGAAATGCCATCTCGGCACCTGCCCGGTGGGCATCGCCACGCAAGACCCGAAGCTGCGCGGAAAATTCGCCGGCAAGCCGGAGTACATCGTCCGCTTTTTGACGTTCCTGGCCGAGGAAATCCGCGGCTACATGGCGCAACTCGGCTTCCGCAAGTTCGAAGACATGGTCGGCCGCAGCGACAAGCTTTGCTGCCGCGCGGCGATCGAGCACTGGAAGGCGAAAGGCCTGGATTTTTCGAAAATTCTCGCGATTCCCGAACAGTCCATCGGCTGCGCCCGCCGCTGCGTGCGGCCCCAGACCGATCAAACGAAAGAGCATTTGGATTGGAAAATCCTGGAGCAGATCGGCCCCGCGGTCGAATCGGCGGAGCCGGTGAAGCTCTCGCTGCCGATCCGCAATATTCATCGCACGGTGGGCACGATCATCAGTAATCGCATCGTCAACCGCTGGGGCGGCAAGGGGCTGCCCGACGGCACGATCGAACTTGACTTCACCGGTTCGGCGGGCCAGAGTTTCGGCGCGTTCCTCGCGCCCGGCGTCACGCTCCGGCTCACCGGCGATGCCAACGATTACCTGGGCAAGGGCCTTTCCGGCGGGCGGATCGTCGTCGTCACGCCGCCCGGCTCGCCGTTCGATCCCAAGGAAAACGTGATCGTCGGCAACACCTTGCTCTACGGAGCGACCGCCGGCGAAGCGTTCATCAACGGACTCTCGGGCGAGCGGTTTGCCGTCCGCAACAGCGGCGCGACCGCGGTCATCGAGGGCGTCGGCGACCACGGCTGCGAATATATGACCGGCGGCGTCGTGGCCGTCATCGGCCGCACGGGCAGAAACTTCGCCGCCGGCATGAGCGGCGGAGTGGCCTATGTCTTCGATGAGTTCCAACTTTTCGACACGCTCTGCAACCTCGACATGGTCGAACTCGAATCGCTCTGGCAGGAAGAGGACCAGCGGGTGTTGATCGAGTTGCTGAACCGCCACTATCGCTGGACCGGCAGCGCCCAGGCACGGCGGATTTTGGATAATTGGCCCGAAATGTCCGGCAAGTTCGTTAAGGTCATGCCCATCGATTATCGCAAAGCCCTCGAAAAAATCCGCGAGCGCGAACAGGCCCGCGGCGAAGAATCCGAGGCGACCGAAGAAGTGTTTCAAAGATAGGAATCGACATGGGTAATCCCACCGGATTCATACAAATACCACGCGGCGAGGTCGGACACCGTCCGATCCCGGAACGGATCAAGGACTGGTACGAAATCGACCGCCCGCTGGTCCAGAGCATTTTGAACCAGCAGGCCGCGCGCTGCATGGATTGCGGCATTCCGTTCTGCCACAGTTCGGGCTGCCCGGTAAAGAATCGGATCCCCGAGTTCAACGATCTGGTCTATCACGATCGTTGGCGCGACGCGGCGGCGAACCTGCACTCGACGAACAATTTTCCGGAGATCACGGGCCGAGTCTGCCCCGCCCCCTGCGAGGCGGCATGCACGCTGGCTTCGAACGACCAGCCGGTGATGATCAAACACATCGAGTACCAGATCGCCGAACGCGCGTTTGCGGAAGGCTGGGTCACGCCGCTCAGGCCGAAAACGCGGACCGGCAAGCATGTCGCCGTGATCGGCTCCGGGCCGGCCGGCCTGGCCGCCTCGCAGCAGTTGACGCGCTTCGGCCACGAAGTAGTGCTCTACGAAAAGGACGACCGGCTGGGCGGCCTCCTGCGCTACGGAATCCCCGACTTCAAGATGGAGAAACACGTCCTCGACCGCCGCTTGGAGCAGATGGTCTCGGAAGGCTTGAAATGCGAGCCCAACGTCACCGTCGGCGTCGATCTCGGCGTGGCGGAACTGAAGAAACGCTTCACTGCCGTCGTCCTCTGCCTCGGCGCGGGCAAGGCGCGGCCGCTTACGGTCCCGGGAGCCGATCTCGACGGCGTTCATCTGGCGATGGATTTCCTCCCGCAGCAAAACCGCCGCGTGGCGGGCGATACCATCGCCAACGGCAACCGGCCGATCCTCACCGCAAAGCGAAAGCACGTGATCGTCGTCGGCGGCGGCGACACCGGTAGCGATTGCGTCGGCACGGCAATTCGCCAGGGAGCGCTCTCCGTTACGCAGTTGGAAATTTTACCCCGTCCCCCGGACGATGCCAATCCCGAAACGCCTTGGCCGTTCTGGCCGAAGATCATGCGGACTTCGTCCTCGCAAGAAGAGGGCTGCCAGCGCTTCTGGAGCGCGTTGACGAAGGCCGTTACCGGCCAAAACGGCCGCGCGACCCACCTGCACGGCTGCGAAATCGAATGGCTGCAAGGCCCGCGCGGCTGGGAAATGAAGGAACTGCCCGGCAGCGACTTTACGCTCCCCGCCGATTTGATCCTGATCGCGATGGGCTTCGTCCACGTCGTGCATGAAGAACTCGTGGAAAAACTGGGCATTCGACTCGACGGCCGCGGCAACGTGGCCGTCGATAAATGGATGACCAGCGTCCCCGGCATTTTCGCCGCCGGCGACACCGTCCGCGGCGCATCACTTGGTGGTTCACGCCATTAACCACGGCCGCCTCGCCGCGGCGGCGGTAGATAAGTGGCTCGAAAAGATGTAAAATATCGAAACTGCGGGGTGCCATGCCCACGCTTGTCGTGGGCATGTGAACTACGGGCAAATCCCGAACATGCCCACGACCAGCGTGGGCAATGGCGCCGCGTTTCTTCTTACCTATCCAGGAATTCCCATGTCATCACCCGAACCGTTAAATCCGTCCGCGTTCAATCCGCAAGAACTCAAAATGGCGCTAAAAGCTTTTAAAAAGCGATTGAAGCTCACGTGCCTGGACGATCAATCGCGGCTGGGCGTCGGGCCGATGAGCGGCGGCCGCCCTTCGAGCATTGTCGCCATCACCCCCCCGGATCAATATCCCGACGAACTCTGGGAAGAACTCGCCCGGCAAGGCAAGCTCAAACGCGCCGGCAGCGGGATGTACGAATTGGGGCAAGGGTAAGTCTTACGCCAGCGACCGCTCGTAGTTGAACCGCAGCGGACGGTCTTCCGCGGTGGGAATCGCGTACCATTCGCCGAGCGGATCGTTCGAACCGACAAGATCCGCCACCAGATGCGCGACGCGGATGTTATCGTTCTTTAGATCGCGGAGATCGAAAGGCTCGACCGGGCGGAAGACGGTGAGTCCGCGTTCGCGGCGGGCAATCAGACTTGCACCGCGGCGGTCGGCAAGGACTTGGCCGAGCATGTTCTCGGGCATCTTCACCCGCGTCGAGAGCAGCGGCGGACGGCCGAAGACCACCAGCGAACAGGGCACGCTCGCGTGGGCGACGATATCCTCGAACTGCCGCCGATCGGCCTCGGGCGAGAGCGTGACGCATTTCATCCCCAAGCTGCCCAAGAACCGCGCGGCGAGCGAATTCAACACCGGCAAGCCCGGCCCGGACTCCATCGACACGCCCGCCCTCTTTGCCATCTGCCAGCCGCCCCAACTGTTCACCTCGACGGTGACGCGAGCCTCGGCGCATGCCTCGACAAGCCGCTCGATCTCCCGCACGTCCTCCTCGAAAAAAATCGGTGGCAGCGCAATGATTGGCGTGATGCGGTCGCGCCAGCCGAGCACGCGCTGCAACATGCCCCCGGTAAGCCCTTCCAAGATCGCCTCTTTCGGCTGCACTTGTTTGAGAAACGCCGCCGCCTGCATGAATTCCAACCGCACTCGGTCGGGTTGGCGTCCCAGTGCAAGCCGATTTCCGCCGTGTCGCTCGCCCGGTGAGACGATTTCACGGATTTTCGGCGGCAGTTCGATGCGGATCGTATCGCCCGACGCCCGCTGTGCGCGGCGGATGACGCCCGCGATCTGCTCGATGAGCGAGTTGACCGCCCGAGGAACGAGCAAAAAGTCCGCATCGAAAGCAAAACGTTCCCCAAGCTGGTAGCCGTCGAGCACGCCCGAGGAAAGTCGGTCGAAAAACGCGCCGATCGAAACCGCCTTTTTCGGGTGGTGAACCACCGTTTGCGGAATCCGCCACTCCTCCGTCCGCTCTTCGCATGCGCAGCGGCAGAGGATCCCTTTCGGTTCGAGATGAAATTCGAAACTGTAGGTCGGATAGGCTTCGGGTTCCTCGGAAAAGGTATCGAGGTTTCCGGCTTCGTCATTTTCGTCCGAATCATTTGTCTCAATCTCTGCATCACCTCGGCTCTTACCGCTGCCCCCTCTTTCAATGGGTGAGAGAGGGGAGGAACGCCCGGCGATGCCGGTGAGGTCGTCGCGGCGGCCGTCGAGATGTCCGCTTGTCACGCCGCGGCCGGCGTACGCGCCGAGTTCGGCGGCCTCGTCGAGCAGATGTTCGCCCTTCTCGCCGTCGATCGCGCGGCGGTAGAGCGCGACGGCGCGGCCGACCCAAACGGCGTTTTTCAGCCGGCCTTCGATCTTCACCGCCGCCGCGCCCGCCTTGCGCAGGTCGTCGATCCGCAGGATGGCGGCCAGGTCGAGCATCGACAGCGGTGTGCCCGCGGGTTCGCCGCGAACGGTCCAAGGCACGCGGCAGGGGCTTGTGCAACCGCCGCGATTGCCGCTATGCCCGCCGATCCAACTTGAAATCAAGCATCGTCCCGAAACCGAAAAGCACAAAGCGCCCTGCACGAAGACTTCGGTCTCGATTTCCGGCACGGCCGAGGCGGCGGCGATTTCATGCAAGGTCATTTCACGCGCGAGAACGACGCGATCCGCCCCCAATGACTCGGCAGCCGCGACGTCGGCGCTGTTGGCCATGCAAGTCTGCGTGCTGAAATGAAATTGGAGATCGGGAAATTCGCTTCTCAACGCCAGCAGCGCGGGATCGCGAACCAAAACGGCATCGGCGCCGCATTGCCGGGCGTACTCCAAAATCCGCGCGGCATTGCCGAGTTCACGCTCGGCAAGATCCGTGTTCAGCGTCAGATACGCCCTCGCTCTCCGGGCATGGACGTCTTCGACCGCCCGGGCGAACTCCTCCGGCGTGAAATTCTTCGCTTTCTGCCGGGCGTTGAGCGACTTGAGCCCGAAATACACGGCGTCCGCGCCCCCGTCCAGGGCCGCCTCGAGCGCCAACATCTCCCCCGCCGGCGCCAGCAGTTCCAGGTCTTCGCCTGGCGGTTTGTCGGGAATATTCGAATTTGCCGCGGCCGTGTCGCTCATGTCTCCATCCGAAATGAATCGCAGATCCGCTTCGTCTCGAAAAGAGAGGTGGAAAGCTTTTGGGGAAGCGTTTTTTCGTGCTCCGGCAAAAGTCCTTCGTCCCAGTTCGAGAACCTTTGATGCAAGTTTCTTGATGTCTATAGCCTTAGAGGAATTTTATGCAATTTAGGACAACATTCTATCGCTTTACTGGAAAGACGGCAATGAACGCGTTATATTATAAAACATGTCCCTAAAGGGAATGAGTTCTTCACCGCTACGATTTTGGGAGGATAACCATGATGCGAATTTCTCGGACACTTGGTTTTGCGCCATCCCTGGTGTTTTCCGCTTGCGTGACGGCCGGATTTTTCTTCTTTCAAGCACATTCCGGCCGGGCTGACGAAACCCTTTCGTTGAGTTCCTTGAATTTGAAAAAAGTCATGCAGGACTGGGGCAGCCCGCGGGCCGACAGATCGGTCGAGAACCATGACCTTATGATCGGCGGCAAAAAATTCGCAAAGGGCCTGGGCACCCATGCCAATAGCGTGCTCTTCATCGATCTGCAAGGCGGCGCGAAACGCTTCACCGCTTCCGTCGGCGTGGATGACGAGGTCAAGGAAAATCGGGGAAGCGTCGAGTTCCAGGTTCATGGCGACGGCAAACTGCTGTGGAAGAGCAAAACGCTGCATTGCGGCGATGCAGCCGAAAAAGCCGACGTCGATCTCACCGGCGTCAAAACCTTGGTTTTATTGGTGTCCGACGCCGGCGACGGCATCGCTTACGATCATGCCGATTGGGCCGACGCCCAAATCGTGTACGCCGGCGCTGCGCCGAAAACCGCCGATCCACCCCTTGAGGAAGCCGTCATTCTCACGCCCAAGCCCGCGCCCACGCCGCGGATCAACGGCGCCAAAGTCTTCGGCGTGCGGCCCGGCGCGCCGTTTATGTTCACCATCGCCGCGACCGGCAACCGGCCGATCACGTTTGCCGCCGAGAACTTGCCGCAAGGTTTGCAGTTGGATGCCGAAACCGGCCGGATCACAGGCGTGATTAAGGATCAGGGCGAAACCATCGTCACCCTGAAAGCGACCAACGACTTGGGCGCCGCCGAACGGAAATTCAAAATCGTCTGCGGGGACCGGATCGCCCTCACGCCGCCGATGGGCTGGAACAGTTGGAATTGCTTCGCCGGGGAGGTCGATGACGCCAAGGTCCGCTCCGCCGCCGACGCCATGGTCAACAGCGGACTGATCGATCACGGTTGGACGTACATCAATATCGACGATTGTTGGGAAATGCAAGGCGGTTCGTCTCGCGACTCCGCCGGAATGATCGCTTCCAACGGAAAATTTCTCGATATGAAGGCCCTCTGCGATTATATCCATGCCAAGGGCCTCAAAGTCGGAATCTATTCCTCGCCCGGCCCTTTTACCTGCGCAGGCTTCCCCGGCAGCTATCGCCACGAACAACAGGACGCGAAACGCTACGCAGAATGGGGTTTCGACTACCTCAAGTACGATTGGTGCTCCTACGGCGGGATCGCCAAGAACAAAAGCCTGGCCGAGTTGAAAAAACCCTACATCATCATGCGCAAAGCCTTGGACAAGGTGGACCGCGATATCGTCTATAGCCTCTGCCAGTACGGCATGGGCGACGTTTGGGAGTGGGGCGCGGAAGTCGGCGGCAATTGCTGGCGCACCACCGGCGACATCGTCGATAGCTGGTCGAGCATGGCCGGCATCGGCTTCTCCCAAAACGGCCACGAAAAATTCGCCGGGCCGGGCCATTGGAACGACCCCGATATGCTCGTCGTCGGACGAGTGGGCTGGGGAGAACCGCATCCCACGCATCTGACCCCCAACGAACAATACACCCACATCACGCTCTGGCGCCTGCTCTGCTCGCCGCTGTTGATCGGCTGCGATATGACGCAACTCGACGCCTTCACGCTCAATTTGCTCACCAACGACGAAGTCCTCGATGTCAACCAGGATCCCCTCGGCAAACAGGCCCGCCGCGTCGCACAGGCCGATAACACCGAGGTCTGGGCGAAAGACATGGAAGACGGCGGCAAAGCCGTGGGACTGTTCAATCGCGGCGAAATGGAAACCTCCGTCACGGTAAAATGGGGCGACCTCGGCCTCTCCGGCAAGCAAGCCGTCCGCGACCTTTGGCGGCAGAAGGACCTCGGCCTGTTCGACGGCTCCTTTAGCGCGAAAGTCGGCCGCCACGGCGCCGTCTTGATTCACGTCGGCGCCGCCGAGAAATAAATGGGCAAAGTGATTACCCGCTGCGTTGAAAGCCTCGGCTAAATGTGCCGCAAAGGATGCCGGAACGCGATATACAATCCAAATTATGTCTTTTTCGAAAATATTTCGAAAAATATTTCGGTTTTCATATTTTTTCCATTTTATCGAAAGCGAATCGCCCAAACGTGCGTGCGATTCACGCGTTTACTCTTTCCGAAATGCCTTTTTTTGATGCAGCGAAACTGAACGAAATATATTTTTTTTGTCGGCGCCGAGAATTAGTAAAATACGGTCGGAGATTTGCAATAACAGTTTTCAATTTTCATTACACCCGCTGGCGATCGAGAAGAAGTTTGCGATTGCCGCTTTCGATGTGCGCCGTTTTTTTCAACGCCGTTTATTTTCGCCGCAGGTTGAATTTGCTACGATGATTTCACGTGCATTCGGAGGCACTTTCCGAATCGCATCTGCTTGCCATGCAAGCACTTAGGGCCGGCGGACAGTTCCCGCTTTTTCTCGCATCGAGATCCCTTTCACTTTAGCGGTCGCGGCAGAAGCACGCTGCGTTTCCGCCACTTTTTTAGGGAAGCGCTGCGCTCCGCGCTGCAGCTGATCCGCCAGCGGTCGAACAAGTGGTCGCTGTGTTTGACACATCGATCTCCATCGCCCGGCGGCGGAAAAACGATCCGTCTCGCGCGCTTGATTCGGCGCATCGGTGCAACGGCGGCGCGAGCGCCGTTCAGCGGCGATCATGTCACGGGACGAGTCGCAGTTGCAACATTGAATAGCCCTTCCGTCATGTCGCGGATGAATATTTTTTAAAAAAAATCAAAAATTGTACTTGAAATAAAATTGAAAATAGTTAGGATCATGTAGAGTTGGGTCATCAAGTGACCCTAGTTAAATTGAAATCTCTTGTGAAGGAAGGGGTTTCAAGTACCTGCAGGAGACGAACGACGGATTGTTGCGATGCTTGGAGCACCGCGGACAGGATGTCGGATACGGCGTACGGCCGACAGGGCGACTCTTTTCTCCATTTGGCGAAAAACCGTCAATCCCTCTGCCGTCCGAAGTATGAAATGTTCGTTGTCTTGTTACCGTGGCGAAGCGTTTGCCGTGCATCGGCCCCAGCCCATGACGCCAAATTATTCGCCCAAAATGCTTTAGGAGGACGTGAAGGTGGCCAAGAAGAAAGCTGCGAAGAAAGTAGCGAAGAAACCCGTGAAGAAGGTCGCGAAGAAGGTCGCCAAGAAAAAAGTGGCCAAGAAACGCAAGTAAGCCCGCGTTTCAGCGGCCTAAAAGCCGCGAAAAAACTTCGTTCGACCGAACCGCCACGACGAGAAAGAGACGCCCAGCACGGCTGACTGGGCGTTTCTATTTTTCTTGGCTGTTCAGTCCGAAGGGCAGGGCGGTGCTTCGTTTTCTAAAGGGCGAAAGGAAAAGAGTGCCGCTTGGCCGCTGTCGGACAAACCCCCGCAGCCACCCGATACTTCCCCTTTCCTTCTTGACCGGCGGCAAACGGCCAGCAAACCTCATGCCGCCAGATCGATCCCCGCCGCCTCCGGATTCGAATGGATGAGTGCGAATTTTTGCAGCCAATCGAGCTTTCGCGTCGCCGGAGCGAGCTTTTGCTGGCTGGCGGCGTCCGGTTGATCGCCCATCTGCTGCTGCACTTTCCGCAACTGATCGCTGTAAAGCTGCACTAAATTGACCGTCTGATCGGCGGCTACGCCTTGGCTTTCGAGTTCCGTGCGGATCGACGACAATTCCTGAAACTCCTGGTCCGAAATCGCGCCCGCGTCGTGAAGTTTCATAAGCATCTTCGAAAAATCCTCGGGCGTGATGTCCGTCACGTCGTATGTTTTCAAAATGTCGTTCATCGCCTCCCGCGACGCGTTCGATGGCTGTGCTGCCGCGTCGCCAGGCTTTGATGTTTTCACCAGCGACCCTGCCGCCGTCTCCGCCTTCTTCACGCCCGACTTCGCGGCATCCGTAAAACTGCTCAACACATTGCTGATCTGCATGTTCGTTTCCTCGTACTACGAAAAGACAAAATCCCGCCCCGCTGATAGCAATTCCGATGCCAAGAATCGCAAAGAAAACGCCCGATTCGCCGGAAGTCCTTGCCACGCAATGTTTTCCCCAATACAAGAGGGCGGGGCAGGGCAGGGGAGTAGAAACCGTGTTTCCTTCCATTCGGCAGTTTCTGCCGGTTCGGAAGTTATTTTTGCCGAAGGATGATCTTGGATCGGTGAATTGTTCAGACTCCCCATATTTTCAAGGATTTGGATATGGGGTAACAGATTCGTATGAAACCGGAGAGACTGAAAATGATCGATCAAGTTTCCCGCTTCTTGAACTCCGACCGATACACCGCCTCCTCATGCTGCCGCATCCTCCGCTCGAAATGCGTGCGATAGTCGAGATCGTGCTCGGGCGTTTTTTCCGCGACTTCCATCGGGCCGATCAAGGTCGTGCAACTCTTGATCAACTCCAACGTCGTCGTGAAATACTCTTCCACGTCGGTCCAAAAGTGCAGCGCATGGCCGGGCAGGAGCGTCCGCTCGACGTTCTTCAAAAATCCTTCGTTCATCACGCGGCGCTTGCGGTGCCGCTTCTTCCACCACGGATCGGGAAAATAAACATGCACTGCTTCCAGAGAACTGTCGGGCAATAGCTCGTTGAAAATCCTGAGTCCGTCGCCGGCGACCATCACGGCGTTCGTCAGATTCCGCTTCACTAATCCGGCGGCCGAGAATTTGGCGTATTTCTCCACGATCTCGATGCCCAGAAAATTCATCGCCGGCTCGGCGGCCGCGGCCGAACGCAGGAAAAGCCCCTTGCCCGAGCCGACCTCGATCACCAGCGGCGCTTCGCGACCGAAAATCGCCGTCCCGTCCCATGGCCGCGGCAACTGCTCGAACGTGCGGAAATGGTTCGTAAGATCCAGCGTCGGATCGATTTTTCGTAAAGCGCGGCGGCCCATGATGTCGAAATTTCTTATGAATTTAACAGGGGTGATGTATTGCAAATTGGTAATTGCAAATTGCAAATTTCGAATTGATCAAGTTTATGTAATTTGAAATTATGTTGCCAGGATAGACTTGCATCCAGTGTTGTCCCGGGTTTGTCGCGGAATTGCGAGCGGCTATATGTTGCTCAATTTGCAATTTGCAATTTGCAATTGCCAATTTGCAATAACGAATCTCTATCCACTGTCATCTGCCCGCTATCCACTTTCTTCTCCTGGCTCCTCTTCCCCGCCTGCAAGCAAAACAACTCGCTCCCCGTCGCGATAATCATGCCCTCTTCCGCCAAAAAAACGTTCCCGCCGGACGCTCCCAACGGCCTGAGGTCGATGGATTTTTCCGGCTTCGCCGTTTGGCGGTCGAAAAGATAAATCGTATCGCGCGTGGGAAAGACGGCCAACCGCTCGGTGAGAATTCCGCGGCCGTAACCGAGTTTCTCGTTCCCCTCGGGCCATAAATGCGCGACGTGCCCGGCCCGCTGGCCTTTCAAGTTGATCCAATACAGCCGCCAGCCGCCGGCGATCAGATAATCGTCGGCCACGCCCAGCAGGTTCACGGCGTCCTCGATTTCCGTGCCCGACTGCCAGAGGATCTGCCCGTCGCCGGCGTCGAAGGCGAATATCCGCGGGCTGTCGGCGGGGGCCGCGTACAGCACTCCGCGATGATAAACGCAAGGATTCAACTCCCGGCTCCAATGCGGTGCCAAATGTTCCATGTTCCCCCGCCGCGCCCGCGGATAGAGGCTCACCCAATGAATCCGACCGTCGTCGGTCGAAAGCGACGCGACCGCTCCCAAATTCGTGTTGAAATACAACGAATCCCCGAACAGCGTGAGCAAATCCTCCGTGTACTGGCCGAACACGCCGCGATTGGGCGTTTCCGCACTCGCCACGAACCGCCGCCAGCGCTGCCGCCCGCTGAGCGGATCGAAGCACGCCACGTAGGCCTGCGGCCGGATGTCGTTCCGCCGCATCGCCGCATACACGCCCCGATCGTCGGCCACCGGCGCACCGTCGAACGACCACCCGTCCTCGGGCGATATCTTCCACAGCAGCTTGCCTTCCGCCTGCAAATCCAGGCACACCAAATAACCCGGCTTGACGCTCGACGCCTCCATGAGCGGCTGATTCGTCAAATGCGAACCCATCCACGCGTAAACCTTGCCGTCGCGCAGGGTCATCGTGTAGCGCGGCACGCCCAGCGCGGGCATCGCCTCGCCGGCCTCCGCCCTCTCGAACGGATCGCGGTATATCGCCGCCGATTGCCCGAAGGCCGGCTTGCCGGTCGCCGTCTCAATCGCAAAAATCTCCCGTGCTGTGTTCACCAGCGTTAAATTGCCGGTCAAAATCGGATGATAACTCAGCGGCGCATTCGGATCGTCGCCCGCGAGATTTTTCGCGAAACTAGCCGACGTCGGCAAAGGCAGCCGCCACGCCACCCCGCCCGGCTCGGCCTTTTGCCGCGCGATCGCATTCCGCGCCGGCGAACCGGCAAAGGTCGGCCAGCCGGTTTTCTGCTTGATCGGCGGCCATTTCTCGCTCTCGGCCAGCAATGCGGCAAGCTCCTCGCTGAACACGGCCTCCCGCCCCGCCAGCCAACCTCGCGCGTCTTTGTGCAAGCGCACGAATTCCAGCAAATCCTCCTTCGCCCGCGGCCGATCGCCCTCCAAAATCGATGCCAAGACCAGCCGCGCCCGAACGGCCGCCAAATCGAGCTTCGTGTCGGGATAGCCCGGCCACGTCGAGAAGGTCTTTGGTCTCGGGCCTTGGGGCTTGGACTTTGAATCTTGAATTCCCTGTTGTTGGTCGAGTGTCGGTTGGGGATGCGGAATGATCCGCTCCCAATACCAGCGTGCGGCGGCGAAATCGCCCGACTCGAACGAAAGATCGCCCAGTGCCAGCAACGCCTTATCGCCCCAACTGCTGGCAAATAATTGCTCGACGACGTTCAGCAAGAGCCGCCGGTCGCGCTGCGCCACGCCTTCGCGATACCACTTTTCCGCCAGCGCATCGACCCGGCCGCGATAAAGCTTTAGCGCCTCGGGCGGAAGAGCCGCTAATTGCAACTGGCAATAATCCCGCAGCCCGACGTACCGCCGCTCCGTGACGGCGATCAACTTCTCGTCGGAGCCTTCCATGAGCTGCCGCAGCGTCTCGATGGCATCGTCCCATTTCTCGTCGGCCAGAAACGATTTCACCCGCTCCAACTGCGCCAACACCGTCCCCTCGACCCGATCGAGTTGCACGCCCTCGGTCAACTCGAATTGCCCCCCCACCGTTGGTCCGAATATTTGCGCGGAAAGCGGCCGCTGCCAGAATAAGCCGAGCAGGGCGAATATGATGCTCGCATTGAAAAATCGTGTATGCTGAAACATGAATTATTTCTCTATGAAATAAGCATTGGTAACGCATTAAACCGCCATTTGCAGGGTGGGCGTCGCCCGCCAAAACGCTGATGAAATCCAAGACCTAAGACCCAAGGCCCAAGCCCATTCTACTTCGCGCTCGGCCAATTTCCCAACGAGCGAACGTAATTCACGACGTGCCAAATGTCCTCCGGCGAAAGGATGCCTTTGCTCCCCGGACCGGGGCCGGCCGGCGGCATCGGCGTGCCTTTGATCCCTACCGATATCCGATAGTATTGATCCACCGGCCGGTCGCCCCCGTGAAATATGCCCTCCGTGAAATTCCGCGGCTTGAGCTCCTCGAGCGGCAACTGGAAATTCGCGGCCAGCCGGCGGGTTTCTGCGGGCGACGCTCCGACTTTCGTCTTGTTCCACTCGTCGTAAAGCGGCCGCCGCTCGCCATTGCCGCGACCCTCGTGCCCGTGGCATTTGAAACACTGCGCCGGTCGAGTTGAAGATCGCTTTGCCCGCCGCGAGCGATGCCGCCAAAAGCTCGGGCGTATCGGTCGCCGGCGGCGGTGGAGCCGTCACTCGCAAGGAGTCTGCCGCGTCCCAACTCTTGGCGATCGGCGTTACCGCCTCTTCGACAAGGTCGCTCGCCTTCGCGGGATCGAGCGTTTCATCTTCATCGACCACCTGCGCAACCAAATAAAGCTCCGTCTCGCCGCGAATGCTCAAGTATTTGACGTATTCGACCAGCGACTCGATTTGCCGCTCCGGGAGCTTGCCGAACGACGGCATCGCCGTCCCCGGGATGCCGCTCCGCAATGTCCGCAACAGATCTTCCCGCACGGGTTTGCCGCCGCCGGCGGTCGAAGTGTATTTGAAAAGCCCCTGCCGATAATCGCGCGGATACGGCATCAGCGCCGCCGCGCTCGGACCGGCCCCGTCGCCGGAAACGCCGTGACAAGCGACGCAATGCTTGCGAAACAACCCCCGCGGATTGTCGTTCTCGTCGCTCCCCACCGGTCCCGCCGCGATGGCTAAAAGCCCTTGATCCAACCCGACGCCGTCCGGCGCTTCCGGTCGGTCGGGCGTGCCGAAAAGCTTTTCCAATGTCTGCCCGATCGATTCCCGCTGCGACTTGCTGATCGACTGTGGATCCCGCCCCTCCGTATTCAAGCCGAACTCCGCCGGCGGCGACCACGAACAGCCGACGAGAGAGAGGAGGCTGAAGGCCAACGCGAAGAAATTGGACCTTGCGGAGTGCGAAGTGGGAAGTGGGAAGTAAGAAGTGGGAAGTGGATAGTGGCTAATGGGCTTACTTGTTCCCAGGCTCTGCCTGGGAATACACTGCTTGGGAGGCTCTGTCTCTGAGGAACTTTGGGAAGATATGGATTTATTGGTGATTCCGCGAGGCGGAGCCTCGCGGACAGTGTGTTCCCAGGCAGAGCTTGGGAACATGGGGTTGCCCACTGCCCGCTGTCCACTGCCCACTTCGCACTTCGCACTACGCACTTCCCAGTCTCCACTCTCCACTTTCACTTCCCTCCCTGCTTCTCGAACATCTTCGGCGGCAGTTTGATCGTACCCAGGCCGTTTTTCCCCTGCTTGATGCGAACTTTGAACCGCCCTTTGGGCCACTCCGGGCGTTCGAGGTTCTCCGTCCGCTCGTGCCAGACTTGAAATTCCCATTCGCCCACCGGCAGCTTCGCGATCGAAAACGTGCCGTCCTTCTCCGAGATCGTCATATAGGGATTGCCGCGCGGTAAAATCCAGCCCGACTCCCAGGGATGGTAATTGCACGCGATATGCACCGGCGCGTTTTGCTTCCGCGCAAACTTGTGCGTGGCGTCGGCGCCGACGGCCAGCACGATGTTCGCCGGCGCGTCGCCCAGCGGCGAAAATGCCACGTTCTGCGCCACCGGATCGGAATTCACGATGTGCAATTCCTGCCGGGCGTGCCAAATCGTCAGGCAATGCGGCTGAAAAATGCAGTCGCGATTGTCCAACAGCACCCGCTTCTTCACCCCTTCCGCCAACGCGGGGTGAATCGCCGCCTTCGGCGTGCGGAGATAAACGTAAACGTTCGCCAACCCGCCGTCCGCCGCCACCAGCAGCGATTCGTCCCGGATATCGAACTTCCCGCAGCATTGCAGGTCCTTGTCCACGGTGAGTTTCTTCCGCTCGGGCGCCGCGCCGTCATAAACGAAACGGCCCGTCAAATCGCCCCATCGATTTTCCTCCGCCCGCAGCAGACACGGTACGAAGACGCCCGACGCCAACGCGCCGGCAGCGGTGTTTTGCAAAAATCGGCGGCGGGTGAATCGGCTCGACATGGACGATTATTGGTTCTTCGCGGGCATCATCTTCCGAATCGGCATCTTGCCCTTCGCATACTCCCCGTATTCTACCAGCAATTGCTCCACCGCGTCGAGTTGTTCGAGGCCGTTGCCGGGCAATAAATTCTCGTCCTGCGGTTCTCCCCGCGGCGGAAAATTCTGCGGCATGGGCGTGTAAGGCAGCACCGATTTCGGATCGGCCAGCCACCGATGGATGTATTGACGCTGCAATCGACCGCCGGCATCCGCTAAATTCGGCGCCATATTCCTCCCGTCGCCGCCGGGGCGATAATCGCCGATCAAATGGCATTTCGTGCAAGTGTTCTTCGATTCGAGCATGAAACGCATCGCTCGGTCGTTGGCCTCGGGCCTTGGGTCCTGGGGCTTCGGACTTTGGTCGATGATCGCGTTGGCATCGTTTCTCGCGCTCGCCGTAAAATACGCGGCCAACGCGGCAATTTCCTCCTCCGAAAGATTGAACTTCGGCATCGGCAGCACGCTGGCGGGCCGAATCGCCGCCGGATTCCGCAAATAATTCGCCAGCCACGCCGGTTGGACTTTCATCCCCTCCATAGTTAACGCCGGCGGCAGCCAACCCCACGCTTCCATCTCGGGGGCGCTTAAGTTTTTCGCCTTCGCCTCGGCCAAAACCGCCGGATACAATAGCCGCGCCAGCGTTCCGCCCCAAGCCGGCCGCTTTTTCACGATCTGTGACAAAGCAACGGCCGCGTCCGGCCCGCCCACGGTCCAAATTCGCCCGTCGATCGCCGCCGGTTGCCAGAGCGTGAAATAGCAGATCGGCCGGCCTTCATCGTCTTCATCTTCCAACACTTCACCCGCGGAATCCAGCCGCGGCATGCCCGCGATTTCCGCCTCGGCAATTCCCTTTTGATTCGCCGTTCGCGAGGCGGCCAACTCCTGTCCCGAAAAATGCGGCGCCAGGAACGCGAAATTCTCCGGCAGCGAAGGTGCGGGAAATCCGCCCGGCTGGTAACCGATCGTCCATCGCTCCATCTCCAGCGTGTGGCATGCGGCGCACGCAAACCGGTCGAGCACCTCGCGGCCTTCGATGACCGCCTTCCTCTTCGCGCCGGGCCGATAGGCATATTGCCCCTGCGGCCGGTCGGACGTCAGTCCCAGCACGAAAGTCATCACCGCTTCGCGCTCGGCGTCGGTCAGATTGAAACGGCCCATCCGCAAATATTCGTTGAAATTCTTCTTTGCCGCGACGAGGTAATCGAAGCTCCGCGGATCCCGCAGCTTTTGCCACAAAAAACCCTCCCGCCGATGTTCGGACAGCGCCGCGGCAAAGTAATCCTGCTCCACCGTGCTCGCGGATCGGCCGGCCTGATCCCGCCGCACAAACTCCTCGACCTTCTCGAAAGCCAATTGCGAAGTCGGTTTTCGCCCCCAGTTGCCCAGCGACGGGCCGATGCCCGGCGATTGTTCGAAGCCCGCGATGTCGTGGCAGCCGAAACAACCGCGCTTGGCAATCGCAAGCCGGCCCAGAGATTGCAGCTTCTTTTCGATGTTCTCGCTGCTTTGCTTGCTCTCGTTTGACCCGGAGCCAACGGCGGCGGCATCCTGTGCGCGTGCTGATATTGTCGAACTCGGCAATCCGTCGCTCTTCTTTGCCGGTTCCGTGCTAAACGACTGATCCCCGTTTTGCCGCGCATACAGCATGGCGAGCGCATCGAGGTCCTTTTCCTCGAAAGGCGGCAAGGCGGCGCTTTGAAAATCCCCCCGCGATGCCAGCAAATATGCCGCCAGATCTTCCGCCGGATCGGTCGTTTTGCCCCCGTCCGCGGGAAGCGTTTTCTCCAACCGCGGATTGGGCATCGGCGTCTGCGGCGAACAACGCGCGGGATCGCGCAGCCAGCCGGTCAGCCATCGCCGGGCGTTTGCCGCCGTAAACTTCGCCCCCACGCGCGACAAATCCGGCCCCTGGATTGCCTGCCCCCGCGGAAAATCTCGATGCTTGTGACACGCCAGGCAGCCTTGCATCTCGAACAACTTTTTTCCGCGTTCGGCCGAAGGCGATTCGGTTGCCGTGCCGGCGGATGATGAATCGCCGGAAGAAACGACCGCTTCGCTCGTTTGCATCAAATAAGCGGCGATCGCACGGATTTCAACGGCCTCGAATCGTTTCGCTTCCGCCAGCGCCGGCCCTTCGAGATGTTCCGTCAGTCCGAACAGCCGCGGCATCGCGCTTTCCGGCAGAAAATGCGCCGGGTCGGCCATGCGGTCGGCAAGATAGTCCGGCGAAGTCTTCTCCGCCGCCTGGCGCAAACTCGGCCCCGTTTTCCGCGCCGCGCCCCCCAACCATTTCCCGCGGCTCACGCCCGAGGGACCCTCTTCCAAATCGTGGCAGCCGTAGCAGCCCAGCCGCCGCACCAACTGGTAACCCGCCTCCAGCTTGGCCGCCGGCGGATCGGGGAATCGCGCGGTCGGTTCCAAATCGGTCACGTTCGGATGGCACTGCAAGCAGCGGCTTTCGGCCAGCCGCGCGGGCAGCATCGGAAAATCCCAATCCGGATTCCGCGACCAGGCATATTTCGCCCGCCACGACTCCGCCGCGGCAAGATCGTTCGGCGCGTGCGAAGCCCAACGAAAATCGGTCGCGCTCCCTTGCCCCTCGTGGCAGATCGTGCAACCGAATTCCTCCGCCGGATGCGGGCTGTTTGCGCCGACATAGAGATCCAGCCGCGGATGGGCGGTAAAAGGCTGCGGCGCCTCCTTCTCCCTCTCCCCTTGGGAGAGGGCGGGGGTGAGGGCTTTCTCACTCTTTCCCAAAGGAAGTGGGTGATCGATCTGTTCGATTCCCAAATGGCACGTCGTGCAGCGATCGCAGCGCGCGACGCGGCGAAAATTGAAATCCTGCGTCAATTCCGGCAGCAAGATTTGACGAACCCCTCCCGTCGTTTTTAACGCATATTTATCCCGATATTCCCGCTGAAAAGCCTTCCAGGGACGATTGGCGTCGCTTGCGAGCATCCACACCGTGGCGGCCAGCAGCCCCATCGACGAAAGCCAGAACAACCCATGCATTCGCCGCAAAGACCGAAATGTTTTTTCGCTGGCTCGCATGACGGAATGCAGGAAGGTTCAAGTAGCAATAGGACCACGGAACGATAGCAGTGCGGGACGAATTTCACGAAAACCGGCGGCGGCTGTTCAATTCATGCTTCATCCTTCCTCATTTACCTTCCTCTCCCCCTTCCCGCTTCAAGGCTTCCACGATCAACACATTCCCTTGGCGGCGAAATTGAAGCGGCGTTTCCTTGATTGCGGCTTGGAGAAGTTCATCGATCGTCGCGTCTTCGACCTTGAACGAAATCCGCTGCTTGAGCGAAACGCCTGCCGCTTCGATCGCCGGTTCGTCCATCTCAAGCTGCAGGCCGATCTGCTTGGCGAGTTGCTTAAGCAACGGACCGATGGGCTTCTCCTCCACGGTCAGCGTGAACCGCTTGTCGCTCAAGTCGGAGTCGGCATTCGCCGCGGCATTGCCGCCCGCGGGACGAGTCGGCGCTTCGATCCGCTCGTGATCTTCCAACATCCCTCTGACGATCAACTTCTTGCCGGCGACTTCGATTTCCGCCCCCGGCGCCAGTTTGGCAATTCTTTTGGCCGCCTCCTCCGGCTTATTGCCCCCGGGATAGCTTCGCTCCAGTCGAATGTCCTGCGGAATCGGCACAAGCTCGATTTTTTTGCCGCCGCGAGCGATGGCAAAAGTCAAATCGTACTGCACGGCGATGAGCGAAAGGCGTTCGGCAAGCGTCATCGGCGGCAGATCGGCGGCCGGCCAAAGATCGTACGGCACGCGCTCCAGCCCGGTTATCGTCAGGTGATGGTCCCGCCCCAGCCGTTCCAAAATTTCCCGCGGTTGCGAAAAATCCTCCCAGGCGAGCGGTTTTGCCTGGAAGAAGATCTTCGCGGCGGCGGGCGGCAGCTTGCGGGCTTCCTCTTCCCGCAGAAAGATCAGCGTCCGCAGTTTGGCCGTCGTGTCGGCCGGCCCGAAATACACCGTCGGACCGGCAAGCGTCACGCCCAACCCGCCGGTGATCGCGATCGCGGCCAGCGAGTCGCCCAGCGTCGATTGCTTCAAAGTCAGCGTGATTTTACGCCCCGGATCGACGCGGCGGTCGAGCAGCACCGCCACGTTCTGCACCCGCGCGAAAGTCGCCAGCGCGTCGCGCAGCGGATTTTCCGACCATATCAAATCGATCCGATCGGACAAATGCTTTTGCAGCTCCGGCCCCGTCAGCCACTCGCCCGCCATGCAAGCGCCTGCAAGGCTGCTTATCGCCAGCATCGCCATGGCTCCGATCGTCAGCCGCGTTTTCATGGTTGACCCAACCAAAATATTCTCTCGCGTTCGAATGAGATCTCTCCGTTCCTTCCGCGATTTTACTCCAAATCACCCGCGACGAAAATGGTAGCCTTCCGACGTAACCCTTCACGGACCGGTGATCAAAGTAGTAGGCAAATGCCGTGTGCCGTTCATTTGACAGTTGGGAAACAATGAACTAACGCCAAAACGGCGCTCGGTGTATGGCCATTACTTTTTTAAGTTGTGAACGGGTGCCTTTCCGACCGATGGCGGGGGACTTGCGGCGTTTTTTTGTCTTCTATCATGCATTTAATTGCAATCTAAAGGGGGGGCGAATATCCTTCTTCCGGAATTCGCGTTTTTGGGTGGTGTTTTCATGCTTTCGTGGATACAATCGATGACATGCCGGGTGTCGGCGAATTGCGGACACCCCCGCCAATTTTCACGTTTGTCGTTCGCTCCGGGAAAACTCCCTCGAGCGGGAATTTCCCCGAGCACTCCTTGAAAAGTTTTTGGCCGGAGGCCGCAACCGTGAGCCGTCATCAAAAACCGATTCGAACGCCCCTGATTCTCGATCTCTACGAAAAATATCTGGATAACCAGGATTCCGTGGCGTTCGTCGAACAGGTGTCGGGGCATTACGCCCAAGGCACGCTGCAACGGCTGGCGCTGAGCGGGATGCGCGAGATTCGCCGCGCCGCCGTCCTGGCGCTCGGCTTTCTCGGCGATTACGAATCGAATCACACGCTGGGCCGGGCGATGCTCGACGAAGACCGCAACGTCCGCACCCTGGCCGAAAACGGCCTGCGCTCGATTTGGTGCCGTATGGGCAGTGAAAAGACCGCCGCGAAATCGCCGTTGTCGCCCGCCTCAACGACGCCCGGCAATTCAAGGAAGTGATCCGCCGCGCGACCAAGCTCACCGAACAGGCCCCCTGGTTCGCCGAAGCCTGGCACCAACGCGCCGTCGCCTTCTTCGCGCTCGGCCGCTTCGCCGACGCCATCCGCGATTGCCACGAAGCCCTCGAACTCAATCCCTACCACTTCGTCGCCGCCGCCTGCATGGGCCAGGCCTACCTCGAACTCGAAAATCCCGTCTCCGCGCTCGAATCCTTCCGCCGCGCCCTCCGCCTCAACCCCGACCTCGAAGGCGTCCGCGCCCAAGTCGTCCGCTTGGCCCGGCTCGTGGATGAACGGTAATAAAAGGGGATAAGTCCAATTAATTGCGATTCCCTGCTCTTTCCCGCGGTTCATAGGTCGATCTGAACCTCTGCACTTTGGAATTTCCCGGCGGTCATGGCCTGCCAAATCGCGTTGCCTAACCGGCTACCGTGTTGCATCGTGTTTACGCCGCTTTTGCTTCCGTCTTGGGATCGCGCCGTTCAGTTTTCCCCCGTATCCCGCGAAATGCGGTGCATCTTGCGGTAGGTCTGTGGTTTCATGCCGACCAGGCGGTGAAACGCTTTGCTGAAATACTCCGGTGAAGTGAAGCCGCATTTTTGTACGATGCTTTCGCGGGAATAGTCCGTCTTCGCCAGCAGCATCTTTGCGCGATCAATGCGCACGCGCATGATTTCCGCCTTGGGAGTCCGACCGAGATACTGGAGAAATCGCCGTTCGAGCACGCGCTGCGAGAGGCCCACCCGTTCCGCCACCCCGGGAACGTCGATGTCCGTGCATGCGAAATCGCGAACGTACTGCATCGCCTGCACCACGTCGGCGTCCTCGATGATCATCAGGTCGGTCGATTGGCGGACGGCCACGCCGATGGGCGATACGTAAACAATGCCGTGCGTCTTCTGCCCCGACATCTTTTGATCGAGCAACCGGGCTGCCTCGTAGCCCACGCGCCGGGCGTCGAGATCGAGGCTCGAAAGCGTCGGCCGGACCGTCTCGCAAATCATCGGATCGTTGCCGCGGCCGAGAATCGCCATTTCTTCGGGCACGGTAATGTCGATCGCCCGGCAAACGTCGACCAATTGGACCGCATGAAGATCGCCCGGCGTCAAGATGCCGATCGGCCGCGGCAGGCTGCGGAGCCACGCGATCAGATGCGGCACGTGGCGTTCGTCCCAATCGCGGACGTTCGAGCCTTTGGCCGGCGCGACGGTAACAGTGGCATGCGCTGCCTTGCTTCTTCAGTAGGGCGATATAGGGATTGCTGCACAGCCCGAGCCACCAGGGCTCGTCGATCGAGAAATATCCGAAATGCCGCAAGCCGTGGTTGCGAAAGTGATCGATGGCCAGTTCCGCCTCTTCCAGACAGTTGCACCGCACTTCGGCGACGTCGTTATTAGGTTGGCCGAGCAATTCGACGCGCGGCAATTTCGAACCCCTGAGCGCCTTGGCTTGCCTGAGGTTGAAGGTTCGCGTAATGATGCCGTCGCCTTTCCATTCTTTCAGCCATTGCGGCGGCATGGAATCCAATGCGCGGTACTCGTAGCGGATGGACCAAGGTCCGTTCTCCGCGGCATAACGGCCGATGCCCTCGACCATTCCGCGGCCGAAAGACCCGGCCGTCTCCACCAGCAGCAGCACGTGCGGAATCCGCCGCCGAGTGTTCGCCGTCGCGGTTTTTCTTTTTCGAGGTCGGTTCATCGCAGGGCTCGCGCCGCCATCGGGAAGGGCGGAAAGCGGTTGTCGAATAAATGCACTATTTTGGCGAATATTGTCCAATTCGTCTTATTATAATACATGGCGTGGAGAGCGACCACCAGAATTTTTGGAAAAAAGGGAAAATTCCGCATGCAAGTGGTGCGGACTTCCCGTTTGCCTGATTCCTCGATTAAAGGATTGAATGCTTCCTCGGGCAAATGCCATTGGAGAATCGTCTTCCCGGAATGATTCGCCGCCGGCAAATGTTCGACGGTGCGCCGCTGCACGGAAAAAGCTCGGTTCCCCCAGGCCCGGAAATGATGTCTTTCGGGCGGCGGCATGGCGGAGGAATGGTCGAAAAATGACGGAAGACCATCGGATCCGCCAGTTATCCGGGGCGCACCGAGATGGGGTCTGAGGAACAAACGAGAGGCTTGCTGTTCTTTACAACGTTTGTGTTATCTTATTGGAGGATTATCCTATGAAAAGACTTCTTTGCGCCCTCTGCTTGGCTATTGTCGCACTTGGCGCAACGGCTCTGCCGGCGCTCGCCGCCAATTTTACGTGGATTGGCGGCGCCTCGCAGGATTTCGGTGATTGGAACAATTGGGATCCCAATTGGTTCTGGACGTACGACACGCTGCGAATCGACGACAACAGCGATACCACATCGCCCATTCTTTCCAATCTCAACCTGCAAATCACGCAACTCTATCTCGGCTCCCTGTCTTCGAGCGATCCGGGAGTGGAATTCACTCCCCCGACGACGACCGGCGGCATGTTGACGATCAGCGAGTGGGGCACCTTGCTGGTCGATGGCAAAATCGATGTCGGCGCGGTTGGCCCGGTCGCCGGCGAAAGCAAGCTCATCTTGACCGGCGGCGCGATCCAGGAGGACGGCACGACGAGCGGCGGCACGATCACTCAAGGCGCGGCGGAATTCCGCGTCGGCGTCCTCAATAACACCGGCACGCTCGACATGTCGGGCGCTTCGCGGATCAACCACACCGCCGGTGGCAGCATCTTTGTCGGCGCGCTCGAAGGCGGCGTCGGAAAGTTGAACATGACCGACAACGCCGTGATCAATATCCATGGCACCAACCTGTACATCGGTTATCAGGGCGGCGCCGCCGGATGCACCGGCGAGTTGAACATGAGCGGCGCCGCCAATATCGGCGTCGATTGGGGCAACGTCCTGCACGTCGGTTACGGCGCGGGTTCGACGGGCACGGCGAAACTTAGCGGCGGCGCGGGCCTTGGCTGGTTCGCCGGACACATGTTCATCGGCGAAGCCGGCGGAACCGGCACGCTGGAACTTACGAACACCGCAAGCATTTACCAAAACTCGGGTGAAGCGAATTACGGCTACCAAACCGGATCCCAGGGCAATTTGGTGATGACCGGCAGCGACACGGTGGTGGACGAATATCCGACCATTCACCACGTCGGCACCACGCTGCTCGGGCGCAACGGCGGCAAGGGCACCGCCACGATTACCAATGCCGCCTACTGGGCTTCGTCCTCGCACGTTTACGTCGGCATCGGTTCCGGCGGGGACGGCACGATGACGCTCGATACCACGCCCGGCTCGGTGAATGCCGCCAAACTGACGGTTGGCGGACATCTATACGTCGGTTATGAGGCGGCCCACGGCGAACTGAATATCAACGGCGCATCGCAAGTGGTCGTCGATAATTGGATTCCCGTGGCCTTTTGGGACGGCGGCACCACGCCGGACGCGGTTGGCGTCGTCAACATGAATGGCGGAACGCTAACCAAGACGAACCTCGCAAACACGTATGTCGCGCTCGGGATGGGCGGGACCGGCACGTGGAACCAAAATGGCGGCGTTGCGATGATCAATGCCCCGACGGTATTGGGCAACGAAAACGCCGCCGGCGGCGGAACCGGCATTTTGAACCTCAACGGCGGCGTCTATAACACGACCCGAATCTACAACGGTTACTCCGGTGTGGGCAACGCCCATGGAAGAGTCAATTTCAACGGCGGCACACTCCAAGTCAATACGACGGGATTCGAGTTCATCCCCGGCGGCAATTTTATTGAGCTTCGCGGCGCTCACGACTTCATCGCCTCGGTGATGCAGGGCGGCGCGATGGTCGACACCAATGCCGGCAACGTGATCATCCCCGTGCCGCTGCAGCATGACGCCGCGGTTGGCGCTCCGGAAATCGACGGCGGTCTGACCAAACTCGGCCAGGGCACTTTGGTCATGTCGGCCTCCAGCACTTATACCGGGCCGACTGTCGTGAACGATGGCGTCCTGCAACTGAAGCCCACGTTCTTGGTGCCGCATCAAGAAGCCTACGTCGCGCCAGGCACCGTGGGCACCCGCTCGGACGGTCCCTATTCTTTGGGACGGAATTTCAACGCGAACTCCCCGATTCAAGTCACGCAACTGGGCGTCTTCGATAGTGGCGGCGATGGGCTGGCCGGGGCGCATGTCGTGCATCTGACGAATGCGGCCGATCTTTCCGATACGGCAGTTACGTTCACGCCCGCAGCGCCGGGAACTTACGAAAACGGCTACCGTTTCATCGCGTTGGATACTCCGCTTTCCCTCAATCCGGGAAGCTATTTGATTTGGGTCGATACCTTGGGCGGCGCCGACATCTTCGGCGACTTCAGTAGTGGTATGTCGATTTCTTACGATACCGGCCCGGCGAGCGAAATCACGCTCGGCGCTCCGGTTTACGACCTGACCGTCGGCACCGTGCCCACTTACCTCTGGACCACGGCTGTCAATGGCGAAGCGTCTGTCAGCTTTGTGTACTACAATCCGGGCGGCGTCATTACCGCCAACTTGCTTCCCGTTACGACTCCCGTCGTGATGGGCGGCCCGGCCGGTTCCGCACCCAGCTTGGATTTGCAGGGAGCCGATCAGCGGATCGCATCACTTGCGGACGTGGCAGGCGCCGAAGTATTCGGCGTCGTGACGAACAGCGCCGCGGCCACGCCGGTGGTCTTGACCCTCAGCGCGGCAAGCGGCACGACGACCTATAGCGGCGCGATCGACGGTGATCTGAGCCTCGTCAAAGACGGCGAGAGCGTCCAGATTCTCACGGGACCGCTTACCTACACCGGCGATACCACGGTTAACGCCGGCACGTTGAGCATGACGAACCTCAACACCCCGGGCTCCGCCGTTTCGGTCGCGGCGGGCGCAACGCTTTCGGCGACCTCCATCACGGCAGACTCGCTGACGGTGGGCGGCGGACCCTTCGTCGCGGCCGGCGCGCCGAATGCCGTTCCCGAACCCGGCACGCTTGCCCTTTTGATCCTGGCCGCCTTGGGATGCATCGCGCTGCTCAGGCGCAAATAATAAGAAAAAGCTCTCGGCCTTTCTCACCTCGAGGGGAGAAGGATTCGCTGTCGCAAAGCAATCCTTCTCCCCTCCTATAGAAAAGGGGATAAGTCCAATTATTTGAGTTTCCTCGATCCTAACAGTTCCGCTCCCGAATCGCAATTGCCCCCCCCAACCTCCCCGATGATGGGATAAGGTTTTTCCCTACACATACCAGGGATTTGCCTCTAATAGCTCGAAATGAACTTTTGGTACGATCTAAGAACTCAAGAAAGGAAGTCCTGGATTTTAACAGCCGGACATTCACGAAGGTTGATGCCGGAAATCCCGCTTCCGGCAGTACGGAAACGGATTTTTTTACAAGGAGGGATGCACGATGTTGGTTCTAAGCCGCAAACCTGGAGAGATAATTTCCATCGGTAATGACGTGATGGTCACGGTTCTGGCTATTCAAGGCGGCCGGGTGAAGCTCGGCGTGGCGGCTCCCATCGAAGTGCCTGTCCATCGGCAGGAAATCCAGGAGCGGATTGGAGGTTGCTCGCCCGTCCCGGACTACGCCGAATGTTCGTAAGACATCGTTCATTTCAATGCCAGATAAGATGACTCGCTGGGCCAAAGAAGTCACCCCGGAGAATGTGCGTCCCGAATATCCTCGGCCACAAATGGTTCGCCGCGATTGGCTGAATCTCGATGGCCTGTGGCAATTGGAATTCGGCAAGGATAACGGTCGAGTTCCCACCGGCAAAAGCCTCTCCATACGGATCCTGGTGCCGTTCCCGATCGACAACGTGGAAAGCTATTTCGGCATGAGAAAGATTGCCCTCGGCAAGGATCGAGACGGATTCGTGCGGATGCAGTTGAACGGCAAAGAAGTTTTTCAGCTCGGACCGCTCGACCAAGGCTTCTGGCCGGACGGCTTGTACGCGGTGCCCGCCGACGCGGCCCGCTACGACGTCGAAGTCGCCAAGAAGCTCGGTTTCGACATGATTCGCAAGCACATCAAGGTCGAACCGGTGCTGGTACTATTGGTGCGACAAGCTCGGAACGCCGGTCTGGCAAGACATGCCCGGCGGCGACAACGGCACGCCGGAAGCCAAGAAGCAATTCGAACTCGAGCTCCGCCGCATGATCCACGGCCTCTCCGCCGCCGTTTACACGCAAACCGCCGATGTCGAGACCGAATGCAACGGCCTCATGACCTACGATTGCGCGATCATCAAGTTCGACCTGAAAAAAACCGCCGAAGCCAATCGATTTTAATTTTCCAAGTGACTGCAACCCCGTCGCCGCCGCCCCCGCTTCGGTGCAGCCAACGATTGACGGCCATCGCGACGGCGCCGGCGGCGTTCGCCCCCGCCGGCGCGAATCGTTCAGGTCTGAAACTCTTGGAGCGTGCGCAAGAAGCTGATGACGCCTTCCCTGGTAAGCATCCCGAGCACGTGACCGTCCGACATCACCGGAAGCTGATTCACCCCATTGGTGTCCATTTCCTTGAGCGCGCTCCACAACGGTGCATCGGGCCCGATCCATTTCATCTCGGCTTTGGGGATCATGGCATGGGCGGCCGTCGTGTTCGGCCAGTCCGGGGCGGGAACCTCTTTGATGCGATGCAGCGTCAGCAGCCCGACCAACTGATCGCCGCTCTTGACAACCAAACTGCGCCGGCCGCTGGAAAGAATATGGTGATCGACGACTTGTTGCAAGGGCGCGTCGGCCGGAATCTCCGCATACTCCCGGTTCATGGCGTCCGTCACCTTGTGGCCGGCCAACAAGTTGTCCATGGCCTGATATTGGAGTTGCACGATCTGGCCGTTGGCGGCGCTTTCCAAAAACCAACCGATGAAGGCAATCCACAATCCGTCGATGAGATGGCCGCTAAAGACTTGCCAGACACCCAGAAAAATGAAGGCAAACCCAATAAACCTTCCCAGGCTGCCGGCAATGATCGTGGCACGTCGAAAATTCTTCGTGATTCCCCAGACGATGGCGCGGAAAACGCGTCCCCCGTCAAGCGGAAAGCCGGGAATCAGGTTGAACACCACCAGCGCACCGTTGATCAGCGCTAGGTACGTGACAAATGCGAAAACGGCGGGAATAGACGCTACAAAAGGTTCCAGCAGCCAGAACCATATCGCCAGCACCAGACTCACCGCCGGTCCGGCAATCGCAATCCAGAATTCGGCTCCAGCACTCGGCGGCTCCGCCCCGATCTGGGCAATGCCGCCGAAAATGAAGAGCGTGATCCGCTGCACCGGAACCCGATAGCTCATCGCCACCACGGAATGTCCCAGTTCGTGCAGCAGCACGCTCACGAAAAGCATGATCGCGGTGATCGCCCCCAGTATCCAATACTGGACAACCGGCCAGCCCGGGAATTCGGCGGGATAGTAGCCCACCGCCAGCGTCCACGTGATTAACACGAAGACCAGAAACCAAGAATAGTCCAGGTCGATTGGGATTCCGAAGACGTGTCCCAGAGGAATGGTTGCATTTCGATTCATCGCTTGCTCCTTGGAATGCTGCGGCCGAAGGCAAGTCAAACAGCCCGGCCGACTGTCGTTTAGGCAACGTGCGGGCAAAAATGTGCAGCATGACAAATGCTCTCTAGCCCGATAGGGTGGAGTAAAATCCCTCATGCGCCTTGCCTTGGCATTATACACATGCATACAATGGGCCAGTGTGGCTGCGGCGAGTGTAATGAACGCTTTTTTAATAGTCGCCATAGGAGCATCTCATCATGGCATACGCCCCGCTCGGCGAACAGGATGCCACCGGAACCACCCCGCAATTCTGGCGGCAGGAACACGTGCTTGAGGTTTGGGTTTTTCTGTTGCTGATAGTCCCCTCAATGGCCCTCTCCTTGTTCGCCGTCCGCCGTGGCCAACTCGGTTTTACCCTGGCGGCCAGTGCGATCATGCTCCGCGACCTCGCTTTGGTTTGCCTGATCCTGTTCTTCCTTTGGCGCAATGGCGAATCACTCGACCGGATCGGTTGGAGTCTCAAGAATGCATGGAAAGATGTTTTTTTGGGGATTGTGCTGTTCATCCCCTTTTCGGATGTATGGCCGGCGTGGAATTTGCCTTCAGACAGGTCGGGTTCACCGCTCCGGCAACGCCGATGCCCTCTTTCCTGACGGCACGAGACCTGCCGCAGATATTTCTCGCCCTGGCATTGGTTTCGGTTGTGGCAGTGTCGGAGGAAACGATCTTCCGGGGATATCTCCTGCTGCGATTTGGGGCAACCATGCGGAGCATGAGCATGGCGGTGATTTGCAGTTCGCTGGTCTTTGCCCTCGGCCACGGTTATGAGGGAACCGCCGGGCTCGCCACCGTGGGGGTGATGGGGATTGTCCTGGCCCTCGTCTATCTGTGGCGGCAGAGTCTCGTGGCGCCCATGGTAATCCACTTCCTCCAGGATTTCGTCGGCATCGTGGTTGTGTCTGTGTTGGGATTGAAGTGAAACGCGGCGGTCGGCGGCATGCAGTCGATATCATTTTCCACTTTCGGAGGGTAAACATGTCCAACGTTGAATCTTCTCAGTATCCGCGTCCTCGGTCCAGTTTTCTGTGGCTGATGTTGGCGCTGCTTGTTTTGCTCGGTGTTGCATCGTGGTGGCACTCCGTGTGGCGTCGCCCGGTGGGGTTGGAGCCCGATGCCGTGATGCGAGCGGTGACCCCTCGCGGCAATCTGGCTGCCGTGGAGAAGACGACCATCGAGATCTTCCGCCGCAACTCGCCTTCCGTCGTCCACATCACAACGCTGGTCGATGCCGCGACCGATGAGTTCGGTTTCAACGTCCAGGAAGTGCCCGAGGGCACGGGTTCGGGATTTGTGTGGGACAAGAAAGGCCACGTCATCACGAATTTTCACGTGATTCGCGGGGCGGACGTGGCGCAAGTCGTGTTGGCGGATCACTCCGCCTGGAAGGTGCGCCTGGTTGGGGCGTCTCCCGGAGGAGACCTGGCGGTCTTGGAAATCGACGCGGCGGATGACCGTTTGCAGCCGATCCAGGTGGGGACTTCGCACGATCTTGAAGTCGGGCAGAGCGTCTTCGCGATCGGGAACCCTTTTGGATTGGATCACACGTTGACGACGGGTATCGTCAGCGCGCTGGGCCGCGAGATCAACAGCGAATCGGGGAACACCATCAAAGGCATGATCCAGATCGACGCCCCCATCAATCCGGGCAATTCCGGCGGGCCGCTGTTGGACAGTTCGGGGCGGTTGATCGGGGTCAATTCAGCCATCGTGAGCCCTTCGGGGGCCTTCGCGGGAATCGGCTTCGCCATTCCCGTGGACAAGGTCAATCGCGTGGTGACGGAACTGATTCAGCACGGCAAGATCATCCGCCCGTCGTTGGGCATCGAGCCGGCTCCCGATCAGTGGGTGGCGGAACTGGGGCTCCGCGGCGTATTGGTGCTCGGCATCGCCCCGGATGGTCCGGCAGCCAAGGCCGGGATCCGTGCCACGCACCAGACGCCGGAGGGCCAGGTTGAACTCGGCGACCAGATTTTGTCGATCGACGGCCACAAACTCGAATCGGCCGAAGATCTGTATAGCATCCAAGAAAAGTACAAGGTTGGAGACACGGTCAACGTAACGCTGCTTCGCGACGGGCAACAGCACGAAGTCAAGGTTACCTTGGCAGCCGAGTAGCAAACTTGGCTTTTGTTCGACATGCCATCTCCATTCGGTCGCTATTCCTCATCGCGTTGCGTCCTTGCAGAGTTCGACAACGCTTTGCCAAGCACACAATTATCGAATGGACATCACGCTCATTCTGAAAATTCAAGGCGGGCTTTTGGCAAAGCGGCGGTTAACAGTCTGTTGAAAAAGGAGACTGGCTCGAAGCCGAGTACCATAAATCCCCCGAAAAATGGCATACACCGACGTGCCTGTCCCTTTTTCAACAGGCTGTAAACCGTGCATCTTCTTCTATTCCCCTGCCAGGGTACTGCACCCATTTACCCCAGTAGAACTGCCGATGCTGATTCGGAAGAAGGTGGGAAAAGTGTCTAGCAGGTTCATTGCCGAAGACACTTTACCCTCCAGAGGAATTATATTCAGGGCTCATCGCTGGTGGTATTCGAAAAACATTTTTAAAATGCACAAGCTAGGGAGCAAATATTCGTCTTTCTATCCGAGATTGTTGAAAGGCGCCAATTCGTTCTTCGATTAAAGGAGGTTTGCCATGATGAAACGCCTTGTTCTTTTTGTCTCGCCGATCCTTTTGATGACGTTTGCCGCGAACGTCTTTGCCGCTTACACCACGGTGCTCGACAACGGTCCGGCGTCGAATCGGGTGAACGTGGTGTTTCTCGGCGACGGTTACACGGCTTCGCAGATCGAGACAACCTACGTGGCGGACATCGACAAGTACTTGAATCACATGTTTTATGAGAATCAAGACCCCTTTACCCGATACGAGAAGTTCTTCAATGTCTATCGGATCAACGTCGTCAGCAATGAGTCGGGTGCGGACGTGCCGCCGCAGAACATTTATCGCGACACGGCGCTGGATGCGAAGTATTATTTCGACGGCGTTACGGACCGCTTGCTCTATGTGAGTGAAAGCAAGGCGAACACCGCCTTGAACAACGGTTTGGCGGGCTCGGGCATCACCGCCGACATGAAACTCGTGACCGTGAACGACACCCGATACGGAGGCGGTGGAGGAAATTATGCCGTTTTCGCCGGGGGCAACTCCTCGGCTCCGGAAATCGCGTTGCACGAATCCGGCCATTCGTTCAGCGGGCTGGCGGATGAATATTCTTATAGTTCGACCACCTACACCGGTCCCGAACCGTCGCAAGTCAACGTGACGAAAGATCCCACCGGCGCGAAGTGGAGCCAATGGCTGGGCTATGTCGATCCCGACCATCCGGGCCTGGGGGCCGTAGGGGCGTACGAGGGGGCCATGTACAACGATTACGGCATCTACCGGCCCACGATCGATTCCAAAATGCGGAGCCTGGGAGTGGCCTTCAACGCCGTGAGCCGCGAAAAGATCATCCTCGACATCTACCGCCAGGTGAAACCCATCGATAGCTCGTTCGGCAACACCGGCACGCTCACCAATCCGCAATCCTTGTGGATCGACGTGGTGGACACGAACGTGATCAAGGTGGAATGGTCGGTCGATGGGAATGTCGTGCCCGGAGCAACGCTGGAGAACTTCGATCCCTTGCGGCTTGCGCCGGGCTTGCATACCGTCACCGCCCGGGCGTATGACGACACACCCTGGGTTCGCCTGGAAAATACCCTGCTTTCGCAGACGATCGATTGGTCGGTGGACATCACCCTCGTCAGTTGGATCAAAGGATCCGACGGCCTTTGGAGCGAATCCGGCAGTTGGTCCCGCGGCACCGCGCCGCTGACTACGGATGACGTTGTCATTAGCGGACCGGTGACCGTGACGGACACCTCGCCAACGACCGAAATACGCAGCCTGCAAGTCACTCAAGGGGCGACCTTCACCTGTCAAAGCTTGGTTGCCGGCTCGCTGACGATCGGCACGAGTACAGTCGCGTCCGCCGTTCCCGAGCCTGGTTCAGCGGCGCTCTTCCTGTTGGGAGTTGCCTTATTCGGGTTTTGGCGATTTCGGAGATGAAGCATGAAATATTTCCGCCTCTTTCTCGCAGTATTCGTTTTGGTTGCCGGCATTTTATCATCCGCTATCCGCCGATTCCGTGTCGCCGCTGCGGATTGTATATTTCACGCCGTCCGACCGCGCTCCCTGTCCGAATTACCGGGAGCGATTGGATCGGGTGATGAGCGAAGTGCAGGAATTTTATCGGAAAGGCATGGCCGACGCCGGTTACGGCCCGATGACGTTCGCCTTGGAACGGGACGAAAGCGGCCGCCTGCGAGTGCATCTCGTCCACGGCGAACACGCGACGCGGGATTACGACCGCGACGCTTACGGTAAGATCAGGGAGGAAGTCAAATCGGAATTGAAAAATCAAGGGCTGGACATCGAGCGGGAGACAATCGTCATCTTTCAGGTTTTGCTCCGTTGGGAAGACGGCAAGGCGACCGAGGTCGGACCGTATTGCGGCCTTGGAGACTACCGTGCGGGTACCGCTTGGGTTTACGACGACAAGCTGCTGGATACGCGGCTTCTGGTTTCCAAGGACGCCGGCGGATGGTACGGCGGCCCTTGTTCGCTCGGGGAATTCAACACCCATTACATCGGCGGTGTCGCCCACGAACTCGGCCACGCCTTCGGGCTGCCCCACGATTGCCAGCGGCAAGCGGACCGCGAGCGCGGGACTTCGCTCATGGGCGGGGGAAACCACACCTACGGGCAGGAACTGCGCGGCGAAGGATTGGGAACTTTCCTGACTGCCGCCGGCGCGATGCCTCTGGCCGGCTGCCGGCGTTTCGCCGCCGGCAAAAACGACGTTCGAAATCCGGCCTGCGGCATCGACGATTTCGATGCCTCCTTCAAGGACGGAAAGATCATTCTCAGCGGCGTCGTCCGCTCGGAACCGCCCGCCTACGGCGTCGTGGCCTATAACGACTCGGAAGCGGCCCCGGATGACTATGACGCCGTGGGCTGGGTCGGCAAGTTGGATAAAGAGGGGCGATTCCGAGTGGAAATCGGCGAATTGCAACCGGGGAAATATCAATTGCGGTTGTGTGTTTGCCGCGCGGATGCCGCGCCGCACACTTTCCGCTTCGATTACGCCGTCGATAAGCTCGGCAATCCGGATTCGAATGCCTTCCGTCGCCCTCAGTCCAGGATCGGCGGAAAAATTACCCTCTCGATATTACGCAAGGCTATCTAGGCGTCGGCGAATCACGGCCTTATCTTGCCGAGCAATCGCTGGATGCGCGTCCGCAGCGCTTCGTCTTTCGCGACGGCTAATGCGCGTTCGAGCGCCGCTTGCGCTTGCGCGGATGGGACTCCCGCATCGCTTCGGCAAGCTTCACCGTCGTGATAATCGCAACCGCCTGCAACTCGGCGTCGTCGATCTTCGCCACGGCGAACGCCAGGCAATCCGGCGTGCGAATGGCGCTCATGCGGGTCAGCACGAGTTGTTTGTCCTCGAGCCGATCGGCCAATTCGAACGCCTTCTGCATCGCGGCGAACGCCTCTTGCGGCGGCAGTTGACCCGGCCGCGGCGCGACCCGGGCGATTCCGCGAACCAGCCACGAACGATGGGTTGGATCCGTGTCGCTTTTCGCCAGTGTTAGCAGTTCCGCCACGACGCCGGCATCGGGCCAATTGGCCAACGCCCGCACGCCCGGCTCGTAAAGCTTCGACGTCGGATCACCAACCGCGGCGTCGATCAACTCATGGGCCGGCTTGCCGCCCAAGGCGCCCAGAACGGGCAACAGCACTCCTTTCGCCCGTTCGTCCGCCCGGGCGTATTCCGCGAGTATCGGCGCAGCCCGCTTGTCGGCAGCGGCGATCTTCCGGCAACTTGCGATCAGCGCCCCCTCGAACATGCTCCGCTGGGCGTCGTCCGACGCACCCAGCAGGAGTTGAACGAGCCGGCCGGCGGCCCTCTCGCTCGCCAACGCCTGCAGCGCTTTGCCGGCTTCGGCGCGAACCGCCGCATCGGAGTCCTTCGCCGCCTTGACGAACTCCTCGAACGCGGCCGGACATTGACGGGCGGCCAACGCACGCACGGCAACGGCGCGAATCACCGCGTCGGTTTGTTTGAGTTGGCTGATCAAGGCGGCGTCGACGCCTTCCCCATGCAACTGCGCCAGGCTGCGGAATGCCGCCTCCTTTTCGACGGCTGACTTGGCGGCAGCCGACGCGCGGACGAGTTCCGGGACATCTAGTTCATCCCCTGTAACGCCAAAAAGCGATAGCGCGGCCGCGCGGATCTCCGCATCCTTCGATTGCCAAGCCTTTCTTGCTATCAACGTCACCAATTCTCGGTCTCGATGAGCGACGGCGTCGAGAAACAAGAGTTGCCCTTCGCGCGGAAGTTCGCCGAAATGCTTCGCCAACTCGGCGAGAATCTCGCCCCTCTTCGTCGTGCGAATCAGCCCGGCCGCTTCGCCGCGAATTCGCGGACTCTTATCGGCAAGCGCCGACAACAACAACGACGCGGCCTGCTCGGGTTGCGCTTCGACGAGCCCGGCAAGAATCGCACAATGTCCGGCATCGTCGGCCAGGGGCTCGAGCGAACGGTAGATTTTCATGCTTTCCGCCGGATGATTTTGTCCGCGCAATCGCGCTGCCAGCAAGAGGTTCACTGCAAACGCAACCGACTTCTGCGCCGAGCCGGCTTTCTGCAAGAACTTGTCAAGCGGTGCGATGCAATCCGGATCACCGATTTGCGCCAACGCCTCGGCGGCAGCGCTTGCAACTTCGTTGTTGGAGGATTCCGACAGCGAGGCGAGCAATGGAATCGCTTTCCGATCGCGCAGCAGTCCGAGACCTTGAATTAGCCCGAGTTGGCGGCCCGGCGGGGACTTTTCCACCGCTTGCCGAATCGCCGCGGCGGATGCCTCGCCCGGAATCGCCTGCAATGTGATCTGCGCCAAGAAGCCGAGTCGCGGATCAGCAAGCTCGGCGGCCAGCGCCGGCACGCTTTCTTCCGTGCCGACATAAATCAGACGGCGGATAGCGAATTCCTTGGCGGCCGCCGGCGCGTCGGCTTGCAAAACGGCGAGCAATCGCCGCTCGATGTCCTTCCGCTGCGCCGCGTCGCGGTGCGATCGGCGAATCGCCTGATCGATCGGCGTCAACGCCAGGCGGCTGCCCGTGCCCTGGTAGCTTTTCAACGCGACCCAAGCGCCCTCCAGAGAGTATTCGATTTTCTTCGAGGCACAGTCATATTTATTTGATAAATATCGGGTCAATTCGACGCGTTCCGAGTTGCTAAGCGCCGTATCGTAGAAAAGCACTTCGGAAATGTCGCCGTCGAAAAACCCGTGTTCGCCGCCGAAATAAAACCGGCCGCCCAGCCGGACTTCTTCCAGCGAATTTTCCGCGTCGCCGGCGAATCGCATATTCTCCGCCTCCAGCCCCACGTAAAGCTGCGTGTGCGTCGCGTCGGTGACGAGCGTGAGAATCTCGCCCTCGCCGAATTTCGAGGCTTCCGTGCGCAACTCCGCGCCGGGATCGTCCTTGGAACTCTCGAAGTTCAATTCGCTGAACGTCGTCGATGCGACCGGGCCCAAATCGACGTTCAGTCCGCTCGTGAAATCATCGTTCTGCCGCCGATTCGCGGAAAAAATGCCGTGAAATTGCCCGTTGCCCTTGTTCGAACGAGGCGTCACGACGGCCACGAGCGTCCAGTTCTTCGCGGTGCGGCCGAAATGCGCGTCGCGAAGTATGTCGTCCTCGCCGTCAAACCGCAGCGTCGGCCGGCCGCCCAGCGCCTTCTCGACATAGAGCGGCCGCCGGCGATCTCGACTCTCGAACTTCCCGTTCACGCTTTTCGCCTTGTTCGTCCAGCCCGAGACTTGCCCGTCGGCATCGATTCGCACCGTGCCGGAGTCCGCGGCGTCCAACCAAAGCAGCAGATGCGGATCGTCCGCCTTCGGCGCCGCCGGCTTCGCTGCTTCTGTTGCCTGAGACATTGCCGCTGCCAGCACGGCGAAGAGCGTGATTCCCCACAAACCCAGCGCGGGCCAAAGACGGCCTCTGATATAAGTATTCATGGCAATTTCATCCTGGTGGTTCAATGCAATATTAAATCATCCACGGTTCACGCATCGGTTTCGACAGGAACCGATTCGCTTCGTCGTCGTCGATGAATCGTTCCCTCGCCGGGTCCCAGCGAAGTTTTCGATCCAAAATCATCGATATCGCCCCGATATTGCAGAGCGTCGTCGATTGATGGGCGATTTCCACCGGCGCGGCCGTGCGCTTCCGGCTGCGGATGCAGTCGAACCAGTTTTGCACGTGATCGGTGCTCTCGTAGCAGTGTTTCTCCTGCGGCAGAATGGTCTCGCCGCGCACCGTCTTGGGATCGGTCTCCAGGTAATTGCCCCGCCAGCAGAACACCGATCCCTCCGTGCCTTGATAACGCACGCCCATCCGCTGCCGGGTGACGTCGGTGTCGATGATTTTCACTCCGCTGGGGAACGTGTATTCCACCCGCCACGTGAGCGGTGTGTCGTACATCCCGTCTTTGGGGAACACCGCGTGGCCATCGACCTCGACGCCGCCGCCGAAATCGTCGCCAAGGCCCTCCATGGCGCTGTCGAGATGGTGAATTCCCCAGCCCGCAAGATAGCCGACGCAATAATCGGAGATGAAGTACCAGGAGTGCATCTGCAAAATGCGGGCCTCCGAGAACGGCGCTTGCGGCGCGGGACCGAGCCACATGTCCCAATCCAGCCACGACGGGACCGGTTGGGCCGGCTGCAGCGGACAACTTCTCCCGCTGGGCACGCCCAAATGCACTGTCTGCAGTTGTCCGATCCGCCCGTTTCGGACCAACTCGGCGGCGTACCAGAACGACCATTCCGACCGTTGCTGCGTCCCATGCTGAAAGACCACTCCGTAGCGATTGACCGCATCGACCACCGCGCGGCCTTCCGCCACGGTGTGCGTGAGCGGCTTTTGGCAATAGATGTCCTTCCCCGCCTTCGCCGCGGCAATCGTCACCAGTGCGTGCCAATGATCCGGCGTGGCGATGTAAACGGCGTCGATATCCTTGCGGGCGAGCACGTCGCGGAAATCCCCGTAGGTCTTGCAGTCGCCGTTGCCGTAATACTTGTCAACCCGCTGCTTCCCCTCCTCGAGCCGTCGGCCGTTCACATCGCACAAGGCGACCAATTGCGCCGGCTTGTATCCATAGGCGATGGCAAAGTCCCAGAAGAATCCCAGGCCGATGGCGGCCAGGACAATCCGTTCGCTCGGCGCCGTGCTGCCGTCGAGTCCCAACGCGGACGACGGAACCACCAACGGGCTCGCTGCGGCAGCGCCGGCCAACGCCATCGATTGCCCCATGAATCGGCGGCGCGTCAAAGTAGTTTGGTGTGTCATGGTAAATCTCGAACTTGGTGTGCTACGGTTTTTCGGAGTCTTTCAGTTTCATGTCTTCCGGCGTGATCGAGCAGGGCGCACCGCCCGGGGGAATCTCGCAATGCGCCGTCCAGAGAATCCCGTTGAGCATCGACTTGCGGATCGGCTCCAGGCCGAAATTCTCGTGGTAATGCCCGAGCGTATTTCCGAACGAACGCCCGCCGTTCGAGTCCTTTCGCTCGTAGGCCCACATGACGACTTGATCGACGGGCGGCCGGTCTTTCTCTTCGTATCGGACCTGGGCCAACGGCTTCACCTCGGGCTTCAGCCGCATATTCAAGTACCATTCGTCTTTCAGGTCGAAATCGGACCAGCCGCGGCAGATCGGGTGCTTCGGATCGAGTTGCTTGATCCGCGATGTGCTGAACACGTAGCGGGACCACGCGCCGAACGCGCCGCCCAAGGCATCGAGGTATTTTTCAACCAACTTCGCGTTGTTCGAATCGCCAATGCCCGTCCCCCAGTGCAACGCCGCCAGGCCCACGCCGCTTTTCAACAGCGACTCCGCCTTCTCGGCATGATCCGCCGCCAACAGATGCTCGGCCCCGGGATTGCTGTAGAATGCCAACGCCGACACGCCGTCAAGCGCCTTTTCGTCTTTCGGCCAGCCATTCGACACGACCGTTTCGATCCCCGGCGTTTGCCGCAAACATTTTTCCAGCAGTTCGCACTCGCGCATATACAGGTGCGTTCCCGGCGGATGATCGCGATTGCCGCCGATGAGCACGATTTTCTTTTTCGAAGCGTCCGGCTTCGGCTCCTCGGCCCAAGCCGCCAGGCCGCTTAGCGATCCCGTGGCCGCCAGCCCGGCCGAAAGCGCCGTCCGTCGCAACAGTTCTCTGCGATTCATCGTGCATACCTCCTTTGGCAGTTTGTCTTTCTTGTGGTGCGGGCGAGAGGCCTGCGCCGCGAATTGTCGTTTAGCCCGCCGCAACTCGATCGCTTGCCAGCTTCAAACTTGCGAATTCGCGAACTTGCCGGGTGATCGCGATTTCGGTGGGGAGCCGTTCCATGGAACTGGCGCCGTAAAATCCATCCACGCCCGAACACCGGTCGAGGAGGTATTGCGCATCGGCGGGATTGGCGATCGGGCCGCCGTGGCAAAGCACCAGGCAATCGTCCCGGAGCGACTTGACCGCGTCGGCAATCGCTTGCACTTCGGCGACGCACTCATCCAGCGTCTTGATGGTCCGCGCCCGATCGTCCCGCTCGAAGTCAGGCCCATGTGGGCGACCACGATGTCGGCGCCCGCTTCGGTCATCTGCCGCGCTTCTTCCACATTAAACGCATAGGGCGTCGTTAGCAAATCCATCTGGTGCGCGGCGGCGATACACTCCACTTCCATACGGAAGCTCATCCCGGTTTCCTCGAGATTCTCGCGAAAAAGCCCGTCGATCAGCCCCACCGTGGGAAAATTCTGGATCCCGGCGAAACCCAACTCCTTCAATTCGCGCAGAAAATAGTCGCGGATCATGAACGGATCGGTCCCGCAAACGCCTGCCAGCACGGGCGTGCGCGCGACGGCGGTGAGCACCTCGTGGGCCATCTCTTTGACCACCTGGTTGGCGTTGCCATAAGGCAGCAGGCCCGAGAGCGATCCGCGGCCGGCCATCCGATAGCGGCCGGAATTGTAGATCACGATCATGTCGATCCCGCCCGCCTCTTCGCATTTCGCCGAAATGCCGGTGCCCGCCCCCCCGCCGATGATCGGTTTGCCGCTCGCCACTTTTTCTTTCAGGCGCTTTAGTATCGATGCTCTGGTCTGGGTCATAAAAGCTCCTTGTTATAAATTTCATTAAATGCCGCCAGCAAGGCTTCGGCAAATTGCGGATCGTTGATATGCGCGGGAACGCGGCGAATCCGTCGCGTAGGACTCGCATCTATCGCCGCTTCCAATTCTTCGAACAGCGCGCGATCGGCCGCGGGATCGTAAAACGGCTGTTCCGGGGCGTCCAACATCGAGACGCCCTTTTCCGGAATGAGGAGCATAAAAGGCGCGATCGATCGATTGATTTTCGCGGCCATCCACCGCGCGAACTGCCGATTCTCCTCGGCCGTGGTCCGCATCAAGGTTACTTGCGAGTTGTGGACGTGCAGCCGCCGTTCGCGGAATTCCGGCGGAACGGTCTCGCGGCTGCCGAAATTCACCATGTCCAAAGCGCCGAGGCTCATCACATAAGGAATTTCTCTCTGAAAAATGACATCGAAGCGGGCCGGCCCCGCCTTGAATACGCCGCCGACGATTTCATCGGCTACTTCCGTCGTTGTGATGTCGAGCACACCGCCCACCAACCCGCTTTCGACGAGTTTTTCCATCGCCTGCCCCCCGGTGCCGGTGGCATGGAACACCAGGCAATCATATCCCCGCGATTCAAGCCGCTCGCGCACCTGCGTTACGCAACGAGTGGTGACGCCGAACATGGTCATGCCGACCGTCGGCCGCGTCGATTCAACCGGCACGCGATGGGCAACCATTCCGGCAAGCGCATGAGCGGCATTGGCCAATACTTGACGCGAGACGCAGTTCAATCCGGCCACATCGACAACCGAGGGCATGAGCGCGATGTCGCAGCAGCCGACATAAGGCGCCGTGTTGCCGCTGGCCACCGTCGAGACCAGCAGCTTGGGCACGCCGATCGGCAAGGCCCGCATGGCGGGAGCGATCAAAGCGGTGCCGCCGGTCCCGCCCAGCCCGAGAACTCCGAGCAGCCGATCCGTTGCAAATTCTTGTCGCAGAAATTCCACCAGGGCTTCGCTCAGAAGCGTCACGGCTTGTCCGCGGTCAAGATCACCTAGGGCAGGGGTGGAGTTCGATGGATGGCAAGCCAGCACTTGCTCGCGAGCGATATCGGGCGTCACCGTCGGCGCGTCTTTCGTGCCGACATCGATCGTCACCACTGCGAGGCCCGCGTTTCGCAGGCACTGGGCAACGAAATCGGCCTCGTGCCCTTTGCTATCCATCGTTGCGATGAGGTATATCGCTCGGTCCATGTCGTGACTCGGCATTCCGTCGGGAAAAACTTGCTCGACGCCCGCCACCCACTGAGCAAATGGTATTCCACGCGAGTTCGACATGCAAGCGACAGTTACCGCGGTGATCCTAACCCACTATGGCAAAGGCAGTTAAGGCATGACCGCCAGTTTCGGTGTAGCCGACTGCTCGACCCCGCGTTTGTTTATCTGTATATTATCAGTATGCGCTAAGTAACAGTCAGGATACATATTCATGAGCAAGCTGCAAGACCTGATCAAATCGAATTCTGCCCGAAATCAGTCGGTTGTGGCGGTGGTGGCCGGCTCCGGCTTGGTCGCGTCGTGCGCCGTCGAGGCGGGAGCCGATCTCATCATGGTGCTCAACGCCGGCCTTTACCGGAACTTGGGCACTGGCTCGCTGGCGGCATTTCTCCCCTACGGCAACGCGAACGATCAGACCGAATCGCTGCTCGTCGAGCAAGTCCTCCCCCGGACGCAAGGCGTGCCAATCGTTGCCGGCGTCTTCGCCGCGGATGAGACGGTTCGCCTCGAGACGCGGCTCAAACGGTTGAAAAATCTGGGTGTCGAAGGCGTGGTCAACTGGCCGGCCATCGGTTTTTTGGACGGCCGCTATGGCGAATTGATCGAGGAAGAAGGGTTAGGCGTGCGCCGCGAGGCCGAGATGCTGAGCGCGGCGCGTGCGATGGGATTCGTCGTTTTCGGCTTCGCCCTCACGCCGCAGGAAGTTTCCTGCTTTCTCGAAGCCGGCGCGGACGGATTGATCCTCAACCTGGGTCTGACCCGCGATGTTGCCGATGTTCGCCAGCGCCGTGACCAATTGCAGACCGCCATCGTCCGTCTCAATGGCATGCTCGCGACCGTCCAGCGCAAAGCGCCCGGCAAGTTATGCCTCGCTTTCGGCGGCCCAATCACGGCCCCCGAGGACTTGGAACAGGTCTTTCAGCATAGCAAAATTCACGGTTTCGCGGGCGGGTCGGTCTTTGAACGCCTGCCCGTCCAAAGCGTGTTGGTCTCGACGGTTCGCCGCTTCAAGAATATCGCCATCCCACGCGGCGAAAACACGGAGGAACCGGGTCTCGGCACGCTTGTCGGCCGCAGCGCCCCCATGCAAGCGGTCTTTCAATTGATTCGCCAAGTTGCGCCGCACGACGTCAACGTCTGCATTGAAGGCGAGACGGGCACGGGCAAGGAACTCGTGGCCATGCAGTTGCATCGCTTGAGCAACCGCGGCAGCCGGCCTTTCATCACCTTGAACTGCGGCGCGATCCCCGAAACGCTCTTGGAAAGCGAGCTTTTCGGCCACGAAAAAGGCGCCTTCACCAACGCCGACCGCCGCCGTCCGGGAAAATTCGAACTGGCGCAAAGCGGCACGCTCTTCCTCGACGAAATTGCCGACCTCAGCCCCCGGGGGCAAGTCGCGCTGCTCCGGGCTATCCAGCAGCGAGAGATTACCCGCGTGGGCGGCGATCATTCGCTGGCCATCGACGTGCGGATTATCGCCGCCTCGAATCAATCACTGGCCGAAGCGGTGCGCAAAAAGCGTTTTCGCGAGGATCTTTATTACCGGCTCAACTACATCACGATTGCCATGCCCCCTCTGCGTGAGCGAATCGAGGACCTCCCGCTATTGACGAAAAACATTCTGGCGCGGCTGCAAATCCAACTCGATCGGAAGCTCGACGGATTGTCGCCCTCCTTCCAGGAAATAATGCGGCGGCACCGATGGCCGGGAAACGTGCGCGAATTGGAGCACGTGCTCGGCCAGGCGGCGCTCCGCGAGGAACGGCCGGTTTTGGAGGGGCGCTACTTCACGCCGCTGCCGCTCGATACGGAGCAAAGTTCCCTCGATCCGTCCGCTGGCGGCAAACCGCCCATGCCCGATCGGCAAACGCGTGTCCGCCAAGCGATTGCGCAATCCCAGGGCAACAAAAGCCGCGCGGCGGCGATGCTCGGGATCACCCGAAAGACGCTCTACGCCTGGCTTCGCGGCGAAATGTAAAAAACGTCGGATGAAGCGTGCGAGGGCGAGGCTTTTGTCCGGCGGTTTTTTGACACGGTGAGCCACGATCTGACTGATCGGTTTGGCAGGAGCCTCGCCCGCACTTGCCCCGATTGTTATAATGGCATCTTTTCCATCATTACCGGAGCACTCCATGCCTTCCCTTTATCCCCTCCGATTTCAACCTCTCTTGAAGCGATACCTCTGGGGCGGCCGGCAAATGGAAACCGTTTTGGGCAAGAAACTCGGCCCGGAAAACGACTACGGCGAAAGCTGGGAAATCTCCGATCACGGCGACGATCAAAGCCTCGTCGCCAACGGACCCTGGCGGGATATGCCCTTGGGAACGCTCATCTGCCGATACGGCAAGGAAATTCTCGGCCGACATTATCCCCAGCCGTGTTTTCCGCTATTGATCAAATTTTTGGACGCGCGGCAAAACCTCTCGTTGCAAGTCCATCCCAATGACGAACTTGCCGCGATGATCATTCCCCCCGATAACGGCAAAACCGAAGCCTGGTACGTCCTTTATGCCGAGCCGGGCAGCATAATCTATGCCGGTTTGAAACCGGGAGTCGAGCGAAAGCAATTCGCGGTCGCGCTTCGTGCCGGCAGCGCGGCCGAATCGGTCAACCAAATCCACCCTCGAGCGGGTGATTGCATTTTTTTGCCCGCTGGCGCGGTCCACGCTCTGGGACGGGGAATACTCGTAGCCGAAGTCCAGCAATCGAGCAATGTCACCTATCGATTGTTCGATTGGAATCGGCTCGGCCCCGACGGCAAGCCCCGCCAATTGCATATCGATCGGGGCCTGGATGCAATCGATTTTTCGCTGGGACAGATTGCCCTGCAATCGCCGCAAACCACCGAAAATCCCGCTGCCGCCCGACTGGTCCAGTGCGATAAATTCGTCATCGATCGTTGGCAAATCGCCTCGCCCGCGGCGCTGGGCGGCGACGATCGGTTTCATATTCTGCAACCGTTGACGGGAGAAATTCGCCTCGAAGGCGATCCGGAAATCAAGCCCCTAAAACTCGGCGAGACCTGCCTCTTGCCGGCCGGGCTAGGTCATGTGGAGATTATTCCCGCGAAAGAATGTTCATTTCTTGATATCTATCTCCCGCTGATTAAATAAGATTTGTTGCGGAGAGACAATTATTCGATGTCATGCCCACGACAAGCGTGGGCATGGCATCGGTCTTTACGCCACAAAATCTACTTTGGCGGCGGCAACACGGGAAAAACGAGGATTTCTTTGTCTTTTTGATGTTCCCCACGCTTCACGGCGTCCCAAAATGCCACCCAGTTTCGCCAAGGCGCCACAAACTCGCGAAAAAGCAGTTGCGTGCGTTCGAGCGTCGGCATTTGCCGATGTAAGATGCCGTGAAGGACTTGTGGTGCGAAATTCGCTTCGTCGCGAAATTCGTAGAACACTTCGGTTTCGAAAGAGTTGTCGGGCCAGATTCCGAGTCCGCGGGCCGAAAAATCATACGCGGGAATTTCCGCGGGAAACGCGATTTCAAGCTGCTGGCGGATAATTTCCGCGCCCGCCGATTTATACAAGCCGAGAATCGCCACCGAGAATTCATGCCGGTCGTTGTCCGACTGCTGCAACGTCCCCTCCTCCCGCTCGACTCCGCCGACCAGCCACCCCGATCGAGCCTCGAAGTCAATCGCCGCGACGGGCTGCTCGGTTCCGATCGCGGAAAATACCAACCGCATGCGATTCGTGCCGAGTTGAATTGCTTGCAGGAAAACGCCGGCATTTCGTTCCTCGCCGCCGACATCGGCCGGCGCGAGAGGGCGATCCGCTTCGCGTCGCGTTTCTCGGCGGCTCCCGTTGAACAGGGCGAGAAAATCCCGTTCCACATGGCGGCGCAGCGACTCCTCGACGTGCTCGAACCCGCGGAGATGCTTTCGCACCGCCTTCCAATTGCCCGACTTCCGCGCTTTCCGCTCCGCGCGGCGGAGCTTGGCGAAAAGTTTGGGAATCGTGCCGGAATGAAAACCGGGCTTCAGCAATCGGCTCATCGTCTCGCCGTGCATGCCAATCGCCATCGGCTGCAAGCCCTGCGGGCGATTTGCCGCGTAGAGCCGCCAGTTTTCCTTCAGTTCCCAAACGATGAAGCCGAAAATGCCCGGAATTCCCGCGATGATGAAGAAAGCCAGCGGATAGGCCCATTCCTTCCCCATGTGCGTCGCGAGGATATCGCCGAACGGCTTGATGAGCGGCAAGAGCAGTTTGTGCGACACCGTGACCACGGGAAAATGCTTGAGCGGATTGATCTGCGGCTCGATCAGCAGTGTCAGGCAGAAACGCAGCACGTAGGCCACCGCCGACCAACTCAACCCGAGCGCGACTTTCGTGGCGACGAGAAATTGGCGGTCTCCGCTCTTGAAGCGCAGCCATTCATCGACGCTGTACATCAGCCGTTCGACGGTCTCCAGCAGCGACTTGAAAAAATCGACCAGCCACCAAAACAGTCCGGCCAGCAGTCGCCAGCCGTAGCGGTGCCACGTCTGCACGATCCAATCGGCGATCATTTCCTCGATCGTGCGGCCCAAGCGGGAGTTCAACAATAAATTCAACGCAAGAAATAATATCGCCGCCCGCCAAACAAGAGTCGTCCAGGGAATCCCCTCGAACGGGAATGCGAACCATATCAGCGTCGTCCAAAGTGCCGGCTTCATGATAAAACGGTATATCAACCGGAATGCCCGGCTGTGAAGAATCGCTTGCACGATGCGGGAATGGACAATCCGCCAAAGCGGCTGATAAAGCCATCGGCCGAAAAATTCCCAAGAATATTCGATCGCCCGCCAGGTGCGGGTGCGAAAACCCGCCGAGTTCACGAGCCCCAAAAAGAAGAGTCCGAGCGGAATCCAATATCTGGGAGCGTCAAAGCCATGGAATTGCGCCTTCGACAACGCGGCCGCGGAGGCGGCTGCCCGTTCGACAATCTCGCTTTGGCCAAAGTTCTCCCGATATACTTGAATCAAGTGATCGACGAACTTCAGTATCAAGATCGCGCCGCCAAACGGCACCGCGAGATACAAAGTCAGAAAACGCCCGATCCGCGTGCCGAAACTCAAGGAAGTGAGCTGCTGCAGCCACCGCAAATAGAATTCCGCCGGCCGATAAATCCCCCGCAGGATCTGCCCAAGTTTTCGGTCGGCCTTCAACAGCGGATCGCCGTAAAACAGGTCCTTCGCGCCGCCGAAGTCGGGCAGTTTCATGTTGTTCCGCGAAAACGCGTCGCGCAAATCCCCGATCGAGAGAAAACCCCGCTCGGCTACCCGGTCGAGCAATTCCTCGACCAGTTTGTCGCGGGCGATCTTCTCCGGAAAATTCGTCGGCGTCAAGCCGACTTCATCGAGCGCCGCAAGCACGAGCGGCCGGAAACGCTCGCGCAACTGCGATTCCACCCGGCCGGCCGCCGTCCGCAACAGTTCGCTCAACATCTTGCGCTGCCTCTCGGGCAGCCGCACCGCCGTCAACCGCCGTTCCGCGGTGCGCAAATGTTGCGACATCAGCACGTCGCGCTGGTTCGGCAACGGACGTCGGAGCAACGGAGGCCCGGACTCCGCCAAAATCGGCATCGACGCGGAAGACTGCGATGCTCGCTTCGGCACGGCGGCGCGTTCGCATCCTCCCGCGGCCACGTCAGGAGTTTTCGCAGCCGCCCCGCGAGAAATACCGCATAGGCCCACAGCCAACCCGGAAAATTGGTGGAATATATTTCCCGCTCGTGATCGACGCACACCTTTTGCAGGTCGTAAAGCAGCCGGCCTTCGGCGGTCCAAAAACCGTCGGCCGCCGAATAGACCAGCGCGCGCAGCGTATCGTGCCACGGCTGCGGCGAGGGATCCTCCAACTCCAACGCCGCATGCAGCCGGAGAATCAGCCGGTTCACGTCGTCGCGGACCGCCGTTTTCGTGCGGGCGATCATGTCCGCCGGCGCATAACGCAGCGCTTTCGCCCGCCATATCGCCGCGCGGACCACGTTCCCCAACGCCGCCGGCCGTTGCGCCCGGCGAAGAGTCCGGCGGTACTTTTTTTCCGATGGCGGTTCCGCACTCGGCGCATGCGGCGAAAGCAGCGGTCGATCTTCCGGATCGACGATCCAATCGGCGACTTCGTCCAAAGGCGCCTGTTCGGCCGGATCGGGTGCCCCGCACGGCCGCGATGCATTGAAAAGCTCTTCCGCGTTGACGTCCAGTTCCAAGACCGCGGCGGCGGCGCCCAAATCGCAAAGGTCGGGAAAGCACTGCGGCAGGGAATTCCAGGCAAAATGCTTCATTTCAAAAAAAACCGCGGCGAATTCCTCATAGACTGCGGCATCGTCGTGCTGGGGAAAAAACGCCGCCTTTTGCCGCGATGCATTGCCCGGCGGTGAAAAACGGTCTTTTTGCGACAGAACTTCGCGCGGAGGCAACAAAAAGCCCTCCTGTTGCAGTACGTTGCGAATTTCCTCGAATTCCGTTTCCCCGATCAGATGAATCCGCTTCCGCAATTGCGACGGCGAAAGAAATCCCAACACGAAGCATCGCTCTACGGCCAAATGCACCCGGGCGTGGAACAAGAGCCGCCAACAGCGGATCAATACCTCGCCGGCGGGCGCTTCCGCCAGCTTCTGCGGATTCGGCTGCGCCAACAAGATCACTTTGTCCGGCAAGCCCTCTTCCTGTAATACGCCCAGTTCTTCATAATCCACGATTTCCAGCAGCGACTCGCGGTCGATCACATAGCTCTTGCGATGCGGAATGCGATAGAGATAGCCCGCCAATCGCCGATCCTGCTTGATCACCCTCCGCAGGATCCGCGGCAGAACCAAATATGCCGCCGAATCCGCCTCGCGAACCGCCCTCTGCAGTTCGGGCAACGTTATTCGCTCGTCGCTCGGATAGTTCACGATCGGAGATCCATGGTTTTCCGGAGTCGGGACTTCCATTCCACTCCCCTCGCCCTTGGGGAAAAGGGCCGGGGGTGAGGGCAGAATATGCTGGAATAGGTCTGTTTCAATGGTTTTGGGATAGGCTCTTTTAAAACTCAAATTTTTCTTTCCCCTTGGCCATAATACGCGCCCGCGCCGTGCTTGCGGAAGAAATGCTTGTCGAGCAGCTCCGAAGGCAGCGACGGCGTTTCGCCGGCGATGCGCAGGGTCTTGGCGGCCATTCGGGCGACATACTCGAGCACGATGGCGCTTTCCACCGCTGCATCGATCGTTTTTCCCCACGTAAACGGCCCGTGATTGGCAACCAGCACGGCGGGAATCGCCATGGGATCGAGATCGGCAAAGCGTTCGGCAATCACCAGCCCCGTATTGGCCTCGTAATCGGATTCGATCTCCGCCGCGGAAAGCCGCCGCGTGCAGGGCACCGTCCCATGGAAATAATCGGCGTGCGTCGTGCCCAGCGCCGGAATCTCGCGGCAAGCCTGCGCCCAGCTCGTTGCGTTCAGGCTATGCGTATGGACAATCCCGCCGATCGCGGGAAAGGCGCGATAGAGCGCCAAATGCGTCGGCCCGTCGGAACTGGGCCGCAAATCGCCCTCGATCGCCTTGCCGTCGGCCAAGGAAACGACCGCCATCTGCCGGGGTTGCATTTCATCGTAGGAAACGCCCGAAGGCTTGATGACCATCAGCCCGCGCTCGCGGTCGATCCCGCTGGCGTTGCCGAAGGTCTGCGCGACCAGCCCCTCGGCGACAAGCCGCAAGTTCGCCGCGCAGACGGCTTTTTTCATCTCATCGAGCATGCTGGTTCCCGCGCTGTGAGTGTTACTTCCGCGCCTTCGACCGAATCGCGAGCAGATCTTTCATCACATCGTATAAATTGCCGTCCCACTGCTTCGTTCCGAAAGCGTCGTGGAGTTGGCGATAGAGCTTGAACAACTCTTTATAAACGGCGTGCGCTTTCGCGTCCGGCCTGAAAACCGTCGCCTTCAGCCCGGTCATCTTCTTCTGGGCGGTGGCAAAGTCGGCATGGCCGCCGCTGACGACCGCCGCCGCGATGGCCGACCCCAGCGCGCAGGTTTGCGCCGAGCGGGAGATCTTCATCGGCCGGCCGAGGATGTCGGCATAGATCTGCATGACCAGCGGATTCTTCTCCGCGATGCCGCCGCAGTTGACGACCTCCTTGATTTTCACGCCGTACTCTTCGATGCGGTTGATGATCATCAGCGCGCCGAAGGCGGTCGCTTCGATCAGCGTCCGATAAATTTCCGCCGGCGTGGTGTGCAGCGTCTGGCCCAAGAGCAAGCCGGTCAATCGCTGATCGACCAACACCGTGCGGTTGCCGTTGTTCCAGTCGAGGGCGAGCAATCCCGATTCGCCGGCCTTGAGCTTCGCGGCGTCGCGGGTCAACTGCTCGTGCGTGCCTTTCTCGCCTCCGGGTTGAATGGAGTTGACGAACCAGTTGAAAATGTCGCCCACGGCCGATTGGCCCGCCTCCAATCCATAACAGCCGGGCAGGATGCTCCCCTTGACGATGCCGCAGATGCCGGGGATATCCGCCAGTTTCTTCGCTCCCGCCGCGACCGCCATATCGCACGTGCTGGTGCCGATGATCTTCACCAGCACGCCCGCGGCGATTCCCGAACCGACGGCTCCCAGATGCGCGTCGAACGCGCCGACCGCCACCGGAATGCCGGCGGCAAGGCCGGTCTTCGCCGCCCATTCCTCGGTCAGCCCGCCGGCCGCTTCGGAGACGTCGCTGGCCACGTCATTCAACCGCGAACGCAAAACACCAAGCTTGGAATCGAGCTTCGAGAGAAACTTGGCGTCGGGATATCCGCCCCACTCGGCGTTGAACATCGCTTTGTGGCCGGCGGCGCAAACGCCGATCCGGTAATCGCCCGGCCGCTGTGTGCCGGTCAGCATCGCGGGCACCCAGTCGGCGCATTCGATCCAGGTATAGGCGGCGTCGAATACCTCGGGACTCGTCCGCAGGCAGTGCAGAATCTTGCTGAAAAACCACTCGCTGCTGTAAATGCCGCCGCATTTGGCCAAATACTGCGGCCGCATCTTCCGCGCCAGCGCCGTGATCTCTTCCGCCTCCGCGATCGACGTGTGATCCTTCCAAAGCCACGCCATCGCCCCCGGATGCTTGGCAAATTTCTTCGTCATCGCCAAGGCGTTGCCGCTCTCATCCACGGGCAGCGGCGTGCTGCCGGTGGTATCGACCCCGAGGCCGATCACTTGCTCGGACCGAAATCCTTTCACGCGCTTTCGTCGATTCCCGCACGGCTTCCTTGATGACGATTCCCGCGGCTTCCAGATAATCCCCGGGATGCTGCCGCGCGAGATTGGGATCGCGGGAATAAATGACTCCCTCCGTGCCATGCGCGTAAACGCGGACTGCGGAGCCAACTTCCGCCCCGTTGGAAATATCCACTACCAACGCACGCACCGAATTGGTGCCATAATCGAGGCCGATCGTGTATTTTGCCATGTTCCATACCTTTCCGCGGGTAAATTGATGGTACTGTTTTCTCGCCAGGATCGGGCATGCCTGGGGAGGAGATAATTTACTGTCTTGATCGACTTGCAAATTTTCCTATTTGTACACGATCTTGGGCACTTTTCAAGCGGGACAGGACATTCCGTTTCTACTTATGATTCATAACCTTTGGCTTTTTACACCACCAAAGGGTTATGGATCAGCTAGCCGTGGTCAGCCAATATTAACCGTTTTGTCCCCTTGTACAACGATGTTGGATACTCCCGGGAAGAAAGATGCGCGGTCATCGAGAAAATTCCTCTAGGTTCGGGGAAGGCATATTGCTAATATATGTCGATTTTATTGAGAGAGTCTCCTGTTGCGGATATTCCCCCCCTTACCCAGCGAATGGCTGCCGCCAAGAAAGGCTTTGCAATGAGCGGAAAAAGAATTCTCATCCTGGTTGTTGTTCTAGCAATTTTGTTTATCGCTGCGATGCCGGCTGATGCTCAAGTCCGAGTCGGGATTGGAATCGGCTTTCCTGTTTATTCCCACCCCCACCCGTATTCTCACCATCCCTACTATTATCCCCGCTACTATCCGAATCCATATCCGTATCCTTATGGAGTGTATGTGGCGCCGCAACCGGTTTATGTCAATCCGCCGCCGGTGTATGTGCAGCCTGCTCCCTTCTATGCGCCGCCGCAATATGCCCCGCAACCGGCGCCGCAATATGCCCCGCAAACTACTCCGTTGACCGCGCCCCAGCCTTATCAGCAGTATGCGCCTCAATCCGCGCCGCAATACCCGCCGCCGACTTATAGCCAGCAGCCCGCCCCGCAATACCCGCCGCCGCCCACGCCCACGTATGGCCGGCAACCGGCGCCGCAATATGCTCCCCAGCCAACATATAACGGGCCGTCCGCGGCGTCAGGCAAACCGGCCACCCAACCCCCGCCGCCGGCTCCAAGCACTCCCTCAACGACGCAAACTTATCGCCCGCAATCGAATGCTCCAGCGACAACCAATCCGCCAAGCAATCCCATGCAGCCGGAAGGAACGTCTTTTTAGAAGACCGGCGGCTCTCGCGCGAGGAATTTTCGTTTAACCCGGGGCCAACGGCGACGGCGGATGCGAAGAATTCCGCCGAAATCGAGTTAGGCTGTGCGATCTATCCCCCTGCTCTCCCTGTCGGGGAATCTTAGCCTCCGTAAGCTTCCGTGGAGACGGATTGCCTGTCCCGACGGTTCGCCAAGAGGGAATGCAATCTGGGATCGATCTCATAGCTGATGCTGTGAACCGAACCATCGCAAAAGGCGGCGTTCCATACCGCGCGTATGCGCGCTGCCGAAAGCCACGGTATTCGCATAGCCGCGGCGATCGCGTTCCGGCGGAAAATATCCGGGGCCGGCGCCGGCGGGAGGAGGTTCCCAGCCGCTGGCGCGGAAATTGTCATCCTCGAAACCCGTATAAAGGCACGAGTTGTCGGCCCAATCCAGTCCGGTGTTGTAATCGTCGGGATTCAAATACCTTTCTCCGACCAAATAGGTATGGCTGAGGCCGTCGGAGATCTCCTTCATGGAAACTATGCTGCGCTCATGGGAGATGCCGTCCGCACCCTGCGGGCCAAGTGCGGGCGGAACGAGACTCGCGCCCCGAAAAGAATTATCCGGCCAATTGTAGTTTGGATCCAAGCCTTGCGCGAGGCTTCCTGGACCGTATCCATATTGGTTATATCCGGTACCCCCATCGCTCGTGAAATATGTTCCCGCGTTGATGGCATAATCGCCCCGGCCCGCGCCTTGGGTGAGCGAGCCATACTGACCGGGATTTTGCCCCGCCATATATGCGGCGTTCGGATAAACGATCACCGGCCGCCGAGTGGGGCAATTGAAGAGCGAGATCGGCGTGCGATACAATGCATTGTTCGCGTTCACCTTGTTGGCGCCGGAAAGTCCTTTGCTCATGTTGTAGAGCGATTTCATATCGATGTAAGGGAGGATATTGAAAATCCAGCCGCCGGGTTGGCGCTTGGCGAAACCCAAATCGGGGTCGCCCATCCATCCCCACCCCCATCCCCCCGTGGGGAAAAAATGCAGGCTCGATTCGTGGTTCAAACAACCCAAGGAAATTTGCTTGAGATGGTTTTTACACTCCAAGCGGCGCGCCGCTTCACGGGCGGCTTGAATGGCCGGTAATAGAAGCGCGATCAAAATGCCGATGATCGCGATTACCACCAAAAGTTCCACCAGCGTGAATCCCCGCAATCGTTTTGCCGACCGCATATCTTGTTCCTTTTTCGAGAACCTGACAAAATCCCGTCCAGAACGATGAAAAGCATTCCTTGCAAGCATCGAGAGTATCGTCCATATTACTTGTATTATATTTAAATTACAATGTCCAAAACGGAGAAGATTTGTCCATTTCGTAGAACGGATGCGACTTGCCGCCATGGTCCCCCTAACGCAGAGAATGGTTGTTCATTAAATCGGAAATCTTGATGATTGAAAGCAAAGAGTATTACCGCTATCTGCCGATCGGCCCCCGCGAGGAGCAGTGGGGGTTATATCTCACGGGGGCGGGCCACGCCGAAATTGCGCCCGGAACCTCCTCCTATCCGGCGCGGAGCCATGTTCATCCGGCCTCCCACGAGCACTCCTGGCAACGCGGCCGGTCGTTTCACGAATACGCGATCGTTTACATTTTCCGGGGGAAAGGCGAATTCGAATCGGATGCCACCGGCCACACGGCGATCGAAGACGGGACGGCGATCTTCCTCTTTCCCGAGGTCTGGCACCGCTACCGGCCCAATAAAGAGACCGGGTGGAGCGAATATTGGGCAACCTTTCAGGGCGATTATGCCCAACGTCTGCAAATATACGGGTTTCTTTCTCCGGAGGCCCCGCTGCAGCACATCGGATTGCACGATTTAGTCATCAGGCATTTCGAAGCCATCCTCGACCGGCTCCGTTTCGAGACCATCGGCTTCCAGCAGGAGATCGCCGCCGACATCCTGGCGATTGTCGCCGCCGTGCTTTCCGCCGCCAAGAGCCGCGGCCAAAGCGGCGGCGGCTATGAATTGATCCGCCGCGCAAAATCCGTCATCGAAGAGCAGACCGATGGCGCACTGGTCATCGAAAATCTTGCTTCCGCCTTCGGCCTGAGCGCCGGCCATTTTCGCCAGGTGTTCAAACGGCACACGGGCCTCTCGCCCTACCAATATCATCAGCAATTGAAAATCAACCGGGCGAAATCGCTCTTGCGATCCTCCGAATTGACGATCAAACAAATCGCGAAAATATTGGGTTTCGAAAGCGTATTTTCCTTCTCGAAACTTTTCAAGAAAAAGACCAACGTTTCTCCCCAGCATTGGATCAAGGCCCAGCGGACCCCTTGCATGCCGGATGACATCCGGGACGAGGCCTCCCGCAAAAAATGAGCGGTAAAACATTTGTGCGAAATGGGATTCCACCCGTTATATCGCAGGAAATGCGACTGTTTCCGAAAAGGTTGTCACGAATCGAAAAGGAACACAAACGATGCAAAACCACGGCGCTATTTTTTGTCTTGCAACAATCCTTTTGCTCCTGTCCCCATTTGCCAAGGCGGCGGAAGATTCCCCCGGCATCTTCGACGCGCAGCGCGTACGGCGCGAAGGGCGACGGCAAGACGCTCGACACGAATGCCCTCCAGGATGCCATCGACGCCTGCGCGAAAAGCGGAGGCGGCCGCGTGACCCTTGCCGGTGGAACCTTCCTTTCCGGCACGCTCGTGCTCAAAAGCGGCGTCAACCTCGAAATCGAAGCCGGCGCCACGCTCCTCGGCAGCACGGAACTCGACAATTACCCGCCCCATGTTCCCGAACTTCGCTCTTACACCGACAATTACACCGATAAGAGCCTGATTTACGCCGAAAAACAGGAGCATGTCTCCCTCACGGGCTTGGGCACGATCGATGGTCAAGGCGGCGACAGCGCTTTCCGGCAAAAGCCCTACAAACAGCGCCCTTACCTGCTGCGCATCATCGAATGCAAAAACGTGGCCGTCCGCGGCGTGACGCTCAAAAATTCACCGATGTGGACCCAGCACTACCTCGGCTGCGAAGGCGTCCTGATCGACGGCGTGACGGTCCACAGCCTCGTGAACGGCAACAACGACGGCATCGACATCGACTCCTGCGAAAAAGTGCGGATCGCCAACTGCAACATCAACTCCATCGACGACGGCATCTGCCTCAAGGCTACGGCCGACCGACCTTGCCGTTACGTCACCGTGACGAATTGCGTCGTTCGCAGCCTCTGCAACGGCATCAAGTGCGGCACGGAGTCGAACGGCGGATTCCAGGACATCGCGGTGAGCAACTGCGCGATCTACGATACCCCGCTGGCCGGCATCGCGTTGGAAGAAGTTGACGGCGGCGACTTCGAGCGGGTGGTGGTCTCGGGCATCACGATGAAGAACGTGCGGGGAGGGATATTCGTCCGCTTGGGCAACCGGGCGCGGCCGATCACGCCGCAGAGCAACACGCCCAAGATCGGATCGATGAAAGACATCATCATCCGCGACGTGCAAGCCGCCGGCGTGTCCGCCGTCGGATGCTCCGTCACCGGCCAGCCTGGCCATCCGGTCCGGAACATCACGCTGGAAAATATTCGCATCCAATATCGAGGGGGGCGGCTCCGCCGATTCGATCAAGCGCGAAGTGCCCGAACAATCGGCCAAATATCCGGAATACGGCATGTTCGGCCAACTGCCGTCCTACGGCTTCTACGTCCGCCATGCCGAGAACGTGCGGTTGCAGCATCTCGATCTGTCTTTCGAGAAGAGCGATCCGCGTCCGGCGTTGGTTTGCGACGACGTGCGGGACCTCGATCTTCAGGACGTGAAGGCCGAAATCACGCCCGCCGCGCCGGCATATTATCTGCTGCGAGACGTCGCCGATGCGCTGATCCACGATTGCCGCCCCGCAGTCGGCGAAATCCCGTTCGCGCAACTCGACGGTCCCCGAACCGACCGCATTCGCCTCTGGAACAATGATCTCAGCCGCACGAAAGAAAAGTTTCGCCTGGGCGAAGGGGCGAACCAGGCGGCGCAGCCGGATATTCGCTGAACCGAAAATTCCTTACGAAAAGCCCTCCGTGAAATCACGGAGGGCGATAAAGTTTTCTTATTCATAGAAAACGGTTCAAGGCACTTGGTTCCAATCGATCGGTTCGTTGCCATTGCGAGTGAAGAGGGCTTTGAGCATCTTGGGATCGATCGAATTCGAGATCGCGCGCACCGAACCGTCGGCGAATCCCGCGAGAAAGACCGAGGGATGCATGCCGCCGAGTCCCTTGAGCGGATTGTTCGCGTCGTATTCGAAATCGTCCGGCTTCGTCCACGGCACGGCCTCTTCATCGTTGGCTTCCACGGTCATGATCGTGTTCGAGGTGCCGTCGGTGATGTCGGCAATCCGCGTTCCTTTGCCGCCGCTGAAAACCGTCTTTTCGCCGCGGACGGTCAAATAGACCGTTTTCCCTGCGGCGGCCTTCGCGCTGTTCGGGCTTTTGTAAACGGCGGGCATCTTGTCGATCAGCTTTTTGTTGTGTTCGCTGTCCCAAGGTTCGTCCAAATTGAACTGTTGATATAAATCTTTTTCTTCCAGGTATGGCAAAATCAACACCCGCCAGCTCAAAAGCGGCTTGCCGTCCTTGCCGGCCTTATATGCGGGGGGGAAGGTTTTTTTCGCATCGAGATAATTAAACATCGCCAAGGCGATTTGTTTCATGTTGTTCATCGATTGTGCGCGGCGGGCGGCCTCCCGTGCGGATTGCACCGCCGGCAGCAACAATCCAATAGCCACGGGATTAGCCGGCGACATGACGACCGACATCGGCAAAGAGGAACGCTCGGTGATTTCGATGCCGGACGGCGTTTTCCGCACCGTCGCCACCAGCGGAAGCAGATGACCGCGAATGCTGCCCGCGGAAGGCAGCATGGAGGCGTTGAAGTCGATTCCGTGTTGGTGCAGCGTGGGCGACGCCATCGCCAAGAGCATGGGAAGCGAGGCATACAGCCCGTCGAAAACCTGTTTCGTGTCGATATAAACCAGACACAGCGGGCCGGAACTATCCTGAATGCGTTTCGAAATATCCGGCACATCGGCCAACGACTTGAAATCGGCCTTTCGCGAGAGGTAAGCCTTGACCTTGTCGGGCACCATTCCCACGACCAATTCCTTATCGGTCAAGCACCAGGAAGGCATCAACGGCACTCCGGGCGGCTGCAAGGAGTAGATTTCCTTGCCCTCGAAGTCCGATTTTTGAATTTTCGGCGCGTTGGGATTCGCTTGCCCGAGGCTCTCCACGAGTTGGAGCAATTTTTCCATCGTGGCCTTCGCCTTTTGCGCGTCTTTGAGGCGAATCACGACAGTCCCGCCCATCGGTCCGCCTTCTTTCACGGAATTGAAGAAACAAACGGTGTCTCCCAACGGCTGGAGGATATCGTCACGCAGGCTCAAACCGAAATGCGATTCCATTTGGCCGAGTGCGTTCAGCATATCGGCTTTTGCCTTGGGGTCGGCTTGCTCGACGATTTTGAGATAGGTGTCGAGAATTCCGCCCGGATCGAGCCTGACGACCACAGCCGCCATGGCATCGGCGGGCACGGGGGCAAAATCGGCGGCAGTGAGCGGTTTGGCATTCGCAGTCTCGAAAATGCCGCGGGGGGAGCCGTCGAAATTGAGTCCCGTCTTGCCGACGAATCCGGTCTTGTCCAAACCGGTGACGAGGGTGATGTTTTTCAGGTTCGCGATGCCGACCGCCTCGAAAACTTTCGCGGCATCGGGCGGTCCGTGAGGCGTGGCGATCTGCAGGATCGATTTCACGTTCAGATAACCGACCGTTGAAATCCGCTCGATGCCGGCGTTCTTTTTTATGTCTGTCAGCCAAGCCGGCGGTTTGCCGAACGCCCGTTTGACGAGCGCCTGCATCTCGCCTTCGCCGACGGCGGCCATGAAGTATTCGCCCTTGACGCCCCAGACGAAAGTGACATTCGGTTCGGGCTTGAAACTTTGCCAGGTGTCTTTTCCATCCTGGACCGGAACGATCGCCTGCGGCGGCAAGAGTCGGGTGATTTTTTCGAGTTGTGCCTTGAACTGCGTCGCCGCATCGCCGAGTCGCACCACCATGCCGCCGTGAATGTCCGGCCCGGTGGGCTGCACTGTCACGCTGCCGACATAAACCGCCATCGGCCGATTCAACAGCGTTTTTGCGAGCGATGTAATGTCGTCGCTCGTCAAGGGAGGCGCACCCGGCTGCTGAAGCCCTCGTTCGAGCAGCGTCTTGACGACGGTCTCCACATTCGCGGCAAACTTTTGCACTTCCGGCTCGGCCAGCAACTGCTCCGTCTGGTTCGCACTGTCGGCCTTTGGCTCGGCGCGTCCGGCGAATGACATGTAAAACAGACATTCCTCCGGCGCGATTTTCGTGAGCGTCGGCGTGTCGGGCAAGGGCGGGACGCTCATCGGTCCCATCAGCCCCAAGAAAACCAACAAGGGAATAACGCTAAATCCTGCAGGACTCATGAAACTGTTCCTTTCTGATGAAAAGTGCCCGGAAAAAAACCACAGATCCTCCCCAATATGGTAGCAGACGTATGATTGGCGGCAATTACCCCCCCCAGCAGAAGAGAAATGCCATATTGCCTTCCATAAATTCGGCAAATCTGCCAAATCTACGGGCTATTCGGCGGAGAGGTTCGAATCTTGGCAGGAAAAGGGGGAATTCGGGGACTGTCCCGATTTTTGTGGCAGGAGGCAACAAAAATGGGACTGTCCCCTTTGGCACTGCATCCGCCTTCCCCCTTCCCGCTGATTATTTTAGAATAACTTCGTTCGAAATCTTCCTGTTGCAGATAAACCATGAAACCTCCCCTCCCCGGCGTTGCCCCTCCTGAACTTGGCGAAGTGAATGCGATGACGGTTTGGCCCTCGATCGGATCGCATTCGCTGGGCCGGCTTATCGGCCGGCTCTGCGCCAGCCGCGCCGGCGTGGGCATCTTCACCCTCGGGAATTTTTGGGCGCTGGTTACCATCCCTTTCAGTTTGGCGCTTTATTGCTGGCTGCGGATGCCTTATTTGTGCAAACGCTATACGCTCACCAACCGGCGGATCATCGTCTGCAAGGGGCTTGCGCCGCGGGATGACAAATGGATCGAACTCGACGAATTCGATGCCTGCGAAATCGAAATCCTCTCCGGCCAAGAGTGGCTCCGTTCCGGCGATCTGGTCTTCTATCACGGCGAGATCGAAATCTTGCGGCTCGCCGGCGCCGTCAGGCCGAAGGTATTCCGCAACGTTTGCCTCACCGCTCAACACGCCTTGCTCTCGGTGCGCAAAGTCGTCCAGGAACAAGCGGCGGCGGAATAGATCGCCGCGCAGGAACGTCGTTCGCAATGCTATTTGGCATTTCTCATGCCCACGGCAAGCGTGGGCATGGCGCCCAACCTGTCAATATAAACTTGTCGGACCACTGGTTTGGCGGCCCGTGAATGGTTGCTCCGCAATGGCATTGTCGATTGCTTTGCCTTCTCAAGCGTTATCCACCGTCTCGGTTTCCGGCGGATTCTCGCCGGCCGGCTTTTCCCCGGCGGTCTCCGGCGGCAGCGCTTCGCGGCCGGCGCTTTGGACCAGCGGAACGTCCGCGGCGTCGATCAGCATGTTGCGCAACAGCGGCGTAAATTCCGTTTTGAGCTTGCCCTCTTTGTCGAACGTTTGTTTGACCTGCTGAATCGTGAGGAAATGACTCTCTTCACATGCGGGGCATCTCGCCAGATCGAGTTGCAAGGAAGGACTTTCGTTTCGAGCGAGGTTAAATCTCGTCAGTGCGGCCAGATCGCCCGACATGAGTTGTGCCAAATAATCGCCGGCGCCGATCAGGGAGAGACGCCGTTTGCCGGGCTCGATGTCCGTCCAGCGGCCGCAATTTTCGCAAAAAGGATGATACACGATGGCTTTCCGGGCGAAAAATGCGGCGCCGCCGACGATGATCGTCCCCTCGATCGCCCAAACTCCGGCTAGTGCGAGACCGGTCACATTGCCGCCGTGTTGCAATCCCCAAGCGCCGTTTTCGTAGAAATCCTTGACGTATTCGAACAACAAAGAGGGCTTATATGCCGTTAAATAATCGATCGGAAAGTTGTTCGGAATAATTACGCGGGCGAGAAAGTCGGTTCCCCAGGCGACGTATAGCCCGATCAAACCGATGAGGAAGCCATAAGCGGTAGCGACGAAGGGATTGCGGATTTTCCCGGTTTTCGCGCCCCAACCGACCGCATGGCCCATCGCCCAGCCAAAGCAGAACGTCAGTAAGGCATTGATGTAGATGAAGGGGATGTGGACCACGGCAAAGGCATAAGCGACGCCCAACACCACGGCCGCCGTAATGCCCGCTAGCGAAGCCAGGAGAATTCCGATCGGCGATATCGCGCCGAATGACGATAGGTTTCCATAGAACGCCCTTTGGAAAAGAGTTATTCATGTTGCCGCCTCCCTGAATGAGCCGGTCTTCATGGCCGCTATTATAGCAGAATTTTTTCGATGCCGCTACTTGCCCGCCGCTACTTGCCCGTCGAGGGATAGATCGGGATTGCCCCCGGGGGGTATTCGGCGGCATAGCGCTCGGCGGGATAGGCAACGGCGGCCTCGACCGGCGGCAAACGGCAGATTTCGTCCGAGTGGGAACCCGGCATTCCGGCGGAAAAAGCGTCGCCGGCGACGGGCACCAAACGCCGCGGCGGTTCGACCAGATTTTCATCCTCCGCCGGGGCATGGCCGGTCTCGGCTTTTTTCGCTTTCTCAGTGGTCTGTCCGACAGCTTCGGCCGCAAGTTCTTCCTGGGGAAGAGAGATCGGAATCGCCTTGGGTAAGGCATTTTTTTCCGTATCCGAGGCCAAGGGGGGCGGATTGGATTTCGCGGGGGGATTCGGCGAAGGGGAATCCATTTGGGCCGCGGATGACGAAGTTGCCGCTTTCACCGGGGATGCAGTTTCCGCCGCCGGCGCATTCTTTTCGGAAAGCGACATTTGCGCGCCGGGCCCGACCATCTCCCAGACGATCGGATACCGCATTGTATTGTAGGCAATGCAGACACCGACGATGGCAATCGCGGCGAAGGTGGGCAGTATTCTCGGCATGATCTTTCCTCGGGAAAGAAACCATCTCCCGTGTTCCAACCATACACCACGCCCGGCGCACGGCAAGCCTTATCGAGCGATTCGTGAAAACTCTTCTGTCAATTTGTGAATAGCGACACCGATTGGGCAAAAAAGAGCGATTTCCAGGGCGGCACAATGTGAAAAGTTTAGCACCTTCACTGACGCCGGGTGGGGCATGTTTTTTATTACAAGCATTATCCCATCCCCAAATCTTCCACCAGTCGTGCATCGGGCGTCACTTCTTCCACATCCACGCCGAGAGCATTGACGATGCATTCCTGCAAAATTTCCCAAACCTCACCTTCGCTCCAAGTGCGACCTGCCATTTTTCCGCTACGTTCGCAATTGGCCGGCATCCACTCGACGCGATCGGGGGCATGGTCGGCGATCCAATGCACGAGCGACCAGATCGAACTGCATTCAGGTGGGATACGCGGTTCGATTTCCCGCGGAGATTGCTCCAGCGGAGGCAGATTGATCCTCAACTCCTTTTCCAGCGAACTCCAACATGCCTGGCGATGGGGAGCCTTGAAAAATTTGTTGAAATCGTGGGCCGTTCCCAGCCGCCACCAACTGCCGACGCGATTGACAGCGGCATGAACTTCCTTGAATAACGGTTGAATGCGTGGAATTTCCTGCAACTCGCCATTCAATTTCGCTATTTATAACCGTGAATTTTCCCCGGCGTCTCAAAAAATACCACGCATTCCTCCGCGGGAATCTTCAGGCCGAACCTTCTTTCCAAACGAAATGCAAGATCGAGGACATCCAAACCCATTGTTTTACTCCGGTAACCGTCGAGACAGGCCTTTGCATCCTTTTCCCTTTTGGCAATGTCCCGCCCGGCAGGCGGGACCTACTAGCGGGCTGCTTTTCCTTTCTGGAAGATCTTTCGGCCTTCATGCCAGTCGCCGTCGTGAAAGGATAGCAGGACGGCGGGGGCTTCATAAAACTTGCGGGCGGGGGCGTTGGCGAAATCGACAAAGCAGGCGCTGACGCCGACCGGTTGGCCGCGAAGTTCGTTGGGACGCGGCCAGTTGCCGTCCTCGCGGACCGTGCCCGAACTGCTGGGAATTAGCTCCAGCCGCAACGTCATTGGCCGTTTCGCCCGATCCTGCGCCGAAATAGACCGACCGATTCAGCCGCGGCGAGTACAACTCCACCCATTGCTCGCCGTCTTTCGGATAAGAATAGAACTGCTCCGGTCCCTGGTCGCCCAGCCAGGACATGTTGGCGAAGACGCGGAAAATGTCGGCCGTCGCCGCGGCGTCCTTGCCCGCGGGCCTGACAAGCTCGGTGGTCTTGAGTTGCAGGCCGGTTTTGCCCACACCTTCGATGCCGCCCAGGAGCGGGAAGAAGACTTCGCCGATTTGGTAGGGCGTCGCGTTGTCGATCGCAAGGCGGAAAAGGATGCCGTCCTCCGCAAGCTCGATATTCATCACCGCCTGGACATCGAACTTTTGACCGAGATAATTCGTCAGCGGCGCGTTCCAATGGAGCGTGAGTTTTTTCGCGGTGGATATGAACGAAGAGAGCTTTTGCTCCTTGCCCCAGAAGTAGTTGGCTTCGATCGTTTCCCAAGACTCCCTGCCGGGGATCGGCAGGGTGAACCGAAAACTATCGGCCAACCGCTGTTCGCGGATCAATTCGAGGCCGTCTTTCTTGTCCAAGATCCGGGTGATGGCGCCATTGGTCTGGTTGACCTCCACCAAATATCGGTCGTCTTCGATTTTGAGCGAGATTCGCGGATCGAAATCCATCAGCTTCGGCAGGGGTTGAAAGAGGGGCGAGGAAACGGTCCGCACGTCGTCGATGCAGAGCATGGAGTAAGTGTCGGCGTCGGCGTCATCGACGGCCTCGATGTACACGGTTTTCCCCCGATGGCCCGTGCCGGAGAGCAGGACGGGCACGAACGCCGTGGTGTTTGGCGCCCAGGCGCGATCGAGTTCCTTGCCATCGGCCAGATTCAAGGTCACGTAGTTCCATTTTCGCGGTTTGCCGGCGCCCTGGATGGAATTCCAGCCGGCGATCAGGAGGCGGACGCCGTCCTTGTCGAGCACGAAGGGTTTCGATTTCAACTTGCCGGTGGCGGATTCTCCTTTGCCGCCGCTCCAGGCCCAGCATTTTCCCTGCCAGCCGGAGTAGTATTTGCACGAATCACTGGCGATGACCCAATTCGCGATCGGCAGTCCAGCCGGTGAAATCGCCGGAGTCGAAATTGCCGTTGACGGCCTGTGCGCCGAGCGACGGGGCGAAGGCCAGAGGGAGCAAGGTAAATAACAATAGTTTCCGTGAAATTTTTATCGGCGTCATAGTTCCTCCACGAAGATGATACCCTCGGCGGGGATTTCGATTTCGGCGGGCAGTTTCGCCACTTTGGGTTCTCGGAACGGGGTATAAATGCGGACTTCGCCGCCATGACCGGCCGCGAAGCCCTGGAAGGGTTGCTTTTTCGCTTCCATCAGGGCGTTGGTGAAGACGCAGGCGTGTTTGCCCGTCAGGAGGTTGCGAGAAACGTTGTAAGCGATGCCGGGAGGAAGATTTCCGGGGATAATCACTCCTTCGCGGCCGAGCATTTCGCCCTGGAAGACGGCGCCGGCCAGGCCGTCTCGAATGCGCTTCACTTCCTTGATGTAGTTCGCCAGGCCGTCCCAGGGTTTCCAGCCCATCGAGCGGCAGAAGTTCAGCGGCGCAACCATCACGATATGCCCGTCGCGGACAAGATTGTTGACGCCGAGATAGTCGTAGGCCATGGCGATCATTTGCGTTTCGGCCTGTTCGGGAAAGACCTTCCGCGTGACGAGCTGATTGCCGACCCACCACGTTGCGCCGGTGAACTGCAGCATCCGGTCCCAGTTGCACTCGAAGGACATCGCCCAATCGGGATTATGCTTGCGGCAGGCCTCGAAGACTTCCCTGGTCAGCAGGATCGCGCCTTCCCACGGGCCGGTGTCGGGACTCATGGGCAGGTCGGGATTGAAATCCAGCGCGGCGGGAAACATCTTATCGACATGCACGCCGTCCGCGCCGATGGCGGCCAGCTTCTCGAACTGATCGACGATGATCTTGCGATACTGCGGGAAGGCGGGATCGGCTCCGGTCATGCGTTTGGGGTGGTCCATCCGCGCCCAGAGCGTTCCCATTCCCCAACCGGCGTTCCAAGTGGTCTCGCCGTTCGGGCCCCACTCGCGGTATTTGCCGAGCTCGTTCTTATACCAATCGGAGTCGAGCATTACCTGCTGGTAGTTGACGAAGAAATAGACCTTCATGCCCAGCGCGTGGCAGGCCTTGATGCCGTTTTCCAGTTCCCGCCAGGTGCCCAGACGCAGGTCGGGCGTGTAGTCGGGGTAGCCGTTGTCGTGGCCGCCGTGATGCCAGCCGCTGATCATCAGCGAATTGACGCCGTGGTCTTTCGCGTCTTTCGCCCACTGGGGGATGTCGGTGAATTTGTAGCAGATCGTGCCCTCGGGCAGTTCGAACATCGTCATCTGGAAAAACGATTCGCGGCGGATCCAGCATTGCGACGGCTTGCAGATGCCGAACGTCTTCTCGAACCACTCGCGATAGACCTTGCCCGCCGCGCCAGTCGCCGTCGATCACGCGGAGCACGACGTGGGAGCCGTCAAAAGAGTTCTTCGGCGGCGTAAACGGATTGTGCTGAACGGAGGCAAAGACGTCCTTCACGCTGTCTTTGCCCTCGCCTTGGGCGTGCTCCTCGAAGCGATAGACTTTGTAACGAGCGACTTCATCGTGCGATGCGAAGTAGAGCGACTTCTTGGCCGCCGCGCTCTGGATGCACGTGAAGGACATCGTCAATTGTCCTTGATAGACATCCGAAGGATAGCCGAACGCCGCGGCGCCGAACGGCAAGGCGATGGGCTTGGCCCACTGGCGAGAAGTCGGCGCCCAGAGCACGCCATCACCGGGTTGGCCCGGCGGACCGAACTTTTCCAGCCCGCCGATCATGGGGTATAAAACTTCTTTGACTTTATAATCCGTGCCGTTTTCCAGATGGAGTTTGAATTCCAGTGCGTTGCCGGCAGCCGCGGCGTCCATGCGGACGGAGATTTTTTGTTCCGCGCCGGTGGTGTCTTTCAGCGGGCCTTCCCAATGAAATGCGAGGCCGTTATCGGTCGAATCGGCGCCCGAAAGCTTCTGATCCTTGCCGAGAATTGTGGCCGTTTTGTTCTCCGGCAGGAGCAAAGTAAGGCGAAAGTTCTCGGCCAATTCTTTTGGCGAAGTCAATTCGATTCCGCTCGATTTATCGAGAATTCGCGAGATCGTGCCGAATGCCGGATCGCACTCCAGCAGGACTTGGCTGTTCTCCAATTTGATGGGCGTATCATCCGCCCGGCAGAGAGAGTCTGCCAGACTCGCCGTGAAAATGGTGATGAGAGCGAAAGAGAGCTTTATTGTTCGGCAGTGCAAAATATTCATGTAGGATCTCCTTTGCCAATTCATTCGCCCCTTTCTGCCTTTCCCTGAATTATAAATGCCTTACTTCCGGCGTGCCGCGTTCGGCAAGCAGCGTGTCGATGCGGGCGAGTTGCTCGGGGGTGAGTTCCCAGCCGGAGCCGCCGGCGTTTTCGCGGACTTGATCCGCCCGCCGTGCGCCACAAAGTGTACTGGTAATGCCCGGCTGTTGCAACGTCCAGCGAAGGACCAATTCGGCGACGGTGTGGCCGGCCTCTTCGGCGATGACTTTCAGTTTCTCGACGAGCGCCAGATTTTTTTCCCATTCTGCGCCTTGATATTGGGGGTACTTCCTCCGGCTATCGCCGTCGAAAGTCTGCTCGCGGCGCATTTTGCCGGCCAACAGGCCTTTCAAGAGCGGCCAATAGACGAGCACCGCCACGCCATGCTCGCGGCACCAGGGGAGCGCATCGGCTTCGATCTGCCGCTGAAGCATGTTATACGGCGGTTGGTACGCCGAGAGCGGGCATTCGCGGGCAAACTCCTCGAGCTCTGCGACGTTCAAGTTCGATGCTCCGGCCGCGAGTGTTTTCCCTTCGTCCATGAGCCGCTTGATTTCGCCGGCCGATTCGGCCACCGGCGTTTTCGGATCGGGCGCATGCAGGTAGTAGAGTTCCACCCGATCGGTCTTAAGCCGCCGCAGACTCTCTTCGCACTCGCGGCGGAGCGTCTCGGGCCGGGCGTCGTAAATCTGCTGGCGATTCGGCCCCCAATGCAATCCGCCCTTCGTGGCGATGACCATTTCGCCGCGCCGTTCGCCGAGGGCCTTGGCGATCAGCTTTTCGCTCTGACCGTCGCTGCCGTACATATAGGCGGTGTCGAGATGATTGACGCCGACATCGAAGCAGGCGCGCACCGCGGCGAGGCTTTCGTCATCCTTGATGCCCGGCGAAGTCAAGCCGGCGATCGGCCAGGCGCCGAAGGCAATTTCCGAGATTTTTCGATCGGTGCGGGGGAGGGGATGGTATTTCATGGCAAGGTTTTGTTCGTTTTTCAGGCGTTTTCCGCGTGTTGGTGATTATTTTCTTCCGGCTTTACGAGGCGATTCTGAGGTATTTCGAGCGTTTGGCAAGTGAGCGCAGGCGGATTTCGCGGAAAAACGTCGGTTTTCACGCGCGAATTTTTGCCGCGCGGCGGCCGTTTTCCGCCGCTTTCGAAGGCAACCAGCAATTGATCGATGCCGGCCATGACCAATTTTCGATACCTGTCCACGGGGACATCTTGCACGATGATCTCGGCGACTCGGCCGATGAAGTCGGAAAGCTGTTGGGGAGTGACCGTATCGGGGGCGCGGGCGGCGTATCTGTCGGGGTAGAGACGTTCCAAGCACCAGGCTGAAGCGCGCCAGTAGGAGGATTGCTTTGCGGCATTATTGATGTTTCCGAGGTGGGCAATCTCGGCGGAAGCCTCCCGGCGGGAAAGCTGTTCGGCGAAATTCGGGTCGCGCAGGGCCTCGTTGTAAATGGTTTTCGGATGGCAGTTGACGTAGTTTGCCGCCGTCCGACGATTGCACCCGAGGGCCAGCACGGCGAGGATTTCGGCCTTTTTCTGTTCGTCAAGCAGCGCGGGACGGCCACGTTTGGACATGAGAAGAACCTCTCCGATAAATGTTTTTCAGGGCGGAGACAACAGTCGCAGCTTAGCAGAAGAGCTGGCCCATTTTCCAGAAAAAAATTTTTATTTTGCCGCAAGCGATTGCGGGGCATGGAGTTAAAAACTTGTTTTGCCGGAAGATTCGGGGGCGATATCAAATGGAATTCCAGCATATTTCCGGCTGCCCGGCGGTTCCACGCTTGGAAGGAATGATTGTTTCCGTAAAGCATCCAAATCATCGAGGCAAAGGAAAAAACATCGTCCCGGGAAGCAAGATTGCTTGTGCCGCAGCGCATGGTCAAGACGCGGCCACGGATGGTAAAATGATGTTTCCCCAAGTTCACATTTTGCACCAGTCAGGAAAGGTTGAAAACCCGTTCTTCTGGTGAGAGGTCGAAAACCTGTCCACTAACAAATCGAGGAAGAGATGACGGCAATAATTCTTGACGGGAAGGCGATGGCGGAACAGATTCGCGGGGAAGTCGCCCGCGAGGCGGCGGAATTCACCGGCAAGACCGGCGTGACGCCCTGCCTGGCGGCGGTGCTGGTGGGCGACAATCCGGCCAGCGACATTTACGTCCGCAACAAGCAGAGGGCCTGCGAGAAGGCGAGCATGAAGAGCGTCTTGGAGCGGCATACCGCCGACATGACCGAAAATCAACTGCTCGACCTGATCGATCGCCTGAACCACGACCACTTGGTGCATGGCATCCTCATTCAATTGCCGCTGCCGAAGCAGATCAATGAAACCCGCGTGCTCGAGGCCGTCGGTCCCCTGAAGGACGTCGATGCCTTTCATCCCGAAAACGTGGGCCGCATCGTGCAGAACCGGCCGCGGTTCTTGCCCTGCACGCCGCATGGCATTCAGCAGTTGCTCGTGCGGCACAGCATTCCCATCGCCGGCGCGCACGTGGTCGTGCTGGGACGCAGCGACATCGTCGGCAAGCCGATGGCGATCATGCTCATGCAGCGCGGGCAGGGCGGCGACGCCACCGTGACCGTCTGCCATAGCCGCACGCAGGATCTGACGGGGATTTTGCGGCAGGGCGATATTCTGATCGTCGCCATCGGCAAGGCGAATTTCGTGACCGCCCCAATGGTCAAGCCCGGCGCGACGGTGATCGACGTGGGCATCAACCGCACCGAGACCGGGTTGGTGGGCGACGTGGATTTCGCCTCGGTGAAAGAAGTGGCCGGCGCGATCACGCCCGTCCCCGGCGGCGTCGGCCCGCTGACGATCGCGATGCTGCTTCGGAACACGCTGACGGCGGCGAAGTTGCAGAATGGAGGGATTGGGGATTAGGGATTTGAGATTTGAGATTTGAGGCTGGGGATTGGAACAGCGGGGGTGCAACTATGAAAAAAATCTTTCTTTACTCGGCGGTGTGGGGATTTTCGCTGGCGATCGGATTTATTACCGGCGAATCGTTTTCCGCCGCCGAGGAATTGTACAAGGACGCCTGGTACTATCGCGAACAATTCGAGCAGGCCCAGGACCGCGCCGCGGAAGCGCGGGAAAAGCTGGACGAAGAGGCGGAGCGGAAGGCGATCGGCGAAGAAATTTCTTCTTTAAGTTCCTATCTCAAGCAATCGCCCGGCGACTGCGAAATGTTGGCGCGCTACGCCGCGCTTTTGGCCGACAACGTTCGCGACGCCTCGACGCTCAATCTGGCATGCACCACCCTGGAAACGCTTGTGGACCAGGACCCCGAGCGCAGCGGAGGCGCGGAAGAAATTGGCGCAGTTCCTGATGCTGCCGCCGGTTCATCGCTACAACGACGCCTGCCGGCGCCTCGAAGCGCTCCTGGAGAAAACGCCCGACGACGCCGAGGCGCTTACTTTGCTGGGCCGCTGTCAAATCGCCATGAGCCGGAGCGAAAAGGCGGTCGCGAGCCTCCAGCGGGCGATCGAATGCTCGGCCGACGAGGTCGATGCCTATTATTTTCTGGCGATTGCGCTGCGGTTTCGGCTTAAGCGTCCGGGGGAAGCCGACATTTGGATGGACAGAATGATTGCCGCCAATCCGAATTCGGCCGTCGCTCATCGTTATATGAGCAATTATCTTTTGACGCTGAAAGCGGACGCCCCGGACCCGAAAGGGGCGCAACATCATGCGGAAGCGGCCCTGAAGCTGGACCCCGACAACAACGCTTTGCTTTCCCTGGCGGCCCAGGCCGGCCTGGCCGGCGGGAATTTCGAGGCCGCCCGGCGGTATGCGGAGCGGGGTTTGGAAATAGAGAAGGATTCGCCGGCGTATCGCGAAATGATGTACCGGATTTTAGCCGATATTCAGCGGCGGTCGAAAAATCTCACAGCGGCGCTGGCGCTGCTGCAAAAGGCCTTTTCGGAGACCAAGAATCCGCAACTGCTCTGGCTGGAGGCCGATTTGCAGTGCGATCGGGGCGATCCGGACGGCGCGGCGGCGACGGTCGAAAAACTCGCGGCCTTGAAATTCAACAAGGGCGGATTGGACTATCTGCGCGGCAGAATTGATTTGCGGAGGGGAAAATGGAGCGAAGCTTCCAAGGCCCTGGAAAACGCGCTCCACTCGTTTGCCGATAAACCGGACGTGCTCAAACGGCTGCACTGCTGGCTGGGAGTATGTTACGGCCGGTTGGGAAACGCCGAAGAGCAAATTGCCGCGTTTCGCCGCGCGCTGGCGATCGACCCCAAGTTCGAACCCGCGCAAAAGGCTTTGGCCGAGGCGCTTCAGAACGCCGAAAAGCTGAAGGATGCCCTGCCAAAAGATCGGCAAGCCGGCAAGGAATCTCTCGCCATTTTGGCCAAGGTTTATCTGGCCGACAACCATTGGGAAAAGGCCCGCGAAATCCTGCGCAAATTGGCGGAGGATTATCCTGAAGATCCGCAGTGTTCGTCGAGCTATGCACGGGAATTGCTGGGGCACGATGAACTCGGCGACGCGGAGACAATTGTCCGGAAGATGGAGGAGAAGTGGCCGCACGACTCGCAAACGATATTGCCGCGTGCGGAGTTGCTCTTGCGCCGCGACAAAGCGGAGGAAGCCTTCGAGTTGATGAAGAACTTCGTGGCCGACCCGCAAGGGACGCCCAGCGACAGCGGCCGGCGGATGCAGTCCATCGCCCGGGGGATGGAAGACTTCGCCGGGCGGCTCGCGCTTGCCGGCAATGCGGCGGTCAAGGACCGGCTGCTGCATGCGGCGGAAACCTACTTGCGGCAATGCGCCGACGCGCATCCGCCGGCGGCCGTCGAGTTGGCGGCTTTTCTCGCCCGGCAAAAGCGGTATGCGGATGCCGCCGATTTTCTCGAAAAAAACTGGAGGGGGTGCGAGCCGACCGCATTGGCCACGGTTTGCTTCCAGGTGGCGCAGGAGGGCCGCGGTCCGAAGGAGATCTTCGCGCGGATGCTGACGGTGCTGGGGCAAGGCCGGAATTATTTCCACGATCCCGCGGCCATCACCCTCATCCTCGGCAATCTGCAGACCGGCGCAGGAAATTATGCCGCAGCGGAAAAGTTTTTCCGCGAAGCGCTGCAGAAGCATCCGGATCATGCCTTGGCGTTGAATAATCTGGCGGCACTGTTGACGATGGAGCGAAAAAATCTTCCCGAGGCGCTGGAATTGATCGAGAAGGCGATCAAGATTGCCGGCCCGCTGGGGCCGTTGCTCGACACTCGGGCGTGCGTTTATGTCGCGCAAGGCGAGGCCCAAAAGGCGCTGGACGACCTGTCGCAAGCGCTGGCCGACGCCCGAACGGCGGAGCGATTGTTCCATCAGGCCGAAGCGTACGAACTGGCCGGTCGCAAGGAGTTGGCGGCGAAAGCAATGAAAGAGGCCTTGGCGAAGGGACTGGACGAGAAAAAGCTTTCTCCCGAGAGATCCCGGTATTCGAGCGCCTGAAGAAAAGGGCGGAGGAATTGCCGCCGCAAAAGGAGGACGAGGCACCGCCGCGAACCAAGCATTTTGCACGGGCGGAACCGCCGGCTTTTTTCAGCGGGAGCGGATTTTTGCCGGCGGTTCAGCACTGCCGGACAAGCCTGCATTGGCGCCCAACCGAGCCGCTTCGTTCCTGCTCGGTTTGCACCGGGAACCCGGGACCGAGCGATCAGGTTGCGGTATAGCGATATGCAATTACCTTCGCTCGTTCGAGGGTGACGAGTCCTTCGTGGATCAACTTGTCGAGATCGGGCAGGAACGACTCGATCCGCTCGGGATTATCGACGATCTCGATGACCACCGGCAAATCTTCGGAAAGGCGGAGAATTTTCGCCGTATGCATGCGGCTATGGGCGCCGAAACCCATGATGCCGCGGAGCACCGTCGCGCCCGCCATGCCCCTTTTTCGGGCCTCCTCGACAATCACCTCGTACAACAGCCGGCTTTGATGCCGGTCGCTCTCGCCGATGAAAATCCGCAATAGTTCGGCTTCTTCGGGAAGTTTCATGTTGCAATTCCTTTTTTAAGGGGACAGGGAACAGGGAACAGGGGACAGGGACAGGGGACAGGAGGACAGGATACAGGGGACAGGATACAGGGGACAGGGTATGGAAAACACTCCTTGCAGTGTCATAATCCATTGTCAAAAACATGTCTTTCGCCTTCTTCCGCTTCCCTGTCCCCTGTCCCCTATATCCATTTGCCAAGAAAAAGCCCCAATATCATCGCCGCCCAGCCGCCGAGGTTTTGCAGGGCGAAATATCCGCTCGCGGCCAGCCACTGGGCACTGCGAAGTTGATCGGCAAGCTCGTACATGTAGCTGGAAAAAGTCGTGAATCCGCCCATGAAGCCCAGGAGGATGATAATCTGCACGTCTCCGCCGAGCATCAAGCGGCGATCCATCGCCGAGAAGATCGATCCGAAGGCCAGACAGCCGAGCAGGTTGACCGAAACCGTGCCCCAGGGAAACATTTTCCCATCCTGCACGAGGCCGCCCAATCCGTAGCGGCACAAGGTGCCGACTCCGCCGGCTACCGCGATCAGCAACAATTTTATCCACATGGATGTTCCTCGTAGGGCATGCCGTCTGCAAACAGGCGCCTGCCAATAAAAAACCCTGCCTATCGGCAGGGCTTGCAGGCGCAAGTGTTCGACTCCCGGCCGATAGTGCATCGCGGCAGGAGTCATTAGTCCGATTCCGGACGGTTATACGGGGAACTCCATCCCCTCAAGTTTCCCTATTCTACTCAGCCGCCATCGGTGCCGTCAAGATGGATCGCACGCTTAAATCTCGATGATCGCCTTTATCACGCCGTCGCGGTAGCCCTCGACCAACTCGAAAGCTTCGCCGATTTTCTCGAAGGGGAAGCGGTGCGTCAGCATCGGCCGCGGATCGATCCCGCCGCGGGCGATCATTTCGATCACCGCCTGGGTGTATCCTTTTTGGCGGCGGACGTTTTTGATGGTCAACTCGCGGCGTCGGGCGAAATGGGGATCGAATTTCACCTCCTCGACCGGAGGGATTCCCACCAGCACCAGCGTTCCGCCCGGCGCGAGCAGCTTTTGCCCTTCGTCGATGATGGTCGGATCGCCGGCACACTCGAAGACGGCGTCGAGTCCCAGGGGGTGTTCACGCTGAATCGCCGCCGCGGCGTCTTCGCAGTGCAGGTTGCAGATCCGATCGGCTCCGCACGCAGCGGCCGCTTGCAGCCGCGCGGCGATCAGGTCGATCATAATGACCTTCGAGGTGGGAGCGATCGCTTTGGCGGAGAGCAGGACGCTCAAGCCGATCGGTCCCGCTCCAAAAACGGCGAGCGTGGCATTGTTTGGGAGATCGGCCAAACGCACGGCGTGAAAGCCGATCGCCAGCGGCTCGACGAGCACGCCGACATCGAGCGAAATCGAATCGGGAAGCGGAAAGCAATTTCCGGCGGGCAGCACGGCGAATTCCGCCGCCGCGCCGGGCGCTTCGTTCGGACTGCCCATGAAGCGAAGATTCCGGCACGTGTTTTCCCGTCCCGCCCGGCACTGGTCGCACGCGCCGCAGCGAATCGCCGGATCGACGGCGACACGGTCGCCGGGTTTCAAGGCACGCACGCCGCCGCCGAGTTGGATTACCGTCCCCGCGCATTCATGGCCGAGCGGCGCGGGATATTTCAGGACCTGATTTCCGATCCGGCCCTCGCGAAAGTAATGCACGTCCGAGCCGCAGACGCCGAGCCGCTCGATCCGAATCAACACATTGTTCGCTCCCGCAAGCGTCGGCGGCGGGCCTTCGACGAGTTCGATTTTTCCCAAGCCGGTGAACTGGGCGAGTTTCATATAAGCAGGTTCCGCGCGTTCGGGCGGGACTTTGAAGGTCCCGCCGCAAAGTCCGTGAATTGCAAGTTATGCTTCAGCATAACGAACCTTCAATCCGGCGCTCCTTGTTATGCTAAAGCATAACCTCCAAATTCACACCACAAGGTCCCGCCCGGCAGACGGGACCTACGTATGAGAAGTCCCGCCCGGCAGACGGGACCTACTGCCGTTTCCGCCGGTTCTTCATCACCTGCGGCTCATCGACACCCGTCGTCGGCTGTTTGTCGGCGAATTGGTCGTCGTCCTTGACTTCCTTTTTCAGCCGGTAGAGTTCCTTCGTGAGATCGTCGCGCACCTGTCGGTAGGCGGGATCGGCATAGACATTGTTCAGTTCGAGGGGGTCCTTGGCCAGATCGTAAAGCTCCCATTGATCCTTCTTCCAGAAGTAGATCAGCTTGTGCGTCGTGGTGCGAACGCCGTAATGGGCGCGGGTGTTGTGATGGCCCGGATCGTGATAGTAGCGGTAGTAAATGCTCGTGCGCCAGTCGGCGGGTTTTTCGCCGCGCAGGAGCGGCAGGAGGCTGCGGCCCTGCATGTCGTCGGGGACGGGCACGCGGGCGGCGGCGAGAAAAGTCGGCGCGAAGTCGAGGTTCAGCGCCATGGTGTCGCAGACTGCGCCCGGCGGGACAACCCCCGGCCAGCGGACGATGAACGGCATCCGCAGGGATTCCTCGTACATGAAGCGTTTGTCGAAGAGGCCGTGTTCGCCGAGGAAGAAGCCCTGGTCGCTGGTGTAAATGACGATGGTGTTGTCGCGAAGACCGTTTTTGTCGAGCCAGTCGAGCAGGCGGCCGACATTGTCGTCCACCGATTGCACGCAGGCCAGATAGTCCTGCATGTAGCGCTGATATTCCCAGGCGTGGAATTCGTCGCCGCGGAGGATTTTCTTTTCGCCGTTCACCTCGATTTCGGCTTCGGTGGGGATGGTGGAATTCCATTTATTGCGCTGCGGCGGCGTGAGACCCGGCGGCGGGGCGAGTTTCAGGTCGAAGGGATACAGGTCGGTGAAGACTTTCTGCCGGCATTCGCGGATGGCGTCGGTGCGGGTGGCGTAGTCGTCGCGGAGCGTGGGCGGTTCGGGGATTTTTTTGCCGGCGAACTGTGCCTTGTGTTTGGCGTCGGGCTCCCAGGAGCGGTGCGGCGCCTTGTGGTGGCACATGAGGAAGAACGGCTTGTCTTTCGGCCGGTCTTTGAGAAAATCGATGGCCAGATCGGTGATGATGTCGGTGACATAGCCCGGAATCTTCCGCTGGCCGTCGGCTTCGAGAAAGAGCGGATCGAAATACACGCCCTGGCCGGGCAGGATCGTCCAGCGGTCGAAGCCGGTCGGATCGCTGCCCAAATGCCATTTGCCGATCATGCCGGTGTAGTAGCCTGCGGATTGCAGGTATTTCGCCACCGTCGGTTGGCTGCCGTCGAAGCGGTTGAAGACGGGCACGCCGTTAAGATGGCTGTACTTGCCCGTGATGATCACGGCGCGGCTGGGCGTGCAGATTGAATTCGTGCAGAGGCAGCAATCGAACCGCATTCCCTCTTGGGCAAGGCGGTCGATGTGCGGCGTCCGGTTGACCTTGCTCCCGTAGGCGCTGACGGCATTGGCCGCGTGGTCGTCGGCCATGATGTAGAGGATGTTGGGGCGGTCGGCGGCTTGGGAGCGCGAGACGATCAGAACGGTGAAAGAAATAGTCACCACGGCAGTGCGGAAAAAATTCATGACTCAACTCCTGGTCCAATTGCAAAGACAATGATCGAGGCGAGTTTCGCGATCGCCCTGCCGCCGCGTTCAGTTGCCGGCGATATTATACCAGTTTACCGCTTGGATGGCATCCGTCAGCGGAAAATCCATGGCGGCGCGGCAGATGACGGCTTGCCGGTTGACGGCGAGGGGATGCGGTTTGGCTTCCGCGAGGAACTCGGCGACTTGTTCGATGGCTCGGGCGTCGGACTTGCCGGGCCGTTCGGTCCATTTCGTCTCGAAGAGGCTGACGACCCCGCCTCCCTCGACGACGAAATCGATCTCGCGCGATTGCTGGTCGCGGTAGAAGAAAATGGTTTGCTGCGGCGAAGTGAGATGCAACTTCCGGCGCAGCTCGGCGAAGACGAAATTTTCCCAGACCGAGCCGACCAGCGGCGTTCGCTCCAAGATTTCTTCGGTCATGCCAAGGAGATGGCACAAGAGGCCGGTTTCGCCGAAATAGAGCTTGGGCGATTTTACCAGCCGTTTGCCGAGATTGGCAAAGTACGGTTCCAGGAGGACGATGATGTTTCCGGCCTGGAGCGCGGAGATCCACTCGTGGGCCGTGGTGGCGGCAATGCCCACCTCGCGGGCGAGTTCGGCGTGGTTGAGGAGTTGTCCGGCGCGGACGGCGCAACTTCGCAGAAACCGGTCGAAGTCGCGGAGCCGCGAGACATTGAGCACTTCGCGAAGGTCGCGTTCGAGGTAGGAGCGGACGTAGGAGCGATAGAACTGCTCGAAAGGAATCGTCGTATCGCGCCACAGTTCGGGGAATGTGCCGCGGACGAGCAGTTTGATTAGCGTTTGATGAGTTGGTTCCAGTTTGCGAGCCGAGAGGATTTCGCCAGCCAGCAGGCTTTCCAATTCGAGGATAACGCAGCGGCCTGCGAGGCTTTCGGAGATTTCTTTCATCAGCGCGAAGGATTGAGAGCCGGTCAGGATAAACTGGCCCATCCGATGCCGGTCGCGGTCGATGGCGATTTTCAAATTGCGGAACAAGCCGGGGGCGTATTGCACCTCGTCGATCACCACCGGCGGCGGAAAGCGTTCCAGGAATTCCATCGGGCTTTTTTCCGCCAGTTCCGCCGCTTCGACGGCGTCGAGACTGACGTATGCGTGCTCGGGAAAGATATGGCGCAGCAAGCTCGTCTTGCCCGTTTGCCGTGCGCCGGTGAGCACGAGGGCGGGAAATTTCTTTGATAGTTCAGTAATTTGCGCACCAATTTGTCGTTCGATCCACATGGTTGACAATTATAGGATTGCAGCGTGAATTTGTCAAACATGCCTTTTGATAATCCCTTTTTCTTCTTGGATTTCTGCAGCGTTGCTATTTCCAAACCATATGCACTAACGCCATACTGAGTGCCACGGCCAGTATCACGGCAACCCAGATTTGACAACGCCGAGATCCCATAGCCCGAAGAATTGCATTGTTTATCCAATTGATACATCGGCAGGGCTTTGTTACATCCTGGGTCTCAAAACCATATCTTACAAAAATCACACTGAAGCCTGCTTTTTTATCATAGACCGATCCTACTCTGCCCCATTCGAATTGTTCTTTATTGGCAAGTGATTCAGAAAGCCACTCATCGTGTAATTCCTTTCTTTTCAATTCTTTTTCTTCGGAATGGTGATCCCATGAAAATGGAGGCTGCTCGCTCATAAGCTCTACTGAATCCAATTGTTCACCATTAAAAAACAGGACCGCACTCAAGAGGAGTTTTCCGCTGATAAGATCATCTTTGATCGCCCAAGAACAATAAGGTTCATTCTTAATATGTAGCTTTGCATTCCGTCCCATGTGTGATGCGAGAAACTGCGATCGAGTCATTGAAGGATTCAATACCCATTGTGGCACATCGAATGTGATGACTCCTGATTTGGGATCGATCATAAAAACTTGATCTCTACGACTTGGGTTGAACGCGTCCGATAAAAGGGAAAGGGAGACGCGTTTCTTCAAATCAACTCATCCAACTCCTCGACCAAACGGCCAAAATCTTTGAGTGCTGTATCAACCGTGTCGGGTTTTTCCATATCGACGCCGGCGGCGCGGAGCAGGTCGAGCGGGTCTTTCGAGCAGCCGCCGCGGAGGAAGTTGAGGTAGTCGGTTAACTCGCGCTCGCCGCCGTTCAACACTCTCTCGGCCAGGGCCATGGCGGCGGAGATGCCGGTGGCGTATTTATAGACATAGAACGCGCGGTAGAAGTGCGGGATGCGGAAGGCATTCGAGGCTTAGTTCTTCGTCGAGCGCGAAGTCGGGGCCGAAGTAGAGTTCCAAGAGGCCGCGGTAGATTTCCTTGAATTTGTCAAGCGTGAGCGGTTCGCCGCTTTCGGCCGACGCGTGGGCGAGTTTTTCGAACTCGGCGAACATCGTCTGCCGGATGAGCGTGCCGCGGATGGCGTCGATCTGGCGGTTGACGAGGAACGCCCGTTCGGCGTCGCTTTTGGCTTTTTTCATGAGGTGCTTGCTGAGAAGCTGCTCGTTGAACGTGCTCGCGACCTCGGCCACGAAGATCACGTAGTCGTAGTAGAGGAACGGCTGGTTCTTGGCCGAGAGCCGGCTGTGCATCGAGTGGCCCGCCTCGTGGGCGAGGGTGAAGACGTGATCGAGCACGTCGGGCTGATAGTTCATCAGGATGTACGGTTCGCCGTGGAACGAGCCGCAGCTAAACGCGCCGCTTTGCTTGCCGCGATTCTCGTAGCGGTCGCACCAGCGGGCGGTCGTCAGGCCCGGTTTCGAGCGTACCGCAATATTCGCTCCCCAGGGGGCGGAGCGCTTCGAGAACGACAGCGACCGCCTGGCTCCAGTTGTGCTTCTTTTGCAGATCGGCGAGGATCGGCACGTAGGTATCGTAGTGGTGGATGTCCTTGATTTTCATCTTCCGGCGGCGGACTTCGTAGTAGCGATAGACCGACGGCAAGTGACGGTGGACGGACTCGATGAGATTGTCGTAAACGGCGACCGGCATCTGGTCGGGGAAGAGCGCGGCCTCGAGCGCGCTCGGGTAATTCCGCGCCTTCGCGTAATAAATATCCCGTTGCATCGAGCCATTGAGCGACGCCGCCAGCGCGTGCTCGTGATCGATGAACTCGCGATAGTATTGATGAAACGCCGCCTTCCGCAGATTCCGCTTGGGCGAGTGCAAGAGCGAGCTGAACGTGGCATGCGTGAGTTCGATCGTATCGCCCCGCTCGTTGCGGATCGTGCCGAATCGGAAATCGGCGTCGGTCAGTTGGCGGAAGATCTGGTTCGAGGCCTGCGACATTTCGGTCTGCATGGCCAGCAGGTTTTCTTCCTTCTTGCCCAGCGTGTGCGGCTTGAAGCGCAAGAGCCGCGTGAGCATCAGCCGATAGTGCGCCAGTTCCTTCGACGCCAAGAAATCCTTCATTTTCGCAGCGGGGATCGCCAGAATTTCCGGGCGGATGAAACTCGACGCCTGGGCCGACTGGCTCGCGGCATGCATATAGCGGCCCTGCATCCGCTGATACTTGCTCTCGGCGGTGTCTTCGGCGGTTTTCAGGAAGGCGTACGTGCCGAGGCGTTCGGCGGCGAGGTCGAGTACCTCGTCGAACTTGAGGCACGCGGCGAGCGTTTTAGCGCTCGCGCCCAGTTTCCCCTGGAATTCGGCATAGCCGCGAATGCGTTTTTCCCAAGCAGAGAAGGCTTTTTCCCACGCCTCGTCGTGGGGGAATAGGCTGCTTAAGTCCCAAGTGTCGGACGTTTCGACTTTGTTGCGTAAGGGGAGTTTTTTGATGGTTTTCATGGATCTCGCGGACCTCGTGCAAGAATGATTATCGAAGCTGGCCATTCTAACAGGGCCCGCTGGATTTCCAAGATGTTGCGCCTCCCTCTCACTTTTTCGGTGTTGGCACAAGATGCCGCTTCCGCCACGCGTTCGTTGCAGACATGGTAACCGTTCACGGGGCGGACGGGGACTGGTCCATTTTTTGGCGAACATGGGTTGCCACGCGCATAAATCGTTGGCCGAAAACATGGACCTGTCCCCCTCCTTCCCGCCCTTGTGGTCGGTTGATTTTTCAGAGAAGCGGAAGCTACCCTGTCCCCTAAATTTCCCCCCCACCCCCCTTTGTGAGCTAATTATCAAGATTTCTGTAAAATCTGCAAGTAAAAATCTGCGTATAGTTCAATAGAGGGGTGCAAGAGTCGCTAGGCTTTCGGTATCTTGGAGGGATTAGCCATTTCTTGTTCCAAGAATAGAATCATTAACGGACGAATCATGTGTACCCTGGCGATTTTATACCGGACCGTTCGCGGGACGCCGATCCTCGTGGCATCGAACCGCGAGGAGCAGCGCGACCGGCCGACGCAATATCCGAAAATCCAGTCCGGCACGCCGCGGATCGTCTGCGGCATCGACCGCAAAGCCGGCGGCACCTGGCTGGGCGTGAATCAGCACGGGCTGTTTTGCACGGTGCTGAACCGCAAGAAAAAAAGGCTGCCGCTCGATCCGCGCTCGCGGGGGCTTTTGTGCCGTGAAATGCTCGATTTGCGGACCGCCCGTGAAGCTGCCGATTTCGCCGCGAAAGAACTCGCTACCGGCAAATACGCCGGCGCGAACTACATCTGCGCCGACGCCAAGTACGCCGCCGTGGTTTACGGGGGCGATGAAGTCAAGGCCGTCGAGATCACGCCGGGTTTGCACATCATCACCAACGGCAACATGAACGACTACCGCGACGAACGGCACGAACTGGTCCGGCGGATGCTCACGCTGCACACGCTCGATTCGGCGGTCACGTTCCTGGCGGTCGCCAGCCGCACTTTTTCGCGCAAGCCCGACAGTTTCGGCCGCCGCGGCGTGGTGCTTCTGGGCGAGGAATTCGGCACGGTCTCCTCGACGCTCCTCTCGCTGCCGCGGAAGATTCAGCAGGCCATCATGCAGTATAGCCCCGGCCCGCCGTGCGATCATCCCTACGACGATCTTTCCGCGCTCCTGCGCAAGTCCTCTCCGCCGACCGCAGCCGCAAGAACCGCGAAGCCGCCGAACGCGAAAAAGCCCGCGCCAGACAGCGCGAAAGCGAAGCCGAAATGGACCGCAAAGCCGCCGCCGCGGTGGTCGTGAAACAGAAAGAGAAGGAGAAGGCGAAGAAAAAGTGAAGCGCGGGAGAGGGGAGTGGCTAGTGGCCAGTGAAAAGAAAATCGGGAGGATACGGCCAGCGTACTTTTCTCTAGCCCAGGCGTTTACGCCTGGGCTACATAAAAGGAACCAAATTCGCGTTTTTTCGGACATTTGCAATATTTTCCGCTTCGCACTCTCCACTCTCCTACCTCACAAACTCCTCGATCGCCCTCATTGCCGCTTCCAGATTCGCCATGCTGGTGGCGAACGAGACGCGGGCGTAGCCTTCGGCGCCGAAGGCGGAGCCCATGACGGTGGCGACGCCTTTTTTATCGAGGAGTTCAAGGCACCACTGTGTCGAATTTTCCACTTTCACGCCGCCCAACATGCGGCCCAGGTGCTTCTTGATGTTGATGAACGCATAGAACGCGCCGGCAATTTCGGCGCAGCTTAGGCCGGGAATCTCCGCGATCCGGCGGCTCACGAACTCGCGCCGCACGGCGAACTCGGCGAGCATCTTTGCAACGCAATCCTGCGGGCCTTGCAGGGCGGCCAGCGACGCGTACTGGCTGATGCTGCACGGATTCGAGGTCTCCTGGCTTTGCAAATCGGCGATCGCCTTGGCGATATTTTGCGGCGAAATGCTCCAGCCGATTCGCCACCCGGTCATGGCGTAGGTTTTACTCACGCCGTTGATGAGCACGGTCCGCTCCTGCAAGCCCGGCCGCACGGTGGCGAAACTGGCGAATTTGTTGCCGCCATAGACCAGCCGCTCGTAAATCTCGTCGGCCATCACGACCAGGTCTTTCTGGATAGCCACATCGGCCAGCGCACCCAACTCCTCGCGCGAGTACATGCTGCCGGTCGGATTCGAGGGGCTGCAAAGAAGCAAAACCTTTGTCCGCGGCGTGCAAGCGGCCGACAACTGCGCGGGTGTGAGCTTGAAATTGTTCGTTTGCTCGGTCTCGACGATCACCGGCCGTGCCCCGGTCAATTTCACCAGTTCGGCATAGCTGACCCAATACGGGGCGGGAATGACGACTTCGTCGCCGGGGTCCAAAATGGCCGTGAAGACATTGTGCAGCGCATGTTTGGCCCCGTTGGCGATCACCACTTGAGTGGGGGCGTATTCCAGCCCGTGAACCGCCTTGTACTGCTCGACCACCGCCTTTTTCAACTCGGGAATGCCGCTCGCCACCGTGTAACGGGTGTGCCCGGCCTTCATCGCCGCCACGGCCGCCTGACAGATATGCTCCGGCGTGTTGAAATCGGGTTCGCCAACGCTCAGGTCGTAAATCGTCCGGCCGGCAGCCTTAAGTTCCTTGGCCTTCGCGGCCATGGCGAGAGTGGCCGAGGGTTCCAGTGCTTGGAGGATTTTGGAGATTTTCGTGGGCATGGGCGGGAGGCTAGGGGTGAGGGGCTAGGGTGAAAGATAAAAAATCAAGAATAAGGTGTTTTTCCAATCTTTTCTAGCCCTGGCCTTTGTAAGCCCCTAAAGTAGGTCCCGCCTGCCGGGCGGGACCTTTGTTGGTGAATTCAACGTTTCGGCTGATTTGAGATTAAATAACAGGTCCCGCCCGGCAGGCGGGACCTACTTAGCGGTTGACTACCGACCGGTAAAATCCGACAATCATAATGATCTTGCTAATTTGCTTCCCTGGGATGGCATCAAAACAACTGGAAGATCTCTGGAATGACGACCTCACGAATCGGAATTTGGTTGATTGGCACCAAAGGTGGCGTAGCGACCACAGCGATTGTGGGGGTCGCCGCGCTGAAAAAGAGGCTTGTCGCGGCGGTTGGATTGGTGAGCGGGCTTCCCCAGTTCCAAAAATTGCCCTTGACCGATTGGGAAAATTTCGTCATTGCCGGGCACGAGATTCGCCGGGCGCCGCTTGCCGAGGAAGCCGAGCGACTGGTCACCGACAGCCACACCGTTTCGTCCGCATTGTTCGGCCGGTGCCGCGAGGAATTGGACCAGATCGACCGCCGCATTCGCCCGGGCACGATCCGGGGCGTCGGCCCGACCATCGCCGCCTTGGCCGATTGGGACGCCCCCAAAGCGGACCAAGAGACGCCGCGGCAGACCGTTGAACGGTTGCGGCGCGACATGTCCGAATTCGTGAAAACCGAGCGGCTCGAGCACCTGATTGCCGTGAACGTTTCTTCGACCGAGCCGGATGCGGTGGCGGCCGACTCGCTGCCCGAGACATGGCCGGAACTGGAAAAGCTGCTCGACGATCCGCGATGTCCCTTGCCGGCGAGTTCGCTTTACGCGATTGCCGCCTTGGGAGCGGGCTATTCGTACCTCAATTTCACGCCGGCGCTGGGAGCTTCGCCCGCGGCGATCGACGAACTTGCACGGCGGTGCAAAACGCGGCACTATGGCTGCGACGGCAAGACCGGCGAGACGCTGATGAAAAGCGTGTTGGCGCCGATGTTCGCCCGGCGGAATTTAGAGGTGCTCTCGTGGGTGGGGCACAACATTTTCGGCAACCTGGACGCCCAAGTGCTGAACGATCCGGCGAACAAGCACGGCAAGGTGGCGAGCAAAGACCATTTGCTCCGCGAAATTCTGGGCTACAAACCGAATACGCTGGTGTCGATCGAGTGCCTGCCCGACCTTGGCGATTGGAAGACGGCGTGGGATCATATCCACTTCAACGGCTTCCTCGGCGTGCCGATGACGCTGCAATTCACCTGGCAAGGCTGCGATTCGGTGCTGGCCGCCCCGCTTGGTGCTGGATATGATCCGCTTCACCGAGTTGGCCCGCCGCCGCGGCGAAACCGGACAGATGACCTTTTTAGCCAGTTTCTTCAAAAGCCCCTACGGCGTGACCGACCACAGTTTTGACCGGCAATTTCAATGGCTGGAGCAGTGGGCCGGAAAAATTCATTATATGAGTGTATAATAAAAAACAGTTCATAATTTCCGTGGTAAATGGAATCGAAGGTGAGTGAAGGATCGATGCCCAAACAGCAACTTTTATTCGAACCAACCGAATGCCCGCCGCGGGTTCGTGATCGCACGTCATCGACCTTTGCCGACAACATGAAGTTGCCGGTGCATCGGTGGTTTCGCTTTCAGTGCCGGTTTTAGCGCCGATTGGGCGGAACACCGTCATCCGAGCGTACGAACGGTGGAATCACCCGATGCGTTCTGGATCCCTTTGCGGGATCGGGAACCACGCTTGTTGGCCGCCGAACAAGTCGGCGCTGAAGTTTACGGCATCGAAGCCCATCCGTTTCTCTATCGGATTGCTCGGGCGAAGCTTTCCTATCGAACGCGATTCCGATCGCGTATTCAAAGCTGACATCCATGCGGTTTCTGCGGAAGGCGAAACAACTCGAATCGAACGGCAACTTTGAAAACCTATCCCGAGTTGATTCGTAAATGTTACAACGTTGATGCTCTTGACAAAATTGGATGTATTGCGTCAAGCGGTCGGAATCGACACGCCGATTCATACGCCTGCCGCGGAACTTTGTTGGTTGACGCTGGTCGGCGATCTTGCGGAAAACCTCTCACGTGGGATACGGCCCAATGGCAATACATTCTGCCGCGAAAAACGAAAAAGAACTCCGCTGGATCCTTTTGTCGGCTTTCGAGCAATTATCGCGGCAAATTCGCGGAGGATATGGCTTTGTTTGCGGATACGGCGAACCCACGAAGGCGAAGCTTATTGAGGGCGATGCCCGCACTTGCGAAGGCGTACCGGACGATTTCGCTCAATTGGTGCTATGTTCGCCGCCTTATCCCAACAATTACGATTACGCCGACGCCACGCGGCTGGAAATGTCGTTCTTGCGGGAGATCGGCGGCTGGGGCGATTTACAGCAAACCGTTAGGCAGAAACTGGTGCGATCGTGTTCCCAGCATGTGCCGGAAAAGGCCATTGATCTTGAAGAAATTCTTGCTCGCCCTGAAGTCGAGCCGATTCGTCGGCGAGTTGTCTGAAGTGTGCCGGGAACTGGCTGAAGTTCGCCTCACGCGCGGGGGCAAAAAAACATATCACCTCATGGTAGCTTGCTATTTCCTCGATCTTGCGCACGGTTTGGAATTCCTTGCGGAGAGTTTGCAGTTCGCCTTCTCGTGCATGTTTCGTGGTTGGCGATTCCGCCCCTTACGGCGTTTACGTGCCGGTGATGAAATGGTTGGGGGAATTAGCCTTGGCAGCGGGCTTCAAGTCGTTCTCCTTCGAACAGACGCGGGAGCGGAACGTCAAATGGAAAAACCGAAAACACCGCGTACCCTTGTGCGAGGGGCGTCTTTGGGTCGAGGGTTAGCATGGCAAACGATCCGGCAAACGAAAACGCATCGGCCGGCCACAAATTGGGCCAATTGATCGGCGATTGGTTCGAGGAATACTTCGTCCTACCGCTTGCTCGCATCAGGTTGCGGAAAAGTTGCGTCTGTATCTCGACCATCGCTTCCACACTCGTAAAGCTCGGGGGGAGAAAATTCTTTGGAAGGATGAAGAAGGGAACATCGTCGATTACGATTTCGTCATGGAATTGGAAGGTTCCGAAGATGAGATTGGAATTCCGGTCGCTTTTTTCGAATGTTTTTGGCGGCGAGGATCGCGCCATTCCAAGGATAAGGCCCGCGACGACAGCGGCAAGTTGGCGCCCATGAAGCTAGTGCATCCCACCGCTCGGTTTTTCGGAATCATTGCCGCGGGCGATTTTACCCAGCCTGCCCGGCAGTTGATTTTATCGCGGGATATCGACCTGTTTTACGTGCCCAAAGAGAAAGTCGATTGCCGCTTTCGCCGCTCTGAAAATGCAAATGGACTATCCCGATAAAGCCATGGAAGAAGAAAAGCGGGTTCTGGCTCAAAAATTCCAGCAGAGCTTATCGCTCCGAACGAAATCGAAAGCGGCGGATAAACTCCGAAACTTGTTGGGAAAGGCCGCCATCAATACCTATCTCGATCGCGTTCGTGCCGCCTTGGGAGCTACGCCGCAAGAAATCCGTTTTCTGGCCCGGCACGATTCCGCCCCGCGAATCTTCGAGACTATTTCCGCGGCTTCGGCATTTCTGAAAAAACCCGATTTCGACTTTCGAAGTCCCACGGAGACCTATGTCTATCAAATCACGTATTCCAACGGGACCGAATTCGAACGAGCGGTCAATTCCTTGGAGCATTTACAACGACTGCATGAGCAAGCCGCGAAGTTGACTTCTCATATTGCCTCCCTATAACGGATGATGCTTTCAATCCCACAGCCTTTAGAACTGAAGAATAACCTTGCCCGAACATAAACCCCCGCAAAAAAAACGGCCCCGAAACGCTAAGGAAACTCCGCCTGCCGCCAAGCCGTCGGGCTTTGCCGCGATGGGGCTTTCGGCCGGGATGATGTCGGCCTTGAACGAGGCGGGCTATCTCGAGCCGACGCCGATCCAGGCCGGCTTGATCCCGCCCGCGCTCGCCGGAAAAGACCTGATGGGCCAGGCCCAGACCGGCACCGGCAAAACGGCCGCCTTCGCCATCCCGATCCTCGAACGGCTCGAGCCTTATCGCAAAGGCCGCGGCATTCAGGCCATCGTGCTTGTGCCGACTCGCGAGTTGGCCGTGCAGGTCCGCGACGAGTGCATCAAACTGGCGTTCGGCAGTGAAGCCCGGGTGATGGCCGTCTATGGCGGCAAGCCGATCCGCCAGCAGGTCGAAGAGTTGCGGCGCGGGGCGGAGTTCGTGGTGGGCACGCCCGGCCGCGTGATGGACCTGATGGATCGCGGCGTGTTGCCGCTCGGCGACGTCCGCTTCGTGGTGTTGGACGAGGCCGATCGGATGCTCGACATCGGCTTCCGGCCGGACATCGAAAAAATCTTGCGCAAGTGTCCCGCCTCGCGGCAAACGCTGCTGTTAAGCGCGACGATTCCGCCGCCGGTCAAAAAACTCGCCGAACGCTACATGCGCGAGCCGGAAATGCTCGATTTCTCGACGAAGAATTTGGCAGTCGAGACGATCGAGCAGTACTATTTCACCATCGAGCCGGAGCGGAAGTATGAACTCCTGATCAAGCTCTTGCAGCGCGAACAGCCCAAGCAAGTGGTGGTCTTCTGCCGCACCCGCAAGGGCACCGAAAAGCTTTATCAGAAGCTCTCGAAGCTCACGAAAAGGCGGCCGCCATCCACGGAGACCTGGCTCAAAACGTTCGCGACCGCGTGATGGCGCGGTTCCGCGACGGCCAAGATCCGCCTGCTGGTGGCCACCGACGTGATGGGCCGCGGCATCGACGTCACGGGCATTTCGCACATCATCAACTACGATATCCCGGAATTCTGCGACGACTACGTGCATCGCGTGGGCCGCACCGGCCGGATGGGCCGCGAGGGCGTGGCCTTCTCGTTCGTTTCGCCCGACGAGGGAAACCAACTGACGCGGATCGAGATGCGCATCAACCGCCTGCTGAAACGCGACGAAATCCCCGGCTTCACCTCCTACGTCAAGCCGCAACCGAGCGACGATTTCAACGAAGAAGAAGGCGAAGAGTCCGCCGCGAAACCGCCCGTCTTCGGCCGCGAACCGAAACGATACCGGCGTGCGCTCTAATTCATCCTCTTACTTTTTGGAAGAGGGACTGGGGTGAGAGTTGATTTAATTTCAAAAAGTAGAATGTTCTCTTTGAATTTCCCGGGCTGCTTCTTCTCCGGCGATGGCCGGCAGCAAGGAAACATCCATTTCGCAGTTTGCAACGAAAATAAAACACAACGATGCGGCAACATGAAAGCGGTCAATCCGCCAAATTCGCACGGATGCAAAAACGCCGCTTGCCAGCCGTTCCGATCGGCTTCGGCCAGCCACCGTTCCCGATCGGCAAGATCATCGCAAATTTGCGCAAAATCGCGGATCTCGGGAAAATCCTCATGCCCCGCCGCCAACCGCAGCCACTTTTTTCTTTCCTGGGGATCATTGCGACTCACGGGCGAGGACGTGAATCGCACCCTGGTGGCCTTCGAAAGCGGCTTTTCGCAGCCAACTTTTTCTTGCGTTCGTGTTTTCGCAGAGCAATCCGTAGGCATACATCGCAGGCACATATCCTTTTCGAGCCGCTGCGCAAAACCAGCGTTTTTTCGCTTGCGGATCGCCGCTTTTCAGCCCCATTTGGTGCATCGCGGGCGGATGGCCGTCTTCGGCCGCTTTGCGCAGAAAATTTCCCTGCGCGCGCGGATCATCCTCGTAAATCGCGAATCCTACCCCTGCGTTGACAGTTGCATCAAAAGAAAACGCCATGGCATTCCTCCTTAACTTTCATTGTTTTCATTGCCGACTGATCCCGCCATTCGGACCGCGATGATTCTCTATATAATGGTAACAAAGCCCCTATTAAAGGATGATGAAAAGAATGTTAGAATTCGATTAGCGGCGCAGGAGGCCGGCTATCCCGGGGCGGATCAACGGGACGGACGTCTCTCGTCCGCCGCAGCCATGCCGCACGAAGAATCCGCAACGAGAAAAAACGCCAATTCGCCGGCAGCCATGCAGGATTTCATCAAAATCGACGGTTCCTTCGGCGAGGGCGGCGGGCAGATCGTCCGGTCGTCGCTGACCCTATCCCTCGTCACCGGCAAGCCGTTCGCGATCGAACGCATCCGCGCCGGCCGCCATAAGCCCGGCTTGATGCGCCAGCACCTTACGGCCGTCAACGCCGCCGCGGAAATCAGCGGCGCGGAGGTCGAGGGAGCCGCGGTCGGCTCGGCCCGATTGCTGTTCCGGCCGGGACGCGTGCGGCCGGGCGATTACGCTTTCCGCGTCGGGACGGCCGGCAGCACCACGCTCGTCTTCCAGACCATTCTGCCCGCCTTGATGATCGCCGACGCCCCTTCCCGGCTTACTCTGGAGGGCGGCACCCATAATCCGTTCGCGCCCTCCTTTCGATTTCCTCGTGAAGGCGTATTTCCCGTTGATCAACCGGCTCGGCCCCAAGGTCGATGCCCATCTGGATCGACCCGGCTTCTATCCCGCGGGCGGCGGACAGTGGACGTGCGGCATTTCGCCGGCCAAACAATTCAATCCCCTGGCGTTGATCGAGCGAGGGAAGGTCTCCGCACACCGCGTCCGGGCGTTGGCCGCGCCTGCCGCGGCACATCCCCGAGCGGGAATGCAAGACGATTCGGCAGCACACCGGCTGGGACCCCGCTTGCTTCACGGTGGAAGAAGTGCCGGATTCGGCCGGACCGGGCAACGTCGTGCTGATTGAAGTGGAAGCGGAGCACGCCGCCGCGGTCTTCGCCTCCTTCGGCAAACTCGGCGTGAAGGCGGAGGAAGTGGCGATGCAGGCGTTGCGGGCCGCCCAAAAATATCTTGCCGCCGGCGTCCCCGTGGAGGAGCATCTGGCCGATCAACTCCTCGTGCCGCTGGGCATCGGCGCTTATCTCGGATCCGGCGGCGGGACATTCCGCACCACGGCACTTTCGAACCACGCCGCGACGAACTTGGAAATCCTCCGCCGCTTCCTGGACCTGAGCATCCAAGTCGATCGCGACGAGCAGAACAATTGCACCGTGAGCATCGCCTGGCGGTGATTATTCCCCGGCCTGAAGGCGATGATCGGCGGGCTTGATCGCTTTGCGGAATTTGCCGGTCCCGAACGGCAAGGCGTGATATTGGCCCACGAGATCGACAGCGGCCTTCGCGGGAATTTTCTCTTCCCTTCCCAGGCACCAATAAGCGGCGTTGACCAGAAGCCGCCGCAAGCCTTCACTCTCGAAATCCTTTCCGCAACCCATCGTGGTGGTGAAAACGCGGCCGACACGGCCGTCGTCGCCCTGGTAGGTCTTGGTCCAGGCAACGGGCAGCAGCGGATCGTTCGGCTTGCCTTCCACCGCCTTGTCGGTTGGACTCATGCCCGCGAGCACCTCGCCGAGCAGGACCGGATGGCAGTCGCCGGGCAGCGGAAGCCGCACCTCATAGACGTCGCTCGGCCCCCAAATGTCGCCGCAGCCGCGAACGAGGGGATTGTTTTCCTCGCCGGGCGCAACGACGGCGCGGGTGCTTTGGCGGCCGTGGTTTCCGTGATGGGCAATCCAGGTCTCGCCGAGAATCCGCCGCCCGAATCCGCCGTCCCAGATTTTGGAATCGAAACTGTATTTCGAATACTTCTTCCCCGCGGGAATGTTGAACGCATGCGTCGCCGTGCGGATGCCGATGATCGGCTTGCCCGATTTCACGTAGCGGTCGATGTGCGCCATCTGTTCGTCGGGCAAATCGCGGAAGCGGGTCGAGATGATCATCAAATCCGCGGCGTCGAGATTTTCCAGGCCGGGAATGTTGCCCGTATTGTTCGGATCGATCGTGCCGCTCGGCCGGATCGACCGCAAACAGCACCGTACACTTGAAGCCGTGACGTTTGGCGAGAATTTTTCCCAGAAGCGGCAGGAACTCCTCGGAACGATACTCTTCGTCGCCGGAGATCAAGACGATGCTCTTGCCTTTGCCGGGGCCGTCGAAGCCGTCGTAAACGACCCAGGGATTGTCGGCAAAAGCCGGCGCTGCCGACGTCCAGGCGATTGCCATCGCGGCAAAGACGATGCTGAATTTCCGGAATGGAATTTTCACGTTTATTTCCTTTTAACGCAGACAAACGAGCGACTCCGCGCCGGCCCGCGGGGCGTTTTTCTCCTGGTCCCAATACGGGGAAATCCGCCGCAAATTCACCACGATTTGCGGGAACACCTCGATGATCCGATGCACCTCTTCCTCGGTATTGTAGCGGCTGAAGCTGAAACGGACCGAACCGTGGACGGCCGTGAAGGGAACCTTCATCGCGCGGAGCACGTGCGAAGGCTCCAGCGATCCGGAGGTGCAGGCCGAGCCGCTCGAAGCGCAAATGCCGAAGTCGCTCAGTTGATAGAGCATCCCTTCGCCTTCCACATAATGGCAGGAAATGTTCAGCGTGTTGGGCAGCCGCGGTGCTCCCTTGCCGTTGACCTGCACGTTCGGGATTTTTTCCACGAGCGCTGTTTCCAAGCGATCGCGCAGGCGGCGGATGCGTGTTTCTCCCTCTTCGCGGTTCTTTTCGGCAATCTCGAGCGCCTTGGCCATGCCGACGATGTACGGCACGTTTTCCGTCCCCGCGCGGCGGCTTTCTTCCTGGTGTCCGCCGATCATGAACGGACGGCAGGGAGTCCCTTTTTAATGTAGAGCGCGCCGACGCCCTTGGGCGCGTGCAATTTGTGGCCGGAAAAGAGAGCAGATCGACATGCTGGAATTCGCGGTGCAGATCGATGGGGATTTTGCCCGCCGTCTGCGTGGCGTCGGTGTGGAAAACGATCGCCGGATCGGTCTCCTTGGCCAGCCGCGAAAGCTGTTCGACGGGAAAGATCACGCCGGTTTCGTTGTTGGCGTGCATGATGCTCACCAGCAGCGTGTCGGGCCGCAGGCGCGGACGAACTCCCGCACGTCGAGGTTGCCGCTTTCATCGACGGCCAGATAAGTCACCTCGTAGCCGCTGCGTTCGAGGTCCTTGCAGACCTCCAGCACGGCCGGATGCTCGACCGTCGTCGTGATGACGTGCCGGCGGTTCGGATTGGCTTTGGCCGTGCCGAAAATCGCCGTATTGTTGCTCTCCGTCGCGCAGGAGGTGAACAAAATCTGCCGCGGATCGGCGAGCCCGAAATGCCGCGCGATTTCCTGCCGGGCCTTTTTCAGCGCGTCGGCCGCCTGGCGGGCCGGCTCGTACATCGAACTGGGATTGAAATAGATGTCGGAGAAAAACGGCGCCATGGCCTCGGCGACTTCCGGAGCGACGCGCGTGGTGGCGTTATTATCGGCATAGATGATGTTCATGTTCACACTCCAATCACTCGAATGCGTTCGTCAACCTGATCTTTCAGCGTCTGCTCGACGAGCATCTGCAGCGTTTGATTCGCGCTGCAGCATCCTTGGCACGCGCCCGAGAGCGAGCAATAGACCAGATTGTCCTTGATATCGACCAGTTCCACGTCGCCGCCGTCGCGCTGCAAAAGCGGACGCACGTATTGCTCGATGGTCTTTTCGATTTTTTTGCTGTACTGATATGTCGAAAGCGGCGCCCCGGCCGATTTCGAAGCCAGCGGCAGCGCGGCGGGCAGGAAGGCGGGCTGGTTGAGGATCGGCAGCGAGTCTTTCTTTTCGCCCCAGGTTTCGTTGAGGAGGTCTTGCAGCCCGCCGGGCACGTGATGGCACGACATGCAGGCCCCGCCGGCCTTGATGGCGTTGGTGATTTCGGGAATCGTGCGGAGGTTGAGTTCCTTGATTTTGTGGCGGATGTACGGTTCGCTCAAGCGAAAAGCACTTGCAGACGATGCGGCCCTCCTTCTGCTCGTCGGCCGAAATGTCGATGCCGAGCTTCTTCAGATCGACGCCCCGCTTTTGCGCCCAATTGAACACGGCCGCTTCGAGCGCCTCTTCGCCCATCACCGAGCAGTGGATCTTCTGCTTGGGCAAGCCTTCAAGGTACTTCACGATGTCGCTGTTCTTGATCTTCAAGGCGGTAATCGGCGTCAGGCCGCCTTGCTCGATCAAGGCGCAAAGGGCTTCCGAAGCGGCGATGGCCGAGGTGCAGCCGAACGTCAGATATCGGGCGTCGGTAATCACGTCCTGCGTCGGGTCGGTGGGATGGCGCTTCACGCGAAAGGTAAAGCGGATGGCGTCGCCGCAAGCGATCGAGCCGTGCTCGCCCACGCCGTCCGGGTCTTCGATCTCCCCCAAGTGCGTCCCCGGCTTGCCGTGGACCGCGTCCATGAAAAGCTGCTTGGTCTTCTCGCTATATTCCCAGGCCATTATCGTCTCCAGGTTTCGGATATGGCATTAGTTCTCAGGATCGAGTATCTTTCTTCATGGTCTTTCGTTTCGCCCGGAACGGGCTCCGGCCGAAGGTTGGCCGCGACGGCGGATTGACCGGTGATTCCCCAAACGCCGCCGGCGCCGGGCGAAACGATGGTGCGTGCCGCTACGCCGTGGTATGCGAAAATCAAGAGCTTCGTTCGAATGCCGATAATTCCTTAATTCTACTCCATTTATGGGCCAAAGCCAGAGGCTTGCCGTGGCGAAAACAACTCGAAGAAACATGGGGCCATAACGGCGGGAAATCATGGGCATAACGGTTCACTATCGCGGTGCGCTCGCCGATCTCGACCGGATCGTCGATTTCGAGGATCGCGTGCTCGATCTAGCCCTCGATCTTGGTGGGCAGGCCAAAATCTGGCGCTCCAAAGCCAAGCAAGATCCCCGCCGCATGGTTCGCGGCGTGCTGCTGAATCTCTGCCCCGGCCAGGAGACGACCAGCCTCCTCATCTCGCCGGAAGGCTGGCTCGTGAGTCTCTTCGACATCGAGGATGCCGAACAAGGCAAACTCGACGGGCCGCCCGACTGCTTCGTGAAAACGCAGTTCGGCACCATCGAGGGGCATGTAGCGTTGATCGAGATGCTCACGCTGCTGAAGCGCGAGTTCCTGTCCGATCTCGAAGTCACCGATGAAGGCGAATACTGGGAAACGCGGAACCTCGACACGCTCGTCGCGAAATTCAAACAGATCGAAGCCGCGATGAACGCCATGACCGAAAATCTGGAAAAATTCGGCCTAACCGACGAAGCCGCCGAAGATCCCGAAATCCTCCTCAAACGCGTCGAACGCATCGCCAACCTCGTCCACCGCACCCTCTCCCGCCCCGCCGAACATCCGCCGGTTAGCCGCGGGGATGAAGACGGACTCGATGCGAAAACAGCGGAAAGCGAATCGGACTGTGATGCCTCCTTCAAGGAAAACCGCCGACGTCAAGAACGGGTGCAGGCGCGATCGAAGAGCACTTGGCGCAAGGCGAAGACATTGAAAAGCCTTCGAGGCGGCGATGCTCGAAGAGACCGCCGCGGGCTTGCCGGAAGATGAAGAGTCGGCAGAACGAAGGGCGGAATGGATCAACGAATTTTTCGCCGATATCGACGACGAAGCCGACGAGCCTTGGAAGGAAAGCCTGCGCGAGCACCCTCCCGCCGATGGGGATAATGAGGATGGCATCGCAAAAGTTGACGATGTTCTCGATATCAAATTTCATCCGCTGCAACGGCGCGCCCACGATCTCATGATCCGAGTTTATGACTTTTCCACTTCGCAGCCGGAAAAATCCTTAAGCCAAGGCCAACTCGACGCCTTGCTGCAAGGCGCGGCCGATATCGTCGGCGGTCTGGCACAAGCCCTCGGTCCCGAAGATTGCCCGATCGATTACGGCCTCTCGATCGTGCAATTGAAACGCGCCCTTCGCGGCGCCGCCTACGCCCTGGGATCGCTCCTCCCCCTGCGAACCGGCGGTGTTCTCGACCAGGCCACGTTCGAAGAACTTCACAAAACCATCGAAGCCCTCCAAACCGACATCTTCGCCGAACTCACCCGCTACCGCGAACGCTTCACGGAAAATTTTTAAAGGGAATATTCACACTTTTATGAAGGAGAATTGCTTGATTTACCGGACACCACAGGGCTCGAACCTGTAACCTTCGGTTCCGTAGGCCGCAGGTGAATTTCCCTAAATGGTTTATCTTGCAAAGACTTGCGGCGAAGAGAATGTTTCGCGGTGCTTCCAGTGGTGTAAGACTACTTTCCGGTCTATTGTCATCGACCCAATGTATCTATTTTCCTTATTCTGCATCGTTTGTTCAGGAATTTCGTCTTTGGTTTTAGTTGACTGACGATCTCTTGGAAATATGGTTCGGCGTAGGTCAGGAAGCGTTTGATGCCGGAACAGAGGTAGTTGAGGCCGGGCTGGCCGTCGGGGGTTCGGAGGAGTCGGTTCTTGGGGCATTCGCCGTTGCAGACGAACAGGTAGCGGCATTGCTTGCAGTAGTCGGGCAGGCCGGTGTGTTTCTTGCAGCCGAAGGCTTGTTGCTTTTCGGAATAGACCATGTCAACGAGCCGAGCGCCTTCGTCGCGGAGGTTGCCGAGCTTGTATTCGGGTAAACGAAGCGGTCGCAGGAATAGACGCTGCCGTCGTGCTCGATCGTCACCAGCGATCGGCCGCAAACGCCGGCCAGGGTGCAGATTTGGGCGGGATCTCCCATCCACTGGCCCACCAGCGACTCGAACCAGTTGACCACCACCTTTCCCAGGCCGTTCTTCAGCCATAGGTAAAATGTCTGGCAAAGGAACTCGCCCCAGTCGTCGGGATCGACCGACCAATCGGTGACGACCGACGTAGGATTGCCGGGCTTGGCGGCTTCGGTGCCTAGGATGGGCATTTGATCTATCGGATGCCTGCCAGGGGCGACAGTGCGAAAATCCTTTGGTTCCACGCAAGGGAGCCACTGGAGACGCGTGCAGCCCAGGTCCTCGGTCAGGAAGCGGTACACTTCTTCCGGATGTTTAGCGTTCACCGCATTGACGACCGTCAAGGGATTGAAGGGCACTTCATGCTTTTGCAGCAAGCGGGCCGCACGATAGACCCGATCAAAGGTCGGTTCACCGTTTTTGCCTTTTCGAAAGACGTTGTGCAAGTGTTTTGGGCCGTCGATGCTCAGGCCGACAAAGAAATCGTTCTCCTTGAAGAACTCGCACCAGGAATCGTCCAGCAGTGTGCCATTGGTCTGGAATTCGTTCTCGATGCATTTGCCGTCCGCGTATCGTTGCTGGAGCGAGACGGCCTTGCGATAATAATCGATGCCCACGAGCGCCGGTTCGCCGCCATGCCAGTTGAAGGTTACTGAATCCACGTCCTGATCGGCGATATACTCGCGGATGAACTTTTCAAGTAGCCCGTCCTCCATCTGGCCGCCGTTTTCCTGGTGAGGCAGGATGTCCTCCTTCTCCCGATAATAGCAGTACGTGCAGCCAAGATTGCATCGCGACCCGATATGCTTGGAAACGATGTGGAACGAGCGAGGAACGGTTTTTTCTTGGATAGATTGAGTGGGCATTGGAATGGATAATTTCTTCGGCATCAGTCGGGGAATCCCGTAAATTGCCACACCGACCTTTCCTATTCTATCTTAATCGGTTCGTGTCCCTCGATCCCCCTGTTTTTCCGTCTCACCGGGGTGTGAACGGTTACCGCTGGATCAGCATAGGACCAGCACATTGGATTAGCACATGGTTGTTTAATGCTCAATTCTACAATTCGGCAATGCCTTTTCAAGATTGGCAACTCCAGCGTCGGTGACCCCAGTCATCGTGAGATTCAACTCACGGAGTTTTGTTAAGCCCTTAAGGTGCTCTACTCCGATATCACTAATCTTTGTGTCGGCAAGGTACAATACTTGGAGTTGTGTCAAACCTTGGAGATGCTTCATTCCCGCATCGCTGACCTTAGTGTTGCTGAGGTCCAAGCTTTGGAGTTGCGTTAACCCTTTGAGATATTCCATCCCGACATCGTTGACCTTGGTTTCGCTGAGGTCCAACCATTGGAGTTTCGTCAAATCCTTTAGGTATTTCATTCCCGCATCTTTAACCCCGGTGTAACTGAGGTTCAAGTATTGGAGTTGCGTCATACCTTTGAGATGTTTCATCCCCGCATCGCTGATCTTGGTGTTGTTGAGGTCCAATTCTTGGAGTTTCGTCAAACCTTTTAGGTATTTCATTCCCGCATCGCTGACCTTAGAGTTGTTGAGGTCCAGGCTTTGGAGTTGCGTCAGGCCTTTAAGGTGTTCCACCCCGGCATCACTGACCTTAGTGTTACTGAGGTCCAAGCTTTGGAGTTGCGTCAAGCCTTTAAGGTGTTCCACCCCGGCATCACTGACCTTAGTGTTACTGAGGTCCAAGCTTTGGAGTTTGGCCAGACCGTTGAGGCGATCAAGCCTGGAGTCCAAGACTGGAGAGCCATTCAATATCACGGAAAAGACACTACGATAAATTCTCACGTAAAAAACATTACCAAAGAAATCGTTCCCTAGTTGCTCTCGCAGCCATACCAGTACTGGCGAAGAGGAAGCTTTATCGAACTTTTCATCGTAGAGCACCTCCGCACCCATTTTCTCAATCGCCTTGACTGTCTCTTTCTGCTCCTTGGCCCATTTCATTTCCATCGCCAACCAACTGCTTGAAGTGGCTACAACAACCGTCAATACCAAGAGCGACCGAATGGAAAATTGAAATCGTGAATGGAAAAGGAGGCTGACGATGAACCAGAGAAACATTAGGAGCAGAAACAAGCCCACCGACGCCGTGGCGATCAGCACCGTCCAGCCTTTCTTTTCGTTAAAAGGAAACCATCGAAATCGTTCGGACAACAGAAAAACAGCTTCGACGGCCAACAAGAGGACGAGCAGCTTTCCGGGTGTGGGATGGAACCAGCAGAGTTTTGATTTTGATTTAGTTTCCATTCCTCGATCCTTGTCATCCAGCAAATGGAGTCAAGTAGGGTGGGCATCGCCCACCATGATCCGCGACGCATGATCTTCCGCGCGCAACAGCATTTCCCGCCCACGCACGATCCGCCGTGCGACGTTACGGTTCCGCGACGACTCCTTCCAGCGCAGATCTAGGGTCAGACCGGGAATAGGGACTAGTAAAGCGCGCTCAAGCCGTTGAATCGTACCCTGCAAATCCCGACCGCCTTGCTCCGCACGCCGCACGATTCGCCCCACGCCGCTGTAGTCCCGATAGCCCATAATGTTTTTTCGCACCTCGCCGCGCGAGAGCACGTGATACAATGCCCGCGGGAATTCGATTCGTAACGGTCGTGCCATGCCACGATTCTGCCCCGAGCACCCCGCATCCGCAATACTAATTCCTAATCCCGGCCTGACCCCAAGCCTCCAAACAGCCATAATCGGTTCGTGTCTTTCGATTCTAATGCTTCGCCGGAGTTTCGTTTAGCTCATGCATTTTCCGCAAAGGGAAAATCTGGGGTCAGACCGGGAATAGGGACTAGTAAACCGCTGCTCAAGCCGTTGAATCGTTCCCTGCAAATCCAGACCGCCTTGCTCCGCAAATTCTCGGGACGCAATACCTAATTCTAAATCACTTACCCCTGCCAGCGCCACTTCGGCCGCATCCAGCAACTCGATCGGAGCAAAAATGGAATCGGGATAGAGATAACCGTCTTTTTCTGACGTATCCTCATCGACGTTGCGGAGCATGTCGTGCATCTCGGCGTCGGTGCCGATCTGGCCGAAGTGGTTTTTCAACGGAAATCGGGGAACGGAGCTTGATCGTCATTCCTTATCATCCTTGTCGTCATACTCCTCATCATCCGGATATTGCGGGGGGGATTTGCCTTTTTTCTCCACGATATAGGGATATTTTTGCCCTTTTTCGGCCACGGCCTCGGTATCTTCGACGGTGATTTCATGCCACCATTCATCGCCGAAATCGAAGAGATAATAGAATAACTGCTTGGGTTTCAAACTGAGCGAGCTCAGTTTAGTTTTCGTCGCGTCTCCCGCATCCGAACCGAAGGGGCTATCATCGCAAGCGGCGGGATGCGTGAATTCTTGCGATTCCTGCATGATCCGCCGAGCGTTTTTCACGCCCTGCTTCGGAAA
>CAVQKP010000022.1:0-60000 GCA_963713065.1 Pirellulales bacterium | reverse complement strand
TCGTCAACACCCACTCGAAAAAATTTCGATTATTTTTAAAGATTTCTCTGCAACCGCTTGTGAAATAAGGAGTTGCACTAAAAATTTCTCGCCTCTTTTCCACCTATTTCACTCGCGTACCCCCAAAAATCGACATCGGATGGGATCAACTTTGAACTATTCTATCAGGATTCTGAAAGTTCGCAACCAGTCCGTCGTTTTATAATATGTCACGAATCACCAGTTTTCCCAGACTGCCCAGATTGCTCGCGCCCCTTCACACTCCGCTTTCCTTTCAACGGTGCTTTCCTGAAGCATCCCACATGTTGGCATTGCCTTGCGCAGTGGCTAAATCCATGTCAATTTGCGAGTTCTCACCGGAAAACTGGCCGGCGAAGCGCTATCGACTCCCCAGTGCATGCCCGGCCGCAAGCCGCTCCCAACGCCGTCCGGCGGAAACAGGCTCTCCAAGGCCCCCATCGTATCTCCTCCCAGAATGCCGTCGATCTTGAGCTTGTGTTTCCGCGAGAACATCGCGTTAACCCGACTAATGGGTCGTTGAACGCCCAAGAATGCTTACTTAATACGCCGAGGATGCCATTTATTTTGCCATCCACCTGATTTTCAATTCGCCGCGGCAAGGAACGAATGCTCGACTTCGATATTCTTGGAGAGTCGCTCCGCGCATTCGCGGATTGTTGACCCTCCGCCTCGGAACATCATATAATGAGCGTGATTTGCTTTCCCTGTCCATCTCTCAATGAGGAGTGTGTTATGAAAATGAGCCATTTTATCCCCGCGGGCCTGGTTTCCCTGCTGGTTTGCATGGGCGTGTTTGCCGGGAGCGTTCGTGCCGAGGACGGCGCCTGGCAGACCGACTTCGAGGCGGCCAAGGCCCAGGCCAAAGCCGAAAACAAGATCATGCTGGTCGATTTCACCGGTTCCGACTGGTGCGGATTCTGCATCAAGCTGCACGACGAAGTTTTCAACAAAGACGCCTTCAAGGACGACGCCGCGAAAAAATTCGTGTTGGTCGAACTCGATTTCCCGCACGAAAAGAAACTGCCCGACGAACTCAAGGCGCAGAACGAAAAGCTCGGGAAAGAATACAAGGTCAATGGCTATCCGACCGTCTGCATGATGGACGCGGAAGGCAAGATCATCGCGAAATTTGTCGGCTTCGGGCCAGGCACGGGCGATAAGTACCTGACGCGCTTGGTCGATGTCCCGAACGTTTGGGCGTCGGTTCTGAAATTGAAATCCGAGTTGGACGGCGCGAAGGGAATCGACCGTGCAAAGCTCCTCGATCAATTGGTCGATGCCTACGAAAACAAACTCAGCAATCCGATCGACGAGGTGCAGGATTGGAGCAAGGAAATCATTGCGCTCGACACCGGCAACAAAGCCGGTTTGAAAAACAAGTACGAATGCCGATTGATCGTCGCCGACGCCGAAAAATTGGGAAAAGAAAAGAAGTTCGACGAAGCTGTCGCGGCGCTCGATAAAGCTTTGGCGCTGGATGGCCTCTCCGGAGATCAACAACAGGAAGTCCTCTTCAAGCAGGGCATGTTCCAATTCAGCCTCAAGGATTTCAACGCCGCGCTCGAAACCATGAAGAAAGCCGCCGACGCCGCAGCCGAAGGAGATTTGTCGCAACAAATCAAAAATCGGATCGCCATGTTCACGATGGTCGTCGAAGGGCAGGCGAAGATGGCCAAAGACATGGAAGAGTTGGATAAGGCAGCAGGCCTCGACCGCGCCAAGCTCTTGGATAAGTTGATTCAAGCCAACTCCAAACTGCAAATGTACGGCGCCGCCAAGGCGACGCCCGCCGAAGTTGCCAAATGGACCGCCGAAATCGTCGATCTCGATCCCGACAACGCGGCCGGGCTGAAAGTCAAGTACGAATTCAGCAAAATCCTCGCCGAAGCCCGCACGCTGGCCCGCGAGAAAAAATTCGAGGAAGGATTGGCGGCCCTCGACAAGGCGCTGGCTTTGGAGGGCATCACTCCGGAGCAAAAACAGGAAGGCCTGATGGCCAAGGGAACCAATTATCTCTTGCGGAAGGATTATGAGAAAAGCCTTGATAGTTTCCAAAAGGCCCAGGAAGCCGCTCCGCAAGGCCGTTTCGCCCGCACCGCCAAAGTCTATATGACGATCGTCGGGCAACAACAAAAGAAGGCCGCGGCACTGTCGAAAAAGAACGAGCCGAAAGCGGAAGAAAAGAAGTAATTCCGCAATAGCAAGTTTTCATGGATAAATATCATTCGGCGCCATGCCCACGCTTGCCGTGGGCATGTTGGAATCGCGAGGCCATAACGAACCTGCCCACGGCAAGCGTGGGCAGGGCGCCGAGAGTGCTCTCCGCACGCTTTACGAGAGCCTGCCCCGGGCGATGAGCGCGGTGCAGACGGTTTTCACGCCCAAAAACATGGCGGCGTCGCGGAGCGAAATCTTCCGCTCTTCGCTCAATCGCCAGACCTCGTTGAACTTCTCGGTCATCCGCCGCATCAGGCGGTCTTTCACCTCTTGTTCCGACATTTGCTCCTGCTGCGTCTCTTGCGTGAATTCAAGATAAGAAACATACACCCCTCCGGCATTGCAGAGAATGTCGGGAATCACCACGATGCCGCGCGACGCGAGGATCTCGTCGGCCTCGGGCGTGGTGGGGCTGTTCGCGCCCTCGGCGACCAATCCGGCCGAGATGAGCGGGGCGTTTTGCGCGGTAATTTGGCTCGCCGCCGCCGACGGCACGAGAATATCGCAAGGCACCGTGAGCAATTCGGCCGGATCGATCGCCATGCCGCTGGGGAAGCCCTTTACCGTGCCGGTGTGGCCGGCGTGATCTTCGAGAGCCGCCACTTGCAATCCGCTTTCGTGGTAAACGGCCCCGTGCAGGTCGCTCACGCCGATCAGCCGCACGCCCTGCTCGACCAGCGCCTTGGCCGCCACGGAGCCGACGTTTCCATAGCCCTGAACGACCGCCGCGGCGCCTTCGACCTTGCGGCCCAAGCGCCGCAGCGCCTCGGCCACGCAGGTCGCCACGCCGCGGCCCGTGGCTTCGCGGCGGCCGGGAATGCCCCCCAAAATCACCGGCTTGCCGGTCACGTAGCAGCCTTGCGTCGTGGCTTGTCCCAAGGCCGTGCTGAGCGTGTCCTTGAGGTAACCCATGTCGCGCTCGTTGGTGCCCATGTCGGGGGCGGGCACGTACGTCTGCGGGCCGATATGCCGCACCGCATGGCGCGTGAAATCGCGGATCAGCGTCTCCTTGTCCAACGCACTCAAGGTCTCCGAATCGGCGACGATGCCGCTCTTGCCGCCGCCGAATGGCACGCCGATCAGCGCGCACTTCCAGGTCATTTCCATGGCCAATCCGGAGACGTCGTCCAGCGAGACGGTCGGCGTCATCCGAATGCCCCCCTTGGCCGGCCCCAGGGCGGTGCTGTGGCGCACGACGAAGGCGCGAAAACCATGAATCTTCCCGTCGCCCAGTTGCGGATCGATCGACAACTCGATGCGTTCCACCGGTTGCCGCAGCTTATCCAAGATGTCCGCCGGCACTTCGCCGTCGATCAAAAATGTAGCGCGTTCCAAATTCGTCAGTGAATTCTCCAGAATCGTCGGCCGATGGCTCATGTCAGTGTCCGTTTCCATAGATGAATAAAGGGGAAAGCGAGAATAATCATACAAGTCTAAAAAATACCGTATGGCAACCGTGGCCGCAAGGGCAAGATTCCGCAGAAGTCGGCAATTTTGCCGCGAAAATAGCGTTTCTGCGAGAGTTTGTTCGCCCTCTAACAGAAATGGTAATAGTTGTCGCTCGCGGAAATAAGCCCAACTCATGCCGCAACTTTTTCTTTCGTTTTCCGAGAAGGATGCGGCCGCCGGCAAACCTTCATTTTGATCGTCGGCTGAGGAAGGGGCGCACGAGCCGATGAATCGCCGGCCGTCTTTGTAGCCACACGGCAAACCAGAGCAACGATTCCGTCATGTTTATGACGAATGGAATGGCGACGACGGAGAAAACCGTGAAAACGGTTGCCACGCGCCAAAACGCCATAAAGTTGTCCGGGGTTCCTGACGTTTCTCCGAATGACGAATTCAACGTCAGCCAGCGAATAATGCCGCAGTACAGGCCTGCATAGAAAAGCATCAAGAGCAGCGTGCTGATGCTGAATTGGCCGAAGCGGCTGTCCTTCCGCATCGCCCAGCGAGTAAACCAGATTAAGCCCAATGTGACGGCGAGAACTAGCGTGCAGGACAACAAGGCGAAGGTAGATGCAAAACCTGGAAGACTTTTGTCGCAGAGGAACAACGATCCAAAGAGGAGAAACAAAACTCCGACAATGAATTGCCTGAGCAATCGCACCCATTTTATTTCTTCGATCTCCGGCGTTCGATACAGATAATGATCGACTCGCAGCGGCGCATCGGGCGGCAATCCACGAGCTTTCCCCGCGACCGACCGCAGATGCTCATACAGCGTAAGTGCGTTGTCGGCCGCAACTTTTGGCGTCGGCTCGGGAAGAAGCTCAATCTTCACTCGCGTGCCGTTGGGCAGGTCAATCGGCTTATCGAAGACAATGACACCGTTTTTCACGCGACCCAAGTAGCTCATAGTTCTCCCCTCGGCGGCCAAACGGACACTGCCCCATTTTACGGCAACGATACCCTCGGTTTCAAGTCTTTTTTTGCCAATCTTGCCATCTGCGCCGCTTCCTGCTATACTGAATAGTTTAAGATCGCCGCATTCTACCCGCTTAAGCACAGCATGAATCGGAAGCGTGCCGAAGTTCGAATCGAGACGGACGAGTGCATCCGCATCCGCGGGGCACGGGTGCATAATCTGCAAAATCTCGACGTCGATATTCCGCGCAACCGCCTGGTGGTGCTGACCGGTCCGAGCGGCTCCGGCAAGAGTTCGCTGGCCTTCGATACGCTGTACGCCGAAGGGCAGCGGCAGTATATCGAAAGCCTCTCGGTTTACGCCCGGCAGTTTCTCCATCAGCTCGAACGGCCGGACGTCGATCTGATCGAAGGCCTCCAGCCGACGATCTCCATCGATCAGCGCCGGCAGCCGCAATCCGCGGAGCACGGTCGCCACGGTCACGGAGATCTACGACTACCTGCGGCTCCTCTTCGCGCGGCTGGGCGAACCGCGCTGCCACCAATGCGGCGAGCCGATCCGGCAGCAAACGCCCGAGCAAATCCTGGAAACGCTGCTGGAACTCCCGACCGGCACGCGAGCGATGATCCTCGCGCCGCTGGTGCGCGGACGGAAGGGACAGCACAAGGATGTCTTCGAGGAAATCCGCAAGGCGGGCTTGCTGCGGGCGCGGGTCGATGGCGCGGTGATCGACGTCCACGAGCCGCCGGATATCTCCCCGCAGAAAAGCCATCACATCGAGGCGGTCATCGACCGCGTCGTGATCCGCGAGGGAGTCCGCCCGCGGTTGGCCGAATCGATCGCGCTGGCCATTTCGCACGGCGACGGCTCGCTCTTGGCGACGTATGAAGTCCGCTCGCCGGGCGGGCCGGTTTGGCGCGACCGGCTCTTCAGCACGCAATTCGCCTGCCCGAACTGCAAAATCAGCTTCGAGGAACTCGAGCCGCGAACCTTCAGCTTCAACAGCCCGTACGGCGCCTGTCCGGAATGCGAAGGATTGGGCGCGCTGGTGGGCTTCGATCCCGAGTTGATCGTTCCCAATTGGTCGCTTTCGCTCTCCGGCGGGGCGATTGCGCCGTGGAAAAACGTTTCGAGGCCGGCCCTGCAAAAATTACTGCTGCGGATGAAACCGTTTTTGGAAAGGACCGGCATCCGCGCAAACTCCCCGCTCGACAAACTTTTGCCCAAAGATCGGGAGCTGCTGTTTCATGGAAACGGAAAAAATTTTCCCGGCCTGCTCGCGCTCCTGGAAAAGGAATACGTTACGACGACCAGCGATCCGAGGCAGCGGCAGTTGGAGACCTTTCGCGGCGAGGTCGTCTGCGCGGCGTGCGGCGGAGCGCGGCTGCGTCCGGAAGCCTTGGCCGTGAAAATAGCCGGCAAATCCATCCACGAAGTCGCTGCGATGACCGTATCCGCGGCACGGGAGTTCTTCCGGCGCGTGGATTTCGACGAAGAACGAAGGCCGATCTCCGGGCCGCTCGCCGGCGAAATCGCCACCCGGCTGGAATTTCTCGATAAGGTTGGGCTCGAATACCTTTCGCTCGATCGGCCCGCCGGTACTTTAAGCGGCGGCGAATTGCAGCGCGTCCGCCTGGCCAGCGGACTCGGCTCGGGCCTGGTCGGCGCGTGCTATGTGCTCGACGAGCCGTCGGTCGGCCTGCATCCCCGGGACAACGGGCGGCTGATCGAGGCGCTCGGCGACTTGCAGGACCGCGGCAATTCCGTGCTGGTGGTCGAACACGACGAAGCGATCATGCGGCAAGCCGATTGGCTGATCGACATCGGGCCGGGCGCCGGCTCGCACGGCGGGCGGATCGTCGCCCAAGGCACGCCCGACGATGTCGCCGCCAATGCGGATTCGCTCACCGGGCGTTATCTCACGGGCGCGAAAAAATTCCCCTCCCGGCCGAACGCCGCCGCGTCGCTAAAACCCGATCGATAATCCTTGAAGGCGCAACGACGAACAATCTCAAGAGCGTCACCGCGCAAATCCCGCTTTCCGTTTTCGTCTGCGTGACGGGCGTAAGCGGCTCGGGCAAAAGTTCGCTCTTGAGCGAAACTCTCGCCCGGGCGCTCGTGCGGAGGCTGGGCGGACTTGCCTCCAAGCCCGGCCCGCATACGAGTTTGCGCGGGGCGAGCCAGATCGACAAGATCGTCGAGATCGATCAATCGCCGATCGGCCGCACGCCGCGGAGCAATCCGGCCACGTACGCCGGAGCGTTCGACGAAATCCGCAAAGTCTATGCCGGCACCCGCGAGGCGAAGCAGCGCGGCTACCGCACCGGCCGGTTCAGCTTCAATGTGAAGGGCGGCCGCTGCGAAGAGTGCCAAGGGCAGGGCCAGCAGAAGATCGAGATGAATTTTCTCCCCGACCTCTACGTGCCGTGTCCGGTCTGCGAAGGAAAACGCTTCAATCGCCAAACGCTCGAAATCCGCTACAAGGACCGCTCGATCGCCGACGTGCTCGACATGCGCATCGACGAGGCCGCCGGATTCTTCGAGAATTTTCCCGTGCTGGCCCGATTGCTCGGCTGCCTGCAAGAAGTCGGGCTCGGCTACATGACGCTCGGCCAGTCGTCGAACACCCTCTCGGGCGGCGAGGCGCAGCGCATCAAACTGGCGGCCGAACTCAGCCGCGTCGATACCGGCAAGACGCTTTACCTGCTCGACGAACCCACCACGGGGCTGCACTTCGACGACATCAAAAAACTGTTGGCGGTGCTCGGCCGCCTCGTCGATCTAGGCAACACGGTGATCGTCATCGAGCACAATCTCGACGTGATCAAGACCGCCGATTGGATCATCGATCTCGGACCCGAAGGCGGCCAGCGCGGCGGTGAAATCGTCGCCACCGGCACCCCTGAAGAAATCGCCGCGTTGCCCGAAAATCACACCGGCCGGTTCTTGCGGGAAGTGCTGCAAAACGGAAAATGATCAAATCTTGTAGGTTGGGCTCCGCCACCCCTGTAAAGGTCTTAACTATTTTCGCGCGGCGAGTATTCTCGCCGTGGATACATGATGATTTCGTTTCGCACTGATCTTTTTGGGTTGTTTCGTCTTCGGACCGCGTTTGTGCTTGATGTACTTGCTCGGATCGAGGCAGTGCGCCAACTCGACCAAGGTGGCAGCAAACTTCGCGCAAGGCATTTTGCGGAATATTTCCCAGTGTTCGGCAGGCACCGCGATCATCATGCCGCCGGTTACTTGGGCCACCTCCAACGTCAAATAATACATCGACAATTCTTCTTCCACATAAGCGTCTTCGCAGGGCAGAATGTCGGTCATCAAATCGAAACGCGGATCGTAAAACACCAGGCTTTGGCCCGGCAAGGCCGCGGCCCGGAATCGTCGCAACTCGAAAATCCGCTCCACCGTTCCCCTTACCATGACACTGACGGGACTATCCTTGACAAACGCCGCAAAATGTTTACCCAGCAACATCCTTGTCGCTCCTGTTTCCAGAGACCGGGGTTTACCTCGAACACGAAAACAGAAGTGATACCATAAATCGTTAAATCGTAATAGGTTAAGACCTTTACAGGGGTGGATACTCATAACTTACCCTACCGCCCAATTTACTCAGCGCCTCCACCGCTTCTCGTTGCTCTCTCGCCCGCTTTATCTCCACTGCCAGCCAACTACATGGAACAGCAACGGTAATCGTCAACACCAGTAGCGACCGGATGGAAAACTGAAACCGCCAGCGAAAAAGAAGAGCAAGACTGAACCAAAGAAGCATCACCCCCATCGTCACCGCAACCGCTGCTATCGCAATCAGAACGGCGTAGCCCTTCGGAAACCATCGTTCAGAAAAAAGCAAAACCCCTTCGACAACCAGTAAAAGCAAAAGCAACCGGCCCGGCGTAAGCCGATACCAACGGAGTGTTTGTTTCGGGTCGGCTTGTGGGTTGGTAGGCATGGCTTACTTTTTCATCTCCTTCACAATCCGCTCCACCAACCCTCGCGGCTGGCCGATATCGAGGACATGCAATCGGCCGACGTAGGGCAAGGCGGCCGGCACGAGGAAGCCGGGCTTGGCGGTTACGAAGGTGCAGGTCTCTGCGGCGCGGATCGTGTGCGAGGCGGCTTGGCCGGTGTCGCAGTCGAGACCGCTGGGCAGGTCGATCGCCAGCTTCGGCGCGGAGGCGGCATTGAGTTGATCGATGACCCCATCTAGCGGTGCGCGAGGTTCGCCCCGGCTGCCGGTGCCTAAAAGTCCATCGACGATCCACGCCGCGTCTTTTAAAAAGATTTCGAGCCGCGCGGCGTCGTGCCGGTTGCCGAAAATCTCGATCGGCACGTCGGTTTTTTGCAGAATGCGAAAATTCGCGGCCGCATCGCCCGAAAGTTCGCTGATTTCGGCCCAGAGCAAAACGCGACGCGGTGGCCGCGGAGATCCAAATGCCGCGCAATCACGAAACCGTCGCCCGCGTTATTGCCTTTGCCGCAACAGATCACGACCGGCCCGGCAATGCCCCATTGGCAGAGAACGTCGGCCACGCCGCGGCCGGCGTTCTCCATCAGCGTAAGCCCGGTCATGCCGTATTCTTCAATCGCCAGCCGATCGACCAGCCGAGCCTGTTCGCGGGTTAAAGTTTGCATAGTGCAGATCCTCCGGTGCCATGCCCACGATTGCCGTGGGCATGCTGAGCGATCCCACAATCCTCATGCCCACGACAAGCGTGGGCATGGCACCCAGCATTGTGCAGAGCAACCCCCAGCCCTCACCCCCGGCCCCGCCTCCCCCCAAAGGGAGAGGGGAGACTCACTCATCTCACTTCACCGGCACTTCTTCCAAGCTCCGAAGCATCACCGGGCCGAGCAGGCCGGACGGCTGCAAGGGCGAATCTTTCCGCCAATGATGCCACGTGGTGAACGTCTTCCGCGTCTGGACGGGCCGAGGCTCGTTCTTCACCAACCAGTCGGGCCATTTCTTCAAAATGATGCCGTTCCACTCGACGTCTTCCGGCTCCTGCTCATCGCCGATGAGCCGATTCGGCCACAGGTTCGTCACGCTCACTTCCAGCTCATTCTCGCCCGGCTTCGCGGCTTTCGTGATATCGACCCTGAACGGCGATTTCCACGCGATGCCGCAATCCTGGCCGTTGAGCCGCACCTCGGCAATCTCGCGAACGCTGGCCGAGATCCAAGAGCAGCGTGCGATTCGCGTCCAACGCGGATTGCGGAATGTTGATCTTCTTGTGATACGTCGCGGTGCCGGAGAAATACTTGATGCCCGGCTCGGCGCGATCGGGCCAGGAAACCAGTTTGTCGAACGTCGCCTTCTCCGGCAGCGCCGCGGCCGGCGGGGAAGGTCACTTCCCAGGCGCCCGTCACTTCGATCGGCTCGGGCAGGTTCTCGATGACGGCGGTTTTTTCCGCTCCCGACGCGGTTTTCACGCTGTAATGACCGGATTTCGCGGCGATCAGACGGAGTTGCCCATCGTCCAATGTCAATCGCGGCTCGGGCGGCGGCGGATTCTGCAGGTCGTCGGGCAAGGAGATCATCTGGTTTTCGCGATATGTGGACGACTGCGTTTTGCCGTCCACGGTGTACTCGATCCGCAGTTCCTTGACCACGAGATAGGCCGGATCGCCCGCAAGCCCGTTGGAAGCCGATACGCGCAGCCGCCCATTCTTCACGAGTCCCTGCAACTTCGCCGTGACATCGAACCTCCCGCCGTCGGGTTTGCTGAAGTCGCCGTAAACCGCCTTGCGAATCTCCAACTTGGGCGCCGCCTGGGCCGCCGCCTCGTCGCCCTGGCGGACGATTTTGACGATCGGATCGCTCGGCGCGGCGGCCTTTTGACGGAAGACCACGAAGACCGAACCGGCCTGCTCAAGATTCAAGGTTACAACGGTGCGGCCATCCTCGACGCGCCACATCGGCGCGGGCTGCATGGAGTCCGTTTCCGCATCCCACAACTCCGGCAGCCGTCCGGCAGTGCGGAATTCACACTCGTACGTCGCCGGATACGGCTGTTGGTTCGAAACGAGATAAACATCGGCGTCTTGCGTCGCGCGATGGATGAACGCCGGTTGCGTTTCATCGCCCAGCGCCGTGCAGTCGGGCGTCACTTTCAGCTCGGCGAGCACTTCTTCGACCGGCTTGTCCGAGATCATGCGTCCTTTGTCGAAAGCATGTTCGCCGGTCGTTGTGCCCCAAACTTCAGCGGCGATTTTCCCGACTTCCTTATCGCACGCGGGATAACCGGCGAGGCTCGGCGATTTTGCCGGCTTCGGCCCAATAACCACCGCACCCGCTTCGACCAATTCACGCATTTTGCGCCGAGGGGGGGCGTCATCCACGTGGTATCGGGCAAGACCAGCACCGCGTAGCTGCCGCCCGAGGGCGTGACGATCCGTCCGTGCTCAACGGAAAGTTCAGATATCAAATCGGTGCCGCAAGTATCGTAATCGTAGCCCTTCGCCTTGAGTTCCGGATGGAACGGGCTCCCGTTGGGCGACGCCTCGCCGGCGAAATAGAGCACGTCGCCGACAAAGCGACCCTGCTGCAAGAGAAACTGCGACCGGGCGATATACTTCATCCAGGGCTTCGACTGCTCCCACCAGGTGTTGAAGCGGCCGAAGTGCGTGCCCCATTGGCCCATCGTCATGCCGGGGGCGTGGTCGAGCCACGGTTGATGGGCGTAGGTGTGGAAGATGAAGCGGTTGATGCCCGCGCACCACATGGCGTCGCCCTGCATTTTCGAGCGCCGGGATGGCCCATCCACTTGCCGGAATCGTCAGGACCGGCGGTAAACGATTCCGCGCCGACGAACGGAATCCCGTGCGTATGGGCGACGGAGGCCGCCAGCTTGACCGATTGCGAAACGCCCTCCAAAAAGGCGTCGGGGCTGTACCAGAACTCGCCCATCACGACGTCGGCCTTCGCGCCCACCTCGAGGCACTCGAACGGGCCGTCGTACGGTTCCGTCGAGAACTTCAGCCCATGCTTGTGGCACAGATCGGCGAAATAGTTGTAATAATTGTCGGCATAGAGGTCGCCGATCGTGCGGCGGAAGTCCCACAGAAATCGCTCGGTGGCCTCGCCGCTCTCGACGTACCGGCCGCTCAGGGCCGGCAGGAAGGGAAGCGGGTCGTAGCCGCGGCGCTTGCTGAATTCCTCGCGGAACTTCGGCGTCCAGTTGCAATCGCCCACCTCGTAGCTATCGACCAAAATATTATTGAACGACTTGCCGACCAGGGGACCGAGTTTTTTCAGCACCGGTTCGATGCCTTTGGCCCAATGCACGTCGAGGGCCTCGCGGCTCATCTTATCGACCTCCAGGCCCCGGCCCGAATCGGTCGCGGGAGCGTTCATCGCGCCGGTCGGCGTGTGGCCGATGCGGAGAATCGTCCACTCGCCCGGGGGCACGTCCCAAGTCAATTTTCCATTTTTATCCAAGCGGGAAGTCAAATCGACAATTTTGCCCTTTGCCACGACCGCCGCGGCGGGGACTTCCTTCGCGTCAGGCTGCATTCCATATTCGTATTGATTGTGCGAAAGCGACTTCGGATTCAGTTTATCGATCCGGGCATTTTCGGCCGGCGTGGGGAAAGCCAGCACGGCGATATCGCGATAGTAACCGTGGTTCTTTCGCGGCTGCGGCAAGGCGGCGTCGAAATGGGCCGGCCCCTTGGCCGTCGTTTCGCTCGTCACGACCGTCTGCATGGCGTGTTCCGGCGTGATCCACGGCCCGCCGCTCGACGACCAGCCGCTGCAATTGTGGAAACAAAGCTCGAGGCCCAACCGATCGGCTTCCACGGCCGCATGATGCACCATCTCGAGCCACTCGGGCGTCATGTAATCCACCGGCCCCTTCGGAATGCCTTCGAGGACGTTGAAAATCTGCGCCCCGCCGATGCCCACCCGCTTCATCGACTCCAAGTCCGCGGTAATGCCTTCCTTCGTCACATTGCCGTTCATCCAGTGCCACCAGGTGTGCGGCCGGGCCGAGTCGGGCGGAGCGGCGAACCCGCGGGCCAGTTCGGCGGCCGATTCCGCCGCGAAGGCGGCGGGGAAAGCCGCGGCTGCCAGACAGACGCCAAAAGTTGCGGAAAAGAGCAAATTCAAGGGAATTTTCGCAGGTTTCATAATCCTCATCGTGGCTCCTTTGCTCGGGATTTGTACTTTCCCAATAAGTTAGAATAACGTAGAATAAAGTCGTAATATATCAGTCTTCAAAAGGAGTGTCCACTATGCCGATTTACGAGTTTTCCTGCAAAACATGCGGAAACGAATTCGAGGAGTTGGTCACCGGTGACGCGAAACCAGGGTGCCCTTCCTGCGGATCGAGCGATTTGACGAAAAACATGAGCGTCCCCGCCGCCCATACGAACAGCGGCGCGAAAGACCCTGCCTGCCCCGTGCAATCGACTTGCGGCGCCACCCACTGCTGCGGACAGAATTGCGGCATGGGCGATTTCATGTAAGATTAACGACTCCCCTCTCGCTTTTGGGAGAGGTACCTGGTGAGAGAGCCGCGAGGGTTTGGAAACCCAAGTGCCTTCTCGTGCGTAATTGACAGGAAGCCCAGGCACACGGACGGAAAAAAATCGCGATGCAGGAAGCCGCTCTCACTGCTGAATCAAGACTTGCCGATAATGCTGTCGGCCGCCCCGCGATTACGCAAATCGAGCGCCGCATCGCGCTCGGCCTCTTGATCGGCATTTATTTGTTCGAGGCCGCGCTGAATCCGACGAACATCGACTCGCAGTGGATTCATTGGGACTTCATCCAATCTAGCGGTTGGCTGACGGGCTTATGTCTGGCGGCGATCTGGGGGGGATTGAGCAGCCGCCCGATCGCCATGCGGTTGCCGGAGGCTGTTGGTTTTGCCGCGTTCCTCGGCATTGCCATCGAATGGGGTTCGAGTTCGGCGAATCCCTCAAAATCGTCGCCGCTGTGGGTCGTCTTGCTGACGGCCTTGCTGCCGATGCTGGTGATCCTGCTGCCACTTGCGCTTTTCAGAAAATTCCGCCGTTGGCGGCTTTGCATGATGGACGAGCCGACGGTCGCTGGAAAGCGCCGGTTGCAGTTCAGTTTGCGTCAGGTTTTGATCTGGACGACGGGCGCGGGAATTCTCTTCGGGCTGGCCCGCTGGATCGGACCCGAGCGGATGCAAAACGTCGAGCCATTCGATGCTGAAGAAGTCGTGATGTATGCCGTGTTGATGTCGATGCTCGTGCTGTTTTTCCTGCCGGTTTTCGTTTGTTGCGCGGGTTCGGTTCTGGGTGAAAGCCGGCGGCGATTCGCCTTTTGGACGATTATTCTTGCGCCGCTTTCCGCCGTTTTGCTGTTTGCCACGCTGATATCGGTTGTGTATTTCCAGGAAGGTTTTTCCGGCATGAATTTGTGGGAGGAGGCGGCCGATTGCGGCCTGGTTTCGTTTTGGATGATAGTCTCCTTTGTCGCGTCGGCGTTCGGGTCGTTAATCGTGCTGCGCTATTGTGGCTACCGGTTAGTGAGGCTCCAGAAGGGATCGGCCGCCGGGGAAACCGCGGCGAAGTCTCCGTTTGCGAATGCGAGCGAATCACTCACAGAGGGGCTATCCGTTGATCTAATACCGCCGCCAGCGACCGCCGGACGTTCGCCTTTTCGGTATCTGGTCGGCGCACTTGCGGTTTTCGGGCTTCTCCTCTGCGGAGCGGCCCATGAGATCAGGCAGGCCAATCGTCAGGCGGCGTTCGATCGGGCGACGATGAAGGAATGGGAAGAATTGGGCGCGGACTACTCGCCCATGCGTTATGGGCAAATGCAGCAACTGACATTTAGCCAAGGGCAGACGATTTCTCAAGCGGCCGTGGAAAGGTTGCAACAAACCGGCGATGCGATAGGGCTGGAGACGCTGACGATTCACGTCGCGTCGCTAACCGATGACCAACTGAAATATCTAACCGGACTGTGGACGCTCAAGGATTTGGACCTCAGCGGCACTGGTATTACCGACGGGGGACTGGTCATTCTCGGCGAGTTGAAGCAACTGAAGAACTTGAACCTCAACAGCACGAATATCACGGATGCCGGCGCGGGCCATCTCAGAGGCTTCATTCATCTCAAATCGTTGAATCTCACCGGCGCGAAGGTCACCAAGGAGGGCGTCGAGAAGCTTAAAAAAGCCTTGCCGAATTGCGTGATCACTTGCCCAATGGCCTTGAACGGTCCGGCGCGAGTTCCGATTCTCCGAGAGCAGGACTGCAACCCGGCGAGTTCGGCAGGGACGGCGGCGACGAAATAAACCCGTGCAATCCCCGGTGCATCGCCCCTCCCATTATCGTTTCGCCTGCCGCAGATAGCCCGCCGACGATTGAAAGTATTTGCGACGGCGGGTTTCAACGGCCTTCTGATCTTCGGCGACTTGCGCTTGCAGGTCGCGCAAGTTCGCCTGGCAATAGCGGCAGCCGACGACTTCGAGATGGAAGGCGACATAATCGGCCGCATCCTCGGGCAGCGTTTGCAGAAAAAGCCCGCCGAGTTGTTCGCGCGTGGGGCAGCTTAGCCGGTGCCGCCGCCAGATTTCGCCCAGTGAATGCACGCCCGCGTTCCGCCGCGAGTGGACCGACGTCAATTGTCGAAGGAGCGTGCGATCTTCGCGAAACGCGCGCTCGATGATCGCCATCTCCTCAGCGGGCAACGCTTCGTCGAGATAGGCTTCCAGATCGGATTGGCGAATGGCGGTGGGCATGGGGGTTTTAGTGGTCAGTGCGAAGTGGGGCCGGTGCCATGCCCACGCTTGTCGTGGGCATGCTGAGACGGGGCAAATCCCTCTCATGCCCACGGCAAGCGTGGGCATGGCACCCAACGCATCTACTTTACCAGATAAATGGAAATTCCGCCAGAACCCTGCTGAATCCCACTACCGCTGAGCGGTTCGCGTGGCGGGAGCAGTGGGCAGCGGCAGGTAGCCGTAAAGCGTTTCGTTGCCGCGAAGGATGAAGAATTTCACCGGCGAAAGGGTGGCGAAATCGGGCCGTTTGAGGATATAGGAGATATTTTCCATCGAGACCGTTTCCCAAATATGCATCCCCACGAGCACGTCGCCGACCTTCAAGCCTTGATTGGCGGCGGGGCTGTTCGGCCGCACCGCGATGATCGACAATCCGCCGCGATACCGCGTCTGGTTCATGGCCTTGAATTCCTCGGCCGGGATCGCCCGCAATTCCAGGCCCAAAAGCTCCCAGGCCGGTTGCAGCGGCGTTTTCAACGATTCCGGCAGGTCGGCCAGCGTAAGGCTTGCCGCGATCTGCTCGTTCGACCGTTTCAGGGACACCTCGAGCGTGTCGCCGGGCTTGTGTTCCAACATCGCCCGTTGAAAATCCAGCCGGCGGCGGATTTCCTTGCCGCCGATCTTCGCAATGACGTCGCCGGGCTTCAAGCCGGCTTCGGCGGCGGGGCTTTTCGGCTCCACCGAAGCAACCGTTACGGCATCCTTCTTCAGGGAATTTTTTTCCGGCACGAGCAGCACGCCGTGCCAGAAACGGTTGCCGTTGCGATTGGCCAGCAGGGTCGCAGCCACGGCCATCGCCTTATCGACGGGGATGGCGAAGCCGATGCCCTGGGCGCGGCGCGAACCGCCACGTTGATGCCGATCATCTCGCCGTCGATGTTCAACAGCGGCCCGCCCGAGTTGCCCGGGTTGATGCTGGCGTCGGTCTGAATCAGATCTTCGTAATATTGTGCGTCGCTGACTTGCACCGAACGATGCAACGCGCTGACGATCCCGCGGGTCACCGTATGCTCGTAACCGTATGCGTTGCCCACCGCAATCACTTCTTCGCCCGGCATCAGATCGGAAGAAACGCCCAGGGGAATGGCGGGCACTTCTTTTTCCGGGTCGATCTTGATGATCGCCAGATCGGTTTCCATATCCCGAGCGATGAGCCGCGCCGTGTAACGATCGCCATCGACCAGCGTCACTTGGATATCTTTCACGCCGTCCACGACGTGGTAGTTGGTGATGACGTAGCCGCGCGGATCGATTACCACGCCCGTGCCCATGCCGTTTACGTGGCGATTGGCGTCAGTCGCGGAAACCTGGCCGTTCGCGGGCGCCAGCGTCTTTTCGCCGCGGATGTTCACCACCGAAGCGCGGACGTTCTGCACCGCTTTGACGATCGGGGTCTTGCGCAACTCGGAACCGGCAGCGCATTGCATTTGGACGAGCATCGTCGGAAACGAAACTCCCAGACACAAGAGGACCAGCCGGAATACGTTCGACGTCGGACGTGCGGTGGAATCGTGCATGAGGCGTCAATTGCGGGCGCGAGGTTTCGGCGGCTACTTGTTGATTGCTGAGAACAGGCGAAATTGCGTTTTCTCTCAGGGCGAGATGCTCTGCAATTCGTCGCCGCTCTCGGCCATCCGGCAGCCGCACGCGGTGGGATCAGGAATACTTTCCTATCTCCTTGCAGCGCGGAATCTTCCATTCTAGGGCACTGCTAGAGTACCTCAGCTTCATCGGTTCGCTTTTATCGGCGCCTTGATGACACTTGGCATCACCGTCAAAGCTTGCCTATTTTTCCGTCTTGGATCTCGTGGATTATGGCTCGTCACAAATCCCCTGCTTATCGTATATCATGCCGGCACGATGATCCGGCGCAGTCTGACATCTGCACGGCGAATGGAAAAAACTAAGTCCTATAGTCTTGAGACCCAAGACCCAAGATAATAATTACCGCCGCGTTGCCGTCGCCGACGGCTTGTTCGATTGCGATTGAACCTCGGTGGAATTTTCCGGGGCCAGGAAAACCCAGTCGGGCGGCTCGGGCGGAAGATCCAGTTCACGCGGCGCGCGCTCGGTTTTGCTGTTGCGGACAGAAGGCGGCGGTGGTGGAATGACTTCCGGTTGCGGCGCCGGCGGAGAGGTTATTCCCGGCTGAGGCGGAGGAGGCGTCTTTTTCATCGTTGAGGGTTTCTTTTTGCCCGCCAGAGACTGGAAATCCACGGTCGTCGTTGCCATATTGGGCAGCGGACAAAAAACCGGAGCGGCGGGCACGGGATGAAATTTGGCGATTACCGGCATCGTTGCCTGTTCTGCCGGATGAGGTTCTTTGAATCGACCCAATTTGCCGCAGGTTGCGCAAATCCCCAATCTCCCCCGACGTTTCAGCAAGTTCATCAGACCGGACGAATCATTTGCCGTGGGCAGTTCTCCTTCTTCGACTTTGTGCAATGTCGGCGCAGGTTCGATAGGCTGAGGGGCGGCTGTAGGTTGACCTGATTCTTTCGGCGGATTGGCGCATTCGCCATTGCAATTGGGCTCGCAACCAAGTGCGCATGGTTTTTCACAAGAAACATTGAACGGCATCCGGTGAAATTCCAGCGACCAACCAGTCCTGAAAATCCAGCCTTGGGGCATTTTGACGAAGCTGCACCCGCCGCCAGCCAAGAGGAACCCCCCGATAGCAACCAAATACAGAAAAAAAATGCCCCGAACATCCCTGTGCATGGTTTCCCCCCTCACACAAGGTTATAGGATCGAACTGAAAAGCTAGACAATTGCGCAGGGAGCGACAGTTGTCATCATTCGGATAGATCGGCTGACAAGAGACGGAAAATTAGGAATATTCGGCAGGGTTTGCCTAGATTAACAGAATCGATTTCGTCGTATTTACCAGCCAAGAATAATTGCCTGCACGGCCTACGACAATGCCGGCAACTTATTGTTTTCAGCGCCTAACTTGGCGAGGACGGTGTTCGCTTGGGACTTCTCCCGCGAATGATATAGACTCCCGCGGCGATGAGGGAGACACCCGCTGCCGCGATAATGCCGAGATAAAGCAGATGCATTTTGCGCTGGGCGAACTGGCCTTCGAGAGTGCGTTCGAGATAATCTTTGCGCGGATTTAAGCCGTTTTGCTTTAAATATGACCACATATATAATGTCTCCAAAGGAGACATTTTTTGGAAGTGTGCGCGGATTTGGTCCGGTGTCATTTTCGCGTAGGGATCGCCAGCCTCGTTTTTCAAGACGAGAATCCACAACACCGCCACCACCGCTAAAATAACCGCCCCTGAAAGCACGAGGCTCTGACCGATTCCCCAAGCGGAGGCAGGTTTCGGGAGATTCGTTGGAACGGCAACCTTTTCCAGTCTTTTCAGCTCGAGAAGCCGCGGGATATCCAGCTTTGCCCCGCAAACGCACTTTATCGTCTCGCCCGCCTGCCGGGTTTCGACGGGCGTTTTCCGACCGCAAGAACAAGGGACCAAATATTGAATCGGCACGTGAAATCCTCCTTCGATTCAGTTTACCCTAAAGAGATCCCCTCTGGAAATTATTGCCAATCCAAATTCAAGGCAGCGAGCCTCCTCGCGTGCTCCGTGAAATGGACGTGAAATGGGGACTCTCGCTATTTTTGCAGGAGGTCGGAAAAAAATGGGAATGTCGCCTTGAGCACCGCGCCTTGAGCACCGTTCTCATTGATTCCGCAGCTTGCCCACCACCAGCGAGCCGTTGTGCCCGCCGAAACCAAAGCTGTTCGACATGGCGGCGGTGAGCTTGCGCTCGCGGGCGGTGTTGGGGGTGTAGTCTAAATCGCACGCGGGATCGGGATTTTGCAGATTGATGGTCGGCGGAATCACGCCGTCGCGGAGCGCGAGAATGCAGAAGATCAACTCCACGCCGCCGCTCGCCCCCAGCAGATGGCCGAGTTGGCTTTTCGTGCTCGAGATGCTGACCGTCCGGGCGTGTTCCTTGAAAACGGTTTTCACGGCGGTGGTTTCGGCGATGTCGCCCAGCGGCGTGCTGGTGCCGTGGGCGTTGATGTAGCCCACCTCGGCGGGATTGACGCCCGCGTCGTTCAAGGCCATTTGCATGGCGTGGCCGGCGTAGGTGCCGTCCTTGTCGGGGGCGGTGATGTGCCCGCCGTCGCAAGTGATGCCGTAGCCGTACAGTTCGGCGTAGATCCGTGCGCCGCGGGCCTTGGCATGCTCGTATTCCTCGAAGACCAGCATGCCCGCCCCTTCCGCGAGCACGAAGCCGTCGCGGTCGCGGTCGAAGGGACGGCTGGCGCCTGCGGGATCGTCGTTGCGTTCGGAGAGCGCCCGCATCGAGGCGAAAGCGCTCAGACCGATGGGCGTAAGCGCGGCTTCGCTGCCGCCGGTAATCGCGATATCCGCCTCGCCGCGCTGGATCATCTTGAAAACGTCGCCCATCGCATTGGTCGCGCTGGCGAAGGCCGTCACGATGACCTGGTTCGGGCCGTGCAGGCCGAAATGAATGGAAAGCTGCGCGCTGGCGGCGTTGCCGATGAGCTTCGGAATGGTGAAGGCCGATACCTTGTCGGGACCTTTGTCCAAGAGGCGGTCGTGCTGGACTTCGATGGTCTCGAGTCCGCCGATGCCCGAGCCCATGATCACGGCGCATCGATTGCGGTCTTCCTTGTCGAAATCCAAGCCGGCGTCGCGAACCGCGTCCAGTCCGCTCACGAAGGCGTATTGCACGAAGCGGTCGAATTTCTTCACTTCTTTCGGCCCGACGTAGCCTTCCGTGGAGAAGTTGACGATCTCGCCGGCGATCCGCGAGCGGAACTTCGAGGCGTCGAATCGCTGGATCATGCCTACGCCGCTCTCGCCCTTGACGATCCGCGGCCAAAGTTCTTCCACGCGGCACCCCAGCGAGGTCACCGCACCGAGACCTGTTACGACAACGCGCCGTTTCATGGATGAAATCTGATTGCTGAAGGGTGAATTAGTGCGCATAAGGGCGCCGCTAAATTTTAAGGTTCAAGATTCAGGGTTCAGGGTTCAGAACCTAGAGCCTAAATTCTGAACCCTGAACCCCGAACCCTGAACCCTTCCTGCTGTTCGCGACCGACTACGAATCCGCGGTTTCGCTGTTGGCGACGGCTTTTTCGATATGATCGATGGCTTGGCCGACCGTTTGAATCTTCTCCGCGGCATCGTCGGGAATGTTGATATCGAACTCTTCTTCCAGTTCCATAACCAGCTCGACCGTGTCGAGTGAGTCCGCACCCAAATCGTTCACGAAGGATGTCTCGCGAGTGATGTTTTCCTTATTCGCGCCAAGTTGCTCGGCGACGATCTCAATTACGCGTTCCTGGACTGAGGCCACCGTATAGGTCCTCCTGTTAACTATTTCTTATGGGGAAAGCGCTCCTGTGGCTTTCCCCGACCAAAATGCCGGGTAAAAAAAACTATTCCTCGAATTACACTTCAATTCCCTATCTTTACACCCTTTCGGGAAGGGTGCAAATTTCGTGCTTTGCCTCACTTTACCAATAATCAGGAAAGATATAGCGGGTTTTGCCTTCCGTGTCTATATCTACTAAAAATTTTGTGGCGGAAAAGAATAAAAAACCTTTAAAAACTCGCTAAACGGTCAATCCGCCGTCCACCGTGAGCACCAATCCGGTGATAAAGGAAGCGGCGTCGCTCGCCAAATATAACACGGCATCCGCCACGTCCTGGGGGTCGCCCAATCGGCCAAGGGGGATTTCCTTGCGCACTTCCTGCAAAATCTCCTCTCCTAATGCGGAAGTCATGTCGGTGGCGATAAAACCCGGCGCCACCGCGTTCACGGTGATGTTGCGGCCCGCCAACTCCCGCGAAATGGTGCGCGTCAGACCGATCACCCCCGCTTTCGAAGCCGAGTAATTGGCCTGGCCGGGATTGCCCATCAAGCCGGATACGCTGGCGATATTGATGATTCGGCCCTGGCGACCCTTCATCATCGGCTTGGCCGCGGCCCGGCTGAACAAGAACGTGCCCTTGAGATTGATGTTCAATACGGCATCCCATTGCTCGTCTTTCATCCGCAGGATCATGTTGTCCCGGGTGATGCCCGCATTGTTGACGAGAATCTGCAGTCCGCCCCAAAGCTTGACGACCGCATCGACCACCTCATCCACGCGGGCGCTGTTGGTCACGTCGCAGGCCATCGGCTCGGCCATGCCGCCCGAGGAGCGGATCGCGCCCACGGTCTCGGCGAGCGACTCTTCATTGATGTCGATGCAAGCCACCTTCGCGCCGGCTCCGGCAAGCGTCAAGGCGATCGCCCGGCCCAGCCCCTTGGCGGCGCCGGTCACCAAAGCCGAGCGCCCGGCCAAGTCGGTTTTGATGCGGCTCTTGAGTTGATCCGTCATGATGAAGTTGTCCGGTTCCGGGTTCCTGCATTTCTCCACTCGTTCCCGCGCTTTGGCGTGGGAACGCAATTCCTCGGTGCTCCGGCGTCGAAGAATCGCTTGCCCATTCTGATTCCAGCCCGGTGCCATGCCCACGCTTGCCATGCCACGCTTGTCGTGGGCATGTTGCGGTTTTTCCCGCATTTCCATCATGCCCACGTCAAACGCGGGCAGGACAGCGAAAATTTCTCTCCTCACGCTTCGACATTTTGGCAGTTTACGCTGCGATCGGTGCGTTTCATCAGGCCGCGGAGCACGCGACCGGGACCGATTTCATAAAAATCCGTAAATCCATGGGAAATCAGAGTGCGGATCGAATCTTCCCAGAGCACGGCGTGGAGCACCTGCTGCATCAAGAGGCGGCGGATCTCCTCGGGATCGTCGTGCGATTTCGCATCGTAATTCGCAATCACGGGAATCCGCGGCTTGTGCATCGGCACGAGCGACAGCGCCTCTTCCAACTGCGGCACGGCCGGCTGCATGATCCGCGTGTGAAACGCCCCCGCCACCGCCAAAGGCATGGCTTTCATCGCGCCCAAGGGCTGCGCCATCTCCGCCGCGCGCTCGCACGCCGCCGACCGTCCCGGAAATCACGATATTCCCCGGGCTGAGCATGTTCGCGATTTCCAGGATTTCTCCGTCGCGAGCCTTCTCGCACAGCGCTTTCACCTTGTCCAATTCCAGGCCGATGATGCTGACCATCCCGCTGGGCGTGGCGTCGGCCGCTTCTTGCATCGCCGCGCCGCGCTTTTGCACGAGCATCAGCCCGTCGTCGAAAGACATCGCGTCGGCAAAAACCAGAGCCGTGTATTCGCCGAGACTCAGCCCGGCCGCCGCTCCGCACGACTCGACCACCTCCGGCGAGGCCGCCCGCAACGACTCCAACGCCGCCAGGCTGGTGACGAAAATCGCCGGCTGGCTGACGACCGTCGAATCGAGTTCTTCGGCGGGACCGCTGAAGCAGAGCCTCGCCAGATCATAACCCAGCAATTCACCGGCGCGGTCGTAGAGCTTGCGCGCGGCGGGCAGCGTCTCCGCCAGCCGCCGGCCCATGCCGACGAATTGGGTGCCTTGTCCGGGAAATAAAAAGGCCGTTTTGCTCACGCTTACTTGGTCTCCACGATCTTCCGGCCCATGTAATGCCCGCAATTCGGGCAAATGACATGCGTGGGCACCGGCGTGCTGCACTGCGTGCAGAGGGAAAGTTCTTTGGGCTTCTTCGCATCGTGCGACCGGCGCGAACCGGTCCGCGCATTGCTCTGACGGCGTTTTGGGACAGCCATAAAGGCATCCTCCAGGCGTAACGTTTTAACTGTAATTGGGGGGGTAAAAATCGCGTTAATCGCCGCTATTTTCCGGGCGGCGTGAGTTACAGGGCATAGTATCACTATCCCGGATTATTCATAAACATCCAAATTAGCAGCGGCATCTTGCCGCTCTTCCCTATTATGCGGCAGGGTGCCGCTGCTAATTTGTTTGTGAATAATCCCGGCTATGGCTGAATAGGAAACCGCCCATCTTAGTCAGATTGCAACAAGGTGTCAACCTAGATCAGCCTGAGAAACGTTCCAAACCACTGACAAGAGGGGCAACGGTTCAAGGAGAGTGATCCGCCGTCTTCTTTACATTGCGTTTTCGGGTGCGGCCCGAATGGACCTCATCCAAACGGCGCCCGTTCGACGTGTTCGGGGCACTGGTTACGGGATCGGCCACGCCTTCCAACGGATCGCCCGGCCGAATGCTCTTGAGCCGTTCTCGGGCCTGTTCGGCATATTGATTCGACAGTTCATAACCAATGTATTTTCGGCCGAGCTTTTTGGCCACGGCCAACGTCGTCCCGCTGCCCGAGAAAGGATCCAGCACCAATTCGTCCGGCAGGCTGCATGCTTCGATAATTCGCCCGAGTAATCGCTCGGGCATTTGGCAGGTGTGCCAGCCGGCCCGCTCTTTGAACGTGCCGCAAACTCGCGAAAAATACCAGGTATCCTCCAAAGGCCGGAACGACTCGGGGATATCCTGCGGGCGGAGAATCCATGTGTTGTCCGGCAATCGCCCCTTCGGATTCGCCCGCTTGTCGCCGTAAACCAACTGCCGGGCGGAAGGCACCCGGAGCGCCGGCGAATCGACGTTGAAGGTGAACTGCTTCGGGTCTTTCACGAAGTAGAAAACATGCGTGTGCGACCGGCTGAAATTCGCCACGCAATTCACCCCGAACGTATAGTACCAGATCACCCAACTCCGGCAAGTCAGCTTCTGCTCGCGCGTGAGCATGACCTTCAGTTCCGCGGCATACTCGTCGCCAATGGCCAGCCAAAACGTGCCCGACGGCTTCAAGACGCGAACCACTTCCGCCGTCCAATCGCGGCACCAATCGAGATAATGCTCGCTCTCCAAAGCGTCGTGATACTCGTCGTATTCGTAGCCGATATTGAACGGCGGATCGGCGAAAGCAAGATCAAGCGCACCGTCGGGGATTTTTTTCAGGCCTTCAATGCAGTCTTCGTTCTGAACTTGGTTCCAAGATAATGTATTCATGGCGATCCTTCGATACCATCGTTTAGCGCGGAGCCAACGGCGAGGGCGTTGCGGAAAATAATCTCGCAAATAGAAAATTTGCATTTGGCCCTCGCCCTCGCCAACACCGTCGCCGTTGGCTCCAGGCTAAACGATTGTATTTCACCTCCCAATGCAATACAACGTCTTCTTCCCGCGGATGAAGATTTTTCCGTCGGAGACGATCGGCGAGGCGATGGTTTCATCGTCGAGTTGGTTTTCCAGCAGTTTGTTGAATTTCTTTTCGGCGGAAACGACCGTCGTCAGCCCTTGCGTATTGAGGAAATAAATCCGCCCGTCGGCCGCCAGCGGCGAAGCGCGATATTCGCCCTTGAGACGCTCTTTCCAATAGAGCCGGCCGTTGAGGGCGTCGAGGCAGCGGGCGATGCCGTCGTTGGTGACGAGGTAGAGCCGTTCGCCCAGCACCACCGGCGTCGGCGAGTCGGGCGTGCCGTCCCTTAACTGCCAAACGATGTCCTTCCGCGGCCGTTTCCCATTGCCGCCGGGTTTGACGGCCAACAGCGGACTTCGCATCCCTTGCGTGACGTAGATCATGCCCTGCGCCGCCACCGGACCGGTGATCGTGCGGTTGCCGATCAAGTCGGGCAGCGACCAAAGCCGCTTGCCGTCCGCCGGATCGTAAGCATCGAGCATCTGCCCGCCGAAAACGACCAGTTCGGTCCGCGCGCCGTTTTTCCATAAGAGCGGCGTGGTATAAGAATCGCAGCTTTCATGGGTGGCGGGAGTCATCCGCGGCATTTTCCAAACCTCCCGCCCGTTGCGTTTGTCGTGCGCCACGACATAGCTTGGCGAAGGAACGCCCGGCAGATCGGCGCAGGAATCCTGGAGGCAGATGGAAATCACGAGGTTCTCATACAGCACGGGGCTGTTGGCATGTCCCCACCAGATCGTATAGTTGCCGTAATCGTGCTGCAGATTCCGCTTCCAAAGCTGCTTGCCCTCGAAATCGTAGGCCGCCAAATCGCCATTGCCGAAATGCACGACGACCAGCTTGCCGTCGGTGACCGGCGAGGGGCTGGCCATGTTTTGCTCACCGGAGAATTTTTGCGTGCGCCGAGCTTCGCCCGATTTTCCCACGACCGGAACGCGCAAAACTTCCCCCCGCCCGACCTTGCGCGTCCAGACGATATTGCCCTCCTGCTTATCGATCCGCAACAGCAGCAGGTTCCCATCCTCGGTTTGCGTCGTCACGAAAATCGCATTCTCCCAGATCGCCGGCGTGCTGGTGCCCCACGGCGGCAGCGAACATTTCCAGAGGATGCCGGTTTTTTCCGACCACGCCACCGGCAATTCCGACTCCCCGCTCGCGCCGTTGCCCGCCGGCCCCCGCCACTCGGGCCAATTCTCGGCGTGGAGCATGGTGGAAATCGATAAAACGAACAGAATCAAGGTACTGCGAATCATGATGGGTGTTGTGGAGAGGGTAAAGGGGTGAATTGTAAAGCCCTTGTTCTATACTTTGGCATCAAAACGAGAAAAACTTCATCGGCGACGGGGGCTCTTTCCTTTTTTCGACACGGGTGCGGGCAACTTCGGCGAGGGTGGCTGATCTTGGGCTTGTACAGCGAGCCGCTGGCGGGCCAACCGGATCGAGTCGCGCAGCTTTTTCTCCAAGATTTCCTGAGAAGGAAACTCAGTCAGATATTGCGCCGTGCGGATGCCGCTCTCTTCCAACCGCAGCAGGCGGACGTGCCCCTCCGTCTTTCCCGCACACAAAACCAGTCCCAGCGGCGGCTCCTCGCCAGGTTGCATATCGTTCTCTTCCAACCAACGCAGATAAAGTTCCATCTGCCCTTTATCGGCGGCCTGGAACTTGCCCAGTTTCAGGTCGATGGCAACCAAACGCCGCAACCGTCGATGATAAAACAACAGGTCCAGATAATAATCCTCATCATCCACGGTAATCCGCTTTTGCCGGGCGACGAAAGCGAAGTCCGTGCCGAGTTCCGAAATGAAAGCTTCCAACTCCCGCAAGATCGCCTGCTCGACGTCTTTTTCGTTATACGTGCCAGACAGGCCAAGGAAATCGAGAAAATACGGATCGCGAAAAACCAATTCGGGCGTCAAAAGATTCCCGTCACGCAGCGCATCGAGATCATGGCGGATCAACTCTTCGGGCTTCTTGCTCACGGCCGTCCGCTCGAACAGCAGCCGGTCGATTTTCTGCCGCAACACGCGGACGCTCCACCGTTCCAGACGGCACATTTCGGCGTAAAAATCGCGTTTTAGCGAGTCGTCGAAGGCGATAAGCTCGACAAAATGACTCCAACTCAATTGTTGCGACAGTGTCGCAACAATTCGTTCGTCGGGAAATTGTTCGGCGAACGTCATCATTCTTGTCAAGCTGGAATAGGTGAAGCCCCGGCCATACTCCACTGTCAATTGTTTCGACAGCGTCGCAACAATCTGCTCTCCATATTCCCCCCGTTGGCGGAGTAATAAATCCTCGCGAATCCGTTTGCCAATGCTCCAATACAACTCCACCATTGCGGTGTTTACCGTCCGTGCTACCTCTTGGCGCGATTGCTCGATCAGTTTGCGGATATCGCCCAAGAGTTGGCCGTTCGAAACGACTTTAGCGGGCGAAGTTCCACCGCGCAAGAGGTTTCGGTTCGGTGATTTACGGGTTGCTTTTTTGGTCATGATGATAATATTCCGCGGCAATGTTTTCTCAAATGGCAACGTGTCCCATGAATTCTTCCGTGCATATCATCGGCGTTCGCAATCCTCAATTTTATTTCCGGGGTATTCTCGCCCTAGTCTCACCCGGCAGACGAGACCTACTTTTCATTACGCATTCGCCGCGCGATCAACAGCGCCATTTCCAGCGCTTGTTCATAGTTTAACCGCGGATCGACGTCGCTGCGATAGGCGCGGCTGAGGTCGGCTTCGCTGAGGCCGCGGGCGCCGCCCAAGCATTCGGTGACGTTCTCGCCGGTGAGTTCGAAGTGGATGCCGCCGAGGATCGAGCCCAACCGGCCGTGCAGGTTGAAGGCCTGGCGGAGTTCCGTGCGGATGTCGTCGAAATTCCGCGTCTTCACGCCGCTCGCCGTGGTGATCGTATTGCCGTGCATCGGATCGCAGCACCAGAGCACGGTCTTGCCCGAGCGTTTGACGGCCTCGACCAGCGGCGGCAGGCACTGTTCGATCCGGTTCACGCCGAAGCGGTGGATGAGCGTGATGCGGCCGGGTTCGTCATCCGGATTCAGCAGCTCGAGCAACTCCGCCAGTTCTTCCGGCTGCATGTTCGGCCCGATTTTCACGCCGATCGGATTGGCGATGCCGCGGAAATACTCGACGTGCGCGCCGTCCAACGCCCGAGTGCGGTCGCCGATCCAGGGAAAATGCGTGCTCAAATCGTACCACCGCGTCCGCCGCGGAACCTGCCGGGTTTGCGCCTGCTCGTAATCCAGATGCAGCCCTTCATGGCTGGTATAGAACTCGACCCGGTTCAGTTCGCCGATCGAGCTGCCGGAAATCGTTTCCAGGAACCGGACCGCGCCGCCCACCGCATCGACGATCGCCCGGTAATCGGCCGACTGGTCGGAATGCTTGAAAAAATCGAGATCCCAGAATTCCGGATGATGCAGATCGGCGAAGCCGCCGTCGATCAGTCCGCGGATGAAATTGAGCGTCAAGGCCGCCCGCTCGTAGCCGCGCAAGAGCAACTGCGGATTCGGCGTGCGGTCTTCCCGCGTGAAACCGGGCCGGTTCACCAGGTCGCCGCGAAAACTCGGCAGCGTCAGTCCGTCGCGAGTCTCCGTGTCGGCCGAGCGCGGCTTGGCATATTGTCCGGCGAACCGGCCCACGCGCACCACCCGCTTGTTGCTGCCATAGACCAGCACCAGGCTCATCTTCAACAGCACTTTGAGCTGGCTGGTGATCGGGTCGGGCCGGCAATCGGCGAACCGTTCGCAGCAATCGCCGCCATGCAGCAAAAATCGCTTGCCCGCGGCCGCCTCGGCCAATTCCGTCTTCAACCGCTCGACCTCCCAACTGGTGACCAACGGCGGCAACTGGGCGAGCGCCTCCAATGCCTTTTGCAGCGCCGCGGTGTCGGGGTAATCGATCCGCTGCGCAATCGGCTTGGTCTTCCAAGAGTCGGGAGTCCACGTTTTATTCATCAAGCCAACACCTCTTTATATTCTCCTCCGCAAGTCTCTCGAACATACCGCGGCACGGCATAACCGGGCAAGCGGGCGCGAAGTTGGCGGATCGAGCGCAACACCTTCCTCGACGGGCACTTCGAAATGGGACGCTCCGGCGACCGGGTCCAATTGATGCAGATAATACGGCATGACACGCAGATCGGCCAGCCGCTCATACAAGGCAGCCAGGATTTCCACGCGGTCGTTTATTCCGCGCAACAAAACGCCTTGGCTGAGCACGGGAATTCCCCCGTCGATCAACAGGCCCAAGGCAGCCGACACGCAATCGTCGATTTCCGCGGGATGGTTGATATGAGCGACCATGATGACGGAAAGCCGATTGCCACGCAATCCGGCAACGAATTTATCAGTTATGCGATTAGGTATCATTAGCGGCAGCCGGCTATGAAACCGCAGCCTTCGCAGGTGGCTGATTTCCGCAAGTTGTGCGAGAATGACATCAATTTCATCGTCGGACAACGTCAACGGATCACCGCCGCTAAGAATCACTTCATGAATCGAAGGTTCGTTTTTTACGCGATCGAAAATCCGTTCCCAAGAAATCTCATTACACCCCCCCCTAGAGAATGGAAAATGGCGGCGAAAACAGAACCGGCAATGGACGGCGCACGAGCCGGTGGCGACAATCAGTATTCGGCCCCGGTACTTCCAAAGCAGGCCCTTTTCGGGCATACTGGTGGATTCGCCTAACGGGTCGGGTTCGAATCCGGGAACTGCGGCGAGTTCGGCCGCCTGCGGCAAAACCTGCATTAAGAGGGGGTCGTGCGGATCGCCGGGACGCATCCGGGATAGAAAAGGCCGGGGGACCCAAAGCGGAAATCCGCGCGAAGCCTCGACGGCCGCCTTTGCCAGTTCGGCCGGCAAGTCGAGCAAACGGCACAATTCGACCGGATCGCTGATTGCCCGAGCGATTTCCGATTGCCAATCGGCCGGCGGCGAATTGTTGCGAGCAAGATGCATGGGGAAACGGATTCGAGGCCGGCGTGCGGCGAGGATTTTGAAGTCCGGAACGAACGGTGGGCGACGCTCACCCTACTATATTAACACAACATTCTCCATTTCAACAGCGAACAGGAACCGACCGTGGGAAGCTACAACACCAGCGATTTCCGGAAAGGACTGAAGGTCCAACTTGACGGCGATCCGTATATCATGATCGAGTGCAACTTCGTCAAGCCCGGCAAGGGCAGGCGCTTTACAAATGCAAGTTGCGCAATCTGCTGCGGGGCACGGTTCTCGATCGCACCTACAAGAGCGGCGACAGCCTCGAAGCGGCCGAGATCGAGGAAATCTCGGCCCAATACCTCTACAAGCAGCAAGACCATTTCGTCTTCATGCACAACGAGACCTACGAGCAGTACGAGCTTGCCGCCGCCCAGGTGGACGACGCCTGGAAATATCTCAAGGAAGGCATCCTTTGCACCATCGTGCTGTACAACAACGCGCCGATCAGCATGACGCCGCCGAACCACGTCGTTTTCCGCGTGGAATACTGCGAGCCCGGCGCGCGGGCAACACGGCCACCAACGTGAGCAAGCCCTGCAAGGTCGATACCGGCGCCGAGTTCCCCTGCCCCGCCTTCGTCAACATCGGCGACCTGATCAAGATCGACACGCGGACGGGCGAGTATGTCGAACGCGTGAAAGAGTAGACTAAGAAATATGCAAGCCAGGACGTCCCTGTCCCCGGCGAAATTTACCTAGAGCGGTAGTCACCGTGCCGCTTCGCATACTTCATTCATGGTTTGGGAGATGAATATGTGGCCCTGGGAAATACGCAAAAGATGCTATCTTTTGGCGGACCACTAAGGGTTCGTCTTTGTGTTGATTATTCTTTTGCGGTTGCATTCGGCCCTCCAAACCGATGAGTTCGAATCACTGGAAAATTTTTCGTTATTATTAAATTTCGCAAAGTATTCCGCAATCTTTGATCATCAGTGAACATCTCCCAACCGCCCGAATAATCTTCACTCCGTGCCGATTTGCTGCATCGGCTGCGGAAGTTTTTTGCGGATCGACGGTTTGGAAGTCGAAACGCCGATTCTCTCGGCCGATACGGTCGTCGATCGGCATTTGATCCGTTTGGTGTTGAAATCGAGATTCATCGCAGCCCTCACCCCCGGCCCCTCTCCGGGCACAGACCGCAGGTTGGTCGGGCGAGGGGAGATGCGAACATCTGGCTGCAAACTTCGCCCGAGTTCGGCATGAAACGCTTGTTGGCCGCGGGGGCGAAGGCGATCTATCAGGTGTCGAAGGTTTTTCGACAGGATGAGATTGGGCCGCTGCATAATCCGGAATTCACGATGGTCGAGTGGTATCGCGTGGGCGATGGAATGGAGGAAGGGATGCAATTCACCAGCGATCTTTGCGAAAGCCTTGCTCCAGCGCGGGCCGGCGGAACGAATCAGTTACCGCGAAGCCTTTTCGAAATACGTCGGCCTCGACTCGCTCACGGCCGCGACGGAAACAATTGTCGAAATGGTTCGCCGATTGAAAATCGGCTGTTCCCGAAAGCCTGCCGGCCGAAGACCGCGACGGTTGGCTCGATCTGCTCGTTGGTCGAAAAAATTCAGCCGCATCTCGGGCAAAATCGGCCGGCGATACTTTATGATTTTCCCGCCAGCCAAGCGGCGTTAAGCGTGATCCGGCCGAGAAAATCCGCCGGTCGCCGAGCGGTTCGAGCTTTATGTCGAAGGAATCGAACTGGCCAACGGCTATCACGAGCTGCTCGATGCCGACGAACTCCGCCGCCGCAACAAAGCTGTCAATGCCCAGCGAATGGCCGACGGCAAACCGCCCTTGCCCGAGGAAAGCCGGCTCTTGCGGCGATGGAGGCCGGCCTGCCGCCCTGCACCGGCGTGGCGTTGGGTTTTGATCGCCTGGTCATGCTCGCCGCCGGGGCGAAAACACTCGCCGAAGTGCTCGCCTTCCCCTTCGACCGGGCGTGAGATAGAATTGACGGCGTTATGGAGCAAAAAAGTCGGAATTCCGCGTTCACGGTCTCCACCGGGGAACACTTTGCGAACGGAGCCTCCAACTCCCGCTTGTGAGCAAAATATAAAAGTCCAAAAATCATGGCCAATCCCTTTGATCCTTATCGCGAAGCCTTGGTGGTGGAACAATCCACGATCTGGCCCGAAAACCTCGGCGATGTTCCTGCCGATCCGATAGAGCCGCAGCGGATCGAATCGCTGCTTCACGAGGAACCTGCAAAAGCCGCCGAATTGGAATACGTCCGCCTCAGCACCGGCTTCCAGCGGAAAATCACGGTGACGGCGGAAGATTTGGAACGACTGAAAACGTAATTCAAAATCATGTTCGTCCGATTGCCGGAGTTCCCATGACCGCTTCACCGCAAACCATTCGCGTCGATCTTGCCGAGCGGAGTTACGACATCGAGATCGGCAGTGGCAATCTCCAACGAATCGGACCATTCTTGGCCGAGCGCGGCCGGACGACGCAGGCGGTCGTCATCACGGACGAGAACGTGCAAGAGCCCTACGCCATGCGGGCGACCGAGAGCCTGGTGCGCGAGGGGATCGACGTGGACTTGATTGCCATCGCCCCCGGCGAAACGAGCAAATCGATCGAGGCGGCGATCGACCTATGGCGGGAGATGTTGGATTTGGGGGCCGATCGGAAGTCGGTCGTGGTGGCGGTCGGCGGAGGCGTGGTGGGCGATTTGGCCGGCTTCGTCGCCGCGACCTACGCCCGGGGGCTGCGGTTCTTTCAGGCGCCCTCGTCGCTTCTGGCGCAGGTCGATAGTTCGGTGGGCGGGAAGGTCGGCATCAATCTGCCCGAGGCGAAAAATATGGTCGGCGCGTTTTACCAACCCGCCGGCGTACTGATCGACACCGCCACGCTGGCCACGCTGCCGGCGAACGAATATCGTTCGGGACTGGCCGAGGTCATCAAGTACGGCGTGATCCTCGACGCCGATTTTTTCGCCTATCTCGAAGCGCACGTGGCCGAAATCGCGGCGCGGCGGGAGAACGTGCTCGCTCACGTCGTCGCCCGCTGCTGCCAATTGAAGGCCGGCGTCGTCGAGCGCGACGAGCGCGAAGAAACCGGCCTGCGGGCGATTCTGAACTACGGCCACACGTTCGGCCACGCCTTCGAGTCGCTCTCGGGCTACGGCAAGCTGATGCACGGCGAGGGCGTTTCGATCGGCATGTGCTGTGCCGCCCGGCTCGCACAGCGGTTGGGCCGCGTGGACTTGAAATTCGTCGAGCGGCAACAGAAACTTCTCGAAGCGTTCGGCCTGCCCATCGCGGTGCCGAACATCGACCACGACAAGATTATCGCAGCCATGCAGCACGACAAGAAAGTCCAGCACGGCAATTTGAAATTCGTGCTCCCCAACTGCCTCGGCCACGTCGAGTCGGTTGGCGATATCGATTCCAAAGAAGTCGCTGCCGCGCTCGATGCCGCGTCTGAACCTCCGCCGCCGCTGCTGCTGCGATAGATCGACGACGCCTCGCCCGAATAAAATGTCGCGTCACGCCGCCGCGCGGCGGGCAGGTTTCAAGCTTCCGATCATCATCAGATCGGCCGGGGCAAGGACGTAAGGATAGCCGGTCAGCCAGCGCAGCGGTCCGATCTTCGAGAGCAGGTGCAAGCTTTTTGCCACCAGTCCGCGGACCGGATGACCGCGGCGGCGGTGCCATTTCGAGCCGAACGAGATGACGCCGATTTCCTTATCCAACGGAAAGAACTCGCCGGTCCGCGAGGTCGCCGCGGCGCCGTCGGCAAGGTTGAAGTCGAACGCCGGAAACAGCCGCATGATGCCGTGATGCGTGAAGCGCCAGAAATCGTGCGGGTAAGCGTGGAATTGGAATGAAAACGGCACCGAAATGCAAATTTTTCCACCCTCGGCCAAGAGCCTCGCAAGATTTTCGGCCATCAGAAAAGGCTGGTCGCAATGCTCCAGCACCGAGAGGCAAAAAACCGTCTGGAAACGCCGTCCGCCGAGTTCCCTGTCGATTTTTTCGAAGCGCTGTGTCAAATCGAGCACCAGATCGACACCCGGTCCTTCCTCCATATCCACGCCGAGGTAGTCGCCCCGGCCTTGGAATCGTGACCGCAAATCCTGGGTGTTGCCGTAGTCTTTCGAGCCGACTTCCAGAAACGGTCCCTTTAGACACGCGGCATGTTTTTCGATAAAAAGGAGTTGGTTGGTGCTTCCCATGACAATCTGCATTAAACGAGAAGATCGTGATATATTAAGGAGACGATGAGTCCCGATTCAAGACGGCTCGCTTCTCGTTATAATCGGCAAGATTTCTCCATTTCCCTAGGAGTAATTTGGGCAAGTTGCGAGTCTTGGGACACCACGCTCCCTTGACTGTCAATCATTTCTCGGGTATCACGGTGACTTTATAGGACAGGTTTTCAACATGTCTTTCGAGATGGGCGGACACCGTTTCCCCTCACATGACAGGTTGGAAACCTGTCCCACTTTTCAACCAGCCGGCATCGCGGGGGTTTTTATGTTGACTGCGGAAGAAAATCCTGACAACCGCGAACTGATCGATCTCTTGCGCCTCTCGTTCATCCCCGGCGTAGGGCCGAAGATGCGAAAAAAACTGCTCGATCGCTTCGGCACGCCGGCGGCCGTGTTGGCGGCGGCGCCCAGCGAACTGCGGGAGATCGAGGGCGTGGGGCCGAAACTCTTGCAGAAAATCGTCGGCGAAGAGCATCGCCAATACGACGCGGCCGCCGAAATCGCCGCCTGCCACGAGTTGGGCATCGATATCCTCAGCGAAAATCAGCCCGGCTATCCGCGCCTGCTCAAGGAAATCCACGATCCTCCCGGCGTGCTTTTTATCCGCGGCGAGTTGAAACCGCAAGATTCCCTGGCCATCGGCATCGTCGGCACGCGGCACGCCACGCCCTACGGTTTGCGGCAGGCCGAACGCCTGGCGGCCAGCCTCTCCCGGGCGGGACTTACGATCATCAGCGGATTAGCCCGCGGCATCGACGCCGCAGCCCATCGCGGCGCGCTTTCGGCCGGCGGACGGACCATCGCCGTGCTGGCCAGCGGCGTGATGAACATCTATCCGCCCGAACACGATAAACTTGCCGCCGAGGTCGCGGCTCATGGGGCGCTTTTGAGCGAAGCCCCGCCGCATAGCGAGCCTTTGGCCGGCACCTTTCCGCAGCGCAACCGGCTAATAAGCGGCCTCTCGCTGGGTGTGATCATTGTCGAGGCCGCCGAGCGCAGCGGCGCGCTGATCACCGCTCGCCACGCCTACGAGCAGGGCAAGGAAGTTTTCGCCGTGCCCGGCAGCGTCGAAAATCGCACCTCGCGCGGCTGTCACCGCTTGATCCGCGACGGCGCCAAACTCGTCGAAACGGCCGACGACGTGCTGGAAGAACTCGGCCCGCTGGTCGAAGCGTCGCCGCGCGAGGACGGCCGGGAGATTCATCATCCCGCGGAACTCCTGCTGAACGAAGTCGAAGAACAAATCCTCGCGGCGATCCCCGCCGAAGCCACGCCCGTCGATGCGATCATCGCCGCCACCGGCCTGCCCGTGCCGCAGGTGCTGGCCACGATCAGCGTGCTGGAAATGCGGCGGCTCGTCCGCCGCTTGAGCGGGACCACGGTCATGCGGCTGTGAGTGAAAATTTAAAAACACCCCCATATTGACTATTTACATTTTAGCTAAGTTTGCTACAAACTCTGATATGGGAAGTAGTTGACTCCTCATCCTGATTCTTGGCTGCCTTGCAACTGTTTCTCATCTTGCATATAAATTCGCGACGAAGCAATCGCCGATCCGGCGTTAATCTTGTTTTTTTGGTCAAAAGTCGCTCTTTTCAACCTCCCGATGCCTCAAAAGGAGACTGCCATGAACTCGACAACTTGTGTCCCAAACTCTGCAATGCGATTATTGTTTATCACGGCGATAAAATTGAGCCTGCTGATGTTCGCCTGGATCTGGATAATAACTCCGGGCGAATCCGCACACGCCGACACCTGGAGTGGCGCCGGCCAGAATTCCGCCTCGCAAATCCGCGATTGGAACTGGGCGGGACCAATCTTCAACTGGATTCCCGGCCCCGTGCCGTCTCCCACGGCAATCGATTTCTTCGGACCGCTTGGCGAAGGAACAATCAACATCAATCAGCCCGAACAGGCCGGCGGGCTTATCTTCGCCGATTTCGCGTATCCCAACCTCGCTCCCGGAATGCCCGGCGCATTGCTGAAGATGAGCGTGGATCCGAGCAATATCAATACCGGCGAAGGAGTGCGCGACACTTACGGCGTCGATTATTTTACCGCTGGGCCACAGATTTCGGTCGATGTGAGCTTCACAACATTGAATTTCATGCTGGGGCAAGCTCCCGGCATGGGCGACGATTCGTCACTCATGATTTCCGGCCAACTCGTTTCCCCGGGCGTCCCTACACTCAACTACATGGGACAAGGCAACAATTCGTCGCTGTGGATCGCTTCGAACAACACCTGGGCCAACGGCGGCAACGTGATTATCAACAGTCCGGGGCCGATGACAGGCATCGGCACGTATGCCTTGCGCCTGGTTGATGCCGGCCGTCTCGACGGCGCCACCATTACGCTAAACGATGTGCAGTGCGCTTTGGGGCTGCAGGACAACACGCTCAGCGGCGTGGCCAACCAGTACAATAACATGGTGGTGACGAATTACGGCAATATCTTCACCGATCGCAGCTACCAACTCAATGATCTCGACTCGACGATCAACGGCGTGCAGCGTCTTCCCATGGTTCTCGCCGTCGATGCTTTCATGACGGGCAATAGCGGTGCGAATTTCGGCTCGACGTTCGGTTATGGCAGGACCAACAACGGTTTTTCGCTGCTGGTCGATGTTCTTCAGATCGTCCCCTCCGAGGCCAACGGCGTCGGCGTCCACAACGGTAATCTCACCGAGCATCGCGGCGGCAGCCGATACGTCAGCGGGGCCAACCGATTGCAGGAAGCCCACAACTACGTCAGCGTCGATGATCTGCAATTGCTGCAGGGACAAAGCATCGGCAAATTCGGCACGGGCGTGCTGTGGGTGAACTATCTTAACGCGACCGTGCCCCCGGGCATTCAAAACACTTGGTCCACCTCGCCCAGAATAACGGCGGGCGTGATGCGGCTGGGATCGGTCTTCTCCGGGCAGCATTATCTGGCAACAGGCCAACAGGTTTTCTTGACAGCGGATTCCGCTTTGGGATTCGGATACGGGCAGCCGATCAACCTCTCGGTCATGCCCCAATTGCCGTTCCCCATTTCCCCCGGTGCCGGCGTTCCCGGCCAGTCCGGTGCGGTCAATCTCGACCTGTGGAATTACAACGTCCAGCAAATCAACACCAATATCGGTCCGATTCCCGCGCCGAATTACCTCCGCGTCGCCTCGAGCCTGGGCGGTGACGCCAGTTTCGACCCGCAACCGCTGCCGGCGAAGCACGCCAGCACCACGGCGCAGATCGTTCCCTTCGTAACGCCTCCCGCCTCCGGAGACATCGAGGGAGTCTATTATCTCGGCGGCGGCGGCGGAACATTCCGCATTGACAGCGTCTTGACCGATTGGACCTACCTGGGACAGCCTATCCCCTGTTGGCTCGAAATGGGCACAACGGGCACGCTTCTGCCGGGCCGAATCGCGCTAGCCAATAACAATGAGTACACCGGCCGCACCGATATTCGCGCCGGCACCCTGCAACTCATGGCTCCCGGCGCCATTCCCAGCATGTCGGTTCCGATTCTGGGAACTTACAACAATCAAATTCTCAATGGTCTGTACGACTATCAGGTGCCCAACACGACTCCCTACACCTGGAAAGGTCCGGGAATGCTGCTGCTCGATCCAGGCCAGAATAAAGACTGGAATCTGTCATTCTACGGGCTTCTCAACAGGCTCAACCTCGAAAACGGTGTGATCGGTTGGACCGGAGACGTGAATATCACCAGCGTGCCCGGCAATTATGTCAACAATCCTTCGAATCCCTTTCTTGTCGAACTTGGCAGGCGGGGTGGGGGCGGTCGTCAATCTCCTTGGCCTCGGCGGCGAATACAGTGCCGGCACGATGTTCATGCAATTCGGCGTTGCCGACAACCTGCTGCAGGACGGCACGACCGTGCCGGTAGTGCTCTATAAGGCCGGGCAAGAACAGCGTGCTCGACATGCGGCAAATCCCAGGCGGCCGAAGCACTTACACCGGCGGGACGCTCATTGCCGGCGGAACGATCCTCATCGACAATCCCGCCCAACTAAATGCCGACGAAATGAACGAAGGCGGTGGACCGATCGCCATTCTCAACGGCGGCCGATTGCGCGTGGTGAAGCCGGCGCAGGGCGAACCACCCTACGATCTGTTCCTCAACGTCCCGATCAAGATCAATACCGACGGCACGCCCGACATCGTGAAGAATTGCGGCAGCGTTGTCGAAGTGGATGCCGAAGTCAACCTGATTATGATGAGGTCGTTCGATTTCAGTTGGAATCCGACCGCCTACATCGAGAAGGACGGCCCCGGCACGCTGACGTACAATGCCATGCCCGGCAATGGCAGCTCGGCAAACGCCTGGGGGCTGAAACTCACCAAGGGACTCGTCCAGTTGAATCAATTGCCCGTCCAAAGCAACGCCGACAGCGGACCGGTGATCTTCAACAACGGCAACCTTCGTGTTATGCAGACGGTGCCAGGCGTGCAAGACACCGATCCGGCCTACGGATTCCGCAACATCGTCTCGATGAAAGGCACGACCAGCACCGTCACCATCGATGACAACGCGATGTTCCGCACGCATGGCATCGTCCCCAGCGAGATTCTGGGAACCGTGCAGTTCAAAGCGAACGATGCTCGATGGCGACACAGACCAACAACATAGTGCATCTGTCGCGGAACATGGCCCCGGCAAGCCTCTCCATGCTAGCCGCCATGACCCGCGGCAACGGCGCGATGACCTTTGAGGGCGTCACCGTCTATATGTCGGGCGGCGGCGCCGGCGTGCAGCGGGCCATTGAACGTCCTCCCGAGCGAAGCCGGATTCGTCCTGCAACTGAACGACGGCGTGACCTTCAACGCCAGCCATCAAAATCGCGTCTGCGGAGAAGTCAATTTCAACAACCTTACTCCATCGGATCCGACGAAATGGGTGCGAATCGACGGCGAGGAAGCCAGCGCAACGCCGCTGGGCGGGCCTCCCTACAACTTCGCCCTGACCTCAGACATTTGGGTGATCGACGGCACCGGTTTGACTGCCTGGGCGGGCATCACCGAAAAAGTCGGGCCGGGAAGAGTCGTCATCGCCCGGTCGCAGGGAGCGCCCGTGCTCATTAACGCCAACGCGATCCTGCGAATTGCGAACGGCACCTTCGAAGCAAGCGGCTATGCCGACCCCTTCACCGACACGGTTTCCGGATTCTCCATGAGCATCGTCAACGACAGCGCCTGCGCACGGACTCGTGATATCCCAGGGAATCAAGACCGTTAACACCATCACCGGCACTGGCGACACCTTTGTGGTTGGCAGCGGGACCGTCTTGAACGCGACTTCCATCGTTCAGGGTTCGTTGACGATCGGAGGACCTGCCCCGGCGCCCGTGCCGGAACCGAACGCTTTGGTGCTGCTCGCCATCGCCGCGCTTTCGGGCGCCGGACTGGCCTCGAGAAAACGCAAGCGATAAAGTTTGCCTGCCTCGTGACTGTTGCTTGGTCGCGGCATTCCCGTTGGTGCGGTAGTAGTTCTGCCGCACCAACCAAACCTCCTCGATTGGGCAACGTCGCTTCGGCGGTTACAACACCACCGCCGCGCCCAGCAGATTGATGTGCAGCGAGCGGAGGATTTCCACGGCCTCGGCGGCTCGATCGACGCGCGTCACGTCGCGCTGCACGGAAAGCAGCACGGCGTCGGCGTAACGGCTGAAAAATCGCGTCTCGGCGCCGTGCAGCACCGGCCCTCCGGCGATCACGACGAACTGGTAGATCGACCGCAGCGTGTCGATCAGGAGCGCGGCGTTCCCGCGCATCAAGGCGGCGTGGACTTTCTTGTTCCAGCCGCCCGCGGGCGCCAGCCAGAGATTTTCCTTGCCGGTGTCGTGCAGGATATCCCAGATCTCGGCACGCTCGCAAAGCGCATCGCTGACGCCGCAGCCCGCGGGAACGCCGAATTCGGCATGCAGCCGCGGTTGGCGAAGATTGGCGTCCACCAACACCGTGCGATAATCGCTGTCGGCCAGGCTTAAGGCCAATTCCCGCGCCAACTCGGCCGCACCTTCCTCGCCGTCCGCGCCGCAAACCATCAAGACGCGGTTGTGCGATTTTCGATCGTCGAGCATCGTCATCTGCAACGATTCCACGGCATCGGCCAGCCGCCGATTTGCGAGGTGCGGCGGTCGGAAAGGATGCCAGAGATCGAAACGCCGCCGGTGCTTGACGGGAAACGTGCCGACGATCGGCAAATCGAACTTCGCCGGCGCGTCGCCCGGCCCGTTCACCAGCCGCCGGCCGACGTCCCAATAAACGGCGCCGCGCCGGTCAGCAAGAAGCACAGGAAAACACATCCGCAACAGGTCGCGTAGAGAATCTTCCGATTGGCCGGAGCTTTGGGGACCTCGGCGCGTTGAACCAAAGACACCGGCGAGATCGAACCGAGGTCCACTTCGACTTCCTTGATTTTCAGCGCAAGCTGGTCGAGCACTTCCTCGGTGCGGCGGATATTGCCTTTGAGAATCTCCACATCGACCAGCGACGTCCGCATTTTTTCGGCGTCGGTATTCTGATCCTCGATTTTCCGCTCGGTCTGCGACGATTGGCCCTCGATCACGGCGATCTGCGAGCGCAGCCGCTCGATGTCGGCGTCCAGCGCGTCTTCCTTGTGGCGGCGCAATTCCAGCAGGCGCGACAGATAGCGTTCCCGCGCGGCGGCAAGCTCGGCCATTTGGCCGTAGGATTCGAATCGCCCGGCGGCTTCGGGGGCGACCACCGCCTTGAATTTCGCCGCGTATCGCTCCATCTCCTCCAGATCGACGAGCAATTTATTGGCGAGCGGATCGTCTCGACCCAGGCCGGCCAATTTCTCGTCCGCCGCAACCGGATTGGAGGGATCGATCCGCATGCTCTGCCGGATCTGCCGCTCGCTTTCGGCCCGCTGCAATTCGAATTTCAGACGCGTCAGCTCTTTCTGCGACTCGGTCAGAAGCTGCACCACGATCTGCCTCCGGCGGTCGAGAGTCAAGGAATCCATTCCGCCGGAAGCTTCCACCAATTGCGCACATTGGGCCTGTTGGCGGGCGAGTTCGGCTTGTTTGTCGTCGTAAGCCCGCTGCAATTCTTCGATCTGTTTGCGGCGCTGCTTCCGCTCCGTGGCGGCGCACCAATCGAGAAATGCGTCGGCAACTCCGTCCGCCAGCCAGCATGCCCGTTCCGGATCGCCGTCCTGCACCGACACTTGCATGATTTCTGAAGACCGCTCGACAAAAAGAATCTTGATCTTGCTATCGAGCCATTCGATCGGATCCGAACTATTCTTCACGTCGGGCAGCGCGGAGATCGAAGGTTGCTCCAATGCCGCGGCCAATACCGGCCGGCTCTTCACCAGTTGCTTGTAAGTTATCCGCAGGGATTCGATCTGCGATTCGCTGTTCGCCGCGCGAGTCTCGAAAGCCAGCGGGCGGATATTCGGGGAAATGCGCAGCAGGGTGTCGGCGCTGTAATAGGGAGACTGAGAGATCTTCAACAACGCGCCGGCCGCAACGGCGAGCATCAATCCCCATCCCAGAATGACTTTCCAGCGGCGGCGCAGGGCGTGGAAGTAGATGGAAAAATCATTTTCGTCCGCCTCCGTGTGCTGTGCGCACGCGTAAGCGTTCGGCCCCTTGCCGCCAGGCACGCTGTCGTCGGGAGACGCAGCGCCGAAGCAACAAACGGGCCGGAATTCCTGTTCGGAGGCCGGAAATCCTTATGCGTTCGCATTAATCTCGAGAGTGCCGGAGAATTGCCTGCCCTTTTCCCTGTTGACGAATGTTGCTCTCGAGGCTGGCTTCCCCATTTTCAACGAATCTTCCAAACAAAAAAATTTGTGTATCGAATCGAAAGTTGTTCACACAGCAATCGAACTTCGCGTTTTCCACGTATTTTCGCGTCCATTATGGGGCGTTTCCACAAACGAATGCCAAAAAACCACACAATGTAAGCATAAACCACAAAACACTTATAATTATTCGTACATCATCGGTCTTACAATATATTGTGATCTACTAAGGGCAAGTCGGGCGAATTATATAGCTTGATCCGCCTCGGCCGAAAAATCGGCATTAATGGATTTGACGGTTTTTTAATGCCGATATTGACGAGAAATCGGATTTCCCGCACAAAACCACGGGAATTTCAACGATTGCGGAAAATTTAACGGCGCTCATGAGATGGCGACTCGCGCCCATCGGGTTCCCCCGATTTTTCGCGGGCGAGAATCAAAAAGGCCATCCGGAGATCACAGCACGCCCTTCGTGCTCGGCACGCCGGTCTGCCGAGGGTCGATTTCCGCGGCAAAGCGGAGCGATCGGGCGACGGCTTTGAAGATCCCTTCGGCAATGTGATGGCTGTTCCGGCCGTAGTGCAGGATCACGTGCAGATTGCACGCCGCATTGGCCGAAAACGCCTGCCAGAAATCATAAACCAGTTCGCTCTCGAAATCGCCGATTTTCGCCGTGGGGAAATCGACTTGGAAGACGAAGTACGCCCGGCCGCCGAGGTCGATCGCCGCGGTGACGAGCGACTCTTCCATCGGCAGCGCGAAATGGCCGTAGCGGCGAATGCCGGCACTTCTCGCCCAACGCTTCGCGAACGGCCTGGCCCAGACAGATCCCCGCGTCTTCGACGGTGTGATGCTGATCGACGTGCAAATCGCCCACGGCCTTCAGCTTCAAATCGATCGCCGCATGTTTGGCGAACAGCGTCAGCATGTGATCGAAGAAGCCCACGCCGGTCGCGATATCCGCCGCGCCCGATCCGTCCAACTCCAATTCGAGCTGGATGTCGGTCTCGGCGGTTTTGCGTTGAATGCGGGCGGATCGGGACATTTTTGCAGGGGACAGGAGTTAGGTTACAGGGGACAGGGGACAGGGGACAGGGGCGGGCAGTGGGGCAGTAGGGCAGTGGGGCAGTAGGGCAGTGGGGCTGTGGGCAGTGGGGCTGTGGGCAGTTTAAACTGCCCCCTGTCCCCTCTCCCCTCTCCCCTCTCAAACTATTTTTCTCAACTCCTCCAAACAGCGATCGATTTCCTCATCCGTCCCGACGCTGATGCGAATACCATCGCCCCAGCCGGGATAATCCATGTATCGGACGAGAATCCGCCGGCGTTTGAGTTCCTCGTAAAAGAATCGGATGGGACGATCTTTGCGGCTATTCCACACGAAATTCGACTGCGAATCCATCGTCACAAACCCTAACTTCCGCATTTCCGCCACCAGCCGGCGCCGGGTGGCGCGAATTTTCTCCCGATTCTCCGCCAGCCACGCGCGGTCGCCCAAGGCGGCCGTCGCGGCGGCAATCGACAGCGCGTTGCAATTATACGAGTCCTTCATCTTCACGAACTGCTCGATCAAATGCGGCTGCGCCACGAGGTAGCCGAACCGCAAGCCCGCCAGCGCGTACGACTTGCTGAAGCTCCGCGAGACCATGATCTTCTCGCACTGCTTCACGAGATTCACGCAATTCGTCGCGGCGAAATCGGCGTAGGCTTCATCGACCAACAGCGGGCACGGCAGCCGCTCGGCGATATCCCGCACTTTTTCCGGCGGAACGACCGTGCCGGAAGGGCTGTTGGGATTGGCGAGAAAAACCAGCTTCAACCGATTCTTCGAAGTGGAAAAGTCATCCGCTAGCGACCAATCGGGTTGGAAAAAAACTTCCTCGTAATTCGCCCCTTGAAGTTGCGCCAGCGTGCGGTAGAGAATGTAGCTCGGATACGGCAGCCGCAACAATTCGCCCGCTCCGACGAGCGTCCGGGTGACGATCGTCAAAATGTCGTCGCTGCCGTTGCCGCAGAGAATCCAATCCGGCCCGACTCCCCAATGTTCGGCCGCTTTCTGCCGGAACGGATCGCCGAAAGGATGTGGATATTTGGGCAAACGCCCGATTGTCCGACGAATTGCCTCATCCACGGCCGGCGGCGGCGGATAGGGATTCTCGTTCGTATTCAGCTTGATGAACGTGCCGTCTTGCGGCTGCTCGCCCGGCGTGTAACCGGCAATCGCTTCGATTTCGGGGCGAAAATAGGACATCGTATTGTTCAACTATCGTGTTAATGCCCGGCGAACGCGTTGGTCTTGGGTTTTGGATCTTGGGTCTTGGGGCTTGGAAAACTAAGATCAAAGACCCAAAATCCAAAACCCAAGACCCAAGACCCAAGACCTAAGACCTAAGACCTGATTCTAACTTCGACGCTTCCCCGATGCGCCGTCAAACCTTCCTTCGTTGCCAGCGTTTCCACATCGGGGGCGAGGTTTTGCATGCCTTCGCGGCTGAAGTGCAGAATGCTGTTGCAGCGCAGGAAATCGTTGGCCGTCAGACCGCTGGCGAACCTTGCCGTGCCGCTGGTGGGCAGCACGTGCGACGGTCCCGCCGCGTAATCGCCCAGCGCGACCGGCGTGTAGTTGCCCAAGAACATCGCCCCGGCATAGCGGATTCTTTCGGCCAATTGTTCAGCGTTTTCCGTCGCAATGTGCAAATGCTCCGGCGCGATTTCGTCAGTCAGTCGGCACGCTTCCTCGGCACCCCGGGCGAGAATCACCGCGCCGAACTCTTCCAAACTCCGCCGGGCCAACTCGCCGCGCTCGACTTCGCCGATCGCTTTTTCCAAAGCCGCAACAGCCGCGTCTAATACTTTTTCGTTCCAACCGATCAAAATACTCGCCCCCGGCGAATGCTCGGCCTGCGCCAGAAGATCGTAAGCGGTGAACTCGGGGCGAGTCGATTCATCGACGATCACCACCACTTCGCTCGGGCCGGCGATGGAGTCGATATCGACCTCGCCATAGACGAAGCGTTTGGCCAAGGCGACAAACAAATTGCCCGGCCCCACGATTTTATCGACTCGCGGAATGCCTTCCACGCCGTAGGCCAGCGCCGCGACGGCCTGCGCGCCGCCCAGGCGATAAACTTCCTTGATTCCCAACTCGCGGCAAGTCGCCAGCATGTCGGCATTGTACGCCCCGAACTTGGTGGGCGGGGCGACCACGGCCAACTGCTTCACTCCCGCCACCTGCGCGGGCACCGCCGTCATCAGCACCGTCGAAGGATACGCCGCCGCCCCGCCCGGCACGCACAGGCCCGCCCGATCCAGCGGAAGATAACGCTCGCGCAAATATCCGCCCGGTCGCTCGATGCGCACATCTTGATGCAGGATCGCCGCCTGAAATGCCCGAATATTTTCCTCCACGCGGCGGATCGTTTCCAGAAATTGCCCATCGGCCAAGTCGTGCGCGCGCTCCAATTCGGCCTCGGGAACGCGTATCGTCTCGGCAGTCAAAGGGGCATTGTCTATCCGGGCGGAATAATCCAGCACTGCCGCCAAACCTTTCTCTCGCACGTCGCGGCAAATCCGCTCGACCACTTCCGCCGGCGTCAGCGGCTCGCCGAAAACCTCGATCGTTTTCCGCTGTCCCGCCTCGCTCACCACATTCCCTCGCGGGCTCAATTTTGCCCGCAGATCCGCCATCGCCCGGCCAATATCATCCCGCCGGCTATCGATACGGCGTATTTTTAAGGGGGGAGAATTCATCTTTGCTTTCGCCGAACTGATGATCGAATCTGTCCCGAGAGGATAAAAACCTATCCTCCGCTACGAAAAAGGACAGCCAAAACTTCCATTTTGTTCATTTTCCCAAGTTAAGGAAGTGGTTCCGCGGGATTCTTGCTGACATTTTGGCGACGGTATCGTAAAATTGAGGGAGTATGCTGTCGGGCTGGTTGTTCAGGCTTTCCCCGCTGGGGAGTGGGGTGCCTTTTGCCGCCGGAATTCAAGACCGTGGGAAAAACGCTATTCTCTACTGCCTGCACGACTTGCCACGCACGGATTGCCGTGCTGCGTGAAGAGGCTATCGGTACGATCTTGGGTTGCCCCAAGTGCGGCGGCATGGTGCTCATCACGCCTCCCGATGGATGGATTTCCGCCCATGCGACAGAACTGAAGGCAGTGGCAGGAGCAGCCTTGCCCCAGTCCGGCCCGCCGCCGCTCGACAAAGTCTCGCAAACCTTCCTGACGCTCGATCTTGAATCGCAGGAAACCGCCGGCGGATGGCAAAATCTGCTTTCCGGCTGGATGCAATCCAAAGTCGTTTGGGCGGGCGCCGCTGCTTCGCTATGCGTCGTCGGCGTGCTGATTTGGATCTGGATGGCTTCTTCGCCGGCAAAAGTCGAAATCGCGCAAGCACCGGTCGATCTGCCGATAAAAATCGCGAAAACCGCGCCGGCGGCAAAGCCGAATCCGGTAGAGAAAAAAGTTGCCGTCAACCCCGCTCCTCCGCCTGCCGCGCCCGCGCGCCAGCCGCTCCTCCCCCGGCTCCCAAGCCACCCGAGGTTAAACCGATCGAGCCCAAATTAGCGGAAATAAAACCGCCCGAAGCCAAGCTTGAGCCGAAAGTCATCGAAGAAAAACCGGCCCCGGAAGAAACGGTCGAAACGAAACCGGTAAAACCCGAACCGTTGAATGCCGAACCTGCCGCGGCCGATTTCGAACCGCCGAAGGTTGCGAATGCCGTCGCGCTGAATCCGGTGCTCCCTTCCGTCCCCGATCTGCCGCGCGAGGTCAATTTAAACCCCTTGTCCGCGGAAAAACCCGATCCCTTGCCCGTCACGGCGGCCAAGCTGGTCAAGCAGGCCGCGCCCCTGGAAATCGACGTGGAATCGCGGCTCGATGATGTCATTCCAAGCCTCGAACTTAAGGACGTGCCGTTCGCCAGGGCGCTGTCGATCGTCTCCTCCATCAGTACCCTGCCGATCACCCTCGATGCCGACGCCATGCAGCTTCAAGGCGTTTCGCCGCGCGATCCGGTCTCCGTGAGCTTGAAAAATTCCACCGTCGAGAAACTGCTCGATGAAATCGCCTCGTGCCGGGGGATGGCCGCCGAAATCGACAAAGGTCAAATCCTCGTCACCGCTTCCGCCGAGCAGGCCGAAACGCTCCGCACCATCCCTTATACGATCGCCGACCTCTGCGAAAACGGCACCTCCGCCGCCGATCTCGCCGAACTCCTGCAAAAGTTCATCGCGCCCGATTCCTGGCGGCCGCGCGGCGGGCAAGGCTCGATCAAGGTCGAACACGGAACGTTGAAAATCGCCCAAAACGGCGCGGTGCATCGTGAAATCGTGATCTTTTGCGAAAAACTCCGCCTCGCCCGCGGACTTTCGCCACGCAGCAAGCTCGATCCCAGCCGCTTCCAACTCGCTTCCGCCTACGCGCAAGCAAAGCCCTTGCTCGATAAACCGGTCTCCGCCAACTTCCACGAACCCACGACCCTCGCCCAAATTTTGGACAACTTCGGCTCTCGCGCCGGCGTCGAAATTCTCATCGATCGCCAGGCGCTGGCCGCCGCCGGCATGTCCGACAAAATGGAAATCTCCTATTCCGTTGCGAAAAAACCCCTCGAAACCGCGCTCGACGGCCTCCTGCGGCCGCTCGCGCTCGGCTATCGGGCGATCGATTCCCACACCCTGCAAGTCGCCACGCAAAAGGAACTCGAACGCCGCTTGGAATGGGAAATCTACCCCGTCGGAAAGCTGTTAAGAGCAGGATTCACCGGCCGCGATCTCGTCGCCCAAACCAAACTCTCCGTCGCCCCTTCCAGTTGGACAAGTCACGGCCAGATCTCCTACGATCCCCCCGCGAAAGCCCTCCTAGTCTCCCAATCCCCCGCCGTCCAAGCCGCGCTCTCCCGCTATCTCGCGGAAAAGGCCCCAAAGAAATAGAGAATGTTCGAAATTCCGGCCTCACCCGGCGGCTTGCAATGTTCCTATGCTTTGGTATATTGGCATATCCAATACAACCAAGGGGCACGATATCGAATTCGACAATTTAGCCCCCTCTTGACACTTTGCACGGCTCAGGTCACCTGTTGATAATTCGTAGATTCTGATAGAATGAAACGCACGCACCCCTAGCTCAATTGGATAGAGCATCGGTCTACGGAACCGAAGGTTACAGGTTCGAGCCCTGTGGGGTGTATTTTGCATTTCTTGGCGACTCTATCGCCGCAAGTCGTTACATTGCAACGACATACGTCGCGCAAACCTTTACCCACTTTGGACTTGCGGCAGAAGCTCTCGAACTTGGAGACCGATGCTCCGGCGGCAGTACCGACGTTTTCGGGAAAATTGGTACGTTTTGCTGTCGTTTTCTTGCAGATAGTCTTACACCAGGGTGCGCACCACGAGGAAAAAGGAGCACCGGGGGAAGCACCGAAAGATGCGAAAGAATGCCGCCTGAAGACCAGGTTCGGACTTCGCCTGAGTTGATCAGTGTGTCCCTCCCTCGGGCAGCCGAGCGGGTTGGGGCAGGCCCGTTTTTGATCTTTGACAGTATATATATTGTAAGCCGCCGGGCGTGGCGAACCCGGCGGCGGGAGGGATGCCTCTCGTATCACGCTTAGCCTGGGAGGTAGAACGTGGGATGCAAGGGCAGCTATTCAACTTTTCAACAGAACAGAATATAAAAGCGACAACATTACCCCTCCCCCCTTCTTTTGTTGACAAATAAGTTGGGGGTAGTTAAATTGGATAGTCACTGGCCATTCTCTTTGAATTCCTTAAAGCTAGTGCTGTTCCTGAGAGGTACTCCGGTAGCTTGCCCGCCGTGCGGCAAGCTCGCGGAATGTTGATAGAAGAATCGCTTTCGTTGCGTTATCAACTGCGAGCTCAATTAACGTAACGCTGGAGCATAATCCCTTCGATGTAATTGCCGAAATACGTTGAGCATCGTTCGCGCCTGCATGGCAGATGCAAACAAGATTTCATTCAAGTTTGGAGACAATGAAAGTGAATCGAAGATTCGGCTCGTGGCATGGGCAAACCAGCATGTTGGTCTTTTACGTTGCACATTTGGTTATTGTTTCTCTTTTGTTAGCTGTTGGCTCCTCGCTCGATGCGGCGATTGTGTCCACCGGTAACATCTCCCCACCTTGCCGTGGAGTAGTTCGACCAATGGCTATGTGGGAAAGACCAGCCAACGGCAGCTTGACGATTGACGCAGGTAGTCAGTTGCAGTCTCTCACTGCAATAATTGCATATATGAACGGCGTAACGGGCACGATCACAGTCACCGATACCGGCTCGAAGTTGACCAATAGCAGTTCTCTTTACGTTGGTGCAGCTGGCAATGGTATGCTCAACATCGAAGCCGGCGAGGTCATCAACTATTCTGGCTACCTTGGCTATGATTCCCGATTCCGTGGGCACAGCCACCACGATCACTGGAACGGGCTCGATGTGGTCCAACAGCAGTTCGCTTACGTTGGCCTTTCCGGCAACGGGCACGCTGACCATCAGAAGCAGCACACAGGTCAACGATATTTATGGCTACCTTGGCTATAATTCCGATTCCACGGGCACAGCCACAATCACCGGCACGGGCTCGAAGTGGTCCAATTATTATACTCTTTGTGTTTGGTTTATGGGGCGATGGCCGCTCACCATCGAAGCTGGCCACAGGTCGAGCGTTACCTTTGGTTACCTTTGTGCTCACGTCTGGTTCCACGGGTACTGTCACAGTCACTGGCCTCAGATGATCGACTACGCTAACAGCAACACTCTTTTCGTGGGCTGTTATGGCAGTGGCACGCTCACAATTGAAGCTGGCCCACAAGTCGATAGTCCTGGTGGTTTTCTCGGTACGTTGCGGGTTCGTGGGCATGGCCATAGTTACTGGCGCCGGCTGGAAATTGGACAAATGTTTCATCTCTTTACGTTGGTGCAGCTGGCAATGGCACGCCACCATCGAACTGGCGCCCAGGTCAGCGACTCCACTGGTTATCTCGGCTTCGACTCGGGATCCATGGGTACGGTCACAGTCACCGGTACCGGCTCCAAGTGGACTAGATCGATTCTATTCTTTGCATTGGCCAATCAGGCAGTGGCACGCTCACAGTCGACGACGGGGGAGAGGTTGCACGGCGGAACGCTTTGCGGGCTTCGTTCGGCGATCTCCACGGAAACGGAACTATTACCGCGACGAAAGGTGCCGTTTTGGATGTCGATTTGCGTTTTCGATGCCGCCCATGGCAGGCAGGCGACCGTAACCTTTGGCTCTGACGGTGGATCATTGAATGTGACAAGTGCCGCCCCAGGATATCTTGGTGTTGGATATAAGGGAAATGGAAACTTGAACGTAACCGAGGGTGTTGTGCTCACAAGTACTGCTGGCTACGTCGCTTACTATTCCGGTTCTACGGGCACGGCCATAGTCACCGGTGCGGGCTCAAAGTGGACCAATAGCAATGCACTTAACGTAGGCAATAATGGCAATGGCACGCTCAGCATCGAAGACCGCGCAGAGGTCAGCGATTCTTCTGGTTTTCTAGGCTACTATTCTGGCTCGAGGGGGTACGTCCACAATCACTGGCGCGGCTCAAAGTGGACCAATAGCAATTCGCTTTATGTTGGTTATAATGGCAGTGGCACTCTCACTGTCGAAGCTAGCGCAAAGTGAGCAATTCTTCTGGATATGTGGGCTACAATTCCAGTTCCACGGCCACGGTCACGGGTGTCAATTCCAAGTGGATCAATAGCAATTCGCTTTACGTTGGCTATAACGTCAGCGGCACGCTCATTATCGAAGCAGGCCAGTGGTAACCTGCAGCAATAGTGGTTACCTAGGCACTAATTCCAAATCCACGGGCACGGCAACGGTGAACGGCACCGAATCCAAGTGGGTCATCAGCAATGAACTTTGCATTGGCCAATCAGGCAGTGGCACGCTCACAGTCGACGACGGGGGAGAGGTTACGGCAGGAACGCTTTGGGCTTCGTTAGGCGATCTCCACGGAAACGGAACTATTACCGCGACGAAAGGTGCCGTTTTGGATGCCGATCTGCGTTTCGATGCTGCCCATGGCACGCAGCAAACACTTTTGTTTGGTACAGGCGGCACATTGAAGGTAAATGTTGCCGCAGGAGATCTTGGTGTGGGTTATAAGGGAAATGGAAGCTTGAACGTGGCAGAGGGCATAGCTATCGCTAGTTCTAATGGCTACATCGGCTACTATTCCGGTGCCATGGCTTCGGCTTCGGTCAGCGGAGCTGGCTCAAAGTGGACAAATAGCGGTGATTATTACGTTGGTCGATCTGGTAACGGTACTCTTGCTATAGAATCGCGCAGAGGTCATCAACTCTCTGGCTACCTTGGCTATAATTCCGGTTCCACGGGCACAGCCACGATCACTGGCACGGGCTCGCAGTGGACCACAATGGATCGCTTGTATGTCGGCAATTCCGGCAGCGGCATGCTCACCATCGAAGCCAGCGCACAGGTCATCAACTATTCTGGCTACCTTGGCTATGATTCCGATTCCATGGGCACAGCCACGATCACCGGCACGGGCTCGAAGTGGAACAATAGCGTTTCGTTGTATGTCGGCAATTCCGGCAGCGGCACGCTCACCATCGAAACCGGCGCAGAGGTCAACAATTCACTGGCTACCTGGGTTACAATTCCAGCTCCACGGGCATGGTCACTGTGACCGGTTCCGGCTCAAAGTGGACCAACAGCGGTTCGCTTTACGTGGGTTACATTGGTAGAGGTACTCTCAATATCCGCGATGGCGGCAATGTTTTAACAAGTTCACTAACAATCCAGAGCGATCCTTACTTGCCATTGATGCCGGTTTAGGCAGCGAGATCCGGGTCGGCGGCGGAACTGGAAAGATCACCAACAACAGCACAGTGCGAATATTGACGGGGCCCGGGCCGGTGGCGGGAAGTCAATTTTTTCCTGTAGCCGCGGGAACTTGGAGCGGCAGCGGCGTCTATCAGGCCCTCGGCGGCACGTGGAACACCAGCACTCATGCATTTACGGTCTCGCAGACGCTTATTTCCACCTCAGGCACGCCCGTCACGATCGATCTCGCCCAGCAGCAACGGGTGTTCGTTGGGGAAAACACCAACGATTGGACCGCCGCGGCCAGCTTCCTGGCCAAGACCGGCACGGGAAACGCTTTCGATTTCACCGCGACCGCCGTGGACGGCTCCGACTTGAACGCCTTGAATACCTTGCTCGAACCCGGCCAGTCGGTGTTGAGCAGCTGGAACTTCACCGCCACGGGGAGCGGCTACAATCCCTATGATCCGATTTATCTCTCGCTCGGCATTCCGTTGAATCTCTCCCGCACCGACTTGCGACTCTGGCGGTTCAGCAGCGGCAATTGGAGCAGTTACACCGCCGCCGACTTGACCAGTGCCTCAGGCTACGCAGGCTTTTTAATTACCGGCCTGAGCGGCTATGCGGTTACAGCCTCGCTTCCCACAGCCGCCTGGATAGCGGATGCCGATGGTATATGGCAAAACGGATCAAATTGGACCACTGCCCCCAACGCTCCCGGCGGAGTCAACGTGGCGGCTGTTCTCGGTCCTGTGATTACTTCCCCGCGCACCGTCACGCTCGTCGGGCCATTGACGCTCGGCGTGCTGACGTTCGATAGCCTACAACATTACACGCTGGCCGGTTCCGACTCGCTCAACTTCCAGGTCAATCCTGGCTATGAAGCCCAGATCAATGTTCTACAAAGCGACCCGCACGGACACGTGATCGAGGCTCCCCTTACCCTCTCAAGCCCTCTCGACATTACAATTGCTCCCGCAACATCTTTAACGCTTGACGGCCAAGTTCAGAATCCCAGCGGGCTAACGCTTACGCTCTCCGGCGGCGGCACGCTCAGGGTTACGCAAGGCATCGTCACCACGGGAGTAGTCAACGTGCAGGTGGGCACACTGATTACCCCAGGTCTGACAGCCGGAACGCTGAACATCGGCCAATCCGTGACTAGCGCCGCAGCGGTCCCCGAACCATCGGCATGGGTGTTACTGATCGCAGGTGTGGTTGGCGTTTGCATCAGAATGTTTAGAAACGTGCAATCAATGCCGTAAAGCCGAGTGGCCACTAGCATTTCAACGGTGCAGAGATCGCTTGATCTTTCCGCCAACCCGAGGTAACTGTCTGTCATGGGCACCGCGAAGGTCGCGATGCCGAACACCAAACCCCGAGATGAAAGGGAACGACAGATGGCAACCAAGAAAACCACCACGAAGAAGGCCGCGAAGACGACCGCCAAAAAGGCCAACGCCAAGAAGGCGGAAAAACCCGCCGAGAAAAAGCTCAGCCAAATCGAGGCCGCATCGAAACTCTTGGCCAATGCCAAGGAACCGATGAACTGCAAGTCGATGGTCGAGGCGATGCTGGCCAAGGGGCTGTGGAAATCCCCCGGCGGCAAGACCCCCGAGGCGACGCTTTACGCCTCGATCATTCGGGAGATTGCTATACGGGGAAAGGAATCCCGGTTTAAGAAGGCCGACCGGGGTACTTTTGCCTTGGCTCGATAAGCCTTCCCGCCACGTTCGCACCACGACGCTCGGAAACGGGCGTCTTTCTCGTTGGTTGTTGCCTTCAGAGGCCATTGGCACGTGGAAGAAAAAGGTCTATAATCGGATGATACAAAGCGAGCGGGCGATTGAAATAAAAGATAATCGTCTGGCGAATGACGGCATGTGATGTAAAAGGTGCTTCATGGGCTGGACACAACCCCGACGCGTTATAATCCCGTGGATGGAGACCCTCTCGAAGCTGTTTGGTCGTGTGACATGGCCCACTATCCGGGGACGCTCGCTTTGGGTTGTGAGTGACTACAGTTTCGATAATCCCGCCTCGGTTTTCGATGCTGTGGGGCTATTGTTGGCGGATCCCGATGGCTTAGGCGATTGGAACGTGCTGCGACGAGAGATCCGAGCGAATTTGCTCGTTGATCGACGGAGCATGAGTTGGAAGAAACTCAACAGCGACTCGCGCCGCCAGGCTGCATTTTCTCCTTTTCTGAAGGCGGCAGACCACATTAACGGAATTGCCATCGTTCTGGCGTTTCATCGCTGTTCTGAGTTTCGGGTCCCCACTGATCGCTTGAGCCAATTCAGAGAGTTATGGCAGTTGTCTGCAAACTGGAAAGCACGCCATTTCGAGCAGATGATTCGGATCGCATATTGCACTGCCATGCTAGTTGCCGGTTTGTCGAATCCTGGTCAAGACGTTCATTGGGTATCTGACCAAGATCACGCTTTCGCAAATGATATCATCGAAAAGGATACCGTTAACGTTTTCGTGAAGTTTCTCAATATGTTCTTGCCTCACAAGTTGGGACAGGTTCGTTATGGAACAACTGGGCACGGCGCTGAACCACTCTTCCAGAAGACCTGGCAGCTTTGCCAGACTTGATGTGTGGAGCAACTTGCGAGATTCTCACTTCAATAAAGAAGGAATATACAGACATTCCAGAAATCTACTCGAGTCTTCCCAATCTTACCAGCCGATCTCAGGAGTTTGGACTGGTACGCAAGTGGACTTTGGCCTTTAAAACGATACATTTGCTCATTTGAAAGCCGAGAAGGGCGGCCATCGTCCGTAGAGATTCTACATCCAGATCTTATGGTTCGTTCTCCAATCGCCTGCCAAAAGGGGAATTAGCGATTCTGGGCCTTTCGGTTGGGACACCCGGCGAGTCTTTCGCACGTCGTCGCACTCAACGCCCGTATAACTGGTGTTTTTCTTGTTGGTTTAAGACGTTGGTTTTAATACGATTGTGCGAAATCTTTCGGTCCTTATAATGAAAGTGTGGAATGTTCCGGCCACAAAGGCAGTTAGAGAGGCGAGGGCAATGAAGAAACGAAAAGTTAAGCCTGCACGTGTTTGTGTGTATTGCGGACGCCGCAATTCACTGACTGCGGATCATATTCCGCCGAAGTGTCTTTTTGGAAAAAGGGGCGGTCTTCCATCAGATCTTATCACAGTACCAGCTTGTAAGAGATGCAATCTATCAGCATCTGGCGACGACGAGTATTTGCGACTCATGCTCGCGACTTCGCTGGAAGGAGCAGGCCACGAAGTTGCACAATCTCTCCAGCCTGCCATCATCCGTTCGTTGAGCCGGCCCGAAGCTGCTGGTTTTGCCCGACAATTTTTTGCGAACGTTGTATTGGTTGACACTTTTACGAAGAGTGGCCTCTATGTCGGCAAAATGGCGGCGCAGCGAATTGATCATCTCCGTCTGACACGCATCATGGAGAAGATTATCAGAGGAATGTTCTATGCAGAATATGGAAAACGGCTACCGCATTCGCATGTTGTTATGTCTGTGTTCGCCAATAGTATGCGGAGGCAAATGCGTCGCGATGAATTTGAGATTTGGCGTCATCAAATTCGTGAACTGCTTGCTGGAGGGCGCGAACAATATGTCGGACGGCGAACGCTCGTTTATCGCTGCAATCGGCACCCTCAGCAAGTATTCTGGTCGGTCTGGGCACTGACATTTTATGGAAACCTTCATTTCGTCGCATTCACAAATACGGCGTCACAGTTTCAAAAAGCGGCGAGGAAAGGATTTAGCAATCAATGGGGTAAGGGATTGCTGTAAAGAATTCACAGACAACATCATTTCGTTGCAACCGCTCTAAGCCGCTAAACATTTTCAATGGCATTTTGCACCGACGATAGCAGTCGCGGCATAATCGGACACTCTTCTTTTCGTTGGCCTTTCTAGCCAACCTCCCCCGCCCTCGCCAACACGCGCCAACCCGTGCGCCCACGTGGCGGTATTTGGCCAGTTGTCGCCTGCCCGAACAGAAATTCCTTGCCAAAATTCCGATAAGGCGCTCACGCCGCCGAATTTTCCTCCTGCCCCTCCCCCGATCCATTTTTCCCAGTCGGCGGTCCCGGCAACGCCCCAATCGCCGCGGTTTGATCATTCAACTCGACGTGCGTGTAGAGGCCCATCGTCAGCCGGATGTCACTGTGCCGGGCGAGGACTTGGGCCATTTTGGGACGGACTCCCGCCCGCTCAAGGCTCGTGATGAAGAGATGCCGCATGCTGTGAAAATCCGCGAAAAGTCCGTCGTGGTTACAGTAACACAAAAAGTCAGTTTCCATCATTTCCGCCCTCTTCACTTCGTTCTTTTCGTCCTCGAGCCACGTGTCCCGCGCCGCCATGAGATCGCGCTTGATCATCTTGTTGGTCTTCCGCTCGACGCAGCCGGGCACGCGGCCCGATATCGGAAACAGGATCGCCTCCGGCTCCGCGTCCGGCTTGAGCGCCAGCCAGTCCTTGAATTGGACAACCAGCTCCGGGTGCAGGATCTGGGTGTCTTCCCGCCGCCGCTTGCTGTAGCAGGCGGCGACGGTCAGCGAAGGCGGAGCGGCGTCCAGGTCAACGAGCGGAGCGTTAAACTGCCGATCTCCCCCTTGCGGAAGCCGGTCCACGAGGCCAGGATGTACATCATCGCCCGATCGGACCCGGAGATTCCCTCGACCGTCTTCTGGCTGGACCTAGCCGCTTCCACCAGCCGCACGAATTCTTCTTCGGAAAGCGCCGACGGTCGTGGCGGCGGTCGGTTTGCACGTTGAGCCGCGAAAGATGCATAAGCGGATCGACCGGCGTCCGCCGGTCGCGAACCAGCCAGCGGGTGTATTGTTTTTCGGCGCGGTGGTAATGGTTGTAAGTCTGGGCACTCAATCCCTCGCGGCGCAGTTTACCCAGGAATTCCAGAGTCCCCGCAGCCGAAATATCATTGATGAACCGCCATCTCCGGTCGTCGATCAGTTTCTGCACCTTGCGGATGATTTCCATGGTCTGCTTGGCGGAATTCCCCTTGTTCTCCATGTAGCTGCGGAATTCGGCGATGTGCTTAAAGAGCGGCCGCTTCCGTTGTTCATCGGTAGGTTCGACCAGGCCGGCCACTTCACGTTCAACCTTTCTTCACGAGCTCGTTGAGCATCGCTTGGGCCGCGAACTTGTCGATCGCCAAGGGCACTCTTTTCAAGCGGCCCAGGGCATCCTTGTATTGCCCCCACCACTTGCGCGATTTCGTTTTGCTTTTCTTGCCGCTGACGGGATCGGTCATCACCACGGGCTTCTTGTAGAGACTGGCCATGTTTTTTCCTCGCTTGATAATTGAAAATGGTGCTTCGAACGCAGTGACAGTGTCCCTGGAGTCCGCAGGAATGCAAGCCAATCAGCGCCGGTTTTGCGAGGTTTTTCCGAGGAATCGCTCGCTTGCCGGTCACGATTTTGAAGTTCCCAGGCTTCCCGGTCCGGGCAGCCGGCCGCGATCCAGGCGTCGATTTCTTCCTGCCGCCAGAAGGTTGAACGTCCAATGCGGATCGGGCGGGGAATTTTGCCCGTAGCGTCCCAGTTCCGCCAGGATCGGACGGACTTTTTAAAGAGCGGCCCCCTCGGCGGCGGTGAGGAGGAAAGGCGTTGATAAATCTTGGGCTGATTCTTGTTGAACGTCCATGTGGTGAAGTGTGTGGGAATGTGGTTTTCTGGAACAGAAGTTTAAACGGGATCGTCGATTGTGCGACTTGTTGCAGTATCTATCTATTAACCTACCGGCGCAGAGGAGAATTGACGAAAATAATATAAAAAATACATATTCAGTTACGAAAATATTTTGATCGTGAAACTTCTTTTTCCCATCGACTTTGAAAAGTACCGTAAACTCTTTTTCATCCCGCCAAATCCAATCGATGCCTCAATTTCTTGACGATAAACACATGGAAATGTGGGATATATTTGTGGAATATTAACTTCCAACTGCTTCCCAAAATACCAAGGATAGTCCTTTGGCTCATGGTAAACGCTCATTTTGCCGATCCAACATGCGGTGGATTGCGTAATGCTATGAGCATTATTCATCTTGGATAGATTCCGAACAAAAATCTTATGGGATCTGACGAATTTCAGGGTCTCCCGAAGACCCCTCCATTTAGACGTGTTGTTGGCCAGTTAGGAGTTGGGGCGGGCTTCGCGGGTTTGGCTGGAATCGCACCGGGCACGGTTGATGCTATCGCCGACGCGACTCTTGATGCATCCCTCAACGGATTGGAACGGGCCAAAGGTGACGAGGGGTTGAACTACGTGTTCTATTTGTTGACGCAGCTCACTCAAGCAGCCCGACAGCCGGACTTTCTTGCTAGTCTTAATCGACTGGGCCTTCCGCCACCCAAGGTCGTACAGACTATACCTGCATCCGATTCCGGTGCCGACGAGTACGATATTTCCGATTTGGTCGCGAGTTATACAACGGCGGTTGATCGGCATTTGAGGCAGACTCGTTCACGAACCGACATCGGTGAATTAGCGCAACGGGCGGCGGCGGAAAGTTTGACCATACTTTGCAGCCCATATCTCAAAGCCTATTTGGGAATTCGCTTGAAACCATCAAGGACTCCCTTCATGCATTGTCCACCAAGAAGGGTTTTGCGACGCTGACGCAGGACTTTTATGCTCGTCTTGCCCGAAAGTATTTGCTCTATCACCTGAGCCGCGAACTTTCAAACCATGTAGGTCCGGGGCGGCGGATTGCCTCGATAAACGAGCACAATGAGTTTTTGCGAGAGTTGGACACCCATTGCCACGTGTCATCACGGATGCTTCGGAAGTTCGCCGGCGATTGGTATAGCAAAGGAAACTGGGAAGGCGGAATAACGCTTCGCAAGGCAAAAGGATTCACCGCTCACGCGATTGACAAGATGCGATTTGCCCTCCAGCAGAAGGGCGCTGGTGATGGCGAGTGAATCACATCTCTTCCTTTGTAATGGTGCCGAGCTAGCACGAGCAGCCAAGGCGTGGAAGTCGGCGAAGTCTGAAACGCTGACAACTGGTAAGAATGGCTCAGTGCGGATCGCATCCCTGCCTTGACACGGCGGATGGTTTCCAATGTGGCCGATGTGATTGCCGATCTGACGGAAATCGCTGCCTTCGTTTTCGCCGCGGATCAAGCGGTCTCCCGATCCGGAAACAAGAAATTCGATTATGGCGACAAATGGATTCGGGATTTCCGTTTCGAAATTGCCATTCGGTGCCCCGATTTCTGGAATGAGTCTCACGTGCTCGATTGCCTGAGTGAGACGCTTCATTTTCTTACAGCCGACAACTTCGAGTTCCGTTTCTCAAAGAATCACATGCCGACTCCCTTTTCAAGCTTTCTGGGTTTGGTGACGCCAATCCCGAGGGAATTCAGCGGATCGTACTCTTTTCCGGAGGTCTTGATTCATCGACGGGTGCGGTCGAAGAAATCCTGCACGACCAAAGGAAAGTAGCTCTGGTAAGCCACCGACCGGTTTCGCATCTTGGCACACGACAGGCGGCATTGGTTGTAAGCTGACGGAACGAATTCCAAACAAGGAACAAACGCCTCTTCATTTGATGATCACCGCAAATAAGAGCGGCCAACTAGACCACGATGCTACCCAGCGGACTCGTCCGTTTCTGTTTGGAAGCCTGGGAGCGGCCGTAGCGGAGATCTTTAAAATCGATGGATCGAATTCTATGAAAATGGCATTGTGAGGGTGAATTTGCCGTTATGCGACCAGGAAATGAATGCGAGGGCCAGCCGCACCACTCATCCCCAGTCGATTCATAGGCTCAAACAATTACTGAGCCATGTCTGGAATGGCCCTTTTGATGTCAGAAACCACTATCTGGACCTTACAAAGCAAGATGTTGTGCAATGGCTTCAGCAACTCGGCCATGCGGACTTGATCAGCAGTACCGTCAGTTGCAGCCACGCGAAAAACCAACCATGATAAGCCTCATTGCGGGCTCTGCTCGCAGTGTCTGTCTCGAAGATTTGCCACCCTCGGGGCTATGTCGAGAACTACGATCCAGAGTCGCAATATCGCGAAAGTCCGTTATCTGGATCTCGTCCCAATACTCCAGAACGAATTCTTGCAGAGCGGTTTATTGGTGTGGCTCGACAAATTGAGACTATGGCATCTCCGCAAGCGTTTCAACGGGCGTTTGCTGCCGATCTTGGCCGCATAACTCCATACTTGGAGGGCACAAGTCGAGATGTTATCGCCCGGCTGTTTGAATTGCATCATCGGCATGCTTCCCAGATCGCACGCGTCGTCAAATCTCAAATGAAGCAGTATGCGGGCTCGTTTTGGGATGGAGATCTCTCCAATGATTGTGCTCTGTGGTACGCATTTGATGTAGCAAGATCTCAAAGAACGTATGTGGTGAAATGGTCCAATGAAGATCCTCGGGAATTACGAAATCACGATATCTGCCAAGAAATTCAGAACCAAGTTGATAAACTAAATGAAAAAGAACGGAATATCCTGCAAGCAATCTGGGAAAAGCAATTGGATCCCGACGTTGACCATCTTCCTAGTCAACAGACGCTCGCCGCTTGGGCCGGATATGATTGTGACACCACCTTTAAGACCGCTCTCTCTGGC
>CAVQKP010000021.1:0-49127 GCA_963713065.1 Pirellulales bacterium | reverse complement strand
AATGACGAATCATTGGCTGTCCTTCAGACTTGGTTATCCAAAAAGCAATTCAATTGGAGGGAGGGCTCCAAAACTGTGCAGGCTGCCTTACTGATTTTCCTTCCGGCGGTTCCAAGCGAGTCCCCCGCCGGGCGAGCACTCTATCATCCTCGATGGTCTTGTCGTGATCAAAGGCAGAAAGGTTCGGTCGAAGTCGAAGCCTCGATAAACCTGGATAATGGCTACTCGACGCTTCGTCAAGCCGTGCGATTACGAAAAGCTGATTATGGAGTAATGATTGTTCCTTGGACACCTAAAGGACAAGGCAGAGCGGACGAACGCATTGCAGACGTCACGATTGGATAATGAGTTTGAAGGCTCGACCCACTTGAAGGATGGTCCGATTTTTACGCATCGCTCTTATTCGACTACTTGACTTGTATAGTTTGATGTTAGAAAACTAATGATTACCTAACCGAAAAAAACGCCGAACAGTTTGCGGATCGCTAATACCACGTCTAACCAGTGATCTTAGCTGTTGTCTCGCAAAGCTTTTGCATTGAGTTGTCTCGGGCAGTGCCGGAACGATGGCAACGGGATCGTGGTGCGCAGACCGTCGCATTATCATCACCTCGGAATGGCAGAAATCCTCGGAGAACAGAGGAATTCCGCAGTAATGCTCTAATCACCGTCAAGCAGACTATCGTAGGTGTTGAAACTGCATCGAAGATCATTCGGTTTTCAACGACGAACCAGTATCTACCAATCGGCTTATCATGCTCTCAATACGGTCGAGTTGCTGCTGAACAAGGTCCAGTCGTTTTTCCATCGAATCGAGGCGACTTTGGACACGCTCTCGCAAAAGTCGTTTGAAATTGAGGCAGTTTGCCACAGTCGTATGAACGGCAATCCAGTTTTTGTCGTCCATTTCTCTGAAATTGTTCCAAATGCCAAGTGCCATTTGCAGATCCGCTCCTCGTTGATCTTGGGTTTCCTTCGTTGGCCACTACCGGGTTTTCTGAACCGGCAAGACGAATAAAACCGTCCCGTCTTTCATGGCAAATACGTCATAATAAACGTCGTGAAATTTCATGGCAGTCTTTCTATTCTGTGCATGAGTGAAGGCGAATTGGATTCCTTGAAGACCGTTTATAGCCGATCTATTCCAAAACGACATAGATGGTCTCTGTGGTCTTATCTCTCGGTTTGTAATTCCGAATTAGCCCCACTTAAATTTCCACGGCAGCTTATTACATTTGAATGCGGGGTGATCCTGTTCAGCGGCGAAATCCCTTCCTCCCAAGCAGATAGCGTTAATCGCAGGCTCGACGCAGGGTTTAGGATCTGAACTCTCTATATTGCTCGTACCGTTTTCACAACTATTTGTGGTCCTAAATCCCCTTGGACCACTTCCATGACCCCCAGCCCCCGATACATTTCACAGCCCGAATCACCATCGAGATCGAAGATTTCGATCAGGCGGCAAAATCGTTACAAGAGTTGTTCTCCCATACGATTTCCCCCACGCGGTCGGTGCCATCCTGGGGGATTGATCTTTTCGTGAAGAGAGGTATCCTAAGTCCGGTTTTCGCTGGTCATCCCTGCTCGTCGTGCCGAAAGGGGAAGCCAATGACGGGTCTGATCTGCTAAATTCTGAGTGCCTCTAATCAAAAATCGGAGAAGGAAAATGGCTGAGCGGTCCAAACTCGTGAAGATGCGGATTCAAAATCTGGGATGCATTGGACCCGAGGGACTGGAAATCTCTCTCGATAACATAATCTGCATTGTAGGTGCGAACAACAGCGGCAAATCCACGGTTCTGCGCCTATGAGTTGGCAATTGGCAGCGCATCCTTTTCCGCCGAGCATGATATGTGTAACCGTTCTGGATCGGCACCGGCGGTAGTCGAGATCTGGGTGCATATTCCCGAGGGAGTGGAGAATATCGCCGAAAAATGGAAGACGAAGGAAAATGACCTCCTGTTGGTCAGGAGTAAGTGGGAATGGAACAGCGAGAACGGATGGAAGAAGGCACGTTTCACCTGGGATCCCGAATTGAATGATTATTCCGTTGACGATAAGGCGAGCGGTCTCGACACGGTGTTTACAAGCCGGTTGCCCGTTCCTTTTCGAATCGGTTCTCTCGACCATCCCGAACAGGAACACAAGAATCTCTTAACTCTAATCATCCAGCCCATTGCCGAAAAGTTGCAAAAGGAACTCAAAAACGAAGAGTCGGAGTTGAGAAAAGCACTGTCCTCCGTCTCGACCTTGGCGAATAAGCCTATCGCAGCCGAACAGGAAAACCTGACTAGCCTCAAGGACGATCTGAATTCTTCGCATAATCGCATTTTCCCCGACCTTGCGATTGATTTTGAGATCGGCGTGGGAAACGTTGATATCGATCTCATGCGGCTACTGAAAGAGAATTCGTATTTGAAATTCAAGGAATGGGAAAAGAAGTCCAATGGTCGCAACAAGGGACCGGTTCCCAACGCGCACTTTTCTGGACCATGCTACAAGTCCGCTCGAAGTTAAAGGCAATTTTTGAAGCGGAACAACGTGCTAAAAAGAAATCGAGGATGCCACGAAGCAGTTGAAAAAGTTGAAGGAACAGGCGGAGAATGCGAAAACCGAAAAGACCAGGGTGGCGAAGACAAACGAGATAGTCGAACTCGAAAAGAGAATCGAGAGCCTGACACAGAAAAACGCGGGGCAACCTCCAGAAGAGGATCGTCAGATTCTTCCGAGCTTCATGCTGATAATCGACGAACCCGAGGTCGGTTTACATCCGAACGCGATAAGGGCAGCCAGCGATTACCTTTATGCTTTAGCCGACGATCCTTCATGGCAGGTGATGCTTGCCACCCATTCACCGGCGTCATCGATCCTCTCAAAGATCACACGACAATCGTTCGCTTGGATCGGTGTCAAAAGAACCCCAGCCCGAAGACGTATCGTTCCGATTCAGCCAGCTTCTCCGAAGATGAAAAAGAAAGGAACTCAAGATGCTGAATCGTTTCGACACGGGGCTGGCGGAAATGTTCTTTGGGCAGTATTCGATCATTATCGAAGGGGATACGGAGTTTGCCGCCTTGAGTCAATAATGGCGAAGCATCCCGAAGACTTTCCGCTGAGCAGAAACCGGTCCTTATTCGCCAAGGGGCAAATACACCATGCTTCTCATCATTCAGATGCTACGGCAATTCAAGGTTCACTTTGCGATACTCCACGACACAGATTACCCAGTACGACGCGATGGGAAAACGAATTCTGCATAGACTGCCAATCAGGCGATTTACAAAGAGATCCTTTTTCTCGCGAAGCCGGAGTAAAGGTAGTTCATCGCGTGTCGTTGCCAAATATTGAACTCGCGCATCTTCAAATACCGTATGATGATACTGGCTTCGTTCTCCTTTCCGACGCCAAGGATAAACCGTGGAAAGTTTTCAATGCTATCCGCGAAAAGGAGGAAGTCGAACAATCCCTGATGCATGTCCTCGTCGAACTAACGAACCCGGATGCCGATCCTGAACCATTCAATCTGCCTTATGAAGAATCCCTGAATGGAAGTCTTGTGGTATGGGCAAAAGAACATGCCCCCGAAGACCCTCGATTCATTTTCGCAAAGTAGGCAAATGCCAGAATCGATTGCCGATGTGATCCGTCCAGGATTTCGCCTGCTTCATAGGAAAGCCAAACCGATCAGCATTTTGTCGCAATAAGGCACAGGAAACAATGAATCGTGAATACTTGCTTGACAGCCTCGACGGATTGAAAGCACTTATTTTTCGGTTGCTGCCGCCCAACGTAGCCGCGTCCATTGCCTGTGTTCCCATGACAACGGATGGACCGTGGAGCGATGCAGAGAAGGCAATCTTCCAAACAGCAATCGGGATTCCCTGCGAGCGGACCTGTTGGAAGCCGGGCGGCTTCACGAATGTACCTTCTTGTCGTGGTGTCAGGCGCTTCGAAAATGGGTCGATGCCGTGGCGGCGATCAATCATCGCTATTTGTTCCTGGATCCCGACACCGGTTTTTATTCGCACCACAACGGTGATTCCGAGAAGAAGGTTTTGATTAGCGAACTCGCTCTACTGCTTCGCAGTCGAGAGGCACTGATCATTTACCGCCACCAATATTGGCGGAAACAAAGTACAGGGAATTCACCCCTCCAGATAATGCGTATCCGTATGTGCGGCATGGGCTGGAAATGCTGCGAGCCGAAGGCTTCGCAGCGTTCGCTTATCAAGTACCAGCCGCAAGTTTCTTCTTCATCTCTGCGAAAGAGGCAGGGATCGAACCTTTCCGAGCAGGTTTTCAGCATGCATTCTTGGGCGTGTCTCCCAGCGTAACCAGCGACGCTTATTGAATGACGAGACAGCGTCGGGTTTACCGGCGCATTTCCCATCTTCATGCCGATTCCAATCGCATAACATGAACACCGCTCACTCCAACTGAAGCTTATTCAATCTTGACCATTCTATTCGTTCCGAAGAAAAGAAACATCTTGTCCCGCTTGTAATCGGGAATGTTTCAGCTTATGTTGTTAATTAGTTTCTGTTGCGGAAAATTATTTTGCTAAAAAATGAAAGACGGCTTGGCAAGAAAAAGACGCATCTTTATCCTATGGGAATACTACAACAACCCAGGAGGAATCAAGATGCGTCGGAAACGCGAAGCGGTGTTGTGTTTCGAGTTCGACTTGCCGAAGGGACCCAAGCCGGTACGGGAATATTGTGAGGACTATGTGGCGATCAGTCAAGTGCTGGACGCGAACCCGGAGATTTTGGACGCCTTTCACGAGGACGTGAAAAAACTCTCCGCAAGGCGGACGCCGCGGGCGGAAGGGGGATTACACCTCGGAGAACCTCCTGCGGGCCTTGATCGTGCAGAGCGTCGAGGGGCTTTCCTTGCGGAAGACGGTGGTCAAAATCGGCACCACGCCCTTTTTGCAGGACTTCTTGCGGCTGCGGAAGAAGGTGGCGATGGACCATACCTTTTTGGACAAGTGCCGGCTGGCGATCCGCCCGGCAACCCAGCGGAAGATCAACGAGATCGTGGCCCAGTATGCGATCCGCATCGGGGCCATCGATCCGACGGTGATCCGCGCCGACACCACCGTGGTGGACGCCGACATCCACTATCCCACCGATTCCTCGCTGCTTTGGGACGTCTGGCGGGTGGCGGCCCGGATGCTGGACGACGCCCGCGGGCTCGATCCGATTTTGGCCGGCCTCCGCTTCCACACCCTTAAAATCAAGGGTTTGCACCTCTTCATCACGCGCTACAGCAAGAGCACGTCGGCCAAACGCCAGCGGGCGGTGAAGGAGCATTTTCGCCTGTTGATCGAGCGGACGGGACGGCTCATCGAGCAGGCGGCGGCCTTCGTGGAGCGTGCCCAGCGGAGCGCGAGCATCGAATTGCAGGCCTTGGCGAGCGGACTGAGCGGACTATCTGCCCACGATGCGGACCATTCATCGGAACGCGATTCGGGCGCAGCTTCAGGGCGAGACGGTGCCCGCCTCGGAGCGGGTGTTCAGCCTCTTCGAGCCGCATACCGAACTGATCCAGCGCGGGCGGCGGGGAAAGCCGATCGAGTTCGGGCATAAGATCCTGCTCTGCCAGACGACGGAAAAATTCATCACCGATTACGAAGTCTTACGACAAGCATCCGGCCGACAGCAGCTTGACGAAGGAACTGATCGAACGGCACGAAAAACTTTATGGCAACACGCCGGACCTGCTGGCCGCCGACAAGGGTTTTCGGCCCGACGCCGAGACCTTCGCGGAGTTGGAAGAACTGGTCGATACGCTGGCGATCCCTTCGCGGCTGCAAGACTACGCCGACAAGATGATGGTCTATTGCCAGGCGTTTCGGGCGGGCATCGAAGGCACTATTTCGGTGTTGAAACGCGCGTTTCGGCTGAGTCGCTGTTTTTTCGAGGGATTTAAGGGTTTTGTTTCCGCCGTCGGCTGGGGCGTGTTCAGCCACAACCTGCGGATCCTCGCCCGTCAAGGCAAAACGTAGCATGGAACTGGAGGTAAAATCGAATTCTTTCGACGATCCTTTAAAGGATCCCCTGCGCCTGTTCGTGGTTGAAGGAGAACCGAACATTTCCCGAACTGCCTTGTTTGCCGAAACCACCTCGGCTCGACTGCGAGAAAATATCAAAAACAATATTTCACGCTTGAAATCAACATAAAATAGACTTTCCACAACAGAAACTAATTAGCATTGGCTAAAAGGGTGAGTAGCGTGACCAGACAAGCTTGCCCCCCCCAATCAGCTATTATAGCGTTTTGCTGTTTTCCCTGGATAGTACCCGCCGCAGTCGATTCCTGTTCAACTCAATTTTTGGGAGACAGTAAGCCAGTGCTTTTCGACATCAAAACCCCCTACTCGTGCAGATTGTTTAATAGCATGAAGGCGGGGGTAAGAGAACGCAACTGGGGCTTTAGGCAAAGTATGCTGTCGCGGACCATCGTTACCCAGCAAGGATTCTTCCCTCAAATCCGCCCGCAGACCGTGAAAATCACGAAATTCAACTGGATGAGCTTTTTTGCCACCCGTATCAATCTTGTGCGTTCCACGATTCCTTGGTCCAAAAGCTGAATAAGCAGCTTGGGATGATTCAGGTATTAACCGCACAACTTCTTCGCTTCGATGTGATTGCTGCGAATCAAGTAGCGATTCGGCACCAGAGCAACATCTCGGACCTGCGGAAGGTTAAACCAGAGGATAGCACCAGCCAAATAGACTCCAACAAACGTATCGCCGGCGGACATCACCCAGGAGCTATGGCAGGTAGCGGATGAAATGCTCTGCAAGCGACTGCCAAGTGGGCATCTGCCGGTGCGGCTGCTAGGGATGGGCGTGAGCGGCTTGGAGGAAGCAAGTCTGGTCCAAGGGTTGTTGTTCGATCAGGATTCACGGGAAAAGCAATCCCGGCTTGATGCTGTGGCTGACGAAGCCAAGGAACGATTTGGCACCGGAGCAATTCGGCGGGGGAGCAGCTTGGAACCAGGACGATAATTTCAACTTTGCTCTGGGCAAAGTTGGACGGTCAAGTTTCACGCGCGAAACTTTGCGTTTCCACGAGCACGTTGCCAAAATGCTTGCACTTTTGCACACCGCCAGAGAGGGAGGAGCAGAATTCCTTGCACTTTGCACTCGCAGATCGCCGAAATCCTTGCAATTTTGCACACCGCCAGAGGGTTATTAAGTGGTTTTCAGTGCCTCGTCCGGGTAGCCCCCCGTTTCCGCAATTCGCGTATTCTCAACCGTGCAATTTCAATTTGCAGAGTTCAAACTGCGAATCAAGCAACGGCTGGGCACCAAGGCGGTTCCACACACCTCGGGGAGGTTCAGCCAGAGGATTGCCGCCGGACAATAAACCCGCACGAAAGTATCGGACGGCAATGGCGTGATGTGATCGAGCCTCGGAGCTTCCGGCGAATCCAGGTATTTTCGGCATGGCGCATCCTTGTAGCCAATGAAGAAGAGCACCGGACAAATGAAGACAATTGGCGTTTTGTTGCCCACCACCTCGACAATTCGCATGAGCCATCGCAGCGCATCCTTCCACGGGGGGTTGCAAATTACGAGATCACAGGCAATCTTTTTTGCCTGAAAAAAGTCCAAGCCACGGCGGATTTCGTATTCAACGATCTCTGTCATAGATCCGAACGGTCGGGTCAGGTTGCCATTTCCGGCACATGGATCCAGGATTTTTCGAGGATGCACATCCGCGTCGATGAGGCGCTCGAAGATCCATTGGCACAACGACGGAGGCGTCTCCGTGTTTTGCAGGTTGGGATCATCGGCATTCCCACTGACGATCCGCACCGCTTCCACGAAATCCGCCGTCAACGGCTTTGATCGACAATTGGCATCCAGACTCTCCTGCACGCGCCGGGCGACCTCAATCTGTTGAGCCGGTGGCAACGGAGCCATCAAGCGGGCGTGGCTTTCCCGCTCGGGGATCGCAAGCTGTCCACAATTGTTGGCGCTGAGGTGTTCGACCACCTTGGAAAAATCAAGAAGTTGGTATCCTCGACTGCGGGTTAGATCAAACTCCTGGCGACAGAATTCCTCAAAACTCTTGTGCGTTAGGCGGTAGAGTTCTTCATCGTGGATCACTGCGAGCGCCTGGGCAAGCTTCGCCGTGGCGTTGCGAGACGTGCGGAGGCAGTCCCGGACGATGGTCATCTGCTCGGTTAAAAGGGCATGTGTTTTTCGAGTTGGTAAAGTGGAAATCATCATATTCCTCGCGAGTCCATCGTCACGAAAATCAGACAGGCAAAGTCAAAACAACTGCTTCAGCACACCCATCACAAAATGGACAAGTTTCACTCTGTAATGTCTATTTTTGTGGCTTGGTTTGTGACAATTTGTACGCTTCCGCCTTGCCAGCCAATCGGGACAATGTCCCATCTTTGACCACCCACCAATTCGGTGCAGAGTTTCTTGGCTTCCTGAAATCCTTTTGACCTGTTGCGATAATATCGCCCTCAATTGCATCCAACACCAGCAACAATCCGCCTTTATCGTCGCCCACGAATTCGCAAAAGTTGAATTTGCCCTTTGGGTCGATGGTAAAATCAACTTTTGCAATCCAGGGCTGGGAAAACCTTCGGGCATTGTAACTCGTGGTTTCTTTTTCAATCTTCATTTCATGACTCCTTAAAATTAGATGTCACTTGCAGTAGCCCTGCTACAAGCATGGGTTTCCCGCAAAGCCGCATTTCTTTCGTTATATTGAATTCGGTTTTGGGACATTTGTGCAAACCATGTTTCCCGTTCTTCAGCCTCGCGTCGAATTTGTTCTTTGATTGCTGCTGGAATATTAACCTCATCAACAGGCGCAGCGGAGAACTTTTCATCGTACGCCTCAACATCGAAACCGTCGTTGACTGCTTCATCTCGCCAATTCGATGCTGATCCATGCCAATGCTTCCCTTCTAAAAAGTGAAGTCCGCGATGAATTCATCGAGCCCCGCGGTGATAATGTCGTCAATGCGATAGATACGCTCGTCGGTCCTTCCGTCCACGCAGTCGCTCAAAACAATCACCTGCGTCGGATAGCCCGTCTTCACGGCATCCTCGACTTTCTTCCACCACTCCTTTGGATGCTTCCAAACTACCCTATTGCCTTCGCATTGGAACCCCTCGGCAAGCTCACGAGTCCTAAAGATTTGGAGCGACGTTACTCCGTATTTATCCGCGGTGGCGATCCAGCGCCCTGTATCCGTACTTTGAAGGCCCCACACGACAACCGTATCCGTAGGAACCGTATCAGTTCGACCGTTGGTCCTGCGTAATTCTCCAAAGTATTCAAAGACCGCCTCTTCGAGAGACGAACAATGGCGTGCCCACATTCCGTCGGACATGGCCTCTGGCGAAATCGAACCGTCGTATTGCGCCTCGGCGGCAACGTCCAGTTCCGCCTTGTATTGGAGTAAATCGTCCGCATACGTCGCCTCACTGGTCCTCGCCAGGAGTTGATGGCACAGATTCAATTGCCAATGTTCGCGGCTATCTTCCGAGTGAAGCAGTAGAATCCGGTTGATCGCTTCAGCAAGGGCTTCCGACCACAGCATGCCCTGTGAAGCCGGACGAATGATGACATGGTATTTCGGATCAATTTCCACGCGGTACTTGTTCTCCATAGCGGTCTCCTTGAAAAAATGGTTAAGTTGATTGCGATACGTCGAGCGTGGCATGCCACGCAGGAACTGATGGCAGTGTGCAAAGTGCAAGGAAATGCCAAATCTAGCCCACGATCTCCAATCGCGGCTTTTCATCGATGACCTCTTCATCTGCCTCCTCCATTTTTTCCGCCCTTCGACGTAACAACTCGTCCCGATTAAACGGCTCCGGCGGTTCTCCTTGGACCGGAATCGGCTTCGAGGGGGCGATAGTCAGTTGACCGGAGGACGAAAGCTCATTCTTATAGTTGTAATAGGTTCGGCGGCAACCAAGCCCGCGACGAGCGAACTCATTGATCCTATCCTCCACCGTCCGGTAGGACTTATCGTTCTCCAACTGTTGCACAGCGAGCAGCACGGAGTCGTGGCAGAAGCGGTCAAAGAAATATTGTTTCCAGTCATGACCAGCATGCTTCTTTTGGTCTAGCAGGTTGTAGGTTCGAGCAGTAATATCACTTGCCAGATGCAGATGCGAGCCGATGAAATCGTGAATTTGCTGATCGTGAAACCAAGTGGCGACGTATTTGTGCCGTTCGGGTGCTGGCGGATCGAAATAGAAAACGTGTCCCCGGTCGAGGATCGCCTCGGAAAACTGGTCGTTCGTTACGAAGCGATTCATCAAAAATGCACACTTGCTGGTGGTGTGAAAACTGGTGGGGATCTTCTGCCGATCCAAATCCCTCACAGTCGAGAGCCACTGGACGTATTTGTTGCGGCAGTGCTGCGTCAATTGGCGCAGAAGGTGCTTGCCGTTTTCGCTTGCCCACAACCCTTCGGCGTCATCAAACACGAGCAATTTGTGGCGGTGCCGATAGCATTCCATGTAGGTGGCAAGCGGCTTAGTATTGCCCTCCAGGTAGTGGCAACGCTCAAGGTGCTGCAACGCGAGTTGTCGGAAGGTCTCCGACTTACCGATGCCGGGTGGTCCGATCACCAAAAGTTCGTCGTAATGATCCTCAAAATAGGCTTCGGCTTCCATTACCAGTTCCCGATAACTGCGCAGGATCATCGCACCAGAGGGAACTTGAGAACTACGGGACATTTTTCAGTTTCCTTCCCTTGCTAAGCAGACTCTTGGATTGTGCCATCTGAAGGCGGATACGGCGTGACAGCCAATCGCTCCACGCCCCGTTGAACACACGCTTCGTCCACGTCGCAGGAAATGCATCGCCGTCCCAAATTCCGGCAAGCGACCGCCGTGGTAAAGCCGCCGCCGCAGGGATCGACGACCAAATCGCCAGGCTCCGAAAAATACCGAACCAGCATTTCGACCTCAGCCAGTGGCAACTGCCAGGGATGCCAATCCTTTTCTTTTCATTGACGTGACTCACATCACACCACTGTCCTCGATGGGGAAAAGACCCTTTGGAGAAAACGAGAATCGGCTTCCACTTGGATAACACGCGGGCATGTGACTCTTTCCACCCGCCGATGTGGACCGGCGTTGCATCCCCATTCCAAACAGAACACATTGTCCAGCGGTAAGTGAGATGCCTGCTTAATCCCTCGATGACTTTGTTCATCCAATATTGCCCGCAATGCGTCACCAGCAGTCCCCCCTCAGCGAGTATTTGTTGGGCAAGCCGCCCAAGGTCTTCAATTTGCGGCAAAAATTCTTGACCGTAAGGAATGTCGGTTACGCGCCAGTTGTGCAGATCCGTCATCGATCCCCGCGAGCCGGGGAAGATCCTGGAAATGGCAATGGTAGAGGCGAATATCGCCTTCGGAGAGCGGAAAAATCGTTTTTTCTTCGCGGGTGATCTTATTCTTGTGTTTTGCAGCAAGGCGGGTGGCTGTGATCACATCCATGATCTTGCCACTCAAAGGTAGGTTTTCAATCGCCTTCTTGGCCTTCTCAAATTCGATGGGCGAATTGACGACAATTTTGGTGTATTTGGTGGGGCGGAATTTTCCATCGTGACCACGCAATTTCTCGATATGGGGAATCTCGTTCTCTGCGACCAATTTAGCTCGGACCGAGGCGACATGGTGAGAAGCCATCCCGCCGACAATCGTCGCCAAAAGGTTGTCGGAGATCACCGGATCAGCTTTCAGATATGTCGTGATCAAGTCTCGACGTTGCTTGCGGTTCAGTTGCCGACGCGCAAGGTTTAGTGTAAGGGCGAGTTCATATTTTTCAGCTTCACTTGTGAATTTCCTGACTTGGCGTGGGCAAAATATGCCAAGTTCTACAGAGATTATATAGCGGTGCCAGCCGTCAATGATCTCGCCGTTTTCATCGACGATGATCGGCTCATCAACACCCCGTTGCCTAATTGAGGCGCGAAGAGATTCGAGGCTTTGTGCCGTCGGCGGTGGAAGCATGCGACTGTATTTCGATTGTTTCATCATGGAACTTTGTTCTTGCAAAAGTTGATTGAATTGGGACTTGAATTGCTGATAACTGCCTCGAACTATCTGCTCACAGCAGCTTTACGCCATACGCACTCCACCATTCGCCTTTTGACGCTGCCACTTGCGGCGTTGTTTGGCAACTCGAACTCGATTCGTTCCCACATTGGCGCGGTCAGCATCGAGTCGTAGAGGTCTGAACGATAGCCACTGAGAAGCACCGCCCCTTCGACTTCATTAAGCAGATTGAGGAGTTGTTGGTGGTCGCTTTCGGTCATCTCAAAGTCATACACGTCTGTGGCTGTCCGCGTTGCATGAAGGTAAGGTGGATCACAGTAAAAAAGCGTTTTCGAATTATCTTCCCGCCGAATCACCGCCAAAGCATCGTCGTTATAAATCACGACTTGTTTCAGCCGAACCGCAACTTGGGGTAATCCTTCCACTGCGGTCATCCAAGCCGATGCCTGCTCATTCATAGCGCGGCGGGTGCGGGTCTTTGAGAGTGGGGCGAAGTTTTGCATCTGCCCAGCCCGCGACTGACGACAAATGACAAAGAAGGCAACTGCTCGCTCAACTGCCGATTTTCCCGTTGAATTGCACGCATCCGTCCACTCATGCTGTGAAAAGGGCATCGCCTCGATGATGCGTTGAAACTGAAGGAATTGTTCGTCGTTTTGTAAAACACGCCAAAAATTGGTCAATTCGCCGTGACAATCATTGACTACCTCCGACACGCCGGTAGGGTTTTTCGCCAGCAATACTGCCCCGCCGCCATAATACGGCTCGATGTAGTGGACGTGCGAGGGCATGAGGTCTATGATTCGTTCAGCGAGGTAGTGCTTACCTCCATGCCATTTGAGAGGCGGAGTAAGCCGTGGCGACGCGAGAATTGGTTTACAGGCATTCGCTTCGGCTGGATTAACGGCTGAAAAACAACTGGAATTCAACGTTGACATGTTATTAGTTCTCCTGTTCATCTAAATTGTTTGGTACAGATTCAAGCTCTGCCCGTGGAAGGATTTGCTGCCCGTCGATCACTACCCGCAAAATCTCATCGTTTTCCAAATTCGTGATTTGCTCAAACCGGCACACCAGTCTTTGCCCCTGACCGTCTTGAACATCACGGGATTGCCAATGCTCGTAAAGCTCGTGCTCGGTGGTGCCGTGTAAATCAACACCGCACTCCGGGAATTTCTTCATAACCTGCTCCGCGAAAACAAGAGGCGGGCAATATTTTGCTTCACCGATGATCCGCAGTTCATCTTTTTTTTGCAGGTAATCGCCAAGAACTGCTTCGCACCGATAGTATTTGATTTCTTGAATCCAAATAAACTCGTGGTTGCCTTCATCATTTCCCCATACACCGACTTTGATATCGAAAACGAATTCCCTTGTTGTTGGCTCGGTGTCCCCTAAAATCATTTCCTTAAGAGCATCCAGTTGCTCCTGTTGCCCATAAATGCTCAATTTGAAATCGCAAATGTTCGCCATGGTCGTCTCCTCGAATAAAACTGGTTAAGTTGATTGCGATACGTCGGTCATGACGCACCACAGACAAAAATGATTGCAGTGACCGAAGTGGTCACCGTTTCAATCACTGCTTGAAGTTTAACAACAACAAAAAGTTAATAAAATGCGACGAGTGCAGGTAGAAGTGCAGGAGAGTGCAGGTCGTTACCTTATCAGTCGATAGCCACGATAAGCCTTGCCGGGCAGTTCGATTCGCTTCTTCCAGCCAGGGTCTTTCCTGATGCGGTCCAGAATGCCGCGTATATCATGCCACTTGCTTTTCTTCTGAGTATTTTGGCGCTCGTCCGTTTGTCACCGGCTTCGTAGAGGACTTCCAGAACATCCTTCTGCGGATCGGTCAATTCCTCCTTGAGTTCTCCATCGACGTAGAAAGAACGGGAGTGCCGGTCGAGGTAAACTCCCTTTTCCGGCTCCGTCGCTTCATTCGATGACCTATCGAGAGCAGCGAGTGATCTGATTGCTTCCACCAAGACCGGAACGACTTTGCGAAAGAAAGGCTGGTCTGTTTCTGACGGATGACCGAACATTTGGATAATGCGAGCAGTGACAAGGATACGGGTCTGGACGAGGCTTTCCTCAAAAGGCAAACATTCGGATTTGACTTTTGTCGGAATTTCTTGAAGCATTTGATCTCTAGCAATCAATTCTCTAGCAATGTTGAATTCTTGCGATTGTTGATCGTCTACCTTGATCCCAAAGGGAAGCACAAATTCCAGGGCGGGATCGGAAGACGCGAACCTCGTAGCGTCCGATTGGTCCACGAAATCGGCATTTGCGATGCCTTGCTCGGAATTGAGATCGGCGGAAGGTGCCGTCGCATTGCCAGGAATGGCGGCAAAAAGATCCGTGGTCAATTGACTGTCGGCAAGTTTATGATTTTCACAAGCTTGCTTGACGGAGAGAGTCGGGGACGGGTTGGCGGGGGCGTCGTGCCGATAGCGTCGGCGGCGTAGATTGCGCTTTGCGCATAATGTGAGTCTCCAAAGAGATGGAGACTCTAGCCCGAGCGAAGGCTTTCGGTCCGTAGCAGGATGGTTGGTAACCTTTGCAGGCGGCGATGCCCGCTTTTCTAAGACTTTCCCTCCCGATCCCGTTTGGCTTCGACCCGGTTGTGATCTATTCCCGGTGCATCGGTTGGGCTGCATACCTTGCAGGTCAGATGGTCCTTGCTCCCATGTCACTGCTAGCCCCCGTGCGCTGGTTGCCACATCCAGCCGCACACTCGGTCAACTACGACCGAAGGGGTGAAATTGAATTGTTCCGTCAGTTTATCAAATCGAACCGTTTTGTCAAGAGGGCGCGGGTTTTCATTTGCCGATGCGCCGCGACACATTGGTCGAACGCGCCAAAGAATGGTTGAACGCTGGCGAATGGAATCGGCATTGCCGCCAACATCGTAAAGGAAATTTTTGGGTCTAAAATCAAAAACGATTATCCATCCGTCGCGTCCTTTCCTCCGCCGAATGATACGTCCCTCCTTCAGTCTTCAATACCGCAAAGCCTACCTCGACATGAGTATTGTGGCAGGATTTGCGAAATGGAAATACTTGCGGTGCCCCAAAGTCCGAGGGCGAATGATCAAGTTGGAAACGACATTTTCAGTAGCAAACCGCTTATTGGCGATTCGGGACATGATTCAAGAACGACCTTTTAAGCTGAAACTCTGTGCCGCACGCTACCGGCACCATCGTCCAAAAAGGATGAAATATCAAATTTGAACCGCCAACATTATGAAATGTCAGCCATATTATTTGTTATGTCGTGATCGTGATTATTAGGAAAATAAACACAAAAAATTCGGGAACATAATGTTCCCAGCGAGATTATTATGAATGTGAAATCCGTCTTTTGTGTTGGCGGAGTTCGGAATGCGAATAATATCAGATGGGACAAATAATATGGAAAACCATAATGTGAAAAATAATAATGCAATAATGCCTTGACGTTGGCTGCATAATAACAGAATTACACATTCGGGATATTATGAAAATGCTCACCTTCCGATGAAAATGTTACTTGTGAAAATCGTCATGTTAATGGATTGGATGAGAGGAGAGAACAGCCAACATGTGTTTCGTGGAATTCTGTTGGCATGTAAAATCCTTCACGATGCGAACATGAAGTCAGGGACAGAAGGCTGGGGCATGTGAGGCAGTTCTCGCGATCATGTTCGGTGGATTAGCGAAGAGACCGCCCACATAGCTTTTGTTTGGTCTTATTATCGAACGGGCTGGTCATGTGAAGATCGCCCCGACATGGGCATCGCGGCAGGATTTTAGAAAAATGAATTCTTGTGATGCGTGATCACCTTCATCCGCATCCGCTAATGTTCGAGAATGACCGGCGGGTCGATGCCCATGTGAAGGCTGTTGGGCAATATATAGAAAAGCCGACGGGATCGGATTCGCATTTGCGATGTTGATTTAGCGAATTCGTGAAAGGTTGAAAAACTGGAAAGGAATTGTCGAGCAACGCGGGCCCAATTTGGCTTCAGCATTATTACGAATGGTTCAGCCCTGCCAGCGATAATTACCAAATGATTAAAAACGAGAAAGTTTACATTGATCATGTGAGGACCGTGGTTCGACGCATGGACACGATCAGGAGGTTCACCGAGGACTCTCTTGTTCGGGACACCTCGATCCAAGTCATTTCAATTCTCCGATAACCGACAAAAACGGCTTAAACATCGGCTCCAATTCGCGGGTTGCAGTAACTAATTTGCCAAATGGCGTGTTGGCGTAACATTTGAGCAAATTATGCTCGGCGGGATCGCCGTGCTGAAGCGCCATATCCGCGATCTGATCGGAATACTTCTGCCGCAATACGTTAGGCAGCAAGTCCCTCAATGATCCGAAAGGCAGACGGGGAAAATCGGGATGTTCCTTTTCCACTCGGTCCAGCAAATCGTACCACCAATTCGCAAAGGCAGTCTGTGGATTTTTGGCGTGAACACGGAACCAAGTGGTTTCCTTTGAAGTCATTGGCAATACAGGACGACCGTCCAGATAGGGAGCGACAGCTTTGGCAACCGCCCTCCATAACAGGTGTTCGCCGTAAACGCCGGTCTTTGGGCGGTTGCCGACGATCCAGCTATCCGCATCGGTGGAAACAATGCCGAGTTTTTCCGCATGTGGATGGGCATGGGATAAGGAATAACCACTCATGGACAACTGCCCGACTTCCGACGCGCCGAAAGCGCAGTTGACGCAAACGCCGATCAATGCCCTTCCAAAATTATTTGTGTTCGCAGCAAGGATTGCCAACTCTTCTGGAGTGTAAGTGCGTTTCTTGATCGTTTGGAAGGCTTCGACGTTGTTGTCCTCGGGCAAAGTAATGGGAGTCCGATTGATTTTTTCGATTCCCTTCGGTTTTTCCCATTTATAATTTGGTTCGGTGTCCATCCATGACATAAAGGAAAAGAACTCCTTCAACATATCAGCCGCATGATCTTTGCTGCACCGATTGCCTTTTTGTGTTACAGGTCGATTTCTCCAATAAGCGACGATCTTTTCGATCTGCGGAAAGTCGAACCGCCATAACGGAAAATCCTCGGTATGCTCTTTTAAATATTTGATCCGCGCAAGGCGATTGTGGAGACGATGCGTTATTCCGTTGATTTGGAGATTCTTGCTGAAGGCGGTAAGAGCCTCGTGGAGAGTCTTGATTTCTGCATCCATGACATTGGCGGGTATCGCCTCATTCTTGGCAGATTCGATGATACCTTCGCCCCAAGTGGTGCCCATTTGTTCGACAATCGCCCGAACAGCCCGATTAACCTCTATCTCGATCTGTTCTTTGATGAACGCATTGCCTGAGGCTTGCAGTTGACAATCCACAATTTGCACCGGTAAACCCCATTCGATAAGCTGATGTATTCCTGACAACTCTTCTGCCGCCTGACCCGAATTAATCTTCGAGAATTCTGATCCGCTTGCCTGAATCGTGCCATTTTGGGATCGAAGATCAAATCGAGAAAAGTTTGAATTGATGGTGCCGCCGGATAGCTGGATAGCCCATTGATGATAACCAGCACCCCAATAAGCAATGCCCAAATACTCGCATTGTTTTTGATACAGAAGTCTGATGCTATCTAGCCGTCGCTGAGCCTCTGCCGTCGTCGTCGTTCGGACTGTGCCAACCTGGAATTTCACAGGCTTGCCTTCACGATTCTTGCCCACGACAGGGCGATATCGTCCCTGACTATCTGGCTTCGGAAGCTTGCAGTTGTAGTATTTGGCCATCGCTTGGGTTTCACTGTCTCAACAGGAATCGGAATGGAATATTAAACCCATTATAAGGAATAATTTAGACCAATACAACCCATGATTTAGACCATGTTTTCACCCATGCCGAAATTGCTCTTGCCTCAGACCAGTTAGTAAAATGCAGTAAAACCTTGCAGAATAAGCATTTAGAGTAATTCAAGAAACAAAAAAACCCGCGTGAAGCGGGCTGAATAATACCCCCAAGGGGAGTCGAACCCCTGTTCTCGGACTGAGAATCCGATGTCCTGGGCCACTAGACGATGGGGGCGCAATCTCCCGGATTATTCGACCGGAAAATTTCGGAAACTATTATTTTTAATAATCTTTTAATCTACTGTCAAGCTCTTCGGGCGGGAAACACCATTCCTCCATTCCTGAGTTCCCTTGAACCCTGGCATCAAAAGGCGCAGAGTACGTCGGTTTTCTTCTCCAACCGGGGCAGTCGCACGGACTCCCCGTCGAATTCTTTCCATTCCCTTCCATCCACCTGCACGCCCTTGATCTTGCCATATCGAGTCGGCGGACGCACGTGCAGGATGACGTTCGGCGCCTGCCACTGGGGCGGTTCGATGGCAATGGCGATCTTGCCTTCGCCCACGCGGGATCGGGCGGTGAAATTCACCTCGCCGAAATAGCTGGGCATGCGCCGCACTTCAACCACCTTTCCATCCGCCAGCCACTCACGCGGCGTTCCGGCCATCAGATGCAGCGTTTCCCCATCCTCGAGCAACAAGGCGATCCGCACCAAGTCGATGAATCGGCTGTTCGAGTGCAGGTGCGGCTGGCGGCTCGCGCTCCAGACTTCGCTGTTGAAGCCGGTCAGTATATTTTGACCCTCGATGGTCGCATAGGTTCCCTGCGCCATCGCGTATGCCGAAATGCTGTAAAGCGTCCAGGCAAACTTGGCCGGCTCGCCGCGGAGCAGTTGAGTGAGCGATTGATTGTACACGTAATAAGGATCGATCATGCCGGCCGTGAACGCCGGCAGGCCGCTATATAACCCGTAGCGCTCGAGCCAGTGACAAGTCCCGCCGACTTTCTCGCTTTTCGCGTCGAGCACTCCCGCTTCGACCATGTAGAGCGGACTGCAGATCGTATACCAGTTTTCGTTGAAGAAGTCGAAACTGGGCGGGCCGATGCGATAGGGCGTCGGGGGCAGGAACGGGGGCTTCACGTTCGGATCGATCGAACGCTCGATCGAATCGAGCATGCACGCCTTGTAGTCGTCCGCCTCGGCCGACAAACGCGCCGCCTCCTCCTTCATGCCGATCGCCGCCAAAACGTCGGCCGTACCCCGCAGGCCCATGTAGGAATACGTGTCGGTCCAGTACCAGTGGTCCCAAATATAAAGGTCCGAGGGCCGGCCCTTGGGAAGCAAGCCGTAGTGTTTGACTTTTAAGCCGTTTTCCAGGACTTTCGTCCGCGCACGTTCGCGATGGATCCAATCGCAACCCTTGATCATTTGCGAAGCGACCCGCCGCAGCCAATGCTCGTCGCGGGTCAGCTTGTAGTGTTCGGCCATGGCCCAAAGCACGAAGCCGTTCTGGTTCATCCACCGCAGATCGACGTCGCCCGAAAGGAAGCCGTCGGCTGATAAAACATCGCCTTCGGGCTTTTCCTTCCCTTGCCGGGCGAGAAAATAATCAAACATGTTTTCGGCTTCCCGATGATAGCCCATGCGGTCCATCGCTTGAATGCACACGCTGCCGTCGCCGGCCCAGACGGCCTCGTAGCCGAGCGGATCGGGGTGCGGCATCAGCACGCCGGTCTTCGGATCTCGATCGATCAAGATCAGATCGCTTGCGAGACACGCGCGGCAGGCGTCGCGAATGCGATTCTCCGGCGCGGCAAACTCGGCGTTGCGATTGAGTTCACGCGTCCAAAATTTCCGAAAACCGCGCAGTTCCTCGTCGAAACGCAGGGCGCCGAGTTGTGCCCGAGACTGCTCGGGCAACGCAAAATAAGGCACGGCCAGTTCGATGACTTTGGACTCGCCGGCGGCAAGCGGCTGTTTCATCGTCAACCGGTTTTCGTCCGCTTTCGGCTGTTGACCCGAAATGGGCTTGAACGACGCCTGCTCGTCGTTTGTGAGCAGGCAGGCGACATACGCGCCGTCATCCTGCCGGAGGAAAGGCGCGTTGAATGTCAGTTTGCGGGGATAGACGGGGGGAATCGCCTTCACGCTCAAGGCGTTATTAGCCTCGCCGAAGTGCAAGGCGAATTCAACTTCTTTTGGCGCGGATGACTTGTTCGTGAGCGTGTAGCGAACCATTGCAAAGATCGGCTCCCGCCCGGTCGTGGATTCGAACTTGCCGCCGCAAGTCGCCAGCGCGAGTTGCCGGACCTGCAAGTCGCCGACGGTCCACTCGTTTTCAACCGCCGGCAAGTACCCGTCCAGCAGTCGCGAGGTCACGCCGTCGGCCGGCGGCAAGGCCAATTCGATTTTTTCGGCTTCCGCGCCGCTGCGCCGCGCACCGACCAATGGCGCCAAGCATAAGCCTTTCCAATCGTGGGTATAAGGAAGGATGATTTCGCCGGAGGATGTCAGGTGGAACTCCTCGGGATGGACTTTTGCGCCCAGGGCGTTAACCGGATATTTCATGAAGGGAAGAGATTGGCTCTTGACCACGGCGTCGAAAGTGACGTCTTCGGGCACGGGATCGGGATAAGCCCGCAGCGCAGCCGCGTCGCCTCCCCGCGCCGAAGACGCGGAGAACGCGAACAGAAATGCCCACATTAACCATTTTCTTCGCTCGGATGCCATGTCGCTCTTTCCTCGTAAAAGATATTGTCGATGCCGAAAATCGGCGATGACTAATTCGATTCCGGTGGATGGGCTTCCATCAATTTGTCCAATTTTTCTCCTTCCAGGGCAGGTTTGAGCTTTTCCAGAGAAGGACGGTTGTTCGTAATCACGATCGACACGAGTTGCCGCATGAGGAGATTGTTGAGTTTGGAGCGCAGGGGAAAAAGTTTATCGATTGCTTGCGCCGATTTGTCCAGATCGTGATCGTAGGCATACGCGACGCTGCAGCCCGCCAAACCGAATGCCACGTAATCCGGCCAGCCGTCGCCCATCGCGATCAGCTCTTCGGAAACCTTCAATGTGCGCGCCGTTTCTTTTCGATCGAGATAGAGGAGCACCAACTGTTCCCGGGCGCGCCCCATATAGAGCGGTTCCTTGGGAAAATTGCCGATCACGCTCTTCCAAGCTTTTTCGGTTCCCAAGCTGCAGGCAATCAAATATTGCTGTATCGCGCTGGGGGCCGCCTGGAAGGATTGCTCCGCTTCCTCAGCGTCGGACAGCGGCGAGCGTTCACTCGTGGTAAACCAGGCGATTGCACCACCGATTAGGAACGCCGCGGCGAGACCGAGCGCATATTTCCAGAGGCGGCGGCGCTTGGGCTGTTGCATGGCGAGAGTTTTCATCAATTCGCCGAGGTGCTTGGTGGCGGCGATGCGCGGATCGGCGGAAAAATCGCCCGCCAGCGATTCCCAGCCGGGAAGGTCCTCGGCCAGTTCCTCGCCGCCGTATTCGAGTTGCAACCGCCGCACTTCACGCACGATCTCGCGCGCCGAGGAGCAGCGGCGGTCGGGCAATTTCACCAGCATCGAATGCACCAGCCGGCAAAGCGCGGGGGGCAAATCGGGGCGAATCGCCTCCAGCGGCTTGGGCTGCGTCTTCAAATGCTGCACCGCCACCGCCAACGCCGTCTCTCCCGCAAAGGGCGGGCTGCCCGACAGCATGTGGTAGCAAGTCACGCCGAATGAATATATGTCGCTCCGCGGATCGAGCGGCTTCCCCTCGACCTGCTCGGGACTCATGTAAAGCGGCGTGCCCAGCGTGATGCCCACCTGCGTCAATTGGTTGGACTCGTTTTCGCCGGTCAGCCGGGCCAATCCGAAATCGGCGACCTTGACGTCGCCGGCGGTGGTGAGCATGATGTTCTCCGGCTTGATGTCGCGATGCACCACGCCCACCTCGGCCGCTTTGGCGAGCGCCGAGGCCACTTGCCGCATGATCGAAAGCGCATGCGGAACGTCCGGGGGGCCGTTTCGCGCGAGCCAGTCCTGCAAATTCTGCCCTTGCACGTACTCCTGCGCGATGTAATGCCAATGCTCGAGATGGCCCACTTCGTAAATCTGCACGATGTTCGCGTGAACCAGCGAAGCCGCCGCCCGAGCTTCGATTTCGAATCGCTGCAAATAAGTCGGATCACCCGCCAACTCCGCGCGTAATATCTTCATCGCCACGCGGCGTTTGAGGCTGCATTGCTCGGCCAGATAAACCTCGGCCATCGCCCCCCGGCCCAATCGCCGCAACAACTGAAAATCACCCAACAGCCGGCCGGAAAGATCGGCGGCAATGGTGGATTTCGATGGTTTCGGCAAAGGCGTGCTCATGAATCGACATCTCTCCAAGACATTCCGTCCACTTATTAATATGTCCGATGCCGGGGGAAATCGCAAGTCGGAACAATGTGGCGTTCGGAAAAGGAAACCATTCATCTCCCGCGGGGGATGGAGCGCATTGCTGGCGAGAATACCCCTATTATGGAGAAATCATGGTCATCGATTCTCTATTCGAGGTTCGAAGCTTTGCGTGGTTGAAAAAAACGCCTAACCAGTCCAAAATGACGTTATGGAGTCCATTTACCTTGATCACAACGCCACCACGCTGCTCCGGCCGGAAGTCAACGAAGTCCTAAATCGTGCTCATGCCGAAGGTTACGCCAATCCGGCTAGCCAGCATCAGTTCGGCCAACGGGCGCGGAAAGTCCTGGAAGACACCCGGGAAAAAATCGCCGCCCTGCTGGGGGCCGATCTCGCCCGCCCCCAACCCGACCGCCTGATCTTCACCAGCGGCGGCACCGAAGCGAACAATCTTGCCGTGCTAGGCATTACATCGGCAAAAAGCAACTCACCGGGACAAATCGTCATTTCCTCCATCGAGCATCAAAGCGTGATCGAGCCGGCCGAGCATCTGCTGGAGCAAGGATGGCAACTGGATACGCTGCCGGTGGATTCGAACGGCGTCGTTCGGCTGGAAGCGTTGCCGTCATTGTTGTCGCCCGAAACCCGGCTGGTGAGCGTGATTCTCGGCAATCACGAGACCGGCGTCGTGCAGCCGATTGCCGAACTCGCCCGGCTATGCCACGCCCGTCACGTGCCGCTGCATACCGACGCCATACAAGCCGCGGGCAAACGGCCGATCGATTTTCGAGCCTTGGGCGCAGCCGCCATGAGCATCGCGGCCCATAAATTTCGCGGTCCGCTGGGCGTCGGGGCTTTGATCCTCCGCCATGACGTCGCGTTAAAACCCCTCTTTTACGGCGGGCATCAACAATTCGGACTGCGGCCCGGCACCGAATCGATCCCGCTCGCCTTGGGGATGCTTGCGGCGCTGGAACTCGCCCAAAAAGAACTCGTGGAATACATTCGGCGTCTGAACGGCCTGCGCCTCCAATTCGAAAACGGCCTGCGGTCCGGCTTCCCCGAAATCCTCATCCACGGCGAAACCGCCGAACGGCTCCCGAACACGAGCAATATCGCCTTCCCCGGCATCGACGGCCAAATACTGCTCATCGCTCTCGATACGAACGGCGTGGCATGCTCGGCCGGATCGGCCTGCTCGAGCGGTTCGACCGAACTTTCGCCCACCCTCCGCGCGATGGGTCTGCCTTCCGGCATCGTCGGCAGCTCCCTTCGTTTCAGCCTCGGTGCAACGACCACCGAAGCCGACATTGACGAAGCCGTCGCTCGAATTCTCCGCGTCTGTCGGGATATTCGCGGATAAATGCGGGACAGGCTTGCAATCCACCTAGAAAACAAGCTAACCGGCTGAAAATCTGTCCCAAAAAACCGCGAAATACACCCCCTTCCACTCTCGTAAATCGCTAAAAAACCCGCTACAATACTCGGTTTGCTGTTGTGCTGAAACAATGAATCCTCGTCGGCCTTTTGCAGGATATGCACGTCATGGTGGACGCAATGCTCGATACCCCTCTGCCGGTTGACTCGCCCTCAATCCCAATCGGCGGGACAACGGACAGGGCGTATCCGACGGCACTCGAAAATTTTATCGCCGGACCGGAAAATCGGCTCGTTGGGGTGGTGATCCATGCCGTTCTCGAAGATGACGCCGACGATTACAATCCGATCTTTCTGTACGGCCCCAGCAGCACGGGCAAGTCGCACTTGGCGCAAGGCCTGGCCTCCGCGTGGAAGGCCCGCCATCGCCGTGCCCGAGTGCAATGTACGACAGTCGTCGATTTCGCCCGCGAATTGGCCGAAGCCATCGAATCGCAAGGCGTCGAGGAGTTTCGCGTCAAGTACCGTCAGGCCGCCTTGGCGGTGTTCGAGGATCTCGGCGAACTGGGCCGGAAACGGTCGGAAAAACTTTCCGCGCAGGAAGAATTGGTTTACACGCTGGATGCCCTGGCCGAACGGAAAAGCTGGGTCATCGTGACCTGTTCGAAATCGCCCGCCGAACTCCACGATATATTGCCCGCCTTGCAGAGTCGCCTCATTGCCGGACTCACCATCCCCATCGTTCCCCCGGAAACCGAAACTCGCTTGAATATCCTCGAACGCGCCGCGCGGCAACGACAGCTTCACTTGCCGAAATCCGCGGCACAAACCTTGGCCGAAAGTTTTCCCGGCACGGTGCCTGAATTGCTCGGCGCGCTCACCCAACTGGAAGTTCCCGCCCGCCGCGACGGCAAATCGCTCGATCTCCGCGCGGTCCGCCGTTTTCTCGACGAGAAAAAACGGGCGGGCGTACCGGAAATCCCGCAAATCGCCGCCGCAACGGCAAAACATTTCGATTTGAAAATGTCCGAACTCCGCAGCCCCTCCCGCCGCCGGGCGGTAGTCAACGCCCGGTCGATCGCCATTCACCTCGCAAGGAAAATCACCCATGCCAGCCTCGAACGGATCGGCCGCTACTTCGGCGGACGCGATCACACCACCATGATGCATAGTTGCCGCAAAATCGATGAGTTGCTCCGCGCCGATCCCGCCTTCCGCCAGGAAATCGAACTACTGGAAAAAAAATGCAGAACGGATTGTCAACCTGTCCCTGGCAATTAACCCCAATTCCCGTACCTTTAGACCGACGAACGAGGCGAGATTTGTGTAAAACCTTTCAACAGGTTGTCCGTGATTCGTCAATGAATTTTTATCCGACCAACACGATTCGACGCGTCGAAAAAAATCCACCGCTTGCCGACAATTCCGCAACATCCCCCCAACTACCGAACAACAGACTTTCCACGACGTTTTTCATGCCCCGCATCGATCGCAAGTAATTGTCCGTTAGTACTTTATGAAACGCCAACCCGAAGATGCTGAAATCTTCGGCCGACAATCCAATACTGTTACTCAAAATTTAAATAAATATAGAACAGAAGGATGTCGCAACCCTTTGTTGAAGGTTCAACGATCCTTTGGGAACTTCGAGAACGAAAGGTTTATTCATGAAAGCCGTCTGCGAACGTGAAAAAATGTTGCATGCCTTCCAAACCGTCGCCAGCGTAGCCCCCTCCCGGAGTCCCAAGCCCATCCTGCAGAACGTCAAACTCGACGTCGCCGCCGACAGCGCCATGCTGATGGGTACGGACCTGGAGATCGGCATCCGCATGGAAGTGCAAGGTTTTGCGATCGAGCAGCCCGGCAGCGTCGTCCTGCCGATTGCCCGCTTCAGCTCGATTCTCCGCGAAAGCAGCGACGAAAAACTCAGCCTGGACAACGACGGCGGAAAGACCCGGGTCCGCGGCGAACGCAGCGAATTTCAACTCCCTTCGGAAAATCCCGACGAATTTCCCAGCGTCGCGGTCTTCGAAGAGAGCAAGTATCATGAGTTGCCGGCGCGTTTCTTCCGCGAGTTGATCCGCCGCACGGTTTTCGCCACCGATAACGAAAGCAGTCGCTACGCGTTGGGGGGCGTGCTGGTCGAATTCACCGAGAACGGCATCGTCGCCGTGGCCACCGACGGCCGCCGGCTGGCAAAACAGGAAGGCCCGGCAACTTCGGTCGGCGGACATCACCTAACCGAGAAAATGACGATCATCCCCAGCCGCGCGATGCAGCTCATCGAGCGGGCGATCGCCGGCAGCGAGGAGAACATCCAGCTTTCGGCCCGCGACAACGATCTGCTGCTCCGCGTCGGCAAGAGCACGATCTACACCCGGCTGGTCGAAGGGCGGTTCCCCAAATGGCGCGACGTCTTCCCCCGCCGCGAAGGCGCCACGCAGGTCGAAATGACCGTCGGCCCGTTCTACGCCGCGGTCCGTCAGGCGGCGATCGTCACCAGCGAAGAGCACCGCGGCGTCGATTTCATCTTCGGCGAAGGAAAGCTCGTCCTCTCCGGCCACGGCGCCGAGATGGGCGAGTCGCACGTCGAAATGCCCATCGCCTATGACGGCGAGGAAATCGCCGTGATGCTCGACCCCCGCTACCTCGGCGATTTCCTCCGCGTGCTGGAGCCCGAATCTACCGTCACGGTTTCGATCCGCGACTCCGACAGCGCCGTCGTCTGCTCGACCGACGACGGCTACGCCAACGTCATTATGCCGCTGGCCCGCGACCGCCGGTAAGTTTGATTGAATATGCCGCTAAGTTAATTGAAGATCAAATTGCTCAGTCCCGAAGGGACGACGAGCGTGGCCAGCAAATTGCTCAGTCCCGAAGGGACGACAGTTGGTAGCCAGGGGCGTAAGCCCCTGGAAAACGGTCACCATCACCAACAAAGCCCCGAAGGGGCGGCAGTAAGTCCCAACGGAACGATAGTAGCCAGCGCCACCATCCAAATTTCATTTCGTTGACATCACCGAAATGATCAAACCATGAAATCACCCGGTCCGCAATCCATCGGCGACATCCTTTCGAGCCTCATGGCGCGGAAGGGATTTGCGCGCGTGCGGAGCAGCGCGGACTTGGAGGCGGCATGGAACGATTCCGCCGGTCCGCTGATGGCGAAATACACCCGCGTCGGTCAGATCCGCCGCGGCACGCTCGAAGTGCTGGTGGCCAACTCCACATTGCTGCAAGAGCTGGGCTTCCAAAAAGAAAGCCTGCTGAATTCCCTGGCTCAGCTCCTGCCCGACGAAAAAATCGAAAAACTCCGCTTCCGTGTGGGAAACGTGGAGTAGGGTGGGTCAAGCGAAGCGCCGACCCGCCAGTCGAAAAATTCAACACGAAAACCACGAAAAGCATTGCATGAATGACGGTGGGGCGGCGCTAACGCTTGACCCACCCTGCAACTTTCGTCATTCGTGGTTCGTCATTGTAATTAACACTTGCCAACTTACTCAATAACCGCCATGTCCACCGATCCCAACAAAGAACCGAAATCCGCCGAGCCCTCCCCGCCTGAAAACCTCGCCCCCGAAACCGCCCCTCAAGCCAAAGGCATCCCTCAAGTCGAAGGCGAGTACGGCGTCGATCAGATGCGCTACATGTCCGACCTCGAACACGTCCGCGAGCGGTCGGGCATGTACATCGGCAACCGCGACGTCCGCGGCCTGCACCACCTCGTGACCGAAGTCGTCGATAACTCGATCGACGAGGTCATGGCCGGCTACGCCAAGCTCATCAAGATCACGGTCAATTCCGACGGCTCGATCACGATCGCCGACGACGGCCGCGGCATTCCCGTCGAGCACGACCCGGCGATCGGCCGCTCATCGCTCGAAGGCGTGATGACGATGCTCAAATACGGCGGAAAATTCGGCAACCAGGCCTACAAAACCTCCGGCGGCTTGCACGGCATCGGCGTCAAGGCGGTGAACTTCCTCTCCGAGTGGTGCGAGGTCGAGGTCCGCCGTGACGGCTACGTCTATCTTCAGGAGTACGAGCGCGGCAAGCCCACCGGCCCCGTCGCCCGCATCGGCGTCGCCCAGGGCGCCGGCACCAAAACCACCTTCAAGCCCGATCCGCAGGTTTTCGGCGATTTGAAATTCGACTACAACATCCTTTCGCACCGCCTCCAGGAACTCGCTTTCCTGAACAAGGGCATCAAGATCATTTTCCAGGACGCCCGCAACGGCAAGAGCGAAACCTTCCAGTACGACGAGGGCCTCGTGGCGTTCGTCAAGCACCTCAACCGCGCCACCGAGGCCGTCCATCCCGACGTGATCTGCATCAAGGATTTCAATGAGGAAACTTCCGTGCAGGTCGAAGTCGCCTTCCAGTACTGCACCGAGTACACCGAAAACATCCATTGTTACGTGAACAACATCAACACCGTCGATGGCGGCACGCACTTGACCGGCTTCCGCACCGCGCTCACCCGCACGCTGAACGCCTACGGCAAGAAGGAAAACCTCTTCAAGGACCTGATCCCCTCGGGCGACGACCTCCGCGAGGGCCTCACCGCCATCATTTCCGTCCGCATTCCCAATCCGCAGTTCGAATCGCAGACCAAGGTCAAGCTGAACAATCCCGAGCTGGAAGGCATGGTCAACACGGTGGTCGGCGATTTCCTCTCGAAGTATCTCGAAGAGCATCCGAAGATCGCCAAACAGATCGTCGCCAAGGCGGTGTTGGCCGCCGAGGCCCGCGAGGCCGCCCGGCACGCCAAGGCGCTGCTCCGCGAACGGAAAGGCGCGCTCTCCGGCGGCGGCCTGCCCGGCAAGCTCCGCGATTGCACCAGCAAGGACGTCGAACGCTGCGAGTTATACTTGGTCGAGGGCGATTCCGCCGGCGGCAGCGCCGAAGGCGGACGGATGCGCGAGTTCCAGGCGATTCTCCCGCTCCGCGGCAAGATCATCAACGCCTACAAGTCGCGCGACGACAAAGTGCTGGCCAACGAGGAGGTCCGCAGCATCATCTCGGCGATGGGCTGCGGCATCGGCGACGAGATCGACCTCGAAAAACGCCGCTACGGAAAAGTCGTCATCATGACCGACGCCGACGTCGATGGCTCGCACATCCGCACGCTGTTGCTGACCTTCTTCTACCGCCAGATGTACGACCTCGTGAAGGGCAAATACGTCTATGTCGCCCAGCCGCCCTTGTTCCGCGTGCGGCACAAGAAGGAAGTCTATTACGTGCAGACCGAGGAGGAGATGAAGGCCCAACTGCTCGAGGCCGGGCTGAAAGACGCGACGTTCGACCCCGGCGACGGGCGGACCATCGAAGGCAAGCAGATGGAGCGGCTCGCCCGCACGCTGGCCGCGCTCGAAGAACCGCTTTTGGCGCTCGAACGCCGCGGCGTGAGTCTCCGCGCACACGCCTTGCGGCAGGATCCCGCCACCGGCCGGCTGCCCATCTACCACGTCTATCTCGGCCGCGACGAGTATTGGTTCGCCAGCCGCGACAAGCTCGACGAATTCGTCACGGCCCAGCGGCAGGAAGTCGGCGAAGAACTGAGCCTGGCCGACGAGCTGCTCGGGCCGGCCGCACAGGCCGACAGCGAGAAGACCGCCACGCCGGCGGGCGTGGAGGCCGCCGCCCATGAGGCCGCCGCCCACGAAGCCGAAGCGGCCGAGGCCGAAGCCCGAAAACTCGAAGCCGAGCAAGCCGCCGATGCCGCCGCGCTCGAAGCCGCGAAAAAAACCAAGCGCCTGCACATCGTCGAATTGCACGAAGTCCGCTCGATCAACAGCCAACTGGCCGAACTCCGCGCGATGGATTTCGCCATCGACAGCCTCCTCACCCAAGAGCGGACGGGCATCGAAGAACCCCGCTACCGCCTCCGCCGCGGCGAACTCGCCACCGGACTGGACGACCTCCGCGGCCTCCTGCCCGCCATCCGCTCCGCCGGCGAAAAAGGGATGCAAGTCACCCGCTTCAAAGGTCTAGGCGAAATGAACGCCGAAGAACTCCGCCAAACCACCCTCGACCCCGCCAACCGCACCCTCCTCCAAGTCACCATGGACGACGCCGGCGCCGCCGACGACCTTTTCCGCATCCTCATGGGCGACAAAGTCGAACCCCGCCGCGAATTCATCGAAAAACACGCGCTAGAAGCGCGGAATTTGGATGTGTAACCTTAGATTTTCCGTCGTATTGCCGTCATCGTGGAGGCCCAAAGGGCCGTCGTTTGTCGCGGAGGCCCAAAGGGCCGTCGTTATCCCAGCCCAGGGCAACGCCCTGGGTTACGGTTGGAAGTGAGACCCATAGCCCTGAAAGGGCGGCATCGGATTATCCAGAAAAGCCGACGTGGTAACAATCCGTGGCTGCCTTGAAAGGCTGATTTTTTCTTGGAACCTTCACTGGCGAGGTGCCAATGGTACGAGGCGCTTTTGCCGATTTGAGCCGCCAAAAGGTGGTATTACGTTTCCCAAAAATCCGATGTGGTCACATTTTGTGACCACCTTAAAAACGCTGAAATGAACGACGAAAACATCCCTCAAGTTCGTGATGCCGGTTTCGAGGCGCTGAAAAAGTTGAACGATTTCGGCCGCGAATTTTGGAGCGCCGCGACCTCCAACCGCTCCTGGGTTACACCCAATGGAGGAACTTCGAAAAAGCCGTCCAGAAAGCTATAACCTCTTGTGAGCAATCGGGTAACGATCCCGATCATCACTTTGCGCGCGCACAAACCGATCCTGGGCGGAAAAGGAGCGATCCAAGAAGTCCCCGATTTCCACCTTTCCCGCTTTGCCTGCTATTTGATCGCCCAAAATGCCGATCCCCGCAAACCGGAAATTGCCTACGCCCAAAAATACTTCGCCGTTCAGACCCGGCGTCAAGAACTGTCCGACCAGGCCGCTGCCGATGTGGAGCGGCTAGAATTGCGAAAACAGGTTTCCGAGGAGTTCAAAGCGCTTTCCGGCGCTGCCCGAACGGCGGGCGTGCAAAGCCGCATGTTTGGCATTTTCCACGATGCCGGCTACAAGGGACTATACGGCGGCTTGGGGGCAGAAGCGATCAAAACCCGCAAACGCATCCCCGCAAAAGAGCAACTCATGGACCGCATGGACGCCACCGAGCTTGCCGCCAACCAATTCCGCATGACCCAAACCCGCGACAAGTTGGCCCGGCAAAAAGTTCATAACCAAGAACAAGCCATCGATACCCACCAACAAGTCGGCCGCGAGGTTCGCGAGGCGATCGAGCGCATCGGCGGCACGCTCCCCGAAAACCTCCCGCCCGCCGAACCGATCGACCAAGTTAAAAAACGCCTTAAAGAGTCCGAATCGAAAATGAAGTTGGAAGGTCCTGATGCCCAAGGGCTGGTAGGTGAGCAGAAGTGAAAGCCTTTTCCACCGCCACCCTCAGCGACAAAGTCGAACCCCGCCGCGAATTCATCGAAAAACACGCATTGGAAGCGAGAAATTTGGATGTGTGAGGAACTAATTTTGATGAATTGGTGAGAAAAATAATATTTATAGGGTTAGTTAAACGTTACAGTTCGTAAATGCTTACCAACATAGCCAATAATGAAGCGCTCATTTGCAGGATCAGGAAAGAAGTAAATTCTCCATTTTCCTACCTTTGCATGCCATGAAAAAACTCGTGATTGTCCATCCGGGCACATGAAGGTTCTTTCGTTTGCATATTGGCTTAGGGTTTGTGAACTTTCGGAAGATGCATTACACTTTAACAGATTAGATTCGAACCCTTTTGCCCATGTATCGTAGTAATTCAAAAAAAATAAGCCTCTTGCTATAGAAGTTAATGCACTCTTGGGCAGTTCTAACATTTGTATAGCAACGATTTCACAGAAAACAAGTTTGGGAAAGAACTGTTTTGAACAATCCCAAAGATCTTTCCCCTCATTTACTGTGGACATGAGTCTTTGTCGGATCCAGTCAGCATGTCCATCCCTTACATGATCTGGACGAGATGCATTTCGCGCCATTTCTTGATGCTGTGCAATTTGATCTCCAGATATTTCATGGACTTGTATGGGGACAAAGTAAGAATCCCATGCATCTGAAGATGGCAAACTAACAGCTAGAGAATCAAGACTACATGCAATACCAAGTCCAGCAGCTTTATTATCTTCAAAAAAATAATCGCAATCGAGCAAACCATCAGGTTTAGGATTTAAGTTTTTTGGATAATTGGTTGAAATGGATTTGAAAAATTGCTGAAGTTCTTTTCGAACAGTTCTATCATTTCGCCAGTCTCGGAGACGATAATTTGCCCCAATTTCCAATTGTTGAAGATCACACGTACTAAGCAGATGTCTTTTTGTACCGTGCGTAGTAGCTTCTCTAAGTGTCAATATGAAGGTTTCAATATATTGCTTTACCAAGTCGATATCTCGATTTGGCTTTTCATAAGAAAGTTCATTAAAAACCAATTCTAGTTCCACTTTTTAAGCCCCTTTCGGCGCAAGTAACTTTTCTAAACTCTTTTCCCATTCATCAAAAAAACCTTCTGGCCATTTATCCATACTACCATCTGGATAAATGTGAGGTTCTTCCACGCTAGCGTACATGCCACCTGCCTCGCTAGAACGGCTCATGTAGTAAACTTTTGTCTTTTCAGGCTGAATTAGATTGTCATGAACGGCGACCCGAATACCGTTTAGGATATGATCGCTATGCGTTTCAACTATCACTTGTATACCTGATGCAGCAGCTTGTGCAATCAGAGTACCCATCATAAACTGGCCTTGTGGATGAAGATGTGCTTCGGGATTTTCAAGTAAAATAAGAGCATCTGGATTTACAGAAAGTAAAGCCAAGACGACTGGAAGTGTGTAACTAATTCCAAATCCCACACCTGTAGAACGGAAAGTTCCAGTTCGCACGGTTCCGTCAATAAAAGAATATTGAAGATTTACAGAATCCATTTCAGGGTGGGATGTAATATTCAAATTAACACCTGGACTTATTTCACTCAGCCATGCTTCGACTTGATGCCGCAAAAGCAAAGAAGCGGCTTTTGGGTGTGCTAATTTGGGAATTGTAATTTTTTCATCTCCAAATATTTCCAGATAATGAGCAGCATACCTTCCATCTACTCCTATTTGTTTTCTATGGCGAACTAAAAAATCAGAGACCTCCGATGCAACTCTTGGTCCTATTCGTTCTGCTTGAATATAATGGAAGTTATTTGTAAATAAGCTTGAATCGAATACTTCTTGTGACACCTTAAACGATTTTAAATCAATTACGTCTGCATCCCGATCATAACCCATTAGAAATCGAGCATTCATATTATCATTAATTTGAAAAGTTATTTCTAACTCGTCTTCTTTTGCTTCTTGATAAAGCACATCTTTAGCTGTTCCAAGTCGAAGTAGCTCACCATTTAGAGTAACACCGCTTGGAAGTGTTCTCTGAATATGGGATTGTCTGAGCAGCAAAAAAGCTTGAAGAACACTTGACTTACCCATTCCATTAAGGCCTGAAAGTAAAGTCAGTGAAGATAGCTGAAGATTATTATCTCGAAAACATTTGAAATTACGTAATTTGATTGAAGTAATCATTTGAGAAATTTATGAATTAATTTTTCAATGGCTTGAAAACGATATCGAACCTTTTCTGGCTTTCCAGTACCTTGAGAAATTGATGCTTCAAAGTGTTTGTCTTGTTCGATAAGTCTGACAAAAGCATTAATCAGTCTTGCTTTTTCTTTCCGCAATAAAATGAGTTCATTCTTAGATAGTTCTGCAAAATTACATATCCAAGTTTCAATAAGTGCTTTATTGATGGGCAATCGTACGGAACGTTCTTCTTTGTTTTTTGGCTTTCGAAATGCATTATCACCAAATATATCAGAAGCAAAGCTCATAGATTGAAGGAATCGTTGCGAATAGAATTTCAGTGTTTCGTCTGAACTTTCGTTCAACTGCTTCATTGCATTGGAAAGAAAGTCATCAAATGTTCCTGGAGGAAAATTCTTGTAGGAGGTAATCATGAAGGCAAGACAACGTAATATTGCGTCTTTATCAGACATACGCGTATCACTTATTTTTCCACCCGTAGCAGTTATAAATTCTTTCGAAGCTGCTAAATCAATTAGCAGTTTACTTGCGGGGCCTTGATTTAGTGCATGTCTAATTTCTTGTGCAGATAGTGGTAAGCCTCCGGTATTAATCCGTTTAAAAACATTAAATTTCACATTGCCTGGAGTCCCCTTTTCGATCAAGTAAACGGTAACTTGGGTTTCGTCGATTCGTCTCTGGTAATTACGAGGAAGATCATCATAGCCATATCCCTCAAAATCTTTCAAATACTCTAGTCCCTGTAATGTCAGTTTATTGTTATTTTCCTTTTCGATAACATAATCTCTAATAGTTGAAAGTCGCTGTAAGCCATCTACAACAAGCCACTTGTCTTCATTAGTGGCATCCATATAAAACGCAGGTAAAGGAATTCGGATTAAAAGAGATTCAATGAGTCGGCTTTTAACTGCTTTTTTCCAAACTTCTTTGCGCTGAAAGTCAGGTGATAAGACTATTTCATCATGTTTGATACGTTTGACTAAAGTATCTAGACTCATCTGCTTCGCAATGATGTTGATTTTTGTCGGATCAAAAGGTTGCGTAATACCGACTGTCGTATCTTTTTGACTTTTTCGTATTACTATTTTTGCCATTTTAGTTACCGTTATTTGGAATGGTTTGAGGTGGACCTGGTTGTCTAGACCACGGATTACGATTTTTTAAATGGAGGGGACCAGCGGCCCGTGAGACCTATACCCAAGGTCTCGCGCGGTCGCAGAGTCGCTCCCCCATGAAGGGTACCGATAAAATTCTCCAATTATTTGCGCAAAAAATGCTGTTGATTTGGACCACTACAACGACTTCGTTGGATGCCCTACGCCGCCGCATACACGATCGCCAGCGTGAGCTAATTCAAGGCCGCGTGCAGCCGCTCCTCGTTGTAAAACCGGAAGAAGCCGGTCAGCCCGGCCTCCAACTCGCGTACCGTCGCGTAGTCGTGAAGGAAGAGCCATTCGTACTTCAATGTCCGCCACAAGCGCTCCACGAACACGTTGTCCATCCAACGACCGCGACCGTCCATGCTGATCGCCACGCCCGCCGACTCCAAGCGCCCGGTGAATGCCGTGGCCGTGTACTGCACGCTCTGGTCGGTGTTGAAGATCTCCGGCGCGCCGCCGTCAACGCCTCCTCCAACGCCTCCAGGCAAAACTGGCCGTCCAACGTTTCTAATGTGCTTAAGTAAAATAGGCTAGACTATCATACCACACGTACGAGGGGAGTCAAGTGGACTGCCTCGCGAGGCTGGACCTGATAATTTAACTCGGAGGCTGAAGACCGGGAAGCATGGGTTCAAACAATAGATTATGATGATTTCAAGCACACGGTTAAAAACGGCTCAAAATCCACTCTACTTACTTGTGTTAAAGGGAGTTGTTTCGGGAGGCTAACATGACGCTAGGGCTTGCAGTCGGGGACAAACAAGGGTTGTACTTGGCGATCGAGAGCTACGGGCTACCGTTGCCGGAAAGCTGGTCTTTGTTAGCCAAGGTCCACGATCTCCAGAACAAGCCGCTAGTTGCGGTGCTGACCGCCGGCGGGCTTGCCCACTGGAACGACGTGGTGCGAGAATTCCGCCCGCAGGCATCGATCGCGTCCGCCGCAACTGAAGTGACGCGAATCCTCGACAACTGTATGGGACCGCAGAACCAAGCGTATGGTTTGCTTTGCGGCTATCAGGAGGGAGAGCCGAAGTGCTACCGAATCAACCGCAGACTGGGCGACACAAACGCGTCGATTGCCAAGGAGCCGCTTTCCAGCACCCGGGGCCTCGGTGATCCCGAACTCGCCCACAAGGCAACCCAACTTGCCGACGAGGCAATCCTCCACGGGCACGAAAAGCTCTTGGCGACGTCGTCGAGGCCATCCAAGCGCATGTGCCAACGCCAGGACATCCGGTGAAGGGGCCGGTGCAAGTGCGAGTTATCAGGCCGTGATATTGTGTCGGTTGAAGGCAGGAATATTCAAGGAACGCAGCGGGTAGCCCCGATTTTTTAAATCGGGGGCCGAAGGCCGGGAAGCATTGGTTCAAACACCGGAGCGGGACGAATTCAAGCACACGGATAATAGCTGCTCCATTCCACCCGCGTTGAACCAGTAACTTATTAGTGTAAATAAAGCTTTATGATCGAATTTCAACAAGGCGATTTTCTTAAGGCGGATGCTGAGGCTTTGGTAAATGCGGTCAATTGCGTGGGCGTGATGGGGCGAGGCATTGCGTTGCAGTTTCGCAAAACCTACCCGGAGAATTTCAAAGTCTATCAAGCCGTTTGCAAGGCGAAACAACTTGCGCCGGGAAAATGCTGATCTGGGAACGGAAAACCGGCGGCAATCCCCGCTATGTGATCAATTTTCCCACGAAACGGCATTGGAGAGACAAAAGCCGCATCGAAGATATCGAAGCCGGGCTCGCCGCGCTCGTCGCCGAAATCAAAGCCCGCGCCATCCGCTGCCTCGCCCTCCCGCCCCTCGGCTGCGGTCTCGGCGGCTTAGACTGGCGCCAGTCCGCCCCATGATCGAATCCGCCTTCCGCGACCTTCCCGAAGTCCGTGTGATTCTCTTCGCGCCAAAAGGCGAATGACGAAAATCAGCCGCTTTTAGGCGGCTGATGATCAAGGGAATCGCGTAAAACGGTTTCTTTAGAATTTCCGTTCGATTTGCACAAAATTTGGCCGTCATACGAGCGTTCGCCCCAGTCGTTCAACAGGGGAAACGCCAATCCCAGCCGGGCAATCGTGCGATGAGCGAACTCGGCGTGCAGCCCGACCGTCATGTCGAAAAACTGCGTGTCCTGCGGACCGGGAGCGAAAAATACCGTCGAGCCATTGTTCTGCGACGAAATTCCTACGTTCTCGCTCGGTGCATAGGTGTAATGAAATTCAAGAACCGCCGCCAGGGAGTTCATGATTCGATCGGTCTGATTCCGACGCAGCCAAAAGCCGGTGCCAAAATCCAAATGGAACAGCAATTGTTCCTGCAAGACGCCGTACGATCCCTCCCCGATAGCCCCGATTTTTAAATCGGGGGCCGAAGGCCGGGAAGCATTGGTTCATGTTTGGACACATGAGCAACACTTTTGGTAAGCTGCTATGGTCCTTTGCGGAAAGGAGCATATCACGGCTGCCCCTTCGGCGGAGCTTTTTGCGATGGGGAAGGCAGGACGGATTGGATCGAGGGGGAACTGCTGGGCTTCGGCATCTGGCTGGTCGCTTGATTGCCGAAATCGATCAGTTTGAGAGTCCACTTGAGCGTCAGTTTTGGGCGTTTGGCAGTCTTGGGGGATTCGCCGGACATTTTTTCGGTGACCACGCCAAACGGCGCAGTCGGGATGCAGCCGGTTTCCGATCTCAAAATGAAAGCTGCCGCCCTGCGACGAAGCAAAATCCAAAATGCCCGACACTCCTTGGCTGGATTTTTTGCCCAGCTTGCTCTCGATTTCCTCCTTTGTTTTTAAAGAATTCTGAGGCGGCACGATGTTCGCGGACGGCCACGATAGCTGGCCTATCGGGTTGCCGAAGACACAAGCGGAAATGAATTTGGGAACTTCCGGTTTTCTCCTCCAGCGACCGAAGGGAATTTTCGATTCGTGAAATATTTTTCTCCTTTCCCTAACTTCTTTTCCCGCTCGGTCTTACAACGGAAAATCACCCCGCCCCCCAAGATTTTCGTTGACAAAGGCCGTGGCGATTACTATACTAATGTATATATTTATCGGCCGAGACTGCCCATGAGCTGTGCGCAAATTGGGAGCTGGACGGTGGCGGGTATTTCAGGCGAAAGGGCAATTTGGGAAACAGCGAGACGACAGAAAGTGCAAAACGTGAAATTTGTTGACCAAAAAGTCGTTTTCTGCCGGTGGCCCCCAGAACTGGCGAGCCGCACTCGGCGTGTGCGGCATACATTGTGGCGGGTGGTTCGGACGGAAAGGCAGTTTGGGAAACCGTGAGACGACGGAAAGTGCAAATCATGAAATTTGATGACCAAAAGTCGAACCTGACTCCGGGACCTAGGACAGCCCGGCTCGCTGAGAACAAAGAACAAAGCAGCCAAATGTGCGAAATCGTAAATTTGTTGACCAAAAAGCTGTTTCGCACGGATTTAAAAAGCCATTCGGCAATAATTCGGCCCAAAAAACCGCGTAATCCTCGAGAAATTGCGAGGCCGCGTTTCTCAAAACCAAGAAAAACGGCCTATCTCTCGTGAAAAGCCGGAGGGAAAAATTCACGCCAAAAACCAATACCGTCCAATGAGCGGGTAGCCCCGATTTTTCAAATCGAGGGCCGAAGGCCGGGAAGCATGGACTCAAACTAATGATTGAGACGGTTTCAAGTACCCAGCAAAAAAACGATATCTGGTCGATTACATAGAAATATTACGTCCTTTGCCTCTTGCGGCTCAGTCGCCGCGGTTTAAAATCGAAGCCGCCCGCGAAACGGTATAAGAAAAGTCCTCGGGGGATTAAACAATGGCAATCCTGACCACAGATGATCTTCAACGAGAATTCCAGATAAAAACGCAGCAAATCCCTCCCTTCAAAATGGGCCGTGGTTGACCCCGGTTATCAAATCCGGGTGGCTCGGCCACTTGACGCAACCGGGCTTGTTGAATTACATTCCCAAAGTGGAAAAATCCCCGTTATGTCCCCACCCGCAAATCCCAAAATCTATCACGTCACGCACGTTCGCAATCTCCCGAGATTGTGCAAGACAGAGGACTGTGGTCGGATGCGGAACGATTACGACGGAACTCGGAATGCATACTGGTGGGCTTGTTCGAAATCAAAAGGCAGTGGCGGCAAGGCCGCTCAATCACTTTAAAGGAGGAGTAGTTGACATGGGTAAAGGCAACAACCGAGATAAGAACGACAAAAAGAACATGAAGGTCAAGAAAAGCGACAAGAAGCGGGGGATCAAATCGGCGAACAAGAAGTGACGGATCAGCGTTTTCTTGGGGGGGGGATAGATGATACCCATTGTGTTCCGATGGTCCCGCCCGGCACCCCGAACCTGCGGGGAACGGCATTCGGCGTTGACCCGTTGTGGCGGTTTGCGCTAGAATACGGCGGAGCGAGGGGGACCGACGCCGGGAATGGGCGTTTTCGGACGGAGGGATATAAGGAAATGGGGTTTTTCAGACAGACAGGAATGTCTGTCCTCCTGGGGCAAGCAGAGGAACCATGACGATGTTGCAACGAATGTTGTGTATTCTGGCGGTGTGTTCATTTGTCGCGGCGATTGCCGTCGCGGAAGACAAAGAGCGCCGGCAAAGCCCAGAAACTGCAAGGTTCCTGGCAGGCGGTTGAGATCGAGGCCAATGGGGAAAAATCGCCCGAAGAGCAGGCGAAGGAGTTGAAGATCGTCTTCAAGGGCGATGAGGTTTGGACCGTCAAGCCGGAAGGCGAGAGTCCGAAGAACAAATTCAAGCTGGACTCCGCCAAAAAACCGAGAACGATCGATGTGACTCCCCTTGACGGGCCGAACAAAGGCAAGCTGATGGCGGGCATCTACGAGTTGAAGAAAGGGCGGCTCACGCTGTGCGTGAACATTTTCAGCGAGGACACCGCCAAACGCCCGGCGGAATTCAAGACCAAGGAGAAGGACGGATTCGTTCTCGTCACGCTGGAGCGGGTGAAGACGCCGGCGGCGGATCGATAATGCCGATATGCCGGCTTATTTCGGGGCGTGCGGTTGTCGGCCGAGCGAATGGGCGTCATCATTTCGATGGATTGGCGCCTTTCACCCGCATCTTGATGGAATAAAGTCCTTTGCTTGCGGTGACAAAAAGTGTTTGCCGGTCTTTGCCGCCGAAACACACATTCGCCGTCCAAGGCTCATCGGGAACCGGGATCTGTTCGATCTGCTTGCCGGCCGGATCGAAGACCAGGACGCCCTTTCCGGTAAGGTAAAGGTCGTTCTCGTCGTCGATTGTCATGCCGTCCGAACCTTCCTTGCAAAAGAGCTTCTTGCCGGCCAGCTTGCCATCCGCTTGAATGTCGTATCGATAGGTCTTCTTCGCGCCGATGTCGGCGACGTAAAGCGTTTTGCCGTCGGGCGTTCCGGTGATGCCGTTGGGTTGCGTCAGATCGTCGATTACGCGGATGAGCTTCCGGTGGCCGGGCGCGAGATAATAGACGTGTTCGCCGCTTTGCGGCGGCTTGTCGTGCTGCCACCAAGGACGTTTGTAGAATGGATCGGTAAGGTAGATTCCGCCGCCGGGATGAATCCACACGTCGTTCGGACCGTTGAGCGGCTTCCCTTCGTAGTCCTTCCACAATCGCGAGACTCTGCCGTCGGGGGCGATCGACCAAAGCTCGTTTTTCTCGTCGGCGCATGCGATCAGATTGCCGCGCGCGTCGAAATACATGCCATTCGAGCGGCCGGCAGGCTGGAGGAAAGTGGTAAGCTTGTTTTCCACGCTCCACTTCATGATGCGGTTGTTGGGTTGGTCGGTGAAGAAGACGTTGCCTTGGGCGTCGCAAGTCGGTCCTTCCGTAAACTCGAAGTCTGCGGACAACCGTTTGAGTTTTGCGCCGCTTGCCACAACGCTTTGCTTGGTTTCCGGCTGGGGCGCGCCGTCGGAGAACAAGATCGCGCGGTACTCCAACATCAGCGGTTTATCGGATTGAAAAAGGGGAGAGGCACGTCGATGCAAGCCATTTTGTGCGGGATTTCCCGTGCTCGGCTCCGAGCCGGTCCCCTTTTGCAACAGGCTGTTGACCTCCTGGAAAACAGGCGCGCAGGATTGGACGGGAGCCGCCCTGATCAAGCCGGCCAGCAGCAGAACGATCAGCACCGCCAGCACGGCGATTACAACCGCGCCGAGGATTTTCGCGTAGGAAATCGGGGCCTGCCCCGTCGCTTTTCCGGTCTGGCCGTTGACCAGGAAGCGGAAGACGCGATCGCGGAAACGGTAGGCCATGATCCAGACGGGCAGCAGCGCCGGTACGCCGGTCATGTCGGTGACTTGCACGTTTACGTGAACGTTCCTTGCGCTGCCCGGCACCGAGGACGATACGCAGGCGTCCTTTTCCAACTCTTCCAAGCTCGATCGGGCGAGCGGCCGCGCGTATTTTTTCGACCGCGAAAATTCCTCGACCGTGACGTTCTCCAAATCGACTTGCCCCGGCGGCACTCCCCGGCCCAGATCGAAGGGGCAGAGGGCGTGCGTCTCGCTTGGGGAGAGCGCGCCGCCGGCTCCGATCAGGATCGCCGCGTAGCTTCCTTCATGCTCGCCGGCCAGCGGATACCAGTTGCCGGAAGCGCCGGGCGGGGTTTTGCTCGAATCGGCGGTCCAATAGGTGTGCGTATTCGCCTGAAAGACCCAGTAGGGCACATAAACCGGCGTCATGCCCACGACTTGCGCTTTGCGATAGTCCCTTGGGCCGCCAAAATCCCCGTCCCAGCCACTGCCGCATGGATGCCACGGCCTGCTCGCGCTCGACGGCGAAAGGGACGACGGATTTCGGCGCGAGAATTTTGCGGTCGTCCTGCGCGGCCAAGTCGACCGAACCGCAGAAGGGGCAGCGCAGCGCCTTGGCCCCGGCGTCGTAGCTCATCGAAGCTCCGCAGCCTTTGCATTCGAAATTGCACCTGGCGATCCGCGACGCATCGGCGGCCGCGGACGGGTCCGGAGCGTCGGATTTTTGCGCGGGCGATTCCGTGCCGCAATTCGGGCAGAACAGGTCTTCCTCATCGAGCAAGCTCCCGCAGGAGGAACAGCGAAGGTCGAGTTCGTTCATGGTTCGGCCCCGATTCAGCGGGAAAGCAGGAGGATAAGGATAAACAGCGCCGCGGCCAGCAGCAGGACGAAGCCGATCGCCAAACTCACGCGGCGGACGGAAAGCGGCTTGTCGCCGTATGCCTTGCCGGTCTGGCCGTTCAACAGAAACCGATAGAGCTTGTCGCGGTAGCGGTAGCTGAGCAGATAAATGGGCAGCAAGATCAGGTCCGACCCGATGCGGCTGAAATCGGTTTGCGTTTGCAGGTTTCGATACGTATCGCCGGGGAGGAAATCGGCGATGTTCCGCTGCTCCATTCGCTCGAACGCCTGCTTGCTCGACTGTTCGGCCGATTGGCGTTCGACCGAATACTCCTCGCACAGCCAGCCGGCGAGGAAATAGGGGGCGTATCGCTTGAGCGCCGCGAGGTGGAACGGGGCGATCCGATCGGCGTCGTGTTGCGGCAGTCCGCGGCTGCCGGAAATCAGGTAGCCGCTGTAATATTCGTGATGCCGGCCGCCCAGGTCCCACCATTCGGTTTCCGTGACCTGGCGGGTTTTGGTGACGGTTTTGCCGTTTTCCTGGGTGGTGTAGGTTTCGGTGCGCGTCCAATGCTCGCCGATGGCGGCCGACCAGCGGCTCTCCGCGAGCATCGAAAACGACCAGAACGGAATATAGACGCCGCGGAGCTTGCCTTCCACCCGAGCCAGTTGCAAATCGCGCGGCCGAAACCACGAACGGCGACCCAGCCACTCGCGGAAATGCTGCAAGGCTCGATCGGGCGGAATGCCGAAACCGATGATGAATTCCGGGGGCTGGCGTCCCGTTTGTTGCGGCGTGAATTCGACGACATACGTCGAATCGCAAAACGGGCAGACATAACTCCGCTGATCGGGATCGATCGCCACTTCGGCCCCGCAATTCTTGCATTGAAAATGCTTTTGGTCCGAAACGTCGCCCGTGCCGGCCGACGCGGCCGACGCCGGTTGCTCCGCGCCGCAGGAAGGGCAGAACTTATCCATCGATTCGACCGGGGCGCCGCAAGCAACGCAAGGCCGCGATTGCACGGCGGGCGGCGCATCGTCGAGCGTGGGATGAGAGGCAAGGACGGCAGTCATGAAATTATTCCCGGGGGAAGGTAGTGAAGGTTTCTCGATTCCTCGAAGATTACCGGATCCAATTTGAAGGCGCGTTCCGCCGCTGGTTGACGATTTGGGGGTTAGGGATAGTTTTTTTGGTCAACATTTTTCGGTTTCTGCACTTTCAGCATGGTTTTCGAACGCGCGTTCCGCCGCTGGTTGACGTTTTGGGGGTTGGGGATAGAATTTTTGGTCAACATTTTTCGGTTTCTGCACTTTCAGCATCGTTTTCGAACGCGCGTTCCGCCGCTGGTTGACGTTTTGGGGGTTGGGGATAGTATTTTTGGTCAACATTTTTCGGTTTCTGCACTTTCAGCATCGTTTTCGAACGCGCGTTCCGCCGCTGGTTGACGTTTTGGGGGTTGGGGATAGTTTTTTTGGTCAACATTTTTCGGTTTCTGCACTTTCTTCAGCATGGTTATCGCATCGCTGCTTCAAACGGAGGAGATCATCACGAAATGAAATATTGAAATTCCGAAAGGGTGTTGAAGGCAAATCGACATCCGCGGCAGGGAATCGAGGTTTTTCATTCCTTATGTTTCGTGTTTCGGGCATTCGCGATGACAGGCGGATTGCGCGAAATGGCCTGTTTTTTCCGTGTTTTTCGGGGTTAGGCGATTTTTTACCGCCGGCTTTACACGAGAGAAAGGGCCTTTTTTGGGGTTTCGAAAAAGTCGGAGGGCCGTTTTCTCGAGAGTTAGGCGGTTTTTTGGCGGGAATTTTTACCACTTTTTTTTAGGGATTAGGGATTGGGGATTTAAAATTTAAGATTTAAAATTTGGGGAAGGAGGGGGACAGGTCCATGTTTTCGGCCAACGATTTATGCTCGTGGCAACCCATGTTCGCCGAAAAATGGACCAGTCCCCGTCCGCCCCGTGAACGGTTACTGGGGGTTGGGCGGCTTGTGGTTTGGGCATATATGGGGTGTGTTGAATATTTTGGGTTCTTCACGCACTTATACAGGATAGGCTGGCCCATTTTCAACAAAAAAATTTTCGCCGGGGGTATTTTGCGTTCTTAATCGATGTGCGTCAAGGACTTGGGACGAAGAGAAAAATTTTTCGGGGCGAGAAATCGGCGTTTATCAATGGCGAGTGGGGAGCACGGCATTTCTTGGGGCGGCTGCGTTTGGGGACTGTCCCGATTTTTGTGGCATGAGGCTATAAAAATGGGGCTATCCTCTTTGGCACTGCGTTTGGAGGTGGTTTGCAAAGGATCGAGAAAAGAGGAGGGAAGGCAAAGGAAGAAAAGAAGAGGATGGAAAAAGAAGTTGACTGACAGGATGAGCAACTTCTCGATCAAATCGTGCCGGCAGATCCGGTGATTGATGCATTCCAACGGCGAAAAATTCTGTGAAATATCTCGGCGCGCTGCTTGAAAATCGGCACCGATTCTCTACAATAAATTCTTGCGATTTGTTCTTTGGCAACTTACTTTCTACCCACGTAAAAAGCCACTTGTTGTTGCGGCTTGCTTGCGGGCGGGGATCGGATACACTGCTGATCGATTCGCTCTCGCTGACCGATGCAGTTGCGGCTTGCTTGCGGGCGGGGATCGGATACACTGCGACGATTGCCTGATCCATTCTGCGGCAGCGTTGCGGCTTGCTTGCGGGCGGGGATCGGATACACTCCGACGGGCCAGATTGACCGCGGCCCGATCAGTTGCGGCTTGCTTGCGGGCGGGGATCGGATACACTCATCATGTGGTTGACTGCGTTAGAACGCTAGTTGCGGCTTGCTTGCGGGCGGGGATCGGATACACTCCGCTCACGCTCTCCCAGCGCTATCCGTCAGTTGCGGCTTGCTTGCGGGCGGGGATCGGATACACTATCCCATTTCTGGGTTGCAAACTCTGGCCAGTTGCGGCTTGCTTGCGGGCGGGGATCGGATACACTGTGGGTGTTGACTCAATATCTTTTAGGTTGCGGCTTGCTTGCGGGCGGGGATCGGATACACTTCCTGTCCCTGCCAGCCGTTCTCGCTTGCCGTTGCGGCTTGCTTGCGGGCGGGGATCGGATACACTCCGTCGCCTGCGCCGTTGGAATGCAACAAAGGTTGCGGCTTGCTTGCGGGCGGGGATCGGATACACTATCTGGGGAATTACGCTTCGCTAATTGCTATGTTGCGGCTTGCTTGCGGGCGGGGATCGGATACACTCTCGTGAATGCGATGAATCGCCAGACATGGCTGGTTGCGGCTTGCTTGCGGGCGGGGATCGGATACACTGAGTTGACAAGACCATTCCACGGCCTGTTGCGGCTTGCTTGCGGGCGGGGATCGGATACACTATCCCGCCATCCAGGGCAGAACATCCAATGTTGCGGCTTGCTTGCGGGCGGGGATCGGATACACTTAAGTTTTGATCGGAGACCAGGGACTTATGGTTGCGGCTTGCTTGCGGGCGGGGATCGGATACACTCGTGGATGCGATCCGTCATCGAACGACTGGTTGCGGCTTGCTTGCGGGCGGGGATCGGATACACTTCCGGATGCTGGCCCGCATCACGGAGCCGTGTTGCGGCTTGCTTGCGGGCGGGGATCGGATACACTAGTCGAATACGCTAACGTGATCTCCCGTCCGAGTTGCGGCTTGCTTGCGGGCGGGGATCGGATACACTAGTTGAATTCAATTCGCCTATGAGTGAATCGTTGCGGCTTGCTTGCGGGCGGGGATCGGATACACTCAATCGCTGCAATTCTTCGCCTGCAAGGGGTTGCGGCTTGCTTGCGGGCGGGGATCGGATACACTCGACCTCGCCGACAATGTCTTCGCCTGAATGTGTTGCGGCTTGCTTGCGGGCGGGGATCGGATACACTGCCTCCCTGCCTAAAGTCCTGTCGCTCAAAGAGTTGCGAAAAAGATAGCGTTAAAAAAGTTCCAACTGGCATGGTGGTTTCTCGGGCGCGCGTTGCGTTTTTCCCCAAAAAACGCTCATTCGCTCGAACTGTTTGTCGGTTATGGTCAAAATACGCACTTCCCCATCCGGGGGTAGAAATCCCTTCACTTGCGCCAAATGCACTTCGGCGTTTTCTTTGCTCGACGAGTGCCGGGCGTATATCGAAAATTGAACGCGCGGTGAATCCGTCGCGCTTCAAATTCTTCACGAATAAAGTATATTCCCTCCGCGCGGCCTTCGTGTCAACCGGCAGATCGAACATGGCTACCACCCACATACATCGATATCCGCTGATATACATACGTAGGACAGGTTTCTAACCTGTCGTTTCAAAGGTGCGGTTGCCTCATCCGTTGACAGGTTGAAAACCTGTCCTACGTTCAAAAATCTTCCGGAACGTTTTTTTTCGCGGCCAAGGCCCGAGGGATCTCCAACCGGTTGGCTTCTCCTTGGAAACATCGCACGAGCGAAGCCACCATGCGGTGCAAATTCACCATCAGCGGCCCGCGTTCGTGGCCTAAGCGAACCGGGGTCGCCAACAATTCCAACAGCCGAGCCTTCGCCGGTCGCGTCAATTCGTGATGCCCTTCCAGGTGCAAATCCCGCGCGATCATCGACCAGCGGACGGAGCGGTTCCATCATGTCATCCGCCAAACAAAACGAATTCGAGCGATTCGAGTGGCACAATCCCAAAGCGGGCTGAAGCCCCGCCGCCACGAGCGATCGGGCCATCGCCGCCCGAAGAATCGCATAGCCGTAATTCAACAGCGCGTTAATTCCCGGCAAATCGCTATCCCGGCGAAACGTCCCTTCCGGCAGCCAATTGGCCCAATAGATTTTGGCCGCGTAGGCTTCGACGTTCGACGGATCGCCCGATTTCACTTCCCGCGACAACTCCAGCAGTTTCTTCCGCGCGGGACAAGCTTCCGGCAGCATCAGCGCTTGCGCGTGAATCTTCTCGCGAATGAGCTGCTTCCACAGCCGTTTGCGAAGCGGCCTGCTGATGCCGATCTGCTCGTTGATTCGCCACACGACTTGCGTATGATCGGCCAACGGCAACAACACGCCGACCGGCAGATGGTCGCGCCCGCAGACGACCAGGACGGCGTCCGACTTCGCCAAGGTCGAAAGCGCGGAATGGGTATAGGTGGTCTGTTGTTGATCGACCACCACCACGCCGATATCCTCGCAAGGGATGCTGCCGACCGTCTGGCCATCGCGCATGAGAAGCAATTGTTCGAGCCGGCTCGTCAGATGCGCCGGCTCGGCTGAGACTTCGATGGTGCGCTTTATCACGGAAAAACCTCCACGAAAGGCTTTGCGAAAAGGCAAAACACCCTCCGTGGCGGACGGGCAAACTCTTCCGATATTTTTTAGCCTAATTCGAGATCAAACGCATTTCCACTATTTCTGTTGGGTTTTTAGAGGGGGTAAGGGGGGGTATCTCAGTCATTTGCCCGGCGGATGCGACCCAAACGGTCAACGGCGACTTTGTAACCTCGCAAGGTATTTGGATTTTTTCTTTGGATTAGAGGTGGCTTATCTGAGTCGCTGACTTTTCCTGCATACGTGTGTGGTCTCAATATGATGCTTCCTTCACTCAATTTTTGAATACGATGAAGTACGTGAGAACCATCGGGCATTCTAAGCATATACATCTCGTTTATTGCCAATGAATGCAAAAACTTTTTTCCTTTTCCTAACTCTCTGTTGATAAGAATTTTCTTCCGTTTTTCTTCCCTTTGGCTATTGAGATTTTCCGCGACTATGATCATTGGTACGATGTCTCCATCTCTCTTTACTTCACCATTTTCTATTATTGAATTTCCATTTATGTCCAAAAGCTCATAAATGATCATATGATGATTGCTTCCGGGCTTAATGCATTGATAATTACGTTTCTTTGATATGGGGCGTATGGTATCGCTTTGCTCTATCATTCTGACATGTCTTATTGGTATACCCAATGGAATTTTTGGGGCATCCTTTCTTTGAAAGATATCTTTTGGAAGCTTAGATGGTTTTTCGGGATCAATACCTTGGTGTAAAAGATATTTTTTAAGTACTGCTCTCTCTTTCTCGTCTTTCACTTTTAATACATCTTGTGTTTTCTTTATTACAATTGGCATTCGAGGTATATTGTTTCCCTTGAAAACTTCTCCCGGCAGTTTGCTAGGTTTCTCAGGGTCAATTTTTTGCGATCGCAAATGATCTCGCAAAATATTTCGGATGGTGATATCGCGAACTTTTTCCAAATCTTGCGTTTTCGTCAAGCTTTCAATTGGTTTACGTCGAACATACGTGTTTTTATCTTCAACCCAATTCTTTGCCCACGGTCGTTTTTCCTTTTCGACTGATTGGCCCGTTGGGGCTGGTTTGTGAGTCGCACCATAAAATGTTTCTTCATGCAAAGCGCCCTAAGCTTTCTTAACGCCCGATGTGAAACATTTATCCCCTTGATGATTTCCTCCGCCTCCTCGCGGAATCCTTCCCACGGCATGGGAATTTCCTTCCCCCGTGCGCTTGCCAGGGAATAGAGCCGTTTATGATTGGTTAACGCGATGACTAAGGCATCGACGGCATGGTGTCGATGATCTTCTCGCGTCTTTTCGCCCTCGCCTTCGGGATTGAGAATGGTATTCATCCCCCAGTAATGCCGCAGATCGGCCGTCATTTGCCCACGCGTGCAGATCACCTCCGCGCCAAGACAACGCAGATATTGCGAAACGCAGCGGGTAATATAGGCTGTGTCCGTTAATTGACGATTCACGAAATCGGTCAATTCCACGTCTTTTTGCTGAAATTTCCGTTGTTTACCAAATGGCAGCCTCGCGGCTAATTTCAAAACCATTGCATAACGTTCGGGATCTCCTTCAAGCCATTCGCGGCGTTCGGTCGCCCTTCGCATTATTGCAGGTGCGGTGTGCAATAACCTTATTCGCCATGGAATCGTCGAGACTCTCGCCACCGCGGCAAAATATGATCGACATCCGCGTCGCCGTTGAATAATTGCTCGGGGCTGATCTTCTTGCCGCAATAAGGGCAATCTTCTCCCTGTTCTTGCCAAAGAAGATAACGATTGATCGTCCTTCGTGTGGGCTTGATCGATGAATTGAATTCCTCAATCCATGCAGCGGCATCGTCCCGCGTTCGCTGCCGTTTATAATTATTCAACCGGATTTCCGTTCGCTCATCGAATGATTTTTTTGCTTCGCGGGCAAGCTCGACGTGAATCGCTGACAAGTGATGTTCTTGCTTATAAATCAATTCTCGTAGAATCGAATTCACGACTTTGCGAACCTCATAAGTAGCTTGTCTTACGATCGGATTCGTGAGTTGCGGGGGCAAAGGCAAAAATTTTCGCTGATTGATTTCTTTTTCATGTAGATATCCGGCTGCATGAACGGCAGAATTCGCCGGATCGGTGCCCATGAGCATATAACCCTTCTCCATGAAGGGCAGCAACTTTTTCATGGCGGAACGCGAAAAACTCATATAACCGTCTGGGCATGGGGATATTCGCTATTTTTGTCGGCTTCATCAGAGGAGAAATCGCATTCCTCGATCAGTCGCCGCATGGCATCCGCTTCTTGATCTTCATCGATGAGAATATCGACGGCATGATC
>CAVQKP010000020.1:0-148558 GCA_963713065.1 Pirellulales bacterium | reverse complement strand
AGGTGTCAGGTATTAAAAGACGTTTAGAGGGGTCGGGTGTCGTTGTTTGATCGTAAGTCGGTTTGGGATATCCAGCGACACGAACCGATATTGGCATTCTGGGTAAATTCGTTCGGTGTAAAATGATCGCGCGTCGTTGATTTTAACGCTGAATAATCGAACGTCTCTTTCCATGTGTGCCCACTCTATCGCTGATCATTCCCGACTCATACTTAAATCAGACGACGATTACGAAGAGGGGGTTCTTGGGGTCGAGAGCGCCGTTAGTCATTAGGTTTTGCATCGCCCTTGGTTAACGGAACCGTGACGCTCGACAGCACGCCCTACAGCCGGAGCTACGAATACCTCTGTCCGTGTCAACTGGCATGGGTGGATTTTTTCGGTTTTTTTGCCGCTGCCTTCTTCTGCGGAACAGTCAGTAGGGTGGGCACTGCCCACCAATACGGTTTCATCTGGAACGCCGGCAGGGAGAATGGTAAACTGTTTGCTGATTTGCTTACCGTGGACGTTGCCCAGGAGAACTACGCGGATTTATGATGGAGCGCCTGCGAGGAGGCTGCCGATGTCCGACTACCGACGTTTTTTCGTGCCCGGCGGGACCTATTTTTTCACGCTCGTGGCCTGCCGGCGTCGCGCCAATTCCCGCCGCCAAGCGTAAAATGCCGATTCCCGCGAATCTTCCCGGCGACAAAACGCCCGCACCGACTCGCCGCTCCGCTCCCGCCGCCGCATCCGCTCCCGCCACTCCCGCTCGTTCTCCAAATCCCGCAACGGACCTTTGCCTTGCATGGTTTTTCTCCCAAGGGGTCTTGAATTCTACTCCCCTTCAAAATACCATACACGTCAACATGTGTTCCGTGGGACGCTTACGATCCTCCACCCTTATCCCAACGTGCGGTTTGCAGGTCAACATCCAAGGTAGGAGCCGTATGCGGTAGTTCCGCACGTACGGATCTGTGCGGGGGGCGATCAGCAATGATCGTCCCTACCGCGATCCGGGATTAGTCATTAGGTCTTGCATCGCACTTGGTTAGCGGTTATGATTTATCCATGGCAAGACCCTTATGCATCCAGTTTGCGGGCGCAGCTTTTACGATGTCATTCGCGGGTGCCATCCGCGCATCAATAATTATTTCGATCAGGTTCTTCGGCGGCGCCGAAAACTTGAATCGAGTCGCCGGTGTGGGAGACGATCAGGTTGTTTACGGCGGTGAGGTTGCCCAAGGGATTCTTGGCGGGGAATCGTGCCGCGATGCGTCCGGCATTGAGATCGAATTTCACGACTTCGTTCCAAGTGCTGGGGAGATAATAATACCCGCCGGCCAAAAAGCCCCGCCCGATGATTTGCGATTTTCCTGGCAGTTCGATGCATTCCTCGCGCCAGGCGGATTTGCCGGTCTCAAGGTTTCGCGCGTAGAGGCCGCGTTCGCCCGCCAAAACGACTTTGTCCGCCGTCACCGCGGCGATGAACTGCATTTCGTCGCGGGGGCAAGACCAAAGCAATTCGCCGCTGGGCGAATCGAGGCAAAAGAGTTGGTCGGCCTCGACGGGCAGGAGGTAGGTGCGTCCCGCGGCCATCACCGCCGCGGCGTCGCGGACCGTGCGATTGGGGCCGGAGCGCCGCAACGGCAGCATCCGCCCGCCCGGCAAGAGCAAGCCCATCGGCGTGAGATCGGCCAACGTCCCGGCCAGCGGATATTGAAAGCCCCAAAGCAGCGACCGCGTGACCGGATCGACGGCCGCCACCGCGCCGGCGGAGGTCGGGCAAAGGAGAATCCCGTCGCGCATGGAAGGCGACGCGCCGGCCAAGCGCCGCACGGGATCATTAAGAATCGAGGCTTCCACTTGGGCCAATACCAACGACCACTGTAGTCTTCCCGAGGCGGCGTTTAACGCGCAGAGCCGGATGACACCGTCCTTTTCCGCCAGGACATAAAGTTGCCGATTATGCGGCAGGGGCGGTCCGAGGAAGAAATATCCCGCGAACTTCGGTTCGACTTCGCCGTCTTCCCCGCCGACCGACCAAACCGCTTTGCCTTGTTTCCGCAAACTGAGCGCCACGAGCCGGTTATAGGGGCGAACGGTTCTCGGCTGGAGCACTTGGAACTGCTTCCCATGGACGACGATCACCCTCGCAGCCTGATCGATGGTTTGCGCTAGATCCAAGCCGTCCAAGAGAAACACTTCGCTCCCGTCGCTGCTGATTTGACCATAAGGCGCATCGTCCCAAAAACGCTGCCAGAGTTCCGGATCTTGATCGGTTCCGTTGTTTTTCGCCTCGGTTATTCTATCGGGTATTCTACTGGCGGGCGGATTTTCCCATAACCGCCGGCCCGTGCGGAGATTGAAGGCCGCCAGCCGCTGGGGAGATCGCGACAAGAGCAAATCGCCGACGACCAGCGGATGCAGGCAGGAAAAGAGCACTCCGTCGGCGTCGGTATGCCTCCACGTTCTGAACTGCTGCGAACCGGCGGCATCCAGGATTCCGGCTTTCCAACGCCGCTGGCCCAGCGCGCCGGACCATGCGGCCGCGGCATTGCGGGTTGCATCGCCGCGGAACATCGGCCAATCGCCGGATAGCGGCGTATTCCCCGCGATGGGCCGGTTTTTCCCGGCGCCGAAGCTTGCCAGCAACCGCTCGGGCGGATCGTCCGTCGAGTACTCTTCCATGCCGATGCGAAAATTCGCCGGGGGGTGGATCGCTTTCAATCCGCCGATCGCCGCGCGCTCGCAGCGGCTCGTTCATCGCCAGGCAACACGCCGCCTTCAGGAGCGAAATCTCGACCTCGCGGGTTTTAGCCGCGGACGGAGCCCGCTCGAGATACCGCAGCCAGGCCGAGGATTCGGCGGGGACGCCGCGATCCAAGGCATCGTAAGCCAGAAGGAGGACTACATCAACGGCGCTGGGAGAAGGGAGATGGCATTTGGCGATTTCTGCCAATGCTCCGCGATCACCCCGGCGAATGGCCTCATTCGATCTCCGCTCCACTTCGGCGGCGTTTTGCATTTCGCAAAGCTGCCGGCCTTCCGGAGGGAAAGCATCGAGCAGGCGCAGGGCCTCGGTTTTGATCGTGCGCTGCGAGCCGTAGAGGCTGTCGAGCGGCAGAAAACCGTCGCCCGACGAAGGATCCAAAATCTTCCGCAAGGGGACGACGGCATCTGCATATCGTTCTTTGGCCGCGGCGTCCTCCGCGGCTTTCAGGCATTGCATCAATGCGCGCGACGGCTTTGCCAGCACGTTCGCCCGCTCTTTCGCGTCGGCGGCCAGCAAACCGGAGCCGCCGAGCGCGAAGCAGAGCAGCAGAGCCAACGGTGAGCGAAGCGCGGTAAGCATGGGAGATGAAAATTACTTTGCCGGTTTCTCGGCCGGTTTTTGGAGTCGCCGGTGCAGCTTATCCAGTTGTTTCTTGAATTCGTCGATCCGCGCTTTCAATTCCTTTTTCTCTTCGGGCGAGAGTTTATCGGGTTCCAGATCGTCGCTCATGGTTTTCAGCGATTCGTTCCAATTTTTGAGTGATTCGCCGAGATCGTTCGATCCGTTCAATGCTCCGCCCGGACCGAGGATCTGAATTCCCGGAATTTTGCCGAGTTGCGGGGGCAGGGCGGGCATGGGAGGCATCGCGGGCATGGCGGGCATCGCGGGCATGGGAGGGATGACGCCGGGGCCCATTGCACCGCCGCCGATGTTGAGTTGCAGCATTCCGCCCATCGCGTTGTCTTCGGCGTATTCCTTGTAGGTCTCGTAGGCTTTGGGCGATTTCTTTTTCAGCTCGTCCGCGTTTTTGGCGCTGAATTTCTTGGTCTGGTCCTTGCCGTTGACTTTCTCGGTGATTTCCATCTTGATGCTTTCGTCGGCGTTTTTCGTGATCTTGATTTTGCGGTCCCCCTCTTCCGCATTGATTTGCTTGACGCCGTTATTTTCCGTGATGTTGACGCTTTTCATGTTCATTCCCCCGCCGGGAAGGCCGCCGAATTGGAGCTGCACCCGGCCCATGTTCAATCCGCCCATCGGTCCTTGCGGCTGTTGATCCTCGTTGGGATTGAGGACTTGCCGAGCACGCCGAGCGGCGCCGGACTTGTCCGATTGGGCGATTTTTTCCAAGCCTTCTTTCGCGGCGGCTTGGATGGATTTGTCGTCGGAATCCAGGAATCGCTGCAACAGGTCGATCGAGCGGATGGTGACCTCGAGACTGTCGCCGGTGGCGGCCTCGGTCAAAGAGGGGACGGCGGCCTTGCCGGCCTCAAAGAGTTTCTCGCTCGCGGCTTGCCGATCGGCGAATTTGTCGGCGTCGAGCTGCTTGATCCACTGGGCGATATTGTCCGCCGCCGCTTTAACTTCTGGCGCCGCGGCAGCCGGATCTGCCTTCTTTTCCTCCGCCGCCCAAACCGCCGCGGAAGCTGCCGCCACAAAAAACCCGCCCCACGCCGCTTGCCTCAGCCAAAACATGACGATCTCCTTTGTGAAAAGGGACAGTGAATATTACCGGGCATAAAACCCCCTTGTTGGAGGTTTGTTGCCGTCGGGCCGGAAATCTTGCATTAGTTCAGGGAATACAGACAGCCCAGAAATTCACTGGAGCGGAGATTGATCGATAACGTTGAAAGTCTAAAAAAGCTACGTATAAAGATGCCGCTGGTTCATGCATCAATGCAAATAAAACAAGAATTTTCAAAACTTCCGCTCGAAAATCCCTACTTCTGCCGCTCCAATTTCACCGGCAATCTCATCCAAGTCGTAATCTTCTACTTGCCAGCCCCCTCCAATGAGCTAATCATCGCCTGTTTGGATCTCACCGCGGAAATTTCTCATCATAGTCAACAAAAAAGCGAACAAAGATGTTGGAAGCAAACGTTATTTTTCCGGTTATTGGTTGGTTTTTGGAGGGGGTTTATCCAATTGTTTTTCCAGCTTGTCGAGATTTTTTTCGATCTCCTTCAACAGTTTTCGAGATTCCCTGATATCCTTTCTAACTTCGATCCGCTCCTCAGTGATAACACGATAGAGATCGGGACGCATCCCAACTATCTCAATTTGCGATTTCAGCATGTTATTGAAACGTATCAAGGGTTCCAAGGGACTTTTCATAACGTTGTCATTCCTCTGGAAGCCGGGATTTTGCCGGGCAGGAATCCTCTCAAACTCGAGTGGAGGATCGCGAAATGGACCGGGAGGATGGGCAGCGTGCGGCTTGGCGCCGATGGGATTGCCGCCGGGAGGAAGGGCGCGGTCCTGGTTGAATCTGATGACTTCGTTCTCTTGAGTTTTGTCGGAGAAATATTTCGAGTAGATTTCAAAGGCTGCAGGCGACTTCAATTTCAGCAAACCGGAGTCTTTCGCCGCGAAGTTATGCGTGATCTCCTTGCCGTTGACATTTTCCGTGATTTCCATCTTGATGCTGGCGTCGGGATGCCTCTCGATGACGATTTTGCGATTTCCTTCAGCGACTTCGAGTTTCTTGATGCCTCGATAAAACTTGGTACTGCTCCTTCGATCGAAATGAAACACGTTTGCTTGCCCCAAATTCAGCTCTGCCTGCGGTAGTTGCGGCTGAGGATTTTCATCCGGATTCAGTACTTGCATAGCGCGCCGGGCAGCACCGAGATTGTCCGATTTGGTGATTTTTTCCAGTCCCGCTTTTGCAGCTTCCTTGGTGGATTTGTCTCTCGAATTCAGCAATCGCTGCAACAGGTCGATCGAACGGGTAAACACCTCGGGATTGTCGCTGGCGCCGGCTTTTGTCAAAGCGGGAATCGCTGCATTGCCCGCCGCAAAAAGCTTCTCGCCGGCGGCCTGCCGGTCGGCGAAATTGTCGGCGTCGAGTTGATTGATCCAGAGGGCGATATCCTTCACTTCCGCCGACACCGGTTTTGCGTCGAGGGGTACGCCCTTTTCCTCTGCTGCCCAAGCTGCTGCAACCGTTAACGCGATAAAGCCAGCCCACACTGCCTGCTTCAGCCCAAACATGATGATCCCCTTAGAAAAGAGATTCATAACATATCTTGACGGCCTCCCCCCAGGATGGACAAATGCCCGGACCCGAGAGGACGGCTTGGGTCAGTATAACATAAACAAAGAAAAAAAGCCCTGAATTGCCAAAGAAAAAAGACTTTGTTTAGCGCGGATCGCGAATCATTTTCCGACGATTTCTTCCTGCCATGCTAGCGTGGCAGTGGTATCGGATTTTCCATCCGGGAACCCTCACACGAATTCCCGCGGTTGCCCCGTCGCCGCGAGCACCGATGACCACCCTTCGCCTTCCAGATGGACATGCCGCCGCTGGGCGGTCGCCAGCGAAATGGGAACGTGAATGAAGATCCGATGCAGCGCGGCCACCAGCACGTCGGTCTTGCCGGCCATGCCGGCGTGGACCGCCCGCCGGGCGAGCGAATCGCAAAGCAGGCTGTCGGTGCAATTGGCGGGCACGCTGCGGATGTAATAGCTCGGATCGATGTACTTCACGTCCGCGGGGATCGACCGCCGGGCGAAATGCGACAAGATTTCCTGCTTCATGAAGGGTCCGATGTCCTGGTGCTTCACATTGCCCGAGGCGTCGCGCCGGACCGTCTCGGCGGGGAACAGATGCTGGCCCGCCCCTTCGGCCAGCGCGATGACCGCATGTTTCCTGTGCAGGATCCGTTTTTCGAGTGCCGCCAAAAAACCCCGCTCGCCGTGCAGGGCGAATTTTTGCTCGGGAATGAGCGTGAAGTTGACCTCCTGGCTGGCCAACGTCGCGCCCGCGGCGATGAAGCCCGAATCGCGGCCCATGAGCTTCACCAGCCCGATGCCGTTATTCATGCCTTTCGATTCCACGTGCGCCAGTCGAGCACTTGCCGGGCGATCTCGATCGCGGTGGCGAAGCCGAACGTCTGGTCGCAAAGCTGGATGTCGTTGTCGATCGTCTTGGGGATGCCGATAACCGCGATTTTCAGCCCCCGGCGTTCGATTTCCTCGTGCAGCGCATGCGCACCGCGCTGCGTGCCGTCGCCGCCGACGCAAAAAAGGATATCGATCCGCCGGTTTTGCAGAAAATCGGCCATCACCGCCGCGGTCGGCGTGCCGCGGGAAGAACCGAGAATAGTGCCGCCCTTTTTATCGATCCCATCGACCATCTCGAGCGTGAGTTGCACCGGCGGTTCGCCTTCAGGAGACAGCCCTTGGAAGCCGTAGCGGATGCCCAGCACTTCGCGCACGCCATAGTTCAGCCGAAGGGCCACCACGACCGAACGGATTACGTTGTTCAAACCCGGACAAAGCCCTCCGCAGGTGACGACGGCCGCGCGGATCGCCGCCGGATCGAAAAAGAGCTTCTGCCGGGGGCCGGCCTTCTCGAACGTCAGCTCGTTGTCGGCGGGGATATGAACCTCCGCCCGCACACGTTGCTCGTCGCCGCAGAAATTGCTGATGTCGTCGCCGATCGTCGTGTTCAGCGGCAAGGGCGAGTCGAAGCGGCACGGCCCCAGCGATTTGATCGTGGTGATTTGATGTTCGGAGGTCATGGACGTTCCTTGGTTAAACAGCCGATCATATCTTGGCCTGCGGGGATTGATTCCGGGGCGAATCGGCCGGATTGACTTCCCGCCATTTTTCAATGAATGCGTTGACGGCTTTTTTTATCTGTGCCATGAGATCCAATTCCATGCCGGCCGGGCTGGTGGACATCATCCCCGTCGATTGCCAGATCACGACCGGCCCTCGATACGCGGCGCGGCGGTAGCTTTTATTGGCGGGGATCTCCACTTTTTCCTTCACCTGCAATTCCCAGACGAAGAACACCACGCCCTGCTTGATGCCGCCGTGAACCGTGAGCGCAAGCAGCGGATAATCGGCGGCTTCCTCGCCTTTCCGCAGAATGCCGGCCTTCTGCAAGGCGTCTTCGGCCACCCGAGCGACTCGATCCTTGGAGACGGTGATTTCCGGCATCGTCATGACGGACGAGGAAAATTGCACGCCGTCGAGTCCCTTGAGCGGCTTTGCCTCTTCACAATGGCTCGCCCGACACAAGGATGCAACTATAAAAAGGGAAAGCAAATATCGCATGGGAGAGCCTTTCGTAAATCACGCCGCCCGTTTCAGTTGTGCGGCCGTCTTGAGATTCAAATGCACCGGTTGGATCTGTCCGTTGCGTTCGATGAGCAAATCGAGCGCATCGTCCGCGGCCTGAACCGCGGCGAGGAAATCGTCTTCGTCGGCGAAATCGCGGCCGGCGATTTGATAGATGCGGTCGCCGGGCCGCAATCCGGCCAGCGCGGCGGGCATGCCGGGGAGCACGTGCGTGAGAATCGAGCGCCTTCGGCTCCGCCTCATCGATCCGCCAGGTAATTCCCAAATGCAAGGCGTGGCCGGAAAGATCGATCCGGACTTGATGCGAGTTTTCCTCTTGCGGGCTTCGAATCACGGCTTTGGCGGGACTTTCGGCGGTCATCACCAGACGGATCAGGTCATCGGACTTTTGCACTTCCCGGCCGGCGAATTCGAGGATCCGGTCGCCTTCTTTCAAGCCCGCAAGCGCCGCCGGCGAATCGGCATCGACTTTCGCGATCCGCACGCCCGGCAGATCGCCGCTTGCGGCGGAATCCAGCGCCACGCCCAATCGGGTCGGCGGCGGGGGGCTCAATTTGGTGAGCAGCGTTTCCGCCATCGGCCCCTCGCGCTTCGCGCCGGGCCGGCAGGCGATGCGTTCCGGCCGCTCGGCAAGTTCGTTCGCCAGGCAGAATGCCAGCCGCACGACGCGGCTCATGCCCGGGGCGTTGAGTTTCTCCGGCGTGTCGCTGGTGCGATGATAGTTTTCATGCAGGCCGGTATGGAACAGCAGGGCGGGCACGCCTTTTTCGAAAAGCGGATAGGCGTCGGAATTCGGCACGAATTGCCAACTGAAATCGATATTCATCCGCAATTCGTCGTTTTGCTCGCTGATCAACCGCCGCAGGCCGGCGCCGGTTCGCGAGCCATAGATATAGAGCTTGTCGTCGCGCAGCCGGCCGATCATGTCCATATTGATTGCGGCGACGACCTTCTCGATCGGCACGGTGGGATGCGCGGCCCAATACTTCGAGCCGACGAGCCCTTTTTCTTCGCCGTCGGTCGCGAGGATCAAGATCGAACGCTTGGGCGGCTCGGCGAGGAACGAGAAGGCTTCGACCAGTTCCATCAGCCCTGAAGAGCCGCTGGCGTTGTCGTCGCGCCGGGATGAATGCCGCCGGGATCGAAGCTCATGCCGCGTTGGCCATGACCGACGTGATCGTAGTGCGCCTCGACCAGCACGTATTCGTTTTTCAACTCCGCGTCGCGGCCGGCAATCGCGCCCACGACGTTGCAAAAATTCGGCGGAACCGGCTGCTCGAATTTTCCCTCCGGGCCGGCCGGTTGGAGCTTGAGCTTGGTGTATTGCTCGATCAGATATTTTCGCGCTTCGGCCCCGCCGGGCGTGCCCGCCTCGCGGCCTTCCATTTTCGGGTCGGCTAGAGCTTGATCGCGCGACAAAAGCTCCGCGCCGGTGATCGATTCCAACGCCGCTTTGTAAGACGCGTTTTTCTCCGCCGCTTGCAGTACAAACGGCAGGAGCAGCAGAGCGGTTATCGAAACAAACAGAATGCGAGGGAATGAACGAAGGCGTGGATTCATGAGAGGAATTTCGGGCGAGGGAAAACTTGGCAGGAGAGAAAAATCATTTAACCAAATATACGGTATTTATGCGAATTTGAACAGGGAAGACTCGTTTTGAACTTCGAGGCATGTCCTACGAAGGTTCAAGTTAAGCGATATCGTAATTCTAGCGGCAAAAGTCATTTGCATCCCACTTGTTGGAAGGGGAGTGTTACGTTACAATAATATTGAAATAATATAAAACCGCGGGTTATATTGCAGGCTTGCCATGCTGGAATGGAATGAAATCGAGCTCGTTGATCTTTTTGACGTGGATTCGGAATTTCACGATTGATATTCACGTTCGAATCTTTATGAAAATCGGTTGGACTTCGATTTACTTGTCCTGACTATCTCCTAACATTTTCCTTTCCCATTTTCTCATGGCCAATCGCGACAACCACTACGAAGCAGCGTTCGAGGAGTATCTGCGCAGCCGCGGGGTGCCGTACGTGGCGGTGGATGAGGCGAGGCGGAGCCTGCTTTCGGACGGCGGATCGATCAAGAGCCTCGACTTCATCGTTTCCACGCCACACCAAGTCACTTGGTTGGTGGATGTGAAGGGGCGGCGATTTCCCACGGGCGAGGATCAGAAGCAGTATTGGAAGAACTGGTCCACGGCGGACGACTTGAAAAGTCTCGCCCGGTGGGAGTCGCTTTTTGGGGAAACTTTTCGCGGGCTTTTCGTCTTTGCTTACGATGTTTTGGGCGACCGTGCCCCCCTGCCGTCCGAGCAGCTTTTCGAGCATGGCGGGCGGTGGTACGGTTTCATTGCCGTTACGCTCCGCGATTACGTGGATCACGCCCACCAGATCTCCCCCCGTTGGGATACCCTGGCGATGCCGGCGGCCGAATTTCGCCGGCTCGCCCGGCCGTTGGAGGAGCTTTTGGGCGTCTCCAACACTCGCATTGCCGAGAGTTTTTGACTATAATGAGTTTTTCCTGCGGAAGATCGGCAACATGCTCATGCTCGCGCGAGCGAGACATTCGAGCATCGATAATTTCCTTTTTATCATCTTTCGACGACAATGAAAACCATGAAATCCATGCTCCTTGCGGGAAAGATCTTCGTCTTGATGCTCGCGTTTTGGCTGCTTTCCATAAGCTCCCTTTTCGCGAAAGAAGGCACCACCACGGAAGGCGGCGGAGCGGCTTCGTGGGTATTCTCTTACTTTTTGACGGGGCTTGCCGTCGTTCTGGGGATGTTGGTGATTTGCCGCGCCAGTAGCCGCCGCGATCGCATCCGCCCCGAAGCCTATTCCGAAGGCAAAGTCGGGCACGCCAAAGAAGAGAAGAATTAGAACCTTTTTCAAGGCGGGAATTGCCTTTTCGGTTTTTGCAGAGAACGCAACGCTCGTGCGATGGGCGTTCTCGAGCGGCGGGGGGTAAAAGGCGAATCCCTCAAGATCGGAAAAGTCGGAATAATCCCCCCCCTGAAGTCTTCTTTTCGGGGCAAGGCTCTTGATCTGCTGACCTATAATTGACTGGCCGCCGGTTCGTCGCTGGCGGTATTTCCCTCACGCTCTTCCTCGAAGACGATCATCGTATCGCCGCCGAGGGCAGTCAAAACTCAAGGAGAATCGCAATGAACAATGAGTCTAATTCCAGTCTGCCGGCGTTGCCGCAGTCGGCGCGTCACGAATTGCAGCACATGCAAAAAAATTGGTGTTGGTTCCTATTATTGGGAATTCTGCTGATGGTGGGCGGCATGGCGACAATCATCGTGCCGTTATTTACGGTGGCGGCCTCCTTGGTCGCGGTGATCGTGCTGGGAATCGTGCTGATGATCAATGGGGCGGGTGTCATCATCGGTTCGGTTTGGGCGGGGAAATGGAGCGGAATGCTGCTGCATCTGCTGGTGGGCCTGCTCTACGTGGTCGTCGGTTTTTTGATTATCGACCGCGCCGGCAAGGCCGTCCTTGTTTTCACGATCTACATCGCGTTGATTTTCATCTTGCTGGGCAGCTACCGCATCATCGCTTCCCTGGCGGTCCGCTTTCCGCAATGGGGTTGGGCTTTGCTGAACGGCGTCGTGACCCTCCTGGCCGGCGTTATCATCTATAAGCGGTTTCCCGAAAGCGCGCTGTGGGTGATCGGCCTGTTGGTGGGCTTGGAACTGCTTTTCAACGGATGGTCCTGGATCATGCTTTCCATCGGGCTGCGCAACTTACCCTCGGAAGCGGATTGATTTTTGGGGGAAATCGGAGAAGATAGAACATAGTCCACGGTGCCGAGAACGGAGTATGGAAAACAGTGTGCGGATTCCCTCGTGCCCGGAACGGCGTGCTCGGTGCCGTGTGCTATTTCCTCAACCCCCTTGAACCATGTCTCCGCTGGAATACGTGTTGACGTTGTTGGCGATCTCCGTCGGCGCCGGTTTTTTCGGTTCGCTGGTCGGTTTGGGCGGCGGAATCGTGGTCGTGCCGGCGCTGACGCTGCTGTACGGCATCGATATCCGCTACGCCATCGGGGCCTCGATCGTCTCGGTCATCGCCACTTCCAGCGGAGCGGCGGCGGCTTACGTGCGCGAGCGAATGACCAATCTCCGCGTCGCCATGCTGCTGGAACTGGGGACTACGACCGGCGCTCTCTGCGGCGCTTTTTGGCCGGCATTCTGCAAGGGAGCTGGCTTTTCCTGCTCTTCGGCCTGGTGACCGCGGTCTCGGCGTGGGCGATGCTGAGAAAACTCCGGGATTCCGACGCGCCCGTGCCGTCCGACGCCTGGGCCGATCGCCTGCAATTGCACGGCGACTTTTTCGACGAATCGCAAAGGCGGGAAATCGCCTACCGGGTGACGCACGTCAGGCTCGGGCTTTTTTTGATGTTTTTTGCCGGGGGCGTGAGCGGACTTTTGGGCATCGGCTCGGGGGTGTTCAAGGTGCCCGCCCTCGATTTGGCCATGCGCTTGCCGCTGAAAGTCTCCACCGCCACCAGCAATTTCATGATCGGCGTGACCGCCGCGGCCAGCGCCGGAGTCTATTTCGCCCGCGGCGACATCGATCCCTTCATCGCCGCGCCCGTCGCGATGGGTGTGGTGGTCGGCGCCCTGGCCGGTTCGCGGATCTTGGGCCGAACCAATAGTCGCCTACTGCGAATGGTGTTTGTCGTTATCCTGCTGGCCGTTTCCGCGCAGATGATTTGGAAAGGAATGCAATGAACGCGACGAAGAAAAATACGGCCGCGAATTCCGATTCGGCAATCGTCAGACGCACGGAACTGATCATCAGCAATCTGCTCAGAACCGGCGTGCTGCTGAGTCTGGTCACGATCTTCCTGGGCGTCGTGCTGATGTTCGCGCACCATCACGATTATCTCCGCTCGAGCGCCGATTTGAAGCGCTTGACCGCGCCGGGGGCGGCCTTCCCATACACCCTTGCCGAAGTCGGACGAGGCCTGCTGGCTCTCCGCGGGCAGGCGGTGGTCGCCCTGGGACTGTTGATGCTCATCGCCACCCCGACCATCCGCGTGGCGGTCTCGATCGTCGCCTTCGCCATCGAACGCGATCGAACCTATGTGCTCATCACCTCGGCCGTTCTGCTGGTGCTCATCTTGTCGTTTTTTCTCGGGAAAGCCGGATCGTAGCCGGGCCTTCGCTCCGCTCGGCCCACCCTCTCCCGCACTACTCTAAAGAGAATTCACCGCACGCACCGAAATCCCACGTTTTGCCAAGTATCCTCGGGCATCCGCGATCCTCGGGCAAACACCGTGTAGCCCACGAAAAAGTCTTCCGGACAGAGCCAGGAACCGCCGCGGACGACGCGCTTTTGGCCTTCGCCCGGGCCGGGCGGATTCTCGCGGGGACTTTGCGCGTAGTAGTCGTCGGCGAACCAATCGGCGCACCACTCCCACGCGTTGCCCGACATGTCGTAGAGAGCGAAACGGTTGGGCGGAAAAGATTTCACCGGGGCCAGCATCAAGAAACCGTCGGCGGCCGTGTCCTTGTCGTGCTGCCAGTAATTGGCCATGTAGCGCCCCGCGGGCGTTTCCTCGCGGCCCCACGGAAAGTCGGCGTCGCGGAGGCCGCCCCGCGCGGCATATTCCCATTCCGCTTCCGTCGGCAAACGCTTGCCCGCGTGCCGGCAGTACGCCTGGGCGTCGTACCAGGAGACGTGAACCACGGGCAAATCATCCTTGCCGTCCAGCGTGGTTTCCGGCCCGCCGGGATGACGCCAGTCGGCGCCGGGGCATTTTTTCCATTGCCGCTTTTCCAGATCATAGACTTGCGAATTTCCCCGCTCCTCGGCCCTCGTGACATAACCCGTTTTTTCGACGAATTCGGCAAACTGCCGATTGGTGACCTCATGCTCGTCCATGAGAAACTCTTCGACGACTACCTCATGGGCGGGCCGTTCCGACGCCCGGGCGGAACCGTCGTTGCCCATCCGAAACGCGCCGCCGGGAATCGAAACCATCCGCCCCGGCGCGCGGTCGGGCTCCGCTTCAATTCGGACCGAACCGCGATGAAACCAAGGATAATACACGGCGGTGCAGGCGAGAAACGCCGCAAGAAGCAATCCGGCGAATATCCATTTTCGTCGCATTTTATTCGCGAATCCTCTATTCCTTCTTCCGTTTTTGGTATTTCCGGCTGGCGATTTCCAGCAGGCGGCGCTCTTGTTTTGTCAGGCTGCTTTCGCCGTGCTGGTGGATCTTGTCCAGGATGCGATCGACTTCCTCGTTGAGGTCCAGCGGTTCGGAATCCTCCGCGGGCTTGTGGATGCGGAGCTTCGGCCGGGCGAGGAATTTCGGTTTTTGCGCGAGCGACTGCAAAAAATTGCCCAGGTTCCAGTGCCCGCGGAAATAGAGATAGGCGAACGCGATGCCCGCCAAATGCACGTTCCACGCGATGTTGCCGCTATAGTAACTGGGAACGAGTCCCAAGCCGATATTCATCGCGATCAACAGGATGCCCATCACCCAGGCTTTGATGGGAATGGGGATCGGAAACAGCATCAGCTTCACGTGCGGATAATTCAGCACGAAGAGCATCACCACGCCGCAGATCGCGCCCGAAGCGCCCAGCGTGAGATGAAGCCCCGGCGCGGACCGCTGGAAAATGGCTTCTCCGACCGCCCAGACGAGCGATCCGCAGACGAGCATCGTCAAATAGATCCGCAGGTACTCCCATTTGCCGTACAGGTCTTCCACGTACTTGCCGAGGAAGAACAGTTGCAGCATGTTGAAGAGAATGTGCTGCAAATTGGCATGCACGAAGCCGTAAGTCACGAATTGCCACCACAGCCACGGATGCGCGAGCGTTTCGTTGGACGCCGAAAGGTTCGTGGTGAGCCAACCCAGATCGTACGGATTGTTCCTGTCCGGGGGAGAGAAGATGTAATTCAGCAGAAACAACGCCACGTTGACGAGAATCAGCGCAACCGTTACCGATTTTGGCGCCCCCAGCGGCGATCCGCGCCGTTGTTGCTCGTATTCGTCCCGGATATAGTCGCGATCGTAGAGACCCACTCCGTCACTTTTCCCCGCTGGCCTGGGCCATGGCGCGGGTGCGGATGTCGATCAGCCGCGTCGCCTCCAATTGTTTTTGGGCGATCTGGCCGGCCATGGCCTTGTTTTCCTCGATCCGGCGATTCACCATGCCGATGATCGCGGCGAGTTTCTCCTCCAATAGTTTATGAAGATTAGCGACGGCGTCAACTTCCTTGATCTTCTTGGCCAACTGCGCCTTCAACCCGGTGATCAGATTTTGGGAAAATTGCACCTGCCGCTGGGCGTCCGCCTGGCTCCCCTCGACGAGGGCCTTGTCCCGCGTCGTGGCCTCGGTTTCATCGTAAAGAATCGTATCCCGACGCCGGGCGTTGTCAAGCAGTTGCGCGTAATCGCGCAGTTGGCGCACGTAGTTTTTCTCGCTGTCGATCCGCTCCTTGGGGTCCTGCTCGGTGGCGGGCTTGCCGTCTTTCAAGTACTCGCCCAGCGTATCCGCCGGTAAAAGGGCCTTCTTCTGCTCGTCGGTCAGCGAAGCGAAGGCTTCATGATTGTCCTGCGGCAAAACATTGAAAAAGGTCCACGGCCCTCGCGCCGCTTCGTTCAGTTTCTGCATGTCGAGTTGGCCCAGCGGGAACGCCGATTGCAGCATGATTTGCTTTTCCTCGGCCTTCGTGACGTTGAATTCGCCCAAATACCGGCCGGGGCCTTCCGCCGTGGGATCCGCGAAAGCATATAGCATGCTGTTGGCCGCAATGCCATGCGGCAACGGCTTGCCCGCCGCGTCAACGGGCATTCCGATCCCGGCAACGACCGTCGCCGTCGCCTTGCCCTTGTCGATTTGCACTTGCACCCCGCAGTTCGGCCATACCTGCGGTTGAGCGACCAGCAATTGATGCAGCTCGAGAAGTTGCTTGTCGATTTCCGCATGCAACTCATGATTCTGTCCCCGAAGTCCGGTCTTCAGCCGCTCGTTGCCGATGCTCTTTTCCAACTTCTGCGCGGCTGCCATCCAAAAAGCATGAGTTTGCAGCGTGCGCGCGGTCAAAATCAAAAAGCCGAGCGAGGCTAATCCAATCAACCATAACAACACTTTGTTCCAAATGCTCATGAGATGCCTAGGTTGGGTGCGCGATGCCGGTTTAGTTCAACCACGAAACGATACTTAACCCCTGCAATTTCGGAGTATTCCACAAACTCGATGATATTCGGGCTGCACGGGTGAGTCAAGCATTATCCCATCTGATCCAAGCTCTTTGGAGATCCCAACTTCCCGGATTTTGAGCAAATCCCCAAAATCCTGCCTCGCTCGACAGTCGATCTTCTCTTAAGTGAGGATTGTCCAATGGTTTGCGGTAAGATTTCTGCAATTACCGTGCGCATTTCGAAAAAAATATTCGTAGTAAAAATAGGTGGTTCAAAATGAATTCAATAAACAGGTTGATGGTATCGATTTTTAAGGATTTTTCTGCTTCCGTCAGCCAAACTGCATACGGACCCCCATTTATGGCTATAAAAACCTCCTCCATAACGAGATACTCAAAAAACTTGGTAGAACACGAAGACGGCAGGATTGAACCGGAAAATCAACTGCCTGTTGTCTTGAATCGACATCCGTGCTACGACTCGTAAAGTTCCGGAAAAACCTCCTCCGGCAAACCGTAGCGGTGGATGGCCGCGCGGAGCTTGGCAAGAAATTCGAACTTGTAATTGGCCACCGTTTGCTCGGAAACGCCCAGCCGGTCGGCGACTTCCTTATTCGGCCAGCCGCGCACGAAGAGCAGTTCGGCCGTTTTGATCTTGTCCCATTGTTTCTGCGCGTGCCAATGTTCGATCTGCTCGTTGAGCACCGCGACAATGGCGTCTTCTTCGAGCCGGCGGCGTTCGCCGCTGCGGGCGATGCTGCTGGCGGGGCGGTCCGGCCCGACCGGCTCCCAATCGCTGCTGCTGGAGTTGCCGGGCACCAGCGGCAGGGTCGGCCGCCGCCCCTCGCGCCGCAGATGGTCCGTCAGCTTATGTGCGGCGATGGAGAATAAATAGCTCTCCAAGGGGCGCCGCTTGTCGAAATTCGGCAGGCTCGTCAAGAAGCCGATGAATGTCTCCTGGACGAGATCTTCCGCCGCGGCGCGGTTCTTCACGCGGCTTTCGACGTAGGCCGTCAATCGCCCCTCGAACCGCGCAATCAACTCGTCCCATGCCCCGGACTCGCCGGCGCGGATGCGTTCGATCAGCAGTTGATCGGATTTGCTGGGAAGCATAACGTTCGCAGTCCCGCCCGGAGGGTGAAAGATCTTGCGCGGCTATATCCGCTTGTCCAATCGACGCCTGAAGGCGGTTCTGCGAGCGGATGCGCCTTACGCCATTGCGGCAATCGCCACGGCGGCGGCGATCGATAGTATGACGATCAAAACGGCCGTCCGCAAGATGCGGCGGTGATTGCCGCCGGTTGCCAAATCGATTTTCAGATAGCCCCAACAGGCCGCTAAAAATAGGATGCCGCCGGTGAAATTCAGGCCGAATCGCCAGACATGCCGATCGGCGGCAGCCCGCTGTTCGATGGCGGCAAATTCGGCCCGGGCCTGCCGATAGGCCTGTTCGATCGTGTTCTTGTCGATCTTCGTCCTGGCATGCAGCGTCAGCATATTGCCCAAGGAGATGGTCCGCCATTCTTCGTAATAGTCCTTGACCAGACGGCGCAGTTCTTCGGGGGGCAGCTTCACCTTGACTTGCGGATCGGCGAAAGCGATTTCCACGAACTCGTCGATCGCTTTTTGCACGGCCTCCGGCAGCTTCATTTCGGCATCCAATCGTGACGGATACGGATCGAGTTCGACGTCCCGTTCGTAAACGGCGCCGTCGCCCACGCCATGCCAAGATTGCCCGACCCAGGCCGGTATCGGCGGCGCGGAACTCGCGTCGAGAGTGGGCTTGGTTGGATTTTCCAGGGGCGCTTCGGCGTTCGGCGGCTTCTTCTCGGCCGGTTGTTCCATTCGCTTGGCCGCTTTGGCCGCGAGGTCTTGCCAGGCCTTGGGATCTTCGACGATCGTTTTCGCCAAAACCTTGCTCAAGACGTCGATCAGCCGCGCCGACTCCGCGGTCAGCGCCTTGTCGAGTGGCTGTTTTTCCGCGGGCGGAGTTGCGGGCGCCTCGAGCGGGGATGTCGGCCCAGTTGCGGGCGAATGCTCGATGACACGCGAAGATCCCGGCGAGATGGGAATCCCGGCGGCCTCCGCTTTTCTTGTCAATTCATTGTGAACCGTCTGACTTTGCATGATTCCGTCTTGATGCAACGGCACAAAGACGCCCCGATCGAACCAGATAAATCCGGCCACCGGAATTAACACGAGCGGCGCGCCGACGAACAATGCCAACAGTATCCACCCGGCTTTCCGCGTCGCCGGAATGGCGATCAGCGTGATCGCCGCGGCCAGCAAAACGCCGAACAGCACGACGGGTATCGCCAGCACGAGCAATTTTATCCATGCGTATCCGGGATCCATCATCACCATGGCTATCTCCTTATCGCCGCTCGCGCCCGCGGATGCACCCACGGGCTGGAAAGCTGCACCGAAATCGATACCGCACCGGCGATCATCGGCAGCCAAGGTTGCGGAAAACGCCAGAGGTAGGCGATGGCCAGCGCCGCCGTCACGGACCAGAACAGCGACCATAAACTCAACCGCGTCGAGCGCAGCGGGTCGGCTTGTTTCCACCAGCGGATCAGGAAAAACAACATCCCGAAAACGGCCACGAACGCGGGCAACAACGGGCGGCCGCCGAACGCATAAAAATTCGCCGGCATGCGAACGTGGCGAAGCGGCCCCCATTCCGTGACGGCACTCAAGCCGTACGTCAAATCGACCAGAAACAAACTCGTCGTTCCCAAAGCCAATACGCCCAGCCCCATGCCCAAGACCATCATCAGGAACCGCCGCGGCATGGATTCGCCTTTCACGCCTTCCCAGAGTTTGGAAGGAATCAGCACGGTCCAACTCCCCGCAACGCTCGTCACGAACAGCCACGCCAATTGCTCCGGCCGCGGGTTGCGGTCGAAACTCAATATAAACGCCATCACCACCGTCAGCGTCGCGGCGATCAGCGTGCTTAAAAGCAGCGAACCGAGCAGGTCGGCCACGCGCTCCCGCGGTGTGCGCAGCACCAGCGCGGGCAGCGCTTTTCATAAGGCCGCCGCCACCGCTCGCGGTCGCGTATCGAGGGCCTCGCGGCTGCCGCCGCGGGCGTGCCGATGGTTTTCGCCAGTTCGGGCGGCGTGTCCAAACAGGCGGCTTCCGCCTGCTTCGATGTCCCCGGCGGGCTTGTCGAAAGCACCAGCCAGCGGATGAAGCGATAGACGCCATAAAGCATCAGCGAACAGATGAGCAGCGGAACCCACACTTGCCAGCTCACGATCAACACCAAAACTCCCCCGATAAGGATCAAGACTTTCAGCGTAGGGTTGAGATTGGCATGATCCCAATCCGCGGACAGTTTCAGCCAGGCGGTGCGGATCGCGAGCAGAATCGGTTCTTCCTCGATCGCTGTCGCCTCGGCGACGGATTCTTCTTTCCCGGTCCTCGTCCCCGGCCCCTCGCCCATCGAGAAAAAGGCGTTGTTTTTTTCTTGCCCGTTCGCCGCTTGATCTTTCGGGCCTCGGCTCCCCGCGGGCAAGCGGTTCGCGCCCGGCAAAGTGGCGTTGGGCGGCGGCAAGGCGGCGAGAAATTCGTTCGCCGAGCTGTATCGCCGTTCGGGGTCTTTTTCCATCGCTTTCGCCACGATGTCGCGATACGGCTCGGGCAGCGTCGATACGTCGGGCTGTGCCGTGAGATGCTTCATCAACACTTCACCCACGCTCTCGCCGTCGAAGGGAACTTGCCCGGTGAGCATTTCGAAAAGGATAATGCCTAAGGCGTAAACGTCGATCTCCTTGCCGTAGCGGCCGTTGGCCACCTCGGGCGCCATGTAATGCACGGTGCCGATGCTTTCGGTGTGTCCGCTGCGGCGGCTGCACGAAATGAATTTCGAGAGGCCGTAATCGCCGACTTTCACCACGCCGTCGTCGGAAAAAATGTTCGCCGGCTTCAAATCGCGGTGAACGATGCCATGATCGTGCAGGTAGGCGACCGCGCCGGCGATGCCGTGAATCCACGAGAGCGCTTCGTCGATCGGCATGCCGTTCGGCTGGGCGTCGATGGCGTCTTGCAGCGAGAGGCCGCCGACGAATTCCATCACGACCCAAGTGTCGCCGTTGTCGTCCTGGCGGATGTCGAACAGGTTGAGCAGGTTCGGATGTTTCAGATTCAAGCACTGGCGGATGCCGCGCAGTTCGACTTCCAGATTGCGGCGGATGAGCTTCAGCGCGACTTCCTTGCCGGAGTCGCTCACGGCGTAATAAATTTCGCCGAAGCCGCCCTGGCCGACGCCCCGTTTGATGGTATAGCCCTCCAGCGGCCGCGTGCCGCCGGCATACAGAAAACGACGATTCGCCGCCTGCCGCGCGGACACTGCAGCAGCATCCGGCGGATCGGCGGCGGAGTTCAGCGTGGGGTAGGCGTTGGGGTTCATGGGAGTGATAAGTGGTTCATCGCGACCAAAGATCGCGAATTAATGTTCTATTATACCATTGCGGGCAGGATATTTCATCACCCGCGAAAAATCGCGACCAAATGGCCCTGCTGATTGGAGGAAAGGTTTCCAACCTTTCTCATGGTGGGCAGTTTTTCAGTCTGTTCCTGTAGGTTGGAAAATTAAAAACCCCCTCCTATATACTTTCCAAACTGAACGAAAATCCTTCGCCGTTTACTTGGGAATCATATTGCAGCCGGCTCCGGTCGCGGCGATTGACGCCGTCAATTTGCATCTGACCCCTCGTGCGGCAATATAGTTCGTTGTCGTGCTTGAACAAAATCACCTCTTCCGTCCAATGACGGCAAACGATATGGCTGTGCGACCGCGGACCAAGGATCAGCGTGTCGGCCATCAAAATCACCGCGTTCACCCTCGGTTGCGTGTGGTGGTTGCTTACGAACTCCAACCGGGCCGTGCCGGTGAGCACGTGCGGGCGGCGAAAACGCAATCGCACGCTTGGGCCGAGTTCGATTTTGCAGCCGTCGGTCAACGCGGCCAGCGGCATCATTTGCCGGCCATCCACGCGAACTTCGTGGATCGCTTCGATCAAGTAGCTTTCGCCGTCCCTGCGAATCCGGGCGTGGCGGTGCGAAAGGTCGCCGAGGATCGGCACGTCGGGCGAGCCCTCTTTTCCTTCGCTCGGCTGACCGATGGAAACCGTCTCGCCCGTGCAAACCCAAAAGCCGCCCACCGCGTCGATCCATAGTAAAAAATTCTTCGGCACGGAAATCTTCCCTCGCTCCATGTTAAGCCAGTTTCGTAGTTTGGCGCTGAGAGGGAACATTGTAACAGGGATGAAATTCTCGGGGATGGTGGGGGTGGGCAGTGTTAAGTGCGAAGTGCTAAGTGAGCAGTGGTGAGGGCGTAGTGGTGAGCGAGGATTTCTGTCCACTTCGCACTCCACACTTCGCACTCCGCACTTTTCCCTATTTCTTCTCCGCCAGCGTAACCTGCTTATCCGCCGCCGGGGCGAAATACGCGCTGATCTGCTCCTCGATGTTCTCCGGCACGGCCTTCTCCAGCGGAATTTCATCGTGGAAGCTGTTCTCGGCGTTGACCATCTTCTCGGAAACCTCCATCCGCGTCTTCAAACCGGCGATCAACTCCTTGACGTTGCCCAACCGGCTGTCGTCGAACTGATAGTCGCTCGTGGTCTTCGCCGCGGCGATCATCTGCGACCGGGCTTGTAGATTTTCCACCTCGACCTGCAACTGGCGCTTCGCCGCCAACATGCCTTCCAGCTTCTGCCGGGCGGCGGTCAAACTTTTATCCCGGGCGTTGCGAATCTGCTTCAAACTCGCCAGCGTCGCCTCGCCCGTTTTGAACCGCTCGAAACGGTTCGCCAAATCCTGCCGCACCTCCGCGGCAGTGTAGGACCGGCCGCCGTAATTATACGAAGTCTTGTTCTCGGCCAAGTCGGTCTTGAGCCTCAGAATCTGCTCCTTCTCCTTGCCCAGCCGCGTTTCATTCTGGCCGATCTGCTCGTCCAGCCTTTGAACCTCGACCTCTTCCTTGGCGATGACTTGCATGTTCTTGCGGACCTCCGGCAGCAGGCCCTGGATTAGCACCCGGGCGCGATCGATCTGAAAATCGACCGGAATAGTCTCCGCAACGCCGTCTTTGGCATATCCGGCCGCCGTTTGCAGATAACTAAAGGCGTTGGTCCCGTAAACCACCACTCCCAACGCCGCTACCCCCACTCCCGCAAAGATTAGCTTTCTAATCATGTTAGCACTCCTTCAAAAAAATGTTGTTTCGAGTGGGCCTTGCCCACCAAGGATGGAACGATTCCATAATTGATGGGCGAAGTCCACCAAGAAAATCGTAAAATTTCCGGTGCCTGAGGGGTAATTCGCCGGAGATTGGGGATTATTGGAATTTTTCTTCCCGCGAACTTTTTTATAGGGAAGGTGGAAGGTGGAAGGCGGAAGGCGGAAGGGAGAGTTGGGCAATGCTTGAACACCGAAGACAACCAAGAGTATGCAGTAATTGATGACGCACTACGCGGGTACAGCTGAATCCGCCTTCCCCCTTCCGCCTTCCCCCTTCTTCATAGGCTTGGCTAAAATTCCCGGAGAAGGTAAACTACGGCCACTACGATGAATCTTGGCACCGATCAACTTGTTCAGCAGATCCACGACACGCCGACCCGAATCGTTTTGGCGATCACCGGGGGGGGGAGCCGGGCGGTTTCCGATTTGCTCGAAGTGCCCGGCGCTTCGCGGACGCTCCTCGAAGCCCAAATCCCCTACACTGCCGAATCGATCATCGCCTATCTCGGTGCTCGGCCCGACGAGTTTTGCTCCGAGCGCACCGCCCGCGCGCTGGCCATGGCGGCGTTTCTGCGGGGCGCAAGTTCCATCAGCCCGACGACCAATTGGCCGGCATTTCCTGCACTGCCGGTTTGGCCACCGACCGGCCCCGGCGCGGTTCGCATCGGGCGCATCTGGCGCTGCAATCCGCCGTGCTCACGGCCACCTGGTCGCTCGAACTCCTCAAAGACCGCCGCAGCCGAACGGAAGAGGAACGGCTTGTCGGCCGTTTCCTCTTAAACGCCATCGCCGAGGCGTGCGGCGTGGCAAGCCGTTTGCCGCTCGATCTGCTCGAAGGCGAACACGTCGAGCAAGCCGGCACGGCGGCACGGCAACCCTGGCAGGATTTGCTCTTGGGCAAAGTCGAAGTCGTCTGCACCTGCGGCAAGCCGCCCTCGCCATCCGCCATTTTTTCGGCGCCTTCAACCCGCTCCACCAAGGACACCTGCGGATGGCGCAAATCGCCGCGGAATCGCTGAAGCGGCCGGTGGCGATCGAGATTTCGATCCTCAATGTGGATAAGCCGCCGCTGGATTATTTCGAGATCAACCGCCGCTTGAGCCAGTTTCCGCCCGAACAACCGGTGATTCTCTCCCGCGCGGCGACGTTCGACGAGAAATCGCGGCTCTTTCCCGGAGCCACGTTCATCGTCGGCAGCGACACGCTCCGCCGCATCGCGCTGCCCGGCTATTACGCCGGCGACAAAGCCGCCTGCTTCTCGGCCTTGCAGCGGATCGCCAACCGCGGCTGCAAGTTCTTGGTATTCGGCCGCGACATGGGCACCGGCTTCGTCCGCCTGGCCGATCTCGATCTGCCCGACATCCTCCGCAACATCTCCCGCGAGGTCCCGCCCGAAGTTTTCCGCGAAGACATCTCCTCGACCAGCCTGCGGAAGGTGGGAGCGTGGTGAGGGAAGGAAGAAGTTCGAAGGATGAATTATTCCCAAGCGAAATCAAGGGATAAATAACACGAAAGCATTTCTTTGCAAAGCCGCAAGCGGCAAATCCTATTCATCCTTCTCTCTTCCCTCTTCCGCCTCCCCCCTTCGCGACGATTCTTCCCGGCACGAACTGATGCCACGGCGTGAAAAGCCGCCAGTAGCCCAGCAGTACGACCATCACCGTGCCGAGGGTGGTGCCCACGGCGATGAGGAACATGATGACGATCTGGTACTTCACCGCCGACTCGGGCTTCATGCCGGCGAGGATCTGGCCGGTCATCATGCCGGGCAGGCTGACGATGCCGACGACCATCATCGTGTTCAGCGTGGGGATCATGCCCGTCCGCACGGCGGTCTGAATCGCGCTCAAGGCGGCTTCCCAGCGCGTGCCGCCTAGGGCCAAAATGGTTTCGATCTGGTCGCGCTTCTGGGTCAATTCATCGCCAAAACGGTCCCAACCCAGGGAAATGCCGTTTAGGGTATTGCCTAAAATCATGCCCATCAGCGGAATGCAATACTGCGGGTGATACCAGGAATATTCGTGGCGTTGCACTTGGATGACGGCCATCACGGCCACCGCTCCGATAAACCAGGAACTCGCCCACATCGAAACGACGCTGTCGAACCAGACGCCGCGGTACCGCCGTTCGCAGCGGCGGACGGCCGCCCCTCCGGCGATGATCGTCATCAAAAGCAGCATCCCCAGCACATAATACCAGGGCTGGTCCGGCCGGAATATCCATTCCAGAATCAGGCCCACGAGCGTCAACTGCACGACGGTGCGAATCGAAGCCAGGAACAACCGGCGTTCCAATCCCAAATGAAACAGCAGCGAGATCGCGCCGCTGATAAGTATCAGCGCCGCGGCAATCCCCACTTGCCAGTATTGAAGGTCGATATAGCCGTCATTCATGGGAAACGATCCTTCCCTGTTCCATGTGGATTTTCCGCGTGGCGACGCGGTCGCCTTGCTCGACGTCGTGGGAAACCCAAACGAGCGCCGCGTTCCCCGGGCGACTGCTCGATCCAATCCACGGCCAAGGCCTCGACCTCCGCCGAAGTTTTCGGATCGAGCGCCGCGGTCGGTTCGTCCAGGAGCAAAACTTGCGGATCGAGTTGCACCGCCCTAAGCAAAGCGACCATCTGCATTTCGCCGCCGGACAGATTCGCCACCGGTTGTCCGAGAAACGATTCCTGCCGCCCCAGCCGGGCGAGGCGTTCGAGAATCCACGGCCGAGCGAACTTTTTCGCGCGGTGAATTTTCAGGGCATACGGCCGCCGCAGCGCTTCTTCGACCGTCGCCGCCAGCATCGCCGGCCGCTGATGGCAATAGATCACCGAGGCGCGATATTGAGGAACCGCCTCACGGAAAATCTTCCGATCTTGCCAAAGCACCGTGCCCGCATCCAGCGGATCGAGCATCGCCACCGCGCGCATCAGGAGCGTCTTGCCCGCCCCCGAGGGACCCGACACGACCGCCCGCTCGCCGGCGCGGATTTCCAACGAAACGTGATCCAAAAGCCAATGTCCCCCGGCGGGATGACGCCGTGAAATACCCTGGGCTTGAAGCAATAAGGTCATGGACGGGAGGATATCCAAAAGGAAAGTACCTAAAGCACTTGCGATTTTAGAACGCAGGCGGCGAAAAGGGAATCCGTTGGGATCGAATTGATACATTAGCTGTGAAGTGCTGTATCCCCAAGCCGTGGTTGCATATAATGTATTCCACCCTTAGGAACTATTGTCAACCCTTGAAGCCGTAACCTATCCATGCGAAAATCAAAGGTTGTCTTTCTGCCTGGGCGATAATCCCCCGGCGAAACCTTCGTGGAGTATATACCGATGAAAATTGTGCCGATTGGCGAAAACATTGTTGTCAAACGGCTGGAGGCCGAGGAAATTACCGCCGGCGGAATCGTTCTGCCCGACGCGGCGAAAGAGAAATCCCGACAAGGCCGCGTGCTTTCGTTGGGCGACGGCCGGATGTTGCCCGGCGGCACGCGGGCCGCCCATCAACTCAGCGAGGGAGACCGCGTGTTGTTCGACAGTTATGCCGGCACGGAAGTCCGCGTGAACGGCGATGCGTTGCTGATTATGCGCGAAGACGAGATCTTGGCCGTCGTTTTGTAACCCCGAACCCGATCTGTTTCCCCTGTTGCAGTAGGTGCTTTATGAAGAAGTTGTTTTCCCTGTCGTTGCTTTCCGTTTTTTTCGGATTCGCGGCTAATGCTTTCGCCGCCGACGAAGCCAAATCCGCCCCCTCGGACGCCAAAACTTACAGCCAGGCGGTCGATAAGGCGATTCAGTATCTCACGACCAAAGGGCAAGCCCCGGACGGCTCTTTCTCGGCCCAAGTCGGGCCGGGCGTAACGGCCATCGTGGTCACCGGCATCTTGAGCCAGGGCGCAGCCCCGACGATCCGGTGGTGGCGAAAGCACTTCAATATCTTGAAAAATTCATCCAACCCGACGGCGGAATCTACGAACCGAAGAATTTCTATAAGAATTATGAAACGAGCCTGGGGCTGATGGCCTTTTCGGCGGCCGACAAAGACGAGAAAAACGAGCGCTTTGCGAAGATCGTGAAAAACGCCGAAAAATTCCTCAAAGACATCCAATGGGATGAGCGGCAATCGCAAGACGAAGTTTATTACGGCGGGGCGGGCTACGGCAAGCACAAGCGGCCCGATCTCTCGAATACGCAATTCCTGCTCGACGCCCTCAAGGCCGCCGGCGCTGGTCCCGACGACCCGGCGGTGAAAAAGGCCCTCGTTTTCGTCTCCCGCTGCCAAAATTTGGAAACCGAACATAATACCTTGCCCTTCGCCGCGAAAAATCCGGATGGCGGCTTCTATTACACGCCCGCCGCCGGGGGACAAAGCGAAGCCGGCCCGCCGCTGCCGGGCGGTGGCTTGCGGAGCTACGGCTCGATGACCTACGCGGGACTGAAAAGCATGATCTATGCCGGCGTCAAGGCCGACGACCCCCGCGTCAAGGCGGCCGTCAAATGGATCCAACAACACTACACCCTCGAAGGCAATCCCGGCATGACCAAGCCGGAACAGGGACTTTATTACTACTATCACACCTTCGCCAAAGCCCTCGATGCGGTAGGCAAGCCGGAACTCATCGACGCCAAAGGCGTCAAGCACGATTGGCGGCGGGAACTTGCCGCCGAACTCATCAGCCGCCAAAAACCCGACGGCTCCTGGGTCAACAACGCCGACCGCTGGATGGAGGGCGACCCCAACCTCGTCACCGCTTACTCGCTCTTGGCGCTTTCGTATTGTCGGCCGGCGGGAAAATAATGAATTCGCCCAACCCAATGGCGACGGTTCGAACCTGCGACAGAAAAGAGATTTCGCGCTGGATCGAGTGCTGTTTCAGCTTGGATTATCGGTGGTGAGATTCAACTGTGCGTGTAACCAAGACCAAAGTCCCAAGACCTACAACCCAATTTAATCATGGACCTCTTCGAAGCCATCGAAAAACGTTACAGCTACCGGGGCGAGTTCACGCCCGCAGCGATACCGCGTGAAGATCTGCAAAAAATCGTCGCGGCGGGCATTCGCGCCCCTTCGGCATGCAATCAGCAGGTGGTCTCGTTCGTGATCGTCGATGATCCCGTGCTGCTCGAGAAAATTGCCAAGACCATCGACCGGCCCGTCTGCTATACGGCCAAGGCGATGATCGTCTGCATCTCCGATCCTCGTCCCGTCTATCATGATCTATCGTTCGCCCAGGAGGACTGCGGCGCGGCGGTCGAAAACATGCTGCTGGCGATCACCGCGCTGGGCTATGCCACGGTATGGCTGAACGGCTCGCTCCGGCTTGAAGATCGGGCCGACCGCGTCGGCCGCCTCTTGGAGTTGCCGCCGGACAAAAATGTGGCGGTGGTCCTCCCCGTCGGCGTCGCCTTGGAGCCAGGGACGCAAAAGGAACGCTTGCCGTTCGCCGAGCGCGCATGGTTCAATAAATATGGGAGCATGGGATGAAAAGGGCGCCATGCCCGCGACAAGCGCCGGCATGGCGCCGAGCAGGATAGAAACTAAAATCCGAATGACTTATCATGAAAATCCAGCAATTTCTCGAACATCACGGGATCGCCTCGAATCCGTTTGCCGATGAAGACGCGCAGACCGACCGCGTTTTCAAGGCCGCCTGCATTCACAACACCTACCATCCCACGTGGGACAAGATCTACGGCGATCCGAAAGATCCGGCCACCGCCGTGGTGTTCGGCGAAAAAGGCTCCGGCAAGACGGCCCTGAGGCTGCAAATCGTCGATCATCTGGCCGCCTTCAACGCCGATCATCCCGAACACCAGGTGTTCGTGATCCAGTACGACGATTTCAACGCCTTTTTGGACCGCCTCCGCGACCGCTTCTCCGGCCGGCGGCGGAAGGCCGAAAAGCGCTCGAACAGTGGCGGCTGTGGGATCATATCGACGCCATTTTATCGCTGAGCACGACACAACTCGTCGATCGGCTGTTGGAAGTCCGGCAGGCGCGGCATCCCGCCGCCCGCGATGAGGCCCTGCCCGTCGCCGCGCTCGACTCCGCCCACGTCCGCGACGTGATGCTCTTGGCGGCCTGCTACGATCAATCGACGGCCGAAAATCCCTTGGTCCGCTGGAACCGGCTGAAGAAAAAACTCCGCTTCGCCACCTGGAAGTCGAAACTCGACCTCGTCCTGGGCATAGTTGTCAGCGTCGTGGCGGTGGTGCTTGCAGTTTGGTTGTACGTGAAAGAAATCCTGACGCCGATGCAAAGCTTTTTCCTCGGTCTGATCGGGGCCGTCGCCGGCTGGGCGCCGTTCGGCTGGCATTGGTTGAAATGGCAATACAGGGCGATGAAGGTCGTCCGCAGCACCCGCGTGCTCAGTCATCCGGCAAGCTTGCTCCGGCGGATATTTTTAAAGTTTCCCGCCGGACAGATCGTCGGCCAGCCGCTGCCCAGCCAGCCGCGAACCGACGACCGCTACGAACTGCTGGCCAAGTTGCAAGGCGTGCTTCGGGCGATGAGAATCGAAGGCATCGAGGTGCTGGTCGATCGGGTCGATGAGCCGTATCTCATCAACGGCTCCACCGAACTGATGCGGCTTCTGGTCTGGCCGATGCTCGACAATAAATTCCTCAAACACCCCGGCCTGGGGCTCAAATTGCTGCTGCCCATCGAACTCGAGCGCCTGATCGACCGCGAAGACCGCGATTTCCACCAGCGCTCCCGCCTCGACAAACAGAACCTGATCCGCTCGCTGGCCTGGACCGGCCAATCGCTTTACGACGTCGCCAACGCGCGCATCAAAGCCTGCGCGGCAAACGGCCAGTCGCCCAGCGTCACCGCGTTGTTCAACCCCGAAGTCGCGCCGCAGCGATTGATCAACGCCTTTGCCGGTCTCCGCGTGCCGCGGCACTTGTTCAAGTTCATGTACCGCCTCTTCACCGAGCATTGCAACGCTCACAGCGACGACAATCCCGTCTGGCAAATCGGCAGCGGCACCTTCGAAGCCGTGCTGGCGGTGTACCAACGCGATCAAGACGCGTTCGATCGGGGCGTGGGGGCGGGATGATGGATGGTTATGAATCGGTTGACAAATCGGTCGGTTACGAATAGACTGCACGAGGGAATTGTTTAGGAGATTCAGTCCATGATGATCGATGTCTTGCCTCCCGATCTAACGCAGTTCATTCACGAAGAATTTGCCACCGGCCATTATGCCAGCGAGCAGGAGGTCGTGCAGGAAGCCGTTCGGTTTTTCCGGGATACACGAGCGCGGTACACGCAGTGGCGCGAAGAAATTCAGCGCCGCATCGCCGAACTCGATGCCGGCTTGGGCATAGAAATTGAGAACGATGAGCAATTAGCTGCATTTTTTGATGAAATCGAGTCAGAAGTTCGCCGTGAAGCCGGCAAATAAATCATGGCTCGATACACACTTGCCCCAAGTGCATGACAGGAGCTAAAAGAGATATATCAATACATCTTCGTGCGAAATCCTGCTGCCGCAAAAAAGCTTCGGGAGTTTTTTTACAAGAAGTTTCGCATGTTGGCGGCTAATCCGCTTCTCGGCGAAAAAAGGGAAGATCTCGATGTGAATGTCCGGTTGTTCACGGCGGGCAGTTATCTGATCCTCTATCGAATCGTGAATGTCGGGATCGAAATCGTCCAAGTCGTTCATGCCTCGCGCGATCTGCCGGCACTTTGGTTCAACCAGTAATTTCAGCAATTCACTTCAATCTTCCAGCAAGCGCCAAGACGATTGCAACGATGGTCCCCACGATTAAACCAAGTATGGTAAATGCATCGATGATTGGCATCCGGTCCATAGGCTCCGGATGAGAAAGTGTCACGTCAAGTATCCCCATAACTAATCCAACAAGGGGACCTGCAATGAACGTGACAAGAACTTAAGGCGCATTTCGACGCTTGTTTTTCATGATCGTTTAGTTGAAAGTCTTTACACTGAAATCTCTATTCCTCCATCAACTCATACGATTCCTGTCCGTACATTTCGTCAGCCATCGCGCGGAGCCTGCGGAGGAGTTCTAGCTGCCGGGCGTCAAGGGCCAGTTTGTTGATTTGCGCAAGCACCTTCAGCGCCTTCCGCGGGCGTGTGTCTTCGAGCAGCAGAATTTGCGCCAGCTTGAGTTGCACGAGCGCGGCCTTTTCGGGAAAACGGGTAATATATTCCTGCATCGGCGGAATCGATTCGATCCACTGCTTCTGCTGCTGAAGCGCAGGATCAGCAACAGCAGATCGGCCTCGGAAAGGGTCCAGCCGGGCTGCTCCTTCTGCAGCCGCTGAAAGATCCTGAGTGCGGGCACCGAAAGCCCCTCGCGCAAAGCGCGGTGAATGTCGGCCAGGGCCTGTTCTTGCCGCAAATGCCGCCGCTCGGCCGCTTGCCGTTTTCCCTCGGGTGTTTCCGCGTCGAGTTTTTCGCGTTCTTCGTCCGACATCGTATGCCGGCCCTTTCGGACCGAAAAGAAATCCCAATTCTCGCAATCGACCCAACCTGCCTTGAGCATCCATATACCGACGCCAAATCCCAGTGCGGCGCCCACGGAGTGCAAAAACTCGCTCGAGAGCGCGGCGTTGGTCAAAACCAGCGTCAAGAGCTGCAGCCCCACGAGGATGCCGACCATGATCTTGATTCGCACGTCGAAGAAGAAGGGGCGATAGAAAAGAAGAAGACGCACTGCATTTCATTTTCCGGCGCCCAGATCAGGCTCATCGCCATGAAACCGTAGATCACAGCCGAAGCGCCAAGACAGACCGAGGGGTGGGCGCCAAGCATCAGAATCTGCACGATGGCGCCATGCGCAATGCCAATCCCCAGATAGACGAACAGCGTTTTGCAGGCCCCCAGTTTTCCCTCGACAACCAGTCCGAACGCCCAGAGGGCGATCATGTTGCCGAGAAGATGCATGAAACCGGCGTGCATGAAATTGCAGGTGAGCCACTGCGCAGGATGCAACCCGTTGCCGGTCCACAGAACAAGATTCAGCACGACCTCGGAGTGTTCGGGCTGCTGGAGACAAAGGATAAAGATGATGATGTTGGCGGCGATCATGCAGACGGTCGTGATCGGCCAATAATAAATCGGTGCGTTGGTGCCGTAGGGGAATATGAACATGCCGCCACTTTTCTTGCGACGAGAATATTTTCCAGCAACAGCAGCGATTACCGGGAATAATCCACTTCGAACGGATCATCGTTTTGAAGAAAAGCGGAGCGTTTTCCGTCTTCGCCGCCAATTGGCGGGCGAGAATCCTTCGCTCCCGCATTTTTCCAAAACATTCCCTTCCGCCAATTTTGATATAGTCTAACCATAAATGGCAAAATGGGCAATTTCATATGGCCTTTTGCGTGTTTTTTGCCTAACTCATTGTAATTCGTCGAATTCGGTACCACAAATATCCTTCCATGCCGGATTTTGCCTAGATTTCCACGTCGGCCCAGTTCTTTTTTCATCTTGACTCGAAACGGCGTTCTTGAGACACTTCCGCCGACAGTAATTCGACATTCACATTCGCAGGAGATCAAAAAGATGCGGCGTTATCAAGGATGGTTATTCGTCGTTACGATTGCGTTATTGGCATGGGGTTGCAACAAAACCGAGCAACCGGCGCAGGAAAATGCCGCGAGTGTCGTCAAAAACGAAACTCCAGAAAAAAATACATCGGCTCCGTTGGATGCCAATCCGTCGCCTCAGCTCGAGGGGCCGAAACTGACGGTCTATCAGTTCTTGGATGCCTGTCGCACGGGCAATGATGAGAAAGCGAATTCGCTGCTAAGCGCCATCGCCCGGGAAAAGACGGCGGAAATGGATTATCGCCTCAGGCCCACCGCCAGCGATACTGCAAGATTCTCCATCGATAACGTCGATTACGTCGGCGAGGACGGTGCCCGTGTGGCAATGACCTGGACCGACGTCGATGACCAGGGAAAGGATGCCTCCGCCAAAGCGGTTTGGGTGTTGCGCAAAGAGGCGGAAGGCTGGCGCGTGGTGGGCACGGCTGCAATATTTTTTCCCGGCGAAGATCCCGTCCTGCTGAACTTCGAGAATCCCGCCGAAGTGAAAAGAAGCTCGATGAAGTCAGCAACAGGATGAATCGGATGCAAGAACCGGGCGATGCGGAAAATCTTCAAGCCGAACAAAAGGATCAAGCGGATACTGAGGTTCGACGTTAAGTATCGAGGAAAATATCAAGTCTGGAAAAAAACCACAAGAACAATTTTTTTTCCTTGCCCCCCATCTTAGAGAGGTCAAATATTGTAGAGAATGTGATAAACGAGGAATAAATGGGAAAATACCCGTATGTTCCTAAGTGGTTGCGATAATTAGATTTGTAAGCATACAAAGAGGAGGATTTTAATGGAAAATCCTCCTCTTTTGATTTAGGGACTTGATAAAACTAAAAAAGAACCTAGGATTTTCTGTATATTTCGCGCAAGGTTCCTATAATACCGGAACCACCCAGGTGGGAAATTTACCCAAATCGGGTTGACATCTGGGGCCGCTATGTTAGCTTATCGGGTAAACCTATGAAGAAAGTTACCTGCGGTGCAAACGGAAAAGCTTAACAGGGCGTTAGTTGTTTCCGAGCGAAAATCGCAAAAAGGTAACCTGTGGAATCTTCTCGGCTGGAGGCCGTCATGGCCGGGAAGAATGGAGATTTGACGGCAAAAATTGTGCGTTCCTCAACGCTACGGTACCTGTTAGTTGGAGGTTTTAGAATGAATCGTACATTATTGTTTGGCATCGCGTTGTTCGTTGCGGTGCTCGGCTTGGCCTTCCTGGCCAATCACTCCGCGGCGATCGCCGACGAGCCTTGCGCCCCGGCCGCTTGCACTCCTGCTGCTTGCGCTCCGGCTTGCGCTCCGGTCTCCTGCGAGCCGGTGAGCTGCCGCCCGCGGCGCCACCGCGAACGGTCGTGCCGCCCGAGATCCTGCGAGCCGGCCCCCTGCTGTGCTCCGGCCCCCTGCGCCGCTCCGGCCCCCTGTGCCGCTCCGGCCCCCTGCGCTCCGGTTTGTGCTCCGGCTTGTGCTCCGGCTTCCTGTGAGCCGGTGAGTTGCCGCCCGCGGCACGAGCGCCGTCACCGCGTGAAGAGTTGCCGTCCGGAAAGCTGCTGCCCGGCGCCATGCGCTCCCGCCTGCGAACCGGTTAGCTGCCGTCCGCGGCACCACCGCGTGAAAAGCTGCCGCCCGGAAAGCTGCTGCCCGGCGGCTTGCGCTCCGGCCTGCGAACCGGTTAGCTGCCGCCCGCGGCATGAGCGTCGTTGCCGCGAACGGCGTTGCAACCGTCCGCGTTCCTGCCGTCCGGAAAGCTGCTGCCCGGCGCCATGCGCTCCGTGCGCTCCAGCGGCTTGCGCCCGTGCGCTCCGCCGGCTTGCGGCCCGGCTGCTCCGGCCAATGCCCCCAAGACTGCTCCGGCTGCTCCGGCCACGGAAAAGCCTGAAGTTCCCCCGGCACCGGCTCCGAAGACAACCTAGTTTGTAAATATATTAAAGTCAACGATCGAAACTTGCCCTGTTTGTTTCGGCCGTTCCGAATCGATCGAAAGCAGCCGCGTCCTTCTTGGATCCGGCTGCATTTTTTATTGCCGATCGTCAAGGCTATGCAAATAGCTATCCGCGTCCGAACGGTTCAGGCGAATTGTTGGCCCGTTGGGCCGACGAAATGCGACAAGAAGCTTGGTGAGAACGAGGTCATCAACTTCAATGCCGGCGATCACGGCATCTCCGTGAGCATGCAATATCGCGACCATATTGCCGTCGAGAAGCCCGAGTTGGGCTCCTTCGCCGAATAATTTGCGTGGAAAGCAGCCGTTGCCGGGGACTGGTCCATTTTTCGGCGGGAAAAATATTTTGCTTAAAGGATCGGCCGAAAACATGTACCTGTCCCTTCTCAATCCCACGAAACGACGTTCGAGCGGGACATCGACGACGTGGAAGTGCTCCGGGCGTGGCTGCTGGAACTGGCCGAACAAGTCGGCTGGAGGCTGCGCAAATACCAACTCCGCAGCCGCACCGTGCATCTGAAAGTCCGCTTCGCCAACTTCTCGCTGATCACCCGTTCGTTGACTTTGCCCGAGCCTACCGACATCACCCAAGAAACTCTGGCTCGCCGCCAAGGAAATGTTGTCCCTGCGGATGCCAACCGGTCATTTGCCCGTGCGACTGCTCGGGCTGGGCGTCAGCGGCCTGAATGACACGCGGATCGTCCAAGGCATGCTGTCGACCAGGCTGAACGCGAGGGACACGCCCGACTGGATGCCGTAAAGGATGAAGCCAAGGAACGCTTTGGAACCGGAGCGATTCTGAGAGGAAGCAGCATCGGCGAGAACGACAATCCACGATCGCCATTACCATGAGACACATGTTCAATCTTGGTTTGCCCACTCCTCGTATCTTGACAAGAGGTACGCTCAAATTACAATGTATGTCGATGAAGTTGGTTAGTATTATCATTTTTACGCCATTTTTTTCGTTTCCCGCAGAGTTGAATTCGAAGTGCTTTTATCGCATATCTTTCTCAGTCTTGCGTCTAGGGTCAGATCCATTTGAAAGAGACACACTGTGAATCTCCGCCAAAAACCACAAAAAATCAGCGATCGCCGTGTGAAAAGATCTCCACGTAATAAGGCTGCCTGGAGGAAGTATGACTTTCATCAAACCAAGCTCTGCCTGTAAGTGCTCGAGGCGAGGCGATGTTGTCCATAACGTTGCCGGTGTGGGGATCCCAAATCGTGCAAGGCGGTGCAACATTGCATCTTGCCCTGTACGTCACTGGCACCTCGGCGAGCGATCCCATCAGCTACTCGATCACCGTGAATAATTCCCCAACGGCCAATCCTAATTTAACCGCCGCGATCCCTGCGCGAAATACGTTTTTAAAGCTTCACATTGACTACAACGGCGACAACATCCATGGCGACATCGTGTTCGAACTGTACAATGATCTCGTGCCGAACACCGTCCAGATAATCTCCGATTTCGTCAACCAGCGCTTTTTATCACGCGCTCGATTTTCATCGGTCATCGAGAATTTCATGATCCAGAGCGGGGGATATTTGCCCGATGGGACTTATCGCGATCCGACGGTTGCGCCGTACAATCTCACGCCCTTTGCCAATGAAATCAGCAGCCAGCTTAAGTTCACCGGTTCCGGCATTCTGGCATTCGCTAATACCGGCCAGCCGTATTCGAACACATCGCAATTTTTCGTCACTTCGGGATCGACGCGATTCCTGCACGGCTGTTATACCATCTTCGGTTTGCTGGTCGAAGGAGAGGATATCCGGCAGGCGATCACCAAAATCCCCGTTCACAATAACCAATATGGCGAAAGCATGCGCCGGACAACAGCGTTGTCATCTCCAGCGCAACCATCATCACCGACATTCAGGACGGCGTATTGCGGCTTTCTTCGCCCAGCGGCTCAACGGGCACGGCCGTAGTTTCGGTTACCGCCACGGATGCCGTCACGCTTGAAACCGTGACCCGGAGTTTCAATGTGTACGTCGAGCCGGACGTCGGTATGAACAACCATTCGCCGGTTCTCGTGCCTGCAAATCCATCGCCCTCTTTGGGAACCACGACGCTGGTAGCACCCAAAACGATCAGTGTTAGCTCCTTCATCAATAACCGCGCCGGCAACTACGGCCGTCGCCGACGCCCATCCTGGTGTGCCGGTCGGAGGAATAGCAATAACCGGCATGTCGGGCCTGGGGACGTGGCAATATTCGCTCGATGTCGCCGACTTCGTGACGGTCGATAAAACATCCATCGGCAATAGTTCGGCGTTGCTCTTGTCCAAGGATGCCGCATTGCGCTATACTCCGGACGGACAACATGACGAAACGGCCGGCATCACTCATGTCGCTTGGGATATGACATTCGGCAACAACGGCCAAATCATAACGGTGCAAAACAACCCGTATTACGGCATATCCGCTTTCAGCCTCGCTTCCGATACGGCGACTCTTGCAGTGGCGGGCACTAACACCGCACCCGTGCTCACGCGGGCTCACTCTTCCTCGATACAAGGTCCCATCGTGGGTTATTCGACGACGGGATCGCCGTTTATAATACCTCTGAGTTCGTTCATCAACAACGGTGCGGGAACGACGACGATCGTTGACAATGATCCGGTGCAGTGGTTGGCGGAATTGCGCTGTCTTTCACCTCCGTTGTGGGCGGGGGAAGTTGGGAATATTCCATTGACGGCGGCGTGACGTTCCATACATTGACAGTTGATGACGCCCATGCAATCTTGTTGCCCAACGACGCCCAATTAGCGCTACAATCCCGGTGGAACATCCAGCGGAGCGGCTTTCATTGCCTTCCGAGCCTGGGACATCACCCACTGCGCAGCTGGCGATTTGGTCGATTTGTCGAATGGTGGCTCCGATCCCTTGTCCGGAAAAGTTGGCGGTACGACGGCTTTCAGCACCGATGGCGACAATCTTCAAATAATCGTGAATGATGCACCGGAACTCACGGCGGGTCATCCGACCATTGGCCCCGTTGCCGAAGACGCTTCCATCACCTTCGATCTCAGTAACTCGACGGTTTTCCGAGCCTTGATCAACGGCGGCGCAGGAACATCGACCATTTTCGATATTAACAAAAGTCCTTATGCCGGCGGCATCGCGATCACCGGCTTCACGGGCGACGGCACGTGGGAATATTCTGCGTAAACTCAATGCCCCTTTCATTTCCGTGCATGCGGGCTTGATCAGCGAATCCCATGCGTTGCTCTTGTCAACCGCCGATTCGAAATTACTCTATACACCAAATCCTGACAGCAACGCGTCGGCCTCATTCACATACCTCGCCTGGGACAAAACCACCGGCAAGAATGGAGACTTCGTCGATCTGTCGCAATCCGGATCCACCGGCGGGGCTACGGCCTTCAGCATTGGATCGGACACCGCCACTCTCAACGTAACCGCCATCAATGATGCTCCGGTGCTAAGCTCGGCATTTCCTTCGCTGGGCAGCACCGATGACAATTCTCCGATAACAATCGGCCTCGGTGGCTCGTTCATCAACAACGGTCCCGGAACCACGACGATTACCGACGTCGATGCGAATGCCGTCGTTGGCGGAATCGCCTTGGTCGCCGTTTCCGGCAAGGGATCCTGGATTACTCGATTGATGGTACGACATTTTTTGCGATCACGAACGTCGGTGATTCCTCGGCGTTGCTTTTGACCAAGGACGCCATGCTGCGTTACACCCCAGGTGGCAACGGTGCCGAGACGGCCGGCATCACCTATCGAGCCTGGGATACTACAACCGGCTTGAACGGCGAACTGCGCCGACATATCGCAGCTCAATTCGACCGGCGCGCGCCACGGCGTTCAGCGCCGTCATGGACACCGCATCGCTCACGGTCTTGCCTCGCAACGACCCGCCCACGGATATCTCTCTGTCCAACTCGATCGCGCCCGAAAACCAACCGGCCTGGCACGCTGATCGGAAAGCTTATCACCACGGACCCCAATGCCGGCAACACCTTCACGTACAGCCTGGTTGGCGGTGCGGGCAGCGCGGACAATGCATCCTTTGCCATCAGCGGCGATGCGCCTCGAATCCGCCGGGACCTTCGATTTCGAGACCAAGAGCGTTTACCAAATTCGGGTCCGCACGACGGACCAAGGCGGATTGTCGTTCGAAAAAGCATGGACGATTTGGGTGAGCGACGATCCGGAAGTTTTCTCGGCCGGAGCGGGCGATTGGACCGACGCGGGATTGACCTTGAAGCTCGCCGACGACGGAAAACTGCATCTCTATCGCAGCGGAACCGCAATCGATGCGGTCCCGCCCCAAAATCCGAACTTCGTCACGAGCATCAACCTCCTCGGCCGCGACGGGGCCGATGATGAACTTACGCTGGACTTTACCGCGGGCGATCCGATTCCCTCGGGGGGATTGGTTTTCAACGGCGGCACGCAGTTCAAGGGCGATAAGTTGATCCTCCATGGTTCCGCCGATTATGACAACGTCACTTTCACGAATACCCATGTCAATCTCGCCGGCGCGGCGGACATCAGTTATAGCCAAATCGAGTTTTTCGGTTTCGACTTCGGGCGCCGGCTACGACCATCTCGCCATCGACCACGCCACGCTGAAAATCAACCAGGACAACACCATCTCCGGCGGAACTGATGTCACCATTATCGGCGGCACGTTGGATCTCGGCGGTAAAACCAATACCCTCGGCGATGTGAAATTGATCAGCGGCGGCATCCTTAACGGCACCCTCTATGCCGCTTCCTGCAATGTACTTAGCGGCAATATTACGGCAACGCTTGCCGGACCGGGACCGTTAACCAAGACCACGTCCGGGCAATTCAGCGCGGAGGAGATCATCGCCTCGAATGTGACGGTTTCCGCCTGCACGCTTTCGGCGACTTCCCTCGTCTGCGATTCGCTGACCATCGGATCGGCTTCCGGAAACGCCGCGTTTTCCACTCCGGCGGGGACTGGCGGAACGGTATTGGCGTGCGCGGCGTTGAATCCGTTTGCCACAGAGACGACTGCCGCGGTATCACCCTCTACTGCAAACGATGCCACCGTTTCCGCCGTCGAGCCGATCTCGATTGCGATAGTGTCGATTCTGCCGCCGGTTCACGCTACCGTGCCGCAAATGCGCACAACGAATTTGCACAGCTCCCTTCCACAAGCTCGGAAACCCGTTTCGCCCGCTTCCGATGCGGTCCAACCAAAAATCAGCGGCAATCACTTGGTAAATCACCCGCCGGAAAATCGGCCCAATGAGTCGAACGACACCTTTGCCGGATGGAAACCGGGAAGAACGGACTCTCTGGGAAAAAGTCAAAAACCAGCGCACTATCGCAGTTAATCCCTCGCATATGCCCGCCTTGCTGCTTTGCAATCGGCAATGCAAGATTTCCAACAGCGGCACGCGACCGATCCGATGGTTTTCAACGCCTTGCGCCAACGCCGCTCCGGAAAATCTGCCCCGCAGTTCGAGAATACCCTTGATGCTTTTTTTGCGGCAGATTGAAGCCGGCAGTGGAGATCGACCTTTGATTTTTTCGCCGCCCTCTTGCAAGAACTACCCCGCAACTGTTATATTGAGTAGTTCAGCGCAGGGCATATCGTTGGCGCTTCTGACGTAACATAATGAATTGCAAATGGTTACGTCGAAGGCGCTGCTATCAATCCAACCTCTTGAATAGTTTACGGAGTGATTTGTGGGAGTAAAAAAAACAGGCAAAGGCCGTCGGAAATTGGGCCGGAAGAAACGTCGAAATCGCGCACGCATTCGGCACCGCAAATAATCGGCGGCCCGCAAGACATCCCCATCGCTAGAGGTATGCCATTAGCGACAGCACCACGATGTTCGGCCGATTGCCGTCTCTTATCCGATAAAACCGCTTTGTACCCGCTTTTCTCGCATTGGCGGGGGGAAAATGTAAGCTACATTTTGAATGTCAGGTCGCATTATGGACGCGGCCATCCCCCCGCACCCCGCTTCCCCCCCAATTATGCGGAGCGATTCCACCGCTACCCTCGAGCGCCTCGTGGCCCGGGCAGGCCAGCTTTATAGCCTGCCCGTCGTGGCAATCCAAGTCTTGGAATTGACCAACAATCCGCAAGTTGACAACCGCGCCATCAAAGAATGCATCGAAAACGATCCCGCCCTCACCGGTAAAATACTGCGCGTGGTCAACAGTTCCCTTTTCGGGCTGAGCCGGGAAGTTTCCGACTTGAACCAGGCCATCGCGCTTTTGGGCTCCAAGCCGCTGAAGCTTCTGGTGCTGGGATTCAGCCTGCCGAACAGTCTTTTCGCCTCCGTCGAAAGCGAAATTCTCATGCATTATTGGCGGCACGCGCTGACCAAGGCCGTGGCGGGCCGCGAGATCAGCGAGACGCTTTGGAACCTGCCCGGCGACGAAGCCTTCATCGCCGGCTTGCTGCAAGACCTGGGCCTCTTGCTCTTGATCCAGCAAGTGGGCGAACCTTACGTCATGCTGCTCAAAAAGTCTGGGCGGAAGGAAAAGACATGGCCGCCCTCGAGATCGAATCGATGGGCTTCGACCATGCCGAACTCACCACCCGGCTGCTCGGCCATTGGGGCCTGCCCGAGGCGCTCGTCGAAGCCGTCGGCTGGGATCCGCAGCGCCGCGGGGCCGAAAATGCCGTGTCGAATCCGACCGCCTTGTCGCGGATCGTGTTTTTGGCCGAATTGGTCGCCCAATTGCTGGCCGACAACCGGCCGCAAGTCCTGCCGACGCTCATGCAATTCGGCCGGGAGTATCGGCAACTGACGGAAGAAAAGCTCGAGCGCCTGGTCGAAAATCTGCAAAACAAAGTGAAGCAATTGGCCGACGTCCTTTCGCTGCAACTGCCCGAAGGGACCGATTACCGCGATATCTTGATTGCCGCCCATAGCCGCTTATCGGCCGTCGCCGCGGAAACCGCCGAAGACCTGTTGACGGCGCAAGTCAATTCCCCGGCGGCCGCAAAGGACGAACACGCCTTGCTCGAGGAAGTCGATGGCCTAAGCAAGGCAATCTCGAACTTGACGAGGAAGCCCAAGGAAAAACCGGCGCCGGCGGCCGTTTCCGCGGGCGGAGCGGTTCCTGCCCCGCGGTTGGCCAATCCGCCGGCGCATGCGGCAAACATTGCCCGAACGGCGGTGGAATCGCCGCGAACCTATGCCGCGCCGGCCGCCCCCGCCGAAACCGCCCCGGCCAACTCGCTGATGGCGAAGCTTGGGACCGCGGTCGCCTCGTGCCGGATTTCGCGCCTGCGCTCTGAGCATGGTGCTCGTGGAGTTCGATCGCGTCGATGATCTTATCGCCGCGCGCGGCATCCAGGGCTTCCAGCGTCTCATGAAAATCCTCCGCGACGCGTGCTGGGCGACGGAACATCCCGACATGGTCTGCATGGCGCACGGCGAGGCCGGCTTCGCCATGATTCTCCCTCATTGCGAACGCCGCAAGGCCGTCGAAATCGGCGGCGACCTGATCCATTCGATAAGCCGCGCCGCCGGCGCCGGCCACCGCGCGGCAAGTCTCAGCGTCGGCGTCGCCACGGTCGCCATGCCGCCCAAGAATTTTCCGCCCAACGACCTCTTCGCCACCGCCAGCCGCTGCCTCTACGGCTCCCACGCCTCCGGCGGCGGCGTGGTGAAAAGTCTCGAAATCTATTGACAATTCCAAAGAAGAATTACGGTGCCATGCCCACGCTCGCCGTGGGCATGAATGGATCGTCCTGCAAATACTATCTCGACGTGCCGCCGCGACAGCAACATCCGCAACTGCCGCTAACCCGAATTATTCATAAACGACGTTTGTAGAAGCGGCATCTTGCCGCTCTTCCCTGAGCATGCGGCAGGATGCCGCATCTAATGAGTTTGTGAATAATCCCGGCTAACCTCCGGTTTGCCCGAAGGAGCCATCGACTGAGTTTCCGCCCCGTTGCGCGCGTATCGATGAATCGCAATGGATGAACGAGAGTTTGGTCGTCGCTGCCAATCAGGCGGGCTACGAGCAGGTCTCCGCGATGCGCACGGCGTTCCGCATATTCGGCGTCGCGGAATAGATGAGCAAGTCCCAAACGTTGTACTGGGCCGGGCAACTCGTTGTCCAGGTCACGCTCGACAGCCCTGCGAAACGCGTCTGTAAATCGTGGTTGGAATTGATGACGTCATCGATTAGTTCCTCCGAATCTGGACGGCGCAGCCTTCGACGCAAGTTTACCCCCGTTATCTTTTTTGCCAAGTCGTCCCCCGTGCGCCAGGAACATTTTGCCCATGTTTCTCGGGCATGAAAACGAACGAAACACTCGAAACGATGATTTGATGATATAATGAAAAGTTTATCTCCTTCCCCCGCAACGACTTCCGACCCAAAACCAGAATCATGCCGCGTTCTTTACCACCGCCGATCGGTCTTTACGTGCATCTGCCGTTTTGCGTAAGCAAGTGCGCGTATTGCGACTTTGCGTCGTACGCCGCGCGGGAGGCGGATATCCCGCAGTATGTGGATGCCGTTGTCCGGGAGATAACCCGTCGCGGCACGGAAACGGAGCACAGAAAAGCGGATACGATTTTCTTAGGCGGGGGCACGCCCTCGCTTCTTGGCGACATCCAGGTGAGACGCATCTTGGAGGCTCTGTTCGAAGCATTCTCGATTGAAGAGGGCGCCGAGATCACCTGCGAATGCAATCCCGGAACGCTTGCCGCGTCCTTGGCCCACGCACTCGGCAAAGCGGGCGTCAACCGGCTGTCGCTGGGCGCGCAGGCAAGGCAGGAGGGGCTGCTGCGGATGCTCGGCAGGATCCATGATTGGAAGCAAGTGATCGCTTCCGTGGAAATTGCGCGGGAAGCGGGATTCGAGAATATTAACTTGGACCTGATGTTCGGCCTGCCCTCGCAAACCGCCGCGGACCTGCGGGAAACGCTCGCGGCCGCGATTGCGCTTCGGCCCACGCATCTCTCCTGTTACGGTTTGATTGTCGAGGAAGGAACGCCGATCTGCCGCGACATTGCCGCGGGCAAGCTGGCTCTTCCGGATGAGGAAACCGAGCGCGAGATGTACGAGCTTGCGCGGCGGACGCTCGCGGAGCACGGCTACGAGCAATATGAAATCAGCAATTTCGCCCGCGAAGGGTACGCCTGCCGGCATAATATCGGCTGCTGGACGCGCGTGCCGTACCTTGGTTTCGGCTGCGCGGCGCATAGTTTCTTCGACGAATGCCGCAGGATGAATCCATCAACGATCGATGCCTATTTGGCGGGTGAAGAACCGCAGACGGAGCAGATCTCGAAAGAAGAATCGCGGTTCGAGAGCCTGATGCTGGGCCTGCGCATGACGCGCGGCGTAAAGGACGAGGATTTTACGCGCATGCACGGGATGAGCATCCGCGAGGCGTTCGGCGAAAAACTGGATAAACCGCTCGACGCCGGGCTGCTTCAGTGGCACGATGGCGATTTAAGGCTTACGCGCCTCGGCATGGATCTGCAAAACAGCGTGCTCGTCGATCTCTTATGACGCGAGGGGGGATGGAAAGCCGCGGAGTTCGACCCCGCAGGGCCGGGATTTCGCGTACATTCACTCCAGCCGTTCGAGCAGAAAATCCTGCACTTCGATCGACGCCCCTTGCTGGAGGAAATTGACGCAGACCAGCAGTCGGGTTTCTCCGCGGCGGACGATCACCGTGCCTTCCATGCCCATCAAGGCGCCTTGTTTGATTCTCACTTTTTGGCCGGGCGCGATGCGGCGCTCGATGGTCAAGGGGGCGTTCGATTCGATGAGCCGCTTGATCTGCCGCAAATCGCAGAGCAACTGTTCGGCATCGTCCACGGTCAAGATCCGCGAAATGCGATTGGTCGTCAGCCCGCGAATGCGTTCCGCCTCGTTGGCCAGCAGGAACACATAGCCGGCGAACAGCGGGACGAAGGTCGTCCGCCGCCGCCCCTTGACGAGGGCCGTGTTCTTAACTTGGGGAAGATAGAAGGGGATTTGATATTTGAGCAATTCCCGCGAGAGGGCCTTTTCCTGGCGCGATTTCGTATAAACCACCCACCATAGCCGATCGCCCGGCTCGAAGGCGGGATTTTCACCCGGCTCGTCGAGCAGGTTTTCGGGAAACAGGCAGGGTTCTTCTTTGTGGATCGGCACGGTGGAATAGGGGGCAGGGGTTAGGGGACAGGGATAAGAAATAAACATACCGAGAAGAGGATCGCGAGAAAAGGGGGATCAAAATCAGCAATGTACTTTGCAGCGAGGTAGAATTTTTTTCAAACAATCAACTCCTGCTCGGGAGATGCCAGTATTGACGACGTAAAGGTTTTCGAGCCGGGATAAAATCGAAAGCTTCATCAGTCCCGCATCCGTAATTCGAGTGCCGCCCAGCCAAAGCTCGGTAAGATTGGTTAAGTTCAATAAACTGCCCAAGCCGAGATCCGTAATGGCGGTCATTGATATATCGAGTGTTGTCGAATTCAGAAGTTGACCGATAAATTTCATGCCGTCGTCCGTGATTTGGGTTCCGCCCAAGCGAAGTTCCTCGATCTCGCTATTTTCCGCCAGTCGGACCAGGTCGCCATCCGTCGTATCGGTCCCGTCCAGTTCGATTACTTTGCCAAGGAGGGGTTGGTTGTTTTTAAGTTGATTGATGTTTACTGCGCGAATGTCACCGGTGGGATCGGAGCCAAATCGATTCGGCCCTTCCGTGCCTCTTAAAAATCCAAGCTCGATGAAAGTCCAAATTGGTCCGGCAATCGGGGGAAGGATGAGCAGAGTCCAAATTTTTGATCGCTCGCGGTCGTGCCAACGTTTTGCCATGAGAGCATAAAAGATCCAACCGAAGGGGAGAAAAAGAAGAAGCCGCAAATACATTCCTCTATCGGATTGTTCTTCCAGCAACGCAAAGGACAATCCAAAGATCAAGACATAAAAAAGATACGTGCCGATGCAAGCACCCCAGAAGGACCTCCGCGGGATGCGGCCATCCGAGGAGAAAAAAAACCACAACCACGATCGTTTTCGAGAAATAGTTCGCTAGGATGATCGGGTGAACACGCTTCCAGTGGCGATTGATAAGGATTTTCTTGTGCCATTTTCCGCGGCGAAAAGCATCTTTTCAAGAGGCGCCCCTAGGCGGTATCGCACGAGGGGGATATCAAAACAGGTCCACCATCTGCTCGCCGCCGTGATCGGGATTGCCCAGCAGCCGCTGGCCGACCGGATCGACCACGAAATCGAGCACTTCCAACGGAGTTTGGCCAATCAGCATGGGACATTCGTCGGGCAGTTCCATCACTTCCACGACGCAGTCGCGACCTTGAACGGTCAGGCGGACGGCCTCGAAAACACCAAATGCCACCACGCCGGCGGCGGTTCGCGCGGTCCGTGTGCGCTGGCGCTTGAGACCCAATTGCTCGATCATTCGCTTGGGCATGGAAAGCAGTGTTGCGCCGGTGTCGATCAGCGCGTCCGGAACCGCGAGCGTTCGGATATCCTCGACGGCGAGCGCACCGTGATTCGCGTTATAGACATCATGCAGGTTCTCGATCTTTGCCGCGACAACGACTTTGCCCATCGTCAGAATCTCCATAAAACACCTCCTTCACCGCCGGGACGAAGCAATTCCCTAGTAATAATGTACTCGCGATAAGAAGAAGAATCAAGTGTTCTGGTTCAACTGATCGAACGCCTCGGATACCGCTATTTTCTCGATCGCATCTTTCAATTTCGCTAATTCATCGAGAAACGCGCGTCTTCGATTCGATGGCGATCTGTTCGGCGGCATCGCGATAATACGCGACTCCGTCGAGCAGATTCCGCTTGAACTCGATGAAGTACTGCGGCGCATTTTGAGAAAGTCCCAAACGGAAGAGGCGCAGCTCCTCGACAAGAAAGTCGATATAGATGGCGATTTCGCTGAGCAAGAAATGCGGCCGAGGCTTGCCGTTGAGCAGCGATTCGCGGCCGTAGATGTGGCCGACCATTTCTTCGAGCGTGGCGATCTTCGAAAAATTCACGATATTCGGCCCGCAGCATACGGCGGGCGTGGCGGTCGCGTCGATGCCGTTTTTCACCGTCGCGCCGCCCGCCAGGTCGTGGCAGATGCACGATTTGTCGAGCACCATTTCGCGCGCTGCTTGCCGCTGGACCTCGGTCAACTCTTCCCGCTCGAGATGCTCGAGTTTCAGCTTTTGATAGGTTCGCGACGCCGTGCAGATCGGATGTTCGGTGAATTCGGTGTTCCAAAGCTTGACGTATCCCTTGACGCAACGGCTGCCGGGCCGGCCGTCGGCGATGCGCTGGCGGCGCGCATCCTCGCTCGATGAATTGCGAATGTTCCAGAACGGCATTCCGAAAGGCGAGCTGTCGCTCAGGTAAACGTCATCCGCCGTCGCGCGGCAGAGTTTTTCAAGGTGTTCCCGATCGACGTTGGTCACTTCGGGCACGAGCAGAAACGGCGTCGCCCAGCCGGTGCCGTCGGCCCCGTAATGATCGCGCAGCAGGGCGTCTTCGGCGGCCGTGCCGATGCCGCCCTGCACCGTGAAGCGAACGCTCGGCGGTTGCTTGGGCACGGGCGAATTCCGCTGCGCCAGCGCCTTGACATAGGTCGCGTAATGTTGATCGAAGAATTCGTCCTTCTTCCGGTTGAACTCGGCGAGAATCGGTCCCAAGAGCAATCCCTGGGTGGCGAAGGCATGTCCGCCGCAATTCAAGCCCGACTCGATGCGATATTCGGAAACCCACAGCCCGCGTTTCGCCAAAAATCGTCCCTGCACCGCCGCCGAGTGATAATCGCTGACCTTGAGGATGATTTTTTTCCTGGACCGGCCGTTTTCGTCCATAAAGAAATCATCGAACTCGGAGGCGTAAGTGTAGAGCCGCGGATTGAAGCCTGCGGAGAAGACGAGCGAGGACTGGAGCGTGCTTTCGGCATAGCCGCGAAGCGCCGCCGAGGCCGCGCTGAAGTTGGCCGGCAGTTTTTTGCCGTGCCGATAGACGTCGCGGTCGCTTTTCGACATGATGTTCACGTCGATCCTGCCCGGCGTCGCCAGCTTGCGCAATTGTTCCTGCCGCCGATGCCGTTCCCCCGCGTCGGTGGTTGCCAGCATTTCGCCGTACGCTTCGGCGCGCGGGGAATCGGGCAGCAACTCGAAATAGCGAGTGATTTCACTGCCCGGCTCGAAGGGCGAAGTTTGCAATGCTTCAACAGCACGAGAAATTAAAACATCCAGGAGGTTGAGGTAGGCGGTAATGCGTTGGGCTCGATAATCTTCAGCACTGTCGGGGATTTCTTCGAAAGGCACGCCGGATTTGATGCTATGGAGTTTGCGCATTTGCTCCATGAGGACGTCATCCACCAGGGAAATCACCGAATCGATGCCATATTTGGCAACCCGGAGAGGGGCGTCGATAGTAAAACCCGTGCCCATCACGCAAATGTGAAACGAGTGTGGGCGATGCCCGACGGCATTGGTCATGAATCATCCGATCTGGTGCAAAATTCAGCGAAAACGGGGGTTTATTCTTCTCGAAAGCCAAAATACCGAATCGTGGAGCAGCGCGTCTCCGTCGTTGTGGTTTCGACCGAAAGTCCGGTTGAAAGCCGTCTCAAGGCGGGATGAAGAATCCGCAATTCCCGATCCAACGGCTCCCAAATTTCTGATCAGCCCAATTTCTTCAACCCTTTATTTTGCCCGGATTCTAGCGAAAATCGCCCGGCATGTCAGGACCAAATTCGAGTTCTGGAGGGTGAATCTTGAATTTCCGAACTACAATCGCCTCGAGTTTCCCCCCGGAGGAACTGTAAAAATCCGCTCTTTTACATTTCCATTACAATCAAATTAAAAAGCAGAGGTAATTTTCCCATTTCGGGCAATAACCCTATTCCCCGCAAGCGTCTGCCGTGATACGATACTCCTAGTGGTGAGAAGCGAGGTGAGCCCCAACTTACATCAAGTGTTCTCGTGCTGGTCACCGGCAATTTGCCAGGCGGCGGTTTTTTTTTCGTGCATGGTCGCGATGATCGCAAAGCTTTCTTGAAAAGAACACTTGCCGACTCATCCCGCCGCACGCGAGTAATCGCCGTTCTTCAAAATGCGGTTGATTTTTCTCCCTCTACCGTTCGGCCGCAATCTTCCTTCAACGAGGAAGGGGACTCTGAAACGAAGTTTACGGTTAAGTGTGTTTTTTACTTTTTTTCTTTTAAGGAGTGGCGTTATGCCGCAAGGGACGATCAAAAAAGTGATCGCAGACAAAGGTTTTGGTTTCATCGACGGAGAACGAGGCGACTTGTTCTTCCATTCCAGTTCCCTCGAGGGGACGAGCATCGAGGCGCTGCGCGTTGGGCAGGCCGTAACCTACGAGGAAGGACGCGGCCCGAAAGGACCCCGCGCGGAAAACGTTAAATTGGCGTAAATAAGCAAGTGAATGAAAATCGGATTTAAGGACCTAAAAGACTATCCGATCACTTATCCTCCTAATAACAATTTCATTCCTGAAGGAGTGTCCTATGACCAGTATTTATGTGGGCAATCTATCGCACAACGCGACGGAAGACGATCTGCGGAACGCCTTCGGCCAATTCGGCGCGGTGTCGAACGTGACGATCATCAAGGACCGGGAGACGGGCCGCCCCCGCGGTTTTGCGTTCGTCGAAATGAGCGACGGCGGCGAAGCGGCCACGGCCATCCAAGAGATGAACCTCAAGGAAATCAGCGGCCGCGCGGTCACGGTTAACGAAGCGCGTCCCAAAACCGATCGTCCCGCACGACGCGGCGGCGGCGGCGGCGGACGCGGCCGTTGGTAAGAACGTTTGCAGTTGCCGGTTTACGGTAAACACTTAACGGTTTTATAGTAAACAACACCTTGGGATGGTAGTTCAACTACCATCCCAATTTCATTTGGCAAGGGATTTCGGAAGCCAATTACCGCCGCACATTTTCTGCCGGCCGCTGCGCCGCATCTGCCATCTGCCGCCCGCGGAGGTCGGCGAGATGCTCCAACAGAATCCGCCGCACTTCGAGCACCGCGGCGGGATGGGCGTGAATGGTGGTGTGGTCGGCGGGGACGGTGATCTCCGAAACCGCGTAATCGACCTTCGCGCTGGCGATCGGCACCACGCCGTCGCCTTCCTGCTCGAAGGGCTTCGCGTACCAGGGCATGGCATAATCGCCCACGATGTTGTGATACTTCACCCACGGCATGCGATGGGCCGCCAGCATCACCGGCAGGATGGGCGAATGCGGCGAGAGGGAATCGATGCTCGTTTTGACCTTGATCAGCGAGCCGTCCACGAACGCGCCGGGGTTTTCGCGGAGGATTTTCTCCGGCACGATCATGCTCGGCAGGTTGATGAGCTTGCCCAGCAGCCATTGCGTGGTCTCTTTCGAGAACGGGCTGCCGCGGTGCGGCGTGCCGATGGTGACCACGCGGCGGATCGACGGATTGGGCTCGAAGTAGAAAGTCTGCTTGAGCTTTTCGCGGACGTCCGGGTCGGCATTGATCCGATCGAGGGGTTCCTTGCTCACGAGCCGCCAATAATCGTCGCCGCTGGATAGCGTTTGCAGATCCGCCAACAGCCCGCCCATGCTGTGGCCCACCAGCACCATCTGGTCCAAGGCCGGCTCCTGGCGGTTCGGATCGAGCGCCTTGCGCACTTCGGCCAAATCGTTGCGCAGATCGCGGCGCTGAGCCAGAACGGCTGGCCCGTCGGGTACAGGTAGAACCAGAATTGGTAATTATTGCGGATTTCGGGCAGGCTCCGCAGGTCGTTGAACATTTCCATCCAGGTCATCGGGCTGGACCACAGGCCATGCACCAGCACGACGGGAATCTTGCCCGGCTGATACGGCTGCACCATGTAGAGTCCCATGATCGGTTTCGGCCGGTCGGGCTCGTAATTGCTTCAACAAGGCGTCGGGGTGGAGCAGGCCCACCGTAGCCAGCGCGTCCAACTGCGGATTCGCGAGGAAATACGCCAGCGGCGTGGTCAAATCGCTCTCCAACGGCACGCGATGGCGGCCGACAATCGTGTCGGAGGTCGAAAGCGGATCGTAAAGTTCGAGCACGCCCTGCGCCCGGGCGGAGTTTCTTGCTCGGATCGATCTCCTCGGGATTGAGCGGCCGTAAAAAAGCGGTCAGCGGGAAGCTCAAATCGGGCGGATAGTATTTCGCTCCCACCGGTTCGTCTTTGTAGCCCTGGCGAACGGCGATCAAGGGCACGCCCAATCCGTGCGTTCGATACTGATTCTTCAAGCCTTTGACTTCGTAATCGGAGCAGAACTCGAAACGGGCGATGTCCTGCGGACTCCACCGCGAACCGACCAGCTTGCATTCGATGTCCCAACTGCCGGCGGCCGTATTGATCGTTCGCGTCGTGTTGGGCATGAGCTGCTTGTCCTTGGCGATGAGCCGCAAGCCCGATTCCAGCGCGCCGTTGTAGAGATCGCAGGCTCCGCGATATTGCGGATCGTACGGATTCCTGGTGTCGGCGTAGCGGTTGTCGAAGAGATATTGATAGGCGTAGAGCACCGCCGCTCCATAGAGGTCGATGGCGACTTGCTTGTCGTATTTTTCGGCGGTTTTTCCGCCCAGATAGGCCAGTTCGCCCATCGCATACACTCGCTCGGCGACCGGCGTTTGATCGTTGAAGGCCTGCAGTTGGGCGATCGTCGGACGGGGATCGCTCTTCGGCTCGTAGCTCAAATTATGAATCCGCAGCAGTTGCACGGTTCGCGGGCTCGGCTGCGGCCCCCAATAAGAGCCAAGCTGCAATTCGTCGCCCAAGGGATTTCGCGGGACCGAACGCAGGCTGACTTTATACGATGAGCATCCCGCCGGCACGATGAGCGCGGCAATCAGCAGGACGGTGGCAAATGCCGTCCGCTGCCGTGCCGCGAATGTCGTCGTTGACGGTAGATTTCTAAACATCTTTTAGCATAGATAGTATTTGCGATCCAACTCCGTTTATCTGCGATCCAAAGGTGATTGCTGCGCCGGGCGGTCGCAGCGCTTCGCCGCGCAATCCGACCCACATGAAGGACGGCAAAAATAGAGCGAGAAGGAAAAGGCGTCAAGAGCGATTCATGAAAGCCTCAGGGTGGAGGAAGCATTGCCAGCAATGCTAGCAGCTATGCATTCATTTCCGAGAATTCGGTTAGTATTCATCCTTGAGCAATTGCAACTGCCCTTCGATCCAATTCAATGTCCGATCGCAGGTCGGAAAAGGCAACACCAAAATCACGATCATGATGCCGGCGACGGCTAGCGAAATCGGCGAGTGCTCAACCATATAGGCGATGAGGAGAAAAAACGTCACGCCCTCGATCAGCGCGGCGGCGAGGATGGTTTTTCCCTGCAGGAGAAACAGCAAATGACGGACGGCTTCGTCTTCCCAGTCGTCAAAGCTTTTTGCCCGCGTTCCGGATTCCTGTGCCGCCGATTTCTGCCGCAGTTCGCGGAGGATCCTTTTCGTCCTTCGGCGACCATGATCGCCGGCGCAACCACGCGGGGGACCATTGCCACAGCGGCGAGACCCAGCGCGCTGAAGGTCACGAATTCCGTGCCGGCGTTTGCTGACGCCAGCGAGGCGACCACGAGCACGACAACCGCGAAAAAAATGCAGCCCATGGTCAATGCCGCAATGATGATTTGCAGCGTGCGAACCCGACCCGGAAGCTCATCGCGCCAGTTCGATTTCAACATTATTCTCCTCCCCAATGAAAAGAAGATTCTTCAATGTTTTCGAAGTTATACCGCTATTCGCCAAATTTCAAAAGAGCTTAAAATATGGCTATTTGCATATAATGGGCAATGTGGGGTATTCCGCTGGCCGGCAAATTGATGCAAACAGGCTATTTAACGCAAGCCGCCTAAAAACCGCTTCCGTCCCTTTTGGGACTGGTATCCTATCGAAGAAAAATTATAATAACCAGTTTTCCCTGTGGAACTCCTTATGACAAAAGTTGCCGACGAAAAGGTGCTGGTTTTGGATTTTGGATCGCAGTATGCCCAACTCATCGCCCGCAGGGTGCGCCAGCAACAGGTTTATTGCGAGATCGTCCGGCACGACATCACGGCCGCGCGGATACGCGAGATCGCCCCCAAGGGGATCATTCTCTCCGGCGGACCGGCGAGCGTTTACGAGGAGGGCGCGCCGAAATGCGATCCCGGCATCTTCCGCCTCGACATGCCCGTGCTGGGGATCTGCTACGGCATGCAGCTTGCCTGCGAAGCCTTGGGCGGCCACGTGCAAAGCTCGCCCGCCCGGGAATATGGCCGGGCACAGTGCCGGGTGATCGATGCGAATAACGAGCTTTTCAAGGGCTTGCCGGCGAAATTCGAGGTCTGGATGAGCCACGGCGATCAGATTTCCCAAATCGCGGCCGGGTTCCAGTCTCTGGCGGCCACCGAAACGTGCCCCTTTGCCGCCGTCAAACATACCGCGCTGCCGCTTTATGGACTGCAATTCCATCCGGAAGTCACTCATACGCCGCGGGGCCAGGAAATCTTGGGCAATTTTTTGAAAAATATTTGCCGCTGCCGGGGGACTTGGGAGTTGGGCGATTTCGCGCGGCAGACAATCGAGGCTATTCGCCGGCAAGTGGGCGACAACCGCGTCATCTGCGGGCTTTCCGGCGGCGTCGATTCGGCCGTCACCGCCGCGCTCATTTCGCAGGCCGTCGGCAAGCAGCTTTCCTGCATCCTGGTCGATAACGGGCTCTTGAGAAAGGCCGAGGAAGAGGCCGTGCTCCGCGAGTTCACCAACCACTTCAAAGCCGATCTGCGCGTCGTCAAAGCGGAAGAAAAATTCCTCGAAGCCCTGGCCGGCGTGGTCGAGCCGCAGGAAAAGCGGAAGCGGATCGGCCATGCCTTTATCGAGTGTTTCAGCGCCGAGGCGGCAAAGGTCGAGAACGCGAAATTTCTCGCCCAGGGCACGCTCTATCCCGACGTGATCGAGAGCGGCGGCACGCCCGACGGGCCGGCGGCGACGATCAAGCTGCATCACAACGTGGGCGGGCTGCCCAAGGACATGGCATTCGAGTTGATCGAGCCTTTCCGCGATTTATTCAAGGACGAAGTTCGCGCGCTGGGCCGGCAACTGGGGCTGCCCGACGACGTCGTCTGGCGTCATCCTTTCCCCGGACCGGGCCTTGCCGTGCGTTGCCTGGGCGAAGTCACGAAAACCCGGCTCGACACGCTCCGCGACGCCGACGCGATCGTGGTCGGCGAGATCAAGAAGGCCGGCTTGTACCGCAAGACCGCGCAGGTTTTCGCCGTCCTTTTGCCCGTGCAAAGCGTGGGCGTGATGGGCGACGCCCGGACGTATGCCGACGTGGTGGCCGTCCGCGCCATTGCGACCGAAGACTTCATGACCGCCGATTGGTGCCACCTGCCGTACGATCTGCTCGCGCGGATTTCGACGCGGATCATCAACGAAGTCGAAGGCGTGAACCGCGTGGTTTACGACATCAGCAGCAAGCCGCCGGCAACGATCGAGTGGGAGTAGTATTCGTTGGTCGTCGATCGTTGGTCGTTGGTCGAGAAAGTATTGTTCCTCGTTCCCACGCGCTTCGGCGTGGGAACGCCATTTCGCTTTTGCTCCGGCGTCGCAAGATTCGCGTATAAACGTTGCTGGCTCTCTCGTCATCTCAAGGGCATCGAAAATGGACCATCTGCCACAGGATTTGCAAAATCCTTATGCTTCGCCGGGGATTCCGACGCACACCGAACCAATTTTCTTCTCCCAACAAACCGAATGAGCCGCTGGTTCAGCCGATTCGGATTTCCGGTGCGCTTGCGATGGAGGATTATTATCGCGGCGCTCGACTGGGTAAGAGATGGCAAAAACGATTTATGATCGGTATCTGCAGCGTCGCATTGCTTTTTATCTGGTGGAGCGAATACGATGATTTCGTGCAAGGGAACTGGCTGAACATTGCGGTTATCACTGCGATTGCGGTGGCCATATGGTCATCTTTATATATTGCAGCCCAGCGGCGCTAAATTGGCGATACCGCAGGGCTTTTTTGTGTACTGGGCAAGGGCCTTTTCGCTTCCATACGGAGGCGAGTCAGTTCAACCCGAAGCCCCCCAGACTTAAGCTCGATGTATCATAAGTGAAGAACAATTTTCTGTAACTTGGAAAATACAGGCCGTTGTCACATGGTCCGCCTTTTCCAAATATTTAGCTTCCGATTCAGGTCGTCGTACTTTTTCGTATGACGGATTCCAAGCCCATTTGTTTGGCATCATTCCCCGCAGTAAATTTCAAACCCAGCACGATTGGGAATGCTTTCTCGGCCTGCTCGACCGAAAAATGCCGCGTTGCTAACATTTCTATGTTGTCTCCGTAAAATTGCTTCATTCAGTCAACACACCAGTGTTTTTCAGGAGATGACCATGAGGCTTATTGCTTTGGGGATGGCCCTGTTGGGAGGGATTGGCGGCCCTGCCATTGCCGCCGTAGAGACACGGACTGTCGAATACAGGCATGGCGACGCGATTCTGGAGGGTTATTTGGCCTGGGACGATGCCGTTCAAGGCAAGCGGCCCGGGATCCTGGTCGTGCATGATTGGACGGGGCTCGGCGACTATGCCAAAATGCGGGCCAGGAAACTCGCCGAAATGGGGTATCTTGCCTTCGCGATCGATATCTACGGCAAAGGTGTCCGGCCGCAAACGCCTCAAGGATCCGCAGTTCAAGCCGGCATCTACAAGAACGATCGAAAACTCATGCGGGCGCGTGCCTTGGCCGGTTTGGAGGAGCTGTGGAAAAATCCCTTGTGCGATCCCAAAAAGATCGCAGCCATCGGTTATTGCTGAAATAGCAATTTCTGATAAACTTGTTTTCGGTATCCGATAGCCCGCGTAGCTCAGGGGATAGAGCAATGGTTTCCTAAACCATAGGTCGTAGGTTCGAATCCTATCGCGGGTACTTTTCGAGGAGTAAGTCTCTTTACATCATATCGATCGGATCGACATCGGCGATCCATTGCACGTCGTCGGGCGGTTTGAGGTCGACGATGGTTTTCTTCACGGCGGCGCGAAGCTTGTCGCCGTCGGGGCCTTGAATCTGGATTTGATAGCGGTAAAGCCCGCGGAGTTTAGCGAACGGCGCGGGTGCGGGACCGAGACACCCGGGCCGCGGCCGATTCGTCTTGCAAGGCGGCGGTCAGATTCTCGGCCAGCTGTTTTGGCGAACTCCATGGCGGTGATTTCCGCCGGACCGCGGATCGACCAGCCGAATCATGCTGGAGAACGGCGGGTATTTCAGCATCCGCCGCATGGGCAACTCGCCCGCGGCGAAGGCGGCGTAGTCGTGCCGCACCGCAGCGAGGATCGCGGGATGATCGGGATTGAAGGTTTGCACCAGCACGCGGCCGCCCTTTTCGCCGCGGCCGGTCCGTCCGGCGACTTGCGTCACGAGGTGAAACGTGCGTTCCGCGGCGCGGAAGTCGGGCAGATGCAAGGCGGTGTCGGCGTTGATGACGCCCACCAGCGTGACGTTGGGAAAATCGAGCCCTTTGGCGATCATCTGCGTGCCCAGCAGGATTTTCACTTTGCCGGCGCGAAACGCGGAGAACGCCCGCTCGTGGCTGCCGTGGCCCTGCATGGTGTCGGTATCCATCCGCAGGCAGGGCACGTTGGGGAAGCGGGCGCGGATTTCGGCCTCCAGCCGCTGCGTGCCCAGGCCCGAGTAGCGAATGCCCATGAAGCCGCAGTTGGGGCAGGAAGTGGGCGCGGGCACTTCGATAATCGCAAAAATGGCAAAGCGCGATCTCCTGCGTGCGATGATGCGTCAGCGCGATATCGCAATGCGGGCACTTGAGCACGTTGCCGCACGCGGGGCATTGGATATGCGTGGAAAAGCCGCGGCGATTGAGCAGCAAAATGACCTGCCCGCCGGCTTCGAGGGCCTGGGCGATGGCCGCGTGCAGTTGCCGGCCGATCGCGCCGCGGGTCAGCGCGCCGCGATTCTTGTCGATCCGCAGGTCGATTGTGCCGACCAGGGGCAGAGGGCGATCGAGGACGCGGCGCGGCATTTCGATCAGCAGATACTCGCCGCTTTGCGCCTTGTGCCAGCTTTCCAGCGAAGGCGTGGCGGAGCCCAGCACCAGCGGGACCGATTCGGCCTTCGGCGCGCTCGATGGCCACGTTCCGGGCGTGATAACGCGGGGCGGAGTCCTGCTTGAAGGATGACTCGTGCTCTTCGTCCATGACGATGAGGCCCAAGTGCGGCGTGGGCGCGAAAATCGCGCTGCGGCGCCGACCACCACGGGCACTTTGCCTCGGCGATGCGCTGCCAGTGCCAATGCCGTTCGGCATCGGTCAGATGGCTGTGCAGCACCGCCACTTCGCCGAATCGCGAACGGAACCGTTCGACCGTCTGCGGCGTGAGGCTGATTTCGGGGACCAGCACGATCGCCTGCCGGCCGAAATGAATCACCTCCTGGATTGCCTGGATATAAACTTCGGTCTTGCCGCTGCCGGTCACGCCGTGGATGAGGATCGTGCGATGCTCTTTGGCATGCATTGTATCGAGAATGGCATCCAGCGCGCGATGCTGGTCGGGATTCATCACCAGGTGCCGCTCCCGCTTGATCGTGGCGGCCGTTTGCATGGCGACTTGCAGCCGCGCGGTTTGCGAGCGGACGATGCCTTTGCGGCGGAGGGCGGCGATGGGGGCCGCGGTGCATTTCGACTGCCGGGCGAGTTCCACGGCCGTCATCGGCTCGGAGGCCGCCGCCAGAACTTTAATGACCACCTTCTGTTTTGCGGAGATTTTCTCCTTTTCCAGCTTGGATTTAAAATCCGGATCGAGCGACAAGAAAGGTGGTCAATCGCGTGCCCGCGCCGGATCGCACGCCCGCGGGCAGGACGGTAGCCAGCGCCGCGGCCCAATTGCAGAGATAATAATCGGCGATCCATTTCGTCAGCCGCAACATGGCGGGGGAGAGCAGATTTCGCTCGTCGAGCACCTCCTGCACCGCCTTTAATTTCCGCTGGCCGGCGGGTTTATCCTGAAGCCGCACGCAGTAAGCCACCACCGGCCGATTACCCTTGCCGAACGGCACCCGCACGCGTTTGCCCGGCTCGATTTGGCAGTGCAACTCATCGGGCACGAGGTAGTCGAACTCGTGTTCCGGCCCTTCCGCAAGGATGACCGAGGCGACCAGTTGCTCCGCCTGGTCGTCAAAGTCCCAGGGTTCGGTCGGTTCTTCGAATAAAGTGCGTTGGTCGGGCATTTTTTAAATAATGTGGACCACAATTTGCCAAACCGCCCCGCAACCCCGTGGCGGAAAAACCGCAGTCGATTACAATATTCAATATCCCATCAAATCGGCAATCAGGCAAGTCGGAAGAACTGCATGAGACGCGGAATATTCGGCGGAACTTTCGATCCCGTGCATTACGGACACCTGCTTTTGGCCGAGTGCTGCCGGGAGCAATGCGAACTGGATGAAGTTTGGTTCCTGCCCGCCGCGGTGCCGCCGCATAAACGGGAAGCGGAACTTGCGCCGGCAAAGAATCGGGTGGAGATGCTGGAACTGGCGATCGCCGGCCAACAGGCATTTTCAGTCTGCCGCTACGAGATCGACCGCGGCGGAGTGAATTACACTTTCGAGACGCTCGAACATTTGCACGAAGAAGACCCGGGCCGGGAACTTTTTTTTCTGCTGGGGGCCGACATGCTGCGGGATTTGCCGCACTGGAGGGAACCGCAACGGATTTTGGAACTGGCCCTGCCGGCGGTCGTTCGGCGGCCGGGGGCGGGCGAGTTGGATTTCGCCGGATTGGCGCCGCTGGCATCGCCCGAGCGAATCGAGCAAATCCGCGGCTGTCAAGTCGAGATGCCCGAGATCGGCGTTAGCAGCACGGAAATCCGCCGCCGCGTCGCCGCCGGACTGAGCATTCGCTACCAAACGCCGCGCGCCGTGGAGAAATATATCGAGACGCAAGGGTTGTATCGAAACTGAAGAGAAAACTTTTCCGCCTGAACTATTATGCCTGTCAAGCCTCATCAAATCATTTTGATCGAGCCGGATTCGATGCGAGCGGAACAGATCCGCTCGATCTTGGCAAAAAATTCGTCGGCTGTCGAATTCGAAGTGGTGTCCAGCATGGCGGAAGCGCGACTGCAAGTGGAGCGTTTCCCGTCCGCGATGGTTTTTTCTGCCCAGTCCGCGCGGGAACTCCTTGGAGAAACCGACCGGGATACCGAGACGGGTGGAGATATTCCGTCCGTAGGGCAGGCGGAAGCGGGCAGCGATTCGGCAAAGCTCGCGACCCTCTCTCATGCGTTGCGCGGTTCGTTGGGGGTGATCCTCAACGCCGTGTTCCTTTTGAAGCGAAAGGGGGCCGAGGATCGAGTTCTGTTCGAGAAATTTCTGGAGATCATCAAGCAGGAAACGGAGTCCGCGGAACGAATTCTTTCCGAGCATCTTCGTTCGGCCCGAGTAGGACCATATTAGCGGGCGGGAACATAAAATAGATGAACAGCTGCCGAAGTTTTTCGTAGGAGTCCGGCTCGGCAGGCAGAACCTGCGCGCGGCATCAGCGTTCGTCGTGATCTTCCGTAACCAGCTTATCGAATTCCTCTATAGAGGGAGCGGTCAGCGGGCGGAGGACCACCATTCCGCGAGCGCCCAAGACGGCAAATTGCGTACCCGGATGGAGCCCCATTTTTACCCGGATTTCTTCGGGAATCACGACTTGCCCCTTTGATGACATGCGTGTGGTAGAGATGGTAACCATGGTGCAACTTCCTTTCCTACCGGTAAGATTTTGCTTACTAGTAAGATTTTAAATCATTCATCGTTGGTTTGCAAATGAAATCCGGAAAATTGCCCTACTTTTGCGATCTGAGTTGGCGAAAGTGCGTCTATAATGGAGAGTGAAGAGAATCGGTGAGAATTGCGGGACGGGGTAGGCGAAACGAAGCCTCGGCAAGCGATTTTTACCGATAAAGGGCGGGATTTCACGATGTTTGTCCCACCTCGGAAGGGCACTGTGAATTTTTTGCGGAGTTGTCCCCATGTCCAGTGGAACTGCCACCCCCCCGTCGCTGCCCAATCAAACGCCTCCTCCGGGTAAAGTACCGCTGCCGCCGCCCACGCCGTTCGAGAAACTGATCGACCAGCGGCTCAAGCAAACGCGGCGGCAGGTGAAGGGCGTGGATATCGCCTCCGGCTTTTTGACGCTTTGCGCGGCGCGATGATTTACCTCTTCGCGGCGGTATTGGCCGATCATTGGCTGGTAAGCGGGGGATTCGGCTTTTGGGGACGCTTTTTGTTGTGGGCAATTCTGCTCGTGGCGGGCGGAACGTATTTCGTCATCAAACTTTGGCCGGCCATCGCCTATCGCATCAATCCGATCTTCGCCGCCGAGACCATCGAAAAAAGCAAGCCCACGCTGAAAAACAGCCTCATCAATTTCCTGCTGCTCCGCGGACACGAGCGCGAAGTCGCGCCTATCGTCTATCGGGCGATGGAGCAACGGGCAGCCGCCGATCTCAAGCAGGTGCAAGTCGATGTGGCCGTCGATCGCCACAACATTTTGCGCGGCGGATATGTTTTAATGGCGCTTTTAGTCGCATTCTGTCTGTATCTCATTCTTTCGCCGAAGAATCCGTTCATCTCGGCGGAGCGGATCCTTTGGCCGTGGTCGAGAGTGCATGCCCCGACTCGCGTCACCATTTTCAACGTTCAGCCGGGCGACACCACCGCTTTCAATGGCGACGCGGTGACGGTTTCCGCCGAAGTCCACGGTCTCAAGGAAGGCGAGCCGGTGCTGCTGCACTTCAGCACGGCCGACGGGCAGGTGATCGATCAAACTGTTCCGATGAAGCAGGAAAAGGGCCAATACCGCCACCAGGGCCAGCTTCCGCCGGGCGAATTGGGACTCCAGCAGGATTATACTTATTCCGTAAGCGCCGGCGATTTCCGCACGGAGACCTATCGAATCGAGGTGCAGATTCCGCCTGCGATCGTCGTCGATCGCCTCGAGTATCGTTATCCACCCTACACCGGCCTGCCCGACCGCGTCGCCGTGCGGCAAGGCGACATCCGCGCCATCGAGGGCACCGAAGTGACGATCCGGGCGGAGGCGAACCAACCGATACGCCGGGCGAGCCTCGACCTGAATTGCCTGGGCAACCTCAGGCGGCCGATGGACGCGAAGGACAAAACCGCGACCGGCCGGCTTACGCTCAAGATGAGCGCCGAGGATGCGTCGAAGCCGGAGTTCGAATCGTATCAAATCCGCTTCACCGATGCGAAAGGGCGGGAGAACCGCCGGCCGATCCGGCACCGCATCGAGGTCCTGCCCGACTTGCCGCCGGAAGTGACGGTCGTCGAACCGGAGAAAGAGGAGACCCAGGTGGCCGCCGACGGCAAGCTGGAAATTCAGGTTCGCGCATCGGACCCCGATTTCGCGCTCCGGCGCGTGGCAATCCAAGCGGAACGCGACGGCCAAAAGCTCGATCTGCCGCCGATGCTGGATATCAAGGCGCCGCAGCCGGGCAAGACCGGCGAGTTTGTCGGACGTTTCGATTTCGAGCCGGCGAAGCTGGATTTGAAGGGGGGCGACCGCGTGGAATTTTGGGCCGAGGCCGAAGACAACAAGGAGCCGACGGCCAATTGCCCGGTGACGACGAAGAAAACGATCGTCATCGTCAGCCCGGAAAATCGCCGGCCGAATGCCAATCAGCCGCGATTGGCCAAGCGCGACAATCCGCCCGGCGGAAAGGCCGATCAAGATAATTCCGCCGACAAACAAGAGAACCAGCAGCCGCAGCGGCAGCCCGACGAGGAGCATAATCCGCCCGAGAAGCAGCAGCCGAATCCCGGCGAAAAGAAGCCTGAAAACAAGGATCGGCAGAATCCGGAAGAAAAACAGAAACCGAACGAGCAAAACCAACCGGAAAATCAACAGGAAAAACAGCAAACGGAAAATGGTTCCGCAAGCGAATCGGCGCAGCCGGGCCAAGGCGGTGAACAGGCGAAAGACGGATCGAAAGGCAATTCCCGAGATAAAGATCAGCAAGCCGCCGAACAGCAAAATCAGAAAGTCGATCCCGATGCTCAAGCCGGCGACGCGATGCGAAAAATCCTCGATGATATCGAGAAAGAAAAACAGCAGAACAATCAGCTATCAAGATAAATCGCAAGAAAATCAACAAAACGCCAATCAGCCCGACAATCATAGCAAACTCAATCAGGAATCCGCCAATCAACAAGAACAGAAAATCAATCAGAAGAGAAACATACGAAAGGGAACAGTCGGGAAGGAAAAGGAACCGAAAAGCAACAAGGAACGAAAAGCAACAAGGAAAGAGAAGCAGCAATGGAGAGAAACAAAAGAGACGAGAAACAACAATGGCGAAAAGCAACATGGTACGAAAAGCAAACAAGGAACTGAGAAACAGACAGGGAAACGAAAAACAACAGGGAACGAAAAACAACAAGGAACGAAAAGCAACATGGAAACGAGAAGCAGCAATGGTAGAGAAACAAACAGGTACGAGAAGCAACAATGGAACGAGAAACAACAGGGAAAAGAAGAACAGCAGGGAAACGAAAACAACAAGGAAACGAGAAGCAACAAGGAACTGAGAAACAGCAGGGAACGAAAAACAACAGGGAAATGAGAAGCAATAAGGAACCGAAAAACAACAAGGAACGAGAAGCAGCAATGGTACGAGAAACAACAGGCGTAAAAGAAGCAACAAGGAACTGAGAAACAGACCGGCGAAACGAAAAGCAACAGGAACGACAAACAGACAGGGTACGACAAGCAACAAGGAACCGGCGAAACAACAGGGTATTGAGAAAAACAAACGAACGAGAAGCAACAATGGCTGAGAAACAATCAGGAACGAAAAGCAGCAGGGAACCGAAGAAACAACAAGGCGAAGAGCAACATTGGAACCGAGAAGCAACAGGAGCCGAAAAGCAACAAGCGGACGAAAAAAAGTCAGGGAACCGAGAAATAATCCGGGAACGAAAAGCAACAGGGAACCGAAAAGCAACACGGAACCGAAAAGCAACATTGGAACCGAAATAGCAACAGGGAAGCGAGCAAGCAAGAGAATGACCGGCAAGTCGAGCAATCCCCTGGAAAAGTCCGGGGAGGGCAAGCCGACGAACGACAAGAATCCTCCGCCCGAGCCACAAGGGTTCAACAAACCGAACAACAACATGAAGCCGGGCGAGAACGTTTCCAAAAAAGAAGAAAAGCCGAACGAGGCCCAATCGCCCAGCGTCAGCGAGAAGCAATCCGACTCCAAAGGTCAGGAACCCGGTTCGCAATCGGGCGGCGGAAAAGAAGGCGGCGGGCAGAAGTCGAATCAGCAAGGCAAAGGTTCAGCCGGTTCGCATACTCCGACGGATGACAAAGGCGGCCAGGCTTCCCAAGAAAAAGGCCCCGGCGAGGTCGGCAACACCGCGGGAAAAGACGCCGCAAGCAAGCAGCCGACGGGCGGCGAATCGAAGAAGGCCGTTCCATCCGGCGAAGGCAGCGGCGAAAAGCAACCCGGTGGCGAGGAGGGCGGGAAGCAGGATAACGACAATTCCGGCGGCAATCCGTCGCAGAATCCCTCACCGGGCGGCGCGTCCGGCAACCAATCGAACGAAAGCCCCGCCACCCGCGGCTCGGGCAATCCGACCGTCGGCGGCAATCCCAACCAGTCCGACGCCCAAAAGCCTCCGCCGGCCGAAGAGCCCGGCGGCGACGCGGCCAATCTGGACTACGCCCGCAAGCAGAGCGAGCTTGCCTTGCGGCATCTTCAGGACGAGGTGGACAAGGACAAGTCGGAATTGCTCGATCGGCTGGGGTGGAGCAAAGAGGACGCCCGGCGATTTCTGGACCGTTGGCAGCAACTGCGCCGCGACGCCCGCGACAGCGGCTCCAAAGGCAAGGAGGCGAAAAAAGACCTGGATGACGCGCTGAAGAGCCTTGGCTTGCGGCCGCACACCACGCAAATCGGCCGCGGTTCGACCGCACGCGACCGCGACCGCGATCTCCGCGACCGCGGCCGATTCGCCCCGCCCGCCGATTGGGCCGAGCAGTTCCGCGAATATCAGCGGAGCGTGCCGGAGGCGAAGAAGTAGCGTATTGTGCCCCGATTTCACCTTGTATTTACAATATCCTTTTGTAAAGGATTCAACTATGGCCGTGATGAATATCCATCTTGATGTCCCCGCGGACCTGCAGCAGTTCATGCGCAGCGTGATCGATCGCGGCGAGTTTCAGAGCGAGGCGGAAGTCGTCGGCGAGGCGCTTCGGCTATATCGAGAACGCCGGCAGAAGATCGAGAGGCTGCGGCAAGAGATTCCGCCGGCCATCGAGCGGTTGGATCGTGGCGAGGGGATTGAAGTAAGCGAAGACGAACTGGGCGGTTTTCTTGATGGAATCATGACGGAAATCGATCCGAATTTTCCAAGGGATAAAGTGGGGCAATGAAAGGTATTCCGAGCTGTCTTCACCAACATTATTTCGCCATCACTGGAGCGAACCCGCCGATAGTCTGGCGGCTTCGCGAACGAGGTCCAGGAACTCGGCGCGGTAGCCATTCGGATCGTGATCCAGCGCCCCGGCGGCGAATTCGGCGACTGCGGCATAGTTCAAGTTCCCGCGATACGGGGACGATCGCAGCATCATGCCGAACGAGGCGACCGAGGCGGCGAAGCGGAAGTCGGCCGAGGCTTCGCCGAAGCGTTTGTCGCTGTCTTTCGTCGTGAATTCCAAAAGTTTGCTCGTGTTTTGGTCGGGATCTTTGTAGCGGATTTTGAGCGTCAAGAGTTCGCTGCTGTCGGCGGCGGGGGTGAGTTTTTCTTTTGGCACGGGCGGCAGTTTCTGATACTTAAGGCCCGGCTCGTCGGTCGCTTGGCTTTCGTCGGCGCCGGCGGGCACCAGTTCGTAAAGCGCGGTGACGGTATGGCCCGCCCCAATTTCGCCGGCGTCCTTTTTGTCGTCCGCAAGGCGTCCACTATCCGGTTGATGTGTTCGTGCAGGTCAGTTTTCTCGGCCGAATCGGCGGGATCCGGTTCTTTGCCGGGAAAGTCCGCCAGCTCGAAGTCACTCTTGTCCGACGCCTTGCCCCGTTTCCGCAATATATCCACGGAGTGATTCCGGCAAACCGCGAAAAGCCACGCCGCAACGCGATCGCCAAGGACCTCGTGCGATTGGCCGCAGAGCCGCAAGAAAGCGTGTTGCACGACGTCTCGGGCGGAATCCTCATCGCCCGTCAATCGCCAGGCGAAGCGCAGCAACGGACGTTCGTATTCTCCGAGTACGTCCATGACCCACTGCCGATGGCTGCCGGAAGTCGTTTCATCCATCATGCGTTTCTGTCTTGGTTTGGCCCGCTATGAGGAAAACGCGGGGAGAAAGAAAAAGTTACACACCGGAGAATTATTTGACAAATAAGCTGTAATTGTAGCAAATAAGGCCTTGAAAATCCCCTAGTCAATGCGGGATTTTCAAGGTAACAAGAAGGCCGATCAGGGACAGTATTTCCGCCGATAATAGCGAAACCGATGGTACGGCAGGCCCAGTGTCCGGGCAGCCTGGGCTTGATTGCCGCCGGCTTGCTTCAGCGACTCGGCGAGCAACCGCTGGGCGTAACTCCGCATCTTTTCGGAAAAGGACCCGCCCGCCCCCAAAAGATCCTCCTGGGCCGACAGGCCGAGGTCGTCGGGCGAGATTTCGTTCGAGGTGCAGCGGCAAGCCGCCCGTTCGACGATGTTTTTCAATTCGCGGACATTGCCGGGATATCGATAAGAGTTCAGCGCCGCCATTGCCTCGCGGCTGAACGTCTTGCCGGCGTAGGCCGAGGTCTCGCGGGCAAAGCGGTCCAAGTAATATCGGGCCAGCACCTCGATATCGCCCGTGCGTTCGCGGAGCGGCGGCACTTCGATCGTCTCGAACGTGAGCCGGTCGTAAAGGTCAGCCAGGAATTTCCCCTGCCGGATACCTTCCCGCAAATCGCGATTCGTGGCGGTGATGATCCGCGCCGACGACTTCATCTCGACCATTCCGCCGACGCGCGAATAGGTGCCGTACTCGACCACGCGGAGGATTTTTTCCTGGAACGAGAGCGACATGTTGCCGATTTCGTCGAGAAACAGCGTGCCGCCGTCGGCCTGCTCGAATTTTCCGCGGCGCGTGGAATCGGCCCCGGTGAAAGACCCTTTTTCGTGGCCGAAAAGCTCGCTCTCCAACAGTGCGTCGTTGAACGCCGCGCAGTTCACGGTCACGATCGGCCGCGAAGCCGATCCGCCGGCGAAATGGATCGCCCTCGCGATGAGTTCCTTGCCCGTCCCGCGCTCGCCGACGATCATCACCGGCCGCGGCACCACCGCGACGCGCTGGATATGCCGCATCATCTCCTTGATCTGCGGCGACTCGCCGAGGATTTTCAGCCGCGATTGGATCGACTCCCGCAGATTCGCGTTGTGCTCATCGAGCAAGCGGTTGCGTTCGATGACTTCGAACAGCTTGCGGAGCTTGCCCAGCAGCGTGGCGATCCGCTGGCGAAGCTGGCTGCCGAGCACGAGGAAATCCGACGCCCCGGCCGCAATCGCTCGGGCGGTCGATTCGACACTGCCTTTTGGTGAAACGACGACGACGAGGATATTGTCGGCCAGATTGCGTATTTGCGGTATCAGATCGAGCCCCGCGAGCGTCTCGAGCGAATCCGAACCCGAGCCGCCTTCGGCGGAATAGGTCTCGGGCAACAGCACCATTTGATGGCCGGAGTTTTGTGCCAGAGTGTGCAGTAACTCCGCGGTGGAAGAGACGATTTGCACAGGCCAATCGGCAGGCGCCTCCGCGCGAAAGTCGCGGCGCAAGTCGCCGAATTGATGCCCGATCGGTTCGAAGATAAGAATTGAAACTTGCATGGTTGTCACAGGAATCAAGTAAAGGGTGGAATCCAATATGACATATTTCGTCATAGGTGACAATATTTGTCACACGTCTGGATAGGCCAATTTCTATAACATGTTCACTGATAAGGGATTGTGGATTCTTTATATATGGTCCAATTTTTGCATTTCTGTGAACCAATACCAGTTGGCCTAGTCCAATAGCGCACAGGAAACCATCCAATAGGCCAAGTGACCCTTACGATGAGGGGAGGCGAAGTTTTACGTCGCCTGTTTCTCGGTGCCGTTTGCCGAGAGGAGAGAATCATGGAACTGTTATTCAGCCAATTCACGCCCGAGATGATCTTGCAGCTGACCGCTTACGCGGTGGGCATCGTGCTTGCAGTGCTGGCGACTTACACGTTGCTTGGCGTGCGATACATCCCGAACCGCGCGGTGGGGATCGTCGAAAAGCTTTGGTTGCCTTACGGACCGGTCGCCGAAGGCCGGTTGATCGTGCTCGATCGCGAAACCGGCTATCGGGCGAGCGTGTTGCGCGGCGGTTTGTACTTCCTCTACTGGATTTGGCAGTACCGCATCCACACGCCGCTGACGATCATTCCGCAAGGCAAGATCGGCTACGTGTTCGCCCGCGACGGCGAGTGGGTCGAACGCCTTGCAGGGCGAAGGGCAGAGCAAACGAACCTCGCTCGAAGGAGGGGCCGAAGCTGCCGTTTTGCGGCAGAAAATCGACTCCATCGCCGACTCGAAGTTATATGCCCTGACGATTATCGCCCAGCATTTGTCGCGCAGCCAGCAGCCGCTGGTGCCGGAACGCCTGTTCGTCACCGGCGCGAACGGCGAAGACGGCACGCCCGTCGCCGGAACGGGCCTTTTGGGCACGCTGATCGAGCTGTTGACGGCGGAGAAATCGGGCTTCGTCGATGCGGCGAAAACGAACGGCCACGGACCGACGGTCGATTCGCCGGCTGCGGAAGAAAAACGGAAATGCGGAACGGAAAAGGGATGCTAACCGCTCGCGGTAAGCAGACCGATCATGGGAAAGGTGTAGTATGCTAATGGGGGCATCGACTTCATCTCTTCCCCTACCCCCGCCCCTTTGCGAAAGGAGGCGGGGGTTTTTGTTTGGTGCGTCAGGCATGACGCTGTCAGCCGAGAAGAGTTGCTTAGCGTCTCGGCGATCAGGCGTGCGAAATCGGAAAAAGAATGAAAAATGGATCACTGGTTTTTGCGAACAATCAGTGATATCTCTGAGCGAACAATTCATCCTTGTGAATTTATCGCCTTCCCCAACCGTTCCCATTCCCTCCCCCGCTGCGCCCTCCCGTGCTTGGCGGCGCGGTCAGTAACCGGAAATTCCCCGGGCCGAGGAGGTCATCGACGCGGGCGCGGAGTTCGGGGTTGATGGAGACGGAGGCTTCCGAGCATTTGAGAGTCACGCGGTGGCCGTCGGCGAGGCAGAGGAGGAGCTGCAGTTCGGTGGGGCCGGGGTAGCCGCGGAGGATTTCCTTGAGGAGTTCGAGTTTCTGCGGGCCGTGGTGGCCTTCATCGATGCGGATCAGCACGCCGCGGGTGTAGCGGGCGGGGAGGTCCTCGAGGCGGATCACTTCGTTGACGATGAAATTCGCTTCCGTGCTGCCCGGCCGCTTGTCCACCGAGCCGCGAATGACCACGATCGCGTCGGCCTGGACCATCGTCTCGTATTGGGCGAATTGCTCCGGCCAGCAGATCGTCCGCATGATGCCGTCCATGTCCTCCAGGTCGAACATCGCGTAGCGGCTCGGACTGCCGGGCTTGGGGTTCTTCGTGTTCGAGAATTTGATCGCGCCGATCATGCCGCCGAGCATCACTTCGCTGCGGTGTTCGAGCGCGGCCGCCTCGACAGAGGTGTGCGAGCAGTACGCTTTCAGCGTGCCCGCGTGTTCGGCCAACGGGTGGCTCGTGAGATAGAAACCGAGCACTTCCTTCTCCTTGGCGAGCTTGTCCTTCTCTTCCCACTCGGGCAGATCGGGCAGGAGGGCGACTTCGGCCTCGGCCGGTTCCTCGGCGTCATCGAACAGCCCGCGCTGGCCGCTTTTGCGGTCCGATGCGGCCGACGCGCCGGATTGCAGCGCGCGGTCGATGGCGGCGAAGACGGCCGCGCGGCGTCCGCCGACGGCGTCGAACGCGCCGGCCTTGATCAGCGATTCGATGGCGGTGCGGTTGACCATGCCGGGGTCGAGCCGTTCGCAGAAGTCGAAGATGCTTTTATACGGTCCGCAGGCCGCGCGCTGGGCGACGATCGCGCCGGCCGCCGCGCCGCCGCAGCCCTTGATGGCCGAGAGCCCGAAGCGGATCTTGCCTTCGGCCACGGAGAATTCCTCCTTCGAAGTATTCACGTTCGGCGGCTCGACGGCGACGTTCATCCGCTGGCAATCTTCGAGATGCTCGACGAGCGAGTCCTTTTTCTTGAAGTTGCGGCCGGAGATGTCGCTGGTCAAGAGCGCGGCCATGAACTCGACGGGCCAATGGGCCTTGAGGTACGCGGTCATGTACGCGATCAGCGCGTAGGCGGTCGAATGGCTCTTGTTGAAGCCGTAGCCGGCGAATTTTTTGATGAGTTCGAAGATGTCCGCGGCGTCTTTTTTGCTCATGCCCTGGGCGTGGGCGCCTTCGATGAACTGTTCCTGATATTTGGCGATCATTTCGAGTTTTTTCTTGCTGATCGCCTTGATGCAGGTGTAAGCGTTGGCCAGCGGGATGCCGCCCAAGCGGTTGATGATCCGCATGACCTGCTCCTGATAGACCATCACGCCGTGCGTTTCTTCGAGCACGTCTTTCATCACGGCGTGCTTGTATTCCGGTTTTTTACGCCCGTGCTTGACTTGGATGTAGTCTTCGACCATGCCGCCTTCGAGCGGACCGGGGCGGTAGAGGGCGTTGGTGGCGATGATGTCGCGGAAGCTGTCGGGCTTCATCCGCTGGAGCAGGTCGCGGATGCCGCCGCTTTCGAGTTGGAAGACGCCTTTGGTTTCGCCGCGGCAGAGGAGCGCATAGGTATCCCGGTCGTCGAGCGGAAATTTGTAGGGATCGATCTTTTCGTGCGTGGTCTGTTCGATCAGCTCGACCACTTTCGAGAGGATCGTGAGATTGCGCAGGCCGAGGAAGTCCATTTTCAGCAGGCCCGCGTTTTCGACGTCGGCCATCGCCCATTGGGTGATGACTTCCTCCTTGTTCTGCACATGCTGGAGGGGGACGTAATCGGTCAAGGGACGGTCGGCGATGACCACGGCGGCGGCGTGCGTGCCGACGTTTCGGGCCAGCCCTTCGATCCGCTTGGCCAGGTCGAGCAGTTCGCGGACGGCGGGATCGGTGTTGTAGAGTTTTTTGAGCTCGTCGCCTTTTTGCAGGGCGTCTTCGAGCGTGATTCCCAACTCGTCGGGCACCTTGGCGACCACGGCATCGACGGCGGGGATGGGCATGCCCAGGGCGCGGCCCACGTCGCGGATCGCCGCCCGAGCCTGCAAGGTGCCGAAGGTGCCGATTTGCGCGACGGTGTCCATGCCGTAGCGCTGCTTGACGTATTGAATGACCTCGCCGCGGCGCTGCTGGCAGAAGTCGATGTCGATATCGGGCGCTTCGCGGCGGTTTTCGTCGAGGAACCGCTCGAAGAGCAGATCGAACTCCAACGGGCAAACGTGGCTGAGGTGCAGCGCGTAGGCGACGATCGAGCCGACGCCCGACCCGCGGGCGTTGGCCTGGATTCCGACCGAGCGGGCGAAACGCACGAAGTCCCAGACGATCAGAAAATAGTTCGCGAAACCGAGCTTGTTGATGACATACAACTCGCGCTCGAGCCGCTCGGCCACTTCGGCGGAAAACTGGCCGTCCCGGCAGCGGTCGGGCCGCCGGGCGTAATTTTCCCGCAAGCCCTGGATGCACAATTCGTACAAAAAGTCTTCCGATTTTTTTTCGTCGGGCGGCGTGAAAACCGGAAAATGCCGCTTGCCGAGTTCGAGGTCGATGTTCACCGAATCGGCGATTTCCTGCGAACGGCGGAGCGCGTCTTCCATGCCCGCGAACGCCGCATACATTTCTTCGGGACTCCGCAGATAGAACTCGTTGGTTTCCATCTTCATGCGGTTGGTGTCGGTGCGGAACTTTCCGGTGTTCACGCAGAGGAGAATATCCTGGGCTTCGGCGTCTTCGCGGCGGACGTAATGCACGTCGCTGGTGGCGACGGTGGGGACGCCCATCCGCCGGGCGAGGTCGGCGGCCGGCTCCAGCGCTTGCCGCTGGATTTCAAGGCCGTTGTTTTGCAGTTCGATAAAGTAGTTTTTGCCGAAAGTTTTTTGGAACCAGGCGACGGCCTCTTCGGCCTTTTTCAAGTTCTGCTCGCCGCCGGCCAGCAGCAGGCGGTTGATTTCGCTGGAGATGCAGCCGCTTAGGCAGATGACGCCTTCGTGATGGGCGGCGAGGATTTCCTTGTCGATGCGGGGCTTGAAGTAGAATCCCTCCAGAAACGCGAGCGACGAGAGCTTGATGAGGTTCTGGAAGCCCGTGCGGTTTTGCGCCAACAAGGTGATGTGATAGCTCGCCTCCTTGCTTCCGCCGCCGGACGATTCCTTGGCGAAGCGGCTGCCGGGGGCGATGTAGGCCTCGATGCCGAGCACCGGATTGACGCCGAGTTCCTTGGCTTTCTGATAAAACTTGAGCGAGCCGTGCAGGTTGCCGTGATCGGTGAGCGCAAGCGCGTTCATTTGCAGGTCTTTCGCCCGTTTGAGAAGCGCGGGGACCTGGCCGGCGCCGTCCAAGAGGCTGTAGTGGCTGTGGCAATGCAGATGCACAAACGGCGGTACGCTCATGGTTCCCTCCGGGAGAAGACTTTATCCGTCCGACCCTTTATTTTATCACGGGAAGACGGATTCGCGAAGGGCGGGCGATTCGAAGACTCATGAAGCCACCAAATCTTCTTCACGTTCTTCCAATCGCCAAGCTGCATAGGAGAGCGACTCATCAAGGTCATCGGTCTCTAGGCAAGGATAAGCCTTTAAGATGCGTTCTCGCGATTCGCCGGAAGCCAGTAATCCAACGACAGTTCCGACCGTAATCCGCAAACCTCGAATGCATGGTTTTCCGCCCATGACCGCAGGATTATGTGTGATACGAGAAAAGTTCATCTCAATCTCCTGAAAATTCTTACTTCCATAGATAGTTCAATTATAGTCTATTATTTCACATCGAGCATTCGCTGCAAGGCCAGGAGCGCCCAGCGGCTGGTTTCGGGATCGACTTGGATGACGTTCACCGGCGTGCCGGCGGCGAGGTTTTCCAGCGACCAGCAGAGGTGCGGGAGGTCGATGCGGAACATCGTGGAACACATGCAAGAGATGGGTGAGAGAAAATGAATCTCTTGCTCGGGATGCTCTTGCTTGAGGCGGTTGACCAGATGCAGTTCGGTGCCGATGGCCCAAATGGCGCCCGGCGGGGCTTCTTTCACGGCCTTGATGATCTTGCCGGTCGAGCCGAAATCGTCGGCCGCATCGACGACGTCCATGCTGCATTCGGGATGGACGATGACGCGAACGCCCGGATATTTGCGACGGAACATTTCGATATGCTGCGGGCGGAAGATTTCATGCACGCTGCAATGGCCGCGCCAGAGGAGCACGCGGCTTTTTCTGATCGCCTCGGGCGTGTTGCCGCCGAGTTGTTCGGCCGCGGGGTTCCAGAGCGGCATTTGGTCGAGCGGGATGCCCATCGCCTTGGCGGTGTTGCGGCCGAGATGCTGGTCGGGGAAGAACAGCACGCGGCTCTTGCGGGCGAAGGCCCAATCGAGCGCGGCCCGGGCGTTGGCCGACGTGCAGACGATGCCGCCGTGCTTTCCGCAAAACGCCTTCAGGTTCGCCGCCGAGTTGACGTAAGTGATCGGCAGCAAATCCTCGACGTCGATCACCTCGGCAAGCTGCTCCCAGCACTCTTCGACCTGATCGATGTCGGCCATATCGGCGAGCGAGCAGCCGGCGGACAGGTCGGGCAGGATAACTTGCACGCGGCGGCCGCCGCGAGCCTCCAGCTTTTCCGGGCGGTTGGCGAGGATATCGGCGGTCTCGGCCATGAAATGCACGCCGCAGAAGGCGATCGCCCGGCAGTCGTCGTGCGAAGAGGCCAGCGCAGCAAGCTGGTAGCTGTCGCCACGCAGGTCGCTTAAGGCGATGACTTCATCCTGCTGGTAATGATGGCCGAGGATCAAGAGCCGCGAGCCCATCTCCTGGCGGATTTTTTGGATCCGCTCGGTGAGCTCGCCGGCCGGCAGCGATTGAAAGCGGGCGATGTCGAATGTGGCTAAATCAAGCGAGATAACACTGGCAGGCATGATTTTCTCCTACCTACAGTATAGGGAGGATGATAACGTCTGGCCAGTGGCTGTGGCGCCTGCAGTTTAACGCCGCACGATGGAAGCTTAGTAACCTGAGTCTTGGAAAAGAACGACATTGGTTAAGTCCCAAAGGGACGGTAGTTGTTAGCCAGGGGCGTGAGCCCCTGGAAGACGGCTATATTAAACTTATCGCGTTTTCGTATTTTTGATTTTGGTCGCCATTTCGGAATATTTGGCGGCCTCTTCCGTGGCGCCGACTTGGCGCTGCATGGCGGCGAGGTTGCCGTAGGGGATGGCCAGCGCGGAGCGGTCGAGCGAGCCCTGGCTGACGGCTTCTTCCATGAGTTTGACGCCCTTTTTCGTCAGCTCGATGGCCATGTTGCGATTGCCCGTCTCCCAATAGGAGACGCCCATGCTGACGAAGGTTTCGCCATACCGGCCGAGATCGGCCAGGGCCTCGGGCGGAATCGGCTTATCCAAAAGCGGGATGGCCTTTTCGAACCAAACCACGGCCGTCGGATGGTCCTGGTCGCGGATGGCATGGATCGCGCCCAATCGGAAATAGAGCCGGCCGAGAAGGTAGGCGGTGGTCGGCGATAGTTTGTGGGCGTATCCTTGTTCGAGATAATCGACGGCCGCTTCGCCGTACTTCAGCGCCAAGGCGTGATTCGAACGGAGTTGGCAGATTTGCACGGCGTCGTACAACGCCATTCCCAAGTCCCATTGATATTGGGCTTTGCGGACCGGATCCTGGGTGTCGGCGATCAACTCGTTGCCGGTGCGCAGGGCTTCCTCGAGCCAGGGTTTGGGATCGGCGCCGCTGCGGATGCCCACCAGCGCCGACAAGGCGCGGGTATGCACGCGGAAGAGCTGTTCCGCCGTGCCGTCTTCGTTTTTGATTAGATCGTCGGCAATGGCCACGGCCCTTTTCAGCCACATCGCGACGGCTTTGTTCTTGTCTTTCCAATCGCCCCAGGCGATGTCGTGGGCGGAGCCGAGATGGGCATCGACGAGCACTTCCTTCGCCGTCTTGCGCACGGCGGGATGCTCGTCGGCGGCGACCGAGTCGGCGATTCGCAAGGCTTGCGCATGGAAGCCGATCGCCTTGCGATAGTCGGGCTTGGGGCCGGAGGCGGTCAAATCGCCTTTGAGGCACAGCGCCCGGGCCTGCAGGTGCGGTTGATCGGCGCTCATGTCAACCGCTTTTTGCGCTTCCTGGAGGGCCTCGTGGAGCCGGCCCATCTGGCCCAGTATCTGCGCGTGCGTGATGCAGTAGCGCACGTTCTGCGGCTCGAGGCGCATCGCCTCGGCGCCGGCCGCCTCGGCCTTGTCGAACTGTTCCATGGCCGCGTTAATGCGGCTGGTGAGCCAATTGGCCCGGGCGTTGTCGGGCTGAAGCTCCAAGGCGATTTGCAGGTCCTGCAAGCTGCGGTCGTATCGGCGGTCAAACTCGGTTTCCGCGCGGAGGATGAACGGCTCGGCGCCGATCGGTTCGAGCATGATGTGCGTGACTTTGAAGGAAGGTTCGCTTTTATCCTCGCTCGGCTCGAAGGCGAACAGCACGCCCCGCTCGGGATACGATTGGCCGAGGATCTCGCCCAGGTCGTTCGAGATCAGCACCGGCTTGACGGCGGACATGTCCAATTGCTGGGCGATCTTGCTGGCGGAAAACGGTTTCTGGAAGCGCACGATGATGGAAACCACCTTGTCGTTTTCATATCCGACTTCGATGCGGTCGAAGGGATCGATGGAATAGAGTTGCGTCATCAGCTCGTTTTGCTTGAACATTTCCTTCGGCGGGCCCCAAGCCTTTTCGACTTCTTCGAGCGTGGATTGGCCCGGCGTGACGCCGTTGAAGCTTGCCGCTTCCAGCGGGGCCGGTCCCGATTCGTCGTAGTCGGGGACGGGCTGGAGCGCGGGGCCGTCGGCGGAGGGCTTTGTCTTCTCTTTTCCGGGCGCCGTTGGGGCATCTCCGTCGGAAGCAACCGCCCCGGGAGCGTCGTCCGGCGCGCGCGGATGGATTTCGGCGTCCATCGGGTTCTCGTCGCTTTTCGGCGACACATTGCCGTAATGGTTCCTGCCGTTCGCGGGCGCACCCATCGCGGGCGGCGTGCGGGCGGCGTCGGCCGGCGCGGAGTAACGGCTCTTTTCCTGCGTTGACGAGGATGCCTTCAGCCGGGCGGCCATGCCCGAGGAATCGGCCTCGGGCTTGAAGGACAGGATTTTCGGTTCGACGGGGGATTTCGGCTTCGTTGCGGGCGCGGCGACCTCAAGGCGCAGCGGCGAAGGCTGATCGGCGCCTTTGGCCGACGGCAACTCTTGGGCGCATCCGACGAGGCGGAATCTCCCGCCGACGGTTTTTCCGCGATCGGCTCGATGACGACGGAGGAATGGTTTTTCGTTTGCGTCGGCTTGCCCAGCGTTGTCTTGCCCGGCGAGGAGGCCGATTTTGGAGGTGAAATCGGTTGGTCCGCTTCGGGAGGCAACTCGATGTCTTTTGCCTTCAATGAAATGGCGCCGTCCAGGGTCGAATCCGGTGGCGGAGTATTGTCCGCGCCGAAAGTTTCGATACTAAAGGCGGAGAATAAAATGAATGTAAAAAGGAGCCGAACAAGCTGTGGGACGATATGAGATTGCATTCCGCGTTCCTCCGTGAACACTCCGAATAGAGAAAAGGACGCGGAAGTGTACCCATCCCCCCCTGTCAAGTCCAGATGAATATTCCTTTTTCAGTGTGGAAAAAATACATTATCGCCGAACTTTTTTGAGGGAAATCGTAAAACTGAATAGCCGAAAGTAAAACAGGGGCGTTTGTGCAGCATAGATAATTTATTTTTTTCCTACCTGCCAGAGGGGTGCCTGATAGAGGAGCGGTGTTTAGGCGCAGGGCCAAATGAATATTACTTCCGTTCCCGGCACGATCCGACCAACAACTTTTCTATTTGCTCTTTGGTGAAGGGCACGGCTGCGCCAGGAGGTGGCGGTTGCGGCACCAGCCGCCGGGCGATGAGATGGGGCAATTTCTCGATGCCTTGCCCCGTCATGGCACTGACGAACAATCCCTCGGGCCGATTGTCGACGGACCGAGGCAAGTCGGCCTTATTGTGGAGGACCAGAGCCTGCGGATACCGCTCCCTGAAGGTTTGATCGGCGGGCGTCCAGGATTTGACGGCATCGAAGATCAGCAACAATAAATCGGCCTGGGCGATTTGTTCCCTGGCGAGTTCGATTCCCGCCCGTTCGAGGTCGTCATTTTCAGTCTTATCATCGGCATGCCGCAAGGTGCGCAATCCGGCGGTATCGCAGAGTTCGACGGGCCAGCCTTCGAAGGCGGTATGCACGGTGACGAGATCGCGGGTCGTGCCCGGCGTGTGATGCACGATCGCGCGGTTGTAGCCCGCCAAGGCGTTCAACAACGAGCTTTTGCCCACGTTCGGCGCGCCGATGAGGGTCACGCGCCAGGGCTGCGTGAGATGCAGGCCGAGCGGCGCACGCTCGAGCAGCGCATCGATTTGCGATTGGCGCCGCATGAGCGCTTGTGGTGGGCACGAAAATCGCGAGACGCCGCTTGAGCGTTCGATTTTCTCGAACGCACGACGCAAGGCCCCATGATATTGATCGAGCAAGATGGCCGCGGTGCGTTCGGTGCGGGCGTCGGCCAGGGCGAGGCGCGCCGCGGCGGCGAAAGGATCCGCGGCGTTATTGGCGATCCAGTCTTTCCAAGAAATGCGGGAAAAGCCGCGCTCGGCAAACGCGTTTTCGATCTCATGGACCGCCGCGCACCCGCCGTGGCAATGGATTTCCAGCGATTCGATTTGCCGCAAGGCGCCGCCGCGCCGCCGCACGATGATTTCTTCGCCTTTTTCGCCGCCGAAACGGGCGTAAATCGGCCGATTTGCCGGACAATCGGACAACTTTTTGCCCCCCTTCACGCAAAGCAGATTCTCGGCGGCCCGAAGCAACTCCGGTCCTTCGATCAACAGCGTCGCCACCGCCCCGCGACCCGGCGGGGTGAGTTGAACGAAACGATTCGGGCAAGGACTGTTGCTCAACGGAATTTAACTGCACAAGACGCGTGAAGATCGGGAAAGTCGGGAGCGGCTCCTTTTAGCCCCTTGACTATAATCCCAAGACGCTCGGCTGTCGAGAGAGGCGCTCCGCCTCTTGCGGCGAGCGCAGAGTCATGCGAGAATCGGTTTCTTTATCGCCCTCTTCCATGTTATTAACAGACAGAACCTTGAACGATCCGCGCCCAAGGCGGCGCTCGGAGGGCGGTGTCTGGCGGCAATCCATGCGAGTAATCCAATGGCACACACTTGTCCCTGGTGGGGAGGTTATTTCATCGACAATTGGCTTCGCCGCCGGCTGCATGACCCGACAAAAATCGTCGGCCCCTACGTCAAACCCGGCATGACGGTGATGGACGTGGGCTGCGGGATGGGGCTCTTCTCTCTAGCAATGGCGAAGATGACGGGCGACAATGGACGAGTCATCGCCGTCGATCTCCAGCAAAATATGCTCGACGTGCTGCGGAAGCGGGCGGAAAAGGCGGGTGTGGCCGGCCGCATCCGCCTTCATCAGTGCGAGAAAGATCGGCTCGGCATCGAGGAGCCGATCGACTTTGCCCTGGCAATGATGATGATTCACGAGGTCCCGGATCGGCAGCGGTTGCTCAGCGAGATTCACGGCTGCCTCAAGCCGGGCGGCAAACTGCTGGCGGCCGAGCCCAAGATTCATGTATCCCGGAAAGCATTCGGGCAAATGATGACGGCGGCCGAGGGATTGGGCTTCAGGACCGTGGCGGAGCCGAAGGTTCATGGTTGCCAGGCAGTGGTGCTTGAGAAATAGCCCGGCGGCTATTGCCGCGCTACTTCCAATGCTGGCCCACGAATGCTTCCACCTCGGGCAGGCCCGCCTTGGAGAACGAGATAGCCGTTGTGAGGCTCGCGGGGCGTGATCTCGTGGTTGACGGGCGTCAGCAGCATCTCGCGAATCTGCGCGGGATCGTCGGTCTGGCCGAGAACCCAGGCGAGCTTCATGTAGGCCGTCTCGGGCAGCATGTTATCCAGGGGGATGATGCCCAGCTTCAAGAGATCGCGGCCGGTATCGTAAACGTACATCTGGGCGTAGCCCCAGATGGTCTGGACGGTCATGACGACGGTCATGCCTTTGTCGATGGCTCGGCCGACGGCGGCGTAGAGCGGCTTGTTGATGTGTCCGAGGCCGGTGCCGGCGATGACCAATCCGCGGTAGCCCATCGCCGAAAGGCTGTCGATGATGTCGGGGTTGAAGTTCGGGTAGTAGTACTGGATCGTGACTTTCTCCTCGAAGCTCGGATTGATCACCGGCACGCGGCTCTTGTCGCGCTTGAGGAAGTCGTCGGTGAGGTAGGTGAAGTATTCGCCGTTTTCGTTCTGCTGCCGCGAAACCATCGCCAGCGGCGTGGCGCCGATGGTGCGGAACGTGCTGCGGTAGCTCGAGTGCATCTTGCGGCAGCGGGTGCCGCGATGCAGCAGGTCGTACTTGTCCGACGTCGGGCCGAACATGCAGAGCATCACTTCGGCGATCTCGCACTCCGCCGCGGTCCGCACGCCGTTCATCAGGTTCAAGGCGGCGTCGGACGACGGGCGGTCGGACGACCGCTGGCTGCCCACCAGGACGATCGGCACGGGCGAGTTCTGCACCATGAAGCTCAGGATCGCGCCGGTGTGGCTCATCGTGTCGGTGCCGTGGCCGATGACGATGCCGTCGGCGCCCGGCGGCGATTTCCTCGCCGATCGCCTCGGCCAGCGCGATGTACTGCTCGCGGACCCATGTTCTCGCTGAACACGCCGAAGAGCTTTTTGGTGCTCATGTTGGCGATGTCGGCCAGTTCCGGCACCGCGCCGTAAAGCTCGCCGGGCGTGAAGGCGGGAATCACCGCGCCGGTGCGGTAGTCCAGGCGCGAGGCGATGGTGCCGCCGGTGCCCAGGAGCGTGACGCACTTCTTCTTCGGCGTCAACGGGGAAGTCCTTTTCCGGAATCTTATAGACGGCCTTGCGGTAGCCGGTTTCCTTGGCCGAAACGACGCGGCCGGCTCCCACGCCGACGTTGTAGCCGTTGAAGAGTTTGACGACGATGTGAAACTCGTCGCAGGTCTCGCTCCGCGGCAGCACGACGCCTTTGAAGCGGGAGCCGCGATCGTTCACGATCTCGACTTCGCTCCACACGCCGAAGCCGAAACGCTCCATGACGTTTTTCGCGGGGCCGCGATAGCCTTGAAAACGGTCGCTGCGCTCGGTGAGGGGAATGGTCATCATGATGTAGGACAGGTTTCTAACCTGTCGTTTGGATCAGTTTTGTGTTGGGTTTCACGACAAGTTGGAAATTTGTGCTGAATTCTCCTGACAGGTTAAAAACCTGTCCTACGAGTGAGCGAGCCGAGTTTTGAGGAATTCGGCCACTTCTTTGGCGGGCGCCTTGCCCTGTAGCTGACGGACGCATTTGCCGATGAATTGACGCAGTCGTTTCCCTTCGGAATCGTCCCCGCCAACGCAAATATCTTGCGGCAAAGGCCGTTTAACTTTTCGATCCACGCCGTACGCTCTTCGAGGACATAGCCGAGATTCGCCGCGGCGGCGGCGGCATCGACGCCGGGATTTTGGGCGATATGCGCCGCCACCGGCTGAATGGCCTCGCGGGGAATCTTGCCGCCGGTGAAGAGGTCGAAAACCTGGATCCACTCGGCCTCGCCGAGGCGTTCCATGGGGATGCCGGCCCGCCGCATGGCCTTTGCACGTTGGCCGATTTCGACGGCGGCGACGAGCCCATCGACGCCGGTCTTCTCCACGAGCGCATCGACGATCCGTGCGCCGCCGCGGCGGATGAGATATTCGGTGGTTTCGTGCGGCACGCGCCACGATCCGTATTGTTCGAATCGTTCCCACGGCCGCGGCCGCAGCCGGCTGCGGGCTGCGGCGACGCGTTCGGCGGTGATTCGCGTCGGGGGCGAGTCGGTATCGGGATACATGCGGTCGGGGCCGGGCAGGATTCGCTCGAACGTGGTGTATCCGCCGACGAGTGCCTGGCGCGTCTCCAGCGGCACGCCCTTCAGTGCATCGACGAACCGCAGGCGAATCTCTTCGACGGCCGTGCGGCAATCGGCTTCCGGCCCGAAGACGATGAAATAATCGTCATTATCGCCCAGCCGGATCCGTTTGCGAAGGCGTTCGATGAACTTGTGCTTGTTGGGAAACTCCGGCATCAGCGAACCGCTCAAGACGATGGGCGGCTCGTCGAGGCAGGCGATCACGCGGATGCGGCCGGACAGTTCATCGAGGAACATGGTGCCGGGTTGCGTGGGAAATTGGGCCAGGCCGAGGCCGCCTTCCAATCGCGCGGCGAAAATCTTGCCGCCGCCTTGGATCGCCCGGCGCATGAAGCCCAGATCGGCTTCGGCGAAGATATCGGTGACGTCGAAGGCCGCGATCAGGATATCGTTTGGCGCATGCATGCCGCGGCGCTGAAGCTCGTCGCGGAACCGCAGCAGATTCACCTGGCGGACGGCCTCGTTGTGGACGAGCTTCACGGCGTATCCGGCGCGGGGGACGCCTTTGATTTCCACGCGGCTGCCGCCGCGGACGCTGACATTCACATCCTGCCGGCTCGCGCCGATGCCCGTTCGCACGCGGCCGGTGCTCCGCGCCACGAGGCCGCATAAAATCGCCGCGTCGCGGACCTCCTCCGGCGTGACGAGTTCGGGGCCGGTGACCGTTTCGGTGAGCGGCATGCCCAGCCGGTCGGTGCGCCAGACGATGCGGTGGCCGCGGTCTTTCACTTCGCGGCAGGAATCCTCTTCGAGCGAAACGTGCGTGATCGCGAGGTCGCGGCCGTGGAACGGCAGACTGCCGTTCAATCCGACGATGGCGGTCCGCTGGAAGCCGGTGGGGATGCTGCCGTCGAGGTATTGCTTGCGGGCGATATGGACCTCGTCGATGATGTCCATGTCCATCGAAAGGCAGATTTCGATGGCCACGTCGAGCGCGTCCTGGTTCACCAAGAACGGCGGCGTGTCGTCCATCTCGTAGGTGCAGACGTTGAGATGGTTGAGGAGATAGATGATTTCCTTCTGGGTCTTGAACTCCATCAGCGCGGTGCCGTCGTACTCGCCCAGCTCGCTGAGCGTGGGCCGCATGTGGCGGAGCACTTCGCCGTCGTGGCTTTCGGTGTAGAGGCCGGCGGGGCAGCGGCAGAAGAGTTTGTAGTCGGTGAGCAGCTGCTGATGCACCTCGAGTCCGGCAATCAAGCCGACGGATTGGTAGTCAAGCCTCTCGATCATTGCAGCCCTGAATTCCTGTTGCTTTGCTTAGCACATCTATTCAATCCAGCTTATTTTTGCCGATAGGAACTTTGCCTGCAAGTAGCCCGGTTGCTGAATTAAACCTCGAAAAGATTGAACCCCCGCGCTTCAGGGATTTTGGTTCAATTGCATGACGGCCTCCCTTAAATCCCGGCTGATATGCTGAGCGGCTTCTTTACCCCTTTGGAAATGAGAATAGTTGCGGGGAATGCCGATCGTCAAACTCACGTGTCGGGGCCGGGGAAACAAACGGCCTTTCGGCAAGGCGGCGAACGCGCCATCCACGCGGCAGGGCACGACGGGCAAATCGGTGCCCGCCAGCAGCAAGCCGATGCCGGGCTTGAACTCGCCCATCTCGCCGGTCGTGCTGCGCGTGCCTTCGGGAAAGATCAGCAGCACGTTGCCGGGATTCTCCAGCAGTTGTCTGCAAAGCGCGAGGCTTTGCCGGATGTTTGTCTCGCGATCGAACGGCAATGCATTCACGACCATTGCGGCGACGGCCGTCCGCGGCAGGCTTTCGAAGAAGAAATCCTTGGCGGCCGCGGGAAACACCCGATGCAATTTGGAAAGCGGCAGCGCCGAAAGGATCGACGAGGGCGTCCAGGTGGCTCGTGTGATTCGCCACCAGCATGAAGGAGCCTTCCCGCGGCAGGTTTTCCCGGCCGACGATCTTCAAGCGATGATAAATCTTCAGCCACGCGCGGAGCATGAGTGCCGCCAGCGATCGCGCCGCATAGACCAGGATGTCCGGCTCGCGGGGGAAATGCCGCAGCCGCTCGACGAGCGAGCGTTCGAGGTCTTCCGCGGTGTCGTAATGCCAAGGCTCCATCAGATCGGCTTCAGTAGATGTCGTGAAAATAGCGGACCATGTGGAAAAACAACGGCGCGACGTAGATCAGGCTGTCGATGCGGTCGAGGATGCCGCCGTGGCCGCCGATCAGCGCGCCCATGTCCTTGATGCCCAGGTCGCGTTTGATGACGCTCATCGACAGATCGCCCAACTGCCCGGCGATGCCGACGATCAGGCCGCTCAGACAGTCCCGCGGCGTGAAGTGCGGGAAGGAAAACCACAACAGCCACGGCAGCACGCAGCGAAACGCCCAGCGCCCCCAGCGAGCCTTCCCAAGTCTTCTTGGGGCTGATGTTGCTTCGCAGCGGATGCCGGCCGAAGGTCTTGCCAAACGTATAAGCCGCCACGTCGTTCAACTCCACGGCGAAAATCAGGTAGAAGAGGTAACCGTAGGCGTATTTCGAGTTGGCCAGGAAGGCGATGTGGCCGAACATCCAGCCGATGTAGATGAATCCCAGCAGCGCCAGGGCGATGGCCTGCAGTTGCCCCTGCGGCCGGTTGCGGAGGATGGGGACCAGCAGGATCAGCGCAATGACGTACGCCGGCCAGACGACGAACATGCCGTACCAGCCGGGCACGTCGCAGCCGCGGGTCGGGCATCGCCGAAAGCACGCCGATGCCCAAAATGCCGAGGTACACCGCGCCGGTCATCCACCAATCGCGATACAGCCCGGTGGCCCGGGCGAATTCCTTGAAAGCGAAAACCCCCAGCACGGTAAAGAAAGCGATCGTCGCCAGCCGGCCCAAAAAGACGCAGGCCAAGACCAGCGGAATCATAACCAACCAACTGCGATACGATTTCCAGGCATGGGAGACATCCTTTTTCAAGATCAATCCCAGCACGCCGATCGCCGCGCCCGCCACAGCCAGCATTCCGAGGAGAATTGCCAGATAAATCTTGAATACATCGCTATGCAGTGCGGCGTCGGGTGACATGGTGCTACCCTCCCGCAGATTGTTTTTCTCGGAGCGACCGCAGGATCCCCCGCAGCCGCACGGCAATGGTCTCGACGCATCCGGCGATCACAACCACGAGCGTCCAATCGAGGATCGTCAGTCCGCCGTAGCGGGCGTTGCCCCCGCCCCACCAGATCAGTCCCAGCGTGATCCAGGCACCGACGTGCAGCGCGACCATCCGCCACGGCTTGGTCATGACGCCGCTGAACTCCCGCTGCACGCCGAGCGCCTGGCCGAACATGCCCACGTAGGCCACCAGCAGGCGAAGATCGCCCCCCAGTAGCCGAGAAACGGATTGCACCAGCCGCTATGGGCGACGCCGACGAAGATGAGGACATCCGAAATGCGGTCGGGCAGGTCGTTGAGCAATTCGCCCCGCAAACTCGCCTTGCCCGAGGCCAGGGCCACCATGCCGTCGAGCATGTTCAGCCACAGCCGCACGTAGCAAAACAGCGCGGCGGGAATGACCAGAGCCGGCACGTTTCCCGCCTGCCAAAAGCAAATCCCCGCCGCCGCCGCGGCCACCATCGAGCTATACGAAACGGCGTCGGGATGGATATTCCAGCGCAGGCACAGCCGGACCGCGCTGCGGGCGGTAAGGCGAAAAACATCGGCGATCGGCCGCCGGGACGTCGGTTGGTAGTCGGCCATGTCGGAAGCCCTTCTTTGATAGAAAAGAGGCGTTTCACAGACAAGCGGATAATCGCTTGCAGCAAAATCATGCCATTCTGATCCTTAACGATTTACGCAAGTTATAATCTTTTCCAAGAATCGGCCAAGTGGTGTTACGCCGGCAGAATCGCGGCGCCGTTCAAGCGGTCCGCGAGAACGATGCGATGGGCATTTTCGAATTGTTTCAGCGCGGCGGAAGCTTCGGGGCGAATGATGATCGAGGGGCGCTGCTGCGCAATAAACGCTCGGCTTCCACGGCAGTGGACGCTTTTCCGGCCGCGATCAGATAGGCGCCCGCCACCGCCGCGGTGCGCGAATAGCCGATCTTGCAGTGGATATAGACGACTTCCGCGGCATTTTCGGCGAGGAATTCCAGGCATTGCTCGATTTGTTCCGCGGTAGGGGCAGTCAGATCGAGAATCGGCACGTTCAAGTAGCGCAGTTCGCGAAACGGCCGGGCCTCGGAGAATTCGGCGGTCAGATCCAAAACGGCCGTCACGCCTTGGCGCACGGCCTCCCGCGCCTCGACGTCGGACAGTTTCCGGCCGATCCAAATTTGCGGCGTCAATTCGTTCCAGGACCGGCATTGGCGGCGATAATAAAGCAGCGAAAGGTATTGACCGAACAGAAACGGCGCGAAGAGGAGTTTTGTGCTCAAAGTCAGCCGGCCGCCGATTTTCCGATAGATTCCCGGCCCCAGTCCGAAATACGCGGCGGTCACCAGGACGCACGCCGCAGCCGGCCAAAGTAAAATGCCTCCCCAGGGCCAAAAGAGCGTCGTTGCGCCCGGCAAAAACAAGCAGGCAGAAGAAAATAATAGGAACCTACCCGGCGATTGTGGTAACGGGATGCCGGTGCGGAATCGCGGGCAAAAGATAAAAGCAAACGGCAGCCAGCAGGAATCCACCGATTACATCGACCACGTGATGTTGATACAGCAAAAGCGTCGAAAAGCCGACCAGGCTGAACCAGACGTGCGAGGCGGTGCGCCACGGCCCGCGCGTATGACTCGCGTATTTCTCCGCCAGTATCGTTCGCAAGGCGATGTGCAGCGAAGGGCATAAATTGTACGGCATGTCGGTCAGGAAAAACCAGCCGAACATCGCGCCCAGCCAACCGTCCAACTGCGGGCGTTCCACCGCCAGCTTTAGCGGCATGAGCAGGAAACAAATCCCGCCGAGGACGATCGCCAAAGCGGTGCGGCGGAAGAACACGGCCAACTCGCGATCGTCACGGCAGAGAAACGGCGCCGCGACGAAGAACAGGTCGATCGACATATACGGGATGACCATCAGCGGCACGAAGGGGATGTACTTTTCCCACTCGTAGTACCACGTGCCCACGTCGCTGCGGAGCGACGTAAGCCAGTTGGTGCCGCCATAAACGACGAGAAACAGCAGCGAAAGGCCCGCCGAAGCAGCGCCCGCCTTGAGCATCAACCGGCCGCGCGGCGAGCCAAGGAAACGGTGAAGATTCCCCACGGATCGATCTCCTGTGCGATTTTCTCGAATCCCGCCGCGCGGACCAGTTCGTCCATTTCGCCCTGCGTGCGGCGGCGCATGATCCACGGTTCCCCTTCCCGGTTAATGAGCACGCGGGCGATCATCTCCACCTGCGGATGCCAAGGTTGGCCGGTGTACACCAGATACCCGCCGGGCGGAACGGCCTGCGCCAGCCCTCGGAGCGAGCGCCGGATCAATTCGTTTTCGGGAAAGAGCTCATACAAGCCGGAGACCACCACCAGATTCGGCGGCGGTTCGATCGCCGCCAGCGAATCCTCGTCGAAGGCGTCGCCCAATTGAAAATTGACGTCTTTGAGGCCCAATTCTTCGGCCAAGATGCGGCCCGCCTTGAGGTTGGCTTCCACGTTGTCGCGCAGCAAGGCCGAGATATTGTCGCCGTCCAAGGATTTGATCGTTTCCAGTATATAACGGCCGGGGCCGGCGGCGATATCGACCATCCTCACCGTCTGGCCCGCGGCTTGGAGGCGGGCGATCGCTTCGCGGAGCAATTTTTCCAGGTTCGCGCGGCGCACGCGGATGCCGCGCCAACCGATGCTGTTCAAATAGGATCGGTCGATCCATTTGCCCACCACGAGCGCCCCCTGCGGCCGGTTTTCATAGACGTAATCGAGCGTCTTGCCGGAGTCGAAACCGGTGCTCAAGCCGAGCCGCACCCCGCGGCTCAACCGGCCGAGGGTCTCCATGCCTAGCTTCTGCAAACGGTAGTAAATTGCGCGGGGCGAGGTCAAAGGCAACGGTTCCCGCAGGCGGTCGTATTCGTTGCAGGTATAACCGTGGCGGTCGGCCCCGGTCAAGGGTGGCGACGCCTGCTCGCGCCGGAACGCCTCGAGAATGAACTGCCGGGCTTCGTCGATCACCAGGCGGCGGTCCTTCTCATGCAGTAAGTCATGATACATCCCGGGAAAGACTTTCATCCGCTTGATCGGCGCACCAAGCCGTTCGAAGAAGCGGCGCTGCGGCCCAAGCTTGACCACCCAATCGGAGCCGGCGGACAAAAGGAGCGTCGGCGCGCGGATCGCGCCGGCGTCGCCGATCAACCGCGCGGACGTATCGTGCAGGTCCAGCAAAATATTGGCCGCGATCGACCGGGCGATCAGCCCGTCGTCGTTGTAGCTCTGCGCCTGCTTGAAATCGTGGGTGAGCATCTGCGCTTTGACGTAGCTGTTGACGAACAGCTTGCGTCCCCGCCGCAACTTCAACATCATGCGAAGCCCGGGAATTGCCAGCGGCACATAGAGCTTGATGACGAAGGCCGGCGCGGCCAGCACCAAAGCGCGGATCGGCGGGGCATAGTCGTGGACCCAGGCGGAAACGGTCACGGCGCCCACGCTTTGGGCGAGTATCGCCATGTCTTCGATACGCTTGTGATAGGTTTCGCTTAGGTGCCTGATGAAGCAATCGACGTCGCCGACCATCGTGGCGAAGTCGGGCGCATAGCCGCGTTCGCCCGCGGTTTGGCCGTGCCCGCGAGCGTCCCAGGCGAAAACGGAGACGTCGGGCAAGTTCAACGCCTCGACGATGTCTTGCACCCGGCCGGAGTGCTCGTGGCCGCGGTGAAAAATCACTAAAACTTTCTCGGAGGGCGTTTCGGGTAGCCAGGCGCGGTAGAACATTTCCGTCCCGTCGGGAAGCTTTAAAGTATGTTCGGAAAGCTGAAGGCCCGATCCCCTTGAGCATGCCGTTTGGGCTGAATTCGACATTGAAAAGTTCTCCGGCCAATAGAGCTTGAATTGGAATCAAGAATATTTTTACGCCACCGATTTCAGTCTGCTGAAAGAAAATGGCGGATTGAGGAGCAAATTATAACTATTCATGGATTATTTTTCGAAGGAATAGTATAATCATATTAACCATCATATCAGGGGGCTCAATTTATGTCGAGAATATCTTCCCACGAAATCGTTTCCGGCCTTCACCTAAAGGCAGTTCTATTGCTCGTCGTCGCGTTCGGCGCGACTCTGTGCTATTCAGCCGAAGAACCCGGCAAGAAAGACGAGAAGACCGCGAAACCTGCCCGGATTTTCAAGGAGCCCGAGCACAATTACGGCCCATCGCTGGACGGCAAGGGGCACACGAGCATGTTCGGCGTCGAGGCGTCGGGCTACCGGTTCGTGTATGTGATCGATCGCTCGGGCAGCATGGGGGGGACGGGAACGCGGCCTTGAAGGCGGCCAAGGCGGAGCTTTTGGCGAGCATCAAGAAACTCGAAAGCACGCATTCGTTCCAAATCGTCTTCTACAACGAACGGCCGGCGACATTCAACCCGAAGGGCAACGGGCTGGCCGTTTTCGCCAACGACAAGAACAAAGAACTGGCCGAACGCTTTTTGGATTCGATTTCCGCCCGGGGGGGCACGGAACACGAAGCGGCGCTAAGGATTGCGCTCAAGCTCCATCCCGACGTGATCTTCTGGCTCACCGACGCCGATCGCCCGAAACTCGACGACGAACAGATCGCGCGGATCAACCGCCTTGCCGCGGGCACGATCATCAACGCCATCGAATTCGGCTCCGGCCCGAAGAAGGAAGAAGAGAACTTTCTCGAGAAAATCGCGGAGGGGAACGCGGGCGAGCACGTTTACGTGGATGTGACGAAGCTGGAGAAGTGAAAAATATCTCACTCGACGGCGGTTTCCGACTCTTCTGTTGTCGGAACATGCCTCACGAGGAGTTCGGGACGTTGCTCCTGAAGTTTCATGTAACGTTCGCCAAGTTTTCTTGAAATCATAATCGCATTCTTCGCAGATTTTCTTCCGAATTTCATAGATTTCTTCGGCAACCGCATCGGGTATTGGTGTTTCTAAGTCGTGTATCATGCGAATTTCTCCTCTATCAATTCTTCCGGAGTGCAAATTGTGGGAAAATAAATCTCTCCTGCATCGTGCATTATTTGTAATGCATGACGCACATGGCCGTTCGCCAAATGTTTCATGTTCCAAGTGAGCAAATAATCAATTTCATAATGACAGGCGAGGGCAAGATGCGTAGCGTCTGGTTTGGCCGATGGCGGCAAACGTAAAATCGTATGCAAGTTTTCCGCAAACTGAAGAATTTCCGTGGTGACTTCCAATTGTTGGATATCGGCGATCAATAACCAACGTTGTTCCGCGAAACTTGCCTTTCCTTGTTTTATTTCATCTTCTACAAGGGAAGACACGAACAAACGATAATTGTCCCTCTCTTCTTCCCACCACCTGAGCGTTAATGCCTGATGTCCCGCCGTAGTGAGCACCGGCGAAATCGTTCCTACAAGGAAACTCGGGATCGTCGTTTCGAGATACAGCGATGGCTTCATTGCCTCCCCCCTTATCTATGATAGTCGAATAGCGCGGATTTGGCAAACTCAATGCTCTACCGGTCGTCAATCCAGCCAATCCTTCTCCTTCAGCCGGGTCGGCGTGTACTCTTCGGTCACGTAGGAAATGTCCTTGCTGATCAGCGATTCGACCTCCATCTTGAAGCCGTTCTCCACGAGCAGCTTGATCTCTTTCTGCCACTCTTTCTTCTGCGCGAACCACGGGTATTTGGCGATCTGGTGGGCGCGCTTGCGGTCGTTGTCGTTGAGCGCAATCTTCACGCTGTCCGAGAGGTCGCAGCGCTTGTAATCCATCGATCGCAGGCCGAGGAATCGGGCGTCGGGAATGGTCATCCGCTGCGATTCGTAGGCGAGGTTGATCGAGCCTTGCTTGATGACGCTGTAGATGTAATATCCCCACGGATCGTTGTCCAGCAGGCAATAGACCGGCAGCTTGAGTTCGTTGTGCAGCCGGTGGAGCATCCGCCGCACGCCGCGCGGGGGCTGGCCCGCCCCGTGGGTCAAGATGCAGTTGTGCTTGCGCCAGAACTTGTCCTCGTTGAACCGTTGCCAGACGGTGCCTTTTTCGACGTGCAGGATGAATTTCGCCGCGCATTTTTTGAACTGGATGATTTCCGGCTCGACGATCGAGGGGATGCCGTAGCCGCCGGAACCCATCCGCGCACAGTCGATGTCGTCGCCGCTGTCGGTCAGGACGATATTGCCCACCATTTCGCCGCGCTTGTCGGCGAACAGGTGCAGTTCCTCCCGCAGGCTGTTCAGGAGGACTTCGACGTCCTCGATGACCGGATCGCATTCCGACTGCTCCTCGAAGGTGTTCTCGGTGGTCGGCGCGATCTTGTGCTTCAGCGAATAATATAATCCGCGGATGCTCGTCGTCTTGCCCTGCTCGATGAGTTGCGTGGCGCCGCTGGCGACAAGCATCGTCTGCATGTAGCTTTTCGCCTGCGAGAGATTGAACAACTGCCGGCGGTTGGTGTTCTTGCCCATCTCGATGAAACGTTTGGTCTTGTTGTACTTCACGTTCGAGAGCGAGCGGGAGGGGATCTCGACGAACGGATCCCGCCGCTTCGTCGCCGCGGCGGCCACTTCGTCGGCCAGTTCTTTGAGTCGTTTCAGAGTCTGCGCGTCGTGGGTGTTGAGTTTAGCTTTCATGAGGACGTTAACGGTTTTCAGTTTTCAGTTATCAGTTGGCGGTTATCAACAGCTTATGGTGAAAGATTGCGAAGCCGCAAGCGGCCGTTCGACTCTCACTCTTATCTCACCCCTCACCCCTCACTCCTAGTCCCTCGCTCCTCGCCCCTCGCTTTCGCCGCGTTCTTGGCGATCAGTCCGGCGACATAGCCGCCTTTGAAGCCGGCGTCGATGTTCACCACGCTGACGTTCGCGGCGCAACTGTTGAGCATGCCCAGCAGCGCCGCCACCCCGCCGAAACTCGCGCCGTAGCCGACGCTGGTGGGCACGGCGATCACCGGGCAGGCCACGTAGCCGCCGACCACGCTGGGCAGCGCGCCTTCCATGCCCGCCACGACCACCACCGCGTCGGCGTCGTGCAGAAGCGGCAGGTTCGCCCGCAGCCGATGCGGGCCGGCCACGCCGACATCATGAACCATCGTGACGCGGCGCCGGTCCACAAAGCGGTCTCCCGAGCTTCCTCGGCGACCGGCAAATCGCTCGTGCCGGCGGTAATGATGGCCACACAGCCCTGTGCCTCGACCGGGCATCGGGTGCCACTGCCGGCTTGTCCAGCAGTGTTTTCCGCAATGCGGAACGTGCGGCCGATAGGGTTGTAATGCGCGGAGGGGAATTTTGGCAATAGCTCTTTGGCTTGTTCGGATGACATTCGCGTTGCCAGCACATCTGCACCCTGCTCAAGAAGGGTCAAAAAAATTTTCTCCATCATTGCGGCCGTTTTTCCCTCCGCAAAAACGACCTCGGGAAATCCGCACCGGCGAGGGCGATCGAGATCGAGCTGCGTTTCCCCCAAATCGGCGGTTTTTCCATGACTAATGCGATGCAGAAAATCATCGAGGGAGAGACTGCCGACAAGAAGTTGCTGGGCCAAATGCTTTAGGGAGGGCTGTTTCATGGAATTTTCCATGGAGTCAGGGGCACGATGTTTTCGCGAGTGAAAAATATCCTATCCCACAATCGGGGAACCGTCAATTTTAGTTTGCCTATCTTGCGGCATCGATAGAGGTATGGTCCAATGACTTTTTTTATATTGGCGTGATTCTCGAGAGGAATATGGCGATGGACTTCGAAACCCGGCGCGAGAAGGTCCGCAAGGCGATGCGGAAATTGGGGGTCGAGGCCCTGCTGGTGACCGATTACACGAACGTTACCTACTTGACCGGATTTACCGGGGAAGATAGCTTCCTGTTGCTGAGGGAGGAGGGCGAGACTTTACTAACCGATGGGCGTTTTACCACCCAATTGAGCGAAGAATGCCCCGATTTGGACCTTCTCGTCCGTAGGCCGGGCATCAGCATTTTGCAGGCAGCCGTGCGTGCTTTGAAAACTTCTGAAATCAGCCGGCTGGCGATCGAAGCAGACTCGATGACCGTCGGATTGGAAGATAAAATTTCCGACAAACTCCCCAATTTAGCCATTATGCCAACAACTGGATTGGTGGAGAAGCTGCGTTTTATTAAGGATCGAGAGGAAATCGACTTTATTCGGCAAGCGGTCCGGCAGGCGGAAAAGGCATTTGGTGTGATCCGCGCCAGCTTGCGGCCGGAGATGACCGAAAAGCGGATTTGCGACGAATTGGAGCATCAATTTCGGCTTTTTGGGGCAAAAACGGCCGGTTTTCCGTCAATTGTGGCCCTTGGCCCGCGAGCGGCTTTGCCACATGCCGTTCCGGGCGGAGAACGGCTGGGCGACCACGACTTTCTGCTCATCGATTGGGGGGCATGCGAAGGGCTTTATCGAAGCGACTTGACGCGAACTCTGGTGAGCGGTAGAATCCCCCCCAAATTCGCCCGAGTCTATAAAACGGTGCTGGATGCCCAGCGAAAGGGGATCGAGGCGATTCGGCCCGGGGCGATCAGCCAAGAGGTCGATAACGCCGCGCGCAACGTTATCGTCAAAGCCGGCTACGGCCGCCGTTTCACGCACGGATTGGGGCATGGGATCGGTCTGCAAGTGCATGAGGCGCCGCGGTTGGCGGCGAAAACCCAAACGGTGCTCAAACCGGGGATGGTCGTGACGGTCGAGCCGGGCATTTACATTCCCGGGTGGGGCGGGGTTCGCATCGAAGACGATGTGTTGGTCACTCGTTCCGGCCACGAAGTCCTCACCAAGGTGCCGAAAGAATTGGATGAGATGATTATCGAGTAAAGGAGGGATTGGGGATTGGAGATCAGGGATTGGAAGCAAAGATATTCCAGTTTCCGTTTTCGCTGATTCCTAATCCCTAATCCCCAAACCTTACATTAACCCTTGGAGCGCCGGGATGAGCACACCCTCTCCCCAAGACATTTTCGATGTCCGAAAAATCCGCCAGCTTGTGGCGTTGATGAAGGATCACGATCTGAGCGAGATCGACATTCAGCAAGGCGAAGTGCGGATCCAACTCCGCCGCGCCGGCGTGGCGGTTGCCGCGGGAGCGCTCCCGCAGATGGCGGCGGCTGCCCCGTTGCCGGCGGTTCGGGCGATCGAGGCCGCGCCGGCCGAAACGCCGGCCGCGAGGGACGAGAGCCGCTATGCGGTCGTCAAAAGCCCGATGGTGGGCACGTTTTACGCCGCTCCCGATCCCGATTCGCCGCCCTACGTCAAGGTGGGCGACCACGTGGGGCCCGAGACAACGGTCTGCATCGTCGAGGCGATGAAGGTTTTCAACCAGATTCCCGCCGAAGTCTCCGGCAAGATCGTCGCGGTGCTGGTCGAGAACGGCCAACCCGTCGAGTTCGGCCAGCCGCTGTTCCGCGTCGATCCGCCGGGATAACAAAAAATTATCAAAAAGACTGGCAGTATCCGTTATTTTAGGGTTCAGGGTTCAGGGTTCAGGCTTGGAAAAAGCCACAGAAGAAAATCCAGAACCCTGAACCCTGAATCCAAATTCATCAAGGGTTGGCGAATTCGCCGCCTTGCCATCATCAACCAACCACGATGTTCAAACGCATTCTGATCGCGAATCGCGGCGAGATCGCCCTGCGGATCATTCGTGCCTGCCGCGAGATGGGCATCGAAACGGTGGCCGTGTTCAGCGAGGCCGACCGCGGCGCGGCATACCTCGAACTGGCCGACGAGACGTATTGCATCGGCGGGCCGCGGGCGGGCGACAGCTACCTGAAAATCGACCGCATCATCAGCGCCGCGGAGATCGGCAACGTGCAGGCGATCCATCCGGGCTATGGTTTTCTCGCCGAAAATGCCCATTTCGCCGACGTCTGCCGCAGTTGCGATTATGAATTCATCGGCCCCACGCACGAAGCGATGGGCCTGGTGGGCGACAAGAACGCCGCGCGAAAATTGGCCAAGCAGGTCAATGTGCCCTGTGTTCCCGGAAGCGAAGGCTTGATCGAAAATGAAGCCCAAGCGATCGTCCTCGCGCGGGAGTTGGGCTTTCCGGTGCTCATCAAGGCATCGGCCGGCGGCGGCGGGCGGGGAATGCGGGTGGCGATCAACGAACTGGCCCTCCGCGCCTCCTTGCAGCAGGCGCAGGCCGAGGCCGAAGCCGCGTTCGGCAATCCGGAAATCTACCTCGAAAAATACATCGAACATCCCCGGCACGTCGAGGTGCAGGTATTGGCCGACGCGCACGGGAACGTCGTGCATCTCTGGGAGCGCGACTGCACGATGCAGCGGCGGCACCAGAAGCTGATCGAGGAAAGCCCCGCGCCGAAGCTGCCGGTCGAAACGCGGACGGCCATTTGCGAAGCGGCCGTGCGGCTGGTCAAGGCTTCGAATTACATCAACGCCGGCACGGTCGAATTCATCGTCGATAAGCACGGTCATTTCTATTTCATCGAGATGAACGCCCGGATCCAGGTCGAACATCCGGTGACGGAGATGGTCACCGGCATCGATTTGATCAAGGCGCAAATTCGCGTGGCGGCGGGCGAACGGCTGTGGTTCCGGCAGGAGGACGTGCGGCACGAAGGCTGCGCGATCGAGTGCCGCATCAACGCCGAAGATTCCGAGAAGAATTTTCGCCCCTGCCCGGGCACGATCACCCGCTGGCTGATCCCCGGCGGGTTCGGCGTGCGGTTCGATTCGCACGCCCACCACGGCTATACGGTTTCGCCCCATTACGATTCGATGATCGGCAAGCTGATCGTCCACCAGGCGACCCGCGAGGAAGCGATCGCCGCGGCGAAGCGGGCTTTGCACGAACTGCGGATCGAAGGCATAAAAACCACCGTCCCCTTGCAACTGAAAATCCTCGACCATCCGGCGTTCGTAGGCGCCGAGGTCGATACCACGTTCATCGAACGAACGTGGATATAACCATCATACCGGAGCTTCTTATGAGCAACAGCCCGTTATCGCGTCCTCCCGTCATGCAATCGAACATTCGCCGGGTGGCGATCTTGTTCGCCGGCGGCCCGGCACCCGCGGCCAACGCCGTGATTTCCACCGCCGCCGTGTCTTTCTTGCGGAACAACATCGAAGTCGTCGGCGTGCTGTACGGCTATTCGAACCTGATGACGTTCGGCCCGGATCGCCCGCTGATCGAAAACCGCGATTATATCCGCATTACGCACAACTCGCTCAAGCGGACACGGAACAGCCAGGGCATATTGATCGGCACGGCGCGGGCCAATCCGGGCATCAACGTCTCGCATCCTTCGCACTTGAAGGACGCCGAGCGGACCGCCCCGTTGAAAACGGTTTACGACGCCCTGCGTTCGATCGGCGTCGATGCCCTGATTTCCATCGGCGGCGACGACACCCTGAAAACCGCCAACAAATTCAATCTCTTCCAGGACCAACTCCCGCCGGGCAGCCCGCGGATTCCCATCGTGCATTTGCCGAAAACCATCGACAACGACTACATGGGCATCGATTTCACGTTCGGCTACTTCACCGCCGTCGAGTTCCTGGCCGAGGAAATCCGCAACCTGCTCGCCGACGCGGAAGCTTCCCGGGCGTACTTCATCTGCGAGACCATGGGCCGCAGCGCCGGCTGGCTCTCCTACGGAGCGGCCATCGCCGGCGAGGCGAGTTTGGTGATCAGCGTCGAGGACATCACCGGCAAATACGAAGCCAGCGAGGAAGTCACCGACCCCGCCACGGGCAAGACCACCATCCGCCGCGTGATGGACTTGCAGGAGGTGATCCGCCGCATCGTGGCCACGATGCGCGTCCGCGAAGAGGCCGAAGGCAAGGAATTCGGCGTGATCGTGATGGCCGAAGGCATGGCCGAACTGCTGCCGCACTCGCACATCGAGGGCATCCCCCGCGACGAGCACGGGCACATCGCCATCGCGAAACTCAACCTGGGCCGCTTCTTCTCCGAGGCCGTGGCCAAGGAATACAACAAGCAAACCGGCCGCACCCGCAAAGTCACCGGGTTGCAACTCGGTTACGAAAGCCGCTGCGCCAAGCCGCAGGCGTTCGACGTGATGCTCGGCAGCCAACTCGGCGTGGGCGCGTATCGGGCGCTGATCGAAAAACGCCTCGACGGCGTGATGGTCTCCATCTCCGGCCAGCTCGACCTCAACTACGTCCCCTTCAGCCAGTTGGTCGATCCCGCCACGCTCGTGACCGTCGTCCGCTATATCGAGCCCGGCTCCGATTTCCACCGGCTGGCGCGGTTCCTGGAGACGTATGTGAACGATTAGAAACGATAACGATAAATGCAGGGTGGGACAAGCGACGCAAAGTCCCACCTTGCATCAAAATTGCAGACCGGTGCCATTATGACAATAGAGCACATTGCGCGGTCGTTTTCTGTTTCCCTCTCAATCACTCACCCTCATATTAATCCTACGGAAATTTCCGAGGCTCTTGGTCTTGCGCCGCACCCAGGAACTGCTTGCGAAAATGCTGCTCAGCGAAATCCGGCAACTCGCGGGCAAGAGCCAGAAGCAAGTGGCTGAGTCGCTCGGCATCAGGCAGCCCAGCCTGTCGAAGCTGGAAAAACAGTCCGACATGCAAATTTCCACCCTCAAAAAGATCGTCCAGCGCTCGGCGGCGAACTGGAAGTACGAGCGAAATTCCCCAAGGGAACCGTGGCGATCGATCCGTTCAACACTTCGCCGCGGCGATCGGCGACACCAAAGATGAAAAAGTTGCAACATTCGTAACTGGTGTCCTTTTGCCCGAGTTGTGGCAGCTCTCTAATTGGAAGTCATTCTTTGCACATCGGATATCTTCCTCTGCAACAAAACCGCCCCCGTCACGGCGGTTGTTAGCAGCACGGCGTTGACGATGGGGATCAATAGCAGAATTATCACCGCCGTGCCGAGGCCGAGGGTGTGCATCTTATGCTGATTGGCGAAAAGGTGTTTTTCTTTTCGTCGCAGGCCGCGCAGCGAGAGCGGATAATCCCAATACTCCCGGCCCAGGGCGAAGCAGGTGAAGTAATAGCTGCCGCCGATGCCGATCACGGTTCCGATGACGGGCAGGAACTCCGCCAGGAGAAACGCGAGGTTGATAAGTATCAGCGAGGCCGATTCCCCGAGTCGTGTCCGTCACTTCCTGCATCCAAGGAAGTTCGATGAATTTCTGGCCTTCCGTGCCCAACAGCCGCTCGACCTGTAGCGCCAATCTGCCGTAAAAATAGCCGCAAGCGACGATTTGCATCACGATCCAGAAGGCGAAGGCCAAGCCGCAAGCTAAAATCAAGAGGCCGACGATCGTCAAGATTTCAAGCGATCGCCCCAAATAGCCCGGATCGAATTTCGGATGAAGAACGGTCGCAAAATACGCCCCCGCTCCGATCAGCACCGCCAGCAGGATACCGGTCAGCAGCAGATTCACCGCGACCGGCCAAATCCCGTATCGCCAGAGCCTGGGATTGCGGCCCATAAAATCGAAGCCGGTCAGCGGCGCCTGCATGCCTTCGAAAAAAGCCGCGATGCCTTGGACCGGTGTCTGTGATCCATCAAAACTTTTGCCCGAATTCCGCCGAATGAAAATCAAAATGAGGGCTTCAGCTTCCCGAATCGATGATCCGCTCGGGTTTCTTTCGATCGTCGGCGACGCGAACGGTCACCGGCCCAAAGTCCTTTCGACGGCGCCGCGAAAATCTTGGGGAGAATCGACCGGCGTGCGGTTGACCGACGTGATCACGTCGCCCGCGCAGTCCGGCGGCGAAGGCGGGGCTCCCTTCGGCGACTTCGACGACCGTCACGCCCGCGGCGGGGAAAGACAAGCCCATCATGCCGCGGCCCTCTTGATCGACGACGGCCGTGGGATAATCGACCCGCAGCCCGCGCCAGAGCGGTTCCGCTTCGGTGACGATTTTCTTCCCGCGCACGGGATACTTGCTGAGTTTCGCCTCGATCACGCGTGCGCGGTCGCCGCGGAGCACCGTCAACTTGACCAGCGATTCGACCGGCCGCTTACCGACCGAGAGCACGAAGCCGTCGGCGTCGTAAACCGGTTCGCCGTTGACGGCGGTGATCACGTCGCCGACTTTTACGCCCGCTTTCACGGCCGGGGTGCCGGGCACCGCCTGCAAGACGCGGATGCCGTGCAGGCCTTGGAGAATCTCCTGGGGCTGCAAATTGCTCGGCGGAACGCCCAGGAAGCCGTATTCCACCTCGCGTCCTTGTTTGAGCGTTTCCAGCACGCGGCGGAAGGTGGCGTCGATCGGGATCGCGTAGCCGGCGGTGCTCTCGAAACCGGTCGCGGCGGCCCAGGAGACGGTCAACCCGATCATCTCGCCCTGCAAATTCACCAATGCCCCGCCGCTGGTGCCGAGGTTCAGCTTGGCGTCGGTCTGGATCAACGTGCCGAAGTGATGCAGCGTGGGCTTGCCGGTCGAGTCGGATTCGCTCGGCGCCGGCGGCGCCTTGCGGCCGAGATTCGAGACAATCCCCCAACTCGCGCTCACTTGCCCGTCGCGGGCGATGGAAAACGGATTCCCCAGCGCGATGACGATCTGCCCTTTCTTGATCTTCGCGGCATCGCCCAAGACGATCGGCGTCAAGTCGTTCGCTTCGATCGACAAAACGGCCATGTCGCTCCGCGGATCGGCGGCTTTGGGCGTCGCCTTATAGACCCTGCGATCGGCCGTGGTGACATAGTACTCGCTGTCCTCGCCCAGCACATGATAGGCGGTGAGTATCAGCCCTTGCCGATCGACGACCACGCCGGTGCCATATTCGTTGGGAAGGAAATCGGGATCGGTCGGTTGCGGCGCGGCGGGCAGCAGCATCCGGCGGCCAAAGGGGTCAGGCCGGTTTTCCAGGATCAGCGATTCGCCCACCGGCTCCTTTTTCACCCGGGCGATGGCCACAACCGACTTTTCCGAGCGGGCGATGGCCGCGACCAGCGTATTTTCCAGCGACGCGGCGGCTCCGGCGTTTGAGGCGTCCTGCGCAACCGCCCCAACACCCGTGCAGAGTACGGCGAGCGGTAACGCGAAAACGATAAAAAGGAATGAATACCGCATCGGATAATAGGACAGGTTTTCCAGCCTGCCGATAGGTGCAACTTGGAATTTCGCGACAGGTTGGAAACCTGTGCCACGGGATCGTATTCGCAATTATACCTCAGGCATCGATTCTCGGCTACAAGTGCCGACGTGCGAAAGAGTTACGATTAGGCAAGCTGTGCCGGCGAGGCACCGCAAGCCGGTTCATTTTCAACGCGGCGCCACCCGCCCTACTTCCGACCTATCCTTGAGTTATAATGCAGCGTTGGAAAAGTGAACTTTGATTACCTCCTTTTGGTGGTGGCATGGAGCCGGTAGCGAAAAGCGTTCTGCGGAAGTGACGCCGCGAAAACCTGCCGGAGCGTGTGGCCTCGATAATGGATCAATGAGTCAGGAAAGTCAGCAGAACGCAAACGACGGATTAAAGGGTTCGGCGGGCAATGACAGCGCGTCATCGGCGGAAGGGACCGCGGGCGAGGGTGCGAATCCTCCGTCGGCGCCCGGCGAGCCGAGCGGCGCCGCGGAATCGAGCGAACCGCAACCGTCCGTCAGCGAGCACGTCGTGCATGTGTCGGCGAAGCGCGAGAGCGTGTTGATCGAGAGCGGGGCGATGCCCGACGAAGGCCCCTCGATCCCCGACAAGCTGAAGACGCTGATCATCGGCAAGCCCCGCAATCTGGCGGACAAATCGGTGTTCACGCATATCTCGCTGGTCGCATTCCTGGCCTGGGTCGGATTGGGTGCGGACGGACTGTCGTCCACCAGTTACGGGCCCGCCGAGGCGTTCAAGACCCTGGGCGAGCACAGTTATCTGGCGGTCTTTCTGGCATTGGCGACCGCGGCCACGGTGTTCATCATTTCCGCCTGCTACAGCCATCTGATCGAGGAGTTCCCCAACGGCGGCGGCTATGTGGTGGCCACGAAGCTGCTCGGGAAGCCGATCGGCGTCATCTCCGGCTGCGCGCTGATGGTGGACTACGTGCTCACCGTGACCGTGTCGATTGCCGCCGCCGGCGATGCCTGTTTCGGCCTGCTGGGTATGAAAGGATCCCCGTGGGAAATCTATTGCGAATACGGGGCGATTGTCTTTCTCACGATTTTGAATTTGCGCGGCGTGAAGGAATCGATCAAAATCCTCCTGCCGATTTTCATCATCTTCCTGCTCACGCACATCGTGGTCGTCGTCGGGGCGATCGGCATGCACCTGCCCAATACGGCACATCTGGCGAACGAAGTCTATTCCGGCGTGCGGAGCAGCGTTCATAATCCCGACTTCGGCTTGCTGGCGATGCTCCTGCTTCTGTTGCACGCCTACTCGCTGGGCGCGGGGACCTATACCGGCATCGAGGCGGTGTCGAACAGCATGTCCGTGATGCGCGAACCGCGCGTCCAAACCGCCAAACGGACCATGGTCTATATGGCGTTTTCGCTCGCGCTCATGGCCGGCGGCCTGGTGGTGGCCTATCTGCTGCTGGGAATCAAGCATGACGAACAAAAAACCATGAACCAGATCCTGACGGAGACGTTCGTCAAGGAAACCGGCTGGAGCGGCCACTGGAGCGGACCGGTGATGGTGTTCTTCACTTTGCTTTCCGAGGGGGCCTTGCTGATCGTCGCCGCGCAAGCGGGCTTTATCGGCGGACCGCGCGTGCTGGCCAACATGGCGCAGGATTCCTGGGTGCCGCGCTGGTACGCCAACCTCTCCGAACGGCTCGCCACCCACAACGGCATCCTGCTCATGAGCCTGGCCGCCGTGGCCGCTCTGTACTACTCGCACGGGAACACCGAGACGCTGGTCATCATGTACTCGATCAACGTCTTCGTGACCTTCTCGCTTTCGATGATCGGCATGTGCCGGCATTGGTACGCGCGGCGGCGGCGAAATCCGCTGTGGAAGAAACGGTTGGCGCTTTTCGCCTGCGGCGCCGTGCTTTGCTCGTCGATCCTCGCGATTTCCATCGTCGAAAAGTTCTGGACCGGCGGCTGGGTTACGCTCAGCGTTACCCTGGTGTGCGTGATCTTGTGCTTCTTCATCCACCATTACTACAGCAAGGTCGGCGAACGCCTGCGAAAATTGGACGAATCGCTGGGCCGGCTGACGCCCACCGGCGAGCCGACCACCGCGGCGCCCGATCCGACCCAGCCCGCCGCCGTGATCCTGGTGGGAAATTACAGCGGCCTGGGCATTCACACCATGCTGAATGCGATCCGCTTTGCGCCCGATCATTTCCGCAGTTTCATTTTCATCTCGACGGGCGTGATCGACAGCGGTTCGTTCAAGGGGAGCGGCGCGATCGAATCGCTTCAGGAACACATCGCAAGCTCCTTGGAGCAATACGTCGATCTGGCGCGGCGGCTGGGCATGCCCGCCACGTCTTACCTGCGGATCGGCACCGATGCCGTTGACGAACTCGAGGAACTCTGCCTCGAAGTCGTTCACGATTTCCCGCGGGCCACGTTCTTCGCCGGGCAGCTTGTTTTCCAGAAGGACAATTGGGTGCATCGTCTGCTGCACAACCAGACCGCCTACTCGCTCCAGCGGCGGCTGCAATGGGCGGGCTACCCGATGGTGATCCTGCCCACTCGCGTCCGATAACGGGGATTGTTCCGATTTTCTTGCGATTTTCTCGGCGGGAGGCGACAAAAATGGGACTGTCCCCTTTAACGCCGCCGGCGATTGCAATGGAATAGCTCGATCCCCCGAAAACAGGGGATTATTTCCCCATTTGACGGTACTCCATGCGTAAGCTAGTCTTTTGCAGGTGCTTCGAAAGAGCACTTCCCGAATCATAATTTACGCCGCGACCGCCTTGCCAGCTTCCGCAAAACAATCCGGCTTGGAGCGATCGGCCGATGACGGGGGTAATGCCCCGGCTCCGACCGTGCTGATCGTTTCGTTGCATCAAAGTTTCGCGGCGGCCGTTTCCGAATACTTGTCCCGCATCGGCATCGGCATCCATAGCCAGAATTTGCAGGCGGCAATCGGGACCGAGCGGATCCTCGAGTTGCTGCCGAACGTCGCCTTCGTGGACTACGGCATGACGGCGGCGGATAAAAACCCCTTTTACAAGGTCCTCGGCAGCACCGTTCCCGACTGCAAGGTCATCTTGCTTTGCACCGGCGAGCAAGCCGCGGAGGCCGTGCAATCGACTCTCGCGGGGGAGGCGTTCGATTATTTGCGGGCGGATGCCGAACTGGATCCCCCTCGCCTTCGGTTATTGATCGAACGGGCGCGGCTCGACGCCCCGCAAAAGGCATCCGACGGCCGCAACTCCGCGAAGCGGCAAAATCGCCGGATACTCGACCTTTTGAGCGATATCAAAAGCATTTTGAAAACCGATTGCACGAGTCCCGTGGTGAAGCTGATCTGCGACTACGAACACGGTTCCGACCGCGCTCTCAGCCGGGACGATTACCAGAACACCGGCCTGGCCGCGACTTACCGGAACAATCTGCTGGGCTTTATCTGCGGAAAGCTTCGCCGATTGGAATCGGAAATCGGCGCACTCGGAAGCGAGCAAGCTCCCCGCGAGCGGAAAAAGACCGATGCCATTTTGCTCGTCGAGGACGAGATCGTTTGCGCGGAACTGGCGAAAGGGCTTCTGGAACGGCAAGGCTTCGACGTGGTCGTCGCGAAAACGGTCGATGAGGCGATCCGCGAATTGTCCCGCCGCCGGCCCGCCGCGGTCCTGATGGACGTTCATCTTGGCGACGGCGACGGATTGCTCGTGGTGCGGATGATGCGCTCCCGCGACGACTTGCGGGACATTCCCGTCATCGTCGTCACCGCGGACCGGCAGCGCGAAACCTTGTACGACGCGGTCGAAGCGAAAGTCCAGGGTTACATTCTCAAGCCCTATCAGCCGAAAGAGTTGATCGAGAAGGTGAAGCACGTGATTCACCGTTCTGCGGAATCCCTTTCGATTTAGATGCATCTTGCCGGGAAACCGCCGCCCGAAAACCTGGACCTGTCCCCTTCTCGCCGGCAGGCGAGGTGTACGGCCCGTTCTTGAACGAAGAACTCGTGAGCGAAGCCCTCGCTCCATTTCGCGAACAAGTGGTGATCGCCACAAAATTCGGGTTCGACGTGAGTCCCGATTTCGACCCCCGCGGGATGAAGGGTTCGCCGGCGCTGAATAGCCGGCCGGAGCATGTCAAGCAGAAGGTTAAGTGGAAGACGCCGTTGGAGCGAGGGTGTCGATCCAGATGATTTCGGAGGCCGAATCTCCGGTCATGCCGGTGACGTTAACGCCCGTGTCCATAAGTTCCGCGCCGGCCATCGTGCAATTCAGATTGGTTCGATCCTGGAATGTCAAAGTGTAACGCGCTTTCGCGATCCAGGCCTTTAAGCTTGATGACTTTCGCGTCGCCGCCCGCGGCCTTCGCCGAAGGCTTGAAGAGAAACACGGAGCCTTTCCGCAGTTCGGTGTTGAAGTATTCGAGACCATCCCAATTGACGCCGTCGGCCATGGGAAGGATATGGTAAACGTCCGCCCCCTGAGGATCGGCCGCTGCTTCGTTTTGTACAGGGAAATGTGCTGTCGATAGACGGGGTTGTCGGCGGCCCACGTGAGGATCGCTCCCAGCATGTCGGTCCTGAGTTGAAAGGGAGTCGAGGCGGGGCCGAGGTCGGATTTCAGTTGCACCGGATTGATCGCGAAGGAATTCGAGTAATAGGTCGATCGCGTCTGGTTGGGGTCCTGGTCCACGTCGTTCATGGTGCAGAAGGTCATGCGGCGGCAGATGGCGAATCCCTTGTACTTCCCTCCATTGCAGCAATTCTCGTAGCGGTAGCCCGGCCGGTTCTCGATCAGATAGTCCTGGATGTAGAGGAAATTCGTCACGCCTTCGTAGGTTTGCGGCATGGGTTCCTCGGGCGCGGTATAGAGGTCGGTCCGCCAAACGTCGAACCAACCCCAGTCGAATCGGGTGAGCACGGCGGCGAGTTCGGCATCGCGACCGGCGATGGTCGCCAGGTCGCAGTCATTATAAGTGCCGCCCATATAAAGCGAAGCTTTTAATCCGGCCCGGTGCGCCTTGGCGGCGAAATCGAAGCCGTTGGGCCAGACGGCGGGGTGAAACTGCCAGTCGCGGTTGGTGTACCAGCCCTTGCCCGTGCCGTCCCAAAAATCCATCTTGACCAACTCGGCGCCGGCGGCGGCGAGACGATCGTAGGCGCTCTGCGGCGTGCCGCCCGTCACGCTGGCGCTGCCGTTGCCGCCGATGTCCTGCATGCACGCCTCGACCCACGGTTCGTCGGCGTGCTCGTGCAGACTCCGCGTGATCTTGTGGTTCCAGAACCACTTCTTGAATCTGTTGCTGCCGTCGTCGATGTCGCCGCGATAAGTTCCGTAATATACGCCCGGAATCGTGAACACCCGGTTTTTGCCGCGGGTCACCTTTTCGGTTATCGGGTGTGCCGAGGCGGTGATGTCGAGCGGATCGGAGCCGGCGGCGATTCGAAATCCGCCGAGTTCCCATTCGTAGCCCAAGTACATTCCGTGAGTCGCTGCGACGTCAAGGATGACGAAGGGAATGATCTGGCTGCCCGTTGTTATTTTCGCGTTCGGGGCCAACGCATCATAAAATACCTTTCCCTTTCCGGCCTGGGTCTTTTCGGCACGGTGCAGATGCACGGCGCGGTCGGCTTTTACTTGCAGATGGGCGGCCTCGATGCTCGGCGCGAAAGTTGCTTCCGCATCCGATTTGCTCTCGATCGTCACCCGGTTCTCGACGGGGCCCGGTCCCGGGTACGCCCGCCAGACGGATTTCAGTTCGAGACTCGGCGTCGCGCTGGTGAATCGCAAGATGATGGCGTGCCCGTTCGATTTGTCTTCCGTCGCGTCGCGAAACGTCCAGTTTGGCGTATAGGCGGTCCCGCCGACGGCGACGCTCTCCTTGCCGGGCAGCGGAACTTCGGAAGGCGCCGGCGTCCAATTCCATTTCTGCGCAGGATTTTTCAGACCGGCCAGGAAGATCTTATTGTCAGAGACGGAAATGACCGCCTCGGTATCATCGGTGGCTAGTGTCCATTGCGAGCTTCGTTTGAGGTTGTGTTGCCGGGCTGGGTATCGGCGGAGGATTCCGCCGCGCCGGCGAACCACGCTGAACTCAGGACCATCAACGAAGCCAATAACGATCCGGGAGTTAGTCGTCCTGTCATGTCGCTCATGTTCTCGTCCTTTTCAGTCGTTTGGGTTCTTGCGAGGGTTTAGGGTCGAAACATTTCAGACATATTTCTCGTTCTATTTTTCGCAGGTTCGTCTTCCCTGGATGCCGAACGGCCGCACTCTGCATGCCAAAATTCCGCACACGGTTCGTGCGGGATGCACGGGGGGGACACGGAATCGTGATTTCCTTAGGGCCTGCCGGTTCGCCGTCGTCTGGCGTGGATAAATAGACCGATCGAGCCGACTCCCAGGAGAATCAGGGTGGAGGGTTCGGGGACGAAAACGGCGTAGATGGCGACATCATTGCCGCCGTCGAGAGTCGGCGAGGCGGTGTTGTTCGCATTGTAGGTGATGTACCAGTCAAAACCGTTGAAAGTGCCGATTTTTGCGTTATCGGTGTATTGGAAAGTATGGTCGGTGTTTCCGGTACTAGTGTTGTTGATGATGAATAACATCTCGCCGTCGGTGGGCGTGAAAGCGCCGAACGCCAACTGCAGCGAACCGCCCAACACGATGGATCCGGTGGTCTTCAACTGATCATACTCGCTGCCGGCGGTCAAGCCATTCACTTCGACACTGAAGGTGGAAGTGTTCGAGAGGTAAGCTTGATTCAAAGTGAGGATTCCCGGACCGTTTCCGGGCGACAGGATGCCATTCATCGTGACATACCCGGTAATGATGCCTGTCCCGGAAAGCGTCGCTCCCGGGAGGACCGTGACTGCACCCGTACCTGTGGCGGAACCGGTAGTGTTAGTGACATTGAGGTTTCCCTCCGAGACGGTCGTGGAACCTCGATAGGTGTTGGCAGCCGATATGGTCAACGAATTGGCGCCAATTTTGGTGAATCCGCCGGCCCCTGATATTGCAGAGGAAATCGTTACTGGAAAACCGGCGGTATTGATTTTTCGCTGCTGCCGCTTGCGGTCAGAGTCATTGGCACCGCAGTGGTGAACGTGTCGCTGGCCTGGAGAGTTCCGCTGCCGAGATTAAAGGTGGCCGTTCCCTCGCCTCGTGCAAGTGATTTCAAAATGAGTGTTCCGCCGGTGAGATTGTACTTGCCCGTGCTTCCCGGGAGAAATCCCAGCAAAATTTCCGAGGTTGCGGTATGAGTTCCGCCCGACTGATTGAACGTACCCGTGCCCTCGAATCCGACGTACTCGGTGGCGGCGGTCAAGACGCCCGAGCCGGAGAGATTATAGGCGCCATTGAGGGCGTCGGGCATGGAACCCAAGACCATTTCGCCAACCGAATTCGTTCCGCCGGTGTGCGTGAACGTGCCGTATCCGGATTGGGCGACGACCATGCCCGCGGCGGTCAGGGAACCACCACTAAGCGTATAGGTCGCATCCCCGACTGTTCCGCCCGCATCGGTGCCGATGACAAGTCCACCACCGGTATTGTCGCCGGCGCGGCAGGTTCCACCGCTTTGGGTGAAGGAGCCTTTGCCGACAGCGATTTGAACCCCTTTCAACTCACTTTGTCCTGAAAGATCATACGTTCCAGTCCCGCCGAAGAAGCCGAGGTACAGCCCGTAACCGGCGTTAAATGAGCCGCCGGATTGGTTGAAAATGCCCGTGCTGGCGTAGCCTATGTAAACGCGAATGTCCGCGCTGCCATCGACGGTCAGGGAACCGCCGCTCAAGTTGTAGGTTCCCGTGGCGCCGCCCCAGTAATAGCCGAGGGTGAGATAGCTGGTGAGGTTCGTGCCGCCGGTTTGCGTGAAAACTCCCTTGCCGCCATAGGTGCCGATGGTCTCGGAATAAGCGGCTAGATCGCCGGAATCGGTGAGTTGGAAGGCGCCATCGCCACCGCTTTGATCTCCGACAACCAATTTATAAATCGCCTCGCGTCCGCCCGACTGGATGAAGGCTCCCTTCCCATAGCGTCCAACATACGAGTAGTCCACGTCCAAACTGCCGGCGCTCATTCGAATCGTTCCAGGATTGCCGGCGGCGGACTTGGTGCCGCCGAGATAAAGATAGTTGCACTGCTCTCCCATCTGCGTGATGTAGGCGGTTCCGCCGTTGATGATATAGGCGTTGTCGTTATCGGGCTCGACGGCCGGGTTCCAAGGGCAGGGATCCGTATCGGACCAGTCGCCGTTGAGAACTTGCCAGTAAATTTCATCCGCACTCAGGTAGGAAGAAATTGGGCAGAGTGTGGCGATGGCCAGCAGTCCGATGATTCCCGCGCGTTGCAAAGCTGATGCGGAGGTGTTCAATGGTCGCGACGAAAGCAGCATGGTCTGTGCTCCCCGAAAAAAATGTGACGAATGATTTTCTGCCTTCATGGCGGTTAAATCCCACGCTCCAATTTCCATCAGCTCCGGAAATGCGGCATCCGACTGCTCGAACTGGCAAAACTACGCCGAACCGGTGCGATTCATGACTGATCGATATCGGCGCAGAAATACGGAACCCTTGCCAACAGTCAGGAATACCGGCCCACGCAAGTGAGCCATAAGATGCACGCCGATGCGGTTCCAACACGCTTCAGAAACCGGACATCCAGGTGCTAACGCTGCCTCATTCGCTGGTGCGAGAATTGGTGAGAAATACGAGCATGTTCCTATCAGTGCAGTGGATAAGCATAGTTCAAGTAGATCGAGTTGTCAATATTCTTCTGTAGGAGGACAACACCGCGAGGATTACGAATGAAGATGGTCAAGGAGAATTAGCAAAACAGAATATTCGAGGGTGTCCTGAAATTCAATCAACCATAACGCATTGCAATATAAGGACTTATGTCTAGCTGCAAAACCGAGCCGCAATTTCAATTTGGTAAAATTGTAAAAACGTGAAGATCCTCGGAAAATTGTTCATTAGCAAATTTAAAATTGAGACACCCTCAAAAATTTTACTTTCCTCCATCTTCCTTTCTTCCAATTAAATCATTCCGCCCTCATTCCGCCGCTTTCTCTTCCACCTCTTCCAGCGCCTTGTCGGTGCTGGCGGGATCGATGTCGCGGCAGCAGGCGGTGAGGTGGTCGGTGGAGAGGACACGGAGGCGACGGGGAAGGTTAAGAAACGAAGTTGAGGGAGATGGGGACAGCGAGTTTTCACCCGCCGCGTAACGAAGCAGGTTCAGCAGCAAACGGTCGGCGGCGGGATGCGTGCCGAGGTTCTCGCGGATCAGCAGCGTGTTCAAGATGATGCGGCCCGTGCCAAATTCGTGGACCGCGAGCATCAAGCCGGACGAATAGTCCTGCGATGCTTTGATGGCGCCGGCCACCGCCTCGGCCGGCGGATCTTGGCCCGAAAGCACCAGGTCGGGAATGATCTCGCGGTAGAATGTGTAGTCCATCAGTCCGCCGCTCGGCAGGCCGTCGAAGATCGGGTGCCGCTTCGCCCATTCGTCCTTCTGATAAAGCCAGCCTTGAATCGGCGACACCGTTCCCCGGTTCGCCAGCGGCAGCCAGCCCAACGGCTGATCGCCCTTCTTCAAGGCTTCCGGCGACAGCAGCACCGCGGTCGCTCCGTGCTTGACCCGGTTCCATATTTCCTCAAGTGCGGGCGGCGTCTTGGAGACGAGAATGACCTCCTGCGGAGTCGATTGGCCAGCGGTGAGATTCCGGCAGCGAACATGGCGTGCGGCCAGCCACTTTGCCAACTCGGGATCGTCGCCGGCCAGTGTAATCTCGGCGTGAACCGCCGGCAACTCCGCCGGATCGGCCACATAAAACTCCGTCTCGCCGCCGGTCGCGGCGCCGCCGCGTTCGAAAGATGCCAAAAACCGATATCGGCCCGACGGACCGTCCACGACGACGTTGTCGGCGAATACCGGCACGGCGAAGGGCGATTCCTTCCCGATGGTCGCTTTCACGGTTTTTTTGAAGATGCACTGGTTCTGGGGGCCGGCCACGAGCAACCGCACCGGATACTCGCCCGGCGCAAGCGCGTCTTCGTTGGCCAGCACCGCCTCGAAGCGGACGCGCACGCCGCGATAAACGTTCACCGGCTCGGCAAACAGGCACAGCCGCAGCGGCGCGAGGCCCTCGAAGATCGCATCCACGGTGCCGGGCTTGAGTTCGCGAAACGTCGTCGTCAGCCCCTCGCCGCAACTGACGTGATCGTTCATTCCCGTGAGACTATAGCCGACGATGTTCGGGTTGGATCGGATCGCGTTCAGCCCGAGCGTGCGCTGGCCGGCCATCTTGCGCTGGCTTTCCACGAAAAAATCCTCGGGGCGCGCATAGAGCTCTTCCAGTTTCCAGCGTTTCCAGTCCGCCAGGAAACGATCGAGCTTGTCGCGATAGAATCGCGCGTCCTCGACCTCCGTCTTGCCGAGTTGCTCGAAGTGGCGAGTCGTGCGGCACAAGTCCACCGCGCTGCCGATCCCGTATTCGGACAGAAACAGCGGCATGCCCGGCCCGGCCAGCGTGCGCAAGTGTTGGATGATGCCGGCCGTGTGCGGCACGCGCGGGTAGTCGTGCCGATCGTCGACCACGTTTTCCCATTTCAGCGAGCCGGGATTGGACAGGCTGCCGAGCGCGGTGGAATCGCTGCCGGGGCCGGTTCCGGACAGATCCCAACGGCCGCTGTTGAGGAAGACCATCCGCGTGTCGTCGAGTTGCCGTATCATGGGCAGCGAAGCCGCCGCCAGCCGGAAGCAAGCGCCGTCCCGGACCTCATTGAGCAGTCCCCAGATGACGACGCTGGGATGGTTGCGATCGCGGCGGATCAGTTCCGCGATCGATCGGTTCCACCGCGCCGCCAATTGCGGCGAGTCCTGCATCGGCCACGACGCGAACGATTCCTCGTAAACCATCAGCCCGATCTCGTCGCAGAGGTCGAGCTGATATCGCTCCGCGCCGCCCCAGATGAACCGGATCATGTTGAATCCCATCGCCTTCACGTCGAGCAGATCGCGCCGCGCCATGTCCGGGTCGGGCGGCAGCTTCAGGCCGACGGGGAAATGATTGCACGTGTGCGTCGAGCGGAGAAACAGCCGCCGGCCGTTCAAGCGGAAATAGCCGTTCTCGAAGCGAAATTCGCGAAAGCCGCAGCGCACCGAACGTTCGTCCGGCGATTCGGCTTCGTCGCTCGTGAGGCGCGCCGTGACCCGATACAAAAACGGATCGTTCAGCTCCCAGAGGCGCGGCTGGTCGATTTTCATTTCCGACGTGACCGTGGTGTCGCCCGGCGGAAACTCGCGATCCGCGGCGCAGATTGCGAGTGTTTCGCCGGCAGCGGCGGGGGCAACCGTCAACTTCCAGCCGCCCACGCGCGGTTTTTTTGCCGGCGTTGCGCACGAGTTGCCTCGATCTCGATGATCCCCGTCTTGGCGTCGGCGCGGGCGAACAAATCCGCGATCCGCACCGGCGGCACGGCGAGCAATTCGACCGAGCCGGTGATGCCGCCGTGGTTGTAAGCGGCCCCGGCGAAATGGGGCATCGCGCGGGCTTGTTTGGGAATCTCGTTCAATACGATTCCGTCTATGCGTTCGTGCGTCGGGTTCAGCACGCGGACCGCGAGCAGGTTCTCCGCGCCGGCGCGGATCGTGTCGGTCACGTCGATCGTGAACGGCGTCTCACCGCCCTCGTGCGCGCCGACGCGCCGGCCGTTGAGCCACACCTCCGCCGCGTAGTCCACCGCCCAGAAACGCAGCAGAAAACGTCCATCCGCGTGCGCATTCGAAGGAGTATCAAACACGCGCCAGTACCATGCGACGCCGTGATACTCGGGAAATGCGTCCTGAATGATCCACGGCGCCTTCGTCATCTTCGCCTCCACCCGCGGCGCAGCGAACCACTTCGCCTCGCGTCCCTCATTTTTCGGATCGGTTGCGATTCGCCAGTTGCCGCCGTCGAGCGATTGAATCGACGGCGCCGTCAGGAGTCGCCCGCAAGGACGATCGCCGCAGTCGGAGCCAGATGCAACACAATAAGAGCGAACAGGGCAAGTCGGATGATTCTGGTCATTGGAAATTCCACATCGTCAAGTAGATTGGGGTTGTCCGGATTCAAGCATTATAAGCAATTCTACGCCTTGCATTCAAATGATAGTGAGCTCACTCATTCCGCGCCTCTTCCGCCGCCTCCCCTTCCACTTCCTCCAGCGCCTTGTCGGTGCTGGCGGGATCGACGTCGCGACACATGACGGTAAGGCGGTCGGCGACGTCGAGGAGATCGCCGCGCCATTCGTCGAGCGTGATGTCCGGCGGGCAAAGCTGCACGAACTCTTTGAGCAAAAGGATCAGCCGCAACAAATGCCGGAAGAGGAGTCCCTCCTGCTTTTGCAGAGTCTTCGACGTGATGTACTTGTTGAAATCGCCGCCGAATTCCAGCAGCTCGCCGGCGACCCAAACCGGAAAAGTCTTCAAGTCGCGGACGTTCGGAAAATCGTAGTCGAAAAGCTTGCGGAGCTTGTCGGCGAACGTGAGCACCCGAGCGGGCGCGTCCTCGTAGCTGCGGCGCGGCACGTACTCCTCCGGCTCTTCCGGCGCGGTGAGTTCTTCGGCCGTGGCGATGCCGAGTTGCAGTAGGAGCGGATCGAGCCGCAGCGTGGCCAGCGGGCCGGGCGGCAAAAATTTTTGCGGAGGAACGCGAACCGCCGGGCCGATCGACTTGGGCAACTCCAACACGCTCTCCATCGCTTGCAGCCGCTCCGCACGGCTGGCGATCCCCAATTGGTTTACCAGAAACACCGCGTAGAGCGGGTGAATGCCCCGAAAAAGATGCAGCTTCTGCATCTCCTCGGTCGGTCGGGCGTAGTCGGGTTGATAGGGCGGCGGCAGATTGGGTTTGGACGCCGCCTCGGCCGCGGCCGATTCTTCCTTCGATAACACAGGCTTGCCAAAAAGGCTTGCTCGCAGGAGAGGCCGAGCCTGTCCTGCCCTCACTCCCTGCCCCTCTCCCGACCAACCTTCGGTCGGTGCCCGGCGAGGGGAAACTGCTGCGCCGTTGTCCAACGCGCCGCCCGTTGCGGCTTCCGGCTCTTCCTTCGGCGGCTCCGGTTCGAGGGTGACGTAACCGGCTTTCCAGAGCGTGACGAGCATCTCCGTGACGCGCCCGTTGTCCGGCTTCGATGTGGTGCGAGTCCATCAGCCGCTTGGCGACGAGCTTTCGCACGCGAGCCACTTCCGGCGAAGCTTCGAGCATGAAGGCCAACAGCCGCCACGGCAACGGCCCCTTGCTGTAAAGCTTGCCCGGCGGGGCGAGGCGCAGCTTCTCGAACTGCGCCGCGTTCCAATAAGTTTCCGTCGTCCGCCGCTTGGGCATCTTGCGCTTGAGGTCCTTTTTCGCCCGCATCAGGCCCGGGTCCTTCGTATCCTCGGGGATTTGATCGAATTTTTCCTTCCAGCGGGCGATCTTCACGTCGTCCTCGTGGGCCAACACGAAGACATAGCCCTCCTTGTCGAATTGCGGGCGGCCGGCACGGCCGAAAATCTGATGGGCGCTGCTGGCGTCGATCACCAACCGTTTCTCCATCGGCCCCTTCATGATGCTCGGCAGCACGACCGAACGGGCCGGCAGATTGATGCCCGCCGATAGCGTTTCCGTGCAGGTGCAGATCGAAAGCAGCTTGTGCTGGAAAAGCTCCTCGACGATGCGGCGATATTTCGGCAGCACGCCCGCATGATGCACGCCCACGCCGCGCATCAGCAGTTGCTTCAGTTTCGGGCCGGCCCCCTGCGACCAATCGTAGCGGCCCAGCTCTTCGACCAACCGCGCTTGCTGGCCTTCGCTTAAAACTTTTTTGCCTTTGATCTGCTCGCCGATGTTCCAGCATTCTTCGCGGTTGAAGCAGAACACCAAGGCCGGTGTCCGCTTCGCCTCGTCCGTGCCGCGGGCCATCTCTTCGATCAGTTCGGTGAGCAGTTGATCGCCCACCCATTGATACGTGAGCGGCACTTTCCGCTCCTCGCCCTTGACGAGATCGACTTTCCGACTGTGGCTATTCTTGAGCCAATTCACGAACTCGATGGCGTTTCCAACCGTGGCCGAGAGCAACAGCGTCCGCACGTGGGCGGGAAGCAACCCCAGCGAAAGCTCCCACACGATGCCGCGTTCGATGTCCGCGAAGCTGTGAAATTCGTCCATCACGACGGCGCTTACTGCGGAGAAATCGAATGCCTCGGGATGCAAGCAGCCGGTTGGCGAGAATCTCCGCCACGACTACGAGGATTCTCGCGCCCGGGTTTTCTCGGCGGTTGCCGGTCACCAGCCCCACATCCTCGGCCTTGAAGCCCCAGCGCACGGCGATATGCTGCATCTCGCGAAATTTCTGCTCCGTCAGCGCGATAAGCGGCGTCGTGTAATACGCCATCTTGCCCGTGTGCAAGGCTTCGAACAAAGCCGCCTCGGCGATCAGCGTCTTGCCCGTCCCCGTCGGTGCGCATACCAAAACCCCCTGCTCGCTCGAAAACCAAGCCAAAAGCGCCTCTTCCTGGAGCGGATACGGCTCGTAAGGAATCTGAGCAAGGTACAGATCGGCAAGTTCGTCGCGGGTGGGCATGAATAGTGGTCGGTGGCCAGTGGTCAGTTATTTGCTGTCAACGCGGAGTCGAAAACAAACCGGATGCGCCAAATCGGCGTTTGTTCAATTTGCAATTTACTTCTTCGCAAAATACAATCCGGCGTAAACTTTCGGATCGATCAGCATTCCCGCTTCTCGCTGTTTTTGCAGCCAAGCTTCCACATCGTCGAGCGGCACGAGATGAACGACGATCTCTTCCGATTCATCGCCGCCGCCGTCGCCGACCCGGTAGGCATCCGCCGCGAGATACATGGCATAGCCTTCGTTCGTCAAGCCCGGCGAACTGGGGCCTTCAAGAAGGAACTTCCAGTTGTCCGAAGCGTAGCCGGTCTCCTCGATCAATTCGCGCTTGGCGGCGGCGAGCCACTCCTCACCGTCCGTGCCCGGCTCGTCGCCGACGAGCCCTGCGGGCAGTTCGATGACTTTTGCGCTCAATGGATGGCGGTACTGCTCGACAAACACGACTTGCTTTTCTCGCGTGACGGGCATGATGACCGCGGCGCTCGAACAATTCGTGCGCTCCACCCATTCCCAACGGCCGCGTTTGACCAAGCGGACATACTTTCCTTCGGCAAGAATTTGTCGCTGAACTTCTTCGTGCGTCGAATGTTTTTCTTCTTGGCTCATTATCTTGTATCTTACGGTGCCATGCCCACGCTTGTCGTGGGCATGTGGGGTTTTCCCGCCATTCGACATGACATAATCATCTCATGCCCACGACAAGCGCGGGCATGGCTGCCGGTTAAACTTTCTCTCGCACGATATTCCCCACCGTCGCCTTGACCGCACGAAGGTAATCGCCGGGCGAGAGCACGATTTGCAGCCCGCGGAGGCCGGCGGAAACGGCAATTTTGTCGAACAATTCGATCGTTTCGTCGGCAAACACGGGATAGTCTTTTTTACATGCCAGGGCGGTAACGCCACCGCGGATGTAGCCGGTCAGCGGCTGCACTTCCTTAAGCGGGACCATCTCCACGCTCTTGTCGCCGGCCAGCCGGGCGAGGGCTTTGAAGTCCAGTTCCGCATCGCCCGGCACGATGGCCAAAAATACGCCGCGATGTTCCCCGCGGACCGCCAGCGTCTTGAAAACCTGCTCCGGCGGCATGCCGATCGCCGCTGCCACCTTTGCCGCACGCAGATCGTCGGGATCGACATCGTACTCGCGCAGCTCGTACGCGATCTTCAGCTTATCGAGGATTCGCGTGGCGTTGGTTTTCATGGCGAACGTTCATTATACAGGAAATGGGCGACGGCCGGAATCGGGTCGGTTCGCCCCCACGGCCTGCACCTTCGGAGCGAAGATTCAGAAGCAATATCCCGCCTTGAAGCCGGCGGTGGTGAACGAAGAGGCCGGTTGCAGGCTGTCGCGCACGACATCCGATTGGTTCCAACCCATGCTCTCGAAACAGCCGGATAGCACGAACCGCCGGCCGCGGTTGCCGGCCTCCAACTGGCCGGTCAGGCCGATTTGGGGATAAAGCGTGGTGTCGAAATCGACGACGCGTTCGTAGGTCACCGGCGTTCCGTATTCGTTGACGAAGTCGGCGTCGTCAAGCCGTTCGTTCCAATGAAAATAGTCGATCCGCGTGTACCACGACGATTCGCGGAATCGCTCGGCAAACGCCGGCGCAGCGGCCGGAGGGGCCGGCGGCGCGACTTGATATTGGTACTGCATGACGCCCGGCGCGGACGCTTGCGCCGGTGGACGGATAGGCCGGATTTGCCGGCACGGGAGGCCGGTCATAAGGCTGCGGCCCGCCGGCGCTCATTTGCGGGGTAAACGGCTGGTCCTGTATCGAGGTGGCGGGATAATTACTCCGAGCACTCGCAAGAGACGCCGCCAGTAGAACAATCAAGATGAATAAGTTGCATCGCATGCTGGAGAATCCATTTGATATGAAACGAGATCGGTCCCGTCGGACGAATTTGCAAACTGCCTGCATGCATGGAATAGATTTTTAATTTATTGTCGTTGCGATTACTGATGTAGAGTGGGTCAATCGCAGCGCAGACCCACCAATTTCCCGTGCATCATTCGTGGTGGGTCTGCACTGCGCTTGAGCCACCCAACTTCTATTTCTCTTCCGCCCACTTCTTCCAAATAGCTTTGTCGTCCAAGAACTTGATGAACACGCCGCCGATCACGGGGCGGGCGCGGAAACCGACGCACTTGGCATTGCCGGTCTCATACCAGTCGGTCAGCGGAATGCGGTCGGGCGTGTGGTTGGCAAACGCATAGACCGGCTGCATGAGTGCATCGAACGTCGCACGATCGGGCGCAAGTGTGGCAGTCCAAACCTCCCAATCGGTCTTCGTATAGCCCTTGCGATTATCAAGCGGCAGGCCATACTTCTTGAGCTTCGTCTTGTAAAACGCGATCTCCTTCGCGGACACTTCCGGCGGAAAGAGATCGAGTCCCAGCAGTTTATCCCACACCAGATTGTATTTCTGGCTCCAGGAGCCGGGCTTGTCGAAGGCCAGGCGGAAATGGTCGCCGTCGCCGGCCATTTTCAGCCACTGCTTGGCGAATTCCTCGGCGATTTTTCGGTATTCCGCGGCCTCGGCGGCCTTGCCGGCCGTCTTGCACATTTCCGCATAAGCGGCCAGCGCGACAATGGCCTTGATCGAAAGATTCGCGTTATGGGCCAGATGGCCGGCGAAATCGTCGGTGCAAAGCTGGTTCGGCGGATCGAGCCCCTTTTCCTTGAGATACTCCGCCCAACGGGAGATCTGCGGCCAGTATTTTTCGACGTATTTCGTGTTGCCGTCCAGCCGCGAAATCACCGCCGCGATGATCAGCATGTTGCCCGACTCCTCGACGGGCATCTGGTTCTCTTCGGTCCGCTCGCCGCCGCCGTAAACCTGGCCGTTCGCCTTGGGATAGGTGCCGAGGTCGTGGGGGGCGAAGGGGAATTTCCAGCGCGGCAGCGCGGCGTAGTCGAACACCGGCGTCACCGAAGCCTTGAGCAGTTCGTTGTTCAAGAGCATGAAGATCGGCGCGGCGGGATAAATCACATCCACCGTGCCGACGCAGCCGTTGCTGAAATTCTCCTTCGAGAACAGCATCGGGCGGCCGTCGGGCGCGGCGGCGAGCTTGTGGGCGGCCATCGCCACGGGGTATGCCTGGGCGCAGAAGCCGGCGTAGTCGGGCCCGCCCACCTTGGCGGCGTCGGCCATCAATTCCTTGTCGAAGGCTTCGCAGCGCTTGCACAATTCGGGATATTGTTTTTCCGCGGTTTCCAGCATCTGCAGCGCGCTCATGCCGTCGCGGCGCCAGTAGGGGCGCAACTTCGTGCCGAGATACTCGATGGAATACTCGTCGTCGTAGGCGATCAGAATATGCCGTGAAACCGGCTCCGCCCCCACCCGGCCAATCTCGATCGCGCACGCCAGCACGGGCCAATCCTTGTCGGCCGCGCGGGGCATGTCGCGATCGTCCCGCTTGGGCAGCCTTCCCTTCGCGGCGAACGACGAGCGCGCATCCGTATCGATCGCGGTTACCGTGGAGACGCCCTTTCCCTTGGGCACGGCCAGGAAAGCGTAACCCCAGTCGATCCGCCGATCGTCGCCCGCGTTCTCCAGCACGGGCTGATCCTTCGAGCCGATCCGCATCACGGCGAGATCCTCGGAATCGGGCCGCGACCAAATCACCTTTTGCTGGGGGTTGTTCACGGCAAGCTCCGCCGAATTGTCGTAATAGACGGCCGCCTCGTGCGTCTTGCCGTCGGTCGCGCGGAGATCCCAAGTCAAATAGGTGACGGGCCGGGAGAACACGTCGAGGTCCTTCGGCAATAGCGGCGAAATGAAATTGAGCGTTAGCTGCACGCCGTCCTGCTCGAATTCATAGATCGTCCGCGTGGGCAGCACGCGCACCGAAAGCTGTTTCATGGGGGGCACGTTTTCCGGTTTCGAGCCCATCACGCGGTAGGGTTTGCCGTCGATGCGGACCATGCTCGTCAACGCTTGAATCCTTCCCGTCCAGTGCCGCGGCAGGTCGCCGGCCAAGAGGTCGCCGAACGACCAGATGCTGAAATAGGGATCGTGCGCCACCAGCGGCACGGCGGGCGGACGGGGAGTTTTCGGGGCTTCAGCGGCAAGGCTCGTCGCCGCTGAAAAAATCGCCGAACCGGTTATCAAGCCGATGGTTAAAATGGCTCTATGCATTGACGTTCTCCTTTCGAAGGTCAGGCCAATCGATCGTTTCAGTTCATTCGTTCGGGGAAAACATTTCCAACATCTTTTGGTATTGTTCGTTGTCGGGCTCCAGCGCCGCGGCCCGCCGGAAGGCCTCGCAAGCCTGATCGGGCTTGCCGAGACGCAATCGGCAGAGACCCAGATTATACCAGAACGCGGCTTCGGAGTCATCGATGGCCAACGCCCGGGAATAAAACTCGGCGGCTTCTTCGAACTTTCCGGCATCGAACGACTGATTTCCTTGCTGGGCGATAGAAAGAGCGCGGTTATATTTTTGCCTTTCCACGTCGCCGGAGAAATTCACGTAGGGGCGGCCGACCGAGGCCGCGGCGAAGATCGCCAACATCAGGGTCGCGAGTCCCGCGACATAGCCGATCTTTCGAAGCTTGTCTTTTTCGACGATCGCGAATCCCAGCAGGCCGCCCAGGATCGCGCCCGAGCCGTGGGCCACGTTGCCGATGGCCATGACTTTCGCGACGGTAAGCGCGATGCAGAGGAAGAACCAGCCGACCAACATCTGCACCGTTTGTTGGTCCATGGTTCCGAAGAATCGCCGATCCCTGCCGCCAAGCACCCAGAGCATGCCGAACAGCCCGTAGATCACGCCGGAAAGGCCGATTCCTCCCACGCTAAAAGCATACTCCGCCAAGGAAGAGCCGACCGCGAGGAAAATCACCAGCAGCAGAAAACGCGCGGAGCCGAAAATCCGTTCGAACACCGGGCCGAAAACCCAAAGGCACATCAAATTGAAAAGCAGATGGAGCACGCTGCCGTGCAGGAGGCAGCTCGTCAGCGGTTGCCAGAGTTCGCCGTGCCAGAACGCATCGCTCATCGTCAAGTGGTTGTCGCTCGCGCCGAGCCACACGCGGGCCGTCATCGCCACCGCCCCCGCGGCAATGCCGACCGTGACGGGATAACGGCGCCAATCGGTCAGGGGTGGATATTGCATGGAAAAACTCGCGCGGCAATTTCAGGCTCGCGAATGCGGAGTATTTGCGGCCGGGAAGGTGGAGGCAATTGCAGCCATTGTTCCGGCAAGTCGAATAATTCCGCCCGCACAATCGGGCAAAACGGCATTGTCCCTCTTCGATACATGGGGGAGATTTCCGTCCCTGTCGATAATACCATGCTAGATTTGAAAGTAAAAGCCCCGTTTCAGGAGATCCCACCATGGCAACCACCATCAACCGTCAATGGCTCATTTTCGAACTCGCCGAACAAGCCTATGGAGTCGATGTCCAGCACATGCGGGAAATCGTCTCGCTACGGGACATGCCCATCCATGCCATGCCGCAGGCGCCGTCCTTCATCGAAGGAGTCGTGACGCTCCGCAATCAGCCGATCGACGTGATGGACGTGCGTACGATATTGGGCATGACTTCGTTGCGCCAAGAAAACCGGGAAATCGCCAACGTCCTGGAAGAGCGCGAAGCGGACCACTGCAAGTGGATCGAGGAACTCGAATTGTGCATCGACGAACGACGCGAATTCCGGCTGGCCACCGACCCGCATCGATGCAAATTCGGCCAATGGTACGATCGTCTGCTGGCCAATCAGAAAGATCTGGCGCGACTCACCAATAACGATCTATCGCTCATCAATCTATTCGCGCAATTCGATCAGCCGCACAAGAATATTCACGGCATTGCCGAGCGCGTGGTTGCGAAAATGGCCGCGGGCGACGCAGCCGCGGCAAAAAAGATCGTCGCGGACACCCGCAACACCGATTTGAGTTCGCTGCGGCGCATCTTTTCCAAGTGCCGCGACCAAATCAAGATTTCGCGCAGCGGGCTGCTTTTCGTTCTTACCGCGGAGGATTCCGTATTCGGCGCGTTGGTCGATCGGGTGGCGGAAGTCGTCAGCTTTTCGGAGGACGATCTTCGATCGGTCGATCGCGGCGGTTTTGGCGGAGAGTTGGTGGCCGGGGTAGCCACCTGGGGCAGCGAGGGAAAAATGGTCTTGCTTCTCGACATTCCCGCCATCGCCCGCATCCGGCTCGGCCAAACCGACGCCGCGATGGCTTGTTCGGTGTAGTCGTCCGCAGAAGACAGTAAGCTGCGGCAATCATCCGTCGGAGCGATGGCGTCTCGCCCGCCGCCTGGCGGCCAAGATAGCTGCGCTCCGCGTTATTTATCGAGCAAATCAGGTTTCCGCGAGCCGCACCATTTCTTCTTCCTGCTGCTCGATCGACTCCACGAGCTTGAACTGCGTGCGGCAGCGGTCGAGGTTATGGCCCTCGCGGTGGATCTTGTAGTAGGCATCGCCGGAGAGGTAGTCGGCCAGGAAGCGGATGCCCTGCTCGAACGTGATGAGTTTGCCGGAAAAGGCGAGATTTTCCCTTTCGGCGGGGCGGAGGAACTCGCCGGCCGTGGAAAGATAGCCGCGCACGAGCCCTTCGTACATCGGCATCTGCATTTGCACTTTCGCGAGGTCGCGCTCGTCCTCGATCGCCGGGCTGGTCGTGGTCCGCACCATGTCGCCGAAATCGTAGAGCGCCAAGCCGGGCATGACCGTGTCGAGATCGATCACGCAGAGTGCCTCGCCGGTGGCGGCATCGAGCATGATGTTGTTGAACTTGGTGTCGTTGTGCGTGGTTCGCTCGGGGATTTTGCCTTTCGCGTTGAGATCGAGCAGCACGGAGGCCAGCGGTTTCCGGCCAAGCGCGAAATCGATCTCCGCCTTGGCGGCGGCGGCGCGGTTCCAGGTGTCGGCGGCGATCGCCTTTTCGAGCGCGGCGAAGCGTTTCGGCGTGTTGTGGAAGTCGGGAATCGTGTCGAACAGCCGCGGGGCGGGAAGATCGACCAGCAGTTTCTGGAACCGCCCGAACTCCTTCGCCGCCTGAAACGCCTGGGCGGCCGTTTCGACGGCGTCGAACGTGCGGGCGTTCTCGATGAAAATGTAGGTCCGCCAGTAGTTGCCGCCGGCGTCGCGGTGAAACAATTGGCCGTCGTGAGTGGGGATGATGGTCAATACCCGCCGCGTCAGATCGCCGGGAGAATCGAGCTTGCCGCGAATATGTTCCGTCACGCGGCGCACGTTTTCCATCAATTCCGGCGGTTTCTTGAAGACGTAGTGATTGATGCGCTGCAAAAGATAGTGCAGCGCAGCGCCTCCTTGGTCATACGCCAGCCGATATGTATCGTTGATATGCCCGTTGCCGTAGGGCTCCGCGTCGAGGTATTCGCCGAAGATTTGGAACTGCGCCGCTAACGCTCGAACGTCGTGACGAGGAGTCATTTTTCACCTGCCGGAAAGGATGAGATTTAATCGGACGATCGCTCTTCACTATTCAAATCGGCGTCGAACCGCCGAATGCGGCGCCGTTGAGCATCTCGACGGCTATCCGCGCTTGGCTTAACCACGGAACTCGGCGCCATGCCCACGCTCGCCGTGGGCATGATGGGGAGTGCGAAAAATCAACATGCCCACGACAAGCGTGGGCATGGCGCCCAACAATCCAGTCGAATTACAACGCCGCGACTCGTTCGATCAGATCGACGCTGCGGCAGCTATAGCCCCATTCGTTGTCGTACCAGGAGACGACCTTGAGCATCGTGTCGCCCATCACCGGCGGTCCAGTCGCCGGCGAAGATCGAGCTGTGCGGGTCGCCGATGATGTCGCTCGAGACGATCGGGTCGTCGGTGTACTTGAGGATGCCCTTCATCGGGCCGGCGGCCGCTTCCTTGATCGCCGCGTTGACGGCGTCCTTGGTGACCGGCTTGGCCATCTCGACAGGTCAGATCGACCACGCTGCCGGTGGGCGTCGGCACGCGGAGCGAAATGCCCGTCAGCTTGCCCTTCAAGGCCGGAATCACCAGCCCCACGGCCTTCGCCGCGCCGGTGGTGGTGGGGATGATGTTCAGCGCGGCCGCCCGGGCGCGGTAGAGGTCCTTGTGCGGCAAGTCGAGCACGCGCTGATCGTTGGTGTAGGAGTGGACGGTGGTCATCAGGCCCTTGACGATGCCGAACTTCTCGTGCAGCACCTTGGCCACCGGGGCCAGGCAGTTCGTCGTGCAGCTGGCGTTCGAGATGCACTTGTGCTCGGGCTTGAGTTGGTCGTCGTTGACGCCCAGCACGCACGGTCAGGTCGGGCTCGTCCTTGGCCGGGGCGCTGATCACGACCTTGCGGGCGCCGGCGTCCAGATGGCTGGCGTAGCCGGCTTTGCCCGACCCGCCGCGCGACGTGAACACGCCGGTGCTTTCCAGCACGACGTCGACATTGTGCTCTTTCCACGGCAGCGTGGCGGGATCCTTGATCGCCCATAACGGGAATCTTCTTGCCATCGACGATCAGATTCTCGTCGTCGTGCTCGACCGTGCCGGGAAGCGGCGGTGGGTGCTGTCGTACTTCAAGCAGACATAGCCAGCGTTTTGTTGTCGGTGATATCGTTGATGCCGACGACCTCGAATTTACCGCGCCTTGGCCATCAAACCGCGGAACACCAACCGGCCGATCCGACCGAAACCGTTGATACCAACTCGAATTGCCACAATTATTTCTCCTTCATGCTAGGAACTACCCCCCCGTTGTGGGGAGACTTCTTTTCACCGGCGGACGGCCGGTTCGGTAGGCAAATAAATAAGTTCGAATTATACTAAGGTTGATCGCGGTCAGCAACCACCGTCAGGTTTCAACAAAATCTTGTCCACCTCATTACCTCCAGAATGGCAGCTTCCCGCGGGGGTTACCGGCGGAGTCTGGGAATATACCCAGGCGGAACATATCGCCACGGAATACGATGAGTATTTCGCCGAAAACCGGCTCTTCGAGTTCGACGAGCAGGTGCTGCTGCGGCACATTCGCCGGAGCGGTTTGGTGGTCGATTTCGGTTGCGGGACCGGCCGGGCGGTGGTCGCCTTGGCACGGCGGGGCATTCGCGGGCTGGCCGTCGATCTCTCGCCGCACATGCTGGCGATCGTCGCTCAAAAGGCCCGGCGGGAGAACCTGCCCATCCAATGCATGCAGGCGAATCTCGTGGAACTCGGCTGCCTATGCGACCATTCGGCCGATTACGCGCTCTGCCTTTTCAGCACGCTCGGCATGATCCGGGGGCGGATGAACCGCCGCCGCGTGCTCGACCACGTGCGGCGGATCCTCAAGCCCGGCGGTCTGTTCGTTATCCACGTGCATAACTACTGGTTCAATCTCTTCGATCCGCTCGGCCGCCGCTGGCTGGTGAGGCATTTTTTCGAGCGGCTAAAAAACCGTGAAATCGAGCCGGGCGACAAATTCTTCCCCTTCCACGGCATCACGCAGATGTTCCTGCACACGTTCAAACAGTCGGAACTGCGGCAGGAACTCCACGCCGCCGGTTTTCGGTTCCGCGAGTGGATTCCGCTGGGCGTCGATCGCCAGCGGCCGCTCGCGCATCCGTTCTGGTTCGGAAGGTTTCGGGCGAATGGCTGGATCGTGGTGTGCGAATAACGAAAAAATTTCAGCCCGAAACCGGCAGCTCCGGCGTTCGAGGGACGCTCTGCGGCATTGACAACTGTCCCATGAATCGGAGAAAATGAGCGTCCAGTCCCGGGGCCAATTTGCACATCTAAAAATACGCACCTGAACAAAATGATGGACAAGATCCAACTCTACAACCAGCGTCTCGCTCGCTACGTCACCGCCATGCGGAACGAAATGCCGGACATGGTGCCGATCCGGCCGTTCGTGGCGGAATTCACCGCGAAGTATGCCGGCTTCACCGCGCAGGAGGTGGTCCACGACTACGACAAGGCGTTCGCCGCCGCACGGAAGTGCGCCGCCGATTTCGATTGGGACGCCGTCGTCGGCAATATGGTCTATGTCTGGACCGGCCTGACCCAGGCGATCGGCCTCCGCTACTACGGCATCCCCGGCATCGACGTGCCCGCCAACATGGGCTTCCAGTACCGCGAGCCGAGCGAAAACGACGCGTTCATGAAGGAGGACGAGTACGACCAGCTCATCGACGATCCGACCGCGCTTCCTCTACAACGTCTGGCTGCCGCGCGTTTCCACCGAAATCGTCGCGCCGGGCACTCCGAACTCCTATCGCAACAACGTCGCGTTGGTCAAAGGCGGCATGGCCATGTGGAATTATTTCATCGCCTTCGGCACGCAGAACCAGCGGCTCAAGGACGAGTCGGGCACGGTCTCGGCGATCGCCGGCATCTTCAAAGCCCCGTTCGATATCCTCGCCGACAAACTCCGCGGCTACATCGGACTCACGATGGACATGATGACCCAGCCCGACAAAGTCCTCAAAGCGTGCGAAGCCCTCATGCCGCATTTGTACAATGTGGCCATTTCCTCGGCCGATCCCAGCCGCCGCGTTCCCATCGGCTACTGGATGCATCGCGGCTGCAAGCCCTTCGTATCCGCCGGCCAGTTCGAATCGCACTACTGGCCGACCGTCAAGCCGATCATCGAAGAACTCTGGAAAAACGGCCACCAAACCCTTTTCTATGCCGAGGGCGATTGGAAGCATCATCTCCAGTCGTTCACCGAACTGCCCGACAGCAGCATCGTCTATCACGTCGATCGCGGCGATATTTTCGAGGTCAACAAGGTGCTCGGCAAAAAATTCTGCTTAAGCGGCGGCATCCCCAACTTTTTGCTTTCTCACGGCAAACCGGAAGATTTACGTTCGCACGTAAAAAAGATCCTCGACGAAGTCGCCCGCGATGGCGGCTACATCGTCGATGCCAGCGCGATCATGCAGAACGACACCTGCGCCGACAAACTCCGCGATCTGACCGATTTCGTCCGCCAGCACGGCGTCTATTCCCGCGGCCACACTCCTGCCAATCCCTCCGACGATTTCACCGTCTCGCCCGCGCCCGACGCGAAATTCGGCGAAAATTACGGCGTCCGCAGTTTCCCGCAGACGAAATCGAAAGCCGGCGTCTGCACACCCTGGGAAGAAAAATTAAAAGAACTTCCCCCCGTAAGCGGCGACGCCCAACTCACCCGGCGCATTTGGGAAAACATCGAAGCCTTCGGCAACATGTTCATCTGGCAATGCCTGTTATCGTTTTAAACAAGCAAATCAAACCTAAAAGTGAGCCGCCGGGTTCATCCCGGCGCTTCGTCTTTTGGCCAGTACCATGTGGCACTCAAAAAACCCGGCGATGCCTTGTACATATTCCTGTCCTGAGAAGGAGAACTCGTCATGAGTAACCTGGAAGATGAAGCAATAAAGCAAGGCGATTTGCTGCGAGAGCAAGGCGATCTTGAGGGAGCGATAGCTGCATACACCGAGGCCATTCGTCTGAATCCACAAAACGCTCGGTCGTACTCCGGTCGCGGCCGAGCTTACATGCGAAAAGATGAATTGGGTAAATCCATTGCCGACTGTAACAAAGCCTTACAGCTTGATCCGACGATGGCCGAGGCCAATTGCACGCGGGGTAGTTGCCACGACAAGAGCGGCGACCTCGACAAGGCTATGGCTGACTACATCGAGGCAATTCGACTCGACCCACAATCTTCCGAGGCATATTGGGGGCGAGCCCGTGTCTATGGCGAGAAGAGCGAGTTCGACAAGGCGATTGCTGATTGGACGGAATGCATTCGGCTCAACCCCCGATGTACCGAGGGATATTGGGGGCGAGCCTCTACTAATCATAAGAAGGGTGACTTCGACAAGGCCATCGCCGACTACACCGAGGCCATTCGAGTCAACCCGACGTTTTCCCAACTGTATGATGAGCGGGGTAGTTCCTATCGAGAGAAGGGTGACCGCGACAAGGCGATTGCTGATTTCACAGAGGCCATTCGACTGAATCCACAATCTGCCCAGGCATATTGGGGGCGAGCTGATGTCTATCAACAGAAGGGCGAGTTCGACAAAGCGATTGCTGACTTCACCGAGGCCATTCGGCTCAGACCACAACTCGCCTATCCCTATCGAGCGCGAGCCTATGTCTATAACCAGAAAAGAGAACTCGACAAGGCCATCGCCGACTACACCGAGGCCATTCGGCTCGATCCACGATGTGCCGGCGACTATCGTGGGCGGGCTTATGCATATCATGAGAAGGGTGAAATCGACAAGGCCATTGCTGACTACACCGAAGCCTTTCAACTCAACCCGGAGTATGCCGATGCGTATGACGGCGGCTGCTCCTACTCGAAGAAGGGTGACTACGACCAAGCGATTGCCGACCACACTGAAGCTCTCCGACTTAACCCGCAATTCGCAGAGGCGTACAACAACCGCGGCTTCTCCCGATTTAATCAAGGAGATTTCGATCTAGCGATTGCGGACCACACCGAAGCCATCCGGCTCAAATCCGATAACGCCTTGATGTACCTCAATCGGGGAAATGCTTATTTGAATAAAGGCGACCTCGACAACGCGATTGCTGACTACGCCGAGGCCATTCGGCTCAATCCACAATCTGCCGAGGCATACTGGGGGCGAGCCCACGTCTATGTGGAAAAGAGCGAATTCGACAAGGCGATTGCGGACTGGACGAACTCCATTCGGCTCAACCCCCTATGTGCCGATGTCTATTGTGGCGCGCCTACGCTTATCAGAAGAAGGGCGAGTTCGACAAGGCGATTGCTGACTACACCGAGGCCATTCGACTCAACCCGAAGTATGCCGACGCGTATTATGAGCGGGGCCGTTCCCACGGGGCAAAGGCTGACAACGACCAGGCGATTGCTGACTACACTGAGACGATTCGGCTCGACCCGAAGAATGCCAAGGCATACTTCAGCCGTGGCTTCAGCTACAGCAGAAAGGTAATCGCGACCAGGCGATCGCTGACTACAGCGAAGCCATTTGGCTCAACCCGGAGGACGCCGGGGCGTACTTCGACCGTGGCTGCATCTACAGCAAGATGGGTAATCACGACCGGGCCATGACGGACTTCACCGAGGCCATTCGGCTCAACCCGAAGGACGCCGGGGCGTACTTCAACCGTGGCTGCAAATACGCCGAGAAAGGGGACTACGACAAAGCGATCATCGACTTTACCGCGGCGATTCGTTTCGATCCGACACTTGGGTGTGCATTTCATGCGCGGGGCTATTTGTACTTGCAGAATGACGAAATAGCCAACGCCGACGCCGATTTCGCACAAGCCGAGAAGTTGGGATACGAAGCGAAGCCTGGTACACCGGGTTATGTCAAACCAACGAACCAATAGCAGCAGGCAGCATGGCGACCGGACTCAAATCGTTGTCATCTGGCATCTTGCCCATGCCGAGCAATTCTCCATTCGGGGCGATTCTGAATTTCGGAGAATGCCGATTTTCCACTTCGCAAAAATATTTCTTCCCTAACTCCGCCGCCCTCTTGGTGTTAGAACAAAACAAAAAGAATTTTCTTGAAAATGAGCCGCCGCATCGGCTATGCTGGCCTAGTCGCCAAAGAGTGTACTTATGTATCATGCTGCCTAAGTCACGCTCAAAAAAGAGTCTTTGCCCCTCTCGGGTAGGCAGAATTCATGGTCCTCAGCGAAAACAAGATACCTATAATTATGAACATATATCCCAACCACCCGCCACATCCAGCTTGCGCATTTGCCGTTTCTTGCGCAAACGACAAGTCAGATACGTACGCCCGACGAACAAACGTGCGATTTTCAAAATCTGATGACGAAAAGATTTTCTTCAAGACCGAGCGAAGTGCGATTCGAGAAATTTGATGACGAAAATCGCCCCCCGTCGGGATCGAGGGCTGCCGGCTCGCCAAGACCAAAGACCAAAACATGGAAAAAACACCAAAGAGCACCGAAAAATATGTTCCGCCGCTTCCCCTATCCCCCGAAGATTACCAGAACCGACGACGGCCCGTTCGCCAAGACCAAAGACCCAAAACCAAAACATGGAAAAATTGAAAACCAGCACCGAAAAACTCATTCCCCGCTTCCGCCTGCACGCGTGCGCTAAATTTTCAATTCGCCAAAAATAGTTCTCGTTTTCCTAATCCCATTCCCCTCGCGACTTACAACTCAACATGCTGCGGACGCTAAGATTTTCCTTGACAAGAACCGCGAGATATAGTATACATATATCCATGACACTTACGATTGACGCGAAGCGGGCGGAAGGTTTCAATTGCGCTTCAAGGAACTGCGGTATCCTGCCGCTTTGCCGGATGCGCGGCAGAATGCCGCCGCTACTTTGAACGAACCGAACTCCAGGACGCGAAATCCCGAAAATGCGAAACCACGAAAGGAAAATTTGGAACGATTTCGCGAGTTCTCGAAAGAGACACTTTTCTGCGCTGGTTATTTCGGGATTTCGTCCTTTCGACCTTTCGTGTTTTTCGATACCCAATGCGAAAGTGTCGTTTTCGGCCGGAAAAAGGCCCAATCGGCAAAAATTCGGCCCCAAAAACCCCATAACTTCCGAGAAAACGAGATTTCGCCTTTCCAAAAACCAAGAAAAAGGCCGTTTCCTTCGTGTTACACCGGCGGGAAAAATTCCGCACGCCTGAGAAAACGAAATCAAAAAAACTACGTTTTGCAATTCCCGAATGCTGTAAGTGTAAGGAAGCGGAGAAAAGGGAAAATGGGGAAATGGGAAAAACAGAGTTGTTTTATTTCTACTTTCCCAGTTTTCCCTTTTCCCCTTTTCCCTCCTTACACGGAAAGTTACTCCATTCAGATAAAATGATATTATCCAATGACTGCTGTTTTCCGTACCACGCCCGGAAAAGCGTCGAGATCGAGTTCCTCGACAAGACCCGCTTTGAGACGCTCGATGGCGATCGCGCCCATCACGGCATTGTCGGTGCAGAGGGCAAGCGGAGCGATGTGCAGCCGGGCGTTTTGACGATTGGCTTCCTCGGCCAACCGCTCCCGCAGGCGGGCGTTCGCCGCGACGCCGCCGCCGCAACAGAGTGTGCGAAAGCCGGTCTTCCGCAAAGCCAAGAATGCCTTGCCCACCAGGCAATCGACCACCGCTTCCTGAAAACTTGCGGCCAGATCGGCGACTTTGTCCGCCGGCAGGAGCGGAAAAGGGGACAGGTGCATTTTGCCGGAACGGCCCTCCGGGTGCTTCGCACAAAATGCACCTGTCCCCTTTTCCGCGGCCATCTCGGGTTTGCCGGGTCCGGCGATCGTGTAGCGGACCGCCGTTTTCAATCCGCTGAAACTGAAATCGAGCCGATCGTCGTCGCGGAGGAAGGAGCGTGGAAAGTCGTACGCCTTCGGATTGCCTTCCGCGGCCGCCCGGCTGATTGCCGGCCCGCCGGGATAAGGCAGCCCGAGCATGGTGGCCACTTTGTCGAAGGCTTCACCGGCGGCGTCGTCGATGGTTGCACCCAGGAGTTCGAAATCCAACGCCCCGCGGCAGCGATATAAGCTCGTGTGCCCGCCGCTGACGATCAGGCCCACGCAGGGAAACACTTCCTCGCCGGCGGCGATTCGGCAGGCATAGATATGGGCTTGCAGATGGTTGATCGCCACCAACGGCAGATCGAGCGCGACGCAGAGCGCCTTCGCTGCGACCAGCCCCACCAAGAGCGACCCGGCCAGTCCGGGCGTGTTCGCCACGGCCACCGCGTCGAGGTCTTTGAGCGTGAGATTCGCTTTTCGCAAGGCTTCGTCGATGACCGGCAGAATCCGTTCGACATGCGCCGGGAGGCGATTTCCGGCACCACCCCGCCGAACCGCCGATGCAAATCGTCCTGCGACGCCACCACGGCCCCCAGCACCTCGCAGCGCTCCGTCACAACCGCCGCCGCCGTTTCATCGCACGTCGATTCGATGGTCAGAATGTTCATGGAAAAGGGCTAGGGATTAGAGATCAGGGATTAACGTGAAATCGCACATCATCACAATTCTCTAGCCCCTGATCTCTAACCCCTCGCCCCTCATTTTTCCATTTCCTCTTTCAAGCACTTCACCGCCAGTTCCAACTGCCGATCGACGAACGGCTTGTCGCCGTTTCCGTTTTTCGGCTTCACGGCGCCGTTGGTGCGGAGGATGTCGCGGTCGCGGCGATAAGCGAGGAGTTTGTAGAGTTCGTCTTCGTCCAGTTTGAGCACGTAGCCCTTGTCGGGCGTGACGCCCCACTCGTCGGTTTCCTTGGCGTCGGGGAAGCGGTGGATGTTCTTGCCGCTGGGGCGGAGGTAGGCGGCCGTGGTGAGCTTGATCGCGCTGCGGCCGCCTTCCAACTCGATTACGTTCTGCACGCTCCCTTTGCCCCAGGTGCGCTCGCCGACGATCGCCGCGCGATGGTGATCTTGCAGGCAGGCGGCCACGATCTCGCTCGCGCTGGCGCTATAGCGATTGACGAGCACGACCAAAGGAACGTCGGCGAATTTCGCGATTTTCCTGGCGTTCCAGACGCGCTCGGGGCTGTTGCGGCCTTTGGTGCTGACGATGCGGCCTTCGGCGAGAAACAGATCGGTCACGTCAACGGCCGAGGTCAACAGCCCGCCGGGATTGAAACGCAAGTCGAGGATCAGTCCGCGCATTTTCGCGTCTTTAAGTTTTTTGAGAGCGGCCTTCAACTCGGCGGCGGTGTCGCGGCTGAAGGCCGTGACGCGGAAGTAGCCGATCTTTTCCGCCGGATCGAGAAAAAAGTCCCAGCGGCCGTCGTCGCCGCGGCGGTCGCCCAAGACCGTTTCGACGTGGATCTTTTCGCGCTTGACCGAGACGGTTTCCTTTTCCTTGTGTTGCGGATGGACGATCGTGAGCGAGACCGGCGTGCCCTCCGCGCCTTTGAGCCGCGCGATGGCGTCGTCGATCGTGAAATCCTCCGTGCTCTCGCCGTTGATTTCGAGGATTATGTCGCCGGCCAGGAGACCGGCCTTGTAGGCCGGCGTGCCGTAGATCGGACTGAGGATCGTTAGGTCGCCTCCGTCCATCGAGAGTTGGATGCCGATCCCGCCGAATTCGCTTTCGACGCCGGCGCGGAAGCGTTCGATCTCCTCCGGGCCGATGTAGGACGAATAAGGATCGAGCCTGGCCATCACGCCGCGGACGGCCGCTTCGATCAACTCCCGCCGATCGATTTCGGTGACGTAGTTCCGCTCGACCTGATCGACCGTATCGACGACGAGCTTATAGAGCTCGTAATAACTTTCTTGCTTCTTCGGCGGCGGGTCTTTCTCGGCCGATTCGGCGAACACCGGCCGGAACGAACCCAAAACCAACAGCAGTGAAAGAAGCGGCAAGCATCGGACCATGACCATACTCCTGAAAATCACGCAACCTTCGAAAATCGCTCATAAGCCTCGCTCCAGGCGTCGGTATTTTGCGGCTCATAGACTTCCACGCTGAAGCTGCGGCGGATGACATCGCGGGCGTCGGCGATCGAAGAGACATCGCCGGCGGCGACGGCCTGCATCATCACGTTGCCGGTGGCGGTGGCTTCGATCGGGCCGGCTACCACGCGGCGTCCGCAGGCGTCGGCCGCGGCCTGGCAAAGCTGTTTGTTTTGGATGCCGCCGCCGACGATATGGATGGTTTCGATGCGCCCGCCGGCCAACTCTTCCAAATAGCCGAGGACCTTGCGGAATTTCATGGCGATGCTCTCGAGCGCGCAGCGGAGCACCGTGCCTTTGCCGTCCGGCGCCGTTTGGCCGGTTTGCCGGCAGAAGCGGCGGATGGCTTCGGGCATATCGGCGGGGGCCAGGAAATCGTGGGCGTCGGGATTGACGAAGCAGCGCAAGGGCCGTTCCGCCGCGCTCAAGCGGTTGAGATCTTCCCAGTGCAAATTCTCGCCCGCGCGGTTCCACGCGCGGCGGCATTCCTGTACGAGCCACAATCCGGTGATGTTCTTGAGGAGCCTCGTGGTGCCGCCGACGCCGCCTTCGTTGGTGAAATTCAATTGGGAGACCTGTTCATTGACGACCGGCCGCGGCGATTCGATGCCCATCAGCGCCCAGGTGCCGAGGCTGATATAACACCAATCGGGCCTCGCGCCCGGCTTGCTTGCGGCGGGCACGGCCATCACGGCGCTGGCGGTATCGTGCGAGCCGGGCAAAACGACTTGCGAGCCGGGCAGGCCGAGGTCTTCGGCCAATTTCACCCTCAGCGGACCGAGAATCGTGCCCGGTTGAGCTATGCGGCCCAGAATTTTCGTCGGCAAGCCGAACTTGTCGAGCAGATCGCGCGCCCAATCGCCGGCGACGGGATTGTAAAACTGGCTGGTGCTGGCATCGCACATCTCATTGCACTTTTCGCCGGTCAAGAGCCAGTGAAACAGATCGGGCATCATGAGCATGGTTTCGGCCGCCTCCAGCAGCGACGAACCGCCGAGTTTCATCACCAGCAATTGGAAGAGCGTGTTGAACTGCATGAACTGCAAGCCGGTTTGGCGGAAGATTTCCTCGCGAGGGACCATCGCGAAGGCTTTTTCCATGATGCCGTTGGTGCGGGCGTCGCGATAATGGAAGGGATTTCCCAGCAGTTCATCACGGCGTCCCAGAAGCCCGAAATCGACGCCCCAGGTATCGACGCCGACGCTGGAGATTTTGGCTTGCGAACGTTCCTTCGCCGCGTGCAATCCATTTTGGACGTGCGTCCACTGACCGAGCAAATCCCAATAGATGCTGCCGCCGACTTCGACGGGACCGTTTTCGAAGCGGTAAACTTCTTCCAATCGCAAGGTTTTGCCGTCGAATCGCCCTAGAACGTGGCGTCCGCTCGAAGCTCCCATATCCACTGCAAGGTAGGATTTCTCCCGCATGTTTCACCCGGATTCATACTTTTTAAGTGTCTAGCAAGTCAATTAACAAAGATAATCAAACCCCCATATTGCCGTATGCGCGAGGAACGGTCAAGTAAGAACAAATATGAGCGCGAAGACCGGGTGAATCAAGGGCAGGCATCGATTGAAAACACAATAAATGGCCTAGATGGGCATTCCAATCTGGTTTTGTCCAGCCTGAAATGAACTCAAACTTACCTTTTTAGTAGAGCACCCCACCCGAATGTGTGTATTTTGAATTGGTCCAATTCGCAGAATTCGATTTTATACGGGGAAACTTGTATTGTTTACAAACGACTGTATAATTACACAGTTGTGTAGGATTCTATTAGATGTTTTTTGGAGGGCATTCGAAAGTAACGGCTAAGTTTCCTATTCGAGAAGAATAGGGATAGTCCCTCCATTATTTATTTATGGAAGTCGAACCATGAAAGTATCCGCGAAAACTGAATATGCGTGCATTGCGATGCTGGAGTTGGCCTCTCAATATGGGTCCGGCGAGCCGGTCCGAATTCGTCGGATTGCCGAGCGCCACGCCATTCCGCCGCGATTTCTGGTGCAAATTCTCTTGCAGCTCAAAGGGGCCGGACTGGTCGCCAGCGTGCGCGGCGCGGCGGGTGGATATCAACTCATCAAACCGCCGCAAGAAGTCTCGCTCGGTCACGTGATGGAAGTGATCGACGGCACGACGGAAGAAGACGGCAAGACGAGCAGCGCTTCGCCCGACTCGCCGGCGGTGAAAGTTCTACTGAAGGCTTGGCAGGAAGTCGCCGCGATGGAACGGCAGCAGCTTCAGAGCATCAACCTTGCCGACTTGCTCGAGCGCGTCAAGGAACAAGACGAGCAGATGTATCACATCTAAGCGATTTACCAACTCCACTCGAGCCCCATGGTCAGGCCCTGGGAGAAGATGTTTCCGTTGGTGTTGATCGTGCTTTCGGGCGTAGCGGTGAACTGCAATTGTTCGGGCGCGAGGGAGATGCCGCTGATCCACATGAAATCATAGGCCACGCGGCCCGTCAGGTTGGGCGTGAATTTGTAGTTCGCCTCGAAGCCCACTTCGCCGACCACGGCGGCTTCGTGCTTGTGGGCGTTGAAGCGGTCGTTGAACAAGACGAAACCGAACGGATCGCCCGCTCCCTGATTATTGATTTCCTGCAAGCACCGCGCGAAATTGACGTACGGGCCGACTTTCGCGTGAACGCCCCACGACCACTTGCAGCGGCGGAAGATCAGATCGGCGCCGATTTGCAGGCCGAGCAAGTCGTTTTCGGTTTGCACGGTGTAGTCGCCGCTGGTGAAGATTTGTTGTCCGGTGTCCGAATTGTCGATCAGCCCGCTCGCGTGCCAAACAATACCGTCGCCGATGGTCATATAGCGCAAGCCGACCAAGTACGACATATATGCGCCCGGCTTGCATTCGCGGCGCCAACGGCCGTTCGGCTGCAGGACCATTTGATCCAGTTCTCCCCGCGGGCGCATGCGGAAATTCAACTCGAAGTTGTGCATTTCGCTGTTGATATTGATCGTTTGCGTATTCGCGCGATTGAATCCAACCACTTCGGAGGGAAACGGGCTGTTCAAACTCCCGATGCTGCCCGTGGGGCCGAGGGGATCGGTGCCGGAAACGGAGGGTGTAAAGCGCGTTCCGTTGACGAAGTTCGAATCGATCCAGGTGTTCATGCCCCAGTAGGTGAATTCCAGGAAGTCGTCGCGCCCTTGCGAGTCGCGCCCCAAATAACGGCCGATCGTGGTGTAATAGCCCGGCGCCACATCGAAATTCACCGAGCGATCATTTAAGACGTCAACCGCGACCACGGTCGGTTGGCCGGTGAGGGGATTTGTTACGACTTGGTTTTCCGTCCCCAAGGTAATCCGTCGCGGGCGGCTTCTGTTGATGATGCGGACTCCTTGATCGGAAAACCATAAGGGTGGTTGGCAGCAGCCGCCGCCGCAAACCGAACAACAGTTTCCCGGTTCGCACCCGTCCCACAGGCCCGTCTCGACGCCCTGGACATGGGAAGGCATGGCGCTCACCGGTTGGCCGGAAGTGGACAAGCCGGGAAAACCGGCGGTAAATTGTCTCTGAGGAGCGCCTTGATTAACAGCAGGTCTGCTTGACTCGTTCGGCGTCGCGCCTTCAGGTACGGCTTTGGGGGGCGCCATGGGAGGCAGAGCGGTTGACGGAACGTTCCCAGGAACCTCGTTGCTTTTCGAACTGGCGGCGGGCATATATTGGTTGGAGGGCAAATCAGGCTGAGCGATTGAGTCAGGTTGCTGTGCAACCCGATAGGCATCGAGGTTTCTCTGGGACACGACTGACTGGACTTGCGCTTGCGGAACATACAACTGTTGGGCATGCGCCAGATTTCCGCCTAGCATCCCCATTCCGACTAAAATCGCCAAAAGTTGCTTTCTTGCCGTGTTCACCAGATTATCCTCCATGAATTCCCACTTCAGCAGATACCAAAGCGCAGGAATCGGGCGGTTATTATGATCTTTCCAATGCCTAATCGGCTAGAATTGCCCCGCAATGCAGGAATATCCGTTAAAATCCGAAAAGTAAACCCAAAATATTTAATCAGATAACTTTACAGATGCTTTCCTGTTTGTTCATATTACATATATTGTGTATTTTCAAATTGATACGCCCCAGATAGCGATTGAAAGAATGTGACAATAGCGTTCATTCTTTTTGGTCTGTTTCGTCACTTTTGCAAAAGCGTCCCGACATTCTACTTGAGTCTCGATTAGTCGAAGTCATTTCCTTCTTGCGGCTCTTGTTGGAAGATACTGCGAGGATTAGAATACCAACTTTGCCTATTAGTTCAGGGAAAAGATATGCGTCATGTGTTATCGGCGCTAGTTCAGAACGTACCTGGGGTGCTCTCCCATATTTCAGGGATGCTTGCTTCCCGCGGTTACAATATCGATAGTCTCGTTGTGGGGGAGACGGAAGGCCCCCAATTGTCCAGGATGACTTTCGTCGTCGTCGGAGATGACAGTGTTTTGCAGCAAGTCCGCAAGCAACTTGAAAAAATTGTCACCGTGGTGCAGGTGGACGATATCAGTTCGCACGAGCATGTCGAGCGGGACTTGATGCTGATAAAAGTTTCTGCACCACCCGACATGAGGGGTAAAGTCAGCGAGCTTGCCGATATCTTTCGCGGCCGCATCGTTGACGTATCTCCCGACGCGGTGATGATTGAAATTTCCGGCCCCGAAAAGAAAATCGAAGCGTTTATCGACCTGATGCGTCCTTTTGGAATCCTCGAACTTGCGCGCACCGGCCGCATTGCCATGGTTCGAGGGTGCCAAAAGAGCGAAATATAGGACTTGGGGCTTAGGTCTTGGGGCTTGCCAAGGCCCAAGACCTGAAACCCAAAACCACAATCCAGGAATAGAAAAATGCCCGCCAAAATTTATTATGACAAAGACGCCGATATTTCCCTGTTGAAGAACAAGACGATTGCCATTTTAGGCTATGGTTCGCAAGGACACGCCCATGCGCAAAATCTTCGGGACAGCGGCTGCACGGTGATCGTGGCCGAATTGCCGGGCACGCCGAATTTCGAGCAGGCGGTCAAAGACGGTTTTCAGCCGCTTTCCGCGGCGGAAGCGGTGAAAAAGGCGGATATCATCACCATTCTGCTCCCCGATGAGTTGCAAGCCGATATCTTCCGCAGCCAAATTCGCGACAACCTTTCGCCGGGCAACGTGGTTGTTTGTTCGCATGGATTCAACGTGCATTTCGGCCAGTTCGACGTGCCGAAGGGCGTTTCGGTGATCCTTGTGGCGCCGAAAGGCCCCGGCCATCTGGTGCGGTCGGAGTACGTTCGAGGCGCGGGCGTTCCTTGCCTTATCGGCTTGCACGAAGGCGCCGCTCAGGAAGCCCTCAAGATCGGCTTGGCATACGCCAAGGGAATCGGCGGAACGCGGGGGGGCGTGATCGAAACCAGTTTCGCCGAAGAAACCGAAACCGATCTGTTCGGCGAACAAGTCGTGCTTTGCGGCGGGCTTTCGGCACTCATCAAAGCCGGTTTCGAGACACTGGTCGAAGCCGGATACCAGCCTGAGATGGCGTATTTCGAATGCGTTCACGAGGTTAAACTGATCGTGGATCTGATCTACCAGGGCGGTCTCAATTACATGCGTTACAGCATCTCGAATACGGCGGAATACGGCGATTACAGCCGCGGCCCGCGGATCGTCACCGAGGATACGAAAGCCGAGATGAAGAAGATCCTGGGCGAAATCCAGAACGGGAATTTCGCCCGGGAATGGATTTTGGAAAATAAGGCAAACGCCCCGGCGTTCAAGGCCATGCGGCGCAAGGAACATTCGCACCAGGTCGAGGAGGTCGGCCGCCAACTCCGCAAACTGATGTCCTGGATCAACGCCAAAGAAGTATAAGCCAAAAGTTCATCCCCACAATCAGCGGGCAATATCTACGAAACCACCGGGCAGCCGGTGGTTTTGTTTTGAAATAATTCAATAAATCTCAGGCACTGCATTTTTTGCTTATCTGTGCATATTGCCTATATTCACAGCTATTAGGCATTTCTATCCACTTGATGACGACAAAGTCCACGAAATCGAAAAAACTTTTCTAAAAGTTAAATTTCGTATTCAGGCATGTCGATACTGGGCACGCAGACTAGTGTCTTGCGATTTGTGGGGGGATGCGTAAACCATGCAGTGGAGTTATTGCAATGTCCCCCCGAGTGCTTCCCCGCCCCAACGTTCGGCACGGCTCGATTCAGGTTCGCGCCCTGCAGCATGTCTTTATTGTTACTCTTTTTCTGGGATCATGGATGGTGAATGATGCCGCCCATGCCCAATCGAATTTGCCCTCGACCGGATGGCAGGCTGCGCCGGCAGGCACTGCTCCCCGAGGGAATTCGACTCGATTCGCGGAAGCTGCTTCACGAGAAGATGATGGTTGGCGAGTCCGATCGACGCAGGCAAGCGAGGAGCAGTCCCGCCCGTACCGGGAATCCGCTGCCGTCGCGGCGGAGCCGGCGCAACCGCAAGTATTGAGCGCGGAATCCGTTTTCGACGATTCTCCGCCTCCCAAGCAAAAGCGATCTTTGGTTTGGCAGCCGCAATCGGCGCCGGCAAGCGCTGCGCGGCGCCATTCGGCGGCGTCCCGCTCGGTCAGCGCCGTTCAATCGCGGCAACACAGGGCGAATCCAGGCGTCGTTCGCACGGCTTACGAGTTCGAGGATCCGCCCGCCGACAATCCGCGCGGAGGAAGAACGAATTCGGATCCGGAGCCGATCGGCACGCCGGAACCGATCGGCACGCCCCAGCCCATCCACGGGGATTCGGGCATGGTCTATGACGATCCCTCCGAGGTGATTTCAGGCGGCGATGTCGAGGACGATTCCGACCTTCTCGGCGATTCCTGTGGCTGCTGCGAAAATTGCGGGCACTGCAATTGCCTCTGTTGCTGCCGACCGTTCGCGGGCCGGCTGTGGGTCCGCAGCGAATATCTTCTCTGGTGGTCGCCCGGCTACAATGTGCCGGCGTTGGTCACCACCAGCAGCAGCAGCGACTTCAGCACCGCGGGTCAACTCGGCCAGAGTTCGACCTCCACCCTCTTCGGCAATCGGCTGGTGAGCGGCGAATCCCGTTCCGGACTTCGCATTGGAGCGGGCTATTTGCTGATGCCTTGCCGCGACCTGTCGATCGAAGGATACTACACCACCACCGGCACGCTGACGACGTCGTTTGCGGCCAACTCGAATTCGTTCCCCGTCCTCGCCAGGCCGTTTTTCAACGTCTTGAGCGATTCGCAAGGGCAGGCGGCGCACTTGATCGCGTTCCCGGACGAGGCGTCGGGTTCGGTATCGGTGAATATCACCAGCGAATTCAATTCCGCCGAGATGCTTTTTCGCCGCAAGATGCGCGACGCAGACAATTTTCACATCGATTTCCTGCTCGGATACCGCTATGCGCGGCTGGCCGAGAATTTGCAGATCCTGGAATCGCAAACGATCACCGGACCGCGGATGCCTTTCCCCGAGAGCACCCTGCTGAGCATCAGCGACGACTTCAGCGCGCTGAACGAGTTCTACGGCGGGCAATTCGGATTCACGTTTTCGGAGCAATACCGCCGCTGGACGCTGGACGTCGTGGCGAAATTGGCTTTGGGAAACACGCACACGCAAGTGGCCATCAACGGCGCCACTTCCCGGACCGGCGTGGGAGGCGTGCCGAATGCGACCCTCACCTATGCGGGCGGCGTCTTGGCCCAGCCCACGAACATCGGCATTTACGATACGAATAGTATCACGGCAATCCCCGAGCTAGGGATAAAGTTGGGCTTCTTCCTCAATCGGCGATTGAAATTGTCGGCGGGCTATAATTTCATTTATTGGAGCAAAGTCGCGCGGCCGGGCGATCAAATCGACACCGACGTCAACAGCTCGCAAATTCCGCCCGGCGTCCTGCTGGGCGCGGGTTTCCCGAAATACCCCGGCCGCACCACCGATTTCTGGGTCCAAGGCATCACCGCCGGTTTGGAATATCGGTTCTAAGAAAGTCGGCGGCAGGGAACAGATGGCGTTGAGCACCGATGCTTGCACCGGACATTCAACGCGTTTGGCAGAAAAAACCGCTGCTTACCGGCGCAAAAAAATTGGGGCCTCTGACGTGCCATTTATCCACAATGGCAAGCTAGACAGTAAGGGCAAGGTAACCGTCTAACCTGAAACCGTCAGAGGCCCCACGGGCCAGTCTTGGTTGAGGTGCGAATTTGTCACTCGCACGGCCACACAGTAGAAGCGAATTCCGTGCCAATTAATGAACATATCTTCAATAGAAATCGAGTTATTGTCGTAACTCTTAGCAAAATAAAAACTTATGGCAATTTGCTCTCCTTTGAACAATGATCCTCGACCATGAATGGACAGCGAAACAATTGTATGATTTTGCAACACTTCAAGCATTTTCAGACGGATGTTTTGAACGAATATTAAAAATCTGGTGAAATTGTTCTACTTCCAAAACTCGAAGCTCACGGGGATCGCGTTTTTTGTAAAATGAACGAATCTCCTACCGGAATTTGGCATCAAACCAGCCTTTTCCCACCATGACCCAATCCATGCCGAACGAATCCAAGCGCGTCCTGATCCTGATGAATCCCAAGGCAGGCACAAAGACTCGAAGCATCGCGTCGATCGGCTGGCTGAAAAACTTCAACAGCGCGATTTTTCACCCGAGATTTTCACCGATTTGCAAGCCGTCGCGGAGAGGGCCATCGAGCTTCATACGCGGGGCGACTTGCGGGTGTTGGTCGGCGTCGGCGGCGACGGCACGGCCGCCGAGTTGGTCAATCGGACGCCCGAGGGTTTGCCGCTGACACTGCTGCCCGGCGGCAACGAAAATCTGCTGGCGCGGCATCTGCGTCTCGATCCCGAGCCGGAAAAATTGGCGGAAACCATTGCGCGAGGAAAGATCGTGCGACTTGACGCGGGCCGGGCGGGCGAGCGCATTTTTCTGCTGATGGTCGGTTGCGGGATCGATGCCGACGTGGTCCGCCTCGTGCATGAACGGCGAACCGGCCACATTCGTTCCCGCGATTATCTGCAACCGCTATGGGAAGTTCTTCACGGCTATCGGTATCCGGAACTCCGCGTGCATTGCGGCGAGGTGGCCGGCGAGAACGAAACGCCCGTCCCACTCTCGCTAAGGTGGCTTGCGGTATTCAATCTGCCCTGTTATGGCGGCGGGCTGCAAATCGCGCCGCACGCCGACGGCTGCGACGGGCAGTTGGATTTGTGCGGCATTCGCCGGGGCTCGTTGGTGCGATTTCTCACGCTGGCCGCCGCGGTATATATGCAGCGGCATCGACGGCTTGGCAATTGGATGACGCGGAGAATCCGCCGCGTGCGCAGTCGAGTCCGATGAATCGGTTCCTTATCAACTCGACGGCGATCCGGGCGGCTTTTTGCCCTTGGATATCGAGGTCTTGCCGCGGCGTTTGACGTTGATCGTGCCGTGATGAATCAATCCCGGGGGGGCACCCCCTTTAGCGGTTAAGAAAAAACCATCTCCGGGAATAAGGGAATTATCGCATGTCCGCGATTTCCGATTTCCTCTTTTGCCGCCTTGAATAGAATACAGCAAGACAACAAGGCAAAGGAGAAAATCATGCCCAACTATCGATATCTCATTATCGGCGGAGGAATGGCCGCCGATGCAGGCGTGAGGGGAATCCGCGATGCGGACGGCGAGGGCACGATCGGGCTGGTGAGCGCGGAACCGCATGCGCCCTACGACCGGCCGCCGCTCACCAAAGGACTTTGGAAAGGCAAATCGCCGGAGAGCATCTGGCGGACGGCTGCGGCCCAAGAGTCGGCGCTGCATCTGGGCTGCCGGGTCGTGGAAATCGATCGCTGGAAAAAAAGCGTCCGCGACAATCAGGGGACGATCTATCGCTACGAGAAATTGCTCTTGGCGACGGGAGGCACGCCGCGGAGGCTTCCTTCCGACTGCGATGCGATTCTTTATTTTCGCACGCTGGACGATTACCGCCATTTGCGTTTGCTCGCCCAAAAGAAACGGCGAATCGCCGTCATCGGCGGAGGTTTCATCGGTTCCGAAATCGCCGCTGCGCTGGCCCTCAACGGCAAGGAGGTCGTGATGATCTTTCCGGAGGAAGGAATCGGCGGACGCATGTTTACGGGCGATTTGGCGCGTTTCCTCAACAATTATTACCGGCAGAAGGGTGTCGAAGTGCGGTCCGGGGAGGAAGTCGCCGCGGTAGAGCATCGCGAGGAGAAGTATTATTTGAAAATTCGCAACATCGAAGACCGCCGTGAAGAAGAGATCACCGCGGACGCCGTGGTGGCGGGACTGGGCATCGAGCCGAACGTCGAATTGGCCCGGCAGATCGGCTTGACCGTCGGCAACGGAATCCAAGTCGATGCGGGCCTGCGCACCAGCGATCCCGACATTTACGCCGCCGGCGACGTCGCCGAGTTCTTCAATCCCGCGCTCGGAGAACATAAGCGGGTCGAACACGAGGACAACGCCAACACGATGGGCGAGATGGCGGGCCGATCGATGGCCGGCCAGTTGATCAGCTACGATCACCTTCCGTTCTTCTACTCGGACCTGTTCGATCTGGGGTACGAAGCGGTGGGCGACGTCGATGCCCGGCTGGAAACGGTCACCGATTGGAAGGAACCCTATCACGAAGGCATCGTTTACTATCTGCGCGAGAACCGCGTGGCGGGCGTGTTGTTGTGGAACGTTTGGGAACGCGTCGAGGCCGCGCGGTCGCTGATCGCCGAGCCGGGGCCTTTCCGCGCGGATGACCTTCGCGGGCGGTTATCCGACGTGCATCAGCATGCATGAGGTCGCGGGGCCGGTTGCCAACCCGCCGAGAATCGGCCCGCTTCCGACGGGCCGGCAACCTTTCCCTAAGGCAAGCGAACGAGGAGGATGGCCATGGCGGTAGTGCTGCAAGCGAATCCGGCGACCGGCAGTCCGGGGATTGACCCGCGCTGGACTCGCAGCGACAAAGACGGCGTCGGCACCGCGTACTCGGCGCTGAGCCGGGTCTGGTTCACGATCTCGAAAGGGATCGTCAACGAGGTCTATTATCCGACGATCGACCGGCCGCAAATTCGCGATCTTCAGTATTTGATCACCGATGAGAAGACTTTTTTCAGCGACGAGCGCCGTTTGGTGAACACGCACGAGTGTCTATTGCCCGACGCGCTGGGGTTTCGCATCGTCAACGTCGATCCCGGCGGGCGCTACCGCATCACGAAGGAGATCATTGCCGACCCGCATCGGGACTGTCTGCTGATGCACACGCTGGTCGAGGCGGAAGACGAATTGCTCGCCAAACTGCGGCTTTTCGCCCTGCTCGCCCCGCATCTCGAAGCGGGCGGACGCGGGAACTACGGTAACGTCGTGCAAACCAACTGGGGCAAAGTGCTCACGGCGAACAAGGGCGGCACGTGGCTGGCGCTGGCGGCGTCGATCCCCTTGCTGCGATGCTCTTGCGGCTACGTAGGAGCGACCGACGGCTGGCAAGACCTGGCCGGCAACTTCCGCATGGATTGGGAGTTCGACTCGGCGGCGGACGGCAACATCGCGCTCATGGGCGAACTCGACATCGGCCGGAGCCGCGAATTCGTGCTGGCGCTGGCCTTCGGCGAAAGCCTGCATCACACGCTGGTGACTGCCGCGCAGGCGCTGGGCACGTCGTTCGACGCGCAGCGCGAGCGTTTCATCGAACAGTGGCAGCGCGTTTGCCATCGCATGCAGCCGAAAATGACGGCGCTTGCCGGCGACGGCGGCACGCTGTACCACGTCAGCCAGAACACGCTCCTGGCACACGAGGACAAGACCTACGACGGGGCGCTGATCGCGTCGCTGAGCATCCCCTGGGGCGAGTTCACGAGCGATGATCTGGAGGGCTATCATCTCGTCTGGACGCGCGACATGTGCCACAGCGCCACCGGGCTGCTCGCCGCCGGCGCCACCGAGACTCCGCTTCGCGCCCTGATCTATCTGGCCTGGACGCAGAAGGACGACGGCGGCTTCGACCAGAATTTCTGGATCAACGGCGAGCCGCATTGGCGGCGCATCCAATTGGACGAGACGGCGTTTCCCATTATTCTCGCCTGGCGGCTGCATCGAGCCGGGGCGCTGCAGAATTTCGATCCCTATCCGATGGTGCTGAAAGCGGCGGGCTATCTGATCTGCCACGGACCGGTCTCGCCGCAAGAACGCTGGGAGGAGAATAGCGGCTACTCGCCCTCCACGCTGGCGGCGCATATCACCGCGCTCGTTTGCGCCGCCGGATTCGCCCGCGAGCGGGGCCGTCCGGCCACGGCGCAGTATTTGGAGGAGTATGCCGATTTTCTCGAATCGCACATCGATCGCTGGACGGTGACGACGGAGGGTTCGCCGGTCGCGGGAATCCGCCGGCATTTCATTCGCATTCATCCGGCGGATGCGGACGATCCGCAGCCGGACGAAGACGCCAATCACGGGATGCTGACGTTGCTCAACCAGCCGCCCGGCGCGGACGCGGCCTTTCCGGCCAAGGACATTGTGGACGCCGGATTCCTGGAGTTGGTCCGTTACGGGATCCGCAAGCCGGGCGATCCCTTGATTGAAGATTCGCTGCGCGTCATCGATGCCTTGCTGAAGGTGGATACTCCGTTCGGCCCGTGCTGGCGACGATACAACCACGACGGCTATGGGCAGCGCGAAGACGGCGGGCCGTTCGCAGGCTGGGGCTACGGCCACGCGTGGCCGCTGCTCGCCGGCGAGCGGGGGCATTACGAACTGGCGGCCGGGCGCGACGTCGCGCCTTACCTGCGGGCGATGGAACGTTTCGCCTCCTCGACCCGGCTGCTGCCCGAGCAAGTTTGGTCCCTGCCCGACTTGCCCTGCGCGCATATGTGTTTCGGCCGACCCACCGGCGGCGCCATGCCGTTGGTCTGGGCACATGCGGAGTACATCAAACTGCTGCGCTCCGCGGCGGACGGCCGGGTATTCGACTTGATCCCCGAAGTCGCCGACCGCTATCGCCGCGGCTGCAAGAATCCGCTGCTTGAGATTTGGAAGTTCAACCGCCGGGTGAAGACGGTTCCGGCCGGCGGAGTTTTGCGGATCCAGGCGAACACGGCGTTTCGGCTGCGTTGGTCGAGCGATCAATGGAACGACGTGCAGGTTGCCGATTCGACGCCGTTGGACACCGGCCACGAGTACGCCGATCTGCGTATTTCGCCGGAGCAGCGCGCAGCTTTATGTTTCACGTTTTTCTGGAAGAATGCGGCACGTTGGGAAGGCCGCGATTTTCAGGTTGGCGTTGTCGCGAGAGAAAGCAGAGTTCCCGGTTTGTCTCCTCGAAGAAGCCGTCTATGCGACGGCGCTCCCCGCGAGGGTGTTGAATTGGTCTCCAGCGTCTCGCCGTGACTTGTTCGGAGGACAGGTTTCCAACCTGTCCGGACCGAGCCAAAATGTTGCAGGACAGGTTTCCAACCTGTCTGTAGGGATCGGAAATCCGTCCTGCGTAAAGGAGAAACGAGAATGCGCATCGGAATCGCCGCCGATCACGCCGGATTTGCCTTGAAAACGCAAATGGCGTTCGCCTTGCAGGCGGCGGGGCACGAATTGAAAGACTTCGGCCCCGGCAAGTTGACCCTTGACGACGATTATCCGGATTATATCGCGCCCTTGGCCAGGGCCGTCGCCGCGGGAGAATTGGAACGGGGCATCGCCATTTGCGGGAGCGGCGTGGGGGCCTGCGTAGCCGCGAATAAGGTGCCGGGGGTGAGGGCCGGACTCTGCCACGACAACTTCTCGGCACATCAAGGCGTGGAAGACGACGATATGAACCTGCTATGCCTTGGCAGCCGGGTAGTCGGGCCGGCCTTGGCCCAGGAATTGGCGCAAACCTTCCTGGGCGCGCGCTTTAGCGGCGCCGAACGGCATCGGCGGCGGCTGGCCAAAGTGGCCGCGCTCGAGAATTCCGCAAAACCTTAAATGAAAATTCTCTTTTCACCGATGGAGCATCGCCGATGATTCGCTTGAAACGAGTTTACGAGAAGCCTTCCCCCAAGGACGGCCGGCGAATTCTAGTCGATCGCTTGTGGCCGCGCGGTTTGACCAAAGAGCGCGCCGCCGTAAAATTATGGCTAAAGGATCTGGCCCCAAGCACCGAATTGCGCAAGTGGTTTGCCCACGATCCGGCTAAATGGCCGGAGTTCCAGAAGCGTTATCGCCATGAACTGCGCGAGAAAAGGAAACCCTCGACCGGTTGCAACAGGAGGCCGAAGAACACACGCTCACCCTGGTTTACGGCGCTCGGGACGAGGAGCACAACGAGGCAATGGTTTTGAAGAAGCTCCTCGATAGCCGGAAACGATGAACCTGGCTCGAAGACGTGGAATGAAAAGATAAATAAGCGCCTCCGCCGGCTTGCCAAGCCGTGCGGAACCGCTAACCGAACGCGGCACCGCCGGACCAGCCGGCAGTGACACCCTGCCTCGAAAACTCACGACAAAAGGAAGATGGCATGGAACTCGGCATGATCGGTTTGGGCCGGATGGGAACCAACATGGTGCGGCGTTTGCTGCGGGCCGGGCATCGCTGTGTCGCTTACGATATCCATCCGGGAGCGGTGCAGGCGCTCGTTCGGGATGGGGCGGTCGGGGCAAGTTCGCTCGAGGACCTCGTGCAAAAGCTCGGCAAACCCCGCGCCCTGTGGCTGATGGTGCCGGCGGGCGTTGTCGATAAAACGCTGAGTTCGCTCGCACCGCTTCTCGATCGGGAGGACACCGTCATCGACGGCGGCAACTCCTTCTATCACGACGATATCCGCCGCGCCGCCGAGTTGAATCCGAAGGGCATCCACTATGTCGATGTCGGCACCAGCGGCGGCGTCTGGGGGGCCGAGCGCGGCTACTGTCTGATGATCGGCGGCGAGAAAACCGTCGTCGAGCGACTCGATCCGGTCTTCGCCGCGCTTGCGCCGAGTATTTCCGCCGCGCCGCGCACGCCGGGCAGGGAGAAGATCGGCGGAACCGCCGAGCACGGCTACCTGCATTGCGGACCGAGCGGCGCCGGTCATTTCGTCAAAATGGTCCACAACGGCATCGAATACGGGATCATGGCTTCCTATGCCGAAGGATTGAACATTCTCCATCACGCGAATATCGGCAAGCGGAAAGGCACGATCGACGCCGAAACCGCGCCGCTCCGCCACCCCGAGGAATATTATTATGATCTCAATCTGCCCGACATCGCCGAGGTTTGGCGGCGCGGCACCGTGATCGCCTCCTGGCTGTTGGATCTGGCCGCGATGGCGCTGTTGGAGAATCCCGACTTGTCGAATTTCGCCGGCCGCGTTTCGGACTCGGGCGAAGGGCGCTGGACCATCGCGGCGGCCATCGACGAATCGGTCCCCGCGCCCGTGCTCAGCGCGGCGCTCTACCAGCGCTTCGGCTCGCGCGGCGAGGCCGACTTCGCCGACAAGCTGCTGTCGGCCCTGCGGCGCGAGTTCGGCGGCCACGAAGAAAAGACCTCCGCAAAAGGAGCCGCCTCATGACTGCCGCTCCTTCGGATGCGCTGGTGCTGTTCGGCGTGACGGGCGATCTGGCCCATAAAATGATCTTCCCTGCGCTGTATGCGATGGCGAAACAAGACGCCCTGAAGGTTCCGGTGATCGGCGTCGCCTTTCCGAAATGGAGTCTCGCCCAATTGCACAAGCGCGTGGAGGACAGCATCGAACGAGTGGGCGGGATCGATAATCGGCGCGCCTTCCGCCACTTTCTGTCTTTGCTCAAATACGTGAGCGGAGACTACAACGACCGGGGCACTTATGAGGCGATCAAAAAGGCGCTCGGCACCGCCCGGCGGCCGGCGCACTATCTCGCGATCCCGCCCTCGCTCTTCGAAACGGTCATTCGCGGACTGGGCGCGGCGGGATTGGCCGACCATGCGCGGGTCATCGTCGAAAAGCCGTTCGGGCGCGATCTGGCGTCGGCGCGGGAGTTGAACGGCGTCGCCACGTCGGCCTTTCCGGAAGACTCGATCTTCCGCATCGACCACTTCCTCGGGAAAGAGGCGATCATGAACATCCTCTATTTCCGCTTCGCCAATTCGTTTTTGGAGCCGATCTGGAACCGCAACTTCGTGTCGAGCGTGCAGATCACGCTCTCCGAGAAATTCGGCGTGGGGAAGCGCGGGGCGTTTTACGAGACCGCGGGCTGCCTGCGCGACGTGATTCAAAATCATCTTTTCCAAATCGTCGCGCTGTTGGCCATGGAACCGCCCGCCTACCAGGGATTCGGCGCCGTGCATTTCGAGAAGACGAAGGTCTTTCAAGCCATGCGGCCGCTGCAACCCGGCGATCTGGTCCGCGGCCAATATGCCGGATATCGCCAGGAAAGGGACGTGGCGAAGAATTCCGACGTGGAAACGTTTCTGCGCCTTGCGGCTGTTCATCGACTCGTGGCGCTGGTCGGGAGTGCGCTGGTATTTGCGCTCCGGCAAGTGTCTGGCGGAAACGGCGACGGAAGTTTTGGTGGAGTTGAAGCCTCCGCCGCAACGGCTATTCGCCGACTCCCTGCCGGCGGCCGGCCGAACCAACTATTTGCGATTCGTGATTTCCCCGCATTCCGCCGTCGCGCTGGCCGCGCGGGTGAAATGCGCGGGGCAGGAGTTCATCGGCGACCAGCGCGAGCTATTCCTGACGGAAGAATGGCTGGGAAAAGGTTCGCCTTACCAGCGGTTGTTGAGCGACGCCATGGCCGGCAACGGAGCGCTCTTCACGCGGGAAGACGCCGTGGAAGCGGCCTGGTCGGTCGTCGAGCCGGTCCTGAAAAATCACCCGCGGGTTCGCCCCTATAAACGCCTTAGTTGGGGACCGAAGGAAGCCGACGCGCTCATCGCCGCGGACGGTTTCTGGCACAATCCCCAGTCAAGGGAGGCCCCCCATGAATCCGCCTGAGCCGGTCGTTTTTTTGCTGGACGTCGATAACACCCTGCTCGACAACGACCGGGTCACCGCCGATCTCCAAAACCATCTATTGCAAAACTACGGCGCCGAGTGCAAGAACCGTTATTGGACGATTTTCGAGGAACGGCGCAAGGAACTCGGCTATACGGATTATCTCGGCGCTGCAGCAATATCGGGCCGAAAACCCCCGCGATCCCCAGTTCCTGCAAACCTCGTTTTTCCTCCTGGATTATCCGTTCGCCGATCGCCTGTATCCCGGCGCGCTCGACCTGATCGAGCGTCTCGGCGCTTGGGGGACGACCGTCATTTTGTCCGACGGCGACGTCATCTTTCAGCCGCGGAAGGTTCTGCGTTCGGGGCTATACGAGGCGGTTGGAGGCCGGGTGCTGATCTACATCCATAAAGAAGAGCAATCGGAAGACGTCGAAAAGCGTTACCCGGCACGGCGGTATGTCCTCGTGGACGACAAGCTGCGGATTCTGGCCGCGATGAAAAAAATCTGGGGGCCCCGCCTGACGACCGTATTCCCGCGTCAGGGACATTACGCCCTCGACCCGAAGATCTCGGCCGAATATCCGCCCGCCGATATTACCATCGAACACGTCGGGGATCTGGGCCGTTATGATCTATCCGAACTGCTCGCCGCCGGTTATAATTCCGGCGTCGATTTGCATTCGGAAGCCGTATTAGGAGAGAAAACGTGAATGCCACCCAAAAACTCCACGATCTGGGGCAGAGCCTTTGGCTCGACAACCTCACGCGCGGTATGTTGAAAGACGGCACGCTTCGCCGCTATATCCATGACTTCTCGGTCACGGGCCTGACCTCGAATCCCACGATCTTCAACCACGCCGTGGGAAAAAGCGCCGATTACGACGATGGCATTCGCCAGAAAGCCGGGGAGGACAAGCCGGCCGAATCGTTGTTCTTCGAATTGGCCGTCGAAGACCTCGGCCAGGCCGCCGATTTGTTTCTGCCGATCCACGAGCGAACGTGCGGAGTCGATGGCTGGGTGTCGCTGGAAGTTTCGCCGCTTTTGGCCTACGACGCGGCCAGCACCATCGCTTCGGCCAAGGAGCTTCACGCCCAGGCGGGGCGCCGCAATCTCTTCATCAAAATTCCGGGCACGCAGGAGGGCCTGCCCGCCATCGAGGAGTCGATCTTCGCCGGCGTGCCGGTCAACGTGACGCTGCTGTTCTCGCGCGAGCAGTATGTGGCGGCCGCGGAGGCCTATCTACGCGGCCTCGAGCGGCGAATCGCCGCCGGGCTGAAGCCCGACGTAGCCTCGGTGGCCTCGTTGTTCATCAGCCGCTGGGACGTCGCCGTGACGGGCAAGACGCCCGAGCCGCTCAGGGGTCGGCTCGGCATCGCCGTCGCGCATCGGGCTTTTGCGGCCTATCGTGCATTGCTCGACGATCCGCGCTGGCAGCGCGTTTTCAACGCCGGCGCGCGCCCGCAACGATTGCTCATGGCCAGCACGGGCACGAAGGACCCCATGCTCTCCGATATCTTGTACATCAAATCTCTGGCCGCTCCTCTCACGGTGAACACGATGCCCGAGCCGACGTTGAAAGCCTTTGCCGATCATGGACAAATCGGACCGATCTTGTCCGCGGATGGCGGCGATTGCGAAGCGGTGCTGGCCGAGTTCCGCAAGGCGGGGATAAACATCGACGCCTTGGCGGCTCAATTGCAAGACGAAGGCGCCAAATCGTTCGTCAAGTCCTGGAACGAACTGCTCGAGTGCATCGCCTCCAAAAGCGAATCGCTCATGATGACGGGCTGACACTGATTTTGGTCCCGAAGTCATGTCGCGCCCGCCGATCAGTCGTTTTTCAAGGCTGCAGCGGGGAGGCGATTTTTTCTTCAGCGGAGAAACAACCTCCTTCCGCCGCAATGAAATCACTCATCAGAGGGGTGTATCAGAGACGGCATATCTGAAAAACTCGATGCCGCTTGAAGTGAAGCTCGCGAGTATTTTTAGCTCCATCGTGGGGAATGGCTTGACGCTGGAAAGTACGAAGTTAAACTAATTTTCATAGAGCAATCCGCGGGAATGGCGGAATTGGCAGACGCGCTAGGTTGAGGGCCTAGTTGGGTTAAACCAGTGCAGGTTCAAGTCCTGTTTCCCGCACTC
>CAVQKP010000019.1:0-226497 GCA_963713065.1 Pirellulales bacterium | reverse complement strand
ACGCATCCGCTTTGCCTGCCTCACACTTCAAATTAAGTTCCGGCCCTTTCCCGGCGTGGTCGGCTTGCACTTTCCGCGGCTTGTACGCCCGAATCACAAACATGCGACCGCTGCGGCATTCGTGCTCCAAAAACTCGAAGGTATCGGCCCCTTGGTCACAAACGTCCACCAGTCGTCGCTGGCCGGGCAAGTGCCGTGTCCCTTGCAACCACAACAAGCTTTCTCGCGTCGAGCGTTCGCGATGCTCCTTCCGCGTTTCGCTCGCGGGCGTTTCCACGCGATGGTGCAGTATCTGATCGGCCAAACCCAAGATCGCACGCGTTTTCGCCTGCACCGCCAAAACATGATGACAAATATATCCGCGGGACAGCCCTTTTCCAATTTGACCCAATTTGTCCGCCAACTTGCGATGCGTAGTATAATCCAACTCGGTGGCGTCATGGATCAGCAGGATGTATCCGCTCTGCCTTGCGATGTTCTGCAAGGTGTAGTTTCGCAACGGCTCGATAATGGCGGCATGCGTCACTTCCTCGCATCTCATCAGGCGATACAGCCCTTTCAAGTCTTGCGGTTGGGCCATTTTACTCGGCAGCGAGCCGCCCGGATGGCGGCACAACTGATCGAACGTTTTCACCAGCCGCGAGGTCCGCCGACTGTCCCCCAGTTCCGCCTTTCCAAAAATGGCCTCGCCCAACGAGTGTATCCTCCTTGAAACAACGACATGGTATGACTCCGCCTTACCTTGTGACTGTTTGTAGCATCGGTTCAAAATTTACTACGTGCGGTCCTACCCTTTAGGTTGTGCGGCGGGTGCATTGTAAAAATATCAATCCCGTTTCATCATGTGCAAATCCAACCTCAGTAAAGAGTTCCAAAATACAACCCCTTGGACGCCGTGTAAAAATTACACAATAATTGTGGGTAAAACTAAGCTCCTTGATGTCGTGGAAAACCTGTTCGATGGCCGCCCGATCGGCGAACGCTTCCAGGATTTCTTGCACGCTCGCCTGCGGGTCGGTCGAGAAGAAAAACTCGCAGCCGTCGGACTCCTGGACAATCACCACGCGGATCATGCCGCATGCCGGCCGGTAGGTGGCCAGGAAGCTTTTGTACTTCTTGGTCACCGTTTTGCCGTACTGTACGCACTCGATGGTTTGCCAGCCGCGCCGTGCGGCGGCCCGCTTGGCCAGGCTGATCCGCTTCTTGCCGTAGATCCGTCGCCGTCCGCGTCCGCGTCGTTGTCCCCTTTTGAGTTTTGGCGGCAGATCGTTGAGCGCGGCATCCTTCCGCAACCGGCTGATGACCGTTACGCCCAGCATCCGCAAGGGCTTGAGGAAGGGCCGCTTGGCGTAGGCTCCGTCGGCGACGATCCAGAGCCGTTTTCCCGCCTCGGCGACGATCATCCACGCCCAAAACGCCAGTTCCACGCCTTGTTCGAGTTTCGTCTTGAACTGCCACTCCAGTTTCTCGGGCAACTTGGCAAGATCTTTTTGTCGGATGTAGAGCGCCGCCCGCAAGGGCAGGCCGATCGTGCCCCAGAGCGGATGCCGCGCGATCCAAGCCAAAGTGACCCAAATGTGCCCGTAAAGGAATTTGGCGTCGGCGGGACCGGGCGTGGGATTGTGATGGATGCCGGCCCCCTGGACTTTCGGACCGTAACGCTTGGTGGGCGTGTCGTCCAAGGCCAAAAGGATGTGGTCCCCGCTGGGCAGACGCTTCAACAGCAGCAACAACAGACGGGTGGCAAGCGGTTTGGCCTTGCGTCCCACGGCGGCGATGAAATAATAATAGTCGCTGAAGTCGGCGCTGACGCCGGCGGCCCGCAGCCAACTGGCCGCGGTTCGACGGCCTGTGGCAAAAAGGATCCCGCAAAACAGGATCGGCAGCCGCCAGCGGCACCGCCCATGCAGCCCGGTCCCCAACCATTCCATCCATTCCGACCATTCCTGCGGACATTGATTTATCGCCATCCTTGGCTCTCCTTTTCACGGTGGCTGTTTTATTACTACCAGCGTGATCGGAGAGCCATTTTTATGGAATATCAGTTTTCAACAACTACGGCCTGTTAGCCCGCATTTTTCAGAAAGTGCAGGAACCTTGAAATCGAATCCATTTTATTAAACCTGGGAAGCTCGCTTTATTAAACTTGGGGCTGGCATTACGGCCGCTTCCAACCCTACGCCGCCGAAACCGAGCGAAACAAGAGAAAACGGACTCCTTGCAATCAGATATTTTGCAAGGAGTCCCTTTAACATGTCAAATTGACAAGTTGATACCTAAGCCACGGGCAATTGCGGAAAGACGGAAACCCGGAATAGTCATTTCTCCCAGAGTGGGAAAATTCATCCCGCATTCGCTTTCGACGACTCCTTGAACCGCCGTAGCCGCCAATGCCAAGTCATTCGGTTCCCTGCCCAGCGGACCACCAGCAGGGAAAGAATTGTCCAGGCGGCTTCCAGGGCGAGGAGCGTCACGAAATGCCACCAATTCATGTTAAAGTTCAAGTCGAGAATCCATGTCCCCGTTCCGATAGCAGCCAAGACTCCGAGAACACGCAAAAGGAGCCATTTCTTGCCAAAAACCAGCCATATCGACATTAAAGCCACGATTCCAAGGCTCACAACAATTGCCAAAAGCGATGGTAATTCCCGGAAAGACGACAGCCGCAGAGGATCGTCAGGAAAATAATGCAAGGCACTCATGACAACTGCCACGGTCGCTGTCCAAGTTATGATCTGCCAAATTGTGAACTGAAACGGCTTCGACTCCCAGGGCTCCAAAGGAACACTCGTCATTTCCAGCCCTGTTAATCGAAACAACAAGAGCATGGCAATTATGCTCGCTGTTTCGATGGCCATAAGTTGAATTGCCTCATAATAAGGAAAATAGGGAACGTTCGTGATCCGAAAACAAACGACAATGCCGATACACGCCAGTGCCACACGCAATGCAGGTCTTCTGCCCAGAGCCGCCCAGATAGCAATTAGGCTCCCTTGGCTGGGAAAAAGCATAAACAATGCGAAACCGATCCAGCCATGAAAAAAGTGTTCAAAGCAAATTGCGACCACCGCCAAAACAAGATGGGCGACTGCCAGGATGCCGACGATAAGCCGAGGATGCTTCATGGCCTTTTTATAACAGGTTTTGAACTTTTTGGCTACTGACGAGACTTCCGAGCTATCTTTTTCTCCGCCCCCGCCAGAATCGATCCTGGTGTGTTTGGGAGGGGACTGGGCTGACCTCAGCCAAATTGCTAAGGATGGAATGGAGACAAGGACATCGAAACGGAAGCAGATGGAAAGCGATGTGCGTTTTGTCGCATTTGATCTGATGGAAACGGGAGGAAAGGCGTAGAAGGCAGTCTGATTGCTGCTGCTGTGGTCTGTCGCCCTTGAAATGACTATTTCCCGCCATGCCTTTCCTTGATCAACAGCACACCTATTCATACTGGCATGGACTGTCCGATCTCGGTAAAATGGTAATGCGGAATCCAATTCTAATCCCGAATCGTTCGGAGCAGCAAATCATGAAATCACGAATTTTTCTCGTTCTGGTCGTGTGCCTTCTTGCGTCTGGTTGTTATGACACGAAGAATCCGCTTTCCGATCCGCATACCTCTAAGGCCGATGAACGGTTGGTGGGCGTATGGCGGTATCCTGGCGAAGAAACCTATTATCACATCGGTCATGCCGGACGAATGTTCCCCGTCAGCATGATGCGGATCGTGGAGATCAAACATCACAAAGGGAGTGTAGAGCCACCGGAGGAATACTTGGCCTTTCCCACGGTTCTTGGAGACAAGACCTACCTGAATGTCGTCATAGACGGCGACCGCAAGCAGGTGCGACACCTGGACGACAAAGGCTGGGAGCCCGATGCGGTGGATTGCTACACGCTTTTCAAGTACCAATTCGACGGCGACAAATTGGTGGTGTTTTTCACGGATGAAGAGGCTAAGGTAAAGGCAATCAAGGATGGCAAAATCAAGGGGAAGATCGAATCAATGAAGCCTGCCCAATTCAACGACACCACCGAAAATGTTGCCCGTTTCGTTGTCCAGGCGGGCGACAGTTTGTGGGACACGAAAGAGACAGGGCGGTTTGAACGGGTCAAGATGGAGACCTCGGATGCCGCTACTCAGGAAAAGACCAAATAGACTACCAAAGCCAATGGGAAACAGATTGGCGAACATCCAAGTTAATTCGCCAGCCACGCTATCAGCAGCACGCCAATGATGATAATTAGTTTCTGTTGCGGAAAGTCTATTTTATGTTGATTTGCAGCATGAAATGTTGTTATTGATATTTTTCGCAGTTGAGCCGAGGTGGTTTCGGCAAACAAGGCAGTTCGGGAAATGTTCGGTTCTCCATCAACCACGAACAGGCGCAGGGGATCCTTTAAAGGATCGGCGAAAAAATTCGTTTTTACCTCCAGTTCCATGCTACGTTTTGCCTTGACGGGCGAGGATCCGCAGGTTGTGGCTGAACACGCCCCAGCCGACGGCGGAAACAAAACCCTTAAATCCCTCGAAAAAACAGCGACTCAGCCGAAACGCGCGTTTCAACACCGAAATAGTGCCTTCGATGCCCGCCCGAAACGCCTGACAAAAGACCATCATCTTGTCGGCGTAGTCTTGCAGCCGCGAAGGGATCGCCAACGTATCGACCAGTTCTTCCAACTCCGCGAAGGTCTCGGCGTCGGGCCGAAAACCCTTGTCGGCGGCCAGCAGGTCCGGCGTGTTGCCATAAAGTGTTTCGTGCCGTTCGATCAGTTCCTTCGTCAAGCGGATGTCGCTCAATGCCGGATCGAGCCCGCGGGCGTCGGCCAGCATTCGCGCCGCCACCCGCCAGACGTCCCAAAGCAGCGAGGAATCGGTGGGATAGTGGATGTCGGCATCTACCACGGTGGTGTCGGCGCGAATCACCGTCGGATCGACGGCCCCGATGCGAATCGCATACTGGGCCGTGATTTCGTTGATCTTCCGCTGCGTCGCCGGGCGGATCGCCAACCGGCACTTGTCCAAAAAGGTATGATCCATCACCCCCTTAACCTTGGGATTGACAATCTGCACTACCATACCGACAATTGAACGCAGTTCCTTTAGGAATGAATCGTAGGATGCAGTCCCATGCTACTCGATTACTCCGACAATAGCTTGAACATTGCAGCAGCAGTGCATCACGTGAATCTGAATTTACATCAGCGTACCAATCGCAATAGCTCTCTTCTGTGTTTTTCAGTGGTCGTTGGCTTGATGGTCGGACTGTCAATTTTCGGGAAGATGACTATTAAATCAGAGAATGTTTCCACTAAGCCGAGTGCTATTCCTGTAAAACAACTAGCGGAAGCACCTACAGAAAAACTTGAAAAGTTAAATGTTCAGACCAGTTGGAATTCTCTTCTTTGGCCCAAGATCAAATCGTCTATCGTTCGAGTTGACGTAGAAAATGGTCATGGAACTGGCGTTGCAATTTCTAAACATCTCATAATAACTTGTTGGCACGTCATCATAGATAATTCAAAAGTTACAACAGTGCGGCTATCTGAAAGCGGTGCAATTCATTCAGTCGAATGTGTTTATGTGGATCAACGTAATGATTTTGCGATTCTTCATACGGATGTGGAGATGATTCCATTACCCATCACCCCAACTGATGATGGGGAAGAAGTAGCAACTTTTAATTCAGCAGGGGAAACGTTCGTAGGTTTTGTTAATTTTCACTGCGAACAAAAGATCGAGTCTAATGCGGAAGCGTTACCAGGGTTCAGCGGAGGTCCACTTGTAAACCGTCAATGCAAGGTTGTGGGCATTAACAAATCAGTTTTACGCTTTTCTGAGGCAAGACCGATCACTTCACTTGAAAAGATCAATCATACTATATCCTCACTAATTCAACACCAATCAATTTAATAGAAGAAGCAGTTGCGACCTTAGACAAGCCTGGAAGCTCAGTCATCGGGCATCAAAGCGACCAAGATCATTTCGGCGGCGGCGTAGCCCCGGCATTACCCTAGAAACTTTCCAGATTTGGCAAATTCAGAGGCATCTAAGCACGAATAAATGCTAATACGAATCCTGTTTCGCCTCGGCAAAGACCACCTTCAACCGACGAAACCGCATGAAAAATTTGCTTCGGCTCAAGCCGTATGTTGACTAGTTCGCAGCCGATGGTCAAACACTTGTAGGATTTCCCTCTGCAACAAGTTGGTTGGCATGTCGCCGGAAAGTCGGAAAGTCGGAAAATTGCCGCCCAATAACCCTGCAAAATAATTGGCTACCTTATCGACCCACCACACCCACCACGGCTCCGAGATCGGAGCAGCGAAGTCGGCATCCTCGGCAGTCGTAGGGCATTAGAGCGGTGCCGACATTCCCACGGCAGCGGCGAAGCCCCGACTTGACCCGCTAGAATCCCGAGAAGGCTGCCCGAGAATAAATTGACCCCTTCGGAGGATTTAAACCCATTGGACATAGAGGGATTAAGATTGCCGACCTTGTCAAATGAAAAAGCCCTCTGTCAATGACCACAGAAGGCTTTTTAATAGCCGCTATCCGGCTCGAACGGATGACCTATTCGGTGTAAACGAATCGCTCTAACCAACTGAGCTAAGCGGCTGTGTCATCGCCCCTTTCCACTTTATCAGGGGTTACAGAATTTTCAAGCAAAGGTTACAGGGGTTACAGATTTTTCAGCAAATAAAGCCCTTATTTTCAGAAGTAAAGGCGATTTTTCATTATTTAAAAAGCACCCCTTTTTCTGTGTAAACGTGGCGCTCTAACCAACTGAGCTAATCGCCCAATAAATGTTAAGGTCTTATTTATCGAAAGAAGACCTCCGTCTCATTTGTTCTACCATGCAAATTGACAGTCCTTGATATAACCCCCCATTCTAAAAAATCAATAAAAAAATAGCCTTGCGTAACTCATCGCTACGCAAGGCTTTCGGCTGTCGGGGCGACAAGATTTGAACTTGCGACCTTCTGAACCCCATTCAGACGCGCTAGCCAGGCTGCGCCACGCCCCGAACTGGGTTTGGGGTGCTGTCTCCCAGCAATCAACAGTATGCCAAATAAAATCCGTTTCTGCAACGGGCATTTTGGGGCTACTCGTATTAAGACACAAAACACGGCACAATGGTGACTTGGGTGAAGCTGCCCCAAATACAATATTATCTTTCTAACACGTTTCATTTCAAGGACTTATGCCGTGAATTCCTTTCCCGATCGTTTGGCTGCGCAGATCAAAAAACTGGGAAATGCCGTCCTCGTGGGCCTGGATCCGCGGCTTGAATCACTTCCCGAGTCGTTTAAAATTCACCTTTCACCCTCTGATTGGGTGGGAATTGCCAAATCTTATGCCGCATTCTGCCGTGATGTAATCGATGTGGTTGCCCCGCTTGTTCCTGCGGTAAAACCACAAGCTGCATTTTTCGAGCAAGTCGGTCCCCCGGGAATGGAAGCCTTGGCAGAGATCATTCGATACGCCCGCCAAAAGGATTGCTGGTGGTTTTTGACGGCAAACGCAATGACATCGGCTCGACGGCTGCCGCTTACGCTCGAGGCATATTGGGCTCCGGATCGATTGCAGGATCGGATTCCAATGTGCCCGACATGGAAAAAAGTCCCTGGGGGGCCGATGCGCTTACAGTCAGCCCCTATTTGGGGGACGACAGCTTGCTGCCGTTTATTGAAACGGCACAAAACCGTGCCGCGGGCATCTTCGTGCTGGTGAAAACCTCCAATCCCGGAGGTGGGATGTTTCAGGATTTGGTTGCCGCCGGGCGGCCCTTTGTATCTGCACGTGGCCGAATACGTCGAACGCAAGGCAGCGGAAACTATCGGCCAATGCGGGTACGGAATCATTGGAGCGGTGGTCGGGGCAACCTACCCCCGGCAACTGTCCGAACTTCGCGAGGCCATGCCGCACGCGTGGTTTTTGGTGCCGGGCTTCGGCAGCCAGGGAGGGACCGCCGCCGACGTGGCGGGGGCATTCGACTCCCAAGGCTTGGGTGCAATCGTCAACAACTCGCGGGGAATCATTTTCGCGCATTTGTGCAAGCCCTATCGCGAATCCTTCGGCGAATCGCGTTGGCAGGCGGCGGTCGAAGCGGCGACCCGGGAGATGATCGAGCAATTGCGAATGCACACGCCGGCGGGAAAATTGAGCTTGTCTTGATCTCCTTTTCACCCCCCCAAAAAACGAAGAAGCCCGCTTCTCAAGAAAGCGGGCTTCTCTAGTGAAAAACTCACGTGGGGAGAGGCGCTACGTCAACCTCGGTTACGTGCCGTTCGTACATTTCGTTAAGAACCGACCCTCGAACCCGGCGTATCGGCCCTCCCAGACGCTGCACTCTTCACGCTACAAGTCATTCTAAACATTGGGATTCGTTTGTCAAGCTTTTTCCCTGCGAATTTCCATTCCGAGGGGATTCGGTAAACGAAAGGACCGCTAAAAAAGCGGTCCTTCCCCGATGACCGCAAATTCACTCAAAAGCCGAAACCAAACGCGGCGCGCGGGCCTCGAAAATTGAAGTAAAGGTCATTCGGAGTGCCGTAGTAAGTGTAATAACGGCGGGGACCGTAATAATAACTCGGCGGGAAATATCCATAATTCCATGGCCGATAATAGTTCCACGGTCGATAAACGTAAGGCCGGTACCGATAAGGGTAAACGCCGTACCAGCCGGGATATTCACGGTAAACATACCGATTTACCGGCGTCACCGCGGCCTGTGCTGTCGCAACGTTCAGAATGACCGTTTTCGGCCCGGGCAGTTGCTCCTGTGCCGCCGCCGATGATACGCCGATAAACAAAAGCCCCAGCAGCGTTAACGCTGTGGCAATACATCTCATTATAAACCTCCTCTCCTGCGGAGTTCCGCAAAAAGGGTTGTCGCTTCGCAAATCGAACACTCCTCTCTCCGCCGCCGTCCGCCTGCATCGGACTCGCTGCGGCAAGAACGCCCTCATGATAAATTCCATCGACAACAAACCGATCTCATGATCAGCTTGCAATCATTCGTTCGAAACAGGTTTGCCTCGATCCGCCTGATCGATCGGCGATTTATCTTCTTTCGTTGTGGCCGGTTTCAGAGTCTGATCCGTTTGCCGGTTTCCCCTGGTCATTTCCGATTCAACCGATGAATTCGAGGCAGCATGCCCCTTCTGTTTCTCTTTCATGTTCTCTCCGGCTTTGTGCAATTCCTTGCCCATCCGTTGCAACTCTTCGCTGCCGGCTTTTCGGGTGTTGTCGATGATTTTGTGAGTCTCCGCTTTCAGCTCTTTCTTGTCGATGTACACGCCGGCCTGGTCTCGATTGTTTTGCACATAAACTACACCCGCGGCCGCAAGGGCGAGCAACGCTAATATCGCGATCACGAAAAATATTTTTATTAACCTCATAAACTTGTTCCTTTTCCGCTCCCATGTCATGACGTGAACCATAACCTTGCAGGCAGCCACTATCAGATTCTATTTCGCCGCCAGAGCCGGTCAAGTGCGAAAATTCTTGCCCATGTTTGGCAATCCGCTGAGAAATATTTCTCGAATGCCGGACGATTTATTTCGCATCTGCCGGCAGGCGACGCCCCGCCACGCCGATTGAATGTGGTTCAAGCTCGATGAGAAAAAAATGAGCCGCTACGCTTGGAAGTCGCGCGGCCAGGACAAATCGACGCGCGTGCGGAGCTTTGCGGCAATCGAGCGGCAATCGTCGTGGTTCTCCAGCAATTGAGCGGCGATCCGCGCGGGCGGAATCCGTTCGACTTCATAACAGAAGATAATTTCCGGTTTCGAAGTCTGCGCCACGCAGGGAGTCGCTTGCGTGGCCGCTTCGATTTTTTGCTTGATGGTTTCCATCGCCGCATCCGCCGGGCAGGCCAACAGCAGCCGCTGCGCGCCGCCGTAACTCGAATGCAGGGGGGATTGAGCATGCTCGAGAATCATGTTCAACGGGGAGGATTCGTTCGGCGACGGCCCATCGGACGACAGCACCAATCCGCCAAGATCGATCTCCCGCAAAAGACTGCTCAGCTCCTGGCGGACCGATTGCCGCAGCGATTCCGCCCAGGCTTTCGCCGTGAGATTTTTCGGCGTCACCGTGCCTTCCACGTTGAGAAAATCGGCCAGTATCATCCGCCGCAACCGGAGCTCCAGCTTGCCGACCAGCACGCGTTGGTGCTTCCGAAGCAATTCCTCCCAAGTGGTTTTAAGGATGCTCCGAAAGGCCCAGTTGCCGTCCGCTTCCGACGCCGTTTGCGGATCGGCATGCTGAAATTCCTGGGCAATCGCTTGCAGTTCCTGCCGCATTTCGCGAAATTGTTCGTTGAGCACCCTCAAACAGGCGTGCAGGTTGTGCCAGAGATAGCGCTGGCCGTGCAAAACGACCAAATCCAGCCGCCATCGCGCGTAGTCGTTCCAGCACGGCGCCAACGGAGAATGTTTCTCGCGGCCGAATAGGCGGCGCACCCAGGACTTCTTTTCATCGGCGGGTTCGTCGAGGAGCAGCGTTTCCGCTTGGGAAATGATTTCCCGCAGGCGTTCTTGCCGTTGGCAGGCGTCACGCTCCCGTTCGTGAAGCTCGTGCAATATCTCGTCGATGATTCTTTGCAGGCCGGGCAAGCCGCCTTCCGAAATATCGATCTGCTGCAGGATTCGCGTTCGCAGCGCGGCCCCTTCGGCCGCGGCAAGATTGCTGAGCGGCAACAGCAGCGGCTCGTCGGCCCCGGCGGTGGGAACGCAGCTATCCTCGCTCAGCGACCGAACGGTGGCGACCAGTGCGTCCAAGGTCTTTTGGGCGTGGTTCGCCGCAAGCTCCGCGGCCGCGGCCGAAAGATTGACCTGATAGCTCTTCTCCAACGTCTCCTGCAAGGCGTTCTCGTCGCTGGCATGGACTTGTTCATGCACCAGATCTTCGACCTTGACGCCGAGGGCCTCGAAATCGAGGATCGCCTTCATCGCCAGGCTGGGCCGCGCGTTTTCCGTTTTACCGGCAGGAGCCGCGGCGCGAGCGGTCGTTGTCGGTGATGCAATAACGGGCGCAAGTTTGCGCGGCAGAACGTCCAACGGCGATTGACGCCAATAATCGACGAGATTGCGGCTTAGCGATTCGATGTCGGCCGCGGGAATGTCGTCGGGCGTGAATCCCAGCCGGCTCAATCCCATGCTCCGCACGCTCCATCCCCGCGGCGGCGCCGATTCGGCGGCCGGCGCGGCGGTGCGGCAGCGCTCGAAGAAATCCCGGCAAGCGGTCGTGGTGTCGAGATCGATATAATCGGCAATCTTCTCGGTCGATGCGCTGAATCTGCGCCTCGTCGAGATCGTCTCCCAAATGCACGAAGTACGTGTCGTCGAAAGGTTGCCGGCCTTCTTCCGCGGCGGGAATTCCCCAGGCCGCTTCGCCCGGATATTTGTGCCCATAAGCGTGCAATTCGCGAAGGCAGGCATAGGAATTGGCGACCGCCAGCTTTTTCTCGGCGGTCTGCCGCGAAGAGCCGTGCAACAACATTCCGCAAATTCTCGCCGAAGTAATCCCTTCCTGCGCGAGCGCTTCCCGGACGGCGAAAGCCAGGTCGAGAATCATCCCGCTGCCGGTCCCCCCGGAGATGGCCGCGACCAGGTAGATGAGCGGCGCGGGCTCGGGAACCGGCGTTTTCATTTGCTTCGCGGCGGCCTCCAGCGATGCGGGAGCCGTGATGTTTTTCAAGACCTTGCGGATTCGCGCCATCACTCGCTCGGCGTTGTCGATCAAGGCCAGCCGGCCCAGCGGACGCAGACCTTCCGTGTGCAGCGAGCGGGGAATATTGTAGATCCAACGGTGCCCCAGCCAGCGCATCAGTTGCTCGCCGTGATCCCGATAGTCCTCGGGCTTTTTCAGCGGCAGGAGATCCGACTGGATGAACCGGCATGCGGGATCGGCCGCCGAGGATATTTTGCCGAGGGTTTGCGGATCGGTGTCCAACAGCAGCGATTGAAAAATCGGCGCTTCGTTCGAATTGTCGAAACGCTCTCCCCACCGGTGCTGCAAATGTTTCAGCACCAAAGCGGCCGTCCCGCCCGCGCCGATCACGAAAACCGGACGGAGCTTCACCGCCGTGAACGGCTGCTCCCAGGCGGGAAGATTCTCGAATTCGGCGGGCGGCGGTTCCAAGGAAAGAGCCGCTTCCAGGCCTTCCTCGATCGAGTCGATGGCGCTGAACTTTCTCCGCACGCCGGTGTCGGAGCCCGTGGAAACCGCGCCGCAATCATTCGCTTCCGGCCCGAACGAAGGGCCCGCGGCCAACGCGGATGACTCCGGCTTGTGCTGCGCGGCAGGACTTTGCGGAAGCGCTATCCGAGGCAACTTTGCTTCGGTGTCGCAGTTCGGCTCCATGTTGGAAAGCGTGATCGTGCGGTAAACTTCGCGCGGGAGCACGCTCCGATTGAGGCTTGGCAGGTGCCCCCTCGACGTTTTCCGCGCTCTTCAAGGCTTCGATCAACGTGCGGCAACTGCCGAACCGCCGCTCGGGATCTTTATCCAGGGCGCGGGCCAAAATCGGCCGATCCCCGGCGGGAAGCGGCGTCAACCGCGGATGACCGTGCAAATGCTGGCTCGTCAACTGGGCCGGCGTCTTGCCGGGGAACGGCAAAATGCCGCTCAGCATTTCTTGAAAGACGATGGCCAAGCTGTATTGATCGCTTTGCAAACTGGGATGACCGTCGAAGACTTCCGGCGCGGCATAAACGGGCGTCATCCCGCCCATCAGCGAAACGGTGACGTCCTGCACGTCCTTCACCAGCCCAAAATCGGCGACTTTCACCCGCCCGCCCACGATCAGCAGGTTTTCCGGCTTGATGTCCAGGTGTTGCAGCAGGAAGTGTTCGCTCATGTAATCCAGCGCGTCGGCGGCGTCGTGCAGATAGAGCAGCAATTCTTCCCGCGGAATGCCGGGCAGGCCCGCCGCTTTGCAGGCCTCGAACCGATCGTTCAGCGAGGCTTCCGCCAGTTCCGTGACGATGACCAGTTGGCCGTCGATGACTTCGATCCGCTCCAGCGATAGCAGAAAAGGGTGCCGCACCTCCTTGATCCGGTGCAGTGCCTTGAGTTCGCAACTCGCGCGCTCTTCGTCGAAGCGCCCGTAAATGAACTTGATCGCCTTCAAGAGCCCGCCGGGGGCCTCCGCGCGCAGACTTCCCCATAGCCGCCCGAGCCGATGCGCTCCTGCAGCGAATAGCCGGCGATGAGTTCGGCGGTTTTGTTAATTTGTGCTGGCACGGAATGTCCCCTGGCCAAAACGGCAGCCTAGCTCCCGGCACAACTCCACTTGCGCCCGGTGTTGAGCCCCACGGCGATGATCTCGCCGCCGAGCTTTCGCACGCCGGCGATGATCGCTTGCATCTGGCGTTGTCGCTCGAAATGATTGCTCAATCCGCGGATCACGGACTTCGAGAGCAGCAGAAAATCGGGCACGATTTCCATTTGTTGCAGCGCTTTCTCGTGCAAGTCGGCGAAATCGTAATAGGCCAATCCCACGTCTTTGGCGCGGAGCTGGCGATGCAACTCCTGGGCGAAAGGCAGGTTGCAGGCGGCGGTGTAAGGCAGGGCCAGGATCAGCCGCCGCTCGGGAGCCAGCAAATCGCGGAGTTGGGCGATCGATTCCGCCATGCCTCCCGCACCCAAGTCCTTCGTGTCGTAGCGGATGAAAAGCGGCCCCGCACCGGCAAGTCGGCCGCCTCTTCCACGGCGACGATCCGCGACAAAGTGCGGATCCGCGCCGTCAACCGGCAATCGATCGCCAGCACCAGCCGCTCCGCTTCGGAAAATTCGCCCTTCTCGGTCTCGTTCCAGCTATGGGCTTCGTATCCGTAGGGCTGTCCGTCGGAAAGACGAAAAATGGTTTCCCAGGAGATGTTCGAACTGCCTTGCAAGAGCATTTCCTGCAGCAGTCGCACGGAGTGTATCACCTGTCGCGGAAGATCTTTTTTATTGCCCGATTCCGGCGCGGCAAGCTCGATGACTTGCGTCGCCATGCGGTCCGCTTGCTCGGCCGCGCCGGTGTAAAACGTGAACTCCTCGTTCGCCACCATCAGCATGTCCCCGTCGCACAGCGGCGACTCTTCGATGCGGTTGCCGTTGACGAACGTGCCGTTGGTGCTCGAAAGATCGATGACGCGGTATTCGCCGTCTTCCTTGACGATCCGCGCGTGCTCGCGGGAAACGCGGCTCGAATCGATCTGCAGATCGACCGACTCCTTCCGCCCGATGGTGAACGGATATTTGACGACGGGAATCTGCGCCGGCAGAGTGCTTTCCGGCGATAAATGCTCTAACCAGGGCGTGCCCAGCGCAGGTGGATTCAGGAGTTCGGTTTGCATACGAAAAGCCTTGAATAAGTCGCAACCGTTTGCGGGGACCGCCGCGTTTTTGCGGCGTAATCCGTATTCCTCCGAAAAAAACTTCGCCGCAAAAAACGGGACCGCACCCTTTGCTCCGCTGCCGGAGCGCGGGCGGCTGCAAAATGTCTTTCTTCTCAAAATATAGCATTTTCCCGCAAGAACGGAAAAAATCCCGCCCGGAAAATATTTTAATTTGCCCCCTCCCCGCCAATCGCCGTAACCTAGACTTATGTTGGGGAATGTGTCGCCATAAATAACGGAACTCCGCTCCGTCGCCGCGCCGCGCCGCGGAAACGGACGGATTTATCGTTACTTTCGCTCTCCCCCCCATAAAACAAGGAGTACGGCCTTCCATGTGTTCCCAGCCCTTGAAAGCCCTGATCGTCGCCGAGGATCGGAAACAGCTTCGCCGGCTGTCTAAATTTCTCAACACCTTCGGTTATGAAACGCAACAGGTTGCCGATCCGCATCACGTTTCCCTGCTGCTGAAAACCTATGCCCCGGATTTCTTGATCCTCGACGGCGGCGTGGACCTCACGCCGGCGTTTTCCATCTGCCGCGCCGCCGCCGGTTCCGACGATTCCCCGGCTCCTTACATCTTATTGATGCTCGAATCGCCCCAAGTTCGCGACCTCTCCGCCGCTTTGCAGGTGGGCGTGGACGACTTCCTGGCCAAACCCGTCGATTACGGCGAAATCCTCGCCCGTCTGCGCTCCGGCACGCGCCGCCGGGAATTCGAACGCCGCTTCCACGATCAAAGCGGTCTCGACGCGCATACGGGCTTGCCCAACCGCGGCGTCTTTTGCAGCCGCCTGCGCGAAGCCGCGGCCGCCAAGGAAAACGGCGTCTGCGTGCTCATGGAAGTCGATTTCCACGCGCAGATCAATGCCGACAGGGAATGGCTCATCGGCCGCGACATCCTCCGCGAAGTCGCCGCCAAACTGCTGGAAGGCTGCGGCAAGGACGATCTCGTGGCGTCCTTCGGCAACGGGCGTTTCGGCGTCTTCCTGCCCGCCGCCGCCGAAGCCGAGGCCCAGGCCTGGTCCGAACGCATCCGCTATATCCTCAACGACATCGAGTTCGATTTCGGCGACGAAAAACGGCGCGTGACGGTCAGTTCCGGCATGATCTCCTTCAACGGCGGCGAATCCCCCGATGTCGAGGCCGTCCTCGATAAAGCGGCGAACGCCTTGCTCGTCGCCCAGCGGTCGGGCTACAACTATGTCGCCGACTCGCGGGAATGCGATGCCGAAGCCAAGGCCTGGACCGACCTCGCCGCGCCGGGCATCATCTTCGAGCACACCACGGCCCGCGACGTGATGACCCCCTGCACGCTCACGCTCCGCCCCGAAGATTCGATCGACCGCGCGGACCGAGGTTTCCGCCGGCACCAAACGAACCTCCTGCCGGTCGTCAATGCCAAAAACGTCCTCCAAGGCGTGCTCACCGCGGATTCCCTGCTCGAACACGATTCCACCGAAGCCTATCGCGTCCGCGACCTGATGCTGCACGACGTGAAACGCTTCGAGGAAGACGAATCCTTCGAGAAACTCAAGGATTTCTTCGCCAAAGATTCGCGGCAGTTCGCCGTCGTCGTCCGCCAAGGACGCCCGACCGGCTGGATAACCCCCGGCAACCTCCTCGCGCTGGGCACCTTCCTGAATGCCGACACCTTCCGCTCCGAAAAAGTCAGTTACGTCGGCAGCCGCGATCTCCAGGTCGTCGATATCTAAGTGCCCGGTAGGTCCCGCCTGCGGGGCGGGACCGCCGAAAAGGGACGGCAGTCTTTAATCTTGAGAAAAACTTTTGGAAAGCGTCATAGTTTGACGACGAGGTTGCCGGCATTGGGGCCAGGGGCTTGGTCATACACGGCTTGAACCTTGAAGACCACCACGCCCTTGAAATTCTTGTCGGGATTTTTCTTATGTAACTGGGTTTGTGCCAAATCATAGTTTGGTCCCTCGGTTTCGTAAGTGGCGGCGCCTGTCAATTTCCATGAACGTCCCGTCTCCGGATCGTAAGCGCCAAGGCATGCCCGGCCGGCGGATCGGACGTTGGCGGCAGTGACTTTCATGAACATGTCGCCGATCACGAGGCTCCGCTCATCAGCCCACCACACGCTACGCATGGGTGCGATGTTCGGTGCGTAAGCGGCGCTGGCGGTAGCCATCCAGCAAAGCTGGCTGTCTCCGAACAGCGTTTTAACTTCTTGTGGAATCATGCCATTACTCCTTGTTGAGTGTGGAGATCGGGGAAATGGGAATTATTGTTAGCCTCGGTTCGGTTTTACTTGGTACCGGTCCATATCGGCGGCAGATTCAGGGCTGACTTCGGCAATCGCTTCAGGCAAAGGAACCAATCGAGGCAGTGCGTATCTTCGGCGGGTTTGGTCATCCGTTCTTGAGCTAAACCGCACGATCCCGGCGGCGGCACAATGACTTCATCGCCGGGCCGCCAATCGGCCGGAGTGGCGACTTTTTGCGAATCAGCGGTTTGTAACGCCACAAGCAACCGGAGAATCTCGTCGAAGTTGCGTCCGGTGCTCAACGGGTAATAAAGAACTGCGCGAACCTTGGCTTCCGGATCGATGATGAAAACCGCTCGAACGGCGTGAGAATCGTCGGCCGATGGCTGGAGCATTCCATATGCTCGTGCTACTTCCATTTTCAAGTCGGCGATAACGGGAAAAGTAACTTCGACGTTTTCCATCCCCTTGAACTTGATTTTCTCCTTGATGGTCCGCAACCAAGCGATGTGGCTGTAGTTGCTGTCGATCGACAATCCCAGCAGTTTGCAGTTGATGGCGTCGAATTGCGGCATAAGCGTCGCAAAGGCCATAAACTCCGTCGTGCAAACGGGAGTAAAGTCGGCGGGGTGACTGAAAAGGATCACCCATTTCCCGGTGTAATCCTGGGGGAAGTGAACTGTTCCTTGAGTCGTAACCGCCGTAAAGCTGGGAGCCGGTTCGCCAATCAGCGGAATCCGATTTGCGGTTGCCGAAACAGCTTGCACTTTATTCGCAGCGGAATTTTCGTTTTCTGGGGAAGACATGGCTCGATCTCCTTGGAATAAAGGGATGAATTGTGACGCTACTGTTCAATTCGCCGCCTGGGAGCCGAAGGACCGATGCCTTCGGCCCCCAGGTGCGACTAGAAACGGATTACCCAGGCCCTGGGTTTGGTAAAACGACCTCCGTCTCTATTACGGGATGGCGGATTCGCCGAGAGTTGGGATCGGGAATCGGCCGTGGAATTTGGGCTTTTGTGGGACATAATGCCCAGCGAGAATTGTCTCTCCCGGTTGTCAATAATCATGACCATTCGAGTTTCTCCGACGACGGAGGCAACGATAATGCTGTTCGATTCGAATCAATAGTCCTTTTGTAAAAGCGTACCTGGTTCAGACGCTTTCAAAATGAAACACCGTGCCAACGTAGCAGGGAATACATTTGTCCGGGAAGGCATTCCACAAGGCGACCGTTGCGGCCATGCCCGTACAATGGCAAGGGGCAAGCGATTGGACTTTGAGCCGCTTGAATTCATCGATCGTTGCGGTAATCCGCCCGGGAGAAGCGTTCACGAGGTGCATCCCTCCAATCACGGCATGGATGGGTATTCCTCCCGACAATTTGTCGATATAGCGCAATGTGTTGACTACGCCGGAATGAGCGCATCCGAGCAGCGCCACGATCCCCTGCTTCGTCTCGAAGAAGACCGATTGGTCGTCGATGAGAAAATCGGGCTTCGTGCAGGCGGCATCCAAAAAGAATGAACCGCCCGTGTCCTCGAATTCGGTCATTCTTGGAACGGGGCCGGTGGCATAAAAACCGTCGAATAACTTCGTTGCCGTATTCGTCGGCACAAATCTGCCGGCGAAATGTTGGATGGCTTTCTCCGCAGCACAAGGCATCCCGATTTCACGCGCGGAGCCGTTCCGGTTGCGGATGAATTTGGGTGCGAAGGCTGCGGGATGGGCATAAACGGAAATTCGCCTTGGCGCATTCAGCACGTCGGCTACGCCGCCGGTGTGGTCGAAATGCCCGTGACTGAGAACGATCGCCTCGCTATCGTGCAGCGCTATCCCCAGTTTGAAGGCATTGCTCGCCAAAACGCTGCTTTGCCCGGAATCGAGCAAAAGGCGATGTTCGCCGTATTCGATCCAATAGGCAAGTCCATGCTCGGCCAATAGTTTCGGGCCCTGTGCCGTGTTCTCGACCACGACGGTAACGCGAATCTTTCCCATGCCTTTTACCCTTTTTCGAACCACCGAGAGGCCGTTTTCTCGATGAATTTGGCTCTCGCTTTCGCCATCACACGGCCGTTCTGGATGAGTTCGGCCTCCATGTCGTGAATCGGATTCATGGAAGCAACGGCCCACCCTCTCACGGTCGCGGCATGTCCGGTTGCCACTTGATGCCGAAATCGGACTTGAATTTCAACGGTCAATGAAGGCAATCCCAGGGCGAATAAGCAATTCGTCATCGCCGCATCCAGCAGAGTGCAGATTACGCCGCCATGCAACACGGCGGGATAACCCTGAAATACCTTTTCGCAGCGGAACGACGCCTCCGCAACTCCATCGGCGGTCAGATGGAATTCAAGGCCAAGTCCTCGACTATTGCCTGGATCGCAAGCCAGGCATCCTGGATGGCTTGACTTGCGAATCCGCTGGTATTCGGCGTGTTTGCCGTTAGTGGTCGCAGGCATTTTGTCCCGACTCCAGCGTGCCGCTCAAAAAAGCGTTGACGAGGTTTTCCGGCGTATCGGCCGGCGCGCCGACCAACACCTTGACTCCACTTTGAACAAATAGTTGTTGTGCGCGTTGGCCCATGCCGCCGGCGATAATCACCGTGGCTCCCTGTTCGTGCAGCCAACGAGGCAGAAGGCCGGGTTCGTGTGGCGGCGGAGTCAGGCATTGCTGGTTCGTGGCCTTGCCGAGGATTTCATCCACGTCCACCAACGCAAATTGCTCGCAATGTCCAAAGTGCATGCACAGCCGGCCATCGGCCAACGGAATAGCGATTTTCATGAAAGGTTCTCCAAATGTTGGGAAGTTGAATTTTTAGGTTGATGAAATTTACCGGGGTGAACCGGCTACGATACGATCGACAATTGCATTCAGCGATTTGGCAGCCGCGCTTTCGGCAAATCGATGGATGTAAGGAGTGCCCTCGTCGCCGCAGTGAACGATCTGCGGATCGATGGGAACGCTTCCCAAAAGGGAACGGCCGTTTCTTGGGCCAGCAACTCGCCCCCGCCCGCCTTGAACAGAAGAATTTCTTCGTGGCAATGAGGACACACGAGACCGCTCATGTTTTCGATAATCCCCGCCACGGGCAGCGACACTTTTTCACAGAAAGAAACCGATCGCCTCACGTCGGCTATCGCAAGCTCCTGGGGCGTGGTGACTAGGACGGCGCCGGCGGGCTGCCCCACCAATTGCGCGACCGATAGCGGTTCGTCGCCCGTGCCCGGCGGGGCATCGATGACCAGGTAATCGAGCGATCCCCACGCGACGTCTTTAAGAAACTGGCGGATGACGCCATACTTCATCGGTCCCCGCCAGATCACGGCATCCTTGGAACTGGGCAGCAAAAACGCAATCGACATGACCTTCAGATTGCCTCCGATCTCGATCGGCAAGAGTTTATCGCCATCAGCGGCGAGGCGTTCCTCTTCCAGTCCCATGAGTTTGGGGATGCTTGGGCCGTGAATATCCACGTCCAGCAGGCCGACGGCCTTGCCCCTCAAGGCGAGCGATATGGCAAGATTCGCCGCGACGGTGCTTTTGCCGACGCCCCCTTTACCCGACATGACCAAAAGTTTCATCCCGATCCGGCACATTTGCTTTTCCAAGTCGAGGCGCTCTTGAAATTCCTGGTCCGATTCATTCGCTTGCCGCTGCTTTGCCGGGCATTCGTTCTTGGAACACGAATCGCATTCCGGCGGCGGTGCGCATTTTTGCCGGGCGCGGAAATCGCAAATGGCGGCTTTCAGCGTATTCGACGCCAACAAGGCACAATGTTCGGAATCCTTGGGGAGTCCTCCCAATGCCGTCAAGATAGCCGCCGGCCCGATTTTCGCGGCATCAGCGAGTGACTCTCCGACGGCCATCTCCGTCGCCATGCTTCCGGCGGCACGGGATGGTCCGCAGCCGGTTGTCGTGAAGCCGATGCGATCGATCCGTTCATCCGCAACCTGGAGCCAGAATTCCATCGTGTCGCCGCATGGACCGGTAATGCGGGCATGGCCGTTGCAGGATTCCAGTGGACCATAGTTGTATGGCTTTTCGAAACGCTCCAAAACGGCCGACGAAAGCCCTTCTTCTGGACGCAATTCGCCGGAATTTGAATCGAATACCCAGTTGACGCTCACAATCACATTCTCCTTTCGGCGCAAACCTCGCTCCCATCACCAGGCTGGCCGATTATGTTTCTATCCGCACCAAACCGCCGATTGCCGGGGCGGCAACCGACGAAAGACGTTTTTGCACTTCGACCCACAGCATGCACATTGCCCGAGCCGCCGGGCCGTTCGATGCTTCAACCACCGTCTTGCGGGCAATCTGAGCGCGGGTCACTTCGCGATCATAAGGAATTCTCCCCACCGGGAAAATCCCCTGCCGCATGGCTATCGCCTCAAGCTCTTCGGCAATATCTTCGTTGAGATCCGCTTTGTTCACCGCCAACAAGCCGGGCAGGTCCAGTCGCGCCGCCAGTTGGGCGACGCGGCGGAAATCGTGGACGCCGGAGACGGTCGGCTCGACGACGAACAAGGCGAGACTCGCGCCGGTCAGCGACGCAATGACCGGGCAGCCGATGCCCGGCGAACCATCGCAAATAACCAGATCGAATCCTCTTTGAAGGGCAATTTCCTGCGCGGTTCGGCGAACTTCCGTGACCAATTTCCCCGAGTTTTCCGCCGCAATGCCCAGTTTCGCATGTACCATCGGCCCGCATCGCGTTTCGGAAACGAACCATTGGCCGCAAATCGCCGGCGCGAACTCGATGGCGTTTTCCGCACAATAATCCACGCAAACGCCGCATCCCTCGCACGATGTCTCCTCCACGCGAAAAGTTTTTGCGATTCGTCCGTTGCCGGGGCCGTCGAAATAGATTGCGTCGAAACGGCAAAGCTCCTCGCATTTGCCGCAAGCCGTGCAATGGCCTTGCTTGATCCTCGCCTTGCTTCCGCCGGTGAAACTTTCGCGGCGGATGATCCGCGGATCGAATATCAAATGCAAATCGGCGGCATCCACGTCGCAATCGACCAAAACGCACTGCCCGGCCAATGTGGCCAACGATGCGACCACCGAGGTCTTGCCCGTCCCGCCCTTGCCGCTGATAACGACCAGTTCTTTCATCGTGCCGCTCCGTTGGAAATATGATCGAGCAATGAGCGGATTCGGTCGGCATAGGGAGATGAAACCTCACAAGCCAATTCTCCCCGCGAATAGGCTTCGGCCACTGCCCGGTCGTCGGCTATTTCGGCGAAGATGGCAATGCGCTGGCTTGCGCAGTATTGTCGGACCCGATCATCGCCGATGTCGCTGCGATTGAGAACGACTGCCAAGGGAAGTTTTAAGGCTCGCACCATCTCGACGGCCAGTTTCAGGTCATTCAGCCCGAACGGCGTCGGCTCGGTCACCAACAAGACTAAATCGCTGCCGCGAACGCTTTCGATTGCCGGGCATGAAGTGCCCGGCGGACAATCGAGTATCGTCAAGTCCGCTTCAGGGGATGCCGCCTTGACGGCGCGGATCGCCGGCGGACTCATCGCCTCGCCGACGTTCAAACGGCCTTCGATGAATCGAACCGGGCCGGCCGCGCCATGCCGGAGTTCTCCGATCGGCTTGAGCACTTCCCGCACAGCCTTCACGGGACAGGCCAAAACGCAACCGCCGCAGGAATGGCATAACTCGGTGAAAATCAATACCCGCTTGTTCACGCAAGCGATCGCGCCGTAACGGCATGCTTGGCTGCAACGTCCGCAAAAAGTGCAAAGATCGAGGTCCACGGCGGGAATCGGCTTGTCGATCGGTTCTTTCCGCTCGATCGAAGGCTTGAGAAAAAGATGCCCGTTCGGTTCCTCGACATCGCAATCCAGATAGGCCACAGCGCGGCCGCAAGCGGCGGCCACCCGTGCCAGGTTGGTCGCCACCGTGGTCTTCCCCGTTCCGCCTTTGCCGCTGGCTATCGCAATTTTCATGATTCCCGGGCCGTTCTTTCTGTTGCCTGCGTCGCCCGATAATAGGATTTGCCGTCCGCACAAATCTCCTCCACCAAGCTTTCGGCCAGGAGATGCTCGATGTTCTTGATCGCTTCCACGCGATGCATTCCCAAACTGCCGGCGATGTCGTCGATCGAACAGGGGCGCCGCAACAGCATCTGCACGATGTCGTCGCGGTCGGATCGGCCGGTCTCCAGCGCCGGCGCGGCCGCAAAGTCGGCAATCACCTCGGCGGGCGGAGTGAACGTTGCGGCAATTTCAGCGAGTCGCTCGCGAGTGGCCGCGGCGGCCCGCTTCTCGGCCGGAGGGCGAGTCGCCGTGTTCAATTGCACGCGGTCGGGCCGAATCTCAGCGACGCAATGACGAAGTTCCGCGAGTTCGCGATCCTCGGTCCGATCGTCTCCAAGCAACAGCACTTCCAGCCAATATTGTCCGGCGAATTTTCGGCGAAATGCCGCCAGCCCGGACAGCATCCGCGCGAACGAAACGGATTCGTGCGGGCGGTTGATCCGTTGAAAGGCTTTTTCAGTCCCGGCGTCCAGGGAGGGAATCAGCAGGTCCGCCCCGAGCAACTCCCGCTGAACCTCCTCGCGGTGGAGCAACGAACCGTTGGTCAACACGGCAATGGGAGCACTGGTCAACGTCCGGATTCCGTCGATCAATCTGTCCAACGGAGTGAAGAGTGTTGGTTCCCCCGAACCGCTCAGTGTGATGTAGTCCGGCTGTGTATGCAGTCTCTTCTCCAAATCGCCCAGGACATCTTGCAGCGGCGCCCACTCTTTGCGTTCGACGGTTTTGCACGTGGTCCGACCAAGCTGGCAGTAGATGCAGTCGTAGGTGCACGTTTTCAGTGGAACCAGATCCACGCCCAGCGATCGTCCCAGCCGACGTGAGGGGACGGGACCGAATACATGACCATTCGTGGCTGCCGCGGTCTTCATTGTCCGCGCCTCCCTCGCAAACGCGCTGTTGCTTCGTCCACTTCGTCCTGCCAGCCGTTGCGAGTGTCCTCGATGCAATCGAATCTGCCGACGTAGGGTTTGATGTCAAGCAGCGGCGTGCCGTCCAGCACATCCACACTGTCGAGATAAAGGATATTCCCCTCGCGGCGCACCAATTTCACGATGCTCAGACCGATGGGATTCGGCCGGCACGGCGCGCGTGTGGCGAATATGCCCCGTTGCGCATCTTGGAGGAAAGGTTTTACGATCAATTGCGGCTCGTTCGTCTTGTTAAAATGGTAAACGAGGTAGATGTGCGAAAAACCCTGCAAATCGCGCAGACCGGCGGCGAATTCCGGGAAAACTTCCGCCCGTCCTCGGCATCCTTCGCAATAGACGGGTTGGATCGGCGTCTTCTCGGGCTCGGTGTGCTCGCTGCGGATGATGCCGATTGGCCGGTAAATGATGTTCTCGCTCATGCCTTTTCGGCCTCAAGCTCCGCAAGACGCTTTGCCATCGCATCGAGTTGCGATCGCAATGCTCCGATCTCCGTTTCGAGGGGCTGCTTTTCCGCGTTTACAGTTGACGCGGCATTGGCGGCCGGCGTAGTTCCGGCATTCATTGCGGCGCGTTGCCAGCCGGTCAGACCAGTGGCGTAAAACATGTTCCGCCGCCCACGCCCGCCTCCGCGTCCACGGCCGAAGCCGAGTCCCTGCCCGCTACTTGCAAAACCCGCGACGCCTCCACCGGCGCAAAAGCCGGCGGCTCGTCCCGTCATCGGTCCCATTCCCATGGGGCCTGTTCCATCTCCTCGTGGCATTTTTGTTTCTCCTTTTGATGAAAGTTGTTTGTGAATGTTGTGTCAGACCCAATGTCCTTCAACGTCTGCCTGGGTCGTCGGCGTGAGCCGGCCTCCTCGATACTGTTCGATAGCCGCTTTCACGGTTCCCGTAATTCCGGTGTAAACCGCCACCTTGGCCGCCTGAAGCGTGGCAATCGCCTTCGGGCCGACATGGCCCGTTAATACGGCTTCTGCCCCCAATTGGACGACGGCTTGTGCCGTCTGAATGCCCGCGCCTTGGAGAGCGTTGAAATTCTTCGCGTTTTCATGAAATGAACATTCGCCGGTATCCGTGTCCGTTAAGGCAAAATGCCTGGCACGGCCGAACCGCGGATCGACCATGCTCTCAAGACTTTTTCCTTCCGAGGTAATTGCGATCTTCATGATTTGATACTCCCGCTTTCGTTGTTGGGATCACAGAGCGCCATGCTGCTCCCTTGTTGTTTTCTCCTCTCGCACCGCTATCGCCGCCCGCAACCTCCACGATGCCTGCGCCGCTTCATTCCGCAACAGCCCGGCATCACAAAACGCTTTTCTCCCAAACGCCCGGACACGAATGCGGCGAGAACTTCTTTGGCATCGCCACAAATTTGGGCGATTACCCGAATCCCTCGCTCGGCCAAACTGGCTTCCAACGCTTGCGAAACCCCGGCACAAATCAACGTATCGATTCCCAGTTCCGCCAATTTTCGCGTCCGCTCTTCAGCCGTGGTTTCGCTCATCAATTGCTCATCTCGGGAAACCTCTCGGCCATCGGACAATTCGACCAACAACAGTTGCCCGGCAACGTCGAAGACCGGCGATATGCGCCCTTGCCAGATTGGGATCGCGATTTTCATGCCCTTTCAAAGAGCAATCTACATGCCAAGGACTGGCCTAAACAACCAAGAACGTCTGTAAGATCCTGTGCTGACTATATTTGCGGAATATCTTGCCAAGCTTTGTCACTTGCGATGTATTGCATAATGCAATATTATCGATCTAAATAGTATTGCAAATTGCAATGCTATTCCTCATCTTCGGCGGACTTTGAGGGGGCAATTCCCAATGACTTGATTTTACGGAAAAGAGTGCTGGGGTTGATGCCCAACTGACGCGCTGCGGTCGTGCGATTGCCGTTATTGCGACGCAATGCGTCGGCGATGAGAAACTGCTCCATCGCTTCGAGTGTCATGCCGGCAATATTCGGAGATGTCTCCCCCATGACAGTCCCGCGAAGTTGCGGCGGAAGATGAGCAAGTTCGATTAAAGCGCCGCGACACAAGACAAAGGCGTGTTCGATAATGTTCTCCAACTCGCGGACGTTGCCGGGATAATCGTGCTCCATGAGCCGGGCAAGCACTGCGTCCGAAACGCTCGCCACGTTCTTTCCCTGCAAGCGGTTGAACTTGGCGATGAAGTGTTCGATCAAGAGCGGAATGTCTTCGCGCCGGTCACGAAGATTTGGCAGCGCAAGGCGGATAACATGGATGCGGTAGAACAAGTCTTCGCGGAAAATTCCCTTCCGCACGAGCCTGCCAAGGTCTTTGTTGGTCGCCGCAATCACTCGCACGTCGGTCTTCACCGATTCGACGGAGCCCAGCGGTTCATAAATCCGCTCCTGCAAAACTCTCAGCAACCGGACCTGCATGGCCGGCGAAACGTCGCCGATCTCGTCCAAAAGCAACGTGCCGCCGTCGGCAAGCGCGAAACGGCCCGGCTTGTCCTGCCGGGCGTCCGTGAATGCCCCGGCCTTATAGCCGAACAACTCCGATTCCAAAAGCGTATCCGGCAACGCCGCGCAATTCAGCGCCACAAACCGTTTCTTTCGCCGCGACGAAATATTATGGATCGCTCGGGCGAACAGTTCCTTTCCCGTACCGCTCGCCCCCTCGATCAATACCGTGCTCTCGCTTTCGGCTATTTGGGGAAGTATCTGAAAAATTTGCCGCAAGGCTTGGCTGCGGCCGACGATCTCCGCAAAGCTGTATTTGGCCTCCAACTCTTTTCGCAAATCTTCCACCAGGCTAAGATCGCGGAATGTTTCGACGCCGCCGATCACCTCTCCCTTTTCATTCCGGAAAACGGCGGTCGAAATGCTGATCGGAATCCGATTGCCGCGCGCATCGAGAATGTACACCGCTTTGTTGACGATTGGCTGGCCGGTAACCAAAGTCTGCCGCAAGACGCAAGCCGTCTCGCAAATACTGGCCCGAAAGACCTCGCAGCAAGGCCGGCCAAGGGCATCGCCTCGATCAACGCCCGTGATTTGTTCCGCTGCCCGATTGAACGAAGTAATCCGCCACTGTTCGTCAACGGTGAAAACGCCGTCGGCGATCGAGTCCAAAATGGTGTCCCGAAGGGTTGGGGCGTTAAACTCTTTCATTTCGGAAAAACGGGGGGAAGACAACGTCAATGGAGAATATAAGCGTGTTTTGATGCGGATAGGCTTGCTCCGATATTTCCATTATGAGCCAAAAGATATAAAATTACAATCCGCCTGTTTTGAGACTTCCATGAACTTTGAATATGTTCGTTTTCTCCCCTTGGACTGAAAATATGAGTCAAACCAAAACCGCGCATTTCGATCATGCCGCCGCCACGTGGGACGAAAAACCTTCTCGTATCACCGTGATGAAAGCCGTCGGCGAAGCCATCCTGCAAGAGGTTCAACTGACAAAATCCATGAATGTGCTCGATTACGGTTGCGGCACGGGATTGCTCGGCCTTTTTCTCTTGCCGCACGTCGCCTCGGTCACGGGCGCGGATAACTCAACGGGGATGTTGGAGGTGCTGCAAAAGAAGATCGGGGACGGCCGATTCGGCAATATGAAAACCGTCCTGCTCGATTTGGAGCATGATCCCGTCCCCGCCGACCGGTATCATGCGGTCGTCTCCAGCATGGCATTGCATCACATTGCAGACACCGAAAAAATTCTGCGGGCGTTCTATCAATTGCTTCAGCCGGGCGGCGTGCTCGGTATTGCCGACCTCGATAAGGAACCGGGCAATTTCCACGACCCCGATGCGGCCGACGGCGTCCATCATCATGGATTCAACCGCTTGCAACTTGAATCCCTGGCGGCTCGAATCGGTTTCACGGACTCGAAAACCGTAATCGCCCACATTATTCGCAAACCCGTAACAGGCGGAACGGAGTGCGACTTTCCCATATTTCTGCTCATCGCGAAAAAATAAGGTTCCCCATAACAATCCCCATGATGATGGAAAGAGTTGCCGCTCGACACTCCCGCGGACGAGCGATTGGGACGACTCGGAAAAAAATATCCCCTCGTTTAAGTTAGCCGGGATTATTCATAAACAAAGTCGCTGCGGCATCTTGCCGCATAATGGAGAAGAACGGCAAGATGCCGCTGCTACAAACGGCGTTCGTGAATAATCCCGGTTAGTCGGGCGTTTGCACTGCTTCTCGGCCATCGATTGTAGCCAAGCCGGTGAACAAATTCATATCGATTGGTGTGCAGAGAAAATGGACCGAACCGTCGCAGCATGCGAAGTTCATTCCGCCCCGATGATTGCTTCCCCAGCCGCGCCGGCAGGGAAAACTATTTCCGTCGCCCCCAGCGGCGCGGCAGCGGTCATAATCGCCCGAAAGAATTCGGTCTTGCGGCGTAGCGGACGAGAGGCTGTAAAAGGCATACGAATATGCCCAGAGCGTGCGAAATCCCGGATTGGTGCGAGTCGTCGATTCGCCAATCATGAGCGTATGCGACGCGCCGTCGCGGATGCCCTTGAAGCGTTCCCGAGTGAAACCCGCTATTCCCACGACGTGAATCGGTCCCCGATATTCCCTGGGAAAATCGATAAAATATCCGCCGTCCAGAAAGACGAAACCGTCGCTGCGGCCCGCCATTGCCCGGTACGATCCGGGACGGTAAGGAATGTTGAGCGCATCGGCCGCCGCCGGTCCCATCGCGGGAATCTGCAACCGCTCCGTATCCAAGTCCGCTGGACACTCGTAGGACGTAACGGCGGATTCCCGAACCGACTGATTCCCGGCGTCCTCATTAGCCGTTTTCGCGTCGTAGCGACTGCCAAGCGACCTGTTTTCCAGATAGGGCAGCAAGGCAAGCATCCAATTCGCGCGTCTTCCGAATTGCTGGAATCGACGGGCGGTTGCCCGCCCGGACAATTCCCCCAGGTTGTCGCATAATTTCCCGGCGGCAAGAAGTTGAGCGCATCGTGATAGGCATGAATCGCCGTGCCGAGCTGTTTCAGTTGATTCGCGCACTGCAAACGCCGCGCACTTTCCCTCGCTGCCTGGACGGCCGGCAGCAATAGCCCGATGAGTGTGCCGAGAACGGCGATTACCACCAGCAACTCCACCAGCGTAAACCCTGCCGCCGAAGCGCTGCGCCGCCGCGCCCGTCGTCCAGTAGGAAGCCCGCGACGACTCTGTTCGGCGCGTGATGGCGTAAAGGGAGAGTTGCCGTCATTTTAACTGCTGCCTTTGCCGTGGAATACGAACGGATTGAGGATTTATTGTCAAAAAGACCAATGCGGCCGACCAGAGCAGCAGCCACGTCGTGGGTTCTGGAACCGGAGTTGAATTCGAAGCGGAAGTTGCGCCGCTGCTCCCATACCCGCCGATTATCAACGCATCTTGGACGATCGAAGTGGCATTCAATACGCCGTTTTCAACGTCCAGAGTGCCGCTGCCTTGAACCCCATTTTGCAGTGTTAGAACGCCGGGGCCTATCTTGCGCAAATAATCGTTGTTTTCCAGTGATTGCTGAATTATCAAATCGCCCGAAACAGCATAAAAAGTGCTCTCTGCATTGGTGAGAATAAGCAGTAAAGCAACGGTTTGCGTCTGGGAACTGAAACTCGCCAGATCGCCGGTCAAGGTGACGGCGTTGCCGCTGAGAGTGAATTCACCGGCGTCAGCCTCGAAGACAATTCCGCCCACCGCTCGCCCGGCGGCAAAATCATTGGCAGCCGTTCCGCCGGCCGTGCCGCCGAAATGAATCCCTTCCCCCTCGACGGGAACGTTGCCGCTCCAGTTCGCTGCGGAACTCCATGAATTTGTTCCCGTCGTATCACTCCAGGATTGGTACAAATCGCCGGAATTCATCGCCAACAAGCGATAGCCGTCGTCGCCTGCTGCGGAGTCTTGATCGACGATTCCCGTCACGCTGAAGGTGCCCTGAGGAGCGGAATAGTTTACGAATCCCGTGCCGAGGCTGAGATGCACGCCGAAAGTCCGTCCGCTGCCATCGGCGACAACCACATCTCGGTCTTTTCCCCAATCGCCGGGATTCACCAGATGAACGTTTTGCAGCGTGACTTGCGACCCTTGATAATGTTCGCCCCCGGAAGATTGGGGATCGGCCGTATTGAAGATGAACGAATCATCGGCATTTTTCAAATCGGCCAGCGTCAATTTCGTGGGCTGCGCTCCAGCCCCGGCCACGTTCAAGCACCACCACTTCGAAGTCCTTGCTCGGCGGATTGAAGTGCTGTTCGTTGACGTTCATCTTTCCGGAATACCAAAGGCCGGCCCGTGCGCGAATCTCGACGTAATCGCCGGGCCTTACCAGTTGTTCCCGCGGCAATGCCTCGGGCAAACCCGCGCTATTGGGATGCCAAAGTGACAAACGATTCAGTTCCGCATACCACTCCGCATCGGTATAACTGTCGCTGGAGTCTTGAATCCAAGGCATGTTGCCGTAATTTTGCCCCATCCAGCAGAAAGTGCCCCCGAAATCGCCCGGCGCCGATGCTTGCACGATAATCTCCGCCTGTCCGCCCAGATAGTATGGATGATAATCCGCATCGTATGCCGCCGTCGGATCGAGCCAATTTTCATTGGCGTCGAGCACCACGCCTTGCAAGCGTAGCGGAAATCCGCCCGAATATCCCGAAACCCACGACCCCGAGCCAAACTGTGTGGCCTGGAACTCGCTTTGCAGCCGGATAGGCACGCTCGTCCAATCCTGTGCAGGAGCAACGTTAACAAGACCACTCAACATCATGACGTGTGACAACAAACTCCACGGAAAATAATTTTGGTATTTCATCACCGGCAAACTCCAATAGAAGTAAAAAGATATGGTGTTACGATTATCTAAATCGTAATACGCTGTATTTTACCCACTCGGATCATTCCCGCAAGCGGTCCGCTTGACTTTTCCGGCAAATTTCGGTATGATCGGGGGACCTTGAAGAGGTGTTTCCCGTTTTTCTCCTGTCATGTTGACGCTGTCTCCTAATAAACGATGCGTTTGGGCGTCGCTGGCTCTTCTCGGTGATTGCACTTTTCGGAAATGAATTGCACTCGTTGCCCGGCATGGGGCATTCCGGTTGGGAGCACATCGAATTTTGCTGTCCAACGGGTGGTGAAGATTCGGCCTCGGGCGCCTCACATGCCTCCTCCGCTGACGGGATCCTGGTTGCAAATTCGGCGAGATCCGACGACGATTGCCCGATCTGCCATTTTATGGCGCGAGCCAGGATCGTCGCCGCTGCCATCGATCTCGAAGATCATGGCGAGTTCGTTTGCCGTTTTGCATCCGAGTGTTCTCCAGCATTCGTCGAGTCTCTCCAGTCCGCTTATCACTCTCGCGGTCCTCCCTCCCCGCGATTCTTTGCATAAAATGCGGGATTATTCGCAGCTTAGGGTTGAATACGGCAATGCGTCGGTGTTTGCGCAGGAAGCTATTGTCTGCGCATTCGGCCGTGCGCGGACGGCGTCGATCCAATTCTTCCCTGCAATGAATTCCCTCTCTGTACCGCAAACGGAATCGTGGGTGATGAATTTTCTTTCCTGAAGATTCTCATTCCTGTCTTCGCGCGCAGCAGGGGAAAGCCCGAAACATGCTTCAAGGCAACCATCGGCCGCCAAACGGCTAGGGGCTGCGCCGGCCTATTTTCGTAACTTGAACTTCTCCCGCGAGAAGCCAAGCTCATATTCCATTCGTTACCCTATGGGGGAGTTTCTCCATGTCTCACTTCATCACGAAGAAGAAAGTTTTCAAGCCTCGTCAAAAAGGTTTTACACTCGTCGAATTGCTGGTGGTCATTGCAATCATCGGCATTTTGGTCGGAATGCTGCTGCCTGCCATCCAGGCGGCGAGAGAATCCGCCAGACGAATGACCTGCGCCAATAATCTGAAGCAGATCGGCCTGGCGTTGCACTGCTACCATGACGCCCTCAAGCAGTTCCCTACCACGCAAACAGGACCGGGAAAGCCGGACGAAAACGGCGGCTATGGATCGGGACTGTTTAGCTGGCACGCAAGGATTCTGCCGTATATGGAATATCCAGGACTGCACAAGTCGATCGATTTCAACGTCACCATGGCCGATGCCGATGCGATTTTCACCAACATTTTCACGATTGGCGCAAACCATCCTAACGCGGCGGCGGCGACAACGCGCGTTACGGAATTCCTCTGCCCTTCGGACAATCACCAACTGACGACCGTGATGGGCGACGCCAAGCCCGCGCCGGCGAACTATACCGGCAACATGGGTTGGCCGCCCTATTGCACGGGCATCGACGGCAGTCGGCCCGTTCCCGCCACGTCGAATGGATTCTTCGGCGCCGTTAATCCCGGTTCGCCGGTGTCGTGGCATCAGGAAATCGTGCGCGCCAAGGATTTCAAGGACGGCTTGGCCCACACGGCGGCCGTTTGCGAACGGATCATCACTTCCGTCGTGGATGAAGAGATGCCGAAAGCGCCGATCAGCGGATGTTGTGGTTTTGCGGCGGCGCTGACACGCGCCCAAAACCTTGGCGACGTACTCCGTCGCCGTGGCGAAGGGGTACGATGCGGGCTATTCCGAGTACTGCGGCCGAGCGTGGATTTCCGGTTGGACCATCAACGGTCCGACTTACATGCACGTTTTGCCGATCAACACGAAAAACGCCCACCTTATCGGCGGCGAACTGGAAGGCGACGCCCTCATCACGCCCAGCAGTCGCCATCGCGGGGGAGTCAACCTTCTCATGGGCGACGGGCACGTCGGCTTTGTCGTCAACGAAGTCGATATGAATGTGTGGTGGGCGGCAGGAAGCCGCAACGGCGGCGAACCTTACAGAGAGCCGATCGGCGCCCACTGAGTTTTTTTACCCGATGCTATTCATCAATTTCAACTTGTTTATTCACCTTTTTTCGAAATATGACTTCGAAGGAGTCCAACTATGCATCATACCGTTCGATTTTTCGTCCTCGTTGCCGTTCTCGCTTCCGCCCCCGCTTTAACACATGCGGAGATTCACTACTATACCGCAGGCCACGCCGACCTGGGATTGGGAGACGGGGACGCCCTGGAATTGCACGTGCATACGCATAATGGCGCGACCGTCGATGGAATCGTCGTGAACGATCCTTCCGGGGGCTTGGAATTCGCTCCCACCGACACCGTAATCGTCGTTCCCGAATCGACGAAGAACTATGCCCATTCTCAGGGTGGAGCCGGAGCCGATATTGCCGCGTTTCTGGGGCTGAGCGCGGGAAACGATTACTGGTTCCTACCCGAAGATAATACCGGCGCGAGCGGAGCTGATGCGTTGCATTCGCCGTTCTTCGGCCTTGGCGCTGGGGACGTGAATACGGGAGTCTTTGACGATGATCTTCTTAAATTGAGCTTGCTTTCGATGTCCGGCCCGGACGGCGGACAATTCGCGGTTGGGCAATATGGCGATTATGGAAATAGTTGGTTCATGTCCACCGCCGATGGAATTTCTCCCGACGCGGACAAGATTGAAGATATTCCCGTCGGACTGCATGCCGCATCTCAGTTGGTATTTTTCCCGGCCGGGAACATACGAGTTGACTTTTCAGGCATCGGCGGCCGTCGGAGGATCGCCCGTGACGGATGTCAACACCTACACCTTTCAAGTCGTGCCGGAACCAGGCACATTGATGCTGCTCGCTTCGGCGACGATCGCCGGAATGGTTATTGCCTTCCACCGATAAAAATCGGGCATCCGATTCTGAAAAAATCATTGGACTAAAGATTACGATCCGCATCATGGCGGCACAGTCGCCGCCCTGATGGGTGTTGACATCACATTATGCCATTTACAAGGAATGAAATCATGTTACGACTCTCAATACGTTTGCCGGGCGTTTTCACGATGATCTTTTTGTTTGCGCATTTTGCGGCGGCCGCTTCGTATCTTTCGGAAGGTCATGTGGATTTGCAATTGGGCGGCGGAGATTTGCTCGGACTGAGCCTCTACTGCCGCGGCGGGTCCAGCGGTACGGTTGTCAATGGAGCGAATCTAACGAGCAATCTCTATCTTGACCCCCTTGACGCAATAACCGCCATCCCCGAATCGACGAAAAGTTATGCGCAAAGCCAAGGCGGCGCTACGTCCTCCATTGCCTCGGCCTTGGGCGTGAATGTCGGAGACAATTATTGGTTCATGCCCCAGTCGAGTCTCGGAGCCGGTTCCGCGTCTTCCTTGCACGCTCCCTATTATGGAATCGGAGCCGAATCGATGAACACCGGAGTATTCGATAACGATGCCGTCGATTTCACGCTCTTGGACATGACAGGACCGGCGGGCGGGCAATTCGCTTTGCAGCAATCGGGAGTATGGTTGATCGAAACCGTGGACGGGATCACCGGCGACGATAAAGTCGCCGGCTTTCCCATCCCCGGTCACGACCATTACAAATGGTTCTTCTCGCGGCCCGGCGTTTATCAATTGACGATGCAGTCTTCCGCCGTGCGGACAAACACTGGTGTCCCGGAAACTTCGGTCAGTACCTTCACGTTTCTCGTGGGAACCGAAATTTGGAAGGGAACCACAAGCAACGATTGGAGTGATGTGTCCAACTGGAAGGAGGGCACGGCGCCGGGATACGGCTCAACGGTGATTTTCACCACGGCCGCCGTTCCCAATCAGCCGCTATCGCAGAACATCGCCGCGCCGCTCGACCTGCACGGTCTCGTTTTTACGGTGAATGCGGGTTCTTTCCAACTGGGAGGACAAACCCTGCGGTTTTCCGTCGATTCCCCCGCGGTTTCCTCCGATTCGCCGAATGATCAAATTATCGGCAATCCGCTCGATCTGGCGGAGGACACGGCATTTGCCGTCAACGGAACCGGCAATATCACGCTAGCGGGAACGGTCGGCGGCAGCGGCGCATTCATCAAAACCGGTTCGGGCACGCTGATTTTGGCGAATGAAGCCGCTCATTCCGGAAATACCTTGATCGCCGAGGGCGCCTTGCGCTGAGTGAGTTCGGCCAAATATCCCGATCCGCCGTTGAAAACGACGCCGCGCTCCATATACTGGCGGGCGATCATGATATCTCCTCGATTTCGGGAAGCGGTATGACGCAAGTCCTTGCCGGAACGCTTACCGCCGGTTCGATCGTGCAATCGACGCTTCTCATCGGCTCTGAAGCAGGAATGTCGGGTGCCCACCAAACAACTGTTTTCTCCAAGGAAAATTTACTTCCCGTGCCCGAACCGGAAAGCCTGCTGCTGCTGCTGCTCGCCGGGTTGGCGTGCGCAATCTCGGCACAACCGATTAACCTCATTAAAAATGAATCATTTTTCGAAAAATGGGGCTCCGGTTGACCGCACCGTTTCTCCGCATCATAATAAGTATCCGTAAGGAACGGGTGCAGACGCGAATCAACCCGGCAATCTACGATTTTATCCACAGCAATTTGGGGAGATCAGCCGATGAAAGACGGGCAGAAACGAGGGGCGGACGGTTTCACCCTCGTCGAATTATTAGTGGTTATCGCCATCATCGGCGTTCTTGTCGGCTTGCTCCTGCCCGCCATTCAAGCGGCGCGGGAATGCGCCGCAGCCTGCAATGCAAGAACAATCTGCGGCAGCTTGGCATCGCGTCGCACGCCTATGAACTGAGCTACAAGTGCTATCCTTCCTTGGGCCGGTTCGCGCCGATCAACGGAATTTCCTGGTCGGTCCATGCCAAATTGCTGCCTTTCATCGAAGAAAACGGCATCTCGAAACAACTCGATTTCAAGGACAATGCCGACAATCAGCCTTTCATCACGCAACAGCGCATCAATACGTTTCTATGCCCCTCGGAGAGAAACGACAAGCCCTACGATGAGAACGGTATGCGGTTCCATTTTCCGCTGAATTACGCGTTCTGCTACGGGACTTGGTTCGTCTATGATCCCGTTGCCGGCCAAGGCGGCGACGGCGCGATCGCGGTGAACGGTCAACTCCAAGCGAAAAACATTCGCGACGGACTGCATTCGACCGTTTATATCGCGGAAGTGAAAGCCTGGACGGCCTACTATCGCGATGGCGGATCGCCCGACGCCTTGGGAACGCCCGCGCCGACCACGATCGAGGAATTGACCGCCTACTGTTCGGGCGGGCAACTGGTGGCCGATCCTTCCCGCGGCCACACCGAATGGGTCGATTCGCGCATCTATCAGACCGGCTTCACCACGGCTTGCACGCCGAACTCGAAGGTCATGTTCGAAGGTCGCGACATCGATTTCGTTTCCAGCCGCGAAGGCCGCTCGGACGTAAATAAAACCTTCGCGGCGGTGACCTCCCGCAGCTATCATCCGGGCATAGTCAACATCCTGCTCCTCGACGCCTCGGTTCGATCCGTCAGCTCGGAAATCGATTTGGCCCTCTGGCGTGCCCTGGGAACCCGTGCAAATGGCGATATCGTGGGAAATTTTTAACCGAAATGGGAAAAGTTATTTAGTATTCATTGCGGAAAACATCGCAGGGCGGGTCGAGCGAAGCGCCGACCCACCAAATTATCGCGAAAACGGCGGTGGGTCGGCGCTTTGCTCGACCCGCCCCTACATTCCGCAACAGCAACTAATTGATAAATTATTACGGATCGATAAACATGGATTTGGCTTTGAGCCCGCTCGGGCACCTGATTGTCGCTCGGGGGACTGAAACCAGGGTCTTGGCGAATACTCCCGATGACGTAATTGGTTCGACAACCGGCCTTTACTTGGGCAAAATGGCCAAGGCATTTTCTTCCGATCAAGCAGAAGGCCTCTTTGTCCTGGCCACCGAACGGTTCGAGAGTCAATTGCCGGCCACCTTGAGTTTCTGGCGGGATTTCTCCGCCCGATATCTGACGGAACTGTGTCATACGCCGGAAACCACGGGCTCTGAGCTTCCGTCAATTTCGCCCCCGTCCTCCCACGATCTTTCCACGATGCTTCAAAATGCGCCTCCCATGCAAGGGGGAGAGTATCTGAACGAAGCGGTCCTGGATTCCCTTTGGCGTCATCTGGATGATTGGATGCACGGACAGATCGCCGCGTTGAAGCAGGGGTTGTCCGGTTTTCTGCAAAAACGCGCGCCGCTATGGCGCCAAGTCGGACGCGTTTGCTTCCATCTTGCCGAGAACAAACGCGACGAAAAATATCCGTTTGCTTTTTTAGCCACTTACGCACCCCGAATGACATCCGGTTCGCGGATACAATATCAACCTTTAAGCGGTGCGCTTCAAGAAATGGCGGGCGCGAAAAACAAGGCGGCGCTCGTTCGATTACTTTCGCCCATCGTCCAGGCTTCGCAAAAAAGCGCTTTGGCGAAGAAATTGGTGGAGTCGGGCGATGTCTATCAACCTTTGGCGTGGACGCCTCGCGAGGCATATAAGTTCCTCAAGGATGCACCCATCTTCGAGGAAAGCGGCATCTTGGTGCGGCTGCCCGATTGGTGGAAAAAACGCCCTCGCCCGCGCGTTGGGCTCACCATCGGCGATAAGAAACAAAACAGTTTCACCGCCGAGGGGATGCTCGATTTCAAATTGGAGCGGGCGTTGGGCGATCAAGAACTGACTGAAGCGGAATGGAACCGACTCATGGCCGCCGAGGATGGCCTTGTCTTGTTGCGAGGTCAGTGGGTCGAGGTCGATCGCCAAAAACTTCAAGAAGCTCTTGATCATTGGAAAGAACTCGAGAAACACGCCGAGGATGGCATATCGTTTATTGAAGGCATGCGGCTTCTGGCGGGTGCCCCCGCCGATTTGGCCGCCGAAAAGGATGAAGGGGACGAACCGCATGAATGGTCGTTCGTCAACGCCGGCCGCTGGTTGAGCGAGTTATTGGCAAAGATGCGCAGCCCGGAAATACTGTCGCCAACCACCACCCACGGACTGCTCCGCGCAACACTGCGAAAATATCAGGAAATCGGCGTGAGTTGGCTGCGATTTCTATCGGGTTTGGGACTCGGGGCATGTCTTGCCGATGACATGGGCCTGGGAAAAACCATACAAGTCCTGGGATTGCTTGCGGCGTTGAAAAGTAAGGGGAGCGGCAAGCCTTCGCTCGTGGTGTTGCCGGCCTCGCTCTTGGCGAATTGGAAAGCGGAACTGGCCCGCTTCGCGCCGCAGCTTTCCGCCAAGTTCGTTCATCCTTCGGAAACGCCCAAGGAGACGCTCGAAGAATTCTCGATCGATCGCGCTGCCGCTCTCAAAGGCGTCGATGTAGTCCTCACCACCTATGGCATGTTATTGCGTCAAGAATGGCTGTTGGACAGTTCTTGGCGAATGGCGATACTTGACGAAGCGCAGGCCATCAAAAATCCAACCGCCCGGCAAACCAAAGCGGTTAAACGGATCAAAGCCGAAGCGCGCATCGCCCTCACCGGAACGCCCGTGGAAAACCGCCTCGGAGAGCTCTGGTCGCTGTTCGATTTTCTCTGCCCCGGTCTCTTGGGCACGCAAAAGAGATTCCAGGATTTCGTGAAACAAATGGGCGAACGCGAGCGGAATCGCTATGCTCCTTTGCGCGGATTGGTGCAGCCGTACATTCTGCGGAGGTTGAAAACCGACCGCCGCATCATCGACGATTTGCCCGACAAGACCGAAGTCCGGGCTTATTGCGGCCTAGGCAAGCGACAGGCAGCGATGTACGCCAAATTGGTCAAGGAACTGGCCGGTGCGTTGAAGCATTCGGATGACGGCATGAAACGCCGCGGGCTGGTATTGGCTTATTTGATGCGATTCAAGCAACTCTGCAATCATCCCAGCCAATTATTAGGCGACGGCCGGTATTCACCCGAGGAAAGCGGCAAATTCGCACGGCTAGCCGAGATCGGCGAGGAAATCGCCTCTCGGCAGGAAAAAGCGCTCGTCTTCACGCAATTTCGCGAAATGGCCGAGCCGTTGTCGGGTTTTTTGACGACGATCTTTGGCCAGCCCGGCTTGGTGCTGCATGGCGAAACAGCCGTCAAACAGCGGCAAAAACTGGTCGATCGGTTCCAGCGCGACGATGGCCCGCCGTTTTTCGTGCTTTCGCTCAAAGCAGGCGGCACGGGTTTGAATCTTACCTCCGCCTCGCAGGTGATTCACTTCGACCGCTGGTGGAATCCGGCCGTGGAAAACCAGGCGACCGACCGCGCCTTCCGCATCGGACAAAAACGCAACGTGCTGGTCCATAAATTCGTCTGCCGTGGAACCATTGAAGAAAAAATCGATGCCTTGATCGAGGAAAAAACGCAACTGGCCACGGAAATCCTCGAAGGTGGGACGGAAAAAAAGCTCACTGAAATGACCGATGCCGAGTTGATCCGCTTCGTATCCCTCGACGTGAATCGTGCGTGCGAGTAAGATGCTCACTTGGAGTCTTTGCTTTCCCCCCCTTATGATTTTCGATAGGAACGACGATCATGTATTACTACAGATGGGCTCCTTACGTTCCGGTAGCGGAACGCCGCCGAAAAGCACAAAAGAAAATGGATGCGTTACGGAAAAAGGGCGTCCAGATCCAGCCGGTATCGATCGAGGGGCGAAAAATCGCCAAAACCTTCTGGGGAGAAGCTTGGTGCAATCACTTGGAAGGGTTCAGCGATTTCGAGAACCGCCTTCCGCGCGGCCGCACCTATGTCCGCAACGGCTCGGTATGCCATTTGGCGATTGAAAAGGGGAAAATTCAAGCCAGAGTTTGCGGTTCGGAGCTTTATGAGGTACAGGTCCAAATCAAAACCTTGCCGGCGAAAAAATGGGCGGCGATTAAAGGCCGATGCGGCGGTCGGATCGGCTCGCTCTTGGAATTGTTGCAGGGCCGGCTCTCCGATCATGTCATGACGGTTGTCACCCACCGGTCCGATGGACTGTTCCCCCTGCCCGGTGAAATGTCATTCCGATGCAGTTGTCCCGATTGGGCCTCGATGTGCAAACACGTGGCGTCCGTGCTCTACGGAGTTGGCGCGCGCCTGGACGTCAAGCCCGACCTTCTTTTCTTGCTTCGTGGAGTAGATCATGAGGAGTTGATTGCCGCCGACGCCGAAAAAGCCATTTCCGATGCCACCTCGCGAAGCACCTCGAAACGGCTGACGGCCGACAGCATGAGCGACATCTTTGGCATCGACCTGGATGTTGACCAAGTCGCTCGTAATGACGTTTCCCAACCAAAAGCAAAACTAAATCCGAAACCTGGGAAGAAGACCTCAAAGAAAAAGTCGCCCAAAAAGAAGCTCGTGAAAAAAAAGCCCGCAGGGAGAAAAACAAAGCTCGCAAAAAAAATAACAAAAACTCGAGCACGAAATAAGATCTGAGGTCAACACATCACTTCTTTCGGCAACTTATTCGACAGCCATTGGCATATTTCGGCGCTTCCCGCAGTGCTCTTATTCTTGAATGCCGCTTCCCGCGGCGCCAGAAGATTTTTCCATCTATGGCCGCATTCGGCCGCCATCACATCGAAACGAGTCGCCTGAGCCGCGCAACGCTCCTTACCGGCGACCGCGCTCTCCGTGCAGGCCGACACGCCGGAGGAGCAAGCCGCCGATGGTCGCGGTGAGCAGGAGCGCGAGAATAGCAGGTTCGGGGACAGCCTGCAAAGCTGCCGTGCCACCGATGTTGAGCGATTCTGCTTGGATCCTTGAAGCCGTCAGAATGCTTTGGACATTCAGCGTGTCCACTTGGATCGTGGTGGCGGTGGTGGCGCTTTCGATAGTTAGTGTATGGTTGCCGCTGATGCCACCCGATAGTTCCAGGCTGCCCGTGCCGCTGATATCCCCGTCGCTGTTGAGCACGACGGGGGCACTGATGATCTGACTGCCGCTCACGCTGATGGTCGCGGCAATGCCGCCGTTGTCCAGCGTCAGAATGGCGCCATCCTCGCTGCTGATGGTTGTATTCACCGCACCATTGAAAATTATCTGGCCGACAGTCCGGTCGGTCGTGCCCAGATCGACCAATGCCCGGGCGCCCGCATTGCCGAAGGCCACTACCGCCCCGACCGCGCTCGGTGGGAGCGGGCCGTTGCCCGTCCAGTTGTCGGCAGCGCCCCAATCACTCGATGTGCCGCCGACCCAGGCGAATCCCGGAAGAAAGAGCTGAATCCCGTCCACATAGACATATCCCTCGTACGAGTCGATATGCGGCTCGCCGATATAGGCGTATTCCAGCGGCGAAGCCTGGGAGCCCATCCCGTAGATCAAATCCACATTCACCGGATCGGTCTCCTGGATGATCGAGCCTCCGGCATCCAGCACCCGCAAGGTCAGCGTGTGCTGGGACTTTTCCAACTCCACCGTGTACCAGTCATTTGCATCGTAGTGGAATGCAGGATCCCAATTCCAGGGACCCGTATGCCACTGTCCCTGAGACCAGCACCGCAAGAGGTTTTCGTCGCCATTGATCCAGTCGCCGGAAGACCGATCCAGATCGGGATTCATATAGACCATGTACGTGGGAAAGCGCTCGCCGGTATGATCGTCCGAATCGACCACGATCTTGCGATAACGGTGCCACCAATCCTCGCCGCTTGTCGGTTCCACGAGCCGGTCGGTCAGGGTCAGCCAATAGAAGCCGTTCTCCGCGTAACTCTGATTGTACTTGAAGTCGGTTGCATTGTAGTCCGCGGAGTCATAGCTCTGGTAGTTGAAGTGGACCTGCCCCACCGTCACGCGAATTTTATACTCCTCGGGGAGGCTCTCGGTAATCCGCAGCAACGTGGAGTCCCTGAAATCCGGAGACACGAATTCGGCCTCACCATCGCCCAGGCTGATGCTGCCGTCGCCGCGGCACGTCGTCGTAAGCCAGTCGCCGCTTCCAAAAGCTCCGTTTTGCAGTTGTCCGGAACCGTCGAACGATTCCGAGTGGACCGGGATCCATTGGACTTCCGCGCCGGCGGGACGGGCCGCAAGCAACACGGCGCCTGCCATAAGAAGCGGCCATCCCCTTCGCACCCGGCTCCACCGTAATCCGTAGTTCATGGCCGTATCCTAATTGCAATCTGGATCGTTGAAAACTCAATTGCGCACGACGCGGTTTCTCCCGAACGCATTATCGGCGGTGCGTCCATGCATGTCAATCCGCAGTTCCATTCGGTTACAAAGCTCAAACCCAACTTCGACGAGGACTTTCACCTTGCTGATTTCGTACACTCGCAAGCGCACTAGCCGCGGGCATGTGGCGTCCGCACCCGATGTAGATTGCACGTCCGCGACAAACGTGGGCATGGTTCCGAAATACCGGCGACCAGACTCGATTACGGCGCCGCGGTCGCTTTGCCGTCCTTGCGGCTGGATAACCGGCTGTGAACGACCGGGTCGATATCATAGCCCACCGCCCGCACCGAACCGTCGCAAAGAGAAATGTTGAAAACCGTTGCGTGCGCGCTGCCGAATTTGATATAACTCGACTCGCCCTGCCGGTCGCGCGTCGGTTGGCAGGCCGGATCGAGCGGCGTTTCCGGCCCGCCCCAGCGCTCCCAATCCCAGTCGAAACCGGCATACAGCGGATTGTTGTCCACGCCTTCGATCCCGTCGGTGTAATGATCGGGGATGAGATACTTTTCGCCCAGCAAATACGTCCGGCTGAGGCCGTCGGGTATGTCCTTGATGCGCACCATGCTGGTGGTGAAAATCACGCCCGTCACGCCCGAGACGTCCGGATAATCGCCGGGCGTCATTTTCGTCGGGTCTCCGCCCAAATCCGCGCGCTCCAAAATCCCCCCACCGCGTCGCCCGCGTTGGCGGCGTAATCGGTGTGCGCCGCGAAGGCGATCGGATCGGTGTTCACGCAATTATAAGTGGGATTGGGATATACCGAGGCGCCGCGCCGCGTAGGACAATAAAAAACCGCCATCGGCGTTTGCCCCATCGTGCCCAGCGTCTTCCGCTTCTCCGCCAGCGTTTGCCCTTTCGCCATGTCGTGCAAACCCTTCGCCTCGATATACGGCAAAATGTTGAAAGGCCAGCCGCCCGGTTGCTTCTTGCCGAAACCCTGATCCGGATCGCCCATCCAATACCAAATCCAACCTCCCGATGGGAAAAACCTAAGCGCGCTCTCGTGATTGAGCATTCCCAGCGACATCTGCTTGATATGATTCGTGCATTCCATCCGCCGTGCCGCCTCCCGCGCCGCTTGAATCGCGGGCAGCAATAAAGCGACCAAAATGCCGATGATCGCAATCACCACCAGCAGTTCCACCAAGGTAAATGCGGAACGACTCGGCCGATGTACAAAGCAGCCCCGCGGACGTTCCCTTCCCGCCTGCAAAGAAACCTGCTCGACCGGATCGCCCGAATCCGTCGCCATCCCCACGTGGGCATTGTCCCTCCCAGGAAATCCAGGCATAAAAAACTCCTTTGCGCTCGGCAAACGGCCGAAACAAATGACGGAAAGTCGAACAGGACAAGCTTCAAAGTCCACTCGAAACCGAAACCAACTCCCCAAATTTCGCTTCGGGCCTCCCGGCCCGCATTTCTCACGATAATGTTATGGGATGAAACGCTGCCTCGCCGGAGCTAGACTGGGTGGTTTGTAACAATCCTCGGTTTTTAACCCCGGAAAGCAGCGTTTCATCCCATTACAGTCAGAAATTCAGGCCAACTAACTTCAATTCAACCCCTGCCATTATTCTTGATAAAGGAATGCTTTTATGTATCATAACGTTATGATCTGCCGCACGCAAGCAATAATTTTCGTAACAGTTTAGTATTTTGACGTATTTATGGAGGCAATGGCGGTAGTTGGCCGGTGGTCAAATAGGTTTTCAGGGCTTGGACGATGGAATCCAAGAGATCGTAACCGCGTTGTTTCAAGGTGCGAAAGATGCTCATCAGCGCCGCTTGGGTGTCCGACCCGCGAAGGCTGCGATTGGCATAACTGTATTTGCGAATGATTACCGCCGGGCGAATCGACCGTTCGGCGTGGTTGTTCTCGAAGGGAACGTCCGCGTGATCCCAAAAGGTGAACAACTCATTTTGATGCCGGCGCAGCCGTTTCACGAGCCGCGCGGCCTGCGGATCGCGCCAGTCGGTTTCGATCAATTCCCGCAATCGTCGGTCCAGGCATTCCCGCCGCGAGGCGTATTCTGCCGGGGGACGCTCCTCGCGTTTCCACAGGCGGATGGCGTCGGCTAACAGCCGACGCAACTTTTTGGCGAAAGCCGCCCAATGTTTTCCGGGGTTTTTGTATTTTTCCACGTGTTCCAGGTCGCGGAACAGATGCACCAGGCATTTTTGTTTGGGGCCGCCGACGATCGCGTTGTAAGGCCCCCAAAAATCGCTGCCCAACACGCCGGCGAATTCTTCGACGAAGAATTTCCGCAGCGCCGCCTCGCCGCGCGAAAATCGCTTCCGCTTGCGCGGTCGAGGCCCGGACCCAAAGATATCCCCTTGGGCAATGCGGTAATGGCTTTGTCCTTTCGCATAAACCATAGACATATACCATTCCTCGTTATTTCCCAAGATCAATTTCAAAAAACTAAACTGTTACCCGCGTTGAAGATTAGATTGAACTCGAGGCCCTGTTTTCGCACGTAGTCCTCCATGTCGCGCAGACGGCTGATCCAATCGATCGACGCCGGATCCTTCAGGTACGGCGATTTGGCTTTGCCGATCGCGTAATCGTAGGGATTATCGACCGTCAGTCCCCGCACGGGCACGCCCGCTTCCTTGGTCATCTTGACGATCGCCTTGAGGCCGGCCAGTAATCTCCCCAGTTGGCCATCTTGTTGTCCTTGTCGCCTCCCCAGTAGGAAGGCCCGTTCTTGTAACTCCAGTTGGGAAAGTTCGTGATGGCATAAAAATCCATCTCGGGATATGCTTTGCGCACTGCTTTCATGTAGCTGATGAGTTGTCGCACGCACCAGGCGACGTCCATGTTCCCGTGTTCCATCGAGGTCGGGTATTCGGGATAGAAGAGGCGGCGCACGGGATCGTCGATGTCGATGGCTTTCACCTTTCCGCCCGCCTTGATGATCTTGTCGATGCGAGCGATTTCCGCTTTGGCCCCGCGCTCGCCGATGTTCTCGTCCACGGGACCCGGCCACGAATTATTTTCGATGACGATGTCAATGTGCCGCTTAGCAAGCAGTTGGATCAGGGGACGCAATTTCTCGACGGGCGTGTTGTCGATTTGTTCCTGCCAGAACTTCATGCCGTCCAAGTGGCTTTGAACATACTCCCATTCGCCGGGCCTCTCGCCCAGGACTTGCATCGGCAAGACCGCCATCCAAACTTGGGGCGAAGCAGGGCTCGCCGCATCTTTTACCTCCGCCCCGAACAAGAGCGTCAACGCCATGACCGCGATGCAATTCATATCGAAGTCCTTGATGCGAGCACGTGGAGGCCAATGCTCGTGGTGAGATATTTCTTCGAGCAGCTTGGACTATGGCCGATCGCCCATCACGTCTGGGCCGGCAATACGCGCGACAGCAAGACGGTGCCCGAGGCGGTCGCAGGCTTGTCGGAGCGATTTGCCTTCCGCCAAGTGGTGTTCGTGGGCGACCGCGGCATGCTCACCGAGAAGAACTTGCAGGTCCTGGAGAACGCCGCGGGCGACTGGGGCTTTCTCGTGGGCATGACACGTCGGCAGAATCCGGAGGCGGAAGCGATCATCGACCGCGTGGACGAAAAAAGATTGGCGCCGCCGTGGAGCGCGTCATGCAACGTCACCACGGCCACCGCTATTACGACTGGGCGTTGGAAGATGGCGGGCTACGCTACGCCATAAGGACTTATGGCGACACTTGTTAAACATGGGCTAGTCCTTCGGTGTTGTAAACAACCTTTCCTGAACCAGAAGAACCATATTGAGGGGCAGAAAGGGGGACAGGCGCGCTTATTAGCGGGAGGCTGGGGATGGACGCGATTCGTCGCTGTATGGCCGGCAGCCAACCCTACGGCGGCTGCGATTGGGTCCTTCGCACGGCTGGTCAACTCGGACTGGAATTGACACTCCGCGCACCGCCCAAGAAAACCCACCGTGTAGCCATGATGCCCAAAATAAGCGCGCCTGTCCCCCTTTTCTCAACCGATATGTAGTTTATTTCCGAATCATCGGCCGCCGCATCAGGCAGGACCAGGCTTTGAAGCCGTGCTTGCTCAGCGGGCTTTCCAACCGCGCATGGCGGCAGATAGACGAACTCGAAGAGCCGGCCCAACTCGAAACGGATGTCGTCCTCGGTCACTTGTGGAGGACCGCCCTCCGCGCGTTCGTCGGTCGCGCCGGCAAGGCAGAAAAACAACGATCCCGGCCGTGTGAGGTGCCAGAGCATGTCGAGATAAGGCTCCAGCTTCGTCAGCCGGATCCAATGATAGAAGCCGCAGTCGTAAACCACGTCGAATTGTCCGGCAGTGAGTGCAAAATCGAAAACGTCGTCCAGCACCAATCGCAACAAGGCGTCTTCGCGTTCGGCGCGGAGCCGGGCGCGCTCCAAGGCGATCGGCGAGCACTCGACCGCCGTCACTTCAAACCGGCGCTTGGCGAAACAGATCGCGTCGGCCCCGCTGCCGCAACCCAACTCCAAAACCGTGGCTCCCTTCGGAAACCGCTTTTCCTCCAAAATCCGAATCAGCTCGCCGTGGGGCATGCCGGCATCCCAGGGGGGGGTTCCTTGGCGGTAAACGCTGTCCCAATCGGTGATCGGACGCGGTCGTTCTTGAGCGAGCTGTTTCATTTCAATCTCCAATGATAATATGAATACAATTTTGACGTTTTTTCGCTAAAATGCAAGTAGGAGGGGCTTTTCTCGCGGCAATGGGGAGAGACCCTATTTATCCATTGGAAATTGTAGGGGTTTTCCGGGAAAAGAAGCAAATTTTTCCGAAATTTTCCGGCAATGTTTGCGCATTTATTTACGTATCTAGCAAATTTCATTTATCTGCTTTTTTCAGCGCCTCCGCGACCGCAATCTCACGGCCGTCGGGCAGCACAATCGATAACTCGCAGATCCGGACGATGCCATCGACATCGGTGCGTGTGGAATGGGGAAGGTCGGCGGCGGGCACGAAAATGCGGATTCCGCCCGCTGCCAGCGGTTCCGCCCAGGTAGCGAGAATGTCCCTCTCTTGGGCATCGCGAACGTCGGCTGCCGTCTTCCAAATGCCCTGCCGGAGTAATTGCACTTGGAGATTCTTCTGCAAGGGGATGATTTCCCGATGATCGCCGATGATTTTAACGCCCTTGATTTTCAGGGTTTTCTTGCCGGGAAACTCGATGGCCCACCACACGTCGCGGGGATGGTCCTTCGTGCCCCCGCCATAAGGTTTTGAAATCCACGCCCGAAAAGGGTCCGTGTCGCCGTCAATCGCCAGAACCTTGCCGTACTCCGGGGCATAAATCGACTGCGCGGTGATCCTCCTGCCCAAGGCGATCAACGGTTCGTCGTCCGTGGTCTTGACCCGCGACTGCTCGGAAAAGATCCCTTCCCGCCCAAGGCATTGACGGCTCGAATGCGATAAAAGTAGGCGGTGTCGGGCTCGACCGTTTCGTCCTGATACATGATGTGATCGAACTCCTTCTGTTGGCGGTCGATGGGAGTGTGCCCGTATGTGGAGGAACCTTGAATCACGGCGTTCGCATCCGCCTCGCCAACGAGCGACTTTTCGTTGGGCGTGAATCCCGGCGTGGTAGAGCGGTGAATCTCGTAGCGAACGACGTCCGATTCGCAGTTGGTGCGGAAAAGGAGATTGACATATTGCTGCCGGCCCGGCGGACAAATGAGGATTGCCGAGAGCCGCTCGACCCGGTTGGGCGGGGCGTTTTTTTCGCTCGATTTCATCGTGGTCGCTTTGACCGCGGCGGATGCCGGGCCTTCATTGTTCCAACGATCGACCGCCGCGATGCGATAGTAATACCTCGTTTCCGGCTCGACGCGGTTGTTGATCCAACCGCCAAAACGAAGCGCCGGCCGATCGACGGCCGACGTTTCCCCCGTCCGCTGCACCAGATTCAACAGCCCCGGCTTGAAGTCGGGATTCGTGCCGCGATAAATCCGGTAGTAGCCGATGTCCTTCGCCGGCATCTCGGGAGCGTTCCAGGACAATGATATCTCCTTGTCGGAGAGCGGTTTTGCCGTAAGATCGGCAGGTACCGAAGGCGGCGGCAACGGGGAAACCAAACGCACCGTTTTCACGCCAAACGGCGGGAGATCGATCGTCACTTCACCGTCGGAACCGACCGGAAGAGCCCGGCGGTCTTCCTCCAACAGGCTGGTCTCGAACGCTTGCCGCGGGATGCCGAAAAACGTAGCATGAAAAGTCGCCGTCGCCGGCTTGCCCTGCGTCTCGACGAACCGCAACACGATCCCGCGGCCGTTCGCTTCGGCGGGTTTGATCGTGGTGCAAACCACATTGGGACTGTCAACGTCCAGAAAGCTTGATCCCTGTTCGGGTAGCGTGCCCACCTGTTTTCCGGCGACAATCTTCGCCAACAGCGGATTCTGAACTTCCCAGCCGAACCGATCCGCTCCCCCCTCCTTCCAATCGCCTGTATGGCTTCTGATCGACCAGGTGAATCGCGCCGGTCCGGGCTGGCTGAGCGGGATGTTGGTGTCGAACATGTTGTTCATCAAGTAAAGATACATTCGGCTGTTGTCCGGCGGAGTCATCTGCATCTCATAAGTATTGGCGGTGTCGCCCGCGTTCAAACGGCAGAGCGGATTCGGGCAAGATCGCGGCCGGCCGTACTCGATAAGCGAGCTTTCCGGAGCGGAGACCGTCACGCCGTAGCGCGGATTCGAAACGTCGCTGAAGTGGCGGACGGCATAGTAAGCCGTGCATGCACCTTGGAACAGATCCTTGATTGGTTCCTCGACCGCTCCCGGGACTTCATGATGGAAGCGGTAATCGGGGATGTGGAACGGGAGCGCGACATAGACCGATTCCTTGTTCTGCACGCCGGTCCAGTCCACGCGGCAATCGCGGCCCGAAGGCGATTTCACCAAATCCAGCGCGAAATCGATGCGCTTTAGGCCGTCGTAAAGGACCACGCTTTGCTCGATCTTCTCCGCTCCGACCGCGGTTGCGCTGACGGTCATCCGCGCGAAAACCGGTCCTCTCGAACCGTGCAACTTGGCCGATTGCACCCGGTACCACTTCGAACCGTCCTTGACGTTCGGAGTTTCATAACGCTCATAAAGATATTCGTTGAACTTGTGCGGGGCCGCCTGATCGACCAGTTCGACGTTCAATTCCTTGTCGAAAATGCTCGCGATCGCGCCGGTCGCCGCATCGAACTGCACCCGGTAAAACCGATTTTCCAACCGGCCGTCATCGGCAATCGAAGAAGTGTCATTGCACAGGCGCCGGTTGGTCGAGGCGCGATAGCATTTATAACCCAGCGACGGCACGTCGGCGGCGAGGAAACAAATTTCTTCTCCGTCGCGCTGCACGGGAACGGCCTGTTGCGTGGCCGAGTCGATCAAGCACGCAGGGTCGCCCAATTCCTTGGCCGAAGGCGGACGACGCCGGTCCGCCTTTGGTTGAGCGGATTGAAAACGATGACGGTCCGCTCGCTCTGGGTGCCAATCAGTCCCGCCAGGCGGTCGAGGCCTTTTGGCGGGTACGATCGCAAAAATACTTGGCTTCGTCAACCATTTCCCGCATTTCCGCCTGCTCAGTTTCGCGGCGTTGCGTTCCCTCGCGGCTCGGATCGTAAGCATTGTCCATTCCGTCGGTGTGCTCGTGGTAGAGAAGCAAACGATGGTAGGCCTGATAGATATCGGTCCAAGGGTATTTTCCGCCGGCCAGGACCGCGGCCAACGTCGCGAATTTTTCCGCGGTGGGAATCGCTTCGCCTTGCTTTCGCGCCTCGGCCAAAAGCCATGCGGCGGCGGAGTCCTGATCGGCCCATTGATTGTTGCCGTCCTTGGCGAACGTTTTGATCTTCGCCGGATCGGCTTGGGCGGCAATGGCGTCGAAGAACATGTCCATGGTGGCGCAAATCAGCCGGGGGTAGGCCCATTTGGCGTTCCAGTGGTGGATTTTCGTGGCATTGTCGAGCGTGATCAACTGAAAGTCGGTGCCATCCTGGCTGAGGAGGGCGTCATAGGGCCAATTGATTTGCGATGCATAAGCGATGATTTTCATGATCGCCGCTTCATCGGCGGCGTTGATCGAATCCCAATTCGTCCCATAGGACCGCGTATGGACCAAAACTTTGTTAGCCAGATCGCCCCCCGGCCCTTGCCAATAGAAGACTGCATTTGCCGAAGCGGGCTGGAAACAATCGGCGCACAAGTTATGCCCGTGGAAAAAATACGGCACGCCCGCCTCCTTGCACATCGTCGCCAACGGCCAGGTCAAGCCCACCACGTCGTCGATCTGGCCGGTTTTGGCGGGCGGCACGTGCAGCAGGTCGCAGGTGTGGCGATTCGTCAGATAAAACAGCCGTGCCAGCAGTTCGTGGCCGAGTTGCTCGGTGTTGACGGTCGAGTGGACGGCCCCGATCTGGATCCGCCCCTCGCGAATCCGCCGCGCAAGCTCCGCCGCCTCCGCTTCGCCGTGCGTGCTCAAAAAACTCGTAATCGGTTCGCTGGTCTCGATCACGAATCGGAAGCGGCTGTCTTCGTCCCAAGAGTCGGTCTCCCGGCAGAATTGCAGCGGCCGCTCGATGTTCGCGTGCCGGATGTCCGTCCGCAATCGATGCGGATAGTTGCCGAAACCCAAATCGTGATGCGAATACGAGACGCAATAAATCTTCCATTTTCGCTGCGGTTGCCACGGAACCTTCTTCACGTCGTCCGGCCGCTCCGCGCCTTTTCGCCAAAGTTCCAGCGTCAACTCGGCCGGTTTGCCGATCTCCGGAACGAAAATGTCCCGGACCACCGCTCCCGGACCGATCGAACCCAGTGTTTCCTCATACGCCTGCATCTCGGGCAGGACGATCTTCACTTTCGCTTCCGTCTCCGTGCCGGGATTCTCGATGCTCAAGCGGGCGAGTTGCCGTAGCGGCTCGCTGGCCTTCGCCTTCGGAAACAATGCCGTCGGCTCGATCTTGACGATGTGCAGGGAATCGGCATGCAAGCCGGCCGCCATTCCCAATGTGAAAATTACCACAAGTAAGCCGCGGATCGAGTAACGATGCAATTGAAGCAGCATTGGGTGATTCCCATGCAAAATGGTGATAGGTAGGATGCCACTTGGGTGCCATGCCTCGCTTGTCGTGGGCATGTCGGACGATCCAATTCATGCCCATGACAAGCGTGGGCATGGCACCGGGCGTAATGTCGTTTCCTCTGAAAATAAATGAATGCCTCTAGTTCGCTTCCAAAGCGGTTTCGACCAAGGCCGCCACGTTTTCCGGCGGAACGTTCGGCAGCAGGGCTTCGTGGCTGGGACTGACGATCAGATTCGGGCCGAGCAATTGCTTGACTCGCCGCACGTCGGCGCGAACTTGTGACGGCGAGCCGCGAGTCAGCAGCTCCTGAACGTCGATCCCGCCTAAAAAAGCCAGCCGGCCCTTGAAATCCGCCGCCAGCCGCTCGGCGTTCATGTCCTTCGCCCGCGCCTGCAAGGGGTGCAGGCAATCCACGCCGGCCTCGATCAATTGCGGAATGACGCGGTGGATCGATCCGCACGAATGCAGAATCACCTGATATCCGCGGCGATGCCCCTGCGCGGTGAATCTGCGAAACCAAGGCAGAATGAATCGCTCGAATTGTTTCGGCCCGCAAATCAGGTCCTGCTGAGTCCCGAAATCGTTGCCGAAAAAGTAACCGTCGATCAGATCGCCGGCGGCGTCGAAAAACCGCTCATTGGCCTCGTGGTAAAACTCGCAAACCTTGTCCGTGGCCGCCAGCACGACGTCGGGATGCGTATGCATCTTGATGAAGTACTCCTCCATGCCGAACAAATCGGCCAGATTGTGATAGAAGCAGGTCCAGAATCCGCTCATGCGATAAACGTCGCCCGCCCGGCGAAGATCGTCGAGGCAGGAATCGAAGTTCAAATGCTCGGGCGTGGGCCAAGGGAAACGCTCCACCTCGGCGATCGTTTCGCATTGGGCCAACGGGGCGGCGCGGTGCTTGACGCGGTCCAACCCGGCGTCGAACAACTGCCGGCCGTCGGGATCCCGATAGGCGTCGGGGTAGAACTGCGGGCAGATCCAGCGGACGTCGTCGCCCAGTTGCCGCCGCAATTGCTCCTCGGAGTTCGTGCCGAAATAGCGGTGCAGGATCGGCCAGGTTTCCGGATGCGGATTGCCCAGCCAGAAACCGCACCGCTCGACGGAATCCCGCGCAATGAGCCGCCTGATCAGGTCGCGTTTGGCCATCACCGCTCCTTGTGAGATGAAGTATCTCCCGCCGCATCGCTTCGATTATCTCGCGATTATACCACGAAATGATGACGGTTCATATTGCCCGGAGTTCCGCGCCGTGCTTGGCCTGGCAGGCGGCGACGATCCGTTCGCGAAGCTCGTCGGCTTGCTGATTGGTGAGCGTGCCTTCCTTCGACCGCAGCAAGAGGGTCATCAGCAGGCTTTTTTTGCCCTCGCCGAGGCGCTGGGCGTCGCGGTAAGTGTCGCGGTACTCGCAGCCCTTCGCAGATCGGTCCGCCCTGGGCCCGGACGGTCGCGGCGATATCCGCCCAGCGGATTGACTCCTCGACCACCAGATTGATGTCCCGCGTCACGGCCGGATAAGGCGGCAATGGAACATATTGCGGCATCAGGTTCGCCGCTTCGTAAAGCAGCGAGAGCTTCACTTCGGCGACGGTTGTCTGGCCGCGGAGATCGAATTGCTTGAGTCCCTCCGCTCCCAATTTGCCCAGCAAACCGAACGGTTTGCCGCCGAGTTCCAGCCGGCAGGATTGGCCCGGTTCGAGCAGGGGCAGATCGGCATCGACGGCCGATAACTCCCGCGCTGCATTTCAGCGCTTGCGCGAGCGATTCGATAATTCCCTTGAGCGCGAAAGTCGCTGCCCGCTCGTGATGCCCAGCATGACCTGCTCATCGGGTAGTTTCTTCGGCCGGGGGAGATAGATCTTGGCGATCTCGAACAGCTCGATTTCCGGATTCGACAGCGCTTCGTTCGTTTTTCGCGCGCCAAGCAAACTGGGGATCAGGCTGCGGCGCAAGAAGTTCGCTCCGCGGATGACCGGCGTGAACGTCTTGAGCGGCTCGGCATCGGTCCAAGGGCTGAATGCGGCCGAGAGCGGCTCTTCGACCACGCTCAGGGTCAAGGCTTCATCGACGCCCGCCGATGTCAGCACGCCGCGGATTTTTTCCAGCACGCGGTCTTCGCGCCGCTTGGCCGAGGGGGCCATCGGCACGCCCACGTCTTCCGGAATCTCGTCGTAGCCGTAAATCCGGCCCACTTCTTCGATCAGATCGATCTCCCGCGTCAAATCCCGCCGCCAACTGGGCGGAATGACTGAGATCACCTCGTTCCCACGCTCCGGCGTGGGAACGCAATTCCCCGGCGCTCCGGCGTCGGAAGTAGCGCGTTCGACACCGCTACCGGAGACAGGGCTATTCCCCAACGCCATCAAAATCTCCCGCACCCGCTCCACCGGCACGTCAATCCCCAGAATACGCTTGAGCTGCGAAAAACGCAGCGTCACCGGCTCCCGTTTTTCCGGCTTTTGCCCGACATCGACGGAACCGGCGGCGAGTTCCCCGCCGGCCAATTCCAAAATCAACTCGCAACAGCGGCGGCTGGCCCAATCGACGCCCTCGGGATCGACCCGGCGCTCGAAACGGTACGACGAATCACTGTGCAGATTCAACTTTCGCGCGGTCGTGCGGATCGAAACCGGATCGAACTCGGCCGCCTCGATGAGCAGATCGGTTCGTCCGCTCGTTGACCTCCGTCGCCGCTCCGCCCATCACGCCGCCGATGGCCACGGGATTTTTGGCGTCGGCGATGACGCACATCTCCGGCGTAAGTTGGTACGTCTTGTGATCGATGGCCTCGATCGTTTCGCCTTCGACCGCGGGCGGCGGACGACGATCTCGTGCCCGGCCAACTTCGTGTAATCGAACGTGTGCAGCGGCTGCCCGCATTCCATCAACACATAGTTGCTCACATCGACCACGTTGTTGATGGGCGTCAAGCCCACGGTTTCCAGCCGCATGGCCATCCACTTCGGACTCGGCCCGACCTTCACCCCGCGAATCACCCGGGCGATATACCGCGAGCAAAGCTCCGGACTCTCGATCCGCACCTTGGTCAAACTCGCCGCCGTAGTCTTGCCTTCCTTCGGCGCGGCCGCCGGCAGTTTCAACTCCCGATTCCACAGCACCGCCACCTCCCGCGCGATCCCCAAATGCCCCAAGCAATCCGGCCGATTGCTCGTGATCTCCAAATCGATGGCGATATCCCCGCCGACCTCCTCCGTCGATTCGTGATTCAGCCCGGCCATCATCAGCCGCCGCTCCAACTCTTCGACAGGCATGTCCAAAAGCACGTATTGTTTCAGCCAGTTCCAGGAAATAAGCATGGGAGGTTAAGTATAAAATCGTTTAGTAGATGGAAACTTTAACCGTCTAGTAGCTGTTGTGTGGCGGCATCCAGGTATGGATCACAGGCAGCTACGATAGCTTTACCTACCAATTCAGGATGGTTGTTCATGGTAATTGCTCTTCCACAATAGAACTGTGAACAAATCGTCCCCGCTTGTGCCAAGGCCCGAAGATAGATTTGATCTTCAGCATGGTTCAACGCCAAGAAGCGAATTAACGCAACCAAAGAAGCTATTGCGTAGATGTCCATTCCTCTCGCCAAAAGGCCGAATCTACGGTAGTCTATGTTAAAACGCACGCCTTCATTGGACGTCAATGTCATATCAACAAATACTGCGCCTTTTCCGGCCTTTCCCACGTGTGGCATTAAGGTTGTTCCGCCACAGGCTTCTCCATTCAGCCACACGGGATCAAGAATCAACTGTTTCGTTTGCATCAATAACGAAGCAATCTTATCGGAATACGGCGATGTGCCGAAGTTGCTCATGGTTCGAATTGCAAAACAACACAACAATCCAATTTCTGCTATATTACGGGCCTCTGCCGTTGATTTTGACTGCATGCAAACTGACAACGGTGGCTCGTCGTTCGCAGAACCGTGAATGTGAATTTCAGCTTGTCCGGATATCGCCATAAGAAATGCCTCCACCGCAGCTAGCGGTACCTTGCGATTTGCGATAACAATCGACCTCATCCAGCAGTAGCTCAATTGTAGGATGTAACAGCTCGATAAAAGGAGCGTAATCGAAAGAAGTTCCTCTCCAAGTGGTAGGATGCATTGCCATCTTGTTGAATACGTGGCATGCTGAGTTCGAGTCCGAACTGCTGCCGTAAAGCTGGCTCAGTTTTCCAACAAGTCGCGAATTGAACTTCGAATCAAGCCGTTCTAAGTTGATATCATCTTTCTGATTTTCCTTAGAAATTAACATCCCCACGACCATGCGGGTATGCAAAACCAAGCTTTCTACAAGAGCATTATTGATGGTAAGTGACAATAGTTGCGTTTCCGAACTGAAAACCAATTGCATAAGTTTTCGCCACATATCGACTTCGTAATCGAAAACCATCCATTCATTCTCGGAATTATTTGCCATCATAATCCTCGACTCTGTTTATTTCGCAAGTATTTAGCCAAAGGCCAAATGGCCCACCCAGCCCAGGGCAACGCCTTGGGGAAGGGATACCATAGAGATCGGCATGGCCCAACGGGCCAACCATTCTCCTTCCGAAGAGAACTGCCGGCCCGATGGGCCTTTGCCGGAATATTTGTGTCTTCCGTTCCCCAGGGCGTTGCCCTGGGCTGGAAGAACTGCCGCTCCTTCGGAGCGAGTTTATCGCTCATTGTCCTTGCGCATGTCTTGTTTCAAGCCATCGTTCCAGCGATTGGCGACTTTCGCCGCTCATGCGGCCGGCGAGCAAGCCTTCGACGCCGATGTGTTCGTCGAGATCGGGCCATTCGATGGCGTAACCGTCGCCTAAAATGCCCAGTTTTGACGTTCGAGGGGAGTCGCATTAAGTAATCGTGGATACCAAGCCAAGGGCACTATGATGCGGCGGCCATCAACAAGATCCACCGCCAATTCATCCTCCGTCAAAGCAACGGCCTTGGCTAACGGCTCTGTTTCAAGTACCAAAGTACTCATGCCATGCCTCCAATATAATACGTTCGTGTGTAGCAACCAACTCGGCGATACGGTTCAATTCATGCCCCGCGAAACCGTGATTTTTTGCCAGGACAATCGGTTCTAACCAAAACTTGGCAATTCGCCGATCTTGTTTAACGTGGATGTGCGGCGGTTCTCTGCCGTCAGAACTAAAAAAGACAAAGCTGTATGGTCCATCTTTCAAAACGGTGGGCACGGTCGTAGCTCCCGGGGATCATCCATCTTTTGTTCGCCATTTCTCATTCTTGTTCCGAAAGCATTTTCCTTCGAGGAATACGGCGTCATGGCTGACGCTCGTCATGTTTCGCGGCGACATTGTGCTCACCGGAATGGTATCGTTCCGCGAGGACAGCGTAAATGCCATCAAGATTTAGGATCTCGGAATCTTGCTGTACGATCCGCGGTTCGAACTCGACCTCGCATGGATCGGGCAAATCGACGTGTCCCATCGGACGAAAGGCGCCGTTTTCATAGATTGCGTGAATGGTATTCATGACGAAAACTCCTCGTATTCCATTCTACTCCAACGTCGGCAACACGTAAAACATATTCAAAATTGATGTAAGAACCGCACGTCATTTTTATAAAACTCACGGATATCGGTCACGTTATGGCGTCTTGCCGTAATGCGTTCGACGCCTAGGCCAAATGCAAAGCCGGTGTACTCTTCGGGGTCGTAACTGACGGCGCGGAGAACGTTCGGATCGACCATGCCCGCGCCGCCCATCTCGATCCAGCCGCCGTTCCAACTCATATCGACTTCGACACTCGGCTCGGTGAACGGGAAGAACGAGGGGCGAAAACGGATATGCACGTCGTCGGCGAAAGCACTCCGGGCGAATAGCCGCAGCACGCTCTTCAGATCGGCCATCGTCACGTTTCGGTCGATCAAGAGGCCCTCGATCTGATGAAACATGGGGTAATGCGTGGCGTCAGCCGTGTCGGGCCGATACACCCGGCCCACCGAGATGATTCGCACCGGCGGCTGCGTCTTCTCCATTACGCGAATTTGCACCGTGCTCGTCTGGCTGCGCAGCAGCAGGCAGTTTTCTTCTTCAACCACCGTTCCCGCGCCCTCTGGGAGAGGGTTAGAGTGAGGGCTGTTTCGACTCGACTCGGCCCTCACCCCTGGCCCCTCTCCCAAAGGGCGAGGGGAGGAAATTTTCGCCGTGGCCAGATAGAAATTATCGAGCGGATCGCGGGCCGGATGCTCGCGGGGAATGTTCAGCGCCTCGAAATTGTGCCACGGGTCTTCGACTTCCGGCCCTTCGGCCACGGTGAAGCCCAGCCGGCCCATGATGTCCTTGAGTTCCTCGGTCGTCTGCGTGAGCGGATGCAGATGGCCCAACGTCGGGCGGACGCCGGGGATCGTCGGATCGAAACTCGCTGGTAGCGGATTTCGCCGTGCCCTGCTTCGATAGCCGTGCGACGGCCGCTTCAAGCGCGGCTTCGATCTGCTGCTTGATTTCGTTGAAGCGTTTGCCGGCCGCCGGCTTGTCGGACTTGTCGATCGCGCCGAGGCCCTTTTGCACGTCCTTCAAACGCCCGCTCCGCGCGCCAACGAATTGCACTCGGGCGGCTTCCACGGCAGCGGCGTCGGCGGCCGATGGCGAAAGCTGCCGTCGCTTGCTCGCACAGTTCATCCAATTCAGCCAGATATTGGGCGAGGGACATGGTAAGGAGTTCAGGGTTCAGGGTTCAGGGTGGAACACCTACCGATTTTCAGTCCTGAACCCTGTACCCGATAGCTTTTTTCGCTACTTCGCCAGCGCCGCTTTGACCATCTCGACGACCTTGGCAAAGCCTTCGGGATCGGCGACGGCCATATCGGCGAGAATTTTGCGGTCGAGTTCGATCTGGGCCTTGACCAGGCCGGCGATGAATTCGCTGTACCGCAGGCCGTGCATCCGCGCGGCGGCGTTGATGCGGATGATCCACAGTTTGCGGAATTCGCGCTTCCGATTGTGGCGGTCGCGATAGGAATGGACGCCGGCGCGGATCAATGTTTCCTTGGCCGTGCGGAGCAGTTTCCGGCGGCCGCCGACGAAGCCTTTGACTTTTTTGAAAAGACGTTTTTTGGACCGCGTGCGCGCGGCGCCTTTGATGGTACGCATGGTAAAAAATCCATTGCTCGGCGAGAGCCAGGCCCTTCCCGGACGGCGGAAAGCGTTCGTAAGCCCGTCTCGCTTGCTGGGTTGTAGATTAGGTTTCCAACCTGTCTTCGCGACAGATCGGGATAAACCGTTCTACAATAAGACAGGTTGCAAATCTGTCTGCGATAGCTCTCAATAAACGACAGGTTGGAAACCTGTCCTGCTTCAATAGCTGTTTCCGCACAACAGGTCGCTGATCCGTCGCGCTTCGACGCCGCTGACCACGTCGGTGCGACGGAGATTGCGCTTCCGCTTCTGGCTCATCCGCGAGGCCAAATGGCTGGTGCCGGCCCCGCGGTGCTTGACTTTGCCCGTCGCCGTGAGTCGGAATCGCTTCTTGGTGCCTTTGTGGGTCTTCTGTTTCGGCATAATTCTACACCCTATGGGGAGGCCATCTATGAGTAAACAATCCCTTATTATAAAAAATTTCTCCGCTGGGAATAGGGGGATCGGCTGAAAGTAGGCCAAATGTGCAAATTCTCTTCACCGAATCATCGTGGTCCAAAATATACCCCCCATAAATATTTATACATAAACCCCCTAATATAATTGTAATACACCAACCATTGCAGTTTTAGCCTTGAAGGAGTTCCGTCTGCCGATGCTGCCGGTACCGGGCGATTTCCTGGGCTAGGCGATCCCGATCCCAACCTAATATTTCCGCCATCCACGCAGCGACTTGTTCGGCGGGAAGTTCCGACTCGCGGAGGTATTGATGCCAGGAAGTGCGGCGGATCAGCACGTCGTCCAAATGGACCGCCCATTCATGCGTGCAGTAATGCTCGACCGCTGCCCGCGAGACCGCCGGCGGAAGGATGCCGCTGAAATCATTCTCCAACGGTTCCTCGGCCGTGCGGCAAGGGGGCGTTTTGCAACGCAGATGTTTGGCGATCCGATCGACTGCCTGTTCGGCTATCAGTCGGTAAATCGTGAGTTTCCCGCCGGCTACGTCGAACCAGCCGGGCTGCGCTTCACGGATTTGATGGGCGCGGGAAATATCCGAAGGTCCGCCCTTCCGCGCGGCGATAAGCGGCCGCAAGCCGGCCCAGACGCTGACGATGTCGGGCGGCTCGATGTTCGCCCGGGGAAACGCGCGATTGACGACCGCGAGCACGTATCGCACATCGTCGGAATCGGTGCGGACATTGTCCAAAGGGCCGGAATAATCGGTGTCTGTCGTGCCCAGTATCGTTCGTTCGCCCCAGGGAATGGCAAAAAGAATTCGCTTGCCTTCCGTTACCACGAGGGCGTCGGGCACCGGCAGCCGCACCCGAGCGATCACGAGATGCACGCCTTTGGTCAATCGCAACTTCACGCTGCTTTGCGGGAACGCAGCCGCCCAAGGCCCCGCGGCATTGACAATTGCCCTCGCTCGAAGGCAACGCGGTTCGCCGGTGAGCGTGTCGCGGACCTCGCACCGCCAAAGTCCGCCTTGAGAAATTGCCGATTCGAAACGCAGGTAGTTGCAAAGCATCGCTTCGCGCCGCGCCGCGGAACGTAGCGTGTCGAGCACCAGCCGGGCGTCGTTCGTGAAAGCGTCGAAGTAGCGGACCGAACCGGCCAGGTCGATGGAATTCAAGCCCGGCACGAGAGCGAGCGTCTGCTCGGCCGATAATTTTTTCGATGGTCCGAAGTTCCGCCCCCCGCACAGCAAATCATAAACCTTCACGCCCACGTTCAACTGCCACAAAGGCCAGTTCGAATGCCGATAGGCAGGGAATAGGAATGCCAGCGGCTCCGCCAGATGCGGGGCGATGCGGTGTAAAATCCGTTTTTCCCGGCTCGCTTCATGGACCAATCCGATCCGGCCCTGGGCAAGATAGCGCAATCCACCATGCAACAACCGGCTCGACCGGCTGCTGGTGCCGGAGGCGAAATCGAACTGTTCGACCAACCCGACGCGCAAACCTCGCATAGCCGCATCGCGAGCGACGCCCGCGCCGACGATCCCACCGCCAATGATGAGAAGATCCAAATCATCAGTTTGAAGATCAGCAATAGTTTTCGAACGATGTTGAATCATATTGTTATGAACGCGAATTATTTCAATATCTTCGACTTATAGACGCGGAAACCATAGGGATTGATGACTTTTCTTCGATGCATTGACATACTGTGACGCCCCTGCTTCGGCCCTGACAATCCCGGTTTGATTGTGGTAGAATGGGTGGGCTTTCTTCTTTCCCGTCCGTGCATCGGTTGCACCCCGCCTCGGGAGAGCCAAACCACCACGAATGCCTTGAAAGGAAAACACCGCAATGAAAAACACGGTAAAACAGGTTCTATGGGCGACAATCCCAATCCTCTTGGCGATGTGCATGTTGAATTCTTTGGCGCGGGCCGCCGATGAAATCGAGAAGAATTTTGCGGCGCCCCCCGACGCCGCGCGGCCGTGGGTCTATTGGTTCTGGCTGAACGGGAACATCACCAAGGAAGGCATCACCGCCGACCTCGAGGCGATGAAACGGGCCGGCGTCGGCGGCGTGCTCATCATGGAAGTCGATCAAGGCGCGCCGGTCGGACCGGTCGATTTCATGTCCGCCCGCTGGCGGGAACTGTTCGAACACGTTGCCGCCGAGGCGAATCGGCTTGGTCTGAAAGTCAACATGAACGACGACGCCGGTTGGAACGGCAGCGGCGGACCGTGGATCAAGCCCGAGGAAGCGATGCAAAAAGTGGTCTGCAGCGAAACCGCCGTCGAAGGTCCGAAAAAGTTCGACGGCATTCTCCCCACGCCGCAAACCGTCGCCGGATACTATCGCGATATCGAAGTCCTCGCCATGCCAGCGCCCGGTTCGTACCGCATCGGGGACATACACGTCAAGGCCGACTACGACGTCGGCTCGCCCGGCGCGGCGGCGACGGAAAAGCTTCCGCCCGAGATGGTGATCGAACGAGATAAGATCGTGAATCTGACGGGGAAAATGGACAAGGACGGCAAGCTTGCGTGGGACGTTCCGCCCGGCAAGTGGACGATATTGCGCTTCGGTCATACCTGCACCGGCGCGGAGAATGCGCCGGCGCCGGCGTCTGGCCGCGGCCTGGAATGCGACAAGCTGAGCAAGGAAGGCATCGAGGCGAATTTCAAGGGCATGATGGCCAGGCTGATTGCCGACGTCGGACCGCTGGCGGGAAAAACGCTGGTCGCCACGCATATCGACAGTTGGGAAAACGGAGCGCAGAACTGGACCGCCCGGATGCGCGGGGAATTTCGAAAACGGCGCGGCTACGATCCGCTGCCCTGGCTGCCGGTGATGACGGGCCGCGTGATCGACAGTCTCGAAGTCTCTGAACGATTCCTCTGGGACTTGCGGCAAACCGTCTCCGAGCTGGTCGTCGAAAATTACGCCGGCCGCATGCGCGAACTCGCCCATGAGCACGGATTGCGGCTCTCGATCGAAGCCTACGGCGGACCCTGCGACAATCTCACTTACGCAGGACGGGCGGACGAGCCGATGTGCGAGTTCTGGATCGGCGGCGGCGCTTTCGAAACCGTCAAGGAAATGGCCTCCGCCGCGCACACCTATGGCAAGCCGATCCTCGGCGCCGAATCGTTCACCGCCACCGACACGGAACGCTGGCTCGAACATCCCGCCTTGTACAAGGCCCTGGGCGATAAGGCGATGTGCGACGGAATAAACCGCTTCGTGTTCCACCGCTACGCGATGCAGCCGTGGTTGAATTACAAGCCCGGCATGACGATGGGGCCATGGGGGCTGCACTACGAGCGCACCGAAACGTGGTGGCCGATGATCAAACCGTGGCACGAATATCTCGCGCGGTGCCATTATATGCTGCGTCAAGGAATGTTTTGCGCCGACATCTGCTACCTTCAGCCCGAAGTGGTCCCTCTGGGTTATGTGCCCCACGAGCGACACGGATACGATTTCGACAACTGCTGCGCCGAGGTGGTGCTCACGCGCATGAAGGTGAAAGACGGCCGCATCGTGCTGCCCGACGGCATGAGCTACCGCGTGCTCGTGCTGCCGGAGACGCCGGAAATGACGCCAAAACTGCTGCGGAAAATCAAGGAATTGGCCGACGCCGGTGCGAAAATCGTCGGCCCGCAGCAGCCGCCCGTGAGGTCGCCGAGCCTAAACGATTATCCTCAATGCGACGAAGAAGTGAAGAAGCTGGCGGCCGACCTTTGGGGACAGGGAAAGATCACCACCGGTATCGCGCCGCAGGACGCAGTCCGCCGCATGGGTCTGCGGTCCGATTTTCAGGGCGAAATGGAACTTAACTGGATCCATCGCCGCGACGGCGACACCGATATCTACTTCGTCGCCAACGGCACGCACCGGCCGAAAATGACGCAGTGCATCTTCCGCGTGACCGGCAAGCGGCCGGAACTTTGGAATCCCGAAACGGGCCGCATCGAAAACGCTCCGGCTTACGATGAAATCGACGGCGGTACCCGCATCCCCATGAACTTCGATCCGAGCGGCTCGGTCTTTGTCGTTTTCCGCGGCAAAACCGCGAACTCCGACGGGATCGTTTCCTTCACGCGCGATGGACAGCCGGTGATGCCGGCAAAAACCCGCAAGGAGAAGATCGTCATCCAAAAGGCGACCTACGGCGTGCTCAGCGATGCGGCGCGCACGCGCGACGTGACTGCCAAACTCCAAAAACTTGTGAACGCCGGTGCGGATCGGTTCCGCGTTGCACAAATGGCCGAAGGCGACGACCCGGCCTACGGAATCGTCAAAACGCTGATTGCCGAATACACCATCGGCGGAAAACCGGCGAAAGCGACCGGCCAGGATCCGGAAACCATCGACCTCCTCGATGTGCTGACCTCCGAATGCACCGCCGAAATTCATGCCGCTGCGCAAGGCGGATATCGGATCGAAGCTTGGAAGCCGGGGCGCTACGAATTGAAGACCGCTTCCGGCAAAACGCTTGTCGCGGAAATCAAAGACCTGCCCCCGGTCGCGGAGATTGCCGGCCCCTGGGAAGTCCGCTTCCCGCCGAACTGGGTGCGCCCGAGAAGATCACGTTCGATAAGCTGATCTCCTGGAGCGAACACCCGGAAGATGGCGTGAAATATTTCTCGGGCACGGCAACTTACGTCAAGAAGATCGATATCCCACAGGAAATGCTTGCGGCGAACCGGCGAGTCTATCTCGATTTGGGCCGCGTTCAGGTCATGGCCCGGGTGAAGCTGAACGGCAAAGACCTCGGCGTGCTCTGGAAGACGCCTTACATGGCGGACGTCACCGCGGCCGCGAAACCCGGCGAAAACGCCCTGGAGATCGAAGTCGTCAACCTCTGGCCCAATCGCATGATCGGCGACGAGCAACTGCCCGAGGACAGCGATCGCAACCCCAACGGGACGCTCAAAAAGTGGCCCCAATGGGTGCTCGACGGCAAACCCAGCCCGACCGGCCGCTTCACTTTCACTTCCTGGCGGCTTTGGAGAAAGGATTCCCCCTTGCAGGAATCCGGCCTGCTCGGCCCCGTGCAATTGCACTGCCTGCAAACCGCCCTGCCGAAATAGTAGGTCCCGCCCTGTAGGTCCCGCCTGACGGGCGGGACCTTTGGGTATGCATCCGCTTCGGAACTCACCGGGATTTTGGAGACCTGCCATGAAATCGATTTTCGCATCCGTGTTTTTTTCCGCCATCGTGTGCCTGGCTCCCGCCGCTCGTGCCGCCGACAACGTCGAGATCGAACCCGACGTCGTCTATGGACATAAAGACGGCCTGGCGATGACCTTCGACGTGCTCAAACCCAAGGAGCACGCCAATGGAGCGGGCGTTCTTTTCATTGTCAGCGGCGGTTGGTTCTCCGTCTGGTATCCGCCGGAAAACAACGCGGCGATGTTCCGCTTGCTCTTGGACAAGGGTTTCACCATGTTTATCGTGCGCCACGGCAGCAGCCCGAAATACGTGATCCCCGAAATCGTCGAGGACGTGCGCCGCAGCGTCCGCTTCATCCGCAAAAACGCCGCGCGGTTCCATGTCGATCCCGAGCGGCTGGGCGTGACCGGCGGAAGCGCGGGCGGGCATCTCTCGCTGATGCTGGGCACGACCGGCGACGACGGCGATCCCCGGGCGAAAGACGAACTGCTGCGCACAAGCGACCGCGTGGCGGCCGTCGTCGCCTACTTTCCGCCCACCGATGTGCGGCCCTGGGTCGCGGCGACGTCTCCCTATAATAAAAACTATCCCGCCCTCCGGTTCGACCCGGCCAAGGCCGACGCCTACTCGCCCCTCTTGGCCGTTACGCCCGACGACGCACCGACGCTCCTGATCCACGGCGACCGGGATACGCTCGTGCCGCTGGAACACAGCCAAAAAATCCTCGCGGAATTCCAAAAGAACCGCGTCGCCTGTGATTTACTGGTGATCAAGGGCGGAGGTCATGGTTTCCAAGGCGAAGACGAAAAACGCGCCGCCGCCGCCCGGGATGCATGGTTCGAGAAACACCTGCTCGAAAAGGAGGCCAAATCGGCCGCCTCGCAGCCCTGACCCTCTTATCTCAACAAAAAGCAGGGCGGGTCAAGCAAACCGAGATCGTGGCGAGACTTCGGCTGCCAAACTGCATGTAACGTTCGGAGGTTTGTATCATGGCTGTTCTGCTGCGAAACGCTGGCGTAGTATCCGATTACCGCCGGCTGATTCATAATTTATTCTTTTCTCTTGTTATTCGGTCGCAGTGTTTGTGAACCTGCGGGGAGGAATTGCGAAGCCCGCGGATAATCCTGAAGAGGAGAAATGGAAGGCGAAAATTGGGGATTGGTACCGGTGGACGGCGCCGAACGGCCAGGAATGGGATGCCGCGGACATCGCGATCTCGGAAATGAAAAATAAGATTACTTTTTTCCAGGCGAGCCCCCGAAGCGACAACCGAGCGCTTCCGGGGCATTCGATTCTCCAAATCGAACGAGATTCTTCCATTACCCTATAATGCGGGCGGAAAACAAATGGTCGAGGTATTCTGGTATGATGCTGTGGGCGACGAAGGACAATTTTTTCGCCTATCAGATCGATGGGGTGAATATTTGATTGACTTGCGTAGGAGGACTACTGCTTTGATGGTCCGACGCAAAGGGCTGACTTCCGTCGGGGAACTTCGATCTGACGAATTCAAGGTTGCAGAATCGTCTGTGCCTCGCCGATAGTTATTTCTCATTAACGCGAGACAATTATAGTCTAGTTGCGACAAACGCCTGATCGAATGTACTACCGAAATCGTACTCGAGGTCTATCGGCGAATTGTGCATATTGGGATCAAATCTGGACGAGATTACTCCGAATAGAGGACGAGAATAAAAGAATGGAGTTCGTTGCCGCAAGTGTTTGTGCCATCAATAGAAAAGACCCGTTGACAACCGCCGTCAACGAGCCTTCCAAGGAGGCAATAAGGGATTCGAACCCCCGACATCAACGGTGTAAACGTGTGGACACTACCACACAACCCCTTGCCGAATCGGGATTTGCGCCGACGCCAAGAAGGAACGTCAGAAGGCAAAAACCTCGGGCGACACGCTGAAGAACCGCGCCAGTTTTCCAATATGGCTTCGATTCAAGGAACGCTTGCCCTTGAGAACTTCGGAAATCGTGGAATTGGCTATTCCCGTCGCCTTGGAAACCTCCGTTTGGGAAACGCCTTTGGCTTCGATAAGGTGCCGGAGCATTTCCACGTCGGAAACCGGGGCAATGGGGTGGGCTTCGCTCTCGTATTGTTCGATCAAGTCGCCAAGCACCTCAAGGTAATCTTCCTCTTCCGGCACAAGGCTCTTTCGGTCCAAGAGCGAATCGACCATCTTGACCGCCGCATTCAATTCCTTGTCCGAACGAAGCGGGCGAAGCGGGAACCGGAGAACCAACTCGAAATACAGGTCGTTTGCCTTTCACTTTTCGGATTGCGGTAGTCATTAGCAGTCCCCTTTCCATTCGCCCTTGTCGTATTCCTGGTGCGTCATTACGTGTCGAATGTAGAGTCTTCCACGATTGAAGTGAACAACGACTACCAACCGAAACTTGTTCCCGCCAATATTGAACACGGTGCATCGGCCGACTTGATCCGCCGCTGGGTACACTTGCCGAATGTCGGCGAACGACTCCCACGCCGCATGTTCCGCCACCCGATGCCAAGCCCGAAGCGGCTCCTTTCGCTGCGGGCCATTTCTCCCAAAACTCCCGTAGCTTCTTTTCGGATATGACGTGCATCCGTGCCACACTTCGTTATCGGCTTGCTTACTCTAGTATTTCGCAAAATGCGAAAAAGTCAAGGCGAAATCGGACCAAACCGGCGCAAACCGGATTTTTCAAGAATCCGGCTGAGACTATCTGATTTTCATAAATTCATACAGGCAAATATGTTACAACAATTTGACCCTTTGGCGAGGTAGGGTCCGGTTTGGTCCGGTTTTCCTCTTTGGTAAGGTGGAACCTAGGAGAAATCGACCGCTGGATTGCTGCCGGTTGCCCCTCTTGCCGAAAAGCGGCTGGCCGATGAATCGAAAATCTCTCAGCGATATTCTACGCGAAGGCGACCGGCAAAGTCTATCTCGTGCTTGGGACGAAACGCAGGCCGCCGACGATTACGGCACGCCACTTCCCGCTGCCCGAGTACCTTTGCCACCTGTTTAGCGCCGACCTGTTCAACGCCAAAACGAAGGGCACGCCGGGGGTGAAGCTCGCCTTCAAAGTTATCGAAGGCGAACACGCTGGCCGACTCGTTTGGCACGATGTTTGGCCGACGCCGGCCGCGCTGCCGATGGCGAAGCGCGATCTTCTTAAGCTCGGGGTGACGGCGCCGGAACAATTGGAGCGGCCGTTGCCGACAGGTATCCGCTGCAAGGTGAAACCTGCCCTTCACTGCGGCAATGACGGAACCAAGTACAACGAGGTTCGATCATTCGACGTTGTTGGGGTTGACTCAACGGTTTCACTTTTTGCACCATTTTTTCGCGAAAAACACTTGTTCCCTGCTGATTGTATGGACAAAACTTATCTTCAAGGGGTGCAATCCCGTTTTGCGTAGCGAATTTTCCGCGTATTCTTGGCGTTCATGGCGGTTGGTAAGTCGCGTTCAAGTCTTGGAACTCATCGCCCGGGGTTCCCATTTCCAGTCGGTTCGACCATGGTGGCGAAGGTATTGCCGCATCGCCTTCACGCGCTCGTCCCAACGTTTGGAAATAACCTGTGCCCGCACCTGCAGCATTTCTTCCGCATGTTCTTCGCGCCAAAACATCCCGTTGTTCTTCAGGCGAAGATTGATGACGCGACGGATACCGCTCTCGATCGCCCCGCTACCCAACGGAAGCCCCAACTTGCGAAACGTCGGGTACTGCAAACGCCCTGCTTCACCATGCTTCCGCAAATAGACGATCGGGGTGCCGACGTCCTCGTTCTCGGGGTCGATCTCGGCCAGGCCCGCCCGTTCCTCGACCACGCGCCGCCACTAACCGTTCCGCAGCAACGTGCGATACTCGCGGTACAACGGCATCCGCTCCCGTTCGTTCTGTCCCAACGCCGCCAGCGCCAAGGAAATGTGGTGGGCGGCATGGCAGCAGTCCAGGACTTCGTGGATCGGCACCCCCTCCAGTTTGGCCAGCCGCACAATCGTCGATACTCGATCCGAAATCCATAACGCGCCGTCGCCGCCAAAGGTAATACTCGCCGCCCCTGCGGCCCCCAAGCGGTGCAAGTGCATGGCGACCAACTCCGCCATCGCGTCCGGCCCCAAGAACGTTCCCTCCACCACCGCCCGCGACTCCTTTTCCATGTGGCCATGCTCATCGTGGGCGAAAATCGTTACCAACGTTGGCTCGCGCCACTCGGCGTCAAACGTCTGTCGCGGACGCTTCTTCGAACGCCTCGGAGCGTTCTCGACCGGAGAGCCGTCGGCAAGAGTGGTCCGCTTGGTGCGGTTGCCATGGCAAGATTGGCACGATTGGTTATTCCTGGATTGCCCCGCCACGACACGCAGCGCGGCAATCGTCGATAGTTGAAACAAAGGCCCCTTTATTCGGACCCGCGGGTGCTGTTACGCCCGGCGTGAAAGCGTAGAATAATATAATAGGGATACGGTTGCAGTCAGGCATGGTTTGCACAATGGAAAGGATGTCGTCCAGGCATGGAAGACCGCAGCCGACGCCTTTTACTCGGGAGTGTCCTCGATGAAACAATTTATTGCTGTCGCATTCCTGATTTTTTTTGGCGTCGTCCATATTCCATCCACCTTCGCCGCCGGAAAAGAAGTCCTCCGTCTTACTCTTGAGCTATCGGACACCGGCGGCGGCAAGTTTCGCATCGAGAAAACGTCCCAGCCTCCCGCGGACGATTTTTCCGGCATGCCCTTCAAGTTTTCCGGTTGGCCCCGCACAAAGGCGACGAAGGGCCGGGACGGGACATTCCGGCTCATCCACGATTTCACCGACGCGGATGAGCCGAGCGTGCTCGCTTTCGATAAGCCTCTCAACGTAACGCTCGACAAACAAACGGGCAGCATGGTCCTTACGCCGGGGCCTCTTCCCGCGGGATTCGACGCCGGGTCGGGCGCCGTGTTTTTTTATGGAAAGAAATTGAAACCGCCTTTGAAGATACTATGCGACATCACCGCGCTTGGTGAGGGAGAATTTGCCATCAAGTTAGGCGATCCCACCCGCAAGTTAGGCGTTCTCCAATGCGAGATCGCCGCTAATTCGACGGACTTCAAAGGTCCCTTCGAGGTGGCAACGCAGTGGATTGAGATTGGAAATCTGGGCAAACCGCACGCCATCACACTGCACCGGAAAAAGGACGTGACGCTTCGGGAGGCGTTTGAAATGCCGTTCAGCCTGCCCGTGCCGAAAACCAAGATCAATAAGGCCTTTCAGATCGGACTCTACAAAGCGACGGGCAACAGTCCAACCACGGTCGCACGACTTGTGGTAGAAGGCCGACTTGCTTTAATATTCGGCCTTTCCTTGACGGGAAAAGGGGGAGTGGTAGTCGCCAACAGCATTGCTCCGAACAGCCTTGCCGAGAAGGCCGGATTCCAGACGGGCGACGTACTGATGGAGATCAACGGAAAGCAATTCCAATCGGCAATAGAGGCCGTCGATATGCTTAGCCGTCTGCCGATCGGCGAGGCAGCGAAAATCACTATCCGGCGGGGAACAAAGACTCAAAAGCTACAGGTTGTCACCGAGTAGGGAAAGGCAGCCCGGTTGCGTCGAAGCACATTGACCAGGCAAACGGTGAGCTACGCGGGAGGCCGTGGGCAAAAAAGGCCCCTGCGCCGAGAACGTCATACCGCAATATTCTTCTCCGGGCTTGCCGCTGCTTCTGCTCGCGCTTCACCCGGGATAATCCGGGATGAAGTCGGAGTTCAACGGCTAGTGCCAGTACAACATCTGCATGTTCGCCATCAGGACCGTTACAACCCCCAGGATCCAAACGGGGACCTGCCTTTCGGGAGGGATGAGGAAGAGGCTCTGGCAGTTCGTGCAGAAGTTAAGACCGTCGGCGTTTCTGTCTTGGAGTTGCACATTAGAACAAAGAGGGCACGTACATCGCATGGTTGTGTTCCTGTTCTGTTACCCAAACGAGAGGAAAGAGAAGTCCCTATACAAGGATAGCATAATATTTGCCCCACTATGGGGTGATAGATTTCCGGGCTTTCCGCCGCGTACCAGGAATGCCCTATTCGCGGCAATATAAGGGGCGTCGGAAAGAGAGAGGTGAGGAGGATCGTGGTAGCCGTCAATCGTTCGTTTCATCATTTAGTTTGTCGGCCAAAGTAATGGGATCTGGGGATGCCCCGAAACTGCCGCAACCGCCTTGACATATCAATAATTGGACTTATCCCCTTTTTCGGATTTGGCCTTTTTTTCGCGGGTGCGTAAAATTGACCGAAGTAGGAGGTCAAGAAATGCCTTTGCGCGTGGAGGATTATGCACTGATTGGCGATTGTGAAACGGCGGCACTGGTGGGGCGGGACGGATCGATCGACTGGCTTTGCGTGCCGCGATTCGATTCGGGCGCGTGTTTCGCGGCCTTATTGGGCACGCCCGAGCATGGCCGGTGGCTGATCGCTCCCGAGGGTGAAATCCGCCGGGTTCAGCGGCGATATCTTCCCGGCACGCTGGTGCTGGAAACCGAATTCGAAACTGCCGAGGGAGCGGCCACCGTCACGGATTTCATGCCGCTGCGGCGGAAATTTCCGGATCTGGTCCGCATCGTGCGCGGCAAGCGGGGCCAGGTGCGGATGAAAACGGAGTTGATCATGCGGTTCGATTACGGCTCCATCATGCCTTGGGTGCGGAGAATGTCCGACGGATTGCAAGCCGTCGCCGGCCCCGACAGCCTGCGTTTGACGACGCCGGCGGACCTGCACGGCGAGGACTTCCGCACCGTGGGCGAATTCACCATCCGGCAGGACCAGAGCGTGCCTTTCACGCTGGGTTGGAGTCCGTCGCATGAACCGCCGAGACACGCAATTCCCGCGGACGAAGCTTTGAGAGCGACCATTGGCTGGTGGGGCGATTGGATCGGCCGTTGCAATTACGAAGGGCGCTGGAAGGAAGCGGTCATTCGCTCGTTGATCACGTTGAAGGCGCTCACCTACTCGCCCACCGGCGGCCTGGTCGCGGCTCCCACGACTTCGCTGCCCGAAAAGCTCGGCGGCCCGCGCAACTGGGATTATCGCTACTGTTGGCTGCGCGACGCCACCTTCACGTTGAATGCGTTGATCGTCGGCGGGTATCATGAAGAAGCCGCCCAATGGCGAAACTGGCTGCTGCGGGCAGTCGCCGGCCATCCCTCGAAAATCCAAAATCTTTACGGTCTGGCCGGCGAGCGCCGGATTCCGGTGTGGGAGATCCCTTGGCTTCCGGGCTATCAGGGAGCCAAACCGGTCCGCGTCGGCAACGACGCCACGGAACAATTGCAACTCGACGTCGTGGGGGAGATCATGGATGCGCTGCAGATGGCGCGGCGCAACGGCTTGAAACCGAACGAAGGGGCATGGGAAATTCAGCGGTCTCTGCTGGATTGGCTGGAAACGGTATGGCACCAGCCCGACAACGGGATCTGGGAAGTCCGCGGCCAAAAGCGGCATTTCACGCATTCGAAGGTGATGGCCTGGGTGGCTTTCGACCGGGCGATCAAAGCGGTCGAATCGGCCGGGCTTGAAGGTCCGGTGGAGCATTGGCGAAAACTACGGTCTGTGATCCATGAAGACGTCTGCGCCAAGGGATTCGATGCGCAACGAAACGCCTTCGTACAATACTACGGAGCGAATTGCGAGGACGCGGCGCTGTTGATGATTCCCCTGGTCGGGTTCCTGTCCGCGGAAGATTCCCGCATGATCGGCACGGTCAAAGCGATCGAGCAAAATCTGCTGCGAGATGGATTGATCGCGCGTTATCCCGCCCGGCCCGAGGTTGACGGCTTGGAGGGGGGCGAAGGCGCTTTTCTGCTGTGCAGCTTCTGGTATGTCGATAATCTCGTCTTGCAGGGCCGGGACGAGGAGGCCGGGCGGTGTTACGAGCGGCTTCTCGGTTTGGCGAACGACGTCGGGCTGCTTGCGGAAGAATACGACGCGGAGTCGCATCGGCTGGCGGGCAATTTTCCCCAGGCGTTTTCGCACGTGGCGCTGATCAACTCGGCCCGCAACCTCTCGAACCACGGCGGCCCCGCGGATTTGCGCCGACAACCCTGACGCGGGAATGTTTCGAAGGCCGAACCAGGATATCATCCTTTTCACTCGCCATCGCCACCGCGACCCGGCCGATCGCCTCCAGATGCTTCGAACGGAATTTTTCCAGCGTCGGCAGCCAAGGGGTTTGCAGAAATCCCTTGTCAAGATAAACGACGCCTGACCGCATAATTCCATTTTCTTCGATCCGGCAAATATTATCATCACACCCCGGTGGCCGGGGGCGTGAAAAGTCTTAAAATGAAACCTGAAACCGGGCGCAGTGCCAACCCATAATCGGGGATTCCGCCATGAAGAAGCTGTTTATCCTTGCGTTGACAATCGCCTGCTCCGTCGAAGCGCGGGGGGAGGCGGTGAAATCGGTTCGCTTGATCCTTCCGCCGCATCCTGATGCCGTGGTCGCGAACATCGGGCGGGTGTTTGCACGGCAAATCGAAAGCCGCTGCGACGCGAAAGTCGCCTTGGAGGGCGATGCGCCGCTGACGGTCGAGTTGGCCGTCGAGCCGGGCATCGGCGAAGAAGGATTCAAGATCGCCGACGGCGCGGCGGGCACGGTTCGCATTTGCGGCAACGACGCACGGGGACTGCTTTACGGCGCCGGCAAGTTTCTACATAACTCGGCATACGGCAGCGGGGGCTTCACGCCGGGCGCATGGCGCGGGATTTCCGTACCCAAGATGCCCGTCCGTGGAATTTATCTGGCGACCCATTTTCAGAATTATTATCAGGTCGCTCCAATCGAAGAAGTGGGGCGTTACATGGAGGATTTGTCGCTCTGGGGGACCAACAGTTTCTTGCTTTGGTTCGGGATGGAAGAGTTCAACGGGATCGACGATCCGAAGGCGCAGGCAATGCTCGAACGGTTGCGCGCCTGCTTAAGATCGCCAAGGGCTTGGGGCTCAACGCCGCCTTGGGTTGCATCTGCAATGACGGTTACGCCAACAGCCCCGCGGAGCTTCGCGCCGACTCCAGCACGGTGGGGCACGCGGGGTATCAAACGAAAATGGGCCCCCGCATTTACAATCTGGGCAACGAGCTATGTCCCGGCAAGCCGGGGGTTCCGGAAATGGAACTGGGCTTTTGCCGGGAGAAGTTCGACGCTTTCAAAGACATCGGTCTGGACTACTGGTTCATCTGGCCGTACGACAACGGCGGATGCACGTGCCCGAAATGCGCGCCTGGGCGCGAACGGTTTTCCGCGGATGGCCGAGCCGCTGGCGAGAGCTTACCGCCGCGAGTTCCCCCAGGGAAAAGTGATTTTGGGAACCTGGTATTTCGACCGCTGGGGAATCGGCGAATGGGACGGGATCACGGCCAAGTTTGCCGCGAAGAAGCCGGATTGGGTGGATTACATCATGGCGGACAATTTCGAGGATTATCCGCGCTATCCGTTGGACAAGGGCGTGCCGGGCGGACTGCCGCTGTTGAATTTCCCCGACATCAGCATGTACGGGCAGGATCCGTGGGGGGGCTACGGCGTCAATCCGCATCCCGCGCGTTTGCAGCAGCGTTGGGATGAAACCAGGCAAAAGCTCTCCGGCGGATTCCCGTATTCGGAAGGCATCTATGAAGATCTCAACAAAGTGATTTGCGCACAGCTCTACTGGGGTCCCGATCGGCCGGCCATCGAGACGGTGAAGGACTATGCCGCCTTCGAATTTTCGCCGGAAGTGGCCGACGACATCGTCTCGGTGGTAAAAATCTTCGAGAAAAACCATCTGCGGAATCAAATCGGTGGAACGGCGATTGCGGCATTCCAAACCATCGAACAGGCCGACGCCAAGCTGACGCGGCAAGCCCGCGAGTCCTGGCGCTGGCGGCTTTTTGCATCCGGGCGTCGATCGACCAGGAGATGTACAGGAACACTCAAGGCCGGGGCAGAGCGGATGTTTTTCAACGGGCGTGCGAGGAATTGACCAAGATCTCTCACGCGGCGAACGCCTGGCCCATGCTGCGCCCCAAGGTGATTCCCGCGGTGAATAACCAAGCCCCCGACGCAGCGAATAAATAGTTTTCGCCGGTCTGCCGTCAATAAATCCCCGAGAAGTACTCGACGATTTTCGGAATGCCGATCCCGCCGACGATCAACAGAACGGCGGGGACGATCGGATGCGAAATCAGGGGCGAAAATGCGCCTTTTTTCAGGTCCTCGACCTCGCCGATGAGTTCCTTGATTTGCTGTACGGGGCCTTTCTTCATGCCTTCGGCCTGAATGAGTTTTCGGTGCAAGAGATTGAGTTCCTTGTCCCTCGCCTTTCTCGCGGCACGGCGCAGCAAGAAAGCATACGACAGGAGAAAAGCCATGTTCAATCCGAAGATCAACAAGAGCGAAGGAGACCAATCGAACTTGTCGAAATACGGATTACGGGCCAGCATCAGCAGGAACAGGACCAGAAAAGGCCGCCAAATCAACTTCCCGACCGTTTCCGTGATGTCGGCGATGAGCCGCATGTCGAGCCATTCAGCGAGGCAATTCCTATCCAAATCAAGCTCCGCCGCGGTTTTTTTCAACAGCGGATCGGGCCAGGCCGTTTTTGCGCCGGCGATGATTTCGATCAGCCGTTTGCATATCCGAGAGTTGAAACCATTCACAAGGAATGACCAAGGGAGAAACACCATCGAGGTTTATCGATACGAAACCGACGTGTTCCGCATCCCGGGGAATATACCCTCCCGTTGTCAGGCCGGAATGCACCGCCACGCGACTTCGCACGCGCCATTCCGAATTTTCGACGTACGGGCCGCCGGTCACCATCACCGGCATGACCAGGAGGGGTTCTCTCGCCCGGCTTCAATTGAGGATGTCATCCCGGCGAAAAGTCGTACTACACGTCACCTTGGCCATTCGTGGCTGTCGATGAGACCGGCAACAGGCGATTTTGTTTCCTGATGGAATTGGATTCTGCGTTATCCGCCATGTCTTTCGTCGCGGCGAGAGGCAGACCGGCAAGGAACATTTCCGCCCGGCGTTGGCCGTCGCGAAACAATCGCCCCAGATTTTCCGCGGAACGATCCAGTTTGGTCGAGTATTCCAGCGATTTTTGCAGTTCGTGCGACAGAGTCACATAGCGGACTGTAACCAAGCGATATTCTTTGCGGAACTCGGGGGTGAACGCTCCCCTTTCGATGAAACTGTTGATTTTTTCGATCATTTCGATGTCTTGGAACAAGGATTCGTTGCCGATCATTTCGTTGCGGCGGTAAACGATTTCCTCCGGCGCCTCGGGCACCCGGTCGCAGCTTTTCGGATTGATTTGAATAATCCAGAGTTCATCCGGCAGATTTTCCGGGCCGACGAAATCGGGATCCAGCAGTTCATCGGTGGGGGGATTATCGGAGAACAGGCCATCCCAATACGCCTTGTCGCCGATTCTGGCGGCCGGGAAAAGTGTAGGAATCGCGGCCGAGGCCAAAAGGGATTCCACTTGGAGGTCTTCAACGGCGGAATTGAATTTTTCGAAATCGCCCGAGAGGACATTGGCGGCGCCGATCACCAGCAAGGGAGTTTTCGGCCGCCGCCAGGATTCGATCTCCTGGAAATCGAGGTGCGATTCCAGCAGATTGCGCAGATCGTAAAAGTTTTGCCGCGGCAGAAAGGCGGTGATCGCGGACAATATTAGTTGCGAGGAATAGGCAGCCGGGCTGATGGACCATTGTGGCAAAATGCCTCGGTCCGTCAATTTGCTCCAGTGAATGGCAAAATCATTGAAACATTGTTCCAAGACATTTTGGGCGGAATTATCGAGCCAGAAGTCCCCGAGTCTTTTTTCCGGAGGCGTGGCGTCGCCTTTCGCTTGCTTGATCAGCGAGTACCAAGCGAGGGCGGCGCAGATCGCCCCGCCGGAGGTTCCGCTCAGACTGACGATTCGGTGTTTTTTCTGGACTCCGTATTTCAGCCAAGTTGATAATACGCCGGCCGTGAAAGCGGTGTGGCTGCCGCCGCCCTGGCAGGCGATGGCTATTTTTTGCGAGGGGATATCTCCCGGTTCCCAGACATATCGGGGAACGGAGCGGCTTGCCGTCTTGACAGGTTGATTGGGCTGCATGAGTTGCTGGAAAAAAGTCTCCGCTGCCGCGCGTACATCGTGCAAAGCTCCCAGTTGCCAAACCATGGTCTCGCGCCAAGACTGGATGACGGCGTCCTGAAACTCTTCGGCCATCGTGGCAAGACCATGCTCTCGCGGAGTCAGCGCCGTCCGCACGGGGATCTCCGCAATTCGCTCGAGCGCACGGGAAGCGGCGTGCAACAACGAGGTGGACGGCTGGACGAGGGAATGCGCCAAATCGGATTGCTCCGAATCCTCGGCGGGGGGAACGCCCAAATCCTTCGGCAAATGGTTCCGGTCGGAGCAATGGAGCCATTGCCGGGCCAGGTCTTTTGAATTCCCAGGACGAGGTTGCCTGCGTTTTGCGCGGCACGAAAGATGGATGGAAGCATGATAATTCCTTCCTAATTCCACGCATTTCGAACACTTGTAGCGAACGCCTAAAAGATGCAGCGCCAAAGAAAACAAGGATTGCCCGTCATGAAGTTTTTTAATAAGGCAATTTCAGAATGCAGATAATCTTATTCTCGAAAAATTATTGCGACAATAGCTCAAGCGAGTTATTTTTTGGGGGGGGAAGCAAAGGAACGCCACGCATAGTGCAGGGAGGAAAGAGGGGAAAAGGGGGAAAGAACAAACAGAACGGGACACGTTCTGTTTTTCCTACCTATTACGCGTATGTTCCACTTCATATTGGGGCTATAGCTGCAAATTTATTCGAAATCGTTTGTAATCACAGGTGATGGACAGCACTTTTAAAATATGTCAGTCCACCTATAATATTGCTGCGACCGGTTGGCGATATTTAGAGCCTATCACAAAATCATTGAAACGAGCATATTCCGGCAAATTTTTCCCTCACCCCCTGCCCCTCTCCCTGAGGGCGAGGGGAGTTTGGGGATAGTCTCTTCGTCCGATCGCACTTTCCGGGAGACTTTTTTCGATCAATGAAAGCCCGATAAGTTCGACGTACGCCAATCGATTGGAACTCAAACACCCAGCCATAAGGAGGCCCGATCATGGATCAACCGCTTACCGCCGATCTCGTGCGAAAAATGAACGCCTACTGGCGGGCGGCCAACTATTTGTCCGTCGGTCAAATCTACCTTTACGACAATCCGCTGCTGAAAGAGCCGCTCAAGCACGAGCACATCAAGCCCAGGTTGTTGGGACATTGGGGAACGACCCCGGGATTGAATTTCATTTATGTGCATTTGAATCGCCTCATCAAACAACACGATCTGAACATGATCTACATCGCGGGGCCGGGTCACGGCGCTCCGGGCGTCGTCGCGAACACCTACCTCGAAGGAACTTACAGTGAATTTTATCCTCAGGTTTCGCAGGATGAGCAGGGGCTGAAACGGCTGTTCACCCAGTTTTCATTCCCGGGCGGGATTCCCAGCCATGCGGCCCCGGAGACACCGGGGTCGATCCACGAGGGGGGCGAACTCGGCTATTCGTTGTCGCACGCCTACGGCGCGGTGCTCGACAATCCGGATCTCATCGCAGCCTGCGTGGTGGGCGACGGCGAAGCGGAAACCGGCGCGTTGGCCACGAGTTGGCACTCGAACAAGTTCCTCAATCCCCAATACGACGGCGCGGTCCTGCCGATCCTGCACCTGAACGGGTATAAGATCGCCGGTCCCACGGTGCTGGCGCGGATCAGCCACGAGGAGTTGGCGGAATTGTTCCGCGGTTATGGATACGCGCCCTATTTCGTCGAAGGGGACGACCCCGAGCCGATGCACCAGTCGATGGCCGCCGCGCTCGATAAAATACTCGTCGAGATCCGGCGGATACAAGCGGACGCCCGGACGAACGGTTTCACGCAGCGTCCCCGCTGGCCGATGATCGTTCTCCGCACGCCGAAGGGTTGGACGGGTCCGAAAGAAGTGGACGGCTTGCCGGTCGAGGGGACCTTCCGCGCGCATCAGGTGCCGATGGGCGATATGGACCGGCCGGAACACATTCAAATCCTGGAAAAATGGATGAAGAGCTATCGGCCGGAGGAACTTTTCGACGGCGGCGGAAAATTGGTGCCGGAACTGGCCGCGTTGGCCCCCCGGGGTGCGCGGCGGATGAGCGCAAATCCTTATGCGAACGGCGGGATGATGCTATCGGACTTGCTGCTTCCCAATTTCCGCGACTACGCCGTGGCGGTGCCGGCGCCGGGCGCCGTGAGCGCCGAAGCGACCCGCATCCAGGGGAAATTCATCCGCGACGTGATCAAGCTGAACGCGGAAAAGCGGAATTTCCGCATTTTCAGTCCCGATGAAACGAACTCCAATCGCTGGACGGCGGTTTTCGAGGACACCGACCGCCAATCCACCGCGGAAATTTTTCGCATCGACGACCACGTGGCGCACGAGGGCCGCGTGATGGAAATGCTCAGCGAACATCAGTGCCAGGGGTGGTTGGAGGGCTATCTGCTGACCGGCCGCCACGGATTTTTTTCCTGCTACGAGGCGTTTATCCACATCATCGATTCGATGTTCAACCAGCACGCGAAGTGGCTGAAAACGATCCGGCGGATCCCCTGGCGGCGGCCGCTGGCGTCGTTGAACTACTTGCTTACCTCGCACGTTTGGCGGCAGGACCACAACGGTTTCAGCCATCAGGATCCCGGCTTCATCGACCACGTGGTGAACAAGAAAGCCGCGGTGATTCGCGTCTATCTGCCGCCGGACGCGAACACGCTTTTGAGCGTGACCGACCATTGCCTGCGGAGCCGCAATTACGTCAACGTGATCGTGGCCGGCAAGCAGCCGGAGCGGCAGTGGCTCGACATGGAGGCCGCGGTCAAGCATTGCACCTCGGGGATCGGCATTTGGGAGTGGGCCAGCAGCGACCGGGGCGCCGAGCCGGACGTGGTCATGGCCTGCTGCGGCGACGTACCCACGCTGGAGACCCTGGCCGCCGTCGATCTCTTGAAAAAGTTCGCGCCCGATCTGAAAATTCGGGTGATCAACATCGTGGACCTGATGCGGCTCGAGCCGCCGAGCGAACATCCGCACGGGCTTTCCGACGCCGATTTCGACAGCCTGTTCACCACGGACAAACCGATCATCTTCGCGTTCCACGGTTATCCGTGGCTGATTCACCGGTTGACGTATCGCCGCACCAACCACAAGAATCTGCACGTCCGCGGTTACAAGGAGGAGGGCACGACCACGACACCGTTCGACATGACCGTGCTGAACGAGATGGACCGTTTTCACCTCGCCGGCGACGTGATCGACCGCGTTCCGCAATTGCGCGTCCAAGCCGCCTACGCGAAACAGGCATTGCGCGAGAAATTGATCGAGCACAAGGAGTACATTTCCTGCCGCGGCGAAGACCTGCCGGAGGTCCGCAATTGGACCTGGCCGGAAAAGACATGAACGCAAGCCGAGTCATTGCCGATTATAAAGCAATCGAATTTTTATGGGAAAATGAATATCATGCCAAAAGCCAAAGAAAAGAAGAAATGGTCGCATGAAGTCAAGACGGCCTCCACTTTTCCGCCGCCGGGCAATTCTACGAAGGATGCCCAATCCATCGCCTTTTAGCCAGCAGGAAAGTCAGTCCCAAGGGGATCGGCTCGGGGATCCGCATGGTGCAATTTTTCATTAACCGGGCGGGCAAGCACCTCTCCCCGTCGCAAAAACGCGAGTTGGAGAATGCCAAGCGAATCTTACAGGACAAAGCCGCGAAAGAAGCGCGCAAAATAGTCGTGATTTTCCCGCGGCATGTTATTCGGCCCCTTTACTAAAACATGCGGAGGGCATTAATCCACATCATCACCGCAAAGTTTCGGATCGCCCTCCGCGTCGAAAACATCATCCAACCCGACGCCGATCATTTCGGGGGCGGCGGCGTTTCGGCCGCCGGAGACGGGGGAGGAGTGGTTTGCGGAGCCGGTGGAGCGGGCGGGGCCTCCTTCGGATGGTTCATGGCGCCGCCCGGCGTTTGCTGCGATCCCGGCATCGTTGCTCCTTGCTGGCAGCATGATGTATAGGTCATACCGCAACAAGAATTTGACGTGCCGCAACAGGAGGAATAACAGCAGGAATTGTCTCTATGGCGACGATTTCGGCATCGTCGGGCCTGGGCATCGGTTGCCGATAAAAGCACCATCCCGGCCGCCAAGGCAAGGATCATCGACAGGGTAAAGCGTTTGTACATAATCATCATCTCCTTAAATGGGAAAATATGTTTCTTCATCTTGGATTCATTGCTGCTTCGAGGGCGCGGCGGATATTTCATCCCCCCTGGTGAAAACGCGCGTGGAACCGAAACGGAATCCGGGTTGGTTTTTTTTCGACCATCGTGCGGCGTTTTTCAACCAGGGGAGTTCGCGGACAACCGCCGCGGCTGCACGGCTCACCCCGTTCGAAACGGCGGTCGTTTTTTTACACCGCGACTTTTTTGCCGGCGAGTCAGCCGCACGAATTTTCTCCGGCGTGGCTACCGCATCGTGCCGCTCGACTTGCGGGTCTGGCGGTGTTCTTTATAGTATTTTTCGACGTCGGAAATCCAATTGTGGTCGGCGAAATCCGGCCACTTGTTTTTATCGAATCCCGGAGCATCTTTAAGTCCTGTTTTTCGATTCCGATAACGCAATAGGACTCCTTCAGCGTGCCATTTTCCGACTTGCCTTTGGAAATGAAGCGGATATCGGTCCAGGGAACGGCGAAATATTTGCCGCCCATTCCCAAAAAACTGTCGAAGGACAAAACGGCGTAACGAATCTTTCCTTTCGCGGGGTCGATCACGAAATCCTTGATATCGCCCAATTTTTCATGGTTCTCCCCATAGACGCTCAAACTCAAGAGGTCACTTCCGCGAACGACGCCGGCTGCGGATGCATTTCCCGAATTCGATTTTGCGCCGACGTCCACTCGAACGCCGTTATGGCTGACATCGACATCCACTCCCTTGCGCGGTTCGTTTCCGCTTGCCGGGGAAGAAACCGCGAGCAACGCACAGCAAGTTGACAAACTCATAAAGAGCGCCATGAGAAACCGTCTCATGATAGTTCTCCTTTCACTACATCTTGGGGTTGAAATTCGAGCCGCTTCGAATGCCACGCCAGTCACGGCTAAAGCCGTCGTTCCTCTTTCGGCCGAAACCCCGAGCAACATCCATGCCGCAGCCGTCCTGGTTCGTCGATCGAAGCCAAGCTCTCGGTTAAAAAACGCCACAGTTTTTCGATTTGTGCAATTTCCATGCCACGACCGCCGTGGCGAGCATCTCCCTTTTTTCCCTGCGACTCGTTTTTTTAGTTGCGAGAAATCACTGCGGCTCGTGCCTTATCGAAATTGCGCGGTAGAATTCTGCAAATGATATTGCCAACCTTTTAAAAACGTTTCGCAGTGATCGGTCAACCGTAGTTCAAGAGGATCGAAGGATAGTCTCCAAGCGTTAGGAATTCCCCTTATTTGACGGCGGATCGTCAAGTCCTTACAATTTTTTGCCTAAATAATCAGTATTCGATAGACATTATGCGATGAATCCTAGCGAAGTATTTTCGCGGCATCCGGCCGCCGAAGGGAGGCGGAAGGAAAGGATTTCAACAATGCCGAGGCTCTTGGTCGTCGATCATGACCGTGATACGCTGGCTGCGTTTCGCGATGCATTCGAGGGTTCCGACGTGGCGGTCCTATCGGCAAGATCCGACGACGAGGGCCTCGAATCATTCGAATGCCACCGTCCGGAAGTGGTGATTTTGGCCAGCAACGGTTCCGACGGGTCGAGCCTGGAACTTTTGCAGCGCATCCGTCACTGCGAACCGGGCACGCCGGTGATCTTTCTCGCGGCGAACGGCACGGCAACCACGGCGATCGAGGCCATCAAGCGGGGAGTGTTCGATTATGCAGTCAAACCGTTGCCGTTCCCCAGAATTCGCGAACTGGTCGAACAGGCCATCAGAGTCCGCCAACATATTGCAGACCCGCAAACCGACAGGGAACACGTCCGGCCGGGGCCGATATCCTGCGATCTGCTCCTGGGGAACTGCCCGGCCATGCAAGAGGTCTATAAGGCGATCGGCCAGGTAGCGCCGAAAAACGTCAACGTCCTGATTAGGGGCGAAAGCGGCACCGGCAAGGAGTTGGTGGCGCAGGCCATCCAGCGGCACAGCGCCCGCAAAAATTCCGCATTCTGGCCGTCAATTGCGCCGCCATTCCCGAATCGCTGCTGGAAAGCGAGCTTTTCGGCCACGAGAAAGGCGGCTTTTACCGGAGCCGAGGAAAAGCGGATCGGAAAATTCGAACAATGCAACGGAGGGACGTTGTTTCTTGACGAGGTAGGCGACATGACGCCGATGATGCAAAGCAAGCTGCTGCGCGTGCTGCAAGAGGGGCGATTCGAGCGCATCGGCGGCAATATGCTGGTCGCAACCGACGTCCGCATCATCGCCGCCACCAATCTGCGATCTGGAACGCATGGTGGCCGCGGGACATTTCCGCGCGGATCTATACTATCGCTTGAACGTCTTCACCATCTCTTTGCCGCCGCTGCGCCAGCGGCGCTCCGATCTGCCCCTGTTGGTCGATCATTTATTGGAAATGTACTGCCGCGAATTCGGCAAGCCGCGTTGCCGGGTATCTTCCGAGGCCATGGAGTTGATTCAACGCTATTGGTGGCCGGGCAACGTTCGCGAACTGCAAAGGCGCTCGATTTGCGCCATGCTCCACGCCCGCGGACCGGAACTGATTCCCGAGTATTTTCCCGCGGATCGCATGAATCCCAAGCCGCCCGAAATTAGCCCGGCGGAGGAAGGGCGTCCGGGACCGTTGGAGGCCTTTATCGAGGAGCGCCTGCAGGCCAATACCACGGCACTTTACGCCGAGGCGACGGCCTTCATGGAACGAATCCTGCTGACCAAAGTGCTCAGGCACACCGGAGGCAATCAATCGCACGCGGCTTTGATACTCGATATCACGCGCGGCACTTTGCGGAGCAAAATCCGCGAATTGGGAATCTGCATTCAGCAAACCGTGAACGTCGCCGCCGGCAATTTCGAATGTGCCGCCGAAGCGGGAAAAAGCGGCAATCAAGGGTTGCATCTACAGCGAGAGGAGGAACTCCACCAAATCGTCGAGGTCGTCGTTGGAGAGGTCGGACAACTCGCCGTTTGTCGCGCCGTGCTTGCCTTCGACGAGGAGTTCCTTGACCGTGAGATAATGGCCGTCGTGCATGTAGGGCGCAGTGCGCCAGAGTTCGATGAGCCGCGGAGTTTGAAATTTGTCGCCGGGCTTGTCCAGCGGGCCGGCGCTGCCCACGTCATGGGCTCTTTTGTCGGTGTAGTACGGCCCGGGATGGCATTGCGCAGCCGACCTTCCGATCGAAGAAGATGATTTTCCCGCGTTCGGCGGCAGGGCTGAGGCGGCCGTCGATCAATCGGGGGCTGGGTATCGGGCTGAGCGAACTGAGGTAGGTGTCGATGGCTTCCGCATCCTCCTCGGGCCGCTCCGCGAAGAGGACACCCTTGATTCCCGCCTGGATCGCCACCTTGGCCGAATCCCGCACCGCCAGCGCCATGACCGCGCCGCTCTCGTGGACGTTGATGAGCGAGCGGGTGTTTTTCGGATTGCCGATGCCGTCGTTCAACAAATCCCAGTTCATGGCGTCCATCCTGGCTTCAGGATGGCAACTCGCGCAGCTTTGCCAATGCTGGAAGCAGAGAGTGGCGTCGTGGAAAAGCATCTTTCCGCGCCGTTGCGACGAAATTTTCGGCTTGGGCCCCAATATGATCCGTCCGGATAGTTGCGGCGGATCGGGCTGCAAATCCACGACGGCGATGGCGTCGGAAAAATACTCCGCGACATAGGCGCGGGAGCCGATCACCGCCACGCCATGCGGGCCATCGCCTTCGAGCTTGATCCGCCGCCGCAAATGCCCGAGGAAGGAAAGGTCGTAGGGGACGTTGGCCGCCGCGGGCCCGGTGTTTTCAGCGCTTTTTGCCGGATCCGCAAGATGATTGCCGGGCTTGCCGAGCTTTTCCAGGAGGCCCACCGCGTCGATAACGCTTAACTCGTGGGTGCCGGCATGGGTGACGCAAAGCCGCTTGCCGTCGGCCGTCGCCGCCACGCCCCAGGGATCGGCCGCGCCGAGGTCAACGTCGTCCAACGGAACGGTATTGACGAGTTTCTTCGAGCAGGCATCGATGACGCTCAGCGCGCTGGTGTTTACCCAGCCGCGTTCCACTTGCGATATGGGCAGCTGATAGCGCGCCAGGACGTGAACCGCATAAACATATTTGCCGTCGGGCGAAACGCAGAGTCCGCGGACGATCGAGCCGCCGTTTGGCAGGCGGATTACGGCCGATCGATGAGTGGCCGCATCGATGGCGATGATTTCCGCCGCCACGTTGTCGCCGTCGGCACGATCGAGCGGCAACAGGTCCGCCGCGAAGACCGTTTTCCCGTCGGGCGTTATCGCGGCGCAGCAGGGCTCACGCGCCGCCGGAACGAGAGCGATTTTTTTGCCGCTGCCCAAATCGATCGCAGCAACATCGTTTTCGAATCGATTGCACACATAAAGCCGTTTGCCGTCCGGCGCAATCACGGGACCGATCGGCGAGGAGCTTGCCGGAATCGAAGAGGCGATTTTACCGGTTGCCGTATCCACCACGCAGATGGCGCCTCGCGGCACGGCGCAGGTGACGTAAAGTTTCGTACCCTCCGGGTTCAATGCCATACCCGTCGGTTTCGCGGGCAAATCGATTTTCTTTATGATCCTGCGGTCGGCGACATCGACCACGACAAGTTCCATGGAATCTCTGCAAGTCACGTAGAGCAGTTTGCCGTCCTTCGAGGCGGCGATCGCATCCGGCCCGAGATATTCGGCGGCGGCCGCCGAGCCTTTGGAGTTGGCAAGAAAAAAGGCCGCAAGCAGCAGGCAAGAAAACACTTTCCAAGGGGCGGAGATATCCATCGGCGTATTCATCGAGCGAATCCTCGAAACTCCAGATTATTTTGCTTGCGACCGGATCCACTCTTCGATGTTGCGGCGCTCGATTTCCTCCATCCGCTTCCGCTTGGCCTGGAAGCGCGAATATTTCTCCAAATCGGCCGCGGACCAATGATTGGCTTCCGGATAGTCGCCGCAGAAGGGGACCATGAGGTCGATCCAGCAGGCGATCTTGCCGGTTTCCTCCCGCGAGAGCTTCACGCCGCCGTGTCCTTGCTCCAAAATGTCCATAAGCCGGCTCTTGGCCGCGCCGGCGGAATAGGGAGGCAGCATCGTGGGCACCGACTGCGCGCCGATCCAGTTGACGATCGGGCTTTGCGGATTGCCGCGAAAAGTGTTCGTGCGTTCGGTTCCGATTTCCTTTCGGCTGGCGGTCAAAGCCAGATAAGCCCGGCTCCATTTCCTTTCCGCGGCCGGATCGATTACTTCCGTATCCAGCAGGCTGAAGGCCTTGTCGCCGAGTTGGGCGGGCGGAGGCAACTTGGCCGTCAACGGCGGATTCATCTCGGGCGGCGATATCTTATGGCAGCCGATGCAATGGCGGTCGAGAATCGGCTGGATTTCTTTGCGGAAGCTGAAGCCTCGCGGCGGGCCGTAGAAGCCGTCAAGCTGTTCCGCGCCCGCCTTCACGGCCAAGGAGACGGCGCCTTTGACGGGCGGGGCCGTGTTTTTGGATTCGTGGCAGCCCACGCACGACGCGACCTCGCCCGGCTGGAGCGTCGTCCAACTCCGCATCGTCTGGATCGCATATCCTTTCTCATCGAGGGCTTGAAAATAAACCGGCGTGCGGGCGGGGACCGAGAAAAAGGCCGATCCGTCGTCATAGACCTTCGCCTCGCCGAGCACGATTTTCGGATCCCACGAGCCGTTGCCGGTGGAGACGGGGGTGCAGACGAGAGCTTCGCCGCCCGGACCGCCGTTTTCGTTGCTGCCGACGCCGGCCGCGCGAAATTCGAGGGCCACCACGCGCAGCTTCTTCACCGCGCCGCGGGGCACGCCCGAGAGGCCCGGCCCCAGGTAGATGTCTTGCAGATAATAAAGGCCGTCTTTCTTTTGGTAATCGACCGAACTGGGCCGGACGTGGGGCAGCGGCCGGGCGGCGAAAGGAACCGGCTGGTTGCACGAAATATCGGGATTAGCGACGAGCAATTCGCGCCGTCCGTCTCTATCCATCCAATAAACGGCGAATGGAGTCGTCGCACCGTCGGGCTTGAAGGCAATGAGAAATTCGGTTTCGCTCAAGGGATAGGGATATTGAAATTGATCGCCCGACTGCCCGTAGTAATCGACTCGGTCCGCGGGGGTATCGCGGACCGGGGCGATCAATTGGGCGCCTTCATTCTCCTGCCGGCCGCGCACGGATCGACGATGCCGACCCAACCTTTCTGCAGCGTGTGATGGCCGGAGAAAATCGCCATGACTTTTTCCGTGCCCGGAATGCCGCGCGCATGCAGCAGGCTGGTGGGAAACCAGGAATTGTTGCCGTAATACTCGGTCTGACCCGTGCCGTCGGGATTCATCTGGAAGAGGCCTTGCGAAAACATCTGGCTGCGGTCGTTGTAATCCCAGCGGGTGTAGAGGATGCGGCCGTCGGACATGACCGTGGGAAAATTGGTATGGACCTGGTCGAAGCCGAGCCGCCGCAAAAAGCGGCCGTTGCCGTCGCAGGTATAAAGGTTGCTCACCTCGGTCCACCAGCAGTCCACCGTTTGCACGCAGCGGGTGGAATTGAAGATGATTTGCCCGTTCGGCGCATAGACGCCCTCGTAGTCGGCGAAGCCAAGTCCCGAAGTCAATTGCCGCACGCGGCCGGTCGCCATGTCGAACTCGTAGAGATGAAAATCATCCTCGTCCAGCGATTTTTTCCAAGCGAACAGCACCCGGCGGCCGTCGTAGGAAACGTCGGGATCGCGGAGCACGCCCTGGGGATCATCGACGAGCGTGCGAACTTGTCCGAACAGCCCTTTCAGGGTCAACAGGCAGAGGCTGGCTCCGGGCACGAAAGTTCTCTCGTTTTGCGCATCGGACTGGCCTTCGGTATAGGCGTAGAAAGAGCCGCCCAGGTCATAATGCCGCGTAAAGACGATGCTCGATGTTTTGCGCAGCAAAGTTTGCAGCCGCGCCGTGCGCCGCCGGGTGCAGGCATTGCGGTAGAGTTGCTCCCATCGAGGATCTTCAGGAGCGATATTTTTCAGTTGCTGAAGCCGCGACTGGAGTTCCTCCGCCCCGGCCTTCAGATCATGGGCAATCGCCGCGATCGCCTCCTTGTAGGACTTGCCCGCCGCGATGCCGTCCTGGAGCCGCCAGTCGGCCACGACCTCCGCGGGCGCAGCGTCCGGGTTGAACCGGCCTTGTTCCGATCCGTCGTTCGGCGTGTCGGCACGGCTCCCCGCGAGGATGCCGAACACGACGAGCGCGCTGCAGATGACCGTGCGTCGCAGGAGCATGTATATTGATTCCAATAGTTTTTTTCCTATCGATGCCGCACGGATGCATTCCGAGCAGCAACCATCCCTCCATGATAACAAAGTCGCCGACGATCTTCCATGCAGCACGCGGGTTCTCTCCCGCTACCAGGCTTCATCAATCGGCTTCCTGATAGCTGACGTTTTTCAAAACCCCTCCGCAGCAGTGTCTTTTTATGATCCGCGATGGTCAGAGCGGCACTTCACAAACCTCGGCAATGGCATAAAGGCTTATCAAATCGTCGAATTTCCATCTGTGTATGCATCAAGGTTACCGTGCTTTGGCGAGAGTCATCACAACCATCGCGACAATCAGCACGAGAATGGCAAGGTAGATTTGCAGCCGGGATTTGCCGGTTACGCCGCGCCATTCGCCGCTGGCGAAGCCGAGCAATTGGCCGCCGAGGATCAGCGTTCCCTGCACGATTCCCCAGCCGATCGCGGCTCCTTTGGAACCGAGCAGCAGCATGCCCAGGCCGAGGAGCATGCTGGGGGCGAAGAAAAGCACTCCATAGACGGCGGAGAGGCCGATTTCGCTCGGCTTGGACACAAGGATGCCCCAGGATCGATTTCGCATCAGAAGAAATATCGGATAAAGGAGATTGGGGATCGCGGCCCCGAGCAAGGCGACTGTCCAAACGGCCGCATTCGCGGGAATCTCGCCCGCGCCGCGGGCCTTCATGGCCGCAATGATCGGATCCTGGCTGTACATGAACGCGAATCCCCAACCGGCGGACAGCACGCCGGCGACAACGACCATCGCCAATCCGACGGCAAAACCGCCGTGCGCGGCGGGAGGCGGCTGGGAATTGCCATGGTTTGTCGTCGAGGGTTGGTTCTTGAATTTTTCCCGGTTGGCGCCTGCCAGGGAAGCGAACGCCACGCCCACGACCAGAATTGCCGTGCCGGCGAGGATAATCAGGCCCGTTGGCGAAAAAATATCCGGTCCCTCGCCGAAAACGCCCGACGCCTTGAAGATCATCGGCATGATAACTCCCACGGCCGCGCCGATCGAGCAAAGAATACCATAGGTCAGGCTGACGCCGATCCGCACGAAACAGAGCATGGCCAACACCTGGGCGATGCCCCAGGAAAATGTAAAGAGGTTCGCCTTCAATATCACCGCCCCCCGCACTTCACTCAATGCGGCAAAAGGTCGCGGACAAAACAGCAGCGTGATCGCCCAAGGCAAGATCACGAGCGCCAGCGGCATCGACACAATCGCAAAATGCTCGTACTGAAAATGCCGCATCAACTTCAGCGGCCAGGGGCTGGTGCCCATGATCAGGCCGGCCAACACGGTAACCACGATTCCCCACAAAAAAGTATTCGACATAATGCACTTTTTCTCGACAGATGAAATGTTTTCGCTTGAGGGCACGCGATAGTGCGGTCAGGTTACGACTTTTTCCACTTTTCCCACATGCCCGCGACAAGCGTGGGCGTGGCACCCTACTCTTCACTCTCCACAATAGACACAGCGACTGTTTCACAGCCGCCGAGGCGCATTGGACAGCATTTCCGCGCCGCCGGCGGTCACGGCGATGTTGTCTTCGATGCGAATGCCGCCGAAGGAAGGATCATACAGGCCCGGTTCAACCGAACAGACGTGGCCGATGCGCAAAGTTTGCGTGTTTCCCGGCATCAGGAACGGCTCCGGCTCGTGGTAGCGGAAACCCAGTCCGTGGCCGGTCAAATGGACCATGAATCTTTCGAGGCCGGCATCGAGGAAAACTCGCGTCGCGGCTTCGTGCGGCACGCGGGCTTCGACGCCGGGCCGGACGGCCATCAGCGCGTCATGCCGGGCGGCCTTGACGGCGGCGAATATTTCCCTTTGCAGCGGCGAGGGCCGGCCGACCGCCCTGACCCTCGTCACGTCGGCCCAGAAGCCGTTGACGCACACGGCCAACTCCAGCAGAGAAATTTCCCCGCTTCGCAACCGGCGGTTGCCCGTCGTCACCACCGGCCGCCACGCACGATGAGCGTTGGGACCGCTGGAAATCTGCGGATAGACGTTGACGTGCCGCACGCCGGCAAGCTTCACACCGTTTGTCAGGCATTCGCCGTAAACCATGGCCGCGACTTGGGCCTCGGTGATTCCCGGCACGACCGCGGCGATGAATTTTTTCAGGCCATAACCGGCAACGCGATGGGCGAGCCGCAAGCGGGCGATTTCCGCCGACGTTTTCGTGGCCCGCTCGGCATGGAGAATGCCTGTGGCATCGCGCCATTTCGCCCGCGGGAGGAGCGATTGGAGCCAGGCGATCGAGTTCTCGCAGGGGACCATCGTTTCGCCGGCATTGTGCGCCGGGGCGACGCACTCGAAGGAGCCTTCGTAGCCGATTCTCGCCCGGGCGAGACGATGCCGCTTTGCCAGAGCGCGCAACTCGCGTCCGATCACCGCCAAGGGATCTTCCATTTCCAACCGCGGCCAAATGAAATACCGTAAGACGCCGGCCCAACAGCCGTCCATCTCCTCTTCTTCACAGGAGGGAGCGATGAGCGCGAGCGGCCCGGCTTCGGCGGTGAAGAGGGCATAGGAGAAGCCGTTCATCGGCCAGACGCCGAAGCACATGACGATGTTTTCCGGCAATCGCAGGATCACGGCGTCCAGACCGGCTTCGCGCATGGCGGATTGCATGCGGGGGATGCGTTCGCAGTCCACGGCTGTCTCCTTGTTAGCTTTCGTGGCGGAATGTGACTCATCGGGGCTCCCTGCCCACGCTTGCCGCGGGCAGAGAGCCGATTTTACCGGACTATTCGGTCCAATACTTCGCGCCCGGCAGGCTGCCGTCCATGACGTAGCCGCCGTCGATGGTGAGATCCTGCCCGGTCATGTAGCGCGACTCATCGCCGGCAAGGAACACCGCGCCGGCGGCAATCCAAGCGGCCTGGGCGATTTCTTTCAGCGAAACGCGCTCGAACAGCGCCCGCTTGACGTTTTCGGTGTACATGGGGATCGTGAGTTCGGTGAAAGTGGCGCCGGGACGGATGAAGTTGACGGTGATTTTATGTGGCGCCAATTCGGTGGCCAGCGTGCGGCAAAAGGCCTCGATGCCGCCCTTTGCCGCGGTATAATGTCCGCAATTCGGTTCGCTGAGCACGGCGTGAATGCTCGACAGCGCGATGATCCGCCCGCCGCGTCCTTGCGCGATCAGCCGTTTTGCCGCTTCTTTCGAGCAGAGGAAGACGCTTTTCAGGTTGTTGCGGAGGATGAAATCCCAATCTTCCTCGGGCATATCGACAATGGGCGATTGGCGGATCAGTCCGGCGTTGTTCACGAGAATGTCCAGCGTGCCGAGCTTTTCGTCGGCTTCGCGAAAGGCCCGGGCGACCTGGTCCGAATAACCGACGTCGCATTGCATGGCGGAGATCTTGCCTGGGGCGATTTGCGCGAGTTCGGCGGCGGTATTTTGGGCCTTTTCGAGTTGGAGGTCGAAAATTGCCACTTCCGCGCCTTCGCGGATGAATGCCTCGGCGATGGCTTTGCCGATTCCCGCCGCTCCCCCGGTTACAATTGCCTTTTTACCTTGCAGCCGCATGATTTTGCTCCTCCCGCGGAAATGATCCGCTGCTTGTGGGGTTCTGATGGGGACGGCAATGATTATGCATTATGTTTAATTTAGGTGATTGATGCAATCGGGGGGAGGAATAATCCGGCAATTTTCGAAAATGATTCGGCCTCGGATCACGAATATCGCCCGAGGGCGGATAAATGGGAGCCCGCGGTTGCCGTAGGCATGTTGCGGTGCTATTTGACATTTCACATGCCCGCGGCAAGCGTGGGCATGGCGCCCGTCAATTATCATTTGCAGGAACACTAGCGGGATTTTCGCGAAAAGAGGACTTTCGACACCGAATCCGCCGTGTGGTCGATATGGCCGGCCATGGCGGCAACGGCGGTTGGGGCGTCGTCGGCGAGCAAGGCGTCGAGGATGGCGATATGTTCCCGATTCGCCAGTTGTTGCGCGCGGCGTTCGTGGCCGACCACGTCGCGGAGCGATTGGATCAAGGTATCGTAGCGGTGGATTTCCTGAGCCAACCGCTTGCTGCCGCAGGAGGCGGCGATAAGCGCATGCAACCGGCGATCGGTGGCCATTTCCCTTTCGGCCCAATGCAAATTGTGCTTGGCTTTGAGGAGCAGCTTCATCTCCCGACGCAAAGACTCCAATTCGCCGGCGTCGATCCGTCCGCAGGCGGAGCAGGTGGCTTCGACTTCCAAAATCCGGCGCAACTGATAAATCTCGCGGAGTTGGCCGGGACCGAAAGCGTTCACGATCGCGCCCCGGTTATGAACGAAGCTGATCATCCCCACGGATTCCAGTTCGACCAGCGCCTCGCGGATGGGCGTGGAACTCAGCCCGTATTGGGCCGCGAGTTTCATGACGCGCAATTGGGCGCCGGAGGGCGATTCGCCCAAAAAGATGGAATTCAACAAGCGGCGGACCACTTGATGGCGGAGCGCGCCGTGGGAGAGAGTTTTTGGGAAAAGGGTGTTTTCGGGTGGATTCATGCCCCTATTATACTTACTGGAACGGCAGGCACAACCACGGGGTTCAATGCATGCATTTAACATGCCGCCTCGATCTCGGAGATAGCAAATGTCCATTCGATATCGCCGTCGGCGCAATCTCGCAACGGCTTGCCGCAAGCATTTTCGATCCCGATATGTCAAAAATACTTAAGACATTAGTCAGTCCTCGTTTACAGCCGCGAGGATCGGCCTCAATCTGACGGCAAAAAGAAACCGGACCGCCGGCAGATGTCCGAAAAGAGAGCATTTTTTGACAAAAATAAAACGACCGTTATAGTTACCTGATGAAAATTTTCGACTCGGCGAAACACGATTATTCCGGATACTCGGGAACTCCGCTCATGTATCGGAAGATGCCTTGAAGAGGAAACATCCGTGTGCGGCTGGCAATCGATCAATGGCAATTAGCGGCGGCAATTTTTATCTTTATGCAATATGCCTCGCCGCCGAAGAATGGGAGGTAGGATGATGGGGTTCTCCAGATCCGCGCGGAACCGGAGACGTTCGCAACAGCTCACGCCATACCGACAATTACTGCGGATTGAGCCGCTCGAAGAGCGGAATTTGCTCAGTTTGACGATCGCGGCGGAAAATGCGTTAGCAGGCACTCCCCAAAGCATTTGGGGTTTGCCTGCCGGCGGCGTCGATCACAGCATCGAAGGATTTGCCACCGATATCAGCATCGATCACGGCCAAACGGTCAACTTCAAGATCGATACCGCGGCCACCGCCTATCATCTGGACATCTACCGGCTGGGCTATTACGGCGGGCTGGGGGCGCGCCTGGAAACAAGCCTCTCCACGCACGTCGGTTCAGCGAATAACCAGCCGGCTCCGCTCTCCGATGCGGCGACCGGCCTGGTTGACGCCGGCGATTGGCACGTCACCGATTCCTGGAACGTTCCCGGCAGCGCAACGTCCGGCGTTTACTTCGCCAAGCTGGTTCGCGACGACGGCGGCGGCACCACCGGCGCCAACGGCATTATTTTCGTCGTGCGCGACGACGCGGGCGCTTCCGATCTGCTGTTTCAGACGTCCGACGCGACCTGGCAGGCATACAATCTTTGGGGAGGGGCCGATTTCTACGGAGCCGCAGGCGAAGGAACGAGCGCCGGCCGCGCCTATAAGATCAGTTACAACCGGCCGATCGAGGATCTCACGACGGTCAATCAATTCTTTTCGGCGGAGTATCCGATGGTCCGCTGGCTGGAGTCGAACGGTTACGACGTCAGCTACTCGACCGACGTCGATACCGACCGGTCGGGCGGCGATTTGCTCCAGCACAAGGTATTCATGTCCGTAGGGCACGATGAATATTGGTCCGGCGCGCAGTGCGCCAACGTCGAGTCCGCCCGGGACAATGGAGTGAATTTGGCGTTCTTCAGCGGCAATGAGATGTTCTGGAAGACCCGCTGGGAAGACAGCATCGACGGAACGAATACCGCGTATCGAACCCTGGTCTGCTACAAAGAGACTTGGGACAATGCCAAAATCGATCCCTTGCCCGGCGTATGGACCGGAACTTGGCGCGATCCGCGCTTCAGTCCGCCCGCCGACGGCGGCCGGCCGGAAAACGGCCTTTCGGGGACGCTTTTCACCGTTCAGGATTTTTACGGCGCCATTACGGTGCCTGCCCTCGAAGGACAAACGCGATTTTGCGCAATACTTCCGTGGCGACCCTGCCGCCGGGAGAGGTTGCCACGTTGGCATTGAACACGTTGGGCTACGAATGGAATTCCGATGTTGACAACGGTTTCCGACCGGCGGGCTTGATCGATCTCTCTTCAACCACGCTCAACGTCAGCGAGATGCTTCTCGATTACGGTTCGAGCGTAGGGCCGGGTACGGCAACGCATAGTTTGACGCTCTATCGCGCTGCGACGGCACCGCTCGGCAAAACTCCCGCTTTGGTGTTCAGCGCCGGCACCATTCAGTGGTCGTGGGGGCTTGACGCGGATCACCCCGGACCGGTTTCCGTCGCCGACGTGCGGATGCAGCAAGCCACGGTGAATCTGTTCGCCGATATGGGCGTTCAAGTGCCGGCCGGTTCGCTTCAGGCAGGCTTGGTTCAGACCAGTGCTTCCACCGATTTTACCGCTCCCACCTCGATCATCACATCCCCCACGTCATCTTCGGTGATCCAGACGAACACGTCGGTCGTGATTCAAGGAACAGCCGCCGATAGCGGCGGCGGCGTTGTTGGCGGCGTCGAGGTCTCGACGGACGGCGGGACGACCTGGCACCCGGCCGTCCTGGGCACAAACGGTTGGACATACGCATGGACTCCCACTCTGGGCGTGCATACGATCCTTTCGCGGGCCACTGACGATAGTCTCAATATGGAGACTCCTGCGGCGGGCGTAACGGTCGATGTCACGGCCGATTCCGTCACTTCTCCGCAGCTAAGCAATCTGCAGATCACCGTCATCGATCCGTTCACGGCGACGGTCGCCTGGACTTCGGACGAAGCATCGACCTCGGTCGTGCATTTCGGAACTGCGCAAGACACGCCGAACAGCGCCTCGACGGCCGGCCTCACGACGAATCACAGCGTCACCTTAACGGGGCTTGTTCCGCGGACGGTTTATTACTTTCGCCTCGAATCGAGCGATGCATCCGGCAACACATCGAATCTGCCTGTCACTTCCAATGCGCCTCAGCAATTCACCACGCGCGCCCTCGTTGTGGATACGACGGTAACGGATTTCGCGGCCGGTGATACGGGAACGAACACTACGATCATCAACCAGATCAACCCGCAAGACAACGGATCGGTAACCCTGGCCCCCACCGCCGGCGCGGAGTTTTCCGGCACGGCCCTGCCGGCCAACTGGGCGACAACGATTTGGAATTTCGGCGGAACCGTCGCGGTCAACGGCGGCCTTTTGCAGGTGGACGGCGCCGCGGCGTTCTCGAGCGCCGCCTTCAACGCGGGACATTCGATGGAGTTCATGGCAACATTCACAAGCGATGCCTATCAGCATGTCGGATTCGGAGTGGACCTGAATAATGTGCCTTGGGCAATTTTCAGCACCAGCGGCGGGGGCGGGTTGAATGTCCGAACTTACAATGGCACGATCAACCTGGACACGCCGATACCCGGCAACTTCCTCGGCACGCCGCACCTTTATCGCATCGATTGGAACAGTTCCAGCGTCATTTATTCGGTGGACGGCGCGGTAGTGGCCACCCATTCGGTAACGATCGCGACGCCAATGCGGCCGATCGCCAGTGATCTGATGACGGGCGGCAACAATCTGAAAGTCGATTGGCTGCGGATGGGCCCGTTTGCGGCATCGGGAAGTTACTTGTCGAGCGTGATCGATGGGGGCGTAACGGTAATGTGGGGCACGACCTCATGGACGGCCGCAACTCCCGCCGGTTCGAGCGTGACCCTGTTGGTGCGCACCGGCGACACACCTACGCCCGACGCCACCTGGACGAGCTTTGCGCCGCTCTCCGGTTCGGGCGCATCGATCGGCGTGTTAGCCCGTTATTTGCAGTATCGGGCCGACCTGACAACCGGCGGCCCCGGCGATCCCGACCTCGTGCCGAAACTCAACGATGTCACTATCGACTACATTTTCCCCCTCGTCACGACGCTGGACAGCGACAGCCCGGTTGGCGAAAACAGCCCGGTAACCGCGAGCTTCAACGTACCGAACGATCCGGGGGATTTGCATTACAGCTTCGCCCTTACGCCGGCCGGCCTGGCCGCGGATTATGCCTCGGCCGGCACTGCCAGTAGCAGCGCATTCACTTTCACCGACAACGGCAGCTACACCATTTACGGTCGGATTTTGAATCCCGACGACAGTTTCACCGATTATTCGACCGACGTGGCAGTCGCCAATGTGCCGCCGACAGGCACGTTGAGTAATAGCGGCCCGGTTGCCGCGAACGCACCCGTGACGGTCAACTTCAGCAATCCCGCCGATGTTAGCCCGGTGGACGCCGCGGCGGGTTTCCACTACAGTTTTGCGTTGTCGCCAGGCGGACTGGCCGCCGATTATGCCGCCGCCGGAACATCCGCCAGCCAGTCGTTCACCTTTGCCAGCAGCGGCTCCTACGCCGTTTACGGTCGAATTTTCGATAAGGACAACGGATTCACCGACTACACCACGGCGGTCGTCGTCTCCGGCAAATGGATCGACACGACGCTTGCCGACTTTACGCTGGGTACGCCGGGAACCGGCATTCTGCTGACCGATACGGGCGGCGGCGCGGTGACGCTGGCGCCCTCGGCCGGCTCGGAATTTGCCGGCACGTCGCTGCCGGCCGGTTGGGCGAAGACGATTTGGGATGCCGGCGGCACTGCCGCGGCCGGCGGCGGCCTATTGCTGGTGGACGGCGCCGCGGCGTACACCAGTTCCACCTTTGGCGTGGGACGGTCGATGGAGTTTTCGGCCACGTTCACCACCGATGCTTATCAGCACGCCGGCTTCGGGGTGGATCTCAACAGTGCGCCGTGGGCGATTTTCAGCACGGGCAGCGGCGGCGGATTGAACGCCCGGACCTTCAACGGCACGAGCGAACTGATCACGCCGATTCCCGGAAACTTCCTCGGTTCGCCGCACCTGTATCGCATCGACTGGAACAGTTCCAATGTGACGTATTCGGTGGACGGCACGGTGGTGGCTACGCACGCCTTGACGATCTCGTCCGCCATGCGGCCGATTGCCAGCGATCTGAGGACCGGCGGCAACAACCTGCAAGTCGATTGGATGCGCGTGGCTCCGTTTGCCGCCACCGGAAGTTTCCTTTCGCGGGTGTTCGACGGGGGTGGGACGGTTTCGTGGGGCACGGTTTCGTGGACAACGGCGGCGCCTTCCGGCACGAGCGTGACACTGCTGGCGCGCACCGGCAACACGCCCACTCCCGACGCCACCTGGACGAGCTTCGTGCCGCTTTCCGGTTCCGGCGCGTCGATCGGCGTTGCGGCGCGCTATCTGCAATACCGGGCCGACCTGACGACCGCCAATCCCGGCGATCCCGACCTGATTCCGGCTCTCTACGACGTTACGATCAACTACAGTTCCGCCACGACACCGACGCTGGTAAACAGCGGTCCCGCGGCCGAAAGCAGTCCGGTCGCGGTCAACTTCAGCGTACCCAACGATCCGGGAAATCTGCACTACAGTTTCGCTCTCACGCCTGGCGGCCTGGCTGCCGATTATGCCGCGGCCGGTGCGGTCAACAGCGCTGCATTCACCTTTTCCGATAATGGGAACTATACCGTTTATGGCCGGATTCTCAATCCGGACGACAGCTTCATCGACTATACCACCAACGTGGACGTTACCAATGTGCCGCCGACGGCGACGCTGAGCAATAGCGGACCGGTTGCCGCGAACACGCCGGTGACGGTCAGCTTCAGCAATCCCGCCGACGTAAGTCCGACTGACACCGCGGCGGGCTTCCGCTACAGCTTTGCCCTGTCGCCGAGCGAACTGGCGACGAGCTATGCCGCGGCCGGAACTTCCGCCGACCAAACGATCACTTCGACCGGCGGCGGTTCCTTCACCGCGTACGGACGAATATTCGATAAGGACAACGGCTTCACCGATTATACAACGTTGGTGATCGTTACCGGCCAGCTCACCGACACGACGTCGGCCGACTTTTTGGCCGGCACCCCCGACGCCAATACATCGATCATCAGCCAATTGAATCCGCTCAATGACGGCGCCGTGTCACTAATCCCGGCAGCCGGCTCGGAGTTCCCCGGCGCGGCGTTGCCGGCGGGCTGGGCAAGCACGGTCTGGCATACCGGCGGGGCGGTCACGGTCAGCGGGGGACGGTTGCAGGTGGACGGCGCCTCGGCATTCCCGACCGGCACGTTCACCGCGGGACGTTCCGTGGAGTTCATGGCTACGTTCACAAGCGACCCCTATCAGCACGTCGGTTTCGGAGTGGACCTCAACAGCGGGCCGTGGGCGATCTTCAGCACCGGCAGCGGCGGCGGATTGATCGTGCGGACGAACAATGGGACCAGCGAGCAGACGACGGCGATTTCAGGCAATTTCCTCGGTGTGCCGCACTTGTACCGCATCGACTGGAATAGCTCCAACATCGTGTACTCGGTGGATGGCGCGGTGGTGGCCACTCATGCCGCGACAATCACGACCGCCATGCGGCCGATCATCAGCGACTACTTTACCGGCGGAAACACCTTGCAGGTCGATTGGCTGCGGCTGGGCCCGTTTGCGGTTTCCGGCAGCTTTTTGTCGCGGGTGTTCGACGGCGGTGGAACGGTTTCGTGGAACACGGCTTCGTGGACGGGGACAACCCCCTCCGGCACGAGCATGACGTTGTGGGTGCGCACTGGCGATACACCCTCCCCCGACGCTACTTGGACGAGCTTCGTGCCGCTGGCCGGTTCGGGCGCGTCGATCGGCGCCGTGGCGCGTTATCTGCAATATCGCGCCGACCTGACGACCGGCAGCCCCGGCAATCCCGAGTTGATCCCGTCGCTTGACAGCGTTACGATGAGCTTTGGTCCCCCGGCGGGTTTTGCCGCGAGCGGCAATCCGGAGCATCAAGCGTTGTTTGCCGCCGTGCAATCCGCGGCGGCATCGCTTCCGGCGAGATCTCCCTTCGACTTATCGCCGTTGACCGGGATGGCGAACACCGATGTAGCCGCTGAACGGAATTTGGCGAGTTCGCCGCTGAAATCGCCGGTTGCCGCGATCGAAAATTCGGACGCGGCGACCGAGCAGGCGCCGAAAGATATCGCAATTGGAATGACAGCTTCCGGGGAAGATAGCTTGGAAAGCATGTTGCAACAACTCGCGGAGCGTCATGTCCGCAGGGAGTTTCCGGCGACGCCCGGCAGCCGCCACGACGCCGCCATCGCCTCTCTCGTCTAAATCGCCTTGATCTCATAAATCGCGAATTCGAATTTCTCGAGTTCCGGCGTGACTTCACTCCAGGCGGCGGAGGTCTCCGCTGTTTTTTGCCGCTGCCCGTCACGATCGTAGCAATCGACTTGATATCGGCCAGTGGAAGACTTGATCCAGGGAGCCAGGTCGCACCGGAATGAAATCTTGCGGCGATCGGACTGGTTGAGCACCAGCAACAGCGCCTTGCCCGGCAGCGTATAGGCGGTGACGTGGGTTTCGGGGCAGTCGCGGGAGAGCAGGCACTCGCCGATCAACTGCGCCGCCGATGAAATACTCGAGGAATTGCCGGCGGCGGTCGGCACACTGCTTGAGAATCTTGGAGAACTCCGGATACTGCTCGATCGTGCCGGAGCCGTTGACTCCGTAAGGCGTTTTCCGCGGCAAGAGACTCAGGAACACGTTGTCCATGAAGCAGCGAACCGCGTCGGACGCGGAGTGGTCGATATTGACGTTCATGCGGGGCGCGGAAAAAGTGCCGGTGAACGCCCGGCAGTCAACGTAGGCCGGCACCCAATTCCAGGTGTAATCCAGATATTCCGAATCGAGTTCGATGTTGTTCACCGATTCGCCGCTGAAGGAGGATTCGGGGTCCTTCTGTTTGGCCAATTCCCGAATCTTCGCGGTCAAAGTGTAGAGATTCGGTTCCTCCTTGCGGGAATCATAGACATCCCAGCAGACGGAGGCTACGCCTTCGTCGAAGAGATGCTTGCAGCCGGAGAGCACTTCGGCCTGCCACGGTTGGTTTCCGGTGTCGATCGTGCCGGTGTTGTGTCCGCCGGCGTAAAAAGGATTGAGTTCGGGCACATAGTCGGGATGATAGGTCCAGCCTGCGCCGATTCCGAGGCCGAATCGTGCGGCAGCCGGATTCGCCAGCGCGACCACCGAGATGAACGGCGCAACGTTCACTCCCATTTTTTTGCACTCCGCCGCTGCCCGAACGAATTGCTCTTCACCGCCCAGATGGGGATAAGGCGCCGGCAGCGGAAGCTGGAAATGATCGTGCCAGAACCAGGGGACGATTTCGGTGAGACCGAATTTCTTGCACTCCGCGGCGACTTTCGGCAGATCGGCGAATTTCCAGAGGACGTCTCGTTCGCCGTCGCGCGGCTGCCAATTGCACATGAACAAGGATCGGAATCCCAAGCCTTGCCGGATATGCTCCGGAACCGGATAGCGGCGCCGCTGATTCTTTTGGACCCAGGCGCGAAAGGTTTCGATTCCCCTGGCCCAGCCGGCCCGGTGGGGAGTGAGGACATACTCGCGGCTTTCCCAAGTGGCGCCGGGCGGGATATTCGGATTATGCATCCACGTCAAGCGGAGCTTCGTTTCGAACTCATCCAACTGCATGCGGATTTTGCACAGCGGCCCGCCGGCGGCGTCTTCCGGCTCATAACCCCAAGATCGTTGCCACGCGCTCAAACCGCCTTGCAGGCTGCCGATATCGAACCAGCGCATCAGCATCGTGCCGTCGTAGATGCACTTGCTGTAGAATTCCGCCTCGCCGCTGTTGCCCGGCTCGGGATAAAAACCGCCCCCTTCCGGCCGTTTGAGGTCGCGGAAGGGAGAGCGGACGAATCCGCCGCTGCGGAACCTGGTTTCCGACTGTCCCGCGAGGGGCAGGAATCCGTCGAGATCGGGAAAAAGCACCTGCGGCACGGCTTTTTGCGATTGATTTTTTATCGTGCATCGCATGACCACCGATCTTCCGTCCGCATCGGCGAGCAATTTTACCACAGCCGCAACTTTTCCGGGAAAATCAAAGGGCCTGCTTCCGCCGAGTTTGTCCCAGGAAATCGTCACTGCGTTTTCGCTTCGCTCCACTTTCGCGCCGGTGGAGTATCGCGAGCCGAGCCGGAACGGTTCGAAATCGCTCAGCGGATAAGCGAGATCCAGCAGTTTTCCCTTTTCGACAGTCGTTTCCAGAAGGGTCCCCGGTCCCGGATAGGAGAGTTTCAAGATGTTTCCGCTGTCGGAGTCGATGTCGATCTCCAAACCGTTCAGCACGGCCTTGACGATCGGGGCCGCCGGTTTCGATTCTTTAATTGGTTGATCGGCGGATGCCGCGACCGATGATAACAAAAGCCCGGTCAAGAAAAATGCGAAATACGTATTGCTTGGCGTCATGGTTTTCGATTCCTTGTTATCGTTGAAGAGTAATTCAAGCGGCAAAAGGCGGCCGTTGCGCCGCCAGTTATCAGGGATGGAGAGCGATCCGTAACGTTCGAGGATTTGGAATCCATGAGTGTGATTTTATCAGGAGACGAGAACAAAGAAAACCGCCCTGTCGGCGTCTTTTCTCCCGCGAGGACGTCGATGAAAATTTCAGATTGGATCTTCAGCCCAACTCGCACAATTCAACGCCTTGAACCCCCTCCAAGCCGTTCAACTCGGTGACCAGCGGAATAACGGAATCCTGGCGGAGGAGCCGGGTTTGGTAGGTCAGATCGAGCGCGGAACCCTGGCGGGCGGTGGTCGTGGCGATCAAACGGGCGGAATGAAAATGCCTTTCGAACGTGTCGCCGAAGATGTCGTTCGGATCGCAACCGAGCCGCAGCCGGACGGTCAGCCGGCGGTTGCAAGCGGACCATTTCGTCCGTGCCCAACTCCAGAGAGACAAGACGAAGGTCGCCAGCGCCACCATCGGAATGCCGGCCAAGGCGACGAACAAGAAGCCCGCTCCGACGGCCATGCCGACGACGACGGCAAAGATGACGAAAGCGGTGTCCCGGGTGTCTTCGACGATCGTGCGGAAGCGGATGATCGCCAAGGCCCCCGCCAGGGAAAACGCCCGGGCGACGCTGTTGCCGATGACCATCGTGACCATGGCGATCAGCACGGTGAGCAAAACCAGGGTCGTGACCAGCGCGAAGGTTTCGGTTCGCTCCTTCCGTTGCGAGACGAAATAAATTGCCGCAACGACGCAGCCCAGGATCAAGCTGCAGGCGAGTCGCGTCAGAAGCAAGTTGAACGGGATGGAAATGCCGTTGGCGGCGATCGAATCTTGTAGCCAATCAGGCATGGAAGCTCCTTTTATCGGGAAGGTGGCCGGAAATTTGCAGAAAAGCGCGGTATTTCGAGATGCGCGTCGGCCGCAGCCCGAAATCCCGCGTGATTTGCTTGAAGCGGGGCGGCATGACGCTGTGAAACTTGACTTCGCAAATAACCTGCCCATCGAGCACGGGGAGTCCGCCTTCGAACGACGCAAGCCAACATCGAAGAGAAAAGGCAGCGCAAAAAAGCGGAAGAGACTTCGGCGCTGGCGATCGAAGCGCTCGACAACATTTTCCAGCAGTTCACGCCCGACCACGCGGCCCCGGCTTCCTCGATGCTGCTGGTGAGCGAGACGGGCGAGAAGATCTCCGTGCCGGTTCAGCCGGTGTTGTCGAAAGAGGCGGCTTCACTCCTGGAACGGATGCTGGTTTTTTGCAGATGCGGGGGCGGTTGCCCGAGGCGCAATCCATGCTGCAAGAGTCCATCGCCTTGCTAAAGGAAGCCTTGCGGAACGATCCCAAGGCGCAGCCGATGCGCGGCATTCTCGCACGCAATTACCTGATTCTTGCCGACTTGTTGCACCGCATGGGAGACGGGGAGGGCGCGGCGGAAGCCACGCGTCAAGCAGAGTCGCTTCGTCCCGGGCGATGATGGACACCACTTGCGTCTTTGGAGGGGAATGGAAATGGATTTTCCATAGCATCATCGCCAAGCACCGAGGCCCCGCCATTTAATTGCAGTCAAATTCGGCTACTCGGATGGATAATCGGCTTGGCCGCTGGAAAGTGGTCTTGTTTTCGGCTAATATGCGGAAGTTGCCGTCCCGAGCCTATCTGAACGGCGCCTTAGCCCGAATTATTATAAACGCCGTTTGTAGAAGCGGCATCTTGCCGCTCCTCCCAAGAATGCGGCAAGATGCCGCATCTACGTGATGACCCTTGGAATTAAGGAATCGACAAGCATGAGAATCTCGACTCGATGGATGTTTACCGCCGGTTTGCTGGCGTGTACGGCGTTGGCCGCCACAATCGCGCCGATCCGCGCCGCAGACGAGCCGCCCGCGGAGACCAAGGCGCAGCGCAGCGCGCGGATGCATTGGTGGCGCGAGGCGCGTTTCGGGATGTTCATTCACTGGGGCCTCTACGCGCTGCCCGCGGGCACGTACCACGGAAAAAAGGTGGACAAGCTCGGCGAATGGATCATGTACGACGCGAAGATCCCCGTGGCCGAATATGAGACATACGCGCGGCAGTTCAATCCCGTCAAGTTCGACGCAGACCAATGGGCGGAGATTGCCCAGGCCGCCGGCATGAAATACCTCGTGATCACGGCCAAGCATTGCGACGGCTTTGCCATGTATCCTTCGAAGGCGTCGAAATACAACCTGACGGACGCCACTCCCTTCAAGCGCGATCCGATGGCGGAGCTTTCAAAGGCCTGCGCCGCCAGGGGGATCCGGCTTTGTTTCTATTATTCGCACTGTTGGGACTGGCACGAGCCGAACGCGACGGGCTTCATCAACGACTGGGATTTCGGCCCGCTCGACAAGCGCGATCCGGACGTTTACTTCAAGCAAAAATCGTTGCCGCAGGTAGAGGAATTGGCCGCCCGGTACAAACCGGCGCTTTTCTGGTTCGACGTGCCGGATTTGACGCCCGAGCGCAGCCGGGAGTTTCTAAAAGCCATCCGGCGGCACGTGCCGGACTGCATCGTGAACGACCGCGTCGGCAACGGCCTGGGCGATTACGCCACCCCCGAGCAGTACATTCCGGCGACCGGTCCCGGCGGGCGCGACTGGGAAACCTGCATGACGATCAACGATACGTGGGGCTTCAAATCGTACGACACGAACTTCAAATCCACCGAAACGCTGTTGCGGAATTTGATCGACATCGCCGGCAAAGGGGGCAATTACCTGCTCAACGTCGGACCAACGGCCGAAGGCGTGATTCCCGAACCGGAAGTGCAGCGGTTGAAGGAGATGGGCCAGTGGCTGAAGGTCAACGGCGAGTCGATTTACGGCACGACGGGAAGCCCCTTGAAGAAAGCGCCCGCCTGGGGCCGGGTGACGCAAAAACCCGGCAAGCTGTACCTGCACGTGTTCGATTGGCCGGCGGATGGAAAGTTATTGCTGCCGATCGCCAACAAAGCGGCCAAGGTCTATCCGCTGGCTGCGTCCGGCCGATCGCTTGCGAGCGCCGCGCGAGATAGCGGCCTGGAGATCAGTCTGCCCGAGAAAGCATTCGATCCGATCGCCAGCGTGATTGTGGTCGAGGTCAAAGGAGAGGCGCAGCCCGTTGATTCGCAGACCAAAGACGGCGCCGCGCGTTGATTCCGTTTGCCGCGTCAATCTTTTGCCCAACCGAACGAACGATTTACGGCGTTTTGCCAACGGCGATAGCAACATTCGCGGTCGGAAGCGGACATGCGTGGTTGAAATTCCCGGTCGAGCGCCCAATTTTGAGCTATATCGGCGGTATTTTTCCAAAAATCGACCGCCAGGCCGGCGAGATACGCGGCGCCCAAGGCGGTCGTTTCGGCCACCACGGGCCGGCGAACGCGCACGCCAAGCAGATCGGCTTGGAATTGCATGAGGGGGTTGTTGAGTGATGCGCCCCCATCGACTTTGAGTTCCGCCAATTCGATTCCTGCGTCTTTTCCATCGTGCGCAGCACGTCGCAGGTCTGGTAGGCGATGGATTCGACCGCCGCCCGGGCGATGTGCGCGGCGGTCGTTCCGCGGCTGAGGCCGACAATCGTCCCGCGCGCATAAGGGTCCCAAAAAGGCGCGCCGAGGCCCACGAATGCGGGAACGAAATACACGCCGGCGGAGTCGGGCACGCTGCCCGCAAGTTTTTCCACATCGATCGATTTTTCGATCACGCCCAGGCCGTCGCGGAGCCATTGCACGACCGCCCCCGCGATGAATACGGAACCTTCGAGGCAGTAGGTGACTTTGCCTCCCAGCCCCCAGCCGATGGTGGTGAGCAGGTTGTTCTTCGAGGCGACCGGTTTTTCGCCGGTGTTCATCAGCATGAAGCAACCGGTGCCGTAGGTGTTTTTCACGCTCCCCGGCGTGAAACAAGCCTGTCCGAAAGTGGCGGCCTGCTGATCGCCGCAAACGGCGGCGATGGGAATGGTCTTGCCGAACCACTCGGGCAGCGTTTCGCCGAAGAATCCGCTCGACGGCCTCGCCTCGGGCAGCATCGCCCGGGGAATTTGCAGGATCGAAAGCAGTTCGTCGTCCCAATCCAAAGTGTGGATGTTGAACAGCAGCGTGCGGCCGGCATTGCTGTAATCGGTCCGGTGGCAGCGTCCGCCGGTCAAGCGCCAGAGGAGCCAGGAATCGACAGTGCCGAAGAGGATCTCGCCGCGCTTGGCCCGGTCGCGAAGGCCGGAATGCGAATCCAATAGGTGTTTGATTTTAGTGCCGGAGAAATAGGCGTCCAGCACGAGGCCGGTTTTCTCGCGGAAAAGCGGGGCGGCGCCGTCGGCTTTGAGCCGTTCGCAAATCGGGGCGCTGACGCGGCTTTGCCAGACGATCGCATTGGCGACGGCCTTGCCGGTTTGTCGATCCCAGAGGACAGTCGTTTCGCGTTGATTGGCGATGCCCAGCGCGGCGATGTCGCTGGCGGTAAGCGAGGCATCGGCCAAGGCACGGCGCGCGACCTCCAACTGCGAGGCCCAGATCGCCTCGGGATCGTGCTCGACTGCGCCCGGATTGGGCAGGATTTGCGGAAATTCCCGCTGTACCGCAGATACGATGCCGCCGTCGCGGCCGAAGACGATTGCCCGGCTGGAAGTCGTGCCTTGATCGAGGGCGAGAATGTGGGAGGACATGACGAGATGCCGGGGGAATGTGGGACTTCGCTGCGATTGTCCCACCCTACGTTTTTTATCGGCAACAAAAAAAGCCCTCCGCGGCGGGCGAGGCATTCCACCGAATGCCTCGACCGCGGCGGAGGGCGCGAACGACGAATTTATCGACCTTGGCCCATCACGCCCGGCCGAACGCGCTTCTGCACGTCGGTTTCCAACACGCCGAAAGTGGCCTCGTGACGCTGGATAGTGAGTTCCAACGCGCGGAGCATGCGTTTGGCAGTGTAGAAATTGGTGATGATGCGTTGCGTGACGGGAATCGGATGGGTGGGCACTCCGACGGGTTGCGGATTCAACCCGAAATCGATGATCAATTCTTCGGGCGTGCCTGTCACGCGGCAAAAGTTCGCATACAAGGCATAGACCTTGGAATCGTCGATTTCCAACTGCATCCGCTGTTGCTGCGGCAATTGCGGCGGATGGGGTTGTTGCGCGGCGTCAGTGGCGGGTGTGGTTTCTTCTTCGTGTTTTTCTGGAGATTCACTCACGGATTGCTCCTTTTGTGATGGTTATATCATTTATTCAGCATACATATCTGAATCAGATTAGTTTTAAAACATTCAAGCAGAAGGAATAATATTCAACGGGTACAAGAGGGTCCAATAATTTGCGGCAAGCTTTGAATAAGTATAGCATACGAAAATGAGATGTTTACCAAATTGCGGTGTTTGATTTATAGCAAGTCTTGAAAATCTGCCAAGCCCCCCTCTAGTGCTTGGAAGGTGGTCCCTCAAAACCGATGGTTTGAAAAGCGTTCAGTTTTAACACGTCAACAATTTTCAATGCGGTAATCTGGGTAAAAGCGAGAACGATCGTTCTTGCGCCGAGCGAGTCGGGAGTTTGCCGTTCGAGCAATAAGAGATTGGAACTCGTCCAGAATGCCGAAAAGGGGATTTGCTCCCCAAAAGAAGTAACGACAATCCCCCGCCGATGCATTTCCGCCGGCCACTGGGTGAAAAAATCCCGCCAATTATCGAGAACAATAGGCATCGAATGAACCATCAAAGGGTAATCGGAAAACGGCAGGCAAAGCGATATTCAAGAGCCTGCCGCGCTGCTCTTCATGAAACGACCGAAAAAATGCTTTGGCTGGATGCCGACATTTACTCAACCATAGCTTAAAAATCCACATTGTTTATCGCAAAATGCAACATTTTTTCGTTGAAAAAGGCCACTCAACCGCCATGTTGTTGCCCGCGGGGGGCAGCAATTGCGGTTTCGGTGCGGGAACGAGGAAATTCTTCTGGCCGGGATTATTAACAAACTCCATAGATGCGGCATCCTGCCGCATTTTAGGGAAGAGCGGCAAGATGCCGCTTCTACAAACGGCGCCGATGAATAATTCGGGTGAGAATTTTACGGCGTCCGCCGGTATTTGATGATCGCCACGCCGGGCTGTTGGCCGATCACAATCGGCAGGCCTTTTTGCAGCAGTTCTTCGCCGGTCATTTCGAGTTCTTCACTCCCGTTGAGCCGGGTGATCCGATACTTCGCCTTCGGGTCCAGCCCGCGAAGTTTCAGGCGGGCAGATTCGTAGGCGCTCTCGGCGTGCCGAAACATTTCGACGACGCCGTCGCCTTTTTCGGGCCGATCGAATTGCCAGCCGATCCAGACGGTGTTGTCCCTGGTGTCGGGCATGAGCGGATAGTAGTCGCCGTAGTAGTAGGGCATAACTTCCCGCCACTGCTTGCAGAGCTGCCGAATCTTGTCGTAGTCGAGGCTTTTCTCCCGCACGTCGAACAGCAAATTCAAGCTCGGACAGGCGCTGCACCAGAAGCCATACTCCTCGATGGGCTGCTTGCCGGTGATGAAATAGGCCGCGTCGCCCCAGGCGACGGTGCCGGTGCCGAAATAGGGGATCCACATCGAAAGGCCGTAGGTCATCGACTGCTGGCCGATGGGCTCCATCGTCTTGTCGCTGCGCCAGAGGGGCACGGCGCGGCGCATCATTTCGAGGTCGTTGCGCCGTCCGCCGGAGGCGCATTCGTCGATCAGCATGTTCGGATGCCGCCGCCGAAGCTCGTCCCAGTAGGCCAGGAGATTCGTGACGTGGCGAATTTCGGTGATGCCTTGGCGGTCTGCGGCATCATTTTTTCGCCAATAAGCCAAGGGATCGATATTGAAATCCTGGCGATAAAGATCGATGCCTTCATCGACGAGGATCTTATCGACGCGCTCGGTGATCCATTTCAGCACGTCGGGATTGCCGAAGTTCAAGATGCCGCCCTGCTTGCCGCCGAGAATCCATTCGGGATGATTTTCGGCCAGCCACGTGTCCGCCGCCACCCTTTCCGGCTCGAACCAGAGCAGGGTTTTCATGCCCTTCGAGTGGACGAGGTCGGAAATGGCCCTCAGGCCGCGGGGAAAGCGTTTCTTATCGACTTCCCACGTTCCCACTTTCGGCCAGCCCACCGGATCGCATTTGTACCAGCCGGCGTCCATCCACCAGTAATCCAGCGGGATTTTTTCTTCCTGATAGCGGTTGAACCACTCGAAGTGCGCCGCTTCGGTGGCTTTGTACATTTCTTCGTAGGCGCCGCCGAGATAGGCCAACAGCATGGGCGCCGGGGGTTTGCCGAAAGGCCGGGGGATGTTGTGGGCGATCATCCAATGCCGCCATATGTTTTGCGCGGATCCAATCGCCGCCTCTCCAGAACTGCAGCACCGAAAGCGGCGTGCGGACCTCTTCGCCGGGCAGCAGCTTGAAGTGCGTCAGTTCCTGGCCCGCCCGCAGATGAATCCCGCGATCCACGTCACGGACGAAATCGGCGGCCCATTGGCCGGGCCAGCCGACGACCACGATCAGGCCCTCGGCTTTGTTCCGTTCGAGATTGAAGTACGACATGTTGGTGCAGGTCGAACGGCCGCCCGCCGCGCCGATTCTGTTCGTCGAACCGCCGGCGAGTACGGTCTGAAGGGGCGTATAATCGGTGCCGTCGGCCGGCGCGCCGATATTGTGGTGCAGCAGGAATTCGCTATCGGCGCCGCGGTCCCAGCGGACGTCGAGCGATTGGATGTTTTCGATGATCGGCGTGTCGGTTTCGCCCGTGTTCTTGAAATGGAGCGTCCATTCGACGGTGGGAAAATCGTCATATTCGACGGCTTCGCAACGAACGGCCAGACCGCCCGCCGGATCGCTGTAGGTGATGGTATGGGCGGTGCGATGGTCGTCGATTTTCCGCGTCTTGCGTTCCGTTTTCCAGTTGGCGAGGAACTCGGCGGACGGTTTGCCGTTATACGTGAACGAAAACGGCGGATCGGCCGAGAAGAGGCCGTCCTGGACTTCGATGATCGGCAGCTCGCCGAGCCAGAGCGTTTTGCCGCCGGCCAGTTCGACGCGGGCGTCGGCCCAATCGGCCTGATCCCAACCGATTCCATCGCCGGCGTCGCCCACCTCTAGAACGAATTGAGAGGCATCTTTGAGATCGACTTCGACGGGCTTTGCCGGGGTGGCCACTTGGAAGACCTCGGAGCGGAAGACATTGCCGCCGCCGGCGCTGACGGAGAAAACGACGGTTCCATGCCCGCCGCCGGTTTGCGGGTTGTTGTCCAGGCCGATTTGGCACGTGAACTTTTTGCCCGGTCCCGGCAATTGGACGACGATCTTGCTATTGGCGTGGGCCGCAATGCCGCGAGTGAACTGCGCGGCGACGATTTTCAGGGGCTTGCCATAGCGGGCATTGAGTTCGACGAGGCCGTTGTTGAAGGCGACGGCCAGGCCGGGTTTTTCGGTGGTCAACATTGCCGGCTCGAATTTCGCCGCCATGAAGCGGCGCGCTTCCGCCATTTCCTCGGCCGTGGGTGTCACCGCGGCCGCGGTCAAAGGCAAGACTCCCCAGACAAACGCAAAAAAACCGAAAATGACGGCGGCAAGCGAGGGGCGGAAGTCGAGCATGGCAATCTCCTTATACATGGGGGATGGAACAAGGCAGTTTCGCACCGTCATCGAGTTGTCGATGCCGCAAACGGAGCAATCGATCACGAAAGGCCGAATTATCGAAATTCCGAAAAATGGCCGCGGATCAATCTACGTCTGCATACGGTGATTTTGGATAAAATTCAGGCAAAACCAAGGCAGGACTCACAAGGAGGCACGGAATGGCAGAAACCATATTATAATATAATTAATCGCTTTGCAACAGCCCCAGTGAAAGGGACAAAGTGAGGGAACGGGACGCCAGGGAGAGTTCAAGGGCAGTACACGGCCGACTATAGGGCTGACGATCGAGAAAGATGATCGCCCCGGGGAAGTAAAACGGCCAGAAATATTTAATCAGGATGGAAAATCTTTTGACCCCTTTTTCCGCCACGGGCAGCTCAACAAGCCGATCAGACCGGCAGCCAGCAGGGCAACGTGCCTGGTTCGGGAATGGCCGTTATGGCGTAGCCGCTAAAACCGGTCGCGGCGAAACACGCGTACGTGCCGCCGTAGGTCAATTCGCTCGGGATGAATTTCGTCCAAGTGCACCCGTCGTAGTGCCAAATCGTGAAGTCGTCCGACGGGTATCCATATTCGCACGGTCATTTCGGGGTTCTCCAATTGACGAACTTTCGGGCCCACAGGCCGTCCACAAACTACGGTTTTCGTGGCGGTACAAGCACGTTGCCGTAGAATTCGGCGAGCATCCATTCATTTTTTTCTACCCGTCCCGGAACGAACACGGCGACAGAGGCTCAACAATTCATCTAGCGATTGGAAGATGCGCTCCTCCTGTTGGGCGTTTCTCGAAGCGAGTTCCAGCCGCGTGGCGCAAGACGTTATCTCATTGAATCCATAGCTGCCAGCCGATCCCTTGAGTTGATGGGCAGTCTGTGCCAGTTGATCCCAGTTGCGGCTCCGTGCTTGAGCTTCAAGAGCAGCGATCTGATCGGGCAATTCCCGAACGTAAACGGCGACAAGTTCACCGAGTTCGGGATCGGCGGCCAAATCGGAGTAGATAAAAGCATGAGAACTCGTAGCGGTGGGGGGATCAATCAACATAGCTTCCCTCGGTGAGCATCGATTGCGGGTTAAGGTCGACGTTACCATCGACGTTGGCATAGCGGGAGAAAGCGAGCAGGTCGTACAGAAGTTCCTGCATACCTGTGGTTCCGCCCACTATGCGAGGCACCAAGTCCTCGCAATTGTTTTCGAAGTGCCACAGTAGTTCAGCGGCTTGGCGAATGATTTTTCGGACAGTTTCGGCCAATCGTTCTCTGCTATCATGGGAATCGCTTTCCGAATCAAGCAATTGCACGTATTCATGCTTCATCAATCCTTTGCTGATGACCAGATTTCGGAACCATCGCAACAAGGTCGCACGGCTGATGGAGCCGGTGGGCCGGCCATCCTTGACAATCACCACGCGGCGAATGGAAACGCGGCAGAGAAACTCGTAAATCGTGCGGATTGGCGTGTTTTCTTCGTAGATAATGACATTGGATTTCATCACATTGCAGACTGGCAGTTGCCAGTAATCCAAGGAGATCATAGACATCATTAGGTCTTTTTCGGAGAGTACCCCAACCAATTTCGCCTGCGCATTGACCACCGGCGCGGAATTGACTCGCGTGCGAAGGAAGAATTCGGCGGCCTGCCCGATGGTATCGTGCTCTCGGAGACAAACACCTAGCAGGGGCATCACATGCCGAGCTTTGATGCCGTCGAAGAGATCGGCTTGTGGACTGTTCTCGATCTTTAGATCGCCAGATTCATTGAGCGATTGGTAGCGAATCACGCAATCACGGCCCGTCCGCTTCGCGCAGAGGAGGGCTTGGTCGGCTTGGTTGAGCAATTCCTCGGGTGTTTGCGTGTCCTCGTAGCATTGGGCGACGCCGAAACTGCAGGTTGTCCGCAACCCCTCATTTTCGGTATTAATCCGCGCTAAAGCCAAGGCCATTCGCACGCGTTCGACCCAGGCAACAGCGGCTTCCTCGGTGGTTTCAGGCAGCAACACGCAATATTCATCTCCACCGTAACGGCAAACAGAATCGCTGGCTCGGCTAAGCGTAAGTAACAAATCAGCCACGCTTTTCAACATGCTATCGCCAACCGGATGGCCGTAAATGTCATTGATTCTCTTAAAGAAGTCCAAATCGAGCATCACACAAGAGAGCGGGAGCTGCAATCGTTTAGCGCGGCGCCACTCCTTTTGCAGGATATCATAGAAGGACCGCTGGGTCATAAGGCCGGTGAGTCCATCGGTGTGGGCCAAGGTGTTCAATCGTCGTTCCTGTTCCAGGAATCTCGCCCCCGCCCAAAGCCGTGCCAATAGCTCGCCTTGCGAAACCGGCTTACAGAGATATTCATCGGCGCCGTTCTCCAACCCCGTGATCAGCTCGCTAGCCGACGATTTGCCCGAGAGAATCACCGTATAAACATAATGCGGCAGTTGGAGCTGTCGTATTTGACGGCATAGTTCCAAGCCGTTGATGTTGGGCATCAACCAATCGGTGATAAGGAAATCCGGGCATTCTCGTTCGATTGATTGCAGCGCTCGAAGGCCGTCTTCGGCAACTTGCACCTCATAGCCCGCTTGTTTCAACCAGTGCGAAAGCAAACGCAGTATCTGCGGATCGTCGTCGACTAATAGCACTTTGGCGGAATTTACTGGATGTTTCATCATGATGCCTAAATTCGCTCATTCCTTATCCACTGCAAAAACGCCTCGCGTAGGTTAGCAGCCGGTTGAAAAAGGGGACAGGCACGTCGCCGCAAGCCATTTTTCACGGGATTTCCGGCACCAGGTTGAGTGTTGTCAAACAGTAATATCATAATGTTTATGAAAGCACTTCGGAAATAACGTCCACATTTGTTTCGCTACTTCGATTTGTTTCGCAATATCGTGCAATTGTTTGCAGAAGATGACTGCGGTTGATGGGCTTGCTTAGATAGTCATCGCAGCCAGCATCAAGGCACTTTTGACGATCCTCGGTCATCGCATGTGCAGTTAATGCAATAATAGGTTTCTTCCAGCCCGCCTCTCGCAGCAGTTTGGTCGCTTCATATCCGTCCATGACGGGCATTTGCATGTCCATCAAAATAACGTGGAAGGATATGGGATCTTCGTAAGCCGCCAAAGCGAGATCAACGGCCTTCTGGCCGTTTTCCGCCACCAGAACCTCCGCACCAGCTTTGCGGAGGAGAAACGCGATCAATCGCTGGTTGTCCAGTCCATCTTCGGCCAAAAGCAGGCGACATCCGGCGGGCAGCCCCGTTCCCTCAGGCAACTTCGTCGTTTTCTCGTTTAGGGCCATACACCCACTTTCGCTAGGCACGTCGATCAATCTCACACCGTTCAAGGGCCCTGGCGGCAATCTCAGCGTGAACGTGCTTCCTTTTCCAATCGCACTGCTATCCGAGATGTCCCCGCCGAGCAATTCAGCCAACCGCCTGCTGATCGTCAAGCCCAGTCCAGTGCCGCCGAACCGACGAGTGGTGGAAGCGTCAGCTTGAGTAAACGGTTGGAACAGCTTTTGCCGAGTCTCTTCGGACATTCCAATACCGGTGTCAATGATTTGAATCTGCAACATCGGGTTGCCCAACCCGGTCTCCTGAAGACCCATTACCAAGCGCACGCCACCGACTTCCGTGAATTTGATCGCATTTCCCACAAGGTTGAAAAGGATCTGCCGCAGTCGGGTTGGATCAGACGCGATGGTGTCCGGTATGCGTCCGTCAAACACCAAATCCAAGCTCAGCCCTTTGGCCTCTGCCCGCACTCTCATCAACGAAACGACTTCGGCTATGATACTGGATGGCGAGCATCTGGTTTGTTCAAGAGCCAGCCTGCCTGCCTCGATTTTCGAAATATCGAGTATGTCATCAATTACACGGAGCAAGTGGTCGGCGTTTTGACGGATGACATCGAGTGGATCGCCAATTTCCGATTGTCTGAAAGGGCACGTTTTATTGCACTTTTCCAAGAACACATCGACATACCCCAAGATCGCCGTCATCGGGGTTCGGATTTCGTGGCTCATGTTGGCCAGGAACTCGCTCTTGGCTCGATTAGCAGTCTCCGCGGAGCGTTTGGCGCGGGTGAGTTCCTCCGCGGCCCATTTCCACTCACTGATGTCACGGGTGACGCCAACCAATCCGACTGGAGTCCCATCAGATGACCGCAAGGGCGAAACGTTGACCTCAGCCCACTTGGTCGAACCATTCTTGCAGCGATACTCGATTTCGAGTTTCACCGGTTGATCGAGCACCCTGTCGTCCTTGGCTGCGCCTGCCAGGAATTCGGCCAAGGCTTTTTTGGCAGTGATAGCTGAACCCGGAGTCAGGAGTTCATCGACCGTTTGATTCAGGGTTTCGGCTGCCGAATAGCCCCGAAACTTCTCGATCGAGGGGCTAACATAGGTCCATCGCAGGTTCATGTCGGATGTCCAGATGACGTCATCAACGTTTTCGGCGAGGATACGATAGCCTTCTTTGCTCGCCCGAAGATCGTTTTCCATCCGCTTGCGTTCCGTGATGTCACGGGCAAAGGCACAGTTGTATTCTTTCCCGCAGTATTCAATATGGTTTATGGAAACCTCTACGGGAATCAACTCGCTGCTCTTGGTGCGATGACAGGACTCGATGACGAAGGACTTTTTCTCCTGCAATTCCTTCCAGTGTGGTTCCCATACCTCTTTGGGAAACATCGGGTCAATGTCGTGGACCGTTAAGCAGCGCAATTCCGCTGACGAGTATCCCAGCAACCGGCACGCCGCATGGTTGACATAAATGATTCGACCTTGCGGATCAAGCCAAAAAACGGCATCTGCCGCGTGATCCACACAAAACTGGGTCAGTTGAAGCGCCTCCTCAATCCGCTTCCGCTCGTTGATCTCAATCTTAAGCAAGGCCGTCCGTTCCTCGACTCGATGCTCCAGCGAAGAGTGCATCATGCCCAAACGAGTCGCCAAGGCATTGAAACTCTTGGCAAGCACGCCGATTTCATCTTGGCGAATGACTTCAATGGGAGCAATGGCCGCTTCGTCGGACTGGGCTGCCGCCTTTTGAAAATGCGCTGTGATTGCCGCCAGGGGAGTGCCGACAAAACGGCGAAGGACGAGCGCGAAAATCGCCGTCAGCAAAACCACGCCGACGCCAAGTATTGCCAATTGCTTCTTCGACTCCGCTGTTATCGATGCATTCATCTTGTCCACCGGAATGCCAACAGTGTCCAAGGCGACTACGTCCCCGAGAGTACGATTGAAGCCAGCTTTCGGACCATAGCGTGCAACGAGCGAGGCCGGGGCATCTTCAGGCCGGCCATGACAATGTAAACAGCTCGCTTCCAGGCGTCGTGCGATACTATGAACGAAGTACTCCCTGCCGTTCATCCTGACTCGACCAGTCCACTTGCTGGAGTCTGGATGGTCGCGAAAGTACTGGAGGATTTGCATCTCTTCCGGCCCAGCAATATTCGCCGGGTTTCTGGGATTGTCGGAAGAGAACTTGATGATGTAATCGGGAAACTGCTTGCGAACTTCCTCAAAAATATTCCGGGCGACATAAGATGTGGACATCGCTTCGGGAATGAACTCGTTCCTCCGGCTATGCTCCTCCATCAGTGGACGGATTTTGTCGCTAATGTAAAGGCGAATCGCCAGATCAAATTGAAGGGCCAATTCTGCCTGGTTCGCCGTCAGGATTTCGGTGTGCTTCTCGATCGTTTGCCAGGTCCGTAAGGTTACGAATCCCAAGAATAAGATGGCAAACACCGCGAATATGGCTAAGACTTTCGTGCCCACACTCCTCATGGCACTCTCCTAGTGGAATGACTTGCACACTCAGCTGCCACCAGGGTTCTCCCCATTCAGGTCTGTAAGCCGAAATGTAACAGTACTTGTCAAAGTTAAGCATACGTTGTGCCAAGACGTCCCGGTTTTCTGTTGAAAAACATTCCGCGACTTTGCGCCATCGGACTTTGCCGAGTTTGCCGGAAACAGGACCTGTAGGGAATGCACCCATGCAGAGGAGGGCGATGTTGGAGAGTTCAGGGATGGGGGTAAAATTCGACGATGCGATGACAGTATCGGCAACCCAGATGTCCCCGAACGGGGCCAGTGCCAGCGCAACGGGTGAATTTAATTGTTCATTGCCGCTGCCGAGATCGCCAATTGTTTGCACTAATGTCCCACTACTTGTGAATTGGACGATGCGATTGTTCCCGGCGTTCGCAAGCCGATGCACCTCAATGGCTCCCCACCGAATGCTGGGAGGCTTGTCGTGCGGTGTCTTTTTAAGCAATCCCGCAATATCACCAATCGGTCTATGTCGTGGTCGAAAAGACGCCATGAAACGTCCATATCTCATGTTACCACGTCCTTTACCCTCGATCATAACTGGCGGGGCTCCCGCATCAGCCGGTCCATGGTGTCGCAGGTGGAATTATTCCAACCTGTTCGAAAAATGGACTTAGCCCGGTTTATTCATAAATGTTCGCGGGACGAGGCGAGATGCGGGAAAGCGAGGGTTGGGGGCGAAGGAAAGGGCGTGGAGTTGGGCAGCGGGCGTAAGCCCCCCTTTCCCCCACGGTCGGCGGACCGGGGAGGCGCGGAGCAGCGGGTTGTGGCAAAGCTTAGCTGGAATTGAGATTCGGCGAAAAGAACGCCGCAAGACGCCGCAGAACTTCCTGAAAGTGATCCAGGTACGGCCAACTGGACGAGAGTTCGACGACCACGCGGCGCGTGCTTTCATGCACCCGCGCGGCGACTTTGATCAGCCGCGTGCGCCACGTGCAGGGCTGGCCTTCGCCGGGCGGATCGCGCTGGCGGCGGCGGTTGTGCCAATCGCGGCGTTTTTGGCCGGCAAGCGCTTCGACGGGAACGGCTTCCGCGACAGGTTCCGGCGGCGGATCGGCGACGACGCGACGCATGCGGACCATTTCCAGGAACGAATGATCGACGTAGCTTTCATTCCGCTGGTCTTTGAGGGCCTCGGCGAACTGCCGGGTGAGGCCGAGCCGTTCGTCGAGCTGGCGAAACGGCAAGAGTCCGGCATCGCTGGAAACCTGCTCCGTGGAGGGCACTACCGTAACGGGCTTGGATGTGAGAAAATCAAGCGTAAACTGAAAAGCAGTCTGCAAAACCATGGCGTGCCTCCGTGTCTGCATTAAAGTGCTTATGAGCTAACACCTTAAACGCAACCGGAGGCACGTTGGTTCCGCTTTTTATGAATAATTCGGGTTAAGTTGACTATATTTTTCGGTGTTTGGGAATGATACGATAGTTCCATTCGCCGTGGAAATGGTGCGGGTTTGAGGTTGACGGCAGCCAGTTCGTCATCGGTGACCTTGATTCCTAGTGGATAGGTTTCGGAGTCGAGTTCCGCCTTGATCTCGAAGACCCTTGGCTCGTCGCGGTGTTGGCAATCAAGTTGATAATCACGTCGTGGCTCACCAGCGGTCGGCCACGCCAGTTTTGGGTGATATGGCAGAACATCCGATGTTCGATCTTGTTCCACTTGCTGGTGCCCGGCGGAAAATGACAAACATGAATCGGCATCCCCAATTGGTCGGCCAAGTCTCTGCAACGCCACTTTCCACAGACGGCAACGGCTGCCGTTGCTCCCACCGCCGTCGGCCGTAATCAACAGTCGCTTTCGCACCGCGATGACGCTTCGATCCCATCTTCTTCCACCAGCGGCGAATCGCTTCCGCCGCGAATTGCGCCGTATCGTGGTCGATGCCGACGCTGACCCAACCCTGATTCTCCGTGATGTCATACACGCCATAAGGAATCGCCTTGCCCAACTCCTTGTCCATGAAATCGTGGACCAGCACTTCCTCGGGCTCTCCTTGCGGTTGCCATTCCCGCCCGCCGTTGCTGGAATTTCCCGATGATTTCCTTCTTTTTGGTGTCCACCGAGATCACCGGTTGGCCTTGTTCCTGAAACGCCGTCACGGTCGCGTTGATATGCTCGAATTGGGCGTTGCGGTCGGGGTGATCGCTCCCTTCTTTCGTTTTGCGGTTGCTCTGCAAACTGTACCCGGCCGCCTTCAACAATCGTCCCACGGTGCGCGGGCTGACGGGATGTCCCTGTCGTGTCAGTTCGTTCGCCAAGTTGCGTTGTGCTCTTGCACGTCCAACGCAACGGCGACTGGGGATCGCCACGGGTCGACCGGATCTACCAACCGTTCCAACGCCCGGACCAACTCGGGATCGACCTCCGTTGATGCGTTTGCGACCAGCCGCCCGGTTTTCGCAGTCGCGGTTGCACGCGACGACTTCGGGATCGGCTTTCCGCAATTTCGAGTTCCGTTCGCCCTTTGGCAATCGTGTTCGGCGACATGCCCGTGGCCCGGCTTACCGCCGCGACGCCACCCCAACCATACGACTTCGCTTCCGCTGCCGCCCACTGACGACGCATCCGTTCGTCCATCAGCGAAGCCAAAGCAGCATACCGAGATTCAATCCTTGAATGGCGGCTGCATCCTGCATGGCCGCCTTATACACAAATCACAAAAAATATAGTCAAGTTATTTTGACGAGGCACCTAAGCATGCAAATCGGGTGCGGCATCGGATTTCTTCTCCAAAAACTCTTATGCTACTTTCGGGTTATTGTCAAAAAGCCGTTTCAATATAAAATAATGTGATAACTTATCTATTGCTCGAACTCGGGAGGAAAGTATGGCTCGTCCGATTTCCAGCGAAGAAAGCGCATCTGCGCAGATACAATCTTCACGTCCGACGGTCGTATCTTTTCCACAATTCTCGAAAAGTCTCGCAATTCCGCGGAGGTCGCCGAGATGCGGATCAACGCTGCGCATGGTCCCCTCGGGAAAAAAAATGTCGATACCGCCGATTCGAGTCCTTCCCCCTTTATGGCTGCCGCGAAGAAATCAGCTTCGATCACGGCGCTCGAGCGCCGGCTTTGCAGACGATTGCTGCAGGCCGTCGAAGGCCGATGCGTAAGAATCGTGCTCTGGAACGGCGAAGAGATATCGCTTGACGACCGCCAAGCCGCGATCCGCTTGGTGATCCGCGACCGGCGGACGCTTCGAAAATTGCTGTTCGATCCACAGTGGGAATTCGGCGAAGCATATAGCGAAGGGCGGCTGGAAATCGAAGGCGGTTTGCGGGAATTGCTCGATATCCGCTATCGTGCCGACCAAAATACATCAAAACCCGGCAATCGGCCTTCTGTTTTCATTCGCTTTCTCGAACATTTGCGGCATTGGCGGCATGTGAACTCGATCGCCGGTTCACGGGAAAACATCCATCATCATTACGATCTCGGCAACGATTTCTACCGGCTTTGGCTCGATGATCGGATGGTGTATAGTTGCGCCTATTTCGCCGAGCCGACGATGACTTTGGAACAGGCCCAGCAAGCGAAGCTCGATTATGTCTGCCGCAAATTAGGGCTGCATTCCGGCGAATCCGTCGTTGAAGTCGGCGGCGGATGGGGCGCGTTGGCCGTGCATATCGCCAGACATTACGGTTGCCGAGTCAAGTCGTTCAACATCTCCCGGGAACAAATCGAGCACGCCCGCGAGCGCGTTCGCGCGGGAGGATTGAGCGGGCAGGTCGAAATCATCGAGGACGACTACCGCAATATCGCCGGCCGATTCGATGCCCTGGTTTCCTTGGGCATGTTGGAACACGTCGGCAGGAAACACTACCGGGAATTCGGCGAAATGGCCGACCGCTGCCTCACGGACCACGGTCGGGCGTTGATCCAGACCATCGGCCAAAATCAAGCCGCTTCCAACAATCCTTGGATCGAACGCCGGATTTTTCCCGGCGGCTACCTGCCCACGCTCCGCGAATTTATGGATATCGTCGAGCCGTGGAATTTCTCGATCGCGGACGTGGAAAATCTGCGCCCGCACTACGCTAAAACCCTTGAATGCTGGCTCGCCCGATTCGAGGCCGCCGCCGATAAGGTCCGGCAGATGTTCGACGAGCGTTTCGTGCGAATGTGGCGGCTCTACCTCACCGGTTCCGCGTCCGCTTTTGCCAGCGGCACGCTGCAACTCTTCCAAATACTCTTCACGCGCGGGGGAAAAACCGGCATCCCCTGGACCCGTGCGCAGTGGTATCGGTAAACCACCTCACTCGCCTTTGCCTGCGGATTCCCCAGTCGGCACCCATTTTCGGATGCAAGAGCAATGGCAATTTCCTGCTGAAATTCGCGCTATCTTTCCTATTTACTCCAATTTGTGCCATATTGATATTGATATTGTCGCCGAAATGCAGGAACTCTATATTAACTTCCCTGATGTTGGAAAAGTTTTTTTCGTCGTCTTCGGCAAGGAGGCTCGAACATGATGATCCGCGGTCTTGTTGTAATTGGGTTGCTTGGAATCTTCGCCGGGCATCTTTACGGCCAAACCCGTGCGGACGCCGCGGACGGCCGCACGAACACGGATTGGCATCGCTCCTCGGATCTTGCGCCGCAAGCTGCCGGTCCCGCAGCCGAACGCGGCGGAATTGGGCCGATTTCGTCTTCAACCGATCCGCTAACGGCAACGGCTGCCTCTTCCGGCGTCAATCGAGCGAATACAAATTATTCCGTATCGAGTTCGACGAGCGCCATCACCTCGCTTCCCAACGACGCCGGGCAAGTGTGGAAGCAGTACGATATCAGCGCCTATGCCGCCCGCGTCACGAACACCAAGCAGCCGCAGCAGGCGATCATCGATTGGATTCTGCGCGAAACCGGCTATGAAGCATGGCATTCGGAGCCGTTGGGCATTCTGACGGCGAACAATCGCACGCTAACGGTTTATCACACCCCCGCCATGCAGGCCAAGATCGCCGATATCGTCGCGCGATTCGTCAATCCCGAAGCAGCGGCTTATCCTTTCACGCTGCGGGTCGTGACGGTCGATAGTCCGAGTTGGCGAACCAAGGCCCAACCGTTGCTCCGTCCGGTGCCGGTGCAAACGCCGGGCGTGTGCGCCTGGGTGATGCCCCGCGAGGATGCCGCCATTCTGCTGGCCGATCTGCGCCGCCGCACCGATTATCGCGAGCATAGTTCGCCGTATTTGATGGTCACGAACGGCCAATCGACGGTCGTCCCGGCGATGCGCAGCCGGCCCTACGTGCGGGACGTCGTCTCCCGGCCCGATCTGCCTGCCGGATACGAATTTCAACAAGGGCAGGTGGATGAAGGTTTTTCGTTGGATTTCAGCCCGCTCCTGACCGCCGATCGCCGGTTGATCGATGCGACGATCAAGTGCGACATCGACCAGGTGGAAAAGATGCTGCCCGTCTTCCTCGAAATTCCCACGCCCGCTTCGCCGCGCAATCGCGTGAAGATCGAGGTGCCGCAGATGACGCACTACCGATTCCACGAGCGATTCCGCTGGCCGGTCGATCAGGTGCTTCTGGTCGGGATGGGCATGGTGGCGCTGCCGATGCCGGTGGACGGCAAGCCGCTGGTGCCCGGCCTTGTGCTGCCGATCGGCAACACGCCCGCCCGCGCGGATTTGCTGGTCTTCGTCGAAAGCCGCAGCCAATCTCCGGTATCCCGCGGCAATCCGCAATCGCCGGCAATGGAAGCAAAATCGTATCGCGGTCGTTATTAAGTTCTGCGGGATGGAATCATCGTCCGCCATGGCGGGGGAAAATCTTGCCATTCAGAGAGATTTCGACGGCAACCTGTGCGGGACGAGGATGCCTCGATTCGCGACGGGAGGCGTCAGAGGAGATAGACTTTCGCGATGGAAAAGTAGATCACGATTCCCGTGACGTCAACGAAGGTGGCGACGAAGGGGCTGGAGGCATAGCCGGGATCGAAGCCGAGGCGTTTGAACACCAACGGCAGCATGGAGCCGACGAGAGTTCCCCAAAGGCAAATCGCGGCGACCGACTGGGAAATGACGAGGGCCAGCATCCAGGGATCGGCTTTGCCGAGCACGGATCTCGGCGTTAATACGGCTCTGACAAAGCCGATCACGCCCAGGGTAACGCCGAGGGCCAAGCCCACAACGAGTTCATGCCTGAAGGTTCGCCACCAATCCCTGGGCGAGATTTGTCCGAGCGCTATGGCGCGAGTGATAAGCGTAGCCGCTTGCGAGCCGGAATTTCCCCCGGTGGAGATGCACAGCGGCACGAAAAGGCTGAGAGCGATAATCAACTTCATTTGATCCTCGAAGTGGGCCAAGGCCGTAAAGGTGAAAAGCTCCGCCACAAACAGGCAGGAAAGCCATGCCGCCCGTTTCCGCCAGATCGTGAGAAACGGAGCTTCCATGTAGTCTTCGGTCATCGGCACGATGCCGCCCATCTGTTGGGCGTCTTCGGTCGCTTCTTCGATCATCACGTCGAGCACGTCGTCGTGCGTGATGATGCCGACAAGCCGGTGCTGGTCATCGACCACGGGCAGGGCGAGGAAGTCGTACTTCGCCAATTCCCGAGCCGCCTCTTCCTGGTCTTGATCGGCGCGAATCGAGATCACGTCGCGCTGCATGATATCGGAGACCAAGGCCGCGGGTTTGGCGAGAATCAGGTTTCGCAGCGAAACATAACCGATCAAATGCCGGTTTTCATCGAGCACGTAGATTGAATAAATCGTCTCGCGGGATGTCGCCTGCTGGCGAAGCAACGATACCGCGTTGCCGGCGTTCACGTCGGGAGAGAGAGTCGCATATTCGGTCGTCATCAACGAGCCGGCGCTGCCCTCGGGAAACGAGAGCAGCGTGCGGATGTCCTGCCGTTCCGCTTTCGCCACCAGCGGCATCAGGCTTTCGACGACTTCCGTGTCCAGTTGCTTCAACAGATCGACGCGGTCGTCGGGGCTCATGGCCTCGAGCAGCTTCGACATGCGGTCCCGGCCGACGCCGCTGACCATCTCGACCTGTTTGTCTAGCGGAAAGAAGGAAAACACCTCGGCTTGGCGCTCGACCGACGCATGGTCGAGCAGCCGCCAAGTCTCCTCGACGGATAGGCCTTCGGAAAAGTCGGCGATCGTTGCGGAGTGAAGCTCGGTCATCACCGCCGAAAGCTCCGCTTCGTCCCCCGTGGAGAGCATCTCTCTCAACTCGGGTAAGATCAGCGTATTGAACATGTTTCGGTTTCCTGTCGGAAATGGACTTTTTCAAGGCCGTGATTTTGCGATCATGGCGTCAGTCCTGCCTGCAAGCGAAATTGCTCGAGCCAATGAAAAATAGTTTCGAGCTTTAAGGTATTCCAATAATAACATATCAATCATGGAGTATCATAGACACTTTTTTTAGGATCGTTTCCGGATTCGATTCACGAATTCCACAAGGTCTTTCGCCAGCGGTATTTCGAAATGCAGCCGCTCGCCGCTAACGGGGTGCTGGAATTCCAACTCGACGGCGCAGAGCGCCAACCGCGGAGCGCCGCTTAAGTCTTTCAAAGCGGGGCGGAAGAGCGGTTGCAGATAGACTTTCTCGCCGCAAAGCGGATGGCCCCCCTCGGAGAGATGGATGCGGATTTGATGCGTGCGCCCGTCTCGGGCCGGCATTCGACCAACGTATATTCGCCGAAAATCTCCAACGGTTTGAAGTGCGTTTTCGATTTTTTTCCGGCATTCGGCAGCGGCGTACTGCCCCGGCGGCCGTCGCCGCGGTCGCGGACCAGGCGGGTTTCAATGGTCTGTTCTTTTATGTCGCCGTAAGCGATCGCCAGGTAACGCCGCGCGGTCGTATGCTGACGGAACTGTTGGGCGAGATGAATTTCGGCGGAGTGCGTGCGGGCGAAGACCATCAGTCCGCTGGTCTCGCGGTCCAAACGATGCACAGCGCGCCACGGGCGGCAGCCTGCCCTTGCCGCGCCGCCCTTCGCGCTTCGCAATGATCGCCGGCAGCATCTCATCGAGCGTGGGCTGGATTTGCCTGCGCCGCGGCGGCCAATTCCGCTCTTCCGAATGCCGCGTGGAGGTTACCCCCGGCGGTTTATCGACGACGATCACCTGGGGGTCGAGATAGATGACCTTCACGTCCGCTTCGCGCGGGGAGCGGCCAGCGGGTGCGGCAAGAGCTTCACCACGTCTTGCAGCTTCAACCGCCGGCCGGCATCGGTGCAAAGATTTCCGCTGACCATGATGCGCCGCGCTGCGAGCAGCTTTCGCAGTTGCGTCCACGATTGGCCCGGCAGCCACTCGCGCAGCGCTGCGGCGATCGTATGACCGACTTGCCGGGGCAGCACGCGGAAGATCTGCTCTTCAACTTTCGATTTATCGAATTTCGACATTATATAGTGATCGTGTGACAAACGATAGGAACACGGAGGCACGGAGGACACGGAGAAATAAACGAAGGACGAAACTCTAAGAGCGAAAGAAATCTGAAGTATGATTGTCGAATGAACGATTTTCTTTGGCCTTCGAGTTTCAACGTTTTTCCGTCATTCGAGCTTGGTCCTTCGGATTTCTTTTTCCCCCGAGTTTCCAAGTTGAATTATCCCGTCTCTTTCCCTGGCGGCAAGATGCGCACCTTTCGACCCTCGAGCTTCACGCGGCCGTCGGCGATAAGCTGGATCGCCTCGGGATAGGCTTCGCATTCCGCCTGAAACACGCGGGCGGCGAGCGTGTCGGGCGTGTCGTCGCTTAAGACCGGAACCGCCTGCTGCAAAATTACCGGGCCGTGGTCGTACTCGTTGTCGGCAAAATGCACCGTGCAGCCGCTGAGCTTCGCCCCGTATTCCAGCACGGCTTCATGAACGCGATGGCCGTAATACCCTTTGCCGCAAAAGGCGGGAATCAAGCCGGGGTGGATATTCACCACGCGGTTGCTGAAATCCGGCGGGATCGTGAGCCGCTTGAGGAACCCGCCCATCACGACGAGGTCGATTTTATGCTCGCGGCACGCATCGAAAATCTTCCGGCTGAAAGCCTCCCGGTCAGGGAAGCTGTTCCGTTCGATAATTAGGGCGGGGATGTTCGCTTCTTTGGCGAATCGCAAGCCGCCCGCCTCTCGATTGCTGGCAATCACCAGCGAAATCGTCACGGAAAGTTGCCCCGCTGAGATTTTTTCCAGCAGATTTTTCAGCGTCGTGCCGCCGCCGGAGATAAAGACCGATATCGTGAAAGTCTTGGAACTTGACAGGGGCATGATATACTCCGGCACATCACTTTCATAATCCAACACGGAGACCACGGAGAAAAAAGTCTGAAATATAGTGGACGCACGGCGGAGACCGTCGCTCTCCGTGACCGCCATGCATCCGTATCGAAATTTAATGTATTGGCGTTTGTCTCGTTTCTTGCGTTGACTGCAAGCAGTCGTGCTAGACGCTTTTTACGACCTGAATGAACAACTTCATCGTGTAATCGCCGACCTTGCTTTCGATTCCTGCCACGCCCGGCAATGCGTCGAATACGATTTCCACCGCCAGCGTTTCGCCTTGGAGGTAATCGCGAAACTGTTCGATGGCCGCCGATAGCTCCGGCGAATCCGTGACGATCCCAATGCGGATCCGATCGGTGAATTCGCATCCTTTTTCCTTACGCGTATCCTGGATCACGCGCACCAACTCCCGGGCGTTGCCTTCGGCGATCAACTCGGGGGTTAGCTCCGTGGAGAGCACCACAACGCAGTGCTTTCCCTGCGCGGCGGCCCAACCTTCTTTGGCTTGAAGGCGGACCTGAATGTCGTCCTTGTCGAGTGACACCGGCCCCTCGGGCAGGTTCAGCGTGACCTTGCCGCTCGATTCCAACTCCGCCAGCAATCGGCCGCCGTCGGATTCGGCCAGCAACTTCTTGACGGCCGGAAGTTTCTTGCCCAGCCGCGGGCCGAGCCGCTTCAATTCGGGCAGCACCGAGTAGGCGATATATTGCTCGGCCTTTTGCGTGAATTCCACGCGCTTGACGTTGAGTTCCTTGCAGATCAAGGCGTCGTGCTCTTCGAGCCACGCCAGATGCGTATCATCGGCAAGCACCACCTCGATCAACTTCAGCGGCTGCCGGACCTTGAGCTTCGCGCCCATCCGCGCGCTTAGACCCAGCGAAACGATTTCCCGGGCAAGCGCCATCCGCTCGGAAAGGGCTTGATCGACCACCGATGGATCGCCGGTCGGGTAATCGCAGAGGTGAACGCTTTTCAAAGCCCTCAATTCCGCTCCGTTCCCCCTCCCGGTGAGATAAGGGATATTCGCAAATGCGATGACGGCGAGATTCTGCCACATCTCCTCGGCCAAAAATGGCGTGAACGGGGCGATGAGTTTGCAGGTCGTCAACAGGCATTCGTAGAGCGTCCAGTAAGCTTCGTACTTTTCGGCCGATTTGTCTCCGCTCCAGAAGCGGTCGCGGCTGCGGCGGACGTACCAGTTGCTCAAGGCATCGACGAAATCGGTCAATATCGCGCACGCTCCGTAATTATCGTACTCATCCATCCGCGCGACAACGGCGGCCGCCGTGCGGTTCAATTCGCTCAATATCCAACGGTCCAACTCCGCCCGCTCGCCGACGGGCCGATAGCCTTCCGCTTTCGCGAGCACCGCGGCGTCGAGTTGGCCGGCATCGCCGGAAATCCTGGCGGCGGGCTCGAATGTGTCGATGTTGGCATAAATCACAAAAAAGCTATACACGTTCCAGAGCCGCAACAAGAACTCGGGAATGCAATCCTTGATCGACTGTTCGCTGTAGCGGATCGACGTCCACGGCGGCTGATTGGCGTAGAAATACCACCGCAAGGCGTCGGCGCCGTAACGATCGAAAATTTCGTTCGGCTCGCGGTAATTCCGCTTGCTCTTCGACATTTTTTGCCCGTCTTCGCCGAGCATCAAGCCCAACACGATGCAGTTGCGAAATGGATGCGGGAAAGGGGGAAGGGGGAAGGCGGAGGGCTGAACGTTGGTTTTCCCTTCCGATTCTTCGTTGCTAAATAACAGCGTGCTAATGGCCAACAAGCTGTAGAACCAGCCGCGCGTTTGGTCGATGGCTTCGCTGATGAAATCTGCGGGAAACTGCCCGTGGAATTTTTCCAGCGAGCCTTTTTGATTTGGATATCCCCACTGGGCGAAAGGCATCGCGCCGGAATCGAACCAACAGTCGATGACCTCGGTCACGCGCCGCATCCGCGCGCCCCTGCTTTTCGGTGAATCGTAGGTTATTGCATCGATGTAAGGCTTGTGAATCTTCAAATCGTCCGGCAATGTGGGATCTTTTTGCTTGGCTTCTTCCCAAACCTCCGTGCCTTGCAAGCCGGGCTTGGCGAGCAATTCTTCGTAATTGCCGACCGCCTCGGCGTAGCCGGTTTTTTCGCAGACCCAAATCGGCAGCGGAGTGCCCCAGTATCGTTCGCGGGAGAGAGCCCAATCGACGTTCGTTTCCAAAAAGTTGCCAAAACGGCCTTCTTTGATGTGCTCCGGCAGCCAGTTGATGCGGCTGTTGTTGGCCAGCATCTTCTCTTTGAACGCCGTCGTGCGAATGAACCAGCTTTTTCGCGGGTACTGAATCAGCGGATCTTCTTCCGCCCGCCAGCAGAACGGATAATCGTGTAGATATTGCTCCTGATGAAAGAGCGCGCCATTGCTTTTCAAGAAGCGTATGATATCGCGATCGGCCTCTTTAACCCAACGGCCTTCGAACTCGGGCGTTTCCCCTGTGAAGGCGCCATCGGGGGCAACCGAACAAATCAGCGACGGTCCTTCACCCTCGACAAATCTCGCCCGCTCGGCTTGAAGGAGATCGAAATCGACTTCGCCAAACGCGGGCGCTTGATGTACAATGCCCGAGCCGGTATCGACCGTCACGAACTCGGCCGGAACCACGCGCCAGGCGATAGCCTCATCGCCACCAGCAAGAAGTATGCCGTTCTGCTTCCCGTACAATTTATAATAATAATCGAAAGGCGGAACATAGGTCAGGCCAATCAACTTTTCACCGGGCATCGTCGCCTCAACCGCAAACTCCTTGTGGACCTTCGATGCGATCATTTCAACCAGTGCCGAGGCCAAGATCAGCTTTCGTCTCTCCCCTTTCACCGAAACGAGCGAGTACTCCAATTCAGGCTTAACTGCCGCAAATTGGTTGCTTGGCAGCGTCCAAGGCGTGGTTGTCCAGACCAATAAATCGGCGTCCTTAAATATAGTATCTCTTTCCTCTCTCCCCCCTCCCCTACCCCCTTCCGCAACCAGTGGGAATCGCACATAAACGCTTGGATCGGCGACTTCGCGATATCCTTGCCCGACTTCGCCGGAACTCAGGGCCGTGCCGCCCTGCGCCCACCACCAGACGATCTTGTGCCCTTGGTAGAGCAGCCCGCGGTCGAAAAGGTTTTTCAGTGCCCACCAGACGCTTTCGACATAGCTTTGGTGGAAAGTGACGTAGGCTTCGTCCAGATGAATCCAAAACCCGAGCCGTTCGGTCAAATGTTCCCACTGCTGGGTATAGCGGAAAACGCTTTCGATGCACTTGCGAATGAACGGTTCGACCCCATAGGCCTCGATCTCCTCTTTCGAATGGATGCCCAATTCCTTGCAAACCTCGACCTCGACCGGCAAGCCATGCGTATCCCAGCCGGCCTTTCGCTCGCAGAGGTATCCTCGCATGGTCTTGTAGCGGGGGAACAAGTCCTTGATTGCTCTTGTCAGACAATGCCCCGGATGGGGTAAACCATTTGCTGTGGGGGGGCCTTCATAAAAAATAAACGGTTTTGCCCCCACCCGTGCGGAAAGAGATTGTTCATATATCGAGTATTCTTTCCAAAATTGGATGACTTTTTCTTCCAGCTTGGGGAAAGAGACAGAACTTACGACAGATTGGAACATGGTAATTCGAATTCCAGCCGGACAAATTTACAGAAACCCTTAGTAAACCACGATTTGAATGGTTTTTCAATCCGGGGAGAACTGTTCGGCGGCTTGGTTTTTTTGGCATGATTCGAAATTTTTCTCATTCCCAGGTTAAGCCGTGGACGTTCCATCGGATGGAATGGTGACTTAAATCCTATTGTTGTAGAGCAGTAGAGGAAACGTGACGATGTTGGGTCCATGCAAGTTTTTCGCTTGTTTAAGCATGTGTTGGATCAAAGGCTTCCCTATTCATACCTCCCCGCATGGATGCCTTGCATGGCCCGAGTCTTTTTATTATTCTGGAGTAATTGGAAAATATTCCGTTTCGTTTTAGTCCCATAGAGTCGCTGGGAGAGGTGGCTGAGTGGTCGAAAGCGTCGGTTTGCTAAACCGATGACCGGGAAACTGGTCCGCAGGTTCGAATCCTGTCCTCTCCGCTCGTGTTTTGTTCTATTTCGCTAAGTTGTTGCAAGATAACAGCTTAGCTTTTTTATGCTCTGCAAATAAGCCTTCTTGGTTGTGTGGAACGCAATTACCCTTGGCGGCAACAATTCTTTTAGAGGTATGAGGGGGCTGTCGTTGGCATGGCAGCTTTATCCATGCCGTGGTTTGTAAATATTCCCATGTTCATGCTAACCATGCTAGTGCCGAGAATTCAGGGGTTTTCTCGACACGCGCAATCATCTTGGGGAGGCGACTCCGATGAAATTCTTTGACAAAGCAATCAACCGGCAGAATCATTCGTGGACTGCAGCCGTCCTGGCCTTTTTGTTTGGCGCAGGAATCGTGATGGGAGCAGCGAGGTGCTCAGCCGCCCAACGGCCGCTGACATTTCAACACGTTCGAGAAGTGGCCAGGTATCTTGACGGCGTTGCCTTGGCTGAACCAATAGCTGTCGGCCACTTGGCCGTTTATCCCGTTCTAGCCGACGATTCGACTTTATTACACGGCAAATGGATGACGCTCGGCACGGCTCGCTCCACGAATACACTGCTGATTCGCGAGAAGCGGACCCCCGATAAACTTGTTCCGTGGATTGAAAACACCAGCTTGGACGAGCATGTTTTCCTGATGAAAGGCGAGACGATCATTTGGGGCAATCGGACTTGGAAAGTCCTCGGAGACACGGTGCTAGCTCCTGGAGAGAAAATCAGGATGGATATGCTGTGTGCGGAACTGCCATCCAACGCCGGCGAGAAAGAGACCCCTCGGCAGCCTATCTCGGGAAACTCCGAGCCCACGAATCAGGCCGAACGGCATCTCGATCGCGCCCACGGCGACTCGCTCTTCGGCGTCAACAAATCTGCGGCTGCCGCGGAATCGACTTTACAATCCACGGCTATCGATAACAATCCCGAAGAACTCTCCCGGGAGATTGTTCCACGGATACCCAGCGGCACGACGGGGTTCATCTTCGAGAAAGACGGCCGAGCCGTTGCTGCCGACTTTTTCGGCAGCGAAAGCATGGCCCTGAAATTATTGCCGCAATTGCTGCAATCCCAAGCAATGAACAATGTAATAGCGCACAGCGGAATGGGGGGCCGCGTGCAGGAAATAAACGACCGGGGTGCAATCGCCTTCTTCCAACGTCTGTGCGCCGCGGGTAGTCAAACGACCACCACCCCCGGCTCCGGTTTGGGCCTCTTGACACATGATGGAGAGCTGGTGGGTCAGGGAGTGGTTTACGACGGAAATGTCGTCCATTATGGCGTGCGGATACAGCCACTTGGCACGCCCTTTCGCAGACCCTCGCCAACGATCATTTGGCCGCAAAGCGAAGTCTATCGGCAGCGGCAGTAGCGGAAACCTTCCTCGATATGACATTATGGAACAGCCCCAAGGATTTGCCGCGGATGCCTGCTCCTTAATCCCGGCTCTCAATCCTTGGCAGGACGCCAAAGGTCGCCGCTGAGGATGCGGACGTCGGGTTGGATTGCCGCAGGCATATTCCTGGAGATTTGCCGCACGGGCCGCATCGTGGTGCGATCCTGGCTGTCATCCCGCGGCGGATTGGAGAGCGAATTGTGCTGGATACTCGCCGGGTTCGTGGATTTCGCCGAACCATCATCCGCTTCCGATTTTTTCGTCTCGCCCTGCGGCGCCGCTTTCGGCTCATTCGATGTTTCAGGTTTATTATCTTGGCGGGTCACCGGAGCGGGAGCCGGATTCTCAATCGGTTTTTCCACGATGATCGTCGATGGCGACTGCAGGGGCGGATAATAGGTCGTCGAGGGCTGGCCGGGCGGAAGCGAAGGCGCTTCCATCGCTTCGCCTTCCGCAGAAGGGCCGACCGGCGGCTGATTGCAGCTTTGCACGGGAATCCCGCTTTCGGGAACCGCGCAAGGTGCGGGAGGAGCAACATAAGCCGGCGCGACATTGCAAAGCGGCGCGGCGCCGTAATATGACAGCATGGTGGGATAAACCATTCGATAGGATGTATAAGGTATCAATCGCGTGGTTGTGACCACGGGCTGAACGGGCACAACCGGCCGATACACCGTCACTGGAGCAAGGGAATACGGGTTATAGCCCGGTGGAGTGTAATAGGTCGTCGTCGGCCGGGGAACGACCGGCAAGAAGGGCCGATAAGCCGTGACCGCCGCCGGATAGACGGCCGCGGGAGCGTAATACGTGGTTTGCTGGGCACAGGAGCATCCTGCAGCCTGAGCGGGCACGACCGCCGTGGGCACGTAGGCCGGCGCGTAGGTCGATTGCGCCGACATGTTCGGCGAGCAGCCACAGAGCCATTCCATGAACGGTCCCGCTTGCGCCGAGATCGGTGATAGCAATGCCATCAAACCAGCGCACAGCGCCGCAAGTCGAACTGCCGACATGATAATTCCTCCAGGGAGATTGAAATGGGGAACGCGGATTCGGAGGCAAATTACGCCTGTGAATCGATCATTATAATTAGACTCCGCGGCGAAAAAATGTCAAGCGCGAGCGGAAATCGTCTCAAGTTTCTCGCTCCGCTTTTCTACGCGGAATGCGGCCTTTGCGGTTTACAACGATTTTGACGGCGCAATCTCCGCCCAGATTACCCGGTAAAATAAATATACGCGCCGGCGATGCACGCCAAAATGACGAGCGAAGCGAAGACTTCCCGCCGACTCCAACTCGCGCGGGTAAGTTCGCGATCTTCGGCCGTGGCGGTTCCGAAGGTCAATCCGCCGATTTTCGCGTATTCAGGCGCTTCCGAGAGGTAACTGACCGCCACCATCGTCATTGCCGCAACGATCGTAATCAGAATGCTGAAATACTGGAAGTTGATGTTGTTGACGATCCAAAGAAACGATCCCGGTTCGTACAGCTTGCCGACCCATCCCGGGAATTTTTCCAAGCCCAAAGTGACGGGCGTATCGACCACCATGCGGAAGACGCCCATCACGAAGCCCACCACCATCGCCCAAAAACAGCCTTTCGCATTCAGCCGCTTGAAGAAAACGCCGCAGAAAAAAACGACGAAAATGGGCGGCGCCAGATAGCCCTGGATTTGCTGGAGATAGGTGTAAAGGCTATCCGCGCCGCGCACGACGGGAATCCAGGCCAGGGCAATAAGCACCATTGCGACCGTCGCGATTCGGCCGGTTCGCACCAGCTCGTGCTGCGTCGCGCTTTTTTTCCACTTGGCGTAAAGATCCACGGTGAAGAGCGTCGAGCAGGCATTAAACACGCCCGCCAGGGAACTCATCAGTGCCGAGAGCAGCCCGGCGACGACGACGCCGCGCAGTCCCGGCGGAAGCATGTATCGCACCATCATCGGAAAATCGCCTTGCGCGACCGTGGGAACGACTTGCCCGTCCTCTCCGATCAAGGGCGTCAAACCGGCGACCTTGCCGCTTTTCGCCAGAGCAAAACAGATCAAGCCCGGAATGATGAACAAATAAACTGGAAAGAGCTTGAGAAACGCGGCGAATATCGAACCCTGCCGGGCGATTCGCTGGTTCGGCGCGCCCAACGCCCGCTGGACGATGTATTGATCGGTGCACCAGTACCACAGTCCGATGACCGGCGCGCAAATCGCCATGCCGAGCCAGGGGAAATTCTGGTTGAAATACCACGCCTGCCGCACGACCGCGCCGGCGGCGTTTTTTTCGATCACCGGCGCCCATGTCCCTTCCACGCCTGCGGGAATGAGCGGTTTCCAAAGGTTGAACATCTCGGAGCCGCAAATCGTGGCGCAGTTCGTGCCAGCCGCCGAGCTTGGCGAGGCCGAAAATCGTCAAGATCGCCGAGCCGGCGATGAGGATCACGGTCTGGATGGCGTCGTTGTACGCCACGGCCCGCATGCCGCCCAGCGTCGTGTAGAGGCCCGTCAAGAGGATCACCAACACGGAGCCGATCCAAAAGCTGTCGATGTCCCATCCTCCCAGGTGCAGATTCACTTCCGGCAGCAGGATGCTGAAGACCACGCCGCCGGCAAAAATGCCGACGGCGATCTTGGAGACCACGAAGATGACCAGGGAAACGATCGAGAGCACGTAGCGCGAGGCCGGTGAAAAACGCCGTTCGAGAAACTCCGGCATGGTGAAAACCATCGATCGGGCGTAGAACGGCACGAAGACCCATGCCAGCACCAGCAAACACCACGCATGCAGTTCATAATGCGCCATGGCGACGCCGTCCTTGGCTCCCGATCCTGCCAGACCCACGATATGCTCGGAGCCGATGTTGGAGGCGAAAATCGAGGCCCCGATGACCCACCACCCCAAATTCCGCCCGGCAAGAAAATAATCGGAGGCGGTATCCTTGCTTCGGCGCGTGACCCACCAGGCGACGCCGAGCAAAATGCCGAAATAGATGCCAATTGCCAGCCAGTCCCACGGGGAAATCGCGAAAGGATCGTTTTGCAGTGCGGCGAAGAGAGGAAAATTGACGGAGGCGGCAAGGTTGTTCATGACGATTATGCACGTTGAATGAGGTAGAAAGCCATAAATACAATGCAGGTTGAGAACCGGAGCAACCCCAGGGATTATTGCCTATTTTGTCAAATCGGATGTCCAGGGTCAAGCCTGGGAAATTAGCGTCCAGAAAAGGTCGAGAAACAAACACGTTCCCGCGAAAATCACGGGAACGTGCTATGACGACACTTCGATTTTCGTTTAATCCACTTCCGGAATCGGATTTTGCGGGTGGATCACGCTGTCGTTTTCTTCGTCGATCTTGAAAGGATCGGCCTGCATTTTCACGCGAACATGATACTCTTTCGCCGGTTCACTGGGTACTCGCCACGAGTACGAGCAGGTGAAACCTCAGCCATATTCGAAGTTGCCGGTCTGGACGACTTTGCCATCGGGGTCGGTAATGGTGAACTCCGGCTTGGACGGCCGGCTGCCTTTGACCGTCATGTTCGTGCATTGCTCGCCGGCCGAGCCGACCAGCGACATGGACAATTGAGTCACGGGCTTTGGCTTCCCGCCGACCACCTGGTTTGTCTGATAGGACGTTACGACGGGCTTGTACGGCGGACCGAAAGGCATTTCCACGGTTTCGCCCGCCACCACTTTGACCGGCTTGTAGTCGGCCGTGGCCGTTGCGGAAACCGTCGAGCGACGGCTCACCAACCGGACGGGCGCGGAACTTTTCAGTAAATTCTTGATCGCATTCGAGAGCACTTTCGGCGTCGAAGATTTATTCTCTTCCTTCTCGTCCGATTTTGCCTTCTCCTCCGGCGGCTTGCTCGGCGGAGGAGGTTCCGTCTGATCGATCGAGTAGGAAAGCAGCTTCCACTCCCCCTCCGGCACGTCGGCCGCGGTGTCCTTTCCACCGGAGATTTTCAGAAACCCTTGGTCGCCGTAGATCACGGCGGAGTATCCGTCGTTCGGATTCGTCACCTTGCCCAAGGGGACGTTAGACGGTTCCAAGGTGAGTTTATCGCCCGCGGGCGTGATCTTCACGTCGTAATAACGGCCGTCGATCAGCACCAGCTTCGAAACGTAGTTCCGGAATTTGCTTCCGGCCGGCTCGTAGGGCGAGTCGGGAACTGCGCGTCGGGATCGACCAACAGCATGTCGCCCTGTTGGGGATAAATTTGCCCGCCGGAACCGCGAACGTTCGATTGAATCTTGATCTGATCATCGAATCGGCCGTTGCTGTTATAATCGATCAAGACCACGTGATGCGGCTTGCCGTCGAGCGTGATGTCGCCTTCGCGATAGGCGGCGGCGTTCAGTTGGACGCCCGCGTAGGAAAACTGCGGTTGGACCATCATGTACCCGCTGATCGTAAACGCGTAATCGACCGGCGTCCCGTCCGCATCGACAGTCAGTTCGACCTGCGGGAAGGAAAATCTCGCGTAATTGCCGCCGAAAACAACCATTCCGGGCGATGCTTCCGACTCGATGACTTTGTCGTCGGTCAGGTCGCCGTTGTGGTTCGAATCGAAATAAAGCCGATTGTAATGGATGGCTTTGGGGGCCTTCTCCTTTTCTTTTCTTCTTTCTCTTTTTCTTTTTCTCCGCGGCCTCATCTTTCGATTTGTCCGCGTCGGCGTCCGACTTGGTATCCTCGTCGTCTGCGGGCACGAGGATTCCCGTCTTTTCCGTTTCGGCGGCCGGTTTCGTCTTTTCGCCCTCCGCCTTTTCTTTCTCGGCCTTTTTTTTCGGGCACCGCGTCGAGCGCGAAAGCGTATTCCTGCGTGCCCAACTTAACGACGCCCCGGAAAGGATATTCCGAAGCGTATTCCGGCTCCTTCGTCACGAGCTTCTTGAACAATTCCTTTTGCTCGGAGTCGCCTCCGAACGAAACGCGGTTGCTGCCCGCCGGTCCCACCGCGGCATTGAACGACTGGGCGGAAGTCGTGCGGTATAGGTAATCCGCGGGCGCCGCCCGGACAATCGGCGCTTGGTTGGAAGCTTCGAGTTTCTTGATTTCGAGGGCGGCGGTTTCCGCCCTCGCGGCCGCCGCTATACCCGCCAGGACGCCCGAGGCGGCAAGCACGGCGGCGAGATACGGCCTTTTTCTGAACATAAACTTGGTTTCCTTCCTTTGTAAGTTTATTGGAAATGCGCAGCTTCGATGCCTAATCCACATTGTTCTTATCCGCGGCGCAGGCGCCGACGATTTGATGACGCTCTCGGCGTTCTCCTCCACGGAAAACGGACCGGCTTTCATGTTGATGCGGACGCGATACTCGTCCGCCAGGTCAGATGGTACTCGCCACGAGTACCCGCAGGTGAATCCTCAACCATACTCGAACGCGCCTTTGGCCACCTCTTTGCCCTGCGGGTCGGTGATGGTGAACTTGGGCTTGGAGGGGCGGCTGCCTTTCACTTCGAGATCGGAACAAATTTCGCCGGCCGATCCCACGAGCGTCAGCGACAAACGCGCCGTCCGGTTCTTTTCGTTGAATCCGCTAACTGTCACCTGCGGTTTGTAAGGCGGACCGAACGGCAAAACGGCGGTTTCGCCCCGGCGAACCTCGACCGCTTTATAGGCGGAGGTCGCTTCCGCTTCCACGTAAGTCTCGCGGCTCAGGCGCGGCGAAACCATCTCGCCTCCCATGCCTAAAATGCTCTTGCCCAGCGCTTGCACGATCGATTGTTTGGCTTTTTCGGGCTTCGACGCCGGTTTTTCCGCCGCTTCGATTTTCGTCCGGTCGATCTTGCAGCTCAGCAGCTTCCATCGTCCGACGGGCACGGGAACCGGCGCATCCTTACCGCCGCTGATATTCAGAATGCCCTGGTCGCCATAAATCACCGCGGAAAAACCGTCGTTCGGATTCGTGATATTGCCGGTCTGCACTTCCATCGATTCCAAGGAGATCTTGTCGCCGGCGGGCGATATCTTCAACTCGTAATAGCGGCCGTCGATATCCATCAATTTGCCTATCCGATGGCGGTACTTGTCGAAATTCGAGCGGATCGCGTACCAATTGGCAAAATTTTCCTTGTTCTCCTGATTCTCCTTTTTCTCCGCAACGGGGGCGTCGATCAACAGCGTATCGCCTTCTATGAGGCGGAGTGGTGCGTTTGGCGCGGTGTTCGGTGCGATCGACGCGCGATCGTCGAACCGGCCGTTGCAATTGGAATCGAACAAGACGACGCGCAATTTTTTTCCGCCGAGCGCGATCTCGCCTTCGCGATAATCGGAGGACCGCAACGAGACGGTGGCGTATCGCAGGCCTTCGTTCTCGCTGATGTATCCATTGAAATTACAGGCGTAATCGAACTTTGTTCCTTCGATATCGAGCGCAACCTCGACGCCGGGAAAGTCGAATGAAACCCACTCGCCGTTGTTATAGGGGTAGAGCTCCGACTCATGCACCGAAGGCGCGGAAACCGATTGATCGTCCGTCAGGTCGCCGTTGCCGTTGAAGTCGAAATACAGCCGGTTGTAGCCGAGAAATTTTTTCGCGGACGGCTTGGTTTTTTTATCGGGTGGATCGGCTGCCTTCTTCGATTGCCCGGCTTCCGATTGTTCAGGCTTCGCCGCCGGTTTCTCTTTTTCAGGTTGCGGATCGGGCGGGATGGCGTCGAGCGCGAAAGCGTATTTTTTCACTCCCAATTCAGCGACGCCGCGGAACGGATAATCCGATTTGTACTGCGGCTCCTTTTTCACGATTCTCCGGAACTCCGCCGCCTGCTCGGCCATGCCGGGCCACTCGACGCGAGTTTTTCCCGGCGGTCCGACTTGCGATTGAAAGTTCTGCTCGGAAGCGTTGAAACGAAGATAGAAGGGGAGAGGATCGGCATTCCAATCCGCGGAGGACTCGTCTTGAGATCCGAATTTTTTAAGCGTAAGCGGCCAAGTTTCAGCTTTGGCCGCAACCAAGAAAGCGAGAACTATCGCCGAAAAAACGGCCCCGGTGAAAAGCAGTCTGCCCTTGGGAGTGAATGTTTGCATGGCCTTTGACACGTGCTCCTCGTTCTCAAAAGGCGAAACACCAGCGAATAGCTGCTTATATCATTCGGTTGTCGAATTGTCAATGCCCCCGAAAATGGTATTTTTTCCGGGAGTAAGGTTTATCGGATCGAAGTAAATTTCATAATCTGGCATGATTCCCTCCGAGTTTAGCAATCTTTCGGATTTTCCAACTGGGTGAGCACTTCCTTCGGAGGGGTAGTCGTTGCCGATTTCGTCGAGCGGGAGAAAACCGTTTCCAAGGAAATAGCGCGGCAATTGGTGCATTCGAGGCAGCGCACACAGCGCATGCCATCGACACTGAACTCCGGATCAGCCTGATCGCGGCAAACGCCGCGGCAGGTTTCGCAATCGATGCAATCGGTCCGCCGAAAACGAAGAAAGAACACCGAAATCGGGTCGAGAAGGCTGTAAATCGCCCCCAAGGGGCATAACATGCGGCACCACGGTCGCCAAGTGAAGAGGGCGACCGCCAAAACGACGACGACGATGGTGATTTTCGTGATGGTCGGCCAGGCGACTTTCCCGGCGATGGCCAGCGGCAGTCCAGCCTCCAGCCCCCCGGCCGGACAGACGGAACAGAAAAACAGGCTGTGTTTCTCCCCGTAGAAATACGGAACGGCCACGACCAAACCGATGAGCGTGAAATAGCGAAAACAGCCCACCCAATTAGGCAGCCGGAATTTGGGTGTCGGGATTTTATCGAGCAAGTCCTGCAATAAGCCGAAAGGGCAGGCCCAGCCGCAGACGAAACTCCCGAACAGCGAACCGACGACGAAAAGCACGCCCAAGGGCAAGAAAGGGATCACGTGCCAGGAGCTGAAGTTGGCCAGCACGCCGATCGGGCAGGCGAACGTGGCCAAAGGACACGAATAGCAATGAAACACGGGCGAGCATACTCCGTGCAAACGGAGCAACAGCGGATCGAGCCAGACGAGCAGGAATCCGCCCTGGATCCACCAGCGCCAACGCGCGATCCGCGCGGCCGTCGAAGACTTTTTCTTGCCGGAGGATGCCATATTTTCTTCGATGCCTGTCTCGGTTGTCGTTGATCATCGGCGGTTGATCGTTCACGTTGAATGGCCACCAACCCACGAACAACAAATGTCCGGCCATGGACGCCATGGCCTGCACTTACTTCACTCACGTAGGGCAAAGCGAAGGCGGCTTGCCGCTGTAGGTGCGTTTCAGTTTTTTCTCTTCATTCAACACCAGTCCGCCGAAGGTCGCGTCGCGGATCATGGCCGGTTCCGCAAGATAGATGGTTTCTTCCGTAGTCTTCCACACGGTCTTCTTGATGAATTTCGGCAGTTCGTTCCTGGGATCCATGCCGAGGAAAGGCGGAGGCCGCGGCGACGATAAATCCGGCACCATGACGGTCGTTTCCGATTTGTGCGTTTCCAAGGCCGGCACGAGGTGAAATTTTATGCCGTAAACTATCACGGCGATGCCCCCGATGACCAGCAGCAACGGAACAACGGCGCGTCGGAGAATGATGAACATGGTCAGTGGGAGTCAATATCAGTTCGTTTAGCCCGGAGCCAACGGCTACGGCGAGGCCGCGAGAAAATTGCTGCCCACCGTCGCCGTTGGCTCCGGGCTAAACGACGGCTTCGAATACAACTATGCGGCATAAATGGCGGAGGTGAATGGGAATCGAACCCACCCGGGACTCTTGCGAACCCCACACTGGTTTTGAAGACCAGGGGCACCACCAGGAACCAGTCACCTCCGAAACGCAAAAGGATATTTTAACATGCCGTGGAGGCGGGAGATAGGGGCTAGGTTGCAGCGGGCAGGATGCTAGGAGGAGTTTTTGTTCCCCTTGGGCATTCCATTCCTGTCCCCTGTAACCTGTCCCCTCGCTCCATTCACGAATTCTTCCGCAATCCCTGATAAAACACCATCGTCGGCGAACCGCCGAACGAGACGCCAAGCCATGCGGCTTCATCAATTTCCGCTTGCGTGAAACCTTCTTCCCGCGCCTTTTGATATGGCTTTTCACGCACGGCTCGCAGCGGGCATGCACCGAAAGGGCGATGGCGACGGCCCTTTTCGTTTTGCCGTCGAGCGCGCCGGGCGCATTGGCCGTTTGCACGAAATCGGCGAATTTCCGTTGAATCGCGGCAACATTGCCGCTTTCATCAGAGCGCGGGGAAATCGATTCATTTTGATGTGCGCAGCAATCCATATTATTCATCTCCTGTCGGGGATTATTATTTATAGCCGGCTCGCAACATTCGGTCCTCGCCCCCATTCCCTTTTCCGGAGAGAGAGGGGAGCGTCTGGTGCGAAGCCGCACGCGGCCGGATCCGAAAGCCGTGACTTCGCCGATGATTGCCGCTTCGGGCATTCCTTCGTCGTGGAGTCTGGAGAGGAGTGTTGAAGCGGCAGGTTCGGGCACGACAATCAACAATCCGCCGGAAGTTTGCGGATCAAAACACAGATCGACGAGCGACTGCGGAACATTTTCGTCGGCTGCGATCATTTCGCCGAACGATTCCCGATTCCGTTCGACCGCACCGGAGAGAATTCCCTCGCGCAAGCACTGCGCAACGCCGGGAAGCAGTGGGAGATCGTCGCCGAAAAGTTCCACATCGACTTTGCTTGCGGCGGCCATCGCGCCCAAGTGCCCCGCCAAGCCGAAGCCGGTCACGTCGGTGCAGGCATGAGCATGGAATTCGAGCATCAGTTTGGCGGCGCGGTCGTTGAGCCGTGCCATCGACTTCGCGGCGGCTTCGGAACCGCCGTCCGGCGCGCGGCCGATCTGCGCGGCAAAGGCGATGACGCCCGTGCCCAGCGGCTTGGTGAGAATCAGCCGGTCGCCCGGCTGCGCGCCGGCGTTGGCGGCGATGCGGTCGGGATGGATGAGGCCCGTCACGGCGAAGCCCGCTTTCACTTCGTTGTCGTTGATGCTGTGTCCGCCGATGACGGGCACGCCGGCCTCGGTCATTTTGTCGATGCCGCCGCGCAGAATCTCGCGCATCACGTTTTCCGGCACGCGGCGGATGGGAAAACCGATGATCGAGAGCGCGGTGACGGGGCGTCCGCCCATTGCGTAGATATCGCTCAGCGAATTGGCCGCGGCGATTTGCCCGAACGTGTAGGGATCGTCCACCGACGGCGCGAAAACGTCCACGGTTTGCACCAGCGCGAGATCATCGGCGATTTTATAGACGCCCGCATCGTCGCCGGCCGGCGCGCCGACGAGCACGCGGGGGTCGTTCAAGAAAGGCAGTCCGCTAAGCGCCGATTTGAGCATTGCGGCGTCGATCTTGGAAGCGCAGCCCGCATATTCGACGAGTTCCATGAGCCGCACCGGCCCCGCCGGCGCTTCTTCCCGTTCTCCGGCGCAAGGGCAAAGGTCTTTTTCGCGGAAGACGTCGCAGGGGCAAGGTTTCTTGGGGTTGCAGATACAATGCCCCAATTGCATCGAACGCGCCATCACTTTTTTTCGTTTTGCCGGATCTTTCATGATCGATATTCTTGGCATTGCTTTATGTTGTGCCGGTTTGCGAACCGCCGTTCATTCGCGACGCAAGGATGGCTGCACCCAGCGCACAGGACAATTGCGGATTCGGCGCGACGGTAACCGGCTGGCCCAAGACGTTGGTCAGCGCGGCGTCCATCCCGGGCACGAGCGCCACGCCGCCGGTGAGTACGATGGGTAGGCCTAAATTTCGTCCCGACATGGCGGCCATCCGCGTGGCGATCGAGGCCAGCACTCCGGCCACGATGTCTTCGGGCTGAACGCCCGAGGCCAGCAAACCGATGATTTCCGTCTCGGCGAAGACGACGCACATGCTGCTGATGATGGCGGGATTGCGGCTTCGGCCAGCCATTTCTCCGAGTCGGTCGAGTTTCACGCCCAACTGCGCGGCGAGCAACTCGAGAAAGCGGCCGGTGCCGGCGGCGCAGCGGTCGTTCATGGCAAAATCGGCCACCATCGCGTCGCCGTTCAACCGCAGATATTTGCTGTCCTGCCCGCCGATATCGAGAATCGTCTTGGCGCCGGGCACGGACTGCCGGATGCCCCAGGCCTGGCAGGTGATTTCGGTAATGGCCTTATCGGCGAAATGAATCAGCTTGCGGCCGTAGCCCGTTCCCACGACGGAACCCACGCGCTCCCGGGCAATGCCGTGTTCGTGCAGCAAACGCTCGAACAGCGCGCCGGCCACGGCGTCCTGATCGATCCCTTGATCGACGACGCCCATCGCGACCACTTCGAGGCTGTCCGCTTCAAGCAGCACAACCTTGGTGGTTCTCGATCCGGCGTCAACTCCAGCACATATCATGGAAGTATGAAGTATGAGTATGAAGTATGAGATGAAGTATGAGATGAAGGAAAATAGCCGCTTGCGGTTGAACAACGAATGACTATCTCGTATTGCCACAGTCAAATCTCCGCCCTCGCGCCGTTTCCACCAGCGCTTCCAACCGCGTGCGGAGAGCAGGGCGCACGGCATGGGTGATGGAAGGAACTTCGATTTCCACAAGCGGAATATCAAGTTCCGCGCGCACCGCTTCGCCGATCACCAGCGATTCCATTGCGCAGTGGCTTGCGCCGGGAATGCGCGAAAGGACCAGCGCTTCGGCGCCGAAGCGGCGGATATCGGCGATGATCCGCGCCGCGCGTTCCGCGGCCGAGCCTACCATCGGGTCGGCCAGCGCCATTTGCGCCAGGGCTTCCATTGGCGGCAAATCGGTCGGGATTGCGTCCAGGGCATGGCAAAACAGGTAATCGGACCCGGCGATGCGTCCACCCAGGTCTTCCAATAAATTCATCACCTGCAGGTCGGCCACCGGATTGACCCAAAAAACGCGGACGGCATTTTCGGCCAAAACGCCGATTCCCGCACGGACGCGTCGCTCCGTTTCATCCCGCAGTTCGGTCAGCACGGCGATCGTTTCATTATCGTCGGAACAGAAATGAATCGCAAGCATCTCGGCCAGCAGCATTTCCAAAGCCGGCATCGGACAGGGATCGGCCCGATAGGCCATTTCCCGCAACCGGCCGAGAATACCGCGCACCCGGTTGGCGCGTTCGATTCCGGCCGCGAGCCGTTGGTCCGTAAGTTTCTCGCCGGCGAAGGCCTCGATCGCCCCGCGGATTCGCTCCAATTCCTCCTTCACGAACTCGACCTGGCTCTTCGGCGCGCGAAAACCGCCGGGCAAATCGACCGCCGGCTCGTCCCTTTCGGGCCGGCGGCGGTGCGGAATCTCCCACCAGTGGATCGGAAAACCGAGCGACTCCAAACGCCGGGCGATGGCCGAGAAGTCGTCGCAGGTGGCCCCCACGCTGCACGTCAGCAGCCCCGGCAGCGGAAAATGCTTCCGGTTGACGAAGGCCCCCAACATCGCCCGGACGGGGCAAAAGGACTCGTCGATTCCCAACGAATCGGCGATTTCGAGCAGATCCGTTCGGTTTTCCTCGATGCAGGGCAGCCACCACGCGCCGTCGGGATAGAACGCCGCCAGATTCGGCAGCGAATAGACCATCACCGGCACCGTGCCGAGATCCTTCATCGTTCCGACAAGCTTCTTGCCCCGGGCATGGCAATCGTGCAACCGATCTTCTTCCGAAAGAAAAAAGTTCCATAGCCTAAGCGCGGCGGCGGAGTTGTCCATGCATAGCTTATGCAGCCGCAAATCGCCTTGCTCGGCGTGCCGGCCGAGTGGTCCGCCATAATCCGGCTCCTGCAATCCCGCAGCGCAGCTCGGCGTATCGATGATCCCATTCCGCCAGAGATATTCTGCATGGCCGGTCGTTCATGCCAACATTTCCAAAAATGCTTCCACGCGGCCGCGGATGCGTCCCGAAGCGGCCGCGTCGTCGGGACCGGCATCGATCTCCAACACGGGCACCGGACTCCAACTTTTCAACCGCTGCAATTCCGCGTGCCACTGGTCGCACCAAACGTATCGATGAAAAATGATTCCACGGACCCGCCGCGCCGCCAATTCTCGATCGAGCCATTCGTAAAGAGCCGTATTGGGCTGCCGAAAAGCGTCCGGGATGGCGTCGAAATAACTATCGGCCAACTCTTGCAGCGGATCGGCGGCGGCCATCGCCGGATCGAATTTTTTGGGCAGCGTTCGCCGGCCGCCCTCCGTGGCGTCGAGCACGACACGGCCGCCAACATTTTCCAGCATGTCGAAAAAGTCATAATCCGTTTCCAGAAGCGGTCCGCCGATGATGGCAAGCGGAGTGCCGGGTGCGTTTGTTCGCGGTTCCGGCTTCAGCCGGTCGGATGACCCGCTGCCGCCTGAAGGCGGAACTGCGAACTCACCGCGGAGTTTCGCCAGGGCATCGGCGAAATGCCGCGAGGAATAGTTTTCGCTCCTTTCGAGCACATCCTGCCGCGCTCGATCATACTTTGACATCACCGCCGCCAAATCGGCATTGCTCGGCGCGGTTCCACCCAGCCGGACGAGAAATCGCCCTAATCGCCGCAGTTCTTCGCGGTAAAGTTGCCGGGCTGCGGCCGTCTGCCACATTGTAGGCACATTCAGCAAAAAAACCGGGTAATTCCCGCCGCTTTCCGCCAAGGCGGCCGCATAGCGCATTTGATCGCAGGTTGTCGTCAGCACCAGTGCCCCTACCCGCGCAAGGGCGCGTGGCATCCGATGAGTCAACCGAATATGATTGGGGCGCCTCGATGTCCGACATCGCCGCGTCGATCAAGGCTCCGGCGTACGGGCATATACCCCGGGTGACCGCGAGCATCGGCCGGCTGCTTGCCGCGCAGCCGCAGCCAAAGCGGTTGCAATCGATGAGCCGCGATCCATTCCACGGGAACGAACGGGCTGGCATAGGCGATCGTGGTCATGAATAAAGTGAATCGGGCGACTGATTAGGAGGCTTTGAGGGTTCAGGATTCAGGGCTCAAGGCTCAGAAATTCGAAGATCCGAAAAAAATACTCCTGTTTTCCGAACGCTGACTCCCACATTTTCCCATCACCGGTGGGCGCGCACGGTTTCCAGCAAAGCCTCCACGCGGACGTTGATCCGCGAGGAATCGGACGGGGAATAATCGGTTTCGATGCGCAAATAGGGGAGTTTCAATTCCTCCTCGACGAATCGCTTTACGCGGCACGATTCCACGTCGTAGGTCAAGCAGGCTTGCCAAATAAGCTCGATCACGCACTCGGGCCGATAGTCGGCCGCCATGCTGCGCAAGAGATCGAGCCGCCGGTCGTTGGGGGTCATCACGGAGCACGGCAGCGAAAAATATTTCTCCGCCAAGGCACGCAGCGGATCGGCCGCGGCGTCATCGACGTCATCCATCAGCGGCTTGAGGCCGGTGCAATTTTCCATGGCGACGACCAGCCCACCGCAGTCTTCCACGATATCGAGCGTCCGCTCGGCGCCATGCACCATCGGCACGCCGGTCATCAACACGCGCACTTTTCCGTCCTGTTTATTCGCGGGAGCCGTCTTGTCCGGACACGAGGTCAATTCCCCGCATTGGCCGCGAAGAGCATCGATCGCGCGCTCGTATTGTTCCAAAGCTTCGGGCATGGCCCAGACGCTGCTCTTGCAAGCGAGAAGCTGCCGGCCCGTCAAGGGCGGCCGGTCGGATTTCATCAACTCCGCCAATTCGCGGCGCAGCGCCCGCTCGCGGTTGAGCCGGCGCATGGCTTCGCGAATTTTGCAATCGGTAACTTCCGTGCCGAAACGCCGCGACAGGAACGCCCGGAATTTTCCCAGTTCCTCGAACCAGTATTCCCGGGCCGCGCCGTTGGCAGATTTGTGCGGCAGATGCAAAACGTACATCGGCCGCGATTCGGCCATCAGTTCGTACATCTTTTTCTTGCCGTCGCAAGTGGTCTCGGCGACGACTAAATCGGCCATTTCGAGAAACGGATTGCTGCCGAGAACGTGATAACCATAGGTCGATTTAATCAGCGGGCAGAGATTGGCCGGCAGATGCTGCTCGGCGGCGGGGATCGTGCTCGCGGAACCGCCGCACAGGCAAATCGGAACGCCGCCGGCGGCCATGATCAACTCCCGCGGCGTGTATTCGCAGAGAATGCCCACGATGGGCTTGCCGGCCGCTTTTGCCGCTTGTGCATGCTCGTAGCAATGCTCGAGCATCTTGTCGAACCAGGCGAAAGGACCCTCCCCTTGCTTCTCATTGACCGAATTCGCCGAGCCACAAACCGGGCGAGAACCGCTCCCATCTTGATTGCCGCAGCATTTTGCCATGTTTATGCCTTTTTCCTTGCAATAATTTGTCCTTGGGCGATTTTTTTCGCGTGGGCCAGATCGCGCATGAAGTTCATTTCAGCCCCCAACGATTCCATCAGCGGAAGGTCAAAACCGATAATGCGCAGCGCGTCGTAGGTCAACTGCATATTGAGCATGTCGAGATAAAGGTCCACATAGCGCGGGAATCGGCCCGTATCTTCCGCCGCTCAAGATTTCGCAGTTCCGCTCGGCAAGCAATCCGGTATATCCGGTCAGATCGAGAATATTGGGGAACTTCATGAACTTTAAAAAACGCTCCGACTCCCGGTCGGTCATGCCGACGGGGCCTTCGATCCAATCGGTGAAGGCGATGATTCCACCGGGCTTGACCAGCCGAACGGCCTCGGCGATCAATTGCTGCTTATCGACCACGTAGCACCAGGCGTCTTCTCCCCAGACGAAATCGGCTTTGGCGGCGGGCAGGCCGCTATGGCAGGCATCGCAGAGCGTGAAGTCGATCCGGCCGTCTAATCCTTCGGCTTTGCATCGGCTGCGGCCGCGCGCAACGACATTTTCCGTGGCATCGACGCCGTGCATTTTGGCGACATTCCGGAAGCGGACGAGAAACCGCATGCCCGCGCCGCTGCAGCAACACAGGTCAACGCCCGTCATGTCCGGAACGATGCCGGCCTTCTCGGCCAAATCCATCGACGCGGCGAAACCGCCGATGTGGATTTGCTGGCCCATTACCAATTCCCACAAATCGCCCTCCGGGCCGCCGTAAACCGTTTGCACGTCGCTGAGATTCACCCCGGCAATGCTTTTCACGAAATCCTCCCCTGGAAAAGAAAAATAATTTGAAATATCGCGGCTGTGTCGATCGTCCATTATGAGTATTTATGGAGAGGATGTCGAGATAGAGGGCAAATTATCTTTCAATTAAAACCAATTCTCGATGGTAAAAATCGATTGCAGGGGGGGTGATAGATAGCCGGAGAGATGGTGGATATACTCATAAGAGGAAGCTGACGAAAATTTCCGCTAATTTGTTGATAGCTGAGGTCCAACCTTGCAACAAGTTAATATTACTCTCGGAACGGCTGGTCACATCGACCACGGCAAAACCGCGCTGGTCCGCTGTCTTACCGGCTGCGAAACGGACCGGTTGAAGGAAGAGCAGGAGCGGGGCATGTCGATCGACCTGGGCTTCGCCCCCTGCAAAATCGCCGAAATGCAGGTCGGCATCGTTGACGTGCCGGGCCATGAAAATTTCATCAAAACGATGGTCGCCGGCGCAAGCGGCATGGACGGCGTAATCCTCGTCGTTGCCGCCGATGACGGCGTGATGCCCCAAACCCGGGAGCATTTGGAAATCCTCACCCTGTTGGGCATACGGCACGGCATCGTCGCTTTGACCAAGATCGATCGCGTTCAGCCTGAGGACCGCGAGAAGGTAAAGGCCGATGTCGCCTATTTTCTCCGTGGAACTTTTTTGGAGCATGCGCCGATTCTTCCGTTGTCGAATATCACCGGTGAAGGTTTCGATGGTTTTTTGGAAGCGCTGTGGGATTTGGTGCGATCGATCGAGCCGAAACGGGTCGATGGACTCTTCCGCCTCCCCCTGGATCGGGCCTTTTCCGTTCACGGTTATGGAACCGTGGTCGCCGGCATTCCGGTTTCGGGCGTCGCCCATGCCGGCGATGAAATGGTTCTGCTGCCGCACAATTTGAGCGGCAAGTTGCGGCGGATCGAGGTCTATGGGCAAACCAGCGATAGGGTCATGGCCGGCCAATGCGCCGCGATCAATGTCGGCCATTGGGACCACCGCATCATCCGCCGGGGCGACGTACTCACCGTGCCCGGCTATTTTTCGCCGCAGGAATGGTTTCTCTGCTCGCTCAAACTGCTGCCGCGCGACAAACTGCTCGTCAAAAGCGGCGCGGAAGTGAAGTTTCACACCGGCACGACCGAAGTCGCCGCATCATTCTATCCGCTCAAGGGCAATTTCATGGAAAGTGGGACCGAGGATTTGATCCAGGTCCGCGCCAAGACGCCCATCATCGCCGGCCCGGGCGATCACTTTATCGTCCGCACTCCCTCGCCGGTGCGAACCATCGGCGGCGGCCGGATCATCGAGGCGGTCGAGCGGCGGTTGAAGGGGAACCGCCCGGGCGTGATGGAAGATCTTCGCGAACGCGCCGCAGCCGTGCTGGACGAACGCCGTTTCGTCGAGTATTGCGTGCGCAGGGCCGAATTGCTGGCCGCCGACGAACCGGCCCTTGCCGTGCGCACGAAAATCCCCCGCGCCCGCCTGCGGGAAATCCTTGCGGAGTTGGCGGAGAATCAAACGCTCCTTTCTCCCCAGGGCGGGCTTTATTTGCATCGGCAAACGGCGGCCGAGGCGGCGGAATACATCATCAAGCAAATCGGCGAATTCCATCGTCAATCACCGGAAAGGCCGGGGTTGCCGTGGGAGCAATTGCGCAAACTAATAACGGCTCATAAGTCGGTACTCGAATATCTCGTCAACCGATTGGTGAACGAAAAACGGCTGGTAGAGCGAGGTGAATTTTTAGCTCTGGCCGACCACCAAAGCAGTTTCCGCGACGAAGACGCCAGGATGTTGGACGCCGTGGAATCCCTTTTCGCCAACAGGGCTTTCAGCCGCCAAGTATTGAAGAAGTCGCCAAGCAAACGAATGCGCCGCCGGCGAAGCTGCAAAAAATCCTCAAAATTCTCCGCGAGCACGGCAAACTGGTGCAAGTCGAGGAAGGAATGTTGTTTCATCGGGAAGCAGTCGATCGCGCTTGCGAGTTGCTCCGCGATCATTTTGCGAAGGAGCCGCGTTTGGAAAGCGTGCAATTCAAGTACATGCTCGATACTACGCGCAAGTTCGCCCTGCCGCTTTTGGATCACCTCGATAAAATCGGCCTCACCCGCCGCGTCGGCAACACAAGATTTCCAAAATGAAAAGGAAGAGACAGTAGTTTGGAAAAAACGTGTTGTGGAAAAAACGGTGTTGTGGAAATTACGGTGTTGTTGCGCCTTTTATGTAGCCCAGGCGTTTACGCCTGTGGTTAGGATTTTGCCTTCCTTTTCTTTCTCGCCGGCCCCTTCAGGGGCGAGCGAGGTAAATCACTCACGCCCCTGAAGGGGCTGGAAGAATAAGAATTAGCCGGGGCGATCCGTTTCCGCAGGCGTAAACGCCTGGGCTACATAAAGGGCACTGATTGGTTGCACCAGTGCCGTGAAATGCTGAAGCATAACCTACAAAAACTAACAGGAGATTCGATCATGTCGCTCAATCCGCTTCGCAATATCCCTTCGGTCAGCGAACTTTTGGAAAGCCCGTCTCTGAAGTCGTTGGTCGATCGGTTGAGCCACAATACCGTGGTCAATACCGTACGGACCGTTTTGGACGAGATGCGCAGCGAAGTCCAAACCGCCGTGGGCGAGAAGACGCTGCCGAACGTCGCGGAACTCGCCGAGCGCATCGCCCGGCGGGTGATGGAGGCCGAATCGCTCGGACTGCGGCCGGTCATCAACGCGTCCGGCATTTTGCTGCACACCGGCTTGGGCCGCGCCCCGCTGGCCGAAGAGGCCATTGCGGAAATGACGGCTGTTGCACGAGATTATGCCAGTTTGGAAATCGATCTGAACACGGGCAAACGTTCCCGCCGGACCCTGGCCGCCGAACCGCTTCTGAAAGAACTGACTGGGGCCGAGGCGGCGCTGGTCGTGAACAACAACGCCGGCGCGACCATGCTCGTGCTGGCCGCTTTGGGCGCGGGGCGGGAAGTGATCGTTCTGCGCGGCCAATTAATCGAGATCGGCGGCAGTTTCCGCCTGCCCGACGTGATGGCTCTTAGCGGTGCGATCCTCCGCGAAGTCGGCACGACGAACAAAACCCACCTCGCCGATTATTCCCTCGCAATCGGCGAAAAAACCGCGGCGATCCTGCTCGTGCATCCGAGCAACTATCTGGTGCAGGGATTTTCCGAGAGCGTGGAACTGCACGAGCTTGTCGAACTCGGGAAACAACATCGCCTACCGGTGATTCACGATATCGGCTCGGGCGCGCTTGTCGATTTCGCCCAGTTCGGCCTGCCCGGCGAGCCGATGGCGAAAAAAAGCATTGCCGACGGCGCCGACGCCGTGTTGTTCAGCGGCGACAAGCTCATTGGCGGTCCGCAGTGCGGCATTATCCTTGGCCGGAAGGCGGCGATCGAAAAGATCCAAAAACATCCTTTTGCCCGCGCGCTGCGGGTCGATAAGCTCACGCTCGCCGCGCTTGCGGCCACGCTGCGGCTGTACCGCGACGAGGAAAAAGCGAAACTGAGCGTGCCGCTCCTGCGGTTGCTCGGCACATCGGCCGAAAACCTGAAAAACCGCGCCGAACGTTTGGCCCCGCAAATCGGGTCGGCGAAGAAAGTCGTCGCGGCGGCCGAACCGGTTCCGGACGTCACTTATCTCGGCGGTGGTTCGATCCCCACGCAACAACTGCCGACATGGTGCATAGCCATCACGCCCGCCGCGATGACGGTGGATCGGTTTTCCGCCGCCCTTCGCTCCGGCACCCCCCCTGTCGTCGGCCGCATCCAGCAAGACCGCCTGCTGCTCGATCTCCGCAGCGTTTTTCCTCGCCAGGATGCCGCTCTCGCAGCCGCCGTCGAGGCGTTAGAGAAGGAGTAATCGCGGACCGGCGGCGGTCAAACAGATGCCATTTCTTCGTTGCACCGATCCACGGCGCACAATCCCGATAATTCCTACATCCGCTCCTGCCGGTCAAACGGCAATCTCTTCGCCACCGGCAAAAAACCATAAGCTATGGTTACATTGGAACAACTGCGCTGTGTCGGAAAGCACGGCTTGCGGTCGTTCGTGCATCCGGCTCCCGAGGAAAACCCTTGCGGGAGGAGTAGCCAAGCTGCCGATCAAGGAATTTTTTCACCCAAGCTACCATGTCAAAATTAGCCACTCCGTCACGTCCCACCGATTCCAAGGAAAACAGCTTCGAAGAGCTCAAGCAGCGGATCCACAATAAACTTGTGGACAAGCTCGATTTGTCGCGGGTCGGCGAGTTGGAAGGCGAGACGCTGCGGCGTGAAATCCGTCTGGTGGTCGAACACCTTTGCGACAGCGAAGATACGCTGTTGAATCGCAACGAGCGCGAGCGATTGGTGAACGAAGTGCTCGACGAGACCTTCGGTCTCGGCCCACTGGAAATGCTGCTGAAAGACCCGACGGTGAGCGATATTCTCATCAACGGGCCGAAAAACGTGTACATCGAGCGCCGCGGGAAAATGGAAAAGACGAGCGTCATTTTCCGCGACAACAACCACCTGATGCAGATCATCGACCGGATCATCTCGAAGGTCGGCCGGCGCGTGGACGAAACCTGTCCGATGGTCGATGCCCGCATGGCCGACGGTTCGCGTTTCAACGCCATCATTCCGCCGCTGTCGTTGGACGGCGCCTCGGTGTCCATCCGGCGATTCGGCGCCAATCCGCTGAAGCTGGAAGATTTGTTGAACTACAAGGCGTTTACCCCGGAAATGGTCATGCTGATGGAAGGGGCGATCAAGGCCCGGTTGAACATCATCATCTCCGGCGGCACCGGCTCGGGCAAAACGACGCTTTTGAACACGCTTTCAAGCTTCATTCCCAATCACGACCGCATCGTGACCATCGAGGACGCGGCCGAATTGCAATTGCAGCAGGACCACGTGGTGCGTCTGGAAACGCGCCCGCCGAACATCGAAGGCAAAGGACAGATCTCGGCCACCGATCTGGTGCGCAACGCCTTGCGTATGCGGCCCGAGCGGATCATCATCGGCGAATGCCGCGGACCGGAAACGCTCGACATGCTGCAAGCCATGAATACGGGCCATGAAGGCTCGATGACCACGCTGCACGCCAACTCGCCGCGCGACGCCCTGGCGCCGCATGGAAACGATGATCATGATGGCCGGCTTCGAATTGCCGCTGAAAGCCATGCGGACGCAGATCGCCAGCGCGGTGGATCTGATCGTGCAGGCCAGCCGCTTGCAAGGCGGGCCGCGCAAAATCACGTACATCACCGAAGTCGTCGGCATGGAACAAGACACCGTGGTGATGCAGGACATTTACAAATTCGACAAGGAAGGCGTCGATGAAAGCGGCCGGGCCTACGGCAAATTCATCGCCACCGGCATCCGCCCGTCTTTCATGCAACGCCTGGAAGCCGCGGGCGTGCGATTGCCCGCCAGCGCCTTCCGCGAACGGGTGATGATGGAGGATTAATAGGACATGAGCACAATTATTCTAGGCATCGCCGCGTTCGTGGGCGTCGCCGCGCTCGTGATCGGGCGCGGCCATGCTGCTGCGCAGCAAACCGGTCAGCCGGGTCGAAGATCGGCTGGATTTAATCACCGGCGCCTCCACGCCCGCCGGCGTCAAGGAAGCCTTTGCCAATCAGAGCGTGCTCGCGCAGCCGTTGTTCGATTCAAAAGGCTTTATCGAGCGGTTTTTCGAGCGTTTCAGCCGCATTACCGTACTCTTCGAGCAGGCCGACACCTCGTTGACGGTCAGCAAACTGATGCTGATTTGCCTGGGCATGTCCGCTGCCGGGGTTTTGCTCGGAGCGATATTGCGCCTCCATTTCGCGTTCATTCCCCTGGTGGCCCTGTCGATGGGCTTCCTTCCGGTTGCCTGGCTGCTGTTCCGCCGAAAAAGGCGATTGAAACATTTCGCGTCGCAACTGCCCGAGGCCATGGAAATGCTCTCCCGGGCGCTGCGTTCCGGCCAAAGCATGGGCTTCGGCTTCAACATGGTGGCCAATGAAATGGGCTTGCCCATCGGCAAAGAGTTCAACCGCGTATTCGAAGAACAGAATTTGGGCATTCCCATGGAGCAGAGCCTGCGGGAAATGACCGAACGAATTCCCAACTTGGATTTGAAGTTTTTCGTAACTGCTGTGATCCTGCAGCGCCAGACGGGCGGCGATTTGGCGGAAATCCTCGACAAAATCGGCGAACTGATCCGCGATCGCTTCCGCATTTGGGGGCAAGTCCAAGCGCTAACCGGCGAAGGACGGCTCTCCGGCATCGTGCTGCTGGCCCTGCCTTTCCTGCTGTTTTTCACCGTCTATCAACTCAATCCGAAATACCTCATGACGTTGTTTACCGACCCCATGGGCACGAAAATGCTCGGGATTGCCATCTTGATGCAGATTCTCGGCGCTTTGGTGATCCGAAAAATCGTGAACATCAAAGTGTAAGCAGGAAAGATCGAGTATGAAGATAGTGCGCATTGTTCGAACTGAACGCTTCCCCCTATCCACTCCCCAGTTCCCAGCGACCACTAAGAAGGTGCAAACGTGTTATTCGCCTCGACCTTGATCGACTACGAAATGATCGTCCCGCTGTCGATTTTCGGCATGTTCGCCGCGATGGCGTGGTGGGTGCTCGATCGCGTTGCCGCCGGCAAACCCCGGGCACTCGAACGCTTGGACGAATTGAAATTCCCGCGGAAACGAAGCGGCGGTGAAAGTGCCTTGAAAAAGTCCGATGCGGTCACGAAAATGCTCGAAAGGGCAACGCCCGCCCTCGCCAAGCCGTTGCAGCCGAAAAGCGAGATGGAACTCGGGAAAACGAAGTTCAAATTGTCTTATGCGGGTTTTCGCGGTGAAACGGCGACCACTATTTTTTACGGCTTGAAATTCGCCGGCCTGGTGGCGGGATTGTTTCTCGGCGGGGGAACCATGGTGATCGTCAAAGGCATGAACCAGAAATCCATGATGTGGTCGGTGATCATTGGGGGATTGTTTTTCTATCTGCCCGATCTCGTCATCACTTTTATGGGAAAAAATCGGAAACAATCGATCTTTCTGGCCCTGCCCGACGCCTTGGATCTGATGGTGGTTTGCGTGGAAGCCGGTTTGGGATTGGATCAGGCGATGCGCAAAGTCGCCGAGGAAATGAAAACCGCTTACCGCGTGCTGACCGAAGAATTCGCGATCTGCAATTTCCAACTACAGATGGGCCGCCCGCGCACCGAAGTGCTGCACGAACTCGGCGTGCGCACCGGCGTGTCCGACCTCAGGGCTTTGGCTGCCGTGCTCATTCAAGCCGACAAGTTCGGCTCCAGCGTTGCGCAAGCCTTGCGCACCCAAAGCGATTCCTTGCGGACCCGGCGGCGACAGATGGCGGAGGAAAAGGCCGCCAAAACCGCCGTGAAATTGATATTCCCGCTGGTGATCTTCATTTTCCCGGGCATCTTCGTGGTTCTGGTAGGTCCTGCGGCCATCACCATGGTCCGCGAAATGTTCCCCAAGATGGGCGGGTAAAAAAGTTGAATGTTTTGCAGCGACATGGCACAAACGAAGATTGGCCGAGTGTGTAACCGGCTCATTGTCGTGAAGAACTTGCCGTTCGGCGAAACAGGTAAAATTCCTCTTGCTGTCCGACAACTCTTTTGCCGATAAAACCAGAGAGACCCAAATTTCGGGCTACGAACCAGCTTCTGCATCATTTTAGCAGGAATGCGCAAAGTTTAACGGCAGAACCCAACATGGAGGGAAGGAATATGTCGGCTCGATTACTCCGGTGCCTGTTTTTTGCCGCCATTGCATTTGTCACCATACCCGTCCAGGCCGATTGGCTATGCGATTTCTTCCATAGCATTCCCCAAGATACCAAGCGGAGAAACTGCTGGCCGCAGCCGTTTGTTTGTCCCGATCGGCAAACAACGCGGCTTCCCTTTGCCGTTGAAGTGGCCAATGGATGGCGTAAGCAAAATCTGCTGGACGATCATTACTTCGAATTGAGCACCGGCGAGTTGACCGAGGCTGGGCGGCTTAAAATTCACTGGATTGCATTCGAGGCTCCTTCGCAGCATCGAGCGATCTTCGTGCATGTCGCCGGCACTGCCGAAGAAACCGCCGCCCGTATGAACGCAGTCCAATCTTATGTAGCGCAAATCCATCCCCAAGGCGAATTGCCCTCGATTTCGGAAACCACGGTTTCCGATGATGGTTGGCCCGCCGATCTGGTGGAATCCATCAGTCGGAAATATCAATCGACCACTCCATCTCCGCGTTTGCCGCCGAAGGATTCCGGTGGCGGTGGCAGCGGGAGCGGCGGCAATGGAAATTAGCAATCTCGCGTGAACCAATTCATTACGTCGGGGGGAGAAATCCCCCCGATAGTATTTCTTGATGCATTTTTTTTCTTCGCAAGTCCCGATTGTGGAAAATATATCAACATGATCCGGCTAGTGCTTGCAAGGTAGGGGAAAAAACAACATAAGTTTTCAGACGCACAAAAATGCAAAATTTTCCCCCAGTCTCAGATCAACTTATTTTGCCCATTTTATGATTTAATTAAAGTTTTCATTGATATGATCGTTAAAACCTACTTATTCCTTCAAAACGGATTTAGCTGAGCGGCCTTTTCGGCCGATCTGTTAAACGAGGATCAGCAAGGGTGCCACTTTAATTACGAGGAGCCATGTGGTGATTCGCATCAACGGGACAATTTGGTTGAGTGTGCAGGCAGTAACGGCTTGGCTCATGCTAAGCGGTTCAATGTTGCCAAGGTGCGCCGCTCAAGACCTGTCCGGCGGTGCAGCAAAACCTTCCTTCACCCAGTCGATCAAGCAAACTTTCAGCAAGATGGGGGAATCCTTTTCCTCCAAGCCAAAACCGGATTCATTGGCCAGCGATGACCCGACGCTGCTGAGTTCCGAAGCAAAACCCAGCGTGGAGCTTTATCTTTCACTGGCCAAGTACTATGAAGAAGCGAACAAACCCGGCGAAGCCGAGCAACAATACCAAAAAGCGTTAAAGGAAAAACCCGACCATCTGGCGGCAATGCTGAGTTACGCGCATTTCATGGAAAATCAGGGGCGGTACGAGGATGCCGTCAATTTATATCAGCGCGCAATAAAGGACCATCCGAAGGACGCCTCGGCGTACAATAACCTGGGATTATGCTACGCCCGGCAGAAGAATCTCAAGGATGCGGCCTCCGCTCTCGGTCAGGCGGTGCATCTCGAATCTCGCAGCGTGCTGTATCGCAACAACATCGCGGCGATTTTGGTCGAAGAGAATCGAATGCAGGAAGCTTTCGAGCATTTGCGCAGCGTTCACGGCGACGCCAAAGCGTATTACAATCTTGGTTACTTGTTGAATAAGAAGGGTGATATCAAGTCCGCGGAGCACCATTTCAGGCAAGCTTTGCTCGTCGATCCGAAGCTGGAACCGGCTGCACGCTGGCTGAGCTATTTACAGAACAAATCGCATTCCCCGGCGGCCGATCGCAATTTCAAGACCGCCCGGCCGGCATCGTCCGCAGGCGGCAATTCGCTGCAAGGACCTATGACCCGCATCGTGGCGCCGCCGATGCCGCCTTCCAACTCGGCGATCGGGCCGCAGCAAAATCCCTACTATACCCAACATCGCCAACCCGCACCAAGCAGAGCAGTCGTCCAAGAATTGCCGGCAATTCCCGACTCTTCCGCTCCCAGGAGGCTGCCGCCGGTCACCGTCCGCCAGCCCATCGGTTCGGCGGTTACGGGAGACGCCTCCGGCAATTCCGAGTCGGCGCCCGCGGCGCCATTGCCGCCGGACATGACGTCGCCTTGATGTGATTATTTGCGGTATCTCATCCCGAGCACCGGCTGCAGTCGCTGGAAGGATCCGGCATTCATTTTCGCAGGTTTTTACTCATTCGGCAAAACTCGGGCGCCGTCGGTGAGACTGCTTTCGGGAGCGAGGACGACTTGTTCGCCTTCGTCGAGTCCCGCGACGATTTCCACCTGTTCATCGTTCATCAGCCCGACTTCGACCTTTTGCAATTTGGCTTGGCCGTCGCGAACGGCATACACCTCCCACCTTCCGTCAGCGGCGCGAAAGATCGCCGAGCGCGGGGCGAGTAGCGCGGCGGAACTTTTTCGCGTAAAAATTTTTATTCTCACCCGATACCCCACGCCCAATCTCCGTCCGTCAAGCAAGTGTTTCAAGTCGTCCGGATCGAAGCGGACGATCACCTTCACCCGTTGCTGCTCCACTCCCAGCGAGCTGACTTTGGTGAAACCGGCCGGATAAATTCGCGTTACTTTCCCCTGCGCCGCCTGTTTGCCGATCGCCGGCCCGTAGATTTCAACCGGATCGCCGGTTTTCGCCGCGACAATGTCCAAGGTCAGGACGTCGGCCTCCACCTCCATATCTTCCAATCGGCCGATTTCCAGCAGCGTCGTACCCGCGGGCAGATAGCGTTCGTTGGAAATCATTCTCGCCAGCACCACTCCGTCCACGGGACTGCGCATGGTGCCGCGCTCTTTATCCCGCAGGATCTGCCGCAAGCGGGTCTCGGCCTCTTCCTTTTGTTTTTTCAGCACGCTGACGCCAAGTTTTTTTCGTTCGATGTATTGCGTGACCATCGTCGGCAAAAGGTCGGTCGCGGCGGCCATCGCCACGATTGCCCGGTGGATCAGTTGATCTTGCTGGTAGTCCACGTCGCTTTGAACCTGGAGAAGTTCGGCGGCGTCGAGTTCTTCCTTCGAGCTGGCGTGCGACTTCGCGAGGGTCTCGATCCGGTCGAGCGATCTTGTGGCGTAATCGAGCTTGGCTTTTCCCGAACGCAGCCGCTCATAAGCCGCTTTCACCGTCGCCGCCGTGGATTCGACGAATTGCAGCGCCTGTTGGTATGCGGTTTGTTCGAGATCCAGGTCGGAACTTTCCTTGATACTTTCATCCAATCGCTGCACCGCGGCGGTGGCTTCCTCGACCGACAATTCCAAATCGCGCGGAACGATCTGCGCCAGCGCCTGATCCTTTTTACGGTCATCCCTTCGGTCAGTCCGATCGCCTCGATCCGGCCCTCGAAAGGCATGGTGACAAGGTAAGTTTCCGGAAGCCGGGTTTTCGCCTGTTCGTCGATGAATTCGTCGATCGCCCCTCGTTTGATCGCCGCGGTCTCGACGGGCACGCCGCGACCGAACCAGCCCGGAAACATACCCAGTAAAATCAGGATTCCGCCGCCGACGATGATTCCCAACCACGTTTTAATTTTCATAGGAGTTCGCACCAAATTGCGGGATGCAGTATTACCGTTTTTATTTTTGTTTTATTTGGACGCCTCATGAGGCGCTTCGCAGGTTCTGCAAATGGCGTCAAAGCCACAGGCGGCAACTTCATCGATCGCGTTCCATCATTTATCCCTCGCCCGTCCCCTTCAATTTATTCTTGCGCTTTCAACGCATCCAGCCAATCCATCTTATGAACGGCGTATTGCACGGCGAAATGCGAAAGCAACGCGAAAACGATCGCAAAAGCGAGCGTCTGCAGCCATATTTCGGGCGTCGTTATGATGGGCAGGCGGAACATGTCGCTGGCGTAGGTCGCAGCGGTGACGACGGTCAGCAAGTATCCCAGCGGCATTCCCACAAGGGTGCCGATCAACGTGGCAATCATGCTTTCGCGGAAGAGCAAGCTCCCGATTTCCCAAGGACCGTATCCCAAAACCCGGAGCGTGGCGATTTCCCGCTGCCGCTCGGCCAAACTGATCAGCGAGGAGTTCAAAATGCTCCCGAAAAACACGATGCCCGAGAACAGGAGAATTACGTCGATGATCACCCGCTGATTATTCACCAAGGTCTCATCCAAAGTCCGCACCATATCCCTGCGTCCGGCGATGGATTGCAAGGCGGGGATTTGTTTTAATGCCCGAAAAAACGCCTTGCGATTGGCGGGATTATTGTCGCCGAGCACTTGCACGCCCGACACGGCGAATTCCTCGCCGATCAGGCGGCTGAGATAGCGGATGTCCGCATAGACCGCAGTGCCCAGGTAGCTGTCCGATATCTCGACGACGGGTGCGCGGCGGACGGCTTTTTCCCCCTTGACCGGCTCGACGGTCACCCAGTCGCCCACCTTCGAATGCAATTGCTCGGCCATGATGCGCGTCATCGCCAAACCGTGCGCGGGAATGCGCACCGGATTTCCATCCCGATCGCGCGGGACCGTGAGCCGTGCATCGGAGTTGAGGCCGGTTATCGCTCCTTTCTTGCGATGCGGCCCATTGCCGAACGTGCAAGCGACGTTCAGCAGCGGCTCGGCTCGGTCCACTCCCGGCAGTTTGGCAACTTCGGCCACCGCGTCCCTCTCCCGTTCGTCCTTGAAGGTCAAATCGTAATCGCTGCGCAAAACATTCTGGAACTGGAAGTCGAGAAAATATCGGATCGACTTTTCCATCATGAACCCGTTCACCAGCACGCTTCCGCCCATTGCCGCGCCGAAAATGCCGGCCAAGGTGCGCAGCCGGCTGCGGAACAGGTTCCTAAACACCATCCGCCAGCCTGTACTCAGCGATTTCCAGAGCCAACCGGCGCGTTCGAGAATTATCGCCTTGCCGGAACGCGGCGGATTGGGCCGCATCGCCGCCGCAGGCTGAAGCTTCAGCACTGCTCTCGAACCGCGAATGCAACCGAGGACGGCACAACCCACGCTCACCGCGATGCCCGTCAAATGCACGTCCCAATGGAAGCGATTTTTCAAATCGGGAAATTGAAAGAAGCTGTGGTACATGTTCGTCATGCCGTCGGCCATCCACCAGCCCCAGGCGCAGCCGATGAATCCGCCGGCCATGCCCACCGCGAGGCCGAGCTTCAAATAGTGCCAAAAAACCTGTCTGTCCGAATATCCCAAGGCTTTCAGCGTGCCGATGATCATCCGTTGCTGCTGGGCGAGGCGCATCAGAAGCACGTTGAGCACCAGGGCCGCCACGGCCAGAAACATCGTCGGGGTGACGACCGCGAAACTCTTCAACCCCTTGATTTCCTGGCTCAAGAACTTATTGGACATTTGATCTTCCAGAGCCGTCGTGGTGAAGACGCCATAATCGGCCAGACGTTCTTCCGCCCGGCGGAGGACTTCGTTCGGATTGCCGCCCGCCGTCGCGCTCAAGCGGCCCAGCACTTGATTGGCGGAGCCTTTGAAATCGAAAACTTCCTCGGCAAAACTCCGTTTCAGATAGAAAACGCCGAAGCGCTTCGGATCGGGCGTGATCGAACCCGATCCCAGCAAATAGACGAACTCGCTGCTGATGGAGGTGCCCACGATGAACAATTCCTGCTGTTGATTGTTCAAAAGGAGCTTGATCCATTGCCCCGGCCGCAAACGATGATAGCGGGCGAAAGCTTCGTTGACGATCACTTCATTGTCGCGGCGGTCGGTGAAATATCCCCCTTGCCGCAGCACGATGTCGTCGAGCACCGGTTGCTTTCGATCGGGCAGGGAAAGCACGAGCCCGTTGAGAGGCTCCGCGACGCCTTCCAAATCGACCGCCGCGTATTGCCGAATGCGCGGCCGTATCGACGCCACTTCGGGCCAGGCGGCGATCTCATCCAACGCCGAGAGGGGCGCCTTTTTCAATTCTATCGAGAAATCGGCCATCTGGCACTGCGCGTAGTAAAGCTGCTTCGCTTCGCTCAAATTTCGGTACGACGAGCCGAGCGTGACCATGCACGCCACCCCCACTGCAATGATGCTCGTCACCGCCAGCAGCATTCCGGCATGGCCGCGCAGTTCCCGGCGAAGTTTGCGGTCCAGTACGCTCACCAGACGACCTCCTCGGGCGGAATCGGCAGCGGATTGCCGTGAATTTCCACGATCCGCCCGCTGCGCAAGCGAATCACGCGATCGGCCACCTGTGCGATGGCGCTGTTATGCGTGATCAAGAGCACCGTTTTTCCCAGCCGCTTATTGAGATCCAAAAGCAGGCGCAGGACCCGCTTGCCGGTTTCGAAATCCAATGCTCCCGTCGGTTCGTCGCACAGCAACAAGGCCGGATTTTTCGCGATCGCCCGCGCGATGGAGACGCGCTGCTGCTCCCCCCCGACATTTGCGAGGGAAAGTGATCGCACCGTTCTTCCAAGCCCACAATCCGCAACGCTTCCGACGCGTCCATCGGTTCGCGGCTCAATTCCGTCGAAATCAACACGTTTTCATGGGCCGTAAGGTTGGGAATCAGATTGAAGAATTGGAAGACATACCCCACCGTGTCGCGGCGGTAGCGCGTCAACTCACCGGGCGTGAAAGCGGTCAGATCGCGGTCGCGGAGCCAAAGCCTTCCCGAAGAAACGCCGTCCATTCCGCCGATCAGATTCAAGATCGTCGTCTTTCCCGAGCCGCTGGGACCGACCATCACCAGGAACTCGCCTTCTCGCACCTCGAGCGAAACATCCCGCAGCGCCTCGACGGCGACATCGCCCATCCGAAAAATCTTGTTTACATTTTCAAGCCGTAAAAAATGGTTCGAGTGATTTGTCGAGGATGAAGGCATGGACGGTCGATCGGCGCGAGGAAGGATCGAGGCTCTGAGAATTGCACCTTTTCGAGAGCATTTTCCTTCATTTTAACGAAATTCGCCGCAATAATCAAGGATAAACCTTCCTTATGCGTTTCGCCGAGAATGGATCGAAAAACGGCCGAAATCGCCGGCATTCCAGTCGGCCCCATGAAAAGATTCTCGATTCGCAGCGAACGCTGAATAATCATCGATCTTTGGCAACGCTCATGTTTCGCAGTTTTGCGCGGAGCGTCACCCGGCTGATCCCCAAGATTTCCGCGGCTCGATTTTGCCTGCCTGCGGCCTGGCGCATCGCCAGCGCCACGAGGAGCCGATCGACATGATCGATCACGTGCCGGTAGAGATCGTGCTCGCCGCCAAGAATGGCGTTTTCGATATAATCGGGGAGGCCTGACCAATTGACTTCGGGAAGCGGGCCCGTTTCGGGATCATCGCTTGCCTCCACCGACTTCTCCCGATGCAATTCAATCGGCAGAAAGTCCGGCAGGATCGTGGAACCTACGGAGACGATCAGCGCTTCCCGGATGGCGCTCTGCAATTGACGGACATTGCCCGGCCAATCATACTTTTCAAGTATTTCCAGCGCTTCGGGCGCGATGGATTGCACCGCAGTTCCCAATTGGCGATTGAATCGAAACAGGAAATAATGCGCCAGTTCGGCGATGTCTTCCTGGCGTTCGCGCAATGGAGGCAGGTGAATCGTTACTCCGCGCAAGCGATAGTATAAATCTTTGCGAAATTTTTCTTGTTCGATCAGTGCGTCCAGGTCTTGGTTGGTGGCGGCGATAATGCGGACGTCGGCAGTGACGGACTCGCTTCCCCCAATCCGCTCGAAACGGCCGTCTTGAAGCAGCCGCAGGATTTTGGCTTGCGTGCCGGGCGACATGTCGCCGATTTCGTCCAAGAAAAGCGTTCCCCCGTGGCTCTGTTCGAACTTGCCGATGCGCCGATGTTCCGCTCCGGTAAAAGCCCCGCGTTCGTAACCGAATAGTTCGCTTTCGAGGAGCGATTCGGGAATGGCGGCGCAATTGATGGCTAAAAACGGCCCTTGGCTGCGGTGGCTGTGATAATAGATGGCGCGAGCCACGAGTTCCTTGCCCGTGCCGCTTTCGCCGAGAACGAGCACGTTGACGTCTTGTGCGGCGACGCGCCCGATTTGTTTGCATACGGCTTGCATGGCGGTCCCGCTGCCGATCAGCCGATCGGGCTTGTCTTCCGGCACATCCCCTTCGTCGATCATGGCCGGGACGTGCATCAGTCGGCTGACCGAGAACGCTTGTTCGACGGTGCGGCGCAGTTGTGCGGCGTCCAATGGTTTCACCAAATAATCGTAAGCTCCCAGTTTCATTGCCTCGATCGCCGTTTCGGTCGTTCCATGTCCGGTGATGAATATGACCAGGCTTTTGGAATCGATGCGGCGCAGATCGTGGAAAAGGTCGAGTCCTGAAAGATTTCCGAGCCGGATATCCAAGAGAATCACGTTCGGCGAATGTTCGGCTGCGAGTTGCAGGCCTTCTTCGGCCGTCTGGGCGCCGATCGCTTGAATGCCCTGATCCTGAAATACTTTTTCGATGCTGAAGAGAATATTCGGCTCATCGTCGATAATCAATAATTTCGGCATGGTTCGACTCCGAAAGCAATGTTGGAATTGAAACAGGTGTTGTGCGATTTTCGTGAAATCGCTTCATTTGCCCCTGTCCGCGGCGGATTTCTCCGCAGGCAACGGCAACTCGACGGTGAAGACCGCGCCTTGTTCGCATTGATTGGCGGCTTGGAGTTTGCCCTGATGTTCTTGGACAATGCGGCTGCTCACCGCCAGCCCCAAACCGGTCCCACGGTCCTTGGTGGTAATAAACGGCTCGAAAATGCGTTCGAGAATTTTATGAGGTATTCCAATTCCCAAGTCGGAGAAACTCACGCGACAGATTTTGTTGCCGTCTTGGCGTGCTACTTGAGCAACGACGTCGAGTTTTCCCCCTTGGGGCATGGATTCAATCCCATTCAACAACAAATTGACGAATACCTGGTGCAATTGTTCGGGATCTCCGTTGATCCAGAGGGGGAATTCCGGCATTTCTTCATCGACCGACACGTTCTGCTGCTTGGCTCGGCCTTCCACAAGCTTGATTGCTTTATGCACGGTTTCCCGCAGATCGTGCCGGCTGCGCCGCAACGCCGGGGGTCGGGCGAAATCGAGCAGCCCTTGGATCGTCCTTTCCATGCGGGCGATTTCTTCCAGCAGGATTTGCAACTCCTTGTCGTCCATCGGACGAGCCGGCCGCCGCTGTGCTTCGGTTTGGATGAGAAGCTTGATTGATGTCAGCGGGTTTCGGAGTTCATGCGCCACGCCGGCCGCCAATTCGCCAACGGCCGCCAATCGTTCGGCGCGAATGACTTCCCGCCGGGTTTCCTGAAGCTGTCCCAAGACTTTCGTTATGTGGCCTGAAACCACTCCCAACTGCCGATGGACTCCCGCCAAGTCGTCTGCGGAAAGGATATCGACGTGTCCAACCTCTTGTTCGAGTTCATTCGAGGCGCTTTGCAGGACGACTTTGATTTGGGAGATCGAACGATGCAAGCCTCGTGCGACCCAGATGCCGAAAAGTATGCCCAATAAAGGACCTGCCGTCAGGAATGTAAGCCGGATCACATAAAACGAGGCGACCAAGCGATTGCTGGAAGTCGTCGTACCGGCCATCAACGTTTTGTTGTGTCCGAGCAATTCATTGCACGGATCGGCGATGCGCTGGGCCAAACTCGTCAATTCTCCCGGTTCGAGAACCGCCCCTGCGGATTGTTTTTCGCTCCGATTTTTAAGTTTATCGACATGCTTGGCGTACGCTGCATAGCCGTTGCGGATCGATGCGACGATGTTCTTTTCATCCTCCGTGAAAGCCGCATTCTCGGCATCGGACAAATACTGCTGGAAAAGCGCTTCCCAATCGGCCACGGTGATCCAGGCGTTTTCCGAAGGGTTCTTCACGGCGCTCATCACAGCGGATTGAAGACGCCAGAGAGCATGTTGCATCGCTCCGGCGGCCTGGATCGAACTGACGTTCTCCCGAAGCACTTTGGAATACGACTCGTAAAGCCAGTTGATGTAAAAGGTGGTCGAGACACTGACGACAGCCCAAAGCAACACCACGAAAAACACCGGGGCAACAACTTTTTTCCACATAATGTGCTTTCAATAAATCCCAAAAAGTTCTTTGGGCCATTGTCGAAATGCATGCGTAAATCGGCGAAATGGGCAAAATGCGATAAAAGGCAGGTAATGAGTATCCCCAAATGAATTGTTCGAATCAATGCATCCCCTTACTCTGAATTTAAAGTTGATCCTTCATTACCCCCACTTCAAAAAACGGCATAAAGGGAAAGGATTTATCCACGGGTGGAAAGTTGTTTTCTCAATTCGCCTGCTCAAGTTTGGCAAAAAATCTGGATGCCATAATGGAATCGGTGTCATAACTTATTATCCACTAACGACTTAATTCTTTCAAGCCGAAAAAATGCCATGATTGGCGCATCCTTTGCCACGTTGTTATTCGCGAATGGAATGCCTGAGAAGGCAAAACATTTGGGAAAAGCTGGAAGCGCTGCTCTTCGACTGCAAGGGAGTATTCGCCATGTTGGTTCTCTGTCGCAAGATCGGAGAGGAGATTGTCATGCCCACATGCCAACTCTCCGTCAAGATTCTGGATGTTAAGGCAGCGGCGGTAAAGCTGGGGATTGCCGCGCCCGCCCAATACCCGATTCATCGCAAAGAGATTTGGGATCGTATTCGAGCGGAGTGCGATCAGACAATGAAGGAGGAATCCATGCCGATTCGCGTGCTTTTAGTTGATCCCAACGAATACTTATTGTCGCGCTATGAGGAATATTTGGCAAAAGCGGGTTATGAAGTTTTTACATCGCAGGACGCCTTGGATTGCCTGAAAAAACTCAGGAAATATTCCCCGGACATCATGGTTTTGGAACCTATGCTGCCGTGGGGCGGCGGAGACGGCATATTGGCCATGATGAACGAGGAACCGGACGTTCCGAAAACACCCGTTCTGCTCCTGACCTACGGAACCGCGCCGAACGTGTTGTACAACATCAGTTCTTACGACATCAGCGATTTTCAAAAGAAGCCCTTGTCGGAAAAGAGGCTTGCGGAACGGATTGCTCGAATACTTCATCAATGCCGGCGCACGCAGATGGCAAGCTCATGAAACGAGAAAGGCGAGAACATGGCTCGGCCGGGACGAAAATATTTCATCTTTTATTTTTTACGGAGGTTCGGCAAGCGATGAATGAAATCGACAGATACCACACACCGTCGAAACCGGTGAGCAGCTTGAAAATTCTTGTGGTTCATTTGTTTTGGATGCTCCTCGGTCCCGCTCTGCTTTTCGCAATCCTTTATGTCAATACGACCGAGGACGGGCGTTGGTTTTCCGGGACGGACGCGACGTTTTTTATCATTTTAAGTTTGGTGGTTTTGGCCAGATGGCTGGATCAACGTTCGGGGCAATGCACTTTGACCGATGGTCAGATATCGACGTGGAAGGACTATAAACGGTTCGTGTACGTTTTCGTTCCGTCAGCCTTGTCGGTTTGGGCGGCTACGAATTTCATCGGAAACCACTTGATTTAAATGAATATCGGGATTTGCCGACGATATGCCCGATCTTGGGCGACCTTTTTACCGAGGCGCGAAACCTGCGCCAGGCAGCCCTCTGCCGGAAACTGGCCGCGCAACGGGACCGCAAGGACGGAATTGTCGCACAAGCCGCTCGCGAGGCGTTGCGGCGCTTGCACAAACGGCCGGGATAATTCGATTAACGCTTGTTAAGGAGTTCCTTATGGCTTGGACAAAACAACGCTTGGAAGAGACGATCCGGGAACGGTTGGGCAACTCCAAATTGGTGATCGTCGCCAACCGCGAACCGTATATTCACGTTTATGAAGAGGATGAAATACGTTGCATGCGACCGGCGAGCGGTTTGACGACCGCGCTGGACCCGGTGATGCGCGCTGCGGCGGAACGTGGGTCGCGCACGGGAGCGGAACCGCGGATCGGGTGGTCGTCGATGAATTCGACCGCGTGGACGTGCCCCAAGAGGGTTCTCAATACTCGCTGCGCCGCGTCTGGCTGACGAAAAGCGAAGAACAAGGCTATTACTACGGGTTTTCCAACGAAGCCTTATGGCCCTTGTGCCACGTCGTCTATAAACGCCCGCAGTTCGATTCCCGCCACTGGGAACAATACCAGCGAGTCAACCGAAAATTCGCCGATGCGGTTTTGGAAGAAGTTGGCGAGGGGCCGGGGGTCGTATTCGTGCAGGATTATCATTTCGCGCTGCTTCCGCGAATGCTCAAGGAGGCTCGGCCCGATTTGGTCGTGACCCAGTTTTGGCACATCCCCTGGCCGAATCGGGAAGTCTTCCGCGTTTGCCCCTGGCAAGATGAAATTTTGGACGGGATGCTGGGGAACGACCTTCTGGCATTTCACATCCAATATCATTGCAACAATTTCCTGAACACGATCGATCGCTCCCTGGAAGCGAAGGTGGATATGGATCATTTCGCGGTGACCCGCGGCGGGCACACCACGATGATCCGCCCGTTTCCGATCAGCATCGATCCCGAAGCGGTTGCTGCATGTTTGCCCGCGAATTTGGAAGAAGCCGAAAGACGTCTGCGAAAAACCTGGGGCATCAAGGGCGAACGCATTTTGGTGGGAATAGATCGCGTCGATTACACGAAAGGCATCCCCGAACGATTCGCCGCCGTCGATCGCCTGCTCGCGAAGCATCCCGAGTGGAAGGAAAAAATTTGCTTCGTGCAAATCGGCGCGCCCAGCCGTATGCATATCCCCAGTTATCGCCAATTGAACGATGATTTGCACGCCCTCGTGGAAGAGATCAATTGGCGGCACGGACAAAATTCCTGGCGGCCGATCGTTTTCCTCAACGAACATCACAATACGGCGCAAATTCAAACGATCAATCGCCTTGCGGCGGTCGGGGTGGTGAGTTCCCTGCATGACGGCATGAATCTGGTGGCCAAGGAATTCGTGGCCGCCCGCACCGATCGCCGCGGCGTTCTCGTGCTTTCCCGTTTCACCGGAGCCGCGCGCGAACTGACCGACGCGGTGATGATCAATCCTTATGCCGTGGACGATTTTGCCGAAGGGCTCCATGCCGCCTTGTGCATGCCCCCGGAAGAGCAGGAATTGCGCATCTGCCGCATGCAGCAGCAAATCGCCGACAACAACGTCTATCGCTGGGCGGGTATGTTGTTGTCGGAGGCGAGCAAATTGATATCCGTCCAACAACCCGTCGGAGCGCTTGCATGAATGCTTCCTTGGATGAACTGTTGACGTTGATAATGAACCGCCATCGGCGCGGCCGTAGGCTGGTTCTGCTGTTCGATTACGACGGAACACTCGTCCCCTTTGCCGCTCATCCCCGATTGGCCGTGATGGCGCCGCGAACTCGGCGCCTATTGCGCCGTCTGGCCGGCCGAACGCGAACTTCTGTGGGCATATTGAGCGGCCGCGAACTCGGCGAGCTGCGCACCCTGGTCTCGTTAAAAAACATCTACTATGCCGGCAATTCGGGTTTGGAACTGGATCTTCGGGGAACGCGGATATCCCACCCCGGCATTCAAGACGCCTATTCCACGATCGCCGCGTTTGCCGGACGGCTTCAAAAAGCGATCGACCGCTTTCCGGGCTCCTGGCTGGAGGGCAAAACCGTCGGCCTCACGATTCACTACCGAAACGTTTCTCCCGATCGAATTCCCGATTTGCTCGCGCAAATCAAAGACGTTTCGGAACCTTTTTGGGATCTGATGCGGTTCACGGACGGCCCCAAGGCCGTTGAAATCGTTCCCGAGTTGGGCTGGGACAAGGGCACCGCGGTGCAGTTCATTCTCGAGCACCTCGGGCAGGATGATTTGCTACCCCTCTATGCCGGAGACGCTCCCAACGACGCCGCCGCCTTCGAAGCCGTCGGCGAGAGGGGCGGGATTTGCATCGGCGTAGGATCCGATATTCCTCCCTTCGCGCATTATTGCGCATCGGAGCCCGCCGAGTTGTTGTCGTTTTTGTTCCTCCTGGACAGATATCTCGCCGCCGAACAACCCGGCGGGCTGCGTTTCGTCTCCAAGCCGATGGCTTTGCGTGGGCTTTATCGGCCGTTCCCATCAACGTACCGCATGTAATGGATGGCGTCCGTTTTTGCTTTTCCAGAAAATTTCCACATGATCTCGATCGTCATTTCGGTGCCTCGTCACACGGCTTCCGTCGCCGCGCTCATCGCGTTTGCTCGATTTCATTCCGCCGTCACGGAAGTAATCGTCGTCGATGATGGGTCGAACGCATATATTGCGGAGTCGGCGGACTCCTTCGGCGCGACCAGAATTCCCTGCACCTTCCTCGGCAAAGGCGCCTCGATGCTGGACGGCTCCAGGGCGGCAACGAATGAGATCATCCTTTTTTTCGACGGCGATCTCATGGGGCTGCGCGAAGATTTGATCGAAGCCATGACGGAACCCCTTACCTCCGGCAGGGCCGATCTCGTCAAATCGAAACAATCGCGCATGAAGGCTTGTGCGGCTCGGCCGTTGGTAAATTCGCTTTTCCCTGAAATCGCGCACTTGGACCAGCATTTGGACGGCGTCATCGCGGCACGGCGATCCCTGCTGAATTCCCTGCCCTTCGATTCCGACTACGGCGTGGATATCGGACTATTGATCGACACGGCACTGGCCGGTTTACCGATCGTTGAGGTGGATGTGGGAAATCTCGAATACGATCTTCAACCTTTGGAAAACCTGCAGGATATGATCACTCAATTTTATCGTTCGCTGCTTACTCGAGCCGTTCGTTTCGGTCGTTTGGATCCGACCAAGGTTCAAACTCTTCTGGACGCCCCCCCACAACAGTCAAAAGAATTCCCTTTTCTCCTGGAGCAGGCCAGGCATCCCCGGCGAATCGCCTTGATCGACCTGGACCGTGTGTTGCTGGGATCGCCGCTGATCGTTCAGTTGGCTCGCCGGATCATGCCCGCCATCCGACTGCCTGTAGAATCGGATGGACATAGTTTTGGCCGGGAGGAAAATATGAGCATGATCGCCAGGTTGTGCTGCGGTTGCTCGCGGGCGACCTTGGAGAAGATCGCGCATTCGTTGACGCTCCGAAAAGGAGCGAAAGAGGTCGTTTCGGAATTGCGCAGCGCGGGTTATCGCGTCGGACTCATCAGCGACGGCTTTCAGACGATAACGGACATCGTGCGCCGGCGGATCGCGGCCGATTTCAGCATCGCCCACGTCATGAAATATCGTGAGGAAACTGCGACCGGTCAAATCCTCCCCGCGCCGGCCATGTTTCACTCGTCAGGCTGTGCGATGCACTCGTTTTGTCGAAAAAACATATTGGCCCATATTTGCGATAGCATGGGAACGCGGCCGGATCAAATATTCTTCGTCGGGGGAGGAAGGAATGATGCGTGTCTATTGCGCGCATCCGGCCGATCGCTCGCTTTTTTGCCGGAAACAATCGACGTGCGGGACGCCGCGGAGATGACTTTCAGCACCGCATTAGTCGATATCTTGCCGGAAATACGCAAAATAAAATGCACTGGCGGCCGTTATTCCTTCGCTTGACGAAGGAACTCCCCCTTGGACGCGGACATTCTTCTTCGTATAATGGCACGAACGCATTCGGGGAAAATCCAATAACCGCGGCAGGGGAGAAGGGCTTGCCAAAATGGCGCAAAAATCAACAGCTTTTACGCAACGTAGGAGCATGCTGAAATGGTTGCCGGTAGTATTCAACATCGGCCAAAAACACATCCGAAAGCAAGTTCGCCTGCTCGGCTTGGCGATGCTGGTAGGCGTGGTCGCGGGTTTGGGAGCGATCGTCTTTTACGTGGGCACCAAATACGCCGAGCATTATGCTCTTGGCGAAGTAGTCGGCTATTATCCCAAACCGCATCCGGGAGGCGAATCGTCGGACTCGGCAGGCGAATCGCCGCTGCCGGAACCGCCGCCTGGCGAAGACACCTTTCACCCATGGCTCTTGCTGTTGATTCCGACGGTTGGCGGACTGCTAAGCGGCATTCTGGTCTTCACGCTCGCTCCCGAAGCTGAAGGACACGGCACTGACGCGGTGATCGCCGCCTACCATTCTCCCGGCGGACAGATTCGCCCGCGCGTGCCCCTCGTGAAAATCGTGGCCAGCGCCCTCACCATCGGCAGCGGCGGTTCGGGCGGAAGGGAAGGGCCGATCGCGCAAATCGGGGCGGGTTTCGGCTCCTTGCTCGCCAATCTCTTGCGATTGCGCGCCGTCGATCGGCGCATTCTCATGGCAGCCGGCATGGGAGCGGGCATCGCCGCCATCTTTCGCGCGCCCTGGCCGGCGCGCTCTTCGCCGCGGAAGTGCTCTATCGCTCGCCCGAATTCGAGCCCGAAGTCATTATGCCGGCGGCCATTGCCAGCGTGGTGTCCTATTGCGTGTTCGGGCTCTATTCCGGTTGGAGACCGCTTTTCATGATTCCCAATCTCACCTTCAACGATCCTTGGCAACTTGGACCTTATACTTTGCTCATGCTGTTCATGGTGTTGCTTGCGGCCATTTACACGCATTCGTTTTACGGCATGGTGCGGCTGTCTCACAAGCTGCCCATTCCCAAGCATTTTCGCCCGATGATCGGGGCTTTTCTGACCGGTCTCACGGCCTTCGTGCTGTATTATGCCTTTGGCCGGGACCAAAAGGTGCTAGCCGTGCTGGCGTTCGGCTACAATGCCATTCAAAACGTTCTGAACGATGGTTCCAAGACTACGGTCTTATTGTTGCTGTCTATCGCCTTGGGGAAAATTCTGACCACCGGTTTGACGATCGGCAGCGGCGGATCCGGCGGAGTCTTCGGTCCGTCGATGGTCATTGGCGGATGCGGCGGCGGGGCGCTGGGTTTGCTTTTCCATCAATATTGGCCGCATTTGGTTCCCCAACCGGCGAGTTTCGTGGTGGTTGGCATGGCGGGTTTTTTCGCCGCCGCCGCGAAGACGCCTTTTTCCACGCTGATTATCGTAAGCGAGATGACCGGCGGCTACGAACTGCTGTTGCCGGCGCTCTGGGTCTGCACGCTCTCCTACATGCTTTCCGATCGATCCTCGATCTATATCTCGCAGGTCGAGAGCCGGTCGCGTTCGCCCGCCCACCAGGGAAGTTATGTGCGCGACGTCTTGGCGGGCGTGCAAGTCGGCCGGATCGTCGCTCCGCAAGACGCGATTCCCCACGTGCATCCGGGGGATTCTCTCACACAGGTCGTCGGCGAATTCGACCGCTGCAGCTTTTCCGTGCTGCCGGTGGTGAATGATGAACTTCGTCTTTTGGGCGTGGTAGATCTCGAAGAATTACACCTGGCTTCGCAAGCCATCCATGCCCAGCCGTTGATTCTCGTCACCGACATGATGCGCACCGACGTTCGACCGCTGCAGATGGAGGACCAGTTGGATCAAGCGCTGGAACTGTTCATCGAGAACGATCTATTGGCGCTGCCGATCGTCGATGACGATCAACACCGCCGCGTCGTGGGCATGGTGCGGCGCTTCGAGATCGCCAGCGCGTACATCAAATACGTTCATGGGCCCAGCGCAACGGAAGAGCCACCGCTGGAAAAAATGGTATAGAAAAATTGTCGTGTTCGAATTCCTCGCGGGACAAATCGAGGCTGCGGAGCAGTTGCACGCGTTCCACCGCGGGGAGATCTTTCCGCGCCAGAATGTTCTTGTGAATTTCCCCGGAATTGCCGCGGGGAATCGGGGCCTAAACTGATTCCCTCTGACGGTGCGGAAACATTCGATGGGATTGTTTCAACGGGGATGTTCGACGTTTTTCAACGCAGAGGACACCGATGTTCGAACCTCGACATTCCACTTTTTTGCAATACGGCATAGCCATCATTTCCACTGCCCTGGCAACACTGCTGCGATGGTGGCTGGATCCTATCCTTGAAAACCACATTCCCTTCACAACTTATTATGCGGCGATCATGATCACCGCTTGGTACGGCGGCATAGGCCCCTCGATTCTCGCGCTGATTTCCGGCGGGCTGCTGGCCAGCAGCCTTTTCGTCGAACCGCGCGGATCGTTTCAAATATTCGATTTGGAGTATCAAGTGGGACTGGCGCTCTATTTTTTCATAGGCCTGATCGTGTCTTTGCTTACCGAATCGCTCCGCAGAGGCCGACTCCGAACGGAAGCCGCTCGCGCCGAACTTGCCGTCGCCAATAGCAACTTGCAGAAAGAAATCGCCGAACGCAAGCAGGCGGAACGCTGGCTTTTGGAAAGCGAGGCGCGGTTTCGCAGTTATTTCGAACAAGGGCTGGTGGGCATGGCGATTCTTTCTCCTCACAAAGATTGGGTCGAAGTGAACGAACGGCTTTCCAAGATGCTCGGATATCAGGGATTCGAATTTCCCGCCCTTTCCTGGAGAGAATCAACCTTTGAAGCCGATCGAGAAGCGGAAGATCGGCACTTCCAACGGATCGAAGAGGGGGTCGTCTCGGGTTTTACCCTTGACAAAAGATTTCTCCGCAAAGACGGCAAAATCGTGACCGCCAGCGTTTGGACGCGGGCGATGAAGAACTCCGAGGGCGCGCTAAAGGGCTTCCTCGTTCTCGTTCAAGACATCTCCGACCGGATAAAGGCCGAAGAGCAGGCTTTGGCATCGCAACAAAGAATTTTCGAAATGGAACGTTTGCAAAAACAGCGCATGCAAGACGAATCGGTGAAGGCGCGGAATCGGCCCACGGAGTAGATCCGGCCGGAGCCGCTAGGCCGAATCTTTCTTCGACTTGCTCCGATCCGTAAAAATTTTTTTGCGAATCTTGTTGGAATCTGGACTGGCCGACAAAATTATTCCTTTAGCACGGCGGGAGGTTGAGGCAATTCTATGCGCGGCTCGGCGACTCCAAGCTCTTGGCATAAGGAGTGAGTGCGGTCCAAGAGGGACTTCATGAGCGCGGCGGCATAATGAATATTGTGGATGTCGTTTCCCCGTTGAACGAAATCCAGGTCGTTTTTCAAACCGGCAAGCAGTTTTTCCAGTTCAGTTCGCCGCGCTTCGGCGACCTTTGCCGACGGTAATTCCTTTTCTGCGCGAACGATGGCGTCTTGAAGTTCCGGCAAGGCGGCCTGCAATTGCCGGTGATAGGATTGGAACTTTTCCACGTCGGAGGCGGCATGGCACATCGAACATATCTGCAGCGATCCCTCCCAAACGACTCCGCTCTCGGTCGTAACGACTTTCCGGCGATGGCAGGTGCGGCAGTCGATGCCCACGACCATCATGCTGCCGACGCGTTTGGGACCGGTGGCCGCGCCTTTGCCGGTGAACATTTCAACCTGCTTCTGGTGATGGTCGGGGTGGCAGCCGGAACAATCGGCGGCCGCGCGGACGATTTTTGCGGTGTCCAGCGAATGACGGACCGGCGCGTGGCAGCGAAGGCAGTCGATCTCGTGCTCGCCGACGTGTTTTTCGTGTAAAAACTTTTCGTGGCCGAGTTGTTGCAAATCTCCAGGCCGGTTGTGGCACATTTTGCAGCGTTCCGGGGGCACTTTTCCGCCGCCGCGAATCACGCTGCGGTGGCAATTGACGCAGTCCACGCCTTTCCGATATGCCAACTCGTGGGTGAAGGCGACGCCGCCTCCCAGGTCGAACTTCCGCGACGGAATTTGGTGGCAGCGGGTGCAGATGCTCAATCCCGCGTTGAACGGTTCTCCCTCGAAGTGGCAAAGGAAGCAGGTGGTGGCGGTGACCTCCATGTGCGGCCCTTGCACGATCTGGCTATGGCAACTGGTGCAGCGAAGTTTGATGTTCCGCCGCATTTTTTCCAAATGGGGGCGATGATCGAAAACGATGCCGTGGAAATCCACGCGGCCGGAGAGCAAGCGGCTCTCGTGACAGCCTGAACGCAGGCAGCTCGAATCGGGAATCTCGGCGGAGAACCCGGGAGGGGCGGTTTTCGTGACGTATTTCGCCAACTGCACCAGTCCCAGCATTTTGCCCCGGATTTTTCCGCCGAAACCCGGCTCGAAGTGACATTCGATGCAGGCCACCTGATTGTGCTTCGAGGTCGCCCACGACTCGTAGTACGGCTCCATGATGTGACAGCTATTACAGAACGCGGACCGCGACGTGTACCAACCGGCGGAACCGATCATAATCAGCAACAGAAAGAGAACGGTCCCCAATAGGGCAAAGAGCCGGAAAAGAATCAGCCGGACCGCTCGCCATGCCTTGTTCCGCCGTTCTCCAGGCGGCGAGGGGCCGGGTGGATTGGCGGCATTGTTCGAGCTGGCAGGTATGTTATCTTGACTATTCATGGAAAAATCTCATACCCCTAAGCCTGCCCAGATCATTGCCGCCAGCAATCCCAGTTCCGCGGCCATGACCAACAATCCCGCGAACCAAATCAAGACCAGGCGCGTCCGAGAGGGCGCCGCGGTTCGCAGCCGATCGAGCCTCCCTTCGGTTTCCAGGCGGCAAAAATATTCCGGACGCTCCTTTTGCAAGGCGTCCGCGCTCACCAGACCGGAAAAAATGGCGGTGTCGAGCGGGAATTTCTCCGGCCGCAAATGTGCATTGAAAAAATGCACGGCCATGAGAAATCCGGTGGCCAATAACGCCTGCGAATAATGCACGACCTTGGCGATTTCCAGGACTGCCACGGGCAGGAAGCAGCAAAACAAATTGGGAAACCAGATGATGATGCCGGTGCCGCCAATCAAAATGACATTCCCCCACACCGCCCAAAAATCGAATTTTTCCCAATAAGCCCAGCGCTCGAAAGTTGGCCGGGGCCTTAATCCCACGAACCAGAGCAATACGCAGCCGAAATTCTTCAGATCGTGAAAGTTGGGCACGGGCGAATCCGGACCGAACATGTCCCGCAAAAACATTCGAAAGCCCTTGCGCCGCCAGGATCCACAACGGACCCAAAATATCGAATATCCCAGCAGGCAGCCAAATGCCGCCACGCCCGCCATTCGATGCCAGAACCTGATCGAGTTGAATCCGCCCAACCAGGCGGCCAGTTCTCCGGTCCATGCTTCACGGCTGTATTTCATCAACAGACCGGTCAGTGTGAGCATGAAAAACGCGGCCATCAGCACGAGATGGGAGATGCGGGGAAAGAAGCCGAAGCGGACATAGGCCGCCGCGCCCGCACGCAAGCCTTGGGGCCGCCCGTTTTGCAGCACGTCGATCATGCTTCGCAGGAACCAGGCAAAGCAATGCACGACAAAGATGCCGAACGTCCAGATCAAAACATTCAGGAAAACATCGTAAACCCGGCAAATCACCGGATTTCGTGCGGCATTCTCGTAAGAGACATGGGGATTGAAATCGACATAACTGCCCAGCATCAAGGGATGGCACTGCCCGCACGTTCGGGGCCGATGCTCCGCCGATAACGTGGAATCCGGATCGGAAGCGGGCAGCACGTCATGCGTCCCGTGGCAATCGGGGCAGTTGGCGGCAAGGACATACCCCCGATTAGTCAGCGCGACATGCGCGTGCAAGGCGAAGCCGGTAGTTTCCTCGATGTGGCAGTTGCCGCAAACGGCGGCCTCGCGGAGTCTTACCGGCCACGAGCCGGAGAGGGGCGGTGTATGACCGGGGTGACAGGAAATACAAGTCGGTTCGATTTTGCCGGCGGAAGAGCCCGCTTTTTCTGCGCCCCCCGCCTTCCGCGCATGCACGCTCTTGCGCAGAAGCCCTTCAATCGTCCGGTGGCACTTCGAACAGGTCGCGGCCACATTCGCGGGAAAAATCGTGGAGCGGCTGTCGGCAGCGAAAAAAATGCCGTGAGCGTCGTGGCAGTTCGCGCAAACAGCCACCGAAGACAGGCCCATCAGGTCGAGTCCGCGTCCATGAACGCTGTCCAAGTAGCTCCGCCGATGGTCCTCATGGCAAACGCCGCAAGTCTGCACCTGGTTGGCGCCGAAAACCGGAGAATTCGGATTTTCAACCGGCAGCAATTTGTGCTCGTTCTTTCCGTGGCAAGCCGCGCATTCCAAGGGCGCCCCGCCAATCCGTTTGCCTTCCTCGCCCACCGCAGCATGAACGCTCTTGACAATCTCCTGGGATTGCTTTTGATGGCAGTCGGCGCAGGCTTTCTTCACGTCCGCCAACGATCGAAAACCGCTTTCGCCGGCATGGGCTTCTTTGACGTCGGTGCTTTCCGCGTTTCCCCCGTGGCAATCCCGGCACTTGACGCCGTGCAGCCAATGGACGTCCGCCTTAAGATTTTCCTGCGGGACATACAACCGCATGGTATCTTGGCTCCACAGGTCGGATTCGGTATGGCACTCGGCACAGGAGTTTTCCCCGGAGTCGGTCGTGGTTTCCGCGGTAAGCGGCGCCGCACTCGCCGCTCCGAGAGCCATCGAAAGGAAAACCCGCTGAAAAAATCGCCGTGATCGGCAAGCCGAAATCGAATTCATTTGCGGCCCTTTACCTCTAGTCAAGGTTCGGCAATCCACGAAAGTTATTGAATTACACGTGAACGGGGCAACACGCCATCGCGGTATCACTTTTCATATTTCGGATGCTCCTGATGTCCTTGCGGCGCGATGTGGCAGCGGACGCAAACGTTGCCCGGTTGGATTTTATAGATCGAGTCGCGCAGCAATTTTTCCTGATCGGCGCTCAGCTTTTTCACTTCGACGAGTTGCTTGGCGATTTTCGCGTGTTCGCTCCCCGGTCCATGACAGGCTTCGCAGGTGACGCCGAGAAGATTTTTCAGCTTTGCGGGCAACGCGCCGGCCACATAGCCCCCCTTTGCCTCGTAGCCTGTGACGTGACACTTCAAACATTGCGGATCGTCGTGGTACTTTGCCGGCATATCCGTGAAGGCATTGGGGTGTTTGGTTTTTTTCCAGGTCATGAATTCCTTGAAATGGCAGGCGGCGCACTCCGCCGTCCCCACATACACTTGCCCGGACGGAGGGGCGGGTTCGGGCGTTTGCTCGGGAGAAGGAGGTTGAGCTGGTAAAAATGCCGGAACCGACAAAGCCCCCGCGATGGCAATACACAAGGTTAATACGAAAAATCTACCAGAAAAGAAGCTGCGCATGGTTCTTCTCCTTCCTGAAAAATGTAAAAAAGATTTCGTGCAAAAAGAAACACCCCCCCAGAGGAGCGCTAATCCACTCCGAATTATTATAAGCGTCGAGTCAAGCGAAACTTCGCGGCGATCCTAAAACGTGCCGAAACCGGGCTATGCCGATACCCACGCGAGGGCTTCGGCGCGTTGATCACCAGGAAAACTCCGTACTTCCCCGCCGATGAACAACGCACCAAGCTTCATGCACCATTCGACCCAACGCGGTCCTCCAATCACGCCCATTTTTTCGAAATCTTTTCTGTGCTTGAATCCAAAGCGGGCGTCGTCCCACGCTGCTGCGGCCTCCCAGCCGTGAAATTCACCCATATCCAGCAGCAGCCGCGCCTTGCCATACTCTTTGATGATCGCTTCCAACTTTGGGATGAGTACCTCCTTGTAATCCTGGTCGGTCAGTTTGCCCACTGCCTGGAGAACCAATATCTTTCCGGCGGTTTCGGGTAGTACCTCGATCATGACTTCTTCCTTTCCATCTGAGTATTAGGTTTTGCATGCGCGGGATATGAAGTTAAAGCTTCAATTTTCGAAGTCTGAGGGCATTGGCAATCACCGACACCGAACTGAAACTCATGGCGGCGCCGGCGATCGTGGGGCTTAGCAGGAGCCCCGTGGCGGGATAAAGCACCCCGGCGGCAATGGGAATGCCAAGAGCGTTGTAGAAAAACGCCCAAAACAGGTTCTGGCGGATATTGCGCATGGCGCCCCGTCCAAGTTTTCGGGCGCGAACGATGCCGCGCAAATCTCCCTTGACCAAAGTCACTCCGGCGCTTTCCAGGGCCACGTCGGCGCCGGTTCCCATGGCAATCCCCACGTCGGCTTGGGCCAAGGCGGGGGCGTCGTTGATGCCGTCGCCGGCCATCGCCACGGTGCGGCCCTCGGCTTGCAGGCGTTTGACGATTTCCGCTTTTTGATCGGGCAGGATCTGGGACTCGAAATGATCGATGCCCAGCTTTCGCGCCACGATCTCGGCCGTTATGGGATTGTCGCCGGTGACGAGAATCACTTCGATTCCCTCCTCGGATAACTGACGGAGGGCTTCCGGGGCGGTCGATTTGATCGGATCGGCCACGCCAAACAATCCCGCGGGCTTGCCGTCGAGCGCCGCGAAAATCACGGTCTGACCGTCGCGGCGCAAAGCGTTTGCATGGCGAACAAGGTTCTCTGCATCGACTTGGAGTTCCGCGAAAAGCTTTTGATTGCCGACCGCCAATCGCCGGCCATCGACCTCTCCTTCGATTCCTCGTCCCGGAAGCGAACGGAAGTCGCGAACCTCGGAAAACTTGCATCCCCTTTGCTCCGCGCCGCGGACGACGGCGGCGGCCAAGGGATGCTCGCTTGCCCGCTCCAGGCTCGCCGCCAGACGCAGAAGATCCTCTTCTTGCATATTACCGACGGTCTTTATGACCGCGAGATGAGGCTTGCCTTCCGTCAGCGTGCCTGTTTTATCGGTTACCAAGGTATCCACTTTTTCCACAATTTCCAGCACTTCGGCGTTTTTAACGAGCACTCCCGCGGTCGCCCCGCGCCCCATCCCGACCATGATTGACATGGGTGTAGCCAATCCCAAGGCGCAAGGGCAGGCGATTATCAAAACTGAAATGGCACAGAACAAGGCCGTAGCCAATCGCGGCTCGGGACCAAATGCCGCCCAGACGAAAAACGTCAGCATGGCGGCCGCCACAACCGCCGGGACGAAGTATGCGGCGGCCTTGTCGGCAAGCCTTTGGATCGGAGCGCGGCTCCGTTGCGCCTCGCTCACCATGCGGATGATTTGGGCCAGCACCGTTTCACTTCCCACGCGCTCGGCCCGCATGGTAAAACCGCCGTTTCCATTCACGGTGGCGCCGATGACCCGATCGCCGGATTTCTTCTCCACGGGAACCGATTCGCCCGAGATCATCGATTCATCGACGAAACTGCTTCCCTCGAGCACCGCGCCATCGACGGGCACTTTTTCGCCCGGCCGGATCCGAAGCCGATCGCCTGATCGGACTTGTTCCAAGGGCACGTCTTTTTCCGTTCCGTCGTCGGAGAGAAGTCGGGCGGTTTTGGGCGTCAAGCCGAGCAAACTCCGAATGGCGCTGCCGGTGCGATGGCGAGCCTTGAGTTCGAGCATCTGCCCCAAAAGCACAAGGGTGATGATCGCGGCCGCGGGCTCGAAATAAACGGCCACCCGGCCTCCTTCCAGTCGAAACGAGGCGGGAAAAATTTGCGGAAAGATTACGGCCGCCGCGCTTTCCGCGTAGGCCACTCCGGTGCCCATTGCAATTAAAGTAAACATGTTCAAACGTCGATTGAGGATCGATTGCCAGCCGCGCCAAAAAAACGGCCAACCACCCCAAAGCACCACCGGAGTGGCCAGCACGAATTCGATCCAATTCAAAGACTTCCCCAGGAGTTGCCGGACCGGTTCGCCGGGAAGCATGTCCGATAGGGCGATCGCCAAAATCGGAATGGTCAGCCACAGACTCGCCCAGAAACGGCGAGCCATGTTTGTCAATTCAGGATCCGGCGCTTCTTCGACGAAGACTGTTTTCGGTTCCAGCGCCATCCCGCAGATGGGGCAAACACCGGGATTCGGTTGGACAATATCCGGGTGCATCGGGCAGGTATATTCCGATCCTTCTCGCAATGCCGTATTCCGCTCTTCGAGGCTTTTGTCTTCGGTATGCGGGGTAGGAATATCCCTGACATAACTGTCGGGATCTTCCCGAAATTTTTTCAGACAGCGGGAACAGCAGAAAAAATACTCCTTTCCGCGATGTTCACAATGATGGGGGGCCGATGATTCGACTTCCATCCCGCACACCGGATCGACGTTTTTCATGGCATAGACTCGCTATCATGACATGTACCGGGCAATTATTATCTCAAAACTGTCTAATGCAATAATATTTTACGTACAAAATCAAGTTTCACGTCATTTAGATTGTTTAATGAACCGAAAAGCGTTTTTTAGATGACGAGTGAAGTGACTTTTTTCCGGATCCTTCTAAAATTGCATCGTTTGGAAGCGGTTTACAAGGAAAGATCGCGATCATATCGATATATTGATTTTCCGAGCGTCGGCTCATCATCGTGGGAACGTCGGATGAACGTAAACGAACTAGGACGGGGGAAGCCGGTCGGTCTGCTGCTTTTCAATCTTTTGGCTATCGTGACCGGATTGATTGCAGGGCTGGGGGCGGTGGTGTTTCGAGGATTGATTGCGCTGGTCCACAATCTGCTGTTTCTCGGCAGTTTTTCGGTTCATTACAACGCCAACGTTCATACCCCTGCCGGTCCCTGGGGCGCATGGATCATTCTTGCGCCCGTGGCGGGCGCCTTGATCGTGGCTTATCTGGTAAAGAATTTCGCTCCGGAGGCCAAGGGACACGGAGTGCCCGAGGTGTTGGAAGCCATTTACTATGCCAAGGGGGTCATTCGGCCGATCGTCGGCGCGATCAAGTCGATTGCTTCGGCGATTTCGATCGGCAGCGGCGGCTCGGCGGGCCGGGAGGGGCCGATGATCCAAATCGGGGCCTCATTCGGATCGACGTTGGGGCAATGGATTTCCATGCCGCCCTGGCAGCGGATCACGCTGGTGGCGGCGGGCGCGGGAGGGGGGATCGCCGCCTCGTTCAATACACCCGTCGGAGGAATTCTCTTCGCCTTGGAAATCGTGATGCACGAATTGAGCGTGCGGACGCTGGTGCCCGTGGCGATCGGCACTGTATCGGCGACCTATGTCAGCCGGCTGATTTTCGGGGCTTATCCATCCTTCATTATCCCGCAACTCGAGTTGCCCGACTTTCAAACGATTCATTTCAGCGTGCTTTGCTCGTATATGGTTTTGGGGATTGTGATGGGTTTGGCTTCCACGCTTTTCATCAAATCGCTGTACGCGTTCGAGGATCTGTTCGACAAGCACGTTCCGGGGAACTACTATTTCCGACATGCCGCGGGAATGCTCGTCGTCGGGCTGTTGATGTATGCCATGTGGAAAATATTCGGTTATTACTATATCGAGGGCGTCGGTTATGCGACTGTTCAAGACATCCTCAACGGCACGCCGATCGCGGTCCTGTTGCTGTTTCTCCTGTTCACTCTCAAATTACTCACTACTTCGCTGACGTTAGGGTCTGGGGCATCGGGTGGAGTTTTCTCTCCCGCCTTTTTCATGGGCGCAACGCTGGGAGGCGGTTGCGGATTGATCTGCGCGGCTTCGTGCCCGGATTGGACGTCAGCCCGCCGGCTTTCGCCGTGGCGGGGATGGCGGGGGTGGTGGGCGGAGCCACAGGCGCCGCCCTGGCGGCAATCGTGATGATCTTCGAAATGACGCGCGACTACAACGTGATCATTCCGATCACCATCACCGTGGCTTTCAGTTACGGTCTCCGCAAGGCATTATGTTCCGAAAGCATTTATACGCTTAAGCTCGTGCGGCGGGGGCGCATGCGCCCTGGGCGCTGCACGCCGATCTGACTTGCCTGCAACCTGTCGAAGGTCTGATGCAGACCCGCATCATGTCGCTGCCCGCTTCCGCCGCGCGCGAGGAATTCGTCAAAGCCGCCGCCGCCCATCCCGAGGTTTCCGTCTTCCTGATCGGCGACGGTGCGCGACTGCTCGGCGTTATTCCTCGGGAGGACGCCGCGGGAACGACGAATTCTTCGTGTTCGAACGTTACGCTCGGAGAAATGGCAAGCAAAAGTTTTATCGTCGTTCCGCAGAGCGCGACGCTCTCCGATTTGCTGGAAAAGATGCACTCGAGCGGCGCATCCCTGTGCCTGGTGTCTCCTCACGGCGTGGATCCCACCATCGGCGATGTCCGCGGCGTTATCACGGAGCGCGAAATCGCCCGCTCGGCGATCCGCTCGGTCGATTTGTTTTCCGACTGACGCCGGGCGTCGCAAGGCAATACAATTACCTGGAGTTGCAAATCATGTTGAAAAGCATCCTCATCGGTTTGGACGGAACGCCCGAGTGCGTGCCCGCCGTGAAGCTGGGCATCCTTTGGGCGAAAAAACTCGATGCCGTCCTGGTAGGACTCGGCATCGTGGATGAACCCTCCATCCGCAAGCGGGAAGCAATCGCGCTGGGCGCCTCTTACTACATGGAAGCCGGCGACGCACAACTCTTGGAAAATGTCCGCCATGACGTGAAATTGATCCTCCAGAGGTTTTCCGAGGAATGCGCAAGACGGGCGTCACCTGCAGAACTATCGAAAACGTCGGCTTGCCTGACGAAGAAATCCTTCGCGAATCGAAGAAGCACGATCTGGTTTTGTTCGGCCATGAAACACATTTCCACTTCGCCGCAAAGTTTCAACCCGATGAAACGCTTTGGCAAGTGCTCAAACAAGATTCACGGCCGTTGGTCGTTGCTCCGCCAAAACTGGAACCCGGCTCTTCCGTGGTGATCGCCTACAACGGAAGTTCCCACGCGGACCGCGCCTTGCAGGCTTTTCAGGCGTCGGGCTTGGACTTCGGCGAGGAAATCTTCGTTGTTGCGGTGGCAGGAGATCGGCAGGCGACAAACGATCAAATCGAACGCGTGGGTGAGTTGTTGCAACTTCATGGACTCCGGGTCCATTCACAAATTCTGACGCCGACAGGCTCGGTAGAGCAGACGATTTTGGAAGAGGTCCGGCGGCGGAACGCCCGACTGCTCGTCATGGGAGCCTATGGCCATTCGACGATTCGAGAGTTTATTTTGGGTTCCGTTACGAACACGATATTGAAAGACTGCCCGATACCCGTTTTTCTGTGCCGCTAGAATGCCTTATGTACGCGCGTCGAATCGCATGAATGGGAATAGCATGCTCGGAGAGCTGATCGTCGCGGTTATCTCGATTGAAAGTATTTTCGCCGATCCGGATCATTTCCCCCACTCGAATATTCCCGAATTCAAGGAACGACATTTCCCATTTCAATCCGTCAAGGATGACGCATTGAAAATCACGATTTCCTTCAATCCAGCAGAGTGTTTATCCGTTTGGATGAACCCCAATCATGTCCGCCATGTCCACTGAACCCGAAAAAGATCCCCGGAAAGATTCCAAACCGCCTCTGGGTTCGAAGAAAAAACCCGGGACGCCGCCCGCCCCTCCCAACTGGCAATCTCTCTTGTGGTATCTGCCTTTGCTGTTGCTTACGCTCTGGATTTGGCAAGATATATTGTACCAGGTAGCCGTCAAAACCATTCCTTACAGCCAGTTCAAACAATACTTGGCTGCCGGCGAAGTGGCGAATTGCGAGATCAAGGACACGGAGATTCTGGGGCAAATCGTTCCCAAAACCTCCCAATCTTCGAAGGGCGCCGGCAGTTCCGAAAAGCCCGCCGCAACGACTCCGGCATCCTCTCCCAAGACGCCGGCGGAACAAGCGACTCGCGAGAAAACGACCGCCGCCGAGCACGGCAAAACCGAGGCGGAACCATCGAAACGAATTGCTGAAAACAATACCGCGCCGCAGCGCGAACCATCGGCTCCCGAAAAAACCGGCGGGCAAAAGACCGCGATTTCAACGGATAAATCCGGAAAAAAGGCGGCAGCTAAAGCCAAGCCGTTCTATTTCCGCACCGTGCGCGTCGAACCCGATCCGCAACTCGTGGATCAACTCGAAGCCGCCAAGGTGACTTTCCACGGCGTTCGCCCCAGCTTCCTTTCCCAATTTCTCTATTCCTGGGCCTTGCCGATCGGATTCATGGTTTTGATTTGGTTTTTCCTCTCGCGGGGATTGCGGTCCGCCGGCCAATCGGTGATGAGTTTCGGCAAGAGCCGCGCACGGTTGGTGGCCGACCGCGACACCGGCGTGACTTTCGCGGATGTCGCCGGGTGCGACGAGGCCAAGTACGAACTCCAAGAGGTCGTCGATTTTCTGAGGAACCCCAGCCGATACATCGCTCTGGGGGCAAGGATTCCGAAGGGGGTGTTGCTCATCGGCTTGCCCGGCACCGGCAAGACGCTGCTCTCCCGAGCGGTGGCAGGCGAGGCAAAAGTGCCCTTTTTCTCGCTCAGCGGCAGCGACTTCGTGGAAATGTTCGTGGGCGTGGGGGCGGCGCGGGTCCGCGACTTGTTCGAGCAAGCCCAGCGGCAAGCGCCATGCATCGTTTTCATCGACGAATTGGACGCCATCGGCCGCGAGCGCGGCGTGCATATCGGCTCCGTGAACGATGAACGGGAACAAACCCTCAACCAGTTGCTGGTCGAGATGGACGGCTTCCAAGCCAATGTGGGCGTGATCCTTTTGGCGGCCACGAACCGCCCTGAAGTCCTCGATAAGGCCCTCCTCCGGCCCGGCCGATTCGATCGCCAGGTTGTCATCGACGTGCCGGACTTGAACGGGCGCGAAGCGATACTCAAGGTCCATTGCCGCGGAAAGCCTTTGGCCGCGGACACCGATTTAAAAAGAATCGCTCAAGGAACTCCGGGATTTTCCGGCGCCGATTTGGCCAATGCCGTCAACGAAGCCGCGCTGCTTGCCGCCCGCCGTCGTTCGCCGAAAATTACCCAGCAGGATCTGGAAGAAGCCATCGAAAAAGTCGTGGCCGGCCCCGAACGAAAAAGCCGCCGGCTGGACGAGCAGGGAAAACGCCGCGTGGCCTATCACGAAACCGGCCATGCCTTGGTCGCGGCCTTCAGCGAACATGCCGATCCCGTCATGAAAATCAGCATTGTTCCCCGCGGCCGCGCCGCATTAGGCTACACGCTTCAGGTGCCATCCGACGATCAGTTCCTGCTGACGCACGCCGAACTCTTGGATCGCATTCGAGGGCTTCTCGGCGGAAGGGCCTCCGAAGAATTGGTATTCAGCGAAGTGAGCACGGGTGCGGAAAACGACTTGGAACAGGCGACTGCACTCGCACGACGGATGGTTTGTCTTTACGGCATGGGAAAATCGGTGGGATTGGTCCATTGCGCCAACGCCCCTCCATGTACCTGCCGATGGGCGATGGCACGGCCCAAACCGATTGCAGCCCCCAGACGGCCCGTGAAATCGATAGCGAGGTCAAAAATATTCTGGATGCCGCCTATTCCGACGCCAAGTCCGCGCTCATGCAACATCGGGACAAATTGGATCTGGTGGCCCAGGAACTCATCAAGCAGGAATCGCTCGATGCGACGACCTTTCGGCAGCTATTGGGAATTCCTTCCCCTCCGGTTGCCGAGAAGTAAATCATTGAAAGCATAAACATTTTCTGCCCCGGAAAGCTCAGCGTTCTCCTTACCCTTCCTGGATATCTCGCGTATCACGAATTCGGGGATCATATCCAGCCTTAGCCGGAAAGGATTGCTCCCTTCACACCTATTCGATCTATTGACGATTCGTAATTGCCAAAAAAAATTGAATAGAAGAACTTCGTTTGTATCTTCCACCGGCGCGATTGAAAAATATTTTATTCGCGGTGCGCGCCCGTTGGCGATTGATATTCTCGATAAAAGGAGAAAAGATCATGGTTACTGCAGAAGGTAATCGAAAACAGGCAACGACCGAGTCCCAGTTCGAACGTCAAACGCAAGTCTTCCAAGAATCAGCGGAATCCGTTGCGAAGCGCATCAAGAGTGAAGCAGAAGCTACAACTCCCTTGAGTGACCCGTTCTGGTCCATGAGCCTTGTCGCGACGGAAGCGACCATCGGTTCCATCTGGGGATTGGGCGCGGTAGTTCTGGCCATCCTCGGATTGTCCGGCGTGGCGGTAAGCTACTTGATGCCGATAACCGGGATCGTTCTGGGAGCGGCTTTTCTGATGCTGGGCATAATCGGCATCGCCTGGGCTCGCATGTTCCGGTTTTCCGAACGCGAGACATTCGGAAATCGGGTCGTTTTCTCCAGCGGCAACGCGGCTACATTGTTCGCCGGGCTTGCGGCAGTCATTTTGGGCATTCTGGGCTTGGTTTATTCGGCGGGTGCAAGTTTCAGTTCGGTGATTGTCATCGTCTTGGGAGCGAGCTTGTTCTGGCACGGCGGACTCATGCTTTGCTTGCGGCGATTCTTTTATCGCCACGCGGAAGAGCGGCCTCCCGTACGAATATTGACGAGGAATGCATTGTTCGTGGCGCCCATTCGTGACTTCGTGATCGGTTTCGGAAGCGTTGTTTTGGGAATCCTGGCTTTGTTGAACATCCTGCCGGTGGTCTTGGCATTCGTGGCCCTGCTGGCGATGGGCGCAGCAGCGACACTCGCGACATCGACCGTATGCGGCACGACGCTGGCCATCTTGAAATGCAAAAGCCGTTGCGCCAACGAATGAGGGTATTGGAATGACTGGGAATTTGGATTGGCATAGAGCCCATGGGGCAGGGAGCTAGCCTGTCATGGATCGGCTAATAATGAGCGGCGGCAGCGAAGTGTCTGAATTCCGCCTATATAAATGGAAAATATTTGGTTTGAAGTTGAAAGTGCAAGATTCCCGCCGCGAGCACGTCGGCGGGTGTTTTTGTTTCTTGTCGGTATTCTCCCGCTGGACTTGAGGAGCAAAACACGATACATTAGTATTTGTGAGGACAATGAACGCCTTTTCAAGCAAGTCGCTATCTGAAATCGCCGATGCCTGCCAATCTGACGCAACAATACAAGAAAGCCGAAGAGGAATACCGACGCGCGGCAACGCCCGAGGAGGAACTGGCATGTCTGCAAAAAATGCTCCAGGAAATCCCGAAGCATAAAGGGACCGATCATCTTCAAGCCGAACTGAAAACCAAAATCAGCAAGGTCAAGAAGGAGATGACGGCGGAGAAAAGCAGCAGCAAGAAAACGAAGGGCTTGCGGATCCCGCGCCAGGGGGCGGGCGTCGCCGTGATCATCGGCGGACCGAACGCCGGAAAAAGCCAATTGACGGCGAGCTTGACGAATGCGCATCGCGAAATCGCGCCCTATCCGTTCACAACCACCGTCCCCGCCCCGGCAATGATGCCCTGGGAAGACGTAACCGTGCAGTTGATCGACACGCCGCCGATTACCGCCGATTTCATGGACCCGGCGCTCTTCGGTTTGATCCGCGCGGCCGATCTGGCCTTGCTGATGGTCGATCTGGAAAACGACGACGGCGTCGAGCAATGTCAGGCCGTCTTGGATCGCCTTTCGCATACGAAAACGAGGCTCGCGGCGGAATCGTATCTCGACGAAGCCGACGTCGGGCTTTCCTACACGAAAACGTTCCTCGTGCCCAATAAGATCGATGCTCCCGGCGCCTCGGACCGGCTGAATCTGCTGCACGAACTGCTGCCGCTCGATTTCACGGAATTCGTTATCTCGGCCCTGCACGGCACGAATTTGGAAAACTTCGCAATGCCATTTACGCGTCGCTGGACGTCATCCGCGTCTATTCCAAACTCCCCTCCGCCAAAGAGCCCGACCACGACCGCCCCTTCACCGTCAAACGCGGCGGAACCCTGTTGGAAATGGCGGGCATGGTCCACAAGGATTTTCTCGACAATCTCAAATTCGCCCGCGTGTGGGGCGCCGCCGTTCACGACGGCACTCAAGTCAAAAGCGATTACGTTTTAAACGATAAGGATATCGTGGAATTGCATAGGTAGGAAGGCATTAGGCATCAGTTCTTGGACCCTTGACGCCAAACAACGAAGTCCCAAAACCACAGGCATAAGTCCAAAAGCCATGACCAATCCCGATATTGCCGCCGTTTTCGATCAAGTCGCCGATTTGCTCGAATTTCAAAACGCGAATCCATTTCGCGTGCGGGCGTATCGCAACGCGGCGCGGACGATCCGCGATCTTGGCGAATCGGCGGAACGGATCGTCCGCGATCCCGAGCGATCCCTCACCGATATCGAAGGCATCGGCAAGGATCTGGCCGAAAAAATCGACACGCTCGTGAAAACCGGCGGTCTGCCGATGCTCGACGAGCTATTGGCCGATGTTCCGGAAAGCGTGTTGGCCATCCTCCGCGTCCCCGGTCTCGGCCCCAAAAAGGCCGCCGCGCTCTTTCGCGAACTCAAGGTCGCCAGCCTCGACGAACTGCGGCAGGCTTGCGAAGAACATCGCGTTCGCGAGCTTTCGGGCTTCGGCGAGAAGAGCGAATCCGTCATCCTGCAAGGGCTCGACATTGCCGCGGAGGCAGGCGAACGCATCCTCTGGGCCGAGGCCGACGCGTACGTTCAATCGCTTCTCGCTCATCTCCGCGGCACGAAGGCGATGAGAACCGTCGAAGCGGCGGGCAGCTACCGGCGCGGCAAGGAAACCGTCGGCGATTTGGATTTGCTCGCCGTCGCCAAAGACGCCGGCAAGGCGATGGACGCGCTCGCCCGGTACGAAGATTTATCGCAGGTTATCGCCCGCGGCGATACGAAGATGTCGATCCGGCTGATCCACGGCTTGCAAGTCGATCTCCGCGTGGTGCCGGAGGAATCGTTCGGCGGCGGCGCTTGCAGTATTTCACCGGCTCGAAGGAGCACAACATCGTGCTTCGCGGCCGGGCGAAGGACCGGGGCTTGAAGATCAACGAATACGGCGTTTTCCGCGGCGAGAAGTCGATTGCCGGCCGCACCGAGAAGGAAGTGTACGCAACTCTCGGCCTGCCTTGCTTTCCGCCCGAACTGCGCGAAGCACGCCGCGAGTTCCAATGGGCCGACGCCGGCAAACTGCCCGAGCTTGTCGAACTGGACGATATCCGCGGCGATCTGCACATGCACAGCACGTGGACCGACGGCGCCGCGACGATCGAGGAAATGGCGCAGGCGGCCAAGGATCGCGGCCTGAAATACATCGCTATCACCGACCACTCGAAGCGCGTGGCGATGGTCGGCGGATTGGACGAAAAAAAATTGCTCAAGCAGTGGAGGGAAATCGACTCGCTGAACGAACGGCTGAGCGGCATCACGGTATTAAAAAGCGTGGAAGTGGATATTCTGGAACGCGGCGGGCTGGATATTTCCGACGACGTGCTGGCCCGGGCCGATTATGTCGTCGCCAGTTTGCATTACGGGCATAACCAGCCGCGCGCGCAAATCACCCGCCGGGCGGTCGAGGCGCTCGAAAATCCGCACGTCTGCACGCTCGGGCATCCCACCGGCCGGATGCTCCTGGCCCGCAAACCTTATGAAATCGACCTCGACGCGGTCATCGAGGCCGCGCGCGACAACGGCAAGTTTCTGGAACTCAACGCCCATCCCAAGCGGCTCGACCTCGACGACGCGGCCTGCGCGGCGGCGAAGGACCGCGGCGTGCCGATCGTCATCGCGACCGACGCCCATCGCCCCGACGGCCTCGACGTCATGCGCTACGGCATCCTCCAGGCCCGACGCGGCGGATTGACGAAACAGGACGTCGTCAACACGCGAGCGTGGGCACAGGTGAAAAAAATGCTGGGGCGCTGCGGCATTGACGAAAAAGTTGAATAACAAGTGGGTTGGCAGGATCGAAAAAAGCTGCGATGCTCTTATGTTTTCGGTTCCGCACGCGCCCAAACTTTCAATACGGTTTTCCGTGACGGCGGCTGCCACGTCATTAGTTTCGAGATCGGCGTCACGAAGTTCAGCTATCTCGGCGGCCGAAACGATCGTACGACCGTGCCTTCGACGCTACACCAGTAGTACTAAAAGGTGACATGCATACCCAACGCTGGCAGCGGGCCAAACCTCGCGCCGGCTATGGACACCTGTACCAGTGCCGGTTCAACTTGCCTGGAACCGAAGCGGAGGTCGAAGCCATCCGCCGATGTTTCCAGTTGCCCGAAGCGACTTTCCACTTCCGATATTTCAAAAAATCGTCCTTACGGACGGAACGGAGAATCGCCGCACCTAATTCAAATTCCCGTTTTCCATAAGTCAGTCTTTATCTTTCCCTTCAAGTTGCAGGAAGTGCCATCAGGATAGGGACCGGGTTTTTGCTCAACGTTTCCGGCTTTTTCCACGTTTGGGACAGGTGGCAGTGGGCAGGGATTTTGCTCAACGGTTTTTGAATTTTCCACGTTTTGGAAAGGGGGCAGGGGTGAGTTTCTTTTCGGCGAGGCGGGTAATTTTTTCCGTGGAAGGACGCATTTTGCCGCGGTTGTTGAGTTTGGCGGGTGCGAAAAACGCTTGTTTCTGCGGGTTTTTCGGTAGTTGCCGAATTGTTACCGCCGGCTTTACACGTTGAATATTGGGTTTTTGGGGGATTTGGAAACGGCTGATTTGCGTTTTCTCGAGGAATACGCGGTTTTTTGGGGGGGAATTTTTGCCACTTGGGTCTTGGTGATATGGGGCGGATAGGGATTGCATATAATCTGGTTTGATGGGCGTTTGGTTTGGCAATGGGATGGGAAAACAAAAGGGGCCTGTGGGGGGAATGGGCTTTTCATTCCGGCGACAGGCCCTGCTGGATACTTGAAGCACGATTCAAGCTCTTGGGGTACCTTGGCATATATTTCAAAGGCCAGCCTATCACAAGAGGCGGCCTCTTTTCTACAAAAATGTTTTCAATTGGGGCGCAAGGTTTTGCGGGGTAAGGAGATAAATTTTTTTGCGCGGCATGGATTCCGCACCGGGAGGCGGTGGATGGGGGCCAAGTGAACGCATGTTAACCATTGCGCCGCATGGGATTGGGAAAGTCTGCGGGGCTTTGGCATCGTGGGTGGAGAACAGAGACAGGAAAATGAGAGGCGGAAAAATTGTCGAACTTTCTTAGCTTCCTCAGTTCCAAGCAGGCTGTAGAAACTCCTTCATGGAAAAACCACTATTGCCGGCGGTTGCCCCGATGCATCACGTGGTAGGACATTCCGGGAATTACCGGCCTTGACGATCATGCCAGATTCATACGCGCTGTTCACGGCACGCCGATACGATCAAAAATTGCCCTCACTTATAAATAATTGGACTTATCCCCTTTTTCTTCACCACAAATCCTTAATCCCTCGCCGGATCGAACGGCTATGGAGCTTGGAGGGCGAGTCGTCGTTGGTTTCGTCGATCTCCTCGATGCCGTCGGTTACGCACTGCGTGAAATGCTGGAGGAGGCCGGCGGGGAGGAAGCGGGTGCGCTGGGCGTAGCCGTGGCGATCGCCCATGCGGTAGCTGTTATAGTAACGCAGCGGATAGCAGACGTAGAGATGGTTCTTCGCCCGGGTGAGGGCGACGTAGAACAGCCGCCGCTCTTCTTCGATTTCCTCGGGCAGTTTGGTGGCCATGTCGGAAGGGATGTTGCCGTCGGCGGCGTGGATGATGAAGACCACGTCCCATTCGAGGCCCTTCGCCGAATGGATCGTGCTTAGGATCAGAAAATCGTCGTCCAGCGTGGGCGGGCCGGCGAAATCCTGCGTCGAGTTGGGCGGATCAAGGGTCAGCTCCAAGAGCATCCGCCGGCGATTGCGGTAGCGCGAGGCGATCAGCTCCAGTTGCTCCAGGTCGCGAAGCCGCGGAGCCGCGTTGTCGTAATGCGTTTCCAGCAGCGGCGCGTAGAATTTCCGCACGCGGTTGATCTGCGCCGGGAGGCTTTCGGCGTTTTTCGCCAGTTCGATGATCAGATCGACGAACCGCGGCCAGAGTTCCGTCGCGCCGGCGGGCGGTTTCCACTCTTTCCAGACCGAAAAGTTCCCGCCGGAGTCGATCAGCGCACCCATGAGCTGCCGCGATTTGACCGGTCCGAGGCCGGGCAGAAGCGGCAACAGCCGCGAGCCGGCGACCATCTCCAGCGGATTGTCGGCCAACCGCAAGAACGCCAGCAGGTCTTTGACGTGGGCGGTCTCGACGAATTTCAGGCCGCCGAATTTTTGGAAGGGAATATTTCGCCGGCCGAGTTCGGCTTCGAGCATCATGCTGTGATGCGAGGCGCGGAAGAGGACGGCCTGCCGCCGCAAATCGACGCCCGCCTCGCGATGCGTGAGAATCTCGCGAATGATGTATTCGGCCTGGTCCGACTCGTCCTCGCAGTTCACCAGCCGCGGCTTTTCGCCGGAGTGCCGGGCGGACCAGAGGTTTTTGGTGAACCGCTCGCGGGCGAGCGCGATCACGCCGTTGGTGGCGTCCAGGATCGGCTGCGTGCTGCGATAGTTTTGCTCCAGCGGGATGACGGTGATATCGGCATAACGCTTGGGCAGGTCCAAAATGTTCCGCACCGTGGCGGCGCGGAACGCGTAGATCGATTGGGCGTCGTCGCCGACGACGGTCAGTCCCTTGCCGCCGGGACAAAGGCTGTAGAGGATGTCGGCCTGAAGCGTGTTGGTGTCTTGGTACTCATCGACCAGCACGCAATCGAACAGGTTGCGGATGCGGTCGCCGGTCGATGGATTCCGCTAACACCGCCCGCCAATAGAGCAACAAATCGTCGTAATCCAGCACACCGCCGGCTTCCTTGCGATCGACATAGCCGTCGAACAATTTTTTGAGTTCCGCCGCCCACTCCTTGCACCAGGGGAAAGTTTCCTCCAAGACGGTTTCGAGTTTCTTCTGGGCGTTCACGCAACGGCTGTAGATATCCATGCACGTTCCCTTTTTGGGAACCGCTTGTCGGTTTTGGCCAGATTCAACTCGGTGCGGACGACGTTCAGCAGATCTTCGGAGTCGGTGCGGTCGTGGACCGAGAATTCCGGCGGCAGGCCGATCGACTTTCCGTAACGGCGGAGCAACCGCGTGGCGATGGCGTGAAAAGTTCCACCCCAAATTCGTGAAGTTCGCACTCCCCCCTCTCCCTTTGGGAGAGGGGTATGGGATGAGGGCGGATGCCGCGGATTATTCGCCAATGGATTTGTCACCTCGACGGTTGGCACAGCCAGCGGCGAGAGCAGGTCATCATCCTCACTGCCCTCGCCCCCGACACCTCTCTGGGCACCAACCGAAGGTAGGTCGGGAGAGGGGAGAATCGCAAGCTGTCGCACGAGCGAATCGACTCGCCTAAGCATTTCGGCGGCGGCACGGCGGGTGAACGTGAGGAGGAGAATGCGGCTGGGATCGATCCCCTGCGCGATCAGCCAGGCCACGCGATGGACCAGCGTGGTGGTTTTGCCGGTACCCGCTCCGGCGACAATCAACAGCGGCCCCTCCCCATGCATCGCCGCTTTGCGCTGCTCGGAATTCAGCTTGGCCAATAGAGCATCGATCGATTGGGAATAGGGCATGGGAATCGAGGGGAAAATAATTGCGTCATTTCGCTGAAGCAACGCTCGTTTAGCCCCGCTGCTTGCAGTCGGCGAGAATTCTATATTTTATCTCCCGTTCGGATAAATGATACGGCATGGATGTCATCTATTTTACTGGAATAATAGAAATGTCGAAAAGCTACTTCTCGGGAGTCAATTCGAATTGTCCCAGAGAGGCATCACCGAAGGTTATGGAAGATCGTATCACGAAGGGACAGGGCTTTTCCAATAAACCCGCTATGATTTCGTGTTTTTCCAGATCGAGGATTCTTGACAAAGCCCGCTGCTCCAATTCCCGATTTTGTCCATGCTCCAAGAGCACCAAAGAATACCCGGCATCCAAAGAAGGCGCGAATTTTGGGGGATCAATGCCCTGCAGAATTGCATTCGTTTGCGTATCGAGCCAGGGAGATTTCATACCTGCACTCTCCTTAATTAGTTTCTGTTGCGGAAAGTCCGGTGCCATGCCCACGCTCGTCGTGGGCATGCAAAAAACGCGTGGAAACGCTTCTCATGCCCACGACGAGCGTGGGCATGGCACCGGACTTCTTTTTTCGCAACAGAAACTAATTATAGCCCTACCTAGCATTTTAAGATTTTTGCCGGTAGAATGAAATGCCTTGCCTTGGAAATTAAACTCCTCCGCCGGTAGAGATGAACTCGTGCATGGTTGGCGTTTTTTAGCGTCGCAGAATGGCATTCCCACGCCGGAGCGTGGGAACGAGTATATTTTTCAAACATTCAAATGCAAGATACAGACACTCCTTCGCTGCTTGTCCTCCAGAAAAAAAAAGCCGAACGTAAGGGCGTTCCGGTCATTCGGCGGCAGATTTTCTTGTGCTGCGATCAGACCACGCCCAAATGCTCCTCGAAGGAGCAATCGCTGGCCGCGTGGGAGTATCTGAAGAAACGTTTGAACGAACTGGGCCTCAGCGAACAAGGCGGGGTCTATCGCACCAAGGCGAACTGCCTGCGGATTTGCATGGGCGGGCCGGTGGCGGTAGTCTATCCGGAGGGCGCTTGGTATGCGAACTGCGATCCGCCGGTGCTGGAACGGATCATTCAGGAGCATTTGATCGGGGGCAAGATCGTGGAAGAGTTTTTGATCGTGCAGCACCGGCTGCCGGAGTAGTTTTTGGAGTTTTCGAATTCGGCCTGATGCAAGACCTAGTGTGTCCAAGTTTTTCACGGGAGTAATATCATGTCACGTTCTTCCTCGAATGAGTTGGCCGGTGCATTGAATCGCCGCCATCTTTTGCAGACGACCGCCGGCGGATTGGCCGCGTTTGTCTTCGCCCATGAACTCAGCGCCGCCGATCAACCGGCCGACGGGCGGAAATCGGGGGAAAAGGCGGCGGAGAAGGCGGTCACGAAGGGGCGGCTCAAGCAATCGGTCTCGCGGTGGTGTTTCGGCGACATGCCGCTGGCCGATCTCGCCCGGGAAGCGGCCGCCATGGGACTCAAGTCGGTCGAACTGGTGGGGCCGGAGGATTTTCCGATCCTCAAGCGGCACGGCCTGATCTGCGCCATGACCATCAGCACCGGCATCGCGAAGAGCTTCAACGACAAGGCGAATCACGCCGAAAGCATCGCCACGGTGAAAAAAGCGGTCGAAGCCACCGCGGCGGCGGGATTTCCCAACGTCGTCTGTCTCACGGGCAACCGCGCGAAGAACCTGACGGACGACGAAGGACTTGCCAATTGCGTGGAAGGACTTAAGCAGGTCGTGGGGCTTGCGGAAAAGAAAAACGTCACCCTCTGCCTGGAAATGCTCAACAGCCGGCGCGATCACAAGGGCTACATGGGCGACTCGGTCGAGTGGTGCGTCGAGGTTTGCAAGCGCGTCGGCTCGCCGCGGATGAAAATCCTCTTCGATATTTATCACGTGCAAGTGCAGCAGGGCGACGTGATTGCGCGAATCCGGCAGTTTCACGAATACATCGGCCACTACCACACCGCCGGCGTGCCGGGCCGCCATGAGATGGACGAAAATCAGGAGCTTTTCTATCCCGCCATCATGCGGGCGATCGCCGAAACCGGCTTTCAGGGCTACATCGGCCACGAATTCATCCCCACAAGCAGCCCGATGGAAAAACTCCGGCAGATGGTCGAACTGTGCGATGTATGAAACAAGCTTTGGAGCAAAATATGCCCGATTGCCTGACAACGGCAATCCGTTTACGTTCCGCGGAAACCCCTCTGAATGATGTCATATTTCCCCCCGTACAAGAGAATTTCTTTCTGCTTCCTTCCCCTCAATCGATCATAATGGGAAATTAGGGATAGCCCGAACTTTTTTTGCTCCTTTTACCTACCAATTTGGAGGGAGTAGTGCGATGGCGGTTTTACGGACGTTGCCGGAGTGGAAACTCGCGATTTTGTTGAGCTTTTTTCTTGCGTTTTTCTCGCTTCGAGGGCCGGTCCATGGAGACGATTCGCATTTTGATCCTGCCGCGGCCAGTTCATTCACCGCCGCGCCGAAAAATCTGGCCGATTTGAAGGCGATGGAGAAAAAATTCGAGGCGGTGGTCGCCAAGGTCCGGCCGGCGGTGGTCGGCGTGCAGGTGGGCAACGCGCGGGGGAGCGGCGTGATCGTCAGCGAAGACGGCTATGTGCTGACCGCGGGCCACGTGGTGAATAAGCCGTACCAACCGGTGATTTTCACTTTCCAGGACGGCAAAACCGCCAAGGGCACGACGCTGGGGATGTTCAGAACCGCCGACGCCGGGTTGATGCGCATCACCGATCCTCCGGGCAAATTTCCTTTCGCCGAAAAAGGCCATTCCGCGGGTTTGCAAATCGGCGAGTGGTGCCTGGCGATGGGCCATCCGTTGGGATATCAAAACGGCCGCCCGCCGGTGGTCCGCGTGGGGCGGATTCTGCAAATTCAAGACAGCGTTCTGCAGACCGATTGCCCGATGATCAACGGCGACTCGGGCGGACCGGTGTTCGATCTCGACGGCAAGGTGATCGGCATCAACAGCCGCATCGGCGGTCCGACGGACCAAAACCTGCACGTGCCGATCGACGTATTCACAAATAATTGGGACCGGCTTGCCAAGGGCGACGAATGGAAGACGGAGATTCCGCGGCGGGAAGGCCCGGAAATGAAAACGGTTTTCAAGGCTGTCGTATCCGCCGCTAATCCCTGCGTGGTGCGCGTCAAATGCGACGGCCGCGACGCCGTTTTAGGTACGATCGTCGGTCCCAGCGGTTGGATCCTGACGAAAGCCAGCGAGCTGAATTCGAAGGGGAAGATCACGTGCCGATTCCGCGACGGCCGCGAACTGGAGGCACAAATCCTGGGCGTCAGCGAGGCTTACGATTTGGCGATGCTCAAGGTCGATGCCGACCACTTGCCGATCATCGCCTGGAACAGCCAACCGCTCGCGGTGGGGCAATGGGTGGCGTCGGCCGGCATGACCGACGAACCGGTATCGCTGGGCGTGATCGGCGTGCCGCGGCGGCCGATTCCGCCGATCCACGGCGTGATGGGCATTCGCTTGAGCCAGGCGGACGGTCCCGCGTTGATTGAAGCAGTGCTGCCGCTCACGCCCGCCGAAAAAGCCGGCATCAAGCCCAAGGACATCGTAACCCAGATCAACGGGGAAGCGGTCGCAAACACCAAAGACCTGCAAGATTACTTGTCGAAATGCCGCGTGGGCGATACCGTGAAGCTGGCCATCAAGCGCGGCGAGCAGATCCTGAACATCGAACTGCAATTGGTCAAAATGGTCGCTTCCGCCGCGCAGCAGCAGGAGTTGATGAACAGCTTCGGGATCGGCATCAGCAAGCGGGCGGCCGATTTCCCGATGGTTTCGCAGCACGATTCCATCCTCAAACCCAGCGACTGCGGCGGTCCGCTGGTCGATCTGAGCGGCAAAGTGGTTGGCGTAAATATCGCACATGCGGGGCGCACCGAAACCTTTGCCATCCCTTCGGACGTGCTGATCGGCGTGATGTACGAACTCATGTCCGGCCAGTTCGATCCGAAACTGCTTGCCGAGAAGAAGGCCGCCGAGGAAAAAGTGATTGCGGAAAAGAAAGCGGCCGAAGCGAAGATTGCCGCCGAAAAGAAAGCGGCCGAAGAAAAAGCGGCGGCGGAGAAGAAAGCGGCGGCGGAAAAACTCGCGGCGGAGAAAAAAGCGGCCGAAGAGAAAGCCGCCGCGGAGAAGCTTGCCGCGGAGAAGGCCGCGGCGGATAAACTTGCCGCGGAAAAAGCGGCAGCGGAGAAGAAGGCCGCCGCGGATAAACTTGCCGCGGAAAAAGCGGCAGCGGAAAAAGCGGCAGCGGAAAAAGCCGTAGCGGAGAAGAAAGCAGCCGAGGAAAAACTCGCCGCGGAGAAAAAAGCGGCCGCCGAGAAGAAGGCGGCTGAAGAGAAAGCCGCGGCGGAGAAGGCCGCGGCGGATAAACTTGCCGCGGAAAAAGCGGCCGCCGAAAAGAAGGCCGCCGAAGAAAAAGCGGCAGCGGAGAAGAAGGCGGCTGAAGAGAAAGCCGCGGCGGATAAGGCGGTTGCAGACAAGAAAGCTGCGGACGAGAAAGCCGCGGCGGATAAGGCGGCCGCCGAAAAGAAGGCCGCCGAAGAGAAAGCCGCAGAGGAAAAGAAGGCCGCCGAGGAAAAAGCGGCCGCGGAGAAGAAGGCCGCCACGGAGAAGAAAGCGGTTGAAAACCAGCCACATGCGTCGCAATCATTGCCGGTGCCCCCGCCTCCGCCGGCGCCGGAAGATCCAGGGCCGCTCCTATAAAATCCCATCTTCCCCAATCACACCAGTGAAAAAGCGGTTGGCGGTTTCTGCCAAGACCGGCGATGCTCTTTGGCGCATTCTGACGGAGGACGATTTTCGATGCGCACGCTAAAAAAGTTCTTTGCAGTTTTCCGCGGCCGCAAGATTGGTCGGTTGGCGGTTTGGATTACCTGCGGTTTCCTTTTGCCGTGTTGGGCGCGGTCCGCGGAGCCCGGTCAAGAAAGGCGCCTCGCGTACGTAGAGAAATCGACGCAAAAAGTCTGCCAGTTGACCGGCGAAGAAGATCGGCAATTGCGCCAACCCACCCTCAGCCGCACGCTCTCGAGCGCCGGCGTGCTCGCGACGGACCTGGGGAGTTCTTTCGAGCATCACGGAAAATTGTTCTTCCTTTTCGGTGATACCTGGGGCAAACCGGGCGACCGCGACTCGCTGGCATGGACCGAAAGCCGCGATCCGGCGAAGATCGGCCTGAAATTTCTCAGCGGTCCCGACGGCAAGTGGCTGCCGCTAACCGTGCCGGGCATTTCGCAAGCCGGTTGGGATATTCCCAGCTACGGCGTCTCCATCGACGGAAAAATGTACGTGGTCTTCACGACCGACCATTCGGATCGCAAAGTGATGGGGCGATCCGTGCTTGCCGTCTCGCACGACGACGGCAAAACTTTCCGGCGGGTTTACGACCTCTCCGCCGACAAATTCATCAACGTGGCGCTTTGGAAAGCCGGTCCCTGGCTTTATATTTTCGGCAGCGGCACTTATCGTGAGAGCAGCGTGTGCCTGGCGAGAGTGGCATTGAAGGACATCGAAAAACGCGATGCGCTGCGGTTTTTCCGCGGCCGATCCGCCGACGGCTCCCCGCAGTGGTCGGAAAACGAACGCGACGCCGCGCTATTATTCCATCACGACGTCGTGGGCGAGTTGTCCGTGGCGTATTGCGCGCCGGTCGAACGCTACGTCATGCTCTATAATTCTCTCGAGCCGCGCGGGATCGTCATGCGGTCGTCGGCACAGCCTTGGGGCCCTTGGTCGGAAATGGAAATCATTTTCAATCCCCGGCGAGACAACGCCTACGGCCGGTTCATGCATCTTTCCGACAAAAACCATCCCAACGCGGACAGGCTCTCCGATCCGAACCGCGACGCCGACAATGCCGAAGAATATGGCCCCTACATCATTTCCCGTTTCACCACGGGCGATGCCGACGGCTGCCGCATCTACTTCACCATGTCCACCTGGAATCCCTACCAGGTGCATATCATGCGGTCCGATTTCCGGTTGTTGCCGGCAGGCGGGAAATGAATGCGTTTTCCCGCTCCCTTTGGGAGAAGTTCAGCGGGTGAGGCTCCTACGTTCATTACTTCACGCTAAACGCAGCGGGTCTCGCCGTCCAAGGCGGCAACGTCGCACCGATCGTCAAACGGCCGTTCTCGACCCGCCCGAGTCCTTCGGCCGACTCGTAAGTCAACGCGGGATTCAGGCCGAGCGTCTTCAGATCGATGCCGCCGGCAATCTCGCGCTGTTTGTCGCTGAGGTTGAATACGTTCACCGTAAACGCATTTTCCTCGGGCAGCGCGTGGAGGTGGATTTCTTCGCTGATACCGTAGAATTCGCCGCGTTTGTAGAACTTTTCGTGCGCGTGATACCACTTCATGGCCTGCTTTTGGTTCTTCACGACTTCGGGATTGGGGTGCGTGCCGCCGATGCCCAGGTGCCGGCAGGTCGAGGCGTACCACCAGAGCGAAGCGCAGCCCGGCGTGTCGTCGCGAAGGTTGATGTGCAGGTAGATCGGCACGTTGCAGCCGAGATTGTAGTAATAGAGCGACCGCGCCCGGCCGGAAGCGAGATCGCCGAAAGAATTCCACATCAACTCGAAACCCCAATTCAAGTCGTAACTGCCCGGCAAGCCGTATTTATAATACACGGGCGTGTTCCGCGGACACGCGCCGCCCATCATCATGTCGTGCATTTCGATCAGGACGTGCGGATATTTCTCGTGAATCCGCCGGGCCAAATCGAGGTTCGCCCGCATGTGGTCTTCCTTGGTGAAAGGAACGGGATGCCCGTGCGCGGGATCGTCGCAGACGCCTTGATACCAGTTGCCGTCGAACATCAGGTAAACGACGCCGTCGGCGCAGTTTTCCAGAAGCCTTTTTGCCGCTTCCTCACGGTAAGCGTGCGAGCCGAGGCAGATCGTGGTGACGCCGCAAGGAATTTGCGGCGGAGCGCTTCGGCGGACCGCCGCTTTCCAGCTTTCGCTCTGATTTTCCGGCAAGGGCCGGTCTTCATAAATTTCGATTTCATCCAACCGGGGCTGGCCCTGGCTGCTCTTGGTGATTTGCACGCGAACGAATCGCGCCTCGCGCACGGGAAACACGAACGCCCGCACTCCCAAAAGCGGATCGTTCCGCACGTCCGCCGCGATGTTCCAAGCGGCCGCGTCCGAATCGGCCGCATAGACGGCCGCCGTCAAAATGCGATAGTCCATCGGAGTGCGGTCGTTGTATTCCCGGCTTGCATCGTTCGAGAGTGACACTTTGGAGATTTTGTACGCGCGGCCGAGATCGATTTCCGCCCAGCCGGCGGCGTCCTTGGCAATCCAACTGCGGCGGTTGCCTTGCCAGCCGTCGTTCAGATGGGCGACCTGATGGAGCGGATTCGCGCCGTCCGCATAGACCGACGAAGCCCCGGCCTTCGCCTCGGGCAGCAAGGCCAGATTGCGCCGCGATCGATCCAAAACCGGCGCCGGCGTTGCATGGGGGTCGGATACCATCGGCACTTTGCGGCGCGTTTGCGGTGGATACGTGCTCGGCGCGGACGGCCCGCCCATTTGCAAGCTTGGGTGGGACATCCACGAGGCCAGCGGCGTGTGCAGCGAGACTTTCAGGCCGTATTTCGTTTGCATTTCCGCGATGAACTGCTTCCGCGGTCCGAGCCACTTTTCACCCCAAAGAAAGGTGGCGAAGTCGGTGTCCCAGCCGGGATCGAGATACAAGGCCTCGCAACTGAAGGCCACGCCTTTTTCCGCCTCTTTCTCCAGAATCGCCTTGGTGTATCGATGGAGCCGATCGTCCCAGGCCCCTTCCATGTCGTACAGCTGCTCCCAATGCACGGGCGGGTTGAAATCCCGGGGAAACCGGCAGCCGTTCTCATCCAAAAATCGCCGAAATGCGTAGCTCGCCTCGTTGTAACCGCCGGAAACCGGTTGATAGCGCGTTTTGCCGAGTTTTACGGTCCCGCCGGGCGGGATGCGGCCCAAATCGGACGGCTCCCCGTCGATCATCGCCGTGCCGCCGAAGCGAATGGCAGTCTTGCCGCCGCTGCGCTCGACCGCCAACACGCTCCACTGCATATTTTCCTGATCGAACTTGTAGATGCCCAACGCGTGCTCGCCGTGCGTCCAAACCCAACCTTCCGAGGTGCGCAGCGGAGCGGGCACATCGACGTACGATTGTTCGGGCAAAATGTGGACGTAAGAACCCGGCTCGCGAACGATCTCCGTGGCGGAGTATTCACGATAAATTTTGCCGAGATCGACCGGTTTCGCCCGGAAAGGCACCGCGGCGAAGCGATCGTTGCGGATCTCCGGCAGCAGTTCTCCCTGCTCATCGGTCGCCTGCCGGATAAAGCCCGTCTCGAAGTTCGTCAGCGCGGCGACGGCCGCTCCCGCGTTCTTGACCGTCAAATATTCCTCCATGACCGGCCGATCCGCGGGCAGCCAAAACGTGTGCTCCAATTCCAGACCGGCGAGTTCGCCGCGGATCACGAGTTTGTCGCCCTCGAGCGCCGCGCGGGCGTTTTCCAAGGCGGAATATTTTTTCGCCGCGGAATTTTCCTTGCGCTCCGCACGATAGACATAAGGCCCCGCGGCCACGACGGCGTTGAAAATTTTGTCGCTGAGCCGTGCCTGAACTTGCCCGCCGGAGAGGGAAATTTCCAGGCGGAAAGCTTGATTTTCCTTGACGGCCGCGGCGGCGGCGAAGCTAGCGGGGGATGTCCAAAGAACGAGAAAAAGCGGGATCAAAACCAAATGCAAACGGCGCATGATGGTGAACCTCCCTAGCACGAAATATCCGGAGAATATCGGACCCAATTCCCATATCATACATAATGCATAATTTCTTGCAACCCCGCAACCGCGGAAAATCCAAGAAATGAAAGAAGAAATGAAAGTGTCAGGAATCCATGCCGGCCGATGAGCCGCGGATCGACCCCTGACACATTTTTTTGCTGAAAAAGTATTTTCGGTCAGTCCGTGTAAACGAACGGTTTTTTCTTCCAGTCCTTGTCCTTATCCCAGCCGTATTCGGTCACTCGCGGACGGCGCTCGCGGAGATTGACGCTTTCCAGGCCGAGGCTGAAGCCCTCCGATTTGGCGTTTTTCCCCACGCACTCCAAACGCAGCGTATAAGTGCCGGGATCGGGCCAGAAATCCAGCGGCTGGAACTCGAAATCGTCGATTTTGTCGTTGTAGAGATCGATCGGATTGCCGATTTTGATCCCGTCGATGTACGGTTGATAGCGGCCATAGTCCGGCGCGCGCGTGCAACTCAGCACCAGCCGCAACGGTTCTTTCTTCTTGACCTCGAACGGAATTTCGACCCAGCCGGTCTCGGCCTTCTCGGGTTGATAGAAGAGTTGCGGTTGCGGATAGAGCGTTCCCAGCAATTGGGCCGTCGCCCGGCCCGGGCCGTGATGCTTGTCCTCGGTGAAATCTTTCGCCATCACTTGCACGCGTTCCAAACTGGGCAGCGTCCGCTCGCGGGCGTGGGGGATGCGGCCGGTGGCGGAGAACGTCGGCGTGCCCGTCTGATACCAATACGCCACGCTGGAATAGTCGTCCTGCCGCTCGTTCCAACTGTTTTTCTGGTACTTGGGATTTTCGTCGGGCGACATCCAGCCGAAATGCTCGATTGTGACCTTGATGCCCTTGTTGAAGACGATCGGATCGTTGATGTGCCAGCGATAGGCGGAGGTATGGCCGCCGACGATCCCCCATTGATCGAAGTAGGGCGTGCCGAAATAGGGCGTGCTCGTGGTTTGCAAACCCCATGCCGAAAGGAAATAATCCTCGGTGCCGGTGCCCCAGATCGACGCTTTTTCTCGCCGTCGATATAGATTTTTTCGTCGCCTTCGCCGAACCAGAACGGACTCCGCGTCCGCACGGCCAACACGGTTCCCACGTAATGGCCTTTGCCTTCGGTTTCCAGGATCAAGTAGTCCTTGCCCTGTTCGACGGGATACTCCTGCCGATATTGGGCGTAGAAGTAGGGCGAATCGTCGGGAATCGAATCCTTTTTGATCCAATCGACGTTGTAATACAAGAGCCGGATTTCCTTTTCGCTTTCGTTGGTGATTTCGATGCGAATCGACTTGCGGAAGGGCATCCGCCAATAACAATTGTACGAATCGGCGTCCTCGACCACCACCGGCAGGCTGATCACCGATCGGCGTTTGCCGAAGCAGTTGGCGAAGAAATCGCCCACCGGCGCCTCGACGGCCGGGCGGTCGGAACCGTCGTAATAAATCCGCAGCAGCATTTCCTGGTGGTTGGCAGCTCCCTTCGGCGCCCAATCCTGCGGCTCCGGTCCGAGGAACGTCACCCAAATGTGCGTGATCACGCCGGGGCCTTGTGCATCCAGGAGCACGTGCTTGTCGCCGGGCTTCACCTGGAAGTTGTCGCTGTTGCTCCGCTCGGAATTCGGATCGCTAAAGGGATCGGCGTTGGGATCGTACTTGCCGTCCGCGCCCATGCGAAACGTCGAAGTCGCCCTCATGCTCCGGCCTTCCTGCGGTTTCGCCAAACCGTCCATCAGGGTCTGGGAGAATGTGGTCAACGGCAAGCCGAAGAGTAGGGCTGCAAAGCATCCGAATGAAAGAAGTCGTCCTCCAACCGATTGACGGGCAGGAAAACGCCACTGGAAATTTCTAGCGTGCAAACAACGAATCATGATCTCGGCTCCTTGGAAAAAAACTAGGTTGGCAAAATCCCCTGGGAAAACAACAAAAGCACATTTCAGGAAGAATGGATGATGGGCTGGGAATGTTGGAGGTTAGTGGATTACTGCTAAAGCAGGGTTACGTCATCGTCATAGAAATATACATTATATCCTCGCACGATTACCAAGATACACTATCTATCCCAAAGGTCAATCAACCCAAGGCTATATGTCCCCCATACGTATGGCAATCCAGAGTTTAGATGAGCACTGTTTTGTTGTCTGGACGGCACCGTTGGTCGAATGCTGCACGATTCTTTTCAATTATCGAGCGGAAAATCCCCTCTTGGTGGTGGATCAAGCCGAATCATGCGAAACCAGGGGTGGCAGGCGGAAAAATGGCCTGCTTAAATTATGTTATTATGGTGTGGAGAATCCAAAATATTCTTTTGAAAAGGTCAGCCCATGTTCCCTGGCATTCTGCTTCTTGCGGCGTCGGCGGTCGGAATCAATTACGGCTATGAGCCTTTGCCCGAAGGGGGGATGAAATACATTATTCAATTTCATCTTGATGAACTGGAGGAAGCCCAGAAGGTGGGCAAAGACCTGGAAAGCGACATCCCATCCCAAGTGGGCGATGTTCGTTCGATCTCGATCCGCTTGGGGACCGGCCCAATTCCCCGGGAGAATGCGCCCTCGAAAGCGGATTCGAATTTCCCCGCGTCCAAGCAAGAAAGCCGGAAGCCGGAGACCGCCGCTATGCCGCCACCGCTTTTGCAAAGTCCGCAAGGCAAGCCGCTTGCGACACAAACGAGCTTCAACGAACCGGCGATGAAGGTGAAAACCACCCCGGAAACCAATTCCGCCACGGCGTCCCTTTCGCTTGCGGGCGAACTTTCCAGACCTTGGCCGCTGATCGGGATTTTGTTGCTGCTTTTTACTTCACTCGGCGGAAACTGCTATTTGATCTGGATTTTTGCCGAACTCCGCAAACGCCACCGCACGCTGTTGGTGAAGTAAGAAATAATTTGCCCAACTGGGCCGGGACCGTCGGCGACGGCGTTTTACCGCTTCGATGCCGATCAGGCCGTCACCGCCGGTTCCGGGTTAAAAAAAGATGAGACTTCCAAAGCGGCGGCGGTTTTTTCCGCAAGCAGCAAGAAACCATCGGCGCGGCCGAGCCATTGTTGGAATCGCGAAATGCCGCTGCTGGCGAATTTCGATTGCATGCACGCATAGGGCCAATGCAAGTGCCCGTTGCGCCGGGCGCGGTTGATCGAATATCTGAGCCAAAGGCTTTGCCGAATGTTCTGCCGGGCGAGCACGCGAAAACCCGCTTTTTCCAGCATTTTATGCAATGTCACGGGTGAGAAATGCGTGAGATGCCGCGGCAGATCCAATCCATACCAATCGGCGCCGAACCACGTGAAGGAGATGCTTTCGATGTTGGGCAAGGCGACGAGAATTCGCCCGCCCGGCGCGTAGCAGCCGATGGATTTCGCGGAGCACGGCGAGCGGTTGATGCACGTGTTCGAGGGAATGCCAAAGCGTGACGAGATCGAACGAGCCGGGGATCAAATGGGGATGCGGCAAGGTGCCGGCCAGTGCGTTCAGGCCCAGTTCCGCGCGGAGTCGCTCGACCGTATTCTCGGAGAAATCAAGGCCCGTAACGTTCCAGCCGCGATCTTTCATCCGCAGCAAAAAGCGCCGCCGCCGCAACCGAAATCGAGGACTCGCTTCCGGCCGAGCGGCGGGAAATCGCCGCGTTCGTAATCCGGGGTAAAAATGGGCAACCAGCCGCGCAGCTTGATCTTCAACCTGTCACGCCACGTGATCGGTAAAACGGGCATTTGATGCGGCACGTAATCGGCCGCATAAAACCGGCCGATCTCCTCGGCGGCGGGCCGAGGATTGGTGAAACACAAGCTGCAAGCGGGACAACGAACCACCGTGAACGCCGGCCGGGGCGGTGCGGAATCGGGATCTTCCGCCTCGATAAGCGGCGTCCATTGCGTGCCTCCGCACAAAGGGCAATTCACCGTTTCCATAGCGGCGATCTTTCCTGGCTCACGAATTATTCCACGGTTCATTGCCCGCGCATGTCGCGGGCAGGTGCTTATGGGGAAAGTCCCATTATTCGTGGCCTTCTGCCACAAAATTCGGGACAGTCTCCGGTTTTCCTACATTTTCGTCACGCTCGCGAGAAGCGCGGGCATGACGCCGGTCCGACTGCAAAAGCGACTGAACGACAAGAAAGACGCCATCCTACTTCAATTCTCCGTTTCCCCCGGCGAAGAACTCGCGATCATCATCGCCCTCCGATCTCTCGGTTTCACCATTCTCGTCACCCTCCCGCGGATCATCGCCATCGCGCCAGAGCGATCGCTCTTCCTCGAAGGCTTCCAATTCCTCGGGGTTGTCGCCCGGCTTTTCCTCGTTATCGAAAAAATCGACGTCGAAAACGCCCGATTTGGCGATCTTCTTCGGCATGGGAGATGATCTCTTCGGCGGGGGCGGTGGGGATGGAGACGGCATTCGCGACGCGGGCAACGGACCGGGCTCCTCGTCCGACAGGTCTTCCGTATCGGAGGGGGAAACATCTTTCGTCTTGCGAATTTTTGCGGCTGATTTTCTGCGAGCGGGGGGAGATTTATCCCGCTTTGGCTCCTCCGCGGGAGCGGCGCGATCGAAGGCGATCACTGCGCCGCCCGGCTGGAAAGCACTTGGCAGGCAACTCAGGGGCGACTCCAGTCGGGCAAAGATTTTTGCGATATGTTCGTGGCAAGTGAAAACCAGGAGTTGGTGCCCCGCGGCGGCGAAATCGCGAAGAACCTCGGCCGCGGCAACCGCCCGATCGGCATCGAAATTCACGAGCACGTCGTCCAAGACCATCGGCAACGCCGCGCCGCGGCGGGCGTAACTCGCCGCCAGGGCCAGCCGCAAACTCAAAAACAGTTGTTCGCGCGTGCCGCGGCTGAGCGATTCGACCGGCAGGCTCTGCCCTCCGGCGTCGTCCACCCGCAGCGTTTTTTCTCCCAGCGGCGTCCAGACGCGGCGATAGCGGCCTTGCGTCAACCGGGCGAGATAGACGGACGCCTCCTTGAGGGTTTCGGGCTGCCGGTCGCGCTCGTAACTCGCGCGGATGTCCTCCAGCACGCGGCAGAGGACTGCCAGAACCTGCCAGCGCTGCAAAGCAGCGGCGATTTGCCGTTGGACGGCCGCCAAATCCATTTGCAGCCGCGGAAGCCGGCGGTCGTCGGCCAGGGCTTGGATTTGCGCGTTCAATTGGCCGCGTTTCTCCAAGCGTTCGCCGGCTTGGGAATTCAGCATCGCCAGCCGATCGTGGAGCAAATTGCCGCGCGATTCCAAATCCGCCGCCGGCGCGCCTTCGAGCATCTCGCGAATCGCCTCCTCGGTGCATTGTTTGCCGATTGCCGCGGCGATATCGCGGTCCAGCGTTTCCCGTTCGCGCCGCAGTTCCTCCCCGCGGGCCGATTGAACCGCTTTTTGACGGAAGGAGTCCTCGTCTTCCGCGCCGGCCTCGAAGAACAAACTCCGCCGGCGATGATTCAGCCGGCCGACGGCTTCTTCATGCCGTGCGCGCAACTGCCGCAATTGCTTGAGTTGGCCGCGCACGGTTTCCCGTCTGGCGGCGGCCGCTTGCTGCTCGGCCAGGGTCTCCACAAGATGTCTCAAACGTTCGAGCGGACCGGCCTCGGGGAGCGTCACTTTGGCATCCGATGCGACCTGAACCACCCGTGCCGCGAGCGAATCCGCTTCCTTGCGGCGGCGATCGAGTTCCTCCCGGCACTGAATCAATCGGCGCTGATTTTCGGAGAAGCCGCTCCATTGACCCGCAAGTTGCCGCACTTGCCGCGCCGACAACTCGGCCGGCAATCCGGCCGCCGCCAGCGCTTCGTGCCATTTCCGCCGGGCAGACTTGAACTCTTCTTCGGCTTGCTCCATGCGTTCCCCGGCCGCCGCCGCCGATTGCACGGCCGCGTTCCGCCGCGTTTCCAGGGGGACCAACGCTTCGAGTTCCGCCAATTCTTTCTCCGCCGTTGCCAGCCGGACCGCCAAAGGCCCGCCACCGCTGGGAAGCAGGCCGTCCAACGCACCTCGCTCTTCTTCGAGTTGCTTGATTTGGCCCTGGACCAGGGCGAGTTGTTTGTCGCTCGCGTCCAATCGTCGGGCGTTCGACTTTTCGAGCGCGATTTTTCCGATAATGGTCGCCGCAACGCCGACGATTCCCAAAACGGTCGTCAGCCAATCGGTGGAACCGGATATCAAGCGCAGCACGACCAGTCCCGTAAACATCAAGAGCATGCCGAACGTGAACACCGCCCCCAAGCCGGCAAGCACCCACGTGGGAAGAAGTTGCCGCTCGACTGCACGATGGTTCTCCTCAGTGAGATCTTCCTGATGGCGGTCGAGCTGATCGAGCCGTTCGTCGATTTGCAACCGCCGGCGATATTGCGAGACCTTTTGTCCCGCTTTGTCCATCGCTTGATGCAAATTGTTTTCGTTTCTCGCGGAGAGCGCGGCGGTGACCTCGGCAACCAGCGAATCGGAGGTGTCCTGGGCGGTTTTGGCTTCGGAGCGAACCTGATCGAGCTTTTCCCCTGCGCGGCGGAGATTTTTCGCGGGCGAACGGAGCGTCGCGAAAGAACGGGGCGAAAGGTTCGCCGCAAACGCCATGGCCTCTCCGTTCAAGTCCAGTTGCCGCCGCAACCCGGCGAATTCGCCCTCCAGCCGGGCGATTTCCGCTTCCAATTCGCCGATCCGGCCTTGTATGCCCGCAAACCAGGGTTCCTGCTCCTGCAAGGCTTCGATGCGCGCGAATTGGCGCAACAGATCCTCGTTCGTCGCGATGCCTGCCGCTTCGCTTCGCAGTTGACCGCGCCGGTTGCGCAATTCGACGATCCGCTGCGCGGTGTTTTTGCTGTTTTGCATTGAGCGCGTTGAGCCGCTGAAGCATTTTTTCGGGCAGCGGCGCAATCGGGCCGAGCGCGGCGAGCTGCCCTTCGATCGCGGCGCCTGCGCCCAGCGGTCGCGCACGGACAAAGCCAGCGCCAGCGCGTTCGATTGGCGTTCGAGTTGATTCCGCTCTTCCTCCAGCTTGCCAAGTTCGCGGTCGAGTTGCGCGCTTCGCCGGCCAAGAGGCCGAACTTTCGCGTCAACGCACCAAGTTCGTCGGTTTCGGCTTGCAACTTTTCTTGCCGGCTGCGAAGGTTCGCCATCAGGCAAGGATTTCCCTCCGCGTCGAGAATCCGATTGCGCGAAAGGTCCAACTCCTGCAGCACTTCGACGAGCGACACCCGATCCATGCCGGCGGTCAAATTGTAAAGCAGCTCGGCGGCGGCGGTGTCGCCGAGTGCGCCGAGTTCCTGCATTTCCCGCAACTCGACGGCGAAAACGTTGTTGAAAATCGCCTCATCGACGTCGGCAAGAATCGCTTTGACCAGATGCTCGCCTTGCCGCATGCCGTCGGACGCGGTAAGGACGATCTCCTCGCCGCCTTTCTCGGGCAGCCAGAGGCGGGAGATTTCATAATGGCCCTGCTGGCCGTCCACCTCGATCGTGCCGCCCGGCTTGCCGCCATGAAGCGGCGGAATATACTGCCGCCGTTCCGCCGAAAAGCCGTAAAGCATCGAACGGATGAATTGCAGAAGCGTCGTCTTGCCGGCCTCGTTCGGGCCGTAAAGGACATTCAGTCCGTCCGAGAATCTTTCGACCCGCAGTCCGCTCCAAATGCCGTAGCCGTCGATTTTTAAGGCAAGTAATTTCACGGGAGGGAAATGGTCTTGGGTCTTGGGTCTTGGGTCTTGGAGATTTGAATTCAGTGTGAAATGACCATCGGTTAAATTTCGTCATTCGTCATTTTTTGCTTCTCTCCTCCCAACAATTCAACGCCCAGCAGGGCCGCTTCCTGCAGGACCTGCCGGCGAACGGCTTTTTCATCGATCGCCGCCGCTGAAGCCAAGGCGCCGGCGCGGTACGATTCGGGCAAATAATCGTCGATATCGAGCGATTCCGCGGGATTCATCCGCAACTCTTCGATCGCCCGCAGAAAGTCGCCGCGGATCGTTTCTTGTTCGTACCATTGCGGAGGAACGGCGTCGGCGAGTTCCGTGTCCAAATCGACGCTCCAGGCCGCGGGCGTGTTGAAGCCGAACTCGGCGCGCAAGGCTTCGAGCAACTCGGCGGCCTGCCGGCCGCGATGAAGTTCCCGCATGAAATCCCCCTCGCCGGCAACGACCCAGGAAACGAGCAAATTCACTTTGGGAGCGGCGTCGCGGAGCAGTTGCATTCGATCTCGCAGCCGAGTTTCCAATTCCTGCCGGGTGGCGGTTTGCCCGAGAACAATCCTTTCGCTCAACCACCGCGCGGAATCGCAGGGAATGAGGCTCGTTCGCACTTGATTTTGCTCATTCACCTGCACGAGCGTGCAACCGTGAATCCCGCTCTCCGCCGGCTGCCGGCCTTGGGGCGAACCGCAATAATGGACGGCCGCTTGTCCCGTGGCGGGGGAGTTGCGATCGTGCTGACCGCCCAACGCCCAGTAATGGATGCCGCGGGTTTGCATGGCGGGATCGGTTTCGCCGCAAGCGGCGGCGAGGGTAAAAAGTCCCGTCGAATCGGGCCGGAATTCGCCCGTGCGGATGGGTTGTTTATGTTCCCGGCTGGTTCCCAAAATTTGCGCGGCGGGGATCCCTTCGATTTGAATGAGGTATTCATCGACGCGGCCGCGGGGGAAAATATGCACGTTGGGGGGCAAACTCAGCGCGGACGGCCAATCTTCGAGCGGATCGAAGTCGCTGCCGGACCAGTAAACGGCAATTTCTCTGGCTGCCAATTTCTCGAATTGTTGGAAAAGAAATAGTATTCCCCGCGGGCCGGTCATCAAGGGTTGTAAAATATCACCCGCGAGAACGAGGAAGGCTGCCCCCTCCAAAATCGCCGCCTCGAAAACTCTCTCTGCCGCCAAGTAGGGGGCATCCATGAATAGTTCACGAAGATGGCTGGGAATTTCTGGAACACCGGAGAGCGGCTGCTCCAGGTGAAAGTCGCCGGCATGTAGGAATCGAAACGGTGGGTGGGGCATCTTCGCCTCAATGCACGACTTGTTAAGGGATCGCATATACAACAGGTGTCGCTACAGTTTAACGGAAAAAGTAAAGATAGGCTACATCACTATGGGAAAGAAGTGATTGATTTGGCTAAATAGGCTCACTTTGCCAGCTGGTTTCTTGAGCAACAGCAGAATATTTAGGTAATATGAAAAGCGAGTTTAAGGCACCGTATTTTATATGAAATACCCAGATTAATGTGCTATCGAATATGTCAAAGGTCGCTTTTCCCGTCAAACTCTCTAATAACCGGTAAACTTTGGTTATTCCTCACAGTTTCACAAGAACATTTAAGGCAAACTGGACAATTGCCGATAAGTGAGGCCATCAAGGTTCGCTCGCTTATGATCTATTCATCAATGACTTATATTTGCTGCTCCCTTGGCGGATCACAGGGAACAGACAGATCCCTCGATGGTTGTTTTTTCGTGAGGATCGAATCCATCGGGAATTTGCAGACCCGCTTGAGAAAAACTTTTCGGGATACATAATCATGCCCACAATTAGAACTTTCATCGAGAACGGCCGGATTGCGAGAGTTTCGTGTGCGATGATTCTAGGTTGCATGATGCTGATAGTTTCACCGATCAACGCCCAGACCAATCCCGACGCGGTGCCGCCGTGGCAACTTCCGCCGGGGCAAGCCCCCGAGCGTGCTTCAGCCTTCGAGAGGACGGCCTACAATTCGGAACCGGAAAATGCGGCGGAAGTCGAAGGGAATTCAACCCACGCGCTGACTTTCGCGCAATCCTCAAGGAGATTCGGAACTCGATGGGGGCAATGCAATCGAGCATGGGGAGGCTCAGGAGAACCTGTGGAGCGCCGAAGAATGCGGCGACTGCAACTATGAGAGTTGCCTCAATCCCTTCGTCAACCGGCTTTGGGTTCGAAGCGAATTTCTTTCGATGTTCGGCAAATCACCTTCCGTACCGCCCTTGGCGACGACCAGCGGCCCCGGCACGACGCGGCCGAACGCCGGAGTGCTGGGCTTGGCATCGACCGGCACGCTGTTCGGCAACGAAAACGAGGATTTCGGCATATTTCCCGGCGGCCGCTTTACCTTGGGATACCGGTGCGGTCCCTGCGAGGAATCGGGCCTGGAGGTGGTTTACATGTTCCTCGGCGAGAAATCGGCGAGTTTCAGCGCCGACGATCAAAGCTTTCCGATTATCGCGAGGCCGTTCTTCAACGTGGAAACGAGTTTGCAGGACTCTTTGGTCGTGGCATTTCCGGCGCAGCAAACCGGGAGCATCAATGTCGATTTGAGCAACGAATTCAATTCGCTCGAAATGTTGTGGCGGCAATCGACGATCACACAAAACGGCCGCCGGGTGGATTTCCTGGTGGGCTACCGGTACGGCCATTTCGCCGAAATTCTCAACATCGACTCGACGTCCACTTTCATCAGCCAGGTCGGCCTCATCCCCGTCGGAACGATCTCGCAAGTCAGCGATCGGTTTTCCGCGCTGAACGATTTTCAAGGAGGCGAATTCGGGATCTCCACGAAAAAGCAGTTTTGCCGCTGGTCGGTGGAATTTTTGGGAAAATTCGCCGTGGGCAATACGCGTTCCAAGGTCAGCATCAGCGGCAGCAGTTCGATCACGTCTCCCCCCAGCCCGCCGGTGACGAGCAACAGCGGACTGTTGGCGCTGCCCACGAATATCGGGACTTTCGAAGAGAATAATTTTACGGTGATTCCCGAGTTCGGCGTGACGATCGGGTATGATTTGACTTGCCGTCTGAAAGCCTCGCTGGGCTATACATTCCTCTATTGGAGCCGGGTTGCGCGGCCCAGCGACCAGATCGACCTGAGCGTGAATCCGTCTCAACTCTCGTCGGGGACGCTGACCGGCAATCCCGCGCCCCAATTCCATTTTACGCCCGGCGATTACTGGGTGCAGGGGCTGACGGTGGGACTCGACTATCGCTTCTAAAACCGCACCCGGATCGAAAGCTCGGCGTCTCTCACGGGCAGCGCCACTATCGTTCCGCAATCAGTGAGCGAACGATCAGGGGAGCCAACTCTCGGTTTGCTGGAGGGCGGTGTCGATAAGCGAGCTTGCGCCGACCAGCGTCTTGTCCAAGGTGGCGGTGGTGGTTACGACTTCGCCGACGTTGCCTGCCGGATCGGTGAGCGTGACGCTGAAAGTGAGCGTGCCATCGGCCAGCAACGAGACGTCGATGCCGGTGATCGGCTGATCCTCCGAGGTGATCGTTCCGGTGTCGGTCACGGTGCCCGTTCCGCTGTCGCTGATGGTGTAAGTAAACACGGCGTTCACTTCGGCGCCGGCGAAAGTAAAGCCCGTGCTGGTGGACAGCGTCCCGGTGATGAGGCTGTCGATCGCCGTGATCGAGTAGCCGGCGGGGGCGGTCTTGTCCAGCGTGGCGGTAGCGGTAACAGGCGTGCCGGCGTTGCCCGCCGGATCGGTGAGCGTGACGCTGAAGGTGAGGGTGCCTTCGGCCAGCAACGAGACGTCGATGCCGGTGATCTGCTGGGTCTCGGTGTTGATCGTCCCGCTATCGGTCACGGAGCCCGATCCGCTGTCGGTGATGGTATAAGTGTACGTCGCCCCCACTTCCGCGCCGGTGATGGTGAAACTGGTATTCGTGGCTTCCGTGGCGCTGATGAGGCTGTCATCGGCGGCGATCGAGTAACCCGTGGGAGCGGTCTGGTCCAAAACTGCGGTGGCAGTGGCGGGCGTGCCGGCGTTGCCCGCCGGATCGGTGAGCGTGATGCTGAAAGTGAGCGTCCCGTCGGCCAGCAACGAGACGTCGATGCCGGTGACATTTTCGATCGCCGAGCTTATCGTTCCGGTATCGGTCACGGAGCCCGAGGCGCTGTCGGTGATGGTATAAGAGTAAGTCGCCCCCACTTCCGCGCCGGTGATGGTGAAACTGGTACTGGTAGCTTCCGTCGCGCCAATGAGGCTGTCGTCGGCGGTGACCGAATAGCCCGCGGGTGCAGTCTGATCCAAAGTCGCGGTGGCGGTGGTTGGCGTGCCGACGTTGCCCGCCGGATCGGTGAGCGTGACGCTGAAAGTGAGCTCGCCGTCCGGCAACGAAGACACGTCGATGCCGGTGATTTGCTGCGTCGCCGAGTCGATCGTCGCGCTGCCGGTCACGGTGCCCGCTCCGCCGTCGCTGCTGACCGTATAATCGTAAGTCGTGCCGATCTCCGCGCCGTCGAAAGTGAAACTGGTATTCGTGGCTCCCGTCGCGCCAATGAGGCTGTCGTCGGCGGCGACCGAGTAGCCGGTGGGGGCAACCCTATCCAAAGTGGCGGTGGCGGTGGCCGGATCGCCGATGTTGCTTGACGTGTCGGTGAGCGTAACGCTGAAGGTGAGCAAGCCGTCCGGCAACGAGGAGACGTCGATGCCGGTGATTTGCTGTGTCGCCGAGTCGATCGTCCCGGAGCCGGTCACGGTGCCCGCTCCGCCGTCGCTGCTGACCGTGTAATCGTAAGTCGTGCCGATCTCCGCGCCGGCGAAAGTGAAGCTCGTATTCGTGGCTTCCGCCGCGTTGATGAAACTATCGTCGGCCGTGATGGTGTAGCCCAGCGGCGCGGGCTTGTTCAGCGTGGCGGTGGCGGTGGCGGCCTGCGCCGGCGTTGCCCGCCGGATCGGTAAGCGTGACGCTGAAGGTGAGCTCGCCGTTCGGCAACGAGGAGACGTTGACGCCGGTGATTTGCTGGGTCGCCGCAGTGATGCTCCCGGAGCCGGTCACGGTCCCTAATCCGCCGTCGCTGGTGATGGTATAAGTGTACGTCGCGCGATCTTCCTGCGCCGTCGATGGTGAAGCCGGTATTTACGGCTTCAGCCGCGCCGATGAGGCTGTCGTCGGCGGTGATCGAGTAGCCGGCGGGGGCGGTCTTGTCCAGCGTGGCGGTAGCGGTGACGGGCGTGCCGGCGTTGCCCGCCGGATCGGTGAGCGTGATGCTGAACGTGAGGGTGCCTTCGGCCAGCAACGAGACGTCGATGCCGGTGATCTGCTGGGTCTCGGTGTTGATCGTCCCGGTGTCGGTCACGGAACCCGATCCGCTGTCGGTGATGGTATAAGTGTACGTCGCCCCCACCTCCGCGCCGGTGATGGTGAAACTGGTATTCGTGGCTTCCGTGGCGTTGATGAGGCTGTCATCGGCGGCGATCGAGTAACCCGTGGGAGCGGTCTGGTCCAAAACTGCGGTGGCGGTGGCGGGCGTGCCGGCGTTGCCCGCCGGATCGGTGAGCGTGATGCTGAAAGTGAGCGTCCCGTCGGCCAGCAACGAGACGTCGATGCCGGTGACATTTTCGATCGCCGAGCTTATCGTTCCGGTATCGGTCACGGAGCCCGAGGCGCTGTCGGTGATGGTATAAGAGTAAGTCGCCCCCACTTCCGCGCCGGTGATGGTGAAACTGGTACTGGTAGCTTCCGTCGCGCCAATGAGGCTGTCGTCGGCGGTGACCGAATAGCCCGCGGGTGCAGTCTGATCCAAAGTCGCGGTGGCGGTGGCCGGCGTGCCGGCGTTGCCCGCCGGATCGGTGAGCGTGACGCTGAAGGTGAGCTCGCCGTCCGGCAACGAAGACACGTCGATGCCGGTGATTTGCTGCGTCGCCGAGTCGATCGTCCCGCTGCCGGTCACGGTGCCCGCTCCGCCGTCGCTGCTGACCGTATAATCGTAAGTCGTGCCGATCTCCGCGCCGTCGAAAGTGAAACTGGTATTCGTGGCATCCGTTGCATTGATGAGGATATTGTCGGCGGTGATCGAATAGCCCGTGGGGGCAACCCTATCCAAAGTTGCGGTGGCGGTGGCCGGTGCGCCGACATTGCCCGTCGTATCGGTGAGCGTGACGCTGAAGGTGAGCGTGCCGTCCGCCAAGGACGAGACATCGATGCCGGTGATTTGCTGATCCGCCGCAGTGATCGTTCCGTTGCCGGTGAGCGTGTTCGATTCGCTGTCGGTGATCGTGTAAGAAAACCATGTGTCCACTTCCGCGTCGGCAAAGGTAAAGCCCGTGCCGGCTGCCAGAGTTGCGTTGAGATAACTGTCGATAGGCGTGATCGAGTAGCCCGCGGGAGCGGTCTTATCCAGCGTGGCGGTGGCGGTGGCCGGATCACCTTCGTTGCCCGCCTGATCGGCGAGCGTGACGCTGAAAGTGAGCGTGCCGTCGGCCAGCAACGAGACGTCGATGCCGGTGACATTTTCGATTGCCGAGCTTATCGTTCCGGTATTGGTCACGGAGCCCGATGCGCTGTCGCTGATGGTATAAGTATAAGTCGTCCCCACTTCCGCGCCGGTGATGGTGAAACCGACATTCGTGGCATCCGTTGCATTGATGAGGATATCGTCGGCGGTGATCGAATAGCCCGTGGGGGCGATCCTGTCCAAAGTGGCGGTGGCGGTGGCCGGATCGCCGGTGTTGCTTGACGTGTCGGTGAGCGTAACGCTGAAGGTGAGCAAGCCGTCCGGCAACGAGGAGACGTCGATGCCGGTGATTTGCTGGTTCGTGGAGTCGATCGTCCCGCTGCCGGTCACGGTGCCCGCTCCGCCGTCGCTGCTGACCGTGTAATCGTAAGTCGTGCCGATCTCCGCGCCGGCGAAAGTGAAGCTCGTATTCGTGGCTTCCGCCGCGTTGATGAAACTATCGTCGGCCGTGATGGTGTAGCCCAGCGGCGCGGGCTTGTTCAGCGTGGCGGTGGCGGTGGCGGCCTGCGCCGGCGTTGCCCGCCGGATCGGTAAGCGTGACGCTGAAGGTGAGCTCGCCGTTCGGCAACGAGGAGACGTTGACGCCGGTGATTTGCTGGGTCGCCGCAGTGATGCTCCCGGAGCCGGTCACGGTCCCTAATCCGCCGTCGCTGGTGATGGTATAAGTGTACGTCGCGCGATCTTCCTGCGCCGTCGATGGTGAAGCCGGTATTTACGGCTTCAGCCGCGCCGATGAGGCTGTCGTCGGCGGTGATCGAGTAGCCGGCGGGGGCGGTCTTGTCCAGCGTGGCGGTGGCGGTGACGGGCGTGCCGGCGTTGCCCGCCGGATCGGTGAGCGTGATGCTGAACGTGAGGGTGCCTTCGGCCAGCAACGAGACGTCGATGCCGGTGATCTGCTGGGTTGCCGTGGTGATCGTCCCGGTGTCGGTCACGGAACCCGATCCGCTGTCGGTGATGGTATAAGTGTACGTCGCCCCCACCTCCGCGCCGGTGATGGTGAAACTGGTATTCGTGGCTTCCGTGGCGCTGATGAGGCTGTCATCGGCGGCGATCGAGTAGCCCGTGGGAGCGGTCTTATCCAAAGTCGCGGTGGCAGTGGCCGGTGTGCCAGCGTTTCCCGCCGTGTCGGTGAGGGTGATGCTGAAGGTGAGGGTGCCGTCCGCCAAGGACGAAACATCGATACCGGTGATTTGCTGGGTGGCCGCGGAGATAGTTCCGGTATCGGTAACGGAACCCGATCCACTGTCGCTGATGGTGTATGTATAAGTTGCCCCTACCGTCCCGCCGTCGATGGTGAAACTTGTGTTTGTCGCTTCCGAGGCGTTGATGAGACTGTCATCGGCCGTGATCGAATAGCCGGTGGGGCCGGTTTTTTCCAGCGTCGCGGTGGCGGTGGCCGGCGTGCCGATGTTGCCCGCCGGATCGGTGAGCGTGACGCTGAACGTGAGCGTGCCGTTGGCCAACGACGAAACGTCGATGCCGGCGATTTGCTGGGTGGCCGAGGCGATCGTTCCATTGCCGGTCACGGAGCCCGATCCGCTGTCGCTGACGGTGTAAGAGTAAGTCGCCCCCAATTCGTGCCGATGAAAGTGAAACCGGTATTTACGGAATCCGCCGCGTTGATGACGCTATCGTCGGCAGTGATCGAATAACCGGTGGGAGCGGTCTTGTCCAGCGTCGCGGTGGCGGTGGCGGCCGCGCTGGCGTTGCCCGAGGTATCGGTGAGGGTGACGCTATAGGTGAGCGTGCCATCCGTCAAGGACGAAACGTCGATGCCGGTAATTTGTTGGGTAGCCGAAGAGATGGTACCGGTGCCGGTCACGGTGCCCGACCCGCCGCTGCTGCTGACGGTGTAGTTGTAAGTCGAACCGATGGTTGCGCGGCGAAAGTGAAGCCGGTATTTACGGCTTCCGTCGCGCCAATGAGGCTGTCGTTCGTCGTGATCGAGTAGCTTACAGGCACCGCGGCGACCGAGATCGACGACGTGGCCGCCAGGCTGTTGACGATGCCGTCATTGACCACGACGCTGACTGTGCGGACTCCGGCGTGAGGCGAAGCCGCCGTGTTTTGGTAGGTCACGGACCGCAATACTTGTTGATAAACGGACGGGGCTGCTGCGCCGGAGAGCGTGAGCACGCCGTTCGCGTAGCTCGAGGTAATTGAGGTATTGGAGACATTGGCGGCCAGGATTTCGGAGCTTCCGTCGAGTGCATTGGACAGCGTGATCGTCATCGATGCGAGCATGGGGCTGTCCGGATCGGTGATGGCCGCGTCCGAGGCGGCGATGGCGACTGTCGCGCCGTTGGAGTTTACCGACGTCGAGTATCCGGTGCCCGAAAGCGCGGCGGACAAATCGACGGAAGGGGCGATATTGACTTGCGTGATGGCGTCCGCGCCGACGGGATAGGAGGCCAGGAACATCCGCAGACTGATTTTTTCCGGCCGCAATCCCGTTTCCCCGAAGTTGAACTCGACGCCGCTTTCGCCGCCGCCGAGTTGAACGTCGATGGTGTCCGCTCCGACCGTGCCTCTGGCGGCTCCGCCCACGTTCCCCGCCGTATCCTTTCCGTCGAGGTAGTTCGTCGGCTGGATTTCCTGGATGCGATACGTCCCGGCAACGAGGTTATTGAAATGATAGGAGCCGTCCGCACCGGTGATGACCGGCGATTTCCCCGCCACCTCGGCCCAATTGCCGGAGCCATCCTGGCTGAAGAGCTTGACGGGCACGCCGGGCAAGCCGTAATGCGTGCCGCCGTCGGTCGTGGTCCGCAAACCGTCGTTGTTGGAATCGACATAGACGTAGCCGGAAAGGCTTCCGCCCGCGACAACTAGCGTGGCGGTGTCGGTCAGCGCGCTGTAAGCCGTCGTCCCGCCGACGGCACCGGTGGTCGAGAGATCGATCTTGCTGCCACTCGTGCCGTCGGTGGTGTCCCACGCTCGATAGGTGATCGAGGGGGTATCGGTAAGCGATGAAGTCGAGGTGTAGCGCAGCGATGCGTTCTTGGTCAGCAGCAGCGCCGAGGCATCGGAGATCGTCCCCACGGGAGTGAAGTTCGTGCCGTCGGTCGAGTATTCCCAGGTGCCCGAGCCGGTGACGCCGGTGAGCGCGATTCCGCCCACGACGGCATTCTGGTCCGCGTCGGTGATGGTCGTCGAGCCGCTGTTGAAGTTGATGAACGTGCCCGTCAAGCTGAATGTTTTTGAAGCGTTCGGGCCGATGCTCCCCAGCGAGGGATTCGCCGCGGCGAGGACGGGGGCGTCGTTGACGCTCGTCACCGTGAGGGCGGCGGTGTCGGTGGCGGTGCTGAACGCCGTGGTTCCGCCGGTCGCGCCGGTTTGCGAAAGGTCGGCCCTTCCACCGCTGATTCCGCTGGTCGCGTCCCAAGCGCGATAAACGATGGTGGCCGTTTCGCCGTTTGCGCCCGCCGGCGTATAACGCAAGGTCGCGAAGTTGGGCAGCAGCAAGGCGGAGGAAGCGCTGACGCCGGAGATTGTCGTGAAGGTGCTGCCGTCGAGCGAGTAGGCCCAAGTGCCGGAGCCGGTCGTGCCGGCGATCGCGATTCCGCCAATCACCGCGGATGTATCGGCGTCGGTGATGATCGACGTTCCCGCGCCATTGTTGATGAAGCTTCCGGTGAGACTGATAATCTTGGCGGCGTCTTCCGTGGTGGTCCCCAAGGAAGGATTGGCGGGAGCCAGCACCGGAGCGTCGTTGACATCGACCACCGAAAGCGTGGCGATGTCGGTCAGCGCGCTGAAGGCCGTGCTGCCGCCGACGGCTCCGCCCGCGGACAAATCGACTTTGGTCCCGCTTGTGCCCGTCGTCGTGTCCCACGCGTAGTAGCTGATGGTTGGCGATTCGCTGGTCGCACCGTCGGGCGTGTAGCGTAACTGGGCCGTATTAGGCAAAAGCAGCACCGAGGCATTCGAAACGGCTCCCACGGCGTTGAAGGCCACGCCGTCCAGCGAATATTCCCACGTGCCGACGCCGGTGACGCCGAAAATGGCGATTCCACCGACGACCGCGCCGGCGTCCGCATCGGTGATGATGGTTGTGCCCGTCCCGTTGTTGATAAACGTTCCGCTGAGGCTGATAGTCGTGGCGGCATGGATGTCGGTGGTTCCCAGCGAGGGATGGTTCGCTGCAAGAAACGGCGCATCGTTGACGGAGGTTACGGTGAGGCTGGCCGTGTCGGTGGCTTCGCTGAACGCCGTATTGCCGCCCACCAGAACGGGCAGGGAAACATCCATTCGTCCGCCACTTAAGCCGGCGGTGGCGTCCCAAGCGCGATAGGTTATCGAGACGGTTTCGCCGTTGTTTCCGTCGGGCGTGTAGCGCAGCGAGGCGTCATGCGGCAGCAGCAAGGCGGAAGAGTCACTGACCGATACGAACATGTGGAAAGTCGTGCCGTCGAGGGTGTATTCCCATGTGCCGTTTCCGGTGAGGCTTGTCAAGGCGATTCCGCCCAACGGGTCGCCCGAATCGGCATCCGAAATATCCGTGGTGCCGGCGCCGTTGTTGATGAACGACGCCAAACCGATCAGCAGCGGGGTATTTTCATCCGTGGTTCCCAGCGAAGGCGACGCCGGGACGAGCACCGGCGGATTGTTGGGAGGCACCAGCGTGATCGAAAAAGTTGTTTGATTCGAATTGCCGGCCCTGTCGGTTACCTGCAACGTGACATCGGCGGGCGACGTCTGGCCGTCGGCGGGCGTCCAGGCAATCAGCCCCGTGCCGGCGTCCACGATCATTCCCGGCGGCGCTTGCGTCAACGAATAAGCGACGGTGCCGGCAAGGTCGCCGGTCACCACCGCTTGGCAAGCGTAAACGAAGCCGATGCTGGCGGTCGTGACCGGCGTGAAAGAGAACTGCGGCGCGGTTGTATCGACGAGGAGGTTCAACGACGAGGAATAGTTGCTCGTCAGATCGGTCGTGGTCGAGAGATTGCCGACGTTCACGGCTTGATTTTGCAGAGTTTGGATCGCGGTGATCGCATGGGAGCCGTCGGTGAGCGTAAACGAGGCATTGGTCGGGATCACGACGGAAGCGCCGGTGGCGGGAGCTTCGCCGATCAAGTTGCCGTCGGCGAACAATTGCACGTCCGCGCCCGAGAGCACGCCGTTCACCTGGAATTGCAGAGTCTTGCCCGACGTATTGTTCAAATTCGTCACGTTGTCCGAACTGCTTTCGCCGGTGTCGAAAGCCGGCAGCAATTGGACGCTCGTCGGTGCGGCCGGATTGACGTACACCGGAACCATCTGCGTGTCGAAAGCGGAAGTTGAATTGGCGGCCACTTTCACCAGGATGCTGTAAACGCCCGGCGCCAGGCTCGCTGACGGCGTCAGCGTCACGCTGCCGGTGGAATGATCCACGCTGAGCGTCAGGTTGGAATTGGCCGGGCTGACCGCAGCGTCGTAATAAATCGGATCGCCTTCCACATCCGTGGCGGGAATGTTGAAAGTGACCGGCGTGTTGACCGGCGTCTGGATCGGACTGATCGGATTGAGAAACGGAGGATCGTTGGTGGTGTCGGCCGCGACGGTCACGGTGAATTGCCGCACGCTCGTTTCGAGCGTGACGGTGTCCGTCGCCGTGACCGTTACCAGCGAAGAGCCGGAAGTCGCGCTGCTGGGCGCCGAGAGCCGCAGCACGCCGTCCAAATCGTCGGTGACGATCGTGGCGCTGGTGATGGTTACCGAATTGTTCGGCACGCTGGGCACTGGATCCGAGCCTTGATGAACGGGCACGTTGGCGATCTGTTGCCGAACGTCATCGCCCGAGACTAGAATGCCGAAAATCGAATATTTGAAATCGCCCGAGCGGAACGTATCGGCGGTGATGAAGAATTGCGAACCGTTCGTGTCGGGGCCGCTGTTGGCCATCGCCAGCAGGCCGGAACCGGTGAACTGCAAGTTTGCGTTGAATTCATCGTCGAATTCATAGCCCGGTCCGCCGGTTCCGTCTCCGTTCGGATCGCCCCCCTGAATCATGAAACTGCTGATAATGCGATGGAAGGTCAACCCGTTGTAAAAGTCCGGCGTCTGATTGATTAAACTCGTGAGATTGGCGACGGTTTCCGGGGCAAGGTCGTTGAACAACTGGAAAACCATGTCGCCGTCGATGCCGTCGGCGGTGTCCTGCACGTGGAGTTTCAAGTAGGTGTTGCCCGTGGGTATCGTTGCGGTCACATTGGAGTTGTCCACCGAAACGGTATAGCTCACGGGATTGGTCGTGCCGCTGCTGGCCAGGGGGAGATTCAAAGGTGCGCCCCCCTGCACGATCTGGTTTGCAATTACCGGCAGGGTGACGGACAACAAACTCCGCGATTCGAGCGGTTCGAAGCAAGCGCGGCGTGTAACCCCCCTTAATGTAGTAGAATGGCGTTTCGAATTCGAGCCTCGGGAGCGTTTGGTAGATTTTTTATGAAACATGTTTGTTGTTACCCGCCTGCAAAAACTATTACCGGCCAAATTCTGTTACGGACTGCCTATGTAGCAAATATACATAACAGCTTATGACTCCGATCATCATGTAAAATATGCTGAAAACGCCCATAAAGCCTATTTTAAGTTAGACGGCCCGCTGGACGTTAAAGTTCCACATTCTTGGTTTATCGATATAAACATCCGCAATCAGTTGAAAAAGACGGATAAAATGTGGATACTGGCCTAACTTTCATGTTAACCGGGGGGCAACCCAATGCAAGCTTTTTCCGAACATAACCGTTTATTTGGCCCGGAGATATGTGGTAAAAGAACGGATTGAAGTAGAAAAAAGTTTTGTAGGGAACGCTACTTCATAAGCAAAACTTATTGCAATTCTTCTGGGGGGTATTTTTGCCAAGAATGCCATGAACTTTTGTCCCAAAATCAACGGTGAAATGATCGGGAGCGGAGCACAACTTCATGGGCAGGTAGAATATATAGATCACATATTTGATACAGATTGTGTGATTGCCGATAATGCAATATTGCTTTTCCGTATGGTTGACCTTGACGAATTCTATATCCTCTTTTAGTCTAGTGTGTCTTGCAAATCCTTGGCAAAAAGCCGATTTTCCGGTTCGTTGCGCTTAAAGGGTGGGGAATAGTGTAACGGCAGCACAAATGACTCTGGATCATTTAGTTAAGGTTCGAATCCTTATTCCCCAGTTGACAGAAAGCCTTGCATAACAAAGAGTTATGACAAGGCTTTTTTATTGGGATTTTCAGTGAGAGGGTAAATTCCCACCTATTTTTCTGCGGGGCGCATAAAAAACCGTCATCGCTTATCACGAGGTCGGTGGTTCGTACGGCAAGAAATGGGATTGTCGCGCTGCGGTGATTCGCTGTGATTGACGGCCTCGTCGCCCTGCTCCCGCCGTGAAAGTCAGGTCGTGCAGCCGGCCTGTGAGGTGACGAAAGAAAGTGTAGAGGCCAGAGGAGACAAGTGAAACGATCGCTCGACTTGGCGCAACGCAACGCAGATGGAGCGGAGGTTGTTGACAATTCGGAATCTTTGTCGGATCCGTCGGCCGGCAACGGTGAGCAGGCCGATGGCTCCCGCAACGAAAAGAACGACGCTTGAGGGTTCCGGCGCTTGGCGCATCAACGAGGCGTCAGCCGCTACCGTGCCGATGACCAGCGTGCTTTGGTTGATCGAGGCTGCAGTCGGCGATGCGCTTCCGGTCACTTGCGTGATGCCGCTTCCGGTGAACGCGCCCACCGTTGGCAAGCCGGCCGAAACAAGCACGATTCCGTAATTCGCAATGCCTACGCCCGGTCCCGTTGCGCTCCCGCCGGTATTGGCCAATTCCAAAATCCCCGACTGACCGATCGTAACGCCTCTCGTGTTCAACATCGATCCCGTCACCTTAAACTTTCCTTCCTCAACCGTTGTATTTCCGCTATACGTGTTGACGGCCGTCAGCACTAGCGCCCCGCCCCGATCTTTTTGAGCGATCCACCGCTCGTCGCGTCGTTCACGGCGGCATTGACGGTTCCAATTCGATTCGCGGCGACTAATTTTCTCTCCTCATATCGGTCGCGGTCCTTTTACCGGTCCCGCAGTGCCTACTCGACGAACTCGAGCGTGCCGAACCGTTCGGGCACGTGAAAGGTCCCGGAAAGCGTCGGCCTCCAGGCCAGCGCGGCCTTGTGCGCGCGGTCGCAGCGGAACAAATTCAGCCCCCAACGCGTTCCTGCTACCGGCGCCGTTGCGCCGAGGGACTTGAGCGGGATGCGCATCTCGCAGGTCCAGGTGTGGGTCTTCTCGTGGATTTTCACCGCCGAGATGAAGCCGCTTTTCCAGGTGAAATTCTTTTCCGGCAGGTTCACCATCAAATCCAGTTTTTCATCCGTGGGAGCTACTTCCAATTCCGCGTATTGATTCGGTTTTTGTGGATCGCCGCCGATAAACGCCTCCACCACGTCGCGGTCCCACAAACTCGCTCCTTCTTTTTCCGGGTGGTAACGTTTTTCGCCGGTTTGCGCCGGTTCGAAGACGGTGAGTTCGGTAAAGGGGCATTCGTAACTCAGGTAAAGGTATTGCGGGGACCAAAGGGCGCGCACGGTGGTGGAGATTTCGGGGCGGGCGGCGCCATCGCGGGTTTCGTCCTCCAGATGAGCGGGCTCGGTCACCTGCCAGAGGGTTTTGGCGAGGTCGCCGTCCGGTTCGAAATCGCACGTCGTGCGCCGGGCCTTCAGCGTGGGCGGCGGCAAGGAACGGGCCAGCAATTTGCGCGTTGTCGAAATAAATTTTCCGCAGCACCGAATCCGGCAAATAGATGGAACTGATGGTCCAGTTGCCCTGAATCGGCGTCATGTGCGGCCAGTTTTCGTCGCGCGTTTCGAGCCAGCGCCATTCCTTGGCGAAAAACACTTCAGCATCCGCCACGGCCGGCGGCGGTTCGCTGCCGCTGGAACCCAGAATCATCTTTGTCCGGAGAGATTGAAAATCCGTGCCAAAGACGATCCGGTCCTGATATTTCACGAAGAAATCGTGGACCTGTTGCGGATTATGCCGGCCCAGTTCCGGAATTCGCGCCGCCAGATCCACCATCATGTTGGGATGTGCGTCCAGGGATTTGCCCACGCGGTCCAGTTCCTCGGCGTCATTGCCGAAATGTGCGCAGACAAAGGTCGTACGCGGATGACGGCCGATGACGCGGCCCAACGCCTCCAGCAATCCATGAAATGTGGGAAACTTGTTTGTGTCGCCAAACCACCATTGCGGATGATCCTTCAACTCCGCCCAGCGTTCGTTTTTTTCATTGTAGGGTTCGAAGAACGCCTTCGGGTCCCCCACGTGAATGGTGACCGGCATCTTCAATTCGCCCAGCCTCTCCCACATGGGGTCCAGTTTAGGATCGTCCACCTTGATGAGTTTGCCCTGGCTGTCGCGCAAATACAGGCCCAGGCGTTTCCATTCCTTGAAGCCCGCCGCGCCAAGGCGGCGGCCCTGCTCCACCTGTTTCACCGCCTGTGCCGCGAAATCCGGTTGGTCCCAATTCTTGTAATCCAGGTTCATGTATCGAATCCAGCGGCCGGGATAAAGCGTGTCTTCCATCTTCTGGTCGCGCTCGAACTCGCTGGGTTCGCCGTTGGGTCCGCGCGTAACCGTGCCCGGCGTCAGGTCGATGCCCAGTCCGACTCCCGAGGCATCCATGACTTTGATGGCGCGGTTCAGAAGCTCCGGCGCGTAGTCCATGTGCTGGTGCATATCAATGATGCGGTGTTCCGAACGCCAGACGTCCGCCTGCGAACAGGGCGGCATTTCGCCCGCGTTGGCCAAGCCGATGCTCTGGGGCAGGGCACAAGCGCCGAGCAGCAGCCAGAGAAAAACATGCTTCCGAAGAAAATCCGCCCCTGCCGCCACGCCGATCAGAGCCATGTTCCACGAAGCGAATCGTGCGAACGGGCTGCGGAAAGCGGTCCGCCTGTTGATTGCGGTGGGATCAATCGAACCGGCGAAAGAATGGACTTCACAAAGGTTGCGAGGGGATGTTTTAGGACTCGAATGTTTATTTTCGTTTTTCATGGCTGAGGTCTAGGTCAAATGGAAGGAATTTTGATTTTCGCCCGCAGAATCGAGTGTACTCCAACAAAAGAGCATGTCAATGAGCATGCCCTCCGGCAGGGTTCGTCCCGATTCCACAAATCTGTCCTTTGTCATTTATTGCGTATGCGGAGCTAGTGAGATGTTGGATCAATAACTATGTTCGGGGCATAACCCCACAGTCAATGGTTCGAATCTCCACACCGCCACATCAAAACCCTAATTTCGAACAAATTCGACCCACGGGTTAACAGAAAAAGCCGAGGCTAAAAACCTCGGCTTTTTTCGTTGTAACGCAAGTATTTGCAACAACTTACGTCAATTGACTTGTCTCGGCTCTCGCATCGACGTCGCGAAGCAGAGACAAGGCACCTCGCCCTCGAATCCGCCCCCAGCGACCCATTTTGGGGGCAAAGTCTCAGTGTCTCTCTTCTGTTTGACCTTTTCGGGTTATGAGGGGGTTGGCTCCGCTATAGCGGTTTAGAATGTCATGGTTGGCTTCGGTGAGCGGAGACAACCCTCTTCGAAATGGCAGGACGTGCTGTTGACTCGACGTGATTTGCCGGAGTCATCTATCGAAGTGATCATTTCGTTGGGCGAAATGGTTTACTATGAATCGCGGCGGGCTGTTCAGGCACTACGAACGCAAGGCAGCCTAGTTCAGCTTCTTTCCCCACGCGGTTTTACGCGGGTGAAAATCCGCATGCGATCGCATCGTTTCTTTGTTCTGCGATTGCTTGGTTTTGGTCCCTTTCAACCCGCGCATCTTCGCTTTATCGTTTGCTTGCTGCGGCTTTCACCACTCGAAAGTCGGTGACAAGGTTTTCGGATATTTCTCGCCGCAACTCATTTCTCGGCTTCATTTTTCAGTGCGACATCGTTTTGAGACCTG
>CAVQKP010000018.1:0-228923 GCA_963713065.1 Pirellulales bacterium | reverse complement strand
ATAACCGCCGCTGAGTCAAGGCCCGGATTTTCGGATTTTTCGAACGATATAACACCGGAACGGAGAGAGGCTAGCCGGGGGTCCAGGGGGCGGCAATGAGCGCCCCTGGTCGGCGAATGGATTCGCCGAAATGTTCTGGCAGGGATGCCTGCGCCGCGTTGTGCGTTCCCTCGTGTTTTGTTCGCTCCGTCGTTTTGCGTAACACGCACATGGTAGACACCCATTCGTGCCGGCCGGGCTTTCGCCCGTCGCACATTGTACTGTTCACCGGCCGCAGTGCCCAATCACATTAGCAGCGGAAGTTTTTCCGCCAGTCCCCAGGAACGGGCCACGCGCAGCCGTGTCGGTGCGCGAAACGACATTGTTTCCTCAAGCGGCCTGGCCGGCGTGCTCGCGCTGCCACCGCCGCAAACGTTTCCAGCATATCTCCGCGAGTTTTCTGGCCGCCGCCACCCGCGCGATCTTCGCGCTCGATCGCTTGCGGATGCGGCTGTAAAAGTTCTTCAAGGCGGCGTCCTTGTGGACCGTCTTCATGGCCGCCTGGACCAAGACCCATCGCAGCCAGGGAGAGCCTTGCCGCGTGATCGAGCCTTGGTAGCAGTGGCCGCCGGATTGGTGAACGCGCGACGTGAGGCCCGTGTAGGCGCCCACTTGCTTGGCCGTGCGGAAACGCTCCACCTCGCCGATTTCCGCGATGATCAAGAGCGCCGAGTACAGGCCGATGCCGTGGATGTCCGCCAAGGCTTCCACCTGCGGAAACGCCTGCCGCATCTCCTCCAGACGTTTGTCGAAGAGGGCCATTTGCTTTGCAAAATGCCGAAACCGTTCCAGCAGTTCGTCGCGAACCATATTCTCGATCGGCCCGAAGTCTTGGCCGCGAAACCAACCCAAGCCGCGAGGGCCGAAAGGCGTCCGGTACGGCGACTCCCGATTTTGCCGCGCCAACAGATCCCGCAACCGGATCTTGACTTCGGCCAACTGCCTGCCCAGTCGGACGCGGCCGCGGGTTAAGTCGCGCAACTGCTGGTACGGTTCCGGCGGAATGTAGGCCAGCGGAATCTGGTTGATCCGCAGCAGATTGGCCAGCAATTGGGCGTCGAGCTTGTCGGTTTTCGAGCGGCGCTGTATCATGGCCCGCAGCCGCATGGGATGGGCCAAGAGAATCACGCCATGGGGACGAAGCAGATTGTACAGCCAGCGATAGGTTCCGCTAGCCTCGATCACATTACCTAATTCACGCCTTTTCTTGTTTATGGGTTGCGAGATTTTGGTTTTGGTTTCGGGCTAGGTTTTTGCGGCTTCAAGACGCGGCCAGCAAGCTTTTCCAAACGGTCCAGAGACGTTGAAATGCCGATGGATGCCCGGACGGGAGCAAAGGAGGAAGGCGAATGGTTGGCCCGTTGGGCCGGAAAGAAGTTGTGCGTCTTCCTGTATCCCCAGGGCGATGCCGCTGGGCTGGATGAACGGATGGCCCGTTGGGCCGGAAAAGCAGGAGTCCCGTGAACGGGGTTGACAGGAGAGAGGGGATGCGGGATCGCGCAACCCGGCGTGAACGCCCCGATTACCGCCAAGGCGGACAAGGGCCGTGAATGGCCCTGAGAGTGTCGGGGAGAGAGAGGGGAGGGGGGGGCGATTGATGTAGCCGTCAATCATGCGCTCCACCGACGCGAGGTCGGTGGGGGCGGAAGCAAGGGGCTAAAAAGGGGATCAGTCCAATTATTGATATTCAAGGAGGGCTGTGGTATGTTCAGATCTTGCCACGAACCGCCCGATTTGCTGCTAGAAATGTACAAACATCGGCGCAGCGCGGTCGTCCCTTTGGCAGCACCGCCTGGCAAATGACGACCGTCGAGAAATTCGGACACAAATCAACATTTCAACCTCGTAGAAGACCTAAAAGCACAAATAATTGGACTTATCCCCTTTTTTCGGCTCAAACCTGGAACGACTGCTTGACTGGTATCGGCGGAAAACGCCGTGTGAGGATACGTCGCCGCGCCGAGAACCGATCCAAACGCTCGCGATCATCGGGGCGGGCCTGATGGGGATTGAAATCGCCGCGGCAAACTTGTGGAAAGGGCTCCGCGTGGTCATGACGGATACGAATCCGCAGACGCTCGCCGCCGCGCCGGGAAGAATCGCGTTGGAACTTGCCAAGTATGAACGCCAATCCTCCCCTCTTCCTCTGGGAGAGGGGCTGGGGGTGAGGGCCGATGCACCTGATAACCGTCCTCACCCAAACCCTCTCACATCCAACCTCCAGCCACTGCCCGGCGAGGTGACCAACAGCAATTTTCTGGAAATTACTACCGACTTGGATCGGCTGGCCGGTTGCGATTTGATCTTGGAGACGATCGTCGAAGATCCGGCCGCCAAGCAGGAAGTTTACCGCCGCCTGGAGCCGCGACAGGCCGCCGCTTCGATGCTCGCTACGAATACCTCGACCATCCCCATCGGCGCGTTGGCCGCCGAACTCGCCCGGCCCGAACGGTTTTGCGGAATTCACTATTGCCATCCGGTCTACGTGAACCCGCTGATCGAGATCATTCCCGGACCGCGGACCGCCGCCGATACCGTTGCGGCGGCCGTGGATTATGCGAAAATGATCGGCAAAATGCCGCTCGTCGTCGAGGACGGGCCGGGCTTTCTGGTGAATCGCCTGCTGCTGCGCTATACCGACGAGGCCGTCCACTTGCTCATGGACGGCGCAAGCATCGAAGCGATCGATCGCACCGCTACCGACTTCGGCATGGCGATGGGACCGTTTCGAATTCTGGATGAAATCGGATTGGATACCTCGCTCTCGGCCGGCCGCGTGCTGCTCAACGCATTCCCCGACCGCGTCACGCCGCTGCCCATCCTGCCGCTTCTGGTCAAACGCAAACAACTCGGCCAAAAGTCGGGTGCCGGTTTTTATCGCTATGAGCGTACCACGCTCGACGGGCCGTTCGAGAAATCGCTCGGTCCCAATCCCGAAGCGCTGGAGATCATCGAACACTATGCGCGACGCGAAAATCCGCCGTCCGAGAAAGAAATCTTGCAGCGATTGCTTTTGGCGATGGTTTTAGAAGCCACCATCATTTTGCAGGATAAAAAGCGTCTCGATCCGCGCGAGATCGATCTTTGCATGATCTGCGGCCTGGGATTTCCGGCGGGCAAGGGCGGATTGCTGTACTGGGCCGATGAATTCGGCGCGGAGAAAATTCTCGAAATGGTTGCAGCCCGGGAACCGCTCGGAAAGCGATTCGCGCCGACGCCGATATTGCGAGAATTGGCGAGGGGTAGAGCGCGGTTCTACGAGTAAACGTTTAGCCCGGAGCCAACGACGACGGCGTTTTTCGCTAGCCCGAATTCATTCTATCACTGTCGCAATTGCTTGGTTTCTCTTATGGCTTCCCCAAGCGAAAATCCTCCGTGTCGATCCGCTGGACGACATTGCCGTCGGCGTCGATGACGAAGACGACGTCGCGGTGCTTGATGCGGCCGAAGCCTTCGTCGGCGTCGTATTCCACGCGGAGCGCGCGGCCCGCGCGAAGGCGCTCGAATTTCTTTTCGTCTGCCTTCTTTTTTTGCAGTTCCTCCTCCTGTATTTTTTTCAAATCTTCGGGTTTCACGTTTTTCTGGGGTTCCGCTCCCAGTTTCTTCAGTTCCTCATTCTCGATTTTCATCAAGTCGTCCAGGCTCATCTTATCGAGCGGGGTTTTCTGCAATTTCTCCAATTCTTTGGCCTGCGCGGCGGATAGCGAAGCCGCCGACAACGCCGCGGACGCCGCGGGCGTCGATCGATGGGGATCCACGTTCCGTCATCCTTCCCGCCGACGTGGTAGTACGCGCCGGCAAGCGGTTCCGACGGATATTTCTTGGTGATCGTATATTTATTCTCGTTTGCCTTCAAATAGTTTTCCACGAATTGCATCCACTTCGGATCCTCCCCTTGCGGCTCCTCCTTCTTTGCCGGAACTTCTTGAGTGACCGGCGGAGCGGCCGGATTCGCATTCGCCCCGGCCGCCTCTGTTTTCGGCTGATCCGCGCCGCGGTCGGAGTTGGCGATCATGATCCCGATGACCACCGCCGCCACGGCCACCGCCGCGGGAATGCCGATCAACAGCAATAGCGGCCTGCTTGCGGATTTTTTTCCCCCCGCCGGCGCGGTTCGCATCGGCGGGGTTGCCTTGGGCGCGGGAGTAATTGTCGGCGCCGCACCGCCCGGAGGCGGCGAAGGCACGATGATTTCCGTGTGGCATTTCGGACAGGTTTTGCGCTGGCCGGCCATGCTCGCCTTCGCCCCCCAGCCGCTCTTGCACACCGGACAAGTGAACTGGATGGTTCTTTCTTCCGTCATCGATTTTCCCTTTTATTTCAACAACCACTCGACGGCAGCCTTCTCGCGGTCGGCGGCTTCGCCCTCGAAAATGGTGGCATTCTCCGGATGACCGGCTGCTTTATAAGCGGCGGCGACGATCGGCGGAAGTTCTTTGCCTTCGCCCGCAAGCCAGAGGGCGTTCGGTGCGGAAAGCGAAACCATCCCCGGCAGATCGTTGTATTTCACGCCGCCGGGCAGAAAGTCGGGATTGTCGAACGTGGTGATGTTCGCGAAGCGGAAGCCGCCGGTGTCGATCGCCGCGCGGTCGATTTCGTCGCCGGCAATCGCCCGAGCCGCGGCGACCCAATGCCCCGCTCCGTTAAGACCGATCATATCGACGCGTTCGGCATTTAAAGAATTCCTCGCAAAGGAAATCAATGTGAGTAAATCGCGCACGCGTTGGGAGAATATGGGAGGATTGTACCCAAAGGTGAACTCGATATGGCCGTTTACCAGCGGCGCTTTCGCGATCGGCTTTCCATCGCGGGTGAATTCGCCCTGGTCGAACAGGTCTGCGCCAAGCACGGTGCAACCGGCGTCAAGCAGTTTTTGCACGCCGGGCCGGGGCTTGCCGTCCGCGTCGAGGAGCGATTGCTTGCCTTGCGGATCGACCCAAATCGCCACGCGGCGATTTCCTTGCGGCGGATCGAGCCGCACGACGGGCAGTTCTTCCTGCTTGGCGGGATATCGCAATAAGAATTTCGTCAGCTTGCAGGAGCCGAGGTCTTGCGACTGCGAATCGGCAAGCTCAAGCGATCCGGCCGCCGGCAATCCGCGGCCGATCATCACTTCCATCGCCCCGCCGACAATGCGGCGGTATTCGGCCAGCGAAGCCTCGTCCTTCGGCGTCAGGGCGTCGATCTGCTTTTGCGAAGCTTCCGCCCAATCATGCAAAAAAGCCTGTTGGTGCTCGTAATCTTTCGGCGGCGCGGGATGCCCTTCGTCCCAGACGCTCATGTCGGGGATCGACAACGGCCGGTAATCTTCCTCCACGATCGGGTCCGTAAGGCCCAGCTTCAAGTACTTGTTCAACCACGAGTAGATCGCCGCTCGCGAAACGTAGTTGTAATTGTGGCCGAACTGCAGGAAGGGCCGCAGCGCCACGTTGTTCTCCGCGCCCAGCAGTTTGTAGAGCTGCTTGAGCTCGGGAAAGCCTTTGGTAGCCATCTCGTGGGTCCAATCGTTGGCGGCGGTCATCATCAGCGGTTTCGGAGCGAACAGCGCCGCGAATTCGACATTGCCCGTGCCGATCCGCAAGTACGGAGCGTTCTCGCAGTTGCAGCCGCCCTGCATGGCCGTCGAAACCATCACGGCGGGACACGCGACCGCCGGGCGGGGATCGATCGCACAGCAGATGAACGTCTGCGTGCCGCCGCCGCTCGCGCCGGTCATGCCGATGCGGGCGGGATCGACGTCCGGCAGCGAGCAGACGAAATCCAACGCGCGGATCGAATTGTACGTCTGCAGCCCGAAATTGGTTTGCAGCCGGGCTTCCGCCTGCGGACTGGCGAATCCCCAGCGGTCGAGCGTGTCTTTCTTAGGCTGCCACTCGGGCGTGTGCGGCACCTGCCGGCTGTCGGCCACGCCGACCATATCATATTGAAAGACCACGCAGCCCATCCGCGCAAGCTGCACGCAGAGGGCCTGGAGGAGGTAGCGGCCGCCGACCTCGAACCGCTCCTCGCCGCGAACGATCTCCCAGCGGATTTCATCGCGGCCGGCATCGAAGAAACGCCCGTTCGCCCAATGCCCATACGGCGCGAGCACCACGGGCAGCTTGCCCGTTCGGCCTTTCGGGCGGTACAGGCTGCCGGTGACGAAATGCCCGGGATAACTCTCGAAAAAGACCTTCTCGACGGTGTAGCCCTCGCGATCCACCTTGCCGTGGATCACCGGATTGAGCGGCGTTTTCTCCGGCATTGGCCATAGTCCTGCCGCCACGAGTATTTGCCGCCGCACCACTTCCGCCCGCGCGACCCAAGCCTCCTTCGATTTCGGCGGCGTGAAGGGAAAGTATCCGTTTTGATCTTTAAGCGGCTGCAACCGCGCATCCTTCGGCAACTGCCCGGCCGGCAGCACGCGAATTTCCTCGGCCACCGCGCCGTGCAGAAGGAGGAAAGAAGTTAGAAGTAAAAGGAAGGGGCGTAGCAGCTTTCGCATGGTGAAGGTTCTCCAAGATGTTGTGATATTGAGTTATCGAAATGTAATGCTTTCGCAGGCCCCGGAGGGGCCGCATCAATCGCAAGGCTCCGATGTTCAAGACCCCGGAGGAGCCGCATCGTATAGCCGGGGACTTCAGTCCCTGGAACGAACGCCAAACTACCATCATAAAGCCTCGCAGCGGCGATATCAATCCCAGAGATAACGCTCTTCTTGCAAATTTGGCGCGATGAGAGGAAGGCGACATTGGGTGCTGAACATGAGATCATATAAGAGGTTGCTGTGAGTCGAGGGCATGCGGTGCTCCCGGGATATATCGCCCCTCCGGGGCTTTGATTGAAGTTGCAGCATTTTTCCCAGGGGCTGAAGTCCCTGGCTACACGACTTTGCCCCTCCGGGGCAGACGATAAAAATTAACTCGAATTTCAAGAAACATGAACGTCAATAGCAAAATTTCAATCCACATGTTTCATGGCCATTCTATGGTTCATCACCTCGTGATGGATCATGGTTGTCTCGCGTAATGAAAATGAAGTAGGCGGCGTAATCCACGTCTTTTCGCATGCTCTTAACAGAACCGTCACAATATGAATGATTCACTATGCCAGGATGATTTGATGAAGGACCGTATGATGGCGTGCGTCCGACACCGGATGAATAAGTGCCAGCATCCGAGTAGCCGGGACGGAAATCGAAGGCAGTGTAGGTCCGCATTGCTCTTATAGCAGGTCCCGCATATTCATAGTAACCCCCTGTGTAATCCAACGGTATCCAAAAAGAACCGTGCCATTCTTGATAATATTCCGCTTTGGGCATTCCTACCAAAGTGACATCGGAACCGGCAATCCACGAGCTTTTGGTATCGTCCATGGTTTCGGCAACCATGATCGTATAAGCAGTGCCGTCTGCGATGTCGCTGATGCGAGTGCCCTTGTCGCTTGGGAAAATCGCGCCATCTGGATGTTTCTCTTTTTTACCATACGGCGGCGGGCTGCCGGGATCGACACAAAGTTTCAAGCTTTCCAAGCAGGACGCTCCCATCGCCTTGTAGTTGGTGAATGCACGGCGGCCTTGGGCATCTATCTTGCCGTAACCAGGAAATTCGAAAGTCGGATTCGGGTTGGCGGGGCAGAGGAATTCGGGGATGCTCGTGTCTCGGGCGGTGCGGACGGCGAAAGATGACGACGCGCCGTCACCGGTTAACGGATCGATTGTGCTCGGTTGGCCGACCGCGATGGAAACAACAATATCGGGTGGCCCACTGCAATACGAAGTTTCGTCTTCCATGTACGGCAAAATTCTGAACAAGAAACTCCACCCGCCGGCTTCTTTCTTCAATCCATCGCTGCGCAGGTCGGCGGAAGGTGGGAAGTAATGCTTGGCATCGTGATAACTGTGCATTCCTTCGCCGATTTTCCTCAAATTGTCGATACAAGTTTGCTTTCGCGAGTTTTCGCGGACTGCAAGGATTGCGGGGATTAGAAGGCCTAAGAGAACGGCGCAGATGCAGATGATGACGAGCACCTCCAACCAGGTCAATCCATTGCGGTTGCGTTGCTTCGGCATACAAGCGACCCTTGGGAAGATACTGGCTGGATGCGGCGATTTCAAGAACATATTATCCCATTCGCGGGGGGAAGCTGTCAAGGTTTTTGTGATTTTCACAAACCGACGGTTGTCGCAAAACTTGGGGTCATCCGAGAGCCGTTTTGAGCTGCCGGTGGCTTTTCAATCGGCGGGGTGGACGGTACATTGATGATTAGTTTTGTCCCGAAGCAGCATTGATCATTCAACCCATTACAGGCCCGAAGGGCCGCGATATGATAGCCCAGGGCAACGCCCTGGGTTGAAAAGTAGGGTTGAAATGGAAGCCCTGAAAGGGCGCGATAATCGTGGGTGTGCAACAATTTATTTCGCCCATTCGGGGCTAACGAATCCTTGGGCGAACCGAACCCCAGGGCGATGCCCCGGGCTGTCATATTTCGGCCCGTTGGGCCTGAACATCCTAGTCCAAAGGGCCTCAACAATCGTTCCCACGCCGGAGCGTGGGAACGGATCGAAACAAACTCCTTCCATCAACCATCTTATACGAAAGCATAACGACCATGTGCGCATCGCCCATCGTGAAAAGGACAATCTGGCTCGGATTCTCGACCATGCGCTCAATGCCGGCGGCGGACTGCTGCGACTCGCGCCGAATTGGGTGCCGCGAAGCTTCTTGCATCCGGGCAAGCGGATCAAGCTTGCCCCGACCGACTGGTACGCCCTCGGCGTCCACCGCGGCGGTATCGATGAACGTTGGTTCGGCAGCACGACCGAGGCGATGAACGACAATCGGGCCGACGACGAAGGCCTGAGCTACTGCATCTTCGAGGGGCAGCGGTTCCTGCTCCGCGACGCCGTGGCCGAAGCGGGACCGCGGATCATCGGCCAGGCAATGTGGGACAAATACAAACGCTGGCCCGTCTATTCCAAATTTTTCGACAATATCGGCCCCATCCCGCACCACATGCATCAGGATGCCAAGCACGCCGCGCTCACCGGCCAGCAAGGCAAGCCCGAGTGCTACTACTTCCCCAAACAACTCAACGCCGCCGAGAACCATTTCGATTACACCTTCTTCGGCCTCGAGCCGGGCACCACCAAGGCCGACGTCCGCCGCTGCCTCGAAAACTGGAACAAGGGCGACAACGGCATCCTCGACCTCTCGAAGGCCTATCGCCTCAAGCCCGGCACGGGCTGGATGGTGCCCGCCTGCGTGCTGCACGCGCCGGGCTCGATGTGCACCTACGAGCCGCAGTGGGGATCCGACGTGTTCGGCATGTTCCAGTCGCTGGTCGAGGGACGCGAAGTGCCGTGGGCACTGTTGGTCAAGGACGTTCCGCCCGAAAAGCACCAAGACCTCGATTTCATCGTCAATCAGTTGGATTGGGAGCAAAACGTCGATCCGAATTTCAAGGAACATCACTACGTCGAGCCCATCGTCGATGAGTCGGCTTCGGGCGACGGATACACCGACCGCTGGATCGACTACGGCCGCTTCGACGGCGAGCAACTCGTCTCGGCGAAGGAACTCACGGTCATGCCCGGCGCGAAATGCACGCTCAAAGACCCCGGCGCGAGCGGCTGGATCACCGTGCAAGGCGGCGGGCGGATGGGCTCGCTCGAATTGCAGACGCCGGTGATGATCCATTTCGGCGAAGAGCCGTGGGACGAAGTGTTCATTTCCCACGAAGCGGCGACCAAGGGCGTGGTGATCGAAAACACCGGCGGCGAACCGCTCGTTGGACTGCGTCTACTTCGGACCGGCGACACATAAGAACATGCCGGAAATCGGGGATCACCGGAAGCGATGACATGGTTTGCCGCTCGGATGCTGATTTTGCGGCGGTTAAGGTGCGCAATGCGGAGGATAATGCGATGACAGTGAAAAAGAAGGCAGGCACGGCGCCGTCACGATCCCTGTTGAAGAACAGGGTGTCGTCCCGAGAAACCGCTCTGGCGCCTCGGGTGCCAGTGGCGGCTAAACCAAAAGGTAAGGGTCCATCGAATCGACTGGTGGGAATCGACCCGCGCGTCCCCGCGTCCCTGCCGACGGGCTACGCCGAACTGCTGGACGACCTAAAACTACGCATCCGGCAGACGCAAGTTCGAGCGGCGACAGCCGCCAGCCGGGAGTTGATCCGGCTCTATTGGCACATCGGCGGGGAGATTGTTAAACGCCAAAAGCAGGAAGGGTGGGGCAAGACCGTCGTCGAGCGGCTTGCGTCCGACCTCCAACGCGAATTCCCCGGACTGAGCGGCTTCTCGCGTCAGAACATCTGGTACATGCGGGCTTTCTATCTCGCCTGGATCGAAGAGGCGAGATTTCTCCAACAGCCTGTTGGAGAATTCAACGGCGAGAATCTCCCACAGGTTGTTGGAGAAATTCCCTGGGGACACAATCTCCAATTGATTTCCAAAGTCAAAGACCCCGCCGAACGGCTCTGGTACGCCGAAAAGGTCGTCGAACATGGCTGGTCGCGGGCCGTCCTGGTTCATCAAATCGAGTTGGACCTTTATGGCCGCGAGGGCAAGGCGATCACCAATTTCCATGAAACGCTACCGTCGCCGCAATCCGACCTTGCCCAGCAAATCCTCAAGGACCCGTACGTCTTCGATTTTCTCACTTTGGCCGACGGAGCGCGAGAGCGGGAGTTGCATCAAGGGCTGCTCGAGCACCTCCGCGATTTCATGCTCGAACTTGGCGTCGGGTTCGCCTTTGTCGGCAGCCAGTACCACGTCGAAGTGGATGAACAGGACTATTACATCGATTTGCTTTTTTATCACTTGAACCTTCGGGCGTTCGTGGCGATCGACCTGAAAGTCGAGGAGTTCAAGCCGGAGTTCGCAGGCAAGATGAATTTCTATCTCTCGGCCATCGACGACCAGCTTCGGCACACGGACGATCGGGCGAGCATCGGGATCATCTTGTGCAAGTCACAGAAGAAGATTACGGTTGAATACGCGTTGCGCGACGCCCGCAAGCCGATTGGCGTGTCGAAATACCGGCTCACTGCCGCTTTGCCACAAGAACTGAAATCCAGTCTCCCCACTGTCGAACAGTTGGAGGAAGAACTGAAATCCGCTCCTTTTGCTTCCTGAATCCCTGACCCCCTGACTCCCATGCCCCAATCCCACACGAACAACTATCCGAAACTTCACAACGCCGCATGGCCGGGCGTGGTCGGCAAAGGGCCGGGAGGCGAGCCGCCGATCGGGCTGGAAAAGATGCTCGATCTCACCGCCGCGGCGGAATTCGAAGACCAAAAGTTCGACGGCATCGACTTGTTCCTCTTCGAGCCGCACGTGAAAATCGATGCCGCCGACGATGAACTCAAGACGCTGGCCGACAAAGTCCGGTCGCGAAACCTGGTGATCGGCTCGGTGGTCGCGCCCGTCTGGGAGCCGACCGGCGGCGGATCGGCGATGGGCAGCCTCAAGGATCGGGCGAAGTTCTTGGACCAAGTGAAAAAGGGCTGCCGCATCGCCTATAAGCTCCGCGAGTTGGGCGTTCGGCCCGACGGCGCCGTGCGGATCGATTCGGCGTGCGGTGTGGCGGCGTGGGCCGAAGATCCGCGGGGCAATCAGCGGCGGATCGCCGAAACTTTTTCGGAGGCCTGCAAAATCGCCGAGGATCACGGCGAACGGCTCGCCGCCGAGGGCGAAATCTGCTGGGGTGGAATGCACAGTTGGAAGCGAATGCTCGACCTGCTCGAGATGGTCGATCGGCCGCAAACGCTCGGCTTCCAGGCCGACATGGCGCATACGCTCCTGTACCTGATGGGCTACAACGCCCCCGAAGATGCCTGGCTGCCGGCGGACTTCGATTTTTCCGACCGCGAACGGTTCGACGACGCCTACATGATCCTCACGACCGCGCTCCGGCCGTGGACGATCGACTTCCACGTCGCCCAAAACGACGGCACCGTCTTTGGCTCCGGCTCGCACGACAAGACCGGCCGCCACTGCCTGCCCAACGATCCCCACGGCAAGCTCGACATCGTCCATCACGCGGGCTACTGGCTATGCCACCTAAACGGCGAGCCGACCAGGAAAATCCGCCACATCTGCTGGGACGGCTGCATGTTCCCCAACGCCGTGATGATGAAGCAACAAACCTGGAACGAGATTCTCGCCGTGATGGTCGCGGTGCGGGACAAGCACGGGTGGAAAGAGGATCACTGAATCTAAATGGAGAAAACAATGTCGAAACAAATTAATGTCGGCGTCATCGGTTGCGGCTTCATGGGCCGCACGCACTCGAACGCTTATTCGCAGGTCGGTCATTTCTTCGAGCGCGAGCACAAGCCGGTTTTGAAGGCGTGCTGCGCGAGGATCGAGGAGAAGGACAAGCTCGAAAAATTCGCCCAGGCCTGGGGCTACGAATCGATGGAGTTCGACTGGAAAAAACTCATCGCCCGGCCGGATATCGACCTGATCGACGTTTGCGTGCCCAACGTGCTGCATCACGATCTGGTGATCGCCGCCGCGAAGGCCGGCAAGATGATCGTTTGCGAGAAGCCGCTGGCCATGAACGTCCGCGAGGCCGAGGAAATGGTGGCCGCCGTCGAGGCCGCGGGCGTGGCGAACATGGTTTCGTTCAACTACCGCCGCGTGCCGGCCATCTCGCTGGCCAAACAGGTCATCGACGAAGGACGCGTGGGCCGGCCGTTCCATTATCGCGCGACGTATAACCAGGACTACACGATTTCGGCCGACGTCCCTCAAGGCGGCATGGCCCTCTGGCGGCTCGACGCCAAGGTGGCCGGCTCCGGCGTGACGGGCGATCTGTTGGCCCATAGCATCGACACGGCCGAGTGGCTCAACGGGCCGATCGTGAAAGTCGTCGCCCACAGCGAAACGTTCATCAAGGAGCGCAAGCACGCCGAGACGGGCAAGGTCGAGCCGGTCACGATCGACGACGCTTGCATGTTCCTTGCGATCTTCGCCAACGGCTCGATGGGCACGTTCGAAAGCACCCGCTACGCCCGCGGAAGGAAGAATTACAACACCTTCGAGATCAACGGCGAGAACGGCTCGCTGTTCTTCGATCTCGAAGATCCGCACATCCTGCAATATTTCAAGTATGTCGATCCCGCGACCGGCCGCAAGATCGAAGACCATCTGACCGGCTGGCAGCGGATCAACGTGACCAATTTCGAGCATCCCTACATGAAACACTGGTGGGTGCCGGGCTGCACCATCGGCTACGAGCACACGTTCATCAACGGTCTGGCCGATTTCCTCGCCAGTCTCGAAGGCGGCCCCGCGTTCCACCCAAACGTCCGCGACGCCCTGCACACGCAGCGCGTCTGCGAAGCGGTGTTGGACAGCGCGAAACGCGGAACCTGGGTGGAAATTCCAGCATGATGTTTTCAGGCCCGAAGGGCCGCGATATGCCGGCGTGATGTTGTTCAGGCCCGAAGGGCCGCAACACGACCGCGTGACGTTGCTCAGGCCCGAAGGGCCGCGATATGATAGCCCAGGGCAACGCCCTGGGTTGGGTAAGATCTGCAATCGTTAGCCCTGAAAGGGCGAAATTGAAAACCAATTCCTCCAAATGGATCAAAACGAAAGGCAGGGAATTTCATCGATTCGGATGGCAAAATGGTTATGGTGCGTTTTCGATCGGACAATCACAACTCGAAACCGTAAAACACTATATCTCATCGCAAGAGGTCCACCATCACAAGAAAACTTTCCAAGAAGAATTTCGCGAATTTTTGCAGCGCTATCAAATCGGTTACGACGAACATTACGTGTGGGATTGAACGTCCCGCTTGTATTTCGCCCTTTCAGGGCTCCCGAATTCCCAATCCGCCCGCTACTACCCAGGGCGTTGTCCTGGGCTATCATATCGCGGCCCTTCGGGCCTGAACAAAGCTCCTCATTCCCTAGCCGGAACGGGGGAACGAACCGGTCGCGAACTGCCGGGTTTATACCGGCGCATCGGTTTGCGACGACGAGTCACCGGACGGCCGCGACAAATCCCCCGACTCGCCGGCAGGCGAAGATCGAATGGCAAACCTGTTCATGGGGCGGCGTTTTTTGCCGACAGCCAGATCTTGTAATTCGCCCCCGTCATGCCGGCGTCGGCGAAGGGTAGCAGGCGAATTGCTTTGGCGCGGCCGATTTGAGCACGAAAATCTGCGCACCCGGCCAGGTCTTGAATTTTTCCGGCGCGGGCTCGCACATAATGCCGAGCGCTCGGGCGTCGTAGGAATCGACGGCAAAATCGGCGAGATTCGCCGCGCCCGTCAGGTCGGCATCGGCCGCCAACACGAGCGGGCCGTACATCACGGCGATCTTTTCCGCGTTCTTGTGATCGCCGAGAACCACGCGCGGTTCCAGCGGGAACGTCAGATCGATCTTATCGCCCGCTTGCCATGTTCGTTTGATATCCACGTAATTTCTGGCATCCCCATAATTTTTCACGGGCTCCTCGTTGATCTTGAGCGCCGCATTCTTGCACCAGTCGGGAATGCGCAGCTTGACGCCGAATTCGCATGCTTCGGCCGGATCGATGGAGATGGCGATCTTGCCGTCGGCGGGATAGCGGCCGCCGATCTTGAGTTTCACTTCCTTGCCGGATCGCAGGCGGAGATCCCCCGTGCCGGCGTCGTAAAGATTCACCACGACGCCGTCGGCGTCGGTGGTCATGGCGAAGGTGGGAATGAGCGCCATGCCGCGCGGGCCGCTCGATTGGCAGCAGGAAATTTCCAGCTTGCCCGAATACGGTTTCTTGCCTTCCATTTGCACGTAGTAGCCCCAATCTTCGCCGTTGGGCCGCTGCGCCGAGTAGCTGGTTGTAAACCACGCGCTCGAGTTGCTGGGCAAAACGTGCCTCGCCGGTCAAACGCAAGAGTTGCAGATTGAATTGCAGCCACGTCACCGTGACGCAGGTCTCGCCCACTCTGCCGGTGTTCACCAGATCGTAGTCGCCGCGGAAGATCTCGCCCGAACTGGCCGCGCCGGTGATGTACAGCCGCTTCTCGACGATATCCTGCCAGGCCTTCAAGGCCGCGTCGAGCAGCTTTCGGTCGCCGGTCGTCCGATACAACTCCAACAGGCCGTTGATGCAGGAAAGCATTTCATAGGCCTTGGCGTCGCCGACCTGATTGACGCCCTTGCCCGCCAACAGCCGGGAGACGATTTGCGGCCCATTGGGCTGCTCCCAGGCACGCAGGATGTAATTGCAGAAATCGAGATAACGCTTTTCGCCGGTGAGGCGGTAGAGCAAGACCATCGGCTCCAGCACGCTGGTCGGAGCCATGCCGACGTGTTCGGCCCTCTCGACGATGTCCCGCTTGCCGGGCGTGTCGCCGAAAACGTTGCCGAGCAAGTCGGCCATTTTCCGGCACGCCGGCAGCGGTTCCATGTTGCCGGTATAGTGCATGTAAGTGATCAGCCCGATTAGATTGTATTTATGCACCCAAACGTCCCACGAAGTCCAATAATCCTTGGGCAAGTAGGTGCCCAAATAGCCGTCGTCGAGTTGGCACTTAACGAGTTCGCCCACGGCGCGATCGAGCTTGGCGCGGAGTTCGGGATTGCCGCTATAAACCCAGGCCAGCGTGGCGGCGTGAATCCATTTGCCGATGTGTTCGCCGTCCCATGCCTGCCGGCCCGGCCGCTTGCGAAAACCTTCCAACAATCGTTCCGTATCGACGGCGAGCAGCCGATCGACGTTGCCGTCGATCCGCGTGCCGATCATGCCGGTCAGATGCGCGGCGCTTGGCGGTTGGACGTCTTGCCGGTCGGCCATGGCGCAAACGATCTTGTCCGCAACCGCGGCGGCCGTCGCGGAACAAGCAACCCTCGGACATAAGACTCCCATAAAACACGCCGATCCGAAAAGTAAGAGCATCGCCCGCACCAAATAACTTTTGCCCAACCGGCCTGCCCGATGGATTCGCAGGCATTTGGGGCCGGGCGGAAAAGCCTCGGGAAGAGACTGCGCTGTGCCGCCGGTTCGCGCGGGTGGAAGAGCGAAAATCACGGGAATCTCCTTTTTCGAGGCCATTGATGGAGGAATACGCGGCGATTGGCGCTTGCTTCGATTGCCGCGGAAAATTGATTATATCCTCCGCGGTTGCGATCCGCGACCTGGAACGCGTCGGATCGAGCCGAGTGCGATACGCGCCGCGAATGGCGCGGGAGAAGCGTCGACAACACCCGTCCTGCCAAGGTACGCCTATCGGGTTATCTTTCACATCTCACTTTTTCCCGCCCTAAGTCCTTATTCGCAGGCATCTTATCGGGCGGAACAAATTTCGAACCGTATAAACCGCATCGTTAAATTCCATATTATCCTGCTCGATAAACTTCGATTTACTCTCGACAAATCGATGATTATGGCGGTTCACCACCCGATAGGATGCAATTTCTTGAGCTAAACTTAACTAGCCATAGATGAATAGTATTGGTGATGCACCGCCTCGCCGATCCTTCGGGAGAAGATCCGATGATGAATTATTTGTACGACATCTACTATCAGATGCTGCAGTTCGCCAACCGACTCACCCCGCAACAATGGGTGATGTTGCTGACGGTCACGCTCATTCTGGGCGCTTTGTGCCTGCGGGGCTATGGGTCGAGATCGAGGTACTGAGAGGCAGGGAATATTTTTCATTCCGTTTCCCCCCATCGCACTCCTGGACAATGCTCGAACTGTTTGGAAACATGGATATCGGCGCCTTCCACATTCCGCTGCCTCTGGCCTTGGCGGCCGTAGCGACGATCGGCTATTTGCTGGGCCGAAAAAATCGCGGCAAACCTGACGACGCGCTCAAGCGATCGCTCCAGGATCTGAAACTGCGCGCGAACGGTGGCGGTGGAGTTGGAAAAAATCACGTTCACGGTCCGCAAAAGCCTCTCGCGGCATAACTCCAGCGTATTGAAGTTCAAGGAGCGCGTCAGCCGCATGGGCAAGATGCAGCAGGAGGCGGCCTGGAAAGAGCTTTGCCGCGAGGCGGACGAGATCTTGAAGCCGACCCTGCAACTGGCCTCGCAAATCGCCAACGCCTACGACGAGATCCGCCAGCAAAGCGCAAAACTGATGGCCTTCACGGAAGTGCGCACCGATCCGCTCACGGGCATCAAGAACCGCCGCGGACTGGACGACGCCTTCACTTCGCAGTTCGCACTGCTCAGCCGCTACCGTACGCCGTTCGCGGTGGCGATCTTCGACATCGATAATTTCAAGCAAGTCAACGATGAGCACGGCCATTTGCACGGCGATCGCGTTTTGCAGGAATTCGCCAATCTGATGGGCAATTCCATTCGCGAAACGGATATTCTCGCCCGCTACGGCGGCGAAGAGTTCGTCATCCTCATGCCGGAAACCGATCTCGCGGGGGCAAGCAATATTTGCGAACGCATCCGCGCCGCCATCCAACGGGAACTTACCGTCACGGTCAGCGGCGGCGTCACGGCCTCCTCGGGCGACGACACCCAGGAAATGCTTCTCGCCCGCGCAGATGCCGCGCTCTACCAAGCCAAAGCCACCGGCCGAAACCGGATCTGTGCCCATAACGGAATCGAAGCCAAATCCGTCGGCTTGGAATCAACCGCCGAAATCGGGTAAGGTTTGGCAACCGGACTTCTCTGAAGTAGATTTATACCTTGCAAAGCTGGGCATATTGCGTAATCTGCGTATTTTGGCATGAAATTCTTTGCCGTCAACGCAATCGGCACGACCGGAATATTCTGCCAAATAAGCAAACTTTTGCCATCCAACCCTGTCGATAGGAAGAAGGAGTAGAGATGCTTTTCCAGGGAGGTAACTATGTTTGGCTCGGCCGGTTTGTTGGCGTTGTTTCTTCTTTCCGCGGGGCCGGATGAGGCCGGATTGGCCGCGATTTCCGATCAAACCCCGGCGTACCGCACGGCGGTCCCTTTGGGCACGAGCGAAGTTGAACAGGTCGATTACGTCAGCCCGTCGGAGGCAGACGAAGCCGGGATTGGCGGCGGCAACTCGCTTCTGGAAGCGATGCTTCAAGAGCAAAATCCGCGGCGGAATCAAAATCGGACGGAGCGCGAGAGTCCTTTCAAGGAGGAAGGTCCGGCGCCTGGCAAGGCGCTTGCGGAACCGCTGCGGCGGTTGCCGCCCGTCACGTCCAATCAGTCGCCGATTCCGCCGGCTGCGCCGCAACTGCCGGGGCCGAGTGTGCCTTCCTGCAATACATCGCCAGGCACGGCAGTGGCCGGCGACATCGGCTGCGGCACTCCAGACTGCGTGGCGGGCTCGAGTTCGGCCAGCGAATGCCGACCGGCAGTTTTTTCCGGCGGCCGCATGGCGCCTGCGCAATTGGTTCGGCGATATTCGTTGCGAAGGCTGGGTCGATCAAGGCGTTACCATCAATCCATTCAGCCCGCGCGACCGTTCGAACTTTCCCGTGGTGTTCAACAACCGCTCGAACGAATATCAACTCAATCAGGCATATTTGCGATTGAAACGCAATGTCGATGCCGAAGGGGGCCGCTGGGACGTCGGCGGCACGGTCGATCTGCTCTACGGCACGGATTCGCTCTTCACCTCCTCGCGCGGTCTGGAAGTCAATCGCGACTTCGGTCCCAAATGGAACGCGCAACAGTACGGGCTGGCCATGCCGCAGTGTTACCTGGAAGTCGCCGCGCCCTGGGGCGACGAGGGTTTGACCATGAAGTTGGGGCATTTTTACACCATCCTGGGCTATGAAACGTCGCTCGCGCCGGAAAACTTCTTCTATTCGCATTCCTTCAGTTTCTTTTACGGCGAACCCGTCACCGAAACCGGTTTGCTGGGTGAAAAGAAGATCGGCAATTTCAAATTCCAGGCCGGGGTGACGCGCGGCTGGGACAATTGGGAGGACAACAACAACGACCTGAGCTTTTTGGGCGGCATCGGTTGGACGGACGACGACAATTGCTCCTCGCTGGCCATCGCCATCCAATCAGGCCCCGAGCAAAACGAACCGCCCGAGAGCGCGAACTTCCGCAATGTCGTCAGCCTGGTCTATCAGCAAAAACTCGGTGCGCGATATCAATACGTGCTACAATACGATTACGGCCAGGAAGAGCGGAACGATATTTTCCGTCTCCCGCCCACCAAATGGGTCGGGCTGAATCAATATTTGTTCTACACGATCAACGACTGCTGGAAGGCGGGCGTTCGCTTCGAATGGTTCCGCGATCAGAACGGCGTGCGCGTCCTCAACGGCGTTCCCAACGCCGACTATTACGAACTCACGGCCGGCCTGAATTGGACGCCCCGCTCCCGCATCGTGGTGCGGCCCGAAATTCGCTACGATTGGGTCGGCACGCCGAATTTAACGCCTTATGTCGATGCTTCCAAATCGTACCAGTTGTTGGTCGATTGCGACGTGATCGTGAAATTCTAACTTCGTCAACAAGGGGGAAAACCCATGACGCGAATCTTGCTGCTGGCATCATCGTTAACGTTGCTGACGATTGCGCTGCATGCCGCCGAGATCGGTTTACAACCCCTTCCGGCGGTTATCGAAGGAAATTATCGGCCGATTTCATTCCCTCGAGAAACCATCGACGCGCTCGCCGAAACGCTGCGCGACCGGGATCGGCAAGTTGGCATCACCGCGGCACACACCTTGGAAACGATGGGAGCCGCGGCGGTGCCCAGCTTATTGTCGCCCTTGGATGATCCCGATCCCGCGGTCCGCGAACTCACCGCCCACGTGCTCCGCCAGATCGGGACGAATGCCCGATCCGCCATCCCGGCATTGGTCGAGCGATTGCGCGACGATCATGCCTCGGTCCGGGCGGCGGCGGCCTTCGCCATCCGCGAAATCAATCCCAAAGACCAAGCCGCCATCGCCGGGCTTGCCGATATGCTGGCCGACCCGGACCGGCAAGTCCGCACGGTTGCCGCGAACGTCCTGGTGTGGTCGGGGGCCGATGCCGTGCCTAGTCTTTTGACGCCGCTTCGCGATCCCGAGCCCACGGTTCGCGAGTTGACCGCCAATGTCCTGCGGCTCATTGGAGTGGAGGCAAATGCCGCCGTGCCGGCGCTCACCGAACGGCTCCGGGACGGCAACGCCTCGGTCCGCAATGCCGCCGCCCGCGCCTTGAACGAAATCAAAACCAGGGAACCGACCGCCATCTTCGCTCTGGCGGAATTGCTGCAGGACCCCGATCGGCACGTCCGCATCACCGCCGCGGACGCCCTCAAGAAAATGGGCGCCGCGGGGGTGCCCGCCCTGGTCGCGCAGTTGCAAGCGCCCGATCCCGCGACTCGAGAACTCACGGTGAATGTTTTACGGGAAATCGGCTTCGAGGCAAGGACGGCCCTTCCCGCCCTAACGGAACGGCTCCGCGATGATAATGCCGCGGTCCGCGCCGCCGCCGCACTCGCCGTGAGGCAAATCCTGCATGAAATGAAGACCGCAAATCCCTAAAACTAAAGCCGAAATAAGGACCTCTCCTTGATCGGCGTGTGTACAGTTTTCGTCTCTGCGGGCGTTCAGCAGTCACCCAGCCCATCCATATGGAGATATGTAATAGCTCCATTAGTGGGGAATCAGGCTCACTCGACGCTCTTCACTGCGTTCCCCATTGACGCCCTGCTCCAGCCGATTTACAGTTTGGTAAGGAAGCACGCCATTTATCCTTCGCACCATGATAATCTTTCTCCCCATCCCTCACCCCTAGCCTCTTACCCACCGGTTTTCACCCATGCCCCTCTTCGAGATAGAAACGGAGTCGCACATCATCATCACCTGGGCGTCCGACGAGGACTCGGCCCGCGACGTCGTGAAGGAAAACTATCCTCACGAACCGCCGCTACGCGTCACGCGGCGCCCGCGCGACACCTGGGTGATCTCCAAAGCGGCGTTGGGCATCTCCGGCGACGCCGACCCCTGCCATATCGCCCGCGATTGCCTGTCCAAGGCCTCTGGCGACAAGGTCCACGCCATCCGCCTCTACATGCAGCACACCGGCTCCGACCTGGAGCGTTCGCGGAAGGTGATCGAGTCGAACATGGTGATGGGCTGGTGAGCGAAAGGAAAACCGCAAGGCCGAAAACATGCCCCTCCCACCCCGGCCGACACGGCTGCTGATTTTCAATACCCTGACGGTTATCTTGGCCTGCTTGGCGATGTTTGCCTGCTCTCTATGGGTGATCGTCACCAAGAGCAATCCGTTTTTGGTGTTGGGCGCTCCGCTGATGCTTTGCGTCCCCTTGTTGATCGCCGCGATGCAATATCGGGCGGTCTTCCGCCACAGCGAGAATGCCGCCCGGCATGTCGGAAAATATTTGTTCTTTACCGGCGGTCTTCTGGCCATTTTTTTCGCGATGCTGACCTACATCTATTCGGCAAACGAAAAACAGATCGATTACCAGCGGCTTGAGATCATGGGCTGTTTGACGGCCGCCTGCGTTTATCTCCTCTTCTGCGGCCATGCGAATCAGCGCTGGGCCAGACAGTTGCAAGAATGGGAAGCGGAGAATGAACCTGAGATCAATTCCCGGCCGCCCTTTGGCCTGGAACCGACCGCGACGTCTGGCGAAAACGCCAACCCCCGCCACCCGCCGTCGCCGTTGGCTCCGGGCTAAACACTTGCTTATAGCAAAATTCTTTACCCAGTATATCTACTGCATATTACCCAATTTTACGTCTCCATCGTTATATTCGCGATCTTTTACCCCTTTTTACACTCCCATTAAAGTCTTTTCACCCTCTTGGACGATAACGATGGCAACGATTTTATCGGGACGAACGATTTTGTGTCCCCTAACGGTCGGGTAATTTAGCAAACTTAGGAAACATTTTTGACGGAGGTGGCCCATGCAGGGCTTCAAGAACCAGCATCATTCCGTGCGAAACTTTTTGTTGGGACTTGGTGCATTGGCGGCACTGGGAATTACCGGCTGTCAATCGGAATTCGGCAACCAGACCTTGCCCAGTCCGTATTATCTCGATAACAACGTCCAGTATTATCCGCCTGGCCCGGAAATGAAAGTGGCGCGGGAAGCCGCCGCCCAAAAAGCGGCCAACCAGGAGGTCCTCCAACAGCAACAGCAACGGCGGTAAATTCCGCAATTCACGGTTTCTGCCGTCACATGAAACCGGCCGCTGCGCGTTGATGAGGCGCGGCGATTGTTCCTTTCCCCTTGATGCCCGGATTGCCGATTAACCCATAAGAAAATATTTCCCGTTCATGCCGCACGAGTTGATCGGCGATTTTTTTCCTGCACCGGAGACTAGGCAAACTCCGAGGCATGAAAAAAAATGACAAAGCCGGCAACGGTGGGGGGACGGCACCCAGCGTCGTTGACGCCCGAAGATCAAGCGTGCCGGATACGGCACCCCTCGGGCGTCAGCGGCGCGGGATTTTTTCTTGATGCGAGAAATAATGTCCGAACTCGAAATATCGCCGGCCGCTCAACAAGTGGTAAACGTGGTGCTGATTTGGATCGGATTCGGCACGCTGGCCGGACTGCTGGCGGTCGTCATCTTGCCCGTGCGGCACCCTTCCGGACCCATCGCCACCTTGCTGTTGGGAATCGTCGGAAGCGTGCTCGGACTTTTCACGCTCACGTGGTTCTTTCGCGGCCGGCCGATGAATCCCATCAGCCCCTTGGGTTTTCTCGCAGCGACGGCAGGCGCATTCCTGCTGCACCTCCTCTTCCGCGGCTGCCAAGCCTGTTTCTATCGAACAAAACAGGATGAAGAAAGCAGCGCGTCGTAACCGTCTTTTTTAACGATCCCCCTCGTTTCTCGCTATAATGGGGGAATATTCCCTTTCCTCCGTTTTCCGTGGGGACTGTCCCGATTTTTGTGGCCGATTTTTGTGTGCGGGGACTGTCCCGTTATCGTGGCACGGGGGACTGTCCCGATTTTTGTGGCACGATGCCATAAAAATGGGACTGTCCCCTTCAGCACCGCCAACTGACGCAAATTTTCATACACTCCCGATTTTTGCCGCCGGTCGCCGTTATCCTCGCAAAAAAAATGCCGGACCGAACAATTGTCGAACATCCGAAGCGCAAAGCCCCCGAACTGATCGCTCCCGCGGGCGACTGGGATTGCGCGAAAGCCGCGGTCGAAAACGGGGCGGATGGCATCTATTTCGGCCTGCGGTCGGGCATCAACGCCCGGGCACGTGCCGTAAACTTCGCGCCGGAAGAATTTCCCGAACTGATGACCTATCTCCGCCGCCGCGGCGCGAAAGGCTATCTCACTCTCAACACGCTCGTCTTTCCCGAAGAATGGGCGGCGGCCGAGGCCGCGATCCGGCTGGCGGCCACCGCGGGCGCGGATGCGATCATCGTCCAGGACCTCGGCCTGCTGCGGCTGGCACACCATGTTTGCCCAAGCTTGCCGTTGCATGCCTCGACGCAGATGACGCTCGGCAGCGCGGAATGCATCGCCCAAACTGTGCCGCTGGGCGTCAGCCGCGTCGTCCTCCCGCGGGAGCTTTCGCTTGCCGAAATCGCGCAAATCCGCCGGCAGACGGACGTCGAATTGGAAGTCTTCGTCCATGGAGCTTTATGCATCAGCTATTCCGGCCAATGCCTGGCGAGCCTGGCGCTCGGCGGACGCAGCGGCAACCGCGGCCAATGCGCAAGCGTGCCGGCTGAAATATGAATTGCTGACCCCCGATCCCTCCGCCGCCGGCCGCGGCGGCAACCTCCCGAGCGAAAAAAAATATTTGCTCAGCCCCCGCGATTTGGCCGCGTTCGATATCTTGCCCGAATTGATCGCCGCGGGCGTGTCGGCGTTGAAAATCGAAGGACGCCTGAAAGCTTCCGAATACGTGGCGGTCGTGACCCGATTCTACCGCCGCGCGGTGGACGAAGCCGCCGCCGGCCGCCGCGCGGATTTTTCGCCCCCTGAAATCGCCGAGTTGGAAGCCGCTTTTTCCCGCGGCTTCTCCCACGGCTGGATCGAGGGCCCCAACCATCGAACGCTCGTCGCCGGCGATAGTTCGGCCAAACGGGGCGTTTTACTGGGAGAAGTCCGCGGCATGCACGGCAATCGCGTGCGGATTGCGCTGGCTTCACCCGTCCGCCGCGGCATGGGCGTGGTCTTCCAGGGCGACCGCGACAGCGGCGGCGAACAAGGCGGGCGGATTTTCGAAGTTTTCGTGAACGGCCGCTCGTGGGAAAAAGAAATCGACCACGGTGAAGTCGAACTGACTTTCCGACACGATACGCTGGATTTTAGAAAAATCGCGGCCGGCCAAAAGGTGTGGCAAACCAACGATCCGCAATTGGCCAAAAAATGGCGGCGACTCGGCCGCAACGACGACCCGCGCCGCCGTGTGCCGCTCGATTTGTCCATCGAGGCGACGCCCGGTGCGAAACTCCTCATTTCCGGCCGGACGCCAACCGGTGCGGCCTGCCGCCTCGAATCGCCGGAATCCCTGAAACAAGCCCAAAAACATCCGCTCACCCAGCAAACGCTGCGCGAACAGCTTGGCCGGCTCGGCGGAACGATTTACGAAATCCGCCGCTTCGAGGCCGCGATCTCCGGCCGCCCGATGATCCCCTTCAGCGAACTGGGCAAACTCCGCCGCACGATGATCGAGCAATTGGACGCCTCCATGGCCCGCCCCGAACCGCGCAATCTTTTCCCCGCTTCGGGCGTGGAACACTTGCGCAAGGAATTACGCCTCGCGGCCCTCGCCCCCGGCCCTTTTCCCAAAGGGAGCGGGGAGGTTCGGGAGACATCTCCCCATGCGGCAGGGCAGTCCGTTGCCGAATCAATGCCGCCACAACTGCACGTGCTCTGCCGCTCTTTGCAGCAAATCGAAGCCGCCGCAAACAGCGGCGCGGCGGGCGTGATCGCCGATTTTCAAGAGGTCGAACGTTACGCCGAGGCGATGCGCGTTGCGCGAAACGCCGGCTGCGCGATTGTATTGGCCGCGCTGCGCATTCATCGGCCCGGCGATGTCGAAGGGTTTGCACGTTTGGAAAGGCAAAGCCCGGATGGCATTCTCGCCCGAAATCTTGCCGCCATTGCGTATTTCAACCGCATAAAAATGCCGGTGATCGCCGATTTTTCCCTCAACGCCGCAAACGAGCTGACGGTTCTCGAACTGCTCCGCCAAGGGGCGGGCCGCGTCACGGCGGCTTACGACTTGCGCCGCGAATCGCTCGGAATAATGCTCGAGAACGTGCCGCCGCATTCGATCGAAGTGATCGTGCATGGCCGCATGCCGATGTTTCACACCGCGCATTGCCTGTTTTGCGCGGAGCTTTCCGCCGGCCGCGACGCGCGCGACTGCGGCCGTCCTTGCGGAAAATATCAGGTGCGCATCCGCGACCGGCGGGGCGCGGAGCACGTCCTTCTGGCCGATGCCGACTGCCGCAACACGGTCTATCATGCCACGGCGCTGAGCAAGGCGGAAAGCGTTCCCGAAATGCTGCAACGCGGCGTGCGGCATTTCCGCCTCGAACTGCTCGACGAAGACGCCGCGCAAACCCGGCGGTTGATTGAAACCTACAGCGACCTGCTCTTGGGCCGAATCTCCGCTCGAAACCCCACGAAAAATGGCTTGCCGCGACGTGCCTGTCCCCCTTTTCAACACTAATGCTATACTACATAAAGACTTAAAGTACATTGCTCTTTTGTAAATCGGGACTATGATAATAAGTTGTGTCACAAAAAGGGGACTGTCCCGCATTTTGTGGCAGGAAGCTGCAAAAATGGGACTGTCCCCTTCAGCACCACCGAGTCGTTCTCTGCGTAGTCGAGGGGGAATACGTTCATGAATTACACTACCCGAAGCGCGGCCCAAGGCCGCAACTCTTCCTGCGATCGGCAATTTGCGGTGCGCAAAACCGATTACGCAATCCGCCCGCTGCAATGTGCAATTCTCGGAGCGCTATTTTTCTTCTGCGCCTCCGCGTTCGCCCAGGAACGAACCACGCCGAGCATCATGTATTTCTCCCATTTCAACATGTTCTACGAAGGCGATTACAACGATGCCCTGAAAGGCTTCCAGATGGACGCCCGCGGTTCGATCCGCTCGGGCACCTTTCGCTGGATCGATTCGATCTGTTACGAAACGATGATGGGCGAATGCTACTATCAGATGGGCATCCTCGACAAAGCCCTCGCACACTACAACGACGCCTTGCGGATCTATGTCGCCTATCCCGATTGGATGGTGCGGATGAATTTTACGCCCAATCTCCGCGCGGATAACCTCGGCGCGCGAAAGCAGGTTCCTTGGGGAGTCTCGAAGCGCCAATCGAAAATCGGCCACTTCCCCGCCTCGGTCTTGATGAGCCAGGGAAAATCGCCCGCCGAAAACGAGCAGGCCGTCAAGCAGGGCGGAATCGTCCAGCAGGCGATTCTCTACCCCATCAATCCCCAGGAAATCGTCCGCTGCACCGCGTTGGCGATGCGCCGCCGCATGGAGCTACTCGGCCCCTTGTGCAAAAACGACGCCTTGACGGCCGATATCGTCATGAAAGCCTCGGGCGTCATCGGACCGCCCAACCATTGGTCGGAAGCCTGGGCCGATCTCGAACGGGGATTGGCCCAAATCGCGGCCGGCCGCGAAGGGCAGGGAATTCCCTACTTGCAGCGGGCGGTCTTGGCTGCCGGCGAGTTCGACCATCCGCTCACCTGCGTCGCGCTGCTGGAACTCGGCCGGTTCAAACTCTCGCAAAACGATTACAAGGCCGCCGCGAATTTCTTCGAAGAAGCGACCTATGCCGCGGTGAATTTCAGCGATTACGGCGTGCTCGAAGAAGCCTTCCGATACGCCGCCTTGACGCACCTCCTGGCCAACCAGCAAGGCGTCTGCCCGCTCTTGCAGCCCGCCATCGGCTGGTGCCGGCTCAAAGTGCTGCGCGCGTCGCTCGGGCTTTCCCTGGCCGAAAATCTGGCCGTGCTCGGCCAAACCCGCGACGCCGCCGCCGTCCTCGACGAAACCCGCGCCGTCATCGGCCGCAAGCAAATGATCGCCGGACGAATCGGCGGCAGGCTCAGCTACGTCAGTTCCGTGATCCTCTTCCAGGACCGCAAGACGGCCGAGCGCAAAAGGCCCTCGGCGACGCGCTCGCTTTCATGCGGCACGGCTCGCACTGGCTCTTTCACATCCATTTGGTCGATGGCTATTATCTCGGCAGCGGCGGACGGGCGGAAGGCGCGCGGCAGGTCATGGCTTTCTACGACGACGTGCTCCGCGATCCGCAGCCGGTCGATTGGACCACCGATCCGATGGAAGCGCTCGCCGTGCTGACCACGCCCCATTCGCCCTCCTACGAGCACTGGTTCGAGGCCGCCATGCAGCGCAAGGAAGTCCAGGACACGGCGTTGGAAATCTCGGACCGCGCCCGACGGCACCGCTTCTTCAGCAGTTTGCCCCTCGGAGGGCGCTTGGAGTCGCTCCGCTGGATTCTCGAAGCGCCGCCCGAATGGCTCGACCGGCAAGCGTTGCTCCAACGGCAGGATCTGTTAACCCGCTTCCCCGAATACGCCCGGCTGGCCGAGCAAGCGCGGAAGCTCCGTCAAAAATTGCTCGCCATGCCTCTCGCTGCGGAAGACAAGGCCGTCGCCCGCGATCAAGCCGCCGGCCTCGCCGAATTGGCGTCGCTCAGTTCGCAGCAGGAGATGATTCTGCGCGAGATCGCCGTCCGCCGCGAGCCGGCCGATATGGAATTTCCGCCGCTGCGAAAAACCCAAGACATTAAAAAGTCGCTCCCCGAAGGCCACGCCGTGCTGGCGTTCTTCTCCACCGGCCGGCGGATGTACGGCTTTTTGATGAACAACGCGAAATACTCCACCTGGGAAATCACCGCTCCCGCCGCGCTCACCAAACAGATCATGGTCATGCTCCGCGAGATGGGGCTTTACGCGCCCGTCGGCGAATTGCCGATGAAGGACATTTCCAGCACCAAGTGGAAGCAGTCGGCGGCCAAGGTCCTGGAGATGATCACCAAGAATTCGCCCGCCGATTTCTCGAAATCGTTCCAGGAACTGGCGATCGTGCCCGACGGCGCGCTGTGGTATCTCCCCTTCGAGGCCTTGCAGGTCAACATCGACGGCAAACCGCAGTCGCTGATCTCGCGGTTCCGCATCCGCTACGCGCCCACGCTCGGGCTGTCGCTCTCGCCCTATCCGCCGGCGCGGAAGGGAGGCGGCAACGCGGCCGTCGTCTGGGGAAAACTGCCCGCCCGCCAAGCCGACGACGTGCTGAAATCCGCGCGCGAAAAGCTCGAAACCGCGCTTCCGGGCATCGTGCCGTTGAAAACCACGCCCGCCCCCAGTTCGACATACAGCCTGCTGATGAACCAACTGATCGTCTTCGACGATCTCGTGCTCGACGACAAGGATCCCTATAATTGGCTGCCCATTCCGCTCGATCGCGGCAAGCTGGGCGGCGCCTTGAACGATTGGCTCAGCCTGCCCTGGGGCCACCCGAGCGAAATCGTTCTCGCCGGCTTCCACACCGCCGCGGAGGATGCGCTGAAACGCCAGAACAGAAACGTCATCCCCGGCAACGACGTCTTCCTGAACGTCTGCGGGCTCATGTCCACCGGCACGCGGACCATCCTCCTCAGCCGCTGGCGCACCGCGGGGCAGTCGAGCTACGATCTGGTCCGCGAGTTCGTCCAGGAATTGCCGCACACCTCGCCGGCCGACGCCTGGCAGCGCGCCGTGCTCCTGGAAACCGGCAACCGGCTGAACCTCGAAGCCGAGCCGCGCGTCAAAAAATCGTCCGGCGAGAACACGCCCAAGGCCGAACATCCGTTCTTCTGGGCGGGCTATCTCCTGATCGACGGCGGCGAACCGCCCGTCAAAGTCAAACTCCCGCCCGCCGCGCCGGTCATCAAAGTCAAGCCCCCCGCCCCCAATCCCAACAACCTCGCCCCCCCGCCCCTCATGCCCGGCGTGATTCCCAAGGCCGAAGAAAAACCCAAGGAAAATGAAGAAAAGCCGAAAGAGAAGGAAGAGAAGGCCCAGGATATTCCGGTTGGACCAAAAAATTTCTAAATTCAAAAATACCAGCATGAATAATTCATTTGACCTGTTTTTTTACCCCCTTTTTACCCTTGTAATCGAATGTCCGAACTTAACTAATATTGCCTGACGTAATGCCTGTAATGCCAAGGTCACATCTGCGATGGTATCAGTTTAGCTTGGCCGCGTTATTGGGTTGCGTTACACTCGTTGGGTTGCTCAGCAGCTGGCTTGCCGTGAAGTTGCGGCAGGCAAAAGCAGAACAGAACACTGTCGCGGCACTTGTTGACACAGGCGGTTATGTCGAATATGACTTTCATTTTGACTCGTCCGGCAATCGCATCGTTAGTGCGAAGTCACCGGTACCCTTGTGGCTACTTAATCTCATAGGCGTTGACTTCTTTTCTGATGTCGCTGTTGCCCACGTGAAAAACGACAAGGGCATGGAAATTATCCACGACTTTTCGAATCTGCAGGGTGTGGACGCAAGCATTTCGGAGGTGACAAATGGTGGGCTGGTTCATCTGGGAAAAATTGATGGATTAAAATGGCTGGACGTTAGTTATACCAAGATCTCTGGTGACATCGAGACTATCGAGGGGTTGTCTCAATTGCGCAGTCTCGATATCTCAAATTCAGACATTACGGACGAAGCGTTAAAGCACATAGTTAGGCTGTCTGGAATCAGGTATCTCGATCTTTCCAACACCAACATCGGTGATTACGGTTTAGAGCGATTAGACCAGCTTTCACAAATTGAATACTTGAATCTGAAGAACACACATGTTACCGACGATGGGCTGAAAAGCATTGGAAGACTCCATTCTCTCCATGTGCTATGCCTTTGGGATACTGCAATCAGTGATGCGGGAGTGGAATGCTTGAAGACATTGACTGAGCTACGCGATCTATCTCTTCGAGGAACTAAGTGTGCAGATTGCGCATTGGTGATCTCAAGCACATGAATCAACTTCAAGTCTTGGACCTGCACGGGACAGAAATCAGCGACGACGGGCTTGAACATCTTAAAGCGATTCCGGGAATTGCTGATCTCGATATTGGAGAAACGGCTGTCACCGATTTCAGATTTGAGCGGATCAAAGGTCTTGTGCGGATTTACAGTCTCAACCTTTCGCATACGAGCGTTACTGATTCAGGGATCGCAATACTTCAGAATCGTAGGGAGTTGAGAAGTTGTTCCTCAGTTGCACAGCCGTCACGGATAGGGGCTTGGAGACGTTATCGGGGCTTGACGTTCTCGAGTCTTCGGATATATCCTACGCGAACGTGAGCGATGATGGTGTTGCTCGGTTTCGGAGGAACTGTCCCAGGTGTGCAGTGACCTATTGAGGGGAATAATGGGTCAGAACTATTTTCTGTCCTGATCAAATAGTTCCGATCCCTCTTTCTACTCCTTTTATGCCGATTGACGGCGAATCAGCAGCCGCAACACGTCGCGGCGGCGGACGATTCCGAGCAACTGGTGCGGCTCTTCCCGAGTGATGACCGGCAGGCAATCGTCCTTGCCGGTCTTGAAAAACTTGCCGACCTGCTGAATCGGATCATCCGCATGCAGCACTTTGCCGACGGACGTGGCAATGTCGGAAGCGCGGACCAGCGGGCCCAGGGAGCGGTCAACCAGGGCCTGGCTCAATTCGCGATAGCGGATGATGCCGATCAATTCGCGGTTTGCGTTGACCACCGGATACGTATTGTCGCGGCTGTGCTCGATAAAGGCGAGGACTTCGTCGAATGTGAACGAATCCAGCAAGGGGTGGATGTTCTTCCGCATGATATGCTCGACAGTCAAGTCCGCGTCGGACTGCCGGCGCCACGGGTCGAAGCCGAAAGCCAGCGCCAGGCGGTTCCAAACGATTCGCAACTGTCCCCCCAGGTCCGCGCCGGCGTGGGGGATGGCATAGGCCAGCGGCACTTCGCCTGCCCGGAGCACCGCCTGGCGGATGAGTATCGGTCCCATGATTTCGAACAGCGGCACCGTGCCGAGAATAATCGTCTGCAGATACCGGCCGAGTTCCGGATCGCGCTGGGCGGCAATCGCGGAAAGCGCAATCGCCGCGCCTGCCTGGGAGACGAGCGTGACGCCCAGCCAGCGCCGCACGACGGGCTGCTCGCGCTTTCGATCCGCGGCCAAAAAAACGCCGAAATATTTGCCGGCGCCGCGCAAGACGATATAAGCGGCGCCGATCAGCCCCGCGCTCGATCAGCGCGCCGATATTCAATTCGACGCCGCTGGTGGTGAAGAAGACAATGCAAAGCAGACCCGTCAGACGATCGAGTTCGGCGAGGATTTGACGCGTGTAGTAGCAGGTATTGGCCGCGACAAAACCCATCATCATGAACGCCAGCATGTAAGAAGTGTCCAGCGACTCGCAAAGTCCCAGAAGCGTGGCGGCAATGGCCACGAGAAACACGAGCCGGTTCTTCTGGCCGGCCAAGCCGAAAAAATAACTCACCACCAGGCCGGCCGCCACCCCCAGCCCGCAAGAGCCGGCCAAATCCCGAGCCAGCTCGCCGAGCTTCGCGGCAACCGACACCCCCATAGGATTGCGCGTCGAGATCGATCGCCAGAAAAACGATCTCGAAGGCGACGATCGCCACGATGTTGTTGACGGCGACCAGGGCCTGAGCGTACTCGGTGATCGTTCCTTCGGATTCCGTCTCCTTCAGCACGAGGACGGTCGTGGCGGGGGCCGTGGCCAGCGCGAGCGTTCCGAGGAGAATCGAAATTTCCCAGGATTGCCCCAACAACCACAATCCCAACGCAACCAGCAGAAGCGTGGCGGAGAGTTCGCCCGACGACAGCCTCAGCACGCGGCCGAAAATGCGGCGCACGCGCATGAGCGGGAACTGGCAACCCAAGTTAAAAAGCACGAGGGCCACCGCCAAATTCGTGAGCGGTTCGAGCAGGACTACATGCTGTTTGGGAATCAAATTCAGCAGCGAGGGCCCGAAAAGCACGCCGATCAAGAGGTAGGCGGTGACTTGCGGCAAACGCAGCAAGACCGCGATTTTTCCGGAAAATAGCGCGGCCGCCAGCAACACGCCGAGCGTCAACAGAACTTCCGAATCGGGATCGATCATGCGAAAATCTCCAAACGCAAGCCGTCGTCTCAATCCCCGGCGTTTAGACATTACGCCGCGTTTCCCAAAAAACACGTTGAACCGCACATTCCCCTGGTCTCGTTAGCCCTGCTCGACGGATCCACAGACCCCGCATCGATCTACGAACGGCCCGGCTCGTTGGCGGAGTCAGTCGGATGCCGTGGCGGCGGGCGATCGACCGGGGCGGTCGATTTCGGATCACGAGCGGCGCGAGGGCGGTTCGCCGATTTCCGATTCGATTTGGGTCCGCCGGCCGGCCGGTTTTCATGCATCGCCGACCAGAGACCCCAAAAGAACCGCCGCACGTTGATGCCTAAATTCCGCGTATTGTATCCCCCTTCCTGGACGACGAGCGTCGGCAATCGAAGCGCCCCCACCAAAGCCCCGTTGGCTTCGAAATCGTTCGCCCGCAAACGCCAGGAACCGGTTGGATCGCCCTTGGCAGTGTCCAATCCCAATGCGACCACCAGGAAAGTCGGCTGGTAAGCCGCGATCGATCGCAACGCCTTGCGCAAAACTTCGCGGTGTTGCGGCCCATCGATCGATTCCGGCAGCGGGAAGTTCAGGTTGAAACCTTCGCCGGGCCCCTGCCCTCGTTCGTCGGCAAAGCCGCTGAAGTAGGGATATGCAAATCGCGGGTGACCGTGGATGGAAATCGTCAACACGTCTTCCCTTGCGTAGAAGATGTCCTGCTGCCCGTTTCCGTGGTGATAATCGATGTCCAAAATCGCCACCTTGCCGAGAGCGCTCAGATACTGTGCGGCGATGGCGGATGAGTTGAAGTAGCAGAACCCGCCGAAAGCCCGGCGTTCGGCATGGTGGCCTGGCGGACGGACCAGGGCATACGCAATGGGGCGTCCGCTCAAAATCGCGTCGGCCGCCGTAAGGGCGGAATCGACGGCGCGCTCCGCCGCCGCATGAGCGCGTCCGTTCAAGGGCGTGAAAGTGTCGATGCAGTAGTATCCGGCGCGGATCGCGAGTTCTCTGGGGGGACGCGCCGCGTTGCGAATCGGAAACACGTAGGGATAAACCGATTCGCCCTCCGGAACGCGCTCGCACACTTTTTTCAAGTACTTTACGAAATCCGCGTCATGCACCGCGAGGATGTGGCTCAGCGGAAAGCTTTTGGGGGGCACTTTCACAAAGAGATCGGAGTTGCCGATTTCCTTCAAGATCGTCGTGATGCGGACCGGCGCTTCCACATAGCCGCGATCGCGGACCTCATGAATGCCGTGCCGATCATTGATCACCAGCGCGATTTGCATGTCCTTCGGAATCTCCCGATTCGGGGAGCGCGGCGCCTCCTTGATGCGGTATTTCGGCTCCCGCAGCCGGATCACGGGATCCCGGAACGATTCGACCACCTTGTCGATATACTCCTTGCCGCAGAGGTGCCCGTATTCGCGCTCGAGGATGGCGCGCACGATTGCTCGTGCCCGGTCTCGCGGTACCGCGATGTTCTGGCCGAGATCGTCGAAGACGAGGTAGGGCGGCTCCTGGCTTTGCGGCGTCACCGGCGTCTCGTAGGCCGTGTTGACGATCGGACGGGCGCCATACGCGCTCGTAGAATCGCAGCCGGGCGGAATTCTGTTTCAGCGAGACCGGATTGGCGCACAAACGCGGATCGTCGGGCAGACATTCGAAGAACAAGCCCGTGGCGCGCAGACCGCGGGCTTCCTGCCGCATCCGCGCATAGAGCGAGCCCCCAACCCCGCGGTCAACGATATGGCTTGCCGTGGCCAGGAAGTCCAGGTAACAGAAATTCAACTCGGGATCGAAAGACATGAAAGCGAAGCCCTTGACCTGGTTCTTCGCGCCTTCCGCAATGAACAGCGTGGAGCGAAATCCGTACTTCAATGGATTCCGCAGCCGATCGGGCATCTCGAGAATCGCTTGCTCGCGAAGCAGCGGAAACTGCGCGCGCATGATCGCCTCGACCTGCACGATCGCCGTCCGATTGATGGGGAGGTGGGCATCGAAGATCCTGCGGATCCGGTACATGAAATAATTCTCCTGGCAGCCCGGGTTTTGTCTCTGGGCATCGTTCCGGCGAGGCGGCACTCCGTGCCGGTTGAAAATTACTGGAAGTCCGAGTGACCATCTTGCTCACGAATGAGGGGGCGGCGCTAGTGCGATATTTTCACAAAGGTCCTAGTGTTTTTATAACATTCTACCACTTTTGGCAAGATCGTAAGAGAGAAAAAATACGAAAAGACCAACATGAAAGAACATGAAGGGGGGACACGAGCCGCAGGCGCCGGCCATTTCATCGCGTGCGCATGCGGATTCGGTCAATTCTTCCGCCGCCGCCAAGCGAAGGCCAGCAGACCGATGCCGCCCATGCCGAGCAGCGCGAGGGCGGAGGATTCGGGGACGCTCGCTACACGGAAACCATAGAGTGACGCGTAGTAAGGCAGCGGATCGTTCCCTCGTCTCTCCGTCGATTTCAGCGCGTAGGCTTCGCTATAGTATCCTCCGGCACGAGCGCCGCGCCAATAGTTGCCGACTCTCCCCTCGTTCCATTCTTCCACGTTGCCCGCTTGATCGAACGTGCCATACGGACCAGGCGCGGAAAGAAATGCTCCGACCGGCGTGAAACCATTCACCGGATCGGTGGAGGAAGCGTTCTGGTAGAAGTTAGCGTTGTTCGTGCCGGTGGGCGTGAGAATATTGCTGGGAACGCTGTCGCTTTTTGTCGGATAGAGCCAATAACCCGCATCAACTCCGCCCCCTTTGTAGAATGCCGCCTTGTACCATTCGTTTTCGGACGGAATGAAGTAGAGCGCTCCTGCGTTGCGAGAGATCGTCAGCAAACTGGAGTTGGTATTTGCCCCATCGAGCGTATAGGCGCCCGTCTCCGTGGTGCCGGGTCCCTGATCCCCGGTCGGCTGCCCGTTTTGCAGCCAGTTGCAGAATCGCGCTGCATTGCCCCAGGTGATGTAATTGACCGGAAAACTCGCATAATTCACATAGCCGGGCTGTCCCGGTATGCCTGCATCGGGCAGCGGACTATACGTATACTGTCCGGGATCGCCGCTCTGCACGATTCCGCAACCTCGATACCCATCCAGACTCGGACTGCCCATTCTAAAATTGTAGAGGCCATAAGCGTCGGTTTTTGCCACGGCATTGAGAAATTGGCAATATTGAGCGGTAGTTACCTCATACTTGCCGATCTCGAATGAGTACGGCACTGCCCCAAAACCCGTCGCGTCAGCCGCATTGCCCGGATCTCCCACCGGGACGAATTGCAGACTCGTCTGGCCTGCCGGCATGTCGAACGCGTCAGCCCGTACGGCTCCAGCACCAGCCGCCAACGCGACAATCAGCAAGCCGATCATGCGGACAGTGAGTTTCCGCCGCCGAGCGAAAGCGAACTGGCTGAGCCCGCTCAGGCCGAGCAGTGTGAGGATGGCGGTGCATTTCATAATACAGCTCTCCGAAAAACTGACCAAATGGAAAGAAAGATTGCGCCCGTACTTTTGAAAAGAACGCACCCCACCACATCCGAGTAAAGAATTACGGATGATCGACCGAATTCGGGTGCTGCCGCTGCCTCAGAGACTTTCCGGGCTTGCCCGTCCTATGCGCTACCCGCGCACTTCACGGACCAGGCCCATTCCTGAATTATTTTTCAATTTTAGCAAACCGGAACAAACTCCGCAAGGGATGAAAGATGTGATTTATGAGGGGGGGTAATGAACGAATGGCCGGTCACAATCGACGGTTCGCCGGCGACAGGAACGGATCCCGAATGTTTATTTGAACGATTCGGCGGGCTGATTATGATCGTTGCGGCTGCCGAGGAGGACGTGCGTGGCCGGATCGATGTCGTATCTCATCGGACGCACCGCGCCGTCGCAGAACGCCATGTTGAAGACGGCGGCGTGATTGCTGCCGAAGGCCCAGAAATTGGAGTAACCGTGACGGTCTCTCGTCGGCGCTTCGCTGGTCCAGCCGACCAGATCGTAGTCGTCGGCGCCGAGAAACGGCTGGTCGTCGGAATATTCCGTCCCGCTCCGATAAGCGTCGGGATTGAGGTATTTTTCGCCGCACAGGTAGGTGTTGCTCGTGCCATCGACGATTTCTTTCAGTTTGATCGTGCTGCGCTGGTAGCAGAGGCCGTTGTTGCGTGTCACCGAGCTCTCGCGGAATCCGACGCCGGCGAGCGCGTCGGCCCAACTGTGCGGACCTTCATTCCATTCGTACATCACGGAGCCGCCGTTGGCCTTGTAATCGGCATGGTACCAGACGCCTCCGGCTTTCGCTGATTTCTCGGCGTTGACGAGCGTATCCAACCAGCCGACTGCGGGGCTGAGCGTCGGCGCACGGCGGGTGGGACAGGAGAATGCCTCGATGGGCGTGGCGATCATCACCGCCGAAAGATGCATTTTCGCGTTCGTGTCCGCGACTTTGGGCATATCGTGGACGCCCTTCCATTCCATGAAGGGAAGAATGTTGTAGAAGAACCCGCCGGGTTGTCCGCGACCGAAGCCGCGGTCCGGATCACCGACCCAGAGGAAGCCCCAGCCGCCGGACGGGAAATGTTTCATCGTGTTTTCGTGGGTCAAAGCCGCGAGCGACATTTGTTTCAAGCTATTCGCGCATTGCATTCGGCGCGCCGCTTCGCGCGCGGCTTGAATGGCCGGCAGCAGCAAGGCGATCAAGATGCCGATGATCACGATCACCACCAACAGCTCGACCAAGGTAAACGCCGCGCAGCGCCGCCACCGGCTCACGACGACCGGGGGGACGATACAAGCCGACGGAGCCGTGGCGGAGAGGTCGGTGTCGCAAAGGAAATAAGATATCATCACGGAAACCCTTTCGCCAAATGAACCACAAGTCCATCCTAGCCCATGTTTAACAAGTGTCGCCATAAGTCCTTATGGCGTAAGGGCCGGATTTCTTGTTGGTCACTACATCGTCGTTTCCTCCCCTTTTGGCGGAGTGGGAGGGCGGGTGTCGGAGAGTTCCAGCGCTTTGAGCACCTGACGGGCGCGGGAGGATCCTGGGGTAACGCCGTTGCGAACCTGCCCCTGGACACGGAAGCTATGGCCATTGCCTGTTAAGCTGTTGTCACTACGCATTTTCAGAAAATAACCCTCCAGACCCCGGAAAACCCGGGAAAACCAACACTTTCATCCGAAATCCAACTCAACACTTGTCAAACATGGGCTAGAGAAAAGAATCCAGGCAATCCGTTTTACGGCAGCGGACTTGTTTGCAATCGCAGACTTGTATGCAATCGCGGGCTTGTATGCAGCAGCGGGCTTGTTCACAGCAGCGGGCTGAGCAGCCGGGCGACGTTCTGGAAAAGTTTTTTCATCGCCGGCCGTTCGGCCCAACGTTCGGCCGACAGCAGGAAGGCGTCGGCCATGTAGCGGCGTTGCTGGTCGTGAAGCTGGGCGGCGACCTCCGGCCCGTAGAATAGCAGATTGATCTCGAAATTCAAGGCGAAGGAGCGGATGTCGAAATTACTCGAGCCGATGAAGGCGATCGACTCATCGACGCACATCGTTTTCGCGTGCAGCAGGCCCTTGTCGTAGAGATAGAGCTTCACGCCCATGTCGAGCAATTCGTCGAAATAGGAGCGGCCGGCCGCGCCGACGAGAATTTGATCGCAGCGCCGCGGCACGACCAGTTCGACCTCGACGCCGCGGAGCACGGCCGTTTGCATGGCCTGCAAAAAGGCGGCGTCCGGGACGAAGTAGGGCGAGGTGATCGTCACTCGGCGTTCGGCCGCGTAGAGGGCCGCCACCACGATCCGCTGGTAATTTTCGGTGGGGTAAGTCGGCCCGCTGGGCAGGGTCTGCACGGCGATCTCGCCCTTTAAGGGCGGATCGAGAAAATACTCGCCGCCTTCCAAAATCTCTTCCGTCTCAAAATACCAGTCCGATACGAACATCGACTGCAATTCCAGCAGGATCGGGCCCGTCAGCCGCACCATCAGATCGTACCAGGCGAGGTCTTTGCGGCCGTAGCCGGCATCGACGAGATTCTGCGAACCGGTATAGCCCGTGCAGCCGTCGATCACGGCCAGCTTGCGATGGTTTCGCAGATCGACGCGGGCCATTCGCCGGCGGAAGAGGCCCACCGGCAGCGCCTGCCGCACCTCGATGCCTTGTTCGGCCATCTGCAAGGCGAGCCGCTTGAACATTGGCCGCGAGCCGACGGCGTCGGCCAGCACGCGGCATTTCACGCCCCGCTTCGACGCCCGGACGAGCGCCTCGGCCACGCGGCGGCCCGTGCCGTCGTCGGCGAAAATATAAAACAGCAAATGCACGTGATGCCGCGCGGCGTCGATATCGTCGATGAGCTGATCGATGAAGTCTTCGGTCCGCGCGATCAAGGCGACGTCATTACCGCCGAGAATCGGCATGTAGCCCAGCTTCTCGGCCAGCTTGACGGCCTCTTGGGCGTGAAGTCCAAGCTCGGGATGGGATGATGTTCGGGTGCCCCTCCAATCGCTTGTCCGCCGCTTGCAGTTCTTCCAGAAATTCTCCGTGCTGCTCGATCCGCCGCCGCGGCAAACGATACCGGCCCAGCATCAAATAAACGATCAAGCCCGGCCACGGCAGAAAGAATACCACCAGCAGCCACGCCATCGCCGAGTTCGGGTGCCGTTTCCGCGGCACAACGAACAGCATCACAATGCGAATGATCCATTCGCTGAGGTAATACAACAGTGACCAGGAAAAATACTCGGCCATGAAATTAGGTAAAACTCCCTTCTCACTTTGGGAGAGGGGCCGGGGGGTGGGGGCTTTTCGAATGGATTGTCGGTTTTCAATTATACCCTACGAATCGGGCGTAAGGTTTGGGGGGGGCATGGCATCCGTTTGTAGACGACGAGACACTAATAACAACTGGGCAATTTACGGCAGCGGCGGCGGTCGGGTGCCAAGTCGCATGGTCCCCGATGCCGAATCTAACCGATGCGCCCTCATTCGAAGTCCGAGCTTGAGTTGGCTGAGGGCGGAATGATGAACCTGATCGGAGGAGCTGGCGATGTTCAAAACCTTTCTCTGGAGCGGCGTGTTGTTGGCGGTGGCGATCGGCGGGCCGATCGGGCTTTTTCACTTCTCCGATTTTTGGAACGATTTGAAAAGCGGCAAAATCGGCAAATCCGACAAGGCCGCCGCAATCGATTCGGCGAAGTCCGACGGCCTCCAAAAACCTTCGGCGAACGTCATTGCCAGTCCGACCAAGCTGGCCATCGACGATGTGCCGGTGCTCAGCCTTGACGAGGTATTCCGCTTCGACATCGCCCCGGCCGACGTGCTCCGCCGCTGGCCGCGGGTCTCGACCGAGCTTCCGTATTTGCAACTGCACGGCTACCGCGTGCCGCTGGTCTCGGGCACCGATCCGACGTCGCTGGCCGGCGCGCTGACGTATTATTTCAATTCCGCCCAGCAAGTCCAGCGGATTACGTTTCGCGGCACCACCGGCGATCCCCGGGCGCTCATCATGCTGCTGACGAACCGCTACCATTACGCCCGGCGTCCGAACAACGATCCCAGCCGCCTGGTTTATGAAGCCTCGAATAGTTTTCGCCAGCTCATCGGCCAGGTGATCATCCGCTCCGCCCCGATCGTCCGCCAAAACGATCCGCTGAAGCGATACGACGTCGATCTCACGATGGATCGGCCGGAAGCGATTCTCGATAATCCGGAAGGTTAAACGGTCATTTCTCCCCTCGCCATTGAGAGAGGAGTCGGGCGATAAGGGATAAAACGGTTGGCGCCGGCAGAAAGACCTTGGGGGGGGACGCTTGGCTTCCTTTCCGCGGCTTTTCGCCTCGATTGTCTCGGAGGAGATCCCTGCATATAGTTCATAGATCAAAGCTGGGCTGCGCAAAAATGGCTGATTTTTAGGCAAACGATTTATCCTGTTATTGTTCCCTTAATTAAGGGCGGTAAAGCACGCTGTCGCAGCGACTGGACGGAGCATCCCAGTTTTTCCTTGCACCATGCTATCACATCTTTAGTCTTCACCTTTTCCAATGCCGTCCGCACATGCTCTACCGTCGGTTCCACGACCGATGCGGCCATCCCCAATACCATTTTGGTGAATCCGCTACGACTTTGTTGTCCTTCGAGCCGCTTGCCTTTTCCAATCAGCGACTCCAGGCACTCCGTGTTTGCGGGGAGATGCTCCGCCGCCTCGGCCGACTGCGATTGCTCGGACACGAACGTCACCGCAAGCTCCGCCACGCGCCGGCTCAACTCGTCCCGGACCATGCTCGACAAGCGGTCGCGCAGCGTCTCCGCCGCCTTGCCGTGGTAACCGTCGCGGCGGATCACTTCCAAGGTCGCGTTCACCACCGCCATCATTCCGCCCCACTGATCCAAGGCTTCCCGATACTCTCGCAACCAGCCAAGCTTCTTCTCCAGTCGCTCCGCCTTGGCCACCGGCTCGCGCGCATCCGGCGGCGTGTCCAGATACCGCAAGGTCCGCCGGCCCCAGTTCACCATTTCCGCCAGATTCATGTACCGCGCCTTGTCCTTGAGGCTCGCCGGAACGAGGCAGGCCAACTCGGTCTGTTGCATCTGCGATTTTGTCCGCCCCACCGCCAAAAGGAATCTCCGCCAACGGTCGTCCGCCTTCAGTTCCGCCTTCACCAAGAGGGCCGTTTTGTGTTTGATGTCCGACAAGGCGGCGACGTCCGCGTGTACTCCACAGAAGCCGAAAACCGCCTTTTTCACGTCTTTTCCGCCATCGCTGAGGATCGCGCGGGGCACTCCGGTTTGAGCAACCGCCCTTTCCAACTCCGCCTGCACCAGCGCCTCCCGTGGACTGTCGCATCGGCTCCAACGCCAAGATCGCCAAGTCGCGATGTCCTAACGGGCCGCGACCGTTCGCCTCCCACGCCGACTGCCGAAAAGCCACGATCAACAAGCACTTCACTTGGCCAATCTGAATCGTATGGTCGATCAGCCAAATCCAATCCGCCGCGCGTTCTTTCGGACGCCGCAGTTCATAAAGTCCCAGCCGCAACAGCCAGGCTTGTCCCGTGTTGGCCGCGGGCGCCGACGCGACGCCGGGAAGAACGCCTTGCAACACTTCCAGCACCCGGCCCGCCGCGCGGAGGCTCGTGGCCGCCTCCAACACGAACTGCAAAAACCATCGGATCGTTCCCGCGCCGTAGTGGTGATGCGCCGGCGGCAGTGCTTCGGCGGCAAGCGGCAAAGCAACTTCCGGCAAAACGGCGTTAGGCGGTCTCCCTTTTTTTTAAGTCCGCCAGTTCGCGTTTCAGTTCCGCAATGGTCTGTTCCCGTTCTTCGGCCGCCGCCCGCCATTTCGCCCGGCTTTTTTCCACGGCACGAATCTGATTCTGCTGAAGTTTACAAAGCTTATTGGCTTCCGCGCATTTGCTTTTCCAGCGGTTTCGGCTCCTCGCGAAAAATCGCCACAACTTCCCCGGAGGGCTCGTGTAGCCATCGGCTTCCGTGCTTTTCGACATCCCTGTTCTCCTTAACCTAAATTCACGCAAATAAACACCGATTAAGGGAACACATTTCAACAGTTTCCACAATACCAATTTCCGCCCCCGCAATCCAATTTTGCGCAGCCCAGCTCCTGTCTAAACGATGGCTGAAAAAAGGACAATCAGCCTTCGAACCGCCGCACTAAAATTCCGCTCGCCTGGCCTTGCGGCGTTACCGAGAGATTGATGAAAGTCGAACCCGCTTCAACCGAGCCGTCCGACGGCAGAAAGACGGGACATTCGGGATCGGGCGTCTCGTGATTGAGCGCCACGAACAACCGACCATGTTTCATTGCCATCAGGCTGGCGATCATCTCGACCGCGCCGCCGGCCGCGCCGATGTTGCCGATGGAACTCTTGATCGCCACCACCGGTATCGGCTTCGCGCGGCCGCCGAAAATCGCATGAATCGCCCGCGCTTCCTCGACATCGCAGCTTCGCGTGCCCAATCCGTGCGCGTTGACGTGCCCGACGTCTTCCGGTTTCATGCCCGCGGCGGCCAGCAGCGATTTGAGCACGTTTTCCAGCGCCTGCCGGCGATTGGCCAACTGCCGTCGTCCGGCGACGCAGCTCGAAGCGGCCGCGATAATTTCCCCGTGGATCGCCGCGCCGCGCGCCTGAGCGGTTGCCGCATTTTCGAAAATCACCGCCCCCGCGCCCTCGCCTAAAACCATGCCCGTGCGATGCAGATCGAACGGCCGAGACGCTTGGCGGGGTTCCACGTCGTGCGCGGCAAGCTCTTCCTGCAAGGCGACGTGCATCACCTTCGAGGGATTCAATCGCGTGCCCGTGCAGCCCGCCAACATGGCCTCCGCGCTGCCGCGCAGGATGGTTTGAAAGGCTTCTCCCAGGGCGATATTCGCGGATGCCTCGCGGATGGTCACCGAATTGCTCGGACCCTCGAGATCGTTGTACATCGCGATGTGGCTGGCAGGCATATTGGGCAGATATTTCAGCAGCCAGAGAGGACTCATTTTTTCGATCCCTTCAGTCCCCCACTTCTCGAAATGGAACCGCCGGTCGCCGTCGGTGCATTGTTTGATGCCCGCGGCAAAATCATCGGGAAGAGAGATCATGTAATCCGAGCCAAAACTGACGCCGGTCCGCTGCGGATTGAATTTTCCCTGGGCAAGTCCGGCGTCGGCCAGGGCGAGTTGCGCGGCGGCCACGCCCATCTGACATTCGCGGCACATGACTTTCGTGCCTTTGCGGATCGCCTTTTTTGTTCCTTTTCGAGCGGTCCGAAATTTTCGATGTCGCCGGTGAATTGCCGCGCCTCGGCGGCGAATCTCAAGGGCAAAACGCCCTCCGGCGTCATGGTGATCGGACCGATCGCGCTGCGAGCGGCCGCCAAACCGTCCCAAAGCTCCTCCTTGGAACTGCCCAACGGACTTATAAGCCCTATTCCTGTAATGACTACCCGGTTCGATGACGAATTCATTCGTGACACCAATTATTCTTTTCCACTAGGTGGGCTTTTCCCACCAAATTTAATTGCTAAATTTTATTTATTTGCGGCGAGCGGCCGCCATCCCGCACCATAAAGACTTCCCAGTTTAGCGATATTATCCCGGAACGTCGAGTCGAAAACAAAGTGGTGGCCAGCACTTATTCGGACAGTTTCGAATGAATACTGTGATACAATGCTTCCTCTTGCCACCCCCCTGACAGATCTTTGTAAGCCTCCCCTTTTTCTTGACGTCCTTCCCCTTGTGGACTGGGGGGTGAGAGTTTAAGATGATAGGCTTACCATAAATTGGCACAAACCCTTATGAGGGGGATAATTTCATGAATTTCGATTTCATCAACCGCATATTGCTTTGGGCGGCGGATGCCGCGCCGGGCGGCGCCGCTCCCGCGGATGGTGCGGCCAATTCTTCCCCGCTCGGCGGATTTGGCATCTTTCCGTTGATTTTCCTGCTTTTGATCGTGTTCTATCTGATGGTGCTGCGCCCGCAGAAAAAGGAACAAAAGAAGCGGCTTGAATTGATCAATAATTTGAAGAAGAACGACCGCGTGGTGACCATCGGCGGCATTTACGGCGTCGTGATGAACGCCAAGCGCGAGAGCGACGAAGTGATCCTCAAGATCGATGAAACCAACGACACGAAAATGCGCGTGATTTACAGCGCCATCGCACGAGTCATTGCCGAGAACCCGGCGGAAGAATCCAAAGGAAAATAGGGACGCGGGACGAACGCCATTCCCTTGCCCCACGCCCATCACCCCTCACCCCGAACACTAATTCCCATTTCCTCGAAGCGAGCTTGTTATGGAAGCCAATACGTTCATGTCTTTGTTGTCTTTTGCGCTGGTGATCCTGATGCTGATCGGCCCCTTTATCCTGGGCGGATATCTGGCGAAAGTGCTCCGCATGCCCGATTATGGCTGGAAAATCGGCCTGATCCTCTTCACGTTCATCGTGAGCGTGTCGATGATTACGATCAAGTGGCCGCCGAAGATGGGCATCGACTTGAAAGGCGGCGTGATCTTGATCTACGAGATCGACCAGGAGCAGCTCAAGCAGGAGAAAAAAGACCTGGAATCGATCGACATGGACAAGCTGGTCAACGCGATCGGCCTCCGCGTGAATCCCGGCGGCCAGAAAGAAGTGACCATCCGCGCCTACGGGCCGAACGAGATCGAAATCATCATCCCCAACGTGAACGACGTCGAATTGAATCGCATCAAGGATATCGTCTCCCAGACCGGGAAGCTGGAATTCCGCATCGTGGCCAACGTCCACAAGCACCCAGACATCATCGAGATGGCCAAAAGCGACCCGGACAAAACGGTCTATTACGACGCCTCCCACAAAAATTGGATTGCGCGCTGGTTCAAGGTCCGGCCGGGCGAAAAGTTCGATCCCAAGTACAATCTGGTGCGCATGCGCACGATCGGCGATAAAAAGTGGACGGAAGTGCTGGTGGTCAACGACCCCTACAACGTCACCGGCGACTATCTCACCAACGCCAGGCCGGGCACCGACGAACAACACAACCAACCCTGCGTGCATTTCAGCTTCAATACCAAGGGCGGGCAATTGTTCGCCGCGCTGACCGGCGACAACACGCCCAGCCAGGTGCAGCCCGAATTGAAGAACCAGTTGGCCATCATCCTCGACGGCATCGTGTATTCGGCGCCCAACATCCTGACCACGATTACCGACCAGGGCCAAATCACCGGCAGTTTCACCAAGGAACAAGTGGATAAAATCGTGGAGGTCCTGAATGCCGGCTCGCTCCCCGCCGCGCTGGCGAAGACGCCGGTGCAGGAGTTGAAGTGCAACGCCCAACTCGGCACCGACACGATCCGGAAGGCCACGTACGCCATGATCTTTTCGGCGCTGCTGGTCGTCATTTTCATGGTGACGTATTACCGATTTTCGGGCATCCTCGCGGTGATTGCCCTGGCGATCAACATTCTCGGCATCGTCGCGGTGATGATCACCTTCAATGCCGCCTTCACGCTGACGGGCTTCGCCGCTTTGGCGCTGACGGTCGGCATGGCGGTGGACAACAACGTGCTGGTTTACGAGCGCATGCGCGAGGAGATGGCCAAGGGCGCCGCCCTGCGGATGGCCATCCGCAACGCCTTCAACCGGGCCGGCACCACGATCATCGACTGCAACATGACCCACGTGATCGTCGCCATCGTGCTCTGGGCGATGGGCAGCGATCAGATCAAGGGCTTCGCCATCACCCTGCTGTTGGGCGTGGCGTTCAGCATGTTCACCGCGGTGTTCGTCTCCCACGTGTTCTTCGACATCGCCGAGCGGCACCATTGGATCACGAAACTGAAGATGATGCATATCATCGGCCACACGTCGATCGATTTCATGAGCGCGTTTCCGATCTGCCTCACTTTCTCGGTCCTGATCACCACGCTCGGGCTGGCCGCGGCCTTTTTCCGCGGCGTGGGCCTGTTCGACATCGACTTTACCGGCGGCGTCTCGGTGCAGGTGCTCTTCGAAAAACCTCATTCGGCCGAGGAAGTCTATCAAAAACTCCACGACGAAAAACAGATGCCCGACCTCGCCGTCAATGAAGTGCGGCTCGGCGATGAAGATTACGGTTTGCGTTTCGACATCAATACCTCGCGGGGCAAGGGGAAGGAAGAAAAGGAAGACGCGCAGGACCTGGTAAAAAATTTCATCCGGCAGAAATTCGGCGACCAATTGATGAGGAACACGCTGACTATCGAAAACCTCGGTCCGGCGATGCCCAAAAAGACGGCGGTTCAGCCGCCCCCCAAAGAGGAAATCAAACTGAAAACGCCCGCGGAGCCGGCGAAAACGCCCACGAAAAAGAAAGAGGGGGTAACCGCCCCTTACAGCGAAAAGCCCGAAGAGAAATCGGCCCCGAACAAGCAATCGAGCTACCGGCGCCGCTCGGCAAACTGGTTCGCAATGATTGCCGCCGCGCCATTGTTCTTCGCGCAAGTTGACGCGGCGCCGGCACAACCCCCGGCCGATGTTCCCAAAGTGGAAACAAATGCCGACGCCAAGTCACCGGAAACCAAACCGGCCGAAACCAAACCGGCCGAAACCAAGCCCGCGGAAACCAAGCCTGCCGGAAACCAAGCCTGCCGAAACCAAGCCTGCCGAAACCAAACCGGCCGAAACCAAACCGGCCGAAACCAAACCGGCCGAAACCAAACCGGCGGAAACCAAGCCTGCGGAAACCAAGCCCGCGGAAACCAAGCCCGCGGAAACCAAGCCCGCGGAAACCAAGCCCGCGGAAACCAAGCCTGCGGAAACCAAGCCTGCGGAAACCAAGCCTGCGGAAGCAAAACCAACGGAAACGAAAGCGGCCGTTCCACCCCTTGAGGAAATCGGCTCATCGACCGAGATCAGCGATCCTTTCCACGGCGGCTCTCAGGCCGAATTGATTTTCAAAGAGCAGGTCGATCATGGGAAAGTCGAAGATATCATCACGAATGCCCTGACGGCGGCGAATTTCACGCCCGAGAACGTTCGCATGGAAATAACCGGCAAAGGCTACATCGAAAACGATCCCGACACCAGGCGCTTGCAGCTTGATAAATGGAACATCAAGTTAGCGATTCCGCCCGAGGCGGCGGCAAAGGTGTTCGCGGCCGCCGAATCGAAGCTGGCCATGGAGCCGTTCTTTCCCGCCTCGAACTCGATCGGCAGCGCGGTGGCCGGAAGCACGCGGACACAGGCCATTTGGGCTTTGATCGCCAGTTGGGCGCTCATTATTCTCTATCTCTGGATCCGCTTCCAGGGAGTTGCGTTCGGTCTGGCGGCCGTGATCGCCTTGATCCACGACGTGTTGGTCACGCTCGGCGGCCTGGCCTTCAGTTTCTGGCTGGCGCAAATCCCGGGCTTCCGCGAATACCTGCTGATGGACCAGTTCAAGATCAACCTGCCGATCATCGCCGCATTCCTGACGATCATCGGCTACTCGGTGAACGACACGATCGTGGTGTTCGACCGGATCCGCGAGATCCGCGGCAAGGACCCCTATCTGACCCGCAAGATGGTCAACGACGCCACGAACCAAACCCTGAGCCGGACCTTGATCACCTCATTAACCGTGTTCATGGTGGTCGTCGTGCTCTACTGGGCCGGCGGTCCCGCCTTGAGAGGCTTCTCCTTCGCGCTCACCATCGGCGTGCTGACGGGGACGTACAGTTCGATTTACGTCGCCGCACCGATCTTGCTCTGGCTGGTCGGCAAGCACAAAGTCACCGCCGAACACCCGCACTACGAACCGCCGAAGCGGTAGGACAGATTCCTAATCCGTCCCGACCGACTTGGAATCCTGTCCTATTTACAAATCAGCCGGCGGCTGACAGCCGCCGGTTTTTTTGCGCCGGACCTTCAGTCGCCCGCAATCCGCGTGATTACAGTCGGCGAACGGCATAAAATCAACCTGGAGGCAAGGAGAACACGGAACTCGAACGCAGAAAACGGATTTCTTTCCGTTCCATTCATGCTTCAGCATTCATACTTCATACTTTCTCAGCGTCCGTGTTGGCAACTCGATTTCAATCTCATCTCACCCGGCATGATTTCCACTTGAATCCCGCCGGGGAAGATCCTTTTTTCACTCGAGTTCGGGGCAAGGGCATTACCTTCCCGCAGCATCCTTTCCAAGAGATTCCATTCGGCAAATCCCATTGCTTGCAGCGGCCAATTTTGGTTCCGCCAAATCATCATCAGCAGTTCGCGAAGGAGATAGGACGCCGTCGCATCCAATCCGGCAAGCTCGATCCGCACGGAAGAATCACTTTCCCTACGGACGTTTTGTTCGGAAATCTCATCCACCGCCCGATCCACGACCGTTTGCGCTTCTCCGGCCAGCGCCCAGCCGCAAAATCGCTTCGACCGCTTGGGCGTTGTACTCTCGAATCAACAGCGGAAGCAGTTCGCGGCGGATGCGATTGCGGGTGAAGCGGCGGTCGGAGTTGCTGTCATCCCGGCGAAACGGCTGCCGCAAATCGGCCAGATAGCGCTCGATCTCCGCCCGGCGAAAACCCAAAAGCGGCCTCATCAAGGCGGCGTGGCCGAGCGTCCTGGTACGGGCGATTCCCGAAAGCCCGCTCAAACCCGTGCCGCGAAGAATCCGCTGCAAAATGGTTTCGGCCTGATCGTCGGCCGTATGGGCCGTGACGACATGCCGTGCGCCGAGATTGCCCGCCGCGGCTTCCAGGAAATCGTACCGCAAGCGTCGCGCGGCCTCTTCGATGCCTTCACCCGGCGCAGAAGCAATTTGCGTTGCTTCCGCGCGGCCGATTTCGCAGGGGATTTTCCAATGCGCACACAACCCACGCACGAATAGCTCGTCTTCATCGGCTGCGGATCGCAGGCGATGGTTGAAATGGGCGGCGCAAATCCGCCCCGCCCCGTTTGTTTTCAATCTCAGCATTGCCCGCAAAAGTGCAACGCTATCCGCACCACCCGAAATAGCTACCAACACGGTGATCTCGCACCAATCTTCCGGAGGCCAGCTTTCGGCGAAATGTGATTCGAAATCATGCAGCATGGGCGATCGAGATGAAAAACTCCCCTTTTCTATTGAACGAGGGACCGGGAATGAAGTCTGGACCGAGTAAAGCCAGTGTAACGGAAGGAGAATACAATCTCAACATTTGGCCTTCGCCATCCGTTAAGAATGATCCTTCCCCCCGGTGATATGACGCAAAAGCTGGAAGAAAGCCGTTAAAATCGTCGTATCTTGCTGTTGCCAAGGGATTTATCTCGGAAAAGCGATGCTGCACCCTGTTGCGGATTGTTTAGAATTTGATATGATGAAGATAAGTGAAAATTATGTTTGCGGCAGGAGGTGGAGCATATTTGCATGAGTTTCTTCCTCTTGCCTAGTCCTAAAAAGAATTTTTAGGATTTTTTCGAGCGGTTTGGGACTACCCGATGGGTGGGTTTCGAACCGGTGAACAGCCAGGAAGCACGTTTTGACGAAGTTCGTATCAGGCAGCAAGAACTACCCAACAAAGGGATAACGGCCGATGCAATTTATCGTATCGATCCTCCGATGTTTGGCGAGCCTCCTTTTCGGCGCGAATTTTGCCGATCGGGGATCGCCTCGTTTTCCCGGTTCGGCCGAAGCCTTCCGGCTTCGAATCCGTTCCGGAGACAACCATTGGCCCGGCGTTGGTTGGATGAAGGTTCGCCTTATGCTGGAAGAGTTCGGTGGTTTGCCATGCCGGCGCATGGTTCCAGTTCGTTCTCCCCTTAACCGGCGGGTGAATCCGCGCGCAAAATCCATCCAAACCGAATGTTTCTCTCCAGAAACCTCGCCTCCTTCATATCTTCGCAACTGCTTCTCGCCTCCCGATTTTCCCGGGATGTAATTGGTTTTATTGCGGAAAGCTCGTCGCCTCGATGAGATCCTCGGCCTACGGGGACAGGGCGGCAGATATTTCGATGCTCCGTAATATTTTCCAATAGTTCACCGGTTCGCTTAAACCTCATTCACGCGGCAAATCCCTATCGAGAGGAAATGCGGATGATATAGCGGAGAAGAATCGCCCTAGAGCGGTCATTTCGCTACGGCATATCGTCATCGCATCTCCCCGGCGGCTCCGCTCGGTCAAGAATAACTTGGAGGGGATTTGACTATGACCGGACCGACAATAGCTCTTTTCACCACCCTGCTGGTCGTGGCGGTGGTTGCCACTTTTTTCGTCATCAAGTATTTGGATCGGTTGCGCCGCCGCGACGCCGAAACCGAAGCCCAGGAGATCGTTCGCAAGGCCAAGCAGGACGTCGAAGCCCGCCGCCGCGAGGCCGAATTGGAAATCAAGGAAGCGGCGCTGGCTGCGCAGACCGAAAGCGAGAAGGAACTTCGCCGCGTGCGGGCGGAATTGCACGAACGGGAGCGGCTCTTGGACAAACGCCAGGACGCCCTCGAAGACCAAGCCGAACAACTCCGCAAGCAGGAGAAAATGGTCGAAGGCACGCAGCGCAAGCTCACCGAACGCATTCAGGAAGCCAACCAGCGCAAGGAAGAACTTACCAAACTATTGGACATGCAGCGGCAAACCCTGCACGAATTGAGCGGGTTAAGCCAGGAAGAAGCCACCCGCCGGCTGCTGGAAATTCTCGACCAGCAGTTGCAGCAGGAAACCGGGGCGATGATCCAGAAGCACGAAAAAATGTTGGCCGAGACCTGCGAGCAGAAATCGCGGGAGGTCGTGCTGACGGCCATCCAGCGTTTTGCCGCGGCACACACCGCGGAAACCACCACCAGCACGGTGGGCATTCCCAACGACGAAATGAAGGGCCGCATCATCGGTCGCGAAGGGCGGAACATCCGCGCTTTCGAAAAAGCCACCGGCGTGGACGTGATCATCGACGACACGCCCGGCGTGGTGATCGTCAGCGCTTTCGACACCATCCGCCGCGAGGTCGCGCGGATGTCGCTGGAAAAGCTGATCGCCGACGGCCGCATCCATCCGGCCCGCATCGAGGAAGTCGTGGTCGCCACGCAGCGCGAATTGGACCGGCACATTCAAAAGCTCGGCGAGGAATCCTGCCAGGAGTCCGAAATCCTCAATCTCCACGAACGGCTGGTGAACCTGCTGGGCCGGCTGCACTTCCGCACCAGCTACAGCCAAAACGTGCTGCGGCATAGCATCGAGGTGGCCTTCCTCTCGGGGATGATCGCCGACGAAATCGGCCTCGACGGGCGGCTCGCCCGCCGCTGCGGGTTATTGCACGACATCGGCAAGGCGGCCGACCATGAAGCCGAGGGGGGGCATCCCAAGATCGGCGGCGATTTGCTGAAGCGTTACGGCGAGCGGCCCGAGGTGATCCACGCCGCCAATTGCCATCACGACGACATGCGGTTGGAAAATCCCTACACCGTGATCGTCGCGGCGGCCGACGCCTGCAGCGCCTCCCGGCCCGGCGCCGCCGCGAGACGCTCGAACGCTACATCAAGCGGATGGAAGAGTTGGAGACGATCGCCGCGAAATTCCCCGGCGTGGAGCAGGCTTACGCGATCCAAGCCGGCCGCGAACTGCGCGTGTTGGTCAGCGCGAAGGAGACGACCGACGATTCGGCGGCGAAAATCTGCCACGATATCGCCCGGACCTTCGAGGAACAGCTTACTTACCCCGGCGAGATCAAAGTCACCGTGCTCCGCGAAACGCGGCATGTGGAACTTGCAAGGTAGGGACTAGAGATCAGGGGTCGGGGGCCGGAGAACAGGGACACGGAACCGGAAAAAATTCCTTGTTTCCCTGCTCCGGCGTGGTAACGCGATTTTGATGTTCCGTGTGACTGAAATGTTTGCCGAGCCAGAATACCCAGATATATTTCCATTTTCCATCCGGCTTTCCCCTGACCCCTGATCTCCAGCCCCCAGCCCCTTTCCATGCGCATTCTCTTTATCGGCGATATCGTGGGCAAACCCGGCCGCCAAATTTGCGTCCGCGCGATCCGGGGATTGCGCGCCGAGGAGAAACTCGACCTGGTCGTGGCCAACGCCGAGAACATCGCCGGCGGCTCGGGCCTGACGCCGGAAATCTACCACGACTTGCTCGCCGCCGGCATCGACGGCATCACGATGGGCGATCATGTCTATAAGCGCCGCGAAATCTTTCCCCTGCTGCAAACGGAAAAACGCATCGTCCGTCCGGCGAATTACCCCTCCTCCGCACCCGGCAAAGACCTGATGATCCTCCGCACTCGGCAGCACGTTTCCGTCGCGGTGTTCGTTCTGCAGGGACGAGTGTTCATGCCGCCGGTCGATTGTCCGTTTCAGGCCGCCGAGCGCATGCTCGCCGCTTTGCCGCCGGAGGTGCGCGTCATCCTGCTCGATTTCCACGCCGAGGCCACCAGCGACAAGCAACTCATGGGAAGGCTTTTCGACGGCCGCATGAGCGCGGTGCTGGGCACGCACACGCACGTCCCCACGGCCGACGAATGCATTCTGCCCGGCGGCACGGCTTTTCAATGCGACGTGGGCATGACGGGCCCGCACGAAGGCATCCTCGGCCGCCGCCTCGACCGCGTGAAAGAAACCGTCCTCACCTTTCGCCCCACGCACTACGAAGTCGCCACCCGCGATGTCCGCATCAACGGCTCGATCGTCGAGATCGATCCGGAAACTGGGAGAGCAACCTCCATTCGCCGGATCATGATCGACGAGAAAAAGGCCGAACAGTTGGCGAAGCAAAAATAATTCGGCATAGAAAATGAATTGATAAGGGACATCCCGCATCTTCCTGAAAGTGGAATGTCCCTTTTTCTTCCGCAGCATGTCCCCATTTCTTCTTCTAGGGCGTGATCGCTTTCAAGGTATTCCGCACCGGTTCGCCGCGAATATAAACTTTGGGAGTTCCGTAAATGCTCGAACCCACCGTGCCATTCGCGAGCACGGCCGCCGGAGCATAATAGGCCGAATATGTTGCCGGCGCGTAATACGCGGTCGTCGGCACATAGCTGGCCGCCGGAGCATAATAGGCGACGGTCGGCGCGTAACCGGCGACATACGCCGTCGGAGCATAAGCGACCGTCGTTGCCGGCGCATAGTATGCAGTCGTTGCCGGCGCATAGTATGCCGTCGTCTCCGCCGGGGCATAAGCGGCGACGTAGGGCGCGGGCGCGTAATACGCCGTGACGGGCGCGTAATTCGCCGCATAGGCCGCCGGAGGCGCATAATACGCGACCGTCGCCGCCGGAGCATATTCGGCAACATAGGGCGCGGACGCATAGGATGCCGTCACCGGCGCCGCGGCAACCGACGTGCATCCGCATTGGCCATAACAACTCCGGGACGCCGCCATGCTTATCGCCAACATCGCCCCGACGAGCAAAAATCGGATTCTCATGATTAACTCCTTTTTTTCCGGAAAAACAAGCCGTTCAATCCGTAATTTTTCGCGTTCCCACTGCCGTTGAAATAATACGCGCCGGGGAAAAGCGGGAAAAGGCGGCTATCCGCACCCGCTGCGGATTCGAATCGTCTTTTCGTAAAGAATATTTGAAAAGACACTCATGCCAGTAGTGAATAATGGACTGGAGACACTTTGGCAACCTGACAAATTCGTCCCTATTGTTTCTCGAAAACAAAATGTCTCTTCTTATTTTTGACAAATTCTGCGCGGTGAAATTTTTCCCCAAGGAAGCAGAACGGAAGGAATCGATAACGAGAATAAGTTAACCGAAACATCGGTTTTCAACCTCTTTTTCGCAATATTTCAAAAATATGTTTTTTTCCGCGAGTCTCGCTCTTCTCCATTTTTCCCTTATCCGCGCTTCTCACATTCGAATCGACATAAACGATCTTCCCTTCGAATTCACTCTCCCGTCGTAATGAAGCATCCTACCGCCTAATCGTTTATTTCCCAATTGGTTGGCCGCTACTGCAAACCATATCATCAAATGCGATGCGGGAGATTTACGTATTTTTCCAAACGCCAAGGCGCGGTTTCGTCGGAATTTATCGACACGTTGCCGGACGCTGCCGGATCATCGGCCGCATCGATTTTTCGCAATCGCCGACATCCGCAACAATTTTTGCTGTTTGGGCAATAACGCAAGCATTTTCGAGTCGCCTTCTTGAAAATGCCCGTATAGCATCAACATAGAAGCAATGTTCGTCCCGCCGCACTGAAGGAAGGATAAGGGCTTTCAAGCGAGTTGTGGTTTACGCGCCGGCTTGGTTGGAAAATCATTCCCTCGCGGCGATGGATATTTTTCGGATTGCTATCGCGTGCGAGAGGGCAAAAAAAGGGTTTTCCGGCCGCATCGTGCGGCTCGGCTTTTTTTGTTCTTTCGATTACCCAGTTTGAGGAGGATGGTACTATGTGGAAGCAGTGTTCATGTTTCCTGCTCGGGGCCGTTTTTTTTGCGAGTTGCGCCATGGCGCAGGCGCCGGGAGTCGTCAAGGACACCACGCGCGGCACGATGAAAAAAGGCGCAACCATGACTTCGGAGCAGATGGCGCAGCACTGGCAGGAGAATTTGGCCCGCTGCCTGTTGCTGAGCGATCAAGGGCAGGTCTTGATTGGCGATTTCGCCCTCGAACGGGCACAAAATCCCGAAGTGCGGCAATTCGCGCAAGCCATGGTGAAAAACCACAACGAATGGATCGCCAAGCTTGAGCCGTTCGTCCCCGACGCACCAAACACGGATGCGTTGAATAAGCGAGTTTACGCGATCTTTACGGAATTGAAATCGGAAAAGGGCACCGTGCCCGTGACTTCGGAAACGGGCGAAACTTCGCGCAAAGCGGAAGTCCCCGCTCTCGCGACGAACGGGAGCGAAAAAACGACCGGCATGGAAGCGAAACACTTCATGCACATGATCCCCGCCATGCAACAGCAAATGGTGGAGAACTGCGTGGCTTACACGCAATGGGAATTCTCGCAACTGGATAAAAATCAGTTCGACAAAGCCTATATCGACTGGCAAATTTTCAGCCACATCAACGCGCTGGCCAAGTTGAAAACGTTGCAGAATTTCGCCCCCGCCAAGTTGAAACCGATTATCGAATCGGAGACCACCGCCGTCCAAAGCAATTTGGAGCAGGCAAAAAACATCTGCAAACAGTTGCAGGGCAAAACCGCTGCGTCCGCTCGAGGCGGGAGCTATTGAAAAACCGATAATATCGTGCCCCCAAGCGGGAAAACGATTCGCTGACCCTCAAATCCTCGTTCCCCGGCACTGAGTCGGGAACGAGGATTATTCTCCAGAATCCCGTCTCCGCCGTCTTCCCCCTGCCCATTTTCTCCCGCATAATACCCATCAGTGCTCGAATCCCGTCAAATTCCTCTTGCGGACAAACGGCCTTCCGGGTATCCTCCCACCCTCTCACCATCAGATTGGCGTGTCCGAACCGAAACTACCTCATCGAAAGGAGATCGACGGCCAGACGCGGTTGTTGCTTGCGCTCATCGGGCGCGGGACTTGCGGTGTTGCTGGGAATCGCGGCCTTTTTGCAGCCCGATCCGCGGCATTTCGGGACCCATCGGCAACTCGGCTTGCCGCCCTGCACGTTTTATATCCTGTTCGGCGTGCCCTGCCCGACGTGCGGCATGACCACTTCCTGGGCGCATCTGGTGCGGGGAGAGATTTTGACATCCTTTCGCGTGAATGCGGGAGGAGCGATCTTGGGAATATTGGCGATCCTCGCCGTCCCCTGGTCGTTCGCGACGGCGATTCGCGGCCGCCACTTCGCGCGGCTGCCCCGCGGCAGTTTCACCGCGTGGATTGCCGCCTCCCTCCTCGCCGTCGTGCTGTTGCAGTGGGGATGCCGGCTGATCGAGCGTCTCCACGGATGAGGGATGTTGACAGATTGCAAATTGGTAATTGCAAATTTCAAATTGGATGCGGCGAAATGGGACGAAATCGCGAGTAGATTTTTGTTCAATTTGAATTTTGCAATTTGCGATTACCAATTTGCAATGTATCCTTTTCAATAAAAAATCACCTTTACCCGTTACACGAGGTCGTACGATGGACCGTCCCTCCCTGCATCATAAAATTCCGCTGTATCTCTCGTTGTTGTCGCTGTGCGTGATCGTTTCCGGAGGTTGCGTGAGCGGCCTGGCCACGATGATGTATCTCTTCAAAGGCACGAACGTCGATGCGGAATATAAATACCTGAAGGGCAAGACCGTCGCGGTGATCGTTCGCCCGGTAGTCGATTTGCAGTACTGCAACCCGAATGTGCCGCTGGAATTGGGCCAGCAAATCAACATCTGCCTGCAGAAAAACGTGCCGAAGATCAAGACGATCGAGCAACAGAAGGTCAACGCCTGGTGCGATGAGAACGATCCCGAGGACGTGACCGCGCTCGGCAAGGCCCTCAAGGCCGACATGGTCGTGAGCGTCGAACTCGGCGGTTTCAGCCTCTTCCAGGGGCAAACCATTTACCAGGGCCGGGCGATCTCCTCCATCCAGGTTTTCGACTGCCGGGACGAGCAGAAAAAAGCCAAGGATAAAGACATGCCCAAGAAAGACAAAGACGCCAGCGACAACATCGTCTTCGAAAAGAGCCTGCCGGAAACGAAATATCCGCCGAACACGGGCGTCCCCACCGCCGACAAGCAGGAATACGAATTCCGCCAAGAATTCATCAAAATTCTGGCCGATCAAATCGCACGCCACTTCTACGCCCACGACTCCCACGCCGATTTCGCGCAAGACGTCTTGACCCTGCGGTAATCCGCCGCCGCGCCGCAATATACGACCGCCCCGAAGAACGGCAAACGGGGGATTCTTCCCTGCTATATGCAGCTTTAGGGGGGCAGAAGAGTGCAATCCCCCGTCCCCAAATCCGGCGCCGGGAGCTGCTTCCGCCATAATTGTCCGACGATTGCTTCCATCGCCGAACATTGACGGCTTGATCTTGCGTATTTAACATGGAGATTGGTGACTCGCCTTTTCTTCCTCCAGTAAATTTTTAATTGGCAAGGATACTGCATCATGCCGGCTGTTTCGCACGTTTCACGGACGCGGTGGACCGTTTTTCCCAAATTGAATAGGGGGATCGCGATCGGTTTTTGCCTTTCGTTCCTGTTCCTGGCCGCAGGAACTTACGCGGAAGCGCGAGATCCGCCCCCCAAAACGCCTCGCGCAAAGGCCGCGGACCAACCCGCGGCAAAAAAAGAACCCGTCGCGGATCCGCCCGCCCCCACGGCCGACGCGAAAAGAGCGACAAGTCCGATAAGGACAAAATTCCCGAACCGGAAGACTCGTTCCTGACGACCGGCGACGGCGTGCGCGCTGGCGCTGACGTATTATCCCAGCAACCGCGGCCGGGAAGCCATTCCGATCCTCCTGCTGCACATGTCGAAAGGCAACCGCACCGATTACAAGTATCTGGCCGACTCGCTCCAGTCGCAAGGCTATGCGGTGATCGTGCCCGATCTGCGCGGTCACGGCGAAAGCACGAAGCAAACAGTCGGCGGCGTGGAATACACGCTCAGCGCCGCCAAGCTGCCGGTCGAGCAGTACAAATTCATGGTGGAAAGAGACATGTACGCGGTGAAGGAATTTCTCTGGCAAAAAAACAACGCCAAGGAATTGAATCTGAACAAACTCTGCGTTATCGGCGCGGAGATGGGCGCTTCCGTGGCCATGAATTTCACCGCTTTCGACGCCATGGGTTACGGAGATTCGGACCGCGGTCCCTACTACGGCCCCTTGCAGCTCGGGCTGTTCGTGAAGGCGCTCGTGCTGCTCTCACCGGACGTATCCTTCAAGGGATTGCCGCTCGCGCCCTTCTCCGAAGAGATCCGCAGAAACATTCCCGTGCTGATTCTCGTCGGCAAGGACGACGCGAAAAGCTTCGGCGAGGCCGAGCGGGTCTCCAAGATTTTCAGGCGCATCCCGCCGAAAAAGCCCGAAGATACAACCTTCTTTTTCAATACTTTGAACACCAAACTCCAAGGCACTCATTTGTTGGAGCCGAAAACCCTCAATGCCGATAAAATGATCTTCCAATTTCTCCAACTGCGCCTCGTTCAAGCCGATGAAGCGAAAAACTGGACCTGGAAACCGCTGAAAAAACCCTATGAGTAAGGTCGAGGGAGGCGGAAGGCGGAGGGGAACGGCTTAATGGCAAAGCACGAATGAGCCCGAGGCCCAAAAAGTCAAATCAACTTTCGCCCGTTGGAATCGCAGCCTTCGAGCGCATCTCGATTCACGCGGTCATTGCGGAATCTTCAGTTCGCCGCCGATCGGCAATAGTTCGGGATCGTTCAACAAATTCCGATTGGCTTTGAAGATTTCCATCGCCCGATCGGGAGAACCGAGATATCGGGCCGCCAGCACGGGCAGCGTGTCGCCATCGACGATTTTATGAATTCGCGGCCCCACCGCGGACTTCTCGCCCGCTTGCGCGGGAATGATCGGCATTCCCCCGCCCGTCGAGCTTGCCAGGCCGTCGCCGGGATATTTCGCCGACAGCGCGGGCACCGGCGGCGGATTGTCCAAAGGCGCAAGCACCGTCGGAGGGCGCGGCGAAGCGGATTCGGCCGCTGGCGGACGCAAAGGCACGGGCGGAACGGCGCTGCTCGGCGTGAATGCGGCGTTTTTCAGCGGCCGGCGGTTTCGCAGCGCCGCAAGTTCCGACCACGAGGGCGCCGCAGCACGCGAGCCGGCCGATTCGGGCCGAAACGCGATTGCCGCCAGGAATCCGCCCAACAAGATGCTCAAGGCCAAAGCCAGTTTAACCGCCGGATCGTTCATCTCGGTACAGATGTCAAATACTTTCCAATTGATATTCTCCCATCCGTGCCTAAATGAAAAGCCGCCTTGCTTATCTATCTTGTGAAACTGCCGGTTGTACTATCGCGCTTTTCCGCCAAAGGATGGCAGTGCGACCGCCATCTCGACGCGATCTTTTCATTCTGCCGCAATCCTGTTCTACAATATCGGGCCGACCGGCGATGGTTTTCAGCCGATTCGCGGAAACAGGATCGATTGCCGGCCGCCGCCGGCCATTCTTATCGGCTCTCGCGATGATGCCGGAAGGTTGGTTCGATCCACCGCCGGCATGGCGCATGAAAAAACGCGGCCCGTTTTACCGAGTCGCGTTTCATTGCCTAAGAGTGGTATCGACAAGCGGCGGGTAAAGTCTTGGATAATTTTTCGATTTTTTTATGCACGATTCCAGGGGACTGCCCCGATTTTTGTGGCGGGAAGCCACAAAAATGGGACAGTGATTTATCATTTATCTGTCTCACGAACGGCTGCGTCGCAAATACATTCCAACGCCCAGCAGCCCAAAAGCCGACAAGGCAAGCGTTCCGGGTTCGGGAACCTGGGAGATCGTTGCGGAGAGCCCCGTATATTGTCCCCCGTTGGTCCAGGATATATTGACGAAGTCCAGGGTTTCACCGACCGAAAGGGTCAGTTGGCCGGTATATGTTTGCGACTGGCCGTATCCCCAATCGTGTGTCACATCATTCAGCCAGGGATCGGTACCGTTCAATCCGACAAGCCAGAGGGACGTGCCGGCGCCTTCCAGGTTGCCGGTAAAAGTCGCGCTCACGTCGTACGTGCCAGCTTCCTGGCAGGTCCATCGAACTACCGGCGACGCATCCGCACCGGGACCGAGCCCGATGCCGTTGGCGTCCCAATGGTAGCCGGCAAACGTATAATCAGCGCCTGTAAGATTATGGGTGATGTTTGGATCACCCCACCCAGGGACGGGAACCCACGCCTCGCAATTGGCGTCAGGCCAGCCCAGGACCGAAAGATTGCTCGTTTCCGTGAATGCGACAAAGCCGGTGCTCAGCGGATCGGTTTTCGCACAGTATCCGTAGGTCCAAGCGCCGTTCGGATTGTTCGTAATCGAGAAGTTGGCCGCGAGATCATAGTTTAGCTGGGCCTGGGCGGGTGCGGTCATGCCCAAGGCCGCCATCGCAAATACCAAGGCAACCAAGAATCGCACTTTCATACGGAGTTCTCCTATATTCGAGGAAGTTCAAAGAAACAATGAAGACGAGAAACCGCAAATACTGACTCAAATACCGCCCCCACACGCCGCTGCCATTGTCACACAGTCCGATACCCTCCTTTCCCCCTAGCATTCGCGATTGAATACGCCGCTACTAGCAATTATAATCATTTGCGGATAATGTTTTGCGTCATTGTTTTTAGGTTTTGCGACGTGCCGAAGACCACCGTCAGGCAGGAGGAGCCAGCTCATGTCCCCCTCGAAAAATGCAGCCCCCGCGTCGAAGAGCGTCTCGGCGTTTTCACGCCGGCGTCACATTCGCCGTATTCTGTTGCTCGTCGAGACGTCTCGGACTTATGGCCGCAGCATTGCCGAGGGAATCGCCCGATACGCTCTGGAAAACGGTCCCTGGTCGATACAGTTCGAGGAACGGGCGGTGGATTCATCGCCGCCGAAATGGCTTGAGGAGTGGCGGGGCGATGGCATCATCACACGAACCGTCAGCCTGAAGATGGCGAAGATGCTTTGGGCGACCAAGCGTCCGATAATCGAATTGTTTGGAGGCCCCAATATCTGCAATCCCCACGTACGAACGGACACGCTCATCGGCGGGAGGTTGGTCGTCGAACATTTTCTGAAGTGTGGGCTGCGGCATTTTGCTCATTTTGCGTACGAAGACACCTGGTGGATCGAGTCGCAGCGAGAGGATTTCTGCAAGGCTGCGGACGAGAAGGGATGCCCCTGCCATGTCTATCAAGCCCCCGCGTTGAATCGCTCGATACCCGTGTGGCACGAACGCTATCGCTCGCGACTGATCAAGTGGCTGGTGTCGTTGCCTCGCCCGATCGGCATCCTTGCCGCGGTCGATCTTCACGCGGCGCGACTGCTGGACGTCTGCCGGGAACTCGACATCGCCGTGCCCGAGGAAGTGGCCATCGTCGGCATCGGCAACGACCCCGTCATTTGCGAAACGACGCATCCCACTCTCTCCAGCCTCGACCTGGACGGCCGGCACGTCGGCTATGAAGCCGCGAGACTCCTCGATCAAAAGATGGCAGGGAAGCCGTTGAAAGACACGCTCTACGTTCCCCCAGGCTGCGTAGCCGTTCGCCAATCGACCGACACGTTGGCCGTCGAAGATGAGGACATCGTGCAAGCGATGCGATTTATTCGGGAGTTTGCCTGCACGGGGATCGACGTTGCCCGGGTTGCCGACGAGATAGGGCTGTCGCGGCGAGTTTTAGAACGGCGATTCCGCCAGCATCTTGGCTTCGCCCCGAAAGAAGAGATCATGCGGATTCGGATCGAACACGCGAAGATGCTTTTGTCCCGAACCGACAAAACGATCGAGGGCATCCTTCGCAAGAGCGGATTTCACTCCGTGGCGCATTTCACGGTGGCGTTTCGTCGCGAGACGGGCATGACACCCAATGCATATCGGCAGACGCGAAGGATATCGCGCGGCTACGAGGAGCAGCAGAGAGAAACGGCAACGAGGTCGCGTGACGCCGGCGCAACGCCGCCGTAGCGAAAACGTTCGCCGGTCTCCAGAAACTACGGCGGACGGATTTACAGCGTCAGGTCCAACGCCGATCGCACATTGAGACTGCGTGGGAGAATATGCGATTGCATGGGCATACATGCGTTTGCGACGGTTCTTCGCGAAGCCGCAAGCGTTTTGGAGACCACAACGGGAGCAACGGTAGTTTGTGGATTGTGGGCAGGATTCGTGCGGTTTTAACCCCGGCGTAATCACCGGGGCGAAATGATGTTAACCGTTTTTCGGGGAACAATCGACGCCGTCGGTCGTTGGATCTCGACCAACCGAAGTGAATTCTCTTGGGCGTGCTAAACGAGGAATTGCGGCAACATTCGGCGAAATGCATCGGATTTGTCATCCTGCCCGACTACGTTCATGCAATCGTCTGGTTGCCTGAGGTGGGCAAACTCAGTCAGTTCATGCACGGGGGGAATAGGAAGACCAGTTTTCACATTCGCAAATGGTATCGTCGGCAGTCGCCGAACTACTTCGAAGGGTTTGGCGAAGGAGATCGTTTTTGGCAACCGAAGTATTATCTCTTCGAGATTTATACAAAAGCAAAGCTGCCGGAGAAATTGAACTACATTCACGCGTATCCCGTGCGGAAAGGACTCGCGACGCAGACGACGGACTGGAAGCGGAGTTCCGCTCGTTGGTACGAGTGGCAGAAGTCGATCGGCGTGCCAATCGAATGGGTCGCATGATTTGCGTCGCCTCTTGTGGCTAAGCCACACCGGTTCGAGAACCTTAGTTTTACCCACAATTATTGTGTAATTTTTACACGGCGTCCAAGGGGTTGTATTTTGGAACTCTTTACTGAGGTTGGATTTGCACATGATGAAACGGGATTGATATTTTTTCAATGCACCCGCCGCACAACCTAAAGGGTAGGACCGCACGTAGTAAATTTTGAACCGATACTACAAACAGTCCCAAGGTAAGGCGGAGTCATACCATGTCATTGTTTCAAGGAAGATGCGCTTCGTTGGGCGAGGCCATTTTTGGAAAGGCAGAACTTGGGGACAGTTGGCGGACCGCGCGGCTGGTGAAAACGTTCGATCAGTTGTGCCGCCATCCGGGCGGCTCGCTGCCGAGTAAAATGGCCCAACCGCAAGACTTGAAAGGGCTGTATCGCCTGATGAGATGCGAGGAAGTGACGCATGCCGCCATTATCGAGCCGTTGCGAAACTACACCTTGCAGAACATCGCAAGGCAGAACGGATACATCCTGCTGATCCATGACGCCACCGAGTTGGATTATACTACGCATCGCAAGTTGGCGGACAAATTGGGTCAAATTGGAAAAGGGCTGTCCCGCGGATATATTTGTCATCATGTTTTGGCGGTGCAGGCGAAAACGCGTGCGATCTTGGGTTTGGCCGATCAGATACTGCACCATCGCGTGGAAACGCCCGCGAGCGAAACGCGGAAGGAGCATCGCGAACGCTCGACGCGAGAAAGCTTGTTGTGGTTGCAAGGGACACGGCACTTGCCCGGCCAGCGACGACTGGTGGACGTTTGCGACCAAGGGGCCGATACCTTCGAGTTTTTGGAGCACGAATGCCGCAGCGGTCGCATGTTTGTGATTCGGGCGTACAAGCCGCGGAAAGTGCAAGCCGGCCACGCCGGGAAAGGGCCGGAACTTAATTTGGATGCGCACGCGCGATCCCTGCCGGAATTGGGAAAATTCAACATGGACGTGCAGCCCCAAGCCGGTCGAACCGGTCGCAAAAACGCTCGTTTACGATCCGCGGCGGGCCGGTGCTGATCCATCCGCCGCATTCCCACCGCGGAAAGCATGGCAATACGCCCTTGTCAATGTATGTGGTCTTTATCCGCGAGGACCAACCGCCATCGGGCGAAGATCCGATCACGTGGTTGTTGCTGACGAACAAGCGAATCAAAACGTTTCGCGCTGCCTGGCAGGTGACCACTTGGTACGAATCGCGCATGGATTGTGGAGGAATATCACAAAGGCCAAAAGACCGGGGTGGGCGTGGAAGAGATGCAATTCATGGCGGTGGAACGGTTGGAGCCGGCGATTGCGTTGCTTTCGGCAGTGGCGTTAACCTTGTTGAACCTTTGCGACGCCAGCCGTCGGGCGGATGCCAAAACACAACCGGCCACGACGGTTGTTCACCGCGACTATGTAGCGGTTTTATCCGCTTGGCGTTACGGCAGTTCGCGTTACGACATCAGCGTCCATGATTTTTACTACGCATTAGCTCGATTGGGAGGTCATCAAAATCGCAAAAGCGACAAACCGCCCGGTTGGCTCGTGTTATGGCGTGGCTGGACGAAACTGCAATCCATGCTCGATGGCTACCTCATCGCAAAGCAGAAAAGATGTGGGTAAAACAAAGGTTCGAGAACCGGTGCCACTCGCAGTGGTATTTGTTGGGTTTGTGGGTATCCCACACAAACATGACAGCTTTCTTCGGCAATCAGGTCCCTTTTTAACCCAGAAAAAATATGAATTTCTGGAGATAAGGGTATAGTGGACCCGAGAAACTGGACCACGACTTTGAGTCGAATTCCTGGTAGGATTGGTCCAGTTTTTGGGAGGAAGACATGGGAGCGAAACGGCGACGGATCGAGGCGGCCTTGAAGGCGAAGGCGGCGTTGGCGGCGGTGCGAGGGGATCGGACGGCGGGCGAATTGGCCGGCGCAGTTCGGCGTGCATCCGACGCAGATCGGCCAGTGGAAGCGGCAGTTGCTCGACGGAGCGGTGGAGTTGTTCTCCGGCGAGCAACGCCGCAAGGCGGAGAACCAGGACGCCCTGATCGCCGAACTGTACGAGCAGATCGGCCGGCTGCAGATGGAGGCGGCGTGGCTGAAAAAAAAAGTTGCCCGACTCGATTGACTTCAAGCGGCGAGTGCATCGAGCCGGAACTCCGTGGCTGAGCGTGCGTCGGCAGTGCGAACTTCTGGGGCTGAATCGATCGAGCTGGTACTACCGGCCGGCGGGCGAGTCGGCGGAGAATCTTGCGATGGATGCGGCGGATCGACGAGCAATACCTGAAGACGCCGTGCTACGGCAGCCGGAAGATGGCCAAGGAGCTGGGCATCAGTCGCAAGCGGGCACAGCGGCTGATGCGGCTGATGGGCCTGGAGGCGATTTACCCGAAGCCGCATCTGTCGCGGAACGACACGGAGCACCGGATTTACCCGTATCTGCTGCGGGATGTGGCGATCGTGCGGCCCGACCAGGTGTGGTCGAGCGACATCACCTACGTGCCGATGCGGCATGGCTTGATGTACCTGACGGTGGTCATGGACTGGTTCAGCCGCTACGTGCTCTCGTGGCGATTGTCGAACACGCTGGACGGGCGTTCTGCCTGGAGGCCTTGGAGGAGGCGCTGGGGCGCGGCACGCCGGAGATCTTCAACACCGACCAGGGCGTGCAGTACACGGCGGAGGCGTTCACCGGCGCCTGGAGGCGGCGGGCGTGGCGGTGAGCATGGACGGTCGCGGCCGCTGGATGGACAACGTGTTCGTGGAGCGGCTGTGGCGGACGGTGAAGTACGAGAGAGTCTACCTGCAGGACTACGCGACGCCCGAGCGTTGGAGGCCGGGCTTGGCCGGCGTCTTCCGTTTCTACAACGAGGAGCGATTGCACGCGGCGTTGGACTACCGCACGCCGGCAGCAGTGTACGCGGCGGCGTAGGCATCGAGCAATGAAGTCATGACGGGCGAGTGTGTCCAAATCAATACGATCATGTCGCGCAACTGAAGAGGAAAATCAACCCATACCCAGAGCGAAACTGCACTTCCGCGTCCGCGCGAGACCCTTGGAATGGGTCTCGCGGGCCGCCGGCCCCCTCTAACTAAGAAAACCCAATCCGTGGTCTAGACAACCAGGGCCACCTCAGTTATTGAATCGATTGCGAATAATGAGTAAAGTCGTGAAGTTGAACTGTGCCTTTTCTTAACTAGATGCGGATAAGGAGTATCCAAAATGAGCAAGTTATTGAAAACTGTCGGTTTTTTGAGTCTGTTAATTCTGACAGCCGTTCCCCTTCAATCTGCCGATTATGCTTATACCTTTACTAAAATGGGGGATTTTTCTCCGGTTGCCATCAACAATGCCGGTCAAGTCGGGGGTACTGCTTATTCATCCGGTCAACAAGCCGTCCTCTATGACCACGGCAATTTGATCAACTTGGGATCGATGGGCAAAACGAATAGCTATCCCGTTGATATTAACGACGATGGCCAAATCGTAGGTTATGCCTATAACTCGGGAAGCGATTACCGAGCCTTCCTCTACAGCGATGGCGAAATCAAAGACCTTAACTCGCTCATCAATCCCGATTCGGGTTTGACGCTGAACGAAGCCGACGGCATCACGAATCAGGGAGTGATCGTGGGAACATGCTCGACAGTCACCGAAAGCAAACACGTCCTTTTATATAGCAACGGCAACTTAAATGACCTTGGAATATTAGGGCTAAATAATGCTTTCGACGCCATAAATGATAGCGGCCAAATCATTGGCATTTATACAACGTCAATAGGATACTTTCAAGGTTTTACGTTCAGCAACGGCACTCGGACCGATATTGGATCATTAGCAGGCTTTGATACTTATGCATTAGGAATTAATTCCAGCGGGCATATTTTTGGAAATTCAATCAGCATAAACGGTTATGCACATGCATATCTCTATAGCAATGGAAAAATGACCGATATCGATCCCAATGGGCGTAGTAGAACGGCGAACGCAATAAATGATCTTGGTCAAATTGTTGGAAATGATTCCAACAATCATGCCTTCCTTTATCAGAATGCTACAACGTATGATCTTAACACAATGATTGACCCATCATTAGAAATTACGCTAGTAAATGGGGTCGGAATCAACAATTCAGGACAGATATTGCTGATGGATATGATAAATACTTACATAGCTATCCATTTATTCTATCTCCAATCAATTTGCCTGAACCATCAATGATTATATTGCTGCTTCTCGGATGTTGTGGAAATTATACTTGCTATCAAAAAAGAAGATTAATAAATATTTAAATTCTTTAGTGCATGGGTTTTCATTTTTCTTGGATACGCATCTTGTGCCGGCGATATGAATACGGTTTAAGGATTTAGGAGTTTTTACTCCGTGGGCTATAAATTCCTATGGAGATATTGTAGGGTTTAATAATAGTTCAGATGGAGGGCTTCATGCGGTTCTTTATAAAGATGGAGTATTGAAAGATTTGGGAACTCTCGGAGGAAAGAACAGCCAAGCAAAAGACATCAATGATAAAGGAAATATTGTAGGTTACTCCGAATTGCCAGATGGCTCTACTCATGCTTTTTTATACGATACGAATGGTATGCATGATCTAGGTAGCCTTGGAGGCTTAAATAGCTATGCAGATTCCATAAACAATAACGGAGTAATTGTTGGAAGCATTAATACATCAGGTGATAACTACAAAGCATATATTTTAAATGATGGGCTTACAACCGATATCGGCAGCCTTGGCGGTTCCAGGGTTTTTGCGGAGAATATTAATAATAATGGCGTAATCTCATGATCTTCAACAATAGAATTTGGAAATAATCTGGTTCATGAATTCTTCCATATAAATTCGAGCATGGAAGAAATTGGGACATTCGGCGGCTATAGCATGGCGCCTGCAATTAACGATAGTGGACAAATTGTTGGCCAATCTGCAAATTCGACTGGAATTGTGACTGCACTTTTATTCAGCAACGGTATTATGCAGGATATTGACAAGTCCAAATGGTCTAGCGCTGCTTTTGATATTAATGATGCAGGGCAAATTGTCGGAAACATCGGAAATAATCTGGCACTTCTTTACCAAAATGATAAGATGATTGATTTAAATACTTTAATTGATTCGTCCTCGGGAATAAATCTAATTGCTGGCATCGGAATCAACAATAATGGTCAAATCATTGCTGATGGATCCTTCGGTTCTTATTCTGGAGGACATGCATTTCTTTTAATGCCGGTTCCTGAACCCAGTTCTATTGTATTATCAATCATTGGTCTTTCAAGTTATATCACGATTATATTGAAAAGGCGAAGAATGTTTTTATTCGTCAAAGAAAAACATTACGAATAATCCATATTAAAAACGCTTATTCGATGCTCTCAGCCACAGGAATTCCTTATGTCAAACTCATTTCTTCAGTTCTGGAAAACTAAATACAAGAATTTTTTTCAAATCCCATTTTAACGCACGCATTCAACAGAGATTTCTTCAATTTGAATGCTTGGAATCCAAAGAATTGTTGAATAGTACTTGGATTGGCGGGCATTCAACTAACCATTGGAGTGATCCCCTGAATTGGTCGGGAGGTGTTCCAGGACAAAACGCTGTTATAGAATTCAATGGGGGCAATACGGATACTTATAATGATTTGAATTAGGGATCATAGGGTCCGATACGTCGTTAGTCATTAGGTCTTGCATCACCCTTGGTTAGCGATTATGCTTTAACCACGGACAGGCCCTTACACATTCAGCTTTCGGGGGCTGGAGCTTTTCCCATGTCATTCGGTGAGTTCCGAGAATTCCCAACTACTCGTCAGCGGCATTTCGGAATCCAATCGCAGCTTCATGCCAAGGCCTGCGACGGGTTCTTTGTGGCTATGCATGTGGGTAATGTGGGCGGCCCGAAGGCGATTCTTGCGGGATTTTTAATCGTTGGGAATGGTAAATGGCTTGTGCGGGGGCGCGGAAAATTGCTAAACTGCGTCATCTTTCGGTGGCGGTCTTGGAAAATCTTCTCGTGGGATAAGGAGTATCCGCAATGAGTACATTATTGAAATCGGTCGGCTTTTTCGTGTTTGATACTGACATTATATGCCCCTTCTGAAGCGGCCGTTGAATACACCGTGACGAACCTGGGGAATTTTTCTCCAACCGGAATGAACAACGAGGGGGATGTGATCGGCAATGTAGGAAACAATGGCGTTTTTTATGCCCATGATAATCTGTCGGGAAATCCTATCATTATTCCGACCCTGGGAGGGGATTGGAGTTACGCTACGGCAATAAATGACAATGGAGATATTGTCGGCAACTCCGTCACCAGCACGGGAGATACTGACGGCGTCTCCCTATAGCGACTATTTTATGACGACCTGGGCAACTTGGCTACCGAATGAGTCTCGCTTACAGTATCAACAACAAAGGCCAGATTGCCGCCGATTACGATACAGCCGATGGCGGAATCCAAGGTGTATTATACGATCATGGAACGATAACGGAATTGGGCAGCTTCGGTGGGAGGAAAATACACGGTTGCGAAAGGCATCAATTCGAATGGTGACATCGTGGGATATTCCAACGCTCCGCCGAACCAGGGGCACGCCTTCCTTTGGAAAAACAATGGCAAAAAATGAAAGACCAAGGCACCTTTTCTGGAAACTCTGTTGCCGAAGTGATTAATGATGCCGGACAAATTGCCGGCTTCTCGGTCGTCGAAGAAGGCAATCCGCATATATGTCTTTTCGAAGCCGGAGGATTAATTGATATTAACGGTGCAAATACGCTCGGCGATGTGGCCGACATGAATAATAATGGTGACGTAGTTGGATGGGCCTATCCAGAAGACCGGGCGTTTGTTTTCAAAGGCGGTACTCTTTATTCATTGAATGATTTGATTGATCCAAGTTCAGGATATCATTTAGTAGATGCAGTTTGCATGGAATGATTTCGGACAAATCATCGCAGTTAACAATAATGGCCCCACGCTTCTCCTCACGCCCATTCCCGAACCATCCTCTGCAATTCTTGCTATTTCCGGACTCGCGTCAGTTTTTGTGTTTTGTCGGCGTCATACTTATCGCCGATGATCTCGGCTGTAAAAGATGCGAATCGTCCTAATTGCATTTCAACCGACGTTCAAGGAGTAATAATGATTGGTTATTTTTTAAACTGCACTTTCTTAGGAAATGGTCATATCAACACGCGAGGCCGAGCAATTGTTTGAAGAAGTCGCGGATTTTTCGCGGCAGGCGTCGGCGAGCGGCAGCGGCCAAAAATCCCGCGCGGAGGATGTTGCGTGCAAGGAGTTGCGGCGATCGGCGTGGGACGGGCGACGATCGGCGTCGTCCCACGGCGACAAGCGGCGATCGCAAAGTTGGTGGTGGGAGCGGTTCCAAGCCCAGAGTTCCACCAGCGTGTGCATCCAGCAAAATCAAGTGATAAACGGCGACGTTGGTCCAAATGTTCCGCACTTGCTGCTGGCCCGTGCCCCAACATCTTCCTTGATGTTGTGGAAGTCCTGTTCGATCGTCTCACGGTCGGCGAGAAATAGTTTGTCATCGTCATCTTCATGGCTGTGGCGTTCGGGTCGGGCGAGACGACCGGATACCAATCCTCTTCTTCCAGATCGATCACCACACGATCACTTCGCCCACGGGCCGGTAAGTCGCCAGGAAGGTCTTGGTAGAGTCCGGCGGTCGTTTTTCCATAGGCGGCGCATTGGGCTGTTTCCCAACCTTCGCGATGGGCGGCCCGCTTGGCAAGGCGGATGCGGTTCTTGCGGTATTCCGCGCGGACGTCCGCGACCACGCCGCTTTCCTCCTCTCGACTTCGGCGGCAGGTCGCGCAGTGCCGCGTCTTTGCCCAGCCGTCCGATGACCGTCGCCCCGGGGCCAAGCGCGGCGCAAGAAGGGGGCCTTGACGTAGCCGCCATCGACCACGATCCACAGCGTTTTCCCGGCTTTTTCCACGATCGGCGCGATCCATTCTACCAGCCGGGCAGCCAGCACGAGCTTGGTGGCGAACGTCCAACCGCGCCACTTCGGAATCTTGGCCATCGTTTTCTGGCGGACATAGAGCATGGCCCAAAGCGGCATGCCAATGCGCCGAAGCACGGATGCCGCACGGCCAACGAGAGGTCACCCAGATATGTCCGTAGAGTATTTCTGGTCGGCCGTTCCCGGCGTTGGGCTGTGATGAATGCCTGCCCCTTCGACTTTCGGCCCGTAACGCTTGGTGGGGGTGTCGTCGATGACCGCCAGCAACCGGTCGGGCAACGGCAAAGTCCTCAGCAGCAGAACCAAAAGTGGCGTGGCGACGCATTTGGTCTTGCGTCCAAGGGCCGCCAGAAAGTAAAAATAGTTTCGGAAGTCGTCGCTGACTCCGGCGGCGCGGAGCCAGGAAGTCACGGTCCGTCGCCCGTGGGCAAAGAGAATACCCATCAGCAGGACCGGCAGCCGCCAACGGTTGCGGGCGTGCAATCCCGCCGCCGGCCACTGGCTTCACTGGTCCCAATCTTCCGGACATTGCCAATAACATATCGAATTCGCCATCCTTGGCTCTCCTATCACTTGGGTCTTGGTAAACACAATGTGATGGAAGAGCCTTTTCATTGCAAGATCAATTTAATCGATAAACCGTCCGATCTGCCGTTTTTTCAGAAAGTGCAGTTTGGGTGGATTCGCGACGGATATGCTCAATACCGTAACGCTCAACGACGGTACGATCCAAAACGGCACGCTCAAGGCGAGTTTCGCCTACAATCTCAACAACGGCACCATCGCATCGAATCTGATTCTGCTCGATTCGGGAACAGTAAATGCGCACGAAAATGAAAAAGGCGGGCGCGGGAACGGTGTGGCTGCCCAATCTCACGATGACTTGCACGGAGATGTGGGTCTCCGCGGGCACGGTGAACGCGGGCAATTTAAGCTTGTACAGTGAAATCACTACAGGCAACGCGGTCTTGAATGTCACGAGTCTTCATGTTGATACACTCCAAATCGGCGGTCCGGATCCCGTTTGGGCATCCGATGCCAGCGCGGAGACAAGCATTTCCTACTCCGTGGGCGATACGCTTTACATCGATCTGTATTTCAGCGCCCCGGTGGCCGTCACGGGTACGCCGCAATTGCGATTGGCAACGGGCATTAACAATCGCTATGCCGCATATACAAGCGGAAGCGGAACCAATATGCTGACCTTCGCTTACATCGTCGCGTGGAATGACAACGCCGCCGATCTGGACTATGCCGGAACGGACTCCTTGCTGCTTAACGGCGGCACGATTCGGGACGGGTTCGATATCGATATCGATCCGAATTTAGCTACGCCCGGCCAGACTCATTCGCTTTCGGCCAACAGCAACGTCATTATCGATACCTGCTTGTATTGGGATCCTGCGGCAATCGAAGGGACGCCGGTGTGGGATGCGAATGAGGCGGATACTTTTTTGGCACTTGGGCAGCCCGACGGGGCCGCTTCATGCATGGGTGAACGGGGCGGACGCGGTATTCGGAGACTGCGGCGATACGCCGGGGGCGGTTTATATCCAGGATTATGCCGATCCGAACGGGCCGGTTCCGGGCGGTCGATCACCTTTACGCAAAGCGGTTACTCGCTCGTCGGCGAGACGGAGGACGATACGCTTTCCGTCGGCACGGACGGGACGACCGTCGAAGTTGACGGCAGCGGCGCCGCGGCGACTTTCGCCTGCAAATTGGTCGATGCGGCGGTGGCTGAAGGGGCACTGACGAAGAACGGCGAAGGAACGCTGATACTCGCGAATGAAGAGGAATACACGGGCGACACGATCATAGACGAAGGCACGCTGCAACTCGGCGACGGCGCGGCGAACGGCTCACTCCTGGGAGAAATCATCGACAACGCGACGCTGAAATTCGCCGCGGCGGTCGATCAGATTTTCGGCAATGATATTTCCGGAATGGGCAAAGTGGAAATCGAAAACGATCCCGACGCCACACTAACTTTAAGCGGCGATCTCAACTATACCGGCGGAACCACACTTACGAGCGGGCATTTGGAGATCCCCGGCTGGACGATTATTACGACTCTTGCGGAATTGCAGAACATTCCGGCCTACTCCACGAACAGCTATCTGTTGGTCAATGATCTCGATGCCACGGAGACGGCCTCATGGAACGACGGAGAGGGCTTTCTGCCTATTGTTTGGTTTCGGGGATCTTTCGATGGTGGACGGCATGTCGTTAGCCACTTGACTATAGACCGGCGCAATTTGACTACCCGTGGGCTTTTCGGGGGGATATCCAACAACGCCCTCATCGCGCGCCTCGGGCTGGAATCCGTCTCGATAGATGGCGAATGGCTTGTTGGTGGACTAGTAGGACAGAATATTGCCAGCACAATTTCCGATTGCTATGTGACCGGCTCGATTACAGGGCACACCATCGGCTATGACGGTAATCCGAACAACTGGGGATATGTTGGAGGTTTGGTGGGTGGCAATCGGGGAACGATCCTCCGCTGCCATGCATCTGTGGACGTCACAGGCATCGCCGATGACGGCGGGCTTTATGGTGGATGCATCGGCGGATGTCGCAGGCTTCAGCATTGCCGATTACTATGATACGGCAATCATCGATTGCTATGCCACTGGCACAGTCGAGGGCCGCTGTTATGCCGGCGGATTGGTGGGCAGCATCGACCAGAGCCCCAACGGCTGCACGAACATCGTCGATGACTGTCTGCGACGGGAGCGTTTCAGGGTGGGGCTATGGCATCGGGATTCGCGGGATTGGTCGAATGGCGCCGCGATCATACTGATTGTTTCGCAATGGGCAACGTGTCGAGTTCGCAAGGCTGGTTCGTGGGACTAGTTACCGGCACAGGGGCGACTTTTGTCAATGATTATTCTTGGAGTGCGAACCGGCGGCCCCGACCCCGTGATCCGGCGTATCGTGCCACGGCAAGCACAACTGGAAAACGCCAGCTTCGCCGTCTATAACGGCGCCACGCCCTGGGACTTCGTGAACACGTGGATCATGGAGAACTTGCCGCAATTGAGAACGTAGGTTGAGCGATAGATAATTCAGAGGAATAAAGGGAACAACTTGCATTTTCTCTTGATTGAGAAGGATGAAGAGGAAGATTCCGTGCAGTGGAAATTTTAAGGGCGAAACAAACCGTGGCGTGAAGTGCATGAGTTCGGGGAGGTCATCAAGTTTGACGAAGGGAAAGTTCGTCGGCACGGGGAGGAAGCCGAGCGGCAATTGGTGAATGGCAAGAAATCGCTCGCCCCGGCCCCTCTCCCAACCAACCTTCGGGCGGTGCCCGCGAGGGGAAAAAAGTTACGCCGATTTCGCTTCCGCGCGCCGCGGGATCACCGGCTGATTGTCGCGGACGTTTTCCTCGGTGATGAGGTATTGCGTGCCGGCGGGCTGGTCGGGCAGGTCGAACATGATGTCCAGCATCACGTCTTCGATGATCGACCGCAGCGCACGGGCGCCGGTGTCCTTCTGCATCGCCTTCTCGGCGACCGCCCGCAGGGCCGCGTCGGTGAAGGCCAGTTCGGCGTTTTCCATGCCGAACAGCGCCTGGAACTGCTTGACCATCGCGTTCTTCGGCTCGGTCAGCACGCGGACCATCGCTTCCAATATCCAGCGGGCGGAGCGTGGAAACGACCGGCAGCCGGCCGACGAACTCGGGGATCATGCCGAACTCGAGGAGGTCGTCGCTGGTGACCTGCTGCAAGAGATCGCCCAACTCCAACTGATCGCGATGCACGCCCTCTTGCGTGAAGCCGATGGTGCGTTTTCCCATCCGCTTGCCGATAATGTCGTCGAGGCCCACGAACGTCCCGCCGCAGATGAAAAGAATGTTCGAGGTGTCCATCTGGATGTATTGCTGCTCGGGATGCTTCCGCCCGCCCTGGGGCGGCACGTTGGCGATCGTCCCTTCGAGCATCTTCAACAGCGCCTGCTGCACGCCCTCGCCGGAAACATCGCGGGTGATCGAGACGTTCTGGCTGGTCTTGCCGATCTTGTCGATCTCGTCGATGTACAGCACGCCGCGCTGCGCCGCCTCGACGTCGAAATCGGCGGCGTGCAGCAACTTGAGGAGCAGGTTTTCCACGTCCTCGCCCACGTAGCCGGCTTCGGTCAGCGTGGTGGCGTCGCCGATGGCAAAGGGCACGTCGAGCACCCGGGCGAGCGTTTGCGCCAACAGCGTCTTGCCCGATCCCGTCGGGCCGATCAAGAGAATGTTCGATTTGTCGATTTCGATTTCCGGCGAGTTCGCGCCGTGCATCAGCCGCTTGTAATGGCTATGCACCGCCACGGAGAGCACTTTCTTGGCGTAGTCCTGGCCGACGACATACTGGTCGAGCGATTGCACGAGCTGGCGGGGAGTGGGAACCTTGGTGAACAGTTGCTTGCTCGTCCCGCGGCGGCGGCGTTCCTGATCGAGGATCGACTGGCAGAGGTCGATGCACTCGCCGCAGATATACACGTCGCCCGGCCCCTCGACCAGCGGGCCGACGTCGCGGTAGCTCTTTCGACAGAAAGAACAGAAGGCATTTTTCTTGGTCGGCCCGCCGTTGCGGCGTCCCGTGGTAAAGTCACGTCCTGTAGGCATTTTCCTTCCTTCCCGTTTCCGCCGGTGGAGAAATCCAGTTTGAATTGCAATGCGGCGAAAGGTGATCGGTTAATGGCGGTGTAACTCGAATTCTCCGGGTGTGATTTGGCAGGTCATCGGCCGTTGTGTCTCCCCCAAGTTTCTTCGAGTTCTCACCGGGGCTGCAATATCTACGTATGCGAAGGGGCCGTGGTTTATCCTCGCCCCAAGCCCGCATCCCTACAGGCTGTTAAACTTTCACGATTCGACGCACTTGGCGTGGGCGGAAGTATTATCCTAACCCGTTTTGCCGTTGTCATTTAACTCCTTCTGAAGTTGCACCGTGAGCGTCGTTTTTATTGTTCGGAATTCTTCGTCGGTTAGCTCACCCCGGGAATGCAATTCCCGGAATTTTGAGAGCATTTCACTGGCTCGAGGTTCGTGTTGTAGCGTTTTGGCGCGGAATTTCAGCACCAGGTAGGCTGCAATGGCGATCATCGCCGCCAAGACCGCCAACCACAAAATCAAGCTTTCCGGCTTCAAGGACCAAAAACGTTCCCAACTCATAATGGCCCCCCTTTGCAGTCTATCCATCTTCCTTACTTGGTATTATCTATCTATTATGCATATTTTATACCGCTAAGTCCAGGAAGAACAAAAACGAAATGAAACTGCGATAAATACCCCACTCTTAGAATAATATCGGCTTTGGACACTTTGATTTTATGTTCTAAAACTGTATTTAAACACCCTCGCGTGGGACTGTGCGAAGGCGTAATCAAGAGCATTGTAGGAGTGCTAACTAGCGACATACCATGGATTTATGCTTTAGACGCCAAAATATCTTCCTGTGTTCCCCAAAAGATCGAAGGGAAATCAAAAAAAGTTCGTGAAAGCGTGTTTCCCATATTGTTAAATATAGATAATTCGTCCACTACCCCTCTATAGGGCATGCACAAACCATTGGCGACTTGCGGTCTAACATTTAAGTTGCATTGCCGGTGCGAAATATGATATTTTTAATAAAATCGTCTTTCTACATTTTCGGGGATCACCATGGCCATTCATTTCATCTGCCCTCATTGCGGAAATGCCACCAATGTGGCGGAACAATACGCCGGCCAGAGTGGGCCTTGCGCCCGCTGCGGACAGACGATCACTGTCCCGCCGCTGGGCATGGCGCCATTGCAATACGACCAGTTTCCACCAAAAAAACCACGGAGCACGGCCTCCACCATCCTCATCATTTTGGCGATCTCCATCCCGGTGATCCTTTTTTGCGGCGGCATGCTCACCAGCCTCCTGCTTCCCGCCGTCCAGGCAGGCCGCGCGGCGGCGCGGAGGGCGAATTGCAGCAACAACATGCGGCAAATCAGTTTCGCAATCCAAGCCTACTACGACAAAAACGGCCATTATCCGCCCGCGTTTGTGGCCGACAAAAACGGCAAGCCGATGCACAGTTGGCGGGTGTTGCTGCTGCCTTACCTGGGCGAACAAGCGCTTTACGATCAATACAACATGCACGAACCCTGGGACAGCCCGCACAACATCATGCTGGCCAATCGGATGCCCGCCGTCTATCGCTGCCCGGGCGCCTCGAACAGCGCGACGAACATCACGAACTATGCAATGCTCGTCGGTCCCCACGCGATCAGCACCGGCCCCATGGGTCGAACCAAAGCCGAAATATCCGACAATCTCGCCGGCACCATCATGGTCGTGGAAAACGTCGGCGGCAACATCAACTGGCTCGAACCGCGCGATCTCGATGCCGAAACCATGAGCTTCGACCTTTGCGACAACAGCGGCGCCGAAATCAGTTCCGATCATCCTTCCGCGGTGAACGCCATCTTCTGCGACGGCAGCGTACGCAGCCTCCCTAAAGGCACCGACGCCGACAACCTCAAAGCCATGACCACCATCGACGGCGGTGAGCAAACCACGCCCGAAGGAGATTTCGACGTTATGGAATAACCTCATGTTCCCCCGCTCCGGCGTGGGAACACAATCCCCCGACGCTCCGGCGTCGGAGAATCGCCAACCGATGCGAAAAATCGAACTACCGGTTAGCATGCAAGATCAGCGGAACGGTCAGCTTCATCGCTTATCACTTTTATCTGTTCCTTCGTTAAACGCATTCGCTCTCTCAAGTCAAATCCCCGACGCGCCGATACGATGAATACGGCATTTTACACAAGAGAGTATCGATTGCGCAAATTGGAGAAGCTTTGCCATGTGGCCGGCGGTTGTTGCTTCGTGGCTGATGATGATGTCGAGCGGGCAGCTCGAACTGAACGCGCCGCAAAACACCGTTAATACGCCCGAGACGATCGTCCAGCCGGCTTGGAAACCGGCCGCCGAGGAGGCGACCGACCGGGCCGCCACCGAGAACGCTCCTGCGGCGGTCAATCTCAGACCGGTAATCCGCGATTCTCAACCGCCGGCGAACAATCTTCCGCCCGCGCAAAACCAGGCAACGGATTCCGGCGCCGGCTCGGTCCCTGCCCTGCCGAAGGGGATGCTCACGCGGCAAACATATTTTTCCCTTCCCGTCCGCAGCGAGGCGTCACCGCAAAATAACCCGCGGAACAGCAGCTCGATTGTCGAAGTGCAGATGTTCGTTTCGCACGATCGCGGTGCGAACTGGAACTTCTACAGCCGGGTGAACGCCAATCAGCCGCGGATTCCCTTCCGTGCGGCCAACGACGGCGAATACTGGTTCGCCACGCGCACGCTCGATCGGGCCGGCAAGTTTCAGCCGCCGACCGTTTCCAGCCCGGCGGTGATCGTAATCATCGACACGAAACCGCCCAGCGTGCTGCTATCGGCCGAGTCCGGGCCTGGCGGGCAGGTCACCGCACAATGGCAAATCTTCGATCCGCATCTGAAGCCGGATTCGCTCTCGCTGCAATATCGCACGTCGGACTTTGGGGCGTGGCAACCGGTCGCCGTGAGCGACAAGGATCTCACGAACACCGAAACCACGCAATCCGGCGAGGCCACCTGGCGGCCGGCGCAGGCGCGCGGGAGGTCGTCATCCGCGCCGAAGCGAGCGACAAGGCCGGCAACAAGGGCATCGCCCATGCCCAAGTCAAACTCGGCCCCACTGGAAGCACATCAGCCGATTTTGCGAAAGATGCGGCGAAACAGGACTCCCCTTTCTCGAAGGGAGAGGGACCGGGGGTGAGGGCCGTCTCGGCCGGCGCGAATCCGAAAATCGGCAGCAAGTATTCGTCGGACGTGGCTTCCGCATTGCTGAACAATCCCTTCCTGGCCTACCTTCCTCCCAATGAAAAACCGCAGATGGTCAACTCCCGGAGTTTCGAGTTGGATTATGACCTGCAATCCGTCGGCCCGTCGGGCGTGAGCAAGGTCGAGTTGTTCGGCACTCGGGACGGCGGCCGCACCTGGCGGAGTTACGGCATCGATAGCGATAACCGCAGCCCAATGTCGGTGCGCGTCGAGGAGGAAGGAATGTACGGTTTCCGGATCGTTGTCACCAGCGGCGCCGGCCTGGGCGATCCTCCTCCCAAAAGCGGCGACAAACCGTCGGTCTGGATCGGCATCGACCTGACTCGGCCCGCGGCAAAAATCACCTCGGCCGAATTCGGCAGCGGCGAAAACGAGGACAAGCTGGTTATCGGTTGGGAAGTCTCCGACAAGATGCTCGCCGAAAAGCCGGTCACGCTCTCCTATAGTGCCCAACCCGGCGGCCAATTTACGCCTTTCGCCTCGAACCTGGAAAACACCGGCCGTTACATTTGGTCGCTCGACAGTTCGATTCCCCCGCTGGTCTATCTCCGCCTCGAAGTTGTCGATGAAGCCGGCAACCACGCGATCTACGACTCTCCCCAAGCAGTCCCTCTCGACCGCAGCCGCCCCACCGGGCGAATTCTTGATGTTCGAGCTACAGGGCAATAGCATCAGCAAGGAAAAATCTCATATTTGGGCATCTTGGGCATTGTGGGATAAATAGATATAGCTATCATCTTTCTTGTCAACCTTACTACTCAATTGCCGCTCTGTCCCGATTTTTCTGCATTGTTTGCAGCACTCGTTTCGAGTATCTTTCGTCGCTATGGATTATGAAATCCAAAACTTCACGCGACATTGTTCAACCACCGGCCGGGAGTTTGCGCCGGGGGAGTGGTATTACTCGGCGGTGGTTGCCGAGGGGGACGATTTGAAACGCCTCGACTACGCGGCGGAGGTTTGGCAAGGGCCGCCGGAAAATGCCGTCGGCTGGTGGAAATCGCAAGTGCCCGGCAAAACCTCGCGCCGCAAACATTGGGCGCCGAACGACGTGATGCTGAATTTCTTTGACGAACTGGCCGCTGCGCCCGACAAGCAGGACATGCGTTACGTGCTCACGCTGCTACTCGTTCGCCGCCGCGTCTTTAGATTGGAGGAGGAGGTGCGCGACGCGGAAGGCCGGGAAGTGCTCACCGTCTATTGCCCCCGCCGCGACGCCGCCTACACTGTCCCCGCGGTCATGCCGGCACAGGAACGCGTCGAACAAATCCAAGCCGAGTTGGCGGCGCTGCTGCAGTGAATCGGCATCAAGGAAGAATACCGATCGACGAAACGAGAACCGGCATCTTGCCACACGCGTAGAATAGGAAATTCATACTTCATCCTTCCTGCTTCATCCTTCGAATCCAATATGAACTCCCACCGCTCTCGGCTGATGTTATTGATCGTATCGGGCCTATTCGCCTTGAGCGGAGCGAACTGTCCGAGTTGGCTGCGGACGTCCCAGCCGCCGGCATCCAGCCCGTGCTGCCGCAGAATCCTACTTTGGAACAAGTCATCGAGGTGGTCAACCGCAACAACGGGCAGATCCAATCGTTTTCGGCAAACCAGGCCACGCTATCTTCGCCGGGCGTACCTTCCTTGCACGCGATTGTCGCTTATCAACGCCCCTTGAGTTTCCGCCTGTACGCGAAACACCCGCTGACCGGACCGGAACTCGACCTCGGCAGCAACGACGCGCTGTTCTGGTTCTGGATCAACCGCAGCGAGCCGAAGGCGGTCTATTACTGCCGGCACGATCGATTCGCCGCCAGCCCGGCCCGGCAGATGGTGCCGATTCAGCCGGAATGGCTTATCGATGCGCTGGGCGTGAGCACGTTTGATCCTGCGCTGCCGCATCAAGGGCCTTTTCTCCTGCCGGGCGGGCGCTTGGAAGTCCGCACGATCAAGGAAACGCCGGAGGGCCGGATCATAAAACGCACGATCCTCGACGCCGCGCAAGGCTGGGTGCTGGGCCAGGAAATCTACAACTCCCAGAGCAGCTTATTGGTCAGCAGCGAAGCCGGCGGCTACCGCCAGGACCCGCGGTCGCTCCTCTGGTTCCCCCGCACCGTGAAGGTGAATTGTCCCGCCGCGCAATTCTCGATGCAGCTCGATTTGGGCAACGTCGAGCTCAACGTCCCGCCGGCCAACCCCGCCGCGACTTTCACCATGCCCGTCATTCCGAATTCTCCGCCCGTCGATATCGGCAATCCCGCCTTCCGCCCGCCCGGCTGCCCTACCGCCGTGCCGCAGATGTAGGACAGGTTTCCAACCTGTTACGACGTATCAGGCAACCATTCAAGAGAATAGGGTAAATGGATATTCTGGGAGACGCTATAACAAGCTAGGCAATTTGTTTTCAATACTCCCAATCTAACGGTCTTGACGGATTTTCCAAAGATTCCTTTTGTATCAGACCGACCATACTTCTTTAGACAGGCGTTCTGCGCGGAAAGTGGAAGGAGAGATTGGGGATTTGGAATTGGGGATTGGCCAATGTATTCTCAATCCTTAATCACTCCGAAAACGCTTTCGCGCAAATTTCAGCCCATAACAAAACTTTTCAAAAACGTTTTCGTCTCACGCTCAAGGCCTTTCCGGGGCGTTATCCCGGTCCAGGCATGAGGCACAAGGAGGGGGACACATGAGGATTACTGGATTGTCATTGTTAGTGCTTGCGATTGCGATGGCGGGCTGCCGAGGCCCTTGCCAACAAAACTTGCCGCCCGCCCAAATGCTGATGCACCCCGGACCGGGCGTCGATGGACCCGGACCAGGCGTCATGCAGTACAACCCGGGCGGAGGCATGACTCAAGAAGCATCGCAAATCGCCTTCGTGGGGCCTGAGGGCATGACCGTCAATTGGGACGTCTCCGCGCCGGGCGCCTTCGATTCGGAACAGCTCATCTGCCCGGGCCGCTATAACTTCCCGCAAGGGGCCATTTATCGCTTGAAGATTACGAACATAGCAGGTCGGCCGGGCGTCGATTTGTATCCGACCTTGGAAGTCGCCCCCGCGCTGCCGCGGACCGAAGCCTTCCTGGCGCACAATGCCATTCCGGTGCAATTCACCCCCGAAGATTTCGACCAGGTGTTGACCGGCAACTTCGTGACCAAGGTGCTCTACCTGCCCGACCCGCAGTTCCAGGAACTGGCCGTCGCCGGCGTGGAAACACTGGTCAGCACGCGGTTGGATCCGGGCGTCGATCCGATCGTCGAGGCCGACCGCCGCGGCGCGATCATGGCGATCGTCCGCCTGGGCAACAAAGACTTGCTCGTCCCCTCGCCCTCCGTGGCCCAGGACGGCAACATTCAACGGGCAGGCTACCAAGATCCGGAAACCGGCGAACCCTGCCCTCCGCAAGGCATGAGCGGCGGTCCGCTGCCGATGGCCGTGCATGGCAGTTCCTCGACGATGCCGATGGGTGCCCCGATTTCGGGAGTGAACGCGCCGCAATACGGCATGCCGATCTCCGGCACGCCGATCGGATTGGCCGGCCCGCCGCATATTCCGTTCGGATCGCCGGCCGGCTTGAAAAAACACGTGATCGTGAATCACACCAAGGTCAAAGTTCCCGAACCGACGCCGCGAGTGCGAATCGACGTGAAAGAAAAGCCGGGCATAAGCTATCCCAAGCCCGTGCATCACGTGCGGATCGTCGAGAAGGACCGCGTGGAACCGGGCAAATACCGTCAACCCTTGGGCAATCGGCATGAGAGAAACGGCGAAAAGTGCCCGACCGACAACTGCCCGACCGACAACTGCCCGACGGACAATTACCAGGCCGATAATTACCCGACCGATAATTCTTCCTACGCGGCCGAAGAAGCCGAGTAAAAAATTGTAAAAAAGCAGGGTGGGACAAGCGAAGCAAAGTCCCGCCCTGCGTGCTGTTCGATCCTCGTCAACCCTTCCATCTACGCGCGATCATGGTCCACGGCCCCGCTCGGCCGTCTGAAATGAGGATGACAATGCGACGAGTTGCCGGCAAATTGGCGATCGTGGCGGCGTGGCTGCTGATCCCAAGCTCCTTCGGCTTGGCTCAAGCACCCGGCGTCCACTATTATCACCAAGGGGCGATGCCCCCGGGAGCGATTGGAAGCCGGCAACTCCAGCGGGGCGGACCATTGGCGGGCTATTACCAGCCCGTCGAAATCAAAGCGCCCGACGGGGCGATGATCGCCCTTGCCGTCGATGGCCAATTCGAGGAACCGCGGAAAGGACTGCGCAAGGCCGGACTGCTGATCGGCGGCGTTTATCGGCTCCAAGTGAGCGGCATTCCGCTGGCCGAAGGGCGGGAAGTTTTTCCCACCATCGAAGTCATCGACCGCCTGTTCACGCCGCTGGGACAGGAAAATCGTTTTTCGATCCCCGTCGAACTATCCGACGCTGATCTCAAACTGGCCCTCGCGGGAAAGTTCGTCACCCGCGTGATTTATCTCGAAGATCCCCGCGACGCCTTGCCGGTTCGCGAGGATCCCAACCACCAGAACTGGTTCGAAGCCGCGCCGGGTCAAGATCCGCTGGCCGTCGCCGATTCCTTGGGCCGGCCGGTGGCGATTCTGCGGTTGGGCGGCCGTTTGCCGGACTCCGGCGCCGGTCCCGATCCGCAATTTTTCTTCGGCTGTCCGCCGTTCGTCGATTATCCCAATCCTGCCGCCGGTCGAAAAGCCGCATCCCGTCCAAGCCGCGAAATCAACGGCAAAATCCGCGGCAAAAACGGCCGCCGCGCCGGCCGCGAAGAAAGCCGTCAAGCCCCGCGCGAAAACCGATCCCAAACCGGAAATCCGCGCGTTATTCAAGTTCGAGTCGAAAGCCCCCGCCAAGCCCGCGGTGAAAATTCTCCCCCCGCCGCCGAATTCGGAAATCATCCCCGCCATGTTCGACCAATCGGCCAAGGAGGGACCGCGACGATGAAAGTCCCTCATCCCATGATCGCGAAGATGTTCGCCCGCCGCATTCCCGCAACGCTCCTCGGCATCGCCCTGGGGATGACGATCCTCTGCTCTTGCCGCGGGCCGTCGGGCAGAACCGCCGGCATGAAACTGGGCAACGATGGCGAACAAGCTTACATTGTCGTCGCCGACCGATCGCTCGACGAGCAACCGGCATTAGACGCCGCTGCCGGCTCGTCCGGTAGCACGGGAAACTCGGTCGGACAAGCCGATCGCGGCGACCAAGCGGAGGCTGGCGAGGCCGAGGCGAGTTCGGATATCGCGCAGACCGCTTATGAAGGCCCGATGCCGCCCATTCCGCGCGACGATTGCCCGCCGCTGGGTGCGCCGTGCATGGAGCAGGGCACGCCGCTGCCCTATGCGGCCTATCCGCCGTGGTCGCCCGACGCCATTCGCCAGCCGTGGCCGCGGGATGAATATCTCCGCGACGGCGGCGATCGGCACATGCCGGCCGGCGTGGGACGTGAATGGCAGGTTTACGGAGTCGAGATGGAAGACGCCGTCGCGCATTACGACACGCTCGACGGCCGCCGCATCGTCGAGCCCAGCAATGAAGTCTATATCTACAGCCCCCGTTTCGGCGCGGTTCGACAGGTGGTCGGACTCATGGCCAACGAGCAGAAAGTGGCGGCTCGCGGCGTGACGGAGGACGTCGCCCTGTCCAAGCCGGCGCACACGCAACTGGTCGGCTCGACGACGAAGAACATCCAACTTGGCGACGAAATCGGCGCCCGGCCGACGCAGGCCTTCGTGACCAGGCAAGGCGACGGCGCGATTTCCACGGCCGTCGGCCCGCGGAGCTTCCAAAACGACTACAAGCCCTACGAGAACGTCGCCGTCATACGCACGGGCAAGTTCGAAGGCGCCGAGTCGCTGCGGCTGGCCAAAAGCGCCCAGGCGGCCGTCTCGTGGAATGAAACGCAAATGGTGCAGGCGATCATCAACTTGCAAGGACCGATGACGGCCGTGCAGGACGAAAAGTTGGAATCGGTCTATAACGTGAAATTCGAAGGCAAGCCGGCGCTGCGGCTCATCAAGGTCGCCTCGACGGCGTTCGCCAATCCCGGCGAGGAAGTCTGGTTCACCTTGCGGTTCGACAATCTGGGCAGCGAAACGATCGGCAACGTGACGATCCTCGACAGCCTCAGCACGCGGTTGGAATACGTCCCCGGCAGCGCCCAGTGCAGCCGCGAAGCCGCCTTCAGCACCCAGCCCAACGAAGGCGATTCCTCGGTCATCCGCTGCGAGCTGAAAGATCCGCTCGAAGCCGGCCAAGGCGGCGTAATCCGCTTCTGCTGCCGCGTGCGGTAAATATTTTCCCCTCGCCCTTTGGGAGAGGGGCTAGGGGTGAGGGCATTTCTATTTGTTCCCATGCTCCGGCATGGGAACACAATTTCGCTTTTGCTCCGGCGTCGCAGCATCACCAATTAACTTGAAATCAAATTAATCCTCTAGGCCCCCGCCGAAAACGGCGGGGGCTTGTCTTGTTGATATGGCAGCCGTTTGCAATAATAAGAATATGCCGCCCGATTGATTATAAGGATATTCCCATGCTTACCGATACTCATCCTGATGCTGAAAAAGTGCAATTGGAGCTTATACGCCAAGCGAGCGTTGCCAAACGCATTTCCTTGATGCGATCACTGACTGCGACGCTCATCGCGTTTTCCCGTCAAGGCATTGCTGACGCGAATCCGGGCATGAGCGTTGAAGAGGTCGGCCTCCGCTGGGTTGAAATCACTTACGGCAAACATTTAGCGGATGATGTACGCGTTTACTTAATAAAAGGGCACGCATGATTCTTGACATGATCCAGGCTGTTGTTCCTGTTGTCGAGGTTTTCGAAAAACTTGGAATTCCCTATTATATTGGCGGTTCCGTGGCAAGCTCCGCTCATGGCGTGATTCGAAGCACCGCGGATGCTGATTTGGTTGCCGATCTCAGGTTCGAGCATGCAGCTCCTTTGGCGGAGATGTTGGGCAAAGCGTATTATCTCAACGTAAATACGATTACGGACGCCATTCGAAGAAGGGCATGTTTCAATCTGATTCACCTCGCAACGATGTTCAAGGTGGATGTTTTCGCTTCGAAGGCGTCAGCCTACAGCCGTCTGGCTTTCGAACGGAAAAACTCCCGAAAGATCCTTGAGGATTCTTCGAAAATATTTTATGTCGCTTCCGCGGAAGATACGATCCTCAGCAAGCTCGAATGGTATCGCCTCGGCGATGAAATCTCCGAGCGCCAATGGAGCGATGTTCTTGGGGTGATGAAGGTCCAAGGCGAAAATCTCGACGGGGACTATTTGAAAAAATGGGCCGTGGAGCTTCACGTGGATGATCTGCTCGAAAGAGCGCGGAAAGAAGCAATTGGTTAGTGCGACTTCGAAAGTTCGTCGGATTCGAAAACAGAAGGAACGCTAATAACCACTGACAGCCGCTAATAGGCACAATAAAGATTTGTGAGTGGGTGTTAGTGGAGATTAGTGTTCCTTAAATAATATGGTGACGCATGGTTTGGCCCTATAAAACTCTTCTTTCCCTTTGGGAGAGGGGCCGGGGTGAGGGCATTCTGCAAAACCGGCCCGGCGAATTGTTCCTACTTTTTCCGTTTCTTTCCTGCTTCGGCGATTAAGGGCGTGGTGAGTTTTTCGTAGAGGGCGAAGAGAAACTCGACGCGCTGCCGCTCGCTGGTGAAGGGCTGCGCGCGGTAGCAGCGGTCCACCGCCCGATCCAACGCGGCATGGGCCTTGACCAATTTCGGCGGCATCGCAACCGGATCGTAAAGATCGGCCAACGTTGCCCCTTGCGACAAGAACTCTTCCCGCGCATCCAACACCCCTTGTGCCGCCTGCTCGACCGCCGTTTTCTGCTTCTTCGTCGGCGATTCCGGCCAGGGATAGTTGTTGTAAACGAGTTTGTTGGAATATCGGTAATCCGATTTCAATCGACCGCAAATTTGTCGAACCCATGCCATATGCATCGTGGATGATAAAATGCCAAAATGATAAAGTGATGCATGAGGGATTGCTGTGCAGGAATCACCAATAATTATTTCGGGACTGAAATATCCAAATGGTATATAACGTCGAGTTTCCGAAGAATGACGTGGTATTAACATATATTCGCTTTTTGGCTGGCGAAGTTGATCAAACAAAGTAGGCCGTTCGGCTCTTCTCCGTGTCGATTCTTTCTTGCTCTTCAATCGAAATTTCCGAACTTCTTCAATTCTTTGCCGTACACCAGGATTCTCGCGAATGATTTTTGGCGGTACATTTTCTAGCCATAAAACCCATCTATTTTTTCCATTTAAATATTCCTCAGCACAAAGGAATTGTCGGATATATGGTTTAATGCCTGGGTTTTCTTTAAGAAATCCTTGTTTATCTTCATCTTCAATAATGAGAAATCCACCATCTGCTGGTTTATTTCCATTGATAATAGCTGGAACATTGCATAGAGCATTTCGACGAATTGGTAAAGCGATATCGGAGCCTTCGATTAAATAAGGACTTATGTTTCTTGGCCTAGTTACAGTGACTTTTCGCCATCTGATTCATAATCGTAAAGACGTTTATTTTCAGGGTCAAAATTGGCAAATCCGATAATCACAACATGAACATGAGCTTTTCCTCTGGCTTCACTATCCCAAGAAAATGTCCTATGTGCAAAATGAATTTTAATTCCTTGTTTATGAAATAATTCAACCCACAGGATTCCAACTTGTTCACCTTGAGTAATGGAATTTGTTGAAACGAAGCCAACAATTATATTGGTTCCTAAGATATATATAGCTGCTTTTCTATACCATCCTGTTACATAATCGAGAAATCCGGCTCCATTCGTTTTACGCCAAACATAGTCCATATCCGCACTTTGTTCTTGAGTAAGAAGATGTTTACCCACGAACGGCGGATTCCCTAATACGTAACTGCAATTTTCCGGCGGCAGAATTTCTTCCAATCGAGCCGCAGCGCATTGCCGAGCACGATGGTGGGCGATTTCTTCAGCGGCAGGCGGACGAAATACTGCCCGAACGTTTCCGAAAGCTTGACGTTCATCTGGTGGTCCATCAGCCACATCGCCACTTCCGCGATCCGTGCGGGCCACTCGCTGATCTCGATGCCATAAAAGGCGTCCACATCGACCAGCGACAGATTGCGGATATCCAACTGCTTCTGCCCGGAATGCAACGCGGTAAGGACTTCGATTTCCAACAAGCGCAGTTCCCGGTAGGCGATCACCAAGAAATTTCCGCAGCCGCAGGCCGGGTCGAGGAATTTTAGGCCCGCCAGCTTTTGATGGAACTGCTTGAGTTGGTTCTTGTTCGTCTTGATCTTCTCGAACTCCGCCCGGAGGTCGTCGAGAAACAGCGAGCGAATCACCTTCAAGATGTCCCGTTCGCTCGTGTAATGCGCGCCGATCTGCCGACGCTCGCGCGATTCCATGATGCCTTGAAACAGCGAGCCGAAAATGGCGGGCGAAATACTCGACCAGTCAAAACGAGTGCATGCAAGCAAATTATTCCTCATATCTCGGTTGAAATCGGCGAAGCCCAATTGTTCGGAGAAAAGATCACCATTTACATAAGGAAATGCCGCCAACGTCTCATTCAGATTTTTCTGGCGTTTTTCCTCTGGAGTATTGAGGACTTCAAACAATCGAGCCAAGTGAATTCCAAGATCGGAGCCGTCTAGCTTCGTGCAGTTTTCCAAATAAAGATGAAATGCTTCTCGTTCGAAGATGCCTGTATCTTCGGCAAAAAGGCAGAACAGCACTCGCACTAAAAAACGCTCTAATTCATGCCCTTTATAACCGCCATTGGCAAGCGAGTCGTGAAGATCGTCCATAATGCGGACGGCTTCAAGATTGATCGGGTCCTGATCTTCGAACCGGTGTTGTTTATAGCCCGGAATAAAAGCAAATTCATGGATATATTTATGAAATTCCGACAGCGGAAATTCAATCTTATAACCGCCTTTGATCTGTTTCTTATTTGGGTCTTCCGGTTCAAGATCTATGAGTTCAATCCGTGCAAAATCTGAAACAATTATATAGCGGGGTGATTCCTTATCTCTCCCAGCACTAATAAGATTGCCAATATAACGGGACGCCTGTAATTCTGCTTCACCCAAATCTTTGCCAAAACTTTTGTGCTCGACCAACAACATTCCGGGCCAGAAAAGATCAATATGATCGTAGTTTCCATGAAGATTCCGTACTTGCTCTTCAAAATTCGCGACAGTTCGCCGCCGGCTGCCGAACACTTCGAAGAACTGGTTCCAAAAGGTTTGTTTTTCCGCGCTTTCGCTGCGCGTGCCGGACCACTCGCGGGCAAAATGAATGGCGTTCTGGCGGATTTCGTTCCAAGATATGGGCATGATGGGAGTTGCGTTCGCGCTCTCGAAAAAGTCAAAAACCGCCGCTAGCACTACCATAACGCTGGCGGGATATTGACGCAAGAGCAGGGCGCTAATTTCTCGGAAATACGGATGTTTCGCCCGGAGCCAACGGCGACGAGGAGTTGACGCCCGCACGCAGTGCATCGCCGCAATCCGGCATTCAATAAATCCGATTGCTTGCCAGTTGCCAAGATTTTTGCTAATCTACCGTGCATGGATGGTCATAAAATGCCGTGAACAATTCATCGTCTCCGCAATTCGATTACCTCTGCCCCGGCCAGGAGCATCCGATTTCCCAATCGGTGCATTTGGCCCGTTTGGCCGTGTTCTATCCGGCGTGCCGATATTGCAAGCATCGCGACGATACCCGCACACTTTCCGCAAAGATGGTTGAGCGGTTGCACAAAGTTTGGAACGATGGGCGGGATCCCGCGGGATTTGATGAACAGGGATTCATGGGAAATTCGCCGAACGAACTTCCGCCGGCCACGGTTCGGCAAGTTGCGGCGGCGTTTGGATTGTGGCTGCAACGTTCGGATGAGACGCCAAACGCTTGCCGCATCGCCATCGCGCACGACGGCCGGGCGATCATGCCGGAATATGTCGCCGCCGCGTGCGAAGGATTGCGATACGCGGCCTGCGAAGTTTTCGATATCGGCCCGGCGACTTCCGCGGCGATGCAATTTGCCGTGCAGCATTTCGAACTCGACGGCGGAATTCTGCTGGGCAGCACCGACCAAAGTTCGCAGGCAATCTGCCTGAAGTTCTGGGGCATCGGCTCGCTGCGAATGTCGGGAAAAACTGCTCTTCAACCCTTGGAAGAAATATTGCACGGCGGCTTCGACCGGCCGGCCCGAAAGTTCGGATCCCTGCATCGGTTGCAAGCCGAAACGCCCTATTTGGCCGCCCTGGCCGGCCAATTCCACGGCTTGCGGCCGCTGCGCTTCGTCGTCGATTCCACCAGCCGCCCCTGGATCGCCGATCTCGAAAATCTAATGCAGCCGACCGCCTGCCGGATCATTCCCTGCCGCGTCCTCGCTCACGAATTACCCGCGCAGATTGCCGCCGACAAGGCCCATTTCGGCATGCGCGTAGCGAACGACGGAGAATGTTGCACGTTTTTCGACGAGCAAGGAAGACGATATAATAATCGTTGCTTCCAGGCTCAGCCCGATGCCCTCGCCGCCGTAATCCAGATTCTCCAAGTTTTAAGTCGCGATGATCGCCCGTGCTCGGAAGCGTTCGCTTACGCGAAATGAACGAGGAGAATTGTTGGCCCGTTGGGCCGATAAACCCAAAGACCCAAGACCAAAAACCAACCATGTCACATCCCTGGCTTGCCGACCGCACCCATCTCTTCGACGCCTCGGGCATTCGCAAAGTCTTCGACTTGGGGGCGAAACTCGCCGATCCGATCAACCTCTCCATCGGCCAGCCCGATTTCGACGTGCCGCAAGAAGTCCGCCGGGCGGCCATCGACGCCATCGAAAGCCGCAAGAATGGCTACGCCCTCACCCAGGGCATGCCCGTGCTTCGCGATCAGCTGCAGGCCGCCGTGCAAAAGCAATTCGGGCACGGCGACCGCGAGCTGTTCATCACCTCCGGCACGAGCGGCGGATTGATGCTCGCGCTCCTGGTGCTCCTGAATCCCGGCGATGAAGTCATCATTTTCGATCCGTACTTCGTGATGTACGACGCGCTGGTGAAGGTCGTCGGCGGGACGGTCGTGCCGGTCGATACGTATCCCGATTTCCAAATCGATCTCGACCGCGTGGCGGCGGCGATCACGCCGCGGACGAAGCTGATTCTGTTCAACAGCCCAGCCAATCCCACCGGCGCGGTAGCCGATGAGGCCACGGTTCGCGGCCTGGCCGAACTGGCGGATGAGCGAAACGTCGTGCTTTTGAGCGATGAAATCTACCGCGCGTTCTGCTACGACGGCGAATTCGTCTCGCCGGCGAAGTTCAATCCGCAAACGCTGGTGATCGACGGCTTCAGCAAGAGCCACGGCATGCCCGGCTGGCGATTGGGTTTCGCCCACGGGCCGGGCGAAATCATCCGCGAGATGATCAAGCTGCAGCAGTATAGTTTCGTATGCGCACCGCATCCGTTCCAATGGGCGGGAGCGGCGGCGCTTAAGGTGGATGTCTCGGAACATATCGCAGCCTATCGCCGTAAGCGCGATCTGCTGGTGGCCGGTTTGGCCGGCGATTATGAACTCGTCGCCCCCCGCGGCGCCTTTTACGCCTTCCCCAAAACGCCTTGGGGAACCGGCGCCGAGTTTGTCCACAAAGCGATCGAAGAGCATCAACTGCTCATCATTCCCGGCAACGTTTTCAGCCGCCGGGACACCCATTTCCGCCTCTCCTACGCCGCCGCGGACAGCGTCATTGAGAGAGGCATCGAAGCTCTCGAAAAGTTGCGCGGAAATGACGCCAATTTTCGGTAGTGCAGGGGAATGAATCACAGTTTATGCTTTTACTTCAGGCATTGTTACCTGCTGGAACACAGTTTCCTTGTTTGATCACCCCTATCAAAATATTGGAGCACTACCATGAGTTGCCCCTACTGTCGCGGAAAAAAGTGCACTGGGGAATGCAAAAAGGACAGAAGAAGAAATCGAAGAAGAAAAAGAAGTAAATCTGGGGACTGTCCCGATTTTTGGGGCAGGAGGCCACAAAAATGGGACTGTCCCCTTTCGCGCTGCGGCCAAGGCAATTATGCATTCACCATAAATATCCCATTTTATCGCGCGACAATCCTTAGAACTTACGAAATCGCTATAGATTAACACACCCTTTGCCGATTCTATATCGTGAAGATTGGAACTGTCGCTGCCTTTTTCTTGCAAGTGTTTCCGGCGACCGACCTTTTCGCGTAGAGAATTGATGCTCATGTGGTGCCGACGATGCCAACAAGACGTTCCCGTGCTGGCGCCCTCGAATGAAGGGAAGAGTTGCTGTCCGCGATGCGGCTTGGATCTGGAGATCATCCCCATCAAGCGAAAATCCGCTCCTACGCGCTTCCTTCGAAGATTCGCTTTCCGACACGACTACTTATTCCGCCGCCGACGCCGACGATTGGGAGACCGACGAGCGACTTCGGCACATCGAACGCGAGCTTCGCATCAATAAAAAACATTCTCGGTCGGCCGCGGAATCGGGCGACAAGCACACCCGCATCGATTCGGCCCATCGTAAAATCGCCGAAAGGCATCGCCTCAAACCGGTTCGCGCCAAGTCCGGCACGGATCCGAAAAGAGGACCTGCGAATTTCGCCGCCGGGTCCAAAAAAATGCAGTCCGCTCCGCCGCGGGATTCCGCCGTGCTTGTCTTCCTCACGTGGACGGCGATACTGCTGGGCGTGGCGGCCTTGCTGGGCGGGGGCATTTCGCTGGGCTGTTCGGTCCTCAACGACCGCCCGGATTTTTGGAATTTCGGCCTGCCATTCATCGTCGGCGGCCAAGTCGTCTTGCTGGTCGGCTTGGTCATGCAACTCGATCGCGTGGGGCGCGAAAACCGCACCGCCGCAGCCAAACTCGATGAAGTCGATGAAGAACTCCACGATCTGAAAACCGCCGCCGCGCTTCTGGGCACGGCGCAAAGTCCTTCGTCCAGCGCTTTTACGCTCATTATGCCGGCGGCGCAAATGCCCAACTTCTGCTCACCGACTTGAAAAGCCAATTGGATTTGCTGGCAATCAAGATCGCGGAAAACAACGATTGACGAAGTCGGAAAGATGCCTGAATTTTCCTTGCTTCAATCTTTGTTTCCCTTTTCACATCCGCAAGCGCCTTTTCCAACTCCGCCACACGGCGTTCGAGTTCCTCGACGCGTTTTTGGAGTTGTTCGAGGTTGGGGCGTTCGTCTGGAGCAGTGTTGCGAGGAGGGAGAAGAGCGGGCGGCGCGATTTCGCCCGATTCGGCCGGCTTCTGTTCGCCGGGATTTGTCGATTTCAGTTTGAATGGTTCCAAAAACGATGATTTTTTCGCTCCCTCCGGCGGGGATGCGTCTTTTGATGGCGCCTGCGTCGATTCGTTGGAAATCGCTTCGCCCGGCGGAGGGGGAATCGCCTCGGTGCTCGGTTCGGCGGGAACATTTTGCGGCGGACGCCGTCCGAGCGTAACTTTCACCGGAAGCGGTTTGTTGTCGCGGAGGACCTCAAACTCGACTACCTCGCCGGCAGCATAAAGATTCAACACGTCCGACATTTCCGACATCTGCCGCGTGCGCACGCCCGCCACGGAGGTGATAAGATCTTGTTTCTTCAAACCCCCCTTCGCGGCCGGCCCATCGGCACGGACCTCGAGCACGCGCACACCCCGGCCGCGGTCATGACTGTCATCAGCCAACAGACCGAGGTAACCCGGTTCCCTGTTTTCCGCTGGCGAAGCCGGTTCGGTTTCTGGAATGGCGGAGTTCGGGGCAGAAATTCCCGGCTGCGGCGGAGGAGGCGTCGGTTGCTGTCCGACGCGCTGCCGTATCTGATTCTCCAATCGCTCCAAAGGCGTCTGCGACCAAGCGGTGCTCGCGGAGGAAAAGGAGAAGAGGAGAAAAAAACTTATCCACCAACGGCTCGTGAGGTATCGCCTGTTCATGATAGAATCCTTGATCGATTTGTCGAACGCAAATCATCACGCGCAGAAAGGAAGGCAATGCAATCCTCCCCGAATTATACCCTCTCCGTCCCAGAGACGTCTAACGCAATTTGAAGATTTCAGCTATCTTATCGAATATGATGGAAGATCGATCACCATCGCCGATCATTACACCCGTGCCGGCGGAAGATAAACCAGCGGCTCTCACTCTGATTTTCAGTTTTCTCACTCCCAAGGCTCGCGACGAGCAGATTGAAAGCATTTTATTCACCCCCCTGTCCGGCGGGAACTGTTCGGCTGGATTGCTCGGGGCATATCGGCAAAATCAACTTGTGGGAGCGATTTTCGCGCATCTTCTGCCCGGAAAAACAGCCCAAGCATGGCTCCCCCGCCTGATTCCCGGCGAAACATCGGAAACAGCGGTCCAACTCATGCGGGCCAGCAACGCTTGGCTCCATGAGCAACAGATCGAGTTGTCTCAAATGCTTTTCGAGCAAATTTCCGAGACGGAGGAGAATCTGCTTGTGCGAGGCGGATACGACTACCTGACCGATCTGCTTTATCTGGCCTGCCTTCCGGAAGAATTTCCCCCAAGTCAACCTCCTTCTGCATTGAGCTTTCTCCCTTACGATTCACGCCTGCGGGAACGGTTGAAAAATCTTATCGATGCAACCTACCAACATTCGCTGGATTGCCCAAAGCTTAACGATGTACGAGATATCGAGGCGGTATTGGAGGGCTATCAATCCAGCAGTATATTTCATCCGGAGTTGTGGTCGATCGTCCAGCACAATGGGCAAGACGCAGGTTGCTTGTTCTTGGCCGATCATCCCGAGTATGACAACGTGGAACTGGTTTATATGGGGGTGTCGCCGGAGACGCGCGGCCGGGGGTGGGGAATAGAGATCGCCCGTTTTGCCCAGTGGCAAACCCGTGTTCTCGGCCGCGCGCGGCTGGTGCTGGCCGTCGATGCCGCGAATCGTCCGGCAATTGCCATGTACTCGGCAGTGGGGTTTCGCGCCTGGGATCGTCGAAGAGTGTATTATCGGCGGGGGTGAGGGCGGGGGATGGAGTGCTATCAAGTGCGAAATAAAAAAAACGCCCGATCGCTGTATTCGGAATCCCCTTGCTATCCGCACATCTCCACCCTGCAAAAAACGCCCTGCCGGTGCGCTCGGCTTCCCATTATTTCCGCGAGCGTTTCGCCAAACCGTTGCAGGCAAAGCCTTTCGAGATTGAACTGAAGTGGAGGAAAGCGGTTTGGCACGAGCCGTTTGAACAGGTTTTGCACGTGGGAAGCGGCTGCCGGCAGCCAAGCGGAAAGAAAATATTTCGCTCGGAATTTTCCGCATTTCCCCGCGATTCCGCCACGAAAAAAAATCGCCGGGAAAATTCCGGCGGCGGCCTTGCCGGGAGGCTTTGACATCGCTGCTAGCAACGTTAAAATCTTGTTATTCGCGTGTGAGTGACAAGATGGAACGCCTCGCGGCATTCGCCGCGGGAAGACGCGCAATAATCTCCGAAAATCCACTCCAGTTTGCGTGAGCGAGCAAAAATCATTGAGCGTGCCGGGGTCAACGTGTGCGCCGAAGGACAGGGTAGGAAGAAGTGACCAAGGACGATAGGGAGATCGTGTCGGCTTTGCAAGATGCGCTGGCCGGCAAGGTCGAGAAAAAACGATACGATTTGTGGTTCGGCACGAGTACGCATTTGTCGTTCGACGGCAAGGCCCTGCGAATCGGCGTGCCCAATCAATGTTTCCTGGATTGGATTCGAGGAAATTTCCGCCGCCAGATCGCCGAGGCGTGCGAAGACGTTTTGGGCTGCTGCCCGGCCATCGATTTCCACATCGTCGGCGGCAAAGCCCGCACGGCTCGCACGGAAAATAATTCTCCGCACTTGGCGACCGATTGCTCCAGCCACCATATAGATCCGCCGCGACGAGAAAACATTCGCAGCGAGCAAGAAATAGTTTCTCACCCTCGAGATAAATATTCCATGCCCGAGACCGCCTTGCATCAAGCCGGCAGCGCCCCGCAGCCCGCCCTCGCGGCGGAACGGACGGCGTTGCGGATAGCGGCGGTTTCCGCGGACGAGGCGGCCCAGCCGGGCGACTGTGCGAATTCCAACGCCGCCGGCGGCCGAAAGTTCTCCTCGCTGGATTCTTTCGTGGCGGGGCCGTCGAACAAGCTGGCGTTGACCTCGGCCGAGATGGTCATCCGGCAGCCGGGCCAGATCACGCCGCTGCTGATCCACGGCTCGACCAGCGTGGGCAAAACGCACCTCCTCGAAGGCATCTGGTCGGCATTCCGAAAGCGCTCCCGCAACGTGACCGCGGTCTATCTCTCGGCCGAACAGTTCACCAGCCATTTTCTCGAGGCGCTGCGCGGCAGCGGCCTGCCGAGTTTCCGCCGCAAGTACCGCGGCGTGGGCCTGCTGGTTCTCGACGATCTGCAATTCATGGTCGGCAAACGGGCGACGCAGGTCGAACTGCTGCACACGATCGACACGCTGATGCGCGAACATCGGCAACTGGTGTTCGCCGCCGACCGTTCGCCGGTCGAACTGGCCGAATTGGGGCCGGAATTGACGACGCGGCTGGCCAGCGGCATGGTCTGCCGCATCGATCCGCCCGACTACGCCACGCGGCTGGGAATCGTCGGGCAACTGGCGCGGCGGATGAAGCTGCAAATCCCGCAGGACGCCCGGGAATACGTCGCCGCAAAACTCACGAACCACGCCCGGGAGCTTTCCGGCGCGCTTTGCCGTTTGCGGGCGACGAGCGAGGCGCTTGCGGCGGCCGATCACGCGGACGTTGGCCGAAGAGGCGCTGGCCGAGATGATCCACCACAGCAGCCGCGTCGTGCGGCTGGGCGACATCGAAAAGGCGGTCTGCGACGTTTTCGGCCTCGATCCGGCAAGTTTGCAGGCCGACGACAAATCGACGCGCGTAAGCCATCCGCGAATGCTGGCCATGTGGCTCGCCCGCAAGCACACTCGGGCGGCCTTGAGCGAGATCGGCCACTTCTTCGGCCGCCGCAGCCACAGCACCGTAGTTTCGGCCCAAAAACGCGTCGATCGCTGGATGTCCTCCGGCCAGCCGCTGCACCTCGCCGAACGCACGTGGGAAGTCGATGAAGCCATCCGCCAGGTCGAACGGCACCTGGCGGCGGGATAGAAGCATTTATTTCACCCGTCCCATGTATCTTAAAAATTCTTCGTCCAATTTCTGCAGGTTGCCGAAAACATCCTCGAACTCCGCCTTTCTTTTTTCCGGCGTTTCCGTCAAGAGCGGCTTCTTTTGCGAAAGCAGTCTCAAGTAGGCGACATATTCCTTGGGCTTTTGGCGGATGAGGAAGTAGGTCAGCGCCCAGGCTTCGGCGTAGGCGTCGAGCCCTTGTTTCGTGTCGTGGAAGCGCTTGTCGGTCGCGATCAGTGTTTCCAGCGAATCGGCCGCGCGGGTGGGAAGCAGTTTTTGAAATCTCTCCAGCCGCGGATAGTTGATGCCCCCTATGCCGCTCCACCCTTTCTGGCTCCGCAAGTCGGGCGTTTCGAAAAACAGCGCGATCCCCTCGCTGAACCACGAAGGGCAATCGGAAAGCCGCGTGTGCAATCCGCAATTGAAGGCGATTTGATGCGTCGCCTCGTGGACGATCGTCGCCACGGTTTGCTGCGACCGCGGCTGCGAGAGAATCTGGTTGATCTGCGCCATCGTGCCGCGCCCCCGCGACCGCCGCCCATTTCCAAGCCCGACAGGTCGTACATCGTCATCCGATTCGACATCAAGTTGAAATAGCCCACGATCGAGCCGCCGGCGTCGCCCAAATCGGGCTTGCAAAATTTCAAATACGCGGCCGCGGTCGGCGAACACGATCGCCACCAGCGGAAATTCCGGCGCCTCGAGCGCAAAACCCTTCCGGCTCCAATAATTGGTGAATGCCATGTATAGCCGCTCGAAAAGCGAACCGCACCAACTCGCGTAGGGTTTCGAGGTGTCATACAAAATCATGTAATGCGCGGTGTTCAAAACTTCGAAACCGGGCGGCAGTTCGGCAAGCAGTATTTTCGCCAACTCCTCGCGAGTGAAGGGCTTGAAAGGACCGTCATCGCTCGTATGCTTGACCTGCTCGTCCGGCGGGATGGCCCAAAGCGCGCCGTCGCGCCCCAGCAGCAGAAGCCCCCCGTCCTCCGCCGTGACCACCAGCCTGCCGCTCACCTGCCGCTCTTTTCCGTCGTGGCGAAAGGTGACGTGATCCATCGCCGAAACTTGGGCGACGAGAGAAAACAAGATCAACAACAGGAATCGAGCACCACGGTATCTATTCATTTTTATTGGTTTCTGTAATCCTCGTTTATTTGCTACTCTCCACTATAACAGAAAACATCGACGGCGGCATCTTTTTTCCATCTCTGCCGTTTATCGCGATTTTACCATGCGGCGAGCGACCAGAAGCGTGGCCCACGCCAGGCCGGCGAAGATCATCAGCAGCGCCAGACAGACGCCGGCCACGCGATCTTCCACGCCGTAGTGCAAGAGGCTGAAAATCGAGATCGAGAGGGTGCTCACGCCCGGCGGCACGACGAGAATGCTGGCCGCCAGATCGCCCAGCGAAAGAGCCAGGGCGATCAGCCACGCCGCGACGGCCGCCGGCCAGCGCATGGGCAAGGCGATGCGAAATAGCAGCGCCCACGATCCGGCCCCATCGACCGTTGCGCTTTCCAATATCTCGCGCGGAATCGATTGCATGGCGTACCACATCACCAGCGTCGTGGCCGGAAGGCCTTTGAAGATCGACACTAACGCCGGCGCGAGAATCGTATGATCGTAAAGCCAGCAGAGCGGCGGTGCTTCGGGCCGGTTGAGCAGGTGGATGACGATCAGGCTCAGTACCGGGCCGGGCAGGGAAAAAAGGACGGCGATGACAAGGAGGATCGCAAATTGGCGGTTGCAAATTGCATATTGAAAATTGAAAAAATACTTCCCGGTGCCATGCCGGGTGCCATGCCCACGCTTGTCGTGGGCATGTTGCGGTGTGTTCGAAGTTTTTCTCCCGTCCGCGTCAACCTTGGGCCGGGCGCCGGATGAAGTTCGGCTCCACCATGCCAGTAAAGTTCCCAGGACCACCGCGGTCGTTGCCGAAACGGCGCCGATCGAGAGCGACCATTCGAATTCTCTGGAAAAATCCTCCGGCGCGCGAACAATCATCGTCAAACACTTGCCGATCGAAAAACTGCGCTCATAGCCGGTTGCGGTTTTGCCGACTTCGACGCCGGCCTTGTAGATCAAGCTGCCCAGCGGCACGCCGAGCATAAGCAGTAAAAACAAACCGGTTATGAAAACAACCGGCCAGCGCCAGCGGCCCAGCGGAAATGTCAGGCTTGGCGAAATGGTAAGCGATCGTTCGCGGGGGATGAAAAGGCTCAGCAATTTCACGCCGCCGAGTATCAGCACGACCGTCAGGGCGACGCCCAGGAGGACCGAAGGGGGCGGCACGCCCGGCTCCTGGCCGATGGCGATTTGGGTGTAGAGTTCTTCGGCATAGGTGCGGATGCCGAAGAAATCGGTGACGGTCATTTCGCCCGCGGTGGTGACCGCCACCCAGAGCACGGCCGCGCCGATGGCCGGCAGCGCGTTTTTCAGCGTCACGTGGAAAAAAACTTTTCCCGGCGAGGCATCCAACAAGGCCGCTTCTTCCAACTCCGGTTCGCTCCGCCGCAGCCCCAGCCCCACAATCAAAACCACCCACGGCAGAGCGGCCATGCTGTGAATCCAAATCGCCCCCCGCCAGCCGTCCACCAGTGCCGGCGATTGGAATGTCAAAGTAAACCACCCCTGCAAACCGAATCCCGCCTGCCAGGCCGCCGTTTGCAGGAACAGCGGCACGAAAAGCATCCCCGCCAGAACCGCCCGCCAAAAATTCCGCCCCGGATAATCGGTCCGCCAAAGCAGGCCCGCCAATAGAATTCCCAACGGCACGCTAACGACACAGGTCGCTGCAGCGAGATAAAGAGTGTTCAGAAGCAGGGAGAGCGTGCGGGAATCCACCTTGTTATGGGAACTAACGCCTATAGAAAGATTAGATTATCTTGGCCTACCTATGCATCCTTGGCAATGAGCTAATACATGCTCATGATTGGCATTTTTATATATTTGCCCTTGGGGTTGCGCAATGATGTTGGTGTTTTTAAAGTCTATAATCAAGTGTTGATCAACTGTGCATAGAATCCTCGCTCCGCTTATCCGAGCAAGTGCAATAATATGGTAATCATTCGATTTGCATGAAAGTGTTTTTCGCACATGTGTCTCTTCCTTATTGACGTCTTCTTTTTTCAACAGCAAGGCTTTCCCAGCCTGATTAAGTGCCAGTAACCGAATTCTTGCCTGATGAACTTTATGTAGCTCACTCGCGAGTCGGCCGCCATAGACAATCTTGCCATCCTATTTTTCGATCCATCTCCACAAAGGAACGTAATCAGCAAGACAGGGGACGGCAAATACTTTAGAAGCTACATTGGCATCGATGATAATGCACAAAATTCTACCCCCCCAAAATTCGCTCTGTTTCTTCGAGAAAGAATTGCCGATAACCTGACGGAACATTGATCAAATTTCCCGCCGAATCCAATTCGATAGGATGAATTTGCACTGCTGCACCTTTTCGCTCAAAGTAAAGCAGAATGACGTCCTTGGGTTCAAGATTATTTTTGCCATCCCGAACATCTGCTCGGATGCGGTCGATCAGATAGTCGCTATGGGTCTCTATAATCATTTGCTTTTTATAACTAACCAAGGCACCAAAGAAACTTCCTAGCGCTGCTTGTGCTTTGGGATGAAGGTGGACTTCAGGTTGTTGCATGAGAAGAGTTTGGCCTTCTTCGGCAAGAACACTATCGACAATGATTGGGAGAATTTGACTAATCCCATAGCCTACATCAATGAGATTGACTTTGACGTTTTCGATCAGAATTTGTACTTGAAAAGGATCGCTTTCAGAGCCTAGCAGTTTTATTTCGACTCCGGAAAACAAACCGCTGGACTTTCCAAAAAAGGTCAATTCTTCAGTAAGAGTTTCCCAAGATTCCGGTTCCGAAGATCGAATCCTTGCCAAAACCATGGGAATATGGTCGCCTTCGGGACTTGGTGTTTCTCTTAACCTATCGTAGGTTCTTTTAGGTTTTGTGCGAATCGGTGCGACGGCATTTGGCCGATTATTGAGCCTTCTCAACCAGTTTTGATGAATCATATCCCCAAAACTCGTGCTCTCTTCCTTAGTTAAAATCTTTGATTTCCTCAGAAAAGTTGCAATGGTAGCCAAGGCCAAGAATCCAGTTCCTATAGATCCTTCATTATAAATAGTTTCATCTCGTTGGCCGTTTTTTTCCAATCGAATATTGAATTTATTTTGATCGATAATGCACGCTTGGATTTGTATGGAATCGTATAAAATCCGCCATTCATCTATTACAGGTTGCGAACCATGAGGTCTAAATATCGCTTCGATATCAAAATTACACTGCGATCCGGACGGCGCAACGATTCGTTCTTCGAAACCAATATTAAATTGTTTTTGTTTATCACCATTTTTCCCTTCCAGATGAGAAACCTGTTCGAATGCCCCCCAGTCGAAGGGTACTTCGTTAAAATCAGGAAAAGGATTTCCAAGTCGAATATCCCAAGCCAATCTAATCGCCGACAATAAGGTTGATTTACCCGTGCTGTTTTCGCCAATTAACAGCGTCAGCGGGGCGAGCGGGATTTCATGGCGGCCTTTGAAACAGCGGACGTTTTCGAGTATTAGTTTGTCCATGTCATTTACTCTCTTTTCAAACTTTTTTCGCAGTGCGGCGAAATGAGTCTCCTGAACAGGGCGTTCCCAAGCAGATCCTGGGAACAATTTGGTTATTTGTCAATTCTCATCCCCCCCCGTCAACTGCGATTCGACCTGATCCGCCTGCCAGGCGATGGCCGAGAGCGTGCGGCTGACGTCGAGCGGCGTGAGGCTATCGGCAAGTTGGTTGGTTTGCAGGACGACCATCGGCGTCGTGCCGATGTTTTTCACCGCGAACGCGCCGTGGACCGTCGTGGTGTTGTATTGCAGCAGCAAAGCGGCGTTCTTCTCCAGAAAAGGTCCGCAGATCGACCAGTAATTCACCACCGCCGCGCCCGAAGCGTCTTTCTGGCCGAAATCGACGTTGACCATCTGCTTCCGCAGCGTGCCGATGGGCACGGTGATCTTCATCGTCTCGCCCGACTCTTCGAGCTTGTAGCCGGCCGAAGCGGCCACCGAGCGGACGATCGCCTTCGGATCGGCGGGAGCGGCGGGGGCAAGCTGCGAGAAATCGGGCATGCCCGCAACCTTGGCGCTCGCGGCGGCTCCGGCAACGCCGGCGGCAGCGGGCGGAGCTTGCGGTGCGACCGTCGCCGTCTGCCCAGCGGCCATCGCCTGCTGGATCATGCCGGGCATCATCATGCCGAAACCCGCGCCCATGCCCATGCCCATTGCGCCCGCGCCCATCCCGCCGCCGGCCATGCCGCCCTGCTCGGCGAGCTTGGCCATGCTGTTGGCGGCCTGGAACTTCATATAGGCGTTCAAATCGCCGACGGCCCCCATCGAACTCCGGGCGTCGATCGCCTTCTGGACTTCCTCGGGCGGAGAGATTGCATTGACGAAAAAGTCCATCAGTTCGAGGCCATATTGGGCGAACTCGTTGCCGACCTTGGTCTTCGTCTCCTGCGCAACCTGATCGTACTTGCCGGGCAGATCGAGCACGCCGCTCTTCATCCCGCCCAGCACGTCGGTCAATCGGGAAACGACGAGATCGCGGAAATAGTTCGTCGCCGAGTCGGTCGTGTAGATGCCCTGCGTGCCGACCAGGGTGTTGACCAGCAGTTTCGCATCGGCCACGCGAAAAGAGTATTTGCCGAACCCCCGCAGCCGCACCATGCCGAAATCGGGATCGCGGAACGTGATCGGCTCGCGGGTTCCCCACTTCTGGTCGAGAAACGTCTGCTTCCCGACGAAATAAACCTGGCCCTGAAACGGCGACTTCTCCCAAGGAATCGTCAGTAACCGAGTAAGGATCGGCACATTGGCGGTCACCAGCGTATGACGCCCCGCCTCGAAAGTGTCCTGCGCCTGGCCGTTGTAGAAAAAAACGGCCTCCTGATTCTCCTGGACGATGAGTTGTGCGCCGATTTTGATGTCGGCCGAACCTTCCGGGGGAATTCTGGCCACAAGCGAGGTGTTCGACTGATCGAAATATTGGAGGACTTCAATGCGGATGCCCATGATTGGCCTCGTTGGGAAAAGGGTTTAGGGTTCAGGATTCAGGTTGTAGGGTTCAGGGTTCAGATGAGGATAAGTTTAGTCATGATCCAAAAGGGAATGCACTGCGTACCATGCAATCAGCATCATAACGGGTGGCATTGTGTGATGGAAGTATGGACAAATATTGCGGCATTTTTCGCCGCCAAGGACAAAGAGACACTAGCTTGCCGAAAATTTCCTTGCCCCTGACACCTAGTTTTACCATTTTATCGCAGTTTTGCTAATGATTCATCTTGGCGGGAATGGACGCCGATGGTATAGTCCCGCCTCGATTATCTCTGTTTGGGTTAATAGACGATCGAGGATCAAAATGGCTGAATTCCTTGTTCCGCCTTCGGGCTAAAGTCGGTGCCATGGCAGGCTGAATTGGGACTGGAACGTTTGCCGGCTAAACCGGTGCTGCGAACATCCGGCTATGAATAATCGCCATACCTTGTATTCGTCCAAGCTCCTCGAAAATTGAACTTATCGACTTACGTATCCTCCTTGAAATTCACTTAAAAAACGGCAACTGCCAGTTATCAATATGGCTCAAGGCAGACGATTTCAAACGATAGTCGGCGGTTTGGCAGTGATGCTGTTCCTGTCGGGCTGTGAAATAATGCCTGGCTGGATCCCCTTTCAGGGGCAAACCACGGATACGTTGCCGGGCATCGTCACGCCTGCCGAGAAGATGGCGCAGCTCAAAAAGCTGCGGCTCGATGCTCAAGAGAGTACCCCGGAGTTCAAGCGGCAGGTGGTCGAATACCTTTCCGTCAGCATCCGCACCGAGACCGATCCGCTGATACGCAGCGAAATCATCCAAACCCTGGGCGAGTACCCCATCCCCGCGGCCGAACCGGTGCTGAAGGCGGCTCTGCAGGACACCGACACGGATGTCCGCATCACCGCCTGCGAAGCCTGGGGCAAACGGGCCGACGCCGAAGCGGCCGAACTGCTGGCCGGCATTTTGAAAAACGACCCCGACCAGGATGTGCGGCTGGCCGCCGCCCGCGGTTTGGGCCAGACCAAGGACCAGCGGGCGATCGCCGCCCTGGGCGACGCGCTCACCGAATCGGACCCGGCCATGCAACGCCGGGCGGTTTTGTCGCTTGAAACCATCACCGGAAAAGACCTTGGCAACAATGTCGATCGCTGGCAGAAATACGTCAAAGAAGAGAACCCCCAACCCGCAAAACCCGTCTCACTTGCTGAAAAAATCAAGAAGATGTTCTAAATGAAGGTTTCAGGGAAGAGGGTTCAGGGTTCAGGATTGAAACGAAATAAATCCCGCTTCCTGCTCCCTGAACCCTCTCTTCCCTGAACCCCGAACCCTCTTCCCCGAACCCTGAACTCTTTCTCTATCATGCCTGCATTGCCGTTGCCAGAAAATGCTATATTCCTTAATATAGGAACAGATCGGGGAATGGCGGGCCCATTGCGGTTGGTCGGCGCCAAGGAGGATTGCATCGCGGCGTGGCCGGAGAGCAAACCTGAAGAGCGTGGAGAGCTTGGCATGACGATAACCGAGAAACGTTGGCAAGCCATGCATCGCGAGGGCCGTTTGCCGCCCAGACATCTCCGCTTAAGTAAGGACTCCGCACAAACCTCCGTCGGTCCAGTCATGCAGGCACTACGTTTTACCGAACAATTTCGAGACCTATTCACGCTGGCCGTGCAGATGACCTCGTCGGCCGGCGCGGAGGCAATTGTGCTGCTTCTGGATGGCCCGGCCGATTGGTCGCGGCTGCGGACGATGGCCGGCAAGGCGAAACTGATCGTGGCCGCCGACACCTTGGACCAGCTCTCGGGGGCGAAGGAAAGCGGCATTCCCTCCGTGCAACTCGACATGCCCGACAGCCCGATGTACGAGCGGCTGACGCAATCGGTGCTTGAAGCGGTGGCCGACGATCTGCTGGCCCCCGGCTCCGCCGTCGTCGCGCTCTACAGCGGTTTCGACGCCGACAGCATCGACTCGCTGAGCGTCATCAATCTTGACGAACACTTAAACCGGCTCACCGGCCGCGACTTGCGGCAGTTGGAAACCCGGGTGCCGCTGGACACGCTGAAGATCGTGGTCGATCTGGCGGTCGAGATCGGTCGCGAAGGCCGCGAGGGCAAGCCGGTGGGCACGCTGTTCGTGGTGGGCGACTCGCGCAAAGTGCTGGGCAGCAGCCGGCCCGTCGGTTTCGATCCCGTCCGCGGCTACAGCCGCAAGGAACGGAACTTGAACGACCCCCGCGTGCGGGAAGGGATCAAGGAAATCGCGCAGATGGACGGGGCGATCATCGTCTCGTCCGACGGCATCGTCGAGGCGGCCTGCCGGTATCTCGATTGCTCGGCGGCCGACGTAACACTCTCGAAAGGCCTCGGCGCCCGGCATTGGGCCGCGGCCGCCATCAGCCGCGCCACGAACGCCATCGCGGTGTCCGTAAGCCAAAGCAACGGCACGGTCCGCATCTTTCACAACGGTGAAGTGGTGCTCCGCATCGCACCCTATCTCCGCCGCCCGATGGTCTGGAAGGCCTTCGAGCACGAACCGCCGCCCGAAGGGAAAACGAAACGCAGCGAAGGCGGAGAATAGCAATCGTTTGGCCCGGAGCTGTCCGGGCTAAACGGTTTTTCTTCAACACACGCGGCTGACTTCCATCGCCAGCAGGCTGCCGAGTTTGGCGATTTTGTCCGCCAGGCGGCCCACGCCGACGGCGCAGTGGTGGGCGGGGCCGTGGGCGTTCCATTCCTGCACGAATCGCCGCGCGCCGCCGGCGAAGCGGTAGCGGCTGTTGGTGTTGCCGATCTCCAAAATCGGGCCCGGCGCCGATTCGCCTTCGGCGACGAGAAACTGCAAACGCCCCGCAGCGGTTTCCACGACGGAAAGCAGCGTGACGGGGCCGTGCTGGACCGACATTTCCACCGACAGCCCGCGGCCGACCTTGCCGTGATAGACCGTCAGCGGGCGAACGCGCGGCTTTCCCTCGGCGATGGCGATATGGCCCGGGCCGTCGTGGCCCATCAGCACCACATCGTCCTGGTAGTCCAACGCGTAGTATTCGGTGAACGATCCGCCCGCCTGAAAGCCGTCCATGATCTTCATCGCCTGCACGTTTTTGATCTCCATTTCGCCGGCCACCGGCACACCGCGCGCGGTAAGCAGGCTGTTGCCGAGGATGATCGAGCTAATAGCGTCTTCGTTGGCCGGATTGCCCGTGCCCATGTAGTAATAGGCCAGCGAACCGAGTTTATGTCGTTCGACCAGGCGGTCCAGGGCGACGGAAGTTCGCGCGGCGCGGTCGAGTTCTGCTGGAGAGCAATCCTCTTGAACGTCGAAGATTTCGCGGAAGTTGGCAACGCGGTCGCGGATTTCGCCGGCGGTAACTTCGGCCCTGAGCGCGCTGAGTTCATCGACTTCGACGATTTCGATATGCCCGCCGAAAGTGGCCGCGTGTTGCGTCAGGTCGCTGTAGATATCGAGCATTCCGCCGTAGTAGTGGCCCATCACGCCTAAGCGATTGCGCTCCATGAGCTGCGCGACCCGGGCGGCGTCGATCCAATCGGTCACTTCGTTCCAACAGGGCGGGTCGTCGTCGAGCATGCCCGTGACTTGATGGAACGGGATGCCGGCGCGGCGGAATACGTTGGCTATTTCCGGCACCGGACAGGCCGCACAATGCGCCAGCCACTCGCCGGTCATCGCGCGGCGGTCGCCCAGTCTGTTGAACGCGGCGTAGTCGATGGCAGGATCGGGCGAAAGGTTCAACAGGATTACCGGCACTTTCGCGCGGCGGACGACCGGCAGCACGGTGGACGACAGGGCGTAAGTGGTGACATGCAGGAAGATGAGATCGACGTCGGATTGCCGGAAGCGGTGCCCGGCCGCGGCGGCCATCTCGGGCGTGTCGATCAACCCGAGGTTCGTGACGCGCACGCCCGGCAAATGCAGCTTTTCGGCGACGCGGCTCAGATAGCCTTCGAGACGCTCCTTCAAGCCGGGAAATTGCGCCCAATAGGCCTCCAAACCGATGCCGAACAAACCGATGCGCAGCGGAAGCGGATTATCGCAAACTTTCATGCAGTTCTCCTACAGTTTTCCCCAGGCGGCGTGGCGCATAGTTCCGCCGTCGCCGAAAAGAATCGGATTAGGCTACTGGAATAGTAGGGATTCGGTCAAGGGCGGATAAGATCGAAGATTGAGATTCGAGGGTGTCATGCCCACGCTTGTCGTGGGCATGAGATCCTGCGGGAAGTCCCTACATGCCCATGACAAGCTTGGGCATGGCACCATGCATGGCACCGCGCATGGCGGCGTGAAATTCGTTTTTCACGACGGTTGTGAATCAATCCTTTGACGGTTCGACTTGCGGCGTGATGGCGGCTTTGAAGGTGGAGATGACTTGCCCGCTTTTCCAGGCGCGCTCGCCGCCGAGGTAGTTGAGATAGAGTTTGTCGGTGGCGCGGCCGCGGTCGATTTTCGCCGCGCCCAGGTAGCGGGCGGAAAGCGGCGCGGCGCTCTCGATCGCCAACGCGCCATCGACGTCGATCCGCCGCGCGCCGCGGTCTCCACGGTCTTTCCGCTGAGCGCGGGGACTTCGGCGGTTGCGCCGCCGAAGGTGATTTTCCGGCGGTGCGTTTCATAAACCCACAGCGGATCGTTCAAAATGCCGATCAGTCCCGTGCCGATTTCGGAAGTCGTCATTTCGCGGAGCGCGGTGAGTTTTTCGCCGATGATGAACGAGCCGTCGGCGTTGGATTGGAAATGCAATTCCGCGCGGACGGCGTCGCCATGGTCGAGGATCAAGTCGGCGGTGAATCCGTCCGCCGCATCCTTGACGTCCGCCGAAACCAGCTTGACCGGCAGGATTTTCTGCTCATTTTTCAAGCGGATCTCGCCGACGCCGTCGCGCTGGTCGGGCGAGACCACGCGATCCATCCGCCAGGGCACGCACTGCGCCATCACGACCGGCCCCCAACTCAGCGTGTGGATCGCCTTTGTTGTGCGGTGCAGAATGATTTTGCCGATATCGAGCCGCTTGACTCCCCGCGGCGGTTGCGGGCGGTTGACGATCTGCCTGGCCGTTTGCAATGCCAACCATTCGCGGGCCATCATTTCGCCGGTCAATTGCGGCGCACCGCCGTAAACGAGCTCCACTTTCTCGTAGATCGAGCCGCGGGGAGCGCGGGCTTGCATTTTTTCGCCCGTGGCAAGGCATTTTTCCGCGAGCGACCAGCCGTCGGCGTCGCCGGCAAAGACCGCCATCAGGATATGCGCTTCCGACCAATCGAAGACGTTGTTGAATAGCTCCCAATCTTCGCCGTTGGGATAGACGCAGCCGCCGTCGGGAAGGAAGAACCACTTGAGATTCTCGTAAACTTCGGGAACGTTATAAAAGATCGCTTCCGGAGGGCGACGGCCCGTCAAGGCGTAATCGATGGCGCAGGACAAGGTCAACGTGAAGCATCCCATGTAATCGGGATGCACGATGCGGTGATTTTCGAGCGTGAAATCGTCGTACAGGTTCGCGCCGGAGAATTGCTCCGATACCGGGCGGCCATCGACGATTTTCGACGCATGCTCGTCGGCGGGCCGGAGGTACGATGACATCGCCCAGCGTTGGAATTCCTTCTCCCAGACGGGACGCCGCGGATCGGCGGGCATCAGCAAAACGGCGACGTCGAAGATCGTGCTGTTCCAGGCGTTTTCTTCGGCCTTGGTGTCGCCCACCAGTTTATGGGGCGGTTTTTTATCGATGAAACGTTGCGCTTCGTAGGCGACCATGCGGCGGACTTCCCCGCGCAAGTCGGCAGGCAAGTCGTCCCAAATCCACCACGCCGAACGCCCGAGCATGCTCGCCCAATAGGCCGATTGCCACTGGTTGCCCCATCGTTTGCCGTCGCCGGTGTTGCGGGTGCCCGTGACGTGCGTGGCGGCGATATAGCGCATCATCGGGAGAATGTAATCTTTCAGCAGCTCTGCGCGGCTGACGCCGACGAACTTCTCGTCGTAGGGACCGAAGCGATAAAGAAAGGCGAAGGTGGCGATTGCGCCCGTGTTGGGGCGAATGAAGTGCTCCACGCTCTTGCTTTGCGTGGTAAGCTTCAGGCGCGCGTCTTCCTGCCAGGGATGCACCAAAGTCAATACGTAAAGCGCTTGATGCATGACCAGCCGATAGAGCCGGTTTTGGACGTTTTTGATTTCGGGATTTGTCTGATCCGGCAAGACGAGCGGCATCGCGCTCGCGGCCGACGGATTTTCCTCGGCAGCGCACGTCGGCAACAACCGATCGGACGGGCAGACCAAGGCTGCGGTGATCGAGACAAGGGTTACGAAACTAGCGGATCGAATTGCCATCGCTGGTCCTCCTGATTGCTTCGCGGTGTTTGGATTAGGCGACCATCCGGCGGCATCCGACGGTCGCCTCGTTAAAGAAATAGCGTATCGAGCGGGCGTTGTCTATGCAATTCGGGAAATATCCGATAAACACACGATGGCTAATCGCGACAACGGTCTATTTTTTGCCGAAAATGCCAGCGGTCGAGGATGCGGAGGACGAGGCGAATGGACAATGGCCGCCGGCGGCAGTTCGCCGCCGGCTTTTGCGACCTCGTGGAGGGACGAATTGAATCCGTGAGCAGAATGATCACTGCGGCACGAAATGCGGAAAACTTGTACTCCACATCCGCCGGCAGATCGCTTTCGAGTTGGAATTCGAAGGATTGAGGCTTGTCGGAAGGTCTCGCTTCAAGCCGCCACGTCTGCCACGGGGCGGGATACCAGCCGTTGCCGACCACCGGCTGAAATGCGGCGGGTTTCCCGTCGAGACTGCCGGCGAATTTCAACTCGCCCGAGCGATGGTGGATGTAAAGCGAATGCGCGCCTTGCTTCAATTCGACGCTAATCGCCAGAACTCCGCCGCTCTTGGTCGGCGGTAGTTCGCCTTGGCGGAGGAAGCGAGTGGCAAGCGAAGCCGCGTGGATTGGCGTGGGCGAGGAAGCGACTGCCAGACGAAATCGGCCGAGATCGTGTCCGCGATCGAAATGCTCGAAGCGGAATTCGGGATCGACGCATGCGGGCGACTCCGGCACTTTCCACTCGGCCGTTTTTTCTTCGGCCGACTTCTTCGGTTCAATGAGCGCCAGTTCGCGCGTCGGCTCCGCAAGCTTCGCGGGCAGCGGTTGCCGGTCGAATTTCCGCTTCAACGTCGGCGATTCGCCGTGCGGAACGGCTTCCAAGAGCACGATCTCCATCGCGCGGAGCGCCAATGGCCGCGGTCGAGGAATAGCCGTCTTCGTCCGCCGTGAGCTGCGCCGGCTCGGGATACCACCGATAGAGGTCCCAGCGTTTTCCGCCGGGCAATCCCCACTCCGGGCCGAGCTTCAACGCGATCTGCGAGTCGCGGAGGACGCCGTTGTTGAGGGCGATGAATGCGCGGCGGCCGTCGGAGCACGAATAGCCGTAGGGCTCGTTCTTCCAAGGACTGCCGACGATGAAACGCGAGTTGCGGAAGCACTCGGGCCGGGCTTTCAACAGGGCGATGAACTCGGCGGCCTGCGCGCGTTCGGGCGGCGTCAGCGCCGGCGCGTCGGACCAGAGTTGAGCCAGCAGATGCCCCCGGCAAAGGTCCATCGCCATGCCGGTCTGCCAGTCCTCTTTGCCTACGCAGCTATTCCACGGCCAGTTGGAGAGCCACACGCCCAGCGAGTCCCAGCCGATCGGCGGCAGGTCCTTGATCATCCAACGCGCGTCGTCCAGCCGGCGGGTGACGCTGTCGCGGGCGCGGAACGTCGGCCAGGGCGCGAAACTCGCCGCCTCGATCTTCGTGCCGCTGTCGAAAAGCGTGTCGGCATATTCGAGCCACCACGGCGACTCGTAGCGCCAGTAGAGCATGATCACGATTTCGGGGCGGACATTGTCCAGATCGCGGTAGAACTGCAGGATGCCGTTGATGATCGGCTCGGTCGAGTAGTCGCCGGGCAAATGTTCGTGGCCGGGCTCATCGCAGCGGTCCTCCAAATTGTCGAACTTGAACAGCCGGACGCCGTTTTCCTTGATTTGGTGCGTGTATCCCTCAAGGTAAAAACGGTTGACCGGCTCCGTCGCACGGCAGAGACCGCCGGTGCGGGTTCGGGCGTGTTTCAGCGCGGGATTGTCCCAAATCGTCCAGTTGCCGCATTGGCCGCTGTCGATCCAGAGGCCCGGCTTCATGCCTTGCCGGGCGATTTCATGCATGACTTTCGCGAATCCGTGGGGAAAATTGCGGGCGTTCGGCGCTGCGAGATCGGCGGCCGAATCGTGCCAGAAGTCGATAGAGTAGTAATCCCATTGCAGACCGTTTTCCTGCCGTGCATGATCGACCTTGGCAAGATTGTCGAGCAGGTAGGCTTCGGTTTCGTCGAATTGGCCGTCGGCTTTCGAGCCGAACGGCTCGAAGATGGCGATGGGCTTGTCGTGCCCGCGCCGCACGCGGCGCATGCGATCGTGAAGCTGTTTGACGAATGCCGCGCGGGCTCCGCCGTCGCCGGCGACGCCATAGACGGCTTCCATGCAATCGAAACGCGCGCCGGCGGCCAGCTTTTTGCCGGGCAATTGTTTGAGCGTGATGGTGTTCTTCTCCCGCAGCGCGAAACCGGCTGGATGCGCAAGGCTCAGGAAATATTGTCCTTCGACGTATGCGGGAAAACCGCGTTTGCGGCCCACTGGATCTTCGAAGAGGACGATCGGCCCGCCCAGATGTGCTTGCGTGAGATAAACGGGGAAGTCCGGGTCGTGATCGTCGCGATTCGCGTCGGTCCGATACACTCCCAGCCGCACGTCAAGCAGGCGGTCCCAGGTTGAATCGCCGGCGTTGGTGATGGTCACGAATTTGTGCAGCACCGGCTCGCGATCGTTCCAGCGGTAAGCGACGGTCGCCGCGGCGGCGGGTTTGTCCGAAACCAGTTCGAAGACGGCTTCGCGGCAGTCGCCGGCCGATTTCCCCGGTTTGGTTTTGACGGTGAGTTTTGGCGTGACGAGCGTCTGGCCGGGCAGGCCGAGATCGAAATCGAGTTCCGGACCGTTGCCGAGGCTCAAGGTGCGGTCGGTGAGGTTGTTTTTCCACGAGACCGCGCGCAGGCCGTTGCTTGTCGATAGCGTGAATTCGAACGAGGGCGAGCAAAGCACCACGGTGTCGCTTTGAACGGCAACGGAACATGCGGATTTTGCATCCTCGGCGGCGAGAAAGGGCGACAAAGCGAGCAGCGCCAACGCAACGACCAAGGTCATTTTCATGTGCATCGAGCATCGCCTCCCGGAACGTTTAATTGTATTGGAACCATATCGGTCAGCCGAAGAGTGAAATGCGGAACGAAGTGCGCGCCGCAGACATTCTCGAGCGTATGATCGTCTGCTGAAGGAACGCTGCCAACGCGCGGCAGTGATGGGAATTTTGTAATGGGGGGGCCAATCTCACTCACGCAGAATCAAGTCGCACTTATTTCCGGGCTTTGTCGTCTTCCGATTTCTTGAGTTCCGACTTCATCGCTTCGAGATTGCCTCGCAGCGTCTTCTTGGCGTCGGCGAATTGACCGGGAAACGCGGCGTCGAACCGGGCGGCGAGGTCTTCCATGCGGCGCAGGTGCTCGCGGGCCGCGTCGTTTTCGCCGCCCGCGAGAAATTTCTGCATTCGTTCGAGAACCGGATTGAGTGCCGTGCTTTGGCTTCCCAGCCGGATCATACCGGGATAGGCCTCGACCAAATCCCGCAAAGCGTTACGCTGCGCGTCGGTCACCGCCAGATGCGCGATCGCCTGGCCGATCGACCGATCGGGATCATAGCCTTTCGGATTGTAGGCATAATCCGCGCAGGTCAACATCGGGATACGATTGATTTGATTCTGCGGACACAGCGGATTGCTCATGTACCCGTCGATGACTTCGCACAAGTCCGGATCGCGGCCCACGACGGGCCCCAGATGCATTGTCGCCGCGTGATCGTTCACCGGATAATTATCCCATAGAAACAGCCGGTGCTTGACGATGCTTTTATAACTTTCAGCGGCCTTGCGCGTGATGTGCGGCGCGACCACCGAATCGCCGGTCCAAAAGACATAAACGTCGGGATGAAGGTCTTTCGCCAGCGCTTCGAGGTACGCCCGATGGTCGGGTTGCGTGCCGTCGCCCCAGTAAGGGACGGGACAAAAGATCATCTGCGCCTCGGGGTCTTTCGCTCGCAGGCGGGTGAAAATCGTATTCACCAGCTTGGCATGATCCGCGCCGCCGACCGCCGGCCCTTTGTCGCCCCAACTCACGTCGTCAAGCGAGATGCTGAACCATCTCACGCCCTGGCTTTGCGCCGAGGCATAGTGTTGATAATAGAGGTCGATGTCTTCCGCGCTCGTGGGCTTGAGCGGCCGCGACGAGGAGAGTTGCGAGTGGACTGCGAAGCAGAAGTCGATGCCGTTCTCGCGGCAAGCGCGGATGACCTTTGCGTAGGCTTCCTGCTTTGCGTCCGGCAAGGGCTTCCACCACTCGTTCACGAAGGGGAAATTCGCGCGGAAGAAAACATCGAGGTGTAGCAGTTCATCAGGAAGTTCATCTTGTACCGGGCCAAGACGGGAATTTCGGCGAGATATTGCTCCGAGGTCCAGTTCCAGCCTTTCGTGCCGCGAATCGCAAAGCCCGGCTTCGTTTGGCCTGACGGCAAAGGTTCCGGCAGGGGGCGAACCTCTTTGGGAAGCTCGACGTGCAGCGCGGCAGTCTCCGTGCTTTGTTTCTGCATGGTCACCGGGCCGAGCAATCCGGACGGCATGAGCGGTTGGTTGGGCGGATAGTGGATATTGGTTTTCGCCAGCCGTTTTTCCGCCGGCGAATTGGCGTCGCCGACCATCCGGTTCAACCAGGTGTTGGCCACTTCGATCTCCAGTTCGTTCCCCTTCGCTTTCACTGCGCCGGAAATATCGACCCGCCACGGCGCGGTCCAAACCACGCCGAGATCCTTTCCGTTCAGTTGAACGCGGGCGAGATAATTGACCGTGCCCAGATCGAGATACAACGGCTTTTTATCCTTATCGGCAATCGCCGCTTCTTCGAGATCGAACGATTTTTTATAGATTGCCGTCCCGCTGTAATACCTGATTCCCTCCTCAGGCCGCTTGGACCAATCGTCGAGCTTTTCAAACATGACTTTTTCCGGGCCACCCCATTTTGGATCAAACGCGACCGTCCAAGGACCGGCGATTTCAGCGGATTTCTCGATTTCGGGAAAATTTGATCCTTCTTTACTTCGCGGAGAGGAGGAATCAACTGATTTTTGAAATACTACGAAAAAACTCTGATGCGGAGCGAATGTCATGGGAACTTTCACGCGATCCTCATCAGCTTGCGAGAATTCGGGCAAATCGCGGATAACGCCCGTCACGGGATCCCATAATTCGGGCTGTTTATCCGTAACGCGGAAGAGAAAATCCCCGTGTTTCGTTTCATTAGTTTGATTGGTGACGAAATACAAATCCTTGTCCTCGATAATACGATGAATGAACTCGAAACCTTCGTTGTTGTTTGGCGTCTCGAAATCTTGTGGCGCTGTTGATCGAATTTCAATGCTTCACCAGGATGCATCCCCAAACCAATCCCCCTTTTCCAATACCATACAATCGTCATGTTGCCTCTTCGCTCCGGATTTTTATCCCACAAATAGTGTCGGCGATATTTTTTAACTGTCTTATCGCGAATTCGGGCCAGTTGGTTAAGCCCGGCGTATGAAGCGGCTTTTCGCCTAGCACTGTTGCCCCCGTCTTCGATAAGTTGTTTAATTTTCTTCAGCACTTTGGGCGACATGATGTCTGCCTACGGGCAGTAGCATCAGGCGGATGTATTCCATGCCGTCAGGCAAGACTAATTGATTCCATCCTTGACGCGTCATTCGATTCAACAACACATCCGCATTGATGCAATCGAAGTTATATCCCGGCGGCAGTGCCGGCTTGAGATACTTTTTGCTGGGCACATAGTGTGAGCTTCCTTCGGCGTTGAGATAACACACGTCTGCGTGGAAGCGGCCGCTTTGGAGGATATATTGGCAGCGGGTGAGATACGTCAAAAACGGCTGCGACATGTTCCACCAGGTGAGATGCCGGTCGATGTGCGTGCCCGCGCCGTACTGATAGCCGGGCATGTCGTCGTTCGGCTGATGTGTCCATTGATGGAACACGATCCGATTCAATCCGTCGCAAAAAGCTTCGTCACCTAGCGGTTTCAGCGCGGAGGGATATTCGAGGAAATGCGACCAGGCGGTGAACGACTCGGCCTGGATGATTTTCTTTCCATAAATATGCGCCGGCGAGGCGACCGAGCGGATCACGTTGCAGAACGGATAGAACTGCGACATGATATCGGTCCCGTACCAGAACTCGCCCATCGTGACGTCGCCCTGGCCGGCGGCGCGGAGGCCATCGAACTGCGGATGCGGATAAGTGCCGTAGCCGGTCTCGCATTGCATGCTCACGCCGTGCCCGTGGGCAAGATCGGCAAAGCGTTTGAAGAAGCAATCGCACATCAAATCGCTGATCGTCATGCGGATGTCCCACAAGAAGCGGTCGGTCTTCTCGCGGTTATCGACGATCCGCCGGGCCATCGCCGGCAGGTAGGGCAGGGGATCGTAGCCGCGGCGCGTGCGGAACTCTTCTAAAAACTTCGCCGACCACGTCGGTTGCTGGCCTTGAATATCCGCCCCGACTTCATAACTATCGATGTGCAAATATTTCAGGGTTTTGCCCGCATATTCGCCGGCCGCGGCCAAAAGCGGCTCGCCACAGTGCTTGAAATGGGTCTCGATGCCCAACGGATCGAGCATGTCGGCTTCATAGCCGATCACGTTGGCCGATCCGCCCGACGAACAGCGCGTGCGCTGCCCGACGAGCGTGTAGCCGAACCGTAAAATCGTCCAGCGTCCTTCGGGAACTTGCCAAGAAAGCTTGCCGTCCTTGTCCATTTTGGAAGTCAGATCGACGACTTCCTTGCTTTGGCAGTCGGCCGTGCCGTCCTGCGGATATTCTTCTTCCATCACGGCGGGGCCGGCTTTCGGCCAATCCCAAAAGCCGCGGTTGCCCGACTTGAATTGCCACCACTTGATGCCCGGCCGCACGGCCGGTTCGTCGCCCTTGCGGAGGATTTGCATTTCCGCCAGCCGCACGTCCGGTGCATGGGATGATTGAATGACGAGACGGAACACCTTCGCTTTGACTTCGGGAAATTCGACCCGCTTCGATTCGCCTTTGGCCATCGTCCAGGTGACGGGCAGGGTAGTGAAATTCACACCGTCGTCGGACGTTTGCAGTGCGCATTGCTGCGGACCGGCGTCCTTGGCCCCGATTAAATAAATCGCCGAGGCGGCCAACGGCTCGCTGTAGATAAAATCGATCCACGCCGGTGGCGCGGGGGCTGGGGCGTGGGCGGATCGCCATACGGTGTTCGGATCGCCGTCGGCGGTGTCGGCCGGCGGCCAATTCTTTTCGTCGCAGTAGCCACCCACCGTGGGACAGGCACGAATCTCCGCCGGTTGCACGGGCTTGGTCCCTTTTTCACGAATGGCCAAGACGGCAACGTCGTGATAGAAGTTATCCAGCGTGGGCGGAAGCGGCAGCTCGGTCATGCCCGCCCCCGGTGCGTCGATTTGCGTTTCCGAATAAGTCAGCTTTTTGTTCGCCGCCTCGGCGGGAATCCAGGGACCGCCGGCATCCCAACCGTCGCAGAGGTTCACGCCGGCCTCCATGCCGAGCCGCGACAATTCGCTTAAGGCGAATTCGAAAAGCGCGTTCCACTCGGGGCTGAGGAATTTTGGTCCCGCGGGCGTATCGCCGCCGCCGGCATTGAAAATCAATACTCCCTGGATGCCCTGCCGATGCATCTCTTCCAAATCCCGTGTAATCCCCTCGCGCGTCACGTTGCTATTCAACCACCACCAGTACACCCAAGGTCGGGCGGCAGCCGGCGGCGTCTGGAAAGTACGTTCCAAATCTTCATTACCGGCAAAAGCAAGGCCGGCGATTGCCAGTCCAAGGGCGAATGAGCACCAACCTAGTTTGTTTTTTAAATTTCGCATCAGCCGTTCTCCTACACTGGATGGCTTGCCGGGAGGATGTTGAGAGGGACGATTCAGGATAACGGCTGAAACCATCGTGGTCAATTATTTGCTTCGGCGGCTCGATGCAGGTGGTGCCGTACCATAATAATTGGTGGTTTTTTGGCAGCGAAAGAATGGGGTAAAATAGAGATAATGGTGTTGGCGGCCCACCCCTCCGGCTTGACACCCCATAATTCTCTCGGTATGCTTACCGGATTACCGAACCGCTAAGTTACACGGTCATAAGAATTTGCGGCATCACGGCAAGCTGGCCGAGCCGCGGAGCGGGGTGTTGTTGTCACAGCGTAAGTGCTTGGCGTGTAGGTGGATAGAGAGAATGGACGTCCCTCGGCAACGGACATGCCAGGACGAAATGCCAGGTTTGCTGGAAAGTGAGGACCGATGGATTCCAAAGAAATCCTTCGCATCGTGGATGCGATTCATCGCGAAAAAAATATCAACAAGGAAATTGTCTTCGAGGGGATCGAAGCGGCGATTATTTCCGCCGCCAAGAAGCACTACGGAGAACAAGCCGAGATTACCGTGAAGATCGACCGCCAAGACGGGAAGATCAGCGGTTCGTTGAACGGCGAACCGATGGATCCCGCGGAGATGGTCGAACGCATTGGTGCGCAGACCGCCAAGCAGGTGATGATCCAGAAGATCCGTGAGGCCGAACGCGACCAGTTGTATAATGAATACGTGGAACAGATCGGTCAACTGATTACGGGCGTGGTGCAGCGTTATGAGGGGGGGGCGGCAACCGTGGCTTTGGGAAATGTCGAGGCGATTTTACCCAAAAGCGAGCAAATCCCCGGCGAAACCCACCATGCCAACGAGCGCGTGCGGGCAACCGTTTATGAAGTCAAGAAGCAGGGCAGCCGCGTGCGAGTGATTTTAAGCCGCACCAAGCCGCACCTGGTGCAACGTTTGTTCGAGCAAGAGATTCCCGAAATCGCCGAGAGCGTCATCGAAATCCGCGCCATCTCCCGCGAGCCGGGGTATCGCACGAAAGTCGCCGTCGCGAGCACCGATCAGCGGGTCGATTGCGTCGGCGCCTGCGTCGGCGTGCGCGGAAACCGCATCAAAAATATCGTGGATGAATTGGGCGGCGAACGGATCGACATCGTTCGTTGGAGCGAGGACATGCAGGTGTTGATTCCCAACGCCCTGCAGCCGGCCACGACCGAAGAAGTGATCCTCTGCCAGATGTTGGGCCGCGCGATCGTGTTGGTGCAGGAAGATCAATTGTCGCTGGCCATCGGCCGTCGGGGACAGAATGTGCGGCTGGCCAGCAAGCTTTGCGGCTGGGATATCGAGATCATGACCCGCGAGGAGTTGGACGAGCAGATCGAGCAGGCCGTGATGGGCTTCTCGTCGCTCGAGGGCGTCGAGCCCGAGTTGGCCGAAAAGCTGGTGGGCGAAGGCTTTTCGAGTTATGATGACCTGTCGGTGATCGAGCCCGACGCCCTGATGGAAATGGGCAGTCTCGCGCAAGAGGTGGTCGATCGGATCGTCGAACAGGCCGAAGCCAAGGCCGAGGAAGCCGAAGCCGCCGCCGCCGAGCAGCGCAGGAAACAGCGCGAGGCCGATCGTTTGGCCGCCGCCGAGAACGTCGATGAAGGCACGCCGGAGTATCTGGCCGGCGCCGACAAGTCGAACGGCAAACCGGCGGAAGCGACAGCCGAATCGGACCAACCGGCGGAAGCGACAGCCGAATCGGATCAACCGGCGGAAGCGACAGCCGGACCGGATCAACCGGCGGAAGCGACAGCCGGACCGGATCAACCGGCGACCGAAGAGCCGCCGGCAGGGGAAGAGAAGAATGTTTAATTCCGCGGTACACCGCCGGAGTGTCCCGGTCGGCGTTGCCGCATGGAGTGTTTGCTGGCTCGTAGCACCGCCGTTGGGCAGAGCTTCGCCCGTTTTCCGGTTGGAGCCGGAACTACGAACGTCCGCACAAAATCGGCGGAAGCCGTGCCAGAGGGAGTATCCCGTTGCCAATCCGCATTTACGCGTTAGCCAAAGAACTGAAGATCGACAACAAGATCCTCGTCGATATTTGCACCAAGGCGGGAATCACGGGGAAAGGCTCTGCGCTGGCTAGCCTCAGCGACGAGGAACACGCTAAAGTCCTATCTTTCATGAATGCGGGCAAGGGTGGCAAAAGCGGTCCGGCGGCCCATGCCGGGCGGGGCGAGAGCGCGGCGGCCGGCGTCTTGAGGCGCGAAGATTACATTGCTCCGGCGGGCAGCCGCGGCGGCAAAATCCCCGTCCTTGCTTCTAAACTCGACAAACCCCCCCTTCTCAAAAAGCGAACGCCGGAGAAGCCGGAATCCACCGCGGAACTCACGCCTCCGCTCACGGCGCCTGCGGGGGAGCAAGAACCGTCACGGGAAGAATCTCACGCCGAGAGCAATGCCTCCGCGGAGCCGTCACCCGCGATGCCGTCGGAAATGAAAAGAGCGGGATCCTCCTCACCCGCTGAAACCATGCTGCCGGAATTGCAGCGGCCGCCGGAAGCTCCGTTGCGTCCTTCACGACCTCCGGAACTGGGAAAACTGCGCGAGGAACGCCGCGAAGAGAAAAAACCCAGGGATCGCGAGCGGCGCGATCGAGATCGCGGGCCGTCAATCAAACTGGCGCCGTTGCCCCCCCCTTCCAAAACGCCCTCGAAGGCGAAGTCCAAGGAACCGGCGCCGCAAAAACCGGACATCCGCCTGCCGAAAGACGCGATTCGCGCGGGCAAGGCCGGCGGCAAACCCCTTTCCGAGCATCTGCGAAAAGCCGAGGAAAAACGCAGAGCCACCAGCGGTCGCGGTACGAAGGGCGGGCCTTCTCGGGATTTGGCTCCGCCGTCCAGCGAGGTCCCCGCCGGCAAGGAACGAAAAAAAGTCACCAAGGACGATCTCCCGGAAAAGGAAGAGGACGGTTTGGTGGCCATGGGCGGACGCGAGCAGCGGCAGCTCAAGCGGAAGAAAACCGCCACGGTCAAACGCCGTCATGGCGGCGAGGAAGAGGAAGCCGCTTCCCCCGCTTCGGTCATTACGCGGAGAAAAACGCGCATCAGGCGGACGGGCGCCAATACCGCCGCGCCGCGGAAGGAAAGCGTGACCGTGCAGTTGCCCTGCACCGTGCGGACTTTTTCCGAGGCCCTCGGCGTGCCCGCGCGCACGATCCTCGCCAAATTGCTGGAGATGGGAACCATGACCAACATCGCCGCGAATCTCGACGCCGAAATGGCCGAACTGCTGGCCGCCGATCTGGGAGTAAACGCCAAATTCCACCATCAAGCGGACATCGAAGAGCAGCTTTTGCCCGAGTTGGACGCGTCCGACGACCCTTCGACCCTGGACGCGCGTCCGCCGATCGTCACTTTCCTCGGCCACGTGGACCACGGCAAGACTTCGCTGTTGGACCGGATCATCGGCATCGACGTGGCTTCCAAGGAAAAGGGAGGAATCACCCAGCACATTCGCGCGTATTGCGTCGAGAAGGACGGCCGATCGATCACTTTCGTCGATACGCCGGGCCATGAAGCCTTCACCGAAATGCGCGCCGCGGCGCGAACGTCACCGACATCGCCGTGTTGGTCGTCGCCGCCGAGGACGGCGTCATGCCGCAAACCGAAGAAGCCATCAGCCACGCCCGCGCAGCCGGCGTGCCGATCGTCGTGGCCCTCAACAAGATGGATTTGCCCGGCGCCAATCCGGAGCGCGTTTACAAGCAATTGGCCGACAACGAGTTGTTGCCCAGCGAATGGAGCGGCGAGACGGAAGTCGTCAAATGCAGCGCGATGACCGGTCTGGGCATCGACGAACTGATCGAGACGCTGCTCACGGTTGCCGAACTGCATGAATACAAGGCGAATCCGCGCCGCGCCGCGCGGGGCACCTGTTTGGAGGCGGAAATCAACGAGGACCGCGGCGTGAGCACGAAATTGCTGGTTCGCGACGGCACGCTGCGGGTGGGCGACGTCATCGTTTGCGGCGCGGCTTACGGCCGCGTCAAGGCGATGAACGACACCTTGGCGCCCTTCGCGCGCCGCCGGGAGGCCGGTCCTTCGATGCCCGTGAACGTCACCGGCTTGCACGTGGCGCCGGGCGCGGGCGACCGCTTCTACGTGCTCGACGACATCAGCAAAGCCCGCGAATTGGCCGAAAAACGCTTCGCCGAATCGCGCCGCCGCGCTGGCCGGCACGAAGGAGCACATCACCCTGGAAAATCTGTACGAGCGCCTGGGCCGCGAAAACGAAGTGCAGACGCTGAACATCATTCTCCGCGCCGACGTCCGCGGCTCGATCGAGGCCATCCGCAAGGAACTCACCAAGTTGGACAATCCGGAAGTGCAGATCAAGGTCCTCCAAGCCACCGTGGGCGGCGTTACCGAGGCGGACGTCCACCTGGCCGACGCTTCCGACGCGATCATCATCGGCTTCAGCGTGGTGCCCGACGAAAAGGCCCGCTCCCTGGCCGAGCAGTTGGGCGTGCAAGTCCGGCGCTACGACATCATCTATCAGGTCACCGACGATCTGAAAGCCGCCTTGGAAGGCATGTTGCGGCCCGAACGCTTGGAGCGCGATACGGGCCGCGCCTTGGTGCTGCGGACGTTTCACATCAGCAAGACGGGCACCGTGGCGGGCTGCCGGGTGCTTTCGGGCACCGTCGCCCGAGACGCCCGCGTCCGCATCATCCGCGAGAGCCGGATCCTCGGCGAATACGGCCTGGAATCGCTGAAACGCGAAAAGGACGATGCCCGCGAGGTCCGCGAAGGCTTCGAATGCGGCTTGAAAATCGCCAACTTCAACGACGTCAAAGAGGGCGATATTCTCGAAGCCTACCGCATCGAAGAGGTCGCCAGAACGCTTTAAAAGAAGGAGGAAGTTCGCAGGATGAAGGATGAATGCCGCATCTTCCATCTTCCATCCTTCATCCTTCCCACTTGATCCTAAAAAAATGTCCCAGCGCCGAGTGCAAAAAGTCGCCGAAGCCGTCCGCCAGGTGGTGAGCATGGCGATCCTGGCGGAAATCAAGGATCCCCGCGTGCGGGATGTAACGGTCACGTTCGTCGAGGTCTCCTCCGATTTGCGCGTCGCCAAGGTTCACGTCTCGGTGATGGGCGACGATACGCATCAGAACTTGACGCTTCGCGGTTTGCAGAGCGCGGCGGGTTTCCTGCAATCCAAACTGGCGCGGGAGTTGGAACTGCGCTATACGCCCAAGATCACCTTCCTTCTCGATCAAGGAGTGAAACACTCGATAGAAATCGCGAAGATTCTCCGCGAAGTGCTCCCGCCGGCGGAAACGGGCGAACCTCCGGACGAAGGCGAGCAAATTGAGGAATGAACAGAACCAGGCATCAGGGATCGGGAACTGGAAAACTCCCGTCTCCAATCCCTCATCTCCAATCCCTTGATATTTTAACGATATGACCACAGCCACCCGCACCGCACAATTCGGCAAGTTGCACAAGGTCCTCAAAAAACACTACAAGCCGGTGCCGACGAATCCGGACCGGACGGTGATGGAGCACCTGTTGTTCGCCTGTTGTCTGGAAGACGCCCGCTACGAAGCGGCCGAAGAAGGTTTTGCGGCGCTGAAGCACACGTTTTTCGACTGGAACGAGGTGCGCGTGACGTCGATTTCGGAACTTTCCGAAGTGATGGCGTGCCTGCCCGACCCCCGCGCGGCGGCCAACCGGATCAAGCGCGTGCTGCACGCGGTTTTCGAGGCGCGCTTCAATTTCGATCTGGAGGATACGAAGAAGAAAAACCTCGGCCCGACGATCAAGTGGCTCGATGGCCTCGACGGCGCTACGCGGAGCACGGTGGCATTCGTGGTCCAGGCATCGCTGGGCGGGCATGCCATTCCGATTGATGCAGGCACGATGAAGATTCTGAAATTGCTCGATCTGGTTTCCGAAAAAGACGCCGCGAAAGGCGAAGTTCCCGGCTTGGAACGCGCGATTCCGAAATCGAAGGGCGTGGAATTCGGTTCGCTGTTGCATCAGTTCGCCGCCGATTTCATCGCCAATCCCTACGCCGCCGCCGTCAAAAACATCTTGCTCGAGGTCAACCCCGAGGTCGCCGGCCGGCTGCCGAAGCGGCGGGCGGAGCCGAGCGCGAAAAAAGCCGCGGAACCGGCCGCCGCGGAAGCGGATAAGTCTCCTTCCGGCGATCAAAAAAAGGCAGTGAAAAAAGAGGGGAAAAAACACGAGGGAGGCGAAAAAACCCCGCCGCGGAAAAAAGCTTCGCTTGGCGAAAAACCGGCCGAACCTTTCAAAAAATCCAGGCACAAATCCACCCCCGAGGCCTCGGTCAAACCGGTCGCCGGTGAAACGTCGCCGCGCGAAACGCCGGCCACGAAAAAAAAATCGGTCACCGAAGGACTTTCGAAACGCAAACCGCGCTAATTAGTTGCACCAATCGAGGCTTTATTCTCAATGTTATTTCGCTCAGCGATTTTGCTGCGAGGCGTTTTTTGCGCAGCGCTTCTCGTCGGCTTGCCGGTGATCGGGTTGCGCCCCCGGCTTGCGTCCCGGCCGAAGTCGGCGCGGCGGCTCCGGGACCGCTCGTGCTGGACGACGCTCCCGCGCCTTTGGCTCCCTCGCAGTCCGCCGACGAAAACCAGCGCGATAAAAAAGAGGCGTTGATTCTTTTCGCTTCGGGCAGGGCCATGGAACTGGGGGATGAATACCCGCCCGCCCTGCGTTCTTATCAGCGTGCGCTGCGCTTGGATCCGGGATCGGCCGAAATCGTCCGCGAGATCATCCCGCTCGCGATGCGGCTGGACCGCGAAAGCGAAGCGGTCCGTTACGCGCTTTTGGCGGTTAAAATGGATGCCGCCCTCGATCCGCTGCTGCTGCGCCAGTTGGGCGCGGTGCAAGTGCAAAAAGAAAAGTGGCCTTCGGCGCTGCGCTTGTTCGAACGCGCGGCGGCGGACCATCCGGCGGTCGATGATTCCGACGAGGCGATTCTCCGCCTGGAACTCGGCCGGCTCTATCATCTCGACGAAAAGTTCGACCGCGCGGCCGATTGTTTCGCCGCGGTCGCCAAGGCGTTGGAAAATCCGGAGAAAATCGGGCTCGACGATAAAGCCGTGAAAGCGATTCTCGAGGAGCCGGCGGACCTCTATCTGGTCTTCGGCGATGCTTTCGTCCGCGCCGGCCGGTTGGAGGAGGCCAAAGCCGCCTTCGAAAAAGCGGACGGCTATTCGCCCGACAAGGCGCTGTTGCAATATGAATTGGCGCGGATCGACGCCGCAGGCGGCAAGCCGGCCGCGGCGTTGGCGGCCTTGGAAACCGCGTTTGCCGAAAAACTTTCCGGCCGCGGCATGGGGCCTTATGAACTCTATGCGGACGTTTTGCGGATATTGGGCAAGACGGGAGAATTAATTCCGCGTTTGGAAAAACTCCGGGCCGCGAAAGACGAGGATTTGTCGCTCGGTTATTTCTTGGCGTCGAAATATGCCGATGCGGGTTTCTCGGACAAATCCGCCGCGTTGTACTCGGCCCTGCTTGCCAAATCGCCCACCTATACCGGCTACCGCAGACTGGCGGAAATTTTTGCGAAGAAGAAAAACGGCGATGCGCTGCTCACGCTGCTCGGCGAGGCGCAAGACAAGGCGGGCATGTTGGAATCGCTGGGAGTGGAAGCAGCCGACATCGCCCGCGACGCCGACCTGATGCGGCGGCTCGTCGAAGCGGCCGACAGGCGCGCCGCGGCTTCGCCGGAAAAGATCGCCCGGGGCGAAAATCTTGCGCTCGGGATACTCGCCGCGGACGCCAAAATGTGGGCGGCGGCTGATGTACTCTTCACCCGTGCGTTGAAAGCCGATCCCAAACAGAGCGGCGAAGTCTATCTGGTCTGGGGTCTGGAACTGCTGCTGGCCCAGCGTTCGAAGGATGCGGCCGCCGTGTTTCAGCGGGCGATCGATCATCAACAGTCCGCGGAGGAGAACGCGAACTTCCATTTCTATCTGGCCGGCGCGCTGGGCTTGGAAAATCGCATCGACGAAGCGCTTGCCGCCGCGAAAAAAGCCGCCGAACTCAAGCCCGGCTCGATTGCCTTCCTCGCCCGGCCCGCTTGGGTGCTGACGTTCGGCAAACGCTATGCGGAAGCATTCTCGGCGTATCGGGAATTGTTGCAAAAATGCGAAAACGATTTCTCCTCGGAGGACTTCCGCGAGGGCTTGAAAGACGTTCGTTTGGCGTTTGCGAACGTCTGCGTGCTGCTGGGCCGGATGCCCGAGGCGGAAGAGCAATTGAACCTGGTGCTCGACGAATATCCCGAAGACGGCGCCGCGCTCAACGATCTGGGCTATCTTTGGGCCGACCGGAACGAGCATCTCGGCCGCGCAAGCCGGATGATCCGCAAGGCGGTCGAGGCCGAGCCCGGGAACGCCGCCTATTGCGACAGTCTGGGCTGGGTGCTGTTCCGGCAGCGGAAATACGCCGAGGCCGCGGTTGAATTGCGGAAAGCCGCCGAAAAAATCGCCGACGGCACCGTGCTCGACCATATTGGCGATACTTATCAGAAGCTCGGCCAAATCGAGAATGCCCGCGAAAACTGGCGCCGCGCGGCCGAATCGTTCCGCAAGGAAAAAGATGAAGCGAAAGCCAAGGCGGTGGAGAAGAAAATTCCGAAATGACGAATGAATCGACTCGTTCCCGCGCCGCGGCGTGGAACAAGCAGAAAGTTTTTGTGCAAACGGCAACATTCCAAAACATTCCAAAACATTCCAAAACATCTCAAAATACGATACTTTCGAAACGGAGTACTTATCATGTCAGGCCATTCCCATTGGGCCGGAATCAAACATAAAAGGCGCTGGTCGATGCCAAGCGCGGCAAGCTGTGGAGCAAGCTGGCCAAGGCGATCATCGTCGCGGCCAAAGCGGGCGGGGGCGATCCGGACCAAAATCTCCGCCTGCGCTACGCCATCGACGATGCCAAGGCCATCAGCATGCCCAAGGACAACATCCAGCGGGCGATCAAGCGCGGCACCGGCGAACTCGACGGCGGCAACCTCGAAGAAATCGTTTACGAAGGCTACGGCGCGGGCGGCGTGGCGATCCTCGCCGAAGTGCTCACCGACAACCGCAACCGCACCGCCGGCGAAATCCGCAAGGTCTTCGAAATGTCCAACGGCAAACTCGGCGGCGCCGGCTGCGTGGCGTGGATGTTCGAGAACAAAGGGCTGTTCCTCGTTCCCGCCGACAAGATCGATGAAGACCGGCTTATGGAGATCGCCCTCGAAGCCGGCGCCGACGACGTCAAGCCCGAGGGGGACAAGTTCGAAGTCACCTGCGACCCGAGCGTCTATAGCCAGGTTGCCAAGGCACTGGCCGACAACAACATCACGCCCGAAGCGAACCAGATCATGCGGATCGCGAAAAACATGGTCAATATCGACGATCCCGAGATTGCACACAAGATTCTCAAGCTCATGGAGCGCATCGACGACCACGACGATGTGCAGACGGTGGCCTCCAATTTCAACATCCCCGACGACGTGATGGCGAAGGCGGAGGCGCTGGCGTAAGTATTAGGTTCTTCGAGCCGCATTTTCTTAAGATCCATATGCCCCAAGAGTTAGTTTTTTCGCGTTCGCGCGTTTTTCCTTACTGGTCGATCGCCGGCGAACCAGTTCTGCCGGCCGGTTAGGCTCCGCATTTGTAGGTTCCGCATTTGCGCTCCGCCGCGGACGGCTGCTATTTGCTGGTACCCTTGTTTCGCGTCGCCGTTGGCCTGGTTGATCCGCATGCCCGCGCCGTTGTGGCTCTCGTTGTGCGCGCCGAATAGCTCGAAACCTTCGAGTTTGCAGCCGTCGGCGCCGCGGTTGAATTGAAAGATCGCCCGGGGCGTGCTGCCGCGGCCGCTGTAATCGAATCCCTCGCCGGAAATCAGGACCCGCATTTTTCCCTTGCCGGGCGCGCCACATAACGTGAGATTTTTCTGCCGCACGAAAACGGAGGTTTTCTCGTATGCTCGTCCGTTTTTCAACGCGTAAACAAGAATCACGTCGCCGGACTGTGCAACGGCGTTGGCCTTTTCGATGCGATCAAAAGGTTTTCCCTCGCCGACATCGAGCGTTTTCGCTTCGGCGGATATGGCAGACCATCCACAAAAGACAGCAAGCAGCCAAAGCATTCGGCATCTATTAAAGTTGAGCATAAATTCTCGATCCTGAATACTATGAGCATAAATCATCAGTGGATATCAGTGGTTATTAGTGTTCCTTATCTTTTTAGGCTTATTTAAGCAAATGCATATAAAAAGCCAAGCCGGCAGGGGGACACCAGGTAGTGCCGGGGGGCGAAATATTGTTAGGGCTAGCCAGGCCACCTCTTGAAAATCCTTGCCAATAGACCATCTTCGCCACTAAAATGACTTTCACCGCAAATATGGTTGTGCAGGCGCGAAACCGAAAACGGTTATTCAATTGTCGATTTTCCGGCAGAAGGCAATAGACCTGCACTGCCATCTTCATGCAGACCACCTGTTTTGAATAGTTGTCGTTACCGCGGTTTGTCGAACCCTTCATGTGCAAGGAACCCTACTTTGAAAAACTCCGTACTGTTTCTCAGGTGTCTATTTGCGTGCTGTCTTGTTGCCTTGAGTTTCCATGATCCGGCGGAAGCTGGAGACCGATTGCCAAGGCTAACACGCGATGACGTTTCGCAAGGGCGTTTTGGCACGGCGATCATTCTCGTCAATTCCAGCGCCGAGACGGCGCGCGTGCTGCCGGCATATAAATCCTCTCCGTTGACGGTCGAATTGTGGTGTGAATTGAACAGTCACGATCGGTACAATATCCTGGTGGCCAACGAACCCAAGGAATCGTTCGACCATTGGGAAATCTACACCGAGGCCGGTTCGGGCACGCTCAGCGCCTATATTCCCGGCGTCAAACCCTCGATCATCAAGTCGAAAGTTGCGATTGCCGACAAACAGTGGCACTACGTGGCGATGGTCGTGGACGATGCCCAGGTGGCGCTGTATGCCGATGGCCGCGAGGTGGTCAACGCGCTTATCGAAAAAAATGCAAAGGGAACGGTCAAGTCCGGCAAACTCAGCGTTGGCGCGACGGCATTGTTTGGCTGTGACGGCGTCATCGACGAATTGCGAATTTCCAAAGTCGCTCGAAAAATTCAAGGCATTCCCGAGGTGCCCTTCAAAGCGGACCCCGAGACCATCGGGCTTTGGAATTTTGATTTCGTTGAAGGAGCCGATGCATTTGCCGATGCGTCATCGAATGCCAATGCGATAAGCAAGATTGAAAGGTTGTCGCTCAGCGAACTGGATCGCCGAAGCTACCAGTCCGGTCCCGCGCCGCTGGATTCGAAGGCCGAGCGCGTTTCGCTGCAAGATTTGCCGGTCGATATTCCGCCCAAAACGCCTGTTTTCCCGCTCGACGGCGCTTGGCAACTGCTCGAAGGCGGCGAGGCCGACAAACGGCTTGCGGGCGATTGGTCAGATGCCATTCGCGCCACCGTGCCGGGCAGTGTCCACACCGCGCTCTATCAAGCCGGCGTGATTCCGTTTCCTTATTTCGGCCGCAACCAGGAAATCGCCAGAGAATGGAGCGCGAAAACCTATTGGTATAGAAAAACATTCGCTCGTCCGCCGAAAGGGCGAGCTCAAACTCTCGTCTTCCACGGCGTCTGCAATCGCTGCACCATCTGGTTGAACGGAAAGGAGCTGGGAAAGCACGAAGGCATGTTCACACGCATCGAGTTGCCCGTGGAAGGCCTGTTGCGGGAGAAAAACACGCTATATTGTGAAACTCGATCCCGCGTTGCCGTGGGCCAGAACGGTTGTTTTCAACAACAGCTACGGCTGGCACTACTCGAAATTTCCCCCGCTGGGCATCTGGCGATCGGTCGAATTGCGTGGCGAACCGACGGTGGCCGTGCAAAATCCCTTTGTTGCCACACGCGACGCGCAAACGGGCACGGTGGATCTCGTCGTGAACTTGTCCGGTCCAAAAGGCGGTTGGTCGGGAAAACTCGTCGGCACGATCGCGCCCGACAATTTCTCCGGCAGGGTTTATCATTTTGAATCCTCCGTGCAGTCCGCCGAAACAAACAAGGAATTGCACTTGCAGTTCGACATTCCGAATCCGCAACTTTGGTGGCCGGTCGATTTGGGCAAGCCGAACCTCTACCGGCTCCAACTCGCGTTCACGCCCGACGGCGGGAAAACGCCGGACGTCGAAGAACTGACTTTCGGCATCCGCACGATTCACATGGCCCCGGTCAACGGCCGCGTGGATCCAGCCTGTTACGATTGGACATTCATCATCAACGGCCGCCCAACGTTCGTCAAAGGAGCGGGCTGGTGTACTTGTGACGCCATGATGGATTTCTCGCGCGAGCGTTACGATCGCCTGTTGACGCTCGCCGCCAGTCAGCATTGTCAGATGGTCCGCGCTCGGGCGCGGGGATGGTCGAAACCGAAGAGTTTTACGATCTCTGCGATCACAAGGGCATCATGGTCATGCAGGAATGGCCCACCGCCTGGGATTCCCACAAGACGCAGCCATATAATTTACTCGAACAAACCGTTCGCGAGAATATTCTGCGGCTGCGGAGCCGCGCTTCTCTCGCAATCTATACCGGCGGAAACGAATCGGGCGATCCGTTTGGCCCGGCCATCGATATGATGGGTCGCCTGACGATCGAACTCGATGGCACTCGCGACTTCCACCGAGGCGAGCCTTGCGGCGGCAGCGAGCACAATTACGACGTTTATTGGGGCGGCGCACCGCTCGACCGCTCGTTCGTTATTCATTCAATCTTCTTCGGCGAGTCCGGCATCGCCTCCTATCCCGACTACGAATCGGTGCTGCGATTCATGCCGGACGAGGAACAGAAGCTTTGGCCGCCGCCTGCCGACAAGACTTTCGCCTATCACACGCCGATTTTCAATACGTCGCGGGACCTCGACCGGCTCACTCGCATGTCGCGTTATTTCACCGCGAGCGATACCATGGAGCGTTTCATCGCGGGCACGCAGCTTGCGCAAAGCGTTGGTGTGCGGCATATGTTGGAGCGCGCCCGGTCGCGCTGGCCCGAATCGACGGGCGCGTTGTACTATAAACTCAACGACAATTGCCCGGCCGCCTCGTGGTCCACCGTGGACTGGTACGGCGCGCCGAAGATTTCACACTATTTGATCCAAAAAAGTTTCACGCCGCTCTTGGCGGTGGCCCTGTTCAATAAACTTGACGTGCAAGGTGAGCCGCTTACTCTGCCGATGTATCTGCTGGACGACGCCGATGCTTTAAAAGAGGCCAATTGGGAAGTCCGCGTTCGCGCCTACGATGCCGAGCTCAAGCAAATCGCAGAAAAACGTTTTCCCGGCCGCGGATCGGTCAAACAAGGCATGCGTTTAGGTGATTTCAGCTTAACTGCCGAGCAGACCGAATCTTCGCCCTTGATGGTCGTGACGGATGTCCTCCATGACGGCGTTCTCGTCGTGCGAAACGATTATGCAATCAACTTCTCGGCCGTTAAGGATTGCCTTTTCCAATTGCCGCGCACGAAACTTGAATCGAGTATAACCGGTAACAAGCTTCACATCTTCAATCGCGGTTCCGTGCCCGCCGTGGGCGTCCGCGTCCTCCGTAAAGGCCATCTCGACACGTTTTTCGCCGATCGCAACTATCTGTGGCTCGATCCGGGCGAAACCACGGCCATCGAGGTCAATGAATCCGACGGTCTCAGCGTTGAGGCTTGGAACGCCGGAACGTAAAAACGGAGGCACGCTCCGTGTGCCGTGCGGCAAATGCGCCTTTTAACCGATTTAGTACATAAGTGTTTTTGCGGTTCCCCTTAATAACCACTAATCTCCACATAGAATCATTTTAAACTGTCGTGTTGCATCGCGAACATGAAAATCCCCGCGGCCACGCCGAGGTTGAGCGAATCGACTTGATCGGTAATGGGGATCGTCACGCGGTGGTCGCAAAGCGCGAGCGAGGCGGCGTCGAGGCCGTCCATCTCGTTGCCCAAGAGAATGCCGCAGCGCGAAGGCCAGGCGATTTCGTGCAGCTTTTCGGCGCCGGCGTCGAGAATGGCCGCATAAAGGAGGAAGCCGCGGCGCTGTTTGAGGTTTTGCAGCGATTCCAGTAAATTTCCGGCTTTGCAGAATGGCACTTGCAGCACGGCCCCCATCGAAACGCGCATCGCGCGGCGGGAGAACGGATCGCAGCACCGCTCGCCCAGCAGGACGCCGTTGAAACCGAAAGCGGCCGCGTTGCGGAAGATCAAGCCCATATTCTCCGGCTTGGTGATTTCCGGACAGACGGCCAGACGGAATCGCGGCAGCTCCTCGGCGGGAGCGAGCAGCGCGTCGAGCGTCGCCGGCAGGCCGCGACGTCCCACGGCCAACGCGCCGCGGTGAAAAGGAAAACCCACGATTTTCAACAGCAGCGGTTCGTCGGCCGCGTACAGCGGCACATTGGCGGGCGTCAAGCGGCGAAATTCCTCGTAGCAGTCCGTGCTTACGAATACCGATTCGACGTCGTAGCGGCTCGCCAGCAAGCGCCGGGCAAGCAACCGCCCCTCGGCAAGAAATATGCTTCCCCCCGCAACGTCCGATCGGGCAAATTGCGGTAAGCGGCGATGCGCGGATCGTCGAGAGATCGGATGATGTCCATTTTCTCACGGCAGATGTAGGTTATGCTTCAGCATAGCAAAGATGCTGTTATGCTGAAGCATAACCTACTGCAGCAAACGATTCAATTCGCCGAGCGTTTCTTCGACTGCTTGAAACACCTTGCTTTGCGGCACTTCCGCTCCCTGGCGCAGTTCGCCGAGCAGACTGCCCAAAAGTTCTTGTTCGAGCCAGTCGGCCAGCCAGCGGGCGCGCTCTTGGGCGTAGCGCGATTGCAGCTTGAGGAACATGCGGCCGGCGGCCTGGCTCACGCCTTCGCTGGTGGTGCTGATGATCGCCTCGCCGCCGCCCGCGATGCCGCCGGTGATGGCCGCTTCGGTGGCGAAGTGCCCGGCCGTCTGGCTCGCGGCCTGAACGGCGGCCTGGCCCGCCAGATCGCCGGCGAAATGCAAACCGGTGAAGAACAAGCCGATGGAGATCGCCGGCCGCGCCGCCGCGGCGAGATGGTCGAGCGATTGCAGGAGTTTTATCGCACGGGGATTGCCGTCGCGCCAGGCGTTCAACTCGGCGGTTAGATATTCGCGATAGTGTTCATCGACGGCGGGCAATTCGTCGTGGGCCGCTTCCACACGCGCCAGCAGATCGGCCCGGGCGTGGCCGCTCAAAAGCTTCAGCAAGCGCGGGCGGAGCGTCTCGTTGCCGACCTGCGCCAGCCGGCCGAGTTCGTCGAGCAATTTGCCCACGGCCGCGAGGATCGCCGCCCGTTCCTGTTTTCGAAAAGCGGCAAGCGGATCGATCGCCGGGCCGGTGGCGGAAGTCCACGCGGTGCGGAACGGCCACGTCACGCCGCGCCCCAGCACGCGATAGAAGCCGTGAATTCGCCGCGGCCAAGGCTCCCTGGCGCCGTCCCACCAGCGGCGGATTTCGCCGACCAGGACGCCCGAGGGCAGTGCGGGCCAATCGACCCGGGCCATCTCCCGCGCCGAGAGGACGTCCGCCGCGGCGGCGAATTCGCCCGCGGCGCGGCGGATATTTTCCAAATATCCCGGCACGCCGCGCGCGGGATCGAGCACGAGTTTGAGCGCGCCGCGGAAGGTGCGGATTTTGATCGAATCGAAGTGCAACCCGGCCAGCTCGTCGCGCAAATCGATCGCCGCGCCGAGTTCCTTTTCCCGTCCGTGCCGACGTTATAGATCGGCAGCCGAAGCTCCTCCGCCGCGCAGCGGTCGTGCGGAACCACATAGACCAACTCCGGCGCTGCGCCGGTTTCCTCGCGAAAAGTGGCCAGCCAGCGGGGCCAATAATCGCGGTCCGCCTCGAGATCGCATTGGTTGAACAACACGATGAACGGCTTGTCGGCTTCCGCCGCCGCGCGGAAGAATTGCTTGACCGCCGCGTCGTTGTATTTTTGCTGGGTGAGGATCGCCATCAGCACGTCGGCCGCTTGGCGCACCGCCTTGGCGCGGGCCCAATTGACCTGCGCGTCGGAATCGACGTCGGGCGCGTCGAGCGCCAACAGCCGCGGCGGCATGCGCTTGCCGCGCCGCCAAAAGAGCCGGTTCTCCCCGGATTCCTCGAGCGCATCGTCCGCCGAATGCCAGGGCAGCAGCGCGAACGGCTGGAAAAGTTTCGCCAACAGGACCGGATCGTCCAATCCTTCCGGAACGAGGCACACCGGATGCTTCGTGCCCGAGGCCAGCGGCGTCGCGGCGCTGGCGTTCTCGCCGGCAAGCTGATTGAAAATCACCGACTTGCCGATGTTTGTCCCGCCCACGATGGCAGCTACCAACAGCGGGGGCATTTCGAGTTGTGGAAGCAGTTTTTTCCGCAGCAGTTCGAACCATTCCTGCCCGGACAAGACCGTGCGCCGATCGAAGCCGCCGCGCGCTCCAAAGCGGCTAGCGTGTGTTGGAGCTCTCGGATTTTGCCGGCGAAGGAACGATACTCGACTGGCATTTCTGTTGAAATGATGATGGAATTGATCTACCGAGGATGCCGCGGCGGCTGGTTCATCAAGGAAATAAAGCCGGCTTGCGTGAAGTGATGGTCGGTTGTCAATGTTTCGGAAATTCCCTGTTCCTGCATAATTGAGAAGGAAATACAATCCGTTAAAGACCAATTTTTATCCGCTCTGTCCGCGAACAAATCGAGACCTTGAAAAAAAAGCTTTGAAGTGGCGGGAACGATCGTAACTGAAGAATCGTTTTTAAGATCGGATACGATCATCGTGAAATGATGGCGAACATTGCAGCGAGAATAGGTATTTGCCAGTTCAAGAAGGATGAATTCCGTCGTGACAATCTTTCGCTTCAACGAATTGCTCAATTTCACGGCTGCGTGGTGTAACGCATCGTTGGGGCTGAAAAGAGAAATGTAGAATGAAGTATCGGCGAAAACGGATGTCATGTGTTTTTTGGAACGCCATAGAGATAGTGGTCGTGATTTATTGAAGCGTCGGGCGGCAACCCTTCCAGCTTGCCAATGAACGGTTTGAGCCTCTCGTATAAAGTGGGGATTTCTTCGGATTGATTGTCAGCCGTTTCACTCGGAATGGGGAAAATATCGACGGCCGAACCTTCAGGCAAAGGGGAACTAGCCGCATCGAAAACAATCACGCCGTTTTTCACGTGTCCGCGGTAAGTCATGATTGCACCTGGTGGGAAATTTGGAGGGGAAATTGCTGCCGCAAGCCTGATCTATTTTACACGCCTCCCAGCAGCACCGCCACCGCCTGGCCGAGCTGGGAATGGCTGAGGACCAGCGCCGTGGGCGATTCGAGCGGCCGAGCCTGGCCGTGGACCACGTTGACCGGGCAGTTCGGATCGGGCGTTTCGTAGTTCAGCGTCGGCGGAATCGCGCGATGCTCGATCGCCAGCAGCCCGACGGCCATCTCCACCGCGCCACTGCCGGCTCCGAAATGGCCGAAATAGCTTTTCGGCGCGGTAACGGGCACGTCGCCCAAAATGTCGCGGATGGCCTTCGCTTCGCGCTCGTCGTCGAGATGCGTGCTGAAACCGTGCGCAATCACGCATCCCACGGCCTGCGGGGCGACACCCGACTCTTCCAGCGCGCCGGCAAGCACGCGGCGCAGCGCCGTTCCCTGCAATCGCCCGACGGATCGATGGTCGCTCGCCCGCTCGTAGGCCGACGCATGGCCGAGGATTTTCGCCAGCGGCGCGGCGCCGCGCTCTCGGCGTGTGCGCGATTCCAGCAGGAAAGCCGCCGCCCCCTCCCCGTTGACCACGCCGTCGCGATGGGCGTCGAATGGGCGGCATGCCTTGGCCGGTTCGTTGCCGTGCCGGGAGAGCTCGTGGGACATGCCGCGAAAAAGCATCGTGGGATGAATCCGCGAGCCTGCGCCGCCGGTGATCATCGCATCGGCCTGGCCGCGCTCGATCACCCGCGCCGCTTCGATCGCCGCCGAGAGGCTCGATACGTCGCCGAGCGTAAGCGTGTTGTTCGGGCCGCGGGCGTCCTGGGCCAGGCCGATGTGGCAGGCATGCATGTTGGGCAGATATTTCAGCATCCAAAGCGGAAACATGTCGGCCATCGCGGCATGCCCCCAGCGGTGAAAATCGAACTTCCCCTCCACCATGCAGCTATGAAACGCCGGCACCAGCTCGGGCAGTTCGCAGGGAATCATGTCGGCGCCGAACACCACGCCGAAGCGGTCGGGATCGAGCGGCCTGGCACGGTGGCCCGACATCTCGGCCGCCATTTCCGCCGCGGAAACCGCGAGTTGGATGTCGCGGCTCATCACTTTCAAGCTCTTGCGATGCTTGACGAATTTTTTCGGATCGAAGTCGATGACCTCGCCGCCGAAAGCACGGGGAAGGTCGGGTGAATCGTAGAGGTTCAAATCCCGCACGCCGCTGCGCCCTGCGCTCAGCGAAGCCCACACCGCGTCCAGCCCGATGCCGATCGGGCAGACCACGCCCGCCGCGGTAACCACGATTTCTTTTTTTAACGACATATTGTTCGCATCGCCGCTATGAATTGCTTCTCCAAGCCGATCTGCCGGACCAGACGCCAAGGATAAGTAAAAATTGCCTACCTGCCGAAAATCCAAATTTTGAAGCGGTTGATATCCAAGCCGATGACGTAAATCATCAGGCCCAACAGCAAGATCAAGCCGATGACGCTGAGCACGATTTGCACGCGCTCGTCGGCCGGCTTGCCGCGGATTCCTTCGTAAGTGAGGAAGACCAGGTGGCCGCCGTCGAGCAAGGGGATGGGCAGCACGTTCAACACCGCCAAATTGGCGCTCAGCAAGGTTAAAAACAGCAGAAACGGGGCGAATCCAAGCTTGGCTCTTTGATAAGCGGCGACAAAGATCGTGCCGGGGCCGCCCAAAGCCTTCGGCGAAACCTGCCGCGTTCCTATTTTCCGCAGGATCTTGACGACCATCGTCAATGAATCCCAGGTTTCGTTCGCGCCCAAACGGAGGGCCTCGCCCAAACTGTCCGCTTTTTGAAAATAAGTGTCGGCTTCCAGTAAAAATCCCCGGTCGGGATTGAACCAATCCGTGGCGTCCGCGGTTTGCAGCTTCGCCGTCCGATCCTTGTCCAACGCAAGCTCGATTTGCGTATCGGGCGGCAACAATTGCATGGTCAAGAAAACCAGCGGCCAGTTTTCATTTTTCTTGCTCAGATCCAACGAAAAAGTTATCTGATCGGAATTTTCGGCTTTCGACTTCGTGGTTTTGGGCGGAGAAAACGTTACCTGTCGGATCGATTCGCCGGCGCGAATGCCGGCCTTGTCCGCCGGACTGCCGGGGAGAACGCGCTCGATTTTATTCCCTACGCGATAAGCTATTCCCAACTGCGGGATGGTACAAGGGAAGTTTTCCCGCTCGGTTTCGATGGCGGCGGTGATCAATTTATCGGAAGGCCAATAGGCGTCGGTGTTGCGCAGCGCGACGGGAACATCCCGGCTTTTCCCCTCCCGTTCGATTGTCAGGACGATCGTTTTCCCCACCTCCTTGCGGATCAGATCGGGCAATCGCAACGGATCGCCGGGCGGTTCGCCGTCGATTTTCAGGATTCGGTCGCCCGGGCGGATTCCTGCTTTTTCGGCGGGCGAGCCTGCTTGCACCGCCGAAATATCGCCCATTTTCATCACCAGGCCCAAAGTCCGCATCGGTTGCGGCGGGATGGTGACGAGACTCGGCTGGGAAATCGCGGGCGCGCCGCCTTCGCCCGGGATCGTGCAATCCACGGTCATCTCCAAGGATTTCCCCGGATTGTTTGCCAGATAGGCTTGGAGTTGACGATAGCTCCGGATCTTTTCGCCGTTGATCGACGCGATTCGGTCGCCGCCGCGGAGCGGAGGTTTCGCCTCCGCCGCCGCGGAACCGGGAAAAACCGGCGGCATGTCGTCTTCGGTCTTCACGAAATTTAAATTATCCGAGCCGGTGATGCCGACGGAGGGAGCTAAATTGAATCGATCGGGATGCAGGACAAACTTCAAAGGTTGCTTTTCGCCGGGGCGTTCGACGACGATCGACACGCCGTTGCTGATATCGCCGACCTGGATGTATTTATGAAGATCATTGAAGCGGCCGATTTTATTCCCCGCAACTTTCACGATGCGATCGCCGGGTTGCAGTCCGGCGCGCCACGCCGCTTCGCCGGGAAATATTTCGCCCACCATGCATGTGGCTTGCTCCACGCCGATCGAGTAAGCCAGGGCCGCCATCAAAAAGGCGAAAATCACGTTCATAATCACGCCCGCCGAAATGATCGCCATCCGCTTGGGCACGCTTTTGGCCAGATAACTGCGCGGATCGTAAAGCGATTTTTCCGCTTGGGCGAGGTCGAAATCGGTTGCCGCTTGCGGATTTTCCGTACGGAGCTCGTTTTCGGGCGTTTTTCCGTCCGGGGACGACTTTTCCGCCGGCCGCGCCAACTTCGCCCGCTCGATCTCTTCCTTGAGTTTCGCGGGATTGTCTTCCTGCCCGAGCATCTTCACGTAGCCGCCCAGGGGCAGGATGCCGATGCCGTATTCGGTTTCTCCCCAGCGGAACTTGCAAAATTTCCAGCCGCCGATATCGAAGCCGAGATAAAACTTTTCGCACTTCACGCCGCAGAGTTTGGCCACCGCGAAATGCCCCAATTCATGCACGAAAATAATGAAGCCCACGCCGAGGCAGATTTCCACGATGTACCAGCAAACAGTGAGAATGTGAGTCAATTCAAGCAACGGATAACCTCCTGGCGCGCCCAGCAGTCCAAGCGAATAACCTGCTCGAGGCTGGGATTCGGATCGAAGGGATGATGACGCAAAATACTTTCACAGGTGGGAACGATTCGGTCGAACGGCAATCGGCCTTCGAGGAAAGCGGCCACGGCCGCCTCATTCGCGCCGTTCAAGACCGCACCCGCCGTCCCACCCTCTCGGGCGACCTCCAAGCCGAGTTTCAACGCGCCGATGCGCTCGAAATCGGGCGGCTCGAACGTCAATGCCATCGCCTTGCTCCAGTCGAGCTTGGCGGCTGCTCCCTCGCAACGGTGGGGCCAACTCAACGCATACTGGATCGGCAGTTTCATATCCGGCACGCTAAGCTGGGCGATAACCGATCCGTCTCTATATTCTACCATCGAATGCACGACCGATTGAGGGTGAATCATCACCGAAATTTGGTCCGCCGCAAGATCGAAAAGCCACCGGGCTTCGATGATTTCCAACGCCTTGTTCATCAAGGTGGCAGAATCGATCGTGATTTTTCGCCCCATCTCCCAAGTTGGATGCGCCAATGCTTCTTGCACGGTAACTTGGGTAAGCTGTTTGCGAGTGTGATTCCTAAAAGGCCCTCCGCTTGCCGTAAGGATCACCCGTTTGACTTCCTCCCGCCGCCCGGCCTGGAGGGCCTGAAAGACCGCGCTGTGTTCGCTATCGACGGGCAACAGCCGGGCGTTTTTTTCTTTGGCGAGCTTCATCACTAAAGGCCCCCCAACGACCAAACTTTCCTTGTTTGCCAAGGCGACTGTTTTGCCAGCCTCCAAAGACGCCCAAGTACCTTGCAAACCGGCACTGCCAACGATCGCGGACACCACGATATCGACCTCGGGATCAATCACTACTTCGGCCACGGCTTCGGGGCCGGCCAATAATTTGATCTCCCGGGGCAATTCCGACCAGTCCTGCTTCGCGGCGGCTTCCCGGTCGGAGGCGACGATATATCGCGGCTTGAAGGTTTTGGCTTGATCGAGCAGTAATTGCGTCTTTCGATGGGCCGAGAGAGCCACAACCGCGATATCCCCTTGAGAAGCTTTGACCACCTCCAAAGTGCTCCGGCCGATGCTACCCGTCGAACCGAGTAGCGCAATTTTTACGATCTTGGAGGTCATTTGGAGGGATGAAGGAGGGAAAATTACTTATTTCGGCCCATTTTAGGCGGATTCACCGGTTGTCGCAACCTAAGATCGCAGAAAGCCGTGGGCTTGATGACGGATGGCGAGTCGAATTTGGGAAGTTGATATTGGGGAATGTCCCGATTTTTGCGGAAGGAGACCATAAAAAAATGGGACTGTCCCCTTAACATCGCCGTAAAACCCCTCCAATAGATGGATTACATTCCTGGAATCCATTATCTCTCTGAAAACGTCCTTGGCGGTGGATATTGGCTATAATTAATTTATTACCTTGGTTCAACCTGGAAATGAATAATGGAAAATCAACCCCCTGAATCCCCTCGCCCCGAACGCCCCAATCCGGAACGCAAAGTCCCCTCATTCGGCGGAAATCTCGTTTGGTATTTTCTCGGTCTCAGCTTAATCATGCTGTTTCTGATGTTCTTGATGAACAACGACAATCAGGCGGATATTCCCATCGTCGATTTGGTCAAGCTGATCGAACAAGGCGCGCCGGCGAAGAATCCCAAAGCGAAGATCGACGTGCCCGAGGGCGAAAAGGGGAAAGAAATCACGTATCGCTTTTCCGACTTGAGCGATCTGGTGATCGGTCCGCAGGAAATCCGCGGCACGGTAACCCGCGAAGTCATCGCGCCGGAAAGCCAGCGAAAACCGCCGGAGAAGGAAATCAAATTCGTCTCCGGCCGGATGGGTCTGGAATATGACAATAACTACCTTTTCAACGAGCTGAAAGAGAATGGTTTTCGGTTTTATGCCGAAAAATCGCCGAACTTTTGGAAAAGCCTGCTGCCTTCGTTCATCATGATCGGTTTCATTATTGCGGTCCTGATCATCATGATGCGAAAACTCGGCGGCGCCGGCTCGGCGATGGCCTTCGGGCGCAGCCGGGGAAAGCTCTATGCCCAAGAGGAGATCGGCATCACGTTCAACGACGTGGCCGGCATCGACGAGGCCGTCGAGGAACTGCGCGAGGTCGTCGATTTCCTCAAATCACCCGAAAAATATCAGGTCCTCGGCGGAAGAATTCCCAAGGGCGTGCTCTTGGTCGGGCCGCCGGGGACCGGCAAAACGCTGTTGGCCAAAGCGATCGCGGGCGAGGCCGGCGTGCCGTTTTTCAGCCTCTCCGGTTCCGATTTCGTCGAGATGTTCGTCGGCGTGGGCGCGGCGCGCGTCCGCGACATGTTCATCCAGGCCCAGGCCAAGGCCCCTTGCATCGTGTTCATCGACGAGTTGGACGCCTTGGGCAAAACGCGCGGCTCGGGCATCGTCGGCGGGCACGACGAACGCGAGCAGACCTTGAACGCCCTCCTGGTCGAAATGGACGGCTTCAGCTCCAACAGCGGCGTGATCGTGATGGCCGCCACCAACCGCCCCGAAACGCTCGATCCCGCGCTGCTGCGGCCGGGAAGATTCGATCGCCACGTGCTCGTCGATCGGCCCGATATCCTCGGCCGGGAAGCGATTTTGAAGGTCCACGTCGTCAAGGTCAAGCTTGACGCGTCGGTCAATCTCAAAGAAGTGGCGAAGATCACGCCGGGTTTATCCGGCGCGGACTTGGCCAATTTGGTCAACGAAGCCGCTTTATTGGCCGCCCGGGCGGGGAAATCGGCGGTCACGATGGCGGAATTCAACGAAGGCGTAGAGCGGGTCATCGCCGGCCTCGAAAAACGCCAGCGCGTGATGCATGTCGATGAAAAGCAGCGCACCGCCTACCACGAAAGCGGCCATGCCCTGGTGGCCTACAGCCTGCCCAATACCGATCCGGTGCATAAGGTTTCAATCATTCCCCGTGGATTTGGTTCGCTGGGCTACACCATGCAGCGGCCCGAAGGCGACCGCTTTACGCAGACGCAAGGCGAGTTGGAATCACGAATTCAAACGCTCCTGGCGGGCACGGTGGCCGAAGAACTCATTTACGACGATGTTTCCACCGGTTCGCAGAACGATTTGGAACGCGCCACGGAAATCGCCCGCAGCATGGTGATGGACCACGGCATGAGCCGCATGGGCCGGATTACGTTTCGTGAGAGCCGCCGGTCGCCGTTCATGGGCGGGGCGGAAGAACTCACGCAGGAACGAAGCTACAGCGAACTCACTGCGCGGGAAATCGACGAGGAAATCCGCCGGATCATCGGCGAATCGCTCGACAAAGTGCGGCACATTCTCCAATCGCGCCGCAAAGCGCTTGTGGCCATCACCGAGCGGCTCATCGAGAAGGAAGTCATCGACACGGTCGAACTGAAAGAGCTCATCGAGCAAAACTCCCCCAGCCCGATGATCGTCCCCGGGACCGGCGACGCACTGAAACGCTCCTTCGTCGAAGTCGAAGTCGTGCCGGAGAAGAAAGAAAGCGCGTCGTAGTTTATTCGTTTAGCCCGGCGCCAACGACGACGGTGGAGGTTCGGCCAGTCACATCACTGTCGCCGTTGTCGCCGGGCCAAATGATCGGACTTCGGCTTTAAACAACACAAGAGGAAGGAATCCCTAGGGTAATTCCTTCCTCTTGTCGTTATGGAAAATTGAACTCGGTGAAAATCCGAATTACTTGGTGGGCTCGGGGGTCGTAGCCTCTTTGTTGTCCTTGTTCATCTTCCTTGGGAGGGTCGTGGTCTCCTTGTTTTCCCTGTTCTCGGTAGAGCCAGCGGCTGGGTAGTGCTCTTGGGGGCCTCTTTCTTCGGTTCGCTGCAGCCAAACAGGAACATCGATCCCAACAGCAACGCAAAAAATGCAAGCTTCTTCATTGTCGCACCTTTCCCATATTAACAGGGGTGGAATTTTTCGCAGGAACCTCTCCTGCCTTCAAACAAATAGATACCAACCCCTGGGCAATTATTCCACAGATTCTACAATGGGAGGTGGAAATTCGTTTTTTTCTCCAATTTTTTTCGCCTTCCAGGGAATAACTTGCGGGTTGCGGGACTCTAGCAGAAGGAAGGGAGATGGCCGAGGATAACACCCAGGTCGATATTGCCCAACTGATCGCCGAAAATTATCAGGCGGTCTATCGGTACGCGTATCGATTGAGCGGCTCGGCGACCGAGGCGGAAGACCTTACCCAGCAAGTTTATCTGATCGCCAACAGTAATCTGGGACAGCTGCGCAGTTTGGATAGTGCGAAAAACTGGCTCTTCACCATTTTGAGGAACTATTTCCTCCGCGAACGCCAGATTTTACAGCGCATCCCTAAGACCGAGGTCCCTGTCAACCTGGACCACATCCCTCAAGAAATCCCCGTTGGAATTTTCGCGGACGCGGATATCGAGCCGGAAAAGCTCCAGCAGGCACTGAACAGCCTGTCCAACGCCGCGCGGGTGATTTTAGGTATGTTTTACTTCGAGGAATTATCCTATAAAGGGATCGCGGAACAATTGGATCTGCCTATCGGGACGGTCATGAGCCGCCTGGCCAGGGCGAAAGCCGATTTGCGGGTGCGATTGCTCGGCACGAAGGAGAAAGGGGCCGTGCGGAAGTTGAAAGCAGCAAGCGGAAAATCATCGTAGCACAGGTTTCCAACCTGCCTGAACTGGGAATTTTTTGTAGGACAGGATTCCAACCTGGCGTGGCAGATTGGAAATCCGTCCCACGACGCCAAGGAAAATCGATATGTCACGACAACCTCTCAGCCGCGAACGGATTTGCGACGCGCTGGAGTCGTGCCGCCCCGGCAGCAGCGATCTCTTTGCTGCCGATCTTGCCGATGTCGCCGATCGAATGACCCATGATTCTCGATGGGAAGAACTCTATGAGCGGATTCAATCCACCGACCTGAAAATATCCGCTGCCTTTCAGGATGTCGAAATTCCCCCAGGCCTGGAACAGCGGCTCATGGCGTCGCTGAGCGTCGCCCGAGCGGAAGAGGCGGTTTCCGCCGCGCTTGATATCGATGCGGAGATCGAGGTTCCTCCAATCTCTCCGTCGGCGCGGATTCCGCATACGAACCGCTGGATTTCGCGACGCCGGCTCTTTTGGACCGGCGGCATTCTTGCCGTCGCGACGACGATTTTCCTGGCGGTGTTCCTGGGAATGCATCGCTCCCCCGGCGAGAGTCAGCAAACGGTGTTGGACACCGCGATGCAGTACTTCAACGCCGACGTTCCCGCCGCGCCCGGGCAACTGCTGAGCCAGACGCCGGAGCCGAAGGATTTCCCGCTGAGCAGGAACATCCGCCGGTTCAGCGGTATTCGCTGGCGGACTGCGAAAGCATTCATGGGTCATACGGCCGTGGCTTTCGATCTGCCGGCTCTAGGCGGCACTCGCGCAACATTGTACGCCGTCGATTGCGCGGCCGCCAATCTCGGCGTCGCGCCGCCGTGGAGACCTGCAAATACCGGTGGAAGCTGTGTGGCGGCATGGCAGGAAAACGGACTCCTGTACGTGCTGGTCGTTCAAGGCAGCCAAGAAACTTACCAGAAATATCTCAATCTGCCGGCGACCGTGGCGTAAGGTCCATTGCGCTCTGTTCCGCGGGCGTCCCTTCGTCCGTTGTGTCCCGCGGTTCGGCGTTTTCTTTGTCGGCCTTTCGTTTTTCGACGTAATTCAGGCCGAGCACGATGCCGGCCGTCAATCCGCCCGACAGATACCCGAAAAACGCGCCGACGGGGACGGCCAGAAAAGCGTACAGAATCGATCCGAAAATGCGTTCAGAACCGTTGGACGGCGGATGGTAAAATAAAAACCCCGTGGCGACATTGAAGGCGAATGTTACAACCGGCAGTACGACGGCGCCCGTCACGATCGAGGCTGCGCACGGGTTGGTTCCGCCGAAAAGCCACATTTGTCCGATTCCCACCAGGAACATCAATATCCCGATTACGCCAAAGACCTCGGGCGGGGCGCCGGTCCACCGCAATCCCGAAAACACGACCGCGAAGAGCGTCACCCACGACATGAGGATCGCCATGCTGAATCGCTTCGGCAAGCCGACGGCGGGCCTGCTCGAAACGACTTGCCATGCGGCGGTTGACGGCGGATCGAGAACCGTGGCATCGGCCGGTTCGTCCTTGCTCGCCTGCCGGCGGCGGATCGCCTCGAGGATTGCGTCTTTCAACCGCCGATGACTGATCCCGGATTGGAAAAAAAGCGCAGCGAGCGGCGAAGTCTCGTTGCGGAGGAACGCCAAAAGAAAATGCTCCATGCCGAGATAGCCTTGGCGCAACCGGCGCGCTTCGTCGGTCGCCCGACTCATCCACGCGGCGGTCAACTCCCGCATCGTGTTCGAGAAGGGCTGGCTTCCCGGCGACCAATGTGCCGCCAAGGCGACGTCGTTTGGAATCGTCCGTGCTTTGAGCATTCCATCGACTTGACGAGTCAGATCGGCGAGATCGACGCCCAGTTCTTCCAGACAGCGAGTCAGGAAATCGCTCTCGAAACGCAGCCAGCTCCAAAGCAGCAGCAGGCCCACCGAGGTGTCGTCCAAGACGATCGGCCCGCGGGCAATCCAGCGGCCCGGCATTTGCTCGATGACGTCGATGACCGTGCGCACGCATCGCCATTGATGGAAATCGATTCGCTCGAACATGATTATTCCATCGGATGCTTCACGGGTTCGGCGAAGTTCTGGCGGGGCGTGACGCGCGGAATCAGCGAAAACAAACCGCAGAGAATACTCGCGCCTTGCATGATCGGTCCCAGAGCGCGTAACGCAGGCGTAGAGAAACGGCGGCGCGGACCCCTGCAGACCGAAACCCGAGCCGCCATAAGAATTCATCGCCGACATCGTCATCAGCAGGTTCAGCATCGACGGAACCATCACCGAAAGCGCCAGCAGCCAACAGGCGGCGCAAAACAATGACAGGTTGTGGATCGTGTTCGGACGGAAGATCAATGCCAGCAGCAATCCGACCAACATGGCCACGGGCAGCCAGACGCTTCCGCTGAGGCCGAGAAGCTGTTCCAAAAACATCATATTCTGTTGCATGACGGTGCTCCGAAACGGGGGTTTCGCGGGTTTTTACGCAGCCCCGCCATTTTAGCGGGAAGTTCGGCTGTTTAGAAGGGTAAGCGATTCGTCGTTCACAGTCCTGACAGCCTGTTGAAAAAGGCGAAATTGTTTATGGGTGCCATGCCCACGCTTGTCGTGGGCATGTTTTTCCGACAATTCTCATGCCCACGCAAGCGTGAGCATGGCACCCGATACTTTCTCAACGGGCTGTTAAAGCAGCCGCCCAGTGAACGGCTATGTCATGCTTTTGCATGACACTGGCGTGATGCTGAAGTTTAACCGACTCAAATGGCAGAATCCTCGACGCGGATTTCCCAGATTTCCTGTTTTGCCAGCGGCCGGATTATTCGTCAAAATCTCGCTAAACCCTATTGCCCTTAAAACCCGAAGTCTTGATAGGGAGCTTATGACAGTATTTCCTTCCGATGGGAAGGATCATTTTTCAGTGGGGGATTTATCCATGAAGAAATTCGTCTCGGCGTTCATTGTCTTGATTCTCTTGGCGGCCGCACCCGTCTGGGCGCAGCGCGTCGTGCCCGCTAAAACGCCAACGCCGCTGCCGCCGGCAACCGTTTCGAGTCCGGCAACCGTGCAACCGATCGTCCCGCCGGCGTCCGGCGAACTCAGAGCCACGCCCGAGATGTGGTTCTATGAACAATACATGCGGGAATACAAGGATCCGAAGAACGCCGTCCGCGCCAACGCCGAATTCGCCGCCAGGCAGCGCGCGAACCGTCTGGCCGCGATGCGCTGGTTCGGCTACTCGAACTCCCGGCCGCGCGTGAGTCCCGATCCGGTGGATGTCTATCCGCCGGCCTGGGCGTCGAACACGCCGCTGCAGCCGAATCGTTGGCAAGCCACCGGCGGCCAGCCCTACTACGTCGCTCGTCCCGAGTGGAGCGACTACCGCTCTTACTAGTAGGACAGAATTCCAATTTGTCTTTATCGTAGGACAGATTTCCAATCTGTCTTGAAAATGGGTCAATAGGGAGCCTATCGCGACAGGTTGGAAACCTGTCCTACATGGGGGGCATTATTTCGGGGCACGGTTCAATTTCGGGGCCGTTGAACCGGAGAGAAGTGGCGAATGGGCCGGGATTGCTTCGCGGAGAGTCGAGGTGATCTCGGCCCATCGTTTTTTGCACCTTCCAAATTCCATGATGACCGATCCGAAAAAACTCGCGCTCATTCACCGTCATACGCCCGACGCGGCGCGAAGGCGGCATCTCGGCCCGTACGGCATCGAGTCGCTCATCGAGCCGGACGAAGAAGGTGCGGGCACAGTCTATCGCGTGCAAATCGCGCCGCAACAGCGGACGGCCGTCAGTTATCACCGCCTCGCCGAGGAATATTACTTCGTGCTCGCAGGGCAGGGGACCGCAATTCTCGACGGCGTGGAACATGCCATCACCACCGGCGATTTTCTCCGCCTTCCGCCGGGCATGAAACACGGTTTCGTGACCGCCGGCGATCCGCTCGACATGCTCAACATCCACACGCCCGGCTCGCGCCCGGATAGGGATGTTTATTTTAACGAAGGGGAAACGCCGGAAGGGTTCTCCATGCTCGATTAATTCATGAAGAGCATCAATGCCCGCAGCCGCAAGAGTGATGGCAGGTGATAATTAATTCCGCTTTCGGCACGTTCCAGCGGTCGGCCAGTTCGTTGGCCAGCGACAGGTACTTTTCGTGGGTATCCGCGCCCATTTCTGCGGCTTCCACGTGGGCGAAGGCATCGAGCAGCTTCTGCTGATCTTCCTCGGAAAACGCCTGGTTGGCCATGCCGAAGAGGCAATGGTCTTCTTTCTGGATGTGCTCGCGCAATAGATCGAGGTACGACCAGGCGTTGTGGAAGAATTTCGCACAGGCGTCCACGTCGCCGGCGGCGGCCGCTTCGAGGGTTTCGCTCATGCTGCGGATGTACGATCGGCCGGCGTCGTGCTCGCGGAGCATCACGCCCGTGGGGCCGGTCTCGCGGGAAAAGCCTTTTGCCTCCATCGCCGGGAAGAAATGCGTCTCTTCCTTGCCGTGGTGGCAGCGGTCGGCGAAATTGCGGAAGAAATCGATCGCCTCCCGGGCCGATTGGCCATCCAGCTTGCCGTCGCGCCGGCAGGCTTCGGCGATTTTTTCCAGGCAATTCAACACTTGCTCGATCACGCGGTGCTCGCCGCTGAGAATATCGCTGGGTTTCATGGGAATGCTCCTTGAATAGATATCTCTCCTCTCCCTTTGGGAGAGGGGCCGGGGGTGAGGGCCAGCGGGTTACCGGCTCATTTACTCCTCTACCGAAATCATACGCGAGAAATGGACAGCAGAACTTGATTTGGATCAAGTGGATAAGGAGAAAATGGCGTGGATTTTATGCACATCAATAGGATCAACACGGAGGCACGGAGATCACGGAGGAGAACAACGGGCGAGATTCGGCGTTGGGTAAGCATTTCAGCCATACCGGAGCAGGGGAACGAGGAAACGATTATTTGGAAAGTAAAATGACGGAAAAGAAAATGAACTATATTTTCTTTTCCTCCGTTTTTCTTTCTTTTTAAAGATAATGCATCGAAAATAAAGTGATCAAGTATCCGATCCCATAGAGAATTGCTGAAATGCAGGCCCCAAGAATTATGGGTTTGGATACTCGAATATATTCCAGGGGAATGACGCCGACACTACACACGGATAACGTTATTCCCATTATTGTCGGAATACCTTGCCCTTCCGGCATGTGGACCATGCAGTCGTATCCAATGAAAAAAAGGGCTACCAGCGTGGAACCTCCCAAATAACCTAAAATGGGTTTAATATGAAAAATGGCTAAAAATTGCGACAAATGAAAGACGAGAAGAAAAACCCCCATTGAACATCCAATTAATCCGCCTAAAAGAAACGGGTCGTCGCTACGAAGGAATTTTGTTCGATCGAATGTGGAAAAAATACAACTGAAGAAAAAAGCGGAAACTGAAATTACGGAAAATATTCGCAAAGAGGTCCGCTGCATCGCGGAAATCGAAATCGTTTTCTCTTTTTGAACTGAACTTGAATTTTGAGGAGATCGAAAGGGATTTTCGGAATCCATCGAATCTTTTCCTTCCACATTGCTTTTACATTTCGGATAGATTGCAATGGGGTTGTCTGATTTTCTTTTGACACTTCACGAAATGATCACCCCCAAGCCCTCTCCCACTGCCCCTCTCCCAAAGGGCGAGGGAAGATTTTGATTATAACGCCTTCGGTTTCGGTATTTTTCCGCCGTGGGGCTGGCCCTTGCGGCGTTTGCCGCGTTCCTGGCGGGTGGCGTGGTGAATTTCGGCCTCGGCCAGCGGCTTGCCGACTTGTTCGCGCATCTGGATGATGCGGTCGCGGATGGCGGCCGCCCGCTCGAATTCGAGATTCTCGGCCGCGGCCATCATCTCGCCTTCCAACTCGGTCAGGTATTCCTCGGTGATGAACTGCGCCTCGTCGCCGCGGCCGATGGCGGCGTTCGCCCGGGCGTGGGCTTCGGCCTCGGCCTCGATGCCCGCGTGAATGCTCTTGCGGATCGTCTCCGGCGTGATGCCGTGCTCCTCGTTGTACTCCTTTTGCATCTTCCGCCGCCGCTCGGTCTCCTCGATTGCGCGGCGCATCGAATCGGTCACGCGGTCGGCATAGAGCACCACCTTGGCGTTCACGTTGCGGGCCGAGCGGCCGATGGTCTGCATCAGCGAAGTCTCGCTCCGCAAAAAGCCTTCCTTGTCGGCGTCGAGAATGGCGACCATCGAGACTTCGGGCAAGTCGAGGCCCTCGCGGAGCAGATTCACGCCCACCAGCACGTCGAAATGCCCCTGCCGCAAATCGCGAAGCAATTCCACGCGCTCGAAGGCGTCCAAATCGCTGTGCAGCCACTTGCAGCGGATGTTCTGCTTGCCGAAATAGGCCGAAAGGTCCTCGGCCAGCCGCTTGGTGAGCGTGGTCACGAGCACGCGCTCGCCCGATGCGGTTCGCTCCTTGATCTGCTCCATCAAGTGCGGAATCTGCGTCCGCGCGGCGACGACTTCGATCTCCGGATCGAGCAAGCCCGTCGGCCGGATGACCTGCTCGACGTACTTTCCGCCGGTCTTTTCCAGTTCATAAGGCCCGGGCGTGGCCGATACGAAAATCACCTGCTTGATCCTTCCCTCCCATTCGTTGAACGTGAGCGGCCGGTTGTCCAATGCGCTCGGCAGGCGAAAACCGTGCTCGACCAATGTCTTCTTGCGATTGTGGTCGCCGAAATACATCCCGCGGATTTGCGGCACGCTCACGTGCGACTCATCGACAATCAGCAGGAAATCATCGGGAAAGAAACTGAAAAGCGTGTCCGGCGCGGAGCCGGGCGGACGCCCCGAGAGCGGCCGGCTGTAGTTCTCGATGCCCGGACAGTAGCCCACCTCTTGCAGCATCTCGATATCGTACCGCGTGCGCGCCGATAGCCGTTGGGCCTCGAGCAACTTGCCCTGGTTCTTGAATTCTTCGAGCCGCTCCTTCAATTCGCGCTTGATTTCATCGACCGCCGCAGCGACCCGCTCCTCGGGCATGACGAAGTGCTTCGTCGGATAGATGAACATCCGCTCGGGCCGCTCGAGCGCCTCGCCGGTGAGCGGATTGATCAGCGAAAGCTGCTCGACTTCGTCGCCCCAGAACTCGATGCGGAAGGCGAACTCCTCGTAGGAAGGCCAGATTTCCACGCAGTCGCCGCGGACGCGGAACTTGCCGGGCTGGAACTCGAAATCGTTCCGCTCGTACTGGATATCGACCAGCTTCGCCAGCACCTCGTCGCGATCGACCGTTTGCCCCAGCTTCACACCGACCATCATCGAACGGTAGTCTTCCGGCGAACCCAAGCCATAGATGCAAGAGACGCTGGCCACCACGATCGCGTCCCGCCGGCTCACCAGCGCGCTGGTCGCGGCAAGCCGCAGGCGGTCGATCTGCTGGTTGATCGAGGCGTCTTTTTCGATGTAAATATCGCGCTGCGGGATGTACGCCTCGGGTTGATAGTAATCGTAATAACTGACGAAATAGTGAACGGCGTTGTGGGGGAAAAACTCCTTGAATTCGCTATAAAGCTGGGCGGCGAGGGTTTTGTTGTGCGACATCACCAGCGTCGGCCGCTGCACCGCCTGGATGACGTTCGCCATCGTGAACGTCTTGCCCGACCCCGTCACGCCCATCAACACCTGCTGCTTCTTCCCCTCGCGCAGCCCATCGATCAAGGCCTCGATGGCTTGCGGCTGGTCACCGGCGGGTTGGAAAGGGGCGGTGAGTTGGAACATTTTTTATGATATCCCCTCTCACTTTGAGAGAGGAGCCGGGGATGGGTAGTAGGTTCCTAAACGGCTAAAAAACTTATTATACACTCGCTTAGGGAGAGTGGGAATTGACTAGGGTTATTTCGGTATGCGGATAGTGTTAATTGGCGATAATCGGAGAGGTATTGCTAGAAAAATCCCAACGGAGCAAGATGCAAATAGGGGCAAATATCGAACATGCTGATGACATCCACTCCGATCAACTCATAAACTTTCCCTTCTGTTTAATCCATTCCCGGTCGCCGCTTTTGGCGTGTTCGGCGATTTCGCGGAGAAGGTCCACGGTTTCGGCTTCCAGGCAGGGCTCGCTCGGGTCGTCGGGCGGAATGACCGTTTCCACTTCGACCGCCACGATAAAACGCTCGCTGTGGACCAGCTTGGTTCGTTTGATGCGTTTGCCGGAAATACGCATGGTATTCACCAAGTTCAAGATACGCGCACGCTGAACGCGATTTCCGCACCGATTGCCGCGGCATAGCGGTAGAGGGTATCGACCGTCGGGTTGACGTAGATGCCGTTTTCAAGTCGGCTGACCGCGGCGCGATCCATGCCGCTCTTATCGGCGATGTCGGCCAAACTCAGTCCCCGCTGTTCCCGGTGTTTCTTCAACGCCGCGAGCATTACGCGCAGATCGACGTATTCCCCCTGCGAAACGACTTCGGCGACGTCACCACTTGATAGCAATTCTTCAAGTCCCGGCTTCTGCTTTTGAAAACGATGGCGTATTTCGTCCAATTGACGCTGCTCTTCCGCTGACCGCTTGATTTTCCGATGAATTCGTTTGCCGTTCATAGGTTCCTCGATTTACAAGGGTTCAGGTGCCGGATAGGCGGTGACCGGATAAGTAACCAACGGATCGTCCTCGATCAATTCCCAGACCACCGCCAAATAACGCCCCTGGGTCGTCCATCCGAACGTAATCGGTCGGCCGCTCGAGGCGCTGTACACAGTCTGGCCACGCCGATTATTCAAAACCTCTTCAACTTCTTCAGGGCTCACGTCATGCTCGGCGATATGCCGTACATTGCCCTTGGGATCGTCTTCCAAATCCCAGATAATCTGAAACATTTACGGAACCTCGGACGATTCAAGGGATTTGGAGGCCTTTGTAATATATTACAACAGCGATTTGTGTTTGTCAAGAGAGGGGAGTTTAGCGTTTCACTCCTGCCTCGTTCGCTTTTCCCAGTATGGGCAACAGATACGGCCTTAAGCGCTCCATTTTTTTCCGTCCGATGCCGGGGACGCGGCGGAGGTCGTCGAGATCGGCAAAGGGGCCGTCTTTTTCGCGGGATTCGACGATCCGGCCCGCGAGGACTTCGCCGATGCCGGGCAGTTGGATCAGCTCGGGCACGTCGGCTTTGTTCAAATCGACCTGAAACTGGACACCCTGCGGCTCGACCTGGTCGGCTTCGAGCATCCGCTGCCGCAAGCCGCCTGCGGCGACAATCCAGCCGCCGATGGCCAGCATGGAGAGCACCGCCAAGCCCGCCACGACCGTTTGATCGGCGGGACGCAGCAGCCAATAGGGGTGCTTTTGAGCGGGCATTTTTCTTTGGCCTTGGGCTTTGGGGCTTGGCGAACCGAAATGTCCTCGTTCCGAGGGCTGGACTCTGCTCGAATGCATTCGAATCGATTATAATCGGAATTTAAGTGATCTTTCCAGCCCCGGAAATTTGCTCGCGAACGTAATCCGCCCCACAAACATGCATAAAGAATTTCAACAAACCGTTTGGGATGAAGCTTTGCAGGCCGATTGGACGGCGATTTTGCAACTGGCGATTCGGGAAGATTTGGGCCTTGAAGGCGATTGGACGACGAACTCGCTGGTGGATGAGAATGCGCTCGGATCGGCGGCGATCGTCGCGCGGAAACCGGGTGTTGTGGCCGGACTCCAGGCTGTGGCGACGACGCTTGCCGCCATTGATCCCCGCCTGCAATGGCTGCCGCAATTGGAAGACGGCCGGCAGGTAGAGCAGGGGAGTTGCGCGGGCGTTATCCGCGGACCGGTGCGGGGAATGCTCTCCGCCGAGCGGATCGTGCTGAATCTGGTCTGCCGCCTCTCCGGCATCGCCTCGCTGACGAGGAAATACGTCGCGGCCGCCGCCGGGACGGGAGCCAAAATTTACGATACCCGCAAGACCACGCCCGGCTGGCGGCGGCTGGAGAAATACGCCGTCCGTTGCGGCGGTGGTTGGAATCATCGCGGAGGTTTGTTCGCGGCGGTGCTGATAAAGGACAATCATTTGGCATGGGGAGCAAAAGGAAGAGATTTTTCTAGCGCCGAAGTTGATCAGCCCTCACCCCCGGCCCCTTTTCCGATGGGAGAGGGAAGAATGCGCTATACCCCTGCGGAAGCCGTGCAGATTGCTCGACGATATATCGCGCGGCATAAAAACTCTTCTCACCCCTCGCCCCTCGCCCCTCGCCCCTCGCCCCTCGTCGAAGTCGAAGTCGATACGCTCGACCAACTCGAAGAAGTGTTGCCCGTCGGGCCGGATGTCGTGCTCTTGGACAACATGCCGCCAGAGCAGCTTTGCCGAGCGGTGGCATTGCGCAACCGGTTGAATTCGGCAGTGGAATTGGAAGCCTCGGGCGGGATCGGTCTCGATACGATCCGCGCCGTCGCCGAATCGGGGGTCGAAAGAATCAGTGTCGGCGCGTTGACCCATTCGGCCGTGGCGCTCGATTTCGGACTGGATTGGCTTGGAGAAACACGATAGTTGCCGAATTTCAACATTGAAAAAAATCAGTTGCCGTAGGACAGCGAATGTGGCCAATCGGCATCATTTTCGCTCGTCTTTCGGCCGTTTTTATCGGCAAAATTCGCCTTTTGAGTCTATGAAGCAAACGGCGGATCGAGCGCGTCCAATCTCATTTGACAGTGCTCGACTGGAATCTATAGTGTACTATGCTCGGCGTCTTCCATTGAAAACGCCGGGTTTGGACGCTGCAGAGGAAGCTGGGAAGCTAGAGGGGCCTCTGCGGCGTCTTTTTTATTGCTGTAGGACAGGTTTCCAACTGTCATGGGGTAATAACTCGGAAGCCTAATTTGCCTGATTTTGTCAGGCCTATTTCTGTCGAGCAAGGGTAAAATAAACTATAAGTGGGTAGGGTCTTGATCTTCCCAAACAAATCATTAGTAGTTTAGTGGTGAAAGTCGCGATTGAATGATTGCCAAGTATTTCGCCTATCTCCGGGACTTCAGGCAACACGCACATAGCGTTCGGTCTGCTCTGCGGCATTGGTTTCGTGAAGACGCGCGATACTTTTGTCTTAGCACGCTGATTCACGCCATTTTCCTGTTGAGCTTGGGATTGGTGCAATGGCAGGTGATCTCCCATCTGGCCGGCGAGGAAGGCACACCGGAAATCGCCTCGTTCAAGCCCGCGGAGACTGAGCAAAGCACTCCGCCGGATCGGGTCGATGTCATCATCGAGCGGGGAAATGCCCCGCTGGAGCCTTCGGTTTTGAGCCGGGAAACGATTGCGGAGCTCGAGGCATTGCCCGTCGGCGTGGAGTCGGGGGAGAAAGATGTCAAAGAGGATGAGATCGGCGATCCGGATGGCAATCCGCTCGGCAATATCACAAGTATGATCACGTTTGGGACGGGCGGAACGGGCGATCATGGTTCGCCGGGGGTCAGCAAACCCGGCCCCGGCCCCATGCCGGGCCCAGGTCGGGTAGGAGTTTATGATCCCCGGCTTAAAAAGGGCGCCGGCCTTTCGGTGCTACCGGCCCGTCGGAACGCGCCGTGGCGGCCGCGTTGAATTGGCTCGCCCGCCATCAAACTCTGAGCGGGCAGTGGAGCTTGGACTACCGCAGCCGCTGCAAAGCCGGCGCGGCCTGTTCGGGTGCGGGGCTCTTCAAGTCGGACTCCGCCGCCACCGGCCTGGCGATTTTGACTTTTCTCGCCGCCGGCGAAACCCACAAGAGCAAGGGGAAATATGAAAGACACGTCGCCGACGGCTTGATCTGGCTGATGAAGCAGCAGAGCCAATCCGGCGATCTTTCCGGCGCGAAAGACCCCAACAGTCCCAATGGAAAGCCGATGTACGCCCATGCCATCTGCACGCTGGCCTTGTGCGAAGCCTACGGCATGACCAAGGATGATCCCAAAACCAGGGACGAACATCTCGGCGCGGCCGCGCGAAAAGCGATCGCCTATCTCGAACGGGCGCAGAACGATTCGACCGGCGGATGGCGCTACACGCCCAACGAAACGGGCGATACCTCCGTTTTCGGCTGGGTGATCATGGCGGTCAAGGGCGCCCAGTTGGCCGGCATCGAGGTGAACTCGCTCGCCTTCGACCGCGCGGCCATCTGGTTGAATTCCGTGGCCAAAGGGGAACGCCTGGGATTGTATTCCTATCAGCCCTATCGGGAAGTTACGCCCACCATGACCGCCGTGGGAATGCTCTGCCGGCAGTACTTGGGCATCGATCCCCATGCTCCCTCGATGTTGGAGGGCAAGGCCTACCTGTTGCAAAATCTGCCCGACGACGCGATCGCGCGAAATTCTTATTATTGGTATTATGCCACGCTGACCATGCACAATTTCAACGATCCGGACTGGGACGTTTGGAATCATAAAATTCGGCGGATACTGATCGAATCGCAGGCTACGGAAGGATGCGCGACCGGCAGTTGGGACCCGGAACGGCCGATTGGGGACCCTTGGGGTCAACAAGGCGGCCGCTTGATGATGACCTGCCTGAACGCCATGACGCTGGAAGTGTATTACCGCTGCCTGCCTTTGTTTCGAACCGATTCATTCTTGCCCAAGCAGCCTGCCTCGCTTCTGCCTCTGGAGCAAAAGACTGAAAATTCCGGAGATGGGGGGTAGAGTCCGAAAATTTTTTTAATGGTGAATGCCGTTTGATGTCGAATACGGTGGGAATTTTGGAAATCCGAAAAACCTCCCCTCTTGCATCCTCTTCGGCCCCCCCGTAAAATCGGAATGCTTCGGGGTGTGAACGGCGGATAAAGACCTCCGTGTTGGGGCTGGGAATTAACTCATGTTGTCGAGGACCTCATGGCCAGGAAGGTAATATTAGACGTCGATCCGGGCATTGACGATGCTTTGGCGATGTGTCTGGCGTTCTTCGAACCCGATTTGGACGTGATCGCGGTCACGGCGGTGGGTGGCAATGTCTCGCCGAACCAGGCCACGCGCAATGCGCAGGTGATCTTGGAGCAGCTCGATCCGCCGCGCTGGCCGCGCTTGGGCGCCGCCTCGGAGCCGGAACGCGGCTTGCCCGTCGAAGGGCGGTATCAATTCGGCGTCGATGGCTTGGGCGGCATCGATTTCGCCGTCGCCGAACGGCAGCACATTCTGCCTTCCGAAAAAGTGATCTGCGATCTCGTGCGCCTCACCCCTCATGAGGTGACGATCGTCGCCTTGGGACCGCTGACGAACATCGCCCGGGCGTTTCAACGCGATCCGGAACTGCCGGGCCTCCTCGGGCAGATCGTCATCGTCGGCGGTGCGGTCAATGTGCCGGGCAATATCACGCCCGCCGCCGAATTCAATATCTACTGCGATCCCACTTCGGCACAAACCGTCTTCCGCTCGCCGGCGACGAAAATCCTCATTCCGCTGGACGTGACGAATCGCATCGAATTGAGTTACGATCTGTTCAACCGGCTTCCGGACGAAAATTCGCGAGTGGGAAAGTTTCTGCGGCAGATTCTCCCGCCAGCGTACCGCAGCTACCGGCAACGCCTCGGCCTGGAAGGCATACACGTCCACGATTCCGTCGCCATGACTTCGGTGATTCATCCGGGACTATTCACTCTCAAGCCGATGGCCGGCGACGTGGAAACAATGGGCGAATTGACCTCGGGCATGACCGTCTTCGACCGCCGCCGCGTCCCCGCTTGGCGGCACAACCTCGAAGTCGCCACCGAAATGCACAAAGAACAGGTCGTCGAACAGATCATCCGCGGGCTAAACCGTATCGCATAAGTAGGACAGGTTTCTAACCTGTCAATAAAAAATAGGTTGGGACAAGCGAAGCGCAGTCCTGCCATGAATGTTTCTTTTCAATATTGGGGGAAAGGTCATGTCAACCGCGACGGAATCGATGGAATGCTGCCCGCCGTTCAATCCTGAGCCCTGGAACGAAACGACGTTCGCATGGGAGAGTAAAAGATTCATCAAAGATACCGTACGGACGTTTTTCTATATACCGTGGAATTTCAGCTCGGTCATGCAAAGGCTGATGGGAAAAGTCGACCAGGCGGCGGCAAAGACTCCCGATGCGCTATGCCTTGCCGATCACGTTTCGAAATGGCGGATGGACGTTTATTTGGCGGTGGATCAGGAAATCGCGAGCGCGGAAAATACCACCCTAAGCGGGCTGTTTTTGAGCAAAGTCTATGAAGGCCCTTTCAAGGACACCGGAAAATGGTGCAAGGACTTTGAGGCCTTTGCGAAAAGCAAAGGTATGAAAATCGACAAATGGTATATGTGGTACACCACGTGCCCGAAGTGCGCCAAGAAATATGGAAAAAATTACGTGGCGATTGTCGGTAAAATCGGCGGCTGAAATTTCTTCCCGCTTTGCTCTCAAAAAAACTTGGCCGGAGTTATTTGGAAATAGCTCCGGCCATTCTCGTTTTTCGCTCTGCGCAAAAAAACCGGGCGATCGCTTTGACCGCCCGAAAATCGGTTAGGAGATGATATTATCGCTTCATTTATTATCGGCGTCGATAGATAAATAATCCACCGAGAACGCCGAGCACCAGCAGCGTGATGGCGGCCGGTTCGGGAACGGCATTCGGAATCTGTTCGAGGGTAAAGGTCGCGCTCCCGCTAAAAGACGTGGTGAGCTTGAACACGCCCGTGCCGCTGACGGGGATCGGCGAACCCATGCCTGCGGTGTAGCTGACGCTTCCAAGATACTGGCCCGCATAAATGCCCGATACCTGCAAGACGGGAGCGGTGATGACCGGTGTATCCCAGCCAATAGGCTCCGTCGCGGAAGTAATCGTGAACGGACCGCCCATAACGACGTTGATTAAATAACTGTTCCAGGCATTGGCTGTTTCATTGTCCACTTCTTTGGTGATTCGAGCAATCGGATCTTCCGGAGTGTCCGTGGTGAAATCGACAAGGGCATGCGCGGCGCCCAATGCAACGCCTCATCCAAATAAACATCGACTTCCGTGGGCGCACCGGTCAAATCGCTGGACCACCAATCATTCATGGTGATGGCGCCATCGCCGTCGTTATAGCAATCGACGCCGATTATGCCTGCACTCGCCCAAGTTGAAAACAACAACACTGCAAGTAAAGCAATTGCTGACGAAAACTTCATAAATCATCTCCTTTAACAATGCAAATTCACACACCGATGCCGAAAAGTGAAAAATTAGTTGAACTATACAATCCCGGTCGCGGTGCAAAAATACAACAACAGACCGAGCAGGGCGCTAATCCAGATCCGGAAATTATGAAAGAAAAAAAAGTAGTCACCACTTGTTCAGGTGACCAATTCCGGTACTCGCCGCTGCCTCGCCGATAGGGTTAGAGGAAACTTTCTATGCATTCAACTTCCTATTAATTTATCAAGTGCCGATCCATTGTCAATGATTTTCCGGAAAAGTTTTCGTTTTTTCTTGAAATATTTGCGTTAATTAAAGATTATTAACACATAAGAGGGGCATATTGCCACTTACTTTACGGTTGAAAGTGGTGATTTTTAGACGATTTGTTATCGAGTCTCGAATTTATCGCGATCGCTCACTTCAATATTGAGCGCGATCGTCCGTCGGTTGCGATAAACCAGAATGGGCACGGATTTGCCCAACGGAGTAACACTCACCACATTAATCAGGTGCAGATGATCTTCGATGGGAATGTGGTTGAATTCCAAGATCACGTCACCCGGTTGGAGTTTCGCCTGTGCGGCGGGAGACATCGGCGTAATGGCATTGACGTGAGCACCCATCGGTCGGGGGAGGCCAAGTTCCGCCGCCATGATCGGGCCGAAATTCGAGGTCAATTTAACACCAATGTAGGCACGAGTGACCTTGCCGGTCTCGATGAGTTGCCGGGCGACAAACATGAATAAATTGGAAGGGATGGCGAATCCGATGCCTTCGAACTTGTCCGAATTGCTGGCGATGCAGGTGTTAATGCCCACGACTTCACCCTGCAAATTGACGAGCGGTCCGCCGCTGTTGCCGGGATTGATGGCGGCGTCGGTTTGCAGAAAATCTTGAATCATGTCCTTTTCGTTGTCGTTTTTGTCCAGCTTCAGATTTCGCCGGCCTTTCGCGCTGATAATGCCGTAGGTCACCGAGTGCGTCAGTCCGAATGGGCTGCCCACCGCCAGCACGAAATCGCCGATCTCCATTTTTTGGCTGTCACCCAATGCGGCGGGTGTCAGGTTGGGTGCGGAGATGGCGAGCACGCCCACATCGAACTCCGCATCTCCCCAAACTTTAGTGGGGTAAATGCGCCGGCCGTCGGCAAGATTGATTTTGATCGATTCGGGCGGGGAATTTCGGATCACATGCCGATTGGTGAGCACGTAGAAATGCTCCTTCCATTGGATAATCACGCCGGATCCAAGTTCCGCGATCGGCTGCATGCCGCCATTCTGGACGCGCATTTCCCGTTCGGCTTCGATAAAGACCACCGTGGGACCCACTAATTTGGAAACCGTTTTCAGCACGGACGACTGGGCCTCGATCACGGTGGCGTTTCGCCGCAGATCGGCTTGCAGATCCGTGCGCTGTCGCGGCGTCAGCATGCCCGCATGCTCCAAACTGGCGGGCAATGCCGATTGAGCCAAGACGCTCTTCGCCGGGCAGGAAAAGAAAGAGCCTGCGATCAGGCAGGCTAGGGTAATTTTTTTGGGCGAATTCCACATGGCATCGAACTGCATCGAGTTTCTGGTGAATCTTGAATCCAGCGCCTCCGGCCAAGTTTATCCGGTTGGAGGCGGAAAATCAAGAAACATCGATTTCGATATCGTTGATCGACAGATCGGCGTCGGTGCCGGGCACGTCCAGCAGGCGGCTCCAATCCACGTCTGCGGCCGAAGTGGCACCTTGGCGTTCGGCTTCCCGCTGGCACTTAATGCAATAAGTGGCATAAGGAAGGGCGTTTAACCGGGCCAGCGGGATTCCCGTCCCGCAGCCTTCGCATACGCCGAATTGACCTTCCCGCATCCGCTCCAGCGCGTATTCGATCCGCGCCAGTTCGCGGCTTTCCACTTCAGCCAATTGGGAACTGATCTCATCCTGTACGGAATCCAACGCGGCATCGACCATATCGCCCGAGGTCTGCTGCGCATTCAGTTCCTTTAGCAAACTCAAGTCGCCAGCCAGAGCCTTGCGAGCGCATCGCGGCGCAAAATGAGGATCTGGCGAATGTTCAGGATCGATTCTTTGCGGCTCATAAAACTTCACCTCGGTGTCCGATCCTGGCTGAACTGAAGGAAGTGCCCCCCCTCAGATAGCCTGCGTCGAACCCCCTTCTTGATTGAATAAGGGTTGTTCGGAACAATCATTTCTACATCGTAATTTTGTTTATCCTATACACGGTAATCCATCAGACAAGTCGCTCGTTTTCATCGCAAGCAATTTGTAATATCATTAACCGTTTTCTAGTTAAACCTTACCAATGTGTAGCATTCAAAATATACTACGCATTTCGCCCTCAGGGGGACCAAAAATTTTTTTAGATTTTCCCCCGCATGAATTTCCTCATAGCTGTTGCCGTAAGTTGTTATCCAATAATAACTTAAGTCAAAACAGCTAACCACCCATTATAGTCGCTTTCACGAGCCGTTCTCTCCCGAACGAAGAGACACTCGTAAACTCAACATTTTTCATTCATGACAATGTCGGTTTATGCTTTTTGGGCCCATAGAGCCTTTTTAGGTAGGAATATTGGGTTAAGCTAGCTGGTTTTGCTATTCACTCGACCAACCTCGATTCCTTCTCTCTTTCGTCTTGGTTTGCATTTTCGAGCAATCTCGTAGTGCTTACGGATAATCGTCAAAACCGGCAAAGATATACAGCAGTTTTTCGTCAAAGTTTGCTTATTCCATTTTCTCCTACATACGTCCGTTGATCTTCTGTGAGACGTAAGCTAAATCCACAAGGGGAGTTATGTATTCCCAATATGCCGGAAGATAACCATTGTGGAGGGTTACTTGGCCATTTTCCAAATGGTAACAGGTCTGCCAACAATACTATGACTGAGCTATTAGAGAACGTAGCAGGCGATTTGGTTCTCCGAATTCGAGGAACGAATCGGGATGGGCAGTATTTGCGGCTGCGGTCGCGGAAATGCACGATTGGTTCGGGGAAGAATTGCACCCTGCGGCTTGGTTCGAAAAATATCGCGCCCCTGCATTGCCTTATCCTGCGCGGCCAGGGCAGTACGATCGTGCGGTGTTGGGCTTCCGATACGCGGTTGAATGGGCAAGCCTTCTCCGATGCCCAATTGACTCCCGGGGATCGCTTGGGGATCGGTCCCCTGGAATTCGAGGTCGTCGCCCTGAATGAGAGAGGAGAATCCGTTGAGAAGATCGAGTCCGTTGAGAAAAGATTGCCAAGCGACATCTCGGCTTCATCCATTCCCTCGCAAGGTGGTTTGCGTGAGGTTGAAAGGGAAGATGAAAAACGAGAACTAAACGACTTGATGGATTCGTTGAGAACCGAAAAAGCGGCCTTGGATCTGCGCGTTTTCCAAATCAACCAGGATGTTGCCGCGCTGGAAAAGGAAAAGAATGCCTGGAACTGGATAAAGAGGAATTGGATTCCCGGCGAAGTGCTTTCGAGGAGGAATCCAAACGGTTTCACGCCGATCGGGAGACAATCGAACGGCAGTTCCAGGAGCAAACGCGGCAACTGGACGATCGCCAAACTGCGATCGACGCTCAGGCGGCGGATCTGGCGGACGCCATAGAACAAAACAAAGTTGCGGTGGAGGAAAGGGCGCGCCAAAGCGGGGAGCTCGACGAGCAAAAGTCGAATCTCGACGCCCGGGCGGCCGAGTTGGAGCAGCGCGCCGCGCAGTTCGAACAAGACCGTGAACAATGGGAAGAACGGCAGCGGTCCCGCGAGACCGAACTTGCAGGTGCGGTGGAGGAAAGGGCGCGCCAAAGCGGGGAACTCGACGAGCAAAAGTCGAATCTTGACGCCCGGGCGGCCGAGTTGGAGCAGCGCGGCGCAGTTCGAACAAGACCGTGAACAATGGGAAGAACGGCAGCGCTCCCGCGAGGCCGAACTTGCGGGTGCGGTGGAGGAAAGGGCGCGCCAAAGCGGGGAATTTGACGAGCAAAAAGTCGAATTTCGACGCCAAAGCGGCCGAGTTGGAGCAGCGCGCCGCGCAGTTCGAACGGGAACGCGAGCAATGGGAAGAATGGCAACGCTCCCGCGAGACCGAACTTGCAGGTGCGGTGGAGGAAAGGGCGCGCCAAAGCGGGGAACTCGACGAGCAAAAGTCGAATCTCGACGCCCGGACGGCCGAGTTGGAGCAGCGCGCCGCGCAGTTCGAACGGGAACGCGAGCAATGGGAAGAACGGCAGCGCTCCCGCGAGACCGAACTTGCAGGTGCGGTGGAGGAAAGGGGCGCACCAAAGCGGGGAGCTCGACGAGCAAAAGTCGAATCTTGACGCCCGGGCGGCCGAGTTGGAGCAGCGCACGGCGCAGTTCGAACAAGACCGTGAACAATGGGAAGAACGGCAGCGCTCCCGCGAGGCCGAACTTGCGGGTGCGGTGGAGGAAACGGGCAGCACCAAAGCAGGGAGTTTGACGAGCAAAAAGTGAATTTCGACGCCAAAGCGGCCGAGTTGGAGCAGCGCGCCGCGCAGTTCGAACGGGAACGCGAGCAATGGGAAGAATGGCAACGCTCCCGCGAGACCGAACTTGCAGGTGCGGTGGAGGAAAGGGCGCACCAAAGCGGGGAACTCGACGAGCAAAAGTCGAATCTCGACGCCCGGACGGCCGAGTTGGAGCAGCGCGCCGCGCAGTTCGAACGGGAACGCGAGCAATGGGAAGAACGGCAGCGCTCCCGCGAGACCGAACTTGCAGGTGCGGTGGAGGAAAGGGCGCGCCAAAGCGGGGAGCTCGACGAGCAAAAGTCGAATCTTGACGCCCGGGCGGCCGAGTTGGAGCAGCGCGAGGCGCAGTTCGAACAAGACCGTGAACAATGGGAAGAACGGCAGCGCTCCCGCGAGGCCGAACTTGCGGGTGCGGTGGAGGAAACGGCGCACCAAAGCAGGGAGTTTGACGAGCAAAAAGTGAATTTCGACGCCAAAGCGGCCGAGTTGGAGCAGTGCGCCGCGCAGTTCGAACGGGAACGCGAACAATGGGAAGAACAGCAGCGCTCCCGCGAGACCGAACTTGCGGGTGCGGTGGAGGAAACGGCGCGCACAAAGCAGGGAGTTTGACGAGCAAAAAATGAATTTCGACGCCAAAGCGGCCGATCTGGAGCGCCGCGCAGCGCAGTTCGAACAGGAACGCGAGCAATGGGAAGAACGGCAGCGCTCTCGCGAGACCGATCTCGCTCGTCAGGAAGAGGACCTGGTTTTACGCGCACAATTGCAGATCGATCGCGACGAGGAATTCCGAAAGGAAAAAGCGCTCTTCGAATTGTCTCTCACCGACCTGGAATCGCGGAATATGGAGATCGTGGGACAGGCGGAGGATCTCGATCGAGAACGAGAGAATATTGCGCGGGAGCGAGAGAATCTTCGACGGGAGAGGGAGGAATTCGAGTCGGCGCGTCAACGCCTGAACGCGGAATCCAAGGAATCCGCACGGTCCGCCGCGGATGCCGAGAAGAGCGAATGCCGCGAAGAAAGCGCTAATGCGGACTCGCCGGCGGAGGAAACCGCCGATCCCGGCCAGGGATCGGTCGATCTTCAAGAGGTTCTCCGCCGCTTGGGCCATAACGTGGATTTTGCCGAGGATAAATCGGTCGAGCCGCAAGCGATCCCCGCGGAATCGCATCCGGCGCCGGATGCCATGCCGCCTGTGGCCGGCATGGCTGAGACCTCTGCCGAGAAGACCGCGCCGGCGGCGGAAGAGGAAGAGGAATCGATCGATAATTACATGGCCCAACTTATGCAGCGCTTGGGCGTCAAAGCTCCCCCGCCGGACGACGAAAAGCCGAAAACCGTGGAGAAAACCGCTCCTTTCAATCCGTTTCAACGCGAGGCTTCGAGTGCGACTCCACCCTTGCAGGAACCTCGTTCCGAAACCAATCGGCAACGCCGCGAGCCGGTGGATCTTTCGCCGCGGGCGGTGGCGCCGGAGAAAAGCGTCGATTTATCGGCCCTCCGCGACTTGGCCAATCTTTCGGCCGAACATGCATTGGGCCGGCATGATTTCAAGAAATTGATCGTGGCCACGCGCTCCAAATCGATCGTGACCGTCGTGGCGCTGGCCGCCGCCGGGGGATTGTTCTGGCATTGGTACGCTCATCACGCCGGCAATATCGTCGCCTATGCCGCCGGACTGAGCCTGCTGGCAGCCTTGTACTGGGGGCTGCAATATGCGGTGTTGACCGGCAGATTGATCATCAACAGGGCCGGCGGCATTACCTTGCGGAGACATCATGGAGAGCGGCGGACGACCGTCGCCAAGATCGAAGCGAGCGGCGAAAGCGGCGTGAAAATCCGGCCTGATAAAAACTTCAGCCATGGACCGCAAGAGAGTTCGAGTGAAGTTCGGCCGTCGTCAAGCGGCGATAGCCTGGCGGCTTCGAATTGTATTGAGCCGAAGGCCGAGAATACGGAGTGCGCAAAGCAGGGGAATTCTGCCACCGATTCTTCGCGTTAAACGAGGTGGCTGCTTTTGTATCGAGGGAAATTCTCCTTCCCACGCCGCTAATTTTCCGCTCCGCCCTGCAAGCCGACGGCGACTTCCTGGCCGGGGGCGAGCTTGCTGGAAACGACTTCCACCGACGTCTTGTTGCTCAAGCCGATCTCGATCGGCACGGCCGAAAGCAGATCGCCCTCCGGCACCCAGACGTATTTCCGCATCCTGCCGCAGCGCACCGCCGGATTGCCGTTGCTGGATGCCGTTTGGCCGCCGGCGATCGCGCCGGGATCGATCGGTCCGCTCCGCGCAATGCGCTCCAGAAGCGAGCGGTCGCACTTTCGAACCTGCTCCGGCTTCGGCGAGAATTCCAGCGCGGAACTGGGAATGATCGGCACGTCCGTGTGTTTCTCGATCTCGAAGGAAATATTGGCCGTCATGCCGGGCAGCAACTTGAAATCCTGGTTCGGCGCTTCCACGATCACGGTGTAATGAACGCTGTTCTGCACGGTCGTCGGGTTGAGGCGGATTTGCGTGATCTTGCCCGCGAAAATGTCGTTCGGATAAGCGTTCACCGTAAAAGTCACCGGCTCGTTGCGGTTTTTCGCCTCGCGGATGTGGATGATATCGTCCTCCTTGACCGAGGCGTAAACATCGACCCGTTTTTCCAATTCCGGCGCGATGACGAACAAGGCCGGCGCCTGGAAAAGCGAGGCCACGGTTTGGCCGGGATCGATCTTGCGGTCGATCACGATCCCATCCACCGGCGACTTGATGCTGGTGAATTCGAGGTTCGTCTTCGCGGTCGTCAGGTTCGCCTCGCTTTCGTGGATCAAGGCTTGCGTGATTTGCAGTTGCGCGTCGAGCGTCGTGCGTCTCCGCCACGCAAAGTTCCACCTCGGACGCGGAGATCGCCTTCTCCTTCTGCAAGTACTTGCCGCGCGATTCCTTTTGCATCGCTTGCGTCCAGAGGGCCTTGATCCGCAACAATTCCGCTTTGCAGCGCGAAAGCGCGGCTTCCTCCTTCGCCACCGCCGCCTCGTAAAGCCGCGGATCGACCTGCGCCAGCAATTGGCCGGCGGCGACTTTGTCGTTGAAATTCACCAGCACCTTTTGCACCGGCCCGGAAATATAGGAACCCACCTGCACGCTCTGCACCGGCTGCACGTTGCCGGTGGAATTGACCGTAACCTTGATGTCCCCGCGCTGCACCGTGGGGGTGAGAAATTTGCAATTGGCGGCGGAATTGGACGCATGGAAAAAACCATGGCCGGCGGCGCCCGCGGCGGCAATCAGCGCCGCGGCGAAAAGGCCGAGAATGTAGCGCTTCATAAAGCTATCCCTCCCGTGAACTTTTGTTCGCAACCGTTCCTGGGACTCTCCATGTCGCCCCTTGCCGAAGTGTGAACGATTGCACTATGCCCCCTCCGTTTTCAGGAATGAAAATAGTCGCACGCACCGATACGATCGGCCCAAAACCAGGGGCGATGGCGGTTGCAGCGGTGAGAACCGGACTGCGCGGTTTCGTTTGCTTCAATCTCGCGCGGCCGCCGCTTTTTGGGCTTCAGCCGAGCGCGCTTGCTTGCGGCGGGGAGCCGCGTACGAATTTTTCTGCACGTGGCCGGAATGGAGACGCGTTTTCGACTCGGGAAAATTTGTCGCCTTGCCGACCGTGGAAAATGTAATAGACTTTGCCGAATGTGCCGTCATGGCGATCGTTCGGAAAAAACGCCGCTTATCGAAGGTCTCGTTAGACCCATGCCGCAAAGCCGCTCGCGGACTTTTTATGCCGCGCGATAAAATTCAGTAATCCTACATCTTTTAGCCGCGCATCATTCTTAAGAATTTTAAAGTGCTTGTCAAGTGGTATTGGGAAAACTGGTTCACCCTTCGAATGCACTTAAACGGAAACTATTGGCAATACACGCTTTAGACGCCATGCATACAGGTTTATCTATTTTAACATCGGCCCATGTTTCTTCATGATTTTCCGCTTGTGAAGTAAAAATCAGGTTCTTGTTCGGCTGTCGTGATTATCTGCGCCATGAATAATGGAATTTACAAGGCGATTTGCCGTTCGGCTTCGCGGTGTTCGCCTTATTCGAGCGAATGTTTATTCTTGATAAACAGCGCGAGGTCTTTATCCATGACGAGAATGTGTTGCTCGATCCATTGGGAAAAAATCTCGTGCAGTTTGGGCCGCAGTTCTTCGAACGTCTTGCAGGATTTCATCATCGCATTCATTCGATCGACAATCATTTGATGAGCATTCACCTGGGCGTCGTACCCGGGATATCCGACCTGCTTTGCCAGGCGCTCCTCTCTTTCGAAATGCGACTCCATGTATCGATACAAATTCAGGACGACCGGCGAAATCTCTTCGGAATCAAGCGGGAGTCGGTCGGATTCCAACAATCGTTCGGCGAGCTCGAATAGCCATTGATGTTGGGAATCGATGATCGCGTTGTCGATGCGATATTCGCTGCTCCATCGAATGTTGGTGGACATCGTATTACTCTATTCTTTAGAGGTGAGGAACGTTGGAATGAGTCGTAAATCGGTTTTATTCGAGCGTGGCCGGATCGGGCAGTTCGTCCGCGGGAATTTCTTTCACTTTGCCGTCTTCCCACACCACCACCGACGTCCCTTTCCGCTTTGCTTCCTCGACGACCTTCCTTGCGGCTTGGCGAAGTGCGGCAAAAGACTTTTCTTCCAACGACATATTCTCGATATCGATGTCATTCATCAGTCACGATTCCTCTTCTTCACGAAAACACGAAAATTGGTGAAAAACTTCGGGGACCAATATTGTCAATTTGCCCATCTTTTCGGAGGCAATCATCTGCGGCTTCCACATTGAATTATTATACAATATCCAGCTATCGAACAAGGGCCGATAAAGTGTGAAAAAGTTGCTGAGTCCCGATGCATAGCGGCGTCGGATTACCGGCTCGGGAATGTTGTGCCCGCCCTCGCTGACCCGATGCTTCACGCGGGCGACCGCCATTTCGACGCTCGGAAGCCAGAGAAAATAGCAATGTACCTTGTAGCCCTGGTCTTTCATCTTTCTGAGCATGTTTACGTACGATCTTCCGGCCAAAGTCGTCTCAAAACCGAATTCTTTCTTCGCGGCGGCAAGTTCCCTGATTCGTTCTAAAAGCAACCGCCCCGCTCGGAACGCCGCCGCTTCGGGAGCAAACGGCGAAATCCCTTCCGCCATCAGATCGGCATTGAGAAACTCCCGGCAATGCACGAACTGGGGCAAAAACTCCCGTGCAAACGTCGTTTTGCCCGAACCATTCGCGCCGGCGATGAGATAGAGGCTGGGTAACATCCTACTCCGGTTTTCGCGGCCTGACAGGTATTTTGAAAGCTGCAATCGTCCAGCAGACGAGTTGGGCCCAGAGGTAGCAGTTGGCAACGAGCATCAAGGAACGAGTTATCGGGTCTTCCCCCAAATATCCAAAAGGGAACACGGTAACGGTTAAGAGCGATCCGATCGCATCGAGAAGGGCATGGTTTTGCGCCTCCCATGCGACTGGCGCATCCCATGGCCCGCGAAGATAACCCACCGCGATGAGCAACGACACGTTGATCAACTGCAGGCCGATCGCAATCGTCCCCTTGAGCCGGAGCTGATCTCTGTTAGCGACTAGAACGATTGCCGCCACGGCCGATGCCGCAACCCAGACGAGTGGATGTCCGGCCAACTTCAGCGGTTTCATTATCCCGAGGACCAACGCGAAACCGGCGGTGGCAAGCAGCAAGCGCGCTATCGAAAACTGGAATTTCATGGGCCGACCGCCGTGTGCAAGCGTTCAAAATCCTCTTGCCGCGCGGATATCTTCGAAATCCCGCAGATGATACTCGATGCCGACATAATCCAAAACGCGGCAGAGGCTCCGCAGCGCGACGCCCATGCCGTCGGGTCCGCTCGTGCCGCCGTACTGGCCGCCGCCCTTGACGTGCGGCTCGAGATCGAGAAACACGCCGGGGATGCCGCGGCGGTGCAGGCGCTTCTCGATCGCCGGCAGGATCCGCGCGAAGTCGCGGAGGATCCGCTCGTGGCCGGCGTCGCCGTTGTCGGCGGGCACGTAATGCGAGAGCTTGTCCTCCTCGACGTGCTTGGCGGGCCCCTCGCCCGCCGGAAGAGCAACGGGACGTCGATAATCTTTGATGTGCATCCAACCCAACCCGGATTTCATCGCTTCGTATTGGGCGAAAACCTCCGCCGTCGAGTAGCCTTGCACCAGAATGTTCGCCGCGTCGAAGATCAATTCCATGCCCGGGTGATTGACCTGGCGGTAGATTTCGGCCAGCAGGTGGCCGTTGCAGCCGACCAGGTTGGCCTCGACTTCCAGCCCAAACGTGAGATCGGCGCGGTGGCAGGTCTCGGCGATTTCGCCCAACTGCTGCACGGCCTGCGAAAGATATTCCTGCGGATCGGCGTCTTTCGGCGGATAGAACGAGAAGCCGCGAATCAGCTTGGTCTCGAACGCATGGGCCAACTCGCAGGCCTTTTTTACGTCGTGTTCCAAATACTTGTTGAACGGAACGAAGGCGTTCTTCGTGCCGTCCTCGACGTCGACCAACTTGACTTTGCCGATGGGCGAACCGATCGACGCGACGTTCAGCCCGTACTCGTTTTCGAGATGCCGGACTTTTTGGATCTCGGCGACGGTTAGCTGCATCACGTTCTTGATGCCGGATCCGACGTCGATGAAGCGAATGCTGTAGTATTGCAGCCCGAGCGCGGCGAAGGCGGCGAACTGCTGCACGGCGGTTTTCTGGTTCGCCGCTTCGTCGGCGAAACCGGAAAGAATGATGCGGGGTGTGTCGGGCATGGGAAGTGGGGAGTGGAAAGTGTCGAGTGGAAAGTTTAGCCGCGATCGGATACCGAACGAAAATTTTTAGGAACCCTGTTGATCATTAGCCCTCGCTCGTTGCTCGTTTGCTGTTCAATTTGCAATTTGCAATTTGCAATCTTTCATTTGCATTCATCCTTCCGTCTTCTGCCTTCCACCTTCCGCCTTATACGCCGCCGTAACGGTCGTCGTGATTCCTCCCCGGGTGTTGAAAGCGGCGGTGAGGGTCATGCGGCGGGGTTCGAGCGCGGCAACCAGGTCGTCGAGGATGCGGTTGGTCACGTTTTCATAATAAATGCCCTCGTTGCGGAACTGCTGCAAATAGAGCTTCAGACTCTTCAGTTCCACGCATTTCTTCTCGGGCACGTAGTTGCAGGTCAGCGTGCCGAAATCGGGCTGGCCCGTTTTCGGGCAGACGGAGGTGAACTCCGGACAGACGATCTCGATCACGTAATCCCGCCCGGGATATTGGTTGTCGAAGGTTTCCAGCAAATCGCGGTTTGGCGCGGATGCCATATTGTTGCCTCGTTGTCGAGCAATCGGGGAATTTTACGGTCCATGGTCTGTCCAACGCGTGCGAAACCCGGAAAATCACGGCATATTTTCCGCCACGATTGAACCACTTCAAGTATAGTGGCGTGAGCGCCGCCCAGGAAGGGGGCAATAGGCACATTGTGGCCGAAAGGCCATCGGTCGCGATAACTTAGAAATGCAGCCAGTCTGCAATGTGAGAGCGGTGTGCGACTTGCATTTTATCCGCGGTATCTTTGATGGCCTTGATTTTCTTGACGCGTTTCGTGATGTCGGCCGAAACGAGTTTGCATTGTTTCAATCCGGTCTTGGGGTCAACTCGTTTCATTTCAAGGGCAAGTTTGCCGAATTCCATTTGGTTGACGATCCCGTCGCATTCTTTCCACTGTGCGTCGGTCAAAGACTCGTCGGGCAGGAGTTTGCTCATGTATTTCACGTTGTCGTATTCTCTCTGCCACTCGGAAGGCCCATCCGCCCGCGGAAGGTCCGTTGCGGCCTCTTCGGCCGCAGCCAAAAATGCCGACAACGCCGACGGATCGGGGTGAAAGTCGGCCACGCCCCGGTTTTCCCGGAATGAAAAACTGCCGCAGCCCGCCAGCGCAACTCCCAAAAGCGCGACGAAAATGACAGCCAGCGATTTCATTGGCAACGGTCCTATGTGAAAAGCCTGCCCGAGCGGGGGGCATAAATCTACCAAAGACCCGGCACGGGGTGCAAGCCCAACTGTCAAAGTCTGGTATAATGGGTAATTATTTTCTTGTTTCCGAGGATTGGAGGCTGCCTGAAAACCACCGTTTCATGACACAAAACGCAGTAATACTTCTGTCGGGTGGGCTCGATTCGGCGACGGCGGCAGCCATCGCCACGCACGAAGGGTTCGCGCTGTTCGCGATTTCGGTCGATTACGGCCAGCGGCATCGATTCGAGTTGGAGGCCGCCCGGCGCGTGGGCGAGGCGCTCGGAGTGAAACGCCATGCGGTGGTGAAGGTCGATCTGGCGCAGTTCGGCGGCAGCGCAGCTCACCGACGCTATCGCGGTGCCGAAAGATCGCGACGCCGACACGATGTCGCACGGCATACCCGTCACCTACGTCCCTGCGCAAAACACGGTCCTGCTCTCGCTCGCGCTGGCTTATGCCGAGGTCGTCCGGGCGGCGGATATTTTCATCGGCGTGAACGCCATCGACTATAGCGGTTACCCCGACTGCCGGGGTGAATTCATCGCCGCCTTCGAAAAGCTGGCCAACCTGGCCACCAAGGCCGGCGTGGAAGGCACGCTGCGGTTCCGCATCCACACGCCGCTGATCGACATGAGCAAGGCCGAGATCATCCGCCGCGGCATCGCGTTGGGTGTCGATTACGCCTTGACCCATTCCTGCTACGATCCGAATCCGCAAGGCATCGCCTGCGGCCATTGCGACTCCTGCCAGCTTCGCCGCAAAGGCTTCGCCGAAGCGGGACTGGCCGATCCGGTGAAGTATCAGGGAAAATGACGAAGCACGAATGACGAATGTAAATTGTAAATTGAAAATTTCAAATTTCATATTTCAAATCGCAAATTGAACAACAGATCAACGACGGATAACGGTTGATCTGTAGGATTCTGAAAAAACTGTCGTTCGGTATCCGAACGGAGCTACACTCTCCACTGACCACTAGCCACTCTCCACTGACCACTAGCCACTAGCCACTCTCCACTGACCACTAGCCACTAAATGCGCATTTCCGAAATCTTCCGTTCCCTGCAAGGCGAAGGGCTCCTGACGGGCGTCGAAAGCATTTTCGTCCGTGCGTGCGGCTGCAATCTGCGCTGCGGATACTGCGATACGGCCTACGCCTCCTGGTCGCCGGAAGGGAAGGAAATGACGGCGGCGGAGATTTTGGAACGCATCGGGAAACTGGCAACGCCCGGACCGCTGAAACATCTCGTTCTCACCGGCGGCGAACCGATGATTTTCGACGAAATCGTGCCCCTCAGCCGCACGTTGCGGGATGCGGGTTATCACGTCACCGTGGAAACCTCCGGCACGCGGTATCTCCCGGTCGCGGCCGATTTGATGTCGATCAGCCCCAAACTGTCCAACTCGGCGCCGTTGAAGTCGAACGATCCGCGAATCCTCTCGCGGCACGAAGCGGCCCGGCACGATCCGCGGGTCATCGAGCGGTTGATCGCCGAATACGATTATCAGCTCAAATTCGTGGTGGGCGTGCCCGCCGATTGCCGAGAAGTGGAAGAATATCTTGCCGCCATGCCGCAAATCGACCGCCGCCGCGCGCTGCTCATGCCGCAGGGGGTGAAAATTGTTGATCTGGAGAAAATCGCCCGCTGGCTCGAACCCTATTGCCTGGCGCACGGCCTGACATTCTGCCCGCGAAAACATATCGAATGGTTCGGAGCCGGGAGGGGGAAGTGAGGAAGTGAATAGTGGGGAGTGGTCAGTGGGGAGTTTTTATGTCCCCTGTCCCCATTTATCGATCTTCCCGCAGCGCGCTCAAGAGCGGGGCTTTCGTCACTTGGCGAACGGCGGCTAGACCGGCGAGCATCCCGACCAGCAGCACGAGTCCTAATATCCCGATCAGAGAAAGCCAGGGAACTTGAGCGTGCGTCGCGAGGAAATGCGGCATCACGGCGACTAGTGCGGCCACGATCCCGCTGCCGAGACCTAAGATCAAAAGGACGGCGTTTTCCATCAGCACGAGCCGGGCGAGTTGCTTTCTCCTGAAACCGACCGCACGCAAGAGTGCCAGTTCGCCGCGCCGTTCGAACACGTTCCGCAGTTGCACGGCGGCGAGTCCCAGCGTTCCAAGCAACAGGCCCAAGCCGCCAAGACTTTGGAAGGTGGAGAGATAGGTATTTTGCACGGCCAGGAATCGGGCTAACCGCTGGCCGGTCGTTTCGGCGACGAAACCGTAATCGCCGAGCCGGTTTTCCAAAATCTTCTGCACTTCGGCCATCTGCTCCGGCGGGCATTCGACCAGAAAGAAGCGGTATCCGCTCGTCGCGGGGAATTTTTTTAAGAGGGCTTCTTCCGAAATCAGCAAATCGCCCTGGAAGATGCTGTTGTCCAGAAGCGCAGCGACACGTAACCCAAACGAACGGTCGCTCAACCAATACTGCTCGCCCAGTCCGCCCCAAAGATTCAATGAATAATTCGCGGTGTTCTTTTCTAGAATCATCGGTACTTCGGATTTGATGTCCAGATTGCGCGGTTCGAGCAAGTTCCAGGGATTTTCGCATTTCGCCGGCGCATCTGCCCAGGCGAAACCGTCGTGGGCGAGGAAATTTGCGGGCAGTCCGAGGATTCGCGGGCTCCGCGGCTTGTAAAGATTCAGGCAACTGGCGTCATCGCCCGAGCGGATACGGAGGGAGTAGATTTTGCTGGAGGCGAACGTTTTTTCTTCCGCGTCGGTGAAGCCGATGGCTGCGCGGCCATCGGGCGTGTCGAGATTTTGGAAGATCGGCTGGCTGCTTTCGGCCGCGAGCGCGAACCCGCCGTTGCCGCTTTGGAGATTCGGTGTTTGCTGCGAGGGGTCGAGTTGGAACGCACTCACGGCAACGATCAAAAAGCAGGCGGAAGCCATGAGTCCGATGGTAAGCGTGCTGCGACCGGGATTCCGCGCGGCGTTTCGCAAGGCCAACCGGAAAAGATTCCCCCTGCCCACAGCCACGGCTGAACCAGTCGCACCGCGTCGCAATCGGTTCCACAGAACCAAGAGCGTGAGTATCAACATCATCGCCCCGCCGCCGAAGAACATGCCTGGCTCCATATCGCCCAATCGCCGCGCGAAGAGCCAGACGAGGAGATTTCCAAACAGGAAGATGAGCCACAAAATATCGGTCCATGTTAATCGTTTTTGATAAATTCCGGTGCCATGCCCACGCTTGTCGTGGGCATGTTGGGGAGATTTTACTTTCGAGGAAGTTTTGCCCGCTCTCTTCATGCCCACGGCAAGCGTGGGCATGGCACCGTGTGTGATTCCCGCTAATAATCGTCGCGGCGCGATGCGGCTGATTTTTCGGACAGCGAAGTAGATAGTGCATATCCCCATCAAAAACCCGGCGAAAAAGCCGATAATCAAGCTGCCGGGCGTTATATATAACTTCAAAAAAGGCGTGACGATGGCCGCCAGCCACCAGGTTTGCAATCCCCAGAGCATGAGCGCGGCGTAGCCGATTCCTAGCGGCACGCCGATCGCGCCGCCGCAGAGCGAAGTCAAAACGCCTTCGCGAAACAACAGCTTTCGCACTTGTTTCGGCTTCCATCCGACGGCCAGCAGAATCCCGATTTCCGCCGCCCGGCGCTCGACGCCGAGTTTGAACAACAGCAGCACCAGCATCAGCGCCGCGGCGATAATGAAAAAACTGAACGCCAGAAACAGCACATTAAACGGCGTCGTTCCCTGCGCGGCGGCCAAAGCTTGCAGTTTGACAGTCCGCCCGAAGAAACCACTATTGCCCACAGGATTACCAAACTGCAACCAGTTCTCCACCTTCTTACGAAAGAAATTTTCTTCCGTGAAAGAGTCCGGAACGGAGTATCCGGGCTTGAAGGCCATGCGCACCGAGGTCGTTTGCCCAAACCGAGTGCCCCAAAGTTCGCGGCCCGTGGCCAACGATACGAACGCCTTGGGCGTGGGGCCGTAGTCCTCCCAATATTTTTCATCTTTGGGGCGAATGCGTTTGGCATCGAATGGAAATGGTGGATTCCAATCCGACATTGTCAGTTCATCGGTAATTCCTTTGACAGATGGAGTGAGCGCGCAATCGTCCGCCGCGCCGGCAAGTTGCACGATTGCCGCCAGTTTGAACTCGGCCGTTTTTTCTTCGATTTGGCCGTGAATGCTCTCCGGTGCGAAATAAGTGATATGAATGGTATCCCCGATCTTTGCTTGGAGATCTTCTGCCGCCCAGGAATTCAAAGCAATTTCATTCTCGCCGAGGGGTGGCAAGCGGTTTCCCTTCCGGCGAAAGGAATGGCCCCAGCGGCGGATCGGCCGAGAAATCGATCGCCGTGATCGTCGAGTAAGGAATGCCATGTCCCTTATCCGAAATAGAATTAGCCAAGTAGGTGAAGACTCTTTGAAAGACATAATGCGATTCATCTTTATCTTCGGGATAAAACGGCCATGGAAGACGCAAGATGTTCCTGGGTTTCATGATTTTCTATCGCCGCTTCAATCCACGGCGGAATGATCATGCTATCGGCAGTCAGATTAACATATCCCTTCGGAGTTTTCTTAATACGTATTCCTAAATCTTCAGAGAGATCGAGTGGAAAAGACCAATTCAAAAGCTACCTCCGGAAAATACATTCGAGCTAGATTGTATTTGATTTCGGCCTGTGAAGATTGCGCCCACACGCGAAAGTACGTCCCTCAATGTAATTTTTGGGGGGTTGTGAAGCCAATATCGCTCATTCAATCCCAGGAGCAGAGTATTCACCTTCCCCGGCTGTTCCAGCCGTTCTTGCAGCCAATCGAGCGGCACATAGGCGTTGAACGGATCTTGCTGGCTCGGTTTGAGGCTGAAGCGACCGAGACTAGCGGCGGGGAAGATTTTGCGGACGGTAAGGCGATAGCTCACCACGGTGTCGCGCTTTTCGCCCAGTGCGCTGTCGGAGGGAATGAGGCCGGGCTTGGGAAGGCGGAGGATGATTTCGTCGCCGGGCTTGACGCCGAGTTTTTCGGCCAGCGGTCCGTTGAGATCGATTTCGCGAGCGTTCGCGGTCCCCTCTCCCTTTGGGAGAGGGTTAGGGTGAGGGCTGGGTGATTGAGAACTAGGAGGAAGTTTATTATCCGCTCTGCCTTCACCCCCGGCCCCTCTCCCAAAGGGTGAGGGGGGAAATAAATCGCCGAAATCGGGCTTGCAGCCGATCACTTCCACGCGATTCGCCCGGGTTTGCGTGTTGGGATTCTCCATGCTTGCCGGGAGCAAGATGACCGGAACGAGCGCTTCGCCGTATAGTTTATAGTTGTCGGTCTCCTTGAGTTCGTCGGCCAGTTTTTCGCGGAAGAAGCGGCCGGGCGCGAGGACTTCGTCGATTTTGCCGAGCCGATCGAGCGCGAGCGAACGCAGGCTGCCGTGCATCGAATCGCCCACCAGCAGCGCCGCCGGTCAACACGGCCGTTCCCGCCGCCGCGCCCAACGCCACAGCGAGATTCATCCGCCAATGGTGGAAGAAGGAAACGAAAATTAGGCGAAGGACGGACATGGGAGGGGAAGTGGCTAGTGGTCAGTGGCTTGTGGCCGGTGGTCGGTGGACAGTTTGAAATTCATCCTTCATCCTTCCTTTAAAACTCCTTCGTCCAATTCCAATCGCCGGCTCATCAGTGCGGCGAGGCGTTCGCTGTGGGTGACCAGGAGGAGCATCATGCCTTCTTGTTTTTGCAAGTCCAGGAGCAAGTGGCCGATGCGGTCGGCGTTGGTGCGGTCGAGGTTGCCGGTGGGCTCGTCGGCCAGGAGGAGCGTGGGCTTGTTGATCGGCGCACGCGCGAGGGCCGCCCGCTGACGCTCGCCGCCGGAAAGCTCGCCGGGCCGATGTTCGAGGCGCTGGGAAAGGCCGACGCGGTCGAGGAGCGATTTCGCCCGTTCAATGGCCTCGCGTTTCGTCTTGCCGGCGGCGACGGTAGGGATTAGCACGTTTTCCAGCACCGAGCATTGCGGCAGCAGATAATGCTCCTGAAAGACGAAGCCGACATGCACGTTGCGAAACGCTGCCAGCGCAAGATCGTCCAGCTTGCCGGGATTTTGGCCGTCGAGCGTGACCGAGCCGCAGGTCGGCTCTTCCAATCCGCCGATAATGCTCAACAGCGTGCTCTTGCCCGAGCCGCTGGGGCCGAGAATGGCGGTATTCTGCCCCGGCTCCAAAGTCAACGACACGCCGCGAAGCACGTCGAGCGGCTCGCCGCGGGTCGGATACTGTTTCGTAAGGTTTTCAACGGTTAGCATCGTGTTTTATCGACAATTAAAAGATGATATCAACACGGAGGCACGGAGGGCACGGAGAGAATGATGAAGGATGAAAAAATTAATATTGAATACTCAATGTTATCGTCATTTATTGAATATTATTTGTGAATCTCCGTGTCCTCCGTGCCTCCGTGTTGATAATAATCCGTTCAATGTTTTTTCATCCGCTGCTATTGACTATCTTCCGATACCACTCCACCATCTGCCGCGACATCCTCTCAATATTATACTGCATCTGCACGGCTTGTTGCGCCTTCCGACCGGCGGATTGTGCTTCGGCAGGATTTTTGATCATTTCTTTGAGGGCTTGTGCCAGCGAAGCGGGCTTGCCTGGCTCGCAGAGCAGGCCGCCGCCGGTGGTCTGGAGCAATTCGGGGAACGTGCCGTGGCGCGGAAGGACCGCCGGCACGCCGGCGGCGAACGCCTCCAAAATCGACAGCCCCTTGCTTTCGTGATAGACCGTCGGCACACTGAACGCGTCGAGCGATTCAAGAAAGGCGATCTTCGCGGCATGATCGAGTTCGCCCGCGTATTCGAAGCGGTCGGCGATGCCCCAATCGGCAAGCTGATGCCGGATGTTATCCAGGTACCACCGGTCGGCCGCGTCCAGGTAGCCCGCCGCGAGGAGGCGGATCGGCGGCAGATTCTTGTCTTCCGCCAAAATTTTCAGCGCCTCCGCCAGTTGATGCAGCCCCTTTTCGGGACAGATCCGCGCGAGAAATCCGATCGCGCAAGGCGCGCGCCAATCTTCGCGGTAGGAGGATTTTGCTCCATAACCGGCCAGATTCAGTCCGGGCGGAATGACTTCGATCTTCGCGCGCGGCACCGCGAGATACTCTGCCATGAAATCGGCGAAATAACCGTTCATCGCGGTCAGCCCGTCGAGTTCGCCGGCCCGGCGGCGAAGCAAGTCCCGGGCGGCCGAATAATGCGGCTCGAGCAGTTTTTCCAAAAACATGTCCTCCCCGGTGAGCGAACAGACCACGGGCACGCCCAGCCGGCGGCGAATTTCCCGCGCCGGGCCGATCAGCATCACGTTGTTCAGATGCACGACTTCCGGCCCGATCTCCTTCAGCCAGGCGACCAGCTTTTCCACCTCTTTTTTCTGATGGCCCTCTTCTCCTTGCAGCATCGAAACGGTCATCGCCCCCAGATTTTCCGGCCGGATCGCGGAACTTCGCCTCGTCACGAACCGCAGAAAGCCCGGGCGGTCGAACAAGCGGTCGAGAAACCAGGGCGTATGGCGGAAGAGCGCGGAATGTTCCTGCAAATAGACGTTGACGCCCCCGAACGCCACCCGCGCGATGCTCTGATTCTCCTCGTCGGTCCGCAGCGGAGTATAAAGCGGCGCAAGCAGGGCGTCTTCGCCGAGTTGATGCAGCCCGGCGACCAGCGTGTTGCCGTGCAGGCAACTTCCGCAATACATGCCGCCGGCGCCGGCGACGAGGTAAACGATTTTCATGAAATAATTCTGCTTGCGAAAAAACCGCGCGGCAAGTCGGGAACGAGAATCTTTTGGGGGCGGCCCAGGCTTGCGAGCAGGCTCTCGACCGCCAAATAGCCGCTGCGGACGGCCCCCTCCATCGTAGCGGGCCAGCCCGTGTCGGTCCAGTCGCCGGCGAGAAAAAGGTTGGCCAGCGAGGTCGTTTGCGAGGGGCGGCGTTCATCCACGCCCGGTTGCATGGAAAAAACCGCCTGCGGTTGCACGACCACGCGAGAATGCAGCAGCCGCGCAAATTTCACGTCCGGAAAAGCTGCCGATAGATCGTTGAGAACCCGTTCCAGCAGAACGTTTTTTTCCATCGCGGCCAGCCGGTGCGCGGCGCTGATGACGACCTGATAATGGAAGCCCGGCTCGTCCGTCGGTTGCTGGGTGCCATGCCCACGCTCGCCGTGGGCATGTGAGGTTTGCTCGATCGCCGGTTGTCGATTGGCATCTCTGAAAATCCATTGCGATATTTTTCCTGCGAAGATCGCGTGGGGCAGGTGGGTGATGGGACGATCGAACCGGAGATGCACGGCGGTGATCGCGCCGGGAATGAGGTTTTGCGCGGCCGATAGCGCCGGCAGCTCATCGAGCAGTGCCGGCGGGAAAAGATTCCCCGCCCGATGCCACGGCACGGCGAGAACCACGGCGCCGAATTGCCGGGCGTCGCCCTCCGGCAACACCAACGAGAGTTGCGAATCATTGCCGGTTTCGATCCACATCACCCGCACGCGGCGATGGATCGTTGCCCCGGCCTCGCTCAGCCGTTTCCCCGCGCGATTGTCGAAGATTTCGGCCAGCGGCATGTTGGGCAGCAGCATCTCGCCCGCGGCCCGCGAGGCAAGGAAACCATCCACGAAAACTTTTCGTGCCGCCGAAAACGATGCGTTTTCGACCGTCTCGCCGAGCGCACCATGAACGATGATCGACCAAAAGCAACCGACGGCGCCGTCGGATTGGCTTTGCCGGCGGAGCCATTCGCCGAAAGTCGCTTCCGGTTCTCGCGCCTCGCTTTCCCGGTCCGGGCGAGTTCTCTCAGCGCGCGAACGATTCCCCGCCGCTCGACCGGAGAAAGGAAATTCAATTTTTTCAAACCCGCCAAAAGATGAAAAGGAGCGGGCAGCCAGCGTGAAGGAACGAAATGGCAAAGTTCATTGTCCGGCCCGATGAAAAAAGTTTTTTTTCGCGGCGGAAACAATCGGCCGCGCCCGTGCGGCGGCAAAAATCGAGAAAATTCGTGCAGCACCCCATCGCCGCGTGTTGGCCGTAATCGGCGAGCCGGCCGTCGAACGGCTCGACGAACGATCCGGCGCGGCCGCCCAACCGGTCCGCCTGCTCGAACAACTCCACCCGCAGGCCGTGCCGGGATGCGGCTTCGGCGGCAGCCAGTCCGGCAAGGCCGCCGCCGACCACGGCGATCGCGTTCGACGGCTTTTCTGTCATGGCAGAACGAGCTCCTGCGGTGAAAAGCACGCCCATTTGGCGATCAGCCGGAATCGCTCGAACCTGCCCGGCCGGACGCGCTTGGCAAAGACGGCGTCGGGATGGGCGGCGATTTTTTGCAATAGTGCGTGATAGGTGGCAGTCATCAGGCCGAAGATCTTTTTCCCGTCGGGCATCAACCGGGCGTAAAGCTCGCGGCTCGCGCGATAGTAGCTTTCCGCGCGATCGAGTTGGCTTCTCATCAATTTCTCGAAGGCCGGATTCACCACGCCGTTTTTCAATTCGGCAACCGAATAGCCCGCTGCGGAAATTTCGTCCAGCGGCAGATAAACGCGGTCCATTGCCGCGTCTTCCTTGAGATCGCGGAGAATATTGGTGAGTTGATAAGCGATGCCGACCTTCCGGGCGAGTTCGAAAACGGCCGCTGCTTCCGGCTTGCCGCGGCCCTCGAATCCCCAGATATGAATGCAAGCCAGTCCCACGGCCGAGGCCACCCGTTCGCAATACAGTTCCAGCTCGGCGAAAGACGCATAGCGGCTCTTCGTCATGTCCATTTCCACCCCGTCGAGAAGCGCGACAAAGTATTCGTAAGGAATATGGAATCGCTCGATGGAGTCGATCAAGGCGGGCGATATTTTCATGGCGATATTTGTCGATGGTTGAAAATCTTCCGGATAGGGTATCGAACTTTCGAAGGTGGAATCGTCAATCGCCATTTGATAGATATCGACCAGCAGCCAGCGGAAAAAAACCATTTGCCGCCGTTGATTCTCCGCGACGGTTTCGGTTGCTGTTGCGTTTTCCGAAACCAGTTCCCCGTCCACAACGTCATCCACATAACGCATGAAGGCATAGAGCGCTTCCATGGCCCGGCACTGTGCGCGGGAGAAGAAAAAACGCATGAATGAAGTTCGAGCGCGAGCAGCGGCTGATTTTACGGCAAGATGCATAGCTCTCGTCGAGGGATTTCGAGGAAAAAATCATCGAATGCATATTCTGCTGTTATTGCTAGCTGCCGCTCATTTTCCCATTTTCAGCCGCCACCAACATTTCGTCAAAAGCTGGAATTTTTCCAGTTTAGTGACCGTGGGCCGCCGGGTCCAGACGTCGAAATCCCCCCGGCGGATCGCTTGCAGCACCGCCAGTCCGCCCTGAATGAACAGTGCGATGTCCAACTGCAATGCTTCCGGCACGGATTTTATCAGCGGCAGGCCGGCACGCAGATAACCTTCGGCTTGTTCGACCTCGACGGCCAGCAGCCGGCGAAACGCCTCGCTCGCTTCGCCTTGGGCGAAAGTCTCCTCCGTGCAGCCGAAACGATGGCAATCGGCCAGCGGAAGATAAATCCGCCCCCGCTTCCAATCGCGAGCGACGTCCTGGCAGAAATTCGCCAATTGCAGCCCCGTGCAGACCGAGTCGGCCAGCCGGGCGCGCTCCGCCGAAAAACACTCCCCCAGAAAAAGCACCAGCCGGCCCACCGGATTGGCCGAATAGCGGCAATATTCCAAAAGCTGCTCGATCGTCTCGTAGCGGCTCACGCGCTGGTCCTGGCGGAATGCAACCAAGAGATCGATGAACGGATCGGCGGGCATTTTGAACCGTTTCATCGTCTCCGCCAGGGCGATGAACACCGGATGGCTCGTCCGCCCGTGATAGCAGTCGCGGAGTTGCGTTTCCCACCAACCCAACATGGCGAGGCTTTTTTTCGGATCGCCCGTCTCGTCCGCCAAGTCATCCGCCCAGCGGCAATAGGCATAAACGTTGCAAAAATGCTGCTTCAGCCCTCGTGGAAGCAAAAAACTGGCCACGGTAAAATTCTCATAGTGCCGCCGGGCGAGTTTGCGGCAGTATTTTTTGGCCTGCCGAAGCGTAATCGCCTTTACCGGCAGCGGTGCGTGGGGGCCGAATTTTGCCAGATCCTGGGCGAATGTTTGCATTGCAGGGTATTATGATGAATCGGAACCAGTGAGGGAACCATGCGAATTCTTTTGGCAAGTCCGCGAGGCTTTTGCGCCGGCGTCAACATGGCGATCAAAAGCCTCGAACTGGCGATTCAAGCCTTCGGCACGCCATTGTACGTCTATCACGAGATAGTCCACAATCGCTGGGTGGTCGAACATTTTCGAGCAAAGGGTGTGGTTTTCGTGAATGATCTTACCGAGGTTCCCGAAGGCTCTCATCTTCTCTATTCGGCGCATGGCATACCCCCCGAAATTCGCCGGCAGGCATCCGAACGGAAATTGAAAACCATCGACGCCACCTGCCCGCTGGTCACCAAGGTCCATACCGAGGCCATCCGATTTGCCCGGGAAGGCTATACCATTATTCTTGTCGGCCATCCCGGCCACGATGAAGTGGTGGGCACGATGGGGGAGGCGCCGGGTTCGATCATTCTAGTAAAAGACATTTTCGATGTCGATCACTTGTCTCTCTCGGACAAGAATAAACTTGCCTATTTAACGCAAACCACTCTGTCTGCGGAAGATGCCGCGATCATTATCAGTCGATTGCGGCAGCGATTTCCACAAATTGTCGGACCGGTCCGGGCGGATATCTGTTATGCCACCCAGAACCGGCAGGAAGCAGTCAAACTGCTCACCGACGAGGCCGATTTGCTGTTGGTCGTTGGCAGCCGGAATAGTTCCAACAGCCAGCGGTTGGCCGAACTCGCCCGATCGCATGGGGTTGTGGCCCATCTCATCGATGGTCCGGCCGATATCGACCTCCATTGGTTCGACGCCGAGATGACGGTCGTGATTACCGCCGGTGCAAGCGCGCCGGAATCGATCGTGCAACAATGCGTGGCGTTCTTATGTGCGACTTTTTCCGCTAAGGTCGAAACGCGGTGCATCCGCGAAGAGCAAATCCACTTTGCGCTGCCGGAATCACTGCGGGAAAAATGATTGCCGGGATGGAAATCTCACATGCGAAAGTTCTTTGACCGTTGAAATAATAGCGTGAAGGGGTGGTAATCGATTATCCATAGAACCGGTTGAATATTGTTGTGCCCACCTTTTCCCGGCTTGCATAATGGCGAAAATCACCGAAAAATTTCTAAAAAATCGGAATCTGCTTGACATTCCCGGCGGCAAGTCTTAAAATCAATGCAACCGGTTTAATTTTTGTTCCATTTTATGCTTCCGCACCAATACCGTGCATTTTGTCGTCTTTTTCGACAAACCATAAGACTTCCTTTTCGGAAAGCATTATTCACGATGCATAACAAAAAAACCACGAAGCAAGCATTCACGCTCGTTGAACTGCTGGTGGTCATCGCCATCATCGGCATCTTGATCTCCTTGTTGTTGCCCGCCATTCAGGCTGCGCGGGAGGCCGCGCGGCGCATGCAATGTCAAAATAATCTCAAACAGCTTGCTTTGGGGTGTCTCACGCATTTGGATGCCCAAAAATTTTATCCCACCGGCGGCATGTTTTATCAGTACATGGTCGATCCCGACTATGGTTTCGGCAAAATGCAAAACGGCGGCTGGACATCGACGATTTTGCCGTTCATCGAGCATAAGTCCGTTTGGAATATGGCCAAGGGATTGACCGGCACCGCAAAAGCCGACGCCCTTACCGCAATGGCCAAAGTGCCGATCGACATCATGAATTGCCCCACCCGCCGCGTGCCGGCCAATTTTCCGTGCGGTGCGACCGGAACTTATGTCGGCATGAACGCCAGTCCTAATCCGGACCAGAAATATACTCGCGGCGACTATGCCGCCAATTGCGGCATCGACGCGGAAACCGCCAATCCGGTCGGCGGAGGCGTTTGGGATTACGGCACCTATCCCTTGCCTCCCGGAGGCACGCATACCTGGCTGGAAGCCAGGTTCAATTTTCACGGCATTATTTACCAGCACAGCACGCTGGAAACCACCAAGGTCATCGATGGAACCAGCCATACGATCATGCTGGGCGAAAAATATCTCTCCGCCGATAGCTATACCAACGGCAATGATTGGAGCGATTGCGAAAGTCTGTTCGTCGGTTATGACGATGATTACGAGCGGACGACGGATCAAAATGTCTCGGGCGGTTCGACGTTCATGCGCGATAAATTCGGGTATGGAATGCAATGGTGGGCCTTCGGCAGCGCCCATGCCTACATCGCCAATTTCGCTTACTCCGACGGTTCCGTGCGGAGCATCGATTACGATATCGAACCGGAGGCGTTCAAGTATCTGGGATTCCGCGACGACCATCAAGTTTTTTCGACCTCGCATGCCCGTTGATGCCTCATGGTTCTTTCCCTCCAACAGGAACATAAAGTCATGATTTCAAGAATGGGAACATGGGGAGTGGCTGCGTTGGTCGCGGCGTTCATGGTGTCTTTTGCCGGTTGCGAACCGAGAAAATCGGTGGTTCCCGTCATCAAGATCGATCCTGCCGCCGCCGCCGCGAAGGCCATGGATCTGTACGACGCCGATAAGGACGGCAAGATCAGCGGCGCGGAATTGGACAAGGCGCCGAGCATCAAGTCCGCCTTGGATTTGATGGGAACCGATGCCGCCAAGGGCGTTGCGGCGGACCGGATCTCCGCCCGCGTGCAGAAATGGGCCGCTGACAAGAACGGCATGGTGCCGGTCTTGTGTTTTGTGACCCGCAACGGCGCGCCCCTTGCCGGCGCGGACGTCAAATTCGTGCCCGATCCCTGCATCGCCGATTATCTGAAGCAGTCCGGCGAGGGCAAGACCGATTCGTCCGGCTGGGCGAAAATCAGTCTTCATCGCGAGCCCGGCTCCGATATGCCGCCGGCCATCCCCCCCGGCTTTTATCGTGTGGAAATCACCAAATCCGGCGAAAACATCCCCGCCCAATACAATACCGCCACCACGTTGGGTCAGGAGATTTCATCCGACGGCCTGCTGAAACTCGCCCAAGCGCAAAAGAAAATCCAGTTCGAGTTGAAATATTAGCCCGGCCGGCGCTTTGCGGCGCGGAGAGCTTGGCGTTCCGCGGCCGCGGTTCCCGCCGGCAAGGATCTCTTGCGCCCTTCGCCTTGTTGCAGGTTTCGCCCCTTGCAGCGGCGGAGCCGCGATCCCGAATTATTCATGAACGCCGTTTGCAGAAGCGGCATCTTGCCGCTCTTCCCTGGAATGCGGCAGGATACCGCATCTACGGAGTTTGTCAAGCATTCCGGCTAATGATATCATGGATTGCCGAAGAAAATTGCCGCGTTCATTTCACGTTTTCTCGCTTCAAGCCCAAGGAGATTCCCCATGAAAACCGCCTCTGCCGGCATCGCCGCGCGTGAGTTCGCAATCGGTCTGTTTTTCGCCTGGATTGCCGCCGTTCTCTCCGCTGCAACCGCCGCGGCCGAACCGCCGCGCAATTTGGCGCTGGCGCTCGGGCGAGCGCATCCGAATCGCTCGACGATCTGACGCCGGAAAAAGCGATTGACGGCAAGCAGGATACGCGCTGGTCGGGCATCCCGGGCCACAACCAGGGAGTCTGGTTCCAATTGGAGTGGAAAGAGCCGGTCGAAGCCGGCGAGGTGGTCGTCAATCAATACGACACCTTCGCCATCGAATGGGACGTGCAAGTCCGCCCGGAAAATTCCACCGCCTGGCGCACCGTGCGGCATTGCGGGATTCCTGGCGAAAAATTGCCGAAAACCGTGGTCGCCAACTTTCCCAAGCTGAAAATCACGGCCCTCCGCATCGGCAATATCACCAATGGTCCGAGCTTCAATGAAGTGCTGGTTTACGACCGGCCCTTCGCCGACGGCTTGGCAACGACCGTCGCATCCGATTTGCGGGGGCACATCATCGGCATCGTTTCCGACGCCTCCGGCGCCGCCCCCGTCGCAGGCGCGCGGGTGACGCTCTCGGGCAGCACCAAGAACGGACCCTGGCAAACTTCCGCCAAAAGCGACGCCAAGGGAATTTTTTCCGCCGGCATGCCGCTCGGACTGGCCGGCAAAGTCGATATCCGCACCGAATACAAAACGCCGCAGTTGGATGCCGGTCCCGCCGTCGAATCGCGCGTCGATGCGGCCGCCTTGGCCTATCGCCTTACGCCGCGATCCGCCCGGCACAACGCGGTGAATCTCGACGGCAAGTGGAAATTCAGCCTCGATCCGCCCGAGAATTTTTTCAAGAACGATTTCGACGCCGCCGCGTGGCCGGAAATCAAAGTGCCCGCGCATTGGGAAATGGAAGGATTTCATGGCGACAATTACGTGGGCGGCTATCGCCTCCGCTTTGCCGCGCCGAGCGTATCCGGCCGAGTAAAACTTGCTTTCGAGGGCGTCTATAGCGGGGCCGAAGTCTGGGTCAACGGGCAACTCGTCGCCCTCCACGAAGGCGTCACGCCGTTCGAAGCGGATATCACCGACGCCATCAGAAAAAATGGCGAAAACCTGCTCGCCCTGCGAGTCAAGGAACATACGACCACCAGCGATGATCTCGACCACATGAGCAGTTATGCCGATTTCCCCCTGGCGGGTATCATGCGGCCCGTTTACCTCTTCACCACACCGGATGTGCATCTTACCGGCTTGGAAGTCGCGACGACATTCGATAAAAATTATCGCGATGCCGCCATGACCGTCCGCGGTTGCGTGGCGAATGAATCGTCCCGGCCCTATCGCGGAAATCTGGAGTTGAGTTTGAGCGGCCCGCTGCCGGGCGAAGAAACCATTGCGAAAGCACAGCCGACGGCCGTGGAAGTCGGCCCCTGGCAAAGCAAGGACGTGGAAATCGCGCTGCACGTCGCCGTGCCCAGGCATTGGGACGCCGAGCATCCGAATTTGTACGCCCTTTCCACGCGCTTGGTCGCCGATCGAGCGGAGACCGACGGCTTCGCCACGCGCGTGGGTTTCCGCCAGACGGAAATCCGCGGCACGGAAATCTTCATCAACGGAAAGCCGGTCAAATTCCGCGGCACCTGCCACCACGATTCGCATCCGCTGATGGGCCGCGCGGTCACGGCCGAACTCGAACGGCAGGATCTGATGCTCATGCGTGAAGCGAACCTCAACGCCGTGCGAACCTCGCACTATCCACCCCTGCCCGAACTCCCCGATATCGCCGACGAACTGGGTGTTTACGTCGAGGATGAAGCGTCGTTCTGCTGGGCCGGCGGCGAGACGAACGATCTGCGCAACACTCCGCGGATCATCCAATTGACGGCCGAACTGCTCGCCCGCGATCGGAACCATCCTTCCGTGGCCTATTGGTCGCTGTGCAACGAAAGCATTTTCGGCTACGGCTTCCAGCGCAGCATGGATTGGGCGAAGGCCGCCGATCCCAGCCGCCCCGCCGGCGCGGCGACCTCCGCCGCCTTGGAACTCGTCACCTGGCACAATCCGATTTCGCTCCCCTTGATGCGCGAAGCCGAGAAGCTCGATCGGCCGCTGCTGTGGGATGAAAGCCATGCCGTCTTTCAAGGCATTTGGAACGACGTGGCCGAATTGTGGGTCGATCCCGGCTTGCGCGACTACTATGTCGAACCGCTGCTCACCATCCAGGACCGCGTCATGAAAAGCAAAGTGGTGCAGGGGACTTTCATCTGGTGCTGGGGTGACGATATCTTCTGCGTGCCCGGCCGCGGCTTCGAGTACGGCCGCGAGGGCGTCCGCTGCCATTTCGTCGAAGATTCCTACCGCCTTCGCGGCCGGGGATTGGTCGGCGACGCCCCCTGGGGCGTCGTGGATGGATGGCGGCGGCAAAAACCAGAGTTCTGGATTACGAAAAAACTCCATTCGCCCGTCCGCGTCAAGGAAAACCCCCTCGCTCTGCCCCCCGCGGGCGAGCCGCTGCGCGTGCCGGTCGAAAACCGGTACGATTTCAGCAACCTTTCCGAACTGGCGATCCACTGGACGCTCGGCGACAAGCAGGGCGAAATCCGCACCGACGTGCCGCCGCGCTCCGCCGGCACGCTCGACATCCAACCCGGCCGGACCGTCAAAGAAGGCGAAGTTCTGGCATTGGATTTCAAGGACCGCGGCGGACAACTGATCGACGCCTATCGCGTGCCGTTGGGCCGCGAAGCTTCGCATGCCCCGCCGGGCGAAAAATGCGCGCCCGCGGAACTGAAAATATTGCACGAAGTTTATCTGGAAGGAAATCTAACCACCATTGCCGGCCGTGACTTCAACCTGGCCTTCGCCGACGGCAACGGAGCCTTGATGCGCGGCGTGGGAAAAGGAGAAGCTCTGCTGTTGGAACTGCCGATGCTGCACGTGCTTCCCACCGCGTCGGCGCTGCGGCCGCTGCCCGAGCGAAATAGCTGGCGGCTCGAAAATTTCGCGGTGAAAAAAGAAGGTGCGAATGTCCTCGTCACTCTCAAGGGACGCTTCAAGAATTTCCACGGCGGCTATGAATTGACTGTTACCCCCGCCGGAGAAATGAAGGTTGCTTCCTCCTTCGAATACACCGGCGACGATTTTCGCGCCCGCGAGATCGGATTGCGTTTTTCCGTTCCCCGGGACTGCGACACCCTCGACTGGGATCGCCGGGCGGAATGGAACGTTTATCCCGCCGATCATATCGGCCGGCCCCGCGGAACCGCTCGGGCGTTCCCCAAATTCACCAACGTCGTCCCCCCGACTTGCCCCTGGTCGGCGGACGTTTCGCCGCTGGGCAGCAATGACTTCCGCAGCACGAAACGCAATATCAATTGGGCGGCCATCCATTATGCCGACGGACCGGGCGTGATCGTCGAGTCGAACGGCCGGCAACACGTCCGCGCGATCGCCGAGAGCGACCGGATTTCGGTCCACGTCAACGATTGGTACGGCGGCACCAACAACCGCATCGAATGGACCGCCAACTACGACACTGGCCGGGTGGTGCACAAAGGCGATAAACTCGCTTCGACGCTCCAACTGAGAATTTGCCCCCGATTTTCGCCCACGAAATAGGAAAAAAACCGGATGATGCCTTTTCGAAATCGGAAAATCACGGACGCGAATGTTTTTCCGGCCCGCCTGGCGATTGCCGCGTTCATCGCATGTTCTTGGCTGTTCGCGGCGTCGGCCTGCGCGGAGGAACTGGCCGTCAACGACGGTTGGAAGTTCAAATTCGACTTCGCCGACACGGGGATTAAGCACGATTGGGCAGCGCCGGGATTCGATGACTCGACCTGGCAAAGCGTCTCCGCCTGCCGTAGTTGGGCGGATTTCGGCTACTTCGACTACAGCGGCGTCGCCTGGTATCGGAAACGCGTGGAAATACCCGAGCGATTCCGCGGAAAATTCATCGTCTTTCAAGGCGTCAAGGAAAGTTGCACCGTCTATTTCGACGGCGTTGAACAGGGAGAATACAGCCCCTCTCCCGATCCGAAAATGCGCGGCCTGTTCGCCGGCACGCCCCCGTTTCGCCTCCGTTTGCCCGACGTGCCGGCTCTCTCCCTCGCCTTGCGCGTGGAAGGGAACGATACGCGCTCCAACAATGCGCCCGGCCCCGGCCTGGTGCGCGACGTCGCCCTCTCCGACAGCATTCTCGTCTTCCATGACGGCTATTGGCTCGCGCCGGACCAGTTTGTGACTCGCCAGGAATGGCTGACCGCAATGTGCGCCGAAAGGGCCCGCCGGCGGGCCGCCCGCGGCATGAACGGCCGCATCTACACCGGCGATTATGCCTGGACCTCCCGAAATTTCGTGCAGGCGTTCGTTTATCTGTTCGATACCCGATTTTACGATCTCCGCCGGAACCGGTACCTCCTCGAAGAGTTCCTCGCCGACGGAAAAAAACGCTTCGGCGGTTACGACAGTCTCTTGCTGTGGCACTCCTACACCAACATCGGCGTCGATTCGCAGAATCAATTCCAAATGCTGCGGAGCCTGCCGGGCGGTTTGCCGGAATTGAAAAAATTGATCGACCGCGGCCACCGGCAAGGCGTGAAAACCTATATTGCCTACAACCCCTGGGATCGCGACACTGCGCAGGAGAGCGTTTCGCACGTCGATAACCTGGCCGCCGTGGTGCAGGAAATCCAGGCCGACGGCGTTTTTCTCGACACGATGTCGAATTCCCCTCAGGAAAAACTGCGGGCCGCCATCGACCGCGCCCGCCCGGGCGTGGTGCTCGAGCCGGAAGGCAGCGCTCCCCCTGATGACGCCGGCCACGCAACCCTCAACGCTTCTTGGGGACAGGCCTATCCGACGTCTTCCCACCTCGATCACGTCCGCGGCGTGCCCGTCGAAAAATGGTCGGAGCCCCGGCACATGATCCATTTCGACGGCGACCGCTGGCGGCACGACCGCACCGTCATGTTCCAGCACGCATTCCTCAACGGCTGCGGCGTGGTGATTTGGGAGGACGTCTTCGGCAGTTGGAATCCCTACACCGACCGCGATCGGGCCATGCTCCGCCGCATGGCGCCCATCGAGCGGCATTTCAGCGACCTGCTTGCAAGCGATGGCTGGGAACCGTTTTATCCGACCCTCGCAAAAGACGTGGACGCCAGTTATTGGCCCGGCGACGATCGCTCTCTCTGGACGATCGTGAATTGGAGCGCCGAGCCGGTGTTCGGCGATATCCTCCGCGTGCGGCATTCGCCCGGCATGCGATACTTCGACGTCTGGAACGGCGTGGAAATCAAGCCGGCCATCCGCGATGGAGAGGCGACATTGGGCGTATCCGAGATCGAAGGCCACGGGTTGGCCGCCATCGTCGCCGTGAAAAATGCGCCCGATGCGGCGCTGGAACGATTGCTGGCCGATTCGCGCGCAAGCCGTTCGCAAACTGGCCGATTACAGCGATGCGTGGAATCCGCCTCCGCCGCCGGTCTTGCGTTCCCCCGCCAAAACCACCCTCGCCCGCGCCAAAGAGTCGCCGGAAGACATGGCGCTCGTGCCCGCGATAAACGGCTTCCGGTTTTCCGTGATTCACAATCTCGGCGAGGCCTGCTGCTATCCCGACGACAATCGGCCGGAATGGTACCGCCGCTGGGCTTACATGTATGAACATGGCGCGCATGCGCGGAACATCATGCACGATATTATCGTGCCGCGGATTCCCGCCTTCTTCATGGATAAACACCTCGTCACCAACGCGCAGTACCAAGCCTTTCTGGAACACAACGGTTACCACCCGGCCGACGCGGCCAATTTCCTCAAGCACTGGGACTGGAGCGATAAAAAACATCCCCGGCCGCCCGCCGGGAAAGAGAAGCACCCGGTCGTCTGGATCGCGCTCGAGGACGCTCGCGCGTATGCCTCGTGGGCTGCCAAGTGCCTGCCCACGGAGGAAGAATGGCAATACGCCGCCGGCGGCCCGAACCGCCTCCGCTATCCCTGGGGAAACCAGTGGCAGCCGGGCATGGCCAACGACCGCGGCGATGGAACCACTCCCGTCGATGCCTTTCCGGCGGGGGCTGGCCCGTTCGGCATCCTCGATATGTCGGGCAATGTCTGGCAGTGGACCGAGAGCGAACGCGACGACGGAAATCGATATGCCCTGCTGCGCGGCGGTTCGTTTTATCAGGTAGGCGGATCGGGCTGGTATTTCGACCGCTTCGTCCATTTCGGGCTCGGCCAGGGCGAATGGTCCGCCCGGCCCATCAACTATCACGTCAAAATGTTCCTCCTCTCGCCCAGCGCCGATCGTAAGGCCACCATCGGATTTCGCTGCGTCAAGGACGTGGCGGAATGAGTGGTCGATGGGAAGTGGATTTCCAGTAATATCGACGGCATATTGAGGAATTTCGTCAAAGCCAATAAACTGGGGCGGACATCCACGTCCGAGGCGGGTTTTTCGGACTAATTCCGGGGGCAGTATATGTAATAAGGAGTAAGGGAATGAATTCTCTCCCGTGGGCCGCGTTCTTGCTGGTTCTTTACGTCGCCGCCGCAGCATTCGTTTGCCTGCCTACGGTCCGGAGCTATCGCTCAGTTGGATGGGCATGGTGGGAACTTGTACTTCCTATCGTTCCGTTTGGAGTCTGGTTTTGTCTGGTACGGATTAGCGGCAACCAAAAGACCCTAAGCAATGCGGTCATCGAACCTCTATTGTGTGGTTTTGCTGTGATTACCCCGTTTTTAGTTAAGGTGGTTGCTGCTCGGTATGGATGGCGAACCGGGCTGGCTTATTTCGTCGGCTGGTTGATTTCGTGCGTTCTGGTACTGATTATCTACTTTTTTATGCCTGCGATTTCTGGGCGTGATTTCAGGGGACAGTATATGTAATTATTTATAAATACAAATACTGTCCCCGTAATTGATCCGCAAACTTCCGCGTCGCCACTCGTGGGCGAAACCATGACCCTTATCCGAGAGCGGGCACCGACGCGAAGCCGTTGGTCACGGGAAATCCGCCCGTCCGGTTCGATGAGCGGGAGGTGGAAACGGAGCATGGCATGCGACTATTGAGACACAGACGGGGAAACCCCGAAACAGACTATGTCGAAGCCTATCCCACCGCGCCACCTCTCGACTCTACCCCGAACTCCCAACTGACACTCGCGAACGCCGCCACTTCCCGCCGAATATTCCGACAAGAGCAATGCAGAGGAGGGCGAAGGTGGATGGTTCAGGAACAGGTGAAGAGATAATTGCCGTGAACTTCGTATCACCGTTTACATCGTTGTGATTGTTTGGACTTATCACAAAATCCACATTTGAACCTACATTTACACTTGCCGTAAGGTCGTAATTGAATTCCCCATTAGGTACTTGATGTTGAAATATTTCTGTTCCGTCAATAAAAATGTGAGTGTACATGTTTCCGCCGTTAATTGGGGCTATAATACCTGAAATCGTAATCGGACCTGATACATCACTCACCCAACGCCGGGCCGCCCACTGTTCCACTGGTAAACGAGATTGATTTCCATTTGTCCCATTCGGATGCCCACCCAATTCATGTACCGTCGTCCAATAGCCACCGGCCCCTAATTGTAGCGACCAACCAAGAGTCACGTTGTTTTGAATTCCGGTCCCATCATAGTTCGGCAGCAGTTTGAAAGTCTCAGCAGTCAAAGTGCCATCATAGTAACCGTAGTACCAATCATTTTGCCCCTGTATGTTCGAGTAATCGTTGAAGGAATCAGCAATTACTACCGCTTGCACCTGCCCAACACAAAACATCGATACGATTGCCAATACCACAACACTTTTTACATGCCATTTCATAATGCACCTCTCTTGAAAATATGGGCGTTTTGTCTTCCAGGAATTGGAGAAACAATAAATACGCTTCGGGACAGGATAATATCCAGCCTAAGAACGTCCCACCTTATACAGTGAGCAAGACGGCTAGGATTTAGGACGCTGCCTCAATTTTTGTTCCAAGGGATCAGAGAATCTGGCCTAGTTTACTGATAAATCGCTGATGATGCAAACCCACCCCCCACCCCCCTTGCAACGGGGGGCATCTAATCGTTAAAATATTGGCTTAGGAATTGTAAAACAATAAACTACCGGAATTGATATTGGTTGGGATCGGGATTATGCAATAATGCGGGGATGCCGGAAGCAAATATTGTCGAATGGATTCGTTGCAAGTATATCGCGCTCGTTGGCGAATTGGATGAGCGGGGGCGGCGACGTTGGGCCGCTACCGAAGCCGTTTCGCTGGGATGGGGCGGCATCGCGGCAGTCGCGGAAGCAACGGGAATCTCCGATCGAACCATTCGCAATGGGATTCGAGAAATCAACGCGAAAGACGCGCTTTCCGCGGATCGGCAGCGAAGGCCCGGCGGCGGTCGTCGGCGAGGGAAGACGAACAGCCGAAATTGATGGCGGCGCTGGAAAGGCTGGTCGAGCCCGTGTCGCGAGGTGATCCGATGTCGCCGTTGCGGTGGAGTTGCAAGAGCACGCGGACTCTGGCCGAGGAATTGAAACGTCAAGGGTTTTCGGTCAGCCATACGAAGGTGGGCCAGCTTCTGAAGGCGAAAGGGTACAGCTTGCAAGCCAATCGCAAGACGCGGGAAGGCAAACAACACCCTGATCGGAACGCACAATTCGAGCACATCAACCGCCGCGTCAAGGCTTGCCTGCGCCGGGACAGCCTGCCGTTTCGGTCGATACGAAGAAGAAGGAAGTGCTGGGAAACCACAAAAACGCGGGCCGAACGTACCGCCCGAAGGGCAAGCCGCGGGAAGTCGATACGCACGATTTCCCGGACGCCAAGTTGGGCAAGGCCATTCCCTACGGCGTTTACGATCTGGCGAAGAACGAGGCGTGGGTTTCGGTGGGAATCGACCACGACACGGCCGAGTTTGCGGTGGCTTCGATTGCAAAATGGTGGAAACGGATGGGCCGCAAGCGATATACCGCCGCCAAGCGACTGTTGATTACCGGCGACAGCGGCGGCAGCAACGGTCCTCGCAGCCGACTTTGGAAGTCGGAACTTCAACGATTCGCCAATCGCACGGGCCTGATTGTGGAGGTCTGCCATTTTCCCCCGGGCACGAGCAAATGGAACAAGATCGAGCATCGCTTGTTTTGCCACATCACGCGAACTGGCGAGGCGTCCCCTTGGAGACGCACGAGATCGTGGTGAATCTCATCGGCTCGACGCGAACGACGGAAGGCTTGGAAGTTCATGCTTGGCTCGATGAACGCGACTATCCCAAAGGACGCAAAGTAAGCGACGCGGAACTTGAGGAAGTGTGTATTCGACGCAATAAGTTTCAAGGCGATTGGAACTATGAAATCCATCCGCATGATTGACACCATTTCCGGTAGTTTATTGTTTTACAATGACTTATTTGCTCGCCCGATTGGGCTTTGGTGACAAAAACCTATTCCGCCTTGGGAAATCAGGAATGGGGAAGAAATGAAAGAACGGGATCATACGATCACCATAGAGGGGAAAGATATTGAACTTACAGCCTATGAAGTGGGATTGGTTTGTTTTGCGGATCAATACATTAAAGGCATCAAAGAGTTTTCCTGGCAGCCTTCGAATAGTTGGAATGAAGATCAACGCAAACTAATCGAAAAACGCTTTGAGCAATTTCACTTAATTGAAACCGTTTGCCATGCTGGGTCATCGATGTTTGTGGTTGAAATTACCTACATCTTACCAAGTGTATTAGGGCTAGTTGCTGAGTGGATAATCCGCTCGTTGCCCGATCATTGGGAAAATGCAACCAAGTGGTTTCGGTCGAAGCCCTGGTCAATCCCCGTTTTGATTTGTGCCATATTCCCCCCGTTCATAACCGCATGGATTGTTTTTGTTCAATCTATTATCGGGTTGTTTAAGACGAAATAAGAAAAGAACCAATCCCACCTTGGGATTTTACGAAAAGCCTATTAGAAAGGAAATATGATGGCTGAACAATTCGTGGCAGAATGTCAATTAATTCCCGGGGACAGTATAATTAATTATTGATAATTATAGTATACTGTCTGCTGAATTACCTGAATCACCGTTGAAAATAATTGCTGCGTCGCCGTTTCGATCTCGCGGAATGTCGCCGTGTCATAATCTGGGTGTCCCTGTTTTGGAGGTATTCTTCTCATGAGAACATTAATGATCGTCGTGCTCCTCTGTCTCGCCGGTTGTTCCAATTGGGCAGATCCAACGAAGCGATTCCGGCAAATCTTCAAGGATGCCTCCGTCAAAGTCGCAAAGCTGGCCGATTCCGCCAAGGATATTTCTTCGGGCAAGGTCCAGGGTACACGCAAGATGATGTTCTCCAAGACGACGTTGTCTTACGACGTGAAGAAGACCGATTCAACTGTCACTCCGCTGATCGGTTTCATTATCGCGACCGTGCCGTTCACCTTCGCGGTGCCGAACGCAGAACCGGAAAAGTTCCCCTACACCCACGTCTTTGCATATGAATATAAAGATGGGGCGTGGAAGCCGAAGGGCGACAAGGCGGCGTTACCGGAATTTAAAGACACGGCAGAGGATAAAGAAAGAGATGCCGAACTTGAAAAGCTGATGGGCAACGACTTCACTTCGGAACTGAAAATGAAGCGGCTAAAACAACGATTAGAGATTACCGGCAAGTTCTTTCCCAATGATTGCCGATCTTGCTGAATTCGAAAAAGTGCTTCAGTCTGTGAACCCTTGTAATGATAGCGCCTGATAAGCCGAGTTCCGGGGATTGTGCCATAAAGTTTGGGAAAGGGGGGCAACGACCTGGGATAAAGGTGTCAGGAACCATTTGTCTATTACTCGGCCGCCCGCGAGAACGGAAAAGCGGCTCCACGCCAATCCGCCGCGTGATCCGCTCCACCCACTGGTCTCTCCGGCAATATTCACTGTGCAGTACATGTAGTCGCGTCGTTGGCGGGTGACATTGCCCAATTTAGCTCGCATGTAAAGCTTTTGGCGTGGAGCTGATTATCACGCATGGCGAATTAAGGAGAAGGGACGCACCTCGTCGGTTTGTAATCTGCTTTGTAATCCGCGCTGTTATCCGCCTTGAAATCCGCTGTCTTGGGCGTAACCTCGCATTTGCCGCTCTCGCAGGGCCTGCCGAACATCTTACCCAACCAAATGCGGTTTCGGGCGAACACGCCATACATCCGATCGAGCGCCCAGTGAACGCCCGGCAATCCCGCCGGCGCCACGAGCCAGCCCAAGCCCACCGCGCGATAAGCTTCCCGAATGGCTTCCAAGCGGCTCACGATCCGCCCGTCGGGCAAGATGCCGTGCAGCACGCCCGTCACTTCCTCCCGCGTCAGGCCATAACACGCCGGATTGAAACCGATGGCGGTGATGTCCTCGATAATCAGGTTCCCTTCACGGTCGAAACGCTTCAGCATTGCCACTTCGCGCCGGCAGAAAGGACACTCCCCGTCGTACAATAACTTGTATCGCTTGTCGCACATGATTTTCTCCCGGATGCCTGGACTAGCGGTCTAACAAACTATATTTGCCAGGTTCGGTGCCATGCCCACGCTTGCCGTGGGCATGAGAATCGCCGAAAAACTCCCCAACATGCCCACGGCAAGCGTGGGCATGGCACCGGTCATTTACGATCCCCGACATGCCCACGGCAAGCGTGGGCATGGCACCGGTCATTTACGATCCCCAACATGCCCACGGCAAGCGTGGGCATGGCACCGGTCATTTACGATCCCCAACATGCCCACGGCAAGCGTGGGCATGGCACCGGTCATTTACGATCCCCAACATGCCCACGGCAAGCGTGGGCATGGCACCGGTCATTTATGAATTGCAGGACCACTGGGCGATCGGCTGGCGTGGTAATCCGTAAGAAATTATTCGCAGTCCCGGCAGTCTGGGCAATCCCCATTTACGACCGCTCCGCCAGCCACTTGGTCACGTGCGGCCAGAGCTCGCGCTGGGCGGCGGAACCCATCGCCAGGCCGATATGGCCGGCGGGGAGCGTGATCGACTCGCAATCCGTCGAGCCCACCAGCCGGCAAAACGGCTCGCTTTGCGAAATCGGGACCAGATCGTCTTTCTCCGCCATCAAATTCAGCACCGGACAGGTGATCCGCTTGAGATTCACAGCGCGGCGGCCGACCTGCAGCCGATTTTGCGCCAAGAGATTTTGCTGATAGAGATATTTCACGAACTCCCGATACACCTCGCCGGCCACCGGAACGTTGTCGTTCAGCCAGGTCTCCATCGTGAGAAACTCCTCGACGCGCTTCTTGTCGTCGAGCTTCTCCCAGATCCCGATCGGCTTGGCGACGATATTCTGCACGGGTTTTAGCAGCGTGAAACACGCTTGCAGATATTCCGCCGGGCAGTTGCCGACGGCGTCCACGAACGCATCGACGTCGAAGTTCTTCGCGTCGGCCCAGAGATTGAGCAAACCCTCCCGGGTGGAGAAATCGATGCCCGCCGCCAGCATGATCAGGTTCTTCACGTACTCGGGAAAAGTCGCCGTGAAAATCGCGCTCATCGTGCCGCCCATGCAATAGCCCAGCACGCTGATCGCCACCGCGGCCGTGCGCGCTTGCAGAAATTTCATCACCCGCCGCAGATAACCGCAAATGTAATCCTCCATGTTCAGGTAGCGGTCGGCGTAGGTGGGCTTGATCCAATCGATCAGGTACGTGTCGAATCCGGCGCGCACGAAATGCGAGACGACGCTTTTCCGGGGGAGGATATCCAGAATGTAGGGGCGATTGACCAGCGCGAATACCAGTAGCAGCGGCGTTTTGTGCCGGATCGGCCCGTCGCCCAAATAGCGCAGCAACCGCAGCCGGTCGGTTTCAAAAACCACTTCCGACGGCGTGGCCCCTTTTTGCACGCGGCCGGCCTGCCGCCAAAATCCGGGCACGCTCGCCAGCCGGCTGAAATTCGCCGCCGCCTCGTCGAGAATTTCCTTTTGGACTTGAAACCACGGATTTCCCGCCGCACCGTTCCCGTTTTTCGCCGCTGATTCCGCCATGATGCCGTGTTCGAATTTTTTGTTATCCGCCGAGGAAAAATCTTTTTCCACTTTATCGCCGCCGCTGCGCGTTCCGGTTTTTCGAATTCGGTCTCCGCCGATTACGCGGGTCGGGCGCTGCATTCGCCGCCGGAGGGGCACTCTTTTCCCGCGCGTCGAGACGCTCGGCAAGAGCGCCCATTTGCGCCGCCATTTCGTCCAGCCGCTTGAGAATCTCCTCGTGTCGCTCCTGCTGGTCCTCGCTCATCCGCCGCAGCGTGCGCATCAGTTGATCGATGTCCGGCGCCGTGGCCAGTTGCATTTCGTGGTGCAACTGGCCCAGGAACTCGTGCATCCGTTTCCGATATTCCAGGTTCCCGGCCATGCATTGCTTTTCCACGCCGAGAAATGAAGAGGACCGTAAAAGCTGCTCCCAGTATTCGCTCCACATTTTGAGAACGTTCGCGCGGCCCTGGCGCATGGTTTCCGCCGAGACCTGGTTCACGGTCCACTGCTGGCAGGCCTCGGCGGTCTGCGACGCCATCTCGAACCAATGGCGCATCATATCGCCCGGGTCGCCGGTCGGGGAATTGTTTTCGCCGCTCATGTTGCTTCTTTTGGGTTGAAGATGCTGCCGGAAAAATCAATCGACCGCCTGCACAGCCATCGCCACCGCCTCGCCGCCGCCGATGCAAAGCGACGCAACGCCGATTTTCGCCTCCCGCTGTTTCATGGCCGCCAGCAGCGTCGTCAACACCCTCGCGCCGCTCGCGCCGATCGGATGGCCCAAGGCCACCGCACCGCCGTGTACGTTCATCTTCTCGTGGGGAACGCCCAACTCCTTCATCACCGCCATCGGAACCACGGCGAACGCCTCGTTGACCTCGAACAAATCCACGTCCGCGACTTTCAAATTCAGTTTTCCCAAAAGCTTTTCCACGGCGCAAACGGGGGCCAGCGTGAACCATTCCGGCTCGCGGGAGTACGTCATGTAACCCAGCACCCGTGCCTGCGGCTTCACGCCCAACTCCGCCGCCTTCTCGGCCGACAGCACCGCGACCGCCGCCGCGCCGTCGTTGATGCTCGAAGCGTTCCCGGCCGTGATCGTCCCTCCGGCGCCGAACGCCGGTTGCAATCCGCGCAGCTTCTCCTCGTTGAACCGGCTCGGCCCCTCGTCGCTATCCACGGTCACCGTGGCCTTGCGGCTCTTGACTTCCACGGGCGTGATCTCCGCGGCGAACAGGCCCTGCTTTTGGGCGTCGATCGCCCGCCGATAGCTTGCCACCGCGAAATCGTCCTGCTCCTGGCGCGAAAAATGATATTTCTCCGCGCAGCGGTCTCCGCACGTGCCCATGTGGACGTTGTTATAGACGTCCCAGAGTCCGTCCCGGACCATCGAATCGATAATCTCTCCGTTGCCCATGCGATAGCCGTTGCGGGCCTTCGTCAGCAAATAAGGGGCGGCGGACATGTTTTCCGTGCCGCCGGCGATGACCGCTTCCGCGTCCCCGCACTGGATGGCCTGCGCGGCCAGCATCACCGCTTTGAGACTCGAACCGCAGACCTTGTTGACGGTGGTCGCGCCCACGCCCGGGGAAAGGCCGGCCCCGATCGCCGCCTGCCGGGCCACGTTCTGCCCCAAGCCCGCGCCCAGCACGTTGCCGAAGATCACTTCGTTCACCTTTTCAACGGGAAGATTCGACCGCGCTAGCGCCGCTTTGATGGCGATGCTTCCCAACGCGGGAGCGGGAACTTCGGCCAGCGTTCCGCAAAAACCGCCGATCGGCGTCCGCACGCCGCCGGCCAGGACGATCTCCTTGAGCATAATTGAAAATCCTTGTTAAACGAGGAAAAATACCGGGAAAAGAACGTGATCGGGAAAAAACGGATGGATTTTGAAGTGGTGAGCATATTGCCCGTGCCCAGCGCGCAGAATCCGCTCGGCTTGCTGGACAATCGGCGAAAAGGATCGATTCGAAGTTTTTCCCTCCCTTCCATTCGCTGCCGTGCAAACGATGAAAAACGCCAAGGGCCGCGGCCATGGTCCGAAATCATTCCCCTGTCGCTTGTTTCATCATCTCTTTGACGCGCTCGGCGGCCGATTTCGCCATTTTCTCGGCCTGTTCCTCGGTTTTCTTGGCTAATGCCGCCATCGTGTCGGCGGCATCGACGTTGACTTTCCGCGCCAGCTCGGACCACGTCGTCAACATGTGGCTGTTGGCCTTGAGAATCGCCTGCGAGTTGGTCCGCATCGCGTCCAAGGCGGTATCCCACCAATCGTTGAAGCGCAATCGCGCGTCGGACGACGCGTTTTCGTTCTGGCGGATGTCGAGCGCTTTTGAATGAGCTTCATGCTCGCCTCGGCCTGCTGGTTCATCAGTTGCACCGCCTCGTCGATGTTCTCCTGGGCCTTGACGATCGACTCGCCGGCCAGCGCCTGCCCTTTGTGATACCATTCGCTCAGCGATTCCGAATTGCAGCACATCTGCCGCAACCAGGCGGCGTATTCCTCCTGCATTCTCACGCCCGAGTCCACGGCCGACTCCCAGGCGCCGATTGCTTGGCGGAAAACGTCTTCGCCGTTTTGCGTAGCTGAAACTGTTGCCATGATAGATCTCTCCTTTTCATCGGTTAAGGGGGTAAGGGATTAGCGATTAGACGCTCGCGGACTGAACGTTGATATCCTTTGGCGTCGTCGCGTTCTCATGTGGAATCTGGGAACCAGCGTTTGTTTTTTTACTTGGATTCCAATTTCTTCTGCAACTCGAATAGTTGTTGCTGCAAATCGGCGACGGTTTTCTTCAAATCGGCCTCCGGCGGAGGCGAATTCACGGTCGATTCCATGGGAGCTTTTGCGCGTCCGCCGGGAAGAAACGTTTGCAGGAACGGCCGCATCATGGCCTCGGCCCAACTTTTTCCCCCCGCCGGCAAGCCGTAAAGGCCCAGCGTTTGGCCTAAATAGCGGTCGAACTCGCGCTGCGACTCGAGGAACGCCGTCAACGCGCCGTTAAAATACTTCTCCACGAAATCGCGCAACAAGGTTTCGTTGGAGCGGATGATTTGGTGCAACAATTCCACCGGAAAAGCGGCAAGTTTGGGAGGATCGTGCTCTAAAATAAGTTGAGCGAGAATCCTCACGGTGATGTCCTCTCCGGTTTTCGAATCGCTCACCCGAACATTATAACCGTCGCGTACAAGCCGATAGATGTCCTCCAGCGTCAGATGCTGGCTCCGCGCACTGTCGTAATAGCGCCGATTCGGGTAGCGGCGTAATTCCACGTTCATGCCATCATAGGGGGATGTGTCTTTGTTCATGATGTTGTGCAAATGCAAAAATATTCCTCGGCAGCTGCAATCATCCTAGCACCCACTTGCCGGCTGTCAAGCATTTTATCGAAGGTTTATATCTATATTCCCTTGGAAACACTCCCAATCCCACTTGGCGCTTGCCGAATAACAAAGTATTGCAAATGCAAAATTTGCCCTTCCCTTTGGAGTTCCGAAGGGATATGATTTATTGGGTCGAGAAAATAACATAACCTGCCGGATGTAGGGATTTTCCCTCGCAAGAAAGGAGCCAATATCATGGACATCCCTGGCAAAATCGCTGTGGTAACGGGTGCCGGAAGCGGCATCGGCGAAGCGGTTTCGCTCGAGTTGGCACGCCGCGGCGTGCTGGCGCTGGCGCTGGTGGACCAATCCGAAACCGTCTCCCATCTGGCCGATTCGATCGATCAGTTCACGGGCAAACGAGTGCAGGCCGTGGCCTATCGGGGCGACGTCGCCGACGAGGCCTTCCGCCGGCATGTCTTCGACAATACTTGCGCGCGTTGGGGAATTCCGCGAATCTGCGTGCCCGCCGCGGGAATTACGCGCGACTCTTTGGCGGCTAAACTGGACAAAAACACCGGCAAAGCGGCGCTCTATCCCATCGACGATTTTCGCCGCGTCATTGAAATCAACCTCACTTCGCCGATCTATTGGGCGCTCGAAATGGTCGGACGGATCGCGGAAGACCGTTTCTCGAAAGGCATGAAAGCCTGGAACCCCGACGAGCATATCCAGGGCACGGTGATTTTCATCGGTTCGGTCTCCTCCCGAGGGAACAAGGGACAAATCGCCTACGCCGCCACCAAGGCGGGCTTGGAAGGCGCGGCGGCCACCTTGACCCTGGAGGCCATGTATCACGGCGTCCGCTGCGGCGTGATCCATCCCGGCTTCACCGACACCCCCATGCTGCACGCGCTGGGAAGAAAATTCATCGAGGAGCGAATTCTGCCGCATACCCAATTGGGACGCTTGATCCGGCCCGAGGAAATCGGCGATGCCATCTGCTTCATGATCGGCAATTCGGCCGTCAGCGGAGAACTCTGGGCCGACGCCGGTTGGCATCCCTATAACGTAGGACCGATCTCAAACGGCAAACCTCACGCCGCCGGCATCCCGATCGGCGAAGAAGTGAAACCATCGTAAGAATGGGGACGCTGCTCTTCTTTAATGCAAAAGGCATTAAGGCCGCGTCCCTTTTTTCCTCAACCCTTTCGCTCGCTTTTTCTTTCCGCCTCCAGAATCCCCAGCACGATCGCCCGGAGTTTCGGCTCGGCGGTGGCCGCGACGGCGAGAATCTCCTCGATTTTGGCCGGTTTCAGCGCATCGGCGAGGCATATATCGGTAATCACCGAAAGACCCAGCACGCGCATCCCGGCATGAACGGCCACCAGCACCTCGGGCACGGTGGACATCCCCACCACGTCGGCGCCGATCGTCCGCAAAAACCGATATTCGGCCCGCGTTTCCAGGTTGGGGCCGGTCACCGCGGCATAGACCCCCTTATGCGCGGCGAAGTTTTCCCGCCGGGCGATCTCCAAGCCGCGCTCGATCAACGCCCCATCGTAAGGCCGGCACATATCCGGGAATCGCGGCCCGAGAGAGTCGTCGTTTGCGCCGACCAGCGGATTCCCGCTCATCAAGTTGATGTGATCCTCGATGAGCATGATGTCGCCCAGGCCGAACTGCGGATTCAAGCCGCCGCACGCGTTCGAGACCAGGAGCATCTCCGCCCCCAAGGCGCGCATCACGCGAACGGGAAAAGTAATTTGCTTATACGAATAACCTTCGTAAGCGTGAAAGCGGCCTTCCATGGCGGCCACCGGCACGCCCTGCAATTTGCCGCAAACGAGCTGCCCCGCGTGCCCGATCGACGTCGAACGGGGGAAGTGGGGGATCTCCGCATAGTCGAATTTCGCTTCGGTTTCGATCTGTTCCGCGACGCTCCCCAGACCGGTGCCCAGGATGACGCCGGCCTGCGGATTGCCGCTCCAACGCAAGCGAACCGCTTCGACCGCCTCTTTGATTTGAAAAGCTAATTCATGCATCGGAGATCAATCACTCTTCGTCCTCGAACTCGTCTTCGTCCTCTTCATCATCGTCGAGGTCGTCGTCTTCGTCGAGTTCTTCGTCGAAGTCGTCGTCGAAATCCTCTTCGAAGTCGTCGTCGAAGTCGTCGTCAAAATCGTCGTCGTCGAAGTCGTCGGTGTCTTCTTCTTCCGCCTCGGCGACGCACAAGCCGGGGCGAAGCAATTCCGCGAGCGATGTTTCTTCCGGTGTCCAGGCGGTGGACGGATTGATTTCGATGGTCATGAAAATCCCTTTATTCGATTGAGGCAAGGAAATTATGTCGAATTGTCAAATACTCTATTACGTCTGTCAACGGTTGGAAATCGGATTTTTTTCCACTTTTCGACAAGATTTTCCAAAATACCCTCCCAATGGCAGGGTTCTCGTAAGGCAGGTTTCCAACCTGTCGTTAAATATAGAACAGGTTTCCAACCTGTCATCAGAATAATTACACGTAGAGTAGTAATCCAACCAGCGCCTCGCAAAACAAGCCGGAAACTTGCCCGCCAGTGATCGTGCTGCCTAAAAATCATCCGTTTTCCGCCGGCAGCATCGTTTCGAAGGCGGACGTTTGCGAGATAATCGGCAGGCCAATCGGAGCGATTTCAGTGGTCGTGACGCCCGAATCCAGCCGATATTGCCGTGCCTGGGAATCTTCGGTCGTGGATTCCGGTGCAATTTCACCCTCGGTTGCCGTCCCGGAACCGGCGATTGCATCCCGATAGGCCAGCATTTCGGGATGATTCGGCTCCGCCTGCCGCCACTCTTCCAGAATCGGCCGCGCGGCATCGATGGCGCCTCCGCCCAGCAAGGTCACAGTCAACCAACGCAAACAAAGCGGATGCCGGCATCCGGCCAGATAAGCCCCTTGCAGATATCCCAAAGCGGCCAGCCAGTCGCATTTCGCTGCCCGGCAAGCCGCCGGACGGCATCGGCCAAAGCCGGCGTGTTTTCCTCCGGCGACGCCAATTTCTCCATTATTTCGATGGCCTTCTCCGGCTGATCCATTTTTACATAGAGCTCCACGCCGTGCCGCAGCAGCCGGCCCGATCGAGGATAACGCGCGAGCGATTCCACCAACGCTTCGCAAGCCTCCGCCGTCTGCCCTTGCAACTGCAGGATCATGCACCAGCAAGAGGTGGCGACTTCCATGACTTCACGGAGATGCCAGACCGTCAAATCGACTTGGCCGAACTTCACCGCGATTTCGAACGCGCGGCTCGCCAGATCCAACCGGCCCTTACCTTGCAGATAACCCCCCATCGCCAGCAGGAGCTGAACGTCGAAGGGAAATGTCTCCAGCGCTTTCAAGCCTGTTTCCAATTGACAATCCTGAAGCTGGGGAATGTTCTGATAGCACGACAACAACCCGTAAAATCCCTCCAGCATGGCGGTCGAGCCCGGCCCGGCGATTTCGATCGCCCGGGCGTATGCGTTCCCGCGCCTGCTCGTTCATGTTCAATTCGCCATAAGCGTCGCCTTCGGCCAGTAAAAGCCGGAGATCTTCGTGTGGATTATCCCGCTTTTCCAAGTCGATGAGCGCCAAATTTCGTTTCGCGCAGCGCCGTCTTTCGGGCGGAATCATGCACCCGCGGATGCCGCACGATGCGGCCGGGCGCGGTTTCGATTTCCATCCCCGCCGCTGTCAAGGAATAAAGCATGTTCTCCCGGATTCGGCCCTCAAAATTCAGACCGACCGAACGGGGCGCCAGGCGAATCTGGGCGATTTGCTCCGCCGAGGCCAACAAGTCCACAGGCGGCGTCTCGACCATCATTAAATAGGCGTTTTTCGGATCGGGATTGCCGGAAACGAAATCGCGCACTTTCTGGGCCGACTGGGGCGAAAGCTGTTCTCCGGCGTCCAACCACAGCACCCAATCCCCGGTTACCCATGCCAAGCAGGTGTTCCGCGCCGCGGCAAAACTGTCGGACCAAGCCGCATGATGCACCTTCGCTCCCCATCTTCGGGCAATCGAGGGAGTGTCGTCATGCGAACCCGTGTCCAATACCACGACTTCATCGGCAATTTTGTTGATGCTCTCGAGCGTTTGGCAGATCACGTCCTGCTCATCGCGGACGATCATCGCCACGCTCAGCCGAGGCCGCTTGAGGCTGCTGTTCGAATTCATGATTTGCCTTCCTTGGCAAAATAGGCAAGATAAGAACCGGACCTTTGCGGAGTGTAGCGTTTTTCAAGAAAGAGGTATAGATCAGTTCTCCCCGCCTTTTGGGGAACTATCCCGATTTTTTCGGCAGCAGGCCACGAAAATGGGATTGTTCCCTTTCACACCGCGTAGTCTATCGCGTTTCTTGCCGCAATTGAAAAACTCGTGGATTGCCGAACACGACCCTCGCCAGCACGGCCGCGTATTCGCAATACTTCTCGGCGCCGGCGGGCGTGACGGCGCCGTTGGGTTGCGGATGATACCGCTCCCGCCAATAGCCGTCCGTTTTCGCCGCCCGGCACACCTTGCGGACCGATTCCACCAGACGCCCATGCTCTTTCATCCGCAGGCAGGCCGTCGCTTCCAGATACCAGGCCCGGCCCATCGCGGCCACGTCGTTCAAAGGCGCTGCCGCTACCGGCAATTTTATGTCGTATTCCCACTTTTTATAGGCGAGCGGCTTCGAGACGTTTTGCGTCGGCATGTCTCCCCACCAAAAACCTTCTTCCTTCAAAAGACGCGGCCAGAGCAATTCCAACTTCTTGTCGGCCGCGACGCCGAACGCCACGGCCGCCCAATTCACGTCGCTGAGACCATGCAAATCGACGAGCCCGTGCTCGGGATGAACGTACTCGCCGAAATGATCTTCGCGCCAAAAGGCGGATTGAAAAGCGTCCGTCAGTTTATCGGCGTGGACGGACCATTTGCTCTGGCTTGCCGTGTCGCCTGCCGCGCCGAACAGCCGCGATAATTCGCGGAAGGCGTGGATCGCGTAGCACTGCGTCACCCCGTCGAACTTGTAACGCGCCGGCAATTCGACGTAAAATCCCGCGCCGCCCATCAGGCCGCTCCGCTGATCCTGCAAAGTGAGCAGGTATTTTGCGCTCGCTTCGATCGAGTCCATCCGCTCGCCGAGCCACGCCGGCGCACCGTCCGCGTCGAATATTTCCGCGGCGGTGAGGATATAGCAGACGGGCGCCAGCGCGCCCAGCGGATCTTGCGGATGCCAATGCTTGAACAGGCCGATCCACTTCCGCGCCTCCTGGCTGGACGCGGGTACGCCCTCGCGCTGGGGCGGCTCGTAGGTGAAAACGTCGTCGGGCTGCTTCAAGCCGCTCAGGCATCCCCCCGGCTGCGTGTCGCCCGGGAAGATCGCGAAGGGAATGTTCCCGTCCTTGCGCTGCGCAGGCGCGGACGAAATCGAAATAGTCCCCCGCCAACCGCTTGCGGCCCAAAAGAAGATACGCCGCCGACATCTGCCACGAATCCAAGCCCGGCCACGTCGTATCGGCGCCGTAAGCTCGGCCATCGGCGCTGATCGTGAAATGGCCGGGGTAAAAAATCTCGCTGGCGGCGGGAAGGAGATTCTTCGCTACCGCAGCTTCCACGCCGGCGCGGATTTCGGCATCGGCAATGCCGCGGATCAAATTCGCTCCGTCCACCGCCGGTTCCGCCGCCGGCAAAGATTTCGGCAGTAAATTCACACCCGCTATCGACGCAAGTCCGAGTCCGGCGAAGCCGGTTTTTACCAAAAAATTGCGCCGCGAGAATCCTGTTTGACGATCACGGAACATCATTTTTTGAACTCCTTCTCAAGAAATTGCAAAGAATTAGCAAAACTATGTGAATATGTCAAATATCCCCAGTCTATAAGAGGATCATTTGCTTTGCAAGAGCTTCCGTGTCCAGGGGGACTGTCAGCTTTAGCACCGCTATCCAGGCAGCAACTGGAAACAAGCGTGGCCAGGGGGTCAGGGCTTTGTCGCCGATTTTGACGCGGGCGACGGAGAAGATAATGGTGGGGAGGAAGATTTATTCAGAGTTTTTCCGGAATTCTTTCCCGTGGCTTCCGCCGTCTTTTTCTGCTTTGGCGCCGGCTGCCCTTGCAAATTGCTGCCTTCGCTCAGCCATTCGTTCAACAGACGGATTTCGACGCGTGAGTCCATCTCCCCATAAGGAGGACTGCTTAACGAATTATTCGGTTCGTTGTCGCCGGCCACTGCAATCCTCATCCGGCGGGGCTCGATGCCGCGCGACTGGAGATATTCGGCCACCGCCTGGCAACGGGCGAACGCCAATTCCCAATGATTCTTCCAGGGCGAGTTTTTGGGCAACTCCCGCCGCGAAGTGTGGCCCCGCAGTTCGATCTTCTGCAACTTCCCCGCCAGATCCTCGGCCACGAGTTGCAACTCTTGTTGTTGGGATTTTGCCAGCGTGGCGGAAAATTCCTCAAAGAATATCTGCCAGCCGGGCACCGTGCGATCGCCCGACCGAATCCCTGACAGCGTGGTGGTGCTGTTGCCGCCCGACAGCCCCCCGCGGAATCCGCGGATCGTCGGATCGTCTATGTTGTCCATGCCGGCTTTCGACGCTATCGGCCCGCCGGCCCAGCAGTTGGATAATGTCCAGCTCGGGCCGAAACGATCGTTGAGCGAGGTCATCACCTTGTTGAGAGCGAGGTCGTTTTGGCTGTCGGGCACGTCTTCGTTGCCCATGCTGGCGCCGTGGCGGTATCCCGAGTTGGCAGCGTCGTGCCCGCGGTCGTTTTGCCCAATCCCGCTGGTCGTGGCATAAAGGACCACGAAGAACGCCAGCACGATGGTGATCATGTCCGCGTAGGACACCATCCATTCCGGCGCTCCCCCCTCCGTCTTCGTTTGCAGCACTTGGTTCATGACTCATCCTCCTCACATGCCGTTCTCTCCCAGTCCAATCCGATATTTCGGCGGCAGGAAAGTGATCAACTTTTGCAGGACGATGATCGGATTGTCCCCGGCTTGGATCGACAAGATGCCCCGCAGGACGATTTCCTTGTACAACATCTCTTCGTGGTTGAGGCAGCCCAATTTTTCCGCCATCGGAATGCAGATCAAGTTGGCGATCACGGCGCCGTAGAGGGTGCCGATCAGAGCCACCGCCATCGAAGGTCCGATCGACGCCGCGTTCGAGAGGTTGCCCAGCATCATCACCAACCCCAGCAGCGTGGCGATCATGCCGAACGCCGGACCGCAGCGGCCGACCGTCTCCAGCACCTTGCGCCCCTCGTTATGCCGCGTTTGCATCGCTTCCATCTCCGTCCGCAAAACTACTTCGATCGTCTCCGGCTTGATGCCGTCCACGCAGAGTTGGATCCCCAACCTCAAAAAATGATCGCTGATGTTGCTGATTTTCGATTCCAAAGCCAACAGCCCCTCGCGCCGGGCGACCGCCGCCAGCAAAATCACCTCGCGGATCAAGCCCGTCGGATGCTCCCGCTTCCGAATAAAAAGCATCCGCATGATCGGGAACATCGAGATCACCCGCGTCATCGGAAATCCGACCAGCGCCACCGCCAGCCCGCCGCCGAGCACCATCATGATCGCCGGGGGATCGATGAACCCGGCCAGATTGATCGTCCCTTGGCCTTCCAAGCCCATGTAAACCAATGCGCCGCACATGCTCGAGAAAGCCAATATCAATCCGCCTACCGTGCCGAGGTCCAAGGTAGTTCGCGGGGCGTATTCGCTCGAAACGCGGATTCCATTCATGGTGGAAATAGTCGCTTTGTAATTTCAGTCAAAGGGGGGGAATGCATCCTGCCCATAGCGCCATCCAATAATGGCCCATAAGGATATAGCTTTTTTCCCAGCGAAAATTTTGCTTTTTCACATGTCGCTGAAAGATTCTCTTCTCCTCTATCCCCACCTGTAGAGTGGCATTGGTTGGGGGCTGAGTAGGGTGGGTCAAGCAAACCACGATCTCGGTGGGACTTCAGCCGTAGCCACCGGACAGATGGGCCGATAGACTTTTTTCGTGCTCAATCGGTTTGCGAAGACCCACCAGTGATCTGCGACCTTATCCCACCCAATGGTAAAAAATGAAGATTTGCACGTCGTTTCTGCTTCGCAAACGGCAACTCTTCCATTCCGCGTTTTTCGCTACAATCGAATGCATATCGAGCAGCTCTTGCTCCGAAAGTGCTGCAAGCCCTTCCAATCGCTACGACCTGCATTACAATTAGCAGCCAATTGTTTAGCCTGGAGTCAATGGCGATGGTGAATCGTGGGATCATCTACCCCCCCAACGCCATCTCCCTTAATGTTCGGGCCAAATTGGAAAATTCGAAGATTCCGCCTTGATCCTGATGCTCGATGGCGAAAATGGCCAAAGTAACCTATAAAGACGCCGGCGTGGACCTGGAAGTCTATCGCGAGTCGATGTCCCGCCTGCCGCGGCAACTCGTCCGCACGTTCTCGCCGCGGGTGATCCCGTTGAAGGACGGATTCGCCGGCCTCTTCCAACTCGATTTCGCCAGCCGGCTGTTCGCCCGGAATTATCAGGACCCGGTGCTGGTCTCCTGCACCGACGGCGTGGGCACGAAGCTCAAAGTGGCCATTGCAATGGGCATGCACCACACGGTCGGCATCGATCTCGTGGCGATGAGCGTCAACGACGCCCTCTGCTGCGGGGCCGAGCCGCTCTTCTTCCTCGATTATGTCGCCATGCCCAAGGACGATCCGCAAATGCTGGAGCAGATCGTCGAGGGCATCTCCAACGGCTGCATCCAAAGCGACTGCGCCCTCCTCGGCGGCGAAACCGCGATCCTGCCCGACCTCTACGCCGCCGGCGATTACGATCTCGCCGGATTCTGCGTCGGCGTCGTCGAGAAAAAAAACATTATCGACGGCCGCGCCATCGAGCCGGGCGACGCCGTCATCGGCGTGGCTTCCTCCGGCCTCCATTCCAACGGCTACAGCCTCGCCCGCAAGATCGTCTTCGACGTCGCCAGACATTCCGTCTGCGACTCGGTCGAAGAACTCGGCCGCACCGTCGGCGAAACCCTTTTGGAGCCGACCATTCTCTACGCCAAACCGGTCCGGCAAGTGCTCAGTCACTATCGGGTGAAAAACGTGGTGCATGGCATCGCCCACATCACCGGCGGCGGCTTGCACGAAAATCTCGCCCGCATCGTTCCCCCCGGCGTGCAAATCCTCATCGAGCGCGGCCGCTGGCCCGTCCCGCCGGTCTTCACCTGGATGCAGCGCTTAGGCGAAGTCGAGCAGGCCGAGATGGACCAGGTCTTCAACATGGGCGTCGGACTCGTGATGGTCGTCGCCCCCACTTTCGCCGAAAGCATCCGCCGCCAACTCAAATGCCACATGCTCCCCAGTTGGATCATCGGCCGCGCCCAATCCGGCCCCCAAGGCGTCGGCTGGGGAAAAATCGAACCCTGGGATTAAGTAGGTCTCGCCCCGGGCGGGACCTGATGTGCGAACCGGCGCGAATCGCCAAGAATTTCCCGAACATTGAAAAACCCCGCCTCCGCCGCCAAGACCTCGCAAGCTCCCGCCCGGCAGGCGGGACCTACTTGAAAGGGTTAGACCATGCGAGTGTTCAAGAATGCCTTCAGCATTATTCGGCAAAATTGGCGTGCCTACCTGACGATCAATCTCGCCTATTACGGCGTGGTGATCGCCGGAATGATTTTCGTGGCGGTCCGCCCGGAAATTCAGAAAAACTTGCTGGAACTGATCCGCCAGGCGTTCCACAGCGGACCGCTCGTGCCGGTCGCCGAAGCGTATCAAGGCCGGCACGTTTTGCAGGCCATTTTTTGGACCTTCTTCGTGAATTTGTTGGCCGGCAGCTTTCTCTCGATAACCGTTCCATCGCTGATCGTGCCGTTCAGCGGTATGGCTGTGGGAATGTTCCGCGCCGTGATGTGGGGCCTGCTTCTCTCGCCCGTTAATCCGTCGCTCCGCGGCGGCATGATCCCGCACTCCCTGACGCTGCTCCTCGAAGGCCAGGCCTACATCCTCGCCATGCTCGCGGCGTATGCCTTGGGCAAAGCGCTCCTCTGGCCGCGTTCGCTGGGCGAGCAAACCCATGGCCGCGGATATCTCCTCGGCCTCCGGCAAACGGCCTTGCTCTATGCCCTCATCACGCCGCTGCTCGCCGTGGCGGCGGTGTACGAATCATTGGAAGTGATCTACCTCGTGCCGCTATTCAAGTAAAGTGCGTCCCTGTAGGTCCCGTCTGCCGGTCGGGACTTTTCGGCGTGGGATTAACCTCCGTTCCGGAAGACCTGTTTGCCTGGTCCCGCACGATGCAGACGCGGCCTCTTTCGAAGCGAACTTTTTTTGTATGGCAATCGAAAAAAAACCAGTCTAACATAAAGTACTTCTTTCTGTCGCTCAGATACCCCCCTCGCGAATCTTGCAATTATCTGTGCGCCTTTGCGTCTATTGTCACCTGTCCTCATTCAATTGACGAAGGCGCATTCATCTCGCATAATGGTGGTTTACCAAGCATTTCTCGATTGCCGCTATCGATTTTACCCGGCATGCAAGCATCTTGAACATTCTCACAAAGGCCAGGCAACATGAACCGAATCGATTCGATGCAGGTTGTTGACAAAACGCGGCGTCGCTTCCTCAAACAGTCGGCGGTGGTCTCGGCAGCGATGGCGGGGACGAGTCTTTGCGGCGATCCCTGGTTGCGTGCGGTCGGCGCGAACGACGACATCCGGCTGGGCGTCGTCGGCATCGGCTCACGGGTGAAGATCGGCGGGAAGGGCAGGGGGGAGATCAAGGAATTCCGTACTATTCCCGGCGTGCGCATTGTTGCCCTGTGCGACGTCGATAGCGCCAATCTTGATCCGGAAGTCGAAGCCTTCAAGAAACGCAACGAGCAGGTCGAGGCCTACCGCGACGTGCGCAAGTTGCTCGACAACAAGGAAATCGATGCCATTATCGTGACCACGCCCGACCACTGGCACGCGCTGGCGACAATTTGGGCCTGCCAGGCGGGCAAGGACGTTTATGTGCAGAAGCCGGCGGCGCACAATATCTACGAGGGGCGCAAAATGGTCGAAGCGGCGCGGAAGTACAACCGCATCGTGCAATGCCCCAACGGCTCGCGGGGCCGAAACGGCTATGAGCAAGCCGTGGCTTACGTCCGCGGCGGACATCTGGGGAAGGTGCTCGGAGTGCGCCATGTCCAATTTGGCCCGCGGACGAGCATCGGCAAGGTGACCGGCCCGCAGCCGATTCCCGCGACGCTGGATTACGACCTGTGGTCCGGCCCGGCCGCGGTCGAACCGCTCATGCGGCTGAACCTGCACTACGACTGGCACTGGCAATGGCTCTGCGGCACCGGCGAGATGGGCAACTGGGGCATTCACCATCTGGACGGCTGCCGCATGTTCCTCGGTGGCGGGCTGCCGCGGCATGTCATCGCCCTCGGCGGGCGGTTCGGTTACGAGGATGACGGCCAAACGCCCAACACCCATCTGGTCTATTTCGATTACCAGCCGACGCCGCTCATTACCGAAATCCACAACCTGCCCAAAGACAAATCGTTCCTCAAAAACGGCGCCGTGGGCAAAGATTCGTGGGGGCGGAATGCGATGGAAGAGTACCTGGGCATCAATTCCGGCAAGGTCATTCGCTGCGAAGAGGGATACGTGGTCGGCACCGTGAAAAACCATGTGGCCTTCGACAAGACGGGCAAGAAAATCAAGGAATTCCGCTCAACCGTTCCCGAACAGAGTCGCAATTTCATCGACGTCGTTCGCAGCCGCCGCCGCGGCGATTTGCTGGCCGATATCGAGGAGGGGCACCTCTCGGCCGTGCTGATCCACATGGGCAACATCTCTTACCGTGTGGGGAAGACCGCGTCGGACGGCGAAATCCGCGAACGCATCGCGGGCAACAAAGAATTGGCGGCCGCCTACCAACGAATGCTGGATCACTTGCACGCCAATGGCGTGAATCTCGAGAAAAAGCCGATCACGTTGGGGGCCATGCTCACGTTCGATCGCGAGACGGAGCGGTTCGTCGGCGATTTCACCCGGCGAACGAGTCTCGCGCGAATACCGGCCGCCGTTCGTGGTGCCCGAAAAGGTGTACGCTTCAACTTTGGTCCGCAAACGCCCTGCCGGGTTTATCCCGATGGAGCGATGATTACAGCTACCATCTCAACTTCGAACCATAAACGCCCCCACCGGGTTTAGCCCGGTGGAGCGATGATTTACAGCTACCATCTTCAACTTCGAACCATAAACGCCCCCACCGGGTTTAGCCCGGTGGAGCGATGATTTACAGCTACCATCTCAACTTCGAACCATAAACGCCCCCACCGGGTTTAGCCCGGTGGAGCGATGATTTACAGCTACCATCTTCAACTTCGAACCATAAACGCCCCCACCGGGTTTAGCCCGGTGGAGCGATGATTTACAGCTAAAGGGCCCTCCCATGACATTGAACGAAATTAAGGTAAACAAAACAACATCGCGCAGGGAATTTTTGAACTGCGGAATCGGCGCCGCGGTGGGCGCGGGGGCTTGCATGGCGCTGGGCCGTTTGCATTCGTTTGCGGCCGAGACAACCGACGCTGCGATGAAGTCGAGGATGCGGATTGGCTTGGCGACCTACCAATGGGGTAAGGATTGGGACATTCCGGCGCTCCTTGCCAACTGCCCCAAGGCCGGCATCTTCGGCGTGGAACTGCGAACCAGTTCGAAATACGCACACGGCGTGGAAACGACGATCAACGCGCGAGCAACGGGCGGACGTCAAAAAGCGGTTTGCCGATAGCTCCGTGCGCATCGTAAGCATTGCCTGCAGCGAGAAATTCGACTGGCTGGAAGAACAAAAATTGCGCGCGGCGATCGAGGCGGCGAAGGCCCATTTGAAATTGAGCCACGACGTCGGCAGCGATGTTTTGCGGGTGTTCCCCAACGATTTCCACCCCCACGTCCCGCACGAAAAAACCATCGCGCAAATTGCGAAGGCGTTGGACGAATTGGGCGCTTTCGCCGACGGCCTGGGCCAGGAAGTCTCGCTCGAAGCCCACGGCAAAGCCGGCGAACTGCCGACGATGCGGGCGATCATGGACCGCGCCAACCGCCGCAACGTACGCGTGCGATTGAATTGCGACGCCCGCGATGCGAAGGGCAAAGGATTCGCGGAGAACTTCAATCTGGTCAAGGATTTTCTTTCACGCATCATCCACCTGCACGACTTGCATGATCCCGCATATCCCTACCAGGAAATGGTTCATTTGCTGGCCAAAGCGAGCTGGAGCGGCTGGGCACTCATGGAGCGATCCGAAAAAGTTCCCGACCGGATTGCCGCCATGGACGAACAGCGCCGAGTTTGGGAATCCATGCTCGATAAAGCCGGCTAAAGCGGCAGCCGTTAAACGCGGGCCGTCAAGAACCCCATGGCTGTCCTCGTCACGGAGAATCGTGAACGATGCATGGAGAATTTTCAACAACGCAGGAGGATCGACAACAACAAATCAGGATCGCCGTCACTATTATTTGGGAGCGACAACCATGAACTTCAGTCCGGCATCTCGGCTCGTTCCGCTATTGATCATTCTGTCCGCCGTCGTTTCAACAGCCCCGGCCGATGATTCCCCCCGGCAAAAGCTCTCGCCCGCGGAGGTCAAACAGCAGCGGAAGCAAGCCGCGCATCGTCCGCGGCAAATCATCCTCAATAACGACGGCAACGACAGCATCACCGCGCCGAACGATCCGCCCCTGACGCACGAAAAATTCCTCGACCGGCGAACCTCGCCCCTGGCCGGAACCCAAGTGGGAACGCTCTTCTATTGCACCGGCGTGTTCAATTTCTATTCTCATCACAGCGCCGAAACCGATCCGCTCATCTACACCACCGCACAACGCCGCGACCAGGGCTGGGAACTCGGCCAGCACGGACCGGACACACTCGGCACGATTGTCGATTTCGGCCACAAGCACGGCATGGAAGTCTTCTGGTCGATGCGGATGAACGACACCCACGACTCCTACACTCCGCACTTGCTCTGCCCCTGGAAGAAAGCGCATCCCGATTGGCTGCTGGCGATAAAAGGCGACAAACGCATCCGCTCCGGCAACGGGCGTTGGTCGGCCGTCAATTACGAAGTGCCCGAAGTCCGCGAAAAAGTGCTCCGCATTCTCACCGACGTGGCCGCCCGCTATGACGTCGAGGGACTCGAATTGGACTATTTCCGCCACCCCATCTTCTTTCAACCGCAGATTTTCGGTAAGCCGGTCACGCAAGCCGAGCGCGATTTGCTTACCGATATGATGCGAAAAGTGCGAACAATGGCCGACCGCCGCGCGGCCGAGCGCGGCCGGCCGCTGCTCATTGCCGTGCGCGTGCCCGACTCGGTGGAATACTGCTCCGGCATCGGCATCGATCTGGTCCGCTGGCTCGGGGAGGATTTGGTCGATCTCCTGGTGGTTGGCGGCTACTTTCAACTCAATCCATGGGAAACCAGCGTGGCGCTCGGCCGCAAGTACGGCGTGCCCGTCTATCCGTCGCTCGACGATCCGCGTTTCAAAAACCCCGAATCGCAGAAACTGCGAACCTCGGACGCCTGCTATCGCGGCCGTGCCCTCGAAGCCTGGACCGCCGGCGCGGATGGCGTCTATCTCTTCAACTTCTTCGATCCCCACAGCCCCTTGTTGAAGGAGCTGGGCGATCCGAAAAAGCTGGCCGAACTTGAGCAGCTCTATCCCGCGGGCGCGCGAAGAGACCGCCGCCCAACAATGGCTCCGCGGCGGCGAAAAATTCTGCAACCTTCCCCCATCGCTGCCGCGACATCCCATTACTCTCGAACCGGGCAAAACCGCAACCGTCGAACTCCGCGCCGTCACGCCGCAAAACAATCCCGCGCAGTCGCCGCCGGAAGCCGCCGCTCGATTCTATTTTAAAGACCCGCCTGCCGCGAGCGATATCATTCTAAAACTCAACGGCCACCCCCTTGCCCCCGGCACGCCCGATGGCCGCTGGATCGATTATTCCATCCGCCCCGAACTAATCCAAAATGGCATCAACCGCTTCGACTTGACGCTCCCCGAAAACGCCAAAAAGAAATTCATCCTGCAAGATGCCGTGTTGATCGTTCCAAGTCGGTCCCGCCTGCCGGGCGGGACCAAAAAATGAAAACCTCGCCTGCCGGACGGGACTTACTTGTCAGGGTTTCGCGAGTTCGACTACGAACTCGCCCGTAAGTCGGTCGCCGCTTTTAATCGCAACCTGGCCGAGCGGACAGCGGGAGAGAACATGAAACAGCACGCCGTTCTCCGCCAGGCACGATCGGACGTGGGCGTCGGCATTCGCGTGGACGGTCAATCCGGCGCCGTTGGGAGCGCATAGCGAGGCCTCGTAAATGTTGAACTTGATCGCGCGGAAATCCGCGGTGCCTAGCTCGGTCTGGTCCTGGCTCCACGGCCACGTGGGCCGCACGTTTTCCGGATCGGTCCCGCGCTTGCCGGTGCGAAGCGCCTTGGCCCTTCCTTCCGTGCGGCAGATCGAGTCCTCGGGAAAAATGTCCCACTCGGACCACCGCCGCCAACTGAGCTCGTCGCATGACGGCTTCAATTCGAAGCGGATGCCCGCCTCGCGAGTGTTCATCGGCTTGCCGGAATACGTGTAGTCATAATGGACCTTGCCCATGCCGTTCTTGTCCATCAGCCACGTGGTCGTGCCGGCAAACCGGTCGAAATGCTCGCGGACCTTGAGCTCCACGCCTTCGGGCCGAGACACCGCCGCGGCTTCATCGACGACTCGCGTTTTCGCGTCGGGAAAAACGGCGTAGGGCTCCGCGCCCGGCCCCGCAAGATCGCCGAAATCATAGCGCGTGACGTGCAGCGAGGGGAATCGCACGAGCGGCGATTTGTGCCGTGGATCGGCGGCGTTGAAATCGCCCGAGCTCTTGTCGAACACCAGCGAGAATCCCTTGCCGGCGATGAGCACAGTCTTGCCGTCGTCCTGAATTTGCGGAACGCCGGCTTCCGGCTGCGGCAGCGGCTTCGCGGTTTTTTTCCCCAGTTGGATCGCCGCCGCGTTGATCAGTTCGCCCTGCGAATTGCTCGCTTCCACCACGAGCTTTTCGCCCTCCGGCGTATCTTTCGGAACGGGGATCTCAATCTTCCCCTCCTTGCCCGGCGCGACCGACGCCTGCACTTCGCCGAACTTCTTCCCCAGCGCCCAAGTCCACTTCAACTCGCCGAGATCGGTGAACGAATAGCGGTTTTCCACCGGAATCGAAACCGTCGCCTGCCCCGGCGAATACTCCACTTGCCGCTTCTGGAACCACACCGGAGAAAAAACCATTTTCGCCAGCCACCACTCGGGTTTGGGCCGCCGCCACGCGTCGATCAGGCCCCAGAAACCGTGGTGCCACGAGTAGCCCGCGTGCGTGCCGTCCGCAAAGTAAAACGAGTCGTCGATCGCCCCGAACATCGCCGCGCCCATGATGCGCGGGGAATGAACGATGTGGCTCCACGCTCCCGGCGGTGCGCAAGGCTTCGTGAACGGCTTCGTGAAACTCTCCTCGCACTCCCGGGCGAATGCGGAGTCGGGATCGCTCTGCCCGAAGCCATAAAATTCGCGCAAGCCCGGATCGATCCGCACGTCGGTCTGCTCGTGGCAAACCGGGAAAAAATACTCGCCCAGCACCAGCGGCCGCGGATCGCCCTTGTCCTGTTCGTCGTAAGGCATCGGCGGATAGTGCAGGTTCGCCAGGTCGCAAATCCGCTTCGGATCGGGATTGTTGAACGTCGTCGGCCGTGTCGGGTCCAATTGCTTCACCATCCGGTTGGAAATCTCGAAAAACCGATTAAACGTCGATTCATTCGCCAGCGACCAGAATGCCACGCTCGGATGCGAGTGATAATAATCGACCATCGCCGAGGTCGGCGTGAGCACTTCGTTCAGATATTTGAGGTCTCCAAAGCGTCCCACCCAGCAAAACGGCGCCTCGACCTCGATGTACATGCCCAGCTTGTCGGCCGCGTCGATCAGCTCGATGTTCGGCGGGTAGTGGCACGTGCGGAGGTAATTGAGGTTGGCGGCCTTGTACAAGCGAAGATCCTCTTCGGCATGGTCTGCCACGCCGGCCCGGCCGGTCAACGGATCGACCTCGTGCCGGCCCGCTCCCGCCAGTTTGACGGCGACGCCGTTGACGAGAAACTTGCTGCCGCGGACTTCGATCTTCCGAAAGCCCACGTTCCGCTCGATCCGCTCGAGCAAATTGCCGTTTTGCTTCAATTCCAAGGCCAGTTTATACAGATTCGGCTTCTCCGCGCTCCACTTCAACGGATTTTTCACGTGGCTGACAATCTGCCGGGCGGCATCCTCGCCGGGCGATAACGGGGTCAACTCCACCTTCGGCGTCGAGTGCTCCACCGCCTTGCCGTCATCTCCTTCAAGCACGATCTCCAGCGAAAGCCCCTCAACCTTCTCCTTTCGCGGATTGCCGATCGCGACCGTCAGTTTCAAGTCGGCGTCCTGGTACTCTTGATCGAGATCGGTGGCAAGCTGCAAGCTGCGGACGTGAATTTCCGGCAATGCAAAGATACTCACCGAACGATCGATGCCCCCCAAGTTGTGGAACGCGTAGTTGCTCGAACAGGAGAGCATTTCCGATACCGTATCGACCTTCATTTCAAGATCAAGTCGGTTTTTCTCGCCGATTTTCGCCTGCCTGGTGATTTCCCATTCCACCGGCGTAAAAAGGTTCTCGCTATAGCCCAGCGGTTTGCCGTTCAGCCAATAGTGCGTGCCCGCATGAATCGCGTTGAATCGCAGGAACAGGCGGCGGCCCGACCAATCTTGCGGAATGGAAAATTCTTTCGCCATCGCGACCGTCCGGTCGCGCGGCAAATCGAACCCTTGCTGCTTCCATTGGCCGGGAACCTTCATGTCCTTCCACTCCGCGTCTCGTAGGTCCCGCCTGCCGGGCGGGACACCGGTGCCTTCCCCCGGCGCGGGAAAAATCTTCCAGGTTCCATCGATCGACTGTTTAAATTTCTCCAATCCGGCGACTCTCGTCGGCATCGGGCGATAATGGACCGGTTCGAAAAGCTGGCTGGCGGGCATGTTGATCGCGCCGCGACGGTCGCCCAGCGCGGCGGCAAGACGCAGATCCGTGTTGGCGGGCAGATTTTTAAACGCTTCTCGCGGAATATTGAACGAACCGTCCGCGCCGCTTTTCACCGCGGCCAAAGATTTGTCGTTCTCTCGCTGGAAAACTTCCATCGCCGCCCCGGCAACCGGCTCGTAACTCATGTCGAGTATCTTTCCGCTCAAATCGGGGAACAGCCCGATGGCGTCGGCAATCCGCAGCGAATTCGCCGCAGCGGGCGCATCGGACCACAGCTCGACGATCGAAACCGTGGCGTTCGGGCCGTTGTGCTGGCGGATCTCCAGGGCCAGCCTGCCGGTCTTCGTTGCCGACTCCGGCACTTTGACCAATGACTCGCACCGCTTTCGCGGAAGGCAGCGCGAAAGGTTCGTGCAATTGTTCTCCGTTAGCCCAAAGGCTCTGCACCCGCTTGTAAACGTGGTCGTTGGCGTAGGTAACCGCCAAAACGTACTTGTAACGCGGATCGAGGCCCTGATAAAGCATTTCCACCGCATTTTTGTTGAAGACCGCGGACCGGGCCTTCAACTCCGCGTCCGTGTCGCTCGTGGCAAAGGTGAAAAAGTAGCTGCCTTTCATGAGCACGTGCGGTTGCCGGCCGGCCACGCCGCAGTCGTCATAATATTGAAGTTGGTATCCTCGAGGGACGGCTTCGAGAACTTTAATCCCCTTTGCCTTGGTCTGCACTTCGTCGGCCCGGCCGATGAGCGCCCACACGGCAAGCATTGCGAAGGTAAGAAGTGGCGGTAACTTCCTCATGGTCATATCTCCTCGTCCAATTGGGGGAAATCGATGCCGTGGCTTCAACCTATCTAGAGGTTACAAGAAAATGCACCCGTAGGAATATCTAATAATAAAACCGGTTGCATGAATGATTTGCTCTAAATCCATTATAAATCTTGGTTCCAGTATGATATCAAATATACTCTGGCTATGCAACTGGTTGCGTAGATTGGAATAATACCGACCGCGACCCCCTCTTGTGAAGGATAGCAGTGATGGTCAGGTTCCCCCCCTTGCCTGTCCCAGCCGATTTCGAGGCGATACTTTGCCTCCGTGGTGCGGTCGCCATGCCCGATCAGGTTCTCATCGTAGATGATTGATATTTCACTGCTCGCCGTTTACACTAAAGGTTCTGCTACTTTCCCCCCCCCGACTTAAGGAATCCACCATGAAACGCCCGCTTTGTTGCTCCGCAGTCGTGATTTGCGCCGTTGCCGGCTTCTGCCTGAACGCCGCCCTCTTTGCGGAAGGGCTTGATCCCAAAACGCTGGACCACTTCCGCCAGTCCTGCAAGCTCTCCGGCACGAATCGGGCGATCTACAACGCGGCCACCGGCAATTCTCTCGCGCACTTGTCGCTCAATCGCGAGATCCTCCAAAACGACAACGACTTCTTCAGCAACTCGCTGAAGACCCACGGCATCACCAACCAAAAGGGAAGCGAGCGCTGCTGGCTCTTCGGCAGCCTGAACGTGCTCCGCCCGGAGGTCATGAAAAAGTACAAGATCGACAGTTTCGAGTTCTCCGAAAACTACCTCGCCTTCTGGGACAAACTCGAAAAGGCCAACTGCTTCCTGGAATACATGATCGAGCTTGCCGACCGCGACCCCCTCGACCGCGAACTCTCGATGCTCCTCAAGAAACCCATCCAGGAGGGCGGTTGGTGGGATTACACCACGGCGCTGATCGAAAAATACGGCGTCGTCCCCGCCGACGCCATGCCCGAAGCGGTCAATTCCGACAACTCCGCCTTGCTCTTCTCGATCTTGCAGCAGAAGCTCCGGGTGGATGCGGTCGCGCTGCGGAAAATGAAGAAAGCGGGCAAATCGGCCGCCGACCTCCAGGCCGCGAAACAAAAAATGCTCGAGGAAGTCTATCGCATGCTGGTCTTAAGCGTGGGCGAGCCGCCGCAGACGTTCACCTGGCGCTACGCCGTAAAGGATGGCAAGCCCACCGCCCCGGAAACGCTCACTCCGCGGCAATTTTACAAGGACAAAATCGGCATCGATCTCTCGCAGTACGTCTGCCTGATGAACCACCCGTTGCATCCCTACCAGAAGCATTACGTGTTCGCCCGCTCGCGGAATATGATCGACGGCCAGGACCAGCATTTCATCAACGTCGAGATTGGTGATATGAAGGATCTCGCCGTCAAGTCGGTTTGCGACGGCCAGCCGGTCTGCTTCGCGTGCGACGTCATCCACGACCAGGACCGCGGCATCATGGCCAACGGACTGCGCGACTACCAGACGTTGTTCGGCGTCGATCTCACCCTCGACAAGGCCGACGCCATGCTCATGCGCGACAGCACCTCGAACCACGTGATGGTCTTCGTGGGCGTCGATCTCCAGAACGGCAAGCCCGTGAAATGGAAAGTCGAAAACAGTTGGGGCGCGGACAAAGGCAAAGCCGGCTTCTGGCACCTCTACGATTCCTGGTTCGACAGGTACGTCTATTGCCTCGTCATCCGCAAAGCCTACCTCCCCGCCAAAACCCTGCAGCTACTCGAAGAGGAACCCACCGTCATCCCCATGTGGGACCCGCTGGCGGAATGACGGCTGTCCAGATATGTTCCCAGGCTCCGCCTCGCTGATCTGCGAACCAATTTACTCAAACGGTAAACGTCACCACCGGCTTCACGCCGGTGGGACGATGATTGTCAGCTACCGGGAGCTCTTGTTCCTTCGCCTGCTGCCGCACGCCCTCTTCTTCTTTGAAATAAACTCCAAAGCTATTTTTTTCGACGCCAACGAAGCATGATCCCGCACGCACCCGCCATCAATAATACCAATTCGGTCGGCTCCGGCACGGTCGCAGCCACGGCGTAACCGCTCAAGCCGGTGACCGTAAAACTGGCGTAGCCGTCGATGCTCGTCAAGTCGCTGGCCGTGAAACTGCTCCACTTGCCCCCGCTGAGCCGCCACAAGTGCAGATCGTCCCGCGCCAGATTCGCCGGTATGCCCATCGAGAGATAGATCGGGTCGGTGGCGGCATAGCCGCTACCCGTAGCGGTGAAGTTCCAGCCGCTCAGCACCGTTTGGCCTGACGCCAATAATCCTTGGAGTGCCGTCAGGTCGGCGCCGGCCAGCGCAGCTGGCGGTAAACTCGAACGTTTGCCCCGTACCGGTCTTAGCCAGGAAGCTGGCGGCGGCGGTCCCCGAGCCTGCGCTTTCCGCGATCAATACCCGCAGCGTTTGGGCCAGATCGATGGCGACCGGCATGTCCGAGACGCCGCTGAGCGTCGACGAAACCGTGAATTGATGACTGTTTGCATCCCAAGTGCCGCCGAGGGGCTGGTACGTGCCGCTCTCGCTCCAAGTTGCCGCCGCAATGGGCGCGTACTGACTTCCCGCCGTGGGATGTGGTCCGGCCACGATTCGCACATTGCCACTGTTCGAAAAGGTTCCCGTGCCTCCGTCCACACTGAGCAAACTGCCGTAACCCACGTCGAGGCTGACTAACGATGAAGAATATACGGTCGCTGATTTGGCTGTGACGTTGCCATTGCCACGAATGGTGAGCGTGCCGCTGCCGGAACCTCCGACGTAGAGATTGCCGCTGTTGGTCCACATCGAGCCTGCGCCGGTGACGGTGACCGTGCCCGTGGAACTGGGATGATAGTAGCCCAGATAGCCGCCGGAACTGCTGACCTGCCCGGCCGACGCGATGGTGAGCTCGCCGCTGCCAGAGTAACCGACATAGAGACTGCCGCTGTTGGTCCACATCGAGCCTGCCCCGGTGACGGTGGCCGTGCCCGTGGAAATGGAAGAATTGTAGCCGAGATAGCCGATAGTATTGCTGACCTGCCCGCCCGCCGCGATGGAGAGCGTGCCGCTGCCTAAGTTTCCGATATAGAGATTGCCGCTGTTGGTCCACAGGGAATTTGCCCCGGTAACGGTAGCCGTGCCCGTGGAACTGAAACTACTGTCGCCCAGATAGCCGCCGTAACTGCTGACCTGTCCACCAGCCGCGATGGTGAGCGCACCGCTGTTAAATTTTCCGATAAAGAGATCGCCACTGTTGGTCCACTTCGAGCCTGCCCCGGTAACGGTGGCCGTGCACGTGAAACTGGAGTTGGTACCTGAAAAGCCGTAGGTATTGCTGACCTGCCCGCCCGCCTCAATGGTGAGCGCGCCGCTGCCATTTCTACCGACGTAGAGCTCGCCGCTGTTGGTCCACTTCGAGCCTGCCCCGGTAACGGTGACCGTGCCCGTGGAACTGGAAGAATAACTGGAATAAAAGTCGCCGAGAGAGCCGATAGTATTGCTGACCTGCCCGCCTGCCGCGATGGTGAGCTCGCCGCTGCCAGAGTAACCGACGTAGAGACTTCTGCTGTTGGTCCACATCGAGCCTGTCCCGGTAACGGTGGCCGTACCGGTGGAACCGGAATTGTAGCCGAGATAGCCGCTGGAACTACTGACCTGCCCGCTCGCCTCGACCATGAGAGTGCCGCTGCCCGAGTTTCCGACGTAGAGAGTGCTGCTGTTAGTCCATTTCGAGCTTGCCCCGACAACGGTGGCCGTGCCCGTGGAACCGGAATTGTAGCCGAGATAGCTGCTGGAACTACTGACCTGCCCGCTCGCCTCGATCATGAGAGTGCCGCTGCCCGAGTTTCCGACGTAGAGAGTGCTGCTGTTAGTCCATTTCGAGCTTGCCCCGACAACGGTGGCCGTGCCCGTGGAACCGGAATTGTAGCCGAGATAGCTGCTGGAACTACTGACCTGCCCGCTCGCCTCGATCATGAGAGTGCCGCTGCCCGAGTTTCCGACGTAGAGAGTGCTGCTGTTGGTCCATTTCGAGCTTGCCCCGACAACGGTGGCCGTGCCCGTGGAACCGGAATTGTAGCCCAAGTAACCGTAGGTAGAGGCTACTGCAATTCCGTCGCTTACTCGCAAGGTTCCTGTGTCCTTGTAGCCTGCACCCAATGCAATCGTTCCGGCCAAAGTCAGGTTGATCGTGCCACTCGAGCCGAAAGGAACGGTCACTTGTAGCCCATGGGTGCTATCGAAAACGAGATCGGCATCCAGCACGGCGCCTTTGGATACGAGAATGGTGCCATCGCCCGACAGATCGCGAAGCGAAGCCCAAAGTGTTCCGGCAGTGACCACGCCCCCGTCAGTCACGGTCAACGTACCGCTGCCATTTTGACCAACGTAGAGATCGTAGGTATTAGTCCACTTGGAACCTGCCCCGGTAATAGTGGCTGTGGCCGTTGAACCGGAATAGCTCCCCAGATAGCCGTTGGCACTGCTGACCTGTCCCCCTGCCTCGATGGTGAGCGCACCGCTGCCTGAGTTTCCGACGTAGAGATCGCCGCTGTTGGTCCACTTCGAGCCTGCCCCGGTAACGGTGGCCGTTCCTGTGGAACCGGAATCGTAGCCGAGATAGCCGCCAGAACTGCTGACCTGCCCGCCCGCCTCGATCGTGAGAGTGCCGCTGCCAGAGTAACCGACGTAAAGATTGCCGCTGTTGGTCCACTTCGAGTGAGCCCCAGTAACGGTTGCTGTACCGATGGAACCGGAACGGCTGCCCAAGTAGCCGCCGGAAGAGGCAACTGCTATCCCGCCTGTCATTCGCAAGCTTCCCTCGCCCTGGTAGCCTGCTCCCAATATACCCGTTCCGTCCAAGTTCACGTTGATCGTGCCACCCGCGCCGAAAGGAACGGTTAGTTGGAGTCCGTGGGTCCCATCGAAAACGAAATCGCTATCCAGCACCGCGCCTTTGGTGCTAATGACACCGTCGCCCAGCAAATCTTTAAATGCTGCGTAAAGCGTTCCTGCGGTGACCACTCCCCCATCGGTCACGGTCAATGTGCCGCTGCCATTGTAACCAATGTAGAGATCAGAGGCATTGTTCCACTTCGATCCTGCCCCGGTAATGGTGGCCGTTCCTGTGAAACCGGAATTGTAGCCGAGATAGCCGCGGGTATTGCTGACCTGCCCGCCCGCCTCGATCGTGAGAGTGCCGCTGCCAGAGTAACCGACGTAAAGATTGCTGCTGTTGGTCCACTTCGAGCCTGCCCCAGTGACAGTGGCTGTCCCTGTGGAACCAGATTTATAGCCGAGAAACCGCCGGAACTACTGACCTGTCCACCCTCCTCGATGGTGAGCGTACCGCTGCCAGAGTAACCAACGTAGAGATTGCTACTGTTGGTCCACTTCGAGCCAGCCCCGGTAACGATGGCAGCGCCCGTAGAACCGGAATTGCAGCCGAGACAGCCGCCGGAACTGCTGACCTGCCCGCCCGACGCGATGGTGAGCGCACCGCTGCCAGAGTAACCGACGTAGAGACTGCTGCTGTTGGCCCATATCGAGCCTGCCCCGGTAATAGTGGCTATACCCGTGGAATCGGAATTGTAGCCGATATAACCTTTGATATTGCTGACCTGCCCGCCCGCCTCGATCGTGAGCATACCGCTGCCAGCGTTACCGGCGTAGAGATCACTGCTGTTAGTCCACTTCGAGCTTGCCCCGGTGACGGTGGCCGTCCCTGTGGAATCGGAATTGTAGCCCAGATAACCGTTGATATTGGCGACCTGTCCACCTGCCTCGATGGTGAGTGCACCACTGCCCGAGCTTCCGACGTGGAGATCGCTGCTGTTGGTCCACATCGAGCTTGCCCCGGTGACGGTGGCCGTCCCTGTGGAATCGGAATTGTAGCCCAGATAACCGTTGATATTGGCGACCTGTCCACCTGCCTCGATGGTGAGTGCACCACTGCCCGAGCTTCCGACGTGGAGACTGCTGCTGTTGGTCCACTTCGAGCCTGCCCCGGTGACGGTGGCCGTACCGGTGGAACCGGAATTGTAGCCGAGATAACCGTTGATATTGCTGACCTGTCCACCCTCCTCGATGGTGAGCGCGCCACTGCCAGAGTAACCAACGTAGAGAGTGCCGCTGTTGGTCCACTTCGAGCCTGCCCCAGTGACAGTGGCCGTGCCTGTGGAACTAGATTGATAACCGAGATAGCCGCCGGAAGAGGCAACGGTAACCCCGCCTGCCATTCGCAAACTCCCCGTGCCCTTGTATCCCGCGCCAACGCACCCGTTCCATCCAAGGTCAGGTTGATCGTGCCACCCGAGCCGAAAGGAATAGTAACTTGTAGTCCGTGGGTATCATCGAAAACTAGATCGCTATCCAGCACCGCGCCTTTGGTGCTAATGACACCGTCGCCCAGCAAATCTTTAAATGCTGCGTAAAGCGTTCCTGCAGTGACCTCTCCCCCATCGGTCACGGTCAACGTGCCGCTGCCATTTTGACCAACGTAGAGATCGAAGGTATTGGTCCACTTCGAGCCTGCCCCGGTTACTGTGACGGCACCCGTAGAACCAGTAGAGCCCAAATAGCCATATTTATTACTGACCTGTCCGCCCGCCTCAATATTGAGCGCACCACTGCCACTTCTCCCGACGTAGAGATTGCTGCTGTTGGTCCACATTGAGCCTGTCCCGGAAACGGTGGCTGTGCCCGTGGAACCGGAATTGTAGCCCAGATAACCGTAGGTGTTGCTGACCTGTCCGCCCGCCTGAATGGTGAGCGCGCCACTGCCAGCATTTCCGACGTAGAGATTGCTGCTGTTGATCCACTTCGAGCCTGCCCCAGTGACGGTGGCCGTGCCCGTGGATCCGGAATTGTAACCCAAATAACCGTAGATATTGCTGACCTGCCCGCCCGCCGCGATGGTGAGCATACCACTGCCCGAGTTTCCGACGTAGAGACTGCTGCTGTTGGTCCACTTCGAGCCTGTCCCGGTGACGGTGGCCGTCCCCGTGGAATCGGAATTGTAGCCTAAACAGCCTCCGTAACTGCTGACCTGCCCTCCTGCCTCGATCGTGAGATTGCCGCTGCCCGAGTTTCCGACGTAGAGACTGCTGCTGTTGGTCCACTTCGAGCCTGTCCCGGTGACGGTGGCCATCCCTGTGGAACCGGAGTTGTAGCCCAAGTAACCGTAGGTAGAGGCAACCGCAATCCCGTCGCTTACTCGCAAGGTTCCTGTGTCCTTGTAGCCTGTACCCAAGACACTTGTTCCGTCCAAGATTAATTTAATCGTGCCGCCCGAGCCGAAAGGAACGGTCGCTTGTAGCCCATGGGTGCTATCGAAAACGAAATCCGCATCCAGTACCGCACCTTTGGATACGAGAATGGTTCCATCGCCCGACAGATCGCGAAGCGATGACCAAAGCGTACCGGCGGTGACCACGCCCCCGTCAGTCACGGTCAGCGTGCCGCCGCCATCTCTACCGACGTAAAGATCGTAGGCATTGGTCCACTTCGAGCCTGCGCCGTTAACGATGACCGTGCCCGTGGAACCGATAGAGTAGCCCAAATAGCCGTAGGTATTGCTCACCTGCCCGCCCGCTTCGATAGTGAGCGCGCCACTGCCATGGTAACCGACGGAGAGACTGCTGCTGTTGGTCCACTTCGAGCCTGCCCCGGTAACGGTGGCCGTGCCCGTGGAACCAGATTGATAACCGAGATAGCCGCCGGAAGAGGCAACGGTAATCCCGCCTGCCACTCGCACACTTCCTGTGTCCTTGTAGCCTGTACCCAATACACTTGTTCCATCCAAGGTCACGTTGATTGTGCCGCTCGAGCCGAAAGGAACGGTCGCTTGCAGCCCGTGGGCGCTATCAAAAACGAGATCGGCATCCAGCATGGCCCCTTTGGATACTATAATGGTGCCATCGCCCGACAGATCGCGAAGCGATGCCCAAAGCGTACCGGCGGTGACCACTCCCCCGTCGGATACGGTCAACGTGCCGTTGCCATTGTAACCAACGCAGAGATTGGAGGTATTGTTCCACATCGATCCTGCCCCGGTAACGGTGGCCGTCCCTGTGGAACCGGAATTGTAGCCGAGATAGCCGCCGGTGTTGCTGACCTGCCCGCCCGCCTCAATGGTGAGCGCGCCGCTGCCGTTATAACCGACGCAAAGGGTGCTGCTGTTGGTCCATTTCGAGCCTGTGCTGATAACGCTGGCCGTCCCCGTGGAACCGGAATTGTAGCCCAGATAACCGTAGGTGTTGCTGACCTGCCCGCCCGCCTCGATGGTGAGTGCGCCACTGCCCGAGCTTCCGATGTAGAGATCGCTGCTGTTGGTCCATTTCGAGCTTGTGCCGATAACGCTGGCCGTCCCCGTGGAACCGGAAATATAACCCAGATAGCCGATGAAATTGCTGACCTGCCCGCCCGCCTCGATGGTGAGTGCGCCACTGCCCGAGCTTCCGATGTAGAGGGTGCCGCTGTTGGTCCATTTCGAGCTTGTGCCGATAACGCTGGCCGTCCCCGTGGAACCGGAAATATAACCCAGATAGCCGATGAAATTGCTGACCTGCCCGCCCGCCTCAATGGTGAGCGCCGCTGCCGTTATAACCGACGCAAAGGGTGCTGCTGTTGGTCCATTTCGAGCCTGTGCCGATAACGCTGGCCGTCCCCGTGGAACCGGAATTGTAGCCCAGATAGCCGCTGGAACTGCTGACCTGCCCACCCGCTGCGATGGTGAGCTCGCCGCTGCCAGAGTAACCGACGTAGAGACTGCTGCTGTTGGTCCACTTCGAGTTTACGCCTGTGACGGTGGCTGTGCCCGTGGAACCGGAATTGTAGCCTAAATAGCCGAAGGTAGAGGCAACTGCAATCCCGTCTGCTACTCGCAAAGTTCCGTTGCCCTGGTAGCCTGCTCCCAATGTACCCGTTCCGTCCAAGGTCAGGTTGATCGTGCCACCCGTGCCGAAAGGAACGTTTAGTTGGAGTCCATGGGTCCCATCGAAAACGAAATCGCTATCCAGCACCGCTCCTTTGGTGCTAATGACACCGTCGCCCAGCAAATCTTTAAATGCTGCGTAAAGCGTTCCTGCAGTGACCTCTCCCCCATCGGTCACGGTCAACGTGCCGCTGCCATTGTAACCAACGTAGAGATCAGAGGCATTGTTCCACATCGAGCCTGCACCGGTAATGGTGGCTGTTCCTGTGGAACCGGAATTGTAGCCGAGATAGCCGCCGGTATTGCTGACCTGCCCGCCCGTCTCGATCGTGAGAGTGCCGCTGCCCGAGTCTCCGATGTAGAGACTGCTGCTATTGGTCCATTTTGAGCCAGCCCCAGTAACGGTGGCTGTACCGATGGAACCGGGGCGGCTGCCCAAGTAGCCGCCGGAAGAAGCAACCACAATCCCGCCTGTCATTCGTAAGCTTCCCTCGCCCTTGAAGCCTGCACCCAATGCACCCGTTCCGTCCAAGGTCACGTTGATCGTGCCACCCGAGCCGAAAGGAATAGTAATTTGTAGTCCGTGGGTATCATCGAAAACGAGATCGTTATCCAGCACCTCGCCTTTGGTGGTAATGACGCCGTTGCCCGCTAGATCGCTTAGCGATGCGCAAAGCGTTCGTGCGCTGACTGCTCCGCCATCCGTCACGGTCAACGTGCCGCTGCCATTGTAACCAACATAGAGATCAGAGGCATTGTTCCATATCGAGCCTGCCCCGGTAATGGTGGCCGTTCCTGTGGAACCGGAATTGTAGCCGAGATAGCCGTGGGTATTGCTGACCTGCCCGCCCGCCTCGATCGTGAGAGTGCCGCTGCCAGAGTAACCGACGTAGAGAGTGCTGTTGTTAGTCCACTTCGAGCTTGCCCCGGTGACGGTGGTCGTACCGGTGGAACCGGAATTGTAGCCCAAATAACCGTTGGTATTACTGACCTGTCCGCCCGCCTCAATATTGAGCGCGCCACTGCCACTTCTCCCGACGTAGAGATTGCTGCTGTTGGTCCACTTCGAGCTTGCCCCGGTGACGGTGGTCGTAC
>CAVQKP010000017.1:0-102954 GCA_963713065.1 Pirellulales bacterium | reverse complement strand
CAATCGGCCGGTCGCGGCCTCACCTTTTCCACCGCTCCATGCGAATAGGTTCCTTCCCAGCCTCGGTAACACACCGCGGCAATTACTATCCACGATCCAAATTGGATTCGGCCGTCCATCGGTAAAATCGCCCGATTCGAATCCGCCGTTGACGACGGAATCTCGGCGGCGGCGACTTGGAGTTGGGTCCGCCGTTTTCGCGCAGGCGCCGGAATGAATCTGTCTCCACCTGATTTCGGCATTCCTCGACGAACGCGATCCGCTCTCCGGGGACGACGCCTTGGCCGGCAAGGCAACGTCGCGCGGAGCGGCAAACGGAAATGAATCCGCACGCGGCCGTTTTCTTTCCCGTCGAAGGCCTTAATCGTCTGGCTCTCGGTCCTCCCGGCCGCTATTCGTCAGATTCATACCCGGCGGCCGGTCTTGAGATCCGATAGACGGCATATTCGATGCCGTACGGCGGCTCATGCCCGAGTTGGATTTGTTCGTGTCCCAGGACCCGGCCAAAAAAGACCTCCTCGCTCAGGTCGTCCCGGATCGATTTGACTTCGCGGATGTAGTCGGCAAGCCCTGCCACGGCTCCCAGCCCACGGACCGGCAATAATTGAGCGGCCCGAGCAGACCGATCGCTCAATCGCACGGCATTGTTGACACCCAGATAGTCGTAGGGCGAGGTGATCCACCACGTTTCGACCATTTCGGGAAATACCTTCCGCACGAGCGTCATGTTGCCCGCCCACCAGATGGCGTGCCGAACTGGAGCATTCGATCCCAGTCGCACTCGAACGACATCGCGAAATCGGGATTGATCTTCCGGGCCTCTTCCGAGCATCAGCCGGTCAGCTGGATCGCGCCTTCCCAGGTCGAAGTATCGGGACCAAGTTCACAGCGCGGGTTGAAATCCAGACGGGCCGGGAACCATCTTATCGACGTGAAGGCCATCCGCCCCGATTTCGACCAGCTTCAGGAAATGCCTGAGCAGGACGTCGCGGTATTCGGGGAACGAGATATCGACCCAGGCTTCCATTTTCGTTTGCCGCATCCGTGCCCAGAGCGTTCCCATGCCCGAAGCCGGCGCTCGCCGTAGCCGCCGTCTTCCCACATTTCCACGTAATTTTTCAACTCGTTCTTGAACCAGTCCGACTCGACCATCGCCGGCTGGTAGTTGACGAAGAAGTACACCTTCACGCCCATCTTGTGGCATTCCGCCAACGCCTGCTTCAGATCTTCGTAGGTGCCCAATCGCGGGATCGGGCTCGTAATACGGGTAGCCGTTGTCGTGGCCGCCGCGGTGCCAACCGCTGATCAGCACCGCGGTCACCCCGTGGTCGCGGGCGTCTCTGGCCCATTGGGGAATTTCCTTGAAAGTCATATTCACCGTTCCCTCGGGCAGAATGAACATCGTGTCCTGGAAGAACGAATGTCCGCGAATCCAGTTTCCCTCCGGTTCATCACGCCCGAACGTCTTGACGAACCACTCACGATAAATCGGACCCGCGGCGTTCCAATCGCCGTCGTGGAACCGCAGCACCACCGGCGAGCCTTCAAACGATTTTCCTTTGGGCGTGAACGGCTTGTGCATGATGCACGCGAAAATATCCTTGCCCTCGGGCGACGACTCCTCGAAAAGCGATAGTATTTCAAGCGCGCGATCGTATCGTGGGAGGCGAAATACATCGACCGATTCGACTTCACGTCGAACACGCTGCTGTAGGACATGTTCAACTGACCGGTGCAACCATCGGGATAGTGCAGCGCTATTTCGCCGAACGGAGATCGCCATTTTCTTGATGGTCGGCGAAGCGGTGGGCAGCATCACCGAAGCCTCTCCCGCCTGCTGGCCGCGACCGAATTTTGCCAAACCACCGACCAGCGGATACCACGCCTCGGCCACCTTGTAGTCCATGCCGTTTTGCAGAATGAATCGAAACTCCAGTTCGGGACCGGCCGAACGAATTTCCATCCGCGCGTCGATCGGTGCGATCCGCCCTGGCTGTCGGTCAGCGGCCCGTTCCAGGTCAGATTCAGGCCGCCGTCGGTCTTCGTCACCGACGTGACCTTCTGGTTCCGTCCTATGATGACCTTGTCGTTCTTGTCGGCGATCCGCTTGTCGGCCTCTCGAAGGGTCAGTCGGAAGTTGTCGGCCAGTCCGCCGATGGGGGCAAGATTGATTTGCCCCCGTTTATCGACGATGCGGGTGATTGCCCCGTTGGCCGAATCGACTTCAAGCCGCAGTTGCTCATTTTCGAGAATGACGGGGTTTTCATCCGTCGCTCGGGATGGCAGCGCGTCTGAATGGCAGCAATAAGAAAAACGCCGCGAGAGCTATTTTTTTGGAAAGGACCCAGGGCATTGAATTTAACATTTTCATTATCCTCCGCGAGAGCGCCCTATGGCATCATAATCCGAGGCCACTGAACCGTAAACAAGTTTTACCTTGACAAAAATATGCAAGAATGGAATTATCCGGACTTGAATCAGGTTGGTCGTAGAAGCCCATTATAACAGAGAAAGATTGCACATATTGCGCAAATATGTTTACCTTTTGCGCTTTGAGAGTGATCTGGGCCGGGTGGCCCCGGGTGATTGCTCACCCGGGGCTCCCGCAGATCCGGACGTGCGGGATTACCGCATCCGGTTCCTCAAGTAACTCCTTCGCTTCGATGACGGCACACCGAATGGATGGCTGCCGCGTTGATGAGGGGGTAGCGTTGCTGAAGTCTGGCGAACCAGGACCACGACAGCCTATTCCCGCTCTTGCGGCGGCCAAGCCATTTCCACCACAGACGCCGCACCTCCTCCCGAAATCGCTGCAACGCAATGTAGTTGCCCGTGATCCCGTAGTAAGCGTAGTGTCCGCGGAGTTTCTGATTCAGTGTCTGGTGTTGCTCCGCAATCGGGCGGTGTCGGTTGAACCGGCACCACTGGGCAATCGTCCGGACTGCCCGCGTAAATCGGCTCGCGGCCGTTTTTCGCTTCACCACCCAGTTCCCTTGCCGGGATCGTGCCCAAGTAATGGGTGAATCCCAGCAGGTCGAACGTTCCCGGCGGCGACCGCAGCGGCTCATTCCGCGGCGTTTCCCGCAGCGGTGGTCGCCGAAACGGCACCAGTCGGGTCTTCTCGGGATGAATCGCCAGGCCGTACTTGCCGAAACGTTTCGGCAGCACGTCTAGCACGCGTCGTGCGTCTTCCTCGTGGGTGAACCCCATCACAAAGTCGTCGGCATAACGGACCAGAAACGCCCGGCCTTTCAGACGCGGTTGAACCTCCTCGGCAAACCATACGTCCAACACGTAGTGCAAGATAGACGTTGGCCGCCAGCGGGGTAATCACCCCGCCCTGCGGGCTGCCGGCTTCCGGGTACTGATAGCATCCCGGCCTCCATGACGCCCGCGTTGAGCCATTTGCCGATCAGTCGGAGCACCACCCCGTCGCGAATCCGTCGCTGAAGAAGCTCCGCAGATGACCGTGATCCAGCGTGTCGAAAAACTTTCGGATATCCACTTCCAGAATCCATCCGCCGCCGCTCTGCATCGTCTGCTTCCACAGGCTTTCCAACGCTTGGTGCGCCGATCGTCCGGGCCGGAATCCGTACGAGCCGTCCGTGAAAGTCCTGCTCGTAGATCGGCTCCAGCAACATCACGATCGCCCGCTGGAGCACTTTGTCCTCCAGCGTCGGAATTCCGATCGGACGGGTCTCTGTCACCCGTTCCCCTTCGGAATGTGCACCCGTCGCACCGGCGGCGCCCGGTACGTGCCGGACTTCGCCCGCTCCAAAAGCGACCGGAGGTTTGCCTCCAGGTGCTCCTCGTATTCGGCGGCCGTCTGTCCGTCCACGCCCACGGCACCATCCTTGCGCGTACGCCGGTAGGCCTCGCGGAGCCAGCCAGATGTCGAGGTGGTGATTCAACGACGTGAACGCCATCTGCGGCGATTGCTTCGCCAGCACCGCTATCCGTTGTTGTCTCGTTAACACGAGTTCGAAGTCCAATGCCTCCGCCATGTTTCCCTCCAACGGTGTTGATACTTGATGTCCCGCTTCCCTCCCCGGGGTCCTCGCGGATCGAGTTCCCCCGCTTCTGCGGTACTATCAGGGCACTGCGACTTCCTGCCGCGCTCCCGCCGCGCTTCGTTGCCTTCGCTTGGCGATACCACGGGAACACGCGCCTTTCGCTCCCGCCGCCGCCGCGTTGCGGCCGCGGGCCTGGAGTTGTCACCCGGTATCCCCAGCCGGGATGGCTTCCGTGGAAACGACAGGATCTCCCACGTTCCTGGGGAACCCCGATTGTGCCTTTGCCCTGCTCTCCGACCCCGGTGGGACCGATCCCGTCCGGCCTCTGGCAACGGATCGGCGCGGCCCCCGTCCTAACCCAAGTTACGGAGTTGCGGGTGGCGGTTTGTTGGTAAATAAGGACTTACGTTCATTTTTTTACCATTATTTCCACTACATTGGTATCATCTCGTCGATGCGGCGGAGACGGCGGGGCAGGGTTACGCCAAGACGATGGAGGAGGACTTTTTGAGCTTGATCCGGTTCGGTAACGCACCGCAAGCGAACCGTGCCGTTGTGGTTTCCTTGGGGATTCAAAGTAGGCAACACCACGTCGCCGCTCTTGATCTTGGCCAGTTCCATAAGCACCGTCCGCGGCGCGTCGCCCAGGCCGGAGCGGCGCATCCATTGGGCCAACGTCTTCCATAAGACATAGGCCAAAAGCAGACCAGGATGTGCGCCAAAACGCGATCCTCTTTCTGATGCCAGATCGGGCGAATCTCCAATTCGTCCTTGGTGATCCGAAACGCCCATTCGGCTTCGGTCAACTGGATGTAGCGTTTCCAAAGCAAAGCGGGATCGGTTTCGCGGAGGTTCGTGCGGAGCAGATAACAGCCTTCGGAGAGCGCGGCCCAGTCGTGCCAGCGCGGGTTGCGAGTCCAAACGACACGCAAGCGTTGCTTGCCCCTCGGCGGCGACAATCGTTCGATCTTCACCTCGAATCCTCCCGCCGCGCGCCAGTATTGTTGCATCAACCGACCCAGCCGCCGATTGGCCACGCTTTCCTCTTTCAAGCGGCCGCTTTCGGCCGAGGACTGCATCTGCCGCAGCGACTTTTCCAACCGATCCAGGAACCGCTCGTGCATCGCCTTTTCCTTCTCGCGGCGATCGGCGCTGCGGGCCAAGACGAACGTCTCTTCGCCTTGCGGCCCCCGCACCAATTTCACTTCCACGCCCTCTTGCGCTTCGCGCCAGTCCTTCGCCGTCAAATGTTCTTCGAATTGCCGCAGCATGGCCTTGGGCGTGCCCACGATGTACTGCCCGCCCCGCCCGCGCAGATACTTCAAATTCTCCTCGCTGACCATCCCGCGGTCCATCACCCAGATGCGTTGCGCCCGGCCGTATTTCTTCTCCATTGCTTCGACAATTTCTTTCACCGTCGTCGAGTCGTGGCGATTCCCGGCGAACACCTCGTATCCCAAAGGAATGCCGTCTTCGGTCACCACCAAACCGATGCAAACTTGCAAACAGTCCGGGCGGCTGTCCCGCGAATATCCGCGTTTCGCCAGCGGATTACGCTTGCCTTCGCCCTCGAAATACGTGCTCGTGACGTCGTACAAGAGCAGGTCGTAGTTCAGGTCGAACAAAGCGCCCAAGCGGTCCTGGAGATGTTTTTCGATCGCCGGCTTGTGCGGCAGGAGCCGGTCCAAGCCCTCGTACAAACGATCCGTATGGACCTTCGCCGGGGAAACGCCCAACAAGTCTTCCAAGACTGTGCCGCGATACCACGTGCTCTCGATGTGCAGTTCGCTCTGCGGTTCGCAGAAGCGGGCGATCGTCAAAATAGCGGCCACCGTCGGCCACGCGATTTCTTCCCGGCCGGCGGGCGTCAAGCCGTCCAAGAGCTTGTCCAGCCCCAAGAGCCGCCACAATCCCCAGGCCATCCACACGTCGCCGAAGTCGCGGAGCCGCTCGAAGCGAACGTCGCGCAACCGCACCAACACCGGTTCCTCGTCGCTCGGATCGTCGTAATGCGGCGGATCGAACAAAGACCGCGCGGGCCGCTGCTTGCCGGAAAGATTTCGGCCGAGTTGCGCCCAGCCGCTCTGCTCGCTACGTCCCAACTCGCCCAGGTAGGCCACCACCCGCTGCCGCGATCCCTTGCCGGTGCGCACCGATTCCACTAACGCCCAATAGGTGCGCCGCCCTCCATTCGCGCGCCGTTCATAACGCCGCAAAAACATGGCCGATCCCTCGCTCTCGTTGAGCTATAGGATCGTCCTCTTCGATAAATTCAACAAGGCCGCGATTCCCATTTTTTCCACTACATCGACTTTCAACGGTGAAGAGTTCAATTCCCCGAGAGTTACGCTTCCTCCATAACAGATAACAGGTAAAATAGACTTACAACACCGTAACTTGGGTTAACCCATCCGTTGGGCCCATTAGAAGCCGGGAGATACAGATTTTCAGGGATAACGTGAGTTTGACCCTCTTCCGCCATATCCCATGCCTCTTCCAAATATGGCCGAAGCCTGGGGAACATGGGAACAATTCGTTGCCCATGCCCATGATGTTCTGTTTTAGGGGATTGCACAGCCATTGCTCCGCGTTCCCAATCCAGATCAGCCAAACGGATGCTAAGGACTTCGCTAGGGCAGCGCAGGCCCCCGTATCGGCTTAGGGCAATTATCGTTCGCCATATCCAATTCGGAGCCGCTTCGATCAACTTCACGGTATCTGTTTCCGAAATATAGCGTTGCCGCGCTTGCGGGCTGCCACTCTGACGAGAAATATCCTCAAACGGATTTCGCTCAATCCATTCACATCGAAGGGCGTAGCGGAAAATCTGACGGGCAATTTGTAGTCTCCTGCTTATAGTCGCTGATGCCAATTTTCTGTCAAGCATCCATTGCCGAAATCCTTCTGCTTCCGACCGTCCTATGGAGCGAATCGAACAATCCTTGCCAAAATGATTTTTCAAATCGCGGATCACATGCCCCCAAACTACTTTAGTTGCTGTGTAGCCGCTACGAAAATTTGGCCCATTTTTTGGGATTAATTGGTAGAGGAATTGACCTCTGGGTGATGGTTAACAGGTCGAGTTCGAGAAGTGCTCGAACGACGGCCTGACGTTGCACTTGGCATTGATGGTTTTTGTTTTCGGAATGGAACGTGTTTTGGCGCTGGCGGAGGATCTCTTGCCGATGGCGTTCGGTCGCGGCGTTGAAGCACTTGCGCACTGCGGCAGCGATCGGTTTGCGGGCGGACCAGCGCTCGCAATGCGTGGGACCGCGGTGGCCTCGGGGTCGGAGGAGTTCATTGGCTTGGGCCGTGGCGGCCTGAAGACACTCCGACGTCCAACGACCGGCGCGGCGGGCGAACTGCGCGGTACGTTTGCGGAGGCTCCCATTGCCCGCCTCGCAACCGCCATTTTACCACGGCATGCGTGCAGAAGAAGGGAGCCATGCCACGCCGTAAAGGCAAAGCAGCGCCTGATAGCGGTCGCCGAGGAAAGCCGAGCCGTTGTCGCTCTTGAGCACCAACGGGGGGCCGTGCCTTTGGAACGGGGATTCCAAGGTCGCCGTCGCCGCCGGTTCCGACAGCTTGGGCACGGGCGGCCAAGCGATTTGCCTGCCGCTTCCAAAAAGTTTTTCTCTTCCTGTCTCTTTGCCCGCCAAGAGCTTGGCTAAATCGGAAAACTTTTTTCTTGCAAAAAGACACCGCTTCCTCTACGTTAAACAACATCCTCGTTGGAGTGTACTTATGGACCTATATAAACATAAAGCCACTATCAAAGCAGACCGCGCATTCCTCGCATCTCGCCCACTTTGCATGCGGAACGCCCCGCTAAAGGATGGTGCGAACTTGCGGCAACCATGATTTCACTAAACTACGGACTCGCAAGGGGTTACAGCGAACGTCGAAAACGTAAAAATTGGGAACGCCTAAAAGGCGTCCCGCTGATACAATTCGTCCGAAAATGATACACACCGAACAAAGCGAAAACCAATTTACCCCCGAAAAAGAAACCATCAGGGGACTGTCCCGATTTTTTATGGCAGGAGGCCACAAAATTGGGACTGCCCCCGTTAGCGTCGCTCGCCAAGACCTTATAACCAAATGTGCAGAAATGAAAATTTGTTATCCTTTTTCACAGCGAGATCAGTTCAACACATCGAGCGAATCGACTGCCAGCCGGCCGTCGGTCGCGTGGAGGGCGACGGCGTGGTAGCCGTCGCCGGCGTCGTCGCACCGGTAGATGATCCGGGAAGGCTGTTCGCGGTCGCCGTGGAGGTCCAAGTCGGCGAGTTTTCGGCCGTCGAGGAGCAGTTCGCAGCGGCCGAAGTCGGGGCCGCGGGGCGACCAGAGTTGGAATCCGCGGCCGCGGAAGTTCCATTTGACGCGTCCGCCGGGCGTTTTGCCGACGGCGCCCACGCCGAAGCGATACGTCGGCGAGTGGATCACATCCCAATCACTCATCTTTACGCCCGCGCCCGTTAGACCTTCGAGATACAGCCACGGCATCACGGCAGGTTTGAAGGGGTCGGCGATCTCGAATCGCGATACCTTGAGATTGGTAAACGGCTCGACAAACAGGCCGACCGGGCCCGCCTGCACGGGCAGGTTGCCCTCGAAGCGAATTTTGCCGTCGATTTTTAGACGCGACCACCCGTCGTCGCGCACAACCAGTTCGATCGCGCGACGGGCGGCGGTTTCCAGCGGTCCCTCGGCTTTTACCGAACGCTTGTCCGCCGCATCGATGGAGACAATGCGCCATGCGTCGGCGGAAATCTCCAATCCTAGATGCCGCGTCAAGGAGAGCGGGTGGATCGTGGCATCGGCGGCGTGGCGGTCGGGGCCGAGCGGCGCTTGGTATCCCCACACGAACCGAGCCGTGCCTCCTTGAAGCACGAAGTCGGCGTTCAATTCGAACTGGTTCCATGCATAGCGAAGCAGCGCGAGGCTGGGGCCCGCATGGCCGCTCAAGACGAAACCGCGCTCGCGGAGCGGCTTTGACCACGGCCGCGAAGCGAGGTTGATCGTGCCGACGTTCGTCTCGCGCTCGCGGGAGGGGAACAGCACCTGCAACTGGCCGTCGCGATCGACGAAGCCGGAATACGATTGGCCCCAGATGCCCATCCCCTCGTTCACCACGGGCTCGCTGTGCCAGGCGGTGCCGTTCTGATACAAGTGCCACGCGTCGGGTCGATGGGCCTCCTCGATCTTCGCCCGAAAGATCATCTGGAAATCGCGATTCAGCGCCACCGAAGCGGCGGGGAGATAGACGTATCCGTCGTGGATCATCGCGGGAAAGGCTTCGGCGGTGGGCGGATAGTAATCAGCCTTTTCGACGCCCAGCACCAAAACCGGATCGGACCATGCACCGGCGGGATCGGTCGCCGTCATCGCCATCATGCCCCAACTGAAGAACTCGTTCGAGTCGGCCAGCGCGAGCGCGAGCCAGTCTTTTTCGCGGTGGACAATTGCCGTGCCGTAAACGCGGGGATATTTTTGACCCAGGGCAAATCGCCGAGGCATTTCGGTGGTGCGAAGGATCGGCCGGGGGGCGCGATGAAAAGGCCCTTCGGGCCGCTCGGCCCAGGCATAAGCACAGCCGTTATCGGCGCCGTCGCGCGGGTGGAGGACGTTGTCCCAGCGCGAATTGTCGGTGAACCAGTCGTAGGTCATGTGGTAGCGTCCGCCGGCATAGACTACGGTGACGTCGGGCGCGCCGTTGGCCGTTTGGGAGTCGCCCTGGAAACGGAACGCGGGATCGTCGAAGATCGGGCCGATTTCCTCCCAAGTCGCCCCGCGGTCTTTCGAACGATGCACGCGGCAATGCGTGACGGGCAAGCCGGGGCCGATGTCGTAGCCGGTCAAGTAATTGCCGATGTAGGCGTACCAATTGCCGCTTTTCGGGTCCTCGAACAAGAAACCGTTGACCGGCCAGTCGAACGGCGGCTTGCCGCGGACGATGGGATTTCCCGGGCGGCGTTCGAAGCTGTCGAAACTCGGATCGCCCAGCACGCCGTGATGCAGCCAGGCGTCGGCCTGACGCCCAACGCGAAGTCGATCGCTCTGCGGCGATCTTCCGGCGGCTGCCATCGCGGGGGGATTTCAGCCAATATCGGCGGTACGGCGGCGGCGGCCGATGGATAATGGCAATAACTGATGGAAAACAATATCGCCGTGAAAAAAAAAGCCGTTATTGCGGATCGAAGCGGGGATGGAGAGCAGCGGTTATTCATGTGGAGAGTTTGGTTGTTTGCGTGAATTTTTCAACAATCGAGATTTTCATAACAAGGAGACAAGTAGAACAGTTGGCCCGTTAGGCCGTATAGTCTCCTCATTCGAATCGTTCCCCAGGGCGTTGCCCTGGGCTGGATGAACGCATGCTCCTTCGGAGCGATAGTGGCCGATCGCCTCGAAAATCCTTCCGCAGCCCGCACCTTGAGATATTATCGCTTCGACAGCACTTCTTTTTCGTACCGCTTTACTTCATCCAGCCAAGCCAGTCCGACGGGCACGTCGCTGCGGAGGCAGTAGTAGTCCCAGAGGGCGCCGAAGGGGAGGGTTTTGGTTTCTTCGAGCATCGCCAGGCGGCTGGTGTAGTCGCCTCGGTTTTCGGCGTCGCGCAGCATTGCGATCGGCTCGACGAGGGCCATGAGGAGGGCTTTGAGCGTCGCGCGGACGCCGATCGTCCAGGCGGCGATGCGATTGATGCTGGCGTCGAAGAAGTCGAGGCCCAGATGCACGCGGCCGAGGTAATCGCCGCGGACCAGCTCCTCGGCGATGGCTTTGAGATCGTCGCTCAGGACGACCACGTGGTCGCTGTCCCAGCGGATGCCGCGGCTGACGTGCAGCAAGATTTCCTTGACGAAGCACAAACAGGCGGAGATTTTGTCGGTGAGCGTTTCGGTGGGATGGAAGTGTCCGGCATCGAGCGTCAAGAGCGTGCCATTTTTCACGGCATAGCCCAGATAATATTCGTGCGAGCCGGGGACGTAGGTTTCCGAGCCGATGCCGAAGAGCTTGCTCTCGACGGCATCGAGATTCCAGCGGCGATCGACGGGCGCGGCGAGGATTTGGTCGAGCGAGTCGGTCAACAACTCACGCGGTCCTTTGCGGTCGATGGTGAGATCTTTCATGCCGTCGGGGATCCAGATGTTGTGGACGCAGGGATTTTTCAACTTTCGACCGATGTCGGCGCCGATTTTGCGGCAGGCGATGCCGTGATCGATCCAGAACTTGCGGATGCCCGGGTCGCGATGGCAAAGGGTGAAGCCGTCCGCCGCCTTGGGATGGGAAAAGAAGGTGGAATTGAAATCCAGGCCGATCCCCAACTCGGCCGCCCAATCGATCCAGCGGGCGAAGTGCCCGGTTTCGATTCGATCGCGTTCGACGCGCTGGGCGCCGGGTTCGAGATAGATGGCGTGGACGCTGAAGCGGTGCCGGCCGGGGATCAAGCTCATGGCCTTGGCGGCGTCGGCGCGAAGTTCGTCGGCCGTTCGGGCTCGGCCGGGGTAGTTGCCGGTTGCCAGGATGCCGCCGCTTAGGCCGGCTTCCGGGTTCTCGAAGCCGCACACATCATCCCCCTGCCAACAATGGATGGAAACCGCGATTTGGCGCAGCCGCTCGAGGGCCGCATCGGTATCGACGCCTAATTGTGCATAATGTTGTTTTGCGAGTTCGTAGGATTTTTCCAGGACGGAGGTGTTCATGATGGATTGGCAAGGGGGCCGTGGGGAGTGGATAGAGGACAGCAATAAGCGGACAGCCATCAATTATAAAAACCGAATTCATACGCCGCATCATAGAGCGCTACGATATTTTCAGGGGGCACGCCGGCTTGGATATTGTGGACGTTGTTGAACACGTATCCGCCGCCGGGCTTGAACGTTTGCAGATTTTCACCGACCTGCCGGCGGATTTCATTCGGCGAACCGCGCGGCAGCACGCGCTGCGCGTCGATTGCTCCTCCCCAAAAAACCATTTCCTTGCCGAATTGCTCCTTCAGCAACCGGGGCTCCATGCCGGCGGCGGAAATCTGCACCGGATTGAGGATTTGCACGCCGTTGTCGATGAGGTCGGGGATGTAGGTCCGGCACGCCCCGCAGGTATGATACCATACTTTCGCTTGGGTGCGGGAGTGGATGTACTCGACCAGCCGCTTCTGCCGCGGCTTGACCACGCGGCGGTAAAAATCGGGACGGAAAAGCGGACCGGTTTGGCCCGCCAGATCGTCGCCCACCATGATCACGTCTACGATATCTCCCACTTCGTCCAGGAACAGCCGAAACCAATCGAGCCAGAATTTGAGCGTTTGATCCAAGAGCGCCTCGCAGAATTCCGGCTGCTCGATCATATCCATGAACCAGCGCTCCAAACCCCGCAGATACCAGCACGTTTCATAGACCACGCCCGAAATCCCGCTCACGACCGCATAGGGCGTTTCATTCTTGATGGCGAGCGCTTCTTGGCGGATTTTCGCGAACCGCGCCGGGTCGTCCCCCTTCGGAAACGGATATTCGGCGACGCCGGCGAGCGCCGCATGCGCCAGCGGATGGCGGGAGATATCCATATAATAGGGGTGATCGTCCGGCATCGACCAAACGACGCCGAATTCATCGGTCAGATCGTGCCAGAGTTTTCCGTTCCGCGTCTGCTCAACGATGTCGCCCTTGAAACCTTCACCCGCTCCGGCCGCAATATATCGGGTATCGACATGAAATCGCTCGAGCAACGCCTCGCAGGGCCGGGCAAGTTGCTGCACGGCATCCATGATCGATATCTCATTGCGAATGCCGAGATGCGAAATCAAATCCCGATAGGCAAATTTATGGATGCCGGTCTGGTTGCCGCCCAAGTCGATCGGCACGCGATCGGGAACTTGGTGATTCAAGGCGGTCAGCAGTCGTTCGCGCGATTTCATCGTCTCACGGGCCACGAATTTTCTCCTTTGGGGATTTGCGGAAACGGGGTGCTCGAACCTTTTTCCGATCTTAAACAATCATTCGCTGCAAAGCGGTTGAATGGCGGAATTGTGTGCCCCCCGGCAGTCGTGTCATGAATGTCCCAATAAATTTTGGGGCGGTTATCAATCTAGTTTATGTAAGATATCGTACCGCGAGCGGCTTATCAATCCACCCTGGCCAAGCAAGCGAAACTGACGCAAAATCAGGGGAGAGATGCTGCCGAGTTTGATGGTCCAGGTTTTGTTAGGGGGTCATAGGGCGTTGAAAAATGGAGGCAGGCACGTCGCTGCGAGTCATTTTTCGCAAGATTTCCGGTTTTCAGCGCCGAGCGAGTTTCCTTTTTCAACGTGTTACCCGAAGCATTCCCCACCCCTCGCCGCTAAATCGCGGTCGCATTAGAATGGAGACTTATGGTCCGAGAACCGCTGCTGAAGAATCCGACGGAATACAACGATGACGACCGCGACTTGCGTCCGCAACGGATGCGGGACATGGTCGGACAGCGGGAAGTTTACGCCCGGCTGGAAATAGCCGTCGATGCCGCGGCAAAACGGGGCGAGCCCTTGGGCCATATCCTTTTCGACGGCCCCCCCGGATTGGGAAAGACGACTTTTGCCACCTGCATTCCGCGGGATTTGGGGGTGATGTGCCAAATCGCCAGCGGCGCTGCGCTTTCCGCTCCCAAGGACGTGATCCCTTATCTGACCAATGCCGACGAGCGTTCGATTCTCTTCATCGATGAAATTCACCGCCTTCCCAAGGCGGTCGAGGAATTTTTGTATCCGGCGATGGAGGATTTTCGCATCGACTTAACCCTCGGCGAGGGGGTAAACGCCCGGTGCATCAATATGCCGCTGAAACCGTTTACGCTGATCGGCGCCACCACTCGCAGCGGACTGCTCTCGGCCCCGTTGCGCGATCGTTTTCAACTTCGCGAACATCTGGATTTTTACACGATCGAGGAACTTGCGGAGATCGTTCGCCGGAACGCCAAAAAACTCCGGGTGGAGATCGATTCGGCGGCGTCCCTGGAAATAGCGAGCCGCAGCCGAGGCACGCCCCGGTTGGCCAATAATCGGCTGCGTTGGGTTCGCGATTTCGCGCAAAGCAAGGCGGACGGGCGGATTACGCTGCAAATCGCGCGAGATGCCCTGGAAATGCAAGGCATAGACACGTTGGGACTCGACGTGCAGGATCGGAAATACCTGGAAACCATTATCCGCGTTTTCGCCGGCGGGCCTGTGGGGGTCGAAGCGGTGGCGCATACGATGAATCTCGAACCGGACACGCTCATCGACGAGGTCGAACCGTATTTACTGCGGTCGGAGTTGGTCGTTCGCACTCCCCGCGGCAGGAAGCTTACCCCCCTGGCGTTCGATCATTTAGGCTTTTCCCCGTTGCCCGATGCGAAAGAAACGGGCCAGAAGAAACTTTTTTAAAACCATGGAGCGCGGACGTTTCACCCGCACTGTCGCGGCCAAGTTGGTCGCGTTCCGTATAGCTTTACCAGATATTTTTAGTTACGGGTATAAAAAAACAAAAAACAAGGTGTTGCGTATTAGGGGGGGGTTTACAAAAATAACGAATTTGCTAGGATTGCTTGATGGGAAAAGATGCCGAATTATTTTTTCCATTTTATTCCATCTCCACGTTGAAGGAGAAACGTGATGTTAGCCATTGCACCCGGTTGGGAATTAGACGTCGAACGCGGACCGGACTGGTTGATTGTAACCGTCAATGGAAGCGACCCGGACAAGGACGATTCACCACCTTTGGCGGATCGGATTTGGGCGCTAATGGAGCAGCATCTGACGCACCGGCTGGTGCTGGAACTGCAGGAAGTGCCGATCTTGACGAGTCACTTCATCGGTCAATTGATCGACCTATATCGGCGGATCCGCGAACAAGACGGCGTGATGCGATTGTGCGGTCTTTCCGCCTATAACCGCCATGTGTTGCACACGTGCCGCTTGGATGATCGCCTGCCTTCGTTCGACGATCTGCACGAGGCGGTTCTCGGCTACGCCGACCCTCGCAAACCACGCTAAGGCAACTGAGAAGCCACAACGAGGGAGATAGTATATCTACAGAATGTCCCCTCAGGCCGTGAAGATTGGACGGAGTTAGGCCGTCAAGGGCATCTCCGCCCAGGTCACTTCCAGTTCATTGCTGATTTCATCGATGCCTTCGATCTGTTTCAGCGACTCTTGGGCCATCTGTTTTTGGAAGAAGGTGCTTACCTCGCCGCGAAGAATTACGCGCCCGTCCTGGGTTTCGAATCGCAACGTGCGGCGACTCAGATAGGGGTTGTGATCGAGCGCACTCATTACGCGATCGTCCAAAGGGATGTCAATCATGTTCTGTTCCGGCGAAAAATGATGCTTAGGGGGGGGTGTTATCCAACTCTCCTATTGCCGATAGTCCCTATTGGCTGGAGAGTTAGCCGGGATTATTCCCGAACGCCGTTTTTTGCAGCGGCATCTTGCCGCTCTTCTCCCTTATATGGCAGGATGCCGCAGCTACTTTGTTTGTGAATAATCCCGGTTAGTGCAAACATGCGGGGGTCCACCGCATGAGGGGAATTTTCTATTGCTGCCAATTCCAACCGAGTCGTGCATTCCCTCGGATATATTTACTTAGCATTCAATCGGCTAACCGCAATTTTTTTTGTAAACCTTAATGCTAAAATAGACTGCGTAATTTGTAAGCTACGGTTAGTTTGGGCGGTTTGTAACGAACATGCGTCGCGAGAAACAGAAAACAGCCGGGATCAGCTCATGGAAAAAACAGAACCTCGGGCCGCAGGGAGAAATTCAGCCACTTTGATTGCATGAGCCGGGGGAAAGCAATGCTGCCGTCGAACCGGCTGGAGGCAATTATTCAAAAACTCATCGGATAGCGACACTCTTATTCTTTGGCATCCCGCCGCAGAATCCTGGTTGCCGCCGTGGCTGCTGATCCAGGATTAACGTCTATTCCGAACTCAACGAGCACCAGCTCCAGAGCAGAGAGGGTGGAGAGAACATCCAACTCGCCGATCATGCCGAAATGGGCGGTGCGGAAGATTTTGCCTTTCCAAGGCCCCTGGCCACCCGCCAGTTTGATGCCGAATCGCTTTTCAAGCCGATCCAAAAAGGCCTTGCCGTCGATACCCGCTGGAAAGAATGCGGCGGTCATGCCTTCGGCAGGCCGGGCGGGGGCAATCTTCAAGTTCAAAGCCTCGATCCCCGCCCGAAAGGCGGACGCAAGTACCCGAGTTTTCGCCCAGATAGCGTCCATTCCTCTGCGCGCAGAATTTTCAAGCTTTCAGCCAGTGCGAAGATCAGCGAAATGGGAGGCGTAAATGGCGTATCCGAGGTTATCAAGGCATTTCGATAGGCCAACAGATCGAAATAGAAGGCGGGCCGTTGTCGGTTGGCTTCGATTTGCTTCCAGGCAGCCGGACTAACCGCTAAAAATGACAAACCTGGCGGGGCCATGAGCGCCTTTTGCGAACCGACGGCCAGCACGTCGATGCCCCAGTCGTCTGTGCGGCATTCCATGGCGCCCACGCCGCTGATGCCGTCCACGATGAACAGGGCATTGCCGTTTTGCTTGACGGCTTCGCCAATGCCTTTGATATCATGTCCCACTCCGGTGCTGGTTTCCATGAGCGTCGCAAAGACGGCCTTCGCATCCGGGTGCTCGCGAAGCAGCGCGGCGACCCGGGCAGGCTCGAACGCCGCGCCCCAAGGCAGTTCGTAACGCACGACGCGGATGCCGAATGTTTCGCAGAGGATTCGCCATCGTTCGGCGAATTTGCCCGACTCGAGCACGATCGCCTTCTCCCCGCGGGGGACGAGGTTCACCACGGCCGCTTCCATCGCGCGACGTGCCGGAACCGGATAATATTATTACGTCGTTTCGAGTGTCGAAAACTTCTTTCAAGCCTTCGAAAACATGGGCCAGGATTTTGCGGAATTCCGCCGTGCGATGGTGCATCACCTGCCGCGACATTGCGGCCAAGGCCGATTCGGGCACAAGTGTGGGACCGGGGGTAAACAATCGATTTTTGGCCATCATGGTGGAATGAGCAATTTGAGGTGTAAGTGCGATGCAACCCTCATCCCTGTCCCTCTCCGCAATGGCGCGGGAAAAACGAAATTTCAAGATTCGTCGGTGGGATCGCTGTTTTTACGGCTTCCAAAGAGAAAATTCAATCCTTGAAAGAGCACCAAAGCGATCAGGTCCAGCACCCAAAGGATTGAAAGGGCGAGACTGATTCGATTCAAGACCGCTCCGCCCGAAAGATCCCCCATCGCCGCCAGCATAGCGCCCACTCCAAATATGATGCAAATCGCGACGGGCAAAAGAATCCCCGCCGCCAACAACGAGGCAATCCACGGTCGGAGATTGGGTGTTTGGCTCATAACAGTTTTCCTAGACCCCCTGATTTTGCAGATCATCGAGAAAATTGTCAAGGTGAAGCATTCCAACGTTCTAACGGGGGGGGTGACAGGTGAGAACGGTGCTAAAGGGAACAGTCCCCCGGGATCACCTTCAGTTTTACTTGACTTCAATCATGCATCATCCACAATGAAGAAAGGGCAAGAATTACCCAAGTCTTCAGGATGGGGTAGAATTTATGAATCAAATCTGCTTGGAACAAGGAGTTTTTGGTAGTCAGCCACGCGAATTTATCTCCCTTGGTTTGACGAATACTCACCTTGGCTTTGGGGAAATCGCTTTTCGGTTATTCTTTCGATTTTTCCTCTCCGTTTTCGTTATTCCGCTCGGTATAGCCGCTCTGCCCTGTTCTGCAAACGAATACGCGCTTCAAGACGGCCGCATTCTGCACGGCAGCATGGGCTTGATCGATTCGTTGACGGACATTGCGCCGCAGAGCGAAGATAGCGCTTCCTTGCAGCGGATTCTCTTCGTCGATGACCAACTGCGCCGTACGTTCGTCTCCAAGCGGTTGGTGAAGAATGTGCTCCCGGAAGACAATCTTTCGGCCGAGGAAAGGTTCAATATTCGCCAAATCGTGGCGCACGGCGGTCAGGCCATTCGCAGCGTGGGACCGGCGATGAAGTTGACGCCTTTCGACGAGTTCGGCCGTCGGACATACACCATGAACACCAACCGGGGCGCGATCAACGTGATCCAGGGCATTACCAAACTCACGCCGCAATATGCGCAGGTGGAAGGCCTGGCGGGCTCATCCTCGTACGTTTGGGACAGCCGGATCGCCACCAGCACGATTCCCCGCGACACGCTCGACAAAATTCTTTTCAAGCTGATCGACCGGAAAAAGATCGAGGATTACAAGCGGATCGCCCGCTTTTACATGCAGGCCGAACGGTACGAGGACGCGATCCAAGTGCTCGAAAAAATGGCCCAGGCGTTTCCCGGCCAAAGCGACTTGAACGAGCAGATCAAGCCCGTCATCGCGTCGATCCGCCAACTCTCCGCGGGCCGGATGCTGTCGGAACTCAAGCTTCGCCGCGACGCGGGGCAGCACGTGTTCGTTTACAACCTGCTGAAGAAATTCCCCACCGAGGACGTCGGCGGCGAAATCCTGCAGGGCGTGCGGGAAATGATCCAGGATTACGACGTGAAGATCGCCCGGCGGACGAAAATCCTCGAAAAACTCGACGAGTTGATTCCCAAGGTCTCCGATCCGGTGCTGCGCAAGCAAGTCCAAACGGTGCGCAAGGAAATCGGCGAGGAGCTGCGCGTGGAAACGCTCGGCCGGTTCGCTTCTTTCCTGCAAAACCTCGATGACGACCAGATGCCGGCCGAAGACAAGCTGGCCGTGGCCGTGAGCGGTTGGCTGATCGGCAGCGACAACGCGATTGCCAAGCTCCCCCCGCGCTTTCGCTTTACAAGGTCCGCGAACTCATCAAAGCTTATCTGAACGACGCGATAAAAAGCAACCGGGAGCAATCGTTCGACAGTTTCCGTTCGGAAGAAGGCTCCGCGCCGGAGAACGTGATCGCAATCCTCTCGCACAGCAAGCCTTTCTACGACCTGCCGGCCCCGGTGGCGGAAGACAAGCCGGGCTATTTCAAGCTGGAGATTCCCGGCAGGACGAAGGAAGCGAAGATCACGTATTGGGCGCAGTTGCCGCCCGAGTACGATCCGTACAAGCATTATCCGGCGGTTCTCGCCTTGAACGGCGAGGGCGAGACCGCGCAACACGAACTCGATTGGTGGGCCGGCGAGTGGAAAGACGGCCGGCGGTTCGGCCAGGCCGCGCGGAACGGCTATATCGTGATTGCGCCCGAGTGGAGCACGGAGCACCAGAAGGAATACGGCTATTCCGCCCACGAACACGACGTCGTGCTCAAGTGCCTCCGCGATGCCTGCCGCCGATTCGCCATCGACGCCGACCGCGTCTTTCTAGCGGGCCATTCGATCGGCGGCGACGCCGTTTGGGACATCGGGCTGGCGCATCCGGACCTTTGGGCGGGCGTGATTCCGATTTCCGCCTCGGTGGACCGCTACCCCACGCTGTATTGGGAAAACGCGAAGCTCGTGCCCTTCTATTTCGTGATCGGCGAGTTGGACGGCTCGCGGCTGGCGAAAAACGCGCGCGACCTGGACCGTTATCTGCAACACAACTACGACACCACGGTGGTCGAATACCAAGGCCGCGGGCACGAAGACTATTTCGACGAAATCCTGAGGATTTTCGACTGGATGGGCCGCTTCCGCCGCAACTTCTATCCCCGCGAGTTCGCCTGCGCGACGATGCGCCCCTGGGACAATTCCTTCTGGTGGCTCGAGATGGAGGGCATGCCGCCGAAAGCGATGGTGGATCCCGCCGATTGGCCGCCGCCCTCGGGCAGCGTGCCGATGAAAGTCGATTGCCGGATCACGAAAACGAATACGATTCTCATCCGGTGCGGCGCCTCGCAGATCAGCGTCTGGCTCGCGCCGCAAATGGTCGATTTCAAGCAGCGGGTGAACATTTCGGTGAACGGCCGGCAGATGAACTCCAAGGACCCGTTCATCACGCCCGACTTGAAGACGATTCTCGAGGACGTCCGCACCCGCGGCGACCGCCAGCATCCGTTCTGGGCCAGATTGGACGGCGCGACGGGGCGGGTGAACGGGAGATGATCCGAGCCTCGGGATTTTTCGTCTTGGATCTTGGGACTCAAGCTCCAGGATCCACAACCGCCACAAAGGAATTATTTCATGTCATGCGAAACCGTTCTTGTTACGGGCGCTTCGTCGGGCATCGGCCGGGAATTGGCGAAGCTTTTTGCCGCCGACGGCTCGCGGGTGGTGCTCGTCGCGCGGCGCAGGGAGCGGTTGGAAGCATTGGCCGCCGAGATTCGCGAGAAAGGCGGCGAAGCGGTTCCGCTGGTTTATGATCTGCTCGATCCGGCGGCGCCGCAAAAACTTTTCGACGATTTGGCCGCCCGGCACATCGACGTCGACGTGCTGGTGAACAACGCCGGTTTCGGCGGGGCGGGAAAAATCGCGGCGCTGCCCCTCGACCGCCAACTGGGCATGATCCAGTTGAACATTGCCGCGCTCACGCATCTGACGCGGCTATTCGCGCCGAAGATGATCGAACGGCGCCGGGGCGGCATCCTCAACGTCGGCTCGATCGCCGGCTTTCAATCGGGGGCCAATCAGGCGGTCTATTGCGCCACGAAAGCCTACGTGCTTTCCTTCACCGAAGCCTTGGCCGCGGAGCTTTCCGGGAGCGAGGTGACCGTTTCGCTCCTGGCGCCGGGATTGACCGACACCGAATTCGTCGGCGTGGCGAAGCTCAAAGACAGCATTCTGGTCCGCTTCGGCTCGATGGACGCCGCCACGGTCGCCCGGGTCGGACATCGCGGTTTCCGCCGGGGAAAAATCATCGTCGTGCCGGGCTTCCTGAACAAGCTCATCACTTTTCTCTCGCCGCGGATGCCCCGCGCCTGGGTGCGAAAGATCGCGAAGAAATTACAGGCCATCGATTGATTCGAAAATCGCCGCTTTACGCCGCCGCGTCGATCGGCAGCGCGGGGCATTTGAGATGGAAGAGGCCGAAGAGTTCTTCGTGGGTGAGGCCCAGTTTGCGGGGCGTTTCGGCGTCGGAGAAGATCGTGTCGAACAGTTCCCGCTTTTCCTGCAAAATGCGGTCGATGCGTTCCTCGATGGAGTCGGTCGTGACGAACCGGGTGACATGCACCGGGCCGTCCACGCCGATGCGGTGCGCGCGGTTGATCGCCTGATCTTCGACCGCCGGATTCCACCAGCGGTCGAAGAGAAAGACGTAGTTGGCGAATTGCAAATTCAGCCCCACGCCGCCAGCCCCGTAGCTCATCAGCATGACGTGCCGCGAGCGGTCTTCCTTGAAGCGGCGGATGACGCCGTCGCGCTTCGCGGAAGGAATCTTGCCGTGATATTGCAGCGGTTTGAAACGATTCAAATTTCCGCCGAGGCGTTCGAGCGTCTGCACCCATTGGCTGAAGACGATCGCCTTGCGGCCGCTGGCGGCGATTTCCTCGATGTCGGCTGCAAGCCGCTCGAGTTTCGCGCTCGCGCCGGTGGCGGGATCGAAATTGCAAATCTGCTTCAGGCGCAGGACCAACTCGAATACGTGCCGGATCGAGACGGCGTCGCCCAGTGCCGACAAGCGCACCACGCCCTCCTCTTCGGCCAGCGTGTAGCTTTCGCGCTGCTCGGGCGATAGTTCGAGCGGTTCGTCATGGACCATTTTCGGCGGCAGTTCGGCGAGCACCGCGTCTTTCGTGCGGCGGAGGACGTAGTCGGACACGGCGCGGCCGATTTTCCGCGGCTTCATGCCGGAGGAGAGGAAACCCGGCGCGAGGAACTCGAAGATGCCGACGAGGTCTTCGGTGCTGTTTTCGACGGGCGTGCCGGTCAGCGCCCAACTGCGGCGGCGGGAGATCGAACGCACCACCTGGTTCGTCGCGCCCGAGCGGTTCTTGATCCGCTGCGATTCGTCGAGCACGACCAGATCGAAATGGGGGCGGGAAGCGGGTTGGAATCCGATTCCTTCGGGCGGATTCTCGAACAACTCCCGGTCGCGGCAGAGCAGTTCGTAGTTGGCGATCCTCAGCGGCACGCCGGGCAACCGCCACAGCCAGGCACGGCGGGCCTGATCGCCTTCGATGACCGTGGCCGGAATTTCCGGGGCCCATTGCCGGAATTCCCGCTGCCAATTCGTGACCAGCGGCTTGGGACAAACCAACAGAATCTGCCGCACTTCGCCCCGATGCAAGAGCAAGCGGATCGCGGTGATGGCCTGCATGGTCTTGCCCAAACCCATTTCATCGGCCAGAATCGCCGCATGCCGGGGGTATAAAAACGCCACGCCCTCGAATTGATAGGCGAAGGGCCGAAAGGGAAAGCTCAGCGATCCTTCCGAGAGCAGCGATTCCAGCGATGGCTGCAGCAGGTAGCATAGCCGATCTTCCAGTTTGATCACGTCGGCAGGCGGCCTGATGCGCGTCGGCTTTGCCGTTGCCGGAGTTGTGCTTGCAGGCGGCGGCAAGGATTTTTGCAGGTCCGGTTCCCGCCGCGGCGCGGAAAATTCGCAAGGCTCGGGAAACGTAAAACTCCGGGCGCGAACTTTGATGCGCGGCAAGGCGATGGAAATGACACGGGGCGCAGCCGATTCGAACTCCCACGAAATCACCGCGGGCGGAGGCGTTTGCAGGGAGATTGGGCTCTCGGCGCCGTCGGGCGCTGCCGCCGTGAATTTCCAACTGGAAACTTCAGGCAGCGCCGGCTTTGTCCAAGTGTACCCGGCTTGCGACGGCCACGGAGTCATTGCCTCGATAATACCGCTCATGGAATTCGTTGCTTGACAATCTTATCTAGCGTATCGCCTGTTGGGCCTCTTCGATGGCATCCCGGATGCGGTCGAACGGCTCGGCCAGGTCCAGGTTTTCCACAATGCCGGACAATTGTTCGGTGATTTTTTGGCGGTCTGCTTCCGATCGGGCAGGCAGGGCGAGGCGATTTCGCCCCAGGTTGAAAGTCAGCAAACCAGGCCCTCGACGATGCGGCCCATCGATGCGATAAATTTTTTGGGGTGAGGTTTCCGGCGCGCTCGATTCATGCGGCGTTTCCGCCTGCGGCAGCACCAGCACAACCGGCAAGTCGGTGTGATCCCGCACGGCAAGGGTTATCTCCTGGTCGGTGCAGATCAACAACGGCTCGATGCCTGCCTGCCTAAGCAGCGTCTGGCCGATCTGTTCGCCATATAAAAAAGCATTCAATGTCGGACCGTAGAGAATTTCCTGGGCGCGATTCGGTTTGATGGGGGCCGTGCAATGAAATTCCAACGGCCGACCCAAGGGGGTCAAAATCAGGTAGCCGCCGAACAATCCGTGTTGTTCGTGGGGAAGGATGGTCAAGAAACCGAGTGCAGGCTTGGATTTTTTTCCTGAATTGCTCATCTTGTCGCTAAATATCCCCTATTTTTCCCATTCTGCATATTCGTGAAAACAATTGCGAAAAGCATCATCGGCATCCAAGGGCATCGGGCAATAACCGATGCCGACTTGAGTGTCGATTTGGGCAAACTATTCCTGATGAAAAACTTTTTAATCTAGTGAGGATAATGGACATAGGGGATCTGGGACAAGCTAAAGGGGGGTTATTTTTACAGAAAACTTCACATAATTTCTTCGGAAATCCTAACTCGAAACGGCACAACGAATTGCGTAGATTGCCCTGGGCGTATAACCGGGGGGATTTGTGACAAAAACCCCAAAAATAACGTGCCAAGTACTCGACTTTTAGGGGCAATTCTGGTTATACTGGATATTGTTATTATTGAAATTTCCATCAGGGGAATGAATTATGAGTAGTGACTCTTCAAGGGCAAGGCAACCACTTTACACACAGATTGACGTTGGAACCAATGCATATCCCCCGGTTTCACATGCCGGACGGGGAGATCTCTCCGAGACTACGCTGATTCTGCGGGAAATTCTCGCGGCGCAAGATCGGCAAAACGAACTGTTGGAAGAAATGGTCTCGCAGATGGGATTGCAGGGCAAGCAACGCGCCAACGAGTTGGGGCAATGGAAACAGGCCAATCCGCGTCTCGCTCGAAGTTGCCGGAAAGCCGCCGAATCGCTGGGAAAAATTCAGACGGAGTTTCTGGAATCGCTGACAGAAGAGATCAATTCGAATTTCGAGACGCTTATCGACGGCGAATACATGCTCAACGAGTTCATCGACAAATACGGCCCGCGGATGGCGCATCTCAACGGCGTGCTGCAAGTCCTGGCCATGCTTGGGGCCGCGCCGAATCCGACGAACTCGCCGAATCCGCAATAAACCGGAAGGGGAAATTCGCGGATTCCTGCGCGGGGGTAGAAAGCGAAATCCAAAATGCAGGCACGGAGAGAACGGAGCACGATATGCTCCGTGATTTCCGTGCCTTTTCGGTTTCTTATAATCTTCGCGATCGATGTAGATCGTTTTTTTCCGTTCGCCCGAATTATTGGTAAACGGCGTTGGTAGCAGCCCGGGCACCATGCCCATGCTTGCGGTGGGGATGTTTTTCCGCCAATTCTCATGCTCACGCAAGCGTGAGCATGGCACCCGATACTTTCTCAACAGGCTGCTAGGGTTCGATCAAATACGCCTGATTGTCGAGATTCAGCAGCACCGGCTCGTCGAAGACGAGGTATTGCGCGATGGTTTTGCCGTTCCGGCGGGCGAGCTCGAAGTATTCGTCGCTGAATTGCTTGATGTGTGTGGCGTGGGCCTCTTGGGCTTTGGTGACTCGAGAGTCGATCCAGCGGCCGCCGCGCTGGTAAAACGTCCGGTTGCCGATGTTGCGGATGTTTTGCGCGGCGGAGGCGAGTTCTTTCTTGGCTTCCCCGGCGAAGTTCATTGCCTGGCCCTGCCCGCCGTACCTCGAACTGCCCATGCCACCCATGCTGAGTCCCTCGACATCCGCGACAGCTCGCGAAGCGGGCGCGGCGCTGGCGGCCCCGTATCCCGGAGCTTGCATGGCATTCTGCAAACCGCTCTTGTACGCCCGTTGGCCGGCGCCGGCTTGCCCGCCGGACTCGCGCAGTGCGTACAGCCGCTCGCGGGCGATGACGGCGTTGTCGGCCAAGTCGTGGATTTTCACGTTTTCATCGGCCATGAACGAAGTATAAGGCGTGAGAATGCCATGCCGCGTGGCCAATTCGACGAGTTCACGAACGAGTTCGTCGTTTTTGCCATTGAGATCCAGTTCATCGAGGATTTCACCCACTCGGCGCACGGCCCAAAGTTTTTCGATGAAGCCGAAGCTATCGTCGTTGCTTTTCTCGACGAACGTGGCGGGAAAATCGAGCTTCTGTTGCTTGTCGCCGACCTTGCCTTGCATGATAACCTTGGCCGCACCCGTTTTCTGATAGCGGCCCACGAGCACCAACTGCTCGCCGGCAAAGAGATCGACCTCATTTTTCGGATAGACTCGGTTGACGGGGCTGCCCTCTTCCGTTCGCAACTCGTCGAAAACAAATTGCAATCGCACGCCGGTCAGCACCGGCGATTCGATGCGGTTGTAGAGCTTGCTGATGCGGTCCTCGATGTCCTCGTTGGGCCGGACGAATTCGCTTTGGCCGTAATTCTCGCGGACCAGTTTGTCAAGCAACCGGCTGTTCAGATCGTAGCCTACTCCGAAAGCGAACAGGCGGGCGCGGACTTTGTTGTAGCCCTTGACATCGGTGACGATTTGCATTTCTTTCGTCACGCCGGCGGTGGGCAGGCCGTCGGTGAGGAAGACGACGTAGTTCGGCCGCGTGGAGTCCTGAATTTGTGCGAGCGCGGTTTTCAATGCGCCATCGATATTCGTGCTGCCGCCGGCATAGAGTCCTTCGACGAATCCGATCGCCGCCTTGCGGGTTTCCTCGTCGAATTTTTGCAACTCGGGCCTGAATGCCTCGACCTGGCTGTCGAACGCGACGATGTTGAAAGTGTCACCCTGGCGGAGATTGTTGAGCACATATTTCAACGACGCCTTGACCTGCTCGATCTTCTTGCCGCTCATGCTGCCGGAGCGATCGATGACGAAAATCACCGTTTTCGCCGGGTGGCTGCCGTCTTCGGCCTTGATCTCCGGGCTGGCCAAGAGCAGGAAGTAGCCTTCCTGGCTCGGGTCGGGCCGGTAGCTCAGCACGCGCGTGCTGACCTTGCCTTTGCCGACGTCGTAGAAGAGGCGGAAATCGCCGCCGGGCACTTCGTTCCTGCAAGTGAACGTGATGATCGCGTGTTTATCGTCCGGCCGTTTGATATCGATCGGATGCGTCGGGCTATAGACATTCTTGATTTCCTCCCGGCTCTCGATCGTCGCCCGGAGGCTGATTTTCTCCGGGGCCTCGGCGGTGTATTTGGCCGTGCTCAAGGGGAAGAGGAAATCGGTCAGCCCTTCCTGCTTTCGGAGCAATTGCGAATAGCGCAGCGAAACCGTGCGGCTCGCGCCGGGCGGCACGGGAAAGACGCTCGTCTTGAACATGCCCGTGCCGATCCATTCCAACAAGGCCGGATCGCGATTCTTGCGGACGATCTCTTCGTACATCCGCCGCGCGTCCTTGGCGTCGAGCAGCTTGGCGGGAAATTCCTTGCCGTCGATCAAGAGCGTCATCTGTTCGATCGCGCCGTCGTAGGGCAGCGGGAAAACGAAGGCCACTTCCATCTGCCGGCTGCCGTTGTTGACGAATGTCTGCGCCACCTGAACCTGCGCGACTTGATCGATCATGCGGACGTTGACGTCCAAGTCCTTGATTTTGTAGCTCACTGGCGGCGGCGGCGTTGGATGGGGAATCGGATACGGCGGATGCGGCGGCCAAATGACGATCGGCCGGGGCAATCGAACTTGCTGATCGGGATCGACCACGACCAGGATGCCCTGGGCTTGCGCGAGGGCGGGGAACAGAAAAATGACGAAAGCCAACCAGCGAAATGCGTGTTGAGACATGACCTTGCTCCTTGGAAAGAGGGCACCCTTGATTGATCAAAAATCATTTTACCCAAATTTTCATGAATTCGACGTAACGAGATTGTAAATTGTTGCGGAAACCAGGTGGGGAGATGGGGAAAAATGAAGCGATGTCTATGTAACAGTTAAAGGGCCGATTATTAAAGTCGCAGGCACGCTCCGTGTGCCGTCCGTCGGAGCAGGTGGAATCCATGAACTACGTTTTAACGGCACAGGGAGTGTGCCTGCGACTTTATGGGTCGTGAACGGTAACCCCGCCTACACATATTTATAAGACGAACTGAAAGTGTGAATTGTTTCTGCAAAATACGAACAATTCCCCTCCCCCCGTGGAATTGCAAAGGGGCATCTTAGGAAAATTGGGGGAACTGTCCGCCACGGAAAAACGCGAGAATAATGGGACGAATTTGACCCGGAAAATGGCTTCGGTATGATCTTCATAGCGGCTCTTACCGCTATTTCTAGCTGTTGTATTTCAGTTAGAGGTCGTGCGACGATGGAATTGGCTCTGAAACAGAGTGCCTGGATTTGCAGGACAACAATGTCCCCACAGGCGCCGATCTTCGAGTGCAACCTCTCCAGGATTTCTCATTCAGAAAGGGTGAATGCCATGCAAACGGTCAAGCAGCTTTCGGTTTCGTTGGTCAATAAACCCGGTCGTCTCGCCGACATGCTCACCGCCATGTCGAAGGTGAAGGTGAATTTTCAGGCGCTGTGCGTCATGGATTCCGGCGGACGGGGGATGGTGCGATTCGTGCCCGATAACTTGGAATCGGCCATCGCCGTGCTCGATCAGATGAACGTCCGCTACGAAATCAATGACGTGCTGCTGGCCGATATTCCCACCCAGCCGGGTGGATTCCGGCATGTATGCGAGCGTTTGGCGATCGAGCATCTGAATCTCGACTACGCCTATTGCTCATTCAATAGCAGTGGCAAAACAAAAAGCGGAGTTTCCGCGGTCATCAAGGTCAACGATTTGGCAAAGGCCCAGCGAATCATCGGCGTGAATGTGAACGGCCGTCACAAACGCCTGCCCATGCGGCGACCGGTGAAAGTAGCCATCGGCTAACCTTCAAGGCGCCAGGCGCCAAATGGGTCAAATAGGAAATATGCGTTGAAAATAATCGATTAAGTAAAATGCAATAAATTGCTACTTTACTATTTTCCCAATTTTGGCGCCTGACACCTCGATTTTGATCTTGCTTTGAAAATTCATTTTCGAGACACTACCGCACCTTATCAGAGAATTCTCGAAGATGGATTCCCATGCGCAGGATGCTTTTTTGGTGCGGATTACCGATGCTACTGGCCGGGTGTACTGAGCCGGGGACCACGCAATATACTTTGGGTCCGGACTTGCAGGCGATCCCTCTCGTACAGGCGGCTGCAATTGGAAATCCGCTCTTCGTGCCGATCACCGATCCGCAATGTATTTCGGATATCACGGCCGGGGTGCTCGACGACTACTTCAGAATTGCCAAGGAAGAGCCGGTCCGCCTGATCGGCAATACGCTGATCGAGGGCCGCATCGAGACGATTCCCGAGATCAGCCCGACGCTCTTGGAGCCTTGGCGCAAGGACACGTCGAGCTTCGATCAGCGGGTGGACAACACGCTGCAAACTTATCGCCGCCGGGCGGTTGTGAGGATTATACCCGCGGAGAACGGCTATTGGATCGACGTGGCCGTGATCCTTGAATTGGCGGATTTGCCGCAGCCCGAGCACTCATCGTCGGGCGCGGCGACCTTCCGCTACGACAGCAGTTTCAGCCGCGTGGAAAATCCGATCGCCGGCGAAGCGCCTCCCCCAGGTTGGATTCCCAAAGGCCGTGATGCCGTTCTCGAACAGTGCATCTTGGGACATTTGCAGTATCGGCGCAGGAGCTGCACGGGGGATAGCGCGAGATTACGCCTTCAAGATCGCCCGCCGTAAAAGGGCCAGCGTTCGCAGCGCCGGTTTTGCCTTGTTGCGCTTATCGAACAAACCGCCGTGGGGAAAGTCGTGGGGAACGGCGTCCCGGAGTTGATTCCAATAAACTCCCTGCACGAAAGGTTTGGCAAGCACCAGCGGCAAATAACGGGCGATCCAGGTTTGCTGGGCGGCGGGCGTCCAAGCTTCCGACGTTTTACTATCTTTCTGCCAGGCCAGGGGATCTTCACCGCCGGCGCTGGGAACGCTGAGGGAGAGCCACAGCGGCAGGTCGAAAATGCTCCAGAGATCCAATTGCCGGCTGAATTCCAAGAGCGTTCGATTGAGCGTGCCGCCGGGATGAGAGTCCAAATTGATTTCCAGGCACAGGCCGGCGATGGGTAAACCCGAGCGAATCAAGGCATCGGCGAAATGCAGCGGGGGAAAATCCACGTCGCGGCGGCTCATGTATTCCGCCCAGGGCTGGTCGAAACCTACGAGGATCGGCTTGCCGGGATCGAGTTCGTCCACGATTTCGATGGTCATTGCCGTCAGACGCAGCTTTTCTTCTTCGCTGAGCGATAGCGACTCGTCGGAATTCAAGCGGGCGGCGGCCTGCCAGAAATCGACCTTGCCGCGATACCGCTGGACAACGGCGCGGACGAACTGCGCCGCGAAATCGTGGAGGCTCTCGAAATCATCTTCCCAAAGGGCGAGCCAATCGGGCCAGACGTGCGAATCGAACAACATCAGGGGGCCGGCGCTGACGGTCAAACCGTTTTGCCGCGCCCAATGAATTTGCGCGTCGGGAATCGTCCAATCCGCACGGCCTTCGCCGGATTCGATGCCCCGCCAGCACACGGGCGCGTTGGCGGTATTGAAAGTCGCCAGAAATTGGCGGGAGTTCTGGTTGTTCAACAATGCCGCGCCCAAATCGGCGCCCCAATAAACCGCCTGTTTTACGCCGCCCGCCCGCCGCCGCACGATCATGGATTGCTCGATATAGTTGGCAACCAGATGGTTCATGGCATCCAAAGCGATCCGCAGGCAAGCCTCCGCTTCCGCCGCACAGACGCGGGAGTTGTTCTGATGAACCACGGCCGCGGCGAGTTGTTTGGTGGCTTCGTCGATTCTTGCGCCGAGCGGCGCGGAAACCGACAATCCGATCGACTGCCATTCGAAAAGTTGCGTGCGAATCTGATTGACCAGTCCGCGGGCGAGTTCCAGGGGGAGCATGTAAGGGAGCGATTTTTCGAGAAGCGTACCGGTGGCGAAAACCAACCGGCCATGCCCTTCCACCTCCCAGGGAAAATTCAGACAGGCCGAGTCGGAAACCGACCGGAGGAGGTAAAGCTCGCTGTTTTCGATCGATCTTTTAACCGGCCAGGCGACTCGATCGATCCCGAAAAGATAAGCCTGCTGAGCCGCATCGTCGGTAAGCCGATCCCGGGGACAGACTTGAAATCGCATCAGACCCATCGGGTTCACATCTCGAATAATTGGCCGGGCATGGGAAGCCAAGCGACTTGAAAATATTATTTAATAAAATGCCGAATCATCGATTTTATCCCATCTTCCGCGTTCGAACAAGCCGCCCCACCCCCGCTGGGCAGCATCGGAATGGGAGGGTATATTTTTAGGAGATGCGGATATACACGCCGATAAAACAGGATTCGGTGGAGATCGAGATTTCGAATTGAATTGCGATTCACTCGACTAACGAGCAAAAAAAATGAGCAATATCGTCCGTGAAACGTCGCTGCCCGGTTTGCCGGTGCGGCGGGGAAAAGTTCGCGATGTTTACGACCTCGGCGAAAATCTGCTCTTGGTCGGCACCGACCGGTTGAGCGCCTTCGACTGGGTGCTTCCCACCGGCATTCCCGACAAGGGCAAAGTGCTCACGCAAATCGCCGCATTTTGGTTCGATCGTCTGGGGGTTCCGAACCATTTGATCACCACCGACGTGGAAAAGATGGACCTGCCCCCCAGCGTCGATCGCTCGCTGCTGGCCGGCCGGACGACACTTTGCCGCAAAACGCAGGTCGTGCCCATCGAGTGCGTGGTCCGCGGTTACCTGGCCGGTTCCGGTTGGAACGAATATCGCAACAACGGCACGGTTTGCGGCATCCCGCTGCCTGCCGGTTTGACCGAGAGCGACCGCTTGCCGGAACCGATCTTCACCCCCTCGACCAAGGCCGAGGAAGGGCACGACGAGAATATTTCCTTCGAGAGAACGGTGGAACTCGTCGGTCGCGAGACGGCGGAGGAACTGCGCAGCCGCAGTCTGGACATTTTCCAGCGCGGGGCGGCGTACGCGCTCGAACGGGGCATTATCATCGCCGATACGAAATTCGAGTTCGGCCGCACCGGCCGGGAACTGATTCTGATCGACGAAGCGCTCACGCCCGACAGTTCGCGGTTCTGGCCGGCGGATCAATATGCGCCGGGCAAGGGGCAGCCTTCGTTCGACAAGCAGTTTGTCCGCGATTGGCTTACGGCGACTACCTGGGACAAGAACAGCCCTCCCCCTTCGCTGCCCGACGATATCGTGATGAAAACCCGGGAGAAATACGTCGAGGCCTTCGAACGGCTGACGGGAAAGAAGTTCGTTTCGTAGTGCGGCGGCTTGCCCGGGATTTGCCGCGGAGATTTGCCGTTCGCACCGCGAAAGCAGCGCCACTTCCGCGGAGCGAAAAGCGACCGTAACTGCCCGTAAACGGTTGCGGGATAGGTGCGGGGGAGCCTCGCGCTGCCGAGAGGTGCGGTCATTCCGCCGGTTCTTTCCTCACGATCCCGAAGGAGAGCGAGATCGCGACCATCAGCAGACTCAACACGGCAGGATGCAAATGTGGGGGGGATTTTTCGGCTGCGAAGGCCCACCCGTCCATTTTTTCCCAGCCGTCGGCGGTTCGCCGCCAGACGAGTTCTTGTTGAACGGGAACATTTTGGACTTCACCGGGCAAACGAACCTCGCTGGCGAACCAGCTCGCGGCACACAGAATCGCCAATAGCCAACCGATTTTCTGCACGAGTCCGGCCTTTCCGAAAAAGAGAGTGGTGCGCTCTAATCCTCTGAAAGGCAAGCGTCGGGCCAATCCGGCCCGGAGAGAGTCCTTTTGCAGCAACCTCTTGGAGGCCAACGGTTTAGCGCAGAAGCTCTGCGGCATCCGCCGCCGTTTTGATGCAAAAATGCCTCATGCCGGCACGCTGCGGCGTTGATTTTTTGCATCCCGCCGAAAGATGCATTCATCCGGCGGCCAATCGGGATCAATTGGAATAGTCGATTGCAGGACGAACGATAATTCGTCGCAAATTTAAATTTGCCGAGGCCCGAATTTTGTCCTAAGTTTCACTGTGTGAGCGAATACGGAAAATTCATTTTCGAAAACGGATCGGCCGGCCGCTGGCCTGACGCTCTTGCTTTCGCGGGGAGACGAGTGTAAAAATGTCGAACGAGAAGACCATTCAAGGGGACCTGAAAAAAATTCTTGCCAACGCCCAATTGCCCGCTCTGCCGCAAAGCGCGATTCGGCTTTTGGAATTATCGCAAGACCCGGCCAACGGACCGGTGGAGTTTGCCGTGCCGATCGAGGCCGATCCCGGGCTGACGGGGCAAGTGCTGAAATTCGTGAACTCCTCCTACTTCGGTTTCTCGCGGGAGATCTCGAGCATCAAGCTGGCGATCACGCTGGTGGGCATCCGCACGATCAAGAACTTCGCGCTCTGGAGCGCGGTGTTCAGCTTGATGCCCAATCCGAAATGCGGCCCCTTCGTTTTGAAGAGTCTTTGGCAGGATTCGCTGCGGCGGGCGCTGTTCGCCCGGGCGTACGCCAAACTCATCGGCATCAAGGAGCCTGAAGAGCAATTCGCCGCCGCCTTGCTGCAGGACATGGCGGTGCCGCTGCTGGCCAAGGAAAACACCAAATCCTACGTCGAACTGCTGGAAGTGCGCAACAACGGTTACGTCAGACTTTCGCATCTGGAAGAGCAGGCATTCGGATGGACGCATTGCGCGGCTGCCGGCATGATGGCGCGGCAATGGAATCTGCCCGAAGCTTTCGCCGATATGATCGAAAGCCATCACGAAATCGATAAGCATGCCGCTAATTACAAGTCCAATCCGGGCAAAATGGCGGTGGCGCTTTCGGCGCTTTTGCCGACGGTCACGGATCCCGAGTGGTGCGAATGCAGCCTGTTCGAGAAATACTATGACAAAACGATTCCGCCGGGGAATCCGACGGTCGTCGAGATACTCACGCAAATCGATGAGCAATTCGTCAATTTCGCGCCGGTTTTAAAAGTCAGCAATCCCAACAAGTCATTGGTCGAATGCTACCAAGAAGTTGCCGCGGCGACGGCATGACCAAGACCGCCGGGAAAGGGGCATTCCAATCTTCGCTATTTTGCGGCAGGATGCCGCATCCGCGCGGTTTATGAATAATCCCGGATAAATGGCTTCAATCTTCCGCCATGCCTCTATCTTCCGATGCCATATAGCTTGAACGCAGGGTGCAACAAATACGGGCGACGATCCCGTTTTTCTCCGGTGCGCCGCTAAGCCCGCCGAACTCGAATTTTTGCTGTTCAACGCCTATAATTTTCCATAAAGAAAAAGAGGCGGATAAAACATTTCTTGGAGCGGCGCGGAGGTATAATGAAACAGGACGAACAATACTATGTAGGAAGCAAAATGATGAACGTTCGGAAAGGCATCCGCCGCTTACGTCTGCAACGCGAGGCCGAAGGTTATTTGGAACTCGGCATGTCGCAACATGCCTTGACGAGTTTGGCCCGGATCGGGGACCCCGCGAGCCTGGACTCTTCTGCGCTCTACTTATGGGGGGAGGCACTACGTTCCTTGGAACGCTACGAGGAAGCGATCGCTCCTTTGCAACGCGCTGCCGACAGTGCACCGGAGAACATCAATATCCGTCTCGCCCTGGGCTGGTGTTTCAAGCGGATGGGGCGGATAAACTTGGCGATCGAAGCCTTGGAGCAAGCCTTGGCGGCGGAGCCGAATGAACCCTTGTTGCGTTATAATTTGGCCTGTTATTTCAGTTTGGCCGGCAAGAAGAGCCGCGGAATTCGATTTCTCTCCCAAGCTTTGACCTTGGCTCCGGGCTATCGCAGTTTGGTCGATGCCGAGTCCGATTTCGACTCCCTTCGCCACGACCCCGAATTTCAGGCCTTGTGCGACAAAGTCAAAGGTTAATGAAATGAAAAGGCCGGGAGGGCAGTTTGGATGCCATTCCGGCCAAGTGTCTTGTCAGGTTTTTGCTGTTTTTTTCCCGGCTTTTCGTATTCTAGAAATTGAAGGTCAACGTGGCGAAGGCTCCATGCACGATCAACTCGCCGTTGGTGTTGATGGCGGCAATGGCCTGAACATCATTGACATAAGTCGGAAATTGGTTATCCGCCAGGCCGATGCCGGAAACGGCCACGACGCGGTAGCCGACTCTCGCGCTCCAACGTTGCGCAAAAAACCATTCCACGCCCGCGTCGGCCTGGGTCAGGACCGCGAATGCATTCGTCGAGGATTCGACCGGATAGCCTCCCGTCTGGCCGGGGTAATTTAGCGCGGCCACGTTTCCGTTTCCGAGCGAGGCCTGGTAGCGGTTCTGAATATTATTGTCATAGATGCCCACTTTCGGCGTGATGAAGAGCCTCAGAGCGCCGCCGAGATTGTATCCGAGGTCGAATCCGACCTGGCCGCCCCAAAGGTTATTGGTGATATGGTCGCTCAAATAGGCTTCCCAGGCTCCGCCGTCTTGTCCCCAAGAGAACCCGTTCTTCAAGGCGCCGAAACGCAGATCCTCCTCGAAGCGGAAGAATCGGGGACCGACGGAAAAGGCGAAATCCCAATTGCTGCCGCACACGTTCGCCCATTGCCCGCGGACGAGGTTGATTTCCGCACTGTGGATTTCATCGTGCCGCCAAAGGCGCTGTTCGGAAGAGTCGTTGAACCAGAAACCGCCCAATTGCGTGCTGCCGTCGAAGGCTGTGAACTGGATATTGCTGACCACGAAAGGAGTGGTGAGCGTCGGGCCGTCGGGATTCGCAATGGTCGCCGAGCCTTGGAAAGGATCGGTGGTCCAGTAGTCGGCTTCAACGGCCCAATAACCGGCCGTGCCGCTATTGCAGGGATCGCAGCCGCAGGTGCAGAAACGGCGGCCGAAGCGGATTTCACCGCCCAGCTTCCAGTTCGTTTGGGCGTCGGAGGTATTCATCACTTGCCGGTATTCGAATGGAAAAGGCTCGCTTGATGTCCAAAGTTGGTTGGCATCGTTGCGGGTGAGGGCCAATCCCGTAAGCGAGGCATACCAGAGGCAGGAGTTATAACCGCACGACAGATCGGCGTCGCAAGCGGCCGCCTGATATTGGTTGACGCTGCTACGGCACGTGCCGCACGAGGAATTCGAGGGAACGAAACCTTCGCTTCCCGCCGCACCCATCTGACCTTGCTCGCTGAGCATCTGATTTGTCAAGGAACCATTTTGCGGAACCGGTTCCATCAGAGTCGTGGGTTCCGACAGGGATGGAGCGGTCGAGGGAACATACGAATTCGGCTGCGCCGGTTGTTGCGCCACATACGTCGGCCGAGGAATAGAGGCCGTTCGATACGCCGGGTTTTGCGCGGGATTCGCCGCCGGCTGAGTATAAGCCGGTTGCGGCGCGTAGCCGGTCTGTGCAGGGTACTGTGCTTGCGGCGTTACGTATGCGCCAGGGACGTTGTAGGGGGCAACTTGCGGAGAATATGCCCAGGCGCGCCAACCGGTTGGCCGCCGTAGGGTGCCGCATTGCCGGCATAAGGAACCGCGGCCGGTTGCTGCGCTTGTTGGGTTTGCTGGGACATAGCCAACGGATCTGGCGCGCCGTATAGTCCTTGTCCCGAAGCGATATTGGCAAGACCCACCGCCAAGAAAATAATCAGCGATATCTTGATAAGTCTCATAACGAAATCCTTTCCGTGGAATGATTCAATCCATAGCCTCGTTATTTCAAAATCGTCGCGGAAAATGTTCGGAATTTGCGGAAACGACCGAAAAAATGATATTTTTCGTGGGGAGAGATGGAGTAATCGTTTCCACCGTTGAAGTCACCGAAGAATCGCGCAAGTGCCCAAATTAACCCATTTCCGTGGTGGGAAAATTTTTCCGGTAGAACTTTCCGCGTGTCAGGCAAAGAAGCGAAGATGATGAAAGATAGCAATGTATTCTTATCAGTCAACTATTGAAATCGCCCTATACCCAACTTGGAAACCAGGGTAAAATTGCGTAGTTTATCGAGTTCATCTTCGGACGACCATAATACGCAAACCTTTATCTGGTAATATGTTACGATATCTCACCGCAGGCGAGTCGCATGGCAAGGCATTATTGGCGTTGGTGGATGGATTTCCCGCCGGCGTGCAACTCGAGCCGGAATTGATCAACGCCGATCTGCGGCGGCGGCAGGGCGGCTACGGACGCGGAGGGCGGCAGCAGATCGAAACCGATGCGGTCGATATCCTTAGCGGTGTCTGGCGGGGAATTACCTTGGGCAGCCCGATCGCGCTTTTGATCCCCAATCGAGATTACAAAATCGACCAGATGGACGACCTGCTCCGGCCGCGGCCCGGCCATGGCGACTTGAGCGGCTCGATCAAGTATCTAAGCTCCGTGCGCGCGATTTTGGAACGCGCCAGTGCCCGGGAGACTACCGCTCGGGTGGCGGCGGGATCGCTGGCGAAACAATTGCTTGGCCAATTCGGCATTTCGGTGTTCGGTTACGTGGCGGGCATCGGGCCGATTTCGATTATTCCGAAGAGCGGCACGCTGGAAGAGCGGAAAGCATGCCGCGCGGAGAGCCAGCTTTCGACGCTCAATCCCGAGCAAGACGTGGAAGTGAAGGCCTTGATCGACCTCATGCAAGACAGCGGCGACACGTTGGGCGGGGTGATTGAAATAAGCGTCGAGGGGCTGCCCTACGGCTTGGGAACCCACACTCAATGGGACCGCAAGCTCGACGGCCTCTTGGCCAAGGCGGTGATGGCGGTGCAGGCGATGAAAGGGGTCGAAATCGGGCTGGGTTTCCAGATGGCCCGGCAGCCCGGCTCGGCGAGCCACGATCCGATCCATTTCGACGCGAGCCTGGCCGACACGCCCTCGCTGGGATTTGTTCGGCCGACGAACAACGCGGGCGGCCTGGAGGCGGGCATGACCAACGCGCAGCCGATCGTGGTCCGCGTGGCGATGAAGCCTATCAGTACGCTCAAGCAGCCGCTGGAATCGATCAACCTGCAAACCAAGCGGTCGGAAACCGCCTCTTACGAGCGCAGCGACGTCTGCGCCATCGCCGCGGCAAGCTGCGTCCTGGAATGCGTCGTGGCTTTCGAAATCGCGACCGCCCTGATCGACAAATTCGGCGGCGACAGTTTGATCGAAATGCAGGAGCGATGGAAACTTTTTTATGAGTTGGTGAAGAAGAAACTCGACCTGAAGTAGGTCCCGCCTGCCGGGCGGGACTTTGCGGAAATTTACAATAGTCGTCCATCCGAGATGGTCCCGCCCGGCAGGCGGGACCTACAAGGTGAACAAGGATGTTTCATCTGCACGATAAAACGCGGCGAAAACTGGCGTTTGCCGGATTTGTTTTGCTTTGCCTGCTGCCGACGTGCGCCGTCGCCGGATGGTGTTTGTGGCGGAATATGCCTTGGGAAGCGCGGCTTGCGGCAGAACAATTGGAGCAACAATTCGGCTGGAAAGTGAAATTGGAGCGGCTGCTGCATCCCCGGCCCGGCACGGAGATTTACGAAAATCTGGAACTGCTCGATCCCGAAACCGGCCGGACGATCTTCTCCTGCCGCTCGGTCGAGGTCTGCCGGCGAAAGATCGCCGATCCGCAGGGAGATGAAAAGTCGACGATCGTGTTCGTTTTCAAGCAGCCCGAGATCGACGCCGCGGCGTTCGATCAGATTGGCCGCTTGCTCGCGCGGATACTCCAGGATCAAGCGGCGCCGGGCATGAACTGCCGTCTCTCGGCCGCCGATTTGACGCTGCGGCGGGGGAAGAGCGTTCGCACTTTTCCCGTCATCGAGGCGGGCGTCGATCATTCGGCCGGCTGCGTCCAGGCGGCATTGCAATTTCATCTCCCCGAGGCAAAAGCGGCAACGCCGGTCGCAATCCGGCTCTATCGCGATCGCAAGGCCATCGCCGCCGCGGAATCGGCTCGAATTGTTTACCGCCGAAAACGAAGTGCCATGCGACCTGATTGCCTTGGTCATGCCCGAAGCCGCGAAACTCGGATCGAAAGCGCGTTTTCGCGGGGAGTTCGTCGTCGAACAATCCGCTACGGATTTTTCGTGCATGGAGGGGAAAGGGGAATTGGCGGGGCGATTATTCGACGTGGATTTGACGACTCTGGTCGCCGAGCCATGCCCCCACAAGATCAGCGGCACCGCCGAGGTCGTGCTTGGCAATCCTGCATTGTTCGCCGCCGGGCGGCTGGAATCGCTTTCCGCCCGCATCAAGGCCGGGCCGGGAAAAGCGGACCGGTCGCTCTTGCAGGACTGCGTGGAAAAGCTGGGGCTTGAGACGGGCGTCGATCTGGGAATCGCCGAGGAAAAAATCAAATACCAACAACTGGCGTTCGACGTGACTTTGAACGCCGCGGGATTGGAAATCGACGGCCGCTGTCCGTTCAACCGAGACGGCGTCGATTATCCCGGCGTGATCATGGCTGACGGCCGCTTGTGCATGTTGGCCAATTCGGCCAAACAAGCCGCGCCGCAGCCGGTGGCGGCGCTGATCCGCGCGCTGACGCCGCCGGGCGCATTGCAAGCGCCCGCCACGCGGCAAGCCGATTGGCTGGTGCGTCATTTGCCGCTGCCAAAATAAGACGGATGCAAATTTTTATTAAGGAACAGGAATGTGAGGCATTCAAGCGTGCAGGGAGGGACAAGCGCAGCGGAGCATGTAGGTTATGCTTCAGCATAACAGATCGATCGGCGATGTTATGCTGAAGCATAACCTACGTCGTCGGCACTTCAAGCATACCGGATTGCATGATAATGCAACTGGTCCAACCATTATCTCGACGGCCCTCCCGACCCCTTCTTCCGGAAATCGATGATCCGTTTCGCGGCCGCCAGGGTGTCCGGATTTGCGGTGCGGGCGTAGTCGTAGAGCAGGCAGAAGGTCACTTCGCTGAGATTCACATTCTTGAAATTGCCCAGCCATTTTTCCTGATTCAAGCCGGTGCGCAGTGTTTTCGGCGACATCGATCTGGCCGTCGGGCTCGATGCGGCTGACTTCCCATTTTACGGCTTTTTCTGCCGCGGCTTCCAGTTCTTTGTCGGGGAAGTAGGTGATCCAGACTTGCAGCTTGAGCGCGGCCACCGCCTGGTAACTCGTATCGTGGCCGCCTTTTTCCAGAAACACGCCGTCGGATTCGCGATAATGCTTCATCGCCGCGGCGACGAACTGACGGCCGATCGATTGCAACTGCCGATCGTCGGCCAGGAGACCGGAAAGCCCGTAGGCCAGGGCGTCGAAAAGCAAACGGTTGGGCGTCTCGGCGTCTTCGCGTTTGAGCCGCTCTTGATATTTTTCCTGCGCCATCCAGCGGGCGGCCTGATGGATTTTGGGAATCAGTTTGTCGATGCGATCTTTGTATTCCGCGGCGAATTCGCTCTCGCGGAGCACGAGCACGGCCTGATCGAGTTCGCAGAGCCAAAAGGCCGCGGCCGACGGGCCGCCGACGGGCCCCCCGTCGCGGGCAAAATTGCCAACTTCGGTTTGATGCGCGAACGTGGCGTCGATTGCCCGCCAGCCGGCTTCGAGGCCTTTGCGATTCCCGGCGGCGATCGAGCGGAGCATAATCTGCATCGCCCCGCGCTGGAGTTCGGGGCTATGGAAACCGTCACGGTTATGCCCGACCATCCCCTTTTCGTCCGGCCAGCCGCCGCCGGTGTAGGGCAGCAACTCGGGCGGGATTTTTTTCAAGATGGCGAGTTGCTGAGCGGAAAGTGACGAGGGAATTAGGGATAACCCTGCGAAAAATATGAGCAGCAGAGCGGAAAATGCAGGGATCGGACTTCGGCAAAGGTTGCGTCGCATGGTACTTTCAAGCATACCAAACGGCGGGTAATTTTGCTACTCCCGAGCGAACTCGTTCCCACGCTCCGGCGAGTGGGAACGAGGGGTTGATTATCGCCGATAGACGCTGGGGATGGAATCGGTCCAGCCGACGACTGGGGTTTCGGGCGGGACGAGGAAGATTTCCACGCGGCGGTTTTTGAGACGTTCTTGCGGAGTGGCGTTGGAGGCGATTGGCTGCGACGCGCCCAGGCCCGCCACGCCGATCCGCTGCTCGCTGACGCCCAGTCGCTTCAACTGGTCGGCGACGGCCACCGCTCGGGCGGTGCTGATCTGAAAATTATCGCCGTACTTTTCGCGCACCGGCTTCTTTCCCACGCCCTGGCTGTCGGTGTGGCCGACAACCATGATTTTCAGTCCATCAGCCGCGGGCGAGCGGAGCACTTGTGCGAAATCGGTGAGCATCCGCTGCGCGGCGGGTTTCAGTTCGGCATCGCCGCTGTCGAATAGGATATCGGTATCGAGCTTGCTCAGGCCGGTTTCAGGATCGTAATGCAGCGACGGATGGCGGCGGGAGAGTTGCTGTAGCTGTTTTCCCAAAGAGGGGGGCATTTTCGCATCCCGAGCGACGAGGCGGTATTGCTCGACCAGATCGGAATGCTCTTGTTCGTAATTCGCCAATTGCGTGCGGTCCAACTCCGCCTGCTGCTGGGAAATCGCCAGATCTTCCTCCGAGCGGACCAGTTTATCCTCCAGGTTGCGAACATGTGTTTTGAGGCTGTCGATCTCGACCTCTTGGGCCTTGTTTTGATCGGCATAGACGCGATTTTCGGTTTGGGCTTCGTTGAGTTGCGTTTTGGACACGAGACAGCCTGAAAGCGATGCCCAAAAGGCAGCCATAACGAGGCACATTAGCAGTCGGCGGGCAAAATTCATCGTTTTTGCAACACCCAATAAGACACAGAGGAGAATTTCATGCCCCGTATAACAATATTTGCCGTTGCCGGCAAGAGCGAAATCACATAACCGATTGCAAGAATGGAAAAAGGGCAAAACAGGAAAGCAGGGGAAGAAGGCGGTGTTGAAGGGAGCAGTCCCATTTTTGTGGTCTCTTACGCGATAAATCGGGACAGTCCCCTGGATGCGGCGAAACTTCAAGACAGTAAAAATAGGCAGTTTTTCGGGCAAAAATTTTTCAATTTTTTTTGTGTCGCGGGAAATTCTTTCTGCTATAATGCGGACCGCTTTTTGCCTCACACCAAAAATCCACGGAGGGTCATTATGGCTGCCACACGGATACCTATTCCCGCCTGGCGCAAACTCAAGAGGCGGACGATCGGCTGGAACTCAGTCTGGCTGAAATCGACTTGACGGTGCGGACGGTAAACTGTCTGGAAGAAGAAAAAATCTTCACGGTTCTCGATCTGCTGCAATGCACGCGGGAGCGGTTGCTGCAGATCACCAATTTGGGCGAAAAAACCGTGGAGACGATCTATGCCGCGTTGGAAAAACTCGGCTTCTATCGCACCTCGAAGCCGCCGGCCAACCAAAAGGAAGAGGGTGAGCCGGAACCGCCCAAATTTGCCTTGCTAAGCGAATAAGGACGAGCAAAATAGCCGGCCAGGAAAAATAACGAGAGGGCAAGGCTCTCACCGGATCGGATGGATTTTCCCCCACGTTCCGGCGCGCGTCCGACCCTCCCGCAAGATTTTCGTTCGCGCAAAGTCTTACTTGATTCCGGGCAAATTCAGGATGAAATCCATCAGCGTGCTGTTGGCGCTATACGTGCCTCCCCAACTCCAGATATTGCGGACCATGTCGTACATCATCATGCCGCAGAGCATCAGCACGAGGGTGCATGCCACCAAACCCGTGATTTGCAGCGGGGTGTAAGGCGCTGCGGGCAAGTAAGCGGCGGCGGGAGTTGCGGCTGCGCTTTCGGCCAAGCCGACGGCGGGTGTGCCGAGCGCCTGGGCGCCGAGCGCCGCGGTTCCCAAGGCAACGCCCGAGCCGAAGTCCATCGAAGGACTGCTAGCGGCCAGATCTTCGTCGAGCATCGCTCCCATCGAATGGACGGGGGTGCTGGCAATCATCGTCGAGGCATCGTCGCCTTCGGTATCCAGGGCAATGACTTGCGAGCCGCTTTCCGATTCGTCGGCGTCGCCGGCCTCTTCCATGGGAGTCAAGAGGAAGTCGTCGTCGCCTTTCACACTCGATCCCGGCCCCTTTTTGCTGCCGGCCAATGAGAGCATGTCGTCCTCGCCCAATTCGAGCGATTCGACCTTGCTGCCCGCGATTTCCAGCGGTTCTTCGAGCGAGAGGCCGCTATCGTGCGGATCGACCAGCGAAATGCCGCTGTCGCCGCCGAGGGTCAGCCCGCTGCCGGAACTGCCGCTGCCCAAGACCATCTCGTCGTCATCCATGGGTTTGGCGGTGACGACGGAGGATCCGCCGCCGGTGGGCGATTCGGCCGCGGGCGGCGGCTGCGTTTGCAAATCCACGCCGCTGTCGTCGAGGCTGACGTCTTCTTCCAGAGTGAGGTCGAGTTCTTCGAACGGCGCCTGCGAATCGCCCGGCAGTTTGGCAGCCGTAACGGCGCTGTCGGCGGCCAAATGGATCTCGCTGTCGGTGGCCAGGCTCAGGTCGCTATCGACCGCCTGTTTGCCGGGCGATTCCATGCCGATCACCGTGCCGGAGGCGCCGATGCTCGATTGCCCCAACTCCACTTCGCTCAGGAGCACTTCTTCGGCGGAATCCTGGACGGGTGGCGTGGCGGGAGCAACCGGCGGATTGGCGGCGGCGAGGCGCTCGACGTCTTCGGACTTGAATTTCCAATCGGCGCCGTCGCGATAACCATACAACTCGTGCTGTTCCTGCATTTTGCGGACTTGGTCCTCGGAAACGCCGAGAAGCTGTGCCGCTTCCTTCACATTGTAATATTTCTGGGCCATGGCGAAAAAAGTATCCTATGCCGCGAATGTGCCTTCGCACGCAGGCCGCCATGCCCGAGCGAAGACCGGTTATCTTTGTTCCAACAACGATTGGATCTCTTGCGGCAAGGGAGCCTCGTTGTTCAAATACGTCATCTGCAAATCCCAATTGAGGTTGCGGGCGCTCTTCAAAGCGATCTTGCCGGTGACCGGATCGACGCGATACACGCACAACATTCGCTGCCGCGGATCGACGATCGACAGCAATTGTCCTTTGTCGCCGGTCGGCATGGGCACGACGATCAAGTCGCCCCCTCCTGCCATCGGACCAGCCGCGCTATGCTGTTGCGCCATCGCCTGATCGTTCCGACTGAAAACGCTCAGCATCACGGCCGCCAAGCCCACAACCACCAAAGCCCCCAGCATCGCCTTTTTCATAAGTCACCCTTAACTTCCTGATCCCTTAAAAAAACTTTGCCGGTTTTTCTGAGGAACCATTAGGGATTAGGGAAACTGGGGTCTCTTTATACATTCTAAAAGACCCTGTTCCGGTTGCAAGTGAAAATGCCCCTTTTGAATCGATTCTTCGGATGTCATCCACCCATTATGGTGGATATGATGACGATTAGTCGGACGATGTTACCTAGAGGGGGTAAGAGATGCAAGATCGGTTGCCGAAAGCGTCGTCGCGTGAGATTGATCGCGGAATGAAAATGCAAAAGGCTCCATTCGCAAGGATCCGCCGGTAATCAGGCAGCAACGGCTAAAAGATTGACGCCGCGCGGCATTTCAAGGAAACTTGATGGTATTCGGCAATTCGCTCGCAAATGCCCCGGCGAGCGGTTTTTTCACCAATTCCGATGACGATTCCCGGCCATAATTGGCCATCACTCGACCGCATACACCCTGCCATGCGTTGGCCCATTCGAATCCAACTGTTGTTGCCGATGCTGGCCGTGGTCGTGGTGACGATCATCTTGGTCAGCGTTTTCAGCGCGTTTTTGGGAGCCAACCGCACCCGGCAGATGCAAAGGGTGAATTTTCAACGCGTGATCGCCACGTTGAGCGAGGCGAATTTCCCGCTGAGCGAGCCGGTTTTGCGGCAGATGAGCGGGCTGTCGGGCGCGGAGTTCGCGTTTTTCGATCGGGGCTATCGTCTCCAGGCCAGCACGCTCCGGCTGAGCGCGGCAGAGCGCAAATATCTCCAACAGAAAAGTTTCGCAGGCCCGTCTGACAACAAACTCGAGCGGCCCGGCATTATCTTGCAGGATCGCCCTTATGTGAGCCAGCGCGTGACGGTCAAGGACCGTCCGCCGATTACGGCTGGCGGATGGCTGGTGGTGCTCTATCCCGAGGAAAGCTGGGCGGCGAAGCTGTGGCAAGCCGCCTATCCGGCGATTTTGGTCGGCTCGGCGGCGATCGTCGCGATGGTGCTGGTGACCATGCTTTTGGCGCATCGATTCGTGCGGCCGATTCGGCAGCTTGGCGATCGAACGGCAATGATTGCGGAGGGGAATTTCGAACCGCTGCCGGTGACGCGGCGAAACGACGAAATCCGCGACCTGACGCTTTCCATCAATCGCATGGCCGAGCGGTTGGGCCGTTTCGAAAACGAGGTCCGCCGCCACGAGCAACTCCGCACGCTCGGTCAATTGGGCGCCGGCCTGGCCCATCAACTGCGCAACGCGGCCACCGGCGGGCGGATGGCCATCGAGCTGCATCAATTGCATTGCCCCGCCGCGGCGAATCCGGAAGAAAAAGAATCACTCGAGGTCGCCCTGCGGCAACTCCAGTTGATGGAGTCCTACTTGCAGCGATTTCTCGCTCTCGGGCAAACCCGCAACACGCCCCACGAACCACTAGTCCTCGATACGCTGGTAGAAGATGCCCTCGATCTAGTTCGCAATCGCGCAGCACATGCGGGCATTGAACTTGTTTATAATAAGTCAGTCTCCCCTCTACCTTTGGGAGAGGGGCCGGGGGTGAGGGCCGAAAACGTCGCGATTTCCGGCGATGCCGACGCCTTGCGGCAATTGTTCGTGAATTTGCTGATCAATGCCATCGAGGCCGTCAGCGGAAACGAAAAGGGAAGCCGGCGGATCGAAGTGAAAATCAAACGCGCCGATGATCGCCAGGTTGTGGTGAAGATCAGCGACAGCGGTCCCGGCCCGGCCCCTCAGGTTGCCGAGAAATTATTCGAGCCGTTCATCACCGACAAGCCCGAAGGCACCGGGTTGGGGCTTTATGTCGCCCGGCAGACGATCGAGGCGCATCGCGGAAATATTCGCTGGAAGCGCCAAGCGGGAATGACATGTTTCGAGATCGAGTTTCCGGAATATCGACCGATGATCAACGAATAACGACCAACGAAAAAATGTCCCACTTGTTAATTGTCGATGACGAACAGAGCATCTGCTGGGGGCTGGCGAAGCTGGCCGAGTCGATGGGGCATACGACGGCCTCCGCAGCCTCGGCCGAGCAGGGCCTCGCGGCGGCGAAATCGCGGCGGCCCGACGCCGTCGTGCTCGACGTCCGCCTGCCGGGCATGGACGGGCTTACCGCCATGCAGCACTTCCGCGATCTGCTTGGAACCGTGCCAATCATCGTCATCACGGCTTTCGGCGATTTGACCACCGCGGTCCGGGCCGTGCGCCAAGGGGCGTTCGATTATCTATTGAAACCGTTCGATCTGCGCGCCGCCGAGCGCGCCCTCGCCCGGGCGTTGCAAAAAAAGCCGCTGGGTGACGAAATTCCGGAAACGGTTCCACAGCCGAAATCGGAATATGCGATCGTCGGCAGTTCGCCGGCCATGCAGGAGGTATTCAAACAGATTGCCGTCGTGGCGCACAGCGAGGCCTGCGCGCATCTGGTCGGTGAAAGCGGCAGCGGCAAGGAACTGGCCGCCCGGGCGATTCATCGCTACAGCCGCCGGGCGAAAGGGCCGTTCGTGGTGGTGAACATGGCGTCGCTCAGCCCATCGCTTGCCGAGAGCGAGCTTTTTGGGCATGAACGAGGCTCGTTCACGGGAGCCGAGAGCGCTCGCAAAGGACTGCTCGAACAGGCTGACGGCGGCACGATCTTTCTCGACGAAGTGGCCGATATCCCCCTGACGCTTCAAGTAAAACTGCTTCGTGCGCTGGAGCAGGGCGAAATTCTGCCGGTCGGCGGCGAGTCGCCGGTGACCAGCGATTTTCGGCTGATTTCGGCAACTCATCAGAACCTTCGTCAACTTGTGGCGGAAGGAAAATTTCGACACGATTTGTATTTTCGCCTGATAACCTTCGAGATAGAAATTCCGCCGCTGCGCCGCCGTTATGAAGACATTCCCGCGTTGACCGATCATTTTCTCGACCTGCTCGCGGCGAAAAACGGCCTGCCGCGGCCTGGCATTTCCGCCGAAGCGATGGCCGAACTCGGCCGCCGCGCGTGGCACGGGAACGTGAGGGAGTTGCGGAACGCGCTCGAGCACGCGCTGATTCTCGCCCGCGGCGGGCCGATCGCTCCCGAGCACCTCCCCGAACCGATGCTTCCGCCGCGCGCGACCGCTTCGACCGACGAGGAATCGCTGGTCGCACTCGTGCGCCGTTGGGCCGAATCGCAACTGCTTTCGCCCGTGGAGGAACAAGATCTTTACAATCGTTTTTTGAAGATCGTCGAGCCGCCGCTGTTCGAAAAGACTCTGGAACACTACAACGGCCAATACGTCTCCGCCGCCCGACGCCTGGGAATTCATCGCACGACGCTGAAGAAGAAGATGGGCGATTATTCGCAGGATAAGACGAAAGAATAGGAAAGAGGTTGGCGACCCTAACCGCAGGCGTGAACGCCTGGGCTGTATGAAAAACACCGATTGGTTGCGGCGCAAGTCGCGTTATGCTGAAGCATAAACTACTTCATACTTTGTGCGGCGGGGTCAATAGGGGTTTTTTGCAATTTATCGGCTTGGTCGCCGAGGTAGTTGCCGTAGGTCAACAACATGACGGCGGTCACCAGAACGGCGAGGGCCGAGATGATGGCGGCATACGTCACGCGGCGGCAACCCTTCCATTCACCGAAAGCGATGGCGATCACGTTGCTGAAAAGGACGAGCATGGTCATGTGGATGGCCCAACTCGTGTACTCGAAACTTCCCATTCGCACGTGCCCGAGATTATAGAAAAAAACTGGCCGTACCAGAGCACGCCGGTCAGCAGCGCCATGCCGAAATTCAGGGGCAAGGCGGATTTTTCCGCCCCGGCGGGCAATTCGATGAGTTCGCCCAGTGTTCGGTGTTTGAAATGCAGGTACATGCAGTAGATCGCCGTGGTCACGAACGCGCCGGTATTGGAAAAGATATAAACGACGTTGCCTTTCCAGATATCAGCCCCATAATGCTCGGCAAGATCGGCGATGGGTTTGCCCGCATTGAGGGAAAAGCCGTAAACCGCGGAGAGAAAACCCGCCAGAATGGCGAGCGCGAGGCCCTTTCCCAAACGAAATTCGGTCACCGCGCCTTCGCCTTGCAGTTGCTTCTCCTTCAGTCGGCCGGCCAGTCCGCAGATTCCGATACCGATCGCGCCGATCGTCACGCCCAGCAGAACCCATTCGGAGCCGGTCCGGGTGAAGAGCGCAGAGAGTTTATCCGGTTCGAAGGGTCGAGTCCATTCGCCGTTCCACAGAAGATCGTAAAGAAAACCGCCCAGGCGATGATCGATGAGTGGAGGCACCAGAGTGCCGACGACGCTCGATAATCCCACGGCGATGGCATAAGTCAGCGAGAAACCGATGTAGCGGATCGAGATTCCGAACGCCGTTCCGCCGACGCCGTAGATCATGCCCAGCAGAAAGGAAGTCACCATGGCGTCTTTGGGGGCTTCGCCGAGAACTGTCCAGAGTTGCGGAATAGTGAGGATCGCGCCCAGAATCGGCAGCAGGAACCAACAGAACGAGGCTTGCACGATCCAGTACGTTTGCCAGGACCAATGCTTGACTTTTTTTTTGCGGCGCATAACAAACCGAAGAGGAAAGAGCGCCGATGGAATGAAAAACAGTTCCCAGCAGGGGATTGGGAGTGATCATGGCAGTTGCAAATCGGCTTGGTCGTTCCAGTCGCGATAGAAAAAAGATATCGTATCGTTCGTCGCATATCGTGCCTAGGGGTGAGTGTGGAAGGCGACGGAGTCGCATCTCCGGCGGTGTTCGCGCCGAGCCGAGCTGCGGTTTGGCGGCGTCGATGGAAGTGAAACGACACGGCGGGAATGCCGCTCTCTCGACGGACTTCCAAAAAAAATGGACTTTTCGCTTGCCGTAAAAAAATGGCAACCGAAAAATCCATCCCCGCCGTTTGTCGCAGCCTTATGCGATCGAGCGCTTGGCGATCGCCGCGAGGATCAACTCCGCCGCGCCTTCCATGCCGAGCCGCCCGGTATTGAGGATCAGGTCGTACAAAAGCGGATCGGTGACGTCGTGATGGAAGAACCGGCGCCCGAATTCCACCCGCCGCGGATCGACCTCTTTTATGTAACGCTTTGCATCGGCCTCGGTGATCCCTTTCGACCGCATCAGATTTTCGACGCGACATTGCAGCGGCGCCACCAACCGGACGACGAAGCCCTTTTCGCGCGGCAGCAGAAACTGGGCGCCGCGGCCCACGAAGACAACATTCCCGCGTTTGGCCGCGGCCAGCACTACGCGGCCAAGCTGAACGAGATAGGTCTCGTGCGGGATGATTTTGCTGTCCATCCAGGTGCCGAGCACGTCGTAGATCCAATTGCTCGGCGTTTCATCGACCAAATCGAGCATCATCCGATTGCTGCGGAAGCGTTCGGCGATGTGGTCGAGCAGATCCTGGCCGAGCACTTCCCACCCCAACCGCCGGCCGACGATTTCGGCGATCGATCCTCCCCCTGCGCCGGCTTCGCGGGAGATGGCCAGATAGCAATGCACCCGTCGCGCCAACTGCTGGAAATCTTTCATGCGAACGACGCGGTCTTCGCAAGAAGCGGTCATCGACCACGCCTGCATTTGCCGTTCGGCGGCTGCCAGAATTTTCGGATCCTCATGGATTTGTTCTTTCATGGTTCACCTTCCCTGAAGAAAAGAGGTGCTGGGAGAATGGAACCACACTCACACTTTATTATAATCGGTGAAAACGTTTTTGGAAGCCTTTTTCCCGAAATTTGCCCGATTTTTTTAATGCAATCCCTCCGAATGTTTGACTCATTGGACAGGCGGCTCGTTGGGTTGGCGCCTACACCGCCGAATCGTGTTGCCCGCTAGGTACTGCCAGAGCCCCCGCCTCGCCAACCGATTCGGGTTTCGAGATGCACTCATGGCTAACGGGGTGAACTTCGCCCGTTTTTTTCTTCAAGATGCCGTTCGCTTGATCACCAACACGGCGACGTCGTTTTGGTTGGGATTTTCGGCGTGCAAGAGCAGGCATTCGCGGGCCATCGAACAGAGTTGAGAGGCCGATAGGTGCATGTTTCCGGCCAGAAGCTGCGCAATTCCGGCCTCGCCCAATCGGCAGCCGCCTTTATTCTTTGCTTCGCGGAAACCTTTCGAGAAGACCACCAGGGCTTCCCCGGCGGCAAGCTCACAGCCGGACTGCTCGAATTCCGATTCGGGACTTTCGCCCAAAAGCGGCGATTTGAGCGTATGCGAAACCCAGCGGTCGGGCGAGAGATGCACGACCGAAGGCCGGCCCGCCGCCGAACAGCAGACGCGGCCCGTGGCGGTCTCGACCAGTCCGAAAAACACGTCGGCATACTGATCCCCCGCCGAGTTGGTCCAGACGGTCAAGTTGAGCCGCTGAAGCACTCGTTCGGCTTCGCGGTGATAGGCGGCGTGGGCGCGGAGAGCGGCCTTGACGGCGGAAGCCGAGAGCGCCGATTCCAAGCCGCGGTCGAGGCTTTCGCCCAAGGCGCAGGCCATGAGTCCGTCGGGCAGGCAAAACCAATCGTAAAAGGCGCCGCCTAAACCTTGCGCTTGAGCGGCCCAGCCGGCAATTTGCCACCCGTCCAAAAGCGGCGAGACCGTGGGGAGCTGGTTTTTCTGCATCCGTTCGGCCGCCGCCCATTGTTTTCGCAGTTGCGCGCCTTCCACGCCTTCGCGGAGCAGCATCTCGCGCTCCAGGTCGGAGGCGATTTTGCCCGCCGCAATTTCCACCATCCCCGTTTGCTGATCGGTGAAATCGCGGGTTTCATCGCAGAAAACCCAAAGCGTGCCCAGAATCGTCGTCGAGGAGGATACCGGCACGCAGACCGCCGCCGCGAAATCCTCCGGGGCGTTCCAGCCCGGCATCAGAGACGTGTTTTCCAAGACCACCGCATGGCCCAGAAGCGCTTCGAGATCGGCCAGCGATCCCTGCAAACGCCGGGCGGGGGCCGTGAGCCGGTCGAAAGGAAGCCCCCAACACGAACGCAGTTTCAGTTCCGTGGTGCTTTCATCGAGCAGATACAACGCCGCCGCCGGGCCTTCGACGGCCTGGGCGGCCGCCTTGACCGCCGCCTGCAATCGCTCCGCCAGATGGTCTTCGTCCTCGCGATGCGGAAGCAGGGGAACTCCGGCCGCCAAATCGGCTTCCCGCTGCCAAAGGGCATGACGGGTCTGCATCAGTTCACTTACCATGCCGGCGATCGCCGAAACCATGTCCCGGGCGGCCTCGAACTCCACGGTCGGCCGTTTTTTCGAGGGGGCGGCGGAGTCGAGCATTTCGAGACGCAAACGCCCTGCCGCGTTTCCCATCCCGGGAGTGATGGAAGCGGACCAACTCTTTTTCGCGGCCTTTTCTCGTTGGAACCTCCCCGGGAATTTCCCGCATCGCCGGCTTCATAACGAAGCGACCAGCCGGTCGTCGATTGAAAGGCCTTCATTATTTCCGACAAAGAACCGATGGTCTCGATCGGTGGTCGGACTGGCGTTGGCGCGCGTTCGGTGTAGAGTTTCAAAGTTGTTGGTGCGGATGGAACCACGGCAAAGTCTTTTCGGCAGGGGAGGCTAAGGGGCAGGCAAGGCAAGGAAAAGCCAATCCGTGGCAACTTCTCCGGCAGTTTGCAGTCGTTTCAAACGGAACTCATGGAATATGAAGGCTGTTTTTCTTTATATCCCATACTTTGCAATCAACGCATCATACCCAGACTACACAGTTTAACATCGGCAAAAAGTCGTCATGAAGTGAGGAAGTTTTCCTATTTGGCTCGATCGAGGAAAATGCAGTTTGGCAGCGGGACCGATCGATCTCTAACCCGCTGAAATTCCATTGGAGGACAAATTAGATCATCCGATCGATGTCGGAAAAGGTTTTTAAACAGAGTGCTCTCCGGGAAAAAATGAGAAATTTTGTGCATTGCGCAACATCTTGTCCCGCAAGGTCTTACATCTACATACCCCCACATAATTACCCGCTGTCGCAAAATCATTGTTTGACACGACTGTGCATGTGATTATATTAGGGGTTGGCAGAATTATGCGGCCTAATCCAGATGCCCATGACTTTTCGCAACTCGCGAATATATCCGCCACAGGTTGTCTGCTAAACGAGGGAAGTGAAGCAAGCAATAATTAGTTCTTCCAAACACGATGTTCCCAGGCAAGGAATTGAGAAGAAACGCTGTGGTGACCGCATTTTGAGGGTTGAGCGTCTTTTTGGAGCCTGTCCAGTCGGGAAGGAGGTAGCGGCGTTGTGCAAAATCGCTCGCTTTTCGGGCACGCGCGTTTTGCTGTACATCATGCTTCACACCATCCTTTTTTCTGGAGTATTTTATGATTGCAAGATTCAGGTTCCTTGGCATCGGAATGATGCTCTTGGCGGCGGTTGTCGTTTCAAGCACAGGGCCTGATCGCAGCGGGCGGGGTTGCGGATCCGAACGGTCGTTTCATCTTCGATAATCCCTTCACCGTCACGATCGACGGCAACACCGTCACTTTCGGCGGCGCGGGAAAGACCTTGGTCGATCCTTCAGCCGCATACGAGTTTTACGTCAGCGACGTGTTCACGGCGACCAGCGAGACAATGGAATTGATGTTCTCGGATCTCGGCGGTCAACCTTACTACAACGTGGCCGCGATCGACGATGTGGCCATCACCGCGGTTCCGGAACCGGCCTCGATCATCCTCTTGATCGGTGCGGTCGGTGCCGGCGGGCTGTTTTGGCTCCGCCGGCGATAGTGTCCACCTTGATGAACATCGCCACGAGCTTGCCGATTTCTCGGCGGCATCGTAAAAACCTGCTTATTCGTCCCGCGTCCCGGAACGCCATTTCGGGACGCGGGGCAATATCCTCTCCATCCCTTAATCGAGCCACCGCCATGATGAAAATAACCTGCTTCGTTCTCGTTATTCTGACTACGATGTACACCGCCACCGCCTCTGCGGCAATTATGCCCCGCTTGATGAACGGGGAGTCCCTCAGCGTTTGCGCAATCGGTACCAGTTTGACCGACCACACCGCTTATCCCCCCAACTGGTTCGCGCAGACGGGTAGTTGGTTGAAATCGCTTTACCCTAACCAAGTGACGCTCTCCAATCGCGCCGTCGGCGGTTCCTGGTCGAATTCGACGGATCTGCGCGGCGGTTTCCTGCAACTTGGCGACGTGTTGAACTACGACAACCCGGATGCCATCTTCATCGAGTTCGCCATTAACGACGCCGTAACCGGGACCAATGTCTCGGTCGCCCAATCAGAGGCCAACCTGCAAACCATGATCAATTCGATTAACGGTTGGGCGTCGCAGCACGGCAAGGACGTAGACATCGTCATTTCCACAATGAACAACTGCCCGCCCTATGATTGGTCGCGCCCTTATCTTGCCGATTATTATCAAGGTTACCGCGATGTAGCCGCGGCCAATGACTTGCTGCTGATCGACAACTATCCCAATTGGGTGAATCTCTACAACACGAATCCCACGCTCTGGAATCAGTACGTTTCCGACGGAATTCACCCGACCAGCGAAGGCGCCGCGGCCATCATATTACCCGAAGTCCAGGCCTCCCTGATGTCGCAAGTGCCCGAACCGAGCACCTGGGTGCTGTTGGCCCTGGCCGGCTTAACCCTGGCCTGGGGCGCCGTCGCGGAAAGGCGTAAATGAGGGCGCCCTGCAAGGACGGCGACGACGAGGGATTTGGTGCCAGAGCGCACATAGTCAATAGGCATGGCGGAAGTCGAAAAGATTCGACATATCTCGCGGCCTGCCTTGTTCGCCGTTCCGGGTACTGCATGACATTTCGGTAAGATACTGCATAACATTTCGGTAAGATATTGTCTTAAAGCAGCAAAGTCATAAAAAAAATATTTTTACTATTCCAAAGGGGGGGGCTTGCAAACATTGTTCATTTGATTATATTGGATTGTAAAAGAGGGCTTCCTTTTCAGTTGTGTATTTCTATGTCAACGGGAATTATCCATTTATTCAACAGGAGGCAGCGAATCTGTTGATCGCTGGTGAAAAGCAGTTGAGATAAGATCGGCGAAAGGAAATCGCTTTTTGCTTTTTTTACAGCATTCTCACGAATCCCGTGTGAGATCTTGGTCTTCTTAATACAGACGGATTTTGTGAGAGGGTGCGCTTCGTAAGAGGAGCCCCTGGAGCTTTTGGTTTTTTCTTGATTTTTTCGCAAGAGATCTCTTACCGAGGTAAGGGCATATCCAAGGGCTTGGCATGAGGTTTTTGTGCAGTCTTCTTCCGCATTATCAGCGGCTTGTTTTGCACTGAACGGCAACGGCGGAAGAGGAAGGAATGTCGTTCGCTTTCAACCCTAATTAAGTGGGAGGTAATCAATGAGGCTAGTTTTCAAGGTTTTCTTGCTCTGTTTTATCGTTGGTATATTCTCGACCGTCGCGGTCGCCGAGGACAATCTATACTGGACGGGTGGCAGCGGGACCAGCAGCGTCAGCGACGTGAACAACTGGATCGATGACGGCGGGAATCATCCCGTGGATTTGACCACCGACCATCGTTGTTGGATCAACATGGACTTGGGCAACACGCCGATCATCACCGCGGCGGATCCCTATCCCGGGTCTTTCTGGGACCTCAACATCGGTCTCAGCAGTCAAGGCGGCGCGGGCACGGTCCTGCAGACCGGCGGCACCACCAATGTGAATTACAACCTGAACATCGGCGGCGGTTCCATCGCCGGCGATCCGGTCAGTTCGCTCACCATGACCGGCGGCACATTGAATGCCGGCAACGAGATTTACGTCGGTTACGAGGGCGGCGCGGGCAGCCTGATCATCGACAATGCGACCATAACAAACGGCGCCAGTCCCATGGATGGCGGCTCCGGCTGGACGCAAATCGGCCGCGGCGGCGGCGGGGCCGGGACCCTCACCATGACCGGCGCCAGCCTCCTGTCCATCGGCGAGGAATTCAGGGCAGGTTGGATGGGCGGCAACAGCACCGTCGATTTGTCCGGCACTTCGCGCATTGTTGCCCGCGGCTTCCAGAACATGGGCCGCGACACCGACAGCGTTCTCAACGTCAACATGACCGGGTCGTCGAAGATGAGCTGCACTTATAATGAGATGCGGTTCGGCTCCAACGGCGGCGAAGCGCACCTTGTTATGGACGGCGACAACGCCGCCGATCCCGTCGGCATCGGCAACTTCGAACCCGGCGGCGATTGCTGGTTCGTCAATTTCGGCGAGGATTCCGGAAGTCTGGCGACGCTGGAGATGCACAACTACTCCACCATCCAGACCGGCTATGACGCCAGTTTCGGGGTGAACGGCGGCGTCGCGGCCGTCACCATGGACGGCTCCGCCAAGATCCAAGCCAGCTTTATACACTTCGCAGAAGGAGGCGGCAGCTCCGCCACGCTGGATCTCGACGGATCGGCGCAGTTGTACTCGACCGGCGAGATCCGGTTGGGAGCCGGCGGCGCCATGACGACGACCATGAGCGGTTCGTCCAATATCCACGCCGACGGCAATCTGCACATCGGCCTCTGGGGCGGCAGTTCGAACGTAACGATGAATGCCGGCACGTCGATGTACGCCGGAAACGAGTTCCATATCAACTCGTTCGGCGCCGGCAACAGCAGCCTGACGATGGACGGCGCTTCGTTGACGGTTAACAGCGGCGAAATGTTCGTCGGATGGAACGACGGCGCCAACGGAACACTGTCGATGAACGAGAGCACGGTGACCACACATAACAACGTGCAGGTCGGCCGTCTCGGATCGGGAACCCTGAACATGACCGGCAACAGCTACTTCTACACAGACGGTGACTTCCGGCTGGGCATTGACAACGGAACCGGCACGCTCAATATGAGCGGCACTTCCGTGATTGATTGTTTCAGCCTCGGTTGGATCGCGGCTCACCCGGGTTGGGATTCGGACTATGCAGGCACCGCCTATGTCAACATTACCGGAAGCGCGAAACTGATGTCGCATTACAACGAAGCGAGTTTCGGCTCCGGCGGCGGTCATGCCGAGGTCTATATGAACGGGACTGACCCCGGAAATCCCGCCGCGATTAGCTGTGGCTATTATTCCGACGGCTACTGGGTGTCGTTCGGCCGCGACGGCGGCAGTTCCGCCACGCTGGAGATGCGCGGCAACTCCGTGGTCGTTTCGAGCGCGTTTACCGAGATGGGTGTTTACGGCGCAAGCTGCAGCACCCACATGTATGATGACGCCCGCATCTACGACAATGGAAACTATGGCGCCGACTTCAACGCCGGTTCCTATAGTCCAAGCAGCTATGCCGAAATCCACATGTACAACAACGCCAGCATCAGCACCGTTGGCAAAATGGAGTTCGGCCAGCAAGGCTACTGCATGATTGAACTGAATGATGCCTCGACGCTGCACGCCAATAGCTGGATGGGCGTCGGACGCGACGGCGGCACCGCGTACATAACCGTCAATGGCGGCACCGTGGAGACAAGCGATCTGCAAATCGCCTATGAAGGCACTGGCGTCGTTACCGTGGGCGGCGGATCGAATCCGGCTTTGCTCCGTTCCAACAACGGAATCGAACTCGGCTGGGAGAATGACGATTCTCCGAACACCCAAGCCACGCTCACGATCGCTGCGGGCGGCACGGTGGAGACCCAATATGTGCGATCCGCCAAGAACGGCTCGGCGGGACCGCTGTCCTCGATCCTCAACTTCAACGGCGGCGTCCTCAAGGCCACCGCCGGCAGCACGACGTTTGTCTCCAACACCGCGGGATCGTCACTGTTTCAGTTGAACGTTCTCGAAGGCGGCGCCATTGTTGACACTGCTGGTAACGACGATACCGTCACGGAAGCTTTGCTGCACGCCGCGGGCGCAAATCCCGATGGCGGATTGACCAAGCTCGGCCTGGGCAAACTGACGCTAACGGCCGACAGCACCTATACCGGCACGACCTTGGTTCAAGCGGGTGCGTTGTCGGTCACCGGTTCGATCACCAGCGACGTCGTCGTCGCTGCCGGCGCCACTTTGGGCGGCAGCGGCAGCGTCCAAAGTGTGACGGGTGGTGCGGATGCCATCCTCCAACCGGATGATCCCGCCACGTTGTCCGTGCTCGGCGACCTGACCTGGGGCGGCACGCTGTCGGTCCTCTACGACGGGATCGACGCGCAACCGGTTAGCCTGGTTGACGTTGCCGGGGATGTGACCCTGGACGACGCCACGTTCGACTTCGTTCAGATCGGCGACGACCTCTCTGGCGGGCCCTACGTGTTCCTCAGCTATGCGGGAACGCTTATCGGCTCGGCCACCGCGAACCACGTCCCGTCAGGTTACACGGTCCAGTATGATCCCGGCGCCGTATCCCTGGTCCCGGTGCCCGAACCTTCGACCCTCGTCCTGCTGGCGTTGGGTCTGCTCGGTTTCGCGTCTCTCCTGCACGGCCGAAAATGACAGTTCGAACTACGAAGAGGATTTGCCCCTGAAAAAGCATCCTCCATAGATAACCCAAAAAATCGGGGGCATCGCTCCACGAAGAAGAAGCGATGCCCCCTTTCCATTTCTTTTGGACAGTCCGAGTTCCGATTCCATGAAAGAGTGGTCCTCCTGGCGGTAGGAACATCGAAGCGGCGGAGGAGGCAACCAATTCGTCGGAGCATGGCATTCGACTATTGAGACACACCCGGGGAAACCCCGAAACGGAGTATGTCGAAGCCTACCCTACCGCGCCACCTCTCGACTCTACCCATTCTTCCCCCCCCATTCTTCCCCAGGTCCATGATGCGCTATTTCTTTTACTTCTTTTTCCGCGGGTCCAGGCGTGCGCGTTGGTACGGGTTTATAGGGTCCCCACTTTCTGAATGCGAGACTAAACACCGGATCCCAACCGGCGTAGTCTGAAATGCGATAATCTGCACCGGCCTTCAGGAATGTCAGCATAGCATCCGGGCCGTTATAGCATGCCTTCATAAGGGGCGTTTCTCCTCGGGAATCCCGATGGTTAATATCTGCGCCAGCTTCCAATAAGAGACGCACTTTTTCGCGAAATAGCCGAGGATGGCATGATAGACCAAAAAACAACGGCGTCTCTCCGACGGAATTCGCCTGGTTGGGATCACCGCCATGTTTTAGGACGAGTTTGAGATAATTGTCCATGTTAACGTCATAGAAACATTTTTGGTGCATTTCGCCGTCGATCTGGGTTCCGGCACAAGCCATATTGACGGAAGTGCCCTTGGCAAATCCACCTAAAACATCTTGCGTCAACCTGATATTGGGGTCCGCACCGAGATCAAGAATATGACCGAAGACTTCTTCGACCATGGGAAAGGCCCAACGCAAAGCCGAGCCGTTGTCGCTTTTGCGCACCAACGGGGGGCCGTGCCTTTGGAACGGGGATTCCAAGGTCGCCGTCGCCGCCGGTTCCGACTGTTGGGCACTCCCGATTCATGACTTGCTCCTTTACTTGGAGAAGGTCATCCCTCTACTCATTTAGTCCAATTATCAGGCCAACATTATCGGAAGCGGGACACAAGACGCTTGTCAATATCTACGACTTCCGACCCCTTTGTCCAGTTGTAGCGTTTATGACGATTCTGCCGAGTCGGAAATCGCGGGTGATACAGCAGTAATAACGTAGAATTGAATGATTTACGGCAAAAACACCGATGTACCGCCGTTTCCCGAGGCCCCCCATGACTTTCGCTTTACTGTTAAGCCCGAAGACGAAGAAGTCCGCAAAGATTCAAGTGGGCTGCGCGACCGCCAAAGGCGAGAACTCGTTCAGCGTAGGCGCAACCGCGGCTTCCGCGGCGCTCAACCAGATCGGGGAGTGCGTCATTTCCGCGGCGATCGTATTCGCTCCGGTGGATTACGAACTGCAGAGCGTGCTCTCCGGAATCCGCGAGGTCGTTGGCGACGCGCCGGTTTTCGGCGCAAGTTCCGCCCGGGAGATTTGCAACGGCATCCACGAGCGCAGCGTGGTTGTGACCGTCTTGGCATCGCCTTACTTGGAAGTGCGTTTGGGCCTGGGCGAACACGTTTCCAGGGACTGGAAAAAGGCCGTTCATGAGGCGATCGGCGACCCGGCGATTCGGCCTTTTTTTTTCCGCGGAGGACAACTCCGTCTGGGACGAAATGATTCACCAGGGAAAGTCCGCCTTTGCGATGCTGTTTTCGCCGGGCAGCACTCGCACGGCCGATTCGTGCAGCCACGAAATTCTGGAGGAGTTCAAGCGGTTGTCGCTCGGCCGCCTGCCGATTTTCGGCGGATCGGCGGCCGATATGGCGATGAACGCGAATTACGTGTTTTGCAACGAGAAGGCATCGCCCGACAGCCTGGTGGTTGCCGTTTTCGTAACCAGCCTGAAGTTTGGAATTGCGATCGCCCACGGTTTGACGCCGACTTCGAAGACGGCGGTCGTCAGCCGGGCGTGCGGCCACGAAGTGGTGGAATTGGACGGCGAGCCTGCCGCCGACGTCTATTGCCGGATGGTGGCGGCGCCGCGCGAATCGCTGGTGAGCAATGAATTGCCGCTGATCACTGGCCAGCCGTTGGGCATCCGCGACGCTTGCGGGCAGTACGCGGTGGACATGATCAGCTACATCACCGAGCGCGGCGGGCTGCAGATGGCGCAGCCCGTGGGGGAGGGAACGGTCCTGACCTTGATGGAACTCAAGGCCGAGAAGATGCTCTCGGCGGGCGAGGACGCGATGCGCAAGGCGATGCTCAGGGCCAGCGACAGCGATCCCGCGGCGGTTTTCACCTGCGATTGCATTCTGCGGCCGATGGCGCTGGCGAACGACCGCCCGAGGAAATCTGGGCGATGCTGCGGATGGTGCCGAACGCGTCGGTGGCCGGTTTCTATTCGTTCGGCGAAACCGGCGTCGGCGACGATGGGGGCACCCGGCACAACAACGAAGCCATCAGCATGCTTCTGCTGGGGCGGGAACTGACGTATGCGGCACGAGTGGCGGAGGAGAACATGCGTCTGACAACGGCGTTGGCCGACACGAATCGCGCTTTGGAGGTCTCGGTGCGCGAAGCCAAGGCGGCGAGCCGCGCGAAGAGCGAGTTTCTCGCACACATGAGCCACGAAATCCGCACGCCGCTGAACGGCATCATCGGCATGACCGAACTCGCCTTGGATGCCGCGCTCGATGAAAGCCAGTCCGCCATCCTCAACACGATCAGCCGCGAGGCCGATTCGCTGCTGAACGTGATCAACGACATTCTCGACTTCTCGAAAATCGAAGCCGGCAAATGCGAACTGGAAATGATCCCTTTCGATCTCGGCAACACGATCGACGAGGTCAGCACGGCGATGGCGATCCGCGCCGAGCAGGCGGGGTTGGATTTTGCCGCGTACGTTTCGCCCGCCATTCCCCAGATGGTGATCGGCGACCCGGGAAAAATCCGCCAGGTGCTCAACAATCTGGTCGGCAACGCCGTGAAGTTCACCCGCGAGGGAGGCATCCGGGTCGGCGTCGAAAGGTTGCAGGATTCGGGCGAACGAGTCGGCGTGCGCTTTTCGGTGCGCGACACGGGCATCGGCATTCCCCCGGAAAAGCTGGCCTCGATCTTCAACAGTTTTACGCAAGCCGACAATTCCACGACCCGAGAATTCGGCGGCACGGGCTTGGGCACGAGCATCTCGAAAAACCTGGTGGAAATGATGGGCGGCCAGATCGGCGCGGAAAGCGAGCGCGGAACGGGGAGCACGTTCTGGTTCGATCTCACGCTCGAAAAATACACCGGTTCGGAATCCCCCGCGCCGCGACATGAAGTTCCGCTCGAAGGTTTGTTGGTCCTCGTCGTCGATGACAATCAGGATCATCGCTTCATCGCCGGAGAATACCTGAAGTCCTGGGGTTGCCGGGTGGTCGAAGCCGCCGGCGGCGAGGAAGCCATCATGACTTTGAAGGCCGCCGCGAAAAAACAAGCGTTCTTCGATCTGATCTTGACCGATCACCGCATGCCGGGCATGAACGGCGTCCGCATGCTCCGCGCCATCCAGACGATCGAGAATCTCAAGCCGATACCCGCGATTCTGCTCACTTCGGCGGCCCACGTCGCGGCGAAGCACGAAGCCATCATTCGCTCCGGAATCCGCGGTTGCCTGACCAAGCCGATCCGGCGGCGCGACTTGCGCGACATGATCGAGACGGTCCTGTCCGACGCCCAAGGCGGATCGCCGGTAACGCGCGTGGTCTCGCAAGCCATGATTGCCGAAGCGCGCTCCAACAAGGCTCACATCCTGGTGGTCGAGGACTCTCGCACGAGCCAAATGGTGGCCGTCAAACACCTGCAAAGCGAAGGACACAGCGTCGATCTGGCGGAAAACGGCGAAGAAGCGGTGAAGGCTTTTGTCTCGCAGCGCTACGACCTGGTGTTGATGGACGTGCAGATGCCCATCATGGACGGGTACGACGCGACCCGTGCGATACGAAGCATCGAGGCCACCCGCCGGGAGCGCGGCCAATCGCCGGCCGAAAGCGTTCCCATCGTGGCCTTGACTGCCCACGCGGTCAAAGAATATGTGGACAAATGCATCGAATCGGGCATGAACGATTATCTCACTAAACCGCTGCGAAGAAAATCGCTGGTCGAGATGATCGAGAAATGGACTTCCGCGCGGATTCACAACCGGCAACAACCGCAGCCTCGGCAGCCGGTATTCTCCGGTGACGCGCTTCCGGCGATCGATTTCGAAAAAGCCTTGGAAGAGTTCGACGGCGACCGTTCCTTCCTCATGCAATTGCTGCGCGAGTTTTTCGGCGACATCCACGACCGATTGACCGTCATTCGCGACGCGCTCGACGCCGGCGACGCGCAAACGGTACGTTGCGAAGCGCATGCCATCAAGGGCGGCGCGGCAAACCTCGCGGCAAATCCCTTGTCGAAAGTCGCGCATGCGCTCGAGCACATCGCGAATTCCGGAGTGTTGGACAACGGCTACGGCGTGTACGAGCGGCTGGTCGCCGAGTCCGCTCGACTGGAGAATTATGTCGCGGAGCATATCGATTGCGGGCCGGCACTTGCCGACCCCTCCCCCTGACATTCCTTTGGAGAAACAAAAAATGAAAACGCTGATTGTCGATGACGAAACGGTTTGCCGCAAGAAAATGGAACACATCATGAAGAACTTCGGCGAGTGCCAATCGGCGGCCGACGGAGAGGAAGCCATCGAGGCCTTCAAGAAAGCGTGGGAGGAATGGTCCCCCTTCTCGCTGATCATGCTCGACATCTCCATGCCCGTGATGGATGGAACCGAGACTCTCTTCCAGATTCGGCAAATGGAGAGTCAAAAGAACGTGCCTGCCGAGAACCGCGTGAAGATCGTCATGACGACCGCGCGTTCCGATCGCAGCACGGTATGCACTTCGATTCAAGCGGGTTGCGACGGCTATGTCGTCAAGCCGTTCGACAAGGAAAAAATCAACGAAGCGCTGGCCAAATTATGGACGGAGTGAGCGCACCGCGGGCAAACGTTTCCCGCCTGCGCCGGCAGCCTGTTGAAAAAGGGGGGACAGCCACGTTGCTGGACGCCAGTTTCACGGGATTTCCGAAATTGGTTCATGCCCCTTCACTGCTCCTCTTTCTGTTCGATCCGGAATTCTGATGAATGGCATTACTATTCCCTCACGACCACCACGCTCTGATTTCGCTGGGGCGCGGTGGCGGGGAATTTTAGCGTTGCCCGGGAGTCTTTGGCTTCCACGTAATATTCGAGATCGCCCGTCAAATCGGCGGCGGGAAGCGTCACAATGTATCCGCCGCGGGGCAGACGCCGCATGGCAACCCGGTTGAACTCGCCTTCGCCCAAGGGACGCCAATAAAGATCGACCTCCCGCGGTTCGATGCCGAGCACGATTGCCTTGATCGTCAGCGATTCGCCGGCCGCGATGCCGGTGCGGACCGTGGGCACGATGAGCCGGGGCACGCCGGTATATCGGTTCGACGGCATCGCTTCCGCCGGCAGGTCCGCGCCGAGAATCGCCGCAAGTTCTTCGCCCGGCTTTTGCAGAACGACGGGGAAGGTTTGCATCTGCCAGTTGGCCGCGTTGCCGATTTCACCGGGCGTGGAAACCGACGCCAGCAGATCGCGGTACATGTGAGCGAACGCTTCGACGAGCTCGATCCTCAGCGGGAGGGCCTGGTCCTTGGCGAGCCGTTTTTGGGCGGCCGGGTCTTTCTCGGCGCGAACTTTTCCCATCGCCGTTTCATATTTGCCCCAGGCGCAGCGCACGCGGGCGATATCGCGCAAGTAGCGGAACTGGTTCAGCCAGTAATCGAAACGCTGCAAATTGCCGGCGCCTTCGATTTTCGGCCGCAGGGCTTCCAAATCCTCGATGAACGAATACTGCCTGGCAGCCTCGTCCCAAGGCCGCACGTCGGGCCGGATGCTGCCGGGGCCGGTGACCCAATCGGCCGGGCGCGGCAAATGACCGTCCAGCCGGGTGAAAATTTTCGCGATCGCCTCGGCCTGGCCGGATCCGAAACCGGCCTTCGCCCAATCCAGATAGAAATCTTCCACCGGGGCAAAACGGCCCGCGTCGGGAGAAATTTGCGGGGCGAGATCCGCCTCGTAATCCTTGTAAGCCGGTCCGCCGCAGTTGATCTTGCGGGCAAACGGCCGGCCGGGAAACTGGTTCGCGCCGGCAGTCTTGCCTTCGACGGCAATCGCGGCGATGCTGGGAAACTCGGTTTGCCTGACGAAATCGATTTTAAGCAACTGGTCGGTCACTTTCACGTCCTTGAAAGAGTGATCGAGCGCACGATTCTGGCCGACCTTGGTGAAGACATCGAGTTGATCGATGACCGTATCGCCCTGCAATTTCACGCCGAAAATCCGTTTTTCCTTCGCGGCATAATACGGCTCGCAGAATTTCAAGGTGACGGTGTAGGTCCCGTTGGGAATTTTCAACCGGTATCCGCCAAGATTATAACGCACGGTTCGATAGAGCGGCGCGTCTTCGGTATCGGCAATATTGTTGTTCGGGAATTGGGCCACCTCGCCGCCGAGCACCTTGTCGGCCGCTTCGGCTGCCGGCTTCTCATCCTTTTTCTTGCTCCAACCGCTTTGATCCCACGCCGCTTTGGCAAGCGCGGAGACATTGGGAGCCAGCACTTCGGTGCGCCAATGGATGCCCATAAGACCGGTGCAGCCGTAGGCCAAGGCGTCGGCGGCGTCGCGGCGCATGCGGCCGGCCCAAAGTTGCGGCATGGTCAGCCCGGGATCGTCTTCCATCCAGGGAATCGCCCATTTCGGCCGTCCCTTGACGGCGGCGAATCCCGGCTCGACGGGGGTATTGCCCACCGCGCGGCTGATGCAACTTAGCGGCATGTTTTTCGGCAGGTATTCATCGAAAAGCGCAGGCGATTGCGGCGGACCGAGCACCCAGCCGCACGTGGCCAGAGTGAAGGGCGGCTTGACTTTTTCCATCGCCTTGAGGGCCGCGCGGAAATCGGCCAGCGTCGCGTCGATCTGCTCTTGCTTGACGGCCGACCAGGTCCAATCTTCGGGCGTCCAGAGCCAGTAATAGTCCAGGGGATGCGTCTTTTCGATCCGCGCGAACATTCCCTCGTACAACTCCTCGACGACGGCCGGATCGGCGGGGTTCTTGCCCGCCGCCTTGAGCCGCTCGCACACTACCGAAGGGATCTTGAGCGGCGTTTCCGTGCCGAGGCACGTCTTGATATGCAAGCGATGCGCATAGGTGAACGCATCGTTCAGGAAAACGCCCATGTCGTCAAAGATCCGGTTGCATTGCTCGGGCGGCATTTTTTCCATCGGCAGCGTGCCTCGCAGGTAGTCCGCGCCGTAATCGTCGCGGTCGAAGAGCGCTGCGGCGCCGAACGCAAATCCACCGCTCGCGGCCCGTTGATATCCGAAACCGCCGGTGGTGCCGCCAATCGAGAAATGCCGCGCGGGATAGCTCGATTTCACTCTGCCGCCGTCCAATACATCTTCCGGCGGGCCGATCCAGACGAGCGGTTCCGGCCCGACGCTGCCCTCGGGATAGGTATGCAAGCCGAAAAAGTTCATGCCCATCTTCGGCAGTTGACCGAGGTAGGCTTTGTAGTCGTCGAGGTTCCACCAGTCCGGACCTTCGGGAAAATCATGAAACGGCTGAATGCCGCGTTCGGCGAACAGCGGCTTGCCGACGATATCGATGCTTGGCAGCCGGGGCTCGATCCGGCCGTCGGGCACGACGTCGCCATGCAAGTAAAATCGCACGCCGAATTGCTCGGCCAGCCGATAGGCGCCGTAGAGCACGCCCGCCTGATCGCCGCCGACGACGAAAAGAACTCGCCGATCGTTATGAGCAATAGTTTTCAATATGTATTGATCGGGCTGAAGAGCTTTGATCGCTTGCTGGAGCGAGGCGTCGAGTTCGGGGAAATCCTCGAACAGCGGCCAATCCTTGGTCACGACGAAAATGACATCGCCGGGGACTTCGCCGCCCGTCTCCTCGTCGATCGTCAGCAGTTTGCCCGTCGTCAGATAGAAATAGCGGCGGATTTCTTGAGCGGCGAGCCTTTCGGCAAAAGAACCGTTTTTCGCGCGGATGATAGTCGAAACCGATTCCGCCGATTCTACCCTGCCGCCGAAAAACGCCGTGCAAGCAACCAGCAGGCAAAAAATTCCAAGATGGCGAAACATGGAGAACTCCTGGGGGGTACGGAAAGACGATGGGACATCCGCGTCCGAAAATATCGCCGCCGGCTCGATAAAACGGCCAGCCACACCCATTTTAGCATACCGATCCCGGCTCGAATGTCAACATCAGGCGGGAAGCCACGGATCGAGTGCAGATGCGTCAATCGCGGCATGAGAAATCACAAGGCAAGAAATCACCGTATTCTTCAATCGCAGTGAGCAGCGTCTCTCCCCTATTTTCCAGGCGGGCGACACGGCCTGGCACTCCGGTATATTGATAATTTAGTCCTTGACAATGCCCTGAAGCGGGAAGATTTCCCTTTCCGACGTCCGGTGAAGGCGATAAACCCGATTCCTCGCCGGCGGCGGCCATGACGAAGGCGGAAGGCTCGGGGACGACGGTGAGGCGAGGTAATTGCCGGAGACGTGCAGGGACGCGGGCAATCCGCCGACGCTGCCGGCGTTATCTTCGCTCAAGGCCCCTTGAGCTGTGCTTGCTTCGAGCAAGATATAAGTGCCTTGACCAAACCCGCCGAGTGTATTGAAAGTGAAATCGGAGAATTGCTGGCCGTCGAGAATCAAAGTGTCCAAGCTGATTTTATCGCTGTTGGTTTGGGTGTCCAAATCAAAGATCAGCGCAGTGCCAAACTCCAAACTCAGACTATTATTCAGCGTCAATGTTCCCCTGCCGTCGCCCGGCGCGATATAGCTCCCGGGATCGGCGATTACGCTCCCCGATACGATTCCACTGCCCTGCAAAGTTTGGCCGCTGCCGAGATGGAATCCGACCGTCTTGGCGGTGACATCGAAGTTCGCATTGCTTTGCACGTCGATGAGCGAACTGGAAGCGATCGATCCTTCCGCTGACAAAACCAATGCGCCGCGGCGAATGATAGTTGGCCCCTGGTAGGTGTTGCCGCGCCGAGAGCGAGCTTTCCCTCGCCATTTTTTTTGAGTCCGCCGGTTCCGGAAAGAATTCCACTGAGATTGACATCGATGGCCGCGGCGCCGTTGTCCACTACAATCGTACGGACGAAAGCGCCGAAATCGATGGTATTCTGGAAATCCACCAGGGCATTGGAAAACATGGAACTGAAGCATAAGTTGTTGTTGTCGGGCACGAAGTGATTCGAGCCCCAAGCCACTTGCGGATTCCCCGCCCAAATTGACGGCGCTATCTGCGCCGAAATGCGCTGAATCCGCCGCTGCCGGTGAATTGAACTTGTGCGGTTCCGTTCCCAAGGTGCGCGTGAAATTTTCCGAATTAAGTTCCACCACGCAAACGGTTCCTGTCGAATAATAATAGGTTCCCCCGCTGCCGGACCAAATACCGTACTCGTAATCGTTGCCACCCGAAAAATTAAGATTGCCGAGGCCACCGCTCGCGCCGATGCCGCCGGGCAGGGCCAGTGGGTTGCTCAGCCGCAAGATGCCCGCATTCACTTCCGTTTCGCCGGTATAGGTGTTTTCCGCGGTCAATTCCAGAACCAGCCCGCCGGTTTTTTTCAATCCTCCGACCCCGCCGATCGCGCCGCTCAGCCGGGCATGCGTACCGCCCGATCCGTAGGAGGTCGCTATCGTCCTTTTCCCAACTCCCAAAACGATTGGATTTTGAAAATCCATGGGTCCCGAGGAACCGGCGTTTTCCAAAACAAGCACGAAATCATCCGGAAGGTATGGATCGCCGTCCCAGGAGACGGTGCCGATGTGCCGCCGAGGTTCACCACGTTATATCCGCCGAAAAATCCGCCGGAACCGGAGAATTGGACGTCGGTCGGATTGGGACCCAGATTTCTGCGGAAACTGCGCTCATCGTGATCTTTCCGCCGCCGGTGATTAATAAATGGCTCGTGCCGCCGGTCGACCGATCCCGCCGGCAAGCCCAACGGATTCAACAGTTGCAGCACGCCGCCGGTCACTTGAGTTTCGCCCGTATAAATATTCGTGGCGGCGAATTGAAGCGTACCATTGCCCGTCTTCATGACCCCTCCGGCGCCGCTCAGTGCGCCTTTGACGCTGGCATTGAACATTCCGGGGGAGAAAGTCGAACAATCCGTCCGAATTGTCCGCATTGCATCTCCCAAGTCGATCGGATTCATGAAATACAAATTGCCGCTCGAATCGGTGGAGCCGAGGATGAATGTCGCTCCATCGGGAACGAAACCGCCGCTGCCCCAGGCGACCTTAAGCGGTGTGGCTTTGCCGCCGAGATTGACGGTGCCGCCCCCGGAAAATCCTCCCGAGGCGGTGAACCGCACCTGGTCGGGACCGCTTCCCAAAGCTCGATTGAAATATAAGTAATTCAATCCAGCCTGGCCGCCGGCAAGATTCAGATTGCTCGTTCCTCCTGTGGCATCCATGCCGCCGGGCAGAGATCTCGAATAGGTGAAAGACAAACGCCGCCCGATATGGTCGTCGGCCCGGTGTAAGAGTTCTCGCGGTAGAGAATCAGGCGCCCTCGCCGGTTTTATTGAAGCCCGCGTGCCGGTCAGCGGGCCGCCGAGAACGGCATCTATCGCCGCCAATCCGTTTTCGACGCGAATCGTTCGAGTCGAATTTTCAAAATTGATGGGAGTCATTAACGCGATCGTAGCGTTCGACTATCTGTGAGCTGAGGATCAATTCCGCGCCATCCGGAACGAATCCGCCGCTGCCCCAAGTCAAACTGCTGGAACCGAAATAGATGCTAACGCTTTGGCCTGATGGATCATAAGGATTATAGAAGGGGCTCCAACGCTGAATCCGCCGGAGCCGGTAAACTGTACTTGATTTTGTGCCGTGCCTAGACTGCTGGTAATGGCGGAAAGGAATTCAATTCCACTACTCCGCCGGCGATATTCACATTGCTCGCCTGCCATCCCGAACCAAGCGCAACACGCCTTCGGATGCCTTGATCGTTCCGGAGACGGCATTGTTGTAAGCTTGCAGATTGAGAAGCCCGGGACCGGTCTTGGTCAAGCCGGAATTGGCGTTGATCCCGTCGGTGATCGTAGCGATGGAATCGGCGGCCACGAAGATCGAAGGCGAGGTTCCCGCCAGATTGACGCCGCCGTAAATGGTATATCCCGTGATGTTGAAACTCATGTTGTGGACATTCATCGGCAGCAAACAAAATATGCCGCCTCCGGCAGTATCGAAGACGGCGTCATCGGCATTCGAGTTATTCCACGCCCGGTATTCGCTCCCCGTCCACCAGTTCAGCGAGGTGGTGTCCCAAGTGCCGGTTCCGCCGAGCGGGGCGACGCCGTCGCCGTCCCAGGTGAGAGTCGCGGCGAAAGTGAAACCGGAAAAGATATTCAGCGAAAAAATAACGACCAAAACCGTGATGATGCGTCTCATAAACTCTCTCTTACAGGCAGGAAAATTAATGTCCTTGGTCTTCAATCTTCCACTATAATCAAGAACGCCGGGCGCTAACAGGACTTTTTGCTAAATAACTCATTAGCCGGCATTGTAGTAGGCACACTCCGCGTGGCGTCCCAAGTTTACGGCACACGGAGTTTGCCTCCTACATAACATTTCGGTAAGTTACCGTCTTTCAGCGGCGAATGCCTTGCGCAAACCCCATTCGGCGAACGCGCCGGCAAGGATGCCGACGGTATAGCAGACGAGATCGCTCCATACGAAGCAGTTTCCCAGGAGGACGACGCCCAAGCGGTAACTGCGGACGGCATCGATCCAGGGAGCGTGATAGAGTTGGCTGATTTCGCCAAGATAGGCGATAGTCAATGCCAACACGGCGGATTTCCAGATCGCCCAGCGAGGGGCGATGAGACGGATAACCATGAACACCATCCACGCCCAAAGCGTATCGCCGCCGTATTCGGCGACGAAAACGGGAATCCAGGGAGCGCCCGACCGGGTGGCAAAGGCGGTCCAGATCACCAGAGGGACGAGCGTCAGATACGTGAGGCGGAGTTTCCACATTCGTCCATCAAGTTTCGCGCCGTGCGGGGCGATGAAAATTAGGTTGGCTGCCTGGCTCGCGAACGAGCGTTGATATAAAACGACGATTGGCGGACGAGAGTCCATACGACACTCGTCCGCCATTTGTTTTCGCCAAATTGAACTTTTATCGAGTAGGCAACTTATGGCCGGCCGGACATTCGGTCGAGCGGGAGGATTTTATCCGAGGCCCCGCCCCAGAGGCGGTTTAGCCTGAGGTCCCGCCCGGCAAACGGGACCTATTTTAGGCGTTTTTCTTCGCGAAATCGAGCATGAAGTCGCGGAGTTTTTTCACGCCTTCGACGGGCATGGCGTTGTAGATCGAGGCGCGGCAGCCGCCGACCGAGCGATGACCTTTCAGCTCGCACAGGTCCTGGGCGGCCGCCTGCTTGAGGAACGGCTCTTCCAACTCGGGTTTCGCCAACCGGAAGGGCACGTTCATGTGCGAGCGGCTGTTCGGCTCGGCATGGGCGCTGTAGAACCCGCCGGACTGTTCGATGGCGTCGTAAAGCAGACCGGCTTTTTGCTTGTTGATCTCCGCCATCTTCGCCAATCCGCCGATCTCGTTCATCAGCCAATCGGTGACCAGCTTCACGACGTAGATGGCGAACGTCGGCGGCGTGTTGAGGAGCGATTTTCCCTCGGCGAACACTTTGTAGTTCACCAGCGAAGGCAGATTCGCGGGCGATTTGGCCACGAGGTCGTCGCGGATCACGACCATCGTCACGCCCGCGGGGCCGGCGTTCTTCTGCGCGCACGCGAACATCACGCCGTATTTCGACACATCGACCGGCCGGGAGAGGAAATCGGAGGAGAAATCGCCGATCAAGGGCACGCTGCCGACGCTCGGCAGCGCCGGATACTGCACACCCTGGATCGTCTCGTTCGAACAGTGATAAACGTAGGCGGCGTTCGGATCGAGCTTGAGTTCTTCCTGCTTCGGCACGCGGTTGTAATTGCTGTCCTTGGCGTCGAAGACGACGTTGATTTTGCCTTGCGTGGCAGCTTCCTGGGAGGCCTTTTTGCTCCAGGTGCCCGTAAGGATGTAGTCGGCCGGCTTGCCCGAGTTGCGCAGCAGGTTCATCGCCACCATGCCGAATTGCAAGATCGCGCCCCCCTGCATGAAGAGCACGCGATAATTGTCGGGCACGCCGTAAAGCGTGCGGATATTCGCCTCGGCCCCGTTGATGATTTTATCGAAAGTTTTCGAGCGGTGGCTGATTTCCAGGATCGAACAGCCCGCGCCCGGCAGGCAGAGCAGATCGCGTTGCGCCTCTTCCAGGACGGGGAGCGGCAATACGGCGGGACCGGGCGAAAAATTGTAAACGCGCTTTTCCATAGTGCAATAATCCTTATTCGGGAAAGTGGGGAAATGAAGATACGAATAGTACGGATGTTTTCACCTTCGCAGGGCAGGATGCCAACCTGTCATCGGTTCCCGGGATTAACGCCCGACCCAAATGACGAGCAGGCAACCTATTCGACGCCATGCCGAAATTTTTCAGCTAAAAAGTTTAGCGAAAATCGAGAAACTGTCCAGTGGAGCGCTGCGGGAGAACGGCGAAGTGTTGTTCGGGAAACGAGAATTCTTTCCTGTGTGACGGCGCGGAACATGCAGTATTAGCCAATGCGCATCTTGCATTTAAGTTCTATAATCATTCGTTATCGAAAGACATCGGGTTGACATCCGGGGTTGGGGGGGATATGAAGAAGAGTGAGATATATTGTCGATTTCCTTCCAATCCCGCAATTCTTTCAAAGATCGTCCCACCTATAAGCAGGGCCATTGTCCGGGCATACCGATAGGTTTTGCATGAAGAGCCTCTTAATCAGCGTACTTCCCCCCGGGCTGTTGGCCGTTGTCGGCATGGTCGCGCTGGTGGTTTGGACCGATATGGGGCCGAGACAGACATTGAGCGCCAGAGTGCCGGGTCTGGATCGTCCGACGAAAAGCGCGAGCGATGATATCGTCAGGCCATTGGTGGGAAAGCTGCAAACCTTCGATGGCAAGCCTTCCATCCTGCCGGGTTCCTGGCCGCGTTTCCGCGGCGAACATTTCGACGGCATCGGCCGACCCGGCGTTCCCCTGGCGCGAAGGTGGCCCGGCGACGGCCCGAAAAAAGACTGGCGGATCGAATTGGGCGAAGGACACGCCGGGGCGGCGGTGTTTACCGGCCGGGTATATGTCCACGACTACGATCGCGCCGCGGCGGCCGACGCGATACGCTGCTTTTCGCTCGATGACGGCCGGGAGATATGGAGATTCAGTTATCCCGACAACGTCAAACGCAACCACGGCATGTCGCGGACCGTGCCCGCCGTAACCGGCAAATACCTCGTTGCCTTGGGCCCGAAATGCCACGTTTCGTGCCTCGATCCGTACACCGGAAAATGTTATTGGCTCATCGATCTGACGAAAAAATTCGGCGCGACCGTGCCGCCCTGGTATGCGGGCCAATGTCCGCTGGTGGACAATGACCGCGCGATTCTCGCCCCCGGCGGCGAAGCGCTTCTGGTCGCACTCGACTGCAAGACCGGCGAGGTGGTTTGGAAGAGCAAGAATCCGCGAGCGTGGACGATGACGCATTCGTCGATCATGCCGATGGAGTTCGCCGGCAAAAAGATGTATGTTTATTGCGGCAAAGGAGGCGTGGCGGGCGTATCGGCCGACAACGGGGAGATATTGTGGGACACGACCGATTGGAAAATCAGCATCGCCACGTGCCCTTCGCCGCTGATCCTGCCGGAGGGAAAAATTTTCTGCTCCGGCGGATACAATTCCGGGGCGATGATGTTTCAACTCGTCGAGCGAAACGGTACAATCAATGTGAAAAAGCTCTTCAAGCTCGCGCCGCGCGTTTTCGGTTCGGCGCAGCACACGCCGATTTTTTATGACGGCTATATCTACGGCGTGCGGGAGAAAGACAAGCAGATGGTTTGCCTGGACTTGAACGGCAAGGAAGTTTGGAAGAGCGGCGCCGAGCATCGATTCGGATCCCAGGGCCTTGGACCGTACCTGATTGCCGACGGATTGATTTACATTCTGGACGATTCCGGCCTGCTCACCCTTGCGCAGGCTTCGCCCAAGAGTTACCAACAACTCGCCCAAGCCCAAGTGATCGACGGCGCCGATTCCTGGGCGCCGATGGCGCTGGCCGGCGGCAGGCTGATCCTTCGCGACGTGACGCAAATGGTTTGTCTCGAGGTGGGAGAGTAACATGCCGGCGCACCACAAGCTCAACCCGATGACTTTCGCCGCGGTCGGATTGATTCTCGCCGGCGTCGCCGTGGGCGTTTGGGTGGTGCTCAGGAACGATCCCACGGGCGAGAAAGGCAGCGGCCTGCCGGCCGAGTTCGACTATTCGCTCGAAAAATACCAAAAGATCGATCCCGGCTTGATCAAATACCGTCAAACCGCGGAAATCGCGCTTTCGATGAAAGAGCTTCGCGGCGTCGCGGTGGGACCGGACGACAAGATTTATGTCGCCGGCGACCGGTCACTTGCGGTTCTTACTCCACAAGGCGAGACGGTCAAGTCGATTAAATTGGAAGGTGAACCGCATTGCGTCGCCGTCGCCGGCGCGGATTGCACCGTTCCGGGCCGGATTTATCTCGGCTTGAAAGATCGCGTTGCAGTTTTGGATTCGCTGGTTTCGCCCGAGAAATCGTGGGAAACGCTGGGCGGGAAGGCCGATTTGACTTCACTTGCCACGGTCGAACGGGACGTATTCGCCGCCGACGCCGGCAACCGCATCGTCTGGCATTACGACGAGAGCGGGAAACTGCTGGGCCGCATCGGCGGCAAAGACGAATCGCGGAACATCCAAGGATTCATCATCCCCAGCCCGTATTTCGACGTGGCGGTGGCGCCCGACGGCCTGTTGCGCGTGGTGAATCCCGGGCGCACAAGATCGAAGGTTACACGTTCGACGGGCACCTGGAGGTTTCATGGGGCGTGCGAGGTCTCGAGGTGGCCGCCTTTTGCGGCTGCTGCAATCCGGCGGCGCTGGCCATATTGCCCGACGGAAGATGCGTCACCGGCGAAAAGGGGATGCCGCGCGTGAAAATTTACGACGCCGAAGGCAAGTTCGAGAGCGTCGTGGCCGGGCCGGACGTATTGGCCCCGAATTTTTCCGTCACCACCGAGACCCGTGAAGACCTGCGGCTCAAACCCGTCGATCTGGCAGTCGATGGCAAATCGCGGATCATCGTGCTCGATCCGAATGCACGCAAGGTGCGGATATTCGAAACAAAATGAATTCGGAGTCGATCGATTTCAACGCGAAATACGGAAAGAACGAAAGCGCGAAAACAACAATAATCCAGTTGCGTTATTTCGATATTTCGATCTTTCGGCAATTCGTGTCAAGAATAATTTATTCATGAAAGTGTGCCATGTCCGAACCATCCTCCAAACTCGATCGCCGTTCGTTCGTCGGCATCACGCTGCGCATCGCCGGTGCGGCGGGCATCGGCGGATTGGCCGCCGCCCTGGTCGCCCGGCGCGGCCAGAGCGGCGAACTGGTGTGGCAGATCGATCCGCACAAATGCGTCGCCTGCGGCAACTGCGCCACGTATTGCGTGCTCGACGAATCGGCGGTGAAATGCGTGCATAGCTTTCCGATGTGCGGCTACTGCGATCTCTGCACGGGCTACTTCCAGCCCTCGCCGATCGAACTGAAAACCGGGGCTGAAAACCAGCTTTGCCCGACGGGCGCGATCCAGCGGCAGTTTATCGAAGACCCGTACTTCGAATACACGATCGCCAAGGAACTTTGCATCGGTTGCGGCAAATGCGTGAAGGGCTGCAACGCTTTCGGCAACGGCTCGCTCTATTTGCAGGTGCAGCACGACCGCTGCAAAAATTGCAACGAGTGCGCGATCGCGGTTTCCTGCCCTTCGCAAGCGTTCAGCCGCGTTCCGGCCGACGAAGCCTATCTCTTGAAAATTCGGGATAAGAAGGCATGAACCGGCTGCTGAAAAATAACGAGTCGGGTGCCATGCCCACGCTTGTCGTGGGCATGAGAGAAAGCCTGCCGCCTCAACATACCCACGACAAGCGTGGGCATGGCACCGTTGCGCTGATTGAGAAGATCATGGTCGCGATGTCGATTTTCGCGGCAAGCGGCGTTGTTTGGGGGTCAGAACGCTTTCCGCCGCCGGATTTCAGCAATCATAAGCTGCCACAGACACTCGTGCCGTCGTCGCCGCCGCTGTTCTACGATTATCTCGATCTTGCCGCGCTTCTCGCCGGGCTGTCGCTGGCTTCCTATTTTGCCGTTTTCAAGCGCTCGCGGCGGGGGCTTTTCATTCTATCGATCGTTTCGCTCTTGTGGCTCGGCTTTTGGCGCGAGGGCTGCATCTGCCCCATTGGGGCGATTCAGAACATTACGCTTGCCGTGAGCACGTCGAACTATGCGCTGCCGCTGACGGTGGCGGCGTTTTTCGCGCTGCCGCTTGTCTTTACGATATTTTTCGGCCGCACGTTTTGCGCGGCGGTTTGTCCGCTGGGGGCCGTGCAGGAACTGGCGGCGCTCAAGCCCCTGCGCGTGCCGGCGTGGCTCGATCATACGCTGGGGCTTTTGGCGTACATTTATCTGGCGCGGCCGTGCTTTTCGCCGTCACCGGCACGGCGTTTTTGATCTGCCGCTACGATCCCTTCGTCGGGTTCTTTCGCATGAACGCGAGCGTGAACATGTTCGTGCTGGGCGGATGTTTTTTGCTGGTGGGAATATTCGTCGGCCGGCCCTATTGCCGGTACTTATGCCCGTACGGGGCGATTTTGGGGCTCCTTTCCCGCTTCTCGCAGTGGCACGTCAGAATTCCGCCGGAGAAGTGCATCAATTGCCGGCTCTGCGAAGAAGCCTGCCCGTACGGCGCGATTCGCGAGCCGACCGTGCCGCAATCGCCGCAGACTCGCGATCGGTTGCGGCGGCGGTTGGGCTGGCTGCTGGTATTGCTGCCGATCTTGATGGCGGTCGGATATCAGCTCGGCAAATTGCTCGAAGTGCCGCTTTCGCGCGTGAACCAAACCGTCCGTCTGGCCGAGTATGTCCGCCTCGATCAATTGCATAAGGCGGCCGAAACAACGGAGGCGAACGGCTCCTCCTACGCTCCTTTTGCCGCCAATGCCGTCACCGCCTACCGCAACACGGGCCGTCCGGTGAAAGAATTGTATCAGCAGGCCGTCGATTTGCGAAAATGGTTTGCCGTCGCCGGCGGTTGGTTCGGGGCCTATGTCGGCCTGGTGATCGGCGTGAAGCTGATTCATCTTTCGCTTCGCCGGCGCCGCGACGACTATCAACCCGACCGCGCGGGCTGCGTCGCCTGCGGACGATGTTTTTGGTACTGTCCGGAAGAACAAGTCACTTGGAATAATGCAGAATCCAATTTCTAATGCGAACGATACGAAATTCCGCATCGCCGCCTGGACCGCGGGCGTGGCGGGCGTGCTGGCGATCGTCATCTGCGCCTGTTGGCCTACGACTACAGCCGGCGGATGGCGAAGGACCCGCTCGAATCGGCCACGTTCAACGCCTACCGAAACGCCTTGGCCGGGCAGCCGACCAACGAGGAACTCAAAAAGCAAATCCGCACGATCGACCTCGAACTGCGGCGGGAATATTTTCGTCAAAAAGCCTTCACCAATGTTGGAGCTATGCTGCTGCTTTTGAGCGCCGGCATCTTTCTGGCGGCGGGCAAAACGGCGGTCACGCTGCATCGCCGCTTGCCTCGGCCGCAACCGCTCCTCACATTGGCGGACGCCGAAACGAAGTGGACCGGTATTGCCCTCTGGGGCGTCGGCGGATTGGCGGCGTGCCTGGTGGTAGCCGCCTTGACCTTGAATTTTACCTCTCGATCGCCATTGCCCGGAAACAGCGAAGCATTGGCGGCGATGCTGGATGAAGCGAATAACGCGCCGAGTGCGAACGGCGTCGCCGCCAGCCGCTCCGTTGAAAAATTGCATCCCGACAATCCCGGAAAGAATATCGGCCGGAACGCTGCGGCATTTGCGCCACCGCCCGGCGACGAAGAGATTGCCCGGGCCTGGCCGAGTTTCCGCGGGCCGGGCGGGCGCGGCGTTTCGGCGTATGCAAACGTCCCTGCCGAGTGGAACGCGACGGCGGACAAAGCGAAGAATTTGCGTTGGAAAACCGCCGTCCCGCTGCCGGGCAACAATTCGCCGGTGGTATGGAAAGATCGGGTGTTCCTCTGCGGGGCCGATGAAAATCGGCGCGAGGTGTATTGCTTCGACGCCAAGTCGGGCGATCTGCTGTGGCAAAAGCCCGTGCCCGCGACGCCGCAAAGCAGCGTGAAGATGCCGCGTCCGCCCGACGCCGGCTATGCCGCGCCGACGGTCGCGACCGACGGCCGCCGCGTTTTCGCCATTTTTGCGAACGGCGATCTGGCGGGCTTCGATATGAACGGCCGGTTGGCATGGTCGAAGAGCCTAGGCATCCCGGAAAGCACGTATGGTTTCGCCTCGTCGCCAACGACGTACAAAGATCTGCTCATCGTGCAGTTCGATCAAGGCTCGGAAAATAAGCCGAAGTCGAAACTATATGCGTTCGATTCCGCTTCGGGCAATATCGTCTGGCAGGTCGATCGGCCGGTGCCGAACTCCTGGGCCTCGCCGATCGTGATCCGCGCGGCCGGCCGCGATCGGATCGTCACCGCGGGCAATCCGTGGGTGATCGCTTACGATCCGGCCGACGGCAAGGAAATATGGCGGGCGAAGTGCCTGCGGGGCGACGTCGCCGTGTCGCCGACTTACGCCGCCGGAACCGTTTTTGCCGCCAACGACGGCGACAATCTCTCGGCCATTCCCGCCGACGGGCAAGGCGACGTGACGAAGAAAATACGCTGGCAAGGCGAAGACGGCATCCCCGACACGTGCGGCCCGCTGGCTAACGACGAGTACGTGCTGCTGTTGGACGCGAGCGGCACGCTCACATGTTACGATCGAGAGAAAGGCGATAAACTTTGGGAAGAATCGTTCGACGAGGGAGGCAGTTCCTCGCCAAGCTTCGTCGGGAAACGGGTGTTCGTCTTCGCCAAATCGGGGAAAGCCTGGGTGGTCGAGCCGGGCAAGGAAAAATGCGAGCGCATTGCCGAGAACGATCTCGGCGAAGAATGCGTCACCAGCCCGGCGTTTCAAGACGGGTGTTTTTATATCCGGGGAAGTCGGCATTTGTTTTGTATTGGAGCGAAATAGTGGCTAGTGGCTAGAACGACCACTGACCACTGACCACTGAGCACTAACCACTAACCACTAACCACTGACCACTAACCACTGACCACTAACCACTAACCACTAACCACTAACCACTAACCACTAACCACTAACCACTAGCCACTAACCACTAGCCACTAGCCACTAGCCACTGTCCATGCCCGACCTCGATCTGCAATTCGTCGATGAGACCATCGCCCGGCTGGGCGGCCGGCGGGAGGTGGTGATTCCCTTGTTGCAGGCGATCCAGGGGCATTATCGCTACGTGCCGCGGGAGGCGATCGAACGTGTATGCGCGCGGACCGAAATCACGCCCGGCGAAATTACCGGAGTGGCGACCTTCTACACGCAGTTCCGCCATCGACCGGTGGGAAAGCACATCATCCACGTTTGCCACGGTACGGCTTGCCACGTGAAGGGGGCGGGCCTGGTGCAAGACGCGCTGGCGCGGCAGCTTCATCTTCAAGATGGGGAAGACACCGATCCCGAGGGGCTTTTCACGCTCGAGAAGGTCGCGTGTTTGGGGTGTTGCACTCTGCGCCGGTGATTCAGATCGACGGCGTCACCTACGGGCACCTCGCACCCGCGATGGTCGGCGAGGTTTTGCACGATTTCCTCGAACATCATAAGAACGGCGCGGTTCAGCGGGCGGCAAAAGTCGTCCAGCCGAGCGGCGAACTGGGTGAAATTCGCATTGGGCTCGGTTCGTGCTGCGTGGCGCAAGGCAGCGGGCGGGTTCACGAGCGGATCGAACAAGTGCTGGCCCAAACCGGCGCGCCGGCCGTAGTCAAACGCGTCGGCTGCGTAGGGATGTGCCATCAGACACCGCTCGTCGAATTGGTTTCGCCCGGAGGCGAAGTGAAACTCTTTTCCAAGGTTAGTTCCGAAATTGCGCCTGAACTCGTGTTGAAAACCTTCAAACCGAAGGGGTTGCGAAGGCGGATCGCGCATTCGATTTCGCGGTTGCTCGATCGCATCATGAGCGACGAAACCGGCGATGCGCTCGCGCGGCGCGCGATCGACGCGCGCGATCCGCCGGTGTGCGCTTTCCTCGGCCCGCAGAAGCATTTGGCGACCGAATATTGCGGCCGGATCGATCCAACCGACATCGAGGAGTATTTGCGGCACGACGGTTTTCGCGCACTGAGACGCAGCATCGAAGAACTCTCACCCGAGAAAATCATCGCGGAAATCGACGCCAGCGGGCTTCGCGGCCGTGGCGGAGCGGGTTTCCCTTCGGGGAAGAAATGGTCGGCGGTTCGCGCTGCCGCAGGAGCCGTGAAATATGTCCTCTGCAACGGCGACGAAGGCGACCCCGGCGCGTTCATGGATCGGATGCTGCTCGAATCGTTTCCGTATCGCGTTATCGAAGGCATGGCGATTGCCGCCCGGGCGGTCGGCGCACGGGAGGGCTTTTTCTACATTCGCGCCGAATATCCGTTGGCCGTGAAGCGGATCAAGGAAGCGATCGAGGTTTGCAACAATCGCGGATGTCTCGGCGAGAAGATCATGGGGTCCGAATTCAGCTTTCGGCTTTCCGTCAAGGAAGGTGCCGGGGCGTTCGTGTGCGGCGAGGAGACGGCGCTGATCGCATCGATCGAAGGCCGCCGCGGCATGCCCCGCTTGCGGCCGCCGTTTCCGGCCGAGTGCGGATTGTGGGGAAAGCCGACTCTGGTGAATAACGTCGAGACGTATGCGCTTGTGCCGTGGATTGTCCGCAATGGAGCGAAGTCGTTCGCCGCGCTCGGCGCCGCCACGAGCAAGGGGACGAAGGTTTTCGCCCTGGCGGGCAAGGTGCGCCGCGGCGGGCTGATCGAGGTGCCGATGGGCGCGACGATCGCCGAGGTGGTCGAGCAAATCGGCGGTGGCGTGGCCGGCGGACGGAAGTTCAAGGCGGTGCAAATCGGCGGGCCGTCGGGCGGATGCGTCCCGGCGGAGCTGGCCGGCACGCCCATCGACTATGAAAAGCTCGCCGCGGTCGGCGCGATCATGGGCTCCGGCGGTCTGGTCGTGCTGGACGATGCCGATTGCATGGTCGATATCGCCCGCTATTTCCTCCGCTTCACGCAGGACCAATCGTGCGGCAAATGCACGTTCTGCCGCATCGGCACGCGGCGGATGCTCGATATTCTCGACCGGATTTGCGAAGGCCACGGCAAACACGGCGATCTGGAACTGCTTGACGAGTTGGCCCATCAGGTCAGCGCGGGCAGCATTTGCGGACTCGGCCGGACGGCGCCCAACCCGGTGCTTTCCACGCTGCGTTATTTCCGCGCGGAATACGAGGCCCATTTGGCCGGCCAATGTCCGGCGGGGAGGTGCAAGGCGCTGATCGCCTATCGGATCACCGACGATTGCATCGGTTGCACGCTTTGTGCTCAGCATTGCCCGGTCGATGCAATTCCGATGACGCCCTATCAGCAACACGCGATCGATCAGGAGAAATGCACGCGCTGCGACACGTGTTTGCAGATTTGCCCCGAGAAAGCCGTGGTAGTGGAATCGAAGGGGAAAGGATGAAGGATGAATGTAAGCCGCATGCGGTTTCGCAAAGTCGCGCTAACGAATTACGATTCGAACTATGCCCAAACTTTCCATCGATAATCGCGAAATCGAAGTCCCGTCGGGCACGACAGTGCTTGAGGCTGCGCGGCAACTGGGGATCGAAATTCCCACCCTTTGCTGCCTGGAAGGCTGCAACACGGAGACATCGTGCCTGGTGTGCGTGGTGAAGATCAACGGCAACTCGCGTCTCGCTCCGGCCTGTGGCACGGCGGCGGCGGAGGGAATGGTCGTCGAGAGCGAGACGGAAGAAGTCCATGCCGCGCGGCGGACGGCGCTCGAACTGCTTTTGAGCGATCATTTGGGCGATTGCCTGGCCCCGTGTTTTTTTGCCTGCCCGGCCGAAATGGACATCCCCGCGATGCTTCGGCAGATCGCGGCCGATGACATGCACGGGGCGATTGCAACGGTAAAGCGCGATATCGCATTGCCCGCGATCCTCGGACGAATCTGTCCCGCGCCTTGTGAAAAGGCTTGCCGTCGCCGCGGACTCGACGGCGCGGTGGCGATCTGCCTGTTGAAACGCTACGCGGCCGACGTCGATCTCGCGTCCGCCGATCCGTATTTGCCCGCGTGCAAATCGGCAACGGGAAAGGACGTTGCCATTCTCGGCGGCGGACCGGCGGGGCTTTCCGCGGCGTATTATCTCACCCGATCGGGACATGCTTGTACGGTCATCGATGAAAATGCCGAACTCGGCGGCCGCTTATGGAAAGAGACAACCACCAAGGAGCTTCCTCGCGACGTGCTGGCGGCGGAAATTTCGCAAATCACGCGATTGGGCGTGGAGGTGCAGTTGAAGACCAAGATCGACACATCCACCGCGTTTGCGGAGTGTTGCGAGCGTTACGATGCGCTGCTGATCGCCTGCGGCGGTTCGGCGAGGGAGCAGGCGAGCGTTTTCGGAACGGCGGTCGCGGCAAAGGGGATTCATGTGGAGCATGGTTCATTTCGCACCGATCGGCCGGGTGTGTTCGCGGCCGGCACCGCGGTGCGCGGGAAGTCGATGGTGGTTCGCAGCGTGGGCGATGGGAAGGAAGTCGCGGTGGCGATCGATCAATTCCTGCGCGGCGTGCCCGTCACGGGGCAGATTCGGCCCTTCACGACGAAAATCGGCCATCTCGAAGGCGAGGAATTGCTGCGGTTCGCGGACGGCGCGTCGCCGGAATTGAGAAAAGAACCCGTTGGCGGCTTGGAGGAAGGCTATTCGTCCGGCGAAGCCGTCCGTCAAGCCGTGCGATGTTTGCGTTGCGATTGTCGCGGACTCGATTCGTGCAAATTGCGGAAGTACTCTGTGATCTATGGCGCCGATCCGAAACGCTTCAAGGGCCATCGCCGCATTTTCGAGCAGGACGCCCAACATGCCGCGGTGCTTTTCGAACCGGGCAAGTGCATCGATTGCGGATTGTGCATCCAGATTGCCGCCAAAGCCGGGGAGAAAATCGGTTTGACGTTCGTCGGCCGCGGATTCGACGTCCGTGTGGCCGTCCCGCTCGGCCGTCATCTGGATGAGGCCCTGCGAAAAGTCGCAACCGATTGCGTGGCTGCATGTCCTACCGCTGCGCTGGCGTGGAAAAGCGAAGTTCCGCGCGCTCTCTGAAGCCTCCCTGACCGAGTATATCGGCCAGCACCCGCAGGGTTGCTATTCCTCCTACATTACCATTTTTACGATGATCCACGTTGCGTAATCCTTAAAGTTTACCATGCTCTTCCGCCGATGCGCTGAGGAGCAATCGCAGCGGCCTCCGCTATTGCGCGAGCCTGCGACCGCATTTTCTCTTATCAAGGATTGCGCAAACATGTCCGGAATTTCAAGCATCGGCGGCAATAATACTGACGCTTATTATCAGCAGTTGGAACAAGCCCTCGCACAGCAGGATGCCGCTGCGGCTGACAGCAACGCCGCAGCCGCCGCGCAGGCCGAATCGACGACCGCCGGCGCGGCGTCCGCTGCCGATTCCTCTGCATTGTCCGGTTCGACGACTCTGAAGGACAAAATCAGGACGGCCATTATGCTGGCCGTTCAGGAAGCCGAGAATTCGGGCGACAGCGGCGATTTACTGTCGGTCATCCGCGACGCCGTCGATCAAACTTTGCAAGAGGCGGGAATCGACTCCTCGTCCGCGCAAAACAGCAACCAAGTCGATTCTTCGACGAAAAATTTGTTGACCACGCTCGACAATCAAATCAAAATCGAAGCCGAGACCACGGGAATTCTTGCTTCTCTCGAAAACCAAACGAGCGTGGATTCCGCCAACGCGGATTTGTTCTCGCAGTTGGAGAACGCGGGCAATGACAACCTATCGAGCCAAGATCCCTTGGGTTATTTGTTCGATACGCAACAATGAATTCAGGAATCCTTTGCACCGGTTTGCAGCAGCACGCCGCGATAGACTTCAGCCACCCCGCGGGCCATGCTTTCCTCCGAAAAGAATCGGCCCTGGCGCTCGAGGGCGTTCGCACGCAGCAATTGCCAATCGTAGCGGCCCTCGATGACGGCGGCGACCGTGCGGGCGAGATCGCCGGCGTCGCCGGGGATCGTCAACAGGCCGTCCTGGCCGTTGCGGACGGCCTCGGGCACGCCTTCCACCGCCGCGGCGACGACCGGTACGCCCGCCGCCATCGCTTCCAGCACGACCATCGGCAGACCTTCGCCGAAAAGACTGGGCAAGACGAATAAATCCAGCGTCAGCAACTCGGATGTCACATCGCCGGTGAAGCCGGTCCAATCGATGGTCTCTTGCAGTCCCAATCGTTCGACTCGAGCGCGAATGGTCCGTTCATACTCCGACGTTTCGAACGCGCCGACGGCTTTCAAGCGAAGAGAATATTTTTGGCGGCGCAGGATCGCGAACGCGTCGAGCAGCACTTCCAGGCCCTTCCTCGGGCGGAAGAGCGCGACCGTTCCCAGCGTCCACTGCCCGCGGGGCGTTCGGCGGAAGGGCACTTCATAAAGCGCAGGCACGCCATTGTGAACGACGGTGATCCGCTCGCCCGGAATTCCCCGGCGAACCATCTCGCCGGCCAGGCTCTCGGAAACGGCGATCAATCGCGCCGCCGAACGCAAACTAAATCGCTCGACGGCGGCGCTGAATCGATCGGCCCAGCGCCGCGTGCTATTGCGCGCTGCGGGGCTATGCACGTGATACACGAGCGGCACGCCGGCCAGCCGCGCGGCCAGGGCGCCGACCATTGCGGTCCGCACGGTGTGGGCGTGAATCAGCCGGTATCCTTCGCTGCGGACGATTCGGGCGATCCGCCGCGCGGGTCGAAGGTCGAATTTGCCCCGCATTCTCGTGTTGTAGAGCGGCGCAGCGCGCGATTGGCGCAAGTCCGCGAAGCGTTCGAGTTTCACGCAAGCGAAACCGGCCTCGAAGCCGAATCTCGGCAGGCAGGCGGCCAGCAGATCCTGCACGCGCTCGGCCCCGGCGTAATGCTCTCCGTTGATCACGTGCAGCACGCCGATGGTCTGCGGCGCAGGCGAAAGCGAATCGGGCCTTGCGGCAAGCAAATCGGTCTCCGGATTTCGGGATATGTCTTCCATCATATTTTCTTTCCCCATCCCTAATCCCTGATCTCCACCCCCTAATTCCTAATCCCTTCAATAAGCGTTCCTGCTCAAAATCACCTCCAGCGGAGTTTGCAGCAGCACTTTGATATCCATCCATAGGGACCAGTCGCGGATGTAGCGGAGGTCGAATTGGATGCGTTTTTCCATTTTCTCGTGCGTGTCGGTTTCGCCGCGCCAGCCGTTGACCTGTGCGAGGCCCGTGATGCCCGGCTTGACCTTGTGCCGCAGCATGTAACCATCTACCCGGGTGCGGAATTCTTCGTTGAGCGCGTTGGCGTGGGGCCGCGGCCCGACCAGAGACATGTTTCCGGCCAGCACGTTGAACAACTGCGGCAGTTCATCGAGCGAGGTTTTTCGCAGGATCGCTCCGATGCGGGTCACGCGCGGGTCGTTCTTCACGGCTTGCACCATCGTCGAACCGTCTTCGCAGACCTTCATCGTGCGGAATTTCCAGACGCGGATTTCGCGGCCGTCCAGGCCGTAGCGGCGCTGGCGGAAGAACACCGGGCCGGACGAACTCAGTTTGATCGCCAGCGCGATGAGCATCATCGGCACGGCGAGAATCAATAGCAGGATTGAACTCCCGACGATATCGAACAAGCGCTTGGCGACGCCGTCGATGCCGTAAAACGGCGTCTCGAAAACGCTCACCACCGGCAAGCCGAGGATATCGCTCCAGCGGGAATGCAGCAATTGGAAGACGAAGAAGTCGGGCACGACGTAAACCGAAGCGGTCGTGTCGCTCAACCGATGCAGCACGCCGCGGATGCGCTCTTCGGCGCGGAGGGGAAATGTGATGTAGATGATCTCCACGCAGCCGTCTTTTGCCTGGACGAGAAGTTCATCCAGATTGCCGACGCGCAGGCCCATTTCGGCGGGGATGACGGGATTTCGCTCATCTCCCCGATCGTCGAAGAAACCGGCCAGCTTGAGGCCCATCTCGGGAAGGTTTTCAATATTCTTGGCGAGTTGGAAACCCAATTCCGTCACGCCTACTACGGCGAATTGCCGCGTATTGTAACCCAAGGCGCGAACGAGCGCTGCAGCAAACGAATTCCCATGCGCAAGGCGATCATCGATGCCGGTGTGCTAAAGAACCAGATCAACAGCATTTTCCGTGAATAATCGCCGGTCATTTTGTGAAAGAAGTAAGCAAAGGACAAGAGCAATAGGAGCGTCATTGCCCAAGCGACGAGGGCGGAGATCAGTTCCCGTCTGACCGAAACGCCCCGCCAGCGGCGATAAATGCCGCTCAGTTCCGCGACCATGCCAAAGAAAATGATGGCGGCGGCGCCGGCGAGCCAATAATAATAAGGAGTCCCTTGCCAGGTTACGAACTGCGAGGCGATGTACAAACCCAACAGGATGCAAACCGCGTCGGTGCACCGATGCAGAAATCCCGTGAGTGACCAGTGTTGTTGAATGGATTGAAAACTCTGCGGCATGGTTGAAAGCGATTTTTGGTGAGGTCGTGGCAAATCGAATCTTCTTTTCCATACCCCCCTCTTTTGATGAATTGGTCAGCATTCAGATGGGGGCTATTCAAAACAAATATACCTTGCTGATAAGAGTGCAGATTTTGAAAGGGAGAAACCACTTTATGGGTGGCTGCCACCAGAAAGATGGGTAAAGAGAACTTTTTAGAAATGAAGACACGCTGCAAAGATCAACTAGCTGTGAGAAAGTGCATCTTGACGACAATTAAGGAAGCGCAATAAGAACATCATACGTATGCATGATTGCAGAAAACGCTACGCAATATGGCAGGAGGGCAACATAGACAAGCGTGTTTTGATGCAAGAATTAGAGCAATTCCGACTATCGCACGGCATCCCCCGCCAAGAGCCGATTCCTGCGGGGGTGTTTTTCCCTTTTCGAGGGTTGGCCATTGCCCTTCGCCTCCCCATCCGAGTTTCACCCGTTGCGGAGCCGGTAGCTGCGGCCGGTGATGGTGATGATCTCGGCGTGGTGCAGGAAGCGGTCGAGGGGATTCGGCAACGGTTAGGCGATTTGAAAACGCTATGCGAACGGATTCATGCGTGGTCGGAGGACGTCAACAACACTCAACGCGGCGTCGATTGGCAAATGAAAATCGATGACGCCCGCTGCAAACTCAAGTCAGTATATCCTAAGATTAAGCTGTGACTAAGCACTAGTTTTGATTTTCGTCCTTCGTTTCCTCGGGCGGAGTGTGCATTTTCGTCAGGGCGGCCAGCGCTAAAAAGTCATAGAGCGCGTGAACGGTGATGGGCACGAGAAGATTGCCCGTAAGCAGCCAGATGCTGCCGAGATATAACCCGATAACGCCGGCAAGGATCGCATAGGTAACCGTCATGCCGTGCAACAGTCCGAAGATCGTCGCGGCGGCAATCAAACCGAGCACTGTTCCATAAGGCGAACCGATCCAATGGGCCAGTCCCTCCTGCACGATCGGGCGGAACAACATTTCTTCCCCCAAACCGGCCAAGACGGAGATCATCGCGATTTCTATGAGCCTGCATTCGCGGAAAAGCGGCAAAATCGTCTGATTCAAGAGCCGTAAGATTCGTTGAAAAGGTCTCCAGGGCAAGTACAGGCAAAGCCCGAGCAAGCCCAGCGGGGGAATCGTCGCCGCCACCCCCCATCCGAAATCGATCCACGACCAACGAAACGATGCCATCGGCGGGATGTCGAAAGCCCAGCCCAGGCTCAAGGCGAAAATTGCCAAGCCCCCTTCGAAAAGCGCCGCTGTGACGGCAAAATTCGCGATATGCACCACCTGATATTGCTTGGCATCCATTAAGTTGCTGTCCTCAAAGGAGTTAATGATAATCGGAATGGCTCCGAAAAACAATCGCTCCCCTATCCCCGAACTGCTGATGATCGTTTGGATCAGCGTGAATAATGTCCACGGCTCATCCCCCATAAGTGCAAAGTCATTCCGTGCCCGTCCTTGACGATCCCCACTCCGACTGGTAAATTTGAGCGTTTCGTTTCCAGCGGTAGTTCTGGGCCATGTATCCCGCTTTTAGGCCCGAGATCATGCAAATGGGGGCACCGTTTTGTTGCGATGCCTCTGCCAGGGTTCGACGTCCGATCGATCCGATGGATTTCCGAATCCATCTCAGAATCCGTTGGTTCGAACCACAAACGATCCATTTCCCCATCAATTTACCTAAACCCTTTGGAGAAAGCCACTTATGGCCACAAAATATGTTTATTATTTCGGACTGAACGGGACCGAAGGCGATGCTTCGATGAAGAACGAACTCGGCGGCAAGGGCGCGAATTTGGCCGAAATGGCCAAACTCGGCCTCCCCGTTCCCGCCGGTTTCACGATTTCCACCGGATTCTGCACGGTTTTCTTCGCCGAAGGCCGTCAGTTTCCGCAGTCCTTGCGCGAAGAGGTTGCCACGGCCTTGAAAAAGGTCGAAGAAGCCATGGGCATGAAATACGGCGATGCGAACGATCCGCTGTTGCTTTCCTGCCGCAGCGGCGCCCGCACCTCGATGCCCGGCATGATGGAAACCGTCCTCAACGTCGGACTCTGCCCGACCACGATTCCCGGCCTGATCAAAAAGACCGGCAACGAGCGGTTCGTCTATGACGCCTACCGCCGGCTGATCATGATGTATTCCGACGTGGTGATGGAGAAGGCCGAAGACATCGAACCGGCCGAAGGCAAGGGCATCCGCGTGCAGCTCGAGCAGATCATGCACAAGGCCAAGAAAAACAAAGCGAAATCTTTGGGGAAAAAGGAAATTTCCGATACCGAACTTGAAACCGCCGACTTGAAAAGGCTCTGCAAGCAGTTCAAGGCAAAGGTCCAGGAAGTGCTCGGCCGCGAGTTCCCGGACGATCCGCAGGATCAGCTTTGGGGCGCGGTCGGCGCGGTGTTCAAGAGTTGGGAAGGCCGCCGCTCGGTGGCCTATCGCAGGATCGAAGGCATCCCCGGCGAATGGGGCACCGCCTGCAACGTGCAGAGCATGGTCTTCGGCAACCTGGGCGACAGCTCGGCGACCGGCGTGGCCTTCTCGCGCAATCCGGCCACCGGCGAGAACAAGTTCTACGGCGAATGGCTCGTCAACGCCCAGGGCGAAGACGTGGTGGCCGGCATCCGCACTCCGAACCCCCTGAACGAAGCCACGAAGAATCCACAAAACCAGAATCTGCCCTCGCTCGAAACGGCCATGTCCGAGCTATACAAGCAACTCGACGACATCCGCTTGAAGCTCGAGCATCATTACCACGACATGCAGGACATCGAGTTCACGATCCAGGAAGGGAAACTCTACATGCTGCAATGCCGCAACGGCAAGCGGACCGGCTTGGCGGCCCTGAACATGGCGATGGACATGCTCGAAGAGAATCTGATCGACGAAAAGACCGCCGTGATGCGCGTCGCTCCGGCGCAGTTGGACGAATTGCTGCATCCGATCATCGATCCGGAGTCGGAGAAGAAGGCCGAACCGTTCCTTTCCGGTTTGCCGGCCGGTCCCGGCGGCGCCTGCGGCAAGATCGTGTTCACTTCGGCGGAGGCCGTGGAACTGAAGAAGAAAAACGAGAAAGTCATCCTCGTCCGCGAGGAAACCAATCCCGAGGACGTGGAAGGCATGCGCGCGGCCGTGGGTATTTTGACCGCCCGCGGCGGCATGACCAGCCATGCGGCGCTGGTGGCCCGCGGTTGGGGCAAGTGCTGCATCGTCGGCGCCGGCGACCTGAAGATCGACATGGCCGGCCGCAAGCTTGTGGTCGGCGAGGTGAAACTCAAGGAAGGCGATTTGATCACGTTGAACGGCACCAAGGGAAAAGCCTATGCCGGCGCGCTCGAAATGATGGACGCCACCGAGAATCCGCGCTTCCAGAAGTTTATGCAGATCGTCGATAAGTACCGCACCCTGGGCGTCCGCACCAATGCCGACACGCCCGCCGACGCCAAGGTCGCCCGCGCTTTCGGCGCGGAAGGCATCGGGTTGTTCCGCACCGAGCACATGTTCTACGGCGCCGGCAGCGACGAGCCGCTGTTCGTGTTGCGGAAAATGATCTTGAGCAAGAATGCCGAAGAGCGCCGCGGCGCCGTCAACGAACTGTTCCCCTTCGTCAAGAACAGCATCAAGGGCACGCTCGAAGCGATGGACGGCCTGCCGGTGACGATCCGCCTCTTGGATCCGCCGCTGCACGAGTTCGTGCCGCAAGACGCCGCCAAGCAGAAGGAGTTGGCCGCCTCGCTCGGCATCAAGCCGGCCGAAATCAAGAAGCGCGGCGAAGCCTTGCACGAAACGAATCCCATGATGGGCCACCGCGGCGTGCGGCTGGGAATCACTTATCCCGAAGTCACCGAGATGCAGATCAAGGCGATCTTCGAGGCCGCCGCCGAACTCCAAAAGGCCGGCAAATCGCCCAAGCCCGAACTCATGGTCCCGGTCACCTGCGACGTCAAGGAACTCGACGCCACGAAGGTCATTTTCGATCGTGTCAAGAAGGAAGTCGAAACGGCGATGGGCGTGGAAGTGCATTGCCTCTACGGCACGATGATCGAGATCCCCCGCGCCTGCCTCCTGGCCGACAAAATGGCCAAAACCGCGCAATTCTTTTCGTTCGGCACCAACGACCTCACGCAGATGAGTTTCGGTTTCAGCCGCGACGACATCGGCGGGTTTTTGCACGAATACCTCGACCAGGGCATTCTCGAAGCCGATCCGTTCCAGACGATCGACCAAAGCGGCGTGGGCCAGTTGATCGAGATGGCGGTGAAGAAGGGCCGCGGCACGCGGGGCGATTTGAAGATCGGCATCTGCGGCGAGCAAGGCGGCGACCCGGCCAGCGTGCAGTTCTGCTTCAAGGCCGGCCTGAACTACGTAAGCTGCAGCCCCTACCGCGTTCCCATCGCTCGTGCGGCGGCGGCGCAAGCGGCGATCAAGGCGGGAAAATAACGCGATAAAAAAAACGCCGCGGTTGAATCGCCCGCGAAATTGTGTAAATCCTAACGTTCGCATCGGGGCGGAAGTTGCCCTTCCGCCCTTTTTCCTGCGCGGATGGAATTAGCTCGTTCATTGACAGTGTAAACCGCCAGGATTACAATAACCGGAGAAGGGGGTGGGGCGATTCCATCGCGTAACCGATCCCGGGCCGGCATTAAAGTAGCAGGCCTACCCCGTATGCCGTCCGCGAAAGCGATGAATTTCGGTAGTTTATCGTCGGACAGCGCCTCAGCGCGGATTCGTCGCCTTTTCATGTCCCGGAATGGAAACGCTTGATGGAAACATCGCCTGCCAAAACGCCCTTGAAATCGCTGGCGTCGCTCCCGCAGGAATTGGACGAACTCTACGTTTCGCTCCGGGGGTCGCCCTATGTCACCGCCTTGTTCGAGGCCAAAAAGCGTTCCAGGCCAAGAATTACGTCGAAACACTGCGAATCGTGCGGCAGACGGGCGATCTTCACCATCAGATGCATTTGCAGTTGCTCCAGCAGGACCCGGCGAAGGAACGAAAGAGCAAAGACGGAAATCCAAAAAATCTCCACGAAGCAGGAAAAATTGAAAAGCGTGCTTGCGCTTTTCGCCGAAGTCGCTCAACAATTGGAGAAATTGGCCCGCGTGCAGCCCGAAGAACCGCTCCCGCTGGTCTCGCCGCTGCCTCAAAAAATCATCGCTGCGATTCCCGCGCCCGCCGTTGCCGACGACTTTTGCCGAAAATTCCTGGCCGCCGAGGATGATGCCGCTCAATTCCCGATCGTCCGCGAGTGGTTCCACACCAGTGCCGTGGAGGCCGAAAAATTTCTGCAGCTCGGCGCGCTCTATAGCTTGCGGTTCCAAGGCCGAATTCATTTGCTGCAATACGTAAAACGCAATGCGGCCATGGCGACGCTCGTCTTCGTGTCGGTGCTTTCCGGCAAGCCGCTCAAACCCATCCCGCTCGAAGCCGTACTGGAACTCGGCGCAAAGCAACTGCTGCATCGGCTGCTGCCGAAGAACCATCCGGACTCGGCCGCGGAGCAGGATACAAGCGGCGACTACACCGTCGCCATCATCAACAAAGGCTCCTTCACCCAGCTTCAAATGGCCGCCCAGGCGACGGGCCTGCTGCCGAATGCCGACGCGATCGGTTTCATCCGCGACCACGAATTCCGCATCAAGAAATATCAGGAGTGTTTCGACCGCATCGAGGGCCTCTATATCCATTTGCGGACCGCCGCCGATCAGCGCTTGCAGCGGCTGCGGCAGGAAGAAATGAGCTACAAAAGCGGCGTGCTGAAAATGTCCCCCAAGCAATGGCTCACCAAACAGCAGCGCGACACCGCCATGACCCAGATCATCTTGCGGGCGCTCCGCTATTTCACCAAAGTCCTTGACGGGCTGCGGATCCTGCAAACCACCCCCGAAGCCGCCCCCCGGTAGGTCCCGCCTGCCGGGCGGGACATCGAAGCTCGAATATCTCCCGCCCGCCGAGCGGAAACTACAAAAAAACACCATGCCCGCGAGAACCGCAGGCATGGCGCTTTAATCATTCTTATTCTTCGCGAGCATCCCCTTTACGACGCCGGTCCGCTCACCGCTTTCAGCGCCTTCGCCGCCGCCTCGCGGACGACTTTCGATTTGTCATCGAGCGCTTTCTTCAACGCGGGAATGGCATCGCGCAGCCGCCGGCCCCATACTGGCCAGCCCTTCCGCCGCCGCTTGGCGTGTTTCCGGCAAAGAATCCGATAGGCAAGCGACGAAAACGGGAATCGCCGCCGTAGGCTTCGCCGTGCGGGGTTCGATCTTCGTGAAGGCCCATGCGCTGACCACCGCCAGCGAACCGTCTTTGCTCTTCATCGCCTTCACCAGCAGCGGCTCGGCCGCGGCGGCATTCGGGCCGATCCGGCCCAACGCATAAACGATGGCGTGGGCGTCCGGACAATTCTCCTCCCCCAGCGTCTTGACCAGAACGGGAACAGCGCTCTTGGCGCCGGGGCCGATCTTGCCCAGCGCCAGCACCGCCTCGGTCGCCAGGTTCTCGTCTTCATCGTTCACCAGTTTCGCCAGGGCATCCACGGCGGGCGCCGCGCCCGGCCCGATCTGACCCAATACGTAAACCACCTGCACGCGAATTTCCTTGTGGTTCAATAAATCGATAAGCCGCGGCACGGCTTTCGGTCCAATCGTCGCCAAGGCGTCCAAGGCATATTGAGCCGTGGTGGCGTCGGCGCCTTTCAACGCTTTTTCCAAAATCGGCAGCGTGATTTCCGGCGCCGGCGGCAGCGCGGCCAGCGCTCGGGCGGCCGTCACGCGGACGAACGGATCCTTGTCTTTCAGGCACTCGACGATCCTTTCCGTCGCTTCCCGCCGAAGTTGCATGTCTTCCGGATGGACGCGGGTCAACGCCCAGAGACTCACCGTGACCAGAGACTTGTCGCCGCTCTTCGCGTTCTCCCGAATCTTCGCCTCGGCATCGGCGGGAATCTTTCCCAGTTGGCCGAGCACGAAAGTCGCGGCGGTCGCTGCGTTTTCGTCGCCGAGCAACTCCGCAATTTGCGGCACGGCGGGCAAGGCGGCGTCGTCCATCACGCCCAAGGCCAAGACGGCTTCGCGGCGAACGTCCGGCCGCGGACTCTTGAGCGTCTCGATCAACGCGGGAACGGCCGCTTTCGCTTTCGGTCCCATGTCGCGGAGCACGATGCAGGCCCAATAGGCCACCTTTTCGTTCTTCAGCGCCTTGATCAGCCGCGGCACGGCCGCCTCGCCGGCCTCCGAAATGGCGTGCAAGATGCGCATCTGCTCCGCCGCGTCGGATCCGGCCATGATTTTCTCGAAAAGCGGCAGCATCAGCTCCCTTCCGGGTCGCAGCACAACCAACGCCTGCATCGCCTGGCGGCGAACCGTTTCATCGGCGTCTTTCAATAACTTCACCAACTCGGGCGCTGCTTGCTTGGCCGGATCGCCGATTTCTCCCAGCGATTTGGCCGCATGCGCGCGAATCGCGGGCGATGGATCGCTCAGCAACTCCGTCAAGGGGCCCACCGCCGCCGCGGCCTTCATGCCTTCCGCCCCCAACCGGTCGATGGCCGCAATGCGCCCCGCCTCGTCGCCGCCTTTCAAGGCGCCGATCGTATCCTGCAAGGACTTTTCCGCCGCCCATGCCGCCGTTCCGGCCAACAACAGCCAGCCGGCAACCGCAATCAAATAAACCTTCGTTCGATAATTAATTGTCATAATATGCTCCAAAATGATTGGTTGAATATCCTTTTATTTTACAAGCGAAGCGATGTCACCCCGCCTCTTCAATAAAGCTGCGCCTTGCAGGTCGCGTAGATCATGCTGTTCAAGAAACTCCGGCTGTTGGTGTAATCTTGCGGCGGCATCGCGGTGATCATCGTTTTTAATTCGGAAAACATGGTTTCGATGGTCTTGCGGGCTTGCATCTGGTCCGTAAAACTCAGCCCGCCGTATTTGACTTGCTTCGTTACGATCTGCTCCAAATCCTGGCGCTGGGGAGCGAAAACGTCCTGCTGCAGCGCCGCCGGCCAATTGATTTGACCGGTCATCGGATTCATCTGCTGCGCGGTGACCGGCCGCGGAGCGCCTTCGCGGGCGATCCGCGCGATCTCTTCCATCGTCGGCGGGGGACCGGCTTCGGCCTTCTGCGCCGCCCTATTCGTCGCACGCATCTGAAAATACGTGTCGGTGCGGAGCTGGGCATTCTGGATGGAATTCTTCTCGGCTTGCGTCATGTTGACGGCCGCCGCCGACGTCGAAAGATTGTAATTTCCCTTCGCGCTGATGGCGTTCGCCATGCCGGTCATCGCCGATCCGGCCACCGTGCCTCCGCCCGAGGAATAATATCCTCCATACGAATTCAAGTTGGCGGGCGGCGGCACCGCAGGCTGATACGGCGCCTCTTGCTGCGGCGGATATTGCTGTGCCAGCAACATGGCGGGAAAGGCAACCATCAACAGCAAAGCCCAATAACGATTCATAACGTTTCTCCTTACGGCTTGAAAAAGAAGCAAATAGCAAGTAAAAAATGAAAACCGGCTCCAATCAACGATCGCTTCGATCGCAGGAGAGATCCTCCTTGAATCGTGAGCATCATCGTCTGCCGGACAATGCTTTAATATAGCCTATCATTCTACCAAGCTTGGCGGCGGATATCAACAAACAAACCCCCTCTGCAAGGTATCTCGATCAGTGCCTATCCCAAAACTCCCCTCGCCCTCTGGGAGAGGGGCCGGGGGTGAGGGTAGAACATGCTGGAAAATGTTTGTTGAAATGGTTTTAAGATAGGCTCAAAGTATAGATTGCGTGCTCCTTTGACATCCAGCCGAGGCAAAAGTTATACTGCCCTCTTCGAATGATCCTGTCAAACAGTATTTTTGGGAATCTTTGATGATCCGCAAAAAAAGCCGTCTTGCCTTTGCGCGTGCGAAAAAACTCATGCCCGGCGGAGTCAACAGTCCCGCCAGGGCGTTCGGCGGCTGTCGGCGGCGAGCCGATTTTCATCGATCGGGCCGAAGGCGCCTATCTTTTCGATCTCGACGGCAACCGCTACCTCGATTACGTGCTCTCTTGGGGGCCGATGATCCTCGGCCACGCCCATCCCCAAGTGCGTGCCGCTTTGGAGGCCGCCATGCGGAAGGGAACCAGTTTCGGCGCTCCCACCGAGGCCGAAAGCGAACTGGCCGAGTTGGTGATCGCGGCCGTCCCGTCGATCGAAAAAGTGCGGCTCGTCAGTTCCGGCACCGAGGCCACGATGAGCGCCATCCGCCTCGCCCGCGGATGCACCGGACGCCCGACAATCGTCAAATTCGCCGGAAATTACCACGGCCACGTCGATAGCCTGCTGGTGGCGGCGGGCAGTTCGGCGGCGACGCTCGGCGTGCCCAATTCGCCCGGCGTGACCGAAGGCATCGCCCGCGACACTCTGGTGCTGCAATATAACGACGTCGCCGGCCTCGAAACTGCCTTCGACCGCCACGGCGCGAAAATCGCCGGCGTGATCGTCGAGCCGGTCGTCGGCAACATGGGTTGCGTCGTCGCCAGGCCGGAATTTTTGCGCCTTGCGCAATTTGACTTTGCAACATCGCGCCCTGCTGATCTTCGACGAGGTGATGACCGGCTTCCGCGTGGCGCTTGGCGGGCGCAGTGCGCTTCGGCGTCACGCCCGACTTGACCACGCTCGGCAAGATCATCGGCGGCGGCCTGCCGGTGGGCGCGTACGGCGGAAAGGCCGAGATCATGGATCACATCCTGCCCGTGGGAAAAGTTTTCCAGGCCGGCACGTTAAGCGGCAATCCGTTGGCCACCGCCGCGGGCGTTGCCACTTTAAAAATCCTCCGCGACGAGAATCCCTATCCCCGACTCGAACAACTCTCCACCCGGCTGGTCGCCGGCCTGCATGCGGCCGCCGAAAGTGCCGGCGTGCCGCATCGCATCGGTGCCTGCGGCGCAATGCTCACGTTCTTCTTCAACGGCGAAGACGTGCTCGACTGGCCCACCGCCTCCCGCTCGAACACCGCCGCCTACGCCAAATATTTCTGGAACCTCATCGACCGCAACATCTACATGCCCTGCAGCCAGTACGAAGCCCTTTTCCTCTCCACCGCCCACACCCAAGCCGACATCGACGCCACCATCGCCGCCGCACGGGAAGCGCTGACATAAAATTTTGGGTTCCTCGGGTTAGCGTGTGTCTGGGAAGACGCGATTCCAGTCTTTCTTCATGCTGATCACGGTCCAACCGTTTTTCTTCGCTTCGGTCATGAGCGCGTCGCTGAATGTGCCGATCTTCGATTCGGCGCCATAGGCCCACTCGCGCCGGGCATCATCGTGATGCACGAGCATCATCAACTTCGCGCCTACGCCGGCCTGCGTCCACTCCAGCATCTGCTGATCGCCGTCCGAGTTGCCGAACGCGGCAATGGGCCGCCGGCCAATGTGCGAGTTGATTCCCACGGGCTTGCCGGCTTTGTCGTCGATGAAGTCCATCGCCGGCAGCCGCACCAGCACCGGCTTGCCGTCTCGCCACTCATACTTCGTTTTAATGCTGCTGCCCACCACTTGTTCGGGCGGAACGCCATACGCCTTTTCCGTCCACGGCCGCATAAACTCGATCCCGCCGCCGGACACGATAAACGTCTTGAATCCGTTCGCCCGCAGGTAAGCCAGCAGTTCGAACATCGGCTGGTACACGCACTCGGTGTAGGGGCGATTGAACCGCGGATGCCTCGCCGCGGCGATCCAGTCTTTGACGATTTGCTCGAATTCCGCGGTCGTCATGCCGGCATGCGTGGCCATGACGATCTCTTCTATCGCCCGCTCGCCCCCTGCAAGTACCCCTTTCATGTCGCCTTTGAGCAACGAAGCGAAAGGCTCCTGCTCCTTCCACTCGGGGTGCTGTGATGCGAGGGCCTTCACGCGGTCGAGTGCGAAGACGAACTGAACATACATCGGCTGCTCGGCCCAAAGCGTGCCGTCGTTGTCGAACGTGGCAATACGCTCGGCCTCGGGCACGAAATCCGGCCCTCCCACCCGGGTCACCGCGGCCACAAACGACGTGATCGCCTGCTTGGCCGGCCCTTCGTTCCACGAGCGAAGCGGGTCCGCCGCCTGGGCAATGTTGGCTCCTAGCACCGTCAGCGCGACGGCGAGGAACGACGATTTCAGAATTGTGTATTTCATGGTCGTCGTGCTCGTTTAAGGCGGTGCGTTTGCTGGAAAATTGGCGGATTTGCGAAGATATATATAATCTACACCGGCACTGAAAAGAAGCGAGCGCCCCGGTCCACCGCGGAACGCTCGCTTGCGGTTAGTCCATTACTGGCCTTCGTGATTCTTCATCACTTCGTCGATCTGCTTCTTCACGGCATCGAGGTTGAAAGAAGCAGGGGCTTGCATCGGCGGGAACTCGATGGCCGTCTTCGCCAAGCCGGCCACCCTTTGCTGCACCAGCACGAACCGCCAGAACTCTCGGGCGTAGAAGTCGTTCATGTACCCGCCCCCGAGGTTATTCAAGGTTTCGGCGAAAATTGACGGCGTCCGCTCGAACGGATCCTGGCGGAGGTTGTAAATCAACGGCATATCGGTCGTCACTTTGGCTCCGGGCCAACCGTTGGGCTGTTGAAAGAACTGGAACTTGAAATCGTCGATCCGGACCGCGCCCAGGTGGGGGCCCCCGAAGTACCAGATCTCATGGCGTTTGGACGGTCCCTTGCCCGCGAGCAGGTCCATCTGGTCATAGCCGTCGAGGTGGTTCTTGTACGTGCGATCGCCGAGTTTCACGCCCTTCAACAGCTTATTGGTGATATTCGAATCGCCGGCTGCTGCAATCAGGGTAGGGAACCAATCGAGCCCGGAGAAGATGTGGTTTTCAACGCGGCCCGGCTTGATGTGGCCCGGCCAGCGAACGATACACGGCACGCGGAAGCCGCCCTCATAGACGGTGCCCTTGGTGGCTTTGAACGGCGTCATGCCGCCATCCGGCCAAGTGAACACCTCGGCCCCGTTATCGGTGGTGAAAATAACTATCGTGTTCTCCGCCTCGCCGATATCCTCCAAGTGCTTCAGCAGGGAGCCGATACAATCATCCATCTGCGCCATGCCGGCTTCCTCCAATCCGTAGTTGCTCTTGGAGTTCATGAGCGCTTGGTACTTGGGAGGAATGTAGGTGAATACGTGCATCCGTGTCGTGTTGTGCCAGATGAAAAACGGTTTGCCTTCCTTCTTGGCCTTGTCCATGAAACCCTTGCATTGCTCGACGAGCACTTCGTCGAAGGTCTCCATATCGTACTTGGCCTTGCGGCCCTCCTGCCAATTCTGCCGGCCGGCCATGTTCGGGAATGGGGCCAGGGGACCTTCATCCACGATCTTCTGTTTGCCGATCTTTCCCCAGCGCGGCTGTACCGTGGGGTCATCGGCGTCCGTCGCCCAACAATGCACCAAGTCCCGCGGTCCGTACGTGTCGATCCAGTCCTGGGGATAGTCGAACCAGTACGGGTCGGACATCGCGTCGAGGTGATAGAGGTAGCCGAAGAATTCGTCGAAGCCATGAACCGTCGGCAGGTACTTGTTCAGGTCGCCAAGGTGGTTCTTGCCGAACTGGCCGGTGGTGTAGCCCATCTCCTTGAGCACGGTGGCAATCGTGCATGCCTGGGCCGGCAATCCCACGTCGGCGCCGGCCTGGCCGACCGTGGTCAGTCCCGTGCGCAGCGGGAGTTCGCCGGTGATAAAGTTGGCCCGACCTGCCGTGCAACTTGCCTCGGCGTAGTAGTCGGTGAACATCATGCCCTGTTCGGCCAGCTTGTCGAGGTGCGGCGTCTTGCCGGACATAATGCCGCGGTGGTAGGCGCCGATGTTGAACCAGCCTACATCGTCGCCCATGATAACGAGGATGTTCGGTTTCTTCTCCGCGGCCTCGGCCGGAACGATGGCACTAAACAGTCCGGCGACCACGGTCAGCAACAACAAGCCGCAACTTAAGATGGAAGTTCTTTTCATCTGGGCACCTGCTTTCTCCCGATCAGGGGTCAGATTTCGTAACCGTAAAAAAGCCCTGCTTATGGCGGGGAACCATGCGATCACTACCGCACATTTTTCGGAACCCGCCTCAGTGAGTCAACCCGCCAACGGGGAAGTTTACATAAAATAATCCGCGAAAAACTTCCCTGACAAAGCAAGGAAATGGAGCAATATTATCCAAGATTTGAGAGACGCATTTCGGCGCGGATAAGCGCGGATGTCGGCGATGTCCAAGTCAAGCGTCACCACTGCACGACCTTCCTCAGCGATCATTTTCAGCCGCTGCTGCGCCGCCGCGGTATGGCCTGGCTCCCTTCTCCACCCCGCATGCCGCGGTATAATGGCGGTTGCGAGGCGGGAAATGGGAGCCTCCGCAAACGCACCGAGCACTTCGCCCGCCGCGCCGGTCGCTGGACGTCGGGGTGTCTTCAGGCCGCCACGGCCCAAGCCAATGAACTCCTCCGGCCCCACGGCCACCGCGGTCCCACGCACCGCGCGTGCCGGTCCGCCCGGCAACCGATCAATTCACCCAGGCGGGAGCGTTTCACCGCCGCAATCGAATGCCATCGGCAAGCGATCCTCCGCGAGCGCCAAGACAAGTTCCGTTGCGAAAACAAAAACCATCAACGCCAAGTGCAACGTCAGGCCGTGTTCCGAGCACTCCTCGAACTCGACCTGTTGACCATCACCAGGAGGTCAATTCCTCTACAGATTAATCCCATAAAATGGGCCAAATTATCCTAGCGACTACAATCCAAAAAGGCTAAGGACGCCATAGCACAAAAAATCAAAGAGACTCTGCAGCCTTATACGATTGATACATATCCGCGGGGGTGCCCGTGCAAACCTCTATTTACATATACTATTTCAATCCCGCTGATTACCAATCGGAACATCCCGCACGACCCCAAAGCTGCAAAGAAAGGTGAAGACACACCTCCTGAAGGCTGCACATGCACTTGGCAGCTGGGTTTCGTAATAAACGTCAATACAACCATCGGAATATGTTCGAAGGGATAACGAACCATGCTACATTCAATCATATTGCGGATATCGTTACGAATTTGCGCGATTGTGGTCATGACTTGCTTACGGTTGTCCTCATGCTTTGGCAATGAGGTCGTTCAACCGCAGGAGACGCCCGGCAGTATCGCTGGGAAGCAAGGAAGTCATGTGGACCAGTCCAAGACGAATAGCGGTGAGAGAATCGCAGCACCATTTTCATCAAAACATTTTTTGGAAATCGACCTTCATTTTCCTGAAGGTCTTGGGGTCGAACACGATAGCGCTATGAACATAGTTGGTCGAGTGGTCGAATTCGACCTCTCGCTGTCGCGCCAGTGTCTCATCTTGTTTGCAACGGAAGAAGCAAGCCTGCATCGCGGCAAGCTTCCTATAGACATCGCGACGGCTGTCGCCCGAACACCCACGGTGCAGACTATTGAGTCTGCCATGAAGGCGGGAACAGAGAAATTGAAACAGAAGTGGCCCAATGCGACACCTAGGGTTCGCATGGTCAGCTTATCGGCTGTAGTCTATATACTGCTTGGAAGTAATGAAAAAGAGGAAGACGATATTGGGAACGACAGTCACTCCTTTGGCGATGCCGATATTCGATCACTTGTGGAGGAAATCCGCAGCAGAAATCCTCGTGAAGCCAAGAAACTTTGCGGGCGTATTTGGAATTACAACGGGATTCAATGGCAATGAGATATCCAAGGAAGTCCAACTCAAGTGGGCCCTGCAAAAGAATAGCCATTATCGAGTAGTATATCTGAAGAAATCGTTGCCGCCGAGTGTCAAGAACAGAGCGCAAGGTGCCCTGGAGACTCTTCGATTGGCCCCGCCTTGTGCAGACATATGGGTCGTTTATGAAGTACTCGCCACAAAAACAGACGCCGACATTAATACGCAGCCACTATTGGCTGTGGAAGTGCTTAAGTATCACTTTCTATGCGACAAGGACGGATGGAAATAGGAGCGAAAAGGGGATAAGTCCAATTATTGATATTCAAGGAGGGCTGTGGTAGATTCAGGTCATGCCACGAACCGCCCGATTTGCTGCTTGAGGTGTGCAAACATCGGCGCAGCGCGGTCGTCCCTTTGGCAGCACCGCTTGGCAAATGACGACCGTCGAGAAATTCGGACACAAATCAACATTTCAACCTCGTAGAAGACCTAAAAGCACAAATAATTGGACTTATCCCCTTTTTTTATTCGAGGATGCGCTCGAAGGCCTCGTAGTCCTCCGGTTTGTCGAAGATCCGCAAGCGCTCGTTGGCCCGGTTGAGCACATGGTACACCAACCCACCGGTCGTGGTTCTTAACGGTCGTCCCATGCCGCGAGCTTACCAGAACCATCTCCGCTCGTCAATATTGGTTCCTGACACGAATGGCACTGTCACGTGGCGATGGCGCAGATTGGGCTTTGACGATCGCGGTTTTTTTTGTAAATTTCCCGGTCGTCGGAGTTGGTATTGATCGTTTGGCCCGCTCTTGGCGATAATTCGTATGCCCTCCTTGGCGTGGCGATCGTGAAAATGCCAAGGAGGGTTTTTTCATGGCTTGGGATATACCAAATTTTGCCAACACGGGCATTAGCAGTTTTCAGAAAGTGGTAGCCTCTTTTCTGGCCAGTGCGGCGTTGCCTTTCGCCCCCATCCTTTCCGCCAACCGTATCGAGGCGTGTTCGCCAAACATGGGGGATTGTTTGGCGCGCAGGGGATCTACTCGACGGCGATGATGGTCTGGTCCTTTCTCGGCCAAGTGCTGCGCGACGGCAAGGAAGCCTCGTGTCAAGCGGCCGTGGCGCGGGTGGTCAGCTACTGCGAACACGAGCAGATGGCACCGCCGACGGCCGACACCGGCAACTATTGCCGTGCGCCGCGAAGCTCTCCGAAGCGGCGCTGCATGAACTCAGCGGCGAGGTGGCTACCGGGACGGAAGCGGCCGCCGAAGCGGACTGGCTGTGGCATGCCAAACACCCCAACCTGATCGACGGCTTCACGTTTACGATGCCCGACACAGCAGAAAACCAAACCGAGTATCCCCAACAGAAATCGCAGAAACCCGGCGTGGGACTGCCGATCGCACGCGTGGTGACGATTCTCTCGCTGGCGACTGCCTGCGTGAAAGATGCCGCGTTGGGCCCTTACGCCGGCAAGCAAACGGGCGAATCCGCCCTGCTGCGGAAACTTTTCGGGCGGCTGGGCGCGACGACATCGCGGTGGCGGACCGCTACTACTGCTCCTTTATGATGATCGCCCTGCTGCTGGCCCAGGGCACCCACGTCTGCGCACGAAAGCATCAGCGGCGTCACAGCGACTTCCGTCGCGGCCAGCGGCTTGGCAAGTACGATCACCTTATTGTATGGACTCGTCCTGCGCGGCCCGCGTGGATGGACGAAGGTACCTACCAAAAGATTCCCGAAACCCTTGAGTTGCGCGAGATTCGCTACACGGTGATCAGCCGGGCCGCCGCACCCGCACGATCGACGTCATTACCACCCTCACCGATGCCGAGGAGTTTACCAGCGACGAAATTGCTCAACTTTATGGTTTTCGCTGGAATGCGGAGTTGGACATCCGCAGCATCAAATCCAATCTGAATCTCGTCCACGCGCGTGGCAAGTCGCCGGAGATGGTCCGCCGTGAATTCTGGACTACCATGCTGGCCTATAACCTGATCCGCACCACGGCCGCCGCTGCAGCCCTGGTCACGGCAAAAACCCCCGTCAAATCAGCTTCACGGCGACGTGTCAATACGTGCTGGCATCGTGGATGTCGCTCTCCTGCCGACTGATCCCGACCTCGCAGTTGGTCCCTCATTGCCTTACGATACTCCGCCATATCGCCGCTTGCGAAGTCGCCAACCGCCCGGGTCGCCTCGAACCAAGAGTTCTCAAAAGACGCAAACATGGTTATAAACTTATGCAAAAGCGTAGGACGATTTAGCGGATTCCGCTAAAGGAGCCCGGTACCTAACCGACTTGCGACATAGCAGTTGTAATCATTGCTCACCGATTTTATTCACTGTGATATCTGACGCTCACTTCGTGTTGTTCGCCCCAGGCATCAAATTTAGATTATACACATCCGACACTTCCTTGACATTCTTTTTAGTCTAGTGCCGTTTCAACTCAATGACTTTCGTGTTTTGTATATGCGGCTTTCTGGTTGAATCGTTGCCACGGTTGTATTGTGATGGTTCGTTTTCCGTTCCGCCATTGGGGATAGCTTTCGATGGCGGCTTGTTGGTCTTCATGGTGGAGTAATCGGAGGTGTTGAGAGCGAACTTCCTGAAAGCGGTGAATTGGCACTCGATCGGTTCAGCCAGGAAGCGTTGGTCGGCGTGAAAATGAATTTAACGTTGTGTCGCGGCCCAAGCGAACTTCGGCTTTGATATGGGGCTTGTAATTGTCCATGACGATGTGGAGCCGCTCGCTTCGGGTAGCGGCGACGAAGCCAGCGAAGAAAGCGGAGCAAATCCTTCCATGTCTTGCTCTGGGTGAAGCGGCCGAACAACCGCCCCGTTTCCAGGTCGTAAGCCGCCAGGAAGTGCCGCACGCCGCTGTGCCGATGGTAGTCGCCCGCAGCCGTTCGACACGTTTTCCCGGCCCTGCCCAGCAGCCACCGTGTCGGGGTTGGAGATTCAACGGCCCGAATTCGTCCACGCACATGCGCCGACCGCCGGACGGCCGCTTGCGGTAGAGCCGCCGCAGGCGTCGGTATTTGGGCCAAAATTCCGGGTCGTTCGACTCTTTCCAGGTCTTCGTGTGTCGCCAACGGACCCCGCATCGCCGCAGCAGACGCCGCAACCACTCCAGGCTGATCTCGCCGATGATCTGCTGCTCGACGAGGTACTCCCGCAGTTTGGCCAGCGACCACTGCGTCATGCCGATGAGCTTCTTCGGCGGCGAGAGGGCCACCTCGGCGATCTGCTCGACGAGGTCCGCCGTGAACGTTTTCGGCCCCGCGGACCGTGAAAGTAAGGATACCATTCGATCCCCAAGCCGCCGGCGTTGAAGCGGTGGATGATGATTCGCACCCATTGGGGAGTGTATGCGACTCGCCGGGCGATTTCCCGGTTGCACACTCCTCCGGAAGAGAGGAGTATAATTCGCGGGGCAACGTTGACCTGATTGGTCCGCCACGTTTCCAGTGCCGCACTTTCGCCGTTCCGCGGGGATACGCTGCGCACCCTGACCGTATCCATTTTGGGAGCCTCTGCGTTTTTGATTTGACCATCACGATGTAGAGACTCCCATTTTCCAACATTATAAT
>CAVQKP010000016.1:0-739783 GCA_963713065.1 Pirellulales bacterium | reverse complement strand
TCACTATGAATACGATCCCGCCGGCAACCGCATTTCAAAAGAGAATGTCGTCTCAAAGGATCAAGAATCGCCCGTGAATCTGGACGAGACCTATACTTATGACGCGCTCGATCGTCTGGAGTCATGGTGGCTAGGCGGCGAACATCAAAAGACGTGGTTGCTCGACTCATTGGGCAACAACAACGATGCCGGCACGTACAACGAGGCGAACGAAGAGACGCCCTCCGGCCAAAGCAGCAATCTTTACGATGCCGCCGGCAACATGATCGCGCTCAACAGTGGCATGACGGCGAAATACGATGCTTGGAACCGCATGGTCGAAGTAAAAGAAGGTTCGACCATCAAGCAGCAGAACGAATACGATGGCCAGAATCGGCGGATTCAAATTTTCACCGATTTCGACGGTGCCACGCCCGGCAATGTCCAAGACGATTATTACGGTGGCCAGCAGATCATTGAAAGCGACTTAACATCCGTTGGTGAGCCGCACCGGCGGTTACCAATGCCTCTGGTCACCCCGCTACATCGACGCCCCGATCCTCCGTGACACGCTCTACACCGCGGGCACCAGCATCGACACCGCTAAGCGGATTTTCTATCTCGGCGACGCGAACTACAACGTAACCGGGCTGGTGATACAAGTAAACGGCGTATGGCAAACAGTCGAGCGTACTACCTACACCCCCTACGGCGCCGCCAACTTTTGGACGACCGACTGGTCCACTTCCTCCAACACCTCCGCCAACTCCAACACGATCCTCTGCACCGGCCAGACACTTGACACATTAATTTTTCTATATTATTATCGCGCTCGATTTTATGATGCCGCGCTGGAAAGATTTATCAACAGGGATCCAGTTGGGTATAATGGCGGTGACGAGAATTTGTATCGATATGTTACTGGTTCTCCGGCGGCGCATACTGATCCAACCGGGAATATTGAGGTATGCTCATATCCTACAATTAAGCCCTGTTTTTCGGATGACACGGTTACAATAGTAACAAGCTCTACCACTCCCGAAGATGCGTATTGTTGGCAGACACAATCAGGCGCAGGAACGGTATTTACGCGTATTGGGGAAACAGGTAGCGGGGGCGATTGGGCGATTGCAGGCATTTTAGAGTCTGGTGGTTGCTGTATTAAGACTTTGAATATAAGCGGTCATGGCTTTGGTTGTGGAATAGCAACTGGTAACGGCACTGGAATCTATCCAGGTTCGCCGCCAAGTATTCTTGAAAGAATCGCCAATAGGCTTTGTGAAGGTGCTACGGTTAATCTCCATGGCTGTCACACAGCGGAAAATAGATCTGAATTGCAGAAGATGGCTAATCTGTTACACGCCAAAGTGTGCGGATGTACCGGCCATTCGAGCTGGACATTAGTATTAGCAGCCCGTTGAAAAAGGGTGAATATTTCGAAATCGGAGCAGGTCAAACTGCCATAGCGCAGGGCGATGCATTGAAGTCGGCGGAGGTCTGCGAGTCGCGGTAACGAGACAACAGGTTATGAATGTGAATCCACGCAAACACACAAACGACACAAAGCCGCCGGCGGCCTGGAGACCGCGCGGCGTGCCGATTCCGAACACCTTGCGCATGAGCAAGCCCAGGTTCCGCGCCATCGCCGCAATCGAGTATCGCTTTTGCACCTTCTCCAATCCGTGAAGCCAACTCCGCCGCGCGCCGCCGGTGTCGCAGATGTGGGCAAAGCTCCGTTCCACCCGCTCGCTGCGCTGTCGCTGCAACCGCTTGCTCTTCGCCCGCCGCACGCGACGCCGATTGTTGAGCACGGCCCGACGCTTTTCCTCCGGCACGTCGCGCCAGTTCCGTTCGCCTTTCGGCTTCCGTTCGGGAATGTAGGTGCGAAGGTTCAGGCTCTCGGCCAGCTCGATGGTGTCGGTGGCGTGGTAGCCTTTGTCGGCCACCGCTTCCTCGATCTCCACCTCGACGCCCGCCTCCGTCAGATTCACCTGCGCCTCGACCACGCTATCCACCATCGTGTCCACGTCGGCGTGGTCGGCGGGCCGGATCGACGCGGCCAGCACCACTTCGGTCTCCAGGTCGATCACATGCTCGGCCTTGTACGCCAAGTGCGTTTCGCCATTTTTCATCTTCGCAATGCGGCTGTCCGGGTCGGTCTTCGAGACCCACTCCTCGTTCGACACCCGCTTGTCCTTCCGCGTCCGATCGAAGCGCCGAAGCTCTTCGTCCGTGGGGTTTTCCACGCCTTCGCGTTCCTTCATCAGACGCCGCAGATATTCGTTCCAGTCCTCGCCCGTGTCGCGGCGGACGATCGACTTCATCGCGGCGTTGGCCTCCAGGAACGTCGAGTCGATGGCCGCCGTCTTGCCCGGCAACAGGCCCTTCTCCGCCAGCAACCGCAATGCCCACTGGAATACGGCGGCGTGGACTTCCAGCGGCAGGCGGTCGCGGACGCGCGTCAGGCTCGAATGGTCGGGCGTGTCCGCCGTCAGCGGCACGCCGAGGAATTCCCGCAGCGAAAGGCTGTCGGCACAACGCCAGGCGATGCCGCGTTGCGAGCCGAGGCCCTCGAAGTAACCCACCAGCAACATGCGGAAGTACACGCCCGGCGGAATCGACGGCCGGCCGATGTGGCGTGTGATAGTACGGCCGGCACAAGTCTTCCGGCCATGCGGTCGAAGCCCGCCTCGGCGAACACCTCGTTGAGCTTCCGATAAAACACGTGTCCCTGGGACTTCGGCAGGCTCGTGGTCGCCACCCACATCTCCTGCTGCTCGTCCTTCCGTTTTCCCAACGCCATCGTCGTTTTCCTCCTGTCGATTGTCGATGGCAATACTATATTCTGCTGCAACATTTATGCAATTCTTATTCGCAGACTTTTTCAACGGGCTGTTAGGCATATTTTGTTCCGGCCCCAATTGCGATGGTGAATGGATTTGTGCGACTCCCGACGGCTCCACTCCTCCGAGTGGTGGCGGTGGTAGTGATGGTGGTAGCAGTAGCGGCAGTAGCAACGGTAACAGTGGCAGTGGCAAATGCTGCAAGAAGTAGTTTACTAGGATTGCGAAAGCGTCGCTGAGTTATGAGTAATTTACCACATAGATAGTACGACGGATGATGATCATATTATGGCTGATGAAAAGACAAATCGTTTTGAGACACATTCTTATGTTGCGGTCTTTTCATTGATAGGAGCAGCTGTTCTTGTGATCGCCGCTATCTGGGTAATATATAACAATATGCCGTCACATCCGTTTCCCGAAAAACAGGATATCCATTCAGTTCAGATTAAGTTTCTAAATGACAGGAATAGAGTTATGGAACTCGATGTTCCGAAGGAACAGTGGGGGCAACTTTTCTCTTGTCTGATGCCTTCGCAATACGACCGAAATCCAGCAAAATGGCAGGTATTTGCGACAATGATAGTTATGACCAAAAACGGAGCAAAACAAGTGATAGATATATATGACATACCTGATGGTATTGGAGGGTTTTCTGATGAGACTGACTCCGACCACCGTATTTATTACCGTGGTGGAGACTCAAAAGAATTTATCGCGTTAGTGAATCGCCTATTGTACGCGCAAAACTCGATCTTCTGGAGAATGACCGAACGGAAGAAAAACGGAAGAAAAATCGAAACACAATACCAGTTATTGAGGAAGATCCTGGCACCCCGCAATCCTCAATCCGCGACTCGTCAGCCCTCAAAACGATGTCGCACCGAAAAATGAAACCGAGAAAGGAGTTGCGGCAAGAAATATCCGAAAACCTTGTCACTGACTTTCGAGGAGTGAAGGGTAGCAAGCAAACTATAAAGCGAAGATGCGCGGGTTGAAAGGAACCAAAACCAAGCAATCGCAGAACAAAGAAACGATGCGATCGCACGCGGATTTTCACCCGCGTAAAACCGCGTGGGGAAAAACCTCGGAAAACGGGCGTCGCAAAACGACTTCCCTCTATCGTAGTTGGCGCTTCCCGCAAAAGCGACTATTTGGAAGATTGGTACATTTCGCGGCATTTCGCGACGCTTTCAGTGCAATTCGATGAAAGTAGTCTTGCACCACTGGAAGCACCGCGAACAATTCTCTTCGCCGCAAGTCTTTGCAAGATAAAGCTTTAGGGAAATTCGCCCGCGGCCTCCGGAGCCGCAGGTTTCGCGTTCGAATCACGACGGACCGGGGATTGCACCTCGACCGAAAATGAAGCACCGGGGGAAGCACCGAAAGATGCGGGGGAGATGCCGTAAGTTGTATTGCGACACAGCGCAATGAATAAGACCGGTCGCATTTATTTTCCGCCGGTGTTCGGCGCAACAACAGCATTGCTGATCTTCACCGCCCAAGCGTGACGGCAATAGGGATACTCGCCGCGCAGCGGGCAGGAGATCTTCTCCGGGATGTGAACGACCATGCCATTGCCGCGGCGTTCCCATTGCAGGGGCAGGTTCTTGCCGACCAACGTCACCTCCGCGCCCTCGGCCGGGCGGATGCTCGAGACGGCAATTGTTGCGGGCGGCCTGATCTGCGCCAATTCAGCCAAATGGATCAAATAGACGGCGTCGCCCTTGCGCGTGAAGCACACTCGGCCTTCGCGATAAGGAGCCACGGACCGGGTGCCGTAGATCGCTTCGCCGTTGGTTTTCATCCACTGGCCGATCTCTTTGAGTCGCGCAAGCGACTCGGGCGGAAATCGCCCGTCGGCGTCCGGCCCGACGTCAAGCAACAGATTGCCGCCCTTGCAGGCGATTTCAACGATGAGGTGGATCAACTCGCGCGCGGTTTGTAGTAGTCCCGGGGATTGTACGCCCAATAGTCGCCCATCGTGAGGCAAGTTTCCCAAGGAAAGGGCAGAGCGCGGGGGGGAATCTGCTGTTCGGGCGTGTGGTAGTTTTCGTACCGGCCACCCGTGCCGCGATGGACGATGAGGATGCCCGGCTGATTCCGGCGTGCGATGGCGGCCATTTTTTCCATCTCCCAGCCGCCGCCGGCGCCGCCGTCGAGCCACAGCACGTCGAGCGGACCGTAGTCGCGGGTCAATTCCTCGACCTGCCCGCGAAAGAACTTCAGGTAGCGTTGCCATTTCCCGGGTTGTTTGGCGATGTCGTAATTCGGCGTAAAGAGCCGCTGCGGCGGCAGCGCCGGATCTTCGTAGTCGGGATGATGCCAGTCGGGCATGGAGAAGTAAACTCCCGCACTTAGACCTTGCCGCCGGAAGGCGTCGAGCACTTCCTTCGTCACATTGGCGCGGGGATTCGCGTGGAACGGGCACGACGGATCGGTAATGCTGTAGTGCGACTGCCGGGTGTCGAAGAGCGCGAAGCCGTCGTGGCATTTGGTGACGAACATCACGTATTTCATGCCCGCCTCCTTCGCCGCCTGCGCCCACTGGTCGGGATCGAAATGCCGCGGGTTGAATGTCTTGTTCAAATCGAAGTAGTCGCGGCAGAAGAGGCCGAGGTTCTTGTTGCGCTCGATCCAGGCCGGCAAATCGTCGGGCCGCGCCCATGTTTGCGACGGGCTAAGCGGCCAGGCGATCCGCGCGCCCCACTGCGTGCACGGTCCCCAGTGAATGAACAAGCCGAGTTTACGATCCTGGAATTTCTCCAGGTTGGCCAACACGGCCGGATCCGATTCCTGCTCGGGCCCGGCCGCATCTATCGGGGCGCCGACAGCTGCGAAACACCACGGCGCAGCGAGAACGAGGAGAATTTCGGCCCAACGGAACCGCCGACGCGACGTCTGGGTAATCTGCCGTATCATGAACTAGGTCTCCTGCAGAAAAAGTGGCGTTTACGGATGTGCGTTTTCCATCGCGGACATGTTTTTTATCGCGGGTATTCCGTGCAGAGGTAGTGAACGGGAGGGCAATCTTCGACGATCTCGGGAAAGCGGCCGGCCGGTTCGAGGAAGCGATTGTCGCAACGATCGTCGTTCACCTTCGAGACCTCCCCCGCCACGAGCATGCCGCCGCCCTCTTGGGCCCAAAATTCGTGGTACAGATTAGCCGGCACGGTCATCGACTCGCCCGGACCGAGCAGCACCTCGGCGCCGGCGGGAAATGTTTTTTTCACGCCGTCGAGCGAGACGACCACGTCGGTATCGGCCAATTTTTCATCCGGGGTGCGGTTATAAATTTTAAAAACCAGATTACCGCCGCAACGATTGATGATGTCTTCGGTCTTGCTCCAGTGAAAGTGCATCGGGCAATGTTGGCCGGGCGCCATGATGATGATCTTTTCACAATAGGTCTTGATGCCGTATTGTTTCATGGTTGGATGACCGTTGCGGACCGTGAAGACGACCAATCCGATCTGAGGGAACCGGCCGGAACCGAAGTCGGTGATATCCCATCCCAACATGCAGTCGCGGATCTCATCGCACTCGGGACCTTTGCTCTTCCAGTCACCGGGCGTCCAATAAGCAAACGGGGGAAGAGTGATCCGCGATTGTTCGAGCAGCTTCTTTGCGTTTTCAATCTGTTCGTTGATTTCCGATCGTTTCATGGCTGATTCTCCTTAAATGGATAGGCGGCCTTGTCGGCCTGGGTAAGGATCGCACTATTCAAATTTCACTCCGGATCGCCGATGCTCGATCGAACATTAGGATCAACCGAAAAAACTTCCCGTTTTCTTTGAAACAGGTTTCAATCCGTCATTTGAAATACAAGCCATTTCCAATCAAACGACAGGTTGGAAACCTGTCCTACGGAAATTAATCCTTGCCAGATCCCTAGTATCGCATGAGGTCGTTGACGGCCTCGACAATCCGCGGCACCCCGGGACGATAAGCGTCTTCGAGGACGGGGCTGAAGGGAACGGGGACGTCGGCCGAAGCGACCCGGCGGATCGGGCAGCGGAGGTGCTCGCCGAAGCGCTCGAGGATACCGGCGGCGATTTCGGCGCTGACCGATCCGGTCTTGGGGCCTTCCTCGACGAGCACCACGCGGCCGGTTTTCCGCACGGAGGCGCCGATCGTATCGTAATCAATCGGCGCGAGGCTGCGCACGTCGATCACCTCGGCGTGAATCCCGGCCGCCTCGAGCTGGTCGGCCGCCTGAACGGAGCGGTGCAGCATCAGCAGCCACGCCAGCACGGTCACGTCGGCTCCTTCCCGGCGGACGGCGGCCCGGTCCAGGGGGACGGTGTAATCGTCCGCGGGGATTTCGGCGGTTGCATCGACCGCGCCGGGCTCAGCCCGGGCGCCCTTGGAACCGTAGAGCAGCTTGTGCTCGAAGATCAAAACGGGATTGTCGTCGCGGACGGCGGCTTTGAGCATTCCCTTGGCGTCGTAGGCGTTGGAGACGGCCACGACCTTGATGCCCGGGCACGCCCGTGAAGTAACGTTCGATGCTCTGCGCATGCTGGCTTCCGCGGCCGGTGGCGCCGATCGGCGCCCGCATGACCATGCGGCACCGTGATCTGGCCGCCGGACATGTAACGCATCTTGGCGATGTTGTTGACCATCTGGTCCGCGGCAAGGAGGAGGAAGTCGCCGTATTGCACGTCGGCGATGGGCCGCATGCCCATCATGGCGGCGCCGCAGGCGACGCCGAAGAAACCCAGTTCGGCAATCGGCGTGTTGAGCATGCGGTCGGGAAACTTTTTTTCCAATCCCGAGGGTCACGGTGAAGGCGCCGCCCCAGCCGCCCGGCACCGCGATGTCCTCCCCGATGCAGAACACGCGCGCGTCGCGCTCGCATCTCCTCGGCAATGGCTTCCCGCAACGCTTCGGCAATTCCCAGGCGTTTGGTCACGGCATCTCCTCTTTTATTCTGGTTCGAAAAGGGGATAAGTCCAATTTTCGGGCGATGATTCATGTCCCTGGCGACGCTGGTCGGCCGAAAATTGGACTTATCCCCTTCTTCAAGCATACACTTCGGTGGTGAGATCGTGGATCGTCGGCAGCGGCTGCTGCCGGGCGAGGGCGACCGCCTCGTCGAACTGCCGGGCGAGTTCGGCGTGGATATGCCGCCAGGCCGGCGTCGTCGACGATCCCGTGGCTCTTCAATACCCGGGCGAAACGCCGGATGCGGGTCCTTGGCGGCCCAGGCTTCGCGTTCTTCTTTCGGCTGGTAATGGCACGGGATCGCGCCGGGAGTGGCCGGTCAGGCGGTAGGTCAGCAGTTCCAGCAGCACGGGCCCGCCGTCCGCCGCGGCATTCCGTCGACGGCGGCTTGGGCCGCCTCGAAGACGGCCAGCACGTCGTTGCCGTCGACCTGCTCGCCGCGGATGCCGTAGCTCCCGGCACTCGCCGGGCGATGTTCGTGTCGCGCATGACTTTGACGACGTGGGTGCTGGCGCCGTAGAGGTTGTTCTCGCAGACGAAGACGACGGGCAGGTCCCAAATGGCGGCCATGTTGACGCCTTCGTGGAAGGCGCCTTCGGCAACGGCGCCGTCGCCGAAGAAGCAGGCGGCCACCCGATCGCTTTTCTGCATTTTGAAGGCCAAGGCCATGCCGGCGGCCAGGGGTATGCCTCCGCCGACGATGGCGATGCCGGGAATCATCCCCTTGGACATATTGCCCACGTGCATGCTGCCGCCCTTGCCTTTGCAGCAGCCGGTGGCGGCGCCGAACAGCTCGTTGAGCAGCTCCTGGACGGTCAGCCCCTTGGCTAAGGCGTGTCCGTGTGCCGCGGAACGTCGAGGTGATGAAATCGTCCTCCCGCAGATTCGGCGCACACGCCCACGGCGGTCGCTTCCTGGCCTTGGCACTGATGGATCGTGCCGGGCATGCTGCCTTCGAGAAAGAGGAACTTGACGCCGTCCTCGAACTGACGGATCCGCGCCATCCGCCGGTAAAGGTCGAGCAGGAAATCACGATCGTATTCCGTCATGAGAGGACCTCCAGTTCTTTGACGATCGCGCCGAGAAAGTCGCCGGCGTATCGGCCGCTGACGATCCGGTGGTCGCGCACAAGGTGATCGTGCTTCGCGGTTCGATGCCGATCCGGCCGTCGGGCAGCGCGACGGGAGTCGGCCTGACCTTGCCGACGCCGAGGATCGCCGGTTCCGGCGGATTGATGATGGGAATGAAACTTTCGACGTTGCAGACGCCGAGATTGGTCACGGTCATGAGAGCGGGGCGGAGCAGGCGCATTTCCGGATCACCCCCGCGAAGCCGCTCCACGTTACCGCGGATCTCGGACGAGATCTGCTCCACGGTTTTGGCGGCCGGCGCGGCGATGGGAACCACGTACAACTCTCCCCCATGATCGATCGCCACGCCGATGGCGTCGGTTTCGAGCGTTACCAGCCGCTCATCCACGAGCCGGAGCCGGAAGCGGTCGAATTGGCCGATCGCCCTGGCCGCGGCAAGGACGAGGAAGGCATCCCAAGCCAGCTTCTCCGGCTCCGCCGCTTTGCGCCGGGCGATGATCGCCGAGGCGTTGACGCTGGTCTGGAGGTAGAAATGCGGGATCGTCTGCTTGCTTTCCTGGAGCCGCTTGGCGGCGGTGCGCTGGGCAATGCTCAAGGGGACTCCCGCGGCAACCGGCGAGGCGGCGGCCCGATTGCGGGCAAACATGCCTCCCGGAGCGGCGGAGGTGCGCGGGGGCGGCGGGGCCGCGGCGGGCGCGGCAGCCGTCGGCGTTGGAACGGGGACTATCGGCGGCAACGACTCTTCGACTTCCAGCACGGCGATCACCTGGCCGACCGAGACCGCGGTTTCCACGGGAGTCCGCACTTCCAGCAGCGCGCCGGTGACGACCGATTCGACCTCCATCGTCGCCTTGTCGGTTTCGACCTCCACGAGCGGCTGGCCGCGATCGATTTTCTGTCCCGGCTCGATGAGCCAGCGGACGACGCGGATTTCCGAGTCGGTGGTCGCCAGGTCGGGCATTTTCATTTCATATCGCATGTTATCTTTCTATCGCGGAATGAGTCATCTCCAGGGCGTTTCCTGCAGGAACGCCCGAACCTCGTCGGCAAGGTTCTGAATCGTGACAGTTTTCTTTACAAATTTCAACCCCTTCCGCAGCACCCCAGCCATTCGATCCGCTCCAGGACGGCGTCGCGGACGGCCCTCCGGCCGGCGACCATCACGTCCTCTTCGCCGCCCAGTCCGAGAAGTTCATGGGGATTATCGCAACGGTGGTCCAGAGCGGAGCGCACCGCTTTAAGGTATCTCTGTTTGAGGTAGGTCCCATAATTCACCTTGGCGACGCCGAGCCGGATGGCCTCGCGGAGGGATGCCGCGGCGATGCCCGTCCCGCCGTGAAGCACCAAAGGGATTTTTACCTGATGTTGGATGGCGGCCAACCGGTCGAGGTCGAGGTCTTGCTCGCCGTTGACGCGGATATGGACATTTCCGACGCTGACGGCCAGCAGATCGATCCCCGTCTGTTCGACAAAATCCCGGGCTGACACAGGATCGGTGAGTGCTCCACCGTTTTCGGCATGCCCGGAGACGCCGGAAGGGAGTTCGCCAAGTTCCGCCTCCACGGCCGCATTCCGCTGATGGGCAATCGGGACGATCCGTTTCAGCCGGCGGACGTATTCGTCGAGCGAGGACCGCGAATTAGTGGGGAGTACGAGGTTGAATCCCAGTCCGACCGCCTCCAAAGTCAGTTCGTCTTGAGGGCATTCGTTGAATATCAGTCCGCAGGGGATCTGCGCCGACTCGGCGGCGGCCTTTCCCAGAGCCGCATAAATTTCCAGCCGCTCGGCGCAGAGCCGGCCGGGGCGCGTCAGGAATTCGCCGCTGAAACCGATGATAATCGGCGAACGCGTCTGTTCCGCGGCATCGATGACACCCTGGATCGACTCCAGGCTCCAACCCTCGAAGTATCCGACGGCGTAGTGGTTTTCCCGGGCGTGGCAGATCATGCGAGCGATGGATTCCAGCGGCATGCCGAGTTCCTTTCATGTAGTATTCCGGATTTGAATTTATTCTCCGCGCCCAACTTTTCCTCACCGCAACAAGACGATAGAATGCAGCCCCGTGATTCTTTCGAATCGCGTTTGTTCAAGGCGGCCTCGCCGGCAAGGCAAAAGGCGATCGGCGCGAAGATTACGCCTTGCGGCCGAAAGGCCGCGAACGACCGCGGGAACCTTAATCGGACGATTAGCCAACAGAGGAGACACGATGAACTGGGATTTGTTCTTCGGGATCATGCTCGCCACGTGCGCCGGAATCGGCACGGGAACACTGGCTTTGCCGATGAAGCTCATGCGAAAACTCCAATTCGAGCAGTATTGGTTTGCGGCGATGCTGATCGGACTCATTCTAATTCCCTGGTCGGTGGTGTGGCTGACAATTCCCGATCCTCTGGGAAAGTTCAGCCAGGTCGAATGGCGGCCGCTGGTCATCGCCAACCTGATCTCCATTGGCTGGGGAATCGCCAACGTCCTTTTCGGCGTTTGCGTGATTCGCATCGGCGCGGCATTGACCGGGGGGATCATGAGCGGCATGGCGGTGGCAGCGGGCGTCACTTTGCCCATGATAATCAAGGGAAGCGGACAATTCAGCGGCGCGCCCGACTTGACGTCCTCGGCCGGACTCACCGTGCTTGGCGGCGTAGCCGTGATGCTTGTCGGAGTCGCCCTCTGCGCCATCGCGGGATTCGGCCGCGACCGTTCGCTCGGGAAGGCCGATAAATCTTCCCGGCCCGCTTCCGGCGGTTTCCTCGGCGGTCTGATCATGTCGGTTCTTGCGGGCATCCTATCCTCGGGCATCAGCTTGAGTTACGTTTACGGTCAGGCTCCCATTCGGGAGGTTCTGAGTCATTCGGGCGTTGGCGCCATACCCACCGACGTGACCGTGTGGGCAACCATTCTCTTCGGCGGCGCCCTGGTGAACATCGCTTATCCGGCCTGGTTGATGACCAGGAACCATTCCTGGACGCTGCTCACGCAGTACTGGCCCGACATGGTCCTCGCCGCGGCGCTCGGTGCGCAAATTATCGTGTCGATTCTCCTGATAGGATATTCGATGTTGTTTCTCGGGGCGCTCGGAGCGTCGATCGGCTTTGGCATTCAGCAAACGATCCAGGTGTTGGGCAATCAGGCGGTTGGATTTCTCAGCGGCGAATGGCGCGGGATTGGAGGAAAACCGCTGAGGCAAATGATCGGCGCGGTCGTCATTCTCCTCCTGGCGGTCATTCTCCTGGCTTATGCACAAACGCTTAGCTGAGCATGACTTAGGTCGATAGGGTTTCGCCGTTCGCGGTCCTGCTTCGGTAAACGCCTCGGCTGGACGTCGCCTGGGGCAATCGAACATGGTAACCGGCTATCTACGCAGTGGCCTAAGCCATGGACGCAGCAAGAGGACCGCCTCCTCCGTTTCTCCTAAGCAACGGAGAAAGAAGAAGACTATCCGAGGGGGCGGGTGATGTGGCGGTCTAACAGAACAATGCGCTCTGGTTTTCCAAAGCTGAAAGCAGTTTAATGGATAAACACTACGATGTCAAGCGTTGTTTTTCTCAGTTCCGGCGAAGGTGTGTTTTTTCAGCATCGGGCCGGATCCAGGCGACAATCCCATGCTACCTCGACCTCGGATTGCATTGCTGATCGAATCTTCCCGCGCTTACGGGCGGGAGTTGGAACGCGGCATCGCCGGCTATGTCCGCGAGCACGGCCCGTGGACGGTCTTCCAGCACGAGCGGCGGTTGTACGACGCGCTTCCGGCCTGGCTGAAGCATTGGGAGGGGGATGGGATCATCGCCCGGATCGGAAATCCGAAAATTGCCGAAAAGATCCGCAAAAAAATGCTGCCGACCGTGGATCTGCTCGGTCTGTACAAAGTGCCGGGAGTTCCGGCCATCCTCACCGACCACCAGGCAGTTGCCCGAATGGCCGCCGAGCATCTGATGCAGCGCGGTCTTGTGCGTTTTGCCTACTGCGGGGCGGAGGGCGTGTTTTTTTCACAGCGGCGATGCGAATACTTCGTTAAATTCCTGAAGCAGCAGGGCTATCCGACCTACGTGTACGAGGATTCGTCGCGGCGCCGGGCCGACGCCTCGTACGTCGAAGTCCAGTCGCTTCCGAGCGCCGAGTCGCTGGCGTTGTGGATCCGGTCATTGCCCAAGCCGGTGGGACTGATGGCCTGCAACGACATCCGGGCCCAGCAAGTCCTGAGCGTCTGCGGCCAGTATGGCATCAACGTGCCGGACGAAGTTGCGGTCATTGGCGTTGACAACGACGACGTACTCTGCGATCTGTGCGATCCGCCGCTGTCGAGCGTGGCCAAGAATGCCCATAAAACCGGCTATCAGGCCGCCGCGATGTTGGACCAGATGATCCGGGGGCGGCACCCGCGCAAAAACGAACTTCGGTCGCTCCGCTGGGTGTGATCGGCCGCCGATCGACGGATTTCGTGGCAGTGGACGATGCGGACACGGTTGCGGCCGTTCGTTTCATTCGCGATCACGCCTGCAAGGGGGTCGCCGTCGATGACGTCCTCGATTGCGTGCAGCTTTCGCGGAGCACCTTGAAACGCCGGTTTGCCGAGTTGTTGCACCACTCGCCGAGCGAAGAGATCCGCCGCGTGCGGATTGCCCGCGTCAAGGAACTTCTCGCCGCCACGCCCTATCCACTGGCCAAAATTGCCGCCTTGGCGGGCTTCCGACACGTGGAATCGATGTGCAAAATCTTCAAGCAGGCCACCGGCGTCACCGCGGGCAAATATCGCAAGCAGTGGCAACCCTAAAATTCCACTCCGTTGGAGAGTGGAAATCAATTTGAGCCAAATGGTTAATTATTTTGAGCCAGATACTCATTGCGGGAATCGCCGCGGCGCGCATACTTTACTTTCGATGCGGAAAGAATCCGCGGACATTGGCGGGAGCGGAGTGAAGAAATGCGAGTGAGATGTTAGCCGACGTGGCAGTTGAGTTGCGGGTGCTGTTAGGCGGTCTATCAGTAAATGCCACGACTGCCACGTCGGCCAAGATCTCATCTCTTGAGCGGAATAATCGTTGTCAGTGAGGATATTTGGTGCGGTTCATGCGGATGGCCGCAAGGTCCAAGAGCACGCGCGGGAGGAATTCTGATGGAGAGAAACCATGCTCAGTTGACTGGTTTGATCATTTTCAGTCTGGTTTTTGTCGGCGTAGCCAGGGGCGCTCTTGGCGGCTGAGGCCGATCCACCGGCCTCCGAAGAACCTTGGCAGCCCGCCGGAGTCGCGGGCATTCTGCCGCTCGGGTCCTGGCGCAAGCCGCAGCCGAAAGTCTCCACCGCATCGCCCGAGGACGTCGCCGCCTGGCGGAAGCTCAAGTTCGGCCTGTTTATCCACTGGGGCCCGGTGAGCGTCCAGGGGACGGAGATCGGCTGGTCGCGCGCCGGCTATCGCCGGGGGATCCCTTGGAACTGGAATATTCTCGGCGGCCAAGTCCCCGTCGAGGTTTATGACAATCTTTACAAGAAGTTCAACCCGACGCAATTCAACGCCCGGGAATGGGTCCAGATCGCCAAGGACGCGGGGACGAAGTACCTGGTATTCACGACGAAGCACCACGACGGCTTTTCCAACTTCGACACGAAGTTGAGCGACTACAAGATCACGAGTCCCGAGTCGCCGTACGGGCGCGACATCGTGCGGCAGTTGGCCGACGCATGCCACGAGGGAGGAATCCTCTGGGGCATTTATTATTCGCAGGTTGACTGGCACCATCCCGATTACATGAACTGCATCGATGGCCACCGGCGATACATCAAGTATTTGCACGGCCAGATGCGCGAGCTGCTGACCAACTACGGCAAGGTCAGCATGATCTTCTTCGACGGGCTGGCCGGCGAAGCGAAAGACTGGGACGCCGCGACGCTGATCAACATGTGCCGCGAGTTGCAGCCGGGCGTGATGATCAACGACCGCGCGGGCGTGCCGGCCGACAACTCGACGCCCGAGCAAGAGATCGGCCACATGGACACGACGCGGCCCTGGGAATCCTGCATCACCATCGGCACCCAATGGACCTGGAAACCCAACGACCGCATCAAGTCGCTGAAGGAATGCATTCAGACACTGGTCCGGGTCGTAGGGGGCGACGGCAATCTGCTGTTGAACGTCGGCCCCATGCCCGATGGGCGCATCGAGCCCCGCCAGGCCGACCGGCTGCGCGAAATGGGCCGCTGGCTGGCCAAATACGGCCAGTCGATCTACGACACCCGGGGCGGGCCGTTCCGAACGGGCCAGTGGGGCGCCGCAACCTGGCGCGAGCGGACGATTTACGTCCACGTGCTCGACGGCGGAAAAACTCCGATCGTGCTCCCGCCGATCGACCGGAAGATCGTTTCGCACCAGATTCTCACCGGCGGCGCGGCCACGGTGGACCAGACCGACAAGTCGATCACCATCACATTGGCCGATGACGCGCGAAACGACGTCGATACGATCGTCGTCCTGCAGCTCGACGGCCCGGCGGTGGGGAACTAGTGCTTTGTCACACTATAGGATTGGGATTTACCCCAAAAACATGATTTGACAAAGAACTAGCCGGATACCGCAACTCTAGGCGTCCTTTATACTTTGGACCACGACTTTCCGTCAAGAAAGCCGACGCTTTTCCGACAAATTGGTGAATTTCCCGGCCGATTGCAGCCGTTTGGGGTAAACATCTTGCTCCTTGACGGGATGATTCAGAAACTCAGAAGATGCGGCATCTTGCCGCAATCTAGGGAAGAACGGCAAGATGCCGCTTCTACAGACGGCGTTTATTAATAATCCAGTCTAGGCGCCGAGCTTCCTCTAATATAAAACGGTTTGCTTAAAAAATGAGGCGGATTTTCCTGTTTTTCATAAACCTTTGACTGTTTTAATTCCAAGTGAAGGCCACACTTCGCATGCCTTTATTCGATAACATGTTACATCACATCTTTTATCAATAATCATTTTATTTTACGGCAATGTCCGCTTAACGTCATATTAGTTATAAACCTACCACTTATCAATATTCGATATAAGTTTTTAGGCGGATTGATTATCATTTTCTTCAAAAAAGTAACTAAAGCTTGTATAGAAGACACGAGAATGACCCCGGCACAGCTCCTCTCCTATACTTTTCCTTTCCTCGTGTTACGAGCGACGTGTCCTTTGCTCGTAAAGATGCAGCGAGAAACCATTTTTTTCAGCCAAGGCTTTACTGTCCCAGCGTTCACAGGATCAAAGGAGATGCACCAAGCTAAAACATCCTCGGTCTCGACTCCCGGGACTTGAGGACTAGCCGAAGGACAATTTATGTCAACCGGAAAATTTCACTCTCGTCCAGCGGCGTCGCGACGGCACGGATCGCGTCGGGGCCGCTCTCCTCTCCGCCCCGGCGATTCTCGCGGCCGCCTTGCGATCGAACGATTGGAAGATCGCCTGTGCCTGGCGTCCACCGTCCACATCACCGCCGCCTGGCTTGCGCAGCAGGGGGCCGGGCCGTATTTGTTGACGGCCAGCGACACGACCTACATTCTCGACACCGACGTCACGGTGAACGGGACGGCCTTCGTCATCGGCGGGAAAAACATCACGCTGGACCTCAATCAGCACAGCGTCACCTACGGCGCCGCCGCGCCCTTGAACGTGGTGAACGGCGGGTTCGAGCAGGGCAGCGGCCGCAACGTGACGGGGTGGGACCTTTCCGCCGCGCCGGACACCGCGCTGGGGAGCAACGATTATTACCTGTTCGGCAACAACGTGCTGCGGTTCACGAACATCACGGGGACGGAATCGGTCCTTTCCGACGCGATCGCGATTCCTGCCGCCAACCGCGAGTACACGGCGACGATCACGCCGCAGGGGCCTTTCGACGCCGCGGTGACGCTTTCCGTGATCGACGCGGTGACGGGCCTCACGCTGGCGTCCGGCAGCGTGGTTTCGGTGGGCAGCGGCCGGGGGGCGGCGGTCTCCTTCGTGCCCACGACCGCCAACCCGGTGCGGCTGCGGATCAGCGCCACGCCGGGCGCGGGGACGACGGAAACCATTGCGGTGGACTACGCCACGCTGACGCCCTCGCACGACTTCGGGGTCGTCGCCACGACGGCGTCTTTTTATCTGCCGAGCCAGTTGAACACGCCGGACATCGTCTATGCCTGCAAGAACGTGGGGAACTTCACGGTTAGCAACGGCAGCATTCTGCAGGGCCAGGCGGAGGGGTATTCCTCGCTGCCGGTGTACGCCAATTCCCTGAGCGGCTTGACGATCGACGGCGTGCAGACCCTGAGCGCGGGGATCGACACCGGGGTATTGGACGCCACCTGGTCGAATCACATCACGATCGTGAATTCGACCTTCCGCAGCACGTCGGACAACGTCATCGACCGCATGCGGATGACCGGCGCGATGCTGTACCTGGGGCGCACGTACGGCCCCGTGCTGGTGGAGAACAACACGCTGCTCGATTCGCCGCAAATCGGCATCTATGCCTCGACCACCGACGGGCTGGTGATCCGCGGCAACACCATCCAGTCGAACGCCATGGCCACCGATTGCTACGGGATCCTCTTGGCCAGCGTCCACAATTTCGAGATTTCGGACAACACGATTACCGCGGCGGCGGGCAAGAGCAGCCGGGGGATCCTGCTGGATTACCTGCCCGGCGTGTCGGACGGGACGAGCAGCGACGGCGAGATTTTCGGCAACTACGTGGATATTCGCGAAAAGGCGAACCGCGAGTTCGGCACGGGGGGCATCGAGGCCACCGCCTTTCGCATGCGGACGTATATGGCCGACGGCTGGACGGGCATCCACATCCACGACAACACCTTCATCGCCCGCACCGCGGCGGGCGCCGCCGAGGCCCACGCGGCCATCGGCCTGCGGGTCACCACCATGGTGGACAACAGCGTCGTGGATACGAGCAATCTGATCGAGAACAACCTCATCAAGGCGATCGTGGAGACGACGAACAGCGGCAACTGGGCGCATGCCCTGGACATCGCCGGCATCTCGCAGAAGGCCTCGCCGCTGTTCAAGCACAACGTTTTGGAGAGCAACGACGTCTCGCTGGCTTTCGGCAGCAACGACGGCTGGGACGACTTCGCCGGCACGTTCGTTTCCAACACCTTCCGCAAGTCCGCCGACGGTCCCGCGCGCTCCTACGCGTCGATCACCGCCGGCTACTGGACCGGTCAGGTGCATAATATCCAGATCATCGATCCGCGTTATGAAAACGGGGCCACGTCGGCCATTGTCTGGAGCAGTTCGGGGACCAAGGACCTCTCGCTGGGCTCGCTGCTCGACGTGCAGGTGCAGAACCTCTCCGGCGGCGCCTTGGCGGGGGCCGCGGTGCGCGTGCTGGACAAGGACGGCGCACAGGTCTTCTCCGGCGTCAGCGACGCCAACGGGCTGGTGAGCGGAGTCTCCGTGGTGACGACGATCTACCGTCAAACGGGCACCAATCCCGGCTCCATCACCACCGATGCGCACGGCCCCTTCACGATTCAGGTTTCCCTGGCGGGCTACACCACCTCGTCGCAGACGAATTCGCTGGCCCAATCGCAGAGCTTGCTGGTCCAACTGACTTCGACCAACGGCACGGCGGGCGTGCAGATTACGCAGTCGGGCGGATCGACCAACGTGACCGAAGGCGGCGCGACGGACAGTTATACGGTGGTGCTGAGCTCGCAGCCCACGGCCAACGTCACGGTGACGGTGACGCCCAACAGCCAGGTGAGCGTGGACAAGACGACGCTCACCTTCACCACCAGCAATTGGAACGTGGCGCAGACGGTCACGGTCACCGCGGTGGACGACCAGATCGTCGAAGGGAACCATACCGGCACGATCACGCATGCGGTTTCCAGCGGCGATACGCGAACTACAACAACCTCAGCGTGGCCGGCGTGACCGCGCAGATTACGGACAACGACACGGTGGGGGTGCAGATTACGCAGTCGGGCGGATCGACCAACGTGACCGAGGGCGGGGCGACGGACAGCTACACGGTGGTGCTGAGCTCGCAGCCCACGGCCAACGTCACGGTGACGGTGACGCCCAACAGCCAGGTGAGCGTGAACAAGACGACGCTTACCTTCACCACCAGCAATTGGAACGTGCCGCAGACGGTCACCGTTTCCGCGGTGGACGACCAGATCGTCGAAGGGAGCCATACCGGCTCGATCACGCATGCGGTTTCCAGCGGCGATACGCGCTACAACGGCCTGAGCGTGGCCGGCGTGACGGTGCAGATTACGGACAACGACACGGCAGGGGTGCAGATTACGCAGTCGGGCGGATCGACCAACGTGATCGAGGGCGGGGCGACGGACAGCTATACGGTGGTGCTGAGCTCGCAGCCCACGGCCAACGTCACGGTGACGGTGACGCCCAACAGCCAGGTGAGCGTGGACAAGACGACGCTCACCTTCACCACCAGCAATTGGAACGTGGCGCAAACGGTCACGGTCACCGCGGTGGACGACCAGATCGTCGAAGGGAACCACACCGGCACGATCACGCATACCGTTTCCAGCGGTGATACGCGTTACAACAACCTCAGCGTCGCCGGCGTGACCGCGCAGATTACAGACAACGATACGGTGGGGGTGCAGATTACGCAGTCGGGCGGATCGACCAACGTGACCGAGGGCGGGGCGACGGACAGCTATACGGTGGTGCTGAGCTCGCAGCCCACGGCCAACGTCACGGTGACGGTGACGCCCAACAGCCAGGTGAGCGTGAACAAGACGACGCTTACCTTCACCACCAGTAATTGGAACGTGGCGCAGACGGTCACGGTCACCGCGGTGAATGACCAAATTGCCGAAGGGAGCCATACCGGCACGATCACGCATGCGGTTTCCAGCGGCGATACGCGCTACAACGGCCTGAGCGTGGCCGGCGTGACGGTGCAGATTACGGACAACGACACGGCAGGGGTGCAGATTACGCAGTCGGGCGGATCGACCAACGTGACCGAGGGCGGGGCGACGGACAGCTACACGGTGGTGCTGAGCTCGCAGCCCACGGCCAACGTCACGGTGACGGTGACGCCCAACAGCCAGGTGAGCGTGAACAAGACGACGCTTACCTTCACCGCCAGCAATTGGAACGTGGCGCAGACGGTCACCGTTTCCGCGGTGGACGACCAGATCGTCGAAGGGAACCACACCGGCACGATCACGCATGCGGTTTCCAGCGGCGATACGCGTTACAACAACCTCAGCGTCGCCGGCGTGACCGCGCAGATCTCGGAAGTTGGTTTTACAGACGACGGAACCTCGGATTTCATCGGCCGCGCTACCGCTGATTTCGATGGTGACGGTGCAGCGGATGTTTTGTGGTACAATCAGACAAACGGCGACGTTAGCGTTTGGATCGTGAAATATGGCATTTGCGGCAATTTGACGAATCTTGCCGGCATCGATCCCTCGATTTTTAGACCGATCGGCATCGGCGACTTCAACGGTGACGGCACGGCAGACTTGTTATGCCAGAATCAACTCAATGGTGATGTAGGCGCCTGGCTCATTCGCAACGGCGTTGCCGGCAGTTGGTCGTACATCGCCAGCGTGGATATCTCGAATATCAAACTGGCCGGCATCGGCGACTTCAACGGCGATGGAACGTCGGACATCTTGTGGCAGAATCAAACCAACGGCAATGTCGGCGCTTGGCTCATCCGCAACGGCGCTTTCAACAGTTGGTCGTTTATCGCCAGCACGGACCCTGCGCTTTTCAAACCGATCGGCATCGGCGATTTCAACGGCGACAAGACGGCGGACATCTTGTGGCAGAATCAAACCAACGGCAATGTCAGCGACTGGATCATTCGCAACGGCGCCTACAGCGGTTGGTCGTATATCGCCAGCACGGATCCCGCGCTTTTCAAACCGATCGGCATCGGCGACTTCAACGGCGACGGCACGGCGGATTTGTTATGGAGGAATCAGAGCAACGGCAATGTCGGCGCTTGGCTCATTCGCAACGGCGCTTACAGCAGTTGGGGATACATCGCCCAGGCGGATCCCGCAAATTTCCAAGTAGCCGGCATCGGCGACTTCAACGGCGATGGAACCTCGGACATCTTGTTGCGGAATCTGTCCAACGGCAATGTCAGTGTCTGGGTCGTTCGCGACGGCGCCTTCAGCAGTTGGACGTATTTCGGCACAATGGACCCATCGGTTTGGAAACCGGCCGGACGACGCTACGATAATATTTCCTATTTGAAAGCGGAAAGCGAATTGGCCGTTCCCTCGACCGGCATTTCCCCGCTTGCTCAAGGCGATCTGCAATCCCTCGTTGATGAGGCTCTCGCGCTGGACTGTCGGCGGGCTGGGGAGTTCGGCAATCGCAAAACTCGGGCAAGTGAAATTCGTCGTCAGGGATCTGCCCGGCTCCGTTTTGGGAGAACGCGACGGGAATATCATCTACCTCGATTGCAACGCCGCCGGTCACGGATGGTTCGTGGATTCCACGCCTTCGCTGGACGAGGAGTTTATTTCGTCGGGGAGCGAAAGGCAACTCCGCGCCATCGATCCGCGAGCGGTCGATCGGATCGATTTATTGACCGTCGTGGAACACGAACTGGGACACGTGCTCGGGTTGGACGACCTGGACGCATCGCTCGACGCCCTGATGGGCGCCAAATTGGGCACGGGCATCCGCCGCCTGCCCGCCGGCCTTCTATCGTAATTCTTGAATTGCGGCAAGGTTGACGGGCCGTGATGATGGGGATCGAATTGGATTTCCACCAGGATCCCATCAGAACCTTATTCATCATCAACGTCCCAAAATCGCAAGCGATAACGGCCGTTCTGATCAGGCATCGGTTCTCCTGCCCCTGATATCGCGGATTCGCTCCACGAATAAGCGGCATCCGTTTCTCGAATCGCGTTTGCGGTGTGCTGGTTGACTTGAATTTTCCGCCGGATCCGTCATAATTTCCCTTGCTGCAATTTGTGCGTTAGCAAATTAGGAGAAATATCCACCGATGAATATCCTATCGAAATCGGCGATTTTATTTGCTGCATTAACGATACTGCCTGACGCTGATGCCCGAGAGGCTCGCATCACCGTGCAGGCCGATCAGGCGGCGGGTCGGCTTTCGCGATTTTTGACCGGCGCCTGCATCGAGGACGTGAACCACGAAATCTACGGCGGCATTTACAGCCAGATGATCTTCGGCGAAAGTTTTCAGGAACCGGGAACGGAGATCAGCGGCATGTGGCGAGCCGTTCGTTCCGGCGCCGCTTCGGGCCGGTTTGCGATCGTTTCCGAAAAACCATTTGCCGGCGTGCAATCGCAACAAGTGAATTTCGATTCCGGCGACGGAGAATGGGGCATCGAAAACCGGGGGCTCAATCGCCGGGGGATGAATTTCGCCGCCGGCATGCCTTATGAAGGCTATCTCTGGGCACGCGCGGAAAAACCGGCCACCCTGTTTGCGGCCCTGGAAAACCGCGACGGCTCGCGGCAATATGCGGAGACGCCGCTTAAGATCGCAGGCGGCGAGTGGCAGCGGCTCGATTTCACGCTGACGCCCGGCGCCGCCGACAAGGCCGGGCGGTTCGCGCTGAAATTGAAGCGGCCGGGATCGATCACGCTCGGGCACGCCTTTCTCGAACCCGGCGAGTGGGGCCGGTTCAAGGGGCTGCCGGTGCGCCGCGATGTCGCCGAAGGACTTCTCGCCCAAGGCATCACCGTGCTGCGCTACGGCGGTTCGATGATCAATCACGCGGGATACCGCTGGAAAAGATGATCGGTCCGCGCGACCGCCGCCCGCCCTATGAAGGCGCCTGGTACAAATATTCCTCGAATGGCTGGGGCATTCCGGACTTCATGAATTTCTGCGAAGCCGCGGGTTTCGAGTACATCCCCGCCTTCAACATGGATGAGAACCCGCGGGACATGGCCGATTTCCTCGAATACGCCAAGGGACCGGCCGAAAGCGAGTGGGGCCGCCGCCGCGCCGCGGACGGCCATCCGCAGCCCTACCGCCTCCGCTGCCTGGAACTGGGCAACGAAGAACGCGTGGACGAAAAATACGCCGCCAAATTCGAAAAATTGGCCGAGGCCATTTGGGCGAAGGACCGGGATATCATCCTGGTCGTGGGCGACTTCTGTTATGAGGAACATATCAAGAATCCGTTCCGTTTCGGCGGCGCCGCGGGCGGCATCACCAGCCTTGCCGGACAACAGCGCATTCTGCGGCTCGCCAAGCGGCACGACCGCGAAGTCTGGTTCGATCTGCACGTGGGCACCGAACGGCCCGAGAAGTTCAATGCTTCTCTGGATGGGATGTTCTCGTTCGCCGACGCCCTGGCGAAGATCGCCGAGGGCGCCAAGCACAAGGTCGTAGTGTTCGAGTTCAACGCCGTCAACCACGCGCAAAAACGCGCATTGGCCAACGCGCTGGCGATCAACGCCATCGAGCGGGACGGCCGCATTCCCATCGCCGTCTCCGCCAATTGCCTGCAGCCCGACGGCCAGAACGACAACGGCTGGGACCAGGGCCTGCTCTTTCTCGATCCCGCCCGCGTCTGGCTGCAACCGCCCGGCTACGTGACGCAGATGCTCTCGCGCAATTACCTGCCGCAACGAGTCGAGTGCCGGGTGACCGGAGCGGAAAGCGCGCCGGACGCCGCCGCCAATCGAAGCGACGACGGCAAGACGCTGGTTTTGCAGGTGGTGAATGCAAGCGGGAAAGCGGTAGCGGCAGGAATCCGCGTGGAAGGCTTCGTTCCGAGCAAGCCGGAAGCGCAGGTCTGGGAATTGTCGGGGCCGTTGGACGCCGTGAACACGGCGGATAGGCCCGAAGCCGTCGTTCCGCGGCAAAGCCGCTGGAAACACGGGATCAAGGACGGGAGCACGAGCTACGCCTTCCCGCCGCATTCCTTCACCGTGATGCGATTCGAGTGACGGGCGTGCGGGAAAAGGAGATCAACGGCATAAACGCTTAAAACAGCTTCGAGAGGTTGATCTTATCTTCGGCAGGCTCGTCGCCGGTGTTAAGATCGAGGATCGACGAATCGATCCGTTCGCACAAGCTGCCGGCCGTGCGGTACATCGCCAGAATGTTTTCCAGCGGCGAACCGACCTGAATGGCGTGCGTGGGCCCGAGTATCAAGCCGCCCTGCGGGAAGAGTTCGAGACGGCGGCGCACTTCACGCTCCACTTCCTCCGGCTGGCCCCAAGCCAGCGTGGTCTGCACGCACATCGAGCCGCAAAAATTCAGCCGGTCGCCGACTTGCCGCTTGAGCACGGCGATATCCATTTCGGGAATCGTCGGCTGAACGACGTCGTAAACGTCCAGCCCCAGTTCGCTCAGCCGGGGGAGAAATTTTCCCGCGCAGCCGCAGATATGCATCATCGTGCGGGCGCCGTGAGAATGCGCCATTTCGAAATACTTGCCGAACTTGGGCGCGAAGTGCTTTTCGAAAACGTTCATGCCGATCATCGGTCCGCGCTGGTTGCCGAGATCCTCGCCCACGTGCGTGAAATCGATCAGTCCCCCGGCCGCTTCGAGCGCCCGGCGGTGCATTTCGAAGTAGAACTCGAATCGGGCGTTCATGATTTCCAGATAGACGGGATCGTCGTCGATCAGGTCCATGAGCACTTCTTCCATGCCGCGCGAGCGGGCGATGCTGTTGATGAAATCCATGTCGCCCGCCGTGCCGAAACAAACCGCGAAACCCTGTTGGCGAAGCCGCGCGGCTTGCGCGGATGGTCGAGTAATCGAACCAGTCGGCGGTGGGAAAATGGGAGCGGTCGAGATCCTCGAGGCGGTGGACGCCGGCGTAGGGGAGGTAGCACGCTTCGAGATATCGGCCGGCTTCGAACTCGGCGTAGCGGTAGCGCTCGCCGAAATAGCCCTCGATGCTTCCGTCCGGAAAAGTCCGCAGCGGCGGCCCGCAATAGACCGGCTCGACGTAGCGGAAATCATCGCCCAACACGCGGAGCAATTGCTCCATATTTTTTAGCCCGAAATGTTCCATCAGCATTTTGTTGACTTCGGGCGTTCCTTCGTGCTTGACGGGAATGCGATCGTAGCCGGTGCGCGCGATGGCGCCGAGCACGCGCTCGCGGGAGGTCCCTTTCGCGCTCATTGTTTTCTCCTATTCGTAGAGGCAATTTCGCGCAGCGTCGATGAAGGCAAGCACATTTTTCCAAGGCACGTCGGGCTCGAGGATATGGGTGGGAGCGATGAGCAGTCCCCCGGCGGGAGCGAGAATGTCCCGGATGCGGCGGACCTCGGCGGTGACTTCTTGCGGAGTTCCGAAGGGCATGAGCTTTTGCGTGCCGATGCCGCCCCAAAACGAAATTCGGCCTTGGAAGCGTTTCACCAGCGCCTCCAAATCGTTGCATTCGGGCTGCACGGGATTGAGTATATCGACGCCGATGTCGATGTATTCCTCGACGATATCCGCCACCCGGCCGTCGCAGTGCATGAAAACCAACAGATCGGGCTTGATTTCTTTCGCCGCCTGAATGATCGCTCGGGTGCGCTGCTTGAGATACGTCCGATAGGTCTCGATGCTCATCATCAAGCCTTTTTGGGTGCAAACGTCGTCGCCCAAACGCAGGATATCGACGCCCAGAGCGGCGAATCGCCGCGCCTGGATGATACGGTGATCGGTGATGCATTGGCAGACGGCATGGCCGATTTCCGGCTCCGCGAGAAAATCCATCAAGAGTTGCTGCATGCCGCGCATCAGCCACGCCCGCTCGAAAATCGTCTGATAGAGTTCGCCGGTGACCGCATAGCCGCTTTGTTGAAATTCGGCGATTCGTGCGGAGAGTCCCGCATAGCGAGCCTCCGCGGTGACATCCGGCCAGGCAAAATCACGGACCTCGGCCGGCGTTTTGCAGTTGGCGAGGGGATGGTATTTATATTCGACGAAATGCTCGAAGGAGCCGGGAACGCTTCCGCACCCCCATTCGTCGAACAGCGCGCCGGGCGGCAGCGAGGCCGGAAAATAGCGGCGAAAATCGGTCGTTTTTTGCGTGGGATGCAGATCGACGCTGCGGGTGTCGAAGTCGAAATAGACTTCCGGCGGATCGGCGGAACCGGTTTCCCGGCGATAGATTTCCATCAACGACGGGGTGAAGGCGCCCCAACTGATTTCGAAGGGGAGCCGATCCGGTTTGCCTTCGCGGCGGAGAGTTTTCAGGACTCGGGTGCGTGAATTCATCATGGATTCCAGTTTATCGACAATAAAAAACCTTGCAATGGGGGTCGCGGTCGCTCAATCGCTCAGAATGGCGCTTTAGTTCAATTCCGAGCATTTCTGCTGCCCAGAAAACGTCATATTGGGCGTCGTATTGTTTGTTGATGTGTGCTTGACAGGATTAGGTACGCAGCTCTTGATGCAAGTTGGCTTTTCAGACGAAGGAAGCCCTTTGTTCCGAGAAGATAAACAATCGGGAGAACTTCGAGAAACGAATAAAGAGGTGCCTAATGAAACGATGGGATTGACTGGTCGGCAGGTCGCTGGATTCGGACGGTGACGAAGTGGTCGAGCACGAGGAGGCCTACGTTTATGACGGGCAGAACATGGTCCTGAAATTCGCCCGGGACGACGGGGATGAGATGGCCGCCTCCGACCTCACGACCCGCTATCTCTACGGGCCGGCGGTCGATCAGGTCTTGGCCGAGGAGCGTCTGTCGCCCCTGCCGCCGGAACAGGGCGGGGGCTACGATCTCACGAATCCCGGCAATGTCCTCTGGATGTTCGCCGACCATCAAGGCACGATCCGCGACGTGGCGGATTACGATTCCGGCACGACCAACATGGTCGATCACCTCCGCTATGGCTCTTTCGGCGACTTCCTCGGCCAGACTGACGACGATTACGCCCCCACGTTAAGCTACGCGGGCCGGCAATACGACGCGGAAACCGGCCTTTATTGTGACCGCGCCCGGTGGTATGATGCAGTTTCGGGCCGGTTCCTCGGCGAGGACCCGCAGGGCTTCGCCGCGGGCGACGCGAACCTCGCCCGGTATTGTCGGCAACAGCCCCGCGACGTACACCGACGCCTTCGGGACGACGCGCGATCCGCGGGACCCGCGCTGCCTCCCGCCGCCGGGATCGCACCGCCGCCGCGTGCCTCCGCAACGGCCGGTCAGTCCGTTTATAGGCGATGACCAACCCACTCCGCCATCGAGCGCGGTTAATACCGGGCTGTCCGGCTTGGGCGGCGATGTTTCCGGCTCGCGTATGCACGACAGCGGCGGCGGGACGCACAATGTCGGGGCGAGGCTGGAACCGGTCGGTTTTGGCGGCTGGGCTATGAACGAACACGTCATCACCGATCCACCGGGTGAGAGCGGACCAAGTTCATTGGTCATTCCGCCAATAAACCCATTTCAGCCGCCGAGCATAGGACCATTACCACTTACTCCAATTGATCCGGAGTTGGGACCACCAAATCCGACATACAAAGTTCCCGATTATAACAAGATGTCCGGTCATAATCTTTTTTGGCTTTGGATGGACGAGGACACACCCGGGTTTGAAAGAACTGTAAAGATTACGGGGGACACCCCTTTCACAATAGAATTGCGGAAGTTTTGGCATTTCGACACTGTTCGCCAAAAGGCGATAGATCAACTGAAGTTGTATGCTAAAGACCCACAGCAAGGCGAGCAATCCCTTACAGGGAAATCTGACTTCAAGCTCTCGGTTCAACTCCTCGGAGTCAATTTGCCGAAACTTCAATACTTACTCAAGCCAATTTATGACTATGGCGTCATGATGGATGATTTTGACGGAAATGTTGCAGCGACCTACTTGGGCTCATTTAATCTTGATTATCATTTATCCAACGTTGATCTTGCAAAGCGGACGGCGACTCTCACATTCCACGTCACAAACAAGACCGGTTATCAATCCGGCACGTACGGAATACTCTCTGATGACTGCGGGGGAGTACAGCGTCAGGATGTCACATGGGACGAACCAGTTACCTTCTAAATGACTTTTCGTGATTGGGGAACAGTTACATAAGTCAAGAATTAGTAAGAAATTATGGTGGTAACTTGGTTGTTTATCACAAGAACTCCAGAAATGTACTTTTTTAGGGAACTCAGGAACATGTCCACAACCTTACAAAGCATGCAAATCGCCTAATTTGTCACATTCCAGTATTCCATTATCAGGAAAAGCTATCTATCAGATGAGCAACCATTGATGGTCTTTCGTAGTGTTTCGGGTGGAGGTCAGAATGCGAATTGAGAGCTCCAAGAATGTCGTGCTTGGCGCTTTGGTCGTTATCGCACTGGGCCTGATTGTGTATTATTGCGTATATTTATGTTGCAGACCATTAATGTCAGCTCCACCGAAAGAGAAGATATGCGGCGCGTGGGCAATTAACAAATGGCGTTCGAACTGGAAAGCAATCGATACTGGCTCCTATGGGGAGTTGGTGTTAAATTTGAACGGAACCTTCAAGATTCATAATTTTCCCGATTTTTGGAGTTTTCCGGGAATTTCTGGTGATTCGGGCAGAGTACATAAGACAATATCCGGAACTTGGAATGTTGAAGAGATGATGAAAGACTATCCGGCTAACATTCAGCTTCACATCAACGAAGTTGATGGGCGAGAAGCTGATTATGTGCAGGCGATCTTCTTCCTGCCCGGTTGGAATGACTTCTTCCTAAATATCACTATTGGCGATCCCGATTCAAACGAAGATTTGACATTTAGGAGGGCGGTAATCGGTAACGGTAATCAACGGTAATAAAATATGAAATCTGAAGTGGTCCCAAAAATCTAGACAGTTGAATAAGGTTGAATAAGGTGGATTTGGATTTTAATTCCGGTAAAATATTTTTCCGGAAAAGGAGACAGATTCACGATGGGAGGCGTGCGGAAGAGATTTTCGGCGGAATTCAAGGCGAAAGTGGCTTTGGAGGCGATCCGTGGGGTTTCTACGACGGCGGAGATTGCCTCGCGGCATAAGGTGCATCCAAACCAGATCGCGAAGTGGAAGAAACAGCTTCTGGAGAACGCGACGGCACTCTTTGTGGACGGCCGCTCGAAAAGAAACAAGGAGGAGGACGACAAGCTTAAGGATCGGCTGTACCAGCAGATCGGCCAATTGCAGTTCGAGCTCGACTGGCTCAAAAAAAGTCGGCGATGCCGACTGAGGCGAAGCGGTTGCTGGTGGAACCGGAGCATGGGAATTCCAGGGACACGTACCAATTATGGCAAACTGGGGAAGCTAAAATTGCGCAGAGGGCTTGGGATCAGGTCGGGATCAGGGATTAGTATTGAGGATGCGGGGTGCTCGGGGCAGAATCGTGGCATGGCACGACCGTTACGAATCGAATTCCCGAGGGCATTGTATCACGTGCTCTCGCGCGGCGAGGTGCGAAAAAACATTATGGGCTATCGGGACTACAGCGGCGTGGGGCGAACCGTGCGGCGTGCGGAGCAAGGCGGTCTGGATTTGCAGGGTACGATTCAACGGCTTGAGCGCGCTTTACTAGTCCCTATTCCCGGTCTGACCCCAGATCTGCGCCTGGAAGGAGTCGTCGCGGAACCGTAACGTCGCACGGCGGATCGTGCGTGGGCGGGAAATGCTGTTGCGGCGGAAGATCATGCGTCGCGGATCATGGTGGGCTTGACTCAAAACTTTGTTAATAATCCACCAGCCGGAACATTGACTTGGACTCGACCGCGGAATGGCGATATACTGTTGTATGAACAAGCCACAAATACATTTGCGGTAAAAACGTCAAGTGGAATACCGAGAACTATGTTCATGCCGAGAGATGGATTAAACTATTGGCATCGGCAAATTAGATAATAACATTATGAATAACAAGTATCCATGTCCTTGTTGTGGTTATTACACTTTGGACGAAAAACCCACAGGAACATTCCTGATTTGTCCTGTTTGCTTCTGGGAAGATGATAATGTTCAATTTGATGATCCAACATACGAGGGCGGTGCTAATGAAAATAGTCTCGACCAGTCTCGGATTAATTTCAAAAATTTCGGTGCCAGCTGCTCTAGCAAAATCAGATTTGTTCGAGCACCGTTGCCAGATGAATGGCCCCATAAATCAGGGAGTGAATTGGGTCAGTGAATTGGCCGGGTGGCCCCGGGTGATTGCTCACCCGGGACTCCCGCAGATCCGGACGTGCGGGATTACCGCATCCGGTTCCTCAAGTAACTCCTTCGCTTCGATGACGGCACACCGAATAGATGGCTGCCGCGTTGATGAGGGGGTAGCGTTGCTGAAGTCTGGCGAACCGGGACCACGACAGCCTATTCCCGCTCTTGCGGCGGCCAAGCCATTTCCACCACAGACGCCGCACCTCCTCCCGGGGAATTCCAGGGGGAATTCCAGGGACACGTACCAATTATGGCAAACTGGGGAAGCTAAAATTGCGCAGAGGGCTTGGGGTCAGGTCGGGATTAGGGATTAGTATTGCGGATGCGGGGTGCTCGGGGCAGAATCGGGGCATGGCACGACCGTTACGAATCGAATTACCGAGGGCATTGTATCGCGTGCTCTCGCGCGGCGAGGTGCGAAAAAACATTATGGGCTATCGGGACTACAGCGGCGTGGGGCGAATCGTGCGGCGTGCGGAGCAAGGCGGTCTGGATTTGCAGGGTACGATTCAACGGCTTGAGCGCGCTTTACTAGTCCCTATTCCCGGTCTGACCCTAAATCTGCGCCTGGAAGGAGTCGTCGCGGAACCGTAACGTCGCACGGCGGATCGTGCGTGGGCGGGAAATGCTGTTGCGCGCGGAAGATCATGCGTCGCGGATCATGGTGGGCGATGCCCACCCTACTTGACTAAAATTCCCGATCGGGTAACCTAGCCGGTCCTAGCATAAGGCTCTCGACGAAGGTCTCCTCGACCGCCAGCACCGCTAATGCTCGACGGCCTTGACCGATCCTGATGGCGGATTCAATTTTTCCTTACGGCTCATTTTGACGTGACGGATGATTTCTCCGCAACCGATGAATATCGCGCCACACGATAATTGAAGTGCAGCATATTAGACTGGAGCGTAAATCTTCAGCCGCACCCTTGAACAAGTAATAAACTCCAAGCCAGAAAAACACAAGGCCGATGTAACCCATAAGAACCTCCCTTGAAAAGATGCCCACTATCCTACCCCTCACCCTGCCAATCCGCAATCGGGGCCGATCGGCCCGGGCCAGTCATAGCCGGACGCCTCGACGACGACCTGCTCCTCGGCGATCCGCTGCTCAACGGCGACCCGCTGCTCGACGGCACGGTCATCCGCGGATTGATTCATGGCCTATTTTCGGCTGGGGGTTTTCTATGCGTCGAACGAAAATTTTCTCAAGTCTAGCACCGGCATAGTACCGAGCATTTTTCTTGATAGGTCACCAAAAAATAACCCTTATGCAACTCTTTGTCACATAAGGGTTTACGTTAGTGGGCGCACGAAGATTCGAACTTCGGACCTCGTCCTTATCAGGGACGCGCTCTAACCAACTGAGCTATGCGCCCAATATCATGGGCGGCAGGTATTCAGCTAACCGTGAAACCTGCCAATTTGGCCGTAATAAATATTGGATATCGGATTTTACAATACCTATCGGGCATGTCAAAGGGCTTATCCAAGGATATCCGTAAGTTCCGATTTTTTCTACTGCCCCCCCTCAGAATATTCAAAATACCGCAGAAAACAGCCTAATTTCCAAGATGATTTCCCAGGGTTGAAGGTTCAATCTTGGCAGTGGAAAGCCCTGTTTTCGCGATCCACCCCTAAAAAGTGGTGAAACGCTGAACATAACCCTCCCTCCGGATAACCCGTAGAGTCCGAAAATTTTCCGCAATCGGATTATGTTATCAGCCTTGGGACGCCGAATGAAATCAGGATGCCCTGTCGTTATTTTCCGAGGATGGCTTTTGCACGACATTTCGCAAGGGAGATAAAATGAGCAAAATACGCATCTTTGTGGCTGCGGCGTTTGTTTTTGGAATCTACATGATTGGCAACTTGGCAATGGCACAGGCAGCCACCCCCACGGCGGAACAGGCGCTCAAGCTGGCACCGGTCCAAAAGGGCGTGGATTTCGATACGCCTTCGTCCCAGGAAATTCCCAAGTGCAAAATCACCGTCAAGAAGGCGGGAGGGCAAGTGGGGTGGATCGTCGAGGATCCGAATGGGCGAATTTTGCGGCGGTTCCTCGATACGAACGGCGACAATGTCGTCGATACCTGGTGCTACTACAAGGAGGGCATCGAAGTCTATCGCGACATCGACTCCAACTTCAACGGCAAGGCCGATCAGTACCGTTGGTACAACACCGGCGGGATGCGTTTCGGACTCGACGCGAACGAGGACGGCGCGATCGATTCCTGGAAATGCATTTCGGCCGAGGAGGCGACCGCCGAGGTCGTCGCCGCGCTGGCCAGCCGCGATTACGACCGATTCGCACGGGTCGCGCTTGCGGCCGACGAGATGCAATCGCTGGGCCTGGGCAAGGCCAAGGCCGACGAGCTTGCCGAGAAGATCGCCAAGCTGAAAGCCGATTTTCAGCAGGTCGCCGCGAAGCAGAAATCGGTCAATCCGCAAACCACTTGGGAGCAATTCAGCGGCAGCAAGCCGGGCGCGGTTCCGGCCGGAACGGACGCATCGACCAAAGATCTGCACGTTTACGAAAACGTGGTAGCCATCGTGCAGACGGCCGGCAAACACATCCAGGTGCAGATCGGCACCCTGGTGCAAATCGGCGATTGCTGGAAAACGATCGATGCGCCGCGGGAGGCGGGCGATGGCTCCAACTACGCCGTCGCCGGCGGATTCTTCTTCCAATCGGCCAACCGGGGCGAAATGAGCGGCGGCGCGGGCGGCGACGACATGCAAAAATTGCTGGCCGAGTTGGAAAAGCTCGATAAGATGGCGGCCAAAGCAACCACGCCCGAACAACAGGCGGCCTATACGTCGCAACGCGCCGATTTGCTCGAGAAAATCGCCAATGCCGCGAAAACCGCCGAAGATCGGGCGAACTGGATGCGGCAACTCACCGACATGATCAGCGCGGCCGTGCAAATGGGCAATTTTCCCGACGGCGCAGAACGCCTGCAAAAACTCTTCGATTCGCTGCAAAAGAACGAAGCCGACAAGAACATGGCGGCCTACGTCAAGTTCCGCCAGATGATGGCGGCCAACGCGCTGGCCTGGCAAGCGCCGAAAGCCAACAGCGAGAAAATCCAAGCCGAATGGCTGAAAGCCCTGGAGGCATTCTTGAAGGACTATCCCACCGCGCCGGACGCCTCCGAAGCGATGCTGCAACTGGCGTTTGCCGACGAATTTTCGGGCCAGGAGGAGGAAGCGATCAAGTGGTACGGCCGGATCGAGAAGGAATTTCCCGGTTCGCCCGCGGCCCAAAAGGCCTGTGGCGCGCGGATGCGCCTGGAGTCGGAGGGCAAGACGATCAAGTTCGCGGCGCAAAGTCTCTCGAACAAACCGCTGAAATTGACCGATCAGGCGTTTCGCGGCAAGGTCGTGCTACTGCAGTTCTGGGCGACTTGGAGCGACGCCGCCCGGCGCGACATGCCCGTGCTCAAGGAACTGATGGCGAAGTACGGGAGGAATTTCGTGGTGATCAGCGTGAGTTTGGACAACGATCGCAAGGAAGTGGAGAAATATCTGACCGAAAACAAGCTGCCGTGGCCGCAAGTCTTCGAGCCGGGCGGACTCGACAGCCCGCCGGCCAATCAACTCGGCATCCTCACCGTGCCCACGCTGATTCTGATCGACCCGCAAGGCAAGGTCGTCAGCAAGAGCATTCAGGCGACAGAGGTGGAGGCGGAGTTAAAGAAAATTTTGAGGTAGGTCTTGGGACTTGGTGCTCTGGTCTTGGGGTTTTGGCCCTCGGCGTTTGCCGGGGGCTTATTGTTTTGGGTTTAGCGAATTTTATGCACGGATGCCGTAACGTATTGCTGAAAAACAACTTTTCGTTGACGGATCGATTTCGAGAAGATCGAATCCCGATCATCTTGCCGCGGCGAGAGTGATTTGACACGTGCCGATTCGGCCGTTAGAATAGGCCGCTCCACGGCGCAACATAAAAAATTTTCGTCCTCTTCCGGCGTGGTGACATCCATGACGACTGAATCGATTTTGGTGCTGCTTTTCGCCGTGGCCACGGTGGTTGCCATTGTGGTGCGGCATTTGCGGGTTCCCTACACGGTGGGACTGGTGCTGGCAGGACTGTTGCTGGGTCAGTTTCATCTATTCCTCACACCCCATCTCACGAAAGAACTTCTCTTTACGGTCTTTTTGCCGGGGCTTCTCTTCGAAGCGGCGTTCCATCTCGAATTCGCCGACTTTTGGCGAAATCGGACGGCAGTCGCCGCATTGGCCGTGCCGGGGGTGGTTGTGGCGATGGGATTTACGACGGCGCTCCTCAGCCCCGCCATCCATGCGTTGGGCTTCGCCGAGGGCTTCGATTGGCGTTATGCGCTGGTTTTCGGGGCCCTGATCGCGGCAACCGATCCGATTGCCGTCGTGGCCATCTTTCGAACGCTCGGCGTTCCCCAACGGCTTTCAATGCTGCTGGAGGGTGAAAGCCTGTTCAACGACGGCACCGGCATCGTGTTCTTTATGCTCAGCCTGTCCGTGGTGGCGGGAGGCGTTGTTTCTTTCGGAGGGCTCGCGCTGCAATTCCTGGAAATCGTCGGCCTCGGCGGACTGTTGGGCATTGCCGTGGGATACATATCCTCGCTCGTCATCCGCCAGGTGGACGATCCGATGATCGAAATCACCTTGACCACTATTGCGGCCTACGGCGCGTTTGTGGCGGCCGAGTATTTTCATTACTCCGGCGTCATCGCCACGGTTGCCGCCGGCATGCTCTGCGGGAATTACGGCGCGCGCACCGGGATGTCGGCATCCACGCGAATCGCGGTGGAATCGTTTTGGGAATACGTGGCCTTTTCGCTGAACTCGATCGTTTTCCTGTTGATCGGATTGGAAGTCGATCTGCGTTTGCTTTTGGCATCCTGGCCGATCGTCTTGATTGCCTATCTTGCCGTAACCCTGGGAAGAGGGCTGACGATTTTTTCGGTGCGGCTGCTGCTGCGAAAGACGCGGGAGAAATTCCCCTTTTCCTGGAGTCTGGTCTTGATTTGGGGCGGCCTGCGGGGCGCGCTGCCGATGGTTCTGGCGTTGAGCCTTCCCGCGGCGTTCCTGCACCGGGAATTGATCGTCAATATCACGTTTGGCGTCGTGATCGTTTCGATTCTCATCCAAGGCCTTACCATGCCCTACGTATTGCGCAAGTTGGGCATCGTTCGCGATCAAGAACAGCGCCGCGCCTATGAAATTTCCCGCGGCAGGTTGGCGGCGACGCGCACCGCGCTGGCGGAACTCGAACACTTTACGCCCCTGCGCATGCACGACGCCGAATCGATCGCTGCGCTCCGCAAAAGCTACGAAGATCGCTTGAACAAAACCCAGGAAGAGCTGTTTCATCTCCGGCTGGAACATAAACCTCTGGCCGAGGAGGAATTGTGTTCGATGAAACGCCGCCTGGTCCTGGCGGAGAAGCGACAGATAATCGAATCGTTTCATGAGGGGGATTTCGGCCGGGCGGTTTACGAGCAACTGCTGGCCGATCTCGATGCACGGCTCTTGGAATTGGAATCGGGCGATAGTTTTTCGGACACGGCCTCCGACGCCGATGAGAAGCACGAAAGCATCGGCCGGGAATGACCGTCAAACAAGCTCGGGCGGCAAAAGTTGACCGTTTGCTCCTCCGCGGTATAATTTTTTTGCGTGTATTTCGGAGGAGTCTGTCATGTTGCGCAGCTTGCCGGTTGGTTTCGATCGGTCTTTTTATTTTTCGGGAGCGATCGATTGGGCGATTATCCGGGTGCAGCGCTTCCAGGCCGAGGTTACCGTCCTGGGTGTGCAATGACGAGAATACGGCCAAACCGGAGGCCGTGCCGCTCGGCGGCGGGGTTTACAAGCTGGAGCACGATCGCGAGTTGCTGCGGGAATCGAAAGAGCGCGTTGCGGAGTCGCTTCCCGATGCGGAAAAACGCTGCCGTAAAGCCGGGATTCGCTATCGCCTCAGCCAAGCAGACGGCTCGCCGCACGAACAAATAATCCGCTGCGCGGAATCGCATGATGATCGCCGAAGTATTCCTGGGTTCCACGACGGCGCACGTTTTGCGCGGAGCCGGGATATTGCACGTTCACAATGACATTACGGTAAAAAAATGAGAGGCCGGGAGGCCGCCATGCGCGGATCAAGATCTCGATTTCGAATCCTCGCGTTCTTTTTCCTGCTCTCGATTTTTCGTGCGGCTGCGTTGTTTCCCCGGGAGCCGCAACCATTACCCTCCGCGAATCAAGAGCGTTTTTTGCCCGCGGACGTTCGCGATCCCGCGAAAATTCAGCGGCAGAAGTATATACAATGGCTCGAAGACCGTTCCCTGCTTCATCAGGCGGCCCAAGTCGTTTCCTCCCTGCCGCATGATGGATTTTCCTGGCGTCACCCCTACGCAAAGCCGCAACCGCGGAAAGTGGTCGAAGAATCGTCGGTTTGGATACTTGCCTATCCCGGATCGACGATTACCCGGCCGGGACAATCGGTGATCGCGGCCTGGGCCGAACCGCGAATGTGGGAGCTTTTTCAGGAACTTGGAATCGAACTGCTTCATACGGGACCGGTTAAGAGAGCCGGCGGGATTCGCGACCGCGAATATACGCCTTCGGTGGATGGCGGATTCGACCGCATTTCCCTGCGGATCGATCCTCATTTGGGCAACGCGGCGGAATATCGCCGGATGGTGGCCGTCGCCGCCGCGCATGGGGGAAAAATCGCCGGCGACCTGGTGCCTTTGCATACCGGCAAAGGGGCCGACTTTCTCTTGGCGCTGCGCGCTTACAAGGAATATCCGGGCATGTATGTGATGGTGGAAATCGCGAAGCGAGATTGGGATCTGCTGCCGGCGGTTGACGATATTTGGGAAAGCGAGCCCGTTCCCGATTGGGCCGCAAAGGCGCTTAAGGCGAAAGGATATATTCCCGGGCTCATTCCTTCCAACGACGCAAGTTCCACCGCCCTCGAACTGACCGGATGGGACGCCACCGGGGCGATCGAGGGAGTCGATGGCAAAACGAGACGCTGGGTGTATTTGCATTTTTTCAAGCCCGGCCAGCCGACTCTCGACTGGATCAATCCCTCCAATGCGGCGGAAAGGGCGTTGGCCGGCGACCTGGTTGAAACCATCGATCATCTCGGCGCCGCCGGATTACGTTTGGACGCAGTGCCGTTTTTGGGCATCGAGCCGCTTCCCGATAGTTTCGCGACCTGGCACTTTCAACATCCGCTTTCCGTTTGGGGTACGAACTATTTGGCGTTTCTGGCCAGGAAATACGGCGGTTGGACCTTTCAAGAGTTGAACGTTCCCTTGAAGCAATTAAAACCTTTCATCAAGAATGGCCCCGATCTTTCGTATGATTTCTTTACGCGGACCGAACTGCTGCATTCGCTGTTGATCGGCGACGCGTTCCTGCTGCGGCAAGCGTTCCGATTCCTGATGGCGGAAGGCATCCAGCCTCTTTCGCTGATCCACGATCTGCAAAACCACGATGAGATCACCTATCAACTGGTGGAACTTCAATCTCGAGGCGCTGAAGTTTTCAACGTCGAGGGAAAGTCGATGACGGGGCGACAACTCCGCCAACAGACCCTGGAGCAGATGCGGTCCAGGGCCGCGGGCCCCGCGGCGCCTTACAACATGCTCTATCGGCCCCAGCGGGACGGAGTGGCCACTACTTTCGCCGGTTTTGTGTCCGCATGTTCGAAAATCGCGGATCCCTATCATGCAACCCCGGAACAGATCGAGCAAATCGAGCGGGGGCATCTGTTGCTGGCACTGGCCAACGCCATGCAGCCCGGCATTTTCAGCCTTTCCAGTTGGGATCTTGTCGGCGCGCTGCCGTTGCCGGAGTCGGCCGTGGCCGAGCGGATGAAGGATCAGGATTACCGCTGGATCAACCGCGGCGCCGTCGACCTCATGGGGATCGATCCCGCGGCAACGCGATCGGCTTCCGGCCTCCCCCGGGCCCGGGCGCTTTACGGACCTCTGCCGGAGCAGCTCCGCGACCCGAACTCTTTTGCTTCACAGTTGAAGAAAATACTCGCGGCGAGGCGAACACACCGCATTGCAATGGGCACGCTGATCGACGTTCCCGAGGTGGAGCATTCCTCGCTATGCATCCTGGTGTTCCGAATTCCCGGCGACCGATCTTATGCCGTGACCGCCTTGAACTTTGCACGAAATCCGGTTCGTGAGCGAATCGATCTCTCGGCCATTAAAAACACTGCCGGAAATATGCGACTCGGGGCCGGGTTTATCGATGCCATCACGGAAAAACCGGAAGGAACGATCGGCGAGGACGGCTATTATGATCTTTCGCTCGACGCACTTGCCGGGAAAACCTTGATCCTGAAAGACGACTAAGTTTTGGAATCACGCGAAGCGCTTGACACAGTTGGGAAAACCCACTATTTTAACGAAGTTGTGCCGAGCATTGAATTCGAAGAGTTATTCCGGCGAGGTCCGGCGCCAGCGGCGCGGTGGAAACGGTTTTGCGCAAATTCACGTGCCTTTGCGCAAATAAAGCGTTGATCTCTGTATGGCATTTGATACTGTGTGAGAAGGGGGAAGTTTCGTTTTCGAGAATAGTGCGGTTTTGCCGATGTCGATTTAACCTTTCCCGTCAAACTCTTGTTTTGATGCAATGATAATGAAAAATAATTCCAGGCTTTCCCGACGCGGTTTTCTGAAGAACTCATCAGTGTTGGCTGTTGGCGCTATCGCCTTGCCGTATTGGATCCCATCCGGGGTACTGGCCGCCGATGGCCGGACGGGCGCAAACGACCGGGTGGGCGTGGGCGTGATCGGCATTGGGCGGCGCACCAAACAAGTGCTGGCCGCCACGCCGGCGGAGGCGCGAATTGTCGCCATTGCCGACGTGAACCAGCCGCGGTGCCTGGAAGCCTGCAAGGCGTACAAAGCCGATGCGACGGCGAACTATCACGATCTGCTCGCGCAAGGACGTCGATGCCATTATCACCGCCACCACCGATCATTGGCGCGCCTTGGTCTGCGTCCATGCCTGCCAGGCGGGAAAAGACGTCTATGCGGAAAAGCCGCTCACGCTGACCGTTCTCGAAGGCCGGCGGATTGTGGAGGCGGCGCGAAAGTACGGCCGCGTGCTGCAGACGGGGGGGCAGCAGCGTTCGATGACGGCGAACCGCGTGGGCTGTGAATTGATCCGCGGCGGCGGAATCGGGAAGGTCGAGCGAATCGTCGCGTTCAACTATCCCAGTCCGTGGGAATGCGCCTTTCCCGCGCAATCCATTCCCGCAGGATTGGATTGGAACGAGTGGTGCGGCCCCGTCGAGATGCAGGCGTATAATCAGGATATTTACATCCCCCGCGCCAATCCCGGCTGGATTTCCTACCGACTTTTCTCCGGCGGCGAAATGACCGGTTGGGGGCGCACGGCCTGGATCAAATTCAATGGGCATTGGGAATGGACAATAGCGGCCCGATCGAGGTCTGGACGGAAGGCGAGAAATTCAATCCGCCCGTCAATAAGGAGCCGATGACGCGGAAGAAGGGCGATGCGCTTTGCAGCAGCCCGAGGGTCTTCTTCAAATATCCCGGCGAGATCGTGGTCGAGTTGGCGGAGAAATGCGAAGTGCGGGGCAAACGAGTTTCCGCGCCGCATGGCGGGGCGATATTCTTCGGCGAAAAGGCGATTGCCACCATCGACCGCGCGTTGTTCAAGACCGATCCGCCGGAAATTGCGCGAGAGCGCTCCGAGCCGCGAATGCCGGCCGGGAGAAAAGCGAAATGTTGCACGTGCAAAACTGGCTGGACTGCATCAAGAGCCGGCAGAAACCGGTGAACGAGGCGGAGATCGGGCATCGCACCGCGACCGTCTGCCACTTGGGCAACATCGCGCGCTGGGCCGGCCGAAAATTGAGTTGGGATCCTCTCAAGGAGCAGTTCGCGGGCGATGCGGAAGCCGACAAATACCTCGATCGGCCTCGCCGCAAAGGCTACGAACTGCCGGAGAAGGTATGATCGAGGGTCGAGGCATAAATTGCGACAGCCTAAAATGGAATTTGACGCCGTAAGCTTGCTGCGCGACCTGGTTTCTCTTCCGAGCGTGAATTCCATGGGGAGCGGGGAAGACGATCCGCATTTTGGCGAAGCGCGGGTTACCGCCTATCTGGAAAAATTCTATCGGCGTCTGGGATTGCAGACTTTTCGACAATGCATCGCTCCCGGCAGGGAAAATATCGTTGCGCACCTGAAAGGCGAAATTTCTCCCGAAGACGGCGGGCTGCTGTTGCTTTTCGACGCTCACCAGGACACGGTTTCCGGCAGGGGGATGGAGATCGACGCGTGGGCGCCGGTGGTCCATGACGGGAGGCTTTACGGCCGAGGCAGTTGCGACGTGAAGGGCGGGATGGCGGCGATGCTGGTTGTGCTTGCCCGGCTGGCCGAGGAACGGCCCCGCGGGATGCCGACGGTCGTCATGGCTTGCACGGCGGACGAGGAGTACGCGCTTTCCGGCGCCGCGGCGTTGACTTCCCTCTGGACCGGCGGTTTTTGTCCGGCTTTTCCCCGGCGGCCCGACGCGGCGATTGTCGCGGAGCCGACCAATCTCGACGTGATCACGGCCCACCGCGGCGTCATTCGCTGGCATTGCACAACGCGGGGGCGCGCGGCTCACATTTCCCAGCCGATTCGGGGCGGCAACGCCATCTATAAAATGGCCCGCGTGCTCCTGGCCATCGAACGTTATGAGCGGGAAGTGTTTTCGCAACGGAGGGCGCATCCGCTTTGCGGCCCGAATGCATTGAATGTCGGCACGATTGCGGGAGGAACTTGCGTGAACATGGTTCCCGACCGGTGCGGCATCGAGATCGAAATCCGCGTGCCTCCCGGTGAAGACGCCGTGGCTTGCCGGCGCGATTTGCTGGCGTATCTCGAGCGGGAAGCGGCCATCGAACCAGCGGCCCGGCACGATCCGCCCTACATGTGCGCGCCTCCCCTGTCGAACGAGAAAAACCAGGCCCTTGCCGAGCGATTGGCCGGCGCCGCGGGCGAGGTTCTCGGCCATTGCGAGCGTCGCGGGGCGCCTTATGCCACCGATGCGGCGCATTTCGCCGCGGCCGGCACGCCGGCCGTGGTATTCGGGCCAGGCTCCATCGAACAGGCGCACACCGCCGCGGAGTGGCTTCCGTTGGATCAGCTTGGCCACGCGGTCGAAATCCTTTATCGCTTCGTAATACAGCATTGCCATGATTGATTCACGCATTCGGAAAATCCTCGGGCGCGGCACGGTCATCCCCGCGCATCCCCTCGCACTCGACGCGGGGCGGCGCTTGGATGAGCGCCGCCAGCGGGCCCTGAGCCGCTACTATATCGCGGCGGGAGCGGGGGGCCTGGCCGTCGGCGTCCATACGACGCAGTTCGAGATTCGCGATCCGGGAGTGGGCTTGTTCCGTCCCGTTTTACAGTTGGCGGCGGAAGAGATGGACCGCGCCGACCGTTGCCGCGAGGAGCCACTACTTCGCGTTGCGGGAATTTGCGGGCGGACACCGCAAGCCGTCGCCGAAGCCGGCATTCTCAACGAAGAACGTTATGCAATGGGGCTGCTGAGCTTGGGAGCGATGCGCAGCGCGGACGAAGAGACGCTGCTGGCCCATTGCCGCGCCGTGGCGGAGGTCATCCCGGTGGTGGGCTTCTACCTGCAACCGGCCGTGGGCGGCCGGGTTCTCTCTTACCGTTTTTGGCGGCGATTCCTGGAAATCGAACAGGTGGCCGCCGTCAAAATCGCGCCCTTCAACCGTTATCGGACTTTGGACGTGGTCCGCGCCGTGGCGGAGTCGGGCCGGGAAGACGTCGCGCTGTACACGGGCAACGACGACAACATCGTCATCGATTTGCTCACTCCTTTCCGCTTCGCGCGCGACGGCCGGACCGCCGAACGCCGCATGGTTGGAGGATTGCTCGGACACTGGGCCGTCTGGACGAAGCGGGCCGTGGAAATCCTGCAGGAGTGCCGCGGATGCGCCCGCGGCGACGGCGGCATACCCGCGGAAATGCTCCGCAGAAGCATGGAAATCACCGACAGCAACGCCGCGTTTTTCGACGTTGCCAATGCGTTCGCCGGGTGCATTGCGGGCATCCACGAGGTGCTCCGCCGCCAAGGCCTGTTGGAAGGCATCTGGTGCCTGAATCCCCGCGAGGAGCTCAGTCCCGGCCAGAAAGAGGAAATCGACCGCGTCTATGCCGCTTATCCACACCTCAACGACGACGCGTTCGTCGCCGAACATCTCGACGAATGGCTCGCGAAATGAAACGGCTGTTAAGCTTCGAAAGAATTACAAATGTAATGTAGCAGGCACATTCCGTATGCCGCTCTCCTTTTACGGCACACGGAGCGTGCCTGCTACCATGCCGCCATACAGCCCTTTATTCCGGCAAGGGCTTGCCTTTGGTTTCGGGCGCAAACCAGATCGCCGCCATTCCCAGGAGGTAAACGACGCTGATGGCGGCGCAGGCATGGGCATAACTGCCGTGGAAGAACGCCAACAGTTGACCGGTCGTCAGCGATCCGAGCGCGGCGAAGACGCGGCCGGCATTGTAGCACAAGCCCTGGCCGGTTGCGCGAACGCGAGTGGGAAAAAGTTCGGGCAGATACAACGGCAGCCAGCCGAAAAACGAGGCCGTCGCGCAGCCCGCCAATCCGGCCATTGCCAGAAGGAGGATGTTGTAAGAGGTGAGGCTGAGGAACAAGACTTCCACAATGAGGAAGGAAAAAGGCGCAGAGGCCGAAATAGGCGGGGCGGCGGCCGAATTTCGCGGCCACGCGCAATCCCAGGAGACAGCCCACGATCGCCCCCAGCGAGATGACGACTTGCACGGTTCCCTTGGCGTAAGGATTCTCGGCCCCCACCAGTTGATCGACCCACGCCGGCAGAAAGGCGGACACGGCGGCCCAGGTTCCGATGAGCGGGATCGAAGAGATGAGGATGCCCAGCAGAGTCGTTTTCAGAAGGCGGGAGGAGAATATCTCACGGAGCGGCCTGGCGGTCTCCTTTTTCACCGCTTCTTTCCAGCGGGAGGACTCCGGCAAAAACAGGACCACCCCCAAGGCGAGGATCGCCGGCGAGGAACACGCCAGCATGGTCCAACGCCACGAGCCGGCGGTAACCTGGAAGGTCATTGCCAGGAGGGAAATCATCAGGTAACCGACATTCCCCGCCGCGCCGATGAGACCGGCCAGGAGCGGCCGAAATCGGTCGGGCCAACACTCCATGACCAGCGCCACGCCCAGCGCCCATTCTCCGCCCATCCCCAACGCCGCGAAGAACCGCAAGGTGCCCAGATGCCACGGTTGCCGGGCGAAATAGCAGCCGCCGGTGAAAACCGAATAGACGAAGATGCTGATCGCCATGCTCGAGACGCGGCCGATCCGATCGCCCAACCAGCCGAACAACAAACCGCCGCCGGCCGCGCCGAACAAGAATCGCGCCGTCAGGGCGCCGATCCACGGGCCAACTTGCGCGTCGTCGGTGATCTTCAGCAAGTCTTGCAGCGCCGGCCGGGCGGCAATCGGAAACAAACCCATCTCCACGCCGTCGAACATCCAACCCAACGCGGCGGCGAGCAACACCGACCATTCACGCACGCCCAAGGAGTTGTCGCCCGCAACGGATCGAGACAACAAATTCCTATCGGCAGGCTCGGAGACATGAAGAGTCGATTTCATAACGGGCTGGCGATCTACGGGGGAAAACTCGAAGAAGACGCCTTATGGCCGTGCAGGCTCCGCTTTCGAAGGCGCATCCTTCCTTGAAATCAGTTTGGGTTCCTCGAAGTCGCCCTTCATGTTGTAAGGGAGTTGCCAGACCTTATCGCCCGTCTTGTCGGCGAAGTACAGGTGGGAACGGGAGAATTTGTCGGGATTGCCATCGGCCCAAAAGGCATAGAAATCGGGATTCGCATGCATCGGGCGACGGACGTAGTTATGGTTCATGGGGCTGTTCCGCGTCAGATCGCGCTCCTTGGTCCAGGTCTTGCCTTCATCGTGGCTGGCCCAGGCGGCGATTTCGCCGCCTCCGCCGATGGGCTGCGGACCGACGACGGTGGGCCCGATGACCCGCCAGGTATCGCCTTCGATATACAACGAACCGGTGCTGTAATTGTGATTGGCACGGGTGATCTCGTGAAATTCCCATTCTTTGCCCGTCCAATGCGCGATGGTCCACCAACGCGGATCGCCGGGAGGGCCGGGGATGTAGCTCGAACTGGTAATATACAGGATCACCGGCCGTCCCTGCGAGTCCAGATCGAGGTCGGAAATGTAAACCATGCGTTTTTCCGCGGCATAGTCGCGAACGCGGGCGGGATTGTCCGGCTCCGTGAGCGGGAGCTTCAGGACTTGGCCCGCGACGTTCTTCCAGGTCTTGCCGAAGTCGTCGGTCTGGATGTAGTAGAGGTCGGTCCGCTTGTCGGGTTTGTGGTCCGGATGCCGGTTGAAGGCGGTGATGACGTGGTTGCCGATCTGGTGGCTGGTCTGATAATGCCCTTCGATGCCGGCGAATTTCCGGTCGGGCGCCCAATTGCGGCCGTCAGGACTCGTGCTCCAGTACAGTTCTCTGCCGTTGGTGTACTTGGTGAACAGGTGCAGAAAGCCTTGTCCCTCGATCCAGCGGGGTTGCGGATAGGTGATTTCTCCCTGCCACTGCAGTTCGAAATCGTCGATGCTGTACGGTTTCGTGCTGCGATAGATGAAGCCGGGGCGTTTGCGTCCGCGGCCGCTGACGAAGACCCAAATATATCCTTTCCCGTCGATCGCGAGACTTGGATTGTCGTGCGGATCGTTGACCGTCTGCTTGTCATGCACGATCGTGGGACGCGGCACGACATGGCGCGCGTGATCGTAATAGGACACCATATCGAGCAGGTGCCGTTTTCCTTCCTTGCCTCCGCCGTAAACGAAGAACGTTTTTTTCGCCTCGGGCGAATAGATGGCCATCGGCACGTGATTGGCGGTATAGGTTCCCAGGCCGCCGGAATACTTGTCGCCATAGGGCGTTTTCTGGCCGAGCGTGAACCAGATCCCCCGGTAGCCGTCATCTTTCTGACTGGCATGCCCGCATGTGGCGAGGAACGAAAGCAGACTAAGGGCAATAATCACCGGGAAAACGGAAATTCTTGGAATTCGCATGGTCTCACCTTTCTAATGATGCATACGGCACATGGTTGCTGGGATTGTTCTCTGATGACGGCGGCACGGAGTCCGATTTCGACCGACATGACAAATCCGCCACGCGAGGCGCGGAACAGGCGGCAGCCGATCGAGGATCGGGACTCGGCGGTTCGCGGTGTATCTTTTGGCAGGCGGCAGATCATCTTGGGCGGGCGGGAAAATCTTTTTCCCAGATCACCGGTCCGGATTGGCCCGGCTCGATTTTCAGCATCAGGCCGCTTTGGGCGGGACTGGAAAAGGCCGCGGGAATATAGCTCTTGCCGGGAGCTTTATCGGTGGGCCGCTTTTCCCAGCATACCACGGCGATGCGGTATTCGCCAGGAACGAGTCCCTCGAATTCGCCGGACTTCACGACAAACGACCCGTCGGCGCCGAAATGGCCGGATCCCGGTTTGGCAAGACATCCAACCGCCGGCTTATAGGGGGTAAAATCGACGATGCCGGGTTTGGGCCAATCGCCGCCCTTGAAAGTGACCCGGCCGCGCACCGGCACCATTTCGGGCGTTTTGCTTCCACAGCCGCCGGCAAACAGCATGCACGTTGCGGCCGAGAAAAACAAGAATAATTTCCTTTGTCGAAAAAACGCGATCATCTTTCTATCTTGAGGAAAGAGGCCATGTGGAAATTCGACGCTTGCTAATCCCGCCCCGCACGCGTTCCGAGGGCGCAAAGAATTTTATAGATCCCCTTGTTTTCGCAATAGGGCAGGATATCGATGGCCCAGTTGCCGTGGATATCGGAATTCGTGGGAATATACACCGATCCACAGGGCAGCTTTTTCAAGGCATCGTTGTAATTGTGGAGCCCCAAGCCGATTTGCTTGAGATTATTGACGCATTGCATTCGCCGCGCGGCTTCGCGCGTTGCCTGGATGGCGGGCAACAGCAGCGCGCTCAGAATGCCGATGATCGCGATGACCACCAAGAGCTCCACGAGCGTAAAACCGCTTGATTCTTGCTGTCCTGACGGGTTATGCATATATGCCATCTCCTTGCCGTTAGCTTCGTCAATGTTTACAAAAACAGTGTATTCAGAACGTTTTCTCGCTCTCAAGTCGCCGAGATCAATCGGTTTATCTCAGGACTTCAGATCGAAATTCGCCTGCTCGGTGCCGCCGGGCGGAACATCGAAGTTCAGACTGCCGTCCAACGACTGCGGCGGGAGCGGATTTTTTTTGGCGGGTGCGGCATCGCCCGCACTATTCTCGCGCAACTCCTTCGCCGTTAACCGCACGACATGATGGCCGACGACGGCGCCGGGCTGGTTGGTGTCGATCGTCTTCAATTGAAAGCAGCCTTGATTGTCCGTAACACCTACCGAGCCGATCCCCGACTTACCCGATCCGGAACTTCCGCCCGAAGGTTGAAAGCTGACATGCACTCCAGCCAGCGGTTGCCGATTGAGCGACACACGACCGGAGACCGGTGCAACCTGGCGGTCCGACTGCCGGCATCCTCCGGCGGCGCCGGCGAGCGTTAAGGAAATCAAAACGAATCGAGCAAAAGCGTGGAATCGAAAAAGGGATCGCATCGGTGAAAATCCTTATTCGGGAAGTGGGGCGGGCGTTTTCTCGGCAATCGTGGCCAATCGGCAAAACAACTCCATATCGATGTCCCTGGGGATCATCCGCACTGATCCGTCGCAAAGCGCGAAGTTCAGGCCGTGGGGATGATAGCTGCCCCATCCGCGTTTGCATGGAAAGTATCCGTTGGCGCCTTCGGTCTCCACGCAGGCGTCGTAATCGAGCATCAGGGTCCGCGATTCGGGGATGGCGTACCCTTTGTCGTAGCAGACGTACGTGTACGCCCAGAAGGTGCTGCGGCTTTGATGGCTCTTGGTCGCTCCCTCGCCGAGCATGAGCGTGTGGGAAGAGCCGTCAACGATGTTCTTGAGCGATTCCGGCGATAAGCCCTGCGTGCCGATCGTATGCAGCACGCCGCGCCACTGCATATTATATTCGTAGTTTCTATCGGAGGTCCAATCGGTGTAACCATCGGTCCGTCCGGTCATGGCGCGGTACGAGCCGCGTCGATATTTCAATGGCGTGACGGCTCCGGATTCCGGTTCGCCCAGTTTGGCCGAGTTGGGATCGGTGGGGCAACTCTGGACGGAAATCGCCGCTTCGCGGACGTAGGCATTTATCGGATCCTCATTGAATGCCGTTTGAAAGTAACGTTCATAAAGCGAGCGCTGCTCGATGTACGGCAGGATTTCGATGGCCCAGTTGGTGTAGCTTTTCGTCGAGCAACAGTTGCCTCGCGTGACGCCGCCCGGCGGAAACATTTTTCTTGCGTCGTGATAGTTCAGCAACCCCAAGCCCAGTTGCCGCAAGTTATTGCTGCAGACCATGCGGCGCCCGGCTTCGCGCACGGCTTGAATCGCGGGGAGCAACAGCCCGATCAGAATGCCGATGATGGCGATGACCACCAATAGTTCCACGAGCGTAAAACCGCTCGGCTTTCGCAGTCCTGAGAGATTGTGCATCTATGTCATTTCCTTGCTGGCGGATTCGCGGGAAGGAGGGGGACAGGTCCATGTTTTCGGTCAACGTTTTATGCGCGTGGCAACACAAGTTCGCCGAATAATGGACCAGCCCCCGTTCGCCCCGTGAACGGTTACGTATACTCCAATTCCACAGGGGGGCGGGCATCCGTTGGACGCCCGCCCCCAGGGTCCTCTTCTCCGCTATTTGCGGCGGCGGCAATGCCGGCCAAGGTCAAGCCGGCCAAAATCAACAGCACCAAGGCGCCGGGTTCCGGCACGGCCCCGTTGACCGCGACGGGAGTTCCGCCGATGGTCAGCGTATCGGCTACGATCGAAGGCGCATTGAGCGTCGCTCCGCCGGCAACCATCACCGTGGCGGCGGGCGTATCGATGGCCGTGGCATTCAATATGCCTTCATAAACGGTCGTGTCGCCGGCATAGAGGAGGGCGCCCTCCAGGGTCGCCGTTCCCGCGCCGGTCTTGTTCAATCCCACCGCATCGATCGTGCCGGCGAGATTCGCTTCGACCGTGCCGCCTTGGATATCGAAGGCGGCATTGCTGGTGAGCGTGCCGGGGGCAAGATCATCGGCCTCAACGAGACCGTCCGTGATCTGGAAGGTTCCGATCGTGGCCGAGAGCGTGCCGATGTTCAACACCCCGCCGGTGATCGTGTAATTGCCGCCGGGCAAATGGCCGTTGACGACCGTGTCGTCCGGACCGCCGTTGACCGACGGGAACAAGCCGCCGACATAGTTCAGCGTGCCCTCTTCGACGGTCAATCCGCCGGAGTATTGGCCCGACTTGGCTCCTGCGAGCGTCAGGGCGCCGGGGCCTTTCTTTACCAAGGCAAGCGTATTGGCGCCCGGCGTTCCGGAAACGCCGCTGGCAGTGTCGCGGATGACGGCGCGGTACTTGTAATCCGCGGTGTTATCGACCGTGAGGACGCTGTTGGAGCCGTCGGTAGCGGAGTTGGCGATGACGGCTTGGGAATCCGAATAGGCGTAACTCAGATCGATGCCGCCGACGGTTGCATCATACCCCGAGAGGTAAAAATCCATCGCGCCGCCGCCTGCTCCATACACGAAATGCACGATGCTGGAGGAATCCAATTGTCCATCGGCTGCCAATTGAAGGCTTTTGCCGTTGCCGCTGCCGTAGAGCGTCACATCGCCCGAAAGAGCCTTTCCCGTGGGACAATTCAAGGAGAGGACGCCGTTATAGATGACCGTGCCGCCCGTGAAGCCGCTGCTGCCGGTAAGCATGACCGTGCCGGTTGTCACGTAATCTTTGTTGACGCTGAGACCGCCCGGACCGGTCAGTTGATGGCCGAGGACCAGCGTGTCCCCGCCGGATACTTTGCCGTTCAAGATGCCGTTGAGCGTACCCGCGCTTCCGAGGAAGTAAGCGGTTCCATTTTTCGTGACGATGGTTCCGCCGTTGGTTCCCACAACGAGATTATTCGCATGGGCGACGGCAGAGGTGTTGAAGGAAAGCTCGGCGACGCCGCCCGTTCCCGCAGTGAGGTTGTCGAGGGTGACGGTGGAATCGCCCAACGTCGTATCACCCGTCAACTCCAAACGTCCTTCGTTGATTACCACGCCGCCCAAGCCGGTGTCGCCAAGGTCGTTGAGAGTGACGATGTTGGAGCCGATTTTGGTCAAGGCATGGCCGCCGCCGACCAGGCCGCCGGGATTACCGCCGACGTTCAAGTTGGCGCTGCCGCCGATCGCGGCATCGCCGCTCAAGACGAGGGATTTCAGCGTGGTAGCACCGATGGAGTTGACCAGGGCGCCTTGCCCGTTATAGCCTGTTCCGGAGATCGTAACCGTCTCGCCCAAGGGAAGTTCGAAGCCGGCCAAATCCAGCGTACCCGTCCCGGAAACGCTGGTTCCGCTGTCGGTGCTGCCCAAGGCAGAGGAATTTCCCAGCCTCACCGTGCCATTGGTAATCGAAACCGTGCCGGCGAAGTCGTTAGCGGTGTTGATGGTCAGCGTTCCCGTTCCCGACTTGACGATTCCGGTAGGACCGGAAATCTTTCCGGTGCCGCCGAACGTGTAGTCTTGGTTCGCATTGACGGTTATCGAACCGGGAAAGACCGCTACGGGTTGGTATGAAACGTCCTGCAACAGGACGTCCGTGACCGTGCTGCTGTCGTCGAAGGTGACGTTATCCATTTCATAGAATAATTGGGTGTTGTTGTTCCAGTTCGCCGTTGACTTCAGGTCCCAGTTGTTGGGATAGGAGGCGTCGCCGCCGCTCCAGGTCAGATCGAGCGGCCCCGTGCCGGAAAATCCCAGATTGATTTGCCCGAACACGCTGAAATCGGGGGTTACGGTGTATCGGGTGTTATTGACGATGGCGAGGTTGGCGGCCAAATACCCGCCGTCAGTCGAACCATAGGTCATCAAAGTGTATTTTCTGCCGGGCGTGGTATCCAGGGTGTTGCCAAGTGCATGCACCCCGAGATTGAGTTGGCCGCTGACCGGTAGAGTCAAAACACCGGTGACGGCGATGCGGTCGTTATTGGTTCCCGTCGCATCGGGAGAGAGGTGCAAGGAAACCTGGGCGTCGGCATCGGTAATCAGGCCTTGACTGAGGGTCAGCGTGCCGCCTGAAGCGGCGTTGCCGGCTCCCAAAGAGGAATTGGTATTGTAGCCCAGGAGGGTGACGTTTCCGAGGACGGTCCCCGAGCCTTGGAGGGTTTGATTCACGGCAATCGTGAAGGGCGCCGAGGGATCGGAAACATCCAGCGCAGCTCCCGCGGAAATTTGGATCAGCGGGCTGTTGGCGATCGATGCGGCGATATAGGTCTCGCTGTTGAACGGCAAGGCCAAAGTTCCCTCTTGGATGAGCGTCGGACCGGTATAGGTGTTGATTGCGCTCAGGACAGCCGTGCCGGCGCCGGTTTTCGTCAGCCCGACCGCGCCTGCCAAAACCGCATTCACTTCTCCGGCTCGGACGTCGTAGTCCGAGGAACTGGTAAGCACTCCGGAAGCATATAAGCTGTTGAGCTTGCCGCCGGTGATGGTGAACTTGCCGATCGTTGCGGCAGCAGAGCCCATTTCGAGCGTGCCGCCATTGATCGTGTAATCGCAGTTGGGCAAAGTACCCAGGCTGTAATCGAGGATTCCTCCCTCGACGGTCAATCCGCCGGTATAACCGCCGGAGTTTGTTCCCACGAGGATTAGCGTGCCGGAGCCACGTTTAACGAGCGCGAGCCTGCCCGTGCTGGAACCGCTGCCACGGTTTCTGAGCATAACCGTTATAGGTGCAATCGGAGGAGTTATCGACGATTAAGGTGCCATCGGTGGTAGATTCCGGATTCCGATTGGAGATTTTCGATCAAGACCGCGGCCGCTGTCCGAAGAGATCGCCGACACCGTCAGTTCGTGACCGAGCAGTTCCAAGCGGCTATATCCGTTGGCGGTGTTTACGAAGTTCACCGCCGCGGAAGCGGGCAATTGGTTGGATTGGTTGAGATTGACATAGATATCGCCGTCGCCGATGATGTCGAGATTGCCGGGGACGGCGTATCCCGAGGCGGCATCGAGTACGAGGAAGCCGCCGCTGACCGTCGTGGTCCCGCCGTAGGTATTATTGCCTTGCAGCGTGAGCGTGCCGCCGCCGGTTTTAGTCAATCCACCCGCACCGCTCAGGTTTCCGCTCAAGGTCAGGAAATCCCAGGCCGTGCCGCCGTTGTTCAAGACGTTCACGGTGAGATTTCCATCCATCGCGATGGGTTTCACAAAGACCATGTCGGGTCCGCCGGCCACGGTAATGCCGCCGCCGCTGGGAGCGATCGCGATATTCTTGTCGAGCGGATTGGTGTTCCACCAGAAACCGATCGCGCCGCCGTCGGAGAGGGTGATCGTTTTCGTCGGATCGCCGAGCGGCGTCGAGTTCGCGATCCACAAGGTTCCGCCTTGAACGTCGATGTCGCCCAAATGGTTGGGATCCGTGAAAGAGCAATCGTCGAGCGTCACTTCGCCGCTTCCCGTCTTGGTCAACTTGAATTGACCGCCGGTGGCCACGGTTTCACCGATGATTTGCCAATTTCCGGAACCGCCGAAGGTGACGTTGCCGGTAATGGCCAGGTTATTCACCGCCTGGCCGAGGTTGCCGCCGTTGTTCAACAGCGCACCGCCGAGCGTCAGCGGCTTGTCGCCCAAGACATAGCCGCCAAGATCGAGCGTTCCACCCGAAGCGACGGTGATGCCCGTGCCCGGATCGCCCAAAGCGGTGGCCGTGCCGGCTTGGAGCGTTCCGCCCGTGACGGTAATTGGACCGGTGAAGCCGGCGTTGTCGCCGTTTAGAGCGAGGATTCCGGTCCCTTCCTGGCGGAGGCTGCCGCCGCCGGTGATATTGCCGGCAAGGTTGGCGTCGCCGCGGTTGAAGGCGAGCGTGCCGTTGGTGAGGGCGATGTCGCCGGAGAGCGTGAAGTTGCCGCCGTTGGCGATGGTCAGATTCCCCGCGCCGCTTTTGGTGATTCCGCTGCTGCCGAGCAGGTCGCCGCCGCCGCCGAAGGTGTAATCGTTGCCCGCGGAGTTGTTGACGGTGATCGAATTGGGGTTCAGGCTGCCGATGAGGGTAATGTTTTTGGTCAAGCCGGAATCGTCGAAGACGACTTGGTCGTTATTGTGGAAGTATCCATCCCCGCCGGTCCAGTTATGGGTTGCGAAGACATCCCAGTTGCCGTTGACGTTTCCGCGCCACGTCAGGTTTTGGACGACATGCGCAAGGAAATCGAGCTGAATGCCGCCGTACACGATTTGGGTGCTGAACACGCCGATGTTGTAGGATGAATTGGCGAGCGTGGCGAAATTTGTCTCGGGCGTGTAGTAGGAATTGTCGAGAATTTTCCAACTATGATTGCTCGCCCAGAAGGAATCGGGCGTGGCGGAATCGGGCCGCAGGTTTGCCGCCAACTGGCCGAAGTCGAGGGTCAAGTTGGAGGCCGTCCCGAGGTCGGTCATGCCGTAAACCAGGAGTTGGTCGAAGTCGATGCCGGCAACGCCGCTCGCGTCGTCTTTCAAAGCGCCGAGTTCCCAAAGCATGTTGCCTGCGGGGGCGGTCATCGTCAGATTGCCGCTGACGGTGAGTTGTCCCACGCTGGATCCGGCGGCGATGTTGCCGCCGCCGGCCAGAGCGATGTTGCCATAAACGATCCCGCCGCCCTTGAGGGTTTGGGCATTGGCGATCGTCAAGAGTTGATCGGTTCGGGCATCAAATCGAGAATGCCGGCCGCGCGCCACATCGATGTTTGCCGCGCCCAGCGTGGCGGCGGTAGCGCTTCCCAGGCTGAGCATGCCGCCGCTGACGGTGAGATCGCCGGTGAATAGAAAGGCGCTGTCGCCATCGAGGACTTGAGTGCCCGCGCCCTTCTTTTCCAGGGAAAGGGCGCCCTTGGAGCCGTCGGTGACGGAACTGTCGCGAATGGCGCCGTAGTAACTATAGTAGGAATCGGGATTATCCAGGATCAGCTTGCCGGCGGAGCCGCTGGCGCCTTCATTTTGGATATACGCAGTCTGGTTGGTGGTGATGGTGGATTTGGAGAGTCCCTTCACGGTTTCGGTGTTTCCCAGCAGGTTGATCCTTTGGTAGCCGGCGCCGGTGCCCGTGTAGAGAAATTGGATTTCCGCTCCATCGCCGATTTGTTCGTTCTGGCGGATATTCACGATGCCGGCGGTGCTCCCCAGATCGGCGCGGAAGACCAAATTTCCGCCGTTTTTGTTGATGGCCGGTCCCAAGGCGCTATTCAAGTCCAATCCGCCGCGGCGAATCTCGGTGTTGCCGGTATAGGTGTTGGAGTTCGTGAGGATTAAAGGCGTAGTGCTGGTCTTGATCAATGCGCCGCTGCCGGAAATCAGTCCGCTGATGGTGTGGCCGCCGGCATAACCGCTGGGAGCGATCGAAGCATCGGAGAGCAGTTCGATATTCCCCGCCCATGTAATGCTGCCGCTGGACTCGGTGAGCATCAAGGCGGCGCGGCTGTCGTGGACGGTGTTGGCGGTGCCGAAGCCGAAGCCGCTCAGTTGGAGCGTCTGTCCTGCGCCGAAGGTCCCCGGCACATAAACGCGCAGGCTACATCCGGGATCGATGACCGTTCCCGTGCTGGTGCTGCTGAGTGCATTGGGTCCGTAGATCGAAACGATAACGCCGTTTTGGATTCTGAGTTTTCCGCTATAGGTGTTCGTGGGACTGACCGTTGGACTGCCCAAGTCGATCAAGACATAGCTGGTGGTCGGCGCGGCGTAAGCGCCTTGAAGGATCAGGTCATCGGCGGTTCCCGCATCGCCGTCGGTCACGGTGATGTTCGAGGTGATGATTGCCTTCGTGGCGGATACGGCCCCGTCGGGTATCGAAACCACCGGCGCGTTGCCGGAGAGCGTGAGGGGGCCGCCCTGGAGCGTGTAGCCGCTTTCGAAGATCAATCCCATGGCCGTTACGCCTCCGGGGGCTATATCAACGGCGTAACCGGTTTTGGCGAAAGCGACGCCGAATTGGGCGATCTGCGGGTCGCCGTTATTCCATTGGACGTTCGTGATTCCATCCCACCAATTGTAATTGCCGGAGTCGTCCCAAGTCCCCACCCCATCCAGAGGGCCGGAATCCGCGGCGCCGTTCGAGTCCCAGATCCAGGCCGACCGCGCGGAGAGCGGAATAAGCATGATACATGCCGTCAAGAGAAAGAAGAATCGATTTTTCATGACCCAAACCTCCCAAAAAAGAATGATTTAAACGAGTGTTCTGTCTGTTCGTAAAAAGCCCCTTGGAACGCTGCCTCCTCCTTCTCGATCTATCCACGTTTTTGCCGACGACCGCTGTCGTGGTCCAGAGCGTCTTTTTGCGGAACGAAGCCGGTGCAAGAGAGTGGAGAAAGGGAAAAAATGGGAAAAGTAAAAGAGCGTCGATAAAGTTCGTTCGTTTCCATTTTTCCCCTCTCTCGTTTTTCCTCCTTACACAAAAGGTTGGTTCATTCGGAAAAAGTTGCCTCCAGACTTAAAACGAATACCCTGGCCACCTCCACTGCCACCGGGAAGGCAAGGAAGCAAATACAATCAGGGAATCCTCTTCCTCCTATCAAAATAACAAGTAAAATACAGATAACAACGATTTATTTGCGCAAAGAGTCGTGAATATGCGAACGCACATTTCTCAGCGGAAATCGTTTCCGGAGAATAGATATGCCATCGAAAGTGAAACCCAAACGCGGAGTTCCGTCTTCGTCGATGCGTGCAAAAACCAAGCAAGTAGCCCTGGCTTTTCCGATTGCCGTGCCGTGGCTGGCCCAGTGCATGCGGGGCATCGTCGAGTATTCGCAGGAGCACGGGCCGTGGAATTTCCTGACCAGCCTTTCCACTTTGATCGGCGAGAAGGAATTTTCGATCTCCGTCGCCGGGCTCAAGGGCTGGCCGGGCGACGGAGTGATCGCCTTCATCAATGACGCCAAGGAAGCAAAAGACGCGCGGCGATTGGGCATTCCCGTGGTCGAGTTGAGCGGCATGCTCCGCGAGCATAGCGTTCCGCGGGTGACGGTCGATCATTATGCAATCGGCCGCCTTGCCGCCGAGCACCTTCTGCAATGCGGATTCCGCCGCCTGGCATTTTACGGCATCCGCGGCCCCTGGTACTCCCTGGAGCGGCGGAGAGGCTTCTGCGAACGCGCCGCGGAGGCCGGCGTTCCCTGCAACGTATTCGACCAATCGCCGGCGAGCGACTCCCGCCTGTCGTGGCACAGGCGTTTGGCGCCCGTGGACAAATGGCTCCAGTCGCTCCAGCTTCCGGTGGGCATTTTCGCGGTCCACGACTTTCGCGCGCGGATCCTCCTGGAAGATTGCATTCGGCTGGAGTTGAACGTGCCCCACGACGTGGCGCTGATCGGCGCCGACAACGATCCGACGATTTGCGAAAACTGCCAGCCGACCCTGAGCAGCGTTTCCCGCAACGCGCAACGGATCGGCTACGAAGCCGCCGCATTGCTGGACAAGTTGATGGCGGGCAAGGCTGCCCCGCAAACCGAACTGATTTTTCCGCCCGAAGGCGTCGTGCATCGCCGCTCGACGGACACTATCGCGGTGGACGATGCCTACGTCAGCACGGCGGTCCATTTCATCCACGATCACCTGGCGGAAGTTTTGGGAATCGAAGACATCCTCTCCCAAGTCCCCATTTCCCGGCGGTTCCTGGAGAAGCGGTTTCAAGACCTTTTCGGCTGCACTCCCTACCAGTATCTCACCAACGTCCGCATCGAGAAGGCCAAACAATTGCTCACCGGCGGCGAGCGCCTTGAAATGCGGCTCGCTGGCGAAAACTTGCGGTTTCACCAATTCGGATCATTTGCGATTGGTGTTCCTTCGCGCCACCGGCATGAGGCCGCTCGAGTACCGCCGCATACAATTATCCGCACGGAACGCGTCCTCGAAAAGAAAAACCAGGAAGAAATTCACCTCGTTCGGAATCCTAATTTTCCGTGTTGGCGTCGAAAAATCGAGAAGGGCGATCCCTCTCCGCCAGGCTATGGTTTCCCAGGCAGCCAATATTATATAATAGTGCAGGCGTCTTCCGCACCACGAAATTCACTTTTCACCGATTGAGAAGCGATAACGGAAACGGCGCTCCCGAAGCACGATTCGCAAATCCACGACTCTTTGCGCAAATAAATCGTTGTTATCTGTATCCTGTATTGGTTATCCTTAAGGCATGTGAAAGGCTTCGATAAATTCGCGCTTGTTGCAGGAATTGCCCAAATAGACCGAAGCAAAAGGAAAAGTTACGGCGCCCTGCCCGCGACGAGCGCGGGCGTGACGCCCGGCACCTGCGTTACCTTGCACCAATATCGAGATGATGTTTTCCTCAGCCATCCCCCGAGCCGTTGACGCGATAACACCCGAGGTCATTGACTCGCTCGACCAACTCGAAGAGTTCCTCAGCCGGCCCACCGAGGGCGTGATCGACAGCATGTCGCGCGTCGAAGGCGGCCTGATGATTTTGGGCGCCGGCGGGAAAATGGGGCCTTCCCTGGCGCGAATGGCCCGCCGCGCATCCGAAGCGGCCGGCCTTTCCCATAGAATCTTCGCCGTGAACCGCTCTTTCTCCCCCAAGACCTGCGAGGCGTTGGAGGCGCAGGGAATCGAACCCATCCAAGGCGACCTCCTCGATCCCGCGTTTCTCGAATCCCTGCCCGACGCACCCAATGTGATCTACATGGCGGGCAGGAAATTCGGCAGCATCGGCAATGAACCGCTTACATGGGCATTGAACACCTATTTGCCGTCGCTGGTATGCCGCAAGTTTCACGACAGCCGCATCGTTGCCTTCTCCACGGGCAACGTTTACGGCATGGTGCCCGTCGAAAGCGGCGGTTCCCTCGAAACCGATCCTCTCCGCCCCTGGGGCGAGTATGCGATGAGCTGCCTCGGCCGGGAACGGATACTCGAGTATTTCAGCAAAACGCGGGACATTCCCATCACGATAATCCGCTTGAATTACGCCGTGGAAATGCGCGTACGGCGTGCTGGTGGACCTGGCCCAAAAAGTGTATCGAGGACAAGTCGTCAACCTGACGATGGGCTATGTGAACGTGATTTGGCAGGGCGATGCCTTGGCGGCGACTTTGTGCTCGCTCGACGAGGCCGCCAGCCCGGCGCGGTTCTTGAACGTGGCCGGTCCCGAGTTGTTGCGGGTCCGCGATGTCTGCGAACAGTTCGGCCGAATGATGGGCAAGCCGCCCAGGCTGGTCGGCACGGAAGCTCCCGAAGCCCTGTTGAACAACGGCTCGCAGGCGCACCGCCGTTTCGGTTTGCCGCGCGTCTCTGCCGAGCAGATGATGCGCTGGATCGTCCACTGGATCGCCTCCGGCAAATCGATTCTCGACAAGCCCACCTTATTCGAAGTCCGCGACGGGGTCTTTTGACGACGAATGCGTTCCGAATGAAACTGGACCGGGAGAACGAAATGCCGCTGCATGCACTTTGCCGGTTTCTTTCCGCGCTTGGAATCTTTCTACTGAGCGTGTTATCGGCTTTCGCCGCCGGCCAGGCGGCTGCGCCGAGCATTATTCCGCATCCCGTAAAAATGGAGGCCGGCGAAGGAGCGTTCACGTTTACCGCCGAGACGGCGATCGCGGCCGACGAAGCGAGCCGGGGGACCGCCCGGCAACTTTCGGATTTTCTCGAACCGATGATGGGACGGCGGATGAAGATCGTTGCCTTCTCGGAAAACGCCGAGAACGTCATCGGTCTGACTCAAGACGCCGGCTTGGCGGGACTCGGCGCCGAAGGCTATCGGCTGGAAGTTCTGCGGAAGCGGATCGGTCTCAACGCCCCGACTCAGGCCGGGCTTTTTTATGCCGTGCAGACGTTCCGCCAGCTTTTGCCGCCGCAGGCGCTTTCGGCCACGGCGGCGAAGGATGCGGCGTGGAAGGTGGACTGCGTGAAGATCGAGGACTATCCGCGATTCGGGTGGCGCGGATTGTTGCTCGATTCGGGCCACGATTTTCAAAACTTGCCGTTCGTGCTGCGGTTCATCGATTTGATGGCGATCTACAAGTTCAACACCCTTCACTGGCATCTGACGGATCGCGGCGACTGGAGCATCGAGATCAAGAAGTATCCGAAGCTCCTGGATCCCGCGACGCACGAGGAGGGCGTGAAACCGGGCTATTACACGCAGGAGCAGATTCGGCAGGTGGTGCAATACGCGGCGGCGCGGCATATCACGATCGTGCCCGAGATCGACATGCCCGGCCACTCGGCTCCAGCCTTGCTTGCTTACCCCGGGCTGAATTGTCCCATTCCGCAAAAGGGCCGTCCCTGGCAATACTGTTTGGGCAACGAGAAGACATACGAGTTTCTGGAGAACGTGCTGTCGGAAGTGATCGATCTTTTCCGTCGAAGTTCATTCACATCGGGGGCGACGAATGCCCCAAGACTCGCTGGAAGAATTGTCCGCTCTGCCAGGCCAAGATGAAAGCCGAGAACCTGGCGAATGAAGATGAATTGCAGAGTTATTTCGTGAAGCGGATCGAGAAATTCCTCAATTCCAAAGGGCGGCGATTGATCGGCTGGGGCGAAATTCTGCAAGGCGGACTTGCGCCCCATGCCACCGTGATGTCGTGGCGCGGCACGGCTGCCGGCATCGAGGCCGCGAAGGCCGGCCATGACGTGGTGATGGCCCCCACCAGCCACCTTTATTTCGATTACGCTCAGAGCAAGGATCGGAAGTCCGATCCCAAGGCCGGCGGCAAGAGATTCATTACGCTGGAAAAAGTTTACGATTTCGAGCCGATTCCTCGCGGATCGACTGCGGCCGAAGCCGCGCACATCCTTGCGCGCAGGCCCAGATGTGGACCGCCACTCGCCCTAGCGAGGCCGATATCGATTGGCTGGTTTATCCGCGCGCTGCCGCGCTGGCGGAAGCAGTCTGGTCGCCGCCTGAAACCCGCGATTACGCCGACTTTTTCAACCGCCTCGCAGTTCATGAACGGCGTCTGAAAATCCTCGGCGTCCATTTTCGTCCCCTGGCGACGATTCCGCAGCCGAAATCGAAGGCCGGAGAATGAATTTTGCGCCAAACAGAGAAATCAATCGCAGGATCCGTTATAATGGGGATAGTTCGTCCATTTTTCACCGCCATCTTCCCGGGAATGTCCACTATGACCAACCAAACCCACCGAACTAGCCGGCGCCGTTTTCTGGCTCGATCCGGCGCGCTGGCGGCAAGCGCCTTTGCGCTGCCGTATCTCGTGCCCGGCACGGCTTTCGGAGCCAACGAAAGAATTCATACCGGCCACATCGGCGTGGGCCGGCAGGGGACCGCCAATTTGAAATTGTTCTTGCCACATGCCGTCGCCGTGTGCGACGTCGATCGAAAGCATTCGGCCGCGGCGCAGAAGATCGTCGCCGAGGCAAACGGCAAATGCGAGGTTTTCGGCGATTTCCGCAAACTCCTGGAGATGCCGGGCATCGACGCCGTGGTGGTGTCCACGCCCGAACATTGGCATGCCTTGCCGGCGATTGCCGCCTGCAATGCGAAGAAGGACGTCTATTGCGAAAAGCCCCTCAGCCTGTTCGTGGCGGAAGGCCGGAAAATGGTCGAAGCCGCCCGGCGGAACAACTGCATTGTGCAGACCGGCTCGCAACAGCGGTCGGACGATCGTTTCCGACTGGCGTGTGAGTTGGTGCGTTCGGGCCGGTTGGGGAAAATCGAAAAGGTCGAAGTCGGCATCCCCGCGCCAAACGACCCCGGCCCTTTGGGTCCCGACACCGACCCGCCGAAGGAGTTGGATTACGATTTTTGGGTGGGTCCCGCCCGCTATCGGCCTTATAACGAGAAGCGCGTGCATTACAATTTCCGTTTTTGGTGGGATTTCGCCGGCGGACAGGTGACCAACTTCGGCGCCCATCATCTCGACATCACCCAATGGGCCTTGAATGCCGATAACTCCGGTCCGCTGGCCGTCGAAGCCCAGGTCAAGTACTGCGACCGCTACGAAGTGTTCGCCTGGTGCAAGCTGAGCTACGATTATCCGAACGGCGTTAAGGTCTATTGCGGTCAGGATTATCCCGGCGGCGTGACGTTCTACGGCGAAAAGGGCAAGATCCACGTCCAGCGGCGCAAACTGGCAAGCGCGCCCAAGGAAATCGTCAAGCAACCGCTCGGCGAATCGGACGTGCATCTCTATGTCAGCAAGAACCACGTGGGGAACTTCCTCGACTGCGTCAAAACCCGCAAGACGCCGATCTGCGACGTGGAGATCGGCCATCGCTCCGTAACGGTTTGCCACCTGGGCAATATCGCCGGCCGCTTGAACCACAAATTCCACTGGGACGCGGTCAAGGAACAAATCCTCGACGACGCCGAAGCGAACGCCATGCTTACGCGGACGTATCGCGCGCCCTGGAAATTGGCGTAAAGGCTAATCCGACATGTCACTACGCTTCGCGCTGTTAGCGTTCGCAGTGCTTGAGCAGGCCGCGGGGCGGTTCGTGGCGGATTTCGAAACCATTCTCCCGGGAAAGTCAAATTTATTTTTAGTCCCATGACGGTAAAATTAAATCCTCTGAAAGCGGTTTTTTCTTGCTTGGCGATTCTAAGCATTAGCGGTGTCATCGATTGTACGGGTAGCCGGCGCTCTTTCGGCCCGCTGCAAGCTGCAGAAATCCGCGCGGCGGCGGAACAAAGGTTCGATGCGGCGCCTTTCGCCGACGGGAAGCTTTCCGACAACGGCCGGGACTTCACCTTGCGCTGGAACGAGCCGCGAAATATTCGCCGCGTGGATGTCGAATTCCAATCCGGCGCAGCCTTGCCGAGCTTGGAAAACATCCGCGTGCAGTATTGGCATCGAGACTGGAAGGGCCTGGCCGATCCTCCCGCGTCGGAGGTCGATCCCGCCGCCGAAGGATGGCAAAAGGTCGATGATTGGACCAACGGCGACTGGAAAGATGCCGACGTCCGGCTGCAGCAAAGATGGTTCCACCTTGAGCTTCACTTTTGCGCCGACCGGTGAAAAGGAGTTCCCCAAACTGGGCAAGCCGGGCGTCACTTTTCGGAAAACACTGCAAATTCGGCTTCATGGCGAGAAGTCGCTTGCGCAAATCAAGAGCGTGCGGGCGTTTACCGATAGCGTCGTTCAGCCCATGGCCGTGCGGGTTCTTTGGGATGCCTCGCTGTTGAAAACGCTGGCGTTCGAGGGCGAGGAAGAAGTTCAATTCGAAGCTTACAACGGCAAGATTCTCGCCATTCGCCCGTTGAAAGATTATTCCGTGAAGGTCGCGGAAAATCGTGCGACCCTCCCCGCGGGAATGTGCGGCGGAGTGGAATTGCAGCTTGCCGTGTCCGTCAATTCAACGGACGCCTCGCCGGATCGCACGGTGATCACGGCCCGTTCGCCGCGGCGGCCCTTTTCCTTTGCCCCGCAAGAATTACTCCTCGGACGGCGGATCCTCATTGATGATCTCGGCGTGCTCATTACCAAGGCCGACGACTCGGTGAGCATCGATGACTGGCGGAAAGCCCTGCGGGAACTCGGCCGCAAAACGGTCTATGACCGCGTGTCGAAGGCGGGGGAACAGACGCTTGCCCGGGCGTGGAGCGACATGCCTCTCAAACGGCCGTTGTATTTCGTGCATGGCCTGCCCGGCAATCGCAACGTCATCCGGCAGGACGCCGACGGCGATCTGGCCATAAGCAACTTGGCGCGGCGATTTCGCTGGCATCCGAGTTCCAAGGATTCCGAACGCCATCTTTGGAAAGGCTCTTATCTGGAATTGGGCTTCGGATTTCCCAATGACAAATGCGACGGCCGCGAATTGCTCGAAGGATATCTTCCCCAATTGCGCACCTGGTGGCAGCAGGGACCGATTCATTACGAACAAACCACGGCGCTCGGCAAATTGGCGGGCCGGTTGGACGCGAAGACGCTTGACGATCCGACCGTCCTGTGGATGCGGGTCCGCGTTGTCAACACGTCCGCCGCAGACACCGGCGACGCGTCGCTTTTGTTGAACTCCCGCGCCGGCGGCCGCAAGGAACGACTGCAGCTCGATGGGGAGCAAGTCGTTGCCCTCCTTAAGAATGGCGATCGCCGCATCCGCTATCTTTTCCGACCGGCCGAAGGAGGCAAAACCGTTTCCGACGGGCCCGATTTGCGTTGGACAATGCGACTCAAGCCCGGCCAGTCGCACGATTTGTTTTTCGCCGTTCCCTCGATCACTTTAACCGAGCAGCGCGAGATCGCGGCCCTTGCCCAACGGCAATTCGACGATGAATGCCGCCGCCTCGCCGATTACTGGCGAAACCTTACGTCTCGATCGACGCAAATTTTCACGCCCGAACCGTGGTTGAACGGTTTCTACAAGGCCCACGCCCAGCATCTCGAAGTGAATTGCCTCTGCGATCCCGATCCGAAGCTCTCGCGCCGTTACGCCGTGGTCGGATCTTTCAGTTACGGCGTGTATCCCAATGAATCGGCGATGATGATCAGCGATCTGGACCGCCGCGGCATGCACCGGACGGCGGAGAATTGCCTGCAGTCGATGATCGATTTTCAAGGAACCGTTCCGCTGCCGGGCAACTTCCAAAGCCGGGAAGGGCTTTTTTACGGAGCGGGCGGCCTGGAAATGGGCGGCTACAACAAAGATCAGGGCTACACGCTTTGGTGTTTGGCCGAACATTGGAATTTTACCCGCGATCGGGCGTGGATGGAGCGCGTGTCGCCGAATATCCTTGCCGCCTGCGAGTGGATCATCCGCGAACGGAAAGCCACGATGAAGCTCGATGCCGGCGGCACGAAACCGCCGCAGTACGGCTTCCTTCCCGCCGGCGGATTGGAGGACGTGCAGGATTATTGGTATTGGCTGGCGACGAACGCCGCCACCGTCTGGGGTTTCGACGACGTCGCGAAGGCCTTGGCCGACTTCGGCCACCCGGAAGCAAAACGATTGCAGGAGGAGGCGAAAGCCTATCACGACGACGTGTTGCGCGGATTGACCCAATCCCGCATCCTCGCGCCCGTCGTCCGCCTGCGCGATGGAACTTACGTGCCGAAATATCCTTCCCATCCGCAGCTTCGCGGACGGGCGAACGGCTGGATACGCGAAACGCTCGAAGGCTCGATGTTCCTCCCGGCTTACGGACTGCTTTCCGCCAACGCCCCCGAAACCGCCTGGATCCTCAAAGATTACGAAGACAATCTTTACATCTCCGATCAATACGGCTATTCCATTCCCACGTTCGAACAGTTCTGGTTCTCGCGGGGCGGTTTTTCGATGCAAGCCAACCTGCTGGACGGCCCGCTGCCCTATCTCTACCGCGACGAGATCAAACATTATCTGCGGGCGTTTTTCAACGGTTTCGCTTCGGGTTTCTATCCCGAAACGAAAATGCTCAACGAGCACTCGAAGCCCGAACTCGGCTATCCCGCCGGCGACCACTTCAAAACCTCGGACGAAGCGCAGGTGGCCTGCTGGCTGCGGCTGATGTTCGTCCGCGAAGCCGGCGATGAGCTCTATCTCGGCCAGGCGATCCCGCGCTACTGGCTGCGCGGCGGAAACGAGATCGGCATCCAAAATGCGGCGACTTACTTTGGACCGCTGTCGCTCCGCTATCGCTCTTCTCTTCCGCGCGACGGCAAAATCACGGTCGAGTTCGATCCGCCCAAGCGAAATCCGCCGAAAACAATTTTCCTCCGCCTGCGGCACCCGGAACGAAAACCCATCAAGAGCGTCGTGGTGAATGGCAAACCCTACGACAAATTCGACGTTCGAAAAGAATGGATCGTCCTGCCGGGTGATGTGGACTCGCATCAAACTATCGCCGTCGCCTATTGACGATGCGAAACGTTCTTTTCCGCCACGGAGATTATCCGGAGATCTCCGTGGCGATTGCGTGCGCCAATGCGGCGAAGTCATCGCGGCAGGATCGGCCGAAAAGGAGAAATCAATTTTCGCCCTTCTCCACGTCTTCCTGCGCCTTTTTCATCACCGATTCGATGCTCACCGGCTTGCCGCCTTGAAGCTTGCTGGCATCGGCGGCTTCCATGAAGGCCAAGATTTCCAGCGTTTCCTCGGAAGCGACCGGCGATTTTCCGGTCTTGAAGAATTTCACGATTTCGGCCACCAGCGGCCCGTATCCTTTGAATTTTCCGAGTTCGCCGCTGCGCTGATCGCCTTCGATCATGGCGCCGTAATCTTTCTTGGCGAGATAAACGCCCTCCCGGCCGTCTTTCCAAACACCCGCCACTTTTTCCGGGCCGACGCAACTCACCGTTTTGCATCCGGGCCCCAAGACCGTGAAAATAATTTCCACGCCGTGAATGCCGTACCAAAAGAGATCGGGATGATGCGGTTCGAGATGCAGCGGGCTCCATGCCGTGCAACGCTTGACGCGGCCGAAATCATCCGCCGCGTCCCGCACTTTTTCCGCCCCCACGCCGAAACGCAGCGGCGAGGCCGAAAAACAGGGCACGTTCTTCTCCTTGGCCATGCGGAAAATCCGCATGGCGTCGGCCAGCGACGCAGTCATCGGCTTGTCGATGAACAGCGGTTTGCCGGCGGCGATAACCTTCTCGGCTTGTTTGAGATGCGCGCGTCCGTCAACACTTTCGATAAGCACCACGTCCACCCGCTCCAGCAAGGCGTCCATGGAATCGACGATCTCGACGCCCATCTTCCGCAAGGTTTTGGTGTATCCTTGGATGCGATCCCGACTAGCGGGTATATCCGGACTGCCGACGGGAAAAGCGGCAACGATTTTCAGGCCCGCCAATTCCTTGGCGGCTTTCGGATCTTGGAGCAATTTCGTGAAGGCCACGGCGTGCGAAGTGTCGATTCCGATCATCCCCGCTCGAATGGGCTTGTTGTCCTCACCCTCGGCATTAGCAAGGGAAACGGACAAACCAACCACCGCACAAAACAGTACAAACGATTTTATTGTGTTCATGAAGATATATTACCATACTTTGGAATAAAGGTGAATAAAGGAAACATTCTGCTTTATTTTGGACAGTCGGGGACGCCCGCGCGGATGTCCGAGAGCCGGATGCGGGAAATCCGCCCGTCCGGTTCGATGAGCGGGAGGTGGAAACGGAGCACGGCATGCGACTATTGAGACACAGCCGGGGAAACCCCGATACAGACTATGTCGAAGCCTACCCCACCGCGCCACCTCTCGACTCTACCCCTATTTCCCGGCGCGGCGCAGAGATAAATGCGGACCGGCTGAGGAATGCTCAGCATGGCGACGCCTCCAGCACGGCCAACACGCCGGCGAGCGTTTGCCGGTCGAAGCCCGGCCGCACGCGAATCACGCGGCCCTCGCTCCAGAGAATCTCCACGCCGCCCGAATTGCCGCTGCCGCTCTCCGCCGCCAGTTGCACCGGCACGAAACGTATCGGCTTAGCGGGCGTTACCGATTTCGCCGGATGCTTCGCAGCCTGCTGTTGGGGCCGGACGACTTGCCGCTCCTGCCGGCGTCGCGCCAATTCCCGCCGCCAAGCGTAAAATGCCGACTCCCGCAAATCTTCCCGGCGACAAAACGCCCGCACCGACTCGCCGCTCCGCTCCCACCGCCGCATCCGCTCCCGCCACTCCCGCTCCTTCTCCAAATCCCGCAACGGACCTTTGCCTTGCATGGTTTTTCTCCCAAGGGGTCTTGAATTCAACTCCCCTTCAAAATACCATACACGTCAACATGTGTTCCGCGGGACGCTTACAAAACCTCCGTGCGTTGGGTGACGTGGTATTGTGTACACATCATGAAACCCCACAAATCGCCGGAGGTTTTCGAGTTTTTTGTTCCGCAACTCACGCATTCCAAGCCGGGTTCGCTTGGCTACGGCCTAGTTCAGCTTCTTTCCCCACGCGGTTTGACGCGGGTGAAAATCCATGTGCGATCGCATCGTTTCTTGTTCTGCGATTGCTTGGTTTTGGCCCCTTTCAACCCGCGCGTCTTCGCTTTATCGTTTGCTTGCTGCGGCTTTCACTACTCGAAAGTCGGTGACAAGGTTTTCAGATATTTCTCGCCGCAACTCCTTTCCCGGCTTCATTCTTCAGTGCGACATCGTTTTGAGACCTGACGCAAACTCGAACTCAAGGTTTCCTTTCTCGATGGCCGGAAACATCTGCCCCTTGTAAATCTTCGTCGAGTGGCGTAGGTAAAATGCCGCTGTCAAATAGCGACTGTGCTCGAGGTGCGCGCTCGCATTGGCGAGCAAGCCGTTTTCTAACCCAATTGTCAAACATCAACGCGGAGTTCAGCTTAAATCGAAAGCAAGCTGCCGCACGAAAGTCATTTTACGCTCATTTTCATTCCCGCATAGCGGGGTTCGATCGTTCGTCTCGTGGGTTGTCCGAAGTCGATGGACCACCACACTACCCCCTCATCAACGCGGCAGCCATCCATTCGGTGTGCCGTCATCGAAGCGAAGGAGTTACTTGAGGAACCGGATGCGGTAATCCCGCACGTCCGGATCTGCGGGAGCCCCGGGTGAGCAATCACCCGGGGCCACCCGGCCTAAGAACCCACTATTCAAGCTGCGACCCCATTTCCCCTTTAATCAGAGAAAGACTTTATTAAATCTTCGATACAATTTTCATCACAAATGGTTCCATCGCTTTGAAATATTTCAACATCTATGGTTCCATCACAATAAACATCGATTTCCCAGTATTGCCCGGGAACTCGGACTTCTAAAGAAATTGCATCATCAAGATAAAGTGAAACTTTATAGTGAATTTTTGCATTCTCCAAACGTTTAACAATTTCAAACAGTTTCCTTAATGGCTCTAACATTATTTATCGAACCTCTTATCGTACAGTAACTTCTTAATTGTCCTATACCCAGTCAAGTAGGGGTGGCAATGCCCACCCTACTGACTAGACGCCATTCCAGCGATTAGCCCGTTGGATTCGCGCGTTGAGCAATTGCAGCAAGGCGGTCTGTTGCGCTGGATTTTTTGTATCCGTAAGCGCTGCGAGTTGTCGCGCCAATTTGGCGGTCTTCCCGCTTCCGCTGTTTGTTTCGAGCTTCGAACGCAATTCCGGGCGGATCCTTAAACCAAGCTCAACCAACAGCTCGCGGAGAAGTTGAAGAACGTAATGTGCATCCGCGGGCAGTTCTGCATAAGCCGCGACCAGGTCTTGAAGCATTTCCGCAATCGTCCACGCGTGCAACGGCGAAACGCGACTTGCCTCACGAAGCACGGCCGTCAGTCGATTCAACCGCAGCCAACCGTCGCTACATAATCGACCTAGAACGTTCCCAAGCAAACGGGCGTCACCTCGTCCATCGGCAATCAGTGCAATCCACGCATCGAGCGCCGTCGTACGGATTTCGGCATTTTTGCACTGTGAGGCAATAAGCAACGCCAAGGCTGCTAACTCGCTAAAGAGCTGGTCCTGCTGGAAAAGCGGTTCAAGAAGTGCAGAATATGCGTTCGACGTTTTCTCCTCGAGATTGAGCACGTAGTCTTTTACGGCGCTCATCCAGTAACCATCCAGCTTCGCCGGCCAGACGCACGGTCCCAATTGATTCACCCATTTCGCCTGAGCATCTCCTCCGGTTTTATGACCGAGCGCCGTCATCAGAAGCAGGTCGTAGGGGTCGGATCGTGTGCAGGAACTTGCAGACTGTTCATCGATCTGGGCATTCATCTCGCCGGTCAGTTCTTCAGTCACTCTTGATCCTTCCGGTAGATCGAACTCTTTGGCGAGGGATTTCAATAAGAACTCGCGTAAACTCGATTGAGATCCATCGGACGGTTGAGCTTGCGCTAGTGGCCGATTTCGCGAAGGCGCGAGCGGCGGATTAAGCTCGAATTTAATGAACGGCGCGCCGCCGCTGTTAGTAAAGTCCATTTCGTCAGTGTCTCCCATGTGTGGCACACCCGTGGAAGCGACCCAGCGGTAAGCGGCAGGCTGCAGCACATCCGGTCCTGGCGGCAATTTCTCCGCCCATTCCTCGCCGACCAGGGAAATCTCCGGATCGCGGCACCGGCCAGCGGCAAGCCAAACGTCGGGAATCTTTTTAGCCGTGCTGAAATTCGCCGTTCCGCCCAACGCCCAAACCACAGCTTCGCGGTACGGAGTTTTCAGGCTTTTCGCTTGTTCGAGCGCCGCTTCACGCCCCTCCGGCGCCAAGCGCAACAAGCTTTGAATCAAATCGACTTTGGGTGGTTCGAGATTCAGACTCTCCAAACACTGCCAGCGTTTCGCCCAGACCATCGGATCGATCCATCCCGCGCGATGCGTCGGTGTCGCCAAGACTGGAGCGGCAATTCCCCTTTCGACCCGTTTAGCCAGAGCCGTCAAACGACTTACTAGTCCCATCCGCCACGTGTTGCCGTAGTGAACGATACCCGACCAGAACTCGGAAACCTTGGAGGAACCAGCCAACCAAGCCATGAGCAGGGGAACGATGCCGCGGTCGCATAGAGGCGACAATAATCCACGAGTGGGGTTTCCCCAAGTTGATTGAATCTTCTCAATGCGTTTGATGAGCGGCTTGGCGCACCGTTCGAAATCGTCGGGCCGTTGGTTGCACATTCGGCTAATTGCGTCCATGACGCGTTCCAACTCGTTTCCCTGTTCAACCATCTCGATGGCATGTTCCACGGCATCAAAGAGCTCATCCAGTGATTGAATCGGAGCGATTCGTTCCTGCCCACTCAGAATTGGAATATCCAACGGTTTCCACGCCACGAACGCACCAAGTCGCCCCTGCCGGCATGATTCCCATGAGTCATCGAGCCCCAAGAGCTGCCTAATCCTTACGGGCAAACGCTCAATCGCTTGCTTGCGGTTCTGTAATTCGCGTTCCCAATCGCTTTCGGCAGATTCCGCAGCAGGGGGTATCGATGATTCCGATTGAGGTGTCTTTCCATCGGCCGCAACCGTCTTAGCGAGAATGGAATCGATTCGCGGCCGTATGGGAGCGGCGACCTGATCACGGTGAGAGACGAGGATCTCGGAGAGCTGAAAATCGCCTGGGTCGGCCCAACGATCTACCAGTTGCACCGCCGCCTCCTGAACGTCTTCGTGAGGATGCCCCAGAGCGCTCGCCGCAGCCAACGTAGCAGTTCCCCGCAACCGCGGCTGTTGATCGATCACGGTTTTCAAGATCATCAAGGCATTTCTAACATGCCCCTTGGCGGGGCACTGAACGACCCGCGGAAGAACGCGGATAAATGCTTCGGCGTTCAATTGTTTCGCCTTCGCCAAGGCCTTCAAATGCCCCAAGGCGAAGCCGACAACCGAAGTAGCCGGACTAACGAACAGCGATAAATACTCTTCTTCAAGAGTCTTCCGTTCTTCGAGCGTAGGCTCAAGATTGTCATGGAGCCAGACAATTCGATTGATCGTTTGAGGTTTGAAAGAATTGAGTAGTCCACGAATACTGTTTGCCAAAATGCGGGGCGGTCGAGTCTCCCTTGGTCACACAGGTCAATCAGGGTGCGTGGCCAACTTGAACCCACATGTTCCTGATCTCCCGCATATCCATCGAAGGCGTTGGTTTCGATGTCAAAAAGACGATATAATCCCTCCATCAGTTCTGGTTCATTGATTAAGTCGTCCGCAATTAGCGTTTCACCGTGATTGTAATAATGCTTATACCAAAGGCCGTAAACGAGTGACTTCAATACTCCATCTGAAGAGACGGGAGAAACACACCCGGCATTCACCAATGGTAAAATGCATTCCCATTCGAGACGCCAAGAGACTTCTTTGAGTTTCGAATCGATCCAATTAGAAAGCTCTCTCGAATCTGCAACGGCTTTCCGCTCGTCTTCTGTAAGCCGCGACAAGGCGATTTCAACCGCCGATTTGTCGCCGCGCTCGACCACGTCAATCAAGTCTTTTGCTGTCATGTGCGTTGCCTTTATTTTCAATGAATACCCTGGCCGCGAGCACGTGCTTGCACGGGCCGCGGGCCCCTTGGTATTTGCTGAACCACTGGCAGGTGCAACGGTCGCCGTCCGGGCGCAAACGAACGAAATGGGCCACACCCGTGCCCGGCACTTCGACGTTCCATGCATTTTCGCCGATGCGCTGAAGCACTTGAATCTTCCTTCCCTCGATCAACTTGTGGGCGTTCCTCAGACGCGGCTGCAATTGTTCAACCTTTTCCAAATCGAATGGCAGTTGCCGATGAAAGTAATAGCCGCTCGTGGCGTCGAACCCGGCTAGGCCGCGAGCGCCGAGGACCGTTAACGCCGCTTGCACCTGCGCGACGCGATGGCCCGTTCTCGCAGCGATTTCGGCCGGGTCGATCGTCGTTTGCCAATCCAACTGCGCTGCACCGCCGGCAATGCCGCCTCCCAATCATCGCCCGCAAGCTTCTCCAAGAGTTGTCCTTCCCCCGAAAAGCCGCGATACAATTCGGGACTGACCAGAAGAAACAGCGAACCGTCGGGAGTAACAGCCTGCCAACCGCTCGTTCCGCTTTGGGGATGCAGCCACACGACCAGTCGTTCGGCGCTGGCCAGCAAAGGTTGAAGGACCTTTAACCGCTCGACGGCATGCACGGGAACAGCTGCTGGCGACGATCGCTGGCTAAGCCGGAGCGCCTTGCCGGCCGGTACGACATACATGACTTGCCGACTACTGGGCGGCACTCCATGCAGAAATCGCCGCGCTTCGCCAACGGTGATTTCGAATTGCCGCACAAGCTGCGACTGATAGATCTGAACCTCGCCGAAGGCCTTGATCCAACGAATCGGTAGCGCAACCTTTTTCTCGCGCACGGTCTGTTCGCCGCTCCGCAACTCGAGCGCTTCGCGTCCCACGAAAAGCTCGCTCTGCCCGCGCTCAGGCAAGCGGGCCAGCTCGCGGCACATCAGTTCATTGAAATCGACATTCGTCGTTCCGTAGGTTTGCTTCGCCGATTCAAAAGCCCTTTCATCGAGATCGACGCGGGCATAGACGCCGCAACAGCCGCTAAAACCCTCAAATCGCAGCATCGCCGGACTGCTGGTCACCACGGGATCGCGGTTGGGCGGTCGGTGTTCGCAAAAATGCGTGCGCACCACGGTAGCCAGGACGCCTAACAGGTCGCCGATCATCCGCGGATTGCGCAGTTTGCCTTGGAAGAATTGTCCCTGAGCAAGCCGACCCCCACACGTCGCAAGTTGGATGCGTTTGTCGTCGATCTGCGACGCAAATGCGTAGTCATAGTTGTAATCCAGTGTCGCCGTGGTCATAATTGAACAAGACTCGAAAGACTAGAAGAGATGTTCTTGAAAAGAAATCCTAATTCAATACAAACGTGGGTGTCAAGCCCTTATTCACAATGAAGTATTGGCCTGCAATGCCCAAGACTCAACCTTTTCTGGCACATGCTGCAAGCCTCAATCCATACCTTTCCTCTCCCTTCGCTTGGGAAATCGGGACCGGGTGGCCTCGGGCAGTTACTTGCCCGAGGCTCCCACAGACCCGAACGTGCGCGATTAACGCATTCGGTTCCTCAAGTTGTCAATTCGCTACGCGGCCTGCACCGGTGGCGTTCACGCGAAGGTACGGCACGGGATAGCGGGCCAGGAGACTGCGAAACCAGTCCCACGAAACCCGCCACGCCCGCCGCCTTCGCATGAGCCATTTCCGCCAGATGCGGAGCACTTCGTGATAGAAACGAGATAGCGATGGGCTGTTGCCCACGATCCCGTAGTATCCCGCGTGACCTCGCAGTTTCTGGCAGAGCGTCTTGTGTTGCTCCGCAATCGGATCGTGCCGATGCTGCCGACACCATTGGTTGATCGTCTTGATCGCCCGCGTGAATCGGCTGGCCGCCGTTTTCCGCTTCAGAACCCACGTTCCCTTCCGCGATCGCGCCGAAAAGTGCGTGAATCCCAGAAAGTCGAACGTGCCCGGCTCGTCCGGCGGCGGCGGTTTCCTCTCGCCTTGCGGCTTGCGAAACGGCACTCGCCGGGTCTTCTCCGGGTGGATCGTCAGGCCGTACTTGCCGAAACGCTTCGGCAGCACCTCCATGACGCGCCGCGCGTCCTCGTCGTCGGTGAAACCGATCACGAAGTCGTCGGCGTAGCGGACCATGTACGCTCGGCCGCGCAAACGAGGTTGCACCTCGCAGGCGAACCATTCGTCCAGCACGTAGTGCAGGTACACGTTCGCCAACAAGGGTGAAATCACCCCGCCTTGCGGGCTTCCGGCCTCCGGGTGCGTTACCGCCCCGTCTTCCATCACGCCCGCATTCAGCCACTTTCCAATCAATCGCAGCACCACGCCGTCGCGTATCCGTTGCTGGAGAAACGTCCGCAGATGGCCGTGGTCCAGCGTGTCGAAAAACTCGCTGATGTCCACGTCCAGTATGCAGCTCACCCCACTCCACATGGTTTGCTTCGAGAGACTATCGATTGCGTCGTGCGCCGACCGTCGCGGCCGAAAACCGTACGAACCGTCGTAAAAGTCGTGTTCGTAGATCGGCTCCAAGAGCATCGCAATCGCCCGCTGAAGCACTTTGTCCTCCAGCGTCGGGATGCCGATGGGACGAGTCGCGCCGGCGGTGCCTTTCGGGATATGCACCCGTCGCACCGGAGGCGCTCGGTACGTGCCCGACTTCGCGCGTTCCAAAAGCGACCGGAGGTTGCCCTCCAAGTCCCGCTCGTAGTCCGCGGCCGTCTGGCCGTCGATTCCCGTCGCGCCGTCTTTGCGCGTCCGCCGATATGCCTCGCGCAGCCATGCCAAGTCGAAGTGCTGGTTCAGGGAGGTCAGTCCCTTTCCCGGCATCTGTTTCGCCAACTGTGCTATCCGTTGTTGTCGCGTTGACACGAGTTCGGAGTTCGATGTCTCCGTCATGTTTCCCTCCAACGGTCTGAAAACTCGACGCCCCGCTTCCCTCCGCCGGGTCCAAGTCGGTGCAAGTTCCCCGGTTTCCACGGTACTATCAGGGCGCTATGACTTCCCGCCGCCCGTCTCGCCGCGCTTCGTTTCCTTCGCGCAAACGATACCACTCAAGCGCTCGCGTTTCGCCCACACGCGACCGAGCGCCGCCGCGCGTGGGTTTCCTGGAGTTGGTCACCCGGTATCTCCCGCCGAGATTTGGTCAGTGGAAACGGCAGGATCTCCTACGTTCCTGGGGAACCCCGACTGTGCTCTTGCCCTGCTCTCCGACCCCGGCAGGACCGATGCGCCAGGCCATACGGCGCATCAGCGCGGCCCCCGCTGTGTCCACGACGAAGGCTCCCGCGTAACGTACTTTCGAGGCTCAATCACACGGCTTCGGCACTGGCTGTCTACGCTTCGCAGGCCGGGTTGCCCCGACGCCACGCAAGACTCGCTTCCGGTTGCTGGCCAAGCTCTTCCGGACGGGTTTGATTACCCGTAGGGTTCCATCAAAAGGTTTCGAGTTGTATCCTACATCTCAGCCTCCTTTTCCAAGTTCAACGTAGCGCAAGGACACAGTACTTAATATGGCAGTTTGCGAAGGATTGATTTGCGGCCGGGTGGCTTTGGTTTCAACGGACGGCCGACGAGTGTTTCCAAGCGATCGAGAAACGTCTCGTCACCGAGGGGGCGACCGGTGCGACCATGTTCCCGAAGCACACGCAATTTCTCCTCCGGCATGGCGCTGTTCAAGAATTCCTCCCAGTCGGCGATCATCGCCCGAAGCGGAGCGACCTTGACCAAACGGTCGTCGCGACCCGACAAGTGCGCGCGGGCACTGCTCCAGGGCCACTGGGCGGCACACGCCACGAGTTTCGCACGAACGGGATTCAACTCCACATAGCGAGCCGCCGCCAACAGGTGCGGTTCATCCATGACAAACGAAGCGAATCGTCCTTGCCACAGGTAGCCGCGCCATTTTTCGCGAAAGTTGACCCGCCGCGTGTAGCGACGATGGGCTTCGCCGAGGGCCCGCCGCATACTCGATTCCGTGCGCGGCGTGGCAATCAAGTGAACGTGTTTGGGCATCACGGCATAGGCAAAATGCGACTGTTTATTCGTCTTGTTCAAAGGACACTGCGGGGATTATTATAGATATTTCGGCTTTGCTGACTCTAGCCGAATTATATCAGCCCCAAATTCGATCTCAAGGAGGAAATCGATGTCTCAACAAACAACGGCTCCCCCCCGCGCGGCCAGAATGGCCAACCGATCCTGAAGCTCGATCAGCTCTGGAGTTGCCTGCCGCAGGCGGTTCGCCAGTCGATACGAATCGGTCGATCACCGGAACCGCTTGGTAGCGGCCGAATTGGAGCGGCGTTGGGAAGCCGCCCTGTTGGAACAGCGAACTGCGCAAGAATCGCTCGACCGCTTTCTGCAACAACAACCGTTGCGGCTGAGTGACGATGAGATTGCCCGCATTCACTCTCTGGCCACCGACATCCCTGCCCTATGGTGGTCGCGGTCAACTTCGGGGATTGAACGCCAAAAGATACTCCGCGCTCTGGTCGAACGGGTGGTGGTGGAAGTCATCGACCAAAGCGAGCGAGTTGGGGTTTCGATTCGTTGGGCCGGCGGCTTTGAAAGCGAACACGAGATTCGCCGTGCGGTGGGCAAGTTCGAACAACTCGAATCCGCAGGTGCGATTCGGTCGCGGATCATTGCCCTCAAGCAACAAGGTCACACGCAGGAAGCGATAGCCCAAAAATTGAACGCCGAGCAATTCCACTCGACCAGCGGAGACGCATTTACGTCCTCGATCGTTAGCCAACTGTGTCGTAAGTTTCGCACCGAGGGCTACTTGAAGGACGACGTTACCGCGCCGTCCGGCCATTGGAAACTCGGCGAACTTGCCAAGGCGCTAGGCATTCCTTCAGCCACTCTGAGCACCTGGCGTCGTCGCGGTTGGATTCACGCAGATCAGCGGAACGGACGCTGGATTCTCTGGGCTGACGCCAAAGAATTGCATCGTCTCCGTCGATTAGCCGACTATGATCGTATCGGGCTCCAGCCGACCCCTTCCCACCTCACAAAACCAAAGGTACGTTAGATGTAAACAACTCTTGAACAGATCCAAGCAAAGGGTAGCATTATGAATGGTTCATCATGAGGCAGTAGGCGCAAATCCGCATCGGCCGCGACTGGCGGGTCTGCTCCAAAAGACCTTCGAACGCGGCATAGTCACCTTCCTTGGAAAACAATTCCATCCGGCCCACGCCTCGATTCAAGACGTGGAACAGCATCCCTCCAGGAGCAAGTCGTGCGGCGCGCGGCATCGCCACAACGTATCATAACCGTCGTTTTTTGTCAATAAGCGCGCCTGTCCCCCTTTCTCAATCCCGCGACGCAGATTTCGCGGCGATTGTGCTGCAACTGTCGGGCGCGGATGATGTTATAGCCCCAGTTTTCGATTTGCGCGAGGTATTGCGGCACTTCGGCGGCAAGGCTCCAAGCGGGGAATTTGAGCGTGAGGATCAAGCCGCGGATGTTGATCTCGGGATGGGTGACGATCTCCTCGACGGCATCCAGCGTGTAGCGCGGGGCGACGTTCATATCGACCGTCAGCCAGCGGATTTTGCGAAATTCCCGGCGGCGGACCTGCGTGCTGCGGCGGCGGAGGTGCGTGAACCTTGGATGGGCGAGCACCGCCGGATGCATTTCCGCCGGATCAATGCCCGTCACATAGCAGCCCCGAGCCAGGAGCACCTGGCTGGCTCCGCCGGGAGCACTGCCGATTTCGGCCACGCGGGCGTCTCCGGCAATCGGCAGCCGGGACCATTGCAGGGCTTCTTCCATTTTCAGCCACGCTCTCGAGACGGCGATGGACGGCAATTCGATATTCAACATCCCGCCCGGCCAGGAAGAGGCAATCGAACTCACGCGATGATGTCCGATCCACCATTCGCCGGGCGCGACGAGTGCGCAATCCAAGATCGTTTCACCGCGATCGGTACGGCTGCTGGGCCGGCACATATCGGCGGCGTCTTTTGCCAGCATGGAAGGATTGGGGCAAGCAGCGAGAATTTTTTTGTGAAATTCGAAAGCCTCCGGCGTGAGAGAGGGTTCGAAGCCGTGTTCGCCCGGCTCGGCGGCGTCGCGCGGCCAGACGTGGATTCTCTCGGCTTTTCGATCTCCAAAGGCTTCCCAAACTTTTTTCGCCATTTCAGCCGGATCATCGCCTTGCACGTTGCCGAGCGAGAACGAGTAGGCTCGGGTGAAGACGGAGTCCAAGTCGAGGTCTTCGGCGAAGGCGACATTCTCGGGGAGTTTGAACGTCAAAAAACCCGGCCGCGAATACGAAAAGCGAAAATCGGGCCACCTCCGCGCAATCTCCCCCTTCACCGCCCCTTCGGCGCCGATTTGACAAGTGAGAAAGATGAATGAGCTTGAAGATGGCATGGCGCAGGGTGGAATAAGCAACCGATCGTATTCGGCAGAGGTTTACCGTTCCGCCGGAATTTCCAGTGCGGGGCCGCCTTGATCGGGCAGCAACGTGACTTTCAGCGGATTGGCAGCTGCGCCGTCGCCGCGAATGACGATCACGTCGGCTTCGGTCGGGGCGACGATCTCCAGCTTCGGCAGAACGATCTTAACGCCCAGATCGTACCAACCGGCGATTTCCGCCTGCTCTTCCTTGCCGTTGATATGGAGCAGCACTTGGCCCGGCTGCGGGCCGAAGCCTTCGCCGGCGATAACCAGTTCGCCGCCGGCGGCGCTCTGAACCGGATCAAGCTCGAATGCGGCGGGATCGACCGGCAGCATCTCATCGCGGGGGACGACCGCGCCGTTATTTGCGAGGTTGACGTCGTTAACTTCGCGGTTCGCATCGACGAAGAAGTGCAGGAACTCGAACGGGGCGGGCTGGCCTTGGGCGTCGCGGTTCATCGTGTAAACTTCGATCGGCAGGCGGATATCGACGCTTTGCGTGTCGCCCGCCTCGATCGAGGTCACGCGCACGCCGCCGCGGGGCAGATCATCGCCGAACCGCTTGTCGTTGCCGGCGAAAAGCATCACGCTAAACGGCTCGATAATTGGTTTCGGGCTGTTGTTGCGGAACCAAACGCGGTAGCGCGGGCCGAGCTTTTCCTCGGGATGGCCCGGATCGACCATCCGCACCGCCAGGAGTTGCAAATCGAATTGCTCCGGCTCGACGACGACCGGCTTGACATCGACCCAAGTGCCGCACGCTGCCTCCGGGAGTGGCTGCCACAACGGCGGCGCCCAATAATTCCAGACGATGTAGGGCTGGTAAATCACCGGCCGGCACCAGAGCGGGCGTGGATCCCAAAAGGGGTGGATGTGATAGCCCCACGACCAGACTACCCAGGGATTCCAGTGGGGATACCAGCACACGCCCGCGAAGAACGCAGGACCATAATAATGGTACTTGAAGCAGTGATTGACATAAACGGGACTGATCCGCCCGTAATAAAAACCGGGGCGCGGGTGGATGCCTTTGAGATTTTTGATCGTGGCATTGTGCATGACGGCCGGATTCAAGTTTTTTGCGGCATGTCGCTGCAAATCCATCCGCCGGGCAACGTCGCCTTGCCGCATGTGCTTGTATTGGTCCGCAAGATCGAGCTTTTTGGCGATTTCGCCTTTGGTGACGGCATCGAGATCACCGGATTTCACGCGTTCCTCGAAACGCTGATGGTTCATTTGTTCCCGTTGCTTCTTCAGATCGACATTGCGGGCGGAGGGGAGCAAATTATCGGCTGTCAGGGGTTTTGGGCCGAATTGTTTCGTTCCGCCAGTCTTTGATCCGGGAGGAGTCCTTTTGAGGTTCCCGCCGATTTTCGCAGCGCTCGATTTCGGCGGCAGATCTTTTCGGGTTGCACCGCCAAGCGGCAAAGGCCCCTGTTTGAATGCGCCCTTATTGTCGGTTTTATCGATTGTCGGATTGCCGCGATCCTCCGGTTTCTTCTTTCTGGGCGAGACCGTATTTTTTTCTTTCGGAGGATCAAGTCTATTGGGTTTCGTCAGGCCGCCGATAGGCGAATTGCGGTCGATAGGCGCCTTGTAGGTTTTTTTTCCGCTCGGGTTGTTGAAATTTTTGTCAATCGGTTTTTCAATGGTTCTGTTGAAATTTTTGCCGGTGATTTTGTCCGCCGGTTTGCCGATCGTTCTGTTAACAGGTTTATCAGTCGTCTTGTTAACCGGTTTGTCTATCATATTATTAGCCGGCCTGTCATTGATTTTGTTGACCGAATTGTTGACGGGAGGAATGCGAGGGGATTCGTTTTTCTTGTCATCCAAGCGTTTGCGAGTCTCGGCGAGCGAGGGGCGGATGTCGCGCTGAGCCCGCAACTGCGAATCGTAGCCGGAATTCAGGTTTCTATCGAGCGCACTTCGATTCGGCTGCGGGGCATTTACGGGCGAAAACTTGTTGCCCTGGCGGTTACCGAGCGCTCCGCCGCGGTTCTTTGCAGCCGGCGGTAGAGGAGCGGCGATTGCCGACGGGGGCGAATAGTTTTTAAGAGCCGGCGTATTGAAACTGCCGTTTGGGTTCGCGCCGCGCGGCCCGATTCGCCTCGGCGGGATCCCTGTTCACCCGCAGCGAAGGTCCGGCTATTTTCGGTGACGGCGTATTGCCGTTAAAGGTTGGCATATTCGCCCTGCCGTTCGGACTTCCCCCACGAAAGGCACGATTCACATCGACGGGATTCCTGTGGCCCGACGGCATCGGACCGGTGATCGTCGGCGGGGCGGACAAGTTCGTTCGCGAGGTCGGATTAAATCCCGGACTGCGCGGATTGTCGTTCCGATTCGCCCGTTCCAATCGAGGCGAAATATCGGGAGCTGTTTGCCGAGGCGGAGGAGAAAATCTTGGCGAGTCCGCCTTCCTCGCGGAATCCACAGGTCGCGAATTTGTTGGGGGTTGAAAGCGTTTAGCTTTGTCTTTATCGTCAGGGCCTTTTGCAATCACTGGCTGAATCGACACCAGGCACAGCGGAAGGACGAACATTCCATACCGCATGCGATTGTGAATCAGATCGATAACAAATTGTTTGAGGCGGTTCATGGAACAATTCCTTTCGAGAGAGAAGTGAAGATCATGCTCACCATTTTGTATCGACCTGCGAAAATTGTGCCCTGAAGGCAGGAATTTGCAATAATATTATATCGCTTGCGTAAGTCATTGAAAAGAAAAGACTTATGAAATCGGATTTCAAGGAGATTTTCCCTGATCCGGTCAGCAACAAACATCAAAACTGTAGTCAAAGTAATTTTTTATTGTTATCACAATGATTCATTTTGTCAAAGAGTTTACTCACACATTTATCGGACGCGCAAATCCCATGGCGGCGGGGCTCACGTCCATGTACTCCTGTAGGGACGTCCGCTACCTCCAGCGTTTCGACCGTTTTGAACACTAGGATTTTTTCCTGTAAGTGATGATCGCCGCCGCCCGCCGGTTCTCGATCGTAATCAGGAGACCATTCTCGCAAAGTTCGCGTCCTTTCAGATCGGTCGCGCCGGGAGCGTCGAGATTCGTCAACGTATATACGGCATCCTCATCCAAGCCTTGAAGCTTGACACGAATCGACTCGTAGGCACTGTCCGGGCGACGGAATGCCTGCACCACTCCGCTACCGACTTCCGGACGATTGAATTGCCATGCCATCCACTCTTCTTCCGATAGGCTGTACTTTGTCAGGGGATAGTAGTCGCCGTAGAACTCATTAACCACGGCTTTCCAGTCATCCATTCGGCAGCGGAGCAGGGGATTGATCTGGCCCAGATCGCCATTCGGACGCACCGACGCCATTCCCAATGCAGGAGTGATATGGCTGCGCACATCGTATGCATCGTCGCAAAAAACTCCGACGCCGTAGTAGGGCACCCAGAACGACAGGCCGTAGGTTTGTCCCTGACTGCCTGTGATAGCCGCGGGGTTCCCCGGTTGTGATGCACTGTAATAGTCGCTGCGCAAGAGCGGTACGGCGCGGCGCAGCGTTTCGAGATCGTTGCGCCGGCCGCCGGATGCGCAACTGTCGATCAAAATGCCGGGGAACCTTCGCCGCAACTCGTCCCAATAAGCTAATTTCCCTTGGATATAGAGGTTTTCGGAAATTCCTTGCCGATCGGGCGCATCGTTGCCGCGCCAATATCCCAGCGGATCGATGTTGAAATCCTCGCGGTACAAATCGATTCCTTGCTGTTTGATGAGGCGGCTGAAATGTTCGGCGACCCACTGCCCGGCCTCGGGATTGCCCATGTTCAGCAAGCCTCCGCCCGCGCCGCCAAAAATCCATTGCGGATGATTCTTCGTCAGCCAAGAGCCGGGCGCGACTCGCTCCGGCTCAAACCAGAGGACGAGTTTCAGGCCTTTCGCATGGGCATGGTCCGAAACTTCTTTGATGCCCTTCGGAAAGCGCGTCGGGTCCGGCTCCCAGGTTCCCGTGTTGGGCCAACTTCCGCCGCACGGATACCAACCGGCATCGATCCACCAGTAATCGTACTTGACGCCGGCCTTTTGATAGGCGTCGATGGCTTCGATCTCGGCAGCCGCGACGGGCAACAGGGCGATGCCGGTCGGCCCCATGCCGGAAAGAAATGTGGGCGGCAGTTTGCCGCCGGGACGCGGAATGTTGTGGGCGATCATCCATCGCCGCCAGAGGTTCTGCGCCGGACGGCATCGCCCTTCCAGAATAGAAGCACTGACAGCGGCGTGCGGATCTCTTCGCCCGGCAAGAGCTTGAGTTTCGTCAGTTCTTGACCGCCGCGAAGCCGCAGAGCCAAAGACGGATCGCAGTCGAACTGCGCCGCCCATTGTCCGGGCCAGCCCAGCACGGCAATCACCCCTTGCCCCGACCACTCCAGATTGAAATACGGATACGATCCGTTCGTCGGCCGGCCGCCGACGGGGGCAAAACGGCGAGTAGCTCCCTTGCCGAGTTTTTCTTGGATTGGTTGATAGCTGGCGGCGGTGCAATCGTCGCCGCGCGTGGTTCGCAAAGTGTAATCGCCTCCACCTTCGCGATGAAAGGAGACATCCATTCCTTGGATATCGGCCAAAATCGGCGTATCGGCCTGGCCGGTATTCTTGAAATAGACTGTCCATTCGAGGACCGGATAATCGGCATAAACGACCGACGCACAGCGAACTTCCAACCTGGTTATCGGATCGGTCCACGTGATGGTTCGCTCAGTACGTTGGTCGTCGAGTTTTCGGTTGGTTTGATCTTTTTTCCATTCGTCGAGCACTTCCGTTGAGGGCTTGCCGTCGTAGGTGAAGGAGAAGTAGGGCGTTCCGTTAGCCGTTTGGGGCACTTTTTCAAGCCCTTCCGACCATTGCTGTGCTTGAGCCATTTCGTCTGAAGTAGGCGAGACGGCCGCCACGCAGCCAGCCAGCAAGAGCCAAGCCGCCGCTGCCATGCTCGAAACGCCGCACGTTTTTATCACGTTCATGGAAATCTCCTCATTGATGACGGTGTTCGATGTTGCAAAGCATTTTTTTCAATTCATATTATTATCTTTCCAAATTCGAACGGCTAGCCGAGGTGTCGCGAACCTACAGTATTTTTGCACAAAATAACCATTAGTCCGTATAAAAATATGATTATCGAACAACCTTCAAGCGGGGGAAAATCGGCTTGGATTTTTCCGCTGTGCCGGTTAGATGAGGACAACAGCCGTGGTCCTCTGAGACTCGAGGGCCGCGGAAAAGAGACGGTGGCTCAAGGCGGTCTCCTCGGGCGTAACGCATCGGGCAAAAGTCGCCGGCAACCGGCCATGTTCAAACTCGTATAGGAATGAGGCCCACATCTGCAGAATCGAGTCGGAAAAGCCGAACTCGAAAATTGGCCCGGTGATGCTCTTGAACGCCGTATCTTGGCCGACGTCGATCTGCCCCCAGATTTGCTCGCCGTCGGCATAATTCAGCACTTCCAACCGCTTCGGATTCTTGGTTGAGAATCGAACCGAAGCATTCGTGCCGAAGACTTCGAGGAACCAGGTATTTTGCTCGCCCGGGGCGATTCGCCCGAAGCTGCCGTTTTCGATCATGCGTCCGATCCGTTGGACGGCGGGAAAAAAGGAAACTCCGAAGAGCAGTGCGCAAAGACTCCCGGATGTTCGGCGAGGCATGCCAGGATCGCGTCATTAGCCCGTCTGTCGATGCCGAACGGCTTCTCGCCCATCAGATGCTTGCCCGCGGAAACGGTTGCACAATAGATTTCACGGTGCAGATGGTGCGGCACGGCGCAATATACCGCATCGACCGCCGGATTGGCAAGCAATTCACGGTAATCTTGCGTGACTTGGTTGATCGAAGGAAAATTTACGGAATACCAGGGAAACAGGCGCGGATCGGCATCGCAGACGGCCACGATCTCCGGCCGCACGTTCATTTCCGGCAGATGACACCACCGCGCGGCGGCGCTGGCGAACTCGCGTCCCATCAATCCGCAACCGATGATCCCGAAAGTCATGCGTTTCATGTTTACGACACTCCCAAATCTTGTTCGACTTCTCCGATAGCCTCGTCGATGATATCAAAACCTTTCAGCAGTGTGTCGTCGTCCATCACAATCGGCGGGCTCATCCGCAAGATATGTCCCGCGGGGATCCATGCGAGGCCCTTGCGAAACGCCTTTTGGTAAACCAACTCGCCGGCCTTGTCGAACGGTGTTTTCTCGGTCCGGTCTTTGACCAACTCGATCCCCATAAGGCAGCCCTTTGCGCGAACATCGCCCACGATCGGGTGCTCCGCCTTCATCCGCTCCATTCGCCTTAGGGCAATTCCGCCGAGATGGAGGGCATGTTCCAACAAATTTTCTTCCTCGATGACTTCGGTCGAAGCCAAAGCGGCGGCACAGGCCATGGGATTTCCTCCGTAGCTGCTTGATGCGGAGATTTTTTCGAAGCTTTCCTTAAACGGCTCCCGAACGGCAACGCAGGTTACCGGAAATCCGTTTCCAAATCCCTTGCCGATCGAGACGACGTCGGGCACCACTCCCCAATGTTCCATGCACAGCCATTTTCCGGTGCGGCCCCAACCGGTCAGCACTTCGTCGGCCATCAAGAGCAGATGCTTTTCATCGCAGTATTTGCGGAGTTTCGGGAAGAAATCGTCCGGCGGCATGACCGAGCCGGCCCAGCCTTGGATCGGCTCGAGCACGAAACCGGCAACGTCGCCAACTGTGGCCTTTTGAATGTATTCGTCATAGAAGGCGATGTATTTATCCGTGTCGATCGTGCCGTCCGGATTCGTCCACAAGGGATGGTAAGTGTCGGGCCGCGGCAGCATGTGGGCGCCGGGCATTCGCACCCGGCCGTAAACCGAGGAGCGAATTTGGGCAAGCGAGACAGCCCCATAAGTCTTGCCGTGAAAGTCGTTAAAGCAACTGAGCATTTCATTGCGGCCCGTCGCCGCACGAAGGACTCGCATTCCCGCTTCCACGGCAGCAGTGCCCGCATCGTAGAACTGGAAGCCGCCGAAATCGCCCGGCATGATCGATGCGAGTTTTTCCACCAGCATCGTTTTGATGGGCGTGGAGAAATCGTGGGCGTTCATCAGCCGGCCGGCGTACTTCGCGACCGCTTGCCGACTTTCGAATGACAATGGCCGAGCGTCGTCACGTAGATGCCCGACGAAAAGTCGATGTAGCGGTTGCCGTCCACATCGACCATGACACAGCCTTCGCCCGACTCGAACGCCACGGGAAACAATTTCACCTGGCTGCTGAGGCCCTTAAAGTACCTGGTGCAGCGCCGGTGGTATTCCCCGGATTTCGGGCCCGGTGGCGGCACGGTGATCGACGGACAAACAGATAAATCGACTTTGCCCCATGCGCGGCTGGAAAAGTTACTTTCGGCCAACGGAGTCATCCTTTCGATAATGATTGCATATGTAATAATGTGTTCATATTAAACATAAAATCGGATGTGTCAAGAGTTTGATAGCGGTGAAAGAGTGCGAAATGCATCGTTGCTTTTACGCCTGGCGATGTGGGGTCAATGTTCAAGGTTTTGTCGGAACACTAAAAAACGAGTCGCCGCGACGAGGAGTGGCAGTTTCCGGCTACTGCGTTTCCGGCGCGGGTGCTGCCCAACAGCCGAAAACAATAGTCGATAGTGGTACTACTATAGAGTTATTTTATGAAATTATATGATAATATCGCTTTTCGCACTTCTCTCCGAAATCCGCGGATGGCTATAATGGACATTCCTCCAACGAATCCTCCCCAAAAAAGATGCAGTCTGCTCTGAAATGGGCGTATCTACATATTTGAATTTCTACCATAGCCACCTCGGTGAATTGGCTGCGGTGGCGATGGCATTTTGTGCAACCCTTTCGGTCCTTGCCTGGACGTCGACGGGCCGCCGCATCGGCGTGGTTGCCGTCGGTTGTCTGCGATTGACCGCTGCCAGCGTCTTGTTGGCAATCTGGGGAGTGGCGACGCGCGGTCTATGGCTGCCCACCGACGTAGATGGGCGCACCTGGTTGATTCTGATGATTTCCGGGGTGCTCGGATATTTTCTTTCCGATCTTTTGGCAATCAAGTCGTTCATGGTCGTCGGACCGCGTTTGGCGCTGCTGCTGCAATCGCTTTCTCCGCCGTTGGTGACGGTTCTCGGTTATTACTATTGCGGGGAAAAGCTCGGAGCGATCAACGTCCTGGGGATGGCGATCACGCTGGCCGGCGTAATTTGGGTGGTTTTCGAGCAGCCCGGGTCGCGCAAAGAAGAGCACCGGCGAAAGGATTTTGCCCGGGGCGTAGTCTTCGGAATTGGAGCGGCTGTCTTTGGCGGCGTTGCGACCTTGTTTGCGAGCATTGGCGTAAAGCACATCGATCCAATGGCCGCGACGCAAATACGCATCCTCGCCGCGCTTTTGTGCTATCCGCTGTTGTTGACCTACATGCGGCGATGGTGGCAAATCGGCAAGGGGATTCGGCATTTCGAGGCGATGAAAATCCTGATTTTCGGCACGATTGTCGGGCCTTTCCTGGGGATGGGCCTGTACATGTTCGCCCTAAAAGTCAGTCCGATGGGCATCGTCAATACGATCAGTTGCACCACGCCTGTCTTGATCCTTCCTTTCAGCATCTTGATCTACAAAGAAAAAGTGAGCCCCCGCGCAGCGATTGGGGCCGTCGTATCGGTGTTAGGGGTGATGTTATTGATGTACAAGCCGAGCGCGGCCGACGGCCAACGCACCGCGTTTGAGCCAGTGCCTGCGGCGACGGCATCAATCGCCCTTGATGACGCGGACGCCGGCCTTCTTGAGCGCAGCGAGGATCGAGCGGTCGGCGGCGGAATCGGTGATAAGCGCGGCCCAATCGGCGAGCCGGCCGAATCGCCAGAGCGCGGTCTTGCCCAGTTTCGAGCCGTCGGCAACGACGAACACGCGACCGGCCGACGCGGCCATCTTCGTCAGCATTTTCGCAAGTTCCGGTGATTCTTGATACACCGCGCCGTGCTGATCGACAGCATCCGCGCCGAAAAAGCGACGTCAGCCCGCAAGGTTTCGAGATTGTGTTCGGTGATCGCGCCCGCCAGATCGGGGGAAGACGTGCGCAAACGGCCTCCCAAGAGCAGGACTTCGATCTGCGGATCGAACTGGAGCTGCGCAGCAATGGGGAGAGAGGAAGTGATAATCGTCAGACGCGGTCGCCCGCGAAGTAGCCTGGCCAATTCGAGCGTCGTGGTGCCCGAATCGAGCATCACCGATTCACCGTCGCGAATTTGAGCGGCGGCCGCGGCGGCGATTGCCTTTTTTGCCGGCTGATTGCGGCGAACGCGGTTCAGGAAGTCGAACTCGAAGCTGATTCGATCCGCCATCGCCGCCCCCCCATGCGTACGGATCACTTTGCCCTGGGCCGCCAATGACTGCAGATCCCGGCGGACGGTCATGCCGCTGACGCCGAAACTGCGCCGCCAACTTCTCGATCGAGCATTCGCCGCAAGCGGCTATGAGTTCGCAGATTGCTTTCTGGCGCGAGGCTTGGCCCATTGACACTCCTGCTTGAAGATGGTACACTATGTTAATTATGAACATCGAGGCTCGCGTTGTCAAGTGAGCAGCGACCGCCATTCCGACTTCAGCATCCACACTCCGAAACCGACCCGGGGAACAAGTATTTTCCGAGAGAACCGCCATGGCATTCGCCTTGATGGCCGGCGGATTGTTCCCAGAGGACAAGATCAGCGTCGGCGCCAGCTTGGAGCGTGCCTTTGCCGGTCAGACCCAGTAGTTTTGCGGGATTGCGGCTGCCCATCGCCCAAACTTGCTCTTCCGGCAGATCGAGCCATTCGAGCAGATTCGCAATTCCGCGAGGAGTCCCAATTTCAACAATAAAATGAAAGTTGGCTTTGAACCTCAAGGAGCACAATAAGTTCCAACTGGATGAATTACGATTACTTCCGCCGACACAAGACTTTCTGTACCTCGACCGCGACGAGCGACGCGAGCATCGCGTTGCCGTAAACCGATGGATGCACGCCGTCTGGGGCCAACTGCGTGGCGCCTTTGACGCCGAAATCGGATTTCAGCGGCGCCGTACCTATCAGAAACACTTTGTCGTCATGTTCCTTGTTGCGCGCTGCCACAGCCGCGGCGATTTCTGTGTCGTGCCAACCCAACGGCGGCACGATACAGAAGATCATTGCATGGGGGCATGCCCGGCGAACGTCCGTCAGCCAGCTTATGTATTGGTCTTTGATCGGCAATAATCTGAAATTCCGGGCGTCGCCATCATAATCATTCGTGCCCATCGCAGAGAAGATGTAATCGGGCTCGGGTTTCAGCCACCCGTCGGTCAGCCGAGAAGTTTTCGCATCATAATGGTCCCACGTTTGCGGCAGCGGCGGAATCTCGATCGGTCGGACCATTCCCTGTCCGCCGGTGCCCAGTTGGCCATATTCGCAGTCGAGGGCGTCGCAGATCAGCGGCAGCCACGTCGTCCGGGCGTTGTTCGACATCAGGTTGGAATAATACGGACCGGAACCTTCGTTTGCGACGCCTTCGGTGATCGAATCGCCGAATGCGATCGCCCTTCTCGGCTTGATCGGGCAGTTCAGGAGCGCACCGCCTTCGTCCAATTCGATCCCGGCAAGGCGCAAATGAACCGTCGATTTGCTCCACCGGTCCGGACCCAAGGCGGCGGAGCGGAAGAACAGGTCGAGCCGATGTTCCGCAGCGCCATCAAGCGATGCAGCCAGCGGCAGAGCATAAACCTCATCGGTCTTCGTGAGCTGCACCGACTTGAATGCGCCGCGATCGATCGAGTAATCGACAACCGGCATCGCCGCCGGCGGGCAACCGTCGTTGGCGGTGCCGTCGATCAGCATCCGGATCATCGTGCTGCCGCGAAACACTGCCTTGATGTATGCGCCCGGCATGGTCGCATCGGCACGCGCCGCCTTGCCCTCGCCGAAACAATGCCACACGTAAGGGGCCAAGCGGATGTTGGGGTCGTCGATGGGAATCACCTTTGGAGTCTTTATCTCCGCCGTTTCCGTTGCGGCGAGCAGCGGCGCGAGCGCCATGACGAAGACAGAAGCCTTTCGGAACATTCCCAGATCGTTTGGATGCGCATTATCGACGGTTCCCTCGCCGTCATCGCCCATCATGCCTTGGTTGGCCAGGAAGTAGAGGTGCTTGTCGCCCGCGGCTTTCAATTTTTCGAAAATGCCGCGCAACACGCGTCCCTTGGGGGTGGGAGAGACATCGCGAAATTGGGAATCCTCGACCAGCAGAATCGGCGTGGCGGGGTGGGCCGCGCGGAGCGTCGCCACGAAGGGCTCCACCCGCTCGGAGACTTGCTCGGTGGACATGTTCCAGAGTCCATCGAGCACATACACGGAGGGATCGAGTTCGGCGAGCCATTCGGCCATAATCGGCTCCATTCGTCCGCTGCCGCTGAATCCCAGGTTGAGGACCTCGATGTCGAGTTGCCTGCCGACGATGGCTTCGCACGCCATGCCAGGCCGCGACGCACACGCACCCTGGTTGATCGACGTGCCGTAAAACACCAGGGGCTTGCGACGTGCGGGCATCGTCCTGTCGCGCTGGGTAATCGATTTGTCCTTCGGAATGCCGATTTCAATCGATTTCACGCCATTATAGAGCGGCAAATAGAGCAGATATTCTTCGGCCAATGCGGGCGCAAACGCCGCCGTGTTCGATACTTCCAGCGGCCGCCCGTTGCCGATAAATCTCCAGCCTGCGGATTTTTCCTTAGCGTAAAGATCGATGCCGCTAACACCCGTAGCCGGCATGTGAGGCATCGACAACGATTCGTTTGTCACGGTCCATCGAACTTGAATGCTTGGCGCATCGGTTGCGAATCGGACGCACAGTCCGGCAGTTTGCCGGCCGAGCGCATAATCGTTCCCCGGGGCCTTGCCCTTGGCTTTTGCCGGCAGGCGATCGTAGAACGATTCGGTATCGGTCCAGCCTTTGCCTTCGAGATGCAGGTCTTTGCAGTTGTACCAGAGGGTCTCGCCATCCGGACTCACCTGGGCCTTTTGGGGATCGATCTTTTCCGCGGAAACCATCGCCGCAACTCCATGACTCACTGAAAGGATCAGAAACAGGATCAATCGAAAGTTAGTGGCATTCATCGCATGAAATCTCCCGAACGATTTATTCGATATCGACAAACCCCCGTGCAATGCGGCGGAACAACTCGCCGAGCGCGAACACATCGCCGTTCGAAGCGACGTGCAGGTAATTGCGGAGCGCCGCCCAGGCCTCCGGCGTGCATCGCAAAGAGGTCGGCGGCCGATCGGTCCGCTGCCTCGACGCGGCGGCAAGTACCCGTTCCCTGTTGTTCATGGTCGGTGTTTCTCGATGGCGTGGCGCCGGTTACGGCACTATCGTTTGCCAATTGAGTCCGTCCAGCGATGCCAACGCGGCCAGGTTGACGCGCAGCGTTTGCAAGCCTTCTTCCAACGTGCAAGGCGGACTCGCCCGTCCTTCCAACAGGTCGAGGAAGGCATTGGCTTGGTTGATGAAGAGTTGGTCGCGGGGAATCGGTTCGAACTGTTCGTCATGCCAGGGCTCTTCGGGCTTGAGCATCCATCGCCAGCGGTTCGAGTGGCCTTCGTATCGCACCGTGCCGCCTTCGCAGACGACCGTGATCATCATCTCAAACGGCGCTTGATGCTGGTTGAGGCAGTATGAGCCCAACACGCTGCCATGCCGCGCCAGCACATGCACGGTGTCTTCGACGGTGACGCCCTCGAGGATCTGATGGGCCGCATCGACCGCGAGTCGATCGATCGGACCGACCATCCATTCCGAGGCATTGAGCACGTGCGTGAGCGCGTCCTGGATTGCGCCGCCGCCGGTGGCGTGATCTTTGTAGTAGATCGCGCGGTACGCCGGCCGATAGGTTGGAAAATGCTGCCCGGAGACGGAAATGATTTCGACCGGCCGGCCAAAACGCCCGGAAGCGAGGGCTTCTTTCATGGCCCGCAGGATCGGATGATTGCGCATCACGTACGCCACCGAGGAGTGCAGCTTGCGGCGTTTGAGAATTTCCTGCAATTTGTCGATGCCGTCGAGACTCGTGCTCAGCGGTTTCTCCAACAGCAGATGCAGACCGGCCTCCGCCAAACGGATCGCCATGGGAATATGAAGGTTTGCCGGCGTGCAGATAACCGCCGCGTCGTGCGGATCGGCGAGCGCCGAATCGAGATCGGCATAGTGGCGGTCGATCTTTTGCTCTTCGGCGACGTTCGCCCGCAGCGATTGATTGACTTCACAGAACGCCAATTTGCGCGGCCCGTGATCTGGAAACATCGCAAATGGCGAAGGCCGATGGAACCTGCGCCGACGATGGCGATTTTCTTGAGTTGCGTCATTTTCGTTCTCACATTGCCATGTTCACGCTTGTCGCGGGCACGTTGGGAGCACGGGCGAGCGATGCACGCGCCCACGACAAGCGTAAGCATGGCGCCCTCTTGCCCGGAGATTACCAGTCGCGATTGAATCCGCATGTCCAGCCGCCATCAACTACAAGGTTGTGGCCGTTGACGTACGAAGCGGCGTCGGAGCAAAGGTACAGCACCGCGTCGGCGATCTCGTCAGGGTAGCCGAGCCTTCCATTGGGGATGAAGGAAATGATGCTCTTCGCCCGGTCCGCGTATCCGCCTTGCGATTCAGGAATCGTAGAAGCTTTGTTTGGGGTAACATCGACGGAGCCGGGCGAGACGGCGTTGACGCGTACACCCTTGGGGCCAATTTCGCACGCCATCGCTTCGGTGAGTTTGATGATGGCCGCCTTGGCCGCGACGAAGGCGATTTGCAGCCGCAGGGCCACAACGCCCGCGACGGAGGAAATGTTGACGATCGATCCGGCTTGCTGTTTCACCATCTGCGCGGCCGCCGCGCGGCAGCAGTAGAAGGTGCCGTTGAGATCGACCTTCATGATGCGATCCCACGTATTGTCGAGGAACTGTTCGATGGTGACGCGTTCGGAGCCAAGGCCGGTGTTGATACCGGCGTTGTTTACCATCACGTCGAGCCGTCCGAAGCGTTTTACGGCAGCGTCAACCAGCGAGACGACCTGGGCGCGGTCGCTGATGTCGCATGGCAGGAAAATGGCGGATGGGCCGAGTTCGGCGGCCGTCGCCTCGCCTTGATCCCGCAACACATCCGAAACGACGACCATTGCACCGTTGTCAACCAAACTTTGGGCGATTGCCTTGCCGATGCCGCGTGCCGAGCCGGTGACGATCGCAATTTTTCCCTGCATGTCCGCTTTCAGCATTTTCGGGGGTCCTTATTGAGGCGTGGGGATCGCTGCGATCGGGGATCCGATGCCGCCAAATCAACATTTTATAATACCAATATCATACCAACCACTAAAGTACCATCGGTCCCGTATGCCGTAAAGGGTCAAAAGGTAATAATCGCGACATTTTAGATTTTCGTTCGGAACCTGTCACAACATTTTCACCCGATAGGGATTAGCTTCCGGGCAATCAGGTGGAGAATTATTTACACAACCAGGTCGATATGGTATCTTACTGGTCGGTATGACATTGAAACAAGATGAAACGGTTCGTGCGATGGACAATCGTTTAATTACTTTCGATCTCGACAACGAACGCTCGGCCCAACCGAAACACGAACAGTTGCGCGTTTATCCGGCCAAGCAGATGCTCAGCGGCGATCTTCAACCGGGGCAGAAAATTCCTTTTCTCGACAATGAGGAAATCATTTTGAAGTTGGACCTGAGCAAGGGGGAAACGCTGGCCGCACCAGCGAGCAAGAGCCGTCGAAAAACGTAAGGCGACGTCAAACAGAAAGGATCCTCCATGAAACCGCAGATTCTCGCGATTGGCGCAAGACCGTGGCGAATTTCTGGGGTGACTTTTGGCCGCTTACCGCCTATCACCTCGAAAACAACGTTTGGATTGCCTGGCAATTCGACCGTCCGGAGGCTGGCGAAGGGGTTGTGCAAGCGTTCCGCAGGGCCGAAAATGGCGAGGAGTCGGCGAAGTTTCGGTTGCGCGGATTGGAGCCGGATGCCATTTACATGCTTAACAACCTCGATATCCCCGGCAAAACGGAAATGACCGGGCGCGAACTGCTCGACAAGGGTCTGATGATCGCCATCAAAGGCAAGCCTGGCTCAGCCATAATCACGTACAAGAAAAAATCCTGATTCGTTTCTCGTCGCAAGAAGAAAAAGTGATGCCATGCCATGCATGGAGTCGATGCAATCGATTTTTTATGGTTCCAGCCCCTATTCTAAAAATGAACTCTCCAAGACTCGAAAAAGACGTATTCGGCAAGGCCGCCTCGGGTGAAACCGTCGATCGATACACGCTGCGAAACGACCGCGGCATGACGGTGCGGATCATCGGCTACGGCGCGACGGTCACCGAGCTGATCGCGCCGGACCGGCAAGGCAAACCGGCAGACATCGCACTCGGCTTCGACGATCTGGCATCGTATGAATCGCACGACGCCTACTTCGGTTGCATGGTCGGGCGAGTGGCATTCCGCATCCGTGGCGGGCAATTTTCGCTCGACGGCAAGAAATACCAACTTGCGATCGGCGCGGGAAACTCGCATTTGCATGGCGGTCCCCGCGGTTTCAGCAAGGTGGTCTGGCAGGCGGACCCAATTCAATCCGGCGGTGAACCGGCGGTGAAATTTACCTACCGAAGTCCCGACGGCGACCAAGGCTACCCCGGCACGCTAATCACTTCGGTCGTCTATTCGCTCTCCGACGAAAACGAACTGAAAATCGATTGCACGGCCGCCGCCGATAAACCGACGCTTGTTAACCTTACCCATCATAGCTACATCAACCTTTCGGGCGCAGGCGGTGGCGATATTCTAGACCATGAGTTGCAGCTTGAAGCGAACCGTTGCATTCCGGCCGTTGCTCCGGACGCTCCCAGCGGCGAGATTGTCTCGGTGAAGGGCACAGCTTTCGACTTCACGCAACCGACGGCCATCGGCGCGCGAATTCGCGAGACCGGGGGCGATCCGCAGGGATACGATCTCTGCTATTTGCGAAATGAACCCGGGGACGCGATGGCGCGAGTCGCAGAAGTTTTCGATCCCGCTTCCGGCCGAAGAATGGAAGTTTCGACGACGGAACCGGCGGTCGTCGTTTATACGGCGAACTACCTCGATGGCACGTTTCGCGGGAAAGGCGGCGCTATTTACCAGCGACATGCCGCGGTCTGCATCGAGACGGGCCGCCCGCCCGACGCCATCCGTTTCCCGAATTTTCCGTCGATCGTCCTTCGACCGGGAGAGGTTTATCGGCATAAGTGCGTTTATCGTTTTTCAGCCAAGTAAGCGAACGGCTTCAAGAGTCAACCCGACACCCATCCAATCATGATCCATCCCTCGATCGGTTTCATCGTTTACGGCGTCCACAAAGACGGCCTTCGGGATCCTCTCGGCCAACCGTTTATCGACGAAGTTGTCATCGCGCGGTCGAAACAGGCGCTCCGCGATCGCGGCATCGAGATCGTCGAACACGAGGACATCGTCGCCACGCGGGAGGAATCACGCGTCGCGCTCAAAAAGATGAAGGATGACGACCGGATCGACGCCGTCGTGCTTTTCTCCGGCACCTGGGTCTGGTCGGCGAATCTGATCGCCGCGATCCGTGATTTCGCCATGTCGGGCAAAGGCGTGTTGATTTGGACGCATCCCGGCTCGCAGGGCTGGCGGCCCGTCGGCGGATTGGTGCTGCACGGCGCGCTTCTGGAAGTCGGCATTCCGCACAAGTTCGTTTACGGCCCGGCCGATGATCCCGCGGAAGTCGAAAAAGTCGCCAACTACTGCCGTGCCGCCCATCTGCGGAATTGGCTCAATATGTCGATCATCGGCACGTTCGGCGGCCGCGGCATGGGCCAAACTTGCGGCGTTGCCGATCCTAGCCAGTGGATGAAGACATTCGGCGTCGATATCGACTCGCGCGACACGACCGAACTTTTGAAAACCGCCAAACAAATCAGTAGGGATGAACTATGGGCTCTCGAACCGCGCATCAAGCAGCTTTTTGGGACGGCGCCGGAGAACAATCTCGTCAACGAGCGTTCGATGCGGCTCTATCTGGCGATCAGGAAACTCGTCGAGAAGAACGAGTGGGACTTCTACACGATCCAATCGTTCCCCGGACTGGGCGATGAGTACAGCGCCACCTGTTTCGCCCAAAGCATGATGCTCGAAGACCGTGTCGGCACCTCCACACTGGGCGATTTCAACACCGCGATGACCGTCCTGCTCTTGACCAAGCTCAGTGCAGAACCGGTCTATTACGGCGATCTGCAGCACATCGACAAACGCACGCGAGAGATCAAAATCATCGGCGACGGGGCATGCCCGCCGTCGCTGGCGAGCAAGCTCGGGCCCGCCGGTTTCGCCGAGCACGGCATTCCCACCGAAGGCGAAGCGGGCGGACTTTCCGTGAAACTCGTTTGCAAAGCCGGTGAAGGCGTGTTGGCTCGACTGGGCCGAGTGGATGGCCTGTTCACGATGGTCATCACTCGCTGCTCGATCTTCGAACCGCCCGCCGACCAACTTCCGACCCGACAGCGCGAATGCGGCATTCCCTTCTGGCCGCATGGTTTTGTCACCGCGCATTGCGATATGGATGAAATGCTCGAACATTGGACCAACGAATACGCCTGCCTCGGCTACGGCGACCATCTTTACTCCGAACTCGTGGACTTCTGCCGCATGACGGGAGTCCAGCCCATCTTGCCATTAGCGAAGTCATGAAAGAAGTGCTGCTGAAAGACTTTCGTCCCGACTGTCTGTTGAAGGTGTCCTCGCACGTCCCCGAACGGGGCTACTTTCCGGTGATCGATGCGCACAACCATCTTTTCGGCGATTTGCCGGCCGACAAGCTTGTGGAGGTGATGGATGCGGTGGGCGTGCGCGTTTGGATCAACGTGACCGGCAACACTACGCTGCCCTTGGTGAACAACACTTACAGCATCGCCCGACGGGAGTTGAGCCACTTCATGGAGCATTACGCGCGGCGCTATCCGGGCCGCTTCGCGGCGATGACGATGGCCGATTTCGCGCAGTGGGGCGATCCCGTGCTTCTGAAAGACGGTTTCGTCAAGCGATGCATCGGGACGCTCGAACGCGACGCGGCCGCGGGAGCGTGCGGGTTGAAAGTGACGAAGGAACTCGGGCTTTTGTTTTGCGATGGCGAGGGAAACATGCTCGGCGTGGATGACGAACGGTTGGACCCGATCTGGCGGTGCCCGGCGAGTTGGGACTGCCCGTGCTGATCCATGTCTCCGATCCGATCGGATTCTTTGCGCCGGCGGACGAGCGGAACGAGCACTACTTGACTCTGCGGGAGTTTCCGGGCTGGAGTTTTCACGGCTCGCATTTTGGAAAATGGGAACTGCTTGCCCAACGCAATCGAATGATTTCCCGGCATCCGCGGACGAAGTTTCTCTTGCCGCACATGGCCAATCTACCCGAAGACTTGGCAACCGTGGGCGAACTGCTCGACGCGAATCCGAACGTGTTCATCGACTTCTCGGCTCGCATCGACGAACTCGGCCGTCAGCCTTACTCCGCCCACGATTTTTTCGTGCGTTACCAGGACCGGATTCTGTTCGGCCTCGACATGCCGGTTTCGGCCGAGGCATACCGCTGCTATTTTCGGTTGCTCGAAACGCGCGACGAATACTTCGAGTATCCCGACTACATCGGCCGCTTCGGCGTCTATACCCGCTGGCGGCTCTGCGGCCTCGACCTGCCCAAGGAAGTGTTGAAAAAAGTCTATTCCGAAAACGCGATCCGCTTGATGCCGCAACTCGCATCGCTGCTTCCCAAATAAGAGCTAAGGCCTAAGAACCAAGACCGAAACCCGATGAAAATCCTCACTGACGACCATGCGACAACGAAGTCGATCCAAGGCAGTTTGTCGCTTGGCAGCGTGAAGGCAAGCCGATACCATCAACCAGCGGCCTGCGCGATCGGTCGGCGCTCAATACGTTCCGATTTCGAGCCCGCGATCTACGAAGTACTTGTACGTTTCGTAGTTGACCTGATGCGAAACGCTGTGGTCAACCTGCAGAATGTATCCGCTTCCGTCCATCGCATCCGGGAGCTTCTTTTCCAATTCGGCCCGCACCCGACCGAGATCGTTGGAGATCAATTCCCGCGCATCCATGCCGCCGATGAACGCCAGCCGGTCTCCGAAGGCTTTTTTAAGCTTCACCAAATCCATGCCCGCCTTGACCTCGATCGGCTGGAGGCAATCGAGCCCGGCGTCGATCAGATGCGGCACGAGCGACTCGACCAATCCGTCGGCGTGAAGTATGACGGGCAAATCGCGAGCGTGCGCGAAGTCGAAGAGCCGTTTGTGCCAGGGGAAGAGCAGTTCCTTGTACATCGCCAGCGAAAGGAACGGCCTCTGCTTGAAACCCAAATCGTCCCACACCTAGATTCCATCGGGCAGGCCTTCGCGCTCGAAGAGGATTTCCATCATTTCGAGCGTGGCGGTGTTGTACAACTCGCTCATCTCCCGCACCCAGCCGGGATCCAGCGCCATGCCCATCAGCAAATGCTCGTGGCCGCACACCGGCGACATTTGATCGAATGCCCCGACTACGCCGCACGTGAAAAATCGGCTATCCCGATCGCAGGCGGTTTTGCCGTTCCGGTAAAGTTCGAAATCGATGCGCCGTTCATAGAGGTTTTTGTCGGCTAGGGGATTGCGGATGTGCTTCTCCCAGCCGGCGCGGTTTTGGACGAGAAAATCCACATGCTCCGGTGCGCCGGAATGCCCTTTGCGTCAGCGCAGCAGCGCGCCGTTCCCGTCGCGGGCCAATTTCATCGTTTCGCTTTCCTCGATGATCGTTTCGCCGGCATCCAATTTGGCTTGCATGTTGAACAGCGTCGCGAACGGCGGAGTGATCTCCCCGTTGGAGCGCCTCAAGTCAAGGCCGAAATGGTCGCTCACCATCCACGGTTCGTCGAAGTGTCCGGCGTCGGCCCAATTTTTCGCGGTTTCTCTCCAAAATACTTCGAACAAACCGATGCGGTCCACGGGTTGACGCCGCAAGATGCGTCCGATTCTTTCCTTGCTGGTTAGCATTTCGTTTCTTTCCTGTCGATTCGAGGAATGATTTCCGCCTTGGAAAAGGCAGCCTCAGCGATTCCGGCAACAGCGCACCAATGGAACACAAGTCAATCTGCAAGTCAACGATTGGTTCATAATTGTTTCGATTGTTTCAAATGGATCTATTCAATCCGAAACGGATAAATATTCATAACTCCTCAATTAATAAGGTGTTATGAATTATTTCATGGAATGCGATCCTCCGGGTGGGGAGTTGCCGGAGTAGGTATGCGTTAGCCGGATAGTGCTTATGCTGGAACTTTTCAACGGTATTTTCCCCCGTAGTAAACTCGACATGAAACAAATTGCCATAATCGGAAACTGTTGTTGACTATCGTTCGGCTTTGCGATTTAATGAGTGGATGAACACGAATGATATTGGTCCGTCGAAGGCCCATTGGCTGGCAAAGCGTCTGGAGGAAGATATCCGGGCGCGGGGGCTGCGCGTGGGGGAACCATATTTGACCACCGCGGAGGCAGGCCGGCAGCTGGGAGTCAGCAAGGCCATGGCCTATCGGGCGATGAAAATCTTGGTCGTGCGCCAAGTTCTCGTCAGCCACCCGGGCCGGGGCACATTCGTCGGCCCCGAGTCGAGCGGCAGGTCATTCAGGCGGACGAAATGCATCCGCATTCTTTCCATGCACGACCTGCTGCTCGGTTCGGAACAATCGACCTACGGATTATTGACCGGTTTGGTGAAGACATTGCCCGGCTACAGCATTCAATTCGATTTTCTTCAGTCAAATGACGCGGAAAAGCAAACTAGTCTTTTCTTGGATCAAGGGATGAAGGATGGATCGCTTTCGGCGGTGCTGATGAAGGGGTGTCCGCAAGCGGTTCAAGAGCAGGTGCTCCATTGCGGAGTGCCGGCGGTAGTTCTCGGCACCGATTATTCCAGCACGCGGCAGTTGCCGTCGGTGGATGCCGATCAGTTCGAGCTCGGAAGGTTGGCGGCTGATTATCTGTTGTCGCGAGGCCATCGGCGGATTGCCCTTTTGATGCGGGAAATGTGGTTTCCCGGCGACCGGCGGATGTATGAAGGCGTGGGGCGGGCGCTGGATGATGCAGGACTGGGTCACGATTCGCTTCTGCTCCGCAATCTGTCCGCCGACGTGGAGGTGCTCTCCGCCGACTTGCGGCGATTGTTGACCTCGGAGGGCCGTCCGACGGGCTGTGTTTGCCGGATGCCTTTCTTTGCCGAGATCGTGGCGAGCACCGCGAAATCGGTCGGCTTGGCGATACCCAAGGATCTGGACGTGATCAGCGACGGCCATAACCGGCGAACCGCGGCTCTAGGAGGGCTGCCCAGCGTGTGCATGAAAGTGAGCGTGGAGGAACAAGTCGCGATTGGAGCCAGGATGCTGGGGCAACTGTTCGAGGGGCGGCAGCCAGATCCGATTCATGTGATCCTGCCCGTGGAATTGATCGAGCCTGATCGGCGCGAGAGCCGCCCTTTAAAGGCCGGCGTTCGCAAACGCCGAGCGCGCACAAAAAAATCAAAGTAGAACCAACAAGAGCACTTCTTTACCGGCATAACCATGAAAACCGCGTTGATTTATATGGGAGCTTTGACGTTTTCCATCATGGCCGCTAATCCGGCTTCGGCGGGGACCAAGGTTTTTTTACTCGCCGGCCAGTCGAACATGGCCGGCCTCGGAGGCTACACGGGTTATCCCCTCGGCAAGCCTTGGGACGATCCGCCTTACGATCATGCGGACCTCCCCTGCCCCGCACCGTACGACAAACCCCAGATCGACGTCAAATTCTGGAACTACGGCGCGAAGCCCGGCGAAGACCACGTCAATATTCTCAAGGCCGGCAACGGATGGGTTGATCTGCGTCTCGGTTTCGGGCACCGCGACGACGGATTCGGGCCCGAAGTGAGCTTTGGCTACGAGTTGAAAAAACTTTATCCTCAAGACGAAATATGTCTTATCAAGTCGAGCACGGGCGGGACGAATCTGGCCGTTGACTGGAATCCCGATCCGAAGACGATGGGACCGCAGTATAAACTCTTCAAGACGCGCGTTGAGGCAGCGCTTGCGAATCTCACGGCCGCCGGCAAGCAATTTACCATCGTCGGCATGATCTGGATGCAGGGGGAAGACGATTCGACGGTTCCCGCCCACGCGAACGCTTATCAAGAGAATCTGACGAATTTCATCAAGCAAGTCCGCCGCGACTTCCGTGCGCCGGAGATGAAGATCGTCATCGGCCGCATCACGTACATGTCGAAACTATGGACCTCGACGGAAAACATCGATATCGTACGGGCGGCCCAGCAGAAAGCGGCCGAAACCGACGGCAATGCCGCCTGGTTCGACACCGACGATCTGAAGTGGTCTTATTACGGGCATTACGGAACGCAAGGTCAGATCGAACTGGGCCTGCGTTTCGCCAAGCCGTTTGCCCCGGTTATGAAAGCCAAGGGTGGGAAAAGTCCAGGCAAATAACGTCATCCTCAGTCGCCGTTCCGATAAATTCATAGCAAGTTCCCACTCAGGAAAAGATCATGATGTCTCGTTTGATATCCGCGATTTGCACCCCGCTGACCGACGACGACGCGCTGCACGCTGACGGTCTCGCCGCGCATCTTGACGATCAGTGGCGGCACGGGATTCACGGCGTGTTGGTCGGCGGCACGATGGGCTTGATGCAGTTGCTCGACGACGCAGTTTACACCGACCTGGTGCGCCATGCCGTGCAATTTACCCGAGGCCGCGGGGAAATTTTGGTTGGCGTCGGCGACACCAGCTTCAGGCGAACCTTGAACCGCATCCGCAGCGTCGAAGAATTCGATATCGACGGCGTCGTGGCACTGTCGCCCTATTTTTATCAACTGGGACAAGCCGATCTGGTCGCCTATTTTCAGGGACTTGCCGATCAATCGAAAAAGCCGCTGTACTTGTACGATCTTCCGCAGAGAACCAAGACCATTTTGGAGTTGGAGACCGTGCTGAAGTTGTCGAAGCATCCGAATATTCGCGGCATCAAATGCTCGGGCGAGTGGACCGCAACGCGGCGGTTAATGGATCGCCTGGAGGGCGATTCCGGCGGCGTCTTGCATGCAGCCCGGCGGCACCGATTTACCCTCTTGCTGGGCGAGATAGACCTTGCCTTCAGCGATCATGCAGGTTGACATGTCGAGGACGACTGGCCATCCTTTGGTCGGGGCGGCATAGGCAAAGGGATTGGTGCCGAGCCGCCCTTCGCGGCCGCCCCAAGGAGCGACAACATGGCCGATTTTCCGATTGTTGGAAGAGGCGATCCCCAACATACTCCGCTCGGCGACTTTCTGCACGTAGCTCCCCAGGCGCCCCACATGGCAGCCGTTTCTGCAGACGATATAGGCCATGCCGGACCGTTCGGCCTTCGCGCAAGCGATCTCGGCCATGTGCTTGGCGCTGACTTGCCCGAAATTCAAGCCGCAATCGACGATGGCGGTGACGGGCGTCTCTTTCACAATCCGCAGCGGCGCACGGGCAAAACTTTTTCGTCACCACGAATTCCACATAAGTCTCGCAGCGGATGATGCCGTGGGAATCATATCCCAGCAGGTTGGATTCGACGAGATCGTCGGCGACGACAGCGGCCTCATGCGGCGGAGCGCCGCATCCGACAAAAATGTGCGTGGCGACTTTGCGCAAATAATCCGGTGTGAATACCTTCATTGCCAACTCTCATAAAAAGCCGATATGGATTCCGCAAGCGCTTTTGCACAGCGACCGGCGGTGGAACGCAACGCATTGCATGTCAGGCAAGCGGAGATGTTCTAATTGAACAAAAAATCGCGCCATTGTCAACAATTGATCCAAAATATCTTCAACCGTTTCATATTGTTTCATTCAATGCACGGCAGGAGAACGACCGTTAGTCATTGTCGGCCAAGAGGTTGCAGAAATCATCAAGTTGATTGCCTGAATCGGAAGCGTTTGTTGACAATCGTTCTTTATACCTGTTCAATGGAGGTTTGGAATGCAATGAAAACATTTCGAAAGAAACGGAGACGGAAGAAAATGCAAAAGCAATTGTCGGGCTTGGTGGCGGCGGTTTTTACTCCCATGCGGCCGGACGGTTCGTTAAATATGTCGATGGCCAAGCCGATCGTCGATCATTTGATCACTTGCGGCTTGAGTGGATTATATGTTTGCGGGAGCACGGGCGAAGGGCCGCTTTTGACCACCGACGAACGCAAGGAGACCGCTGCCGCTTACGTCGAGGCCGCGGCGGGGCGCTTGCCGGTCGTCGTGCAAGTCGGGCACAGCAGCGTGGCCGAGGCGCGCCAACTCGCGGCCCACGCCCAGCGGGTCGGCGCCGATGGAATTTCGGCGGTGGCGCCTTATTATTTCAAGCCCAATTCGGTGAAGGTTCTAGTCGATTGCCTGGCGGACATCGCCAGCAGCGCGCCGAAGCTGCCGTTTTACTATTATCATATTCCGGAACTATCCGGCGTGAGCGTGGATACGGTCGCGTTGCTAACGCAAGTTACGGAAAGGATACCCAACTTCGCCGGCATCAAGTACACGGCTCCCACCCTGGATGAGTTCCAGGCATTGCTCGCCGCAAAAAACGGGCATTTTTGCATTCTCTTCGGGCGCGACGAAATGCTGCTTGGCGGGCTTACGGCGGGCGCACAGGGGGCCGTCGGCAGCACCTATAATTTCGCGGCGCCGCTCTATCTCCGGCTAATGGCGGCTTTCGAGCGCAGCGATATCAACGAGGCTCGCCGTTGCCAAGGATTGGCCATCGAGATGATCCGTATTATTCTCCGCTACCGCTGCCATGCCGGCCTGAAGGCCGCCATGGGCATGTTGGGTTTGGACTGCGGTCCCAGCCGACTGCCCATCGTCGCCTTGACGCCCGAGGAACAAGCGAACATGCGGCAAGACTTGGACGCCGTGGGATTTTTTCAATGGGCTGTTGCGTCCGACTAATAATACTCGGTGCATGCCCACGCAAGCCATGGGCAGGTGATGTATTCTACCGCAATTCCTCATGCCCATGGCGAGCGTGGGCATGGCGCCGTTTATTTTTTCAAGATTGATTGACAAATGCATCGATCAACGCTACGGCATTTTCAACCGGCACACCGGGGAGAATCGGCTTGGCGGGAGCCATCACATAACCGCCTCCGGCCGCCATATCCCGCAGGCAAGCGCGAACTTCCCGCGCGACATCCGCCGTGCTGCCGTGATGCAGCGTATGCTGCGTGCTGATCCCCCCCCATCAAGCACAAATCTTTGCCGAAGCGGCGTTTGACTTCGAAGATGTCCATCGCTTCAGGCTCGCCGGCTGCCTTGCTCAGTTCGGCCAGGGCAATCGCCCCGAAGCACTCCGTATAGATGCTCAATACCGTGGCCATCGACCGGCCGTCTCGCGTCAGGCGGAAATTCATCTTCCCGTCGTCACGGAAGGCATGGGACAGCAGGAAGTCGGCGCCGTTCCGGGCAAGCTCCAGCCACTCCGGCCGCCGCTCGCACTCGTTGTAGAGATGGCTGAACATCCAGATTTCACGGCCGGTGGTCCAGATGTATTTATCGAAGGCGTAGGGTTGGCCGTCGCGTTCCAGGAGGCTGAAGTATCCGCCTAATTCGTAGTCGGGCGAGTGTTTCACCCACCAAGGAATCACATCGTCCAACAGCGCGGCGCGGAACTGATCCTGCAGCCGCTCCGTGCGCTTCGGCGGAAGTCGATCGAGCAAAAGAGGCATCTGGCAGAGCTCCTTGGACTGATAATGAAACAATATGAAACGGTTGATTCATTCCGTTGACAAAGTTTCAATATTATGCTCCAATCCGCTTAACTGTCAAGTCAGTGTCCCGCGGAGAGCGGCGGAAAGTTACGAGGAGGGATGAAGATGAGCTTGGAAATGTTTCGATTGGAGGGGAAAGTCGCGGTCGTCGCGGGCGGATCGCGGCACTTGGGATTTGATATGGCCGAAATCCTGGCGGAAGCCGGTTGCGATCTGGCAATTACCTCCCGAAAGGCCAAGAACGCAGAAGAGGCCGCGGGAAAACTGCGGGAAAAGCACGGCCGAGAGGTGTTATCGCAATCGCTCGACGTGCGCGATTTCGCCCAAGTCGAGGCCTTCGCACAACGGGCGTTCACTTGGAAGGGGCATGTTGACGTGCTGGTAAACAATGCCGGCGGCAATATGAGCCGTTCGCCGGCCCATCTTTTCGCCCGAGCGCCGGAGGATATGGTCGATTTGATCACAACGAACCTTATCGGCACGCTATATTGCTGCAAAGCGTTCGGCAAGCTCATGGCGGACCAGGGGCACGGCAAGATAATAAACATTGCCTCGATCGCAGGTCTGGTGGGGCGCGATCGCCGGATGTACGAGCGGAATTCCATGCTGGGGCAGCCGGTCGATTACGCGGCTGCCAAGGCGGGGGTCATCGGCATGACGCGCGACTTGGCGGGGCTACTTTCGCCGCTGGGAGTCCATGTGAACGCTATTTCACCCGGCGGATTCGGGCCGCGCGAGCTTCCTCCGGGCTTCGTCGCGGATTATTCCGAGCGCACGCCGCTGGGACGCATGGGACGCGACGGCGTTGACCTGAAGGGCGCGGCCTTGTTTCTGGCTTCGCCCGCTTCGGACTATGTAACCGGCCATAACCTGGTCGTGGATGGAGGCTTTTGTCTCTGGCACTAATGGCTTGATTTACCGCATTGCCGCCGCGCTTCGAACGCGGCAACGGCGACGCTGACGGACAGATTCAGGCTGCGAGCGTGGTGGTGAATAGGAATTTGCAGGCAATGGCCGGCATGATTTTCCAATAGCGAAGGCGGCAAGCCCCGCGATTCGCTGCCAAAAACCAGGGCGTCGTTATCGAGATAATTGGCATCGATATAAGATTTCCGAGCGGTTTTCGAGAAAAACCAAAAACGGTTTCCGTCCAGGCGGCGGCGCAGTTCTTCCCAATTATCGACGGCTTCCCAGTCGAGATGCGACCAGTAATCCATGCCCGCCCGGCGGAGGTGGCGGTCCTCGATCTGATATCCCAAGGGACGGACCAGCCACAATTTCGCTCCCAAGGCCACGCAGGTGCGGCCGACATTGCCCGTATTGCCGGCGATTTCTGGTTCGTAGAGGACGATGTGGAACATAATAATGACTATTTCTTTTCCCGCACATCATAACACAAAAGAAGGTCTTGGTCGCGTACGAACATCATGCCGTTGGCGATGACGAGGTGCGGCCAGGCGTTCTTGTCGCTGCGGTCGGGCTGCGGGAAGCGGCCCTTTTGCCGGTAACCGTCGGGAGTGGCCTCGACGAGCGTGAGCGGGCCTTTTTCGTCGCGGCAGTAGAGCATGCCGTCGGCGTAAAGCACGGAACATTTGCCCGAGGATTTATCGGCCCATTCGACCTCGCCGGTTTTAAAGTCGATGCAAGTCAGCAGGTTCGGATTGCTGGCCCCGTAGAGCATCCCATCAACGAGCACCACTCCGCCGTGGTGATTTTGCAGCTTTTTGGTGAAAAAAACTTGTTTGGCCTCGAATCGATCACCCTCGCGAATGATATCGGCACGCCCACTCCCATGCTCGTAAGCGCGTGACGCAAACACCGAATCACCGGAGACGATCACCGTGGCAATATTTGCGCCCGACCGTAATCCGGGCGGGACGGCCATGCCGGTATAGCGCCAAAGCAATTTACCGGTTCGAGCATCGACACCAATGATGCCTTGGTGGGTCGCATTCACATATTGATCCACTCCGCCGATTTTCGCTTTCACGACCGAGCAGTAATCGGCCGCATCGCCCAAGGCCGCATGCCAAATCACGCTGCCGTCGGACTTTTTCAAGGCGATCATCGTGTTTTCCTTTCCGCCGGGCGTGCAAATTACATTCGGACCATCGATCAGCGGCGATTCGGCATATCCCCATCGCGGAGGCGCACCGCCGAAATCCTTCACGAGGTCTTTCTGCCAAATAATTTGGCCGTCTTCGATGTTCATGCACACCAAATCGCCGGCTATGCCCAAGACATAGAGCCGATCGCCGTCGATGGAAGGCGTTGACCGCGTACCGGGGAAACCTGATCCGTTGTGCCGCACGGGACCGAAATCGGCAGCCCAAACCTGCTTGCCTGCCTTGCTCAAATCCAAAGCAAAAGCCCATTGCTTGCCGTCCTTGTGGCCGATGACGTAAAGCATGTGGCCGACGATGGCCGGGCCGCCGAATCCTTCGCCGAGGCCAGTGGTTTTCCAGGCCAAAGGAGGGCCATTTTCCGGCCATTGCTTCAAAAGTCCCTTTTCCTGGCAGAGGTTATCGCGGTGGGAACCTTGCCAAGCAGGCCAATCGGCAGCCGAAATCGCATTCGTAAAGCAAATTTCAAAGGTAATTACAACGGCAATACCCAATAAAATGCAATAGTTTCTCACAATCGCCGCTCCAATCTTTAGGTGTGTAGTATGTGGTGGGTAAAGAGCTACCAAGGCGGGATGGATACAAGACACTTCGGGACAGGTTAGAAACCTATCAACATGGTATTTAACAGTGTAACCGCCCCCTTGGTTAGTGGCAACTTCTGAATTTTCGAGGAATTCCATCCTTCAGAGGGGTGAATCTAAAAACTTTTTGCGATCGGCATCGTCTAGGGAGGTAGAATTAGTTGACCTTCCGCTATTTGTCCGCCTCCGTGCGGCTTACGAACCAAAAGTCCTTATTTTTAGGAGCAAAATCATGTCTCGAAATTTCAGTTGTTTAGCAGCCATGACAGCCCTCTTGCTGGGTGTTTCCGTCCGAGCCGACGAGCCGAAGGGCGTCAATCTACCGTTGAAACGCGTGGTGCTTTTCAGTTCCGGCGTCGGTTACTTTGAAAACTCCGGCAAGGTGGAGAACGACGCCAAAGTGGAGATGAAGTTCAAGATCGATCAAATCAACGATCTCTTGAAGAGCATGGTTGTGCGGGACCTCGACGGCGGACGGGTCTCGACCGTCAATTACGCCTCGAAAGATCCGATCACCAAGACCTTGAAGAGCTTTGCCGTCGATTTGACCACCAACCCGACGATGGCGCAACTGCTGGAGCAGGTGCGCGGCGAGAAGGTCGAGTTGGAAGCCCCCAACAAAATCTCGGGCGTGATCCTGGGCGTGGAAAAACATAAAAAGCAGGTCGGCGAAAACCAGTTCATCGACATCGACGTGCTCAATCTGCTGACCGACGAGGGATTGCGTTCCGTGCCGATGGACACCGTCAGCCGGCTCAAGCTGGTCAATGAAAAGCTCGACGGCGAACTGAAAAGGCCCTGGCGCTTTTGGCATCCAGCCACGATTCCGATAAGAAAGCGGTGGAGATTTGCTTCCTTGGCAAAGGGGAGCGCCGCGTGCGAGTGGGCTATATTCAGGAAACCCCGATCTGGAAGACCACGTATCGTTTGGTTCTTTCCAACGAAAAACCTTTGATTCAAGGCTGGGCGATCGTGGAAAACACTTCCGAGGAAGATTGGAAGGATGTGAAGCTCTCGCTGGTGAGCGGCCGGCCGATTTCGTTCACGATGGACCTTTATCAGCCGCTTTACGTGCCGCGACCGCAGGAAGAGTTGGAGCTTTACGCTTCGCTCCGCCCGCAGGTTTACGGGCAGGATTTGGTAAAGAAAAATCGTGAATTGTTGGCAAGGCGCCTCGCGGAGCCTGCCGCTCCCGCCTTGGCACAGGAGTTGAAGCTTCGTACCGCAAAAGGAAAGGCCACAAGGATGACGGCAGGGAACGGGGGCATGGGCTATGGGGGCCTTGCCGCAGGCAGTAAGTTCGAGGCCGGAAACGAAGAGAGACAATCCGCGGGCGAGGCGGACTTTTATTTCGCACACGGCGTGCAATCGGTCGCGCAGGCGGCTGAAGTGGGGAACTTCTTCCAATACTCGATCGACACGCCCGTCACGCTGCCGCGGCAGCAGTCGGCGATGCTGCCGATCGTCACCGGCGACGTGAAGGCGGAGAAAGTTTCGATCTACAACCAAATAGTGCAGGCCACGCATCCGCTGTCCGGGCTGCAATTCACGAATACGACCGGATTGTATCTGATGCAAGGCCCGATCACGGTCTTCGACGGCGGCGTTTATGCGGGCGATGCGAAGATCGAAGACCTTCCGCCCGGTACCGAGCGGCTCATCAGCTACGCCTTGGACCTCGACACGGAAGTTGCGCCGGAAAGCAAGGGGCATCCCGAGGAGCTTTTGAGCGTGAAACTCATCAAGGGTGCAATGATCGCCAGCCGGAAGTATGTCCGGGGAATGGAGTACACGGTGAAAAACTCGGGCAAGGCGGCGAAGAAAGTACTTATCGAGTATCCATTCGATCCACAATGGAAACTCATGGCGCCCGAGAAACCAGCGGAAAAAACCCGCAATTTATACCGTTTTGCCGTCGAGGCCAAGCCGGGCGAACCGGTAAAGCTCTTGGTCGAGGAAGAGCGGACAGACCATCAGCAAATTGCCTTGAGCAATCTCGACGACAACTCGATCCGGTTCTATCTGAACGCCAAAGTCGTCGGCGAAAAGGTGAAAGACGCTCTGGCCGAAATCGTCAAGCGGAAGCAAGCATTGCGGGAGATCGCCGTCAAGAAGCAGCAACTCGAGCAGCGCATCAACCAGATCGGCGAGGACCAGAGCCGCATCCGCCAGAACATGGCCCAACTCGACCACAACAGCGACGTTTACAAGAACTACGTTAAGAAGTTCAGCGACCAGGAGAGCGAGATCGAAAAGACCCGCGGGCAAATCGCCTCGCTTACCGATGAAGAAAGCGGCCTGCGCAAATCACTGGATGAATATATGATGGGCCTGGATTTGCAGTGACAATCCTCTGCCAAAGTGAATTTACGGCGCCATGCCCACGCTTGTCGTGGGCATGGCGCGTTTTAGGTTATCCCCGTGCCGCCTGAATCACCTCCGCGGCGCCCTGATCGAGCAATTCATCAGCCACGCGGCGGCCGAGAGTGACGGGATCGGCCGGAGCGGCGGCAGATTGGGCTTCGAGTTGGATACAGCCATCGAGGCTGATGACGCGTCCGGCGAGGAAGAGTTGATCGTTTTCGAGGCGTCCCCAAGCGGCGACGGGCGCGAGGCAACCGGCGCGAAGGGCCGCGAGCATCGCCCTTTCGGCCAATACGGCGGCATGCGAAACCGGATGATCGAGCGCAGCGACAGCGAATCGTGTTGTCTCATCGTTTTGCCGCGTTTCAATCGCCAAAGCGCCCTGCCCGACCGCCGGCAAGAGCAGTTCGAAAGGCAGCCGCTCGGTAATTTCCGCGGCCAAACCGAGTCGAGTAACGCCTGCCTCGGCCAGAACAATTGCATCGAATTCGCCGGCGTGGACTTTCTTGAGCCGCGTATCGACGTTGCCGCGGATTTCCTTGATTTGAAGATCCGGCCGGAAGTGAAGCAATTGGGCTTGTCGGCGGTGGCTGCTCGTGCCGATCGCGGCTTTTTGAGGGAGGTTTTCGAGCGTGCCGAATTTCGGGGAGATCAACACGTCGCCACAAGCCGCACGCTGGGGAACGGCTGCAAGGCAAAGCTCCGGCGGCTGTTCGGTGGGCAAATCCTTCAAGCTATGCACGGCGGCGTCGATGCGGCCGTCGAGCAGGGCCTGCTGAATTTCCTTGGTGAAAACGCCCTGGCCGCCGAAGGAGGCCAGCGAATCGAGCCGCCGGTCGCCGCTGGTAGAGATGAGCAGCATTTCGACATCCACGGCGCGCGTGCGCAGTTGTTCGGCGACCCAATCGGCTTGCCATCGGGCGAGTGCGCTGCCGCGAGTTCCGAGACGAAGATGCATAAACGAAGCCTTAAGGATGAAGGATGAATTACTCACTCCAGCAATGTGTGAGAACCGTCTGCATTTCCGGGCAAGCGTTTGTTTTTTTCACCCGCTCCGACGACGCCGCAACTGACGATGTATTCGCAAGCCTGATCGAAAGTGACGTCGAGATCGATGCAATCGGTTTTGCGAACGATGATCGTGCAGCCCGTGATGGGCAGCGGCGAATAGGGGATCAACACGGTGACCAACGGATCGCCCACCGACTCGCGGACTTCGGGCAGTCCCTCGCCGGTCACGAAGCCGACCGACCAGACACCTTTGCGGGGATACTCGACCGCGACGATTCGCGTGAATTCGAATTCCCGTTCGGAAAACAGAAAATCCGAGATTTGCTTGGCGGCGGAATAGACGTTACGCACGACCGGCAAACGGCGGATGCCGCCTTCGGCCACACTGGCGACATATCCACCTACTCCGATAGCGATGAATTTTCCTAAAAGGTACAACAGCAGGACAAATATCGCCAAAAACACAGGAATGGCAAAATAGGGTTTGAGATATTCCAACTCGACGTAGCGGCGGTAGATTTCGTCGCCCGAATCGGACTCTGCCTTGGGGCCATCGGCTATCTCCACGCGGTCAAAAACATAATTGGGAACGTAGGATCCGTCGGTAAGTTTGTGATAATCGCCGCCGGGAATTTTTTTCTCGCCGGGCTTGGCCTCGGGGAGCTTGTCCCGTACGTCGGCCATGAGCCAGACGAGTCCATCGAGCGTTGCCTGGCTCACCGGTTGCAAGACGTAGAATTTCACCGTATTGACCACCCAAATTAAAATCAGCACGGTCAAAAGCGGCGGCAGCAACACGCCCAGCCCTCGAAAGACGGCCGCTCGGAATGCGTGCTTCGCGGAGAGAGGTTTAGTCGGCTTGGGGGATTTCGGACTATTCATAGACGCTCATTGTTCCATCAAAACGTTCGGAAACAAGGGGGAGATAGCCATGCGGAAAAATGAGACTGAACGAAAAAAAATTTGCCGCATCCTTTGATCATCGATTTTCTTCATGCGTTCGGGCGACGACGGCGACGGCGACCATTGCCGCGCCCGCTTGTTTCAATACCTTAGCAGCCTCGCTGCATGTCGCCCCGGTCGTGAGGACGTCATCGACCAATAATACGCGCCGCCCTTGGATTTGACGAGCAAACCGCACTCGGAACGCCCCGCGAACGTTGCTAAACCGCTGCTTTGGCGGCAATTCCGATTGCGTGCGTGTTTTTTTGCATTTTATCAGCACCCAACGCCGAAAGGGTATTTCAAGTGTTTTTCCCAGAGCGCGGGCGACGAATTCGGGACTGTTCACTCCTCGAAAAATCCGCTGGGTCCAATGCATGGGAATCGGAATAACCAGGTCGGGCAACCAATTTTTCAGCATGTCCCGCCGCTGAATTGCCAAGACATATCCCATGGTCACGGCGAGCGGTTCAGAAGAATGCCTTTTCATGCGGAGAATAATTTGCTTCAACTCGGAATGGTAGCTTCCCAAGGACGTCACGGAATCGAAATGCAGCGGATTCTTTGCACAAGTCGAGCACCCCATATTATGAGGAGCATTATTCCCCTCGACTAACGCGCCACAGCACGGACATGCGTTCCAAACTTGGGGAATCAGTCGTTTTTGGCATTTTCCGCATAAACCGACAACCTGTTCGGACTCTTCGAGTTCCGTATTGCAACACGCGCATTGCGGCGGATAGAGAAGATCGATCCCCCGTCGGTAGAATCCGGCAAGATGTCGTTTTGACTGCTGAATCCACTGCATGGGCGGTTCCTTATTTTGTGGTCGAAACCATCATAACAAAATGGACGTACAAAATGATATGGGATTTATCAGGGGAATTCGCCTTGACTTAAACTGCCAAAATCCCCTATGCTGCCAAACGAACATCGCGGTAGGACAGGTCGGAATTCTGTCATTTCGCAGACGTAAGAAAGATACCATGATTCGATGGCAGGTTGGAAATCTGTTCCACGAGTTGTCAGGATGGCTTGCATGGGCATAATCGACTATTATCTGCTCCGCCAGTTTTTCAAGACTTTTTTGATCTGTTTCTTGAGTCTGATGGGGTTGTATGTGATCATCGATTGCACGACCCACATGGACGATTTTCTTCGCTGCGGCGAGAAATCGGGGGGCGTGCTGATGCTGATGGGCCGACTCTACGGTTATCGGACTTTGGGTTTTTTCGACCGCACGAGCAGCATTTTGACATTGATCTCGGTGATGTTCACCGTTGCCTGGCTGCAGCGGCACAACGAAATGACGGCACTGATGTCGGCGGGCGTGTCGCGGGTCCGCGTGATAAAACCTCTGATTTTCGCCTCCGTTGCGATTTGCTTGCTGGCAGCGCTTAACCGCGAGATTACCATCCCCCGCTTTCGGGAGGAACTCACGCGAAAATCCGAGGATCTGATTGGTGATCGCGGGCAGGACATGAAATCGGCTTATGACATACAAACGATGGTGTTGATCGGCGGCAAATCCACGTATGCCGATCAAAAAAGGATTGAAAAGCCCAACTTCCTCTTGCCCGATACCCTTTGGAAATACGGAAAACAAGTGAGCGGCGAAAAGGCATTTTATCTTCCGGCCGAGGAGGGCAAGCATCCCAGCGGATACCTTTTCGAGGGGGTGACAGGGCCGAAACACCTCAACACTCGGCCGTCGTTGCTCTTGAACGGAAAGGAAGTGTTGATTACTCCGCATGACCGGCCCGAATGGCTCAAACCGGACCAATGTTTTATCGTGAGCGATTTGAGCTTCGAGCAACTTACGGGAAATGTCGAATTTTCCTCGGTGCGTCAACTAATCGAGAGACTACACAATCCCAGCATGGCATTCGATGCGGACGTGCGCGTGAAGATCCATAGCCGATTCGTGCAGCCACTGTTGGATATCGTGCTTATTTTCTTGGCGTTGCCGCTGGTGGCACGGCGGGAAAGCCGGAATGTATTTCTGGCAATTGGGATTTGCATGGGTGTTACGACCGTTTTCATGCTTACGGTGATCGGCTTTCAATGGCTGGGCGACAATAGCATGATCAATCCCGCTTTGGCGGCCTGGGCACCGATGATGATTTTCATCCCGATCGCGGTAGGTCTGTCGCAAGCGATGTGGGAATGAGTGTGGATATCAGTTCTGGGTATGCCTAGGGTTTTCAGGAATCTCGGATTCAGGATCCGGAATTCACTTCATTTCCCCCCTCCAGCCTCATTTTTGGAAAATTTTCGAAAATTCTTCCGCCGAGGGCTTGTCAAGGATTTTGACGCTGGTAAACTCTGCAAATACTGCTGTGGGAAACTTGCCCATTTACATGTTTTTTTCCAAGTTTTTGTGGGGAGGATTCCCACTCATCAGAATTACAGGATAATCATTCGATCAGTGGAAACCTCTCATGCGCGGGAATTCCGAATTCCTCCTCGGCGAATTCGAGCGAACGTTGGACGAGCGGTTTCGCGTTTCGATTCCCAGCGAGTTGGCGGAACCGCTGATCGTGGATTCGGCCGATTGCTTGTTGGCCAAGGAGCGGCCGGGCTGCCTCAGTTTGTGGAGCGCGGCCGATTGGCAATCGCGGATGGACGAAGGCGTGGAATTGATTAAGCAGAAGATGCGGTCGGGCTGGCTCAAGGATCGTCTGGTCGAGGTACAAACATTTGGCCGCTTGCTTTCCACGCGACATCGGGCGGTTCAATTGGCGGGTCGAGGGAGATTGTTGATACCCGAGGGATTTCGGGAATTTTTAGGCGTCGAGCCGAACGGCGAGGTGCTGGTCGTGGGGGCGGCGGTGTGCGTTGAAATTTGGCAGCCGGCGGTGTGGGTGAAGTATTTAGAGAGGCGGATCCCGAAGTTTCGGAAATTGTTTGATGGGTTGGCGAAGTAGGGGGCAGGATACAGGGGACAAGGAGAAGGCTTCGCACGGAGGCGAAAGAAAAACCTTCTCCCTGTCCCCAGTAACCTGTCCGGGAGACCTTTGCCGGGGACTTTCCCTTCGCTCGGCTCACTATGCATGCGATGCGGTTTCCCGAAATCACACATACATCAGACAGGTTGGAAACCTGTCCTACTTGATACATTCCATGCCCGGTCCGGAGGATTGTCCTTTACCGAAAAACTGGCAACAGTCACTCGGTTGAAAATGCAAGTCACCAGGGAGGGAATTTTGGGTGCGGAGCGCACCCGCCCTTTCGATCCTCGGGCCGGGCGTGGAGTTTTGTTGAGGTTTCTAGTTCCGTGAAAAAGGGGGAACTATGAACCGTCAAGTCTTCATTTACGTTTTTAGCGACACGAAGGCCATTCGCAATTGGTGCAGCATGGCTTCGATCTCTTCGGATTCTTCGGGCGTGCGATTGCCTGCGGTTTTTTCTTGGAGCATGGCGAGCATGTCGATGGCGTGTTTGGCTCGATCGAGTTCGATATCCGATTTGTCGGAAATCGGATTCGGCAGCAGGCCCATCGCAATCGCTCCTTGCAGATAGAGCGTGCTCGCCAAAAATGTCAACGACGGCGGCGGAAGAGGCTCGGATGGTATCTTCTCCTCGGCCGGCTTGGTCTTTTGCGTCTCGGCGGCCTTCTCGGCCTCGACCTGGCTCTTCCAATCTTCATCGATATAGAGTTTCTTTTCGCTAGCGGTTGGATCGGCATCGTTCGACATGGCAATTCCCCTCTTTCGATGGTTGTTGGTTGGAATTCGTTCAAAATAGCCTCATGCCCACGCAAGCGTGGGGCATGGCACCGAACGGTTGAGAACCGAAGGTTTAGGCATTTGATTCCGCCAATTCGGTTTTTCCTTGATCGCGGTTTTTACGGCGTTGCACGGCGGCGGCGATGAAATCGGCGAAGAGGGGATGGGGGCGGGTGGGGCCGGATTTGAACTCGGGATGGAACTGCACGCCCACGAACCACGGATGGTCGGGGATTTCGACGATTTCGACCAGGCTGCCGTCGGGGCTGAAGCCCACGACCTGCATTCCTTTTCGGCATATTGCCGTCGGTAGTGGTTGTTGAATTCATAGCGATGGCGGTGCCGTTCGGCAATATCTTCCTTGCCGTAAGCGGCGGCGGCGCGGCTGCCGGGTGCGAGTTTCGCCGGCTGGGCGCCGAGCCGCATGGTGCCGCCTTTGTCGGTGATGGTTTTCTGGTCGTCGAGCAGGCAAATCACGGGATGCGGATTGTCCTTGTCGAACTCGGTGGAGTTCGCCCGCTCCAAGCCGAGCACGTTGCGGCCGAACTCGACGACCGCGCATTGCATTCCCAGGCAAATTCCGAAATAGGGAATGCCGCGTTGGCGGGCGAATCGCACGGCATCGACTTTGCCCTCGATGCCGCGTTCGCCGAATCCGCCGGGCACGAGTACGCCATCGACCGCCGAGAGCAGCCGGTCGGGACCGTCGCGTTCAACGGTCTCGCTATGGATGCGTTGGATGTTGATTTGCGCGTTATTATGGACGCCCGCGTGATCGAGGGCTTCGTAGATCGACTTGTAGGCGTCGCGGTGTTCGGAATATTTACCGACCACGGCGATGGTGATCTCATGTTCGGGATTTCGCAGCCGATGGATGAGGTCGCGCCAGCGGTCGAGATTCAGCGGCCCGGCCTTGCCGAGCGAAAGTTTGCGGACGATCAGTTCGTCGAGGCCGTGATCGACGAGGCTCAAGGGGACTTCATAAATCGAAAAATCCTTGTCTTTTTCTTCGATGACGGCCTCGATGGGGACGTTGCAGAAGAGGGCGATTTTCGCCCGATCGTCGCGCGAAAGCGAGCGTTCGGTGCGGCAGATGAGCACGTCGGGCTGGATACCGATCTGGCGGAGGAGACCGACCGAATGCTGGGTGGGTTTGGTTTTGAGTTCGGCCGCGGCCTTCAAATAGGGCACCAGGGTGAGGTGGATATAGAGGCAATTTTCCTTGCCTTTGTCGAGCGAGAACTGGCGGATGGCCTCGAGGAAGGGCTGGCTTTCGATATCGCCCACGGTACCGCCGATCTCGGTGATGACGACATCCACATTTTCGCCGGCGGGCTTGTCCAGAGCGAATTTGATTTCGTTGGTGATGTGGGGGATCACTTGCACGGTTTGCCCGAGAAATTCGCCGTGGCGTTCCTTGTTGATGACGGAGAGGTAGATTTGTCCGGTGGTGAAATTCGAATTGCGGTCCAAGACGCTGTTGGTAAAGCGTTCGTAGTGGCCGAGGTCGAGGTCGGTTTCGCTGCCGTCGTCGAGCACATAGACTTCGCCGTGCTGGTAAGGGCTCATGGTGCCCGGATCGACATTGATGTAGGGATCGAGCTTTTGCAGCCGGATGGTCAGCCCGCGTTGTTCGAGCAACATGCCGATGGAGGCACTGGTGAGTCCTTTGCCGAGCGAACTAACGACGCCGCCGGTGACGAAGATGTGTTTGGTCATTTTGGGAGGATGGGATATATAGCGAATATTGTTGTGATGTTTTTGGGGAGCAAATTTCAAAAAGTGCCAGTAGGTCCCGCCTGCCGGGTGGGACTTGGCGAATCTTATTTTATTGTGGGGGAAATGGGGAATTCCTTCCGAAAAGTCCCGCCTGGCAGGCGGGACCTACTGGCGATTGAGTTTTCGTGGGCAAATCTTGGTTTTTCCACTTTGCCCGATTTCCAAAGTATTTGTTTTTAGTTAGGCTCCAAGTGTTTTTCGGTGCTTTTTCTCAATTTTTCCAAGATTTGGCTCCACAAGCTGGCTTCTGTTCTTACTAATGGTGGTTAAACTGTCCTGATCTATCTCCATCCCGTGAAATTAGCATGGAGGGTGGCCCATTTTCAACAAAAAAATATAAATTGTGACAGAACCTCTTGTGGATAAAGGCTTTAGGAAAAAATCTTTCACGGGAATCATCAATATTCAAAGCGAGGCCAGAGCAATGCAATCATTGTAGAGAAGAACGTTACAGCCGAAAAGTGGCGAGAGGATGTTGATTTGGTTCTTCGATCAAAAGGCCTTGCCATAGACCATGTTAGATCAAAATTGCAGATAATGCTTGACAAACCAATATCATTATGATATCTTTTTGACATTACACTAACATAAGGAGACTTGTCATGACCTCGGAAAAGACGGTCCGCGTCATCAATGGCTGGGTGATGTTGTTGGTCAACATCCTGGTATTGTTTGCGGGTATCGGTTTGATTGTCGGGTTCGTGCATTCGGCGATAGAGGCCGACAAGTTGCACACGCTGCCGAATTTTTATTATCTAGGGGGGGGGGATTTTCAGCTTCGTGCTGGTGATTTTCCTCTTCAACGGCCATTTCACGCTGCAACCCAACGAAGCCCGGGTGCTGATTCTTTTTGGGGCTTACCAAGGCTCGGTGCGGGAAAGCGGATTTCATTGGACGAATCCCTTGAACACGAAGCGGCGGATATCGCTGCGCTCGCGGAACCTAACCGGCGAGAAACTGAAGGTGAACGACAAGCGGGGCAATCCGATCGAGATTGCGGCGGTGGTCGTGTGGCGGGTGCAGGACACTGCGGCGGCGTGTTTCGACGTGGAGAAGTTCGAGGATTACGTTCGCGTGCAGTGCGAGTCGGGCGTGCGGCATTTGGCCAACAGTTATCCCTACGATCACGGCGAAGAGCACGAGTTGACGCTCCGCGGCAACGTCGATGAGATCGGGGGCGCCTTGCAAAAAGAGTTGCAGGAGCGAATCGCGAAGGCCGGGGTGGTGATCGAGGAGGCGCGATTGGCGCATCTGGCCTACGCGCCGGAGATCGCCGGGGTGATGTTGCGCCGCCAGCAGGCCGAGGCGATCATCGACGCGCGGCAGAAGATCGTCCACGGCGCGGTGAGCATGGTGCAGATGGCGCTGCACGATTTGGCCGAAAAGAATGTCATTCAGCTCGACGAAGAGCGGAAGGCGACGATGGTGAGCAATTTGCTCGTCGTGCTTTGCGGGGAGAAGGAAACGCAGCCGATCATTAATGCGGGGACGCTGTATCAGTAGGGGCGAGGAGTGAGGGATGGGGAGCGTGAGACGTGAGCGGTGATCCGATATAAGAACATTAACGCGTCAAGAGGAGTATCGTCATGCGGTATTATTCCGCTTGGGTGTTGTTGTTTCTGGTGTTTCCGTCGGTCGCTTTTGCCGAGGCATCCGCAGAACAAATAAAAATGGCGAAGGCGTTTGTCGCACAAATGGCGGCGGGGCAATTCGAGAAGGCCGTGGAACCGTTCGATCAGACCATGCGGCAAGTGTTGCCCGCGGAAAAATTGAAGCCGATTTGGGATAGACTGACTATGGAATATGGCCCGTTGCAACGGGCGGATGAAACCAGGGCGGAGGAGATTCAGAAATTCGACGTGGTTTATGTCACCTGCGAATTCGAGCGAGGACGGCTCGACGCGAAGATCGTTTTCACGTCGGACAACAAGATTACGGGGCTTTTTTTCACGCCTGCGGGAAAATATCAATCGCCGCCTTATGTCGATCCATCGAAGTTTACGGAAAAAGAAATCCTGATCGGCGAAGGTGTCTGGCAACTGCCGGGCACTTTGTCGGTACCTCAAGGCAAAGGGCCGTTTCCCACGGTGATTTTGGCGCATGGCTCGGGTCCGCAGGACCGCGACGAGACGATCGGACCGAACAAGCCGTTTCGCGATCTGGCACAGGGATTGGCTTCCCGGGGCATTGCGGCGCTGCGTTTCGAAAAACGGACGAAGCAGCACCAGATCCTGATGGCGGCCACGGCGAGCAGCATCACCGTGAAGGAAGAGACCATCGATGACGTCGTTGCCGCATTCAAGGCGTTAGCGGCCGAGCCGAAAATCGATTCACGGCGAATATTCGTCTTGGGTCACAGCCTCGGGGGAATGCTGCTTCCTCGAATCGGCAAGGCGGAAGGGGAGATTTGCGGACTGATTAGTTTTGCCGGCTCGACTCGGCCGCTGGAAGATTTGATGTTGGAGCAAACCAAGTATATACTTTCGCTCGCGGGAGCGCCGACCGAGGAATCGAAAAAGCAGATTGAGGAACTCGAGCAGCAGGTCGCGCTGGTGAAATCGGCGAATTTGACGACCGACGCTTCGCAAAAGTTGCCGCTGGGCGTTCCGGCAAAATACTGGCTCGATTTGCGGGGATACGACCCTGCCGCGGAGGCGAAACCGTTGCCGCAGCCGATGTTGATTTTGCAAGGCGAGCGCGATTATCAGGTGACGATGGAGGATTTCGCTCGTTGGAAAAAGGCCTTGGTTGAACGGAAAAACGCGACTTTCATCACATATCCGAAATTGAATCACCTTTTCATGGAGGGAAAAGGCAAGAGCGTGCCGGCGGAATACGCCGCGCCCGGCAATGTGTCGCAGGAAGTGATCGAGGATATCGCGAAATGGATTGGCGGGGTGAAGAGGTAGTTGACGTCGAGGCCGCGAGATTGGCGGAAGCATTGTATATGAAACCGCCGGAGGAAATTGAAGAAAAGCACGAGGGAAGGATATGATGGAGTTTGAAAAAAGAGTTTGGGAACACTAATAACCACTAATAACCACTAATAACCACTAACCAACGATCGGCGAACGAACTTACCCGACTTGTAATAATCATCGACAAACTAAAATTAGCGGTTATCAGTGTCTTTATCGTCTTCGTTTCAATTTCAGGGGGAGGTTTATGATGAGCATGATGAAAAGCATGGTGTTGGCGGGTTTGTTTTTCGCGGCAATCGGCCATTTGGCCATGGCGGCGGAGAAGGAAAGGGCGAAAGCGCCGGACGTGCAGATCAGGAGCGATGCGTGCATCGAGTTGGTAAGCGTTATTTTTCACTTGGCGGGAAATCCGGAGTATAACCGGATTTTCATGGAGTCATACGGCAAGGATATCGAGGCGCATTTCGGGAAGTATCGCGATCATGAGGCGGTCAAACTGGCGCGGCAACTGCGGAGCGAGCATGGCGTGAGCTACGACGCGCCGATGAGTTTGGCGGTTCATCTGACGGACGGGGTGAAATTGAAAGAGAAAATATCCTTGGATCCCGTGCCGGACGATCTGGATAAGCGCTGGACAGCCGGGGATGTGAAGCGATTTCTCGCCTCCGCGCGGCGATTTGCCGAGGAAGCGAACTTCGAGGATTTTTATAAAGCGCACGAGCCGCTTTATGCGAAGATGCGGTCGGATCTCAAGTCGCTGGTGGAGAACAAGGCGCATTTGGAGTGGTTTTCGGAGTTTTTCGGCGAACGGCCGCGGACGGTTTTCATTCTTGTGCCGAGCATTACCAACGGCCCCAGCAACTACGGCGTGCGTTATCATGCCGCGGACGGCAAGGAAGAAATCTATTGCATCTTGGGCGTCTGGAAGCTGGATGGCAAGATGAGGCCGCTGTTCGACAGCGACGTCCTGCCAACGATCACGCACGAATTCTGCCATTCGCACACGAATCCGCTGGTCGATCGGCACGGGGCGGAGTTGCAGGCGGCGGGGGAGAAGATTTTCAAACACGTAGGGCCAACCATGGCGCGCAACGCATACGGGAATTGGAAGACGATGATGTATGAATCGATGGTCCGGGCCTGCACGATCGAATATTTAATGAAATATCAAGGAAAAGTCGCCGCCGGCATGGATGCAATCGAGGATCGCAATCGGGGATTCGAGTGGATCGGCGAACTTTCGAGCCTGCTCGATAAAAAATATGAGCGCGACCGCAAGCGTTATCCGACTTTGGAGGCGTTTATGCCCGAGGTGGTCGATTTTTTCAATAAGTATGCCGATGAATTCGAGAAAAAGCAGGGGGTAGCCGCCAATCAGGCGTTCCACCGGCACGGGGCCGGTGGGGACGTGAAGTTTTAATTCAAGCTTCGAATCGAGAAATCGCCATGAAATCGAAGTATATCGGCCTGTCGATTTTATTGTTGCTTCTGGCGCTCAATATAGGTCTGAGCGGATATTATTTTGCCGTGCTGCCGGCGCGGGTGGCGTCGGAATTCGATTTATCGGGCGAGCCTAAATCGTGGATGGCGAAGGGGGCGTTCGTGATTTTCAATATCACGCTGTTGATATTGCTGCCGATATTTTTGTTGTCGCTGGGGTGGATTTGCACCAAATTGCCGAAGTGGATGATCGACCTGCCGCACAAAGACTACTGGCTTGCGCCGGAGCGGAAGGCGCAAACCGCCGCCAGCATCTTCCGGTTCATGATTTGGCTGGCGGTAGGCATCGAATTGTTTTTGACGGCGCTCGTGGGGCTGGTTTATCGGGCGAATTTGGGGCATCCGGAAATAATGCGGCAGACGCCCTATTATTTGCTGGGTTGTTTTGTGGCGTTCATGGCGGGGTGGATCATTCGGTTTTACGGAAAGTTCAGAAAGGCGCCGCCAACCTAGCAGCAGCCCTCACCCCCGGCCCCTCTCCCAAAGGGAGAGGGGAGTAAGAGCACATGAAAGCGCGGAAATCGTTCGCATTACGTTTGAATCCTGATTTGTACCAGGCGATTGAAGCTTCGGCGCATCAGGAAATGCGCAGCGTGAACGGGCAGATCGAGTTTCTGCTGATGGAGGCGGTCAGCAAGCGGCGGGGAAAGCCGGTCGAAAAGACACCGCCTGAAAATGGAGCGGAGGCTGAAGACGCTTGAATCGTCAAATATTCAAGGTTTCTGTCGAGTCACCGGCGTATTCTCAGCCGCAATCGCCGCTGCCGCCGGGGAATTATCGGTAGGAATGCAGGCCCGTAGGTTTTGTATCGGTATAGTCGGTAGGCTATTTGTTATGCTGAAGCATAACCTACGAGACTTGAAATCTCGCTCAATACCGCAAAGCAGCGGCATGATAGGATAGTCAGTTGGTTGGGCGATTGTTATGCTGAAGCATAACCATCGAGAATCAATTTAGCAAGCTCTTCATGGCTTTTTCGAGCCCTTTTTCCAAGTCCTTCGAATTGCCTTTGCGGGGTTTTGACTGGCGGCTCTCCGGCTGGCCGTTGCGGTCTTTCTTGGATTTGTCTTCATACTGCCGCGAGTGAGCGGCGTGGGCGCGCCAGTTATCGGCGTAGGCTTTGGCGACGAGTTTGTCGCGGATGACGAGCAGATTTTCGGCGTTCGATGTCTCCGCCTGGTTGGTGAAATTGAAGGAGCCGGTGATGACGACGTTGTCGTCGATGATCATGACCTTGTTGTGTGCGATGGCGTGTTTGTCGTCGATCAGCGTGGGAATGCCGGCGTGGATGAGGAAATCGGCTTCGCTGTAGTTTGCCGTCTCCTGATCGCTATCGAGGATCACGTTCACCTTGACGCCGCGATTGTGGGCCGCGACCAAGGCTTCGGCGATCGGTTTCGAGGTGAAGGAGTAGGCCTGCACGAGGATCGTGTTTTTGGCGGCGTCGATTTCAGCGACGATCGCCTCGGTGCAACCGCCTTTGGGCGAAAAATGGACTTCGATCGGCGGCAGATTTTCGGGCATTCTATGCCGGCGCAGATAGTTGTTGAAATATGCCGCGGCGAAGACGAAGGCGATAAAGAGGACGAGGGGGATGTATTTTTTCATGGGAAATTATATTGCAAATTAGTAATTGCAAATTGCAAATTGCAAATTGAACGAAGTTTTGGTTGTGTTAGTTCGTCGATAATGGTTTGCGAAGCTGCAAGCGGCTATTATCCCCTCCACTTCTCACTCTCCACTTCTCACTCTCCACTTCTCACTCTCCACTTCTCACTCTCCACTCTCCACTCTTCACTCTCCACTCTCCACCGCTACTCCATTTTTTTGATCGCCTCTCCGAGCAGATCGGGGAGATTTTGCAGTTGCCGCAAATCGCGGACGATGCGGGGGTGGGCGAAGAGGCGGACGCGTTTGACGTAATCGTCGAACTGCTGCGTGGCGAGTGTGTGGATCACCGGCGAGACTTCGCCCAAGGGGCGATAGACGCCTTGCTTGGGGAAGAAAACATCGACCTTGAACTCGACTTCGCGGGTGACCGGCGGGGCGTCGAAGAGGATTTCGTGGGGGGCGATCGACGCGGCCGAGCGCCGCACTGGCGACGGCGGCGAAATGTTCGGCGCAGGCGGTGAGCCAGGGGTACGGCCGCCGAGCGAGCCGCTGATAGATTTCGCGCTCCTCGAAATAACTGTACTGGGCCAGTCGCTTGTAGAGAATTCGCGTGGGGCCGAAAAGGCCTTGCAGGAGTTCTCCCGCGGGACCGCCGGAGCCGGCGTGCAAGAGGTCGGCGATCATTTCCTGCTCGGTGGAGCGGAAGATCGCGTCGAGATCGAGCACGCCGTGGAGCAGGTAGAACGCCCGTTGAAACATAGCCGTGGCCGCGCGGACGCCGTGATGCCAATAGACCTCGCTGAACATGACGTAGCGGGCGAAGACCATGAGTTCGGCGGCGGTTTTCGCCTTATCGGTAATCGCCAGGCCGTTGCCGGCCTGGTTGAGGCAGAGGCTGCCGAGGAGGCGCTGCTGGTCGAAGTGCCGGCCGTAGGGGACGCCCGCGTGGAGGCTGTCGCGGTAGAGGTAATCCATCTTATCGATGTCGATCGGGCCGGAGATCATGCCGGCGAGGATTTTTGCCGCATCGTCGCGGGGTTTTTCGCTCAGCAAGGCGACTACGTCGCGGGGATTGATGTTCCAATCGTGCCGGAGGACGTCGGCGATTTCGCCTTCCAAGAGGAAGCTGTTGGCGAACAGTTCATGGTTTGGAACGCTGGGTAAGCGGACATCTTCAATGGGGTGGCAGAACGGCCAATGGCCCAGGTCGTGGAGCAAGGCGGCCGCGATAAAAACCTCGGCCTGCTCGGGCCGAATGGCCGCGGCGAACCGTTCGTCGTGCGAGAGTTGCTTGAGGTAGAGAAGCGCCAGCCGATAGACGCCCAAGCTGTGCTCGAAGCGGGTATGCAAGGCCGCCGGGTAAACGAGCGAGACCAAACCAAGCTGGCTAATGCGGGCCAAGCGACGGAAGTCGGCCGTGTCGATCAGCAGCCGGACGCGATTCGTGAGCGGCACGTCGGTCTCGGGCGGGATGCGGATCATCGAGCGCCGCGAGTCCAGGCCGGCAACTTCGGGAATATCGCGGAGGGACATAAGTAAGGGAGAAGGCGGAAGGGGGAAAGGGAATTAGAAATTGTATAACTATGATTCACCGTGATATCAGGATTCGATATAAGGGCCAATAATTCGACTTGCCGCTCAGATTTTTCCGCCTTCCGCCTTCCGCCTTCCGCCTTCCCCCTTTATCCTTCCCCCTTTATCCTTCCGCCTTCCGCCTTCATCCTTTGATGTTCCAGATCCAGCCCATGCCGGCGACCCAGCGGAGGATGATGGTGAGGAGGAGATAGAAGGCGTAATGGCAAAAGGCGTTGCCGGGTTCGAGGTCGAGGGTCGCCCAAGCGGCGGCGGTGCCGGCGATGAGGAAGGGGACCGCCAGAACCGCCCAGGTCCAAATTTGTTCGGGATTGACTTTGTGGAAAGCGTAGCTGAAAACGCCCCAAAGCACTACGTAGGCCACGCCGCAGATCAGCGAGCGGAGATAGAGCGACGTTCCGCGATAGGGTTCCAATTCGTCGTCGCGGAGGAATGAGTAAGCGGCCAACGCCGCCGGCGGCGAGATGAGCAACAAGCCGACGGCGCTGAAAACGATGCTCTTCTGGAAAAGTCCCCTGCCGAAGAACGCGGCGGCGAAGGTCAGCACCACGGCCGCCGCGATGAGGACGATCAACAGCGGCGTGATCTTGGTATCTTCCCGGTCGATGGGCTTGAGGACAAGTTTTCCGGTGGCGCCGCGGCCGCCGTGCGCGAATGCCTCGGGGGCGTGGACCACGACTTCTTCGGACTTGTCCGGGACCTTGATGATCTGCTTGCAGTTCGGACACGGCCCCGACTTGCCGGCGTATTTATCGTTGACTTGAAAGCGTTTCAGACATCCGGGGCAAGTGACGGAGATAGACATATTGCGTCTTGGCCTTAGGTCGTGGGACTGGGCTTCGTTGATTCAATTCTAAATCCCCGAGGCCAAAGACCCAAGAGCGAAGCATCATTCTTGTTCCATGAGATCATTTTCGGTGATCATCGCGAAGCCTTTGGCGGCGAGGGTTTCCTGGCCCATCTCGATATTATCGACCATCAAGGCCACGGCTGCCCTGCCGCGCGGCCGCACCAACAGGGGGTAGGCTTGGATGATATTCACTTCGGCTTGCAGGAGTGCGGTGCAGATATCCAACAGCGCTTGCTGGCCGTCGGGGAGTTCGATGCCGATCAGGTCGCTTTCGACGATTGCGAGGCCGGCGCGTTCGAGAATTTCCCGTCCTTGCTCGGGGTGGCTGAGGAGGAAACGGGCGAAGGCGCATTCGCAGGTGTCGGAGATCGAGAGGGCGACGATTTTGACGCGGCTGCCTTCGAAACGGCGGATCACTTCCAACAGCTTTCCTACCCGATTCTCCAAAAAAACGGTAAACTGCCGAATTGCCGGATAATTTCGCCCCCGTGCGGTGGGAGTGTCGATGGCGGATTGGTCGAAACTCATGGGATGGCCTCGGGTGGGGTGAAATGGAAGTTATTCGCAGCAGGTTATGTGTTAGCATAACCGCATCTACAGGAAAGGATAAGTCACATGCTTATTATGAAAGGGATCACCACAGTTTTCTGGCGGTGGGCAAAGCCCACCCTATTTTTATTGACCTGCCAGCGTTGCCAGCACAACACCTAACTATAGGCGGCCTGATAAGTTCCGTCAACGGGAGTATAACCGATGTTGAATCGTCACGAAATAGAGTTGCGCGTGCGTTATAACGAATGCGATCCGATGGGGTATCTGCATCACGCCAATTATTTTACCTATTTTGAAATAGGCCGAACCGAACTGCTTCGTGCAGGTGGGGGAAATTACCGCAGAATGGAGGCTGACGGGATGCTGGTGGTGGTGGTCAAGGCCGAATGCCGGTACCACCGCTCCGCCCGGTACGACGACGTGCTGCGGCTTGTGACCCACATCGACAGGGTGACGCAGGCAAAGATCGAACACCAGTATGAATTATTTCGCGGCGAAGAACATTTGGCGACGGGGCACGTGACGCTGGCGGTGGTCGATCGCGAGGGGAAAGTTCAGCCGGTGCCGGAGTGGATGCGGGAGGAGGGGTGAGATTGCAAATTGCAAATTGCAAATTGAACAATATGGTATTCGGCCCCTTACTCTTAACCGAACATTTTTTTTCCCAATGCCACGGCCAGATAGGTTCCGCCGGCGAGGAGGATAATTACAGGGCCGCTGAGGAGATTGAGCTGATAGCTGAGGAGAATGCCGGAATTGATGAACAGCGCGCAGAAGAGCATCGCCCAGAGCATCATTTGCCAAAGCCGCCGGGCGAAATGGCCGGCCACGGCGGGCGGGAGCGTGAAGAGCGCGATGACCAGCACGATGCCGACGATGCGCAACATAAGCACCACGGTCAGGGCCGTCAGGCAGAGCAGCAGCAGATAATACACTTTCGGCCGCACGCCGCGGAGTGCGGCGAATTCTTCGTCGAAACAGAGCGCGAGAAACTTCGGATAAAAACCGATTCCCACGGCGAGTACGACCGCGTCCATGAGGAGGACGAGCCATAAATCCTGCCGGGAGACGAGGGAAATATCGCCGAAGAGGTAGCTCATGGCATCGACATAGCGGGGCGATTTATAGAGGAATAGCAAACCGACCGCCATGCCCAAGGACCAAACCGCGCTGATGACGGTGTCTTCCCGCTGCTTGGCGTAGAGGCTTACGAAGCCCATCAGGAGCGCGGCGGCGAGCGACGCGGCCAAAGCGCCGTAGAGCGGATCGAACCACTTCCAACCGAGAACGCTCTGGCAATAGATGGCCGCGCCGATTCCGCCCAGCACGCTATGAGCGATGGCGGCGGCGATGTAACTGATTCTCCGGGTCACGACATAGGAGCCGACCACGCCCATCGAGACGCTGGAAAGCAAGCCCATGAGCAAAGCATACCGCAAGAGCGGGCTTATGGGATCGATGATGGCTTGATAGAGGTCATTCATAAGAGTAGGGGACAGGGGACAGGGGATTGCGGGCTAGGGCGAGGCGAGGGAGGATCTAATTCCTATATCCTAGTCCCCAACCCCTAACCCCTCTCCCCTATCCCGTGCTGCACGATGCGGACGTGGCCGCCGTAAATGTCGTGGATGATTTCGCCGCTGATGTCGCTGGTGGGATGCACAACGACGCGTCGATTGACGCACACGACTTTCCGGACCATTTCGGAAACGAAGCCCAGGTCGTGCGTGACCATGATGATGGTCATCCGTTCGTTCAGTTCGCGGAGCAAATCCAAAAGGCGGGCTTCGACGAGGGTATCGACATTCGAGGTCGGCTCGTCGAGCAGGAGCAAGTCGGGCCGGCTGACCAGCGCCCGGGCGATCAGCGCCCGCTGGCGTTGTCCGCCGGAGAGCGAACTGAACGGCCGTTTTGCAAAAACCTCCATGCCGACTTGCCGCAAGGCCTCGGCGGCGGCATCGCGGTCTTCGTCGCCGGGCCAGCCGAAAAGGCCGCGCCAGCCGCCGTTTTTCAACCGGCCCATGAGCACGATGTCGCGAACGGTGACGGGGAAGAGCGGATCGAAAAACAGATGCTGGGGCATGTAGCCGATCCGGCGGCGCGCTGCTTGGGGCGATGTGCCGAACACGCGGATAACGCCCGATGCGGGATGCAACAATCCCAAAATCAACTTGACCAAAGTGGTTTTTCCGCCGCCGTTCGGGCCGACGACGCACACCGACTCCCGCTCGGCGATCGAAAAGCTCACGTTCTCCAACACGGGCACGGAGCCGTAGGAGAAGGAGACATTTTCGAATGTCAGGACGGGAGTGGAGGGCATGGAGGGTTATGGAAATTATCGATAAATAAGTGTCAGGAGAGGCGGAGCGGGAGAATCGCAGAAGGGAGAATAATCGACCGTTTTTTGCCTTTTTCCCCCTTATTCCACTTCAATTTCGCGCGTTCGTCCTCGATTTTCTATTTCAAGGCCTGTTTGACTTTTTCCGCGATTTCCTCCAGATTGGCGAACACGTCTTTCGACATGTCGTTCAGCGGGACGGCCTTGCCGCCGACGGCTTGGGCGACCGCATCCGCGCTGCGGGGATCGAATTGCGGCTGGACGAAAATTACTTTGGCATGTGCGGCCACGGCTTGATGGACCAGTTTTTGGAGTTGTCGGAGGGACGGCTGCTTGCCGCCCGCCTGGATCGCATCTTGTTTCAATCCGTAGCAATCGGCGAAGTATCCGAAGGCGGGATGAAAAACGAAAAACGTTCGACCGGCGTAAGGCTGCAAGCTGCGGGCGATTTTTTCTTGGATGGCATCCAGTTCGGCATCGAGGCGCTTCAAATTGGCGCGATAGTCCGCGGCGCGTGCAGGATCCGCTTTTTCGAGGGCGGAGGCGATATTCGCCGCTTGAATTTTCAAGTTCGGCGGCGAAAGCCATACGTGCGGATCGTAATCGGCTTCGTTGCGCCGTTGGTCATCGATTTTGGCATGATCGTGTTCGTCTTCGGGAACGGCCAGCCGTTTTTTGATGCCCGCCGACGTATCCACGATGGCGATCTTTTCCCGCACGGCGCGGATTTTCTCGATCAACTGTTCCTCGAAAGGCATGCCCACCGCGAAAAACAGCTTCGCCCGGCCGAGCGATTGGATCTGCTTCGGCGAGGGCTCGAAAGTGTGCGGATCGTGGCCGGGTTGCAGCAGCACTTCGACTTTCAGATGTTGGCCGCCGATTCGCTCGACGAGATACGCAACCGGGGGAATGCCGGCAATAGCCTCGATCGGCCCGGCCGCATCGGCTTTCGATTCGCAGAGCGGCATCGTTAGCAGGATCAATAGTAGCGAGAGCCGGCTTTTCATGAAACCGTCTCCGGGACATCGGCAGAGTGATTCTCGATTCCGGCCGCACACACCAGATGCACGGCATGGCAGTCTTGGCACTCCTCTAAAGGGTGATTTTTTGCAAAAGCATCCCAATGTTTGCGTTGGTCGGGCGTGAGAATTCCCGATCCTTTGCAGAGGGGGCAGACGCTATCGAGCGCCGAGAGGATTGCCGCGCGGATGAACTCGGAGCGGTTGGAAATTCCCCGCATGGCCTCCCAAAGGGGCTCATCGACCTTGAAAGTCACGATTTCTTGTTTGCGATTCATGATGTTATGGATAATCGAGACAAATCATCCGTAATCGCGCAAATGATATTACATTGTATTACTTGATGAAGAGAATACAATCCCCCCCAAATAATGTGTGATGAGTAATGAAATCGAGGAAAAGAGATGTTTTGCGATCACTTCTCATCCGCAAACATGTAATGCGGCAAGACGCTGAAGAGGCTGGGGCAATAGATGTATTCTTCCCAGTGGTGCGATTTTCCCACGCAGCAGGAGGCCTCGAACAGATGGACGTTTTGGGGGCTGCCGCAACAGGGGCCGACGTCACCCAAGGCTTGCGGGCCGCCTCGTCCGTAGAGGAAGGGATACCAGCGGAGCGCATCATCGCATTGGTTTCGCGTGACGAGAATTTCATCGGCTTGCGCGGTTGCGTTGCCGAATTGCTGCCCGGGGGCGAGTGCAAAGCAATCGAAGGCTGCCGCGACAAGCGCGGCGCGGAGCGGCGCGCTTCGTTTTTGGTTGTTTTCCGCAGTCGCGGAGTCCGGGAGGCGGCAGCAGGCCAAAGTTCCTCCGCCCAGGAGATGCAAGCCGCCGGCGATGATCCGCGTGCCGAAACTGTAGCCGACCAGGCTGACGGGCGTCTGGGGCTTCATGCCGCGGAGGCAATCGGCCAGATAATAGCTTTGCGACTCGCAATAAAAAGCCTTGGTTTGCACGTCGGGTCGGACGTGCCTGCAGATCCGCGAACTGGGCCAGGACCAAATGACAATTCGAAAGGGCTGCCGTCTTGGTTGCTTTTCCAGCCAGCAGTAGATTGGCCAAGCGAACTGGACGGCCTCGTCGTTGGTGGTGCGATTGCCATGCACGAGAAAAATATGGGGGGCGTTCTTTTCATCTTTTTCGACAAAGGCCGCCGCCGTTTCCGCATTCCACTGTTGCTGCTGATCGAGCCGCCAATATGCAATCCGCGTTTTTCCCCGTTCCAAATCGCCCGACACCGGCGCAACGCGTATTGATCAACCAAACGTCGAGGGGCGGTTTTTCTTCCGCCATGAGCGTCCCGGACCAATAAAGGAAGATCGCGATTGCGATTTTCCATGACAGCGTCTTTGTCTTTAGGGTATCGGGATTCGGCTTCAGCGATGGCAGAGATTGCATTATCTACTCGCGAGAAAGAGATTGCTGCGATTGAATTATGGTGAGGGAATTATTGCATGGGTGTGGACCGGGTCAACCCGCCCACATTACGCAGACGGCAATATTTACTTAAATGTAGCACATAATCAACGCGTTATGGTGAGAAAAGTCAAAAGCGGCGTTTGCAAAAAACAGCGCAATTGCGTTTGCACATCACGGTTCCTGATGTAGAGTTACCTAGGCGAGAGCTTCGCCGGAACGATACTGTTCGATGGGAGAACGAAAATGAAGAGATTATTGGTTTTAGCGATTTTGGCGATGTTGTTGAGCAGCGCCGGCTGCAACTTCTGCGATCGGTTTTGCCGCAGCAAGCCGACAGTGCAACCCTGCGTGCAGCCCGTCTATCAAGGCTGCCAGCCGATCGAGGCTTGCAGTCCGTGCTCGGTGGGAACGGCCATGCCCGGTCCGACAGGATGAATCGCCGTCCAATTCTCCCCCCGGGGAGAACGATCAACCGCCATGATTGATTGAAGAAATTCGATTTTCACCAGATTGAGTCGTCTTTCTTCAATACTTTAGCGCTTTCATCGTGAGCCGGCCGTGCCGATCCCAACAGGGCCGGCCGCGATGGGCGCGGATTTTCCAAAACTCGTTTAGCCCGGAGTCAACGACAACGGCGGATTGCGGTGGATGGACCGATTTTATCGGTCGATCACACCGCAAATTGCTGTTGTCGAGAGTTCCGGGCTAATTGTTTTTCTCGACGAGTCGGCGTCCATCCCACCAGCGGCGGAATCGCAAGATCTGCGTCCGCAATGCCTTGCCCGGAAAATAACTGTGCCGGAATATCGGTGTCATTCGCGTGAGAAAATGCCGCTTGCTTTCCAGGGAGCCGGGTCCCATGTCGTAGATCGAGTCGCCGCGCTTTGCGCTATCGCGGAGGGTATGCCAAAGCAGCACGGTGCCGACGCCCGAGCGCGATAATTCGGCATCGAAACCGCGTCTCAAACCGAACACATAGCCGCGGTGATGATAGCCGTAGATAAAGGCGGCGGGCCTTCCGTCGAGCAGCAGGAGATTGATATCGACGGCCCCTTCGGCTTCGGCCACAGCATGCACATCCTGCAAGAACGCGCGCACCGAGGGGTGGCAAAGCGTGGTGCCATCGGCAGCCGACGCCTGCCAGCTTTGTTCGGCCAGGGCTTGGCATTCGCCGAAAAAATCCCGGCGGGGCCGCTCATTGCCTGCCGTTTTGCCGGCGGGTCGATAGCGCACATATTCGACTTTCGCTTGACGGTTTAATTTTGCCTCGGCTTGCCGCAATCGGCGCAGCCAGAGTCCTTTTCGCGTGCGCAGGTAGGCTTCCCAGCCGTGCGACAAATCGACGAGCGGCGTTTGATCCCAGAGGCTTCGATAGGCCCGGATTCCGGCAGCTTGAAAGGCATCGGAAACGGAGGAATCGGCGGATCCCGGCGCGCCGCTCCCCCGCAACTCCAAATAATCCCAATCGCGGGGAGAATGCCGCAGATGTTCCAAGCCGACGGCAAGAGTTCTTTCCGGCTGCGGTCCAATCGGCCCATAAAACGAACCCCAACTATCCAAGGGGTAAGTCAAAACCATGAATTGCCCCACTCGGGTGCGTTCCTTTTGCACGACAAGCGGCAGAATCCCTAACGGATGGCGGTTTTCTTCGAGGATCAACACCCGCAAATGTTTTCCTTTTCCATAATGATTCCAATAGGCTTCGAGCCATTCGAGCGATTGAAAAAAAGTCCCACCCGGCGTTTGCCGCAAGAGATCCCTCCATGCCGAGCGATAGCCGGAGAGCCGCGAAACGTCGGTGATTTCTTTCGTCAAAACCATGACGGCAGGAAGCTAGGTTTGGATATTCCGGCTGGCCAGGAGGCGGCAAGAGCATCGGCTATTGATTGGAACATTAGCTCCATTCTTAATCCTAGGTCATAGCCCGAGAAGAGGCTTATCACCCATTTGGATGGTTGATTATCATCATCCACTCATATAATTGATTTAGTTGTCTCTTTCCCCTGGAACAGCCACGAATTAAGTAAATCCAGGGCGAGACAGATATGCCGTTTTCATGCACCCAGTCACATGAAAGCGGCTTTTTTTATTGGGACAAGCGCGGGCATGGGGCCATCGGATTGAAAGTCACTGGAGATTTTTCAGGGCGGCTTCGGCCGCCCAGCGGACGCGGGGGATTTTGGCGAGTTCTTTCAAGATATCGAGGGCCGGCACGGCGGCGGGTTTGCCGATCGCGCCGAGGGCATGGGCGTAAGAACGGAGCACTTGGACATCCTCGCCCTTGACCTTGGCCGCTTCGATGAGCGCGGGCACCGCGTCCGCGGCGTCTTTGCCGATGGCAGCAATGGCGTTGCCGGTCATCAGCCGGACGTTGGCATCGTTATCCTTCAATGCGGCGATGAGCGCGGTGAGAGCGGGGAGGGATGCTTTGCCTTTGTCGCGCAACGCCAGGGCGGCGAGGCCGCGGGTCACCGGGTCGGGATCGGACAGCGACTGCGCGAGTTCCACGATGGCTGCCGCCCGGCAAGCGCGGCTCTTTCACATTGGCCGCGGCGGCCCAGGCGTCTTTGCCGATCCTTGCGAGAACGATGTCATCCACGCCGAGATTGTAGCCGGACGAGGCTTCGCGTTTGCCGAGGCAGACGAAGGTCAGCGTATGGCGTCCCTTCGTCAGATGAGGCCACCCGACGAGGTGGGCGTAGCCGACGATAGGTCTCGAGCGCGTAGCCGTCGAACTGCGTCTTCGGGCGGAGGTCGGCGCCCGGCTCATGCTCGAGCTGGCCGGCCACGGGCGGTTCGCCGTCGAGCAGCACGGAATAAATACCGTAGTCCGGCGCCTGGGCCACTTCGGTGTAGATTTCATAATCGCCTTCCGCGGGCACGTTGAAGGGGATCGTAATTTCCGAGCCTTTGCCTTCCGCTCGGAAGAGAATGACATCCTTGGACCAGAACAGTTCGGGCGAGATCGAGGCTTTGCCGCCCTTGGTTTTTACTTTGCCTTTCGACTTGCCTTTTACCTTGCCTTTATTCTTGACCAAATACTTCTCGACCTCGATCTGCCGGGCGTTGCCCTGCGGGAGCCGCGCCGAACCGTAGGGCACCGGGGGCTGGTCCTGGGCGATTCCCTGCTGATACCAGAAGGCGACGCTCGACATCAGATCGGTGCGTTCGCCGAAAGCGGATTTGACCTTGCCGTCGCTATCATAGGTCCAACCTTTGTGCTCGATATCGACCTTGAGCGATTTCGTGAACGGGATCGGATCGAGGAGATGCCAGCGGTAGGCGGTCATGCGCGAGCCGAGATCGGTCCCCTCGGCGACCGTCACGCCGTAAAACGGGCCGTCGTCCTCGTGCAGCCCCCAGGCGTCGTTGAAGTAATCTTCGCTGCCGGTCCCTTCGATGGACGGATATTTTTCGCCATCGACCCAGAAGAAATCATCCCCCTCGCCGAACCAGCCGGCCTCGGCTTGCACGACCGAGAGTACTGTGCCGACGTAATGGCCCTTGCCGGCGACTTTCAAAAATTCATAAGGGCTGCCGTCCGCCGGGGCGGGGAGGGATTGGCGGTAGCGGGCGTGGAAATAGGGCGTGTTCTCCGGCAGCGACGGAACTTTCTGCCAATCGACGTGGTAATAGAGGCAGGTTACGCGGCGGCGGCCTTCATTGGTAACCGTAATTTTGCATGACTTTTGGAACGGCATTGGCCAGTAGCAGTTGCGTGCGCGGCCGTCGGAACTGTCACGGACCATCAACGAGCGGACCTTTTTCTCGATTCCATGCCCGACGGCGAAGAAATCGCCTAAAGGAGCATCGACGCTGGGGGTTTCGCTGCCGTCGTAATAGACGCGAATCCGCAGCAGGCGCGGCCAACCGTATTCGTTGTCGGCAACGGTGAGCCAGATATGGGAGACGATGCCGGGGCCTTGCAGATCGGCCAGCACGATGGTTTCGCCGGGGATCGGACGCTTGCTGTCGTCGTTCGAGTTCCAATCCGGATTGTTTGATGAGGAGCGATGGGCGGTGAAATTCTTTGGTTCGGTCAGGCGGAAAGGATCGGGGACGCCCAGGTTAGGCAGTTGAGCGGAGGATTTGCAGGCCGCGGAGAGCAGCACGGCGGAAGCAAAACCGAGAATGAGTTTTTTGTTCATGATGCGAAATCTCCGAAAAAAGTGCGAAAGGATGCTCAAACGGGACTGTACTTAAATTTGTGTCCGTTGGCAGTGTTCCAGGGGATAGTCCCATTTTTGCGGCTTCCTGCCACTGCCACAAAAAATCGGGACAGACCCCTAAAACATAGCTTATGCGTAACGCTTAGTCGGGTGTCCAGAGCTTGCCGCCCCCACTTCCAGGTGAAGCACTATCGGGGGTCCAAATTTGGCTCGATTCCACGGCGGATTCCACGGGAATTTCTTCCTCTGCGGCGCCGTGCAAGGGAATGGCGGGTGTGCCGTCGGGATTCAACATGCCGAAATGAATCAATATCTTCGTCAAGGATTTCGCGACATTCGGCTCTTTGCCGTGCTGGCGGTCGATATGCTGGATCAGCCGCATGATATGCTCGGGCTCTCGGCGGGCGAATCGCAAGTGCAATTCCTGAAGGTCGAAGGAAACATGGGAATGTCCCATTTTTTCCATTGCTTTCCGGCCGGCCTCGATATATTCCAACGCGCGGTCCAGGTCTTCTTCTTCTTCGGCGAGCCGGGCGTAGGCTTCCAACTGATCGGATTTCTCGGCGTAACTCGGCCGGCGAAGCAGTTCTTCGCCGAATGAGCGCATCGCCGAGCGAATCCGATAACCAACCGCCAAGTGGAAGGACCATTTCAATTGCTCGTCGGAAAGTTTATCGGGCATGAGCCTTGAAAGCCGCACCATGGGCAATTTATACACGTCGATCTTTTCCGGATCGATCGGGGCGAGGACCGGCAAGCCCAGCTTGGCGGCGCAATTCGTTGAAATCGAATTTGCAGCGCATGCTCTCGGCGACGTCCTGCAAGACCATGATCGCCGCCAGCACGCGGACTTTATACACGCCTTCGGCCAGGGCTTCGCGAGGCGTTTTGCCATCCAGGCAACCGAGCTTCATGTTCGGCCAGCGCTGCAACAGAGCCTGGCGGTGAAAAGCGGCGACGAATTCTTGAAGTTGAGCGATCGAGAGCCCCGTCGGCGGTCGCCATTGCGGCTTCAACGAGTCTTCACTCGCGGAAGTTCGGCCGATGGATTTTTCCTCCGACAGCGTGCCGAGCCATTCACCGCCCAAGCCGGTCAAAAGCGCTTTCACCGCGGGCAGCTCGGTTGTCAGGAGTCCGATCAATTCCAAGCGGGCTTCGCGATCGGTCTGCTTGCCGAAGAGCATCAATTGGCCGAGAAAACGGGGGACAGATTCGAAGGTCAGGCCTTCGGCCGATTCCGCCGGTTGGCGGTCGAGGAGCATGAAAATCGCCTTCGGAGGGGGCGAATCCTCCGCGGCCAAATCGGCCGGATTGAAGGGAATCGAGCGCAACTGCGGCGCCGAGAGGAGGGCTTCGTTCAAGCGTTCGGCGTCTTTGACGGTCCAGGTGACTTGCATGACGTCGATCTGATCGCCGAGGGGATTTTCGGCAAGGAGCATGGCGCGGGCTTCGGACTCGACGGTATCTTCCAGCGAGGAATCGACCGCCACGTCCTTGCGGAGCGCGGCGATGCAGCCGTCGTTGTCACCCAAGGCGCCGCGGGCACGGGCGAGAGCCTTCCAGACGACCGGCGAATTGGGCACTTCCTTCGACAAGGCAGAGAGATGGGACAGCGCGGATTCCCAGTCGCCCACCGTACTTGAGTTCAAGGCCTCTTCATAGCGTTGCCGCCAAGGAGCGTCGGCGGGCGGGGCAGGCAGCTCGCCGGGGTCTTTCAGCAAGAGAGGCACGGAATCGGACTTATAAAATTCCATGATGAGTTTCAAGAGCGACTGGTCTTTTTCGCTCATGTGTCCGAGGAATTGCAGGAGTTCCCGCGCGGCGAGCAATTTACCATCACTCATCAAGGTCGCGGCAAGAAATTTCGCCGCTTCGTAAATGCGCCACTCGATCGTGCCTTTGGCCTCGCGGAATGCCCGCTGCAAGATGGTGAGTCGCCTTTTCGGTGTCGCCTTCGGCGGCGAAGGCGATACAGCATTCGGCGAGGGCGGTCTGATTGGCCGGATGCTTCTCGAGGAATTCGAGGGCCAGTTTTTTCGCGGCATCATGCTGGTCGGTAACCCGCAACAGATATGCTTCCTGCGCCAACAGGCATGGGCGATCGCGATTGTCGGGCAATTCGCGCAAGTGCTCGATATGCTGCAAACAGGCGATGAATTGCTCGCCGTCGAGCATGCGATCGATTTTTTGAAGTTCCGGGAGGAAATCGGGGCAACAGAATTTTATTTTTTTACCCGTTCCTCCGGGGCAATAGGAATATGCGTCAAGAGCCATGAGATTTTCCGATCGGGGCTGATTAAGTTGGAATATTTTATAATGATACACTCATGGTAACACAGCATAGATTGCCACCATAGCCCCGCTAAAGAGGGCAATTTAAAAAGGGGGCGGAACGAATATATTAGGCAATATAGGCAATATGGAAACCAAATTATTGTTATATATTACCCATATATATACACTATGTCTGATATTCACATTTGCCGCATTTCTTAGCCGGCGGCTTTACCGAGAATCTTTAAACCTTGAATGAAGAGTGCCAGGATGCCGATCACGGCAAGAAAGTTTTTCAGTTGGTCGAACAGCGTATCTTTTTCGGCGGCAGATGCACTGGCGGGAATTGCGGCGTTTACTGGAGGAGGCTCGATTTTTTCAATGATTGCGGTTGCCTCTCGTGCGGGCACCTTGCCACCTTGTCCGATGGCAGCCACCCGGGTGATCGCAGGTTGAGGCAGTGGAGCTTTTGGGGTGGTTTTGATTTGATTATCCCGTTTATCCGGGCTAAACGCGGTATTTTGGGGAATTGAAATTCGTGCGATTTCGTGGGGGGCGGGGGGACAGCGGCAGTTACCGCCGGCCGGTTGACGGGCGGATTTGGAATTTGCCGCGCAATCATGCCGGGCGGCGGCGGCAAGCGTTCGAAATCGCCCGCAAGGGGCGCGAGAAAACGGCGCAGCCGGCCGCAATAGCTGCCCATGGTCACGCTGCTATCCGATCCGAACAACACGCCCGCGATTTCGCCGCGATCGTTGAAGATCGGACCGCCGGAATCGCCGTTTCGTGCGGGGACGGAGAGTTCGACGATTTCGGCCGGTTGATTTCCTCCCGGGGAGAAATATTCGATGCATCTTCCGGAGGCGGCCCGATACCATCCACTGCCGTAGCCGGCAATCGTCAACCGTTCGCCCAGTTGGGGGGCTTGCGTGGATACCGGCAAGGGCTGAACGTTGGGTTTCCAGATGAGCAAGGCGGCAAGATCCCAATCGCGGTCGATTTTCATCACCGTGGCGGGCGACTGGAAGCCGCCGGGAAAGACCACCCAAATCTGCGATGTTGCGTCGCGAATGACATGCCAATTGGTCACCACGATCCCGTAATATTCATTGGCGGCGATCAACGATCCGGAGCCGTAGGAGGTGGCGTTGGATTCGGGAGCGATAATCCGAGCCACGGCCGGGAGGGGTTGTTGGACGATTGGCGCGGTATTCGCCCGCGCAGCCGAAGCCACGCAAAACGCGGCCGCCAAAAGCAGCAATCGTTTCACGTTGGAAGCCAATTTTCAGGGAGGGGTATGGAACGCGGTAGGAACGCAAGAAGCTTCCATCCGCTTATCGTATGGTCGGAGGATCGAAGTGAAATCCGCAAAGAAAGAGGTTGCCTCGCTACGACCGAAGATCAACGAGGAAAAGGCATTATCGCTAAAGAACTTTCGATCTTGGAAGTTAACGCAAGCAGAAAATGCCGAATTCGAGCGCCAGCACTGCCGTTGCGGAGTAGATCTCGTTTGGATCATTCGCTCTCGACAAGAACACGTCCACGTGGGGCGATGGCAGCGGAACCTATTTACGGCATGTTTATCAATTCGATCCGATCTCCGGGGTGACCGGAGTGCGGAATCTCCTCGATACTGCCAATGGGGACAACATTTGCATCGATGAATTAGAAGTTCATGCAGTGCCCGAGCCGGGAACGATGTTGATGACATCGATGGGGATTTCCGGCATTTACTTTTTCTACCACAAACGGGGGCGAATGCTCTCTTTAATGCATTCAAGTATTCATAAAGCATTCGTGGCAGAGTATTGGCAATAAAAGCCGTAACATGAAGATTATTTGGATTTACCCCCCCTATTGCGTTAGTTTTTGATTGCCTCTTTGATTGGTCGAACCATCCAGCTTGCAAAACCTCGGCCAATGTCTAAAATGACTGTCTTTTAGATTTGCCTTTACCGGCTGGGATTTTCACTAAATCATCCACACGCGGGGGATTTGGGTAACGAATAGCCAGAAAAGCATTGAAAGCAGTAGATAAACCGGAAACAGCCGGGGAGCTTATTTGACGCGATGTTGCCGATTGCCTTAGTCGCCTATTTGATTCTATTTATCGCGGTAGGCGTTTTGTTTTTGTTTGTTTCGCTCCTGATCGGGCGTTTTATCCGCCCTCATGCGCCGTCGGTTCCGAAAGGGGAAGCCTACGAGTGTGGCGAACCGGCAGTGGGATCGAGTTTCATCCAGTTCGACTTGCGTTTTTATGTGGTGGCGCTGCTATTTCTCATCTTCGAGGTCGAGTTGGCTTTCTTTTCCCGCCGGCGGTCGTGTTCGGGAAACTGAATCAACTGCGAGGCGACAGCTTCGGGCCGATATTCGAACAAACCGAACAATCGTTGGAATCGCCCTTGCAACTCACTCCTGTCGCGAAGGAAAAATTCGGCGAGTTAGGCGTTTCGGCTGAAAGTATCGAAAGAATGAAAGAAGATCGACCGGCAAATGAAATATCGCCAAACATTGCCGAGGAGACTATCCAAGCCGACTTGCGATCGCTTTCCCTTATGGCGATGCTCGATATCGGCGTGTTTTTTATCGTGCTTTTGGTGGGCTTTGCCTATCTTTGGAAGCAAGGCGATTTGAATTGGGTCCGCGCCGTCGCACGCTCGGCAGTCGAGAAGAAAATCCAACTCGCGGGCTTGCCACGATCGGGGGGTGAGCGATGATCGTTCAGGCGATATACGACCGCTTGAGCCAATGCTTTGCATCCTTGCTGGCGGGGATGAATGCCGAGACCGCGGATCCGTGGATCGAGATCAAGGCGGAAGGTCTGCTCGAAATCGGCCGCTACCTTCGCGACGAGCCGGATTTGGCATTCGATTATCTGCATTGCATCACGGCGGTGGATTATTTCGAAAAAGACGAGAAGAAGGCAGCGACGACGGGATGGCAGCCGCATGTAGAGTTGATTTACCACCTATCGAGCATGGTGCATCGCCACAAGTTGGTGTTGAAAACCACTTTGCCGCGTTGGCGGGATAACATCGCAGGGCAACTGCCCGAGGCGCCCAGTGTAAGTTCCGTTTGGAGCACGGCGGAGTGGCACGAACGGGAAGTTTACGACCTGATGGGCGTGAGTTTTCCCGGCAACACGGATCTGCGGCGGATCCTCTGCCCGGAAGATTGGGTCGGGCATCCGCTGCGGAAAGATTATGTGATGCCGGAGGAATATCATGGAATTCGTTCGAGATAAGGTCTTGGGACCTTAGGTTACGTATTCGTTCCCACGCCGGAGCATGGGAACGAGGAATATCCGAAAAATAAACAGATGTCCGATTATTCCCTCCATTCGGAAACCGTCGAGAGCAACCTGCGCACCGACGAGTTGCTGATCAACATGGGACCGCAGCATCCGAGCACGCACGGCGTGCTGCGTTTGGTGTTGCGGACCGATGGCGAGGTGGTTGCGGACATCATGCCGATGATCGGTTACTTGCATCGCTCGGCGGAAAAGATCGGCGAAAACCTTGCTCCGCGGCAATTCCTCCCTTATACCGACCGGCTGGACTATTTGGCCGCGATGAACATGAATCTCGGCTGGGCGTTAACGGTCGAAAAGCTGCTTGGGCTGGAAGTGACCGAGAAATGCCGGCATCTGCGGACGATCGTTTGCGAGTTGGACCGGATTTCGAGCCATCTGGTCGCCGCCGGCTGCTACGGCCTCGATTTGGGGAGCTTCACGCCGTTCACCTGGACGTTCCGCGAGCGGGAAAAGATTCTGAATCTTTTCGAAGCGATTTGCGGCGCACGGCTTACCTACAGCTACATCACCGTGGGCGGGGTGACGGCCGACGCTCCGCCGGGCTGGGTGGAAAAGGTCGAAGCATTTTTAGAGCAATTCACGCCGGTGATCGACGAGTTGCATGCGGTGCTGACGAGCAATTCGATATTCATCCAGCGCACGGCGGGAGTGGGGGTGCTTTCGGCGGAAAAGGCCATCGATTACGGTTGCAGCGGGCCGGTGCTGCGGGGCAGCGGCGTGGGTTGGGACATGCGCCGGGACGGCGAGCCGATTTACACGCGGATGTATGAAGGTTATAAATTCGAGGTGATCGCTCCGGTGGGCGGATGCTATCCGCAGGACGAGAAATATCCGCCCGTGCCGGTCGAGGCGGTGGTGGGCGATAGCTGGCACCGTTTTTACGTGCGGATGCTGGAGGTGGTGCAATCGATGAAGATCATCCGCCAGGCGATCGACAAATACGCGCGGTGCGGCGGCGACGTCGGCAAGCCGATCGCATTGAAGATGAAGCTGCCGAAGGGCGAAGCGTATTCGGAAACCGAAGCGCCCAAGGGCCAGATGGGTTTCATGATTATCGGCGACGGCACGGCCGTGCCGTGGCGGGTGCGCATCCGCAGCAGCAGTTTTTGCCATGCCTCGGTGATTCCCGAACTTTGCCGCGGGCTATTGATTGCGGACGTGCCGGCGGTTGTCGGATCGTTGGACCTGGTGCTGGGGGAGATCGACCGTTAGGAAGAATGCAGATCGAAGAAGAATGCCTCGCTGCTTGCGGCTTCGCGAGGCATCGTCGCAGTAATGTCGCAACACGCTAGCTCCCATGCACTTTCAGGCCCAAATGACGGTTCGATTGCAACAGCCGGTGGCGCTGGTCGAGCATGGCAAGACGCACGACGGGAAGGCGACGGGGTATTTGATCATCGTGTGGGTCAATGCCGAGCGGCTTTCGGAAGCGGCGCTGCTGGCCGAGGAGACGGCCCTGAATCCGAAAAATGCGGACGGCAAGCGAGTGAAGTACAAAGGTTACGTCGAGGAAGCGGAAATCCAGTCGATCGAAAAGAACCAGGTGCCGGAAGAAATCCTCGCCACCGCGGGCGACCTCGACCGGCAAGGAGTTTATGCCGCCACGGCGTTGATGTTTTTCGAGCACGAGGAAGAGTAGGTTAGCGCGAGAATCAGAAAACGATTTCAAATTGGTCATTTCAAATTTCATATTGAACGAATCTGATTGGAGGATTGTTCGATTTGCAATTTGAAATATTCAATTTGCAATTTGCAATAAAATGTATATCGCCCAAGATTTAACCCCGTACATGTATCCGTGGCTGGCCTACCTGCTGGTGGGACTGGTGCAGTGCGGCTTGTTGCTAACGATCGTCCTGCTCGTGGCGGCGGTTTGCAATTGGCTCGAGCGGAAAGTATCCGCCCGCATTCAAGACCGGTTGGGCCCGACGCGGACGGGGGGGCGTTTTGGCTGGCTGCAATCGCCGGCCGACGGCATCAAACTGCTGATGAAGGAGGACCTGATACCCGCCGCGGCCGACCGCACGCTGTTCCGCTTGGCGCCATACGTAAGTTTTGCGATATCGCTGGCGGTTTATTTGGCGATTCCCTGGGCGGGCGGCAATCCGGCGGCGCCCGCTTCGTCGGCTCACGATTGGACCTGCGTGCGGCTCGACGCAGCCGTGTTTTTCATCATGGCGGTTTCGGGCTTGGAAGTTTTCGGCGTGATCCTGGGCGGTTACGCCTCCGGCTCGAAATGGTCGCTTTACGGGGCGATGCGCGAAGCGGCGCAGGTCATCAGCTATGAAATTCCGCTGGGGCTGTGCGTTGTGATTCCGGTCTTGATTGCCGGCACGATGGATTTGGTCACTATCGGCAATCAGCAATCGGGCTGGTTCTGGAGCTGGAATTTATTTCACGATCCGTTCACGTTCATCACGTTTTGGATTTACGTTACGTGCGCCGTGGCGCATACGAACCGCGCCCCTTTCGATCTGCCCGAGGCGGAAAGCGAGCTTGTGGCCGGATTTCTCACCGAATATTCGGGATTCCGTTGGACGATCTTTTTCATGGCCGAGTATGGGGCGATGTTCGCGATCAGCGCGTTGGCATCGATTTTATTCCTCGGCGCCTGGAACGGGCCGATTCCGGTGGCGCAGCTTTTGGGACTCACGTGGGAGCACCAGGGGACGCATGCATGGGTGTTCGGCTACGCGGGCAATGTGCTGGGATTCTGCAATTTATTCGCCAAGGCGTCGGCGGGAGTGATTTTCATGATGTGGCTCCGCTGGACGCTGCCGCGGCTGCGCATCGACCAGGTGATGACGACTTGCTTGAAATATTGCCTGCCGCTGGCCTCGGCCATGCTGGCCGGCGTGCTGGTTTGGAGCTTTGCCCTGCCCGGCCGCGTGTTTTTCGGACTGCTGAGCGGTGCGCCGCCGGCAATCGCGAGCCAGTATGCGGCGAGCGATAAAAATGCCGCTAGCGACGCAACCACGACTGAAGCGACGATCGACATCGATACCCTGTCCACGGACTACTAACCGCTCATGCCCTCCATTTATTGGCCGAGTTTTTTTTTCCTGCTTTTCGCGCTCATCGCCTGTGGATTTGCATTGGCGGTGGTGGTGACGGGAAACATCGTGCGGATGGCCTGTTATTTGGTGGTGTCGCTTTCGGCGGTTGCGGGCTTGTTTTTCCTCGCGGGAGCGGAATTTTTGGGGGCCGTGCAGCTTTTGGTCTATGTCGGCGGCACGATGGTGCTTTTGGTTTTTGGCGTGATGCTGACGCGCGCGGCCCGTTCGTATCGATGCGCACCGGCGGCGGGCAATGGGTAATGGCGCTGGTGATCGTCGGCGCGCTTTTGGCCGTTTTGTTGCCCGCCACGCGGAGCATCGAGGCGTGGAACAAACCTCTTCCACCGGCAGGGGCGACCGCGACCGTGGCGACGCCCACGAGCGCGCAATTGGGCTTGGGCCTGCTCGGCGTGCGGACCGAACGGCTCGAGTCGCCGCCCAATCCCGCGGCCGGCGGCATGTCGGGCTATTTGCTGATGTTCGAAATCATTTCGATCCATCTATTGGTAGTGCTGATCGGCGCGGCATACCTTGCCCGAGCGAAACGGCGGAAGGTGGAAGGTTGAAGTTTTCAAGTAGTTCGCGGGCATTCATATCGAGTATTTCGGTATTATAAAATAAAATTCAACGGGTGCTAAAGGGGACAGTCCCATTTTTGCGGCCTCCTGCCACAAAAACGGGACAGTCCCCACTGCCCACTTAATCCCATGGAACTCCTCACGCATCCTGTCGGACTTTCGCACTACCTGGTGGTGAGCGCTTTGCTGTTCGTGTGCGGGGTGGCGTGCATGGCGACGAAGCGGAACATGATCGGCGTGTTGATGGGCATCGAGTTGGTGTTAAACGGCGCGAATTTGAATTTTGTGGCTTTCGGCAGTCCTTATTTGCAGAGCCGGGGATTGGGGATGGACGGCCAGATGATCGCCCTGTTCGTGATCGTGCTGGCCGCCGCGGAAGCCGCCGTGGCGCTGGCGATCGCGCTGAATTACTATCATACGCACGCGACGGTGGACGTGGATAAAGCCGACGAGTTGAAGGGATGAAAAGTGGCCAGTGTTCAGTGGTCAGTGGTCAGAAAGAAGAACATTGACCGCTGTTAACAAAGCATTTCGTTATCTATGGACTTGAATAGCACTTTACCGCTGCTTTTGGGAACGGCCTGGCTCTTGCCGCTGGCGTCGTTCGCGCTGATCCTGATATTCGGTCCGTGGATGGGCAAGGCCGGCCGCGGTGCGGGTTTCGTTGCGACCGCGGCAATTTTGGCGGCCTTTGTGCTTTCTTCGGCTGCGCTGACGGTCTGGCTTGCCGCCAATCCGCTGGCAGCTTCCGAGAAGCATGATTCCATCGAGCAGGGCAAAGAAACCGCCGAGAACCATGCTACCGATAATCATGCCGCCGAGGGGAACGCGAAAGAAGGCCAAGAAGAAGGCCAAGAAGCCCCGGTGAAACCGCCTATTCCGCCGATTTCGCACGATTGGTACTCTTTGGGCGTATTCGGCTCCCTACGCGTGACGATCGGCTACTATATCGACGCATTGACGATCGCGATGTTCTTCATGGTCACGCTGGTCGCGTCGTGCATCCATATCTATTCCTTCGGCTACATGCACGAGGAATTGTCGGAGGTGACCGACCATCAAGTCACGCTCGCCGACGGCCATCACCTCGTCCGCCGCGGCCGTTTTCACCGTTTTTTCCAATACCTTTCGCTGTTTTGCTTCAGCATGCTGGGGCTGGTGATCGCCGGCAACATCGCGATGGTCTTCGTGTTTTGGGAATTGGTGGGCATCTGTTCGTATTTGCTGATCGGTTTTTACATCGAGCGCAAATCCGCCTCGAACGCCGCGAACAAGGCGTTCATCGTCAATCGGATCGGCGATTTCGGCATGATTATCGGCCTGATGGCGGTCTGGACCGGCATGGGCACGTTCTCATTCGGCGATTACAAAACCATTGATGGGCAAGGCCGGGTGGTCGCATCGCCCGGCATCTTCAGCCAGGTGCGGCCGGCGGGAAACAAGCATCAGCTTCAAGCTCCCGACGGGATGGTGAAATTCGCCAAGCGGGAAGAAATCGCGGGGATCGTCCGCGGCGAACACGACGCCGACAAAGCCGAGGCACTGATCTCCATGAAGATTGACGGCTGGCGGAAGGAGGGTTTCGGCTACGGGTGGCTGATCGTCGCAGGCTTGGGGATATTTTGCGGCTGCGTGGGCAAGAGCGCCCAATTCCCGCTGCACGTATGGCTGCCCGACGCGATGGAAGGTCCCACGCCCGTCAGCGCGCTGATCCATGCGGCGACGATGGTGGCGGCGGGCGTATATCTGGTCGGGCGGTTCTATCCCGTTTTCGCGCCGGAAGTGCTGATGGTCATCGCCTATATCGGCTGCATCACGTTGTTCATCGCCGCGACGATGGCGCTGGTGGCGACCGACATCAAGCGCGTGCTGGCATTCTCGACCGTCAGCCAACTCGGCTACATGATGCTTGCCTTGGGATTCGGCGGCTGGCTGGCGGGCGTTTTCCATTTGTTCACCCATGCGTTTTTCAAGTCGCTTTTATTTCTCTGTTCGGGCTCGGTGATTCACGCCACGCATACGAACGAGATGCCGCGGATGGGCGGGCTGCTGAGGAAGATGCCCTACACCGGAATCACGATGCTTATCGGCTGTCTGGCGATTTCCGGGGCGGGCATACCTTGGATCATCGGTCTGAGCGGTTATTACTCGAAAGATTTCATTTTCGCCCAAGGGCTTGTTTATCAACATGTGAATCCGTTGCACGGCTGGCTGTTTTACGTTGCCGTGGCGGGGGCGGGCATGACTTCGTTCTACATGTTCCGCCTGTGGTATCTGACTTTCCTCGGCACGCCCCGCGACCAGCACGTTTTCGAGCACGCCCACGAATCGACGACGCCGATGCTGGTCGCGCTGGTGATTTTGGCGGTGATGAGCATCATTGCCGGCTGGAAGGTGCCATTCACCAATTTGGAACTGCCGGCATTGTTGAAGCAAGCGATACCCGCCGGGACGACCGAAAAGGCGGTGTCGCTGTTGACGAAGGTGACGATTCCCGCGGAGAAACTGTCGCATGCGGAAGGGATCGAACATACGGCGACGGGCATCGCCTTCGTGGTGGCCTTGCTGGGCTTCGTGCTGGCGACGGCGTTTTACGCGACGAAGGCGTTCGATCCGAACGACGCCCGGCGGACGTTCGCTCCGCTTTACCGTTTTTTCATTCACAAATGGTATTTCGACGAAGCGTATGAGAAGATCTTCGTGGGGCCGGTGCTGGTGATTTCGAATTGGGTCGCCGCGATCGACAAAAAGGGGCTGGATTGGCTGGCCGACAATTCCGCCCGGCTGGTCGGAAGTTGCGCGTGGCTGGACGACTGGTTCGACCGCCACGTGGTCGATCGGCTGATCGATCTGATGGCGGCGGGCACTTACCGCGTGGGGATCCGTTTGCGATCATTGCAGACCGGCAGCCTGCGCGGCTACGTGATGCTGCTGGCCGTCGGGATGGTGGCTCTGTTCATGATCATGAGTTTTTATTGGAGCTACGCGATATCGAAATTGTAGGAAATATATGTCCGACTTTTTAACCACCCTCATGAGTTCCGTGATCTTTCTCCCCGCCCTGGGCGCACTGGCGTTGTGCATGCTGCCGGTGCGGAGCGATCGCTTCGTGAAGCAGTTTTCCTTGGCCGTCACCGCGGCGGTGTTCGTCATTACCGTGTGGATGGCATGGCCTTCATCGAACGAGCCGGGGCATTTCGCCTTGAAGACGGCCGGGATGCAGAGCATGGTGCTGCACGATTGGATCCCATCCTGGAACATATTTTACTTCCTCGGGATGGACGGCATCAGCTTCCCCCTGGTCCTGTTGACCACTTTCCTGAGCCTGCTGGCGATGGCCGCGAGTTGGCCGATCACGAAGCACGTCAGAGGTTACTGCGTGTTGTTTCTGTTATTGGAAACGGGCATGCTGGGGGTGTTCATGTCACTGGATTTCTTCCTGTTTTACGTGTTTTGGGAAGTGATGCTGCTGCCGATGTACTTTTTGATCGGCATTTGGGGCGGGCCGCGCCGCGAATATGCCGCGATCAAATTTTTCCTCTTCACGCTCGTCGGCAGCGTGCTGCTTTTGGTGGCGATGTTGATGTTGTATTTCAACAGCGATCTGAGACTGCTGAAACCCGATCAACTGAAATCATGCCAGGTCGTGAAAACGGATGCGACGCAAGACGGCCAAGCGAGGACCGATCGCGAAATCGCGGAAATTCTCCAGTCATCGCGACCGATGCACAGCTTCAATATCCTCGCTTTAGCCGAAATGGCGCAGGGCGACAAATCGCCTTTCACGAATACTTTATGGTGGGGTAAATCGGTGTCCTGGTGGGCGTTCCTGTTCATGTTCATCGGCTTCGTGATCAAGTTGCCGGCCGTGCCGGTGCATACGTGGCTGCCCGACGCGCACGTGGAGGCGCCCACGCCGATCTCGATGATCCTGGCCGGCGTGCTGTTGAAGATGGGGGGTTACGGCGTGTTGCGTTTTTGCTACCCGATCTGTCCCGACGCGGCCTATGAATTGGCGTGGCTGGTGTGCGGGGTGGGCACACTGAGCATGGTTTATGGCGCCTTCGCCGCGCTTGCACAAAAAGATTTCAAGCGGCTCGTGGCCTACAGTTCGGTGAGCCACATGGGCTACGTGCTGTTGGGCATCGGCGCATGGAGCGCGTATGCCGGCAATAATTATAACGCCGAGTACTGGCAGATGGGCATGAACGGGGCGATGTTCCAGATGATCGCCCACGGACTCAGTTCGGCCGGCATGTTCTTTTTGGTCGGCGTGATATACGATCGCGTGCATCACCGCAACCTCGATCAGTTCGGCGGACTGTTCGCGAAAATGCCGGTCTATAGCGGGCTTTCGGTGGGGATATTTTTCGCCGCGCTGGGCCTGCCCGGCATGTGCGGATTCATCGGCGAAGTGTTCGTCGTCCTGGGTTCATGGAGTTTCAGCACGGCGCTGGCGATCATTGCCGCCTCGGTGGTCGTGCTCACGGCGGGCTATATTTTGTGGACGATCCAGCGCGTTTACCTGGGCGCGGAATACAAAGGTCCTCACGGCGACGCGATCACGCCGATCACCTTCCGCGAAACGGCCATTGCCGTGCCGCTGCTGACGCTGGCCATCGTCTTCGGCGTCTATCCGAAAGCGATGTTCGATTATATGACCCCCAGCATCGACAAGACCGTGAACTCGCTGGCCGATTGGACGAAAGAGCACGAAAAACAGCAGACGGCAACCACCGCTTCTCGGAGCGGAGCAACACCCCTGATCGTCATCCAAGAAGAGGAAGAGGCTAAACTCGGCATCGAAGAAACTCCTTGACGGAATATCGCGTGCCAGGTTGTCGACCCGGCTGAAAAACACTCGTTCCGAGGCTCCGCCCAGGAAGGAGTCGAATCCCCGAATCCTGAACCCTATGACCTGAATATTTTCATCCGTGAATTTTTCCGATCTCCTACAATCCGTTATCCGCGACACGCTTGGGCCGTCGCTTTCGGCGTTTCGGCCGGAGGTGGCGATATCGGTTACGATTCTCGTTATTCTGCTGCAGCGGACGTTTCTGCCCGCGTGGAAATCGGGGGCGTTTTATTTGGTGCTGCCGGGCTTGGGGACGGCGCTATGGCTGCTAGGCACGTGGCACGGGTCGGTGGGCGAGTTCGCGGGTTCGAAATTCTTCACCGGGATGATCGTTCCCGACAGTTTTTCGATCGGGCTGCGGATGATGCTGTATTTTTTCGCGTTGCTTTTCATTCTTTTCACGCAGGTATCGGGCCTGCCGAAACGGGAGGACGCGGCGGAATTTTACGTGCTCATCTTGGGGGCGCTTTTGGGGATGTCGCTGATGGTCGCGGCGAACCACTTGATCGTGGTGCTGGTGGGCATGGAAATGGCCAGCCTGCCTTGTTACGTTTTGGCGGGCTGGCAGCGGAACCGCCGCGCGAGCAGCGAGGCCGCCTTGAAATACGCGGTGTTCGGCGCGGGGGCGGCAGGCATCATGCTCTTCGGCATGAGTCTTTTGGCGGGCGCGCTCGGTTCGGCGCATCTGCCGACCATGGCCGCCCGGATGATCGCCCTGGTCGAGCAGTTCAGCCAGGAGCGATCGACCGTAACCGCGCTGGGGGGCGTCGTGATGCTGGGCGGTCTGATGTTGATGGTCGGCATCGGCTTCAAGTTGGCGGCCTTCCCTTTCCACTTTTGGGCGCCGGACGTTTTCGAAGGCGCGGCGGCCGAAGTGGCGGCATTTATTTCGGTAGCTTCGAAGATTGCCGCGTTGGGATTGCTCGCGCGGCTGGCGCTGGCGTTCTCCGTGGTTCCCGATCATGGGGCGGCGGCATTTCTGGCGCCATCGCGGGAGTATCTCGTGATCATGATCTCGACGCTTGCCGCGGTGACCTGCACGTTCGGCAATCTGGCCGCTTATGGGCAAACGAACATGAAGCGGCTCTTGGCCTATTCGACGATCGCACACGCCGGCTACATGATGATGCCGATTGCCGCCGCGGTGGCCGTGGCGGGCGGCGAGAATCTCGATTGCACGAAAGAGGCAATCGCTTCACTGGCGGTTTATATGGGCATTTACTTGTTCATGAATTTGGCCGCATTCGCGGGAGTCGCCTTTTTGCGAAACGTGCTGGGAAGCGAAGACCTTCAGGAATATGCCGGCTTGATCCGCCGGTCGCCCGGCTTTACGGTGTGCATGGGGCTGGTGATGTTCAGCCTGCTGGGCGTGCCGCCGCTGGCGGGATTTACGGCGAAGTTCGCGATCTTCAAGTCGCTGTACGAAACGGGGAAGACGCCCATCTACGCGCTGTTGGCGATCGGCGTCTTGAACACGGTATTGAGTTTGTTTTACTATCTCCGCGTGGTCAAGGTGATGGTCATCGATCCCGAGCCGGCCGATCGGACGGCCCCCGAAATTCCGTTGTTTTCCGTGCCGGGCGCCTATTTTTTCATGCTTGCCTCGTTCATGCTGCTCATGTTTTTATTTTCCGGGGGCGTGGCGATAATGGCGCAGAAAATTGTCGAAGGCCTTTTTATTTAGTTGATACATGCTTACGCTCACCCATTCCGCCGATATTCTGGACCTGCTGGAGGGCGTATTGCGAACGCTCAGCCGGGGACTGCCGCAATATCTCGTGGATGCCAAGCCTTGGCTGCAAAACGACGACGCCCCGTTTCTCGCCGCGTTGCGGAATTTGATCGCCGATCAGCGTCATTACGCGAGCCGCGTTGCGGATGCGATCGTGTCGCGGGACAGCCGGCCCGACCCGGGGCCGTTTCCCCTGGAATACGCTCCGGTCAACGATCTGTCGCTCGAATTCTTGAAAAAAAGAATTCTCGCACAACTCCGCGAGGACTACGGCGTCCTGGCGCGCACCGCCAAACAGCTTGCGGATCAGCACGAGTTGCACGTGCTGGTCGAAGAGATCGTGGGCAATTATCGCGGACATTTGGAGGTGCTGGAAGAGAAGGGGGAAGGGAATGACGAAGTTCGAATGACAATTGACAATTGAAGAATCAAGCCGTTTGCGGCTTTGTCCCGCGATAACGATCAACGTTCGATGACCAGCGACGTTTTCCGCCTTCCCCCTTTTCCATGCCGCTCTTCGACACGCACGCCCATCTCGATCAGGAAGAGTTCGACGCCGACCGGGCGGCGGTGATCGATCGGGCAAAAGCGGCGGGGGTGGAGCAAATTCTTTGCGTGGGCATCGATGCCGAATCGAGCGCGGCGGCCGTCCGGTTGGCGGAGGAGTTTCCGCAGATCCACGCGGCGGTGGGCATTCATCCCAATTCGGCCGCCGCCGCCCTGACCGGCGATTGGGAACTGATCCGCAAGTTGCTCGATCATCCGAAAGTCGTGGCGCTTGGGGAAACCGGATTGGATCGCTTTTGGAACACAGTGCCCCTCGAATTGCAGGAAGCGAATTTTCTACGGCATTTAGAGCTCTCCCGGGAGCGAAACCTGCCGGTGGTCATTCATTGCCGCGACGCGCGGGACGATCTGTTGCCGATGCTCCGCGTTGCCGCCGCCGCAGGCCCGCTTCGGGGCATTTTGCACGCCATGAGCGGCGACGCGGCAATGGCCGAAGAGTGCGTTCGACTCGGTCTGCACATCAGTTTTGCCGGCAACGTGACGTACAAAAACAAAAAGTTCGCGGTGCTCCGCGAAGCGGCGGCCGCCGTTCCCGGCGATCGGCTGCTTGTTGAAACCGATGCCCCTTATCTTACGCCCGAGCCGCTGCGTGGCAAGCAAAAGCGGAACGAGCCGGCGAATGTCCCGCACACCGCGGATTTTCTGGCCGAGTTGCGGGGCGTTCCGCGAGAAGAAATCGACTATCAAACCACGGCAAACGCCCGGGAGTTGTTCAAACTATCGTAAGCCGGCCTTGACCGCGTGCTTATATTTGTGTGTAGCCGAATTTTTTTGTTTTGGAATATGGGATATTTGCAAAGGAGTTAGAATTATGGTCAAAACCGCGAGCACCATGCTGCCTTTGGGAACGAAGGCCCCGGATTTTTCATTGCCGGCGACGGACGGGAAGATGGTTTCGCTGGCCGATTTAACGGGGGCGCCGGCGTTGTTGGTGGCGTTCATCTGCAACCACTGCCCGTACGTGAAACACGTTGCCGCCGGGTTTGCGGCGTTGGCAAGGGAGTATCAGAAGCGGGGCGTAGCGGTGGTGGGGATCAACGCAAACGACGTCGCGAACTATCCGGAAGATTCACCCGCCAAAATGGCCGAGGAGGTGAAACTTCGCGGATACACGTTTCCGTATCTGTACGATGAAACGCAAGCGGTAGCGAAGGCTTATGGTGCCGCCTGCACGCCGGATTTTTACGTCTTCGACAAGGACCTCAAGCTGGTCTATCGCGGGCAGATGGATTCCAGCCGCCCAAGCAGCGGACTGCCCGTCAGCGGCGAAGACCTGCGTGCCGCGCTCGACGCCGTGCTGGCGGAGAAGGCTGTCGCCGCGGAGCAGAAGCCGAGCATCGGCTGCAACATCAAGTGGAAGGCGGGGAACGAGCCGCCGTATTTCGGATGAACGCGGTGAAACGAGTTTTACGGCTTAATCCGTGACATCGAGCTGAAATTTAAGGGGTTTTAGTCCGCGAATTCCGGCTCTACCTGCATTGGAATCACACCTGCCCGGTATCCCCGGACGAGCAGTTCAGCAACGGCTTTGCGTCCTGTCGGGCCGAAATCGAGCGTCCAATCGTTGACGTACATCCGCACGAACCGATCGGCTTTGCCGGGATCCAAGCCGCGGCTGAAACTCAGGGCATAATCCAGCGCTTCTTCGCGATGTTCAAGCCCATAGGCGATGCTTTCCTTGAGCAACCGCTGCACGTCGCGGATGACCTCCGGTCCCAGGTCTTTGCGGATTGCATTGGCGCCCAGCGGCAGAGGAAGACCGGTCTGCTCGTGCCACCAAACGCCGGTATCGACGATGAGTTCCAGATTTCGATCGCCGAAAGTGAGTTGTCCCTCGTGGATGACGAGACCGGCGTCGATGTGCCGGCTTCGATATTCTCCGGCGGCAACGGCATCGAGAATTTCGTTGAAGGGGACGACGACATAAGGGAATTTTCCGCCCGCACAAAGCCGCAGGGCGAGAAAAGCGGTGGTCAGTTCGCCCGGCACGGCGACGACCGCCGATTGGAGGGAAGCGAGCGGCATCTTTTGCCTGGCCACGACGATCGGTCCGTAGCGATCGCCCATGCTCGCGCCGCAGGTGCAGAGCAGGTAGCGGCCGGTCAGATGCGCGTAGGCGTGGAGGCTGACGGCGGTGAGTTCCAATTCGCCTTGAAAGGCGCGGCGGTTGAGCGTTTCGATATCGACCAATTCATGGACGAAGCGGTAGCGGCCGGTGTCGATTTTTCGATTCGCCAGGGCGTGAAACATGAAAGCGTCGTCGGCATCGGGACTATGGCCGACGCGGATCGTGATTGGTGCATCCATCGCGAGCGAGCTCCAGTGAGGACAGTCGAGTAAACCGAATTTTTCGTGTAGTATATCTCGATTGTTCCGCCGCGACAAGGACCGCCAACCGCCGGATGGGAGGCGCGGCTTCCTTAACAGCGTATTCCCAGGCAGAGCCTGGGAGCGAGTGCTTGGCGAATGGGCCTTGCAGTTCTATGCTTCCAGAGAAAAGCCGGTCGCGGCAAGATCGCCGAAGGAGTCGTAAACGGCGGCAGGCGCGGCATTGGATGAGGCCGCAGTCTCGGCATCCGCATGCTCGCCGGCGATTTTGCCGCCGAGTTTATCGCAGATCAACTGCCATGTTTCCCGTTCGATTTCCAAGATACGTTCCACGTCCTCGAGTTTGTCGATGTCGAAATCCGCGCCGGCTTCCCGCAATCGTCGGGCGATGAAATCGTAAACCGCGAGCACCCGATCGGCCAAATCGGGATTTGCCTCCCGGTTGACGCCCGCGATCAACTGGTCCGCGATTTGCTGGGCGTGCAGCAGCGAGAGGCACGCCTCGCCCTGTTTTCCGTCCTGCCGCTCCCGGCGGGCGCGGGCGACTTGGCGGATCGCCATCTCGATCAACATCAGTTGCAGTTTTTGCGGGGGGGCCGTAAAGACTTCGGTCGCCAGGTATTGATCTCCGTTCGCCCGGAATTGCATCCTTGGTTCCTTTCGGCGGCATGCGGACATTAGCCGTTGCTGCTGCTGTTGCCGTAATTATAGAGGTTTCCGTTGAGCATCCATTGAATGGAATCGAGAGTGCTCAGGTTGGACTGGGTATTGCTGATTGCCAGTTCCATGTTGTAGAACTGCATGAGCATGGATTCTTTTTGCATATTGAGCCGGGCGTTCATTGCATCGATGCGATTATTGTTGTCGTCGATCATCGTTTGCAAGCCATCGAGGCGGTAGGAAAACATCGATTTGTCCGCGCCGGCGAGTTGCTCGATCAAGGTTCCCACCCTGTCGGAAAATCCGGTAGCCTTGGTCGTGAAAAAGGCCTTGACTTCGTCCGGATCCGCATCCACCGCGTTCTGCAGGACCGTATCATCGTATTGCAGGTGGCCGTCCGTGGTGATGGTGATGCCGATATCCGCGAGCGACTTGAACTTTCCCGCGCCGAGGAATTGGCTGCTCATCAAGTTGGACATTTCGGTCTCGAAACTGAAGGCCGTGCCGTCGCCGTTCAAGGGGGAAGCCTTGTTGTTCGTGGAGTCGTAGGCCGTGTCCTTGGTCAGTTCGTCCCAGTACTTGTTGTAGTTGTCCACGAAAACCTTGACGCTGGCGGAGAGATTCGTGTTCGCCGGATCGACGTTCACAATGACGGTTTCACCGGTGGCTTGTTTGAGGGTCAATTTGAGCCCATCCACAAGATTCGCATAAGTATTCGTCGAGGAACTGGTCAGCACCGCAGTTGCCTGTGCAGACTGGGACCCGATCAGCAGGAGCGAATCCTGGGCCTTGGAAGTTTCCTCGAAGCTGAAGTTCACTGCCGAAGTGTCGATGACCAGCGCTCCGGCTTTGCCGGTTTGCTTGCTGGCGATCATCAAATGATAAGGCTGTGCGGAACCGTCGCTGAGGATCGTGGAGGAAAATCCGGCATTGAGTTGGTTGATTTGGGCGTTTACGTTTTGCAGCGCGTCTTTGTCGAAAATGTCGATTTTGTAAGTCATCGAGCCGTCGATCTGCTGCGAACCATCGGCATTCTTGGTGCTCGCCCGCGCCAATCCGAGATCTTGCGCGGTGGTGCTTCCGCTTTCTTGAACAACCAGTACGCCGCTCCCGCCGTCATCGCGGAGCAGAATGCCGTCGCCGGTGGCGTTCAACTCCGCTTTGGCCGAGAGTACCTGGCGATTGATCTCCCGAATGACGTCGCCCACGGTTTTGATGTTGCTTTTGGTGAGATCGATCGTCGCCGGTCTATCGCCTTTGCCGTCGGTGATCGTAAACTTGCCGGCAGCCACGCCCTTGCCGCCGTTGAGCGACGAAAGAAGCGTGTTTTCACCGATGACTTTCAGATGCATGTCGCCGCTGTTGACCGAAGCGACCGAAGCGGCATCGGGAGCGGTCTTGAGATTCAGCTTGGTCGCGGTGTTCGTGTCATCGGCGTCGGCTACGGACATCGATCCCGTGGAACTGCCGCTGGTGTCGATCAATTCGATGCCGTTGCCGGCCTGATTCACTTGGGCGCGGATCTTCACGGTAAAGGAGTAGGCATTGATGCTCTCGATGATATCGTCGAGCGTCCGGGCATTTTGGAGGTCGATCGTATCGCTTGCTCCGGTGCGATCGGTCAGGGTGATAGCGCCCAGCGCGCCGAATCCCTTGCCGCCGTTAAGGCTTCCGAGCGAGACGGTCGCCAGACCGCCCAGGATGCGTTGGCCGGCAACGACGTTGCCCGCGGGCGTCACGACGCCATTGACGGCGCCGGCATCGAGACCGAGATCGTGCAATGCCTGCGAGCCGTACTCCGATTGAAGCGTGAAACTGTCCGTTCCGGAAGTCGTATCGGTGAGTTGGAGGCTTTTGCCGTCGGCGGCGATTTCGAGCTTCAACTTTCCGCCGGATTGCGTGTTGACTTCATCGATAAGCTGTTGCAGGGTGCTTTCGGGATTGCCCTGCGAAGTCGTGTTGTCATGGGGGGCGAAGTCGAGTTCGCCGGAAGTGCCATCGGCCAGTGTATAGGTGATGTCGGGCAAGGTGGGACTGACTTCCACGCCCATTCCATCGTTCAGCACGTTCAGCGGAATGTTGTTGTAAAGCGAGAGGATATCCTGCCCATCGGCGGCGCCCGTCGATGAATCGATTCCGGCGAGTCCGAGCGAGGCGGCGGTTTTTCCACTGCCGATGTCCATGACTTTGAGATTTTCGGTTCCGCCGGTGTTGTCAACCAGGCGAAGGTGCCCATTCACGGCGGAGGCCGTGACGTTGACACTCCCATTATCGTTGATGGCATCGAGGACGTCGGCGACGGATTGGGCGGTGGAGAGATCGATATCGGCCGATTCGCCAAGGCCGTCGATGATGCGGAACTTTCCGCGGACGAAACCTTGTCCGCCGTTGGTAACGCTAAGCGCCGCGCTGCGGTCAACGCGGTCGCCGAAACGAATGGTGAAAGATCCGACGCCGAGCGCGGCGGTGTCCGATGCGAAGCCGGAACCGAGCAGTTTCTGCGCTGCGCCAAACGCAAGGGGGTGTATTCATAAGTTCCGACGGTTGGATTGCCGGTCACGGCGACCGCCAGTGCATTGGGCGCGCTGCTGGCGGCCGTGCGCTCTTGGTAGAGGACCGCCTTGGCTAAATTCACCGTAGGAACCTTGATTGCATAGAGCAGCGCGGCGAGGGTCGTGAGCGTGGTCTGCCGGGTGGTGATGGCGTCGGTGTTCGTTTGTAGCATGTCGCGCGGTCTGGCGGCCAGCGCCATGAGTTTATCGACGGTTCCCTGGATGTCGATGCCGCTCGCCAGACCGGTGCCCGTCTGAATCGTCCCGAGTGCCATGAGATCACCTATTCATGCATGCTCAACCTAGAATGGACCATCTCGAAAAATATCGGCAGAAATCCTTGCAGAAGTTTAACAATTGCACAATTTCGGCAATCTATCAGGCCGGAGTCGATCAGGTTCATGTCCAAGCGGTGATTTGACAGCGATAATCGTTTTCTTGGAGACCTCCGTGTGCGGGACTGTACTGAATTTTGTGTCAGCTGGCAGTGCTAAAGGGGACAGTCCCATTTTTGTGGCCTCCTGCCACAAAAATCGGGACAGTCCCCGTGTGCGTGCGTAATTGTCAAGATTGTCCGAGAAACGCCCTCTCACTTTCGTTCCAGCAGACCACCGTCGCCGTTGGCTCCGGGCGAAACAAACAAGGAATGAAAAAACCCGTCCCGGAATTCCGGGACGGGCGGTTGTCGGCTTAAGCGGCCAGGCGATCAGGATTAACCGCGCGGCAGCAAGGAGAGGACTTGTTGCGGTTGTTGGTTGGCGATCGAGAGCACCGCCATGCCCGACTGCGACAGGATTTGGGCGCGCGTGAGATTTGCGGTCTCGGCGGCGAAATCGGTGTCCTGGATCAAGCTCAAGGACGTTTCCATGTTCTGCTGCATGTCTTCCAGGGTTTTTTGGTTGGTTTCCATGGTCAAGCCCTGGATAGCTCCCAACCGACCGCGGAGAGTGGTGATTGACGTGACGGCATCGTCAACGATCTTCGCGCCGAGGTTCGGATTGGTATTCAAGGCCGCATTGTTGCCGGAAGCGAGCTGATAGAGTTTTCCATTAGCTCCTCCCAAGCGAGCGGTGTTCACGCTCTGGATGCCGATGCGAAGTTGCTGATTGCTGACGACGTCGGGACCCAATTGGAACTGTGCTCCGCCACCGGTGATGGAGAAGTTGAAGTTGCCGTTGGTCTCGGCTTGCATATCGAGCACCATGGCCAGTGACGAAGTGTTGATCGACAGCGAATTGCCGTTGGAGTCGGCTTGAATGCCGTTGATGGTCGCGTCGGCATTGGTTCCATTCTCACGATACGAACTGAGCGCTCGATTGAACAAGCCGGTAGAGCCTTCGGAAATCACCTTGATGGCAATGAGGCTATTCGCTCCGTAAGAGGACGACATGAGGTTAAGCAAGCCGTTGTCCAAAGTGGCTGTGATGCCCACCGCGTCGGAAACGGCGTTGACGCCCGCCGCCACGGTATTGGCGGAAGTGCCCTGTTTATAGGTGAGCACTTGCTGGCCGTCGGTGCCGGCGATTTCGAAAGTGAGGTCGGCCAAGAGGGTATTTCCGCCGGTCGAGCCGGTGTTTCCGACCGCCGTGGTGTCGGCATAGGCACCAAAGACCACGCCGGAGGCGCTCTGATTGGTGGTTGAACCCGCCACGTTCGCCGTATGGTAGGAACCCGCGAATCCGCTGACCGCGGAAATGGCGTCGGCGATGGTCTGGAGCGACACGGCGTCGGCCGCGGCGTAACTATTCTTGACCTTGATCAAGAACACGTTGTTCGCCGCGTCATAGCTGGCCGAAGCGCCCGTGAGCGTATCGACGGTCTGGAACTTGACCTGCATGTTGTTGAAGTTCGAGCCGGGATTCAAGGACTCGACGGTGATCGTGTCCTGGGTGGTGTTGAATTCGGCCAGTGAATCGGTGTCGAGGAAGAATTGAGCGGAAGCGGTGCCGCTCATGTTGATCGCCGTGAATTTTCCGGTTCCGTTGATGGCGGCGATGATGTTGTCCATCGTCGAGGCGTTGGCAACCAGCGCGGCTGCCGCAATGTGAACGGTCAGGGTATTATCGTTCGCCGTGTAGGTCGCCGATTCATTGCCCTTGGTGATGTCGCTGAGGAACACCACCTTAACGTTGTTTTCTTGATTCAGGTCATTGGCCTTGATATTCAGCGTGCCGGCGGCACCGCCACCGAAGGCGATCTTTCCGCCGGTGGCCAAAGTAATCGTTCCCGTGGCCCGGGTGCTGTCGGAAAAGGCCGAATTCAGGTAGCCGCTGACGCTGGTGTTGGCCATGGCGGCGGTGTCGGTTGCCGTCGAGCCCAAGACCAGTTCCGTACCGGTGGAAGTACCCACGAATGCGGCTTTGAACGCATCGGTTACGCCGTCGGCCATTTTCGTGCCATTGATGGCAGTTCGAATGGCGGAGAGAGCGGTGGCATCGGCAAAGCCCGCAGTACCGTCCACGGTGATCGTGAGTTCTTTGGAGGCTTCGTTGTAAACCGCAGTCGGTGTAGCAGCCGCCACCGCGGTGTCGCTTTTCATCGTTACTTTAACGTTATTGAAGTCGATGCCTTTCGCGACGGCGGTGATGTCGAGCTGGGCTTGATTCATCGTGCGTTCGCCGGCGACGCTAATCAAACCGGCTCCGGCGCCGATGTGCGTAAAGAGGGCGTCGAGCGTGGGATCGGCAGCCATGAGCGCTTCGATGTCCGACCACGTTGTCGTGGCGTCACCCGACACGGCCAAAGTCTTGGTATTCGAATTGTAGGATACGGTGCCGGCCGCCGGTCCGCCGACGGCATCGACGGCAATCGTGATGCCGGCATAGTCGCTGGAATTGGATTTGGCCACGATTTCATAATCTGCCGCCACGGCCGCCCGAGCGGCGAATTGCAGCCTGGTTGTGGCTTGTTTCTCGCCCGAGGAAGTCGTGATGTCGGCTTGCGTCGCATGGGCGTTGATCTCGACGGTGACGCCGAGTTGTCCGGTGGCGCCGAGGTTCGCCTGGGAGACGTTCAAATTTTGAATTTGGGGAATGGATTGGGCCGTATTAACGAAGTCGAGGCTACCGTCGAGGATTTTCTGGCCTTGGAACTTCGTGACCTGCGAAATGCGGTCGATGGCCTGCAGGGCCGAGTCAACCTGCAACTGGTTGGCGGCAATCATGTCGCTGTTGACCACGGCGGTGTTGCCGACTTGGGTCACCAGGCTGCGGATGTTGGACAATAGATTGGTGATTTGGCCCAAGGCACTATCGGCGGTGCCGATGAGCATGCTGCCGTTCTGCGTGTTGGTGATCGCCTGCTTCATGGAGGCGATATCGTTGGTTTGAATCGCCGCGGCGATCATGCCGGAGGGATCGTCCTTGCCGGAGTTGATCCGCAGACCCGTGCTCAACCGGGTCATGGACGTGTTCAACGATTGTTGGTTGCGAGCCAACGTCTTTTGAGCGTTGAGAGAACTAACATTCGTGTTAATACGGGTCATGCGAGAACACCTTTCCTAAAAGGTTTACGTCCAAGCTTCACCGGAGGGCGGGGAGATCACTTTCCGGGCGAGCTTTGCCGTGGACCGCGTGCATTTCAATTAATCGCGGCGAGCGGCATCAGTAAAGTTGTGGGTTACTCCAAACGGAACATTTTTAATCGTAGCGCAGAGTCTCCGACCGAGCATCAGCCGCCCGGCTTTCACGCAGGAAGCCGCAATCGGTCGCGACTTTGCGCTAAGACTTATCGGAGACTATCGACTTGGCAATATGGACACTATAGGTAAATTTCAAATCGTGGGGTGTTTTTTTTCCAAGCCCTCCCTTTAATTAACCATCTCGGCATGATCGTTAGAAAACGAAAGAGAAACACCCCCCCTCTACCCCGATGGATGCACACGGTGCCCATAGAACCGATATTTTCGTCAAAGTGTTCCAAAAATACTGTTTTGCTTAATTCCAACCAGAAGAGAATAGGGAAAAGAAATGGTTTGTAAGGGAAAAAGGCAGGCTGAAAAATTCAAGAGGCAATTTCAACTCTCTAGGTGGTTTGCCAGTTTCCGCGTTCTTTCATTCTGAACCACGATTTGGCATACCCTGTGAAACCATTTTGGGGGGTGCATCGGTGTTCCGCAAATCATGGGAATCATATTGGCAAGAGCCATGTTTTTCCTTTTGGATCGCATCATAGACTTCTTGCCGATGAACGGGAATTTCGCTTGGGGCCTCGATCCCCAGCCGGACCTTGTCTCCGCGAATGTCAACAATTGTGATAATGACATTGTCTCCAATGATGATGCTCTCGTCACGTTGTCGGGATAAAACAAGCATCGCCGGCTCCTTTCGTCATCTTTACCACAAAAGTCATGGTAATCCACTGAAGATGTATCGGACAGCGTAAATGGGGGTGAAAAGAAAATATAAACAATCTAGATAAATATCAACTGACTTTTCTGATTGCAGCTTGGCAAGATTAAAACAAATTGCCAGTCTTTGTTGACCGGTGCAATCGGCAGATTTTGCGTGAGCAACGGGCAATATTCGCGACTTCAAAGGGAAAATTCTCATCCGCAGTTTTTCCGGAAAGAAGGATCACAATAGCGCAACTTTCCAAAGAATAACAACTTAGAGTGGCCTTAAAGAGATTTTCGGCGTTGTTGGGGACTTTGGCATAATGCTTGCTGTATGGCGGCTGCTCGGGAAATCGGTTGGAAGATTGTGTTGAAAAATGGGACAGGCACGTCACTGCAAGCCATTTTTCATGGGATTTCCGGTAGTTGGCTCCGAGCCAATCCCTTTTTTCACTAGGCTGTTACGGTTCAAGACCAAATACAACTTCCCCTCGGATTACCATCCATGCCTTACGGATTATACATTTCAGCGGAAGGAGCGAACGTCCAATCGATCAAGTTGGATACGATTTCGAACAATTTGGCGAACGTTGAAACCGTGGGCTTCAAGCGTGATCTGGCGATTTTTCAAGCACGATCGGCCGAAGCCATCACCCGAGGGATGGTCATGCCGGGTCGCGGCGCCCTGGACGATCTCGGCGGCGGCGTGGAAGTTTGCGGAACGAAGACCGATTTTTCCGCGGGACCGATGAGGAACACAAAGGAACCCAGCAACTTGGCGATCCAAGGCGATGGTTTCTTTCAAGTGAAACAGGGAGACGAAACTTTTTTAACTCGAGCGGGCAATTTTCAAGTCACGAGCCGGGGCGAATTGATTACCCCGCAAGGTTATCCGGTGTTGAACGAATCGGGGCAGCCGGTGGTATTGAATCCCGATGTAAAGACCTTCCTCATCAACGATGCCGGCGAACTCGAGCAACAGGGAAGTTCTCCACAGAAGTTGGCGATCGTCAAACCGGAATCGCTTGCCGAGTTGGTCAAGCACGGGGAGAACTTATTCCGTTGCCCGACGGCCGTGCAACCGATTCCCGACGATCAACGGCGGGTCGCGGCCGGCTTTTTGGAGGCTTCGGCGGTGAAGCCGACCTTGGAAATGACCTCCTTGATCGAAGCCTCGCGAGTGTTCGAGGCGAACGTGAACATGATAAAAACCCAAGATCAAATGTTGGGATCGCTTATTAGCCAAGTGCTGCGCGTGTGAGACGAAGATGAAACTCGGCAGAGAATGACCGAAGAAGGATGATTTCGAGGCTTTTCGTTGCGAAGCCGCGAGCGGTTTTTTCGGCATTCCTCCTTCCGTTGCTTTGCCGCCTGATCACCTATCACCACCCTAATCCCCCTCCTGCCATGACAATTCAAGCTCTTTACTCCGCCGCGACCGGAATGAGCGCGATGGAAACCAAGTTGGACGTGATTTCCAACAATCTTGCCAACATGGAGACGACGGCGTACAAAAGGACCGCGCGAACTTCGAGGACTTGTTCTACCGGCACGAAAAGCTTCCCGGCGCCCAGGACTCGGCCGGCCAGTACACGCCGATGGGGATCGCCATCGGCTTGGGCGTGCGGAATCAAAGCATCGAAACCGATTTCGTGCAAGGCGCCTTCAAGCAAACCGGTAACAAGCTCGACGTGGCCATCGACGGTCAGGGATTCCTGCAAGTGATGAATCCCGACGGGATGATACTTTACACTCGCGCGGGAGATTTGTCGAAGAACTCCAACGGGCAACTCGTGATGGGTTCGGCGAGCACGGGCCGCTTATTGGAGCCGCCGATTCAAATCCCCGAGGACGCGATGGATATTTTGATCAGCCCGGAAGGCCAGGTATCCGTCCAGCAACCGCTGAACAATCAATTGCAGATCATCGGCCAGATTCAACTGGCGACCTTCGTCAATCCCCAAGGCCTGATCAAGAAAGGCGAAAATCTCTATCAGGAGAGCGATTCCTCCGGTCCGCCGACGCTCAACAATCCCGGCCTGAACGGCGTGGGCACGCTGCAGCAGAACATGCTGGAATTATCGAACGTCGAACCCGCCAACGAGTTGATCGACATGATCACCACGCAACGGGCCTTCGAAATGAATTCCAAGGCCATCCAAACCGGCGATGAACTGATGCAGGTGGTAGCGAATTTGAAACGGCAGTAGCCAGGAAGGTCTCGGGTCTCGGATCTTGAACGGCAAGCGAAGACCAAGGCCAAGACCCAGAATCAAAACTCATAAGGGATCAAACGTGAATCATCGGGTTCAACCAACCATTCTGTTTGCGATTGTTTTCCTAGCGGCCGTTTCGGCGGCACCGGCGGCGCCGGCGGCGGAACTGCGATTGCGGCGGCAATGCACGCCGCAAAACTCGTTGGTCACGCTGGGCGACGTGGCGGAAATTTTCAGCGCCGACACCCGGCAGGCCAAAGCGCTCGAGCGGATCGAATTGTTCCCCGCACCCGCGTCCGATCAGCCGCGGATACTTCGAGTGAGAGAATTGCAGGACCTCCTGTCGATGCGGGGCGTGAATTTGGCCAAGCATCGTTTCTCCGGCTCCGCGCAAGTGCAAATCGTTTCCGAAAACAAACGTGCCGACGCCAACCAGCCGCTCACCGAGCAGGCCGCCAAACGCGCGCAGCGCCGACTGCAAGAGGCGATTTCGAAATACTTGCAGGAGCAATCGCCGGGCAATCAATCGCTCACCTTGCAGTTCGATCTGACTTCAGCCCAACAGCGCGCCCTGGCGAGCAGCACGCTGCCGATATCGATCCGCGGAGGGAATCCGCCCTGGGTCGGCTTGCAGCGGTTCGTCGTATCGATCGAAACCGCCGGCGGTCCGGCAAACTTTCCCCTCGAGGTCCGCGCAAGCATGCCGTCGATGGTGGTGGCGGCCCTGCATTCCTTGTCAGCGCGGCGCGATCATCCACGCGGCCGACCTGACGCTGGTGCATGGCGATCCTCGCGACGACGACCAAAACGGCGCATTCCATGCGCTGGACGAAGCGGTGGGCAAACAAACGACCAAAGCGATCGCCGAGGGAAAGATCCTCACGCCCGACGCCGTGCAACCCCCCTTGCTGGTCCGCCGCGGCGACGTGGTGACGGTGTACGCGCGGACGGCGGGCATCCGCATACACACCACCGCGCGGGCGAAAGACAACGGAGCGGAAGGCGATTTGGTAACCGTCGAATCGCTTTCCGATCGAAGATCGTACACCGCTCGCGTCTGCGGCCCGCGCGAGACCGAAGTGTTCGCCCAGGCCGCTTCGGCCGAGTGACGGGGAGCAGTGAAAAGTGGTCAGTGGTCGGAAAACAACTGAAGTGCCTCGTGTAGAAAAGCGAGGCAACAACAAAAGCGAGAAGAAAATGAATGCCAATCTTCAAACCATTTTTCGAAATGTTTACCGCCTTCCGCTCGATGTGCGATTGCCGCTCCTTTTTGCGGCGATCGGCATGATTCTGTTTTTCACCGCCGAAAGTTTCGGTCAGAATTCGAGCCTTCTCGGCCAGACCGATGCGCGAAAGGGCTTGACCTTGGAGCGGGTATCCTGGACTTATCAAAGAGCGTCGGAACCGCGTCCGATCGGTTTGAACGACCAGGTGACCGTTTTGGTCAACAACAAATCGGTCTTCATCAACGACGGGCAAATGGACCGCAAGAAAAACGGCTACGGGAGTTTGACTTTGCCGAACTGGATTTTGTTCAAGGGTTTATCGGTGATTCCCGATCCGCAGTCGGCGGGCGATCCGAAAATCCGCGGCGAAGTGGACAACAAGCTCCGATCGCAGGCGAATTTGGAGACTCGCGATCAGTTGGAATTCAAAATCACGTGCAAGGTGGTGGATATCCGTCCGAACGGGATTCTGGTGATCGAGGGGACCAACACGATCAAGAATAATGAAGAGCGCATGAATTACTCGTTGACGGGCGAAATTCGCCCCGAGGACATCAAGCCCGACAACACGGTGATGAGTTCTTCCATCGCGAGCCTGCGCATCAACAAGTATGAAGAAGGCCACGTCCGCGACGGCTACCGGCAAGGTTGGATGCTGAAGTGGCTGGACAAATATCAACCTTTCTAAGCAATATCATGCAAACACCAACGCTGTTCAAAATCGGCCTCGCACTGGTCTTGGGAATCGGCGTGCTGACTGCGGAGGCCGCGGCGCGGACCACGATCAAAAACATCTGCCGGCTGAAGGGCCAGGAAGAGAACACGCTGCAAGGGATCGGCATCGTGGTCGGATTGAAGGGCACCGGCGACGGGGGAAACTTCCTGCCCACGCTCCGCAGCCTGGAAAAGATCATGAAAGTGATGGGCGATCCCCTCAGTCCCAAGGACGGCTTGAGGGAAATCAGAGAGTCGAAGAACGTGGCCTTGGTGACCGTCACGGCGACCGTCCCCGCGGCCGGCGCGCGGCAAGGCGACAAGATCGATTGCGTGGTCAGTTCCATCGGTTCGAGCAAGAGTCTCGCCGGCGGCCGATTGTTTCTCACGGCGATGATCGGACCGGATCCCCGGAATCCCAATCCCCGGGTTTATGCGATGTCCGAAGGGCCGATCACCATCGAGGATTCGGCGATCCCGACGACGGGCCGCGTTTTTCAAGGCTGCCGTTTGGAAGAGGAATTCATGAACCTCTACGCGAAGGACAATAAAATCACGCTGGTGTTGGACAAGTATCACGCCGATTTTCAAGTCGCGCGCGACGTGGCGAATTTAATCAACAGCCACTTGTCTTCCGCGGGGACGATCACCCAAGACGCCAACTCGGTGATCGACGACAAACTGGACGCGAAAACGAATATCGCCCGAGCGATCAACCAGGTGAACGTGGAGGTCACGATTCCTCCGCCCTACTTGAACGACCCGGTCGATTTCGTTTCGCTGGTGTTGGAATTGCCGATGTTGGAGCCGAAAAGCGTGCCCCGCGTGGTGATCAACGAGCGGTCGGGCAGCATCGTGATCAGCGGCGACGTGGAAATCGGCGCCGTGGCCGTCACCCACAAGAATATCGTGATCGAAACGACCGAGGCCCCTTCCGCAAAACGTTTCGTGGGACTCGATCCGGCCGATCCCCTGTCGTCCAATCCATCGAATCCGAAACTCAAGGCCCTTGTCGAGGCCCTCAACGCCTTGCACGTCGCCACGTCGGATATCATCGATATCATCAAGGGGTTGGACAAAAATGGAAAACTGTACGCACAATTGGTGATCGAATAGAAAGAAACGCGGCCCCTAGCCACCCACCACGTAAAAACCATGAACACTATCGTTCCCTCAATGCCGTTCGTCAATACCGCCGCAATCGCTCCTCCGGCGCAACCGGCGTTAAACGGGAAAGACGAAACCGAATTGCGGCAGGCGTTCGATAGCTTCGTGGGGGAGACGTTTTTCGGCCAGATGATCAAGGCGATGCGGAAATCGGTGGGCAAGCCGGCTTATTTCTACGGCGGACGCGGCGAAGAAATTTTTCAAGAGCAACTCGACCAGACGATGGCCAAAGACATTGCACGCGCCAGCGCCGATCAATTCACCGGACCGATGTTCGACTTGTTTACAATGCAAAGAAAATAGGCAACTATAAACAAGGCTTTTTCATGCAAACTACTTGGGAAACGGAAGTCGCGCAGTTGCTCACGGAACTCTCGGCCGCGCAGGACGAGTTGTTCGCCGTCTTGGCCCGAAAGCGGACCTTGTTGATCGAGTCCGATCACGCGGGCTTGGCGGCCATGCTCCCTCAGGAAGAGCAACTTCTCGAAAAAATGAAAGCCTGTGCCGCCAAGCGCGAAGAGCTTCTCGCGAGGGCCAGAAAGGAGGGTCTGCCGTCACAAAACATCTCTTCGCTGAGTAAAGCCTTGCCGACAGCCAAGCAAGGCGATTTGCCGGAACGCATCACCGAGGCCAATGCACGGACTCGGTTGCTGCAAAACCAAAGCATTACCAACTGGATTGTCATTCAACGAACGCTCTTTCATCTTTCGCAGATGTTAGAGATTATCGCAACCAATGGCCGCTTACAGCCGACATACGGAGAAGGAGAACTAGTCAATGCGACTGGTTCGCTGGTAGATCGCGCAGCTTGAGATAAATAGGCAAACCAACAAGTAAATATATCATGAAAGAAGCTGTAAAAGCAGGAAAGGTGCGACTAAAAGGGGCAATAGATAATTTCGGTAGATGAACATTTATTGAGGCATAGATCATTTGGCTTGAAATAAAAAAACAAAATTCCTTCTAGGAACAAAACACTCTTCCAGAATACCCAATCCACCTCAATTTCGATTCCTTATCCCTGTCCGCTAACTCTCCCGTTTTATGTCAATTTTCAGTTCCATTCAGATGACGGGCAACACCTTGCGGGCGAACGAAATCGCCTTGCAAGTGGTGGGTCAGAATATAGCGAATGCGAATACACCGGGATATTTACGCGAAGAAATCAATCTCGCCCCCGCACCAACGCAAAAAGTGGGAGGATTGCTACTGGGGACGGGCGTGCAGGTCGATTCCATTACCCAAATCGTGGACAAATTCCTGCAACTGCGGTTGCAGGGCGCGATGAGCGACCAAGCCAGCGCGGAGACCTTGAAGCAGACCTACGCGCAATTGGAAAGCATCATCGGAGCTCTCGACAACACGAGCATCAACGGCTCGATGACCGCTTTTTTCAACAGCATCTCCCAGATCATGAATCAGCCGGAAGACGCATCGGTCCGCAACCAGGCGATGCAGCAGGGCGTCGCGTTGACGCAAAACATCAACGACATCGCCTCGCGGGTCGAGACCCTGCGGAAAGATCTCAACGACCAGGTTTTCACGATGAGCGACAACATCAATTCCCTGGTCGAGGATATCCGCGCCTTGAACGTGAAAATCTCCGAAACCGAAGGCGGCATGATCTCCAAAAGCGACGCCGTCGGCCTGCGCGATCAGCGTTACAATGATTTGGAAAAGCTCGCGCAACTGATCGATATTCAATCCATCGAGCAGTTGGACGGCACGATCTCGGTTTATTCGGGCGGAAGCTATCTCGTCGCCGAAGGTTCCGCGCGGAAAGTGGGAGTGGTTCTGGACAGCGATCGCGGACTGGTGGTGGCGAATATTCACTTTGCCGATTCCGACGCGCCGATCGACACCAGTTCGGGACAACTGCACGGATTGCTGTCTTCCCGCGACGACGTGCTGGGCGGATTCCTCGATCAATTGAACGGTTTCGCCGGCACTCTGGCTTATGAGTTCAACAAAGTCTATTCCGGCGGGCAAGGCTTGAAGGGCTTCACGACCCTCACCAGCGCCTTTGCCGTGGACGACGCGGAAAAACCGCTGAACGACGCGGGACTGAAATTTACGCCGCAAAACGGCTCCTTCCAGGTCCTGGTGCGCAACAAGCAAACCGGCTTGACCGAAACGACCGACGTCAGCGTCAGCCTCAACATCCCCGGGCATGAGACGACGTTGGAGGACGTCGTGGATCAATTGAACGCGATCAGCGGCATTCATGCGGAGATCATGATCGACAAGAGACTGAAGATCACCCAAGCCTCGGAAGACGACGAATTTTCCTTCGGCAACGACACCAGCGGCACGCTGGCGGCGCTGGGTCTGAACATTTTTTTCTCGGGCAGCACCGCCGACGATCTGGGCGTCAATTCGATGGTCCAAAAAGATCCCGCGCTTTTGCGGCCAGTTCGAACGGCATCGGCCAGGACACCGACAACGCCAAGACACTGGCCGCTTTCATCGATCAACCGCTCGACTCCCAAAACGGCTCTTCGCTGTCGGGAATGTACGACCAGATGATCGGCAACGTCACCCAGGGATCGAGCCAGGCGCAGGCCACCGCAAGCGGGGCCGACACTTATCAAGCCACGCTGCTGGGGCAGAAATTATCGATTAGCGGCGTGAATCTCGATGAAGAAGCGATCAATATGATCCAATACCAGCGGACCTACCAAGCGGCGGCCAAATTCATCGCCGTCTTATCCGAGCTGTTGGAAACCTTGGTGAAAATCTGATGGGGAAGGAAAACGCGCACGACGAACATGGAAGGAATTGGGACAAATGGTTCGGGAGAGCAAGTCCGAGGTTCACTAAGGGGAAAGCGGAAGGGACGAGCATCAGGAAGAAATCAGGGAAACATCGATCCGGAACCGGCGCCGGTCCCAATTTCCGATCCTTAATCTTCTCCGCTCGCTGCCGATCCTCACCAAAACGATCATGACATACTCCGTTACGGGCATACCGACGACTCGCGTCACGGCGGCGTTTACGCGCGACCAGATCATGCGCCAAACGGCGTTGAATCAGTTGGCGTTGAGCAAGTTGGAATATCAGCTCAGTTCGGGGTATCAATTCCAGATGCCCAGCGAGGATCCCATCGCCGCCATGCAAGTCATGGGTTTGCAGCGATTGATCCAGCGTAAAAGCCAGGTCAAAACCAACCTCGAGACGACGCAATCGTACTTGGGGGCGACGGATACGGCGCTCTCGAGCCTTTCCGGCCTGCTGACCAGCGCCCGCGTCGCCGCGTTGAGCGTCGCGGGCACGACCTCGACCGACACGCAGCGGCAAACCGCCGCGCAACAGATCAATCAGACGATCTGGCAGATGCTCAACTCGGGAAACCAGCAGTTTCGCGGACGGTATCTGTTTTCCGGTTCGGAATCGCTGGCAGCGCCTTTCCTGGAAAACTCGGCGGGGATGATCGAATATCTGGGCAACGATCAGCACCTGATGAGTTATTCCGATTTGAACATGCTGACCAGCACCAACGTCACCGGCAACGAGGCATTCGGGGCCATCTCCGCCGAAGTCAAGGGCACCACAACGATCATTCCGACATTGGCTTACGATACCCGGCTCGCGGATTTGCGGCAGGGCCAGGGCATCAGCAAGGGGAGCATCGCGATTTCCGACGGGTCGCGAAATCCGGACGGCACACCCAACGAGGTCACCGTTGATTTAAGCGGCGCGAAAACGATTGCCGACATCGCGGCGCTGATCAAAGCCAATCCGCCCGCCGGCAGACAGCTTTACGTCAATATCACCAATGACAAGCTGACCATTCAACTCGATCCGGCGGGCGGGGGGAATTTGACGATCCGCGAAGTCGGGAGCGGCACCGTGGCAGACGAGTTGGGGATCCGCAATGAAACGGGAACGGGCACGAATCCGATTATCGGACGGGATTTGCAGCCGACTCTGCGGATCACCACGTCGCTGGACAATCTTTTCGGATCTTATGCCACGGCGGTCGTTCATTCCAGCGGCGCCGACAACGACATTCGCATCAAGGCGGACGTGATGGGCACCCAATCCGGCGGGATGAACTTGAACGGCCTCGACGTCGTTTTTTCGCCGAACATCGCCGTCAGCGCCGGGGGCGAATACGTGGATCTGAACACACCCGGCGTCATCACGGTCAACATTGCCGGCAGCGGCACCAGCTACAGCCGGGCGTTTCAAGTCGTTGACGCGATCAACGCGGCCCACCAGAACGGCCTCATTCCCTTCACCGCCGACATCGATCCCCTGGATGACATCAACGGCGGACTGGGCTTCGTGGAACTCGGCGCTTCGGCGACGACCGACGGCGGGGCCGGAGAGGCCTTCGACAAAGACCACGGCATGCAGATCGTCAATAACGGCAAAGAACAGACCGTCGATTTTTCCACGGCGAACAATCTCGGCGACGTGCTCAACATTCTGAACGGCTCCGGCGCCGGAGTGATTGCCGAGATCAACCAGTTCAAGAACGGCATCAATCTGTGCTCCAACGTCAGCGGCTGCGATTTCGAGGTCGGCGAAAACGGCGGGATAACCGCCAGCCAATTCGGCGTCCGCTCGATGAACGATCTGACGCCGCTGAGCAATTTGAATTACGGACAAGGCGTGAGCATCGCGGCCAATTCGTCGGCCCTCATGGCGGGAGCCGTTTTGAACTCCGCGGCGAACAACGCCAATCTGTCGATTCGCGCCAAGGCATCCGCGGGAGATCCGCAATCCAATTATTGGAACAGCTTCGCGATTACGCTGAGCGACACGGGCGATGATCCCCCGACCGTCGCATACGACGTCAATGCGCGGACCTTGACGGTCGGCATCAAGCCGGGCACAACCACCGCCAATGACGTGGTGAACGCGATCAATATCAGCGCCGCTGACGCGCCGATTTCGTCGCCTCGGCGGCCCCGAACGACAACGGTTCGTCTTCCGACGGCAGCGGCCTAATCGATGCGGGAAGGGCCGTTACGAGCGGCGGAACGCCCATCGGCAACGACTTCACCATCACCCGTTCCGACGGCGCCGTTTTATATCTCGATATCTCAGCGCAAAAACCGTCGGCGACGTGATCGCGGCGATCAACAACGATCCCAAAAACGTCGTTTTGCCCCCCACTCCCGGAAATCCCAATCCCGACAAGCTCTACGCGCAGTTGTCGCTTTACGGCAACGGCATCGAACTCGTGGACCGGAGCGGGGGAGCCGGCGAAGTGGCCGTCACGCAAAATCCCTACTCCCACGCCGCGGTCGATCTGGGATTGGTCCCCAAGGGAAAAACCGTGAGCGATCCCGCCAGCCGCGACCACTCCGCAACCGTGGTCTTCGCCGGCGATCCGCAGAGCGGCATTTTCATTCACGGGCGAAATCCCAGCGCCCCCATCGACGGCATAAAAGTCGTATTCGATTCCACGCAACCCGACATCGTTTACAGCGAAAACACGCGCACGCTCACCGTCGGTTTTACCGCCGGAAACACCGCCACGGATATCGTGGCCGCGATCAACAATAGTTCCGCGGCGTTGCTCGTCCAAGCGGAATTGGCCCCCATTCCCAACGACGGCACCGGCGCTATCGCCGATTGCGGCCCTTTCACCATGTCCGGAGGCGCCGCGACCACCAAAGCCGAGACACTCGCCGTCATCCCCGGTTCGAACAACGATCTCCTATTCACCGCCAACACGCCGGGAACCGGCTACGACAACGTGCAACTTCAGTTCACCGGCGTTCCTGGGGGACCGGGCGGAGTGGCGGGGGCAATCAATTTCGCGCGCGCCGGGAATACGATCACCGTCAGCTACGACTCCACCGCCGGCGCCGACGCCAACCAAGTCGCCGCCGCGTGGGGAAACGCCGCGAACTGGCCGCCGGGCGACACCACGCATTCCGAGGTTTCCGTGGCGCTCGATCCGGCCGACGGCGTCCCCAATACGGGCACGGGATTGGTAGCCGACGCAACCGCCACGATTGCCCCGATGACCGACGGAGTAAAAATTCTCACCGGTGTCGATGTCAATCCCCAGGAAACCCAAGGCATTTTCACCGCCCTGATGAAGGATGCGCGACGCGATGATGAACAATGACCAGCAAGAATTGGAGCGCGCTCGGTCAAAATCCTCGACGATTCGGCCACCAACTTGAACTATGCGCGTGCGGAACTCGGCGCCCGACAGCAGGGCTTGCAGGTCGTGCAGGACCATTGGGAATCGGAAAACATCGACTTGCAAACCGCACTCTCGGACAATCACGACGTCGATATGGTGCAAGTCGTCTCCAATCTCAGCGCCCGCCAAGCCGCCTACCAGGCTTCATTGATGACCCTGGGAAAAATCATGCAGATGTCGCTGCTGAATTATCTCTAACGGCGCAATTCGGGAATTGCCGGCAAGCCCACGGTGCGGCAGGATGCGATACCACTCTCCGGGACTCGTTCGAATAATTGACCCTGCCGGCCTCGAAGGCATAGAATGGATCATTGCGGCGGAGAATCCCTCAAGGGCGGCACTTCATTGTCGTCTTCCCATTAAAGAGGTGGCATCATGCAATGGAAGATCATCGGGTTACTAGCCGGAGGAACTCTTTTTACAGCCATCGCCTTCAATCCATTCTCGGGCAACGCGGAGGACTCCGCCAGCCCTCCTTTTTCGAACCGGCGGAGAGTACCGCCGTTTCCGCAAGATTCGCAATGGCTGAACACGGCGGGTCCCTTGGAACTGAGCGATCTTCGCGGAAAGTTCGTGCTGCTCGATTTCTGGACGTACTGCTGCATCAACTGCATGCATATTTTGCCCGAGTTGAAGAAGCTCGAACGCGCTTATCCGAAAGATCTGGTGATCGTGGGGGTGCATTCCGCGAAATTCGCGGCGGAGAGAGATTCGAGCAACATTGTCGCGGCGATTCGGCGTTACAAGATCGAGCACCCCGTGATTAACGACGCCCAGCATGTGATCTGGGACCGCTTCGGCGTCAATTCGTGGCCGACGGTCATCCTGATCGATCCCGAGGGCTATGCGGTTTGGGGCACGAGCGGGGAGATCACTTTCGAGCAAGTCGATCGAGTCATAAAAGCGGCACTGCCATATTACCGGCGGAACAAATTGCTGAACGAGACGCCGCTTCGATTCGATTTCGAACGCAAAAAGGCCGCGCCCGCGCCGCTGGCGTTTCCCGGAAAGATTCTCGCCGATGAAAAAGGCGGCAGGCTGTTCATCGCCGACAGCAGCCATAACCGGATCGTCATCGCGCGGCTGGACGGCGCGTTGCTGGGCGTGATCGGCTCGGGCGCGGCGGGCCTGAGAGACGGCGATTTCGCCGCGGCCGAATTCAACCAACCGCAGGGAATGGCCCTCGAGGGCTCCGCGCTCTATATCGCCGATACCGAAAACCACGCCATCCGCAAGGCCGACCTGGAGGCTAAAATAGTCTCCACGATCGCCGGCACGGGCCGGCAAAACCGCGAAGTCCCTTCTCCCACGCGGCGCGGCAATCCGCGGAAAACGGCGCTCAGCAGTCCTTGGGATCTCCTCGTCCACAACGGCGATCTGTTCATTGCCATGGCCGGTTGTCATCAGATTTGGAAGATGAAATTGGACGGCTCGTCGATCGGTCCTTATGCCGGCAACGGCCGCGAGGACGTCGTAAACGGGCCGTTGCTGCCGCGGCGCCCCTATCAGTTGGGCTATGCTTCCTTCGCGCAACCCAGCGGACTCGCCACGGACGGCACGTGGCTCTACGTGGCCGACAGCGAAGGCAGTTCCATCCGCGCCGTGCCGCTCGATCCGCGGAGAGAAGTCCGCACGGTCGTCGGCACGTCGCATTTGATGGATGCGCGGCTCTTCACGTTCGGCGACGAGGATGGGCCGGCCGAACAGGCGCGATTCCAACACCCCTTGGGTATCGTCTTTTACGCCGGACGGCTATACATTGCCGACACTTACAACAACAAGATCAGGATCGTCGATCCGTCGAACGGGACGACCAGCACGCTGGCCGGAACCGGCAAAGCGGGCCGGGAGGATGAGCCGGCGCGTTTCAATGAACCGGCCGGCATTTCCGCCGCCACGGGAAAGATCTACGTGGCGGATACCAACAATCACCTCGTCCGGGTCATCGATGCGGCGACGAAAAAAGTTTCGGTGCTGCCGATTTCCGGCCTTGAACCGCCGCACCCACCGGCTGAAAAAACAAATTCTTTGACGGGGGCAATCGAGGAAAAGATCGAATCCGCCGCGGTGCGTCCCGAAAACGGCACTGTCCGGTTGTCGATTGAAATCGATCTTCCGCCGGGCTACGAGATCAATCGACTGGCGCCGATGGCGTATCGCCTGGAGGAAGCTCCGCCGCGCAAAAAGGATTTTTCCGGCGACGTCAAAGTAGAAACAAAACTAATCGGCCGCGAGAATTTCGGGAAGCCCGTCAATATCGAAAAGCCGGCCGCCAACGTGGAAATCAAGCTTCCCCTCGCAAAAGCCGCGGGGCGCGATTCTTTCCGCCTGATCCTCGATTACTACTACTGCCGGGAGGGAGCCGAAGGTCTATGTAAAGCGGGAACGGTCTTTTGGACTATTCCTCTCGAAGTTTCCGCCACCGCCAAGAATGACTCCGTCATTCTTCGGCATCACGTGCCCTGAAAATTTTCATGAATGCGCCGATCAAAAGGCCCGGGGAAATTTTTCCTCGGGCCTATTTCCGAAAACTTAATCGAGGTTGGAGGCGGCGACATGCACGTTCTAACGAACGACTTTGGAATCAGAATCCGCCGAATCCGCCGGTGCCGCCGGTGGTTTGCCCTCCGGACAATCCGCCAAAGCCTTGCCCGCCGGTGCCACCACTGGTTGTCCCGCCTTGGCCGGTGAACGTGTTGAAGGTATTGACCTGCCCGATGCCGGAGAACATGGGGGAGGGAGAGACGCGGACGTATCGCCGATCGGCGGAGACCACCGCCGTGGCAAACAACATCGCTCCTTCAGGCAGAGTGGTGATTTGGGGCATATACCCGACCGCGCCGCCGTTGAACGGGAAGTTGCCGAGTCCATTGAAGCCGCCGAGGCCGCCCAAGCCATTCGAACCGCCGTTCAAGGAGTTCCCCAAGGCGTTTATCGCGGCGGGATTCATGGAGGCGTCGATCTGTTGCGCTAAAACTTGCGTTCCCACCTTGGCTTGCAGCGCGTTGAGTTGCAGTTGGCCCGCCGCGGCGTTGGCGATTTGCTGGTCGGTGATCGGTTCCATGCGGCGGCCGTCTCTGAGATCGAAAGCCACCAGTGCTTCGTCCTTGACCAACGGAATCGTTTTTTCGATGGAGACGGGTTTCTTGCCGCGGAAATGCGTCATCACCTTCACATGGACCTTGCCGGTGGCCACGTTGCCGAAAACGCGGCGGATCGCCACCCGATAGGTGCCGTCGAAACCTTTGGGGCAAACGTAAATCTCCGATTTGCCGCCGCCGTTGTCGCTGTTGGTTTGGGTGATGGAATCGCCCAAAAGCATGCCACCCGACGTGGTTCGCGGCACCCGATACGAGCAGACGGAACCGGTGGGTTCGAGAACCATGAGGTCCAACTGGGCGTCGCCAGTGTAATTGACGATCACGGCGCAATCGCGTTCGACGGCCTTGTCCAAGGCAGTGCGGAAGGCCTCGGCTTCCTGTGTGCGATTTTCGGCCTTGAGCTTGGCAAGCACTTCTTCGGCCACGCCGACTCCGGCCTGCCACACCGAAACCTGCTCCTTGGGCCACGCCTGGCTGAGGATCCCCAGGCTTGCCCAGCGGAGGCCGTCGAGGTTGCCGGTTTTCCGCGCGGCTTTCAAGCCGAGCATGTACGGTTCGGGCTGCATCGGATCGAGCGCCGCTACCTGGCGGAAGACATCGAGCGCCCGTGCGTTGAAGCCCATGTTCAGCATATAAGCGCCGACATACAGCAAGTCGGCGGGAGATTGAGCGAAATCGACGGCCGACATGACCGCCCGCTCGATTTCCGCCTGGGGCCGGCCGGCGGCCTGCATCGCCAGGCACATTGCTTCATACATCCACGGCTGCGGCTGTTGATGCCTTAACGCGGCGCCGATCAGCGCGATGACATGGTCGTATTTGGCGTCTTCCATGAGCCGCCGCACGGCATCGCGGACGGCCGCCTGGGTGGGATTATGCGCGCTGAAAAATTTATCCCAGACGATCTCCGGTTTGTCGCCGGCGGTGATTTCGATCTGAATCTTGTCTTCCTTCGCCGCGGGGGATTTCGGGGCAACCGCCGGAGTCACGCTAGCGGGGATTTCCGCATTTTTCTTGGTGGAAGGGGCCTTTTCGGTTTTCTTTTCCGATTGATCCGCGGGTTGAGTCAAATCATCGTTGACCGAGAATGCCTGGAAACCTCCCGGGGGGATTTTTGGGAGTAATTGCTGAGGCAGGTTAAACATTCCCATGCCACCCATGCCTCCACCCATTCCGCCCATCCCCATGCCACCCATTCCTCCCATACCTCCCATGCCTCCCATTCCTCCACCCATTCCTCCACCCATTCCTCCCATGCCGCCGCCCATTCCGCCCATGCCCATCATGCCCATCATGCCCATGCCGCTGCTAACGGGAATAACGAGATCGGCGACGGGGTAAACTTTCGTAGTTAATGCATTGTCGGCCACATCGGGAGAGGTAATCAGCAGCACTTCATCGCTAATCATATAAGTCAGGCCCAAATCTTTGAGCAATAATCGCAGTGCCGAGCGCAACGAAATTCCTTTGAGGTTTTTGGTGACGGTCGTTTCGGGAGTGATCCCCAGGTCGTTGAGAGCTTTGGTGTCGAGCACGATTTCGAAGCTGGGGTGCTTTTGTTTGTGCAGATCCTTGAGATAGTCAACCACGTCTTGAAGCGAAGTGTCCACGAACTCCAGTTGCGTCGGTTCCTTTCAGCGCCGCTTGAATGTCGGCTTCCGCCGAGTTCGGCTTGGAAAGGTCCATCGATTGATATTTACTGACGCGGGAGTCGGGATTGTCCTTATCGGAAATCCTCCGCCAGAATTCGGCGTTCGGATAAACGATCGGTTCCATGTCGTTGAACGGGATGTGCGATTGCTCGACCGACGCCAGCGCATCGACCACGCCCTTCTGCCGCGCTTCGCGGAGCGCCATGGCATTGTAGAAGTAGTCGGCGTTTCGGGCGGTCAATTTCGCGGCCTCGATCGCGGGCGAATTGGGGAGGATCTTCTGGGCTTCCGCCGCCGCCTGCATTTCGGCCCGGTTATAGAGCCCTTCGCTCATCAAGGCATTGAAGCGGTTCATCAACTGCTTGACTTTCATTTGATTCTGAAGCTGATTTTCGGTGATCATCTGCTGTTCCTTGGCGGCCGCGATCAATTCCTGCTGTTTGAGTTGCAGCCTTTCGAACTCCTGCTGTCGGCGAGCGGTGTCCTGCAACGCCGTTTGCAATTGACCGACCAACTGATCGCGCACGTCGGGATTGATTTCCGGCACTTGCCGAACTTTTTCGAGTTCCAGCCGCAAATTCGTCATCGCCCCCCGAGGATCGGTGCTGACTTGCCGGCGAGCCTGGTCAATCGTAGCGCGGACTTCGGCTTGCGCTTGTTGCGTGATGATGTTCGATCGGTGCTCGACATTTTCGAGTAACGCGCCGGCATTCGGAGCCTCAACCGGCCCGCTGGGACCGACGAGGTTCAATTCAGTGGCGCCGCCGGCGGGCGGAAGGGTGCTCGGCGCCACAACTCCCGTGCCTGCAGCCGGAGCTTTGCCGGTGGAAGCTTTGCCGGCCGGACCGCCTTGGAGGAGCTTGTCGGCGGCGTCTTTGACATTCAAAGCATCCGTATTGTTGGGATCCTGGCGGAGTGCGGCCTCGGCGAGTTTTTCAGCGCCTTCCGTATTGCCCACCGACAACGCTTGTTTCGCGAGTTCTTTGACGCCCTGCGCGGCGCCGGCGGAAACCAGTTTCGCCTTTTCCAGGCTTTGCGAGCCGATCAACGGCACTCCGTTGTCGTGTTCCGTCCATTTGACCAAAGCGGCGAGATAGCTGTTTTTATCGCCGGAGGCTTCGCCGGGAGCGGCGGTGAAATCGATCTGTTGCGGATCGCCGGCGGAGCGCACCTCGTATTTCACCACGAAGGGGCCTTTGCCCTGGAATTTGCCGACTACCACGGAATCGCGATCGAACCGCAGCGGCGGGGCTTGTTTGGGGAAAACCTCGGTCATGCCGGCCGGCCATTTTACCGAAGCGGGCCACAAGACGGCCCCATCGACCGCGGACGCCATTTGCGCCCCGGCTTTCGCGCCTGTGAGATCCGCATTGTCTTCCAATAACACGCCGCCGGTCCTGCCGGCCAACGCGCCTAAAAATTGGGCGTCGGGCCTGGCGCCGACAACGTAACCGGAAACCGAAATATGCGCATCGGCCAATTTACGGGATAAAGCGTCGAAATCCTGCGTGGTGACAAGTCGGGCGGGACTGCGGCCGTCGCCCAGGTAAACCACGGTCCGCGCGTTTTTCGAATCACCTTGAAAACTCTCCGCCGCGGTGGAGATCGCTTTTTTCATATCGGTCGTACCCAAGGGATCGACGGCCTCGAGGGCGGTCAAAGCGGCCGCCATTTCCTTGCTGCCCGGGGCGACAAAGGTCTTCGTCAGCGGCACGGCATTTAAATCGGCGCGCATCAATTGCACGCGATCTTGCGGCCCCAAGTCCGCCAAGATTCCCCGCAAAGCCTCAAGAGCCTTCGTGCGATGCTCGCCAAGTTGGCTGGCCGAGGTATTGAACATCACAACGACGTCGCGGGGGCCGGCCGAGGGAGCAACGCCTTCGGGCGCAAGGCTTAAGGCAAAATAGTTTGCACCGTCAGGATGCGTGAAGGTGTCCATGTGGGCGGAAATTGCGACGGGGTCGGCCGCCCAGACGCTCCGCGCCATGAAAACCATGCCGAAAACAGCCGCCAAAGCCACGACCGTCAGAATAAAACGCTGCTTTGTCATCGTGATTCTCTCCAGAACAAAAGCGGAAACCAAGCGTCACCGATGAACCATCGCCTTCCGCGGCGAGGAAATGGGAACGCGAAGTATGGGTTACGAACGGGTAAAAACGACCAACTTCATTCTATATAAGTTAGATAGATTTTACTACTAAAAAACCTACTTCCGCGGGACTTTTCCACTTATGGGGCAGGGTGGGCGCTGCCGCCGGATTAAAAGGCAGGTTTCGCCCACCATTCACTATAGCTTTTATTGATCGATCCGTGATCCATAGGTGGGGATAGTCTGCCACCGAAAAAAAATGCCGCCTCCCTTGTAAGCATTTTGCTTGCCGAAAACAAAAATGGCCCAGGCTTCTTCCAGAAACCTAGGCCGTAAGTGTTTTATTGGTAATGCTTTAGGTATGATAATCTAGATCATATTATTTATCGTTCCCAAACACTCCCCCTCATTATGGATGTAACCGGAAGGTAGTTGTGGATAAAACTGTATCAAAACACCTCATGGAGCTTGGAAAACTGCGCTATGGTGTGTTGGAATGCAGCAACCCAGTTGTCCGTTTCGATTTCGAATAATTCGACAACGTGGCTGAGAAGTGTATGGGAGCGGGATTTTGTCGAGGTTGATTCATCTTCCGGATTCGAATTTTGGCGATTAGTTTTACCGGCATCTTTGCCATTCGTGGCGGGCGGTTCAGCTTGGCTGGTCGAAGGGAAAAGACCGCTGTCAAACAACACCGGCAAGGTAGCGGAATCGTCGAAGAGCATGAGTTCCGGACTAATTTTTATTGGCGTCCCGGAATTGCCGAAAACATTATCCCCCAAATCATAGATGGGCATCACGCGTGGGAAGAACGCCTCGGGTCCCAAATAATGTTTCAGAAAATCCTCGGAAAAATCACAATAGCCGCCGGTGGCGCTTTGGATTGCCTGGGGCGGGGTGGCAGTTTCCTCGTCTGCCGCCGCTGTTTTTTCACTGGTTTGATTGTCGATACCTTCCTCCAAAGCATTTCCATACTTTATGGAATATTGTTCTTCCACATAGCCACTAGCGGTGATTTCATCGGCGACCGACGGCATCGATTCGAATAAACCGTCGCGTAAAGCGGCAAACCGCGATTGCCAAGGCGTCTCACCCTCGTCTTTGCATTCGTTCCCCATGCGCCAGAATTCATAGGGATGGAACGGATACCCGAACGATCCGTTATACGGGGGACTAAATGTCGAGTTGGCGTCCTCATCCTCGGCAGAATCGGGGAATACTACAAAGAAGTATCGGGATATATCGTTCCGTTGCGGCGTGTCCGCGCCGTTGCCACTCTCGGCATCATCGGACGGAGCAGATTTATACTGGGTGACACCGGAGTTTATTTCCGTGTTTTCACTTTCCGGAATCATCGAATTTGAATTTCCCAAGCCGAAGAAGCCGTAGAAATCAAAGGAATCAACAGCGGAGAAAGAGAATGTCGTCCATCCTTTGAGAAGCCAATTATAGGGGGAGAATGCATCTGCGGAATTGGCTTCAGCTTGCTTGTCATCCCTGTCATTCCCGTCCTCCACGTCGGCGGCTGAATTATCGGCAGTATCAACGGCATTGGGATCGACATAACCGGATTTCCCCCACAATCCCGGCAGAGAAGAGGGCGCATCTTCCCAATGAATCGAGAGGAGGGTGCGCATTTTCGGCGAAAAGATCGACTTCAGAGCGTCGCTCGTGATTGCCCCGTCAAGTTTCCAAGCGTAGTCGGTGGCTTGGGCGAGTGCGATTTTGTAGGGAGCGGGCACGAGAAAAGAGAATTTTGCCTGGCTGCCCAGCAACTCATCCATGAAACTGATAGTGCGCCAATCATTGACGCTCTCGAAACGGTTGACGATTTGCCCAAAAAATGGATTCGCACCGGATTCGGCGGCCACCCCAAGCCGGTTGCTTGCCGAGGCGATTCCAAGCATGCCCGCGGCGATCGCAACCGTCATGAAAGTGGACACAATGCGAGAGCATCTCATTCCATATACCTCCAGATAGAATCGCATCTCTACTTGCGAGAGAGGATTGGGGTGAGGGGCAAGGAAACTCTGCAAGTAGTTCCCCCGCGGTTTTTCATTTACGTCATAGCTCAAACGGACACGGACACGTGGCAAGGTTCGTACAATTTATCGGAGGCTTCATTCTTGGAGCATTAGGCATTTGGCGAAATCTACACAGCACACGGCAAGCATTCCAGCTGCGTAGAATATTAACTTTCATATACACAGTTCCTCTTGGGCTAGTCTTATCGATCTTGCTGTACTTGTTTGTAAATATGAAACGATTTTTCCTGCGAATTTAGGGAAAATCTAACGCGTAGAGAAAATGTACCTATGCTCCTGCCCTTGACCGCAAAGTTTACCATAATCATTTTTCATACTGTAAAAAATAAGTTTTTGAGATAAAATGAGTAGCTGGAGGATGTTGAAAGAAGATGATTGTCATTAGAATGGTAACCTATCGATTTTCCGGATAATCCAAGATCTGATAAACGCATGGCGATCCAGTCAGGCAGGAACTTATACGGACGCAGAATCGGTTGCGATCCACTTCCTCAAAACCTTTATTTCCCGAGTATTATGCGAAAAACCATCATTCTCTGTGCGGTGGCGGCGATATTAGGCGGATTTGTCTCGGTGTTATTGTTTAACGGTCATGCGGCGGTCGATCCGCAGATGCTCGCTCAAGAGCCTCAAGCCGAGACGTCCGTTCCCGCACAAAGCAACACACCCGTTTCCATTTCTCCGACCTTGTCCGTTCCCGCCGTTCCGCTTACTGCGGCCGCGCTCGAAGGGCTAACCCCCGAAGAGCGGGTGAACGTGACGGTTTATCAAAGCGTCAATCGCGGCGTAGTGAACATCAACACCAAGAGCGTTCAGACCGACCGCTTCATGATGTTCGAAGTGCCCACCGAGGGCGAGGGGAGCGGTTCGGTGATCGATCGGGAAGGGCACATTCTGACGAACTTTCACGTGGTGGATGGGGCGAAAGACATCCAGGTGACGCTTTTCAACGGCCGCAACTATCGGGCGCGTTTAGTTGGCATCGATCCCGAGACGGACATTGCGGTGCTGAAAATCGAAACGCCGGCCGACTCTCTATTCCCCGTGAAATTCGGCAGTTCCTCGAACTTACTCGTCGGCCAGCGGGTGCTCGCCATCGGCAATCCTTTCGGATTGGAACGCACGCTGACGACGGGCATTATTTCGAGCTTGGATCGCTCGCTTCCCGCCCGGCGGACGCAGCGCACGATCAAATCGATCATTCAAATCGACGCGGCGATCAATCCCGGCAATTCGGGCGGCCCGTTGTTGGACAGCCACGGACAGATGATCGGCATGAATACGGCGATTGCCAGCAAGACGGGTGAAAACACGGGTGTGGGTTTCGCGATACCGGTGAACACCATCGCCCGGGTCGTGCCGCAATTGATCGCGACGGGGCATTTCAGCCGGCCGGAGTCAGGCGTCGGGCCGCTCTTGCCGACCGACCGCGGCTTGCTCATCGCCACGATTATTCCGGGCAGCCCGGCGGAGAAAGCGGGCCTGCGGGGAATCAAGATCGTGGAACGAGAGAAAAGGCAAGGGCCGTTTCTCTATAAGTATCAAACTCGCGACGTCTCCGCCGCCGACTTGATTGTGGCCGTCGATGGCAAACCGGTCCGCACCCGCGACGACTATTTCAGCTACATAGAAACGAAACAGCCCGGCGACAAGATCACGCTCACCATCCTTCGCGGAGGCAAGCAGCAACAGGTTTCGCTGAAGCTCGAAGCGGGAGAGTAGATTTGCAGGGTGGGACATCTTTTCGCCGGTCGCACCCTGCTATCCAAGATTACTCGATTCCATTGCGATGCAGGTTCCGCAATGCCTGGGTGATTTTCATTGTGCCCTTGCCGTTTTTACCGGAGCCGTTGACGGCGGCACGATTTTGTTCTGGATATGCGAAACGGGGCGATTGATAGAGTTCTCCGGAGGGCGGCGCTTCGCGTTTTTTCTGCGGCAGGGCGAGAAAAAACACACCCAGTCCCACCACGAGACCGCCAATGAGGCCACCCGATGCGATGATCGTCCGGCTTGGTCCGACGGGCTTCGAGCCGGTATCGGGCAGGTCGATGCAGCCGATCAAACTCGCAGCTTTCGCCGCGGCATGGCTCGCCCGGGCTTCGGCCAGGTTCTGTTCCGCCCGCTCGACGAGTTGCGTCCGGTGGCGATTCTCGGCGGCTTGGGATTCATAGGCGGCGCGGATGGCCGCCAGACGTTCCTGCCTGGCCGTGGTTTCGGCGAGTTGATTTTCCAGCAGCTTGACACGGTCGTCATCCATGCGGAGTTCGACATCCAGGCCGCGGATTGCCAAGGCCAACTCATCGTGCAAGTGGCGGCCGATTTGTTGTTCGGCGTACCGCGAGGATTTCACCAGGGGATGTTCGTCCGACCGCGATCCCAGCAACTGCGAGGTATGAAGCTGCGCGGCTACCAACCCTTCCTTGAGCTGCTTGATGGCCGGTTGCGATTCCAACAGCCGGTTGGGGGTGGCCGGCAGGCGGCTCGGATCATCCTGGGCCGCCCGCAGTACGTCGAGCAATTCCTCGCGCGATTGCCGCTGCGAATTGGTCTCGCGGAGCTGCGCGGATTTCCTCCCCGCTGCGTCTGAGAGCGCTGTCGCCGGAGCCGACTTCCTGCATCGCCCGCAGTTCGGCCAGATCGCCGCCGATCCGTTTTTCGGTCGCCGTAAGTTTGGCGGTGGAATCGGCGAGATCGGTTTGCGAGAGGGATACGGTCTTGGTCAACTCGGCGATCATGCTTTGCGCTTTTGCATCGCGGAGTTGTTGGAATTCATTTTGCAATTGTTCGCAGATCGCCATGTTGAGTTCCAGGGCGCGGTCGTGGTCGCGGTCGCGGACGGCCAGATAAAAGACCTCTGTCTTGCCGAATTCAGCTCCCTTCGGGGGAACGAGCTTCACCATGCCGCGTAATTCATCCACATCACGATCGCTCGGCCAGGCTTTCGGATTCTTGCAGTCGGCCGGCGGACCGACTCGTTTCATGGCGGTTTTGAGAACGCTCCGGCCGCGAACGAGTTCAAGGATGGTTTCCTGAACGGTTTTCATTTCCTCGACCTGGGCGAACTTGCCCGGCCCGCGATCGTTGTTTGCCGCTTCATTGCGGATAACGAGCGTTTGCACGGCTTCCCAAGTGTTCGGTTTGAGGGCGGCGTAGATCAAGGCTGCCGAGCTTACCAGCAGCGCGGGCCAGAACCAAAGCTTCCAATATTTGAGAAGCAGTTGCAGATACTCTCGGGGGCTGGGCAGTACGGGATTGAAGTGGTTCATGGAACGAATGGCGATAAAGTTTGGAAAAATTGTTCACATCGGGACAATGGAGATTGAACCAGCCCAGTTGCAAAGCGGGTGCCGATTCGGCGGAAGGAAGGCAAAAAACGCCTCAAATCCTTTATTTACCGGCGTTTTCCTCGATTCCTGGAATCAGTTAACAAGCCGATTTTCATGGTTCCCGCACATCAGCCGCCACTGAATGTTGACAAAAAGCAACGCGACTTGCTTTCTCCGCATTATGACCGAGAGTTGTGGTGGCATGGAGAGCCGAATTGGAACTTCACCTTCCAAGAGAGCGTCTGGAGAAGCGTATTCCCCGTATTTCCCTATCAGATCACCTGAATCCTGAATTCTCCCCATGCAAATCGTACGTTTCAACACTTTGAACGAGCTTCAGCCTTACGCCCAAGCCTGGGATCATTTGGCCGCCGGCGTTCCGTTTCGGGGCTGGACGTGGCTCTCGACTTGGTGGCGCCACTATGGCGAAGACTCGAACGCGATGCGGCCCAAGCGTGAGCTGTTCGTGCTGGCGGTCTTCGACGACGGCGACATGCTCGTCGGCTTGCGCCTTGGTTCATCCAATCCACGGCTGCGTTCGGACAGGTGGCGCAAATGCTCGGATCGGGGGAAGTCTGCTCCGATTATCTGACGCTTCTGAGCAGCCGCGGGATGGAGGAGGACGTTGCCGAGATTATCGCCGAGTATTTGAGCGGCTCGCTTCCCGACAGCCGCGCCGAGCATTACGGCTGGGACCAGCTCGAACTCTTCGGGGTGGATTGCGACGACCGCCCGACGACCTATCTCGCCGAATCGCTTCGCCGCCATTCATGCACGATTCATCGGCGGAGCACGATCAATTGTTGGCGCATTCGATCTGCCGACCGATTGGAACGGATATCTTGCGGGACTGTCGAAGAAATTCCGCCAGGAAGTGCATCGGCTGGAGCGCAAATATTTCGATTCCGGCAAAGCCGTGCTGCGGAGCGTCGAGAAACTGAGCGATCTTCCGCAGGGCCTCGATTTGCTGATCGATTTGCATCAGCGGCGCTGGCAATCGCTCGGCAAGCCGGGCTGCTACGCGTCGCCGAAATTCACGAATTTCATCCGCGAGGCGTCGCCGCTATTGATGCAGCAAGGGCAGATGCAACTCCAACGTCTGGAAATCGAGGGCCGGCCGGTTGCCGTGGAGTATCAATTAGTCGGCGGCGGCGTGGTGTATGCCTATCAGACGGGCATCGATCCCGCAGCCACCGCGGATCAGCCGGGTAAATTGACCAACCTGGCGGGCATCCGCCGGGCGATCGCGGGCGGACACCGCGGCTACGACTTTCTCCGCGGCGACGAGGCATATAAAGCGCATTTCCGCGCGACGGCCCGGCCGAGCATGGAAATCCGCATCATCCCGGATCGACCCGCCGCACAACTGCGCCACGCGCTCTGGCTCACCGGCAGCAACGTGAAACGGTGGCTGAAAAACGGCCTGAGAACTGCTGGAAAATAATGAAGTTCGAAAGCGAAACGATTTGCAGAATACCGAACCTTGAAGCATGAACCCTGAAACCCGACCTTTCCTTTCATGAGCCGATACCATATCCATCATTTAACGAACGTATTCGAGTTGCGATTAGCCGCCGCCGCGTGGGACGATCTTTGGTGGCGGAGCGATGCCACGATGCCGACGATGCGGGCGGAAACGCTCGCCAAGTGGCTGGAGCAATTCACTTCACCCGGCGAGTTCCATGCGCTGGCGGTGGAAGAGAACGGGCGATACTTGGCGGCGCTGCCGCTCGTTTTGCGACGCGTGGCGAAAATTTTGCCCGCCGGTTCGCTGACGTGCAATCCCTGGCTGCCGTGCGGCGATCTGCTGCTCGACCCCGCGGCCGACACCGGCGGTGCGCTGTCGGCGTTGATATCGGCTGCCGCCGAGTTGCCGTGGCCGCTGTTGTGGCTCAACGATGCGGTGATCGACGCGCCGCGTTGGCAGGCATTGGAGGCGGTCTGCCGCCAGGAAGGGATATCGGTTGTCGAACACGCCCGTTACGAGGTCGCGAAAATCGGGGTGGCGGCCGACTGGGACGCTTTTACGAAAAATCTGTCGCGCAGCCATCGCCAGGGAACGCAAAAGGCCTTGCGGCGGTTGGAGGAATTGGGCGATTTGCGGTTGGAAATGCTCTCCAAACTGGCGCCCGAAGAAGCGAATTCCTGGCTGCAAAAGGTGTTTGCCGTCGAGGATTCGAGTTGGAAAGGCTCTTCCGGCAGTTCGGTTTTGCGCACCGCCGGGATGAGCGACTTTTTCCTCCGCCAGGCCCGGCAACTGGCCGAATGGGGGCAGCTGGAAATCGCGATTTTGCAGTTGGAAGGGCATCCGATCGCGTCGCTGTTCGGTTTCAGCGCGAAAGGCGTGTATCACGCCCACAAGATCGGCTACGATCCGCGATACGGCCAATACAGTCCCGGGCAGGTAATGTTCTGGAAGATTCTGGAGCAATTGCATGCCGGGGGCGATTGGAAGGCGTTCGATTGCATCGGGCCGATGACCGAAGCGACTTCGCGGTGGCGGCCGGACACCTACACCATCGGCCGCGTGGCGATTGCGCCGCGCAAACTTCTGGGCCGGCTTGCCTTGAGCGCTTACCGCAGGTTCTGGCCGAAGGCTCACACGATCCGCGGCAACTCACCCGCGCCGGAATCGGTTTCGGAACCGCAGGACGCTTCGTATTCCGCAGCATCCGCCGGCGAAAATCCCGGCGACGGATCGATGGTGAATATCCGGTTTTCGTGCTGATCGTTGACCGGCACAACGGAGGGATGGCGAATCAGCCGCCGATCCGAAAAGATGGGAATCCGGTTGAAGCGGCTTGGCAAGCACCTCATCCTCCCGTCAAATTTCTTCCTTCTCTTCCGCCGAATCCGTTTTTCCGAGCCAACCGCGGCGGCGGAAGAAAAACAGCATGACAACGACCACGGCGGCCATGACCGCCAGAACGAGCGGATAACCGAAGCGCCAATTCAACTCCGGCATGTTCCACGGCGAGGAGGTGTTGAAATTCATGCCATACAGGCTGGCGATGAAGCTCAGCGGCATGAAAATCGTGGCGATGATCGTGAGCACTTTCATGATCTCGTTGAGGCGGTTGCTGATGAAGGAAAGGCATTCGTCACGGAGATCGGCGCACAGTTCGCGGTAAGTTTCGAGAAGCTCGATCGCCTGGACGACGTTGTCGTAGCAGTCGCGCAGATAGACGCGGGTTTCGTCGCCGATGAGGCGCTGCGGATCGCGAATCAACTGGTTCACCGCTTCGCGATGCGGCCACATCGTGCGGCGGAGGAGCAGCAACTCGCTGCGGGCGTCGTGGATCTTGGCGATGACGCGGCCCGCCGTCCGCGCGGTCAGATCATCGTCGAGCCGGTTCAGGGTTTCACCGAATTCCTCGAGGATGGGGAAGTAGGAGTCGATGACGGCGTCCAGGAGCGCGTAGGCCAGATAATCGGCCCCGGCTTGTCGTATTCGGCCGCGGGCGATCCGCAATCGATCGTGCAAGGGGGCAAAGCAATCGTCCGCTCGTTCCCGGAAGGAAATCACGAAATTCTTGCCGACGAAGAGGCTGATTTGCTCGGAGTGCAGGCGGTCTTCGACCTTAATGAACCGCGCGACGATGAAGAGCAGTTGCTCGCCGTATTCATCGACTTTCGCGCGCTGGTCGGCATGGGCGACGTCTTCCAGGGCGAGCGGATGGAGGTGGAAGATATTTCCCAGTTCTTCGAGCATTTTCGCATCGCCCAGGCCGGCGATTTCGACCCAGGTGACGGGATATTTGTCGAGAAATTTCGGCAATTGCCGCAGGTCGCGGATTTCTTCCTCGACGAGCGATTCCGGACCGTAGGCGGTTACGCGGACAATCGGCTTTGGGGCGGCCGGATCGACGGCGATCATCCCTGGGGCAGTGCCCGGCGCGGACCGCTTCGCGGTTAGATGCCGCCGGAGGCGTTTTCGAGGATGGTTATTGTGTTTTGGCATGATAGTTCTCATTCGATTTTCCATAATCCCAGCATTTTCGCAGAATATTCATAACCTTTCTTTGTACCTACAAACCTTGATATTGCAATTGGCGATATCAAAGCACCTGAAGACACAGATCCTTTGCCGTTCTTTGTGTATTTTTCGGAGGATGCGATTTTGATGTGGGGTGAAAAGTACTTGTTTTTCCGCGTGTTTCGTAACTTTCCGAATTTTTCCTTCCGGCTTTCCTCGAGGGATTTGGCCTTTTTTCGGGTTTTGGAAAAGCGGGACTGTTGTTTTCTCGAGAGTTAGGCGATTTTTTGGCGGGAATTTTTACTTCGGACCGCTCGGCGCCACCGGCTCGAACATCGGCGCATCAGCGGCGACGGTCGCGCAGCGGTTTTCGTTCCGCGTCGAGGAAGGCGGTTTTTTGGGTATCATTTGGCAACTTTTCCATGTTTTTCGATCCGCGAGATTAGGAACTCCGACGTAATTCAAAAAACCCGGTAACCGTTCACGGGCCGCTAAACAAAGTAGCAGACACACTCCGTGTGCCGTCCGTCGGAGCAGGTGGAATCCATGCATGGATATGTGCGGATATTCCAAAATCCACGTAACTCAGCCTAGCAGAAGGGCTGGCCTATTTTCAACATAAATCTTGGCGGATTGTCCCGAAAGCGTTTGGGAGTAACAGGTTAGAGCTGAAATTTTAGAATGCAAATCACGCGAAAAGAAGATGCTGCTTACCGTTATCCCGTCCTATCCCGAGTGGCCGCAAGGATTTGGGGATTCTCGCAGTGACAACTTCGCAACAGGAAGCCCGAAGAAGCGGGAAAAGCCTGTGTTTCCAGATGGGCGGTGCAGGATGCGGGGTTCATCACGGCTTGGTAATTTTCTATCCTCCGTTCACAAGGCAGATGTGGACGACTCCGTTTTCGATCCGCGTTCTCATGACGGCAAGCGAAAAAAGCGACCACTGAATATTAAGTTTTATGGTGCAGAATTAGCCCAAGTTACGCAGTTACTGGTGGCGATTTGTTGGTAAATTAAGGACTTACGTTCATTTTCTTGATGTTTTTTCCACTACATTGGTACAACCTCGTCAATGCGACGGAGGCGGCGAAGCAAGGGTACTCCAAGACGGGGGAATTGAAACGGACCGGGTGGCCCCGGGCGAACAACCGCCCTGGGCCACCCGGTCCGTTTCGATTCCTCGTTGAGATTCATTTGATCTGGCCCCATTTCAAGTTTTATCCCCCGGCCTTCGCCTTCTTAATGTACTTTTCCAAAATGACCGGCACCTGGTCGGCGGTGACATCGCCGTGGACTTCGTTGTTGACCATGACGACGGGGGCGAGACCGCAGGTGCCGAGGCAGCGGGAGGCTTCGAGGGTGAAGACGCCGTCCTTGCTGGTTTCGCCCCAGCGGATGCCGAGTTCCTCCATCAGCTTTTGGGCGATGCGTTCCGCGCCTTTGACGTAGCAGGCCGTGCCGAGGCAGACGTTGATCATGTATTTGCCGCGGGGCTTGAGGCGGAAGAAATGATAGAAGCTGGCCACGCCGGCGACTTTCGCGGCGGGGACTTGGAGGAGCTGCGCGACGGCGTCGAGATGCGAATCGCCGAGGTAGCCGAACTCGGCCTGCACCTTGTGCAGCACGGAGATGAGCCGGCTTTCGGAGTGCGGGTCTTTGCGGCATTCCAGGATAAAGGCCACGATTTTATCGCCGAGCACGAGCTTGGCGGCGGCTTCGACTTGTTCCCAATTGTCGGTCGTGGTATGAGTGCAGGTGGACATTTTTACGACGAATGAATAGAGTTTTGCGTCAAGGAATTTGCATACAGCTACCAATGTGGCGGCAGATAACTGAAATACCGGCACAAATAATGACGTGCTATACCGATCGAAACAGATCCGACTTCCTCGTCGCGTTCGTGAACGATTGCATTGCGCCACTCCCTTACACGATGTACATTCGTAGTTTCATCATCGGGAATTCTGCAACGTCCACCCAGACTGTCGATCAAATCACGCGTGAGAGGGATTGTCGCTCTAATCGTGCGCAATAGGAACGAATGCTCGTTTCGAACTCAGCAAACAATCTCACGATATAAGTTCCTTCCAATTGATCGGAAGCGATTTGCAGCGCTCGGGGCCGAAATGCTCCCTTTATTGACCTTTGCCTAGTTATTGATCCCTTCCCAAGGGCAATTTGCAGTACTCGAAAAGGACCGTAAGAGTGCTTGATCGTGGTGTAGTTTGTCAATCGAGTTGAAAACTTCGTCGTGCAGATGATGGATGTCGTCGGGAATGAAGTTGGCTAAGTCGCCGTACTTCGTGTGGTTCCAACATTGCTCGACGGGATTCAACTCGGGAGAATAGGAAGGCAGCCACTCGAATTGGAACCAATCGGGATGGTTTGTGTCGAAGTAGGCCGCTGCCGAACGATGCACCGCCCAGCGATCCCACACCATGATCGCCCGGCGGCCGCAATGCTCGTGGAGTTTTTGCAGAAACCAGATCGTCTCGTCGGCATCGATGTTTTGCGGCGCGATATGGAAATACAACGATAACCGGTGCTGGAGAGGAGAAACGCCAATGATGCTGATGACCGAAAGACGCTCGTGGCGGTCCCAGGCGTATTGCAGCGGCGTTTCACCAATCGGCGCCCATGTGCGGCGGCACACGGGCTGCAGCATGAAGCCGCTTTCATCCAAGAAAAAGAGGGGGCTTAGCGACTCGCGTGCCCCCTTTTTATCCGCGGCCACTCTCGTTCGCGCCAACGTTGTTGCGCCGCTTCGTCGCATTCCCGGGCACGCACTGCTCGGGTTTCTGGCAAGTCCACTTCATGCGGCGAAGAATCTTCCAGACATGGCACGGGTGATAGGAAACCCGAAAAGTTTTGGCGATTGTCGCCGCTACTCGCCCACAGGTCCAAAGATCGGTTTTGTAACCGGCTGCTCTTGGTCCAGCCTGAAGGATTTTCAACAATCGTTGTTTTTGTTTTGCGTCGAGACGAGGTTTGCGACCGGGATGCGGCTTGCTTTTCAAAGCATCTATTCCGCCTTGCTTCACGGTTCGCTTCCACCGCTTCACCGAAGGGATGGAAGCCCCTACGATCTCGGCGACCTCGCCGATTTCCCTGCCTTCCAGCAGGAGTTGTCCGGCTAGCCGACGGCGAGTCTCCAACTCGGCTGCGCTTCCGTGCTTCCTCATATAATACTATACGCATAACCACTTCCTAGGGTTCAATAGCTAGGCAAAGGTCAATAAAACCGTTGGATCAGAATGTACAATGTCCAATAAACGGTCGGCAGCAAATCGCATAACGGTATGTTCCAATTCTACGGCCTTGACGCGAGCCACACGATCATAAATGCTCTCAGGCATTTTTCTTCATCTCCCCCAAAACCTCTGACAGCGTTTCCTTCGAAAGAATTTTGCTCGGTGCATCGTGAATGTCACCCACCGTCGGTGTTCCGGGAAACATGTAATGTACATGCCAAATGCCGTCGTAATAATAAAGACTCGCTATATCGTCATAGGCAGGCATCAAGTACAGATCGACAACTCCTTGCGTCCCAGGAGTGCTGCTGGCAATCGGTTGAAGCAATATTCTTGTCGCTTCTTGCTGAAGAAGCAAAGCCGGTGCTTGGTAGTTGCCGACCCGCGAATCTTCCAACTTGATTTCAATTCGCCGCGTTGACCAATCGAGATCTTCGGACCATGTTTTGACGTCATCCACAAGGCGGTTCAGGCGTTGGAGCCATTCGGAATGAACTTGTTCCGGAGTTTGAACAGCGGACATGATAAATTCCTCATATTGCGATGATTGAGTTAGTTATCCAAACAATTTTATACCATCGACGAAATTAATCTACCGCACGCCGCGGGGCAATTTCGCCGCATAATGGGTGTGCAATAGTTCGTGGGCCTTGGCCGAGCCGGGCTCGATCAGGTACTTGTCGTAAAGCTCTTCGATCGGCCGGGTTTTCGTATGATTTGCGCAGTTCCTTGCCGCCGTCGATCTTATAAAGGGCGGAGGCGCGGAGGCGGAGGAGTTCGGGATCGAGGACTTTCATGCCTTCGGGCGGATAGGGTTGGCCGCCGCCGCCGATGCAGCCGCCTGGGCAGGCCATGACTTCGATGACGTCGAACTTTTCCGTGCCGGCGAGGATTTTGTCGAGCAGCGTTTTCGCGTTTTGCAGGCCGTTGGCGACGCCGACGTGGATATTTTTGTCGCCGATGGCAACGTAGGTCTCCCGCAGGCCTTCGACGGCGCGGACCTCGGTGAATTCGAGGCGGTCGGCGGGCTTGCCGGTCACGAGTTCGCTGGCGGCGCGGAGCGTGGCTTCCATGACGCCGCCGGTGGTGCCGAAGATATCGCCCGCGCCGGAGGCGACGCCCAGCGGGGTGTCGAACTCGCCTTCCGGCAGCTTGGCAAAATGGATGCCGTAGCACTTGATCATCCAAATCAGTTCACGGGTCGTGAGCACGGCATCGGTCAGCGGCGTGCCGTCGGGCAGGCGATGCTCGGGCCGGGCGGCTTCGAACTTCTTCGCCACGCAGGGCATGACCGCGACGTGAAAAATCTTTTTGGGGTCGATGCCCGACTGCTCGGCGTAAAACGTTTTCACGAGCACCGAGACCATGCTCATCGGCGAGCGGCAGGTCGAGGCGTGCGGAATGAGCGAGGGGTAGAATTTTTCGAGGAAGTTGATCCAGCCGGGCGAGCAGGAGGTGATCATCGGCAGCGGGCCCTCCTTGATTCGCGTGAGGAGTTCGTGGGCTTCCTCGATGATCGTGAGGTCCGCGCCGAAATCGGTGTCGAACACCCGATCGAAGCCGAGGCGGCGGAGCGCGGTGACCATGCGGCCGGTGGCGGGCGTGCCGGGAGCGAGCCCAAAACCTTCGCCGATCGCCGCGCGGATCGAAGGTGCCGTCTGCACGACGACGTGCATCTCGGGATTGGCGATCGCCTCCCAGACGGGGCTCGCGCCGCGTTTTTCGAGGAAGGCGGCCGTGGGGCAGACGTTTATGCACTGCCCGCACTGGATGCAGACCGAGTCGTCCATGTTCGCCAGATGGGCCGGGCCGACGACGGTGTTGAAGCCGCGGCCGTGCTGGCTGAGGTTGTAAACGCCCTGGATTTCGGCGCAGACGCGGACGCAACGGCCGCAGAGGATGCATTTTTCGGCATCGCGGACGACCGAATGGCTGGAAAGCTCGATGGGGTGCCGCTTCCGCTTGCCTTCGAAATGCCGCTGCCGCACACCCAACGAATAGGCGAGGTTCTGCAATTCGCAGTTGCCGTCGCGGTCGCAGGTCTGGCAGTCCATGGGATGATTGTCCAGGAGCAGTTCGACGATATCGCGGCGGGCCTGGCGGATGGCGGGCGAGTTCGTCTGCACTTCCATCCCTTCCCAAACCTGCGAACTGCACGAGGCCATGTAAAAGCCCATGTCCTTCACATCGACGATGCACACCCGGCACGAGCCGGCGAGGCTCAAGTCAGGATGATAGCAGAGCCGGGGGATGAAAATTCCCAACGACTCGGCGGCCTCCATAATCGTCGTTCCTTCGGGCACGGAGAGGGTGGCATCGTCGATTTTCAGCGTGATTTTTTTCTTTTTGGCCATAAGTCACATGTTCGTTTATAGCAACTAGGTCGCCGGTTTCCAGGACTGGACCTCACATCATCAAGTCGTCATCGTTCGCGTCATAGAGTCTGAGGTATTTATGATTCTTGATCGCTGCCAATGACTTCATTCCTTCATCGGAAACGTCCGTGTAGTTCAGGACGACTCCTTCAACTTGCGGAATCTTTGCGAGTTGCGACAACTCCTAACATCGTGTCAATTTATCGCGGATGAAATCCGTATTTGTACAGATAAACAAGGATGCTGGGCCAGATGCATTTCAACATGAATGGATTGCCCAAACGTGTTGATGGCATGTCACTTGAAATCCATTTCGATAATTTGTTTGGCCCATTGCGTGAAGACGTTTTGCCATGCGTTCTGCGTAGCAATTGGCACACCCAGCACTGATTTTAGTGCAGCCGGTAACAGGATTCCATGTCGATTCAGTCCATTCGATTTTGCTTGTTCGCATAATGTCAATCCTTAGACGAAAAACAACTTTACTATTGGATCTTGAAATTTTCCCATTTACTAAAATCGCATTTTTGACGAATTACCGGTAAGTACATCGCAAACTTCCAAACGGCCCGAAACCTGAAGCATTTTCAAAATCTTGTTTGGATGTTTTGGTAAAAATCCGTTTTCAAGTGTATATCTATACACAACACAATTATAGGCAATTTTTTCATTCGTTAACGCGAATTTACGGAGCATTGATTTCAGATTGCGTTCAAACTCATCCTGTTTTTTATGGCATTCATTTCGGAAAAAGAAACGTCTCGCCAGAACGGACGGGATCGTCATCGATATCAAAATTTGCTTCTCCTGTATCTCCATCTAATTTCCAACATACATCCAGAAACTTTTCGAGGCCCCGAAGACTTTTACTACCAAATTTAATCGAAGATATTTACGTTCTTCTGATCAAAAGGAGCAGATAATATTCTGAGCTCTTCAGAAGAGATGACTTGGCATAGCTGCATATTTTTCGGAGGATAGAATTGTAATCTGAAGCTGCCCGTTCTGTGGCACTCATCTTAAAATAATTCTTAATAGCTGTTCCTCGGAGAAACGACGAATGAATGATGAAGAAACAAAGAAGAGGATATCTGTGGTTTGCATCCTGCAAGTGTCTGCACCACATCTGTAACTTCTTTAATGCCAAATTGATCCATAATGACCAGATTTGCACTCTGCGAATTTTGCATAATACGCAGGTACTCTTTAAAAACTACCTGAAGATGTTCAGATGAAAATATTGGCCGGCAACATTTTTTCGTGCAAGGTTGTTCCGCCAACTGATTTCAACGCTCGATATGTCTGTTTTCATTGTCATTAAGATAAAGCTTAATTCCCATTGTGTCCAGGAGCCTTGAAATTGGCCATCGTCACAGAAAATGAACGTATTCATCTTGTATTATCCGTGGTGAACCAAAATTGCCTTTAGGATCGGTGCCAGGGCCTGCAAAAAAGTCGAAGATATTGATATTTTTATAATTACGACCTTTCTTCCTTTGGGTAAGAAAAACAGGAATCCATGCACGAATATATCCACGAAATATCGATAATTTGATTTGAGTTCCATCATCAAACGGGTTTTCGTGAAATGATTTAGCCATTGTTTGCCCAAGCTATTCTATTTGTAATAATACTTAATATTCAATACCATGTATTTTGATATTATCCGATAAGCATAATTGGTCTTTACATTCTCTTCACCGCATCAAACCGGCAAACTTCGAAACATCTCCCGCATTTGATGCAGCGGTTTTGATCGATAATGTGCACTTCTTTCCGCACGCCGGAGATGCACGTCACCGGGCAGTTGCGGGCGCAGGCGGTGCAGCCGACGCATTTTTGCTCGTCGATTTCGAAATGCACCAAGGCCGTGCAGCGATGGGCCGGGCAGCGGCGCTCGGTGACGTGGGCGAGGTACTCCTCGCGGAAGTGTTCGAGCGTGCTGAGGATCGGGTTCGGGGCGGCGCGGCCCAGGCCGCAAAGCGACGCCTTTTTCATTAACAGGCCAAGCCGTTTGAGTTTGTCGAGGTCTTCGAGCGTGCCATTGCCGGTGGTGATGCGTTCGAGGATTTCCATCATCCGCGTGGTGCCTTCGCGGCAGGGGGTGCATTTGCCGCACGATTCGTCCTGCGAGAAGGTCATGAAAAACTTGGCGATATCGACCATGCAATCTTCCTCGTCGAGGATGATCATGCCGCCGCTGCCCATGATCGAGCCGGCCTTGGTGAGCGTGTCGTAATCCACCGGCGTGTCGATCCACTTGGCGGGGATGCATCCGCCCGCGGGGCCGCCGGTCTGGATCGCCTTGAGTTGCTTGCCGCCGGCCACGCCGCCGCCGATCTCATAGACCACTTCGCGGAGGGTGGTGCCCATCGGGACTTCGACCAGGCCGGTGTGGGTGATTTTTCCGGCGAGGGCGAAGACCTTGGTGCCGCCGCTTTTATCGCTGCCCATGCGGGCGAACCAGTCGGCGCCGTAGTTGATGACGGCGGGGACGTTGGCGAAGGTTTCGACGTTGTTGATGACGGTGGGCTTTCCCCAGAGGCCGCTTTGCGTGGGATAGGGCGGGCGGATGCGGGGCTGGCCGCGCTGGCCTTCGATCGAATGGATGAGCGCGGTTTCCTCGCCGCAGACGAACGCGCCGGCGCCGAGGCGGATTTCCAGATCGAAATCAAAGTCCGAACCGAGGATGTTCTTGCCCAGCAAGCCCCACTCGTGGCAGCGGTCGATGGCATTCTGGACGCGGTCGATGGCCATCGGGTATTCGGCGCGGACATAGACGAAGCCCTGGTGCGAACCGATGGCGAACGCGCCGATGATCATCCCTTCGATCACGTTGAAGGGATCGCTTTCGAGCATGCTGCGGTCCATGAACGCGCCGGGATCGCCTTCGTCGGCATTGCAGATGAGATACTTTTCTTTTTCGACGGCGTCGTGGCCCATTTTCCATTTTGCGCCGGTGGAAAAACCGCCGCCGCCGCGTCCGCGAAGCTTCGACTGCGTGATTTCGTTGACGACCCATTTCGGATCGTTTTTATCGAGCACCTTGGCCAAAGCCTGGAAGCCGCGGTAATGGAAATATTCCTCGATGCTTTCGGGATCGATGACGCCGTTGTGCCTAAGCGCGACGCGGCTCTGGCGGTTGAAGAACGCGACGTCGCCATAGAGCTCGAAGAATTTTCGGCCGACGGTTTTGCCCGGGACTTTCAGACGGCCGACGGGATGGCCGAGTTTCAGATGATCGCGGATGATTTCGTCGAGATCGTCCTCGTTTTGCACGCGGTAGAGGATTTTGTCGGGCCGGACGAGCATGTAGGAACTTTTCCCGACTTCCTGATCGACGCAAGCGCCGAAACAGCTTGCGGTTTTCACGCTGACGATATCAGGTCCCAAGCCGGCGGCGTTTAACTTCTCATTCAAGAGCGGCAAAAGCGATTTCGGGCCGAGCCATTCGCAACGGGCGCTGCCGCAAACGAGAATTTCATATTCCACGATTTTATCGATCGGCCCATCGAGCACTTTTTGCAGGAGGGGCCGGCCTTGTTGGATGTGCTGGGTGAAGATTTCGTGGACCAGCGATCGATCGACGCGTTCGTATTTCACGGGCATTTGGCCGGGGACCATGATGCCGACGATGGGCTCGCGGCTGCAGCGGCCGGTGCAACCGGTTCGATGGAGGATGATATCGGCACGGGCCGACGCGGCGATATACTTGCGGAATTCTTCGTACACTTCCTCGCTGCCGGCGGCGTTCTCGCAAGTTGCCGAGCCGATTTGGATGCGAATTTTGTCGCCAAGACTTCGGTGCTTCAGCGATTCCTCCGCCTTGGCAGCCAATGCCTCGAAATTTTTGATGACGGTATTACTCACGAATGCTCCAAAAGTAGCCCGCCGATCGGGCAGTTGGCGGGTGAAAGGAATTCCGATGAAGGACAGGTTTCCAATCGGTCGTCCGACAGGTTTGGGCAATGTGCGTTATTTATCGACAGGTTGGAAACCAGCCCCAGGTTGAAAATATGATTATCGCCCGTTACGAGATTTTGACAATGACCGGCCCGCGGAAATCGTCTTGCCCGGCGTCAACGGCGACGGTGTTTTTTGCGAAGAAAGCCGAATATCCACCGGATCGATCTTGATTGCCGCAAAGTGCCGTCGCCGTTAGAACCGGGCTGAACGAAGGATCTTCGTCAGATGCATTAATATTCCGGCAGTTTGAGGGTGTTGCCGGAATCGAAGAGGTCATTTTGCTGTGTTCCGGAGAGTCGGATAATGAGCAGTTTTTGCATTGGTTTTCCATCTTTTTCGGTAAAGAAGTGATGTCCCAGGCTGCCGGGCCGATTCGGCAGGCTGCAGATCACCAACATGGAACCGGGGTCCAGGGAGGCGTTGGTCGTCAGATCGGAGAAGACGCGTTTCGCCCGGCTGAAGTCGATATGACCCACGCCGCCCGAGGTATCCAACACGAAATTATTTTTGGGCTGGCCGTGCTGGATTTCCGGGGTGATTTCCAACCGCACTTGGCCGTCGGGCTGGGGGTAGGCCCTGACCGCCAAAACGGCTTGGGCTTGTGCGTAGGTTTCGCCGCCGATCTTGCCCGATTCGCTCCAATAAAGCACCGGCAATTGTTCGTAGATACCCGACGCATTGATTTCGTTCCGCTGCCCGGGGCGCGTTTGAATATGCCGCCGGGAGACGCGGGAGTTTTCCGCCATTTGGGCCACGGTGGCATCTTCGGGTTTCCCGGTCGGAGCGGGCTTGTCGTTAAGCTCCATCAGTTGCGAGAGGACGATCGGGATTTGTCCGCCGACCTGTCCGACGCGGAAACCGTTGCATCCGAGCCGATGCCGCAGATCGGCGGGAAAGCGTTGTTCGTCGATCTGCTGCCACAACTCTTCGTTCGCCCGGACGTCGCCGAAGGGCACGCTGACGAAAAACACGTCCAGCACGCAGCAATCGGCCGACATGTGCGGCGGGGCAAGCGGCGACTTGCCCTTGGGCTTAGGCGGGAACAGGTTCTGGCAGCTTGTTGCCGACAGCAGAGCCAGCACCGCGATCAGGATACGGCCTAAGGAAGAGGTCATAAAAGGAGGCTGGTCATTGCAGACTTGAAATAATCAATCCGATGAGGGCCGCACAGGGTAGCGATCTCGCAGGGCGGAGTCAAGGGAGATATCGGGGGGCTGGAAGCATCTTTCCCCTCCCAAGGAGTATCAAGAAAGCGATCCCTTCCTCTGAATGACATTGCCGAATTGAGCGAGGGAAACGGAGATTTCGAAAAAAGCAAAAGCAGATGCAGCCAGAATCCCTTCTCTTTCCTCCGAAGCGGCGATCACTTGAGATCTTGGATGTACGCTGCGTCGGAAGAAGGCTTATTGCGTTTTCCCAATACATAAAAGACATTCGGATCGATGTCATAAGCAATCGAATGAACGGAACCGTCGCAAAGCACGGCGTTCATGGTGCTGGGGTGTGGGCTGCCAAAATAATACCAGGAGTCGAATCCGGGCCTGTCGCGGAAGGGAGGCAAAGGAGTAGTTCCATCAGTGGAAGTCCAGCGGGCGTTGTCGCCGTTATCACCCATGTACATGGTCTCGTTGTCTCCGCCGCTTTGGGCGTTGAAATAGTAATCGGGACCGAGAGATTTTTCCGCAAACAGGAGTGTATGGCTCGTGCCGCCCACGATTTCACGGAGCGTAGTTTTACTGCCGGCATAACATACGCCCGTGGCGACAGAAGCGACCATACTCCAACCCGAAGTGTTTGAGCGGACTTCAGCCGTAGATACCGGCCCCCAGTAGCCGAAACCGGAGCCGCCGGACGAAGGGTCGGTATAGATCGAGCCGCCATTGCAGGCATAATCGCTGCGCGCGACCTTTTCGAGTTGCGTTGTATGTATATCCGTGCCATTCACCACGCCGCAAATTGGATTTAGCTGCGCGGAGGTCCAATTTCCGATGGGATATAAGATTGCCGCCCGGCGAGTCGGGCAATTGAAGACACCCAGCGGCGTGGAGCACATGAGTTTGCCGGCGTTGCTGCAATCGGTTCCCGCAAGCCCTTTTGCCATATCATGCACCGATTTGAGATCCATGAAGGGCATGATATTATAAATCCATCCACCAGGCTGGCTGCGGCCGTAGCCACGATCGGGAATGCCCACCCAATACAAACCCCAACCGTTCGTGGGAAAACATTTTTGGGCGGATTCGTGCGTCAACGCCGCCAACCCCATCTGTTTGAGATGGTTGGAGCACTCCATGCGCCGGGCGGCTTCCCGCGCCGACTGGATGGCGGGCAATAAAAGCGCAATCAAAATACCGATGATTGCGATAACAACCAGCAACTCAACCAGCGTAAAACCTCGATGTGCCGGCGGATTCCTTTTCATTTTCATGTTCCGATTCCTTTGATCTCAATTTGCCCTGGAAAAGATAAACGGCGGATGAAATTATGAGTGCGGCGATAAAAAAAGCAGCATCAATATCCCTTACTGACCCCACCCTTGCGCCCAATGAACGCATTTTTTATTATAACCCCGAGCAACGCACCCACAACATCGAATATGCCCTGATTTTGCGACAAGCATTTTGTAATATTATTAGCAGGAGACGGATGTCATTTTTCGAAAAACTCCGTGAGGGACTTGCGGGAAAAAACATCGATCCCCTTTTGGAAGAGAAAGCGGGGGGGTATGATAGAGTCGGTAAAAGTGGCAATTGACCAAGGGGACCCTGTTTATATTCCGTCAAGGAGCAACTCATGCCCCCCTGCGAAAGTTTCTACCAGTACCTGCCCGTCAGTGATTTGGCCATGCAGTGGGGAAGCTATCTGACCGGCGCCGGAATATGCACGATCGCGCCGGGAGAGTCCTATCCGCCCCGGGTGCATCCGTCGCTTTACGACTTCGAGTGGAAACAAGGCCGCACGCTGCCGGAATTTCAAACGCTGCTCATTACCGAGGGGCGGGGGGAGTTCGAATCCCGCGAAACCGGCCTGGTGCCAGTCGAATCGGATTCGGTGATGGTCCTTTTCCCCGGCGTTTGGCACCGTTATCGGCCCGATCCCGCGACGGGCTGGACGGAGCGTTGGATCAGTTATAACGGAGAGATCATCCAGCGTCTCAGGCGGCTGAAGTTGCTCCGTCCCGATTACGCGGTCCGAAAAGCGACGGATGCGGAGCGGCTGAAAGCCAGCTACGACCGGCTATTGGATCTAATCCACGTCCATACCACCCAGAATTCGATCGTGCTTTCGATGCGCTGCATCGCCCTGCTGGCCGACGTGCTGGAGCAGATCGGCGGGAAGCCGTCGCTATTGGGCGAGCATGCGAAGTCGGTGCTCGAGGGCATCGACGATCCGGTGGTGGCGCAGGCGTTGAAATTGATCTGGACGCACAGCCACCGCGAGCTCTCGGTGGAGCAGATCGCCCGCGAATTGCCGGTATCACGGCGGACGGTCGAGCGCCGATTCCAGGCGGTGACGGGCCGCACGGTGATCGAGGAGATAACGCGCTGCCGTCTCAGCCGGGCGAAGCGATTGCTGGCGGAAACCGACTTGCCCGTGAAAAATGTCGCCCATCTATCGGGTTTTCCGAGCGAGGAGCAGATGCGGATCGTTTTTCGTCAAAACGAGAGTTTCGCGCCATCGGAGTATCGCCACAAGGCGCGGCACGGGAAAAAACCAGTTCATAAAAAACGTCGCACTACGGCGTAAGCCATTGCGTGGCATTGGGTTGCGAAGTTTTATCGAATGACGCAATATCAGGGCATCTCGCTCTTACTTTTCTTTCCGCTTCAGTTCGCGGTCATGTTCTTTCATGAATTTTTGCACTTCATCGGCGAAAGCCAACAAACGCTCCCATTGTTCGACATAAAGGGTGACGGGCATCCTTTGCAGGCCATAGACGCTGATCGCCCCTTTCTCGCTGACTTTGCAATAGAGCGATCCTCGTTTGGGTTGGGATTCGTCCAACAATTTGGAAGCCTCTTCAGTGGAAATCGCGCCGGCGGCGAGTTTCGCCAAAATTTCGTCTTTCATCATCGGACATGCTCCTTGGAACAGATTTTGCGAGTCCAGCGTACAAACGAACGGCACACGGCGTGTGCCTACAACTTTGATCACCGGTCCGTGAACGGTTACGCCAAAATGCATAACTCCACACGAAACTTCACTTAAGGATAATGTGCTCGCAATTCGAAACAAGTGGGGGGGGGATGGCATTATCGGACAATCGCGATTAATCTTCAGGATCAAGGAGATCGGTGAGATGACGATTCGTTGGGGAGCCATCGGCTGCGGCAGAGTAGCGGAAGTCAAGAGCGCACCGGGTTTGCAGAAAGCCAAGGGCAGCATGTTGCTTGCGGTCATGCGGCGCGATGCGGCTTTGGCGGAAGACTATGCCAGACGGCACGGCGTGCCCCGCTGGACAACCGACGCCGAATCGTTGATCCGCGATCCGGAAGTCGATGCGGTTTACATTGCCACGCCGCCGGGCGCACATTTGGAGTACGCGTTGCGCGTCGCCGCGGCGGGCAAACCGGCCTACGTCGAAAAACCGATGGCCCGCAACGAGTACGAGTGCCGCCGCATGATCGACGCGTTTGCCGAGGCGGAGCAACCGCTATTCGTCGCCTACTATCGCCGGGCATTGCCCAGGTTTCTCAAGGTCAAGGAGCTAGTCGATGCGGGCCGGCTTGGCCGAATCACGATGGTCTCGTATCGCTACGCCGATGCGAGGTGGCGGGATCTCGATCCGAAAAACCTGGGATGGCGTTTCTTCGCGGAGCAATCCGGAGGCGGACTTTTCATGGACTTGGGCTCTCACGCGCTCGATATTCTCGACTTCATTTTCGGCCCGATCGAGCACGTTCAAGGCACGGCCGCAAATTTCGTTTCACCTTGCGATGTCGAGGACGCGGTCGCAATGCACTGCCGTTTTGCCTGCGGTGCGCTGGGCACGGCGACCTGGAATTTCGCCGCTTGCATGCACGAGGACATTCTTGAAATCAGCGGCGCGGCGGGTAAAATCGCCGTCTCGATATTTGGCGACACGCCCGTTCGGTTGACGATTGGCGAGGGCGTTGAAATATTCGATTTGCCCAATCCGCCGCACATCCAACAGCCGTTGATACAGACGATCGTCGATGAATTACAAGGCCGCGGCCGATGTTCCAGCACGGGTGTTTCGGCGGCGCGCACGGCCCGGGTCATGGATCAAGTGCTAAGGGATTATTACGGCACGCGCGACAATTCCTTTTGGGAGCGCCCGCAAGCCTGGCCCGGCCGGCGTGGTTAGTGTTTCGCCAGGGGGCAGGAGGGGGAGAGGCCCATGTTTTCGACCAACGATTTATGCGCTTGGCAACACAAGTTCGCCGAAAAATGGACCGGTCCCCGTCCGCCCCGTGAACGGTTGCCTACTGCTTAACGGCACACGGAGTGTGCCTACTACATTTCGAACCGTGAACAATTGACGTCCGCTTTATGAAGTTGAGGATCTGCATAGGGGGAATGGTTGACATTCCCGGCGATCGATCTCCGAGTAATAGTCTTTCCCTCGATCCATTCGTCACCGTAAGTCGTTGACTATCAGGCGATTGCGTTTATCGAGCCGGGGACAATCTTCAACCTTCTTTATTTCGTGGAAAATGATTTCTTGACGCTACCAATTTTTCTATAACTATATATAATGTAGCAATTGAAAATAAATTCCGACCGTTTGTGCCTCTCCCGATTAGGAGTTTCGCTTTACTTTACATTCCGACTGCATCTCAATTTCCACGCGTTTTCCGCGGATCAAGCATTTAACATAAAAAACCGCTGTGCAACTCGGCAAAGGAATCTATCCATGTCCAACTTCGTCAAGGCAATGAAAGACGAAATCCGCCGTTTAGCGAAACGGGAAATCAAGGTGGAAATCGGGAGTACGAAGCGGGCCGTCATTCAGTATCGGCGCGATATCGCGAAGTTGAAGCGGCTTCTGGGGGAACAAGCGAAGAAGATCGCGTTGCTGCAAAAACGGGCCGCGAAGCAGGCCGATAATTCGGCGGAGGAAGCCGGCGACCACGTTCGTTTTTCGCCGCGTTCCGTCAAGGCCCAGCGCACGCGACTGGGTTTGTCGGCCTTTGATTACGGGAGGTTGGTGGGCGTATCGCCGCTGACGATCTATGCATGGGAACAAGGCAAGTCGCGCCCTCGCAGAGCACAGCTAGCCGCCCTGGTCGCCGTGCGCGGAATCGGCAAACGCGAGGCGGTGAAACAATTGGCGGAAGAATGAAAAAAACAGGAGTGTAGGGCCTGCATGCAAAACGCCACGCATACTGTACGCGAAGAGATTTCCTATATTCTCCTTTTCTGGGCATGATTTGGGCCGTTTTTTTTCTGTCGTGCGGTTTTCCGTCTTTGGACCATTACGGCGTCGTGCCGCGAACGGCCTCCGGCTTGATCGGGATTCCGCTGTCGATTTTCCTGCACCACGACATTCCTCATCTTGTCGGCAATACCATTCCACTTTTCATTCTGCTTGCCTTGCTGGCGGGCTCCAAAGCGCGTTCGTGGGCAATCGTGCTCTACGTAACGCTCCTGGGGGGCGCTTTTCTCTGGATTGCCGGTCGGACTGCCTGCCATATCGGCGCTAGCGGACTGATCTTCGGCTTGATCGCCTTTCTGATCGTTTCCGGTTTGCTGGAAGGACTGCGCCGTGCCGCTTCTGATCTCGCTCGGAGTAGGATTTTTCTACGGCGGAACGCTGCTTACGGGGATTCTGCCGAGCATCGGTTCCAACATTTCTTGGGACGGCCATCTTTGCGGCGCGGTCGCCGGCGGGTTGGTCGCTTATTGTTTGACGAAGGAGCGAAAACCATCGCCACAGACCGTTGAAGCGGCGGGAGAATGAATGTGCCGACCAAAATGAGCAGGTGGGGAGTTGGACCAGGAATTCCGATCCCACGTCATCGGCGAAGATGACGCCGGGGCGCAATTCAGGAAGCCAACCACGCGCCCAATTGATAGGTAACGAGTGCGCCGAGGTAAGCCAGCGCGGTCATGTAGCCGAAGGTGAAAACCGGCCAGCGCCAACTGTTGGTTTCGCGGCGGATGACCGCCAGCGTAGCGGCGCATTGGGCGCATAAGGCGAAAAAGACGAGCACCGAGAGGGCCGTCGGGACGGTGAACAGGGGGCGGGGGCCATCGGGCCAGGTGGCTGCGTGCAGCCGTTCTTTCAGGAGGGTATTTTCGGAATGTGCATCGCCCTCCGCGTCGCCGGCGTTGAAAATCACACCCAGCGTCGCGACCACCACCTCCCGCGCCGGGAACGAAGCCAGCACGGCGCAGCCGATCCGCCAGTCCCAGCCCAGCGGCTTGACGGCCGGTTCGATGAACCGGCCGGCGCGGCCGAGGATGGAATCGCGCCGATAGGCCCCCGCGATTTCGCGCTGCAGTTCGGCGAGTTGCTTTTGAGCGGTTGCATTCGGCGCGGCATTTGCTTCGCGAGCATCGATGCGGCGGATGATTTCTTGTTCCTGCAATTTCAGCGCCGCGGCTTCGGGAGAATTATGGGGATAATAAATCGCCGCCCAAACCGCGATGGAGACGATCAGGATCAGCGTTCCCGCGCAACGCAGAAAGACCCCGCAGCGTTCGCCGACGCGGAGCGCCACGGTCCGGAGGGCGGGCCATTTGTAGCTCGGCAATTCGAGCATGAAGGGCAAGAGCGGGCCGCGCGTAATGGTGCGCTTCATGAGCATCGCGGCGGCCACGGCGGTGACGATTCCCAAGACGTACAAGCCCGTCAGCACCAGGCCTTGCAATTTCAATATTCCGCCGAGATAGCTTTTCTCGGGCACGAAAGCGGCGATCAGGAGCGTAAAGATCGGCAGCCTAGCGGAGCAAGTCAGGAGCGGGGCGACAAGGATGGTGGTCAGCCGGTCGCGTTCGTTTTCGATCACCCGGGCCGCCATGATACCCGGCACGGCGCAAGCGAAGGAGGAGAGCATGGGGATGAACGATTTGCCGCTTAAACCGACGCGCGACATGACGCGGTCCATAAGGAACGCCGCCCGGGCCATGTAGCCGCAATCTTCCAAGATTGCCAGGAAGAAGAACAAGACGAGGATTTGGGGGAGAAAGGCGAGCACCGCGCCCGCGCCGTCGATGAGTCCATCGACCAGCAGGCTGCGAAACGCTCCTTCGGCCAGCGCCGATTCGACCCACCCTCCGACCGCTTCCGTGAGATGTTCGATAGTCTCCATCAGCGGACGCGCCCAGACGAAAACGGACTGGAAGATGGCGACCATTACGAAGGCGAATACCAAAAGCCCCCAGAATCGATGCGTTAAAATGCGGTCGATGCGGTCGGAAGCCGTATGATGAAATTGCGGGGGAGCAGTGATGACGCCGTCGATCATGCGGCGGATCCACTCATAACGCACCGCGGTCTCGATGCCGGGGATGGGGCACTGGGCTTCGTTGAGGCGTTCGCGTTCGGAGGCAAGCCACGCGCCGATTTCATCGGGAAATTCGTTCGACAGCCGCCGTTCCAGGTAGCCGCCGGTATCGAGCAATAACCGCCGGGCGAGGAACAGCGGCAGCGGCGAATCGGCTTCCGAGGCGAGGCGTTGGAGCTTTGCAGCGGATGTTTGGAAAGATTCGGGGAAGAGCGATGCAGCCCTCACCCCCGGCCCCTCTCCCAAAGGGAGAGGGGAGTTTGAATCTGGCCTTTCTCCCAAAGGGAGAGGGGAGTCTGAATCTGGTCTTTCTCCCAAAGGGAGAGGGGAGTTTGAATGAGGCCCATCGCCGTCAGGGAGAGGGGAGTTCGAATGAGGCCCTTCTTCCGATAGACTTTCAGCCGGCGCCCGATGAAGGGAGGCACCACGAATGGTTTTCGCGAGTGCGGCTTTCAGATCGGCGATGCCCATGCGGCGGTTGGCCTGCACAGCAACGATGGGGACGCCAAGCCGTTTCTGCAATTGCGTCAGATCGATGGCGACGTCCCGCGAGCGGGCGACGTCGAGCATGTTGAGTGCCAGGACCGTCGGCAAGCCAATATCCAATACTTGGCTCGCCAGATAGAGATTCCGCTCCAGATTCGAGGCATCGACGATGCAGATCACGGCATCGACCCGCGGGCAATTGCCCTGCCGACCGACGAGCAGATCGACAGCCACCATCTCATCGCGGGAGCGCGGAGCCAAGCTATAGAGTCCGGGCAAATCGATCAGTTCATAGTGCGTACCGGCGAAGTCCATGCAACCGGTTTTTTTTTCGACGGTCACGCCGGGATAGTTACCCACCCGCTGATGGACGCCCGCCAAGGCGCTGAACAATGTCGATTTGCCCGTGTTCGGATTGCCGATCAGGGCGACGGTCAGCAACGATTTGGCGACGGGGGGCATTTATGGAAGGAGGAAGGAGGAAGTGGAAATGATGAATGATGCAAGAAGAATTGCCGAAAGCCGGGGCAGCACAATTCATTCTTCAAACATCTGCATTCATCACTTTGCTTTCCGAGGTTCTCGCGCCAGCGGATCGGATTTTATTAATTTCGGGTTTTGGCGCAATGGCGCGGCAATCGGTTCGACCAGCACGTTAACCAGTTCATTGGCCCGCAGGCAGAATTTGTTGCCGGCGATGCGGAGGATGCAAGGGGAGCCGGCGCGGAACATTTCGATCCGAGTGCCGCAGCGAATGCCGAATTCCTCCAACCGATGAACGTCGTCGGGACGGCCGAAAATGCGAAGGATGGAAGCCGAATGCCCGTCGGGCAGGCTTTGCAGCGGGATAGCGTTGGTAACCACGATGAATTTTTGTAGAAATCGGGATTGACGGTTAAAGCGGGGCTCCAAATAAAAGATAACATCTAATTGAGACTCAGTCTCACTCTCATTTGATTATAAGGGTTTTTGCTGGGCGTCACAAGACGAACTGCGGTGGAGCCATTTTTTGGGGGGGTTCGTTTTATAAATTTCACTTCTCAGATCAATGCAAAACCAAAGGAAAAGCGTCGGTTGATCCATAATTGATCATCCCGACGCCGTGTGTTTAGAGTCTATCGCAAAACCATTGGAAGCAGCTTCTTCCAGCATATTCTGCCGTCATCCAGTCCACTCTCCCGAGGGAGATAGGAGTTTTGGGATTGGCTCTTAATATCACCCTAATGGCGGAATCATATTCCTGGAGATCCAATTATCCCGCCGCTTTTGCCGCACGCATAATAATCCGCGATTCTTTTTCTCTTCTTGTTCTCGCGACTTGATCTTGAGAGTTGCATTCGGCGGCAGGCGGCGTTCGGAGACGATTCCGCGTTTGGTCGCCGAGAGGAACTCATAAAACGCTGCCGCCGGCCCATAGGCAAAATCGTTTTTCAAGGTTTCCAGAATCTGTTTCCACATCATCCCGCTGCGGTAAATCAGACGGTAAGCGGCTTTTAGTTGTTGAATTTTTGCCTGATCGTAGCCCGCGCGGCGGAGTCCTACCAAATTCAGTCCAACGACCAGACTGCTTAGGCCGTCCACTGTCACATAGGGGGGCACATCTTGAACGAGATGTGCTTGCCCGCCGACCATTGCCAGGGTGCCGATATTGCAGAATTGATGAATTCCCGAGGCCCCGGACATGAAAACTCGGTCGCCGACGGTCACATGCCCGGCGAGCATTACGTTATTGGTCAGAATCACGTGGTTGCCGACGCGGCAATCGTGGGCGATATGGCTGTTGACCATCAAGAGGCAATGATCGCCGATGGTGGTCGAGTGTTGTTCGTCCAAGGCCCGATGAACGGTGACATTTTCGCGGATTACGTTGTCCGAACCGATAATCACCTGGCCGGGCCGTTCGGGAATGTGGATGTGTTGGGGCAGTCCGCCGAGCACGGCTCCTTCGAAGACATGGCATCGGGGTCCGAGAGACGTGCCGCATTTGATAACCGCCCGGCTTTCGAGAATGCAATCGGCACCGATGCGTGCATCGTCTTCGACTACGCAAAATGGGCCAATTTTGACGCCGGGCCCTATTTGCGCAGAGGGACTTACAATCGCAAGCGGATGAATGCTCATGGCGCTCCTCAAGTTGGGTAGGATGGTGGATAACAGGCAGGTTTCTGCCTTTCCTCGGAACGAGGTTTGCGATCTTACCCCCTCTCCCGCAGGGAGACGGATTGCGTCGCTATGAACTTTATCGGTTATTCCATCCTTACCCTTTGAGCCAGTTCTACAGGCCCTGCGGGTTTTACTATCTTTACTAATTGCACACCAGATCGATTCCGCAATTTTTCGCAAGGCGAAGGGACAGGTCCATGCTTTCGGGTGATCGGCTGAGGCGAAGGGGACAGGTCGATGTTTTCGGGGGATTGATTTCCGGCAAAATGCATCTTCTCGCCGAAAAATGGACCAGTCCCCGGACTTTGAACCCTAGAATGGGTGAAGGTAAAACGATATACTTTGGGGAAAGAAATGCGGTCTCGAAGTCGAACCACCCAAAAGAGTCCTATTTATGCCCACTGCCGACCAACTTTACGACGAAGCCGTCAATTTGCAACAAACGGGAAACTTGGAGGGAGCAATTGCCAAGCTGGAAGCCCTGGTGGTCGATCATCCCGACTATGGGCTGGCACATGCAGGGCTGAGCGCGTTCTACAGCAAGCAGGGCCGGCATGCCGAGTCGGTCGAACACGCACAGAAGGTGTGCGAGCTCGACCCCGACGATCCGTTCAGTTACATGGCCATGAGCCTCGTTTGCCAGCGTGCCGGGATGATTGCCGAAGCGGAGGCGGCAATGGCCCTTTCAATGCGGAAGCAGTGGGAAGCGAGGCAGAAAGCGGAAGGGTAGCTGGGTGCGCTTTCAAACCGCGAGCATCGATCGCGGTTTTGGAGTCGCAGCGGCACGATCACCTCAGCGAACCGCTAACCGCCTGTTTAAAAAGGGGACAGGCACGTCGCTGCAAGACATTTTTCGCGGGATTTCCGGTGCCCGGCTCCGAGCCAGTCCCTTTTCAACGGGCTGCCAACGCTTGTTTCAGATCGGCGATCAAGTCTTCCACATTCTCGATGCCGCAGGAGAGGCGGATCATATTGTGGGGAATGTTCCACTGGCGGCGCTGCGCGGGGGTGTAATCGTAGTAGCTCAAAACAAAGGGCTGCTCGATGAGCGATTCCACGCCGCCCAAGCTGGGCGCGATGTGGGGAATCCGCACTGCATCGACGACATCGGCGGTCTGCCGCCAATCGGCGTCTTTGATCGCAAAAGTCACCACGCCGCCGAAGCCGCGCATGGTTCTCCGTGCAAGCTCGTGCTGCGGATGGCCGGGCAGGCCCGGATAGTAAACTTTCTCGATCCGCGGATGGCCGGCCAGGAACTCGGCCACGGCCTGGCCGTTGGCATTGTGGCGCTGCATGCGAAGCTCGAAAGTTTTCAGGCCGCGGAGCAGCAGATGTGCATTTTGCGGGGCGTTGACCAGGCCCAGCAGTCCGCGGAAGGTCCGCAACGAATCGAGTTTCGCCTTGTTTCCGAGCACGACGCCGGCCAGGAGATCGTTGTGGCCGCCGAAATACTTGGTGCAGGAATGCAGAGCATAATCGATGCCGTAATCGAGCGGTCGGATGTTGAACGGCGTGGCCAACGTCGCATCGATGGCCGTTTCGACGGAATGCTTTTTCGCAATCGCCGCAATGCGTTCCAGGTCAATCACGCTGAGTTGCGGATTCGTGGGAAGTTCGCCGACAATCATCCGCGTGGCGGGCGAAAACGCGGCTTCCAGCGCGGCGTAATCGCACACCGGCACGAGCCGCGTGGAAATGCCGAAGCGGGGCAACTCCTGGAGGCAGAGGTCTCGGGTTCGCAGATAGCACTCGTCGATCAAGATGATTTCGTCGCCCGAGCGGAGTTTGCCCAGGAGCAAGCCGGCAATCGCGGTCATGCCCGAGGAGTAGAGCACGGCGTCTTCGGCGTTTTCGAGGGCTGCCAGTTTGCGTTCGGCCGTTTTTTCGAGGGGATTGCCGTAGCGCGAGTATTCTTCGCGGGGTTCCTTTTCGACGATGAATTTCAGCAGCGCATTCGTGTCGGCAAAACTGTAGGCCGAAGTCAGGAAAATCGGATCGGTGAGCGCCGACCGCGGCTTCTGGTGCTCTTCACCGGCATGGACGGAGAGCGTTGACCAGCGAGGGCCAAAGGGATTGTTTTTTGCGGGATTGGATGATGAATTCATGCGATTGTCCTATTCTATTGCATTCATTTGAGAATGTCTGTTATGGATATTCTATCAAGTTCAACGTGTCTTTTAGGTCTTTTTCTCGAGCCCAGGCGTTTACGCCCGGGAAGCCGGATCACCACAAATATTTTTTCCAAAAGCCCCTTCAGGGGCGGCGTGTTTTGACCACACTCGCCCCTCAAGGGGCTGAAAGGAAAAAGAAAAATGGATGGCGGCCTTCTAACCGCAGGCGTAAACGCCTGGGCTAGAGAAAAGTCACGCAGACCGAAATAATTAGTTTCTGTATCGGGTGCCATGCCCACGCTTGTCGTGGGCATGAGAAGCGTTTTCACGTGTTTTTTACATGCCCACGACAAGCGTGGGCATGGCACCGGACTTCCCGCAACAGAAAATAATTATTCTACAACTCGTTCACATAATTTCAAATCACTCGTTTCAAACAGCCTCAAACTAACGCAATATGACTCTCAAGGCCCTGTGCCTTTCGCTGCCGCATCAGCCTTTTCCGGCACGACGGTGATGCAATCGAGGAGGGAGTTTTCTTCGCGGTTACGAACGATCAACGCGTGCTCGCCCGCCTTCAATTGTTTCGCCTTGGTTTCAATCCAGTGCCATTTGCCATATTCGTCGTCGTTACCGAGGATGACGGGCTCCTCGGCGTCCCAATTGTAGAAGAACGAGTTATTCGAGCCATTGGGCCAGAAGACGCGGGCGCGGAGGCGATAATTGCCGTCTTTCGGAATTTCGACTTTGTAAGTGGCGGAGCCGTTGTCGAGGGCTTTGCCGTTTTTCTCGCCGCGGCCGAACTTCGCCGGGACGAGGATGAGGCGGCCGCCCGCGGCATCAGCGCCGCGAACTTCTCCATCGGCGGCTTGAGTTGCGCGTCTTGGGCTTCGAGGAAGATCGACTCGGGCCGGCATTCCAGTTCGACGAAAGGCGCGACGTGCGACTCTTTCTCATACCGCACGGCAATTTCGTTGCCGCCCGGTTTGAGTTCTGCGACGAGCGTGTTTTCGCCGTTGGTCGTTTTGGAAGAATTGCGGACGTTGGCTTTGATTTCCGCCGAATCCGGCGCGGACAGGCGGACCACGGCCGTACCCGCGGCGTCGGCGTTCAAAGTGGTCTTTACCCACGCGCCGGCGGGAATGTCGATCGCCGGGGCGGCGTCTTGCACACGAGCGTTGAAGTCTTTCACCCAGGGCTCGATGCCCTTCGGCCAGCCGTCGGCCCGCCAGCGCGGTAGTACGTCGGCAATTTCTTGCCGTCGGCAGCGTCCACGTCTGCTGCTCCCGCGTCCAAGGCTTCATGCTTTTCGCAATTTCGATGTCCTTCTCGACCGCCGGAAGATACATTGCCCAATCGAACTGGCCGACCAGCCAGATTTCATGAGTTATGTAATGTGATTTGGTGATTTCGGCTAGTTCTTTCCATTGATCGCGAGCCTCTTCGAGAAACGCGACCGCATCTGCCTGTGCGTTTCATCGCCCGTGACGAGGTACGCCATCAGTCGCGGTCGCCGCACGGATCTTCCCGGCATAATAGCAACCCAGCGCCGTCAGACGCTCGCAGATCGAGCTGCATGCACTCCCACTCCTTGATCCCTTTCGCGAACTTCGGCGAGGCCTTCGGGCTCTGCGTACGCATCAAGCATCCCAGCCACTTGCAGCGGCGTCAGCACACCTTTCGGCGGCTCTTCGCTTTTGACGACACACTTCGCCACATAATCCGGGATATTCATCATCGAGTCATCGATCACGTTGTTGAACATCCATTCGCGGATATCGTGAAAAATGCCGTCCTCGCGGAAGTTCGGCTTCTTCATGCCGTCGGAAGTATTCCAGGAGCCGATATTGCCCTCGGGATACCAGTCGCCGTTCATGTAGTTCCAATGGAACGACGTGACGAGTGGGATGATCTTGCTCGAATTCTTTAAAGCCAGAAAAGCATCTTTCGCGGCATCCGGGCCGAAACGTTCGGAAAAGCGGCCGATCCAGTACTCATCCGACTCATGCGGGTTGTAGCCCATCCGGCCCCAGACGGCGAAGCGCATCCAGTCTTTCTCGAACTCGTAGTCCCAATCGCGGTGGGCAACGGTCTGCGGGCGTATGGTAGCGATCGGCGCCGGGAATCTCGATTTCCGAACCCGTCACGAATCCGGCGGATTCCGGCCCGCCGCAGTTCTTGACGACCTCGGCGGCGAACTCCGGATCGCCCCAGCGGAGTTGGAAAATGCAATCGTTCCGCAGATGCCAGAGAAACTTGTAGGGCCGCTGGGGCTGCGTGAGCCAGCGCATTTCCTCGGGATGCGGTTTGGTCGAGGAGTACATGTGCTCGCCGTTGAACTTGATATCGAGCAGAATCTCGCCGGGATATTTTTCCTTGAGGAGCATGTCGGCGGTCTCTTTGGGACGTGCTCCCCAGTAGCGGTAGATGAACGGCATTTTGCGGCCGGTCTTGGCAAGCGTGTCGAGATAGACGTCGCGAATCCACTCGGCGTTGGCCGCGGCCGACAGCGGCATGTTCTCGCCGGGGCAGGTGCCCATGCCGGTCAGTTCGGGATACTCGCGGAGCAATTCCTTGATGCACTCCTTTTCGTAATCGCGGATGAGCGGGCTGTCCTGGCCGTCCTCGACCTTATGGGCTGCCTTGAAGCCCGGCGAGATGTGGATATTCCAAGTCACGAGATAGGTATCGAAGCCGTATTTTTTCGCCAGCTGAAAGATCTTGTGGAAATGGGCGATGTTCTTATCGAGTTGTTCTTTCGAGAGCGTCGTGGCTTCGGGGTATTTTTGGAGTCGGACCATCTGGTCGTAAGGATGGGAACTCCAGAACGTTAGCGCATTGTAGCGGTCGTAGGCCATCGTTCGCAGAAATCGATCCCAGTATTCCAGGTCGTAGAACCAGGCGCTGTTTTTCTGGTCCTCGTCGGACATATAGACATTGCCTTTCAGCGGCGGATTGAATTTCATCGCCCGGACGGTTAAAAATGGCGATTCGGATTTCGATTTCAAAGCCAACGGTCCGCGGAAGCGAATTTGCTCGGCGAGGTCCAAACCGCCGTACATGACGCCGCGGACGTCGGCTCCGGTGATTTTGACCCGGGTGCGTCCGGAATTTTGCGAGACCGATATTGAGAACGATTCCGGGATCGGCATGACGTTCTGCACGCCAGCCGGGGGTTCGATCGCGATATCGAGATCCGCCGTGCCGCCGGCGGCGATCTCCCAGCCGGCGTTCTGCAGCGCCGACTCAATCTCCTTGGCGGCGAAAGCCAGGGGGCCGGGCTCATGCGGCGCGGAAATCTTCGCGGTTTTTCCTTCCGCGAACGCCGCGGTGCAAAGGCACGACAAGGAAACGGCAATCAGCAAGGTTCTCATCGAAATACTCCTAATTTAATAATGTGCCATGAGCAGCCCGCGGAAACAAACCTGGTGTTGCAGCCCCTCTTTCAAAACGCAATTGAGGCGGTTAATATGAGGGGTTGAAAAAACGTCCATGCTTGATTGATTTCAATAAATGTATCAGAGCGCCTTCGCATTGGCAAATCCAGCTCTTCGAGAAAGGCTGCCACCGTATGAATTCGGGGGAACGCCGCACCGGCAGAAAATTCACGAAGCCTTATATAGCTTGGAAGCAATTGCGGAAGCGTGCGTCGCTACCCCTCGAATGGACAGCGTACGACGATTTTATCCGCGTCGTCGGCGAGCCTCCCGTCAAAGACGCACGCTTGTCAAGACACGATCTCACCAGGCCCCACGGCGCGGGAAATACCTATTGGGCGATTCCCAAAGGTGTTCCTCCCGCCCGGCAAATTCGCCTGAAACTCAAAGAACGATACATTACTCAAAACGAGACCTTGCTCAAGATCCGCAATGCAAAAAGCAGGTGCGCGATGATTCGCTTCATGGCGGCGGCAAGAAAAGCGGGATTTTGTTATCAACTGATCGGGCTTGCCGCCGGCGTGACGCGGCAGCGCGCGCACCAAATCATCGCAAAATACTCCGCCAAAGGACCATGAAGGTTTTGCACGTTTCCACGGAATCCGCCCTCCGAGTCCGGGAAATCCAAACCCGGCTGCGTTCGATGGGCAATCCAGAACATGCCAAGGCACTTCGTTGGTTCTTTAAGACAGGGGCGGGACAGTATGGCGAAGGCGACAAGTTCGCGGGCCTGAAAGTGCCGACGATCCGCAAGCTGGCGAAGGAATATCGCACGCTGCCGCTGGCGGAAGTCGAATGCCTTTTGCACTCTGAAATCCACGAAGAGCGTCTGTTGGCGCGAATGATTCTCGTATTGCAGGCGGCAAAGGCGGATGAAACGGTTCGCAAAGCGATCTTCGATCTTTATCTTGCGAACACCCCGCGGGTCAACAACTGGGACCTGGTCGATTTGTCCGCTCCGCAACTGGTTGGAGCCTATCTGGAGAGCCGGAGCCGCAAGATTCTCTATCGGCTCGCCCGATCGAAGAGTCTATGGGAACGAAGAATTAGCATCCTCGCCACGTATCATTTCATTCGCCGGGGCGATTATGGCGATACGCTGGCGATCGCCGCGGTTTTGCTTCGCGACGCCGAGGACTTAATCCACAAGGCAGCCGGCTGGATGTTGCGGGAAGTGGGAAAGAGGGAATTGCCGGCACTGGAGGGTTTTTTGCAAAAGCATTCTGAGGCCATGCCGCGAACCATGCTTCGTTACGCCATCGAAAAGTTTCCCGAAAAGAAGCGGAAGAGTTACCTGAAGAGGGGCGGCAAAAACGCTATAAAGGCAACGATCGGCAAATAAGGCAGGGATATCAAGTCGCAACGTCCGCCGGGCGAAAGGGATAAGGGGGAAACGTAACCGTTCACGGGGCGGGAAGGAGGGGGACAGGTCCATGTTTTCGGCCAACGATTTATGCGTGTGGCAACACAAGTTCGCCGAAAAATGGACCAGTCCCCATCCGCCCCGTGAACGGTTACGGGGGAGAACTCCCCGCAAACAAGCCTTTCAATTGCCGCAGGACGCTGAATATGGGCCGGAACGCCACACCCAACTCGCTTGGCATTTTTCCGCGGGATTTCCCGGCAAAAAACCGACAATCGATGCGGCTGCAAATGCTCGAAGCGAGCGAGCACCGGCAATTCGTGGAGGCTTATCTGGCGTTCCAGCCGCGGAATTCCTTTCAAGGGCTGCCGCCGCTGAAGGACGAAGTTTGCGAAAAGTGGGCGCGGGAAATGATCGCGACGGGCGTCAATCTGGTCGCCGTTTCTTCCGCGGCGGGCATCGTGGGGCATAGCGCGCTGTTTCCCATCGACGATCGCAAATGCGAAATGCTGGTCGTCGTTTGGCCGCGGTTCCAGAACATCGGCATCGGCACCGAATTGACGCGCGGCTGCGTGCAGTTGGCTAGCGAACTGGGTTTCGAGCAAATGTGGCTGCCCGTCGATGCCACCAATCTCCGCGCGCGGCACATTTATGCAAAATGCGGATTCGAATACCGCTCGACCCAACCGAGCCGCGAGTTGGACATGGTATGCGATTTGAGGCGGCAGCGAAGCAAAGCGGAGAAGGCCGGCATCGCGCTGGAGACGCTGGGAATACCCGTCATGCATTTCAATCACGGTCTTGCCGCGGCCTTGATGAGCGAGCCGTCGCCGGAGTGAAGGGCGCCTACATGCCCACGGCGAGCGTGGGCATGGCACCGTGAGTATCTTCCTATTTTGGATTCGTTAGAATATCATCGCCTCGAAGGCCTGTTCGTACAGCCAGTGGCCGAAATCGTTGGGATGATTGATGTTGTTGTTCAGCAGCGAGGACTGGTCCTTGCGCTTGAGCACCATCTCCCACGTGCCGTAAACGTCCGCATAGGCGCAGTTCGCCGCGTCAGCCGCCTGCCGAGTGGCCGCGGCGAACTTTTCCATGCGGTGCGAGCCGAAGAGCCAGTTGTCGTTAGGCGGGAAGGCCGAAAATAGAATCACATCCGCTCCCTTGCGCTCTCTAATAAGCTTGACGATGGCAAGCAGATTGTTTTTAAAATTTTCGGGATCCGGCCCGCCCTTGTTGTGATCGTTCATGCCGAAGCCGACCAGCACCAGATCGGGCTTCGAGACGGGCCCCATTTTCCGGTCGAACCAGTCGATGCCCTCCCGCGAAGAATAGCCGGGGATTGAAACATCGACCAGTTCGATTTTGGACTTGGGGAACATGGCTTGCAGATAGTTAGCGAAAAGATGCGTGAACCGCAGATTTTCCGACGAAGCCTCGCCGCCGGCCGTGATGCTGTCGCCATAGGAAACGATCTTGAACGGCCCGCCGGCCTCGAGTTTCTTTCGTACGGCGGCCAATTGGCGGGTTTGATCGTTCGGTTTCGCCCACGGTTGGCAGTCGGTCGTTTGATAATCGGCCCAGACGAACCATTTATGGTTGCTGTAATCGGGGAATTTGCCGTGATCGAAATCCTTCAAGCCGTACAAGCAGTGGGTCGAATAGTCGGGGATGCGGGAATCGGGGGTGCGCACGACGGCGCCCTTTGCGTAATCGACAACATAGTCGCGGCCTTCGATGTAAGAGATGCCGTCCGGTTTTCCCGGCGCGTACGTGCCGCGGAGGGTCAGGCTGCCTTTGAGCACCTGAGGGAAACAGAGGCTGGCCGGCTCGGTTTTGCTCAACAGCAGGCTTTCTCCTTGCACGATTTTCTTTTCCGGATCGAGCAACAAGCTGGAAACGCCGAAGACGGCAAACGCTCCCGCGAGCGTCAGCACGCCTGCGAGCATCGTCTTTTTGGTCCGGGCCGAAGCGCCGCGCCACTCGCCGGTAAGCGCGCCGGCCAAATTGGCGAAAAGAATCGTCATCACCAGCAGCATGGGAAAACCGACGAAGGCACCGTACTGGCCCATGCGGTCCGCGCCGATGCCGTAGAGCACGACTCCCAGCGGCCAGGCGACGCCCATGAACAAGACGCCCAGCCAGTATGCCGAAGACCCTTGGGAGGCGATCAATCCCGCGGTTTTGTTCTTGAACATCAGGAAAAAGCCATAGCCCGCATTGACGGCGTAATTGCCGGTGAAGACCAAGGCCCAGATTGCGTTGGAAGCGGCCGCAGGCGCGGCGTGGGCCTTGAGCGCCGCGAGCTTGATCGGCTCTCCATAGACGAATCCGAAGTTGAGCATTGCCGAGAACACAGCGGAGACGACGCAGAACATCAGCCCGACGGCGAAAGGGGTGGCGGATTTCCCGCCGGCGACGGCATCCGCGCCGTTTCGCAGGTCGCGTTCTTTCGCCGCGCCGGCCACTGCGCAAATCGCCACGCCGAGAACCATGACGGCGACGGCGGCCAAGAGCATTAATCCGCCCGATTCCAGCAGTTTTCCCGGCCCATGCGTGAAGGCCAGCAAGACGGGCGAGCCGATGACGTTCACCAGGCCCATCAGGAGCGAGATTCCCAAGGCCATTCCGAGGGCGGCGATACTCTTGCCCCAAAAGATGCCGCCCAATCCCCAAGCGATGCCGAACAACAGCGTCATAACGAGGATACGGGGTTCGACCGCGCGGAAGACTTCAACAAGATTCGGCACCGTTGCGAAGGCCACCGGCCACGGGACAAGAACCAAAGCGATCAAAGATCCCAATCCCCAAACGTTTTCCCATCGCCAGCGAGGCGTGCGCGTGACGGGCAAGGAAAACAAGCCTTCCAAAGCGCCCGCGACGATCACGAGCAAAATTCCCACCGTTAAATCCATTGAGTAGATCCTTCATTCGGTAATTTAGTTCGATCCCGCGAAGCTCGAGGCCTCGCCCAATCCTTCGGAGCCCATGCCGTGATAGCCGCCATCGACCATGAGTTCGGCCGCGGTGATGAAGCCGGCTTCGTCGCTGAGCAGAAAGGCGACGGGTGCGGCGCACTCTTCGACCTCGCCGAGCCGGCGTAGCATGTGGAATTTTCCCCAGATCGGCCCCCATTTCGCGCGGTCGCCGCCCGCGGCCTTATCGACTTCGCGGGTCCAAATCCATCCGGGACTCACGGTGTTCACGCGAATGTTGTCCTTTGCCAAGTCCAGAGCCATGCAGCGGGTCAACTGGTTGACGGCGCCTTTGGCGGCGTTGTAAGTCCATCGAGCCGGCTGGGCGATATGCGCGGAGATGCTCGACAAATTGACGATCGCTCCGCCGCCCTGCGCCGCATTTCGGGAGCGATGTAATGGGCCATCGTGGCGTAGCCGATCGGGCCGACCGCCATCATTCGCAGCCATTCTTCGCGCGTGGCTTCGATGCCTTTGGCGATGAAGGAGAAGGCATTGTTGACCAGGTAATTGATTTTACCCCATTTTCGCCGCGTTTCCTCGACGAGCCGGCGGCAGAACGCTTCATCGGCCATGTCGCCGCGGAGGAACTGGACGGCGCAGCCTTTTGCCATGCATTCTCGCTCGGTGGCGTCGCCGATATCGCTGATGCCGCTGAACGTGACCGAGACGCCCTCTTGGCAAAGGCGCTCCATGATGGCGCGGCCGATGCCGGAGGCGCCGCCCGTGACGATCGCCGCCTTGCCGTTAAGCCCTCGCATGGTTTGATCCTTTCGCGATTAGTCATCCAGCAGCGCAACGGCTCGAATCGGGGAGCCGTCGCGGCCTTGGATGTTGAGGGGGAAGCCGATGAAGGTGAAATTCTCGGGGAGCCGATCGAGATTCGTCAGTCCTTCGACAATCACGATTTCCACATCTTTATGCAACAGCGCAAGATGCACTTCCTTCCATTCCGTGCTGGGAGTGAGCGTGTCCATTCCCAAGAGACCGATCCGCCGCTTTGCGATCCACCGCGCCGCTTCCAGGGTGAGCGAGGGAAAATCGCTGAAGCACTCGGGCGTGTCGAAGGTCCGGTCCCAACCCGTGCGATAGATCACTTTCGCGCCGGGCTGGAATTTGGCCGCGTGGGGAAGGAGCATGGGAAGCGTGATCGGCGTTTTCGCCGCGAGGCACGAATTCGGCGCACAGATCGATGAGCACCGCGGGGCCGTAGAAGCGGTCCAGCGGCATCCGATCGACGGTTTTGCCGTCGTCGTAGAAATGGTAGGGCACGTCGAGATGCGTTCCCTGGTGCGTGGCCATGGTGATCTGCGTGATGTTGTAGCCGATCGACGCCACGGTGTTGTGAACGAGGACGCTGATTTTCGGATCGAAGGGAAAATTGAGCTGCCCGTTCGCCAGCGGATGGGAGAGGTCGATCAGTTTCGTCATGCGAAGGCTCCTTGAAAAAGGAGAATCATTCAATTGACCAAATTCGGGATCGGTTGGCCGCAGAGCGCCTTGCGGCAGGCATCGGAGCCTTTGATGCGCATATCCAGCAAACCCTCTTCGCTATAAAACGCCGCGTGCGGATTGACGATCAAGCGGTGGTGGGCGGGATGATTCGGATCGCGCCAGGCGGTCAACAGCGGATCGTCGGCAGGCGGCGGTTCGCGGTCGAGCACGTCGATGCCCGCGCCGGCCAATTGGCCTGAAGCCAACGCCTCGGGCAAGGCGGTCGTATCGACCACCGCGCCGCGCACGGTATTGATCAGATAAGCGCCGGCGGGCAACTCCGAAATCGTTTTGCGATTGAGAATATGATGCGTTTCCGCGGTCAGCGCAGTGCAGACTGAGCACGTTGCTTTGCCCGAGCAACTCGCCAAGGTTCTCGATGCGGCTCACGCCGAGCGACTTGTCGTATCCGCACGGTTTATACGGATCGTAAAACAGCACGTTCATGCCGAGCGCTTTCGCCCGCAAGGCGGCAGCCGTGCCGATTCGCCCCAAACCCACGATGCCGAACGTGCGGCCGCGCAAGCGGTAGAGCGGCGCCGCCTGGGAATATCGCCAGGGCTCGATGCCGTCCCGCAATAAGGAATTGAGTTGATGAATTCCCCGCGCGAGCGCGAGCATCAGGCCGACGGCGGAATCGGCCACTTCCTCGCTGCCGTAATCGGGCACGTTGGCCACCGCGATGCCGCGGCGGCGCGCCAAGGCGTGATCGACGTTGTCGTAGCCCACGCCGCAACGGACGATGAGTTTGCAATTCGCAAGCCGTTCGATCGTTTTGCGCGTCAGTCCCATATTGTGATAGAGCATGACGGCGTCGGCGTCTTCGATTCGTCCGATCAAATCGTCCTCGTTGAAGGCGTTGAGAGACACGACATCGGCCAAATCACCGAGAATCCGCCGTTCCGGCTCGAGCGAGTCCACGATAAAATCCGTAATCACCACTTTTTTTCTGCGGTCCATTCCTTCACCCAGATTTCTTTTCGCGCAAAACATCCGGCGCCATGCCCACGCTTTTCGCGGGCATGTTGGAAATGCAAGTAATATCGCATCATGCCCACGACAAGCATGGGCATGGCACCGGACCATTATTTCTTTTTATCCGCCGAGATCCTGTTCGGCCAACGCAAGGTGATCGAGCATTGCCTGTTGGGCCGCATCCGCATCGCCGCGGCGGACGGCCGCCAGGATATCCCGGTGGCCGGCGACCGCCCTTTCGGCGCCCGTTCGGCCGAGGGTAGCCTTCCGCGAGAGCCGCATGAGGTGTGCCAAGGGCTCCAACAGGACGCCGAAGACCGGATTTTGCGTGGCCTCGGCCAGCAAGGCATGGAACCGCAAATCGGCGTCGATCCGCTGGTCGAGCGTTCCCGGCCCGGCCAATTGCCGATTCATTTCCTCCATTGCCGCCATTTGGTCGGGCGTTGCGCGTTGGGCGGCGAGCGCGGCGATGGCGGTTTCCAGTTGGCGGCGGACCTCGATCAGATGCAAGAGCGAATGATCGGCGCGTTGCAAAAAAGTGGCGAGGCTATCGACCACGTGCGCGGGATCGGCCGGCTTGACGCGCGGCAATTTTCCCTGGGAGACCTCGACCAATCCCCGCGCCGAGAATCCGCATGGCCTCACGAATGACGGTCCGCGAGACGCCCAATCGGCGGCTCAATTCACCCTCGGGCGGCATCGGCTGATTGACGGGGAGATTGCCGGAAACGATCTGTTTTGCCAACAGTGCAACCACACCTTGAACCAAATCGACCCGTTCTCGCCGTTTGGGGGGGCGGCGAATTTGGCGGGGATTTGACACTTTTGGTTGCCACGTGGTAGAAATCGGTGTTTTGGCTTGCATTTCTGTATGATATCATACAAGGGATGGGACGTCAACAATGAGCCGATCCGGTGAATTCATATTATCGCAATACCTTGTATAGCAATTAGTTATGTTAAATATTATTGGTAATCATGCAACCCCATTGACATAGAAATAGATTGGCATTAACATATAAGATATGTTATATCTTGCAAGATATGGTTTTCGCTGCCTTCCTGAAGCCCTGGAGGCGGTATCTGAAACATTTTTTTATCCCAATTGCTCACTCCAAGATTAATATTCATCCCTTGAAGGACGATGGGGGGGAAGGTCAGGATTGTCCATGAAAAATTCGCATTCCGCTTTTACGCTCGTCGAATTGTTGGTGGTGATTGCGATCATCGGCATTCTCATCGCCTTGCTTCTGCCGGCGATTCAGGCGTCGCGCGAAGCCGCGCGGCGGATGACGTGCAGCAACAACCTCAAGCAGTGGGGCATGGGAATGCAGACGTACGAGAACGTCAATCAGTGCTTTCCACCGGGCGTGAGCACGGGCAGTTCGTGCTTGGGTGCGCCCGGGTGCATTTCGCCCGACAACAGCATCGGCCCCCACGGCGAATATAAGCGGCAAACATTTGTGGTGGATCTCTGGCCCTTCGTGGAGTTGAAGGGGAACGCTTCTCGCTACGACAGGAAATATTGTTTCTACGCACCGGTGAACCGGCCGATCACGCAGGAGACCGCGGAGTTTTATTTCTGCCCTTCGGACCGCAAGGGGAAATGGAATGCGGATCCTTATACGGTGCGTTCGCGCGGCAATTATGTGGTTTCGTGGGGATACTGCGACTATTTCCAAACCACGACGACCACCGGCGATCCGCCGCAAGCCGGCCCGTTCGGAACGAATCGCCGGACGAAAGTCAAAGACATCAAGGATGGGCTGGCGCACACCATCTTTCTCGGCGAGGTGCTTCAAGCCGACCATGACGAGGATTTCGATTTCCGCGGCGATTTCTTCAACAACGACATGGGGGCGGCGCAGTTCATGACATTATACACGCCGAATACGGGGATCGATTCCACGGCATGCGGCGGGAGCACGCCCGACATACCCGGCCCGTGCGTGATGGGAGGGGCGGTTTTCGTTTCCGCCCGCAGCAAGCATCGCGGCGGCGTGCAAACGGTCAACGGCGACGGGTCCGTTCATTTTATCATCAACGAGATCGACGTCGCGGTGTGGCGGGGCCTCAGTTCGATGGCCGGCGGCGAGACGTTCACCGTGCCCGGCTATTGATGAGACGAAAGGATCAGCAGCATGTGGAGATCCATCGCGGCGGCGCTGTCAGCGGCGTTGTTACTGACGGCTGCGGGATGCGGCGGCAGCGGAGCGATTTCGATTCACGGCATCGTGACCGTGGACGACCAGCCGTTGGAGCGGGGTAAAATCGACTTTCAGCCGGCCGACGGCAAGGGTCCGACGGCGGCCGCGGTGATTAAGGACGGAAAGTACGAATGCGCGGCGATGCCCGGCACGAAGACCGTCCGCATCACCGGCGGCAAGGTCGCGGGCAAACATCCGTTTACGCCCGGCAATCCGGCGAGCCCGATGGTGGAGGATATCGAGCCGCTGGTTCCTTCCCGCTACAACACGGAAACGACGCTCACGAGCGAGATCGAGCGCGGCACATCGAAGTACGATTTCAAATTACAGTCGAAGCCGTAAGCGAGAGCGAGCGTCATTCATCGCCGGCGCCGAGTTCGGCGTCAAGGGCGGCATCGACCGCTTTTGCGAAACGCGAAGGCGGTTTGGTTCCTCGATTTTGGGGGAATACGCCGCGATCCGCGTATTCCGCGAGAACGCTTGCGCGGTACTCCTCGAGGGCCGATTGCAGAACGGCAAGACGCATCTCTTGACGGCCGTTTGTCGCAGCGCCACGAAGGGTTGCATGACGATCGGACGGACCGTCCGCCGCTCGATCGAGCGACGGCAGTTTCTCGAGCGACAAATACGCGGGCGAAGCCACATCGTTTTCCGGGCGCGACATACGGTATGCGAGCATTCGTGGTTCCGGCATGATCGGCGGCGCATCGACGGCGGCGGGCATCCATCGCGACGTCACGAATTCTTCCAGCGGCTGCAAAACCGGTGAAATCCTTGAAAGGATCGGTATTTGGGGCGAGTCGGCGGCGAGGAGCGCATCCGATCGATTTTCGACGCACGAATCGCCGTCTCCGGCATTCGGCACAACCGTAGAAGCGGCCGAAATCGTTTTGGCGGGAATCGTCGCGATGCGGAAAGGGTTTTCGGCAATCGGCTGCACATCGAGTATCGGCGAGACGGACGAGGCGGTCAACGTCGAATCGCTCGCCGGGGATTGGCCGTCGGCATTCACGGCCACGGCGGAAGCAACAGTGTTTACCAAAGGCGGCATTTCGCCATTTTTTGCCACGGCTGCACCGGCGGCATTGGCGAGACTCGAACTGCCGGCAGCGGCAGCCGAACCGATGACCAGCGAATCGCAGACGATCGACGTCGCCGTAGCCTGTCCGCCGTTGATGACCGCGAGCGTGCCGAAAGTGTCGGCATATCCGCCGAGCATCAACGCGCCGCCATCGATCGTCAGATCTGTGGTTGCCGGTATGGCGTAATTTTGGCTGACGGTCAGCGTCGCGTCATGCACGACAAGGCTCGATGCGCCGGTTCCCATCGACTCGACGGTGAAAACATCGCCCGTGCCGCGGCCCGTGACATATACGGCGCTCACATCGGCGGGCCATTGCGCGGCGACGACATCGTCCGTCGTGCCGGTTTTATAGATATGAAGTTTGCCGTCGGCGGCGAGTTTCAAGGTCATGGCCGACGTACCGGCCGCGGTCCAATTGGCGGCGGCGACGATCATCGGTTCCGGCACGTTGACGATGGAAATCGTGAATGTCTTATCGAAATATAGCCCGCCGGAATCGATGGAACGGATGGTAACGACGGCGTTTGGAGTGGTTTCGTAGTCGAACGACTGACCGGCTTTCAATTTCAGGTTCGAGCCGGCGATTTCGAACATGCCCGTCGGATCGTTTCGAAGCAGGTAAGCAAAGTTGTCTTCGCCGGGATCGGCGGTGGTCAGCGAGCCGACGATGGCGCCCGGCTCGTTTTCCGGAACCGACGTATTCGACAAAGAGATGTTGGTCGGAGGCGAATCGGCCATGGCGGCGATGGCTCCCGCGCTCAAGGAGGAGTTATAGATTCGCACGTCGTCGATCGTGCCGCGGAAAATTCTGCCGCCGATCGGATCCTGGCCGATGTAGGTTGTCGCGTCGAATTCCTCGGCACTGTTCGAAACGTAGTTCACGGCCGACTGCAGGCCGGCATTGATCGGCTTCATATAGACCGTGGCACGGTCCGACTGGACCACGAGGGCGATAAAGGTCCACGTGTCGTCGGGGACAATGAGGCCGGTGCTCCAATAATATTGGTCCACGTTCCAATGATATCTCAGTTCGTTAGTGCCCGCTCCTCCAAAGCCGAGTCCCGCGCAAGTGTTGCCGCCGCGGGCAAAAACGATCGGTCCCCAATCGACGTTGTCGCCGTTTCTTTTAATCCAGGCGGCGATTGTGACTGTGTTGCTGTAGAGATTCAGCGATGGGGCATAAACATAACTGGTCGTGCCGTTGAACGAGAGCGCGTTGCCGGATTCGCCCGTGGTCCATGCGGGCCGGGTGGAACCCGACAGCACACCGGTTCGGTTGTGTCCGCTGGCGTCAGCGGTAGTGGTTCCGGTGCCCTCGTCAAATTTCCACCAGGCGTAGGGCAAGACGGTTTGGATCGTGATGCCAGCCATGGCGGTTCCGCTCGTCGCATTGATTGTAATCGATGGATTGGCGGAAGCCGGCGCGGTGTAAAGACCGGTGGCGCTATCGATCGTTCCGGCAGTCGCGCTCCAGGAAACGTTTGGCAAAGCGCTGATAATTCCGCCGAATTGATCGAGCGTGGCGAAGACGAATTGGCGAGTCTCATTCGGCACCAGAATCAACGACGAAGGAGCGATGCCGAAGGAAGTCTCCGTCGGAACGACCGTCACATTCACGTTACTGGTGATTGAAGCGCCGAAATAATTCGAGATTGTCACCGTGAACGCGTACGTTCCGGCCTTGAAGAATGTGGCGGTCGTGTTGCTCGCATCCGCCGAGCGGTTGACGCTGAACGTCGGATCGGGGGCGCCGTCCGGCAGCGCGGTCACCGACCATTCATAAGTGAGCGAGGATGCACCGGCGCTGCTGTCGGCGACCACCGTAAGATTCGTTGTCGTGCCCGTGACCGTGCCGGGGGTTGCCGTGGCAGGCGTCATGATGGTGATCGGACTTGCCGAAAATGCCGCGTTATCTGCACCGGGCGTGGGCCAACCGGCGGTCCAATTCGCCACGTCGTTGCCATAGTCCGCCGCCGCAATGCGACTCAACGAAGCGCGAAAGCCGTCGGCGGCTTTGGGCCACAGCCCGCCGTCTTCGTAAGTGACCTGATCCATGCGGTCGTACGGCACTTTGCCGTCCGGCTGGGGATCGTCCGGATATTTCAGTTCGACCGTATCGCCGCCATTGTCCAGTTCGTACAGGTACGGCCCGTAAATCGGCACGGATGCGGGGATGCCGTACTTCGTGCGGAAATATGCCGGATCGATGTTCACGATCAGGGCGTATCCACCGGCGGAAATCGCCGCGCCGGCGGGGAACGCGAACTGCACGCCTTCGGCCAAATGCCAGGTGTTTTGCGGGTTGGCGGGGTCGTAGAGCGGCACGGTCTGGCCGGAAATGTTCTTGAGTTCGATGAACGAGTCCTTGCCCGTGTCGGGATGATAGTAAATTTCGTTGATCACGACAGGGCCGACGGCGGGCGGGGTGTTGGGCGCTTCGTAGGTCGGGCTCGAAGTCGCCACGAAATCCTTGCCGCCGGTGCTCTTGATGTAACGGCCGAACGTGATGCCGGTGTCGATGGACCCAAAGGACTCGTTCGCCTGAAATTCGGTCAGCGCGCCGGCGGCGGCGGAAGTCAAATAGACGTCGCCGCCCAATTCGCCGAAGGTGAAGGGCGTGATACAGCCGGCATTTGCCGTGCTGCCGAAATTATCGCGCCAGTTGAAGGCCTTGTAACCGTAGGCGGGAATGACCGTTCCCGCGGCGATCTCGAATTTTTTCAGATCCGCGTCGTCGTTGCTCAAGTACCAGCCGCCGATATCGATCGGCGAGGAGGTGGCGTTGTAGAATTCGACCCAATCGCCCAGCGCTCCGGGCTCATCCGTGCGATGCGAGAGGAGTTCGTTGACGACGATGACGCCGGCCGCATAGGCCGGCGTTTCGTCCGCTCCCGGCGAGCCGTTTGCCGCATGGCTGGCGGACCAACCAACGCGTTCGCCCCAGAGGCCGCGGTCGGCGGCCGCGGCATCGCGAATGACCAGCGAATTTCCGGCGCCGTCGGTCTGCTTGTACCAATCGTCCTGATAGCTGAAACTGAGAATCGTCTCGCCCACCGAATCGACGAGCGTGATTTTCTCGCCCGACTTGGCCAAGTGGGTGATGTCGAGATCGGCGGGATTCATTTTCGCAAACTGCCCGGCGATGATCCCGTTCCATCCCGTCCCATACCGCGACTGAAACGCCGTCAGGTTGGAGACGACCAACACGCGTGCTCCGGGAGCGAGGCTTGTGACGCCGCTGCCGGTGAAGTCGAACGCGATGCCATCGGTGAAGCGGACGCCGGCGAGGCTCAGTGTTTGGGTTGCGCTCGTGTTTTTCAACTCGACGAATTGGAAATCGTCGTTCGTGTAGCCGCCGCTCGGCGGGTCGGCCGGATGATACATGAGTTCGGTGATCCGCAGATATTGCTGGGCGAGCGAGGGATTGACGGGGGTGGCGAGGGTCGAGACGATGTCGCCCGCGGGATCGATCAATCGCACGGATTCGCCCCATTTCGACAGGTAGCCGCTGTAGTTGCCTTGCACCAGGAGCGCCTGGTTGCCCGAGGGCCCGGTGGTGCGTTGCCGGAATGCGTACACATTCGGCGAGACGTAGAGCGTACCGCCCGCGGGAATCACGACGCCTTTCTTGAAGGTGAGGCTGATGCCGCCCGTGAGTTTCCAGCCCGAGACATCCACCGCGACGCCGTTCGGATTCACCAGCGTGAGATATTCCTGATCCTGGTTGCCCGATGCCGGAGAGACTTCGTAGGAGCCGAAATCGACTTGCACGAACGCGGCCTGTTCGGCGGGTATGCCGGCGAAGTCGGGGTAACTCGCGTTCAGGCTGTGATCGACGTAGAGGTGTGTGCGGCGGGGATCGAGATATTTGGTTTTGATGTCGTTGAAGTACGACTGCAAATCGCCCAGGTAGCTCTTGACCAACGGGTCGCCCATCAGCTTCGCGTACAGTTCATCGAAGCGGGCTTCGAAAAAGCGGTCGTTGTAGGGCGTGCCGGGCGGTTGGAGGAATTCGTCCATCATCGTGCGGAGCCGCCGCAGGTACATCTGCTTGATCTCGGGGATGTCCAACAGCACGTCCATCATCCAGTTGTAGGGCCCATCGATTTTTCGATGATCCGAATCGCCGAAGAACGGATGCGCGTACGGGTCGCCAATTTGATAATCCGTGAAGAAGTAGCACTTCCCAAACGTCAGGTCCTTATCCCAAGGGGCCATGCCCCATTCGTTCGTGCCGTTCGCATTGGCGTAATCGTACGTGGCGTTCGCGCCGTCGTTGGTATCGCAATAAAGGTAGTAATTCTTGGCCACCTGGTCATTGTCCAGATAGAGGACATTGGCGGCCATGTAGTCGAGCATTTCGGGAATGTCAACGTTGTCGTAGATGAACTTTTTCGCGCCGTCGCGTCCGCGAGATGCAAGCCGTTGAGGAACTGCTGCAGATCGTCGCTGCCCGCGATTTCGTCGCGGTTTTCCTTGCGGAAACCGGCGGCGGAACTCATCGTATCGGAATAGCCCTTGTAGATCGCGCCGTCCTTGTAGATTCCTTCGCGTTCCAACAATCGGTCATCGAACTGTTCGATGAAATTCATCACCCGGTAATACGCGTTGTTTCGCTGAACGCGGATGAGGAAGACGGTGCTCGAGGGGACGCCGGATTCTTCGATCGTTTCGAAGGCCACGTCGGGCCGGACATAGGTTTCGTCGAAGCCTTGCTGGTTGAGGTTGATCTCGGTGACGGGCGTCTCATCTTCGGCATAGACGAAATCGTAGCCGGAATTGAACTTGAACTTGTTTCCGTTCGTCGTATAGCCGCCGCGGCAGCGGACGAAAACGTTGTCGTAGAATCGGCCGAGATAATAGACCGAGCCGCGAGTGCCCGTCCGATCGCTCCAATTGTCGGCGGCGGAAGGATTCACGATGAACGTTTGGAGGATCGGCAGGGTGCTGGTGAGCGAGGGATCTGGCGACAACCGTGCCTTCGTATTCCGGACCGCCGTCGTTGCCGATGATCGGCACCAAAATAGGCCAACGGCCGGCATGACCGAGCGTGTCGCCGGCGGAGACGTACCAGCGCAGCATTTGTCCTGGGCTTGCAACTCCGGCGGGAATCGTGGCGCCGTAGAGGCCGTCGCCCGAGTCGCCGTCGCCGTGGGAGCCGTCGTCGTACATTTCCAGGCTGAACTCGCTGCCGTACATTACGCGGTAATGCAGGGTGACCGAGTGATTCTGAATGGGATTGAGGGTTGGCGCCACATGGGCGGTGACCAGAATTGCATCGGCGACTCCGGGCTGCGCCGCCGGCTCCGAGACGCCCGATACGACCGGTCCCAGGTCGGACGTCCCGCTACTGTTGAGCGCTCCCGGCGTGGGCGTCGCGAAATATCTCCCTTCGGTACCGTAAATCGACGTCACATTCGCCGATAGTTGCGGCAGAATGAGGAAACACCCATCGGCAACCGTATCGTTCAAGCCCTGGAGCGCAAGGATATTCGTTCCCACACGAAGAATGCTGCCCAAGTCGCCGTCCGTGACGGACAGATCGTCGATGAGGCCGTTGAAAGTCCTGTTGGGTGAATGGACGGCCGTTGCGGCGGAATCCCAAGCAAGCGACACCGGCTCATTCACACTGGCGACCTGCACTCCGTTGATCCAGGCGACGAAGCCGTCGCTGTAACGGACGGAGAGCAGCAGATTGTCGATGTCGTTCACGTCGGCAATGGTGAAGGGAACGCGGATGAACGCCGAGGCATTGACATTTTGCATTGTGCTCTTCACGTCGATGCCGGCGTCCAAAGTGGTGATGCTTTCGTCGGAACCGGCGGCAATACTGCCGATTTGCGTCGGCGTGAGCCTCGCATTGTAAAAGCGAAAATCATCCAGGAGTCCGTTGTAATTCTTCAGGCTCAGCGAAGGCGTGTGGCCCGATTGCGAGCAGCGGCCGATTTCCATCGGGTAGGAGGTCGTCCAGCCCCAACTCGAACTATTGGTCGCCAGGCCGGCCTGAACGCCATCGATATAGATCGCGACGTTGCCGCCCGAGGTTTGGGTGAACGCAACGGCAACATCATGCCATTGATTATCGCTAACGTTGACCGACGTGGTAAAATCGGTTACCGCGGCGCCGTTATAGAAACAGCGCACGCGAATCTGCCCGCCGTCCGTTTGCGTAATCAACATCCCGCGGTTCGACCGCATGTCGAAGAGCACGGCGCCATCGCTGCCGGAGCCCGAGGTGCCGCTCGACCGCATCCAGAAAGAGATCGTTCCCTGGCTGGCATTGTAGAAGTCGGAGATCCCCGCGGGGACGGTAATCTGATCGTTTTCCGAGGCATTGAACTGCATCGCGCCGTTCCGCGTGAACGGCTCATTTTGCGTGTCCGTGGCCGTGACTGCCCAGGAGACGCTTGTGTTGACATTGGTCCCGTTATGCCCTGCGCCCGACGTGTCGGGGACCGTCGCGCCAAACGAAGCGTCGGCGTTGAGCCGGAGCTTGAGATTCGCCGAACCGATGGGTGTCGCCGTCGTGCGCATGCCGACGCCGATGGTCCCCGACTGCCAGGCGGACTCGTTGAAAGGTTCGGTAGCCGAAGTCGCCTTTCCACGCGTCGTCCAACGTGCTGCCGCCGTTCGCCGTCGTGGGCACCAGCGCCTTCGCAACGGCTCCGGCTGAAATAAGCGAACTGCCGCTCTGCTCCACAACCAATCCATAGGAAACATCCGTGTATTGCTCGGGATACTCGGGAGCGTACTCGGACACCACCGTATCATCGGGTTTGAGCAATCCGAGGTAGTCGCCGCCGGCGCCGAGCTTGAAGTTGGAGTGCAACTCGCCATTGGGCGCCACCACATCGCGATTGTCGCAGAATATTTTGAGATAACTCCGTCCGGGGATCGTCACTCCCGCGGGAACGGTCCAGACGGTGTTGTTGTCTTTCAACTTCCAGCCCGAAAAATCGAGGGCGACGATGTCCGGATTGTAAATCTCCAGCCAGTCGGGATTTTTGCCATAATAGTCGGTCAATGTCGCGGAGTTGCTGGCCATGAACTCCGAGATCACCGGATTGACCGACAGCAACTGTCGCTGTTCGAGCACTTCGAGCGTGAGTCGGCAGCGGCGGAAATCGTGCGAGGAGGATTTGCCGTCGCGATGAGGGCGGCGGTTTTTTCGCGGTGCGCGGCCAAATTTATGAGCCATGGGAAAATCCATTTCGAGAACAGGGGTGGAATTGGATCCTATCTTTCACTGCCGGTCGCAATTTGACGGTCGAAGCGAATATGTCCGAAATCCTTCCGGGATCTAATACCGGAATCAGAAAAAAATGAAGGAAGGTAAAAGACCGCCCGGCGCGGCGCACAACGAGAAATGTCGTCCAATGCGGTCTATCTTACCATCGCACTGATGATATTGGAAGCGAATTAGCCGCGTGATCTGATAAATGACACATTTAATTTCCCTAATTCGGGTGGAACGGTCGCATACGGAATGCAAAGTCCTTAGAATTACCCGGGGACAGACGGATTCGGGTTATCAATTTGCCACGGAGGGGAAAGAAAGCGAGTGTTCCAGCAACCACCCGTAAGGCGAGGTATTATTTCCATGCAACCGAAGCTTTCCATCGCGTGTTTGCCGGAAGTGGCGGAGTTTTTCAGTGGCAGCCCGCTGCGGGCGGTGATCGGGGGCGCCGACATTGATTCGTCCAACCGCGAAACTCTTACGACGATCGATCCCGGCTCTCGGGAGCCACTCGCCGAAGTCGCGGCGATGCAATCGGACGACGTGGATCGTGCCGTCCGGGCCGCAGCCGAGGCATTTGCAGGTTCGGGTTGGGCGCAACTTCCACCTAACGAGCGGGGCGTGTATTTGCACCGCTTTGCCGACGCGGTCGAAAAGCGAAAGAAGATCATCGCGCAAATCGAGTCGCTCGACGCCGGAAAGGTTTTGATGCAGGCGGAAGGCGACGTGCAAAACTTCATCGATTCGCTGCGTTATTACACGAATCTGGCGATGCACGTGCAGCGGCGGAGTGCGTTGGCTGTCGCGGGACATGAAGCGTGGACGATTCGGCATCCGTGGGGGCCGTGCGGATTCATTTTCCCGTGGAATTTTCCGATTCTTTTGATCGGCTGGAACATTTCGCCCGCGTTGGCCGCCGGAAACACGGTGGTCATCAAACCGGCGGAAGACACGCCGCTTTCGGCGATCTATCTCGCCCGGCTGGCTCGCGAGGCGGGCATTCCCGACGGCGTGATCAACGTGGTACCCGGCTACGGCCATGTGGCGGGGGCCGCACTGGCCGCACATCCGGGCTTGAAGCGGATGTCGTTCACCGGCTCGCCCGAGGTTGGCCGCAGCATCGCCGAGTCATGCGGCCGGAACCTGGTCCCCGTGAAGCTGGAATTGGGCGGCAAGGGAGCGGCGTTGGTGTTCGACGACGTCGATGTGGAGCAGACCGCCGATTGCCTGGTCCAGGCGATCACGTTTCATACGGGTCAGGTTTGCTGCGACGCTACTCGTTGGGTGATCCATCGCTCGATATACGACCGATTCGTCTCGGCCTGCGCGGAGCGATTGGGCGCGTGAAGATCGGCCACGAGATGGACCCCGCCACACAAATGGGACCGGTCGTCAGCCAGAAACAGCGCGACCGGGTGTTGGGTTATTTGCGTCGGGGAGCGGCCGAAGGCGCCGAGACGGTGCTCGAGGGGGGAGCGGCCGAGGTTCCCGGCCGGGACGGTTTCTATGTCAAGCCCGCCCTGTTGGCAGGCTCGCTCGACAACGTAGCCGCGCGGAGGAAATATTCGGACCGGTGGCCTATTTGACCGCGTTTGCCGACGAGGAAGAGGCCGTTCGCCTGGCCAACCACACCGACTACGGCCTGGCGAACAGCGTATGGACAAAGGATCTCAGCCGCGCCTCTCGCGTGGCGGAATCGATGGTGGCAGGCAGCAGTTGGATCAACGGGCACAACCTTTTTCCGCATGGCGTTCCCTACGCCGGCATCAACAAAAGCGGACTGGGCGGCGGCGTACTTTCCATCGAGACGCTCTTTGATTACTGGCGCAGCCTTTCGGTCGTCCGGCCGTTATAAATTGTCGTGAAGATTTCGGGAGTGCGGAATCGATTCGCGGGGCGTCCTATTGGCATGATCAAAAGAGCCGAACCGCCGACATAATCCGGCACTGCTGGACCAGCCGGCAGTGTCAGCAGTGGCATGCATTCAGGCATGCCCTTCATTTTGTTAGCGGCTAATTCGCTTTATCGTAGCCGTAAAGCGCCAAAGCCAGGTCTTCTTCGGGCAAGTAAGTTCGACCCCAGGGGAGCATCATGCCCTCGACCGCAGCGGCATACTTGCACATTGACCGGCGCTGCAGATTGAATATCCGTATCATGTTATACAGCCACGTCGGCGGGCGTTCCTCGAACTTCAGCTCGAGAATTACGCCATTCAACGGCAGATAGTACGGCGGCTTGTCAGGTGGAGGCGGAGTGCCGCGCTTGGGGGCCATCAGTTTTCCCAATTCCGAATCGAGCATCTTCGATTCATCGTAAGGCGTGGCGGCGACGTGGCGGTCGAGCGTCACGCGCATTTCATCATCGTTCGGCTGTTCGTAGATTTCGCGGAGGTACGAGAGATAAGCGATCGGCCGGGCTTTCAAAGCGTTGCAGAATTGCCAAAATTTGTAATACACGTCGAGCCGCCGCTTGCCGTGCTTCAGATGTCCGGGATCGGGCCAAAACGACTGATTGGGCCATCCGCCGCGGAGAAATTGCCGCACCGTTTCCCTGCTGACCATGGCACGATCCTTGACGATGTTGTCATTTACCCGGCGTTTGATTTCCAGGAAAGCGGGTGAATTCCAGTGTTCGTTGTAGAAGCGGATGCGCAGCTTCATGCGATTCCGATGCCCGTTGGCGGCCTGCCGGAAAAGAAAGTAGTCGGGCGAATCCAAGTAGAGGCTGATCACGGGATGACCGCGGACCGGGCCATTTCCGTTATGCGCGGAAGGACGCAAAAACGCCCGGACGTAATCGGCCACGGCGACGGCGCGATCCTCCTCGATTACGTACTTCAGTTCGTAGCGTCCGGAACGTCCCATAAAGATCGCCTGCCTGGGTAACCGTTCACGGGGCGGGAAGGAGGGGGACAGGTCCATGTTTTCGGTCAACGATTTATGCGCGTGGCAACACAAGTTCGCCGAAAAATGGACCAGTCCCCGTCCGCCCCGGGAACGGTTACCGTGCCTGGTATTTCATCAAATTTCCATGTTAATCGAAACGGCGGAAGATGCAAGGTTTTGCCATTATTTCGGCGAATTCGACGTGCCCTCAGCCTCGAATAATTTCGAGTGTTGGGCGTGGTCCTTCCAATTGGCGGCATACTTTCGGGCCAGGGTTTTGTCGCGGATCACGAGCAGGTTTTCCGCGTTGTCTTGCTCGGAATGCCTGGTGAAATTGAACGATCCGGTGATGACCACCCGGCCGTCGATAACCAGTATTTTATTGTGAGCCGTGTGATGTTCCCCGTCCAATCGCACGGAAATTCCCGAACGCACCAGCAGGTCCACGGCGGCGGGCTTTTCCTCCGCGGTTTTATCCTTGTCCAAGATCACCGAAACCTGCACGTTCCGCCGTTTGGCGGCCGCCAACGCCCGGGCGATGGGGAGGTAGTCGAAACTATACGCCTGGACGAGGATGGCGGATTTTGCGGCGTCGATTTCCTCGATGATGGCTTTTGCAGCACCGCCGTGCGGATTGAAATAGACTTCGATGGAAGTGGGCTGCGCGGGTGTCTCACTGCCAGTTTGCTGATTGGATTGCGCCATCGCCAAAGAGTAAATCGATGCCGCCAAGATCAAACTGCAAGTAATCGACTTCATGGGATATCCCTGGCAATTCTGTTGTTCTTGCCCCCCCGATGGATTTGCGCACGACCTCCAAAAGCTATGTCTTTGCACTCATGCACTCTATTACGATTTATCACGTTGCGTTTTGATTTGTGTTGCGAGGGGTAGTTTGGCCGCTTATCTCATGTTAGAATCAGGCTGGTTTCATGTAAAGGAGGCAGCAGGCAGCACAGGCGTGCAACCGTTCACAGCCCATGAATTAGCGGGCACCCTTGCTGCGCCGTGATGCGGCAATTCATTGCATTCCGCGGACGGCATACGGAGAATGCCTGCTACATTAATGCCGATCCGTGAACGGGTCACCACGGGCGTTCCCAGGCAGACGCCGCAACAATCGCCGGATCGTAGAGGGTGCGAGCCATCCGACAAACGATGAAGGAAATCCGATATTCCACACTTGGAGAAACCTGGCTGGCCGCGCTGCGCGAGGTCCATTGCGGCGGCGAGATCGTGGGCGACGAAACGCGGGAAGTGTTGCATCTTGGCGTATCTTTCGAGAAGGGCGGATTCGAGAATGATCCGTTGCTGGTTCGCTTCGGCTCGCGGCATGTCGTCGAGGAAATGCGCAAAGTCTTCTTCTCCGACGAATCGAACGAGTTGGGGCATAGTTATCGCGAGCTGCTTCGAGGGCCCGCGGGACGCAGCGATTTAAGCGACGTGATCGAGGTTCTTCGCGGCACATCTTGGTCGAAGCGCGCCATCGTAACTTTGGCGGGACCGGGCGACGGCACGGCGCCTTGCATCAATGCAATCCAATTCCTCCGCCGCCGAGAAGGGCTTATCGCAACCTATTTCTCGCGAGGGCAGGACATCTTCGGCAAATTTTACGCCGATGGCGTATGTCTTCATGAGATCGCCGATCGCGTGGCTTCCCGCCTGGAAATTCCCTTGCTGATGGTTTCGGGATTCATCAGTTCGGCGCACGTCTATCTCAAGGACTCCGCCGAGATTCGAGAGATGCTTGCCAGCGCCGATTCACCGCCATGTGCAACGGCACAACAGGGGAGGAGCGCATGAAAATTTTCCTTCTCATGCCGCGGTGCATGAATCCCAAGCGGACTTATCGAGAATACCCATTGGGGATCGGACTGATTGCGACAAAGTTGCGGCAGCACGGCTGCGAAGTCATGCTCTACGACCAAAACGCCGAAGGCCCCGACGACGATCGGCTTTTCGACCGTCTGCGCGAATTCGGCCCGGAGATCGCGGGTTTTTCGGTCATCACGCCGAATTACCCCATCGCGAAGCGGCAAATACAGCGACTGCGGCGGGAATGTCCGGAAGCGTTGATTCTCGCCGGGGGTGTTCATGCCAGCCTGTTCCCCGAAGATCTGCTGACCGACGGCGCCGACGCGGCCGTTGTCGGCGATGGTTGCAGGGTGATGACGGCACTCGTCGAGAAAGTCCGCCGGCGGGCGCCGTGGCAAGGCCTCCCCGGGGTGGTTTACCGAGATGCTTCCGGCCGGGCGGTTGGCCCCGCTTCGGCGGCGAAGCGATTGCAAGGAGAAGATCTGGCGATCGTCGATCGCGACGTGTTCAATCTTCCTTTATACACGCATCACTCGATGCTGGCTTCACTGGGCTGCCCGCACCGCTGCACGTTTTGCTGCAACTACGCAGGGACGGTCCTGCAAAACGGCGTGACGATCCGCTCTTTCGACGCCCTTTGCGAGGAAATGCATTATTTGGCCGATTGCTATGGCGCGAAACAGGTCTTTTTCGTGGACGACGTGTTCCTGCTTTCGCGCGGCAACGTGCTCGGATTCTGCCGCCGTCTGGCGCAGGAAAACCTGGACATGCAATGGATCGCGCAGATGCGCGTCGATGCCATTGACCCGGAAGCGGCGGAAGCCATGCGCGGCGCCAATTGCCGGCGAATATATTTCGGCGTCGAGACGGGCTCCGATGCCATGCTGCGGCGAATCCGCAAGGGAATCGACCGCAGGGCGATCCGCCGCGGAATCCAAAGCGCGAAAGACGCCGGCATGAGGGTGAAAACGGGTTGGGTTTTCGGCTTGCCCGGCACGCTCGAAGAGCAATACGAAGCGGTGTCCTTGATGCGTGAATTGCGGCCGCATGAAATATCGATTCATCAGTTCATCCCCTTCCCGGGGACACCGTATTATGAGCGGGCGGCAGAGCATGGCATCCGGATTCGCGAGCCGAAGGACTTCGCCGGTTTCTGCTACGGGGGATTGAGCGACAACATTTCGTTCGATTACCTTTCGCGAAACGAATTGGAGGAACTTTTCCAATACACCATCGCCGTCTTGGAATCGGACGGATACGTGAACAGCGATTGCGCCGCCTCGCAGGACGAGTACGTGTTTTCCACACCTTTGAACGCACTCTCGATGAACGTCTTTCATTCGCGGGCTTGAACAATTATATTAGGAGCGAGGGCGAAGCTCCCGCCGATCCATGCAGCAGGAGATGAGCCAACATCGCGAAGACCGGCTCGGCGGGAGTCTCGCCCTCGCTTCGCAATGCCGAATAATGACCACTTTGAGGATGCCGAAATGAAGCGTGCCCCCGAGATCATGGCGACGATCGGCCCGACCTTGGAGACTCCGGAGGATCTCTGCCGCGCGGTCGAGGCGGGCGCCCGTTGGTTCCGCCTTCCTTGCGGCTATCGTCAACGTCCCCACGTGCAAAATGCCCGGGATGTCCGCCGGGTTGCCGAGGAAACCGGCGTTGCGCTGCAATTGCTGCTCGATCTGCCCTCCTCGCGTCCGCGCACCGGGAAGATGGAGGAATTGCGACTGGAAATCGGAGCTCGGGTACTCTTTTGGGATCCGGACCACGGCGATTCGCCACCGGACGAAGCGGGTGTCGTGCTGGTTCCTTTGCCCGGGCTTGAGGGATTGCTGGGCAAGATCCGGGGCGGCAATCGCGTCTGGTTTTGCGACGGCCGTTTGCAATTCATTGCCGACGAAGTGCGGAGCGACGCGCTTTTCGCTCATCTGGATCGGGGGCTGATTCCGTTCAAGACTTCGAATTCGATCTATCTTCCCGATAGTCCCAGTCCTTTCACGATGATCACCGCGGAGGACCGCGCGCTGTTGCAAAGTTTTACGGCAGCCGGCTTGCTTCCCGATTGGGTGGCTCTTTCGCTGGTGGGCTCGGCCCGGGACGTGGAGGACGGGCGTGCGGAGCTTCGCAATTTGCTCGCCAGAGAAGTCCTAGTCATGGCCAAGATCGAGACGGCCGAGGCTTGGAAGGACATCGATTCGATCCTGAAAGTTTCGGACGCCATCATGGTGGCTCGCGGGGATCTGGGGCCGGCCGTGGAATTCATTCACCTGCCCGAGGCGCAGGAAGAGCTCGTGGCGGCGGCAAGACGTGCGGGCAAACCGGTGGTCGTCGCCACGCAGATTCTCGAATATTTCGCCGAGGCGGGGGTTCCGCAGCGTTCCGAATTATCCGGCCTTTCGCTGCTCGCTCTTCAATGTCCCGACGTCATCATGCTGGGAAGAGAAACGGTATTCAGTCCGCGTCCGATCGAATGCATCAACCTGGCCCGCGACGTGATAACCTACGAAATCTGCCGTCAGGCAAATGCGCGCCGGAGATTGCCGCGAAGTTTGACAACCTCCAACGGGCAGCCCCATGTCGTGGCAATCGAAGGCCCCAACGGCTCCGGCAAGACGCACTTATGTTCGTTGCTTGCGGAGCGGCTCGCGCTTACCGTTCTCCGCGGCGTGCCGGCAGGCTGGGAAGATTCCGCGCAAAAACTTCGCATGATCCGCGATGCCGATTGGCTGGCTTCGGCGATGTACTTTCTCTCGGGCGTGATCGAATCCTCGCGGCAAGCAGCCCTGGCGGAAGGAAAATTGCAGGTAATGGACCGTTCGCTGTGGTCCACGCTGGCGGTGCATTACGCTCGCGATCCGGCGCGGTTGGAACGGCTGATGCCGCTTATCGATTTGGCGGCGGACCGGTTGAAAACGCCCGACTTGACGATCGTCCTGGAAGCGAGCCTCGACGCCTGCGACCGGCGAATATCGCACAAATCCGGGAAGGAACGGGAGTTGGATGCGGCAGCCCGCGCGGACGGAGGCTTTCACCAGCGCGAACGCGTGTTTTATCATTGGCTGGCCTCGCAAGGGCCGCGGGTGGTATTCCTCGATGCGGAAAACGACGATCCCGAGGACGTTTACCGCTGTGCGGCGGAGAGAATCCGAGAAGCGTTTCCATGCTGTATCTCTTGACGAGCAATCCGCCGAAATATGCGTTTTTTGCCGATTTATTGGCGCAAATGGAGATCGCATTGCGCGTGCCCGATTTCGAAATGCCGGAATTACAGGAGGAAGATTTTCTGGCGGTGCTTGGCCGGAAAGCGCGGCTGGCCCGCGAGGCGTTGGGGGAACCGTGCCTGGTTGACGACGCCGGCCTACTGCTGGAGGCCTATCCCGGCTTTCCCGGCCCGCTCACCCGCTTTGTATGCAAATCCTTGGGCGCGGCCGGATTGGAACGGTTATTGGGCGGCGCATCGGATCGCGCGCGGATGGTCTGTTATCTGGGATGCTGGATTCAGGGAGAGCTTTGGCATTGGGAGGGGGAAGCGCGGGGCCGCCTCGATCCGCGCCGCCCGCCGGAAACGGGACCGGGGCCGTTGGCGCAGTGGTTTGTGCCGGATGAACCCGGCGAGAAGGCGGGATACTTGCATCGCCGCCGGGCGTTGGAAGCCTTGGGGCGGGACATCGCGCGGCTGCGGCAAGCGATCGCGCCGGGTTCAGCTTCAGACTCGAGCCAGGATGTTCCCGGCAATGCCGACTGCGTGTTTTGTCAAGAATTCGCGGGGAGTGAGCCATCGGTCTATCAAGAATTATCGGACGGCAAACTTCGCTCCCGGCTGGTTCACGCCAGCGAACATTTTCTGGTATTTCCGCCGTTGGGGGAATTCGTCGAAGGAGGATTGTTGATCACCACGCGCGAGCATCTTTTCTCGATGGGACATTTACCCGACGATTACTACGACGAACTCGAACGCCTGATGTCGGAAACCGCCGAACTGCTCCTTGCGCATTATGGGTGCCGGCCCTTGTTTTTCGAACATGCTCCGGTCGCGCCCGGCAATAAAGGCACCTGCTGCGTGGATCATGCGCACCTCAATGTCTTTCCGGTCCGAGTTGACGTCCATGAAAGATTGATCAAGAAATTTCCCCATCTCAGCATCGGCGGGATGTGCCAACTGAAGGCGCTGGCCAAACGCAAGGAGGCTTATCTCTTCCTTCAGACCAACGCCGGCACGCGGTTCGCTTACGACGCCGGTCTGGCTCCATCGCAATACATTCGCCGAATCATCACTGCCGAACTCGGGATGCCCGAGCGATGGCACTGGCGCGACTATCTGGGCTTGGACGAGTTGGAGCGAACTTATGCCAAGCTCACCGGATGGAAGATTTCTCATGCATAATGCAAGGAGGAACCAGAGAAGCGAAGTCCCACCAGGAACTCCGAATTTAGATGGCGGGACTTCGCTTCGCTTGTCCCACATTATGGTTTTTCCAGGATCATGCCATGTCGAATGAAAATGTCTATGGCATGGAGCCGAGCCGGCCGGGAGATTACCATGCGCTGCGACTGCAAATGATCCGCGAGCGCTGGGATCAAAAGGCCGACCGCTGGGACCTCGATCTGGCCGACGAGCATTTTCATCTCAATGAAGACGGCGCCTATCGCCGGTTCCTGGAGATTGCCGGCGGGATCATCGCAGATCGGGCGGAATTCTGCCGGCAACGCGCACTGGTCGATCTCGGTTGCGGAACGGGTTTGGTGCTGGCCCATTTTCTCGGCTTTTTCGCCGCCGGCGTGGGCATCGACATCAGCCCGCGGATGTTGGCCGTTGCCGCCCGTCGGCGGTTGCCTTGCGCAATTCGTCGAAGGAAATTGCTTTTCTCTGGGAAGGCACATTGCGGGGGCGGGCGCCGTGTTTTCGCGCGGCATCCTGCTTTCGCACTATGGCCGGCGTTGGGCTCCGCTGCTGTTCCGGCAGGTTCGCCATTCGCTGCAACCCGAAGGCGGCTTTGCGATTCTGGATTTTCTCAATGCCGCGGCGCGCGACGACTACGGTTTCAATCCGAATAACAAGACCTATTATCGCGCGGAGCAGATCGAAAAAATCGCAAGGCAGGCGGGATTTCGCCATGTTTCCATCCTCGGCGGGGCGCACCGCCGCACGCTGTTGGTTTTTGCGGAAAGGTAGAAATCTTAAATACTTCCAACGGGGTAGATGAAACATCAATTATGTATTTTTACGCGGCATTTTCCGATCAAAATCTTGGAATATGCGGGGATCGTGGTTAATATAAGAAGGAGGCGGCGTTTCATCGAGTGCAAGCGCATAAGCGAGACGAATGGGTTTGATTTCGCGCGCGGTGGATTATCTTTCTTTGCTCATCACCCTTTGAACGAGAGTCAGCGATATGAACGATTGGATATCCACGCTGTTGAACAGCGACTACGGCCCCGCCTTCCTCGGCGGCACGAACACGATCATCTTCATTCTATTCCTGACGTTCGCCATCGGGCATTTCATCGGTTACGTCTATATGTGGACGCACGAGGCGATATCCTATTCCCGGACTTTTGTGACTTCCCTGGCGGTGCTTCCGGCGCTGATTGCGGTGATGATGATCGTGATGGCCGGCAATCTCTTGATAGCGTTCGGGTTAATCGGCGTTTTCGGCGTGATTCGTTTCCGCAACGTGTTGAAAGACACCCGCGACACGACCTTCATCGTCTGGGCCGTCCTCGAAGGAGTGACGATCGGCACGATGCGTTTTTCGACGGGGGTTCTTGCCGCGATCGGCATCGGCGTGATCTACCTTTATTTACGGCTCACATCTTTCGGCACGCGCCATCGATACGATGCCATCGTCACGCTGCGCATCATGGGCGACCAACTCACTACCGCCTCCAATCTCAAGCAAGTGCTCGCCAAACACGCCATGCGCCCCCGCTTGATGAACGAACGCCGCTCGAACGAAGGCGGCGTGGACATGGCCTATCGCTTGCTGCTGCGCGACCCCGGCCGAATCGATGAACTGCAATCAGCGCCGGGGCAAACGGAAGGGTTGACGAACGTGTCGGTCTTCCTGCATGACGACGAAGCCGAAATCTGATCGCGTTTCAAGATTCTTCTGCGCCGCATAGTTTTTCTTGCCAACTCTACGGGGGGGGCAATCTTTAAAAAGGGCCGAGATTTCATCGATTTTTTATCGATTTTTCATGATATTTCGCAAAATAATGCTTGCATCTCTTGACCGCTGCGGCTGGCATTGGTCAGAATGGTGTCGGTATCGGACGTTGGAAAACGAGAGAATTCCCCCCATAAAACCATTCGATTCCACGAACGCTCGCAATGCCTGCGTTCGGTTTTTCGGAATCGATCACCCGCCATCTTGATCGCAAGCAATTCCATCGAACGTTCGAAAGTTTCCTATCGGGCTTAAAACCATTGGCAAAGCCCCCTGAAACCTGCTTGTAAGGCCTGGGAAAATATTTGTCTTGATCCCCGCAAGCAACGAGTCCAGCCGGCTGAGTGATATTGGAAGCAAAACCGTCGAAGAGCAAGCGCCGCGGACGGGTGCGTCCCGGCTCGGGGTTCTACACGCGCATTCACGATCAATCGAGCCAAGTCATCCCCAGGTGAAGGAGTATCGATGAGCAGTACGCCGTCCGCCATGCAGGAAGAGATGCAAAATATCGGTCAATTCCAAAGGTTGAGCAAAATTTTGCTTTCGTCCCGCTATTGCGAATACTGGGAGAAGCCTTTGGCGTATTGGGTATTGCCTGCCGACCGCCGCTTGCCGCTGATTTTTTTGAGCCGCAATTTGGGCGACTTGCTGCGCTCATCTTACGAGGAGTTGTCCAAGACGCCGGGCATCGGACGGAAAAAAATGACAGCGCTTATGAAACTGTTCGCCCGCGCCGCGGAAGCCAATCCGGAGAATGCCTTTGCGGACGATTCCACGGCATTCACCAATGTGAATCAACGGTTTGGTTCGGCCCATGACTCCGCTGCGAATATTCGAAATCAAAGCACATCCCCCGTCGATACTGCGCTCGGCTGCTTCGACTCGGCGAGCGTGTCGGAAGTGCAGTGGTCGCGCTGGCGCGAGAGCGTGATGAGGCACGGACTGGGCGGCGAAAAGTTGGGGCGTTTCGCGCCCAGTTTGCGGAACGTGACGAAAGTCATCTGGAATACTCCGCTGGCGGTTTTTGCCGGTTCGACGCTGGCCGAAATGAGAGCCCTGAAAACGTACGGTGAAAAACGCATTCACGCAATTTTGGAAGTATTTCACTGCCTCCATGCGTTATTGGCGGGCCTAGGTTCGCAACTGCATTTGACGGTGAAAATCACGCCGCGGTCGATCGATCGGATCGAGCACTGGGTCGGTCGGATTTTGCAGACGCCCGGCATTCCCGGGGAGGAAGAAATTTTGGACAACTTCATTCGACCGTTGCTCCGGCAAATCGAGATCGATGCCGTGCCCCAGCTTCTGGCGTTGGCGGAGCATCGGCTGGGAATTTTCGCGCCGCCCTGCAGCGTGCGTCAAACGGCCCGAAACATGGGATTGACCCGCGCAAGAGTTTATCAATTGCTCAACGAGATCAACGATATCGCGACAGTCCGCTGGCCGTTGGGGCGGCATCAAGTCCATGAATTGCGGCAAAAATTCGAGCGCGAGTCGGCGGCGATGAATCCGGCGCCGAATTTGGCCCGATTCCACGCCGCCTTGGAACTCATCTTCCCCGGCAATCGCCGCGGCGCGGAGGGCCCTCTGGAATACATCGCCGACGATTTCGAGGAAGAAGACGCCGATTTGCTCGAGGTTTGAGGCGGTGAAAAGCAAACTCCGCTCTCCGGCGCGACAATCAAACGGCTTGCAAGCCGGCGTCAGGTCGTTGTCCCGCTTCTTTCCCGGGCAAAAGCGGCAATTCTCGGCGCGCTTGGCTTTTTTCGGCGATGTAGATCACGTGCGGATAGGGAAGATAATCCAAGAGGCTGTGCTTATAAACGCGGGAACCGGGGCTGCAATCCGATATAAATCGACGCATCCGGGATAGGATTTTTCGAGCGTAAGGAATCGAGCATATTCCTCGGAAAGCGGAATGGCGCCGTCCCAGATCGGATATTCGAATTCTCCCGTTTGAAGTTTTTTTAAGCGGAACTTCGTTAATCCGCGGATCGACCATCCCCCAATGGCGCGACTGCAGGGGTTGGGAAAGGATGCCCAGCATCAAGAATTCCGGATTTCCCGGATGGGGCCGAGTGACTTCCAAAATGGCGATGGCGACGGGGTGTCCCTTATTCAGGAGTTTAGAGATCTCCGTATCGGCCAATTCGGGATAGAAGCGATCGCACAAAATGCTGCCGCTGGAATTACGAGACTTGCACACATCCTCCTGACAACGGAAGAAAAATGGGGTAGTTACGTATTATGGGGATATTTGTCAATATCCGTTTGCTTTGTGGTTGCTATAAATTCGCTTTCTTTTTCTTAAAAATGGATGTTAGTGAGGTTAAGATTATCAAATAAAAAAATTTGGGATCTTGCACAAACCGGCAATTTTGGTAATATACACAAAATACAAAGTGTAGTGCATTATTTACCCCGGAATTAGGGGCAAATGAATAAACTTCCTTTTCGTTACAATCCGAAATTATGCGAGGCAGGAAGAGGTTGAGTCCGAAGTGCATCGCACATCGGTCACAGAACTGTTCCATTCGTTTTGGTACTTGAGTTAACACCATTGAGGGATAGTGTATAGGGATGGGACGGCTACGCGCCTGAAATTTTTTCGTTTAGGCCAGATTTAGTTCAGGCTGATTAGCCCATCGGGATTCGGAATCGCCACCTCGATAGAAATGTCCGCCATTGCCATTTCGCGGCAATATTCCCCGTACTCCCGTGACGTTGGCCCTAGGAATCGTGCCCGTGGCTCGGCTGTCGATCGTCATTCCAGTTTTAGGGAAGCTCAAAAAGCTGGAAGACACTCTTTTATCCGTGCTTGAGAACCGACCGGCGCAGTGTGAGATTATCGTCGTGCTCAACGAGCCTTACGACGATCCGTATGAATTGGCCGGCGAGGTATGTTTTATCCAAGCGCCTTTGCATGCCGATTTGGTGGAATGTTTGAATTTGGGGGTTGCGTCCAGCCGCGGATCGATCGTACATACGCTGGCCTGCGGCGCCGAAGTCACACCCGGTTGGACGGGAGCGGTCCTGGAGCATTTCGCGCGTAATGAAGTTGCCGCCGTAGCGCCATGGTTGATCGATCGGTCCGATCGGAAGCAAAGCCTCTCAACCGGCGTGGGCTATCGTCCCGGCGGAGCGGCATGGCGTATCGGATATCGACGATCTCTCGACTCTTCGCTCCCGCAATTACCGGATTATTTTGGACCCGATCTTGTAGCGGCATTTTACCGCAAATCAGCGTGGGAAGCGGTGGGCGGATTATGCCTCGCGTTCACCGGCTATGTGGCTGGCGCGGACATGGCCCTAGCCTTGCGTCTTGTCGATCGGCAATGCGTCCGCGAGCCGAATTGCCGCATACTTGCCGATCGCTCCGACTTGCCCGAGGGCGAACGTCTGGGCGACGGATGCGAAGCGGAACGTCTGTTTTGGCGTTGGGCGAGGCGTATGGGTTGGTTCCGCGCGATCGCGGGCCACGCCGTGCTGATCTTCAATGAGTGCATGGAAAGCGTCGTTCATCCGACGACCTTGGTGCGGCTTTTCTGCCGAATCCGGGAATCGATCATGATCCCCTTCCGCAGCCAATGCACATCGGAGCCGGGGGCGAGCGGGATTCCCCAAGATTCGGTAATCGCCCGGCCGCATTTCCGACAGACTCTCGATCAGCAGCGCTCGATGGAAATCAGCAAAGCATCTTAGTGAAATCCGTCGATCCAATGCCGGAGAGCCAAAACGGGATGTTTCCAAAGCATTCGCGGACCGGCATAGCGCATGACGGTTTGGATTTTCTCGCGGAGTGCGGGTTTGTAGCAGTGGACGCTGCATTTCGCGCAGGGCGGCTTATCCGCCGCGGCAGGGCACCGATCGAGCCGGGCGAAGGCATAGTCCAGCAAAGTTCGGCATTCCGCGCATAAAATTGCGCCGGGATTTACGGCATGATTTCCCCGGCAATAGATCCCAATCATCGCTTGGATGGTCTTTTTTTCCCGGATCAAGCGGCGATTTTCGGCAGTGAGGCGCTCGCTCATGTTTTCAAGGAGACGGCAGTCGCCCGATTTGTGCGCCCGCGTCGTAACCGTCGCTGGCGGCTCCTAACGCGGGATTTTCGGGTTGTTCGGGATCCAGCGCGTAATCGACCGGCGCTTGCAGATGCGCGGGCAGGTCGATGCCGGGGAGGCGTTTCCAATCCAATCGGCAGAGCCGTGGCTGATTTTCGCGCGAGGGTCCCCAATACGAGAGCCATTTTCCGAAATTCATGGATTCCGGGGGCGTTTCGCCGTTCGCGCGTCCGATCGACCAGAAGAGATCGACCGCGTCGTAGTAATTCAAATCCCCATTCCAGGCGATTTGCCGCCGGAGAATATCGGGCATTTCCACTCCGTCTTGCCGAATCAGCGGAATTCCCGAAATGCCGATGAAAATATTGTCCGCACAGTTCACTTCCAGGGGAAGTTGGAAGGGCGCCGCCGGCGTGTCCGAGAGCCGGCACAATCCATTCCGAGCCATCGCGGTAACATGCCGCAAATTGAGAAGCAGCATCTCGTTCGGTTTCGGTTCCTTGACGCCACCCGAGGCAAAAAGCAGGTTTTCACTGGTGATCAGCAGGCCGTTTTCCCAGCTTAGTTGCGCGGGCTGCAAGCCTTCCTCACGGAGCAGGACGGCCTCTCCGCGGACAAGCGTGTCGAAGAGTTCGAAGCTTGCCGAGGGCAAGGGGGCGGATGGGACGCCGCTGACCGCGGCATCGAGTTCGGACGCCGGGAGCGCGCGGAAAAACGCCGTATCCGAATGATATGCCGCTCCCATCGCGCCGGCGTTGTCGATGGTCAGCGTGCAGTGTTCGATCCGCAGCGTTTGCCCGCCATGCACTTCGAACAGCGACCAACTCTCGGTGGGAATATCGCGCGGAACGATCAATTCGAGGGAGAGATTGGTCAAGGAGAGGCGGCCGGAATAGAGAGTGAACATACCGCGCGGATATTTGACCGGATCGGACTCCAGCGGCTGAAAAACCACTACCGGCGAAAAACCTTTTCCGGCGCGGATGGTAAGCCGAAGATTGGGAAGTTGCAGCGGTTTTTCCGTGCGGCGGCCGTTGAAACGCAATTCGATGATATCGCCGTTGCGGGCGATTGCGCATGCGGCGGCAAGCGAGTCGAATTCGTTGTCACCATCCGGAACATCGCAAACCACCAGCACGCCGTTGCTTTTCGCCGGCATTTCCGCAGGCGCGGCGTCTTGCCCGACTTTCCCGACCGGCTCCGCGGAATTCAACAAGGCACTCTCCGCACTCGGCGGCGGGATGCGCCAGGGTTCGGTCGTGAAATCGAGGACATCCAACGGAAATGCATTGTTCGTGGGAAAGATATCCGCCGGTCCCGCGAGAGGCTGCGGGCTTTCCAAAATCTGGCCGCGAAGATAGGGCTCGGCCGTGCTATCCAAATGGGGCAGAACATTCGCCTCGCCGGACATATCCGCATTCAGAAAAGATCGGCGGTGCATCGTCTCGCCGATCCTGGTCGGTATTCCGGCACTCGCCAGGTTTCCCGGCGAAACGGCCGCCGGCAAAACCCGCTCCTGGTTTTTCGCGAAAAGAATCTTGGACGGCGATTCGTTTCGCAACGAGTTTTCGACCGGCATGCCCGGCGCAGAGCCAAGCGCGGGGGGCGGCAGATCGTGTACGAAATCCTCCTCCAAGGCATAAGGAGGATTTTGCGTGTCCAGCCGCGGCGCGGTCGTCTTCCAATATAACTCCAACGCCAGAACGATGGCCACCAGCGCGGCAATGGATGCCATCCAAGGCAGGTGCCGAAGCCAGGAGTTCGGCGACGACTCGGCGGGAGCCGGCCATGGCCAATTGCCGGGCATGAGCGACTGCAAACCCAACCGATCGGCGATAGCCAACAAGTCATGCGCCAATTCGCCCGCATTTCGATAGCGGTCGCGCGGTTCTTTGGCCAGCATTTTCTGCAGCACGAAGTTCACTACTTCGGGAAGATCCGGGCGGAATTCGCGGACGTCGGGTGGCGGCTCGGTCTGATGTTGGAGCAGTTTTTGCAGGACAGTCCCTTCAAGGAAAGGCGGCCGGCCCGTCAGCATGAAGAAAAACGTGCAACCCAAGGAATAGATATCGCTGCGGGTATCGGCGTTCCGCGGATCGCGGGCTTGCTCGGGGGAAATATAATCGAAAGTTCCCAAGGTCACGCCGCTAGCCGTCAAGTCGGCCGCCGCGGAATCGAGTTGCCGGAGCCGGGCCAAGCCCATATCGATGAGTTTCACCCGTCCTTCCGGGGTGATAATCACGTTCGACGGCTTGATGTCGCGATGCACCACATTCCGCGCGTTGGCATGCGCCAAGGCTTCGGCGACCTGAAGGGTATAGCTGGCCGCTTCGGCAAGCGGGAGCGGGCCGCGCTGTTCGACCAACACTCTAATGTTGACTCCTTCGACAAACTCGAAGGCGATGAAATGAATCCCGCGGTCCTCGCCGACATAATGCACGCGGGCAATATTTTCATGGTCCAAGCGGGCAGCGGACTGCGCCTCGTTCCGGAATCGCTGGACGGTTTCCGCATCGGCCGCTTGCTCGGGCGGAAGCACTTTCAAGGCCACGATCCGTGCCAGCCGGGTGTCGGACGCCCGAAAAACCCGCCCCATTCCCCCTCCTCCCACGTAATCCAGCAATTCGAAATGACCAAGATGGTCGCCGGGCATGATCCGGCCTTCCAGAATCCGATGGGCCGAATCCGATGCCGAGGGGGCCGGCAACGGCGGATGATTGGAAATCACCGTCGGCTGATCGACAATGATCGACATGGGTTTTGCAGTAGGCGATAACGAATCTTCGGCGCGCGTGGAATCCGGCGCCGGCTGCGGTGCCGGACCGGTAAATCGCGTGCTGGAATTCGTCGTGTCCATGATTTTCCCAGGATTCTTTGGCGTTATGATTTCTCTGGTTCGAGACAAGTTTCTTTATTGTTGGGCATTGCATCGGCCGCGCAAAAATCGCCCCTTTTATGGGAGCAACCGCGAGAGATCCACTTGACGAAGTCCGAATGCCCAACCAAGGAAAAGAAACTTAACAGACTACGCACATTTTAACCGATATGGTGTGCTTCGTCAATTCACCGTTATGACTAGCTCCACGATATTACATAATTACCCCCCCTGGTATATTTCTCTCTCTCAATTATTCGCCAAACTCTGCAAATTATTTCGATAATCCAGACTTGGGCATCGAGAACCTAAAATCACTTCTCTAATGGCATTGCGCTTGTGATGTGCATTTCCCATCGGCCGCAAACCTTGCATAACAAGACTTATGAGACTATCGTGTGTTATCTATACGCATTCACAAGATCAATGGTTTTCTCGGATTTTGTTACCGCCGGATGAGATGCCTTGTAAAAAGTCCCATTGCAATATGAACTCACTAAATAATGTATATTGCAATTTTTTAAGAGGTCCAAGATATCACGATTCCGCAATCTCAACCACGAGGAGTGTAATCATGTCAGCAAACTTCGGTCGTCGCGATTTCCTGAAAACCACGGGAACTGTCGGATTGGGTTTGGGGCTTCTCGGTCGCCCAACGATTCTCTTTGCCGGGGAAAAAGCACAAGGCGCGCCTCATGCCGAGCAACTCGGCTGGCGCCTGGGGTGCCAAGCCTGGAGTTTCAACCGCTTCACATTTTTCGAGGCCGTCGATAAAACGGCGTCGCTCGGCTTGAAATACATCGAGGCTTATCCCCACCAGCGGATGAGCAAAGACCATTCCGCGGCGATTGATGAGGACCTCCCCCCGGAAGATCGAAAAATCGTCAGGCAAAAATTATCCGACAGTGGCGTCCAACTGGTCAATTACGGCGTTTGCGATTTGAGGAAACCCGAGGCCGCCAGCCGAAAGGTGTTCGAGTTCGCCAAGGACATGGGCATCGAAACCCTTGTCGCCGAACCGGAGGAAGGCGCACTGGAAGTCCTCGATAAACTCGGCGGCGAATACGGCGTCAATATCGCGATTCACAATCATGCTCGGCCCGCGCACTATTGGAATCCGGACATCGTACTCAAAGCCGTGAAAGGGCGCAGCAAACGGATCGGCGCCTGCGCCGATACGGGCCATTGGGGCCGTTCGGGCCTGAACCCCCTCGAATGCCTGAAGAAATTGGAAGGCCGTATCATTTCTTTTCACTTCAAGGATTTGAACCAATTCGGTCCCGAAGCCCACGACGTTCCGTGGGGGACGGGGGTATGCGACGTCAAGGGCATGCTCGCGGAAATCCGCCGCCAAGGCGTGAAAGCGGTTTTTTCCATCGAGTACGAATACCACTGGGAAGAGTCTCTGCCCGAAATCGCCCAAAGCGTCGCCTATTTCGATAAGATCGCCGCCGAATTATCGGCGAAGGGATGACCGCTTGAGCGAAAGAGGGAGGGAAAGAGGAAAATTCGAACATTTTTCGTTTTTCCACTTTTCCCTTTCCCTTTTCTAACCCTCCTTTGAACGAGACGAGCGATATTTTCGTTAGAACGGCATGGCGCTGATCGGCGTTTTGTCTTTGCGGTTACACAGTTGACGATGCACCGTTTCGTCGATTTCATAGCCGATGGAATGGACGGAGCCGTCGCACATCGCCGCGTTGAAGGCCGCGGCATGCGCCTGCCATAGGTAAAACCGCCGTCTTCGAAACCCGCGCGGTCGCGCTTCGGCGCAAGGTATCCGCCGCAGTCGGCCCAACTTATCGTATCGCGGTCATCGCCGGTGTAAGGCCCTTGATCGTCCCCGAGCGAGGCGCCCGTGTTGTAATTGTCGGGACAAAGGTATTGCTCGCCAACGAGGTAGGTTTTCGAAGTCCCGTCAACGATGTCGGTTGTTTTGATCTGGTTGTGAACCAAGAATATTCCCGAAAAGTTGTTAAGAACAATCGGGTCATCGGAGACCCAGCGGTAACTTTGGATGTTGGAAAGCGAAACGGATCCGGGACCCGGTCCGATGCCGATTTGCAGTTCTCCCCCATTGCCTCCGTAATCCAGGCGGGCGCTTCCATTGAGCGGGCCGCATAAGATCGGCTGATGGAGGAATCCGGAGGGGCTGGGCGTGGGATAGGTTTTGGGCGGGCGCCGGGTGGGACAGTGAAAAAGCCCGATTGCGGTTTGCAGGAGCATTACGTTTCCGTCCCGAAGAACCTGGTTATCGACATTCGGGCCGACGCCCGCGCCAAACTCCGTCAGCGATTTAAGTTCCAAGAACGGCAGCGCGGAATAGAGCCAACTTCCCGGCTGCGACGTACCCATGCCGCGATCCGGATGGGGCGCCCACATGTATCCATACCCCCCCGAGGGAAACCGTTTCTGCGAGTCCTTGAAAGTGAGCAAACCCAAACTGATCTGCTTCAGATGGTTTTGGCATTCCATGCGGCGGGCGGCTTCACGAGCGGCTTGTATGGCGGGTAGTAAAAGGGCGATCAAAATGCCGATGATGGCAATGACGACCAAAAGTTCCACGAGAGTAAAACCCGCCGGCGGGCTAAAACCACGTCGCGAATCGCGCTCCCTCGGATCGCATTGTTTGCGAGTGGATCGAGCGGAATGATCGACCGAAAAACGGGCAACCTCACGGAAATCATCCTGGACGGGAAGGTCTAACATGAATCGCTCCTTTGCGTAATTGCGAGGACCTCATTTTTTCGGCGGCGAGAGAATCAACTTCATCCGGTCGGGCACCGATTCCAATTCCTTGTGCTTGTATCCCCCGGGAGCATCCTGATACCAGTAATGCACCGTGGCGTAATCGACCCAGCAGCCTCCGTCGGCCGCGGCTTTGTTTAATTTCGCGGCGTCGTTCTTGAAACCGCCTTCCGTGGTCCAATCGATGGTCCAGCGCAAAGACTTGTTGAAGCGGATGGGCTGAAGGTCGTGAAATCGGTAGATCGAAAGTTTCGACGGTCCGGACGGCCGCACCAACGGCATTCCCGCGCAAACCGGCGAAAGTGTGTTGAAATCCCCAACTGAAGGTGAAGGAATCCTCCGAACCGAGGTAGTCGATGGCGCGTTTTTCGCCGTCGATATCGACTTCATTGTTGCCTTCCATCACGTAGTTGAACTCTTTGAACATCGGTTCCTCGGTGGCGATGCTGTACTGCCGCCCGATCAACTGCCCGTTTCCGGAAAGTTCCAAAAAGGTCTGTCTGCTCCGGGGTCCCAGTTGAAAGCACTTACGGCCGTAAGTGGCGTGAAAATAGCCGAGGTCCTTTTTCCACTCCGGCAACTTTTCCCACTCGACATAGCTATAGTTGGAAAAGTTCGTATCGGTATCGTTGCGGAGAATGACTTTGGCGTGTTTTTCGAAGGGCATCGGGATGTAGCAGTTATAGCTTCCCGGCGCGCATTCGATGAAGTTCGTCGAGAAATTCATGCTTCCGCCGTTGCAGCCGTCGCCGAAGAAATCGGCCAGCGGACACATCACGGCCGGATCGGGGTCGTCGTCGAAATAGATCAGAAGCACCACACCGCGGGCGGCAAGCTCCTTTGGCCAATGCCTCGTGGTGTGCAGCGCGTGGATCACACCCGGCCCGGGCAGGTCGGCCATCACCATGCTTTTCTTAGCGTCCAAGGTCGGCAAATCGGGATAGCGGTCGCAAGTCCAGCCGGCGTTGGAAAACCCCTGTGACGCCGGGCGGATCAGGGCCAGTTCCAATGATTGTCCTTGAGCGAAAACCCGCTCGGGGACGCAAATCCCGCCGAAAAACAATCCCGCCAACAAGAGCACATGAAATCGCAACATAAGGAACCTCCATACAAACTCAGGAAGAAAACTCGTCAAATTCGATTATAACCAAATTCAGATTCGACCATTTTTCTATTTGCGTCATTTTTCATTCTTATTTGCCTCATGCGCTGCGGGGGGTTGAATTTATTTTAATCCAGTGGTAGAAAGGACTTAGGTCGAAATATCGTAACAATTTTGGAATAATCTCCCCCCATAATCATATCTTTTTGCCGCACACAGCGGCCATTGTTGTTCCATTAATTCCCACCACCAATGGCTGATCCAAAACGAGTCCTGTTGATTATCGAAACCGCCAAAGCCTACGGGCGGCAGCTCTTGGAAGGGATCGGCCGCTATGCCATGGCGCACGGTCGTTGGTCCATGTACGTCGAGGAGCTGCGCTTTACACGATCCGCAACCCAATTGGCTGGCCGATTGGAAGGGGGACGGGATCATTTTCCGCAGTTATAGCCAAGCAATGGTGGAAGCCATTCGAAGTTGTGGCGTGCCGACCGTCGAGACACACTCGCAAATCATCGGACACGGATTCCCGCTGGTTTACGTGGACGAAGAAGCCATCGCGCGGATCGCGGTCGATCATTTTTTGCAGCGGCATTTTCAGCATATCGGCTTCTGCTCGATCACCGAAGATCGCTGGGTTCAATGGCGGAGAAACGCTTTTGTTGCGCAACTGAAACGGCGAGGCTTGAGTTGCCACCTGATGTCGGCGCAAAGCAACGAGGGCCGATCGGGCTGGGAAGAGCAATCGCGGCAACTGGCCGCGTGGGCGCGGCGCCTGCCGAAACCGGCCGCCGTCTTGGCGGCGAATGACGTCTGCGGAATGCGGTTGATCGACGCTTGCCGGCTGGCGAACATCGCCATTCCCGAGCAGGTCGCGGTCTTGGGAGTGGATAACGACGCCGTGCTAGACGCACTCACCTCGCCCCCGCTCTCGAGCGTCGATCCGAATGCCGCGCGCATCGGCTACGAGGCGGCCGTCTTGTTGGACGACTTGATGCATGGTTTCGCACAGTCCCAAAACTCCATTTTCATCGAGCCAGCCGGCGTAATCGAACGGCAATCGACCGATGTCACGGCCGTGGATGATCCCGAGTTGGCCGCCGCATTGACTTACATTCGGCACAACGCCACGCGCGGCATCGCCGTCGAGAACATGCTCTCGTTCCTGAGCATCTCCCGTGCAACGTTGGAGCGCCGCTTCATGAAATTATTGGGACGGACTCCCAAGCAAGAAATCGTCCGCGTTCAACTGGACCAGGTGAAACGGCTGCTCACCCTGACTAACGACTCCTTGACGGAAATCGCGGATCTCACGGGATTCAAAACCGGATCCCACTTGAGCGTGGCCTTCAAGCGCAATACCGGCTTGTCACCGATCCAATTCCGAGCGCATTATCGAGCGGGCCGATGAAGCATACCTCCTCCACAAGGAAAAATTCATCTTTTTGACCGATCGCGGCGGCAGGACTAGAATTATCGACGAGGAAGGCGAGCACCGCCCCCGAGTCGGAGAGTCAAGCCATGACGGACCTAATTTTCAGCAAATTGACGATCTGTGAAAATCCAACGGTGTTGGCCGTTCGGGCGGCCGGGATGATCGCAGGAATCGCGCACGAGGCGCTAGCGGAGCGAGGGCGATTCAGCTTGGCGCTTTGCGGCGGATCGACGCCCGAAAAGACCTATCTCTGCTTGGGGCGGCCGGAGCGCGGGACGGCCATCGACTGGTCGAAAACATTTATTTTTTTCGGCGATGAGCGGTTCGTTCCGCAACAGGATTCGCGGAGCAATTTTCGGACGGCCGAGCGCGGCGCTGCTGCTTGATGTTCCGATCCCCCGCGACCACGTATTTGCCGTACCGACGGAGTGGAGCAGCGCGGCGAAAGCCGCCGAGGCATACGAAAGAGAATTGTCGCGGTTTTTCGGCGCCGCTGGGGAGGGTGAGACGAAATCCGGGGACCGCCGGCGAACTTGCGCGCTATCCCGCGTTTCGATCTGATTTTGCTCGGTTTGGGCGAAGACGGCCACACCGCCTCGCTGTTTCCCGGATCGGCCGCGTTGAAAGCGAAAGACGCCTTGGTGACGTGGAGTTTGCCGGGTGCTCTCCCGCCGCCGGTCGATCGCATCACGTTCACTTTCCCACTCTTGAACGCCGCTCGGAATTCGATATTCCTGGCAACCGGCGAACACAAGGCGGCGATATTGCACGAAATTCTCGAAGGGTCGGCGACCGAAGAAACGTATCCGGCAAAAGGCATTCGACCCAGCGACGGGCGGCTAATGTGGTTTATCGACCGCGCGGCCGCGAGCAAGCTGACGCCGGATTTCCTTGCCTATTTGGGAAGGAAGGGCTCCTGCCGAGCCGATTGAAAAGCCCGCGATTCTTCTCGCTTAATCTTAGCTGTTTAGCGGAAAATCAAGGCATCGAGCATCGATGATGGTATCGGCGGGACGGCTGAACCTCAAATATTTACTGACGATCCTTGCCCCGGTTGCAAACGGCGCTTTCGTCGATCAAAATACAGATGTGTAGATTATCACCATTCGCCGGGGAGACTTTCCCGCGCGGACATGAGAAACCCCGTAAATAAGGCCCGAAACATGGACGAGAACAAAAACAGCGCACTTACCCGCCGTGAAGTCTTATCAGTCGGTTTGGCCACGGCCCTCGGGACCGCTTTGCCGGTCGCCGGCGGCGATGCTGCATCCGCGGCCAATGTTCCGTCAGCGAAAAGCGGTCCCAGGCCACAAACGAGACCTTATAGCGAGTATTCGGCGGAACGCCTGAGCCGCGTTGCCTTTCCGATGGGCGGCATGGGCGCGGGCATGATCTGCCTGGAAGGCACAGGCGCGCTCTCGCATTTCTCGCTCCGCAACCATCCGGATATTTTCAACGAGCCTTGCACGTTCGCGGCGATTTCGATTAAAGGCTCGCCGCGCGTCGCACCGCGTGCTGGAAGGGCCGGTGCCGGGCTGGAAACTCTTCGGCCAACCCGGCGCCGGCAACGGCGCGGGGGGCCATTCGTTCGGCTTGCCGCGATTCGCCTCGGCCCGCTTTCAAACGCGGTTCCCGTTCGGCAAGGTCATATTGACCGACGAGGCGATTCCGCTGGAAGTCGAGATCACCGGATGGAGTCCCTTCGAGCCGGGCGACGCGGACAACGCCAGCCTGCCCGCCGTGGCGTTGGAATATCGTTTCACCAATAATTCCGCCGCGAAGGTGGAAGCGGTATTTTCGTGGAACGCGAAAAACTTCATGACGGTGGACGGCCATCCCCACGCGGTGAAACCGACACCGGGCGGATTCGTGTTGTGGGGCGGGCCGGGCAACAAAGCGCCGCAGGATGAAGGCGCCTTTTCCGCCACCGTCGGCGATCGGGCGGTGAAGGTGAATCATGCCTGGTTCCGCGGCGGCTGGTTCGACGCGTTGACGATGGCATGGGAAGATATCGCCGCGGGGACCTGCTTCGATCGTCCACCGGTTACGGAAGGAGAGCCTTCACCCGGCGCGTCGCTGTTCGTGCCGTTTACGCTTGCCCCCGGCGAATCGAAGACCATCGCGTTGCGTTTGGCGTGGTATGTCGGCAAGACGAACATCAACATCGGCAACGATCCGCAGCCGATGCCCGAGGTCGGCACGTATCGTCCATGGTATGCGGGCCGCTTCAAGGACATCGACGAAGTCACCGCATATTGGCGCGACCATTACGACGAATTGCGGAAAAAGAGCCTGCGATTCAGCGACTGTTTCTACGATTCGACTCTGCCGCCGGAAGTGATCGAAGCGGTGGCCGCGAATCTGACGATCCTCAAATCGCCCACGGTTCTCCGCCAGGCCGACGGCCGGCTCTGGGCATTCGAAGGCTGCAGCGACAACTAGCGGTTGCTGCCACGGCTCCTGCACGCACGTTTGGAATTACGCCCAGGCGATACCGCATCTTTTCCCCGCACTCGAGCGAACGCTGCGGGAGACGGAGTTCGGGCCGTCACAGAACGAGCAAGGCCACCAGCAGTTTCGCAGTTCGCTGCCGATCCGCATTGTCAGGCACGATTTTCACGCGGCGGCCGACGGCCAATTGGGCGGCATTTTGAAGGTCCATCGCGAGTGGCGCATCAGCGGCGACACGGCGTGGCTGAAATCGCTCTGGCCGAAGGTCAAGGCGAGCCTCGATTACTGCATCAAAACCTGGGACCCCGACCATAAGGGCTGGCGTGAAAGAGCCGCACCACAACACCTACGACATCGAGTTCTGGGGGCCGGATGGCATGTGCACCAGCTTCTATCTCGGCGCTTTGAAAGCCGCCGTGCGGATGGGCCGGGCTTTGGGCGAGGACGCAACGCAATATTCCGCGATCCTGGAAAAAGGACTTGCCGGCATGGAACAGGATCTCTTCGACGGCGAGTATTTCATTCAGAAGATCGAGTGGAAGAATCTGCACGCGAAAAATCCGACGGAATTGCAGAGTTTCGGCGGCGGGTACTCGCCCGAAGCTCGTGCGCTCTTGGAAAAAGAAGGCCCGAAATATCAATACGGAACCGGCTGCCTCTCCGACGGCGTGCTCGGCGCGTGGATGGCGATGGTTTGCGGCGTCGGCCAGGTGGTCGATGCCGGGAAAATCGCCAGCCATCTGAAATCCGTCCACGAATATAACTTCAAAACCGATCTCTCGACCCACGCCAATCCGCAACGGCCGAGTTTCGCTTGCGGCAAGGAGGGCGGACTGCTGATCTGCACATGGCCCAAGGGCGGCGAACTTTCATTGCCGTTCGTTTACTCCAACGAGGTTTGGACGGGCATCGAATATCAAGTGGCCTCACACCTGATGCTGATGGGGATGGTCGAAGAAGGGCTCGATATCGTTCGTGCCTGCCGGGATCGCTACGACGGCCGGATCCGCAACCCGTTCAACGAGTACGAATGCGGGCACTGGTACGCCCGGGCGATGTCGAGCTATGCCCTGCTTCAAGCCCTAAGCGGCGCACGTTACGACGCGGTAGAGCAGGTTCTCTACCTCAAGCCGAATCTTCGCGGTGATTTCCGCTGTTTCCTCAGCACGGCCAGCGGTTACGGCACCGTCGGCTTGAAAAACGGAAAGCCTTTCGTCGAAGTCAAATCGGGAACGATCGACGTGAAGGCGATCAAAGGATGAATAGGGGGGAAATAAGAAAAGGGAAGCAGAGAGGAAAAAGGGGGGGGAATTCTGCTTTAATCAAAATGGGCCTTAAAGTTTGTCGACGTCCTTCAACTCCGTGGGACAATTACGACGTCGATTATCGAAGAATAATCGTAATCGAATTCCGTGAAGGACTGATGCAGGAGACGATATCACGGCCTTCGCATGGGAACGCATAGAAATCACCTTTTGAAGGAATGCACTGAAATATAGCCATCTCGACTGCAATGCATAAAAAGTGCATTGTTTCCAGCGGATTGGGGATATTTCCGGCAAAGCATTGAGTTTTCCCTACTCGATGCCCCCCGGTAATGTCAAATATTGAACATGAGTTTTTTCGTAATTGGAGCCTGAAGATGAGCGACAAAAGAAAATAATAGGAATCGTTTTGATCCTCGCGGTTCCATCCCGACGGTCTTTCTTTTCATCATTTTCTGGAAAGACGTATCTCGTTGATAGGCATAAGGTTGTAGCTTATCAAATCCATATTTTTAGAAATCTCAATAATAACATAATCTAAAAAAATCAGATTATGCTCCTTATTAGCATCCGTCAGTCGGGGGATGTTCGGGGATTTTTTCTTGCCGCGAACACCAAGTTTTTTTAGAGATTATGGGGGGATTTTCTCAAAATAACTCTATCTTGGCCATTGATTCAAGAAAGCCGGCTTGTTTAATCGTGGCGGGGGTTGCCTGGAACTATATACTTATAACAAATTGATTGGTTATTCAATCGAACAATTATTCGAAAAATCCCAGCGATTAGAGACTAAAAGCACGCAGTTTTTTCCGAGAACTTTCAGGTGATTGTGAATGAAGTTCAAAATAAGAGGGAATGCGTGCCAGGAAAATACGCGGGCATGAATCAATTTCGCAGAGGTGGGAACCGTGGTTTTCGTTAGCAAGAAGTTCGCAGAAACGCCCCCACCCAACAGTATGGTTTTAGCGAAGAATTTACTATTTGTTGGATTGACAATGGCTTTTAATCAGTTAGGTTGGACGGTGGCATGATTTTTGACTATCGGCATCTTCAACAGGTCGTTTGGAAACCTATATATTCAGTTGATTGGAAAGGGAGCAAAAATTATTGGAAAAATGCTTTTCCTAGTCACCATAATCCGCAGGCTTTACCAATATAAATAGGCTGGGGAATCGGAGATACCCAAATATTTCGAGTAATAGGTTTTGGGGAGTCAAAAATCAATTCTTTGCAGGTTATTTCAGTTCAAAATCTGCACATGGGATATGGAAATCCAGGATTGAATTAGCAGCGACAACATCCCGTTGGACTTAAAGTTTTGAAACCGACCAAGTTTCAATCCGCGATCATGCGTCGCAGGCTGTCAGGACGAGCCGTTAGAAGGCGCCAGAGTGAAGTTAGTTAACGTCACTTTGGCACCGAGAAGAACGGAGTGCGTGCCGAAACGAACGAGAAATTGTCGGCAAGATATGCATTTGGTTTACGTAGAATTCCCGTATTCAAAGATTACTGATGATAATGCCGGTACCGGTTGAATTGCAGACAGAAGGGTCGCCATCAGGAAAATCGATGATCCCGACGTCATATATATCGGCCGCCGCGCGTGCATTAAGGGGAGGAAAATCGCAAGATGTCCGAGACCAAGAATAACCTGGACGCGATTACCAACTCAAGCGTCATTCCCAAAGAAGCTTTCCACGAGGGGAAGCCACTGATTGCCAAACATTTCTTTACTCCGTCGCACGCACCTTTGGAGCAATCAAATGGCTTTCAGTTCGTGTTGAACGGATTGCGGCGGTGTTGGAAATGGGCTTTGCCATTGGGACTGCTGCTGGGTTTCGGATCGGCGGCGGCAGTTTATCTGACATTCAATCCCTCTTACGAAGCCGTGGCATGGTTGAAGATCGAAGCACGGCCGCAATATATCGCCTTCGAAACCAATCCGGAAGATCGGGATTCGAGCAGGATATTCGTGCAAACGCAGATCGAATTGCTGCGCAGTCCGCTTGTGCTTGGACCGGTGATTACGGAACCGGAAATAGCCCGGATGCCGGAAATCGCCACGCGCTCCGATCCCGTGCCGTGGCTGGCGAAAAAGATCGGCATCAATGCGGTCGGCGAGTCGGAACTTTTCAAGGTGGCGTACGCCGCCCACGATCCCAAAGCGGCAGCAAAAGTGCTCAATACGGTGATGGACGAATATTTCCTGCTCCGGGGGCGAGAGGACGCCAGCCGCACCGAACAAGTGATCGGAATTCTGGAGCAGGAGCGCAATAAACGCGTCGCGGAAGTGACGCAAATGCGGGAAACCGTGCGGGAATTGGCCAAGCAGGCGACGGGCAAGGATCCCTTCGCGGGGTCCGTCGAATCCACGGTGGTTCTCAACCATCCGTTGGCGGAGCTGCAAAACCATTTGGTGACCGCCGAGGTGGAGCAGGAAGTGCTCAAAGCCCGCATCAAGGCTTTCAAGGAAACGGCGGCGAAGGAAGCGCCGATTTCCGACGCGGTGGTCGAGAACAAGATCAGCATGCATCCCGAGATATTGCGGCTCAAGCAGGACTTGATGTCGTTGTATTCCCAGCTTCGAAATCTCGATTCGATATCGGTGCGCAAGGAAAAAGATCCCGCCCGGCAACAGCTCACACGGGAAATCAACGAAACGCAAACAGCGCTTCAACAATTGCACAGGGAACTGCAGAAACAAATCCGGATCGAGCTGCAATCGGCGGCGGCGGCCAAATGCAGCGAACAAATTGCGGCGCTGCAAACCGATTTGGAAAGCAGGCGGATCGCCGCCGAGATGATGCGGGAACGCTACGAAAGCCAAATGAAAGACCAACAACAGACCAACGGCGACACGCTGCAACTTCAGTTCAAACAAGGAGAACTACAGTGCGCCGAGAAGATTTACGAGTTGATTTCCGAGCGGATCGTCAAGCTGCGCACGGAGACAGGTGCGCTGGACCGCGTTGTCTGCATGCAGAGGGCCGATCCCCCGAATGTTCCGATCGAGCGATATCCTTACCGAGATTTATTACTGGCATTGCTGGCGGGTTTTGCCTTGCCTTTCGGTTTGGCGCTCGGTTCGGAAAGGCTGATACACCGAGTTGCGGACGCATCCAACCTGGAAAATGCTTCCCATCTTCCGGTCGTCGGCGAAATCGCGAGGCTCCCCTCGCCTCGCCGCCTCGAGCGCCGCGGCGCATCCCTGCAAACGGGATTGGACCTGCGGATGTTCGAGGAAAGCATCAACAGCTTGCGAACCACTTTGATGCTTGCCGAAGATCTGCACGACTTGCGAATCCTGGCGGTGACCAGCGCCGTCACTCACGAGGGCAAAACCAGCGTGGCCGTGCAATTGGCGATGAGTTTGGCGAGAACCACGAACAAACCCGTCTTGCTGATCGACGGCGACATGCGTTCACCCAATTTGCACGATATTTTCGACGTCAAGCTGGCGCCGGGCCTGGCGAAAGTTTTGGAAGGGAAAACCTCCCTCGAAGAGGCCATCGTTGCGACATCCTGCCCCGCGCTGGATCTTCTGCCTGCCGGCAAATTAGCCAGCAATCCCCATCAACTCCTGGGAAGCAGCGGATTTTCCGCACTGCTGGAATCGATATCGGGGAAATATCGCTATGTGATCATCGATACTCCCCCCGTGCTGGCAGCCAGCGAATCCTTGATGCTGGCCAAAATGGCCGAGGCTTCGCTGGTTTGCGTCTTGCGCGACGTGAGCCGCATCGATCAGGTAAAAAAGGCATACCAGCGGTTGCAAATCGCGGGCGGCAAACCCGTAGGTCTCGTGCTCAATGGCGTACCCACGAAAACCTATGCTTATCATTATGGCAATTACGACTTTACGAATCGATGAATCGTGTCTGGAAACTGACAACGAGTACAATATGCACTGCATTTTTCCCAATTTTCAGTCCGTTCCGAAACACTTACAGAATCCATCTTCCGTTTGGAGTTAACCTTTTTCCCATCGCGGCAGCGTACGAAGCAAGGATTAATATCATGGTCACGATGTTATTAGAGAAAGCGCGACGATTCAAGGGTAAAAAAGCCCATTTGCAACGATATCCGGCGACTCCGTTAACCATCACTTTGGATCCGCCCCGATATTTTCAATGGAAGTCCTTTTGGGAATTTTGCCTGGCGTTGCTGCTGTTATTGCCGGGCTTGTTCCTGATGGCGATCGCGATCATTCTTGTACGGCTTACCTCGCGGGGACCAGGGATTTTTCGACAATGTCGCGTGGGGCGTAACGGCGAGATATTTTGCCTTTATAAAATCCGCAGCATGACTCTGAACGCCGAGGCTCGCACGGGACCGGCCTGGGCACAGGCCGCCGACCCGCGGATTACGCGGATCGGGAATTTTTTACGGAAATTTCATCTCGACGAGTTGCCCCAATTATTCAATGTTCTTAAAGGGGAAATGTCATTGGTGGGTCCCCGTCCCGAGCGGCCGGAATTCGTGGAGGTGCTGAATCGACAACTTCCGGTGTATGTGAATCGCCTTGCGGTGCGACCCGGAATTACGGGTCTGGCCCAGTTGAATCTGCCCCCGGACAGCGATCTGAACAGCGTCCACCGCAAAGTGATTCTGGATATCGAATACATCCAAAGAGCCGGTTTGTGGTTGGACCTGCGGCTGATTATCTGCACGGCTTTCCGGTTTCTCAAGTGGCCCATTTTAGGAATTTTCGGGCTCTACCGCGAGGTGCAACTCCCGGTCCAAAAGACCGAAGAGCAGCAATCCCCGGAACGCGAGAAAGTCGTGACTCTTCACCAGATTCAGCAGACTGTCAAAGGGCACTCCGCCGACATGAGCGGGAGCGCGGAACATCTGCCCCGCAATTGCAAGGAAAAAACTCATCCATATAAGCCGAAATAATCTCTTTTTGTCGAGTTGTCTGATTGCTCGTCCGCCGTTTAATGAATTTGCGCGATCCGTCAGCAAGGCAATTTCATGACCCTGGTCGAAAAGACTCGCCCCCTGCATGCCTTTTCCGTAGATGTCGAGGACTATTTTCAAGTCTCGGCATTCGAGCGAAACATACCGCGGGAAAAATGGGATTCTTTTTCCTGTCGCGTGGAGATGAACACCAAGAAGATTTTAAGAATTTTGGCCGAGCACCACGTGCGAGCGACCTTTTTCATCTTGGGATGGATTGCCGAACGCTATCCCCATTTGGTCCGCGAGATCAACCGCGCAGGACACGAAATCGGCACGCACGGTTACTGGCACAGGTTGATTTACACGCAAACTCCAGGCGAGTTCCGCACGGATCTGCGCCAATCGATCGCGGTCTTGGAAAATATCATCGATCGTCCGGTCACATCCTACCGGGCGCCGAGTTTTTCCATTACGCAAAAATCCCATTGGGCGTTGGAGATCCTGATCGAAGAGGGAATATTACTGGATTCCAGCGTGGTGCCTGTTTATCACGACATTTACGGCATTCCGGAAGCGCAATCCGGATTGCATCGGCTGGAAACGTCTTCGGGCTCGATTTGGGAATTCCCTCCCGCGGTTTGTAATTTTTTCGGGACTAGATTGCGGTTGCCCGTTGGCGGAGGGGGGTATTTTCGAATCTATCCATTCCGATTCACCCGGTGGTGTTTGCAGCGTCTGGAAAATCAAGGACAGACATTGATGTTTTACATCCATCCGTGGGAAGTGGACCCCGATCAGCCGCGATTGCGTGCAACCTTCAAGTCCCGATTTCGGCATTATTGCAATCTTTCCCGCACCTTGAAAAAACTCGATCGGCTCTTAATGGCCTTCCAATTCGGGCCGATTCGAGAAGTGCTGGCCGAGCAGCGTCAAGATTTCTCAGCCGCTGCGGCGCTCACCGCACAAGGTTGTGCAGCGAACAAGCAATGAATGTAATAACGAGCATAGCGAATTCCACCGCGGGCACACCCGCATCACGGGCGAACGTCGATTTATCGATCAGCGTCATTGTTCCCGTGCGGAACGAGGGCCGGCATATCGAATCGACGCTACGGGGACTCTTGGAGCAAGAATACGCGGGAGAATGGGAAATCATCGTGGTTGACGGCGAATCGACGGACGATACCGCCGAGCGGGTGCGAAGGATCGCCGCAGAGCATCCGCGCGTAAGGTTGCTTGCCAATCCCAAGCGCCTTTCAAGCGCCGCAAGGAATATCGGCATCCAGCACGCTCGCGGCGAAGCGATTTTGATCGTGGACGGGCATTGCGAACTGGAGAACCGACTGTTGCTGAAAAACGTCTCCGCGGCATTTGGCGCAGCGGCGCCGATTGCCTCGGCCGCCCGCAACCGCTGGACATCGCCGACGCCACGCCGATGCAACGGGCCATTGCCTTAGCGCGCTCAAGCCGGCTGGGGCACCATCCCGACTCGTTTATTTATGCGAACCGAGAGTGTTTCTCGCCCGCTCATAGCGTGGCGGTGGCTTATCGCCGCGAGGTTTTCGAGGAGGTGGGCCATTTTGACGAAAGGTTCGACGCCTGCGAAGACGTGGAGTTCAACCACCGCATCGACAAGTCGGGCCGGAAGTGTTTTTTCTCGCCATCCATTCGGATACGTTATTTTCCCCGATCGTCGCTACGGGGACTGTTCCAGCAACTCGTCCGCTACGGCCGCGGCCGCATGCGCATGCTGAAAAAACATCCCGAAACGTTTTCCCCGGGGAGTTTTCTGCCGGTTCCGTTCTGGCTGGGGGTACTCTTCGGCTGGACCGGCGGATTTCTTTGGCCTTTGCTATGGTGGATGTATTTTGGAATATTGGGACTTTATGCGGGGGCGATTCTCGTGGAGAGCATGCGAATTTCAATCACCCAGAAGCAATTCGAGTTAATGGCATTGCTGCCCGTAATTTTCGTGGCGATCCATCTGGCCTCGGCAACCGGCGTGCTCGGCGAGTTAATCGGGGGGATTCGCTTTCGACGTGATTTTACCGGCGCTTCGACACGAGCATCACCGAGCGGCGAATGCAAGATAATTCCGAAACGATTACCATAGTGGATCCCGCATCGGCAAGCCCAAGTCTGCACGTCGTGATTCTGGATGAAGAATTGCCTTATCCTCCCGATTCCGGCAAACGCAGCCGCAGTTTGAATCTGGCCATGCGACTCGCGCCGGCATCGATTAACGTACATTGCCCACCGCCATGCGGACCCCGGCGAGACCTCCGAGGCGGAAGAATATTTTCGCAGCCTGGGAATCGAGGTGTATCTTGCCGATCGCCCGGTGCCGCCGAAAAGCGGCCCCGGTTTTTACGCCCGGCTGGCGGGTAATTTATTTTCATCCTTGCCCTATTCGGTGCAATCGCACTCCTCCAAGGCGATGCAACGGCTTATTCGCGAGCACCAAGCGGCCAACGAAGTGGACCTTTGGCATTGCGAGTGGACTCCGTATGCCGAGAATCTGCAAGCGGCGAAAACCAGCGCGCCGTTCGTGGTGATGGCGCACAACATCGAATCGCAAATATGGGAGCGTTATTTGGAGCACGAATCCAATCCGTTGAAACGCTGGTACATTCGCCGCCAGTGGTTGAAATTCGAACGATTCGAACGCCATGCATTCGCAGCGGCAAACGCGGCCATTTTCGTCAGCCAAGCCGATGCCGCTTTGGCGAAATCGCATTTTGGCGCGACCCGCGTGGAGGTCGTGGAAAACGGAGTCGATGCGGAATATTTTCATCCCGCGGAAATTCAGCGCGAGGCCGGAACGATATTATTTTTGGGGAGTCTCGATTGGCGGCCGAATTTAGACGCCGTGACATTGCTGCTCGACGAGATTTTTCCGCTCGTATTGCAGCGTGAGCCTGCCGCCCGGCTGTGGCTGGTGGGGCGTCGCCCGCCGCGATGGCTGGCAGAGCGGGTTCAGCGGGAAAAAAACGTGGAGCTCCATGAGAACGTGCCCGACGTTCGACCCTATCTGTGGCGTTGCAGCGTAATGGCCGTTCCGTTGCGAATCGGCGGCGGTTCGCGTCTGAAGATCCTCGAGGCAGCGGCCTGTGCCTGTCCCATCGTCTCCACTCGCGTAGGCGCGGAAGGGCTCGATTTGATTCCCGGCAAACACTACCTCGCGGCCGACACGCCCGAGGAGATCGCCCAAACCCTGCAAAGTTGCCTCTCGATTCCCGCAGCCCTGGGGAAGATGTGCCAATACAGCCGCGAGGCGGTGCTCCGAGCTTACGGCTGGGATAATCTCAGCGAGAAACTGGAACGAGTTTGGCTGCATCAGGTTTCCCGCCATTGCAAAGAGTCTGCCGCATGAAGATCGTCCACCTCACGTCATCCCGTTTCTTCGGCGGTCCGGAGCGGCAGATGCTCGGTCTGGCCGGAAGCCTGCGTCCCGGGGCGGAAACGCTTTTAATATCTTTTTCGGAAGGCGGACTGTGCCGTTCGTTTCTGGACCAAGTAAAACTTCAAGACTTCGAAGCCGTCGAGTTGGCGCATGACACGCCCCGCTTGCTGGCCGCCGCGTCCGAGTTGAAAACGCGCCTCCAAGGCGGAAACGTCGATTTACTTTTATGCCACGGCTATAAGGCCGATTTGCTGGGGTTTTGGGTTGCGCGAAAGTTGCGAATTCCGGTAGTGGCGGTATCTCGCGGTTGGACCGGAGAAAGTCAACGCGTGCGATTCTACGAAGCGTTCGACCGCCGCGTGCTGCGCCGGATGGACCGCGTGGTTTGCGTTTGCGAGGGTCAAGCCCAAAAAGTCCGTGCCGCCGGCGTGCGGGCGGAGAAAATCACGGTGATCCATAATTCAATCCAGATCGACCGCTTCGGGGAGCCCGACGAATCATATCGCGGGCGGTTGGGGGCTTGGTTTCGGCATCCACCCCGACACCTTGTCGGCGCAGCCGGCCGGCTCAGTCCGGAAAAGGGTTTTGACGTGCTAATCGACGCCGCCGCCAAGATCTGCGCGAACCGAGCGGACGTGGGCTTCGTGCTCTTTGGGGATGGTCCGTTGCGATCCACGCTCGCCGCGCAGATTGAAAGGCGCGGATTGGACGGCCGATTTTTGCTTGCCGGATTTTCCGATGAGTTCGACCGCTACCTTCCGCATTTCGACATTTTCGTTCAATCGTCCCACACGGAGGGGCTGCCCAACGTGATCCTCGAAGCGTCGGCCGCCAAAGTACCGGTGTTGGCCACGGCCGTTGGCGGGACCCCGGAATTAATTGCCGACGGCGAGAACGGCCTGCTCATCCCACCCGGCGACGCCGCCGCGTTGGTTTGCCGTTTGTGCGAACTGCTCGACGACCGGCAAAAGCGCGAGGCACTAGGCGAGGAAGGACGAAAACGCGTCGAACGACACTTCGCCTTCGCGTCCCAGGCCGAAAAATACTGCAAGCTTTTTTCCGAAGTTCTCGGCAAAGAAATCCATACCGACAATGCATCCGTCGGGGAGGAGTTCGTTTCAACCTCGTGATTTCCGCGTTGCCTTCCCCACCTACCCCTCGCCGCGTCTGTTTCTTGATCGACAATCTCAGTCGGGCGGGCACCGAATCGCAATTGCTGCTGCTCCTGAAAGGATTGGACCGGAAGCGGATCAGTCCCTTTCTCGTCTTGCTCGATGGCTCCAGCGAGGTTTCACGATCGCTCGAACGGCAAGATTGCCCGACGTTGCGATTGGGGCTAAAATCGTTCTTCAGTCCCTCGTTTATCGCGAAATTATGGCAATTTGTGCGGTTTTTGCAAAGGGAAAAGATCGACGTGCTGCAGCTTCACTTCCGCGACAGCACGTATTTCGGCATGCTGGCGGGAAAACTCGCGGGGGTGAAGCGGATCGTGCTTACTCGGCGGAACATCGGCCATTGGATGACCACCCGCGACCGCTATCTCATGCGGTTCTGCCAGCGGTTCGCCCACGCCACGATCGCCAACTGCGAGGCCTGCCGCCGGTCGGTCATCGAGCAGGAACGCGCCCGGCCCGAACGGGTGCATGTCATTCGCAACGGCATCGATTTCAACCGCTTTGCGGACATTCCGCCTTACCGACCGAAGTTCAACGGCGAATTGCGGCAGGTGGGAGTGGTGGCGAATTTGCGGCCGGTGAAGGGAATCGACGTCTTCATTCGCGCCGCGGCGCTGGTGGCGGCTGAATTTCCCGACGTGGTGTTTTTCATCGTCGGCGACGGCGATTCGGCGGCGTACGTCGAACTTGCCAAGGAGTGCGGCGTATTGGAGAGAGTTCGGTTCCTCGGCCCGCTCGACGACATTCCCGCTTTCCTCTCCCAACTCGACGTTGCCGTGCTTCCCTCCCGCGCGGAAGGCTTTTCGAACGCCCTCCTGGAGTACATGGCCGCCGGAAGACCGATCGTGGCCACCGCCGTGGGAGGAAATAGCGAGCTGATCGAGCACGAACGGAACGGAATTCTCGTTCCGAAACCGGATGCGCGCGAATTGGCGGAAGCCATCCTGGGCGTTTTGCGAAATGCCGCCGCAGCGGCGTTTTACGCTTCCCATGCCGCCCAGGACGCCAAAATGCATGATGAAAACCGTTTCATAAAATTATCGGAAGCCGTTTTGCATTAATACCCGGCAGTTTTTTATGATTTGGCTCCTTGTCGGATATATGTGGTTGTTTATCCATCGGCCCTTCGAGATTTGGGGGTGGCTGGGGGATATTCATATCGAGCGGATTTACATGATCGTCACGCTGTTTTATTGGGCCCTTGCCGCGGAAAAAACATGGACCTCCAACCGGATGAATCTTGCGTTCCTCTGTTTGGCGATCTCAATGCTGCTCTCGGCGCTGTTGAGCCCCTTCGGCTCGGGCATCAATCAAACCGTGGAAGATTGGTTGAAGATCGGCGTCTTTTACGTTCTGGTCATATCAACCGTCCGCAAGGAAGAACAATTGCGATTCCTGGTGATTGCCTTTCTCGTCATTATGGCACTGTATGTCGGTCATTCTTTCCGCGAATTTCTCAATGGCAGACACGTCTATCGCATGGGAGTGAATCGCATGATCGGCGTGGACACCACGATGAATGATCCGAACACGTTCGGCGCGACGCTGCTTTACTCGCTTCCCATGATTTTTCCGCTGTGGTACGAGGCCAAAAAGGGGTGGCAAAAAAAACTGCTGATCGGGTACGTATTGCTGGCCTGCGGCTGCATCCTGTTGACCGGTTCCCGTTCGACCTTCGTGGGACTGGCTCTTTTGAGCATCCTGGCGGCGGGTTTTTCCAAACATCGCTACACATTTGCAATGGGTATTTTGATTGCCGCTCCGTTAATTTGGGTGAGCCTGAGAGAAGATCTCAAAAACCGCTATTTGACCTTGATCGATCCTTCCGTCGGTCCGGCCAACGCGGAAACATCGGCGGAAAGCCGAATCACAGGGTGGTGGGACGGCGTGCGCATGTGGCAAAAAAACCCTTTGCTGGGCGTCGGTCCCGGCAATTTCGGGAAAGCCCGCGGATATGATCTTCAATCCCACGAGCTTTACGGGCAGATTTTGGGGGAGCTTGGATCGGTCGGGGCGATTGCATTTGCATTCATCATCGGGGCATTTTACACCAACTGGCAGAGTGCCCGGCGATTGGCGGCGAATATGCCTGACTTGGCGCGAGTTTCGAATATCGCCTGATAATCTCGGTGACGGTGACGGTCGGGTTGCTGTTGTTCATGGGCTTTGCCGGGCATAATCTTTTTCGCTATACCTGGTTGTGGTATGGCGCCTTTCAAGCCCTCGCGCTGCAGCAATTGCTATTGCGATATTCGGGGGACGATTTCCGGCTATCAATTTCAACTGTCGATCCCGGAAAATATCTTCGAACCGATTTTTCGACGTAAGACATGGATTTATTTGCTCCGATTGTCCGTAATATCATTGCCCCCGCCTGGGCCACGTGGGAGCGGAGCCGATATTTGCGACATTCCCGGCGGCTTGAGCGGACGCAACACGATCCGCAAGAGGTGATTCAGCGGCGGCAAGAGGAACAGGTGCGAAGACTCGCCGCACATGCCTGCCGCACGACGGCGTTCTATCGCGAACGGTTTGCGGCGGCGGGCCTTGGGGCCGAACGCATCGATTCGCTGGCCGCTTTTCATGCCGTGCCGCTTTTGACGAAATCCGACTTGCGCGAATTCGGCCCGCAACTCCGCTCGAACGATTACTCAAACCGACCGTTGCATCACAAAAAGACCTCCGGCTCGACGGGCGTTTCGGTCGAAGTCGTCGTCGATGACGCCGCGCAGCAGTTCAAGCGGGCGTGTACTTTGCGCTCCGATCAGTGGTCGGGCTGGCGGATGGGGGAGCGAGTCGCCGCGGTGTGGGGAAATCCGGAGTATCTCAAACGCGGCTGGCGCGGACGGTTGCGGAATGCATTGCTCGATCGCACGACGTACCTCGACACTCTCAAAATGGACGCGGCCGCCATGGCCCGCTTCGCCGACGCGCTTGTGCGTCATTCTCCTTCGCTGTTGTTTGGCCACGCCCATTCGCTGTATCTATTCGCCGAATTCCTCCGCAGCCGCGGCGGGCCGGGTTTCCGGCCCAAGGGCATCATCGCCACCGCGATGGTATTGCACGATTTCGAGCGCAGCGCGATCGAAGAAGTTTTCAAGCGCCGCGTGACCAACCGCTATGGTTGCGAAGAAGTGAGCCTGATCGCTTGCGAATGCGAACGGCACGAAGGGCTGCATGTAAACGCCGACGGCGTGTATGTGGAAATCCTCCGGCCCGACGGCGGCCCTTGCGAACCCGGCGTTCCGGGCCGGGTGGTGGTCACCGATTTGCTCAACCGCGCCATGCCCATTCTCCGCTACGAGGTCGGCGACATGGCCCGTTGGTCGGAGCGGGCATGTACCTGCGGCCGGGGCCTGCCGCTGATCGAGAAAATCGAGGGCCGCGTAGCCGATTACGTGGTCACGACCCGCGGAGAATGGATTTCCGGCATTTCGCTGACCGAAAACTTCGCCGTGATGGTGCCGGGCATCGCCCAATTGCAGATCGTCCAGGAAGCGCTCGACCGTTTCACGTTTCGCATCGTCCGCGGAGGCGATTTCGGACCGCAAAGCCGGAATCGCATCGGCGAACTCGTCGCGGAACGGTTCGGGCCGGAAGTCGCGTACGAGTGCGAATTCGTCGAGCGCATCCCCCAAGAACCCTCGGGCAAGTATCGATTCTGCATTTCGAAAGTCAGCAAAACCGTCATGGCTCAATCAAGAATCAACCGATGAAGCCGGAAGTCAGCGTCATTGTCGCCACTTATAACTACGGTTGCTATTTGGCCGGAGCGCTCGAATCGATACAAGCGCAAACCTTCGCGAACTGGGAAGCGGTCATCGTCGATGACGGCTCAACCGATGGCACTTCCGAGGTTGTCCGCAAATTCTCGGCCGATTCGAGAATACATTACATTAAAACCGAGAATGGCGGACAGCCTTCCGCCGAGAACAAGGGGATCCGCGCTTCACGGGGAAGCTATCTCGCCTTCCTGGATGCGGATGATCTCTGGTTCCCCGAAAAACTGGAAAAGCAAATAAAACTTTTCGATGCCGATCCCGCGCTTGGAATCGCGTATTCCCGCCGCCTCACGATCGATCCCCGGGGAATCGTCGTCGAGCGATGTAATCGTGCGCTTTATCGGGGAAAAGTGCTAAAGCAACTTTTCCGCAACAACTTCGTCTGTTTTTCGTCATCGATGGTGAATCGCAAGGTGTTCGAGGCCGTGGGCGCGTTCAATGAAGAGTGCCGCCATGCAAGCGATTATGAATTTTGGCTGCGAGCGGCAAGAATGTTCACCTTCGATTATGTTGACGAACCGCTGGTAAAATATCGGAAAGGCCACGCGAATCTCACCAGCCGGGGCGATCGTCAATTGACTTATGCATTGAAGATCATGGACGAATTCATCAAGAATTACCCCCGCGAGATACCGCCGTCGGAAGCCAGAAGGGCTTATGCCGAGACTTATCTGCACATGGCTCAGGCCACCCGGGAGAACTCGAGAAATCAAGCGCTTTCCTGGCTCTTGCGCAGCATCGGCCTCCGACCCTGGCGCCGCGAGGCTTGGAGCGATTTGCTGACCCTTTATCTGCCGGAAAACCTGAAGGCTCGCCTTCGCCGTTTATTGCGCTCGGCCGTCTCGCCTTCGCCGTGATGCGCGGCGCAATGATTAATTACCATCGCTTCGGAAATCACTTTTTGGCAGTTACTGACCGCAATGGTTGATCGATCGACGTTAAGAAAGCTGGTATTCGGATCGGGCATGGGATTTTTTTCCCTGCTCCTTTCGGTGGCGATCGGCTTCCTGATGACTCCCATCGTGATCCACATTCTCGGCGACCGGTATTACGGCATCTGGACACTGGCGACAACGTTCGTGGGAATGTTTTCCTTGATGGACATGGGGCTGAACAGCGCCGTTTCGCGGCACGTCGCCGCCTCGTTGGGGAAAAAGGATTATGAGGGACTGAATCGATACGTCAACACCGGATTCTATCTATTCACCGGCATCGGGGCGGTCAGCCTATTCCTTTCGGGATGCATCGCTTTGGGAATGCTGTTTTTCATGCCCGCGATGAAGGATGTGTCTCTCTTCAGCGCCGTGATCGTGATCATGGGAGCACAGTTCGCCATCGGCCTTCCGATCAATGCCATTTGCGGCCTGCTGACCGGCAGTCTTCGCTACGACATCACCACTTTTCTGGACATCACCTTCAAGATTCTCAACAGCACGGCCGTGATCCTCGTTCTCTTTCTGGGGGGGAGGCTGCTGGCGATGGCCCTGGCCAGTTGCCTTATGGCCTTGATGGAGCGCTCGTTCATTTATCATTTTGCGAAACGGGAAGTGCCGCAGGCGGAAATTTCCCGGCGGTTTACCTCCCGCGGCACGATGCGGGAACTATTCGGTTACAGCGTTTACACTTTCATCGCGCAGATCGCCGACCAACTGCGGTTCCGAATTCCCGCCTTCGTGGTTGCGGGATACATCACGTTGAGCGCCGTCACCCATTATAATATCGCCACGACGCTGATTGCCTATTATGTCAGCACGGTGATTTCGTTTGTCGTCGTGCTCTGTCCCGTATTTTCCAGGCAGCAGGCGCAAGGCGACGAAGCGGCCATAAAAAAGACGCTTTATTTCGGCCTGAAGGTATCGACGGCAATCGCGACTTTCATCGGATTCGGATTCGTGGCCTGGGGAAATCCCTTTATCGAACGCTGGATGGGCGTGGAATATCTCGACGCTTATCCATGCCTCGTACTGCTGACGATCGGTTATTTGACCGATCTTTGGCAGTCGCCCTGCATCGGCTTGCTGTACGGAACGGCGAATCATCATTTTTTTGCACTTACGAACATCATCGAAGGAGTGGCCAATTTCTGCCTGAGCCTCGCGTTGGCGTTCCATTTCGGAATGATCGGGGTGGCGGTGGGAACCATGCTGCCGATGATCGTCATCAAGCTGATTTTTCAACCGATATTCGTTTGCCACGTGATCAAGGAACGGCTTTGGAATTACTACGGACGATTGGCGGGTTCGGTGGGAGTGTGCGTCCTCGGCCTGATTGGTCCGTCGCTGGTGAGTTACCAATGGGCCTCGGCGAATTATCCAAGTCTCCTTTTCGTCGGCGCGGTTTCCGCATGCATGTATCTGCCGGTCGTGGTCACGCTGGGCTTCACGAGCAACGAGCGGCAGGTTGTTTGGAACGTGTTTGCGCGGCGCAATCGCAAAGCATCAACTCGGTTGAGCCACGACAGGGATAAAGACGGCAACTTTCGGAATGAGCGGCACGCTCGTGATAGACACTGCTAACTGATTCGTTTCAACCGGTTCACTCGTCGATGAATCCCAGCGTCGTCATCCCGCTTTACAATAAAGAAGCTTATATAAAACGGGCCATCGATTCGGTGCTCGCGCAGACGCTGCCCTGCCATGAAATCATCATTGTCGATGACGGTTCGACCGACAGGGGGCCGGAAATCGCCTCAAGCTATGCGGATCCGAGAGTCCGCCTCGTCGAACAGCCGAACCAAGGACCGGGCGCCGCTCGCAACCACGGCGTAAGGATAGCGGAGGGGGGATATATCGCTTTTTTGGACGCGGATGACGAATGGAGGCCGGGATTTCTCGAAAAAGCCATGAAAGGTTTTCACGAATACGCCGCCCATTCCGTCGAATCCGTATCTCTCGCCTATGACTGTTATCCTTTCGACGGGAAGTTGTATCGCGATATCGTGAAATGGAGGGGAATTCAATCCGGGGTGTTCACGGTGAAAAACGGGACCTCGCCGAATTGCATCTCCAACGCGTTGGCATGGATGCAAGTGTGGTCAACGGTCACGAAAGCATCGGTATTGAAGAAATATAGCGGTTTTCACGAGAAATATCGGTTTGGCGAAGATCAATATTTATATCTAAAAATATTATTGAACCATCCCGTGGCGTTTCTCCTGGATGAGCCGTTGGTTCACTATCATTGCGAAGCATCGGAACTCGCATTCAATTCCAACGTCCCGAATTTCACGCGTCCGATCCCCGCCTACCTGGCGGACAGCTCCAGTATTCGTGACGTTTGCCCCTCTCATTTGCACAATCTCCTCGACTATTTGTTGGCTCTGCGCTTTTGGCATCGCCACGGATTGGGGCAGGAACGGCTTTTGGCGTGAAGCCGTTTACCTGATTTCGCCTTATCGGCGATTGCGCTATGCAGGTTTGCCCGGTTATTGGTCCGCCAGGCTACATGCCACGCCGGTGGTTTATTGGCTCCGGCAACTTCGACGATTATGCCTGAGGCGAGAACCCATCGAAGTCCCCGCGATATCGCCCTTGGCAATGATGAATAAATAAACTATCGCCGAGTCCGCAATGTAATCACGCCAATGTCCAGATGTTTGTCATGATATTCAAAGCGATTGCATTGCTGATAATATTGCCAACCAGCCTGGAGGTATCTCCGGCGGGAATATCCCCATCTCCGCTTGGATTATCCTCCAAAGCCATTCCCGCGAATCCCTCGCAAACCGATCTCGATTTCGACAACTTTTGCAGGGAGAATTTCGGCGCGGAAGGAAGAGTTGGCATATAACCTTTTCGGCAAGGAGTTCGAATTCATCGAAACGGGGCGGTGGCTGCACGGATCGAGCGAATCGGCTTGTGCGGGATTCGAGACGAATTTGCCCGCGGAGAGTTGCGTGGAATACGGACCAACGGTTCGGTACGGCCAAAGAACGCCTGCAACCCAACGGTTCGACTATTTGCATCTGCACTATCTGAAGGGCCTGAAGCCCGGCCGGATCTATCACTATCGACTGTCGGCGAGGGACGAACGAGGCAACCGCATTGTCTCTTCCGATAAGACTTTCCGGACCGCGCTCGACGCGAATTTGCGGCGCATCCCCGAGGATTTTCGCGGCCCGCCATTCGTGCTCGACCGACCCGGCACGACTTACCTGGTGACGAAGGATCTGATCATCGAGGGCCGCGCGATCGAAATCAGGGCAAACGACGTTACGCTGGACCTGGGGGGGCATACGGTGACTTACGACAATGTCCGCCAGGGGCCGCCGGGAGAATTGGGCGATTTTCCGAAATTCATCGACAAATCGGCCTTCGGCGTTTTCGTGCAGGGCTTGAATTTTAAAATCCTCAACGGCACGATCAGGCAGGGCGCCGGCAAGGACGGTTCGCAGGTCAACGCCATCGGCTTCAACCCCATATATTTGCTTTCCTGGGGAACAGGCTCGGAACACGGTGAAATCGCCGGCTTGACCCTCGATTATTCCGGCGACCAGATGACCGGCATCTGCACGCATGAGGCAAGAACCTGCGAGATCCACCACAACGCGATCCGCGATCGGGGAACGGTCATCATGAACAGGCACCAAGGCTGCGACGCCATCGGCCGGGCAGCCGAAGGCAAGGTGCATCACAACCTGGTGCTTCGTGCGCGGCATCGCGGGCTGGGCGGATTGGAAGTCTTCGACAATGAAATCTATCTCGATAGTTTCGCCACGAACTCCTTCGGCATTTGTCCCGTCGCCGGGGGAAAGTATTATGGAAACCGCATTTTCGGCACGGGTTATCATCCGGTGGGCATCGGCTGGGCAAGCGAAATTACGGTTAAGGAAAATTTCATCGACATCGCATGCGACCATCCCAACGCCCGGGCAAGCGAGTACGGAGAGCAATCGTCGGGCAACGGAATGCGGCTCACCCAATATGCCGAAATGAAGGTTCCCTACGAAAACATGCTTTACGAAAACAATGTGATCGTGGTCCGCGGGAGATCGGGCTGCCAGATGCGGGGGGTGCAGTTTTTTTCCGATCCGTTCGTCAAGAACCTCGTCTTTCGGAAGAATATCGTGAAGGCCTTGGCCGAAGATGAAGAGACACAACAGATTTCGTGCGTGACGACGCAAGGGAACGCTTCGCGCACGAAGGAAATGTTGCCCATCCGCTACGAGGACAACACGTTCATTTCCAATCGGCTGAACGTTCGGTTCGGCGATTATTACGGGGTCGGCTCGAACCACCAATTCATCCGCTGCAAATTCGTGCGCGTAGGCGACGACCCGAAATATTCGACGTTTTTCTTCGATACCGGCCTGCCCTGCAAAAATCACGTCCTGCTCGATTGCCTTTTCGAAGGCGGGGCCGGCCTGGATCGCGTGAGTTGGGCCGACAAAAAAGCCGACGCCGATTTCTCCGTCAAGTGGACGTTAACACTCAAGTCTCCGTCCGCTGCCGAGGTCGTCATCGATGACCAGAGCGGCGCGGAAGTATTTCACGGCAAGCTGGAGGCAACTCGTCCGCTGAGCGTGCCCTTGACGGAGTACGTGCAAAAACCTGGCGGAAAAACCTATGAAACACCGCACCAATACCAGGTATCGATCGGTGAAAAAAGGGTTTCCGGAGAAGTGATGATGGATCAGCCGCAAACGGTTGACGTCGTGCCGTGAGACGAAAATATCCAATCGTTCGAAAACATTTCCGACATGGATAATCGCCTTCCAATGCGCCAAATTGTTCAGAATGCGGGATATTTGCGGGGTGGAATCGGGGTAAAATGCCAACCGGAGCGACAGCCGCCTTCGTAAGCTGTTGACGATAGGGGATTTTGCTGTTAATTTCGATAAGTCAACGATCATTTGATTTCGAAAACCGATAACATAGTGCATAGGCGAGAAGTTTAAAGTGGCTATTTCAGAAAATGTTCTGTTGGGGAAAGATGCCGTTGTCACTCATCCGGATCTAGTCAATCTTTATGGTTGCCGCATCGGCGAGAAGAGCAAAATCGGCCCCTTCGTGGAAATCCAAAAAAACGCCTCGGTGGGCGCCCGGTGCAAAATCAGTTCGCATTCGTTCATCTGCGAAGGCGTGACGATCGAGGATGAATGCTTCATCGGCCATCACGTTTGTTTCATCAACGACCGCTATCCCCAAGCAACCGGCGCCAACGGGGACATGCAGACCGAGACCGATTGGAGCGTGGTCCCGATCTTGGTCCGCCGCGGCGCTTCGATCGGATCCGGGGCGGTGATCATGTGCGGCGTGACGATCGGCGAAGGCGCCATGATCGGCGCGGGCGCCGTGGTCACGCGCGACGTGCCGCCGGGCCATCTCGTCGCCGGCGTACCCGCGAAATTCATCCGCGTTCTTTCCGAAAAAGGATAAAATCATGCCAGTTTCCACCAAAATGCGCGTTCCATTCCTCGATCTCAAAGCGCAAAACCGGAGCATTTGGCCGGAACTTCAAGAGGCTCTCGACGGCGTAACTACCGAGGCACAGTTCATTTTGGGACCGGCCGTGGAGCGGTTCGAGAAGGCGTTTGCCAAATACGTCGGCCGGAATCATTGCGTCGGGCTGAACAACGGCACTTCGGCGCTGCACATGGCGCTTCAGGCGTGCGACATAGGGCCGGGCGATGAGGTCATCACCACCCCGCATACGTGGATCAGCACCAGTTGGGCCATCAGCTACGTCGGCGCCAAACCCGTTTACGCGGACATCGATCGGGCGACGTACAACATCGATCCGGCGCTGATCGAACGGGCGATTACACCGCGGACCAAGGCCATCCTTCCGGTCCATCTTTATGGCCAAGCCTGCGACATGGACGCCCTCTGCGACATCGCGCGGAAGCACAATCTGCTCTTGATCGAAGACGCCGCCCAGGCACACGGCGCGATGCATGACGGACGGCGGATAGGTTCGTTCGGCCGCGTCGCCTGTTTCAGTTTTTATCCGGGCAAGAATCTGGGCGCTTTCGGCGAGGGGGGCGCGGTGGTGACCGACGATGAAAATCTCGCCGGGCGCATTCGCCGCTTGCGCGACCACGCCCAGGCCGGCCGCCACCATCATGTCGAACTGGGGCACAACACGCGGATGGAGGGAATACAAGGGGCGGTGTTGGAAGTGAAGCTTCGCCACCTGGACGATTGGAACGCCGCCCGGATGCGGCACGCAAAAAAATACATCGAGTTGCTCGCCGACGTGCCGGGAATTCAAGCTCCCGCCGCCCCGAAGCAGGGCCGGCATGTTTGGCATTTGTTCGTGGTGCTGGTGGACGGCGTCGAGCGGGACCAGTTGCAAAAACAACTCGCCGAGCAGGGCATTTCGACCGGCGTCCATTATCCCACTCCCGTTCCATTGCAGCCGGCATACGCTTCCTTGGGCCACAAGCCGGGAGATTTCCCCGTGACGGAAGATGTCATGCGGCGCTGCCTCTCGCTGCCCATGTTCGCGGAACTGACCGACGAACAGATCGAATACACGGTGTCCGCCCTGCGGGAATCGATGGAATGCAAGAATTGAGGCAGACATGAAAACCGAGGAAGTGATTTTTCTGGGAGCGGGCGGAGGAACGCGCGAGTTGTTATCTCTCGCAAGACATGCGAATTCCTTGCCATCCTGCAAAGTGCGCTGGGAGGTGCGGGGAATTCTCGACGACAATCCGGACTTGAAAGGCTCCAAGGTGCAGGGCGTTTCCGTCCTGGGCACGCTGGCGGATGCAAACCGGCATGAGCGGGCGAAGTTTATCTTGGGGATCGCCACATCCCAAAAACCGATGCTGCGCGTCGAGATCGCGCGAAGAATGAATTTGCCGGACGAGAAATGGGCAACGTTCATCCACCCTTCCGCGATGGTGCTCGATGACGCGACGGTCGGTCCCGGCGCGATTATATATCCCGGCGTCAGCGTATCCGCCATGGCGCGGATCGGCGCGCATAGTCTGGCATACTATGGGGCGGTGATACACCATGATTCGGTCGTCGGCGCGGGATGTTGTTTGTGCGCGGGTGTTTTCTTGGCCGGATACGTGCGAATTGGGGACGGCTGCTATTTGGGGATGGGAGCGAAGGTTCGCGACCATGTTTCCGTGGGCGAGGGAGCATTGATCGGCATGGGCGCCGCGGTCATTAAGGATATTCCACCCGGCCAAATCGTCGCCGGCGTTCCCGCGCGGGAGTTGCGAAAGGCGCCTAAGTAAAGCCGCGAGGAAAGACGCATGAAAAAACAGCGGATCTCATTGATCATTCCGGCCTACAACGAAGAATCGAATATTTCGCTTTTGCGACAGCGATTGCAGGCCGTGATGGACGCGGATAGCCCTTATGAGTTCGAGGTGATCATCGTGGACGATCATTCGGCCGATCTTACCTTGGAGTTGGTGAAGGCTTGGGCCGATGAGGATCCGCGGGTGCATCTGGTGCGGCTCAGCCGGAATTTCGGATCCCACGCGGCGCTTTCGCGCGGGGCTGGGCGAATATACCGGCGATGCCGCCGCGCTGTTGGCGGCCGATCTACAGGATCCGCCCGAGATGGTGCTCACGATGGCGGCAAAATGGCAGGAAGGCCATGACGTGGTCTGGGCGGTTCGGGCCGGACGCGAGGGAGAGAAACTGTCGGTAAAGCTGTTCTCGCGACTCTACTACGCCTCATTGCGAAAACTCGCTTTAGCTGAAATGCCGGCGCAAGGCGCCGATTTCCTCTTGCTGGACCGAAAAGTGGCCGAAGCCTATTTACAAATACCGGAAAAGAACACCAGTTTCATGTGCATGGTGCTTTGGATGGGTTTTCGTCAATGCTTCGTTCCTTACGTGAAGCAGGCGAGGGCCTCCGGCGCCACCAAATGGACCTTGGCCAAGAAAATCAAACTATTCATCGATTCCATCGTGTCATTCAGTTTCGTGCCGATCCGGACGATGTCGTGGCTCGGCATTCTGTTTGCTTTGGGGGGATTCGGATTTGCCGCTTACGTGGTCATCGGGCGTCTTGCGGGATGGGTCGTGGCAGGGACGGGTTATGCAGCCTTGATGACAGTGCTCTTGGTCAGTTTCGGGCTGGTGATGCTGATGCTGGGCATCATCGGAGAATACTTATGGCGCACGTTTCGACGAAGCGCACAGGCCGGCCCCGATTCATCGTGGAGGAGCGGTATCCCCTGCGGATGCCGACTGGTATTGCCAGCCGGGATGGGGACCATGAATCGCAAAAAAAGCCTTTCGTTGACGTTTGATCTGGTCTCTTCCCCCTCGGATGCCGCAAGATTTATCAACAAATCGGGTAAGCGGGCACAAAAACATGTTTGTAAAATAGGAGTTTTCCATGGGTTATCGCTGGGACAACGTTTGCGTGGTCGGCGGCGCCGGCTTCATCGGCTCGAATCTTTGCAGGGCATTGGTTGACGCCGGAGCCAAACTTCGGATCGTGGATAATTTTTCATCGGGAAAGCGGCAGAACATCGCGCCGCTCCTCGACAATCCAAAGGTGGAGTTGATTGAAGCCGATATTACTGATGCCGAAGCGTGCAAGGCCGCGGTCAAAGGCGTGGAGATGTTGTTTGATCTGGCGGCCTTGGGCGTGCGGCACAGCATTCCCCGGCCGACGCGAAACTTTCAGGTCAACGGCATCGGCACGCTCAATCTGCTCCTGGCCGCCCGCGACGGAGGGGTCAAACGATTTCTCTACACATCGAGCAGCGAGGCTTACGGCACGGCGATCCGCGTGCCGATGGACGAGAACCACCCCAATTATCCGATGACCGTGTACGGCGCGGGGAAACTTGCCGGCGAGGCGCTCACTCGGGCATTTTTTCGCACTTATGAATTTCCCACGATCGTGGTTCGACCGTTCAACTCATACGGCCCCAATCTGTCGCATGAGGGCGACGCCGGCATTGTGATCGCCAAGTTCATCGTGCGGGTGATGAACGGTTTGCCTCCGGTGATCTTCGGCGATCCCACGAACGCACGCGACTTTACATATGTCGCGGATACGGTGCGAGGAATCATGGACGCGGCAGCCTGCGACGAGATGGTGGGCGAAACGATGAATATCGCTTACGGGCAACCGCGAACCGTGCAGAAGTCGCGGACATCGTGCTGAAAACCATTGGCAGAGAGGATTTGACGCCCGTTCGAGATCGGCCCCGCCCCGGCGATGTGCATATGCACTATGCCGATACAAGCAAAGCCAAGAAGTTGATCGGCTGGAAGCCCAAGGTGTCGCTGGATGAAGGCATCCCGATGCTTATCGAGCATTTCAAGAGTCAAAAGGCCGACTTCGCCAAGATGCTGGCGGAAGAGAAAACTTTCAATTGGGAGGAATAGGAGCCATGATTCACATCACGAAGCCTCTTTTAGGCGAACCGGAACAGCAAGCGGCCAGCGAGGCGATTGCATCGGGGTGGGTGACACAAGGCCCCCGCGTCGCCGCGTTCGAGCGGGCCTTTGCCGAATATTGCGGCGCCCAACATGCGGTAGCCGTTTCGAATTGCACGACCGCATTGCACTTGGCGCTGTTGGAGGCGGGCGTGGGACCAGGCGATGAAGTCATCGTTCCCACCATGACCTTCATCGCCACGGCCAACGCCGTTTTGTACTGCGGGGGAACGCCCGTCCTGGCGGACGTCCGCAAGGAGGATTTCAACTTGGATCCCGAAGCGGTCAAGCCGTTGATCAACGAGCGGACCAAGGCCCTGCTGCCCGTCCATCAGATCGGCATCCCCGCCCGAATGGACGCCCTCTGCAAACTGGCCGAGGCGCATGGCCTGCTGATCGTCGAAGACGCGGCCTGCGCCATCGGTTCTTCCTACAAGGGACGGAAGATCGGCAAGCCTTTCGGCCATTCGGTTTGTTTCAGCTTTCATCCGCGGAAAGTAATAACGACGGGCGAGGGCGGGATGATAACCACGGACAACGAAAAAACGGCGGATCAACTGCGAATATTGCGTCATCAAGGCATGAGCGTCTCGGACACGGTACGCCATGCCGCCAAGCGGATCATTTTCGAGTCGTATGTCTGCGTGGGTTATAACTACCGGATGACCGACATCCAGGCGGCTATCGGCTTGGAACAACTCAAGCGGCTGGATGGGATCGTCGCGGCGCACGGACCCTTGCGGGGAAGTACGACGAGGCATTCAAGGATTTGCCCGGCGTGCAAATCTTGAAAATGCCGGATGATGTCGTATGGAATTATCAGTGCTACGCCATTTTATTGACTGACGCGGCGAAAACATCGCGCGACGACTTCATGCAGGCCATGCTCGACAGCGGCATTGCCACGCGGCGCGGCATCACGCTGATTCACCGCGAGCCGCCTTATGCCGACCGGCCCGGTTTGCGAAATCTGCCCAACAGCGAATGGGCGGCGGACCACAGCGTTCTGCTGCCGATGTTTCCCCACATGACGGCCGAGGACCAGGAACAGGTTATAAGCGCCGCCAGACGAATCCTCTCGTAAGCGATCTTGCAACACGTTTTTCCTGGCGTCGATTCTTCCCGCTTACCAAGAATCGCGCGAGCGCCGAGGAGCAAGAGTTGAGTCATCAAATCTGGCAGAAACGCCTAATTCTCGTCGGCAAAATCGGCTTGGCCGGGGGCCTATTGGCATGGTTGGTGCTAAGCGGCAGACTTCAACTGAATCGCCTGGCCTCGGTTTCGCTGGATTGGCGTTTCGCGGTTCTGATGGCACTGGTGGCGGGATCGATGATTATTCCGGCCTTTCGCTGGTGGTGGCTGCTGCGCATTCAAGATCTGCGTGAACCGGTCTGGAAGATCGTGACGTTGACATGGGCGGGCTATCTGACAGCACTGATCTTGCCGGGTGCGGCGGGGGGCGATTTGGCGCGGAGCTATCTCATTCTGCGACGCCATAGCCGCATGCGCGCCCGTGCCTTCTCGACAGTTTTGGCGGATCGCTTTCTGGGAATTCACAGCCTTTTCTGCCTGGGAGCGATCTCGGCAATATGGATGTTGGCCCACGACACGACGGAACCAGCGGTTCGGATGATGGCGGCCCTTACGATTGTGCCGCTCTTGGCGATGAGCGCCGGCCTGATTGCATTGCTCTGCGCCCCATCCAGGAGTCTTTTGTTCCGCATCCTGCCGATGTCGTGGCGATTGGCGTGGGATCAATCCATCCTTTTGTATCGCAATGCCGTTCCCGAACTGTTGGGATGTTTCGGCCTTTCGCTTGCCAGCAATACGTTGACGATAATGACTTTCGCCGTTGCCGGCCGGATGCTCGGAGGCGACACGGCTTGGGCCGATTCTTTTTTAGCGGGACCTCTGATTGTCGTGGCCAATTGCCTGCCCATCACGCCGGGCGGAATCGGATTGGCCGAGGCGGTTTCCAACCAATTGTTTTCCAACTTGGGTTCTTCGGGAGGGGCCGAGATCATGGTTTTGCTGAGGGCCTGCGGAATCGTCCTCTCCTTGCCCGGCATCGCGGCCGTCGGGACGCTATTGCATTCCGCGCGGACGCAAGGCAACCAAGATTGGGATTCAAGTGTTGCCGCCGACTGCCGGGTGCAGGAAAACATCGGCAATTATCGCGTCGCAGAACCGGCGGCATGCCCCATAAGCGTGAAAGATGAATAATGCGATCTTCCAATTCTCCGGCTTTTTGGAACAGTACTTGCGAGAAACTTTTAATGATTCAAAAGACCGATCCAAATAATATTTTGCGGAGCACGTTGCTCCCGAAGGTCTATTCACCACTTTTCGCATAGAGGATAATTCACGATGATTCATGTAGCAGTTATCGGCGCCGGATATTGGGGCCCGAACCTGATCCGTAATTTCGAAGCCTGCCCGGATGTGAAGCTTGTGGCCGCGTGCGATAAGGATTTAGCCCGTCTCGGCAAAGTTCTTGCCAGCTACCCGGGCGTGGATGCCGTTGAAAATTCGGAAGATCTCCTGGCGCGCGCAGACATCGATGCGGTAGCGATCGCCACGCCCGTGGGAACGCATGCGCCGCTGGCCCTGGCCGCGCTGCGGGCCGGAAAGCACGTGCTCGTCGAAAAACCGCTGGCGTCCAGCAGCCGCGATGCCGAGGCCATGGTCCAAGCGGCCAAAGAAGCGGGACGGGTGCTGATGGTGGACCATACCTTCATCTACGGCGGCCCCGTGCGGAAGATCAAGGAAATCGTCGATTCCGGCGATCTTGGCGAGATCTTCTACGTCGATAGCGTGCGGATCAACCTGGGGCTTTTCCAGCATGATGTTAACGTCATTTGGGATCTTGCTCCCCACGATCTGTCGATCATGGATTACCTCATCGGCCGGCTTCCCAAGAGCCTTTCCGCGTTCGGCACTTGTCATGCCGACAGCGACAGCGGCATCGAGGACGTGGCATACCTGAATTTGGACTTCGGCGACGGGCTGCTGGCGTCATTCCACGTCAATTGGCTCAGCCCGGTGAAAATCCGGCATTTTCTGGTCGGCGGGAGCCGCAAGGGCCTGGTGTACAACGACCTCTCACCCGATGAAAAAATCAAGGTTTATGACCGGGGGATCACCGTTTCGCAAGACGCGGAAACCCGGCGCGGCCTGCTGATCGGGTACCGGACAGGCGATATCTGGTCGCCGCGGATCGGCAACCAGGAACCGCTGCAGAGCATGGTTTGCCATTTCGCCGAGTGCATCCGCGATGGCAAGGTTCCCTTGACCAACGGCGAGGCCGGGTTGCGAGTGGTGCGTATCCTGGAAGCTGCTCAAAGGAGCATCAAGGCCCAAGGGGGCAGAATCACGTTTTAGTTTGCTTCGCGCAACGCCGCAACGAGATGTCGGAAACGATCTTTTCAAGTAAGATTATCAAGTGTAATCAAACGACAGCGATGTTCATTCTCAAAAAACCTCTTGTTTGGTTGTTGCTTGTCGCGGCAGTGATGCTATCGCAGTTTCCTTTGTATCTCCCTTACGTCGATCATGGCGATCCCGTCAGATTCATTGCCCAAGCGAAATCATTGTGCGCGGGGGATGGTTATATCGGCAAGGCCATTTGGTCGTGGATCGGCAGCGGGACCAGGCCGGAAACGGCTTTGCCGCCGGGATATCCGATTTTTCTTGCGGGGGTCATGTTCTCAACATCGGATACCGGCCAAACTTTTTATTTTGTGGTCACCCTCCTGCAAATGCTGATGGCATTGCTTAGTTGCTGCCTGGTGTACGCGGCGATTCGGCCGCGATCAGTCCCATGGGCGATTCTGGGAGGTGCGATATTGGCGACATCTTTGCCATTCTTGAGCCTTTCCCGGTTGTTCCTTTCGGAGACGCTGGCTGCGTTTTTGTGCAGCCTTTTGATTTTTCAGGTTTCGCGCATGGAAACATCCGGAGCAACCGCTTGGCAGAGTATATCGATCGGCCTGCTTTGCGTGGCGATCTTATTGACGGCGCCGGCTCTGATCATACTCTGTTTTCTGGTCTGGTGCTATTGCGCGTGGCACAACCGCCGGCGCCCGGCAGAGCTTGCCCTTCTTGCTCTCGGAAGCCTTCTGCTTATGATACCCTGGCAGGTGCATTGCTATTGGGCTACAGGGCATATCCAGCCGACCGTTTATGCTCACATGCCGACATTCAGTTCGGGATTCACGCGATGGGTTCGAACGTGGGCGGAACGGCCTGCGGAAGAATCCGTTTTCTGGCGAGCCGAGAATTTTATGGTTGTGCCGGAAACGGCATTTTCCTCTCCGGCAGAGCAAGCGGAACTGACAGCGCTCTATCAGAAGGCGCACGATGAAATGCAAATTCGCTGGGAGCAGGAAAATGACGGACAGCTTTTCGCTCCCGAGGTGGAAAACGCATTCAGTAAAGCGGCGGATAAAAAAATCGCCAATTCTCCCTGGCGTTTCTATTTTGGCCTGCCTTTGCGGCGCGCGGCCTATTTATGGTTTTCCGGCGCGCCGCAAGGCATGTCGATCATGACCGTTCGCGGCATACTGATGTTTCTGGCGTTAAACGTCACTTCGATAGGCCTTTTTCTTGCTGATGCTCATCGGCATTATTCGTTGCACCAGAAACAGATCCCTAATGCCGCTGCTCATTGTGTGCTCGGTTGTCACTTACACTTCGGTGAGCGCGATTCTGGGCCTGGGCGAATACCGCCGGAATTTTCCATTCTATCCCGCGATATTGTTTATTCTTTTTTACATTTCCATTTATCCGCCAAAGAGCGTTTTTTCGCTCGATGTCATGAAGCGAAGGATATCTTCTTTTTTCCGCACCGCTTCGGAGGACGGTTCAATAGCACGCCCTTCGAGCATGGCCGATTAGAGCGGTGGGCTGAAGACTGCATCGTGGAGGCGGCCGTGATCCGCTGCCGGACGATCCCAACGGATACGCTGCTCCGCCAGTAGTTGCAGTATCGCCTCCAAACTGTTGGTTTCCGACGTTAATCTTCTATTTTGCGGATCTTTCCGCGATTTATCGACCGTCGCATTTTGATTTTCCACGTTGTCAACCTGCGTCTCGGACAACGGGTTTGCCGCGTCTTGCGGAGCAACAACATCGAATGTCGCCGATCCAATCTGTGGCGATGAAACCAAGGCGGATATCGCCATAGGCGATGACGCGGCTGTTTGCGCCGCAGCCGATGAGTTCGGATTCTCCGAATTGTCAGTGATGCCGACGCTCGCGTCGGTTAGACTGTTTGCTGCCATGGAACCGCTGCCAACAGCGGAACTAAAGGCGATCGTGACGTCGTTGAGCGTCGGGATCAGGTCGGGATTGCCGGGGCTGCCGGTTGCCAGATCGACTCGATATTGCAAATAGCGGCCGACGGCGCCGATGGAAGCGCCCGAACCCGCCAAAGGCACGAAGTTCGTCCAGGTGCCGTCGGGAGTAGGCGTGTTGCCGGTGCGCACCGATAGCGTGACGGTCGTGCCGGCGGGCATTGCCGCGTTCCACGAAGCCGTATTCCACGAAACCGTGCCGCCCCCGTCGAACACCCGAGAGAAGAAACTTCCCGAGGCCGCAAACGGCCCCATCCGCAGCCAGTCCACTTGCAGGTCTTTGCCGCCCGTATAGTAGTCGCTGACCATCGGGCGCATGGCGGTCGTGATCGCCACAGAGTGGGTGGCTACCACCACCCCATCCACCCAATACGTCACGCCGGAACTGTTCCAGTCGATGCGATAGAGGTGTGGCGAACCGAGGAAATTACCGGAGATCGGCGTGCTCAGGTCACCCGTCCCATTGTTCGTCCTGACGTTCAATCCACCGCCGCCGCTGGTGCTGAAGATGGCCCAAGGCGCGCTGTTGAGATCCACTCCGAAACCGGCATGCTGATAGGAATCGCTCGTGAACGTGGCCAGGAACTCTACCGAGCGTCCTGCGCTATAGGTGGCGTTTGTGTACGCTCCGGCGCCGTCAACATGCAACATGCCGCCGTTCACCGTGGTTGTACCTCCGGAATGCCAAATCGTATTCGTCCAACCGGACGGCAATGTTGTGCCCGTGAAATCGGAGCCGGCCGTTGGGGCCAACGTCACCGCGCCGCCTCCCAGATCGGTCAGCAGCACGCCGGCGCTTGGCAAACCCTTCGTAAAATCGGCGAGTGTCGTGTCGGTCAATTGGCCGGTAACGGCAACCGATGTGGTATAATCGGCGAATCCGCTGTCCTTATCGAAAATCCGGCCATACACGGTATATATGCCGGCGCTTGCAAACGTGAACGCTTGGCTGGAGGAAGTACCGGCCGCGGTATAGGTGGTTGCCAAACTGCCCGGCGATAGCGCAAAGCTGTACCGGAAGCCGGCCGCCGTGTCCGCCGCGCTCACGTCGGATGGATTGCTGAAATTAACGTTCACGGATGAGCCTGTGGCTACAGGGCCGCTGTTGCTCAGAGTCGCCGTAGGAGCCACGTCATTCACCGTAACGGTGGTCGTGTAGTCGGTATAACTATTGTCGGCATGAAGGATCCGACCGTAAACGATATAGCTGCCGTTGTCGGTGAATGTGAATGCACTACTGTTGGCTGCGCCAGCCGCGGCATAATTGGCGGCCAAGCCCCCTGAAGCCAGGGCAAAGCTGTAATGGAGATTTCCCGGATCATTGGTTACGCTTAAGCTCACATCGACCGGGCTGTTCTCGGCCACGGGACTATTGCTAACCAGCGTTGCCGAAATGGCGGAACTAAAGGCGATCGTGACGTCGTTGAGCGTCGGGATCAGGTCGGGATTGCCGGGGTTGCCGGTTGCCAGATCGACTCGATATTGCAAATAGCGGCCGACGGCGCCGATGGAAGCGCCCGAACCCGCCAAAGGCACGAAGTTCGTCCAGGTGCCGTCGGGAGTAGGCGTGTTGCCGGTGCGCACCGATAGCGTGACGGTCGTGCCGGCGGGCGTCGCCGCCGTCCACGAAGCCGTATTCCACGAAACCGTGCCGCCCCCGTCGAACACTCGAGAGAAGAAACTTCCCGAGGCCGCAAACGGCCCCATCCGCAGCCAGTCCACTTGCAGGTCGCTGCCGCCCGTATAGTAGTCGCTGACCATCGGCCGCATGGCGGTCGTGATCGCCACGGAGTGGGTGGCTACCACCACTCCATCCACCCAATACGTCACGCCGGAACTGTTCCAGTCGATGCGATAGAGGTGTGGCGAACCGAGGAAATTGCCGGAAATCGGCGTGTTCAGGTTGGTTGTTCCATTGTAAGTGCGGACGTTCAATCCACCGCCGCCGCTGGTGCTGAAGATGGCCCAAGGCGCGCTGTTGAGATCCACTCCGAAACCTACATGCTGATAGGAATCGCTCGTGAACGTGGCCAGGAACTCCACCGAGCGTCCCGCGCTAAATGTGGCGTTTGTGTACGCTCCGGCGCCGTCAACATGCAACATGCCGCCGTTCACGGTGGCCGTACCTCCGGAATGCCAAATCGTATTCGTCCAACCGGACGGCAACGTGGTGCCCGTGAAATCTGAGCCGGCCGTTGGGGCCAACGTCACCGCGCCGCCTCCCAGATCGGTCAGCAGCACGCCGGCGCTTGGCAAACCCTTCGTAAAATCAGCGAGTGTCGTGTCGGTCAATTGGCCGGTGACGGCATCATTGTCAGTGATATATACGGTTACACTTGATGCCGCCAGCCCATTGAATTTCACATCGGAACTGGAAACTTGGTGAAGGATGGTCCCCGTATGGGGTCCTTCACCGATCTGGTCGTCCACCGCGGTGACCGTGACCGTCTGCGCCACGTTCCAATTACTGGTGGTGAAGGTAAGCGTCGTCTTGTTCACGCTCACCTGGCTGTTGGGCGTCACCGTCACCGTGACGTTGGCCGTGGGCTGCGAGCTCAGCACCACCGTATAGCTGTCCGTCGCCCCGCCCTCGATCACGTTGGTCGATCCGCCCGACTGCGTAATCTGCACCCCCACCGTATCGTTGTCTGTAATCTGCGCGGTCACGCCGGCGACGCTGAGGTTGTTGTAACGCGTATCACCGCTGGAAACCGCATGCGTGATCGTGCCGGTGTGGTTCCCTTCGACGATCTGGTCGTTCACCGCGGAAACCGTGACCGTCTGCGCCACGTTCCAATTGCTGGTGGTGAAGGTAAGCGTCGTCTTGTTCACGCTCACCTGGCTGTTGGGCGTCACCGTCACCGTGACATTGGCCGTGGGCTGCGAGCTCAGCACCACCGTATAGCTGTCCGTCGCGCCGCCCTCGGTCACGTTGGTCGATCCGCCCGACTGCGTAATCTGCACCCCTGCCGTATCGTTGTCCGTAATCTGCGCGGTCACGCCGGCCACGCTCAGGCCGTTGTAACGCGTATCGCCGCTGGAAACGGCATGCGTGATCGTGCCGGTGTGGTTCCCTTCGACGATCTGGTCGTCCACCGCGGTGACCGTGACCGTTTGCGCCACGTTCCAATTGCTGGCGGTGAAGGTAAGCGTCGTCTTGTTCACGCTCACCTGGCTGTTGGGCGTCACCGTCACCGTGACGTTGGCCGTGGGCTGCGAGCTCAGCACCACCGTATAGCTGTCCGTCGCCCCGCCCTCGGTCACGTTGGTCGATCCGCCCGACTGCGTAATCTGCACCCCTGCCGTGTCGTTGTCCGTAATCTGCACCGTCACGCCGGCCACGCTCAGGCCGTTGTAGCGCGTATCGCCGCTGGAAACCGCATGCGTGATCGAGCCGGTATGGCTCCCTTCGACGATCTGGTCGTCCACCGCGGAAACGGTGACCGTCTGCGCCACGTTCCAATTGCTGGTGGTGAAGGTAAGCGTCGTCTTGTTCACGCTCACCTGGCTGTTGGGCGTCACCGTCACCGTGACGTTGGCCGTGGGCTGCGAGCTCAGCACCACCGTGTAGCTGTCCGTCGCGCCGCCCTCGGTCACGTTGGTCGATCCGCCCGACTGCGTAATCTGCACCCCCACCGTGTCGTTGTCCGTAATCTGCGCGGTCACGCCGGCCACACTCAGCCCGTTGTAGTTCGCGTCGCTGCTGGAAACGGCATGCGTGATCGTGCCGGTATGGCTCCCTTCGACGATCTGGTCGTCCACCGCGGAAACGGTGACCGTCTGCGCCACGTTCCAATTGCTGGTGGTGAAGGTGAGCGTCGTCTTGTTCACGCTCACCTGGCTGTTGGGCGTCACCGTCACCGTGACGTTGGCCGTGGGCTGCGAGCTCAGCACCACCGTATAACTGTCCGTCGCGCCGCCTTCGGTCACGTTGGTCGATCCGCCCGACTGCGTAATCTGCACGCCCGCCGTGCCGTTGGTCGAAGTCAGTTGGACCAGCAAGCTCTGCGATTGGGCCAGCGAATTCGTCTGCGACGAGGTGGTGTAGCCCGCCAGGGAAACCTGAATCGTGAAGGGGCCGCGCGCATCGGTGGTGATGGAGCCGGGATTGGTGCCCGTTTGACGGTAGATCGTCGTCACCACGGAGACTCCGCTCACCAGCCCGTTGGCGTCGCTGACGCCGGAGAAGACCTGCGCGCCGTCCTTGTCCAGCACGCGCACCGCGGCCCCCGCCAAGGCGCCGCCGGAGAGGTTCTGCACCTGCACGTCGAGCAGCGAGCCCAGCGAGAGGTCCTTGGTCCCCGAACTGCTCCAGACAATCGCCGACGTGGCCCCGTTTTCATAACGCGGATCGATGATCTGGATATTATGCACCTGGCCGGTCCAGTAGCCGGCGGTGATCGACGCGTAGGAGCGCGCGGGACCGTCGGCGGACTTGCGGAAGGTGTTGGAAACGAACGTGCCGGCGAAGTCGTCCCAGCCGTCGTTGCTGCCGAAAGCCAGCGAGACGTCGTTGCTCTCCAAAACGTTGTGCTTGAACAGCGGCGAGGCCTTCTGCGAGATGCCGGCGATGTCCAGGGCATGCGCCCAGTTGCCGCTATTCGTCGTCTCCACGATCGCCTTGATGAGGTTGTTCTCGATCAGATTGCTCGTATCCACGACGCTGTTGTCCACCATGGTGGTGACCCGCAGGCCGATGGCCGCGTGGGCCTCGGCGGCGCCCGCCGCGGTGCGGGCGATGAAGGTGTTGTCGTGGATGTGGATGCCCGTCCAGCCGTCGGCCATATACGTCCGCATGCGAAAGGCGGTGGCCTCGATGCCCCCCGTGCCGAACTCGCGGTTCGCCTTTTCGCGAATATCCACGTAGTTGCCGAAAATCTCGCCGTCGCTGCTCGTCCCGTCCGACACGCCGGGCAGGTAATCCAGCAGGATCCCCCGGCTGCTCTTGCCCGCCGCCGCGGTAATCGTGTTGTCCGAAATCTCGAAATTGTGGACGCTGGCCAAGAGGATCCCGTAGCAATCGGTGGCCATGGCGTTCGACTGGATGGTGTTGCCGCGGATCACCAGCCCGTCGGTGGTCGAGGCATAGATGCCGATTTGCGGCGAATCGAGCAGCGTGTTGTTCTCCACCAGCACGGGGCCGTACGTGCGCCCCAGGTACAGCATCGCGCCGGTCATCCGCATGCGGTCGATGACGTTGTCCGCCGTGCTGCGGAAGGTCGAATTCACGATCGTGATGTGATTCGACCAGGTGGCGTCCAATACCCCGGTGTCGATCCCCGCGCTCAGGGTCTGCACGCCGTCGATCGTCAAGCCGCTCAGGGAATTGGCGTACACCGGCAGCGAGGAATACCCCTCCGCCTGGCCCTGCAGAATGCTGCCGTTGCTAACCGTGAAGTTCCCCACGTTCTTGCAGGCATAGACGATGTCCGGCGTGTTCAACTGGCTCGGCAGATAAAAAGACGCCGTCGTGGCGACGACCCCGAAGTCGTGCGAGGGCGTCAGCGTGGCGTAGTCCACCGCAATGGTTTCCGTCGTCCCCGCGCCGGCGTGGCGCTGATCCGCAGCCGCACCGGGTTGGTGGTCGTGGGCACGAAGGAGACCGCCGCCCCCCGGCCGCTGCCCACCGAAACCACGCTGCCGGACGCCAGCGTGAGGCCCGTCACCGCGTCGATCACGGAAAGCGTCACCGCGGCGTCGAAAGGCCCCTGCGGCGTGATCGTCGCCGTGTACTCGCGGTTGGCGGCAGGAATCGCGATCGCGTCGGAAAGGACCGATTCCGTCCCCGTGATGTTCGTGAACCGCAGCACGTTGTTGCCGAACAGGTAATAATCGTTGCTCCCCAGCGCGGCGTCCGGCGCGGCGGAAAGGTCCCACCCCGTCACGTTGCGGCCGCTGCCCTGCTCGAACCCGCCGTTCACCACGTTCAAGGGCGCGGCGGCGCCGTAGGTGACGCTGTGCTGATTGAGGTCCAGCGTGATGTTTTTCCCGCCGATGACGAAGGCCGTCCCGTTCACCGTGACGTCGGTGTCGAGAATGTAGGTCGTGTCGCTGGCCGTCAACAAATACGGCCCGGCCCCCTGCTGCGCAAGCCAGGCGGCGGTGATGTGGACGGTGGACGCCAGGCACAGGCGATCTTCCAATCGTTCGATCGCAAGGCGGCCGCGAGAATCGCCGGGGCGGAGAGGAGAGCGGCCCCGACGCGATCCGTGCCGTCGCGACGCCGCTGGACGAGAGTGAAATTTTCCGGTTGACATAAATTGTCCTTCGGCTAGTCCTCAAGTCCCGGGAGTCGAGACCGAGGATGTTTTAGCTTGGTGCATCTCCTTTGATCCTGTGAACGCTGGGACAGTAGAGCCTTGGCTGAAAAAAATGGTTTCTCGCTGCATCTTTACGAGCAAAGGACACGTCGTCGTGACACGAGGAAAGGAAAAGTATAGGAGAGGAGCTGTGCCGGGGTAATTCTCGTGTCTTCTATACAAGCTTTAGTTACTATTTTGAGAAATGAGTTCCAAAATTCGCTAAAAATATTTTTCAACATCGTCTCACGGTAGGTTTATGACGTACTTGCCGCTGGCAACGAAAGCCGCCCCACTCGCGGTGACATCAATATCATGAGCGCAGGCTGTTATGTTGGATGTCAACAAACAGCGGCCATGTGGAAGCTGGGAGAGTCAGCTAGGTGGGGTGTGAACGGGAGCTACATGGCGAATGCAATCTGCCAAAAGCGCGAAAGTAACGTGGCCGGGATGCAATGCTTTGGTTCAGAGAAAAGTGAGATTGGCGCGATCCGATGCTACTCCAAATAATCATTAAAGCAACCTTCCAAAGGAACGACGACTGATTAACGATGAAATCTGGTGCTGTTCAGATCGAGGATTAGGGGGAATCCCTACACACTATAAGCGATAGTTTCCCGGCAACCAAGAGAAATTTTTAGAATAATCGATTTAAGATAGGTTTGTATTTGAAAATTCAATGCATGATCGAATCACTAAAGAATTCCGCAGCAAAATTCAATAATAAGGAAACGAATTCAAGACGGGAAGCGGGCGGAAGCCTTATCGGCGGATTTCGTCGTCTGTCGTTTGCCGAGGCAGTCGTGCGGTTGCATCTAATCGCAAATCATATCCGCCAGCACCGGAAAGTGTTCGGAGCCGATGTCGGGACCGATCCAGCAGCGCACGGGGGTGACTTTGGGCCCGCTCAGGATATGGTCGATGCGGACTCCGAAGGGGATATTGCGAACTTGGCATTCGAAAGTGCGGCCGAAGCCGAATCCCGTGCGGGAAAAAGCGTTATGAAAAGACGCCCAATCGTCGCGGTAGATGGCGCTCTCCACCGGAGTGTTGAAGTCTCCGGCAATAATGATCGGAGCCGAATATTTCCGCAAAAATTCCTTGACTGCCGCCGATTCTTCCCGGCGAAACCGGATGTTTTCTTGCAAAAGTTCTTTTTTCGAGAGTTGAATGCCCGTATGCCGATCCAACACGTTGGATAATCCGTAACGCGGACTGGATAAGTGAACACAGCCGATAATCAGCTTGCCGGCGGGAGCATCGGCGGCGAAGAATGCCGCATGTGCCCGCGGAAAGACGTGCGGGGGTTCGGGGCCGGTGAGCTCGGTGATTTCGCGGAGCGGGAATCGCGAAGCCAATAGCAATCGATCCGAATGCAGTATTTGATAGCCCTTAAGCGAAGATTGGACCGTATCGAATTGGCACTCCTGCAAGGCGACGAAATCGGGATTTTCCCGCACGATCAGGGTCCGCAAAGCCTCGGAATCGAATTCCTCGTCGTGCAAATTGCAGGTAAGCACGCGGTATCGCGTTCCAGCCGGCACGAACAATCGTCCCCAAGGCAGACGAAAGTCCATCACCGGGAACAAGAGAATTGCGGCACCGAGGAGCAGCACCGGCCATCGGCGGCGATCCCAGAGCAAACAGATTGGAATCAACAGGAGGATGGGCAAGGGGTAAATCCAGCGCGGGCCGAAAAGCAACATCGTCGCAAACCACCATCGATCGGAAAAAAAACGCAGCAGCATCCAAACCAACAGCAGGCTAAGCACATAAAGCCACGGAAGCGCAATCACGGCCCACCGCAAGAATTTCCTGCGCGGTGAAAAACGCGGAGCAAGATGCGAATCTTGCCGCAGCACCAGCCGCCGCGTGATCGCCGAACAAGCCGACTGTGGATCGGGATGAACGATGCCGGCTTGCATTTCGGAATTCGCGCGGGGCAAACTTTTCAAGAGACACCACGGTTTTAAAACGGGATCACACAAGGATATATTGGAAGAAATCCGCAATGCAAAGTTCTATCAATAATACTCAAAGGCATCGAATAAGGCAAGCCGCCGCCCTAAATTCGAAGCCTTGTAAACGATTCGGAACGCGACGTATTTCCGACTGATTTTTGTTCGTCGAAATCCCGTTTTCGGCTGAAGATCTCGGGTCTTACGCACGAGAATATTCATCCTTTCAAGTCAAGGGGAATCGTTGGACTTTTCTTCAATTTTGCCTGACAGGTTGAAAATTCGTTCTGAGGCGGTAAACTTAGGTTCGATATTGCTCGATTATCGAGCGGGATATTCCCGAACATACTTGGATGAATATCTCCGCGACACGTTCGCCCCGCCCTGATAACCAATATCGCGATTCGAAACAGACGGAATAATCCGCAGGAGCGACTACCATGCCACGATTCGTTTTTGCCTTGCTTGGGACGATCAGCTTGTTCACCACATCGTACTTGAGAGCGGAGGACGCCAAACCCGCGAAAAGTATTTTGCGCATCCCGCAGCCGAGGACCGTTACGGAGTAATCGCGCCGTGGTATCGCGGCCAGAACGGGCAATGCGACTACCGCATACGGATCGGAGAGGAGACGCTGAAGCGCTATCCCTGGACCGAACCGGGAAAGAGCGTGATGCCCGCGCCGCATTACATCTTCAACGGTACCTGGAGCATCAAGCCCGATGGCACGATCGAAATCAATCCGGATCTGAAAGATTGGGACAACGGCGACGTCGGCCAGCGCTCGATCGGCTTGTTATTGGGACAAACGCAGTACTACCGCTACACGAGCGATCCGGCCGCCATCGGGATCATCACCATGACCGCCGATTACCTACTGGACTACTGCCAAACACCGACCGACCACCCCTGGCCGAAATTCTTCATCAGTTGCCCCACAAAAGGAAAGGCTTACGACCGCGCCGATCCACACGGCTTCATCCAACTCGATCTCTGTGCCTTCGCCGGTTCCGGATTGGTCGCCGCCTACAAAGTAACGGGAAATCCGCGGTATTGGGAAGCCGCCAAACACTGGGCCGACTTATTTGCCGAGCATTGCAACCGCGCCGGGTGCTGCGCCGTGGGGACGTTACGCCAATCCCGAGGACGTTCCCTGGGGCGCTACGGATGTTCAGACCGGCGGCGTTTCGCTGGTCGCTCAGTTTCTTAACGACGTGATTCGAACGGGCTATCGCGGCAAAGACGATTCCGTGCTGAAAGCCCGCGATGCCGGCGACAAATACCTTCGCGACGTCCTCTTGCCGGCATGGAATGGAACCGCGACGTTGGGTCACAACTACTGGGACTGGGAAAATGCGACTTATACATTTGCGGTTGCAACGTATGCGAGCCAATACATGATGGGCCGGCGCGAGATGTTCCCCAATTGGGAGACCGACGTTCGCAATATCCTGTCGCAGGCCTTTTGCCGGCTGAGCGTCAATCCCGAGTCGATGGGCGGCGTTTACTCCGGCGCATGGGCGTTTCCCGAAGCCCACAATTGCTGCGGTAAGTCGCTGCAATATCCGACGGCGGGGACGGCCCCTCTTTTCGCTCAATATGCCGCCCTTACGGGCAGCGTTTGGGCGCGGGAAATCGCCCGGCGGGAAGCGATCCTTTGGACCTACGACGTCCACGAAACGGGCCTCGTGGAAGACCTGATTGACGGCGGAACCTACGTCGCCGCGATATGGTTCAACCTTGCGCATCCCTGGCCGCTGCGGAGCCTCCTGGATCATGTGGCCTGGCAGCCCGATCTGACCGGTGCAAGCCGCGAAAACCACATTATGCGCAGCACGGCAGTAGTTGCGGACGTGCATTACGGCAAGGGAAAAATCGCCTACCATACATTCGATGCCATTGCGCCCGGTGAAGACGTTTTGCGATTGGCATTCACTCCGAAAACGATCTCAGCCGATGGCAAACCCTTACAGCGAGGGGAAGCGCTTTCCGAAAACGGCTACACCGTCAAACCACTGAAGAACGGAGATTGCATCGTCACGATTCGCCACGACGGATGCAAAAACATGCTCGTGGAAGGCGACGATCCGCAAGAAATGTGCGAGAACGACGGACTGCAATTCGAAGGAGCGTGGACGACCGTGCAATCGCCCGGCGCTTCGGGCGGAACGATATCCAAGGCCGAGACGGCGGGGGCGAGCGTCAGCATCGAGTTCGCAGGAAACCAAGTCCGACTCCTGGGCCGCGCCGATGAATACGGCGGGAAAGCCGACGTCTATCTCGACGGCATGAAGCAGCTTTGCGGTATCGATTTCTGGTCCCCCGTGCCCCGCGATCAACAAATCCTCTGCTACAAGAACGGCCTCGCGCAAGGCAAACACACACTAAAAATCGCAGCTTTGGGCACGAAAAATCCATACGCCAAAGGCACGCGCGTTTACGTCGATGCGGTCCAATGGTCGGCAGCACAAGGTGAAGCAGGCTTTGGCGAGGCCGGCGGGCCTGCCGATGCTCAGCGCGTGATCTTCGGTTACACGAAGCGCGAAGATTACGTCGATTCGCAAAACCATGCCTGGCGTCCCGCCGCGGAATACGTGCTCCGGCTGCGACCTTCGGCCGATCTCGAGCCATTGGCCTGTTGGACCGAACCGAAAATTCAAGACGTAGCCGGCGTCAAAGATGCGGAGCCATATCGTTACGGCGTTCACGGAAAGGATTTCACCGCCTATTTCACGGTCGATCCGAAACAGACGTATCACGTCCGGATCAAACTCTGCCAGGCCGATGCCCCCGCCGCGGCCGGCAGTTTGGCCACGTCGATCGACATACAAGGCAATCCTGTCGCCGCCGACGTGGACATCGCCGCCACGGCCGGCGGACTAGGAAAGCCGGCGGATCTCGTTTTCAACGACATCCAGCCGCAAAACGGCGTCATCGCCATACGCTTTTGGAACCGTTTTGCGGGCGAGGCAATGGTCCAGGCGATCGAAATCGGACCGGCTCGAAGCGAGCCGGGCGCCAAGCCAATTTCCTATCAACCTCCGCGCTAAAAAAACGGAACTCGAAATTTAGAGCCTATTCCAAAATCAATGAAACAAACATATTCCAGCAAATTCGATCCTCACCCCGGCTTCTCTCCCCGAGGGCGAGGGGGAGTATTGCGATAGGCTCTTATTCTTCCCGAACATTCCTGCTATTCTTCCCGAACTTTTCTTTTGTCAGCGGAGCGATATTTCCCCTAGCGAAGCGCCGTATCGGCAAATTTACCGCTCGGCAACCGTCGGCGGATTACGATCCTCATGCCGGGAATTCGACTTGGCGGCAAGCCTTCGATCGCTGAACCACTGGATGACATAGTAGAAAACCGGTGTCAGGAAGATGCCGAAGAACGTGACGCCGAGCATCCCGCTGAAGACCGCGACTCCCAGGGCGGAGCGCATTTCCGCGCCCGCTCCATGCGCGAAAACCAGCGGGATAACGCCGAAAATGAAGGCCAGCGAGGTCATCAGGATCGGCCGCAATCGCAGCCGGCTGGCGTTGAGCACGGCTTCGCGCCGCGGCTTGCCTTGCTCGCGTTGCTGTTTGGCGAATTCGACGATGAGGATGGCGTTCTTACCGGCCAGACCCACCAGCACCACGAAACCGATCTGCGTGAAGATATTCACGTCGGATCCCATCAAGACGACGCCGGAGACGGAGCAGAGCAAGCACATCGGCACCACCAGGATCACGGCCAGCGGCAGCGACCAACTTTCGTACTGGGCGGCCAACACGAGGAACACGAACACGACGCCCAAGGCGAAGACGTAGATTGCGGCGCTGCCCGCCTGAAGCTGCAGGTAGGTCAGGTCGGTCCAATCGCAGGCCATCGACTGCGGCAGGATCGAGCCGGCGATCTGCTGCATGCGCCCGATCGCTTCTCCGGAACTGACGCCGGGCAAGGTGTTGCCGGTGACGGAAGCGGCCGAATACATGTTGTAGCGCATCGTCATGACCGGTCCGCTCGTGTAGCGGATGTCCATCAGCGAACCCAGGCGAATCATTTGTCCTTGATTGTTTCGGGCTTGCAACTGCAAGATATCGGACTCTTTCTTGCGGAAGTTCCGATCGGCCTGGACGTTGACTTGCCAGGTTCGGCCGAACTCGTTGAAGTTATTGACATAGAACGAGCCGAGATTGATCTGGAGCGTGCTGAAGACGTCGCTGACCTGCAAGCCCATCGCCATGCACTTCGTGCGGTCGATATCGAGATATAACCAGGGGGCGTTCGCGCGGGAACTGCTGAACAGCCCTTGCAGCCCCGGCGTTTCGTTTCCATGTTTAACGATTTGATCGGCAACGTGCTGCAACTGCATCAAACCGAGGTTGCCGCGATCTTCGACGATGAGTTTGAAGCCGCCGGTCGTGCCCAGGCCTTCGATCGGCGGGGCGCCGAAGACCGAGACGATGGCATCTTCGACTTCGCACTCGCAGTGCCGGCGAATCGCGGCGGCTATGGCGTCGGCGGAAAGCGAGGGACTGCGCCGCGACGCGAAATCTTGCAGGATGACGTACATCGATCCCAAGTTCGACGCATTGGCCCCCAAAATCAGCGATTGGCCGGAGATTCCCACGGTATGCTTCACACCCTTGGCGGCACGAACGAGCGACTCGATATGGGCCATAATCTTTTGCGTGCGCTCCACTGAGGCGCTCTCGGGCAATTGCACGTTCAAAAGCAGATAGCCCTTGTCCTGCTCGGGGATGAAGCCCGTCGGCGAATGATTGAACTGCCAATAGGTCAAAGCCAACAGTCCGCCGTAGATCAGCATCGCCACCAGGCTGATGCGGAGCAAGGCACCGACCATGCGGACATAAACCGACGTGCCCGCTCGGAAAACCGCGTTGAACAAGCGGAAGAACCAGCCCAGGGAAACGTCGAGCAGCCAGGTGAGCGGGTCGCGGGAGGCGCCGCGCGGTTTCAGGAGGATCGCCGCCAGCGCGGGGCTGAGCGTCAGCGAATTAAAGGCGGAGATGACCGTCGAGACGGCGATCGTGACGGCGAACTGGCGGAAGAACTGGCCACTGATCCCGCCCAGGAACGCGGCCGGGATGAAAACCGCGAAGAGCACGAGTCCCACGGCGATCACCGGCCCGGTGACTTCGTCCATCGCTTTTCGGGCGGCTTCGCGCGGCGGCAGCCCTTGATCCAGCCAGCGCTCGATGTTCTCGACGACCACGATGGCGTCATCCACCACGATGCCGATGGCCAGCACCAGGCCGAACAGCGAGAGGTTGTTCAGCGAAAAACCCAAAGCGGCCATCGCGGCGAAGGTGCCGATAATGGCGACGGGCACGGCGACCAGCGGAATAATGGCCGCCCGCCAGCTTTGCAGGAAGACGAGCATCACCAGCGAAACGAGAATCACCGCGTCGATGAGCGTGGAATAAACCTCGTTGACCGATTCGCGGATGAAGGGTGTCGTATCGTAAACGATCCGGTAATCCAACCCCGGGGGAAATCGGCCCTTGAGTTCTTCCATCTTCGCGCGTACCTGCGCGGCCGTATTCAAAGCATTGGATCCGGGGAGCTGGTAGATGTTCAGCGCCACCGAGGGGTGCCCGTCCAAAGTGCAGGATTGGTCGTACTGCTGCGATCCCAGCGCTACGCGAGCCACGTCGCGCAGGCGGACGATGCCGGTCGATTGCGGCGGCGGAGAAGCAGTACTGCCGGTCGCGGCGGCGCCCGCTTCGGCCTGATTGGCGGCGGCCGGCGGGATGGCGGCGGGCGTCGAGGCGTTTGCGCCGCCTGCTGCGTCGTCGGCATCGATGTATTTCCCTGCCCGGCCTTGACGATGATCTCGGCAAATTGTTCGGGATCGACGAGCCGTCCCAAGGTATTGATCGTGAGTTGAAACTGTTGCCCCTTGGGAACCGGCTCCTGGCCGATTTGTCCGGCAGCCACCTGCAAGTTCTGCTGGGCGATAGCCAGCACGACGTCTTGCGCGGTGATATTCAGCGCCGCCAGCTTGTCGGGATCGACCCAGGCCCGCAGACTGTAATCGCGCTGGCCGAAATACGTCACGTCGGCGATGCCGGGAAGCCGGCCGAGTTCGTCGCGGATGTAAATCGTGGCGTAATTGCTGAGAAAAATATTATCGTATCGTTCGTCCGGCGAAATCAAATTCACGATCATCAGCGTGCTGGGCGACATTTTCTTGACCGTGATGCCCTCGTTCTGGACCAACCCCGGAATGACGGGCAGCGCCAGCGAAACGCGGTTTTGCACCAGCACCTGCGCGATGTCGGAGTCCATGCCCAGCTTGAAGGTGACCGTCAGCCGGTAGGTTCCGTCGTTGGTCGATTGTGACGACATATACATCATGCCCTCGACGCCGCTGACTTGCTCCTCGATAGGCGCCGCCACGGTGTCGCGCACGGTTTCCGCGTTTGCGCCGGGGTACAATGCCGTCACCTGGACAGTGGGCGGCGTGACGTCGGGATATTGCGCCACCGGCAAAGTAAACACCGCGACGCCGCCGGCCAACACGAAGACGATCGACAGCACGGAGGCGAAGATCGGACGGTCGATGAAAAAATGGGAAATCATTCTTTTCGCTCACCTCTTTCTCTGCTCGCGAAGCGCCGATGGATCGTTTGCACGGCGATCGCGCCGAGCACTCCCACGCATCCGCCCGCAATCATTCCCCAAGCCGGACGGCCCAATCCGAGCCGCGACAGGAAGTAGCCGAACCACACTCCGAAAAACGTGCCCATCGTGAGGGAGCTGACCCAATGCATGGCGGCGGACCGGAACAACCGCGTCTCGCGCAGGCCGTAAATGACGTAGAAGAACACCGGCGTGAGAAAGATGCCGAAGAACGTCACGCCCAACATGCCGCTGAAGACGGCCGTTCCGAGCGAGCGCCGCATTTCGGCCCCCGCCCCCGTCGCGACCACCAATGGAATCACGCCGAATATGAAAGCGAAAGAAGTCATGAGGATCGGCCGGAGCCGCAAGCGGGACGCTTCCGTAGCCGCTTCGTGCCGCGGCTTTCCCTCCTCGCCCAGCCGCTTGGCGAACTCGACGATCAAGATCGAATTTTTGCAAGCCAGCCCCACCAGCACCACCAGGCCGATTTGCACGAAAATATTCACCGTGTTGTCTTTGAGGCTGAAATTCCGCACGCCGAGCACCGAAAACAACAGGCAAAGCGGCACCACCAGAATGACCGCCAGCGGCAGCGACCAGCTCTCGTACAGCGCGGCGAGGGCCAGGAACACGCAGGCAACCGACAGCGCAAAAACGTACATCGCCGTATTGCCCTCGTGGATTTGCATGAACATCAGTTCGGTCCATTCTTTATTCATGGAGATGGGCAATGTTTGATCGGCAATTTTATCCACCGCCGCGATCACGTCGCCCGAACTGCTCCCCGGCCGGAGGCTTCCCGTCACGGAGGCCGCCGTATAAAGGTTGTAGCGGTTGACGAAGATCGGTCCGCTGATTTCGCGAATTGTGGCCAAGGCGCCGAGTTGCACCATCTGCCCCTGGTTGTTGCGGACCTGCAACATGTTGATGTCGCCGGTATGATTGCGAAAATCGCCTTCGGCTTGCACGTTGACCTGCCAGTGGCGGCCAAAGGCGTTGAAGCTGTTGACGTAAAGCGAACCTAAGAAAATCTGCAGCGTTTGGTTCACGCTTTCGAACGGAATTCCCAGCGACGCGACCTTAGTCCGGTCGATATCCAGAAAAAGTTGCGGAGTGACGGCGCTGAACTGCGTGGCGACGCCGACCAGCGATGGTTCGGTTCGCAATTGCGCGATCAGATTGGTGGTTTGGTGATCGAGGTTGTTAAGCCCCAATCCGCCGCGGTCTTCGACCATGAGTTTGAATCCGCCGGCGACGCTCAGGCCGGGGATCGGGGGTGCGGGAAAGGCCATCGCCTGCGCATCCTTGACTTGGCTGATCCATTTTGCCCGCAATTTGCCCATGATGGCCATATCGCTCAGATCCGGCCTCCGCCGCTTGTCGAACGGGTCGAGGGTGATGAACATCGAGGCGAAATTCGAGCCGTTGGCCGCTTGCACGAAGGAATAGCCCGCCACGGTGATCGTGTGCGCCACGCCCGGCGTATTTCGGGCGATTTCATCGATTTTCTTCAACGCCACTTGCGTGCGTTCCAGCGACGCCGCGTCGGGGAGTTGAATGCTGGCGATCAGCCGGCCCTGATCCTGCTGGGGAACGAAGCCGCGCGGCGCCTTGTCGAAGGCGATGAAAGTGAGCACCAGCAAGCATCCATAGGCAAACAGGACCAGAAAACTCATGCGCAGCAAACGCCCCACGAACCAGCCATATCCCGCGATGCTCGCGTTGAAAGTTTTTTCGAACAAGCGGAAGAACCATCCGAGGGTGAAACGCAAGAGCCGCGTGAGCGGATCGTGCTCGACGCCGTGGCGCGGCCGCAAGAGGATGGCGGCGAGCGCCGGACTCAAGGTCAGCGAGTTAATGGCGGAAAAGACCGTCGAGGCGGCGATGGTCACCGCGAACTGGCGGAAAAACCGTCCCGTGATGCCGCTGATGAACGCGCACGGCACGAACACCGCGCAGAGCACCAGAGCGACCGCGATCACCGGCCCGGTGACTTCTTCCATCGCCTGATAAGTCGCCTCCCGCGGCGCCAATCCCCGATCGAGCCAGCGCTCCACGTTTTCCACCACCACGATGGCGTCATCGACCACGATGCCGATAGCCAGAACCAGCCCGAACAGCGAGATATTGTTGAGGCTGAAACCGACCGCCATCATCACCGCGAACGTGCCGATGATCGCCACGGGCATGGCGACCATGGGAATGAGCACCGACCGCCAGTTTTGCAGGAACACGAGAACCACCAGCGCGACCAGCCCCGCCGCTTCGAACAGCGTCTTGAAAACGTCGGTCACCGACTCGCGGATGAAAGGCGTGGTGTCGTAAGCGATCCGGTAATCGATGCCCTTGGGGAACCGCTTGCCGAGTTCCGCCATTTTTTGCCGCACGCGCTCGGCGATATCGAGGGCATTCGTGCCGGGGAGTTGAAACACGGCCACGCCGACCGAGGGATGGCCGTCGAAGGTCATGGTCTGTCGATAGTTTTGCGCCGAGTTTGACGCGGCCGAGATCGCGGATGCGGACGATGCCCACCGCGGGCTGAGGCGGCCTGCCGCTCAGCGCCGTGGTGGCAATCGCGCCGCCGGCCGCCGTGATTCCGGCCGTCGAACTGTTGATCGACAACCCCGTCAACTCGCCGGTGGAACCCATGGCGAAGTTCTGGCTCGCAATGGCGCTCGCCGAGGCACCGCCGCTGGTGACGGCTGCGTTTGGCGCCGCGCCGGGCGTCGCGCCGCCGCCCGTCGATGCGCCGCCACCGGTCGATCCTCCCCCTCCAGACGAACCGCCGCCGGTGGCATTGACGCCTTGGGCAGTGGTGTTCGCAACGGCGGAGGGGGTATTAAGTGAAGCGACGGCACCCAGTGCGGTGGGGAAATTTCCCATCCGAGCGGCAGAGGAACTGCTTTGGAGGGGATTGCCGCCGGGCGTGGGCAAAGCTGCTGCGCCTGGAGCGGGTACAGCGGCGGCGGTGGCGGTTTGTGGAGAAAGACCCTGATCCGCCTTGACGATAATGTCGCCGAATTGCTCGGGAGTTATCAGGCGTCCCAGAGTGTCGATCGGCACGTCGAATGTCTGATCGGCGCTGATCGGCGGCTGGCCGATCCGGCCCGCCGGCACATCGAGATTCTCGCGGCGGATGGCGTCCGCGACATCGTTGGCACTCACGCTCAAAGCCGCCATCTTCTGCGGATCCAGCCAGATCCTCATGCTGTAGTCGCGCTGGCCGAAGATGATGACGTCCGAGACGCCCTCCAAACGCAGCAACTCATCGCGGACGTTGATCGTGGCGTAGTTGCTGATATAGAGGTCGTCGTAGCGGCCGTCGGGCGAGATGAAGTTCACGATCATCAGAATGTCGGGCGTCCGCTTGCGAATCGTGATTCCCTGATTCTGCACCGACGTCGGCAGCAGGGGCATTGCCAGCGCCACGCGGTTCTGCACCATCACCAGCGCCGTATTCAGATCGGTGCCCACATCGAACGTCACGCTCAGCGAGTAGGAGCCGTCGTTCCCCATCTGCGAGGCCATGTAGAGCATGCCATCGACGCCGTTGACCTGCTGCTCGATTGGCGCGGCGACTGTGTCGGCCACGACCTGCGCGCTGGCGCCGGGGTAAACGATCGACACTTGGATGGCGGGCGGCGTGATCGGCGGATACTGTGCGATCGGCAAACCGATCAGAGCGATGGCCCCGGCAAGCGTGATGACGATCGACACCACGGTGGCGAAAATCGGCCGATCGATGAAGAAATGCGAAAATCCGGCCATGGCGCGCCGCCCCTTATTTCTTGGGTTGGCTGCCCGCCGCCGGTTGCGCCTCGACGGGATTCATGTTCGAGGCCTCGATTGATTTTTCCTGGGTTGTGGCAGGCATCGGGACCCGATCCACTTTGACTTCCTGGTTCTCTTTGAGTTGCTGGAGCAATTGCAGACCTCCGACGACGACCCATTCATCCGGTTTCAATCCTTTGGTGATGACGCGGCGCCCGTCCGGTTCCAGCGCTCCCGTCACGACGTCGCGGCGTTCGACTTTATTTTTTGCATTCACCACGTAAACGTACTTCAAGTCCTGATCCGATCCGATGGCCCGGTCGATGACCAGGATCGCCTGATGGGGCTTGCCGATGGGCAATCGCACCCGCACGAACATTCCCGGCGAAAAGAGGCGGACGCCGTTTTTCGGCTTGGGGTTGGCGAATTCGCCGCGCACGGTGATGCTGCCCGTGCTGGGATTCACCTGGTTATTGACGAAGTCCACCGTTCCCTCGTGCGGGTAGCCGTTTTCACCTTGGAGCGCCATGTAGATGGGAATCTTTCCTTCCTGGTAGCGCTGGATAGTCCCTTCGTTGATTGCACGCCGCACGCGCAAGAGCGTTCCTTCATCGACGTCGCAATAAACGTACATCGGATCGAGCGAGACGACCGTGGTCAACAGCGTCTGGTCTTGCACGACCAGGTTGCCGATCGTCAAATAATAGCGGCTGACTTGGCCGTCGATGGGCGAAAGGACTTTGGTGAAACTGAGATTGAGCTTGTAAACTTCCAGGCTTGCTTCGAAGGCCTTGACTGCGGCGTTCGCCTCATCGACCGCCGCCTTATCTTGGTCGAGTTGCTGTACGCTCACCGCTCCGGGCGTCTTGGCCACTTCCTTGTCGCGGGCATAATTTGCTTGGGCCAACTCGAGTTGGGCTTTGTAAAGATTGACCTGCCCGACGGCTTGATCGTACTGCGCTTGATAGGGCCGGGGGTCGATCTCGAAAAGCATTTCGTCTTTCTTGACCTCCGCACCTTCTTTGAAAGGCATTTTCACCAGATATCCACTCACGCGGGCGCGAATATCGACCGACTCGACGGCGTTCGTGCGGCCTGTGAAATCGGCGTAATCGGTCACCTCGCGTACGATGGGCTTGCCGACCGGAATCGGCGGCAATTCGGGACGAGGCATGACATTCGTTCTGCTGCGGCAACCGCAAAACGTCACCGACAAACAGCAAATCAACAAAAACAAAGGGATGGCGATAGAGCGATACACGAATTGAAGTCCTTGAATATGGCCGGGAGGGAGTAAAGCAGGCAAAACCAGGAATTTACCGTCCATGGATAGGGGGGGAGCGGGAATCGACAGTGGATTGCGGAGGAGAGAATACAATATATTCACGTGGAATTCTCCCTTAGCGATTGTAGGTTGCAGGTTGGCAAAATCTAGGCGGAAAGGGTGAACTTGAATGATTGCGTCAACAAATCCGATTGCTACATTCTATCAATTTGATAAAAGTCATAAGGACAATCAAAGCGTCTTATCTCGAACCTTGGGATTTCAGAATAGACGTCGCATATCCACCCTTTCGAGTTGTTTTTAGCGATTCTTTTTCACATTGGGACGGATTGGGAATCTGTACGACAATGGATAATTTGTGTTGAATTGATTGTCGGGAAAGTGACGAATATTCCTGATATGCGGTTTTATCCATATTATATATGTGACAATCCAGGTCAGGCAGAGCGATCATGCATACTGCCCGGCCCTTTTCGTGCGATGCTCGAGGCGGGGCGAGTTTTATCATTGAGCTGCGGAATTATACTCTTGGTTTTGCTGGCCGGCTGCACTTCCTTCAAGGACTATGTCCATAATGGATTCAAAGTCGGCCCCAACTACTTGCGGCCGGCGGCGCCGGTCGAGCGGAATTGGATCGACGCCAACGACAAGCGGGTGCGCAACGAAAGGGATGATCTCAGCCGGTGGTGGGCCGTGTTCAACGACCCGGCGCTCGATAATCTGATTTGTAGTGCTTACCATCAGAATTTGACTTTGCGCCAGGCCGGTTTCCGCGTGCTGCAAGCGCAGGCGCAACTGGGCATCACTAGCGGTCAGATCTTCCCGCAATCGCAGGCGATCACCGGCAGCTATTCGCGAAATGCCGGCAGCGGGCGAACTTTCAATGGGCAGTTTTTCGGGCAGCCGTTCTACAACCAGTGGGATTTCGGTTTCAACCTCAATTGGGAGCTGGATTTCTGGGGCCGGTTTCGCCGGGCGATCGAGGCCGATTCCGCCAATCTCGACGCCTCGGTCGAGGACTACGACGACGTGCTGGTCACGTTGTTGAGCGACGTGGCCACGGCCTATGTGCAAATGCGCACGCTCGAGGAACGGATCAAGTATGCCGAGGCCAATGTCCGACTGCAGTACGAGACGCTGACGATCATCGAAGCGCGGGCGAAGGGCGGCACCATCAACGACCTGGACTTGTATCAAGCACGAAGCACTTGGGAACAAACCAAGGCCCAGATCGAGGAATTGAAAATCAGTTTGCGGCAGACGGTCACGCAGTTGTGCATCTTGATGGGGTTGCCGCCGGAGGACTTATTGGCAAAACTCGGTCCGGGATCGATTCCGAGCAAGGTTTCTCCGGACGTGGCGGTGGGGATTCCGGCCGATTTGCTGCGCCGCCGGCCGGACGTTCGCCGCGCGGAGCGGTTGGCGGCGGCACAAAGCGCCCGGATCGGGATTGCCGAGTCGGATTTCTATCCCGCCATTTCGGTCAACGGCAGTTTGGGATATTCGGCCGAGCGTTTCCAGGACCTCTTCCGACCCGGTGCGCTGAACGGCAGCGTCGGGCCGTCGTTCCAGTGGAATGTTTTGAACTATGGCCGAATATTGAACAATGTGCGGCTCCAGGACGCGCAGTTTCTCGAACTGGCGGCGGCTTACCAACAGACGGTTCTCAGCGCGGCGAAGGAGGCGGAGGACGGCATCGTAACGTATCTCCGCGCCCAGCAGCGAAAAGAATTGCAGAACGCCGGCGTGGAGGACACGAATCGGGCCGTCACTATCGTCCTGGCGCAGTATCGGGCGGGGACCGTCGATTTCACCCGGGTCACGCAGTTGGAACAAACCTTGGTGCAACAGCAAGACGTGTTGGCGCAGCGCAGGGCGAAATCGCCACGGGCTTGATCCAGGTTTATCGGGCCTTGGGCGGCGGTTGGCAAATCCGCGTGAATGGATGCGAAATTACGCCCTTGCCGCCGATTAGCGAACCGATTCCCAGCGGCACGCCGGCCCCGACGCCGGAATCGGTGCCGGTAGTTCCGAAGGAGAAATAGTTGACTCAGGATACAGGGGACAGGATACAGGGGACAGGGGGCAGGGGACAGGGACAGGGACAGGGGCAGGTGCTAAGGGGGACAGTTCCATTTTTGTGGCTTCCTGCCACAAAAATGGGGACAATCCCCAGGGTTCTTTTAATTCGCTGGTTGGGTTTTGCTCAACTTTTTGCGATTTCTCCACATTTCGCGTTTGCTTCGCCGGTTGGGTTTTGCTCAACTTTTTGCGATTTCTCCACTTTTCGCGTTTGCTTCGCCGGTTGGGTTTTGCTCAACTTTTTGCGATTTCTCCACTTGTTGGGTTCGGAACAGGATGCGGCGGCGGGCGGGGTTGTTGACGTCGGGCGTGAGCCAATGGGCGTTGATCGGCTCGAGTACACATCTCTTTTGGCTGGATGGCTCGATGGCTTGCGGCCGGCCTGCGGCATCGAGGATTGGGCGGTTCGCGGCGTCAACGATCACGGCCCAAGGCAGATCGACGTCGGCCGTATCGCTCGAAAGTCCGAGGCAGAGCGGGCCGTCGAAGACCGCCACGCCTTGCGGATCTTTCGCGGGCCAGGGGACCGTGCGAACAGCGCTTATGAATTGAATATCAACATTGGTTACATCCTTCCATTCTCGCGTTAAGAGCATTCGGCGGCCGTTTACCGTCGGTTTGAAATCGACGCCGTCGCGCTTCACGATCGTCGTGCCATTCCAGGGCGGGATCCGCAACGCCAAGGTGAAGGTTTGCGGTTTCGCGCACTCGACGCGGATGCGGGCTTTGGTCATGCGGGGAAAATCGCCGGTGATATCGAGCCGCACGCCTTGCTCAGGAATGTCGATATCGGCCGTGGGATAGAGATTCACGTCGATCGTGTTCTCCGAGCGGGTCGCGACATAGCGGCTGAGTTGTCCCAACGCCCAAGCTCCCCAAAACGAGCAGCAGCCGGGATTTTCGCTGCCGAACTTTCCGTCCCAACCTTGCCAATGCTTGCCGCCGACGATGTCCGGCGCGAACGAACGGTGTCCGAAGCCGCCGGTGTGGAACTGGTTCATGAAGAAATGATTGACGAGCGTGAGTTCGGCGTCGTCGAGATAGCGTTCATCGCCGGTGAGTTCGAACATCATCAAGTTGACGACGATCCAATCGGCCAGGCCGCAACCTTCGTCCTGCGGGGAGCGGGGCATTTCCTCGGGGAGACCGCCGGTAACGAGTTGGCACTCGCGGCACCAGGCGAGGTAATCCTCGGCTTTTTGGAGATATTGCTTGTCACCGGTGACGCGGGCGAGGTCGATGAGTCCGCGGCAGAGGGAGAGGGAATGGTGGGTGTGGGTGGTGCGGCCGGCGTTTTTGGCCAAACGTTTGGCCAGATCGAGGGCCCAGGCGTCGCCGCCTTGTTCGTAGAGGGCGACGAGGCCGTCGAGGCAGTGGCCGTAGAACTCGTGCAGTTTTCCGCCCGGCCCGCGGTGCTCCCAGTCGGGGGCGATGGTTTCGAAATAGCGCGCGAGTTTGCGGGCGGATTCGAGATAGCGCGGATCGCGGGTGTCGGCGTAGGCATCGAGCAGTCCGCGGAGGGCGAAGGCATTGCCCGAGGGGATGCGGGCGTCGTCGGATTTGAGCGTGCCGGGCTTGCCGAAATAGCCGTCGTTGGTTTGCAGCGGGAGAATCGCAGCGGCGACGGCTTGACGATATGCCGCGGCGGACGGCCAACCGGAAGAACCTTGAGCGACGTGGAGGACGGAGAGCCAGCGACCGATCTGGTCGCCGGGCCAATCCCACCACAGTGCGCCCGGCCGCGCAGAAGCGCTGGCGATGAAGCTATCGATGGGGTATCGATCGGTTCGGGTGAGGATATTGCAGACGGCGGCCATGTAGCGCGTGCCCAGTTCTCCGCCAAGCTGGACTTGGGAAAAGGGGAGCGGATGCTGGATTTTTTCTTTGGGGAGGATATCGGTTTGGCGGTCGGCGGCGAGGGATGCGGCGGCCAGAGTGGCGGCGAGGATGGCGGCGAGGGTCAAGTCGGCGGCGTGTTTCATTTTTTTGGGTTCCGAGTTTTGGGGGAAAGGAAGGGGACAGGTCCATGTTTTCGGCCAAGGATTTATGCGCGGGGCAATCCGTGTTCGCCGAAAAATGGACCAGTCCCCGTCCGGCTCCGTTCTTGCCATTCTCGACGGGACGATTTTTATTTTGCGGGGCGGGAAATGTGCATGTTTTCGCGGCTTTTTCGTAGTTGCCGAATTTTTTCTCCGGCTTTAGGGCCGAGATTTGGGCTATTTTGAGGTTTGGGAGGGGTGGTATGTCGTTTTTCGCGGGAATTACGGGATTTTTGGGGCGGAATTTTTTCCTCTGAATTTCATGATAGTCGATCGCTACGGGGGATGATTACTGCGGTGACGGATTGCCGTTTTCGATAACCCCTTTCTACAGAATCGGCTGGCCCATTTTCAACCGAAAAATCTTTTCGGGCGGGCATTTTGCGTTGTAAGTCGATGGGGGGCAAAGGTTTGAGAGATCGAGAAAATTATTTTTTCGGTGAAAATTCGGGGTGAAGGGGAGCATATAGGCAGTAGGCAGTGGGCAGGGGGCAGGGGGCAGTAGGCGGAAAACAGCAGGCAGTAGGCGGAACGGCATGCTGCCGCTTATCGACGATAAATTGCTCGCTGCCGGTTTTGCTTGTGCGTTTGGGTGTTGAGCGTTGGTGGTGGGACAGCGGTCGGGGAAAGAGCCGTTGGGATCGGCTGCACATTGCGGACCGCTTATTTGGGGTGAGTATCCAATTTACCGCATTGCCGGGAATTTTCCAGCCCCCGAGCGGACGGCATACGGAGTAGGGTTGCTACATTGCTGGTTGAAAAAGGGGACAGACACGTTGCTGCAAGCCATTTTTCTCGGGATTTCCGGTACTCGGCTTCGAGCCAGTCCCGTTTCAACAGGCTGCTAGCCGGAATCGGCGCCAGGCCGATTCACGGACGATCAGTTCGGGCTACTGGAAAAATTAAAAAGGGTTGTCGTTGTGCTTTATTAGCCGCCAATCATCGTCCCATCGGCGTGAAGCCGGTAGTGACGGTTACAGAATGAGTTTATTAGCCGGGGGATTAAAGTGGACATTCTGCTTTATTCAAAAAGCAGAATGTCCACTTTTAATTTTCCTTTTCATTCCCCCGATGGTAATTGCCCATGTGCCGGTGTCGCAAATATAATGTCATTTTCAATGTACTCCATTGCAGGACTTTGTTACAATGACGGTTATAGCGAGAGGTAAGGGTCGTCCCACTAGTGGATATTCTCTCCCGTCGTCTCTTTGCCAGGCGGATTCGGAGGAGGTTTTGCTGGAAGTTGTCCGATGTGTTTCTTTCCCTTCTTCGAGCGCTCTCTATTTTCTTGCGATCAACTAGTAAAAACGGGGCAATTTTCCGATGCGTCGAAAGAAGCCTCGATAAGGAGCCGTTTCATTTTTTTCTGCATTTTCGATGAGGACCACAATATCGAGCGAGTCCGAGCGGACCGATTGTTTTTTTCTATTTTCATGGTTTTGAGTTGGGAGATTTTGGCATGATTACTCGGGGACATAACTTTATTCGTCTTTTCGGGATTGTCGCAATTTCAGGGGTAATCATCGGATCTTCGTCAGTTGGCGTGTCTGCCGATAGTTTCGACTGGCGAAATGTCACCGGCTCCAACTGGAATACGGCGCCTAACTGGCAGATTTCCGGGACGTGTTGGAATTTCTCCGCGTGCGGCACGTTGGAAGCGAAGTACATGCTCACCCGCAACGATCCCTATTTTTTGCCCGACGTTTCCGAACAGGCGGTTGAATGGGAAGGGACCATGGGCGGCATGGGCGGCGGTTGGGGATCCTTGGTTTTGAATTATTTCACCAACCACGGCGTAGTGACGGAGGGCGAATGCCCGGAGAAGTTCACCGATCCGCCGACGGTAGCCGGCGATCCCTGGCCTTTGGCCGCCGGCTGGCAGAATCGCGTGTACAAAAGCGTCTCGAACCTCAACGATTTCACTACCAACACCGCCACGATGAAGGCCTACCTCAAGACGAAAGGGCCGTTGGAAGTCGGCCTTTCGGCGGACAACGACTTGTACGGTTCCGTGGCCGACTTGAAAACGAACTACCGCGCTCCCGGAGGCCCGTGCGACCACGAAGTCTCGCTGGTGGGCTATTACGACGACGCCTCCGTTCCGTCGGGCGGCTATTGGGTCATCAAGAACAGTTGGGGCCTCGGGGAAGGCGACGGCGGCTACGACTATGTCCCCTACGGGAATATTGAATACCATAACGACGTGAGCGCCATCACCGGCGCCGTTTATTTCACCGGACCGATGTACCGCGCCGGCACCTGCGGCTGGCTGCAACACGGCCAGGAGTACTTCGGGGACGATGCCACAAACAGTTGGAAAGGAACGGTGAACTCCGTCTGGGACACCACCTCCGGGTCCAGCGCCAATTGGGTGAACAACGGCAGCGGCAGCACCCTTTGGGTCAATCAAGAACAGCAAGCCGTCTTCGACAACAGCGGCGCGAACCGGGCGATCACGCTCAACAGCACGGTCATCGCCCACGGGCTGACGATCAACAGCGGCGCGACCGGTTATTCCTTTTCGGGTCCGGGCGGATCGCTGACGATCACCTCCGGCGGCATTACGGCGAACGAGAGCGTTTCGTTCAATGTGCCGGTCTTCATCGGCGGCCCGCAGACGTGGGACATCGCCGCCGGAAAGACGGTGACCGCGGGCGATCTGCACACGATCATCAGCAACCTCACGCTCAGCGGCAGCGGGAACACCGTCATCACCGGTTCGGTTGACGGCGGCGGCGCGATCAACACGTTTGGCGGGGCCACGCCGGGCGCGATCATCCAGAACGGCTCGGGCACGCTCTCGTTTACCGGCGCGGGGACGTACAGCGCTCCGCTGACGATGAACGGCGGCGCGCTCGATTTCGCCCAGTCCAGCGGCGCCGTCGGCAACTTTTCCGGCGTCATCAGCGGCAGTCGGCCCGTCACCAAAACCAACGCCGGCACGATCATTCTTTCGGGGACGAATACTTATTCCGCCGCCACGACGGTTTCCGCCGGCGCGTTGCAGGCGGATCCCGGCGTCGGGTTGCCCACCGCGAGCCTGCTCGTCCTCGACGGCGGCGTGGTCCAGAGCAACAGCGATCTCACCATCCGTCGCTATCTCGGCACCAGCGGCAGCGGGACCTTCGAATGGACGCTCAAAGGCGGCGGCTTTTCCGCCGGCGCCGGCACGATGACCGTCCAACTCAACAATGGCGCGACCACCGCGCCGTTGCCGTGGGGAACCACGTCGAGCGACATCGGCTCGAAAATCCTCGGCACGCTCAAATTCGGCTCCGAATCGGCCGCCAACGTGGTCGATTTCCAGAACTACATCAATCTCAGCGGCAGTTCGGGCTACAGCTTCCGCACGGTCCAGGTGGACGACAATCCGGCTTCCGCCGCCGACCATGCCAAGATTTCCGGCATCATATCCAACAGCGGCTCGGTCTCGTGCGGCCTCCAGAAGACCGGCAACGGCCTCTTGATCCTGACCGCCACGAACACCTACAACGGTCCGACGACGATTTCCGGCGGCGCGTTGCAGGCCAATTTCGGCCAGGGCATTCCCAACTACCTCAGGCTTGGCGGCGGCGTGCTGCAAAGCAGCATCAGCGACGCCACGCCCGTCACCTTCAACTACCAGCTCGGGTCCAGCGCCGGAAAATTCGTGTGGACCACCGGCGGCGGTTTCTCCGCCGGTCTCGGTCCGCTCTCCGTCAACGTCGGCGGCAACGGCACGCCCTCGACCGTCGCGTGGGGCACGAGCGTCGGCGTGAATCTCATTGGAGCGCTCATACTCGGCTCGCAAACGTCGATGAACGCGACCACGTTCCTGAATCCGCTGACCCTCAACGGCGCGACCCGCACGATCCAGGTCGATGACAATCCGGCCACCGCCGCCGATTATTCCATCGTTTCCAACGTCATTTCCGACGGTTCGGGCTGCGGGGGAATTCGAAAGGCCGGCAGCGGGCTTCTGCTGCTCGGCGCGGCGAATAGTTACACGGGCTCCACGACGATCAGCGGCGGCGCGTTGCAGGCGGACTTCGGCAGGGGCATTCCCACGAACGGTTTCATCGCCCTCGACGGCGGCGTGCTGCAATGCAACACGGCGTACACGTTCACCCGTCCGCTGGGCGTCTCCGGCGCGACTTTCGAGTGGACCACCAACGGCGGCGGCTTCGCGGCGGCCGGCGGCCCGATGACCGTCAACGCGGGCGGCAATGCGACCCCCAGCACGCTCGTCTGGGGAACCACGGTCGGCAGCCAAATCGGCGGCACCCTGAAGTTGAGTTCCTCGTCGTCGGCCTACACCACGACGTTCCAAAACAGCATCGATCTCGGCGGCGGCGACCGCACGATCCAAATCGACGACAACCCGAATTCCACCGGCGATAACGTCGTCCTCTCGGGCAACATCAGCGGCGCCGGCAGTTTGACCTTCGCCAACTCCGGGCAACTCAGCCTGACGGGTTCGGCCAATTCCTACACCGGATCGACGACGATCACCGGCGGCACGGTCGATCTCAACATGACGGCCGGAGCTGCGATCCCGGGGAACCTGAACCTTTTCGCCGCCACGGCGGGCGTGACGCAAGTTCGCTTGCAGAGGAGCAACCAGATTGCGTCCTCCTCGGCCGCGTCGTTCAGCGGTTCATCCGAAGTCCGGTTGATTCTTCTCGGCCATTCGACCACGCTCGCCGGCATTTCGGATTCCGACGGCATGGCCGTGATTGAAAACTCCCAGGATACGGCCGTCTCCGCCGCGACGCTGACCGTCAACAATGCCGCCGACTGCTTCTTTAACGGTACTTTGCGAAACTCCCTGACGGGCTCGGGGACGCTGTCGTTGACCAAGAGCGGCGCCGGCAGCCTCACCTTGTTGGGCAGCCAAATCGCTTATACCGGCGCGACCACGGTCTCGGGCGGTACCCTGCAAGTCGGCAACGGCGGCAGCATCGGCTCCATTCGGACGTCCTCGGGCGTCAGCGTCACCTCCGGCGCCACCTTGTTCCTCGACCGCGCCGATGGATATTTTTACACCAATCACATCACCGGCTCCGGAACGGTGAAAATTTTCCAAGGCGTGCATAGTTTCGATACCAGCGCGAACACGTCGCTCAGCACGTTCATCGGGCCGGTCAACATTCTTAGCGGAGCGGTCTTTCTCCGCAGCGCCAGCGGTTTGGGCATGGGAAGCTTGACCCTGGGCAACGGGGCGAGCCTCTTGTTGTGGACCGGGACCACGACCACTTTCAACAAAGCGATCACGCTGAGCGGCATCGGCACGACCGTCGATAATTACAGCAAGCCCGCCATCTACGGCGACGGCGGCGGCGGCACTTATAACCTTTCGGGACAAATCACCTTGGCCGCGACGAGCGACATCGGCAACTACGCGGGCAACGGTACGATGACGCTCGGCGGCAAGATCACCGGCCCTGGCGGGCTGGTCCTGGGAAAAACCAATCCCACGCTTGCCGACGAATACGGCACGATTGCGATTGCCGGCTCGGTCAGCAACGATTATTCCGGCGGCACCACGATCAACCGCGGGACGGTCTATCTGCAAAAGACGAGCAACGCGATCGCCATACCCGGAGACATTACCCTCAGCACCGAGGTTTACAACGGCACCGGCAACACGTTGCTGATCCTGAAAGGAAACAATCAAATCGCCTCGACGGGCACGATGACCTTCTCCGGCGTTGCCGGTTCGCAGTTTGCCTATTTCGAGTTGCTTGGCCACAACCAGACGCTCGCCGGCATCAATGACACCACCGGCGCAGGCGTGATCGAGAATTCGGAAATGGAAACCGGGATCTCCAGCCTCGGCACGCTGACGATCAACAATGCCGCGGACTGTTCGTATCACGGCTTTATCCGCAACGGCGACTTCGCTTCCAACGGAACCAGCCGTGGACTGCTCGCTATCGTGAAAAGCGGCTCGGGCAAATTGACGCTTGGCGGAGTAAGCTGCAGCGACTTCACCGGCGGCTTGACGGTCAATGCAGGAACACTCGATTTCAGCGGTGCGTCGTATCTGCCGGGCACCCCCGCCCAGTACAACGGCACGAGCGGCGTTACCGGTCCCACCTCGCCCGCCACCCTCACGCCTTGTCCCTACACGATCAACGGCGGCACGCTCGACATCGGCGGCCTTTCGGCGTCGATCGGTTTGTTGAAAATCACCGGCGGCACGATCGCCGGCGCCGGCACCCTGATCAGCAACGCCGCCTACGACGTCCAGGCCGGCACGGTCAACGCCGTCCTTGCCGGGGGCGGCATCGCCCTGAACAAGACCGGCTCGGGAACCGCAATCCTCTCGAACAACAACACCTTCACCGGCTTGACCACCATCTCCGCCGGCACGCTGCAACTCGGCACGGGCTCCTCGACCGGCAACGTGTCGGGAAACATCTCCGTCGGCGCCAACGGCACCCTGGATGTCAATCGCTCCACCAGCATCAACTATAGCGGCAAACTCAGCGGAACGGGCACCCTGGTGAAAGACGGCTCGAATACGCTGACCCTCTCGGGCAACTCTTTCTCGGGCAACCTGGTCGTTCACAGCGGCACGCTCGCGTACAGCGGCACCTCGACCCTGCCGGTGGGCGACTATACGGTCAACGGCGGCACGCTCGACATCGGCGTGCTGTCGCAGTCGATCGGCGCGTTCCAGATCAGCGGCGGCGAGGTGGCCGGCACCGGCGCGCTTACGAGCAGTTCCGATTATGATCTTCAAGGCGGCGTCATCGGGCCAGTCTTGGCGGGGGGTTCAGGATTGGTGAAAACCCAGGATGGCGTCGCCACGCTGACAGGCTCCAATACGTACACCGGCGCGACTCTCATCCAAGCGGGGACGCTCGTGCTCACGGCCGGCGGTCAAATCGATCCCTCCTCGGCCATCGACAACGATGCCACCTTGCTGATTGCCGACGGCGAACATTTGCTCGGCATCGTCAACGGTACAGGTTCGCTGCTGGTCGGCGACTCCGTCCAACTCGGCGTCACGAGCCTTGTTCAAAACACCTTGGCGATCGGCGGCGACTTCAGTTCGCTGCTGGGCTCCAATTCCTCCGGCAGTTCCTCGATCGCGGCGGTGCCCGAGCCGAGCGCATTGTCGCTCCTGGCGTCGATGGGCGCCGTATTCGCCGCGGGGTATTTTCGCAAGCAACGGCGCCGGCCACCAAATTCGACAAGATTGGGGTATTTTGGCAAAAAACATGAATGCCACGGCCACGATGAGATTCTCCGGGTGGGATGATTTTCCATGTGCTCAATCGAGGCGCGTGCAGGAGGATGCTCTTCACCAAGGACAAGGACTTCCTGCTGACACATCTCAAACTCAACCCGCCAACATTACCTCGAACGGATGGCGCGTAATGAAGACTTTCAAGGACCTCGCATTGCGGCGCAAGGACTTATGTGAACAACTGGCGTCGTTGGGCTAACGGGCGGTTACGGCGGACCGACACGGAGCACGCTAGTTCAAGACAGCCATCGGACCTGGCGAGGCTTCAACCGGAAGCATCGGCGCCATGCCGGCTGAATCCTCCCGGAGTTCGCGGGGTAGCGGAAATCGGGCCGATTCCACGCAGACGACGCGTTCGTCGATCACCGCGTCGAAATGATCCACCAAGAAGAGCAGGCATCCGTCGATGACTTCCTTGGGAGCGCCGGCGCCGGCGGTCATCAGAACCGTCTCGGCGTCCCGAAACCAGTCGAGATCGATTTCTTCGGCGCCGTCGATCAGGTATGCCGGAACACCGTGAGCGCGGGCGATCTCCGCCAGCCGATTGCTGTTGGAACTGTTGCGGCTCCCCAGCACAAGCACGGCATTGGCCTCCTTGACGAGGACCTTGACAGCCTCTTGCCGATTCTGGGTCGCGTAGCAGATGTCTTTCTTGGCCGGTCCTTTGATCTCCGGGTAGCGCTGGCGGAGACGCGCTACGATCATGCCGGCATCGTCGGCGCTCAGTGTCGTCTGGGTCAGGTACGCCACTTTCTTGCCGTCGGGGAGCGCCAGGCGATCGACGTCCTCGATCGTTTCCACCAGTTGCACGTGCTCGGGTTCGGCGCCGAGCGTGCCTACCACCTCGTCATGGCCGGCATGACCGATGAGAACAACGCTATATTCCAGCCGGGCGAAACGGGCCGCTTCCAAATGCACTTTATGCACGAGAGGGCACGTGGCGTCAATGGCGTGCAGATGACGGCTTTCCGCTTGCCGGCGCACCATCGGCGACACGCCATGCGCGCTGTACAGGAGGCGGCTGCCTTCCGGCACGGCATCCAGACTTTCCACGAAGATCACGCCGCGCCGCCGAAAATCGTCCACGACGCACTTATTATGCACGATCTCGTGATAGACGTAGAGCGGGGTTCCGAAAAGCTGCAGGGCCCGCTCCAGGCATCCGACCGCCATATTGACCCCCGCACAAAACCCGCGCGGGCTGGCTAGAATCACTCTCATCACGGTCTCCCTTATTGGTGCCTTCTACCTCAATGCCGCTGGAAGGATTTCTTCCTGCGAACTCGTCGACTCCGCTTTGGAAAACTGCTCGCGGATCCGATAAAACGTCTCTTTGTTCGCGAGGAAGCTGCGAACGATATCGGGATCGAATTGAGTCTCACTTCCTTCGAGGATGATGGAACTCGCCACATCGTGCGTGAATGCATCTTTATATGTCCGTCTGTTTGTGAGAGCGTCATAAACGTCGGCGACCGCGGTAATTCTCCCGCAGAGGGGAATTTGCTCTCCGGAGAGCCCGAGGGGATAACCGCTGCCATCGAAGCATTCGTGGTGCGTGAGGGCAATCTCGTGGGCCATCCGCAGGAACATCACATTGGGATGCTCGCTGGCAACCGCACAGAGCGTCTTGGCTCCGATGACCGTGTGTTGCTTCATAATGCTCCATTCTTTGTCGGTGAGGCGTTCGGGTTTGAGGAGCACATTGTCGGGAATCCCCACTTTGCCGATATCGTGCAAGGGACTGGTCAGGAAGATGGTCTGAACGTAGTCGCCGTCAACCTGGCCCGAATACTTCTCCTGTTTCGAAAGATCCTGCGCGATGACGCGGCAGTATTCGCGGATGCGTTCGAGGTGAGCGCCGGTTTCGGGATCGCGAGATTCGGCAAGCTTGGCGAGGCCGAAGATCATCAGATCACGGCTGTCAAGCGACAGAATTCGTTCCCCAGTCCGCAGACGGACGCACAGTTCACTCGGTTCGAAGGGTTTTGCGATGAAATCATCCGCCCCGGCATCCATGCCCTCGACAACATCCCTGGCCGCGTCGCGCGCGGTCACCAGAATAATGTAAATGTAGTGGGCAAAACCATGGGCGCGGATGTTCCGGCACAATTCGACGCCGCTCATTTCGGGCATTTCCCAGTCGGAGATCACCAGGCGATGCGCCATCCCGCACCATCTTCAACGCCTGTTGGCCATTCCGCGCGCACATCGACATCATAGCCGGCGCGGGCAAGCGTGACGTGCAGGAGCTTCAAATCGATTTCATCGTCATCCACGATCAGCACGCGCATCGTACTTCTCCGTCCGATAATGGCATTTGGGGCACCGTCATGCAATCCTGCTTTCGACCCGTTCCAGAACCGCGGGGAGTTCTTCGCAGAGCCGCTTCCATTCCTGTCGCAGTTGCCCCAGGCAGCCGCGCAGCTTCCATGTCGGCCGCATGCCCCGCGGCCTCGAGCCGGCGGGCGATATTTCGCAGCGAATCCGCCGACAAATTCGCGGCCACGCCTTTCAGGCTATGCGCCAGGCCGGCCGTTTTTTCGGCATCTCCGGCGTCGATCATCGCGGCTATTTGCTCCAAGTCTTCCGGGACGCGCTTTTGGAACATGCCGATCAACTGTTCGGCAACCTCCGGATCTCCGCCGCAGCGCCGCAACAAATCAACGACGTCCAGCGCCGGCAGGGATTTTTCATTCATGCCGGGGAAGCCGGCGATTGGGCACCGCCGCCAGTCGGCGGTTCCATTGGGTCCGCGTCAGTTGCGGCGAGGGACGGGGCGAGGAGTTCCTTCAACCACGCGTCAATCCGATCGACGAGTTCGTTCGGATTGAGCGGCTTGCTGAGATAATCGTTCATCCCCGCTTCGATGCACCGCTGCGGATCGGATTTCATGGCATTGGCGGTGAGCGCGATTATGGGAATCTTTCCCGGACGGGCAAGCTGCCCCGCCTGTTCTTCGCGTCTGATGATTCGGGTCGCCTCGAAGCCGTCGATCTCCGGCATTTGGCAATCCATGAGCACGGCATCATAGGAGATTTTCCGCAGCGCTTCGACGGCTTGTTTGCCATTGGCAACGACGTCGCATCGGTAACCGGCCTTGATCAACATCTGCGTGGCCACATATTGGTTGATCTCGTTGTCTTCGGCGACGAGGATGCGAGCGCCTCTGCATTCCGACTTCGGGAAGGCTTTTACCGTGGAGAATTCGCTCTTATGCTTGAGCAGCAGGTTGCCATCCCCTTTGGCGGCGATCACTTTGACCAGGGTGTCGAACAATTCCGAAGGCATCAACGGCTTGGTCACATAATCGGCGATCCCGATCTTCTCCATCCATGCGACATCCACTTGGCGGCCCAAGGGGACGAGCATCACGACGGCCGCCGCACTCAACTTGGGGATGACCTTGATGGTAGCCACCAACTCTTCAACATTTAGTCCCGAGACCTGCGTATCGAGGAGGATCACCTGGAAAGGAGTGTTTGCCGCTCCGGCATGGAGCAGTTGTGCGAGGGCAGCATCGCCGTCGTGCGCCGTTTCCGCATGGAATCCCCATGCCGTGAGTTGCTGTTCGAGGACGTCCCTGCTGGCGGCATTACCGTCAACCACGAGAATTCGCGGGCATGAAAGCTCGGCGGAGAGGGTATTTTGCCGCTGTTCATTTTGCGCCGCCTTTTCCAAGGCAATGGCGAACCAGAAGGTGGAGCCTTTGCCGGCGAGCTTTCCATGCCGATTTCTCCGCCCATCAAATTGCAGAATTCCTTGGAGATCGCCAGCCCCAGGCCCGTGCCGCCGAATCTTCGCGTCGTCGATGCATCGACCTGCGAGAAGGGCTGGAACAAGTGGTCGAGCTGGTCTTCCGCGATGCCGATGCCCGTGTCGCGGACCGAAATCCGCAGGCTGACGCGTTTCTCCGTTTCGTCGAGGAGCAAGGTCCGCACGACCACCTCGCCTTTCTCCGTGAACTTGACCGCATTGTTGGTGAGGTTGGTGAGGATCTGTCGAATTCTGGCCGAGTCTCCCAGGAGCCGCGGCGGGATTCTCGGATCGATGAAACAGATCAGCTCCAGGGCTTTTTCGGTGCATTGATGAGCGATCACTTCAATCACCGACTCGATGGTCTTCACCAAATCGAACTCGATTTGCTCCAACTCCACCATGCCGGCCTCGATTTTGGCGAAGTCGAGGATCTCGTTCAATAGTGTCAGCAACGTCTCGCCCGAGGACCGCACGGTCCGGATGTATTTGTGCTGATGGGTGTCGAGCATCGTGTCCAGGAGCAAATCCGTCATTCCGAGGATTCCGTTCAGCGGGGTCCGCAATTCGTGCGAGATATTGGCCACGAAGTTGCTTTTCGCGCGGTTGGCCGCTTCCGCATCGCTGCGGGCGGTCTCCAATTCCCTGTTGTATTTGGTGAGCTGGGTTTGAGTCTGCTCGAGTTCCCTTACGGTGAGTTGCAGTTCCTGCGTCCGTTCGGTTACATTGCGTTCCAGGTTGGCGTTCAAATCGCGAATGGTATGGTCATCTTGCTGCAGCTTGTGAACCATGGTGTTGAATTGCCGTGCAAGCACGTCGAATTCGTCATTTCCCGTGACATCAGCGCGTTCCGAAAGGTCGCCGCGCTGAATCCGCTCCATCGCCAAAACCAGATTATTCACGCGGGAAGCCATCGACCTGGCCACGAACATGGAAAACAGGACGCCGGTCAGAACTGCGGCGCCGGTGATGTAGGTCGAGTGCGTCCGCAGGCTGGTGATTGCTTCAGCCTGGTCTTCGGGGTGCTCGATGATCTCCGTGGTTCTCTGCCGCGCGAGGGTGCCGATCATGAGCGCCGTTGTCATGATGATCAGCGAAAAAGATATGCCGAGGCGAAAACGCAGCTTCCCGACGGGGAGCGACGCATGATCGATCCGCACCCCATGTTTGAGCAGGTAGCGGACGACCGGTTGCATGCAATGCTCGGCGGCAAAGAAATGGCACATCACCGCCATGGAGATGGCCATGAAGCATGCCGCGGTGATGTTCACGATGACCGCCAGGGAGATATTATCGATGGCCTTCATGATCAATACGCAGGGCACGAAAGTCGTCAGGGGCACGATCCACGCTTCTTGCCAGTGGTGGCGGGCAGGCAGCCTGACGGCTTCTTCTCCGCCCCTGGAAGCCAGGGCCGGATCGACGGGTTCGCCGGCAAGAATCCGCCGCAGCACGCAGCGGAGGTTCCGCGTCTCCCAGAGCGCCAAGAGAATCGAAATCGAATAGGCGACGACCACCACCAGGGCACACACGAGCCAGAAGTGCCAATGCACCGGGTTGGGCAGTTTCTGGGTGAATTCCACGTAAGCGATGACCGCCAGCCCGCCCGTCGCGCCGAACAAGCGCGTGATAATCATCATCACGAGGATGTAATGTTGGCCAAAGCGCTGGAAAAGGCGTTCTACCATAGTGCGCGCTTTCGTTCGAAATTCTTTCCGCTTGCCGCTCGGCGCCGCGAGCGGCTGCATTCCGGCTTTTGCGCCGTTGCGGCGAACAGGTTATTTGTAGCCTCGGCTTCCCAAATGCAGGCACACCAGGCGCTCGAGGCCTGCCACCAATCGGTTCAACTGGACGCTTTTGAGCCTTTTCGCGAGCGCGAGGATGGCGAGCCGGCGTTTCCGCCATTGCTGGAGGAAGTAATTCTCGTGGTTTCCCGCGAACACACCGGCTTCGATGCAGTTCCGATCGCCCTTGAGAAGGTCCGCGATGTCAAGGTCGCCGCGGGAAACGGCACTGGCGAAAACGCCGCTGCTAAAGTCCCTTTCGCCGATCTCGCGCTGCCAGGTGGTAACCAGGTTGCCGATCCGACCCATGTATTGCGCATGCCACACGGCTTCCCGGAGAAGACCCAATTCCATCCGATCGAACCGCGGCGAGCACATCAGGTCCAGGGTCGCGGAGACCATCATGTGCATGTTGTGGGGCGAATAAAGGTCGTGCTCGACGAGATTCAGCAAGGCCAAATCCTGATTGAGCAGATGAGAATATCGCATGGTGTTCAACAACTGGAGGTAGTCATACCGCCAGAGATCCCGATATTCCCCGAAGCGGGGGAACCTTTGGACGCGGTTCTCGATCTCGCGCCAGACTTCCGCCGTGAGCTGCGCGTAGGCGCGCCGGCTTGGCTCGAGCTCATGAGCCTCCGTCTCCGCGGGCCCAAACGGCATTCTCAGGAGATATTCCAGAAAAGCCGGATCTCCCTGCTGATCGGCCACGTCGTCCAACAACACATCCAGCATGACGCCGAGCACTTTGGTATCGTAGAGATGTTCCTGCAAATCGGGCTGGACGCAGGAAAGCGTTGTCACTTCAACGCCCTGGCGGCACCACTTCCAGAGATACGAATTGCGGCGGCCCACGCGCCCGTATTTCTCGACCCAGCACTGCAGTTCGGAGTTCAACTCCTTCTGCATTACACAAGAAATTTCTTGCCGCACCCTCGCCGAGGTTGGAAAATAGGGCTCATCTTTCAGAGCAGCGGCCTTGTCGCCGGGATATAGCAGCACCGGATACTCGGGCGCCGGCGCGAACGGGGCATCGCCGCGGAGATTCTCGAATATTTGTGTCGTCAAAGCCAGCTCCTTGACTGAAAATGGAATGTGGTTCTGCCTCGAGTCAGAGCGCGATACCTCATATTGGCGCCTGTTCTGCCGCGGCAACGCACTCGCACGCGCGGAGAGGCTTCCCCGGTGCTTCCTGGGGGACTATTGCGGGACATCCAAACGGTCGATTCCCGCGGACGACCGCGGCAGCGCACATTATTATTGGAACTCTTGATGTTGGAGTGCCCATGAACTCTAGGTTGCGTGTTTTGGGTTGTCAAAGCAGGGCTCGAAATTGCGGTATTTCCTCCGACTGACGCGTTTGGGTCGGCCCTGCGCAGCGTTCGGTTTTACCGGCGATCCAACCTGTGCGAGAAATTCCATTGAAAACCCGGAAAATGACCATAATTCGACGAGCGGGACCGGTCCCGGGGCCGATGGCAACCGTTAGTTCGGATAGGGCGGTCGTATTGTCTTGGAGGGTTTTGGCAATCCTTCGGACATTCTTTTGTTCGTTCCTCATGTTTCTTGGAAATTGAAGGCTCCACCAATTTGACCGACTGAGAGGCGCGCACTAGTCTTTATTCTATCGAGATGGTCATTCTCGTCCGGGCATCGCTTTTCAAGAATAATCCTTTGCATCGAAGAAACCGGAAAATGTTCAAGTCAAGATCCACTCCTCCTTTTTGCTTGTCCGGTGGCGCAAGAGATCGGTCTTGAGCCGGCGTTTTTTCTCGTTTGCGGCGATGCAAGGGCGACTGATGTCTCACTGGGGCTGTCCGCTGTCTTTTCGGGCGACCGATCCTCGCAGGGAGAAGTCCGGTATCGAAGAGGAGCCCGTTGCGTTCTAGTTTTGGAGGAGTGCGAAATCTCTGTCCGTCAGATCAAGACCGTCTGTCTGTTTATCCGCAACCGCCGGAGAAGAGGTGCAACATGAGCAAGTATTCATCGATAGAAGATGCCATCGAGGCAATCGCAGGCGGTCGCATTCTGATCGTCGTGGATTCCGAGGATCGGGAGAACGAGGGCGACTTTCTCGCGGCGGCCGAGCTGACGACGCCGGCGATGATCCATTTTATGGTTAGCCAAGGGCGCGGTCAGCTTTGCATGCCCGTGTCGCCGAACCTCGCCCAGCGGTTGGAGCTAACGCCGATGGTCGCTTGCACGGATCTGGAGACGCCCCGCTTCGCCATCCCGGTTGACCATCGCGAGTGCAAGACCGGAATCAGCCCGTTCGAGCGCGCGGCGACGATCCGCGCGATGCTCGATCCCTTCAGCGGTCCGCGCGATTTCGTGCGTCCGGGGCATATTTTTCCCTTGATCGCCCGAGAGGAGGGCGTGCTCGGCCGACCCGGCCACACCGAAGCCGCCGTCGATCTGGCCCGGCTGGCCGGTCTTGCTCCGGCGGGAATGCTGTGCGAGATCTGCAGTCAGGACGGATTGCACATGGTGCGCGGACGGGAACTTTGGGAGCTCGCCGCGGAATTCCGGCTGCCGGTCGTCAAGATCGATGACTTGATCGAGTTTCGGCGCGGCATGATCGGCAGCCAAGACGAGCAACTCCTGGCACTCAACGATCTTGCCGGGGCCTAGCAGCCTGTTGAAAAGGGGGACCGGCTCGGAGCCGAGTACCGGAAATCCCGCGAAAATGGCTTGCAGCGACGTGCCTGCCCCCTTTTTCAACCGAGCAAGGTTTAGAATTTCCACTCGGCTCGAAGTGTCAGTCCATCGAACGACATCGTGTTGGCATCGTCGGCGCCGTTGAAAAAGCCGCCGAAAGTGCCGCCCGAAGTGCCCATGTCGAACCATGCCTGGAACAGCCATCCGGCTGAAATGCACAGGGAATCGCTGGCTTGCCAGGCGGCGCCCAACTCCGCTTCCAATACGGGAATGAGCCGAGTCGGATGCTCGCTTTGGCTGGCGGAAAAGTTTGCCGGGATGACCGTGGTGCTGGAGCGTACATCGTACTCGCCGACCAGCAACGATCCGTGCGCGTTGGCCAAGAGGGAGAATCGCCCTTCGGCTCCCAGGCGCCGCTTCGCGTCGAATCCGAGCCGGGGACCGACGCCGACAAAATCGACGAAAAAATCTCCCCTGCTAAAAGGATTTCCGGCAAGCGCGATCACGGACTCGTAATACTGGTCAAGATCCGCGATTCTCACACCCACTGACCAGTCGAAGTCCCAGTCGGATCTTTGGGAAAAGGAATGGATCAGGTCCAGGTCGTACACGTTCAAATTGACGGTTGCCTTCGTGCTGATGTGATCGCCTCCGGAGACGGCGGTGCCGAATCGGCGGTCGCGGGTGTCGATAACGAAGGCCGTGCCGACGAAATTGCCGAAGGGATCAACGAGAAACTGCCCTGGCCCAGGGTCCGTTCCATCAACGGTGGTGTCGCCGCGGATATGCGAAAAAGTGAACCGGATCGAATCCGGACTACAGTTGAAATGATAGCCGAGGTAAGTCCGAAAAGAGGGAGCGTAGTCGAAGGAAAGCGGCTGTGCATCGATTTGGTAAGTTGTGGGGCCCTGCGTCCCATGGGCAAAGGCAACGGCCTCGCTAAAGTGGGGCCGGATCAACAGAAAGTCGCCGCCGACGTATAGACCCGACCATCGACCGCAGGAAGACGAATATGGAAACATGTCCTGACTTTCCCCGAAGCTGCTCGCGGTGGTCAAGCCGTCGCCGGCCGGCGCCGAACCGTATCCCGCCGGGTTTTGGGCGGAATTCTGGGCCCAGGTTGGCGGGCTAATAGCCAACAACCCAGCCGTGGCGAGCGTCAATGCAAAGGGAGCTAGGATTCTCATAGTCTGATACTCCGGTGATAGTCGCCCAGGAATGAATTTTGTTCTCGGGCCGAGCCGGCGACGCCGTGTCTTTTCCCGAGGCGAACATGATGCCTCGAATCGATAACCCGCCCAACTCTTTATCGGCCCTGAGTTTGATAGTCACTTTAGGAAAATCCGATAAAATCGGTAGCTTCGTTCTCTTGTACATCCCCCAATGGAAGAATTTGTTTGGAAGGAAGCGTGCTGCTCGATTCCCACTTGCGACGGAGCACTCCTGCTCGGCTGATTTACAGCAAATTCTGAACCGTCAAAGTCTCTGCATATTCGCCATTCTTTGCATTCTGCACTGCCGTCAGGCCAAAGAAAGTCTGCGGAATCGCTACGATCTGAATAAGCGTGAACTCCGACAGGCCCGAACCGTCTTCAGTCGATACATGTTAATAATAAACTGGATTGCCCGACGTTTTCCTTTTGAAGGATTGACGATGAACCGGACGTACTTACTCCTTCTATGCGCGATTTGTTTGGCGCTGGCAGTCGTCACTCCGTTGCGTGCCGATGGCGTGATTCGCGATGGATTGGGGGCGATCTCCTCAGGTCGCGGCGGCACCAATATCGCTTCTGCCGACAATGGCGCAGTGCTATTCGACAATCCCGCCGGGATTGTGAATATCGACGGCGGAGGATTGTTCGATGTGGGAGTCGATCTCCTCTTTACTGACATACAATACACCAATCTTCCCCAAAACGGGCTAACGTGCGCCTGGCATAATCCGTTTCCAATCCCCGAGGCGTCATACCTTCGCAAAAGCAGCGATGGTCAATGGGCATTCGGCCTCGGCGTGTTCGCGCCGGCCGGCTTTGCGGCCGATTACGACTTGAATGGGCCGGAGGCCTTGCCGGGCATCCACCACTACAAGTCGCTCGGGGCGATGGGCAAGCTGCTGCCGGGCATCGCCTATCGCGTTTCCGATCGGTTGTCCGTGGGAGGAACCTTCGGACTGGCGCTAAGCCACACGGAACTCGAAGGACCGTATTTCCTTCAGTCGCCCGGCCCCTTCCAAGGCACGCCTACCCTGATGAGATTGTACACGACCGGCGTAGCGCCGACGTGGTCCGCGGGGCTCCAGTATCAAGTCACCGACGCCACGACGCTGGGGCTTACTTACCAGAGTGAAACCCGCTATACGCAGTCCGGCACGGTATATGTGGATGTGCCGATGCTGGGCCAGAGTTCCTACGACGCCAGCCTCGACATGGCTTGGCCGCAGTCGGTCGGATTGGGCGTGCGGCATGAGCTTTGTCCGCACCGCATCTTTTCCGCGGACATCATTTGGTACAACTGGTCCCAGGCATTCAACCATTTGAACCTGATGTTCACCAATCCGAGCAATCCGGTGTTTGCCGGGTTGCTCGGCCCGAGCCTGGCCGAGCAATTCCCGCTGGAGTGGCAGGACTCGGTTTCGCTGCGATTTGGCTACGAGCAGCATTTGAGCAATGATCATGTTATTCGGATGGGGTATGCGTACCACCATAATCAGATTCCCGATCGCACGTTGACGCCTTATATTCCGGCGACTCTCGAGAATGCATTCTCCCTGGGCTATGGCTGGACCCGGAATCTGTGGGAAATCGATTTGGCATATCAATATTCGTTCGGCACCACGCGAACGGTGACCGCGAGCGAGCTCGTGGGCGGAGAGTTCAACGGCAGCAGCGTGAGAGCTCAGGCGCATTGGGCGTTCTTGAGCCTTCTACGGCGATTCTGATTCTGCGCTGCTCCAGCGAAACTTGGGTGACATGTTTCGCCTCTCACTGTCCCGCTTCCGATAATGTTGGCCTGATAATTGGATGAAATGAGTAGAGGGATGACCTTCTCTTTGGAAAGGAGAAAGTCATGAATCGGGAGTGCCCAAGCTGTCGGAACCGGCGGCGACGGCGATCTTGGAATCCCTGTTCCAAAGGCACGACCCCCCGTTGGTGCTCAAGAGCGACAACGGCTCGGCTTTCCTCGGCGACCGCTTTCAGGCGCTGCTTTGCCGTTACGGCGTGGCATGGCTCCCTTCTTCTGCCCGCATGCCGTGGTAAATTGGCGGTTGCGAGGCGGGCAAGGGGAGCCTCCGCAAACGCACCGAGCACTTCGCCCGCCGCGCCGGTCGTTGGACGTCGGGGTGTCTTCAGGCCGCCGCGGCCCAAGCCAATGAACTCCTCCGGCCCCACGGCCACCGCGGTCCCACGCACCGCGAGTGCTGGTCCGCCCGGCAACCGATCGATTCGCCCATGCGGGAGCGCTTCACCGCCGCGACCAAACGTCATCGGCAAGCGATCCTCCGCGAGCGCCAAGACAAGTTCCGTTTGGAAAACAAAAACCATCAACGCCAAGTGCAACGTCAGGCCGTGTTTCGAGCACTCCTCGAACTCGACCTGTTAACCATCACCAGAAGGTCAATTCCTCTACCAATTAACCCCAAAAAATGGGACAATTTTCCTAGCGGCTACAATATTTGCATTGATTGTATTTGTTGAAGGACTTCAGTGCATAATCTGGTTAACATATGACACAAAGAATAAAACATTGGCGATTTCAGTTTTCTTTGCGTACATTGTTATTGATTTTCATCCCCGTCGCACTGATAGCTTATACCTTTAAGCCAGGACATCTGATATCCGGAAATGTCGTAGTTGATTATTGCGCTGAATTTGACTATATAAGATACAACGATGGATCCGGTTTGAAACATGGCCGAATTTGTAGAGTGCGTGTTATTAATAAGTCAGGCAATCCAGTGTGGTATATAGGAGAGTACCCAGGATATCCAATTAATCGCTTAACAAATCAATTCGTTGACGGTAAATGGACGTTTTATTCTGATTCGACATCATACTCAAAAGGATACAAAATTCGTCTTGATTCCGGAGAATCGTTCAATTGTGTATTTCCGGTTTATGATAACTCGACTAGATTACGAGTTGGGCTATGTTTTGCGTCGAGATGGTTTGGCCCTGTGAATCACACCGCTTGGAGTAGCGAGATTCTGGTTCGTTGTGTTGATCAATCTATGCGGTGTCCTGCAACCACATCCGACAACCTGCGGGACGAAGAACCGAACCCCACTGGGAGGAAATGAAATTTAGCGAAAAATGACGGGGAACTGGGGTCAGGTCGGGATTAGGGATTAGCCTTGCGGAAGCGGGGAGCTCGTGGTAGAATCGTGGCATGGCACGACCGTTACGAATCGAATTCCCGGGGGCGTTATACCACGTTATCTCGCGCGGCGAGGTGCGAAAAAACATTATGGGCTATCGGGACTGCAGCGGCGTGGGGCGAATCGTGCGGCGTCCGGAGCATGGCGGTCTGGATTCGCGGGGAACGATTCAACGGCTTGAGCAGCGGTTTGTTAATCCCTAATCCCGGTCTGACCTCAGATTGACCCCGGAACTCGCTGGAGAAAAGTCAATGGGATTTCTCAATGTTCTTTGGAGCGTGCTCCATCTCGTATTGGCTTTTGCCGACATCTTACTCTGGCCGGAGGAAGCGATCAAAAGGCAGTTACAGCACGAAGAGGATCGAAGGAGCGAACAAAGGCCGAAACGGAACATAAAGGAAATTTGGCACCGACTCTTGCTTGTGCTGACAATTCTTGTCCTCTGCTTGCTGCTTCTTTGGAAATAGAAGGAGCTTTGGGACGACAGCGGGTGCATCTCTGGCGCATGTACATTCTATGTGGAGTTCCAGATAGAGGAGATCTGGGGAGATCTGGAATCAGGCCGGGATTAGGGATTAGCTTTGCGAAAGCGGGGTGCTTGTGGTAGAATTGTGGCATGGTACGACCGTTACGAATCGGATTTCTGGGGGGCGTCGTTTCACGTGCTCCCGCGCAGCCTGCGCGACGAAACATTGTGGGCTATCGGGCCCACAGCGTCGTGGGGCGAGCCGTGCGGCGTGTGGAGCAAGGCGGTCTAGATTTGCGAGGAACGATTCAACGGCTCGAGCGGCGGCTGACTAGTCCCTAATCCCGGTCTGACCCCATATCAGCCCAGATGAAACCGTATTGGTGGGCAGTGCCCACCCTACTGACTGATAAACCTCAATGATCGTCAGGTCTCAAAACGATGTCGCACCGAAAAATGAAGCCGAGAAAGGAGTTGCGGCGAGAAATATCCGGAAACCTTATCACCGACTTTCGAGTAGTGAAAGCCGCAGCAAGCAAACGATAAAGCGAAGACGCGCGGGTTGAAAGGGGCCAAAACCAAGCAATCGCCGGGTGCCACTGTTCAAGTTGTTGAGAGGAGAGTGCCACTGGCTCTGCCAGTGCATGGCGGGCGGGTTGACGTTGCGGCGGGTTGGCGATAGAAAGGGAAAGATGACTCATCGGAAAACCGTGCGGCATTTTCATGGAGCTAGGGGTCAGGTCGGGATTAGGGATTAGTATTGCGGATGCGGGGTGCTCGGGGCAGAATCGTGGCATGGCACGACCGTCACGAATCGAATTCCCGGGGGCGTTGTACTCCGTGCTCTCGCGCGGCAAGGTGTGAAAGAAGATTGTGGGCTATAGTACAGCGGTGTCGGACGAGCCGTGCGGCGTTCGGAGCAAGGCGGTCGGGATTTGCAGGGAACGATTCAACGGTTCGAGCGGCGGCTGACTAATCCCTAATCCCGACCTGTCCCCAGATCAGCCCAGATGAAACCGTATTGGTGGGCAGTGCCCACCCTACTGACTTGGGCAAGCAGGGGCCGACGCGAGCTTGCTAACCGATAAAACCGTTGCTACACTAAGAGAAATGGGGCTTAGTAACGCACAGATTTCACAACTTGGAAATATCAATAGCAAAGCTGACTTAATCCAAGCGTTGAGGGGAACAACCGTAAAAGCTGATGCGATCGCCAATGGAATTGTAAACGGGAATATCAAGGTAAATCTTCTCGGCGACGAGATGTTTGGAAAGGCATACTCGCTCTACGGAGGAGAAGGGGCAGCCCCGCAAGCCTTCGCGCTTGAGAATCAAATCTACATGCGTCGTGCTTCGGCATCGATATTTAGCGATACAGTCCATGAAGGCACACACGCACTGGATGCAATACAGAAGTTTCCCGGATCAAATTGGATGTGGGAAAGCAAGGCGTATTTCTATGAACGTCAGTTTCAACAAGCCACAGGCCGCGCCGTAGATTTCCCAACAAACCGCTCAATGTGGGATCATGTTTACAAGAACTATAATCCCTAATAAGGCATCACTTGCAAGGCGACAACATGCAGATAATCAAAGATTTGCTCGATTACGTGAACAATGACAAATCCACGGTCCCGGCCTCGAAGATATGCGATAGACTGGACCAGAGTGAACTGCGCGTCATCGTGTTTAACATCCTCGGATGGTTGAAGTTTCAAAAGCGATGGCACAAGGATCGTCCTCTTGAACTCAAGTCGGAGTTTGCCTGGTGCAGGAATCTCCGAGCATTGCTCGACGATAACGAACCAATGAGAAGCCTCTTTGAAATTTCTGAAAATCAGTTGGACTTTCGTTCTGAAATTGATGAGGCAACCCGTGAGTCAATTCGATCTATTGTGGATGCCGGTTATAATCCGAAAATACGGACAAGTCCTGCTCGTGCGGCGATCTGCACGAAATAGCCGATTCGTGGGCAATTTTGGCTGATAGACGAGCAACGAAACAAGATATATGTCCAAGTTTTTCGCGGCATAACAAGGGGCATCACTGACACCCGTTTAAGCCTATAGAGGGAAGTGAACGGCAGCTTGCGGAAGCGATCGGGAACTTGCCGGCGATCGCCTACCCGGTGGTGTAACGGTAACACTAGGGATTTTGGTTCCCTCATTCATGGTTCGATTCCTTCCAGGCGGCCACGGCGCGCCGTATTGCGCCGTGAGCGTTCGGTGAACACCACCCGTGGCCGTGGCGCAGGAGTTGCATGGAGAAATAGGCCCAGGTATCGAGGTGGTGGCGTTTCGCGCTGGAAACCAACGTGAAGAGCACGGCGGCGGTGGCCTTCCCCCCGTTCGCTGCCGGCGAACAGCCAGTTTTTTCTTCCAGAGCGATAAGTTTCAGCATCCGCTCCACGGCGTTGTTGTCGATCGAAAGATCGCCGTCCTCCGTGTAGCGGCAGAGCGCCGCCCAATTGCCGAGCGCATAGCTCATCGCCTGCGCCCATCGGACTTTTCGGCAAAACCTTGCCGAGTTGCTCGTCGAGCCAGGTCTTCATCGAGGCGAGCACGGGCACGGCGTCTCCTGTCGCAAGAGCTTTCGCTCCTCGGCGGAGAGTTCCTTGGACTCGTCTTCCACTTCGTAAAGCAGCCGGATGCGCCAGCGCCTCCATGCCCATCGCCAGATTGGTCTCCTTGGCCTCGAAGAATTTCCTCCGCGCGTGCGCCCAGCAGCCGACTTCCACGACATCCTGCCGCCGAAACAACTCGTCGTAAACGGCGTGCGCGTCGGCTTGCAGATAGCCGCGAAAACCTTTTCCGTCATCATTGTCCCCGGCATGGCCGAGGAACTTCATCGGTCCGGCGCGAATGATTCATCGTGAAGTCGAACACGTTGTAGGGGTGCATGCGGTCGCCGCGATAGGCCCAGATATGCGCTTCCTGCGTCTTGCCGCGATCGCCAACCACGACCGGCACGCCCGTGTCGTCCGTGCCCAGGAATTTCGATTTCAGCGCCAAGTCGCGCATCAACTCGTAAAGCGGCAGGCAGAGTTCGGCGATCTGCCGCATCCAATCGCATTGCGTGCTCCGCGAGACGTGGAAGCCGGCGCGGCGAAACTGGCCTTGTTCCTGGCGATAGTAGGGCGAGTGGTCGTCAAAGCGGCTGGTGGCCGTGAACGCCAACAGGTCCGGCTCGGCGTTGCCCTTCTCGATGGGCAGGATCGGCTTTTCGGCGGTCAAGACGCCCGACTTCTCGCACCCGCAGCCGTATTTCAACTGCACGTACTGCTTGACGTAGAACTTCGGCGGCTCGATCCCCGCCCGCTCCGTGACCACTTCGCCGATCACCGTGCGCTTTTCCGCCGCAGCACGGGCAGGTCTTTTCCTCTTCGGCAATGTCGAGCACTTCCCGCCGGCGCGGCCAGCATCGGGAAACCGCCGCCGCCCGTGGCCGTTCTTCTTGGGCTTCGACGCATTTCCTCCTTCGCCGGTTCCGGTTCCATGGTCGCGGACGCGGCCGCCGCCTTTTCTTCTTCGCTCAGGGCAAGCTCGAACAGCACCAGTTGGTTCGGATCGACGCGCTCGCTCTTGGGCCCGTAGATTCGCCGCAAAAGATAATCGAGCTGGTGTTCCAAGTGGCCGATCTTCTTCTGCGAAGATTCCAGTTGCTCGTGCAACTGCGCGATGATCGCGTGGCAAAGGGTCAAATCGTCGGGCAAAGAAATCGCGTCCGTGCTCATACCCTCTTAGAGACGCGAGGACGCGATTTTATTCCCGATAATCGGCGGATTTCCAGGAAATTTTCTCGATGTTTTTCCGATCGCGAAATTCCTTCACGCGACTTCGCGGCGATAACGCTTTCGCTGCCGCACGCTTGCCAAATCGATGCCGCGAAGCAAGAGCGTCAGTTCCGTCGCCGAGAGCGCGACGCTCTCGCGCCCGGGGCAACCTTGGGAAGCTGGAAGGTTCCCGACTCCAGACGCTTCGCCCACACCGCGAGTCCGTCGGGCGCGTCCCAGTACAAGAGCTTCATCCGGTCTCGCCGCCGGTTGACGAACACGAACAGTCCGCCGGCAAGCGGATCGCGCCGCAAATGCTCCACGGCCAGCGCGAAAAGTCCGTCGAAGCTCTTGCGCATGTCCGTGGGCGCGACGCACAGGTAAATCTCCACCGGCAACGATAAGCTCAGCATCGCCCTCGCTCCCACGCGCGAACGAGCGCGGCCACGGCCGCCGGCTCCATGCCCGGCGGACAACGCAAGACCGCGCCGCTGGGCAGATGACACTCCATGCCAGCCAACGCCGGCGTCGAAACAAGCGCGGCGGAAAGCCGCACGGGCAGAAACGCCGGAGGCTCCGCGCTCGCGGCGGTCGTGGTTTTCGCCCTTTTCGGCGACGACAGTTTCGTCCGCGCCGCTCTCGACGCCGCCGGCTTTGCCGCCTTCACCGTCCGCGACCGGACATCGGCCGAAAAACGGTCCCGACGGTCCACTTCCCGTCGCCAAGCGTAAAACGACGGCTCGCTCAACTCTTGCCTGCGGCAGAATTCGCGGATATTCAACCTGCTTTGCCGCTGCCGGCGGAGAATCCCCCGCCAATAGCGTTCTTTCTTCGAATCCCGCGCCGGTCCCTTGCACCGCATGGTTCTTCCTCCCGAGGGCCTTGTGGATGCCTCCCCCTCAAGATACCATGCACGTCAAGAGTGGTATTCACCGAACGCTCACAATTATCAGCGGCTCTACAGCTCTGCTATTAGTCACGTGTGTAAATAACCGGCTTGAATATGTCTTGGGAACCGGGACGTTTTCATATATGGTGGTGGCGCATTTTACGCCGCCCGACTCGTATTGTGCGACTATAAGCTGGACTTATTCAGACGAGGTAGATTTGAATAGCTTTGCGGAATTATACGGTAAAGGGCAGCTAACAGCAGGTGTTGTGCCCTGCCTCGCCGGCTGTTTAGAAGGAATGGGCGACATAATATTTGACAAAATACTGGCAGCTGATTTTCCGGTTATCGGATCGTGGCAGACAAAAGTTTGCGGAAAGTGCCCTAAGAAATGACTTCCCATTTCGGAGGTGTATGAATGGCCATAAGGCATATGATTTATGTATTCCTGGCGATATTTCTCTGCGCAATATGCATTATTAGCTGCCACGAATCTGGTCGATTTATAGGGAAAGGCGATTTTATATCATACATTGCCGCTAACAGAAGCGGTATGCGCGTGGAGGATGTGGCATTGGCTGAGTATATTCCTCCTGACGCTTCCCATATTAGGATATGGCTATTCAGGTATTGTGGGGCCTGGGGCGGCAGTTATCGGATTGGAAAGACGCAATTAGATGCATGGCTAGCAGATAACAAGATAGCCTTGTATGAAGGTGCCGCAGTTATCATCTCATATGAATCCGAGAATAACTACAAGAAGATAGATACATCAAAGGGTGCGGTTTATAGGGCAGCGCGATGGAAAGGGACGAATTTGGCCGAGGAATTCCTCATGTGTTACAACAAAGAAGATGGAATAGTATATTTCACCCTTGCTATCGAATGACTGTGTTGGTGCCGTAGTCAGTAGGGTGGGCAGTGCCCACCAATACGGTTTCATCTGGAACGCCGGCAGGGAGAATGGTAAACTGTTTGCTGATTTGCTTACAGTGGACGCTGCCCAGGGGAACTACGCGGATTTACGATGGAGCGCCTGCGAGGAGGCTGCCGATGTCCGACTACCGACGTTTCTTCGTGCCCGGCGGGACCTATTTTTTCACGCTCGTGGCCTACCGGCGTCGGCCGCGGTTCGCCGAGCCCGCCGCTGTGCGGCGTCTTCGCAATGCGGTGGCGTTCATCCAACGCGAGCAACCTTTTCGATTCCTCGCGGCCGTGATCCTTCCCGACCACATGCATTTTATTTGGACGCTTCCGCCCGGCGATAGCGACTACTCCCGGCGGATCGGGCGGATGAAGGTCCACTTCACGCGGAGTTGCGACGCCGCCGCCCGGTCAGAAATCGGCGTCTCGCCTTCGCGTCGGAAGCATCGGGATGCGGACGTGTGGCAGCGGCGATTTTGGGAGCATACGATTGCGGTGGAAGAGGAACTCGAAACGCTGCTCGATGACATCCATTATAATCCGGTCAAGCACGGCTGCGCGGCCTGCCCGCATGACTGGGCCGCCTCCAGTTTTTCGCGCTGGGTTGCGCGGGGTCAATATGATCAATCGTTGGGATGCCGTTGCGCGCGGGAGCGTCGGCCGCCGCGCGATTTCACCCGCCTGGTAGGAGTCGTCGCAGAACCGTGACGTCGCACGGCGGATCGGATGTGGGCGGGAAACGCCGTGGCGCGCGGAAAATCATGCGTCGCGGATCATGGTGGGCGATGCCCACCCTACTTGACTTGACTGTTCTAATAGGGAATAAAGGGGTCTGTGGTCTCCAATTTCAAATGCAATTTTAGGCTTGGAAAAGCGAGTCTTGAAAAACCGGTATTGGAGAAAACATCGCTGGGATGTTTCAATGGGGAATGTCCAAAAGTTCTCCTTGGGAACGGAGTCCCAGCGATGGCAAGACATCTTACTCCAAACGATCGCGATTGCATAGTGCAATGCTTGAATCAGGGCGCCACGCGGAAGGAAATCGCCCAGAAGCTGCGGCGGCATCCGTCCACGATCGGCCGGGAGATCGCCCGCAACGGCATGGACGGCGACTACCGCGCCGCCGCCGCGCCGTGGCGGGCCGAGCGACGGCGGCGGGAACGGCCCTTGCAGCGGAAGATGGATGATCCGGCGGTCAATCAGGCCGTGCGTTCCGGCCTCGCCCACCAGTGGTCGCCGGAACAAATCGCCGGACGACTGCGGCGCGACGGCTGCGGCCGCGTCTCGCCGCAAACGATCTACACCTGGATCAAGGTGGACCCGCACCGCAAGCATTGGGAATCGTTTCTGCGGCGGCGCGGAAAACGTCCGTATCGGCGGAAAAACGCCGCGATCGGCTGCCCCCATCGCGGGCCGGCCGGAAATCATCGAGCGGCGGTTGCGGCCGGGCGATTTCGAGGGCGACACGGTGCTCGGCCCGCCGCGGACCGGCGGCCTGGCGACGCTGGTGGATCACAAATCGCGGTTCACGATTGTCGCCAAAGTTCGATCCAAGGACGCCGACCACGTGCATGAGAAAATCAAAGCGCGGATGAAGGCGTTGGACGCGGAGCATCGCCGTTCGATTACCTTCGACCGCGGGACGGAATTCGCGCGTTGCCACCGCCTTGAAAAGCATCTGGGCATGGAGTTATACTATGCCGATCCGGGCTGTCCGTATCAGCGCGGCACGAACGAAAACACCAACGGCCTCATCCGCCAATTTTTCCCCAAGGGAACCGACTTTCGCAACATCTCCCACGTCGAGGTGCGCAGGTGGAAAAAATACTCAACGACCGCCCCCGCGCCTGCCTCGATTTCCGAACCCCCGCCGAAGTTTTCTTCGAGAAAACACCCCCTACCGGTTGCGATTGAGTTTGGAGACCACCGGTTTGGCAAGTTCCGGGTTCCCGCCGCCGCAGATCGGAGCGATCGCAGCGAATCGCTCGGGATGAGCTTCGGCCAACGTCCAGGTGCCGAAGCCACCCATGCTGAATCCGGTGACATAAACGCGTTCTTCATCCACATGGTATTGGGCGATGACTTCATCTAGCAATGCATTCAAGGCGTCGGGATCCCAGCCTCCTTCATCGCTTTGCGGCGAGACCACGATGAACGGATAATCCTGCGTTTCGAGCAATTTCGGCAGCGCCCCGCCCTTCACCTTCTCCAGATCGTATCCGCTAGCTCCCGTGCCGTGAAGAAACAGAACGAGTGGCCAGCGCTGAGGACTTGAACGAGTAGCCCGGCGGCAGATAGAGCAGATAACGGAGTCCAGGCTCCGCGGTCATCTGCATTTCCTTTTGCCGTTTACTGAACTCTTGCCACCGAGAACCGACAAGAAACAAGATGCAAACACCAATCATCGCAAGTAAAACACCATCAATGATTTTTTTACGCGAAGGCATATCAAATACCCCCTTTGTTCAGTGCCCGGTCAAACATCGCAAGGAATTAAGGTTGATCGATGCGGCTGATTTTACAGTTTGACAGGTTTTTTGCCAACGGACAACGAAATATGAGATCTTGCTCATTCTTGGTTCACTACAGAATATGATGCCACGATCATATTGTGTGGGATGATTCACAATAGTGTGGTTTATTATGTGGTTTTATTTTATGCCACATAATGCTTGCATTTGAATTCGATCTGGAGTAGAAGTGGTTAATGTAAAATAGCCTAGAATTAATGGTCAAATTAACAAAATAGGGAAACCTTCTCCCTCCCTCGAGTATGGTTTCGATGGTGACGAAAGAATTTATAAAACATTTTAGAAATAATGTCACTTGCCGCTTGACAACTGACGATTTTATGATATTTTACTAGAACTTGTTCCAAATCATCGCGTGAGGGCCTTCGAGCATGGGCATGTCTTGCGTAACTCGAAATGACGCCAGCCAGCAGAAGCGTAGTTATCTCATGGAAATGCGGCACTGGTTGTCTTCGTTCAAAAGCAGCGGCTATGATTTTCTCCGGCTTGCCCTGGGTGTTTTGCTGCTTACAACCGCCGGACTGAAGGGATATCAATTGGCAACCGAGCCGGTTTTGGGATCTGGGTTGTTAGATTCCCGCTGGTTTTTGATTTTTGTCGTCGAGTTCGAGTTGTTTTTCGGTTTATGGCTTTTGTCCGGCCTATTACCCAAACCGACTTGGGCGGCGGCGATTGTCTGCTTCGCCATTTTTGCTTGTATTTCGTTGTATAAAGCATTTTCGGGCTATGCCACATGCGGCTGTTTTGGCAAAGTCGAAGTCAATCCCTGGTTGACCGCAATGCTTGATATTATTCTCGTCCTCTGTCTTCTGTATTTTCACCCAGCAGCTTATTGTTCACTTTTCTAATCCATCTCAGCCGATTGCCCATCCGTGTCGTGGGAGTAGTGGTGGTTTGGCTTTTGCTGGGCGTGCCTGCGGTTCTAGCAATGGGTGCCTATAATCCAACTACCTTATCCGACGCGGGAGTGATTGTTGGCGACGGAAAGCTCGTTGTGCTGGAACCTGAAAGATGGATTGGCAAGCGATTTCCGCTGCTGGACTATATCGACATCGGAGAGCAACTCAAAGAAGGTGAATGGCTCCTTATGCTTTATCACCACGATTGTCCGATTTGTCGGCAAGCCCTCGAGAATATTCCGCGCCATATTATGCATAATCGCCAGAATAAATTGGCTTTGATAGAAATACCGCCCTACAGTCCCGGTCCCTGCTTCCTTGTTTCCAGGGATCATCTTGTGATGCACGGGCGTCTCAAGGATGACCAGGAGTGGTTTGTGGCCACACCCGTGGGAATAAAGATATCTAAATCTATGGCAGTTAAAGTCCTTTCATCCGAGCAATTGGCGAACAGTTCATATTCCCCGTCTCAAGAGTAAATGAATGAAATCTGATATTCGTCATTTTATACGATTGATATTGGTATCCCTAGTCAGCCTTGTTCTCCTGGCAGGATTGGGATGGATTGGAGCGATGGAAATTGCCTTCTGGATGCGCCGAAGATGTCAACTTTCGACTGAACATCTTACGCTGTCTGGAAAGAAACCGAATGAAAGATTACCGGGACATTTTGCATAATAAATACCGGTTGGAATCCTTTGGAATTTACAATCCACTCTTCTTGCGGATGCACATCAGTAGAACCTAGAAAGGGCACGGTTCAAAGAAAATGTCAACAAGAAATCAAACTTACGGTTGTATTGCCTGAATATGCCAATGCTGAGCGAGCAGTTCAAGTTGCGGTGGAAAGCAATGACACTAGTCATTCTACAAGGATTTGTTATGTCTCGGCAAAGTGTCCCTCGCCATTTACCGTGGAACCAAGCTACTTGGATTTTGGAGAGTTGATTGATGGCGATATGGCATGTCCATCTCAGGCAATTGAGCTTCATGAGACTGATGGGCATTATTTAATGAATATGAATAATCTGCATGTTAGCTATAAATCTGCGTATATTCAAGTCGTTCCAGAACTCATAAATGAAAAGGCAAAGCGATTAAAGGTCTCCTTGAAATCCAATTTACCTTATGGTGATCTTTACGATACGATATTCTTGAACATTGGCGACGATTTCCGCGAAATGCGTGTTCCTATTCATGTATCACATGTACATCCCATATCTGCAGTGCCGTCGACTCTATTTCTGCGTTGCGATGCTTCCAATGCAAATAAAGAAACAGGCGAATTTATTGTTGTCGCACAGCGATATAACAATCATTCTTTGGGAGCAATCCATCTTGTTAAACCTGTTGACGGCATCACTGTGGAGGATTTGGGAGCACTGGATGAAACCCGTCATCGCGTTCGCCTGACCATTCAGCGTGAGTCAGTCACATATCCGCTGGAAAGCATCTGGCTCTCTGCTGACAACATTCCAGTTGAATTTACCCTCAATGTGATAAGACCAAAATCCATGAATAAATAGCAAACTTAGTAATATTAGGCCTATTATTTCACAAATTAAGGAGTACATAAGTGAAGTATATTATTTATCTGATAGTTACGATGATAGCATTCGCAAGATGTGGTATTACATGGGCAAATGAGACAAAACATTCATCATCGCTGGAAAAAATAATTGAGAATGTCCGGCAGAATGAACATCTGTATGATAATCTTGATACGAAGGTTCAGACCATCTATGATGATTTTAGAAAATACAAAATAAAAAATAATGAAAAGAAAAACAACTTTCAAGCTTATAAGCATCGTGATTACACTATATCATGTGTCCGTCAAGAAGGTATGTTTCACACAGAAGTCAAAGGTAATACATTAACTGTGGGAAACGAAACAATAAATGACGACCGTATTCGGGTCTCCGATCGGAAGGTTACTCGAGTATATGAATCGCATAAGATTGGAAATGTAATTTCCGAGTATTTGGAAGACGGTAGCTTGATACGTCCCCATAAAATTCTTTTTGGCGAGTTACTTGTAAGTCCATTGTCAACATATCTTTTGGGACATGAAGCAATGGCGTCGTACCCGAGTGCATGTTGGAATCAAAAGAACACATTAAAAAACACATACCAAGGAGAAGCTGACTATCACAAACTAAAATGTCATAAGATCTGGATTACGAGTTATCATAGCGGGCGTCTTTTTGCACGCTGGGAGGTATGGCTTGCAGAAGCTAGAAACTACATTCCTGCAAAACTATTGAATTATAGTCTAAGTTACTCAAAAGTAATCCCGGTTGCACTAGGGGAAGTGACTTCCTGGCGTGAAATAAAACCAGGTATATGGTTTCCATATGAATCGCAAATGACGGCATTTGATAAATTAGAAATACGGGATACAGGCAATCAGATACCAATCTGGAGATATAAGTACATTGTTCATAACGTAACGTTGGATCCAAAATATAATATATCATATTATCGTGATTTAAATTTTGATGTTGGATCTTTGGTTTATGATGTTTCTAACAAAAACATTGTTCGTAGTTATGTCGAAGGGGCTCCATCAAAATCTGTTTTTACAATATCAATAAATACTTGGTGGTATAACATAATATTTATATTATTAATAATCACAATCGTCGTCGTATTCATGATCCGTCGGCACAAGACCAATATAAACTAGATACGTTGAGTAATATTATTCTGTTTTAACAGCCCGTTGAAAAAATATGAATTATTCCGAAATTCGAACAGGTCAAGCCGCCATGGCACAGGACGATGTACCGAAGTCGGCGAAGGTCTGCGAGTCGAGATAACGAGTCAACAGGTTTTTAATGTGAATCCACGCAAAACACACAAACGACACAAAGCCGCCCGCGGCCTGCAGACCGCACGGTGCGCCGATGCCGAACACCTTGCGCATCAGCAAGCCCAGGTTCCGCGCCATCGCCGCAATCGAGTACCGCTTTTGCACCTTCGCCAATCCGTGCAGCCAACTCCGCCGCGCGCCGCCCGTGTCGCAGAGGTGGGCAAAGCTCCGTTCCACCCGCTCGCTCCGCTGTCGCTGATACCGCTTGCTCTTCGCCCGACGCACGCGACAGCGATTACCCAGCACCGCCAGACGCTTCGCCGCCGGCACGTCGCGCCAGTTCCGTTGGCCGTTCGGCTTCCGTTCGGGAATGTAGGTGCGAAGGTTCAGCCTTTCGGCCAACTCGAGGGTGTCGGTGGCATGGTAGCCATTGTCGGCTACCGCCTCCTCGATCTCCACATCGACGCCTGCCTCAGCCAGGTTCTCACGCGTCTCGATCACGCTATCCACCAGCGTGTCCACGTCGGCGGGACGGATCGATGCCGCCAGCACCACTTCCGTGTCCAGGTCGATCACGTGCTCGGCCTTGTACGCCAGATGGGTTTCGCCGTTTATCATCTTTGCAATGCGGCTGTCCGAGTCAGTCTTCGAAACCCACTCCGCGTCCGACACCCGCTTGTTTTTCCGCGTGCGATCAAAACGCCGCAAATCTTCGTCCGTGGGGTCCTCCACGCCTTCGCGTTCCTTCATCAGCCGCCGCAGATATTCGTTCCAATCCTCGCCCGTGTCGCGGCGGACGATCGACTTCATCGCGGTGTTGGCCTCCAGGAAGGTCGAGTCGATGGCCGCCGTCTTGCCCGGCATCAGCCCCTGCTCGGCCACCAGTCGCAACGCCCACTGGAACACGGCGGCGTGGACTTCCTCCGGCAGGCAGTCGCGGACCCGCGTCAGGCTCGAATGGTCGGGCGTGTCCCCCGTCAGCGGCACGCCGAGGAATTCCCGCAGCGAGAGGCTGTCGGCACAACGCCAGGCGATGCCGCGTTGCAAACCGAGGCCCTCGAAGTAGCCCACCAGCAACATGCGGAAGTACACGGCTGGCGGAATCGACGGCCGGCCGATGTGCCGGTCATAGTACGGCCGGCACAAGTCTTCCACCCAGCGGTCGAAGCCCGTCGCGGCGAACACCTCGTTGAGCTTCCGATAAAACACGTTTCTCCGGGACTTCGGCAGGCTGGTGGTCACCACCCAAATCTCCTGCTGCTTGTCCTTCCGTTTTCCCGATGCCATCGTCATGGTCCACCCGTGACTGTCGATGGCGATACTATATCAGAATGTAAGAATAATTGCAATTCTTGCTTGTGTAATATTTCTGCGGGATGTTAGCAGTGAATATCCATGACAATATGCATTCAATCAACCTGTTCATATGCAAAACAACTAACAACAATATTGTCTTTGAATCATATTTAGTAATATCATGTATATACTGATATGTTACAATGCATAACTATAATATATTAATATAAATGAATGGTAATGATGACCTTATTTCAAATACAGATAATATAGTAGTTGACGCATAGTTGTTCACTTTATTTAACTATCTGTTTAAAGGAGATGTTGTATGAGAGTTGTTGCAGTATTGTCATTTAGTATATTATCGTCCGCGCTCTGCGTGACCGTAGGAGCAGCAAATTATGAGTATCGAGGCGGGGATTGTCTTCCAAGTCAAAACTGTACAAATTGTGTTCTTGCCATCATGAATATCCCTAGTCAGTTGCCTGAGAGCAACCGTTGTAAGGGAGAGCATGAGACTGGTGATATGTGTGTTGCAATGGGTGGAGCCGCTCAAGCTGGTGTATATTTTAAAGTTTGTGTATATTCAGATAGAACAGGAGCTATATGTTCCAACTCTCAACCAAATAATCCAATCCAAAAATGCACTAATGTGGGGATTTGGCTTTGTGGAGATTGCATTGACGAACGTTTTCCCAACGATTGCCTAATAGGTGGTGCATGTGATTGCGGTGGTCCCGACAATCCACCAGACGTTAACGGTGGAACGTTAGAAATATCGGGTTTATGCACATAAACGAGAATAGGAAAACAGACGGATTGTGTCCGTATTGAAGCATAGCCAGAGGTCGTCAACCGTCGTTCTCGTGAAGGCGATTCTGAAGGCGACAGGCCTGTCGGAAAGATCATCGCAACGCCTTGGTAACGCTGCCAGAGCGATTGCTCCATGACAGGTAGTTTGTCATAAACGGGCAACTGCGATTTTCGCGAGGTGCTCGGGTGAGTGATTTAGCGGAATCGCTTAACCGGAATACCAGATGATGACCGCGATGAAGATTGCAAGGCTGGAGGAACACTTTTCACACTGACCGATCTGCGACAACGGAAGGTGGTGTATCCGTTGACGAACATTGTGGTGATCGCCATCTGCGCGGTGATTTGCGGGGCGGACGACTTTGTGGCGATCACCGCGTTCGGCAGAAAGAAACGAAAGTGGTTCGCGCAGTTTCTCGACCTTGCCAGCGGCATCCCTTCGCACGACCGCTTCAACGCGGTCTTGGCGGCGATCAAGCCAGCGGAGTTCGAAAAGTGCTTTTTGAGTTGGATCACGTCACTGCAGGACATCACCGACGGCCAAGTCGTGGCCATCGACGGCAAGACGCTCCGCCGGAGCTTCGACGCTGCGAACGGCAAGTCGGCGATTCACATGGTCAGCGCCTGGGCGACGGCCAACCAGATCAGTCTGGGCCAAGTGGCGGTGGAGGAAAAAAGCAACGAGATTACCGCGATCTCGAAACTGCTGGAAATGCTCGATATTTCCGGATGTTTGGTGACGATTGACGCGATGGGCTGCCAGACGGAATTCGCCGCGAAGATCATTGCCGGCGGCGGCGATTATGTGCTGGCGGTCAAGGGCAACCTGCCGACGCTGCATGAGGGCATCGCGCAGTTTTTCGTGGATCACCTGGAAGACGATTTTGCGTGCGCCGAGGTGCGACGGCACCAGACCATGGAGAAAGGACAGGGACGGGAGGAAGAACGCCATTATGTGATCTGTCCGGTGCCCGACAACCTGCCCGACCGCGATCGCTGGCCGAAGTTGCAGGCGATCGGCTATGCCATCGGTTACACCTGGCGCGACGGCAAGGAATGCGACGACATCCGCTATTATATTTTGAGCAACTACGTTTCGTCAAGGCGGTTCGCGCCCATTGTGGCATTGAAAACCGATTGCACTGGCAACTCGATGTAACCTTTCAGGAAAACCAATGCCGCATCCGCAAAGGTCATGCGAACGAAAACATCAGCATCCTCCGCCGCACCGCGCTCAGCATGCTCAAGAATGAAACCAGCGCCAATGTCGGCGTCAAAAACAAATGCCTCGTCGCGGCCTGGGACGAAACCTATATGCTGAAAGTCCTTTTCGGACAATGATTTAGGACGCAATCGCCCTGGTGAAGCTGTTGAAGCAAAAAAGCGGATATCATTCCCATTATAATCTTCAATATACTCTTTTGTTGCATCTAAAACATTACTTCAACAGCGTTGCCCTAATGAGAACCGTACTGGCTTCACTGATCATCAGATACCTCAGGCAAATGCAAACTAATAAATGTTATTCACGAGGCTTGCTGTTGGGATTGATTGGAACACTCATATTTTTATTAGCTTTGCTCGCAAGTTCCACAAGCCCTGTCTTTAACGAAATAGGCCATCTCCCGGCGGGATTGGCTAATTGGCAGGGATACTTTCAACTTTATCGGGTCAATCCACCCTTGCCTCGAATGGTTGCTGTTCTGCCCTGTATATTTATGGAATGCCTTACCGATTGGTCGAACTTTGGGATGGATTCTGTATCCCGAGAAGAAATTCCGATGGGAATTCGCTTTGCTAATGTGAACGGCAAGAAAGTTTTTTGGATCTTTACAGTCACTCGGTGGGCCTGTATCCCCTTTAGTTTGCTTGGGGCTTGGATAACTTATCGTTGGGCAAAGGAATTGTGGGGAGAAAAAAGCGGACTCATGGCTTGTGCCCTCTGGTGCTTTGATCCTGCAATTTTAGGAAATGGCTCGTTGGTCATGCCTGATGTGCCGGCTGCTGCGCTCGGCTTAGGCGCTATCTATGTATTTTGGCATTGGTTGAGGAAGCCAACGTGGAAGCGAGCATTCTGGTCCGGCATTGTGCTTGGTTTAGCCGAAATGTGCAAAATGACATTGCTTATTTATTTCTTTCTTATTCCCATTCTATGGCTTCTGTGGAGCATCTCGGCACATGACCCACGCTCGTCGCGGTGGTGGCTCTGGGAACCTGCGATGCTAAGTGCTATCCTAGTAACAGCCCTCTTGATGCTTAACCTTGGATACTGTTTTACAGGTTCGTTCAAAAAGATTGGAGAATTCCGATTTTTGAGCAGGACTTTAAGCGGACGGCAGGCAGCCGACAACGCTATCCCTGGCAATCGTTTTGTACATACGTGGCTAGGCCAAATGCCGGCACCATTGCCCGCAGATTATCTGCAAGGAATCGACCGGCAATGGACTGATTTTGAATTAGGCAGTCGTTCCTATTTGCACGGCGAGTGGCGGGAACGGGGATGGTGGTACTATTATCTTTATGCTTTGGCCATCAAGATGCCCCTGGGTACATGTACGCTTTTTTTGCTAGCGGTTGCATCTTGTTTCATTACGAAAGAAAGCTTTGCTACATGGCGCGATGAGCTGGTTTTGTTATTGCCTGCAGTTGCGCTGCTGGCATTAATTAGCTCTCAAACGGGTTTTAGCATTCACTCGCGCTATTCTTTGCCGATATTGCCGTTTTCTTTCATTTGGATTAGTAAGGTTGGAAAGCGCTTTCCGTTGCGACATTGGAAATTTACAGCAGCTGTTGGAGTTGCTTTATGTTGGATGATCGGCAGCAGTCTTTGGCAATATCCGCACAGTCTATCCTATTTCAACGAGTCAGTGGGCGGAGCGATAAATGGACATAGATATCTGTTAGATAGCAATATTGCATGGGGACAAGATCTATTATTCTTGAAAATATGGTTGGACTCGCGTCCAGAAGCAAAGCCCGTTGGATTGGCATCTTTTGGCTGGATGCATCCCGAACTGGTTGGAATCAATTTTAACCTCCCACCATTCGGACCGAGAACTCCATTAGATGCATCGATAATTACCAATCCATGTCAACTTGGACCTAGACCTGGCTGGTACGCTATAGATGTAAATTATCTTCATGCAAGCCACTGGCCAGCGGCAAGTCCGGGATTGCAATGGACCATGATTCCCACGACAGACCTGAATTATGAGTACTTTCTCCACTTCCATCCTGTAGCAACTGCAGGTTATTCAATTTACATTTATCACCTCACCCTGGACGACGTAAATCCCGTGCGGCGGAAGTTGGGACTGGCGGAGTTGCCGAGTTCCGGTTCCAAAGAAAAGGGGACAGCAATGGAGCTCACGATTAATAAACTGAACTTCACAAAGCATTTGCATACGGCGTCAATGCAGGAGCGGCATAAACAACCGACCTTAACAGTTGTTGTCCCAATCTATAACGAAGCTCAAACCATTGACGAGTTGCTTCGAAGGGTGGCGGCATCGCCTTATCCCAAGCAAGTGATCGTAGTGAACGACGGTTCAACAGACTGGACCACGGCAGTTTTAGAGAACTGGCAAGGTAATCCGCATTTGGAACTCTTGCATCATTCGGCCAATCGCGGCAAGGGGGCCGCGATCCGGACGGGCTTGGCATACGCTCGGGGGAGGTTTACAATCATCCAGGATGCCGATTTGGAATACGATCCGGCCGATTATCCGCTTTTGATCGAGCCGCTATTAATGGGCAAGGCACAAGTCGTTTACGGTTCTCGCTATCTCGTCCAGCAGCCCTTGAAATTGCAGAACGTGCGATGGCTGCGGTGGGGTGTTTCGGTCTTGAATTTTTGCGTACGTTTGCTTTATGGAGTTCGGCTTTCGGACGAAGCAACTTGCTACAAAGCCTTTTCGACGGAACTGCTTCGGAAACTCGATTTGCAATGCGAACGCTTCGAGTTTTGTCCCGAGGTGACGGCCAAGCTTTGCCGCCTGGGAATTAAAATTGAGGAAGTGCCGATTCATTACGAGGCACGCAACATTCGAGAGGGCAAGAAACTCCGCTGGACAGACGGCATCGCAGCTTTGAAAACGCTGTGGAAATATCGGAATTGGAGCAGTGGCGCCACGGTTTGCGATAACCAAGTTGCCGGCAGCCGGGGGAGAACGCGATGAAGTGGAGCGGCGGTTTTCGCTTGCTGGATCTGATTCTGCTCATCGCCATCCTGGGTTTCCTCGGGATGCTGGTGCCGCCCGCCATATCGCATTTCCGCGCTCACGCCCGGCGAGAACAATGCGCCGACAATCTCCGCAAGATCGGCTGTGCATTTCGCGCCTATCATGACGCCAATAAAATGCTGCCGCCCGCCGCCGTGCAGCCGAATCGTGACAATCTTTGGGTCTTCCAGGGGAAAAACCGATATTCTTTGCCGGCAACGCACGCGAACTGGATGATTCTTTTGCTGCCGTATATGAATCACGCCAAATTGTACGACCTCTTCGATAAGAATCTTCCCAGTTCCGATCCCAAGAACAACGTGGTGCGGATGGCCAAGCTCCCGGAGGCAGTTTGCCCTGACGACAAGTTCAATCGGGACGACAATTTTTATTTGGGCTTGTTTCTCGATGGTTCCGAAGCCCGCTACGCGCGGGGAAACTATGCCATTAACGCCGGAGTCAGTTATGTTACCATAGTGCCCGGCTCGAAGAACTGGCCCATGCCGGCGGGATTGCATCGCGAAACCAAAGACACGCAAGATATCGATTGGGGGGACGGCATCGCCGGATTCAACCGCTCGTTTTCCTTCAAGGATTTTCACAACAACTTGAGTACGACGGTGGGGGTGGACGAGATCCGGGCGGGCTTGATACCCCAGGACGGCCGAGGCATCTGGGCGATGGGGGCCGGCGGTGCGAGCATCACTTACGCACATGGCCTCTACGGCGACGCCTGTGGTCCGAATAACCGCAATCCCCGAAGCGACGATTCGCTCGGCTGCAAGGAAGTCTTCGACAAGTACGGATATGATGAATTGGTGAGGCAAGGCATGGGGTGCTGCCCTTACCGGGGCGTATTGCAGGCGACGGCGCGGAGCATGCATCCCGGCGGCGTTCATGTGATGATGATGGATCAATCGGCCCGTTTCGTCGTGGATGGCGTGGACCCGAACCTTTGGCACGCGATGCATTCTCGGGAGACGCCGGAAAAGATCAGTTTGGCGAATTTGGAAGTGGACTATGCCTGGGAAGTTCCATCTGCGGATCAGTTGGCTGCAACGGTGAATGTCTTCCCCGGCCATAAAAAAAATCCCGATATTCCCAAGCTCGAAACCAGTCTGAAGAATTCGCTGGGCAGCAAGTTCACGCTCATACCGGCAGGCAAATTCATCATGGGTTTGCCGGACGAAGGACGATCGGCGCCGCCGGAGTGGCCCGCTCATGAGGTGGAAATCAGCAAGGCTTTCCACATGGGAGCGCATGAGGTCACGCAGGGAGAATATGTCAAGGTCATGGGCAAGAATCCCAGTTGGTACTCGAAAGAAGGCGGCGGGGCCAAAGCACTCGAAGCAGTCGAAGGGGTCGATACGGGCCGTTTCCCGGTAGAGCAGGTCACCTGGGCGGAAGCGGCGGAGTTTTGCCGCAAATTGTCCGCCTTGCCCGAGGAAATTGCCGCCGGCCGGCGCTATCGCTTGCCCACCGAGGCGGAGTGGGAATACTGCTGTCGTTGCGGCAGCACAACGCGGACACCGACGAACGGATCGCCGCTTTCCATTTCCGAGGGGAAGCCGGTCTATTTCCCGGTGGATCAATATCCCGCCAATCCTTGGGGATTATGTGCAATGGAAGACGGCGTATGGGAATGGTGCTCCGATTGGTACGGACCGGACTATTATCGCCGCTCGCCGCGAATGGAGCCTCGAGGGCCGTCGGCCGGGATCATGCGTGTGCCGCGAGGAACGGCGTGGATATTTCACGGACTGGAATGCCTGATTACTTTTCACCAAGTTGAAGCCTGGCGCAAGACGCGCTTCATCGGTTTCCGCATTGTGTGCGAACTCGATAACACGGTCTCGACAGAAAAGTGGAGACCTGCACAGTTTCGATAATTCCAAAGGGCAAATATTATGAAATCTCCTCGCCACGGCTTCAATCGGGTGGACCTGATACTCGTCATTTTGATCGTATTTTTCTTGCTGATGCTGATTATCCCCGCGATTCAGGCCGTCCGGGAATCGAGCCGGATGACGCAATGCAAAGAAAAGCTCCGGCATCTCGGCGAGGGGGTTCAGCAGCACGCCAACGCCATTCGACACTACCCGACGGGCGGTTGGGGATGGTCTTGGTTTGGAGATGCGGACTGCGGCACGGGAGCCAATCAACCGGGTGGATGGTGTTTCAATGTTTTGCCTTACATCGATTACAAGCAGGTGTATGATCTGACAAATGACGGCAGCGTAGAACCCGACCGTTGGAGGATCGCAAAAATGGCATCCAAACCGCTCCCCGATTTCATCTGTCCCAGTCGCCGCACAGCTAAGACATATCCTCTCCATTCTGAAACGGTTTTCCATGCCAGGCTCTTTCCGCAATGCGCAAGACCGACTACGTCATCAATCGGGGCGATCAATCGGCCGCCTTCACTACGGGGCCCCAATCCTTGAACGATAAAAAATTCAAGTGGCCGGACGTGTCCTTTTTGACGGGAGTCTCTTATCCCCGCAGCATCGTTCGCGAAAAAGACATCAAAGATGGTCTGGCGAACACATATCTCGTGGGTGAAAAGAACGTCAATTCGACTCATTATCCGGACGGACTCGACTGGGGGGATGACGGCAGCCTCTATCTTGGTGACGATACCGATATTGCACGAATGACCAACACCGCTCCATTGCCCGACGATAATCACGAACAGAAAGATATTTTTAGTTTCGGCAGCCTCATTCCTCGGGCTGGAACATGTTTTTTTGCGACGGCGCTGTCCGATCACTTTCCTATGATATCGACCCGGTGTTGCACTGCCGCCTTGGTAACCGGCGCGACGGCCGGAAGATCGATCCCGAGACTCTTGGCCCCGCTCAATAATTGCCACGCGAATGCCCCGATGAAACCGATTCCAGAACGAGAAAAAGACGTCAAGAGCAACGACGAGTCGTTAAGCCCGGCCGAGATCGTCGGTTGGCTGGAATTTGCCTGCTGGACGATGGTTGCGTTGGCCCCGTTTTTGTATTGGGTCAACGGTCCGGCGGTGTCCACCGACCAATTCGTGGTGCGTACCGCATTGGTTTCGTTGGCTTTGACGGGAGGCATCGTCATTCGTGTTGCAAAATGGATTCGCCGGGAGTCAAGCCATCAACAGAAGAACAAGAAGAGCGACACTGATAACGCAGGGAAAGCCGGGTCTTGAAGCCATTTCGGATTATTGGATGTTCTCTGCCGCGAAATGTCGTGTGGCTGGTTGGCTGAAGGGAAGTTAGCTTTGACAGAATTTATGTCGGATTTGCTTTTCCACCAACAACTTATGCCTTGGAGGGTATGATGATGAAGTCGCCGCGGGTATTCTGGCGCGATTTTCTGGTTGTGGTTTTTTTTATGGCAATCGCACTCATCGGCTGTCAGCAGCAAGCAAAAGAAACGGACGCGGAATTGATTGCCAATGCAAAGAGAGCCGACGCAAAAAACGAATCGGCTTCTGTTCCCGAGCCCCCGGTATCGGCGCCGCAAGCCGCTTCATCTCGTGAAGAATCGGCTGCCGATGCCGATGAACAGAATCCCGACGATGAGGAGATGACTTGGTGGCGGTTCGATGAGGGAAAAGGGAAGGAGATTTCCAATTCGACGAATAATTCTCGGTATCGAGGCATCTTTTGCGGAAAAATCGATTGGTTGCCCGGCATCATTGGCCCGTCCGCAATGAACCTCGATGGAGAAACCGCCTACATAGCCCTGCAATCTCCAGTTCTTTCGAAGAGGATCGAACGGATTTCCATCGCAGTTTGGATCAAACCGAAAAATACGCGTTCACAACGCAACATCATCGTCCACGAAGATCTGACGCCCAAAGTCGAATCCGAGTTGTTTCTCCGGATAATGTCTGGGCAATATCAAGTTGGGCTTTGGCATGGCATGGATCACATGATCGTATTCGATATCCCCAAGGAAGACGAAGGTAACTGGGTGCATCTTGCCGGAGTTTATGACGGAAAGTGCTGGTTTCTTTATCATAACGGCGAATTGGTCGCGGCAAGAAGAATCGAAGCGAAAAAACAAGGACCGCTGGGATTTTCCGGCCCTTGGACGATCGGCGGTTCGCGGCGTTTGGGCACGAGCCGGTATTTCATGGGGCAGATCGACGAGTTGCGTCTCTACAATCGTGCTTTGACGCCTGAAGAAGTGAGTGCGATTGCCACGCCGCGGTCGGCCACTGAACCGGCTCAGTCGGAGGCGCCTCAGACTGTAGGCGAGAATTGAGTGTTGTGGGAGAATGGCTGAATTCGCATGGGTTTATTTGTCATGAAGATTCCAACGTACGGGAATGCATTATCGCAACGAGGTTTCACTTTGGTGGAGCTTTTGGTGGTGATTGCCATCATGGGAATGCTGGTCGGGCTGTTGCTTCCCGCCGTTCAGTCCGCCAGGGAAGCGGCGCGGAGACTAGAGTGTACGAATCATCTCAGGCAATTCGCTCTGGCCATCCAGGGACATTATGACAGCGCGAAGCACTTTCCTTCAGGAGGATATGGCATCGGCTTTGCGCCCCATCCTGACCGAGGCATAGGTCTCCAGCAGACGGGTTCGCCATTTTATGTGCTTCTTCCCTGGCTGGAAAACAAATCCTTGTTTGAATTGGGAAAAGGTGCAGGGGCTGCCAACTCGACCAGCCCGCAACTCTTGCATGCCAATAAAGTCCGCTTGGAAACACCATTGGATATCTTCAACTGCCCGACGCGCCGAAGCGCCATCAATTATCCCGTCTGCAGCGAGCTTCCACACGTCTTAAAACCCTATCTTTGTGAAAAGTTGGATGAAGGGGCACGCATCGATTATGCCTTTAACGGTGGCGAATTCGCGGTTACCATGGCATTCAGAGTAGTACCCTTAGATCATACCTATGACGTGCAGTGGCCTGCTACCGACCCTCCCACTTCCACCAATCTTAAACGGCCGTCAGGCATTGTGTGGTTGCACAGCCAATTCACTCTTGGGCAGGTGGTCGATGGCGCATCCCAAACCTATCTATTGGGCGAAAAATTTGTCGCCACGGATCGAAAGTATCTAGGCACATCGCACGGGGACGACGAAGGCCCGTATGTATCGGACGAGAGAGATGTTATCCGCTGGGCTCATCACCCCGATTTCGGCGGAGGAGTCTATCTGTACCCCGAACGGGACCACGGTTTCCCTCCGAATTATCCCGATTTCGATCCGATCGCTTCCGAAGAGATATCTTCCTGGAAATTCGGCAGTGCCCATGCCCAGGGTTTTAACATGGCGATGTGCGATGGCTCGGTGCATACGATCCGCTATGAAATTGAAGAAAGCGTCCACCGCCGGCTATGCAATCGTTGCGATAGATCGTTAATGAGTAGCGGTGATTGGCAATAGAGGGTAATAAAAGGGGGCAGAGTGGAATGGCACTGTCATGTCGGAAGTTGGTTTAGGTACCGTGTTTACGCAATTCGGCGCGGACGCTCGCGAGGCTTTTGCATAAGTTTATAACCATGTTTGCGTCTTTTGAGAACTCTTGGTTCGAGGCGACCCGGGCGGTTGGCGACTTCGCAAGCGGCGATATGGCGGAGTATCGTAAGGCAATGAGGGACCAACTGCGAGGTCGGGATCAGTCGGCAGGAGAGCGACATCCACGATGCCAGCACGTATTGACACGTCGCCGTGAAGCTGATTTGACGGGGGTTTTTGCCGTGCACCAGGGCTGCAGCGGCGGCCGTGGTGCGGATCAGGTTATAGGCCAGCATGGTAGTCCAGAATTCACGGCGGACCATCTCCGGCGACTTGCCACGCGCGTGGACGAGATTCAGATTGGATTTGATGCTGCGGATGTCCAACTCCGCATTCCAGCGAAAACCATAAAGTTGAGCAATTTCGTCGCTGGTAAACTCCTCGGCATCGGTGAGGGTGGTAATGACGTCGATCGTGCGGGTGCGGCGGCCCGGCTCGATCACCGTGTAGCGAATCTCGCGCAACTCAAGGGTTTCGGGAATCTTTTGGTAGGTACCTTCGTCCATCCACGCGGGCCGCGAGGACGAGTCCATACAATAAGGTGATCGTACTTGCCAAGCCGCTGGCCGCGACGGAAGTCGCTGTGACGCCGCTGATGCTTTCGTGCGCAGACGTGGGTGCCCTGGGCCAGCAGCAGGGCGATCATCATAAAGGAGCAGTAGTAGCGGTCCGCCACCGCGATGTCGTCCGCGCCCAGCCGCCCGAAAAGTTTCCGCAGCAGGGCGGATTCGCCCGTTTGCTTGCCGGCGTAAGGGCCCAACGCGGCATCTTTCACGCAGGCAGTCGCCAGCGAGAGAATCGTCACCACGCGTGCGATCGGCAGTCCCACGCCGGGTTTCTGCGATTTCTGTTGGGGATACTCGGTTTGGTTTTCCGCTGTGTCGGGCATCGTAAACGTGAAGCCGTCGATCAGGTTGGGGTGTTTGGCATGCCACAGCCAGTCCGCTTCGGCGGCCGCTTCCGTCCCGGTAGCCACCTCGCCGCTGAGTTCATGCAGCGCCGCTTCGGAGAGCTTCGCGCGCGCACGGCAATAGTTGCCGGTGTCGGCCGTCGGCGGTGCCATCTGCTCGTGTTCGCAGTAGCTGACCACCCGCGCCACGGCCGCTTGACACGAGGCTTCCTTGCCGTCGCGCAGCACTTGGCCGAGAAAGGACCAGACCATCATCGCCGTCGAGTAGATCCCCTGCGCCAAACAATCCCCCATGTTTGGCGAACATGCGCTCGATACGGTTGGCGGAAAGGATGGGGGCGAAAGGCAACGCCGCACTGGCCAGAAAAGAGGCTACCACTTTCTGAAAACTGCTAATGCCCGTGTTGGCAAAATTTGGTATATCCCAAGCCATGAAAAAACCCTCCTTGGCATTTTCACGATCGCCACGCCAAGGAGGGCATACGAATTATCGCCAAGAGCGGGCCAAACGATCAATACCAACTCCGACGACCGGGAAATTTACAAAAAAAACCGCGTTCGTCAAAGCCCAATCTGCGCACATCGCCACGTGACAGTGCCATTCGGGGCAGAGTGCTTTGGCGCAAGCCGGAGGAAAGTCGCGAATGAAAGAGTCGCACGAGGCAAGACCTAGCCAGTCGCCTTGGCCTCGAGTGATGCGTCGTGCCGGGCAACCGGCAGGGCGAAGCGTTCACAGAGGCACAACCGGGCGGTGTATCGAGTTCCGAAAACATCCTTTTGCGGTGGCCGACCCTGTTCTGACAAGGGGAAGGCAATAGTCATGTCGAACGTCAACGGCAAGTCCGAAATGACCCCCACGGAGTCTGAGGCCACAGGCACGGTTGGAAACTTTCCCCACGGAGTCTGAGGCCACAGGCACGGTTGGAAACTTTCCCCACGGAAGCCAAGAGACCCCGGCGGCATCCGCTTCTCCCATGGAAGCGGATCGGCCGGAGAAGGCGCGATGCCGCAAGTCCGGCATGCACGTCGCCGGGGAGTCAGACAGTCCCATAGTACCGGAGAAACCGGCGAACAAGGGCGGCGCGCCGCCGCCCGCGGAGTCGGCGGAGCGGATCCGCGCGGCCCAAGCCGTGATGGGCGAAACTGCTCCAGCGGTACTCGCCCGCCTGTTCAACCAACTTCGCCCGCCACGGATTCGCTTCGATGTACCGCAGCACCGCCAACAGATGATCGTCGTCCTGGATCACGGGGCTTTTGAAGCGCCCTTGCCAGACATGCCCGCTGCTGTGGCGGCAGCGATGGTAGCGCTGCGTGTGCGCAACCAGCAGGCTCTGCACGATCCGGCTGATCGGCGCCTCTTGCGGGCGGATCAGCAGATGAAGGTGATTGCCCATCAGGCAGTAGCCGAAGAGCGAGAACGGCTTCCGCTGCTTCAGATCGGCCATCGCCTGCAAAAACGCCAGATAATCGCCCTCGCCGCCAAACACCTTCTGCCGGTTGTTGCCACGGTTGATCACGTGGTATATCAGGCCATCGTCGATGGGGCGTAAAGGTCGGAGCAGGGCGGCTAATTTAACGAAGAACACGAGCTCTGGCAAGAGTAAATTAGTTCTGACCCCTTTGTGCGTCGCGGAAATTGATCCGTCGCATGCACCGTCGAGGCGGCTACCGCCCCTCATGCCGGGCCAGTCCGCGGATGTAGGCGACCATTTGGTCCGGATGGACGCTTCCCAGCTTCCCCTTATAGGCCGGCATGAACGGAGGCTTGCCCGCGAGGATGGTCTTCTCCAAATCGGCGTTGCTGTGGGCCGCCTGCCAACCGAGGTCGTTGAAGTCGGGGAGCATGGGCATCACGGCGATTATTTTCTTCAGCGGACGTCCGCTCGAGCCGTGACATTCGGCGCAGGTTTTGTCATAGATTCGCTCGATGCTTGTTCGTTCGTCGGCGGAGAGCACCACCGGCGGCTTGAAAACCGTGGGCGGCGTGCCCCTTTGCTTGGCCGCCGGCGCGGGCTTGATCGACGCCGCGGCGCCCACTCCCGCGCCATGATGGCACTCGGAACACGCCATGGTCTTCCAGATGCCGCCGATGCTCACCGGGTGTTCGAACGTCAATCCGTTTGGCGAAGCGGCGGTTTGGGCTTCTGCGCCGCTCCCTTGCGCCACGATTTCATGGCACGTTTTGCAGTCGTGGGGTATCGTTTTTCCGTTCTCGCCGTGGAATTGACCGAGGTGGCAGCGGAAACACCCCCGGTAATAGAGATGGCCGATGTTGTCGGGATAGACTTTCCAGGTTACGTTCATGCCGGGAAAGATGTTTTCCGCGAATCGTTGCCGCGTAGCCCGGACTGCCTGGCGGATCTCCGGCAGTTTCTCGTCATAAACGGATTTATGCGTCTTTCGATAGTACGGCTCGATTCGGCCGGCGATGCCCGACGCGGCGTCGTCAGCCGTTGCATAGGGGGCCGCCATGGCGGAGACGGCCAGGGTTTTGATGTCGGGCAGATCGGCGTCGATTTGCCGGAGGAATATGGCCATGTCGATGGCGTAGTCCGGCGTGTGGAAGATGTGAGCCGGGCTGTTGTGGCAGTCGATGCAGTCCATGGCCCGCGGCGGCAGGCTCGCGATCTCCGCTTCGGAAAGCCGATTCGCCCCATTCTGGTAGATGGTCACTTCTCCCGTCTTCTTGTTTGTGGCTCGCACCCAGGCGATGTCCTGCCGCTGTCGATCGCGGGCGATGTACTCGATCTCGTAACCGATATTCATGTACCAGTGGATGCCGCCGGTCTGGTCGATTTCCGGATCTCCGCCGCCGGTATGAACGACCATTTGCACGGGCCAGTAGGTGTTTTTCTCGTCGTAGAGGCGGTTGTGAAAGATCCGCCTTCGGCCGCCGAAGAAATTTTCCGGCCAATGACATCGATGGCACTCGATCTCGGTGGGCTTCAAATCGACAATCGGCGCCGGGATCGGCCGCGGGTATCCCGCGTAGAGGACATCGTAAACGCGGCCCAACCCCCGCACCTTCGACTTTTCGTACCAGCCCGGCCCGGGGCCGACGTGACAGGTAGTGCATCGTACGATCGCGTGGGGCGAGATCTGGTGCGTTACGTACTCCGGTTTCATTACTTTGTGGCATAACTTGCCGCAGAAACTCACCGACTCGGTGTATCGGGAGGCTTGATAGACTCCGACCGTGCTAACGAATATGTAAAGGAGAGTTACGACTGCGAAGATCATGACGCCGTTTCTCGTGCTTGCGACGTTCAGGTCGATGCACGGCCAGCGGTGTCGCTCCCCCGCTCCGCTCTTTCGCAGCACGCGCGATTGACGCCACATTCCGAACGGAATCAACACCAGGCCGACGACGATAACGGCCGGCAGGGCCAGATAGATGAGAATTCCCACGTAAGGCCCGCGCAACCAACCAAAAATGCTCAGGGTCAGGAAGACACAGGCCGTCACGAACGAAACCGTTGCCACCAAGGCTCCGATTCCAGTGATCCAGTTGTACGCCAGCAGCGGGATCTGTCGGTGCGCCATTTTCCTATCCGTGTGTTGAAACGACGTGCCAGCCGCCGTTTGTCATGCAAAGAATCACTCCCCCTTTTTCTCTTCCTGCATCTGCTCCTCATTCAGTTCCTCATTTTCCCGGGCGAATGCCCGCAGGTATCGAACCAGCTTGGAAAGGTCAAGTCCTTCCAGATCACCCTCGAATGCCGGCATCCCTTCCGTACCGCCGTGCAAAATGACCTTCGTCATCTCGGACTTCGGATGCGAGGTTTGCCAGTTTCGGCTGGTGAAGTCAGGCAAGGCCGGAAACACGGCGTGCAATTGAGGGTTCTTGCCGTCGGCGCCATGGCACCGCGCACAAAAATCATGGTAGAATTCCGCGGGGGTCGGCGGGGCCGGCGCTTTGCCCGAGGGCGACTTTCTCCGATTGGGCGCGAACTGCCTCAAGTATCGGACCATCTGCTCGGCGGTGACGCCGTCCAAATCGTCTTCAAACCCCGGCATTCCGTCCTTGCCGCCATGCAGAATGACATGCTTCAAGGCCGTCGTGGTATGCACTTTCTGCCAGTTGGGATCCTTGAAGTCGGGCAGATCGGGGAAAACGCGCAGAAGCCTGGGATTTTCTCCATCCGCACCATGGCAGCTTGCACAGCGATTTTTGAAGACTTTGGCGGCTGACGGGGAATCTGTTGCGGCCCAAGCCGGCGCGCAAGCCCAAAACGCCAGCGCCCAGCAAATGGGAACATGCCGGCGGCGCTTGCATCGCTGCCCGTCGGATCGGATTAGTCGAGAACACGGCACTGCTCGCCACTGAGTCGATATGCTCATGGAAGAGTCTCCTTTCCAAATGGTCAAATTCTGCGGCGATGTGCCGAGAAAAACGAGAAACATAACCTATTCTCCTTCCCGTCATTCCAAGTCCGGCCCAGGCTCGGCTTTCAGGTCTCAGGCAAATTTGTTCGCGTCATCCGCCGGCCCGACAAATCGTCAACACCGAAATATTGAGCACTGAGGCTACTTCGTTGCATCGACCGCTTTTGATTTTTCCAGGGTTGCCTCCAATTGGGGAATCTGGTTTGCGCCGGCCGGTACGGTGATGGTGGAATGGGCGAAAGCATCGTCCAGCGGTTGCCAGCGGCCACCCAGGTGCTTCGCCAAGAAGGCGTCGGCCACGGCATAGAAAGCCAGCCGGTTAACCGGTCGAGCGAAACCGTGGCCCTCGTCAGGAAACACCACGTATGTTACGGGGATGTGCTTCTGCTGCATGGCGGCGACAAGCTGATCCGCTTCCGCCACTTTAACGCGCGGGTCGTTCGCACCTTCACCGATCAGCAGTGGGCGTTGGATCCGATCGGCGTAAGTCAAAGGCGAGCGTTCTTCGAGGAATTTTCGCCCCGCCGCGGTGGTGTCGTTGCCAACGCGAATGCGGAACATGGCGATTTCGGGTTTCCAGTACGGCGGGATGGTCTCCAGCAGGCTGACGAGGTTGGTCGGGCCCACAATGTCCACGCCGCAGGCGAACAAAGTCGGAGTTTCCGTCAGTCCCATGAGCGTGGCATAACCGCCGTAGCTGCCGCCCATGATGGCTACCCGTTCAGGATCGGCGATCTTCTGTCGGATAGCCCAATGGACGGCATCGACGAGGTCGTCCTGCATCTTTCCGCCCCACTGGCCGTTGCCCTCGTTGACGAACTTCTTGCCGAAGCCCGTGGAACCGCGGTAGTTGACGCTGAGCACCGCGTAGCCGCGGTTGGCCCACAGTTGGTGTTCCGGGTTGAAACCCCACGAGTCTCGTGCCCACGGGCCGCCGTGAACGCTCAAAACCATCGGCAGCGGTTCGGCGGGCCGGTTGCCGCCGCTGGGATTGGTTTTCGGCGGCAGCGATAAGTAGCTGACCAGGTCGAGCCCATCGCGCGCCTTGATTACCAGCGAGTGCATCCTCACCAAAGGCAGCCCTTCCAAATCCTTCCGGCTGGCGAACAGGAACCGGGCCTTTTTTTTTGTCCCGGTCGTAATCATAAAATCGCACCGGCCCGTCGTCTTCCACGAAGGCTGCGATCCAGTGCCGATCGTCCAACGATTGGCTGCTGAACTCCAACTCGCCGCGAGCCACCGACCGCAATTCCCGGAAATCCGCGGCCACGGCCGGATCCAGCGGTTCCCAGGTCTTCCGTTCATAGTCAAAGGAAACCGCCTGTATGGTATGTTCGACGGGTTTGATCAACACGTTATCCACGTCCGCGCGGCTGCTTTGGGCCAACACTTTTTCCTCGCCGGTCTTCAGATGGTAGGCGCTCAGCGCCGCCGTGTCGCGGCCGCGGCTGTCGAGCATGTAGAGCACGTCGCCCGACTGGTTGAAGCCGACCGGGGACGTCGTCATGGCGTTATCCATGGAAATATCCATGAACGTTTTCCACCCATTCTTGCCGTCGGGCTCGACGATCCGCTTTCCCGCCGCGTCCGTGGACTTGACCGCAAAGCGGATGCGATAGTCGTCGTCGATGACGAAGTCGGAGAAATGCTCCGTATTCTCCTGCAAGAGCCGGCGTTGGCCGTCGTGGAGGTCGAGCCGGTAAACGTCGAAGACCTGCGGATCACGCTCGTTGAGCCCGATCAAGATTTCGTTGGGGAAACGGTGGCTGACTTTCTCGATCTCCGCGCGAACTCCGGGCAGCGGCGTAAAGTCCGTGGTCTTGCCGCTAACGAGATCGACCCCGTAGATGTGCCAGTCCTCATTGCCTTCCTTGTCTTGCAGATAGACGATCTGCCGATTGTTGTAGGCCCAGAAATAGGAGCGTATCCCTCGTTTCGTGTCGTGAGTGACGGGGCGGGCGGCCTCGGGTTCCTCACGCGGCCCCACCCACACGTTCAACACCCCATCAACCGGCGCCAGGTAGGCCAACTGCTTGGCGTCGGGGCTGACACGGGGGGCGGCGCGGTCGGGATTGCCGAACAGCGTCTCCCGCGAAATCAGCGGCACGCCGGCCAGGTACGGCGGAAGTTGCGTCTTGGGGGAGATGGGGCCGGCATCCTTTGCCTCGGACGACGTCGCCAACAAGGTGAAGATGAAACACAGAGCCAAACATCGCATGGTACTGTTCCTTGGCTTGCCGCAAACAGCATTATGGATTCGCGTAATTTTTCGGCAACAGCCCTGCGCGGACAACCCCCCCTGCCGTCCTCCGCGAGGGGTGCGACGCCCAAAAACGGCCGCGGCTTGCTATCATGGCACGAAGAACAATCCGGGATTGACCGGCGGCGCTGGAATTTCTTCAGTTGCTTCGGGCCGCCTGTTTTCTTGATTCATTTTTTCGAGGGCCTTTTGATCGGTCTCCGTGGTGCTGATCTCCGTACTCTCCAAACTGCCGTCGCTCTTGTACTTCTTTACCACGGCCCTCGTAACCGTGCCGAAACGCCGCCCTCCCTGAAAGAGCCTGTGTTGTCAAGGGTGGTCTCCGCGGATTTTGTCACTTGGGGTGGATTGTTTTTTCTTGTTTGTTTGCAAATCAATCGTCCTGCGGGGCTCCTTGCCGCTCACAATCAGTAAGCACGCCTGGCCACTCAGCCTGGTCAAGGGGACGCATCGAACTGGCAGGAAGCCGCTTTGAGCTTCATGCGCTAAATCCATTGAGTTGCCCCGTTTTTCCTGCAAACGCTTCAAAACCGCAGTTCCGTCTTCGCTACGTAAATTCACTGTCAACCGGCTCTTGTGCTGGTCGATACCAAGGTATAATATTCCTGGGTCGCCCGGAAAGGGTAAACTTGGGGTTTTCAAAACACTCCCAAACGTACTTTTCTTGGAGACCTCGGCTCTTTCATGGTATCTGTTTCGATTCCCGTGACTAGTGCGTTCTGACCCCAAAATTCCCCAAATTCTCCCTTGCGCAAAATCACGACTCTTTGCGCAAATAAATTGTTGTTGTCCGCATTCCAACTGTCTATTCTAAATTAGTAAGTATCCGTTGCGGAAAACATCGTAGTCGCGGGTCAAGCGCAGCGCAGCCCCACCACGAATGATTTACGGGAAATTGGCGGGTCGGCGCTGCGCTTGCCCCACCCTACAGAAGTATTCGCAACGGCAACCATTTTCCCTTTTTTCTTGGAGGTGTTTCATGAAAGGGCGAAAAGAGTTGCATTACTTTTTTGTCCTTAATGAAAATCAGCATCTTGAATCCAGGTTTTGAAAAGGGGACAGGCACGTCGCTGCAAGCCATTTTTCGCGGGATTTCAGGTACTCGGCTCCGAGGGGCAGTCCCATTTTCAACAGGCTGTTAAGGTGCAAATTCGTCTTTTCAATTTTTCACGATGTTTCAGGAGAGGAGGCAGCGGATCTGAAGGGTTTGAGTTCTGTGTCAATTTCGGCGGTGGTGAATTGAAACCTCGCTGCATAAGAAATCCATGTCTAGCAATCCAGTAAAAAGGATCCGAAAATGAAAACGAAACTGTTATTGTTCTCCTTGGGCATCGTCTTGGCCGTCATTGGCACCGCCGTGCAAGCCGAAATGATCACGCTTTCCGCAGTGGAGGATACGAGATGTGTCTCGTACGAGAATGGCAGCACTGCCGGAAGGACTCAAAACTTCGACGGACAACAGCTCTGGGTAGGCAAAGTGACCTCCCCCAACAAGAATTACGAATGTTCGTTGTATCAATTCGATTTGAGCGCTCTCCCCGGCGCGATCACGTCGGCCCATGTCGAGCTCTATGACACGGGCACCGGCAACTGGCAAAGTTCCGCTTTTACCTCTCAGCAGTACGTCGTTACTCCGAATCCGGCGGCGACTGACGACGCGCTCGTGGTAGCGGGTTTCGGCGGCGCCAATGCATTCGACAAGGATGGGATGCATGAACTGGCTATGACCTACAACGCCTATGCAAACGCAGCCGCCAATTGGACTGAGAGTGCCTCCGTGATGAGTCTCGACTTAAGCGCCGACAACGCGGCCGGGTGGTGCTCTTCCGCTGATGCCGATTCAGCCATGCTGGATGTTCTGAATGCAAATCGGACCGGCAAAGGATACGCCGTAGTGCTCGGATGGTACCTCACCGGCCTGCGCGTATTCGACGACAGCGAAGGAGGCCATGCGCCCAGGCTCGTGGTCGATTGCGTTCCCGAGCCGAGCGCTCTGCTCTTGTTGGCCACAGGCGCCATCGGGCTGTTTTACGGTGTGCGGAGCACCCGGAAGAAGTAAGCTAAGAGGCTGAAACTCCAAATACGGAGCCTAGTCCCCGTCGTTGAAAAAACGTCTGCTGTCGGCGGTTGCCGCGCTGCGTGACGTGGTGAGGCATTCCGGGGCAGGGAGGACCGGGTGGCCTCGGGCAGTTACTTGCCCGAGGCTCCCACAGACCCGAACGTGCGCGATTAACGCATTCGGTTCCTCAAGTTGTCAATTCGCTACGCGGCCTGCACCGGTGGCGTTCACGCGAAGGTACGGCACGGGATAGCGGGCCAGGAGACTGCGAAACCAGTCCCACGAAACCCGCCACGCCCGCCGCCTTCGCATGAGCCATTTCCGCCAGATGCGGAGCACTTCGTGATAGAAACGAGACAGCGCTGGGCTGTTGCCCACGATCCCGTAGTATCCCGCGTGACCTCGCAGTTTCTGGCAGAGCGTCTTGTGTTGCTCCGCAATCGGATCGTGCCGATGCTGCCGACACCATTGGTTGATCGTCTTGATCGCCCGCGTGAATCGGCTGGCCGCCGTTTTCCGCTTCAGAACCCACGTTCCCTTCCGCGATCGCGCCGAAAAGTGCGTGAATCCCAGAAAGTCGAACGTGCCCGGCTCGTCCGGCGGCGGCGGTTTCCTCTCGCCTTGCGGCTTGCGAAACGGCACTCAGCCGGGTCTTCTCCGGGTGGATCGTCAGGCCGTACTTGCCGAAACGCTTCGGCAGCACCTCCATGATGCGCCGCGCGTCCTCGTCGTCGGTGAAACCGATCACGAAGTCGTCGGCGTAGCGGACCATGTACGCTCGGCCGCGCAAACGAGGTTGCACCTCGCAGGCGAACCATTCGTCCAGCACGTAGTGCAGGTACACGTTCGCCAACAAGGGTGAAATCACCCCGCCTTGCGGGCTTCCGGCCTCCAGGTGCGTTATGACTTCCCGCCGCCCGTCTCGCCGCGCTTTGTTTCCTTCGCGAAACGATACCACTCAAGCGCTCGCGTTTCGCCCACACGCGACCGAGCGCCGCCGCGCGTGGGTTTCCTGGAGTTGGTCACCCGGTATCTCCCGCCGGGATTTGGTCAGTGGAAACGGCAGGATCTCCTACGTTCCTGGGGAACCCCGACTGTGCTCTTGCCCTGCTCTCCGACCCCGGCAGGACCGATGCGCCAGGCCATACGGTGCATCACGCGGCCCCCGCTGTGTCCACGACGAAGGCTCCCGCGTAACGTACTTTCGAGGCTCAATCACACGGCTTCGGCACTGGCTGTCTACGCTTCGCAGGCCGGGTTGCCCCGACGCCACGCAAGACTCGCTTCCGGTTGCTGGCCAAGCTCTTCCGGACGGGTTTGATTACCCGTAGGGTTCCATCAAAAGGTTTCGAGTTGTATCCTACATCTCAGCCTCCTTTTCCAAGTTCAACGTAGCGCAAGGACGCAATACTAGTTATTGACACATTAGGCGAAAATTGGTAAATTCGGGGGATGGCAAGACTAGCACGATTGGTCATTCCGGGAATGCCGCATCACATGACGCAGCGCGGCAATCGTCGGCAGCAGACTTTTTCAACGAGGGCGATTATGCGGCTTTCCTCGAACTGATGTCCGATTGGTGCCGCGAGGAAGGGCTGGAAATTTAGAGCTATTGTCTGATGCCGGAACATGTACATGTCTTATTTCTCCCCTATGCAAAGTGGAGCATTCCGAAAATCTTTCAGTCCTGGAAATCTTATACGGCACGGGAGGCTAATCGCATACTCAATCGCTGCGGGAACTTTTGGCAACAGGATTATCGCGACCGTTTTATTCGAGACGATGAACATTTTCTCATGGCATGGAAATATATCGAACATAACCCTCTGAAAGCCGGGTTATGTTTCCAACCAGATCGATGGGCCTTTAGCGGCGCTGCGCCTTCGGTGCCCTGGCATCTTGCCTGCTCTTACCGACTTACCCGCTAATCGGAGCGCGGGCATCCTGCCCGCCTTTGATGCTCAACCCACATCCGAGAATCCTTCAACACGCGTCACCAAGACAAAATCGAACAAGGCGGACGAGACGCCCGCGCTCCGTTGAAAGAATGTATTTCAGATCCACGGCTATTGGGTGCAATCCGATGTGGGACCAAGGAGTTGCGATGACCGCCGTGAGTTAACTTGCGCTATTCTTCCTCGGTAATTCCCAGTGCTTCGCAAACGATCGACCGTTCGGTCGAGAGCAGATCGAATAGAACGCGACGGTCGCCAGTCATCAAGTATTTCATGCCGACATCGAAAAGCTTCAAGCCGAACTGCAAATCCGGCCGGTTCGCTCCTGCCTCGAGCCAGATTTTCCGCCATGCGTCAAGTGCCTCCCGGCTCAGCATTTTGGCATCAATGTCCATCAGGCTATTGACCATGTTTTCACCGAAGTAATTCAATTTATCCAACTTGTCGAAAATGACAATCAATCGCTCAACCCGTTCTTTCCACTTATGTGCATCTAGAGAGCTACGCAAGATGCTGCCGATCATTGACGTGGCGCACTTCAACAACCTCCGATCATCCGGAGCCAGCTTTGCGAAGCGATGCGACTCAAGTAATTCAAACCCCTCTTTGATTGCCTTTTCGATATCTGCCGCAATTGCGGAAACCTGTGGATCGTCAATAGCAGCGATATTGATTGCCGCATTCAGTGACTTTCGTTCACGTAGAGCCTCGGAGGGGAGTCTCTTGAGTGGGTCGCGCAGTTCATCGGGATTATACCAAATCCGTAGAAAATCGACGATGAGCCGTATCGGCTGATAACCGTTTTGCTTGATTTCATACGACAACCGTATCAGCGGCTCGGTAAGTTCGTAGAGCGATTCGCGGCCACGGGAGTGGCAGAGGACGTAGCCATTTTCACGCAATACTTTCAATTGGCTGGCGGCCGTTTGATTGGTGATGAACAACCTTTGGGCGATGAGACTCACGGAGGCGGGCGACGGGCAGGTGCAGAGGAATTCCACGATTTTTCTTTGTTGCGGCGAGAGCCAACGCAATCGTTCTTGATAGTAGGGCGTGAGTTCATCGAGCATTTTTTCGAAGGGGCCGATCAACTCGTCGAGCGATTCGCGGTCGATGAACTGCGAAAGCACGATGTAAACGCGATGATTTCCGCCGGATAAATGATGCAATGCCCTCACCCGCCTCTTCCTTCGGGTGTTTGCAGGTAGGCGGTCAACGTCTCGTCGCCGGCATTGCGGGCGATTTTCGCAAGAAGTTCGACGGCTTCGTCGAGACTGAGCGGCTGCAAATGATCGATTTGAAAAAAACCGAAGAAGGGACCGGTTCGCCGCGAAATGCCCTCGAACAACTTTTGGGCGGTAGCCAAGACGACCATTGCCGAATGTTCTTGCAAGAACGCCCGCCATCGTTTTTGCCCCTCGTCACCCAAGCCGAAAAACAGTGCATCCAGGTTTTCGACGATGACCAGCAAGGTTCGACCGGCCAGGCGATCGAGCAATAATTGCGAAGCCGCCCGGCGGGCTTCATCCGCGGTAGAGCCATAGATTGTTTCCAGATCCTCCGGGGGAAACTCCTGCGGATATGCCGCACAAAGCGCCCGTAAAATTCGCAGCAACAAGTCCAAGAAGGTCGTTCCGGTTTCATTTTCATTCAGCCAGGCGATACGGAGACGGTCTCGCAACTGAGCGTCTTTTATCGCCCGATGATGAACCATCGTGACGAAATGCGTTTTGCCGATTCCGCGCGGGCCAATGAGCAAGAGATGATGTTTGTTGCCGGTCAAGGCGCTTTCGCGAACGTGTTCCAAGACGTCATCGAGCATGGCCTGCCGCTGGACGAAAGTCGCGTTCAGCGTTTCCGAATCGGTGCGGTTGGGCGTGAATCGCCAGAGGAATTTCGGGTCGCTCATGCCGATAACCCCCGATCGATTAGTTGTTTGTTTACGAGCGCCGCGATGACGCTCGGCTCCGCTTTCTGTCTGGTCAGGCGATCTCGTCCAATAATATCGGAAATATCGATTTTTCCACCGGGATTTGCTTTCATTTACCTGTCATCTAGTTGATTACATTGTACGTTAATATTATTGTACGATATTTACAACGTATATCAATCGATAAACTGTCCGAGAAATGCAACTCTCCATCATTTTAAGAATGGTGTCCGTCAACTTTTGCACCGCTTGCAATGTCGCCGGGAAAATGTTAAATAACTTATCATATAAGTTGAACTCGCTCTCATTCCACAAATTTGCTGAAACGGAAACGTCGCGCAAATTCGGACAAGACCGTTGAATCGTTGTACTATATGAAAAACAGACAAAAATCATCACTCGAAATGGAGACTCACCATGCGCCTTGGCACATTGCTTCTGTTGAGCGTCGTTCTAGTGCCTTCACTAGCTAATGCCCAAAGTCCGGCTACTGCGGATTATCTGCGGTGCGAGTATCGGATCGATCCGCTGGGAATCGATGTGACGAGTCCGCGGTTGTCGTGGGAAATGCGTGATACGCGCCGCGGCGCGATGCAAACGGCGTATCAGATTATCGTGGCCGCCACCCCGGAAAAACTCGCGGCCGGTGAAGGCGACTTGTGGGACAGCGGCAAGGTGATGTCCAACGCAACCGCGCAGATCGCTTACGCCGGCAAGCCTTTGACTTCGCGGGCCGCCTGTCAATGGAAAGTGCGGATCTGGGACGCGGAGGGCAAAGCATCGGCCTGGAGCAAGCCGGCCTTGTGGACCATGGGCCTCTTGGATCCGCGCGAGTGGAAAGCGAAATGGATCGGCCACGACAAGGAACCCTCCAAATCCAAGAGTGGTCCGCCCGTTCAAGGTTGCTCGCTTCTTCGCAAGGAGTTCAAGATCGACCAACCGATCCGCCGCGCCACGCTTTACGCCAGCGCGCTCGGCATTTATCGAATGCACCTCAACGGCCGGCCGGTGGGCGACGACTACTTCACGCCCGACTGGACTGATTACAACAAACGGGTTTACTACAACACCTACGATGTAACCGGCCTGCTTCAGCAAGGGCCGAATGCTATTGGCGGCATCCTCGGACCGGGCTGGTATAGCGGGCCCGTCGGCTGGTGGGCCGAAGGGAAGCTGTACGGGAAGAATCCGCGGTTGTTCGCCCAGTTGGAGATCGAACTGGCCGGCGGCGAACGAATGACCATCGTCACCGACGACACATGGAAAGGCGCGGACGGTCCGTACCTCGAGGGGGAACTCCAAGCCGGCGAAACCTACGATGCCACGCGGGAAATTCCCGGTTGGGATCGGCCCGGTCTCGAAGATGCCTCGTGGAAGGCCGTTGCAGTCACGGATAAAGTCCCCGCGCAACTCGACGCCTTCCCCGGCGTCAATGTGCGGCAAACCGGCGAAATCAAACCCGTCAAAATCACCGAGCCGAAACCGGGCGCGTTCGTCATCGATATGGGGCAGAACTTCACGGGCGTCGAACGATTGAAAGTCCGCGGTCCGAAAGGCGCCCGCGTGGTCATGCGCTTCGCCGAACGGCTCAATCCCGACGGCACGATCTACACCGCGAACCTCCGCAAAGCGCGCTGCATCGATACGTATATTCTCAAAGGCGAGGGCGAGGAAATCTATCAGCCGCGGTTCACGTTCCACGGCTATCAATATCTCGAAATCACCAATTTTCCCGGCAAACCCGACGATAACAGCATCCTGGGCATCCCGCTGAATTCGGACATTCCCCCGGCCGGCTCGTTCGAGTGTTCCAATCCGATGGTCAACAAGCTTTATAGCAACATCGTCTGGACGCAGCGGGCGAATTATCTTTCCGTGCCGACCGATTGCCCGCAGCGCGACGAGCGGCTGGGTTGGATGGGCGACGCCGCGGCGTTTGTCCGCACGGGTTCGTACAACGCCGACATCGCCGCGTTTTTCACCAAGTGGCTCGTCGATGTGGACGACGCGCAAGACAAGGAGGGCGCCTTCCCGCACTTTGCGCCCTGGGCGGTCGATCCCGCGGGCGGTGCGGCGGCTTGGGCCGATGCCGGCACGATCTGCCCGATGACGATCTACGAAGTCTATAACGACCGCCGCCTGCTGGAAAAACATTATCCCGCGATGGTCAAGTGGGTCGAATACTGCCGGCAACACAGCAAGGACCTCTTGCGTCCGGCGGAAGGATTCGGCGATTGGCTGTCGATCAAAGCCAACACGCCCGCCGATGTTTTGGCCACGGCCTATTTCGCCTACAGCACGAAACTTACCGCCGAGGCCGCGAAAATCCTCGGCAAGGAAGAAGATCTAAAGAAATATGACCAGTTGTTCGCGCAAATCAAAGCCGCATTCGATAAGGCTTATGTGACGCCCGACGGCCGCGTCAAGGGCGAAACGCAAACCTGTTACGTGCTCGCCCTGGCGTTCGATTTGCTGCCGCAGGAATTGCGCGAAAAAGCGACGATGCATCTGCGAGACGACATTCTCGCGCGGGACGTGCACCTTTCCACCGGTTTCCCGGGCACGGCCTTGCTCATGCCCACGCTGAGCCGGTTCGGCCAAACGCCGCTCGCTTATAAGCTCTTCCTAACCGACACGTTCCCCTCGTGGCTGTTCCCGGTCAAGCAGGGCGCCACAAGCATCTGGGAGCGCTGGGACGGCTGGACTCCGGAACATGGGTTCCAAGACCCCGGCATGAATTCGTTCGCCCATTATGCCTTCGGCTCGGTGGGGCAATGGATGTTTCAAACGGTTGCCGGCATCGATCTCGCCGAGCCGGGCTATCGAAAAATCCTCATCAAGCCGCAGCCGGGAGCGGGGATCGATTGGGTCAAGGCCAGTTACCACGCACAGCCCGGAAAGATCGAGTCCGCGTGGCGCAAAGAAAGCGGAAAACTGATGTTGGACGTCACGATTCCCGCCAATACCACGGCGCGAATTTGTTTGCCTCTCAAGGCGGATCTGCCCGCGGACGCCGTCCAAGAATCTGACAAGCCAATCGGCAGTGCCAATCACGTTAAAATGGGCGAAAAGAGCGGTATGGGCATGGTTTTGGAGGTCGGAGCCGGCGAATATCACTTCTCCATGCCGTGGAAGGAATGATTTTTCGAAAAATTCCCCTTTCCCCCTTTTTTGTGCAGCATTACAATCCACCCGGGATTTTGGGGCAGAGCAGCATTCACGGAAGAAAAGTTGTTGTCCACCGAGTTGTGGGACGGCACATCGACTGCCGCGCTCTGTTTTTACTGGACAACTATCGAGCGAAAATTCTAGATTCGCGCGTAAAAAGCGCGTCGGACCATGGATGGAACGACGGAAAAACTAGCGCTTGCTCCGGTTGCCGATCGTTCATTGCTCTTGCCGGCTCATCGCGGTGTTTTAGAGTTTAGGGATTTATTGAAAACATGAAAAAAACTCTCGTCACTATTCTGAAAGTTGGAGTGTCCCTGGGCATCGTCGCTTATTTGATCTGGAATTCCACTCGCGGCGACGGCAAGGCAAACGCCTTCGCCAACCTGCAAAGCCAGCCGAAGAATTGGTGGTTTTTCGCGGGCGCATTGGCGGTTTCCACCGCGGCCGTCGTGCTCACGTTCGTGCGTGGTGGTACCTGGTCCGGGCACTGGACATTCCCTTCCGGTTTCGCGACGCCCTGCGGATCGGATTTTGGGGATATTTGTTCAATCTCGCCCCGTTGGGAATCGTCGGCGGAGACCTGGTCAAGGCGGTGATGCTCGCCCACGAGCAGCCGCGGCACCGGGCCAAGGCGGCGGCCTCCGTGGTGGTCGATCGCGTCGTCGGGCTCTATCTGCTGTTCCTCGTCGCCGCGGCGGCAATCTTTTGACCGGCTTTTGGAACATTCCGACTCCCGAAATCCATTACGTCTGCCGGATTGCCCTGGCACTGACGGCCGTCGGCACGCTGGGCGTCTCCGCCATGCTCTTGCCCGGCTCGACCAATGGAAAACTGACCCGGGCCCTGGGCCGCCTGCCGCGGATCGGCCACGCGCTGGAAAGCCTCTTCGACGCGGTGCGGATGTATCGCCGCAAGCCGAAAGTGCTGCTGATCTCCTCGGCGATGAGCGTCGGCGTGCATGGCCTCTTCGCCGCCTCGATCTATCTGATTGCGCGCGGGCTGCTGGTCGATCGAATCTCGCTCGGATCACATTTCGTGATCGTCCCGCTGAGCAACGCGACGGGCGTGCTGCCGCTGCTGATGGGCCCGTTCGAATTCGTGCTCGAATTCCTCTACACGCATCTGCCGCTGGCTGCCGCCGCGGTCATACCCGTCGGACAAGGACTGGTCGTGGCGCTGTGCTATCGTTTGACGACGGTGCTAATCGCCGCCATGGGAGCATACTATTACCTCGGCAATCGTGCGGAAGTCACACAAGCGATGCACGAAAGCCAACAGACTATGAGCGTGCCCGCCCCCCTGGGAACGGCCTTTTCGGCGACCAGTTCATCCTGCACATACACCGATCGAAGCTTATTCGCCTCAAAGGTGCAGGTGTTCGCCCAGCCCGGGCACCGCCCTGAGAAACGGCGGAGTTAGGAGAACTCGATTTGCCGGCTCGATTTCTTCACTGCCCTTCCTTGATGTACAACAATCGGCCGCAGGTTTTGCAGAAGGCGGGTTGGTTCATCATGATTTGGGCGTAAACGTTCAAGGGGATTTGCTGGTTGCAGCCGCCGCAATATTGATTCTCCAGCGGGGCCAGGGCGTCTTCGCCGAGATGCCGCACCACGCGCTGGTAAGGATCGCGGATTTCCGGCGGCAATGAAGCTTCCGCCGTCTTGAGCTCCCCCTCCAGTCGCTCGATGTCGGTGGTTATTTTCGGTTCCTGCTCGGCGACCTTCGCGCGAACTTCCTCGAGCTTTTTCATGGCGGCGGCCAGCTCCGCCTCGGTCTGCGCGATTTTCTCCTTGTACTCCCGGCTCTTGTCCATGGCCTCCAAAATCTCGTCCATGAGCACGCTGTTGGCCATCTCGGCGGCGCCGATCTGTTCGGTGAAGGTTTGATATTCGCGGTTGCTTTGCGCCGTGTTCCGCTTGATCTTGAAATCGGCAATCCGCGCCTCGGAGGTTTTCAGTTGCAGTTGTTTCGCGTCCAAGTGCATGCGAAATGCCTTTTCTTCCGCCTTGGCCTGGTCGGCGAGTAATTGGCGATTTTTCAGATTCGACTCGGCGGCCACGATCCGCTTGGGGCCGCGGGCGAGCCGTTCGCGAAGATCGGTCAACTGGCGATGAAGGCGATGCAACGTGCGGAGGATTTCAGTGCTGACAGTCGGGGCGGGCATGATAAAATTCTCGGGATATTCTTAGTGTTCAGGATCGAAACGAATTCTCAAATTAATGTCGTTTAGCCTGCTCCAGGCCAAACAATTTGGAAAAAGCCGACAAAAAAAGCCGCCGGTCGTGAAACCAGCGGCTTGGAGTGCCGGCAGGAACATCATCCCGCAGCTCGTTCGAGGAATCCGGCGAGCTGCTGGCAGCGGACGGGATGTTGCAGTTTTTTAACCGCTTTGGCTTCGATTTGCCGCACTCGTTCGCGGGTGACCTTGAAGATGCGGCCGACTTCTTCGAGCGTATAGGTGTAGCCATCGCCCAGACCGTAACGCAGGCGAATGATCTCCCGTTCGCGGTAGGTGAGGGTTTTGAGCAGTTGTTCGATGCGTTCGCGCAATAACTCATTCGAGGCCGCTTTCTCCGGTCGGGGAAGCCCGCCGTCTTCGATAAACTCGCCGAAACTACTATCTTCGCTCTCTCCGACCGGCCGGTCAAGGCTTACCGGATGTTTTCCCATCGCTAACACGCGGCGGACCTCGTCCACCGATAGTTCCGCCCCGGTGGCCAGTTCTTCGGTCGTCGGCTCGCGGTCGAGATCCTGTTGTAGCCGTTTCGACACATTTCGGAGCTTGCTCAACACGTCAATCATATGCACCGGAATGCGAATTGTCCGTGCCTGGTCGGCAATCGCCCGGGTGATCGCCTGGCGAATCCACCAGGTGGCATACGTGGAAAACTTGTATCCGCGGCGGTATTCGTATTTATCCACCGCTCGCATGAGACCTGTGTTACCCTCCTGAATGAGGTCCAGGAAGCTCAGCCCCCGATTGCGGTATTTTTTGGCGATCGAGACCACCAGCCGCAGATTCCCGCCCGAAAGCTGACGCTTGGCCTGTTCGTAATCCTGGTACTGCCGCCGCATGATGTCGATCCGGTGGCGAAGGCTTTTGGGGGTCTCCTGGGTGATTACCATCAAATCGCGGAGTTCGCGGCGCAGATTCGCCCGCTTGTCGCGCGTCAGCGGATTATCCACCATCATCCGTAGCCGCGAGCGGATGTCGTCCATCCGGGCGAGCGTGTCTTCCATGTGCCGCATCATGCCTTGCACGCGCCGCGTCCGCAGACTCAATTCTTCGACCAGCGTCAGCATTTTGCGGCGGCGGCGGATGAATTTCCTTCGCGCTTCGGTACGCTCTTCCGCGGAGGTCTTGCTGTTGAGAAGTTTGGAAAAATCCTTGCGATTTTCCTCCATCAAATGTTGCAGCGTATGCAGGTTCACCGGCATCCGGGCGGAGATCTGCTCTTTCGTGAGCCGTTCGGTCAAGGAAACCTTGATCGTCCGATCGAAAGGCAGCACCCCCTTGAACACCTTCGCGAGCGTGGCGATCGTGCTCTTCATCGCCATGCTGCAACCCAGCACCGTGCGGCGATAACGTTTTCGCGTGACTTCGATTGTTTTGGCGAGCGAAATTTCTTCCGTCCTGGCAAGCAGGGGAATCTCGGCCATTTGGCTGAGATACATGCGGATCGGGTCGCTGCTGTATTTCGGTGGCTCGCCCGGCAGTTGGGTTGTTTCGGCCGATTCGCTCGGCTCGGGGAGGTTCAGATCGCCATACATCGATCTCGCCTTGCACTGCGGCGCGGCGAGTGTCCGCATCGGCGGCTTTTCGCACAAGTCGATCCCTTGCTCATCGATCGCGATCAGCAAATTGTCCAATCGCTCGGGATTGACTTCCTCATCGGGAAGATATTGATTGACTTCGTCGTAAGTCAGATAGCCTTGGGATTTCCCCTTCGTCACCAACTTTTGCAGTTCCTTATCGAAGAGATCCATCTCTTTTTGCTCCTTTCGCGTCCATGCGGATTAAGGTCTTGGGTCTTGGGGCTTAGGCCTTGGATAAAATCTCCAGCCGTAGGTTATGCTTCAGCATGACCTACAACCGCACCTCCTGCGCCGTTCAAGGCCCTTGTTCTTCCGTGAACTTGGTGATACCTTGCCGGCGGCGTTCCTGATTCAAAATCTGCTCGAGTTTTTCGGCGTCTCGTTGCGGGTCCTTGCGCACCTTCGCGCAGTTCCACAACATTCACGGGCCGACGCTTTTCGATCTCCTTTTGCTGAAAGTTTTTCAATAAATCACACACCAAACCGCGGTAATCGAGGTCCCGCAGACCCTGCGATTGCCCCGATTCGTCGTATTCCACGAGCCAATTCTTCACCGCCGGATCGTCGAACTCGGTCATCAGCCGGTCGAACGTGGGCGGGATGCCGCTGTCGGCCAGATTGCAACAAACCTCGAATATCGCCCGGCAGGAACCTTGCCCCAGCCACTCGGGATCGAGTTGTTCCCGCAATTCTGCCAAAGCCTCGGGAAATGCCAAAAGGATCTCCAAAAAGCCCTTCTGGCACGCATCCAGGGTTTCCGGCAGAGCGTTTTCCCCGGTTTGCTCCGCCTTTTGCTCGAAAGTCGCGGACCGCATGGCTCCCCGGCTTTGTGCCCGACGCCTCAGCGCCGTGAGCCGCTCGCGCACTTCGCGCTCGTCGATGCGGAATTTCGCGGCCATCCGCTGCAAAATCTTTTCCTCGCGGAAACGATCTTCGCTTGACGTGTTCGCCCGCAAGCGGGGCGCTTTGGCGACAATCGAAACCAGCCGCTCCAAAGCCTGGCTGGCGGCATGCACGTCGCGCTCGACGTCCACGCCGCGAGTCACGGTCTGAAAAGCATGGTCCAACGCATCGACCGTCTGATTGTCCAACATTTCCTGAAACGCCTCCGGCCCGCGCTCGTGCAGGAAATCGCACGGATCGAGTCCTTCGGGAAGTATGAGAATCCGCATATCGACCTGCTCGGCAACGAACAGTTCGAGCACTTCGTTCATCCGCTTCTGGCCGGCTTCGTCGCCGTCGAGCACGAGAATGATTCGATCGCTGTAATGCCGCAGAATTTTGATGTGCTCGGCGCCCACCGCGGTCCCCAGCACGGCGACGGCGTTGGTGAAACCATACTGATGGGCGACGATCACGTCGGTATAGCCTTCCATAATCAAAGCGGGCTTGCCCTTGCCGCCCGTGCCGCGGATCGTTTTCCCCGCCTGATCGAGACCGTAGAGGAGCTTGCTCTTCGTGAAAAGCGGCGTTTCGGGCGAATTGACGTACTTCGCCGGACTGGTCGTCCCCAACTCGGGCAGTACCCGGCCGCCGATGCCCACCGGACGGCCTTGTGCATCGCGAATCGAAAACAACAAACGGCCCTTGAAACGGTCGTAATAACTCCCGCCCTCCGCCGGCCGCGCCAAAATTCCGATCGCCTCGAGAATCTTCGCCCGCTGGGCAGTTTGCCGAGCGGAATGCGAAGTACTCCCCTTCCCTACCTGCTGCAAAATCCAATCGCGATCGAGCGGGGAGAATCCCAAGTGGAATTTTTCGATGCTTTCGTCCGTAATCCCCCGTTCGCCCAGATATTTCCGCCCGGCTTCGGCCTGGGACGATTGCAAAAGACACTGATGATACTGTTTTTCCGCCCAATGCATCGCCCGATAGAGAGTGTGTTTGTCGAATTGGGCCGGCGTGGCGTTGGGAATGCCGTAATATTCGTCGGGTGCGCCTGACGATTCGGAAAAGCGGCAGAAGGATCACTCGGTTGCCGTCGCGGCGGACGCGGCCGTTCGATCGTAATCCCGGCGCGGTCGGCGAGCATTTTCAAGGCCTCGCGAAACTCGACGCCTTCCATTTTCATCACGAAACTAAATACATCGCCGCCGATATCGCATACCCAGCATTTGAACGATTGCCGCTCGGGGTTGACTTGCAAAGAAGGCTTGGTGTCGTCGTGCCAGGGGCAGAGGCCGACGAAATTGCGTCCCTGGCGGCGCAATTGAATGTGGCTGCCGACGAGATCGACGATGTCGATCGCCTGCTTGACCTGCTCTTTGGTGTCAAATGCCGTGCCGCCAGACACCGCTATCTCCCTTAGGGCCATGTCGGCGAATTCCATTTCGCGTTACAAGACGTAGGACGGGTTTCTAACCTGTCCCGATAGGCTGGACTTTCTTCCTGCTCAAATGACAGATTGGCGATCTGTCCTACCAAGGCAACTCCATTTGCCAAAGCCGCTAATTTCGACGGCGAGCAGATTATAGGACACACGTCAAAAATGGTCAATCACAGAAAAATAGAAGATGGCAACTGCACGATACGATTAAACAAAACAACCAAAATGGGCAGAAGCCCGAGAGATGAATTAATACTACCAGATGCAACAGGAGGAAGGGAGGCGCAGGTTTGTTTACGGATTGCCGCTTGCACCGGCCGAATCGGCTTTTTCGGCTGTTTTATTGCCGGCCTCCGTGCGGTGGATGGCATCAAACACTTCTCGCCGGTGAACCGGAACTTCTTTGGGGGCCTCAACCCCCAAGCGGACCTTGTCCCCTCGGATTTCGACGACCACGATTGTAATGTCATCGTTTATGACAATACTTTCGTTCTTTTTGCGTGATAGCACCAACATAATACGTTCCTTCGCTTAGTCAACTCCAAAACATTTCCCAACTTGCGCATATTACCTATGCAATTAACACAAATCCACTGCTATCAATGTACGATACGCCGAAATAATCCGAAGTCAAGTGAATTTCATACCACGCTTTAAAATTTCTCGGCCATAAAGTTGCTCTGTAGGATTTATCCGATCCACGACCCCTCTATAGGCCATATACCAATGAATTGCATTTCCTCCATTTCAATCGTAAAAATATGCATAAGTCGTTATAATAAAATAAGTTACGTTCTTTAAATTCTCTTTTCTGCTGAAAAATGGCTATTCCCTTTTGCGGAATTCCGTTTCAAATCATGCTAGTATCAGTGGTTGGTGTTGGTAGGGGTGGAATTTTCACTTTTTTCCCAAATTTGTGATGCGGATCAGCACGCAGAATTGAATCGTTGGTAAAGAATTTGTTTGCGGATAGCCCAAAAAAAGGAGGATTTAAACTGAATATTTTCTGGCCGTGACTTGCTCCATGGCGTTAATGGCTTATAATCCGAACTTGCATGTTCGTACGATCAAAGCGGGAAGGTCCCATGCTTTCGATCTTTCCGCGCGGCGAGTTCCGCTCGCCGGCATGAGAATTTTATTTCGGAGCGTATCGCCATTACTCGCGCGAGTCGATCCGTTGATTCTCCTCTTCGGGAGAGAATGCTCGTGAAACGTTGGTTTTTCAATATTTATCAAGCGGTGGTTACGGTGATTCTAGCCTTGTGGGTTTCGCTGAGGTATTGGATCATCACTTATGATCCGCGGCGGAAGACCTTCACCGAACACTATGAATATCCGGAACTTCCCTTGCGGGCGGCGCCTCGATATCGCGGTTTTCACCGCTACGATCTTACGAGTTGCATTGCCTGCGAGCGCTGCGCGCGCGATTGCCCGGTGGGCTGCATCTATATCGGTAAAGAGCGCGTCGAGGGGAAGAAGGGTTTCCGCATCACCAGTTTCACCATCGACTATACGAGGTGTTTGGTTTGCGGAATCTGCACCGAGGGTTGCCCGATGGATTGCATCTTCATGGGATCGTCCTACGATTTGAGCTGTTACAGCCGGGACGGCTGCATCGTCGATTTTTCGCGATTGCCCTTGGAAGTGGCGTGGGGCCGGGCGGAATTGAATGCCACCGTCGTCGCCGCCTCGAAAGTGATTGAAAAACCCGTGCATGGCGGACCCACGAGTTAAAATTCAAGACCAAAGTCTCCATACCCAAATAAAAAATGACCCGCAAGCATTCCGAGAAAAAGATTTCTTTTCCATCGAGCAAGCGACCGCGATGTTGCCGCTGGTGAGCGTGATTGCCGCGGATATTTCGAATTTATCGCGCGATCTGATGGATCGGCGACGGCGGTTGGAATATCTCATCGCCGGCCGGAATCCCAACGATCACGACGTCTATCACGAAGAGTTGATTCAAGTGCAGGCCGATTTGGAGCGAGACAGCCGCAGCTTGCGGGATTACATCGGCGAACTCCGGGCACTGGGCGTGGAACCGGCCAACGGGCCGGAAGGAATGGTCGATTTTCCCTCGATTCTCGAGGGCCGCAAGATCGCCCTCTGCTGGAAGCTCGGCGAGCCGGAGATTTCCTATTGGCACGATCCCGAAACGGGCTGCGCCCAACGGCGGCCCTTGACGGTGGACAGTGTCGCCGACGGTGGAATCGACGATTTCAACGGCGACCTGTCGGCTTAAATCGGATTTTTTTCACACCCGCCGCGATTGCCTTTGCCGCTCGATTTCTTCCAGCGGAACGAGCGGCCCTTTGTTGCAGCCTGCGCAATGCGAGCTCGTCTCGGCCCAGGAAATCGGAGAGTTCAGATTCGAGTCCCAAAACGGCCAGGTGCGGCATTGACGAGGGCGGGCGTCGTAAATCTTGCAGCCGCGGCTTTGGTTGTCGAAGAAGACGCAGTCGCCGTTGGCGAACTCGATCAGACTCTTGCGGATGCCGACCAGCCGGACGTAATTCTTCTCGAATTTCGCGACTTCCAATTCCAGATGGGCGGCCATTTCTTCGATCTCGGCCTTGTTGACCCAAACGTAGCCGGGGGCGCCCGTACAGCAATCGCCGCAGCCGGTGCATTCGAAATTCAATCCGCGATGATACCAGGGATGAGCCGTCATGGGGTGATGGTATTGGTGGTGAATGGTGGTAAGTGGATAGTTGTCAGCGTTTAGTTGGCAGCGGGCAGTGTTTTATTGCCTGCCGCCCGCTTTTCAATTCTTTACGTGACAATCAACTCCTCTCCCGGCGAGCTGAACAATTTGGCCAATTCGGGCATGATGCCGTAGGCGAGGGCGAGGAGTTTCAGGGGGTGGATGGTGGGTTTGTCGGTGCCTTGCTCCATTTGGATTTTGCAGGCGCTGCATTCGGTCGTGCCGGCTTGGATGGCCGGTTTTCGCAGGCGATTGATCAGCCGCAGCCCGCCGCGCAAACTGTGGCGGTAGTTTTTGTTCATCAGGCCGTAAGTTCCCGCCATGCCCGAGCAGCCTTCTTCGAGATGATGGATTCTCAAGCCGGGAATCAGGCCGAGAAGATTTTTGCCGGGCGTGCCGGCTTCCAAGGCGCGCAAGTGGCAGGGCGTATGATAGCCAAGCGTGAGGTGCAGCGGTTTGAAATCCAACTGCAATTTGCCCGTGGTGTGCATTTTCCAAAGGAACGTGCAGGCTTCCATGCTGTTTTCGGCCACCAGCTTCGAGTCGTCGTCGTCAAGGAGTTGCGGATATTCGTGCTTCAGGCAGAGCGCGGCCGCCGGTTCGCTGGCAATGATCGAGTAGCCTTGCCGCACCGATTCGGCGAGGTTTTTCGTGTTGTGATGCGCCAAGAGCCGGGCGTGATCGAGCGCGCCCATCGCGATCGACGCCATCCCGGCCGGCTTTTGATCGGGGGGCACGTAAACTCCCACACCGTTGTGTTCGAGAACCGCGACCAGGCACTCGGCCAGTTGCGGATCGAAATAGTTGGCATAGAGATCGACGAAATACAGCACCTTTTGTCCGCTGTGACGGGTGGGGCGCGTCAGGCGGCGCCGCGCGGCTCGGCGCAGGAAGCTCGCGCAGCGACGCGGGGCAGTTTCCGGCCCTGGGCAATACCCAGCGTTTTTTCAAGCAGCCAGCGCATCTGCCGATTGCCGACCGCCCAATTCGTCGCCGTGCTGAACATGCTTCCCAAAGCGCAGAGCAGGTCGATCCGCGTCATTGCCCACTGTGCGACCGTCAAGCCGTTGGCCGCCACGTAAGCGCCCTTGCTTTCGCGCATGATGCGCGGGATATCGACCCCCGCCGGACATTCCAAACGGCAGGCGTGGCAATGCACGCACAAGTCGGCGATGCTTTTGAACTCCTCGCTGGTGAGTTGGCCGAGATCGACGGCGCCGGAAAGCACCCCGCGGATCAAGTTCGCTTTCGCTCGCGGCGAAGCCTCTTCGCTGGGCGCGATGCGGAACAAGGGACACATCCGCTCCGCCGGCGATTGCGAGCGGCATAAACCGCAGCGATTGCACGCCTCGACGGCGTCGATCACTTTCGCCGGATCCCAATCCAACTGCAATTCCACCAGATTCCGCAGGGGTTGCCGATTTTCGGCCGCATTGGCGGATGCGGCCGTCGCGGGAACGTCCGCCGCGGGCGAGGCGGTTTTCAGCGGCGGAGACAAGTTGGCCGCCATCGCGCTCGCACCGTCGCTGATGATTTTGCCCGGGTTGAAAAGATTCTCGGGGTCGAAGATGCGTTTGATTTCAACGAAGATTTCGTACAGCGGTCCCGCCTGCCGCCGCAGAAATTCGGTGCGGCCCAATCCGTAGCCGTGCTTGCCCGCAATGGAGCCGCCGGCGTCGAAGACCTCGTGATACATATCTTCGGCCATGTGCCGCATGCGCGCGACGTCTTCCGCGTCGTTGAGATTCAAGAATGGCCGAAGGTGGATTTGCCCCTGGCCGGCATGCGCGAACAACGACGTGGTGACCTGGTGCTTTTTGAGGACGTTTTGCACGCGGACCAAAAAAGCGGGAAGGATTTCGGGCGGCGCGGCCAAATCGTCGATCACCGGAAGCGGACGCTCCGGCCCTTTCAACCGGTAGATGACCGGGCGCACGCGATCGACCAAGTGCCAGAATAATTCGGTTTCATCCGGTTCGAACGCCTGCCGGGCCCCGAATGCCAGCCGCTTTTCCTGGCAAATTTCGGCGGCCAGCAGCCGCAATCGGTCGTGCAGCATGAGGGGATCTTCACACTCCTGTTCGACCAGCAGCACCGCCTCGGTCTTGGCGGGAATCAAGAGATCGAAGCGGACTTCGCTATCGCGCGCGAGGCTCAAATGCCTGCGGTCCATCAATTCGCATGCGGTCGGATTCCAGCGCAAGACCTCATGCACCGTCCGCGACGCATTCTCCAGACTCTCGAACAGCAACAAAGTCACGCCGCGCGGGCCGGGCAGCGGTTGGGTGGCCAACGTGGCCTCGGTGACCAGCGCCAGCGTGCCTTCCGAACCGACCAACAAGCGAACCACGTCGAGATGGTCTTCGCCCAGAATGCCGTCGAGATTGTAGCCGCAGTGCTTCAGCGGACCTCGAGGGCGGTGGTCTCGAATAACCTCCGCGCGATCGCGAAGCAAGGCGGCCAAGCGATCGATCAACTCTTTCTTGCGGGGGATCGTGCTCACGCTTTGACCGTCCGCCAGCGGCTCGCGGCCGAACTCGATGATTTCGCCGTCGGCCAGCACGACTTGCAGACTGAGGACGTGATCCCGGGCCGACCCATACTTCATCCAGCGGCTGCCGGCGGAATCGCGGGCAATCAGGCCGCCGAGCGTCGTGACTTCGGCATGGCCGGGGTCGGGGCCGAACAGGCGGCCGGCCGTTTGCAATTGGGCATTGAAGCGTTCCAGAACCATGCCCGGCTGCACGCGGACCTTTTCGGCGTCGAGGCGAATGATGCGGCGCATGAACTTCGAGAAATCGACGACGACGCCCGTGCCCAACGATTCGCCCGCCGAACCGGAACCGGCGCCGCGCGCGTGAACGGTCAGGTGTTTTTCCCGGGCGTAACGGACGCATGCCGACACGTCGGCCGCATGCGACGGCCGAACCACCGCTTGCGGCCGGATCTCGTAGATGCTTGCGTCGCTGGCGTGAAGCTGCAGGAAAAGATCGCCGCAACGCACCTCGCCGGAGACCAGCCCGCGCAGATCGTCCTGAATGCGTTCCCGCTGTTGATCGAGACGAGGCATAAGTAATTTACCGCCGATGGTTTCCGTAAATCAGCGTCATCAATTCCGCGCGGGTGGACGATTTGTTGCGGAAACAGCCTTTCATGGCCGAGGTCACGCAGAGCGAGCCGGGTTTGCGCACTCCGCGGATGGTCATGCAAGTATGCACCGCTTCGATCACGACCCCCACCCCCTTGGCTTGCAATTCTTCTTCCAAAAGATTGGCGATCTGCTCGGTCATTCGCTCCTGCACTTGCGGGCGGCGGGCGAATTCATCGACCACCCGTGCGAGCTTGCTCAGGCCGATCACGCGATCCTTGGGCAGATACGCCACGTGTGCCACGCCCATGAAGGGAAGCATGTGGTGCTCGCACATGCTGTTGAAGCTGATGTCGCGCACCAGCACCACTTCGTCGCAAGTGTCGCTGAAAAACTTCTTCAAGTGCTGGCGTGGATCGACGTGCAGACCGCCGAACAGTTCGGCATACATGCGGGCGACGCGGGTCGGCGTCTCGCGCAGGCCTTCCCGGTCGGGATCTTCCCCGATGGCGTGCAATATCTCTCGCACGGCGCGGCGAATCCGATCCTGATCCACGGCTTGCGTGAATCCCTCGACTTGTCCGTTCGACGGATCGTCGAGTTCGCTTTGTTGGTCCCCGCGGCAAATATCATCCAATTTGGAAGGTATCGACATGATTCAACCTCAAGAAAATGTTCAGACATAATCCTAAACAATCGGGGGGGAACGGTCAAGGCGGGAGAAATTCCTCGTTTCGGAATTCTGCGCCGGAACGATCGGCAAGCGGAGACGGACCTGGGATCCCGTGCTCGCCGCCTAATTCGTGCTGAACAACGGCGGGAATTTGTCGTTTGCTTTTTCACCAATGGGATTGCCCAGGAGAGCCGTCAAGTGCCGCAGCAACAGTTCCGCCCGGTCATAGACGTTGATTTCTTCGAGCAGCGCTTGTTTTTCGTTCAGATCGATATCAAGCGTATAGCCGAGCACGTCGGTCAGCATGCCCAGTGAGACGTCATTTTCCAGCAGTTGGTCGAGTTGCTCGTGGACTTCGCTGAGGCGCGGCAGAAGTTGTAGCAGTCCTTCGCGGATCTTGCGGAGCAAGGCGCTATGACGCGGGGCATCTTGCGGCGGATAGAAATCCTCGCAAATTTCCAGTTGCGCCTCGCGAAACAAACGTTTCGGTTCGAGTTCACGAACGATTTTCACCCGCCGCAATCCCAAAAGCAGGACATTGTAGGTGCCGTCCGCCAGGCGGTAATGGGTGGTGATTCGTCCCAGGCAGGCCATCGAACGGATCGGCGGCCGTCCTTCATAATTGCTCTCCCAGCCTTCCGCGAGCAATGTTATGGCTATGAGGCGGTCGGTCGCCAAGGCGTCTTCGAGCATCTCCCGGTAACGCTGTTCGAAGATGTGCAGCGGTTGCATCACGTGCGGGAACAGAACCAGATTGGGTAGCGGAAACAACCTTGATCTGCCCGAAAAGTGCTCGAAAGAGAAGGTTTGAATATCAAAGGCTGACATGCGATTTCTCGAGTGGCGATAATATGATCTTGTGTAATGCCGTGAGGTCGAGGCTCCTGCCGAACTGAAGGAAAAATTTTGATTTGCCCGCGCTTTCCTGCGATCGGCGGAGGTGCCTCGTCCTTCCAAAATCTTTAGTTATCTATCCAACCATACCATGAAGTCGGCGTAAGGGGACGAGTATCGATTATTCCGTTAAAACGTAAACCGGCGGTTCGAGCCGGATTTGCGGGCCGTGGCGGGGATCGAAACGCTGCAAAATCGGCGAATTGACCGCCGATTGGCTCATGCAAGCCGCCATCTGGTCCAATAAGCTGTCCACGTCGAGTCCCAGACGCACGGGACGGCAGGGAGCGAGACATTCGCGGCATCGTTCCAAAAGTTTTTGCGCACGGAACGGTTGCCCTTGCTCAAATGATGCATTGCCACCGCCGCCTGGATCAATCCCTTGAAAAAACCATGTGCGGGACGGCCCGCGGCAATCCAACATTCTTCCCACCGATCGTGGGCGTCGAAATAGGCCCCCCGATTAAATGAATCGATGCCCTCCAAATATGCCGGCGAATACTTCTCGACAATCATGATCGATCTCCTCGAATATGTTCCGTGGACTTCGCTTGCTCTCCTTTCTTCAGGGATTATACGCACTCCGTCCAAGTTCGGCCAATCTGGCGCTACTTGACAACAACGCCGGTAAAGAGCGAGAATAGCAGCGTTTCCTTAAATAAGTCCATCCTTTACTACTTCTCCAAACCACGGAATTCTCCCGAGGTCGATCAATGGCCGCTATCGTCGAAACAAAAAAATTTGCCGCGCGAATATCATTTTTGTTGAAAAAACATTATCCGCAGGCGAAATGTTCCCTGAATTTCCACACGCCGTTGGAACTCTTGGTGGCCACGATCCTCTCGGCTCAATGTACCGACGAACGGGTCAATCTCGTAACCAAGGAACTGTTTCGCAAGTATCGCGACGTGGCGGCTTATGCCAAAGCCCCTCCAAAAGAGCTAGAACATGATATCCAAAGCACCGGTTTTTTTCACAATAAAACCAAAAGCATTCAGGGTTGCTGCCAAACCCTGCTCGAGAGGTGTGAAGGACAAATTCCACAAGACATCGATCAATTAGTCGATCTGCCCGGAATCGGCCGTAAAACCGCGAATGTCGTTTTGGGGACCGCGTTTGGAATCGCCTCGGGCGTAGTGGTCGATACGCACGTCAGCCGCGTCAGCCAGCGGCTGGGACTGACGAAAGAAAAAAACGCCGAAAAAATCGAGCAGGATCTGATGAAGCAATTCCCCAAAAAGGAATGGATCGTGTTGAGCCATCGTTTCATCGAGCACGGCCGCAAAGTCTGCGCTGCCCGCAAGCCCTTGTGCGGGAAATGTCCGTTGGAGGAGATTTGTCCCAAGATCGGCGTGGAATAAGCTTTTTATCCGTTTCTAAATGGATTCGTTCTGCAGGATATAAGTTTGCTAATGTCATCTCTTCAATAGGTTCGTTACACCTGACTCGTGCTTCCATTCACCTTCTTTCGTTTCCCCAACACATGGTCCTTTCCGGCCAAGAAATAAAACGATTGCTCGGGTCGCAGATCGTGATCGATCCTTTCGACGAGTCTCGGTTGAATCCGAACAGCTATAATCTCACGCTGCACGACGAGTTGATGGTCTATGAGGAGTTGATTCTCGACATGCGGAAGGCGAATCGCGTGCGGCGGCTTTCGATCCCGCCGGAGGGCCTGGTGCTTGCTCCGGGGCAGCTTTTCCTGGGCCGGACGGCCGAGCGGACCGAAACGCACGGGCTGGTGCCGATGATCGAAGGCCGTTCGTCGATCGGACGGCTGGGCCTCTTCGTGCATGTCACGGCCGGTTTCGGCGACGTGGGCTTTTGCGGCTACTGGACACTCGAAATGTTCGCCGTACAGCCGGTCCGCATCTACTCCGGCGTGGCGATCTGCCAGATTTTCTACCACGGCATCCAAGGGCCGTTCAGCGAGTATTGCAGCGATAAATATCAGCACAATACCGATATTCAACCGAGCCTGCTGTTCAAGGAATTATCGACGGACGGCGGCGAGAAAGACCCGCAATTGCAATTGCCGTTCGGAATCGAGCGGTTGCATGGATAATTTTTCCATTTAACACCATGGTTCTCGAAGGGATGAACTAATATGAAAGTCGTCCTCCTGCGAATTGGAATTGATACCGGCTCAAGCGGAATTCATGGACCTTTGTTGGCCGACGGAACATTTGAATATATTCCGATCCCTGATGGGCATAATATTTATGAGCCAGTCTAAAGCCAATACAACTATGTCATATAGGGAACCGCGGTTTTGGTTGCGCGTTATTGGATCGGTTATACTCGCTGGTGGTGTGGCAGTGACGTTGTTATTGGCCTTGACACATCTCAGGCAGGTTATGATCGAAAAACGCTCCCTGGAGCACTTGGAGTCCTTTTCTAAGACATTGATGATGTCCATTGAGCCAACGCGAGGCCATTTTCCGCCCGCATATGTCTTGGATAACGACGGACGACGAGTGCATAGTTGGCGGGCATACCTGCTTCCGTTTTTTGATTTCGATTATGGTGCTGATGGTCGCATCTACAAGTTCGACGAGCCGTGGGACAGTCCCGCCAACACCCGATTTCGGAATGAGACCCCGTATTACAAGCATTACTCGTGCCCCTTAGGCGCGACTGGGTCTCAAAATGTTACTTACTTGTGTGTCGTTGGCGGCACGCTCTGGCCGTTGCCGAGAATAAGAGACGACCTTTGGAAAAAACCAAGTTCGCGTAGTATTAGAGAAGGCGGCATAGTCCCTATCCGTGGCAGGGCCATTTTACTCGTGGATATTTTTGAATCGGATATTCCGTGGACAATGCCCGAGGATATTAATCTGTCGGAGCTTGTCTCGTTGCTTCGAGAGGATCCCACCGGGAATTTATTTCAACGTAAAATCAGGCATGTTGTTGGCGTGGATGCCCAGGGCAAACTGCACATATATAAACCTAAACGAGATATGGAAGAGATACGAGCAATTCTAGATGCAGAAAACGAACTGAAAATAGAATAGAGCTTGGGATCTCAAAACATTGTCGCACGGAAAACGATGAGACAAAGCGAGTTACGACGAGAAATATTTGAAAACGTTGTCACCTACTTTTGAGGGAGAAAGTGGCAGCAAAAATCGTTGAAACGAGGTTTCGCGAGTCGGAAGGAAACAAAATCCAAAAAATCTCAGCTCAAGAAATGAAGCGACCGAACGCCGATTCAACCCGCGTCAAAAACTCGCATCGAAAGTAGCCGACTCTGCCGCCTTCCGTTCAAAATGCTTGAGCAACCCCCCGAGCATTTCGTGGCGGACGATTTTTCCAAGGGGGACGGTTTCCATGAGGTCGGGCGGCGGCCTGTCGCGTTCGTCGAGCGGCACGTTGCCAAGCCCTTGATGAGGTCTCCATCGGTGATAATATTCCGTCCACTGGCCGACGATATACCGCAAGTGGGCTTCGCCGAAAACCAGGGAGTGGTTTAGTGCCTTGTGTTTGATTCGCTGAACGAACGACTCCGCAAACGGATTCAAATTCGGGGATCGAGGTGGAATCGGCCTGAACTCGATGCCGTCGCTTTCGAGGGTCGAACAGAATTGCTCAGCGAACTTGGTGTCCCGGTCGCGAATGATGTGCGTAGGCTTGCTCTCACCTTGCTCTTCGAAGAACATCGAAAGATTCCGGGTTTGTTGGCGCATCCAGATTTCATCCGGATTGGGCGTCATCCCGGCAATGCGAACCTTGCGCAGTTTCAATGTGAATAAAGAAAAGAACGTAATGAACTACCGGTCCGCGAACGTCCAGACGGTCTGAGTGAAGAAGTCAGTCGCCCAGAGCGTCTTGATATGGAGTTGGATGAATTCGCTCCACGTTCCCTTGCCTCGTTTCGGCCCGGTGTCGAAGCCTTGTTCCCGCAGAATCCGGGCAACGGTTTCCCGCGATATTCCGATTCGCAACTTCTTAAGTTCGCCTAGAATGCGGCGGTATCCCCAGCCGGTGTCATTGGCCATTTGAACAATCAACTCGCGGATTTCTTCCGGTTTTCGGGGCCGGCTCGGCTTGCGTGGGCGGGATGGAGGTTTCTCTCCGTTGGCCCAGCGTAAAAAGGTTCGGGGTGATACGATCGAGATGACAACGTTTTGAGACCACACTAGAAACCCGGAAATCGGGTGTTGCAAAGTGACTTCCCTCTATCGTAGTTCGCGCGCCTCCTCAAAAGCGACTATTTGGAAGATTGGTGCATTTCGCGGCAATTCGAGACGCTTTCAGTGCAGTTCGATGAAAGTAGTCTTACACTACTGGAAGCACCGCGAAACATTCTCTTCGTCGTAACTCCTTAGCACGCCAAAGGTTTAGAAAATTCCGGTTGCAGTCTAAGGTTACAGGTTCGAGCCCTGTGGATCCTTGACGAATTCCAACCATAAATTGCGTTTACATCACCGCGAAATAATTTTCCACCGCGCGGTCGAAGTATTCGCGGGTCATTTCCGGCGGGCTGTTGTAATAGAGGCAGTAATTCTTCACTTGCAGCAGCAAGTCGCGCGGTTGGCAAAACCGCAGCGCGCGGCCCGTCCGCTTGTAAAAATTCTCGATTAGATAATCCACCGGCTCTTTGTGATAGACCATGCCGAATTGCTTGGCCATGAGCTCGAACAGTTCGTGGAACTCCGCTTCGGTGGGATCGATGATCTCGATCTTGTACGGAATGCGCCGCAAAAACGCCTCATCGACCAGGTCGCGCGGCTCCAAGTTCGTGGAGAAGATGATCAGTTGATCGAACGGCACGTCGAGTTTTTTTCCGTTGGGCAGTCCGAGGTAATCGTAGCGTTTTTCCAAGGGCACGATCCAGCGGTTCAGCAACTCGTCGATGCGCATCCGCTGCCGGCCGAAATCGTCGATCACCAACGTGCCGCAATTGCTCTTCATCTGCAGCGGCGCCTCGCAAATGCCGGTCCCCTTGTTGACGGTCACCTCGAGCTGCTCCATGGTCAACTCGCCGCCGGCGATGATCGTCGGGCGGTGAATGCGGATCCAACGCTGGTCGATCTTGCGGTTGTCGATCAATCCGTTGTTGGCCGGCAGCGGCATTTCCTTGTGATTGACCGGATCGTACAGGCGGATGATCTCGCCATCGACGCCGATGGCGCGGGGGATCCAAATCGTCCGGCCGAACGCGGCGGTGACGCGCTCGGCGATGCTGGTCTTGCCGTTGCCCGGCGGACCGAACAAAAACAGGCCCCGGCCGGAATTGATCGCCGGCCCGAGCCGGTCGAGCATTTTCTTGTTGAGCACGAGATCCTCGAACGCGCGGTGCAGGTCATCGGCCGAGGGATGCTGATTGGTGAGCGATTGGGCCCGCACGCCGACGATGTAATCCTCGAGCGTAACCGGCGCGGAGCCGAAATAGGTGCAATGCTCCGAGTAGCGGCGGGCGCGCTCCCGGCCGAGGTCGGTGAGTTGATATTGGAAATCGTTCATCGGGGCCGCGCCGCGATGGCAGACCAATTGCTGGTTCTTCAACTCGCGAAGCAGTTCATCCAAGGGAACGAAGGGCAGCTTGATTTGCTCGGATATTTCGCGGCCCGAAGAGTCGCCGCGAGCCAACAGGTATTTGAGGGCCAGCGCTTCGACTTCGCTGTCGTTCAAGCCGGCTTTTTTGAACGATTCGGGTTCTTGCGGGAAAAAAGTCTCTTGATTCACCGCCTCCTCATGGCTGCTCGCGGCGGCTTTAACGGGCTCCGGCTCCGGTTGATTTGCGCCGGTGACGGTGCAGGCAGCCGTCGCTCGCGGCGTGACATTGGTCGTGATTTCCTTGATCCGCGCCAGAATGGCGTCGATTTTTTTGTCGTTTGGTTGAGGCGATTCGTAGTCCGGCACAGCCGCCGCCACCTCCGACCAGGGATTGGACTTATCCCCGTCCGCTTTCGCGCCCGCCAATCGCGCCAATAGATTTCCCTGGTTCGTTTCCGACATTTTCTGCCAATCCGATTGGTTGAATTTTCCTTGGTGACACCGCCCGCTGTTAAACTTTAGCTTTTTCAGCGCAACATGGTCGAATTCGCGAGCCTCGACCACGGAAGAGCCGATGGGTTTGAGCCGGTTATGATGATTATGCCGCGCCTCCTTTTGCCCAATCATGTTGTTGCTATAATGGAGGAATCCGCTAAGGAAACATCGATCCCTTTCTGCAACCCCATGACCACAACCCGAAAAGCAACGCGCATCGGCGCGGTGCGATATTTGAACGCCAGGCCGCTGACTTACGCCCTTGCGCAAACCGCTCCCTGGGCGGAAGTGATTTTCGACTTTCCCAGCCGGCTGGCCGATCGTTTGGCCGCCGGCGACTTGGACGTGGCGATGATTCCCTCGGTGGAATACGCTCGTCATCCGGAATACCGCATCGTCTCCGACGCCTGCATTTCCTCCCAAGGCCCCGTGCTCAGCGTCAAGCTTTACGGCCGCGTCCCTGCCGGGAAAATCGCCACGCTGGCGCTCGATGAAGGTTCTCGAACCAGCGCCGTTCTGGCGCGAGTGCTGCTCCGCGAGCAACTGGGCTTGCAGCCGGAAATCCAGCCGCTGCCGCTGGGGGGCGATATCTCGGAAGTCGCCGCGGATGCGGTGCTTTTGATCGGCGACCGCGGCATGGCGGCGGTCAACGGGAAATTCGAATTCGTCTGGGATTTAGGCGAATGCTGGACGAATTGGTCGGGGTTGCCTTTCGTCTTCGCCTTGTGGATCGCCAGGCCGGAAATCGAACTGGAAAAACTGGGAGCGGCATTGACCCAGGCCCGGGAAGAAGGATTGCGCTGCTTGGAAGAGATCGCCGGGCGTGAATCGCCGAAACTCGCTATTTCCGAAGTCGAATGCCTGGCCTATCTTCGCGACCATTTGCACTTTTACTACGGTTCGCGGGAGCAGGCGGGCTTGCAACGGTTTTTCGAGTTGGCCGAACAATACGGATTTTTATGTGGGCAGCGGGCACTGGGCAGTGGACAGTGACAAACCACTGCTTTCTTTCCACCACCCGCAGCCCATTGCCCACTATTCATTTATGCAAGACCTTCTGCAAAAAGCGATTGACGGCCGGTGGTTGACGCCCGAGGAGGGGTTGTGCTTGCTCGAATCGCATGATCTAGCCGCGCTGGGCGAGGCTGCCGACGCAGTTTGCCGGCGCTTGCATCCCGAACCTTATCGCACCTATAACATCGACCGGAACATCAATTACACGAATATCTGCGTGGGCGGCTGCCGTTTCTGCGCCTTCCATTGCATGCCGGAGGCCAAAGATGGCTATGTCCTCACGAGGGAAGAGCTTTATGGAAAAATTCGGGAGACCATCGCGCTGGGCGGCAATCAAATTCTCTTGCAAGGCGGGCTGCATCCGGATCTGAAACTCGATTGGTTCGAATCGCTCGTTGCCGATATCAAGCGGAATTTTCCGCGGATCAACGTGCATGGATTCAGTCCGCCGGAAATCGATCATATCGCCAGGATATCCGAAACGACTATCGAGGAGGTTTTGCGCCGTCTGCAGATCGCCGGTTTGGGGAGTTTGCCCGGCGGCGGCGCGGAAATTTTGGTCGATCGCGTCCGCCGCGAAATCAGCCCCGGAAAAATTTTGACCGATCGTTGGTTGGAAGTCTGCCGCACGTGGCACCACTTAGGGGGACGCGGTTCGGCCACGATGATGTTCGGACATATCGAAACCCTCGCCGAACGCATCGAGCATTTGGAGCGATTGCGCCGCTTGCAAGATGAAACCGCCGGCTTCACGGCTTTTATTTGCTGGACATTCCAGCCCGGCAATACTCAACTCGCCGAACTTCCCAAAGCAGGCTCTTTCGAGTACCTTAAAACGCTGGCGGTGAGCCGACTGTATCTGGCCAACTTTGCCAACCTGCAAGCTAGTTGGGTTACGCAAGGTATGCGGATCGGGCAATTGGCGCTAAGATTCGGAGCCAACGATTTCGGCAGTTTGATGATCGAGGAGAATGTGGTGTCGGCGGCGGGCACGCGATTCCACACCAGCGAGGCGGAAATCCGCCGCATTATCACCGAAGCGGGTTATACCCCCCATCGCCGCAACGTTTTTTATCGGTTGATGGATGAAGTGTGGTAATATTAAGGAAAGTGGAGAGTGGGCAGTAGTCGGTGATGAATTTTTTCAGCCTGCTCCCCCACTTCGCACTTTCCACTTCGCACTAATTTCCCATGATCCACGTTCACGATTTGACCAAGCACTACAGCGACCTGCGGCGCGGGCAAATCGTGGCGTTGGAGGGGATTAGTTTCCGCGCCAAGGCGGGGGAAGTCTTCGGCTTGCTTGGGCCCAACGGCGCCGGAAAAACAACGGCGCTGAGGATCTTGAGCACGATCCTCAAACCCACTTCCGGCTCGGCGACCATCGACGGCTTCGACGTTCTCACCCAATCGGCCCAGGTGCGCCAGCCGCATCGGCTTCATGTCGGCCAACACGGCCGTCTATGACCGCATGACCGGCTGGGAGATGGTCGAATATTTCGGCCGCCTCCACGGCATCGCAAAAGAAGAACTCGCCGGGCGGATGGAATCGCTCTTCGAACGGCTCAAGATGAACGACACCCGCGATATCCTGGGGGCGAAGATGTCCACCGGAATGAAGCAAAAGGTGTCGGTCGCCCGGGCGGTGATCCACGATCCGCCGGTGTTGATATTCGACGAGGCCACGGCGGGGCTCGACGTGTTGGTCGCCCGCGCGTTGTTGAAGACGGTCGCCGAGCTTCGCGAGCAGGGCAAGTGCATCGTTTATTCCACGCACATCATGCGCGAAGCCGAAAAACTTTGCGATAAGATCGCCATTTTGCACTGCGGCCGGATCCTCGCCGAGGGCATGCTCGAAGAAATCCGCGACCGCCACCACGAACGCGATTTGGAGGAATTGTTCTTCCAATTGATTTCGAACTACGACGAGGAGAAAGTGGAAAGTGGGCAGCGGGCGGCGAGCGGCGCGAGCGGTTCGTAAGAAATGACGCGGAACCAAGAGTCGCTTTTCGCTCCGCAAAAAAAGGCGACTTTCGCGGAGCGAAAGACCACGGTTCGATAGTTGTCGAATTGCCGATCCTAAGCTCCCCATAACCCATTTCCCGGCACCTACCGCACTACATGAAATTCGTCAACGTCAAATTGATTGTCGCCCGGGAGATCCGCGATCAACTGCGCGATCGGCGGACGCTGTTCGTGATCGTGGTGCTGCCGATCCTGCTTTATCCGCTGTTGGGCATGAGCTTGTTCCAGGTATCGCAGTTCTTGCGCGAGCAATCGGTGCGGGTGTTGGTGTTGGGCGCGGACGATTTGGGCGATTTGCCGCCTCTTTTGGGAAACAACAAACAATTCGCCGACAAGCTGTTCAGCGATCCGAAGCGGGCAAAACTTCTGCAGGTGGATTTTCCCTCGCCCAATCTTTCGCGGGATTTCGACCCGCTGAAATACGCCCGAAACCAGGTCCAGTCGGGCAAATGCGACGCAGCGCTGTATTTTCCGGCCGATTTTGCCGGGCGGATGCGCGATTTCCGCGAAAGCCTCGATTTTGCGGCATCGAACAAATTGCAGGGGGCGCCGCGCGATCTCGATCGGCCCGACAAAGCCGACGGATCCGGCAAGCTTGCCGAAAAAAATCCCTTCTTCCAACCTGCGACGATCCCCAGCCCGGAAATCATCTACACGACGGCCAACGAAAAATCGCAGATCGCCTTCAAGCGGATTTCCGACGCCATGCAGCGCTGGACGGAACTCATCGGCGAAAGCACGCTCAAGGATGCGGGCCTGCCCGTCATCGCTTTGAAGCCGTTTACCCTCGATCAAGCCGATATTGCCGAAGTCTCCGGCCTGAGGGGAGCGGCCGGCTGGGCGAAGATATTGCCCGTCATGCTCTTGCTCTGGGCCTTGACGGGCGCGTTCTATCCGGCCATCGATCTCTGCGCCGGCGAAAAAGAACGCGGCACGCTGGAGACGCTGTTGAGCAGTCCCGCGGAGCGCAGCGATATCGTCGTCGGCAAACTGCTGACGATCATGCTCTTCAGCATCATTACGGCCGTATTGAATTTGTTGAGCGTGGCGTTTACGGGTTGGCTCGTATTGTCGAAACTCGGGAATTTCGGCCCCCCGCCGACGCTGGCTATTCTTTGGATTTCGCTCTCCCTGCTGCCGGTCGCCGCGTTGTTCAGCGCGGTTTGCCTGGCGCTGGCGGCTTTCGCGCGAAGCTCGAAGGAAGGGCAATATTATTTGATGCCCGTGCTTTTGATCACCATGCCGCTGGTGGTGCTGCCGATGTCGCCCGGCGTGCAGTTGAACCTGGGCTACAGTTTGATACCGATCACCGGCATCGTGTTGTTGTTGAAGACTTTGCTCGAAGGCCAGTACCTGCCGGCCTTGCAATATGCGCCGGTGGTCATCGGCGTGACGATCGGCGCATGCCTGCTGTCGATCCGCTGGGCAATCGACCAGTTCAATTCCGAATCGGTGTTGTTCTCGGGGAGCGAACGGCTCGATTTGCGGCTTTGGCTGAAACATCTCTACCGCGATCGCAAGCCCACGCCCACGGCGGCGGGAGCTCTGGCATGCGCGGTGGCGATATTGATGCTTCAGTTTTTTCTGGGACTCTCCGTGGTTCCGGAAAAAACTTTCGCGGGATTCGTTAAAGCCGTCTTGGTGCCGCAATTGGGGGTGATTTTGGCGCCGGTTCTCTTCATGACCATCGTGCTGACGGCCAAACCCCGCAAGACGCTGCTCTTGAAGCTGCCGCATTGGACGGCCGTTCCCGCGGCGTTGATCTTGGCCGTGGCGATCCAGCCGGCGATCACCGTGCTGCAAGGCTGGGTGGCGCGGCTCTATCCCGCCAACCCCGCCTTTCTGCAGGAAATGGAGTGGCTGGGAAAGATTCTCCATCAAGAAAATCTTTGGTTGTTGATCTTGCTCGTCGGCGTTACGCCCGCCGTTTGCGAAGAATTGGCGGTACGGGGATTCGTGCTCTCCGGCTTGCGGCACTTGGGCTACAAATGGCGGGCGATCGTGCTCAGCGCGCTGTTTTTCGGCCTGATTCACGGTATTTTGCAGCAATCGATGAACGCGTTTTTCGTGGGCTTGATTTTGGGCTACGTCGCCGTGCAAAGCGGCAGCATTTTTCCCTGCATGGCCTTTCATTTTACCTTCAACTCTTTGACCATCCTCATTGGCCGCATTACGCCCGCGTTGTGCGAACGCTGGCCCGTGCTGAAAACGCTCGGCGATTCGACGGAAGGCGGTTTCGAATATCATTGGGAGTTCATCGTTCTGTGCGGCATTGTGGCCCTGCTCTTGATGTTCTGGTTCAGCCGATTGTCCTACAGCAAGACACCCGAAGAGCGTTTGCAGGAAGCCATCGTTCGCGGGAAGGAAACGAATCCCGAAGACAAGGATATTTCCGTCAGTTTGGCGTCGATGATCAAGTAGTTGCCGGTCGGTTGGTTCGGGGCCGACAGCGACGGCGTTTGAGTTGTGCCCGACAGGAACCGATTTGATGCTTGCCGCCACGCTCCGCCGCCGCCGTTGGCGCCGAGCGAAACGAGGATCGCCGAACACCATGGGCAATCGCCAAATTCTCCACGCACGATTCGTTTTTCCCGTCGTCCGCGATCCGATCGAGAACGGTTTCGTGAGCTTCGAAGACGGGCGGATCGTCGAAGTCGGCAAGTCGCCGCCGCCCGGCGAACGGTACGATCTCGGCAACGCCGCGATTCTGCCGGGTTTCGTCAACGCGCACGCGCATTTGGAATTCAGCGGCCTTGCTAAACCGCTCGGTGCGCCGGCATGGGTTTTGTGGATTGGATTCGCACGATCATCGCATGGCGCGAAGGACACGCGCCTCGATCCGGCCGTGGCTATCGCGATGGGATTGCAGGAATGTGGCCGCGAAGGCGTTACGAGCGTGGGAAACATCTCCCAGCCTGGCGATCCCACAGACGCCTATGAAAACTTCTCCGCCGATGGAACAAGATTCCTCGAAATTATTTCTCCCAAACGCGATATTTTAGCGCTCTCGGTTGATGTTTATCCAAAACATTTTGCAACAAACAAGATCGAGCATTTTCCGCAAACAAGCGATCAAATTTCACGCATCGTAAATCTTCATTCGAAGAATCATCTTCTGCTGCAAGAGGAAAAAGCGGCGGACTGGGAGTTTGGGCTAAGCCCTCATGCTCCTTACAGCATATCTTCCGAATTATTGGAAAATCTCGCCGGGATTTCATCCATAAAAAAAATCCCGCTAGCCATGCATCTCGCCGAATCGCGTGAAGAGATGCAATTGCTCCGCGAGGGAACCGGGCCGTTTCGCGATTTTCTGCATGAGCGGAATATTTTCGATCCTGCCGCTTTTCCCGGCGGGAAACGGCCGCTGGATTATTTAAAGACGCTTTCCAAAGCATCGCGCGCGTTGATTATCCACGGAAATTACCTGGATGATGCCGAGATTGCTTTTCTCACGGATCAGGCCGCGAAAATGTCCGTGGTTTATTGCCCGCGAACGCACGCCTTTTTCGGCACGATCCGTATCCGCTGGAAAAAATGCTTGCCGCCGGGGTGCCGGTCGCCTTGGGCACCGACAGCCGCGCTTCTTCGCCCAACTTGAGTTTGCTCGCCGAAATGCGGTTCGCGGCGAAGCAATATCCGCAAATCGGCCGGGATCGGTTTCTGGAATTAGGCACCATCGACGCCGCTCGCGCTTTGGGGCGTGCGGAAGAAATCGGCAGCCTCGAGCCGGGAAAAGCGGCGAATTTCGCCGTCGTCGCGCTGCCCGAAGAAAAGGCAGCCGATCCCTCTCGCCTGCTTTTGGAATCGGAAGGATTAATAGCGCAAACTTGGTTTCACGGGCGGCTTGCCGGGACCGTGTGGCCAACCAATTCGTAATCCGATAAATACGTTGGCGGGCGATGTTCGCCCCACTTGAAAATCCGCTCGCAATCATTCATACTCGTTCCCAATGAAAGACATATCGTCCCATAATCCAACTGTAGATACCCATTCCATGCTTCCTCCTTGGCAAGACAGTTTGGTGATGTGCGCCGCGCGGCGGGAACCGGTCGAACGCACGCCGATTTGGCTGATGCGACAAGCCGGCCGCTACATGGAGGATTACCGCGCGATCCGCCGCCGGACGACGTTTCTCAAATTGTGCAAAGATCCCGGACTTTGTGCGGAGATCATGCTTACGGCCGTCGAACGGTTGCAGGTCGATGCCGCGATCCTCTTCTCCGATCTCCTTTTGATCCTCGAACCGCTGGGTTTGCAACTGGAATTCGCCGCCGGCGAAGGTCCGCTCATTCACAATCCGGTCCGAGAGCCCGCGGACGTGGACCGCTTGCGCGAGCTAAAAAGCATGGAGGAACTGGAATTCGTACCCGAGGCCGTCCGGCAAACCCGCGCCGGGCTTCCCGCACGCTTGCCGCTGATCGGTTTTGCCGGTGCGCCGTTTACGCTGGCGGCCTACGCGGCGGAGGGCGGATCGAGCCGCAATTACTGTTATACGAAAAGCCTGATGTATGCCGACCGCGGCGCCTGGAACGCCTTGACGGACCGTCTCGCCCGGGCGGCGGCGCTTTATCTGAAATCCCAAATCGCCGCCGGCGCGCAATTGGTGCAAATTTTCGATAGCTGGGTCGGCTGCTTGGGTGTCGAGGATTATCGCGAGTTCGCTCTGCCCGCCACGCGGCGGCTCGTCGAGGCTTTGCCCGCTGAAACGCCGGTAATATATTTCAGCACGGGCAATCCGGCCATTTTGCCCCTCTTGCGCGAACTCGCGGGTGCGCGAAATAATTTGGTGATCGGCGTCGATTGGCGAATTCCTTTGGACGACGCCCGGCGAATCCTCGGCGAGAATGTCGCGCTGCAAGGCAATCTCGATCCCGCCGTCTTGCTGAGCGCGCCTGATGAAATCCGCCGCCGTGCCGCCGCCGTGCTGCGCCAAGCCGGCGGAAGGCCGGGGCACATCTTCAATCTCGGCCACGGCGTGCTGCCGCAAACGCCCGTGGAGAACGCAGTCGCGCTGATCAAGGCCGTGCGAGAAATCAGCGCTCGTTAAATTGCGTGGCGGGATCGTCCCGTGCTTCTTCATGATTGATGAAAAACGCGAGGCGGTCGTTTTCCGGAGCCGGCAATGCGGCCGGCTCGCTTTCAGGCGGCAATCCGGGTCGATTTCCGATCGGCGAGCAAGCGTCCCGCCCAATAGGCTTCCGCGTCGAATTCATCGTCAAAATGCTTTTTCGCTTCCTCGATTTCCGCCATCTCGGGGTCCGGTTCCACTTTCAGAACCGTAAGGGGAAGATTGTCTTTGGGATTGAGAACCGTGTTTTCGTTGACGATTATTGGCGCATTGTCTTTCATCTTCGTGCCTTTTCGAATCCTTGCCATTGTAAAATAAAATAGAACATTTGATGAGAAAACGGAATTCCCTTTCCCCGATTCGCGGACGGAAAACCATGCCGTCGCGCACTCCCCGGGTGGTCTCGACTTTCTCTTCCCCGCTCTCGCCGGGATTCGCGTCCGCGGTGCGGACTGTTCGCTCATGCCGCGCGGCTTGCCCCCGCCCGCCGGCATCAGTCGGGGGACAATTTTCCCGCTACCCCCCACTGCCGGCTGAAATCGGGGCTGAGGAAAGCCCCCGATTTCATGCGGTGTTTCGCGTCAGGCGGCGAACTTTCGCCTCCGCCCGGCATCCTTCATACCCACCGCTCGGACCGGCGGCGCTTTGGTGCCGAGTTTGGTGCGATAACTTTCCGATCGCTGCCTCGCGCAGGCGGGCCGAGTCGGGATGCTCCTCCATCCGCTCCTCGCGACACGCGATTTCAATATCGATCGCCTCGCTGAGCACCAATAATTCCTCGTCCGCCAGGGACCGCAGCCTGTTGATAATCGAATGCATCGCTACCTCCATTCATCGGGTTAGGGCCGGACTTCAGCCGGCGATTGACTTTAGTGAATACGATTTCTCGACGGGCATCTCCGCACTCGGCTTTTGCTCGGGCGGCAGGCTTTGCACGTCCGCCTGCATCGAAGAGAGCGGGATTGTCCGCGGAAATTTATGCAGGAAAAAATCGTCCCATTCGGAAACGCTCATTGGCCCCAGCAACAACGCCAGCCCCAGCTTGCGGACCAAAATCTCCATGCCGGCATGCACGACCTCGGTGTAAACCGCGATCGATTCCGAGCCGGAAATTTCATGGATCCGGACATAGGCGTCGGAAGCCCGGGCGGGATCTTCCGTCGCATCGACCAGCGCGAAATCGAAGCGCTCCATTTGCCGTCGAATTCCCGCCGGCGAGCGCTCGAAAGAAATTTGCATCTGCCGCCCGCCGCGCTGATCCGACCAAGCCTGCAATTGGATGGATAAGGAACGGCTCGGATAAAACAACACGATTTGCGGATTTAGTGGTGTGCTCATGGCTGTCGATTGATTGTTTCTGCGTCCGATCTTCCGGCTTGCGAAGCGGCGGGGGGGGTTCCGGGGCGCGCAGATTGCCGGGGCCGAGTAGGGGGGGTAGTGCCGTTTTGAGGCGTCGTATCGTTTGTTTTCAACTACTTGCCGCGTTTTCGCATTCGCCAGGCGGCCGCGCCGACAAAAACGATGCCGGCAAGAACGAAGGTTGAGGGTTCGGGGACGGCGACGCTCACCGGACCCGTTGTCATCCCTGAAAAAGCCGAATAATACCAATCCGTTGCGTTCCCATATTTATAGGTCGTTAGTTTTTGCGCGGATGTTCCGACGGCGACTCCGGCGGCTTGAAAACTGAAATGCGCGGTCGTGTCAACGGGATAGATGGACTGTTCGTAGGCGCCGAGCCAATAGAGTTTTTTGAAACCCGGTTCGGTTGATTCGCGTTCCGAGAAGGACCAATATCCGGGGCTTCCCGAATACGAAAGCGGATTCGATACGTTCGTGATCGCGGCCGAAACCGGAACGAGCAATTCGAATGCGTCGAGTCCCGTGGGAAGGCCCGTTCCTTGATTGTTGTTCTTGATGTCGTAAACGAACAGAAAAGTGTCGGGGCCGGACGCCGTTGCGGAAGCGGAAACCGTGTACTGGCCGTCAAGCGGCTGCAAAGGATCATAGTGGCTGCCGGCCAAAACGGGCAATGACAAGCAAAAAAAAGCGAAACCGGCAAGAAGCAATTGTCGCACCGATACAATTATGAACATCGCATGCGCTCCTTGAGAAAAAAGGTCTATTTCGAACTCCCCGCGGGACAAAACGTCCCGCCAATGGTCGATAACTCGCGTTTCAATTCCGGACGCCCTTCACCGTTTAAGCGGCGTGCTTCCTCGAGTGGTTTGCGGATCGTTGTTTTCCATTTGCAGAGGCTTTAACTTGTCGATAATCGACCGCATCGCTGCCTCCCTGACTGAGCTAGTGCCGTGCTTCAACCGGCAATTGATTCGAACGGATATGGTTTTTTGCCCGGTTTCTCCATACTGGGTTTTTGCTCCGGCGGGGGACTCTGCGCCGTTTCGAGCGCCGATGCAAGCGGAATCGTCCGCGGAAATTTTTGCGCGAAAAGGTCGTCCCATTCGGAAACGCTCATCGGCCCCAGCAACAGGATCACTCCCAAGCGGCGCACCAGGAGTTCCAAACCCTCATGCACGACTTCGGTATAGACCCCCATCGAATCCGCTCCGAGAGCGTTGTAAATTTGAAAATAAGCGTCGGAAGCCTGAGCGGGATCCGCCGTCGCATCGATCAGCACGAAATCGACGCCGAAAATCTGCCGCCGAATTCCGGCCAACGAACGCTCGAAAGAAATCCGCGCCTGCCCTGCGCCGAATTGCGCCAACCATGCTTCCAACTGGCCGCTCAACGAGAGGCTTGGATAATACAACAAGATTCGAGGACTTGACGGTAAAATCATGGTCGTCAAATGATTTTCCTTCGTTCGATATTTCGACTTGCCCAGTTTCGAGCGATAACCGCCGGACGCGGCGATGCCAACGGTGGTAAGCAACAAACGTGCCCAAAGAGATTCGAATGCCGAAAGCGGATCACAACTCTCCAATTAATCACGACTTACGTATCAATAACTTTTTGGGCTTGCCAATCCGCGACGCCGAATTGGTCGCAGAGCGCGACTTGAGGATAGTCGCAAAGCGCGACTTTAAAGGGTCTTGTCGTTCTTGGAAGAACTGCCGCAAGCCTAGCAGTCTGTTGAAAAGGGGACTGGCTCGGAGCCGAGTACCGGAAATCCCGCGAAAAATGGCTTACAGCGACGTGCCTGTCCCCTTTTTCAACACAACTTATGGATTTATTTATGCCACCATAATTTACTACTTGAATTCGATTCTACCGCCGCTGGCCAAATAACCGGGGTTTCATTATTTTTCGCTTGGCTTTCTTGCAGAAAGGAATTAGTCTATAAGGGGCAGGGGAAGTAGCCTAATTCGTTGGATAGGCTTGTGCCCATCCTAGGTGGGGGGTAGGCCCCGGGAGGTGCAGCAGGGAAAGTTTGTCTCTCGACAAACGAAGTTCCGACTGTAAAATCCATGCTTCAACCGTCAATCTCGTTCATCCGGAGGTTTCATATCATGTTTGCCCCAAAATGCCGTTGGCTCTCGTTGCTGTCAGTGTCCGCGATCCTGCTGTTCATCCCGATCCTCATGGCGGCGGGCGATCGCGCCGCTCAGACCAAGGGAGCGTACAATCCGAACAACGACACCGTCGAAATGTTTCAGGCCATGAAAGACGGCCAGATCGTGGTGAAGTTCATTCCCAAGGACTCCAAGCAAGCCAACGTGATGATCGAAAACAAGACCGACAAGCCTTTGAACGTGAAACTGCCCGACGCCTTTGCCGGCGTGCCCGTGCTGCCGCAATTCGGCGCCGTCGGCAATCAAAGAGGCTCCGGCGGCGGTGGCTATGGCGGCAACAACAATGGCAATCAATCGATGGGCGGCGGCATGGGCGGCATGGGAATGGGCGGCATGGGCATGGGCATGTTCAACGTGGCGCCTGAAAAAGTCGGTCAAATCAAGGTCAATACCGTCTGCTTGGAACACGGCAAAGCCGAGCCTCGGGCCGCCATCCCCTATGAAATCAAGCCCATCGAAAGCTTCACCCGGAAAGCCGGCGTCAAGGAGCTTTGCCAAATGTTGGGTTCGGGCCAAATCAATCAACGTGCCGCGCAGGCGGCCGCATGGAACCTGAACAACGGCATGAGCTGGCAGGAACTGGCCGCGAAACACTATAAATACGCCAATGGAATGACCAAACCCTATTTCAGCGCCCAGGAACTCCGGGTTGCCGTGGCCGCGGCCGGCAATGCCTTGAAAACTGCTGCGGAAAACGAAAAGCAAAACCCGAGCCCAAGCGAGAATAAAGACGCCGAAACCTCCACCCGCAAATAGCGATTCTCTCCTCGGTTTCGAGAAAAATTTCAACCCATGGGTTTCCCGCCCATGGGTTTTTTCATGCACTTGTTATTCACCGGATTTACGGCAGAATCTATACTGGCTATGGCTGGTTCGCTCCCCAAGGAACGGTAGTCGTTAGCCTGGCGTCCTGTCCTTACTTGACATTTTTGCATGTCCCACCCTCAGCGCATTCCCGACTTGATCGAAGAGGCGCTCGCCGCGCCTGCGCAACGAACAGTACGCTCGGGCGGTGGCGATCGCCGATCAGCTTGCCGTCGATCTGCCGGAGAATCCGCTGGTCCGGGCGATTCGCGCCCAGGGCTTGCTCTATTGCGACAACCCCGCAGCCGCCCTGGCCGAAGCGCAAAGCGCGGTGAAGCTCGACCCGGCCAACGCACATGCCCAAATCCTGCTGGGCTATTCCGCATGGCGTTCGGAGCGCTTGACCTTGGCCCAGGCGGCGTTCGAGGCGGCGGTCAGGTTTTCCGACCGGGATCCCTTTTTCCTCTCCGAGTACGCCTGGTTTCTGGCCAATGAACGGGCGCCGAAGATGGCCGAGAGCGCCGCCCAAAACGCCGCCGAGGCGGATGCCGCGTCCTCCACCGCTTGGGCCGCGCTGGGATTGGCGCAATTTCGCATGCATCGCCAAAGCGATGCCGAAGTCAGCCTCCGCCGCGCGCTGACGCTCAACCCCCACGACATTTATGCCCAATCGGCGATGGTTGCACTCCTCAAAGAGCAAGGCCATGACGCCGAGGCCCAGGCGCTGGCCGCTCTGCTTTCCGAACATGCCGGCGCGGAAGATCTGGCCGATTCGCTCCGCGAAGAAGCCAGGGAGCGCAAACTCGCGGCGATACTCCTGGAGCGAAACATCGACATCGAAGCACCCGCCCCCGAAGTTCAACGCCGGTATTGGCCCGCGATCCTCGCCGCCGCCGTCGTTTTGGGAGTAATCCTCTATTTCCTCAGCCCCGACCGGCCGCTGCTGGCACTGCTGTCCGTGCTTGTGCCGCTGATGTTGATTTTGTTGTTGGGATGGATTTGGAAGTGAATTCCATGATTCGGGATTCAGGGTTCGGGTTCAGGGTTCAGGGCAGCGGATTCAAGGGACAGGGAGGGTGACGATACCCTCGCGTTCGGATACGGGAAAGTACTCGTGGATTTTTACAAGGAACGATCGTTCGATGACTACTAAACGAGTGGACTATTATTCCTGGTTAATCGGCGTCTTTGCCTGGGACGGCGTCTTGCCCGCGCTAATCGTCGTCGTGCTATAAAAATCATGGTTGAAAAGGAGAAACTTATGTATCGGTTCACGATCCCCATCGTCGTGCTTGGCTTATTTGCGATCTGTCTGCTGCCCGCCCGGCCGGCGCTCACCGATCAGCAGGGCGAGGAGAAGGCCGATAAGCAGTCCAAACTGGCGCAATTGGAGCAGGAGCGGATCGAAACTTACGAGAAAATCGTGCCCATGGTGTACAAGCAATACCGGTCCGGCCTGGCGTCGTTTACGGATTACGCCAAGGCCCAAGAGGATTATCTCAAGGCCAAGTTGGAGGCGACCGATAACCAATCCGATCGGATCGCTCTCTTGGAACAACAACTCAAAGTCGCTCGCAGCGATGCCGATTTGATCGATCAAGTCCATCGAGCCGGCGGGCCGATCACCGATATCGACGTGCTCCGCGCGAAAGCACATTGCCTGAATATCGAAATCAGGCTGGTCAAGGAACGCAACAGCGAAAAGCCGGCGCACTGAGCAAGCCTCCGCTCCACGTTCTCGCACTCCGGCGCGGGAACGAGTAATCCACCTTCATCGCCTTATAGATAGCATGACATCTCACTCCACCATGCCTCCGCTCTCCGAAAATCCGCTCTCTCCGACTCGCTCCAGCGTGTATTGGATTCTGATTTGCGTGGGCGTTGCATTGATGCTGGCCCGGGTGGTAACGGTGGAATCGGTCGATAAGATCGCACTGGAAAAGGAACGGCTCGCCCGCATCGACCGCGATATCGACGTCGCCAGGATGTCGCTCGCGAAAAAAGGATACCAGGGCGAAGAACTCGATAACCTCATGAAAATCAAGGCCGAGCGCATCCGCCGCGACGCCATGTTGCGGCGGCCCTTCCTCGGCGCCAACGACCGCAGCCGCTGGTGCACCATCCGCGCGCTGGTCGATCCGGATATGCGCGTGCCGGGCGCGCCGTACGCCATCGAGAAGGTGATCCAGGAACCGAATTGGGACACGATCGACATGGTTAAGCACGACGGCCATCTCTATTCGAGCAAGCCGCCGCTCACGCCCACGCTTTTAGCGGGCCTGTATTGGCTGATCCTCCATCTGACCGGCATGAGCTTGGGGACCCATCCGTTCGCCGTCGTGCGGATCATGCTGGTTTTGGTCAACGTGCTGCCGCTGGCGGCGAGTTTCCTATTGCTCGCCAAACTGGTCGAACGCTTTGGCACGACCGATTGGGGGCGCTGGTTCGCGGTGGCGGCCGCCGTGTTCGGCACTTTTTCGACCACTTTTGCCGTGGTTCTGAACAATCACGTCACCGCCGCGGTCTGCTGTGTGGTGTTTCCTGTATTGCGCCGTGCCGATCTGGTTCGACGGCGAGCGCCGCCAGCCGCTACTTTTTCGCCGCCGGCCTGGCCGGGGCGTTCATGGCGGCCAACGAACTGCCGGCACTCGCGCTTTTCGCCGCCGTGAGCCTGGCATTTTTATGGAAAGCGCCGCGGCAAACGCTGGCCGCTTATCTGCCCGCCGCGCTTCTGATTGCCGTCCCCTTCTTCGCGACGAACTATATCGCCTTCGGCACGTTCAATATCCCGTACGCGCACCGCACGGCCGGCGACGAATGGTACAACTACACTTACGAGCGCAACGGAAAAACCTACGACAGCTATTGGAAGAATCCCCAAGGCTTCGATCGCGGCGAAAAGTCGGTCGCCGTCTATGCGCTCAACGTGCTCGTCGGCCATCACGGCATCTTCTCCCTGACGCCGATCTGGCTGCTGAGCGTTCTTGGTATTTTTTGCCGGCTCCGCAAAGCGGCCGACCGCAAGCTCCGCGAGTTGGCGCTGGTCATCGGCGCGGTGTCGCTGGTTTGCATTTTGTATTTTATCTTCCAACCGCAGGAAAATCGGAATTACGGCGGGATGACGAGCGGCTTCCGCTGGGTTTTTTGGATGGCGCCCTTGTGGATCCTCGCATTGCTGCCCGCCGCCGATTTGTTTTCCAACAACAAATGGCTCAAGGGCCTGGCGCTCGCGATGCTGCTCGTCTCCGTGTTCTCGGCCGCTTATCCGCTCTGGAACCCGTGGGTCAATCCGTGGATCGTCGATGTGTGGCAATATTTGCATTGAACTCCTTGAACGCACGGAAGACAATTGCTAGACTTACTGGCATGACTTATCCCAACCGAACCTTTTGTGAGCGAAAAAATGAATCCTTCCGAAAATCCCTACGCCTCGCCGACCGCTGATTTAACCGCCTCGGTGTCCGCCGATCCGGCGATTCGGGAAGCGGAAACCATCCGCAACAAGTACATCAGTCACGAGGCCTCGCTGCAATCGATCGGAATTCTCTACTGGCTCGGCTGCGTAATGATGATTCTGTTCCTGTTTGTGTCGGTCATTGGAACGTTTTTCGGGACAAGCAATCTTAGCCGCGAGGCGATCCATTTGGCGATCATTGGCGTCATCTGCCTCCCGCTGTTGGTTCTCAACGGGTGGCTGGGTTACGGTTTTCGCAAGCTCGATCCCCGGGTACGGATTCCGGCGGGCATTCTTTCCGCCCTGGGACTTATCGGCTTTCCCATCGGAACGCTGATCAGCGCCTACATCTTGTATCTCATATTCTCCGCAAAAGGAAAAGTGGTCTTTTCGCCCGAATACAAGGAGATCATCCGCCTAACGCCGCATATCAAGTACCGCACGTCGATCATCGTATGGATTCTGCTGTTCATCCTTCTTGCCGTGATCCTCCTAGCCATTGGGGGAGCGATTATTTCGGGGATGCGGATGGGAAGGATGGCGGGGGGATTCTAGCGTTGTACGGGGTTTTTACGGTCTTCTCCCCCCCCCGTGATTATTCGCGCGGCAAGTCTATAATTGAGGCATGAACGATGGCAAGGTTTCGATTCTTTACGAGGACGGTCCGTGCCTGGTGGTGTTGAAGCCCGCCGGCGTTTTGACGCAGGCCCCACCCGGCATCGACAGCATGGAAGTGCGGATTCGGGCGTATCTGGCGCGGCGCGACCGCCGCGAGGCAAAGGATATCTACCTCGGCGTGCCGCATCGGCTGGATCGGCCGGCGTCGGGGGCAATGGTTTTCTGCACCAAATATCGGGCGACTCGAAAATTGGCCGAACAGTTCGAAGGCCGCCTGATCAAGAAAATCTATTGGGCCATGGTCGCCGGCCGAGTGACGCCGGACTCGGGCATGTGGGAAGATTACCTCCGCAAAATTCCCGGCGAAGCCCGCGTAGAGGTGGTTGAACGCGAACACCCGGAAGGACGCTTGGCCGTGTTGCACTACCGTACACTGGCCGTCGCCGAGGGGGGATCGCTGCTCGAAATTCAGTTAGAGACCGGCCGTACGCACCAGGTTCGTGTGCAAGCCGCATCGCGGCGGCATCCCTTGCTGGGCGATGCCCAATACGGCTCGACGATCGCTTTCGGTGTCCAATACGAAGACGAGCGGCTTCGCGCCATCGCGCTCCACGCGCGAACTCTTGAATTCCGCCATCCCGCAACGAAAAATATTGTGAGCGTCACGGCGCCGGTGAACGAGATTTGGAACGAATTTCCGCCACTTGCGGTTTCGTCGTGAACTGCAATAATATCATTGGATAAATAGAGATTTTCTGAGCAAAGGAATCGACACATGCACGACCCTTTTCACGCCCGCGACACGTTTGACGCCCGCACAGGGCGGATCGGCATTTTTCGATTGAGCCGGTTGGAAGACGCCGGCCTTTTGCGTTTGCACGCGCTGCCCTATTCGATCCGCGTCCTGCTGGAGGCGGTGCTGAGAAGCTGCGACGGCCGCGCGGTGACGGAAAAGGACGTGCTCAATCTCGCGGCCTGGGGGCATTCCCGGGCGGCTCGGACCGAAATCCCCTTCAAGCCCGCCAGAGTGGTCTTGCAGGATTTCACCGGCGTGCCCGCGGTCGTCGATCTGGCAGCCATGCGGAGCGCGATGCGCCGTCTGGGCGGCGATCCCAAGAAAATCAATCCGCTGATCCCCGTCGATCTGGTGATCGATCATTCGGTCCAGGTTGACCGCTTCAACGCGCCCGACGCGCTCGCCGAAAACGTGCGCATCGAATTCGAGCGCAATCGGGAGCGGTATGAATTTCTGCGATGGGGACAAAAGGCGTTCCGCAATTTCCGCGTGGTGCCGCCCTCGGTGGGCATTATCCATCAAGTGAACTTGGAGTACCTCGCGAAATGCGTTTTCGTCCGCGAAGGCGGCGCCGGCCAGATCGCGCTGCCCGACACGCTGGTCGGCACCGATAGCCACACGACGATGATCAACGGCCTGGGCGTGGTGGGCTGGGGCGTCGGCGGCATCGAAGCCGAGGCAGTGATGCTCGGCCAGCCGCTGTATCTCTTGGCTCCCGAGGTGATCGGCTTCGAACTCCGCGGCGAATTGCCGGCCGGCGCGACGGCCACCGATCTGGTGCTCACCGTGACGCAAATCCTCCGCACCGAAGGCGTGGTGGAGAAATTCGTCGAGTATTTCGGGCCCGCCGTGAGAGGCATGAAAGTGGCCGAGCGCGCACTGCTGGCAAACATGTCGCCCGAATACGGCGCGACGATGGGCTTCTTCCCGATTGACAGCCAAACCTTGACATATCTGCGGGAAACAGGCCGCACCGCGGAAGAGGTCGATCTGGTCGAACGGTACACCAAAGAGCAGAATTTATACTGTCATCACGCCGGTCCCCCGCCGCATTACACCAAGGTATTGCGGCTCGACCTGAGCACGGTCGAACCGTGCCTCGCCGGTCCCAAACGCCCGCAAGACCGCGTGCCGCTGACGGCCGTCAAATCCTCCTTTCTGCACGCCTTGAAGGCGCCCGTGCGGGAAAGGGGATTCGCGCTCGACGAGGAGCAAATCCGACGCACCGCGAAGATCGGCGGCAACGGCGAAATCGGCCACGGCGCGGTCGTGATCGCCGCGATCACCAGTTGCACGAACACCAGCAATCCGCACGTGATGATCGCCGCCGGCATGTTGGCGAAAAAAGCCGTCGAAAGGGGGCTTTCCGTGCCCCCGCACGTCAAAACCAGCCTTTCGCCCGGTAGCCGCGTAGTCACCGATTATCTGCAAAAGACTGGACTTCAAGATGCGCTCGACCGGCTCGGCTTCGGCATCACGGGCTATGGCTGCATGACCTGCATCGGCAACAGCGGGCCGTTGCCGGAGAATGTCGCCGCGGCCGTCAACGAAGGCAATCTGGTCGCCGCGGCGGTGCTTTCCGGCAACCGGAATTTCGAGGGCCGCATCAATCCCTTGGTGAAGGCGAATTATTTGGCCAGCCCGCCGCTGGTCGTGGCTTACGCCCTGGCGGGCCGAACCGACCTGGATTTGACCGCCGAGCCGTTGGGAATCGGCGGCGACGGGAAACCGGTGTTTTTGCGGGATATTTGGCCCTCGAACGAGGAAGTGGACAAAGTCATCGCCGAATCGCTCCGGCCGCAGATGTTCAGCCGCCGATATGCCAACGTGTTTCAAGGGAACGAGCTATGGGACGCCCTGCCCGTTGCCGAAAGCGAACTTTTCCCGTGGAACCAGTCAAGCACATACATCCAAGAACCACCGTTTCTGGTCGATCTGCCCCTCGAGCCGGGACCGATCCAACCGTTGAAAAACGCGCGGGTGTTGGCGATGTTGGGGGATTCGGTCACCACCGATCACATTTCGCCCGCCGGTTCGATCGCCGCGAAAAGCCCCGCCGGCAAGTTTCTCGTGGAGCGGGGAATTCCTCCAAGCGAATTCAACAGCTACGGATCGCGCCGCGGCAACGATCGGGTGATGACGCGCGGCACTTTCGCCAATATCCGCATTCGCAATTTCCTCGCACCCGGCACGGAAGGCGGCGTCACCCGGCATCTGCCCGATGGTGAAATCCTGCCGATCTTCGACGCCGCCATGAAGTACAAAAGCGAAGGCGTCCCGTTGATCGTCCTGGCCGGCACGGAATATGGCACCGGCAGCAGCCGCGATTGGGCCGCCAAGGGAACCTTTCTGCTCGGCGTGCGCGCGGTCATCGCATCGAGCTTCGAACGCATCCACCGCAGCAACCTGGTCGGGATGGGTGTGCTCCCGCTGCAATTGCCGCCCGGCCAATCGTGGGAAACCCTCGGACTCAGCGGCGAAGAAATTTTCCAAATCCCCGATCTGAACGATTCCCTGCAACCGGGTTGCGAACTGCTTATCCGCGCGACGAGTGCCGATAACTCCGTCAAGGAATTTCAAGCCACCGCCCGCATCGATACGCCCGTCGAACTCGATTACTACCGCAACGGTGGAATTTTGCAGACGGTGCTGAGAAAACTGGCAAGTTCGTAGTGCCGCCTCTATCCGAGATGAGGTCGAACATCCGCCTCGAGGCGGAACGACGAACGAAAGGCCGATCGCTCGCTTCAGAAATGCCGGGCGTATTCCTGCCTGACGATTTTCCAATCGCGCTTGAAATAGCGGGCGGCTTCCATGGGCGTGAGGTTCATAATCGTCCGCCCATCGGTTTCCCAGTGGTCGCGGTTGTACCGAAAAACCGCCGTGCCGAGTTGCATCTTCCCGACTACGTCCCGATTGGAAAAATTCGGGCCGTCCGGGACTTCTACCGTGGTGATCGAAACCGCCACGAAAGCCGAGAGTTCGCCGGTCACGCGATGCCGCACATAAGAAACGTCGTCGGCAAATTCGCAATCCCCCCATCGAGGGAAAGTCCGTTTACAGCGAGATGCCGCCATTTGGATGAATTTCGCTTCCAACCATTCACGCCGGCTATGAAACTCGCGCTGGATGCGGGCAAAACGGGCTTCGCGAATCGCTTGGCAAACCGGTCCCCAAAAATAGAGCAACCCCGTCAGAAGCAGGCCAGCCGCCATCCATATCCACCAATTTTCCGGCATGTTTATGCTCCTCGCCGCCGTAATGACATCCTAGGATAAGCTTATTTCACGTTCCCCCGCCGGAGCATGGGTAACGTAAGTGAGCATGGCCGAATAGTAAAGGGCGTTGTCTGCACAACTAGAGGACTTATCTCGACAAAAAACAGTGTGTCTTCTTTCCCATACTCAGGTGGGGGTTGGCAGAAATGTTCCCTTACTCATTTCCATTTTATTCCATCATGGATATGTAAAGCAAGGACGGGAAAGAAAATGCCTTTCCATTCTCCCCGAAATATCCTACGGAAGAAGCGGAAAATGGATCGAAAAAGAGGCCTCGATTCCCGCGAAACTTTTCACGCTCGCATAATTGCCCTGATTCTGGGGGATGAGCTTGATGATCGCAAATCCCTGGCAGGACGGCGCCATTCGATCGCGATTCATCCTTTGACCACGCCGATCGGCCGGAGACGGGCGACCCTTTTTGCCAAGCCGGCGCGGGCGACGACTTGAACGACTTGGCTTACGTCCTTATAAGCGGCGGGTTGCTCCTCAGCCAGGCCCTTCCAACTGCGGCATTTGGCGATAATTCCTTGGTCAGCCAGCTCGCGGTCGATCCGCCGGCCCTGGGCGTTTTGCACGGCAGCCGTCCGGCTCATCACCCGGCCTGCTCCGTGGCAAGTCGTGCCAAAAGTCTTTTCCATGCTGCCCGGCAATCCGACCAGCACCCAACTCGCCCGCCCCATGTCGCCGGGAATGATTACCGGCTGGCCGATTTGACGATACTTTTCCGGCACTTCGGGATGACCCGCCGGGAACGCCCGAGTGGCGCCTTTGCGATGCACGCAGACTTTTTTCTTGACACCCTCGATCGCATGCTCTTCCATCTTGGCGATGTTGTGGGCGACATCGTACACCAGATTCATTTGCATCGATTCCCAAGACTGCCCGAAAAACTCGGCGAAGACCTCGCGGGTTTGCCACATCAACAATTGCCGATTCGCCCAGGCGAAATTGGCCGCCGCACGCATCGCCCCGAGATACTCCCGCCCCTCGGAACTTTCGATGGGGGCGCAAGCCAACTGCCGGTCCGGCAGTTCGATGCCGTATTTCGCCGGCGCTTTGCGGAACTTCAACAACGCGTCGTCGCAAACCTGATAGCCCAGTCCCCGCGAGCCGGAATGGATCATCACGCAGACCAGCCCTTCTTCCAATCCCATGATCCGGGCGGCCGGCTCGTCGCATATTTCTTCGACCACCTGCACCTCGAGAAAATGGTTCCCCGAGCCGAGCGTGCCGCATTGATCGCTTCCGCGCTGCATGGCTTTGCCGCTGACCTCGTCAGGCTCGGCGCCGGCGAGGCAGCCGCGGGCCTCGGTGTTTTCCAGATCGCTTTCGGTCGCCCAGCCGCGCGTTTGCAGATACGCCGGAACCTTCGGCCAGCAGACGGCGAAGTTCCTTACCGCCGAAAAGATACGAGCCGCCCTTGCCCACGCCGGCCGGAATGCCGCGATATAGTGCGTCCATCAAAGCATTGATCCTCGGATGAACATCTTCCTCGCGAAGTTTGGTTCGCATCAGCCGCACGCCGCAATTGATGTCGTAACCCACTCCGCCAGGCGATATCACGCCGCCGGCGGCCGGATCGGTCGCCGAGACGCCACCGATGCAAAAACCATAACCCCAATGGATGTCGGGCATGGCCAGACTTGCCATTTGGATGCCCGGCAAAAACGCCACGTTCGCCACCTGCTCGGGCGCTGATCGGAGCGGATTTGATCGATCAGCCGATCGTCGGCGAAAATGCGACCTTCGACTTGCATCCCAATCTTATAACTGCGCGGAATCCGCCAAGTGCAATCGTCGATGCGCTCCAGGGGAATATGGTGGGCGGATTTAGGCATTTTTTCTTTCTCGATATTTATTTCGCCGCCAGAGGCAGTACAGAAATGCCCCTGCTACAAAGGGGAGATAAAAACAAAACTCGGAGAGGAACGCGCTCATGTTATACCAAGACCAAAAACTCTTATGAAGATTAATCGTATGGAACCAAGGTATAGGGAGGACCAATGCCGCGTTGGAAAACGGCCAGAATATTCTGACGCCCAAACCATGATTGTAAAACGAGTCCAAAAGCATGTGACTCAGCCACGCAACCGCCCAAGCGGCGATCAACTTCCATGAAACTTTCAGACCCCACAGCCTAACGAGAAGCGCCGCTGCGCCAACGAGTGCGAGGATCAACGCCGCATTCACGAAAATACTATGACTGACGCCATAATTGGCGTGTCCCCAATACGGCACTTCCAGATCGGGGAGGTTCGCTGCTACGGCACAACCCGCCAGACCCGCCAATAATTGGCGGCGGGAAAAATGTTGCGGTATCAGGACCAAGCCGATCGCAACTCCGGTCATGCAGTGTCCCACGAAAGTCATATTTGTCCCACCTCACGAATTTGGCTCAAATATCCACAATGACTTCCGCCTGCAATCCATCTTTCACGTGTTCGATTTTCAATTCATGCCAGGTAATGGCCTTGATTTCAGTGTCGATCTCATGCCGAAGGAAGTCGATCGGTTCGCCGCGGCCGACGGCCGTCAGGCCATCTTCCTGAATTTGCACGGTGAAATCGGAAAAAACCATTCGCGCGGCATGGAATGTGAATAGCAACTCGGCCAGCCAATCGTGCAGAAGCTCTTCGTAATCGGTCCCCTTAACCGTGAACTGCACTTCCTTGACAGGCTGGATTTCCTCCGGGTTCGCCACGATAGCCGAAAATAGCGCTTTCCCGGCTTCGGCAAGCAGCGACTCCAGGTCCTGGGCTCGAATTCTCAAGCCGATATCGGCGGTATGTTCGAAGATTTCATGCATGGCGGCGGAATCGCAATAATCGCGGTAACCGTTCCCCGGGGATGGTCGCCTTTTTCGCGGCGTGTTGGATATTGCCATGCAGAAGAATGCTACCGCCGCAAAAACCGCCACCCCCCCTCGATTGGTCACAGGAGCGAGAACAAGCACTTTTATTGAATTATAGCAAGTCGCCGGAATTTTACAGGTCAAATTCATCCAGAATGATGGAAGAATCGAAATCGCCGCACCAATCGGTATGCAATGTACTCGGCCACTGCGGCGTATTCAGTTTACCATTTGGTTGTACGAATGGCGCCCTTCTTTTACACAAGCCGATTTGAACGGCGTCCAAGTGCGATACTTCGGGTGGTGTACATTCCCAAAATTTGCAGTACTTGCATGAATCCATCGCTTGCCCTTTCGATTGTCAATCTAATGTACTGTCTCACTCAGATGCTGATTTATTGGATCGGGAGGCAGACATACTTGTCTGTTCATGCCCGATCGGATACCCATTACCTAAGCCCCATTTCCGCCATCAAAATCTGAAGATCCTCCCACACGAATTTTTTCGCGGCCGGATTGCGAAGTAAATACGCCGGATGGTAGGTGCATAGCACCTTGATGCCGTCAAGATCGTGAAGAATGCCCCGCAGGCGGCCGATGGAAGCGTCGTTTTGCAGCAGGTTTTGCGCTGCCACGGCGCCCAGGCAGCAAATGTACTGCGGTTGGATGATTTCCAATTGCCGATCGAGATATTCCCGGCAATTTGCCGCCTCGACCGGCGAAGGGTTGCGATTTCCCGGCGGCCGGCAACGGAGAATATTTAATATATAAACGTCCTCGCGGCGAATTTTCATTCCCTTTTCGATGATGTCGGTCAGCAATTGACCCGCCCGGCCCACGAAGGGTTCACCTTGCCGATCTTCGTCCGCGCCTGGCGCTTCGCCGCAAAACACCAGCTTGGCATGAGGATTTCCCACTCCAAAAACCGTCTGTGTGCGGGTCTCAGACAATTCTTTGCAGCGTCGGCAAACCGCAACATCGCGGGCGACTCGGGCCAACGCCTGGCAACGGGAATCGGGAGATAGCTCCAGGAGTTCGATTTTTTCCAGCGATGGCAGTTTTTTCCCCGGTTTTCCCGCACTAATGCCCATCTGCCGAGAAATGGTTTTCGGTACAAAAGCTGGAGGAATCGGTGAAACTGAATGCTTCTCCTTGGGGCTATGAACCGCGGGGGAGGCAATATTCGCCTTTATGAGAAGGCTTTTTTTCATGTGCGTCATCCCCGCCCGCTCCATGCTCTCCAATCTTTGCAAGAGCGCTCGTTTTATCTTAACCACTTGTGGGCATTGATGTTGTGACATTATGTTGTGGATTGAATAGTTTAGAAGTAAAGATTAAAAGTGGGGATGACGCCATATATTCTAATTAACGCTCAAGCATAACACCATTTCATCGAAACAATTATTTGACGGCGATTTTAATTTCAATTTGTCGTTGTGACAACTTTTTTTCTCAAACATTGATAAATGCGATTATCAGAGCATTTTTCATCGACCTTCTTTTACCAAATTGCCTATTATGCAAGTCTTTTCCGCAATATTTCCCCCAAGAGGGGATGGAACTTGGAAGTTAGGAAAATTATCATAGATGGGTATCTTAATGTTCGAGAGGTTGGTAAATACGGATTGGATCGGAATCTTGACAGTCTCATATTCCTAACCTCAATCCTTTGCGTTTTGGGTATCAATGATGGGTGTTCCGCAAATTGTGATCGTTGGGCGGCCGAATGTCGGAAAATCGAGCCTCTTCAATTGGCTCGCCGGTAGGCGACTGGCAATTGTTGACCCCACCGCGGGAGTTACTCGCGACCGGGTCAGCCACCTTATCGAGCTGGATGGCCGCTTCGCCGAACTCGTCGATACCGGCGGGATGGGCATCGATGATTCCGATAACCTCACCGAGCAAGTCGAAGAGCAAATTCAAGCCGCCGTCGATTCCGCAAGCGTCCTCCTCTTCGTCGTCGATACCCGCGAGGGACCGCTGCCGTTGGATCATGAAGTGGCCAAACGGCTGCGCTATATCGATGTCCCGGTCATTTTGGTGGCCAACAAGACCGACTACGACGGCTTGGATTCGCAAGCGGATGAATTTTACCGCTTCGGGCGGAAGGTGATTCGCGTCAGTGCCAAGGAAAATCGCAATAAGGACGAACTGCTCGCCGAGATCCGCGACCGTTTGCCTCCGCAGACCGAAGAGGAAACACAACCCCGGGAACCGGAGGTGAAGATCGCCCTGGTGGGCCGGCGAAATACCGGCAAAAGCACGCTGGTCAATACGCTGGCGCAGGCCGAGCGGATGATCGTCAGCGAAGTGCCCGGCACTACGCGCGACAGCGTCGATGTGCGTTTCGAGATGGACGGCAAGGCGTTTATCGCCATCGACACCCCCGGCTTCCGCAGGGGAAAAAGCGTCACCACCGACGTCGATTTCTACGGTGCGCATCGCGGTCAGCGGAGCATCCGCCGGGCTGACGTGGTGCTGTTGTTCTTCGACTCGACCCAGCGGATCGGCAAGGTCGATAAGCAGCTTTGCGATTATGTCGCCCAGCAGTACAAACCATGCCTCTTCGTGGTCAACAAATGGGATTTGGCTGCGCCGGCCATGCATACCGAAAAATGGGTCACCTACCTCCGCGACACCTTCCGCACCATGTGGTATGCGCCGATCGCATTCATCACCGGCCAGACGGGAAAGAACGTGAAGGCAATGCTCAATCACGCCCAAATGCTCTACAAGCAATCCTTGAGCCGCGTGAGCACGGGCCAGTTGAACAAGATGCTGCAAGCGGCGATGGAGTACAATCCGCCGCCCGATCAGCCGGGCGTTCGTCCGAAAATCTACTACGCCACCCAAGTCGCCTCCCAGCCGCCGACGATCGTGCTCTTTTGCAACGATCCGAAATCGCTCCCGGCGAACTATCAGCGCTATCTTCTTGGCGTGTTCCGCGAAAAATCCGACTTCGGCGAAGTGCCGATCAAGCTGTATTTGCGCAGACGCGAACATGGGGAGCAAGAGGACGAAAAATAGGGATTTAAAAGAGGGTTTGACCCCCGAGAAAGAATTCCCCCTTGCCTGCTTTCTGGGCGTTCGCCCACCGGATTAAAATTCAGCGTCACCTGCGAGAATTAAATCGACTGACTTCAGCGAGCCTGGGACAACTGGGGCCACCTGCGATACATCAACCATAAAACCGGGCTGACGAGTAGAAGGAATGTTGACGGTTCGGGCACGGGCGTGATTGAGCCGCTTAGCGGAGCACCGTACGGGGAACCGCTGACGACTTTCAAACCACTGCCGATGATCAACGTGGCTTGATGAATCGACGTGGCGGATAATTTTGCAGCGCTATCTACTTGGATTGTTCCACCGCCGCTGATATCACCGACCGTGTGGGAGCCGTTAAGAATTTCGAATATTGTCGAAGCGCCCGTATGGATATCGAGATCGTTTTTATTCACATTTATGGTTTTAAGAATCACCTTGCCTGATTGGACATCGATAAGCGACGTGCCGGATGGGGCGATGCCGTTGGCGATTTCCAGCGTGCCGCCCATAACGACGGTGTTTCCGCTGTAGGTATTCTGTGCGTTCAGCGTTAGCTTGCCCGTGCCTTTTTTCGTCAGGCCGCCAGGGCCGCCGTTGCCGATGGGATTTGCGAGCGTGATGTTGTAGGACTGCGTGTCGAGAGTCGCGCCGCCGGCTAGAAAAGTCATAACTCGCGTAGATGGATCGAATACCGCATCGAACTGCAGTGCTCCGCCGCCGAAATTGAGGCCGGTTCCATTTCCCAGCCTGTTGAGTGCGGCCGTTTTGATCAAACCGCCATTGAAATTGACCGGGCCGGTAAAGGTATTGGCGGTCGAGAGAATCAACGTGCCTGAACCGATCTTCGTCAATCCGCCAGCACCTGAAAGAATCCCGGAACAGGTAACATTGTAACCAGCGGTATCGATATTGGCGTCGCCGCCGGTGCTGGTCAACGTCATGGGCAACGAGGTGGAAAAAGTGCCGCTTGCCCGAAGCGTTCCACCGCCGAAATTAAACGCGGCCGTACCGGAGGCTTTGATTATGTTTTTTAGAATTAGCGTTCCGCCATTTAAATTATAGGTACCGCTGGAGCCGGCAGAATAACCGATAAAAAGTCCGTTCGTGATGGTATTCGTGCCGCCCGTCTGCGTGAAGGTTCCATTGCCTTTGTCGCCGATGATCTCGGAGTAGGCGGCAATTTGCCCTGTTTCGGAAAGAGTATAACTACCGAGGGAGCCGGTTGATTGGCCGATGGACAGCACGCTAGAGATGATGTTGGTTCCGCCCGACTGCAAAAATTCGCCGGCGCCATTGCTGGAGGTTCCCACATACTCGTTTTTGGCGGACACCTGTCCGCTGCCGCTGAGATTATAAGTTCCCGTAAGCCCCGTTGAGTAACTGCCAATCGAGAGGGTAGTGGCGATTGTATTTGTTCCGCTGATCTGGGAGAAGGTTCCGCTGCCGAATGCGCCGATTGTCTCTTCATTAGCCGTCAACTGTCCCGTGCCGCTAAGGTTATAATTTCCGACCGAGCCGGGTTGACCTCCAATATCGAGGGTGTCGGTGATCGTATTCGTTCCACCGGTTTGCGTGAATGTTCCCGTGCCATAGGCGCCGATGTTTTCCGACTTGGCGGAGACTTGACCGGTGCCGCTGAGATCATAATTTCCGACGCTGCCGGCTTGTAAGGCGAGATTGAGCTGGTCACTGACGGTGTGTATCCCGCCTTTCTGTGTGAAGGTTCCATTGCCGCCGAGACCGACGTCCACGATATAGGCGGACAAGCGGCTGTCGCCGCTTAGAGAATAATACCCGTTGGAACCGGCATACGATCCGAGAAGGATACTGTCGCAAGTTGACGTTCCGCCGGATTGATTGATGGTTCCCGTGCCGTTCAAACCGATCCATGCTACATCAGGTATTGTCAAATCGCCGCTTGTGATTTGAACTGTTCCCGAAGTGACGCTGTAATAACCGAGGAAAAGGCGAGTACAAGTTTCGCCGGGTTGCGTTACGATGGCCGTTCCTCCGTTTTGGATATAAGCCCAGTCAGCCAGCACGGGTTCCGTCCCTCCCCAGTTCGCCGCTGTTGACCAACCGCCTGAAGAGACGTTCCAATATCGATTGGTCGCGAAAGCGGATGCCGCATTTAGAAACAGGATTGCTCCTACAAGGAATCCCGATAGCTGCCATTTGCCAAGGATCCAACGCCGAAGATTTTGGCTCGTTTTCATAAAATGCCCTTGGAATTTTTTTGAAGGAAAAGGGGGAACTTTTGAAACTGTTTTTCCCAGAAGGATGCCCGATTCTCCTCCCGTTTTTCTCGACAAGACCGACTTTCGTCACTCGTATGATGCATATTATAACATAAATTCGAGGGGCAATCAATATACCCGCTGATAGGGGAATAGGATGTCATCTACAGAACAGATTTATACTTGTTCTATTGGGTGAATACAACCCAGATGAAGGATTGGCATGAAGCCGTTAATTCATCCTGGGGAATCGAGTCTTGAATGGGATTGGAAAACTACTCGCAGGAGGCCCAGGTTCGTTGAACCCGGGTGGCTCTGCCACAGGAGACAACAGTTCGTTCGCTATTTCGGTTTCTTAACGTCTTCGATGACCACTTTGACAAGCGAGGTGAATGAAGGCCGCTTGCTTTCGGGCAGGACTTCTTCGGCTATTGGATGCTTGTACCAACTCTGGATGATGTAACGGTCGGGCTTGCCGCCGCGCTCGCGGTAGAGCTTGATGTAGTCGAGCGTGTCGCGGTAGTAATCGTCCATCGCGCCGTTGCCTACGACCTTGTCGCTATCCAACTTCCCGCCGGAGGTTTCCGCGTTGAAGATTAGATTGAACTCGAGGCCCTGTTTTCGCACGTAGTCCTCCATGTCGCGCAGACGGCTGATCCAATCGATCGACGCCGGATCCTTCAGGTACGGCGATTTGGCTTTGCCGATCGCGTAATCGTAGGGATTATCGACCGTCAGTCCCCGCACGGGCACGCCCGCTTCCTTGGTCATCTTGACGATCGCCTTGAGCGCCGGCCAGTAATCTCCCCAGTTGGCCATCTTGTTGTCCTTGTCGCCTCCCCAGTAGGAAGGCCCGTTCTTGTAACTCCAGTTGGGAAAGTTCGTGATGGCATAAAAATCCATCTCGGGATATGCTTTGCGCACTGCTTTCATGTAGCTGATGAGTTGTCGCACGCACCAGGCGACGTCCATGTTCCCGTGTTCCATCGAGGTCGGGTATTCGGGATAGAAGAGGCGGCGCACGGGATCGTCGATGTCGATGGCTTTCACTTTTCCGCCCGCCTTGATGATCTTGTCGATGCGAGCGATTTCCGCTTTGGCCCCGCGCTCGCCGATGTTCTCGTCCACGGGACCCGGCCACGAATTATTTTCGATGACGATGTCAATGTGCCGCTTAGCAAGCAGTTGGATCAGGGGACGCAATTTCTCGACGGGCGTGTTGTCGATTTGTTCCTGCCAGAACTTCATGCCGTCCAAGTGGCTTTGAACATACTCCCATTCGCCGGGCCTCTCGCCCAGGACTTGCATCGGCAAGACCGCCATCCAAACTTGGGGCGAAGCAGGGCTCGCCGCATCTTTTACCTCCGCCCCAAACAAGAGCGTCAACGCAATGACCGCGATGCAATTCATAGTTGTAGCTTCCTTTTAAAAGACGGACCATTAAAGAATACGCCACACGATTGTAACCGAAAGCGCAATACGGCACAATGCGCGAAACAAGTTCCTTAAACCAGTGAAGAACTTTTCCGCCAGCGGCCTTGGCTGCGCAGCAGTGTGGCTAGAATCTATCACTATTCTCGGAGCATAATCAAGAGGTGGCCATTTTGACCTGCAAAGCGACGCCGTTTGCTCGTTGTAGGTCGTGAGCAGCGGCGCTTCAAGAACGTTCGTTCGCCGATCCGCATTCGCCGCTTCGAGCAACTTCGCCAAGGCGTCTTTATCGATCACGCGGAACCGCATGGTCGAATCTTCCTCGATGATCGTTCGCGCTCTGACGGCCGGTTGGCCATTGTAAACCGGCGGAATTTCCGAGACCAAGGGCGCCGCTTCCGAACCGGTGGACGGGTTTTGGCTCGATGTCAAAAGCGAAGAGGTCGTATCGGGAAACGCCTTCAGTGCTTGCTCTTCCGTCATGGTGACAAAACGGACCGCAATGGCGTACTCCGCAACGCCGAATTTGCGAAACGCCGCGAGCATCAATTAAGTCTGCCTAACAAACTGCCAAATGCCCTCGTCCCCGGCTCCTTTCCAAAAGGGCGAAGGGTGTTGTTGATTGCTACAAAAAAACGATTTGCATCTCTTCCGCTTCCCTTGCAGTGTAATACGTTCGGCGTTATAAACGTGATTTTGGCAGATGGTATCCTGCCTGCTTCTATTAGCAAACAACGATATACACGCCAGGTGTATTAGCATAAGTTATAATGATGATTTTGTTGTAAAGTTGGCTTTTTGATTACCTCTTGCAGGGAGATTTTTCATGATTATTGGCGTGCCAAAGGAAGTGAAACGGGATGAATATCGCGTGGGATTGCTGCCCGTCGGGGTCGAGGAATTGACACGGGCCGGGCATAAAGTCATGGTCGAGCGCGGCGCCGGCTTGGGCTCCGGATTGACCGACGAAGACTATCAAAGCCAAGGTGCGGAAATGATCGGCACCGCTGCGGAAGTCTTCGCCCGAGCGGAGATGATTATCAAAGTCAAGGAGCCGCAAGCGGCCGAAATTGCACACCTGCGAAAAGGCCAGATCGTCTTCACCTATTTTCATCTCGCCGCCGACCGGAAACTGACCGAAGACCTGCTGGCCAGCGGTTGCATCGCGGTGGCTTATGAAACCTTGAGTGACAAACAGGGCCGCCTGCCGCTCCTGGTGCCGATGAGCGAAGTCGCCGGCCGGATGAGCATTCAGGAAGGCGCGAAATACCTCGAAAAGCCGCAAATGGGCCGCGGCATCCTGCTGGCCGGCGTGCCGGGCGTCGAGCCGGCGCACATCACCATCCTCGGCGGCGGCGTGGTCGGCTCGAACGCGGCGAAGATCGCCGCCGGCTTCCGTGCGAGCATCTTCATTCTCGATATCAATATGGACCGCCTCCGCTACCTCGACGACATCATGCCGCCAAACGTTACCGTGCTCTACAGCGACCGGCACATCCTCCGCGAGCAACTCAAGCGGGCCGATCTGGTTGTCGGCGCGGTCTTGGTCACCGGTGCGAAAGCGCCGTGCCTTGTGGCCCGCGAAGATTTGAAGCTCATGAAGCCCGGCAGCGTGATCGTCGATGTCGCCGTCGATCAAGGCGGCTGCGTCGAGACGACCCGTCCCACCACGCACAGCGATCCGACGTACATCGTCGATGACGTGCTGCACTACTGCGTGGCGAACATGCCCGGCGCAGTCGGCCGCACCAGCACCTTCGCGTTGTGCAACGTCACGCTCCCCTGGGCGCTCATGATCGCCAATCAAAACATCCTCCCCGCCGCGAAAGCCAGCGCCCCCATTGCTCGGGCGATCAACCTCTTCGAAGGCGAAGTCACCAACAAAGCCGTCGCCGAAACGTTCGGGATGAAATACTGCCCGAAGTTCGGTTGCTGAAAAAACTCGAAGCATCCGGTGTTACGTCCGGTGCCATGCCCACGCTTGTCGTGGGCATGTTGCGCGAACCTTCTTTTGGTCCCTGCATCCCCCGACAAGCGCGGACATGAAGCCGGATGTATAAACAATCAATCAGAAGGAATCTATATGTCCGATCAACTTTCCCCTTTAGTCGCCATCGTGATGGGCAGCGACAGCGATTGGCCGAAGATCAATGCAGCCGCGGCCGCGCTGGATGAATTCGGCATTGCCTGCGAGGTCCGCGTGATGAGCGCCCATCGCACGCCGGAAATCGTCCGGCAGTTCGCTCTGGATGCGGCCGGCCGGGGCATCAAGGTGATTATCGCGGCTGCCGGCGGGGCGGCGCATCTGGCCGGCGTCGTCGCTTCCCACACTACCCTGCCGGTGATCGGCATACCGGTGCCCACCGAGTTGGCAGGCGGTTTGGATTCGCTGCTTTCGATCGTGCAGATGCCCGGCGACGTGCCCGTCGCCACCGTCGGCGTCGGCGGCGGCGGCGCTCGCAACGCGGGCCTGCTTGCGGTGCAAATTCTCGCGCTCTCCAACGGCGCTCTCCAGGAACAACTCGCCCGTTTTCGGCAGAAATTGATTGCAAAAGTCGTCGCCAAAGACGGCGTTTTACATGCAAAATTGGCCGAAGGCAAGTAAGTTGCATTCACGACCGCCAGCCTGACTTTACAAGGGGAGCAATAAGCCTATAATTACCATCGGAACGAATGAGGGCGACGCAATGTCCCGCCGAATGGTTCATCTGATAATATCCTTTTGGGTGGTTTTGGCGTGCGGCTTATCTTACGCCAAAACTCCCGATCCAAATACGTCTTCTTCCAAGCAGAATCTATCCCCTTCCTCTTCCAACACCCATTCTCATTTCCAAGGAGCGAAACCCATGACCATCAAAATCACCAGTTCCGCCTTCGAAGAAGGGCAGCGGATCCCGAAAAAGTACACCGGCGAGGGCTACGACATTTCGCCGCCGCTATCGTGGTCGGGCGTGCCCGAAGAGGCCAAGGAACTGGTGCTCATCTGCGACGATCCCGACGCACCCACGCCCGAGCCTTGGGTGCATTGGATCATCTATAAAATTCCCGCCAACGTGACCGGCCTGAAGGAAGACATCCCCCGCAAGACCCGGCTCACCGATCCGCCCGGCGCATTGCAGGGGAAAAATTCCTGGCCGAACGGCCAAAACATCGGCTATCGCGGCCCCATGCCCCCGCCGGGACATGGCACGCATCATTATTACTTCAAACTCTACGCCTTGGAGGCCCATTTGACCGTCGAGGCCGGCATGGATCAAAAATCCCTCATGAAGGACATCGAAAACCACATCATTGCCGAAGGGCAACTGATGGGCACGTTTTCACGCTAAAAGTAGGTCCCGCCTACCGGGCGGGACCCGGCGGCTTATCCCTAGCACACCCCCCCTGCCGGGTGTGACTAAAATTCCAGGTGACTTTTTGCCCGACAAAAGAATGCATCGCGGACCGCATCCCGAGGACTCCCGGCTGTTTGGTTCCGGGGCTCGGCCGGTCTTGGCGAGTGCGGTCGATGATCTCTGCTGGCTGCTGGGCAAGGGCTATGCGCCCGACTCCTCGCTGAAATTGGTCGGCGACCGTTACGCGCTGGTCAGCCGGCAACGGGTGGCCGCGGCCCGATGTTCGTGCAGCGCCGCGGCAAGCGAACAACGGCGGCGGCGCGAAGTCGAGCGGACGTCGCTCGTCCATCGCCCGCTTTGGCTGGACGGTTACAACGTGCTCACGACCATCGAGGCCGCTCTGGGCGGCGGCGTGATCCTCCTCGCCCGCGACGGCGCTTACCGCGACATGGCGAGCATGCACGGCAGCTACCGCAAAGTGGCCGAAACGCTGCCTGCGCGTAAAGATTCTCGGCAACCTCGCCGCCGAGTGCGGCGTTTCCGAATGCGTCTGGCTTTTGGACCGCCCGGTTTCCAACAGTGGGCGTCTGAAAATCATCATGGAGTGCCTGGCGGCGGAAAATCGCTGGCCTTGGCGCGTCGAGTTGGTCGCCAGTCCCGACGCGGTGCTTTGCGATTCGCCGGAATTCGTCGCCACGGCCGATAGCATTATCCTCGACCGCTGCAAGAGTTGGTTCAATCTCTGCCGGGAAGCGATCTCGCGCTATGTGCCGCATGCCTGGATTTTGGATTTGTGCAACATAGAGCAATGTACCGGTACGTCATGACTGCCACAGTGCCACGCCAGCGTTCGTTTTAATGACGGTGCCATGCCCACGTTTGCCGTGGTCATGTTGCTTTTCAACGGCGGTGCCAAGCCCACGCGATGTTGCGGGATATCCCTCCAAGCCCCGGCCCAGCATTGCCATGGCTTCGCATGAGCTGCTTCAAAGACTATTTCGGGAGGCTTCCCGCATAGACGTGCCTGTGCAGGCCATAGGGCGGGAAAATCTTATGCACGACCACCGGCGCGCGGCTGGTGTGGGCGATCACTTCATGCCCGTTTTTTGCAGATTCGAATTTTTTCGCGCTGGCGACATTGGGCAGAAACGCCAATGCGATCACGAGAGCAAATAGCTTTTTCATGGCCGAAATCCTCATTTGGGTTCATCAAGGGGGAGAGAACGAAACCATCGCGTATTTGTTCTCTCTTCGGCCGGAAAAGAACATTCCGCAACGGTTGCGAACCTTTGCGGAATGTGTCGGAAATAAGGATTATATCGAGGAAGAATTCCTTTTGTTTTTTTGGAATCCCAGACCTATCGGGTGGCCCGGTTCGAACGGAAATTATTTTTTCACCGGGCAGAGTGGCAGCACGACTCTGCCAAAGACTTCATTCAGCACCTGCGCCAGTCCGGCATAAATTGCAGAAAAGCCGCAGACTATTCCTTCGTAACCGGTGAAATGATTGAAACCGTCGCCGGGTTTGGCATAATCGCCGTAGGCCAGCAAAAAGAACAAAACCGCCAGCGTGCCGAACACCACCTGCAACGCGAGGTTGAGCCGGAGGGTGCCCACGAACATGACGGCGGTGAAAAGTCCCCACATGAAGAGGTAGGCGGCCTTGGCGGTTTCATTGGGCGCCGGGCTCCATCCCGATTTTGGCAAGAGAACCATGACCACGAACGAGAGCCAGAAGAGGCCGTAGGAAACGAAGGCGGTGGTTGCAAAGGTGTTGCCTTTCTTCCATTCCATGCTCCCCGCGATGACTTGCGCGAGGCCGCCGTAACATATCCCCATCGCCAGAATCATGCTGTTGAGTTCGAAGAACCCCGCGTTGTGCAGGTTGAGCAGCACCGTCGTCATACCGAATCCGAGTAGGCCGAGCGGTGCGGGATTGGCCGAAGTGTCCTTGATTTGAGTTAGATTTGGTTCATTCATGGGATTAATGGGTTGATGGTTAAACGGAAAAGCGAACTTATAACATAATTCTCTCGCCAGTCAAGATTGCTTTTTTATTTGCAAAATAAGCTGTAGTAATAGTAGCTGCCGTGATAAGGGAGCAAAGGATAGCTGCAATCATCAGAAAATAATGCTGCATCCATACCTCATAAATATGAAACTCGATTTTACAAGATTATTTTCTGCATTGTCATCCCCGGTACGTGCATCATCTCGATAATTTCCATTTTTTCGTTTTTCCGTAAACTGCGTCCCTGAAAGTGTTTTGGAAAGAAAGCCCCTTGAAAAATTCCCTCGAAAAATCATGATAATTCTCAAAATGAGACCACTGTCGTTAACCTACTCCCCCAAAAATCCAAGATCTGCTTCTTTGAAACAGGGAAAAATTCCTCCAGCTTCCGAGAATCGCCGAAAAACCTGCGCTTTTCATGACAACGACGGCCCCTCATTGACATCCCCGATGACCTCCCTTACAATCGCAAGTTTGATAGAGTAAAGGACTCTATCTTTACTTATCCTAGCTACTTAAACTCACAGGAGATCATCGATGGCCGATGCCAACTCAGGACAGATCGTGAACGTTATGAAGGAAGGACGGCTCTTTCCGCCTTCTCCGGAATTCGCCGCCAAGGCCCGGATCGGCTCCATGGAACAGTACGAGAAACTGTGGAAAGAGGCGGCCGCCGACATCGAAGGTTTTTGGGGTGCGATGGGCGGCGAACTCCACTGGTTCAAACCGTATTCGAAAGTCCTGCAGTGGGATATGCCTTTCGCCAAATGGTTCGTGGGCGGACAAACCAACATCTGCTACAACTGCCTCGACATCCACCTCGGCACGCCCACGCAAAACAAAGCCGCTTTCATTTGGGAAGGCGAGCCGGGCGACACCCGCGTCTTCACCTACAAAATGCTGCATACCGAAGTCTGCAAATTCGCCAACGTGCTGAAATCGCTGGGGATCGGCAAGGGAGACGTGGTGGCCCTGTACATGCCGCTGATCCCCGAATTGGCCATCGCCATGCTGGCCTGTGCGCGGATCGGAGCTGTCCATTCGGTGGTTTTCGGCGGCTTTTCCGCCGAGGCCATCGCCGACCGCAACAACGACGCCGCGGCCAAGCTGATGATCACCGCCGACGCCGGCTGGCGGCGCGGCAAGCACATTCCACTGAAGCAGAACACCGACGCCGCCTTGGAAAAATCGCCCACCGTCAAAAAGTGCATCGTGGTTCGCCGCGTCGGCATCGACACGCCGATGCAGGAAGGCCGCGACCTCTGGTGGAATGATCTGATGGCCAAGGCTTCCCCCGTCTGCCCCGCCGAGCCGATGGATAGCGAAGCCCCGCTGTTCGTGCTTTACACCAGCGGTTCGACCGGCAAGCCCAAGGGCGTCAAGCACACCACGGCCGGCTACAATTTATTCGCAAAAAAAACAATGGAGTGGGTGTTCGACATCCGCGACGAGGACGTGTTCTGGTGTACTGCCGACATCGGCTGGGTTACCGGTCATACCTATGTGGTTTACGGTCCGTTGGCTGCGGGCGCGACCGCGGTCATCTATGAAGGATCGCCCGACACGCCCGACAAAGACCGTTGGTGGGATATCATCGAGCGTCTCGGCGTCACCATTCTCTACACCGCCCCGACCGCCATCCGCACCTTCATCAAGTGGGGCGATGAATACGTCGATAAGCACGACCTGTCGAGCTTGCGGCTGCTGGGAAGTGTGGGCGAAGGAATCAACCCGGAAGCCTGGATGTGGTATTACGAAAAGATCGGCGGCGGACGCTGCCCGATCGTCGATACCTGGTGGCAGACCGAAACGGGCGGAATCATGATGAGCCCGCTGCCCGGCGCCATTCCCCTCAAGCCCGGCAGTTGCACGAAACCGCTGCCCGGCATCATCCCCGAAGTGGTTGGCGAGGACGGCAAGCCCGTGCCCGTCGGAGCGGGCGGCTGGCTGGTCATCACCAAGCCCTGGCCGGGCATGATCCGCGGCATCTGGGGAGACGACGAACGCTTCAAAACCCAGTACTGGACCGACGTGGCGGGCAAATATCTTTGCGGCGACAACGCCCGCTGCGACGAGGACGGCTACTACTGGATCATGGGCCGCATCGACGACGTGCTCAATGTTTCCGGCCACCGCTTAAGCACGATCGAAGTCGAGAGCGCGCTGGTGAGCCATCCGGCCGTCGCCGAAGCCGCCGCCGTGGGCCGCCCCCATGATATCAAGGGCGAAGCCGTCGCGGTGTTCGTTACCCTGACCGCCGAAGCCGAGCCTTCCGAACAACTGCGGAAAGCGTTGAAAGATCACGTTCGCAAGGAGATCGGCGCCTTGGCCGTGCCCGACGACATCCGCTTCACCAATTCCTTGCCCAAAACCCGCAGCGGAAAGATCATGCGCCGCCTGCTGCGCGATATCGCCGCCGGACGCCAGACGGTGGGCGATACGACCACGCTGGAAGATTACAGCGTGCTCGCCCGCCTGCGGACCGAGGAATGAATTGGAAGATGAAAATGGGGCGGGACTTTGCTTGTCCCGCCCCATTTCAATGATGGTGCCATGCCCACGCTTGCCGCGGGCCAAGGCACTGCGTCAAAATAAAATGAATATTTTTGAGGGAACACTACACTCCACTGCTAACCTAATTGCCAAAATAGAGATCGCTTAGTGGTTATTAGAATCGCGAGATATCCATCATGACGATCCGAGGTGTAAACATGTTCCGCCAGACGCGGCGATTGTTTCTGATTATTCCGGGTCTTTTGGTACTCGGCGCGGTTTCTTTTGCCCGCGCCGCCGAGCGGCCCAACGTCTTGGTCATCCTGGCAGACGACATGGGCTATGGCGATCCGAAATGCTACTGCCCGGAGTCCAAGATCCCCACCCCGAGCATCGACCGACTGGCTAGCGAGGGCATGCGATTCACCGACGCCCATTCGCCGACAGCCGTTTGCACCCCGACGCGATATTCCTTGTTGACGGGCCGTTACTGCTGGCGGACCCGGCAGAAAAAAAACGTGCTGACGCCTTATGCCATGCCGCTGTTGGACCGCGATCGGACGACGCTGGCCGAAATGTTCAAGGAACACGGCTACGCGACCGCGGCGTTCGGCAAATGGCATCTCGGTTTGAAGTGGCAGCGCAACGACGGAAAAGAGACGCCGCTGGATGACAAGCACGTTCCCGACCGGGTGATCGATCTCGGTAAACCATTTCTCGACGGCCCGTGCGACCATGGGTTCGACACATATTTCGGCGTCGATGTGCCGAACTATCCGCCGTATTGTTTCCTTGAGAACGATCGGGTGTATGGCCCGGTGCCGGATCAGTTCAAGCCCGAAACCAACGTCAGCACGCCCGGCCGGGGGCAGCAGGACTGGCGGTTCGATCGGATCCTCCCGACATTGGGCAAGAAGGCGACTGACTATATCCGGCGCCATGCGGCCGAGAAAAAGGACACGCCGTTCTTCTTGTACTTGCCGCTGACGGCGCCACACATACCGATCGTGCCGAACCGGCCGTTTCGCGGCAAGACCGAGGCAACACTTTATGGCGATTTCGTGGCCGAGGTCGACTCCCTGGTGGGCGATGTGCTCACAGCACTTGACGAGACCGATTCGGCCGAGAAGACCATCGTCATTTTCACTTCCGACAATGGATCGCCGGAACGCAATGGGCACGAAGGCGCCGGACCGCTTGGTTCGTGCATCTCCGACAGCGGCCACCATCCGAATGGTCCCTGGCGCGGCCGCAAGGGCGACATCCACGAAGGCGGGCACCGCGTGCCGCTCGTGGTGCGTTGGCCGGGCAACGTCCGCGCGGCAAGCGTCAGCGAAGAGTTGATCTGTCTGGTCGATGTCTATGCAACCCTGGCCGCCGTGCTCGATCATCCGTTGCCACGCGACGCGGCCGAGGACAGTTTCAACATGCTGCCCGTGCTGTTGGAAAAGGAACGGCCGGGCCCGGTGCGCCAGTCGTTGATCCTCCATTCCGACCAGGGCATGTTTGCCATTCGCGTCGGTCCATGGAAGCTTATCCGAGGCCAGGGGACTGGCAGCTTCTTTACGAAGGACCAGATTCCGCCTGATGCGCCGCAGGGCCAGCTTTACCATCTGGCGAATGACCCGGCCGAGCAAAAGAACCTCTACCGGCAACGGCCCGACGTGGTCGAGCGACTCTCGAAGACACTCGACGAGCAGATCCGAGCCGAACGCACGCGGCCAGAGTGAGTTCGAGGGGGCTGGGGAAGCCAGTGAACAAGGGGATCACTGATATGAAAAAGAACACAGGCTCGGCGCCAGGCTGATCCAAAACTCGAAGTTTCAGGCATGCGCGATCATCTTGCCGCTTTCCGAAAAATGAACCGGCTCGGAAAGCATGGGTAGAATCATGGAATCGGCATCGCCCGGTTGATCGAAACTCTCCAGCGCGGTTTCTTCATCGGGAAAAATCTCGAACGGCATATCCTTTTTGTAGTTATTCAACGTTTCGGCGACGGAGAGATTCAAACCGCAGAGCTTCAAGCTGCCGCCCGCGGATTTCAATTTCTGTTGGAGCGCGGCGAGGATATCCAAAAACACGCCCGATACGATGGGCAACCGCGATAAATCCACGACGACCCGGGTTGCGTTTCTCAAACTCCAAAATTTCGCGTCGTTCCAGCCGGAAGCCGAGTTTTTGTGCTTCCCGTCGCAGAGAAAAGTCAGGATTACCATCTCATCCGCCGCTTTTTGCAGAAACCACAAAGGTTCCCGGCAGAACGGGCAAGAGGCTCCCGCCCTGGGTTCGGAGCGGGTAACGTAGAGTTCCCCCTCGCACATCGGACACAACTGCGGAGCCGTCTCAAGCTGCTTTATGGAAATATTCATAGCCTAGCTGTCCTCCAAGGAGCTACAAAACAATGGTGCAATGACAGAAATGGGCCAAAACGAACGACACCACCCAATGATCTTCTATTATATTAACTATAGTTCACGTATGGATTCGAGGCGATTTTCGGATGGTCTTTCAACCTTAATTCATTATGCCGCCTAGACTTATGGCCACGAGAAAACCCCATTTACGCTACAATCGCCCGAGAATGCAGTGGCTTCCTTCCTCTGGCACAAGATCTATATTATTATACGTTCAGAATTGGTGGATTCGTTGTTCCTCCTTGAGACTGCCTGTTCTCAAACGGCCGTCTCATGCCGAAGTTACAAACGTCCGGCACATTATTTATCATTATAATAGAGTTCGATCTTTATAAGCAAGTCAAAAATTAATTTTTACCGAATTTTGATAGGAATTCATGTGAAATGACACTTTTGTACGACGATCCATGTTTCTTAAAGCACGAAACGGGCCTGGAAATCGAATGCTCGGAACGGCTCAGAGTCGTTTCGCATCAGTTAAAAGTCACGGGTTTGGCCGCTGAGTGCAAGCGCCAAAAATGGCATCCGATTTCCCGCCGGCGTTTGACGCGCGTGCATTCCCCAGCCTATACCGATTCCGTCCTCGCCCTGGCAAAGTCCGGCGGCGGGCATATCGAGCCCGATACGGTGGTTAGCCCCGCTTCCGAGGAGGTCGCCCGACTGGCCGCCGGATCCGTCTTCGATGCGGTTGAACGTCTTGTTCGCGGAGAAGATACGCAAGCCCTGTGCCTGGTCCGCCCGCCGGGACATCATGCAATGTTTACTCACGCCATGGGCTTTTGCATCTACAACAACGTGGCGATTGCCGCAAAAGCCGCGATCGAGGACCTGAAACTCGAACGGGTATTGATCGTGGACTGGGATATTCACCACGGTAATGGAACCCAAGCGGTGTTTTGGGAAGATCCGCAAGTCGGCTTCCTTTCAATCCACCGGTGGCCGTTTTACCCCGGTTCCGGCCGTGCGGATGAGACCGGCGGCGGGCCGGGCTTGGGCGCGACGGTGAATCTGCCCATCGAATATGGCACGCTACGGCAAGACTATCTGGATGTCTTTCGCGAGGCCTTGGAATCAATCGCCGCCAAAATTAAGCCGCAACTTGTGCTGATCAGTGCCGGTTTCGACTCCCATCGGTTGGACCCCCTTGGCGGATTGGGTTTGGAAATCGAGGATTTTATCCCCATGACTAGCGCCGTCTTGGACATCGCCGATGCTTATGCGGCGGGGCGTGTCGTCAGCGTGCTCGAAGGAGGTTACGATCCGCCGACCCTCGCGGAATGTGTCGAGGTGCATCTGCGGGAAATGCTCCGCCGAAAAGCTGCCAATCCGTAGAGCATATTCGCCTTCGTTTCCTGCCGCGGATAATTCGCCGCCATCCCCTTTTGTCCCGGATAAAAACCATTCGCATGGAACTCCCCTCATGCATGGGACATGTCTGTGCAAGGCGTTTATCTATTATTATCTGCCAATATACCCCTCAATAGTATTGTGCATGCAATTTTTTATCTCCATATCGTGCCAATCTCTTTCTCCAAGCATTCCAAGCCTTATTAACCGTTAAAGACAGCGTAAATGATCGATATTCCGCAGTCATAATAGATTATGCAGAATTTTTCAACCTCCCAATCATAACCTCTTACGCACTCTACGACGATGTATTATAGTACGGTGATTAAATTGATGGCTTCTAATTAATTCACCATTTTCTGTTAGTATTACTAAACGTAATCTTGCCACTTTGAGGACTGAATCTGATGAGTATTCGAAATCTCGACAAAATCTTTAATCCTACCCGCGTTGCCGTCATTGGCGCAAGCGACGCGCCTTCGAGCGTCGGCTATACCGTGTTGCGGAACCTGATCGGGTCCGGATTTGCCGGCGTGGTTTATCCCGTCAATGCCAAACGCGAGTCGGTCCAAGGAATTCAAGCATTCAAGAACATCGCCAGCCTGCCCCACGCCCCCGATTTGGCCGTGATCTGCACGCCCGCCCCCAGCGTCCCGGAACTCGTGCGGCTGCTGGGCGAAGCCGGCACTCGCGGGATCGTCATCATTTCGGCCGGCTTCCGCGAAATCGGCGAGCCGGGGCGGAAATTGGAAGAAATGATTCGCGTCGAGCAGCGGAAATTCCCCGGAATGCGAATCCTCGGACCGAACTGCCTCGGAATCATGGTCCCCAGCATCCATTTGAACGCCAGTTTTGCCGCCGCCACGCCGGCGCCCGGCCATATCGGCTTCATTTCGCAGTCCGGTGCGTTATGCACCTCGGTCCTCGATTGGGCCATCGATTCGGGCATCGGCTTCTCCTATTTCGTTTCCGTGGGCAATATGCTCGACGTGAGCATGGCCGACCTCATCGATTATTTCGGCTCCGCCACCGATACCCAATCCATCATCCTCTACATCGAATCCATCACCGAGGCCCGCGAGTTCGTGTCGGCGGGCCGTGCGTTCGCCCGCACCAAACCGATTGTGGCTTTCAAATCCGGGCGTTTCGCCGAGTCGGCCAAAGCCGCCGCCTCCCACACCGGCGCCATGGCCGGCGTCGATTCCGTTTATGAGGCCGTTTTCCAGCGCGCCGGCATCGAACGCATCTTCCACATCGAAGACATGTTCAACTGTGCTGAAATTTTGGCTCACCAACGCCCGCCCAAGGGCGATCGACTGCTGATCGTCACCAACGCCGGCGGGCCGGGCGTCATGACCACCGACCAGTTGATCGAACGCGAAGGCAAACTGGCGACGTTGTCCGACGAGACGATCGCCAAGCTCAACGAATGTCTCCCCACGTGTTGGTCGCACGGAAATCCCGTGGACGTTTTGGGCGATGCTCCCCCCGACCGTTATGCAAAAGCCCTTGAAATCGTCCTGCCTGACAAGGGTGTCGATGCCATCCTGGTGATTCTCACGCCCCAATCCATGACCGATCCCACCGGCACGGCCGAGGCGGTCAGCGCCGTGGCGAGCAAGAGCCACAAGCCGGTTCTCGCGGCATGGATGGGCGGACACTCGGTCTCCAACGGCATGCAAATTTTGACCCAAGCCGGCATTCCGGCTTACGAGACGCCGGAAAAGGCGATCGGCGCGTTCATGCACCTGGTCTCTTATGCCCGCAACCTGGAGACTCTGCACGAAACCCCCCGCGAAATTCCGCTGTCGTTCAGCCTCGATCGCGGGCGCGTGCGGAGCTTGTTCGACACGATTCTCACCGAAGGGAACGATATTCTCTCGGAGAACATCTCGAAATCGTTGTTGGACGCCTACGAGATTCCGGTCACCCGGCCGAAGCCCGCCCGTTCGGCGCAAGAAGCAGTCGAGGTGGCCCGCAGCATCGGTTATCCGGTGGTGATGAAAATCCATTCGCCGCAAATCACGCACAAGACCGACGTCGGCGGCGTCAAACTCAACCTGGCCTCCGACGAAGACGTCGCCGACAGCTTCACTAAAATGGTCGAACGGGCGCAGCAAAGCGAAGCCCGACGCCATGATCCTGGGCGTCACGATCCAGAAGATGGTCGCCGTGCCGAATGCCTTCGAGCTCATCATGGGCATGAAAAAGGATCCGGTTTTCGGCGCGGTGATCCTCGTGGGGATGGGCGGAATTTCCGCCGAAGTCTTCAAGGACCGGGCCTTGGCCCTGCCCCCGTTGAACGAAACGCTCGCCCGACGTGCGCTCGAATCGCTCAAGTCCTGGCCCTTGCTAAGGGGCTATCGCGGCAAGCCGGCGGCGAATATCGACAAACTGATCGAAATCCTCATGCGATTTTCCTACCTGGTCGCCGATTACCCGGAAATCAGCGAGCTCGACGTCAATCCGCTCTTGGTCACGCCCGACGACGTCATCGCGTTGGACGCCCGGGTGGTCATCGACCACGACGCCGCCATCCATTCGGTGCGCCGGTTCGCCCATCTGGCTATCCGCCCCTATCCGGAGGAATATGTCACCGAGCGGAAGATCAAAGACGATACCAACGTCATTCTCCGCCCCATCAAGCCGGAAGACGAGCCCATGTGGCACGAGCTTCTGGCAAGCTGCTCGAAGGAGTCGATCCGCTTCCGCTTCAGTTCCTTGATCAAGCAGACGACCCACGAAATGGCCTCGCGATACTGTTTTATCGACTACGACCGCGAGATCGCCATTGTCGCCGAGGTCGAGGAGGAAGACCGCCGCAAGCTCGTCGCGGTAGGCCGGCTGGTGGCCGACGCCAACCACGAAGAAGCCGAATACGCCATCCTCATCACCGACCGTTGGCAAGGCCGCGGCCTGGGCGGCGTGATGACCGACTACTGCGTCGAAGTCGCCAAGCGCTGGGGCGTCAAACGCGTCGTCGCCGAAACCTCGAAAGACAACGTCCGCATGGTCACCACCTTCCAAAACCGCGGCTTCAACATCAACGACGAGCAGGAAGAAGACGTGGTCCTCGTGCGGAAGGATTTGTGATGCTGCCGTCATACCTAAAAGATGAGCCGTAGCCCTTGCAGCCGTTCCTCGAGCGCCGCCATCAGCGCTTTTCCGCTGCCTCGTCGGCCGCTTCGTAGGTGACGGAGAAACGCAGATACGCTCCGGCGTCGTCCCAGGGGACCGTGCAAATCGAATGCGCGGTGATCAGGTGCTGGCTGCACGCCTCGGCGCTTACGAAACTGGGGCCCCCGGCAATGCCTTTCGGGCTGGCGGCATACAAAAAGTACGTCCCGCCGGGCATGTCGCACTGGAAACCCAAACGCCGCAGCGTTTCGACGAGCATCCGCAGCCGCCGCTCGTATTTCGCCCGCGTCACGCGGGGAATTTCCGGGTTGTCGAGTGCTGCGACGGCCGCTTTTTGAATCGCAATGAACTGGCCCGAGTCGCTGTTGTCCTTAATGTCGGCAAACGCCCGCACGATCAACTCGTTGCCGCAAACCCAGCCCAAACGCCAGCCGATCATGTTCCAGCCCTTCGACATCGAATGCACCTCGACGCCCACCTCGCGCGCCCGGCACTTCGAGAAAACTAAGCGGCCGGCTTTCATAGCTGAACATCGCGTGCGCCGCGTCCTGCACCACCACGATCTCGTGCTGCAAAGCGAATTCGATCACCTTCTTGTAAAAATCCGCCGTCGCCACGCGGCCCGTCGGACTGTTCGGATAGTTGATTACCAGCAACTTCGCCCGCCGCAGAATCTCCGCCGGAATCGAGTCCAGATCGGGATAATAATCGTTTTCCGACCGCAGCGGCAGCCGATAAACCTCGCCGCCGTAGTATTTCGTATGCGTGCCGGCCACCGGATAACCGGGCACGGTCATCAACGTGACATCGCCGGGGTTGATCAGCGCGGCCGGCAGCATCGCCAGTGCGGTTTTCGTGCCGATGCAATGGTTGACCTCCTTCTCCGGATCCAACCGCACGCCGAACTCCCGCTCCATGAAGCGCGCCGCCGCCTCCTTGTACGCGGCAATGCCGTTGTCGGCGTAACCACGGCTCGCCGGCTCGTCGATTTCCGCGGCCATCGCCCGGCGCACGGAGAGATCGGCGATCCCGTCGTTCTCGCCGATGCCGAAGTCGATCAGCTTTCGCTCGGGATGCTCGGCAAGCGCCATCCGCTTCGCCCGCTTGATCTTCTCGAACTTGTAGATTTCCGAGCTTTTGCCGTAATTGACGCCGCCGATCCGCTCGGCGAATAATTTTTGAAAATAAGGATCGCTCATGGGAAAGGGTCCGGGGTTCAGGGTTCAGGACGCAGGATTCAATGGGAAAAAGCAAGTTTATCGCAATTCATCGGCCCTCACAAGCAGGGGAAAAGAACGCAGGATGATGGATGAGTGAACACTGTTTGCGGCGCTGGAATGAATAACCGCTTGCGGATTCGCATCGTGCCGTGACGTGCAAAGCGTGAGTCGGCCAAAGGCCGAGCGTTCTCCCAGGGCAGGGCAACACCCTGTCTTACGGAGCAAACCAGGAGACGGCAGCGGCCCAACGGGCCAACCGTTCGCCTCCAGCCTCCTGGCGATCATCCTTGCGAAAGTTCTTGCCCTCCAATAAAATGAGCTTCTGTGACCAAGAATCTTGAAAGGATTTTCCTTGGAACCTAATCCTCCCAAACCAAAAATTGAAACCAAAATTTCCTCCGCGCAAACCGACGATGCGGACGCCACGCCCGCGTCGCCCGATGCTGCGCCGGCCGCCGGCAAGCCTGCCCCCAAAGAGCGCGTGCTGTTGCCGGCGATATTGTTCATCGCCACCTGCCTTTCGACGTTTTGGACCGGGGCCGTCGATTGGAAGCCTTTTTCCCATCACGACACCTTCGAGAAGGCGGTGAACATCTTCTGGCAGAATCACGCCCAATCGTATAGCGGCGCCCTCCGCGAAGCGATTGCCACTATGGATTTGAATTGGTCGCAGGGACTGGTCTATATGGCGGCCGTGCTGGCGATCTTGCTCACGCACGAAATGGGCCATTTCCTCGTCGCGCTGCGCTATGGCGTGCCCGCCAGTCTGCCGTTTTTCATTCCCGTGCCGGTGCTGCCCTTCGGCACGATGGGCGCGGTCATCCAGTTGGAAGGCTCCGAGGCAAACCGGCGGCAGATGTTCGACTTGGGACTGATCGGCCCGCTGGCCGGCCTGATCGTGGCGATTCCCATCACCATCGTCGGCATCTATCATCTGCCCGCCCAGCCGCTGAAAGGCGAGGGATTTCTCTTCGACAATCCGCTTATCATCCGCTATTTGATCGAGTTCCTGCGGCCCGATTACGCAACCTCCACCGGTTTTCATCTGAACCAATTCAATCCCTACCTGATGGCCGGCTGGGTAGGCATGTTCGTGACCGGATTGAACATGCTCCCCGTGAGCCAGCTCGACGGCGGCCACGTCGCTTATTCGCTCTTGGACAAAGGCGCACACTCGCTCGCTCGCGGCTTGCTGGTTCTGGCCATCGTCTTCGTGCTTTATACCGAGCAATACGGCTGGATCGTGATGCTGGTCATTGTAATCTGGCTGGGCGTCGATCACCCAGAAACCGCCGACGACAGCGTCGAGATCGGACCCGTCCGCCGCGCCCTCGGCTGGCTCGCGCTGCTGATCCCCATCCTCTGCCTCGCCCCTCTGGGCATCAGCCAGCCCGTGTGATGAAAGCCGTTGGACAGGTTTCCAACCTGTCATTTTGCGCAAGCGGCAAATTTGCATTTACGTCAAACGACAGGTTGGAAACCTGTCCTACAAAACAAAAACCCCGGCGTAATCGCCGGGGACTAACTCGATACGGGGTGAGCGCTCTAGGCATATTGTCTGTCATCCAATCCTTACGGCGTGCCATAAACGACGGGCATGTCAGCCAGGTCCTCCGGCCGTTTCCAGCACCTCGTGTCGACGGGACCTTTTCGGTATGGCCGTCGCAGAACGTCACGATGATTACGCCCGGTGATTGCTGGATAGAAGTGGAGTATGCGGCATGGCGGAGATTAATTGCTGGATCCCGTCAAATCGTGCATGGTGCGGGGATGAGAATTGCTTGGATTAGTGCAGGATAATCGGCGAACTGATTGGGCCATGGAAAGCCAATGCGCTGAACTGTGGATTCGGACGTAACCCGGCGTCGCTTGGCCGGCTCGGTACCGTGTTCCACGGCCCCGCGTTCAATTTTCCGAGAGCAACACGCTCCGCGAAGGGGTCTTCAACGCAGCGAACGAAAAATCAGGCTCGGGATTGGATTTCTTCGACGGCCTCGTCCGATCGCGGAACATGCGCACGGAATAATCGGCTCGAATCGGACGCCGCATTCATCTGATAAACCCCCAAGTTGACGACATACGACAACCCGCCGGGGACCGCGATTTGCTTGTTGCTGGGACAAACGAACTGATCAACCTGCACTGGTAGGAGTTGGGACGTGACACCGTCTCTCCAATCTTTGGCAAGATCGCTTCGGCCAAGGTTGTCGAAGATCGCGATAATCCAGTTGGTCTTCTAACGAATTGGTGTCCTGGGGATTAACCCAGTTCATCACGCCCGGCATCCGCTGTTTCGACATTTCATAGCTGATGATCGCCTTGCCCAACTCGGATTGAAAATTGGTGCACTGCGCTTGCGCCGTTTCTCGGGCCATATTGATGGCCGGAAGCAGCAATCCCACCAAAACGCCAATGATCGCGATCACAACCAACATCTCAACCAACGTGAAACCGTTGCGTTTATTCGACGCTGCCATAACGTGCTCCTTGATTCTCCGTCGGCAACCTGGCCGCGGCTCAAACAACCGATCCCTTGCCGGCCCATTTCGGGGACTGTCCCGATTTTTGTGGCAGGAGGCCACAAAAATGGGATTGTCACCTTTAACATTCCATTTCGCACACGCTCCGCAGATTTATGCTTCCGCATAACGCGATGCTTGTTATGCTGAAGCATAACCTACGTTCGGCGCGACTCCGCGAGGAAAAAACGGAGTCTCCGGTCCATTTATCTCTATCTCCCCTTATTATTCATGATCTTTGCGAAAAACGCCATAGATAAAATTAATCCTGCCTGTCGAGCAGGACTTTTGGCCGTATTTTCGGTGTCCTGCCCAAGGGAGTTCAGCCGTCTTGACGCGCTCGGCAATACCAGGATTCGCCGCATCATTACATCCGGCCTCAAATGCCTTGCCCCCCGGGAGGTACGACTTGCTTAAACGGCCAATCCTGCGTGCGAACCCACCTATTTTAGTGCTTTTACGGTCAAGCTGCGCCGCGGGTGCATCTGCGCGGTGAAATTAATTGTCTGTCTATTGACATAAATTTAATGTGTCGATAACATCAAATTAGGGATTTGGGCCAAGAAAAGAGGAATTTATGTCTCGCAAACGCCGCGGTTTTACGCTCGTCGAGTTGTTGGTGGTGATCTCGATCATCGGCATCTTGGTGGGGCTGCTTTTGCCCGCTGTTCAGGCCGCCCGCGAGGCCGGCCGGCGCACCCAATGTTTGAACAACCAGCGGCAAATCACGCTGGCACTTATGGGTTTTGATAGCCAAAAAGGGTATTTCCCCGGATATGTGAATGAATTTCGCGGATTGGTCAACTCCCAGTTGAAACAACGGAAAGCTCCCTGGGTGGTCATGATTCTACCCGGATTGGACCGTATGGACCTGTATAAACTCTGGAGCGACGTGAAAATCCCCCCCACCAATCCCGACAGTCCGATTCCGGGAGACAATTTGGCACAAGGCAATCCTATTCCCGGATCGCTCATATCGGTCGCGATTTGTCCGAGCAGTCCGGTTGGATCAACGACTAGTGGTGACTCGTGGCTCGCATATCGAATCAATACGGGGCGCAATCGTTTAAACTCTTATTTGAGCTCAGCCCAAGCTGTCCAAGTCGATCCGCTGATTCGCACAGCGATTACTGCGGAGGGCGTGGCGACGGACCAGTTCCAGGATAACCCTAATGAACAAATTGTACGCGTTGGCACCGCGTACATCTCGTCGAATGACGGTTGTTCCACAACCTTGCTCTTGGCGGAGAATGACAGTTCACAGTCACCGCTAACTCGATGGTGTCCGCTGGACTATCCAACAGGTGCCGAAGGCAGCCCACCTTCGGCGGTACCTCCCAATGCGCGAGATTCAAACATTACAGAACGCGCTCAACCTGGGATTCAATTGGCAATTCATGGATCCGGCGAATCCCGATTCGGATCAATACACAAAGTTGAGCGACAAGATATCGTCTAATCACCCGGGCGTTGTCGTGGTGAGCTACTGCGACGGCCGTTCGGCGACGCTGAACACGAATATTGAACAAGTGCTGTACATGCAGTTGATGGCACCTTGCGATCGCGAAGTGAACGCCGGAACCGACGCGACGAATCTGGGTCCTGTGGGAATCCAGGATCCGCTTAATCTGGGCAGCCCCGCGCCTGCCTTGGATCAAGGCAAGCTGCAATAGTAATAACTCTCTTGCAGAATGGACGCATTGTCGCGGCATTCATGATTGGGAATCGGTCATGGAAGAGCCATGTCGAGCAAGACGCCGGTAGTCGTGTTTTTTTAGATATGTTTGACATTCCACCCATTATGGAGGGTGTTATGCATCTATATATCAAACTTTTGCCTACTTACTCATGAATTTTCATTCTGCCTCTTGACATAAATTGAATATGTCGAGAAGATGAGTAGAGGGATTTATTGGGCCAAGAAAAGAGGTATATCTCATGTCTAAGAAACATCTAGGTTTTACGCTCGTAGAACTTTTGGTGGTTATTTCTATCATTGGCGTTCTTGTGGGACTTCTCTTGCCTGCCGTTCAGGCCGCTCGCGAAGCCGGTCGACGCGCAAATTGCTTGAATAATCAGAAGCAAATCTCTTTGGCACTGTTGAACTATGAGAGTGAAAAGGGTGCTTTCCCTGGTTACGTCGGCTCTCTCACTGTTCCTTCCCAAGGTGGAACATACTTATATGAAAACTACTTGGGTACATTCGATATTACCCCAATTGGAGCGATCTGACATTCTTAATCGAATTAAGGACGATTTCGTAACAGCTATTCAAGGAAACGGACAAATAACTATCTACAGTACCTATCTTAAGATAATGGTATGTCCTAGTGACAATCCACCGGACACAACTAGTGGTAAACCTTGGTTGGCATATCGGATAAATACGGGTCGAAATCGAAAGAATCGTGCGACTTCCGACCCCACCTACTAAGCCCACCCCAGCACAAACAACGGCCGCAAATATTACAAACAACCAAATTATTTCTGAAGGTGTTAGCACGGATCAGGCAGTCCTTCCCGGAAGTGGTGAGCAAATGGTTCGTGTTGGACTCAGCTACATTTCCTCCAAAGACGGTTCCTCCACCACGCTCCTTTGTAAGTGAGCAATCCAACTCTTCCAAACCCCTCGGCACTTGGACACTTCCACCTATTAGTCCAACTTCTTATGATGAGCCCGACGAACAAATCTATACAGACGCCGGAGCTACATCCGGTGGCACTATTCTTCTAGGATTTGATTGGGCGGGTATGAACAATCTCGATCCAAGCAACGATTCCAGATACTACGAATCAGTGTCCCTTAAAAAACCAATTCTAATCATCCCGGCATAGTCGTCGTTAGTTATTGCGACGGGCACCAAGCCACTCTCAGAACAGACGTTGACAAACTCACATATATGCAACTAATGGCACCCAACGATCAGAGGCGCGGGAGATTTGAAAACGCCCAATATCGCCACATCCGGCGGAATTTACTGGTACGGAGGAAAAACATTGGCACCGCCATTGGACGAAGGATCACTGTAATATCGCATTTAAATTCACCCAATACCAACTACATCTTTAAGGGGGGATTTGCTGCACATTTCAAAACTACAAGTTTTTGTGCTGAATCAACCTATATTCTCGCGTAATTGTGGATCGGAGGTTCATACTCACCTTTGGCTTTTTTCCCCCTTTCTTATAGTTCTTTCGATTCTTCCGAAAGTCCTTGTTAAACTTTGCCGATTATTCCGAATGTATCGAATAAGTGCATCATTCGGATGATCTTTACACCTACTCATATTACCCATACTATCCACATTGCCTTGAATCAGCTCCCGAATAATATCCAAAACTGAAGACCCTAATTACCCATAAACCAAGTCCCAAGTCCAAAACCAACGACCTCCCTAACTCGGGCAAAGTCATGTTGCATATTTCATCCCCCTTCCGCCTTCACCCTTCTGCCTTCCTGCTCCTGCTCTTGGCGGTGGCGGCGATTGCCTGCGCCGGCTGCCAGCAGCCGTTCGATCATTACACCAACACGTTGCAGGCCCCGGTGCCGCCGGAAATGCAGCCGCCGCGGGAGATCAACAAGGTTTCGCTGCCGGCGTACATCGTCGAGCCGCCGGACATGTTGTCGATCGACATGCTGAAGATGATCCCCAAGCCGCCGTACCGCATCGACATCTACGACGTGCTGCAAATCCGCGCCTCGTTCGCCCTGCCCGACCAGCCCATCAACGACTTCTACATCGTCGAGGCCGAGGGGGTGGTGAACCTGGGGCCGGCCTACGGCAGCGTGCGGGTGGTGGGCATGTCCATCGACGAGGCCACCCAGGCCATCAAGCAAAAGCTCAGCGAAGTGCTCCGCCAGCCGGAAGTTTCGGTGCAGTTGGCCCGCACCTCCGGCACGCAGCCGGTTTCCGGGCAGTACCTCGTCGCCCCCGACGGCACGATCAACCTGCGGACCTATGGCACGGTGCGCGTGGCGGGCAAGACGATGACCGAAATCAAGATCGCCCTGCAGGAGCACCTCAAGCAGTTTTTCGATTCGCCCGAGGTCTCCGTCGATGTGCTGGGCTATAACAGCAAGGTGTATTACGTGATCACCGACGGCGCGGGGATGGGCGACAACGTGCGGCGGCTGCCGATCACCGGCAACGAGACGGTGTTGGACGCGGTGTCGTCGGTGGGCGGATTGTCGCAGCTTTCGAGCAAGGAAGTGTGGGTCGCGCGGCCCGCCCCGGCCGATTACGGCTGCGAGCAGATCATGCCCGTCGATTACGTGGCCATCACTCGCGGCGGCTCGGCGATCACGAACTACCAGATCATGCCCGGCGATCGCGTGTTCATCGCCGACGACAACGTGATCGGCTTCAACAACGTGTTGGGCAAGTTCACGGCCCCGGTCGAGCGGCTGCTGGGCATCGCCGGCTTGGGCTCCTCGACCGTCCGCGGCTACCAGACCCTGGGCCGTGGTTACAACTCGCAACGCCTCGGATTCTAATCGGATAGGATGACAACGCGGCGGGCTGAGCAGCCTGTTGAAAAAGGGGACAGGCACATTGCTGTAAACCGTTTTTTCGCGGGGTTTCCAGTACTCGGCTCCGAGCCAGTCCCCTTTTCAATAGGCTGCTAAGTCAGCCCCGCCATTTGCGGGATTATACTGGTAAAACGGAATTGGATGATGCGTAACTGGATTCATTAGTTAACAAGTAGCAATTGATTCGGTTTTGACTCGCCTGCGATGATAGATCAATGAAGTTCCTGACATTTATATTGCTTTCAGAACATTCCGGCAGTAGAATTCGTATGGAAGTCGGCAAAATGGTTTTTTTTCGGATTTGATTCGATAATGCCAAGAGGGGAAGGAGGTTGAAATCATGTACGTCGCAATTATGCTCACGTCTTTGGTCCTCGGCGCTTTGGATGTGCAGCCCCCAACGGGAGACGGCATGGACTTGCAGGGAGTCGCCCCCCCCACGACCTCGATTCCACTGCAACCGGAATTGCGTTCCGCCATCCAAAGACGCCAATCGTACGGCGGCGGCGCCGTGCGCGGCGTTCCCGCATCCTCCGTGCGCGGGAATTCGAGATCTTACAATCAATCTTCCGTAATGCCGGGCTCTCCCACGAGCGAGTCCGCCGATAACGGACAGCAATATCAGTGGCTTCCGCCGACGGCCGCTGCTCCAAAAAGCGGCGCGGCGATGGGCGGCGGACAGCCATCGGGTTTTTACGGCCAGTCGAGGCTTCCCTACTCGCCAACCCATCCTCAACCCGGCCAGGCGAGATCGTACAATTCCCAGCAAGACGCGCAGTTGCTGCAAATGCGGCTGCAGGCCGCCCAGCAAGCCACTTCCCCCACGGTGCAGCAACCGGCATCGAAGGCGTTTTCCGGCGTGCAGATGAATACGGGCGGCTCAAGCGCATGGATGAATTTGTACCGCACCGGAAATAACAACGGCACCATCGATAATTACACCACCTTGGTTCGTCCGCAAATCGATCAGCGGCAGGCGAATCAACGATTCGGCGCCGATATCAACAGCCTGGAAAGCCTCTCGCGCGTGCAAGGATTTCACCTCAACCAATTGAACCGCGACACGCATAACCTGCAAGGCGTCAAGTATCAACAATACTTCATGAATTACGGCGATTTCTACCCAGGATTCTATCCAAACAGATAGTTTCCTGCCGCTGTCATATCGCTGCCACCAAGCCCGAGAATTGAAGTCCCGGGCTTTTCGATTTTCTTGGCCGTCGCTGAAAAGGGGAAGATCGATCAGGAAAAATATCATTCCAAAACTGAAAATTAATCTCCGCCGATCAGGCATGTATTCCCAGCAAATGTCTCAAAGCGCTTTCCAGATCGGGATGGCGAAAGCGGTATCCGCCTGCATGCAGCTTCGCGGGCACGACGCGCTTGCTGGAAAGCAGCAGTTCCTCCCCTAATTCGCCGAGGATTAATCGCACTGCCCCCGCGGGCAAAGGCACGATTGCGGGTCGATCGAGGACTCGCCCCAAACAGGCGGAAAACTCCGCATTGCTCACGGCGCCGGGAGAAACGACATTCACCGGCCCAGCCAACGAGTCCGTCTGGATCGCGTGCAGGATTGCGCCCAGCGCGTCGTCGATCGAAATCCAACTCCAGAATTGCCTGCCGTTGCCGATTCGTCCCCCCAGTCCGAACCGATAGGGGCCTTGCATCGATTTCAAGGCTCCGCCGCGAGGGCTCAGAACGATCCCGAATCGCAGCAAAACCACGCGGATTCCCCGCTTGCTTGCCGGTTCCGTCGCCGCTTCCCAACGCGTGACGACGTCGGCCAGAAATCCTTGGCCGGGCGCGCTCCGCTCGTCGAGCATTTCTTCGCCGCGCGAGCCGTAGCAGCCGATGGCCGATGCGCAAACGAGCGTTTTCGGCGGCGATGGCCGCTCGGCGAGCATTCGGCAAAGCGAATGCGTGCCTTCGACGCGGCTTTCGAGAATTTTGCTTTTTTTCGCGGGCGTCCAACGCTCGGCGATGCTCTCGCCCGCGAGATGCACGACGACGTCGGCGGGAAAATCGAGTGGTTCGAGCAAGTAACCGCCGGCGTTTTGCCTTCGCCAACCCCGTACTTCGTGTCCGGCGGCGGATAAAAACGGGACTAACGCTCGGCCGATCAGGCCCGATCCGCCGGTGACCACGATTTTCAATGTCCCGTGATCTGCGTACTGTTCATGCACGGCGAGATCCGCGGCAGTGGTTGCGTGGCGATAGCAGAACATGCGATTCAGCCTATGCTCGGCGTATCTTTTAGTCAAAACATCGCCCAAAGCCCCGCCGGGCAGCACATACTCGATGGAATCCTCCAAGATGCAGAAGTTTCCCTCTTGCGGCTCGAAACGGTGCAAATGGCTCCAGTAGGCAAACGGACTGCGGAGCGCCACGTCGCGAAATTGGACGCCCCGCCGGCAATCGCGGTATTCAACCAGCCACGTTGCCGTGAAGGGACCGATCCGCGAGCGCAACTCGACACGCCCGCCGTCGCGGATTCCGCCCGAGTTCGAGACTATTTGCATTTCTTCCCATGGGGGAAGAATGCGATCGAAGGCCGCCGGGCGCTCATGCCACGCATAAGCGCGGGCAGCAGAAACCGGTAATTGCACGCAGCGCGAATAGTGATGGGGCTTCATGGATATCGACAATGTTGAAAGACGCGATAATTTGATGTTCCGTCGGTGAATTGTAACGCAGAGGCGTCTGGAGAAAACAGAGAACTATAGCAATTCAATTTGCGGCAAAGGTTATATCAAAGAAAAATCCGCATTTTCAGGCAGTCAGGTGCAATCGGTTAATAATTGGGCCGCCCATTGCCATTCGACGGCAACGGGTGTATTCTTCCTTGTAATATTCGCAACGTTTTATCTTCGAAAATGTAGGATAAGAGCGGGTTTTTCAGGGAGATTAGGATGAGCCGACACGTATTCATGCTGTTGTCTTTTTTGGTTGTGGCTGCGAGGGGAGCTTCGCATGCTGACACCACCCCCCCGAATGAAGCGGCAACCATGACGATCGATGTCGATCGTCCCGGCATTAAGGTCAGTCCGACGCTTTATGGCATCTTTTTCGAGGAGATCAATCATGCCGGGGATGGCGGATTGTATGCGGAGTTGATTCGCAACCGCTCTTTCGAAGATGCCGACAAGCCGGACTATTGGACCCTCGTCTCGAGCGGAGGCGGCAAAGGCGAAATGGCGATCGATGCCGAATGGCCGCGAAGCAAAAAAAATGCACATTCTCTCCGGCTGAAGATCGATGATGTCGGCGACGGCCGTGTCGGCGTGGCCAACGAAGGTTATTATGGCATCGCCTTGGCGAAGAATGAAGTTTATGACGTATCATTTTTCGCCCGGACCGCCGAGAAGTATGACGGCAAGCTTTGCATCGCGCTGGAAAGCGGAGACGGCAAGACCAGTTATGCCGATGCTTCCGTCGATAGGCCGGCTTCCGGTTGGAAAAACTACAAACTCAGCCTGACTTCGCCGGCGAACGATCCAAAGGCGCGTTTGGCCGTCTATGCCACGCGGCCGGGCACGATCTGGTTGGACATGATTTCGCTCTTTCCGCGGAAAACCTGGAAACATCTTCCCCACGGCCTGCGGTTGGATCTGGCCGAAATGCTGCAAAACCTGCACCCCTCGTTTTTGCGTTTTCCCGGCGGATGCTGGGTCGAAGGGGATGAAATGAAATTCGCCAGTCGCTGGAAGCGCACGATCGGCGACGCGGCCGATCGTTGGACGCAGTGGAACTTATGGAAATATTATTCCACCAACGGCTTGGGCTACCTCGAATATCTGGAACTCTCCGAATCGCTGGGCGCCGAGCCGCTGTTCGTGATTAACGTCGGCATGTCGCACAAAGAGATCGTGCCGCTGGAGGAGATGGGCGAGTATGTGCAAGACGCCCTCGACGCCATCGAATACGCCAATGGTCCCGCCGAGAGCGAGTGGGGCTCGCTCCGCGCGAAACACGGCCATCCTTCGCCGTTCAACTTGAAAATGATGGAAATCGGCAACGAGAACGGCGGTCCGGCTTATGACGAACGTTTTGCCTTGTTTTACGATGCGATCAAAGCGAAATATCCGCAAATGCGGCTTATTTCCAACGAGCCGGTGAAAAAACGGCCGCCCGATGTCGTCGATGAGCACTATTACAGTACGCCTGAATTCTTCATGAACCAAGCCGATCGCTACGACCGTTACGACCGCAAGGGTCCGAAGATTTTCGTGGGCGAATACGCCGTCACGCAAAACGGCGGCCTGGGCAACCTCCGCGCCGCCGTTGGCGAGGCCGCTTTCATGACCGGCATGGAGCGCAACTCCGATGTCGTCGCGCTCTCTGCTTACGCTCCCCTCTTCGGCGATGTGAAACATCGCGCGTGGAGTCCCGATTTGATCAATTTCGATAATCATCGGGCTTACGGACTTCCTTCTTATTACGTCCAGAAGATGTTCAGCGAGAACCGCGGCGACGTCGTACTGCCGACGAAAATCGAAATCCCCGAAAACGCCCGCGATGCTCCGCATGGCGCCGTGGGTTTGGGCACGTGGCTCACGCAAGCCGAATTCAAGGACGTGAAAGTCACGAACGGCGAAAAGACGCTCGACTTGACCAATTCCTCGAACGGTGCGGACAATTGGAAGCCGATCCAAGGCGATTGGAGCCTTAAGGACGGCGAGATGCGGCAAACTTCTCTCGCCGAGAATTGCCGCAATGTCGCCGGCGATCCGCGTTGGACCGATTACACGCTCTCGCTGAAGGCCCGCAAAATCGGCGGGAAGGAAGGATTTCTGATTCTCTTTCACGTTCAAGACGACGCCAATTTGGCGTGGTGGAACATCGGCGGGTGGGGAAATACCGAACATGCCCTGGAGCAAACGACCGGCGGAAGCAAATCGCCGCTGGGCCGCCGCGTGCCGGGCAGCATCGAAACCGGCCGCTGGTATGACATTCGCCTCGAGCTCCGCGGCCGAAACATCAAGTGCTATCTCGACGGCAAGCTTATCCACGACGAAAAATTCGCGATCCCCCACTCTTTGTACGCCGTCTCGGGCTTGAGCGCGGATAAAAAAGAAGTGATCGTGAAAGTGGTCAATGCAGCGGCGTGTGCGTATAATGTCGAAGTGAATCTCGACGGCCTGAAGGGTGTCGAGCCTCGGTTGACGAAAATTTCATTGACCTCGGATCATCCCACCGATGAAAACTCGCTCGATCGGCCGGCCAAAGTGGTCCCGAAAGTGGAACAATCCCCCACGGCAAGGCTGAAGACCAGACTGCAATTTCCCGGCAATTCGGTGACGGTGCTGCGGTTCGAAATCAAACTTTAAAAACAGGTCCGCGAATATGCAACCACCCAATTCCGAAATCGACAAGCTCGATTCGATGGATCATATCGCCATCGAAGTCAACGACGTGAACGAGGCTGCCGCCTGGTATGCCGAACGATTCCAATGCCGCATCGACTACCGCGATGAAACCTGGGCGCTGTTGTCGTTCGCGAATATCCGCCTGGCGCTGGTCACTCGAGGCCAGCACCGGCCGCATCTCGGTTTCAAACGCTCCGACGCGGAAATGTTCGGCCCGCTCAAGACGCATCGCGACGGCACGCGATACATCTATTTGGAAGACCCCGCGGGGAATGTGGTCGAGTTCCTGGCCGCCGATTGATCGAGCGCCGCGATGAACCAGGATATTACTCAACCCGCAAGCGACGTCCCGCGTCCGCGGATTAGTGCGTGCAATTCCGCGGGCGTCAACGTCGGCGCTCGGTTCGTGGTCTATTGGATGACCGCCCAGCGCCGCGCAAACTGGAATTTCGCGCTCGATCGTGCGGTGGATTGGGCCGAACATCTGCAAAAACCGCTGCTCGTCGTGGAAGTGTTGGGATGCGAAAACCGTTGGGCGAGTGAGCGGCATCATCGTTTTGTGATCGAAGGGATGGTGGAAAACGTCCGACAGTTTGCTGACAGTCCGGTTAGTTACCTCCCCTATATCGAAAGCCGCGCCGGCGAGGGCCGGGAACTTTTCCGCGCAATATGCCGTTCCGCCTGCCTCGTTGTGACGGACGATTATCCTCTGCCGTTGGATCTCGATTCACGGATTTGGATGGCCAATCTGCCGATCCGCTTGGAAAAAATCGATAGTGTCGGTTTTTTGCCGATGGCCGCCGCCGAGGAGGCGTTCGAAACGGCCGCCGCCTTCCGCCGTTTTCTTCAGCGCCATCTGCGGGAGCATCTGTTGGATGCTCCCAGGTCAAAACCATTTTCGAGGCGGGAATTGCCGGTGTTGAAGCGGCTGCCGGCGGAGATCGCGTCTCTTTGCAAATCCCCGCAACTTTCCGATCCTTTTCAATCAAAATATGATTTAGATATTTTGCCGATCGATCATGCGGTGATGCCTGTCGATTCGATCGGAGGCACTCATGCCGCCCGAGCGGTTTTGGCGAGATTTCTCCGCAAGCGTTTGTCAAGATATCACGAAGCACGCAACGATATTGCGGATAATGTCGCCAGCGGCCTGTCGCCGTATCTGCATTTCGGGCACCTGTCAAGCCATGAAATATTCCGCGCCTTGCGCGGCGGGAAGCATGGTCGCCCGAGAGGCTCGCCGATAAAGTCACCGGCAAGAGGCAAGGTTGGTGGGGAATGTCGGAGGCAAGTGAAGCATTTTTGGACGAATTGATCACCTGGCGGGAGTTGGGCTTCAATTTTTGCCGGCGCCGCAAGGATTATCGGAGTTACGCCTCGCTGCCCGATTGGGCGTCGGCCACGCTCGGAAAACATGCCGCCGACGAACGGAAATACGCCTATTCGCTCGCTGAATTCGAATCGGCGGCAACGCACGATCCCTTGTGGAACGCAGCGCAGCGCCAACTGACGCGCGAAGGGAAGATTCATAATTACCTGCGCATGCTGTGGGGGAAAAAAATTTTGGAATGGTCCTCCGGTCCCCAGGTAGCCGCCGAGATCATGATCGAGTTGAACAACAAATACGCCTTGGACGGCAACGATCCGAATTCCTACTCCGGCATATTTTGGGTGCTGGGGCGCTACGACCGCCCTTGGGGGCCGGAGCGGCCGATTTTCGGCACCGTCCGCTACATGAGTTCCGAAAACACCGCTCGAAAGATGCGCGTTGCGGAATATATCGAGAGATACTCCAAATAATCGGACAGGTTCGTCACTTTTCGGGCTTGTCGCCCATCATTTTTTCCACCGTCGGTTCCATGGCTTCGGCCCAGATTTGATAACCTTTGGCGTTGGGGTGCAGCAGATCGGGCATCACGTCTTTGGGAAGTGTCCGGCCGGGACCGAGGAATTTGTCGCCGATATCGAGAAAGAAGATCGTCTTGCCGTCGGCCAATTTGGCAATTGCCTCGTTGGCCTTGGCGTTCACCTGGCGGATGGGATCTTTGTCGTCCGCGCCGCGGGGGAAGATGCCCAGCACGAGGATTTTCATTTGCGGCAGTTTTTCGCGAAGTTTTGCCACGATTGCCTTGACCCCGGCGACAATCTCCGCGGCCGGATCATGCTCGTTGCCGGCGTTATTCGTGCCGATCATGATCACCGCCAGCTTGGGTGAAATGCCGTCGATGTTGCCGTTTTCCAACCGCCAGAGCACATGTTGCGTGCAGTCGCCGCTGATGCCGAGATTTACCGCGTTGCGTTTTTCGTAATATTTATTCCAAACTTCCTTGCCGGCCCCTTCCCAACCGTGCGTGATCGAGTCGCCGATCATCAGCAAATCGACGTTCCCCTTTTTGACCCTTTCATTCATCGACTCGTGGCGTTGTTTCCACCAGGCGTCGGCGCACAGGCTCGGGTTTGACCGCTGCCGGCGGGGCGTCTTTCGCAAAACAAACAGCGGCAATGAGCGATAGAAAAATCGCATGGATCAATAAGCTCCGTTCGAATCGTGTGCTTTTCATGGTGAACTCCTTGAGTGTCGGGGGAAACTTTATCTTATGATACCGGTAAATCGGTTGTGATTCAACTATTTGGGCGTCTATTCCATCTCTTCGACCAGCACATTTTCGGCGAGTTTTTGCACGCGATCGCCATCGAAGCGGCATGTTTCGAGTTGGCTCAGGTTTTCCGTGGCGGCGGCGATGCCGATTCGAACTGCCCGCACGATATCCCATCCTGCCCTGGTCGCCCAAGCCAAGCCCGCGGCCATGGCGTCGCCGCTGCCGATGGCATTGACGACTCTTGCGTTTTGCAGCGGCTGGAATCGGAAAAGCTTTGAGACGGAACTGGCCCAAACCGGCTTCGCGCCGTTGGTGACGATAGCCCAGGCCGCTCCGCGCTGGTTCAACTCGCGCATGGCCGCAAGCAGCTCTTCGTCGCCATCCAATTTCCTGCCGACGGTTTGCGCTAATTCCTCGCGATTGGGTTTGACGATGAATGGCTTCAAATCCAGCGCCGCCAGCAAGCCTTCGCCGCGAAAATCCAAGACGGCGGGACAGGGAGTGCGCTCCAACAGATCGCGATAATAGCGGGACGAGGCGCCGTCCGGCAGGGAACCGGTGATGATCACAGCTTCGGCATTGGCCATTTCTTCCTCATAAACGCGACGAAATTCCGCCAACTCGGCGGCGCTCAGGGGGCGGCCGTTTTCCACCAGTTCGGTCGTCGTGCCCGCCGCAAGGTCGATCAAAGTGGTGCAAACTCGCGTGCCGGCGCAGCGTTTCGATCCAGCGATGCGGCACGCCGAGCGACGCGAATTCGCGTTCGATTTCCTGCATCGGCAATCCGCCCAACGGCGCCAGAGTCAAGCTGGGCCCTCCCAGATGATGTGCCGCAATGCCGGCGTTGAGCACCTTGCCCTGGACATGCCAAGATACTTCACGCGCACGATTGACCTCTCCTTGCCGCAAGGTATCGAAAATCATGATTTGCTGCCAAGCGGGCGTAAGTCCGGCGGAGAGAATCATGTCGATTGAGGTCCTTTTTCTTCCAAGATCTTCGTTAATTCTTCATCGGAAAGATCCCGCGGATTTCCGCTCATGCTGCTGCCGCGGGAGCTTTTCACCAAGGCGGGAATTTGTTCCCGGCGCACGCCGATATCCGACAAATGCCGAGGCGTTTTCACCCGTTTGCAAAGCTCTTCGATTTTTTCGATTAAATGGTCCGCGGCTTCACCGGGATTCACAGGGGCGTTCCGCCCGAAAATCACGCGGCACAGCCGGGCAAGCTCCTCTTGGCGGACCTCGCGATTCACCCGCAGCGCGACCGGCAGCATCAGGGCACAGGCGACTCCATGCGGCACGCGGCAATGGATGCCCAACGCGGCCGCCACGCCGTGCGCCATCCCCAACCCTGAGTTGGCCAACGCCATGCCGGACAAGAGCGCCGCGTGCGACATGGCCTCCCGTGCGGGACGTGAAGATGGATTTTCCACGGCTTCGGCCAGGGCGGGTATCGCAAGTTTAAGCCCCTGCACGGCCAAAGCCTGTGGAATCGGCCGCGCTCTGCGCGAAAGATAACTCTCGATAAGTTGCGTGATCGCGTCCATGCCGCTGGCGGCCGTGACCTCCGCCGGAACGCTGACGGTCAACTCCGGATCGACGAGCGAGATCCACGGCATCAACCGATCGTCGCGGAGGCTTTTTTTGAAAGGCGGATCGAAAGAGGAAATGACGGCGTTCTTCGTGGCTTCCGCACCGTTCCCGCCGTGGTGGGCATGGCCAGCACCGGCAAGGGCGCCTGGAGGAGTTTCAAATCGCGGCCGACATTTTCCAAATAATCCCGGATCGTGAGGCTTTGATCGTTCGTCGCCATAGCCGCCGCGGCCTTGGCCAAATCGATTGCCGCCCCGCCTCCGAGTGCGAGCAGGAAATCGCCCTCGCCGGCGTTTGACGCGCGGACATTCGCGGCCGTGCGATCGACATCGGTCACTTCCGGCTCATGAAGCAGCGTCGCGAGGTGCAAAACATCGATATCTTGCGCGTAAAGCAGAGCTTCGATTTCAGCGAGCAAAGGTTTGCCGACGTCTTCCGGTAAACCGGAGACGAGAAATGCCCTGCGGCCGAGGGAACGCGCCAAGCCGCCCAATTCGCTACGGCGACCCCAACCGAAAACGATTTTTCGGGCGCGAGAAAATCGTAGTTGAGCGTGATGCTCGTCATCGTATGCCCTTTCTCGGTGGAAGGAGATTTTAGTATAATGTTCGATTCCAGCCAAAAAATACCCCCCTAATGATTTTTCAGTCGGCATGGATTCTTTCTATCAAGCACACTTAGGCGAACTGTCGGCAATGGCGACGGCGATGCTATGGACGCTTTCCGCCTTGGCATGGACCTCCGCCGGCCGGCAAATCGGTGCTCTAGCGGTAAGTTTCAATCGCCTGGTGATTGCATTTCTGCTGTTGATGGGTTATTGCAAAATCTCCAATGGATGGTGGCTGCCCGACGCCAGCGTTGAAACGTGGGAGATCTTGCTGATTTCCGGTTTTTTCGGTTTTTTCCTGGCCGATCTCTGCATCTTCAAGGCATTCTTGATAATCGGTCCGCGATTGACGCTGCTGTTGCAATCGATCACTCCGCCCGCGGTGGCGATCATGGCGAAAATCTACCTTGGCGATTCGCTGGGAATCAAGAACTGGCTGGGAATGGCGATGACGCTTGCGGGTGTCGTTTGGGTGGTGCTCGAACAGCCCGAATCACCCAAGGAAAAGCACCACCGCAAGAATTTTCGCTGGGGAGTGTGCTTGGCTTTGGGTTCCGCAATCTTCGGCGGAGTAGGGCAAGTGTTTTCGGCGGAAGCCATCCGCGGCAATGGCGGCGATCCCTTCGATCCCTTCGCCGCCACGCTCATCCGCGTCATCGGCGCACTGATCTGTTATCTGCCCTTGCTGACGCTGATGGATCGGTGGTGGCAGATCGGCAAATCCACGCTCCACCGCCGCGCAATGTCGATTACCGTTTTCGGATCGATCGTGGGACCGTTTTTAGGCGTGGCGCTTAACATGAAGGCCCTGGGGCTTTGCACGCCCGGTGTCGTCGCTACGATCATCAATACCACCCCGGTGCTGATTTTGCCTTTTGTGATCTTGCTCTACAAGGAGAAGGTCAGTCCCCGAGCGGCTCTGGGAGCAATCATTTCCGTCCTCGGGGTTGCGCTGTTGATGTGGAACGAAAATCCCTAGGTCCCATTAAAATTCCATGCGGCGAAATGCGCGGAAACCTATGATCATCGGTATCGCCGTGGCCATCAAGCCCAGCACGATGCTGCCCAAGGTGCCGGCGGTCATCCAGAGATGGAGATAGGATTTCAAGGATTGCTGCTCTTCGATGTATTGGCCGCCATAAGCCGCTTCGGCGGCGAGGAGAAAGTGTGTGGGCAATGCGGTCAACAGCACCACAATCAGAATGTACAGCGTGCTCACCACGAGGCACAAGGTGCCGCCGAAACCGGCGGCGATTCGCGAGGGGGACTGTTCGCGAAGGTTCGGCAACGTGGCGCCAAATCCCACGGAAATGCCCGCCAATCCCACGCATAGCAGCAAACACGTAAGCTGATGGCTGGCCATGGTGAAAAGCGAAATATTGAGCATCGTATCGCTCAACAGAATCAGGCCCGAGCAGGGCAAAATCGCGCCGCCGGCGGCGAAGCAGAATTTGCTCCACAAAATCGTCGTGCGGCTTAGCGGTGTGAGTCCCAGCAGCCAGAACCGTTGCGATTCGAGGCTCATCATCGGATACACGAACCGGGTGGTAAAGGTTGACATCAGCAAGCCGACGACCGAAAGATTCAAAAAGCTGACCATGTTCATCCAGCCAATGTATAATACATCGTAGTTGAAACGCCGCAAATTAAGAAAATAAAAAACGAGCAACACCAGAAATATGAGCGATTGCGACCATTGTATGGGATCGCGGCGGAGCAAGCGCAGGTCTTTCACCATCAACAGGCGCATGGGTAGGGGGAAGAAAAAAAGCCCTTTTAAGAGTGCGCGATCGATGAGCGCCGGCCGCGCACGTTTGATTTTTTTCCCGCCGCCGAAAAGCGAACTGAAGGCGGGGCGAAGAAAACCGCTTGCCGTCCAAATCGCCAATTGGCGGCAGAAGAGAGCGTTGGAAATCATCACTACCAGGAATAACAATCCTTCGGACCATTCGTTGCGTGAGGATTCGATCAGGCCCGCGCTCAGCCACCAATTCGGCAACAACCGCTGTTCGGTGAGTTGCAAGCGACCCATCAGTTCCATAAACCACGTCGGGGTAAGCAAATTGCTTTCCGGTCCCCGCGTCAAAGACCAGGCGTACCAGCACCCCACGCCGATGAAGAGAAGCACCAGCCCTCCGAGCACCCAGAGGCGATTATTCGGCAGATAGTAGATGACCAGCAGGCAGAGGATCGCCCCGAGGCCCGCCGGAATGTAAACGAAGGCCAACAGATACGGCGCCAGCATTGCATAGTAATACCATGGCGCCTGAGCCACCATGCCGTAAGCCAACAACAGCGGACTGCCCAGCAGCAAAAATCCCCAACTGCTGAAGAGCACGGCTTCCTGGAATTTGTGCAGGAAGACTTGTTCGGTGCGGGTGGGCAGCGTGAACAAAAAAACCGTCTCCGGCGAACGGAAGAGCGACCCGTAAAGAATGATGCCCGAAGAAAATACGAGCATCAGCAACAAGGCGGCGAAAAACGCGGAGAAAATGGCTTGCACCAGTTGATCGTGGGTTTCGGGATGTGGAATCTCCATGCGGAGGTACTCGAAACCGTCCTTGAAGAGCAAAAACAATCCGCACCACAACACCGTGCTCAGCATGAGAATCAACATTGCGCGGAAACGGGCCTCCGCGATCGTCTGGCGGATTTGCGTTTTTACGAGCCTGAACCGCAATCGCCAAAACGCCAGCGACTCCTCCTCGAAGGAGAGAGATTCATGATCCGGCATGGTGGCGGGTGCAGAAATCATTTATCGTTTATTCCGACTTCCGCTTTCCGCCCTTCCGCGACCTTCTCGGCTTCGCTTCCTTCGGTGAGTTGCAGGAACAGCGCTTCCAAGGAGGTGTGGTGCGAGGAAAGCTCTTGTTGGAGATCGGCCAGGGTGCCGAGAAATTGCAGGCGGCCGTTGTCGAGGATGCCGATCCGATCGGCGATTTCCTCGGCTACGTCCAGGGTATGAGTGGACATGAAAATCGTCATTCCCGCGGCGGCGTGCCGGCGGAGCAGATCCTTGACCATCCGCACGCTGCGAGGATCCAATCCGACCATTGGCTCATCGATGACCAGCACGCGCGGAGTGTGCAAAAGCGCCGAAGCGAAAGCCAGCCGCTGCTTCATGCCGTGCGAGTAGGTTTCGATCAGGGAGTCGAGGAAGTCGGACAGTTCGAAGTTTTTGATTTCCCGCTCGATCGCAGCAGCCGCTTCCGCGGCTTCAAAACCGCGAATTTCCACGGCGAATTGCAAAAATTCCCGGCCGGAAAGCTTGTCGTACAGAAATGGATCGTCGGGCACATAGCCCATGGCCTGCGTTGCCTTGCGGATGCTACGCGACAAATTGTGGCCGCAAACCGCAACGCTGCCCGAATCCGGACGCAAAAGCCCCGTCAACAGCTTGATGGCTGTGGTTTTGCCGGCTCCATTGGGACCCAACAATGCAAATAATTCACCCGGATTGACCGTTAAATTCAGGGCGTCGAGGGCCAGTTTGCGGCCATAGGAACGGGTGACGTTTTGAAACTCGATCATGAAAGTGGGTTCACGGTTATTAAATGTTGAGCCGAGAAGTGGGGATCGTGGGGCATGTGCCGGAAAGGAGTTGCATTTCCAGCCGCCCCCTCCCAACCATTCACCATCAGTCAGGATTCATCTCCCCATTCATCTTCGCATACTTCCGCGCCAGCGATTGGGCCTCTTGGTCGGTCATGCGGGTGAAGGTCATGATGGAATCGAAAATGTTCGTCTGCTGCTTGAGCACGCGGCCGTCTTCCGCAACCCAAAGCTTGTCCCGCGGACTTTGGCTGTTTCTGAATCCCTGGCCGGGATCGTTTCGATAAACCACCAGCCAGACATCGAGGATCTGCTTGTCCCAAGAAAGCAATTCCCGGCCTTCGACCTTCGCAATCTGAATTTCCATCGGGGAGTTGGCCGACCTGAACGGACTGAACGAAGGGGCTGTCCACGTTTGACCTTCGCATAAATTGGGCAATTGGGATTGAGGCGAGAGCGCATCGCCCATGATGGCGTTTTGCGGCAGGTAAATCTCCTTTTTCATGGAATAATCCATGAAGTCGATGGAGATCGCCATCTGCCCCCCCTCGACAACGCCTTGAATCCGAATCGGGTCGGAAATCCCGGTGACGTGGAGCGTGGAATCGAAACGCACGAGTTTGCCCAGTGGATCGATCAGCAGAGAGCTTTGCGATTCCAAAGCAATTTTCGGAGTATTGTTTTCAAGTAGCCGATTGAACATGCGGGACATCACCGAAGTCATTTCCGTCAGCGGAAGCTGACTGAAGTGAACACGGCTGACGATCTCCGTCATGCCGTTTTCCTGCTGCTTGATTTCGCTTAATGCCCAGCCCAGATCATGTTTATTGATATCCAACCGCCACCCAACCAGGGGATTCTGCTTTTGGGCTTCGAGAATCGTGCGATAATTCGGCGGCTGGCCGATCCGCAAGGAGGGCAACACTTTCTGTGAAACCAACCAGGTCATCGATACCAGCCAGAACAGGCAGATGGTTGTGCTAAACGTTCGACTATACATTGCCGGTAATCCCCGTTTCGAAAACGATCGCCATGTCCTATTTTAACAACCCTTTGGGTCCAAAGTCTCAAATATTTTTACAAGTAAATGAGACTTTTCAAAAAAACTTACAAAACCGACATTGCATCAAAATCCAAATCATCCGATGATAAGCGCTTACGTGGAATGGGGGGGCTGCCAGAAAAAAATCGGCTTTTGAAGGAAATCGTTCTCTAGCTGCCCCCCATACGGTCAGGATGATAATTTTTCGGATGGCGGGTGAAGGACTTGGCTCCGATTTGCCCCCCTCTGAATAACTGTAACCTTTCGGCATCTTCATAGCAAGGAGGCGATTGACATGCGCGTGTTTTTTTCTGTGTTTTTTGGATTGTTTGCCTTTTCCATGTTGCTGGCGGCCGGGGGATGCGGCAAGTCGGGAACCGATGCCGCGCAAACGCCCGCTTCCATTCCCGGGACGGGCAACCAGTCCGCCAAGGAAAAGGCTCCCGCCCCACCTCCGCCTCCCGAAGTAACCTTGGACACAACCCTGGGTTCGATCACGATCCGATTGAATGCCGAAAAGTCTCCCAAAACCGTGGCGAATTTTCTGGCCTATGTGAATAAGCATTTCTACGACGGAACGCTTTTTCATCAGGTTTATAAAAATCAGGGAATTATCGGCGGCGCCTACACCGAGGAAATGGCCGCCAAACCGACGGACATTCCGATTCTCAACGAAGCCCATAACGGCTTGAAAAACGTGAAGTACTCGGTGGCCATGCTCCGCGAACCCGACGACAGAGATAGCGCCACAAGTGTTTTCTTCATCAATGCGGCCGATAATCCTTCCTTCGATTTCACCGCCCGCACACCCGAAGGTTATGGGTATTGCGTGTTCGGCCAGGTTGTGCAAGGGATGGACGTCGTCGATCGGATCGCCGCCGTGGATGTCCACGATGTCGAGAATATCCCTTGCACGCCGGTGGAGCGAGTCGTGATCAAATCGGCCCGGCAGATCAAATGAGAAATTTTGCTTCTGTCTTCGCCGCTTTACAAGAATAGCGGTCCACGAGGGTTCATAGTGGATTAAGACTGTTTTTTTGCCGTTGCCTTTCCCGCTTTTTTCTGGGCATCGTATTGCTCTTTCAAGTAATCGAGCAAATTACGCACCGTGTAGATCCGACCGGTGGGGGCGTTGAAGTTCGCGCCGTTGGGATCCTGGGAAAGTTGCTTGCCGAGAGCTTTTCCGCCCGCGGCGGTGGTCATGTATTCGATCATCCGCTCTCCGCCCGGACCACGAATCAGGTCGCGCACCGTCTGCATTCCGCGGGGGAGGCGTCTCAGCCGGTCGAGCCGGTCGTAGCCGTCCGGATACGATGCAATCCGCCGCATGAACTTCCGCCCGGCGCTGGTATGAAGCTCGACATAGAGAAAATCGTTTTTCGTGAGCAGCAGGTTCAGCAAGTCATCCGGTTTTTTCACTACCAAACCCGCGGCGGCAAGCTTCTTGAGCAAAGGCTCCACATCTTCCCGGGCAATCAGGTCGGTCTGCCGAAAATTATCCAGCGAGTCGAAATACTGCCAAACCAGCTTCTCGAATTTGACAAAATCGTCGGCAGCGGGTTTGCTTGCCGGCGCTGCCTGCTGTGCCGCGGCAGGCGAAGCCGTTCCGCAAAACACAACCGTCCCGAAAAAAAACGCTCTCGATACAAAACGAATCATCGCGTCACCCGAGGTTACGAAATCTGGGGAATATTGTCAAATTCTACTGTTAAATAATAGGTCACTTTTTGCCTAGCTGACAGAAATTTGCGGCATTTTAGAATCTCGGTCGGATCGACCTCGAGAGCGACATATTTTAGAGTTTATTCAAGAAATCAGGCTGAATGCTCATTTCCCGCAAGAGTTCCTGTCATAATATTCTCGCCGTAGATTGCCCATATTTCCGACATTCGCTATTTGATTGCGACTTATGGGAAAGGTTGAGTTTGTCGTTGACAAAAACTGCACCAAGAGGATAATTAGCGTCGATGGAAATCTCCAGTGTTGACAGGAGGATCAGCCATGCCCAACCCAACCTATTACGTGCAGGAATGCCCAACCTGCGGTCGCCGTCTTCAAATCCGGGTGGAGTATTTGGGGCGCCGTCTTGTTTGCCAGCATTGCCAAGGCTCGCTGATTGCAGCCGATCCCGCTATGCGCGGCGATTGCGGCAACAAGTTGCTCAAACGCGCCGATGAATTGCTGGCATCGGTGGCGAATCAAAATTGCCAATCCCGGCTGCCTCACCCGCGCTGATTACCCGGTTGGTTGCTTGCAGGCTTTTTCCAGGTCTCGGAAAAACAGGGGATAAGTTTTCGCGGTGCAGGCGGGATCGAGAATCACCACGCCCGGCACGCGCAAGCCAACGAGTGCCATGCTCATCGCCATGCGATGGTCGTCATAAGTGGCGATCCGCGCTGCATGTAATTCTTGTGGAGTAATCCGCAGACCGTCGTCGAGTTCTTCGATTTCCGCCCCGAACTTGCGCAGTTCACCCGCCAATGCACTGAGGCGGTCGGTTTCCTTGTGCCGGATGTGGGCGACGCCGGTAATGGTTGTCGGGCCTTCGGCGAAAAGCGCGGCGGCCGCCAGGGTTTGCACGGTATCGCTGATGCCGTTCATGTCGATCTCGATACCATGCAGCTTTCCGCCGGCGACGGTAATCGCATGTTCGCGATACTCGACCTTGCAGCCCATCTTCCGCAGACAATCGCAAAAGGCGATATCCCCTTGGATGCTGCTTTTCGAGAGTCCTTCCACGGTGACCTGCCCGCCGGTAATGGCGGCGGCAGCGAAGAAATAGCTCGCGGCCGAGGCGTCGGGCTCGATTTCATACACGCGTCCTCGATATCGATTCCCGGCGGAAATGGCGAAGCCGCCGTCGTAGAGCCGGCGCACTTCGACGCCGAAATCGGCCATCACAGCCAGGGTCATGTCAATGTAGGGCTGCGAAACGAATCGGTCGCTGGGGACCAATTCCACCGCTTGACGCGCGTACGGCGCGGCCAGCAAGAGTCCACTCAAATATTGGCTGGAAATTTCGCCCGTCACCGTGGCGCGGCCGCCTTTCAAACCCGCGGCCTGCACCACCACCGGCGGGCAGCCGTTGTCCAGCTCGCTGACGCGCCTTGGCCCCCAGTTGCCGCAGGGCGTCGAGCAAATCTTCCAACGGCCGCTGCCGCATGCGCGGCGTGCCGTCGAGCCGAAAGGTTCCATCGCCGAGGCATACCATGGCCGTCAGGAACCGCATCGTCGTGCCGCTGCCGGCAACGTACAAATCGGCCTGTGAAACCGGCGGATGGCCGTCGCAGCCGTGGACGCGGATCGTCTGATGGATCGTTTCGTGCTGCACTTCGATTCCCAATTTCCCCAAGGCGTCGATCATCACCCGGGTGTCTTCGCTTTCCAACGCCCGGGTGATCGTCGAATCGCCGTCCGCCAGCGCCGCACAGACCAAGGCGCGATTCGTAATACTTTTCGATCCCGGCGGAAAAACCGTCGCCGTGATCGGTCCGGAGGGTTGGATGGCGATGCTATCGGGCATGTTATTTTCAGGACTGGGAAATGCGAATGGTTAGGAATGGTTAGCAATCGAGTTATTTTATGAATTTTGTCGCGGCTTGACAACACGTTCTTATGCACTGGACGCCGTGGAGATGTTTCCAATTCGTCAAGCGTCGCGATCCGAACGCGAAACCTTCGGCTCTGGAGGCCGACGGCGAGTTTACGTAAGTGGTTTACGTGCCAAAGAGTTGCGGCGACAAGAATTCTTCGCGGTGCTTCCAGTGGTGCCAGACTATTTTCCCTCTATGGCCGCAATCGGCCGCGAACTGTCGCAATTGGCCAAATCGGCAAACGCCTCCTTCGGCACAATAGGTGGAGCGGGCTGGTGGAAAATATTGCTGAAGAACTCTTTATAAATCGGTGCAATGCGGTCCGGGTGCCAACGTTGGGCTTCTTTGCGGGCGTTTTGGCTGGCTTGTTCGTAAAACTCAGCGTCGTCCCAGAGGCGAATAATTGACTCTACCCACGGTTCGACTTCTTTCGCAGACGGTACGATCCGGGTTTCGGGAGTGTATTTCGCAGGGATGTCGAAGACAAAACCACCTTGGCCAATAGTATCGGGCAATTCACCGCGATTGCTTGCTAAAACGGGAATACCGTTTAGCATGGCTTCGGCGGCGACTAATCCAAACGACTCTTCCCAAAGCGAGGGCATGAGCAGCAGTTTCGTTGCTGAATATACTTGTGGATAAAATGCCTTCGGGTCGGGCAGGAACGGCAAGAGCGTGATGTTTCGTGCGGAATGGCTGTCGTCAGTGAAAACGGTCGGTTCTACTGTGCCATCGGCGGCAAGTGGCCGCGAATCAATAGCTGCAATTCGAGTTCTGGTTGAGAGAGAGCACTTTCCGCGCTGCGGCCTTGCGTGACCAGGATCGGAATGTCCGGCCGGCGGCGGGCAAGTTCGTGGGCGATGCGGGCGAAGACATGAACGCCCTTTAGCGTTTGCGGATTAATAAACGTCACGTAGCACGGGTCTTCGCTCGGCAACGTAAGCGGCATCCCAATTCACGATGTTCGGCAGAATCTGGCAGGCCAAGCCCAGCTTGTCCCAGTAATAGCGTCGGGAATACTCCGCCGGCACGGTCACGTAATCGACGTGGCGAAACACCTCGACATCGTTGTAGGCGAAATTATGCAAGGCGAAGAGCACCGGAATGTCTCGCCGCTTGGCTAGTTTCTGAACCGCAAGCGAGACGGGATCGCCGCCGTAAGTCCATACGACATCGGGCCGGTTCTTCGTGAGGAATATATCGCAAGCCGTGAGGAAAGTTGCGATTTCCTCGTCGTTCAACCATCCACCGCCCGTCGAGGCAGTCTCGAACAATGTGATTGCCACCTTGTGGAGTTGCGTGAAAAGCATTCGGCCACGGTGCTGTCCGATCACGGCGTTGCGGATTTCATAATCGATCCCGTGTCGGGCGAGAACCTCACCGATCAGCCCTTCTTCCGCGGCATCCAGGCGAGTGGCGCAAAACGCCTGGCACTCGAACCCTTGGGCCGCGAGCGTTTTCAGGCCGGCGTACGTGGCTACCGACGCGCCGTTGCTGAAATCGAGCACGCAGTGCGGCGAGACGAAGGCGATTTTCTTGATTGGTTGATGCCTGATATATGCGGGGCAATCGCCGAAAAGCGGTTTGCCGGCTCGATAGTTCGCCTCAAGCGTTTCCATTTGTTTTCGAGTCGGGCGTCTGATGCTGCCTTCCCCGTTGGCTCGAACGTGGTGGCGTCCACTTTGTTGCGGAATGAATTTGAATTCGGCCCCCGCCTGGGCGAATCGCCGCCAGAGGTCGGCGTCTTCATTGGTCCATAGCAGTTCGTTGAAGCCGCCGAGTCGCTCGACGATTAGCGCACGGCGATGGGCCACGCCCAGCGGGGTTGCGATTGGACTCAAAAACATCGAATCACGAATTTTTTCTGGCTGCCAAGTCATCGACGGGCGCGTCGGGCGAGGCATCGTCATTGTATCAAATCGTACCAAAATACCAAGCACATCGCTCTTTCCGTGGAATTGGTCTGATCGTCGCCAGATAATCGGGATAAAACTCGTCGTCCTGATCCAGATAGCAAACGTAATCGCCGCGCGCGTGTTGAAGCCCCAAGTTCCGGGCGGCGCACTGGCCGCTGTTTTCCGGCGTGCGGAAGAGATGAATTCGATTGTCTTGCTCGCCCCAGGCCCGCATATTGGCCACGGAATCATCGGTTGAGCAGTCGTCGATGAGAAGCAATTCCCAATCGGAGAAAGACTGATACACCACGGAGCGGACCGCCTGATCCAACGTTTCTTGGCAGTTGAATACCGGAGTGATGACGGAAATCAGCGGCATGGTGGAAGAACTTGACATGCCGTGATTCTACTCTTCGCTCTCCGTGTTCTCAAGAAGGCATATCCTTCACCTCGCCTCTTATGGCAGAGCCACCCAGGTTCAGAAAACCTGGGCCACCCGCGGAAGTGCTCGACTATGTTTGTGGTGGGACTACACGCTAATGACTAACGGCGCTCTGACACCAAGAACCCCCGGGTGGTGTTCACCGAACGCTAACTCCCGCGGGATACTTACGTTTAACGGTATCCATACTTTTTAGCTTCTTTAAAGTCCTCTTCAGCCTTTGATTTTTCACCTTTTTTTTCTAAGGAATGTCCGCGTCCTAAGTATGCCGCGGCATATCTCGGATCGAGGTGAATGGCCTTGGTGAAATCTGAAATCGCTTTTGTATACTCACATTTTGCGTCCAAAGCACAACCGCGCAAAAATAAGCCTGGGGCAATTTAGGGTTGAGCCGAATGGCCTCCGTCGCATCGGTGAGAGCCTTGTCATATTCCCTCAAATGATAATAGGCGACGCTTCTATTGTTATATGCTAATGCATAGTTGGGATCGAGCTGTATGGCTTCCGTGAAATCAGCAATTGCCTTATCGTAATCACCTTTTCTACCCTGTGCGAGACCACGAGAATAATACGCGTTAGGAAAAATTGGGTCAAGGTGGATTGCTTCGTTGAAGTCGTTGATGGACTTGGGGAGATCACCTCTAGCATAATAAATGCGACCTCGGTCATAATAGCTGTCTGCAAGTTTTGGGTTGAGCTGTATCGCCTTGTCGAAGTCCGCAATAGCTTTATCGTTTTCATTCTTAAGACCCCAGGCAATACCTCGGGAATAATATGCATCGCTTCTCTTTGGGTCGAGTCGGATGACCTCATCAAAATCATCGATGGCCTTGTTTTGCTCTCCCTTGAAACACCATGAAGAACCGCGACAAAAGAATGCTTCAACATTGGTTGGATCGAGCCGGATCGTTTCCGTGAAATCGGCTATGGCTTTGTCATATTCGCGTTCAAGCGATAGATAGAAGCCGCGATTGAAATATGCATCAACATTCTTCGGATCGGTTTTTATAATTTCACTATATTTCGCGATATATTTGTCGCCTTCTGCTTTAGTAATCCGCGTTTTACCAAACTTACTTGGATAGGGTGCATCTTCTGCTTTCAAGTACAGGGATACAATTTGACTGAGCCCGGCGATAAGAAAGAAGAGTCGGCAGGTAATAACTCGTTTCATATTAAAGTTCCATTATTAATGATTTCTGCACTTTCTTAATAAATGGTCATATCAACACGCGAGGCCGAGCAATTGTTTGAAGAAGTCGCGGATTTTTCGCGGCAGGCGTCGGCAAGCGGCAGCGGCCAAAAATTCGGCGCGGAGGATGTTGCGGCGCAAGGAGTTGCGGCGATCGGCGTGGGACGGGCGACGATCGGCGTCGTCCCACGGCGACAAGCGGCGATCGCAAAGTTGGTGGTGGGAGCGGTTCCAAGCCCAGAGTTCCACCAGCGTGTGCATCCAGAGGTTCAAGTGATAAACAGCGACGTTGGTCCAAATGTTCCGCACTTGCTGCTGGCCCGTGCCCCACACTTCCTTGACGTCGTGGAAGTCCTGTTCGATCGTCGCACGGTCGGCGAAGGCTTCGATGATCTCCACGGCCGTGGCGTTCGGGTCGGTCGAGAAGAACGGATACCAATCGTGTTCTTCCAGCACGATCACCACACGAATCACTCCGCCCACCGGCCGGTAAGTCGCCAGGAAGGTCTTGTAGAGTTTGGTGGTCGTTTTTCCATAGGCGGTGCATTCGGCCGTTTCCCAACCTTCGCGATGGGCGGCCCGCTTGGCAAGGCGGATGCGGTTCTTGCCGTATTTGCGCGGACGTCCGCGACCACGCCGCTTTCCTCCTCTCGACTTCGGCGGCAGGTCGCGCAGCGCCGCGTCTTGCGCAGCCGTCCGATGACCGTCGCCCCGGTGCGCAAGGCGCAGGCGCAAGAAGGGGGCCTTGACGTAGCCGCCATCGACCACGATCCACAGCGTTTTCCCGGCTTTTTTCACGATCGGCGCAATCCATTCTACCAGCCGGGCAGCCAGCACGAGCTTGGTGGCGAACGTCCAACCGCGCCACTTCGGAATCTTGGCCATCGTTTTCTGGCGGACATAGAGCATGGCCCAAAGCGGCAGCGCCAACGCGCCGAAGCACGGATGCCGCACGGCCAACGAGAGCGTCACCCAGATATGTCCGTAGAGATATTTCTGGTCGGCCGGTCCCGGCGTTGGGTTGTGATGAATGCCTGCCCCTTCGACTTTCGGCCCGTAACGCTTGGTGGGGGTGTCGTCGATGACCGCCAGCAACCGGTCGGGCAACGGCAAAGTCCTCAGCAGCAGAACCAAAAGTGGCGTGGCGACGCATTTGGTCTTGCGTCCAAGGGCCGCCAGAAAGTAAAAATAGTTTCGGAAGTCGTCGCTGACTCCGACGGCGCGGAGCCAGGAGGTCACGGTCCGTCGCCCGTGGGCAAAGAGAATACCCATCAGCAGGACCGGCAGCCGCCAACGGTTGCGGGCGTGCAATCCCGCCGCCAGCCACTGGCTCCACTGGTCCCAATCTTCCGGACATTGCCAATAACATATCGAATTTGCCATCCTTGGCTCTCCTATCACTTGGGTCTTGGTAAACACAATGTGATGGAAGAGCCTTTTTCATTGCAAGATCAATTTAATCGATAAACCGTCCGATCTGCCGTTTTTTCAGAAAGTGCAGAATGATTTCGAAATACCCAAGAACAAATTTCTTTAAAAGGTTTTGTTTTCTATAAGTCCTTGTGAGTAAGCTAGTTCCAGCGATTCGTATAAAAGGCTGAAAGCGACGCAAGTTATTGCCACGAAATACGTTATGTCAATCATCCTGCGCTGTAAAAATAATTAATCACCGCGCGTGGGTACTGGATCCACTTTCTTCAGATCGTTTCTAAGTTTAGACAAATTTTCAAGATCTTTACTCAGATTATAAATCCCAGGTGGGATAGGTTCTGGGCCTTTTGAAGTTGGAGGAGGTGCACTTTTGCGTGTCATTAGCCAAATACGATATTGATCTTCGTACATACGATTCATCCATAGTTGATCTATGGGATTATTTGAGAATGTATTTTGAATTGTGTCTGTATTGGGTTCAGTTCTAGGTGGAGGGATTACAGGATGACCGTCAGGGCCTACTGGTATACTCTCTTGTGGTATCGTATCTGGCCAGATCGGCAATGGCTCTGGCTCCGGCATTGGGATTGGTTTTGGTTTTGGAAGTGGTTCTTGTGGCAAGGGAGAAAAATCATTACCATCCCAGAAGCCATACGCAAGCTTACCATGCCATACTATGAATTTACCTGGGAGATAATGTATTTTTTTAGGTGGTGCCTCTCCTTCTGCTTTATCGTGAGCAAACGCCACCGGATCACTATTCCCCGCCCCGCTGCCGATCGGCTCCAACCTCGCCCCGACATTGTGCGTCCCGCCGCCGCTGTCGTGCATACGCGAGCCGGAAACATCGCCGCCCAAGCCGGAAAGCCCGGAATTCACCGCGCTCGATGGCGGAGCGGGTTGGTCATCGCCTAAAAACGGACTGACCGGTCGTTGCGGAGGCACGCGGCGGCGGTGCGAATTCGGCGGCGGGAGACAGCGCGGGTCCCGCGGATCGCCTCGTCCCGAAGGCGTCGGTGTACGTCGCGGGGCTGTTGCCGCAATAGCGGGCGAGGTTCGCGTCGCCCGCGGCGAAGCCCTGCGGGTCCTCGCCGAGGAACCGGCCCGAAACTGCATCATACCACCGGGCGCGGTCACAATAAAGGCCGGTTTCCGCGTCGTATTGCCGGCCCGCGTAGCTGAACGTGGGGGCGTAATCGTCGTCGCTCTGGCCGAGGAAGTCGCCGAAGGAGCCATAGCGGAGGTGATCGACCATATTGGTCGTGCCGGAGTCGTAATCCGCCACGTCGCGGATCGTGCCTTGATGGTCGGCGAACATCCAGAGGACATTGCCGGGATTCGTGAGATCATAACCCCCGCCCTGTTCCGGCGGCAGGGGCGACAGACGCTCCTCGGCCAAGACCTGATCGACCGCCGGCCCATAGAGATAGCGGGTCGTGAGGTCGGATGCGGCCATTTCCTCCCCGTCGTCCCGGGCGAATTTCAAGACCATGTTCTGCCCATCATAAACGTAGGCCTCCTCATGCTCGACCACTTCATCGCCGTCCGAATCCAGCGACCTGCCAACCAGCCGGTTGAAGCTGTCATAGTGTTCAATTGTTCCATTGACGGCATCGATAGCCCGAGAACGGCGCGAAAGCGTCATTCCCCATCCCCCAAGGAAAGGAGCAAGACGATGACTTCATGCCAAGTCAACGCGGCCGGGAGCATCGGGCGCTGGCGGGCCTCCCGTGAAAGAACCCTTGGCCGAGATCGAATCCCATTTGCCGGCAGGTTTCGCTTTCCGCCTCCGTTTCGATCCCCTCGGCCAGCGCGACGATGCCCAAGTCATGGGCCATTCGCACCAGAGTTTCCAGCACTTTCCGCCGGTTGGGCGAGGCCGAATCGATCTCATGCACCATGGAAATGTCGAACTTCAGATAGTCCGGCGGATATTGAACCAATTCATTCAATCGCGACAGGCCGGCGCCGAAGTCGTCATATGCCAAACTGATGTCCAGTTCGGTCAGCAGATGGCGAATTTCAGACATCTTCGCCGCGTCGGTGACCGCCGCCTCGTGGATTTCCAGCGTCATCCGTTGCATCGGATGCCCGTCGCGCAATTGCTTCAGGGAATCCGGCAGTCCGCCGTCAGCCAACTCCCGGGGGTGCATATTCATGAACACGTGCGGCGGCCCCGCCAGCGCCCGGCTCGCCATGACTCCCACCCAACGAAGCATGACGCTCAACTCCTTCTCCATTTCCAGTTGGGCGGCCACGTAGAACATGATCTTGGGCATCTGCAGCCCGAACAAGCGGCTCCGCGCGAGGATTTCATAGCCGATGATTTCCTTGGTCGGGAGCGATACGATCGGCTGAAAGAATGGCGTGATGGCCTTCTCGGACATCAGTTTGTCGAACTGGATCAGCCCCAATGCCTGATCGCAACAGTTCTCCTGAATGGTGTGCGTTTTGCCGCCGGTGGTTTGGCGACAAATCCGATACACCGTATTGGCAAATTGCACCAGGTCGTCGTCTTGCAGCGTGACCGCATCGCTAATACGATGTCCATTCACATAGGTGCCGTTGGTGCTTCCCAGGTCGCGGAGGACGAGTGATCCGTTATTTTCGGTAATTTCCGCATGCCGACTGGAGACCGCTCTATGGGAAAGCGACATGGCGAGATCATGGCGGCGGCCGATGACGAAAGGCACGGTGTTAATCGGCACATAGCGTGCCGGTTCGGCACGATCGAACGGCCCGACCAAGAACCACGCGGCGTTCTCTGATAGGATTCCCTCGGCCTGCATCGACTGCCTCGCTTTTCGGAAAAAAACACGACTTTCGGCAAGAAAATGGCCAATCGCCGTAGCTGCATCCATGCCGCGTCCGACCCTTCTCAAGTATAAGCCTTAATAGTACTTCAGGACCAATAATTTTAAGGAGAATCAACCGAACTATTTACAGCATAAGAGGATGCGCTGTCAAATGAGCACGGACGACTGCAACTCATCGAGTGCAATGGGCCGTTTGCTGTCACTTGTCGAATTTTTATGCATTGACCTGATTGACATAAATTACCAAATAGTATAAAGTGGCACCCATTGTGAACAAGCATCCCGATCAAATTGCGCAGCGAGTGAAGGATTTCGAGGCTTTGTGCCGGCGGTTGGGCGTGTCCTTGACCGTGCAACGACGTGTCGTATTTCAGACGGTCGTGGAGAGAGACGATCATCCGACGGCGGACCAGGTCCTCGAAACCGTAAAGCATCGCGTTCCGGGAATCTCCCGGACCACGGTGTATCGCGTTCTCGACGCGCTTGTGGAGGTGGGCGCCATTCGCCGCCTGCATCACGCCGGCGGTGCGGCGCGGTTCGATGGCAAGGTTCACCGTCACCATCACATGATCTGCAAAAAGTGCCATAAGGTCATTGACTTGGAGGACAAAAAACTGAACCGGCTTCGTATTTCCCACGTCAACAGCGAGGGATTCGAAATCGAGGACTTTTCGGTGCATTTCATCGGAACTTGTCCGGCATGCCGCAAGAAGAAGTCGCAATGATGGCAAAACGCCCGCCGCCCCTGCGGCTCGCGGATGGGCATTGACAGCCGGCTCTCGTCAAAGCCGGCCAAGGTTTTATGAAAACTTACGACTGAACCAAGTTGAAAGTCTTTTTTAGGAGGACCGTACCTATGAAACTACACAAGACGGTTCGCTTCGGAAATTCGGCAATGCTGACGCTGTTTGGCGGGGCGATTGCCGGATGCCTGGCGTGGTCGCTGTCGCTGCTTGCGGCGGCCGATTCGCCGCCCCAAACGCCGCAAGGCAAGCATGGCGACGCGAGCGCGGAACAACAGTTGGCAGTTCTTCAGAAACTTAAACTGGAACAGGATGTAACCAAGGCTCCAGCCGGCCTCGATCCGGTTGTGTGGGCGGCATACATCCCTCAAGACAACGAGATGACGCCGGAGCGCGTGGAACTGGGACGGAAACTGTATTTCGACACGCGGCTCTCGCGGGACAACTCCGTTTCTTGCGCCACCTGCCATGACGTGACGCGAGGCTTCACCGATCAGCGGGAAGTCTCGGAGGGAATCAAACGGCAAAACGGCAAGCGGAACGCGCCCACCACGCTTAACGTGCTCTTGCTGCAAACGTTCTTCTGGGACGGTCGCTCGCCAAGCCTGGACAATCAGGCCAAAATGCCGATCCTCAACCCGGTCGAAATGGGCATGCCCGATGAAGCGACCGCTCTGAAGGCCATCCGCGACGTTCCCGAGTATCAGGAAGCCTTCCAAAAAGCCTACGGCCGGGAAATGAATTACGACGACCTTGGCCGGGCGATCGCGGCTTTCGAGCGGACGCTGGTCTTCGTGGACTCTCCGTTCCGCCGTTTCCTCAATGGCGATTCGACGGCCATCTCGGCCCAGGCCCGTGTAGGGCTGGAATTGTTCAACGGCAAGGGACGTTGCGCGGCTTGCCACCAGATGAACCCCTCCAACCCGCTGGGCACCGACAATCGGTTCCACAACGTGGGTGTGTCCGCTCGCCACCAGAACTTCGAGAGTTTGGCGGAGAAAGCCCTCGAGGCGTTGGCCGGGGGCACTTCGGAACAGAAGCTGGACGAACTGGCCGTGGGAACCGACCTCAGCGAATTGGGCCGTTTCATGGTCACCCACAACCGCTCGGAGATCGGCTCGTTCCGCACTCCGCTGATTCTTAACATCGGCATCACGGGACCCTACATGCACGATGGGTCGATGGCGACGCTTTGGGACGTCATGGACCATTACAACAAAGGCGGGGAAGCCAATCCGTTTCTGGACGGAGGCATCGAACCGCTGGCGTTGACCGAGGAAGAGATCGACCAGGTAGTGGCGTTTCTCTTCACGCTGACCGACGTCCGTTTTGCCGCGGAGAACCGGCGGCAGTTCGATTTACAGAAAGCCACCGCCCAAAAACAACGCCCGTTCCGGGACGAGGCGATGGCGATGCGCAAGATATTGCCGTTCGAACAACGCGTCACGGGCGAAAACAACAAGGACAAATAATAAGGAGCGATCTACGATGGCTACTCACAAAAGCATCGAAACCAAGTATCTGGAAGAGCGGCAACTGTTCTTCCGCGGCTTGCGAAATCTCGACCGCCGCTCCTTCCTCAAGGTGTCCGCGGCGGCCTTGGGCGCGACGGCCGGACTCGCCGCGCCGCACTCGTTCACGCCGGTGGCCGTGGCGGATGACACCGAAAACGCGGAGTCGAAACCGGCCTTCCGGTTCGCCTATATCTCGGACTCGCACCTGTATGAAAAAGACGTCAACGACCGTTTCGTGCGGGGGCTGCTGCGCGCGGTTGACGACGTGAACAAACTCGACCCGCAGCCCGATTTCGTCTTCTATGGAGGCGACTTGGCGCAACTCGGATCGGTCAAGCAGCTCGATTTGGGCGCCGAGATTCTCAAGAATCTCAAGGCGCCTTTGAAAATCATGGTCGGCGAACACGATTGGTACTTGGACCTAGGCCGGAAATGGCAGGAACTGTTCGGCAAACCGACCTACTCCTTCGACCACAAGGGCGTCCATTTCGTCGTTCTCAACAGCGTGGTGGAAAGCGACTTCTGGACCGCCCGAGGCATGTCGCCCCTGGATCGCATGAAAACCGTCGCCGGACTGGATAACAGTCTCCAAAGCTCCTTCACGGTGGGCGAAGAGCAGCGGAACTGGCTTAAGGACGATCTGGCCAAGCTGCCCGACGACGCGCGAGTCATCGTCTTTTCCCACTCGCCGCTCTACAAGCTCTACAAGAAATGGAACTTCTGGACCGACGACGCCGAAGAAGTGCAGGCAATTCTCAACCGGTTCAAGCAGGTGGTGGTAATCCACGGGCACACCCACCAGTTGCTGACGAACCGCATCGGCAACATCCATTTTCACGGATTGCTTTCCACCGCATGGCCTTGGCCTTACGCCCCGGAGGGCATGCCCGAATTGACCATCCAGATGAGCCGGCCCGATCCGTTCAACCCCAACGATGGCTGTGGCGATGGCGCGGTGCAAGTGCATCCGGACGGCCTGGTCGATAAGATCTACAGCTTGTGGAACCGTAATCCGATTACCGTGAGCAGTGCATATACCGCCAGTTGGGGCAAGGAGAGCATTCCGCCGAAACCGAACCGGCCTGCCTACTGAAAACACACAAGGAGATAAACCATGCGAAACTCATCGATCCATCGCGCCTTGGGCGGCGCACTTTGTCTTCTGCTGTCGGGATTCCTCGTCGGTTGTTCCGAACAAGGCGGTTCCCCCGGGTCGGACGCACGCGCTTCCGGCAAGAATGCAACAGCGTCCGCTCCTGCCGATACCGGCGTCAAGCCGGCGACTGCTGCTAATCCGACGGGCGCTGCCCAGTCGGAAGACGTCGCGGCGAAAACCGATTCCAAAAGTGGCGAAGAAACCGTCAAGGTTGGCGCATGCGATGGCGGCAACGCCGTTGAGGTCCCCAAAGGTTTGACCGGCCAGCCCCTGGCCGACAGCCTGATGGACCAGTGGAAACGCAACCATCCCGAGGTCAAGTGGGTGGCGGAAGAAAAGGAAAAGCACATTCTCCAACCGCCGGCCGACAACGCCGCACTGCTCAAGGGCGGGCAGGCGAACGGCGACACCTACGGCAACTTTACCGAGCGCGACCTCTTGACTTGGACGCGAGAAACGGAGAAGTTCGCCGCGGAAGGTTCGCGGATTTTCCATAACTCCGACGAGTTGGGCAGCACGGTCGCCGTCTCGTGCGACATGTGCCACCCCCACGCGGCCAACACGCACCCCGAGACCTATCCTAAATTCCAAGTCCAATTGGGCCGCGTCGTTCTGCTGCGCGACATGATCAACTGGTGTATTGAAAACCCGGTCCGGGGGCAGAAGCTGGATCCCGATGGCCCCAAAATGCGGGCCTTGGAGGCATATATCATGGCGCAGCGCAAAGGCGTTCCCATGAATTACGGGAAACACTGATCCCGAGGGTTGCCCATGCGGTTTGGCATATTTTTGACTATTCTTGCCGTGGTTGGCTGTTCCAAACCTGCCACCGATAAGATGGAATATCCCTGTCCTGAGTTGCTCTTGGAGCCGGCTGCCCTGGCAAAGCCTGAAGTCGGCGCGCAGTTCATCGTTTTGGATGCGCGTGCCAAGAAGGCCTTCGATGAAAATCGCGTTCCCGAAGCACGTTGGGTCGATACGGCGGCTTGGGCCAAGGCATTTGGCTCGGGTAAAGATGCCGAGGCGTGGAGCGGCAGAATCGGCAGTCTCGGTATCGGCCATGCGTCCAAGGTCGTAGTTTACGACGGCAGTTCCTCGAAGGATGCTGCGCACATCTGGTGGATTCTGCGGTATTGGGGAGCAACGGACGTGCGTCTTCTCAACGGTGGATGGGTGGGCTGGAAAGCGGCCGGGTTGCCCCTCGAGACCGACAAGCCCCAGGCCCCCACGCCAAAGATTTTTCAGGCAACGCCGTATGCGAAACGGCTGGCCACGAAGAAGCAACTCATGGATGCCCTGAAGAGCAAGAGCCTGCAAATTGTGGACGCCCGTTCCCAAGCCGAGTTCTGCGGAATCGACAAGTACTCCAACAAACACGCCGGCGCAATCCCGGATGCCAAGCATTTGGAGTGGATCGACTTGATCGACGGGAATACACAAAGATTCAAGACCGCGGATCAGCTTGCGGCGATCTTCCGAGAAGCAGGCATCGGACTGGAAAAACCAACCGCGACCCACTGCCAATCCGGAGGACGTGCCTCGGTGATGGACTTTGCAATGGAGTTGATGGGGGCAACCAAGGTGCGCAACTACTACGCAGGCTGGGGCGAGTGGGGCAATGCCGATGATACGCCAATCGTCATGAATCCCGCGAAGAAGCTGTAGCCATACTGCTCGCCTCGAAGATCGGTGCCTTGGGTGCATTTTAAAATTTCCCCAGGGTGCGCCTTGGCAGTTTCGGGTCCGATAGGATTCGGGAAGTCCACAGGAGAGTAATCTGGCCGTAAACCGAGGCGTTTCCAGAAACTGCATCCCATTCACCCCATCGACTTGCCTTACTCCCCCCACAAGATAGCCACGGGAACAAGTTAACAAAGATATTTGCTATTTTAGGGTATCTGTGTGGCCGCACCGTCACCCATCTTTGCAAAATTCGCATCCCCCCCTTCCGCAAATTGACGCTTTTCAAGGATAGTCTTTCTGCTTGGCCGTGAATATAGTGATATACGGCCGTCGCCAAATATTCAACAAAATACCACACCACCGAGTATTCTCCAATTTCTCGGCCGCCGGTGGCTGTGAAGGTTTTTTAAAGACCCCGTGAATCGGAACGAACGGTCTTTTCGTGAAGCGAAAGGTGTCGGCCATGACAAAGCGGTTGGGAGATTCGGTCCGAGGATGGTGGAACAAACGGCGGCGAAACGCGCGACGCACATCCTCGGCACGGATTTCCAATCGTCGGGCGCGGCTGGAATTCCTGGAAAGCCGCGCCTCTTGGCGACCCTGAACGGCCACACGGTCATACTCGACGGCAGCGGGAAAATCGTTCCCTGGGACCAGTCGAGCGCCAACGCCTACGACACTTATCTGGACCAGCGTTGGAATTTCATCAAGACGCAAGTGCCCAACAGCCCGGGTTCGCCGCCGGTATCCAACTATCCCCAGTATTATTTTTATGACGGATACCTGGCAACCAGTCCCGCGATTACTCCCGACAATTGGATGAACGATGTTGGAGAGAAGATTCCCAACTGGGTGGAATCGGGTCGGCTTTACTACGCTTACACCGGCGACTCGTCAGTGATGGATATCGTGCGCGGCCTGGTGGACTATACGATCGACCATGGCACCAGCCCGTCCAATTTTGCGTGGCCGAATTTCCCGCAAACGACCAACAATTATGGCCAGGCCGAGTTCACCGGCTTCACCGTGGAATTTGCCCTGCATGAAATCCAGGTGGACCTCGCCGCCGACATGGGACTCGCCTATTACCACATGTATCAGTTTTACGGCGACCAGAAATACCTCACGGCCGCCGTGAATGTCGCCGACGTGTTGTCCGCCCACGCGCGAGTCGGCACGGCAACGCAATCGGTCTGGCCGTATCGGGTCAAACTCGACAGCGGAGCCGTCACCGCCGAGTACGGAGCGAATTGGGCCGGAGCGTACAGCCTGCTGACCCAACTGGCCGCCGCCAACATCGGCAACGTCGCCGCCTACACCGCGGCCGCCGGCAAAGTCCGGGACTTCATCCTCAATTATCCCATGCAAACGCTTCTCGATCCAACGGGAAACATGGCGGGAAACTGGACCGACGGCCATTCCGACACCCCCATCAACAGCAACACCTACAAGAGCAATACGACCAACAGCAACATGGCCCTTTACATGCTGGATCATCCGGAGTTCGATCCCAACTGGCAAACGGACCTCCCCGAGATGATCCAATGGACGGAAACCTGGTTTGTCACGCGGACTACCGGCGGCGAGCCGGCCACGTCCTATGGGGCGAATATCGTCGGCGAACAGGACGACTTCAATTACAAATTGGAGTACCAGACGGCCCGCTACGCCGCCGAGTGCGCGGCGCTGGTACAGTATATCCGGAGACGCGGCATACCTCGAGAAAGCCTACCGCAGCCTCAACTGGGTCACTTACTGCAGCGACGCGAACGGGCGTGCCACCGAAAGCCTCTATTCGACCGGCATCGCCGCGTGGTGGTCCGACTGCTATGGCGAATCCCCGCGAATGTTCTACCAGGTTTTTGCCGCCCTGCCGGAATGGGCTCCCGCCGGCGAAAACCACTTGCTCTATTCCGAAGAAGTGGTCCATGACGTGTCTTACGCCGACGGTCGCGTGGAGTACACCGCCGCTTCCGGCGATGGCATCGAGTATCTGCGCGTCAAATTCCTGCCGACCTCGGTCACCGTCGCCGGCGCGGCCATCCCCGAACGAGCGGACCTTAACGCCGAGGGCTATACCCTGCGCAGCTTGGGCGGCGGCGACTATGCCTTGGCCATTCGCCGGACCGGCGCGGCAGCTACCGCCGCAACGGTCGTCATCGACTCAACCCTGGCGCCGTCGGTCGCCATTCCGGCATCGGCTGCTCCGTCCCCCGTCTCCGGCGCCACCACGAACCTCTCCGTCCTCGGCGCCGATGATGGCGGCGAAAACAACCTCAGCTACACTTGGAGCGTCGTCTCCAAACCCGTTGCTGCGACGGATCCCTCGTTCTCGCTCAACGGCACGAATGCCGCAAAAAATTCGACCGCCACTTTCACGCAGGCCGGCGACTATACCATCAGGGCAACGATCACCAATCAGTCGGGATTATCAACGGCCAGCGAGGTGGATGTCACCGTCGTTTCGACGCCGATTACTCTATCGGTCGCTCCCAGCGGATCGCTGCTGACCGTCAGCGGCACGGATCAATTCGACAACGCCCTGACGGCTTCCGCGCCCTTCACGTGGCCTGCGGCGGGAGTGACGCTGCAACGCGGCGGCGATTATTTGCACCTCTATCAGACCGGCACCACGACCGACCTCGCTTCGGCGACGCTCGCCACGAACCTGCAGAGCATCGCCATTACCGGCCTCAACGGCGCCGATGAGACGCTGACGATCGATCTCAGCGCCGGCGACCTGCTGATGCAAACCGGCGGCGTCATCTCCTTCGACGGCGGCGCACCCGGAACGGGCGGCGGAAACACTTTGCTCGTCCGAGGCACGGCGGGAAGCGACAATTTAACGCTCGACGCCGCGCAATTCGCGCTCGACAGCCTTACGCCCGTCGCCTATGTCAATGTCAAGTATTTTGGCTTCGATCTGGATACGGGAACGAATAACCTGCTCATCGATCATGCCATCGTGACGCTCGACCGGGATCATGCCATTTCTGCCGGCACGGAGGTGACCGTTGACGGCGGCACGCTCGATTATAACGGCCACGCCGACGCGATCGGCGACCTCCTCGTGAAAAACAACGGCCAGGTGATAGGCACGACGCTCAACAATAGCGCGACGACCGTCGAATCCGGCATGCTCACTGCCGCCTCGATCGATTGCGATACTTTGACCATCGGAATACCAGTTGTCCCGACTACGCGAACCTGGATCGGTGGAGGAAGTGACAATAAATGGAGTACCCCGGAAAATTGGGCGGGCGGCGTCGCTCCCGTGCCGGGGGATCATTTGATCTTCCCCGCAGGCGCGGCTCGGTTGGAGAATGTGAACGATTATCCTCCTGGAACGATTTTCGGTTCGATCACGTTGTCGGATGAAAATTACCTCGTCCAAAATGGCGCCATTTCTTCCGCCGCCGTTCAAGTTTCCTCGGGAACACTGACGATCACTTCAATCATCTGTGACACGCTCACGATCGGATCGTCCCCCGGTGCAGCTACCGGTGTCGTGGCCGCGAACACCGCAAATGAAACGGCAGCGCAAACTGACATAGGGCGGCAAATTGTGACCAACGATCTCTCGAGGCCATCGGTGATCTCTAACGCCGCCGTCGTCACCACTTCGATCGATAGCCGGACGATTGCCGCCCAATCGAAAGGAGCTTCTACTTATGCAAATCCTGCAACGTTGATCCCGCTCGCAGCCGATGCATCGTTTGTCGTTTCCTCTGCCCTGCCAATCATTCGCCAAACGACGTCCATGCCGGAAACCGTTTCGGCCGTCAGTCCGCCAGCGCACGGGGAGCGGCAGAACGACAAGACCGCAATCGCCGGATCTCTCTCCCTGGAACTTTTAGCCGACGCACCCTTCGCCAATCTCTCTTTGAGGTCGAGATTCGACGATCTGCATTCTATCTCCAATTTATTCCTGGCTGCCGAACGGCTTAAAGATTCGGTTTATGGAGAAATATCCGATTCCATGCTGCCGCACGATCAACAACCATCCCTCGCGTCAACCGCCAGCCCAAGCGCCCACAGTCAAGCTTTGCAGTCGCTGGCTAAAGACTATCGGCATGCCTACGCGATTGAACCGGAAGTATCTGCATTGCTTATTGACAAGCATTTCCGCCGGGAAGAGAAACTCGTCAAGAAAGCCGTCGAAGATTTTCTCGCGGAATCGGCGGTGGCGATCGATTAAAGAATGGGCTAGGTGAGGGAACTCAACGCCGCTTCCAAGATTACGGTCAGAACAAGCAGGCCGCAGGAAACGTATGCCGCCCGATGCTCCACGCTACCCGCAGCTGCGCCAAGTCCGAAGTGCGGGCCAAGGCCATTCCAAAGGTAAAGGCCCAGGGGGAAGGCGATAATTCCAAACAACAAAAGGCACCAGACGGGGCTTCCGTAGGCGAGCATCACGCCCGGGTCGCTCGCGTTGCCCTCTCGATAGAAAGACCCGGCCCCGATGTAGGCGCCGTTGGCGACAAGGCAGAATCCCGCAAAGAATTGGGCCAAGAACCACAGCGAGACTCTGCCCGCCTTGAAAACGGCATACAGGACGAGGGGCACGAGGATGCCGACGAATGGACCCGCCCACACGACGACGAGGGGGCGAGGATTGGGCGATACGTCGGTTCGGGAAATGCTCAAGGGATGAAGAACGACGCGTTCGATCCGGCCGCCCGTCGCTGCGGCGGCAAGCACATGCCCAAGTTCGTGAACCGCCATCATGCCGAGCCAGCAGAGTGGCAGGAATGTGGCAATCAGGAGGGCTTGGTGAAGGCGTTCCTTAGCGTTATGCGTCATGATTCTAAACTGCTGGGTCTAGTCAGCCATCGTCCCTGCCAAGGCGCGACTTCAAGAGAAGATTGAAATGAAGTTGCCCGTTCATTTCGACCTATTCTAGCTCTGCGGCAGAGAATGCGTCAAGAGTCGTTGGCCACCTGCGCATCGAATTCCTCCCGCCCGCCGGTGAATCTTGATACTTTCTTGATGTTCTCCCCGGTGGAATTGACGGCATTTTAATGCGGGCATGCCTATACTTGCACTGGGGAGCAATTACCGCCGGAGTCAAACATGTTGGAACTGATTTGCATTGCAGTGGTGATCGCATTTTTCGGGCTGTCCTTCGGGATGATCCGTTTGCTGGAATTATTGTAGGAGATTGATCGTGGAAAGCATCGTTTATTGGACGGGCGGCGCGATTGCCGCAATCTTGTTCGTTTATCTTCTGCTGGCGCTGGTGAGGCCGGAGTGGTTCGCATGACAATTATTGCAATCTTGCAGATCGGACTTTTTTTGGCCGTCCTGCTGGCGTTGGTCAAGCCGTTGGGTTTTTACATGGCCCGCGTCTATGAGGGCAAGCCGTGCGGACTGAGTTGCGCCGTGGGTCGGCTCGAACGGTTGATCTATTGCTTAAGCGGTATCGATCCCCGGGAAGAAATGGCCTGGACGGCTTATGCCAAGGCGATGCTGATCTTCAATTTCCTGGGATTCTCCGCCGCGTATGCATTGCAGCGCATGCAGCACTTCTTGCCGCTGAATCCGGAACATTTTGCCGCTGTGCCGCCCGACCTGGCGATGAACACCGCGGTGAGTTTCGCGACGAACACGAATTGGCAAAGTTACGGCGGCGAAACGACTTTGAGTTACTTGACGCAAATGCTCGGGCTGACCGTGCAGAATTTCGTGTCGGCGGCGACGGGAATGGCTATCCTGGTCGCGCTCATCCGCGGATTCGCGCGGCATTCGTCGCAAACCATCGGCAATTTCTGGTACGATCTGACTCGGAGCACGCTTTACGTGCTGCTTCCGCTGTCCTTCGTGATGGCGATCGCACTCGTGTCGCAAGGTGTGGTGCAGACATTTCGCCCCCGCGAGACGGCGCCGTTGATGCAGCCGGCCGCAGACGCCGCGGGAAAAACGGTCGCCGAACAGCAGATCGCGGTCGGCCCGGCGGCTTCGCAGATTGCGATCAAGCAACTCGGCACGAACGGCGGCGGATTTTTCAACGTCAATTCCTCTCATCCCTTCGAAAATCCCACGCCGCTTAGCAATTTTATCGAGATGCTCGCCATTTTGCTCATTGCCGCGGCCTTGTGCTGTACCTTCGGGCAGATGGTGGGAGATACGCGGCAAGGTTGGGCCGTGCTCGCGGCGATGCTGGTGATTTTCATTCCCCTGCTCTTCCTGGGATATTGGTCGGAACAAGCGGGCAATCCCAGACTGTCCGCCTTGGGGGTGGACCAGACCGCCGGCAATCTGCAAGCGGGCGGCAACATGGAAGGCAAAGAAACCCGCTTCGGCATCGCTTCCTCGGCAATTTGGGCCGCCGCCACCACGGCCGCCAGCAACGGCAGCGTCAATTCCATGCACGATTCGTACACTCCGTTGGGCGGTTTGGCGCCGATGTGGCTCATGCAACTCGGCGAAGTCGTTTTCGGCGGCGTCGGCAGCGGCCTTTACGGGATGCTCGTGTTCGCCGTTATCGCCGTGTTCGCGGCGGGATTGATGGTCGGCCGCACGCCGGAATATCTCGGCAAGAAAATCGAAGCCTTCGAAATGAAGATGGCCGCGCTCGTCATCCTGATCCCGCCGATGGCCGTCCTCGTGGGGACGGCGGTCGCCGTGGCGACGGACGCCGGAAGAGCGGGCGTGCTCAACCACGGGCCGCACGGCTTCAGCGAAATCCTCTACGCCTTTTCCTCGGTGGGCAACAACAACGGCAGCGCCTTCGCCGGATTAAACGCCAATACGCCGTTTTATAATTTCGCTTTGGGAATCGCAATGCTCGTCGCGCGCTTTTGGCTGGCGATCCCCACGCTGGCGATCGCCGGTTCGCTTGCCCGGAAGAAAATCATGCCGACCAGCGCGGGCACGCTTCCCACGCATACGCCGCTGTTCGTGGTGATGCTGGTTGGCGTGGTCGTTTTGGTCGGCGCCTTGACCTTTATTCCCGCATTGGCCCTGGGGCCGGTCGCGGAACACTTGATGATGACCGGTGGATGAACGAATGAATTCGCAAGTCAAAAAACACGCGTTGTTCGATGCGGCAATCGTGCGCCGCGCGATCATCGATGCGTTCGAGAAGCTCGATCCGCGTCGCCAGATTCGCAATCCGGTTATGTTCACGGTCTATGTCGGCTGCATCGTGACGACGGGACTGTATATCGCGTCGCTGCTTTATCCCGGCGAAGAGCCGGGCTGGTTCATCCTCGCCATTTCGCTCTGGTTGTGGTTTACGGTGCTGTTCGCCAACTTCGCCGAAGCGATGGCCGAAGGTCGCGGGAAGGCCCAGGCCGATGCGTTGCGCGCCGCCAGGCATCAGGTGCCCACGAAGAAATTCATTCTTTCTCCGCCGAGTCCGCTTGCCGAACCGGTATTCGAGCCGATGCTAAGGCACGGCATCCTCACGGTCGTTCCGCCCACCGATCTCCGCCGCGGCGATTACGTGTTCGTCGCGGCGGGCGATTATATCCCCGCGGACGGCGAAATCACCGAAGGCATCGCCTCGGTAGATGAAAGCGCCATCACCGGCGAAAGCGCTCCCGTCATTCGCGAAAACGGCGGCGACCGCAGCGGCGTCACCGGCGGGACTCGCGTGCTGTCCGATTGGCTCGTCGTCAGAATCACGGCCAATCCCGGCGAAACTTTTTTGGATCGCATGATCGCGATGGTCGAAAACGCCAAACGCCAAAAAACGCCGAACGAAATCGCCTTGGATATTCTTTTGGCGGGGATGACGCTCATTTTTCTCCTGGTCTGCGCCACCCTCCTCCCTTTCTCGCTTTACAGCGTGCATGCGGCCGGGCGCGGTGCGCCGGTCACCGTCACGGTGCTGGTTGCGCTGTTGGTGTGCCTCATTCCCACGACCATCGGCGGTTTGCTTTCCGCAATCGGGATCGCGGGAATGGATCGAATGATTCGAAAAAACGTCATCGCCATGTCGGGCCGGGCGGTTGAAGCTGCAGGAGACGTTGACGTGCTCCTTTTGGATAAAACCGGAACCATCACGCTCGGCAACCGGCAGGCCGTGGAGTTTTTGCCGGCCGACGGCGTGTCGATTTCCGATATGGCCGACGCCGCTCAATTGGCGTCCCTGGCCGACGAAACGCCGGAAGGGAGGAGCATCGTCGTTCTGGCGAAAACCAAGTACGGTTTGCGAGGACGAAATGTGCATGAGCTTCATGCCGCCTTCATTCCCTTCTCGGCCCAAACACGGCTCAGCGGCGTGAATCTCGACGGAAGGCAGATACGCAAGGGGGCCGCCGACGCCATCGAATCCTATGTATGTGGGCACCACGGGCAGTATCCCGCCGATGTGGCGAATAACGTCGCCCGCATCGCGAAGCAAGGCGGCACGCCGCTCGTCGTCGCCGACGGGCGAAAAGCCCTGGGCGTCATTTATCTCAAGGACATCGTCAAGGGCGGCATGAAGGAACGCTTCAATCAGATGCGGCAGATGGGCATTCGAACCGTGATGATCACCGGCGACAATCACCTCACCGCCGCCGCCATCGCCGCCGAGGCCGGCGTCGATGATTTCCTTGCGGAAGCAACGCCCGAAGCCAAGTTGAAATTGATACGCGAGTTTCAAACCGGCGGCCATTTGGTCGCCATGACCGGCGACGGCACGAACGACTCGCCCGCCTTGGCTCAAGCCGACGTGGCCGTGGCGATGAACACCGGGACCCAAGCCGCCAAGGAGGCGGGCAATATGGTCGATCTCGACTCGAATCCCACGAAACTGATCGAGATTGTCGAGATCGGCAAGCAACTCTTGATGACGCGCGGCGCCTTGACGACCTTCAGTCTGGCCAACGACGTCTCGAAATATTTCGCCATCATTCCCGCGGCCTTTGTGGGGACCTATCCCGCCCTCGGCAAATTGAATATCATGCATTTGGCCTCTCCGGCCAGTGCGATTCTTTCGGCGGTCATTTTCAACGCCTTGATTATCGTGGCCTTGATTCCGCTGGCGTTGAAAGGCGTGCATTATCGGCCCATTGGAGCGGCGGCTCTGTTGCGATGGAACCTCTTGGTGTTCGGATTGGGCGGGTTGCTCGTGCCGTTCGCGGGCATCAAGCTGATCGATCTGCTATTGGCGGCGTTACATCTCGTTTGAGGCGCGGAAAATATGCTTAAAGCAACCAAACAAGCCGTTTTGCTCTTTACGCTCTTGAGCATTCTCACGGGCGTCGTCTATCCTTTGGCGATCACGGCAATCGCCCAAATGTTTTTCCCGCATCAGGCGAATGGAAGCTTGATCTATCGTGAAGGGAAGCCCGTTGCCTCTTCGCTGATTGGACAACCCTTTACCGATCCCAAGTATTTCTGGAGCCGGCCGTCGGCCACTACCCCGATGCCCTATAATGCCGGATCTTCGAGCGGTTCGAACTTGGGGCCGACGAATCCCGAGTTGGAAAAAGCGGTCCGAGAGCGGATCGCCGCGCTGAATAAAGCCGATCCCGGCAATCAGGCTCCGATCCCCGTCGATCTCGTCACTTCCTCGGGCAGCGGTCTCGATCCGCATATCAGCCCCGCCGCCGCCGAATATCAGGTCGCCAGGGTGGCAAAAAATCGTGGGCTTGACGCGGAATCCGTCCGCCGGCTTGTCGCCCGGCACATCGAAACCCGGACTTTCGGCCTACTGGGCGAACCGCGAATCAATGTGGTAGAATTGAACCTGGATTTGGACCGGATGCAACCGGGAAAACGGCTGAGAGACGCCCCTCGATGAGGTCGCGGCAACCATTCAAATGTCCGATCGACGACCTGATCCCGATGCCTTGCTAGCCCGCGTGCAGGCCGAAGAGGCGAAACACGCTCGAGGGAAGCTCAAAATATTTTTCGGGGCCGCGCCGGGCGTCGGAAAAACCTACGCCATGCTGGAAGCCGCCCGAAAGGCCGGCAAGGAAGGCATGGATGTCGTCGTCGGATATATCGAGCCGCATTGCCGTCCCGACACGCAAGCCCTGGTGCTGGGACTGGATGTCTTGCCGCGGCACGAAATCGAGTATCGCGGCGCGAAGGTCCATGAATTCAACCTGGAAGCCGCTCTCGCGCTGCATCCGCAAATCATTCTCGTCGATGAGCTTGCCCACACCAACGCTCCCGGCGTCGCCCATGCCAAACGCTGGCAGGACGTCATGCAATTGCTGGATTCGGGCATCGATGTCTATACGACGCTCAACGTCCAGCATCTCGAAAGCCTGAACGACGTGATTGCGCAAATCACCGGCGTCGTGGTGCGGGAAACAGTGCCCGACTCGGTTTTCGAGAGCGCCGATGAAGTGGAACTCGTGGATCTCCCGCCCGATAATCTCATCGAGCGATTGCGGGAAGGCAAAGTTTACATTCCTCGCGAAGCCGAAAGGGCGATCGCCAATTTCTTCGCCAAGGGAAATCTCATCGCCTTGCGGGAACTTGCCTTGCGGCGGATGGCCGAGCGCGTAGGCGAAGAGATGGACGTTTACCGCGATGAGCATGCGGTCAAGGGCACGTGGCCCGCTCGAGAGCGACTTTTGGTTTGCGTCGGCCCGAGTCCCTTTGCCGCAAGACTGGCGCGGGCGACCCGCCGCATGGCGGCCAGCATGAAAGCGCCGTGGATGGCGGTGCATATCGAAGGGCCGGACGATGCGACGCTTTCCGCATCCGCCAGGGAGCAACTCGCCCAAACCTTGCGGCTGGTCGAACAGCTCGGCGGAGAGACCGTTACCTTGAGCGGCCAAAATATCGCCGAGGAACTCATTCAGTACGCCCGCGGCAGAAACGTCACGAAAATCGTCGTCGGCAAGCCGAAACAACCCCGCTGGAAGGATTTTTTCCAGGGTTCCCTCGTCTATGAGCTGACGCGCAAATGCGGCGACATCGACGTGTATGTCATCAGCGGCGACGATCAACCTCAGGCGGCGCCGCGCCGCGCCGCTCGTTTGCTGCCGCGCTTCGGCCCCGATTATCTTTGGGCGTTCCTGGTCGTTTTGGGCTGCACCGGCATCAGCGCCATCTTGTCGCAGAGGTTGGCGCCGACGAATCTGGTGATGATCTATCTCCTGGGCGTCGTCGCCGTTTCGCTATGGCTGGGACGGGGGCCTTCGATTTTCAGCGCCGTTCTCAGCGTTGCCGCCTTCGATTTTTGTTTGGTGCCCCCCCGCGGCACGTTCGCCGTTGGCGACACGCAGTATCTGTTCACTTTCCTGGTCATGCTGTTGACCGGCTTGATCATCAGCACCTTGACGGCCCGAGTGCAATTCCAGGTCAAGTCGGCGAGGCGGCAGGAACGCCGGACGGCAGCCCTCTATGCCATCAGTCGCGAGTTGGCCGCAACGCAAAATCGGGAGCAGATTGCGCGGATTGCCGCATTGCACGTCATGGCGGCCGCCGATGTCCGCGCGATCGTGCTGCTGCCGGATCGGCAGCGGAATTTAGTTCCCGAGGGCGGCGATGCCCGCGATAATCTACTCGATGCCCACGATCAAGCGGTCGTAAGATGGGTTTATGATCATGGGCAAACGGCGGGATGCGGAACGACGACGCTTCCCGGTTCCAAAGGCGTTTACTTCCCGCTTTCCGCGTCCGGCGGAGTCCTCGGCGTACTGGGAGTGATCCCGCTGGAGGAAAAAACGTTCGACCTCGCCCAAATCCATCTCCTGGAGGCGTTCGCCGGCCTGATCGCGCTCGCGTTGGAACGCGCCGACCTGGAAGCGGAAGCCGATCAAATCCGCCTGGACATCGAAACCGAGCGGATGCGCAGTTCTCTGTTAAGCGCCGTCTCGCACGATTTGCGAACGCCGCTTTCGGTGATTATCGGCGCGGGCGGCACGCTTTTGGAAAACGAATCGTCGTTGGGCGTGAAAACGCGGCATGAATTGATCGTCTCCATCCTCGATGAATCCGAGCGGTTGAATCGCCTGGTCGCCAATCTGCTCGACATGACGCGCTTGCAATCGGGCGCGCTGATCGTGCATAAGCAGTGGCAGCCCGTGGAAGAAGTCGTCGGCGCCGCCCTCGCCCGGCTTTCCCGGCAGCTCGTTGACCATCCCGTGACGATGAATATTGCCGCCGATTTGCCGTTCGTTCCCTTGGATGATCTGCTCATTCAACAGGTGCTGATCAATCTGTTGGAAAACGCGATCCGCCATACTCCGGCCGGAACGCCCGTCGCTATTTCGGCCCGCAAGGAAGATAACGCCGTGGTGATCGAAATCGCCGATCGCGGCCCGGGATTGCCGGCGGAGGATATGAATCGGCTCTTCGAGAAATTCTACCAGGCCGCTTCTTCCAAAAACCGCATGGGAACAGGTTTGGGTTTGGCCATCTGTCGCGGCATCGTCCAACTGCACGGCGGCGCCATCGAGGCCGGCAATCGCTCGGACGGCGGGGCAGTGTTTCGGTTCACCCTGCCTTTCGACCGCGACCCGCCTCGAATGCCGATCGAAGAAGTCGCGCCGGAAAACGTTCGGGCTGCAACTTCCAACGCTAAGGGAGCGGAATCATGACCACCGAAGGCGCCGAAATCAAGATCCTGCTCATCGAAGACGAACGGGAAATTCGCAGGTTTTTACGAGTATCGCTCGGCGGGCAAGGCTATCGCCTCATCGAAACGGCAAATGGGAAAGACGGCATCATGCAGGCCGCCAGCCAGCAACCCGATTTGGTCATCCTGGACTTGGGGCTGCCCGATATCGACGGCATGGAAGTGATTCGCCAAGTGCGGGATTGGTCTCAAATGCCGATCATCGTGCTCTCGGCACGGGGGCAGGAACGTCAAAAAGTCGAGGCCCTCGATGCGGGAGCCGACGATTATCTGACGAAACCTTTTAGCGTCGGCGAACTTGCCGCCCGCATTCGCGTCGCCCTGCGTCACTCCGCTCCGGATTCCGAAACGACGGACGGCGCGATTTTCTCCGTGGGCGATTTGCGCGTGGATTTCGCGCGGCGCCAGGTATTTCGCGGGGAAAAGGAGATTCACCTGACGCCTATCGAATACCGCTTGCTCGCGACGATGATCAAGCATGCCGGAAAAGTGATCACGCACAAACAACTTCTCAAGGAAGTTTGGGGACCGGACAGCGTCTATGAAAATCACTATCTCCGGGTTTATATGGCGCAGCTTCGCCGCAAAATCGAAGTTGATCCGGCGCGTCCGGCATTTCTTCTAACTGAACCTGCCGTCGGATATCGTTTTGTCGAATGATTACCATCGGGTGTCAGATTGTCAATTAATGCGAATACGGTACAAATAAGGCCGAAAATTAGGCGTAACGATACCGCTATATCAACGGAACCGCGCTTCCAGGAACGTCAAGTCGTCTTCGAGCCGGATGGCGTTCGAAAACCGGAGCAATTCCTCCTCCACCGCATTGATGTTTATGCCACGCGCGGGATAGCCGAGGTTTTTGAGAATCCGCAGAAGACCATCCACTCCCAGCATGTCGCCCTCGGCGTTGTGGATCTCGACGGCGCCGTCGCTGAACAGCAGCAGACAATCTTCCGCCGCAAGTTGGGCCGACGCCTCGTCGTAGCAGGCGTCCTCCATCATCCCGAAGGGAAGACCCGGCAATTCCAGCTTCTCCACGACGTCCCCAGGATGCATGACGAGTATCGCCGGACCGCCCGCGGATGCGAACCGAAGGGCTTTCCGCCGGGTGTCGATCACTCCGCAAATCGCGGTGGCGAAAGACTCATCCTTGACGACCTTCGCCAATTCCTTGTTGACCGCCCCGGCAAACTCGGCGGGATTCGAGAGCAGGCGGAAGTCTCGCTCCCAGAGCGAACTGAGGTGCATCGTGTGCAACGCGGCCGCGACCCCGTGGCCCATCACGTCGGCCAGCAAAAAACCGTATTGGTCGGCGTTGAGTTGCCTGATGGCGTAGAAGTCCCCGCCGACAATGTCGTGCGGCATGTAAAATGTGGAAAACCGAACGCGGGCGTCCTCGGGAACATCGCATTCCAACGAAAGGGCTTGAATTCGCTCGGCCCGCTTCAAATCGGCCAGTACCGCCGACATCTCGCGAAAAGTCTCTACACCGCCGATGACCTCGCCGGCTTGGTCCCGGATCGGAGAAACCGCCACCTGCATGGGAATTCTGGAGCCGTCCTTCCCTTTCGCGAACACGATAAGCGGCACATTGCTCGAAGTCCCCGTGACCATCGACCGGTGCAGCGGGCAGAACTCTTCTCCGCAAAGCTGATGGTTGTCTTTATCGACGTGGCAGAGAACGTCGTCGAGGCAGCGGCGGCCCACGACATCCTCCGGCGCCCAGCCCGTGATGCGCACCGCCGCTTTGCTCCAATAGACGATTCGGCGATCACGGTCGCAGACATACACGCCGTCGCTCAAGGAATCCAAGATGACGCTGGAGGAGGTAAGCAGGTTGTCCATTGGCGGTCCCCGCGGGGCTTTCTCGGAACTGGGCATGATTCCCTCGCCCGTCGAGATGCCAACGTTGCGCAAGATCGCTCAAAAGCGGCTACGCGCGGGTCAACCGACGCAAGGGATATTCCGTTTAGTGTACTTGCATCAGTCCCGAAAGCAAGCGCGGCCGCAAAGAAATTTACGACGGACCTCCAGGTTTCGGCCAGTCCGACAACCCTAGTGATCATGCAAATCATAAATGACGGGTGCCATGCCCACGCTTGCCGTGGGCATGTTGGGGAATTTTTCGGCGATTCTCATACCCACGACAAGTGTGGACATGACACCGAACCTGTCAGATATTGTTTGTCAGACCACTAGGCATACTCGGCGCAGTTCAGGGCGAGCGAGCAATCTTGAATCCGCTCGAAAATTTCCCGCCGATGGACGGGCACTTCGGCCGGCGCCACGACGCCAAGCTTCACTTTATCGCCGCGAACGGCAAGCACGGTCACCGTAACCCCGTTGCCGATGGTAATCACTTCTCCACGTTTGCGACTGAGAACCAACATCGTCTCATCCTCCTTATCAAAGATGCTTTCTCCATATCCTGCCGGGAGCGGGTTCGCCGGCTTCAACCGCTAGCTAATACTGACAATTAATACTGTCATAATTGAGATGATACCATTTTCCGTTCATGGATCAAGATCAATTTGAGACAAAATCTCAAGAGGAAAATAGGAAAGATAGGCGAATAAGGGCGAACAAGTGCCCAGAAACCCATCATTACAGCGAGAAATGCAGCTTAATTCCCGCTAAGTCGGAATAGTCACTTCTGTCAGTGTGGCCAAATAATTGCCGTAGCCCACGATGACCGTGGAGAAAACCAGCGTGGCGAGACCCAGCAACAACAGGGACTTGGTGAATCCGCTGCTTCCTTTCCATTCCTTCAGCGCAATCCCCCAGAGCGAGCTGAAAATTATGATGCTCGCCATGTGCAGGGTCCAACTTGAGAAGCCGTATTTGCCCATCTGCGTCTCGCCCATCGAATAGAAGAAGAACTGCATGTACCAGGTGACTCCGGCCAAGGCGAGTGAGAAAGTAGTTCCTCAGCATCGGCACTTGCTCACCCCCGTTCCGTTTCATCGAGGGGATCTGCTCGACCATTTCCTCGCTCGGTGCATCCACCGGATTTTCAAGTATCGGCTCCTCGCCGCGCGACGGCGCAGGCCGCCGCAGTGTCGGGCTGAAATATTGATAGCCGGTCTTGTTTTTAATATTCAGATACACGCACCAGATGAAATTCGTGGTGAAACCGCCCAACAGCACGATGCAAAGCTTCGGCAAGCCGGACCAAATCTTGGCGGTATCGTGCTCCATGGAAATGTTGGCGATCGGGATGGCAGCGTCGAGCGCAAAGGCGAAACATGCACTAAAGATCCCGGAAAAAGTGGCAACCATGATGCCTTTTTTGAAGTTGAATTCCTCAATTAAGGCTTTTTTTTGCTCTTCCTCCATTTCCCGTTCTTTGGACATGCCGGCCATTCCCGCGATGGCGATCCCGAGCAGGCAAATGGCGATGCCGATCAAAATGACGATGCCGGAATTCGTCTGGAGAATTTTGCTCTTGAATTCGCCATGATAAATTGGCGGCATGAGGGTGCCAAACGCGGCGCAATAACCTAGCGCGACGGCCATTCCCAGCGACATCCCCAGGTAACGCATGGTCAGCCCGAAGGTCAACCCGCCCAATCCCCACATTGCGCCCCAGAAATAAGCCCAAACAATGCATTTCGGATCAGTTTGAGCCGCCTGGAGGATGACGGCCGGCAATTCTTTGGTATTGATGACGGCCAGGATCCACGGCGCGATGATCCAACTGAAGAATCCGCCGACCAGCCAATAGACTTCCCAGGACCATTTCTTTACCCCGCGGTAGGGCACATAAAAGCTGCCCGATGCCAAACCGCCCAGCCAATGAAAGAACACGCCGAGAAAAGGATTTGCACCCATCGTTTCTACCTTCTGAAATTCCGTTCGCGCCGCCTCGACTCGGCGGTCTGCTGCCGTAAAAATCTTGTTCGCCAACAAAAAAATGCTCCAATGGCCCTTGATAAGAACTTTTTGCGTTTTTGTCAACGACGCGCACGCGTTTTTCCCCTTTTTTCCGCGAAACATTCGGTTCGTAGCGACAATTGCAGCGGATTTTTCAGCTTGAGAGAATACGGCGCCCGTCTTTCCGCGGAGAACCCGATGCAAAAAACAGTTTTGTTCCGTTAGGGTGAGCACCCCCATAAACTGCTGTCGCAAAATTATGGTTCGATTCCCCTTTCCCCCATGCAATACCGCCTTTCCACCCTCTTTTTGATCTTCTTCTTTATCACCGCGACGTTGTCAGCGTTCGGCATCGCCGGCATCTGGACCACATTCGTTCTCCTATTGACCGCACCGCCCGGATAGATGCGATTGATTTAACAAACCAGTCCGCATATTCCCGCCAACCGCCCAACTCGATCTTCAACAGCAAAGGCTTGCATTATTCTCCGCTTTTGATACGCTGTTACCTCATGTTGAACCTGGGCAGGGCATTGTTCCGATGCTTATTGCTGATGTGCGTATAATTCGGCGTCGCACAAGGCGACCTTATTGGTCAGCGGATGGGGATGTCCCGGCTTGCGATTTTGTCGGACAGGTTTCCAATCTGTCAGCGGCGTTTTTCCGCACATTTTCCAGCGGCATCCAACGACAGGTTGAAAACCTGTCCTACGTGAGGACTTTTTACCATGCATTATCCCTGGTGGTACGTTCAAAATCTGACCGCACCGATGCTGATCGCCGCCATTTCGGTGGTGCACGTGCTGGTCTCCCACTATGCCGTGGGCGGCGGGCTGTTCCTGGCGGTCGAAGTCGGGCACGCCTATAAAACAAAAAACAAAGCCTATTTGGACTATCTGCGTGGCCATGCGGCGTTTTTCATCCTGCTGACCGTCGTCTTCGGCGCAATCACCGGAGTGGCCATCTGGTGGACTATCGGCCTGGCATCGCCCCTGGCCACCGAATGGCTGATTCGCATTTTCGTATTCGGCTGGGCCACCGAATGGGTCTTTTTCGTGCTCGAACTGGCCTCGGCCTTCATCTTTTATTACTACTGGGGTAGGCTCTCCGAAAAAACGCACGTCGCGATCGGCTGGATTTACGCGCTCTCCGCCTGGATCAGCCTGGTGCTGATCACCGGCATCACCGCGTTCATGCTGAATCCCGGCGGTTGGGTGGTCAATCATAGCTTTTGGTCGGCGTTCTTCAATCCGCAGTTTCTGCCGCAGACCATCGCCCGCACCGGCGGGGCGCTGTTGTTGAGCTCGCTTTACGTCTATCTGCATGCGTCGCTGGTCATCAAGGACGCGAAAATGCGGGACATGATCGGCGCGCGGTCCGCCCGGCCGGCGCTGTTGGGAGCGGTCATGATTACCGTCGGCGGATTGGGCTGGTATTACTTCCTGCCCGACTCCGCCAAGGCCGCGCTCGCCAGCGCCGCGGTGTTGAACGTGCTGGTCGCGTTGATTTTCGCCCTCACGACCGCGGTTTTCTTCCTGCTCTATCTGGGACCCTACAAGAATCCCGGCTGGCTCTCGCCCGGCTTCGCGATTTCCCTGTTTCTGTTCGGCCTGGCGGCCTTCAGCACGGGCGAGTTCATCCGCGAGGCGGTCCGCAAGCCCTATGTGTCCTACAACGTCGTGTTGGGCAATCAGATCTTGCCCGAGGAAGTGCCTAAACTGCAACAATCCGGCTATCTCGAAGGCGGCGTCTGGACGAAGCAGTACGTCAAGGAGCGTTTTCCCGAATTGATCGAAAAAGGTTCGATCGACCTGTCGGGCGAAAAAATGCGCGAGATGACGCCGTCGAAACGCGTCGCCCTGGGCGAAGTCCTCTTTCAATATCATTGCAACGATTGCCACGCCCTGAAACAAGGCTATTCGGCGTTGGCGCCGCTCTTGCGGGGCAAGCCGCGGGGGTTGGTGCTGTCAATGATCGAAGATTTGCACAATACGCAGTTCTTCATGCCGCTCTGGTGCGGCAAGCCCGAAGAAGCCGAACTGTTGACCGATTATCTGATGAGCATCGCCCTGCAACGGCCCCAAGGCATGATTTTTGGATCGGAACCGAAGGAGGTGAAATGATGAATCCCCAAGCGTTCGTCAATACGGCGGAACAAAGCGTTCCGGCCCCCATCTGGTTCGTCGAGTTTTTCAAAACGCTGGGCTTCATCCTGCACAGCATCCCCATGAACCTCTGGTACGCGGGCTTGATTATCGCCGTGGCGCTCTTGGCCTTCGGCGGCGGGCAGGCGCGGCTGTTCGCAAGCCGATTCCTGCGGCAAATGCCGGTCATCATCGCGATCGGCGTAAATTTGGGCGTGGTGCCGCTGCTCTTCACGCAATTGGCCTATTACAAGTTCTTCTATCCCGCCACGATCCTCATGGCCTGGTTCTGGCTGGCGATCATCGGCCTCTTGATCTTCGCCTACTACGGCGTTTATGCCTACGCCTGGGGATTGCGAAACGGCGAGAGCGTCGCCGTTTGGCGGCGGTTGGCCGGTTGGGCGGCGGCAATTTGCTTTATCGTCATCGGCTTCCTCTTTGCCAACGGTTTCAGCCTCATGGATCACGTCGAGCGCTGGCTCGCGCTGTGGAACGATCATCAAACCGGCGGCGCGGCGCTGGGAACGGCGCTCAATGTCGGTGATTCGACCTTTTGGCCCCGCTGGCTGTTGATGTTCGGCCTGGCGCAGACGACCACCGCCGTTTGGGTGCTTGCCGACATGGCTTTTTTCTTTAAAAAGGCCGACGACGAATACAAGCTTTGGGCCTGGAGTTTCGCCAAGAAACTCTACACCCACGGCATGATCTGGACCGCCGCGGCCGGAGCCTGGTATGTTTTCGGCGGCTGGACGACGGAGTTGCGCTCGTTCATGTTCGGCTGGCCGGTGATCGTGCTGACCGTGCTCACGGCGATCGCTCCGGGCTTGCCGTGGCTGATGATCGTCACCGAAAAACGCTGCCCCGCGAAACTGCCGCTGGTGATCGGCATCGCCTTGGCGCAAGTCGGCGTGATGGCCATCAACGGCGTGAGCCGGCAAATCGTGCAGAATGTCAACATCAATCTCAACGTCAATGCCGGCGGAACCGGCAATTACGATGTCCTCAATCAAGGCACCGCCATCCAATGGGGACCGCTGGCGATGTTCCTCGTTGTCTTCGTCATCGGCCTTGTGGTGCTCGGCTGGATGATCCGCCAGGTCGTAAAAGAAACCGCTGTCTCGTAGGACAGGTTTCCAACTTGTCGTTCGAGTTTAGTTCTTCGCCCCGAAACAAAAAAGCTCCCCCTGATTGTTCCCGATCACCATCCTCCCTTCCGCGACCGCGGGCGAAGCTACTACTGCGCCGCCGGCCTCGAATTGCCAAACTTTCTCGCCGGTCTTGACGTTCAGGCCGTATATCCGCCCGTCGGTCGATCCCACGAAGACGCGATTGCCGACGATCACCGGCGAACTATCCACGTTTTTCTTCGCGGCGAAGTTCCACAGCGGTTTGCCGGTCGCCGGATCGAGCGCATGCACCATTTTATCGCGCGACCCGACGATCACGGCCGCTTTCGTCACGGCCGCCGACGAGCGATACGCCTCCGCGCGTTTTGCGGCTTCGAATCGCCAGACGATCTTCTTCTGCTGCGGATCGAGGCAATAAAAAGTCCCCCCTTCCGTGCCGAAGAACACGCGGCCGTCCATCACGGCGGGCGAGCAGCCGGTGGGCGAATCGATCGGCACCTTGCTCGCGAGTTTGCCGCCGGCATTCAGATCGATCATCGACAAGGCCGCGTCGCAGCCCGCAATGAACGCATAATGATCGACCACCGTGGGAAAGCAGCGGATCTGATCGCCCCCCTCGAACTTCCACGCCAGTTCGCCGCTTTTCGCATCGAGGCAGTATAGCATGGCGTCCTGCGAGCCGAAAAGCACGTAGTTCTTATAAAAATTCGCACTCGAATCGATCTCCCCCTCCGCCTGAAACGTCCATTTCTTCGCGCCGGTCTTGGCATCCAGGCAATAAAAATTCCCGTCCACGTCGCCGATATACACGCGGCCGTCTTTTACGCCGGGCGAGGCGGAAAATCCCAACGCGGAGGAAAACTCCCAACGCCGCTTGCCGTCCGCGAGATTCAACGCGTAGAACTTCCCGTCGGTCGCGCCGATATAAACCGCGTCGCCGACGATCGCCGCCGTCGATTCGAAGCCGCCCTTCTCGATGGAAAACGTCCAGAGCCGCTCCAACTTATCGGGCAACTCGCTCTTCGCATCGCCGGTCGCCTGCGCATCGCCCCGAAACACCGGCCACGCCGCCATTTTGCCGCTCTCCACGCCTATCGCAAGCGAAACCGCCCAGAGGCAGGCGGTCGCAAACAACAACACTGCTAACGAGTATTTCATGGCAAAATCATCAGCGCTGGTTCGTTGGTATTGGAATTATTCCCGGGTCCTCGCGAACCGAGGTTTTCATCGCGCGAGAAAAGGCCGTTTTTCCCGTGGTTTTCGCGATTCGTCGAATTTTTCCTCCGGCTTTACGGCCTGAATTCGCGGATTTTCGCGGCCGGCGAAACGCGCGACGGCGTTCTTCTCGCGGATTACGGCCATTTTAGGCGCGAATTTTTTCCTCCTCGATTCACGCTCTCCGCAATCATACATTTTCGCGCAGCCTTTGAATTTCTCCATCTTCCCTTCCCCAGCTCCGTAACTTTCTCCGTAATCAATGGCGCCCAGCACCATTTCGGCTTTGTCCGAATCTTGTATATCACAACGGCTGGCCCACTTTCAACAAAAAAATCCCCAATCCGCAAAACTTGGCTTGTAAGTCGCTGTCCGCCAAGGAGTTGGACAAACGAAAAAAATAGATTTTCGCAAGCATTTTCGGACGGGGAATCGATCTATCCGGGGCAATTCAGACTCGGTTTTTGCAGCAGTCGAGTCGCATCGCCGCGATTCGCTCGAGTGCGGCGATTCGCTGCTTGCGGAGTGCGGCGATTTGGCCTTGGCAACACATGGGCACTGGCAAGATGCCAGGGACACGCGGCGGACGGCACGCGGAGTGCGCCTGCTACTTGCCGTCATTTCTTCCCCCATGCCTCCACTTGCAATAGCCGTGCAATATCATCGAAGGGGGCGACTTCTTTGATGACTACGCGAAACTTGGTTGTCTCGATCGGCTTTTCAAGAACATGGACGCGGGTGGGCATGAGGCGGTTCTTGTTTTCGGTGACGACGAGTTTCCAAGAATTTGAGGATTGGTCCCAGATTTCGATGTCGTAATTCACGACGCCCCACTGGTTCACCGAGGCGGGGTCGCGCTTGTCCGTATAGTTGATGATGACGAATCGCGAGACGGATCGCGGCTGGGGAAAATCGATCTGCACCCATTGCGGTGACGATTGAAGGGGCCGGCTGGCCCAGCCGTGGCTGCGGGTCCAGTTGGTGTCGTCGCGAATGCCGTCGATAAGTCCCTTGGGATCGATGTTGGTCGGATCGAGGACGGAAGAGGCCGCGGCCTTCGCGCCGTTTGCGGCCAGCGCCCAGTTCCGCTCGTCAGCCGCGGGGGCGGGAATCGGATCGCTCGGCGGCGGCGCTTCGGGCGAATGGGTCAAGAGGATGGCCGGATCTTGCGTCAGAAACCGCACGGGCGTTTTCGCCGATCGTTCAGAAAAAAGCTTCAAGACGGCTTCCCGGTATTTCGGACCCCACTCCGAGGGACCTTCGTCGTCGCCGAAGCCGTTGCTGATCGCGACCGGCGTCCCGAAATTCTCGACTCCCCACCGCACCCAGGAAAAATGGCTCTTCGCCGCCCAACAGCAGCTCCAGAACGTATTGCGCCAGTTGGGGAAGAGGCCGAACGACCAGCGGTCCGGCTTGCACCAGCTATCCTGGAAGGTGCCGTCGGCCACCATCGCGTAGTTCACGTTTCCCCAGCCGGGCTCGTCGGGGCCGACGCAATCGGAGGCGAGAAACACCTTTTCCGGATCGGCCGCCTTCACTTGCCGCCGCAGGCCCGCGATGAGGTCCATCAACGCCCGATCGCAATAGGCGGCTCGGGTTTCCGGGAAATATTGCCCAGGTGGATTTGGGAGGTTTCATCCCAGGTGAAGCCGTCCACGTCGGGACCGAAAGCCGCGAACAAGGCTTTGAGATAACGGCTATACCAGGCAATGACTTCGGGATGCGCGGGATTGCGGACGTAGGTCGTGCCCCAGGTGTCCGGGCCTTCCCAGCCGGTGATGCGTTTTCCGTTTGCGTCCTGGTAATCCCAGTCGGGATAATAGCAGCCGGCGGCCGGCGACTTGCTGTCCTGGATGATGCCGTCGCCGAAATACAACAACACCCGAAAGCCGAGTTGCTTCGCCAATCGCAGCCGGCGTTTCATTTCCTCGAGAGTCAAATGGACCTTGCGGGTGCGCCCCATGGCCGTCCACTCTGTTTTCATTTGGCCGGCGGCATCGTCGTAGCTGTAGCCGCCGAGCGATTCATACCAGCCGTGAAAACAAAGGGCGACTCGGCCGCGCTCCTCGGGCTTCAAGAGCCGCGCGAGTTCGTTGACGTCTTTCTCCCAGCCTTGGCCGCCGTCGCTAAGATAATCATAGTACACCATCGCGATCTCGTGCAGCCACTTCGGCCCGGGCGGAACGTCGGGCAACATCATGCGGAAGAAGGAATCGATCGATTTGCCGAAAGGCTCGTTCGCCGCCGGCGGCGGGGCGAGCCAGAGGCCGAATCGCCGCGTTTCGGTGCCCGTGAGCGGTACCTGGCTGCAAGCATAACGATAGCGGACCACGCCTTGCACGGAATTGCCCTTTGAGGTGGAGACGCTGAAGAGCGTGCCGAAACGGCAGTCGCTCGAAAGCGCCGCACGCCACGCGCCCTGCCGGTCGAGTTGGATCACGGGCAGGGCCAAACGATCCGTCTCTTTGCCGCTGAGAACGTTGCCCAGGCGGTATTCGGCATCAAGCGGCTTTTCGGAAAGCGGATAGGACTTTGCCCAGCCGTTGAACAACGGACAAACCGCGGAGATTTTGGAGACATCCTTCGCGCCCAGTATGGCGAACGGCCGGACGATTTCCAGGTCGTCGGTGATCGGTTTGTCGGGGGTGATTTGGAAAACTTCGACCAGATCGGCACCGTCTTCGCGCAGGGTGAGGGTCAGGTCGCGCACTACTTTGAGCGCAACGCCGTTTGGCGCTAGGGCGTTATATGTCAGGGTCAGACGGTCGGGATCCGTCTGCGTCACCTGCGGATTTTTAAGTTCAGTCTCGCCGCCGGCAGTGAATTTGAGCACGGGGGCATTAAGATCGTCGTTTCGATCCAGTTGGACTGTCGCGACCGAAGTCTTGACCAAAACGCCCGCTTCTTTGTCCCACATCAAAACGGCACTTTCCGCATAACTCGTGCATTGAGAGGCGAAAAGGAAACATCCGACGATCATCAGCAACTTCGGATAAAGCCCACTTTCCAATCGCAATGCCCTGCAAATTTTTACCTTGGTGTTGGTACTCATGAGATTTCCTTTTTGCTTGGGGATGCATTTTTCGTAACCGGAAAACATTTAATCCTTTAAAGATTCTGGAGTCGGTGGGTGGTTGTCCCTGAAGTTAATTACTTTGAATATTTCATTCGTGTTTTCACTCTTGCTTCCTGTGGCAGAGCCACACCGGATTAAAACCCGGTGTTACCCGTTGTTTCTCGATTGTCAAACGTTTTCCCAAGTAGGTCCCGACTGCCGGGCGGGACCTGGGCCGCGTGAAAGGCATCATTTCTTAACCGGTATTTTATCCGGTTTTATTCCTCCACTCCGAAGGAGCAGCCGTTCGCCCAGCCCAGGGCAACGCCCTGTGGAGCGGGGAAATCACTCGTGGTTTCTCGGCGCAAAGGGCCAACGGTTCTCCAGAAGAAGGCTAACGGTTGGCCCGTTGGGCCGAAAATTTTCCTGGTACGATTCTCTCCCCAGGGCGCTGTCCTGGGCTGGACGAACGGCCGCCCCCGTGGAGTAAACGGGTACAACGATTCCAACATATAATCCATATAATCATATATCAAAAACCATAAATTATGCAGTCCGGGCGGGACCTTCCGCGCGACCGTGACGAAAAGCCATTATTTCGCCTCTGCTTTGGCAATTTCTTTCTCGAGTTTGATCTCGATTTTGAGGCGGTGGGCTTTGGCGAGTTCGACTTCCAGGTCGCTCGAAAGGAAGCCGGCATTGCGCTGCCCTTCGACGTATTCGAAGGTGCGAGTGGCGGTTGCCAGGCGCTCCTTGAGCAGTTCGATGCGCTCTTTCGGGTTTTCGGTCGCGTCGAGCTTTGCCTTGATGAGGTTCTCTTCCGCCTTGCCGAGGGCCGCGAGCGATGCGTTCGGGCCCGCCCCGGTCTTGTATTGAGATTTCGCAAGTTCGACCACCCGTTCGAGCACGGCGATTCGCTGCTTGCGGAGATCGGCGATTTTGGCCTTGGCGGCGGCCGCGTCGGTGCTGGGCCCGTCGGTCAGAGCGGTGCGGGCGACGAGCGCGGAAATGACGACGAAAGCGGCCGCGACGACGAAAAACGAAATGCGTTTCATGGGACACCCCTTTCGGTTGGAAAATGGTTGCGAACAAAGAAGAAATACGTAAATCTCTCTGTCAGTCCCGAATGGACGGCAGTTATTAGCCCTACGGCGTTAGCCCCTGGGAAATGGTTTCGATAACCAACAAAGCCCCAACGGGGTGAAACGTGGAATTTCGAGCTACTGTCGCCCCTTCGGGGCTCAAGCATTCTTGAACTTGCCTTTTTCCAGGGGTTTACACCCCTGGCTACTGACTGACGTCCATTTGGGACTAACCAATGCACTCATCAAAAAACTCAGCTTAATAATATTTCTTATCGTGTACGCAGCGGATACCCTTTTCTGGAAATCCGTTTTTTGCATTCTTCCTGCAAAAAATATTTCATTCCGCGGTCGCGGATCTTCTCTAAATTCTCGATTTCGCTCATGCCATATTTCGTTCGATAGCGGCGATCCAAGCGCAACAACTGGTCGCAGGGAAATTCGCCGCAATCGTAGCAGAAGGGGCCGTTGCGCTTTTTGCATAGCCGGATGACGCAACGCGCCCGGGTTTTCGGCATTTTTTGCCCCGCGACATTGCACCCGAGGCAAGGATTGTTTTGCCGCAAATACGCCCTACAAACCATGCAGTTCATCCCGCACGGAGCAATCAGCTTCGCCTCGAATTTGGGTTTGTTTCTTTTTTGTTCATTGATTGTCTTGTCGGTGGTATTCGATTTCAAAAAACGGCTTTCCCCTTTGTGTTCACACACTCCCATGCAACCCTCCACTCAGGGGGGGGTGTGCGTTTTAAAGTTGGGGGTTTTCTTTTCCGATAAAATGTTGTAAACTTACTATGGATCTGAACCTCGGGTACTCTGGGTAGTAGGATCCACCAGGGCCCGCAAGGGCCCCATCTTTTGCGCTCATTCAAAGTCGAACAATGCCCAAGCCTGTGAGATCTTTATACGAGGCTTGTTTGCATAGCACGGGAGCCAGTCGATTCAAGTAGGCATTTCCTCCTTGCCTCTTCATGTAGGCCGATGGCTCGATGCTCTGTTTTAGCAAAAATGCCGCGCAATCGGCTGCTTGGATAAAATAGGAATTGCGTGAATCTCGCAGGACCGGATCTTCGATGATGACTTGAATCGGCTCGTTCTTGTAAGTCGGAATACCGTGGGCCTGCCGGAACACGATCAAATTGTTTTGGCGCATGTCCGTTAGAAATCTTTTCAGCTTCCCGCCGTCGGTATTGTCGGGAAAAACAATGCCGCGTTCATGCAGATTTTTTGGACCGGTGAAATTGCCGGCTCGAATCGTATTCTCAAATCGTTGAAACAGCGAGTACCACGCCCAGCGAAAGACTTCGTCCTTGTCGGGAACTCTTCCGCGTTTATCGACGACAACATTGATAATGCTGACATCTGCCAGAGTTGCGATTTGATCGGTGAAATGCCGAATGATCGCAAGGCGTTGATGCTTTTTGAGTTGTTGGATCGAAGGATCAAGGCGGCCCGGTTTGCTGATCATATCCGCGGCATGGAGTTCTACATCCAAGTCCACCTTGTACCGCCTTTTCAACCAATGACGGAAACGAAGCAACTCCGCCAAAGTGTCGAGCCAGCGCAGTTCATGGACGACCAAGCCCGACAAGCAAAAAAGATTGGACGGGGAGCCTTGCGCCGGCATTCCACAATCGCCGCTTTCATCGGCATACATTAAATACATGTTGTCTGTCCCAGATAAAACGGAATGTTTTTAAAACAGTGTTAGCCCTTGTTATTCCCCATTTGCTTTATTGTTAAATTCTTCGTAGTTCCACCATCGAATATTCCGGATACTTGGGTTTTCAGAAAGAACGTCATCCATTGCCCGTTGAAGCGATTCTATAATTGGCTGCGTGTCAAATTTCTTGAACAATTTACGAATGAACGGTTCATGCGGCTCTATGAAGCAAAGGAATCCGTCATCATACTCCAGGTAGTTCCCACATCCGATCCAGAGTTTGAATCCGTCGTTTTCAATCGGAATCATCCAGCCCCAATCTTCAGCGATTAGTTTGCCGGAATTGAATCCATGTAATCGTAATCCATCAGCCAAGAACTCCGCCAACCGTTTACCGAATCGGCCGAGATTGACATCCCGTTCCTCGCCCTCATAAGCGGGAAATTGATCGGAGTGGAATTCGACATGGATTTTTATTCCTTTTCTCCGTTATCCGTCTCCTCGCTAATCGAATACGCCTTCCTCGCAGGACTTTGGTAAGCGATAAAAAGTTCGGCGAGGAAGCCCATCGACATGAGTTGGCCGCCGAGCAATAACAACGCGACGGCGTAGAGGCTGCGGGGGCTTTGGTAGAGGTCAACGCGCGGTTCAATGTGGAAGACCCAGTAGCGGCACCAGCGGGCGACTTCGAACAGCAGCGTGAGCGCGCCGATGACGAAGGAGGTCAGCCCGACGGTGCCGAGGACGTGCTGCGGGCGCTGGCCGAAGCCGGTGAGGAATTTGACCGTCAAGAGGTCGAGGAAGCCCTTGACGATGCGGCCCACTCCGTATTTCGAGCGGCCGAACTTGCGGGCGCGGTGAGTGATTTCGATCTCGCCCACACGATAGCCGCGGCTGGCCGCCAGCACGGGCACGAAGCGGTGCAGTTCGCCGTAGAGCTGCACTTCGTCGAAGATCTCCCGCCGGTAGCACTTCATGCCGCAGTTGTGGTCGTGCAGGCGGACGCCCGTCAGCGCGCTGACCATCCAGTTGAAGACGCGCGAAGGATAGACCTTGTGCCAGGGATCGTGGCGGACGCGCTTCCAGCCGCTGACGACGTCGAGTTCTTTTTGCATCTCGGCGAGGAAACGGGGGATTTCGTGGGGGTCGTCCTGGAGATCGGCGTCGAGGGTCATGACCAGTTCGCCACGAGCGTGGGAAAAGCCCGCCGAAAGGGCCGCCGCCTTGCCGAAATTGCGGCGGAAGCGGAGGCCGCGGACGTGCGAATCTTTTTCGGCCAGCCGGCGGATGATCTTCCACGAGTCGTCGCGGGAGCCGTCATCGACGAAGACAATATCGAGTTCGTAACATTCGCGCTCACCGACCGCGACGAGTTCGGCGTGCAGCGCTTCGAGGCTTTCGGCTTCGTTATAGACGGGGATGACGATGGAGAGCATGGCGTCGAAGGGGGAAAGGGGAAGGCGGAAGGGGGAAGTATGAAGGACGAATTTATTTTTGGTTTTGGCGGAGTCTCAGACGTAAGGGATAGAGCACGGCGAAGACGATCAGTTCGGCGACCAGCCAAACGAGGCGGAGCAGTCCGCTGGCGACGGCGGCGGGGGCGTCGCCGATTTGGAACAAGCGGACGAGCAAGACGGCCAAAATCATGTCGCGCACGCCCAATCCGCCAGGGATGAACGCTAAAAAGCCGGCCACGACCGAAAGGCTGACGGCGGCCGTGTAATCGGCGAGATGGTTCGTCAAGGGGAACTCGAGGCCGCAGGCCCTGAAGACCGCCCAGAGGCTCGCGGCCATCCCCCCCCAGACGATCGACATCGAAAACCAGCCGATGAAAACGGTATTGTAGCGGAGATTGGCGGCGTATTCCAGGATGTTTTTTTGGGGGGCTAGGGGCTGGGGGCTAGGGGCTAGAGGATGAGGATTTGATGAGGAGATAGTGGAACCGTTAAGGTCTCCGGCCCTCACCCCCTTCCCCTCTCCCAAAGGGAGAGGGGAGTTAGCGGGTGAATCCAAAGGGAGAGGGGAGTTAGCGGGTGAATCGAGGGAGAGGGGAGTTAGCGGGTGAATCCGGGGGGGGGGGGGGGAATGAAAGGAGAGGGGAGTTTGTTGGTGAATCCGATGGGAGAGGGGAGGATTTTGCAAATCGGCCGATCCGCATGAAACGCAATATCAGCCGGAAGATCGGCGGGAGGGTGGGCAGTCCGGAGAGGAGCATGAAGCCAAGCGACGCCCAGAGCATGGTTCGATCTTCCTGGAAGCGGAAGGCGAGGATTCCCGCGGCGAGAAACGAGCCGACGGCCATCATGGTGAGCGTTTCGTAAAACACGCTGACGACAGCCAGCGTCGTATCGACGCGGTGGCTGCGGATCAGGCCCGTGCGGAGGATGACGACCATCGCCTTGCCGGGTACGTATTTGCCCAGGTGGCCGATATAATAAGCCTGCAAAGTTTCGCCAAGCCCCGCCTCTTGCCCGAGCGTATTGAGAATGCGGCGCCAATACCAGGCGGCGGGCAGCAGGGCCAGGAGATAGACTACGCCCGAAGGGATGAGCCAGATCGGGTGAAGTTCGACGGGATGCCGGCCGATCTGCCGCAAACCGTCGAGGAAGGTGCCGCCCACGAACCATGCCACGAGGGCGAAGATCAGTAGTTTGGCGGCGATAAGCAGTGATTTTTTCATGGGGATTGCAGTATTCGCGGCGGGAGTTTCCCGCCCGGTTGAAGGAGAATTGTTGGCCCGTTGGGCCGAAGAATCTCCTCTCGCCGCACCGTTCCCCAGGGCGTTGCCCTGGGCTGGGCGGACTTTCGGCTGTTGGCCGATAACTACTCCGCGCGAGGAAATATCGCTACAATATACCACAACATTCGCCCTGTTCCTATCTCTCGTAGAAGGTTCCCGCCATGGCCCGGATCGTCTCGTTCATCGTGCTGCTGGTGATACTGCTGGTCATTTTCGCGGTGTTTTTCCAGGTGATGGCCGACTTCTTGCTGCCGATGTTTTTGGCGGTGCTGTTGGTCATCATCTTCGGGCCGGTGCATCGCTGGCTCAAAACGCAGTGCCGGAACCACGATCGACTGGCCGCCCTGCTGACGACCGGCACGATTTTGCTCGCGTTTTTTCTGCCGGCGTCGTTCATTTTGATGCGCGCGGCGCAGGAAGGGGGCAATTTGTATCGGCAGGTGGTTCATCACGACAAGAAGTCCGAAGGCAAAGAATCTGCTGCCAAAGGTGCTGCCGAGAAAGGTCCGCCGTCGGTCGAAAACAACCAACCATCAGCCGAAGACGAGAAAGCTTTTGCAAGCTCCCAAAAGGGAATGCGTTGGTTTTCGACAAAAATAGCCGAACTTGGCGGGAAAGTCGGTTTGAAGTTCGACGACAAGGACATCGAATCGCGGCTACGCGCGAAATTGGAGCAGTACCTGACGCCCTTGGCCTTGAGCACCGGCCAGTTTCTCGTGAAATTCACGGTCGGCATATTCGTGATGATCCTTTCGCTCTATTATTTCCTGGCCGACGGCCCGGCGATGATCCGCGGCTCATGCGGCTCTTGCCGCTGGATGACAAATACGAGGCGCAATTGATCGATCAATTCGCCGACATCACTCGGGCGGTGGTGTTGGCCACGCTGCTTTCGGCCCTGGCGCAGGGCGTGCTGGCGGGCATCGGGTTTTATTTCGTCGGCGTGGGATCGGTGTTCCTCTTGACCGTGCTGGCGATGCTCTTTGCGATCGTGCCGTTCATCGGCTCGGCCGGCGTCTGGGTGCCGGTCTGCTTGTGGATCGGTTTCGTCGATGAACGGACCTGGCCGGCGATTTTCTTGGCGGTCTATTGCGGCGTGGTCGTTACGATGGTGGACAACCTCATCAAGCCGCTGGTGCTGCACGGCCGGTCGAATATCCATCCGCTGTTGGCATTGTTGAGCGTGTTGGGCGGCGTGCAGGCGCTGGGGCCGATCGGCATCATCGTCGGCCCGATGGCGGTCGCGTTCTTGCAGACGCTGTTGGAGATGATCAATAAAGAGATGGCGGCACTGAGCAAGGAGAAGCCCGTTTTGGCGAAGGGGCGGGCATGAAATCTCATCGCGACATCGGCACGTCGCGGCGCCAGAAGATCAGCGCGGCGGCGAGGTAGCCGGCGAGACCGATGCCGAGGAGGATGATGTCGGCGCGGACAAGCGGCCAGCCGATCTTGTCGGGCAAGAGCGTGAACTCTTGCGGATGGAATTGGCTGAGGAATGTAAAGTATTCGAGCCACCAGCCATGCGCCCAGATGCGGCCGACCATCTCGATGATAAACGAGATGAGGAAGAAGCCGACGGCGATAAAGACCGTCCGCCAGCGGTCGCGGGACCAGGAGGAAATGAACGTCGTGACGCCGGTCAGGCAGAAGATCATCGAAAAGAGGTTCGTCATGGCGGGCCAAAATTTGGCGAGCGTGACGTCTTCGATCTTGATCGTCATCAGCCCCAGCGCAATGCCGAGCCAGACCGAGGCCGCGAGGATAGCCGTGCCGAGCGCGGCCACGACGGCGGGTGGAAAGAGCAAGCTCGGGCGATAGACCGGCAGCGAGGCAAGCAGGTCCATCGTGCCGCGGCCGACTTCGCCGCTGATGGTGTCCGACCCGCGGCCGACGGCCCAGCCAACGCAGACCAGAAGCGTCACCACGTGGACGAAAAGGATGCTCGTCCGCCCGGTGGCGGTGATGAGATCGGCGACGGGGATGCCCAACAGTTTTTGAAAGAACGGCGGCATGGCTTTCAGCAGTGTCGCGACGGCGCCGAGTTGAATCTGGCTCATCAGCCAAAGGAACACCCAGGCGAAGGCGATCAGGATCAGGCTGCTGATCAACAGGTGCAGCCAGGCGTCGGAGATCGCTTTTCGCCAGAGAGCGGGGTTCATTGAATGGGTTTTGGATTTTGGGACTTGGGGCTTGGACGTCACGAACTATTGTATCAAACCGAAGAAGAGTGTAAGAGACGGGAAAAGAAGGAAATGGGAAAAAGGGGAAAGGGGAATATCCTTTTACCGCGTGTTTCCCATTTTCCCCCACCTTTCCTTTTTCCTTCTTACGCGAATGACTCGACATGCAAAAGTTACTTTTACTCTGCGAATTTTCCACACTAAACGGTGGGGAGCAGTCGATGCTTTCGACGCTCGCGGGCGTGGGGGCGGCGGGATTTCGGCCGATTGTCGCTTGCCCGGCGGCGGGGCCGCTGGCGGAAACGCTGATTGATCGAGGGATTGAAATTCTGCCGTTTTCCTGTTTGGACCGCAAGGGATTTCGCAATCCGCTGCCAGAATTACGAGAAGAACTTGCGGGATTGGTCAAAACCGCTGCGCCGGATTTGCTCCATGCGAACAGCCTCTCGATGGGGCGGCTTTCGGGGCCGGTCGCGGCGGAGTTGGACGTGCCGAGCGTTGCGCATTTGCGCGATATCATCCGGCTCGGCCCGCAGGCGGTGAAAGACTTGAACTGCCATCGGCGCTTGCTGGCCGTTTCGGCGGCGACGCGGAAGTATCACGTCGCCCAGGGGTTGGAGGCGGAAAAAACGTTCGTGCTCTTCAACGGCGTGGATTTGGAATGGTTTCGGCCCCGTACGCTGACCGGTTTCTTGCACGAGGAGTTGCATCTTCCGCCGCGTGCCGCTGCCGGACAGACCGGCGGCGGCGCCCCGCGGTTGATTGCGGCGATCGGCCAGCTTGGGCTGCGGAAGGGGCAAGAAGTGTTCGTGAGAGCGGCGGAAATGATTGCCGGGCGGCAGCCGGACGCGCATTTTCTCTTGGTGGGCGAGAGATATTCCGGAAAGCACGAATCGCAGGAGTTCGAGTCCGCCTTGTATGCCGCCGCGCGCTGTTCGCTTGCCGGTCGATTGCATTTTCTCGGTTTTCGGTCGCGGATGGAGCTTCTTATGAGCGAATTGACCTTGCTGGTTCATCCCGCCCGGCAGGAACCGCTGGGCCGCGTGCTTTTGGAAGCCGCCGCGGCCGGCGTGCCGATCATCGCGACGAATGTCGGCGGCACGGCGGAGATTTTCCCGCCGGAGAGCGAAGCCGCGGTCCTGGTCCCGCCCGACGATCCGGCGGCAATCGCCGCGGCGATCGAGCAGCTATTGCACGATGACGATAAACGCCGTCATCTTGGAATGGCCGCCCGCCGGCGGATGGAAGAAGCATTCGACATCCAGTCGGCCGTCAAGAATTTATTGTCGCACTATCAAGCGATGGTCGGATCGTAGAAACAGCGGTTCTGTTACGGCATCACGCGGCATTACCGCAGCGATCGATATCCTCATCTCAGCTTAAGAAAAGAAATTGGGGGAAGGGAAGATGAACGAGATCTTCTTTTCCTCCATTTTCTTTTCTTCCATTTTCCTGTCGGAAATCGTTGCGCTGCGATGGACCTAATCGGCCGATTGCAGAAAATCGGTGTTGACCGGCGTGCGGACCGATTTGCCGGAATCGCTCACCAAGGTGATCCGGTTCGGCTCCGCGACAATATCCTTCACGCGGTCGAACGCTCTCGGGATCGCCGCCACGCCGGAAATGTAGTTGACCTGCAGCGGGGACTTGGCGGTGGGGGTGAGGCTGGTCTTGATGCCGCGAGCGGTGAGCACGTTGTCGTTTGCCGATTGGACCGCGCCGTAATGGAAGCAACCGGTGATGTCTTCCACGCCCATCACGTCGATGTGGCGGCCGTTCCAAGGCGGCATGTGCCGCCCGCCGTTCGAGATCCAAAGCAAGGTCGAGGCCAGCACCTTGGGATTGCGGAGCGCGAACCAGACATAGCCTTCGGCGGGAAACGCGACGGCCGTCCAGGCCAGCGGCAGATCCGGATCGGCAACCAGGATCGCGATATCCTCGAAACCGCGCCGGGCGGGATAGCTGCCGAGATCGGCCAGCTCGCCGGTGATGGTGGGCACGGCGGCAAGATCGTCGAACTCCGCGCCGGGCTTGAGGATCGAGTAGCCGCCTTCCTCGGGCTTTTCCGTCGGCTCGACGAACACCTGGCCGAGCAGCCGCTTCGACGTGGAAAGATGGCCGGCGCCGGGCTTGTCGGGGAACTTCAAGATCGAATGGTGGCCGAGGCTCGTCGGCACGCCCACGCCGGCGATAACGTGTTTCTGATAGACGACCGTTTGACCGGGGACCAGTGTGACGCGTTTCTCGACGCGGCCGGAGAAAGTTTTCAGATCCATGCCGAGCCGCAGAGTCGTTTCCTCGGCCGACTTCGTGTAACCGAGCGGTTTCCAGGCGCAGATTGGCGGTATCGCCGTGAACTTCGTGTTTCTTCCCGCGGTACTTGAGGTCGTTTCCGCCGAAAGGCATGCAGAAGAAATCGCCGCGGAGGACGCGAAGAATGGGCGGCAGGCCCTTCTCGACTTTTTCGTTCCACCAGGGGGCGATGGAGAACGGCTGGACGGTCTTTTTGCCGAGACGGAACGCGACCGGGGCGAGATGTCCGCCCGTCTGCGTCACGGACGCGGTGACCGAACCGGACTGCAAAGTCCACGAGGGTTGACCGAACACAACGGTTGTTCTGGGCGCTTTCATGTTTGCCTTTCGAAAAAATTATGGGAGACGAGAACCTGGCCTTGAGCATCGCCTAAGTTTACGGCGATGGAGATTTGAATTCAAGGACTGGAGACGGAAATTTTTGCGGAATGGATGTCGGCCGGGTCCGGCGGCGCCGGGCGATCGGTTCCGGCGAAAGGCAATGCAGATTATGGAATTCCGACAAAATCGGATGGAGGCGCAGCCATCTTGGGTGCAAACCGCTGGCGAGACGCTCATGCGCCGGTTTTGTCGGTAATCCCGCGAATCGCCGGCAAGCGTTGTTTATCCCGCAACGCGGCGGGAGGGGAGCGTGAAATGCGGGGCGGGGATGGTGTGGCGGCGGGGGATGCGCAGCGGACCGGCCGGCCCGTCTTGGGTCGCATCCCATGCGTGATCGTAGATGCGGTCGAGAATTTCTTCGGCCACCGACACGGCATCCCGGCCGGCTTCGCCGGTCACCAGGGGATCGCGGCGGCTTTGGATCGAATCGATAAAATCCTGAATCTCCAGTTCCAGCGCATCGACCGCTTCGAAATTCCGCACCTCGCGCGGCAGATGTTCCGCGGCGAAATTCTTCCGCTGATGCTCGATCTCCTCGGGCGTGAGCAGGTCCACGTCGAATTCGCGGAGCAACAGCATCGCGCTCGGACGGATGACCGAGAGCGAGCGGCCGGCGAAGTCGATCGAGCCGAATCCCTGCATCGTCCAGAATTGCATCCGCCGCATGTTTTCGTAGCTGACGCGGGAGGCGGAAAGATTCGCCACGCAGCCGCACTCGAAGATGATGCGCGCGTTCGCCACGTCCTCGTGGCCGCCGACGACCGAGACGCCCAACGCCTCGATGCTGCGCACGGGACTTTTGACGAGCGAAAGAATCAGATCGATGTCGTGGATCATCAGGTCGAAGACCACGCCCACGTCGGTCGAGCGGAACGTGTAGGCGCTGGCGCGGACGGCGTCGATGTATTTCGGATTCTTGACGTGCTCGACCGCGGCCGTGAAGGCGGGATTGAAGCGTTCGACGTGCCCGACCTGCAAAACGAGGTTCCTCCGCCTGGAGAGCGCGACCAGCGCTTCGGCGTCGGCGGAATCGTTGCACAGCGGTTTCTCGACGAGCAAATGCACGCCGGCTTCGAGCAGTTGCTTGGCCAGATCGTAATGCAGCCCGGTGGGCGAAGCAATGACCGCGGCGTCGATGCGGCCGATCAAGCCGCGGTGATCGGGCAGCGACTCGCAGCGGCATTCGGCGGCCACGCGATTGCGGTTCGGCGCGAAAGGATCGGCCACGCCCACCAATTCAACCTGCGGATTCCGGCTCAACTTCTGCGCATGAAAGCCGCCCAAGCGGCCGGCGCCCACGACGGCGATGCGAATTCTTGTCATGACTGGCGTCTCACCATGTTCGATACTGTCGTGGATCTTGGCTCGTCACCAAGACCTAAGACCCAAGCCCCAAGACCAATGACCTACGCCGCGATTCTCCGTTCTCTTCCGCGGCCGTGCTGGCCTTCGTGCTGGCCTTGGATGAAGCTCAGCAAATGGTTGACTTGCGGGCCCATGTGCCCGTTGTTGCGGAGGATCTCCCAGGCGTTGTCGAGGCCGATTTTCTGTCGATAGATCAGCTTGTGCGCTTCGGAGAGGGCCGTAATCACGGAAGCCGGAAAGTTGTTGCGTTTCAAGCCCACCGCGTTGACGCAGCGCGGTTTTGCGGGAAATCCTTCCACGAGCATGTACGGGGGCACGTCGTGACGGACGGCGCTGCATCCGGCGACGAAGCAATAGCTGCCGATGCTGGCAAAGTGATGCACCGCGACCTGGCCTGAAAGCGAGGCGTGGTCGTGAACGTGGACGTGGCCGGCCAGGAGCGAATTATTGGCGATGATGATGTGATCGCCCAATATGCAATCGTGGGCGACGTGGCAGCAGGCCATCAGGAAATTGTGGTTGCCGATTCGCGTGATGCCTTCTTCCTTCTCGGAAGCGCGGTTGATGGTGACGCACTCGCGGATGATGTTGTGATCGCCGACGATGACTTCGGTGTCGCTGCCACGATAGGTGAGGTCTTGCGGCTCGCCGCCGAGCACCGCTCCGGGATAAATGTGGTTACATTCGCCGAGCGTCACGCGGCCCATCAGGGTCACGCTATTTTCCAGCCGCGTGCCGCGGCCGATGCGGACATGCGCCGACCGCGCAAAAAGGGCCGATTTCCACGTCCTCGGCGATTTCGGCGCGAATATCGACCGACGCCAGATTTGAGATCGTTATTGCCATCGCGATGGCTCCTGTTCTTGGGCGCGGAACAAGCATCGTAGTGGAATACCAAAGCCGGGGTTGCCGGCGTTCCGATTTACTCGCTTCCGAACCTGTTTAGCCGCCGCATCCTTGCGGCGTTTGATAGCTTCCTTGCTCACCCGATTCAACCAGTCGGATGGCTAAACAAAACAAAAAGCAGTCTGAAGGATGAATGCCGAACGACGAAATTCGGAATTGTTGCGTCTTTCATCCTTCATCCTTCATCCTTTTCACGCGCATCGTTTGACCGTTTCCCTGTGTTCGTCATCGAGTGCCACCAGCGAGCGGACGAGTTCGGCGTTGAGCCGGTGTCCGCTGCGGAAGGCGATGAAGCGTCCCACGAGATCGCAGCCGGCGAGCGCCAGGTCGCCCACCATATCGACCATCTTGTGCCGTACGCATTCGTCGGGAAACCGCAGTTGGTTATCGATCGGCCCATCCGGGCCGAAAACCAGGAGATCTTTGCACGTCATGCGTTCGCCCAGTCCGCGGGCGACCAGTTGGCGTGCTTCCGCTTCGAGCAGAAACGTGCGGCTGGGCGCGAGATTGACGTGGAAAAACCGGGGCGAGAGCGACAGTTCGAGCGATTGCCGTCCGATGGGATTGCCGCTTCCGTAATCGAGTTCGTATTGCAGGATCGTCTTGCCCGAACAGCAGGGGCGGGCTTCGACCCAGCTTTTCTCGTTGCCGTGGCGGATCACGCGGCGGATGATTTTCCGCGGCCGCGGCGCTTCCTGCGCCACGATGCCCACTCCGCGCAGCGCTTCGACGAAGGGGAGCGCCGATCCGTCCATGCCGGGCATTTCCGGCCGATCGACCCAGATTTCGCAGTTGTCGATCTGCAAACCCCCGAGCGCCGCCATGACGTGCTCGATCATTTCGACGCCCGCCTCGCCCATGCAAAGATTGGTTCGCAGCGGCATGTCGGTGCGGTAATGGACCGAGGCCGGAAGGCGCGGCTTGCCGGGCAGATCGCGGCGGACGAAGACGATTCCCGCGTTCGCGGCGGCGGGCCGGAACTCGACGCGGACGTCGCTTCCGCTCCAGTATCCCACGCCGGCAACCGACGCCGGCGCGGAGATCGTGTGTTGCTTGCGTGGTGGATACATCCCGATAAGCCAGTCATCCGTGACGAGTGCGAGGGTCGAGTTCCGCCCGCCCGACCCCTCATCCCTGAGGAAATCGAGCGGACAACAGTGCGCGAGGCTACCTCTTGAAAGGAGCCGCCGGAACGGAAGTTCCCGCAGGAGCGTATCCGCTTTGGACGCCGCCGTTATAGGCCGGATTGCCGCGCTGATCGGCCTGCGTGGCCGGACGCGCGGGGCCAACGAACCGCTTCAGGATGTAAGGCGTGATGTCCAGGTTTTTGTCGTACCAGACCACCGGCTTGTTGATGTACGCGAGGGTGCTGTCGGGATTGGTTTCATCCACCGGATCGCCCGTGAATCGAAAAACCAACAAGATGCCGTTGGCCTGGCAGAAATAATTCACTTCGTCTTCGATTTCCTTGTACGTTTCGTTGTAGTTTTTTGCCTCCCGCATCAGAAATTCCCGCTGATGCTGCTGGACTTTGATTTTCCAGTCGGTATTCGCGCGGGCGATGTCCTCCTCCGTCTTTTTATATTCCGGGCTGCCGGGGTTCAGCTTCTGCAAGCCCATCGCCATGTTGCGCAACTGGGTCTGCTCTTTTTTCATCTGCACGTCCGCCGCATCGGCGTCGTTTTTGAGTTGATCCATTTTCGCTTTGAAACGCGCATGATTCTTGAAAATGTAGTTGATGTCAACAAGCACGGTTTTGCCGGCGAAGCCGTTGGCGGCCGACGCCGGGGGACGGGCAGCGCCGGGCTGCTGGGCCAATGCTTGCCACCCAAAATACAATGACATCACACCAGCGGCCACGACGGCCAGAAGAGGGGTCTTTCTCACTTTTCAGCACTCCTTGCTGTTGCGTCGGTCATCCGTGACTTTCGGGCGAACTCTCCCTAAAGGTCGCCTTACCGACTGGATCGTTCGGTCAACGAGAAATGATTCGCAGGGAAGACGTATTCTGCCGACTCGCGCGATTTAGGTAAATAGCAGAATATGAGAAAGTGGTACTGAAGCAATAACATGTTATGGTATATAGAGTTACGCTATTAAAATCAAGGTCGTTTGCGATGCTGGTTTGCTTGCATGTCGAGCTGTTCAAATAAAATTCACGCTTGAGGCGGTCTTGAAAGCACAAAAACTCCGACATGGTTACCCAAAATGAACGCTGACATTTCAAGCTGAAACTACCCCAAAGAGGGCGAGGGTTACGAGATTCGGCAGAATTTGTACAATGAATTCATCCTGAAAACGTGCCGGATTTGATCGCTGTGGCCGCCGGCGCCAATTACTCCATATTCGAGATCCAACACAAGCAATTCCAACAATCGTTCGAATCCGTCGAACACTGGGTGATATTGCCGTTTCCGATCACCATGTCGCCTGTTGGATGCTCTCGGATTCAGCCGCCTTTTAGCAGGTGTTAGGCAGTGAAAGAAAAGATATTCTCCCATCGGTATCCCAACGGCCTCGTGCTCCTCGCCGAGCCGATGCCGTACCTGCAATCGGCGGCATTTACGTTCCTGGTGCCCTCGGGCAGCGTCTATGATCCGCCCGACCGCGGCGGGCTGGGCGGTTTCACTTGCGAAATGGCTCTCCGCGGCGCGGGCGAGCGCGACAGCCGGCGGTTTATCCTCGATTTGGACAACCTCGGCGTCGAGCGCAGCGAGGCGGTCGCCAATGCCCACACCAGTTATAGCGGAGCGACGCTGGCCGAAAATCTGCCCGCCGCGCTGGCCATCTACGCCGACGTGCTGCAAAACGCCCATCTGCCGGACGATCAGTTGGAGGCCAGCCGCCTGGGCATGCTGCAGGAACTGCAAGCGGTCGAAGACGAACCGGCGCATAAGGTGATGCTCGAGCTCCGCCGCCGGCATTATCCGCTGCCGTGGGGCCGGCCGGCGCAAGGCGAACGGAAAGCGCTCGAATCCATTTCAATTGCGGATATCCAAGCCCTTTACCGCCGGCGTTATCGCCCCCAGGGCACGATCTTGGGCGTCGCCGGCCGCATCGAGTGGGCAGCCTTGCGGGATTACGTAGGCGAACTATTTCGCGATTGGACGCCCGGCGAAAACGGCGCCATCGCCGAGCAGCGCGTCGCCATCCCTTATGAACATCTGGCATACGAATCCAATCAAACGCAGATCGGCATCGCCTACCCCAGCGTGCCGTACAATCATCCGGATTACTTCCAGGCTTGGGGGGCGGTGGGAGTGTTGAGCGGCGGGATGAGCGCCCGGCTCTTTACCGAAGTCCGCGAACGCCGCGGGTTGTGCTACAGCGTCTATGCCGCGTATCATTCGTTGAAACATCTGGGCGGTGTTTTTTGCTATGCCGGCACCGGCGCCGAGCACGCCCAGGAAACGCTCGACGTGACGCTCGGCGAACTGGTCCGCCTGGAAAAAGGGATCGAAGAACAGGAGCTTGACCGCCTCAAGGCGCGCATCAAAAGCGCACTGGTGATGCAGCAAGAGTCGAGTTCCGGCCGGAGTTCGTCGCTGGCGTTCGATTGGTATCACCTTGGCCGCGCGCGAACCCTCGAAGAAGTCAAAGGGCTGATCGACGCCCTCACCAGCAAGACCATCAATGCCTATCTGGCCAATCATCCGCCCAAAGATTTCACCGTCGTAACGTTGGGGCCGGAAGCGTTGAAAATGGCTTGAGTTATGTTGTGGGGTTCAGGATTCAGGATTCAGGGTTCAGGGGAGGAACAAGTATATGTGTTTGATGTTGGTTGGCACATCTTCGACGGAGGTGCGTCTGGGAATCGTGCTCCCATGCCGGAGCGTGGAAACAACTATAATTTTCTGTCCCTGTCCCCTGTCCCCTGTCCCCTGTCCCCTGTCCCGCTGAAACCGAACTGAATCCTTACATTTGAACTCCTGGAGTCCTCACTTGGAATTTCATCACCACACCCTGCAAAACGGCCTGGAAATCGTGGCCGAGTGCAACGGCGACGCGCATTCGGCGGCGGCGGGCTTCTTCGTGCGCACCGGCGCGCGCGACGAGACCGACGCGGTGGCCGGCGTAAGCCATTTCCTCGAACACATGCTCTTCAAGGGCACGCCCTCCCGTTCGGCCGACGACGTGAATCGCGAGTTCGACGAGATGGGCGCACATTACAACGCCTTCACGAACGAGGAAAACACGGTCTATTATGCCGCCGTGCTGCCCGAGTATCTTCTTCCGGCCGTGGAGCTTTGGGCCGACGTGCTGCGCCCCTCGCTCCGCGAAGCGGATTTCGAGACCGAAAAAAAGGTGATCATCGAAGAAATCAAGATGTACGAGGACCAGCCGCCGTTCTGCGCCGACGACAAATGCCGGGCGGCGTTTTTCGGCACGCATCCGCTGAGCCGCAGCGTGTTGGGCACCGAAACAAGCATCGCCGGCCTGCCCGTCGAGGCGATGCGCGGCTACTTCGAACGCCGCTACAGCCCCGGCAACATCGTGCTGGGCGCCGTCGGCAAGGTCGATTTCGCGGAATTGGTGAAAATCGCCGAAAATCTCTGTGGAGATTGGAAACCGGTCGCCGCCGGCCGCAATGCGTCACCGCCCGCCCCCGCGGCAAAATTCCTCGTCGAGCATAAGGAATCAGCCGCGCAGCAGTACGTTTTGCAACTCGCGCCCGGTCCCGCGGCGGAAGACGGCGACCGCCACGCCGCGAAACTGCTGGCCGTGATCCTCGGCGACGACAGCGGCAGCCGATTGTATTGGGAACTCGTCGATCCCGGCCTGGCCGAGCAAGCCACGCTGAGCCACGGCGAATATCAGGGCGCCGGCATGATGGCCACTTACATGAGTTGCGATCCCGAGCATGTCGAGGAGAACCTGCAAATCCTCCGCGACATCTACCGCCGCGCCCAGACCGAGGGCGTCACCGCGGAAGAGCTTGCCCAAGCCAAGAGCAAAGTCCGCTCGCATCTCGTCCTCTCGAGCGAGCGGCCCCGCGGCCGCCTCTTTCCCGTCGGCGGCGATTGGGTCTATCGCCGCGAATACCGCCCCATCGAACTCGAACTGAAAACCTTCGCCGAGATCCAACTCTCCGCGGTAAACGCGATCCTGCAAAAATATCCCCTCACGAAATGCACGACCATGACGATCGGGCCGCTGGAGACGGTGAAAGAGCCGGAGTAGTTCAGGACCGTCAGATGCGGTTTGCGCGTTGGATTGACCCTGCCGCCCTGCCTGAAACAATCATCCATGAGGTTGATTTCGACTCGTCGCGATTCGAACGCGAAACCTTCGGCTCCGGAGGCCGCAGGCGAGTTTTCGTAAACGCTTTACGTGCCAAAGAGTTACGGCGACGAGAAAAAGTCGCGGTGCTTCCAGTGGTGCCAGGCTACTTTCCCTCGATTGCCACAATCGGCCGCGAACTATAGCGAATTGCCATTTTTGTGCAGGAGTACCTAATCGTCGCGAGATTGACTTTCTTACTTTTTTGCCATTCGCATTTGCGATAAAAAATGTGGTTTTCCCCAATCGCGTCGTTCACCGTGAGTACTTGCCCATGCTGTTTGAGGCGTGCGACCTGCATTTCCGTCCCAAGACCTTCCACACGCTGATGCCGTACCGTTTGATGAACTCGCAACGTTCTTCCGGCGTCTCAAGCGGAGCCTGAGCGGTTTCCTCTAAATACCGCTCCACGCAATGTTTCACTCGCGCCCGCATCGGCTCCGGGACTCGATCCAAATGATCGTGATAACTGTTTCGCAGGAGTTCGATTTGATCCCGGACCGATTCCATGGTGACGCCGGCGAAGTCATTTTCGATCAGTTCGCTCGCCATCCCGGCTTCTTCAAGCATTGAGATGAACTGCGATAACTCCAGATAATGCCCGACCGAATACGAAAAACCCGGCCAGCAATATGTAAAATATTCCTTGGCTTCCTCGTGGTCCAGCAGCGTGATTCCGAAGAAATGGAAGTGGATATCCTCGGCAATCGAGCCCGGAAAGCGCGCATTTGGAATTTCGAAATAGGCCAGCCCGCCGGGCACAAGCATGTCGGCGACGTTCCGGATCGCATGCAGCGGATCGAGAACGTGTTCAATGACATCGTTACAGGTGACAATATCGAACCGGCTGCGGAAAGGTTCGATATCGTCTGGCTTGGTAAGATTGCACCGTTCGACTGTTACTTGCAATCCCTGGTCCTGCAAGTTCTCCTGCGCAAGAGGAGCAATCGCGGGTCCACGTCGATGCCGACCGTTTCGGCTGCGCCTCGTTCGGCCATGGCCACCAGAAATCCGGCATAAGCGCAGCCGGCGTCGAGATATCGCTTTCCGGCAATGCTTGTATAGCGCGCGAGCAGATCGGCAATGGCCCGCCCGCGATCGTTCGAGGAAATGGCATACTCGAAGTAGAAGTTCAAGCACGGCGAACTTTCATGGTCTTGAGCATAACGACGGCACATCGCCCGAAAAAAACGCCGGTTTCCCCGATGCAGATATTTTTGGAACCGTTTCTGTTTCCACAATTCCTCGGCAATGTCACACGCTACCCAGCGTTCTTCCATTTGTTCGGAATTGTCCACTGCCTGTGGCGGCGCGAATTGCCGCTCGCGCACGGCATTTCCGTCGTCCGAAACGAGGACTGCGTCGGGACGGTCGGCAACCGCCCGACGATAGACCACCTCCGTATCGCAAAGCACGAGTGCGGCGTCGTCCAGTGCCCGCTCATGTTGACGGGTTGCTTCGCCGTCTGCCGGTCGCTCCGCTTCTTTCCAGCGGTAAAGAACCATCGCATTCGGCGCGAGTCCTCGAACGTCGTCGATGTTCTTGCGGTTCGTCCACAGCACCGGGTTGCTCAATTTTCCCAATGCCGCTTGGTCGCCCCGATATAAGAAGACATGGTCCGCCTTTTTCTTGAAAAGTCTGCGCTTCTTGATTCGGCCGTACCCGGTCAAGATCGATACGTATCCCTTTTCGGCGAAATAGCGAGCCCAGGCCAGCGTTTGGGGCGACACTTTATTGGGAAGAGCGCAATCGGGCGAAAAGATAACCGGTCCTTTGCCTCGCTCCGCCTTTGCGTCCATCAGTGCCATCTCGCGATTCGTCTGGTCCGTAATTTGCCGCTCTACCGGTTGCCACAAGAAACGGGCCGAACCTCTTACCGCCCGCCACGTATGCCGCGCAAAACGCCCGTGCATAGAATCCTCAGGCAACAATTTCCGCCGAATCCATTCGCTTATCGACATGCGCATGATCTTTTCTGCTGCAACTCACTCCCGGCCGCTGGCAAGCTGTCTGGCGAAACCTCGACCAATACGGTTGTCCTACCCTCCCGGCGTAACATCAGTATGCACGAGCACCAAATATTCTATCACTTCGTCCACTATCACTCACTGGAGAGAATATTGCCGACCAGGCGGCTGTCGGCGAAGATGGCGAGCATGTAGGTGTTGCGGCCGTCGTCGATTTTGACGGTTTTTTCGTGGGCGATCGGCGCACCATAACCGCCGGCGGGATAGAGGCCGACGTTATGCGTGCCCGCGGGCAGTTCCACGCGCATGACTTGGATGCGGTCGGGCAGCAGGCCCCAGCAGCGGGTGTCGGCCTGCTCGGCGGCTTCCCAGGCGATGCCACCGACGTCCATCAGGAGGTTGGACACCGACTCGTTGCCGACGTGCAAGCCTTCCTTCGCGCCGTAAACGATCCCTTTTTCAGCGCGCGGTGCGCGACCGCCCGGGCGATTACACGGGGATAAATCTCGGCGTATTGCTGCACGGCGAGTTTGGAAACGTCGGTAATCGTGGCCGTTTCGCCGACGTTCTGCCGATCGATCGAAACGCCTACCCCGCGCATGTCCAGCGATTGCGCGGTCGCCACGACGATCGGCACCTTGACCGGCGCAATTGTCGGCGGCAGCGTGTGGCGGCCGGTGGCGCTGATGATGCGGTCGGCAATGAGCAGCGAGAGTTGGGTTGGAATTTCATTGCGCTGCTCCTTATACGGCCCGCGGCCGACCAGGGCGAAGACATACAGCACGCCGTTGCCTTTGGCGCTGTGATGTCCGGTGGTCACCCGGTCATAGTCGTAGCGTCCGTAGGGGAAGGAAGGCTCCCAGTTGCAGACCTTGACGAAACTTCTCGCGGCGTCGTCGTAATCCAAATTCGTGGCTTCGCGCAACATGCCGTGCAAATATGCCCCCAGGGCGATCCGTCTGTAGGCCAGTTTCGGATTGTTCCCCGATTCATCGGCGCCGCTTTGGATGATTCGCTCCTGTTTCTCGTCGGCTTGCAGAGAGTAAGCCGTGGCGTCGCCGCCGCCCGACATCAGATTCGAAATCGCCAAGAGGGTGCGGATGAGCACTTTTTCGTAATCTTCGCCGGCATAAGCCGAATGCGTGTCGTCGGTGAGCATGACGGCCGCTTTTCGGCCACGCTGGCCTGCTCGTAATAGTCGAACGAATCGCGCACCTCGCGGAGCAGTTGTTCGGCTTCTTTCGGCCGTCCGGCGGAAAGCTCGACGATGGCGCGATCGAGCTTGAAATTGTCGGCTTCCCGGCCGTATTTTTTCGTGTATTTTTCGAGCTGCGCGGGCGGGCTCGAGGTTGTTCGCGTAGAATTCGCCGCGGATTTCCCGCAGACGGTCAACATGCGCGGCACAACCGGTCAGGCAGAGCACCAGAAGCGATGCGGCAATCGCGGATCGGCGGCGAGGAATGAGCATATTCCCTATTTGAACGGATTCCAACCCTTGATCTTCGCCATCGACGAAACATTGTATCGCTTGACGATCTCGGCCGATTCCTTATCGTATTGGCCGTTATGCACGTTCAACATCTCCAAGGTCAGCAGATAGTTGCGCTGGTAGTCCTTGTTGTCGCGGGTGGTTCCCGAAGTGATTGTGGCGTAAAGCATGAAATCGAAGGGCTGCCCCTGCTGTTCGAGGGCCTGCGTGAACAATTGCATGTTGGAAGGGATCATCAGTTCGTCCGGCCGGAGGCGGCATTGCGACAGGCCCGCCGCGACGTAACGCTGGCTGACCGACTGATAGATTTGCGAATTCAAGATGCGGCTGTCGATCTGTTGATAGAGTTGGTCTTTGGAATCGCCGATCTCCTCGGAGCTTTTGTTCTCCACGCCGATAAAGCAGATCCGTAGCGGCGCAGGCGGGGCGTTATCGACGAATCCCACCGGCTGCGCCCTCTGGCTGTGCCGCGCGAGCAGATTGCCAACGGCCGTATCGACCAACGGGCCGAAAGTTTCCGCTCCCGCCTCGTGGCTGCCCACCATTTCCTTCTCGCCGGGTTTGACCACTTGAGCCGACTGCTGAGTGCGGCATCCCGCCACGAAAATGCAAAGTCCGACGACCGCTGATAGCATCGAGCAAAGAAAACGCTCTGCATTCATTGGGAATCCCTTCCCCGTAAGTTAGTTGAGAATGATCTCGGCGGGAAAAGCCGCCACTTCACCAGAAATACCATCATTCATCGGTTAGTTCATCATAAATCCACCGAAAATAGGCCAAATAATCGGAAAATTTACCTTTTAATCGGCATCCGTGCAATACAGGTTTCCCAAGCCCTCCTTTTAGGTGGCTCTTACTGCGATTTTCCATCAAAGCCCGGCTGAAGTCGGACAAGGGATTGCCGTCAGACAGCTGAACCATGCCGATGTCGGGAAAAGATCACCCATGAGTACTCTTGCGAACGGTTATTTTATTGGACGATAGGGCGCAGTTCCTCCAACACCATTTGCATATCGGCCGGTATCGGTGCTTCGATTTCCATGACTCGCCCATCGTCGGGATGCCGGAATTTCAACCGCCGGGCATGCAGCGCTTGCCGATCGAGCAAAATAGCCAGATCGCCGGGGTCATGGCGGATTTCCCCCCGGGTGATTTGGCTGCGGCCGCCGTACTGTTTGTCGCAAAGCACGGGACAGCCGATGTGACTTAGATGCACGCGAATTTGATGTGTGCGGCCGGTCTTGGGAACCAAGCGGATTGCGGCGAATCCCGAGAACCTTTCGACTACTTCGAAAAAGTCTGCGCAGGCCGGCTCTGGGCATCGTCGCGGCGGATCGCCATTTTTTCGCTGGCGCGGATGGAAGCCGATCGGGCAATCGATGACGTCCCGGTCGAGGGGCGGATTGCCCGAAATGAGGGCGAAATATTCTTTTTCGATCGTGCGGTCGGCAAACTGCCGCGCGAGCTTGCCATGCGTCAAATCGTTGCGAGCGACAAGGATTGCACCGCTGGTGTCGCGATCGAGCCGATGCACGATTCCCGGCCGGGATGGCCCGCCCGCGGCACTCAAGGTCGAGCCGAAATGAAACTGGAGTGCGCCGGCGAGCGTGCCGGACCAATGCCCCCGTGCCGGATGAACGACCATGCCAGGGGGTTTGTTGATGACCACAAGACACTCGTCTTCATATAGAATCTCGAGGGGAATATTCTCCGGTCGGGGAGCTTCCCGGGGGATCTCCGGCAAGAGGATCCGCACGCGCTGACCGGCAGAGAGCCGATAAGCGGGCTTGCCGCCCCGGTCTGCAACCCTCACGCCCCCGGCCGTGATCACTCGCCGCAAATGGACGCGGCTGTAATCGGGAAAATGATGCGCCAGGAAAACATCCAGCCGCCAGCCCGCCTCGAAGGAATCGACGATCAATTCCACGGGGTCGGAAGAAATGGACGGCATCGGAATCGAAAGGATGAAGGAAGGATGAATATTTTGTCGCTACACGAAAAGTTCCCTCGTTCTCCAGAAGTCTGTTGAAAAGGGGACAGGCACGTCGCTGTAAGCCATTTTTCGCCGAATTTCCGGTACTCGGCTCCGAGCCAGTCCCCTTTTTCAACCGTAACCTTATCTCCAATGAATGTGGAAATTTATATATTCCCAAATAAGGCATTCCGATCCGAATCCCTATTGGAGTCGTCACTTGTTATTGACCGCGGGCGCCGGTTTCTCCGCGGCGGGTGGAGCCGGTGCCGGAGCGGGTGTTGCCGCGGCAGGTGGCGTTGTCGTGGCGGCCGGCGTCGGTGAAGGTGCCGGAATTTCCGGAGCGGGCGGCGTTGCCGCGGGTTTCTCCTCCGCCGGTTTCTCACCTTCTGCGGGTTTGGCCGGTTCGGGCGGAATTCGACTACCGCCGTCCGGCTTGGTTTCGTCCGGTTTTTTCTCATCCTTGGCTGGCGGTTCGCCAGCCGGCGGGGTCTTTTCCTTGAGGAGATCCTCGCTCTTCGCACCGTCTTTCGATTCGGTATTGAGATTCAATTTCTCGCCCAGGGTGCCGGACTTGATGATCGGTTCTTCGGGCAGATTGCTCGGATCGAACAAAGGCATTTTGTCGGACAAACCACCAGTATCGTCTTTGAACGGTTTGGGATCGAAGTTGGCAAGCTTGTCATACATTTCCTTGGTAGCAGGACGCTCGATATCTTCCAAGCGGCGTGCCGCCAACACGCCGTAAGAACTATCGGGCCAGCTTTTGACGATTTCGTCGTAGTGTTTTTTCGCTTCGGGGAGTTGATTTTGGCATTCTTCCGCCCGCGCAAAACCAAATTTTGCCTGGGCGATCATGAACGGCTTTTTGAGACGCGGCAGCCATTTTTGATAGAGATCGACCGCATCGCCGAGTTCCGCGTTGGCCTTGGCTTTGTTCACGAATATCAGATTGCAGCCATTGTTCAGGTGGATATCGGCGGCGGTCAATGCGGCTTCCGCCGCCGCGGGATTTTCGAAATATTTTTCCGCCACGGCTGCCAATTCGGAAGGATCGCCTGTGCTCAACGCCGCACCCATGGCGTTATAAATCTCCGTGTTGGCGGCCTGCTGTGCGGCGTCAGTTTTCCCATTCCACCAATGGACAAGCAAGACAATAACCAATATTAAGACTACCCCCCCCAAAATAGCGTTTTGGTAGGGTTTGATCTTTTCGACAAATCGCGCCAAATAATCTGCCAGTTCATTTTGTTGCAGCTTGTGCCGTTCTTCGCTTTTCATTTTTAACCATAAGGGGGGTGATGGGAAAGTTTTCGAAATTGGAGGATTTTCGTCCACTCCGCAAAAAGGAGTATAAGATCTCCGGTACTTGCACGTCAAGGTCGGGCGGCTTAAAAGTAGAGCGCGGAAAATTTGTTTTCGATGGATCACTTGGTATGGAACAACCGGATTTTCACGGATGAACAATCTCAATCCCTCCCAACGCGATGCCGTAAAAACCCTGAAAGGCCCGCTTTTGGTGCTCGCCGGAGCGGGAACCGGAAAAACTCGCGTAGTCACTTTCCGGATTGCCGAACTGATTCGCCATCGCATCCGCCCGGAACGCATTTTGGCGGTCACCTTCACCAATAAAGCCGCCGGAGAAATGCGCGATCGTGCAATGGCCATATTAAGCAAACAGATCGATCGACGGCCGGAAATTTCGACTTTCCATTCGCTTTGCGTGAAAATTTTGCGACGGCATATTCGCCATCTTGGTTATCCGGCTCAATTTGCAATTTATGACCGTGGGGACCAGGATGGCGTGGCGCGTTCGGTGTTGCGTGAAATTTCCGGCTCGGAGGGAATTTTGAAGCCCGGCGACTTGTTGTATTTCGTCAGTCGGTGGAAAAATTCCTGCGTGCGGCCCGAGCAGGCGGCGAATGTGGCTGAAACCGATAAGGAGCATGTCGCGGCGATCGCCTATCGCCGCTATCAAAATGCCCTGAAAGCGGCCGGGGCGGTCGATTTCGACGATCTGCTGCTTTGCGTGGAAGAGCTTTTTGCCAGGTTCGCGAAGGTCCGGCAAACCGAAGCCGACCGCTTCGACCATCTTTTAGTCGATGAATATCAGGATACCAACGGCAGCCAATATCGGATTGTCAAAGCATTAGCCTGCGGGCATCGAAACCTATGCGTGGTGGGCGATGACGATCAGTCGATTTACGGCTGGCGTGGCGCGGAAGTGGCGCATATTTTGCAGTTCAAACGCGATTGGCCCGAGGCGAAGGTCGTCCGCTTGGAAACGAATTACCGTTCGACCCATGAAATACTGGCTTGGGCGAATCGGTTGATCGCCTTCAACAAGCTTCGGCACGGGAAAGTTTTGCATGCGACCAAAAGCGGCGAGCCGCCGCGAATTTTGCAACTTGATGACGAAGAGCTCGAGGCGAAAACGGTGGTCGGCGATATTTCACGGCGGATCCGCGAAAAAATCCGCCGCGCACGGGATTTTGCCATCCTCTGCCGCACCAACGAGCAGCCACGTGCGTTCGAGATGGAATTGCGGCGGGAGAAGGTCCCCTATGTGCTTATCGGGGGGATGTCGTTCTACGATCGCAAGGAAATCCGCGATGTCTTGGCTTACTTGAAGTTGCTGGCCAGTCCGACTGATGAAGTTTCGCTGCTGCGAATCATCAACACGCCGGCACGGGGCATCGGACATTCGACCGTCAAACGGTTGATGGACGCGGCTATGCAGCAGGGCAAGCCGCTTTGGGAAATTTTTCCGGGATTGGAAAATACAGCGATTATTCCGCCCGCGGCCGTGCAATCGGTCGTAAAGTTTCGCGGTTTGATCGAACGCTATCGGCAGTTGGCGGGAGTCGAACCGGATTCGGCTGCCAAAAAACCGGCTTTGGTTGCAATGTTAAAAAAACTCCTTACCGAAGTGAATTATAAAGCGGAAATCGTGCGGATGTATTCTGCGGTGGAAGATCAGCAGTCGCGCGAAGCAAGTTTGGAAGAACTGGTCAACGCAATGGGCTCCTATTGTCAGCGGACAGCAAAGCCGACGCTCACCGGTTTTTTGCAGGACATCGCGCTGACGGGCAATGAAGAAGATCGCGACAAGGAATCGAAACTCGAACGCGATGCCGTGGCACTGATGACTCTCCATGCCGCCAAGGGACTGGAATTTCCCGAGGTTTATATGGTGGGGATGGAAGAAGGACTGTTGCCACACCACCGCTCGGTGGCGGCGGAGGGTGAAGCCATCGACGAGGAACGGCGGCTCTGTTACGTGGGAGTTACGCGAGCGCGGGAGCGGCTTACCTTGACGCTGGCGTTAGGGCGGAACAAATGGGGGAAATCCCGTCCTACGGTGCCCAGCCGCTTCCTCTACGAAATCACGGGGCGGGCGGAAAATCCGAATTATCTGGCCATTAGGCAGAAGAGGGGGGGGCGAGGAGGAGCAAAGAGCGGGCATCGAGGATAAGAGGCGATAATTTGGTTTTCCTTGTAAGGCCGCACGCGACTCTCCCCGCGCTTCCTTTTCCCCCTTATAATGCAGTGATTGCGTGTATTCAGATAAATAGCATTAACTTATCCCAAGAGGTTCAGCCATGCCTGTGCCGATGAAATTATCCCGCATTATCATTAGCGAAATCAACGACCAACAGGTAATTTATTTGCGCGAGATCGACGGTGAGCGAACGTTTCCGATTTTGATCGGCATTTTCGAGGCCACGAGCATCGACCGCCGGGTGAAGGGATTCCCCTCCCCGCGGCCATTGACGCATGATTTGATCGTCAGCGTGGTGGAAAACTTGGGCGGCGAACTGCAAGACGTGATTATCAGCGAATTAAAGGACCACACGTATTTCGCGAGGCTGCGAGTGCGGCACGACGGCGAATTGATCGAGATCGACGCCCGGCCTTCCGACGCCATCGCGGTGGCGGTTACGTGCGATCCGGCGCTACCGATTTATGTCAACGAAGATGTATTGAACGACGTGTTGGGAGAGCAGTAAGCAATCAAAATGGCACGCGAAGCGCATCGCAAAGGAAACGCATGAAGGGTCTGGACGCGGTGAACGCTTGCTCGACTTTAGCGATCAAATTTTTTTGCACTGCTTCTTTCTCGCTCAAATCGCCGACGGCGATGAAATCGGTTCGCTTGAGATCCTCGATGCAAGCGTGATCGATAGGAAAGCCCATTGGTCCCTTTTTAAGGCTGCCGCCTTGTAGTTCGAAAAGACTTTGAAACTTTTTATCATCGCGAGCGCGTCGCCAGCGGACGGACTTTTCCACGATTGCCTGCCGGATGTTTCGCAGCGACATCGAATCGGGCCGCCATAAACCGACGGCCAGAAAGCAGTAACCCGGTTCCAGGTGAAGATAAAAACCGGGGGCGTGGATGTCCTTGCCGAATTCGTGGCGGAACTGGATGCCAACGTTCGTTTTGTAGGGCTCTTCCTTTCCCCAAAAACGAGTGTCCCGGTAAACCCGCATCAGCGAGCCGCCGACGCGGCGGTCGCTGGCCACGAAGAATTCTGAAATTTTTTTCAACCGCGGCCGGAATGCGCGGATGAAGGCCAGGCTCGGTTCCAATACTTCTTGCTCGTATCGGTATTTATTCTCCAGGAACCACGGCCGGTTGTTGTTTCGGGCGAGTTGCTTGAGAAACTGGAAGAGTGAGGGATCGAATTTTTGGAATTCCATGACAAATTCCCGGTTTTCGGATCGACGGCGCCATGCCCGCGCTTGTCGTGGAGATGGAGGGATCGTCAATAATTCTACCACATGTCCGCGACAAGCGCGGGCCCGGCACCGGAGCAGCGGGGAACGGCGTTCCCGCGCCGGAAGCGCGGGAACGAGTGGATTTGACAGGTTAGAACCTACTTGCTTTCATTATAAACGGCGATGGCTTTTTCGACACTAGCGCCTTCGAGAACCAACGCGCGAATGGCCTTCAGCGAGGCGGCGGGATGGTCGCTTCCCCAAACACGACGGCCGATGGCAGCACCGCTACGCGCCGTGGGTCATGGCCTCGTGCAATTGGTGGAAGATGGCCAATTCACCGGAACCTTTCGGTCCGCCCGCCATGATGACCGGCAGATGGCCGGTTTCGACGGCTTTGGCGTATCCTTCAGGATCGCCGTTATAAACCGTCTTGACCATGTCGCAACCGTATTCCAAACCGAGGCGGATGGCGACGGCCAAATCGGCGGAGGTGGGCATGGTTTGGGCTGGATTGGCATAGGTAACCCGGGGGATGATCTCGCCGCAAAGGGGCATGCCGATCTTCTCGCATTCGGCCGATACTGCCGCCAGCTTGGTCAGCAGAGCCGCCTCGATGGCGGGATCGCCGATGCCAACGTAGCAGTTCAAGACGACCATGTCTGCGCCGAGCGCCGCGGCTTCGGTGGCGTTGTGCAACAAGTGCATGATCGTGTCCGGTCCGCCGAGTTGCGTAATCGTGGTGTCGATGCGCATGATGATGCCCAAATCGCCAATCTCGCTGACGGCTTGGCGCAGCGCCGGCGGTCAGCAGGACGGCAGTTGCGCCGTGATCGCGCGCGAGCGCTAGCAATTTGGCGGGACTTTCGGTGCCTTGCTGCGGTCCGAAGTAAATCGGATGATCCAAAGGTAGCACGAGCGCCTTGCCGTTTCGGAACACTCGCCGCATGCGCAATTGTTTTCCCATGCTGGTCGTAATCATGGATGCCTTTCTGAAGTAGGGTGGGCTACGCCCACCGGTTGAATTTGTTTTGGTGATGTCGTTTGCTTGAAGGTTGAACTTTGCCCGCTGAGGTTATAAACAAGGCGGTGCAGGTCCATCAGTTTTGACGTGAAATGGCGATGCGTTGGCGGGCGGAGCCCACGCTACGGATTAATCGACGAGCTCCTTTTCGATTTGTTCGAGCGATTTTCCCTTGGTCTCCGGCAGTTTGCGCCAAATGAAGAGGAATCCGGCGAGGCAAACGCCGGAGAAAATCCAAAAGGTTCCCGCCACGCTCAATTGCTTCGCGAGGATGGGGAAAGCATAAACCAGGGTAAAGCAACCGAACCACAGCGCGAAAACCGAGACCGACATGGCCGCGCCGCGAATGCGGTTGGGGAAGATTTCGGCGATGATAACCCACGTGACCGGCGCAAGGAAAACGCGTAGCAAGCAATGATCGCGAGGATCAGCGTCAGCAGATGGATGCCGTGGCTTTGATAGTGGAAACAAATGCCGATCGAAAAATGGAGGATACCCAAGCCCGCTGCCCCGAGGAGCATCAAGAACCGCCGCCCGAAATAGTCCACGGAAAAGATTGCGATGACCGTGGCGATCAGGCAGACGGTGCCGGTGACGACAATATTGAACATCAATTGGCTGATTCCGTAGCCGGCGGCGGTAAAAACGGTATCGGCATGAGAAAAAATGACGTTCATGCCGCACCATTGCTGAAAAAGGGCGAGCACCACGCCGATCAACAGGACGTTTCGCATTTTTGGTTCGAGCAACTCGCGGAAATCGACTTTCTCGACTTCGTTGACCAACGTTGCTTCAATCTCGTCGATCGCTTGTCGGGCGTAGTCCGCGCCGCCGATCCGGTCGAAGAATACTGAACGCGTTCTCCGGCTTGCCGTTTTTCGCCAGCCAGCGGGGGCTTTCCGGCACGAAGAACATCAGCCCAAAGAAGAACAGGGAAGGAACGGCGGTCAATCCCAGCATCCAGCGCCAACCGATCTTTCCATTCCACGAATCGAATATTTCCCACCACTCGGCCTTCAGCGCCAACGATTTGAGGTCTTCTACGGCATTTTTCGGAGTGTCCGCCTTCGATGCCGCCGAATGGCCATGATACGAATTGGACTCCTTCTCCAACTCCGCGACCATCGTCGTATCGGATAAATCGAGACGAGGATATCGGCGCAGCAAATTTTCTCCCCGGACGCTAATTTCCCGGATGTCTGCCGCAATCATTTCACGAGTTCGCGGATCGGCGTTTTTGGTTTCGAGACTCCTGGCCAACGATTTGAGACCGTCGATTTTGGCGACGAGAGCAGCCGGAGTGATGGCTTTAAAAGGCACAACTTCGGCAACTTGCCAGTTGACGATTTGGGCAGCCAAAGAGCCGACGACGATCGTAAGTTGATTGATCGCCACCAGCCTTCCGCGCATCTTCGAAGGCGCGATCTCGGCGATATACATGGGAGAAAGATTCGAGGCCAATCCGATGGCTACGCCGCCGATGATCCGCCAGAGGACAAAAATCATGAGCGTGTCCGCCATCCCGGTCCCAATCGAGGAGATCGTGAAAAGGGAACCGGCGAGGATGAGCAGCCGTTTACGTCCGAAGCGATCGCTCAATCCTCCGGAAACGACGGCTCCGATCAAGCAACCGACGAAAGCGCAACTAACGACCCAACCGCTCATACTTTCGGAGGTGATGAGGAAATACTTTTCATAAAACGGCTTGGCGCCGCTAATCACGATGAAATCCCAGCCGAACAGCAATCCGCCCAGCGCCGCGACGAGGGAAATACCCCAGATGAAGGGCATGTTGTAGTGAATCGCGTCTTTTGCGTTATCCATGTCCACGGGGGGATCAGGATTGACGGGGGGTTGCATGAATGAACCTTATGGAAATAAAGAAATAAAGCGTAAAAATAGCAACCGGTTGCATATTATGGGTTGGAACGCATTGTCAGTCAAGAGCGAGCATTCCGGTAATCGGGGCAATTTACAGATTCTCCAAGAGTAAAACCCTTGACAACGTTACTTATTGATGAGAGAATTGGCTTATACAACCGGTTTTATAAAACAAATAAGACGCGTGGCAAGAAAACCACCCCTCCTAGAGTTTACCGAAGGGATGCTCGTAGGGGCGCGACAAGCAGGCATCGCTTGAATACATTATAGCTTCGGTGGCCTTGTTTTGTACTCGCAATTTTGCAGATCTTTCCGGTTTTGAATTAGACCTCGGTATATCAGAAGGATTGTCATGGCGAATTCAGTTCCAACTTTGGAAGATGTTGCCAATTTGGCGGGCGTGAGCAAGTCCACGGCGTCACGGATTCTCGCCACGCGCATCGATCCGGCCAAGAAAATTCCCTTTGCCGCGGAAACGCAAGAAAAAGTATTTGCCGCCGTCGCGAAGTTGGGATACAAGCCCAGCAAACTGGCTCGCGGTTTGACCATGGCCAAGACGGGAATCATCGGACTGGTGATTCCCTCCTTGACGGACAGTTTTTTTCCTTACGTGACCAGCGCCATTGAGACGCGGCTGACGGAGGCCGGCTACAGCGTCATTCTGGTGAATACCAACTCCAGTTCGAAGGTCGAACAAGCGCGGGTCGAAGACTTGTTGTCCTGGCAGGTTGACGGGCTGATTATAGCACCGGCCCAGGAGACACGGTGAGGCGGGAATGTTCTGGGATCTCTGGCGGCGGGAAATCCCCTTCGTCTTGATCGATCGCATGTATCCGGACACGCCATTTTACAGCGTCACCACCGATGATACGTACGGCGCCACGCTGGCCGTCGAGCATTTAATCGCCGGAGGTTGCCGGCGAATCGCCCGGATCAGCGGCAGTCCGATGTCGGTTTCCACGAATCAACAGCGTCAAGCGGGATATCTTTCGGCGCTCCTGCGGCACGGCATAGTACCGCAAAAGAGCTATATGATCGATGTCGCGCCCAACGAGGATGAATCGCCACAACTGCTGAACCGGATTCAATCCTTGAATCCCAGGCCGGACGGGGTCTTTTGCTTCAGCGATTTTATCGCGTTCGACATCATCGCCTCTTGCGAGCAATGCGCCATCCGCGTGCCGGAGGATCTTGCGGTGGTCGGATACACGGACTTGCCGCAATCCAGTTTATTGAAGATTTCGTTGACGACGATCCGCCAGCCGCGCACGCTGTTGGGCCGCAGCGCGGCGGAGATGCTGCTGGCGAGAATGGACAAAAACGAGACACCGGTGCAAATCAATCTGCCCGTCGAATTAGTCGTTCGCCAGTCCACGATGGGGAAAACGCCTTCGGGAATCCCATCTCAAGAAATTCTCCATGCTTAATCGTTCTTTCATCCCCGGTTCGAATCCCTAATATGAGCAGCACAAAAATGACTTCCCGCGAACGGGTAATCGCCGCGATCGAATTTCGTTCGCCGGAGGGCGTTCCCTTTTGAACGCTCAATTTCCCGGCGCTCTCTGGCGGCACGGACAAGCGCTGATCGACCTTTTGCACGAAAATCCAGACGATTTCGCCGACGGCAACTTTTCGATTCCGCCGCGCCCGGAAAACGAGGATACTTTCGAAGAGTACGAAGACGAATGGGGCTGCCGCTGGCGTCGCATCGTGGGCTGGTCGGCCGGCGAAGTGATTCGCGCCCCGTTGGCGGATTGGAGCCGATGGAAGGACTACCGCCTGCCGCCGCCCTCGATTGCAAAGCATTTTAACGAGCAATTCCGCCCCGATTTGTTCGCCGGGGAGCCGCTGCCGGCCAATCGCGATTGGTATGCGCTCTACGGCTGGTTCGACCTCTTCGAGCGGATGCAGTACCTGCGCGGGACTGCCAACGTGCTGATGGATCTCGCGGAAGATCGCGCGGAATTGCAAGAGTTGGCCGATCGGATCGTCGAGCGGAATCTCGCCATGATCGAGCGGTATATCGCCCGCGGCATCGACGGCGTTTTTATCGGCGATGACTGGGGAACGCAAAACCGGCCGTTGATCAATCCACGGGTGTGGCGATCGTTCTTCAAACCGCGTTACGCGCGGATTTTCAAGCCGCTGAAGGACGCCGGGAAGCACATTTTTTTCCACAGTTGCGGTTGGACCGTGGATTTTTGGGACGATCTGATCGAGTTGGGCGTGGACGTGCTCAACATCCAACACAGCATCATTCCTCGCGAAAAGCTTGCGCGGCTGCGCGGCAAGGTCTGCATCTGTTCCGATCCGGGCCGCCAGCACATCATGCCGTTCGGCACCCCGGCGGAGGTCGAAAGACACATCCGAGAAATAGTCGAGTTATTCCATACACCGACCGGCGGCCTGATTCAGCGCGGCGAGGTGGCGCCCGACTGGCCGCTGGAGAACGTCCTGCGCGATGTACCGCGCGTTCGCCGAGTATCGGCCAAGGAGATGACATGCCGATTCTGTGCATCGGACAGATCGTTGCGGACATCGTCGTGCGGCCGGTGGACGGTTTGCCCGCTCCCGGCCAGACCGATCCGGTGCAGGAGTTACAGCTTCTTTGCGGCGGTTGCGCGGCAAATACCGCCGCCGTGCTCGCGAAATTGGGCGCCGTTTCGCGAATTGTTTCGGTGGTTGGCGTGGATCCGCTGAGCGACGCCGTGCTGGCCGATCTCCGTGCCGCGGGCGTTGACCTCGATGCCGTGGTGCGCGACCCCGCCGCGCCCACTTCTTCCGCCATCGTGCTTATCGGCCGCAGCGGCGAGCGTTCCTTCTTCTATCGCAATGGAGGGAACGAACTTTTGGAAAATCGGCACATTCCCGACGACGTATTGCAAGCCGCCCGGATCATGCACGTCGGCGGAGCGCTGAAACTTGCCAGCCTTGATTTGACCGATCTGATGTGCCGCGCAAATCGTTTGGTTGCACGACATCGCTCGACACGGATTGGGACGTCAATGGAAGCTGGATGCACAGAGTCGAGGGCGCCATGCCGAAACTCGACTACTTTTTGACCAATCAGGAAGAAGCCGCGATGCTCACCGGCGAAATAGATTTCCGCAAGTCAGCCGCCGACTTGTTGACACGGGGGCCGAAAGCGGTCATAATCAAGCGCGGCGAATGCGGATCGCTTCTGGCCACCTGCGACGGAATGACGGAAGTCCCGGCTTACCGCGTGTCGGTTTTCGATACCACTTGCGCCGGGGACTCCTTCGTTGCCGGTTTCCTCTACGGCGTCCACAACGGCTTGCCGCTCGATGAATCGGCGCGGCTGGGAAATGCGGCCGGCGCGCTTTGTACCACGAAAATCAGCCATCGGGCGATCACTTCCTTGGACGAAGTGCGCCATTTGATGAATGGGAAAGCAAAATGACCCCTCGCGAACGAGTTTTGGCAGTCCTGGCAAAAGAAAAACCCGACCGCCTCCCGCGCGAAGTAAAGATGACGCCGCCGCTGTTGGAAGAATTTCAAAAGAGAACCGGCGCCGAGGATCCGGCCGAGTACTTCGAACTCGAAGTGCGTGACGTCTTTTTACGCCGCCGGCCAATTGCCCGACTTCAGCCCGTATTATCCCGAGGGAGTGCCGCGGCTCTGGAATCCGGCCGGGTGGGAGGTGGGTGAATGGGGTGTCGGCGTGAAGGAAGGTTCGATGCATCATTTCGTGCATATCGAGCATCCGATGAAGCATCTGACGAAACTGGAGGAGTTGGAAAAGTATCCGTTCCCTGACCCGACGTTGCCCGAGCGACACCAACATCTCGAATCGCAAGTAAAAGAGTTGCACGACCGCGGCTTGTTCGTCATCGGTTTCATGGAATGGACGATTTTCGAGATCGCCTGGCACATGCGCGGCATGGCGGAGTTTTTCAACGATATCGCCTTCAATCCGCCGTTCGCCGAATATCTGCTCGACCGGATCACCGCGATCCGCAGCTTCCAGGCCAGACGGTATGCCGAGGCGGGCGTCGATCTGCTCAAGGTTGGCGACGACATGGGCACGCAGATTTCCACGTTCATCAGCCCGAAGATGTACCGCGAGTGGTTCAAGCCGCGTCATGCAGCGGTAATCGACGCGGCACGGAAAGTGCGGCCCGACCTGCCCGTCTGCTATCACAGCGATGGCAAATGCTGGGACATCATCCCCGATCTGATCGAAGCCGGCGTCACGGTGCTTAATCCGGTGCAGCCGGAATGCCTGGATATTGCGGCGGTCAAGAAGCAATTCGGCAACCGCTTGGCTTTTTGGGGCGGCGTCGGCACGCAAACGACAATGCCGTTTTCCACGGCCAAAGAAGTCTATCGCACCGTGCAGCAGACGATCGGCATTCTCGGCCCTACCGGCTACTTTCCCTGCCCGACGCATGTCCTCGAACCCGAAGTACCGTGGGAAAATATCCAAGCCTATCTTCAGGCGGTGGAAGAATATCAGCAGTAACCGTTGTGATTTCCCTAGACGCTTTCCGTGTTTTCATCCACGGAAACGCCGCAGCAACGACCTAGAGGAAAATCTCATGACTCGCGCGTCGAATATCGGACTGCTTCTTGTAATTTGCGGTTTTTTCTTGATAATGGGAGACCGGCCGTCCAAAGGCGAAACTACTCCGTCGGCTTCGAATTCGGAAAGCAAAACTAAAATGAACATCAAAAAGGAATTGTTCGGCAAACTGCCGACCGGTGAAGAAGTGGATGTCTTTACGCTTACCAACGGCAAGGGCATGCAAGTGAAGATCATGACGTACGGCGCGACGATCATCGACGTCGAAGCCCCCGATCGCAACGGCAAATCCGAGAATCTCACGCTTTACCTCGACACGTTCGACGAATACGCCAAAGGGCATCCGTTCTTTGGTTCCACCGTCGGCCGTTACGGCAATCGAATCGCCAATGGCAAGTTCACGCTCGACGGCAGGCAGTACAACTTGGCGAGGAATGACCGCGGAAACAGCCTCCACGGCGGCGAAAAGTGCTTTAGCAAGGTCATTTGGAAGGCCCAGGATGTCAAGTCTATTGACGCCGTGGGCGTGACCTTTACGTATGCCAGTCCCGATGGCGACGAGGGCTATCCCGGCACGCTGTCCGCCAAGGTGACATACAGTGTAACGGATCGAAATGAACTGAAGATGGAATACGAGGCCACCACCGACAAGCCGACGGTCGTCAATCTGACCAATCATGCTTACTGGAACTTGGCCGGCGCCGGCTCGGGCGATATTCTCGACCAACAGATGATGATTAACGCCGATGGCTATCTGCCGGTGAACGACACGCTCATTCCGCTGGGAAAGATCGCCCCGGTGAAAGACACGCCGATGGATTTCGTCACCAAGCCCATGACGATCGGTTCGCGGATCGCCGAGGTGCCGGGCGGATACGATCACTGCTATGTGCTCAACAAAAAGCCCGGCGAAAAGCTGTCGCTGGCGGCGAAAATTGTGGATCCCAAGAGCGGGCGCATTATGGAAATTCTCACCGATCAGCCGGGAATTCAATTTTATACAGGCAATTTCCTCGATGGAACGATCTCCGCCGGCGGGAAGAAATACGTGAAAAACGGCGCTTTCTGCCTGGAGACACAGCACTACCCCGACTCGCCCAACCAACCGCGGTTCCCCTCGACCGTCCTCAGGCCGGGCGAAACCTACATCCACCGCACGGTGCATAAATTCAGCGCGCAATCGAGCGCCTGAATCATCGGCCTGCACGAAAATGACCGTTGGGGTAGCAGTTATAATGCCATCCCAACGATTCCACCACGATCCGCAAAGTCATACAGGATGACAGCGCGGTCGCCTTTTCCTTCTCCGATTCCGCCTTGTCGGGAAAAGCCTCATTCTTTCTCGAATCCGCCGGCATCGCGATGAAAAGCGAAACGGTGAAAGAAAACAGCGCTCTCACGCTAAACGCCAACCAGATCGTGGTCCTCCACTTGATTGCGAATCTCTCGGGCAAGGTCTTGGGGATCGGTTGCATCCAGACGCGCCAATACCTTCTCCCAGCGGTAGGCGAAACTTCCGCCCTCATCGCGCGGGCAGTGTTTGAACAAGGTATCAAATGCTTTTCTGTGCCGTCGATAATCCTCCTGAATTCGCGAAAAACGCTCGATGAACGCTTCAAGATAAATGTCGGTGAATTTCCGCGGATCGTCGAGATGCGCCGCTCGCCGGTTGATCGGCCCCGCGTATTCCGCCGCAAAATATTTCAGCTCGCCGAGGTAATCGTTGAAGGTGCCCGTGTGATCGGCGACGACGATGTCGATCGGCATGTTCCGTTCGTCCTCAATGAGGACTTCGTCGCCGTCATCGAACAGCGGACGTCCTTTCAGGTAGCAGCGGCCGACAATCGCGTTCGGCGCGGCGGTACGCCCGAGCAGGCCGGCAAATTTCAGGGCGAATTCCTCATTCTCGAAACGGCAAAGAGGCACTTTATCGGTGGCGATTCCGCGAATGTAATCACGTTCGAAATAGGGGGACCAGATCAGGAATTCCCGCCCCTCCCGCGAAATGCAGCGTTCACTTATTTTTCGCGCCGTGACCCGCGCAGGGAGGTTCATGCCCAGTTGGCGGCAGCCTAGCCGGCGGTCGAGGATGTATTCGGTATAGCCTTCAGAGCGGAGCACGGCGTCCAGAAGCGAGTTTCCCTCTTTGAGATACTCGCGGATGCCGTACTTTTGCATGCGAATGATGCTCACGATTTCCCGGTCGCTTTCCCGATGCTTGAGCACGGCGACATAAACGCCGCGGCGCCCGAAGAAGGCCGGTCGGCGGGAGAGCGAACCGATGACCCGCCCGATATTTACATACTCCAGGTTGCCGTATTCCCGCACGAAATTGAAAATGAATTTTTGCGGTTTTTCGTCGTCCCACGGGCACGACAACTCGTCGTTCGAACTGGCGACTTTTTCGGGAATCGAATCGAGCACCAATTCACCCTCTTCGATGCATCCGCCCGGAAGCCACTCGATCTGCATGAAGAATTCGGGGCTAAGTCCGAGCAGCGTTGCTTCGGAAACGGTTTCATCGGTTTTCCCCAAAAGAGCGGCGACCATGCCGTTCCGCCATTCGGCCTGTTTCACGTCGTCCCACCGGAGTTCGGGCTTGACCGCCCGGGAAAACCGCTCCTTGAACGATTCGAATGATTTCCGTAAAAGACCCGGCGGCATATTGCGGAAATCCTGGGAAGCAAAATCGGCTTTCGGGAAGGAATGGTCGGCGGCAAAGAAATCGACTTCCGGCGATCCGTGTGCATTGAACTGGGCGGAAGATTCCTGGATTTCGAGGAGTTGGACGCGGAGCGTGGAATCGCCCAAATCAGCCAATCCGGAGAATTCCTGGCACGTGAGGTAGCGGACGCCTGTGGTTTTGCTGTAGTAATAGATCTCCGGTCCTCCGAGTCCGATCCGCGATTCCCGGATCATTTTTTCCATGTCCTCGTGCGACTTCGGCAAGGGAGTGATCCGCCACAACTCGCCGCGTTTTTTGATCGCATCGCGGATTTTTTCGTTCAACAATCCGAGAAAGTTGATCCGCTGCTTGGGGACAAGAATTTGCAGGAGATCGTCCGCCTCGAAAGCCAGGGACATGTTTTCGGGATCGGCGCGGATAAGAATCGCATTTTCGTCGAAAATCAAGTCCACCGCGTTATTCCATTCGAGGTGCTCCTGCTCTTTATCGAGCGATTCCAATCCTGATTTATTTCGCTTTTGGTTGAGCAAATCGAGATATTGTCGCCGCTGCATGGCATGGATGCCGGGCAAGGTGACAAGCGTTCTGGCCCGCGGAAAGATGGTGCCGATTCTCGATTTCAGTTTCCCCCTCGCATTCTTGGCAAAAGGCGGTTCACCCAGGATCGTGATGGTCGATATCATGATGAAATCCTTGCGGCCGAAAAAAACGTGTCAAAATCAGTGCGACTGGAGAATATCAAGGTAAGTTAATTATTTCCGCCGTCAATATATCCAAATGGGGAGTTTGGAGCCAATACCGGAAGGAAAGGGGCTTTATGCATTCACATCGGAAGTTTGTGATGTATGGCCAACATGCATACCAAACATATTGGCTGGTTCTTCAATCATAATTTTGTGATCGCACCTCATCTACCACTTTGAATTTTTTAAAAATGCCCTTGACAAAATGGTTCATATCTCCCACAATTGGACTATGCCAATGGCGATGGAGTATGCCAATTTGACTCTCCCAATTATATCTTGCCAACATTCAATGGGTTATGCCTGCGGATATTTCCATAAACCGGGATAGCGACATCCCCGTTTACCGACAGATCATCGAAAAAATCACCTCGCTGGTCGCATCGGGTGGTCTTAAACCAGGTGACAAACTGTTGCCGGAGCGCGAATTGGCCCTCCAGTTGGGGATTGCCCGCGGGACCATTACCAAAGCTTACGAGGAATTGGTCCGCAGCGGTATTCTCGAAGTCGCCCAGGGGCGAGGAAGTTTCGTTTCGTCACGGCAGGACGTGCTTCCCCGCGGCAGGAAAGAAAAGGCGGTCGAACTCATCAATAATCTGGTTACCGAACTCGACGCGCTGCGATTTTCTTTTCGGGAAATCAAAAGCATCGTTGATTTGGTGCTGCTCGAGCGCGAAGAGCGCACGGAGCATTTCCACGTGGCCGCGGTCGATTGCAGTCCCGAGGCCCTCAAGATTTTTTGCCGCCAACTCGGATTCCTCTCGCGGATCCACATCCACACGATTTTGATCGACGAACTCGCGCGCACTCCGGAGGCGGGAAAAAGGCTTTCCGAATTCGATTTGCTGCTGACCACCACCACGCACCATAGTGAAGTGCTCGGCCTCGCCCAAGGGCTGAAGGATCGGATCATTCAAATGGCATTCTCCCCCAGCGCAGAGACGATCATTAGCCTGGCGGGCTTGAAGCCTTCGCAAACGCTGGGCATCCTCGTCGAAAGCTCCCAGTTTTTGGAAATCATCCGCTTCAAGCTGAACGACCTTTGCCTGACCAACCGTACGGATCATCAGTTTATCCCTTGCGACAACGAACAGTTGGACCGCTTCGTTGCCGATAAGGATGTGCTGATCGTGCCGCCGGCGTTTCAGTCCTCGCTCGATCGCGAGACGGCGGCGGTGATCGCCGCTTTCACGGAGGGGAGCGGCAAAATCATCCCCTTCGATTACCAGATCGAGCGCGGTTCGCTGGTTTATCTCGAAGAGCGGATCAAGAATCTATTGGAACGATGAACGACTCCACGATTATCCTCGGCGTTATCGGCAGCGACTGCCATTCGGTCGGCAATCGGATTTTAGAGGCCTTTTGACCGAAAAAGGCTTCCATGTCGTCAACCTCGGCGTGATGGTGAGCCAGGAAGAATTCATAAGTGCCGCGATCGAGACCGATGCGGCGGCGATTCTCGTTTCCTCGCTTTACGGGCATGGCGAATTGGATTGCATCGGCTTTCGCGACCGCTGCGCGGAGCGCGGCATGGAGCATATTTTGCTGTATATCGGCGGCAATCTGGTCGTCGGAAAGGCGCCCCGTGAAGTCATCGTCGAGAAGTTCACGGCGCTGGGTTTCGACCGCGTATTTCTCGCCGCGGACGACCTCGAGTGCCGCTGCCGGATCTCTCAAAGATGACATCGAACAACTTAAGCGGAGGCTTCAGCCGTGCAGCCGATCTTAAGCTTCGACGTCGGTTCGACCTATACCAAAGGCGCGCTATTCGATCTCGATCCGCACCGGCCGCGGCTGGTAAGGCGCGACTGCCTGCCGACCACGGCGAACAACCTGGCGGAAGGCTTTTTAGATTGCGGCAGCGGTTGGCCGAAGATATACGCGTCGGCGTTTGTGAAGAGGGAAAGAAGCCGATCCCGATCTATGCATGCTCTTCGGCCAAGGGCGGATTGGCGATTGCCGCTTTGGGAATCGTGCCGGACTTGACGCTGCATGTGGCCAAGTTGGCGGCGGCTTCGGCCGGCGGCAAGATCGTCGCCGCCTATTCTTACCGGCTCACCGAAGAGCAGATTTCCATTTTGCGGCAAAATCCGCCCGACGTGATGCTTTTTTCCGGCGGGACGGACGGCGGCAATGAAGACTACGTGCTTCGCAATGCGCGGATGCTCGCCGAGGCGCGGATAGCTTCTGTCGTGCTTTATGCCGGCAACGCGGCGTTGGCTAGCGAGGTCCGAAAATTGCTCGGCGAAGAGCATCTATGCGTTACAGAGAATCTCATGCCGGAAATCGGCAAACTGAACATTGAACCGGCTCGGGCGAAGATTCAGGAGATATTCCTGAAGAAGATTGTCGAGGGAAAGGGGCTTGGTGCGATCCGCGCGCAATGTGCTGGCGAAATCAAGCCTACGCCGCGGGCTGTTTTCGATCTGCTGGCAGCGCTGTCCAAGGAACTCCCGCATTGGGACGATTTCGCCCTGATCGATGTCGGCGGCGCAACCACCGATTGCTACTCCTGCACCGAGTCTTTTCGCGGCGCGGACGGCTACTTGCTCAAGGGTCTCTGCGAACCGAAGCTGAAGCGGACCGTCGAAGGCGACTTGGGACTTAGGATCAGCGCGAAATCCGCGGCGGAAACGGGCCATGAATATATCGAACGGCAACTTGCCGAAAACCCCTTTTCGGGGGGCGAGTTTTCCCGGTACATCGCGAAGATCTCCGCCGCTTCGGATTATCTGCCGCAGTCGGCGGAAGAAGGTTTTTTCGATGATCTGCTCGCCGAAGCATGCATTTATCACGCGATGCGCCGACATGCCGGCAGCATTGAAGAGCGATTCTCGGCCAGCGGCAAGATTTTCGTCCAACAAGGAAAAGATTTGCGGCGAGTGAAGAAGATGGTCGTGAGCGGCGGCGTTTGGCAGCAACACGTGACCGACTACGCGTGCCAAACGGCGACAGCCGCCGCAAGACGCGATGCCCAAGGACTGCAACTACTGCCGGAAAACGTGGAGTTCTACAAGGAAAGACAATATATTCTTCCTTTGCTCGGCAATTTGGCGATCGATTTTCCACGTGAAGCATCGGAAATGGCCGACGAGAACTTGACTAGCTTTTGAAGGTCCAAAGAACAATCGAATGAAAACGAAAAAGATCTCACAAGATAATTTCAATAAGGTTCGGCAAGAGGTGCTTCAATCCTGGGCCACCGGCGCGGGCGTGCATCTTGACGATGCCATTGCCTATCAACGGGCGATTCCCGAAAACAAGCGGTTCGCCAAGGCGATGGCGGAAGCGAAGGCCCAGCATGCGCTGCTGGTGCAACCGCGGGCCGGCGTCGCGCTGGTCGAGGAGCATATCCGTTTGTTGAAATATCTCGAAACCGAAGGGGGCGCCGATCTGCTGCCGACGACCATCGACGCCTACACGCGGCAGAATCGTTATGAAGAAGCCGCGAAAGGGATTGAAATATCGACGACCTCCGGCGTCTCGATGCTTAATGGATTCCCTGCGGTTAATCACGGGGTCGAGCAGTGCCGCCGCGTGACCGAAAGCCTCGCGAAGCCGATTCAAATCCGGCACGGCACGCCGGACGCCCGGCTGCTGGCCGAAATCACGTTAGCAGGCGGGTTCACGAGTTTTGAAGGCGGCGGCATTTCGTACAATATCCCCTACGTGAAAAACGTCCCGCTCCGCAAAACGTTGACCGATTGGCAGTATGTCGATCGGCTCTGCGGCTATTACGGCGAACACGGCGCCGCGATCAACCGCGAGCCCTTTGGCCCGCTGACCGGCACGCTCGTGCCGCCTTGCATCAGCCATTGCGTGGGTATTCTCGAAGGGCTGTTGGCCTTGGAACAAGGCGTGAAGTCGCTCACACTCGGCTACGGACAGGGTGGCAACATGGTGCAGGACATCGCCGCGATGCTGAGTTTGAAGACGCTGGCCGACCACTTCTTCCGCAAGGCAGGTTTCGCCGATTTCGAGTTGACTACCGTCTTCCACCAGTGGATGGGCGGTTTTCCCGTCGATGAGTCAAAGGCGTTTGGCGTCATCTGCTGGGGCTCGGTCGTGGCGTGCCTGGCCGCGGCCGACAAAATCATCGTGAAAACGCCGCACGAAGCGATGGGCATCCCCACCAAGGAAGCCAATGCCCAGGGACTCAAGGCCACGAAACAAGTCATCAATATGCTCGGCGAGCAGCGAAATCTCGACGTCACCGCTGTCGAGCGGGAAAAATCCGTCATCGAACGAGAAGTCGGCTGCATCATGAGCAAGGTGTTCGAGTTGGGCAAGGGCGACGTCAAGGAAGGGGCAGTCGCCGCCTTCGAGGCCGGCATTCTCGACGTCGCTTTTGCGCCGTCGGTCCACTGCCGCGGCAAGATCCTGCCGATGCGGGACAACGAAGGCTACATCCGGTTCTTCAACCACGCGGGAGTACCGTTCGACAGCGATCTTGCCGCCTATCACCGCGAGCGACTCGAACAGCGGGCGAAATTCGAAAAAAGGAGCATTTGCTTCCAGATGATCACCGACGATATTTATGCGATCAGCAAAGGACAACTTGTGGGAAGGCCCAGGTAAAAAACCATGAAAATCAAAAAAGTACTTTTTGCCAAAGGCGCCGCGGCGTTTTTTTTCGACGATCAGCGGGCGATCCGCAAAGGCGCGGCACACGACGGTTTTTTCTACGAGGGAAAACCCGTCACTCCGGGCTTTGCACGAATCCGCATGGCCGGCGAGGGCATTTCCGTCATGCTGTTGCTGGAAGACGGTCAATTTGCGCTGGGCGATTGCGCCGCAATACAATATTCCGGCGCCGGTGGTCGCGACCCCCTGTTTTTGGCGGACGATTATCTCCGCTTCATGGACCGGCATCTTCGCCCGATTCTGGAAGGGCGTGAAATCGGGAGCTTCCGTTCGATGGCCGCGGAGCTTTGCGGAAGCGAAATCGACGGCCGCCGGATGCATACGGCCTTGCGCTACGGCGTTTCGCAGGCATTGCTCGACGCCCGCGCAAATCCATGCACAAGCTGCGCTGCGAAGTCGTTTGCGAGGAATATGGCCTGCCGATCAACGCGCAGGCCGTGCCGATTTTCGGCCAAAGCGGCGACAATCGCTATGAAAACGCCGATAAAATGATCCTCAAGCAGGTTGATGTCCTCCCGCATGGGTTAATCAACAACATCGGCGATAAACTCGGCCGCGACGGCGGCAAGCTGAAGGAGTATATCCGCTGGCTGGTCGAGCGCATCGAACGCCATAAGCCGCATGAGGGCTACCGGCCGGTGCTGCACATCGACGTTTACGGCACGATCGGCATCATATTCGACAAAGATCCGCTCAAGGTGGCGAACTACATGGCTGGCCTCGCCGCCGATGCCGGCCCGCACGAACTATGCATCGAAGGTCCGGTCGATATGGAGGAAAAACCGCGGCAGTTGGAGGCCTTTAGCAAGATCAAGGCAGAACTGCGGCGGCTCGGCTCGCCGGTAAAGATCGTGGCCGACGAGTGGTGCAATTCCTTCGAGGACGTACGTGATTTCATCGCTGCCGACGCGTGCCACGTCATACAAATCAAGACGCCGGTCCTTGGCGGCATTCAGGAAACCGTCGAAAGCGTGCTCTACTGCAAAGCCCATGGCATGGAAGCGTACCAAGGGGGAACCTGCAACGAAACCGATGTCTCCGCGCAATGCTGCGTCCATTTGGCGATGGCCACGCACCCCAAACAGATGCTCGCCAAACCCGGCATGGGCTTCGACGAGGGCTTTTCGACGGTAAAGAACGAGATGCAGCGGATACAAGCCGTTTTGGCCGCAAAACAACAATCCGGATGACGGACGATGAACGAACGCCGTTTTCGACATCGCGGCGCTCCGTCAACCAAAACTCAAGACCAATAGCCCAAGACCTTCCCACCATGCCCAGCACAGAATTTCGCGTCCTCTCGCCGACCGCGATTTTGGGATACGGTTTTCCCGAAGAATCCTTTACGGAAGGCATCGCCAGGAATCCGCATTTGATCGCTTGCGACGCGGGCTCGACGGATCCCGGCCCGTATTATCTGGGGAGCGGCAAGTCGTTCACGAATCGGGCGTTCGTGAAACGGGATTTGCGCTATATGCTCGTCGAGGGCTTGAAACTCGGCGTGCCGGTGATCGTCGGCACGGCGGGCGGGTCGGGGGCAGCGCCGCATTTGGCCTGGTGCCGCGGCATTCTCGAACAGATTGCGGGGGAAGAAAATCTTTCGTTCCGCTTGGGCGTCATTTCCGCCGACGTGGCGGTGGAAACGGCGAAATCCGCGCTGCGCCGGCAAGATCAGCCCGATGCCGTTCGCGCCGCAGTTGACCGAAGATGCCATTGACGCCTCTTGCCATCTCGTGGCGCAGATGGGCCCGGAGCCGCTCATCAAAGCGTTGAAAGCCGGCTGCAACGTGGTGCTGGCGGGCCGTTGCTACGATCCGGCGAACTTTGCCGCGCTGCCGATCATGCTCGGCTACGATCGGGGCCTGGCCATCCACATGGGCAAGATACTCGAATGCGGGGCGATTGCCGCCACGCCGGGCAGCGGCGCCGATTGCGCGTTTGGCACTCTCACCGGCGAAAGTTTTATCTTGGAGGCGCTTTCCCCGTCGCGGAAATTTACGCGGGAATCGGCGGCCGCCCACACGCTTTACGAAAAGTCCGATCCTTACCGTCTGCCCGGCCCCGGCGGCGTGCTGCATCTGGAAAAATGCAGCTTCACCGAACTGGGAGACGGCCGCGTCGAAGTGCGGGGCAGCCGGCACGAAAGCACCCGGCCGTACCGCGTGAAACTGGAAGGCGCGAGAAAGTCGGGCTCGCGCTCGGTGAGCATTGCCGGCAGCCGGGATCCGATTTTCATCGCGAAGATCGATGACATTCTGCACGCCGTTCGCACCCAGGTCGAAACGATGATGCGAAGCACGGTCCGCGGCTCGATTATTTTCCATGTTTACGGCAAAGACGCCGTGATGGGCCCGACCGAGCCGGAGAAACACAACCACCCGCACGAAATCGGGATCGTCATCGAGGCCGTCGCGCCCACGCCGGAAGACGCCGACACGCTGCTGAGCGTCACCCGGTCCACGCTTTTGCATTACGGTTATCCGGGCCGCATATCAACGGCGGGCAATTTGGCCTTTCCATTTTCGCCGTCCGACATTGCGGTGGGCGACGTTTACGAGTTTTCGGTGTATCACCTGATGGAAGTCGAACGTCCGGACGATTTTCCGTTGGAAATCGTGAGCATCTAAGTGGTTTCTCCTGCCGGGCGGAACCGGGTGGATAAACACTATACATTATCGTCTCGCCCGTCAGGCGGGACCTGCATCCGGGGGATCGAATCGTGAAAAAGAACATCCAAGAAGCCGCCCGGGTTATTCGCTCGAAAAACTCCGGGCCTTACGAATTGACGCTCGATATTATTTTCAAGGAGCGCCGATATTTCGATTTGTTCCGTGAGCGGAATATCATAAGTCCCGATCTCATCGGCCGGCTTTACCGCATCCCGCAGGGCGATATCATGGGCATCCTCTATTTCGAGCCCGCCCAAGCGGTCAAAATAACCATGAAGCGCCGCATCCCTTCCGGCGCTTTGGGAGATGGCGATATTTATGGAGCGCAACAGCATGCGCCGCTTTTGGAGATTGAATTCGAGGATCCGTAGCGGCATTCGCGACCGTTGCGGATTATGACCGCGAATCCCAACGGATCACCTCAAACTCATTCCGAGCCGTTGACGGGTTTCCATCATCATGCCAAAGGATGCCGGCACAACCGCTGATATCATGAATCCACGTTTGGCCTACGCGCGGTCTATCTTTCATGGGCAACAATACGAACAATCGTTTTGCACCCAATATATGGCCGGGATGCAGGCTGTAATAACGGTCAAGATATCCGGTCGTGGAATAACATCGATCGAGAATTTTTTCCATAAGATCGATATGCAAACGTTCTCGCCGACTGCGAGGATCGAGCACGATCTGCAGCGTGACATGCGGATTCGTTCGCACGGCATCGGAAACGATTTGCAGTGCGCGCGATTCAACCAGGGAGAAATCGGCCGATTGCAGCAAGAGCGTCGTTACCAGCCCAAAATCGGCCGCCGATGCAAGCTCGACCGCGGGATCGTCCAAATCGAACGCAACGATCGCCGCCCTGCCTTCCGACTCCTTTTCCATAAGCGGATCGGGGGCACTTTGCGCAAATGGAAGCTCGTGGCACGTCGAATTCGATGCCGAGCGTTTCCTGGGCTTCTTGCATGAGCGAATACAAATCCTCCGCATCGAGTGTGGGAGTCTGAAAAACAAAATAGGGCGGTTTAGGTTGATATTTCAGTCCCAACGCCGCCGCATCCCGGCGGAAATCGGTGCCGGGGAGGATCGAAAGGTTGAAAATTTGGATCTCTGCTCGTGGGCGAAACCGGGCGAGAAAATCGATCCCCCGGCGGATGGAATCGACCGTATCGCCCGGCAGCCCGAGAATCAAGTCGAGCCGCACGCGGATGCCTTCCGCCATCAGCGTGCGCACGCCGCGCTGCCACGCTTCCAGATTCACGGGCCGGCCCATCAGTTGATGCGCCCGCGGTTCCACCGATTGCAAGCCGACCTCCAATTCCGTGAAATTCGCCGCCCGCAGCAGTTTCACCTGTCCGGCGTCGATTCCTTCTGCACGTAATTCGCCGGAGAAAGTCAATCGCCGCTGGGAATTGCAGCGAGCGAGCAGCCGCAAAAAATCGGCATAATCCGCACGCTGATTGATCGTCGGATCGAGCAGATACACCTCGTTCACCCCGTGTTCGATTGCATAATGCAAGTTTGCCTCGATCTGCTCATAAGACAAAAACCGCAATTCCGTCTTGCGTTTGGAATAATAGCAATACCTGCACTGGAAGCGGCAGCCGCGAACGGTCTCGAGCAGCATCGTTTTATTCCCGTCAACATTCAAGATGCCCTCGCGATAAGGCGAGGAAACGGCATCCAGCGGGTCGATGACGCGTGTTGGAGGGGCGCCATCGTTGGCTTGTCCAACGGTGTTGCCGGCACTGCCGGACAAGCCGGCAGTGGCACCCGAACGGTTTTCGCTTAATTCGCATAATAATTCGGCGAACGTCACTTCCCCTTCGCCGAAGATGGCATAATCGACGACCGAATTTTCCAGCACCCAGCGGTTATCGGCGGTGATTTCCGGCCCGCCGAGCAATATCTTCGCCTCGGGCCGTGCAATTTTGATCTGCTTGGCAAGCCACAGCGATCGTTCGATATTCCAGACGTAACAAGTGAAGCCGACGAGATCGGGGCCATACTGCAAAACGGCTGCGAGCAGTCCCTGATCGCCCAGCGTATTGGCAAGATGCGGCGGAAAAATTTCAATCTCGAATTCGCGATCCGTCCCCTGCCGCCGGGCGTACAGTTTCAAAAAAGCCGCCGCCAAAGGAACATTGCCCTCCATCGACTGCTGGCCCGGCGGAGGAACGGGCAACTGGATCAGGAGAATTCGTCGAATTGCTTGCGGCATGATTTTCGTCGTAAATTGTTACTGTTGCCGAAAGTCCGGTGCCATGCCCACGCTTGTCGTGGGTATGCAAAAAACGCGTGAAAACGCTTTTCATGCCCACGACAAGCGTGGGCATGGCACCCGATTTCTTTTTCTGCAACAGAAACTAAATTGCAGGGCGGGACGAATGAACCAGAGTCCCACTCTACCTTTTCAATAAAACGCCCGAGGAAAACGCTTTTACGCCTTTGCTTGTCTCCAACAATATCGCACCCGTGCCGTCGATTCCCCGGCACACGCCGGAATAGACAGCCGCCCCCAGATGCAAATGCAATTCTCGATTTTTTTGCAGGCAGGCGGCATCGGCCGCGGCGGCAAGCCTATCGGGCGAATGGCGGGCGAGATCGAGAAATCGTTGAAATCGATTCAGCAACGAAATCAATATTTCCATGCAGTCATGGCGGCTTCGAGTCAAATCGAAAAGCGTGGTTGCTATCGGCTGCAATTCCGCCGGCGCCGAGGAGGCGGAATTGTTCACATTCAGGCCGATGCCGAGAACTACCTTTCGGTTGGACAGTACTTCCACCAAAATCCCAGCCAGCTTTCGGCCCGCCGCGACAACATCGTTCGGCCAGTGCAGGCCGATTTCGTGATTGCCCAAAAGTGGCCTGACGGCTTCGACGACCGCCAAACCGGCCGCCAAACCCACAAGCGGCGTGGCGGAAGTAGCTTGCTCGGTCAAGATCCAATCGAAAAGCAGGCTGAATGCCAGACTTCCATCCGCGGTCCACCATCGATTGCCGCCTCGGCCGCGGCCGGCGGTTTGCAGGTCGGCGATGACCAACAGCGGCAATTCAATGTGGGGCGATCTTGCCAATTCCGCCGCCCGATCGTTTGTCGAGGGGAGCGAGTCATGCGATTCGACCTGGGCAATCCAAGTTTCCTCAAGCAATCGCGAGTGATCGCAAGGCATAATATTCCGTAAATATGGGGTGTATGGCAAGCTTAGGCAATGCGTGTTGTGCGGATAATGATATTGCTCTTGACCGAGGATACCAATCTTGGTATTCACGCCCCGTCGGGGAATGTGTTGCGGCCCGATCCTTGTCCGTGATCTTTTCTATATCAATCATCACTCGGCTGTAATACCGAGCCAGCCTAATGGGAAAGAGCCAGTGTTCGCAACTGCATGCCGGTCCTCAAGTTTCGCAGTCCTGGTTTTGATGCTCCTTTTGGGCACGGCGCAGGGGCAAACGAGGATTGCCTTCCCCACTATGATCGCCACGGAAGCGCCGGCAAGTTCCTCTTGGACAGCCGCGCCATCGTCGCGGAGCGTTTCGTCGAACTATAGCGATTACACGCCGCCGAACACCGCGAGTGGAACCATGATTCCGCCACCGGGCATGCCGGGCACGGCGGCCTCTCCCGGAACGATCACCTCGGCTCCGACGACTCCCTATTCAGCCTCGGGCGGAACGGCCGTGGCGCCGGCATCCGCCAATCCGCAGCCATATGTTTCGCCCGGGAGCGGTTTTGGACCGCCGGGTGCCGTCTCGCCGTTCAATCCGAACGCCACGTCGCCGCCGACCGGATCATACGGCGCGCTTCCGCCGCCTTCGCCGGGCTTGGATCCTTATGCCACGCCGGGATACGCGCCTGCGCCGTTATTCCCCCAGGATCCGTATTTCAATTACGGCGCACCGGTCTCGATGCAGGCCATGACGAAATTTCTCCAGGACATTCGGTTCGACTATCACTGGTTCCTCGGGCACGGCGATCACGAGTTGGGGATCAACGACTTCGATCTGTCGGCCACGTTCGCGATTCCCTTTCTGGGCAATCCGAATACGCCGCTGCTGGTGACGCCCGGTTTCGGTTTGCAGCTTTGGGACGGGCCGGTCTCGGTGCTTTCGACGCCGCCGAACGATCCGCCGGCCGCCGATCTGCCGCCGCAAACCTACGACGGCTACATCGACACCGCCTGGAAACCGCAAATTTCGCAGGCTTTCGGCGGCGATTTGAGTTTCCGCGTGGGCCTTTATTCCGATTTTACCACAACCACCACCAGCAGCATACGCTTCACGGGCACGGCCTTGGGGGTCATCTCCCTGTCGCCGAGCTTCAAAATCAAGGCCGGCATCTGGTATATCGACCGTTTGCAGATCAAGCTCCTGCCCGCCGGCGGCATCGTCTGGACGCCCAATAGCGAATGGGAATTCAATATTCTCTTCCCCAATCCGAAGATCCGCATGCATTGGCGGAATTTCGGCAGCGTGGATTGGTGGGTTTACGCCGCAGGCGAGTACGGCGGCAGTTCCTGGACGATCAAACGGGCGAACATCCCAGGTGTTTCCGACATCGTCGTCGCCGGCCAAAATGACGCCTTCGACTACGACGACATTCGCGTCTCCGTCGGGCTGGAGTTTCTCACGCCCCGGAATTGGAACGGCTGGTTCGAAATTGGGGGCGCATTTTCGCGGCAAATCCATTATCGCAGCGGTTTGCCCGACAATTTCTACCCCAACAACGCTCTCTTCCTCCGCGCTGGACTGGCCTTTTGAAATCGATTCTATCCCACACAATGCGGCTGCTTAATTTGCAATATGCAAATTGCAATCGCCGCTATGCAATTCTTGTTTTTTTGTTTTTCACCACCCCTATTTTATCTTTCGCCCAAGTCGTCCGTTTGCCCGCCGTGATGCCGGAAGAGCAAATCTCTCCGTGGCCCTCCGAGTCGGAGCAAACCAACTTCAGTCGAAAAAACGACCTGCTCTCTCCTTTTGGGGGAGTGACCGGGAGTGAGAATGGAATTGCCGTGGATCCCCATCCCGGTCCGCCGTCCTTTCCCGTCAAACTGGTCTCGCATCCCGATTCCTCGGCGAGATTCTCGCTCCGCCGGGCGAGACGATTTCGCCCGGTCCGGCGGAACCGCCGCAAAGCGATATCCGATCGGGATTTTTCCAGCGTGCGATTTTCAACGGCACTTGGCTGCCGCGCACCGCCGGCAGCGGCGGATTCGGCCAGCACGATCTGGAAACGAAAGTCATCGTCGCCTTGCCCTGCCCCACCACCGACTCGCCGCTGGTGATTACGCCGGGCTTTACGGTTCACTATCTCGACGGTCCCGCCGGCGTCGATCTTCCGCCGCGTTTGTATGACGGCTCCTGCCAGTTCCGCTGGCTTTCGCAAGTCACGCCGCAACTGGGACTGGACTTCGCCGTCACGCCGGGCTGGTACAGCGATTTCGAGCAGGACTCGGGCAAGGCGTTTCGGATGCCCGGCCACGCGGCGGCGGCGTGGACGCTCAACTCGACGACGAAACTCGTTTTTGGCGCGGCGTATCTCGCCCGGTTCGACGTGAATTTCATTCCCGTCGGCGGGATCATCTGGACGCCGAACGACGACACGAAATGCGAACTGCTCTTTCCCGAGCCGAAAATCGCCCGCCGCATTCTGCACGAACGCAATCCCGGCGGCGAGATCAACACCTGGCTCTACATGTCGGGCGAATTCGCCGGGGACTATTGGGCGATCGAAACGCTCGGCGGCAATGAGCAAGTGCTGCTGCGCGACTGTCGCTTGATCTTCGGCATCGAGCGCAAGAAGATCCAAGGCTTCGGCGCGAAGTTGGAAGTCGGTTATGTCTTCTCCCGCCGCATCCTCTACTCCGGCGACACTCCCGAATTCGATCCCAGCGACACGATCCTTCTCCGCGCCGGCGTGCAGTATTAAGCGAGTTCCAGACAGGATGCGTCGCGATTCGAACGCGAAACCTTCGGCTCCGGAGGCCGCAGGCGAGTTTTCGTAAACGCTTTTCGTGGTAAAAAGTTACGGCGAAGAAAAAAGTCGCGGTGCTTCCAATGGTGCTAGACTATTTTCCTTCTATGACCGCATTCGGCCGCGAACTGTCGCGAATAGCCATCTGATCAAGCATTACGAACGCCAGGCAGCGTAAGGCGGAGTTCGAATTTTTCGAATTCGTCATCGAGGTTTTATATTCAATCCGCGCCCGCTTCCCTCGTTTCTTGATTTCGTATTTCTGCGTTTCGCTTCCGTGACACCTTTGACCCTTCGATTCCTTGCCACCGCTATCCCATCTTCCCCTCAAAAGTTGGTGACAGAGCTTCGTTTTATTTCGTTGCAAATCATTTCGCTGTATCGTCTTTTGTCGTGCCAACGTTTTGAGACCTGACGCCCGATCCGCTTGCTTCATTCCCTTGCCGCCTCTCTCGCATGGACGGAGGATCGTTGCCTATGGCCAACCACGACGGATCCCATGATCTTCCGATATCGTTACTCGTTCGACAAATCGGCAGCCAACTATATATCCGTGCCGGTCCGCGGAATCTACTTCTTGCACGCGAACGACCTGGGCGAGCATGAGCGTTTGCGACGTGTCCGGTCCCAAACAGACGATGAGTTCCTTGAAACACGGCGGAAGTTTCAGAAACAGCGAGATTCCACTTTGGGAAATATCCGAGCACTCGACTTCAATGAAGTCATCCGGCCACGGCATCAAGTCGCTTTTCACGGGCGCCACGAGCTGCCTGAAGGGAAACGCCTTTCGCGCGTGGGCTCGCATCTCGCGCCCCGGTTTATTCTCGGTTGCGTCTCGCCCGGGATCCCCCTTCTCGATTGCGTCTTCCCGATCGTCCGAGTTGGGCAGGCAGAAATCGTCTGAATTCAACTTGGTGTGATCTTCGGCGGGATTCGACATCGCTTTTTGTTTTTCGGAGTCGGAAAAGGCATTCGACACAACTATGTTACTGCCAAACGGAGCACGGATTCCAACTTGTCCGCACACGTTGGACATCCGCCGTTCGGCACTTGTCAAGAAAGAGTATGCCGTCTCGATCGGCTTCCCGGCAGATCGGCTTCCCGGCAAGTGTAGCATAGAATTCGCACGGCGGACGAGCGAAGACGACATCCCCAGGCAAAATCACCCCAATCGATATAAAGCGAACAATAGGGAAATGGGGGGGGCAGGAATCTCAACCGCCTTGTGATCGAAGGGATATGGAAAAGTTGACAAATGATACCCAAAAACCGCCTTCATCGTCACGGATGGGAAATCGCAGCGCGGCCGCCGCCGCGGACGTGCCGGCGCTCGAGCCGGTGCCGCCGAGCGAGTCGAGGTAAAAATTCATGCCAAAAAACCGTTTAACTCTCGAGAAAACGTCGATCCCGCTTTCCGAAAAGCCAAGAAAACGCCAAAACCCTCGAGCTTGACCGGAAGGAAAAATTCGGCAATGACGAAACATCCCGGAAAAACTCACAATTTTCAACCCGGAACGAAAATGACATAACGCGAAAAAGCGGAACTAATCCAACCTGTTCGAAAAATCGAACTCATCCACTTTTTCAATCCGACGCGAAACGGTATTTTCCCGATTGCACCTCGAAGACGGCGGCGGCTTTCTCGGCGCGGAGGAGTTTTACGCCGGGAGCCTCGGCGGCGGGTTGGCCGCTTTCGGTCACGGAGTTCGCGTCTTTCGCCGGAACGACGACCGTGGCCGTCGTGTTGGCGGGGATTTCGACGGTGAGTTGGAAGCGGCCGTCCGACTGCTTCCACTCGCTGGCGATCGGGCCGCGAATCGAATCGTATCGGGCCTTGACCCAAGCGAGTCCTTCACAGGGCGCGGCCGGATGACGAAGTGCTTGAAGCCGGGCTGCTCGTCGTCGGGATTGATGCCGGCCAATTCGCGCCACATCCATTCGCCGACCGCGCCGAACGCCCAGTGGTTGAACGAGAAGGGGCTGATTGGTCCCCTGCTGGGCTCGTGGCGACCTTTTACGTAGCCGTCCCAGCACTCCCAGATCGTGGTTGCGCCCATTTCGACCATGTGTCCCCATGACGGCGGCGTGCGGAGGTTGATCAGCCGCCATGCCTCGTCGTGGCGGCCGTTGCGAGTCAGCTCGAGCATCATGCGGTGCGTGGCCTGGATGCCCGTCGATGGATGGCCGTTGTACCGCTTGATGGCCTCCAGCAGGTGTGCCGTCGCCTTCGGGCGCATGGATTCATCCAGCAGATTGAAGTGCAGGGCCAGGGCATAGCCGGCCTGGGTATCGCCCTTGATGCGGCCGTCGGCGTCCACATACGCCCGATTGAAAGCGGCCTTGATGCCATTGAACAGTTTGTCGTACTTCGCGGCGTCCTCCTTGCGATCCAGCACGCGGGCCATTTTCGCTACAATCTCGGTCGAATGGGCGAAGAACGCAGTGGCGAAGACTTCGTTGGGCACGGCGCTGCCGGTTCGAGGAAAGCCCTTCAAGCATGACCGTATCGCCGTTGAGCCAGTCATTGTAGTCGTTTCCGCGATTCTTCTGCCAAAGCAGATTCGGATTGTTGCGGTGGATGAACTCGACCCATCGCCGAGCGGAGTCGAAGTGCTGTTCGAGCATTCGCCGGTCGGCATAGTTCTGGTACATTCGCCAGGGGACGACGGTGCCTGCGTCGCCCCAGGCGGGAACGCCCGAAGAACCGCGATTCGAGTCGTTGACTTGCGGGGCGAAATCGGGATAACGCCCGTCGTCGGCTTGCGAGTCGCGGATGTCGGGCACCCACTTGGTGAAGAAGGCGGCCATGTCGCGCTGGAAAATGGCGGTTTGCCGAAAAGCCTGGATGTCGCCCATCCAGCCCAAGCGTTCGCCGCGTTGCGGGCAGTCGGTGGGCACGCTCATCATGTTGCCGCGCTGCACCCACTCGATGCAGTGCATGATCTTGTTCAAGAGATCACTGGAAGACTCGAACCGGCCGGCATCGGCGCGGACGAGTGAAACACGCGTCCGACGATGGCGTCCATGTCCGGCCGATTCGGCAAGCCGGTCAACTCGACATAGCGGAAGCCGTGATAGGTAAAGTGCGGCTCGACCGTCGCCTCGCCGCCGCGCCAAGTGTATTCGTCGGTTTGCGCGGCCGCGCGAAGGTTCGCGGTATAGAGCGTTCCGTCGTCGTTGAGCCTTTCACCGTGGCGCAGGACGATCTTGGTTCCGGCCGGGGCATTGGACCTCAACCGGCACCAGCCGACCATGTTCTGGCCCATATCGAAGATATAGACGCCCGGCTTAGGCTCGATCATTTTCACGGGCGTCAGTTCTTTGAGGACCCGAATGGGCTCGTTGCACTGGGCGACCAGAACCGGATTCTCGGCATCTTCGAAGCGAGTCAATATCTCAACCGGCGACCAGCCCGCGGCGTTGAAGTTCGGCCGATCCCAGCCGGGCTTTTCCTTCATAGCGTCATATTCTTCGCCGAAATAGATTCCCGAACGGCGAATGGGGCTGTCCGCGCTCGCCGTCCAACTCGGATCGGTCACGATCGTCTGTGTCGATCCATCGATTAAAGTGATGTCGAGATGCAGCAACAGACCTAGCCGCGGGTCTTTCATCGGCAACTTGGCCGCAAGCGGTCCCGTCCACCATCCGCCGCCAAGCATCGCGCCAACCGCATTGCCGCCTTCGTGCAACAGATTGGTTACGTCATAGGTCTGATACTGAATACGATTTGCGTAGCGGGTCCATTCGGGCGCGAGCACGTGGTCGCCCACCCGCCGGCCGTTGATGTGAAGTTCATAGAGTCCCAAGCCGGTGACCGAGACGACCGCGCGTTTGATCGGGCCCCGCACCGCGAATTCCTTGCGAAGCATCGCCGTGAGACGCTCGACGGAATCTTGCGGCGAGTTCTCGGGCAGCAGGCGGCCGTCAACGAGTCGGTCCTTCGACCAGCCGCCCAACTCGATTGCATCCAAGGCGGTCACGGGGCGTCCCTTCGCCAGGTTTTCCGGGCCGGAAAGAACCTGCATTTCGGCCAAAGCGAATGCGAAATTCGTTCCCTCACGGCGGGCCAGGCGCGTGACGGTCAAGCGGACGTATCGGGCCACGACCGGCTCGAAGCGATAAATCGGCGCCTTCAGCCCGGGATTCGGCATATCGGCGGCAGTCTGATCGACTACGGTTTTGGCATCGGCGAAATCGGCTTGGCGAGCGGCCTCGACTTTAAAGCGAACCGGGAAAAGGAAACCGGGAGTGTCGGGCGAATAGTCATAAGGCCGAGCCGGGTTGAGCTCGACGGCGTCGATCTTTCGGTCCTTGCCCAGATCGACCGCGACCCATTTGGCTGCATCGGGCGAGGCCGCGAAGTCGCTGTGATAGCCATTGTGCGGCGTGACGGCCTTGAGATTTGGGGGATTGACTGTGGAAATCCACTTCGCGCCCCAGTCCCGCGAGTCGAACAATCCCATCGTCCAGCTTGCGGGCTTGCTCCACGAGGACGGCTTCCCGTCCTTGTTCCACGCCCTGACTTTCCAGAAACATTGCATCCGAGTAGTCAATGGCTTGCCGGCATACTCTACTTGAATCGTTTGATCGGACTCCTTGCGACCGCTATCCCACAGATCGCCCTGGTCGTTTGCCAACAACTCGGGAGAGGACGCGACGAGGACCTGATAGGCCGTCTGCCGTTCGCCTCGCTCGTCCGATTGCACAATCCAGTTGAGGCGGGGCTGCGCGACGTCGATGCCCAGCGGGTCGTTGAGATATTCGCAACGCAATCGATCGACCTTGAGTCCAGCCCAAGATTGGCCGGTAGCGAAAATCAGCAAAGTCAGGGAGAAAATGAATCTTTTGAACATGATCGGCTCCTAGTTTGAGGCAATCTTGCCCCATCCCAAAGGGGTACAGTTTAGGAAGGCAGGGGCGTGGGGACGCCGGTGAAAACATATATGATATCTTATAAGATTTGGCCTGTCAACCAGGTCATTGCGGAGGGGGGGAGCAAGACATTCAACGCGAAAAAATCAGGCGTTTGGCTGGGAGTCATACCCCAGCTTGTCGTGGGCATGGCACCGAATCCGCCGAGTATTTTCATGCCCACGACAAGCGTGGGCATGGCACCGAATCCGCCGAGTATTTTCATGCCCACGACGAGCGTGGGCATGGCACCGAACCCGCCGAGTAAGGTGCGCAAGACCATTAGAGCAAATGCCGCGCTTTCACTTCGAGGTAGCGGTTAATGAGCGGGGCGGTCATTTGCTCGGGGAAAACGTCGAGGGCGAGAACGCCTTGGCGTTTGAGGTCGTTGAGGACTTGGTGGCGCCAGAGGAGGACATCGGCGGCGGCCGCGGCGCGCCAGAGTTGCTCCTCTTGCGGATGCTCGACTTCGACCGCGTCGAACAGGTTTCGGTCGCGGAGCAAGAGCGCGAGCGGGAGATGCTGGCCGACGAGGTTCGTCAGGTAACGGTCGATTTGATTCGAGTTCACGTCGTCGATAACGTTCGTCACGAGGATCACCAGCGACCGTTTGCGGCAGTGCGTGCCGAGATAGCGGAACGCGAGGTCGTAGCGCGACTCGGCGAGCTGCGGGAAGCGGTCGTAAGAGGCGTGCAGCAGGCGGTTCATCTGGTTCATGCCGCCGCGCAAGGGGACGTAATTGTGGATCTCGTCGGAGAAGGTGAGCATGCCCACCGAGTCGCCCTGGCGGAGGGCGACGTAGCTGAGCATCAGCATGGCGTTGAGGGAATGATCGAGCAAACTCAGTCCGGCGGCTTCGTTGGTCATCATTCGCCCGCAATCGATGAGGAAAATGATCCGCTGGCTCTGACTGGCCTGATAATCGCGGACAGTCAGTTTTTGCCGCCGGGCAGTGGTGCGCCAGTCGATATGTTTGTAGTTGTCGTCGATCGCGTAGTCGCGGAGCCGCTCGAATTCGTTGTCCTGGCCCACGCGGCGCGTCTTCCGCACGCCGAGGAGGCTCAGGCGATTAGTGCGGGCCAAGAGAGCGTAGTGGGCCATTTGCTGCATGTCGGGATAGACGTTGACCTTCGATTCCCGTGGATAAACCAGGAGCCGCCGCCAGAGGCCCCAACGGCTAACCACGCTCAGGTAGAGGTTGTCGATCGAAAACGCCCCGCGGCGGTTGGGACGCAGGACGTATTCGAGTCCCAGGCGGCAGCGGCCGGCAAGCTGCCGCTCGAATTCGGCGGGCTCGGGATTCAATTCGTCGGGCACGCCGTCGCGAAGGACGACGCGATATCCGTGCGTCGAGTGATTGAGGATATTCAGCCGGACGTGGTGCGGCTTCTTGAGCGAGGCGATGCGGCCGGCTTCGCGCTCGATCTCGAAAACTTTTCTTCGCGGCAGAGTGAAGAGGTCGGCGACTATGGCGACAAACAGCACGGCATCGACCGCCAGCACGAGCCAGAGGATCTGTTCGAAGAGGAAGAGGGCGAAGCTGATCGCGCTCGGCACGAGGGCCAGGAAAATCAGCCGCGTACGCGGATAGATTTTCCCGTTCCAGCCGAGCAAGATTAGCGGCAAGGTGATGGCCGCAAGTTTCAGGAGTACGTAGGTAAGGGCGGTCAAAGTCGCGGAACCTCGACGGTGCGGATCAAGTCGGAGAGAACTTCATCGACGGTGTGGCCTTCGACTTCGGCCTCGGCGGAGAGCATCACGCGATGGCGGAGGACCGGCAGGGCAAGCTCTTGGACATCGTCGGGGACGGCATAGTCGCGGCCGCGGAAGGCGGCCAACGTCCGCACGCCCTGCATGAGCGAAAGACCCGCCCGGGGCAATGCGCCCATGTGAAATTGCGGCCACTGGCGAGTCTGGCGGACGAGCGAATTGATGTAATCCAACAGCTTCGGATCGACGAAGATTTCCGCATTCTTCTTCGTGATTTTCACTATTTCGTCGGGGCTTGTGACCGTTTTGAGTTCCTTCAGGCGGGAATCCAATTCGACCTGTACGCTGTGCATGGCCAACACCCTGGCTTCTTCTTCGGCGGTCGGATAGTCGATCACCAGCTTGAACATGAAGCGGTCCAACTGGGCCTCGGGCAGGTTGTACGTGCCTTCGGCTTCGATCGGGTTCTGCGTGGCCAGCACCAGAAACGGGCGTTCGAGCCGGTGGGCGGAGCCATCGACCGTCACGCGGTATTCCTGCATGATTTCCAGCAGCGCGGCATGCGTTTTCGCCGGCGACCGGTTGATTTCGTCGGCCAGAAGGAATTGCGTGAAGACCGGGCCGGGACGGAAGACGAATTCCTGCGACTTCATGTCGAATATCGGCGCGCCGGTGATGTCGGACGGCATCAGGTCGGGCGTGAACTGGATGCGGCCGAACCGGCAGCCGAGCACTTTGCCGAGCGCCACGCACGAAAAGTGTTTTCCCCAAACCGGGCACGCTCTCGATCAAGACGTGGCCGCTCGAAAAGAGCGCGACCAGCGTGCCCCGGACGAGTTCCTCCTGACCGACGAAGATCTTGCGGAGTTCCGTGCTGATGCGATCGAAAAGATCTTTCGTCGCCGAATGATTGCCGGACGACGCCGGTTGGGCCACGATGGGCGGAAGAGAATCGGGGAGGGGAGGTGGTTCGGGCATGAGATAGTGGTTAGTGGTTGGTGGTTAGTGGTCAGTAATTTACGAGTCGGGGCCGTCCTCGGCACCGGACGGAATTTATTTTTCCATTTCACCGACGGCTTGCCGGTAGTGCAAGAGGCGGGCGGCAGCATAGGTGCGGTCTCCGGAACGCTTCAACAGTTCGGCTTCGGCGGCAATATGACGGCCGAAATCGGACTCGGCGACGCGTTTCAGGCGGCGGGGACGCCCGAAAACCGGCCAGCGGACGAAACAAAATATCACGCCGACGGCCGCCAGATGCAGGAGGATCCAATTGGTGGGCCAGAGATTGAAGATCTCCAAACCCGTGGGCGAGCCGAGCGTCGGGTCTTTATCGCGGATCGGCGGTCCACCCGAGCCGCTTTCGAGGAAGACGACTTTCCGCGGCGGCGGCCCGATCTCGTCGATCAGCTTGCCCGCAAGCTTGCGATGCTCGTGGTTCACCAGCGGTTCGTTCAAGAGGAAGGAGCCGTTCGCGACGACAATCAACCGGCTGCCTTGCCAGGGCGCACTGCTGACGAGCACATCTTCGGCCGAGGCGAGCAGGATATCGGCTTCCGGCGGAGGCTCAAGGCGACTTTCCAGCGTGATTTCGGTTTTTGCGGGATCGATGCCGTCGAGCCACCGCGGCTCGCCTTCGAGTTTTTTCACTTGCCGCGATTTCACGGTGGAATCAAGCGTGAACCATCCGCAATCCTCGTTTTTCGGCAGGGCGGAGCGAGCGCCGGTGATGCGGCTTTGTTCAAAGGAGATTTCGCTCTGAATGAGCGGCGTTTGGGCCGGCGGCGCACCGGGGGCGACCTTCTTCCAGTAAATCGGGCCGGCGTCGAAATCGCGGCCCACGTAGATCAGCGTGCGGCCCGGCTTGGCTTTCAGCCATCCTTCGAGCCATTGCCGCACGTTCGGGGCCGGCGGTTTGTAATCATCGGGGAACCAGACGATGCAATCGGCCCGTTCCTTGAGCCGCGGCGAGAGATAATGCCAGGAATAGACCTTGTGGCCCGCTCGCTGGAACATATCGCCCAGCACGGAGGCGCCGTTGACGCTTTCGGTCGGGCCCGGGCCGTGGCGGCTGCCGTAGTTGGTTTCCACGCGGGTTTCGCAGCCGGCGACGAACAGCAACAGAAAGATGAAGGACGAAGAATGAAGGATGAATGAACGAGGAAATGACGAAGGACGAAGGACGAAGGACGAACCGGGCACGCGGCGCACACGATGATCGGCTTTTTCGATCTTCGTTGTCACGAGTCGCGTGATTTGTGCGGAGTCAGTCATATGATCGAGCGCAATTCGAAATTTAAATGTCGGTCAGCGCATCGGCGATGCCGGGGCGTGAAAACGAGTAGTTAGGCTCACTGCCGTTGATTCATACTTCATCCTTCAAACTTTCGTCATTCGTCGGCATTCAATTGCTCGAACTCGCCGAGGCGGAACCAGCAGGACTCGAAGCGGGTCTGATCGAGCGCATGGCGGCCGAAAAGGCGTCCTCGAAGGCGATCATCGTCTGTTCGACCAATTCACGCAGCGTTATCCGCGGGCCGACTTCGCGGAGGTATTGGCGATTGGTTTTGCCTTTCGTCAGCCGGATGCGGTGCCGCTTGTCGAGTTCGACAAGCTGGTAGCTGAACAAATACACGATTGCCTTGGCGAACTCGCCCTGCTGATAGAGCCGCCGGGCTTCGTCGAGCAGGTTCAATCTGCCGACGGCGATGGGGAACGGGAGCGATTCGATGCGGTCGCGTGCCGCGGGCGCGGCAGCGGGCGCAGGGTCGATCGCAACGCCCGGCTGACGGTTGAAAAAAATACGCGCCGCCCAATAGATCAACAGAATAACGAGCACGGCGAGGACGGTCCAGGCGACCCATTCCAAAAGGTTCCCCAGCGGAAATTCCACCGCCAGGGCGTCGAGGGCGGGGGGATCTCGACGCGCTTCAAGCCGTCGGTGGAGGAGTCGTACCAGGGATAGACCAGCCAGCGGTTCATGGCGTCGCGGCCGGATTGGACGGGATCATCGACGGCCATGTTCGATGAGTATTGCCGTGTTGGATTAAATGCAAATCGGTCATTGCAAATTGCAGATTGCAAAATGAGCGACGCGGGGCGCCATGCCCACGCTTGCCGTGAGGAGGCTGGTAATCGGGAGCGTTCGCCTTCATGCCCACGGCAAGCGTGGGCATGGCACCGAGTCCCGCCGGCCAGCAGCAGGCAGAGGATCGTCAATCGTAGCGCGAAACGTTTCATACGGGTTGTCTTGTCAAGCGTGCGGCTTCGGCGCACATCAGGAGTTCCACTTCCCAACCTTCGCGGCGGATGCGGAGGTCGAGATAGCCCAGGTAGCGGACGACGGTGAACACGCCGATCACGATCCACAAGCAAAGCGGGGCGAAGAACGTAAATGTCGGTCCCTCCCATTCCCATTCGTTGAACAACAGGCCGCAAAGGGTCAAACAACTTAGCCAGAGCGAGAAGAAAAGCGCGGGACCGAAGACCAAGGAGGCCAGCCAGCGGGGGAAAAGGTCGCCCGACACGCCGCTATGCAGGGCGCTGAAGCGGCGATAGGTCGTCATCTGCCCCGGCCGGCGGCGGAACAAGGGATTGCGCTCAAGCAAGATCACTTCGCTCATGTAAGGCCAAGCGCCGAAGAGGAAAATCCAGGTGATGAACAAGAACAACAACAGTGTCCGCAAAATGACCTGAAAAAGAATGCATCTGCGGCAGCGATTGGAAAAATTCTTTGACGATTTGCTTTGCTTGCGGCCGTTCCATGAAGAGCGAATGGCCCAGAAAGAGCGTGATCGGGGCGGTCGCCAATGGCGCTTCGATGAGCGTGAGCATGATCAGGTAATAAAGGTATTCGCGGGGAAGGTAGGATTCGTGGAGTTGCGCCTCTTGTCCGCCGAGCAGGTAGGCGTTCAGGCTCATCGCCGGGACGACTCCCACAATGAGCCAACCCGCCAGCGGCGCCGCATAAGCGCGGATTACCCGCAAGGCCAGGTCGAGCAGATCGACAAAGCTGCGTTCGCGGATCACGATGCGGTGTTGATCGAGTTGCATGGACGAAGGTCTTGGGTCTTAGATCCTGGGTCTTGGTTGGCGTAAATTAATATGTGTTGGCATAACGGCAAATGAAGCCGGGGCACGATTCAACCACGTTATGCTGAAGCATGACCTAAGCAATTAATCCATCGGGTGTTGCGGATTTTGCGATTCCTTCACGCGGGTATCCCAGAAACACGAAATAGAACATGAGCATGGCGCTGGTGAAGACGGCGACCATGGCTTTAATTTCATAGGGGGCGTCGGAGGGGGAGAGGAAAGCCTCGATGCCGGCGGCCATGAGGAACATAATGATCGCCGCACAGACGACCGGAACCGATTCCATGCCGGTTCGAAAGAGCGAATCGCCGCGCGTCAGTCCGCGGGTTTCGATGATGGCGAAACCGAGCCGCATTCCCGCAGCGGCGCAAAGGACGATGGCCGTCAGCTCGAAGGGAGCGTGCGCGGTCACGAAATGAAAAAAATTGTCGGCGTTGGGCGACTTGGCCATGTAGCCGAAGGTCGCGCCGATCATCGCGGCGTTGACCACGGTGGCGTAGAGTCCCCCGACGCCGCCCAGCAGTCCCATCGCAAAGCAGCGCAGGCCGATGCCGGCGTTGTTCATGATGTAGAAGCCCACCATGCCGCCGCCGATATTGCCCGCCGCGCCCGAACTTCGCTGAATCGGCTGCGCAAAGCCTTCGTCGAGATAGGAGACCATGTCTTTGCCGAGCGTTTTTTCCGCGAAATCGGGCTGATAATACGCCGCCGAGTACGCCAGCAGAAACACGCCCCAGAAAATGACGAACGCCAGCCGCAGGCAGTTATCGTGGAACAGGCGTTGCGGCACGGCCTCGAAGAGTTCCTTGAACCATCCGCGGACGTTGAACGTCCGGCTGCGATACAGTTGGTTATGCGCCCGGGCGACGAGCTGGTGCAAGTAATGGATGGTGCCCGGCGGGAGTTGATAGGAATCGGCCAGTGCGAGATCGGCGCAAGCCGAGCGATAGAGGCTCGAAAAGCGGCTCACCGTCGCCGCCGGCGCGTGGCGCCGCGAACGGCCCTCGAACCGGCCGCAAAGCAGTTCCAATTCCCGCCAGTTTTCGCGGCGGGCGATTAAGAGATCGGAAACTTTCATTGACTCGCCGCGTGGTGTACTCGATCGGTCAAAGCAACATTATTCTGTTCAAGGAACGCAGAGGCATTTTTCGGCTCGGCGAACGGCGATCCGCCGCGGATGGGCTCTTCGTCTTGCCGCTCGGTGATGAATGTGCGGTAATAAAGGGCACACAAAAGCAGATCGAGATTCGTTGCCGGCGGCAGGCCGAATTTCTCGCGCAGCGGCTCGGCCAAATGCCGGGCGATCTCCATCCGCCGGCCCCACGCGAACGAAGCGCGCCGTTCGACGTAGGCCGAAAGCGCCCGGGCGAGCGAACGTTTCGCCTGGAAGTTGACGGGAATCTGCGAGGCAAGCTGAGCGACCTCCGGCTCATGCAATTGCGTGAGCCCCCGCAGCCAATGCCCTTCCTCGACCACGACCATCGTGCCGGCGGCTAGGTCGCCGAGGCGCTGGAAACGGTCGTTCATCATCGCCGCGAGCAGACCCACTTGAAAAAAATACAAAGGCTGGGCATCCACCTCCCGCAGGAAATTCCGCAGCACCGCCTGAATTCCGTTAATTGGTTGCCCATCGACCGAGACCACGCGGATGTGCATCATCCGTTTGCCGGGCGTCTGGCCGTTCCAAAAAGTCTCGAACAGCCCCCCGTAGAACCACGAGAGCACGAACCAGAGGATCAGAACCATGCCCAAGCTCAGCCCCGGCAGCCCGGACAATCCAAGGGTGAACATGAGGATCAGTCCGCCCAGCAAGATCAGGCCGGCCCGAATGATGGCATCGAGGAGATAAGCGGGCAGACGGCGAAACGGCCCCGCCACGCGATATTGAAACGCGATGTTTTCGGGGGTGATGATTTCAATCCGCGTATCGAGTTGATCCGCTCCGCTTTGCATTCGGTCGATTATGACCGATGAACCGCCGATTCGCAAGCAGAGCGACTGTACCGTCCAACCTCAAAATACTTGCAATCATGCCCTATCCGGAAACGAATTTTCAAAACTCTTTCGCAGTTGAAGGGATTTCATCGCTTTTCCATTTTGGCGAGGTTGTTTCCGCTTGGAGAGCTTGCAGACGCCGCTCGGCCTTTAGCTTCAAATCGCCTCCAGCACGCCGGACGACCATTTGATAATAAATTTTCGCCAACCCGGGCTTGCCGCTTTCTTCGGCCGTTTGGCGCGGTCGAAAAGTGCTGAAACTTCGTCATTTGCAGAATTTTTTTCCTGTTCATAAAGCCGTTTTGCCTCGGCGATGCCGGGAGCGGGCCGCTCGGCGGAACTGTTCGAGGAGGTAATTAAAAGTCCGTCTTGTTTAAAAACGGCGGAAGAACGGCGGGGAAGCATCGCTAGTCCGGGATCGGGCTCCTCGATTTCGGCAGTTTTGGCTTGATTTTGCGATGCCAGAAGCCGCCGCATGACTTGCACCCGATCGAGGGAATTGGACTGTGCGGAACTGTTCCGTGAAACAATTCCCGGCATCCGCGGACCAAAGGCCGGACAATCACCCACAACGGGGATAAAACCGGTCACGAAGGGACTTTGCGAAAGATCGTAAAACGCCCCGGGATAGCCGTTCATCGACGTGATAAACGGAGCATTGCTGGTGTAACTGCTATAAATACCTTGGGCGGCCGACAGGAAAATCACGCCGTTAAAATTGCCATTCCCGAATCGCCATCCCGATTGCAAACCGCCGGAGGGATTGAATTTACCAAAGGGGGGGATTACTTGGTTCGGCAGACCAAAACGCGCGTATCCCCCGTGCCAATTCAGTCCCCATCCGATGCCATAGCGTTCAAAATAACCGTCATTTAAGGAATTGAACGGGGTTCCCGTCACGATTTGTTGAGCAAAGAGCGAAGTGGCGGGACAAAGCAGAAATGCCAGCGGTATGATCCATGCGAAGAGCTTTACATGCATGACACCCTCCTCATCCGTGTTTGCTTCCCCCCCGGATTGTATCGCATGAGGCAGAAGCGTGTCAATAAATAGGTTTGCGTTCTTTCTCCGCGGCACTTAAGGTAGAGTTATATATACAACCATTGGGTAACAGTTCCCTCTTTTGCGCTATGAAAACGATCCTCAAAATCCTTTTTCCGCTGCTTGTAGTCGGATTAGCCGGCGGGGGCGGCTATTGGTACGCTTATCTTCGGCCAGCCGAAAAATCGAACGAAATCAAGATTTCCGGGAATATCGAGACGACGGAAGTCGAAATGAGCTTCAAAATTCCAGGCCGGGTGGAAAAACGATTCGTCGATGAGGGCGAGATGATCGAAAAGGGCAGTCCGGTCGCGCAACTCGAAGACGCCGATCTCGAGCAGGATGTCGCCCAGCGCACCGCTGAATTGCAGGCGGCAAAAGCGCAACTCGATGAACTGAAGGAAGGCTCGCGCAAGCAGGACATCGAAGCCGCAGAGGCCGCGATGCAGAAGGCGAAATTCACGCTCGATGACTTGCAGGCCGGCCCCCGCGAGCAGGAAATTATCTCCGCCGAGGCCGACGTGCGTGCCGCCGTGGCGGAACGCGACCGGGCCGAGGCGGCCTACAAACGCACGCAGGAGCTCGTCGGCGGCGGAGCGGTTTCCAAGGACCAGCACGACTTGGCGAAATCAACCTACGAAGTGGCCTCGCAGCGGCTGCGCGCCGCGGAGGAAAAGCTCAATCTGCTCAAAGCCGGATATCGGGAGAATCAGATCAAGGCGGCCAAAGCGGCTTACGAACAAGCCAAGTGGCAATACGACGTAGTCAAGGAAGGCCCGCGGCGGCAGGACATCGAGCAGGCCGAGGCCAAAGTTCGCCAAATCGAAGCGGCATTGAAATTGGCCGAAACGCGGCTCGGCTACGCCAAGATCGTCGCGCCGATAACCGGCATGGTGCTTTCGAAGAATATCGAGCCGGGCGAGTACGTCGCGGCCGGGACACCAGTGGTCACGATCGGCGATCTGGTCAACGTTTGGGTCCGCGCGTATATCCCGGAAGAACAGAACGGCCGCGTAAAATTCGGCCAGAAGGTCCGCGTGACGACCGACAGCGGCAAGCCATACGAAGGCACCGTATCGTTCATCTCGCACGAGGCCGAGTTCACGCCGAAAAACGTGCAAACCACGAAAGAACGCGTGAAACTGGTCTATCGAATTAAGATCAATATCACCAATCCGAAGATGGATCTCAACCCGGGGATGCCGGTGGACGGGGTGATTGATACGGAGTTGTGAGGGATTAGGGAACAGGTAAGCAGGGATTAGAGGTCAAAAGATAGAATCCCAGGGTCAAAAACTCCTGCGGCCTTCTATCCCCGATCCCCTTATTCCCGATTCTCCGTCCGCTATTCCCTTTTACTCACTTTCCCGCGAGCATCGCGATCACTTTGTCGGTAATCGCTTGGATGAGCGATTCTTGGTCCGTTGTGCCACCGCTCATGGCCGCTCCGTCGCCGGAATTTCTGCCGCCGACATAGCTCGGCGGCGTGAAGGCCTTCGGCTGCACGCCGGTTTCTTTCCAACTGTTGCGGAAGACGTCGTTGGCGCAGATATCGCAATTCTGGGCGCCGATGCGGGGATCCTTGAAGCCCCATTTCTGCTTGAGGTCCAAAAGGGCCTTCGCTTCCGGCTCGGTGAAGTAGTTGATGTTGCCGAGTCCCCGCGAAAGCATGAGGATGCGGCAGTAGGCGTCGAGAATTTCGGTCCACCAGTAGGCCTTTTCGACCGTCTCGCCGAAACTCACCGTGCCGTGGTTGGCGAGGATGATCACGTTGCACTTGTGGACGAACGGGAGGATCGTGTCGGCGAATTCCTGGCCGCCGGGGATTTCATCAGCGCGTGATCGGCACATCGCCCAGGAAAATCTCCACCTCGGGCAGCACGCACTGCGGCACCGGCTCGCGGGCGATACCGAACGCCGTCGCGTGCGGCGGATGGCAATGCACGACAGATTTCACTTCCGGACGCTCCTTCATGATCGCCAGGTGCAGCATCACTTCGCTCGTGCGCTTGCGAGTGCCGGAAATCTGCTTGCCTTCCATATCGACGATGCACAGATCGTCGGGCTTCAAATAACCCTTGCAGACCAATGTGGGCGTGCAGACCACCTGGTTTTCGGAAAAACGGTAGGATATATTGCCGTCGTTGCCCGCGGCAAATCCTTTCTTGTAGATCCGGTCGCCGATGTCGCAGATTTCTTTCTTGATTTGATGAAGGTTTTGCATGGTTGTGAGTGGTCGGTGGTCGGTGGTCGGTGAAGAGTGGGAGAGTGGACAGTGGACAGTAACCGGCCGCATTCTGATAACTCGTCACTTTCCACTCTTCACTCATTCGTTATTCAGGCAATTCGTACTCCAAGGTATCCAAAATCGCGGCGTTGTAGGCGTCCAGCGGAATCGGATGGGGATGTAATGGCATGGCGGCTTCGCGCCCTTCGCTGATGGCAATGCGGCAGCCGAGGCCCGCCCCGAGTTGGTCGAAAACCACGATGTCGTCGAGCCGCCCTGCGAAATCGCCCGCGAGATTCTCCCAACTCAACGGAGCGGCAATTTTCAGTTGCCCGCCGTGCAGGCTGGGATGCCCGCGGTTGAGCGTGACGGTGCCGATGACGTCGCCGATTCGCATGGTGGTTCTGTTCTCGAACGTTGTTTGTTATCCCCGACTCGCCGCCTTCTTACTTCAATCGTTGTCTCAAAACATCCGGGCAAGGCCGAAATCCGCCGCGGCAGAATTCGCCGAGCATCTGCCGGATGGCGAACGCTCCGATTCGTTTCGGATTGACGACCAACACGTTGGCGCCGACGGCCGCGGCATCGGCGGCAACTTGATTGGCGTCCTTTCCGGCAATGGCGCGAACGCCTGTCAGGCGGTTGGCCAGACAAAGCGATTCGGCCTCGTGGGGCGTGAGCAGCAATCCGAGCGTGCCGGGCTTTCTCACTTCGCCGGCCAGGCGGTCGGTCGCCTCGATCACGCACTTCGACGAATGCAACTCGACTTCAACGCCGTCGCTTTGCAGCGCCGCCGCCAGCGGCTGGGGATCGATCTTCGTTCGTGCGGCGACGATCACCAGCTTCATCGTGCCGCCGGGATTGCCCGCCGCGGCCGCATCGAAGGTCACGTGGATATTTCGCTTGCTTAGCTCCTCTTTCACGGCAGGCGTAATGACCGTGCCTTTTCGCACGACCAACCGGCGAACGCCCGCCAGCCGGCCGGCCACTTCGTTCATCGTCACCAGTCGCGAGGCGATAACCAATTCGTGAGGATTCCTTGGCGCAGGCGCGGCCGCCACGGCACGCGGCGGCTCCGGCGATTTCGAAGGCGCGGGCGCGGCGACCGCTGCGGAAGTCAATTCCGCAAGCACTTCGCGCACGACGCGTTCGATCTCGGCGGTGGATGTCATCGGTCGGGTATCCCTAAAACGGACCAGCGGACCGGCGATCGCTCGTCGTGAAGCATTTCCCGAGCGCCGATCCCGTCGCTCGTGACCATCACCGTTTCGCCGCGTCCCGCGCCCAGTCTGTCGATCACGAGAATCGGGTCGCCTTCGGGCGTTCGTCCGTCGGCCTGATAGCACCTCACCAACAGCAGCTTCGCGCCCTCCATCGAAGGGTGCTTCACCGTCGCGGTCGCAGTGCCGATCACTTTGCCGAGGTACATGCCGGTTACTTTCCCAAAATCCGCAAGTCGTCGATCATCGAGCAGCGGCGTTCGCGGGTGAAGGTGAGCGGGGTGGTAATGCCTTCGCCGGTCGGACCGGCGATGGAGAAGGAAACGTATCCTTCGCCGCCGAGTCCCAAGCCCGCCATGCAGGGACCGTTTTTCACGAACAGCGTGGTATCGACGGCCTTGCCCATCTTCGTCATGTTGTGAACGTTGTTCGAATGGATGATTGCCGTGTGGTGGAAGCCGTGCTCGCTGCGGACGGCTCTCGCGATCGCATCGTCGATGTCGCGGCAGCGGACGAACGGCAGGAAGGGCATCATCTGTTCGACCGGCACGAAGGGATTCGATTCATCGGTCTCGCCGAAAATGACTTCCGTCTCGGCGGAAATTTTCTTGCCGATGGCGTCGGCCAACACGGCGGCGTCTTTGCCGATGAAATCCTTGTTCGGCACGTCGTGCCTGTTTTCGCCTTCGCCGACCGAGGAAATCGCCGCTTTCGTAAACGCCTCGACCTCCGCCGAATTGAGCCGCACCGCGCCGGCGCGTTCCATGGCCGACATCATCCGATCGAATACTGTTTCCACGACGAAGACCTGTTTCTCGGCGATGCATAGCAGGTTGTTGTCGTAGGCGCAGCCCTCGATGATGCAGCGGGCGGCGCGGTCGAGATCGGCCGTTTCATCGACGACGACGGGCGGATTGCCCGGCCCGGCGACGATCGCCCGCTTCGCTTGCTGCATGGCCGCCTTGGCGACGCCCGGCCCGCCGGTGACCACCAACAGATTGACGTCCGGGTGCTTGAACAGGGCGTTGGCCGAATCGAGCGTCGGCTCGGTGATGACGCAGATCAGGTTGTCGATTCCCAGGTCGTTGAAAATGGCTTCGTTGTAGCGGCGGACGCCGAGGGCGGCGATGCGCTTGCCGCTGGGATGCGGATTGAAAACCGCCGTGTTGCCGCTGGCGATCATCGAGATGGCGTTGCCCGAGAGCGTGGGCAGCGAATGGGTGACCGGAGTGACCGCGCCGATCACGCCGAACGGCGCGTGTTCGATGACGGCCAGGCCGTGATCGCCGCTGAATACTTCGCTGCGCATGAACTCGACGCCGGGCGCGCGGAGTCCGAGGGTCTTGATTTTTTCGATCTTGTGCTTCAAGCGGCCGATCTTGGTCTCCTGCATTTCCAAAGTGCCGAGTTCGACGCACTGATCGACGGCGATGCGGCGGATATGGCCGATGATTCGCGTGCGCTCTTCCATCGTGCAGCGGGAGAGCCGCTCGAAAGCCTCGCGCACGGCGGCCACCGCTTCATTTACGCAGGTGAACTGCCCGAAGCGGCCTTGGAAACCGACGCCCGCGGCAGGCCCTTGTCCGTTGCCGTTCGCCGCGAGCCGGGCCACGACTTGCTCGACCACCGAGCGGATTACTTTTCGTCGAGTTGCATGATGTTTCCTTTTCTAGCGGCCATCGATCGGTGACAAATTTCAGAACCTGCAATCGTTCACCGACCACTGGCCACCGACCATTTTTCACTTTCTACTACTTATCCTTCTGATACGCGCACGTCTGCCCGACGTGGACCGAATCGATGATGCCGATGATGACCGTGTCGATGGGCAGGGTTTTCGTCTCGGGCGTGAGCCGGGCGCTCGAGCCTTGGGTAATCAGTACGAATTCGTCCTCGCCGGCGCCGACGGTATCGACCGCCACCAAGGTGCGGCCCGTGCCGGCCAGCGATTTGCGGTCCTGGGGATCCAAGCGATAGGGTTCGACAACGAGCATTTTATGGCCGGTCATCGAATCGACTTTTTGCGTCGCCACGAGCGAGCCGGTGACTTTGGCGATGAACATTTTTATTTCTCCGATAACCCGTATCCGGTGCCATGCCCACGCTGGTCGTGGTCATGAGAAACCTCTCACGCGCCGCACATGCCCACGCTTGCGTGGGCATGGCACCGTTGAATTCTCTATCTACCCCGCCAAATATTTCGCCGCCAGTCGGGCGACGACGAGTTCCTCGTTGGTCGGCATGACCCAAACCTGCACGCGGCTTTCCGCGGCGCTGACTTTCGCTTCGTCTTTGGCCGATTCGTTCGCCTTCTCATCGAGCAGGATGCCGAATTCCTGCAAGTTTTCGAGCACGGCAGTGCGGATGGCGGCGCGATTTTCACCGATGCCGCCCGTGAACACGATCACGTCGGCGCCCCCAGTTCGACCAGGTACGCGCCCAGGTAATGCCGGATGCTCGCCACGTAAACGTCGAGCGCCAATTTCGCCCGGGCGTTGCCTCGATCGGCCGCCTCGGCGATGTCGCGCAGGTCGGTACCCACGCCGCTTAGCCCCAGCAAGCCGCACTCATTGGCCAGCATCTCGAGCACTTCGTCCAACGTCTTGCCGGTTTTTTGCATCAGCGTCGGCAGCACGAAGGGATCGATGTCGCCCACGCGATTGTTCTGCGGAAGGCCGCTTTGCGCGCTATAACCCATGCTGGTGGCCACGCTTTTTCCGTTGCGGATGGCGCACAGCGAACTCGATCCGCCCAGGTGGCACGAAATGATTCGCAGATCGTTGCGGCCCAACAATTCGGCGGTTCGCGCGGCGATGTAACGGTGGCTCGCGCCGTGGAAACCATGGCGGCGGATATGCCAATTATCGGCCCATTCCAAGGGCACCGCGAAACAGCGGTTGCGCTCGGGAATGGTCTGATGAAAATCCGTCTCGAAGGCCGCCACCAAAGGGATCTCCGGCAATTTCTCCATGAACAGCCGCATCGCCGCGATGTATGGCGGGTTGTGGGCCGGCGCCACGCGGTTCATTTCTTCCATAGCACAAATCAAGTCGGCATCGATGCGCTGCACGCCCGTTTTTCGTCCGCCGTGAACCGCCTTGAACGCGATCGCCGACACTTCCGACGCCGATTTCAGGCAGCCGGTCTCCGCGTCGGTCAACTGCGCGAGGCACTGGCGGACCGCTTCGGCATGATCGGGCACGCGGAGCGTCTTTTCCCGCTTGCGGCCGTCGATCTCCACCTTGCACTGGCTCTCCGGCGAGCCGATCCGTTCGATCCCGCCGCGCGCAAGCTGGCGGTCCGCGGCCATGTCGAACAGCCGGTACTTGAAACTCGTCGAGCCGAGGTTGGCAACGAGGATTTTCATGGCATCCATTCTCCGAAAGGCGGAAGGGGGAAGGCGGAAGGGGGAATCTTTATTCCTCCAATCCCTAATCCCCGATTTCTAATCCCTCATTAGCTCAAATACGCTTCGATCACTCCGGCGGCGGGCCGCGGAATGATGTGGCTGGCGACCAGTTCGCCGGCATGGCCGGCGGCATTGGCGCCGGCTTCGACCGCCGCGCGCACGCTGCCGACGTCGCCGCGGACCACGGTGGTCACCAACCCGCCGCCGATCTGCACGCGCTTGATGATTTGCACGTTGGCGGCCTTCGCCATCGCGTCGGTGGCTTCGACCAGTCCCACGAGACCTTTCGTTTCGATCAATCCAATGGCGTCTTGCATGGTAGTAATGTTCCCTAAGAAAAAGTTTGAATGATTTGGTAAGTGAGGTGGAGTGGCGAGGGTTCAGGCGCTCGGGGTTCAGGATGAGCAGTCCGTGTTTCTGCTTGGCGGAAATGCAATCCCTGAACCTCAAACCCTGAACCCTGAACCCTGATTTAATCGGACGCGGCGGCTTTCGCGCGGGCCGGCAGGACGACATCGAGGTCTTCGTGCGGACGGGGAATGACCTGCACGCTGACGATTTCGCCGATTCTTCCGCCCGCGGCGGCGCCAGCGTCGGTGGCGGCCTTGACGGCGGCAACGTCGCCGGTGACGAACACGCTCACCACCCCGCTGCCGACCTTATCCCAGCCGAGATACTCGACGTTCGCGGCTTTCAACATCGCGTCGGTGGCCTCGACCAGGGTGATAAAACCCTTGGTCTCGATCATTCCCAACGCTTCCAGCGATTTCTTTGCCATGGTTGTGGTTCTCCTTTGGAACAAATAGAAGTGGTTAGTGGTTAGTGGTCAGTGGTCGGGGTCTAGTGGTTGGTGAGCGGCCATTAACTGACCACTGGCCACTAACCACTGGCCACTCACTTGATCAATTCGACTTTCTCCGCGTGATCGATATCGCAGGCGTTTCCTTCGTCGGTGTCGAGGTGGACTTCGAGCTTGATGCCCTTGCCCACGCGGACGATGACGTCTTCGAAGGTCGTTGTGCAGCCGGCGGCCGTCACGCGCAGCTTCATCAGTTGCTTATCCTTCACGCCGTAAAATTTTGCGTCTTCAGGCCCCATGTGGACGTGCCGGGCGGCGCGGATCACGCCCTTCTTCAACTCGACCACGCCTTGCGGACCGACGAGCACGCAGCCCGGCGTGTTTTCAACGTTGCCGCTTAAGCGGATGGGCATGTCGATGCCCAACGAGATGCCGTCGGTGAAAGCCAACTCGACCTGGCTGTCCGGCCGTGTCGGCCCCAAAATGCGGACCGAAGGCAGCATCCTCCGCCGCGGACCCACGATCATCACCGTCTCCTCGGCGGCGAAATAACCGTCTTGGTAGAGGTCCTTCATGACCGTCAACTTGCGGCCCGCGCCGAAAAGCACTTCCACGTGCTCGTCGGTGAGATGCAAATGCCGCGCGGAGACGCTGACCACCAGGTTCGGCTTGCCGGGCGGCCCGCCGACCTGCTTGAGCACGATCTCGCGGACGATCTGTTCGATGATATTTCGGTCTATCGGAGGTGCGATGGACATTTTCTTGGGTCTTGGGTCTTAGGTCTTGGCAACCTGTCTGTTTGCCGTCTCTGTCTTGGCTATATGCAACTCGACGCCGGCGGATTCGAATATTTTCCGCCAAGCATCGTCGATTCCCTCATCCATCACGAGGTGCTGCACGTTATTCAACGGGCAGAGATGGGTCAAGCTTTGCCGGCCGATTTTCGTGCTGTCGGCCACGACGATCACTTCGTCGGCGGTGCGCATCATCGCACGTTCCGTCTCGACCAGCAACAAATCGTTGTTGTAAAACCCGTCTTCGGTGATTCCGGCCACGCTGAAAATCGTTTTGCGGACCCGAACTTTGGAAAGCATCTGATCGGTATAAGGTCCTCGGGCGACGCCGCTGCGGGGACATATATTGCCGCCTAAAAATACTAGGTCGCTTTTTGTGTCCGATGCAAACAAATTCGCTACCGGCAAGGAGTTAGTGACGACACTAAGCAAACGGCCCAGAAGCAAACGCCCCACCTCATAGGTTGTGCTACCACCATCCAGAAGTATGGTGTCACGGTCTTCGACCAGTTCGACAGCTCTGGCGGCGATGGCTTTCTTCTGAGACCACTCGTGGGATTGAGCTTCTTCAAAATGCGGAATCATCGGAGAGGTACCCGTATAAAGCACACCGCCATGAATCCGTTGGGCACATCCCTGGCCCTCTAACTGCTCCAAATCCCTCCTGACGGTGGATTCGGAAACGGCCAATGCCTCAGCCAATTCAGGCAAAGCGGCAAATCGCCGCACTCGAACGAGTTCCAACAATCGGCTTCGTCGTTGTTCCGCAAGCATTGTTCACATGCCTTGGGATTGTGCTGAGTGATCTGCCTCTCCTAAATTATGGCAATATCATTCATAATATGCAAGAATATACCAGGTAAATGAAAGAATATTTTCAAAATATTTCATATTATGAAAGAATTCACCCCCCCCCTATATGGCATAAGTCACTCGAAAGAATATGCTTTCGAACCAGCTTACCAATGAAAGTGAAGTTATCGCTTCAACCCGATGCAACTTGGCTAGCCTGCATTTTTTCGCTGCAGAGCGTGACAGAATCGAAGACCCGATTTGTGATGAGATCGCATCACTTGATTATCAAGAATCGAAACTTTTCTTGACCGACGACATGGAGAGCATGACTAAAGAATTTTCTACCGTCGGCGTCCCCAATCGGGCTTTCGCGTAATGGGATCGGGGCTTGCAGGGCTGTCTTCCGGCAGCGCAAGCTCCGTCCCTGGGATAAGATAATCGAAATCCTTGCCGAGCACGTTTTGGTTCAACTCGTAGATTTCGGCCCAGCGCGACGCCTTGCCCAGTTCATAGCGGGCGATGTCGAACAGCGTATCGCCCTCCACGACGGTGTAGTTCCGCGTGCCGCGAAGGTTTCGCGCGCTCACGAGCGTCGCATTGCGATTTTGCAACACTTCTCGATGATTTTCTTTGGGGCATTTGCCGGGGAATTTTTTCTCAAGCTCGGATGCGTCCGGCGTGAGGATGTTCTGGCCGACTTTGAGTTGCCCGTCCACTGCTTTGCCGCGATTGAGTTCCTCCAGCGCCTCGAAATACGATCCGGTGCCGTAGATTTTTTCGGAGATCGTCCAGAAACTGTCGTTCGGCTGAACGTCGTAAGTGCCATCGCCGCGCGAACCGTTTTTCGAAGCATAATCCGGCTCGTTCGCTCCCGCGAGGTCGTTTCCGCGCGGTCGATGCCGTTCTCGGCCGACAAACGATGCGCTCGGGTCTCGATCGTACGGGCCATAATCCTCGCGCAGGTTATCCCGGTAATCAGGTGCAGGCCGAGAAGGACCGCGATTTGGATATTCCCCACGCAGCGCGTTAGGCGATTTAGCAGGCTGGAGCCCTTCGGGGGCAACCCCAACATCTGTTGGAGATCTATCCCGCAAACGATAATCTTCCGACGAACGTTCTCCATATGCTCCGCCGCCATGCTTTCCGCCCGCGGCCGCTATGGCTCCAGCCGGCGGCGCCATGATGTCCACCGAAGGCGCCGCGGAACGGCGATTCAATCCATACCGATCGTTCGGATCGGCATTATCGGGCGTGGGCGGCTCGGGCATCATCGAGGGAGGAGGAGGAACTACTGTCGCCTCGCCGGCCGATTCTCGCGGCTTGCGATGATCGGAACCGACATCCCACAGGTCCCTTTCACTCTCCCGCTTCGGGGCATGGCCCGACGCGGCGGGAGACAACACCTTCGGCGTTTCTCTTCCTTCCCGAGAGTATCGCGATTTGAATTCGGCCGTCCCGGCGTCAGTTTTGCCGGCTTTAACTTCGCTTTCGCGATGCGATTTTTCCTTTGCGCCGGCATCCGCCAGAGCCGTAGCGGCGGACGATCTCGATCTCAATTTCCAGGTCACCACGCCGCCCAAGACGATCAACAGGCCCAGAATGATCCCCAGTCCGATCTTCGCTTCCTTGCTCATATCAGCCTCCTTGCGGATACGGAAATATTCAGTTTCCTATTTCAACCGCTCCGCAATGCGCAATTTTGCGCTGCGGGAACGGGGGTTTTGTTGGGTTTCGGACTCGTCGGCGCGGATCGGCCGGCGCGTCAAAACTTTCAGTCGTGCGTCGCCTTGAAATGCCTCTTTGACGCGGCGGTCTTCCAAGGAATGAAAACTGATGACGGCCAGTCGCCCGCCGGGCCGCAAACAATCGGGGATTCTCCGCAACGCGATCTCCAGCGATTTCAGTTCATCGTTCACCGCGATTCGCAAGGCTTGAAACGTCCGCGTCGCCGGATGGATGCGCTCGGCGTCGCGCGACCGCGGCACGCAACGGCTGACCAACTCGGCCAATTCGCGCGCCGTTTTCACCGGCTCGCCCCGCCGCCGCTCGACGATCGCTTTGGCGATGCGGCGGCTGAACCGCTCCTCGCCGAACTCGTAAATCAAGCCGGCCAAGTGTTCGGCGCTGAGCCGCTCCATCAACCGCCATGCGGGCACGCCTGCGGTTGGGTCGAATCGCAAGTCGAGGGGGCCTTCCGCGGTGAAACTAAAGCCGCGGCTTGCGTCGGCCAGTTGATCGCTCGACAATCCTAAATCCAACAGCACTCCATCGACGCGGTCGATTCCCACGGCCTCTAAAACCTCGGGCAAATCGCAAAAATTGGCCTGCGCAAACGCACCGGCAAGCCCTGCAAAAACCGTTCGCCGGCGTCGATCGCCGCCGGATCGCGGTCCAAGGCGATCACCAAGCCGCTCGGGGCGATTCGTTCGGCCAATGCGCGGCTATGGCCGCCGCCGCCCAACGTGCCATCGACAATCACCATCCCCGGTTTCGGCTCAAGCTCCCGCATGACGGCAGCTAGCAGGACGGGAATGTGGACTGAGTTCGATTGGGCCATCGGCGGCACGCAGGACAGGTTTCCAACCTGTCATTCGATATGATCAATAATTTCACGAAACGCCAAATGACAAGTTGGAAACCTGTCCTACGCATAAACACTCGACCTCAGGCGCATCCTTGCGCTGATGAGGTTGAGTGGTTGCGGTAAAGTCGTCGGCGAAGGCGACGAAAACGGCCGCATATCGCCCGGGAAGCTTCCGTGACTTCCTGTTGCGGAGAACCCAACCCACCTCGCGCGGTTGGTTTTGCGGCGTCGATAGGTGGCCGGTTCGGCGCCGCGGTTCTCTCGCGTGGCGATGACACAGACGGACTACGCGATTAACTCCGATCGAGCTGAATGTCGTAAAAGGACTGACAGGCGCCATGCCCGCGCTTGTCGCGGACAATAACGCACGTAAGGAAACTTGCCGCATGCCCACGGCATGCGTGGGCAGGGCGGCGAAATTCTCCAAATGCGGATTACTTCTCCGGGGTAAAAGCCGTCTCGGCGATTTCGTCGTAATGAGGCTGTTTTTGGGTAAGGTAGTTCCGCCACTGGTCGGCGGCCCAAACTTCAAGGTGGTCGTGAACTCCGAGCAGGACGATCTCTTTATGCAGTCCGGCGAGCGCCGCCAATTCGGCCGGAATGCGCATGCGGCCTTGCGAGTCCAATTCCGCCTGCTGGGCTTGGGCATAAAACAAACGCAGGAAGGCGCGAACATCCTGCCGTGCCGGAGACGCTTGGGCGAGCTTATCCGCAAGGCTGGAAAATGCACTTTCGTTGTAAATCGCCAAGGAGCGATCGGTGCCCGGGGCTACATATAATATTCCGCCTGCACGGCACTCAAGGGCGTCGCGGAGCCGTTTCGGGACTGCCAACCGCAATTTTTCATCCACAGTGCGGCAAAAAGTCCCGGTTAAAAGCATAATTCACCACTTTCCCCCACCAAGCCCCATAACACTCCAAAGGATATCGATTTTGCCGCCGGTTGACAAGCCGATTTCAACAATTTTTTCAATTACGAGTTGGTTTGAATGGGCGGCTGACTAGTCAATTCTAAAGGGTGGTAATATATGACATAATAATAGTACATACTTAGAGTTATAGATTGAACAAATAGGTCGGGAACTTCAAATCCTTCTCCCGCTAGTCCCGGGAACCTATACTCTTTTGCGATCAGATGGTAATTTTCAGTCTTGCCGCCCGCGGAGTATCTGATTTCCCATCGGTATGCGATGATGAGCGATCTCGATAAATACGACTATGATTTGCCGAAGCATTTGATTGCGCAGCAACCCACGGTTTCGCGCGTGGATGCCCGGCTGTTTGTTGTCTATCGCAAGCGTAACTTGTTGGATCATAGGCATATACGTGATTTACCGGAGATTCTCGAAGCCGGCGATTGCCTGATCTTGAACGAGACGAAAGTCGTTCCTGCCCGGCTGGTAGGTTATCGCACGCGAACCGGCGGGCATTGGGAAGGGCTTTTTCTGGAGGCCCAACCTGAAGGTTTTTGGCTCATCCTGGGCCACACCCGAGGGAAACTCATCCCCGGCGAATCGATTACGCTTCTTAATGCCTCCGGCGTGGAGGATATCGAGCTGACATTGATCTCCAAGGATGAGGAGGGAAATTGGGTGGTGAAACCTTCCAGTTCCGAAGGACCTTATGCCTTGCTGGATCGAGTGGGACGAGTTCCGTTGCCGCCCTATATTCGCGAAGGCGAGATGATCGAGAGTGATCGTGAAAACTACCAGACGGTTTACGCACGTGTGCCTGGTTCGGTTGCCGCCCCCACTGCGGGGCTGCATTTTAGCAAGAGTCTGCTGGAAAAACTCAAACAGCGGGGCATAACGATCGTTTATGTTACTCTACACGTCGGATTGGGAACTTTTCGTCCGATTACCGCTGAGAAACTCGTCGAACACAAAATGCACCAAGAGTGGGGAGCCATTGGGGAGGATGCAGTCGAGGCCATCCATAGCTGTCGGCAAAGGGGGGGGCGGATCATCGCGGTGGGGACGACCTCGGTGCGCCTTCTGGAAACGGCCGCGAGAGAGGGAATTTTGCGGCCTTTTCGCGGGGTGACAGACTTGTTTATCCAACCGCCTTTCGATTTCCGCATCGTGGAGGGCATGTTGACGAATTTTCATCTTCCCAAGACCACGCTTTTGATCCTGGTGCGGACTTTTGGCGGCGATGAACTCATTCAACGCGCCTATCAGGAAGCAATTTCCGAACAATATCGTTTTTACAGTTATGGCGACGCGATGTTGATTCTATAATTCCGGGATTCGTGTTACTTATAACTTGACAATCCCTGCTTAATTGTCGAAAATAAATACTTTCGAGAAAGTCGGGGAATCGCTTTTCCTTCGATCCCAATTGATGCAATTGCCGTAGAAAGCGGATCAACTCAGATGTCTCACCCCGTTTTCCCGCCGGCAGAGTCGGCGAATCCCCGGCGGTTTTACGCTCGTTGAGAGAGAATAATGATAAGTAAATGTCGAGCCTTCGTGGTATTAATGCTCTTCGGGCTCCTGTCGCTGTTTTGCGGCTGCGGTAGTGAATCTCGCATGACAAGGCTTCCGATGCATGGTACGGTGACAATGGCAAGCGGCGAACGACTTCACGGCTCGATCACCTTCAACCCGGCACAAGGGCAATCGGGCCCGTCCGCGACGACGAAGTTGGATGATGGGAAATATGAATTCGACCGCACGAATGGTCCCGTGGCGGGACCACACACCGTGATAATTAAACGAGAGATTAGCCGCACGGACTCTCTCAGAGGAATCGCGGCCAAGCAACGACCGCGGCAAAACGGAGCGGAATGGACCCTTTCGGCAGACGTTTCGGACAAAGGGCAATATTTGCAGGACTTCACCATTGACAAATAAGCAACCCCCCTCTTCTCTTGGGAATTGATCATGTCACGAAGATTCCGCCGCCACGCCGCTTTTACTCTCGTCGAACTCTTGGTGGTCATCGCCATCATCGGCATCCTTATCGCTTTACTGTTGCCCGCGATTCAGGCCGCACGTGAGGCCGGACGGCGCATGACATGCCAGAACAATCTCAAGCAATGCGGGCTGGGTTTGCTGTCGTACTACAACGAGTTCAAATCGTTCCCGGTCGGCAACAACGCGCCGTTGGATAGCATTGGTACTGGCGGCTGGTGGGGATTTCAGGCCCGAATTCTCCCCTACCTTGAGGCAAAGAGTGTCTATAAACTCCTCAATTTCACCTATCATGGCACTTGTTTCGACTGGATGAATCATCAGAAGGCGCAAGGCATTTACCCGGCGACGATGATTGACGTTTACTTCAAATGCCCCAATGATCCGTTGCAGAATGCGATTTACCATGACACCTTCAGCGACTATGGCTGTGGGAATTATCTTGGTGTGATGGGGACTTCGCCAACCGCGAACGATGGTATTCTCCTCCACGGCGACTCCAACAGCGTCATCAACCTGACGAAAGTCATCGATGGCGCATCGCATACGATCATCATGGGCGAACGCGGCATCAGCGACGACTTGTACGGCTGGCCATACTGCGGCGCCGGCGATTCGATAAACTCCGGATGCGGTGACAATTTGATGGCCACGAACATCGGTTTGTCTCTCGGCAGGCGTGACGGTGGCCACAACTATCATTTTTGGAGCTACCACCCGGGCATTGCCCAATTCCTTTGGGCAGACGGTTCGGCTCGGCCATTGAGCTATAATATCGATTTTCAAGTGTTGCAGGCCCTTTCAACCCGGGCGAGCCGCGAAGTCATATCCTCAGCTGACTTCGATTAACGCGGGAAACGGCGACTACGTGGCAAAGTGGCGGTCTCCATTATCCAATTGCCTTGTGACCGTGTGAGTAGGTCGAATCGGCCCCGGTTCTGTTCTTTCTCGGCTGTGGTATAATAGCGGGCAGAAAGTGCTGTGCGACGGCTCGACCCCGCGTCTAGCCCGCGAGAAAAGGAGTTGCCGTGTCTGAAGTCCATGCCGAGCGCGTGTTGGTCGTGCCGACCGAACTGTTTCATCAACTCGGATATTTCCAAGGATTTTGCGGCGAAATCGACCGCTACCTGGCCGAACTTTTCGAAGCCCGGCATGCGAGCTATCGCTCCCGGCGGGAAGTGGAGCAAGATCCGAGTTTCAAGCAGCTCATTCCTTACGTGATCTTCCGCCACGTCGATCCCCAGGGTTTGCACAGCGTGTTTCAATACACGCGCGGCAAGGGCATGGGCGAGGGGCGGCTGCACAGCAAGCGGAGCGTCGGCATCGGCGGCCATATTTCGCTCTGCGACGCGGAGGCCGGCCCCTCGAACCATCCTTACGAGGAGGGCATGCGCCGCGAATTGGACGAAGAAGTGCGGATCGAAACGCCCTATACGGCCCGCTGCGTGGGTTTGATCAACGACGATCAGACCGAAGTCGGCCGCGTCCATCTGGGCGTCGTGCATCTGTTCGACGTCGAGCAGCCCGCGGTGCGGCCCCGTGAAACCGACCTTCTGGAAACCGGATTCCGCCCCGTGCCGGAAATCTTGGCCGATTTGGAGGGATTCGAAACGTGGTCGGCGATTTGTTTGAAGGCGCTGTTCGGATAAAAGTCTTCGGCCTTGGGTCTTGGGTCTTTGTTTTCAAGGCTGAAAGCGTGCCCCAAAACTAAAGACCCAAGACCCAAAACCCAAGTTTAATGACAATCTACCTCGACAATCACGCCACGACGCCGGTCGATCCCCGAGTGGTCGAGGCGATGATGCCGTTTTTCACCGCGGTTTTCGGCAATGCCGGAAGTTCCACGCATGTTTTCGGCCATGCCGCCAAGCGGGCCGTCGATGCCGCGCGGGAGCAGATTGCCGCAATCATACACGCAACGGCACGGGAGATCGTCTTTACCAGCGGCGCTACCGAGAGCAATAATCTGGCGATTCGCGGCACGGCGGAGCGGCTGGGCGAGAAAGGCCGGCACATCGTCAGCGTGGCGACCGAACACCCTTCCGTGCTCGGACCGCTGGAAAAACTCGGCCGCCGCGGATTCGAGACCACGCTTTTGCCGGTGATAGCCGCGGGCGGCGAACGGGCGGGCTGCATCGAGCCCGAGCAGGTCGCCGAGGCGATTCGGCCCGACACGATCCTCATCTCCGTGATGCTGGCCAACAATGAAATCGGCGCGATCCAACCGGTTGCCGATATCGGCCGCCTGTGCAAAGAGCGCGGCGTACTGTTGCATTGCGACGCCACGCAGGCGGTCGGCAAAATCGCCGTCGATGTCCAGCGGTTGCAGGTCGATATGATGAGTTTTTCCGCTCATAAAATCCATGGGCCGAAAGGCGTCGGAGCACTCTACATGCGAAAAACCGGCCCGCGAGTGAAATTGGAATCGCAAATCGACGGCGGCGGGCAAGAGTCGGGCGTGCGCGGCGGAACGCTTAACGTTCCCGGCATCATCGGCTTTGCCAAGGCCCTCGAATTATGCCTCGCCAATCTGCCCGGCGAACAAAATCGCCTCCGCAAGATGCGGAATCGATTGTACGAAGGCATCACCGCCGAGTTATCGGGCGTGACACTTAACGGACCCGACTTACAGACCGATTGCCGTCTTCCCGGCAATTTGAATCTCTCCTTCGATAACGTCGATGGCGAAACGCTGCTCATCAAAATGCCGGAGATCGCCTTGAGTTCCGGCAGCGCGTGTTCGTCCGCCACGCCGGAGCCAAGTCACGTGCTGCGGGCGTTGGGAGTGAGCAATGATGTCGCTCGGGGCAGCATTCGCTTCGGCCTGGGGAGATTCAATACGCCCGAAGAGGTGGAATATGTTATTCGCCGGGTCATCGAAACCGTGAATTCGTTGCGGGCGATGGTCGAAATGTAGGACAGGTTTCCAACCTGTCACTCGTTCCCGCACGGAGCGCGGGAACGAGTTATGCCCCGGCTTTGATTTTTAACAACAATTATCGTAAAATATCGAAAAGACACTTCCTTTCCACTAGGAGCTAAAAACATCATGGCGATTATTCTTTCCGAACCGGCGGCGGCGGAAATCAAGCGGCACATCGAAACGCAGCAACTCGACGCGAACACGCATTTGCGGATGGGCGTGGCCGGCGGCGGCTGTTCGGGCCTGCAATACACCTTGGGTTTCGATGCCGAATTCGACCCGGCGATCGACTCCCGCTTCGAACAGCACGGCGTATCGATCATCACGCGGAAAAAAATCGCCCTGCACCTCGATGGCACCACGATCGATTACCTCGACGGCCCGATGGGCAAGGGGTTTGCAATCGACAACCCCAACGTGCCGAAGGGCGGCGGCTGCGCGGGCTGCGGACATCACTAAAGAGGGATTAGAAATTAGGGATTGGGGATTGGAAAACAACCATTAGTTTCCAAACTCTGCCTGGGAACGAGCTGTTATCGAGGCTCCGCCTCGCCGGGGTGGAGTACGGAGCAAAATTTCTTGAAAATGGGTTGCGCACGGCATCCGAATACGTCTTTATTATAGATGCCACAACGATCTTCAAAGCGAGAACGCCTTTGAGCGACCCATCGAACCGACTAGAGCGACTTCTGGAAACGGAAGGGCGGCACTTGTACGCCCTGCTCGTGCGACTGACGCTTCGGGAAGATGTGGCCGACGATCTGTTGCAGGAATTGTTCGTGCGGCTGAGTAAATCCCACGGTTTTCGGAAGGCGGACAATGTTCTGGGGTATGCACGGCAGGCGGCGATCCATTTGGCGATCGATTGGCATCGGCGAAAGAAGCATTCGGGGAAGATCGAAGATCTCCTCGAAGAGCCGGCGGCCGTCGCGGCCAGTCCTTTGAACGTGCTCATCGCCCGAGAAGATCACGCGCAAATACTGGCAAGCATGGAGCGGCTTTCCGCGCTCAGCCGCAATTGCCTGGTGTTACACTATATCGAACAACTTTCGTATATCGAGATTGCCGAACAGTTGGGTACGACGCCGCAACAGGTTCGCGGGGTGTGCCACAAGGGAATTCGACGGCTGCAACAACTAATGCGGGTTTACTCGAAAAAAACCAACAAGAAAGGAGGGGCTTGCTGATGAATCTGAAACCGAAGACGATTCTGCGGCAACTGAACCAACTTTCGCAGATTGAGCCGAAAAACGAAGCGGTGGAGCGGGCGCTCGTTAACGCCCGGGCAAAATTAGCGAGTTTGACGGCAAAACCCGCTCGACCGATTCCTTTTAATCGAAAATTTTCATTTCTAAGGAGTAGAAGCATGTTCCCACGAGTAGCGGCGTTGGTGTTGGCGAGTGCGGCGATCGTCGCCATTCATGTCGTTCTCAATTCGTCCGGCGGGCCGGGCCAGGTCGCCTTCGCGCAAGTCATCGAAAAGGTGCAACAAACACAATCCTTGACCTTCAAAACCAAAGGCGAAGGAAGAGGCCATACAGATGAGGAAATGCGCATCACGATATTGCCGGATGGAAAGATGCGTTCGGACAATTCTCTGGGTTACTCGATTCAGGACTTCAAAGCCCATAAGATGATCATAGTTCAAAAAGAAAGTAAAACGGTCCATATTCTCGAGGGGGTTTCACCGCCAACTCACGAATTTGACAAAGTCAATTTGTACGAAATAATGCGGAACATTCAGCAAGACGCCATTGAACACCTTCCCGATGAGGAGATCGGCGGCCGAAAGGCGATGGTTTTCCACGTGGACATGAAGGAACTCCCAAAAATATCCCAAACACCAACATGGAAAGTTTGGGTCGATGCTAAAACCGAACTGCCGATTCGTTTGGAAGGCATCGCGAAAGATGAGAACGGGAAAGAAGTCAAAGAAGTGATGTACGATATCGAATTCGATCGGCCTATCGCTCCTTCGCTTTTCAGTTTCACGCCTCCTGAAGGTTATATGGTGCAAACTTTCGGCATCAAGAATTTCCCCGACTTGCCCGACAAGCCGGAATTGCGAGCGCCGGAAATCATCCCGGGCGTTGGGTTGGGGCCGATCCGCTTCGGCATGTCGCGGGAGAAAATCGAATCGTTGCTCGGAAAACCGGACGGTTACGAAGCCAACGAGACCTTTCTGCTGTATTACTCGCGCGGGTTCACGCTCAGCGTTTCGAAACGGAGCGGGCTGCAAGGCATCCACTGCACGTCGCAGACGCTCACGATGAATCGAGTCCGCGACTTCGCCGGGAAGACGAAGGAGGGCATCGGAATCGGCTCTTCTCCCGAAGAGTGCGAAAGGGCTTTCGGCGAGGCGGAAGACGAAGGCATCGATGCGTTCAATAAGCGGCTGGCATACGACAAATGCGGATTGGAAATTCAATTCGTCGATGACAAGGCCATCATGATCGATATGAGCGCGGTGGACTCGCAGACCGGCACACCGCCCGACGGAAGCAAAGACGCTGCGGAAAAGCAAGAGCCGAAAAATGAGAAGCGAAGCATGCGAATCGACGTGGTGGGGCCGGATGGCAAGCCGATTGCAGGGGCAAAGATACTCGCGGCCATTTGGTCGAAGGACAGGACCGCGAAGACAAACCAAGAGTACGTCAGCGACTCGAAAGGCCTGGCAGTCGTCGAATTGCCGACGAAGTTCGACATTCTCCGCCTTTTCACGCGTTGCGACGGTTACGTGCCGCTTTTCACGCATTGGGAGCAACTCGACGAGAGTCCGCCGAATACGTTTACGATCAAACTCGCCAAGGGAACGACCATCGGCGGTTTGGTGAAGAACGCCGAAGGGCAGCCGATCGCCGGGGCAAAGGTCGAAGTGATGCTGGTCGGCGATCCGAAAGACCAACTCAAGCGGACGAGCGTCACACATTGGCTGGCGTCCGAGGATGACGCCAAGACCACCGATGTGAAAGGTCGGTGGATGCTCGATAATGTGCCGGCGGGCGATGTGAAACTCATGTTGAAGATCAGCCATTCCGATTACGCTGGCGACGCCGATTGGGGCGGATTGCAGAAAGAACAGAAGATTTCGGTTGAAGATTTGCGCAAGCAGAAGGCGACGATTATCATGCGGCGGAAGAAGTGATGGCGATGGAAAGTCGTTCGCGGCGTCGAGGAGGCGGAGCCTCCCGGACAGTGCGTTTCCGGGCAGAGCCTGGGAACGAGTTGAAAAATGACAGGTTGGAAACCTGTCCAACGGCTACTCTTCCGGGAAAATCATCGCGTCGGCGAAGGCGTTTTGAAAGTCGCGATCGAGGGAGAGATCGACGTGTTCAGTTTGCCGGGCGAGTTCTTCGGCTTGCCGGCGGTATTGCATCGAGCAGGCGGCTAGCCGAGCGCCGGCGAGAGAAGTGTTGCCCAGGTAGCGGATGCGGCGGTGTTCGATTTCGTAGGGGATGAGACCGATCCGCTGGGCGTTGTTGCGGCGGATGAAGTTGCCGAATCCGCCGGCGATGAAAACCACTTCCAGATCGCTCGGTTTCAGACCGGCACGCTTCAGCAGGATGGCAATGCCCGCGCGGATCGCGCCGGCGGCAAGCTGCAATTCGCGGAAATCACGCTGCGTGAGCACAATCGCCCGGCCGGTGCCCGATTCTTCGGCCGCCGCCAGCAGGAAGGAGGGTTTGCAGCCTGCGGACACGAGCCGCCGGGCGAGGTCTTGGTGGAAAGGGGCGAGGGGTGAGGGGAGAGGGGAGAAGGTTTCGAGAAAAGCCTCTCGATCGAGAAGTCGGCCTTGTGCGTTTAGCACGCCATGTCTTAACAATTCGGCGGCGGTGTCGATCAGTCCGGAGCCGCAGAGGCCGACCGGCGGAACGTTGCCGATCACGTTGATCCGCAGATGGCCGTCGGCGACGACCTTTTCGATGGCGCCGGTGCTGCCGCGCATGCCGCAGGAGATTCGCCGCGCCCTCGAACGCCGGGCCGGCCGCGGTGGATGCCGCCGTCAGCTTGCCATCGGCCCAAAGGACGATCTCGCCGTTAGTGCCGATATCCACCAAAAGCGACGGCCCAAGCGCTTCGACCATGCCGGAGGCGATTATTCCCGCGGTGGTGTCGCCGCCGACGAATCCGCCGATGACGGGAAGCAGGTATGCCCGGCCGCGCGGGTGAATTCGCAAACCCAATTCCGCGGCGCCGAGCGACATTCCCCGGGCGATTGCGGGCACGAACGGCACTTCGCCCAGGCTGCGAGGATTGATCCCGAGCAGCAACTGCTGCATGGTCGTGTTGCCGGCGAAAGTGATTTCGTAAATTTGCTCGCGGCGGATGTTGGCCAACTGGCACAATTCGCCGAGCATTTCGTTCGCGGCCTCGATGATCGCTTCGTGCAGATTACGCAAGCCTTCGGGATTGTCTCGGGCGAAAAGGATGCGGCTGAGGACGTCGTCGCCGTAGCGCAGTCTGGGGATTCAGGCGCGAGACTATTTCCAGTTCGGCGCCCTGCTCGGCGCCATACCCGCGCTCGTCGTGGACATGTTTCGAAGGTTCTGCTTTATCCATCATGCCCACGGCAAGCGTATGCATGGCACCGGAACCGTGACGGGAGATATCCAAAAGTTGCGCCGCGACCGTGGTCGTGCCGATATCGACGGCGGCGGAGTAAATAGCATTTTCCGTGTTGCCCGGTTCGAAATCCAGCAGACACCGGCCCTCACCCCCGGCCTCGATCCCGACCAGCCTTCGGTCGTTGCCCGGCGAGAAGAGATTCTGCCTTTTTTCGGCGAGCACGGCGGTGCCGCGGAATTCTTGTTTTCGCAGAATATGTGCTAGTTCGCGGGTCAAATTCAGATCGGCCTCGAACGGACCGATCGCCTTTTCGAGACGCAGCAAATCCGGTTCATCGCAACCTCTGCTCGGGAGCGGCAGTTCCAGATAATGTTTGCGAACCGGCGGATCGTCGGATGGAGCGGCTGCTTGCGTATCGCTGGATGTGCAAACTTGTAGATGCCGGACCGTCAGCAGAGAAGCATCGGGGATCTCGATGCGGCTGGGTGATTCGATCGTGCTTTGGCAGGCCAATCGCCAGCCGTCGCGAAGTTCCTGCGGGGAAAAAGCCTGCTCTTCGGCCTGCGTGGGGGGATTGCCGCCGGAGATCATGCGGACGCGGCATTTGCCGCAGATTCCTTCGCCGCCGCAGGGAGAATCGACGATTAAGCCGGCCGAAACGGCTGCTTCGATGAGCCGCGTGCCGGGCAAGACGAACACCGCGCGGCCCGACGGTTGGAAGGTCACGGGCAGTTCGGCTTCGCGCATTCTTCTTCCTCCTCGCCTTGATCTTGCAATTGCTGCAATAGTTCGACGAATTTGGTGGCCGTGGGCGTGAAAACTTTTCGCTGGCGATGGATGATGCCGATCGGGCGATACAACTTCGGTTCGACGAGCGGTATCGCCATCAGCGAGCCGTCTTTCATTTCGGCGCGGACCGTCGGCTCGGGCAAAATGCTGATGCCCGTCCCGATTTGCACCGCTTGTTTGATGGTTTCGATGTTGTCAAACTCCATCGTCACACGGACGCTCGCCGCATGTTGCCGCAGGTAGCGGTCGATTTCCTTGCGGATGTGCAAATCGCGGTCGAAAGCCACGAAATCCTCGCCTTGAAGATCGGCGGCCGTCACCGAATGATGCTTCGTCAACGGATGCGTGAGATGGCAGACGACGACCATTTTTTCCGAACGCAGGGGAATGACGTTCAAATCGGCGGAGGCTTGCGGATAGGAGAGGATTCCCAGATCGACCTCGGCGTTCAATACGGCGTCATAAACTTTGTTCGGCCGCAAGTATTCGAGCCGGATTTTCGCCTTGGGGAATTGCCGCATGAATCCCTGCATCGCGCGGCTCATATCGTGCAGGCCGACGGAATAAATCGCCGCCACGCGGACCGAGCCGCTGATTTCCATCCGTAAGGAGCGCACGCGGGCTTCGACGGAATCGTAGAGTTCGAGCACCTCGCGAAAGCCCTCGTAACAAGCCTGCCCCTCGGGCGTGAGCACGAAGGGGCGCTTGGAGCGATCGACCAAATCGACGTTGAAGTGCTTTTCCACCCGATGCACCGATTGGGTGGCCGCCGACTGGCTGACTTCATTGACATTGGCGCCGCGGGAGAAGCTTTGGTGCTGGATGACGTCGCAGAAAATGCGTAGGGTTTCAATGTTCATAAGCCTATCTTATCATAAGGATTGCTTATATGCAATGGATCCTGAGTTTTCTGTTGAGGGTTTTTGTTCCGACAGAAATCCGATGAGCATATTGGTACGTAATAGTCGCGAAACACAAAACGGAGATCCCGCCAGTGGTGGGGTCGAGGGGCTAGTTCAGGCAACATCGGCATGTAGTTTTTGTGGCTTACTGGATTCCGGAGAGATAGAACTGCCCTGCACGTATTCCCTCGAACGGCGAGTAAATTTCGCCGGGAAGTCCAAGACCAAAAACCGAATGCCAAAGACTCAAGACCATTCAAACCGCGAACGGCGGCAGGATGGTGGGGCCTTTCTTGCGTTCCAGCCCGTCGGATTTCAAATGGCCGTCTTGCATGCGGATGATGCGCTGGGCGCGATCGGCCAGGTCGGGATCGTGCGTGATGAGTACGATCGTCATCCCCTTCTCTTGATGCAACTGTTCGAAGAGGTCGAAGATCTCGGCGGCGGTGTGCGAATCCAAATTGCCCGTCGGTTCGTCGGCCAAAAGCAACACGGGATCGTTCGCCAGCGCCCGAGCGATGGCCACGCGCTGGCGTTCGCCGACCGAGAGTTTCACGGGCAGATGCTTCGCGCGATGGCTCATGCCGACGGTATCGAGCAGTTCGCATGCTTTTTTCATCCGCGCGGCGGTGGGCAGAGGGCCTTCGAACATCGGCACTTGGACATTTTCCACGGCGGTGAGGATGGGCAGGAGGTGGAACGACTGAAATACGAATCCCAATTTTTGCGAGCGGAAACGATTGAGATTCTTGAGCATCGAAAACGCCACCCCCTCGAAGTAGATTTCGCCGGTGGTGGGCAGATCGAGCGCGCCGAACAGATTCAGCAAGGTGGATTTGCCGCTCCCGCTCGGACCCATGATGGCCACGTACTCGCCGCGGCGGATGCTGATGCTGACGTCCTCGACGGCATGCACCTCGCCGTCGGGATAGAGTTTGCTGATGTGTTCGGTGCGCAGAGCGGCGCTTCGCGAACCGGACTATTCGCGCCGGGATCGCTCATTTCGGAACTTTTATGCAGTGGTTTTGCGGGGGACACCGTAATCCTCGATGCGTTACTCATGGCGGAGGGCCTCCGTCGGCAGAAGTTGCGCGCCCCGGTAGGCCGGATAGAGCGCCCCGAGGAATCCCACGCCCAGGGCGATGATGAAGCCTTCCAGGATCACGCTCGGCGCGAGATTGCCATCGACCACACCCGCGGCGCTGGGGATGTTGCTGAGCACTTTGGCCAAGAGCATCGCGCCGAAGGTTCCCACGATGCCGCCGAGCACGCTTAACAGCATCGATTCCATGAGAATCATTTTGACCACGCGGAATCTCCCCCAGCCGATGGCGCAGAGCACGCCGATTTCCTTGGTGCGTTCGAAGACCGACATGATCATCGTGTTGAGCATGCCGATCGAGCCGATCAGCAGGGCGATGGTCGATGTCACCCAGGCCATGACGCGGATGAACTGGATTTCGGTGGTGGTATTCACGAGGTCCTCGGTGGTTTGCACGTCGAGTTGCTTGTCGAGCGCCATGATTTTACTGGCAACGGCTTTTGCCTCCTGCTTATATCCTTCTTTCAAGCGAACGACGAAGCCCGAGACCATGTCCTTCCTGCCGCCCATGATCTTTTGCAGGGCGTCGAGGTTCATGAACATCATTCCATTTTCGAAGATCGTTTTGGCATCGATGATGCCCACGACTTTAAGCGTTCGATTGTCGAGAACCGTAAAGGAGTCGCCCACCTTCTTGTTGAGGCTGGCGGCTGCCCTTTTCCCGAGAACGACTTCCTGGGACGCGCCGCGATTGTATTTGCGACCGGAAAGAAAAGCGAATTTGTCCAGAAACGGCGAATCGGCATCCCAGCCTTGAACAATCAAGCCCAAATCCAGCTCATCGACGGCGATCTGATCCAATAGCCCTTCATGCACCAGATCGACTTCGGGGAGTTCCGCGAATCTTTTTCTTTAACGCCAAAGGCAAGGTGCTAACCTGCTTGTTTTTTTGACCGGCCTGATAGATCAACAGATCCACATTTTGGTTCTGATAAATCTGCAGGAAAGACTGCTCGATGCCGAACGTGATGCCCACCAGCGCCACCACCGCTCCCACCGCCACGGCGACGCCGATAATGGTCAGGCAAGATCGCATCCGGCGGCGAGTGATGTTTTTGACGATGAAAGTTGAAAAACGCATGTTGTTCGATAAGGCTGTGAAAGGCGGGGGGGCATCTTCGAGGAAACATCCATTCAACCACTATATCCAAACCCCTGATTGTCCGCGAAATGCACTAATCTTGTCAACCTTGCGGACTTGAAAATGAAGATTCAAGAAACAAAAAAACCTTGGCGAGCCCCGCCAAGGCCGGACAATTATTCGTGTTTTGCCATTCACGCCATAATACGCAGATTGCCCATTTACATGTTTTTCAAGTGGGAAATAAAAAAAATCCCGGCCAAACGGCCTTCAGCAAGGCCGCTGGCCAGGAATTGCTCATGCATAGAGGTACCTCCTTCGGTTTAAAGCAGGGTTTAAAAACTGAAATTGAAAGTGCCCTCCGGTAGTTCGAAAATTTTTCCAGCTTCGACACCAGATGACAATAGAGCGGGTGAATTTATTCGATTTCTTGTACGCGAGGGCCAACTGCCGTTAAATTGCCTGTTCGCCGCTTTCGCCGGTGCGGATGCGGATGATCTCGCTCAAATCGCTGACGAAGATTTTCCCGTCGCCGACCTGCCCGGTGCGCGCCGACTTGGCAATGGTTTCGATCACGCCGGGCGCATCCGTTTCGGCAACCGTCAGTTCGAGCTTGATTTTCGGCACGAAATCGACGGTGTATTCGGTGCCGCGGTACATTTCGGTATGGCCTTTTTGCCGGCCGAATCCGCGGACTTCGGTAACGGTCATGCCTTTGACTCCCCGCTGGATCAGGGCTTCTTTGACCTCTTCCAGCTTGAAATGCCGAATGATAGCTTCGATTTTTTTCATGGAAATAGTCCCGGAATTATTGGTCCTTGCATCCTTAATTTCTGCTCGTGACGGTGAAATCGGGATAGCCCAACGCTCCCATTTCGGGGCCGTCGAGGCCGGCGATTTCGGTTTCCTTGCCGACGCGGATCGGTGTAATCAAGTTGCTGAATTTGAACCAGGCGTAAGCCATGGCAAAGCCGAAAACGGCTACCACGGCGGCGTCGAGCAACTGCGCCCAAAGCTGCGAGGCGTCGCCGAAAAACAAGCCGCGGACGCCGTCGGATCCGAATGGTTTCACGAATTCCTCGCGGACCACTCCGTTCCAGCCGGCGCCGTATTTCCCATTGGCGAACAAGCCGACCGAGATCAGGCCCCAGAGGCCGTTCACACCGTGGACGGAAATCGCGCCCACGGGATCGTCGATGCCGCGCTTTTCCCAGAAGAACACGCTCAGCACGACCAGCACGCCGGCCACCGCGCCGATCAGGGCGGCGGCCCAGCTATCGACGAAAGCGCAGGGGGCGGTGATGGCGACCAGACCGGCCAACATGCCGTTGCACATCATCGTGGGATCGGGTTTCAATTTCATGGCATAGAGCGTACACATCGTTGCCAGGCAGCCGGTGACACTGGCCAACATCGTGTTGACGACCACGGCGCTGATCCGCAAGTCGGTGCCGGACAAGGTCGAGCCGGGATTGAAGCCGAACCAGCCGAAGGCCAAAATGAAGGTTCCGACGACGACCATCGGCACGTGGTGCGCGGGGATCGGCTGCGGTTTTCCGTCTTTGAATTTGCCGATCCGCGGCCGATCACCATGGCGCCTGCCAGTCCGATGATGCCCCCCATCGCATGCACGACGCCCGAACCGGCAAAATCGACGGCGCCGTGTCCTAAACTCCAATTCTTTCCCATCTGAGCCAGCCATCCGCCGCCCCAAACCCAGTTTGCATAAATGCAATAGGGTAAAGCGATCCACAAGCCGTAGAGGCAAAAATTTTTCCAACTCCAACGTTCTGCCAAAGCGCCGGTGGGGATGGTGGCGGTGGTGTCCATGAAGACCATCATGAAGAAGAATAACGCCATTACGCTGACGTCATCGACGCCGGCAAGGAAAAATCCTTTGGTGCCCAGAAGCCCGTAAAGGAACGTCCCAGGGCCATTCGCATCGGCCCCAATGCCGAGTCCGGAATTCAAGACCGAAGTACCCGGACCTAACGCGGAATACCAACCCGGCGCAACCGGGCCGTTAAACCAATTCCCCCAGCCCAACGCGAATCCGTAGGCCCAAAAGGCAAGGCATCCCAGCGGATAAATCAACAAATTCATGCTGATGGTATGGGCGGAATTTTTCGCGCGGCAAAGTCCGGTCTCCACCATGGCGAAACCGGCTTGCATGAACATCACCAGGAATCCGGCGACCAACACCCAAACCAGATTGATCGAAAACAAGTTATGAGCGATGCGATCATAAAGATCGGAGTTCGACATTTTGCTCGGTACATCGCCCATTCCATCGCCGGCGGGCGCGGCCCAGGTTCCGGCGGCAGCGCCGGCAGGATCGGGCCAAACGGGTTTTGCGGGATCGGCATCGATGCCTGAAAAATATGGAGGCAAGGCGGGAACTTTGCCTGCTTCATTCGCCACGGCGCCGGATGGATCGGAAGCCGCGCTCTCGCCGACCCGCGCATCATTCGCCAAAGCGGGAACAGCCGGCAGCAAAGACAGCCACAATAATAAGAACCAAGGAAACTTCCTCGACAAATGGTTCATGGCACGGCCCTCACGTTTTTCGGTGGTGAATATCGATGGCCGAAACTAAGGCAAAAATTGTGCCAAGAAATTCCCAGTCCGGTCAAACGACGCATGGAAGATCAGTCCGTCGAGAGCGGGATTTTAGGAGGGCATGAATTCTCCGGGCTTTTCTCCGTGGTAAAATTGATATATACATGAGAATGTATTAAAAAAACCGACGAGAAAAATGAGGAATTGAATCTATAAAACCGGAATGTGCCTATTTATTGAGCATAAAGAGATAATATATTGAGCATTTTTTTGATTTCCATTTAATTTATTTTCATTATTTTATTAACATCATACTCATGCTTGAATTTTGCAACTACTTTTATTGCCAGTACATATTTTCGCGTTGAGGTCCGATATAGATCATCAATGAAATAAACTATAGACATGCAACGAATTATCATGGAAACCCTCGCGCAAAATCAGTTCCTGCCCGTCGCTTCGGCACCTTTCGAATCGGCCGATGTAGTGATGATCCAATTGCCCTTGGAAAAAACCGTTTCTTACGGAACCGGAACGTCGGGTGGACCGCGCGCGATTCTGGAAGCGAGTTCGCAGATTGAATTGTTTGAGGAGGAGACCGGGTTGGATTTCGAGTTCTCGCCCAAAATCCATGTGATGCCGCCCTTGCGGTTCGATCCTGCGGACAATCTGGAAACGGCTCTCGGCCAGATCCGCGACTTCGTGCGCACTTTGCGGGGGAGATTCGTCTTCGGACTCGGCGGCGAACACTCGATGACCTACGGCATGTTGACCGGCTTGTGCGACGATCTGCGCGACGTCACCATCGTGCATCTCGACGCCCATGGCGATTTCGCCGACACGCTCGGCGGATTGCGATGGTCGCACGGAACCGTGATGCGGCGACTCTGGGAGCTTGGCTGCCGGTTCCTGCAGATCGGCATCCGCAGCGTTTGCCGCGACGAATATGAAGTGATCTCGGCGAGTGATCGGATCACCACGTACTACGCTCACGAAATTCCCGAGCGCTGGCCGGAAGTGCGCGAAAGCCTGCGGAAGCTTACGGGGAAAGTTTATTTCACGCTGGACGTCGATGGCTTGGATCCCTCGATCATCCCCAGCACGGGCACGCCGCAACCGAACGGCCTTTCCTGGCGGCAAGCCATGGATGTGATTCGCGGCGTGGCCGATAACGCGAACATCGACTGGTTTTCCTCCGACATGGTCGAGTTCGTGCCCTCGCCGCACCCGCCCGGCTGCGATCTGACCGCCGCCCGGCTGGCGATGAAGGTGCTGGCTTTCCGGCAGACCGGCTTGCAAAAGCGGGGAAAAAGCTGACGCAAGAAACACAAACCGCCGTTGAGTCCGGCGGTTTTCACGTTCGTTTTCTTTGCCCGGTTATCGAGCGCCTCTTTTTGCTGCCGTTCTTTTCGCGTTCAGCCTGGAGTTTCTGTAATTCTTCCTGAGCTTTTTCTTCGGTCTTGAGACCCGACTTGATTTCTCTCACCGTTTGCTTTACCGGTCTTTCCAAGGATACTCCTTTGTTTTTTTTGTCCTTTTTGGCGTCCTGATAAGCTTTATTGGCGGTTTTATATTCGTCCTCCAGCCGCTTTTTCAAATCTTTCAAACCGTTGGGTTTGGAAACGATCTGCAATGCTTTTTCTTTTCCGACTTCGACAATGCAAAACGTTTCATTGGATTTTGCAGTTCTGGAGTGCGCCGGTTGCGCTGTTCCGCGCTGCATCATTCCCGGCTGGGCCATTCCGGGTTGCCCATACGCGGGCGGCGTGTTTCCGGTTTTCCTCGTGGGGTGCTGACCCTGGATAAATTGCCCCGCTGCTTCGGAAATGGACAGCCAGCCGAAAGCAAAAACGATAAACAATCCCACGGCAACAGTTTTCCAATTCGAGATCATAAATCAAGCTCCTAATAATAAGGCCCGAAATTCAATTTCAATCATATCATTCCAGCCAATAATTCGCAAGCATTACCATGTCAAACATACACCCCCCCCAATATGACTAGCCTAACGAAAGCTAAGATTGGTTAGTGAGTATGATTTCGAGCTTTTCGGCTGCGATTCCACTTGCTCAAGGTGTCCCCGCATGTTATTTCCCAAAAATATTATTCAATTGTCCCTCATAAGACAATACTTGTTTCCGGGCGTTCTTGTTGCGGCAGTGGCGCTTTCGGTGGTGATTCCCGCATGGGGACAGGACGATTCTTCCACCGCACTTTGGCAATTTTATCCTCCGCTGAAGATTTCCGTAACGGGCGAGGAACCAACGAACTATCCCGGCCGGCGGGATCAAAATCAGGAATCTATGCCAGAAATGTCAATCGCTGCGCCGACCGGCGAGAGTGCGGAATACACGAATGCCAACTTGGGCCGCGATCCCCTTTTCGATTCCAATACGATTCCTTCCTGGATGCCGCCAAGGATTGAAAAGCCGCTGGTCGAACGGCCCACCTATGACTACCCGAATTATGATGCGCCGATGTATCGGCTGGAACCGGTTCGAAAAGCGGTCGAAGACCAACCCTCGTATGTTGCCCCGTATGCCAACAGACCGAATTACTCGATGCAGTATGAGGAAGGGCCGGCCGAGATGGCGCCGACGCTCGCCGCGCCGGACTATCGAGGGCCGAATTATGTCGTCAAGCCGTACGAGCCTCCGGCCGCAAATGCCCCGACGATCGATCAATCGGGCACCGATTACCACACCGAAGAATACAAGCCGCCGACGTATCGGCCGGAGGAATACCGACCGCCGCGCGATCTTCCGCCCGAATACATGCCGCCGTCGGAATGAAGCAGGGCTATCTCGCTTCGCGAAACGCCTCGTAGAGCGCCACGAGATTTTCGGCGGGCGTGTTGGCCTGGACGTTATGGACGGGGTTGAAAACGAATCCGCCGCCCGTTCCGAAAATTTTCACGCGCTCGCGGACTTCCTTGCGAATCTCCTCCGGCGCGCCGAAGGGAAGCGTTTTTTGGGTATCGACGCCGCCGCCCCAGAAAGTCACGCGGCCGCCGAATTTTTCTTTCAGCATCTTCGGGTCCATGCCCGCCGCCGAGCATTGCACGGGATTGAGAATGTCGAATCCCGCCTCGATGATATCCGGCAGCAGCAAAACCACCGAACCGCAGGAGTGAATGAACGTTTTCCAGGAAGTATGCTCGTGGATCCAGTCGTTCACTTGGCGATGGAACGGCTGAAAGAGCTTGCGATAATTATTCGGGCTGATGAAGGGGCCGTTCTGCGTGCCGAAATCGGTGCCCGTAACCATAATCACCGAAATGCGGTCGCCCACCGCGTCGTAAAGCTTCGCCAGATTTTTTAGCGCGATCTCGCACTGCCGCGTGAAGATTTCATAGACGAAATCGAAGCGGGAAACCGTGCTCATGTACCATTCGGCGACGTCGCGAATTCCCTTGGGATGCTTCAACCAGGGGGCGGGGACGAGCGCGATATCGCCGAAGGCCGTGCCGCCGAAATTCGCCAGGATCGCCCGATCGCTCGCTTGCCGCAGCCTCTCGGCCTCGGCGGCGAAATACTGCAAATCGACGTCCGAGATCGGCCCGAATTCTTCGAGGTTGTCTTCCACTTTCAGCTTTTCGTCGTCGATCGGTTCTTGGCGGCGGGTCGAATCGAAATAATAGCCGCCCTTCGGCATTCGTCCGCTGGGCGGAACCGACTGGTCGCCTTCGGGATACATCAGGATGTCGCCGTTCGCCGCGGGCACGGTATTGAATCCGGCGGGCACGAGGACCGGCGTGCCGTCGAAGATCGTCCAGGGTTTCCAGCCGCCGATCTCGTAGCCGAACATCGTCTTTCGCCCGCCCAGGCCCACGACGTCCACCCCCAAGGCATCCTGCAAGTCCGGGGCAATCTCGCCGAGCATCTGATAAGGCTCATACACTTTGACCGGCGTTCCGGGCGGATCGAGCTTCAGGGCCTGCCGCAATTTGTAAACGCTCGTGACGTGCATGCCCGAAACAGGGCTGCCGCCGAGGTCGAGGGGAACGCAATCGGGTTGTTGGTGATCGAGGGCGGCTTCAACGCGTTGTCGGGAATTCATAATGCGGCAGGAATTGGAAAAAATGTGGATGCCCCTCGATCAAATCCCAGAGGACTCTTGAGGGCAAAAATTGAAAGTCTCATTAGATTATTTCGCAGAGACCTTGTCAAGTATCGCCGAGTAAGGGAATATAAGCGGAAACCTCAAGTGTCCAGGGTGATTTTAGAAGCGTAATCCACTCCGGGAGCCTATCCATGAACGACCGCGGCAGCATAATGTACGTTTTTCTCTTGACTCTCGTGGCTGCTTTCGGCGGATTGCTGTTCGGCTACGATACGGCGGTCATTTCCGGGGCAATCGGCTTTTTGCAGGCGCATTTCGACCTCGATCCGCAATACATGACCGGCTGGGCGGCCGCCTGCGCCTTGATCGGGTGCGCTTTGGGGGCCGGCATGGCTGGCATGCTCAGCGACCGTTTCGGCCGGCGGGGAATGCTGATCGTTTCCGCCGTGCTGTTTTTGGCCTCCGCCATCGGCACCGCGTTTCCCGCCACGATTGCGCAATTCATCTTTTTCCGCATCATCGGGGGGTTGGGGATCGGCGCCGCCTCGATGACTTCGCCTATGTACATTGCCGAAATCACGCCCGCCAAAATTCGCGGCCGCATGGTCTCCATCAACCAATTCGCCATCGTCACGGGCATGTTGGTGGTCTATTTCGTGAATTTCTTCATCGCCGAACACGGCAAGGATGTCGATCGCCGACTCACCGCCGAAAATATTGCCGCTCACGGAAAGACGCTCGAAGCCGTGCGGTTGGAAAAATTCGTCGTCAAACAGTACTTTGGCGATCCTTCCCAGAAAACTCTCCGCCTCGAACTCCAAACGACGCTCCGGGAAAATCCTTCGGATCTGTCCGCCGAGAAACTCGCTGCATGGCTTCAGAAGAACAACATTTCCGTAGAACCGGATTACCTTTACCTCAAAGCGAACGACCTTCCCTCTTGGAACGAGGTTTATGGCTGGCGGTGGATGTTCGGTTCGGGCATCTTGCCGTCGGGGCTGTTCCTGATCCTGCTGTTCTTCGTGCCCGAAAGCCCGCGATGGCTCGTCGCGAAAAATCGAGCGGGTGAGGCGCTGGCGGTCCTTGGCCGCGTGGGCGGATCGCAACATGCCGCCGATGAAGTCGGCCAAATCCGCGCCGCAATCGCGCAGGAAACCGGTTCGATTCGGCAACTTTTTATGCCGGGCATGAAAATCGTGCTCGTCATTGGCATTACGCTGGCTGTTTTGCAGCAAATCACCGGAATCAACGTTTTTCTATATTTGCGCCGAAGATTTTCGAAAAATTGGGCTATGGAACCAATGCCGCGTTGCTCGCACAGGCAATTCTCGGAGCGATCAACTTGCTTTTTACGGTGATTGCGATTTGGAGCGTCGATCGCCTCGGCCGCAAGCCGCTACTTCTTATCGGCGCTTTGGGAATGGGCCTATGCCTTGTCAGCATGGGATTGGCCGTTTATTGGAATCTTGATCCCCAATTGGCGCTCGTTTTCATACTTTCCTATATCGCCTGTTTCGCCCTTTCCGTGGGGCCCGTGGTTTGGGTCGTCTTGTCCGAAATCTTCCCGACATCCATACGCGGCCGCGCGATGGCCATCGCCACGGTTTGCCTCTGGATTGCCAACTATATCGTTACTCAAACTTTCACCATGATGAACGACAGCCCTTGGCTCACCCGAACCTTTCATAATGCCTTTCCCTTCTGGATTTACGCATTTTTCTGCGTCATCATGCTGGGGTTCGTCTGGCTGTTCGTGCCGGAAACCAAGGGCAAAACCCTCGAAGAAATCGAGCGCGGATGGTTGAAGAAAAATTGAATTACCTGGCGCGGCGCACGATCTTTTCTCGCCTTTGCCGTCCGCCGTTCATTTCCGGCGGCCGAGATGGGTTAATTCGTCCAATAGCCGAGATGTCGTGTCGATGGCTTGCAGGTTGGCGCGAAACAGACTCGAGGCGGCGTTCAAGTCCAAGCTGCTGCGTGCGATATCGGTGTTGGAGAGTTCAGCGCTGCCGGCGATGAGTTGGCCGGCCCCGGATTGTCGGGGCTCGCTTTCCTGGGGCAAGCCTTCGCCCTCGATCGCGAGGTTCGTCGCACCGCCTTGCATGATGAGCGAGCCCTGCGAAAACCCTGCGGATATGCCCGCAACCGCGACGCCCCGGCCGATTTGCATGGGATTGCTGCCGCCGTTGAATCCGCCGGGCACCGCGCCGAGGCTTTGAGTTTGCGGTGACTGCGTGGCGAATACGGGGCTGGAAGCCTTGAAGCCCGCGGTTTGGGCGTTGGCCATATTGTTGGCGATGACGGCGATGGCCGTTTCGGCCGCCGCCAAGCCGGAGAGTCCCGATTGCAGTGCAGATCCCAGGGCCATCGTCAAGGAACTCCACTTCGAAAAGGTTTTAAGGAAAAGCAAGGGGATATCGATCGATAGATCACCCCCTATTTAAGTATAGCTTATTCCCCTCCTCTTACACCTTGCTTAAAACCATTAAAATATCATTCACTGAAAATCGAAAACTACCAAATATTCGATGGTGTGATATGGTGAACCAACTCATTCCGGTATTGACGCTTCTCTGCGGCCTCTCAGCGGGCGTGGTTGTAGTTTGGTTGATTTTGCGGGGGAAAATCGCCGCGGAATTCGAGCGCGGAAGGAAAGACGGCCAGACCGAACTGGCCGCGATGAACGAACGCCTTGCGGGCCGCGAGAGCAACATCTTCGATTTGAAGACGGAAATCGCCGGGCTGAAATCCGAAATCGAAAAGCGCGAGGCGGCGTTCCGCGACATCCAAAAGCAGATCACCGAGCTCAGCACCCGCGGCGGGCAGCTTGAAACCGCGTTGCAACAGGAGCGCCGGCAGGCAGCCGAGAAACTCGCGCTTCTGGAAACGGCGAAGCAACAGCTTACCGACGCTTTCAAAGGCGCTGGCCGCCGACGCGCTGAAGAGCAGCAACACGTCGTTTCTGGAATTGGCAAAAACGCACCTCGAAAAGTTCCAGGAATCGGCCAAGGGCGATCTGGAAAAGCGGCAGACGGCCATCGATGAGTTGGTCAAACCGGTCAAGGAATCGCTGGTCAAGGTCGATACGAAACTGCAGGAGATCGAAAAATCCCGCCTCGAAGCGTACTCCGGGCTGACCGAGCAGGTCAAGTCGCTCCGCGAGACGCAGGAATCGCTCCGCAGCGAAACCACGAACCTCGTGCAAGCGCTCCGCCGCCCGCAAGTCCGCGGCCGCTGGGGCGAGTTCCAACTCCGCCGCGTGGTCGAGATGGCGGGCATGATGGAGCATTGCGATTTCGCCGAGCAGCAGTCGATGAGCACCGAAGAAGGAATGCAGCGGCCCGACCTGGTCGTCAAGCTGCCGGGCAATCGATCGATCGTGGTCGATGCGAAGACGCCGCTCGAGGCCTATTTGCAAGCCCTCGAAGCCCCCGATGAAGACGCTCGCAACGCGAAACTCAAGGAACACGCCCGGCAGGTGCGCAGATCACGTGATTGCACTCGGCCGGAAATCGTACTTCGAGCAGTTTGCGAATTCACCCGATTTCGTGGTCCTGTTTCTCCCCGGCGAAGTGTTTTACACCGCCGCGTTGCAGCAAGATCCGGAGTTGATCGAGGCGGGCGTAAACGACCGCGTGCTGATTACCAGTCCGACGTCGCTCATCGCGTTGCTGCGTGCCGTGGCTTACGGCTGGCGGCAAGAGCAACTTGCCGACAACGCCCGGCACATCAGCGAATTGGGCCAGGAGCTTTACAAACGCTTGGCCACGCTGGCCGAGCACTTCGCGGCCGTCGGCAAGGCGCTCGATAAATCGGTCACCGCCTACAACAAGGCCGTCGTTTCGCTGGAAAACCGCGTCCTGCCGGGGCATCGCAAATTCAAGGAACTCGGCGCAGCCAGTACGGCCGAAAGCATCGAAGTAATGAAACCGCTGGAGACCGATCCCCGCTCCATCCAAGCGCCGGAGTTGCTGGCAATTGCGGAGGAAAAGACGCGGAACACGGATGAGGGACGTAGTAGATCCCGCCTGCCGGGCGGGACAGCGCCAAGCCTTTACGTCGCTCGGGCATCGAGATGCATGCCAGGAAGTCCCGCCCGCAGGCGGGACCTACGGCTTGTGTTGCAGAACCTCGACCGCTTTATCCAATTGGCGGTCGGCGGTGCGATAATCGTCGGCGGTGGAAGCAGCGGCGTCGGTTTGCCGTTGGTCGCGCTGCATCCGCCACTGAAACCACTTCATTAAATCGTCGCCTGCCACCACGACCTTGCAGCCCGGATTGGGTTGCACGCCCCAAAGGTCGCTCTCCGCGGCGCTGTGCCTGCGATTGATGTTTTTGCCGCTGGGCCGCCAATAGCTGGCGGTGGTCAAGCGGATTGCGCCGCAGTCTTTTTCCAGATCGATGACGTCCTGCACGGTTCCCTTGCCGAATGTGCGTTGGCCGACGATCGTCGCGCGGTGGTTATCCTGCAAACACGCGGCGACGATTTCGCTCGCGCTGGCGCTTTTGCCGTTCACCAAAACCGCCATCGGAAGATTGGTGTATGGCCCGTTGACGGTGGCTCTGTATTCGTGGCGGATTTTTTCGTCTCGGCCGCGCGTGGTGACGACCACGTCGCCCGCCTTGAGGAACAAGTCGCAAATTTCGCAAGCGCTGGAAAGCAAACCCCCGGGATTATCGCGAAGATCGAGGATCAAGCCCTTCATCTTCCGCTCGGCGAGCGTTTGCAGCGCCCGCTCCAACTCCGCGGTCGTGTCGGCGGAAAAGCCGGTGATCCGCACATAAGCGATCTTGTCCGTGCCGGGCAGGAAATAGTTCCAGGAGCCTTTGCCGTCGGGCGTGTCGCCGAGCACGGTGGCCACGTGGATTTCCGCGCGGGTGATTTCCAAGTCGCAGGGCTTTTCCTCGCCCAAATGCAGGACGGTGAGCGTGACCTTGTCGCCGGGCCGGCCGCGCAGCAGGTCGGAGGCGTCCGCGAGGGACATGCCTTGCGTGCTCTGGTCGTCGATCCGCAGGATCTTGTCGCCGGCGCGCACGCCCGCTTTGTAGGCCGGCGAATCGAAAATCGGCGCAAGCACCGTAAGCGCGCGGGTTTTCGCATCGAGTTTCACGCCGATGCCGCCGAATTTGCTGTCCAATTCCTCGTTCAATTCCTTCTGGGCGGCAGGCGGCAGATAGAAAGAATAGCGGTCTCCCAAGGAGCCCATCATGCCTTCCATCGCCCCTTCGAACAACTGTTTCTCCTTGACTTCCTCGAGGGCGTTTCGTTCGACGATATACATCGAGTCGGCCAAAATCCGCTGATAAGGATTGGTCCGCACCTTCGAATAGCAGAGCACAGCGACCAGCAACATGACGGCAATGATCGCCAGATTTCGCCGCGGCATGAGAGACTCCTTTTCGAACGAACCGCCCCTGCCCGCGCTTGCCGTGAGGGGATACACATGGCGGGGTTGTGTTCCGCCATTTCCCACGCAACGAAAGCACGGGCATGACAAACCGTGTGGTGCAGGCTTCGGTAAAAAACTTAACAAAAAACGCCCCGGCGGATCGTCTCGGGGCGTTGGGATTTCGATGATCACGGTCGCAATGCTCTTCGCAGCGTCAACGCTTCGAGAACTGCGTGCCGCGCCGCGCGCCGCGGAGACCGTACTTTTTACGTTCTTTCATGCGACTGTCGCGCGTCAACAGGCCGGTGTCGCGGAGGCCTGGCGTCAGCGTGTCGTCCAACTTTTTCAGCGCCCGAGCGATGCCCAATTTGCAGGCGTCGGCCTGGCCGCGGGCCCCGCCGCCATCGACATGGATCACGATGTCGAACTCGTTCCGTTTGCCCGTCTGTTCGAGCGGCGCCAAGAGCGAGTTGCGCTGGGCATCAATGGGGAAATATTCGTCAAAGGGACGGTTGTTGACCAGAATTTTTCCCTCGCCGGGACGCACGCGAACCCGCGCGATGGCTTCCTTGCGGCGTCCGGTGCCCAAAGTGTCGTTGCTTGAAACGGTCATTATGTTGCGACGTTGTAAAGTAGGGTGGGACAAGCGAAGCGAAGTCCCGCCAAATTTTATTTGCGTAAAAACTGCGTGGAAGGATTTCGCTTCGCTTGATCCGTCCAGCAGGAAGATTACTTCTTGTTGCCCAATTCGATTTTCTGCGGCATTTGGGCCTGATGGGGATGTTCCGTGCCCGGATAAAGCTTCAGCTTGTTGAGCATTTTAAAAGCCAGCTTGTTCTTCGGCAACATGCGGCGGACCGCTTCGCGGAGGATCAATTCCGGGCGGCGCTGCAAACGGATCCCCGCCTTTTCAGTCTTCTGGCCGGGATAACCGGTGACCCAGGCATACTGTTTCTGATCCCATTTTTTACCCGTCAACGTGATCTTGCCGACATTGGTGACGACCACGAAATCGCCGGTATCGACATGCGGAGTATAGGTGGGGCGATGTTTGCCCATCAAATACATCGCGATATCGCTCGCCAAACGGCCGACCACCTTGTCGGTTGCGTCCACCACCCACCACTGCGGATGGTGTTCGCCCTTTCGGGCCACAAACGTCTTTTTCATCATGACTGTCATAGTACCGCCTCACTAAGGAAAACTCACAATTTACCTGTTTATCGGCAGAATGACAAGAGATGAGCGGCGAACGAAATCAAAGTTTTTGAAAAAATTCAGTCTGCACAACTTGGGGGGGTTTCCAATCATCGTTCTTTTGAAGATAATAACTCGTTTTATTACATACCTATATTATAAGTATAAATAATTAGTATAACTGGTGGGCTAATGCCACCCTACTAAGGATATCTTCTTTCTAGTCATGATTGTCGCAATTCCTCGTGAAACGTTCCCCGGCGAACGCCGTGTGGCCATGATCCCCGCTTCGGTTCCGGCTTTGGTCAAAACCGGCATGGAAGTGTTGGTGGAGAAGGACGCCGGCGCGGCTGCCGGCTACCCTGACGATCAATATCAAGCAAAAGGGGCGAAAATCGCCGCCGATCGGGATGCCATATTCGCCGCCGATATTTTGCTTCAGGTCCGTGTGGCGGGCTCGAACCCCGAGGCCGGCAAGGCGGATTTGGCTCGGTATCGCCCAGAGCAGGTCGTGATCGCGATGGCCGATCCGCTGAATTATCCCGGACCCGCCAAAGAACTAGCCGCCAAGGGAGTCGCGCTCTTTTCGCTGGAACTTTTGCCCCGCATCACCCGTGCCCAAAGCATGGACGTGCTCTCGTCGCAAGCGACGATCGCGGGCTATCGGGCGGTTTTGCTGGCGGCGGACGCCCTTCCCAAAATGTTCCCCATGCTGATGACCGCCGCAGGCACCGTCACCGCCGCGAAGGTCTTCGTCATCGGCGCCGGCGTCGCCGGTTTGCAGGCCATCGCCACGGCCAAACGGCTGGGGGCGGTGCTTTCGGCCTACGATGTCCGTCCCGCCGTGAAAGAGCAAATCCAAAGTCTCGGCGGCAAGTTCATCGAAATGGAATTGGAGACCAAGGAGGCTGAAACCAAGGGCGGGTACGCCCAGCAGATGGATGAAGAGTTCTATCGCAAGCAGCGCGAACTGATGGCGAAAGTCGTCGCCGCCAACGATGCCGTCATTACCACCGCCGCCATCCCGGGGAAGAAATCGCCCCTGCTGATCACGGCCGACGCGGTGAAGGGCATGGCGCCGGGTTCGGTGATCGTCGATCTCGCCGCCGAGCGCGGGGAAACTGCGAACTATCGCGGGCCGGCCAGACGATCACGGCGCATGGAGTTACGATTTTGGCCCCCTTGAACCTGCCTTCGGAAATTCCGTACCACGCCAGTTTGATGTACTCGAAAAACGTTGGCAATTTCCTCGCGAATCTGGTGAAAGACGGCAAAGTGAACTTCAATCTCGAGGACGAGATCATCCGCGACACACTCGTGACTCGCGACGGTCAAGTCGTGAACCCGCGAATTCGGCAATTGCTCGGCGCGGCCGCTTCCTGAACGATATTTTCTCGCCTTGTGAGCCGGGGATGAGGACCTCCCGGCTCGCTGGGAGAGAATCGATGTAGAATCGGGCTTTGTAGAAAGGATAAATTGGACCATGTCACCTGATCTCTTGGCACTCTTCGCCACCGCGACGACAACTGTTGCGGCTGAAAACGTGCCGAAGGCCGACTTTTTAACGCTTTTGTACGTGTTCATGTTGGCCACGTTCACCGGTTTGTTGGTGATCCGCAACGTGTCGCGGCTCTTGCATACGCCGCTCATGTCGCTGACCAATGCCATCTCCGCCATCGCGGTCGTGGGGTCGATCATGCTGGCCGGCGAGCGGCAGACGCTCTTCAGCGCCATTCTCGGCGCGGTGGCGGTGTTCGCGTCGATGACGAACATCGTCAGCGGCTTTCTGCTGACCGATCGGATGCTGAAGATGTTCAAGAAGCGGGAGGCCGGCAAGTCATGAACATGGACAACGTGATCCAGCCGATCTATCTTGTTTCCGCCGGATTGTTCATCCTCTCGCTGATGTGGATGAACCATCCCGGCACCGCGCGGCGGGGAGTGATCTCCGGCGTCGTGGCCATGGTGGCGGCCATTGTCGGAACGCTCCTGCTGCCCGAAATCCATTACTGGCATTGGATTGCCATCGGCATGGTGTCGGGCATCGTGCTTGGCGTGCCGCTGGCAATGGTGCCGCTGACGGCCGTTCCGCAGCGAACCGCCCTATCGCACGCCTTCGGCGGTTTGGCGGCCGGTCTGGTCGGCGCCGCGGAGTTCTATTTGGCGTACATCGGCAAGCATGACCAGCTCACCAAATTCGCCACCGGCGCGATCGTGGCTGAAGTGATCTTGGGGTTCCTTACCTTTACCGGCAGTTTGATGGCCGCCGGAAAACTCCAGGAAATGATTCCCACCCGGCCGATCACCTACAGGGGGCAAAATGCGGCCAATCTGTCGCTGTTCGCCGTCGCCATCCTGGCCGGCGTGCTGTTGGTGCTCTATCCGACTTGGGGGTGGCTGTTCCCGATCATCATTCTGCTTGCGCTCGCCTTCGGCGTGCTGTTGATTATCCCGATCGGCGGCGCCGACATGCCGACGGTCATCGCCTTGTTGAACGCCTACGCCGGCCTCTCGGCCGTGGCAATGGGTTTCGTTCTCAGCAGCACTGCCGGCCAAACCGGAAAATCGCTGGGGCTGCTCTTGATCGCCGCCGGCGCGCTCGACGGCTCCTCGGGCTTGATCCTCTCGATCATCATGTGCAAGGCGATGAACCGCTCGTTCACCAACGTGCTGTTCGGCGCTTTCGGCCAGGTGCAAAAAACCGCGGGCACGGCCGAGCAGCGCTCCGTCAAGAGCGCGACCGCCGAGGACGCCGCGCAAATCATGTCGGCCGCGCGGTCGGTGGTTATCATTCCCGGCTACGGCATGGCGGTCGCCCAGGCCCAGCATCGGGTGCGCGAATTGTTCGACGCGCTCAGCAAGGAAGGCGTGGAAGTCAAATTCGCCATCCATCCCGTCGCGGGCCGCATGCCGGGCCACATGAACGTCTTGCTGGCCGAGGCGGAGATTCCATACGACCGGCTGATCGAGATGGAAGAAATCAATCCGGACATGCCGGAAACCGACGTGGCGCTGATCATCGGTGCGAATGACGTCATCAATCCGGCCGCGCGGCACGACAAGTCCAGCCCGATCTTCGGGATGCCGATCATCGACGCCGACAAAGCGAAAACCGTGTTCGTCATCAAGCGGAGCATGAATCCCGGCTTCGCCGGCATCGAAAACGAACTATTCTACGGCGACAACACCCTCATGCTCTTCGGCGACGCCAAGGCGATGCTAACCGGCATCGTGCAGGCGCTGAAGGAATGACGGGGATTAGGGAGCGCATCCAGACGTGACGCGCAAGGGAACGTTTGGCAAAGCCGCGATCATGGGTCGTGGTTTTTTGTTGCGCCGGAATCGTCCGCTAACACTCAATTCTTGTTATATTTCGGTGCGGAAACGAGCCATATTATGGTACAGTTTGAATATTGACTTGCGGGTCGATCTTCCATCCATAAGAGGGGGAGACTGAGGCATTTGCTGCCGTTCCGAGGTAACCGTTATGCCGGATATCCTGATAGGTTTGTTCGTTTTCGGTATGGTGCTATCGGCGCTGACTCTGCTGGGGCATGGGATCTGGGTCTTTCTGGCCTTTATGTTGAGAGGATGTAAACCGAAAAAAGTGCCCATGCAAACCTGCGGATTTTGCGGCAGGCAAACCCCGCTCAACGGCCGGGATTGCTCGTGGTGCTGCAAGGACCTGACTTCGCCGCAGGCGGCGGAGCTTCGCGATCTCGAAGCACTGCAACGGCAACTGCGGCGATTTCAAGCCAACGGCAATCTTAAATCTGAAACCGCCGCCAATCTGCTGCAACGGGTAAAAGATTACCGCGAACGTCTGCTCCATCCCAGTGCTCAACCGCGACGGGCGGCGACGCCTCAACCGGCAGTCAAACCGCCGCCGGTCGTCCAGCCGGCTTTAACTCCGCCGCGACGGCCACGCCCGCGGAAATGCCTCCGGAACCGGCTCTGGTAACGGCGGAAGTCGTTGAAAAAACGATTCGGCCAATCGAGCGGATTCTTGAAAAACCGCAAGCGGCGGAAGCGAAGCCCCAAGTGGCCGCGGCGAAAATTCAAAAGCCGGCGGCGAAAATCGAACCACCACCGCCCGTTCCTCCGCCGCGAAAATCATTCGGCGATCTGCTCGTTTCCTTTCTGGAAGATCGCGACATCCATTGGGGCGAACTGGCGGGCGTCCTGTTGGGCGGATTGTTAACGATCGGCGGTTCGGTGATGTTCGTCATCGCTTATTGGAACCGTTTGGAAAGTTCCATGAAGTTTTCGATCTTCGCGATCTATTCGCTGATGATCTTCGCCGCGGGATTGTTCGCCTTGCACCGCTGGAAATTGCAGTCCACCGGACGGGGATTGCTGACGATCGGCATCCTGTTGGCGCCGCTCAATTTTCTGGCGATGGCCGGCGGACAGGGATCCGTTTCCATGACGATCGTCGAGTTGCTGGCGATCGGAGCTTTCGCCTGGCTGGTGGCGCTCGCGGCCAAGGCGCTCATGCGCGGCGGGCAATGGCCGATGGTCACGGCGGTCATCGGCAACTCGGTGCTCATTTTACTCGTGGGACAATTTCTTGGCGGCATTATGTCGCCTATGGCTTGGATGGGGTCTGCAATCGTGGCCGCCGGGCTTTTCACGGTTGCGGCGATGTGGCATTTGCGGCAAGTCGTCGGGACGTTCCCCGCGATATTATCAAGCACGCAGCCGGCGGAAAAGGCTGCAATCGCAGACATGCTTCCTGCGATCAATTCGCTCTTCATGCTGCTCGCCGTGGCGGGCTATGCGACGGTCATGGGGATGGTGTTCGTCGCCGCCAAAGCGTCGCTTATACCCGGGATCGGCGTGCCGCTGGCGATGCAATTGCTTGCGGCGCCGCTGAGTCTGGCGGCGATGCCCGTGCTTTCCGCCGGCCTGATTTTGCAGCGGCGGCTTCCCGCCGACACGAAACTTGAAGGGCATCGCACCGCGGCGACGATGATCGCCCTCTTTGGCGTCGTACTGCAATTGGCCGCTTTGGTTCTCGCATGGCCGCAGCCGATGCTGATCGTCGCGGTGGGCGTGCTGGCGGCGGCGTGCTTGGCCTATCTGGCTTTGCACTATGATTTTCCCGCCTGCCATGCGGGTGCGATGATCGGCGCGACGATTGCCTTTCTGGCGGCATTCTACGTTTTCTTCGGTCAAGACCTGCCTGACTGGCAGAATCGCACCTTGCTGATGGAATCGACGCAGCTTGGCAAAAAACTGCTGCACTTTGTCGTCAGTTCAACGAGTGGCATGGCGATGGGTGGGCTTTTCGTGGTGTTCGCGGCAATCTCCGAGTATTTCGCCCGACGCGGCCGGAAAGAACACGGAGCAATTTATGCCAGCGGCAGTTGTATAGTCGCCGTTTTGGGACTCAGTTTGGTGACCGTGCATGGTTTTCTAGGCAATCTCGCCGACGCCATTTGCGCGACAAGCCTTTACAGCCTGTACGGCTTAGTCGGCGTGCTCCTCGCATTGCGGTGGAACCGCAAACCGCTCAGCTATATCGGATGGAACCTTTTGGCGGCGGCGCCGTTTTGGCTCTTGCAGAAGTTCTCGATCGCCGCGTGGCAAGACGATCTCGCGCTGGCCGGCTGCCTGTTTTGGACAGCGGCCGTCTGGCTCGTGCTCGCCTGGCAGCACCGCAGCGCCGTCGTGCTCGCAATTCAGCAGATCATTCTGTCGCTCGCCGCGCTCGCCGGCACGTTTGCGTGGCTGGTTCAGCAAGGCTGGATATCGACCACGAAATTACCGGGCGATTTGCTCAAAGCGCACAACCTGCAAGCCTTCGCCGCCGCGTTGGCCGCGCTTTCGCTTGCTTGGATAATCGTTCGCTTTGCCGTACGCCGCCAGGAACGATTCGAGAGGCTGCTGAATCCCGGCTGGTTGCCCGTTGATAAGATCGTCGGTAGCGGACTGGTTGTTATGCAGGCATTCATGCTCTTGCCGTTCGTCTTCAAAGGATTGTGGCACGAAATTCAGCTTTCCGGCACGGTTGCCGATCTGCAGAGCTACTGCGGCCCGACGGCGTGGATTCTGCTGATCTTGCTCGCCGCCGTGAATGCGACCTCATTATGGGATCGCTGGGAGAAGAGCCGCTTGCTGTGCAGTGTGATCCTCGCGGCAAGTGTGCCTTGCCTCGTTGCCGGAAGATTTTCGACCGACGCGGCGAACGCCTCGGCCTTGCGATGGGGACTGGCGACAACCTTCCTGTTCATTTCGGCGGCGATCTGGTTCCGCGGGCAGTTGTATAAGCGATTGACCGCGTGGGGAGCGAAAATCGATCCGGATGACAATTCGCCACTCATTGCCCGGATCATTACGGCAGCGCTCACCGCCGTGCCGGTCGTGGCGATCACCGTGTTTATGGCGGTTATTCAGCTTACGGGAACGCGGCTCAACGGTCCGGCGTCGGGTATTTTCGCGACGATGGGGCCGAACTGGTCTTATCTCGTTCCGTTGGCTCTGGTGATTGCGGGCACCGTCGGCCACGCCTTGCGGGAATCGTCGGCCGTGAACGCATTCTTGGCGGGCCTCGTCGTCGAACTCGCCGTAATGCTCGGCTATCCGCTGCAGCTTGCCACGTCCTCGCCGGCTCGGAAATTCGGCACGACGGAGTTCATGGTTTGGGTTCAACTCATGACTATCGCCGCGGCCGCTTGGGCGATCGCCTGGCTCCTTGCCAGGCTGTGGGTTAATGTTTGGCGAGAAGACATCGGGCCGCAAAGTGCATCGGGTGCCATGCCCACGCTTGCCGTGGGCATGAAGGGAGATGGAACCGTGCCTTACATGCCCACGGCAAGCGTGGGCATGGCACCTCGCATGGCACCTCGCATGGCATCTCACTCGGTCGCCTCGATGCTGATGCACGTCCAGTTTGGTTTTGCCGTATTGGGCAACGTCGTCTTGCTCGGCATGGCGCTGCTGGAGATCATCGTCCGAGAAAGCCCCCGTGGATCCTTGCATGTATCCTTGCAGGCCGGGATGCCCCTGGGATGGATTGCGTTTGGCTTGACCGCGGCGGCGGGCGGCTATCGGACGTGGCAACGCGGGCGGAAATTCAGCCCGCACGCCGTCGGTCTGACGGGGATGGGCGTCTTGGCCCTTTTGGCCTGCACCGTTTCTAATTTGCCCATGCCGGCAGGCGTCGTTATGGGTGGCACGCTGGCCTATCGCGTGCTGATGATCGGCTGGGCGTGCTACGCGCTTTTGATCGCCGTGGCCACGTGGTGGGTCGCCTCGCAACGCACGCTGCCCGGCGCGGTAGGACCGCCGCAAGCGCTCATCCGCCTGGCGGCCGTTTGGGTTCGCGTGGCAGGCATCGCCGCCGTACTGCTGGGACTGAAGGCTGGTTTCCGGCACGATGATCTCGACGGCGAACGGCTCTGGGCCGCGGCGGGTATCGCCATCGCCAGCTTGGCCGGCGCGACCATGGCCGTCTGGCGCCGCCGCGAAGGCTGGGCGTTCTGCGCGGCGGTGGGCGTCAATGTCGCCGCCTCGCTGGTCGTCTGGCACGTCGAAGAGGCGCGAGGCGCGCTGTTCGAGGAGTGGTGGCTGCGGCTGGCGCAGGCCAATATCATTGCTTCGTCGCTGGTCGGCTTGGTATGGCTGGCGGCGCACCGCAGGCTTTATCAACTTCGCGACTTGAGCGTGCGGCAGAGCCCGCTGCTTGCGGTGCAAATCGTATTGCCCGTCCTGGCTAACGCGGCGATTCTGCTGATTCCCCTCGCTTACCTGTTGGAACATCCGGAATCGCTGACCGCATGGATGCACGGTTTTGCCGATCCGCCGGGCTGGGTGAGCTTGCTGTTGCCCGCGGCAGCCGGCCTTTGGTATATCGAGCGCACGCTGCCGGGCAAGCTGATTCATGCTCTCGCGGGACTTGGGCTGGGCGCCGGTGTGCTCGTCGCGTGCCAATCACATTCGTTCGGGCCGTTTTTTGCCGGCGAGTGGATGGAATATCGCGTGCTGTTCAGCTCCTGGACGGCCGCGGCAGTGATTCTCTTGGCAATGACTTGCGTCGCCAACGTCCGCCGTCTGGCGGCATTGCCGAACTTGAATCTTTCGAGACACTTTTCGACGGACGCCGGCAAGCTTTGGATTTCGGCGATTAGCATCCTTGCCGCTGCCTTGGTTGCGCGATCCTGCGCCTGGGATATCGGCGGAGTGCGGTGGTCGCTCGCCGTCGTGGGAACGCTGATCGTTACGGCGGGACTGATCGCCGTCTGGCTGCGGTCGGCGGAACACGTCGTGTTTTCCGGACTCTTGATGAACTTGGCGGGCGTCGTTGCATGGTTCGCTTTCGGCAAGCAAAACGCGGCGAATTTTTTGGAGTTCCAGGTCTTATGCCTCGCGGCCGCGGCGGCGGCATGGACCTTGCCCGAGATTGCCCGCCTCGATCTCGTTCCGCATTTTCAGATAATCGGCGGCGGCATTAAAAAGGCATTGCCGTTTGCGCATGTGGCGATTGTCGTGGCGATCATGCTGCTGGCCGTGCCGGTCGTTTGCGGACTGTTCGGCGTGCTGAGCGGCTTGGGCCACGACCCGCTCGGCAGGCTCGGCTGGTTCGCCTTGGCAGCCGTCGCGGGCGTGCTGACACTCATGCTTTGGGACCGGCGCGCCACATACGTCTGGATGGGGCTCTATCTGGTCGGACTCGCCGGTGTAGGCATGGTTTGGCTGCATGCGGCATTTCCGCCCAAGATGATTTACTGGCTCGCCGCGAGCGATTTCGCGGCTTATTCGCTCGGCGCCGCGCTCATCGGCCGATTCATTCCGTTCGTTCGCCGCGGCTGCCGCTATCTGCTCATTCCCGACGGCGAAAAACGCTGGGCCGCCAACTGGTTCATGCCGTCGCAGGCAATTCTCGCGACGGTCGCTACGATAATGTGCGTGTGGCTGGCGATCGATTTCCAGTTCACCGGCGTGGGCATGGACGTCGCTCTATTGGGAATTGGCGGACGCTACGCCGGCGTGACAGGCCTGCTGATGGTCCTCGGCGCGGCGATCTTGATGGCTGCCCAATGCAGCAGAAATATATGGGATATCGTGCCCACGCTTACCGTGGGCATGTCGGAAGCGGAGAGAAAATCCCTCATGCCCACGGCAAGCGTGGGCATGGCACCCTGCAATCGGGCGAGGGAATCCTGGCAATCCGCCGCTTTCGTAATCGGCTTGCTGTTCATGGCCGCCATCCGCTGGGCGGGCCTCGACTCGTCCGACTCGATGATCCTATTTGCACCGTGGCTGCATCGAAGCATCGCAATGTTGCTCTCGGCGGCTATGATGTGCATGCTTACGACCTTTGGCTTGCCACAAGTGAGCAAGCGGCTATGGGATCCTCTCTTCCCGCAAAATCCGGCGAATCCGAAAAGCACCTGGTCCGACGCCGGCCGAAAAATACTGCCGTACTTCGCCGCCCTGACGCTCGGCCTCTTGGCGATCGTTCTCGTGCAAGAGGGCTGGCTCTTCAATCCCGAAAGCGGAGCGCCGGCGACTATTTCCGAAACGATCATCGTTGCGGGCGTAATGGCGGCCATGCTGGCGCTGGTGCTGGTTTTCGCGCTTCGCACGGATTTCGATCCGTTGAAACTCAGTGAGAGTGGCCGGCAAGCTTACGTCTATGCGGCCGAAGCGCTGCTGGCGCTCATCGGCCTGCACGTATGGATGACGAATCCGCACTTGTTCCAGTTGGGAATTATCAAGAAATATTGGATGTTTCTCGTCATGGGCGTGGCCTTTTCGGGGGCGGGATTGAGCGAGCTGTTCCACCGCCGCAAATTGCCCGTGCTGAGCCGGCCGCTCGAACGGACGGCTTTATGGTTGCCGGTTTTGCCGGTGCTCGGCTTTTGGCTGATTGCGCCGGATGCCTTGAACTGGGGATTGATCGGCCGCACGCCCTGGCTCTGGTTCCTGATCGGCGGATTTTACGGCACGATGGCCTACATGCGGCGTTCGCCGGTTTGCGGGTGCTGGCCATTTTAACGGCGAATATGGGCTTATGGACCGCGCTGGCGTTGGGCGAGATCAGTTTCTTCAAGCATCCACAATTATGGCTCATTCCCCTCGCCCTGTGCGCGTTGGTTGCCGAGTACATGAACCACGAACGGCTGAGCAAAACGCAAAGCACGGCCTTCCGCTACGCCGCCCTGAGCACGATCTACATCAGCTCGACGGCCGACATGCTCATCGCCCGCATCGGGCATGGTTTTCAAATGCCGATGGTGCTTTTGGCATTGGCCGTGGCGGGTGCTTTGCTCGGCGTGCTTTTGAGAATTCGTTCGTTCCTGATTTTGGGCTTGGTGTTTCTGGTGCTCGACATTATCGTGCTCATTCAGACCGCCGCGGTGATGCTCGAACAATCGTGGCCGTGGATCGTGAGTGTCATTTTATTGGGATTGGCGATCATCGCCGTCTTCGGCTTCTTCGAGAAACGCCGCAACGACGTGCTGGCGGCGATGGAAAAACTGAAAACATGGGAAAGATAAAGAGAAATGACGAAGCACGAATGACGAATGACGAAAAGCGTGAAAAGCCGCCACCCTTGCAGTTCGGCATCAAAACGCTGTTAGGGCTGATGCTTGCCGTAGGTTTGATTTTCGGCACGCTGCGCTGGATCGGCGCATCGGAGCAGACGAGTTATATCGTGATGGGGATTCTGACTGTCAGTTTGCTTGCGGCCGTGGGACTTATCGTGGCGATTTCGAAAATCGGCGGAGATGATGAGTAAACTCCTATGGCAATCTTTTGAATCAATTTATTTTTCCTCGTCAACTTAATTAATGGATATCAACGAAGTTAATTGTTCCCCGGCTTTTCACTTGCTTTCCAGCGGAATCACTCCGTCCCAATGTGCCGGCGGACGGCGGTTGTGCTCCGCGATATAAACCGTTAAAAAGTCTTTGACCTCGTCCTCCGCTGGGATGTGATGCAATAGCTCGAAGGCCGCCGCCCATTGCCGGGCGAGAAATTTCTCCAGCGCCGTTTCATAATAATCGATGTGCTCGTCGGTCAAAAGCGGATACTGCGAGGCCGGCGGCAGCAGCTCGCTCACCTCCAGCGGCGTGTCCAGACCGTACGGCTTGACGATGGCCAAACGGCGCACGCGGGCGATGTCGCGGGGCACGAGCCGGCGGACGCTACGAGCGGTGGTCTCGTCGAGGAGGATCGGGGCGCGGAGAATTTTCGTCATGCTTTCCAACCGCGAAGCCAGATTCACTACCGGGCCGAAAACGGTTACTTTCACCTGGTCGATGGTGCCGATCTTGCCCGCCACGGCGCGGCCGGTGGCGATGCCGATGCCGGCGTGGAAGCCGGCGGTGGCCTCGAATTCCTTGCGGATCCCCAGCGCCGCGCGGCAAGTTCGCTTGACGGCGTCGCGTTGCGGCAGGGGCCAACCCCAGAAACCCATCGCGGCGTCGCCTTGGAAATCGCCGACCACGCCGCCCTCCTCTCGGATATGCAGCGTCATCACTCCGAGAGCCTTGCTCACGCGCTGCAACAGGCCCAGCAAATCGCCGGCATAGCGTTCCGATTCGCGGGAAAAACCCCGCAGATCGCAGAACAGGACCGAGACTTCCGTCTCCCGCGGCGCGAGCACGATTTCGGGATCTTCGGCCGCCAGCGTGTCGAGCACGACCGGCGAAAAGAACTGGCTCAAGGTGGCGTGGCGATGCTCCAAAAGACGCATCTGCCGCAGCGAACTGAGCATCGCGGCGACAAGCTCGGTGAATTTCACGTCTTCCTTGAGGTCCGTCGAATCGGAGGAGGGCGTCACGCCCGGGCGTTCGACGTTGAACCGGCCGGCGACGTATAATCCCCAGCCGGCGCAGGCCGTGCCGAGGACCGGCGTGCAAAAGGCCCAATCATAATTTTCGCTTTCGGTGAAAGCGGCCGTGTTGCCGGTTTCCATGCCGTGCCAGACGTGCAGCACGCTCTGCCGCTGGCGGATCGCTTCGAGGATGAGGCCCTGGCTGGGAGTGAAATCGTTGCTGACGACCAGGCGTTGGTCCCAGTGGAGCACGAGAGGGGAAGGCGGAAGGCGGAAGGCGGCAGGGGGAAAGAGGGACGACGACGAAGTAGTAGGATGATCTTCTTCATCAATTGATCCGCGGCTCCGAAAGAAAGTATCTTCTGTCTCGATTACTTCCTCAGCCTTCCCCCTTCCGCCTTCCGCCTTCTCGGCGATTTCCTCGACGGCCACGACGGCGGCGGCATCGGCACGGGGGATGCCGGCCAACAACATGCTGACCAGGCGGAGGAACAATTCTTCGTCGCCCGCCGCGCCCGAAATGACGTCCGGAAGCCGCGAGAGGACTTCAATCCGATGGTCGGGATTGCGGAACTGGATCTGTCGCAGATATTGTGCGCTGAAGCATTGCTGTTGGACCGGTTGGGGGGCGTCGGCGGTGACGTTCGCGCGCTGATCGGCCAGGGTGAAACTGGTTTGGCCGATGACGAAGTGTTCGCCGGGCTCGATGAAGAACCTTTCGACTTCCTTCCCGTGAACAAAGATTGGATTGTGCGTCTCCGAAAGGCGGACGACTTCCAATTGCTTGCCGGACCAAAGCAGCCGGGCGTGCCGGCGGGAAACGTGTTGATCCCAGGGTACCGCCCAAGTGCCGCCCAAGCGGCCTAAGAGCACGGATTGGCCCTCAGGCAGGCTTCGCCGCCACCGTTGTTGAGGTTCGACGCCTTGGGCTATCAGATCGGGCATGTTGAGGGGCCAGGGGCTGTTTGCCCCTTATTCTACTGCACCGCCAGCAGCGGTTCCAGCGGGCCGTTGAGGCTCTCGGCGAGTTTGCCCAAAGCTTCGGTCTCGATTTGGCGAACCCGTTCGCGGGTAAGTCCCAGGGCTTCGCCGATTTCCTTGAGCGTGCATGGCTGGTGCTCGTCCAACCCGAAGCGCATTTTGAGAACCGTCGCCTCGCGTGGGTCCATCGTGGCCAACTGTTGAAGGACGTGGATCAGATTGTCGTTTTCGACTAGTTCATCCTCGGGGGTGCGGGCGTTTTCATCCATCACCATTTCGCCCAGCGACCAGCCGGCCTCGGCTTGATCGGTTTGCGGCGTGAGATTGTAGATCTTGATCGCCTTCTTGATGATCGGCAACTTTTTCCGCGGCAGGCCCAACACCCGGGCGACTTCCTCCGGAGTGGGCGTGCGGCCCAACTCCTCGGCCAGGCGGGAACTGGCGCGGCGCCATTTCGAGAGCAGTTCCACCATGTAGGCCGGAATGCGGATCGTCTTGCCGCAATTGATCAACGCCCGCTTGATCGACTGCTTGATCCAATAGCTGGCATAGGTGGAAAATCGGGTGCCGATGGCCGGGTCGAAACCTTCAACCGCCCGCAAAAGGCCCAGGTTGCCCTCTTCGATCAGGTCTTGCAGCCCCAACCCCTTGCCCGTATAGCCCCGGGCGATGTTCACCACCAGGCGGAGATTGGCGCGGACCATCCGGTCCCGGGCATGGATGTCGCCGTTGCCGATGGCAATGGCCAGCACGTGCTCGTCGTCGGAGGATAATAACGAAGTCTCGTTGATCTCGCGGAGGTAGGTTTCCAGCGGAGTCTGCACCGAGGGAGACTGTCGGCGTCGGGATGTCTTGGGCATAGTGGTGTATAGTATCAGCGTTACAGTGCGGATCAGCCAAAAACAGCTATCGACGCTTGAAACACCGTTTCTGCAACCAAGTGAATTGGTGACAAGCTGGAGCGAATGTATCCGGGATGCGGCGTATGCCGAATACGCCGCGGCTGGAAACGGTTTTAGAGATTGTAAGCTCTATTCGGGAGATGATAAATCACGGAAGATCGCGACCGAACCTTCGGAGTGTAACAGCTGTGAGGAATGTCCGTTTTTTATGTGTTTTCCATGTGTAGATGGTGCGGATTTTACCGTTTGGTTGTTCATGGCCTCATCGACAGCATGTAAATTATTGATATTATTGGGGTAGCACGGAAAATTCAGTATCTATTGAAGTTTGCGAAAGAACTGGCATTAAGAGTTAAGAAAACTACCTATCGCTCTGCAACAACAATTACTTTTCCTTAACCCGCTCGAACTCCATGGGCTTAGTTTTCATATCGGGCGGGATAAATTGGAGATGATCGTTATCGGTGAAGGTGATTTGTACCTTGCTGGGTGTATTTTCCTTGGGATTGGTGATTTCGATGGTGAGCTTATCGCCTTGGCTCTCAAGGGTCTTCCAGGTCATCGAACCGGAGAACGGGGCGGGAATGCCGGTAGCGCTCACGTTGAGCGTCTGGTCGGATTTGAATTCGAAAATCATTCCCATCTCCGTTTGTATGCCAAAATCTTTGGCAATGCCTTTGAGAGGATCCCATTTCCACTTGCCGATTAGACGTTTCGTGGCTGAATTGCCGCAACCGGCCAGCGTCAACGATAACAGAACCATGAGAACCAATCGGAATTTCGACATCATTTCGTTCCTTTGGGATTAATTACAGCCATGTCAGGCAAAACTCACTCCGTTATGCCCTTAAAAGGGGAGAGAAAGCGACAACGGCCATCGCCATCACGAAAACTGCAACCAGTGAACAGACCAAGATCTCCGGATTTTCAATATCCAGCCAAGCAAATTTCATGCTAAAACAATAGGCTAATCCACTCAAAATGAAACAGGCCCAAACGGGGAAAAACTGAAATTGGAAAAGGACAAATATCGTACCGGGAACCACGGCAATCCCCGCGATAATAAAACATTTGGCGATGTCCCAGGGCAAATTTTCGAACGCAAAGCCTAAACCGAAATAGTTGCAAGCCAGCAAGCCGAGAAATGTTCCGCCGGCAATGGAAATAATCAGCAGAATCGGCAACAGGCCCACCCAGGCCATCAGCCCGCAAAGAACCGCCAGTCCGGTCATGATATAGAGCAGGGTCGAAATCCCGAACTGGAACCGAAAACCAGTCGTTTCCGGAACGTCATCCTCCTTTTCCCTGCCGTTATCCTGGTCTGAGAATTGCATGGTTCGATTCTACCTGAAAGGGCTACCTTCGGGAATGGGATTCTTGGCAAGCTGCATGAGAACTGCGACTTTTCACCTTTTACCGAAACATGTGATCACGAACCTCCTTGAGGCTTCCCCTGAAGTCGCAAATTTCGAAATTTCGAACAGGAGGGGTTTTGTGACGCTAGGCAATCCGGTTGGAAAGAATTATAAAGATGATTTGGTTGCCATAAATGCAGACCGGACGCGAAATCCGCGTCAAACGACGCAAATAATCACGAACCGCATTCAGAGACGCGGCTCGATTCATTTTTCCCCTGGAAGGATTGTATCATGGCGATTTTCGGACTGGGTAAAAAGCAAACCACGACAAAACTTGCGACTTTCCCGTTGGCGCGGCCGTCGTCGGACGTCGAACGCCGGGCAATTGAAATCGGCAAGGAATTGCTGGCGCCCGCGGGCGCATCGAGGGAGCATTTTCTCCACTAAATTCTGGTCCGATCAATTGATGAATTGGTCGATGAAGGATCCCGCGTTCAAAGTGCAGTTGTTCCGCTTCATCGACGTCTTTCCCATGCTCGGCACGCCCGAACTGGTCCATGATTACCTGCTCGATTATCTCACGCAGCCGGGCGTGACGCTTCCGTTGGGCATGGAGTCGGGTCTGAAAGCCGGCGGCCTCGCCAAGGGGATGATGACCAAAACCATCTCCAAGAGCATTACCACGATGGCGGGTAATTTCATCGCCGGCGTGGATGCCGCCGGCGCTTTGCCGACCTTGAAGAATCTCTGGGGCGAAGGCGTGGCGTTCAGCGTCGATCTGCTGGGCGAAGCCTGCGTGAGCAACGAAGAGGCCGAAGCCTATCAGAAGCGCTATCTCGATCTGATCGAAACGCTGCCCGGCCAGGCGGCCGAATGGCCGTCGAATCCGATCTTGGAGAGCGATTATCTCGGCCCGATTCCGCGGACGAACGTTTCGATCAAGATCAGCTCGCTTTGCGCCCGGACCGATCCCATCGATTTCGAGGGATCGCTGCGGTCGCTCGCGGACGCTTTGCGGCCGATTCTCCAGGCCGCGGCGAAGAACAACGTGCTCATCAATTTCGACATGGAGCAGTTCGCCTTCAAAGACCTCACGCTCTCGCTGTTCGAGAGATGTTGCGAGGAAATCGATTTTCCGGCCGGTCTGGCCATGCAATCGTATCTCAAAAGCGGCGTCGAGGATGCCGAGCGGATCATCGCTTGGGCGCAGCGCAGCGGACGGCAGGTGACGGTCCGGCTGATCAAGGGCGCCTATTGGGATTACGAAGTCATCAACGCCGAGCGGATGGACTGGCCGATCCCGGTTTGGCCCACGAAACGAGAGACCGACGCCTGTTTCGAGCGGATGGCCGAGAAGTTCGTCTCTTCGATGCCCCGCCAGGCCGCCCAAGGCGGGGTGAAGCTCGCGCTCGGATCGCACAACATTCGTTCGATTGCCTTCACGCTGGCGCTGCTGGAGAAACACGGTTTGCCCGAGACGGCCTTGGAGACGCAAAAACTATCGGGCATGGGCGATCAGCTTCGGGCGGCCTTGCAGCACCGTGGCTTGCGGATTCGCGAGTACGTGCCCGTCGGACAAATGATCCCCGGAATGGCCTATTATGTGCGCCGCTTGCTCGAGAACACCTCCAACCAATCGTGGCTGCGGGCGAGCTTCTCCGATGAAGTCTCGGATGACGTGCTCCTGGCCTCGCCGCATGGCGGCGACGATGGCAAGACTGCCTCCTCGCTCCCACTGGGTGAGGGGCCGGAGGAGAGGGCCGTGCGGCATGCGCTCGCGCCCGCCGTCGAAGGTTTGGGCAACGGATTGCCGATGCTCAATGAGCCGCTGCGCGATTTTTCGCAAGCCGCGGCAAGGGAGTCTTTTGCCCGGACGGTCGCGGCGACAAAAGTGCCCGGCATCGCCCAGGCCGCCACCGCGGACCAGGCGCGAGATGCCGTCGCCAAGCGCATCAAGCGTTTCCCGCGTGGCGCGATCTGGATCCCCTCAAGCGTTCGGGACTCATTCTCAAAGCGGCGACGCAGATGCGCGACCGCCGCGACGAACTTTCGGCGATCATGATTCGCGAGGCGGGCAAACCGTGGCGCGAGGCCGATGCCGATGCCTGCGAGGCGATCGACTTCTGCGAATATTACGCCCGGGAGGCGGTGCGGCTTTTCCAACCGCGGCGGTTGGGAAAATTCGTCGGCGAACTCGATCTCCAGTGGTATCAGCCGAAGGGCGCGGTTTCGGTCATCAGCCCCTGGAATTTCCCGCTGGCGATTTGCTGCGGCATGACGGCGGCTGCGCTCGTGGTCGGCAATACGGCCGTGGTCAAGCCTTCCTCGCAAACGCGCGGAATTGCCTTGGCGATGTGCGAAGCGTTCTGGGCGGCCGGCGTGCCGCGCGACGTGCTGCACTTCGTGCCGGGCGAGGGCTGCGCCGTGGGCGACGTGCTGGTGCGCGATCCGCGGGTGACGATGATCGCCTTCACCGGCTCGAAAGAAGTGGGCTTAAGCATCCTCCGCGCCGCCGGCGACACGCCCGAGGGGCAAAACTTCGTCAAGAAGGTCGTTTGCGAAATGGGCGGGAAAAACGCGATTATCGTCGATGAGTCGGCCGATCTGGACGAAGCCGTGCTCGGCGTCAGGCACTCGGCCTTCGGCTACTGCGGCCAGAAATGCTCGGCATGCAGCCGGGCGATCGTGCTCGACAGCGTTCACGATCAATTTCTTAAAAGACTGGTCGCATCGACGCATTCGCTCGTGATCGGCGATCCGGCCGATCCGGGCGCCGATTTCGGCCCGGTGATCGACGAAAAAGCCGCCGCGAAAATCCGCGAGTACATCGAGATCGGCAAAACCGAGGGCCGTTTGGAATTGGCCTGCGATGTGCCCGCCGGTCTGGCCGAGCGCGTCGGCAAGCCGTATATCGGGCCGCATATTTTCTCCGGCATCCAGCCGCGGCACCGTCTGGCGAACGAGGAGATTTTCGGGCCGCTGCTTTCGGTGATGCGCGTGAAGACCTTCGAAGAAGCGCTCGACTTGGCCAACGCCACGGCCTACAAACTCACCGGCGGCGTTTTCAGCCGGAAACCTTCGCATCTGGAAGCCGCTTTGAAGGGATTCCGTGTGGGAAATCTGTATTTGAACCGCGGCTGCACGGGCGCGCTCGTCGGCCGCCAGCCGTTCGGCGGATTCGGCCTTTCGGGCGGCGGCACCAAGGCCGGCGGGGCTGATTATCTGCTCCATTTCGTCGATCCCCGCTGCTCGGCGGAAAATACCATGCGCCGCGGTTTTGCCCCGGGCCTGGAAGAATAAGCTATGCTTGAATAAATCTAAAATCGGCATATTCGACTATCCCAAGGGTTGATATCCTTGGGATTTTTTTAATGGAAATATACTCCTGCAAACACATTTATGCAGGAACAAAAACATCAATTAGGGTGCCATGCCCACGCTTGTCGTGGGCATGCATGAATCGCCGGAAAAACCACCACCGCCCACTTCACGCGTGGGCATGTTACCGGGCTGAAATCACCATGAAACGTTCTTTCATCTTGCAGTTTGCAATTGGCAATTGGCTATTACCAATCCTGTTGCTGATCATTGGCGGAACGCCCGCAATCGCCGGCGATGAGTTTCCCGCCATGGGGATGATCGAACTTACTCTTTCCGGGCACAAGCTGGAAGGGACGCCACTTGCGTGGAACGAGGACAAAGTTCATCTTCTGGCTCGCGACGGCAAACTTTGGGAGTTCCGGCCGGAAGCGGCGGAAAATTTCCGCCAAACGGCCGATCGGTTCCGCAGTTATTCCACTTCTGAATTGCGGGCCGAGTTGCTCCGCGAGTTGGGCAACGATTTCGAGGTCAGTGGGACGGGCCATTATCTGATCGTCCATCCTCGCGGCCAGCGCGATTTGTGGGCCGAACGCTTCGAGGAACTTTATCGCAGTTTCACGCGGTATTTTTCGGTGCGCGGATTCCGCTTGACCCAACCGCCGTTCCCGCTGGTGGGCGTCGTCTGCAAAAATCAGCGTGATTTCCGGCAATTATCCGCTTCCCAAGGTGTGAACGCGTCCCGCGGCGTGCTCGGTTATTATTCGCAAGATACGAACCGCATTACGATGTATGATACCGGCGGCAGCGCCAAGCAATGGCAGGAAAACGCCGCGGTCATCATTCACGAAGCCACGCATCAGACGGCATTCAACACCGGCGTGCATTCGCGCGTATGCGCCTCCGCCGGTATGGGTCGCCGAAGGGCTGGCCACGTTGTTCGAGGCCCGCGGCGTGTACGACGCCGGGCACTATGAGAGCAAAGCCGACCGGCTGAATCGATATCGGCTGGATGATTTTCGCGCCATGCTGGAAAAAAAACACCGGCCGGAAGTGCTCCAAGCGCTCGTTGCTTCGGATCGTTTTTTTCATGTGAATGCGTCGGCGGGTTATGCCGAGTCATGGGCGTTCACATTTTTCCTCGTCGAAACCGAGCCCCGCAAATATGCGCAATATCTCGCGCGAACCGCGGAACGGCCGCCTTTCAGCGAATACGATACGGCGCATCGACTCGCCGATTTTACCGCGGTTTTCGGCAAGGACTGGCGAATGCTCGAAGCAAGGTTTTTGCGGTTCATGGCGGATGTGAAGTAATCGGCCCCTTCACAAGCCCGACCTTGTCGCGGGAATGTCGCCGGGCAGCCTCATAATCGTTACGATCCCTCTAATTGCAAACGGCGTTTGCTCTCGCCATGAGTATGACGTATAGATTTTGTATCGGGGTTCAATTGCACATCCCCTCCATGAGGCGGTTTTGGGGCGGCTGAGATCGTTCCGATTTATTAAGCTGGTCGCCGGACTCTTTTCTTCGGAAAAGCTGCGCGGCGGTCCACACCAGGGCAACTTGTTTATTCCCAAGAATTTCAATTTTGCTTACGTCGAGGAATCGAGTCAACCGTCATGGAAGCAACATCCCTCCCCAATCCGGGCGTTGAAGGCTGGCCGGAGCAATTTGCCGCAGCCATTTGCGAGAAACGCGAAAAAACCCGGGAATTTCTCGCCGCGCAACAGGAGCGATTGCGTCTGGCGGAGGCCGCATTGGCCGCGCAAATGGAAATCTTCGCCGCGGACGTGGCTTCCAAACAGTCGGGAGTGGTCCAAGCCAAAACGGATCTCGACGCCAAGGCGGCGGAAATCGCCGCGCAAGCCGCCCATCTGGAAAATCTCAAAGCGGATATCGCCGAGCAGCAAACGCAGTGGGAAACGCTGCGTCAGCGGTATCTTGACGAACAGCGCACGCTGGCGGGCGAACTTGAAAATCGGGAAGCGGAGCTTGCGCGCCGGCAGGGCGAATTGCACGACCGGCAAAATTCCGCCGAGGAAAGCCTCGCCGGACTCCAACGCGAAAAACAAGCCCTGGAAGCGGCGCGCCTGGAATTGGAAAACGATCGCGGTGAATTAGCGGCGACCGGCGAGCGTTTGAACGCCTTGAAAACCGAACTCGAGTCGCGCCGGCAGGCATTGGACGCCCGGGCCGCGGAAACCGAGAACGCCCGCCGCCGCATCGCTCGTGAGTTCAAGTCGAACCGCGCCCGCGCATTTGAAGGAACTCGAGCTTCGCCGCAGCGAATTGGAGCAGCTCGGCACGGCGGATCAATCGGCTCTGGCGCACCGTTGCGAAGAACTGCAAAAACGCGAAGCCGACCGCGAAACCGAGGCCAAAGCGCTGAGAAATCGGGCTTCCGAGTTGAGTGCGGAAATCAAATCCTTCATGGAGCGTGAATCGGATCTGGTTGCCGAGATCAAGACTCTGCGGCAGCGCGAAACGGAACTTTCCGCCGAAATGCAAAGCCAGCGGCAGCGCGAGACGGAGCGATCCCTCGAAATCGGCAACCTACGGCAGCGCGAGGCGGAACTTTCGGCTGAAATCCAAAAGCTGCAACGGCATGAAGCGGACCTGTCGGCCGAAATCGACAGGCTCCGGCAGCGCGAATCGGACCTGGCCGCCGAAACGGCCGGATTGCGGCAGCGCGAATCGGGGCAGGCCGCGGAAGTGAAAAAACTGCGGCAACGCGAAACCGATCTTGCCACCGAAGTGCAAGATCTGCAAAAACATGAGAAGGATCTGATCGCGGAAGTGAAAAGTCTGCGCCGTCAACAAGCCGAATTGACGACCGAACAAGAATCTGCGCAGGGCCATAAAAACGACCTGCTGCGGCGGCTCGAAGCGGGAATGAACCAGCAGGCGGAATCTTCCACGGAATTGCATTCCATTCGCGTCCATTGCCGCGAGTTGGAGGACCAACTGGCCCAGGCCGCCGCGGAAGCCGGCGATGAGGCCCGGCAGTGTGAAGAGCTGCGAACCGAGCGAAAGCACCTCCAAGCGCGAGTCGATGAACTGGAATCGAAACTCGCCGAGTCACAAGAACGGCTCTCCCGGGCGAAGGAAAGCGGCGCGAACGAACCGTCGGAGAATCTCGAAGATCTCTCCCGCCGCCATGAATTGGCGATGGACGACCTCCGCGAACTCAAGGCGAAAAACGCCGAACTCCAACAGCAGCTTGCCAAAGGACAAAGCGGCGGGGGATCGTCGCCGGGAAAAAAGAGCGGCGACGTGTTGGATTGGGAACAGGAAAAGAAACGCATTCTCGCGGAGTTGGAGTCGGATTACAACGACGAGGAGTCGAAGCACCAACGGATGCAGATCGAAGACGTCATTCGCAAGACCGACGCCGTCCTGGCCGAAAAGAATCGGGAGATCGAAGAGCTGAAAATGTTGCTGGAAAACCAGAGCAACAGCCTCGGAAGCGTGGCGGTGGGAGCGGCCGCGCTCGGTCAACTATTCGATCAAGACGCCATCGTCTGCGAGGAGCGGCAAAACCTGAAGCGCATCCAGGAAGAATGGCGGGAAAAACTCCGCCTGGCCGAAGTGGAAATCTCCGTCGAACGCGCGAAAATCGCCCGCGAAAAATCGCAACTCGAAGAGCGCCTCCGCCAAATGGAGCAGCTTGGAATTTCACCGACCACCGCACTGACGGAAAATAAGACGCCCAGTAAACCCTCCCGCGGCCGCTGGCTGGAAAAACTGGGATTGAAGGATGGGGAACGGGACAAATAGGGTTTGTTGCGATCGACTCGGCGCCATGCCCGCGCGATCCGCGGGCATGGCGCCCCGATTTCGTGCGTCTCACCGTGTGGCGATTCTTCCGATTCTCATGCAATCGGCACGACTTCGATGCCCGCCAGCCGGCCGTAAGCCTTGAACAGCAGGTCGTGCTTGCCGAGAATGATTAGCTGATGGAAGCCTTGGCAATCGAGCGTGTTGGCCACATTGTCCAGGGCGAGTTCCACCGAGGTGCGGCAGCCGCCCGACGGAGGAGTGTCGATGTTGGCCACGACTTTGCCCGTGCCGAGGATCATCTTCGTCGGCTCGATCAGCTTCATTACCGTCACGGCTTCATCCTTCGGCCAGAGCACTTGCGGCGAGACGCCGATCTCCGATTCGCTGTGGCTGCGCAGAATGAGCGGTTCGGAGGGTTTGCCGAAGCCGCGGAGTTTGGTCGGCGAACTGCAATGTGCGCCCATGAAGGTGTTGCTGACGGTGTTCGGCGCGGGATCTTGCATGAAGCCCGGCTGGCCGGTAAGCAGACTGCACAGCCGCAGCGAGATGGCCGAAGTCACGTCGCATTCGCAGCAGCCCACGCTGCCCTCGTCGTTCAATTTCAGCCACGCCATGCAGGGCGGGCAAGGGATTCTGCGGGTTTGAACCAAACCCAGGCAGTTGAGCGAAATGCCCTGACAGTTTTCGGCCGCCAGGATGCGCTTGGCCGCGACGTAGTTTTTCGCGGCGTTGATGATGTCTTCCGGCTTGGGTTCGACGATTTTTTGGGCCTGTTTCTTCAAAGCCTCGGCGATTGCGCGGACTTCCTCCGTGGTCTCGGTCTTTTCGAATTCCTCGACCCAGCGGTTCAAGGGGATGTAGTGCAGCGTGGTTCCCACGCCGTTGACGACGCGGTCTTCGGTTTTGTCGCCGTTGATGATGCAGATGCGGGTGTGTTTCATGTCCCAGATCGTGCGGAACATCTTCATGGCGGTGGCCAGCCAGGAAAGGTCCTGGGTGGCGGCCACGAAGGTCTTCTTGGCGTCGCGCGTTTCTTGCAGATGTCCCGTGAATGAAGTGCCCATCGGGCTGAAGACGATCGCCGGCAAATCGCCCTTCTCGGCGACGAACCGATTGGCGTGCGGCCAATAATCGGGCCCCAAACTGCCCACCGTAACGACGATTCCATCCGGCGGCGATTGCTTGCACTCTTGCAGAAGCGCATTCACGCCTGCCATGTCGGCCACCGGTTCGGTATCGACGTCGAGTTGGATGTTCAATTCCTTGGCGGCGTCGGACATGATTTTCGCGTAATCGGCTTCCCGGGCCTTGATGTCGTAACATGCGCCCGGCCAACCCATCCAATAGCGATCGACTTTGGGACGGAAGAAAACTGCGCGGATGCGGGGCTTCGCCGCGGGCTTGGTTTCCTCGGCGGCGGCCGCTGTTGTGAAACTCAATAGGCTGGAATTGACCGCCAGGGCGGAAAGTCCCATTGCCGACATGAAATCACGGCGATGCAGCGATGTACAGCAGCCCCCAGCGTGTCCCTTGCACATGATGTTTCTCCTGAATACGAGGGTAAAATTGTTCAACATACAGTCCCGACTATAAATTATGAGAGGAACTGTTGTCAAGCAGGAAAAGCATTGGGGGGGATTTTTCAGCGCAGCGGGAAAAGTTGATGATGGCCCGAAATGGCCGGGCGATTTCTTCCATCGTGAGGGGGCGGATTGCCACTGCTTGCATCAGCGGTTAAAATCAACCAAATATCGTGGGTAGACATCTTCTTGACGACAGGGCGGCGAACGCCCTTGCAATTGCGGTTCTCCATCATAATCAAGGAGCATGCCATGCTGCCGCGAACGATCATGATTGCCGTCTGCTTGAGTTTTGGAACAACTTTCACGAAAGCCGAAACCCACGACTATCCGATTGCGCCCGTCCCTTTCACCGAAGTGCATTTTGCCGATTGTTTTTGGCGGCCGCGATTGGAAACCAACCGCACCGTCACCATCCCTTTCGCTTTGCAGAAATGTGAGGAAACGGGCCGCATCGAGAATTTCAAAGTCGCCGGCGGTCTTTCGAATAAGGCATGGCAAGGCGAGTTCGGTTTCAACGATAGCGATGTCTCCAAAGCCATCGAAGCCGCGGCGTATTGCTTGGCCGTCGAGCCCGATCCGAAATTGGAGAAATATCTCGACGATCTGGTGAGCTATTACGCCGCCGCCCAGGAAAAAGACGGTTATCTCTACACTTATTGGACCGCGCGGAAGACCATCAAAGACCCGGGCCATATCGGCTGCCATCCGAACAAGGACCGCTGGGACAACATCGGCTCGGCCCATCAAATGTACAACGCCGGCCACATGTACGAAGCGGCCGTGGCGCACTATTTGGCCACGGGCAAACGGAGTTTCCTCGATGTGGCCGTGAAGAACGCCGATCACATCTGCGCGACCTTCAACGCGAACACCCGGCACAATCCGCCCGGCCATCAGGAAATCGAAATCGGGCTGGCCAAATTATACCGCGCCACCGGCGACCGCAAATATCTCGACGAGGCCAAGTTTTTCCTCGAACAGCGCGGACGGCCGATCGGCCGCAAACTCTACGGCGAATACGCCCAGGATCACAAACCCGTCCTCGAACAGGAAGAAGCCGTGGGGCACGCGGTGCGGGCCAACTACATGTACTCCGGCATGGCCGACGTCGCCGCGCTCACCGGCGACGAGCGTTTCGTGCAGGCGATCGATAAACTGTGGAAGAATGTCGTTTCGAAGAAACTCTACATCACCGGCGGCGTCGGTGCGTTGGGCAGCGGCGAAGCCTACGGGCGGAACTACGAACTGCCGAATCTCTCGGCTTATTGCGAAACCTGCGCGAATATCGCCAACTGTTTCTGGAACGAGAGAATGTTCCTGCTGCACGGCGACGCGAAATACATCGACGTCCTCGAGCGTTCGTTATATAACGGCGTGATCTCGGGCGTGTCCCTCGATGGCAAGTCGTTTTTCTACGTCAATCCTTTGGAGTCCGACGGCGGTGAAGGGCGCAGCCCCTGGTTCGGCTGCGCCTGCTGCCCGCCGAACGTTTGCCGTTTTCTGGCGTCGCTGCCGGGCTATGTCTATGCGGTGAAAGAGAACTCGCTATATGCCAACCTTTATGTGGGCGGGAAGGCAACGGTGAAAATCGGCGAATCCAAGGTGGGCATCGTGCAAGAAACTCGTTATCCGTGGGAAGGGGAAATCAAGCTAGCTCTCGATCCCGAACGAGCAGGACAACGTTTTGCGCTGAGACTGCGCATTCCCGGTTGGGCACAAAATACGCCCGTGCCGAGCGATTTGTACGGCTTTTTGGAAAAATCCGATGCGGCGCCGACGCTCAAGGTCAACGGCAAAACCGAAGAAATCGAATTGGCCGAGGGTTATGCGGTGTTGGATCGCGAGTGGAAACGGGGCGACACCGTGGAGTTGAATCTGCCGATGCCCGTGCGGCGCGTGCTCTGCAATGAGAAGGTGGCCGAAGACCGCGGCAAAACGGCTTTGCAGCGGGGGCCGGTGGTCTTTTGCATCGAGCATCCGGACGTGCCCGGGCGGCAAGGTGTTGAATCTTGTGCTGCCCGACGATTCGCCCCTTGATGCGTCGTTCCGTGCCGATTTGCTTGGCGGCGTCGAAGTGATATCCGGCAAAGCGATGAGTACAAGATACGTCTTGAAAGACAAAGAAAAGGTTGTCGCGCAAACCCCCGTCGATTTTACGGCGATTCCGTACTATGCATGGGCGCACCGCGGACCGGGCCAGATGGCGGTCTGGTTGGCGAGGACTGCCGCGGCGGCCCGGCCGGCGCCTATGCCGACCATCGCCTCGACGAGCAAGGCTACTGCCTCGGAAGGCGGGGACGCTTCGGCGCTGAACGACCAGAGCGAACCGGCCGATTCGAACGACCACGCGAGCAAGTATCTGCATTGGTGGCCGCACAAGGGAACGAAGCAGTGGGTGCAGTATGATTTTGCGTCGCCGCGGAAAGTCAAGTCAGTGGAGGTCTATTGGTTCGACGACACCGGCCACGGGGAATGCCGCGTGCCGGAAGCGTGGAAGCTGTTTTATCGGCAAGACGGGAATTGGATCGAAGTTTCCAAGCCTGCCGCATACGGCTGCGACAAGGACAAATACAACCGCTGCGAGTTCGAACCGGTAAAAACCGACGGTCTGCGCATCGAAGTGCAGATGCAAAAGAATTGGGCCGCCGGGATCCACGAATGGAAGGTCGAGTGAGATCGTAGAATGTAGGTCACTCGTTTCCATGCTCCGGCGTGGGAACGAAAATCCGCGCTATCCGCCAAACTCTTTTAGGGCTAAATCCTTCACGCCCTTGAGGTCGAGTTTGCCGGTGCCGAGCACCGGAATTCGGGGCACCTGGCGGAAACTGTCGGGGGCGGGGGTCCAGAGCGGGGGCAGGCCGGCTTCGGCCAACTTGCGGCAGATCTCCTCCGGCGGAATCACCAGGCCGGTATGTAAAACGACGATTCTTTCGCCCTTTTTCGGATCGGGCACGGCGCTGACGGCGAGATGAATTTCCTCCGCGTCGTCGAGTTCGAGCACGCGGTTGAGCGTTTCCTCGATCTTCAGATGCGGCACCATTTCGCCCGCGAGTTTCGAGAAACGGCTGATCCGGCCGGTGATCTTGATGAATCCTTCCTCATCGATTTCAGCCACGTCGCCGGTCACGTACCAACCGTCGCGGAGCACTTCCTTCGTCAGATCGGGTTTTCCCAAATATCCTTTCATCACGTTCGGGCCGGTGAACAAAAGCATGCCCGTGCGGTCCGGGCCGATATCCGCGCCCGTGTCCAAATCGACGATTTTCGCCGCGATGCCCGGCAGCGGGCGGCCGATGGTGCCTTCCTTCACGCCTTCGAATTGGCCTTTCATTCCCCTGCCCGGCGGGATGTTGGCCGAGGCGATCGGCGAAAGCTCCGTGCAGCCGTAGCCCTCGATCGGACGGATGCCGAACTTCTGTTGGAAAGCGTCGGCCAGTTCGGGCGGCAGTTTTTCCGCGCCCGTGAAAAGCACCTGCACCGTCCGGAAATCGTCCGGCTCGCAGCGCCGCGCGTAAGACCGCAAAAAAGTCGGCGTGGAAAGCATGATCGTCACGCCGTGCTTGCGGCAGAGTTTGCCCACTTCGCGGGCTTCCAGCGGCGAATAGTGATACACGCCCTTGGGATCGAGCGTGAGCACCGTCCAAAGCGTCACCGTGTAGCCGAAGGAATGAAAGAACGGCAAGATGCCGAGCAAAACGTCGTCTTTCGTCAGCCGGATGATTTCATCGACGGCGGCGACGTTCGAGCCGACGTTCTCCTGCGTCAGCATCACGCCCTTGGGCCGGCCCGTCGAGCCGGAAGTGAAAATCACCGTCAGCAAGTCGTCAGGCCTGACCTCCTTCAGACCGAGGCGGCGTTCCAGAATCGGCATCGGCAACAGCCGGGCGGCGGCGAAGGAGAGCAGCTTGTCGGCCAGGGAAATGCGATCTTTGAAATCTTCGAGAAACACCAACTCCGCTTCCAGTTGAAAATCGAGCTTGTCGAGCACGCGGCGGCTGGTCAACACGTGCTGGATGCCGCACTGCTTGATGCAATCGTTCATCACTTCGGAGGTGACCGTGTAGTTCAGATTCACGCTGATGCGGCGATCGATTCCCAAGGCCGCATTTGCGGCGACTCCCGCGGCCGAAGGCGGCAGCAACACGCCCACGTATCTTTCATCCGGAGCCAGCACTTTTCGCAAAATCCGCCGCAGCACCAAGGTGCGGACGAGGAGTTCGCCGCCGGTGAGCTCCACGCCGGTCGAATCGGCGATTTTCGGCTTCCGCCAATTATTGCGGCACATCCGCAGGAATTTTCGCGGCAAGATGAGCAAGTTTGGCGGCGGGGTGGACATTGGGTCGTCTTAGGGCTTTGGTCTTGGGCTTGTCAGTGTTTACTCGCCATCATGCCTGAGCACGGGAACGTCTTCTCAATATTCGACTTTCCCGCCGCCCAGGACAATGACGGCCTGGCGGACTTCTTCGAGGTCCTTGGGATGCCTGATGGGCTTGCCGAAACGAATCGTCACGCGAGGGCGGAACTTTTTCGGGAATCTTCCAAAAGAATTTTCCGCCCTTGAAACTGAAAATGCCGCCCCAGAGGCCGTCGATATAAACCGGGATCACCGGCGCGTTTGTCCCTCTCAGGATCGTCATGATTCCAGGCTGAAAATCTCCGATTTTTCCGGTGCGGGTGATGCCGCCTTCGGGAAAGACGCAAACCAGTTCGCCTTGATTAATCGCTTCCCGGGCGTTCCGTAGCGACTGCACGATCGATTTTTTTCCCGGATGGATGGGAATCACTCTTCCCAACCGGCCGAACCAGGCGAGCCAGGGTTTCTCGAAATATTCGGCGTAAACCAGCATCCGCGGATGGCGCGGCGCCGCCAGGCCGACCAGCACGCCATCGACCCAACTCACGTGGTTCGGCGCAAGAATCGCGCCGGTTTCCGGCACATTCTCCAAGCCTTCCAGCTTCACGCGGTACATGAGCTTGGAAATCAGCACGACGATCGAACGCGTGGTGTCGAAGGCCGTGAAGCGGATCAGTGTCAAGACAAGCGGAATCATGGCGATGGCCACCAGCAAGAAGATCCACCGATTGGAAAATCCGATCACGCTGCCCAGCAAGACGAACACACCCGTTGCAAGCAGCGTGCCCGAAAAAGTGAGCAGATTCGTCGCGGCAAAGACCGAGCCGCGAGTCTTCTCCGGGCTGTTGTGCTGAAGGTACGCCTGCAAGGGCACGTCGTACAATCCTCCCGACAATCCCAAAAGAAACAGGCAGCCCGCCGTCATCAGATAGCTGAACGACAGCACCGGATAGGGCGTGATCGATTGCAGGGACTCGAAGGCGTTGACCCCATAGCCGGGCACGAAAAGAGGAGCGCATGACTCAAGGCGATGCCCGCCGCCCCGAGTGGCACGAGCGAAAGTTGGATTTTTCCCCGGGAAATGAAACCCGCCAACACGCTGCCTCCTCCCACGCCGACGGCGAGAACGCCGAGCAAGGGGCCGATTTCCTTGGGCGAGAGCCCCAATCGGGTCGTGCCGAAACCGTCGATGTTGGCTTGGCATAGGCCCGCCAGGGCCCAAAAGGTCGCAGTGGCCATTGCCGCCAAAAAGAGCGCGCGCATCGCCGCCAAATGGCGGATATCCTGATAAGTCTCGGCGGCGAAATTCCAGCGGAAAGCCCGCAGGGGATTGGCGACTTTCAGATACTCGATCGGCAAACTCGTGCAGAGTCCAACGAGCGCCACGCCGACGATGGACGACGCCCATAACCACCAATGATGAATTCCCGGCGGCAGATACGGTGCGCTCGCCGGCGGCAGCGTCCAATCGTAGAGAAAGCCCGCAAACAAAGATCCCAGCACGATGCCCAATATTGTCGTCATCGCGATCCAGCCGTTGGCGGCCGACAAGCGGTCGGTGCGGACGATTTCCGGGATCGATCCGTACTTCGAGGGCCCGAAGAAGGCGCTTTGAGCGCCCATCAGGAAAAGGACGAAAAACATCGCCCAAACATTGCCGAAGTAGATCACGGCCGCGCCCAAAAGCATGAGAACGATTTCGGCCACCTTGCATCCGACGATGACATTCCGCTTGCTATAGCGGTCGGCAAGAAAACCCGCCGGCGCGGCAAAAAGAATGAACGGCGCAACGAGCATTGCCAATCCGGCGGGGACGGCGAGGGCTTTGAAATTGGCGATATCGTCCTTTTTGCCGAGAACATTCAGCACCAGCCAACGGAACACTGAATCATGCATCGCTCGATCCGCCCCGATCCAGGCCACCAACCAGCGGAAGAGGTTGTCGTTCAACGCGCCCAGAAATTGCGTGAACAGAAGCCCCAGGAAACTCGCCGAAAGCAGCCCTTCGCGGCCGTCCTCGTGCGGTATCGCCGGGGAAAGCGGAATTTCCGCAGCGGCGGCAATTGGCGGAATTGCGTCGTGTGCCTTTTCCGTTTCCATGGGAGGCATGTTTTTCTCCACGGGCGAAACTACCGGCCCCCCTTGTATAATATAAGGATCAGTAAGAGGAGTTGTAATCGATTCTGCCATGTTTGTCACGAGGAATCTTGCTATCCATCCCCCGCCAATTGCGGGCCTTGTAAAATCGTCTCACCAATCGCCTTTTTGATAAGGCGAGATTTTCGGGGAGCTGTAACGAGCATTGATCTTCGTAGGTCCCGCCTGCCGGGCGGGACTTTTAGCGTGAATTCATGTATCTTGTTTGGCAAACGTTTTCACCCCTCATCCCGGCAGGAGGGACCGACTTTAAAATTTCCACATCAGCAAGGCGGCGTAATCGAGATCGTTCGGCTTGCCCGAGGTGACATCGCTGGTGTAGCGGTTCCGCACGGCAAAACGCAGGGCGAGATTCGTTTCCTGGTCCAAGATCAGTTCCCACCCTGCTTGCGTATTCAAACGATAAGTCTGGATGTTGGTCACGTTGGGCATGTACTCGAGCATGGCCGTGAGGCGTTGGCGGCTGCTGATCTTGCGTTCGTAATCGAAGCCGACGAGCAATTCCGGGGAGTAGTAATTATCGCGGGGGCCTTGGAAATCGTGCTCGAAACCGCCGCCGAAACGGGTTTTCAAAGAGGCTTCGGTGTTTCTGAAGATCCAATAGCCCACGCCCGCGTAATCGGTTACGCGGAAACCGTAGGGCTGGAAGTGGTCGTATTCGCCCGTCGCTCCTTCGAAGAGCGTCCACTCGGTATCCGGTATATTCCGCTCGTACCGGGCCTGCGAGTAGAGCCGATTGGTCGTCGTGGCGTAGTTCGAAGTGAGCCGCGTGTAATCGGCGTTCATGTACAGCAGATGCAAATCCGTCTTGCACCGGGCGTCGAAACCGAAACGCAGGTTCATCGATTGCGAATTGCCCTCCAGGCCGTCCATGCCGAACTGCATGCTGCCCGACCAGATTTTGACCGGTTTCGGCGCGACCGCTTCGACTTCCGGCAGGCGGATGACCAGATCGCCGGGCGGAAAGGAGGGGATCGGCGTTGGGGGCGGCGCCGGGATCGCTTCCATCGATGGATTCCCGGCCTGCTCCAAAGGCGGTTCCAAAAGCAAGTCGTTGGAAATCGGGGCCGCGACCCAATCCTTCGGCGAAATAGTTCTTCCTACCAAGGGAAGACGGCGGGCCGCTGATGGGGCAGGCGGCGGGATCAACGGATTAACGGGTGCCTCCTCGGGCGGCAGCATGCTCGCGAAGTTCGGATCGCTCGGCGCCTGCGCAGCCGCGAACTCGCCGCACGTGCAGATCATGCTCAGCACCGTCAGTAATATCGAAAAACGCAAAGCCGATATCCTCGCAGTTTCAGACCCTGCGTGCCGACGTTAATTGCCCGCTGCGCAGGGTATCTCCGCATATCAAAAAACCAGTGGAAAATAACAGAAACCAATGCCCCCAGCAAGGTCAATGACGTTAACGTGGATAAAAAGGGAAATATGCGAATGAATTATTATATTTTTAATCGTGAATGTAAACAAACCTTCATAATTTCATTCTCCTTGTCGCGGAATTGAACTAAGCGATTTCGTTTTTGCAGTTGATTTTGCCTATGAGCTTGGTGAAGTGAGCGGGCATTTTCGTGGAGAACGTGAGTTCTTGGCCGGTTTGGGGATGGCTGAAGGTGATGGACTGTGCGTGGAGCGCCAAGCGGGGATAGTTGTCGTCCGCCCGGCCGTACTTCCGGTCGCCCACGATCGGATGTCCGATGCCGGCCAAGTGGACGCGGATTTGATTTTTTCGTCCGGTCAACAAATCCACTTCCACAAGGGCGCAGCTTTTCGTCTGGCGGAGCACTCGATAAGCCGTATGCGATAGTTTTCCTTGGGTTGCGTCGGTCGTCGAATAGACCACTTGGGCCCTGTTCTCCGCGAGATAGGTGCTGATTGTGTCCGAATTTTTCCGGCACTTGCCGTGGACGACGGCCAGGTACTTTTTTTTGGTTTCGCTCCAAAATTCCTGCAAGCGGCGCTTCGCAGCTTCGGTTTTGGCAAACAGGAGCACGCCCGAGGTGTCGCGGTCCAACCGGTGAACGACGAAAACGCGGTTCCGCGAACGGGCGCTGCCTTTGCGAACGTAATTCGTCGCGATGGAATAGGCGGTGAGCGATCCGCCCGACTCCGTGCCGACCGACAGCAGCCCGGCCGGTTTATCGACCACCAGGATCTCGCGGTCCTCGTAGAGGATCACCAGTCCTTTGGCCAATCGCGATTTGTCGGGATGGGCGTGTCGTCGCATGGTACAGGTCTAGGGTCTTGAGTCTTGGGTCTTGAGTTTTAGGACATGGTCTGAACGAGAGGGAGATTTTTGGTCAACAAATTTCGATAATTGCACTTTTGGACGCCATTGCATGAAGCTTTAGGCGATGTGGGGCAGTTGGGCATATGCTTTTTCGGTGTCGATTGGCGATTTTTCCATGTTTGGCATTGCCTCCCTTTTCACATTCTTTTGTTGAAGCAATTCCGATCGGGAATGTTGGCTCATCGAGATTATCCACAAACTCGGTAGTGGCGGCATCCTGCCGTATTCCAGGGAAGAGCGGCAAGCTGCCGCTTCTACAAACGGCGTTTATGAAAAATTCAGTTTCCGGCGAATGTAGCAGAGAATCTGGCCTACTTTCAACAAAAAAATTGGAACATGGGGTGAAGTCGAGTTCTAAAACAAAGAGGGGAAACGAATTAGGAAGGCAAAAATTTTTTTAGGTGACCGGAAAATTGGAGGCAGGAAAATTGCGGGCGCGGCGTTTAGCTTTGTCGTCTTGAAGAAGTCTTGTGTGTCGAGGCTCAAAACAGGTAATACCAATCAATCAAAAAATATTTATACCACGGTTTGATTATCCAATCACAATTAAAATGAAAGGCAGAAAGGAATATATAAACACAATAAATTAATGTTTATATGGATTGTCTCTCTGCGGATGACATCATCGGTGCTTTGAAATGCATGGATGATTGTTGGCGTATTTGCAGTTTGCACGTTGATTACCCGTTGGTTAATCAACTGACGATATTCTATGTAAAAAACGGCGGACAATTCATGCAACGGATAATCAAATTTCCCTCAGGCGACACGGTCGATATGCATCTGTTGACGAACAAGGATTATCGGCCTCGCAAGAAAGCATGACAACCGATGCCTCTCCGCTCCTTTTTCCGAGGGTGCCGTAGTTGTAGTGTGGGTCAAGCGCAGCCCCGCCACATGTTACGCGAATATTCGTGTAGTAAGCGATATATCCGAAGGAATAAGCGGGTTTACGTTGCGCTTGACCAACCCGACGCTTGAATCCGCATGAAATACCTCTTATCGCACAACCCTGCCGCTTGTGGAGCGGGGAGGGCGGAGCTATGATGAACCGGTGGTTTCGGGCGTTTTTGCCTTTCTGTTACTCTTTTTTCCGAGGGCTGTTCCATGTCTCGCATCTCCCGCCGCGCGTTTACGCTGGTCGAACTCTTGGTTGTGATTGCCATAATCGGCGTGCTCATTGGCCTGCTGCTGCCGGCGATCCAGGCGGCTCGCGAGGCGGGCAGGAAGGCGCGGATGAAAAGTCCGGCGAACGAAGTCGCCGCCGTGCCCGCCGAGAAAGAAACGAAAACCGAAGCGCCTCCCCCGGCCGCGCTCGCCCGGGTGCAAGCGTTCGTCGCGAAAGTCGTGCTCGAGCCCAGGCTGAGCGTGGGCACGGCGTCGCCGGAGTCGATCTTCCTGGCGAAATTCACGGGCCAGATCGAGGCGGTGAGCCCGGCGGGCGGCGATCCCTCCGGCGACTGCGAAATCGAACTTCCCCTGCCCCCGCAAATCATTTCCCTGGCCGATCTTTCGATCACCGCCGGCGGCAAACCCAGCGAGAAGGTCGAACATCGCGACGACAAACTCGTGTGGCGCGGCAAGCTCTCGGCCGAGCCGACTGCGCTGGACGTCACGTATTCGGCCGTGGGGAAGGGTTTATACCAGCTTTCGGTCCCGCCCGGCGGGATTCTCGACCGCTTCCAACTTTCGCTCGAGACGAACGGGTCCGACGTGCAACTGATGGGTCTCTCGCTGCAACCGACGAATGTCGAGCGCAGGGGCGGCACCAGCACGTACCTCTGGGACTATAAGCGGCTGATGATCGGCAATCCGATCCATCTCGACGTGTTGGGCATCGCGCCGATCGACCGCCTCGGCCAACTGACCTGGCTCGGGCCGCTGAGCGTGGTGGTTTTCGGCCTGATCGTCGGGCTGGTCATGAGTGCCGCGAATGTTGAGCGGTTCAATCTTTGGATGCTGCTGATGACCGTGGGCACGTTCGCCGCGGCCTACCCGCTCATGTATTTCACGCAGGAGTACGTCAAGCTCGAAGAGGCGGTCGTTCTTTCGGCCGGGCTCGCGCTGGCGATCATTGCCATCCGCGCCGTCACGCTGATGCGTTTCTGGCTCGCGCTGGCCGGCGTGATCCTCCCCGCCGCCGCGATCCTCGCGATCACCATCGCCGAAGCCGTCAACACCCAACTCCAAGGCATCCTGCTCACGGTCGAAGGGCTGTTCCTGTTCATCACCGTCATGCTCCTGATGCCGAAAGCCTGGGCGCTGTCGATGGCAAGGCAGACGGTGGGGCAGAGAATGCCTGGATCTTCCGGAACGACAGGAGGAACTGTTGCAGAACCGAACTCATAATTGACAGAAGGATATTTTAGGACCTGACCGTTTTTTCGCTCGAAGAGAAGTCACTCTAATGGATCAGCTTTCAAATGATTCGGCCTGTGCGGAGAATCAACTCGAGGAAACTACGCAATTTGTCCTTAACAAACTTGTTAGTCAGATCGACCATCTACAGGAGTCGCATCAAAAGGTTTCGGTCGATTTCAAGAAAAGTCGTATCCGGCGGAGGCTGGCTCAAGGCCAATTGATTTACTTTTCAGCGTGCAAGATTCTTCGAAGAATAATTGCAACTACGATTGATATGCGAATTGGAGGAGTGTTGATTGGGGCAACAATATCCGCCGGCATCAGTCTTGGGCTTGCGCAATCATGGTTCGCATTTTTCTGCGGTTTTGCCGTTGGCGCAGCCGTATTTACTGCTTTTTTGTATTTTCCTCACGATGGTCGAATTTCCACAAGAACATTGGATTTGGAGAACCAATTGGCGGATTGCAGGAAGATCGAGGCCAACTACTACCGAATCGGCGCTGAGCTTAACAAGGCAAAAGAGAAACGCCACCAGATCCTTGAATCACAGCGGTACCGTCTGGAGAAGTTGGTGGATCGCAATTGGAAGGCGATGCGAGGCGGAGAATTGGAGCAATTCCTGGAAGAAGTGTTCACTGAATTGGGGTACTGCGTTGACCGAACAGGTGGTGCGGGTGATCAGGGTGTGGATTTGATTCTCATGAAGGATGGTTACGGAACTGCGGTCCAAGTTAAAGGCTACCTCGACAGCGTTCCCAACACGGCAATTCAAGAGTCATTTACCGGAATGACCTATTACAAATGCAACGGTTGTGCAGTCATCACAAATAGCCGCTTTACGGCTGGGGGGAGGAACATTGCCAAGGCTGTCGGCTGCGTTTTGATCGATGAAGAGACCTTGCCAAGGCTCATCTTGGGACAGATTGACCTTAGGCAGATGATTTTGACTGCAAAGATGTGAGCACGTGTGAGAAGTCTGGCGGACGATTTACACAGAAGTTTTATGTAGTGCAGTTTATTTTCATTGAAAAATTAGAGTTCAAATGACCATCTTCCGACATGAGTGTCTCTTCGAATCCGTTTTATTCCTGTTCCTTTTCAAAAGGAGAACGATCGGTGCTTTTAAATGACAAACAACTTTCTGGCAAAGAAGTAAGATTATTCCCTTCGCATCACATTAAGTCGGATCGAGAGGCGGAACTGCGGGCAACGGCATCATTGCTTGCGGTGGTTTGCTCTGTTTCCGAATTTGGACGTGCAATTGTTTCCATTGCGGGTGGTCCAAAGGGAAAGATTCGCTCCTACGCGGAGGTTCCTTTTAAAACACAGAACGGCACCAAATTCTGTGAAGAGCGGCCCGACGGAATACTGCGATCCACCTTTGGCAAAAAGGATTGGACTGCGTTTGTAGAAGTCAAGGTAGGAAATAATTTCATAGAACAAGAACAGTTTCTCTGCTACCATGCCTTGGCGTGCGAGAATGAGATAGATGCTTTGATCACAATTAGCAATCAGGCAGCCCTGGCAGACGGTGTCCCACCAGGAGTAAAGCCTGATGCAAGGCAGTTGAAAAGGTGCCCATCTTTCATTTCTCCTGGGAACGACTGTTGAGCGAGGCACAGCTTCTGAGCCGCCAGAAAGCCGTTTGCGACCCTGATCAACAATGGATTCTGGAGGAATGGATCCGGTACCTCGAAGATCCGAGGTCCCGAATCATAGAGCCTCCGCAGTTAGGCGATCACTGGAATACTATCCTGCAAAACGCACGCGAAGGAAATCTCGTTGCGAGCCAGAGCCAAATGCAGGATGTCGTGGAAAATTGGGACGCCTTCTTGAAGAAAGCGTCGTTGCGTTTACGTGCAAAACTGGGAGTTGATGTCGTTTTAAAAATGTCAAGAGCGGAGAATAAAGATTTTGCCCTGCGTATAAAGAATCAGCTCGAAGCTGCAATAAAGAACAACCAGCTATCGGGTGAATTTCGCATCCCGGATGCTGCCGGAGATTTGTGCGTTGTCGTACTGCTCGCGTCGCGACTGATGCAATGTTCGATCAACATCGCCGCGCCAACTGAAGGAAAGACATCATCGCGAATCAAGTGGCTCCTCAAGCAACTACCATCGGAAGGACGTCCAGGCGATCAATCCGTTCCTGACGATTTGCTCGTGCAGGTCGATTGGGGTTGGCGGCAGACATCTCAAGCGAGGTTTGGAGAGCTCAAAGAGGGTTTCGATAAACTGCTCATTGATGGCAAAGGTGAAGAGATTCCCAAGGGAGTCTATCCCCGCTCATATTCTCTTCAATGGACAAGAGGGATTTCCAAGTGTAAAGGGCGTTCCTCGGTTCCGGTTCTAGAGGACATTCAGAAAGGAATCGAGGAATTCTACTCTTGCGTAGTCGAAAAACTGCGACCTTATGTCCCGAAAGCTCCTGAATTGGAGGGAGGATATCATCCGGATAATGAAACCATTACTAGCGGTGCGAAGATGAAAGAATTTGAAATTTCGGAATCTGCTGGCTTTCGCCGACGACCACCGGCGTTCCCGCATGTAACGACAAGGAAGCGGATGAAAAACATGATTCATCCAATATGCTCAACTCAGTAGTTGAAAAGGAGTATGCCATGAAGACGAGAAAATCGTTTAGTTGAACATTTCGGATTTATTCCAACGACACTATAAGTGACAATTATGAAGAACATGGGCTCGATGTCGGCAGGATATCACCTTTTTATGCTTGTGCTCTGTTTGTACGCGCTCAGTGCTCTTGCGGTGCAAACTATGATACATTTTGAGCCGGAGTCGCAAAGGATTTTCGATTATGCGGACTATGTTGTCTGCGGTCTATTCCTCCTCGACTTTTTGATAAGTATTCATCAAGCAGAGAATCGATGGCAGTATCTCTTTTCATGGGGGTGGCTGGATCTCCTGTCTTCCATCCCTTCCCTCGATATTGCACGGTGGGGACGGATTGCACGCGTGGTTCGCATATTCCGGGTGCTGCGTGGTCTGCGAGCTACGAGAATTCTAACAACACTCGTTGTACGACGACGGGTCGAGAACACATTTCTGGCTGCGAGCCTCGTAGCAATTTTGTTAGTTATCTTCTGTAGCATATCAGTGCTTCATTTCGAAACGGAGCCGGAATCGAACATCAAGACGGCCGAAGATGCCATCTGGTGGGCTTTTGCCACGATCACTACGGTTGGCTATGGCGATCGATATCCGATTACCACGGAAGGCCGTATCATTGCCGGAATATTGATGTGTGCAGGGGTTGGCCTGTTCGGAATGTTCGCCGGATTTCTTGCCGCATGGTTCGTTGGAGAACCTGCATCGAAACCGGATAATGGAGAATATCGAGACGGAATCGCGTTGTTGCATGAGGAACTGAAAGGACTTCACAAGGAGTTGAATGCTTTACGCGAGACAATTGGGCTGAATAACAGCGGGAATTGAGTTGGTATGGCTCGGCAACGGGAGGCAACCGTTTCAAAGAGAATGGTTGGCCTATTGGGCCGAGGAGGGTTGCGTGGCGGTTCGGTTCCGCAGGGCGTTGCCCTGGGCTGGGCGAACGGCTGCTCCTTTGGAGCGGAGGAAATAATCAGAAAAACGGGGTGGATCGGCCGCAGCCGACAAGATTCTCCAATGGCAGACAGGTTACGGAGTCGTCAGTTTCGGCACCGGGGATCTCGAGTGAGTGACACGCTAGGTGCGATATCAGAAGGAGCATCACGCCAAGAATACGACGTTTGATCGACTGGAGCGAATCGATCGCCCCGAAGAGTAAGACGGCTCAAGCCAACGGCATCGAGAACGCCCGTGAACGGGCGTTGGATGTTGCGTAAGGCGCAACTCACCCGGCGTGAACGCCGGGCCAAATACCGCTTTGCGGCTAACGGCCGTGAACGGCCGTCGAAAAATACTCCTGACACTGTCGAGACGGCGGCGGCAAGGGGAAGAATGTCGATCATGGATAATTGCGTTGTCACACGCATTGCCAGGGGATAATCGATATGTCGCAGAACTATTACAGCGAAATCAATCTGCATTTCAATTGGCACACAAAGGAGAATCTCCCGCTGATCACCGCGTCGGTCGAGCCCTTCCTGCATCGCTATCTCCGACGGCGGATCATCGATACGCCGGGCCTTTTCATCCACGAGATCGGCGGCACGGAAAACCACGTTCACCTCGTCGTGACGGCCCCGCCGACGCTGCTGATTAGCGAATTCGTCGGACAACTCAAGGGCGCCAGCGCCGCATGAAACCAACCAGCAGATCGGCCGTGCCGATAAAATTCTCCAATGGCAGACGGGTTATGGAGTCGTCAGTTTCGGCACTGGGGATTTGGATTGGGTGAAACGGTACGTTCGCAATCAAAAGGAACACCACGGCAAGAACACGATATATGATCGACTGGAGCGAATCGATCGCCCCGAGTCGTAAGGCGGCTCAAGCCGAGAGCATCGAGAACGCCCGTGAACGGGCGTCAGATCGTGAGCGAGGCCCGACCCATGCGGCGTTGAAAAGAGGAGGCCATGTCAAACCGGCGTCAATTGAAAACGCGAAAACCTAACGGCCTCACACCCGGACTTTTATCCTATTTCGTGCCGTATTTGTCGATGATCTCTTGGAGCAGGAAGGGCTTGGGGAACGGCTCATCCATGCGATGCAGGATTTCGCGATAGACTTTGATCTCATCCATCAAATCGTCGCCGGTCAGCGAATCTTCGACGAGTGCGGGATATTTGTCGAGCACTTTGCGCCATTTGAGAAAGCCTTCGTTGAATTTCTCGCGCGCCGAGACCAGATCGGCCTCGCGGCGGAAGAGTTGCGTGCCGTCATAAATGAGTTCGCGGGCCTTGATGGCGTCGTCCTCTTGTTCGGTTTCGGGCGCAGCTTCCAGTATTTGAAATTGACGACGTCGCGCGAACGGCGGATATCGGTCGCGATCACCATGTTTTTTATGGCCTCCGCGGCAAGTTTTTTAGCCTCGGCTTTTTTCCCCGACGGCACTTGATTGGCGATTTCCTCGTAGGTGACCTCCAGTTGCGCTTCGGCCTGGCTGGCCAATTGTTGTTGCTTCTCGTTCCGTTTTCCGACGGGCGTGTCGAAGGCCTCGCGCATTTCCCGGCTCAGCGCTTCGTATTTCTTTTGATGGATTCTCTCCCGCAAGCCGGGGTCCAGGGCATCGAGCGCTTGGGACGCCTTTTCTTGCAGCGCTTCGTGTTTTTCCAGGTTGCCGAGGACCAGTTGATCGTCGTCCGGATCGGGAATCAACGTCTGGCCGAAATCGTGCCAGGCCTTGGAAGCTCTTTCCCAGGCAAGTTTGGCGACCTGGCCGAATGTGCCCTCCTCTTCGATGGCCTCGGCATAATTCATCAGGCACATGGCGGGGCTGGAATTGAAGATCAAAGGCCCCTTGCCTTTCACGCCCTTGCCGGTCCGATGGTTTTCCGTAATGCAATCGTCGTAGAACTTCTTGCCCACCAGCCAATTGTCGCGGAGGGCCTTGGGCCGCGAGCCGTGGAATTCATCGTCTTCCTTGAAGAGCTTGCGGAACTGCTTGTGCTCGTCCGCGCGGCCGATCTTCTGCGAGACGGTCCAGCCGGTCTCCCAGAGCAGCCGGGGGTCGTTGTTGTTGTTCTCGATGCCTTTTTGCAGGTATTTGATGCCTTCGATGACCCAATGATAGCGATCGCGGTAGTTGTCGAACTCGACGGAGACGTTGTAGGAGAGGTTCCAGGCGAGATGAATCCAGACGGAGAGGAAATGCGGCTGGACGACGGCGATTTGGTTGAGCGTGGCCTCGTATTTCGCCCAATTTTCCTTCATCTTGTAATCGTCCGCTTTTTCCCAGAGCAGGAGCGCGGCCACTCCCCGGAGACCCAGGGTGGCAAGCTTGATAGTCTCGCTGGTGGGATCGATTTCGCCGAGTTGCGTTTGGCTGAGGCCGGTTTTGGGATCTTCGCGCATTTGGGCGAGATAACCGCCGGGATCAGGCTTGGTATTCAAACCGGCTTTGGAAGGAGGATGCCCAAACATGTACAACAAGATAAACAGCACGGCGATGCCGACGATAAAATAAATTTTACGTAAAAATGAACCTTTTGCAGTCATTTCGAGACCTCGCACCTGTTAAACCAAAAAGCCGTCATTTGGCCACTTTGCACATATTACACCGGAAAACGGTCACTTGGCTATTTCGCGCATTTTGAAACATATATATGCCGCGATGAAAACCGGCACCATGAAAGCGGCGGTATCGCAGAAGCATTGCCAAATCATGTCGGCGGGAATGTTGAAGCCGTTCGCGACGTAATCGGCCGTGCTGAATTTTGCGAAATCGGGCAGCACCGCCGCCAAACCCTCGAGGGCCTTGAGAAATACGATATCCAGCGATTTCACGACGTTGGTGCGCAAACCGGCTTCCATTTCGGAAACGACATTGTCTTGGGTGGCGAGCCGGACCAACGACTCGAAGGGGCCGCCGCCGTACGTCTGGTGGGTCGCGAGTTTGAAAAGGAAGTCGTGGCATAGTCCCCCGACCATCATGCCCGCCGTGGAGAGCAAAGCCACCGGACCGCTTAAAAAAGTGCTGAAGAACACGCCCAGCGCGGTCAAGAGGCTCATTTGCATCCAGATGCCGAGATAACCCTTGATGAAATTCAGGAAGAACGGCGCGTCGGGCGTTTGCAGGTAGAGATCGGCCTGCGCGACGCCGAAATATTGGGTTGGATCGATACATTGGAGGCGGATTTCCACTTCGCCGTTCTTCACCAGATCCTTGAACAAATCGAGTTTTTTAATATTGTCGGGATTCTTGGGGTCCCGCATTTCCAGCTCGCGAGGGATGGTTTGTACGTCGATCAAGTCGTCTTTCGCGGTGAAAACTTTGCCTTCCACCCATTTATCGGTATCAGGGATGCGCACGCTCAGGCTGCCGGGGATGCCCTTCTCGATGATCCCTTTCCAGGATCGAAAAACCCTGATCCGCATGGCGATTGGCAGACCATCCGGAAAGCGATCTTCGGACACGCCCTCGAACTTCCAAATGGCGGCTTGCGGGGTGCCTCCTTCGATATAGCTCCGATAGGTCCACTCCTTGCCGACGCTGATGCCTTTTCCCGTTTTCGACGGCTTGCCGGCTCGATCGAGAAATCGGAGCGTGCCGAAAACCGGCACTCGGGCGAGCAGTTCGCCCTCGGGGGGCCCGATTGTGTATGACGTTATCTTGCCGGTATCCGGATCCTTTTGCACCGTGATGGCGTGGGTATGGCTATGGCTCGTCTCCATGCGGGCGTTGCCTTCGGGATCGATCGTCACCACGTGAAAGTGATTTTGGGATTCGCTCGTGTTCGCGGTGAGGGATGGATTATCGGGATCGGAGCCTTCGGCCACGCGCAATTTGTTCAAGTCCAGCGCGTGCGTGTGAGCCAAGCCGCGCTCGACGAAGAAAAAGCTGACCGTCCCCATGATCGCGAGCAATATCGTGCCGATGACGATGAAGCCCAGGATCCGTCCGAGGATGATTTCGCTCGGCCGCACGGGTTTGGTGACGATCGTGTGCAGCGTGCGGTTCTTCAAGTCGGTCGGCAGGCTCAACGAGCAAAGGATCAAGGTGAGCAGCAGAATCAGGTAACTCGTGGCCGTCATCACGAAGCTGATGTACAACTGGGCGGGATTGGTGCTATTGGGGTCGAGGAACCAGCCGGCGAAGAGGATCACGAGACCGAACACCGCGACCGCGACGACGACCCGGCGGCGAATCGATTCCTTGATGGCCAGCCCGGTCAAAGCGGCCACCCGCCGCGGAGAAATCATGACCAGATCGCCGAGGCACCACCAAATCGAGCCGCCGATCCGCTTCAAGGTGGCGGCCGGCCCGTAGCGAAACAGCGAAATGACCCAGGCGAACGCTTTGTTCGGCCCATGCCGGATGAAGGAAAAGAGCCAGCCGAACAAAATGACGGCCGCGGCCAGGATGACCAACAGCTCGGCGTAATAGCCCAGGGCCTGTGGGAACCAACGCCAAAAAGGCTGTATTAATTTAAAGTCGAATTCCATGGATTTATTTTATCGGATCTTAGGTCCGGGATTTTGGGTCGTGGTATGCAGTCTAAGGATAACGGCTTGCCAAGCCGCGAACGGCTTTCGAACCAATCATAATTTTGCTGTCTTTAGACCAAGTCCCAAGATCCAAGACCCAAAGCCCCAATTCAATTTTTCTCCGCCGTGCCGCGAACGCGGCGGCCGGGGTGTTCCTCGCTTTCGTGAATGATTTTCAGGAACAATTCTTCCAGGGTGGAAGTGGGATTGCCCACCGAAAGGACTTGCGCGCCGCCGCGTTCGATGACTTTCCTGACTTCCGCCAGCACCGCGGGGGTGAGATTCGTGGTGCGGAATTCGGTTTCATCGCCCACTTTCAAGAGCGTATCGACGCGTCCGAGCTCCTTGAGTTCGCCCTGGTGCAAGATGGCGATGCGGTCGCAAACGTCCTGCACGTCGGCCAGCAGATGGCTGCACATGAGCACGGTTTTGCCTTGATCGCGAAGTTTGAGGATCCAATCTTTCATGTCCCGCACGCCGATCGGATCGAGCCCGGTGGTCGGTTCGTCGAGCATGATCAACTCGGGATCGTTGATCAGCGCCTGGGCCAATCCGATGCGGCGGACCATGCCCTTGGAATATTCCTTGAGTTGCCGCTTCCTGGCCCATTCCAGGCCGACCATTTCGATGAGGTCGGCGACCCGCTGACGCCGTTTCGCCCAGGGGATGTTGAACAGCCGTCCGTAGAAATCGAGCGTTTCTTCGGCGTTCAGAAAGCGGTAGAGGTAAGATTCCTCCGGCAAATAGCCGATGCGCTCGTTCTTGGTGACATCGGTGGCGTCTTTTCCGAAGACGAGGGCCTGGCCCGTGGTCGGGAACAGCAGCCCCAGGAGCAGCTTGATGGTCGTGGTTTTTCCCGAGCCGTTCGGGCCGAGAAGGCCGAAGATTTCCCCGCGGCGGACCTCGAGGTCGAGGGCCTTCAACGCCCTCACTTTTTGCCGGCCCCAAAAATCGCGATAAACCTTGGAAAGGTTTCGGGTTTCGATAATGACTTCGGATGACATAGGCTTGGGAGGGGAGATGGATAGCGGATAATTAAAAATATTCCGGCGTGTATTCCTTACGCGTCCAAGATATAATCAGTTCGGATGCAATAGCAGCATGGTAAATATTTCACTATAAATCAGCATCACCGTCCTTGCAAGGCGCGGCGCCCCTTCGGCGTAACGAAATGGCTCAGGCTAACCAAGATATGACACACCCTTCGCGCCCCTCAGCCAGGGAATTTCTCGACCGAAGGGTCGATTTCGAGCGATTTTCGCGGATTCCCGACGCGGCCAGGGCTTTTCGGCTCGACCGGATGCGGGCGCTGTTGGCCAAAATGGGCAATCCCCAGGATTCCCTGCCGATCATGCATGTTGCCGGCACCAAGGGGAAAGGCTCGACTTCGGCGATGCTTGCCGCGGTATTGCAGAAGGCCGGTTATCGGACGGGTCTTTTTACATCCCCCCATTTGGAAAAGGTGGAAGAGCGAATCGTCCTTGACGGCCGGCAATGCTCCGAGTTCGAGTTTTCCGAACTGATCGATGCAGTCCGGCCGAGCATCGAGCAGCTCGATCGCGAAGCTGCGGACGGGCTTTTCGAGGAGAGCGGACCGACTTATTTCGAAATCCTCACCGCCATGGCGCTTCTGTATTTCCGGCGGCATGACGCCACGGCCGTGGTGCTTGAAGTCGGGCTGGGCGGCCGCTTGGATTCGACGAACGTTTGCCTGCCACGGCTTTCCCTCATCACGAGCATAAGCTTTGACCATACCCTTCAATTGGGCAATACACTCCAGGCCATCGCAAGGGAAAAGGGGGGGATCATCAAATCCGGGATTCCAGTCATTAGTGGTGTGACGGAAGAAGACCCGAGAGACGAGATTCGCCGCATTGCCCGGCAGTCCAACGCGCGGCTTATCGAAGCGGAGTTGGATTTTCGCTATGAATATTCGCCGCCGCGGCATCTTGAGGCCGGGCCGCAGCTTGGAATTTTGGATTTTGTCATCCCGCCATTCCCGCTCCCGAACGACATTTGCATCTTGCACGGAGAGGGGTCGGAGTCGAGGACTGAACCGCCGAGATTCGATTCAAATCGTCATCGCTATGAAATATCGCTTCTTGGCGGGCACCAAGCGCGAAATGCGGCGCTGGTTTTGGCGGCGATTTTCGAATTGCGGCGGCAGGGTTGGTCAATCCCGGAGGAAGCGTTGCGGCTCGGCCTGAGCGAGGTCAAGCTATCCGCCCGAGTGGAAGTAATCGCCCGGCGGCCGGCCGTGATTTTGGATTCGGCTCATAATATCGCATCGGTCTCCGCCTTGATTGCCGCGATTGAAGAGAGCTTTACGGTGCGAAGACGACACCTGATCTTCGCTGCTACCAAGGAGAAGGACAACCCCGGCATGATGCAACTGCTGCTCGACGCTTTTGACGATGTTTATCTCACCCGATACACGACGAATCCCCGCTTTGTTCCGCCGGAGGAATTGGCGGCCCTTGCTTTCGAGATCAAGGGGAAGCGATATCCGACATTTTCCTTTCCGGCTGAAGCGTGGGCAGCCGCCAAGAAAAACGCCACCGCCAAGGATCTGGTCTGCATCACCGGTTCGTTTTTTCTCGCGGGCGAAATGCGGCGGATCGTCGAAGGGTCGAGGCAGGCGTGAGGAATGGAAACGGGGAAAATAGGTCTTGGGTCTTGGGGCTTCGGTTTTGGGTCTTTGGTCTTGGATTTTGGACTTTCGGTTTACAATTACATCTTCGTTCCCCCACGCAGAGTGGGAATAAGCCCATTCCATGTCTCGAATCCCTTAATAGACCCAAAACCAAAAACCCAAAACCGAAGCCCCAAGACCAAAGCCCCAAGTCCGCCAAATTACGCAATTTGACAATCGTTGCTTTGTGACCTAGATTTTGATTGGCCGAGCATTGGCCGAGCAATCGGGGCCTTTTCCGAGAATTTCGTTCGACACCTTCCCATCTTATGGAGATTCAGGCAGTCGCCACGGGAGATACGCGCTGATGAACTCGAATATTTGGGCATTGATGTCATTCACGATTTTTCTACCTCTTCCAATTTTTCCGGTTTCGAGAAAATCAGGGGATTTACGCCCATGACTACTTTGAACACAGTGTCGGATTCCCGACTCGATCTGTTGCCCAACGACAATACTTCGTTTGTCGATGACGTTCGCCTGCAAGTTTGGGGATTGTTGAGCACTTTGTACCCCAAGCAGGATTTCATGGAACGGCGGAACGAAACGCGTTATCCCTTCCCCTATTTGGTGCATATCACGCCCGTGGGCGCCGACGGCGTCACGGCTCAAGGCGATACGGTGGTGGTGGTCGGCAAACACCTCTCCGAACAGGGTCTGGGTTTCTATCATCCCAAACCGCTGCCTTTTCGCCGGGCAATCGCCTCTTTGGAAAACAACGGCCACTGGGTAGCTTTTCTGCTGGACTTGAAATGGTGCCGTTTCACGCGCCAAGGCTGGTATGAAAGCGGAGGACGGATCTTGGAGTCGGTTGACTCGCCGTTGGAGCAAAGTTGACGGAAGAGTCAATTCTTTGACGGGAGGGCAAGGCACCCGCCGAGCCGCTTACGCAGTGCGAGCGTTTTCGCACTCCGGCTCGGCAGGAGCCTCGCTCTCCCGTTGCCGCTATCGTTTTCTAAGGACAAAAACCGTATCGGACAGTTCATTGTTCAATCGTAGCGGCTGGTCGATTTCATACCAAAAATCATAGACGTCGCAAAGTTCCCAGGCGGGCACTTGCGCCAATAATCGGCGAAATTGGGCGGCGGTGTACATGCGAAATCGAAATTCGTCGCGCAGCCTGAGCGTGGTTTCTTTGTCCCGCACCAGCAGACTGACGCGGAGCGTTTCGATCCGCTTCCGCCGGTCGGTTGCCAGGACGCGGAGCGTGACGCTCACTTGCGTGCGGCCCGCGCGCTCCGTCCAGCGTTCGATGCATTCTTCGGAAGCGTCGGGCGGAAGGAGATGAAATCCCAGGATGTACAATCCATGCCGCCGCACGCTGCGGGCGACGCATTCCAGATGACTCCGCGCGGCCTGCTCGGTCAATAGATGCCGGAAACTGTCGAAAGTGTTATAGGCCGCATCGACGAGTCGCCGTCCCTCCCCCCCGCCACTTTCCCAGAGGAAGAGCAGGGTGGCAAGGAAAAATCGGCCATGTCGGCGGTGAAGAGCGCGGCCTGCAACTTCTTTCGCGTAAGACGCTGCCGGCAATAGCGGAGCATCGCCTCGCCCAGATCGAAGCCCGACATCCGATAACCCCGCGCGGCCAGTTCAACGATCAAGCGGCCCGTGCCGCAAGCCGGTTCGAGCAATCGCCGCACCGGGAAAGGGCAATACTTGCGGCAGGCCGCCTCGATGAAGTCGGCCTCCGAAGCGGTTTCCGAGCGGAAAGCCAGGTCGTAGTATGCGGGATAATCGTACCAATTCGCCGTAATGATGGGCATGTTGCGAAGAAATGCTGGATAATACTACTTGTTCCGCTCGTCGTGAATTCGATCCGCGAGGCGCTGGATGCGGGCGTCGGCGTCGTTCTGCGCAAGACTTTGATTTTTTGCAGCAGCAGCGGATTGTTCGAAGTCGCCAACAGCGAGAACGCCGCCAACCGCACTTCGGCGTCTTCGTCTTTGCAGCATTGCGTCAGCCAGGCGGACGCGTCGATATCCGGCATGGCGGGCAATTCCGCGATGAGCCGTTTGCGGACGGCCGGATCGGCATCGAACAATCGCCGGGCGAGGTCGATCTCGACGGCTGAAAAACCGCGGCGCCGCAGTTCGGCCTGGAATTTTTCCGCAGGCTTCTCTTCTGCCGATCCCAATTGCCGCATGAGGTCCAAGGTCTCCCACGCCCGCAGATCGAGCGCGGCCGAATTCGCGCCGCCAAGCGGCTCTACGCGCGACACGGATTCGATTTCCCGATCTTGCCCCGGCACGGAACCACCGCCGGTGTTTTGCGGCTTTGCCGCATCGGAAACATGCAGCGGATTGCCCGCTCGATTCGAGAAGTCCAGCGAACGTGAATCCGACGGTTCCTGAAAGTATGCCGGCGGCATTTCGCCGTTGTCCCCGGGCAAAACATGGTCGGATTTTTGCTCTTCGGCGGGCGGGGATCCGAGCGGCAAGCCACCGCCCGGCAGGGGATCGAAATGCGGAGCGGCCATTTTTTGTGACTCCCAACGCTGCCGGGCGACCGACCGGCTTGCGTCGGGATCGCCGTTGAATTGCCGCGAGGAATTTCCAAAGAGTTGCGGCGGCGGGTACGACTTGCCATGCACGGACTTTGCCGCTTGGAACACTTCATCGCAGGCGGCAATCAACTGCACGGAACTGCCGCGACTTTCGTCTTTCGAAGGGCATAACAGGAGCTGTGTCGCCAGATCGGCGGCGTCGCGCTGTGCCGCGGGACCGAATGCCTTAGTTTGGGCGGCAAGCAACTCGGCCAAGGTCAGCAAACGCGATGCATACTCATCTTCGGAAAGGGATTTCCACTGTTCCAAGCGATCGAGCAACCGGCGTTTGGCCCCCAAGGCAACCCCCTCCCGTTCGGAGCCTAGCGCTTCGACGAGCACGGCAGTGCCGCCCTCGTCCAACTCGGCAATTCGGTCCAAAATGATTTCCACGCGATTCACAGGAGCGTCGGCAAGTTGCTGTTTCCAATAGGAGGCCATCCAGCGAGGGAAAATTTGCAGCCCCGTGAAAAACAACCCTACCAATCCGAGAGCCGGTAAAACGAGGAACCAAAACCGTCTTTTTGCACGGTCGGCCTTTCGAGATGAGGGAGATTGTTCTATTTTCATCACGAATCACCACCTCCTAAGGGGTCGGATTGTCGGGAATTGTGCATGTCGAAACAAGATCAAAGTTGGCATAATCCAATTGATTTATGGAGAACGGCTTCGCGTTATCTATTTGTTGCATCTTGCCCATTATTTGCGATGGTTCTCTTTTTCACGTTTCGTCAAAGTTTTACTGACCCTTAATCCCGCTCCATTCCGAATAATCAGAAGCTAAAAAACTGGGGACTGGCCCAATTTTTGTGGCAGGATGCCAAAAAAATAGGGCTGTCCCCTTTAGCACCGTAAAACTTGCATGAGGGTGGGAAATGATAATATTCGATCGGACATGCACCTGGGGGGGAATCATGCGATCCAACACCAAGCGCCTCGAAAGCGGCTGTCCGCGGTGGGGAATATTCGTTGTACTCTGCTGTGGCATGCTCTCCCTGCGGGGAATTCTGCGCGCGGAAACGATTTCCGATCCATCCCAGGCGCATACGAGCGAGGCGGTCAAGCAGAGCGTGATTCAATCCCTGCCGATGGATAAGCTCGACGTGCAGGGCCGCACGAAAGTCCGCAGCGTGATCTCCAATATCACCATATTCCGACGTTTGCCGGTGCAAGTCGTCGATTGCGATCCCGATCTGTATCTTTTCGTCGTCCGGCATCCCGACGTGATCGTCAATACCTGGCGGGCCTTGAAAATCAGCAAGCTGCAACTACAAGAAACCGGAACCGACAAATTTCGGATGAAAGAAGTTTCCGGCACCACCGCCGATCTGGAAATTCTGTATAAGGGGCACGATACTCAAATTCTTTATGCCGAGGGAAACTATGAAGGGGCACTGCTGAAACAACAGGTCAAGGGGCGGGCGATTTTCGTGTTGAAAACCGGTTATGTCCGAGAAACGGACAACCGGTATTACATCACCAGCCGGCTGGATGCCTTGTTGTCGGTCGATCCGGGCGCGGTGGAACTGGTCACCAAAACGATTCAACCGATCATCGGCAAAATTGCGGACAACAACTTCAGCCAGACGGTGTCGTTCGTCAGCAGTTTGTCGCGGACGATCGAACTCAACAGTCTGGGCGTGCAGCGGTTGGCGTTGCAACTGCCCGAGGTGCGGCCCGAAGTGCGGACCCAATTCGCCAGCCTGGCCGATACGATCTCGCAAAAGCCCACCGCCGTCGCCTTGCGCCGGATCATGGAAATCAAGGAAATCGATTCCGCCAAACGGTCCAGTGCAAGCCCCCGCCGGCAATAATTTCGGCAAGATGGGCAATCTAGTGATATCTGCTTACTATTTTTCAAAATTGGCAGAGATTTCGAACCTGAGCTTCATTTTAATCTTCTCCGGGGCCTTACGGTCCTGACAAGACGACGATCTTCCAAGGCAAGAGAATTATTTCTCAATTCGTCGCGGCTTTTCCGGCAGTTGCCAACAAATATTTCCGCGAAAGCTCTTGACGAACCTGCCTCGAAGCGGTTATACAAGCAGGTCTTGATTTTTTTAGCCCCATGCGGCCCCGTCGTCTAGAGGCCTAGGACACTGGCCTTTCACGCCGGCAACACGGGTTCGAATCCCGTCGGGGTCACTAAACAATCGATGTTCGAATGCGGAGCTTCAAAAATCAAGCTTAAGCTCTTGTTTGACAAGGGCTTTTGTCATTTCTTGTCGCGCTCGATAAATTTCCGCGATCGAGATGCTCGCAAAATTGACTCCGACTAACATGATTGGGCATTTTTCCGGAAGAAACGAAGTCAGGTTAATTCATATTCGGGTTGAGTGGATTGCTTTTTTTTCTGGATCCAAACCTGCCATATTCGCAGCAGAAGCCAATAGAGACCCGAACCGGCGGCGATGCCCAGAGAATTATCAAAATAATCCTTCAGTTCAACCGTCCGGAATGGGACATAGGCTTGCAGTGTTTCGGTGGCGAAACCATATCCCAATAAAACCACAATCCATAACCAACGGAGCGGCTTCGGCCAGCGGGTCGAGTACACTAAAAGAGCCAGCAAACAGAATGCGCAAAAATGGATTCCAATGTCTCCCAAGGGAAACCACGGAACCTTTTTTAGTCCCACCGCCGCCCCCGGATCAGGCGCCAAAAGCAGCACTGTCAGCAGCGATACATACGCCAAACAAATCAACCTGACGACAATGCGCATAAAATGCCTTTTCCCGAATCCGATTCTTACAGCCCGTTGAAAAGGGGATAGGCACGTCGCTGCAAGCCATTTTTCGCGGGCTTTCCGGTACTCGGCTTCGGGGGGCAGTCCCCTTTTTCAACAGGCTGCCAATATGAACTACATTATAATCTTGAGATTAAGCATTGGGGAGGTTTGAGAGGATTAGGCAACAAGGGGGGTGCTCCCTGGCGTATGAAAAGCCCGGTTGTTTCGTGCAAGCTCCCTTACAGCTCGGCAAGTACTTGTCACCGTAGCTCTTTGGCTAAAAATAGTTACTAATAGAGAAATATTTTTGAACAGGGAGGTGGCGTACTGCGTAGAAAAGGGTGTAAGACAATTCGGCCTAATACTCGTAAGGGAGAGCAAATCATGCTTGATCCGCCGACTGGCTGAGCGCGAGGGATGGGGTGTTTCTATCCCTCAAAGGTCGTGTATCTTATACCCCACACAAAAAACCTTGAATGCAAGAAGCTTGCTCTGGAAAGAGCAGGCTTCTTGGGTTTCTTGAACATCCGGACTCGCGAATTACCCTCAATTTCCGAAAAGTAGGAGGGCCACGTTTTCGGCTTGAGCGGCGTTCAGGTTGATTTTATGATTTTTATAGATCGTCCTCACCGTCTTTGAAACTGCTAAAGTTACTGCCTTTTCAAGATCGTTGCAGAGTTGATCGGAAGAGGAAACCAAGTCGATGGCCTGCTGTTCAACGGCATCGAGTTGAATTTCGATTTGCTCTTCATCCCACTGCGGAGACGACTTTTTCTTGGTTTTCTTGGCCGGCGCCGCCTTTTTGGCCGGAGTGGACTTTTTCTTTGCTACTTTTTTCTTTGCCATGATTTCCTCGGTTTGGAGTACGTGTGAAAAGAGAAAATATAGCAAGTTCGGCGTGAAAGGAAACCGGGGGCAAATTTCCTGTTTCATAACTCCTTAAATATCAATGACTTGAAAATATTCTCCCTTTTTCGAACAAAAGCAGTTGACATACGTATAGTATTGTGTAAACTAAGGAAAATCAGGGAGGGAAAAAATGGAAAATCGCATTACGACCCGTCTGGAAGGCTTGCCGGAAAAACCTTGCGGCTGCGCAACAACGCGCATCCGATCGGCGAAATCCTGGAAGAACTTTTAGCACAATACCAGGCCCGATTTCCAGGAATTCAGATCGCGGTCATCGAAACGCCGGTCAACGCATTGTAGGAAACGGGGGGCAGGAGCCAGGGTCGGAAGGAGAAGAGCACCGTTGCCGTTTCCGCTTTCCGACTCCTGGCTCCCTATATGAAATCAATTCGCTTGCACTCGATCAGGAGGATCACGTCATGCTCGTACTCAGCCGAAAGAAGGATGAAAGCATTATTATCGACCAGCGGATCACGATCACGATCCTCGAAGTTCGCGGGGGAAAGATCCGCCTCGGCATCGACGCTCCCCAGGAGATGTCCATCCAGCGGGAAGAGTTGCTTCTCAAGGAGGCGGCCGCGGTGACCGCAGCCTGACGATTTGCTGCTTCTCGCGCGGTGCCGAGAAACTAATCAGGATTTCCAAAAAATGCGGAGCGCGGGCGTCTCGCCCGCTGTATTGCGGCCAAGACGGCTGCGCTCCCTAGAATTTTGTTCGGGTTCCGAAATCCTATCCATTGTTTTTGCATTCCAGATAATATTTTTGCACATAAGCCGCGCAGGATTGTCCATTCGCGGCCAGATGCGCCCAGCGGGCGTCGGGCGACGCGGCTTTTTCGATGATCGCCCGCACCCGCGTAACCACTCCTTCGGCGATGTCCTGCTCCACGTCCCGCCGCGTCAATCCGAAACAGGCACAAAGGGGAGCGTCGGGATTTTTGGGATAGACGGGCTTTTCAATCTCCTGAGCAAGAACCACCCGCTCAAAACCATCGAAATAAACCACTTCGCATCGTGGCGATGGGCAGAAATTTGCCGGTTCCGCCAACATCCGCCGTTTCTCGGGCGACAAGTAATGGTCAAGCACTTCCCCGCCCACCGCCTGCCCCGGCGAGCCGCATCGCGGGCAATAGTCGCAAGATGAATCCGGTTCGCGGACGAAGGCTTTGTTCATGGGAAAGACAATACGACCGAACCCCTGATCGGCGATGGCCGGCGGTTGGCAATTCGTTTAACGAGGCTTCCCGCCGGTCTCCTGCTGGGTAGGTTTACCTTGCCGGAGATACTCCGTCAAGGGAAGCCAGCCTCTTTTTGGGCATAATCGCGAAAGGTCAAGATGACGCTTTCGTCTTCGACCACGAATTGCACTCCTTCATTCTTCTCCTCCAGGGTCTGCAAGATCGATCCAATCGAAGCCTTTTTCATTTCGAGGGCGGTATTCGGCATGGACTTCCGGATATTATTGCCGACAAAGTCGAACTGAATTCCCGCCGGATCGAGGAGATTGGCAAGCAGTTCATCGATCTTAACATGGTCGAACTTGGCATCGACTTTCCGACCGAGCAACCGATGGAGATCGTCTTTCTCGGCGGCGACTCGCCGCATGAAGTCCCTCACCGGCAAATAGCCGCTTATGTCGGCCTTTCCGGCGTCGGTGAGCAGCAGGCCGTAATCGCGCACTACGAATTTCCACGCGTAGTCGCCACGCTGGTCCTCAATCGCCTGGAGAACCCCGCTGAGCGGCGTTCCCCGTAAATTGAGCGTTATGGGAGCAGCGTTAGCGTTTTTTGCAATCTCCAAGTCAATCGTGCAATCGAAATCCGGCTGCCGTTGACGGATCGCGTCCTTAAGATAATCAACGACGTCGGTGATGGGGGCTTCCGTAAACTCGGCCGTTACTCTTTGATCGAGTGCTTTGCGGATCGACGCCGCCAATCGGCCCTGCGGCATTGGAAGCGAAGATTCGTCCTCCATCGGCGGCGGGACGGACGCGGCTTTCTGGATCGCCGGCGGAATCTGCCCCACCGAAGAACGCAATTCATTCTGGATTTTCGAGAGCTGGGCCTGGGCTTCGATGACGGCTCTTTGAGCCGTCAGATAAGCGTTTTCATCAACCCCGCCCGCACCCGTTTGGTAGTGTCTTCGGGTAATATCGAGTTCTTTGATGAATAAATCGATGGCCTTTTTCTGGTCTTCCTGCTGGTTCCACAGGCTGATGATCTGGCGTGAAACCTCCATTTGGGCCGCGTTCAATTCGGCCTGCGCAAGCGCGATCTTGGCCTTGGCGGTGACGATGGCCGGATTCCGATCCATCGCCTGAGCCAGCATCTGATCGAGCGTTTGGGCGGATTCTTCCGGCCGGCGGCCCGGTGATAAAGTGGCGGCGGGGCCGTCTTTCAACGCCGATTCCGGCGGTTGTGCCGACGGATTCGGACTCTCCGATTGCTGGCCTTCCGACTGTCGAAGTGGACATAGGCACAAGGCGGAAAGAATCAATCCGGACAGGCAAACAAAGATCGATGGTTTAAGGATGTGTGCGGTCATGGGCAATCTCCTTGGGACGTGCATTTTTAAGAGCCATCAGGAGCCAGGTATCCTGCTGCGGCGAGATGGCTCGTTGATCGGGCGGAGCAAGATTGAGCGCCAGTTCATATTTGCGGATCGCCCGCTTCAGATCGCCGTCGGCGAGAAGCCGGTCGCCCTCGCGGCGGAGGATCTCCCCGCGATTCGGTGGCGGCGCGGAGGGCCGTTGTTTCGGTTTGTCCTCGGCAATCGCCGGCGCGGGCGACTCGCGATGGCGCGAAGGCAATCGATTCGCCGCCTGCTCTCTCGATGGGCCAGGCGCCGTAGTTGGAACCGGCAACCGCAAACCCATCGTGGCGACGCCCGCAAAATAGCAGACCACAAGCGATGCGGCCAGCGCACTTCTTCATTCGGCGGCGAAAGCGGATGACGCCGAAGGTTTGCGCCAATACCGCTTTGCGCAGACGCTCTTTGGAGGCCGATTCTTCCCGGTCGATTTGAAGGAGTTCATCGACTGCGTCGTTTTGAATTTCATGGTGCTCAGGCATTTTCAGTCCTCCTTATTTTTCTGGAAGAGCTTTCGAAACGCCTCCCGGGCACGGCTCAAAAGCGATTCGATGGCTTTCGGCGTTTCATTCCACTGGGCGGCGATATCGGCGACCGAAAGCCCCTCCATGTATTTTGCCCGCAGGACGTCCTCGTGATGCTCGGGCAGCGCGTCCAAGGTCATGCGGATCCGCTCCTTGTGCTCTTGATCCTCCGGCTTGGGAGTGGCGTTGCCGTTTCAGCGCGGCCGCCTGTTCGCGCCGTAAAATTCTTTCCTGACGCCGCACATGGTGACGCAGCGCATTCACCGAGAGTCCGCGCAGCCAGGCCAGGAAACTTCCCTTGTGCGGATCGAAACGGCGAATGTGCCGCACCGCCGTGAGCCAGGTTTCCTGCACGATTTCGTCGGCTTGATCCCGTCGTCCGCCCGATCGCCAAAGGACGTAGCCGTGCAGATCGTCGAAAGTTTCGTCATACCACGCCTGCCAGGCGCATTCATCGCCGCCTAGGACCGCACGGCGCAGCATTTCCTCGCGTTCAGTGCGATCGTTGGAGCCCATGCCCGAAACCTCGAAAAATTCCCAAGGCCCTCACCTCGAAAGATAATTGCCCGCCGGCAATCGGAATCCTTCTATTATTCCAATTCACTTATTAGGGAGTTTTTCCAAGAAAAAGACGCTCTGTAACCCGTAGGGGGGGGTAAAGTGTTTTTTTAAACGCCTTGTGAAACTGCGAGTGGTTTCCCTTTACATCTTCTCCACAACCCATATTCCCAACAGTTCCAGCCCCTTGCTAATCGTCCGAGCGGTTAGATCGCACAACAGCAAGCGGCTTCGGCGGAGTTCGTCGGTTTCAGCGTTCAAGACGTGGCAGTTTTCGTAGAAGGTGAAGTAGCGATTGGCCAGTTCGAAGAGGTAGGAGGTCAACTGGTTGGGGCGATAATCGAAAACGGTCAGTTCCAGGGCTTCGCTGAAGCGGAGGATTTCCATCGCCAACGCTCGTTCGGCCGGGTGCGTAAGCAGAATCTTCGCGCCGGACGCGCGGAGCGGCTCGACATCGACATTTCCTTTTGCGAAAATGCTCCTCACGCGTGCGTAGGCGTATTGCATGTAGGTGGCCGTGTTGCCGTTCATGGCCAGCATCTTGTCGTAACTGAAGACGTAATCGCTGGTGCGATTCTGCGAGAGGTCGGCGTACTTCAGCGCGCCGATACCCACGATTTCGGCGATTTCGGCCCTGCTTTCGGGCGAAAGTTCGGGACCGCCGGGCTTCGCGTCGTCATTGGCGGCGACGATTTCGCCCGCCCGGCGGACGGCTTCGTCAAGCAGGCTTTCCAGACCCACGGTATCGCCCGAGCGGGTTTTGAAGGCTTTGCCGTCGTCGCCCATCACCGTGCCGAAACTGACGTGTTCCAATTCGACGTCTTTGTAGCCGAGCAGGCGCGCGGTGTAGAAAAGATCGCGGAAGTGATCTTTCTGGCGGAAATCGACGACATACAGAATCGCACCGGGCGACCAGGTTTCCATGCGGTAGCGGATCGTCGCCAGATCGGTCGTGGCGTAGAGGAACGCGCCGTCCTGCTTGCGGACGATCATCGGCGTTTTTCGTTCTTTGCCGTTTTCATCCTTGCAGAAGACGCAAATCGCCCCTTCGCTCTCTCGGGCGATGCCTTTTGCAGGAGTTCATCGACGACCGACGCCAAACGATCTTCATAAAAGCTCTCGCCCAGCGCGTGATCGAATTGCACGCTCAGCCGGCTATAAACGCGATTGATTTCATCTTCGCAAGCAGGCAGAAATTCTTTCCATAGACGGCGATTTTCGGCGTCGCCGGCGTGCAGCTTGGCGGTTTCATTCAGCACGGCGGCGTTGACGTTGGGATGTTGATCGGAGATGGCAGCCAAATCACCACGGTTTCGAGCCGCCTCAGCCCTCACCCCCGGCCCCTCTCCCGACCAACCTTCGGTCGGTGCCCGGAGAGGGGAGGCCGCTTGATAATCGATGATTTGGCGGACGAGTTTATACAGTCGGGCGAGTTCTTCGACGGGATTTTTTTTATACGCTTCGGGATCTAGAAAGTGCTTGTATCCGTAGAGGATCATGCCGAACTGCGTGCCCCAATCGCCAATGTGATTATCGCTAATGGCGTTGTGGCCCAGGAATTTGAGCGTGCGACAAAGCGCGTCGCCAATGACGGTCGAGCGAATGTGGCCGACGTGCATCGGCTTGGCCACATTGGGGGCGGAATAATCGACCGCGTACGTCCGCGGTTTCTCGACTTTCGGAACGCCCAAGCGGTCGTCGCCGACTGCCGCAGTCAACTGCTCGACGAGCCACTCCTCCTTCACGCGCAGGTTGATGAAGCCCGGCCCGGCGATCTCGGGCGTTTGGCAGAGATCGGCGATATCGAGCCGTTCAATAATCTCGGCGGCGATTTCACGCGGCTTTCGGCCGAGTTTTTTGCCCAGCGGCATGGCCATGTTCGCCTGATAGTCGCCGAATTTCGGATCCTGGCTGCGGCGGATCAAATCGAGGCTTTTTTCGATTTCCGCCGTATCATCAAGCAAACCGGCAAGCGCTTTTGGAACCGAGATTTGAGGGCGGGAAGGATGTTCATGGGAGAAATTGGAGATTGGGGACCGGAGATTGGAGAGCTTTCAGATTAAGAGCACGGGAGACAACCAGCCAATTCCTAATCCCCGATCCCCAATCCCTTTTTCACTCGCGGTTCGAACGGCACCCGTTTCGCTTGCGACCAAAGTTGTTCGAGGGCATAATAATCGCGGGTTTCCGGCTCGAAAAGGTGGATGACCAGGTCGCCGTAATCGAGCAGAATCCAGCGGCTTTCTTCATAGCCCTCGATGCCCAGCCGGCGGTCGCCGAGTTCTTGCTCGAAGACACGGTCGATTTCCTCGCTCATGGCGTGCAATTGCCGGCGGCTGGTTCCGCTGGCGATGATGAAAAAATCGAAGACGCTGGTCAACTCGCGCATGTCGAGAATGACGATGTCGGTGCCGCGATTGTCCTCGGCGGTTCGGGCGGCCAGAAGGGCTCGCTCTAACCCCCCGATGGATAGATTAGAAGTGGTTTCGAGTGAGTTGGTTCTCTGCTTCACGGATAACCTCATAAATGGACTGATCTTTACCTTGTTCATTGTAATGAATTCCATAACGAAAAACGAGGGGGAGGCAGAGGGAATTCGGCCGGTCGAGGTTCTTTCCCACACCGATATAATAAGGACACGGCGGCAGCGAGAAAGCAACCACTTTTGGGAGAATTTTCCAATGACCCAATGGCTCGAAACCGGCAAGAAGGCGCCGGATTTTACGCTCGCGGCGGACGACGGGACGAAAGTCAAACTGAGTTCGTTGCGAGGAAATCCGGTGGTGCTTTATTTTTATCCGAAGGACGACACCCCCGGCTGCACCAAGGAAGCGTGTTCATTCCGCAATTGCAAGCAAGAACTAGCCCAATTGGGAGTAAAAGTGTTGGGCGTCAGCCCGGACAACGCGGCCAGCCATAAGAAATTTCGCGACAAGTATGCGCCGAATTTTCCCCTCTTGGCGGATCCCGAACTCCAGGTGTCGGAAAAATACGGCGCCTGGGGCGAGAAGAATCTTTACGGCAAGAAGTCGATGGGCATCCGCCGTTCGACGTTCTTGATCGATGCGCGGGGCGTGATCCACAAGGTTTGGACCAACGTCAAGCCCGAGGGGCACGATGAGCAAGTAATCAAGGCTGTGAAAGAACTGCTGGCGGAGCCTTCTCACGTTGAATAACGACAACCGTCCAGTCCGGAACCGTAGGCCGCAACGGAAGGGGTGGATTGCCCGTTCATCGTTCCCAAACTCCCTGCGAGAACAAGAAAGACAAGCAAAACAATTCCCCGTGAGCGGCGGTGAACAACACGGCGAGTGATTATTGTTTCATGACCGCCGGCGAATTGGCGTGAACGGAATTGATATTGGCGGATTGATGCGTATCTTGATCGGCTATGGTCGGGTCGGCATCCGGAATCGGTTCGGCGTCGAGATCGGCCTGTTTCTTTTCAGTCAACCGGGCGACGTAGTTTTTAATCCATTCGACGGTTTCGTCAACCGTGTCGGCTTGGAGCAGCAGCAGGTCGCCGGCTTGGAGGGTGTTCATGGCGAATTCGGCGGCGTCGGGTGCGCTCGCAGGTTTCGTGAATTTCCTTCGCGCGGGGGCTTTTTTCCACGCCTTCGCGCAAGATCGCGATAATTTCACCCTTGGGACGGCCGCGGAGGTAATGATCTTCGTAAAGGATCACGCGATCGAAAGCCGCGCCCAGCATTTCGCCCTGGAGGAGCATGTCGCTGTTGCGGCGGTCGCCGGCCGTGGTGTAAACCACCGCGCGGCGGGCGTGCGGGAATTTGTCGATCACGTCGATCACCGCCGACAGGGCATGCACGTTATGCCCATAATCGACGATCACCTTCGCGCCTTCGATTTCCAGAATGTTGAACCTGGCGGGCACCTTGCCCACGTCGGCGGCAAACGTTGCGGCCCGCTCGCGGATCACGTCCGGAGAAACGCCCAGGCACCATGCCGCAGCCACCGAGGCCAGCGCATTTTCGATGTGGAAGCCGACAATGCCGCCGAGCGTCAGCGGGATGTCTGCCACGGGCATGAGCGGCGTTTCTTGCGCAGCTACGGCGAGGATGATCCGGCCGTCGCGGATGAAGACCGCCCGGCCGCCCGCGTTGCGGTGCCGTTCGATGACGGGATGATTGCCGTCGATGGCGAAGAACAGCACGCTGCCGGGGCAGTGCGGCGCCATCCCGGCCACCAGCGGATCGGCCGCGTTGAGGACGGCACAACCCCCGGGCGAAACTACATCGACGATGCAGCGCTTCACTTTCGCAAGATCCTCGACCGTGTGGACGTCGTTGATTCCCAGATGGTCTCCGTCGCCGATGTTCGTCACCACGGCCACGTCGCAACGGTCGAAGGCCAATCCTTCGCGGAGCACGCCGCCGCGGGCGGTTTCGAACACGGCGGCATCGACGTTCGGATTCATCAGCACCGAGGCGGCGCTCTGCGGGCCGCTGCAATCGTCGCTGTCGATCCGCCGTTCGCCCACGAAAATGCCGTCCGTGCAGGTCATGCCGACCGAATGATAGCGCGCCTTTGAGAATATGGCTGATGAACCGCGTGGTGGTCGTCTTGCCGTTCACGCCGGTGACCGCGACGATCGGGACGCGGGCGTCATCGCCTTCGGGGAACATCAAATCGACGATCGCTTCGCCCACGGGATGAGAGACGCCGGCCGACGGTTCCAAATGCATTCGCAGGCCCGGTGCGGCATTGACTTCGACGATCACGCCGTGCTGTTCCTCCAGCGGCCGGCTGATGTCCTGCGCGACCACATCGACGCCGGCGATGTCGAGACCGATCATCTGCGCGGCCTCCACCGCCCTGGCGGCGACCTCGGGATGCACGTACTCGGTGACGTCGATGGCCGTGCCGCCGGTGCTTAAATTCGCGTTGCGGCGGATGAGCACCATCGTCCCGCCCGGCGGGACCGAGTCGGGGGTGTATCCTTGATCCGACAAAACCGCCAGCGATATGTCGTCCAGCTTGATCTTGCTCAAAAACGTGGCGTGATGTTCGCCGCGGCGGGGATCGGTGTTGACCAGGTCGATCAACTCGCGGATCGCGTGTTGGCCGTCGCCGACGACGTGGGCCGATTCGCGCGCGCGGCGGCTGCGACTTTGCCGCCGACCACGAGCACGCGGTAATCGTGCCCCGGCGCGAATTTTTCCACGATGACGCAATTGCTCTCTTTTTTCGCCGCTTCGAAAGCTCTGACGATTTGCTCCCGGGTCGAAAGATTCGTGGCCACTCCGCGGCCTTGGTTGCCGTCCTGCGGTTTGACGACCACGGGAACGCCGATTTCGCAAGCAGCTTTCCAGGCATCCTCAACGCTCGTGGCCGGCCGGCCTACGGGAGCGGGCACGCCCACCGATCGGAGCAGTTTTCTCGTCAATTCCTTGTCTTGAGCAAGCCCCTCGGCAATGGCCGGCGTGCGATCGGTTTCCGCGGCTTGGATTCGGCGCTGCTTGCGGCCATACCCGAATTGCACCAGGCTGTAATCATTCATGCGGCGGACGGGAATGCCACGCGCCTTCGCGGCGGCGACGATCGCTCCCGTACTGGGACCTAAACAAGCTTTCTGCACCAAATTCCGCAGCCGATCGATCTCGCCGGAAACGTCGAACGGCCGATCATGCGCGGCGGCGAGAAACAACTCGCGGGCGACATTGAGGCATTCGCGGCCGACGGTTTCCTCGACATAACGGAAAACCACTCGATAAACGCCCTCCTCGGAGGTCTCCCGCGCCTTGCCGAACCCCACCGGCGTGCCGGCCAGCGATTGCAACTCGAGCGTAATGTGTTCCAGGATGTGCGCCGGATAAGTACCCATTTGCAGGCGTTGAAAGAAGCCGCCCCGCTCGCCGATGCTGCAACGATGCTCGATCATCGTCGGCAGCCATTGCATTATTCTTTCGTTCAAACCGGTGATTTCGTTGGAAGGGGAATCTTTCAAATCACCCAAGTCAACCCACGCTTCGATCACGGGGAAGTTTGCCCAGATATTCGGTCCACGCAACGCCAGCACCTTGCGGAATTCCATATTTGAGTTCTCAAAAAATAATTTTCGGTCATCCAACATCCATGGTGATCGCCCCCTGCTTAGAACGATCTACGTTGGAAAAGACCAAATGGTTGTATCGGCAGGTAGCAATAGACTCGATAACCAGACTGCCCCACCACCGGGGGTGTAATTGTTTGATAATTTACACGTTCCGTGAGTTTAATCCTTCTAGCAAATCACATGCCGACATTTCTTGGTTGCACTACCTAGTAGATTTCGATGTCGGTACATGCCACGCTCGCCACCCTCTTATGAGGTAAAAAACTCTTATGCCAAGCCTACATCTCATCGAACAACGAAGAAAATATGCTTGTTATCCAGTAAAAAGTGGTGGGGTTGGGTGGGTGGGGACCCGATTTTTTTGGCAGAAGGACGTAATAAATGGGGCTCTCCCCTCTAGCACCGCCCATTTGTGAAACATTGTGTTTAACGCAATCATTTATTTTAGAAATAGCTAATTCCTAATTAACGCATTATTACCATGCTTCCCATACAGCACAAATTATCATATCTGCGAACATGCTTTTGAATTTTTTTCTTTGTTAAATTTACAAGTTTACCCAGGATTATACGAAAATTCCATATTTTAACATGACAAGAAAATGAAATTTGTGGAAATATCGTTTCGTAGTATTTTGAGACTGTCTTGATATTTTTCGCAGGAGGACACAAAAATGAGTCTATTCCTTTGGCACCGCCCGAAAGATTTCAAACCCATTTCACTCTATTATTGAACTGATTGGAAAAAAGAGAACATGATTTCTGGCATTTCTTTTGCAGAAAATCGTAATTTTTCCAATATTTACGAATAGGATATCGATACCACCATATATGGTGTATCAATTATGATACAAAATCGTCATTTTGAATCGAAATGGAAGGTTGGAAAGGCATATCCAAGCTGATCTGAGAATCATCCCCGTTTCCGTCACGCATCGGAAGAGAGTCCAGTTCCGTTCAAGTATTGTGAGGGGGGGATTTGCTCTCCCATAAATTCATGCCCGATAATACAATACGTGAATATTTCAGTTCATGAGATGACTCTCGTTAGTAGAAAATAATCCTCTCCCAGTATCATTAAATCACCTCCGTGTCTGCTCGCTTGACGTCAACTCAGGAATATTGGGAAAACCTGGCCGGTGAATTCCGCGGCGTAATCGATGCTCGGCTCATGCCGGGAGAAATCCCGTTGGCATGGCTGGAAACCGATTTGAACGAGACGCTGCATTACGCTCGAGGATTGGTCGTCCTGACCGACCAACGATTGCTGTCGGCGGGTCCGATCGACGGGAAAAACGGCGATCCCCCTCCAAAAGACACTCCCGTTCAATCCTGGTCACTTGATTCGGGGACGATTTTGAAGACGCGCGACCAATCCGGTGTCGGCATATTGGAACTTTTGGGGGAGGACGGGCGTCAGCATCACTGGCGCTTCACGGCCGGTAAAGCGTCACCCGCCCATCGGCTCGTGGAACGTTTCAACCGTCTGCGCCGGGGCGACCAGCCCGAGGAAGAGGAATCTTCTTCCGACATTCTAGGCGCGATCTGCCCGGCGTGCGGCATGATCTTATTGCCGGATCAAGAAATCTGCCCCGACTGCGAAAGCAGCAAGGCCAGGCCCCCGGTCCAGTCGCTCTTCCGCTTGAAGCGTTTTGCCAAGCCGCGGATTTGGATCATCGCGTTGGGATTCGCGCTCTTGTTCGCTTACAACTTCCTCGGCCTGATTCCCAACTATATCATCATGCCGTTGACCGACAAGGTGTTGACGCCGCAAATGAAAGGGGAGAACGTCAACTATCATTTCGCCGTTCTCTGCCTGCTGGGAATGGGCGGGGCATGGACTTTGGCGTGGTTGTTGAATTGGGCCAGAATCTACGTGCTGGCCTGGGTCAGCGAAAGCGTCGCCGCCGATCTGCGCAATCAAACCTACGATCATCTGCAAGCTTTGTCCTTGCAGTTTTTCGGCGGCAAACGCACCGGCGACCTCATCGCCAGGGTGAGCACCGATTCCGACCGCATTTGCTATTTTCTCTCCGTCCACCTGCTGGATTTCGTCAACAACCTCATCATGGGGCTGATGACCGGCTGCATTTTATTCTACGTGAATCCTTGGCTCGCCTTAGTGACGCTGCTGCCCTTGCCGGTGATTGCCTTTCTCGTGCAAAGGGTGCGTTCCCGCCTGCGGCAAGGCTTTTTGCTGGGCGGCCGCGTCTGGAGCGAAATGACCAGCGTCCTGGCCGACACCATTCCCGGAATTCGCGTCGTGAAGGCATTCGCGCAGGAGCGGCGGGAGGTCGAACGCTTTCGCGCCACGAATACCCGCGTGTTCCAGGCCAACAACCGCGTCAACATTCTCTGGTCTTTTTTCGAATCGGTCGTGGGATACCTGACGAATGTCGGATTGCTCGTGGTTTGGGTGTACGCCGCTTGGCGGATTTTCCATCAGTTGCCCATTCTCGACGAGTCGAAGGCCCCTCCTTCGTACATCACCGTGGGCATGTTGATGGCCTTCATTTTGTACATCAAGGAATTCTATTCGCGGATGGATTCCATGAGCCGGTTTCTGGCGGCCATGCAGCGCGCCGGCGCGAGCACGCAGCGGGTTTTCGCCATCCTGGATCGCACGCCCAGCGTCGCCGAACCCAAGCGGCCGGTGCATCCGGGCCGGCTCGAAGGCAAGGTCGAATTCCGCGGCGTCGGATTCCAATACGGCGCCCGCCGCGTGCTGCAGGATGTCAATCTTTCGATCGAGCCCGGCGAAATGATCGGCCTCGTCGGCCCCAGCGGCGCGGGAAAATCGACGATCGTGAATCTGGTCTGCCGCTTTTACGACGTCGGCGAAGGATCGCTTTTGGCCGATGGCGTCGATATCCGCTCTTATCCGATCGAGGAATATCGGCAGCACATCGGCATCGTGCTACAGGAGCCGTTTTTGTTTTTTGGCTCGATTGCCGAGAACATCGCGTATGGCAAGCCCGCCGCTTCGCGCGAAGAAATCATCGTCGCTGCACGGGCCGCCCGCGCATGAGTTCATCCTCCGATTGCCCGACGGGTACGATTCCATTGTCGGCGAGCGCGGCCAAACGCTTTCCGGCGGCGAGCGGCAGCGGATCAGCATCGCCCGGGCGCTGTTGATCGATCCGCGGATTTTGATCCTCGACGAGGCCACCTCGTCGGTCGATACCGAAACCGAACGCGAAATCCAGTTCGCGCTGGAAAATCTCGTGCAGGGGCGGACCACGATCGCCATCGCCCATCGCTTGAGTACGCTCCGCCGCGCCGACCGCTTGGTGGTCGTGGAACATGGCAGAATCACCGAGGTAGGCCCTCATGACGAGTTGCTCAAACGTTCCGGCACCTACGCCCGATTATATAACGCCCAATCAGAAATGAGCGACTGCCACAAAAAGTAGGACAGGTTTCCAACCTGTCATTTGAGTGATAATATCCATGACCAAAATCCCCGCCGAACAACTTGCCCAGCGCGGTTTCCAACTGGATCGCGACGTTTTCGGGCAACTCATTTTGACCGATGCCGACGGCCGGCGCTATTCCGGCGTCGAACCGGCTCGGGCGTATCCCATTTCTTGCCCCGAGCAATGGGTATCGCTGTGCGATGCGGAGGGGCACGAAGTGCTTTTCGTGCGCGACATGGAAAAACTTCCGTCCGAGTTGCGATCCATGCTGGAAGAAGAACTCAGCCGCCGCGAGTTCGTGCCGACGATCAACGAGATCCTCAAGGTGGCCGACGAAACCGATCCTTCGGAGTGGGAAGTGGAAACCGACCGCGGCCGCACCACCTTTCTTTTAGACAGCGAAGACGACGTCCGCCGCCTGGGCCCCTACCGCGTCCTTTTCATCGACACCCACGGCATCCGCTACATCATTCCCGACTTCCGCCAACTCAACTCCCGCAGCCGCAGGGTTTTGGAGCGATATTTTTAGTATCCCTATCAGAACTCCCCTCGCCCTTTGGGAGAGGGGTGGGGGTGAGGGCTTTTGTTGGTTTTGTTAGGCGTCTTTAGATCGAACGCGGTTATAATAGTAGCATCGATCGAGAGCAGGATTGTAATGGCAGTGATGATCGAGAACAGGGAGAAAGCCATGACGAGTTTATCCATCCAAGAGGCTCAAGCGAAATTGCCCGATTTAGTCCACGGTTTGACTTTCGGAGAAGAGGTGGTCCTCACGGAAAATGATCGGCCGGTGGCTCGAATCGTCTCGGCGGCCGACCGGCTACAACACCCCCCTCGACGGCCAGGTACGTTGCGAGGCACCGTCCTTTACATGGCCCCGGACTTTGACGCGCCGCTGGAGGATTTCAAGGAGTACATGGAATGAGGCTGTTGCTCGATACCCATGCCTTGATCTGGTATGTCGATCAAGATCACCTGCTCGGCGCATCCGCGCATGCCGCGATCACCGATCCAAACAACGATCTGCTCTTGAGTGCGGGGACGATCTGGGAGATTGGCATCAAGGTCGGTCTGAACAAGCTATCGCTGACGATGCCCTACCGCGAATGGATGAACAAGGCGATCGCCGATCTGGGGCTGACGCTGCTGCCGATCAGCGTGGAATATGCCGCCGCTCAAGCGGAACTGCCCAAGCATCATGGCGATCCATTCGACAGACTCCTCGCCGCGCAAGCACAGATCGAAAACATCTCGCTGGTGAGTGCAGACGCGGTTTTCGATCTCTATGGCGTAAAGCGGATTTGGTAATCTCTGGAGAAAGGGACTGGAAGGGGGATAGGCTCGCTTAATGGCATGGGTTAGAATCCACGTTTCGCACCGCATCGCCCGATAAAGAACTACGGCAACCAATGACTCCAAATAAGCGCGACTGTCCCCCTTAATCAAATCCATGGAGCGTTACTATTAACGGCATTTTTGTCAACCGTCGGCTTCTTCGCCGGATTTCTCCGCCTTTTCACTCCGTATGCCGCCATGCCCGAGCCGAGGACCGTCAATAGCCAGGCGGATGGTTCAGGGACTGTTTGGAACACGCCCGAACCGATAATGAGAGAACGCACGCAAATGTGGGGCATCGTAATTAAAGAAGGGACTCTTCTATTTAACCATACGTATGCATTGTTTTATATACTGCTATAGCGGGGGTCTGGTTTCCAAAATGGTATTTTACTAGTAAAAAGATAAGATGGCGAACAAACATGAAATTTTTCGCTTCCTGCCAAATTGGCAGCAAGAAAAGTTGCAGCCAGATTTGGTAGTAGTTTTGTATCTTCTTTAATCGCAACAACTTGCGAATTGTGCTTCTTTGTTGGCACTCGAATTGCTCTACTGACTGCCACAAAAAAATGCGCCCGCAATGGCAGACGCAAAACGCAATCAAAATATTCCTTTCATTCACGTTTTAGAGGTCCGTGGAAAACGATCCGCTCCTTGCTTGATTGGCAGCGCATGTTGCCTCATACCTTCGCCATTTGCGGCGATGTGGAGCCTAGGTTCCATTTTCAGCACCTCTTTCCAGACCCTTCGGAGGCCAGAGAAGCATGGCGAAAAAAGCAGAAAAAAAATCCACCAACCTCAAGCTGCAACCTCTTGGCGATCGCGTCGTGATCGAGCGCGAAGAGTCGGAGTCCGTCACGGCGGGCGGGATCGTCCTGCCCGACAGCGCCAAGGACAAGCCCGCCCGGGGCAAAATCGTCTCGGTCGGCGATGGCCGTTTGCTGAAGAACGGCAAACGCATCCCTTTGCAGGTGAAAGTCGGAAACCGGGTTCTGTTCAGTTCTTATGCCGGCGACACCTTCAAGCTCGGCGACGAGGAATTGGTGCTCATGCGCGAAGAGGATATTTTGGCCGTCATCGGGTAATTTTTTGGGGCTAGAGATCAGGGGCCAGGGACGAGAGAAAATAATGTTGGCAATAATTATTACGTCCACGCAAAACTCCAGCCCCCAGCCCCTGATCTCTAGCCCCTCACCCACACCAATCAACCAACATTCAATAATCAGGAGTTCATTCTCATGGCAAAAATGATTGCATTCGACCAAGAAGCCCGCGATGCCTTGCGCCGAGGCGTCACGAAACTCGCTCAAGCGGTGAAGGTCACTTTGGGACCGCGGGCCGGAACGTAATTCTGCAGAAGAGCTTCGGCTCGCCGACCGTCACCAAGGACGGCGTCACCGTGGCCAAGGAAATCGACCTCGAGGACGTCTATGAGAACATGGCGCGCGGATGGTCCGCGAAGTCGCCTCGAAGACCTCCGACGTCGCCGGCGACGGCACCACCACCGCCACGATCCTCGCCGAAGCGATCTTCAACGAAGGCCTGCGGGCGGTCGTTTCCGGCGTCAATCCCGTCCAACTCAAGACCGGCATGGAGAAAGCCGTCGCCGACGTGATCGAGAAGCTCAAAAACATGTCGATCTCGGTGAAAAACAAGAAGGAAGAGATCGCCCAGGTCGGCGCCGTGGCCGCCAACAACGACGCCGAGATCGGCAAATTGCTGGCCGATGCGATGGAGAAAGTCGGCAAGGACGGCGTAATCACCGTCGATGAAGGCAAGAGCCTCGCCACCGAAGTCGAATGGGTCGAGGGCATGCAGTTCGACCGCGGCTATCTCTCGCCGTATTTCGTCACCGATCCGCAAAAAATGGAATGCGTTTTGGAGGACGCCTACGTTTTGATTCACGAAAAAAAGCTTTCCAGCATCAAGGAATTGGTCCCGCTGTTGGAAAAGGTCGTCAACGCCGGCAAGCCGCTGTTGATCATCGCCGAGGACGTGGACGGCGAAGCGCTGGCCACGCTGGTGATCAACCGGCTCCGCGGCACGTTCAAGGTTTGCGCATTGAAGGCCCCCGGCTACGGCGACCGCCGCAAAGCGATGTTGGAAGACATCGCGATCCTGACCGGCGGCACCGCGCTGTTCGAGAGTCTCGGCCGGAAGCTGGAGAATATCACCCTGGCCGACCTCGGCCGGGCGAAGAAGATCGTCGTCGATAAGGACAACACCACGATTATCGAAGGCGCGGGCAAAAGCACGGACATCAAGGGCCGCATCGAACAATTGCGCCGCGAAATCGAGAATACCAAAAGCGATTACGACCGCGAGAAGCTCGAAGAGCGGTTGGCGAAACTGGCCGGCGGCGTGGCGAAGATCAACGTCGGCGCCTCGACCGAGAGCGAGATGAAGGAGAGAAAGGCCCGCGTCGAGGACGCCTTGCACGCCACCCGTGCGGCGGTCGAAGAAGGCATTCTGCCGGGCGGCGGCGTGGCGCTGTTGCGGGCCGCGGCCGTGGTCAAACCCGACGGGCTGGCTCAGGACGAAGAGGTCGGCTACAAGATCGTGCTTCGGGCGTGCCGGGCTCCGCTGACGCAGATCGCGGGCAACGCCGGCCAGGACGGCGGCATCGTTTGCGAAAAGGTCTCCGAGATGAAGGGCGCCATGGGCTACAACGCCGCTACCGGAGTCTATGAAGACCTCGTGAAATGCGGTGTCATCGATCCGACGAAAGTCACCCGCTCCGCGCTCTTGAACGCTTCGAGCGTCGCCACGCTGCTGTTGACCAGCGACGCCTTGGTCGCCGACAAGCCGAAGAAGGAAAAAGCCCCTGCCGGCCCCGCGGGCGGCGATGAAGACATGTACTAATTCGGCGTTCGATTCAATCGATTTATACGACGTTCACGCCCGCCGGCAAGCAAGTCCTCGCCGGCGGGTTTTTTTTATTGAGCCGTGCCCGATCCGGTGTCGCGGGGCCGCTAGGCCCACAGTTGTACCGAGAAGTCGCAATGCCGATTGGACGACGCGATCAAGACCCAAGAAATCGCCTTGGCTGCGAGCGAGTCGGCCAGCAAGAATCAGCCGGTGCAGCCCCCCCTCTGTGGGGTTATTGCGACCATTGACCCTGTGCTACGAACCCGCGTGATCGAGGGCGTTCGACACCAAGTGAGTCGTCGCATTCTTACTTATCCTGTTCCCTTGATAGGGGGGCGAGTTAGGACTATTTGAGTGTCGAATTTCGATAGTTTCAGGTTTCGATCGTGGAAGGGTTGGCCAATGCGTTGGCTTCTCGGACGGCAATCGCGAGGTGCTCGATATAATCAGCGAGAGAAAGAGTTGACATCACGAGAGGTCAAAGATATAATCGCGGAATGATGCATTTTTTTGAGCATTATGACCGCACGAGAGGTTTAGATCTGCCATGAAGAGCAAGCCCGCAAAAAATAGCGAAAATTTGCCCCTCACGCGGCGTGCGCGGTTGATCGATGTCGCCCGACAGGCCGGTGTTTCGCGGGGTATTGCCGGCCACGTGTTGAACGGCGGAGCCGGCAACTCGCGCGTTTCCAAGAGAACGGCGCTGAAAATCCAGGAAACCGCAAAACGCCTGAATTACTACCCGAATCATGCGGCCCGGCTGCTTCGTGGCAAACGATCGAACACGTTTGGTTTATTGGTGGCGTCGGCGGGCGATCCGTTGCGGTCGTTTCTCGCGCAATTCCTTGATATCGAATCCGTGAAAATCGGCTGCAATATCTTCATCGCCAACACGATCGGCGACACCGCCGTGGGGCCGGATCGGTTCGACGAGTATGTCGAGGAGTTTTCCCGCCGCGGAGTGGATGGCGTTTTCTGTGCGGTTCACCATTGGTTCGGCGGCGACCGTGCGCGTCTGCTCTCGAAACACCCGAACACGGTGTTCTACGAAGACGCCGGTCAAGAAGGAGCGGCCCATGTTTCCGTCGATCGAGAGGAAGCGGTGCGGTTGGCGGTGCGCCATTTGGCGCGGCGGGGGCGTCGGCGGATCGCACTGGCGGTCATGAGTCTTTCACGGCACACGCACTTGGCCCGGCTTCGAGGATACGAGAAAGAGACTCAGTGCCTCTCCCTGCCGCTCGAGGAAAAGTTGATTTTCAACGGCGAACAGTTCGGCATGGCCTATGCTTATTGCGACTTGAATACGGGGCGTTGGGAGTTTCCCACCCAGGTAATTCACCGGGCCGTCGAATCTTTGGTGACCGAGGGAAAGGCCGACGCGATCATTGCCCACGACGATTTTTGGGCCGCAGCCTTGATCAAGCGTTTGCACGCCACGGGCGTGAGGGTGCCGCAAGACGTCGCAGTGGTCGGCTATTTGAACCACTATTTGGCCGATTGGACCGATCCGGCGTTGACTACCCTGGACTTGCAGCACGAACTTGCGTCGAAAGAGATGGTGCGCTTGATGAAAAAAATGGTCGAACACGGGCCGTTGCCGGCGGACGAGAGCATCGTGCTTGTCAAACCGCGGCTGATCATTCGGGAATCGAGTTAGAAAGGTATCGATACGAACGGGGTGGACGTCTCTTGGTTGGGCGTCATGCACGGCAGCGGTGACGCGGGCTGGCGAAGGACGGCGTAGGCGTGCTGACGCTCGGTCCCGCCAACTCTTACGAGGTGAAACCAACCTCTATAACGGCAATCAAATGACAACTTAATTTTGGTTCAGGCCATGTGACGACGAATTGGGTGGTGGATCCGTCCGGAACTTTTGCCACCGGCGGCGGGGTTGACTTGAACGGATGCACGCTGCCCAATAATTTCACTCTGCACGGCGCCGGAGCGGGATACCTCGCCACGGGAGCGATTTACAACAGTTCCGCCGCGCCCAGTGAAATTACCGGCAATGTCGAGTTGGGAGCGGAGGGGAATATATCGGCGGCGACACGTCGCTGGGCAACATCACGCTGAGCGGCCTCGTCACCGGCGGTGTCGATAGTTCGGGCGCGTTATTATCTTCAGATATGGAGACATGACCTTGACTTTGAGCCGGCCCGACAATACGTTTGACGGTTTCGTCTATCTCGAACAGGGCGTCCTGGAAGTCACGAAACTCGCCAACTTGGGCGAGCCGAGTTCGCTCGGACAGCCGACCAACGCCGCGGGGAATGTCATCAGATTCTCCAATTTCTACGGCAACCACACTTCGGGACAGACGTTGCGCTACGTCGGTGACACCGCGAGCGTCACCGACCGCACGCTCGAGATCAGCTACCTCGGCGAAACCGGCAACATCCTCGATGCATCCGGTCTCACGCCGGACGCCACCGTCACGTTTACCGCCGATACGGTGGGAGACGGCAATCTGACGTTGACCGGCGACAATACCGGCGACAACACGTTCCTGGGCGACATCGGCGGAAGCGGCAGCTTGACAAAAACCGGACCGGCACGTGGATTCTCGCCGGCGTCAAGAGTTATACCGGCGACACGATCGTCGATGGCGGCACGCTGGTGGCCGATTCCATCGTCAATTCGCCGAATGTTACGGTCCGCAGCGGCGAACTGATCGCAACGAGCATCGTCGCGGACACATTGACCGTTGGTTCGGCCGTCATTCCGACCGCCGTGCCGGAGCCGTCCGCAATGGTCCGCCTTGCAACTGTACTGGCTCCTGCTAGTACGATGTAGTGTAAGTATTATTGATGCATGCCCCGCACGTTCGCATCCGGATCGCCGCGAACGCCCGCTTGCAGCATCATGCCGGCTGGAACAGAGCAGAGCCCATTGTTTTTCCAACCTGTGACGACTATGATAAGGGAGACAATTCAACATGATCGCAGCCCGCCCTTGGTTCATCTTCTTCAGCGTTATCCTTGCTGCGATGCAAGCGGTGTGCGACGCGTCCGCGGGCGAGGCGGCTTCGCGGTTCTTCTTCTGCTGCCGGCCCGATAACGATCTCTATCAGGTGCTCGGCGATGGCGGCGCGAAGTATCCCCGCTACGATGATCCGGCGGCGGCCGTCGAGGCGGCGCCGGCAGGTTCCGGCGTGTTGATCTTGGCCGACGGATATCCGGAAAAGCCGACGGTTGTCGCACCCGCCGTATTCGACGCCGCGGCCAAGAAAAATCTTCGACTGTACGTCGAGTACCCCGGCTCGCTTCCCGGCGTGCGGATCGGCGAGCCCAAAGGCGATCGGCTGCTGCGCGGCGTCGTCACCGCCGATATTTTCGGCCCATCGTTGCCGCCGATGCGAATCGCGGGCATCAACGGCTGCCGCTATCTTTCGATGAAAGCGGACAAGCCCTATCTCGTCTTGGCACGCGTTGCAGGCGTGGATACCGCCGTGTTCGGTCTGAAGGACGCGCAGGCGGAGCCGCTGTTGTTCGACCATCCTCGCGGCAATCTGTTGGTCGCCACTAGCAAGCTCAGCAGTTTCGTCACCGGCCGCTACATGCCCGAGGATGCCTGGCGGACCATCTGGCTCACGATTTTGGACCGATTGCAGCCGAACACCAAGCTCCCGGCCCTCCGTTGGACGCCGACGGTGCGTCCCAGTTACGGCCGCGACGAGCCGCTGCCGGCCGACGTCGAAATGCAGGCCCTGCGGCGTTCGACCGATTGGCTGACGAAGAATCGGATGCTCCGACATCCTGATTGGCCGAAAGAAATGTTGGATTTGTCTTTCAAATACGGCAATGTGCGCGACATGCCGCAATCCGATTGCCCCGAAGGCGACGGCTCGCTGGGAATTTTGGAGGGGTTCAGTTCCACGATCCGCGCCGATGGCGGCCAGCCGATGCGATACGCCGTGCGCAACGACTGCATGGGCGAAACGGCCATGCAACTGGCTCTCGATGCGGCCGCCGCGAACCGGCCGCAGTCCGAGCGGCGAGCAAACGCGCAAATCGCCGCGAATCTGCTCGACTATATTTACGGCAAATCGGGCTTGGCGACCGGTTACCGCCTGGATCCCGACAACCCGGCATGCGGTTTGGTGGGCTGGGAATTGGACACTTCGTACGGCTACTGGGGCGATGACAACGCCCGATCGCTTCTCGGCGTGCTGACCGTCTCGGCTTTGCGAAAAGAGTCTCGATGGAACGACTCGATTACCCGAACCCTGTTGGGGAATCTCCGCACGACGGGCGTTTACGGCTTTCGCGTCGAATGTCTGAGGGACGTTGAACTGAAAAGGACGGATGGAAATACTATTGGCGGGGCGACCACGTGAAATACTCGCCCCACATGGAGGCGTGGCTCTGGCCGTGTTTCCTCTGGGCCTACGAAAAAACCCATTTCGAGCCGTTTCTCGCGCGCACCGAGACGGCCGCGCGGATGCTCATGAAAGCCTACCCCAACTGGTTCTGGGTCAACCGCAGCGGCGCGATCGAGCGCGCGCGGGCGTTGATGCCGCTGGCCTGGCTGGTGCGCGCGAAAGACACGCCCGAACATCGGCGATGGCTCCGAAAAATCGCCGAAGATCTCATCGCCTTGCAGGATTCCTCGGGCGCGATCCGCGAGACGATCGGCGACGATGGTCCGGGGACGCCTTCCAATGCCGCATACGGCACGGCCGAAACGAGCTTGATTCAGGCCAACGGCGATCCCGTGGCCGACATGCTCTATACTTGCAACTTCGCCTTGATCGGCTTGCACGAAGCCGCCGCGGCCACCGGCGACAAGTTCTATGCCGACGCCGAAGACAAGTTGGCGAAATTCCTCTGCCGAATTCAAATCCGTTCCGAATTGCACCCCGAATTGAACGGCGCCTGGTACCGCGGGTTCAACTTCCGCAACTGGGACTATTGGGCCAGCAACTCCGATTGGGAGTGGGGGCCTTGGTGTACCGAGACCGGCTGGACGCAGCCGTGGATTGCCGGCACGCTGGCACTGCGGCGAATGAAGACTTCGCTTTGGGATTTGGCGAAGCAGGTGGAAATCAGCAAGAATTTCGCTCGCATCCGCCGAGAGATGTTGCCCGACGAAGTGCTTGACGCGACGCCGCCCGCCGGTATTCGCCATGCGGCAATCGATAAGCCCGTGACGCTATCGATGCCGACCGATGCTCGTTACCCCGGCAGCGGCCCGGGCGGTTTGGTGGACGGCTTGTTGGGGACTGAGCGATACGATACGGCCTTCTGGATGGGATTCGAGGGATCCGACCTGGAAGCGACGGTTGATTTGGGAACGACGACTTCGATCACCAAACTTGCCGCGGGTTTCCTGCAATCCGCCGCAGTGGGAATTTATCTTCCGTCGAGCGTCGATTTCAGCGTCTCCGATGACGGAACGACGTTTCGTTCGCTGGCGACCGTGAAGCCGAAGATTACGCCGCGGGATGCCGGCCCGCTGCGGCAGTCGTTCGCCGCCGATAAGTTGAACGCCCGCGCCCGCTACGTGCGCGTTCGCGCCACGACGCTTGGCGCAATCCCGGCCGGCCAGCCGGCGGCCGGCGCAAAAGCCTGGCTTTTTGTGGATGAAATCATGGTCGATCCGAAGTAGTTGACGAAAGGGAAGAGGATCATATTATCCGCCAAACGATCGATCGTTGAATCCGCATTGAAACGCCGGAAACCTGCCCGCGTCCCGTGCTTTCCCTTGGTGGACGTCGTGTTCGCAAGCGCCGTGGCCGGCCGGCCGATGGCGGCGCTGCAGTTGGATCCCGCGGCGCATGCACGGGGACTCGAACGTTCGCTCGCCGAATATCCCCTCGACGGCATTTACGTGAATTTGTGCTTCAGCCGCCGGCAGGCATCCCAGGCGGTCTTCCGCGACGGCAGCTATTTGCTGCGCCTGGACGATAGTCTCGAGGTGGCGTTTGCGGAGAACGACGTAGCCGCGGTTGCGCGGACCGACATTTCCTCGCTTGACGATCCGCGCCTGGTTGCCGCGGAGCTCTTTCACCCCGGCATGTTGGAAACTTTTCGGGAAATGGCGCCGGCCGCCAAAGAGGAAGCCGCCGTTTGCGTGGGCTTGACCGGCACGTTCTCGCAGGTCGGTTTCCTCTACGGATTGCAGAACCTGATGATCGCGATGCTCGATCGGCCGGACGACATCGCCCGCGCGCTCGATCGGCGCCACCAAGTCGTACTGCAACAGGCGGACGAGCTGGTCCGGGCGGGCGCGCGATTCATCTGGATCGGCGAGGGCATGGCGTCGGGCAGCTTGATCAGTCCGGCGCTCTACCGGCGTTTCGTCTTGCCGTATGAGCGGGAATTGGCGCGCGCGATCCGCCAACGAGGCGCTTATTCGATTCTGCATATTTGCGGAAACATTACGTCGATGCTCGCCGACGTCGCCGAAAGCGAGGTGGATTGCGCCGATATCGATGCACCGACCGATTGGGAAACCGCCGTAAACACCCTGGGACCGGCGATCAGCCTGAAGGGCAATTTGAACCCCGTCCTGTTTCTCCCCGCCAACGTAAAGCGGCTTGCCTCGGCCTGTGAAGCGACGCTGAGGACCGCCAACGGCCTGCCCGGCCATATCCTGAGCACGGGCTGCCTGGTTCCGCGCGACTCGTGCTACGAAGCGTTTGAGATCATGGCCCGTTATTGCAAGTCTCTTTAAGGAATGCGACGTGAAAAAAAAGCGGACGTTGATTTTGTTATGTTGTCTGTTTTTGCTGGGAGACGAATCGTTCCCCCTCGATACTGACGGCCAGCCACTCCCGGCAAAAACCGAAAAGGTGAAACTCAAAATAGACGATCTCGGCAGTGCGCCGCTTCGCTACCCGGGCGTCCGCTGGACGTTGTACTATGGATCATACGAAGGCGTCGAGGAGTTCAATAAGAAACTGGCGGCAATCTTCACACAGGATTTGCAGCCCGGTGAATTGCGGGCACATTTCGATGGGATGCCCGAATTCAATCTCACTGACGCGCCTGCAATTGAAAACCGCGGCATCTGGACGTGGGGATACGATCCCGAAACGTCCGCGTCCGACCTTGAGTCTGCTCTCAAGGGAAATGGCGCTGACGCGACGCTGGAATATTCCCAAAAATTGGCGGCCATTCGCCCCGGTGCGGAATTCGCGATGTGCGCCAAGGGTTGGATACAACTGCGCTGGATGACGGAGACGGAACCGCACGGGTCTTACATTCTCGGCGAGCGCACCCACGAGTATATTCACAACCGTTTGCAGGAGCGTCAACCCCGCTGGGATTACGTCAACGCGAAATGGGCGGCGAATTTCCCCGTCGCCCAGCGATTCTACCGCGAGATGCGCGCGGCGTCGAAGGCCCCCATGACCGTGGTCGGGCTGATCGAAGATGGAATGTTCGAGGAGCAGATCCAACCGAGCGTTTCGCTCCTGGGAGAGATGCTTTGGAACCCCAATCGCGAGCCGAGCGCAGTGCTCGAAGCGCTGGTAAATGCGGCCAACAATCCGGCCGGTATCGGGATACGATTGCGTTTCCAACTTAAATTCGACAAACGTAGGTTCACACGCCGGGATAGTCGCGTTTCGCTCCGCGAAAGCAGCGCACTTCGCGAGCGAAAGGCGACTGTCCATGCCAGATCCTGGATAAAGCAACGATAACCCGTGAACGATTACCGACAAACACCAACGCGATTGGTTCCATCATGATGCCAGGAAACGACTCCATCTCCGCCTTGCGGACGGATGCAGCTATGTGGACATTACCGCCGCGCCTTGCTTGACGACGTTGTTCCCTGGTGGGAGCGCAACGCCCTCGATCGCGAATACGGCGGGTTTTATTCCTGCCTGGAACGCGACGGCCACGTCTATGCCGGCGACAAGTTCATGTGGATGAACGCCCGCGCCGTGTGGATGTTCAGCCATTTGTACAATTGCGTGGAGCCGCGGCCGCTGTGGCGCGAATTGGCCGAAAACGGGGCTCGGTTCATGCTCGAGCACGCCTTTCGCGACGAGGGAAAAATGTACTTTCGCCTCACGCGCGAAGGCGGGCCGATGGCCACCGCGCTGAGCATCTACACCGAATCGTTTGCCACCATCGCCCTCGCCGAACTGAGTGCGGCGACGCGGAATCGCGACTATTGGGACCGCGCCGTGCGGATGTACGACCGGCTGATGCCGCGGTTCGGCCGGCCCAGCGATACGGCGCTGCTGGGCTATCCGATCAACGCCGAATTTCACCTGCACGCGCACGACATGGTTCGCATCACGCTGGCCTGGGTGATGAACGCCATCGAGCCTTCCGGCCGCTGGGAGAGCGATCTGACCCTTTCCGTCGATTCGATCCTCAAGCGGCACTGGAAACCCGGCCTCGACGCGCTCCTGGAGAACGTGGCCATGGACGGCAGCCCCATGCTCGACCTGCCGGAGGGGCGGATGGTCAACCCCGGTCACGCCATCGAATGCGCTTGGATGCTTTTGGAAATCGCGATTAGCCGAAACGATCGCGCTTTGCAGGAAACGGCATACGACATCATTCTTTCTTCGTTGCGGCGCGGTTGGGACGAACAGTACGGCGGCATTCGATATATGTTGAATATCGACGGATCGCCCGCACATCCCCTGGAAGTCGATATGAAGCTGTGGTGGCCGCATTGCGAAACGCTCTACGCGCTGCTGTTGGCCTGGACGACATCGGGCCGCGAAGATATCGGCCGATGGTATGAGAAAGTCCACGACTACACGTTCGGCCATTTTCCCGACCGCGAATTCGGCGAATGGTACGGCTACCTCAACCGCGATGGAAGCCCGACGTGGACCGCCAAGGCCACTTCCTGGAAATGCTTCTTCCATTTGCCGCGAGCGTTGCTGCGGTGCCAACAAGTGCTCAGTCCGGGAAGCGACGGGCATTCGCTGCACGTTCACGATTCGCACGACTCGGCAAACGCCGCCGATTCGCGGCAGCACGCCCAACCGCAATCCACCGCAGCGAGGCCGCGCCCATGAACTCCAGCCAGCCTGCCGGTCAATTTCTCCCGAAGTCGGCCCCCCTTTCCGAACACGGAAGCGGTTGGTATTTGGCCGGCGTGTGTTTGACCGCTTCGCTGGGCGGACTGCTCTTCGGTTTCGACACCGCCGTGATCTCGGGCACCAGCAAATTCGTCGATCTCAAATACGGATTGAGCGAATGCGCCTCGGGATGGTTCGTCAGTTCGGCGCTGGTGGGTTGCATCTTCGGTGCGGCCCTATCCGGCGTGTCGAGCGACCGCTTCGGCCGCAAGCCGCTGTTGATCGTTTCCGCCTTGTGCTTCCTGCTCTGTGCGCTGTTTTCCGCCGTGCCGCCGAATTTCCAAGTGCTGATCGCGGCACGGCTCGTCTGCGGAGTCGGGGTCGGCATGGCCTCGGTCTTGGCGCCCATGTTTCTGTCGGAATTGGCTCCGCTGCACCTCCGCGGCAGGCTCGTGGCGCTGTATCAATTGTCGATCGTGATCGGCATTTTGGCCGCCTATTTCTCCAACTGGGCTTTGCTCAGCTTCGCACGGGCAAATCCCGGAGCCTTCGGCGGCTACGGCTGGATGCATTTGATCCTGATCGGGGAGACGTGGCGCGCCATGTTCGGCGCCGGCATGATCCCCGCGGCGTTCTTCCTCCTGCTGCTCCTCTTCATTCCGGAAAGTCCCCGCTGGCTGATGCAGCGCGGCGCGGCGGATCGGGCGTCCGTGATCCTCGCCAAAATTGCCGGTCGCGATACGGCCCGGAAACAAATCGGCGAAATTCAAGCCGCCCTCGCCCAAGAAGAAGGATCTTTCACGGAACTTTTTCGGCCCGGCTTGCGCATGGCGCTGATGGTGGGCATCATGCTCTCCGTGTTCGGGCAACTGTCCGGCGTCAATATCGTCGTCTATTACGGTCCCAAGATCCTGGAGGCCGCGGGCTTCCGCGACATCGCTTCGCTGTTGGGCCAAGTGGGGTTCGGCTTGATCGCCTTGATATTTACGATCGTCGCCGTCTTCACGATCGACCGCTGGGGACGCCGTCCGCTGCTGATCTACGGGATGGCTGCCGTTTCCGTGCTGCTGGCGGGCATCGGCATCTTGTTTTACCTCGGCGCGTCCGGGGTTTCCTGGGAGCATGGCGTCGCGCAAGGCACGGTGTCCAAAACCGTCGGGATATGGATCGGCATCCTGATTTGCGCCTATATGGCTTGCATTTCGATTTCCATCAGCGCAGTCATTTGGGTCTTGACGCCGGAGATATTTCCCAATCGCGTGCGCGGCCGGGCGGCCTCCCTGGCCACGCTGGCGAACTGGTCCACGAACGCCTTTAGCGCGTTCATCTTTCCGATTTATGTGGGCCGATTCGGCATGCATACCGGTTTTCTAACGTCGGCGATCATCTGCCTGGCAGCCACGGTCTTCTTCTGGAAATTCGTGCCCGAAACGAAAGGCAAGAGTCTCGAGGAAATTGAGGCACACTGGATTCGCTAACAACACTTCGGCATTACGGCATCGCCGGACACGTGGCGGCAGGATTCGCACGCAATACTTTCGGCTCCGGAGGCCGCGGGTAGGTTTTCGCAAACGTTTTACGCTCCAAAGACGTACGGCGAATCTCGAAGGCCAAAAGCATCTTCCGCTGGCCAGAATTCGTCGCGTAGCGCAGGCAAAATGCCTTTAGCAAAAAGCCACTGCGCTTGATGTGCGTTCGCCCCGACAGGCAAGCAGTGTTCTATCCGAATTGCCAACGATGAACGCGGAATTCGGCCTCATTCGAAATGAGGCAGCCGCATAACAGTTAATTTACTCTCGCTTTCATTCCCGCATAGCGGGGTTTGCTTCCTCGTCTCGCGGCTTGTCGGAAGTCGTTGGACCAGGGCGCCCTTTTCAACGGTCTGTGAGGTGATAGAGATCTCTCGCAGAAGTTGCTTGCCGGTTTCGCGGAGGAAATCGAGGAGCCGATCGAGATGTTCGGGGGTCGTGAGCGGATTGATAATGGTCACGCGCAATGCGCCCACGCCGTCAAGCTTCGTCGAGACGATATAGAACTCGCCCGATTCGATGACCCTTCGCCGGAGCTCGAGTTGGAACATCCCCAAAATTTCCGGCGGCGCATCACGAAGTTTTTCGGGCACGTGGCGGAAGACGACGATGTTGCACTGCGGCTCGTTCAAGGGTGTAAAGTCGGCTGTCGCGGCAAGCTTCTCATGGAATATCCGGCCCATGCTGAAGGTCACATCCACAAGATCCGCGAAAAGCCGGGGACCGAACAGCGACCATGCGCCCCAAAGCCCGAAAGCGGCAGCGCGTTTCGTGCATTCCACCGCTTTCAAGGCGCTGTCGTATTCCGCCAATCCCGGTGCCGCGGGATCGAACAAGTACGGCGCGTCTTGGCGAAAAGTTTCGAATTGATGTGCGGGGTTGCGATAGAACACGAACGCGCAAAGCGCCGGTGTGAACAGCATCTTGTGCGCGTCCCAGACCACGCTGTCGGCGCGCTCCAGGCCAGCCGTCAAATGCCTGAACCGCCGGCTCAAGCACGCCGCGCCGCCGTGGGCTGCATCGACGTGCAGCCAAACTTCGTGCCGCCGGCAGACATCGCCAATGTCGTTCAGCAGATCGAAAGCGCCGACCGGCGTGGAACAGGCGCAAGCCGAAACGGCCACGATGGGTTGCTTCTCGCGCGCAACTCTCCGAGAAGCCGGTCCAATTGCCGGGGATCCATGCGCCGCCTGCGCGTCAAGCCCTACGCGAATGACTTGGTTAGTGCCCAACCCGAGCATCCCCGCCGCACGGGAGACGCTGTAGTGTGCATCGGCATGAGTCACCAGCACGGGTGGAAGGCCGGACCGGCACAGCCCGTTTTCCCAGGAATCGGACAACGCGACATTGCGGGCGGTTAGAAGCGCCGTGAGATTGGCCAGCGACCCGCCGTTGGTCACCAGCCCGGAGAATTCGCCGGGACGCCAGCCGATCGCCGCGCCGAATCGCTCGACCATGGCGCATTCCGCGGCGGTTGCCCAGGGACCCATGTCATAGATCGCCATCACCTGATTGGTGACTGCCCCTACGGCGTCCATCAAGCCGGCCAACGGGATCGACGCCGCGACTTGATGGCCGATGTAGCGCGGATCGTGCAGATTATGCCCATGATCGAGCATGGTCTTCACAAGCCTCGAAAAATGATCGGCCAGGGCCTCGCGCCGAGCGGGCAATCCGCTCGCCGCTTCAAGGCAGGCGGCAGCCATTCGCACGTTTTCCGGCGGGTCGCGCCAGGGGAGCACCGCGCCCGCCGATGCTTGGCTCTTGCACGAATGATCCGCCAGCAGATCCACCATCCGATGGCCGCTTTGCCGCAACAAATCGGGATCATAAGCCATCTCGATTCTTTGCCGGGCCGCGCGCATCTCATCCTGCGCTCAACATCGTCGGAATCATAGTCGGCTACCTGGATTTTACCGGTTTTTTGGGAAAATCGCCCCGGTCGAAGAGATCATTATAACCCGTATCAAGAGGCTCATGAACAGCGCGTTTTCAACTTCGCGAGAGAATCATTCGCCCGTGCCGATAAGCGGTCGGATGGAATCGATGCGGAAATACACGAGAAATCGGATTTTGTCCTGCTCCTCGTCGGCGGTCGATTTTCGCCGGCAAATCGAAAGAATTTTCTCCTGGTCGGCGTCTTCGCCGATTTTGGTCAAGGTCAACCGTTTGCCCTGATACTCTTCTCCCTTTTCGATAAAAAGATATGCCGCACTCGGATTAGAGCGCACGTTGTCGTGGCTCTTGCGGTCACCCATGATGAAAGCGATTGCCGTTTCATCCTCTGCATTCAAGAAATAGGGCAGTCCATAAATCGCCGCATTGACAACGCCGCAAGCGTCGGCGGTAGCTAAAACACCTATGCCCCGGATGTTCTCGAAATATTCACTAAGCTTCATCTCGAAACCCTGCTACGGCTGCAACGGCCGGACCGGTTGGCCACCAATGCCGGAAGAAGTTGGCATCATCTCGGGAGTGCCCGGCGGAAAGGGAGTCGGAAGAGGCCCTGACGGAATATTGCTGTTGGGAACGACCGTTTGGGGCTGTGGGACAGCGCTTGCCGGCGGCACGAGCGGCGCCGCCGCGCTGCCGTGGGTGTTGCGGCGCAATTCTTCCGCGCGGGCTTGCAACTGGTCGGTTGGGATCACCATTTGCGGCCGCAGTTGATAATCCAAGACGCGATGATCGCTGATCTTGCCCGGTACGAAATTTTCCGAGATGAAATCCAGCGGCACGATTTCATACCATGGTGTCGAGAATTTTTGCATCACGGTCAACGTCTCGTAGCCGTCCTTGACCAGGCGAATTTTCCGCGTGCCATAATAGGTGAAATTTGCGGAGACGGGAGTATCGCCGATGTCATAATCATCGACATACACCCGCGCTCCCGGAGGATTGCTGCGAATCATCATCCGCCGTTGCACGCAACCGCTGGCGCCAAGCGACAACGCGGTTGCCGCTATCGCCAGCATCAAGGAGGGGTGAGAACGCATCTTTTGCAATTTTTTGTTGGAAAATGTCATACCGATAAGCGATTCGTTTTCCGCGTTTCTTGCCTGCCCGCGACAAAGGTGGATGGCGCCGGAAAATCCGTTGCGGTAAAAGCAATATTATTACCCCACTATCGAATGGGGGCAAAGTATAACGACCCCAAAAATCCAACGCCAGAGCGAATTTGGGAATTCACATAAAAGTCATCTGGATTCGTTCGTTTACTCGGGACGCACGGATGTTGTTCCCCTAGAGAATGGACTAGTTATATACGATTTCACCCATTATAATTATTGGATGTCGTTGTGATTCCGCTTCATAAACTTCCCATCCCGCCCAGCCGCCCCATCCTGCAATGACCGCATCCAACTCATGGAAACATTGTCTGGAGTATTCTTCCATAAGCGACGTGGGGCTTCGCCGGGCGAATAACCAGGATAATTTCGCCGTATTCTTGGCGGGTACTCAACAGGATTTCGATTTGCGGGGGCATTTTTTCATGGTTGCCGATGGGATGGGTGCCCATGCGGCGGGTGAGTTGGCTAGCAAGATCGCCGCTGATGTCGTTCCGCTTACCTACCATAAGCTTCGCGAAAAATCTCCTCCTGACGCACTGTTGGCCGCCGTGCTCGACTCCAACGATCAGATCCACAACCGCGGTTCCGCAAGCCCCGACTTCAAAGGCATGGGCACGACAGCCACAACCTTGGTGCTGCTGCCGGAAGGAGCGCTCATCGCGCACGTGGGCGACAGCCGAGCATATCGGTTGCGGGGAAATTGCATCGAGCAACTCACCTTCGATCACAGCTTGGTTTGGGAACTCCATGCCGCCGGCCAAAACATGGAGGATCCGGTGCCGAATTATGTGCCGAAGAATATCATCACCCGTTCGCTCGGTCCCAATGCCGCAGTGCAGGTCGATCGGGAGGGCCCTTTTCCCATTCAAGTCGGCGATACGTTCCTGCTTTGCAGCGACGGACTTTCCGGCCAAGTGCAGGATGCCGAAATCGGGGCCATCCTTGCCTGCCTTTCACCCGCCGAAGCCGTGCAATCACTGGTTCATATTGCCAACCTCCGCGGTGGCCCTGATAACATCACGATTATCGTTGCCAAAGTACTGGGGCCCCAAAACGCCAATGCCGCTCAGAATCCGCACGCGCAAAATTCTCCTTCTCCGAATCTCATGCCGGTCAATCCCTGGATCTGGATGATCATCGGCGCATCAGCCTTGGCGGCGCTGGGATTTTTCGCCATGGGTCTATGGCCGGTCGCCCTGCTGGCCCTCATTGCGGCCGCCGTTGCCGCCATCATGGCGACAATCCAGCACCAAGCCTCTAGGGAAGAGAGTTGGGCAGCCCAGGGAAAACGTTTTGGCGGCGGACCATATGTAACGCGCGATTGCTGCGCCGAACGAAGAATTTGTCAACCGCCTCGCCGACATGATGGTCCAACTTCGTGACGCCGCCACTAGCGAACAATGGCAGGTCGATTGGAGCCGCTTCAACCAGCATATTTCGCTGGCCGAAACCGCCCGCCACGCCGCCGATTTTTCCACCTCGGGCCGGGAATATCTCCGCGCCATCAGCTTTTTAATGGCGCAGCTCAAGCAGCAGAAGCCGAGCGAGTAATTAGTTCCCCTCTCCCTTCCGGAGAGAGGTTGGTGGTCAGAGCTGAAACACAAGATTACCTTCTCAATTGCCGTTCGGGATTTTTCTTGCCCATGGCATGGCGACTGCGTACAATGCCATAATCTCATTCGTTCACAAGCATCAGCCGCGGTACACGCCCCTGGTGAAACTCCCCGATTCGGCCATCAAGGCCATCGGCGCCAAGCCCACCGCCGCCACGCAGCAATTTCTCCGTCAAGGAGAAGATCGCACGACAAGACACATGGATGTGGAAACCATTGTGGCTGAATGACGCCCCGCGCCGAGATAAACTGTCACCCGTACAAATTATTCCCCTTATCATCCACGATCACGAACGCAGGCAGATTCTTCACTCGGATGCGGCGCACCGCTTCCATGCCGAGATCGGGGTAGTCGAGGACTTCGCTGGCGAGAATGTTTTCCTTCGCCAACAGCGCGGCCGCGCCGCCGATCGTGCCCAGGTAAAAACCGCCGTGGGCGCGGCAGGCTTCGGTGACCGTCGCCGAGCGATTGCCTTTGGCAAGCGTGATGAGCGACGCCCCCCGGGCCATGAATTCGGCCAGATAACCATCCATCCGCTGGGCGGTCGTGGGACCGAAACTTCCGATGACATGGCCCGGCGGCGTTTCAGCGGGACCCGCGTAATAGATCGGATGGCGGAGCAAATATTCCGGCAGCGGACGGCCTTCTTGGAGAAGCGCATTAAACCGGGCGTGGGCGGCGTCGCGAGCGACGATCATCGTGCCCGAAAGCAGCACCAGCGCGCCGGGCCGATAATGCGATAGCAATCGGCATACTTCGCCGATCGGCCGGTCGAGATCGATAGCGGCCGCCGCCGCGCCTGCGGCTCGTTGCAGCACGGCGAGCGCTTGCGGCAGAAATCGCGCCGGATTATGGTCGAACTCTTCTAAAAAGACGCCGTCCGCGTTGATTCTCGCCAGCGCGTTGCGATGCGCGCTGCACGAAACGCCGAGCGATATCGGACAACTTCCGCCGTGCCGGGCACAGCGGATCACCCGGGCGGAAAGCGCCAAGTATTTTCCTCCGAACTGTGCGCCGAGGCCGGTTTGCGCGGCTATCTCCAAGAGCCGCCGCTCCCAGGTGCGGTCGCGATAAGGCTCCCCGCTCCCCTCCGCATCGCCGGGTAGATGATCGAGCGCCCCGGCGGTGGCGAGTTTCAACAGTTTCAAATTGAGCTCGGGACTCGTCCCGCCCACCACCAATCCCAGGTGATACGGCGGGCAGGCGGCAACACCCAACGCCTTGATTTTTTCACGGAGAAATATTGTGAACGATTCCTCGTTCAGCAAGGCCTTGGTTTCTTGAAACAAGGACGTTTTGTTCGAGGAACCGCCGCCTTTGGCAAGAAAGAGAAATTGATATTCGTCGCCGGACGCCGCATAAATATCGATCTGGGCGGGCAGGTTGTCACCGGTGTTTCGCTCTTCGAACATCGAAAGCGGTGCGGTCTGCGAAAAACGCAGGAATCGTGTGGCGTAGGTTTCACGGATGCCGGCCGCAAGTTCCGCCGCGTCGTCACCGCCGGTGAAAACCGATTCGCCTTTGAATCCGACGATGGTGGCCGTGCCTGTATCCTGACAAAGCGGCAAAATCCCCTCGGCCGACAAGGCGGCGTTTTTCAAAAGTGCAGCCACCACGAAACGGTCGTTCGCCGAAGCCGCCGGATCGTCGAGCACACCCGCCCAACTTTCGAGCTGGCTGGTGCGGAGAAAAAAACTCACATCGTAAAACGCCTCACGAGCCAACTGCCGCAAAACGTCCGGTTCAATCCGCAAGACATTCCGGCCCGCGCAAGATTCGCGCCGGACGCCGTCGCATTCGATTCGTCGAAATGCGGTTTTCCCGGCGAAATTCTTCTGGAATATATGAGCGAGATCCATGCAATATCCTCAACCTCAACCCCGCGTGAACGCCTCGTTGTTACACACAAGTCAGGGATGTTTCTTGGGCCTCCGGGCCAAAAAGTTGCCAGCAGGTGGCGAAATCATGCATACGTTGAAGTCCAATCCACACCGTTTGGGGCCCAGGCGGATCGTCACGTTTGCCGTTGACGTAGCCGCCGAGCTGCGCCACCAGCCGGACGAAGACGCCCAACGCCGGCGGCGCGACGGGCGGATCTTCACGATGCACCACCTTCCAAACCGATTTCCACTCGGCGGGCTCAAAGATCGCTTCGCAACTGATCTCCGGGCAACTGCGCCCCGAAGCGACAGACATACAGCGTCCGCCAAGCAACAATGAGGTACAGCGCCACGCATGTCAAAAGACGGTCCATATACTCAAACAGACGTTCCTCGACACGGCAGCCCGATTTCAAGACGCGAAAGAGAATCTCGATCATCCACCGCACACAATAGTATTGGATGATCTGCTGCACCTGCTCCAAAGTGTCGATCGGCAAACTGGTCAGCAAGAACCATTCGACAGGCGCTTCACCAGGCGGCGGATTCCATTCGCTGACCAACACCACGTTGACTGTCACCGGTGGCAGTTTGCGGTCCGGTCGCCATGGCGGACGCAACATGACGCGTGCCGCACGCGCGACCACTTCCGCTTCTCGCGACTGACGCGGTTGAGTTCGCCCGCGGGTGCTGCATGCCACTTTGGCTTTTCGGCCCCGAATGTGAATCGTCTTTCGGAATAATATGGGCTGCGCAAGGACATGCTGGCGGACGTGGGATTCTTCGACGTTTTCGCCACTTTCACGAAGCAAGGCGCGATCCTGACAAGCCGCCGCACAATCCATTCGCTATGCCCTGGCTGCGACGTCCCCTCCACCAACACTTCGTAAATGTCGGCCTCGCTATCGGCCACGCAAATCAACTGCGTCTTGGGGCAATGTCGAGCTTCCTCAGACGCCTGTCGAAGCATCGCCACCCAACGATAGCTTTCTTTCTCCTCGATCGGACGGGCAGCCTGTTGGGCAGGCGACATCCGGGAATCGACCGGGACGCGGGGGCTAAGCGATTTATTCTCTCCCCTCTCCCCTCATCCCTCTCCCCTCTCCCCTCTCCCCTCATCCGTCGCCTCATGCTTCTATTTCCCGCGAAAGCTGATCGTATCCGGCTTGTTCCTTGGGGCCGACGATGCCGATCAGCATATATTCTTTAAGGATCGGATGATAACCGAACTTTTTCACCAGGCGGAAATTTTTGATCTGCCCCGTGTGTTTCACGTGAGTGCGCGGACCGGTGCAGGGAACCGCGCTCTCGCCGACCAGAATGCCCTCTTCGCCTTCGGAGACGATCGGCTGATCCTGGCGGATGATTTCTTTGACTTTTGCCTCAAGCTCGCTGAGATCGATGTCCGGTTTGTTGGGAAAATTCAAGACGAAGCCGTGCTTCACGTCGGAATGGTGGATCGGCATGCGGTAGTTGTAATCGCGTTCGAGCACCATGCCGGTGATGTCTTCGGCCGAATGGGCCATCAGCCGGTACTTGATCGTCTTATCGACGACGGATTTGATCGCGGCGGGAAACGGCCCGAAAACGTTGGGCCGCGAAACGATGATTTCCTCGCCGATGCCGAAGAGAATTTGGGCGTTGAAACCCAGAGCGTCGAAAATCAAATCGAAATGTTCGATCACCACGCGCCGCCCGTGCGATATCGCCTTGGTAATCGCCTCGACGATCTCGAAACGCTGCTTGAAGGCCGATTCATAGCGGATATCGACATGAAACGTGTGCGGGGCGAAATAATTATCCGGCGAGAAATTGTAGATCGGCGCCGGCTGGAGATTCACGCCGTCATCGTCATTGGTAAGTTCGAGGCCGGGGAAAAGCCCTTTGATGAGCGTCGATTTGCCCGCCCCTTCCGCGCCGATGATGCCCACTACCAGATCCGTCGGATACAAATACCGCTGCGCCAACTCGCTCGCGACCATATACAGCCGCAACCGGCCCCGCGGCGCGTAATAGACCGCGTAGATCAGCGTTTCATAATAGTGCGCGGCCGACCGAAACGGTTTTGGCGCCGGGGAAGGCTCGTTGGGGATTTGGTCGGACATGGACAAACTCCGTGTTTCCTTAGATATTTCTCATCAAGAGGATTGCTCGCGGATTGTGAAGGTTCCTGACATCCCTCTTACCACATCCCTCCTCATCCTTCAACTTTCATCCTTCCCCATTTGTCCGCTTGCCATACTCGTCCGGTTTCGACATCCAGAGCGGTGAGAAAACCGTCGCCGTAACAGCAGGTATCGATGCACTTGAGATGGCCCAAATCGAGAATCCGGCCGTCGCGCTGGGCCGTATGGCCGACGATGGCGGTCTTGCCCGAAAAATGCGGGCCGGGCGGGTCCGGGCGCATCTTTCCCCAAAGCATGATCCGGGGATTTTGACTGTCTAGCGGAACTTGCGGATCGTAGCTGCCGTGCGTGAAAAAATGTCGTTCCGTTTCGAAAAGCAGCGTGCATCCGCCGAGAAATTCAAGATGAGCGGGGGGAATTTTCGAGAGATTCGACGTTTGATAAGAGGCTAACGTGGCATCGCCCCCGAAACACAACCAATCGTCCAACAGATCATCTTCGCCTTCGCAAACGCTCATGAATATTTCGTCATGATTTCCTAAAAGGGGCACCAGGCGGCAAACCGTTCGAAGCTGCAGCAGCAAGTCGAGGACGCCGCGGCTGTCCGGGCCGCGATCGACATAATCGCCCAGCGTGACGATCGTATCGTCGGGCTGCGGCGCGATTTTTCCCAAAATTGCCTCAAACGCCACTCGGCAACCGTGCAAATCTCCAATGGCAATCAATCGAGCGGACATGAGAGGGGAAGCCGGGGGTTTGGTAACTTCGCGCCACCGGTGTTTCCCGACGGCTCACTTTCGCAGCAGCATTCGTCGGACACGTTGGAAACCTGTCCGACGGTTGAACCAAGCCCGATTGTTTTCGATGTTGGGGGTTAAGTCAAGGCGTTATATAATATTAAAGATCTCGCCAGAATAAAAAATCCGTCGAGTTCCTCCACAAAAGGGCATTGAACTATGTCAATCCGCCGACTGGCTGTTATCTCCGTCCTTTTCTTCCAATACTTGGTGAATTTCTTTCCAGCCTGCAAGGCACAAGACCAGCTATTGGAGGGGAATTTGAACTTGCAAATGCCCACGATGGGTGGAAAGCAATTTTGGGCCGATGAATTATTCTTTCATCAATGGCGAATCCAGCAAAATGTGCTTACCGGCCACTTTCGTCTGCTGGACAAAAACGATGTCCGCTATGCCTGGGGCACCTTCGACGAATGCAAAGCGGCCCTGGAGAAAATCAAAAGCGAGCGTCATCTGCCGCCCATGAAAGGGAAAGCCGTGATTGTCTTGCATGGCATCTGCGGTACGCGGTTGCACATGAAAAAGATCTGCGACTATCTCCAGGCCAGCGGGGGATACGAAGTTTTCAACGTCGCGTATCCCACCACGCAAAAAGAAATCGCCGAACATGCCAAAACGCTGGCCAAGATCATCGACAACCTCGACGGCATCGAAGAAGTGAATTTCGTCGCGCATAGCATGGGCAATGTGGTGATCCGGCATTATTTGCACGATCTGAAAGTGGCCGAGGCCGCCAATCCGGCCGCCGAATCCGCGAAGAAACGGCCGAAATTCAACCGTTTCGTGATGCTTGCCCCGCCCAACCACGGCTCGGGCCTGGCAAAATATTTTTCCGAAAATATCTTATACAAAACGGTCACGGGCGATTCCGGCCGGGAATTGGGGCGCGATTGGAGCCGGCTCGAATCGCAACTCGCCACGCCCGATTTCGAGTTCGGCATCATCGCCGGCGGCAAAGGAGGCGCGAAAGGTTACAATCCGCTCCTGGCCGGCGACAACGACGGCGTGCTCGGCGTGGAAACCGCCAAACTTGCCGGGGCCAAGGATTTTATCGTGATCCCCGCCATGCATCCGCTTTTGCAGAACAATTCCCTCGCGCTGACTTGCACGCTGCACTTTTTGCAGGAGGGGACGTTTCGATAAATGGCAATCTCTTCGCAAAAAGGCCGCGTGGCGGGCGTCGATTTCGGCACGGTGCGGATCGGAATCGCCATCAGCGACCCCGATCGGACCATCGCCAGCCCGCTGGAAAACTACACGCGTCGCGGACCCGAGCAGGATGCTGCGCGATTTCGACGCCTGGTTGTGGACGAGAATGTGTCGCTCTTCGTGGTCGGCTTGCCGGTGCATTTAAGCGGCCGGGAAAGTCAAAAATCGCAGGAAGCGCGGAAGTTCGGCAAATGGCTCGAAGACATCACCGGCCTGCCGGTCGTGTTTTACGACGAACGGTTCACCAGCGTCGAGGCCGAGCAGCATTTGCTCACCGCCGACATGACGCGAAAGAAACGCAAGGCTCGCTTGGATAAACTAGCCGCCCAAATCCTGCTGGCAGCGTATCTGGAATCGCACGCGGATAATTCCCAATCGCCGGGTGCGTTGGAAAATTGATTACCGCGAGGTCCACGACCCGGATGACTCTCCGGACTACCGGAAGAGCCCCGTTCTCGCTCCCCGCCCCCACCGCCCCCGCTCATACTTCCCGCCCCCACCGACCCCGCGTCGGTGGATCGCATGATTGACAGCTACCCCTATCGCCTCAATTCCCTCTCTCTTCCCAACACTCTGAGGGCCGTTTACGGCCCTTGTCCGTGCGAGCGGTATTAGGCCCGAGCGTTCACGCCGGGTTGGGCAATCCCACATTCCCTCCCCCCTGTCAGTCCCGTTCACGGGGCTCCTGCTTTTCCGGCCCAACGGGCCACTCGTTCGCCCAGCCCAGCGGTAACGCCCTGGGGAAACGGGAAGACGAAAAACTTTTTCCGGCCCAACGGGCCACACATTCACCTACTATGTCCCAGAACGCAGAACTTAGCCTCGAAGATATTCCTGATACGACGATATGAAGTCCTCGATGTTGAGCGTATATTCGTTTTCACAGCAAGGACATAGTATTGTCAGTTCTCCGGTATGGCCGAACATGTTCTCCGCATATTTCGTATTGATCCTGCATAACCGTCGGGCCTTAATCTTTTCCTTCTTTTCTTCCTCGGACAAATGTTCGATTTCCTTTTCTATTCCTTCAAAACATTTGTCGGTCAGGATCAAATGAATTCCTTTACTAGGGTCGGGCTTTCCGTCCGGTAGGAACTCGTTGCAGTCATAGGATATTTTGAGTGCCATATTCGATTGTGACTAATTGAGGGGATAAAGGGGACAGTCGCATATTCTGGGCAAAATGGGAATGACGGTGGTCTATTGTATCGCTTTGTGCGGGCGGCCACGAGGACGAAGCGCCGATTGGAGGCGAGTTGCTCCGCCGTTCGCGCGGTCCAAACAGCGTCTCTGTATGGACTCCCGCGATGGAAATGTGGGCGGATGGCTTCGACATCCGCTTCGGTTTGAGGCTTTTTTAACGTATTCGGTCCAGTCCGTTGGTTGCGGCAACGGCCAGTCCGCGAACAGCGGCCCGCACGGGGAGTGCGTTCGTTGATGCAGGCTTCCCCATTTCCAATTTTCCGCGGGCTCGACGAGCCCTGCCCGGACCGCGTTTCGTTCGACGTACCGCGCCACGGAAGAAAAATGTTCGTCGTTTTCGATCGGCATTCGTCCCACGCCGCGATCGAGCACGTGAAGCGGCAGTCCTGCCGGCGCGAGGCTTGCGATCCGAGGCATGATTACAATCTTACCGAAACCTCCTGTCCCCGTCAATGTATACGACTGTCCGCTTTATTCTCTTGAAATACTGAGAATCTTACCAGTAAACCCCTCTCTTCTCAGGATGGCTGGTTTTCAAGCGCCCATGACTGGCTGGTTTTCTGCACCCACTGACATCTCGGGAATGGCTTGAAACCAAAAAGTCATGGCCCAACAGTGCTTTACTCTTTCCGATTTCGGATCATATCCCCGACAGCGTCGATCGGAGAACCTCGAAGATGATGAGGCTCGATCTGAAAGCCGCCCGTGAAAAATGGATCGTGGAGGCCAAGACCGACAAGGAGAAAGCTCAGCGGGAGCAGACCGATTTTTTGAAATACAAAAACGACACCGGACTCTATGCGGATTTTCACTCGAACCGACACACATTTATCACTAACCTGGAACGGGCGGGTGTTTCGCCACGGCGGGCACAGTCGCTCGCACGGCACTCGGACATTCGGCTGACGAAGGGAGTTTATACGCACATCAATTTGAGCGAACAGCCGGTCGGGCGCACCTCGCCAAGTATGAATCTGCCGTCCGAATCCTGGGCCTTGAACATGCGGACCTCCCAATAACGACTGCCTCTCGCTGTTGGACCGCTTGATTCCCGTGCCGGACGGATAAGTTCCCTCATTGCGGCCACCGCAGAGGGCACGACGAAGCCTTTCATGCCCCACCTGGGAGTAAGTTGTCAGACGACCTTCACCAAAAATTTGAAATTTCTTGGGGGATTCACTTTTCGCAGGGGCAGGATAAAATGGGATTTGTAATATCGTTTGACCGTCCTCCTCGGCGTGCGCCAGGGGTTGAACGGCTACCAAGCGGCTCAACTGGCCATCACTTGTCTTAGGGTAGAATAGCTCTGGTGAGAGGAAATCAAAATCAATCAGGATCGCATAACCAAGAATCAGAACAATGAGCGACTTCGTAGTCATCTACGATGCGGTTGACAGTGTGACCAAGGTGATGGGTCCGAACGCCGCACAGCATTACGGCGGCATCGCTGTGGGTGTCAACAACAACCTTGATCTGGAGCAACGACTGGATCAACTAAACCGAAAACGCGCCCGAATCAGCACCCTGCTATTCTACTTCCACGGAGATCCAGGAGTCGTCACTGTTGGCAGCGATTTTTTGAACGCTGCGAGAATGAGAAGCAAGTTTGCCGGCAAAGGCTTTGAGCACCTCTTTAGTCCGGCTGCCGACGTCCTGTTCCCGTCCTGCAAGCTTGCCGCCGTTGACGAGGGTTCGTATTACGACCCAGATCTGTTGTTCAGGAACAACGGGCTGATCTTCTTGCGCACTTTTGCCCAGATTTTTTTGTTCAACGGAGGTGGGCGCGTCGGCGGATTTGCCTCAGATGGATATGCGAACTCGCAAGGGTACGGATCATCCGTGTGGGGGAAACCATGGAGGGTATGGCGCATGAGTGCTGTTTACCCCTACTATGCCTACATCAGCTCGGGCGGGATAAGAACTCGCTGGACGGCCGGTGCGGAGACAGACACGCCTATTGGCTTATGGATCGTGAAAATCGGAAGTGTGACTCGGTTCTACGAGTTCAACAACGAGAACAAAGTGATTGCATCACCTTACGCGCCACCTTACGGACCTACCGAGAATGGAACGTGGCGGATGACGGGCGATTGGCTAACGATCGCCTGGGAATCGGGGCAAGCGGAAACATGGGACTTGCCTCTTTACGTGGAATATCAATCCGGTGTCCGTCGGCCCGACATGATGGACGTACACGCGAAGCTGCATAGCTATGCATCGGGTCAAAGGCCTGTCGAGAATTATCCCTAATATCTATGGTCAGGCCAGGGTCACCCATAACCGCCCGCTAGTCAAGGCCCCGATTTCGGGATGGACAAAACAACCGGAACGGAGAGGGCTTTGATATTCCAACTGCCATATCGGCCAGTGATATGATCCGAATGATATGGTCGTATTTGCATGGGATATTGGAATTGTCGCGAGAAGTGCCTACAAATCATCCCGACCTGGTTGTATTTGATGAGCCAAGGCAGCAAAGTGCGAATCGAGTGAGTTTCGGCGAATTGATGCGGCGAACTTCATCGGCCATTAACGCAAATCAACAGGTGGTCATATTTACGAGCGAAGACCGGGAGAATCTGCGTGGATGCCTAGAAGACGTGCCGCATTCTTTGCATGAATTTCAAGGACGCATTCTAAAGAAGTTATAGAGAACATAGGTGGTATTGAATGTGATTGTTATCCTTTTCAACATACCAAACAGGTTGTGCGCCTTTGGATTTTGCGTACTCTTTCGTAAAGCCGATTCCATAGCGGCTTCTTCGTTTAGCGATTCGATCCAGGCAGTGGAGAGGAACTTCACTGAAACAAACTACTTGTTGCGATGCCTTATCTGGAGCGTCGAAGCGGGCAATGCCAAACGGATTTCTTGCATCAAGGCGACAGCACCCGCAAATCGACAGTTGATTGTCATACTCAGATCGTGGAGACGTGGGTTTGGTGAAGTGCGTGACGAAATCGGAGAAGTCATCCCACGCCATTTCCACACCCATGTAGATAAGAGTGACAGAGGCTACTGTCCACCATAAATGAGGGGCAGCAAGACCATGAACTGCCTATACTTGACTTGCTTCCCCAGTTTAACTAAACTAAAAAATACGACACCTGCCGACATCTGTTTCGGTTGACGCGGCGAATCGTCGTAAGTCCTTGCTACGTAAAGCGCACCCAGAGGGACTCGAACCCCCAACCGTCGGTTCCGAAGACCGATGCTCTATCCAATTGAGCTATGGGTGCCTAAGAATTAGAATACCAGAATCGGGCATCAAAACAAGCCGTCAACTTGGGATTCGAATTTCAACAAAATGCGAGGAATATTATGGATCGCCGCCAATTTATGCAAACTACGGGCGTGGGCGCTTTCGCCGCGATGGTTGGCCGGTCGGCCGAGCATGCGCGTGGCGACGAAACTTTGCCATCCGCGGTCAAGCGGATTCCGAGCCGCGGCGAAGTCGATCCGGCCGACACTTGGAATTTGGCGACGCTTTTTGCGAGCGATGGGGCTTGGGACGAGGCTTTTGCCGCCTGGCAGAAGCAGGGCGAGGGCTATGCCGCCTTTCAAGGAAAACTCGCGGAAAGCGCCGCGTCGCTGGCCGATTGCCTGAAGTTCGACCTGGAAATCGAGCGGGTCGGCGAGCGGTTGGGAACCTACGCCCATCTGAAGACGACGGAAGATCAGGCGAACGGCACTTACCAGCGGATGCAAGGGCGTTTTTCGCAGGCCGCCAGCCGGATCGAGCAAGCAAGCAGCTACATTCGTCCGGAGATTCTCGCCATCCCCGCGGCGAAGATGGACGAGTTTCTCGCAACGCCCGAAATTGCGCCCTATAAACTCCTGCTGACGCGGTTGCTGCGATTCAAGCCGCACACCTTGGGCGAGAAGGAGGAGAAGCTGCTGGCGATGCAGAGCGAGATGGCGCAATCGCCGGCGCTGATTTTCCGGCAATTGAACGACGCGGACTTGAAGTTCGGCACGGTCAAGAACGAGAAAGGCGAGACGGTCGAATTGAGTCACGCGACGTTCATTTCGCTTTTGGAATCGCCCGACGGCGAGGTGCGCCGCAACGCTTTTCACACCTATTACGCGCAATTCACGGCGCATGAAAACACGCTGGCGGCCACGCTCCGGGCGGCCGTCGAGCGCGACCGCTTTCATGCCAAAGCGCGGAATTATCCTTCCGCGCTGGAAGGGGCATTGTTTCCCGACAACGTGCCGGTCGCGGTGTACGACAACCTGATCGCCTCGGTGCATCGGCAACTGCCGGCGCTGCACCGCTATTACGACGTGCGGCGGCGGAAGATGGGCTTGAAGGAGATTCATCATTACGACACGTACGTGCCGATCGTGGCGGAAATGCGCGTGCGGCATAGCTGGGATGAGGCGGTGGAAGTGATCCTGGCCGCACTAGAGCCGTTGGGCGAGGAATATTGCAAAGTGCTCGGCGGCGGATTGCGCGGCCGCTGGTGCGATCGCTACGAAAATCGCGGCAAGCAGAGCGGGGCGTTCTCGTCGGGCTGCTTCGGCAGCGATCCGTTCATCCTCATCAACTACCGGCCCGACGTGCTCGACAACGTCTTCACCCTGGCGCACGAAGGGGGCCACTCGATGCACAGCTACTACTCGGGCAGGAACCAGCCCTTCGCCTATTACGATTACTCGCTGTTCGTCGCGGAGGTGGCCAGCACGTTCAACGAATCGCTGCTCAGCAAGCACCTGCTGGACCGCGCCAAGGACAAGCGCGAACGGGCGTACTTGCTGAACCGGCAGATCGATTCCATCCGGGCGACGATCTTCCGCCAGACGATGTTCGCCGAATTCGAGAAACTCGCCCATGCGTCGGCGGAAGCGGGCGAACCGCTCACGCTCGACCGCCTGAAAGAGATTTATCACGGGCTGCTTGCGCAATATTTCGGGCCGAACTTCGCCTTGGATCCCGAGTTGGACCTCGAATGCCTGCGCGTGCCGCATTTCTACCGCACGTTTTACGTGTACAAGTACGCCACGGGCATGTCGGCGGCGATGGCCCTGGTCGAACGCGTGACCGGCGGGGGCGCCGGGAACTGGACGATTACCTGGGTTTCCTCAAGGGCGGCTGCGCGAAGGATCCGCTCGATCTGCTGCGCGGCGCGGGCGTGGATATGGAGAAGCCCGACCGCGTCGATGCCGCGCTGGCTCGCTTCGGCGAGATGGTGAAAGAGTTGGACGCGCTGCTATAAAAAATATGGGAATGCCCTGCGCCTGGATCGAGCAGGACATTCCCATTTTTGCTGGATCGGATTGCGTTATTTTTTCTTGGTTTCGGCGGATTTTTCCTTGATTTCGCCGCAATCCTTGATCACGATCTTGGCTTTCGGGGTTCCGGATTCGGTGCCGTAGCTCTCGATTTTCTTGACGACGTCCATGCCTTTGACGACGGAGCCGAAAACGACGTGCTTGCCGTCGAGCCACTTGGTTTTCGCGGTGCAGAGGAAGAACTGCGAGCCGTTGGTATTGGGGCCGGCGTTGGCCATGCTGAGGATGCCGGGGCCGGTATGCTTGAGCGTGAAGTTTTCATCCTTGAATTTTTCGCCGTAGATCGACTTGCCGCCGGTGCCGTCGCCGCGGGTGAAATCGCCGCCCTGACACATGAAGTCGGGGATGACGCGGTGGAAGGCGCTGCCTTTATAGCCGAAGCCTTTTTCGCCGGTGCAGAGGGCGCGGAAATTCTCGGCGGTCTTGGGCACGACGTCCGACCGCAATTCCATTTCGATCCGCCCGAGGGGCTTCCCGTCGGCGGTCACGTCGAAGTAAACTCTCGGCAATTTCTTTTTGCCTTCCTTTTTGTCATCCGCCGCGAGCAAGGATTTCGCTCCGGCGATTGCGGCGGCCGCGGCCGCCACGAATGATCTGCGAGACATCATGGAAATTCTCCCATAAGACAAGGAAAGGGCGGGTCCGGCTTTCCTATTTCGTTAAAGATTGAGCTTTGGCTCGTCGAATAGCCCGCAATCTGGCTCTGCGACGCACATCGGAGGGTTTTTCGTAGCGTTCCCGCCGCCGCAACTCCAATTTCAGCCCCGATCGCTCCACAATTTTTCGAAGCCGGCGCACGGCTTCCTGAATAGACTCCCGCTCACGCAATACGATTTTTACCACAGTCCGCTCTCCTAGGACAATTCTTAGAAACCCAAAATCACGATTTTTTTCACACATTACACAAAGTAAACATCGTCGCAATATTAATAATCTCACTATACCATTTAAAGCTAATAAGTCGAGACCCTTCTTGGGAGTTTTTTTAACCGATCTTTGAATGTCTGGTTTATACCACTATTGGGTTGTATTCATCTGTCGTAATAAGTAATTTATTCGGCACATTTTTCCTAGAACCCCAGATTTTACAGGGATTCTGTACCGCCTAGCAGTCTCGAATGGAAAGGTGGCGGAATGATTACGCGAGCATTTTTCCGATCGTTCCACGATTGACCGGCTGGATGATGCCTTTTTCGCAAATAATGGCGGCGATGAGTTCGGCGGGCGTGACGTCGAAGGCGGGATTGTAAACTTGGATGCCCTCGGGGGCGGTTTGGCGGCCGAAACCATGCGTGATTTCGCGTGGGTCGCGCTGTTCGATGGGGATTTCCGCGCCGCCGGCGATGGAAAGATCGAACGTGCTCGACGGCGCGGCGATGTAGAATGGAATACCGTGCGCCTTGGCCAGCACCGCCAGGCCGTAGGTGCCGATCTTGTTGGCCGAATCGCCGTTGGCCGCGATGCGGTCGGCGCCGGTGACGACGGCCTGGACTTTTCGCTCGCGCATCACTTGCGCGGCCATCGAATCGCAAATGACGGTTACGTCGATGCCGCGTTGCTGCAATTCCCAGGCGGTGAGCCGTGCGCCTTGGAGGAGCGGGCGGGTCTCATCGGCGAAAACATGCAGCGTCTTGCCCGACTCGGCGGCGGCGAAAAACACGGCCAGCGCGGTGCCGTAATCGGCAGTCGCCAGTCCGCCGGCATTGCAATGGGTGAGCACGCCCTGGCCGTCGCGGAGCAGCTCGGCTCCGTGCCGGCCGATGGCGCGGCACATCCGCCGATCTTCTTCGTGGATCTTCCGGGCTTCGTTCAAGAGCGATTCGGCGATTTCACGCGCGGGCCGGCCGCGAAGTTCCCGGGCCTTGGTTTCCATGCGTTTAAGCGCCCAAAAGAGGTTGACGGCCGTGGGCCGGCTGGCGGCGAGATAATCGGCCACCTCGCGCAAACGGCGGAAGAAAGCCTGCTCCTCGGCGTCGAGCACATTTTGCAGTCCGAGGCAAACGCCGTACGCCGCGGCAATGCCGATCGCCGGGGCGCCGCGCACGCGGAGCATTTTGATGGCCTCCCAAACGGTTTCCACGTCGCGGCAGTCGATTTCCTTGAATTCGACGGGCAGGAGCGTCTGGTCGATCATTCGCAAGCGGCCGTCCAGGCCGCCGATCCAACGTACGGTTTCCAGGGGTTTGATTTCCATGATGAATACGCCTGATTGACAAAATGATCCCTATTTGGTAGGATAAAAACGATTTTTCGATGGTGAATCATGCTGCGGCAATTCCCCTGATATAAAAATCGCCTCCTCTTCAAGAGGGCAAGCTCATGTTTCAGCAGCACGGTTTTGCGGCGGGAAAAACCCTATGTCTGGCGTGGTTGATTTTTTTTCTAGCCGGGCCGGCCGTCTTTGCGCGAGTTTGGACCGATCGGCAAGGGCGGCAAATCGACGCCCAATTCGTCCGCCTTCGGGGCGAAAGCGTCGTCCTCCAGAAGGGAATCAAGCCGATCGTCGTTCCATTCAGCGAATTTTGCGACGAGGATCAAGAGTACCTCAGGGAACAGACCAAAGGCAAGGGGGGGACGAAGCAGTCGTCCGCCGGCAAAGGATGCCGACTCGGCGGAAAAGCCCTCGGCCGCCGCGCCGGCGCTTAAGCCGAAAAAGTCGAAAACCGCGGATGATTCGAATCCTCTTGCGGACGAAGAAGAAAAAACAGCCACCGGCGAAGCAATTAAGAATGCGCAAAAAACAAAGGCGGAAAAGACCGAGCCCCCCGGATCAACACGGACGGGGGTTTCGACGAGCGCGTCTGGACCGACAAAAAGGGCAATCGGCTGACGGCGAAGTTGCGCGGTTGGAAGGGAAAACCGTCGTCCTGCTGCAAAACGAGCAAGAACGCCGGTATCCCCTCGATCAATTCAGCTATGACGACAAACGCTATATCCGGCAGGCCGCGCTGGAACTGCAGAAATATCAAAAATTCGCCGGAAATCGAGAGAGTGTGATTGCGCAAAACATGCAGCGCGGACCAACAAATCCTCCGCAATTGGGCGGAATGCCTTTGCCGCCCGTTGGAACAGGGATGAATTCCGGATCACCGCTTAGCGCAATGCAGCAAATGTTGGCGCAGCAGCAAGCCGATGCGGCGCGTTGCGCACAAACGGCGATGGCCGAAATGCAAAATTCCCTGCCACAAGCTCCATTTCCCGGTCAGGATGCGTTAACACGCCAGCAGCAAATCATCGAGCAGGGACGCCAACGCATGGACGAACTGCAAAAGCGACAGGCTGAGGCAATGCGCCAATTCACGGAGCGGACGCCGATCGTTCCGGCGCCGTCGGCACCACCACAACCCGTGAATGCGGTCCCGGTTCCGCCGGTGCCCGTGAGCGCACCGGTCGATGCTTCTCCGCCGTGCTTGGCGGCTAAAGTCTGTATGAGTTGCAACAAGCCGGTGCCCAATGACGCCAAAGTCGGCGATCGATGCCCTCATTGCGGCGTAATCTGGGATGTCGAGGAAGATGAACGCGGCAACGTCATTTCCCGATCGACGGTGGGAATCGGCGCGGGGATCGGCGGAATCATCATTTTCGTTCTCGCCTGTTTTATGAGAGTGTATTTCTGGCGATTTGTTCGCGAAAGATAATTCTGATCCGGTTTTGGCAGTGTTTTTCGTTGGCCAAACAGGAAAAAAGGCCGCGTTCTTCAGGCTTTATGCCAGATCGCGATCTTCAAAAAGCAACAGCGCCAGCAGCATCGCCACGCCGCAATAGAGGAGGCAGTACACGCCGGCCAGGCCGATGTAGGCAATCGGCACGGTTTTCCCCGGTTCGAAGAAGGCGATCGCCGTGACGTTGAAATTTTCCAGCACGGGCAAGACCGCGGAGAGCAAGCCGGCCACGAAGCCGACCTGCGGAATTTTTCCCACCGCCGAATTCGCCAAAAGCGGCACCAAATGCCCGAGGAAATAGATCGAGCCGCAGATCACCAAATTCGCCAACATCGGCAACCGCGTGGAAATGGCCACGCTGATCGAGGCCAGCACCGCGGCTTCCATGAACACCAGCGCCAATCCGGGGGCGATCTGCTCCATCTGCTGCAGACAAACTTCCGGCGTCGGATCCTGCTGCGAGGTTTCGCGGGCGTCATAGGCCACTTTGTAGGATACGCAACTCAAAAAGACCCCCCCCAACACGATGAACAGCACCACCACCGGCCACAAAATGCCGAAGAATTTCCCCAGTATGAATTGCCAGCGGGCGATCGGCTTCGAAAGCACCGTGAGCGCGGTGCGGCCTTCGATCTCTTCGGCAATCGAAAGGCTCGCGGTCCAGAGCGCAAAGCCGACACTCAACAGCATGATCAGCGTCAGGCCGCTGTCTTTGTAGATTTTGATGTCTTCGCCGAACGTATTGTAGGGAAGGATTGTGGAGAGAATGAGCAAAAAAATCCCCAGAATGAGAATGATAAAAAAGAGGGGTTGCGAGACGGCTTCTTTCGCGGTGGCACGGGCAATGGCGATCATCCGCGGCGCAATTAGTTGAAACAAATAGGAAATGGCGTACAAGCCAAAAATTGCCACTACGACACCCACGCCCACCCTCCACAATGGTGGAATCCAGTCGTTGGTAATGGCAAATAGAGGCAGCAATGCGATGGTAGAATTCATGACGGTAAAAAAATAATGAAACCTGGAGATATTCTAAAACTTCATAGTAAATCATGGGCTGAAAAAAGTCCACCACCGCAACATGCCCACGGCAAGCGTGGACTTGGCGCCCGTCAATTATCATTTGCAGGACCACCAGTCGGCGGATTTTCCCGGGCACTTCGAGAAGCCGGTTGCGGATATTGAGTGCATTCGAAAAGAGCGGCATCCCCCTAATGGTGGAAGAGAAAGTCAAAAAAATGCGCGGAGTGCGCGTGGGAGGAGCTCAATAAAAAAACCACGCGCGGGGAGCGCGTGGGTCGGAGCGGTGCTGGAGTTGCTTGTTCCCGGTGGTTCGGGAGGCTCCGCATACTCATTATCGGATCCGAACGGCTTTCGTCGGAAGTCTGGCAGGAGTCGGTTGGCGCGACACCCGAGTCGAGGGGTAAATCGCTCTTCCTTCTTGGGGAATCGGCTGGTCATCGAAGACCCGATTTTTATTGCAGTTGCTGCATCCGCCGCTCACTCCGGAACTGTAACCGCGCACACTTCCCCAATTGCCTCCGGAAGACGAGCGACCGATAAAATTTCCGCAACTGTCGCAGGGATCGTGGCAATCGGGCGGATCGCTGTAAAAGTCGCCCCAGTAGCGTTCGCCGCAGGATGGTCCGCGCCAGGTGTTGCAATTGAAGATCGAAAAGATAAAGCTCAAGGGGCCGCAAGCCGTTCGATCGCAGCAAGCGCCGCGGCCGCAAGATCCGCCGCACGGATCGTCACAGTCGTCGCAAGAATCGCCGCACGGGGCGGAACATTCGTAGGTTTGATCCTGAAGGTCGCCTGGCAGCATGGCGGCGTTGCCATAACTCGCGTTGTACGGATTCGCCCCTAACAATCCAAATAACAAGCCACTCAATAACAGAGTATTCATTGTATCCGTGCCTCCCTGAAACGGAAAAATGAGCCGCGCAAAATTAGATTTTTCAGACCTTGTGAAATAATCCCCAAGCGCGGGCTTCTCGACCGCAATCGGGCGACGAAGATGGCCGCGCTACTCAGTTTTTCACGACTTCTTCGTCTTGTGGAGAAAGTCGGAGCGACGTTCATTCGTTTCCGATCCCACTACCGAAAATTTGTATCGACGGAAGAATTCAAAGAATCGAGAAAAACGATAAAACCGTTATTGTTTGCGCTGTTTATCCATTCTGCCATGAATGTATCATTAACAGTTATCGCTAAACGATTAAATCGGGTTGTACTTCGGGTAAAGGCTTTCTATACTGACCGGTTTACAATTTTTGGCTTTATTTCCCCCTCGATAGAACTGGAAGGTCTTGCTATGCCCGCGTTAATTCCTCCACATGGTGGTTTGACTGATCCTATTTGCCGCACGGTGCCCGCTGAAAAAATTGCCGACTTTCTCGCCGAGGCCAAAACCTTGACCAAAGTGCCGGTGTCGGATGCCGATCTTTCGACGGTTTATCGTTTTGGCGATGGTGGTCTAAGCCCATTGGTCGGCCCGATGGACTCGGCAACTTACCATCGGGTGCTCGATGAATCGGTGATCGAGCATGACGGCAAGCTTTATGCCTGGACGATCCCGCTTTCGCTGCCCGTGACGGAGGCACTGGCCCAACAACTCAAGGCCGGCCAGAAAACGGCGCTTACGAATTCCGATGAAGAAATTGTCGCCGTGTTGACCGTGAGCGATATCTTCCCGTGGGACAAGTTGCGGTATCTGAAGAGCGTCTATTTGACCGAGCGGACCGATCATCCCGGCGGCGACATGGTGCTGAAGGGAGACGCTGACAAAACGCATCTTCTGGGCGGGACGATCGAGGTCCTGCCGCAGCCCAAGCATCCCGAATTCGCCCAGTACGTGCTCACGCCGCGCGAAGTCCGCAAACTGTTGGCCGAGAAAGGCTGGGAGCGCGTGGTGGCTTTTCAAACGCGGAATCCGCTGCATCGGGCGCACGAATATGCCTTGGTTTATGGATTGGAAACCTTGCTGCGCGCCGGGCTGAACGCCGGGGCGTGTTTGAATCCGCTGATCGGCGAAACCAAAGGCGACGACGTCCATGCCGACGTGCGGATGCAGACCTATGAAGCGCTGATCAAGAACCGTTCGCTCGGCGAGGGCGACAGCGATGCGAACCTATGGAAGCCGCGCGGCGAATCGGCGCCCGACCGCGTGATTCTGCTTGGCCTGGACATCAAAATGTTCTACGGCGGGCCGAAAGAAGCGGTGATGCATGGCATTTATCGGCAGAATTTCGGCTTTACCGATATCATCATCGGCCGCAAGCACGCGGATGCGCCGTATCATGACGGCAAACCCATCTGGGGCGATTTCGACGCCCAGGAAATTTTCAATAATCTCCGCGGCGATTTGAAGATCAGGCCTTTGAACGTGGGCTTTGCGGCCTATTACGAGTCGGCCGGGCGCGTCGATCTGATGGAAAACCACCCAGACGAAAAGCCCTTGTTCATCTCCGGCAAGGAAGTTCGCCGTTGCCTTTTGGCCGGCGAACCCGTCGATCCCCGCGTAATGCGCGAGAGCACCGCGGCCATTCTCACCAAGGCGATGGCGGACAAATAATTCGACTTTCCAAGAATTTCTTGTGGTGCAGGCATTTCGCCGGCAGTGCATAGCGGGGACGGCCGCGCCAAAAAACTCCGTGTAGATAAGGATTTGCGTCCGTGAATTTCACCTGGTTTTCCTATTTCCTCGGCGTTTGTTCAGCGTTTTTAGTCGGATTCTCGAAAACCGGATTGCCGGGCGTGTCGATTCCGGCGATCTTGCTGATGACCGAGGCCTGTCCGAACGACGCTCGCGCTTCCGTGGCGGCGATTCTGCCGGTGCTTTTGGTGGGCGATATGTTTGCGGTGTTCTGGTTTCGCCATCATGCGAATTGGCCGCGGTTGTGGCGGCTTTTTCCCTGGGTTCTCGCGGGCATGATTCCCGGCATTTTCGTGCTCGAATATCTCGACGGCAATCGCCTGCGGCCGTGGATGGGCTGGCTCGTGCTGGCGATGCTCGGCATCGAGCTCTGGCGGCGATGGCGCGAATGGAAAATTTTCGAATTTCGGCCGTTGTCGTCGAGCTGGCACGTGCCCGCCGAGTTGAAAGCAGTTTGTGCCAATTGTGAATTATACGGCTTATCGCCCTGCGAGGACTGCGTGAAAATCCGAAACGAGCTTTCGGCGATCGAAACGAGGCGCGGCGTCTCCCTTCCCTTATTGGAAGACCAGCCGGAGGTGAAGGTTGCTGATCCCGCGACCACTCTTGAAATCTTCCCTCATTCACCCTGGTTCATCGCGCTGACCGGTTTGATGGCGGGTTTTTCCACGTTCGTCGCCAACGCGGCCATGCCCGTGATGAGCGTTTATCTGATCAGCCAGGGTTTCAACAAACGCGAGTTTCTCGGCACGGCGGCATGGTTTTTCTTTCTGTTGAATATGAGCAAAGCGCCGGTGTACGGGGGCATGGGGATTTTCAAGGCGTGGATGCTGCCCTTAGGTCTATGGCTTGCCGTTCCTGTCCTGATCGGTTCACTGTTCGGCGTTTTGATACTGCGATATATACCGCAAAAAACATTCAACGCCTTGGCGTTATTGCTGGCAGGCATAGCGGCGTTGCGGTTGATATTGGTGTAAGCCTGAGGGAGACAGTCATGGTGCCAGGCCGAAATTCTAATTATTCAACTACCTATTTCTAAAACTGCCAAAACGGCAGGTGATTTTGATTCCGCAGAGCCCGCGGGCATTGGCCAATTTTTACAAATTTCCGTTTTGTGGCGAGCATTTTTTGATGTAAGATACCAATAGCAAAGGAGTTAGCACATATTATCGTTTGTGGATTGCAAAGCACCCCAAGATACGGCACTCAAATTGCTTAATGTTTTTTCTGGCCCTCTTATAGGGAAATATGCCATGCATCTTGAGACACCCTCGCTGCTGATCACCGATGACGATCTTGCTTATCGAGAAACCCTGCGCGGGGTGTTCGAGCCGAGAGGAATGAAAACGTTGCTGGCAGGCGATGGCGAAGAAGCGGTTCGAATCGTGCAGTGCGAGTGTGTCCATATTGTCTTGCTCGATATGCACATGCCCAAACTTTCCGGCTTGGAAACCCTTCATCGGCTAAAGGAAATCCGCGCGCTTCTCCCTTGCATTTTGCTTTCCGCCCATCTGGACGATATGATTGTCGAGCAAGCGAAATCGGCCCATGCCTTCTCGGTGCTCTCGAAAACCGTCACTTTGAACCAAATTCGCGGTGCCGTTCGTCAGGCTCTGGAGCGAACTTATGCCTGGCAAGGGTGATTGTAGCGATTGGGGAAGGCAAACAAGTAAATCTACATAGTTTGGCAAAAACAGTACGATAGCTGATCTGGATAAAGTTTCCCAATGCCGGGAGAGTAGGTTCTGGCCGAGTCGATATCAGCTTCATGGATGCCTTATTGCGGCTTGGCAGGAGCATTTCTACCCTTCCTAATCCCTATTTTCGAAATTTTCGCTGATGGCGAAAGTCTTGGTTACCGGTGCGAGCGGATTCATCGGCCGGCACCTTGTCTCCGCGCTGGCAGCGCGAGGCGATGATGTCGCTTGCTTGGTCAGGCCCACATCGCGCGTTGACTGGCTGAAACCATTCAAAATTCAACTTTTTTTTGGCGACATTACCGAGACGAACGGCCTGGCACAATATATCACCGGGCGGGATTTTGTGTATCATGTTGCAGGTTGCACCCTCGCGTTAAACCGCCGTGAATATTATCAGGTCAATCAGGTCGGTGTGCGAAATTTGGCCGAGGCTTGTGCGAAACAGACTACGCCTCCGGTGATGTTGACGGTCTCCTCGCTCGCGGCAGCCGGACCGGCAATTTCGGGCCGCCCGGCAATTGAATCCGATCCCCCCATACCGGTCTCGGTTTATGGTCGCAGCAAGCGGGCGGGTGAAATTGAAGCTGAAGCGATGGCGGATCGCGTGCCAATTACCGTTGTTCGCCCGCCGATCGTGCTTGGCGAAGGGGACAAGTTGGGCTTGAGCATGTTCAGGTCGATCGACCGTTTCGGGCTTCATCTGGTGCCTAGCTTTGGGCGCAACCGCCACTCATTGATTCATGCCGCCGATCTGGTCGAACTGATGATAAGTGCGGCGGAGCGTGGAAAAAGACTTCCGCCGCCGCCGAGGAACGGATCGCCGCGCACGGGAGAAGGATATTATTTTGCGGCTTGTGAAGTCGATCCGGTGTATGACGACCTGGGGCGAATGATCGGCGAAGCGCTTGAACGACGCCGTGTGATCACCATGCACTTGGCGGTTCCGCTGGTGTGGATGATTTCAGCGGGCGTGGAGGCGGTTTCGCAGATTGAACGGCGCCCGCTTTATTTGCACATCGATAAAGCCCGCGAAATCACCGCCGGCTCCTGGATCTGCTCTCCGCGTGCCGCCCGCGATGACTTTGGTTTTCAGGTGGGCGCTCCGCTGGCCGCTCGCTTGCGGCAAACCATTCGATGGTATCGCCGCGAAGGATGGTTGTGAGGGGTTGCTAGCCCGTCACAAGTGTTATAGCTCATCGACTTTTCCTGATCTACCGATTTTTCATTCTAGCTGGAGTTTTCGGATTGTATGGCCGATAAAGGATGCAGTTTTTTACGGAAGCGTTGTGGCGGTGCGCCATGATTGCCAATGGGTCGAAAGGGTGAAAATGTTTCATAAGTTGTTAATTAACAATGACTTATGCAAATAAACGCGGTTCAATAGCGATTTCCTTTTGACTAAGCTCTTTGACAATAAGCATTTACGGAAAATGAGCGGAAGTCGGCGCGCTCTGCCGATAGTTTCCGCCGAGGACGAAAATATCGTTAAATATTTTACATGTTCCGACAGATGCACTTGACATTACTTCTTGCAGCATCTACACTTGGAGCATGAGGTTGTTGCGTAACTTGTTATTGCTCTCGTGAAAAAAACCTCTTCGACGAGGAGACACAAGTCGTGACGAAAAAAGAAATCGTGCGGACCATTTCCGAGGAAATTGGGCTAACCCAATTGCAAACGAAGGAGATCGTCCAAAAGACGTTCAACGCGATCGTTGAAACTCTGGTCAGTGAACGGCGCATCGAGCTTCGCAATTTCGGCGTGTTTGAAGTCAAGCGAAGAGCGTCTCGAAAAGCCCGCAATCCACGGACCAACGAGAAGGTCTTTGTGCCTGAAAAGTTCGTCGTGACGTTTAAGCCGGGCAAGGAAATGGAAAAACGCGTGAAAGAACTGGAGCGGCAAGCCATTGCTGCCCTTGCGAGCCGGTCGAAAACCGAAACTCCCGTTGCTGCAACAAGTTACACATCAGACGGCGAGGACGGATGACGCGAAACACAACATGAGTATCCGATGAACAAATAAATATTCCGATCGGAAGAGGATTGAGCCTAGACTCCTCTTTAAAACCCCCTCGAAATAGGTAAGATAACGACCCGCCGCATATTGATGCCCCCCCATAGATTGGCATAGGCTAAACTTGCCAATCTCCCCCCTTTTCAAATTACTTATCAAAACGCTTGGCAGCGGTTCAAACGTTGAGCCGGAATTGGCTTGCAGATTGACCTGTCTTTAGCGGAGTATCTCCGGTTTTGTCGGTGTTTTCAGCTCTTTTTCCGTAAATGTCTTATCGAGTGTGATGAAGATGTGATGAAGAAGAGACAACACGATGTCCCTTTCCCCGGGCAATAACCGCATCGGGGACCGAGGGGGCGTTTCATGGAGGATATGTGTTATGCGTAAGCTTTTCTTAGGATTAGCCTTCGGAATGTTGTTTGCGGCCACCAGTGGGTGCATACTTCCCGCCTATTCAGGCGATCCCGCACGTCGAACGGAAGAATTGATCTATACGTCGGAAAATCTGCGTGAGATTAGCGACGAATGGGAGCGCTTCTGGTTCCTCGATCAGCCCACCCACTGCACGCCGTATCGCGTACATGGCGGCATTATTTAAGCAAAGGATTTCCAACGAAATCCGAAGCGCGAAGGTCTCGCCCGCAAATTTGCGGCAAAGATGGCCGCGTAAAGGATGCTTTTGTCAAAGTACCTCCGCGTAGCGGCTTTCGAGCCTTGCTCGCGTTGGTCGTGGGCGAGCAGCAAATGCGGAAATGCCCCACATGCCCACGGCAATCGTGGGCATGGCGGCGGCGCAACTATCCCGGATTATTCATAAACATTAAAAGTTGCAGCGGCATCATGCCGCTCTTCCCTATTATGCGGCAGGATGCCGCAGCTACTTTGTTCGTGAATAATCCCGGCTATTCCCTCGTCATGCGAGCCGGAGCATCCTCAACTCCTGCGTTTGGCGAGGGGAAATTGACAAATTGCCGATCGGGCCGTTACACTGGTGCCTTGAAACCAGAAAGACCATCTTAACCTTCCGCCCGATTTGTATTCGCCCGTGACTTCTCCTTTCCCTCGCCTGGACGTTCAGCTTGGCCGGCTCCGGCTGGCCAATCCGATCACCGTAGCTTCCGGGACTTTCGGCTATGCACGCGAGATGGAAGGACTGGTCGATCTCCGCCGTTTGGGTGGCATTTTGCCGAAAACGATCACCCAACGACCACGGCCGGGCAATCCACCGCCGCGGACTTGCGAAACCGCGGCAGGAATGCTCAATTCGATCGGGCTGGACAACGACGGCATTGAAGCCTTTGTCGAAAAGCATATCCCCTATCTTGCTTCGCTGGGCACGGCGATCATCGTCAGTATCGCCGGCAAAACACGGCAGGAGTTCGTGCAAATGGCCGCACGCCTGGAAGGCATTGCCGGCATCGCGGCTTTGGAACTGAACATTTCCTGCCCGAATGTCAGCGGCGGAGTCGATTTCGGCACCGATCCGGTCGCCTGCGAAAAGGTCGTCTCCGGCGTCCGGGCGGCGAGTTCGTTGCCGATTCTCGCAAAGCTTACGCCCAACGTGACCGACATCTCCGTCATCGCACGGGCTGCCGAGGTCGGCGGGGCCGACGCCGTTTCAGTGATCAATACATGCCTGGGCATGGCTGTGAACTGGCGCAAACGGCGGCCTGTCTTGGGAAATATCCTCGGCGGGCTTAGTGGTCCGGCCATCAAGCCGATTGCGCTGAGAATCGTGTATCAAGTCGCCCGGACGGTGAAAATACCGATCGTCGGCATCGGCGGCATCGCCACGATCGACGACGTGATGGAGTTTCTCGTCACCGGCGCGACTGCCGTGCAAATCGGCACCGCGAACTTTTACAATCCCACCGTGTCGATGCAAATACTCGACGCCCTGCCCGGCGCGCTGGCCGAATTACAGGCCAATTGCGTGAGCGACGTCGTGGGGGCTATTGAATGCAAGTGATGGCCGGCCAGTCCCGCTGACCCCTCCGCGAATCCCAATCCCCAACCCCCGATCCCTTCCATGCGAGTACTTTCCGGCATCCAACCGACAGGTCGATTTCACTGGGGCAATTATTTCGGCGCGATTCGGCAATACATCGAATTGCAGGATCAGGCGGAGGAGGCGTTCTATTTCATCGCCAACCTGCACGCCTTGACGACGATTCGCAACCGCGAGGAGCTTTGGCAGAACACGCTCGACGCCGCCACCGACCTGCTGGCCCTGGGGCTTGATCCCGACCGCGCCACGCTCTTCGTGCAATCAGACGTGCCCGAGGTCTGTGAACTTTACTGGCTGCTGATGACCGGTACGCCGATGGGCTTGCTTTCGCGCTGCGTGGCGTACAAGGACAAGATCGCCAAGGGGATCAGCTCCGACGCGGGATTATTCACCTATCCCGTGCTGCAAGCGGCCGACATCCTGGCGTACGACTCGGACATCGTGCCCGTCGGCGAGGATCAAGTGCAGCATATCGAGGTTTGCCGCGACCTGGCCGGCGCGTTCAATGCGATCTTTGGCGAGGTTTTCGTGCTCCCGAAGGCCAGGGTGATCGACACTTCCGCCCGCGTGCCGGGCGTGGATGGCGAAAAAATGTCGAAAAGCTACGGCAACACGCTTGAACTGTTCGAGGAGCCGAACGTAATGAAAAAGAAGATCATGCGGATTGTGACCGACTCCCGGCCGATGGAACAGCCTAAAGAGCCGGAAAACGATCATCTCTATCAACTCTTCTCGCTTTTCGCCGCCGAGGCGCAGCGCGAAGAGATGGCGGCGCTCTACCGCCGCGGTGGATTCGGCTATGGCGAGATAAAAAGGCGCTCGCCGAGTTGGCGATGGATTATTTCGCCGCCGCCCGGAATCGCCGCAAGGAACTCGAAGCAAAGCCCGACTTCGTCCGCCAGGTGCTTGCCGACGGCGCCGCGAAAGCCCGCAAGAAAGCCGCCGGCGTGCTGCTTCGAGCCCAACGCGCTTGCGGGGTGAAGGCGATGTGAAATCGTTTAGCCCGGAGGCGACGGCGACGGCGTTGAGGGGGGAAATCGCCGAAACAGCACATTCGACATTGACCACCGAGTTCGACCGTCGCCGCCGGCTCCGGGCTAAACGAAATTGTTCCAGGTTTAGGCGGCAATTCCGCCTCACGCCATCGCCAGCGAATGCACCGCGGGGAAATCGATTTCGGTGTCGGCCACGCGGTTGAAGTAATTGGTGAACGTGCTCAGGGCGACGTTGGCGACGATCTCGGCGATTTCGCCGTCGCTATAACCGGCGCGGCGGATGTCCGCGACGTCTTCATCGCCGACGTGGCCGCGCTCCTGCACGATCTTCCGGGCGAAGGCCACCGCGGCGTGCGCCTTTTCCTCCATGGCCGTTCCATGCCGCGCATCGAGCACGTCCGTCTCGCTCAAGCCCGATTTGCGGCCGTAGAACGAGTGCGCCGAAACGCAGTAGTCGCATTGGTTGGCCTCGCTTACGGCAAGCGAGATCTGTTCTCGCAACGGAGCGGGCAGTGCTCCCGCGGAGAGGCGTTGATGGAAGTCGAGATAGGCTTGCGCCACCGGCAGCGAATTCGCCATCGTTGAGATCATGTTGGGGAGCATCCCCAGTTGTTTTTCGACCGCGTTCAACAGCGTGCTTGTTTTGGCATCTGAATTTTTCCTGTTCACGGGATGAATGCGAGGCATGGGAGTTATCCTTTATGCTTGAATCTAGATTTTGATGTTTTTCCCCCTTATCACAATGATTATTGCGAACCCTTCGGAGATGCCATCGCAATTTTCGGTTTGCGAGCAACCATGCGCGGACACTTAGCCATAAATCGAGCAATGCCAAGGGTTTAGAATAAAACAACCTGACAGAATTGCGTTCTGGTTTTCACGAAAATCGCTCGTGAGACACCTTCCCGAAACGGGAATGGCTATGGGAAGAGGCTTAGCCCGAATTATTCATAAAAAGCGGAACCAACGTGCCTCCGGTTGCGTTTAAGGTGTTAGCTCATAAGCACTTTAATGCAGACACGGAGGCACGCCATGGTTTCGCAGACTGCTTTTCAGTTTACGCTTGATTTTCTCACATCCAAGCCCGTTAAGGTAGTGCCCTCCACGGAGCAGGTTTCCAGCGATGCCGGACTCTTGCCGTTTCGCCAGCTCGACGAACGGCTCGGCCTCACTCGGCAGTTCGCCGAGGCCCTCAAAGACCAGCGGAACGAAAGCTACGTCGATCATTCGTTCCTGGAAATGGTCCGCATGCGTCGCGTCGTCGCCGATCCGCCGCCGGAACCTGTCGCGGAAGCCGTTCCCGTCGAAGCGCTTGCCGGCCAAAAACGCCGCGATTGGCACAACCGCCGCCGCCAGCGCGATCCGCCCGGCGAAGGCCAGCCCTGCACGTGGCGCACGCGGCTGATCAAAGTCGCCGCGCGGGTGCATGAAAGCACGCGCCGCGTGGTCGTCGAACTCTCGTCCAGCTGGCCGTACCTGGATCACTTTCAGGAAGTTCTGCGGCGTCTTGCGGCGTTCTTTTCGCCGAATCTCAATTCCAGCTAAGCTTGGCCACAACCCGCTGCTCCGCGCCTCCCCGGTCCGCCGACCGTGGGGGAAAGGGGGGCTTACGCCCGCTGCCCAACTCCACGCCCTTTCCTTCGCCCCCAACCCTCGCTTTCCCGCATCTCGCCTCGTCCCGCGAACATTTATGAATAATCCGGGCTAGCATCGGGAACTTTCTTTTGCTAGACTCCCGCCCGCTCGTTAGGCAGATGCGCTCATTTTCTTTTAAAATCGTCGAAGGAGTTGGCCATGCACGGAAAATGGATCTTCCGGCTCGCGGCTTATGGAGTGATTTTCTCGGGTTGCACGATTTCCGCGGCGCATGCCGCACCACCGTGGATCAATCTCGTTTCATTCAATCAAGTCGAAGCAGACCCCGACAAGGGATACGAACTGACCGAAAATGACGGGCCGTACCTGATCGTGGCTTGCAGTTTTTCGGGCAACGGCGCGGAGCAACAGGCCCAAGAGTTGGTCCTGGAGTTGCGCAAGCGTTACAAATTGCCGGCCTTCATCTACAAAAAAACAATTCAGCTTGCCAAAGTGCAAGGCCACGGCTTCGACAGTTTCGGCGATCCGGTGCAGATGAAATATCGCGCCGGCGACCGCTTCGACGAAGTGGCGGTCCTGGTGGGAGAATTTCCCTCGGTGGACGATGCCGAAGCGCAACGGACCTTGAAAAAAATCAAATTCGCCAAACCGAAATGCCTGGAGCTTGAGGATGGCATAAAGACCAACCAGACTCTGGCAGGGTGGCGGGAAATCCAGCACGGCTTGCAGGAGGCGATCGGCAGCAAGAAGAAGGAAAAAGGGCCGATGGGCCATGCGATGATCACGTCCAATCCGCTCTTGCCGCCCGGTTTTTTCGTGCATAAGGGTCTCGATCCTTTCCTGGTGGATTTGAACAAGGATTTGGAATACAGCCTGCTGAAATGCCCGGGAAAATACACCGTCCAAGTGGCCACGTTCAAGGGGCAGGTATTCATCAAGCCGGACGAAATCGAGGCCATCAAAAGCGGCAAGAAAAAGATCACCGACGGACTGGTCCAGGCCGCCAACAAGGCCACGCAGTTGACGCAGGCGCTGCGGATCAAAGGCTACGAGGCCTATGAATTTCACGACCGCAACGCGAGCATCGTGACGGTGGGCAGCTTCAATTCGGTGGGCACGCCCTTGCCCGACGGGCGGATCGAGCTGAATCCGAAAATTCTGGCGATCATGCGGACCTTCGGCGCAACGCCCTCCCAAAACCAGGTCGCCGCCGCAGATGTCTTAAACTCGGAGTTGAAATCGCTGGCGGGCATCAACTTCGACATCCAGCCCCTGCCCGTGCAAGTGCCCAAGGTCAGCATCAGCGAGTCGATGAATCGCAGTCCGGTCGAGCACATCGATTTCCGCGAATAGCGAAACGGCAAGCCGAAGCGCTTCGTCGCCATTCCCGGCGGCGATCACAACGATCCGCAAACTCCGGAATATTATGAAGTGCTGGTGGCATTCTTGGACGGTTTGAAGTAAAATCGGGATGGTTGATGTTCCCTAAGGAGCCAATTTGCCGGTTTCATTTTTCGCTGCAATTTTCAGCATCTCATCATGGATAAAAAAACGCAAAAGAAGATCGACGCGCTGCGAAAGCGGATTCAGAACCTCAAGCAACAGATTGCAGGGGCGAGAAAACAGATGGACGATCCCGTGGAACTCAAGTCCCTCGAACAACAACTCGCCGCCGCCGAGGCGGAATTGAGGAAAACTCTTGGAACGTAAAAATTTGGGCAGATGAAAATATTCTGTATTCATTCTTCATTCTTCTGCATTTATCATTCTTCGTATCCCTTCTGCCGATCTTTCCTCCTCGCCAATTCGCTGGCGTAGCGGACGCCTAACTCGTCGGCGTGTTGACTCGCCCATTCGCTGAGCTTGGTTTCGCCGGCCGGCGGGGCGTTGACGTAAAGCAGATTGCCCATCAGACCTCGAATTTCCTCCCGGGTGATCATCACGTCGCCCTTGATCCGGCCGATCAGCTTGCCGGCCAAGTAGCCGACAAAGGGCGGCATTCCGAGCAGCGGGCGTCCCTTGCCGATTGCCTGGCCGATCATCCGCACCAGGTTACGGTAGGTGTACGTTTCCGGCCCGATGGCGTTGATGATGAAATTCTCGGTTTTTCCGCCTTGTTCGACGGCCAGTTTGGCGAAATCATCGACATAGATCGGCTGCAAGCGGCACTCGCCGTTGCCGAACAGGAAGACCACGGGGAATTTTCGCAGCGTCCAGGCGATATTGTTGATCAGAATGTCTTCACGGCCGAAAAGCACGGCGGGACGCAAGATGCTGTAGGGCACGCCGCTATCGATCAGGGTATGTTCGAGCCGCGCCTTGCCGAAAAAATATTCCAGCGGCGAATCGATCGAGGGATTCGTGATGCTCACGTGGACGATGCGGCCGACACCGGCGCTTTTGGCGGCGCGGAAGAGCTTGATCGTGTTCTCGACGGCCACTGCATGTCCGAAACCCTTGACGCCCGGCCGGTTGAAGCGGACCCAATAGGTGTTGTAGAGCACCTTCGCGCCGGCGAGCGACTCGGCAAGCTGCTCGGCGTCGTCGAAGTTCAGCGGTCGGACTTCGATGGCATCGCCGAACGGATTGTTCCGTTGCGGCGAGTTGGTCAGCGTCCGCACGCGGCAGCCGGCGTCCAGCAGCCGCCGGGCGATATATTTGCCCGAGAAGCCGAAGGCCCCGGTCACGACGTGCAGGTTGTCGGCATTTGGCGCGTTCATGAGCATTTCCGATACGCTTCGCGTTCAAAGGGATTATCGCGATAATAATCCTTGCCCGCAAGGAGGCAGAAGAGCGAACAGAGAAGATAAGCAGGCACGAAAAACGGCCCCCAACGTTCATACTGGCGGACGTGGACCTGCTCGTGCTCGCGGGAAATGTCGAGTGCCGCCGGCGAGAGGCCGATCACCACGTGCCCAAGCGTCATTGCCATCGGGTTTTGCAGCAAATGCCTCAGCAGCCATGCGACGAACCCGCCATAAAACTCGAGCACCGGCCAATTTGCCTGCAACCGCCCGCCGCTCATCATTCCGAAGATGCCGACGAGCAATCCCAACAGCGTCCATGGGGCGGGCCAGAGAAATCGAAGGTAGCTAAATAGGTGATGCTTCAGCATTTGGCAACACGGCGGTAAGGTTAATGCCTTTCAAAGCGGGATCGTCGCGGGGCGGATTTTTGACGAGCATTTGGAAATAAGTTTGCTCCATAGGAACGCCGAATCCGGCCGTAATGCTGTCGCCAACGCCTAGGAGCAATATCTTCCGATCCGTCCACTTCTTGGAAAATGCTTCTTGATCGATTGCCGGTCCCGCCGGTCCAGTACCTTCCGGCCTCGGCATCAGCCGGGTGACATAGAACCAGGCGTAACCAACCAATAAGACGATTAGAAAAGATAACCAATCGGTTTGCGGAATTTCTTCACGATAATTTTCCTTGGCGAATTTTCACTGATTTCCTGATTGGAGAAACAAATTATTTCAAGTTAGTTTAATTGAAATTCCACAGATTTTGTTTGCTCGCATTCGCTGGAGCGGTCTCTCTTCACTTTTTCAAAAACGCGGCGTGGAAATGACCAATTCGGGTGATACTGCATCCATTTAATATTATCTATCTTGCCCATTTTCTCTTGACATCTTCCAGCATAATACTTACTCTCGGCGACTATGAAAATACTATATCAACTTCCGGCTTTTTTTGTCACACTAGTGATTTCATCGATTGTGGGCCTTAATTTTGCCGCCGAGACGCGGCCTGTCGAGAACGGTCGGGAATTGCTCGTTTTGCGCAATGGGCGAATTCTCGAAGGCCGCATTGCGAAACTCGAAGACCATTATCTGGTCGATCTGCCCGACGGCGAAATCAACGTTCGCTCCGCCGAGGTGGATTTCATTTGCCGGAATTTGGAAGAGGGTTACCAGCGGAAACGGTCCGTCACTCAAATCGGCGATTGGCGCGGTCATTTGGATTTGGCTCGCTGGTGCTTCAAACACGAAATGCGCGATCATGCGGTAGCCGAGTTGGCGGCGGCGGAAGCCATTTCGCCCAACAATCCGATGCTCGGCGCGCTCCGGCGGCAGATGGAACCCGTCGCCGATCCTCCCGCGAAGTCCGAGAAAACGCCGACTCCGGAGGATTCGGTCTCGAACCAGGAATTGGACCGCATGGTCCGCGGTCTGCCGCCAAGGACCATGGAATCGTTTACGCAAACCGTGCAGCCGATGTTGATGAATAGTTGCACCATGGCGGGCTGCCACGGACCGCAATCGGCCACCAACCTGAAGCTGTTTCGCGTGTCGGCGGGCGAAGGGACTTACCGGCGGCTGACGCAACGGAATCTCTACACCGTGCTGCAATATGTCGATCGCGAAAATCCGGCCCAAAGTCCCCTCTTGACTCTGCCCGCCGCACCGCATGGAACGGCGAAAAAAGCAATCTACACGAATCGTCAGCCGGGCCAATACCTGCGCATCGCCCAATGGGTGATGGCGCTTGGCACGAACGATCGATCCGCTCCGCCGGAAATGCCGGTCAATGGAGAATCGCCCCAAAATCTATCGAACATGTCGCCGTCCGAGTTGGAAACTCCGCCCCGATTGCTCTCTCGCGAAGCACAGAGAGCCAAGCCTTTGCCGGCCGCCGGAAAATCCCGCAGACAGCCGCTCTCCGGTGCGGACTCTGGCGAGCGAGAAGTCGAGCCGGCGTCTTATCAGGAACCGCCGGCGGAATTTTTACAGTCGAATTTTTCGCGGCCCGGCTCGGCAATCCATTCGGCAAAGACCGTTTCCCCCCCGGTCTCGTCATTGGGGTTGCCGCCGATGCAAAAAGTGCAGCACGGCGCTCCGCTTCCGCGGGAAGGGTCGAAAGATCCTTTCGATCCAGAAATCTTCAACCGTCGCTACCATAAAGCGGAGTCCCCTCCAGAGGGAGGCAATCCCGCTCCAGGCTCGCTACCGCCGGAAAAAACTCCCGCGGGAGGATAAATCGCATTTTTTCCCTATTTTCTTGGGCACTCTAAGCGCATAATGGGGTTTATATATGAGTAATCTGAGTTCTGGGATTACCGTCCCCTAAGGGACGGTAATTTTCAATCCTGAAGGGACGGCATTCATTACCCGGGGTATAAACTCCAGGCGAAGGGTCAGGTTGAAGAGCAGATTCCCGTTCAGTCCGATCCCCATTTGGTCTCCCGCCCATGCCTGAATTTCAGTACACAGCCCGCGATAGCGCCGGAAATAAAGTCACCGGCACGATCTCCGCCGGCGGACGGCGCGAGGCGGCGACGAATTTGGTGGCCAAGGCGTTATTTCCCCTCGACGTTCAAGAGGCGGATACGGTCGTCGAGACGAAAAGCATTCGCCGCGTGCCGGCCCAATTGTTGGCCGTCACGTATGCGCAATTGTCCGATCTGCTCCGCAGCGGCGTGCCGCTCTTGCGCGCGCTGGAGGTCATCCGCAAGCAAACTTCCCATGCGGGCATGAACCAGATTCTCGGCGAAGTCTGCCATCACGTCGAGGAAGGCTCGACGCTGGCCGACGCCTTCAATCATTTTCCCCGCGTCTTCGGCGAAATGGCGGTGAACATGATCCGCGCCGGCGGCGAGGGCGGATTCCTCGAAGAAGCCCTTTCGCGCGTGGCCGACTTTACCGAATCTTCCGAAGACCTGAAGAAACGCACGCTGGGCGCCGTGGCATATCCCGCTATTTTGGCGATCTTCGGCGTCGTTTTGGTGGTCGTCCTGGTCGTCGCATTCGTGCCGAAATTCGAGGTGCTCTTCGCCCGGCTCCGCGAGCGAAACATGTTGCCGCCCCTGACCGAGGGCTTGCTCTGGTTGAGCGCGACCCTGCGCGGCTTTTACGGCTTGCTGTTGCTGGTCGCGGCGATTGCCGGCGTGGTCTTTGCGCGAGTCTGGCTGAATTCCGAAAACGGCCGGCTTTGGAGCGACAATATGAAATTGAAGCTGCCCGTCGTAGGGCCGATTTTTCAAAGCCTGGCGGTCGCACGCTTCTGCCGCGTTCTGGGGACCCTGCTGAAAAATGGCGTGCCGATCCTGCGCTCCCTGGAAATTTCCCGCAACGCGACGGGCAATCACGTACTGGCGATTGCCATCGGACAGGCCACCGAGAACATTTCCGCCGGTCAATCGCTGGCCGAGCCACTCGGCGCGAGCGGCCGTTTCCCCCCCTCGGTGGTGGAGATGATCGCCGTGGCCGAACAAGCCAATAATTTGGAAGCCGTGCTCCTGGATACCGCCGACTCGTTGGAGAAGCGCACTTGGCGGAAGCTCGATCTGGCCGTCCGCCTGATCGAGCCGGTCATGCTCCTGGTGATCGCCGGCCTTATTCTTCTCATGGCGATTGCCCTGTTGCAGCCTATGTTCAACATGAGTCAAACCGTATAGGGGGTGAGTAGAAGAGTAGGACATGAAAAGCGATGTCCCACTCGACAGAGTTTACGAAACTAACCGTCATTTAACGGGTTAAATAGTATAAAAGGGTTATTTGAAATCGTAAAATTGCCCCAAATATCATTATATTATCGGTTGCCATTCAACCAAAGGAGAAATACCGTGATGAGTTCAAGGAGTTCTCGCCGCCGTGGTTTTACCTTGATCGAAGTGATGTTGGTGATGACGATCATCGTCATCATGGCATCGTTTGCCGTGCTGGCCTATGGCCCGATCCAAAAGAGGGCCTACGTCAATCAAGCGAAGATTCAAGTCCAAGCGTTCAAGGACGCCATCGATCGATTCAACCTCGATCTCGGTTTTTATCCTTCGGACTTGCAGGACTTGCGCATCCAGCCCAACGGTTTGCCCAATCCGATGAAGTGGGACGGCCCTTATCTGGGCACCGATATCCCCGCCGATCCTTGGGGTCGTTACTACCAATATCAATCACAGGGAAGGCACAATCCGGATAGCTTCGATGTCTGGTCCCTCGGTCCGGACGGACAGGACAACACACGCCGACGACGTGGGGAATTGGACGATGCCATAAGATATTATGTGCGGTGAATATCAATACCTACCCGGCGCCATGCCCACGCTTGTCGCGGGCATGCACATTGTTTCCGAATTTCCACATGCTCGCCGAAAGCGCGGGCATGATACGCTCGCGCTATTGAAATTTCGCCGCGGCCTGACGCTCATCGAAGTGACGTTGGTCCTCGCTCTGATCGTCGTCCTCGCCTCGTTCTGCTGGCCGGCGATCAACAAGGCTTTTTCCATCCAGCGGTTGAAAAAATCGGCCGATATCGTGCGCATCCAATGGTGCAAATCGCGGGTCAAGGCGATGGACGGCGACCGCATCGTCATGTTCCGCTATGAAATGGGCGGCAGCCGGTTCCGCATCGAACAACTCGCCGACGCGAGCGCCTTCGAGAATGCTTTCGACGACTTGACGCCCGATCCGGATGCCCTAGCCAACGCGGAGACACTAAGCGATCCTTCCTTGACATCCCCCGGCGGACCCTCGCCGAACGACGATTATCCTTCGGGATCCGGCCTGCAATCGCTGCCCAAGGGCGTCGTTTTTCGCGGCTGCGAGATCGAAAACGACAGCCGTGCCATGACCGCAGGACAGGTCACCAACACGCCGTCAAGCGCCGGACAGGTTTCCAACATGCCGACAAGCGCCGGACAAGTTTCCAACATGCCGACCGACGTGAATTGGTCGGCCCCGATTTATTTTTATCCCGACGGCACTTCCTCCAGCGCCCGGCTGCAAATCTGCAACGACCGAAACTGCGTGATCGAACTCGCGCTCCGCGGCATGACGGGCGTGGTAAAAGTCGGCGAAGTGAACGCCCTCGAGGGAGCCGTGCCATGAAGCCGAACGCGCGACAGGTTTCCGTCCGGTTTTCCGAACGCGGTTTTACGCTGCTGGAAGTGATGCTCGCCTTGGCGATCCTGGTCGGCGCGATCACGGTGCTGGGCGAGTTCGGCCGGATGGGTTTGCGGAGCGCCAAGACCTCGCGCGATTTGACCTGCGCCGAATTGCTCTGCGAAAGCGTCATGGATGAAATTTCCGCGGGAATCCTCACACCCGATCCGGTGCAAGGCGCGTCCGTCGAAGATCCCGTGCAGGGAACGCCCGTCGGCGACACCGAAACCGACGACGTCGCGCCGTGGATCTATTCGATCGATTCGGAGACCATCGACGAGGACGGATTGCTGGCGGTGACCGTGACCGTCGCGCAGGATTTGCCCGCCGCGCAGCGCCCGGTGAGTTTTTCGATGGTTCGCTGGATGATTGATCCGAGCCTTGAATTGGCGGGGGCCGCCGCGGCGTCCGGTTCTGCGAGCGGCCAAGATTCGACTTCGCAGGGATCCGACACGCAAGGATCGACTACACAATAATTCGCGAAAATCCGAAGATGTTCGTTTTCCAACCGCATATCGACTCGAACATGCCCCGCGGACGGCGCCATGTCCACGACAAGCCCGGGCATGGCGACGGCGCGGGACGACGGGTTGGAAACCTGTCCTGCGGGCGCGGTTTCACCCTGCTCGAAGTGGTCCTGGCCTTGGGATTGACGCTGATCGTGATCTCCGCCATCGGCGTTTCGATCGACCTGTACCTGCGGCTCTACGATTCGGGCCGCGCGAACGTCGAAGAGGCCCTCTTGGCACGCGCGGTGCTCCGCCGCATTGCCGACGATATCCGCGGCACGGTGCAATACGCCCCCATGGATGCGGAAAAGCTCACCTCGGGGATTGCAGATCAAACGGCGCAAAACAATGAAAATCAAAATGATCAGTCATCAGAAAATCAGGATCCCAACGCAACACAAGGAGAGTCTCCTTCTGAAGAACCTGATTTAGAGTCTCTCGATCTATCCTCCACCGGACCGCAATCGGTGCCGGGCCTGTACGGCAATTCCTACCAACTGCAAATCGACGTCAGCCGCCTGCCGCGGATCGATCAGTACATGCTGGCGGGGGCGGAAGGCGATATTTCCGCCGCGGCGCAAACCACCGGCGCGGCGGTTTACGACCGCCTCAGCGACGTGCGAAACGTGGCCTACTACATTTTCGGCGATACGAGCGCCCTGGCGCTGGGCGGCGATCCGAGCATGCAGATGGGTTGCGGACTGGTCCGCCGCGATATGGACCGCGCTTCGGCGCTCTTCGCCACGCAATCCGGCCAGGAGTCCGATATGGACGCGGCCGCCGAAGTGCTTGCCCCCGAGGTGGAAGCGATCCAGTTCGCCTACTATGACGGAAAAAATATGGAGTGGCTCAGCAGTTGGGACTCCAGCCAATACGGCGGCTTGCCCATGGCCGTGCAAATTACTTTGACGATTGCGCGGCCGGCAAAAAAAGGCGGCATGCTTCCGCCGCCCGGCGTCTATACGCTGCTGGTGAATCTGCCCGCCGCTTCGCTTTCGAGCACGAGCACGAGCACTACGGATGCATCGAGCGGCGTTAGTGGCGGAAGTGGTAGTGGCGGAAGTGGTAGTGGCGGAAGTGGTGGCGGTTCACAGCAAAATACCTCCTCGTCTTCACCTTCGAAAAACTCAACTCCGTCCACACCAGGATCATCTTCGCAACCTAAACTGCCGGGAGGAAGATGATGCAGAAACCAATGAATGATAATCCCCAAGGTTATCGGCCAACGGCCGAATGTTCGCCCAACCCAGGGCAATGCCCTGGGTTGCCGGTCGGAACACGGAAATTTAACGGCCCAATGGGCCAACCGTTCGCCTGGAGCAGTTGGCCCGTTGGGCCGGATAGCCTGTGCATCGCGTCCCTCGTTCCCAGGGCGTTGCCCTGGGCTGGGCGAATGGCTGCCCCTTCAGGGCGAATTCGCTCCCGGCGAGGATCCGTGCTGCTCCTGGTGCTGGTGGTCATCGCGATCCTGGCGCTCGCGGGGTACACCTTTTCGGAGTTGATGTTCACCGAGCGGAAAGCGACCGAACAGAGCGGCCAGAAGATTCAGGCCCAGGCCGCGGCGGAATCGGGCGTGCAGTTCGCGCGGATTTTCCTGGCGAAAACCGAGGACGCGCAAAACCAGCTCGGCGGCTGGTACGACAATCCCACCGTCTTCCGCGGCCTGGTGGGCGACGACGTCGATCCGCGGCACCGGGTGCGGTTCACCATCATTGCCCCCGTGATGGACGAACTAGGCATCATTTCCGACGGCCTGCGCTGCGGCCTGCAGGACGAATCGTGCCGCTTGAACCTCAACACCCTCTTGCTGGCCGACAAAACCAAGCCGGGCAGTGCGCGGACGATCCTGCTCGCCCTGCCCGGCATGACCGAGCAAATCGCCGACTCGATTCTGGATTGGATCGACGCCGATTCCGATCCCCGCGAATTTGGCGCGGAAGCGGATTATTACGCCGGCCTCGTGCCGCCCTACGCGCCGAAAAACGCCCCGCTCGATACGGTCGAGGAACTGTTGCTGGTGCAAGGGGTCACGCCCTGGATGCTGTTCGGTTGCGACGCCAACCGCAACGGCCGCGCCGATGCCGGTGAACCCGATCCGGCGAGCCTTCCCGACGTGGACAACTCCGACGGTTCGATGAACCAAGGGTGGGCGGCGTATTTGACGCTCTACAGCATGGAAAAAAACGTCAAGCCGGACGGCACGCCGAGAATCAATCTCAACGGCGACGACATGCAAACCTTGTATGACGATCTATCGGACGCACTCGGCGCGACTGCCGCCACGTATATCGTCGCCTATCGACAAAACGGCCCCTATTCCGGCACCACCACCAATAGCGTGAAAGCCGCCACCGGCGAACTCGACTTGACGAAGAAAGGCAATACGAAGCTGAAAACGATCTTAGATGTCGTCGGTGGAAAAGTGCAAGTGCAGTTCAAAGGCGACAAGAAGAAGACCGTCTTGGAATCGCCCTTCCCCGACGTGCCGGGGGCGACAAGCGCCTTCTTGCCCACTCTGATGGATAATTGCACCATCAATGCTTCTTCGGTCATCCCCGGGCGGATCAACATCAACCAGGCGCCTCGCGTGGTGCTCGCCGGGATTCCCGGATTGACCGCCGACATGGTCGATCAGATCATCGCCAGCCGCGTGGTGAATCCCCAGGACGCCGATTCCAGCCGCCGCTACGAAACCTGGCTCATGGATGAAGGGATTGTTGACCTGAAACAGATGAAAGCCCTCATGCCCTTCGTCACCGGAGGGGGTAGCGTTTTTCGCGCTCAAGTTGTCGGATACTTCGACGAAGGGGGGCCCGCCGCGCGGCTGGAAGTTGTGATCGATGCTACCGCAACCCCGCCCCGTGTGGTATTCTGGAGGGATATCAGCCACCTCGGCCGCGGTTATCCGGTGGAAATTCTCGGCACGGAAGCGCAGTAGGGGCTAGGGGCTAGGGGGAGGGTTCACAGCCGGATTGGCGCTTCGCAAATTATCGGCAATCAACGTTGATTGGAATTTTTATCGAGAACCAATTACCATGGAGTATTATTACCATATTCTTCGTCGTTTCCAATAATGGCCTGTTAAGCCTGAGATTCCGGATCGCATAAATCTGTCAGATTCATCCAATCTCTAACTCCTATCCCCTATCCCCATGCCCCAATTACTGGCTCTCGAATGGAACGGCTCCGAAGCGCGCCTGGTCTTGGCCTCCGGCCGAGGCGGTCAGATGGTGGTCGAGCAGGCGTTTGCCGTCGAGATGCGTTCGCGGATCGATGATCGCGAGAAGTCGGAAGTGGATATCGGCGCCCGACTGGTTTCGGCGTTGGGAGCGCGGGGCATTGGCCGCGTCGATACGCTGGTGGCCATTGGACGGACGAATATCGAACTCCGCCAGCTTTCGCTGCCGCCCGCTCCGGACGAGGAACTGCCCGACCTGGTGCGCTTCCAGGCCATGCGGGAATTCAACGAGTTGGCCGACGATTGGCTGTTGGACTACGTTCCGCTGAACGATTCGCCCGACGAGCCGCGCACGGTCTTGGCGGCGGCGGTGGGGCCGGACCTCGTCGCCCAAATCCACCAAACGTGCGAAAAGGCCGGTTTGAAACCGAAACGGCTGGTGCTCCGGGCGTGCGCGGCGGCGGAGCTCTTGTCCCATACGCAAGCGGAGCGGCAAAGCGAATTGCGGCTCCTGGTCGATTTGCTCTCCGACGAAGCCGACTTGACCGTGATCAACGACGGCCGCGTGATCTTCATGCGGACCACGCGCTTGGGCGGCGATCCGCCCCAGGAGCAAGTGCTGTTCGGTGAAATCCGCCGCACGATGGCCGCCGTGCAGAACCAACTTGCCGGCCGGATGGTCGAGTCGATCGTGCTCTGCGGCGGCGGCCGCGAGCAATCCGAATTGGCCGGACGCATCCAGGCCGAACTCGGCGTGCCCACCGAGTTGTTCGACCCGTTCAGCGGTCTGCAACTCGGCCGCGAGTTGCAAGAGGAGTTGCCCGAGCATCCGGGCTGGTTCACGCCGCTTCTGGGCATGTTGATGACGGAATTCGCGCACCGCCGTCATGCGGTCGATTTTCTGCATCCCCGCCAGCGGCCCGCTCCCCCCAGCAAATGGCGGCGATACTCGATCCTCATCGCGGCGGCGGTCGTGTTGCTGGCCGGCTACCTGGGCTATCGCCAATGGCAGTATGGCAAATTGGTGCGGGACGTCGCCGCGCTGGAAACGGAATCGCAAACTTTGGACCAAAAACTCAAACGCGCGGAGAAACGCCGCGACGTTGCATTGAATATCGAAAAATGGACCGCCGGCGACGTCGATTGGCTGGATGCGTTGTATATTTTGAACGAAAAATTCCCGCCGGCCGCGGAAGCGATGCTTTCACACCTTACATTCAGGGGTACGTCCGCGGGCGGTGAAGCTGATCTGGAGGGATACGTCAAATCGGTGGAAGTGCTGAAAAAGTGGAAAATAAAAATAGCAGCCAGGACGCGACGGTCAAACCATATTCCTGGCACTTCAGCGGCACCGTGCCCATCAAACCTTCCGAGTTTGCCGCCGAGACTGCCCCGCCGCCGAAAAAGCCGGCGGCCTCCCCGCTCTCCGGAAACGGCTCGCCCAAAGAGCTTCCGCGGAAGGAGCCGCCGAAATGAAACTCTCCAAACGGGAAAAGAATCTTGCGATCGGCGTCGGCGCTGTTGGTTTGCTGGCGGTCGTCATCCTCGCTTGGCAGCTCGGTTTCGGAGGCAATCGGTCCATCACCGAGCTTAAAGCGGCGCTACGCCGATTTGTCGCTCAAGGTGGATACGAAAACGAAGGCTCTGGACAAGGCCAAGCGCGCGGCCGCCAATCTCGACGAGTGGCAGCGGCGGTCGCTGCCGTCGGACGTGGAAATCGCCCGGACGCTGTACCAGAACTGGCTCCACGAGACGGTGAACAAGGCGAGTTTCCGCGGCACGAAAATCGACGCCGTTCCCGTGCAGGCGCATCGCGGCATGTTCGAGGAATTGAAGTTCACCATTCGCGGGCAGGCCACGCTGCAGCAGTTGACGCGATTCCTCTTCGATTTTTATCAGCAGGGGCATTTGCAAAAGATCTCGCTCCTGCAAGTCACCCCGCAGGCAAAATCGGGCGATCTCGAGCTGATCATTTCGGTCGAAGCCCTGGCCCTCACCGATGCGGCCAACCGCGACAAACTCACGGCGGAGCCGGGCAATCGCCTGCTGAAGAAATCGTACGACGACTACGGCAAGATGATCGTCGAGCGAAATGTCTTCGCCGCTTACACGCCGCCCAAGCCCAAAGGCGAACCCCCCAAGATCGCTCACGACGACAAACCGCCGCCGCCGAAATTCGATCATCTGGAGTTCACGAAACTGACCGGCATCACCGAGAGCGACGGCCGGCCCGTGGCGTGGATCGAGACCAAGACCACCGGCAAATCGTACAAGGCCCGCGAAGGCGAAGAGCTCGACATCGCCTCGGCCAAAGTCAAAGTCCTGCACATCGGCACCCGCGAAGTCGAACTGCAAATCGGCGGCGAGAAACGCACCATCAGCCTGGGGCAGAATCTGCTGGCCAAGCCGTAGCGGCGTCTCTTTTTCAAATGACCGTTCGGCCCGGAACAAAGTGCAAAGACAATCGATGATATGCGGTTCGGTGTTTGCGCATGCTTCAGCTCGCGCGACGCGAGTCGCAGCAGAAGAACCGCCGCAGCGCTAAATAAAATTCTCTCGAATCGCGGAGACTAAGGCTTTCTTTGCCGTCAACCCCCATACGCTACACTGCAAATCGACAAAACTGACGTAATTGACAAGAAGCCAAACATTAAGATCTCATTCATATCACTTTCCCGGCAAAATCGTCAGGTTGTCGCGCGGAATTCATATTGCATTAGAACGCCGCCCTTCCTTTTGCGCTGAAATCAGCCCAAAAAATACCGCATGAGTCGCCATCCTTCCGGAAACGCGAGACTCGATTTTTCCGCCGTGGGTTCGTCGAAAACTGCCGCGGCGTCCGGCATAACGTTCGATCCGGCCAACGCGAAGGGTATGCTGCCGTGGCTGTGGGTTTTCGTCCTGAGCGGCGTGGGATGGTCGGGGCTGATCAGAAGGCGATATTCGCCGCAGCTTTGGAGCGCCGCGTGGATCGGGGCGACGATGTGGCGGTCGATCTGCTCGAGGGCCTTGATCTTCTCCGCCGCGTTGCCTTCGTGCGACGCTTCATCGGTGGCTTCGACATGCACGCAAACCAGATCGACGTCCTTCAAGGCTTCGACGGCAAAACGTCCTTTGGCGGCGTAGTCGGTGTCGTAGTATCCCGTTGCGCCGGGCACGTCGATGCGTTTCCAACCCAATAGCGCCGCCAGGCCGCGCAGCAAATCGACGGCCGTGATCATCGCCCCCGTTTTGCCGTAAACTTCGGCAAACGGCGGCAATTTCGGCCGGCTCCCCAAACCCCACAGCCAGACGTTCGTCGCCGGCGGCTTGCCCGCCGCACGCCGGGCGGCATTCACCGGATGTTCGGCGAAGATCGGCCCGCTGTCGGCCATCAGCTGATTCAAGAGATCGCTCCCCGGGCCGCGGGGGTAGTCGTCCTGCACCGACTGATCGGTCAAATCGTGCGGCTGTGCGGTCCGCGTGTCCGGCGAGAAGAGCGCCGCCCGTCCCGCGCCGCGATAGACCAGCAAATTCCTATATCCTACCCCGGAATAGAAACGCAAACGTTCGCCGCCGAGTTTTATTTGCAGCGTGTCCAGGAGCGCGGCGGCCTCCGGCGAAGAAATCTGGCCCGCGGTGAACGATTTCATCACCTGCTCTTCGATGGTCACCAGATTGCAGTGCACGGCCCAATCGTCCGGCCCCAATTCGATCCCCATGGCGGCGGCTTCCAAGGGCGCGCGGCCCGTGTAGAAGGCCGCCGGATCGTAGCCCAACAGACTCAGGTTGGCGGTATCCGAACCGGCGGGCAGCGTCTCGGGCGTGTTGTTGGCCCAGCCCACCACGCCGGCCGCGGCCACTGCGTCCATCGCCGGAATGTCGGCGGCCTGAAGCGGCGTTTTTCCGCCCAGCGATTCTTGCGGCTCGTCGGCGCAGCCGTCGGGGATAATTAAAGCGTATTTCATGAAGTGGGGCGAGGGGTGTGGGGCGTGGGGCGTGGGGTAAGTGATCGTGAGTTTTTTCGATTCGGATTTTCTTTGAGGCGATTGCGTAAACCGCTCAACATGCGGCTAATACCATCGCATTGTTGCATGATGGGTTCTATTTCTGCTTGTTGACAGTATTTCAGTTGAAACCGTCATGCCCGGTGCCATGCTCCACGCTTGCGTGGGCATGTTGGGTGATCCCGCGCTCCCGGCATCCTCACATAGGCATGGAGCATGGCATCGGGCAACCTGCTCCATGGAAAACTAATCGCGAACCCGCATCCGCACCGTGCCGGGATGCACGCTGGAAAGCACGCCGATCGCCTGCAACGCGTTTTGCATCGCGCCTTCCGAAGCGGAATGGGTCATGATGACCAACGGCACGCTCCGCGACTCTTCCTCGTTTTCGTGTTGGATGAGCGAGGCGATGGAAATTTGATGTTTGCCGAGAATCCCGGCGATATCGGCCATCACGCCCGGCCGGTCGTCCACGTTGAAACGCAGATAATACCGCCCCAGCACGTCGGCCGGATTGCGCGGTTTTATCAGGGCCTCGCGTCCGTCGGACCAGAGGTTCAAGGTTTGAAAGGTAATCGCCATGCGGCCCAGGATCGTATCGACGATGTCCGAAACCACGGCCGAGGCGGTGGGCATTTGCCCCGCGCCCAGCCCGTGAAAAAACACCCGTCCCACGGCGTCGCCGACGACCCGAATGGCATTATACGCCCCGCGCACTTCGGCCAGAGGCGTGCTCAGCCGGACCAACGTCGGCGAAACATGCAGTTCCAAGCCCTCCGGCACTTTTTCGGCCACGGCGAGCAGCTTGATGCTGTATCCCAGTTCCTTGGCGAATTGCATGTCGCCGGCCGTGACGATATCGATGCCCGTGCGGGAAATTTCCCGCCAGTTCACCTGTGCGCTAAATGCCAGGTGGGCGAGAATGGCGAGCTTTTGCGCCGCGTCGCTTCCGCTCACGTCCATGAAGGGATTCGCTTCGGCGTAGCCGCGTTGCTGGGCCTCGGCCAAGGCGACGCCGTAATCGGTGCCGTTTTCCTCCATTTGCGTGAGAATGAAATTGCTCGTCCCGTTGAGGATCGCATGGATCGATTCGATCTGGTTGGCAATCAGGCATTCGTCGATCGCGGCGATGATGGGGATTCCACCCGCCACCGCACCCTCGAAGGCAATCGATCGCCCTTTCTCGCGGGCCTTGTCGAAAAGCTCCCGTCCGTGCTCGGCCAATAACGCCTTATTCGCCGTGACGATATCTTTCCCGCTGTCGAGCAACTTCAACATGATTGTCCGCGCCGGCTCCAACCCGCCGATGAGTTCCACCACAACCGAAACTTCCGGATCATTGAGCACCGCGTTCAGATCGTCGGTCAAAAGCCCCGCCGGGAGGGCGAAATTTCGTTTGCGGCGCGTATCCGCATCGACCACGTAAGCCAGTTCGATCGGCCGCCCGACATGTCGGGCGATCCGTTGATTCTGCTCCAAAAGCAGCCTCGCCACCCCGGAACCGATCGTTCCCAATCCCACAATCGCTACCTTGGCCGGATTCATGATGTTCGCACCTTTGCGCCTTGGATGGAGGAGAGATTACTTCGGAAAACATCACCACAGAGTAAGATGCTCTTGAAATATTACAATGCTGATAATTATTATAATCAATAAAAATGCAGTAATCAGTTTGTCAAGCAATAAGCTTCACTTTTTTGGGGGTGAAAAATTCTACTTCATTTTAGGACCCATGGATAGTACACTCGGCTGCTCGCTTCCTGATCCGTTAGAATCCGCGGATAACCGATAACCCATAGCGGAAAATTCTCCAAAATGCTAGACTATCGGTCTAGTCTGAAGCTCGTTTCGCGGCCGAGTGGCGGAATGGCAGACGCTCGGGATTTAAAATCCCGTGACCATAACGGTCGTGCGGGTTCAATTCCCGCCTCGGCTACTTGTTATCTGGTAAGGACTTACGACGATTTCGCGTGAGTCCTTTTTCATTGGTGCAATGTATGTCGTATGCAATCCGTATGCAAACATTTCACTGCCATTACCCTGAAATAGCTGAGCAACGCCAACGCAATGCCGAGCCAGGAGGCGGGTTCAATCCGCTCACCATCGACCTCCTCAGGCATGATTGACCGTAGCCTTCCAACTGTTAGTGAGATGATCGCGTTACACCTCTGTTACACCGTCTCTCCCGTTCATTTCCGGTCACCTTCGGCACCGCTGACCGGCCGTCCAGGCCGTCATCTGGCTACCCTTTCCGAGCCGTCGCCAACGACTTCACCACCCCCTGACAACCCCGGCGCCCCCTGTTCCTCAAAGAAAACGGTTCAACCGCAGATAGCCCTGAGGCTCCATGACCACCCTGCCGACCCAGGGTTTGGCAATTGTTTGTTCAATTGTTCTTTTTGTAGCGGGAAAGCTGCCATTCCCTGAACTTCGAGCCGCGCGGAGATCGGAACGCGGTTGAAGGCGAGGGTTGCCAACTCGATCTGACCAGCGAAAATTACTGGTATCAGCAATCCCATAATTCCGTCCGTAAAGAGGGTGTCATGTCCAAAACTTTCTTCATTTTGACTGCTGCCGTTCTGTTCTACGCCGCGATCTCCACCGTCTTCGGCGCCGAAGCAAAATCACTTTCCGGCGACCAGATCGCCACCGGCAACGGCAACCTGGTGATCCATCCGATAAACCACGCGACCTTCCTCATGCAGTGGAATGGCAAGACGATCTACGTCGATCCGGTCGGCGGCGGCAAGCGTTTCGCCGACCTGCCCAAGCCCGATCTGGTGCTGGTGACCCATATCCACTCCGACCACTTCGATCCGGCGACGCTGGCTGCCATCGTGCCTGTCGGGGATAAGCTGACGATCATCGCCCCCGCGTCAGTCGCCGAAAAATTTCCTGAGACGCTGCGCGGCAAGACCAAAGTGAAGACCCTTGCCAACGGGGAGAAGACCGAAGTCGTGGGGATCGCCATCGAAGCCGTGCCTGCCTACAACACGACACCCGAAAAGGCGAAATTCCATCCCAAGGGGCGCGACAACGGCTACGTGCTTTCAATGGGCGGAAAGAAAATCTACATCGCCGGCGACACCGAGGACACTGCCGAGATGCGCGCCCTCAAAGGCATCGACGTTGCCTTTCTGCCGATGAATTTGCCGTACACGATGACTGTGCAAAAGGCGGCGGAAGCAATCCGGCAGTTCAAACCCAAGATCGTTTATCCTTATCACTACCGCAGCGGCGACGCGAAAAAGGCCGACTTGGAGGAACTCAAGAAGCTTGTCGGCAACGACAGCGGCGTCGAAATCCGCGTTCGGGGGTGGTATTCGGAACGGTAGAACAGCCAACCCGACCAAGAAATGTCGGCTATAAGGCGTGACATTCAATGCCGAAGAACTTTCCCAGGACTGGCAAAAAAACCCGTCCGAAAACCGCCGTCAAAGGCAAGCGATTCCTCTGCGCCAAGTGCCGTAAACGAAGCCCGAAGCCTGTAAAGACTCCTGCTCCTTGGTACTGCCCGAAGTGCCTTAAGGAGAACGATACGCCAGGAAGCGAGAGTTGACCGTAAATCAGCATTTCCTATTAGATTTGTGCGCTCGTCGCTGTTGCCCCAGTGATCGAATCGGTAATCCATAGGTCTGGGTCATGCGGATCAGTGGCGGACCAGAGACTCGCGTAGGGCATCGGCTACGGCCTCGCTTTGTAAAGATTCCAGGTCAAGTGCGCCTGCCCCTGGTGGTGCGCCTCGTGCCAGGCAAGGACACAGAACACGTCACGAAACGTGAGCTTGCGTTCCCGTAGGGCTTCGGGGATTTCGTCGAGGCGGTCGTCGCCAATTGCGCGAAGCGTGCCCAGTAAATGCTCGCGAGCACCCGTCAACACTTCGCGGATCATGCCGACCGAGGGCACGTCGTCATCGGGCGTACTACCGCCACGAAAGCGCGGCAAGAGTTCCTTCCACTGCGAGTCCTTCGGGGGAGCCAGGCGTTCGGTAGCGAAGATTTCCTCGGTGACGGCAATGTGCATCAACTGCCAGCCGATATGTGCCCGGCCTACTCCCGGTCGCCACGCCAATATAGCTTGCGGATCAGGTTCCATCTCGATGCCGTCGAGGAGTCCAAGGGTGCGGGCTCGCGCAAACTCCAGGTGTTTGATCGATAGTTCGGTGGCGCTCACGGTTCGTTCCTTCTTTTAGAGAGTATCAATCAAGTCCCGCATGCCGCTATAAACGATCGTGCGGACATGCTCCTTCTTGAAGAACTCATGGGGGAACCCCAATTCGATCCGACTGACCTCTTCCAAACGATTGAGATGCGGCTGGTCGAGTTTAATCTCGATGCTACCCAAATTGTCCTTCACCTGCTCCAGCCTTCTCGCCCCGATGATTGGGATCACCGGAATCGGTCGCTGTCGCAGCCATGCCAACGCCACCTGGGCAGGAGATCGACCGCATTCTCGGGCCACCTCCTGAACCGCTTCCGCAATGGCGTCCGTCCGTGGACCGGCGGCGCGGAACTGTGACATCTCCGCGGTGTCGAATCGCTTTGCACCGCTTCGTCCCGCTTGGCCCCGACGTACTTGCCCGTCAATACACCGCCTGCCAGGGGCGACCAAGCCGTGACTCCCAGACCCATGCCGGACGCCATTGGCAGCAACTCCCGTTCCGGTGTCCGTTCAATCAGGCTGTACTCGATCTGCAAGCCCACAAAGGGTGTCCAGCCTCGCAGTTCCGCGAAAGTATTGGCCTTGGCGACGACCCAAGCGGGCATGTCGGAGACTCCCGCATAAAGGACCTTGCCCTGACGCACGAGGTCGTCGAAGCCTCGCATTACTTCCTCCACGGGCGTGAGTTGATCCCAGATATGCAGCCAATAGAGATCAATGTAGTCGGTCTGCAACCGCTTCAAGCTGGCTTCAACAGCCTGCATCATATTCTTTCGCTGATTGCCCGCAGCATTGGGGTCATTGCCAGGATGCCCAGAGTGTATTTGGTCGCAAGGACCAACCGCTCTCGATGGCCTCCCATAAACTCGCCGAGGAAGGTTTCGCTGGTGCCATTGGTGTAGAAATTGGCCGTGTCGAGAAAGTTGCCCCCGGCCTCCAGGAAGGCATCATAGACCTTGCGGCTTTCTTCCTTGGGCGACCCCCAGCCAAGATCCTCGCCGAAGGTCATCGTGCCCAAACACAACTCCGAAACTCGGAGCCCACTTTTCCCGAGCAGCCTGTATCGCATGGTTTAATTCCTCCATCCAAAGCGACTGTTGCTGTTTCTGACTGACTGAAAAGTCAATCTCGTTAGTACCACGGAGGCATGCGTGAACAATGCCTTCCCTTCCCCCAACAAGGTCATTTTACCAACTACGGCAACCGGCGTGACAGAACAGCGACAAATGGCGTGTTGCTTGTGATGGGTCTTGGCGGAGATATAATAATGGAGCAACAACTAACAAAAATATCTGCTTCCCGAAAGCTGGAGCCGCCGTCATGCCCGAGACCCCTCTTGCCACCTGCCGTGAATTCCTCAAGGACACGATTCGGCAGAATACCGACTTTTCGCAGACCCATCAGCAACAAGGCGTTCCGCCGCCCCCCTTGGAAAAACCTTATCCGCCCGATGCCGTGCGGATCAAGCTACTTCCGGTTGGCCAATGGCAGGGCATCGAATTGATCGATTTGGCGTCGGCCATCGAAGAACGCCAAAGCCACCGTCGATTCAGCCCGGAGCCGCTCACGCTGGACGAACTATCGATGCTGCTGTGGGCCACGCAGGGAACTCGCGGGCAAATTGATGACAGAACGCTGCGCACCGTTCCCTCCGCTGGGAACCGGCATGCTCTGGAAACCTATCTGGCGGTGCAGCGAGTCAACGGTGTGGAGCCTGGTTTCTACCGCTACCTTCCTTTGGAGCACCAGTTGTTGCATCTATTCAATGAAGAGCAAATGCCGGAAAAGTTGACGGAGGCGACGTTGGGGCAAGCTTTCGTCGGTCGGGCAGCCGTAGTTTTCATCTGGACGACCATCCCCTATCGCATGGAGTGGCGCTACGGGCTGGCCGCCCACAAGGTGATCGCCTTGGACGCCGGGCACGTCTGTCAGAACTTGTACTTGGCTTGTGCAGCCATCGGGGCGGGAACCTGCGCTGTGGCCGCGTATCACCAGCAACTTATGAACCAGCTGGTGCGTGTGGACGGCGAAGAGGAATTTGTGATTTATCTCGCCCCAGTGGGGAAGATTCTGTTTGAATGACCACACTTTTCGGTCGGCATAGTCGCATAAATCCACTATTTCGTGATTATTTTCCCAATCCCCGTCGGTTTCATCTTGGTTTCTCTCTCCGGCAATGGCGTTTTTACGTCGTTTGCTTCGGGCTCGATCCAAAAGACATCGCAGACGTTGCTCTTCGCCCACTTGTAAGTGACACGGGCGTAACCGCCAACCGCGGAATCTTTGGTGATGAAGCGTCCGCCGCCGGGCTGATTGGGATCGTCACGATAGCCGACGAATAATCGGCTGTGACCCGATCCGGCTCCGACCGGCCAGCCGTTTACGAGCGTTTGCTTGATCTGGGTCATTTGTTTGTCGGTCAAGCCGCGCTGATGGCCCAAGGGTTTGATCCAGGTAATCTTTAACGCGATCTGTTTCAGGCTGGCTGCGTTTTCGCGCACTTCGGACGACGGTTGATATTCGGGATCGTTCTCCATGCGATAAGGCATTAGGTCTTCGCGGCAGATTCCAAAGTCTTGATAGCCCCGAATCAAATTGTGGAAGAACTGCCCATTCGTATTATTATAATGGATAACTTGGTTGGCGGCCCAGTTAAGATATTCGACGCTCAACGGCTCAGGCTTATCGCTTTTCTTGGCAATGGCAAACTCCAACGCCGCCGTCACGGTGAATACCGAGCATGTGCCCCGATGGCCTTGACGCCGGGGCTCGAATCCCAGTTTTTTGAACTCGGGCCGCAAATCAACACGGGCAGGCAACGTAGCGGCGGTCTGTGCTTGCTGATTCTTTTCCGACTCCTGGGGATTTGCTACAGCGGACTTCCGAGAAAATGACGTGAGTGCAAGCAATATCGTAGCGCAAACGAGGCATCGAATCGCGTGATGCATGACCATGATTTCTCCGGGTGTGGCGTCAATTGGTGGATTCAATAAAGTATTCAATTCGTTCTTATTTTAGCAGATTCGATAGCGCATTTACAAGAACCATCACGCCACGCAACCGACTTTATTCCACGCTATATTTTAACAGCACTGGCGAACTCCGCCGTTTGATGCGGCGATGTGCCCAACAACCACGCCGTTCGCGACATTCCATCCCTGACAGATCCATCCCTCCCCTTTCTCCGCTAGCAGACCACAATAATCAAATTCAGATTAGCAGAGTAATATGGAGAATCAAAATCAAAATCCAGAACGTGCCCAACCGGCCCCAAAACTTATTCCTGCGGCACAATACGTCCGTATGTCTACTGAGCACCAACAGTATTCGACGGAAAATCAAGCCGACGTAATCCGCGAGTATGCGGCAAAACGTGGCTATCAAATCGTTCACACTTATGCCGATGACGATAATCGCCTCGAACCGGCCTTGAGCCGCATCTTTGAGTAATTGCTGGAATTCCGGCCGGTTGGCGGACTCGGTTCCGGTCAAGCCGTGAT
>CAVQKP010000015.1:0-72900 GCA_963713065.1 Pirellulales bacterium | reverse complement strand
GGGGGTCCCCCCAAAAAACAGTGAAACTAGTATTGCGTCCCCAGATTTAAGTGATCATTTCGTTAATCGCGGCGGGCTGTTCAGGCACTACGAACGCAAGGCAGCCTAGTTCAGCTTCTTTCCCCACGCGATTTTACGCGGGTGAAAATCCGCATGCGATCGCATCGTTTCTTTGTTCTGCGATTGCTTGGTTTTGGTTCCTTTCAACCCGCGCATCTTCGCTTTATAGTTTACTTGCTGCGGCTTTCACCCCTCGAAAGTCGGTGACAAGGTTTTCGGATATTTCTTGCCGCAACTCATTTCTCGGCTTCATATTTCAGTGCGACATCGTTTTGAGACCTGACATCCTGTCATTTACAATTAGCGGCGCGTGATATTGCATTTCGGCAGAACTTTACGAAGTCTTTGAACGCCAGAGTCTGTCACCATCGTTCCGATTAGGTTTAGAGATCGCAATTTGCCGAGATCATTGAGACATTCTAAACCAGCATCGGTGATTTCCGGGTTGTTGGAAAGATCGAGTTCTTCCAGTGAGGTCAGCTTGCTTACACACCTTAGCCCCACATCCGTGACATGATTGCCGCGAGGGATTAACTATTTCGTGGTGATTTCTTCATTTCTTCTTACGAGGAATTGTTTCATCATCGTCCGAAGAAACAATCTCGCACGTTGGCATTGCAAATTCCACAATCTCTCTTTGGTCATCCGTAGTTTGGTGTAACCAGATGTATGCTAGTTCCTTGGGTATCTTGAGATGCACCATACTCGCTTCGGTTAGCTTGGGCGTATATAGATGGAGTTCTGCAAGATGTTCTAATTCGCTGACATGTTTTAACCCTTCATCAGTGATATTGCTAATACTCAATGAATAGAGGCGGGGCAAGTCTTTGAGATATTTTAGTCCTTCGCCATTTATTGAATGCTGTTCGAGGTATAACTCGCAAAGATTCTTTAATTCCTTCAGATGCTTTAGGCCGGCATCGGTGACTTTTGGACAGTCGATCGTCAAAGATGTGAGATGCGGTCTATCATCATCACATGTTGGCTTATCGGTAACCGTTCACAGGGAATCAGCATAACATGGGCGCAGGATTACGGAAAGGCGTGTCATGGAGCGTTGGGAAGCGGGACTAAGAACCTTCGGACAGGAGCAAGGGCGGCGGCTGGCCGGAAAACCGCTCGGCCACCGCGTCGCGGAGGAATTGAAACACCGAACGGCCCTGTTCGGCACAAGTGGCGATCACCGTGCAGATCCGCTCCCACCAGCGTTGGCCCTTTTCGCCTCGCGTGCCTTGCGTGATCCGCCGATGGATCGCCACGAACCGCATCGCCTGTTCGGCCAAGTTGTTGGTCGGTTCGATCTCCGGGTGGACGATGAAGCGAAAGTAGCTTGCCGTATGCCGATAAAAGCGTTCTTCCAGATTCAACGCCTCTTTGGTGTGCGGCGATTCGCACGTCGCGTCCCACACCAGATCGTTTTCGATCCGCTCCAGCGAACGTCGAAAGGTCGCGTCCGAAGCGAACTCGCCGCGGCGATGGATGGTGGCGAACAGCGTTTTCAAGTGTCCCAGCAACCGTTCGCCGTAGGTTTTGTTCCGCGGATCGGGATGTTCCGCCAAGAACTTTACGTCGCGGATGAAATGCGCCAGGCAGAATTGCAGCAGGACATTCTCGTTCAAGCGGGCGTACTTGCGGTAGGCGCTGAAATAGTCGCACCCCAACAGTCCGGCGAACTCGCGCCCAAGGTTTCCAACAGCACGTCCGAGCCGCGCGACGGCGAGACCTTGAACACGGTATGCATGGCCGCCCGGAAACACCACGTCCACAGCCGCTTGCCCGAATCCTTGTGGCCGGTTTCATCCACGTTGAGCAAGCCCTCGTCGGGCAAGCGGGCCAAGAGATCGGCATAGGCCGGCTCCACGCCGGCGCTCACCTTCTGCACGAGCTTCGCCAGTTGCCCGCGGCTGATGGGAACGTCCATCACGTCGCGGAAGAACTTGCGGATGGTGGAAAACGACATGTGGCAGGCCCCCTTGAGAAAGCCGACCAGCGCCGTCAGTTGCGGCCCGCACAAGCCCGCGTTCCTGAGCGCCATGCCGAGCGGATGATAGAATACTTCCTGGCATCGCGGGCAATGCTGTGCAATTTGGCGGTGCTCCTCGACCGTCACCAGTTGGGGCACCAGTTCCATCTGTTGCAGAATTTTCGGCGGCTCGTTGGCGTCGTGCAACCGACCGCCGCAACAGGGGCAGGCCTCGTAGCGATACTCGATGATTTCATCGACGGATTCGGGAGGCAAAGGCGTGCGCAGATGGCGGGAATGTCCGGGCTGTCCGCCCCTTTTTCGCCGCGGCGGCCGACCGGCCTTGCGTTCCCGTTTGGCTGGCGGCCGCACGATATCGCTCGACGGAGGCTTCGAGGAATTCCCCGAATGTTTGCGGGCTTTGGCCAGTTCCGCCTCGATCTGCGCCAGCCGCGATTCCAAATCCGCAATTCGCCGATCGCGCTCGGCACATTGAGGACATCCGCCTTGTGTATTGCCTGTTGTCGCCGCCATCGCAGCAACCTAACACATCGGCCCCATTTTCGCCAAGACCAATTTTAGCCCGTGAACGGTTACGCTTATCGAAATACGCTAATCCTGTATCGGTAATTTGGTTACTGCCAAGAACTAGGTGGAAAAGGTCTAGCTTTTGAAGATATTTCAGTCCCCTGTCGGTAACTCGATTGCTATGGATGGCCAAAGAATGAAGATGAATCTGGGAGAGACGACCTAATTCGTCGTCTGAAATCTGCATAAAGCCTAAATCCACGTCGCGTAGGTTTATCATCCGACTTATATACATTATGCCGGCATTAGTAATTTGCGTATTGGCCACATTTAGTTTTTCGAGCAGAGGATGTGACTGAAGTTGCAACTCCTTTAGCCCTTGATCGGTGATCTGGCTATTGGATAAGTCCAGACGACGAAGTTTCTTATTACTCTTCAAATGCTTAATGTCTGCATCAGTGACTATACTGCCACTAAGAATCGTATCGTCGTTGTCTTCGGGTATCCGCGCGAGTCCTGGAAGGTCGTAACCCCTGATGACCTCATCTTTGCTCTTGGCGTCCTGCTTCTCACTCTTCAAGGGAGGCTTGGCTTCCCTGTGTGTGATATTGCACTTTGGCAATAATTGTTGGAGCTTTTTCACGCCAGTAGCGGTAGCCTTGGTATTTGTTAAATCCAAAAATTGTAAATTACTCAGGCTATTGAGATATTTTATGCCAGCGTTGGTAATTTGCGAATTGTTGGAAAGGTTCAACTCTTCCAAGGAGGTCAAGTTGCATAGAAACTTCAAACCAGCGTCGGTAATCTGCGAATTGTCGGAAAGATCCAATTTTTTCAGAGAGGTCAGTCTGCTAATCTGCTCCAAACCTGCATAGGTGATATGGCAGGAGCCTAGTGTTAAATCCTTGATAGTTTTTGACTTTTCCAGGTTCAAGCCTATGCCAGTTGTTCCGGTGCCGCCAAGAGCAAGTGTTTCTAGCTCGGGCAAGTCGTTTAATTTCTCCAATTCCGAATCGGTGATGCCGGTTTCTTGCAGATAGAGTTCACGCAGCTTTGATAACCCATTCAGGTATTTCAAGCCATCGCCGGAAATTCCCCTATCGTAGCTTACATCCAAGACGTTGAGAGATTTCAAATCTTTGAGGTATTTTAGTGCGTCGCCAGTCAGGTTTCCACAAGACGATAGGTTGAGCTTTTCCAGCTTTTTCAAATCTTTTAGATAAGTCAGCCCGGCATTCTTTATATAGCTATAGGACAAGTTAAGTTCTTCAAGATTTGTTAAATCATTCAGAAACTTAAACCCGGTGTCATAAATAGTTTCATTCTCAGTCAGTATAAGTGTTTTTAATTTCGTCAGCTTTGAAAGAGACTTAAAGCCCGATGCTTTTAGATTGGGGCATTTATATATATTGAGACACTGTAATTGTTGATATTTATCGATAACCCGAAAGCCGGAATTTGTTATTTGATCGGAAGAGATCGACAATCGTTTGAGCCTTGGCAATGCACTAAAATGTTCCAATTCCGTGTCGGTTATTAGGTTGCCGCTAAGGCACAGTGTTTCGACATATCTCAGGCCATCCACCGGTTCCTTGAGATGGTGAAAAACCTTGTCTTGACAAGGACCTAAATCAACCAGTTTGACATCGGAAAAAAAGTCGTCTCCTAAGCGAATGCGGAGCGATTCAAAGTCATGTGGAATGTTATTTTCACCCGAGTGTATATTGCCGGTTATTAACTCTATAGGCCCAAAGTCAAATTCACGTTTAATTATTTCGCCTATATCATCGTGTTGATAATCATAACAAACGCTTCCGCCAATTTGCTTGATCTCGTCAGCAGCCTTCCGCTGTTGTTCGGCTCGATATTTTCTTGTGGCAAACCAACTCATGCCGAGACCTACAATCAGCATGAGAAGCAGGAGAGACCGTAAACGATATTGATACCAGCGCAGTTTGTGCATAAATCTGGGGACGCAATACTAGTTTTACTGTTTTTTGGGGCGACCGCCTTTTTGCGGTTTTAGGACGCGGCCGACAAGCGATTCCAAACGGTCCAAAAATGTTTCATCTCCCAGCGGTCGGCCCGTGCTGACATGACCGCGCAACTCGATCAATTCCTCTTCTCGAATGGCACTATCGAGCAGACCGTTCCAATCGGCGACCATCGCCAGCAAAGGGGCGACCTTGACCAAGTCGTCATTGCGGCCCGACAGGTCGCCCGCGTGCTACTCCAACGCCACTCGTCCGGGCTGCCCGCCAACTTCGCCCGCACGGGATTCCATTCCACGTACCACGCCGCCGCCAACAAATACGGCTCATCCATGACGAAGGAAGCGATTCGGCCTTGCCACAGATAGCCGCCACTTCTCGCGGAAATTGATGCACCGCGTGTAGCGTCGATGCGCCTCGCCGATCGCCCGCCGCAGGCCGTCCTCGGTTTTCGGGACCGCGATCAGATGGACGTGATTGGGCAATCAGGCAATAGCTCCAAATCTCGACCCCTTCCTCGCGGCAAAAGTCGGCTATGAGTTCCAGGTATGCCGCGTAATCTCCCTCGCCAAAAAAAGTCTGCTGCCGACGGTTCCCCCGCTGGGTTATATGGTGTGGCATCCCCGGAATGACCAATCGTGCTAATCTTGCCATCCCCCGAATTTACCAATTTTCGCCTAATGTGTCAATAACTAGTATTGCGTCCCCAGATTTCAGACATGCTTTTGAGACCTGACGGCGTCTGTCGCCTTTATGTGCCCCGCTTACTCTTCTTTTAGCAAGTCCACCATTGTTGTGAATTCTGACGAACGTGCCAGGTCAACTGCCCTCTGGCCAGTCTTGTTTTTCGCGTCGATGCTCGCACCATGGTCAAGAAGCATTTTGGCGACCTCCAAGCAGCGGCTTCTTACGCTCGGCGCACGGCAACTCGCCAGACAATGCAGCGGCGTGTTGCCAAAGCTGTCTTGCATCCTTACATCCGCACCATGTTCGATAAGCAGCATTGCTATCTGCAAGCCTGTAGCGTCACGGTGCATACACGCACTATGTAAAATACTAGTACCCGCCTTATTGGTTAACTGTGCGTCGGCCCCTCGCTCCAATAGCAACTTTGCACATTCCAGTCGGCCCTCCTTCGGGGTTGTGAAAATCGTGTAATAAAGAGGAGTCTTGCCGAGCGAGCACTTCGCATTAGGATTGGCTCCGGAATCCAAGAGCAGACGAGCAATTTCGACTCGGCCGTCCACTGCAGCAAGATGTAGGGGCATTGCCCACGTACCTGGAGTATTGTCAACGACAATGTCCGGATCACCCATATCGTTAAGATAGGCTGTTACGGCTTGTATGTCATTGCCTTTTATTGCTTCATACACGGCTTCCGATGCACTTGGCGTTCTCGAAATGCAACCTCTGCCAACTATGACAAACGCCAGACCCAGAAGAAACGTGATCGCGTTACGTGGGTACGCACGTCGATTGATATCGTGAGCGGTATTCATGTTACTTCTTCTCCCCATCCTTTATGCACCCGGTTCCCTTCAGGTTAATCTTGAACCCGCACTCCTTTCCCCCCTTACCTTTCTTGCCGTCACATTTGGATTCTTTTCCATCTCCCTTCTTGGGCGTCTTCTTGCAGCCGCCGTTTAACCATTCGATCCAGCTTCCATGGTACTTTCTGCAAGTGTCGCCAGTCTGCTCCCACTTACCGTCCGGACATACCGTCCATTCTTTTCCGTGAGGCACAATCGTGTACCAATCGTCCCAGCCGACTACATTGGTATTTGATGCTTCCGCCATCGCCTGTAGCCGCTACGAAAATCTGGCCCATTTTTTGGGATTAATTGGTAGAGGAATTGACCTCCGGGTGATGGTTAACAGATCGCCTTCGAGGAGTGCTCGAAACACGGCCTGACGTTGTGCAATTGACGTTGGTGGTTTTTGTTTTCCAAGCGGAACCTGTCTTGACGCTCGCGGAGGATCGCTTGCCGATGGCGTTCGGTCGCGGCGTTGAAGCGATCCCGCATGGGCGAATCGATCGGTTGGCGGGCGGACCAACGCTCGCGGTGCGTGGGACCGCGGTGGCCTTGGGGCCGGAGGAGTTCATTGGCTTGGGCCGTGGCGGCCTGAAGACAATCCAACGTCCAACGATCGGCGCGGCTGGCGAAGTGCGCGGTGCGTTTGCGGAGGCTCCCATTGCCCGCCTCGCAACCGCCATTATATCCGGGTTTGCACGGGGGAGAAGGGAGCCAAGCCACACCGTGGCGGCGCAACAGCGACTGAAAATGATCGCTGATGAAGGCCGAGCCGTTGTCACTCTTGAGCACCAGCGGCGGGCCGTGTTTTGTGAACAGTTCCTCCAGCACGGCGATCGCGGCCTCCTCGGCTTGGTTGGCCACCGGCAGCCAGGCCAACTGCATGCCGCTGGCCAGATCGCGGATCGCCAGCACGGCTTGCGCGACGCTGTCGATCGGCGCGGGGGGAACGAGATGATCGATCGCCCAGACCGTTCCCGGCTCGTGCCAGTGAAGCCGTGCCACCGTACGGCGGTGCGTGGCGCGGAAGCATTGACGGTAACCGGCTTGGAGCTCGGCCAGTTCGCAGCGCGGCATGTCGGGGAACTCGGTGCGAAGCGATCGGAATCGCACAGCCTCTCTCATGTAGTTGACAATTATCATTCTCAATAATATTTTTTCGCTTGGCTTCTCCTGACTGCGATGCAGCCTGCTCGAAACTGGTGAAATTAAGAGAGCCTGGCAATTTTCTTCGGCCTTTCATTTCCTTTCCCCTGTTCTTCGCTCATGCCACTAATGCCCGCCGACTTTTCCCAACTCCCTTGCGTAATGATTTACCTTTATACTCGCGTCCCGCTCCGCCGCCTCCCGTCGCGAAATCCATCCGCGCTAAAAAGTTTATCTCCTTGCCTCGCAAAACCTTGCGCCCCAATTGGAGATTTTTTTGTAGAAAAGAGGCCGCCCCCTGTGATAGGCTGGCGTAAGTGAATCCGTGCGTGTCCCAATCCTTGTGTCTCGATGGTTGTATTAACAAAAAGAGGACAGCGAAAAGGAACCACCCCCTTCGCTCCGTCCGGATATGTGCCAAGGTACCCCAAGAGCTTGAACCGTGCTTCAAATATCCAAAAGGGCCTGTCGCCGGAATGATACGCTCATTCCCCCACAGGCCCCTTTTGTTTTCCCCTCACCTTTACCACTCGCTCCTTTCCCAAACATGGAAAAATGAAAAACCGTTGAGCAAATCCCCTATACCCTGTCCCCTATACCCTGTCCCCTGCCCCCTGCCCCCTGTCCCCTATGTTTCCTAATCCCTAATCCCCAATCCCCGATCCCTTAAAAAAGGTGGTAAAAATTCCCCCCAAAAAACCGCGTATTCCTCGAGAAAACGCACATCAGCAATTTCCAAACCCTCAAAAAACCCAAAATTCAACCTGTAAAGCCGGAGGAAGAATTCGGCAAATCCCAAAAATCCCGGAAAATTAAGCATCTTTCACGCCCCGCCAAGACCAAATACCCCGGCAAAATATGTCCTGCCGCGTAAAAAATCCCACGCTTCGCCAAAATAAAACTCACCCCTGCCCCCATCCCAAACTTGGAAAAATCCAAAACCGTTGAGCAAATCCCCTGAACCCTGTCTAAAACTTGGAAAAATCCAAAACCGTTGAGCAAATCCCCTGTCCCTTGTCTAAAACTTGGAAAAATCAAAAACCGTTGAGCAAAACTCCTGTCCCCTGTCCCCTGTCCCCTATCCCCTTTTCCCTTCCCCCTCTCCCCTTCCCGCAAACCAGCACGCCCTCAACCAGCCAAACGCACGATGAATCCCATAACATCTCATAGCCTTCGGAACCTCCTCCGCGCATCTGTCGCCGTGTCGATTTTCACTTCCGCCAACTTCCTTCACGCCGCCGAGCAGGTCAATCCGGCGTTCGTGCCGCTGTTGGAGAAATCGTTTTTTTATGGACATCATCAATATCTGCTGCAAAGCGGGCAGACCCGGATGTTCGTGCAAACGCAGAAAGTCAATATCGCCCCCGCGTTCACCTACCTGCTTTTCAACGCCGAAGCCGGGCAGAGCGCAAACGCAAAGCCTTCAATTTCGCCAAGGGGCAAGGACTCGTCGATAGCGCCCTCGAAGTGGTGCTCGGAAATTTCCCCTTCACCGCACAGGGTGAAAACACCGAGACCCGCTGGACCGTACTCGAAGGCATTCCCGCCGTCGAGGCCGTCTGGTGGGCGGGCGGAATCCGCGTCACCGAATGCCTCTTCGCGCTCCAGGACCGCGACGCCTTCCTCCGCCGCATCACGCTCGAATCGAAAGACCTGCTCGGGCCGGAGCAGGTGACCCTCCGCCTCAGCCTGCCGCCCGGCGATGCCAGACTCCAAGATGGCCTGCTCGTTCAGAAACAAGGCCCCATGACGTTGGCCCTCGGCGTGGTCGGCGAATACGCCAGACAAGCTTCAGTCAGCGGCAACTCCTTGTCGATCGGACCGACCGAACTCGCGGTGGGCCATTCAATCACCGTCGATTCGCTGCTGCTGGCACAACTGCCGCCCAACGGAAAACCGCGCTGGCAGCCGGCCTTCGACCGCTCGACGCTGAAAGGCTCCTCCCCGCCCGCGCTCGACCTCGGCAATGCGATTGCCGAAACCCGCCTCCGCTGGGCCGCCGCTTCGAAAATCACCTCGGGCGATCCGCTGTTGCGCGAGACTTACGACAGCGCAAGCAACACGCTGCCGGCAGTCATCGCCGACAACGGCATCGTCATCGCCGGGCCGTTCCAATACGGCGAAGGGCAATGGGTGCGCGATTCCTCCAACACGCTCATCGGCGCAATCCACGCCGGGCATTTCGAACTTGCCCGCGCGGGATTGGAACGCATCCTCACGCATCTGATCGACGATCGCGGCAGCACCCTCGTGGCCGGCGAGATTCAATCGCCCGACCGCGAGCAGTTCGACCAGATGGGCGAGTTCCTCCAGGCCCTGAAGGCCTACCGCGACTTCACCGGCGACGATTCGCTCATCCGCCGATACCGCGCGAAAATCATTGCCATGGTCGAGCGGCCGCTCAAGCCGGAGTTTCGCGATGCCGCGACGGGCATGGTCCACAACCGCCGCGAATACTGGGAGCGGACCTTCGACGACGCCTACGAATTGATCTATCAGGCGTATGTCGCCTTGGGCCTCCGCACCGCCGCCGATCTGGCCGAGCCGCTCGACGCCCGCGACCGCGCCCAAACTTGGCGCGAGGCGGCCGAAAAAATGTGGAAATCGGCGACGAGCGATCCGAAATTCGCACTCGTCGAGAAAGGAAAATTCATCAAGCGCCGCAACGTGGATGGAAAGATATTCGACATCTTCCGAAATCCGCATCCCTATCAGCGCGGCGGGCCGGAGGACGCCATCGAGACCGAAACAATCCATGCCCTGAATCCCGACAGCACCGCCGCGCTGCCCATCGCCTTGGGGCTTGTCGATCCGCATTCGCCCCTTGCGCGAGCCACGCTCGACGACCTCGAAAAGATCCGCGCGGAACGCTGGTTCGGCGGCGGCTACATGCGCTACTCCTCGACCTGCGAGCTGAATCAAATCGGCCCCTGGCCCTTCGCCACCTGCTTCGTGCTCCGCGCAGCACGACGCGGGCCTCTTCGACCGCAGCCGCCGCTCGCTTCAGTGGCTCCACGACGTCGGGCCGAGCGGAGCGTGGACCGAGGCGATCTGCGCGAAGCGCTCCGGCGCGAACTGGTGCGGCATCGTCGTCTGGACCAGCGGCGAGATTCCGCTTTTCGCCGTGCGGCACGTACTCGGCCTTCGCTTCGACGGCGCCGCCCCGGTACTGAAGCCCTCGCCCTATCCGGGCACCGGCCCCCTCGCGGCCGATTTGCGATTCCGCAAGGGCCGATTGAAGTTGGAAATCCCCGGCCCCGGCCCCTATGCCTTCGCCGAGGCGGACGGCAAGCGGATCGAGGCCGGCAAGGATGGCGCGATCCGCCTGCCCGCCGATTTTCCCGGCGGCACGGTCGTTTTCCACGCCGCCGATTCACCGGCAAGCACTCGGTGATCGCATGATTCGCCGAGGAAAACGATACGCCGTGCGTTCCCGCCGATAAATCGAAGTAAACGCCCATTTCGACCCATTTTTCCCGGCAAAGACGACTCCGCTTCCCCGACGCCGAAAATCGGATTATAATACCTTCATTGCGTTCCACAAATGACTCGAAAATTACCAATTCCTGCGTTTCGGAGTAATGTCATGAATCGTCCGATACATCATCTCGCCACCCTGCTGCTGTTGGCCGCGGTTTCCTCTGCCCTGCCACTCCGCGCCGACGACGACGGGCAGGAGGACCTGAACAAAGCCACCGAGAAGAAAATGACCGCCACGTCGATGGACGATCTGAACGAGATCATCAACCTCACGGAAAGCGCGCTCGAAAAGGGCCTCGACGATTCGAACAAGGAATTCGCCAATAAGATGCTGGCCTCCACGCTCACGCAGCGCGGGCAGAATTACGCCGTCGCGATCTTCAGCACCAATCCGCCCGATCCCCGCTGGCCGCAAATCCGCCAACTCGCCCTGGCCGATCTGGAAAAGGACTCAAGCTCGATCCCAAGCAGCCGCAGGCGCTGATGCTCGTGGTCCAACTGAATCTCCTGCCGCAAGGCGACATGAAACGCGCCAAGGAAGCGGCAAGCCAAGCGGTCGATGCGGCCGGCGACAACGCGGCGCTGAAGGCCAAGACCCTGGTGTTGCGGGCGGCGCTCGAGGAGAACCTGGAAAAACGCCTCGCCGACATGAACGAGGCCGTCCGCCTCGCCGGCGAAGATGCCGGCATCCTCCTCAACCGGGGGCGGTTGCTCGCCGCGATGGGGAAAAGCGAAGATGCCCTGGCCGATTTCGACAAGTCCATTTCCCTGAATCCCGACGATGCCAGCGCCTACGAAGCCAAGTCGCTGATCCTCGCCAAGATGAAAAAGTTCGACGAGGCGCTGGCCACGAACGGCAAGCTGCAGGAAAAGATGCCCGACTCCACCGCTCCCCTGCTGCAAAGGGCGCAAATCCACATCCAGCAGGGGAAAAGCGACGAGGCGATCGAGGATCTCACGAAAGCTTACCAAAAGGATATCGGCAACCTCGAGATCCTCCGCTTGCGGGCGGCGATCCATTTCGAAAAAGGCGACAAGGACAAGGCGCTGGCCGATGCCGACGAGTGCCTCCGCCTCCAGCCCGGCAATGCCGAAGCCAACGCGCTTCCGCGCACTGCTGCTTTCGGAGATGGACCGCGTCGAGGAGGCCGCGAGTTCGCTCGAAAAAATCATCGGCCACGATCCGAAGGAAACGACGAAAAACGTGCTCACCCTGGTGCAGATTTACGGCACGAAGAAGCAATTCGACAAGGCGCTCGAGGCCTACGACAAATATCTGCCGAAAGAGTCCGTCACCCCCGAACTCGCCCGCTACCGCGCGCTCCTGCTGTCCGAGATGGACCGCGTGCCGGAGGCCGTAAGCGACCTGGAAAAACTCATCGAGCGCGATCCAAAGGACCAGCAAAACGTGCTCACGCTGGCGTCGATTTACGTTTCCAAAAAACAATCGGCGAAAGCACTCGACATTTACAATAAATATCTGGCGAAAGAGCCGGAAAACGGCGAATTCCTCCGCGGCCGCGGCGACGCCTATCTGAACCTCGGCAAACAGGCCGAAGCCATCGCCGATTACGAAAAGGCGTTCAAAATCATGCCCAAGGATTCCGGGCTGCTGAACAATTTCGCCTGGGCGCTGGCCACCTCGACCGACGACAAGCTCCGCAACGGCAAGCGCGCTGTGGAACTGGCCACCCAAGCCTGCGAACTGACCGACTATAAACTCCCCCACATCCTCAGCACGCTGGCCGCCGCCTACGCCGAAACCGGCGATTTCGAGAACGCCAAGAAATGGTCCGCCAAGGCCGTCGAAATCGGCATGAAAGGCCAGGACGAGGAACTCAAAAAAGAGCTTGAAAGCTACCAACAGAAAAAGCCATGGCGCGAATGCCTCAACGAAGACGCCCCGAAGGAAAAGGACGCGGCAAAAGAAAAAGACGCGGCGGAGAAGAAACCGGCGCCATAAGGGATCTTAGGACTTGGATTTTGGGATTTTTTCCCCTCTCCTCCCCTCTCCCTTTGGGAGAGTAGTCGGGGGTGAGGGCTAGGTGGCGCGATCTTACGTGCTGGAAACTTCACCTTTCTCTGCGATCTTCACCTCCGGCTCGATCGTATCCTCGAAGCGGATTTCTTCTCGATTTTCTTTTCTGCTTTATTTCATTTCGGTATTTCGAGTTGAAAATATATTCGCTTCCCCCTTCTCAACTTTTGAATTTTGCGAAGTTCCCCCCGATCAATGAATGAGTCTTGCATTCAACCAGTCGGCGTGGTCTTGCACGTCGGCGCGGTCGGCGAAATCGACGACCAGATCGAGCCGCTTGCCGCCGGAGAGATCGACGTCGATCGGCAAAGGCGACATGCCGCCGCGAACCGTGGGACTGGTGAATTTCTCCTTCCCATCGACGAAAACGCGAAACCTTACGCTGCCTTCGCCGCCGGCCGAGTCGTCGATCGCCGCTTCGGCCTGGAATCGTTTGACGCCCGGCGGCAGTTCATAACTCAACCGGGCGGCGCTGTGCATGCCGATTCCCTGAAGAAACAACCGGCCGCCGCCGCGCAGCAATCCCCCCTGCACATTGCGGTCGATCCGGTAGGGCCAGGCGATGCTCAAATAGGGGACGAAGCGGTATTCGAGCGGCTTGAATTGCGATAGATATGCCGCACGGCCGGTAAGCGGCTGGAGGAAAACGAGATTTTTCAGAGAGGTTTTCCAGGTTTGGTTGAATACAGGAAATTGCAGCACCTGTTCTGTCCTCACCCCCGACCCCTCTCCCAAAGGAAGAGGAGAGATCGCGCTCACCAATAACCGGCTGCCGTCGCGGAAGCCGAGCCAGGTGCGCGGCAATTTTTCCTCCGGCTTGCCTTTGAGTTGCGGATTGAAGACGACCGCATTCACCCGGGCGAGCTCCACGTCAGCCGGGCCGGCTTCGGTTTGCAGCTTCGCGATCTTGTCGTCCAGCGATGCGAGCGTGCCGGCAAGTTCGTCGCCGTTGGCGAGCAACAGGCGGTCGGAATCGCCCGCGGCTGCAGCCAGCCGATCGAGCAGGCGATCGCGGTCGCGGACCGTGCCCGGCAGGCGGAAGACCACGCCGGAGAGATTTTCCAGCGGCAGCTTCAGTCGGCCGAACAACTCGGAATCGGCGTCGAGGCAGTCCTTGTCGGCCGAAAGCACGTCGGCCGCCAGCAGCCCGCCGTCGGCCAGCACGACGATCGGTCCGCGCCGCGGTTCGAGAGGCGTGCCCCAGGAAACCAATTCGGCCAGGGGCAGTTGCCTTGCTTTTCCGTCGTTGGTGAAGATCAGGGTCCCGTCATTGCTTATCGACGTCAATTCGGCCGCAAACGGCTTTCCTTCGATCGGCACGGCACATGGCGGCGAGGCGTACGCCGTTGCAGCGAGCAAACGGAAAAGCAACAATAATATTGCAAATCGGTAATTGCAAAATGCCCATTGCACGTTGAGTTTCGGCGTCATGCTTTGCATTTCATCGCTGAAAAATTGGCAAATAGTTGTTCGGCAACTGCAAAATGATGCAGGCCATGGCAGTGGAGTATTCGTCGATGCTTTCGGACGAGTTCCACGCGCCGTCGCTGCGTTGTTTCGAGAGCAGGTCGTCGCGGACGGCGGGATACCACTTAACGAAGCGTTTTCCGCCGGCCTGCCACATCGCCTGGACGGCGTAGTAATGGCCGTAGAAGTAATAGGACTCGCGGCCCACCCCGCCTTCGCCGGGCACGAAACCGGCCAGATAATCCAGGCCCTTGTCGAGTTCCTTCCCTTCGTAAACGCCGGCGCTGTAGAGGGCGACCACGCCGGCCGCCGAGCGTGGAAACGCGCTCTCGCCGCTAGGGAGCATGTACATGAACCCTCCGTCGGCGTTCTGGCTGCGCTTGACGTAGGAGATCGAGCGTTCGATCGTTTCCTTGGGTACGGCGACGCCCGCGTTCCGCGCCGCCCGCAGGGCCATGATCTGGCAGACCGTCACGGAGATATCGGCGTCGCTTTTGATGGGGAAGTAGCGCCAGCCCCCCTCTTTGTTCTGGCAGTTGACGATCAGCTTGACGGCCTTTTCGAGCTTGCCGCGCAGATCCGGATGCGGCGACATGCCGCAGCACTCGGCCAGAAACATCGCGGCGAAGCCGTGGCCGTACATGGGACCGTGCATGGCGGTGTCGGGCCCGTTGATGAATCCGCTGGGCTGGGTTGAAGCGAGCAAATAATCGACGCAATGATTCACCTGATTGCCGTATTGTCCGCGGCCCGGCGTACTGCCGTTCGACATGAACGCCATGCCCGCCAACGCGCTGATGGCGACGTTTCCGCGGGCAGGGCCGGAGCCGAAGGAACCGTCGTCGTGCTGCTGGCCGGCGAGCCATTTCAGGCCGCGGTCGATCGCCTTGTCGGCCGCCGGCGTGATCCATTTCGCCGCCGTCTTTTCGGGATCGGCTTCCTCGGCGGCCAAGGCCGCGGAAATCATCGCCGATAATGCAAGGATCGAAATCAGAATTCTATGTAATATCATTGCGTATCATTTGTTGGCGAATGAGCCGATTGTCGCATCCAACATCGTCTAAGGCCGTTTCGACACGTAGTCACGGAGAACACGATCGAAGATTCTATTCCGGTTTCTCTTCCGACAACCGCCGGTAATATTCTTCGATCATCGATTCGTACTGCGGCACGAACTGTTCCGTCGGATTCTGCATCATCTGTTCGCGGACGTTCGGCGGCAACTCTCCCCATAGATCCTTGATCAGATTCCGCATTTCCGCCGGATCGGGCTTGACGGCCTTTTTGTCCGGCGGTCGCTGCGAACTTTGCCGGGCCGGCTTGTCGCTCGGCTTGTTGCCCGGTTTCGAGCCGGGTTTCTTCGCCGCCGAACTCGAAGGCGTGCGCGAGGAACCCTGCTTCGGATTCGAACAACTGCCCGAACAATTGCACGACTTTTTCGCTTGTTCGATCAGCTTGTCGAGATCGGCGATAATCTTTTTCTGCTCGTCTTGCACATTCTCGCCGGCATCGGCGCCGGCGATCCGCGATTGTACATCGAGCATCCGCCGGGCAATGCCCAGCACGGGATTATCCTCCTCTTTTTCGGTGGCAGCGCCCAGTTCGCGACGCAACTGCTCCTGCAAGCCATCCCCCCCCTGCCCCGTCCCGTTTTCGGTTTTTTTGTCCTTCTTTTTTTCACCGAACAACTCCCGATCCACGTCGTCGGTCGATTTTTCGTTCAGTTGCTTGAGCAACTCATCATCCGTGGAAGATGGCGGCGGGGATTGGGCAAAAAGGAACGGCGCAAGAAGAAGAAAAGACAAAAATCCGATTGTGAAACGAAGCCAAATACTGAGTACTGTGTACCGAGTACCGAGAACTGAGTACCGAGTACCGCGTACTGGGTACTGCGTGCCGTATGCCGTTCCGCCGTCTTTCGACCAACGGCGATCCATCAACGACCAATCCATCCTATTGTTTTCCATCTTCCTTCCCCTCCGGCCCGGGAATATTTTCCGCATTCTCTTCGGGCGCATTATCAACCGGCTGCAACATCTTCAACATCAAATCGGCCAATCGGCCTTGCTCTTCGGCAAGCTGGGTGAATTGACGTTGTTGGTCCTCGCTGGCTCCGCCGGCCCCAACGGCAAGTTGCAACTCGACCGAGCGAAGCTGGATGTCCTGCTGCAAGAGCTTGAGTAATTTTAACTCCGCGAGTTTTTTGATTCCATCGCCGGGCGGTTTGGCCCCCTTGTTGCCCGGCCCCCCGCCGCCTCCGTTATTATCGTCTTTTTTCTCCGTCGGCGGTTCGGGTTTCAGGGCTTCCAGGAGCAAATTCAATCGCCGCATGGCGTTTTGCTCGGCAAGACGCGTTTCCGCACCGGTCGCGCGGCCGTCCAACAAATCGGCGGCCCGGCCCATGTCGGCGGCCGCGCCGTTGAGCGTCAAGTTGAAGGCGCCCGCGCCGGCGAGTTGCTCGGCCATTTTCTGCGCATCGGCCTGCAGGCTGCGCTCGATCCGTGCGACGTCCCGCAGGCTGGCCAACTGCGAACGCGACAGATTGCCCTCTTTTTGGCGCAATTGCTCCAATCGGCCGGTTTCGTCGATGGCTTTCTGCTGCTGCGCATGCAGGTGCTTGATGGCGTCTTCCATCCGCGAGAGCTGCTCGACGGCCAGGTCGAGTTCGGCCTGCCGTCTGCGTTCGTCGAGTTGCCGCGCCGCATCGGCGATCGATTTCTCCGCGGCGCCGGCTCCTTGACAGGCCCCGGTCCCATTTCCGGCAGCCGCCGCCTGGCCGGCAGCGCCCATTTCGCCCGCCGCTTGCCTGGCGGATGCCGCGGCACGCTCGGCCGTCAACCGCTCCAAGCGGCGGGAGAGTTTCTCGGTCTCCTTTTGCAAGCGAGCCTGCTCCTCGGCCAGCCGCCGCCACTCTTTTTTCGTCCGCTCGTCGGGCGGATTTTGGGCGTTCTTTTCCATCGCTTGATGCAATTCGGCCTGCCCTTTGGCAAGCTCGTCGATGTCGGACGCCGCTTCCCGCAATTTTTTCACCAGCCGATCCAATTCCTGATTCCGTCTGTTGGCCAAGATGTCAAGCACTTCCTGAAGCTGCTGAAGTATTTCCTTTTGCGCGTCGGACGCCCGGCCGATCCGATTCCGCCGCACATTTTCGCCGCAAGAGCGCATGGCAGCACCGATCGCCATCCGCCGGGCTTCCTCGAGCGCGTCGGCCACAGTATCTGCCGCTACGGGATCGTCGCGGCGCAAGTCATCGGCCGTCTGGAGCATGGTTTGCAGAATTCGATCCAGCGTCCGCGCATGCTCCAGTTGCCGGGAGGCGAGAATCCGCAGATCGGCCACGTCTTGCGGCGGCAAATCGGCAAGCGGCCTGGTCAAAGTCCGTTTGCCGACATCGGCCGTTCGCTTGGCGGTTTCCTCCTGATCACGCATAAGCAGGCTCAAATCGCGATGGAACCGTTGATAACCTTCCGCCTGCTTCAACTGGGCCAGCAGCTTTTCCAGCGCGGCGATCACCTGCTCCTGCTGCCTGGCGGCCGAGTCGAGGTTTTCGCCTGTTGTTTTGAGATTCCGGCCATCGCCCGGCGTTTCGGTCAACGAAATCTCGGTAGATTTTATGGCGGAAGTCAAGTCGCGGCCGATTAACGGCAGATGTTCCCGGCTCACGCGATTTAACTCGGCAAGAATATCCTGCATTCGCTGGACCAACTCGGGCGTGTCGAGCCGGTTGTTCTCCAGATCGGCGAGAATCGCCAATACATGCATCGGCACGCCTTCGCCGACGCTGGTCAAAAGGTTATTCACCTGCCGCTGATTCAGTTCGGTCGCGTGGAGGCGGTCCAAGTCGGGCTGTTCGAAATGCTTGAGTTCTTGCAAGCGGATGAGCAGGCCCTCGACTTCCTCACGCCCCGCTTGCTGCATTGTGAGCGCACGGAGCAATTCGGCGGCCAGCAGGCTTTGCCTCGCGGCCAACCGGTCCTGGAGTTCCCGGGACGTTACGACCATGAGCCGCCGCGCGTCGCCGCGGCCGGTCTGAGGGAGATAATCGGAAGCCTCGGCGTGAAACTCGATCTGCGCGCCCGGCTCGAGCTGCAATGGTTCCAATTCCCAACGATATTCAACGGGCTGCGAGACTCCGCCCGACGCATTCGCCAGCCCGCCATGCGATTGCTGCGGCATCTTCTCCGGACCGGCATAGAGTTCCAAAGAATTTTCAACATCGTCGGAAAGGCGAGGCTCCCGCCGAGCCGAGCGATCACCCTGCACTTCTTCCCTCTTCCGCGGCACGGCGGAAGCCTCACCCTCCGTAACTTGCGGCGATTGATTCGGGTTTGGCATTAAATTGACCAGGTGATATTTCAAGGCGACATTCCGCACGGCCAAATCGTCTTTTACCAGAATCTTCAGCGGCACGGCGGCCACCGGCGTAACGTAAAGATTGCCCGAAGGCTGCTCGACGGCGACATTGGGCGGAGCGTCCGGCACGGCGCGGATTTCCCATGGCACATCACCGCCGCCGCGCATGCCCTCACGATCGAAAAGTTCGATGCGGTATCCGCCGGAGGCCGTTACCAAAAGCTTCGGATCGTCGAACGAGATCCGCAATCCGTCGCCGTTCAAGCGGCCGGGGAACTCGGCGCCGCTTTCCAGCACGAGTTTAGCGGAACCGAGCGGCTTGGTTGCCCGGGCTTGGATTTCGATCCGCGTGCCGATCAGTGCGCGAAAATTGCCCTCCGATTTTTCCACCGGCCAGCCGGTGTAAGACGGCGGAAAAAGCGTTGCGGCGAGCGATTCGACCGCGGGCGGCTCGACGACCTCGACGTTCATCCAGTTCATCGTGCGGTCGTCGCCCCCTTCCACGCGATAGGCAAAAGACCGCAGCACGTTCTCCCGGCGGACGACCGCCGCCGCGCCGGACGCCCGCAATGCCGCGTTCTCTTCCGTCGCCGTGCCGCCGGCTGCTTCAAAGCGATAAAAGACATGCAGTTCGCGAGGCAGCGCCGCGCCGTCGGCATCGCGCACTTGTACCTCGAACGAGCCGCCGCGAGCGACTTTTTCCACCGGATCGGGAATCGTGAGATGATTTTTACGGGGCCAGGCGGCATTGTTGAACGGATTAAGCAGCCGCGCGACGGCCGTTCCCGAAACGAACGGATCGAGTAGCGCGAAAATCGCCGCCATCAGGCACGCCGCCACGGCAGCCCACGCCGTGCGCATCGCGGGCCGAGAGTCGAGCACCGCGTTGAAGTCCATGTTCTCGGTTTCAGCGACGGTCTGCGCAATGACCGCCCTTCGCAGGGCGGGCGAGCCGGCCGTTGGATCGCCTTCCTCCTGGCCGAGAAATTCGACGGCGCTGGCGAGCCGATCCGCGAGTATTGGAAACCGCCGCTCGACCCGCATTGCCAGATCGACGTCGCCCAGCGGCCTGCGCCGGGGCAGATAAAAGTATCGATGAATCAACCAACCGACGACGCCTGCCAAACCGAGCGAAGCCATGATCCGCAAGCCGCGGTCCTGGAATCTCACAAGATAATCGAGCCAACCCAGCGCCATCGCTCCGCTCAAAACGCCAGCCAGCAACGCGCTGATGCCATACACCGCCAGCAACCGCTTTACGCGGCTTCGAAGCAAGGCCAGGCGTTGTTCGAGAGGATGGGACATGGCGGGAAGGATGAAGGATGATAGTTTATACTGCTAAATTTTCAATAACCACTGTCCGCTGCCCACTTTTCCCATTCTACACCATTCCGCGTCTTTTTCGCATCACCCATTCGGCGATGATGAGCACGATAAACGCGAGCAGGACGGGCCAACGGTTCCAAAGCGGGACGGTAGGCAGGGTCTCGATGGGTACCTGTCGGCCGGGCGGCAGATCTTCGAGCAGTTTGTCCACCGTCGCGAAAGTGTAAAATTTTCCACCCGTTGCTTGTGCTGCTTCGCGCAGCGCGGCGGCATCCATGCGAATTTGCGCAAATTCGCCGGCAGGCGGCGCGACCGTGAAATCGGCCGCCGGCGCGGCGCCTTCCACGCGCGAATCGCCATCCAGGCGTGATAACTGCCCGGCATCGGCCGACTCAGCAGACCCTCGAAGATGCCGCGGCCCGAAGAGCGGCGGAGCGCGATTTTCCGCGTTTGTCGACCCGCCTGCTCGACAATGACGGTCACACCCTCGTCCTCGGCCGGCGCGAGCCGCTCGTCGGCGAACCGCACGCGAAGCCGCACCGGTTCGCCCTGGACATACTCTCGGCGGTCGGTCGAAAGCACGGCGCCTTGTCCGCTTTCGGCAAGTTTCGAGCGGCTCAAGTAGCGGATCATTTGAATCCAATAGCGGGCGAAATAGACGTCGCCGACGCGATAGCGCCAGCGCCAGGTTTCATCCGTGGCGTGGAACAGCACCTTGCCCGCTCCCACATACTGCATCATGATAACCGGCGGCTTTCGGCCGTCCGGCGAGACGCGGTTCGGGTCCTCGGCCAAGACCCTCGCGGCCGGCTTGAGTTCCGGCACTTCCATCAGCCAATAAAGCGGCGGCAAATGTTCCCAGATCGCAAGGCTTTCCTCGGGCGTGTCACCGAGTTGCATCGGCGGCAGCGCCGCGCCCAAGTCGGTCGGCTGCACCGGAAATCCTTCGGAGAGCGATGCGTTCAGATCGGGCAGCCGCGCTCCGCCCGGATCGAACGGCATCAGCTTGGCAAGCGGCGAATCGCGATACGCCAGCGGCATGTACTGCGGTCCGGCGATCATGATGATCGCGCCCCCTTTGCCCGGCTGATCGACGAAGTCGGCGAGAGTCTGTTGAGCCGCAGCGCCGAGGAGCGCGGGATTCACGTCGCCGAGGATGATCACGTCGTAGGAAAAAAGCTCTTCTTTCCGCTCGGGAAAGACTCGGAGCGCGGCTTTTTCCTGTTCGGCGTGTTCGAGGTCGGCTTCCTGCAACACGGTGTGGAGTTCGATGGTCTCGTCGCGCTCGAGCATGTTGCGCAAATAACGGTACTCGAAACTGGGATACGCCTCGGCCAAGAGCACGCGGATCTTCTCCCGGCGTACTTCAACGGCATGTAATTGACGGTTATTATCGGCCTGCAATTCGCCGGCTTGCGGCTCGACCTCGACGACATACTCGAAGCGGCCGGGTTGCTCGGGCCGATAGATCAGCCGGATCGGCTGCGGCTGCTCGTCGGGGCCGACGGTGACTTCCGCTTTCGCCAAGGTCTCGGTTTTTCCTTTCTCGTGGAGCGTGACGTTCACTTTCGCCCCTTGAAAACCCACGGCGGTCAGTTTGCATTCGAAGGGAACCACGTCGCCGACGAAGACCACATCTTCGACCAAGAGATCGCTCAGCCGCAGATCGCGCGTCGGCTGCTCGCTGCCCAATCCCACGCAAAACAGGGGCACGCCGCGGCGCTGGGCCGAAGCCGCTCCTTCGCTCAGCGGCGGGCCGTCGGTGTTCACGCCGTCGGTCAGAAGCACGATGGCCGCCGGGACGGAGCCGCGCAGATCGTCGAGCACGTCGCGCATGCCGGCTCCCAACCGCGTGATTTCACCGGCGGCCTGCGACTTGCGGATTTCCGCGACGATGCCTTTCACGTCTTCCGCCTGCGAAACCTTGGGGCCGGTCAAAAAAAACGCCCGTAACTTGTAGGATTCGCCGATGCCGCGAAGCAAGGCCGCATCGCGCTCCAAAAGCAACGTCTGTGCAAGCTGAAAGCGCCGAAACTCCGCTCCGAGAGGGCGCGGCTCCTGCCGGTCCGCGGAGGGACGAGCAGATCCGGGCATTCCACCCGACTCGGCGGGAACCTCGCCCTTCCGCGATTCCGCGAAACTGCCAAGCCCTGCATTTTTCATCCGCATGCGCATGTTTTTGGCCGACTTGTCGTCATAACGGTCGGCAACAGTCATGCTTTGCGAATCATCGATGACCACCGCCAAGCTTGGCAAACCCGTCCGTTTAACGCTGAGCGAAAGCTGCGCGATCATCAGCGCGACGATCATCAAAAGCAGCAATCGCACGCCGGCCAACATCAATCGATAACGCCTGCTGACCGCCGCGCCCTCCCGCAAGTAGATACCCGCGACGAAGGCAATCGACAGAACCGCCGCGATCAACGTCAACCACGGCGGCCAATACCACGCATGATCGATATTCCAGACGATCCCCTCCCCAGCGCTCGGCTGAATGCCGAGGAGCCGCTCGATCGAGTTGGAAAGCAGGCTGTTCATGGGAGTGTGGTCAGAGGGAAAAAGTGGTCAGTGTACAGTGATTTGTTCAGACATTCATTCTTCCTGCTTCATCCTTTCGCCCCGCGATGCCCGAACCGCCATGCCAGTAGAGTTTCCAACAACAACAGGCAGAGGACGAGATACAGCAATTCGACTTGCAAGCCCGCGGGCCGGACGAGCGTGGAGGCGGCAATCGGCTGGGCGGCGTTTTGCCACGTTGTTTGATGCAGAAAACGCACGCCCGGCCAGACATCTCCGCGCAATTCTTCCAGCGTAAGCTGGGCCAGATCGCTCTCTTTCGGATCGACATTCACGGCGAACTCCTCCCGGCGATTCAGCGGCGAGCCGATTTGCACGATGTAAAAGCCGCTCCGGCCGGTGTCGGCGAATTCGAGTCCCGCCGTTTCGCCGTGCAGCCGCAACGCCAGATTCAGGCTGCGGCCGTCGGGCGTTTGCACCGTCGCCGGCGAATCGGCCGCCGTCGCCGGGGCCGTCACCGCGATCGGTTCGCCGACGGTCAAATTCCGCTTCACCGTTTCGCCCGCCACGAGGTAAGACAGCATCTCTTGAACGAGCGGCACGAAACTCGGCCAGAGCGGAAAGCCCGACCAGGCGACTTCAGCCGACGTGCCGATCAGCACCACGCGGCCGCGGGCGATGGCTTCTTCGACCACCAGGGGATCGCCGTTGCCCAGCGACAGCACTTTTCGTGCGGCGGAGTCCTGGGGAATTTCCAACTTGTAATACTGAAACACCGGCGTGGTGAGCAATGCCTTTTCGCCCCGTCCGCGGAAGGCATGCAACATCGGATGCCGAAACGCAAGCGGATCGAGCCGATATTGCGGCTGCTTGATCAACGGCCCGATCCGCGCCGGCAAGAGGCGACTCTCCCCTGCGCCGCCCTTCGCGGCGCCGCTCCCCCTGCCCTGCCCTTCCCGTTTTTGCCTATCGCGGAAGTTTCCACGCCCAGTTCGCGGTTGTAGCGGTCGGCCAATACCCGATCACCCAAGAGAAAAACCACGTTCCCGCCGTTTTGCAAATAGGCGGCGAGTAATCGCGCATCGCCGGCGGTGAATTGCGCGACGTTGCACAAGAACAAGCAATCGTAGCGCGACAGATCGCGCTCTGCAAAGCCGATTCAGCCGCCGTATCGACTTGAATCGGCGATCGATCGCCCGCTGGACCTGCCGCCGGACCTGCCGGCGAGAGCGCCGCGGCCACGTAATCTGCCGAACCTCGGAACGGCTCGCCGGAAGGTCGTCCTTCGACGCAGAGAACGCGAATCGCCTGCCGAACGGGCAGCGAGAGATAGCGCGCGTTGTCCGTTTCCAAGGCATCTCCGGAAGCGCGAGCTTCGATGGCATGATCTCCGGGCGTTTCGAAACGATAGGCAAATTCCACCGTCACATCGCCGCCTGCCGGCAATTCGACGAATTTTTGCTCCATCCGCCGTCCGTCGATCCAAAGCTCCACCGCCTGCCGGCTCTTGTTCTGCCGACCGAAATTGTGAATGCCGGCCTCCAGGTGCTCTTCGGCATTGACCACGGGAACAGGTTCGAGCGATTGCAATCCGGTCACCGCCAGATTCTCGGCCGCCGGCTGGCCGACGTCGATCACCACCAGTGCCGCCTTTTCGCCCAAGGCGGCACTCTGGCGGCGAAACTCGGCCAGTGCCTGCCCCTTGAGTTGTGGATTCCAGCCGATGCGCTGCAAATCGGTGAGGAAATACACTTCATGCCGGGTAAGACGCGGATTGTCGCGCTCGGCGGTTTCCAAAATTTGCCCGACCGCCGCCACGGTCGCCGGCAGATCGGAGGCGGCGCAGGGCGGCGGCAAATCCGCGATCTCGCGGAGAATTTCCGACTGCTCGATCGAAGGCGCGGCCACCAACACCTTCGGCGGCGCAGCCATCACGACGAGTGAAAAACCATCGCCCTGACGACTCTCGTCCACGATCTGCCGGGCAAGCTCCTTCGCCCGATCGAAGCGGCTCTGTTCGGTCGGCTTGTAGGCCATCGAAAACGATCCGTCGAGCACCAGCACGCGATGCGTCTTTCCGCCGGTGTTGAAAACAAAAGTCGGACTTTCCCAAAACGGCTGCGCCGCGGCCAGCACGACCAGCACGATGACAAGCGTGCGGATCAAAAGCAACAACCACTGCTCGAACAGCAATCGCCGCGTCTGCCGCCGGATGGCCGCCAGCAGATACTCCATCGCCGCCCACGGCATCTCGCGATATTGTCGCCGGCTCCACAAATGGATCAATATCGGCGCAGCCGCTGCCGCTAGCCAGCCTAGCATGGGCAGACTCGTCAAGCCAAAGGCAAATAAGGGCGCGATAAATGGCATTAGCAGTGGGAAGTTTGCAGGGGGAAGTGGGCAGTGGTTAGTGGACCATTCTACCGCCCACAGGCCACCTTCACTTTTCATCGTACTTTATTCTATTTCCCTCTCGACGCCAAATAACTCGCCAGCACGACTTCCAGCGACGCGTCGGTCCTGAGCGGCACGTAATCGATGCGGTGGCGGCGGCAGGCGGTTTTCAAGCGGCGGAGATAGTTGCCGAACTCGGCGAGATAGGCTTTGCGGATCGCCCGCGGCTCGACCAGCGCCTGCGGCAACTCCTCCAAGCCGCGGAAGAGCATGATTTGCTCGAAGGGGAAATCCAACTCGGCCGGATCGAGGACGTGCATTAGCACGACTTCGTGCCGGCGGTGGCGGAAATGTTCGAGTCCGCGGACCATCTGCTCGACGTCGTCGAACAGATCGCTCAACACGATGACGATGCCGCGTTTCTTGAAACGCTCGGCCAGATCGTGAAAGATCGGCCCGGTGGCGGTTTTTTTCCCGCCCGGCGGTTGCTCCATCACGTGCAGCAGTTCCTTCAAATGCGACGGGCTGCCGCTCGCGCGGACCAGCGACCGCAATTCCTCGTCGAACGCGGCAAGCCCCACGCTGTCCTGCTGATGCAGAATCAAATATGCCAGCGCGGCCGCCGCGCAGCGGGCATATTCCAGCTTCGACATCGCCGCCAAGTCGCTCTTATAAGTCATGCTCTCGCTGGTATCCAGCAGCAGATAGCACAAAAGGTTCGTCTCTTCCTCGTATTGCTTCAGATAGAACTTGTCGGTGCGGCCGAAGACTTTCCAATCGAGATACCGCAAATCGTCGCCGGGGGCATACTCCCGATGCTCGGCGAACTCGATCGAAAATCCATGAAAGGGGCTGCGATGCACGCCCGACACGTAGCCCTCCACGATCAACCGCGCCCGCAGTTGCAATCCCTGCAACTTCGCCAGCATTTCGGGATCGAGAAATTTTTGCGGTTCGGGCATGAAAGCGTTATCGGTTGGGTAATGCCGGGAAAGGCTTGCTATCCGAGGGATTCGAACAAAACCTAACGGGACGCGGCCATCTTGGCCATAAAAGAACGGGCGAGACACCCGCGCTCCGCATTATGTTATAGTTCCTAAAACATCGGCTCCTCTTTCTCCTTCCTGTGCATCCATTTCTGCCAGGCGAAGCGGATGGGGCCGGAAAACACGAAAGCACAGCAGATGATGGGAACCGAATAGCCGCGAATGACCATCACGGCCACCAGCGCGAACAACACGGCGACGACATGCCCGAAACTTTTTTGTCCGCGGAAGATCTGGTTCGCCACGTGCGGGTAAGGAATTCGGGAAACCATCAGCAGCGCAACGAAAACCCCGAAAAACGGCAGGACGGTTTGCAAGATCGTATCGATTTGCGGCGCGAATCGCAACGCGGTGGCGGGATCGCGCAGCGTGTAGAACATGATGCCGAACCCCGCGATCGCGGCCGCGGCGGCGGGACTGGGCAGCCCGCTGAAATACAGATGCTCGTCCTCGTCGCTGGTCTCCACGTTGAACCGCGCCAGCCTCAGCGCCGCGCATGCCGCGTAAGAGGCGGCGATCACCCACATCGCCTGATTCAACTCGTAGGTCGGATAGGGGCACATTTTCACCAACAAGAAGCCCGGCGCAACGCCGAAAGTAATCACGTCGCAGAGACTGTCGAGCTGCGCCCCGAAATCGCTCGAAGTCCGCGAGAGCCGGGCGACATAGCCGTCGAGGCCGTCGAAAACCATCGCCAGGAAAATGAGCCATCCGCCGATCATCACGTTGGTTGAATCCAGAAGAATATCCGCCGGAACCGGTTGGGCGGGTTTTCCGACCCGCGCGGCGACCACGATCGCGAAAAAACCGCAGACCAGGTTCCCCAAGGTCAAAAGCGTGGGAAATACGGAGATGGTGCGTAAGGGGCGCATGGTTTATTTCCACCTTGCCATGATTGTCGCGCCGGCCTCGACTTTTTGGCCGATTGCAACACGGATCTCCAAATCGTCCGAATCCGGCAGGATCAGTTCCGTCCGCGAGCCGAGTTTGATCATGCCGAACTTATGGCCGCGGGAAACGATTTCGCCCGGCCGCAGGTTGCAAACGATGCGCCGGGCGTACTGGCCGGAGATCTGTCTGACGACTATCCGGCGATGTGGCGGCGACTCCTCTTCCAAGCCAATCCAGGTGTTCTCGTTCCGCCACGCGCTGTCGGACCGCAGCGCATTGAGAAACTCGCCCGGATGGTATCGCAACTCGATCACTCTGCTTTCCACCGGGGTACGGTTGATATGCACGTTGAAGATCGAGAGGAAAATGCCGATCCGCACGGCCGGTCCGCCGATGAATTCGTCGTGCGCAAGCCGTGTAATCTCGGCGATTTTCCCGTCGGCGGGCGAGACGATCAAACCGGCATCGGCCGGCACGCGCCGCGGCGGATCGCGGAAGAAATAGATCACTAACCCCAATAGCGCCCCCGGGACGATCGCAATGGCGGTGTAATATGACGGCCAAAGCAATAAAAGCGGTAAAACGGTAACCACCAACAGCGGCCAACCCATGATTTGCAACTCTGCCAGACCCCACCGGGCGAACGGCAGTCTCTCCCGCCAGCGGAACGGATCGTCGGCCTCGTCCCAATCGCAGGCACAGCGGTTGCGGCAAAATTTCAAATCCCGCGGGTCGAGAATTGCATGCGGCGCACCCGCTGTGCTTCCTCGTCGGCTGTCGGCCATCTTGCGGATATAACGCGGCCGAAAAAGGGTCAGCCACCATCGCCGCCAAACGCCCCAGGCCAGTTCTATATGGTAGCAAAATCCGCCCCCCGGCTGCGCGGAATGAAAATTCTCCGGCAAGGGTCTCGGTTCCCCGCGTGCAGTGGTTATTTCTGAAGGCACCACGATATTCTTTATGTTATGCGATTGTAACGGAAAGTGCTTCGAGATGCACGATACACCTTTCTCCACAAACCTTTTCATCCTACCCCTTTTAGTGCCCTGCGAAAAGGCTGGGTATCCAGGATCAAGGCGAACTCCGGCGCCGATTGCAACGCCCATGCCGGATTCCCGCCGCCCCCGCTAGCCAATTATCGGTTCATCGTACACAATGGGCAATTCCTTGGTTCATTTCCTTTTGGCATCGTTAAAATCAACCAAAATCCCTCATTTTTATAGGAGAAATCAGATGAGTTCTACAATTGTTGACATTCGCGGTCGCCAAATTCTCGATAGTCGCGGAAATCCAACCGTCGAGGTCGATGTAGTCCTGGCCAACGGTTGCACAGGCCGGGCGGCGGTCCCTAGCGGAGCCAGCACGGGGGTGCATGAAGCATGGGAACTTCGCGATGGCGACAAAGCAAAATACCTCGGCAAGGGGGTTTTGCAGGCCGTCGAAAACGTCAATACCAAGCTGGCCGACGAATTGTGCGGTCTGGATGTCTTGGATCAAACCGCGCTCGATAAACGGATGATCGAATTGGACGGCACGCCAAACAAGAAGAATCTCGGTGCGAATGCCATTCTCGGCGTTTCGCTGGCTGCCGCACATGCCGCCGCGAGTCACACGGGACTCGATTTGTTCCGCTATTTGGGCGGCGTCGGCGCACGGCTGCTGCCCGCCCCGATGATGAACATCATCAACGGCGGCGCACATGCCGACAACAAGGTTGATGTGCAGGAATTCATGGTCATGCCGCTGGGATTCGATAGCTTCAGCGACGCCATCCGCTGCGGCTGTGAAGTTTTCCATAATTTGAAGAAGGTATTGCAAGGCAGGAAGCTTTCCACGAACGTGGGCGACGAGGGCGGATTCGCACCGACCTGAATAGCAATTCCGAAGCGCTCGATGTCATCGTCGAAGCCATCTCCAAAGCCGGCTACGAGCCCGGCAAACAGGCGTTCATCGCGTTGGACCCGGCGGCGTCGGAATTCTTCGATGCCGAAAAGAAACGCTACTCGGTTGATGGCAAGGAAATCACCGCCGGCGAGTTGGTCGATTACTACTCGAAATGGGTTGAAAAATATCCGATCGTCTCCATCGAAGACGGTTTCGCCGAGGACGATTGGGACGGTTGGCGGATGATGACCGAGCGGCTGGGCAAGAAGATTCAGTTGGTAGGCGACGACATTTTCGTCACCAACACCGATCGTTTGCAGCGCGGCATCAATGAAGGCATCGCCAACAGCATCCTCATCAAGGTAAACCAGATCGGCACGCTGACCGAGACGATCGAGGCCATCCAGATGGCCAGTCGCAACGGATACACCTGTGTGATGAGCCATCGCAGCGGCGAGACGGAAGATGCGACGATTGCCGACTTGGCCGTCGCAATGAGCACCGGCCAAATCAAGACGGGCAGCGCCTCGCGCAGCGACCGAATGGCGAAGTACAACCAACTGCTCAGGATCGAAGAAATCCTCGGCGAGGGTGCTCTCTACGGCGGTCCGCTGTTCCCGAAGAAACGGTAAGTGTGCTGTTCACCTTCCCCTCTCCCATTGGGAGAGGGGCCGGGGGCGAGGGCAGATCTGGGCAACTCATTGTGCAAAGAGTTAAAATGGGAAGGGGGGAGAACGGGAATATTAAGAAGCATGGTCTTCTCCGTTTTTCCCATTGCTCTTTTGCTTTCTTCTATGCCATAATATCCTCCGTGCATTCGATTTCTCGAATTATAGGAGTACTCTCATGGCGATGGATCTCCGCAAACGTCAAAGAAAGCTCGAAAAGCAAAAGACGAAGAAAAAGGCCGAAAAGCGAGCGATCGCCCGCCGTCAGGCTCAGGGCATGGCCGCTCGATTGCAGGACGCGGCCTGCGACCCCATTTTACACTGCTGCATGTTCGAAGATCTTTGGCGGAAAGGGATCGGCCAGGTCCTCATTAGCCGCAGCCTGCCGAACGGGAACGTGGCCTACGCCGTTTTTCTCGTGGATGTTTACTGCCTGGGCGTGAAAAACGCCTTCTCGGGCATCCGCTTCCGGTCGGAATATCAAGAAGATCTCTACGATAGTTTTCGCGACCGGTTCGAAGTGATTAACGTGAAGCCCGAGTATGCGCGGAAGCTGATCGAAGGCGCGGTGGAATATGCCCGCGGCATCGGCTTGTCGCCTCATCCCGATTATCAAAAGGCGAAAATGATCTTCGGCGATATCTCGGCGGAATCCTGCAGCGAGGTGTTCGTCTATGGCAGGGATGGCAAACCGTTCTTTATTGCCGGCCCGAATGACGATTATTACCGCTGCCGGCATATCCTCAAGACGATGCAAAACCGCTGCGGCCCGGGAAATTACCATTTCCTCCTGCCGGCGGACGAGTCGTCGCCGAAGTGGGACGAGCTGGAGATCGCTGAAGAATCTCATAATAACATGTTCTAACCCAATCCGTGCTTTGCGAGTTTATCGCGAAACGTGGAGGGTTTCATGCCGAGCGCGGCGGCGGCGGCGGATTTGTTGCCGTTCGAGTTGCGGAGGGCTTCTTGGAGGAGTTGCTTTTCGGCGTGGTCGATGGCGGCCTGGAATCCGCCGATCGGCAAGCGCGAGTTCGGATCGGGGCTGCCGACTTCGGCCGCCAGAATTTCCGGCGTGATGCGGCCCGAGCCGATCAGAAACGCGCGCTCGAGCGTGTGATACAACTCGCGGACGTTGCCGGGCCAGTTGTGCCGCGAGAGGATCGCGAGGGCTTCCGGGTCGATGCGGCACGGCCGTTCGCCGGCGATTCGCGCAAGCAGCGATTCGGTCAAAAGCGGCACGTCGTCCAAGCGTTCGCAGAGCGGCGGAATATTGATCCGGAGCACGTCGAGCCGGTAGTAAAGGTCCTGCCGGAACGTGCCGGCGGAGATTTTTTCCATCAGGTTTTGCTTGGTCGAGGCAATGATCCGCACGTCGGCATGGATCAGCGAGCCGCCGCCTACGCGCTCGAAGGTTTTTTCCTCGATCGCCCTGAGGAGCTTCGATTGATGCTCGAAGGGGATGTCATCGACGTCGTCGAGGTAGAGCGTGCCGCCTTCGGCCAGATCGAAGCGGCCTTTGCGCAGTTGCTCCGCGCCGGTGAAGGAGCCTTTTTCGTGGCCGTAGAGTTCGCTCTCGATGAGTTGCGGCGGGAAGAGCGTGCAGCCGACCTTCACGAAGGGGAATCCGCTGCGCGGACTGGCGATGGATTAGGTTCGCCACGAGGTCTTTGCCCGTCCCGGTTTCGCCGAACAGGAGCACGTTGGCATCGGTCTTGGCGCGAAATTTCGACCATTCGCTTGACGCGGGCCATGGCGGCCGACCGGCCCACGACCTCCTGCTCGACGTCGGCCGAAAGCGGTTCGTCCGCGGTCGTGCCCGCGGTATCGGCAATGACTTGCTTCGCCCGTTCGATCCGTTTAAGAAGCGGAAAAATGTCCTCGTTGCGGAAAGGCTTCGTGATGAAGTCGAACGCGCCGAGCTTCACGGCCTCGACTGCCACGGGAATGCTGCCGTAGGCGGTCATCATGATGACTTCCACGTCGGCCAGCGGGCCGTGTTTGATGCGTCTGAGGAGTTCGATGCCGTCGATTTTCGGCATTTTCAGATCGGTCACGACAACATCGAACCGCCCGGCGGCGAGTTGTTTGAGCGCCTCTTCCCCGTCCGCGGCCGCAACCACTTCGTATCCCTGCGCCGCCAGATCGTCGGCCAGCGTGACACGCTTGATTTTTTCGTCATCGACTACGAGGATGCGCATATTGAAAACCAATCAATCCATAAAACTTGATTTGAGGGAACACTGATTATTCAAAGAAGATATTCATTTGTGCCCCATGAATCTTTCACATCAGATTTTGTTTGGAGGACCAATGGCATCAAATATTTATCGCGAAAATGGGCAATCAGCGATTCTTTTCCATTTTCCATCCTAACCTCGATGCCGCCAACCGAGCGCAGATCGAGTTCGATAATTTATCAATTGGATTATAATTTAGAGCGTATCCACGATGATATCGGGGAAACCGCTTAATCGGTTGTCGTTCGTAAGGAAACGATCACAATGAAATTCGACGGCTGTTGCGAGATGCAAGGAATCCAGCGCCTTATAACCATGCTTTGCCCGAATAGACGCGGCTCGCTCGAATACGGCTGTCGGCAAGGAATGGACAAGAATATCTTTGGCTTTGAAGAAGGCTTCGTAAAGATCCAATAGTCGTTGATCTCCCTTGCGAAGCGGACCGATGCGACATTCCATGCAAGTAAGATCGCTAATGACAAAAAAGGCTTTTTGATCCTGCAATCCGGACAAAGCGCCGTGAGCTATCGGACTCCAAAGCGGGTGATACTCGAGCGAATAGATTACGATATTGGTATCTAGGTAGTATTTCACATTCCCTGCTCCGGAGCGGCCTTGGGGAAATGTGTAATATTTTCACATTCCTTCTGGAGGACTTCGATTCTCGAAAAGTCATCCTCCATTTCCTCTCTGAAGGCATTCCTTTCGGCATCAATATCTTCCCGAGATCTTGGAACAAAACCGTTCGCCTTATGATCCGCCCAAATCCTTTCCATTACATCCCAAATAGAATTTTCGGGCCGAGATAACGGCTCAACAACTTGGATCGTCACTTGAACTTCGCCGGGCGGCAAATTCAAAGGTTGATCCAGTTTCAAAATGCCATTGGGATCAATTAATCCGTGCACGACGATGGGGCCGGTTTCCATGACTATTCCCTTCCGCATTCATCGAATTTCGCCTTCGCTACGTCTCTTATGAATTATGAGAAAAACTGTCGAAAAAATCAACCGTCAAACCAGGGAGAGCCGCCGTATAATTCCAGAAAAACGGGAGCGACGGATAATAGCCGCTCCCTTGCATTTCCTAATGCCGAGAAGATTGTGCGATTAGACCAAACCCTTGCGGACCGCCCAAACCGCCGCTTGGGTGCGGTCGCTGACGGCGATCTTGCGGAGGATGTTCTGCACGTGCTCCTTGACCGTCTCCACGCTGATCTCCAGCGACTTGCCGATTTCCTTGTTGCTCAGCCCCAAGGCCACGTGGCGCAAGACCTGGGTCTCGCGTTGCGTGAGCGGCACGTCGTCGTCGTCGATGGCCTGCTTGACCTTCATCGTGGTGGCGATCTTCTTCAACTCGCCGGTGCGGCTGGGCGATTCGCCGGCGGCACAGGATTTGATCGTGGCGATGATGTCGTCGCGCGTAGATCCCTTCAGGACGTAGTCGCTGGCCCCCAGCGCCACCGCACGGGCGATGTAAGTGGGATTGTCATAAGTCGAGAGCATGATGACTTTGCACTCGGGCGTTTTTTGACGCAATTTTTCCAGCGTCGCCAAGCCGTCGCCGTCGGGCATGCGAATGTCCAGCAAAATAATATCCGGTTTGTCCTTCGCGGCCAACTTCAAGACATCCTTTCCGTTAGCCGCCTGAGCGACGATTTCAATGTCGGTCCCCGCCAGCAAACTGGCGAGACCGGTGCGAATGACTTCATGGTCGTCGCAAATCATCAATCGAATAGGCATCGCAGCCTCCTTTGGGTTTTTCACCAAGACAATGGTTTTTGGTAGGTGGACTCAAATGGACATATTGATTACAACGAAAAAATCCCCCAAAGGTTTTTCCCTCGTTGGATGGTCGCTTGAAAAGGGGGATACACAATTTTAGTCCACAAATTGGCAGGATGAAATCCCCCATAATAACAAATTTCTCCCCCCGACTCAGCGGGATATAACTCAGTTTAGCGGCCAAATTGAGGGTAAGGAAGGGGGGGTGAAATTTTGTGGCAGGAATTTATGGATTAAAAAACTTCTTCCGAAAATATCCTGCTTAAAACGAGCAAATACACAACATTCGGGTGGTATAGCATGTGCCACTCTATAACCTGTCATTCTTTGATAAATACCTATTTTATCCATCTTGTTTCGTTGACTTACCGCACCCTGTAACGTAGATATTTAGCGACAGATCATTTTCACCAGGGTGATAATATGAAACAACTTGGAAATTTGCTGCTTGTTGACGACGACCGGCAGGTCCTGGCCTCGATGGCCGAATGGCTCCGCGAACAGGGATATCCGACCGATACCGCCATCAGTTTGTCCGACGGCATGACGGCCGTGAATCGGAAACAATATGACCTGGTGCTGGTCGATATCCGCCTTGGCCAGGACGACGGTTTCGACCTGCTGGCCCATTGCCGCAAGAATCACCCCGGCATGGCCGTGGTGATGATTACCGGCTACGGCACCGTCGAAACGGCAATCGAGGCGATCCGCCACGGCGCGTCCGACTTCATTACGAAGCCGCTGATCGACGAAGAACTGCTGATTTCCATCGAGCGGACACTCAACCAGCGGAAGGTGATCGAGGAGAACAAGACGCTCAAGGCGCAGTTGGACATGCGCTACGGCATGGAAAACATCATCGGCCACGACCACCGCATGCTGCGGATCTTCGACATCATCGACTCGGTCGCCGACACCCGCGCCACCGTGCTCATTACCGGCGAAAGCGGGACGGGCAAGTCGCTGATCGCCAGGGCGATCCATCGCCATAGCGGCCGCCGCGACCAGCCGTTCGTCGAGGTGGCGTGCGGTGCGCTGCCGGAAACGCTTCTGGAAAGCGAACTGTTCGGCCATGTGGCCGGCGCGTTCACGGGCGCGGTGGGCGAGAAGATCGGGAAATTCAAGCAGGCCGACGACGGCACGATTTTTCTTGATGAAATCGCGACGGCAAGCCCGGGTATGCAGGTAAAGCTGCTCCGCATTTTGCAGGATTTGGAATTCGAGCAGGTTGGCGGCACAAAAACGTTTAAAGTCGATACGCGGATCATCCTGGCCACGAACGAAGATCTGAGCAAGGCGGTTGCCGAGGGCCGTTTCCGCCAGGACTTGTTCTACCGCATCAACGTGATCAACATCGAACTGCCGCCGATCCGCGAGCGGATCTCGGACATCCCCGCGCTGGCCGAGCACTTTTTGAAGGGCGTTTGCGAGGAATCGAACAAAAAGGTCCACGGTTTCAGCGACGACGCCCTGCAGGCCCTGCAGCGTTACCGCTGGCCGGGCAACGTGCGGGAGATGCAAAACGTGATCGAGCGCGCCGTGCTGTTGGGCAAGAACAGCGTGATCGGCGTCGAGGACCTGCCCGCCTCGGTGGCCGCCGGCGGCGGACTGACGATCGAAGCGGTCGGCAATCAATCGCTCAAGCAAGCGCTCTCGGCGCCGGAAAAACAACTCATTCTCGAAGTTCTCGAAGCGAACAACTGGAACCGCCAACTCACGGCGGCCGCGCTGGGCATCAATCGCACGACGCTCTACAAAAAAATGAAGCGGCTCGGGTTGGAGGAAATTGCGGTGGCGATGGGGCGATAAACGTGGGACCGATTTCCAATCTGTCGCGAAGGCATTTGGTTTTTCTGACAGGTTAGAAACCTGTCCTACGATGTGTTTTCGCTTCCTGGGGCTATCTTTTACTTGTCCGGTTCGTCTCGGAGATTGTTCTCCGATTGGCCGTTTGCCGTTTTCTCGCAAGGCAAAAAGGAGTGAATTCTCCGTGTTCTTCGAATTTTTCCCTCCGGCTCGCATATCATAACTCTCGGGAATTCGACGGTTTTTTTCTGGCGGCGAGAAATGGCTAGTGCCGTTTTCTCGAGAGTTAAGGGGTTTTTGGGGCCGAATTTTTGACCGCTGCGTTTTTTGTGCTTCCAAATTGATGATCGAGTGGGTATGGATTCGATTTAGGTTGCCTTTGGGGATGGTCTTGGGACTTGGGGCTTAGGTCTCGGGCCGATGGTTTTGGTTTTTGGTCAACACTTTTGATTTTTGCACGTTTTGGATTCAAACCTACTCTCTCCGAGAGCAGGCCCTGAGGTGGACCTGGTTGTTAGACCACGGATTGCGAATTGTTAGATGGTGGCGCCAGCGGCCCGCGAGACCCATTCCAAGGTCTCGCGCGGCCGCAGAGCCGCTCCCTCACTATGGGTATGATAAAATTCTCCAATTTTGTTGCGCGAAAATTTCGTGTTGATTTGGACCACCGCCATGAGTTCGTTCCTCGACGCCTTACGCCGCCGGGTACACCGCCGCCGGCGTCAGATAGTCCAACGCCGCGTGCAATCGCTCGTCGTTGTAGAACGCGAAGTACGCCGGCCAAGCCCACCTCCAATGCCCGCACCGTGGCAAAGTCGTGAAGGTAGATGCACTCGTACTTCAACGTCCGCCACAGACGCTCCACGAACACGTTGTCCATCCAGCGCCCCCGGCCGTCCATGCTGATCGCCACGCCTGCCGGCTCCAGCCGATCGGTGAACGCATGGGCCGTGTACTGCACGCCCTGGTCGGTGTTGAAGACCTCCGGCGGCCGCGCGCGAGCGCCTCCTCCAACGCTTCCAGGCAGAACCGCCCGTCGAGCGTGTTCGACAGCCGCCACGAAAGCACGTAGCGGCTGAACCAGTCCATCACCACGGTCAGGTACATCCAGCCGTGTGGCATGCGGCACGTAGGTGATGTCGCTCGACCATACCTGGTTGGGACGCACGATGGCCACGTTTCGCAGCAAATACGGCCAAATTCGATGCTCGGCGTCGTTGCGCGACAGATGCGGCTTGGGGTAAATCGCTTCCAACCCCATCAGACGCATCAAGCCGTTGTGCCCGCGTCCGGCTGATACCCAACACCTTGGCCATCTTCCGGCTCCCGTAGCACGGCGTCTTCAGGTACTGCTCGTCGATCCGACGCATCCACTGCAAGTTCTCCGCCGACTCGCCCGTCGGCCGGTAATACCAACTCGACCGGTTCAGACCCAGCAGTTCACACTGCCGACGCACGCTCAGCCCCGACAGCTCCCGACTCGACGCACTCCGCGCTTGAACTCAATCGAGTCGGGCAACTTTTTTTTTCAGCCACGCCGCCTCCATCTGCAGACGCCCGATCTGCTCGTACAATTCCGCGATCAGGCCGTCCTGGCTCTCCACCTTGCGGCGTTGTTCCCCCGAGAACAACTCCACCGCCCCGTCGAGCAACTGCCGCTTCCACTGGCCGATCTGCGTCGGATGCACGCCGAACTGCGAGGCCAACTCGCTCGTCGTCCGATCCCCTCGCACCGCCGCCAACGCCGCCTTCGCCTTCAAGGCCGCCTCGATCCGTCGCCGCTTCGCTCCCATGTCTCCCTCCCAAAAACTGGACCAATCCTACCAGAAATTCGACTCAAAGTCGTGGTCCAGTTTCTTGGGTCCACTATACCCTCTCCGAACTCTTTTGGTCAACAAATTTTGATTTCTGCACATTTTGGATTCAAACCTACTCTCTCCGAGAGCAGGCCCTCCCAGAACTCTTTTGGTCAACAAATTTTGATTTTTGCACGTTTTGGATTCAAACCTACTCGCTCCGAGAGCATGCCCTCCCAGAACTCTTTTGGTCAACAAATTTTGATTTCTGCACATTTTGGATTCAAACCTACCCTCTGCGAGAGCAGGCCCTCTCCGAACTCTTTTGATCAACAAATTTTGACTTTTGCACGTTTTGGATTCAAACCGATTCTTTCAGAGGGTGTTTTTTTGAATGCTTTCACCGTTGTTGCGGAGGCCCATCGGGCCGTCTCCCGATCGCGCACAACACACGAATAAATGGCGGCCGTTCCGTTCTCCAGGGCGTTGCCCGTGGGCTGGACGAACGGTTGGCCCTTCGGGCCGACATCCGCTCGTCGCTTTCCGAGCGAACCGACCTTTTCGCGATTTTCCGATAAACCGCAAGAGGTTATCGAGCGGATATTCTTTACCTGAGTTGTTATAGCCCGAGAAGATTTGACGGATACTGTACATAAGTATAAAAAGATTACATTCGCAAGTCAATTACATTCTTGAAAGTTGCGCCTAAGATCTTGCGGGCAGGCGAGTTAAGGTTGGAAATATTTCTAAGAAAATGATCAAGGCCCGCTCCTCTTCGGCTAAAACGAACTCACGGCCGGTTGGAAGTTGTTGGAGTGCAAGAGGTTAGAGAAAGAGATGGTTTCAGTTTGGTTTTGGCAGTAGTTATGGGTGATTTGGCGTCGATTCGACATGGAGAAAACTCAAAAATAAGGATATTCATTCACCAGCTTCCTGCGTTCGCCGACCGGATTAAAATCTGCCGATACCGCGGCAGACCATTCGAGGGGGTGATATATTGAATCGAAAAGATTAGTCCGAAAGCGATCATCGAAAATCGACGCATACACTATATAAATGGCAAGATAAAACCCTTTTCCCCCACTAATCACCGATCGTGCAGCGTCAGCCGAAAACCGATCGGCTGAAAACCTGGAGAAGCTGATTGAGCAAAGCAATACATAACACAGGTGATCTTTATGGGCAAACCCAGGATTACTACTCTCAACATATGCCGATGTTTTCAGGGCGATTAATGGCTGATCTGGAGACTTCCGGGCGGCTGGCGAAGTTGAATGAAACGCAGATGCAGGGCGATTTCCTGGCCGAGGTCTTCGGCGAAGCCCTCGGCTACGTCGGTCCGACTCGACGGAAAGGAGGTCTGGCATCGAGAGCAGCATCACCACATCGCCGGGGAAACGCCGGACGCCATCCTCGGCTTTTTTCGCCAGACCGAGACCGCAACCACTGGCCGTCATCGAATTGAAGGGGCCGAAAGTCCATCTCGACCGCGACCGCAGCAACGGCCGAACCGCCGTGGCCCAATGCTGGGACTACCTGGTCAACACGCCGCCCGAGTGCCGCTGGGGCATCGTCTCGAACTACGTCAGTTTCCGGCTCTACGAACGCTCCTCGACGAAGCGGGCCTACGAGCATTTCTCGCTGCAATCGCTCCGCGACTTCGACGTCTTCAAGCAGTTCTACGTGCTGTTCCATCGGCAGGGCTTGATCGACGAGTCGCTCTACGGCCCGCCGCGGGCGGTCGATCTGCTGAAGAAATCGGCCGAGCGGCAACGCGAGGTCGGCGACGAGCTCTACAAAGCCTATTCGGAAAATCGCAACCACTTGATCGCACGAATTGCACCATCAAGCAGAAGCACTCGCTAGACCAGGCCATCGAAATGGCCCAGCGGCTGTTCGACCGCATCATGTTCATCGCCTTTTGCGAGGATCGGCAACTGCTGCCCGAGCGGACCATCACCAAGGCCTACAAGGTCGCCGGCTTCCATGCGGTGACGAATCCCCGCTGGCAGAACTTCAAGAATCTCTTCCGCTTCATCAACGTGGGCAACGAGACCCACGGCATTCCCAAGTACAACGGCGGGCTGTTCGCCCCGCACGCCGTCGACGAACTCGAACTGCCCGACGACCCTGGACGAACTTCTTCAACACCGATCAGCGGCTACGACTTCGCCGACGAAGTGAACCTCGACGTGCTGGGCCATCTGTTCGAGCGGTCGATCACGGAGATTGGAAAACTGAAGGACGACGGGCGTCTTCGGCGACGCGGAAAAGGCCGAGCGATACGCCGCGATGCCGCAATCGGCCAAACGCAAGCGGCTGGGCGTCTACTACACCCCGCCGGAACTCACCAGCCGGATCGTCCAATACACGGTCGAGGAGTTGATCGCCGAGCGCTTCGCGGCGGCGGCCGTCGAGTTCGGCGTTGCGGAGGAGGAGGCCGCGCGCGGCATCGCGCCCGACGACCCGGCCTATTGGCGCCGCTGCCTCGGCGATCCTGCGAAATCTGCAAGATCGTCGATCCGGCCTGCGGCAGCGGGGCCTTCCTGTTCCAGGCTTACGACGTTCTGGAAGCACCGCTACGGGGAAGTCATCGGCCACCTGGAGCACGTCGGGCGAAGCGGACGCCGAGAAGCTCGCCCGGCAGGTTCCGACCTTCATTCTGCGCGAGAACCTGTACGGCGTCGATCTCTCGCCAGAAGCCGTCGAAATCACGCAACTGGCCCTCTGGATTCGCTCGGCCAGCCCAGGACAACTGCTGGCAAGCCTCTCGGAGAACATCGTTCACGGCAATTCGCTGGTCCATGATCCGGCGATCGACCCGGCCGGTTTCGATTGGCGGGAGCGATTCCCGGCCGTCTTTGGGTCAACATAGAGCCGCGACCGGCGGTGGCAACGGACGCGACGACGGTCGCGGCTTGTGATTGGCCGCGAGCCGGGCTTCGATTGCGTGATCGGCAATCCGCCGTGGGAACGGATCAAACTGCAGGAGCGGGAGTTTTTCTCGCTGCCCGCCCCGGAAATCGCCACCGCCACGAACGCGGCCAAACGCCGGCAACTGGTCGCCAGGCTGGAATCGGACGATCCGGCATTGTACGAGCGCTATCAGCAGGCATTGGCCGCGGCCGATTCGCTGCTGACCTACTGCCGCACGAGCGACCAGTATCCGCTGACCGGCAAGGGCGACATCAACACCTACGCCGTGTTCGCCGAGCTGGCCTCTCAACTCGTCGCCCCGCACGGCCGCGTGGGATTGCTGGTTCCCTCGGGCATCGCCTCGGACATGACCACCAAGGATTTCTTCGCCGCGGTCGCCGAATCGAACCGGCTGATTCGGTTGTATGATTTCGAGAACAGATGAAGACTTCTTCCCCGATGTGCACGCGTCGCTTCAAGTTCTGCATTCTCAACTTCGGCGGCGAGCAAGCGGCGGCGTCGGAAGCCGATTTCGTCTTCTTCGCCCATCGCGTCGAAGAACTGGAAGACCGCAAGCGGCACATTGCCGCTGAGCGCCGCCGACATCCGGCTGCTGAATCCGAACACGCGGACCTGCCCGATCTTCCGCTCGCGGCGCGACGCGGAAATCACCAAGGCCATCTACCGCCGCGTTCCCGTCCTGATCGACGCAAACCGCAAAGGCCCGACCGGCAATCCCGTGGGGCATCCAGTTCAAGACGATGTTCCATCAAACCAACGACGCCGAATTGTTCCGCGAAGCCGACACGCTCAAGGCCGACGGTTTCAAGCTGAAAGGCAATCGATGGATCAAGGGCAAACAGGTCTTTCTGCCGCTGTACGAAGCCAAGATGCTCCAGGCGTTCGATCATCGGGCGGCCGACGTCGTGACCGACCAAGTCCAATTGGGTGCGGCAGGGGCAAACCGAAAAGACGATCGCTGGTCGGTTATCAGAATCCCGAACATCTTGGCGATGCCGCGATTCTGGGTCGACGCAAGAGGACGTGCTGAACCAATGCCGTCGAGCAGACGTCGCATTTCTGTGCTTCAAGGACGTGACGAGCCCGACGAATCAGCGAACGATGATCGCGGCGATGACGCCGCTCGCTGGGCGTCGTCAACTCCTGCCGATCGTTGTTGACGGACGCTTCGCCCGCGCGCAATGCTGTCTGTTGGGCAATCTCAACAGCTTTGCCTACGACTTTGTGATGCGGCAAAAGATCAGCAACGTCCACTTGAACTTCTTCATCGTCGAACAAGTCCCGACGCTTCCGCCCGACGTCTACGCCAAACCCTGCCCGTGGGACCGCCGCAAGAAGCTGGAAACGTGGATCAGCGAGCGGGTGTTGAAGCTGACCTGCACGGCCGAGGACATGCTGCCGCTGGCCGACGCCTGCGGCTTCACCGGCGGCAGTTTCCAGGCGGAATACGGCGGCCGGCTGAACAAATGGGACGAGGCCGAGCGGGCCGAACTGATGGCCGAACTCGACGCCGCCTTCTTCCACCTCTACGGCATCGACCGCGACGACGTCGAGTACATCCTCTCGACGTTCAAGGGCATCCACGAGCGTCAGGCCGCTTGCCAGGCGGTCCCGAGCATCGCCGAGCGGATCGTGCAGAAGTTCGCCGAAATGTCGTTTCACTGGATAAAATATTTGGTAAACGATTCGCGGCTGGCTTTACCCGTTGGCCGATGCTAGAGAGGCATCGGGGGAAGAAATCAAAACAGGTAACGTGCGCGGTTTTGTTATAGGGGGGGAATTAAATCTAGGGACGTAACATGAGGTAAATCTAGGGACGCAATACTAGTTATTGACACATTAGGCGAAAAATCGGTAAATTCGGGGGATGGCAAGATTAGCACGATTGGTCATTCCGGGGATGCCACACCATATAACCCAGCGGGGAAACCGTCGGCACAGACTTCTTTTTTGGCGAGGGAGATTACGCGGCATACCTGGGAACTCATGGCCGACTTTTGCCGCGAGGAAGGGGTCGAGATCTGGAGCTATTGCCTGATGCCCAATCACGTCCATCCGATCGCGGTCCCGAAAACCGAGAACGGCCTGCGGCGGGCGATCGGCGAAGCGCATTGACGCTACACGCGGTGCATCAATTTCCGCGCAGAAGTGGTGCGTTCCTGTGGCAAGGCCGATTCGCTTCCTTCGTCATGGATGAGCCGTATTTGTTGGCGGCGGCGCGGTACGTGGAATTGAATCCCGTGCGGGCGAAGTTGGCGGGCAGCCCGGACGAGTGGCGTTGGAGTAGCACGCGGGCGCACATGATCGGGCCGCAATGACGACTTGGTCAAGGTCGCCCCTTTGCTGGCGATGGTCGCCGATTGGAACGGTCTGCTCGATAGTGCCATTCGAGAAGAGGGAATTGATCGAGTTGCGCGGTCACGTCAGCATGTAAGTTGACCGCTGGGAGATGAAACATTTTTGGACCGTTTGGAATCGCTTGTCGGCCGCGTCCTAAAACCGCAAAAAAGGCGGTCGCCCCAAAAAAACAGTGAAACTAGTATTGCGTCCCCAGATTTCCCCCAGATATTTCCCACGCGGTGAACCCAGGTGATTTGCCGAACTATCAGGGATCAGCGTGGGACTTATGGTTGCGTTGGTGGAATGAACGTGACAACAAAGTATGTCGAAAGGTAACCATTACCGGTGATACTCCATTCACTGAGGACCTGCGCAATAGTGCATGGTTTCAGGCATTTCGCGACAAAATCAAATTTCACGCAAGCATATATTGTGAGGCGAAGAACCTTAGAGAGACCGATCTTGATGAGTGGATGAGAAAATGGTGCGACGACCTAGAACAATTGCGAAAAGGCCCATGTTGCAGACAGTATGGAGTAGGAGATGCGTGGCGTGGTCCAATGGATGTGTGGAATATGTGTTTTGGATATGAGTTCTATTCAGGAGAAGTCGCAGATACATTCTCTGGGCTCATTCAATGGTAGTTACGAACTCGTAAACATTGACTGCGTAAAAAGAACAGCAACGTTGAAGTTTCACCTAAGGAACACCACGGGATGGGGCTCTGCGACTAGAATTCCAGGGACCGGCGGCGGCTCTTTGCTGCCAGATTCACGAGGGCCTGTTTATGAAGAAGACATTAGTTGGGAAGAAACCATTTCTTTCTAAGACCATACAGCTCGTGCTGCCTATTGGCGTCGTGGTGGCCATAGCATTTTATACATATCAGCGCATTCGGAATGAGTGTGTTTTGTTGAAGTGTGTACCTTCCCAAGAAAAGATTTGCGGAAGTTGGTGTATCGATCCAATTCATACTACGTGGAAAGACGCAATCCGGTTAATGAACGATCAAGCTATGCATCGCCAACAAGGGTGCTTGAATATCACAACCGATGGCCGATTTACAGTTAACGACTTACCAGACTTCACCACCTTCATAACTGGTCCGATTTCCACTCACCGCAATGGGTCCGGAAGGTGGTGGACTGGAATTGATGATATGTCTGGCAACTCGTATATTTGGTTGGAGTTTGAAAGCATTGATGAGACTCCTGTCAAAGACAAGAACGCTACGAGTTACTTTCGATGTTATGGACCTGAACTGTTTCTCCACATCATAATCAAGGATCCGGATAATGGAGATGTGCTGGTATTGCGGAAGGAGGATGCGTGAGGAGCGTCAGGTCTCAAAACGATGTCGCACCGAAAAATGAAGCCGAGAAATGAGTTGCGGCGAGAAATATCCGGAAACCTTGTCACCGACTTTCGAGTAGTGAAGGCTGCAGCAAGCAAACTATAAAGCGAAGATGCGCGGGTTGAATGGAACCAAAACCAAGCAATCGCAGAACAAGAAACGATGCGATCGCACGCGGATTTTCACCCGCGTAAAACCGCGTGTGAAAAGAAGCCAAACTATGCTGCCTTACGTTCGATGCTTGAGCAGCCCGCCCAACGATTCTTGGCAAGTGATTTTGCCCAAGGGAACGCGGTCCGATAACTCAGGAGGTGGTTGATCGCAGTCCTCCGGTGAACATTGCCGAGACCTTGATGGGGCCTGTGGAGATGATAAAATTCCAGCCAACTTTTTCAGAATGTATCGCAGATGCAACTCGCCGAAGACGAGAAAATGGTTTAGCACCTCGTGCTTCGTGCGTTGAACCCAGGCCTCCGCAAAGGGATTTGATCGAGCCGTCACTTGCACCTGATTGCGTCGATGCGCACAGAACTTTTCGGGTGACGCATCCTTTTCATCCGCTTTATGGGCACGAGTTTATCTCGTGGCCTTCCGCCATAACTGGAGCCAGAGCCGCGTCTATTTTTACGGCCGACCGCGGTACGCTTACCTCTTTGCCTGCGAATGGACCGATGTTTGGCCGCCGGATCCGTTCGTTGTGTGGTCAGCGGGACGGGCAGCTTTCCGCGTGGCCGATATGTTGGAACTGCGTCTTATCTCGATCAATTCTCCGAAGGAGACCTCAAGCATGAAGGTGAGCGTTCGGTGAACACCACCCGTGGCCGTGGCGCAGGAGTTGCATGGAGAAAATGGAATTTCGGAGCGAGTCCGGACCAGGGGAGAGATCAACTGGCGGACCGGCGGGCATGAGAGTTTTGCCAGCGGTCGGGGAGCAGTTCTTCCAGTTCTCGGGGTTTCAGGTCGGCTAGACGCACGAGCACGTCGCGGAGGTAGGCCCAGGTATCGAGGTGGTGGCGTTTCGCGCCTGGAAACCAACGTGAAGAGCACGTGGATGGTCAAGCAAGTGATTCGGCGTGTCGAACATTTCGACACTTGTGTCGGAATAATAAACACATCTTTTATGCGGAACAACCTTCATTAGACTGGATTTTTCGCAACTCACTGAATTCTGAAAGTTTACGAAATTGCCAAAAAATAATCTGAATGGCATCATTATTGCTAATCTGGGATTTCAGTTCTTGGTGTCTCCAAAGCCTCCTGGGATATTATAAACTGATGAAGGGCTCGGCAGCAATTCTTCGGGGGTATTTCATTTTGTGTAATAACGTTCTCGATGGAATCAATGAGGCTCCTGTCTCTGGCTTTTATGGAGGAACACATTGCATGGATCGTAAATCTTCTTTTAGCGAATTATGTGGTGTGCAAATAGTGCATAACTCAATTAGTTCCCTTCGCTTCGCCTTTCCCAGGATACTATGGACTGCAATTGCAATCATCGGATTCTGCTTTTTGTTGATAAGAGCAGAGGCATTTGCAGATGATGCTAATAAAATCGGTCCTGATCCTCAGCTTTATTCAAAAACCGTGGATCGAGCGATTCAGTTTCTAGCTGCGCATCAGCAACCTGACGGTTCGCTTGAGCGCAGAAGTCGGCATTGGTCCGACGGCGTTGGCCACTTTGGGTCTGCTGCGATGCGGCCGCTCGCCGGTTGATCCGCAGGTTGCGAAGGGATTGGCCTTCCTGGAGGATACACCCAGGAGAGCGGCGGAATCCACAAGCCGGGCACGTTCATCGCCAACTACGAGACTTGCGTAGCGCTGACCTGTTTCAATGAAGCGAACCGCAGAGGAAAATACGACCCGATCATCCGCGACGCGGAGAAGTTCATTCGTGGTGTGCAGTGGGATGAGAGCAAGAAGAAGGAAAAATCCGATGTCGGTTACGGCGGCTCGGGCTACGGCGCGAATCGCGGCCCGACTTGTCGAACACCGCGTATCTGGTCGATGCCCTTAAGACTTGCGGCGCGTCGTCCGACGATCCCGCCATCGAAAAGGCGCCTGGCGTTCATCTCCCGATGTCAGAACCTGGAGAGCGAGCACAACACTACGGAATTTGCCACGAAAGTCAACGACGGCGGCTTCTACTACAACCCGATGGGCACGCCCGACAGAGAGTTGCAGACGCCCAACGGCGGATTGCGGAGTTACGGCTCAATGACCTACTCGGGCTTGAAGAGCATGATCTACGCCGGTTTGGCAAAAGACGATCCGCGCGTTAAGGCAGCCTACACGTGGATTCGGAAGAACTACGACGTGAAATCCAATCCCGGGATGGGCGATGCGGGGCTGTTCTACTACTACCACACGTTTTCCAAGGCCCTCGATGTTCTCGGGATCGACGAAATTGAAGACGCCAAGGCATCAAACACGATTGGCGGCGGGAATTGACTGAGGAGCTCGCCCGGCAACAAGCGGCCGATGGTTCTTGGTCGAATAAGAACACGCGCTGGCAGGAAGGCGATCCGAATCTGGCAACGGCTTTTGCTCTGTTATCACTCTCCTATTGTCGTCCACCTGCGCCGAAAACGCCGGATTCCGCAACGAACGCCCCTTAATTGTTTGAGCCAGTCATATTTCGGAGTGAGGAAGGGCATTCATTCGGATTTGTCTTCAGAATCAGGGGATCAGTCTATGAATCGTGTTCTTCGAGGTATAAGGTCGCACTACGCCTTTACGTTGGTCGAACTTCTGGTCGTGATTGCAATCATCGGAATTTTGATCGGTTTGCTGTTGCCGGCCATCCAAGCCGCGCGAGTCGGCCCGGCGGCTGCAATGCTCGAACAATCTCAAGCAGTTGGGATTGGGAATGCACAACTATCTCGATTCACGGCTCAAACTCCCCAATGCAGGCTGGGCGGGGACGGGCTATCCGAACGACTACTCCCCGTTGGCACAGATGCTTCCCTATTACGAGGAGAGAAGCCTTCATAAATTGATCGATTTCAAAATCGAGATCGGGCATCCGGGGAAGGTCGATCTGCCGGTCGAACTTCGGCCGGCGGCAGCAATGCCGATTTCCATCTTTTTGTGTCCCGACGATTCCGAGGAACCAGTTCACGATGTTACGCTCGTCTCAGAGAGCGTTAGTTATGCGGGCAGCAATTACGCGATGAATGGCGGCAGCGGTCAGACAGGTTCGAGCACGATTCCTGGCCATGCTGCAATGGCGAATGACGGGCTGTGCTGGGTCAGCGCTGATGTCAAGATCAAGGATATTACGGACGGCACTTCGCACACGCTGGCGTTCACGGAATCGCTTCGCGGGCCGGGAAACAACTTGGCCGGTGGTGGGGACTTGCCGGATATTCGGCGATATCGCGCACAACCGTGCTCCACCGCCCTGGCTGACGCCTCCGACACCGACGGCGGTGCATCGATCATTGCTGGCGCTACCGGGTGGGACGGTCGGCGTTTGATGATTTGGTTGCGGGGAAGTTCCCCAAGCGGGCCTGTGATGGCTGGCCGATTTACTCCCAACAGCCCGATTCCCGATATGACCTCCGGTTCTGCCAAGCTAATGGCCGCTCGTAGCCGGCATCCGGGCATCGTCAATGCTTGTTTTTGCGATGGCAGCGTGCGAGTGATTGAAAACGCCGTTGATAGAACGATCTGGCTGGCCTATTGGACCCGCCGGCCACGAAGTACCCACTGAAAATCAAACCAATTGAAAAGGAATATGACAAAATGAGCAGTGTCGCTAACGCAACCGCTCCCTTGCAAGTGGAGCAAATAGGGAAACGCTTCCTTCAAGGCAGCGTGACAATCGACGCCCTGAAAAACGTTTCGCAGACCGTCGGTTATGGCGAATTCGTGGCCGTGATGGGGGCGAGCGGCTCGGGGAAAAGCACGCTTCTGCACGTCATGGCAGGCTTGACATCACCGGACGCAGGAAACGTTTATGTCGATGGGCAAGACCTTTCAGCCATGACAGACCGGCAGCTTACGCTTTTCCGTCGCCGTCGGATCGGCTTGGTGTTCCAATCGTTCAATCTAATTCCCACGCTCACCGCGGAAGACAATATCTTGCTTCCGGCTCTTGGCCGACAACCGTCCTGGCTTCGCCAACGGCCGCCTGGACGAGTTGCTCCAGCGACTCGATTTGACCGAACGACGCTGTCACCGTCCCGACGCGCTCAGCGGCGGCGAGCAACAGCGGGTGGCCATTGCCCGTGCGCTGATTACCGATCCTTCCATTATCCTGGCCGATGAGCCGACCGGAAGCCTCGATTCTGTCACTGGGCAAAAACTCTGCAAGCTCTTGAAGGAAATCTGCCGAGAGCAAAATCGCACGACCGTCATCGTAACTCATGAACCATCGGTCGCCGTTTGGGCGGAACGAGTCGTCGTCTTGAAAGACGGCGAAATCCTCTCTCAATTCAAGACGAGTGATTTCCACGATGCCCACTGCCTTGCCGCTCATTATCAGGACATCGTCAACTCCGCCAGCGAAACCGAGGTGCAGCGATGAAATTAGTTTGGAAACTTGCCTTCTCGTATGCCTGGCGTCATCCGACAAGAATGCTGTTGACCTCGATCGCCATGATCGCTTCGGCCTGTGTCGTTGTTTGGGTCGTCAGCGGATACGATGCCTTGGCGTCAAAATTCGGCGACAACACAGCGGAATATTTGGGACGCTATGACATTTTCGTCGTTCCTGATTCATTGCAAGAAGATTTTATCCCTTCCGATCTCATCCGCGAAATACGACAAGATGCGGCGATCGCCGAATATGAACCGGTCATGCAAACGGTGGTTCGCCAATCCGACGCGGTGGGAGGGCCTGGCATGGGCGGACCGGGAAGAGGCGGTCCAGGCATGGGCGGACCGGGAAGGGGAGGTCCTGGCGGAGGTCCGGGAGGCGGCAGTCCGAAAGCTTCAGTCGAACAGGGTTTCGGCGGCAAAAACGCCGCGCAAGGTTCCGGGCCGGCAAACGCGCCGGGGCCAGGACAAGGTCCCGGCGGTTCTCGTCCCGGTGGTCCGGGCGGCCCCGGAGGCGGACGCCCCGGCATGATGCATTCGGGCATGATGGGGCCAGGAGGCATGCCCAATCTCGTCGGCACTACCGCCGAAAAACCGCCTTACGAACTCGCTGAAGGTCGTTGGATTGCTTATGGCAATCCCGCGTTGCGCGAAGCGGTCATTAGCAATAACTTGGCCGAACAACTCCAAGTCAAACTGAACGATGACGTGATGGTCATCTTTGGCACCAAGGAATTTCATCTGAAAATTGTCGGCATCACCAAACAAGCAGTTTCACAATCGTTGGTCGGCAATACGCCACAGAACTCTCCCAGTGGACGCCCAATGATGCAGATGCGACAAGGGCCTGCGATGGGACCGGCCGCTTCGGCTTTGTACGTTCCCATGCCGCTGGCCGAAAAAATCGCCAGACGCACCGATAAAATCAACCTCATCAATATCAAGCTGAACAAAGACGCCGATCCCGCCGAATTTCGTTCGCGCTGGATCGCCAAGGCGGCTCATGCCCAGCCTCCAGTATTGATCGCCGGCGCACGAGAAATCAAATCCGCCCAAGAAGTGGGAATGATGGCCAATAATGCGAAAAAGCAAGCCTGGGCAGCAACGGGGATGTCGCTCGTGGCAGCCCTTTTTATCATTTTCACGACGCTCAGCATGGGCGTGCATGAACGGGTGCGGCAATTTGCCACGATGCGCGCCATTGGACTGACTCGCCGGCAAATCGCCGGCGTCATTTTTTCTGAAAGTCTTATCTTGGCGCTGATCGGCTGGGGTGGCGGACTCGCCGCCGGCTGGGGACTGCTGGCAATCTTTCGCTCGGGCAAGTCCGATCTTTTCGGAAACTCTGCTTCACTTGGACTATGGTGTATTTTATTGACCGGTGCCAGTGCTTTCGGCGGCGCATTAGTTGCATCCATAATTCCCGCATGGCAGGCCACTTCCGTGAAACCGCTCGAAGCCATGTCGCCAAGGCGTTCCCCCCGGCCTTCTGCAAAATTGGTTTTGCGGTTAGCTGTTATTGGACTGGTGGGAATTGCCGCGAATCCGCTCTTAGTCTATATTGCCCCGATTCCCGATGCAGCCCGGTATGGCGTTTATGAAGGCATTGGCTGCACCACGATGGCAATAGGATTTCTCTTGCTCGCTCCCCTTGTAATTATTCTGACGGAAAAGTTCTTCGGGCCGGTGCTTGCTCGACTACTCGGCTTGGAGCCAAAACTGCTAGCCTCGCAACTGAGCAGCAACTTGTGGCGCACCTTTGGGTACCACGGTTTCGCTCACCGTGGGATTGGGATTGTATGTGGCGATGATGGTCTGGGGATACTCGATGTTGCAGCCTTTTAAGCCCGGCGACTGGGTGCCCGACTTGCTGGCCGCGTTTCAAATGGGCGGTTTGCCCGATGATGAAATTGAAGCCATGCGCCATGTAAAAGGAGTTCTTCCCGAGCAATGCATTCCGCTGGCGGTCGATCAGCCCCGTCTGGCTGAAGATATCACCGAAAGCCAACAGGGCAATTCTGTTACCCGGCAGGACAATGTGATTATCATCGGCTTGGACTCGGAGGTTGCTTTCGGGGGACAGAAACCGCTGATCGGCGCGAAATTCGTCGAAGGATCGCCGAGCGAGGCGATCGCTAAATTGAAACAAGGGCGTTATTGCATTGTCCCCGACCATTTTCTTGCGGCAACCGGCCTTCACCTCGGCGACAAGTTCTCGATGATCCCCCCCGAAATCCCCGATAAACCGGTCGAATACACGATTGCCGGAGCCGTGTCGCTGCCGGGTTGGCATTGGATGACGAAGTTTTCCGGCCTGCGCCGCCGCAGCGGACGTTCGGCGGCGATGGTCTTTGCGAACTACGAGGATGTTCGCCGCGATTTCAACCTGAAACAACTCAATTTCTTTTGGATGAACATCGACAAAAAAATTCCAATCGAGGAAATCGGTGGGGCGATGCAGCCCATCGCCGACCGCAACCTGGGTGAACGCCAGCCGGTGAATGGTCAAGGAACCTGGACCGTCGGGGCGCCAATGTTCGGCCAATCGTTGCGCATCAGCACGCCGGAAGAAGTCCGCACGCGGATTCTCGGCCGCGCCGATGATATGATCTGGGCGATGTGCGAGCTTCCACTCATTACCCTGTTGGTCACTGCTTTGGGCGTGGTCAATACGATCATGGCTTCCGTTCGGGCGAGACGCTGGGAACTCGGTGTACTCAGGTCGCTGGGAGTCACGCGCGGGGCAATGTTCCGCATGATCTTGGCTGAAGGGCTGCTGATCGGCTTGGTCGCTTGCCTCTTGAGCCTGGCGTTCGGCGTCATGGCGGGCTGGTGTGGCACGGGCATTTCCCAATATGTCAGTTTCTTCGGCGGAATGGAAACGCCTCTCTATATTCCTTGGATGAAATTGGCATTCGGATTTTCCATTACCCTGATCCTCTGCTTGCTGGCCGCTCTCTGGCCCGCCTTTATGACAGGCCGAGCAGAGCCGTTAAGACTTCTGCAAGAAGGGCCGCACCGCCTTGTAAGACGAATGGTAGAAAATATATCCACCGAAATGAATCCTTCATGAATCGGAATTTGGTTCATTGGAGCCAAGGGCGGAGTTGCTACGACAGCAATCGCCGGAATCCTCGCCCTAAAAAAGAAGCTGGTTAGAACAACAGGATTGGTCAGCGGGCTTCCGCAGTTTCAAAACCTACGGCTTTCTCCGTGGGAGGATTTTGTCATCGCCGGACATGAAATCCGCCGCGCATCGCTCGCCGACGAGGTGAAGCGGCTGGTTACCGAAAGCCGAACTCTGTCGTCCGATCTGTTCGATCAGTGCCGCGAAGAAATCCGGGAGATTGACCGCCGAATTTGTCCGGGCACAATTCTTAACGTTGGCCCCGCCATCTCCGCCTTGGCCGATTGGGGAATTTCCGATTTCCAACATGAGACGCCGCGTCAGACGATTGAACGGCTCCGGCGAGATATGTCCGAATTCGTGAGGACAGAACGGCTTGAACATCTGATTGCAGTCAACGTATCCTCAACCGAGCCGGCAGTTCTCTCGGTCGCATCGCTTCCTTCCTCTTGGCCGGAGCTGGAGAAACTAATCGAAGATTCACCTCATTGTCCCTTACCGGCAAGTTCGCTCTATGCAATTGCGGCGTTGGGGGCAGGCTATTCGTACCTCAATTTCACGCCATCGCTCGGCTCATTGCCCCTAGCGATCGACGATCTTGCCCGAAATTGCAACACCAGGCATTACGGTTGTGACGGCAAGACGGGCGAGACGCTGATGAAAAGCATCTTGGCCCCCATGTTCGCCCAGCGCAATCTGAAAGTTTTGAGTTGGGTGGGCCACAACATTTTCGGCAACATGGACGGACAAGTGTTGAACGATCCCGCGAACAAGCACAGCAAGGTAGCCAGCAAGGATCATTTGATAAGCGAAATCCTCGGTTACAAGCCGCATTCGCTGGTTTCGATCGAATATCTGCCCGATCTCGGTGATTGGAAAACTGCGTGGGACCATATTCATTTCAACGGATTTCTTGACGTGCCGATGACCCTGCAATTCACATGGCAAGGCTGCGACTCGGTGCTGGCGGCACCGCTCGTGCTCGACTTGATTCGTTTCACGGAAATTGCCCGCCGCCGTTGCGAAATCGGCCGAATGACCTTCTTGGCCAGTTTCTTCAAAAGCCCCTACGGCGTAACGGAACATTGTTTCGATCGGCAATTTCAGTGGTTGGAAGAATGGGCAGGAAGAGGAGGCTGAAAATGAAAATAGATGGAGATTACCTTTAATCCCTTGGTCAGCACAGCATTGAACTTTGAATTCAATAATTATCGACGATATCGCCGCTGGCGCGGGTGCCGAGTGCCCGCCATATACCCAAATCGATGTCGGTGTTGACGGATCGCACGGAGGAATCGAGAAGCAGAATATTGACACGGCCGGGATGATAGCTGCGGGAGGTCACGGCCGCGAAGGTTCGTTTCACGTTCGAGCGGCCTTCTCGGCTAGAAACGAAATCGATGTCGTATCCTTGAAACATGACCCTGGTATTGGGAGTGAAAACCGTGGTGAATCCGGTGTGATAGACGCGGGCATCAACCCATTCGGTATGACCGAGCGAAGGATCGGCTTTCAACCCGCCTCCCGAGCAGTAGGCGGTCAACTCTTCGACGGAACTTGGCGGCGGAGTTCCCAAATCGTCGGGCGTTCCACCGTCGCGGTAGTAGGCCGTCCAGGTTTTTACCTCAGCAATATACAACGTGCAGTGCAATCCATCGCGGATGTTGCAGGATTTCAGCTTGTCGTTTACGGCTATTGCTCCGTCTCCGCCGTGGCCCATTGCGGGATCGTAAACAAACCAAGTGCCGTAACAAAACGCATAATTCACCGGATAAAGTGCCCTGACGGCGTTCTCCTGATAGGGCTTATCGTTTCTTTCCGAAGGGCAAAGAAAGGAATCAATACGCTGCCGGGTGACTTCTGGTTGATTATCGTAAGTATCCTTAAAATTGATCTGCTTGTGCAAACCACTTTCTTCGAGGTACGGAAGTAATTTTGCATGGATCGACCAGGAGACGCCGTCGATGGGAGCGAACGTTCCCAAAGAAGGATAGTATCTGAAGCTATCCTCATAGGCGTGCGTGGCGATGCCGAGTTGCCGCAGATTGTTTTTGCACTGCAAGCTGCGGCGCTTTCACGCGCCGCTTGGATGGCGGGTAAAAGTAAGCCGATAAGAACGCCGATAATGGCAATGACCACCAACAATTCGACCAGAGTGAAACCGCCCACCTGTCTTTTCTGCCCATCTTTCATCGGCTGATCTCCCCAGTTTTACGATAGCTGGATTCAATTGATTCTCCACCCCGTAATTTCATAGTATTAGCCAGCTTTTGCAAAACCCCCTTGAGTATAGCGGAGCTTTGTTTCAACTGGCAATTTCAATGGATGGATGAGTAGGCGGAGAGGACTTGAACCTATAAACCTTGGGATTATTGTGGCTGAAGGACATATCGTTCTGCTACTTCACGAGTGATGTTTCGAGTGCGAACTTATTCTTTGACGATTCGTTGCGCTGGTTGCGGGAAGGAGAGTAATCGACGACTTCGATCGTTTTTCGATCCGGGCGGAATTCCAAAAGCCTTAGCCAACCGTCTCCGCCGTTGGGTTTCATCTGAAAGTTGACCAACACCTGCGGCACGTTACGGCCAGTGGGTGTTTGCGTCACCGTGCGGCCCAATCCGTCAAAAAGGACGTGGCCGTTGATGGTCAGAATGAAGTTTGTGTGCCTCGATACGAGCTTGGTCCAGAGTTCCTCACCATCGTTGACGCCTTCAACATCCGCCTTGTCAACGTCATAGGCATGAGGATTCCACCTCTGCTTCGTTCCATATTTACTCCAATCGTAGCGGTTGTTGTCGCAGTACATGTAGGCGTGAGTAATCAAGATGGCTTCGCGGTTCCTGTATTGGTCGGCAATTTCGCCCGCCCAACGGATGACATCGTTCCGCGGACCGAATTCCAAGGAGATGACCAAAAAGTCGCGTCCGCCCGCTGAAAACAAATGATAACTATTCTCGAATCGCTCCGGTTCGCGGTCGTAAGTGCCGCCGAAGGTGGTCAGTTTCCGGTATTTGGATAGGGGAAAATATTCGTTGAATTTGGTCGTTTGACGATTCAAGTGGCCGTTTTTGTTGGGAAGATAGTCGTGGTTACCGACGGCCATGAAGTAGGGAACCTTTCCGTCAAGTCTGTTCATGGACTCGACCCCCACTTTCCATTCCTTGTCGGAGTTGTTGTTCGTGATATCACCCAAGTGAAGTACGCAAGCAATATTCCGGGTTTCGCGGTTCTTTACGATCCAGTTCGTTTGCGATTCGTAGATACTGGGATAGCTGGTACAATAATGTTGAGTGTCGGGCAACACGGCGACGGTGAATGATCCTGCCGTCGGCATGGGTGGCTCACCATCGACAAATACGGCGTCAACGTAGGGATCGGGCTTGTCGGCGGCAAAGCAAAATGCGTTGGGAACCGACAATGCAGCTAAACCAGCGGCATACTTCAACAAATCGCGGCGGGATAGTTCTGACATGGCAAAAACAGTTTCGGCAGGGTGGGGATTGTGGGGACAGTAGGCTCCGAGATAGCGACTATTGATGGGGATAATTGTATAAAATGGGCGGTATTTGTCAAGATATGCACATTGGCTACTGCATTTTTATAGATTCAAGCGGAAAAATATTGCCAATACCTTCGCCGTTTTTCGTTCATAGTGCTTCAGCATTCCTCCGCGCAATTTTATGACAAACAATCCACAGCGGAAATTTCGATCCGGTTACCCCTTCTGCTGGAAATGCGGCAAAACGTCCGACCAAACTACCCATTAGTAAAAAATAGCAAGTGCAGATGGGTATTGCCTTAGACGCTGAGTGAAGCCAGTCGGCTCCTGCACGGTAGTCTGACGTGATACCCTTTGTCCAGAAAGGTGATAGAATGTGTGTTGTGGAGGCGGCTTTAGTACCCGTGGTGGGTTACTCACCCATGTTGGTACAGGATTAGTGACTGACGATAGGTCTCGCCATGACAGGGGTTCCCTATGCGGAGGCGGTCACCCGTTGCGAAAGTCCATCAGCCAATGAATAGACGAACCTCATTATTCATGTTTGCCGCGTTGATGCCTTCGATATTTTTTTATTTTCCGTCGTATCTCTGTGCCGCCGGGCCGGAGGAAAGGAAATCTTTCAAACCCGATGCCCCTGACATGCCAGTGTACACTTTGCCGGACGTTCTCACGGCTGCCGACGGCAGAAAGATTACCACCAAGGACAACTGGAAGAAGATTCGCCGCCCGGAAATCCTTGAACTCTTCCGTAAGCATGTTTACGGCCGGGTTCCTTCCACGCCTTACCAGAAGCGATTCAAGGTCGTAAATGAGGATTTGAAGGCAATGAATGGCGCTGCCACGCTCAAGCAGGTCGATATCCTCATTACCACCGGGGAAAAGTCGCTTACGATCCACCTCGTGCTTTTTGTCCCCAACAAGGTTCCTAAACCTGTCCCGACCTTTCTTCTGATCTGCAATCGCAGCCCAGAAAACATCGATCCGATGCGCCAGACGAAGAGTGAGTTCTGGCCGGCGGAGGAGGCTGTTGCGCGAGGCTACGGGATCGCCGCTTTTGACAATGCCGACGTGGCCCCCGACCAGGACGACGGCTTCAAGGGGGGCATCTTCGGTCTGCTCGACGGCGGGAAACGTGCGCCCGATGCGTGGGGGACGCTTGCCGCGTGGGCGTGGGGTGCGAGTCGCTGCATGGATTACTTCGAGACCGATAAGGACGTCGCGTGCGACAAGGTCGCTGTGATCGGCCACTCGCGCGGCGGGAAAACATCGCTCTGGGCGGGCGCCGAGGACGAGCGGTTTGCCGTCGTCTGCTCTAACGATTCCGGCTGCGGCGGGGCCGCGCTCAGTCGGCGGCAAAACAAGGAGAAGGAGACTGTGGCCAAGATTAACAAGATTTTCCCTCACTGGTTCAACGAGACTTTCAAGTCCTATAATGGACGCGAGGAGGCGCTGCCGGTGGATCAACACATGCTCATCGCGCTCATTGCACCTCGGGCGGTGTGCGTGGCAAGTGCCGACCATGACCTTTGGGCTGATCCCCGCGGGGAATTCACGAGTGTCGTCCTTGCCGGACCGGTTTACCGGCTTTTTGGCAAGCAAGGCTTGGGTGACTCGCTGGAGATGCCCGCGATTGGCGAGGCCCGCGACGGTGACGGTGCTCACTATCATATTCGCGAGGGGAAGCACAACCTGACGATCTTCGACTGGAAGTGCTACATGGACTTCGCGGACAAGGTTTTCGGGAAAGCCGAGTGAAACGAACGGTGGGGCACCGATTGCCCACATGTCTGCACCGCTGGTCACGTTGCATACCGCCAGCTAACTGAACTGTTCCAGCGTCGAGTCAGCATCCCATCAACTCATTCGTGTTCCGTAAAGTCGTAGGAATGGCCGCGTTTTTGATTTGACGCAAAAAACGACCCCTTTTTCGGAACATGTTCTGCGGTTCCATCAAAAAAGCGCACTCGAGCAATTTGGGACGAGAATGGCATCTTCTGTCAAAAATAGGCATTCCGGGCAGCCCATCAAACGAACGATTGACGATACAGTGCAACGCCGCGGGAGCAACTGAGGTATTACTTTACCGAAGTAATTGATGTCTTCTTTTCTGGTAGCGATGCGGCTGTTTTGTACGGATTGCCAAGAGGATCCTTGCGATCGATAATCGAATATCCCCAGCGGTCGGTCGCGGGTTCATAAACATGATTCTTGCGCAAAGCGACAAACTCCTCGGGTGTCTTCATCACCTCATTGGGGCGGAGGCGGCTGCGAACGAGGAAGTCCGGCTCCGGGGGATTGCAGGCGACGGGCACGCCGACCGTTCCTAAAGTCTTGGCTTCTCCTGAGAATCGAGTAATTTTTGCGTTGGTCGGAAGCGCGGCGCTCTGATAGCGGAGGTCCATGCTCCAACGCACAACGTCGGTTTTATTCTCGAAGCTTGCGTGAGGCGTCCGGTTGGTCAATAAGAGAACTCCACCCTTCGGCACGGGCACCGGCATCCTCTGCATGCCGCCGAACTCCTCATCGGGAATGACAAGGTAGTGCCCCATCTCATCGGGATGATGGAAGAAGAGTCCGCCTTTATGCACGCGCGGCACCACCCACAAACAACCGCGGTCCTCGGTGGCATCGACCAAAGGCACCCAGACCGTCATCACGAGTCCCAGATCGCAATAGGCCTCGAAATACGCCGAGTCCTGATGCCATGGAACGGGGCTCCACGAATGGCTGGGCACTTTGGGCCGAAGACGATAGACGCTCGATGCGATGATCTCCGGGCCGCAAAATCGCTCGGCGACATCCAGCAGCTTCGGGTTCGTCATTAAGGAAAAGAAGCTGGGCAGCACCAATTTCATGTCCCACATGGCTTTGGAGATGTCGGCGTTTTCGGCGTTCACCTTGGCGAGCCGATGCTCGAAATCGTACTCTACATAGGTGCGGGAAAGCGTCCCGGCGGTCACGGCGTCGCGACAACGCCGATCCAGATCGGCACTTATTTCATCGATGACGGGCTGCAATTCGGCATCGGTGAAGAGCCGCTCGACAACCAGGTAACCCTCGTCTTCGAATTGCCGAACCTGTTGATCCTCGAGGCGAAATTGCAGCTCAATGGGAGGCATGGGTAAACTCCTTCTCGATGAGGTGAATCGATCGAATTTTACCGTTTCAAGCGACTTGGTCAAATATCTTGGGTGCAATTCAAGTCTTAAACTATTTCCCCAGGGGAGTGAGGCCGACGGGAAATCCGGGGAGACGGGAATTCCCCCGTGGTGACAGCTATACATAACTCTTTGATTATATATGCAGTTACCGGAATTATCCGTATGAGTCGCGCAGGGGTACGGGGGTGGATTCCTCACTGCCGATCTTCCACCAGTTGGACATGTTCGTCTCCTTGCGATTTGAAGCGACGCGAAACCCGTTTTCGCGTTGTGGACTCGACAGTTACCTCAGCCGATGCATCAACGTATGATATTTACCGAACCATTCTTGACTCGCGCTGTCAGCCCACTAGAATGGCGGTGCGGCTATCCTTCTACGTTAGGCTTTCATGCGAAAGCGCGGCTGGAGAGATCGGTCCCAACAGCGAAGGCTGAGAGCGAGATGCCGGAGGCGCAGGCAGCCTATCACAAGGCAATGAGTATCTGCCAATAAGCGCCGGAAAAGAATTAAACAAAGAAGATTGACCGAGCTGTAGAATTTAGGGGATACTAAACGACTTCGGGTGCAGGATGAATAAGATGAATGAAACCAAAGGAGAAATACCATGCAATTCATGATGCTGATGATCCCCGCCGTTTATCAAGGCGGTAATAAAGTGGACCCGGAGTTCGCACCCGATCCAAAAAAAATGGAAGAGATGAGCAAGTTCAATGAGAAACTGGGAAAGGCCGTTAAAATCATTTCATTGAACGGCCTGCATCCGTTGACCACCGGCGCTCGCGTCGCTTTCGGCAAAGGCAAACCGACCGTGACTGACGGCCCCTTCATTGAAGCCAAGGAAGTGCTCGGTGGCTATTGGATGGTCGAGGCCAATTCGAAAGAAGAGCTCGTGAATTGGGCGCAACGCTGCCCCGCGGACCCGGGTGACGTAATTGAAATTCGCCAAATTTTCGACGCGGCCGATTTCGCGATCAAGAAATAGGAGACGGCCATGAAATTCACTTGCTTGTCGGTGTTGCTTACGCGCAGTCAGAGCATTATTTCAGAGTGATTGGATACCGCAAATGAAGCCTAACTGTTCGGCCCAGTGAGACGCGTATGAGGATTGTCATCAACGGTGTGGGTATCGCAGGTCCGACACTTGCCTATTGGCTGGGGAAAGCTGGTCATGAGGTGGTGCTCGTTGAGGAATCACCTCAACTCCGCAGCGGCGGTTACATCATCGATTTCTGGGGACTCGGCTACGACATCGCCGAGAAGATGGGCCTCATCCCTCGAATAAGAGAGCTGGGCTACCAGGTCCGGGAAGTGCGATTCGTGGACCGACGCAGCTGCAAGAGCGGTGGCTTCTCGGTCGATGTTTTCGGTCGCTTGACTCGTGGCCGCTTCACGAGTTTGCGGCGCTCCGACCTTGCCGCCACGATCTACTACGCACTGAATGGTCAGGTCGAGACGATTTTTGGCGACTCCGTCGCGCGGGTTGAGAATGAGGGACGCTATGTGCGGGTCAGCTTCGATCACGCCGCCCCGCGCAAGTTCGATCTAGTGATCGGCGCCGATGGGCTGCACTCGCGTCTCCGCCAGCTTGCGTTCGGACCCGAAGCGGATTTTGAAGTCTCACTCGGTTATCACGTCGCTGCGTTCGAGGTCGAGGGATATCGACCGCGCGACGAACTTGTCTACGTCAGCCACGGCGTACCGGGACGACAGATTTCACGATTCTCGATGCGCAATGACAAGACGCTCTTCCTTTTCGTTTTTCGCGATGAATACCTCCCCACCAAAAGTCTCTCGACTGAGCAGGACCGAAAATCGGCGCTGACCAGTGTCTTTGCTGAGGTCGGCTGGGAATGCCCTCGGATTCTCGCGGCGATGGAGAATGTCAGCGAAATCTATTTCGACCGGGTTAGTCAGATCCGGATGGATCGCTGGACGACAGGCCGCATGGCTCTGCTCGGTGACGCAGCGGCATGCGTTTCCCTCCTTGCCGGCGAGGGCACCGGACTGGCGATCGGAGAGGCGTATGTGCTTGCTGGCGAGCTTCACGTTTGTGGGGGCGACCACAGCGTCGCCTTCGCTCGCTATCAGGAACGCATGATGCCGTTTCTGAGGCGCAAGCAGGCGGCGGCCGCGAAATTCGCTTCCTCATTCGCCCCTAAGAGTGCCATAGGAATCACGTTTCGCAATCTTGTCACCCCGCTCTTGCGGATTCCGTTCGTTGCGGACTTCTTTATCGGCCGTGACCTCGGCGACGCGGTTGTGCTACCGGATTACGGTTGGTGAGGGACGGGTGGCCGAAAGGTGGACTCCTAAGATCCAGGCTGGACCAGCGGCTGAAGCGGCCCGGAGCCGCCCTTGCGGGGTCGCGCGAGGTCAGGGTACTGCCGACGACTCCGGGCAGCTTCGCCTCACCATTCAATGCGCACAAAACGCATCGGTCGTCCCCACCGAAGCGACCGATGAGCTTCAGCGAGGCTTTTGGTCACATCGATTGCAAGCTTTTCAACAAAGGCACGGCCCAGGCGAACCATTTCGGAAAACCACTGCAATTCGAGACATGTTTTCCGACGCACCGAAACCGTGCCAAGAAACTGTCAAAGCGCGCAATCTGAAATGGGCAGAGAGGCGCAGTCCCTCAACCGGGGCATAAACATGTTCCGTTTGCCGAAGGATTCTTGGAACATACCAACTGGCGAAAATAGTATTAGAATGGTCCAATCGTGTTTCGGACAGGGCCATTGAAGATGCGTCTGTCCTTCCAGCCGATCGGGATGAAAAAAATCTGAAAATTCCTAATTTCATCCGTTGACAGATGTAGTCGGTACGACTACAATCAGAAATTACTTAGCAGGTTTCACTTGTGAAGGAGAAATGCAATGTCCGATTCCGGATTGCAAAAGGACCTTTCCGCAGCGGAGTGGAAGGTCATGAAAATTGTGTGGGATTTACAGAAGGGGATGGCCCGCGAGGTCTATACCGTTGCGGGAAAGCTCTACGGCTGGGCTCCTCCGACGGTAAAGACCCTTCTCAAACGGCTTGTGGACAAGGGGTACCTCTCCACAACCGAAGTCGGCAATGGGTTCGTGTATCGGCCGGCCCACTCGGCGATCGCGATTCTCCGTAATGCCGCCGATACTCTTCTCGAACACGCCAGCGGCTCCGCCACAGGTCCATTGTTGGCGCACATGGTTGAGTCCAGCCCCTTGGGAGAGGACGACCTCGATGCTCTGCAAAAACTTATCGATGAGAAGAAAAAATCGCTCGTTCGTCGTGCGAGCGGCAACAAATCCCGGCAATCCTCAGGCAAAAAGGGATGACGAACCATGTTTAACGCGATCCAAGAGCGCTGCAATTCATTCGCCCAAGCATGGGCGTGGTGGCTGGGAATGTCGATCCTCGATGCCGCCGTTGTGTTGGCGGTCGTATCGCTTGTTTGGCTTGCCATTCGCCGGAAAGCGTCGCCGCAATTGGGCTACTTGCTGTTCTTGCTCGTTCCGCTCAAACTTTTCGTTCCACTGCATGTCACTGTGCCGGATCGAATCTTCTCCTGGACGCCGCTGATGGCGGTGAGGGGCATCGGTCAAGAAATAACGCCGACCGCACCGCCATCCGCTGCGTCTGCCTTGAAAAACCCCTTCAACTTGCCCGCTCGCTCAGAATACCAGGCTGCATCGGACAATCGTTCCGCCCCGTCAACGCGGAGTTCCGCACCCTTAGCGCAACCGAGCATTGCCAAACGCACCATTCCATCTCTTTCAGCATGGCTGATGTTTGCTTGGCTGTTGGGTATATTTGCCTTGCTGGCCCGGCTGGCGCATGCGCAAGTCCGATTCCATCGAACTATATTGCGGAATGCAAACGTGGTGATCCCAACACTGTTCTCCGTCGATATCGGAGGATTAATCGAACGAATGCATGTGGGCCGAAATATGCGCATTGTCGAAAGCGACCGTGTTTCGTCGCCCGTCGTTTGGGGGATATTTCGGCCAACGCTGATCCTACCGTCCGGCATCGCAACATCGCTTTCCCACAAGCAACTGGAATGGGTTCTGCTGCACGAATTGGCCCACGTGCGGCGTCGCGATCTAGCTGTGAATTGTTTTCAACGGGCGGCGGGCATTTTGCACTTTCTCAATCCATCGATCTGGATCGCCAACCGTGTGATCAATCGGCTCCGGGAATATGCCTGCGACGACATCGCCTCGGTTTACAGCCGCATCTCACAGGTGGAATCGGGCGAAGCTTTTTAGGGGTCATGCGATTTGCCGCCACGGTTCAGCATCGCCCCGAGTCGAATCTCGAAGGTGCACTCGGCATGTTCGAATCGACCGTTCGGGCGTCGTGCTTCAAACGCATGATGCGACTGCTGGATACCAATCGGCGGTTGAGCGTAAAAATCCGCTGGGGATCACTTTGCCTCTTGTTGCTAACCGCTGCGTTGGCCCTGCCGCAAATTCGCGCCGCAAATCCGCAATCCGCCGATGAGAGTGCGAAAGCTACCACAAGAGTTGATAAAAAGACCGATGAAAAAACAGCGATGAAAGCCGCGGAAAAGAAGGAAGAGCAGAAACACGATATCGACCGGTCAAGATTCCGTCGAGAAGAAAGAAAAAGCGAAAAATGACGAGAAGTCCCCTTTTCAATTCTCCGTCATTATTGCTAAGCATGTCATGCTATTGGACGGCAAAAAAATAGTTTCCTGGCCACAGATCGAAGAAAAAATCGCCAAGCGTCCAAATCCCTCGCAAACGATTCCACACTTTTATATCACGCGCGGTGCAACCGAAGCGGGTCTGTACGAATCGTCCAAGAAAGTGATGATGCGACTTCACGGAGATTATAAGCTCTTAGGGCACAGCGAAGGGAGTTTGTCGCCGCGGGCTGATTTACGCTATGATCAAATTAAAACGCCGCTCGACCTGGAACCGGATGATTCGCTGAGAGTCGAAGGTGAGGTAGTAAATAACAAGGGTAAACCGGTCGCGGCCGCCGAAATCATTTTGGTGATGCCTATCGATGCATCGATTCCGTATAAAACGCATGACATCTATTTGGTGCAGGGCCGCGTCCGCAATCCGCTCGAAGAGGTGATTACCGATGCGGACGATAAAGGGCAATTCAAATTGTATCCTCCCAAAAATCAGAACTTTCTCATAATTGCATTGCATCCGGATGGCGGAATTGGTTTTGCAGGACGCGGCGAATTCACCCGTGACCATAAGATCGAACTTCTTGAATGGGCAGGACTCATAAGTGAGTTTAGTAAAGAAACAGAAAAACAAGATGCAGCGTTGCGGACCACGATACCACAATTCAGGGATTTGCCGGAAATTGTTTTCACCCAATATTCAAGTGATTTGAAAAATACGCAGCAGACTCTTCTCTTCGGTTTTACACACGTGCCGCCGATCTTCAAGACGGCAATCTCGCGTAATTTCCCCGAAAAAGAAGGCATGTCGTTTGGTCTTTCAGGGGCGTCCGTTAGTCTTCTCCCCGGCGAGACCCGAAGACTCGATCTCGGGCCGTTGACCGAACAGCAGCGTCAATACTTGGAGCGATTGCGGCGAGATTCCGACGAACGACGGAAAAAAACCGCTACAGAACAAAAAGCATTGAATTCTAATGGTAAAAAAGGCAGTACATCGGAGGCCTCCAAGGCAGCAGCTGATGGCGGGGCAGAGGCTGCGGGGGACGGCAGACAGCGATTCGAATTGACGATTCAAGGGCCGGAAGGAAAACCCGTGCCCGAGGCCGAAGTCGAATTCCGTGGGGACTCCATTCCCATGGCCGAACAAATTCAACGGGGCAAGTTCACCCGGAAGAGCAACTATGGCGTTCTTGTTCAAGCCGATGCCGATGGCCGCCTCGTTTTGAATCTTCCTAAAAAACCGAATCGTTTCGAGGTTCATATCGAGGAACCCGGCTACGGCCCCTACTGGGCAGCTTGGAGTTCCCAGGAACATCCCCAGCCGGTTCCCGCGAAGTTCGTCGCCGAATTGGATGCCGGTTGGTCGGTCGGTGGAACGATCGTTGACGATCGAGGCAAGCCGATCAAAGGCGCGGAGATTCATCCCAGTGTAAAGTTCAAACCGCGTCCCGGAGATACCCATGAAATATATGTCGGCACGACACTTTCGACCGACGCGGAAGGAAAATGGCAATTCGACAGTGTTCCGGTCGCAATGAAGGAAGTCTATGTGTCGATTGACCATCCCGATTTCAAGCCAGAACGCAGCGAGCTTTCACGCGGTAAGTTCGGTATTGGACAAGGCGACAGGCCCACAGCGAAAATCGAGATGCAGCGCGGATTGACCATTTTTGGTAAAGTAACCGACGAGGCGGGAAAACCGATCGCGGAGGCGATGATTCGTACGAAGTTTGCCAATGACCTACGCGAAGCCAAGACGAACGATAGCGGAGAGTATCGATTGATCGGCTGCGAGCCGAAGATGACAAAGATCGTGGTTTCGGCCAAGGGCCACGCAACCGACAAGAAGGAAGTTCTCGTAGCGGCGGACATGGAACCCGTGAATTTCGAAATGAAACCCGGCGGAAAAGTGCGCATTCGGGTATTGGACGAAAAGGGCAATCCGGTGCCCAACGCCCGCATCTTTTTCAATCATTGGCGCGATTCCTTCTACGACTATTTCGAGCTCGACATCATCGGTCAATATACCGACGCCAACGGCGTTTGGCAGTGGAACGAAGCGCCGCTGGACGAGTTCCAGGCGGATATCTGCCCGCCCGGCGGCATGCAACTCTTGAAACAACCGTTCATCGCCCGGGACGAAGAATATGTCGTCCGAACCTATCCCCTCCTTGTGATTACCGGGAGTGTGGTTGATGCGGAGACGAAAGAACCTGTGAAGTCGTTTCGTGTGGTCCCCGGAGCTAGGTGGAGTGATTCGCAAATCTTTTGGGCGAGAGAAGATAGCTACCTCGCGACGGACGGCCGATATCGCATGCAACGCGACCGTGGTGAGGTGGCTCATCTGCTGCACATTGAAGCCGACGGCTATAAGGTCGCGACATCACGGGAAATCAAAAGCGACGAGGGGGCGGTTCGGATCGACTTCACTCTCACGAAAGAAAAAGGCATCGAGGCGACCGTGTTGACCCCCGACGGCAAACCCGCCGCAGGAGCCAAGATTGCGCTCGGCATCGCGGGGTCGCAGATCTGCATCACCAACGGGGAGTTCGGCCGATCAACTTATGCAGCGCGGCTAGAAACGGACGACGCTGGGCGGTTTCGCTTTCCCGCCCAAAATGCCGCTTATGAACTTGTCATCATGCACCCGTCGGGCTTTGCCTGCCTCAAATCTCCTGAACAGGAAATCCCCAGCAGCTTGACGTTAACTCCCTGGGCCAGAGTCGAAGGAACTTTCCACGTGGGAAAGCAAGCCATGCCCAATGTTTCCCTCGAAATCATGGCTCATGGCATCGATTCCTATGGAAACGATATGCCACGCATCTTCACGGATCACAAGGCAATGACCGGAGTCGATGGACGATTTATATTTGAAAGAGTTTTTCCCGGCGAGGGAAGAATCGGCCGCGCCATTCTTTTAATGGTGAATGACGGGGCGACGGAAGTTGCCTCTTCGTGTAGGATCGCCGCGAATTTTCCGGCAGGTAAAACCACACATATCGATCTCGGCGGCTCCGGCCGACCGGTCATCGGCAAGCTGGAGCCTCCGGCAGGATTCAGCGAGAAGGTGCTGTGGAACTTTGCGACGGTTGATGTTCAAACTTATTTGCCGGAGTTGAAAACGCCGTCAATGCCCCCTGACATCGAGAAAGATTCCAAGCAAAGCAAGGTTTGGTGGGATGAGTGGATAAAAACCGAGGAGGGCAAGTTATGGCAGAGGTCGTATGATGACGCCGAAAAAATCCGTTCAGCCAGACCGTTCTTCTGGGCCACCGTTGCCCCCGACGGTTCCTTCCGCATCGACGACATGCTACCGGGTGACTATGAACTCAGCGTTCGATTCACTCAACACCAAGCAGGTCATCTATCGAAATATCGCTTCTCGGTTCCATCGATCGACGGCAACCAAGCCAGCCAACCGATGGACTTAGGAAGTCTAACGCTTGAAAAAAACTAGCGAGAATATTCGCTTTGAACAACATCTTTCGCTTGGAAAATACGGTAAATGAAGGCGATCTCGCCAACCAGTCTCAAGAAGGCATGCGAATTGTGGGGTATACCGAAAAACGACCGTATTCTCGGACACTGTATTGGCCCCCGCTTGTGCCCTATCGGGGAAATATGGATGCCGGGAACTCGGATTGATCCGTTCGAAGCGAATCCGCGGCGATTTGGCGTCCCAAGAACGGAACGTTGGGGCGGGCTGCTACCTGCGGAGTGTGTTGCACCGGTACGGCCATTTTTTTTCGCAGAAATGCCGACCGAGCGGGTGATTGTTTCCTATGCTAAAAACAAACCTCTACACTGATCGCTTCCAGATTCACTTTCTGACGTCGTGACGGCAGGCAAGAAGAGGATCCACCTGGACCACAGATGAAACTCTTTGGCCGCCATGCCCCGGAATCATCTCAACGTCATTTCAGTTCAAGTTGCCCCTTGCTTGCTGTTCCACCACTGTAATAATAAATTAGGCAAGACATTTGCAGGTCCTACGGCGTTAGAAATTCCAATCCTCGGGGAACCACGATGAATACATTAAAATATTTTGGCCTGTTGGCGGTTGCAGCCGTGACTGCCACCATCGGGCTGATGGCTTATTCGGCGACCCCAACCAGCACTCGAAAGGAGACGCGCGTGAGCGAAAGCAAGGCCAATAAAAAGGAACTGAAAAAGAAGTTGAGCCCCTTGCAATATCGGGTGACCCAGGAATCCGCTACGGAACCCGCATTTCACAACGAATATTGGAACGAACACCGGGAAGGTCTTTACGTCGACATCGTCAACGGCAAAGTCCTCTTTTCGTCTAAGGATAAGTTCGACTCGGGCTGCGGCTGGCCCAGTTTTACGCAACCAGTAGATGGCTCTCAGATCGTCGAGAAGCGGGACACGAAACACGGCATGATTCGCACCGAAGTCCGCTCGAAGGACGCGGATTCCCATCTCGGGCATGTGTTTGCCGACGGACCCGCAGATAAGGGCGGAATGCGCTACTGCATCAACTCGGCAGCTCTCCGGTTCATCCCCGTCGATGATCTGGAGAAAGAAGGCTACGGCAGCTTCCTCCCGTTGTTCGGTCGCCCGGCTCCGAAGACCGAGGAGGCAATCGCCACGCTGGCAGGGGGATGTTTTTGGGGAATGGAAGAACTTCTGCGTCAGCAACCGGGCGTGATCGGCATCGAAGTGGGATATACCGGCGGGACCGTGTCACATCCCACCTATGAAAACCACAAAGGCCACGCCGAGGCTGTCCAGATCCGGTTCGACCCCGCAAAGACCAGCTACGAGACGCTGCTGCGATTTTTCTTCCGCATTCACGATCCTACCACCTTGAACCGCCAGGGTAACGACAAAGGGAGTTCGTATCGCAGCGCCATCTTCTACAACAGTCCGGAGCAGAAGCAGATTGCGGAAAAGGTGAAAGCCGAAGTCGACGCCTCCGGCAAGTGGAAGAACCCCGTGGTCACCGAGATCACTCCCGCTGGTCCCTGGTGGAAGGCCGAGGATTACCACCAGGACTACCTTCAGAAACATCCAGGCGGATATACCTGCCACTTCATCAGAAACTAATCAGCCAACCTCCTGGGTTCTGCACTGAATGCGTAGATCGAGGCTTGATCTTAACTTGAAGCCGACGCTGTGTGCAGGTAGCATTCTGTTACGCACTAGATACAATCGGCAAGGGGGCAGTGCGAACGGCGGACCAAAAAGCCAGCGCCTGACGCGTTGCTCAGAACCACAACGGGACCGATGGTTGGCCGCTGGCCGACTCAATCGGGAAGAACCTTGACGCGGATGTTCTTGAAGCATGCCTTGCTGATATGGCCCGGCATCGGCGGGTGCCCCTGAAGGGCGAAGGTGCCTCGCGGCAACCAGGTCCTCTTGGTCGGAAGCTGGTGCTCGACGTCCGCTTGCGGAAGCCTGTATTCGAGCATGGTCTTGCCGTCGAGCTTGACCGTCACCAGCCCGTCCCGGTAGATGACCTCTTGGGTATACCAGACATTGTCCGTGACGGGCGGCTTCGGCAAGATGGTGACGTCTTCCTTGTTGTTTTTGGGCGGCGTTTCCGGGCCCCACGAGATGTTCTTGATGCCATACAGGCTGCCGGTCCGCCGCCAGTCGGCGTGACTGTTGTCGACCTGGCATTCCATCCCGAAGTTGGGCCAGCCGGCCTCCTGATACTTCGTGTGGAAATAGATTCCCGAGTTCGCCCCGGGGAAGGTCATCACGTCCACCTTGAGGTCGAAGTTCTTGAAATCGTGATGGTTTACGCTCCCGACATAAAACAGGTGAGCAGGACTGTGGGTCGTCGCGGGGCACTCCATCACGATCATGCCATCGCGGACCTGGAAGATGTCGGCGTTCTCGCCCACCTTCCAACCGTCGAGGGTCTTTCCGTCGAAGAGGCTCACAAAACCCTCTTCCGGCTGCGGCGTATCGGCAGCCAAGGAACCGTTCAGGAATAGCAAGACCAGGGCAGCAGTTAGCAAAAATCTCATGGAAGCCTCCTCGTTTCGCAATAAAGGTGATCGCTCGACATTCTCAAATTGCAGCGAGCCCGACGCCGATCCAGACTCGCACAACTTTTATCTTATCTAGGCATCTCCACATGTCCAGTGGCGACTATCGCATCGACGTCGTTTCAGGCAGACGTCTGGTCGAGCCATTCGGGGCAAGTGACGCATCCTGCTAACGATTATCGTGTATTTGTCCCAACAGAAATAGGCATGGGAAGCATCCCTCGATAAAAACGGCTTCGCCGCAGCACCCAGAAGAAGATTGGATCAAAACAGAGGCCAAATGTGGCTTAGGCGGCAATGGGGCTTCCATTCCTACCTTTAGCCCTTTGACCACCAAATCGCTGTGGGCCCAAAGATCGCGGGACGCACAGGACGAACCAGTGATTGAGAAATGGTTCTCATAAGATTAAATGAGCCTGCAAACAATAATTCTTCACGAATTTTTCCAAAACCAGAGAAAAATAAAAATGGCACACTCTATTATCTTGGAACCCTGGTGTACCAAGATCAGAGCCCAAAAGGATAAATAAGGAAACACTGCCGCAGATGCTGCGGTCATAAATCTCAATCTTGGTACGCCCGCAGGTGATCGTCGTTCGGTTGCCTGCGGGTTCTTTTTTCCAAAAACCCAAGATTGAAAGAGGTGTGTTATGAAGAAGAGCGTTTCTGCGATGGGCGCAACCGGTCTTCCGCAATGTAAGTGCTAGCAATGCTAGCACTTACGCCAAGTCGCGCCTTGAAAAAATGGACCTCATCGAAGAAGAAGAAAGTAGTAACCAAATCATTTCTTCAACTTTGGAGGTCCAGATCCCATGATGCCACAATCCTTCATCCTTGCCAAGAGTCAGGAATTACATCGGATCGCCGACGAACTGCTTGCAACGGTCGCAGATGCCGTGGAGCAGCAAACGCCGATCCACGAAGTCGAGTCGAAAACCATGAACATCTTGCTGCGGGCGGGACGCGCCACCGTGCAATTGTTGGTCGATTGCCTCGGCGATGGCGACGTGGGTGAGACACACCAACTCGCGGAAGGAACCACGGTCCGACGCTCGTCCGCGCCGCAACCGCGCGCTTACCTGTCGATCTTCGGGGAGTTGGACGTCAAGCGGTATGTCTATAGCTCAGGGGAAGGCCGGAAGATCTTGTTCGCGGCGGTGGATGCCCGCTTGGCCCTGCCGGAGAGCAAATTTTCCTACCTCTTGCAGGATTGGGATCAGAACTTCGCGATGGAAGAACCCTTTGCCCAAGTCTCCGGCAAGATCGAAAAAATCCTGGGACTCCACCAGCACGTGGACAGCTTGGAACGCATGAACCGCGAGATGGCCGGGCAAGCGGACGCCTTCCACGCCGCGCAAACGCCGCCGCCGGCAGCGGAAGAAGGAGAGATTTTCGTGCAGACGGCCGATGGCAAGGGTGTTCCGATCCGACGACCGGCGGATGCGCCGCCCATCATGGACCATCAGCATCGAGTCGGTCCTAAACCAGATCGCAAGAAGATGGCCACACTGGGAGCGGTGTACAGCATCGACCGCTTTCGCCGCACGCCCGAGGACGTGGTGGAGTCGTTGTTTCGCGACCCGCACGAGAAGCCGACCGCAGAGCATTCGCCACCGCGTCCCCATCCCTGCCATAAACGAATGCGGGCCCTGTTGGATCATTCCGACGGCAACGGCGACGAGATCGACGGCCGGGCGGCGGTGTTCGGCTGGATCAGCGACGAAATCGCCGAACGCCAGGCGGGCAGCGGCAAACCGATCGTGTGCGTCATGGACGGCGAGGAGTCGCTGTGGAACATGCGGGACGTGTTTCAAGCGAAGGTCCCGATGATCGACATCTTGGACCTATTGCACGTGACGCCGCGACTGTGGGACGCCGCTTTTTTGTTTCATTCGCCCGAGAGCGCCGCGGCGACGAAGTTCGTCCGCGAGCGGACGCTGCGAATTCTGCGCGGGGAAGCGGTTGCCGTCATTCGCGGGTTGCGGCGGATGGAAACCGAGCACGGACTGCGGGGGAACAAACACGCCGCGCTGCAACGGATCTGCGGCTACTTGGAGAAGAACCGTCACCGGATGCGTTATGACGAATACCTGGCGGCGGGCTATCCGATCGCCAGCGGCGTGATCGAAGGAGCGTGCCGTCATCTCGTGAGAGATCGTTTGGAGCGAACGGGAATGAATTGGTGCATCCCAGGAGCCCAATCCATGCTGAATTTACGCTGCATTTACCTGACGGACGAGTGGGAGCCGTTCATGGCATTCCGCATCGCCGAAGAAACAAAACGCCTTTATCCGTATCGAAGCACGTTGCAGCCGCTGCCGTGGTTCTCGGCAGCCTAAATCGATATCATGAGATGCGGAAGGCCGGTTGCGCCCCATTCAAATGAGGACTAGAGTCTGTGTTTCTCGCCACGACTAAGTTTGCTGTGTTTTGCTACCGAAGGCGTCAGTATTTACTAAGTGCTTTCTTGGCTCTGTGTATTGTCCTAGCTGACTCTGTCTTTTTTGTCCATCCTATTAGGATGGAATATAAGGAAAGAGTACATCGAGGAAAATAAACTGAGCCAAGTGGGACTAGTAAACACTGACGACCTTCGGTCGACAGGTAAAGCACAGCTTGTCCCTGGCGGGAAAACCACAGACTCCTAGTCCGCATTTGCAGATGGGGGCGCAACCGGCCTTCCGCATCTCATGATATCGATTTAGGCTGCCGAGAACCACGGCAGCGGCTGCAACGTGCTTCGATACGGATAAAGGCGTTTTGTTTCTTCGGCGATGCGGAATGCCATGAACGGCTCCCACTCGTCCGTCAGGTAAATGCAGCGTAAATTCAGCATGGATTGGGCTCCTGGGATGCACCAATTCATTCCCGTTCGCTCCAAACGATCTCTCACGAGATGACGGCACGCTCCTTCGATCACGCCGCTGGCGATCGGATAGCCCGCCGCCAGGTATTCGTCATAACGCATCCGGTGACGGTTCTTCTCCAAGTAGCCGCAGATCCGTTGCAGCGCGGCGTGTTTGTTCCCCCGCAGTCCGTGCTCGGTTTCCATCCGCCGCAACCCGCGAATGACGGCAACCGCTTCCCCGCGCAGAATTCGCAGCGTCCGCTCGCGGACGAACTTCGTCGCCGCGGCGCTCTCGGGCGAATGAAACGAAAAAGCGGCGTCCCACAGTCGCGGCGTCACGTGCAATAGGTCCAAGATGTCGATCATCGGGACCTTCGCTTGAAACACGTCCCGCATGTTCCACAGCGACTCCTCGCCGTCCATGACGCACACGATCGGTTTGCCGCTGCCCGCCTGGCGTTCGGCGATTTCGTCGCTGATCCAGCCGAACACCGCCGCCCGGCCGTCGATCTCGTCGCCGTTGCCGTCGGAATGATCCAACAGGGCCCGCATTCGTTTATGGCAGGGATGGGGACGCGGTGGCGAATGCTCTGCGGTCGGCTTCTCGTGCGGGTCGCGAAACAACGACTCCACCACGTCCTCGGGCGTGCGGCGAAAGCGGTCGATGCTGTACACCGCTCCCAGTGTGGCCATCTTCTTGCGATCTGGTTTAGGACCGACTCGATGCTGATGGTCCATGATGGGCGGCGCATCCGCCGGTCGTCGGATCGGAACACCCTTGCCATCGGCCGTCTGCACGAAAATCTCTCCTTCTTCCGCTGCCGGCGGCGGTGTTTGCGCGGCGTGGAAGGCGTCCGCTTGCCCGGCCATCTCGCGGTTCATGCGTTCCAAGCTGTCCACGTGCTGGTGGAGTCCCAGGATTTTTTCGATCTTGCCGGAGACTTGGGCAAAGGGTTCTTCCATCGCGAAGTTCTGATCCCAATCCTGCAAGAGGTAGGAAAATTTGCTCTCCGGCAGGGCCAAGCGGGCATCCACCGCCGCGAACAAGATCTTCCGGCCTTCCCCTGAGCTATAGACATACCGCTTGACGTCCAACTCCCCGAAGATCGACAGGTAAGCGCACGGTTGCGCGCGGACGAGCGTCGGACCGTCGTTCCTTCCGCGAGTTGGTGTGTCTCACCCACGTCGCCATCGCCGAGGCAATCGACCAACAATTGCACGGTCGCGCGTCCCGCCCGCAGCAAGATGTTCATGGTTTTCGACTCGACTTCGTGGATCGGCGTTTGCTGCTCCACGGCATCTGCGACCGTTGCAAGCAGTTCGTCGGCAATCCGATGTAATTCCTGACTCTTGGCAAGGATGAAGGATTGTGGCATCATGGGATCTGGACCTCCAAAGTTGAAGAAATGATTTGGTTACTACTTTCTTCTTCTTCGATGAGGTCCATTTTTTAAGCGCACGACTTGGCGTAAGTGCTAGCATTGCTAGCACTTACATTGCGGAAAACCGGTTGCCCCCC
>CAVQKP010000014.1:0-42873 GCA_963713065.1 Pirellulales bacterium | reverse complement strand
AAGCCGAGGCTAAAAACCTCGGCTTTTTTCGTTGTAACACAAGTATTTGCAACAACTTACGTCAATTGACTTGTCTCGGCTCTCGCATCACGTTGCGAAGTAGAGACAAGGCACCTCGCCCTCGAATCCGCCCCCAGCTACCCATTTTGGGGGCAAAGTCTCAGTGTCTCTCGTCTGTTGACCTTTTCGGGTTATGAGGGGGTTGGCTCCGCTATAGCGGTTTAGAATGTCATGGTTGGCTTCGGTGAGCGGAGGCAACCCTCTTCGAAATGGCAGGACGTGCTGTTGACTCGACGTGATTTGCCGGAGTCATCTATCGAAGTGAGCATTTTGTTGGGCGAAATGCTTTACTATGAATCGCGGCGGGCTGCTCAAGCACTACGAACGCAAGGCAGCCTAGTTCAGCTTCTTTCCCCACGCGGTTTTACGCGGGTGAAAATCCGCATGCGATTGCATCGTTTCTTGTTCTGCGATTGCTTGGTTTTGGTTCCTTTCAACCCGCGCATCTTCGCTTTATCGTTTGCTTGCTACGGCTTTCACCCCTCGAAAGTCGGTGACAACGTTTTCGGATATTTCTTGCCGCAACTCATTTCTCGGCTTCATTTTTCGGTGCGACATCGTTTTGAGACCTGACGCCCCGGAATCCACACGAAACTTTACATTCATCGCTCTCCACACGTTTATCAATGGAGCTGTACCATTCAGATGCAAAGCACATTATTACTTTAATCGCCTTTGTATCTACTCTGCACTTTCTGAAAAAACGGCAGATCGGACGGTTTATCGATTAAATTGATCTTGCAATGAAAAAGGCTCTTCCATCACATTGTGTTTACCAAGACCCAAGTGATAGGAGAGCCAAGGATGGCAAATTCGATATGTTATTGGCAATGTCCGGAAGATTGGGACCAGTGGAGCCAGTGGCTGGCGGCGGGATTGCACGCCCGCAACCGTTGGCGGCTGCCGGTCCTGCTGATGGGTATTCTCTTTGCCCACGGGCGACGGACCGTGACCTCCTGGCTCCGCGCCGCCGGAGTCAGCGACGACTTCCGAAACTATTTTTACTTTCTGGCGGCCCTTGGACGCAAGACCAAATGCGTCGCCACGCCACTTTTGGTTCTGCTGCTGAGGACTTTGCCGTTGCCCGACCGGTTGCTGGCGGTCATCGACGACACCCCCACCAAGCGTTACGGGCCGAAAGTCGAAGGGGCAGGCATTCATCACAACCCAACGCCGGGACCGGCCGACCAGAAATATCTCTACGGACATATCTGGGTGACGCTCTCGTTGGCCGTGCGGCATCCGTGCTTCGGCGCGTTGGCGCTGCCGCTTTGGGCCATGCTCTATGTCCGCCAGAAAACGATGGCCAAGATTCCGAAGTGGCGCGGTTGGACGTTCGCCACCAAGCTCGTGCTGGCTGCCCGGCTGGTAGAATGGATCGCGCCGATCGTGAAAAAAGCCGGGAAAACGCTGTGGATCGTGGTCGATGGCGGCTACGTCAAAAGCATCCTTTATTGATATCACGTGGGCATACGACGTGAAAGACCCAACACCTCATGTGGTAAAATGCAACGATAACTTCGATCCATGGCGAGAAGCTCCTGATGCACGATAGGAGGTAGTCATAAAAACTCTATTTTCGGAGTAAACATTGAACATTGCTATTATCATGATTGCGGTCCTTTTTAGTGCGTTCGCGAAAGAGGATGATCGTGATCGTATGAACCCGAATCCGTTGTTAAGAGTTCCCCTTGACGAGGCCAATTCGCTCTCCGAGGCCATGCCATCGAAAGTGCGAAAGCTGTTCGAATGGCCCAATAAGGACACCGTGGCAGAAAAGAAAGTTGATCCACAATTCGCAAAGAATTTAGCTCAACAATGGATCAAAGATGTCGTCGATCCAGCGTGGCGTCCGTCATCGAATGCGGAGATGGTCGTTCTAAAAAAGAGATTGAAGAATCGGAACCAGGGCCGGAACGCCAATCGAAATGGACTCGCTATCAGCTTGATACAGCGCGAGTTCGCTATGATCACGACGGGTATCACGTCGAAATCTCGCAAACCCGCACCGTTTTTGCCATCAAGATCACCCCAATTGACGGTGGCGGCACTGGCCGTGACAAGGAAAGTCGTTTCGAATACGCCAAGCAACTCTGTGCGAAGATTTTCAGCAGCAACGGCAAGATGGACGCATACGACAAAAAGTCGGGGATGGGGATCCCGACGCCGATTCCCGATTTCAAAGCCAAGATCGTTTCGTTCACCTTCAACTCCGCAAGAACTAAGGAACTTGCCCTCGACAAGGCGGTCGTTGGAAACCCGCGAACGATGGCGGACGACGGCATTGATGGTTCGCGGACTTTGGAACGGGGTGAATACAACATCGACAACATGCTGAATACATGGAATGCCTGGCAGTACTGGTTCCGGCAAATCCATTGGTGGAACGACGGCAAGGCTGTGGGTTTCTACTTTATCAAGATTTCAGGGCCAGGCGGGTGGATTCCTTCGTTCGAGGCCAAGATCGATCAAGACTGGTTTCACCCCCCACGTGACCAAAGCGGAAACGCAATTCCCGAGAAGGGACTTGAACCACCAGGAAAACAGTGATGCTCTGGAGTCCCGGCCAAGCGAACCATGACAACCCACGAGACGAGGGATCGCACCCGTCGGCCGGGATTGGAATCGAGTGTGAAAGGAATGCTTTACGGCGGCTCATGTAGGACTGCGAATTCCAGGGACATGAACCAAATCTGACAAAATGGAAAACATTATGGTGAGCAGTGATTGCGAATCCGCTCCTTACAATCAGTCAGGCTCTGCCTTCGCTTACGACCTGCCGAACGGCCGGGGTTCGACGAACGTGGCGCGGGAGGAGATTCAGGTGGGGTCGTGGATCACGATTGAAGCCCCGGACGCGGCGGTGCTGGACGGGAGCGTGGTGCTGGGGCCGGGCGTATCGACCGAGGCGGTCGTCACGCTGCAAAACCCCCGCGGCGACGGAGTGGATACCCTGGTGTCCTATTCGCTTTGCTTCGACCGCAGCCAATTCCAAGTTTTCGACCAGACAACGGGCCACGAAATCCTGTCCGGCCAGTCGTTGACGGCGGTGGTGCCCGGCTGCTACGGCGGCAGCGGTGAATCATACGGTCTTGTTATCACGATCACGTCCCCGCCTGGCGCGAGTGGCGGCGGTGGTGGGATTGGCGTCGGTGGCGGCGGCAGCGGCGTCGCGCCGGGACCGGATCCGCTTCCCGGCTGCCCGAACGATTGCTGCTGCGATCCGATCGCGGAATCGCTTCCAGGTCTTCTCCGAAAAAGCCGCATCCATTCCGTCAGCACTTGAAATTTTCACCGGCCGAAATATTTTTTCGCCGCCGTAACCCCGATCCCCGCAATCGCTTGCGCATCCATTTGGCCGCCCAATCCCATTTTTTATTTGAAAAAAGCCGCGCCCTTTGCTACATTAACCTTATCCGTAAAGATGTGTACTTATGTACCTATACCCCGGGATTCCCCGATCAGCGAGACTCCTGCCGTGTCGCGCGGAAGGATCCCGCTCCGCCGACCCGAGGGGACTGTCCCGATTTTTGTGGCAGGAGGCCACAAAAATGGGCCACAAAAATGGGACTGTCCCCTTTAGCACTGTGAGAGCAATGATGAAAGCAAGTCCTCCAAGTCGAAACGTGGAATTTTTCAATTTTGTTGAGCAAACACCAACACCCTCCCGACCCAATCTCCCCAAATGCAAATCATCACTTCTTTGGAGTCCCAGGGCGTTGGGGCTCCAACGTGGAATTTTTCAATTTTGTTGAGCAAAACCGCAAAGACCCAGGTCCCAAGACCAACTCCAAATGTGCCAAACCGGAAATATGATGACCAAAAATCTCAATTCCAGCAGCCGCACCCGCCCAAAAGCCCCTCATTTGCCCAATCCTGATAAAAACGGGCACTTTTCAGCTTAACCCGGATCAGGTTATAATCTTAATCTCGACATATATGGGAAACTCCAAAAATAAGGGCAATGCCAACGAAAATGGTGTCGCCTCCGAGGCTTTTCCAATAATTTAGACAAAAGAGCGGAACTTCATTTTGCTCCTCCCAGCTATTTTGACTCTTGCCAACCAACCGCGAGAAAACTTATGAAAATGTTCGCTGAATTTCAGCAAGCCGCCAAGGAAATCTTCGATTCCGCCGCCAAGGAAAACCGCCTGGTCCGCAATCCGGACAACGAGCAACTCCGCACGTTTGCCTTGTGCGAGCCGGACGTCCGCGTGAGCAAGTACGAGAATCTGGCGGTGGTTTCCGAGCCGATGTCGCGCGCGGCGGCGATGACGAAAAACAACATCGATACCAATTTCGGCGACGCGGAACGCAAGCTGCTCGAACAGGCGAAAAAATCGCTCGCCAAGGAAGAACTGGTGAGCATCGACGTGACGGTGGGCGACGGCTCGGACGGCGTTACCGCCCGGCTGATCCTGCCGAAGACTTTTTCGCACTTAGCCTACGCCGGCCAGAAGTTGTTCAAGTCCGCCGCGGCGGCCGATCCGACCTATACGGTCGTCATGTTCTTCGACGAGGAGTACGAGAGCAACAAGTCGAAGGTGTTGCCGCAAAAGGCGATCTCGATCCGCTGCGCCCATTCGGCCGACGGCAAGATGGTGAAGGTCGTGCGCAACAGCAATTACTTCGGCGAATGGAAGAAGGGAATTTTCGCCGGCGAGGATTGGCGCGTCAAACAGAAGGGGAACGCCGTCTTCTTGCACGCCGGCTGCCGCAAGGACACGCTCGAAGCCTCGCACGGGCCGTATTTGACGAGCTATTCGCTGTTCGTCGCCTTGAGCGCGAACGGCAAGACGAGCACCACCTGCAAAGTGCTCGCACGAAAGGGGCGCGAGCGTTCGTGGCTCATTCAGGACGACGGCGGCACCCTCACCCGCGACGGCCGCTTCCTCGGCTTCGAGGCCGGCGGATTGTTCATCAAGACCGACGCCCTGAATCCCGGCGAACAGATCGAGTCGTATTACGCCTGCCTCAAGCGCAACACCTTTTGGAAAACGTCTGGCTCGAGGACGACGGCACCTTCGATTTCTACAATATGGAAATGACCTCCAACGGCCGGGCGGTGGTCGAACGCCGCGATTTCATGCACGCCAGCCCCAACATCAACGCCGAACGCGTCGATAACCTGTTCCTCATCACCCGCGGCAGCATCATCCCCGCCATCGCCAAGCTCACGCAAGAGCAAGCGGCGGCTTTCATGGTGCTGGGCCAGTCCATGGAATCGTCGGCGGGCGATCCGACGCAGGCGGGCAAGATCAAGAACGAGTTTTTCTACGACCCGTTCCTGGCCGGCGATCGAGCGGAACACGCCAATTTGTTCTACGACATTTTAAAGAGCAACGCGCACATCAACTGTTTCCTGCTGAACACCGGTTGGGTCGGCGAAGGAGAACGCTACCGGGACATCAACCTGGCCGACACCATGGGCATCCTCGACTCCGTGCTCCGCGGCGGCTTGGAAGACTACATGATTTCCGAAGGCACCGACCTGCCCGTCCCGCGATCGGTCCGCGCCGTCGATTCGATCCTCATGCATCCGGCAAAACTCTACACGCACGCCGAATTCGAGCGGCAACAAGCAACGCTCGACAAGCAACGCGCGGAGTTCATCGACAAATACCCCGGGCTGCATAAGAAGGTCAAGGCGGTGTTTCAAAAATAGGAAAGACGGGGCCATAGCTCAACGGTCAGAGCAGCAGACTCATAATCTGTTGGTTCCAGGTTCGAATCCTGGTGGCCCTATTTTGGACGTCTTGACGGTCAAAGGATTGCGTCCTTTTCCGTTGCACGGACTTTTTTATCTTTCTACGTCAATCGTGCTCAAGGGATACCAGCCGTCGCCCGACCGGCCTTTGATCCCCAAGCGAATCACCGGCTTTTCATCCTCGTCAACCACCGCAATCGCCAGCGAGTAGGAGCCGGCTGCCATGTTTTGGGGCAGCGTGAGGGCATCCGAAACGGAGACCACTTTGCCGGGCGGCAAATCGGGCGGATTTTTGAAGAAATCTTCGGTAAAAAGATCGACGGAGCCGGGGAGCCACTCGTTGACCGCGATCTTGCTCGCGATGACGGAGCTTGCGCCGTGAGCGTCGGTAAAGCGGTAGGCCAGCCGATAGGGCCGATAGCAGGGGGCCGAGCCGGTATTTTGCCACTGCATGGCGATTTCGATTTTGCCGCCGGCTTTCGCCCGAGCGGGATGCCGCAATTCCTTGAGGACCAGGCGATAGCCCAACCGGCGCAGGAACCGCTCGATTTCGGCGCGCACGTTCGCTGCGTTGGGCAAGGGCGATGACTTGTTGTTGATATAGGAGCCGTGCAGGTCGAGGGCATAGTTGAAGATGTGGCGCAAGGGCCAGCCTTCGTCCACCCATTTCTGGATGTCCCAGCAAGTCTCCCAGGCGACGGGCGCGGTTTTCCAGGCATCCTGGATGCCGGCTTGCCGGATCCAAGCGGGATAACCATTCCGCATGTGGTTCCATGTGCGAGAGAATCCACCCAGGTCTCCGAGGCAGTCGGCCCTCCAACCCGTTCCCCGGCCGACGGCGGTTTTCAAGCATTCCCCGCCGTTGAGCAGCATGAGCAAGGGAGTTTTCTTGAAAGCGGCCAGATACGCGGCGACCACTTGCTGCCGATTTTCCAGACGCGGCATGGTGCATGCTTTCGAGCCGCTCAAATGCCACTCGCCCCACCAGCCGACGGAACCGAGATCGATATGGTCGATGCCGGGATTTCCGTCGTATCGTTTGCCGAGCCGGGCGATGAAATCGAGATGTTTTTCCAAGACGAGGGGATCGTCCAGATCGGGAACCTGAAAAGGACCATTCCCATTGCGATCGCAAGAAAGAATCCTGCCGCCGATCTCTTTCAACCATGAGGGATAATAGATTGCTCTCGTGTTCGGCGCACAGCACGACACCCGAAATGCCAGCTTCTGGCCCGATTCGCGGCTTTCCTTCAGGCATCGATCGATCAACTCGACATTGATTTTGCCTTGCTGGGGTTCCAGATCCCTCCAAGACCAGCGGGTGTACTGGACGGTGGAGGGAATCCAGACGGGCAGCGTCTTGTCCCGCGCGCTCGTGCAGTGGAAGGTTTCCCAGCCCATGCCCGGATTGGCGAGGATTTCGTCGGTTTCCGCGGGTACGACCGTTACCCGGTTGTCATCCGCTGCCGCGGCAATTGCGGGAGCGAGGAGGGCGAACACTAAAAACCAGGCTGTTAATGCGTTTTTCATGGCAGTCGAGCTCGTTGGGAGAATACAATGATCCTTTGTCGGGATCATTCTATATTCTCCTTGGCGGAGTGGGCAACGGGGGAGAAGAGCAATCGGCGTCCCTCGGCGATTACCAGCCGATCGCTTGGCGATCGAAAGGCAGCATTTGCAGCATGCCCTCTCGAAAGACGTAATAGCATCCGCGATTTCGCCGGGGGGCACGCGGTTCCTTCCGAACATCGCGATCGGGATTTGCTCTTTCTTCGGTCAAGAAGGGGGCGTTTATAGCAAGCGTGGCCGCTTGATTGTTGGTCGGGGCAGGTGAAATTTTTTCAGTTCCGCGAAACATGTGCAAAATCCTCCGTGGCATTTTCAGTCTCGAATCGTTTGTGGTTCTACGACTTCCAAGCGGTTGTCAATGGTTTCGATGCACTCCATCGAAAACACGATCGATTGCGCGATTTGTTTGAGAAAGGAACTCGGCACGCGCCCTCGCAGGGTCAGCACGCCTTCGCGGAATTCGAATTTTACGCGGTGCAGTTCTTGATAGGGCGATTTCTGAAACCGCAATCGCGCCTCCGCAAGCACGATTTCTTTCTCTTTGAGCGAATTTCTTTCCGTTGCCGATTCTTTAATAGTGCAATTTTTTTGATCGTTAGGATACATCTTTCGCGTTCCCTATTCTCCGGTTGCTTCCGCATCGTCAGGGGCCGAAAATCCTAACGATGTGGTCGGTATCCCTTGTTCAATTATTATCTTGGCAGCGGAATGGAAAGCTGAAAATCGTGAAAATGACGCTCACGATATAGGAGAAAACTACCCCAAGCATCGGGATAATGCCGGGGGATACTAGGGTAAATACCTACGATACTCAAGCCCTGCGGACTGAGAGTAGGCGTTTATGCGATTGCGAAAGTAGGCGATTATGCGATAATCGATTCATAACCACCCATGAGGTGTATTGCAAGTATCGTCGAATCGGATAAATTGAGATATTATCCTCATTAGGGGGATGTATTTACTGCCTTGGTCACACACCGATTGTAAAGGAAAGAAGATCCCGCGTATTCTCAAGATAAACTGAAATATCGGGATCATTATTTAATGCTCATCAACTTTTCGAAAAGTGAATGAACGAACAATCTGGCGTAAAAGCGATTCCGCAACGATAGTTTATCCGCACCCGTTTACTAGTTCTTTATGTTATGGAAAAATGACCGATGCGCGAAACCTTATGCAAATAAGGTCTTCTGAACCTTATTCGACCCAAAGAGACGATTGAGGAGGTGCGGTTCGATGATTACTAAAACAAGACCCGATCGCGTGATGACGAAATCCAAAATATTGATCGTGGATGATCATCCCATCATTCGCCAAGGATTGATGCGTTTGATCGCGCAGGAACCCGACATCCAGGTTTACGAAGGGGCGGACAACGTCGTCGATGCCTTCCGGCAGGTTGAGGAACTTCGGCCGGATCTGGTGCTGGTGGACATCTCGCTGAAGGACAGCCACGGGATCGAGCTGATCTCGCAAATCAAGGAATTCGACGCTCGCATCAAAATGCTCGTCTGGTCAACATTCGACGAGAAGATCTACGCCGAGCGTACTATCCGGGCGGGGGCGATGGGTTATGTCGGCAAGAAGGAGCCGATCGAAAACGTCGTCGAGGCCATCCGCAACGTGCTGCAGGGGAATATGTATCTCAGCCCGAACATGACCAACAACATTTTGCGGCGGCTGGGAGGAGGCGATTTCCATCGCGACCCCATTGCGGGCCTTTCCAACCGGGAAATAGAAGTATTTCAAATGCTCGGGCGGGGGATAACCACGAAAGCAATCGCCAAAAAACTGGGCGTCAGCCCCAAAACGGTCGAAGCCCACCGCGAACGCATCAAGACCAAGTTGAATCTCAAAAACGCCTCCGAATTGAACTGCCAAGCCGTGCAATGGGTGTTGGAAAACGGATAAGAGCGCAAGTGCGTGGGGAAGGCTTGCCGAAGTTCCTTGCCTATTCCTGCTTCTCCACTCCGGCGGCCAACGCCTGTTTCAAGAGTTCGATCTGGATTGCAAGCCGTTCGATCGCGTCGGGGGCGGAATCCAAGTTTCCTTCGCGGCCCATCTCTTCCACGCATTCGACGGCGTCCATGCAGGGATGCGCGCCGAGATAAACCAGCGTGCCCCGCAGGGCATGGGCCGCCCGGGCGACTTCCTCCGCTTCGCCGCGGGCCAAGGCGCCGCGAATCTGCTCCAGGACTTCCACCGACTGGGTGAAAAAATAACTTCGCATCTGATCGAACATCTCGCGATCGAAGCAGCGGTCCAACGCTTCTTGCAGGTCGAAAACGCAGTTCGAAGCGGCTGCCGGCGGGAGGGATTGCAGTTGCGATTCCGGCGGTGATTCCGGAGCGGATTCGGCGGGGGGATTGTTTGCCGTGCGTTCGATGATCTCGATCATTTTTCCGGCATGGATCGGTTTGTTGAGGTAGCCGTTCATGCCCGCCGCGAGGCAGCGTTGCTTATCTTCTTTCATGGCGTGCGCGGTCAGGGCGATGATCGGAATGCGGGCTTTCCCGGGGTCAGTCATGGCGCGAACGGCGGCCGTGGCTTGATAACCGTCCATGACGGGCATTTGAATATCCATCAACACGAGATCGAAATCCTCCTCGCGCACCCGTTCCACCGCTTCGAGTCCGTTGGACGCTACCATCGCCGAATGCCCGTTTTTTTTGAGTATATGCAGGGCCAATTGCTGATTGGCGAGGTTGTCTTCGACGATGAGAATCCGCTTTGCCCGGGGTACGAACGCCAGTTCTACGCCAAACGAGGTCGAGGGGGAAAAGGGCGAGGGCGGATCGACCGCGCCGATCGCCTGCAAGATCAAGCACAAGAGATTGGATTGGAAGATCGGCTTTTCCAGATAACGGATTCCGAGTTCCTGACAACGGCGGAAATGGGTGATCCGATCACAGGGTGAAAACAGCAGAATCGTCGATCCGACGAGGCCCGGATTATCGTTGAGCCAACTCGCCAAGGTAAAACCATCGTTTTGGGAGAACGCGGCGTCAACGACAGCCACCCCGTAGGCTTTGCCGGCGGCGGCCGCTTCATGGAGCTTCGCCAAGGCAGCGGGGACATCGCCCATCGTGTCGGGTTTCATTCCCCAACGGAAAAGCATCAACTGCAAGACGCGACGGACAGTGGGATTTTCGGCCACCAACAGAATCGGCAGTTCTCGGAGCCGTTCCCTCCGGTCAAACTCCGTTTCCGCTTCCGTAGGGGTGAGGGATTGCCGTTTCAGCCGCACGGTGAAGGAAAATTCGCTTCCCCGGCCGAGTTGGCTCCTGATCCGGATTTCCCCGCCCATCAGCTTCACCAGGTTGGAGGCAATCGACAGCCCCAAGCCGGTGCCGCCGTAATTGCGCGTCATGGAGGAATCGGCCTGAGTGAAGGGTGCGAAGATCCGCTCCTGCTCTTTAGGCGCGATGCCGATCCCCGTATCTTCGACCGAAAACTTCAAGAACAACTCGCTTTCCCCCGTTTGATTCACTTCGGAAAGCGCTTTCTGGCCGGCTTTTAATTTGCGACCGGTCGCCGCCGAACCATCGCCGGCACTTTTTCGCCTCATGCCTCGCTCATCTCGTTCCTCGCTATCTTCTTCGGTGACGCTCACCACGATCTCGCCGCGGGAAGTGAACTTGATGGCGTTGCCGATCAAGTTGGTGAGCACTTGGCGGAGCCGCAAGGAGTCGCCGAGGAGTTGATCGGGGACGCGGTCCGTCAGGTCGCAAATCAGTTCGAGGCCCTTCTCATAGGCCTGGACTCCCAACGTTTTCATCGTCAGGGACAACAGATGCCGCAAACTGAAGGGGGCCATTTCCAATTGGAACTGCGAGGTCTCGATGCGGGAGAAGTCGAGAATATCGTTGAGCAAATCCAGCAGCATATCGGCCGATTCTCTGGCGGTGGTCAAGTATTCGCGAACGGAAGGCGGCAAGTCTTCATCCAACGCCAGTTCGGTCATCCCCAGGATGGCGTTCATGGGAGTTCGCAATTCGTGGCTGATATTGGCGATAAAATGGTCCTTTGCCACGTTTGCCGCCTCGGCGGCTTCCTTGGCGGAGCGCAGATCATCCTCCATGAGTTTGCGCTTGGTGACATCATGTTTGACGGCGATGAAATGCCGGATGCCGTTGTGGGTGTCGGCGATGGGCGTGATGGTCATTTCCTCGGTGTAAAAGCTGCCGTCCTTGCGTCTGTTGACCAGTTCGCCCTGCCAGACTTGGCCGGAGAGGATGGTCTTCCAAATGTGCTTGTAGAATTTGGGCGGTTGCCGCCCGGATTTGAGCACGCGGGGATTTTGTCCTACGACTTCGGCGGGTCTATAACCGGTGAGCTGGGTGAAAGCCGGGTTGACCCATTGAATCGCACCGTCTCGTCCGGAGATGACGATGGCGTTGGCCGTGGACTCCAGGATAGTCAGATGCAGCCGCAATTGTTCTTCGGCCCGCTTGCGTTCGGTGATATCGTGGAGGATCACTTGAATCGCCGGCCCCTGCCGATCGGTGAAGTGGGAAGCGACTACTTCGACATCGCGGATTCCACCGTCCAGCCGCACGATTTTTTCCTCGATTCGAGGTGGGGACTGGCCCTCCCGCAACTCCCCGATCCGTTTGCGAACCAAGTCCCGGTAATCGGGATGGAATAATTCAAGCGGCGATCTGCTAACGATTTGGTCGGTGGAGGCCGCCCCGAACAGTTGTAGTCCGGCGGGATTCATGTATTCGATCCGCTCGTCGCGGTTGACGAACACGGCATCGGGCGAAAGCTCCACGAGTCCGCGATACCGCTCTTCACTCTGCAGCAGTAATTCTTCGCCCTGTTCATGGGCAATGCGCAAGCGGATGGCCATGATTCCGTAGGCCAGATCATTGGCCAATTCCGAGAGCAATCGGACTTCCTCGGTCGAAAAGGGATCCGGTTCTCTGGAATAGACCGTAATCGCGCCGAACGCCCGCTCGCCGTCCATCAAGGGAAGGGCCAGGGAGGAGGCAAAGCCGCGCTTGAGGGCCTCTTCGCGCCAAGGCTTGAACCGCGGATCCCCGAGGATGTTGCGGCAGGCGGTGGGTCTTCCCCGGCGAATCGCCGTGCCCGTCGGGCCGCGGCCGCGCTCGTCATCCGCCCAAGTGACGTTCAAGGATTCCAGGTATCCCTTCTCGAAACCGGCAAACGCCGCGGGCCGCACGCTTTTGCGTTCGTCATGCTCGGCGAAACCGATCCAAACCAATTCATGGCCGCAATCTTCGACGACAATGCGGCAAACGGCGTCCAGGAAATCCGATTCTTGGGAAGCGCAGGAGACCGCCTGGCTGCTGTCGCGCAGCGCTTTGAGCGTGCGGTTGAGCCGCAGGAGTTCGGTTTCTTTTTTCTTGGGATCGGTGATATCCTGAGCCGTCCCGAAAGCGCCGGCCACCGCGCCCCGCGAATCGAAATCGAGTTGGGCCTTTTCACGGATCCATCGCACGCCGCTTTTTGTCAAAATGCGATGCTCGACATCGTAGGGCGCGCCGCGAAGCGCGGCCTGCCACACCCGATCGACAAGCTCCCGATCTTCGGGATGCACCAGGACGAGGAACTCCTCATAAGAGAGGCGCGTTTCCTTGGCGATGCCGAAAATCCGACAGGTTTCGTCGGACCATTGTAATTCGTTCCGCCGCAGATCCAACCGCCAGCTTCCGATTTGGGCCATGCCCTGCGCGCGGGTTAGATCGGCGCGGCTCTCGAAAAGCGCCTCTTCGGCGCGGAATTTCGCCAAAGCCACGGCCAGTTGATCGGCCAACCGTTCCCACAATCCGATCGTTTCGGGCGAAAATTTCCCTTTGTGCAGGTCGTTCAATTGCAGCAGTCCCAGGCGTTCCTCACCAACTATCAAGGGGATCAGGGCCACCGACTCGTATCCTTCGCCGTTGCAGCGATTGCGGGTGCGAGACTGACGGTCGGCCTCACTGGTGGCGGCAAGCAGATCCGTCGTGCAATTGGTCCAGAAGCATCCGTGTTCCGTAAAAAACGGCTGAGAAGGATCGGTCCGACCGCTAATCACGTTTCCGCACATGCAATCGAGGGCGGGATTGCCGGCGCTGTCGGTGAGGATGCGGCCTTCAGCATCTCGGCGGCAGAGCGAATTTTCCACGAGGAGGAATTCTTCGGGGAATCCCCGCGCTTCGAAATACGGATAATCGTCTCCGTCTTTCAACCGTACGCCAACGGCTTGACAACCGGATAGTCGTTGGAAAAAAGTCGCCGCCGCTTGAATCAAGCCGCGAACGCAGTCGCTTTCGTTGATCAAACGGAGAAATTCGATGGTGATATCGCGTTCATTTTGCGATTTCCGCTGCTCGGCGACGTTCAGCCCATAAATGCGAACACGGTTGGTTTCCTCATCCACATCGACAATTGAAATCGGATTGAGTTGAGGATAAGAAGCTTGCTGAGCATATTTCGGCTTGGGATTCTTTGCCAATCGAATGCGGATTCTATTGCTCCTCTTCATGACGGCACCTCGATTTTTTCCGCCGGCAGCGATGGGGTATGGTTGTCATTCGCCGGTGAAATCAAATCCAGTTGATGGTCTTTTGCACGAATTTCCGTTCGCGTAGCTCCGTCGGGTTGAATGAGCCCGGAGCATCTTCTCTATCTCTTGTGAAAATATTAGCAAGGTCGCGTGAAAAGCAAAGACCCGCATCCGATTAGGCAAAAAACCGCGGGAAAATGCCTTGCTCGTTCACTTCGCTTCTTGCTTTTCCCGATGGATAATTTACACGATTTTAAGGAAAAAAGAAACCTCTTTCCATGCGGCCGGGAATTTTCAAAGGTTATCCGCAGTAAAATGGAGCGGCAAGGTTCGCATCGAGACGGGCGGCGGAATTGCTGAATGGGAAAGGCGTGCGAAAAGATCGGAAGGGGAGGTAAACCGTCCGTGGAATTTTATGATATGATTTCCATGCAAAATGGAAAAAATCGAGTCGCTGGGGGGGTGATTCGATGTTGCCCCCTATATCACCATAAAGTGGCATATTTTAGAAATTGGCAATGAAATACAATTTATCATAGAATATATAAGAAGGAGGAGCGGGATTTTGGGCGAATTTGACGAGCAACCATGGCCCATGAAATAGCAAAATTGCTGCTGTGCCAAGCCGAGACTTATTCGGATCGTACGGAAGCCATCGAGACGGCCCTTTCGCTGGGGATGCCCTTGCATGAAATCGAATCTTATTTGGATTGGCTGGATCAGGTCTTAAACGGCTATAAATCTTCGGAATCCTCGGAAAATCCGCCGTCGCAAAATATCGAAGGTGCGGACTGCACTTGAAATTCTCTTGAGGCAATCGTTGATTTTCCGGTCCTTATCGGCGATGATAACCGCCGATTGAAATCCTGCGTCAATCCAGTCTGGCAAACAATCTAAACCGGTTAAGGTATAATAAATTTCGATCATTCCATTTCAGCAGCCGCATGATCTATGACCGAAGCCGAAATTCCGCAAGATAATTCGCTGGCGGCGGAAAAAGTCCGCTCCTTTCCGCACGTGCCTGGCGTCTATTTGATGAAAGACGCCGCCGGCCGGGTGATTTATGTCGGCAAGGCGAAGAATCTCCGCTCCCGGGCGGGGAGCTATTTTCTCAAGGCCGCGGCGGAAGATCAGCGAACGGCAAAACTTGTCCAGGAAATTCGCGACATCGATTATCTCGAAGCGGAAAGCGAAATCGACGCCCTGCTGATGGAAGCCCGGCTGATCAAGGATATCCTTCCCAAGTTCAACCGCGACCTGCGGGACGGAAAAACATTTCCCTATCTGGAAATCGACGTCCGCGAGGATTTCCCCCGCGTGCGGTTCACCCGGGAGTTGAAAAGCCGCGATACGAAGCTTTACGGACCGTTCACCAGTCCGCGGCAGCTTCGCGGGGCGATTCAGGTGCTGCAGAAAATATTCAAGTTCCGCACGTGCGATCTCGACATCGACGCCGGCGACAAGCGCTGGCAATGGTTCCACCCCTGCCTGCTGCATGCCATCGATCAATGCACCGCGCCGTGCAATTTTCGCATCACCAAGGAAGAGTACCGGAAGAACATCAAACGGCTGCAAAAAGTTTTGGAAGGCAAGAAGGGATCGCTTTTGGCCGAAATGCGCGAAGAGATGGCCGCCGCCGCGGGGGAATTGAAATTCGAGGAGGCCGGTCGGCTGCGCGACGAGATCGAGATGCTCGAATCGCTCGACAAGCGCGGCGCGCTAAGCACCCACGTGCAGCCGGAAGTTTTTCCGATCGATCCGAAAAAAGGCCTGGCGGGTTTGCAGAAGGTGCTGCACCTGCCGAAAACGCCGCGGACCCTCGAAGGCGTGGACATCGCCCATACCGGAGGCACTGAAACCGTGGCGTCCGTAGTGCAGTTCATCGACGGCCTGCCGTTCAAGCCGGGCTACAAGCGGATGCGGATCCGCGGCGTGCAGGGCGCCGATGATTTCGCGTCGATCTACGAGGCCGTCGCCCGGCGTTTTGCCCATGTCCGCGACGATTTGATCTCCCCCCCGACATTCTCCTCATTGACGGCGGCAAAGGGCAACTCGGCGCGGCGCTCGCGGCGCTCGCGTCGCTGAATATCGAGCCGCCGTGCGTGCTGTCGCTCGCCAAACGAGAGGAATTGGTTTACGTGATGAACGCCGAAGAGCCATTGCACTTGAGCCGCCACTCCTACGCCCTGCGCCTCCTCCAATATGTCCGCGACGAAGCCCATCGCTTTGCCCAGCATTATCATCATATTTTAAGAAAGCGAACGACCCTCGGCGATGTGGAATAGCCGTTGTGCCGCGTCTTGATTTCCTGGGACGCCGAATTATACTCAAGGCAAGCGCGAGCATGGCGCCAGACTTTTCACAATAAAATGTTCCCTTTATTATGACCGCGATTCTGGGCATTTCCGCGTTCTATCACGATTCGGCCGCGGCACTGGTCGTTGACGGCCGGATTATCGCCGCCGCGCAGGAAGAACGTTTTTCACGCGTCAAACACGACGACCGCTTCCCGGTCCAGGCAATTCATTATTGCCTCGGGGAAGCGGGCTTGGCGGCGGAACAGCTCGATTATGTGGGTTTTTACGACAAACCCCTGCTCAAGTTCGAACGGCTGCTGGAGACCTATCTGGCGTTCGCGCCGGCCGGCTTCGGTTCATTCCGCCGCGCGATGCCGATCTGGCTCTCCCAAAAACTCCGTTTGCCACGCGAGATCCGCAAGGGATTAGACAACCGCTATCGTCGCCGATGCATCTTCACCGAACACCACGAATCGCACGCCGCCAGCGCTTTCTTCCCCTCGCCTTTCGAGGAAGCCGCCATCCTCACGCTCGACGGCGTAGGCGAATGGGCGACCGCCAGCCTCGGCTGCGGCCGCGGGAATCGCATCGAAATCTCTTCCGAACTCCGTTTTCCGCACTCGCTGGGTCTGCTCTATTCGGCCTTCACCTATTTCTGCGGCTTCCGCGTGAATTCGGGCGAGTACAAACTCATGGGGCTCGCACCGTACGGCGAGCCGGTCTATGCCGATTTGATCCGCCGGAACCTGATCGACTTGAAGGAAGACGGCTCGTTCCGCATGGACATGTCGTACTTCAACTATTGCCAGGGTCTGGTGATGACCTCGCGCAAGTTTGCGCGGCTGTTCGGGGGGCCGCCGCGGCGTCCCGAAACGCCGTTGACGCAGCGGGAGATGGACATGGCGGCCTCGATCCAACAAGTGACCGAAGAGATCATGCTCCGTTCCGCGCGGCACCTGCACGAGCGGACCGGCATGAAGAACCTCTGCCTAGCCGGCGGCGTGGCGCTAAACTGCGTGGGAAACGGGCGGATTCTGCGTGAAGGCCCGTTCGAGAATATCTGGATCCAACCGGCCGCGGGCGACGCCGGCGGTTCGTTGGGCGCGGCATTATTCATCTGGCACCAACTCCTGGACAACCCGCGCGTTCCCTGTGCGACCGACTCGCAGCAAGGTTCCTTGCTCGGGCCCCAATGCGCGGAATCGGAGATTCGCAGTCTGCTCGACGCCCTCGGCGCTAAATACCGTTACCTCGAGAGCGAAGACGAATTATGCAGCCGCGTCGCCGAGTTGATTGCCGCAAAAAAAGTGGTCGGATGGGTTCAAGGCCGGATGGAGTTCGGTCCTCGCGCGCTCGGCGGGCGGAGCATTCTCGGCGACGCCCGCAGCCCCGAAATGCAGAGCGTGATGAACGTCAAAATCAAGTTCCGCGAGTCGTTTCGTCCTTTTGCGCCGATCGTTTTGCGGGAGCGGGCCGGAGAATACTTCGATTTGAAAAACGGCGAAGAAAGCCCCTACATGCTGCTGGTGGCGCCGTTGGCCGACCGGCAGCGGGTTGACGCGCCCCCGCAGGCACTTCGCGGATTGGATAAACTGAAGGGGGTTCGCAGTTCCATCCCGGCGGTTACTCATGTCGATTATTCGGCCCGCATCCAGACGGTCGATGAAAAGCGGCATGGCAGGCTTTTCCGGTTGCTGAAGCTATTCGAAGCACAGACCGGTTGCCCGGTAATGATCAACACCAGTTTCAATGTGCGCGGGGAGCCGATCGTCTGCCGCGCGGAGGAGGCTTACCGATGCTTCATGGCCACGAACATGGACGCACTGGTTTTGGAGCGATTCGTGCTGCTCAAAGAGGAACAGGCCGCCGCCCAGGAACATTCGATCGACCGGTATTTGACGCAATTTGCACCGGACTGATCCTGGTGGTTCCCGCCTGCCGGGCGGGACGCCGCGAATTATGGCCATCCGAGGGGCATTGAATTTCGAAAATGAAAAATCCCGCCCGGCAGGCGGAACCGACTGAAGGAATTGTTCACCATGATTCATATCGAACGCAATCCATCGCACCGCCAGTTGACCGTGTTCGGAATTTCATGGCTGGGGTTTTTCTGCGTTCTCGCTGTGCTGGCATGGTGGAAAACGGGCGTTTCGGCGAAAGTCGCCGCATTGGGGGCAATCGGCGCGGCGATTCCGCTGATGGGCCTGTTTTGGCCCGGTTTTCTGCGGACCGTTTACCTGTTGGCCAACTACGCGACGTTCCCGATCGGGCTGGCGGTTTCTTATATCATTCTGATCGTGATATACTATCTCTTGGTGACCCCCCTAGGCTTGGCTTTGCGGTTGTCCGGCCACGATCCGCTGAAGCGGCGTTTCGCCCGCAACGTCGAGACCTACTGGACGCCGCACGAACAAAAGCAATCGAGCGAAAGTTACTTTCAGCAGTTCTAGAAAAAAGGGATATGAACCGATGAAAGCGGAGCAGCACAGCCGTTCCAATCCGAACCGCCAAGCCGAAGACATTCAACGGCAATCCGAGCAGAAACCGCCGAGTCTGGCGTCGGAATTCGTTTACTTCATCCTGCACAACAAGAAATGGTGGTTGATTCCGATCATTGTCGTGTTGTTGCTGTTGGGCGGGCTGCTGCTCCTGGGCGGCTCGGGCATAAGTTGGTTGATGTACACGGTGTTTTGATTCGCTTCGGGACTCCCGATCACTTTCCCGCGGAACCGCGGTCGCGTTCGGCGAAGGCGGCGTCGAGTTCGCGGCGGGCGTCGGAATAATCGGGCTTGATGCGGATCGCCCTCTGAAAACATGCGATCGCTTCTTCGCTACGCCCGCGAAGGGCCAAGGCTTTGCCGAGATGGAAGCAAGCGGCGGCATTCCGCGGATCGCTCTGCAGCGTATTCTGAAATTCGGTGATGGCCTGGTCGATTTTCCCGCGATCCGCCAGGGCGATGCCAAGATGGTAGTGAGCCATCGCATAGCGGGGATCGGCCTCCAGCGCCTTTTGGTAATGAACGATAGCCTCGTCGATTTGTCCGCGATCGTACGAGGCGATCCCAAGGTTGAGGTGCGCCATGGCGCATTGCGGATCGATTTTCAGAGCTTTCCGGTATTGATCGAGGGCCTTGTCCGTTTCTCCGTTGCCCGCCAGCGCCAAGCCGAGATTGACGTGGACCGCCGCATTCCCCGTTTCGATTTCGAGCGCCTTTTGCGCGTGGACCGACGCCTCTTCCTTCCTGCCACGATGTTCCAGAAGCATGCCGAGATTGTAGTGGGCCATCACGAATTGAGGATCGATCTCCAGGGCTTTCTCATATTGGGCGATGGCTTCGTCGATCCGGTCGCACTTGCCCAAAGCCACGGCGAGATAGTAGCGGCCCATCAGGCTGCCGGGGTCGATACTCAGGGATTTCCGAAATTCTCCAATGGCATCTTGATAGCGACGGCAATTCAAGAACGTCAGCGCAAGATTGTAATGCGCCATCGCCGATCCCGGCTCGATTTCCAATGCCTTCCGATAAATCGCGATTGCTTCCTCGAATCGGCCGCTCTGTCGCTCCGCATTGCCGAGGTTGATATAAATCAGCGTCTCCCACGGGTATAGATCCAGCGCGGTGCGCAGGTGTTCGGCGGCTATTTTTGGTCTTCCGTCGGCGAGTTCCAAATTGCCGTAGCGAAAGTGCAACTGCCAATCTCGCGACGATTTTTCGAGCGCCGCCTCGTAACTCCGGCAAGCATCCTGCAAGGCTCGCGGCGTCGATGCTAACGCCAAGAGTTGATCCACGCGTTCGCGCTTCGCGGCCAGATCCGCCGCATGATACAATTGGTTTGTAAATGGCGGGCGGGAGGTCTCCTCGGTCATTTGCAGGGATAATTTCGCCTCGTCCCAGGGGGTCAGCGTCAGCGCATCCGCGCATTGCCGCCTCGTGAGGACGGGACCGGGCTTGCGGGATGCGGCCAATTGCGGCAAGGCGGCATCCACCTGATCCAACATGCCGTGCGCCAGCAGGTAATTGCCGTCGAACGTCAAGTGGACGTGTTCGTAGAACAGCTTTCCGCCCGGGATTCCGCCGGGGGACATCTCGCTCGCGGCGAGCGCATGCTCGGCGTCCGCGAAACGAACGCCCGAGCCCTCTTGCTCGGCGGCCACGGCGCGGATTGCCGCGTTGATTTGCGAATCGGCGCGGAACCGCAATACGTCCAGGTCGCGGGCGGAAGCGAAGCACTTGCCGGCTTCCTTCAACCGGCCCGATGCCGCGAGGCAGCGGCCCATGCGGAACTCGAGGTCGGCAAAATGATCGTCGAGCTGCGCCGCCACCTCGTATTTGGCGATGGCTTCCGACCATTGTTTCCTGGTTTCCAACTCGATGCCGGCCTGATAGACCGTCTTCCATTTCGCCAGGTCTTCGGCCGACAGATCGGAGCGGTGCCGCGAAGCGAAGGGCGGGCAGTCTGCGAGATTGACGGCCACCGTCGAAAGGATGACCGCCGCCCCCGTACGCCGGGCGATACCGCAAATATCGTTCAGGTTCCGCCGGAAATTATCGTAAACCGCCGCCAGGCGCGGATCGTCGGCCGCCACCTGATGCGCCATGAACATCTCCATGCCGCGCCAGGCGTCGGAATCCTCGGCGGGATGGAGGCCGCGCATCGCATCGTCCAGCAATCTGACCCGTGCGCGTCGATTTCAACCAGATATTCGCGCGAATGACCTTCAAGCTTGGCGACCAACGCTGAAACACGGTCCCCGGGCCGAATGGCCCGACGACTTCGTTATTTCCCAGGTACACGATAAAGAGGTCGGGCTGATGGGCGGCACAGTCGTGCGCGATTTCCCGCACCACATGCGAGTTGATCGCCGTCATGGCCGCATTGACGACCTCGAACTGCACCCCGGGATAGCGATCCCGGAGCAGGACTTCGAGAATCCGGCCGAAACTAAACGAAGGATTCGGCACGCCTTGCGCCGCGGAACCCCCGAGCACGAAAATGCGAACGGTCCCGGCGGGTTTGGCGGAGAGGAAACCCGGTATGGGGTTGCGGGCGATGGCGGGGGGAAAAACCGCCACCCGAATTGAAGGTTGGTCATGTAGGTTCCGCCGGAATCGGGACCGAGATAGAAGGCTGTCGGATAACCGTAGCCCCCCAGTCGCAAGCCGATTTCCAGCAGCGAAAAGAGCAACAGGGGCGCAACAACTGCTGCTATCAGGCGGAACAGCCATTTGCGCCGTTTGCTCAAGGGTGGAGGCAGCGGTTCGGCCCTCGTTGCTTTTGGCACTTTCGCGGCCGACGAACTCAAAGAGTTTGATTGCTTCAGTTTTTGTCGTTTGGATGACATAACCACTCCATGCGTCGAAACGCGTTTTGTCGAGATAAGGTCCGACGATAAGAGAGATTTTACAGCAACAGCAGGCTTCCGGCCAGCAGTTCGCCAAGGTCGATCTGCAAATCGGTTGGGGGACTGGTGAACTACCAGGAACTCGTCTGCCCTTGCCCGCGCGTCCCGCTGACACGAGCTTTCGTCAAATTATTGTGCGCATCGGTGTAATCGGGCTTTATTTCCAATGCCCGCTTGAAATGAGGAATGGCATCGTCGAATTGCCCTCGCCTGCACAAGATAATCCCAAGATCGTTGTGTGCCGCCGCAAGTTTGGGATCGAAATTGAGCGCCTTTCGATACTGGTCTATCGCTTCGTCTAACCTTCCGCGGTCGTCGCAGCGCGATACCAAGGTTGTAATGGACTGCCGCGCAGGTCGGATCGATTTCCGAAGCTTTCCGGAATTCCGAAATCGCCTCATCCAGCCGCCCACAACTCCGCAACGAATTTCCAAGGTTATTGTGGGCCTTCACGAACTCCGGATCGATTTCCAAGGCTTTCTGAAAATGGGCAATAGCCTCGTCACGGCAGCCCCTGCTTGCTCAGAACATCTCCAAGATTGTTGTGGGCGTCTGCATACTCGGGATCGATTTTCAACGCCTCTCGGTACTGGTCTATCGCTTCGTCGATCCGTCCGAGGTTGTTCAGGACAATTCCCAGGTTGTAGTGAGCCGTCGCACAAGTCGGATCGATTTCCAGCGCTCTCCGATATTCGGCGATCGCCTTGTCAGCTCGTCCGAGACTATTCAACGCAGCGCCAAGATTAATGTGAGCCAGAGAGAGTGAGGGATCGAGTTCTAGAGCATGTTGAAAATCGGCGATCGCCTCATTGACGCGTCCACGACCCTGCGCGGCCTCGCCTAAAGTGTTGTACAAGGAAGGTTCCGAAGGCGTTTTCTGCGAACCATCAGCAAATGCTTGGCGGCCAATTCATATTGACCGGCCGCCAACGCCAACCTGCCGAAGCGGTAGTGAATTTGCCAGTCGTCCGGCCACTTTTCGAACGGCATCCGGTAAGCTTCGCAGGCTGCCCGGAGCGCTTTGCGGCGCGAACGCGACACGGCCAAGATCCTTCAATTTCTTTTCCCGAGAGGCCTGACGGACCGCATGGTCCAACTGGTTGGTAAACGGCGGCCGCGAGGTCATGTTCGCCATGACTATGGCCATCTCGTGCTCGTCCCAAAGGGTCAACGCCAGCAATCGCGCACAACGATCTCTTGAAAGCACAGGCTTCTGCGGCACGGATCGCAGCTAATTGCGGAACTGCCTCGCGGACCTGATCCAACATCGACCGCGCCAACCAGTAGTTTCCGTCGAACGTGAAATGGACGTGTTCGTAGAACAGGCCGTCACCCGGGATGCCGCCGACCGCCAAGTCGCTGTTTGCCAGGGTTTGTTCCGCATCGACAAAACGCACGCCAGCCGCTTCTTGTTCGGCAGCCACTTTACGAATGGCAGCGTTAATCCGCGAATCGGCGCGAAACCGCAATACGTCCAGGTCGCAGGCCAAGAGGAAGTGCTCGCGGGCTTCCTTGAACCGGCCAAGCGCCGCAAGACAACGGCCCATGCAAAACTGCAGATCGGCGAAGCGGTCGTCGATTCGAGCTGCCGCCTCATATTGCCGCAATGCTTCCTGCCATTGCTGCTTGGACTCCCAATCCGCTCCATCCTGATAAATCGAGTTCCATTTGGCCAAATCCTCGGCCGACAAATCCAACCGATGTTGCGACGCGAATGGGGGACTGTCCTTGAGATTCACGGTCACTGTCGAAAGGATCACGCCGGCCCCCGGCGCTGGGCGATGCCGCAGATATCGCGCAAATTCCGCTGGAAATTCCCATAAACCGCAGCCAGCCTCGCGTCATCCGCCGCCACCCGGCTGTGCAGGAACATCTCCATGCCCTGCCATGAGCCAACATCGTTTGTGGAACGAAAGTGCCGCATCACATTGCCCAGCAATTGCCCCGTTCGTGTCGATTTCAACCAGATATTGGTCCGAATGAAATTGAGGCTCGGAGACCAATTTTGAAAGACCGTTCCGGGGCCATACGGCCCGACGACCTCGTTGTTTCCCAAATATACTATGAAAAGATCCGGCTCGTGGGTTGCGCAGTCGCGGGCGGTTTCCCGCGTCACATGCGAATTGATTGCCGTCATTGCAACGTTGACGACCTCAAACTTGACATCAGGGTAGCACTCGCTGAGCATTCCATCGAGGATTCGGCCGAAACTGAGCGAGGGTTCCGGAATACCCTGTGCCGCGGAACCGCCAAGCACAAAAATGCGAATGGTCGCAGCCGATTTTGCGGCGATGAAACATTGGTCCGGTTTGCGGGCGAGCGCACGCGGGAAAAATCGCCAACCGAACTGCGGATTGGTTGCATAGGTCCCCTCGGCATCGGGGCCGAGGAAAAAACCTGTCGGATAACCGTAACCGCCCAGCCGCAATCCGCCTTCCAAAACAGCGAAGAACAGCGCGGGTATGACGAATACGGCCGCCAGGCGAAACATCCATTTGCGCCGCGTTCTGCGCGCACAGTGCCCCTTGGCTTTCAGCGTCTCGCGCACCAACGGATTGCCGGTCTTTGTTTTTTTCTGTTTTTGGCGCCTGGATGACATAGGGTCACTCCATGCGTTCGGATAAGATCAGGTGGGATAAGATCCACAGAATGCCAATAATTATACTTCAGAAACCAAGCTTTTGTAAAGCAGGGTAAAACAAGAAACAATTGAAAAATCATCAGGAAAGGTCGAAAAGTTAAGAAAACGGTACAGTTGCCGAATTGATCATCCCTTCTCCGGAAACCATGGTATTTTCGACACGATCGCCGAAAATGCCATCATCAATGGACCGGTCGCAATCTGCTGCCGCGATGCCCACTGTTCGGATGATTTCTGCTTCGAAACGGACGGTAGGGGGGGTGATTAAAGCAAGGGAAAGCAACTTTAATGAGCGGGCTTTTCCGGCGGTTTTTCCACGGGTAATCGATACTGCTCGGGGCGTTCCTTGATAACGCGGCGCAGCCAAGCCTCCGGGTAGCCGACGTCCGGATACTTGCCATGTTCGTCGCGGATGTAGCCGTCGTTGTATTTCGTGATCAAATGTTCAACGAGTGCCCGCCAGCGGCTGACCGTCAGTTCGGCATGCGACACCGAGTAGTCGGTTAAATATCGCGTCATCAGGCCGGGATTGATTGCCGCCAGTTCAACGGCCGTCTTTTCCACGGCCGGTTGCAGGGACAGCAGATTCGATTCGATATCTTTCTGCGCCGCTTGAATCTCAGGAACCATATACGAGTACTTTAGATAGGCGTAGTTCGATGCCAAATTGAAGACCCACCAGGCGGAATCCCAGGAAAAACGCTCGATGGAACCTGCCGTGAAGCTTTTCGGCACGGCATCGATGCCGCAGTAAAACGGCAGATAACACGTGGTATAGCTGTCGTCCATGCCGAACCAGACCAGCCCGCCGATGGCGTTGGGGAGCCAAGCTCGCGATTGCGTCACGCTCGAGAAAGCGGTCTGCTGAGTAGCGATCGGGCGGTCCCAAGTGTACTCGACGCCGTCCACCTTCCAGGTCAGCGGCCGCCAGCGTCGCGGCAAATTGTAGGGGCCGGCATCGACACCTTGTGCCATATCGAATTCGGTCCCCTCGAAATGATCGCGAATCAGGGAGAACACGTCGGCGGTTGAAAGCTTTTTGTCGGGCGTGATGAACAACGGATAAGGCTGCGAGCCGGGCTTCGAGTGAATGTAGTCGGTCGTAAAGAGCTGCGAGGGCGCCGCCCGGCGATAGACGCTCCACACCCGCGCGTCGCAAATCCGCCGCGACAAAGGCGTAGCCGGGCAGTAGGCGTCGCAGAACCGGAACGGCTTGCCCGACTTCGGATCGTACCAGCCCTTGCCGACGGCGAAACTTTCCACGTTTTCGGAAAAGAGGCAATTCGCCGGATCGTCGCGGGGGATCTCCGCCAGGCGGGACTGATTGGCGTGGCATGAGATTTGCCCGTCCGGCACGCGCATCGCCGCCCAGACCGCGCCTTTGCCGCCCGGCCCGGTACCGACGATTTCCAGAATCCATGCTTCCTGAGGGTCGGCGATGGAAATCGATTCGCCTTCCGACTCGTAACCGAACTCGTCCACGAGTTTCATCATCACCTGGATGGCTTCGCGCGCCGTGCGGGCGCGTTCCATGCCGAGAATCATCATGTGGTGATATTCCAAGAGGCCGTCCGGATTCATCAATTCGTGCCGGCCGCCGAACGTGGTCTCGGACATCGAAAGTTGATATTCGTTCATCAGCCCGCCAAGCACCTTGTAAGTGTGGGCGACTTGCGGAATCTTCCCGCGCGGCGTTTTGTCGGCGGGATTTCGCGAGGGGATTTCGATCATTTCGCCCGGCTTGTGATCGGCCGCGGCCGCAACTCCGAGCGTAGCGTAAGCCCCGGCATCGTCACAGTGGTAGGTGATGATCACCGATCCGTCGGCGGACGCCCCGCGCGTGACGAGCACGCTCGTGCATGCGACGGCGGGCGAATCCTTAAAAGTATTTGCCGAAAAAATCAGAAGGAGTAAAAAAACGCGAAGAAATTTGAGAATTTCAGATAAAACGGTTCTCATGGGTGTTTCTCTCGTGGTGAGGCTTGCGTACGGCTTCGCCGAAGTGAAAAAACGCCCCAAAACGACACAAATGCCCCCCATTAGGATAATTGTGAAGATGGTCGTTGTCAAGAAGCCGCGTGGACGGAAGGGCGACTCGCCGAATGCCATTGCTGGACAAGCCGGCAGTGGCACTCCTTGGATAAACTCTACGGCATCGGATCCTTATAGCGTTCGAGGAGCAGTTCAATCACCGTCGCACAACTCCAATTGTAGTCGGGCACGCCGATGCCGCCGCCGTGGGCCGATTCGTAGTTCTCATGCAACCACGGCGTCTTGTCGAACATTCCGAGTAGTCGGTCGGCGGTTTGTTCCGCTTCTCTCTCCCGGCCTTGCCGCCACAGCGCCTGGACCATCCAGTAAACCACATGCGGCCAGATGCGCCGCGCCAGTAACCCTGCGGATCGTACTTGGGACTGTCGTACGACAGGCTGGGGAATGGCAAGTCGCGGTAAAATTCCTGCGGATTGAGCATGTGTCGCTCGACAATCGCCGCAATCTGTTTTCGGTCCAACGGCGTGCCGGACCAGAGCGGCAAGAACATGTTCGGCGACTTCACACCCGAGAGTTTCTCGTGCGTGCCGGTCTTCACGTCGAAGAACATCGCCTCGTCGGGAAAATACATCGTATCCACGATCTTCCGCGCCAACCGATCGGCCTGCTCGCGAAACTTTTCGCGTCATCCGGCCGTCCCAATTCATCGGCCATTGCGGCGAGACAGCGGGAGTCCATCACGAGAAAGGAATTCAGATCGGGCGATTCGAAACCGGTCAGCGTGAAGTTAGCCTTATCGCCTTGGATCGGATCGAATCGGGCGTCATTGTCGGCGATCTGGCCGGCATTGAAGTATTGGCACAAACCCCGCGGCGAGGCGTGGTATGTGAACCAGAACCGATTGTTGCCCGCCAGCGACGGATAGATTCGGCGGAGCCAATTCTTGTCATGGCTGCGTTGGTAGACCAGCCAGGAGGCCCAGGTCATGATCGGCGCCTGGCCTTCGCCGGCGCGGTGGCTGTCGCAAAGCGTGCCAGGCAGGCTGCCGCGCGGACCGGCGTTTTCCGTGAAGCACGAGATAACCTCCTCGGCCAACGCGGGATCGAACTCGCGGATGCCCACGGAGGAAAACGAGGTGTCCCAAAAGAAGGCGATTGCCAGGCCGTATTTTGTGGTGTAGGGGATGCACTTCGCGCCGGTGTAGCCGCCTTCGCCCTGGATGCACAGACTGTTCAGCGCCGTGATGGCATGGGCGTACAACCGCTCGTATTTCTCTTGCCCGTGGTATTTAGAGGCCAGCGGCGGGGCCTTGCAAAGGATCGCGCGAATGCGGTCGGTTTCTTCCGCCGGCGTCCATCCTTTGGCGATTTTCGCGGCCGCTGCGTCGAGCGCGTCGCGTGCCTCGCCTTGATACCGGCCGAAGCCCAGCGGGATCACGAGGCGGGCTTTTCCGTTCGGCTCCAATTGCAGCTTCCGCTTCGAGAGATCGGCCAGGCAAACCAATTCGAGCGTGGCGCCCTCGGTCATTCCGGCCACGAAATCGCGGACCCAAAGCACGTTGCGGCCATGCTCATTGTGGACGTACAGCGTGGTCCACGATCCTTCCGATTCGTTTGCCATGCTGACGACGTGTCCGGCGGGAAACGGCCCTTTCCAGTCTGGCAAGACGCCCTTTCCCGGAAAAGCGAAGGCCAATTCCACGTTTCGCGGCTTGTTCCACAAATTGGACAACAAAAATTCCACCGCGAGCGCATTGCGGCCGGGCCACGCGGCAGTCGCGGTCAGCTCCAAACCATCCGCGGCATCGGTCTCAATCACTTGGTCCGGACGGTAGATCCGCGATTTGAGCGCCAGGCTGAGCGGCTTTCCTTCCTCGGCCAGGTTCCATCGCAAAAGATTCGGTGTGATTGGCGTGCCGCTCCAGCCGACGAGGCTCAACAGTTGTTGGAGACCAGGCTCTTTATCCTGCCGCCAACTCAACACGAGATTCGAATGCCGGTCGCTCCACCCAGCGATTGGATCGGTATAGGGGACGAGATTATCAAGATTGACCTGCGCCGTGGCCTCATCGGCTTTTGCGACGCTCGCAACGAGTAACAGCGCAAGAGCCCCGCCGAGAAAATTTTGCCACATGATGAAGTCTCCAAGATGTTTTTGGCGGCGCAGTTCGCGTGCAGAATATTGGAGTGCAACTGCCGATTTGTGCCACAGCGTGAAATTCTAACAAAAGCCAACACTGCCGGACAAGCCAGCCGCAGCGCCCAATTCAATAATCGTGCCCCGTCTGCGAATGAATCTTACTTGTTGCTTGGCGGAGCCTCCGCCTGCACTTGTTTGGCGTGGTCCTGTTTGAATTCCGATTTGTCGGGCACGTGGAACAACACGGCGAAGGCGATTGCGCCCGCCAAGGTGATCCCCAAGGGGACTGCCCAGATCTTCGTCCATTGGAATTTACCTGCGACGGAATTCCGTTCCATCACGACTCCTGCCAATTGTGTGCCCACGAACAAACCGATGCCTGTCGTGGCAATGGCGAGCAAGGACTGGGCCGAGGCCCCGATTTCTATCGGCGCAACTGCGCCCACGAATTTCTGCCCGCCGATGATAAAGAACACGTAAGCCAGGCCGTGGAAGGCTTGAATACAGATGACGGGCAAACTGTTCTTGGTGAGAATATACACGAAAAACAACACCGACCAAGACAAGGCGCCGATGACAAACGTCCACTGAAATCCCACGTGCTCGATGAGCCAACCCAGCAGAAGAATGGTGGCGGCGGCCTGCACCGCCTGTGCCATGCCCATTGCCGCGGAAATATTCTTGCCCTTGACGCCCCGGTCCTGCATGAATTGTCCGGTGCCGAGGAAATAGAATTGCTGCATGCCGGAGACCACCAATTGAACGAGAATGAAGATCAAATAGTTGAAGTTCGCAAACATTCCCAAGGCGCTCGTTATCGGATTATCCACGGCTTTGGGTTCGACGGGCATCTGGAGGCAACAGACGCCTACCATCACCAGCGAGAGCACCGCCCCAAGATAGAGGCAGTCAGGCCCGTCGCCGCCCGTCTTTCTAAGTTGACGCATGCCGGTCAGGAAGTAACCAATCAGCGCCCACGCGACGGGAGCCCAGAAGAATATCCACGTGTCTTCCGCCGGGAGTTGGGCGTAGAGCATCTTGATCACCAGCGGAATCGTCGCGGTGTAACAGATCGAATAACATAACATGGTGATGAACATCCCTCGAAACCGCGTCTGTTTCGCAGCCAGGAACAACAAGACCGCACCGATGGCATGGGCGACCAAAATTATATACTCCGCGTGAAACCACTTATCGGCCATGTAACCTGAAACCAACGGCGAAAAAATGCTTGCCAGCGGAAGCGTGGCGTAAATCCAGCCGGTCTGCTTGCCGGACATCTTCAATGGGCCCAACAGCCGCACGGCCAGCACCGGCATCCAGGCGCCCCAAATCGCAAATTCCAGGAACATAAGCGCACTCAATCGGAGATACAAGTCCCAATTCACGTTACTCTCCTTTGGCAATTTGTAGCTTGGATGGCGAGAGGGCAGGGCGGTCTCTCTGAGCGGTGAAGCCAATCGTGAGGTTGCACGTTATGTACCCCGTGCGTGTCTTAGTAGGAGTTGCCGTTCCCGATGGTGAGCGGCCTATCCCAGACAGCGACCTTCGTAGTATAAAAGATTACTTCCCCCAATGAAAGGGGTGATTAATGCGTCTATTCGTGATGCAAGTTCTGCCCTGGAAACAAGGGAGTCTCGTTCTTTATCTCGCGGCGGAAATCGTGCGGAAGATCGGATAAAGAAATAATCCGGATGGAAAACTCCCAATGCAAAGTCTACAAAAAGTGGATCGACCGCATTGGAGAAACGGTCATTACCGGCAGCTTCAACTTCACGAAGGCAGCCGGGCAATCGAACACCGAAAGCCTACGAGTTATCCACTCCCCGCAGTTAGAATCGCTTGGAGCGGCTCAAAGTCCATTTTGCCCTTGATGGAATAGATTAGGATTTTTCTTTACCGTCATATTTGTTGGCAATTTTTTTGAGTGACTTCGCGATCGAAGACAAAATGAAGAAAAAAATTACGCTGACGAGGAACCAACCCATGAATTCGAGATTCGTGATTTTTTCCCAACTAAACATGACTTTCTCCCACCTCAAGAGGAATGTTCCAACCGTTAGTTTACAATTTAAACGCTTTCCGGTTCAAAGCTGCACGATGTTTTCCGGCTATCCCCCCCAAATCCCCTATTCAACAATAGGCCCTTTTTTGATAATCAGCCACAAATACGAACGATTTTTCCGATTTTTCATTGAAAAAACCCTATAGCTAGAAGCAAAAAAGCATATTTATTGGATTAGAATGCATTTTAGCCCATCCTCTGAGAAAACGCATTGGAGGGGCTGTTGCGGCGATTCAGGTGGATAAGATCACGCAAGTCCTACTACGATCGAGCAACAAAGCTGTTTTTTTGCTACTATGCCCAGCAGCCGTGCTTTATGGGCGCCGGATAAAAAAACGGTTTGCCGTTGGATTGAATTGGCAAATAAAAACCCCGCACCAAAAAGGCGGGTGGAAGTTCTTTGACAATTCGAAATCGGGTTAAATTGTCTTCCGCTGTCGCCGCCAGAGCAGCCCGCCCAAGGTGATCGAAAGCCACATGACGAGGCTACCGGGTTCGGGCACGGCTTGAGTGGCGGTTGAAACACTGCCGACGGTCAGTGATTCGACGGCAATGCTTGATGCGTAAAGTGTTTCAAGCGTGACATTCAAGGTATGTGGTCCGGTATCGCTGCCTCGCTGATTGTTTGAGAAAAAATGTTCGATAACTGTTTTCGTCTTCTCCAACCCCAAGCGACCAACCCAATGCCGCCCATGCCGAGGAGGGCGAGAGTGGAAGGTTCGGGTACGGGCGCCAAGGCATAAGCCGTGAGAATCATCACGGGACTCGACCCAAAGGTGAAACTGTCGTAAAACGACAGTGCCGATGACTCGAAGGCGCTCACCGTGTTCAGGGACGAGGTGAATTGGGCGCCTGGATTGTTTGGATCTTGGAACGTGATGGAGTTCGCTGTGATGTTGAGAAGATTCAGGGCATGACCATGATCGAAAGTGACTTTGCCGTCGCTGCCGACCGTGTAGCTGTACACGCTTAGTTCCACGAACTTGTCTGCAATGACCGCGTCGTGCATGAAATCATAAGTGGGCGGCGCAGCTCGTCACGTTGCTGCCATAGGGCCAAGAACTGGTGTCCTCGTTTTGCTGCGGCGCGGTCCACGCCTGACCGGTAAAAGTGGTTTTCCCGGGGGCAAAGCTGTTTTGCATCCAGTCCACCGTCGTTCGCCACAAATCGCCGAAAACGGCGGTATTGTTGTCGAGGCCGCAACGGCAATAATAACCATCGTATGATATTCCGCCGCTCGTCCAGCCGTAACTGCCGAACTCTTGCATGGCCGCCGTGGAACTGGTCGTCCCTCCCAACGTTATGTCTGTCGCACCGTAGATCGAGGAATAGTGGCTCTTCAAGTAGATGGCGCCGTTGATAAACGAAGCCGCGACACATTCGCCGCCGGGCGCATAGATGGTCGTGTCGTTGTAAACCCTTCCGAATGACGAGAAATAGTCGCCCGTTACGGCATGTGCCGTTCCAACCGCCGCGAAAGCAACCAGCAACAGCGCTGCCGACCGTGTGCAACATGGTAGAGAATGAGACATTTTTCCTTCTTCCGTTGTTCAAATGAGGATGTTGGCCAAAACACGTCTTCCTTTCTTAAGAATGAAAAAGGGGGCGACGTTAGCTCTGCAAAATTCGAAAACGACGTGAAAATTCCAAAGCCAACCGGCTGGAATTCGCAAAAAAAGACCGCACCCAACCACATCCAAGCGAAGAACCTCGGATGATCGGACTAATCTAGGGTGCTAACGCTGCCTCGTTGTGGATTGAAGAATCGTTCGAGAACGCTTCCAATATAGCTAGCCACTACGGCCATTACAAGTAATCCTCCTTAAAAAAACCTCGTTTTCCCCTATGAAAATCCCGAAACCATGAAAAAGCTCGCGCTTTGCCGTCGCCCGCTCATATTCGCAGCTTTCATCTCCGCCCAGGCCGGCACGAGGCAAGCCGCCGCTAGCCAGTCAGATCAAAGAATTCTGCTTGCCCAAGTGGGGGGTGAAGTCATAGTCAGGCAAATCACCATGACGCTGTTCGAGTGATGAGAAGGAAAAATGACTCAGATTCAGCCAAGGTGATCCGCACGCAGCAGATCGGGAAACGCAACGGGACGAGAGCTAATGCTCTCGTCCCGTTGTGAATGTTCTCCAGTTTCAAGTTCTAAACGGCTCGAGGGCTTAGTTGGTCGAAGCCGCGTTGAGATCAGCCTTGACTTGTTCGAGCGTCAGATCGTAAACGCCACATCCAACAATCACTTTCTTTCCATTAACCGTCGCGGTCCGAACGTAGGATACCTTGACGGCACCCTCGTCCGATCCCGGCTTGGGCCACTTGTAAGCGACCCATCCTTCGCCGTCCTTGTTGACAACGTCGTTCATCTCTTTAAAGAACAATTTGCCGTCTTTGTCCTTCATGGTCAACACATCCGTGCCGACGAGCGCCGGCTTGATCGGATGCATCAACATTGTGCCGTCGGCGCCATGCACCCAGATATACGTTCCGCCGAATATGAACGCGCTGTCCTTGCCCTTGAACTTGGGAAAAGCGTTTTCACCTTCCTTATTGAGCAACTCCGCGGCTGCTTTGACCTTGTTCACGATTTGTGCAACCGTGGGCGTGTCTTTGGCAGTCGCTGTGCAAGCGTCAGCACTCGCTTTGGCCAGGGCGTTCTCCGCATCACTTACGGCGGCCAAGCTCGCGGCGCACCATGCACAGCAGCCCAACATCATCGATCCGACAATCAGACTTTTCTTCAACATTCTCGGCTCCTTTTTCACATGGAAAAACCAATAGGTCAATGTCATCCGGGCCGGAACGCCGCGTTCGGTCTTCCGGCCCCTGGGCAAAAATAGGTCGAGCCAAGCGTGGTGTCAAATTCTTGATGCTGGTGGTCTGGATGCCAATTCCACCCACTACGTATGATAAATACATACATCTCCAGAGGTACGCAGTCGATTCCATCCCGAAGGAATACTGAAATCGGGGTAGTGTCTTGAGAGCGTGTTGCTGACTGTGCTTGATTACGTGAAGTCGCGCGTTAAACTCAAATCTTCATCCAATAGGTGCCGTATGCGGAGAAAAAGCAGAAAACATCAATAGCACGCTCAAGTTCTCCATTGGGAAGAATGCCGAGCGAACAGCCGATGCGGCATGGGCGGCCAATGAAGCGATCAACGCCCGTCAACATGCGGGGCAGAAAACCGGCCCGGTCAACAATTCTGTCAAGACTCAGTCAATTACGATCCAGCAATTACGATCCAGGAACTGGTCCCAAGAAACGACACAAGCCCTTGCATTGCAAAGGCTTGTGAAGTGGAGGATACGAGGCTCGAACTCGTGACCTTTTGAATGCCATTCAAACGCTCTCCCAACTGAGCTAATCCCCCATCGGTAAATTCATCAATCAATAATCTTCAGCAAACTGGTGAAATCATCTTGATCCGAACACTTAACCCTAGCAAGGGTGCTCTCGTATGTCAAGAAAGGCAACTATAACAAATTCGATTTCAGATTCCAAGGTAGCGGTGCTCAAAAAATAGTTTCTTTACTGTTCTGCGGATGTTCTGCGATAAAATGAAAAAAACTCAACAAAGAGTTTTGAATACCGCAAAATGGTGGTTTTTTCCCGAAATCTTCTCATTTCGCCTTTGCTGAATTCTTCGAATTCGGTTATCTTTCCCCCAAACGGCACTCACAATTATCAGTCATCGGCAGACGATATCATGCATCGATTTCTCATAAAAAGCATTTTTCTTCTCTCTGTATTATTTGGTTGGGGGATCAAGGAAAATGTTGCGAAGGACTTTCGCATCGAAAATCGAGTTTTCGTCGAAGGAAAAAAGGAGGCTGACAGTCGCAGTTTGACAATATTTCACGGGGGAATGGTCTATGATTTCCTGACCGAACCTCCCGAAATTACTATTTTTGACAATTCCTCGCATCACTTCGTTTTACTGAATTTGAAGAATCAGGAGCAATCTGAACTTTCGGCCGAAGAGGTGAATGCATTTATCAAAAAGTTAAACGAATTAGCCTACAAGCAAAAAGATCCGCTGGGCAAGTTTTTTTCCGATCCGAAGTTCGAAGAACTTTTCGATGCGGCAACGGGGGAATTGTCGCTGACGAGCCGTTGGGTTACCTACCGTGTGGTCACCGAAGCCCCTCTGGATCGGGCGACAATTGCTCGATATCGGGATTTTTCCGATTGGTACGCGCGTTTGAATTCCATGCTCAATCCCGGTTCGAGACCGCCGATGGCGCGGCTGCAGGTCAACGATGCCTTAGCTCGGCATCAAGTAGTCGCGGAAGTGCATTTGACGGTGACCTCAGTTAAAAACAATACCCCTCAAAAGACGGTGCTTCGTAGCGAACATGACTTTAAGATGAATATTACTCCTTCCATCCTGGAGCAAATCCAAAATGCCGAGGAGGCAAGAAGTAAATTCAAAATGGTCCCCTTCGAAAAATATCGAAAAAATCGGCAGTTGTGAAACTCAGTCGCAAATCTGTTAAAATGGGCTGAGATGATTGATTGTGTGGCTTGTGAACTTCTTTAATTTTTCTCCGTTCCTTCGAGTTGCATTGCGCGTTGCCTGCGCGTATCTATTTACCTGACGAAAGTTTGCGAAAATTTTCCCATGATTTTTTTCTTGAAGAGCAGCTAATCTTCGCATCAATCGGGGGCGAATTTCCCGGATCAATTTGCCGATAGTTTCCATTATTGGTAATCTACTCATACTGTGTAACCTGTGGAATATGTGCATTTACTTCATATTCCACGCATAGCAAGGAGCGATTGCCCAGAAATGGTCACTCAATTTCATCCGCTAGACAATCTGAATGAACTTCGAGAATTCGTAAACGCTACACTTTGTGAAATATTTCAGTTACAGTTAGGGGCTTTTCCCATCAGTGAAAAGATATTGAACCGGGCAGGAAAGCCTTGCGGAATCTATTTTTGCCTGCAAGGCCCCCGGGCGGTTCGGTTTACGGCGATTTGGGAAACCGAACGCAATCAAGTGCTTTTTTACGGACCTAGTGGCGAACGGATTTTGAAAAGTCAATTGATTGATGGTCCGCGCAAGGAATGTGCGGCTGCCTAGGATACGAAAGTGCGGTATGCAACGGCAGGCATGGCGGTAATCCTAGGGGATTTCTCTGAATTGGTGTTATTGTGAATGTGTCCTCGATATCGCCTGGTTTGCCAATTGGAAATAATCCAGGATCATCCAATATTATTTTTGATTATTCGCTCATGGAGGTTGCTAATGTTGGTACTTTCGCGACGTGAACAAGAACGAATCAAGCTGGGCGATTCGATCGTGGTGACGATCATTCGCGTATCGGGAGAGCGCGTGCGCATCGGAATAGAAGCCCCACCCGAGGTGACAGTCGTTCGTGATGAACTGCCCCCCTATCAGGATCACCGGTTGCGGCTCTCTCCCACAGCTTCGTGACAGACAGACGCCAAATCAATGCAGGCTGGAAAGCTTTCGTCTAGGCTCGGGGACGCACGGCGCCGGTCAATCCGCTGTAGTCGGAGCGGTCTTCAGGATGCCATAAAGGCTCGCCGTGTAGAACTCTTTGCGCGAGTATATCCAATTTCGTACGAGAACCGGCGGGGGCATCGGTACCCTGAAATTCTTGAGTTTCCGCCGGAATAAAATCTTCGTCATGCCCGCACTCCAAAATCGCTTCAAACACGTTTCGCATGGAAATAAAACTCCCTCAAAAAAACTAGTAATTCCAGTCCAGAATCTGCCCTCGATTTGATGGTTTTTTAGGACTGATTTTCAATATTCGCGGCGTCAAGGTGTCGGGCAAGGCGGGTAAGTGTTCCATCCGAACGATCGAAATAACGCCACGACCTAAAGTATTTCATTATCAGCAAGAGCCTTCGAATGTCAAGATATTTTTTTTATTTTTTGTTTTATGCAACTAATGAAGCAATAAGGATTTCGGTTGATATTAACGATTGGGGGGTTGGCAAGCACCGGACAAATCTTGCCAGGATGGCACAAAATTTGATATAACCCACATTTTAAACCACAGAGTCAAATTCAGTCTTTGGAAATTTTTAAAGCTCTGCTTAATTCCACTATTTTCCCTTGCTTGGGCGTCTGCGCAAGAATTTTATACGCTTTTACAGCAAAATTTGTTCTCGCACCCCTGAAAATGATTGTTTTTCTTGGAACAAGGTTCCGTGATGTTTTGTTTAAATTAGGAAAGATCGGTGGGATATGATGAATTTTAGGAAAGGTGTTATTCCCATCTTCCTATAGGGTGGACTTTTTGCGTCTCTCCTCCACTAATGCTGCGTGGATTGGAAAAAAATTTCAATCTGGATCGGATTTGTTTTCCGTAGGCTCCTTCTCCGATTCGGGATGCCGAATGTCGTATTCTGCCGCAATCAGCGAAGGGCAAACTTCATCCACGCCGCATTGTGGGCATACAATTCGGATCAGATCGGAACTGCTAAGTTTAATGTTGTGCGACTGGCAATAATCGTAGAGGTGCAGGAGATGTGTACAGGGCATGATTTTATTATCTCCTCGAGAAAAAGGCTTATGAAATAATATCCCCCACCATGTTTTTTAGCGAGTCTGCATCAAACGCAATTCCTCCTCAAGAGTGGTTGTTCTGCAAAGGCCGTAACATTTTCACAACGAATGCGGTAAACTTGCTGAAACAGGAATTCGAATCTACTTTTCACAAAAGGAGCTTTCGTGACTTGGTTGCAAAGGGAAATCCAACTGCCGTCCTTTCCGAAGGGATGCCATCCGATCTCGCGTCATATTTTGGAGGCGTTGCCGGAGCTAGAGAAAATCCCGATTGGCTTATTGCACATTTTCATCAAGCATACTTCGGCGTCATTGACGATCAACGAGAACGCCGATCCGGATGTGCTGGTCGATTTGGATTGCGTGCTGGACACTCTTGCGGATGAGAATTTTCCCTACTCCCATCGGGAGGAAGGCGCGGACGACATGCCGGCGCACGTGAAATCTTCGCTTTTCGGCTGCTCATTGAGCATTCCCATTCACGATGGCCGGCTATGCCTGGGCACTTGGCAAGGAATTTGCCTTTGCGAGCACCGCCGCCATGGCGGGCGACGGAAGATCGTACTGACGGTACTGGGAGAGTAGTCGGTCAACCCGGATCCAACGGCGACATTGATGGGGAGTAATTTGACATGACACGAATTCAATACTCATGCTGCAATCCACCGACGCCGTTGGCTCCTGGCTAAGCGAACTTCTTTGCTCTACGCAATACTAACCTTTATAAAACAACGGCTGCTTTCGCCAGTCCTTGTCTTTGTCGTGGCCGTATTTTTCCACGCGGGGGCGGCGTTCGCGGAGGAGGACGGATTCGACGGCGATGTTCACGCCGTCGGATTGCTTGTTCTTGCCGACGGATTCCAGCCGCAGCGTGTGGGTGCCCGGCTCCGGCCAGAAATCCATGAGCGGAAACTCCTTGCTGCCGACTTCGGCCGCATAGAAATCCAGCGGTTTGCCGAGTTTCACGCCGTCCAAACTGGCTCGATATCTCCCCAAGTCCGGTCCGCAAGTTGCGTTGACGATCAGCCTGAGCGGCTCCTTGCGCTTCACTTCCAGCGGAATTTCCAGCCATGCCTCTTCGCTGGACTTCGGTTCGAAGCGAAGTTGCGGTTGCTCGTAAAGTTTTGGCATCTCTTGCACTGCAGCAACGCCTTGGCCGTGATGCTTGGCGTCGCAGAAATCTTTGGCATAGACGATCGTTCGCTCGATGTTCGGCAAGTGCCGCTGCTTCGCGGTCGGCATGGGCGGATCGAACGTCGGCTCGCCGCACTGATACCAATAGGCAACGCTGGAAAAATCGTCCTCCCGCTCGTTCCAATTGATTTGTTTGTGATCGGGATTTTCGTCGATCGAGGTCCAGCCGTAATGCTCGAACGAGACCTTGATCCCCTTCTCGAACGCGATCGGATCGGCCAGATGCCAGCGATAGCATGAAATCTTGCTGCCGATAAGCCGATACGGCTGATCATAATACGGCGTGCCGAAGAAGGGGGTCATCGTTTTCTTCAATCCCCAAGCTTGGAGGAAATAGTCTTCCGTGCCGGTGCCCCAGATCGACGCTTTTTGTTCGCCGTCGATGAAGATTTTTTCGTCACCCTCGCCGAACCAGTTTGGGCTGCGGCTGCGCACCGAGAGCAGGGTGCCCACGTAGCGGCCCTTGCCTTTCGTGTCGAGAATGACGTAATCTTTGCCGTGCTCCAGCGGATATTCCTGCCGGTAGCGGGCGTGAAAATACGGAGTATCTTCGGGCAGGGAGTCTTTCTTGATCCAGTCGATGTTGTAATAAAGCAGGCTGATCGGCTTTTCACCCTGGTTGACGACCTCGATCCGCACGGCCTTGCGAAAGGGCATATTCCAGAAGCAGTTGTACGAACCACTCTCGCCCACCGCGACCGGCAGGCTGTCCACTTCGTATCGTTTGCCGAAGGCGTTGCAGAAGAAATCGCCCATCGGCGCCTCGACGCCGGGCTTCTGCCGGTCGTCCCAGTAAATCCTGAGGAGCATGTCCTGGTTCGACGCCGAGCCTTCCGGCGCCCATTCATGCTTTTCGGGCGGGAAGAACGTGAACCAGATATGCGTGATTACACCGGGGCCCTGGGCGTCGAGCACGACTTTCGTTTCGCCCGGCGGCACGAGGAAGCAATCTTCGTTGCTCCATTCGGTATTGTCTTGAAGCGGTTCGGCTTTGGGATCGTATTTTCCGTCGGCTCCTTTGCGGAACGTCGAACTCGCCCTCATGCTTCTCCCCTCGGGCGGCTTAGTCAACTCTTGTATCAGCGTTTGAGCGAGGAGCGAACCGTGAAGCATGAGGATCAGCAGACCGGCAAGCGGGGGCAAACAACGGGACAACGGTTGAATTTTTTGTTGATACATGCTCGATGTTCCTTGTAAAAAGAGGGGGAATCGGACAATCAGTCATTATATTCACGTCACATCGTACTTTGAATGTGCCATGCAATCTTGTGATATCAACCGTACCGCGTTCGTCGGGCTGGAGTTGAGGTTGCGTTTTTCATGATGATATCTCCATGTAGGCGGTGTAACGGTCGAATCAACCCATTCGAATGGAGAAGGTGTGATGGATAGCCGACCGGGGCATTTCCCCGGCTATCTTATCACGGCTCCGGCGTCTGCACAATGATTTTCGAGCACTTCGACCTGCTTGACGAATTCGGCCGAAATGATATGCTGAGCCATGCGGTAAATTCTTTTCTTTGATTCTCGTAGGGAGAAACGGCATGATGGGCGCCATCACGACTTGGGATATCTTTTCCCACCCGATCTCGACTATTCGCTGTTTCGGCTGGCGCACCTTCTTCCGAGCCATGCTTCCCAAGCACGGGCGGACATTTCTCTCTCTGCTGGAGCAAGACGGTTACTTCAGGCCCGCCGCCTCGCCGGCGTCCACGATCCTGGATCGCTGCATTGCTTTGGAATTGCAGGCCAAACGGGCCTATGAAATCCTCGCGGCCGCATTCGACGGCCAAGGGGCGGCCGGCCAGATTTTTACCGGGCTGGCGGTGCAGGAGCAATACCATGTGGAATTGTTGCAGGTGTGCCGGGCCGCCGCGGTTCGCAATGGCTGGAAAATCAAACTTTTCAATCCCTGGCAGGACTATCTCCCGCCCCTCGAAGAACAGATGCATGCCGCCGTAGCTGCGGCGAGGGAGGTTTCCACGATCGACGATGCGCTGCAATTGGTGATTCGGATCGAGTCATCGGAGATCAACGTGGTTTTTCAAACCGCCGTGGCGGCCACCGATTCGGACTTCGTCAAACGATTGAAACCGTTTCAGGAAGCGATGGAAGCGCAGCATGGCCCACATTGCCGAGCGGCTCCCCGCACTGTCTCCGCATTTGCTGATGGCCTGCCGTGAATTGCGGGCAAGGTTCCCGCGGGTGCGAAATTAAGAAACTTGGCGGAAGCTTGCAAGTTGGGTGGTGCTAAAGGGGATAGTCCCATTTTTATGGCCTCCTGCCACAAAAATCGGGACAGTCCCCGAAAACACGGACCATCGGGACGTATCGGGACGGCTCATCGCGACCAAGGGGCATTTCGAAGCAGTTTCTGTTTTTCCTCCAAATGGAAGATCCGCCGCGCGTTGCCGTGCATGATCGGATCGACGAGTTCGAGGGCGTCATCCAAGCCGAGCCACCGTTCCTCGACCAACTCGCTCAAGGCAAGAGCGATGCCCTGCCGCGCGATCCGGGCGTGGCCCAAAACCGGCTCGACAAAAAGGTAGTCGCCGCCGAAGGTGAGAATCTTGTTGCTTGGGGCCGTGACGAGATATTTCTTCAAAAAGTCCTTGGCGGCCGCCGGATTGATGATCCACGACCAGCACATGTCCACGTAAGCGTTCTCGTATTGCTTGGCGACGGCGATCAACTCCTCATAATAGGGATAACAGATATGCATGAAGACGAATCGCGTATCGGGAGACAGCCGGCACAAGTCGCAGGCCGAACTGGCGTTGTCCCTCAAGCGGGAAAGGGGCATCGAGTTTTCGCTCGCATAGTAGCCGGTATGGAGTTTGACCGGCAATTTGCACGCGGTGGCTTTTTGCACGGCCTGCCAGAACAGATGGTCTTCGAGGGCCTTCCGTTCCGCATCGGAAAGCGATTCGCCGGCGGCCTTTTTCTTGAAAATCTTTTCGACCTTCTCGGCCGGAACCTGCCGGTAGTCGATATCCCGGCTGTAGGCGTGCTGCGACTTTACCGCCACGGCATACCGACTGTACTTGTCGAACCACCAGTCGATCACGCGATGCCAGTCGGCAAGGTTCGACGCTTGAATACCCGCGGGTTGTCCGAAGCCCTCGAGATCGGGGCCGGCGAACATGCCCACGATGCTCAAGTCCTGCATCAGGAGGGTGGGCGATTGGGATTCCTTGAACGGCTCGCCCAGGCAGTTGACCTGGCACGATTCGATGCCGGCCAAATCGCAGAGGATATGGCGGTAAAAGCCTTTCTTCCGCTGTAGTTCGTAGCCTTCCCGGACTTTCTCCACGGTGCCGGCCGACAACTCCTCGACGCCGTAAAGCTCATGCATGGCAATCCTCGCCGCCCTGGCGTAGCCCGTGTTCTTCACGGCGGGCCAAAAGGGTTCGATCAGTTTCCACTTTTCGGCCGGCGGAACATTTTCCGAATAAAACCGGCTCAAGGCGTCGCGGGGCATGCCCGAGGTGATAAAATCGGAAGTCAGGTAGTGGGCCAGGACGGCGGTCCAGTCGTCGGCGTCGCCAAAAGGATTCTTCGTCAAGCGATCCGCTTCATCGCAAAGGTGCTCGTGGGTGTCGATGAAGGGTGTTTTCCCGACTTGGGAAAAAATTTTCTCGCGGATTTCCGCGGCCGGTTGGGGCGGTTCCGAAGCGCTGGCCGCGTTGCCGCTTGCAGGGCCGCCGCAAAACGCCCCCGCTCCCAGGATGCCTAAACTTTTCAGGCTCGCTCGTCTCGAAAATCGCTGTTTTTTGCGCATTGCATTTTCTCCTGCGTTGGATGTTTTTGTTGATGTCATTCGGTGGAAAGCGCGGCGAGGAAAATGCCTGTTTTCTGGGATTTTTTCGTGCTTGCCGATTTCTTCCTTCCGGCTTTCTTCGAGGGATTTTGCGTTTTCTTGGGTTTTCGGAAAGTCGTAGTGCCGTTTTCTCGAGAGTTAGGGGTTTTTTTCAGAGGATTTTTTACCGCGCTTGCATTTTAGCGGTTATCGTCATGGGGATGATTAGGCTGGGAACTTTGAGCGAAATACGTTGATATTTTTGGGCAACAATTTTTGGTTTTTCCACAATTTATCCGGGCAGGTAGCTTCTTCCTGATAGTCAGCCATTCTTCCTTACACATTCGAGCAGGGCACTTGCGTCACGGGATTTGCTGATTCCGCAGCCGTTCGTTTATAAAGGACAGCCTAGCAGAAGGGCTGGCCCAGTTTCAAGAAAAACTTTGAAATTCGGTTCGGAAAGTGTTTTCAGGCAAGTGTTTAAGCTCGAAATTTTCTTTTGGAATTGGAGGCGAAGACGGCGTTCGAGCAAGGGGTTGAGCGATTGGAACGCACCAGACTACCATGGGGCGTCGATTTCAACTCGGAGACGCGGAGGGCATGGAGGACGGGACAGAACGGCATTGGCGACGATCAGCGGGATTCGCGATTATCCGCTCTTGCAACGAAAACGGAACCGCGAATGTCGCCAATGCACGCGAATGGCTTTTTCGTCCACGCCTTGAAATCCAGGTTTCCGGAAGCGTTGACCGGTTCGAAGGGTCGCAGAAGAAGTCAGTGTTTTGTCGCGGTGAAGTAGAGGCCAACGGTCTCCTGATGGTCGTGGCACAGGATGTCGCTACAGGCATACTGCGCTTCATACTCAAAACCCAGTCGGGGTTTCGATCCGGGTTGCCGCCGGCCAAGAGCCGCAACGTCGCTTCGCTGCGCATGCGTTGGGTGGTGTT
>CAVQKP010000013.1:0-1059122 GCA_963713065.1 Pirellulales bacterium | reverse complement strand
GGTTCATGGACCGGTCGCGGTTCGGCGTTGGAAGATCGTGCGGTGTTTGCATCAGCATCGCATGATCGTGAACTTTCCCGTGGAACGGCATGCATTGCGCAGGATCGGCAGCGTGCGAAACACGCCCTCCCGGACACTGACGAAAAATGCTTACTTCGGCGCCGGCGGCAATTCTTCATCGCCGGCGATCGTGACGCTGCGGATGGCAAAAGCACCGAAGCTCTTGATGCCCCCGCATTTCGATTCCGGCAGGAAGCCGAACCGCCGTCGCCCCACCGGTACCCCAACTGTTGAGAAACTCCAAGTACCATCCGCCGCCGGATTTCTTCAATCCCACGGCCGTGATGGCGTGTCCGCCCGCGCCCAGTAGACTCCGAACACGACCGGCATGCAGCGTTGCACGCGCCGAGGCCGCGGCCTCGAACGTCGGGCAATCGAAGGCCTCGAGGATGCGGAATTTCTTCGCCTCCGCCTGCCAATCGCTCGGCCAATCCCGGCCCTGCCAGTCTTTGGGGGAATCCGAGACGCCGGAACAGACGCCGGTTTTCATCATCGCCTCGAGCCATCTTCGATATTCGCGCCGCCGTCCCGGCCGCCGTTGATCTGCCCGTAGAGCGAGCCTTGCGAAAGCAATATCCGCTTTTCGCCGGCGATCTCGCGGAGAATCATCGTTGCGCCGGAAGTCGCCGACGGACAGCATGAATTTTGCGGATTCTGATCGATGACGGTCCAGACTTTGTGACGGATCGAACATTCGCCCCAGGCGGACCTGGGGAGGATCGGACAGGCATCCACCGTCCCGGCGACCGGGAAGTGCGGTTTCTCGCCGACTTTCGACGCCCGCGGCAGACAGCCGGTCGCCAGCGGAAGATGTTAATCGGGATTGACGATGTGCATGATTGCTCCTTTTTCAGCAGGTCCCGCCTGCCGACCATGGACCGGTTTTCAACCTCCGTATTTTTTCAACAGTTCCAGCAACGCCGCTTCGCTTTCGGGCAACGGCCCTTCGTAAACCACGGTTCCGCCTTCGGCGACGAGAAAAAGACAGGGCAGCGATTTCGCCCGGGCGAGGTACTCCTGGAAACTTGCCGGCGGCCGATCGTTTTCGTCCAACACGTCCTTGTCGATGACCCACGCTTTGTGGTGCCCCTTCGACCGGATCCAATCGGCCACGGCCTTCGACGCGACAATCCGCCCCTGGGCCGGCGTGAGTTGGCCCGATTCCTCGACGATCACGGTCCACAATTTGCCCACCGGGACCGGCGGAGGAACGGGATCGGGCGTGGGATCGGGCTTCGGATCCGGTTGCGGATCCGGCCGCCGTCCCTCGACGATCAGTGCGTGCTTGGCCACCGCGATTTTCTCGCCCGAGGCCGCCGCAAGCGCGAAATAAAAAGTTCCCGGCTTGGGACTTACGAACAGCCCCACGCGCTGGCCGTCCTCGGTCACCACCGAGAGAAAGACCGCGTCGGGATCGCTCGGAAAAACGATCCACTTCATCGCCTTGCCGATCGAGCCTTCGGTCCGCAATAGGACCGGGAATCCGACCTGCGCCTTCTCCGGCGCAGTGATTTTGGCAAGCGGCTCGCTGTCGGCGGCCAAAAGTTTCATGGACGGCTCGCCCGCGCGGCAGTGGCCGACGAACATCAGCACCAGCGGCAAGATGAAGGATTTCATGGGAAAACTCCGTAGGTCTTGGGGCCGTCTTGGGTCTTGGAAACCAATCCTAAGACCCGATTCCAAGCCCAAGACCGAAATATTATCCTTGCGGGATGGGTTGCGGCGCCGGTTGCGGATTTTGCCGCCGCTTTCGCCAGGCGTCGATCAATTGCAGCACGACGTTGACGATCGCCAGAATCGTCGCCGGGTCGATGGCTTTCGTGTCGGCGTCGCCCGCGCCGGACGACGCGACCGTGCCGTATTGCACCAGGCCGCGGTTGAGCATCTCCGCGAATTCGTCGAGGCGTTCGTCGAGGTCGGCTGGCAGGTCGGCGTCCGCTTCAAAGCCGCGCCCACCGCTTGTCTGTCCGGGTCGCCCAACGCGAGGGCTTGCAGCGGACCTTGGATGTTCCAGACCAGATTGGCGAACAAGTCGCGTTTTTCAACGACTTGGCCGGCGCGGAAAAGATCGATTGCCGAAGCGAGGTTGTCCAACGCCAGCGCAGGATACGGGAGACGGGCCATAATGTTCTTCCTTTCGAAAAACGGTTTTTAGAAATCGATTGCTCGCGTGACTGAGAACCGTGATAGCAGAAGCCCTGGCCCATTTTCCACAAAAATTTTCGGAAATTTTCGAAATGCGTTCCGAAACACAAGCCCGCCAAGAAGTTACGAAGGCAAGAAATATTTTTCAATCGAAGAAATTCGCGGCGCGCAACATGCAATCTCGCGAAAAATTCATGGCAAACTTTTCAGCCAACTCTTATGTCCCTCGAACTAGCCAAATGTGCCACCCAATATGAGTATATCCAAAGTGGAGCAGGTCGAGTATGTTAGAAGTATCTCGTGCCAATGCATTCACGTCAGGGGTCTCATCGAAGAATTATTTCAGGAATGTTTTTTCTCGTATTCACGGATGGGATCATTTCATTTTTCACTCTGAATAAGGGGGCATCTCGAACTCCATGAAAACGTATCTTGTCGCTTTACCTCCCGATTGGGAAAAGCGTTTGAGCGAGGCAGTTGCGCAGGCGAGGGCATACGCCCATGGTCCTGAAACGTTTCGCCATGGAGGGGGAAATTTCCCCGGGCGAGGATTCGGCGATGGTCCTGATATCCTCCGACGGAGCCCTCGAAGAAGCCTTGCGGTTTTGCTGCCGCTTGCGCAGCCGCCTTCCCCCTTCGAAACTGCAAATTCTCGCTTGTGCTTCCGCGTCGCCGGACAAACAAAGCTGGTCGCGATACCTGGACGCGGGCGTGAATTTCCTGCTCCTCGCCGACTTCTCCTATTCCGATATGGAACTCCGCCTCATCGCCGCCGAGTGCTATTTGAAGCCGGCTTCGCCCTCGCGCGGCGTCCTGCCGGCGCCGGTCCATGTGGCCGATTTCACTCCCGACACGGCGCTCGTTCCTTATGGTGAATTCTATAGCTCGCTCGACGGCAAATTCCTCAAAGTCAACGCGGGTTTGGTGAAAATTCTGGGCTATTCTTCCAAAGAAGAACTCTTGCGTTTGGATATGAATCGAGACGTCTATTTCGATCCCGCCGAACGCGCCAGGCTGATCGCCATCATTCCCTCCCAAAACATCGCGTTCGAAGTCGTCTGGAAACGCCGCGACGGGACGCCGGTCACGCTCCAGCTTTCCGGCCACGTGTTCCTCGACGAGGCCCAAAGCACCATCTGCTTCAAAGGCATCGTCTGGGACATTACGGAGCAAAAGCAAATTCAAGAAATGCTGCGCATGCAGCGCGATTTGGGCATCGCCCTTTCGCGGTCAACTCGCTCGGCCAGGTGCTCGACATCGTGTTGGATGCCGTGACGCAAATCGACGGCATCGATTGCGGGGGAATTTATCTTGTCGATGAAAAGACGCGCATTTATCGGCTGGCCGCCAGCCGCGGGTTGTCGGCCTGGGGCGCGGAAACCGCCGCCGTCGCCACGGCGGACCTCACCTTCGTGCGCCGCTGCGAAGAAGGCAAACCATTTTATGTGTGCGAAGTGGACTTCGCTCCGGAGCTCGTGGAATGGTCCCGGTCCGAAGGCATCATTTCTTTGGCCATTCTGCCGATCGTTCACAACGGCAAAGTGATCGCCGCGATGAACTTCGCTTTGCGCACGCGGGATGGGTTTCCTCCAGCGGCCCGCCTCGCCGTCGAATCCATCGCCACGCGCATCGGCGGCGGCATCGCCGTCCAGGCCGAGGAAGCGTCCGCGCCAGCCGCGCGATTTCAGGCGATCTTCGAAAACCCTCGGTGGGCATCGGCTTGTCCGACATGTCGGGGCGGTTGATCGACGTGAACGAAGCGGCGGCCAAAATGGAAGAGCTTACGCGCGAAGAGATCATCGGGCGCCATTCCCTGGAGTTCACCACGGCCGAAGACGGCGCGGCGCAGTTGAAACTCCTCCAGGACGTCGTCGAAGGCAAGATCACATCTTTCGAATTGGAAAAACGCTATTTTCGCCGGGACGGAACGACGTTTTGGGTGCGGAATTCCAGTTCCGTCGTCCCCGTAGCGGCGGGCGAAAACCGCAATATCTCGTCTCCGTCATCGAAAACATCGACGCCCGCAAACGGGCCGAACGGTCGCTCCGCGAAAGCGAGAATCGCTATCGGCTGATTACCGACAACGTGGACGACGTCGTCTGGTCCGCCCGCTGGACTCCCCCGGGCGCCGCCGGGGGATTGTCGCTCGACGGCGATCCGCGGCGCTGGATCGAAAACGCGATGCACGGCTGGCGGTTCGAATACATCAGCCCGTCCGTCAAACGGCTATTCGGCTTCAGCGTCGAAGAATGCATGGCGGAGACGCCGGAATACCGCAAAGTGCCCGATCCTTCCCCGCGGCCTCCCAAGACGTGCTTCGCACTCTGGCGGGACATCGCGCCGGCGAGCAGTTTCGGCAGACGCTCGAAATCCCGCTCTACGCCGGAGACGGCTCCCAGCATCTGGTGCGAAATCGCGGTCACCTTTTTGCGCACCGAAACGGGCGAACCGCTGCGGCTGCTGGGCATCCTCCGCGACATCACCGCGCACATGAAACCCGCGAAGCGCTGCGGAAAAGCGAAACCCGTCTCGCGGATTGTTCGAGAATCTGCCCGATTTCGTGATTATCCTCGATCGCGACGCCACGATCCGCTACGTCAATCATGGATCGCCGGACGCCACCGTGGAAATGCTGATCGGCGCCCACGGTTTTTCCTTCCTTCACGAATCCAGCCTGCCGCAATGCCGCGAGGCGTTCGCGAAAGCTTTGTCGAGCAACACGGTGCAGCAAGTCGATGCGCTCGACAATTTGGAAACCATTGGTATCCGCATCGTGCCGATCGTCATGGAAAAAACCATGGATCACGTCATGATCATCTGCACCGACACCACCGCGGAAAAACTGGCCGCCGAGGCGGTCCGCAAAGAGCAAATATTGCTGCACAACTCATCGACCTGCAAGAGCGGAACGAAGATATCTTTCCTACGAAATCCAGACGGTTTTGCCCAGCAAATCACCGCCGCCCTGTTTCACCTGGAAGCATTCCGGAAGCTGCCGAGGGCGATCCCGTTCAGGCCGAAAGGAACCTCGACCAGGCCGCCGTCCTTCTCAGCCACAGCATCGACGAGACGCGGCAGCTCATCAGCGGGCTGCGGCCGCCGATCCTCGACGAAGCGGGGATCCTCGCCGCCGTCGAATACCTGATCTGCGAACACCGCGAGCGCAGCGGCATCGACGTCATGTTCAAGCATGATTTGCGGGCAGCGCAGCTTGCGCCCCCGCTGGAATGCGCCGTTTTTCGCATCATCCAGGAATCGCTGACCAACGCCGCCCGCCACAGCCGCACCGAGTTCATCCGCGTGGAACTGGCGGAGTCGGGCGATCGGCTGCGAATCGCCGTGTACGACGAAGGCGTGGGCTTTGATCCCGCCGCCGTGCCCGACGACCGCTTCGGGCTGCGAAGCATCCGCGAACGCGCACCGGCTGCTCGGCGGAAAGGTCGAGATCCAAACCGCCCCCGGCGAAGGCTGCCTGATCAGCGTCGATCTGCCGCTCGTGCCGGCGGCGGAATAGATCTTAAACCGCCTCTGCCGCCTGCCGCAGGTCGCGGGCGGAAGTGCGGAACTCCTCGAGGTTCATCTCCCGCAGGAAGACGAAGCCGCGCGTGGCGCGGATCAACGGCTGGGATGCTCGGTGAACCACTCGCGGCCGAGGCACGTTTTGAGATCTGATACTGCTGCACCTGGATTTGCTGGGCCAGTTCGCAAGAACGGCCCGTCGTACTCGTAGCTGGGGAACGAGGCTTCGCGTTGCGAGACGAAGGTGTTCATGAAGGCGCTCTGCATGACGGAAAACATGTTCAGCGACACGGGCACATAGATGTTGGCCTCGGCCGGATGGAACCGGTACCAGACGTTGCGATAGCCCCAGATGCGGATTCCGCCGCTTCTCCGGCCTGCGCATGGCCCTGCAGGCCTCGTTGACGGCCTGCAGCACCTTGTAATGCGTGTCCGGCCCGCTGGCCTCCGGATCGAAGGCCACGGTCACGACATCGGGCTTGATCTTGTCCAGCGCGGCACAATCGGCAGAACATCGCGCTCCACGGTCGGCTGGGCGTGAAGATGTCGCCCGTGTAGAAGCCCAGACGCAGGTGGTGGACGTTCTGACACTGCCAGCCGAAATAGCCCCACAGGCATTCGGCCTCCCATTCGCGGCACATCCCCTTGAGCCGCTGGATCTGCTCGGGGTCCTTCTTGCCGGGATAGGCGTGTGCGAAATAATGCTCCATCTCGCGATGCATCGGTCGCGAAGTCGCACTCAGTCGCTTCCTCGAAGACCTCGATCAAATTGCGCAACAGCCGCCGGGCGCGCCTTCGTCGCCAGGTCGGCGTCACTGCGCAGCCACGCCGTCGAGGTACTGCCACATGTCGCGGTTGCGGCCCTCTCGTTGCTGGGACAAAGTACCCTCCGCGTGCAGGCCGGCGAAACCGGCGTGCCGAGGAACCGCCGCAGGCGTCGCGATCCGGCGGCCATGTAATGGTTCGAGACCGCCGTGAATCCGCTGGTCAGCGTGACGAAATGGTGCACGTTCGTCGCGCGGCGGATGTTCCGCACGATCTCGGCAGGTAGCCCAGCATCAGGTCGTCGTGGTGCGGCTCGGTGTGCAGGAACGCGTGTTTCGCATTGGACCGCTGCCCGCTTCGATCTTCCGATCAGCCGCTCGTGGACCATGGCCTGCCAGCTCGGAGAGCGGCTCGCCGCGTTCGCAGCAGGCCGGCGGCAGGCGTCGGCCCGGAATCCGTCGCGCTCAGGTCGAGCAGCCGCTTTGGCGCGGCACGGCCAGATCAACCAGGACCGTCTCGACCTGCTCGTCCGAGGCGTTCGCCGTGCCGGGCCACGCTGACCTGCCGCTGGCGAGTTTGCCGCGGCGCCCATGGTGACATAGAATCGCGCGTTGGGCAGTCTCTGCAGGCGCGCTGGCCGGAGTGACGACGTTCGCTGGCCGCCTGGACGGCATCGGCCACCACCGCCGCCTTCGCCTCGCCGGCCGCCACGATGATGCGCCGTGCAATCGGGATTGTAGGTGATGGTGTCCAGCCCGATGGTGATCACCAGCCGGTTGCGGGCGATTTCGATGCCGCCCAAGTCGCTGGCCGCGGCGGCCTGCGTTTCGTAATTCGTCGCCGTCAGGCGCGTGGTCGAGTAATGGTCCGAGCCGCGGATGTTGAACCCGATTGGCCGTCCGGCCCGATGCCGCCCAGGAAGAACCCGATGCCGCCCAACGCCCGGATCGCTGTCCTCGTACTCCTGGCACCACTGGTCGATCCGCTGCGAGCACGGCCTTGCTGCGGCGTTCCAGCTGGTTCGACGCCTGCGCGGGTGCGCAGGCTCAGATCCACGCGGTAGTCCGGCCACACCGACTCCAGCGTCTGCCCCGCGCGAGGCCGATCTTCGTGCAGTCGATCAGCATCGCCTTGCTCGCGATCCAGGCCGAAGCCCTCGAGTAGAAACTTGTTGACGTAGTGATAGAAGCTGTTTTGCTGCGCGGGGTCGATGGGATAGAACTCGTCGATCTGCACGAAATGCAGGCTCCGCATGTCGGGGAACCGACGGGGATCGACACCCGATCGCGCCAGCGATCTGTTGCGTCTCCGGGGCGTCCCAATTGGCAGCAAGTGCTCGACCCACCGGATGAAATGCTCCGGCGTCTTGCCGGTGGGCAGCGAGACGACGCCCTGCGGATGGTCCTGCACCCACTCGAGAAACCGCATCGCGGCCAATTTGCCCAAGGCGGGAAAATTGCTCACCGTAATGACGGGAATCCGCTCCGCCGGCTCATAGAGCGCTGAAACGGTGATGCGGCCAGTGCGGTTTGTTCGACGCGAGAATAATTGGTGGTTGATTCGTTCATTATTGTAGGTCCCGCCTGCCGGGCGGGACGATTCGGAATGGATTCCGATGGGTCTGAATATTCTTGTCCCGCCCGGCAGGCGGGACTTACTGATTCCATTTCAACACCGCGCCCGTGTCGGCGCTGGTGGCCATCGAGGCGTATTTCGCCAAATATCCGCCGGTGATCCGCGGCGAACGGGGTTCCAGTTCTTGCGCGCTGGGCGAGTTCCGCTTCGCTCAGACGGACGTTCAATTTCCGGCCGGGGATGTCGATCTCGATGATGTCGCCCGGCTCGAGCAGGGCGATCGGTCCGCCGGCGGCGGCTTCGGGGCTGATGTGCCCGATGCACGCGCCGGCCGTTCCGCCGGAAAAACGGCCGTCGGTAATCAGCGCGACGGAGTCGTCCAACTTCATGCCCTTGATGGCGGTGGTTGGCGCAAGCATTTCGACCATGCCCGGCCCGCCCCGCGGGCCTTCGTAGCGAATCACCACCACGTCGCCGGCTTTCACCTTGCCGTTGACGATCCCTTCGTAGGCTTCCACTTCGGAATCGAAAATCACCGCCGGCCCGGTGTGTTTGATCATTTCGGGCTTGACGCCCGCCGTCTTCACCACCGAGCCTTTCGGAGCCAGATTGCCGTACAGGATGCTCAGCCCGCCTTCGTCGACTATAGGCGTTTTCGACCTCGCGGATGCAATCGTACGGATCGAAACCCAGTTTTTGCGGCGTCAACTCGCGGACGGAACTCGCTTTCCGCTCGACGGTCATGCCCTTCGCTCGTATGCTTGCCGCCGGCGGTGACGGCCGCCAATTCGAGCGTCTCTTGCCGCACGGTGCTTCGCGCGAAGGTCGTATTCGGCGATGTTTTCGCCGAGCGTTTTTCCGCTGACCGTCGGACAATCGAGTTTCAACAAGCCCGGCCTGCCGCGATCGACGGCTCCGAGAATCGTATGGATGCCGCCGGAGTTGTGGCAATCTTCGACATGATAGCTGCTGCTCGGGGCGATCTTGCAGACGTTCGGCGTCAGCCTGCCCAACTCGTCGATGCGCTTGATGTCGTACTCCACGCCCGCTTCGCGGGCGATGGCGAGAATGTGCAGCACGGTGTTGGTGCTCCCGCCCATCGCCATATCGAGCACCATCGCGTTGTCGATCGCGTCGTGCGTGCAAATCTCGCGCGGCAGCAGGCCGTGCCCGTCGCCTTTTTCGTTTTGCTCCAAAACCATGTTCACGATTCGCTCGGCGGCGCGGCGGTAGAGCTTCTTGCGTTCCGCGCTCGTGGCAAGCAGCGTGCCGTTCATCGGCAACGCCATGCCCAGCGCTTCGCAGAGGCAATTCATGCTGTTGGCGGTGAACATGCCCGAGCACGATCCGCAGGTCGGACAGCCGGCCTGTTCCAGTTCCAGCAATTCTTTGCGCCGAGTTTGCCGTCCTGCTTTTCGGCGGCGGCGACGAACACGTCGATCAGATCGACGGTTTTTCCGCCGGCGGTCTTGCCGGCTTCCATCGGGCCGCCGCTCACGAAGATCGCGGGGATGTTCACCCGCATCGCGCCCATCAACATGCCGGGCACGATTTTGTCGCAGTTGGGGATGCAGATCACGCCGTCGAAACAGTGGGCGCCCAGCATCGATTCGACCGAATCGGCGATGATCTCCCGGCTGGGGAGCGAGTATCTCATGCCCGCGTGGCCCATCGCGATGCCGTCGTCCACCCCAATGGTGTTAAAGATGAACGGCACGCCGCCGGCTTCGCGGACGCACTGTTTGACGAACTCGCCCACTTTATCGAGATGCACGTGGCCGGGAATGATATCCACATAGCTGTTGCAAATCGCGATGAACGGCTTGCGAAAGTCGTTTTCCCCCACGCCGGTGGCACGCAAGAGACTACGATGTGGGGCCCGAGCATCACCCAATTTTATCGTGTCGGATCGCATCATTACTTCCTTTCGTAAGATTGAGTATATTATTGTAAACCAAAAATCCAAGGTTGTGAATGTAGGTCCCGCCTGCCGGGCGGGACTTTTCGGTTCCAATTCCAACCTCGCACCCAACTGGCTTAGCTTGCCATGTCCCGCCCGGCAGGCGGGACCTACATCAAATGCCCCTCAAATTCCTCTACTTCGATCTCGGCATCGTGCTCGTGCATTTCACGGTGGAAAAGATGCTCCGGCAGATGGCCGGAGTCGCCGGAATCCTGCCCGAACAGGTGCAGGCCGTCGTCTTCGACAGCGGCTTGCAGCACGAATATGAAATGGGAAAAATCTCCAGCCGCGAGTTCTATGAACGCTTCTGCCTTGAAAGCGGCACGCGGCCGCCCTACGATGATCTCCATCGGGCGGCCGCGGAAATCTTCACGCTCAACTACCCGATGGTCGGCATCGCGGCGTGGCTGCAGCAAGCCGGCTGGCCGCTGGGCATCCTGTCGAATACCTGCGAATGCCACTGGGAATATTGCATGAACGAGTATTCCGCGTTAAAACAGATTTTTCCCACGCGAATCACCAGTTACCAGGTTGGCTTCGTCAAGCCCGACGTCAAGATTTTTCAAGCCGCCGCCCAGAAGGCCGGTTACGCGCCCGCGGAGATTTTCTTCGTCGATGACATCGGCGGCCACGTCGCCGGCGCGAGAGCCGCCGGCTTCGACGCCGTGCAATACACGACGACGCCGAAGTTCGTCGAGGATTTGAGGAAGCGGGGATTGAAGTTTAACTATTGAATACCGTGCGACTCCTCTCGTTCGGCACTGCGAGAAGTGTGTCATGGGTCACGAGAGTGACTGCCGGTGAATGCCTTGTTGTCACGCACAAATTGGCGAGAGGAGCAGTGATGAGGGCCGTTCACGGCCCTTGGTCGCTTTGGCGATATTAGGCCCGGCGTTCACGCCTCGTTGTTACACACAAGTCAAAGTTGGTATTGGCAATTTGGGGATATTGAGTAACCATAGTGTTCAGGTTAATTGAGAGGGGGGAAAACAGGTCAAGGAGGACCGTAAATGCTTGCCCCATGGGTAATGGATGAAGTGAAGACGGCCAAACTTAACGATAAACGATTGAATGCGCGTCTTGCGGACGTGCTGTCGCTGCTGGCAGCGCATCCGAATGCGAGCATTCCCGCCGCGTGTGGTGGTCGGGCTGAGATGGTCGCTGCCTATCGTTTTTGCGAGAATGAGAAGACAAGCTTTGAGAACGTTTTGTCGCCTCACCGTGATGCGACACGACAACGGGTAGCAGCTCAGCCGGTGGTGGTCCTCGCGCAAGACACAACCGAAATTGACACTACCCGACCCGATCAGCAGGTGATGGGAGCAGGACCTTTGGACGGCAGTTCGCGGCGCGGAGCATTGCTGCATGCCTTGCACGCCTTCACACCGGATGGAACGCCGTTGGGAACCGTCCATGCCGCGGCGTGGGTTCGTGAAGAAGAACCGGTCGATTCCCGGATGTCGCCTGCCCAACAGGCTGCCCGTCCGATCGAGGAGAAAGAAAGCTATCGTTGGGTGGCGATGCTTCGACAGGCGTCTGAGGAAGCTCGACATTGCCCCAAGACGCAGTTGATTTGCGTGGCCGATAGCGAGGCCGACATTTACGAAGTGTTGGTGGAGGGGACGTCGCAGCCAGGGCATAGCGAATGGATTGTGGCGCTTGTCAGGATCGCGCCTTGCTTCGTGAAAGTGGCGAAAACGTCGAAGAATCCCACGTCCGCCAGCATGTCCTTGCGCAGCCCATATTATTCCGAAAGACGATTCACATTCGGGGCCGAAAAGCCAAAGTGGCATGCAGCACCCGCGGGCGAACTCAACCGCGTCAGTCGCGAGAAGCGGAAGTGGTCGCGCGTGCGGCACGCGTCATGTTGCGTCCGCCATGGCGACCGGACCGCAAACTGCCACCGGTGACAGTCAACGTGGTGTTGGTCAGCGAATGGAATCCGCCGCCTGGTGAAGCGCCTGTCGAATGGTTCTTGCTGACCAGTTTGCCGATCGACACTTTGGAGCAGGTGCAGCAGATCATCCAATACTATTGTGTGCGGTGGATGATCGAGATTCTCTTTCGCGTCTTGAAATCGGGCTGCCGTGTCGAGGAACGTCTGTTTGAGTATATGGACCGTCTTTTGACATGCGTGGCGCTGTACCTCATTGTTGCTTGGCGGACGCTGTATGTCTGTCGCTTGGGGCGCAGTTGCCGGAGATCAGTTGCGAAGCGATCTTTGAGCCCGCCGAGTGGAAATCGGTTTGGAAGGTGGTGCATCGTGAAGATCCGCCCGTCGCGCCGCCGGCGTTGGGCGTCTTCGTCCGGCTGGTGGCGCAGCTCGGCGGCTACGTCAACGGCAAACGTGACGATCCGCCTGGGCCCCAAACGGTGTGGATTGGACTTCAACGTATGCATGATTTCGCCACCTGCTGGCAACTTTTTGGCCCGGAGGCCCAAGAAACATCCCTGACTTGTGTGTAACAACGAGGCGTTCACGCCGGGTTGCGAAGCAGACAGAATTGTTGTTTCATGGTGTGTTGGCTCGTGGAGGGCCGTTTACGGCCCTTCTCGCTGCCGTGGCTTCAGCCATCCAACATATCGCTGCCGTGCGATGTCGTTGTTCCTCTGCATTCCATGACAGAAGACGATGCCGCTTCAGCCGAATCCCCCAAAGAACATCCATCATGACGCAAAACCGAAGATCCTTTCTCGCCTCTGTGGCCGTCGCCGCTGCCCCATTCTTGCCACTGGAGCGTGTTCGCTTGGCCTCCGCCGACGAGCCCTCGCCCGCCGGCCGGCCATTCCAGGTCGCCTGCTATTATTTTCCGAACTACCACCCCAACGACGCCCGCAACCAGAAGTTGAAAGGCCCCGGCTGGAGCGAATGGGAACTGGTGAAGGCGGCCAAGCCGCGTTTCCCGGGCCATCACCAACCAAACGTCCCGCTCTGGGGATATACCGACGAATCGGACCCCAAACAGATGGCCCAAAAGATCGCCGCGGCAGCCGATCACGGCATCGATGCCTTCATTTTCGACTGGTACTGGTACAACGACGGGCCGTATCTCGAGCGCACCTTGGACGACGGATTCCTCAAGGCGGCGAACAACGATCGCCTGAAATTCGCCTTGATGTGGGCGAATCACGATTGGCTGGAACTGCAGCCGGCCTCGCACGGAAAACCGCAACCGCTGCTCTTTCCCGGCGCGGTCACGCGGAAGGCGTTCGACGCGCTCACCGATCGCGTCGTCGGGCGGTATTTCAAGCATCCTTCGTCCTGGAAGATCGACGGCCGCCCGTATTTCTCGATCTACGATCTCACGAAACTGCTGGCGAGTTTCGGCGGCGTCGCGGCAACCCGCGCGGCACTCGACGATTTTCGCGCGAAGACCCATGCGGCGGGCTTTCCCGATTTGCACCTGGGCGCCGTCGTCTGGGGGCAAACGATACTGCCCGAATCGGGCCGCCCGGCCGATCCTGCCGACCTGGTCAAACGCCTCGGTTTCGACAGCGTCACGTCGTACGTCTGGGTCCACCACGCCGCGCTGCCCGAGCAAGCGACCGACTACGCCGTGGTGCAGGAGGAGTATCTCCGCTATGCCGATGCGGCGGAGAAGACATTCGCCGTGCCTTATTATCCGAACGTTTCGATGGGCTGGGATCCGAGCCCGCGCTGCAATCAGGCCGACAAGTTCGACAATTCCGGCTACCCGTTCACCAACACGATTTCCGGCAACACGCCGGCGCGATTCAAGGCGGCCCTGCAAACCGTGAAAGAGCGTCTCGAAAAGCGGCCCGCAAACCAGCGCATTCTCACCCTCAATTCCTGGAATGAATGGACCGAAGGCAGTTACCTCGAGCCCGACACCGTCCACGGCATGGCGTATCTCGAGGCAGTCCGCGAAGTGTTTGGAAAGAGATCGTAAAGCCACCACCGATGACACACCGGCGGGACACGACCCCGCGAATGCTTTCGCGATCACTGCCAGATCTTCTTCCGGTGAACCTTCATCGTCGCCCGCTTTGGTTTCTTGTCGGAACCGGCTCGCTTCGCAGCTTTCATCTCCAACACCTGCTTGTCCGCCAACAAACGCTTCCGCAGCTTCTCGTAGCTGACCTCCTGCACTTCCACCCCATCGTCGATCGCCAGGCTCGCGGCGGTGGCCGCCGATTGGCCGAGAATCATGAAGACCGGCTCCATTCGCACTGAACCGTAAGCGATGTGCGAACTGGAGATGCAGACCGGCACGAGCAGATTCGTGCATTGTTCGGCCTTGGGCCTGATGGAACGGAAGGAAATCTGATACGGTCCGCCGGGGTTGATTTGCACGTCCCCCTCGTTGCGAACATGCCCCCGGGAATCGGCGTACCGCTGGCAGTTGTGCGAATCCATGTTATAGGAGCCCATGCCCACCGGCTCGGGCGTTGCCCGTTTGCGGCGGCAATCCGATTCGGTATGCACATAGTCGCTCACCATCCGCCGCGCCTCGCGGATATAGAGCTGATGCGGCCAATGGCCGTTGTCGGTGAATTCGTCCTTCGCCAGGCCCCACTGGCCGACGCGCTTTCGCACCGCTTCGGGCACCCGCGGGTCATTTGCCAGGAACCACATCAGCCCCTGCTGATAAACTCGATGCTCCCGCTCGATCTTCGCTCGCACGGCGTAATCACCTTCCGGATAGTCGTAGTTCATGCCGATATCGTCCGAGCCGATTGCACCGTGGTTGTTCGTGTCGGTCTTGCGATTGGGCATCATCTTTTGGTTGCCGAAAATGTCGTTCCACTCGGGGGTCAAGTAGCGAAGCAGGAGCTCGTAGCGCAGCGGATCGTAGCCTTCCGGCTTGGGGAAAGGGACGCGATTTTCCGGCACGTTCGTCAGGCACAACCGGAAATTGTAGGCTTGGATCCGCTTGTCGCCCTCGCCTTCACGGCCGGGCCCGCCGGCGTGAACGCCCGGCAGCAGCCCGCTCGCAGGATCGCCCGGCACGACGAAAGGATCGACCGGTCGCTGGAACTGATGGCCGCGTGCGTGGGAGGTTTGGACGCCGTTCAAGGTTTCGCCATATTGGGAGTTGCTCTCGCGGCCGATCGCGTATTCGACGCCGGCCTTGGCCATCAGATCGCCCTCGTAGGTCGCGTCAATGAACAGCTTGCCGGAAAACTCCTTGCCCGATTCCATAACGATGGCCGTGATGCGAGTCCCCTGTTTCTTGACGCCATGCTCGAGATCAAGCCGCTCGCCGAGCACGATGTTCACGCCCGACTCGCGGAGCATATCTCCATAGATCGCTTCGGCCGCGTGCGGCTCGAAACGGAACCGTGCATCCGCCGGTTTGCGGAAATAGCCGTAATCTTCGGGCGATTCATATTTCCAGGCGGCGGTGTCGGCGTAGTGCTTTGCGACTCGTCGATAGAACTCGCGACTCACGCCGCCGATCGCGGCCGTATCGCCCGAATCGGTCATCCCCAGTCCGCTGCTCGTCATGCCGCCCAGATGCCGCCCGGATTCGACGAGCACGACGCTCTTTTCCATCCTCGCCGCTTGCACAGCCGCCACGACCCCGCTGCTCGTCCCGCCGTAAACGACAATGTCATAATCTTCCCTTGCCGCCACTTGCGACGCGCCGGAGAACGCAAGCAGCAGAACCGCGAAAAGCAATGACCTCATGGCATGTTTCTTCTTCGAGTGGGTCGCACGCAACGAAGACCCACCATGTGTTTTTTGTGATGAAGTAGGGGTCGGCACTTCGCTTGACCCACACTACATGTTAGAAAAAGTACCGGTTCATCACATTTTCGATCAGTTCCTGCCGCCCGCTTGTGTTCGGTGTGACGTCGCCTTTTTCGAGCATGAATTTTTCGAGGGTCTCGAAGGTGTGCATGCCCGACTCGATTTCGGCCCCGATGCCGGCGTCCCAGGAGGCGTAGCGGTCTTTGAGCATCTTCGCCAGATCACCTTCGGCGCGGATTGCGGCGGCGACTTTCAGGCCCTTCGCGAAGGCGTCCATGCCGCCGATGTGCGCATAGAAAAGATCGTCCGGCTCGAAACTCTCGCGGCGCACTTTGGCGTCGAAATTGAGCCCGCCGGTGGTGAAGCCGCCGTACTTCATCAGGATTAGCATGATCTTGGCGGTGAGATAGACGTCGGTCGGAAACTGGTCGGTGTCCCAGCCGAGGAGCAAGTCGCCGGCGTTGGCGTCGATCGACCCCAAGAAGCCTTGCGAGCCGGCGTAGTCCAACTCGTGCTCGACCGCGTGGCCGGCCAGCGTGGCGTGGTTGGTCTCGATATTCATCTTCACTTTATCGCCCAAGCCGTAGGCGCGGAGGAAATTGATGCAGGCGGCCGAATCGAAATCGTATTGGTGCTTGGTCGGCTCTTTGGGTTTGGGCTCGAAATAGAACTGGCCGGTGAAGCCGATCTTCTTCGCGTAATCGACGGCCATGTGCATGAACTTGGCCAGGTGATCGACCTCGCGCTTCATGTCGGTGTTCCAGAGGCACATGTAACCTTCGCGGCCGCCCCAGAACGTATAGCCCTGCCCGCCGAGTTCCTTCGTGACTTCGAGCGCCTTCTTCACCTGCGCCGCCGCGAACGCGAACGATTCGGCGTTGCAGCTCGTGGCCGCGCCGTGGACGTATCGCGGATTGCTGAACAGATTGGCGGTCCCCCAGAGCAGTTTAATGCCGGTCCGCGCTTGCTCTTCTTTCAAGATCTTGACGACCGCGTCGAGATTTTTGTTTGTCTCCGTGAGATTCGCACCCTCGGGCGCGACGTCGCGATCGTGGAAGCAGTAGAACGGCACGCCCAGCTTTTCCATGAACTCGAATCCCACGCGGGCGCGGTTGCAGGCGTTCTCGACGTTATCGACTTTGCCTTCCCACGGGCGGATCATCGTGCCCGGCCCGAACGGATCGCCGCCGGTGCCGCGCATCGTGTGCCAATAGGCCACGCTGAAGCGGAAATGGTCCTTCATCGCCTTGCCTTCGACTACCTCTGTCTCGTTGTAATGCCGAAACGCCAGCGGGTTCTTCGACGCCAGGCCTTCGTACTTGATCTTGCTGATTTCAGGAAATGCGGACATGGGATAGTTCCTTGTGCTGGTTAAATTTATCGGGTAATCGTTATGCTTTTCGGGCCGAAGGCCAGCCATTCGTCCAGCCCAGGGCAACGCCCCGGGAACGGTGAAAATGTTGAATTCGTTTCCGGCCCAACGGTTCGTCTCATCGCAGCGGACGTTTCGCCCATTCAGGTGCGGGCTGGGGATCGGGTTGAAGACCGTTGAAATCGGCGATCTCTTCGTCTTGGCTCTTCTTTCCTTTTCCCCGCCGAAAGAGTTTTCCTTCGCGGCAGAATATCAACTGATTTTGATGATCGTACCCAGACCAATCGGCCCCGTCAATATCGTTCGTCGAGTAATGGTATTCCACATTTCCTGAAACAATGGTCAAACCTTTTCCAGGATGATCGGGATGCGACTCATCAGCCGTTCCGTGAAGGACAATTTTGCGGTTGTCGATAAATCTCCCTCCCCCCGCCATAAGTCGTTCCCCAAGGCCAAAGCGCAAGTGCGTGCAACCACGGCGCTCTGCTCACTGCAGTCCAAGAGTCCGTATATCCTGGACGAAATGCTCCGCCGTGGCACATGTACACGAATAGTTGTCCGTCGGGGGACAAGTCGCATCTTTCCTCATAAATCCGTCCGTGGAACCATGCGCCGTCTTCGAAAGCATCCTCTCGCATATTCCAGCGGATCAAATGATACCAGTCGCTGGGGCCTCGCCGCAAAATGATTGCGTAGGAGGCTTGGGAATATAATCCCTTGGAAGCCGGAATAACGAACAGCCGAGGAGGAGTCTTGGTCATAGGGGAATTCTCCGTCCGACGTATCACTCCCCCCCCGTTTCCTTCCTCACGATCCAATCGCCAACGCCCGGCCAGAGTTGCATGATCGCGAAGAGCAATCGCGCCCTGCGCGGCATCACGATTTCCGGACGGCGTTTTTCGCAGGCGGTTCGTATGGCGCTGGCGAGCGTGCCGGGCGGAATGGCCCTCGTTTTCACGCCGGCTCCCTGTTCCCGCGCACTCGCCGGCACGTCTTCCAGTCCGGCAAGCGGATACAGCCGGGCGTCCTTGCGTTCGATCGGTCCCGGGCAAACCAGCAGCACGTGCAACCCTTGGGGCCCGAGTTCCAATCGCAGTTGTTGCGAATAAGCCGCCACGGCAAACTTCGTGGCCGGATACGCCCCCACCCAGCGCGCCGCCGACTTGGCCGCCAGCGAGCCGATATTCACCACATGGCCGCGTTGTTCCAATAAATGCGGCACCGCCGCCCGCGTGCAACGCACCAGCGCGATCAGATTCAACTCCATCAATTCCCGAAACTGTTCGGGCGTGGTGTCGAGCACTTTGCCGCGCATCGATCGGCCGGCGTTGTTCACCAGCACGTCCAACCGCCCGAATTGCTTCAGCGTTCGGGCAAAAAGTCGATCGACGTCTTCCTGCCGCGTAATGTCGGCACAAACGCCCAGCACCTCGCCGCCGGCCGCTTTCATTTCCGCTTCGGCACGGGCCACGGCCTCCGCCTCCAGGCCGGCAATCGCCACTTTCGCCCCCGCGCGGATGAAATGCTCGGCGATGATGCGTCCCAATCCGCTCGATCCGCCGGTCACCAAAACGGCCTTATTCTGCCAATAGCTCATGGCGTATAGCATAAAGGCGGAAGGCGGAAGGCGGAAGGGGGAGGGAAATATGAAGGATGAAGCAGGAAGGATGAAGCTCCTCGCTACACCTCGATCTTATACTCCTCGCGTTCCTTGCGGCTGCGCAGCGCGTTGGCCTCGTCGTCGCCTTTGAACTCTTTCGCCTGCGGATCCCACTCGATCTTGCGATTCACCAACAGGGCGATGTTGGCAAAGTGGCAGGCGTTGACTGAACGGACGTGTTCGGGCACGTTGGCCACCGGCTGCTTGCCGGTGCGGATGCAATCGAAGAAATTCGCCATGTGCCCGCGGCGGATGGTCTTGAGATCCTCGCCGTAAATCTCCGCCATCAGCTTTTCGATTTCTTTCTTGGCCTTGGGGTCGGCGTCCACCTCTTCGACCGGCTTGCCCTTCAGGCTGCCGCGGTTGACGCGAACCTTGCCCTTTTCGCCTTGAATGATGAGTTCATTGACCGGGCCGCTGATGAGCTTGATGACGTTTCCGGTCGAGAGCGTGAGATCGACGTCGAACGAGCGGACGACATTATAGGCCTGCGGCATGTCTTTCGCGGGAATTTTGCCGAGCAGGAAAGCGAGCACCTTTTCCCGCGGCACCATGCTGTATTCCGATTTCAACGGCTCGGCCCCGACGACTTGCCCATCCTTGCCGGCCAGCGCCCAGAAGGCGATGTCGGTATGATGCACGCCCCAGTCGGTCACCTGCCCGCCGGAATACTCGAACCACCAACGGAAATTCCAGCCGATCCGCTCGGGACAGAAATCGACCGTCGGCGCCTGGCCAAGCCAGAAGTTCCAATCCAACTCCGTGGGCGGCGGCGTGGTCTCGAACGGGCCGTTCGGCCGATCCTTGATCGGACTGCGCGAGCCGGCCTCGCCCACCGAACTGGTCGCGTGCAACTTGTCGCCGAGCCGTCCGCTCCGGGCGATGGCCACCGCCTTGAGGAACATCAGGTTGTATTCGCTCCGCTGCTGCGTGCCCACCTGGAATGTCTTGCCGTATTTCTTCACCGCTTCGCAGATCAGATTGCCTTCGTCCAATGTCAGCGTCAACGGCTTCTCGCAATAAACGTGCTTGCCCGCCTTCATCGCGTCGATGGCGGCCTTGATATGCCAGTGGTCGGGCGTGCCGATGGTCACCGCCTTGATGCTCTCGTCGTCCAGCAGCTTGTGGTAATCCTGGAAGACCTGGCATTTGCGGTGAAAATCCTTCTCGATCATGCCGGCGAAATTGTTGGCATTGCCCAGATGGACGTCGGCACAGGCCACCGTGTTGCCGAAGTGGGCCGCTTGATGGCCGATCTCGGTTCCCCGCCCCCCCACGCCGATGGCACCGATATTCATCTTCTCCGATTCGTCGGCAGCGCTTGCGGCGGTCGTCCAAATATAGGGAGCGGCCACGCCCACGGCGGCCAAACCAGCCGTTTTCTTCAAAAACTCGCGGCGATTTTCTCGGGAGGATTTCATCTGCGCAACTCCTAGGGTAGAGGGGACTAAAGACAATTATATCTGCTGCCGAATTCCAATATTTTATGCTCAAAATCGCATGACTGCCAGTAGGGCAGGCACTTGTCCAGGCTCCACCACAGAGGGGGCGATATCTGATTATTCCACTTTGACAAATCTAAAGTGGCACCTTAGATTTGTCACGATGAAATTCATCACCCAACAGTTCAAGAAAAACGACTGCCTGCCGCCTTGTGTAAGTCGCCTGCTTGCATTGGATTCAACCACGGCAGTCAATGTTTTCCCAAATTATCTATCCAGACGCAGTCCGATCCGCTCCCAGCGGATTCTTTGCGGCGTTTCTTTCGGCGGTAGCGGCGGAACATGCCTCCGATCTGGTTCCGCTTCCGGCTTTTCCGGACCATCTGACCAATAGATGATTTGCACCTTGCCGACGATATTTTGCAGCGGAATGCAACCTTTTAAGCGGCTATCCACACTGCGGCGTCGGTTATCTCCCATCTCGAAGAAATAGCCTTCCGGAATGGTTGCAAGGCCGAGATTGCACAATTTGTCAAAGTATGGTCCTTGAACTCGTTCGCCCTCGAAGCAGGCATAAGGCTCTTCTTGCAACTCGCCGTTAAGATACAGCTTTTCTTCCCGAATCTCAATTACATCGCCAGGCAATCCAATAATGCGATGGCCATGGATTTCCGGTTTCGGACCAGTCGTATAGAACGCCACGACATCGCCGTGCTTGGGAGCAGCAAAACGATACCACATTTTATCGACCAAGAATCGATCGCCCGGCAAAAGCGTCGGATTCATGCTTCGCGTGGATATGACGAATGCCTCCGCAAAAATTTTTCGGAAAGCTACGCGCTGCGCCATAATTCAAGCTTCCGCATATAAAAGGAATCAAGATATAGATCCACAATCGCTGGTACTTTTTTAAAGCGGCAGCCTGCGATCGATAAGCAATCGTTGCCGCATCGATCGGAATAAACAGATACCAGCAGAGAATGATAATAACAAACATTATGACTGCTGTTCGCCCCCAAGGCAAATAAAAAGAGCAATCCGCAGACCGTAGAGAGAATCCAACCTAGCAATAAAAGACAAAATGCACGTCTCATACGCCCGCAATAAACTTGACCAAGGGGTGGAAAGAGAAGACTCAACAACAAGGCAATCCAAACTCGTCGCGGCTTGACAGCGGCGTTATTGACGGCCACGTTATTGGCGGTGGCGTTATTAGAAACGACGCAGTTGGCGGAGTCGCAGTTTAAAGTCGATTCCGGGTTGCTTGTAGTATCCATGAGATTCTCAGAATATAAAAACCTTTTAACCTCGGTGAATTTCTCAAGCAGTATTCAGTTTTGAATGGCAGAGAGCCACTTTTTTCATCGCCGAGAGAACTCTGGCGCAAAAAATCTTCCTCCTTAAGGATGAAAAACACCCTTCAAACGCTCAATTTACCTTGTAGTAGCCAGTCGGGTCAATGGCCTTCCGAGGAGGGGTGACCCTTGTTCGCAGGCGAAAAAACGTCAAAATAAAGCTTTACGGCGAAATCACAGGCGATCTACTTAGCTAAAGGAAATTTTCCATGCCTAGTTGCGTTCTCGCGTATTCCGGCGGTTTGGATACTTCGGTCATTTTGGGCTGGCTGATGGACGAAGGGTACGACGTCCATGCGGTGTATGTCGATCTCGGCCAGCCGTGCGAGGACCGCGAGGCGATTTTGGAAAAAGCCCGCAAGATCGGGGCCAAATCGGCGCGGATCATCGACGCCCAGGAGGAGCTTTGCCGCGATTTCGCCTTCCCCGTCTTGCAGTGGCAGGCGAAATACGAGGGCGTGTATCTGCTGGGCACGTCGATCGCCCGGCCGCTGATCTCGAAACTCTGCCTGCAAGTCGCCCGGGAGGTCGGGGCGGAAGTTTACGCCCATGGCGCAACCGGCAAGGGGAACGATCAGTGCCGCTTCCAACTGGCCGCCGAGGCGCTCGATCCGAACATCAAGGTGCTGGCGCCGTGGCGGATCGAGAAATTTCGCCAAAAATTCCCCGGCCGGCAGGCGATGATCGCCTACTGCCAGGAGAAGAATATCCCGGTGAAGGTCTCGGCGTCGAAACCGTACAGTTCGGACGAAAACTGCCTGCACATCAGCTACGAGGCCGGCAAGTTGGAGGAGATGAACGTCAATGGCGTCGAGCTGGTCGAGTTCGGCATGTGCGTGCTCCCGCAGAACGCCCCCGACGAGGTCGAAAGCGTGACCATCGAATTCCGCTCCGGTGTGCCGATCAAGGTCAACGGCGATCCGATGGACGCCTTCGACACGGTTGCGTGGCTCAACGACATCGGCGGCCGCAACGGCATCGGGCTGTTGGACATGGTCGAGAACCGCTTCGTGGGCATGAAGAGCCGCGGCGTGTACGAAGCGCCGGGCATGACGATTCTTTACGAAGCCCATCGGCTCATCGAACAACTCACGATGGACCGCGACCTGATGCACCTCCGCGACCGGCTCGCCCCGGAAGTGGCCGAACTGGTCTATTACGGCTTTTGGTACGGCGCGAAGATGGACGCGCTCCTGGCGTTCATCCGCGAGGCGCAGAAACCGGTGACCGGCGAAGTGACGTTGAACCTCTACAAAGGCAACATCATGGTCGCCAAGCGCAGCAGTCCGGTGAGCCTCTACGACGAGGGCATCGCCACGATGGAAGGCGGCGGCAGCTACAACCAGACCGACGCCGAAGGCTTCTTAAGAATCCAAGGACTGCCCAGCCGCGTGCAAGCAAGAGTTCGGCCTCGCCAGTATTGATTGAAAAAATATCCTTGTCCCCAGGCTCCGGCAAGGGAACGTACTGTCCCGGAGGCTTCGCCTCCTTGACACTGGAAAAGATGCCGATCTTCGGTGGATGAATGTTGAATTTCAGTATATAATCGATTGAATGAAATTTGCACGGACTTATAATTAGCGTTTCACGTTTTTCCGTTCGGAGCAACATATCATGGCTACAGCCACCGCTTCTCCTCCCAGCGAATGGACCGTTGCCGACCTGCTGGAACAACTCGGCGACGTTCCGCCGAACCGCATCCATCTCGTGCCCGCTCCCGGCACGGCTACCGAAGCGGATTTACTCGATCAGCTCGACCATCACGCTCGCATCTGCGAACTTGTTGACGGTGTTCTCGTGGAGAAAACGAGGGGCTATTATGAATCGATATTGGCCGTTGCCATTAGCAGTTTACTTTTTGAATTCGTGAAAAAAAACAACCTCGGCATCGTCTGTGGCGAAGCCGGCACCTTGCGGATTTTGTCTAATCAAGTTCGCATACCCGACGTTTGTTTCATCAGTTGGGATAAATTTCCCGGCGGCAAGTTGCCCAAGGTTCAAATTCCGCCGGTCGCGCCCGATCTGGCGGTGGAAGTGCTTTCGCCCAGCAACAGCCAGGGAGAGATGCAGCGGAAGCTCCGCGATTATTTCACCGCCGGCGTGGAACTCGTGTGGTACATCGATCCCGCCAGCCGTACGGCCAAGGTTTACACTTCGCCCGAGCATTGCGAAATTTTCGATGAATCCCAAATCCTTATCGGCGGCAATGTCCTGCCCGGTTTTGAATTGCCGCTAAGAACACTTTTCGCCGCAGCGGAGGCCGGGCAAGATCCAAACCAGTAAAACTGGATAAAATGGATGCTAACGGATAATGGCGGAAAGCTGTAGCCGTTGTTCACGCAACACCGAAAGGACTCGCATGACCGCTTCCCTCAATCGAAAAAGCGACAGCCATTCTCCGCCCGCCTCGCCCGCGGGCGTTTCCGGCGTCACCATCGGCGAATATCTCATCCGCCGCCTGCAAGCGTACGGCGTGCGCGACATTTTCGGCATTCCGGGCGATTACGTGCTGGCGTTTTACGCGATGCTCGAGAAAAGCCCCCTCCGCGTGATCGGCTGCACGCGGGAAGACTGCGCCGGTTTCGCCGCCGACGCCTACGCCCGCTTGAACGGCATCGGCGCGGTGTGCGTCACCTATTGCGTGGGCGGGCTGAGCCTCTGCAACGCGGTCGCCTGCGCCTACGCCGAGAAATCGCCCGTGGTCGTGATCAGCGGCTCGCCCGGCATGAGGGAACGGTTCAACAATCCGCTCTTGCATCATCGGGTGAAGGATTTTCACACGCAAAGCGAGGTCTTCCGCAAGCTCTGCGCAGCCGAGGCCGAACTGAACGATCCGCAGACCGCGCTGCGGGAAATCGACCGCGTGCTCGATGCCGTGGTCCGCCGCCGCCGGCCGGGCTATCTCGAACTGCCGCGCGACCTGGTCAGCGCCGTGCCCGACGGCATCCACGTCCCCTTCTCCAAGGAACCCGCCAGCGATCCCGAATCGCTCGCGGAAGCCGTCGCCGAGGCCGCCCGACGCATCGCCGCCGGTCAAAAGCCGATCATCATCGCGGGCGTGGAAATCCACCGCTTCGGCCTGCAAAACAAGCTGCTGGAATTCGCCGAGGGGGCGGGCATCCCCATTGTCGCCACGATGCTCGGCAAAAGCGTCATCGGCGAGGAGCATCCGCTGTTCGCCGGCATTTACGAAGGCGCGCTGGGCGTCGAGCAAGTCACCCGCTTCGTCGAGGAGAGCGATTGCGTGCTCCTGCTCGGCGAATTCATGACCGATATCAACATGGGCATTTTCTCCGCGAACCTCCCGCCGGGGCATTGCATCTACGCCACCAGCGAAGTGCTGCGGATCAGCCATCATCATTTTCACGGCGTGCTGCTTGGGGATTTCTTGCAGGGATTGGTGGACGCCGACTTGAAAACTCCGCCGCGTACCATGCCGCCCCGCGCGGACGCCGCCTACAAAAATTTCACGCTGCGGCCCGAAGCGCCGATCACCATCCGCCGCCTCATCCTCCGCCTCAACCAGAATCTCGACGACAACGTGGTGATCATCGCCGACCCGGGCGACGCGCTCTTCGCCTCCAGCGAACTCGTCATGCCCCGCCAGACCGATTTCATGAGCCCGGCGTACTACACGTCGATGGGCTTTGCCGTGCCGGCGGCGCTGGGGGCCATGGTCGCCCGGCCCGACCTGCGGCCCGTGGTGCTGGTGGGCGACGGCGCGTTCCAGATGACCGGCATGGAGCTTTCCACGATCGTGATGCACGGTTTCAGCCCGATCGTGATCGTGTTGGACAACCAAGGCTACGGCACCGAGCGGATGCTGCATCGCAGCGAGCATAAGTTCAACGACGTCCACCCCTGGGCGTATCACAAGCTGCCTGAAATTCTCGGCGCGGGAGCAGGCTATGACGTTCGCACCGAAGGCGATTTCGACCGCGCCCTCAAGGCCGCCTTCGCCGACCGGACCGGCTTCAGCCTGTTGCACGTCCATCTGGCGGAAAACGATTTCAGCAATACCCTCGAACGCCTCACCAAACTGCTGTCGCGCCGCGTGGGATAAGGAGGACAGGTTTCCAACCTGTCGAATCAAGGTTATATTTTGTACAAGGATCGAGTTAAGGAAGAACGCCATTTCAATGCCTTTTCTCTAGCCCAGGCGTTCACGCCTGTGGTTAGAGAAAAGATACCGGTCGGCTATCGCTTTGATCTGCTAAACTTAAGCGAAACCTACGATTCTAGTAACGGGACATACTCCTATGTCAAAACTCGCTCTCATCACCGGCAGCGGCAAGCACCGCCTGGGCAACGCCGTGGCGTTTGCGCTGGCCGAGCGCGGTTACGATATCGCCTTGCATTACAACCGTTCCGCCGAGGAAGCGAAGCAGTCGGCAGAAGATCTGAAAAAATCCGGCCATCGCGTCGAAGCATATCAAGCCGACATTGCTGACGAAAACCAGGTCGCCCGGATGTTTGAGAACATCGAAAAGATTTCGGCCGCATGGATGTGCTCGTGACCGCGGCAGCGATCTGGAAATCAAAATCCCTCGAGCAAGTCACCGCCGCCGACGTGCGGCAGCATTTCGAAATCAACGCCCTGGGCACGTTTTTATGCTGCCAAAAAGCCGGCGAGATCATGGTCCGCCAGCCCGAGGGCGGCGCGATCGTGACCATTGGCGATTGGGCCACGGCCCGGCCGTATCCGCACTATGCCGCCTATTTTCCCAGCAAAGGAGCCATTCCCGCGATGACCCGCATGTTCGCCGTCGAACTGGCCCGCCGCAATCCGGCAATTCGTGTAAATTGCATCCTGCCCGGCCCGGTCATGGTCCCCGAAGACCTCGCCGAGCACGAAGTGAAAGGTTCGGTGGCCGGCACCCTGCTGAAGCGGCTCGGCAAGCCGGAGAACATCGCCCAAGCGGTGCTCTTCCTGATCGACAACGACTACGTCACCGGCGTTTGCCTGCCGGTGGATGGAGGAAGAACAATCGCCGGCGGATAAACGAGGCGGTTAACCGTACCCCAACTCTTCCAACTCTTCTTCCGTCATGCCGAAATGGTGCGCGAGCTCGTGCAGGATGGTGATGCGGATTTGCTTGCGGAGTCCTTCTTTCGTCACGCGGCCGTATTCATCGGCGGTCGAAGAAACGATGCCTTCGCGGTAGATCGTCACGGCGTCGGACAGATGCGGGGCGCTTTCGAGATGTTTTTCCCCCAGCGGGATTCCCGAATAAAGTCCGCAAAGATCGTCCCGATATTCCAGGTCCATCTCTTCCATGACTTCGCGCGAGGGATAATCCTCCACGTCCAAAGCGATTTTTTCGAGCAATTCGCTGACCAAAGGCGGCATCGCCGCCAAAACCTCTTCCAGAATTTTATCGAAACGGTTTCTCGCTTGGATGTTCATCGTTCCTGCCGGATCATTCTTTTTCCTGCCGGTCGATCCCCGCGAGTATTTCCTTGAGTGCCCGGTCGAAGGGAAATTCGGCGTAATGCGAGAGCTGGCGGCGTTCGATTTTCAACCGCGCTTTATCGGCCTCCTCGACGGCGGCGGCGATTTTTCGATCGAAATCCGCCAGCGTCTGCCGCGTTTTTTCGCAGCCCTGCTCGTAGCGTTTTTTCGCCTCCGGCCCCTGCGCGGCGACGGCGGCGTCGAGCGCGGAAAGCGATTTGGCCGACGCCCGCCGGTTCTCCACCGCCGCGGCGGCGGCAAAATCCCGCAGCTGCCCGCTCCAGGTGTAGATTCGCTCGGCGTCCTCCGTCGCGGCGTCCGGCGGATTCTTCGGCTTCGGCATGAGGGCGGCCAGTTCGGCCAGTTCCGACAGGCCGCCGTCGTAATTCTGCCGCTCGAACCTGAGCCATGCGACCGCCTGCTTGGGCAAGGTAAGTACGGGATGTTCGATCTGCAGTTCCTCGAATAGCCGCAGCGCTTCGTCGCGCTGCTTGATTTGCCTGGTTTTCATCAACAGCAAGCCATAAATCAATTGCGGATCGATCTCCTTGCCGGCGGCCGAAACGGCCGATTCATACGGCGCCTCGATCTCCTCGGCCGCGGGCCTGTCCTGGCGTAGAAACGCCGCCAGCTTGAGAATCGCCTTTTTCGCCTCCTCCGAAAGCCGCGGGGGCCGCGCGTCGGGCAAGAACAACTCCGGCGCCTGCTCGCCGTGAAGCTCGGCCGATGCGGCCGCCATCCGATTTTGCAGATATTCGAAAAGCTCCGTCGGCTCCAGGCGCGTGTCGCGGTTCTTGTCGGCCGCGCCCTTGAATCCTTCGGCCGCGAGATAGGCGAACAAGCCGTGCTCCTTCTCGGGCCAATCCAGCCCCCGCTGGCCGGCTTTCTCGCCGGCAATCGCCGTAATCGTCCGCAGCGCCGCTCTGCCCGCCGGAGCCGTCAGCGACCGCAGCATCTCGGCCGCGGCCGGCTCTTTCGCCAAATCGGCCCCTTTACCCGCGTGCGTGCAGTCCAAAAGCAGCAGTTTCTCTTTCGCCGGGCAGGCTTCCAGTTGATCGACCAGCCATTGCAGCGGCAGTCCGGTGACGGCCATCTGCCCGAGATCGAAATTCTTGGACGCGAAATAGACCGCTCCTTGGTCATTGCGGTACGCGTGCCCTAAGAGACAAACGACCAATTTCGACTCCGGCTCGATCCGCTGCAGCAAGTTGGGCACCGTTTGCCTGAGCCGCACCAGGCTTTCGTCGCCGAGGACGATGGCCTGATCGGCGGGAACGCGATAGCGCTTCACCAGAGCGTCGTGCAAAAATTTCGCGTCGGCTAGCGGATAGGAAAGCGGCGTCAAAAGGGAATCGTCGTAGTGCTGATTGGCGATGATGATCGCCCAGCGGTCGGGATCGGATGAGCGCCGGGCGGCGATGGATATCGGCTTCGATTCGGCCGATGATTTCGCCCGGGAGATATCGACCGCGTCGCCGCCGCGCAAATCGGCGAATTCGATTTTTTCCCCGCCCAAGGTGATCTTGCACTCCTCATCCACGGGAAAAGAGACGGTTCGCTCCTGCCCGGCCAGGGCGACGTCGATCGTCCGCGCGTCGTAATGCACTTGCCGGATCACGCCGCTTTGGCCGACAACGCGGTGCGCATCGACTTTCAGCAACTGGGTGTCGCGGGAAAAATCCGCTTCGTCGCCCGGTTGCAGATCGGCGGCTTTGTAGAGCTGGTTGTTTTCATTCTTGAGGTTGCCGTCGAACGACACTTCGCAGGTTTTTGCGACGGGCAGCGCGAGCAGATGCGGCTTTTCCGGCGTGCCGATGTCGATCTTGATGAGTTTTTTGTCCGCACTGATGTCCGCAATCACGCCCTTGCCGCTCTCCGCGCGCTCGGCCGCCAGCTCCGTGGCTTCGCGGCCGGTTTCGCGGCCCAGGTGCTTGACCGTCACGCGGTCATTGGGCCGCAAATCGGCCAATTGCACCGGTTTGCCTTTGTGCTCCGTGCTGCCGTTGAGGCTGATTTTCACCTCCGCCGGCACCGCGATCAGCAAATCCTTGCCCCCTTCCTCGCCGGCGATTTTGGTCAGCGTCAGCTCGCCCGCGGCCGCATCGACCGCCTTCACCACGCCCTGGCTTATCTCCGGGCGGAAAGCATGAATTTCCGTCCACCGGCCCGACGGATCTTCCACATATTCGATTTGGATTTCGTCTTGCGGCTGCAGATCGCGGAGGAGCTTCGATTTTTCGTTGATGAAAACGCGGGAATACCGGTTGAGCGCGATTTCCTTCGCCTCGTGGGTCGCGCTCATCGTCACCGCCAGCCGGCCTTCGTCGGGATACACGTTCTCGATGACGGCTTTCTCCGGCGCGGGCGGACCTTGGGGCCGGTTCTGCCGCTTATCCGGCAAAAGCAGCAGCGCGCAAAGCAAAATCGAAACCGCCAGTGATCCGAAAGCGAGCAGCCGCATGCGTTTTTTCTTCTTCGCCGCCGCGGCCTTGGCGGCTGCGGCCGCGGCGTCGGCTTGATCCGCCGCCGCGGGGACCGCATTCCGCTCGACCTGCAAATCCTTCAACGCTTCGGCCGCCGATTGGTAGCGCTGCGATTGGTCCTTGGCGATCATCTTCTCGATCACCCGGGCGAGGTCCTCCGGCACGCCTTCCAGCACGCGATGGATCGGCGGCAAATGGCGGTCGGCCGCCGCATGCCACATCATCCAGGCGATTTGCCGGTCGCGGCCGAACGTGCCCAGACCGGGAAACAGCGTCTCGAATTGCTTTCCGCAGATCAACTCGAAGGCCGAAAAACCCAGCGAATACAGATCGCTCGCCGGACCGACCGGACCGAACTGCTCCGAAACCGTCTCGGGGGCCATGTACTTGGTGGTGCCTTTTAGCAGGCTTCCGCCCTCGTTGCTGGCGCGGCGGGCGAGTCCGAAATCGCCCAATTTCACCCGGCCTTGCGGGTCCATCAGCAGATTGCTGGGCTTGATGTCGCCGTGAATGACGCCGCCGGCGTGCAGAAATTGCAGCGCGCCGAGAATGCCCGCCAACGCGCCGCGCAGAAAATCCAGATCGATGCCCTCCCCCTGCGTGGCCGGCTCGAGGCTCGTGCGCATGTATTCGAGGATCAGCCACCCCTTCGAGCGGACGAGATCGTAAATCGTCACGATGTGCGGATGCTGCAGCGTCGCCAGCAGTTGGGCTTCTTTCCAATACCGCGCCAACTGCCGCTCATCGGAGAGGAACTGCTGATGAATTTGCTTGATCGCCACGACGCGGCCCAATTCCCGGTCGCGGGCGCGATAGACCACGGCGAAGTCGCCGCTGGCGATGGTGTCGAGTATTTCGTAGCGTGGAGCGGACGCCATGAATCTTCCCTCAATCCTGCTTCAGCCCATTCAACAAGACCATGATGTGTTCTTCCAATATTTTATCCCGTTCCCGGCTGCCGGTGAGGCCCTTTTCGTTGACGCCGCGTTCGGCGCGGAGCATGTCGAGGACCCGGTCGAACAACTCGCGCTCGGTTTTGCGGTCCTGCGACTGCTGGGCCCGCTTCGCTTCCCGCAGGAGAAGATTGTACGGCTTGAGTTCGTTTCCGGCGGGATCGACGAAATAATCGGCCTCGATCCGGCTCCAGGCTCTCGCCCGCCCTTCGGCGTCAACCGCGGGTGATGAGTCGCCCAACAGCAGGATCATGATCGACAAAATCACGCTCGACGCGACGATCGCGAACAACGCCAGGGGACTCAAGGAGGATTTCTTCTCCTGCTGATCTTTCTGCTTGCCGTCCGTCAAATGCAATTCGGGCAGCTTGCCGTCGGCCGCAAGCGTGAGCGCCGATTGGGCCGCGTCGGCCGGGATGAATCGCGCCACCTTTCGGCCGGGACGCGAGATCACCGGCGGCGCGATCGGGCGGCGCGGAATTCGCCCCGGCGGCCGCGGTTTTCGGCGCCGACGGTTTGGCGGCCGTCGTTGGCGGCACGCCCGGCGAAGCCGGCGGCGAAGATCGTGCCGGAGGCAATGCCGGCGGAAGCGGAGGCGTCGCTTTCGAAGTCGAGGCAGGCGCCGCCGGTGGCGAAACGGGGCCGCGCATTGGAATGCCCGCCAGCGCCAACCCGTCCGTTGCCGCGTGCGGCGGCGCGGCGGGCGGCGACGCCATCGTCACCGAGTCGGCGGGCGTGGCGTCCGCGGGCGCCGTCTTATCCACCCAAAAACGGCCCTCGCAGTGCGGACAATTCACGTACCCGCCGGCCTTCTTGTTCGGCACGCGGAGCCGCGCTTTGCATCGGGGGCAGTCGAGGTTGATGCGCCATTATATCGACAATCCAAATTTCAAATAATTGAGGAAAAACGGGCCGATGATGATCAGCACCGTGGCGGCCATGATCAGCACGCCGGGCAGGAGCATGTTCACGCCCGCCTCGCCGGCAATCTGTTCCGCGCGCTGCGTGCGCTTGATCCGCAAGACGTCGGCCTGCGTGCGGAAGATGTTCGCCAGCGGCGTGCCCAAGTTCTCGCCCTGCAGGATCGTGGTGATGATGCTGGTGATTTCATCGTCGTTCAACCGTTCGCGCATGGCTTGAAACGCCTCGGCGCGGGTTTTGCCCATGTTCATGTCGGCCAGCACGCGGCCGAACTCCTGGGCCACCGGATGGCCGTGAAATTCCTCGACCGCTTGCCGCATCGCGCCGAGAAACGTCGATCCCGCCTCCATCAACAGCGTCAGCAGATCGAGCAAAAACGGCATCCGCCGCTTGATCAGCCGCAGCCGCACCCGCGCTTGCGCCGCCAGCCGCCGCCGTAAAAACCAGGCCGTGACGGCCACCAATAACGGGATCAGGACCAATCCCTGGCTGTCGAAATAGCGGAAGGACAGATAGAGCCAAAGCGGCGTTGTGAACAGCGCGATCAACTCCGCCTTGGCCAAATACTCCTCCGGCAGCCAGATACCGCGGCAATCCGGCCGCTTGGATCTCGCGCTGCATGACCGGCATGATTGCGGGCAAGAATTTGCGGTTCAAGAGGGCGAAAAACCGCAACGCCGGCTGAAACAGCCGGTAAAACAGGTCCACCCGCCGCAACTCGTTGATCCGGCTCACGTCGTAGCGCCATTCCGCGCCTTGCTCCAAATCCTCGCTTTGCAGCACGCGGATAATCCACCAACTCATTATCGCCGCCGCCAGCCCGACCAGCAGATTGGCGATGATCTCCAACGCCAATCCCGGCGGCATGGCGGCGAATGGGAGTAACGAGTGGTTCATGGTTTGATCCAATCAAATATCCGGGTTCAATATTGCCCGCGCCCAAAAATAGGCCAGCACGTTGAACAACACGGCGATGCCCAACATGATCTGTCCCACGATTTCGGTGAACAAGAGGCTCGTATTCACCGGATCGACGAAATAATACACCACCAAAATGAACGCCGGGGCCAAGGCCATGTACACCGCCGATTTGCGCGCCTGGGCGGTCTCGGACTGCACTTTGCGATCCAGCCGCTGCAGCTCCAGCACCGAATTGGCGATCCGTTCGACGGTCTCGTTCAACCGGCCGCCGCTTTCGTGGCTGGCCATCATCGCCGCCGCGAAAAGCGCGAAGTTCTCGCTCTTCAAGCGTTCCTTGGCCTCGAGTCAGCGTGCGGTCCAGCGGCTTGCCCATGTTGTATTCGGCCACGATTTGATGAAACTCGGCGTTGATCGGCCGCGGGCATTGCGCGGCGAGGATCTCCAGCGATTGGGGCAGCGAAAGGCCCGCCCGGACGGCGTTGGCCAGCGTGACCATCGCGTCGGCCAATTGGTCCTCGATTTTCTGCCGGTGCCGCTCGGCCATCCGCCGCAACAGATACCACGGCGCGCACAGCAGGAACACCGAGAACAGGATCGCGAAGATCAAGTTGTCCAGTCCCAACGCGCAGCCGCAAAAAACGCAAGCGATGGCGATCAGCCAGGCGATCAAGTACGCCCGCAGATTTTTCGCCGATTTCCGCAGCCGCCGCAGCTTGTCGGCGATATCGCGTTCCAGCGTCCCGAACGCTTCCCGCAGATACTCGTCGCCCGAGTATCCGGCGGCGGCAAACGCCAGGCCGAAAAATAGGCAACCGAAGGTCAGGCTGATGGTTTGAGACATCCGAATAATATTAGTGGTCAGTGGGCAGTGAAATGTATCTGAAGCTTGGGTGCGAAGCCGCGAGCGGCTCTTTTCTCTCCCCTCTCCCCTATCCCCTCTCCCCTTCATCTCTTCCGTACAAAAATTCCAAATCCAGCAGTTCCTTTTCGACCAGCGAATCGATGAACGACGGCAAATAGCCGGTCGGCCGCAGCGATTCGCCGTTGCGAAAATTGAAAATGTCGTTCAAGACGATCGTCTTTTCCTCGGGATCGTAGCGCACGACCTCGGCGATCTGGGTGATTTTCCGCGCCCCGCCCGGCATGCGGCTGATATGCACGATCGCGTCCAGCGCCGAGGACAATTGCCGGTGGATCGACGCGACCGGCAGATCGGCGGCCATCAGCACCAGCACTTCGAGGCGTTCGATCACTTCCCGGGCGCTGTTGGCGTGGACGGTGGTCATCGAGCCGTCGTGGCCGGTGTTCATGGCCTGGATCATGTCGAGCGCTTCCGGCCCGCGGCACTCGCCGACGATCACGCGGTCGGGCCGCATGCGCAGGGCGTTCTTGACCAGATCGCGGATCGTGTATTCGCCGGCCCCTTCGATGTTCGGCGGCTTGGTTTCCAGCGTGACGACGTGATCCTGATGCAGCCGCAGTTCGGTGGTGTCTTCGATGGTGACGATCCGCTCCTTGAACGGAATGAAGCTCGAAAGCACGTTGAGCATCGTCGTTTTGCCGGTGCCGGTGCCGCCGCTGACGAGGATGTTTCGCCGGTCGATGACGCACGCCCGCAGAAACGCGGCCGCCGCGCTGCTGATGCTCTGCATCTCGACCAGATCGTCCATCGTCAGCCGCTGGGCGGGAAACTTGCGGATCGTCAGCGTCGGCCCCTTGCACGGCCAGCGGCGGGATGATGGCGTTCACGCGCGAGCCGTCCGGCAGCCGGGCATCGACCAGCGGCTGGCTCTTGTCGATCCGCCGGCCGACCTGCGCCACGATCCGCTCGATGATCGATTCCGTCACCTTGTCGGAGATGAAGCGCCGCCCGGAGCTGCTCGATGATGCCGCCGCTCTCCACGTAAATCTGATCGCGGCCGACGACCATGATTTCGGTGACGTTCGGCGCCCGCAGCAGGTCTTGCAGCGGCCCGAAGCCGAAAATCGTGTCTTTCAGGTCCTTTTTCAGCGTGCGAAGAATGAGGTATTTCCGCAGTTCGTGATGCAGATGCGGGCGGACGAGATGGAACAATTCGTCGAAGCGCGTTTCCACCCGCTGCACCTGCTGGCTCACGTCGCGGCATTCGTGCAGGTTCATCCGCTCGCGGAGGAACTGCAGCAGGCCGTGCAGTTCCGCCTCGCGCTCCGGCACCAAGGTGGCGGGCACGTCGTATTCGTTCGACGTGAGCGACGCCAGGTCGAAATATTCCTGCGTGCCCGTCTCCATGATGAGCTGGTTGACCAGATGGTCGCGGAGCGTCAGCCCGGTGATCTCCTCCAGCAGGGCTTCGTTTTCCGCGCCGAAAACGTTCAGCTCCCGGCAGACGTCCTCGATGTTGTTCTCCAAGAGCAAGATGCTCTGCGGATCGCCGGTCCGCCGGGTTTCGAACTCGTAGAGATCGAGCCGTTCGAGCAGCTTGCGGTGGATCCGCAGTTCCAGATCGGCCATGATCGAGCGAAGATGCGATTCCAATTCCGCTCGGGTGACCGTGGCCGCCTTTTCCGACTCGAATGTCAGCGTGAAGGGCCAGATGCGGACCTTCGCGCCGGGCTCGAATTCCGCCGTCTGCCCGCCCAACACCTCCTCATCGCCGACCACGCAACTGTTGAGCCCCACGTTTTCCAACTGCAGCTTGCCGTTCAGCAACCGCACCACCGCGTGCCGCCGCGAAACCAGCGGGCTTTGCAGGCAGACGGTGTTCGTTCGCGTCGCGGCCGATCGGTGACTTCCGATTCGGTCGACCTCGACCATCGAACGCCGGCTTTCGTTGATTTTGTTGAACCAGATTTTCATTTCGAGCTACTTTTCCGCCCGCGAGATCAACATGACTCCCACCTGGCGGTAGTTGGTCGCATCCAGCCGGCTTTGCAGGTCAAGCGCTTTGGCTTCGTCTTTCGCCTTGACGCTGATCGTCATCACGTTTTCCTGGAGTTGCGGAATGCGGGCCGATTTCATCACTTCCGCGCTGCCCAGCCGGTTGCCGATCGAAAGCACCTTGAAGGGGCCGATTTTTTTGATCGGCGCAGACGGCGCGCCGCCAAAATTGTCGGCCGCATTGGCCGGATCGGGGATCGGCTCTCCGCGGGCCGCGGATGCCGGCGGCGCGGCCGGCGTGGGCCTGCCGGGGACGTTCTCGGAAATGAGAAACATCACCTGATCGCCCGGCACGATCAACGACGTGACGATCGACCGCGTGTCGATCGGCACGAACATCGCCGTTTCGCCGGGTTCCAGCCGCAGTTCCGGCGGCGGCGTTTTCAAATCGTCCTTCAGCAAAAAACGCGGGCCTTGTATCATCCGCCACACCTTTTGGCCCACCACCGATTGCATTTCGGCGGTCGTCTTGGGATCGTAAACGACGGCAAAATCCTTCAAATTGCCCACCGCGTCCCTGGGCAAGCCCACCGGCACGATATAATCCGCCTTGATCGTGTCGCCGCAATTCAGCGTGACGTCGCGCTTGATGCCGATGAAATACTCGTTCACCTTGTCGCTCGTGCGGTTCGCTAAATAAGCCCAGTTGAACAGCGCACCGGCAATGCCCAACCCCACGGCCAAGATCAAACCCTGTATGCCTTTCATGGACGATCCTCTTTTTCAGTAGGTCCCGCTTGCCGAGCGGGACCTTTTAAACCCGGTGCCATGCCCGGTGCCCGGTGCCATGCCCGGTGCCCGGTGCCATGCCCACGCTTGTCGTGGGCATGTTGGGGAAATTCTCTTCACCTGTCATGGCACCCTCACGGAACCGCTTTTTTCATGTCCCCTTCCGCGATGCCGACGATCACCAACCCCGACATCTCCCCCTTGCCGTCGGGATAAAAATGCACGTCCGCCGTGCAGCTTTTATCTTTGTATCGACCTCTATATTGAGCGTACCATGCGGAAGCGGTATTTTGCCAAGGAAAGACTGGTTTCCACCCCCCCTTTGCGAATGATTTTTCGAAATGCCCGCGCCAGTTCTCCGGCCTGCCAGGACCGGAAAAGGCAACCATCGCACCGCCGTTAACTGCTTGCACAGTAAGCATTTTACGACATTTTGGCGGCAGCGGAATGTCAGAAAGCAGCGGAATCGCCGAATCCACTTCTTTAGAGGGGACAAAAAGAAGCTCCGACCAGTCATTTTCGCCCTTCGGCAGCACGATTCCCCACAAAACGACTTGGGAAGCGGCGATTTTCCCCTGTTTGTTTCCTGCCTCCTTCGCAAGCGGCGGCTTCACGCCCACCGTGATGAGCTTATTGCCGCCAAGCGCAAAAAGTTGCCAATCTCTCGGATCCGCGTCGATTACCGAATACTTCGCCAAGGCCGCCAGCAAGCTTTTCTCTTTCGGCGTCGGTTCATTCCGCGACGGCGCCGCGCCGGCAATTTGCTCTCGGCAATCACGCTGGAGCTGTTTTTCGGCCTGCTCGCGCGAACCGTGAACTTCGCGCCGGGCCATCGACCAACTTTGCCCGCCGAACTGCAAAACTTGCAAGCGGGCGGGATCGCCCAACCCGTCGTTGCATTCGGAATTTTGCGGCGCGGCATTCTGCCGGGCGCGTCGGCCGACCACCAATGCAGTATCTGCCGGCCGATCCCCAAGCCCGCTACCAGCACGATCGCGGTGAAAAGACAATTCGAAGTAACGCCCGAAATGCGCTTGGCCAATTTGCCGAAACTGGCGGGTTGAGATTCTTCCCGCTCCTTTTGGGAGAGGGGCAAGTGGTGAGGGCTGGAGGATAATAGCGAATCGGATGGCGGGGTCTGCCCGGAAGTTTTCTTTTCAGGTTCTTGAAAATGATCGTCCGCCATTCGTGCCTTACAGCGAGCCGGTAAATTGATCGATCAGCCGAATGTACCCGTCCAAGGTCGCGAGATCCGTTTGCATCTGCCCAAGCTGCGCGGGCGAAGGGGGCGGAGTGGCTTGCATCAACGTCCGGATTCGCCCTTGCACCGATTGATAATAACCCTTCAGAGCTTTCGACAACCTCGCCAGCGGCCCTTTGTCTTTTTTCGATCCGGAAATCCGCTCGACCAGATCATCCACCGCTTGCTTGACCACCGCCGGGTCCATGCTGCAACCGAATCGCAATCGTGTCCAGCCCGGAATGGAATTGATGAACGTGGGAATGGGCTGCCCGTAAAGCGCCTGAAATTTGATGAAATCGGGATCGGTCCCGTAAAGGAGCGCGAGCTGGCCCTGCGAATAAATCGAATTGTAGATTTTCAACAGCACCGGAAGCACCGGATTGTTCGCCCCCGGCGGCTGGAAGGTCGGATAAATCAAATTCAGCCGGAAGTGCATGTTGGGGATACCCATCTCGGCGATCCGCCAGGCATCGTCGAAAATCTCGTTCTCGGCATGGAGATCGATGCGGGCCATGCGCTTCAGCAACGGATAGTCATGCACGATTTTCGACGTGCCGGAGCGCACGCCCCGGGAAGGATCCAGCAAATCGGCGTTGACGGAGATGCGATTCCCGTTGCCTGCCTCAAGAATCGGATTGGCGTCGCTTTGACCGCGAACGACCGGCTGGCGCGGCGTTTCGTAGCCGGTCACTTCCGCGGCCTTGCCGAGATCCGCCGGACCGTCGCTCATGTCGCCGGCCTGCCAATAGCCGGGATGCGGATCGTTGAATCCCGTCTTCCGGTCATAGGGCACGAAAGGCGAAGAATGCAAATTGGGCGAAAGATTTCCCCAAATCGAATGCCGGGCGAAGGTCAACGCCCGGACTTTCCAGCAAACCGCGTGGCCGGCATTGATGATCAGCGCCATAATCAGCAGCAAAAACGGCAATGCCAGCGCCATCTCCAACGGCGCCAAGCCGCGATGATATCTCGACGTTGATCGATTAAGTAGCATATTTCCGGATCATTAATTCTCGCCCCTCACCCCTCGCCCCTATACCTAGCAGCCTGTTGTAAAAGGCGGAATAGTTCATGGGTGCCATGCCCACGCTTGCCGTGGGCATGTTTTTCCGCCAATTCTCATGCTCACGCAAGCGTGAGCATGGCACCCGATACTTTTTCAACAGGCTGCCAGCCCCTCGCTAATGCGGGCTGATCCGCTGAATATCCTCGGAATTCAATTGCCCCAGCTTGGGCATTCCGATGTCGCCGATGTTTTCCAGTTGGGGAGCATTCTGCAAAATGTAATCCAGGCCGATTTGCGTCGCGGGGCAAGCTGGCACATCCAATTTTGACTGAAGAGATTCCAATCCGTCGGGAAATAATTCCGGTCTTGCCGAGCAACCTCCCAGATCGTCACGGCATTGACCGGCGCAGCCGGAGCGGGTGTGCCCGGCGCGAGCGAGCCAAACCAGGAGCTCGGCCCGCTCGATCCTCCGCCCCAAAGCGTCGGATGCGCCCAAACCAGCCGCAGCTTTGGTTGAAATAGATGGACTTCAGCGTACGCCACCGAATCGCAAGCCGCGGCGTTGTGGAAGATCCGCGGCATCAACTCCGGAACTTTCTTCCAATAAACCACGCCCACGAAAATATAGTTGTCTTCCAACTGCGCGTTGTAAGTCCCCGGGGGCGGGGGATTGCCGGGATCGAACGGCGGATCCAACTTGCGAATCTGGAACGGCAGATTCCGCTCGGCGTTCTCGCTCAACAATTCTTCCAGCCGCCCGCACGTGATCTTTTCCCACAGTTCCTTGAATTTCGAGAACGGAATCAGAAAATCCAACCCGCTGAAAATTTGCGCATTCCACTGCCGGAGATAATGCCGGGCGTATTGATCGCGCTGCTGCCGCGCTTCGGCCAGATATTCCGGCTGATCGGGCAACGTGCTCCGCACCGGATCGACCGCCGGAATCGTCGTGTCGCCCGCTTCGTTCGCCGGATCGCCGACGAGCCGGCCGTTCCACCGCCATAAGGCCGCATACATCGGCCCCCGGCCGTACTCCGGCTCCCCGTTTCGCCGGGCGGCGTCCAGTGCCGCGGCTTGGGCCATGCGGGGATACACCTGCATCAAATTCCGCTGGTATTCCGGCAGCAACTCGTTTTGCAAAATATATTCCAGCACCGGCAGCACCTCGGCGCTGAAGGCCGCCGCCCATTGGCTGAAAACCGTGACGAACTGCTGCTCCTGCTGCAAGTGGGTTTTCAGATCGAAACCCAGTTTTTGAAATTTCGGGAATGTCGATTGGATCAGCAGGTCGGCCCCTTTTTGCCAAGCGCTGAGAATCGCGGGCACTTGCGACGCGGAGAGCTGGCCGTTGTATTGCGGGAATTGCATCGGGCTGCTCGCCTCGCGCAAGATGGCCGTCATGGCCATGATTTCACACATCAGATGGTTCGTGAAACAAAGCGAATTCATCCCCCGCGTCAGTTCCAGTCCGCCGGAGTAGGCCGCGGCGTCGGCGGCGTTTTGCAGGCGGATTTTCCCGTCCACCTGCCGCCCGACGTCCAGCACCATCCCCATGATCATCGTCAACAACAACGCCGTGAAGACCGACACGATGCTGATCGTGCCGCGCTCGTCGCGATGAAGCAGAGCGAGTTTATCGCTTAAAAAGAATAAACGGTGGACTTTGTCGCCCCGGAGGGGCAGCCGTTCGTCCAGCCCAGGGCAACGCCCTGGGTGACGGGATCGCGGCAAATCCCTTGCTTTCGGCCCAACGGGCCAACCATTCTCCTGAATAGGTTGGGCCGCTGGCCGCGATCGGCGTTTTTTCCATCGATCAATAAACATACGAAATCACCGATTTCTCGCCTTCGATGTTCAAGGCGGCGGAAGCCGTAAGCGGAATGCTGAAGGTGTCTTTGTAAACGCTGACTTTTTCAGCGCGGCTTTTTCCGCCTCCCGATGGACTTCTTCGCCAAACAAGCCGTATCGCGCGAGCAATCGCCCCGGCCCGGGAAGCATGGCGAAATGATGGGTAATCTTCACGGTTACCAAATCCTGCCGCCCCAATTCGTTCGCCAAAAACTCGACGTTTCCAGAAAGCGTGTCTTCCGGTCCGAAGAGCATTGGATACGGCTGCAACGGCGGTTCGGAATTCTGATGGTAAAACCGCAGTTCCAGCGTCGTGTTCTGCAAGGCATAAGCCAGTTTGTTCCGCAATCGCCGGGGAACGGCGGGGATATCGGCCGCTCCGGGCGACATCGCCATATAGGCTGCTTGAAGAATGTTCTCCGCATCCACCGCCGAAGTATAACCCGGCGGCGCATTCGCTCCCAGCAAGGCCGGCGAATCTTCCAGCGCATAACCCATGTCCCGCGATGGCGAAATCGGCATCAGGGCCAAAACCGCCGCCGAAAAGATTTTTTGGTACTTGGGCCCGTCGGGGGCGACTAAATAAGTCACCCCGCCATCCTCCGGCCCCGTTCCGTCTGGACTTACATAATGCCCGCCCAGGTCCTCTCCGCGGCTATTCGTGATCTGCGTCCAAAGCGGATTCTGGGGAAAAGCCTGATTCTCCGGGTCGGGGAGATAAATGCTGATGCAATTCGATCTTTCGGCGGGTCTGAGAAGATTCGCGTCGATCCGGCTCAAATCGGCCGGGATCCACACGATCGCGCTCTGCGCCGCGGCGAAAGCCGCGTAATGCACCACCATGATCCCGACCATCACCTGGCTGATCTGCACGATCAGCATCATTACCATGATGAAAATCGGCAGGGTGAGCACGAAACTGAGGCTCTGCACCCCACCCGACTGCTCGCGGTGCAATTGCCGCAGACGGCCGAGTTGCAGCCGGGCGCGGCTCAATCGCAGGAGAAATCCGGCGAAAAGAACCGACGCCGCCAGCGCCGCCAGCCAAGGCAAACACGCCGTTAGCACTGCGCGATGCATGGGGATTCCTTCGGTTAATCCCGAAGGGATGGCAGTTATTAGCCAGGGGCGTCAGCCCCTGGGAGGATGTTGAGCAAGATTCATAAGCCCCGAAGGGGCGACAGTAGGTAAAAGACTAAGCTACTGCCGCCCTTACAGGGCTATCAATTTCTAACTCCATCCTATTCCAGGGGTTTACACCCCCGGCTAATGACTGTCGTCCCTTCGGGACTGAAATTTCTTCTGACTCCAATAAACAGACTGAAATCTTACCTCAACCACTCCATCAATCCGAACCGCACGATAACTACCGCCGCCAAAGCGCTCGGTGCGAGGAATAACGGCGCGTGCAGTTGCGCATGTTCTTCTTCGGTCAAAGGGCTCCAATGAAAGATTCTCAACGACCACACGAATTGCCGAAAAACGCGGACCAAAAGCCGCCAGGCGCCTACCCGCCAGATCAAGAGGATCACGCCCAGGCAGCCGCCCAGCACGAACGTCCACAGCAACGCCTCCAGCCCTTCCTGCGGCCCCAGAAAGGCTCCCATCATGGCCATCAGTTTCACGTCGCCGCCGCCAATGTGAAAAAGCACGAAGCACGCCAGCATCAAGCCCCCGCATAACAGAAAACCGAACAAGCTCGGCCCCAGGCCGATCCATCCCCACGGCTGAAGGCGTTCTTCCGACGCAAAACCGCGCCACGCGAGCATATCGCCCAAACCGTTCATCGCCAACGCCGCCAAAATGCCGGGATACGTCGTCCAGTTGTAGATTTTATGCCGGGCGACGTCGGTCCAAACCACGACCGACATCAAAACCAGCAAGAAAATCGTGGCCAACATCGGCGATTGCCAGCGTTAATAGGTCTGCTTTGCAGTGTCGCTTTCGTTCTGCAAATCTTGAACCCCGGTCTTGAAATAGTCTTTGATTTTCGGCCAGCCGTACTTGATCAAGACAAACAACACCGGCAGCGCAATCGCGCCGACGATCAACACCGTTTCCAGGCTTACGGTTCCCAGTTCGTCCCGATGGACATCCTTCAACACAGACCACAATGAGGATTTTTTCATAATGCTTCTCCCGTGTTGGGTCTTAGGTCGTGGATCTTAGGCTCTCGCAAACACTCAAGACCTGAGACCCAAAACCTTTCTACATAAACGGCCACGACACAAGCAAACTCACCATTTCATAAACCAAACCCATGATCTTCGGTCCCACGCTAAGAATGAACGCCGCCAACGGCAGGATCACCCCCAGCACCAATACATAATCGAGCGCCGCCGCTCCCGCCCGGCGGTTTGTTCGACGACGATTTTTGAAATAAAATTTCCGCATGTTGCCATCCCTAGTCCCGAAGGGACGGCAGTCAATAGCCAGGGGTGTAAACCCCCGGAAAAGGAGAAGAGCGGAATGTTTAGCCCTGGAAGGGCGGCAGTAGCTCAGAACTCCGAATTACTACCGCCCCTTCGGGGCTTTGGATTGTTCTCTCCTAACTACCAGGGATTTACACCCCTGGCTATTGACTGGAATCCCTTCGGGATTGGCTCATAACAGACTTTTGTAATTCCTTATGCTTTCTTTTTTTCCTTCCAAACCCCCTCCGTCAGGTGGATTCGCTCACCCAAACCTTGTTCAAACGGCTCGCTGGCGAAACTGGGCAGTTCGCTTGTCGGCTCGAGGCAGGAAATCAGCCGCCCCTCATTCGTTTTACCATGAAGCAAACAGCGATACAAATCAATTGTTCGATATTGATTGTTTTCGTCCAGTCCGACCGCTTCCGTGATGCGCGTGATTTTCCGCGAGCCATCTTCGGTAAATCGGGCAATCTGCACAATTAAATCAATCGCCGACGCCACCTGCGCCCGAGCGACATAGACCGGAATCTGCACGTCGGACATCAGCGACAGCGTTTCCAGCCGGATCAAGGCGTCCAGTGGCGTGTTGGCGTGGATCGTCGAAAGCGAGCCGGCGTGGCCGCTGATCATCGACTGGATCAAATCCAATGCCTCGCCACCGCGGACTTCGCCCACCACGATCCGGTCGGGCCGCATGCGCAGCGAATTGACGAACAGATCCCGCACGCTCAGCGCGCCATGCCCGGCCCGATCGCCGTGCCGAGCTTCGAGGTAAAGCGTGTGCGGCTGCATCAACCGCAGTTCGGAAGTGTCTTCGATGACGACGATCCGCTCTTCGGCGGGGATCGCCCGGGAAATCGCCCCCAAAAGTACGGTTTTACCCGTGCCCGTACCGCCCGAAATGAGCATGTTCTTCTTCAACAGCACGCAGATATCGAGAAATTCCTTGACCGCTTCCGACAAGCTGCCGAAACCGATCAGATCCTCCATCGTGAGGATCTCCCGCGTAAAACGGCGGATCGTCAGATAGATGCCCGTCCGCGCGCTGGGCGGAATCACCGCATGAACACGGGAACCATCGGGCAGCCGGGCGTCGAGCACCGGATGCTCCTCCGAAATCTCCCGCCCCACCCACTGCGCCACGTTATGAATCGCCGAAAGCAACGCGTCTTCGCTCGGAAAACGCAAATCGGTGTGGATCAGCTTGCCCCCGCGTTCGACATAAATCTCGTTATGCCCATTGACCATGATTTCGCTCACCGATTCGTCGCTCAAAAGCGACCCGATCGGATCGAGAAAATACTGGACGCTGGCTTCGAAAATCGCTTGACGCGCCATGATCGGTGTTCCAATCCCGAAATCCTTGCCCGGCAACCACTTCGGTAACTTTATCATCCTCAGATAGCAGTTTTTTGTCAAGCAAGATTGTAATAAATATTCATATCACGAGAATTTGCCATTTTCATGCCCAAAATTCCCCTCACGCCACTCGTTCCCTCGACAGAATGAAATGTCCATTTGTGTGATTGGCTTTATATATATTTCCCGAAAAAACCAACTTATTTCTTCTGCTGGAATGCCGGGAGACAGTATAAAAGTCCATCCAGATGAGTCGGATAATCCATTGCGGCATGATGGATTATGTTCATAATCAAACCGGTTGAATCATCGAAAATGGAGTATAATCCACATTGCCCACCCATTCTTACATTCTTTCCCTTGGAGTTGCCTCATGCGATTATCCAGAATCCTGACTTGTGCAGTTTTAACGCTAGCCCCCCTCGCCTCATTTTCCGGATCCTTTTGGTTTATCCGTGCCGAAGAACCCGCCAAGACCGCCGCCGCACAAAAACAGGACGACAAATGGTATCTCCATGCCAAGCCCGAGGATATCGCCCGCTGGCGGCAGCTAAAGTTCGGCATGTTCATTCATTGGGGGCCGGTGAGTCTCGAGGGAACCGAAATCGGCTGGTCGCGAGGCGGCGAGCGCCGCGGCGTGGGTGGGACCGGCGAGGTGCCGCTGGAAGTCTATGACAACCTTTACAAAAAGTTCAATCCCACGAAGTTCGACGCCAAGAAGTGGGTCGAGATCGCCAAGGCCTCCGGCATGAACTATATGGTCTTCACCACGCGGCACCATGACGGCTTCACCAATTTCGACAGCAAGTACACCGACTACAAAATTACCAGCCCGAACTCTCCCTATCGCAAAGACATCGTCAAGCAACTCGCCGACGCCTGCCATGCCGGCGGACTGACGTGGGGCATTTATTACTCCCAGCCCGATTGGCATAACGCCGATTACATGACCAAAAATCACGCCAAGTATCTTAAGTACATGCACGGCCAGGTCGAGGAACTGCTCAAGAACTACGGCCGCACCGACATGGTCTTCTTCGACGGATTGGGCGGCGACGCCAAACGCTGGGACGCCGAAAACCTCTTCAAGATGATGCGCACTCTCCAGCCGCATATCATCATCAACAACCGCTGCGGACTGCCCGCCGATTATGATACGCCCGAACAAGAAATCGGCAAGATGCAAACCGGCCGCCCCTGGGAAACCTGCATGACCATCGGCGACCAATGGGCCTGGAAGCCGAACGACAACATCAAGTCGCTGAAAACCTGCCTGCAAACGCTGGTGAAAGTCGTCTGCGGCGACGGCAACCTGCTGTTCAACGTCGGCCCCATGCCCGACGGGCGAATCGAGCCGCGGCAAGTCGAGACGCTGGAGAAGATGGGCCAGTGGCTGAAGAAGTACGGTGAAAGCATTTACCACACCCGCGGCGGCCCGTTCGCCCGCACCAACTGGGGCGGCGCCACGATGAACGGCGACACGATCTACGTACATATCCTCAATCCCGACCTCGAAACCGTTTCGCTGCCGCCGATCTCCGCCAAAATCGTCTCCAGCAGCGTTCTGACGGGCGGAACCGCCGCGGTCAAGCAGAGCGATGAGGCGATCGAGATTTCGGTGCCCAAAGCCGATCGTCAAGACATCGATACCATCGTCGCGCTCAAACTCGACCGCCCTGCTGCGGAGACGAAAGTTTCCCGCCTGAAATCGCAATCCGTCGCCACGGGCAAGAAAGCCGCGGCCTCGAATGTCTTTCAAAACATGGTCGATGTTCACGGCCCGCAAAAGGCCTTCGACGACGATCTCGAAACCCGCTGGGCCACCGACGCCGGCACGCATCGGGCGTGGCTCGAAGTCGATCTGGGCGAACCGAAAACCGTCGCCAGCGCGATGATCGCCGAAGCCGACTTCGGCCCCCGCGTGCAAAAGTTCGAACTGCAAGCAAAAACCGATGGCCAGTGGAAAACAATCTACACAGGCAAAACCATCGGCGAAGAGTGCCGCGTCAAGTTCGAGCCCGTCACCGCGCAAGTCTTCCGCCTCAACATCCTCGAAGCCACCGAAGGCCCCACGCTCGATGAATTCCAGTTGTTCGAAGCAAAAAAGTAACAGTATTTTCAGTCAGAAACCCCCTCGTCCCATGCTCCGGCGTAGGAACGCAATTCCCCGACGCTCCAGCGTTGCCGAAAGGTCAACGTTCCTTTGACTGTATCCCCTTGGGCACTATCTTCCGCCTTCCCAGAACCTCGTGGCGTCTTTCCCCGTACTGAATTTTAACCTATACTAGTGGCAGGCTTGACCGAGCTTATCGATCTTTGCCTATCATCCTTTATTACGCAGCTTTTTCATCTACTCGATTCCCTCAAAAAGGAGACACCAACATGCGCTTCCACCTCAAGAACTTCTCGGTTATGTGCCTGTCGGCTTTCGTGAGCGTCATTCTCATGACGGCGGTCTCAACCTTTGGACAAGAACCTGCTCGACCCCATGACAATCTTCCGCCACATCAAAAACAGGCCGCGCATCCGAACAATCCCGTGCATCGACCGCTTGTTCAGGCTGCGGCGATTGCCGATCAACTGAAACAACTCGCCGAACGGCAGAAACCCCGCTGGGAGGAACTGCTCCGCGTTCTGAAATTGGCCGCCAACCTCCTCTCGGGCAACGAAACGAACTTGCTTTCCGGCAACAACCCCGATTTGCTCTCGAAAAACAAGGCAGCCCTGCTCTCGGGCAACAGCCCCACCCTGCTCTCGGGCAACAGCCCCGCGCTTCTTTCGGGCAACAGCCCGAAATTGCTCTCCGGCAACAAGCCCAATATCCTTTCCGGCAACCAGACTCCGATCCTCAGCGGCAACCGCTTCTCGCTCTCGATCCTCTCGAATCTGAAGATCGAAATCCACATCGAGAACACCGGCAACAACAGCGGCAACCAAGCCCCGCCGCCGCCGAATGCCGAGCCTATGAAACGGGTTATTATCCAGCAGCAAGGCAATCGTTAATGCTGGAATTCTTCAGAACCAGAATCGCACGCCGGCAATCAGGCTGCCGGAATTGACTCGCCCGATGTCGAGGTAATCGAAACCGGAAAAGGCTTCGGTCTGCCGCCAGAGCACGCCGGCCGTCGTCCGGGCGTGGAAAAGATGTGTGTTCCCGAGCGTGCCGGCGTCGAACTCCGCCGACAGCACCCACGGTTTGTGCGGAAAGAAATCGACGGCGTAATCGAAATTGAAGCCGAAATTGGTTTCCCGACTGTCGGCCAGCCAGTTCGTGCCCAGCCCGAAACGGAACAACGCCCGCTCCGACCGCGCAATCTCGAATGTGATATCCGCCTTGCCCAGATTCAAGGCGTCGAATTCGACCCGCGTCGAGCCGCTCTTCATAGTCAGCGCAGTTCGCGTCAAGGCCGAGACGGGTCGAGGTGCTGAAGTACAGGTTGCCGCCGGTGTAATGCAGGCGATCGAAGTTCTCGCCATATTCGGCGGCCGCGGAATCGCCCACCGCCGCGGGATGATCTCTTTCGGATAAATATCAGACAGGTCGGGGATCAAATCCTTCCGATCGAGATTCGGGTCCTGCAGTTTGGCATGATACGCTTCGGCGGCCTCCAGATTGAAGAGGTATCCCCGCGTTTGCGCGTCAGGGAAACTGCGGATAGCACCAGACTTTGTCCATGCTGTCTCCGAGCATGTTCATCGGCGCCCAGAGCGGCGCCGTAACGACATAGCCGGCCCCCAGAAGGATGCCCGTGCCGAGCATCCCTTCGGCATCTTCCACGGCTTCGCGATTGGGATCGTAAGGCCGCCTCGACGTTCCCCCCGCCGTGCCCGTCGGACCGGAAGACGATGCCGGAGCCGCGGAAGGGGGCGTCCGCACATCGGCCCGGATCGTGTTCAGATCGCCTTCTTGCGCAAGCGTGCTCGATGAAAACAACGCGGGCGAGACGGTCGCAAGACCAACCGCCACGGCGAAAATCGCTATCCCGCGCCAAAATGGGACCATAAAAATGCCCTGCCGCCGAGTGATAAGCTGCACGGAACCGCGAAGATTACCCATTTCCTCATGTTCCGTCAACGCCGAATTCCCGCTTTAGCCGGATCCCCGGGTCCGGGTTCTACGACTTTCTCTCCTGCTCGAAAAGGTCGTACAGATCGAAGAGCAACTCGCGAAGATTGCCCTCGCTGCGGGCGTATCGTTCCTCCAGGTTCTTTGCAGACACCTTGTATTCGCTTTTTTCAAGCAGCTCCCCAACCACCCGCTTCGCCTGTTCGAGCGAGACTGTAGTATCGCACAACTCGGGCAGCCCGGACGACTGGTGCGCGGTGACGATCAATCCCCACCCCCGGCGACGGCAGCATCGCTTGAGTTGGAACCGGCTGAGAATGCCGAGTTGCTCGCAACCATCCACGATCACCAGCAGCCGTTCGCCGGTTTTGCCGATCTGCCGCAAATCCACCGGCAAACGGCGCTCGCCGTCGTGCAAATCGATTCGTTCGACCCTCCATCCTTGTGATTCGAGCAGCGGAATCAACCCGGCGAGCAAGGTCGATTTCCCCGATCCGTGCGGGCCGATGATTTCACCCCTGCCGCCGGCGTTACGCAGCCGCGCGAAGGATCATTTCCCAACTCGAATCCTGCGAAAAAAGATACGGCAGCGCTCCCGGCCGGATCCGCCGGGTGCAAAACGGATTTTCGACGGGAAAAGAAGCTTCGTCATTCATTCCGTCGTTTCCAGGGGACTCTCCCCCTCGCATCGCGAAAGGGGACAGGTCCATGTTTTCGGTTTACGGTTTCCTTGCCAAATACATTCTCCCGCCGAAATATGGACCAGTCCCCAACTCATTCCGCCGCTTCCACATTGGCCGGCGTCGGAATCGCCGGCACGTCGCCCAGCCGGAAAAGTTTTTGGCCGAAGACCTCCTTGCCCCCGTGGAAGAACGCCCGGATCCGCACGCACCAGTGAATTTTGACGATCCGGCCGTCGTAGCTGAGCGGACTGTTGGGCAACGTGGTGCTGAAATGCCGCGGCCGGAACAACTCGGCCGCATTGCCTTCCTCCAAATTGGTGCGCCAGAACTCGTGGACGGCCAGGTCTTCCTCGCCTTTGCCTTCCGTGAACCAGACGATCGAAACCTCGAGGAACTTCGCCGGATTATCGGGCAGGCCGTCGAAGGCATATTCGCCGGAGAGCGTTTCGCCCGGGCGATAGACGCGGCCGTTGCCGTCGAAACGAATGATCACCGAGGGTTCGCCTTTCATGACTCGCCGTCCCCCGCGCGCGGAAAAATAATGACGGGGAAAGCCCGCTTGAAAGCGGGCCAGCCGGCGGCGTCGCCTTCGACGACCAGCGTCCACTGAATGCGATTGTGGGCCGATTCGAACGAGTGCATCACGCCCGCGGGAATGCGGAGCGGCGACTCGTTTTCGAAGGGAATGCCCGGCGGAATGTCGAAATCCGCCAGTCGAAATAGCTCCTGCACGAAGATCTTTTGCGATTCCGTGCGAGTGTCGGTGCCTTGGCGGTAAGTGGCATCCTCCTCGCAGACCAGCGAGAGCGCAAGACACTTGACGCTCAACCTTCCCGTTTGCGAGATGAATACGCGATATTCCCCGCCGGGATGCAAAGGATGATCGGAAATTTCCAAGAGCGTCGGCCCGATGCCGGTCGTCACCAGCAATTGGCGGAAGAATCCATAAATCAAAAACAACCCGATGCCCAGAAAGGGGATGCAAAAGAATGTCAAAATCCACTCCGGATGACCCGCCAAGTGACTGCGGACCGCAAAAAACACCATCGTCCCCACAATGCCGTTCCAGAGCAAGCAAGCGATGAGCGTGCCGATCAGCGCCCAGCCGGGCGAGGTCTCGATCGGCAGCCGGTAGCGCAGTTTCGTGCCCGGACTGCTGGTGATGTCCTCCCGCACGGGCACGTTGGGAAAATCGCGTTCGCCGCGCCCGTTGCCGTGGAGCAGTTCGCGATCTTGCACGCGCCGGCTGATCGCCGCGCGACGTTCGGCCGACTTTCCCCAATGCAACAGCGTATAAATCACGCCGCCCGCGCCGACGAATATGAAAACTATCGGCACCGATGTCACCAGATAAATCCACCAACTCAAGCCGCGAACCAAGACGACGCGCTCGGGATTCGCCGGATCGTACCAGCAGGGCACTTCCGTGCCGATCGCAAATCGATCCAAGATTGCTTGTTTATCGTCCTTGCCGGAAGAATAAACGCCGGACAGATTTTCGATCGAGTACGCCCAGGGAGCATATTGGCGGTCGCCCACTTGATACTCGATCTGGATTTCGGCAAGATAATCGCCGTCCTTCTCGGCAATGCGCTTGTCGCGGACTTTGCATGTGTGCGGCAGGAACTCGTGATTGACCCGCCAGTCGGGAATCACCAATTCATAGAGAATCGCAATCAGGAATGTGCAGCCCAAGAGGAAAAAGACGCTGAAAAAGAGAGTTTCCCCGATGCTGCCGAGCGTCCGCGACCCGGTGCGCCGATGCCCCCGTTTCTTCTGATAAAGGCGAAAAGTCAGTGGCAAGGCAGAACGCTCCGGTTTTCAAGAAACCCCGCGGATCCAACGATCGCGAAAATTCGCAGTCCCGGCTATGGCCGATGATCTTCGGCGGCGGAACTGCTAAATCGGTGATTTGCAGGCGAAGGCTGAAACCGGCGCCTTCCAAGGCATTGTAAAAACTTGATGGTTGGCGGGCCTAGCCCTACGCAGCAAAGTATAGCAATTTTTTCGATCTTGGATAGTATGTATCTACGCAATTTAAAGTCCGTTCGGTCTCATAGCCCGATTGGAAACGAATCGACCCGAAGGATTTGCCACTCGGGAATCAGGATCGCTCACGACTCGTGCAGGAAAGCTACAAAACCAACTCATGCATCATCTACTCGACGGACTTACCGAATCTCAACGCGAAGCCGTCATGCATATCGAGGGACCGCTGTTGATCCTTGCCGGCCCGGGCAGCGGAAAAACCCGCGTGGTAACCCACCGCATTGCCTGGCTCTTGGCAAACGACATCCCCGGCCACAATATTCTCGCGCTGACCTTCACTAATAAAGCGGCCGACGAAATGCAACGGCGAATCGAATCGTTGGTCGGCGACACCTCCGTATGGGTGGGAACATTTCACCGCTTTTGCGCACGATTACTGCGGAAATATGCCTCTTTCGTGGGACTACAGGAAAATTTTTCCATCTATGACACAAACGATAGCACCCAGGTTCTCCGTCAGGCTATCAGCCGTGCGAAAATTTCTGCCACGCACGTCACTCCGGATGCCATCGGTCGAGCAATAAGCTGGGCAAAGAATAATCTGATCCTTCCCGACGCCTATGTTGCCCGGACTGGCCATCCTATTGGAAACCTCGTGCAAGAAGTTTACCCACTTTATCAGTCTTCTCTAATTTCAGCAAATGCCGTAGATTTCGACGACCTCCTTCTGCATATCGCCACCTTGTTACGGGAAAATCCCGAAATCCGCGCCGGTTTGGATGAACAATATGGATTTATATTAGTGGATGAATATCAGGATACGAATTTGGCACAATATGCCATCGCCCGGGCGCTGTCGATCGATCATCCGAACCTTGCCGTGACGGGCGATCCCGACCAATCGATTTACGGCTGGCGAGGGGCGAATTTGAACAACATTCTGGAATTCGAGAAAGACTACCCCAGTGTCCGCGTCGTGCGGTTGGAGCAGAATTATCGCAGCACCAAGCGAATCCTCCGCGTCGCCGCCGATCTGATCGCCCATAACGTGCGGCGAAAAGCGAAAAACCTCTTCACCGAGAACGCCGCGGGCACGCCCGTCCGGCTGGTGCAATACGAATCGCACAAGGAAGAAGCCGAATCCATCGCCGCGCGGATCGCCGCCGATGTGCAAAGCGGCCGCCGCCGGGCCCGCGATTTCGCCATTTTCTACCGCGTCAACGCCTTGAGTTTCGAATTCGAATTCGCCCTCCGCGCCGCCGGCGTTCCCTTCCAATTGGTCCGCAGCGTGGAATTCTTCCAGCGCAAGGAAGTCAAGGACCTGATCGCGTATCTCTATCTGCTCAATAATCCGCAGGACGAAATCGCATTCCTGCGCGTCATCAACACGCCCGCCCGCGGCATCGGCAAGACCACCGTCGGACGATTGGGCAATTTCGCCATGCGGCACGGGTTCAGCCTGTTGGAGGCCGCCCGGCGCGCGACTCGGATCGAGGGCGTCAGCGCCAAAATCGCCGGACAAATCAACAAATTCGTGCAAATCTTCGATCGGCTAACCGAAGTCGCCGACCGTCCGCTGGAAGAACTGATCGGCACGCTGCTCAAGGAAAGCGGCTATCGCGATCAATACAATTCGGGCGATGAAGAAGATCAGCAGCGGCTGGCCAATATCGACGAACTGCTCACCGCCGCGCGGGAGTTCGACGAGCGGCAAGGCGGCGGCGGACATGCGCTGGAGTCGTTTCTGGAAGAAACCTCGCTGGTCAACGACACCGACGCATGGGAGACCGAAGTCGATCGCGTCACGCTGATGACGCTGCACGCCTCGAAAGGACTGGAATTTCCCGTGGTTTTCCTCGTGGCCGTCGAAGAGGGGCTGCTGCCGCACGAGCGGAGCAAGGAGAATCAGAACGAACTCGAGGAGGAGCGGCGGTTGATGTTCGTGGGCATCACGCGGGCGCAGCAGGAATTGCAAATTAGCTACGCGAAACACCGCGATTTTCGCGGCCAGCGAACCATGCCCGTCCCGAGCAGCTTCTTGATGGAACTGCCGCGCGCGGAAATGGAAGTGCAATTCGCGGTCAGTCTCTCCCCGGTCTTCGGAAGAGGAGTCGAGAGTGAGGGTGAAGACGTTCACGAGGAATACGAAGAACCGGTCTATCGCCGAACGGAAGCCGTAGAAGGGACAGCGGATTGGACAAGTATCGGCAGTCACCCAGAGCCTATTTCGCCCGACCTCTTCACCCAAGGCATGAAAGTCGAGCATCCGCAATACGGCATCGGTGAAATCGTGGCCTTAAGCGGCGCGGGCCCGGCGCGGCAAGCCACCGTCGATTTCCCCGCACCCACCGGCCGCATGCGGCTCTTGATCGCCTGCTGCCCATTGCAGCCTGCCAAGTAGGTCCCGCCGAAGATGTCCCGCCTGCCGGGCGGGACCAGGCGGGCCGTGTGCCATTCTCGTGCTCGCCGTGGGCACGTGCGCTGGCTGCATGTGGCCTTCAGATATCTTCCCCCTCAACCTTCGCGCCGCCAGCGGGCCAAGAAGCAGCATGATCCCGCCGAAAACGAGCATGAAGCCGCCCCAGATTATGATTGATGTTCGTTCCCATCGAATGTGTCTGGTAAATCTTTGGATCGGTGTTGAACAAACCGTATTGAGATATTATCCCGAATGCAAGCAAGATCGTGCCGAAGATGGCAAACATCAGGCCGATCGGAATGCGGATATCGAGCATGTTCTTTTCCTCTTACCAGAAGATTATGTTCAGGACGACGGTCACCGCCAGCATCACCACCGCCAGCGCTTCCGGCTTGGCGTACCACGCCAGATGGTCGTCATGGTCGAATCGCGGCGTGAGCGAATAGACCAACCCGCGCAGCTCGTTATCGGGTTTCGTGCGGGACGTCGCCAAGGAAATGACGATCGTAACGACGAAACAAGTCGTCCACGAATAAATCGCCATCCAGAAGTTCTGGGCCATATCGACTTTATAATTGAACAACGGTTCTTTCAGGAGTCCGGCCTTGACAAGCCATTGACCGGTGGGAGCGGTCAGCGCCGTATGCAAAGCCGAAACCAGCGTGCCCGCCAAGAGTCCGTAAAACGCCCCATGGCCGGTAGTCCGTTTCCAGAACATCCCCAGCAAGAACGTGGCGAACAGGGGAGCATTGACAAAACCGAACACCAATTGGATGAAATCCATGATGTTATTGAAGCTCGCCGCCACATAGGCGGCGGCAATGCTCAGCAAAATGCCGACGACCGTAGTGATCCGTCCGACCCACAAATAATGCGTGTCGGAGCGGTTTGGAGCGAGGTAGCTTTGATAGATATCATACGTCCAAACCGTGTTGAACGCCGTCACGTTGCCCGCCATGCCCGACATGAAAGAGGCCATCAGCGCAGTCAATCCCAACCCGAGCAAGCCGGTGGGAAAATACTGCACGAGCATCATCGGAATGACCGCATCGTAATCGAGTTCCACTTTGCCGGTTTCTTTGTTTCCCTTGATCGAACGCACTGTTTGCTTGACGCCATCGACCTCTTTTTCCGTCGTTTCAAGCTTCGGCGGAATGATGCCCTTGTACGGTGGAGCAATCTGTTCTTTGACGACATCGCCGACTTTGGGCGGATTGACTTCATAAGTAGTGGGAAACACGCCTGCGTGCGGCTTGGCCACCAACGCAATCATGCCCGGAACGATCACGATCGCCGGAATCAATATTTTAGGAATCGTGGCAAGAATCGGCGTCCGTCGGGCGGCCGACATCGACTCCGCGGCCATTGCTCGCTGCATGACTAAAAAGTCGGTACACCAATAACCGAATGCCAATACGAATCCCAGTCCGAGCGACCATGCCAAACCAGCCGATGTTCATCGGGATTGATCGCCCGGCGAACCCATGTTCGACCAAACGCTCGTCCAGGCGTTGGCCGGAAAAATGTTCCGCCTTGGCGACTACCGCCAATTTCGCCACGAGACCGTTCCAGCCGCCGATATCCCACAGCCCGAGAATCACCAGCGGCAGGAAACCCATCGCAATCAGGAAGAATTGCAGCACTTCGTTATAGATGGCCGAAGTCAATCCGCCGAGGAAAATATAGACGAGCACCACCGCCGCCGAAACCGAGATGCTGAGGTTGAAATCCCAGTTCAACAGGGTTTGAAAGAGCTTGGCCAAGGCGTACATCGAAATGCCCGACGAGAAAATCGTCATCACCGCGAACGATATCGCGTTGAACGCACGCGTTTTTTCGTCGAACCGCAGTTTCAAATACTCCGGCACCGAACGGGCCTTCGAACCGTAATAAAACGGCATCATGAAAATGCCCACGAAGACCATCGCCGCCACCGCGCCCAGCCAGTAGAAATGGCAGGTCATCATGCCGTATTTCGCCCCGCAGGCGCCCATGCCGATCACCTCGTTGGCCCCCAAATTGGCGGAAACGAACGCCAACGCCGCAATCCACGCCGGAATCGAACGGCCCGAGAGGAAGAAATCGGTGCTGGTCTTCATGTATCGCTTCAAAGCAAAGCCGATGCCCAGCACGAACAGCATATAAACCACCAGAAGAACATAGTCGATATGTCCGAGGCGAATGGTATCCATCGAAAGATAATCCTCACATTGGGAAAAGTAGCCGCCGATTCCAGGATTTTCCGCGCCGCCGCCAAGATGCAAGTGTCTTAATATACCGCCTGCCCGAGATGCCTGCAATTACCCCCAAACCCTCGGAAGTTCAGCGAATTTCCAGCCGCACGGTCCCTTCGACCGCTGTTCCAGCGCGCAAGTGGGCGGCGCGGCGCGACGTACTCGCTGAAGAAGGGCGGCGCACCTTCGTTGGCATAATCGGCGGTAAGAAATCGGACGCGATCGCCATCGACCCAAGCCCGGACGTGCTGCGAACCGTCGGAAAGCACGCAAACTCCGTTGCCCGCGGGCGAGATGAGCGAAGCCTCGAGCACGTTCATCTTCGTCGATCGAAAATCGTTCGTGCCGCATTTCGAGGCGTCCTGGCTCCAACTCCAATGCGGCTCCATTCGCGGACCGGCCACGCCCGAAAGCGGCTGATCGGGCTCGAATGCCGCAGCCGTGCCTTGCGGACGGCCGATGTGATCGTCCGGATAACTGCTCCAGAACCCCTTCCGCCGCCAAGATAGGGATTTGCACTCGAAAGGCAAGTCGAACACGATGCCGATCTGCCGCGGATCGCACTTTCCGGCGTCGGTCACGGTGAATGCGTAATGGACGAACATCCGGCCGTCGTTTCCAAACGACAAAGTGTAAGATCCCTTCGCCTCGGCATACGAGCCTTCAATGCGAATCTCCACGCCCGTCGCAGTTTCGTTGGCGGTCACGGCCGTTGCCTTCCAACCGTGGCAAGTGTCGCTAAACGGTTCGACTTCCTTCTCGATCCCTAGCATCTGCATGCCGCCGCACGAATCGCCATTGGCCGGCAGCAGCATCAGCTCGGGGCCGGAAATTAGCGAAGTTTTGCCGTTCTTGCCGGTCGCGTTCATCTTTCCGGTCGTTTCATCCACAACCACCTTCCACGTCCGCCCCTGAATGGCAAACAATCCGCCCGATTTCTCCAGCTTGACCGTTCCCGGCACGGCGGTGGGAACCGGCAGGGCAATCCGTGGATCGACCCCAAGCGCAATCTCCCAAACGTCTTCAACAAATCCCCGCGGGCTGACGGCCCGAACCTTCAGGAGCTTGCCCGAATGTTCCCCCTCGCCGATTGAAATCTCCAAAATTCCCTTGCCGCCGGGCGGTGCGGAGGCCGAGGCAACGCCCGACCGCTCACCCAACTTCCACTCGAATCGCGTTTCCTTGAGATCGCTGAAATCGTGCCGATTCTCAATTTCCAAGCGTACGGGTTGGCCGGCCGCGGGGACAGGCACGCACCTGGTTGCCAACTCAAGCGGCGAATACGTTTTCTTCATATTCCAGAATTCGGGCTTCGGCCGCCGCCAACCGTCGATCGGCCCCCACGTACCATAGCCCACCGTCTCGCCGCCCGGCAGGAAAAAGGTGTCGTCGATGGCCGCCCAAATCGAGCCGCCAAAACAGCCCGGCGCGGTCCGCATCTTTCCCCACATCAAATTCAGCCCCTGGCCCCAAAGGTCGCGCAGGCCCGGATCGGTCGCCAACTCGCGTCGGTTGTACGATTCGAGGTGGCAGTATTCGCCGAAATGTACCGGCCGCGATTCCCGCGCGCATCTCGCCGGCCCCTCCAAGCCGGGATAGTGGATCACGGCGATCTCCATCTCCTCCGACCCGGCATGGTTGAAGTCGCCCCAGCACTGGTCGTGGAACGTGCAGGGCCGCGTGGGATCGGCCTTCCGAACCGCCCGATGCACCCGCGCGAAGAGCTTGCTCCACGTCGATTCGTTCGCCAGCGAACGCATGATCACCGACGGATGGTTCGGGTAGCCTTGCACCGTCTCCAAATTCGCCTGCGCGAGCCGCTGGAAGATCGATTCCTCGGAGGGCACGGCCTTGAAATTGTCGCTCGCCCCGTGGCCCACCCAGCACAGCGGCGCTTCCAATTCGACGAACAACCCGAGGCGATCGCACGCGTCGAGAAACTCCTCGGCCGGCGGATAGTGCGACGTGCGGATGAAATTGCAGTTTCCCTCGCGGAATATTTCGGCATCTTTCTTCCACCATTCCGCCGTAAGCGCCCGGCCCAACAGCGGATGCACCTCGTGCCGGCAAACCCCGTGAATCTTGACCGGCGTGCCGTTGACGAAAACTTGGTTGCCGCGGACTTCAATCCGGCGAAAGCCGAAAGTTTCCTCGACGGTTTCGGAATTGCCCTCGGATCCCTTCACTTCGACGGCCATTTTGTATAGATTCGGATGCTCGTTGTCCCATTTCGATGGATTTTTGACGGCGATAACGGCCGTCATCGTTCTTGTTTCGCCGGGGCGCAGACCCGGCCCATTCGATCGTGACGGGCGCGGCCTCGACCGCCTTTGAAGCCGCTATGGGAACGGCGGCCAACTTCGCCGCTCCGGAAGAAACCCGGCTCGACTCGTTGCGAATCGCCATTTTTGCGGTCAGCGTCGCGTTGCGAAATCCCTTGTCGAATGCGGTTTCGATTTTAAGGTCGGAAAGATGAATGTCGGCCACGCTGAAAAGCTGCACCTTCCGCGTGATGCCGCCCAGCGGATGGGAGGCATACTGCGAACCGCACGAGAGCTTATCGGCCAACGATTCCGATTGCACGCTCACCGCCAGCGTGTTCCGGCCGGACTTGATCGCATCGGTCACGTCGAACTCGAACGGCACGAAACCGCCTTCATGCCCGCCAATTTCAACGCCGTTCAGCCACGCGCGGCACAAACTGTAAACGGCCGAGAAGCGGAGCTTGAACCGCCGCCCGGCCGGTTTGGAAGACAACTCGAACGTGCGAAAATACGCGGCCGCCGCGTTTGGTTCGACCTTGAAGCCCTGCATCACCCATTCGCCGGGCACTTGAATATCGGACCAAGCGTCGTGCGCCGCCGCCTTCTCGAAACCGGCCGGCGCGGAAGCTGTGAATTTCCACGTTCCGCTCAGATCAAGCTCCGCCGCCGGACGCGGCGTGAGCACCGGCAGCGGCGGCTCCGGCAGCGGCATCGCCCGCAGCGCCGCGGGATCGGTCGAAAGAATCTCGATTTCCGAGACGGCGGCGTTGGGACCGGACACCCTCTCGACCGTCAGGATCAGCTTGCCATCCGCGTATGCTGCCGACGGTATCTCAAACTCGCGTTCGGTGACGGCGCCGTTTTCCAGCACCACCGAATCGAGCGCCACCATGCCGCCGGCCTTGATCCGCTCCCTGCGGGGACCGTCGGAAAAGAAACGCAGCTTCGCCTTGTAAGCCGCCTTGGGATTCAAGCCCGCATAGCGAAACTCGACGCATTCGCCAAACGCCGCGGTCCGCAGCGACGCCGCGGTTGTGCCTGGATTCTCGAACCGCCAGTCGCTGCCGCCGGCCAAATGCGGCTCCGCTTCCGCCGCTCCCGCGTCGTCGTAGGCAACGCGGACATAATCGGCCGCACGGGCCGCTGAAATCGAAACCCACGCCAAGATCAGAAACGCCAGCCGCGCCGCCGTGGTCAAGTTTGTCATGCTTTTCTCAAGTCAGTTGCTATTTAGTTTCTGGGCGGAAAAAGTAATCGGGTGCCATGCCCACGCTTGTCGTGGGCATGAGAAGTGTTTTTACGCGTTTTTTGCATACCCACGACAAGCGTGGGCATGGCGCCTGTCTTTCCGCAACAGGAACTATTTAAAGCAGCAGGCACTCTCGGAGTGCCGTAACGTCCTTGCAGCGCTGTGACGGCACCGGGAACGTGCCTGCTGCTTTGGTGATTGCCCGTCTGCTATTTCGCGAACGTCACCGTCCACTCGGCGGCGACATTTTCGGGCGATTCCAGGGTCAACACCGCCAGCCCGTTTGCCGCATCGATCGCCGCGACTTTCGCCTTCGCGCCTTTTGCCGAAGCAGCGGCCGGTTTCTGCCCGTTCGTCGCCAAGATGACGCGATAAGGCTCGCCGGCCACGACCCGCGACGTGCCCGAGAGCGACTTTTGAGCCTCTGTCCAGACGGGATATTTTGTCATATCGAGGTAGCCCTGCATGATGTGCCGGTCGGTCGCCAGAAACTGCGGATTCGGCTCGACTTCATGCACTGCGAGCATCCGCGCCTCGCCCGGCCGCAGCTTTTGCACGAGCGACTCCGACCCCTTCAGCCGCCCGGCAAACCGGTCGTTCCAGAAATCGTAGAAATAGTATTCTTGCGCCGGATCGAGCCCCAGCGCGCCGGAAACCTGCTCGCCGCTCAAGGGCACCGTGAACGTCTCCTCGCGCGTGGGCAGCGTGTTGTTGTAGAGCGTAAGCTGATGCCACCCCGGCGTCACGGCAAAATCGTAAACTCGCGGGCAGCCTTCGCGGACGAACGCATCCACCGGCCGGGCCTCTTCGGCTCGGTCGGATAGGGGAAAGTCCGTGTCAAATCGTGCAGCGCCTCTTTCGAAAATTCGCGGAATGAATTGGCCAACAGCAGCCGGCTCGCCGCGACGTAGGCCATCGTGAGCATCATCCGCCGCCCGTCGGTATCCGTCCCGGTCCAGCCGTCGCTCTTCCACGAACTCGTGAGTTCCTTCGAGTCCATGTCGTAGTTGATCACCACGCGGTTCTTGTACCACCTTAACGCGCTGCGGCTCAATAGATGCGGCGTGATCATGTCGGTGTCCCACTCGGTGCGCTGCGAGTCGTTGATCCCCAGCGTCAGGTCGTTGTTCGGCTGATTCAGGTTCCGCTCGTGAATCCAGGAGTTCGGCCCCAGCCCGTCCTTGGCGATGCGGAACAGCGTGCGGTAAAAAGCCGTGCTCGTAACGTGCGGATCGGCGAAACCGCCCCGCGAAGCTTCGGTCGCCCAAAGGTCGTCGCAGTAGTCGAACATCATCCCGTCGATGCCGCCGCGCATCGCGGCGAACACCTTTTTCAGATGCTCTTGCACGGCCGGCAGCGTGAAATCGAGCGCCCGCCGCACGTCCTTGCCGCAGAGCCACGCGACGTGCGACGTGCGAAAATCCTCGCTCATCGGCAGCCCGCACGTCGGCTGAAAATAAGTGAACGCCAGACAGCCGTTGTCGTGAACTCCTTTGCCGTATTTCCGGCTCGTCTCGTAAGGAGCGACATACAGCCCATGCTTCTGCCAATGCTCGTCATCCCACCAACCTTGCGGATTGTTTTTGGTGTAATTGTCGGGCACCAGGCGAATCGCCGCCCGGGAGTAGTTCAGGAATCCGCACTTCTTGATCTCCGCCGCCTCCTCGACGATGCCCGGCGTCGTGTTGATCTTGTACGTGCTTTTCTCCGGATGGTTCTGCGCCCCGGGCGTTTTCCACACGCCGGCGTACCAGGCGCAGACCGTCGGGAAATCGTACGGATTCGGCCGGGCGTGCGTGGCCGCTTTCAACTCCTTCGCATAAAATTCCAACGCCTCGAACGGATCTGCCGTGAGGAAATCGACATAGAAACTGTCCTCCGGCAGATAGGTCTCGCCCGGCTCGATGAGCTTGCCCACGGGATCGGTCGCTTCGAGGATCGGCGTGACGGCCGAGTCCTTCGCGCTGGACGCGGCCGCGGCGGACACCGTTCGTCCCGCGGTCCATTCCGCCGGAACCGCCGCATCACCGTCGGTCTCCCAGAGCCAGACTTCGCAAACGACGACATTCGGCACGGCCGCCTCGTTGGTGAACTGGAGCTCAAACGATCCGCCCGCGCAGGTTTCTTTCGGCAACGCGAGGGCATATTCTTTCGGCAGGCCTTTCTCGCGGCCGGAAGGTAGTTTCAATTTCTCGTCCAGAACATGCTCCTTGCCGTCCTTGCCGACGACCTTCACGCCGCCGACCCGGCCGTCGCCGTTGGCGTCCCACCACGAAAAACCGAGCACGTACCGCTTAGCCGGATCGAGTTTCGCCACGTCGAGGCGCACGGCTTTCACATGAAACGCGATCGTCGAAAACACCTCGCCGCCGTCGTTGCCCGGAAAGGGATTCGGAAAGCGGTAGAATTGGCCGCGTTTGAGCGTGATCGTCGGACCGTGCGTCGGGCGGTGCAGCACTTCGCCGCAGTCGAGATAGGCCGACAGCTTGCAGTTCGGCAGCGCCTTCGCCAGCGCCGCTTCGCGCAGCGAGATGCCGCCTTCCGGCAGCGTGTGCGTCCATTTGGTGAAGTCGGCGGTCTTCAGCGCGCCGAGCACCAGCGAGCAACGCCGGTTGTCGCGCGTGAGCGTCAGCAGCATATCGTTCGCGCAACTCGCAAACGGCGATTTCCCCACGCGCGGATCGTTGACCGAAGTGTTGGACGTCAGCGTGCGAACGTCGCTCCACCGCCCGCCGGCAAAAACCGCCCCGCCGGTCAGCGGCCGAAAGTCGTTCACCCTGAGCGGCGCGGCCGATGTGTTCTTCCAGCCGCCGCGGAGCGCGACAAACGGCTTGTTATCGTAAACGCGGAATTCCAGCAGAAGCGAAGGTTTTCCGGCCGCCGCGCATGCGACGGTCAGACTCCGCCCTTTGCCGAGTTCGTCGGAAATGTCGCTCGTTTTCGCGGTCCGCTTGTAAGCCGCGTCTTTGGTCGCCCACTCGCCAACTTCCGCGTAAGCGCCTTTCACGGCGGCCGTTCCGGATTTTGCATCGAGCAGATCGTAGGTGCCGTTTGCGAGATCGAAGGCCACGCCCACACGATCGTTTTGCAGCCGCGCCATGTCTTTTTCGACGGCCGGCTCCGCGCCATGTACGAAGCACGAAAGGCCAAGACAAATGCTTCCAAGGAAAATCCGCATCCCGATTCGGTCGGCCATCTCGATCTACCTCCCAGTTCTTGCGTCAAAGAAGTTGCGATTTCGGTCAACGGCGAATCGCCGCCGCTCGTCATGCCCGGATGCCCCCCACAAGATTCCATTCAGCCAGGCAAATGTAAGATCATCATAATAATCCGCCATTTCGCCGTTGAAAATGTCCAGAACGCAGAATTTTTGTCCATTTCGTGGATCGCGCAACCTGAGCGCGTGAACGAAAAAGGCATCAGCAACGGACATTCTCGTTTTTTCGGGAGCGATCCTGGACGCGGAATGCGCACGCCGGCCCGAACCGCTTCGCCACGCGTGCGGTTCGAATCGCCGCCGCCAACCGTTGCGCATTTCGATAGGCCGCGCAGCCCACCCTTTGTACGGTTAGTCGTTGCCGTCCTCGGCAAGGACGGCATCCACGGCCTTTGCGAACCGGCTGGTTTGTTTTGGGGAATGGTTCCGATGCAAGGCACTCGCATCCAATTGGTCGCCGGAGTCCCAATCCCCGTAATCTCGGATGGCCGATCGCAAAGCGGTCGAAGCGGCGTATTGCCCGCCATTTCTTGCGCCGGTTGGTCGCGTTTCATCGCTCCCCGCGAGAGCGGGCTCGTCCTGCTTTGCGGCGCACGACGCGAATTTCGAATCGTCAAGCCATTTTGCGGAAATCAATGCCGCAAGGTGATCTTCGGCACTCTTCAACCGGAAAGCCTCGAACGCGGGCAACCAATAGCTCGGCGTTTGCAACGGGGAAATGGCGGAGGCGTTTTCAAGCATCCGCGTTGAGGTATCTTGAACCAATTGGGAAGCCGGTGTTGCCGCACTCGAAACGATCGTGCTGGAGGAAGCAGCGACAATATTCTCTTCCAGCCGGATTATCGCGGAAGAAAAGGGAGCGGTTTCGTCGATTGCACGAAAAATCGGGACTGGCACGGAAACGGTTTCGCCGGAAATCGATAGCACGCGATCCGGCAAAGCGGCAGCCAAGAATAGCGGCAATGCACCGGCGAGGGATGAATTTGCCTCGCTCTCGCCGACCATCGGTGCAATCGTTATAGTCGCAAGGCATTTCTCCGTATTTTCGGAAAGAGCAGTTCCGGCAATTACCGCAGGACTCGAACTGCCGGCCGTTCCGAAATCCGACCCGATCGTCAGCGTATCGCAGACGATCGAGAAGGCCGTGAGCGTGCCCGATTCCACGGTCGTCGCATTATTATCGATCGCCGTGCCAGTCACTCGGCCGTCGTTCCGCACGAAGAGGTTGCCGATCGCGGCGGCGTGGCCGTCGAAATCCAACATTCCGCCGTCGATCGTCACGTTCATTCCGGCGGAAAGCGCGTCCTCCTGTCCGAGCAGGAGCGTCGCGCGGTGGATCGCGAGTTCGGCTATGCCCGTGCCTGTTGCGGCGGCGGTCATGACGTCGCCCAAGCCGCGGCCGGTGACGTCGATGCCCAATACATTCGCCGGATTGTGCGGCGGCACGGCGTCCGCCGTGTCGCCGGTGCGGTAAACGTGCAGCTTTCCATCCGAGAGTTGCAAAGTCAGCCCCGCGGCGGTCCAATCGCTCTCGCCCACGACGAGCATCTCCGGCAGGTCGCCGACCGCAAGCGCGAACGGCTTTTGGAAGCTCAAATTCCCGCTGTCGGTGGTGCGAATGAGCAGCGCCACGGTCGGCGTGGCTTCATAATCGAGCGCTTCGCCGGCCTTGAGCTTGAGCGTATCGCCGACGATCTCGAACTTGCCCGTCGGATCGCTTAAAAGCGCGTAAGTGAAAGTTTCGCCCTGGTTGGGATCGGCGGAGGTTAAAGTGCCGACGGTTGCGCCGGTCTGATTTTCGTCTATCGCGGTGTTGGATAAAAGAATATCCGAAGGCGGAAGATTGGCCATGCTCACCGTCGCCGTGCCGGAGGCGGAACCGTTGACGGCCTGAACGGTCGCCCCCGTAAACGGCGAAGTCGGCGCCGTGTAAAGTCCGCCCGCGGTAATGCTTCCCGCCGTGGCGCTCCAGGTTGTTCCCACGCCCATCGCATTGCCGAACTGATCCTTGACCGCGACCGTGAAGAGTCGGCTGCCACCCGGCGGCAGGACGACCGATGCCGGCGATACCACGACCGAAACCGCTGTCTGGTTAACCGTGATGCCGACTGTGCTAGTGACCGACAAACCGTGGGCGTCGGTAATCGTCACGCGGAAAGCATAACCCCCCGCTTTGCCGAAGGTGACCGTAGCGCTTTTCGCGGCATTGGTTCCGTTGATGCTATACGTCGGCGTCGGCGCGCGGAGGGAACCAAGGTGGCCGTCCAGGTATAAGTCAGATTCGCTTGGCCGTGATCGTCGGCGCCCAACACGCTGAGGACTGCCGTAGTGCCGCTGACGGGATTCGGCGCGGCGGCGGCGGCGGTCGCCACGGTCGGAGCGGCGTTGGTCTCCGGCGCGATGACAAACGTCTCCGTATTCAAGAGCGTGTCGTTATGGCTGTTGTCCGCCAGTCCCAGCAAAACGCTGGAACTCATGCTGATCGTCTGGGAGCCGATGGTAACCCAACCGCCGGTTCCATTGGGCGAAACCTCGCCGGTGAACGAATTGCCGTTGCGCGTGATCCGCAAATAATACGGGGCGGTTATGCCCTCGATGGTCCCGCCCGTCGAGCCGTTCGTGTCGATCGTGCTGCCGTTCGTCTGCGGTCGCCAGGCGAAGATCGCGCTGTGCGGTGAAAGATAGATCATCGCGTTCTTGGAACCGGCCGCCGTGGTTTCCCGGATCATCAAGCCGGCTTTGGCCCAATAGTCGGTGTTTTCCATCGCGGCGACTTGCACCGTATAGGTGAAATTGGTGCTGTTGACGGGCTGGTAAACGAAACGGAAATGATCGTCCGAATTGTAGATGTCGAAGCCGCTGCCCGCCAGCGTGAGCGTGTTGCCGGCGTAACTCGCGCCGCCGGCACCGCCCACGGAACCGATGTCCGCCGTGAGCCAGGGCGTAGGCAAACCGGCGGCGGCGGGCGAGGCGGAAAAAATGAGCACGGATTTGCTGTTCGTATGGATGTCGTTCTGCGCGGTCACGCGATAATAATATTCGCCCAGCGGCAACACGTCGTTGTCCGTATAGCTCGTCGCCAGCAGCGCGGAATTGAGCGTCGTAAAATTGGCGCCGTCGGTCGAGCGCTCCACCTGATAGCTCGTCGCTCCCGCGACCGCGTTCCATTGGATCGCCATTTTGTACGGTTCTTTGACCGTAAACGTCAGTCCCGTCACGTCGGGCAGCCGCGTGTAGTTGGAAACCACCGCCGAAGCGGCCGCGTCGCCGCCGCCGTCGAGCGTCACCACGCGATAATAATACCGGGTGCCGGCCGCCAGGCCGGAATTGGTGAAGGACGGCACATTTTTCCCCACCGTGCCGACGGTCGCCCAATTGCTCGTGCCGTTCGGCGAACGTTCGATGCGGAAACTCGTCTCGCCGCTGGGATCCCGCCAATCGAGCACCAATTTCGAGGAACTGACGGAACTGATGACCAGACTGCTGACGGGCCCGGCACAGGGCGCGTCGTTGACCGCGTTCGAGGGCTGCGACACGGCCCCGCTCCCGTCCAGGCGCGCACCCGGTAAAAATACGGCTGGTACATCGGCAATCCGCTCTCGGGATCGATCATCGCCGCGTCGGTATAGGCCGTGACTCCCGCCCCCGTCGTGCCGACCTGCTGGAAATTGACGCCGTCGCTCGAGCGTTCGATGCCGTAGCCGGTTTCGCCGCTGATGTCGCTCCAGGACAGGCCGATGCTGGAACTTGTTTTGCCGGTCACGCTCAAGCCCGACGGAGCCGGCAAAGCGTTGAGCGTCGGTCCCGGGTTCAAGTCGCCGGTCAAGCTCACGTTGGTGAAGCTGGCGACGTTCAAGGCGGCTCCGAACGCGGAGGACTGGCTGCCCTTGGAATTGGCGTTCGCCGAGGCCGCCATGCCGATATATACCGTGGTCCCCATCGCGATCGTTTGCGTCGCAACGTTCGTCCACGTGCTGCCGTTCGAGGAAACTTGAGCCAGGAACGAATTGCCCGTCCGGATCAGCCTGAGATAGTAAGGGGCCGAAATGGAAGAACGGGTGATGCTGGCGGTGGTGCCGTCCGTCGCCGTCCGATAGTAAAAGTAAGCCCTGTTGGAAGGCCCCAGCACCAGCGCGGCGCTCTTGGCGTTGGAGTCCAGCGAATCGCGGATCACGATCCCCGCCTTCGCATTGTCGATCGCGCTTTGGCCCGTCACGCGGACGGCGATCGATCCGTTGCCTGCGAGCGTCTGGTAAAGATATTGGAAGCTATCGGCCGTTCCGCCGCCGTCCGAGGTCCCGATGTTCGAGTAGTCGTTCCTGTCGAAGTAATGCCCCGAGCCGCCCAAGGTAAAGGAACTGCTCGACGCCGACGTGGCATAGCCGGGTATGGCGTTCAAGCCGACATTCTCCAGATTCCAACCCGCGGGCAGCGGATCGACGCGGAGATTGTATTGCCCCAGGTCGTCGTAATTCCCGTGGCTCTGCGAGGATGACGTAATACGTGCCGGCCGCCAGGTCCGCGGTCAAATACTGATCGTTCACCAGCGAATAAGGCTGGTTGTGCGGATCGCCGTCCTCGGCGGCTATCAATGTGCCCGCGGAGTCGTAAAGCGATAATTTCAAATCCACGCCCGAGCCGAATTCGCGTCCCGTCGCAATGGCATACCGTCCCGCGGTGGATGCGGTGAACGAAAACGCGTCGGCGTCGGTCATCCGCTCGATGATCCCCGTGGCCGATTGCGTCGTGCCGCTGACCGTCAGAGCCGTGGCGTGCGCGATGTCGCCGCCGTAATCGTCGGGCCGGAAACCATCGGCGGACGTGGAATGCGACCTGATCAAGCCGGAGATCATGCCCACCTCTTCCTGCAAGGTGGCGTTGCCGTCGGCTTCATAATGCCAGTCCACCCATTTGTCGATCGTCGCTCCGCCGCCGCCCATGATCCCGCCGTGCAAGTCGTCCACGAACAGCGCGGGGTTGTCGTTGGCCGGCTGTCCCAAAGTATCGAACTGCCAGATATGGGCGCAGCCGAAATTATGTCCCACCTCGTGAACGGCCACCGTCGCCATGCCGTGGACCGTCCAAACGGCCCCCGAATACGAAATCGGCACGGTCGAAGGAAAGGAACCGTAGGCCAGGCCGCCGCCGCCGACGCCCGAACTGATCACGTGCCAGGCCGTCGGCTGCGTGGCGACGTTCGGCTGGATCGTCGTCACGTCCACGTCGAACATCGAGTAGAACGCGGCGGTATAGCGCCACACTTCATAGATGCCGGCCTGCTCCGCGGCGTTGAAAGTCGTCGGATCCGCGTCGTCGCTGTACGGCGTCAGGCCGCTGCCCGCGTCCCCGTCGAAATCCAGAAAAATCGCCGCCGGGGCATTGGCACCCAGCGGGTGGCTATGCAGGATCGGCATGCCGTTCGGCAAAGTATCGTAAGAAAGCAGCAGTCGCGGTTCCAGCGATTCCAATCGCAAGTGATTGACTTTGCTTGCCGACCGCTTCGGCTTCCACGTTTTTTTCGAATATTTTCGCATGGCAACCTGTTGAAAATGGGGACCGCACCTTTGATGCCGAGTACCGGAAATCCCGAAAAACGGCTTGCAGCAACGTGTTTTTCAACACCTCGCCGCCGAAAACGACCTCCTGGAACAAAAGACCGATCAAAGAAAGGAACAGACAACCGATCCCCCCACGCCTGCTCGCGAGGCATATCGATAGTTCATCATCTAATGTCCCATTAAGCGACGATTTTGTCAACCTTCGCGTTAGGGGGAAATAAATTAGGGGGGAAATGAAGAGGATAGTCCCATCGATTGGGCAATCGGCAAGAGAAGAGTTGGTTCACGGCGCAAAATGCACCCAGTCTCAAGTAGGTCCCGCCTGCCGGGCGGGACCTCGCACGCACGGAGGACACCATGCGACCGTTGTTGTTCTTTCGCTTCCTGCACCACGCGGAAATCGTCACGATCACCGGGAAGAGCTATCGGCTACGCGGCAAATCGGATGACGCTTCCGCGAACTCGATCCCAATCGCAGAGGGAACGGAAGCGAAGTCAAAAGCAGCCATTCCGCCCACCGGCTCGCCGGGCGAAAAAACGGCAAAAACGCTCCCGAAAAAGCCGTGACAACTTGCCAATCGCGTGAGTTTTAGCGAAGAACAGGAGACTTTAACCCCGGCTGCCCAATTCCGCCCCCCAGTGGCCGCTTTTGATCCGCCCGATGACACGTGGACGGTGTGGGGAGCCTGTCGGGGGCCAGCGAAACAATCTGTAGAACTCTGACTAATGACTAACGGCGCTCTGACCCCAATATCTCCGTCTGGCGAACCGCCTGCGGCAGGCAACTCCAGAGCTGATCGAGCTTCAGGATCGGTTGGCCATTCTGGCCGCGCGGGGGGGAGCCGTTGTTTGTTGAGACATCGATTTCCTCCTTGAGATCGAATTTGGGGCTGATATAATTCGGCTAGAGTCAGCAAAGCCGAAATATCTATAATAATCCCCGCAGTGTCCTTTGAACAAGACGAATAAACAGTCGCATTTTGCCTATGCCGTGATCAGGCAATAGCTCCAAATCTCGACCACTTCCTCGCGGCAAAAGTCGGCCATGAGTTCCAGGTATGCCGCGTAATCTCCCTCGCCAAAAAAAGTCTGCTGCCGACGGTTCCCCCGCTGGGTTATATGGTGTGGCATCCCCGGAATGACCAATCGTGCTAATCTTGCCATCCCCCGAATTTACCAATTTTCGCCTAATGTGTCAATAACTAGTATTGCGTCCCCAGATTTGCAAGCGAAACAATCTGTAGAACTCTGACTAATGACTAACGGCGCGTCTGACCCCAATATCCCCTAACCAAGGGTGATACAAACCTAATGACTAACGGCGATCTGCCCCCAAGCTTGCCCGCGAAAGAATTAATTCAATTCTCGATCTTTTTTCCCGACAAAAATATAATACGGCACGCGGAGCAGCGGCACGTAAGGAAGTTTCAAGCGGCTTTCGAAAAGGCAGGTTCGCGCGAACCGCCGATCCAGGTACGGCAGATGGTCGGGCGAGGTGAAGACGTTGCCGATGGCGAACAAGAATGGCCAAAAATTGCGGGTGAAGAAGGAATGACGCGCAAACCCGGGCGCGGGATATTTTTGCGAGACGTGGAAATCGACCACGCCGATCGTTCCGCCCGGCTTCAACAGCGACCGCGCATGATCGAGCGCCGCGAACCACGGCGGCATCATCGTGAGCGAGTAGGAGAACGTGACCACGTCCGCCGGTCCTTCCGGGGGTTGAAAGTTCGTGGCGTCGCCTTCGATCGTCTCGACATTGGACCATCCACGCCGGGCGATCCTTTGCTTCGCGATGTCCAGCATCGACGGCGAGAGGTCCACGAGATATGCCTTGCGGAGCTTGCCGATCCGCTCGCCGAGGAATTCGAGGTTCCGCCCCGTGCCGCATCCCATGTCGATCCAGAGGCCGTTTTCGGGCGCGGCGATGGCGTCGAACATCTCTTGGCGGCCGCGGAGCATCCGCTCGCGAAAATCGTCGTAACTTGCGGCTTGGCGGCCGTAAAAATCCTCCATCCGCGCCGCATGGCTGGGTCCCCGCGCGGTTTTCCAGACGATGTGATACAAGGTTTCCAAATCCGAAGCCAGCGTCATGCGTCAAATCCTCGATTAGCTCGGAGCCTAGTCATGGGGAACTTGCCGAAGCGGATCGGCTCCGCCGGACAACGATCTTTCCCTCGTTACCGTCGATCTCCAAATTGTCGGCGTTCAAGCCGCAGTTTTTCAACATCGCCAAGGTGACGAGGATGTGGCAGTCTTTCGAGACGAAGCAGTCGTGCATGGCGGCGGGCGGTTTCTCTTTCCACAGCACGCAAACGGGTTTGTCGCTCGGATCGGCGGGATCATCTTTCGTCACAAACGCCCTGTCCCCCGCCAGGAACCCGGCGGCGCGGACGATGAATGACGGGATGTAGAGTCGCTCGCCCATACGCTAATAACTTGTCGGAACTTGCCAGGGGACCAGACTGCATCATTTTGCATCAGAAGCGATTAAAGATCAAGTGGAGCGGGAATGACGCGGAAGAATAAAAAAACAATCCCGGAGGTCCGGCCCGAAGACCTCCGGGAATTGTTTTGCTCAACTCATCGCAAGGACCGCATCGCCGTTCGGCTTGCCGCTTCAGTTCCACCACCAGTTTGCATGGTTGTTCGAAGCGGCTTTGTCGCGGATCGCGGCCACCGTATCGCTGGGTTGGGACTTGTCGGCGATGTTCCAGGCGTTGATCGCCACGCCGCCCGAGACGCTGATCGTCCTCTTGATCATGCTGGCTTGACTGGAGACTTGCTTGGGAACGTAGTATTCGTCGGTTTTCACGTCCGAGGAAGAAAACAGCACCGGCAGGCTGTTGCCGGCTCTTTCGGGCAAACGTTCTTTGACCACGATCGCCGCAACGACGGCCAATTCCATGCAGTTTTGCAGTTCGCCGAAAACCGGTTCGGCGACCGCCAAGGCCGGATATTCTTTGGTCATCATGTCGGCCCAGCGTTTCGCCAACGCGTTGGACTTCTCGGAGTGTTGCCGCTCGCCCTTCGCGTTGAAGAAATCTTCCTGGGTGAGCGTCTGCACGGCCGAACCGCGAAGTTCCCACGCCATGCCGGAGGGGTCTCGCAAAATCGCGTCGAATTTCGGTTCCATCCACCAGCGGGGCGTGCTGTCTTTCTGTTTAATGGCGGAAACCATTTGCAGATAACTCGGCAATTTCACGCCTTGCGGCGCAGGCTCGAAGCCCATGCCGATCCGCTTCATGCGGTAATCGGCGGCCACCAGAATCCGCGCGAAGTGGCTCGAGCCCGGCACGCCGGCGATCATGATCTGCTGCTTTCCCATGGCCTCTTCCCTGGCTTTCAAATTGGCGTAAGGATTGGAGGCCTCCAATTGCCTGAGCCGCGCGATTCCTTCTTGCGTGGGATCGATCGAGCAGCGGATGCCGCCCGCTTGCGCCGCCGAGAGCGCGGAACGCAAGGCCGTCAAAAGGTCGTCCAGGAGCAGCACCGGGCGACCGGTGGTCAATCCCACCACGTTGCCTTGCGGATCCACTTTCCAGCCTTCGCCGGGACCGGCCAACACGATGTCTTTTTCTTCGGGATAAACGAAAACGTAACAAATCCGCTGCAAGCCGGCGAGATATTTAATATCATCGGGCAGCGGCTGATGATTCTTCGTGCAATTGGCGATCGCCTCCTCGAGGCCGCGGAGCGAAACTTTCCGCAAATCCGCGAGCGCCTTGAGATCTTCCGGCGTTTTGCCGGCTGCCGCCGAACGCAGCTTGGCAAGTTCTCCCATGGCATCCAACTGCGCAGTGTCCAATAACCCCGCGGCGTCAATCGATACTCCGCCGACCGCGCGCTGGATGCCGGTATCGATAATTTGTGCCTGAACGTTTCTCACCGGGGTCCAAACAAAGAGCACGTTCAGCAGCAGAAAAGACAACCAACCGAGCCGATTTCCGAGCGAGCACGAACTGGACATAAAAAAGCCCTCGCGATAATTTGGGGTGAATGGTTGATGAAACGTTTCGCCGTCATCCCCACAAAAATCTGCCGAAGTCGGCGTCTCTCCAGCAATCACGCCAATCGGATGCTCCGGCGATTCCTTCAGTGAAACAACTCAGAAGGGTGGGCAAACTATGATAATTCTACTCTTTATTCAAGTAGCTATAGCCTAATCCCTGCCTCATAAAATAGCAAGGAAATATTTGGATCGACGAGATTGGAACTTGAATCGATAGTCCATACTCTCAATGTATTCCGAGGGGGATGACGATAGAAATTCGAATCCGATCAATGAACCGAATAAAACCCCCCTGTCATTATAAAGCAATATGCTAACATTAGGGGTTTATCTGAAAAAAACCAATTCTTTGGCCGTTTAACATCTTGCGTAATGCTTCCTGATGGTAGTAATCTTAAAGGAGTGTGCAATTTTGCTACAGTTGCTTTTCGAGAATGAGAATCTTTTTTGCCCTCGGGGGGGTATCGCGTGTCACAATTGGCGTACCTGGTCATCCGCGAAGGGACGAAATGGAGCGATGTCTTTCGGCTCGTGCCGGGACAATCGGTCTTGATCGGCCGTGCGCCGACCAATCAAATCGTAATCAAAGACGAGCGTTGCAGCCGTACGCACGTCGAAGTTTTCATGTCCGGTGGGCAGTGGACGGTGCGCGATCTCGACAGCCGCAATGGCACGCTCATCGGCACGCAAATTATCCAGGGCGATTATGTCTTGAAGCCCGGCGACGTGATTCGCATCGGGCACACGCAACTCGTATTCGTCCACAAGCTTTCGGAAGCGTTCAGCGACGGCAGCAGCGGATTCCGCCGCATCGCATCCGAGGCGGGGGAGAAGCCGCCGGGCGCCGCGGACGAAGCATCGAGCGTGCTGGCCGTCGGCGAACCGACGACCATCACTCACCGCCGCGGTCAGACCAAATTCCTGTCGCCGGTCGAGGAGCACGATTCGGGCGTCTCGAAGATGGGCCGCGCGGCCGCCAAGCTTTGTAAACTCGCCTTCGAATTGGCGAAGGCCCCCGATCTCGCCGCCCTGGCCGAAACCGCATTGAAGGGCCTCGCTGAAGGAACGCAAACCGACTCCGGCGCGGTGCTCATGACGCCTCGCGGATTCGTCGGCGAACCTCGCGGCGGCGATTTGGAAATCGTCGCTGCCCGCAGTTCCTCCGTCCATCAATACCACCGCGTCTCGAATTTTCTCGCTTCCACGGTGCTCCGCGAAGGCGAAGCCGTTTTGGCCCGCAACGTGATGGGCGACAGCGCGCTGGGGAACCGCGACAGCCAGGGCGAGATCCTCGCCACCAGCGTCCTTTGCGCCGATTCGCCGCGGCCAGAAGAAATACGGCGTGATCCACCTCTACTCGACGACGCATGAATTGACGCCCGACCCCGACGACCTGGAATTCACGCTGGCCGTCGCCGACACGGTGGCGGTGGCCCTGGAAAATTTACAGCGCCGCCAGGAACTGGCCGAAAACCTCACGCAAGTCCGCAGCGAAAACGTGCAGCTTCGCGAGCAACTGGGCGTGCATAACGAAATCGTCGGCCACAGTCCGGGGATTCGCCAGGTCACTGAGGCGATTTCCCGCGCCGCGGCGAGCAACGCCACGCTCTTGATCCGGGGCGAAAGCGGCGTCGGCAAGGAGCTGGTCGCCCGCGGCGTGCATTACAACAGCCCGCGGAAGGACAACGTCTTCGTCTGCCTGAACTGCGCGGCGCTTTCGACCGACCTTTTGGCGAGCGAGCTTTTCGGGCACGAACGAGGAGCGTTCACCGGCGCCACCGACCGCAAGATCGGCAAGTTCGAGGCCGCCCACAAAGGCACGCTGATGCTCGATGAAATCGGCGAAATGAGCCCCGCCATCCAGGCGAAATTTCTTCGCGTGCTGGAGGGGCATCCCTTCGAGCGCGTGGGCGGCAACAAGCCCATCACCTGCGACGTCCGCGTGATTGCCGCCACCAACCGCGATTTGGAGAAGGACGTGGCCGAGGGCCGCTTCCGCCGCGATTTGTTCTTCCGCCTCCGCGTGCTCGAGATCGTGGTGCCGCCGCTGAGGAAGCGCACCGACGACATTCCCGTGCTGTCCGAATATTTCCTGGAGCGCTTCAACAACGAAACCGGCCGCAAGATCAAAGGTTTCACGTCCGAAGCCTGCGCGAAACTCTTGAGCTACCAGTGGCCGGGCAACGTCCGCGAACTGAAGAACGTCATCGAGCGCGCCGTCGTGCTTTGCCGCGCCGCGGAAATCGACGAGGAAGACCTGCTGCTCACGACGCTTTCCACCGCGAGCGATTCCGAAATCGCCGGTTCCGCGGGGGCGGTCTTCGCCCCCACTTCGCTTGACGACATGGAACGGCTGCACATCGTCAACACGCTCAAGCACACCAACTGGAACAAAAGCAAGACCGCCAGCATCCTCGGCATCGAACGCTCGACTCTCGACCGCAAAATCCGCCGCTACGGATTAGGCGATGCCGAAGATGGCGAGTGAGTTGAAACGCGGACGCAGCTAATATTGTGTTTCGCTATCATTTATTCTAACGGAAGTCTTGATTGACGACTTCCTTCCCCGCGCACGTGCCGAGCGCCACCAGATGATCGGATCGATGTCGTTGCCGATCATCCGCACGGAACCATCGACAAATAAAAAGTTCGCGCCTTGCACGTGCCTGCTCCAGAAATCATCGACGTGGTTGACCGGACTGTTCGGCGTGTGCGGCGGCACGTCGTTCGCGTCGCCCGTGTGGCCGAGAATCAGGACCGACGCCCATTCCGGTCCGAAACCGACATCTTCGGTTCGCGGCGGCACTTGCCCGCCGGTCACCGCGCCGGTCCATGTGGCGTATGCCAGGCGGCTGCTGCGTTCGCCCACGAAAATCGTCTTGCTCGTGCCGTCCGTCACGTCCCGGATGCTCACTTTGCTGTTGCGGTAGAGCATCCCCTGATGCATCACGTCGCGTTCGGGCGAAGAATAGAGGAAGCCGGGATCGAGCGAAATCTCCGGATTGCCGAACATGCCCACATAGTTGCTATGCCCCACCAGCACCGGATTCCCGCCCGAATCCACAAGCGGCGTGTCGAAATTGGGGGAAGAATCGCCAAGCTTATCGACCACGAACTTCGCTTTGCCGTTATCCGACGGGCAAAGAAACTCGGCTATTTCCGTTGCGCGAACGACGGCATGAACCGGATCGGTGATATCCTTGTTGATCTCGATCTGTTTGTAGATCGGATTGTGTTCGATATAAGGAAGGATGTAAGTTGACCAGCCCCAGCCCGGCCCGGTGTCGTCCGCGAATCCGCCCGATCCGACGCCGGAAGCGTAACCCGGCGGAAAATGCTTGTTCGAGTCGTGATAAGCCAAGAGCGCCAAGCCGATTTGCTTCAGGTTATTCGTGCAGGTCATCCGCCGCGCAGACTCCCGCGCCGCCTGCACCGCCGGCAGCAAGATGCCGATCAAAATGCCGATGATCGCGATCACCACCAGCAGTTCCACGAGCGTGAAACCTAATCGCCGTATCATGATAGACTCCCAAAAAAATGATGAATGATGAAGAAAATACCGAGTTTTCAGGCTCCGCCTGGGAAAGCACTGTCCCGGAGGCCCTGCCTCCTCGATGTGCGAGCAAGGCAAACCTCCGTAATGGAAATTTCCATACTGTGGAAAGAAACAAGATCTTCTGCGCAACCGAAACGGCAACAGACACATTCCTTGCCGATCTTGAATTGCGGTCTTCAGAAAATCATCCGCAAGCGGGCGGCGCTCGGGAGCTGTATGCGCGGCAACGTGGTTCGAAAGAAGCGGGCGGATCGTTGCAATCCGTCCTGCAACCACGCCGGAATCGATTTCAAAGGCAACCGTCAGCGGGACGGATTGCGCCTGGGTGAAAAACTGGCAAATGGGGCAACCGTCATGGTTCGCAGCGCTGCCCTGCGCCGCAAGAACATTGTGATGCCCCGCATCACGGTGAATCCATGCATTTTCCTTCGCGCCTGCCGACTCATGGCAAACATCCGACGCTACAAACAATGCATGCGTCTTCCAGCACTCGTGTCCCATGCCGGGCAGGGAGTGCAATCCGTTCCCCGCCACGGCAATCGCCGAAAACAGGGTCAGCACGATCCAGATTCGGCGTTTTTGTGCGGATCGTTTTGCCATTGTGCGTGGAAAAACTAATTTATTTCCTTCAAATCTCTCCTTTATTTGTAAACATAACTGCAAAAAAAGTCAAGGTTGATTGCCCGATTGTCAAAACCGGCGAAAAATCACATCATTGGGGGAATGAAGTAAACTTTTCCTCGGATTCGATACACTCTCGGAGGGCTGATCATGCCTCGCTGGCTGCTCGTGATCCTGATATTGTTCGTCGGATTCCTCTTGCTTACGATGGCGGCTTTCATCACTTTTTATAATGCAAGCTTTGACGCCCAAGGCCGGCACGGTGCTTGTCTATGAGATGGAAGTGCTGGCGGTCAACGACCCTTACAACGTCACCGGCGACTTTCTCACCAACGCCAGGCCGGGCACCGACGAACACAACCAACCCTGCGTGCATTTCAGCTTCAACTCCAAAGGCGGGCAATTGTTCGCTGCGCTGACCGGCGACAATACGCCTAGCCAGGCAGCAGCCCGACTTGAAGAACCAGTTGGCCATCATCCTCGACGGCATCGTGTATTCGGCGCCCAACATCTTGACCACGATTACCGACCGAGGCCAAATCACCGGAAATTTTACGCCGCAGGAGGTCGAACGAATTGTGTTCTGCTTGAATGCCGGTTCGCTGCCGGTTAATCTGCGAAAAGTCGAAGAACGAAAGGTGAATCCGAAATGATCGAATTTGCAGGGGGGGTATGAATATCAATCCCCCCATCCCGGCTAATTGTGAGTTTCTCTTTTTGCTCGTACAATAGTTTTGTTGGGAATTGATCTCCGGCGCGGAGGAATCGAGCCGGGAGGCAATTGCGCCGTGTTTGCTGCATGCCGACATACCCGGCACATGAATCTTAATCCCCACCCCCCCCAAAAAACTAGGAAGGTCGGGTTCTCGATATGAGCACGTTGCACGAAGAATGCGGTGTTGCCGCGCTTTATCATTTGCCCAGCCGGGGCGTCAGTCCGATATGGCCGCAACAAGGGCCGGAGGAAATCTCCCGGCTCATGCCCCGCATGTTGTTGGACATTCAAAACCGCGGCCAACTGGCGGCGGGCATGACCACATACAACCCGCAGCGTCACCAGCTTATCTATACGTACAAGAATTTGGGCACCGTGAGCGAAGTTTTTCGCCTCAGCCATCGGCAGAAATACGAGTCGATTATGCGCGAATACGCCGGTCTGGCGGCTATCGGGCACGTCCGCTACGCGACCTGCGGACGGGACGACCGCAGCTACGCCCAGCCTTTCGAACGGCCGCACATCAAAAAACACAAGTGGTTCAGTTTTGCCTTCAACGGCCAATTGGCGAACTATCTCGACCTGCGCGAAGAGTTATTGGACAACGACGACAACTACCTCGCTCGCGAGACCGACACGGAAATCATCATGCACCAGATCAGCACGGCGCTTTCGTCCGACCGGCCGGTGACGCCGCTGAATCTGTTCCGGCATTTGGCTCGCAAGTTCGACGGGGCTTATAGCATCGTTTTCCTCGATGCCTTGGGCACGATGATCGTCGCCCGCGACCCGATGGGCATCAAGCCGCTTTGTTATGGGTTGGATGGGCCGCTTTTCGCCGCTGCCAGCGAAAGCGTGGCGCTTTTGAACCTTGGATTTCCGCAGGAACGGATCAAGCCCGTCCCGCCCGGCTCGGCGATCATCGTCTCGAACGGGCAGATCGAAGTGCAGCGGTTTGCCGAAAGCCCCCGCTCCGCGCATTGTTTCTTCGAATGGATTTATTTTTCCAATGTGGCCAGCACGCTGGACGACCGCAGCGTGTATCTTTCCCGCAAGCGTCTGGGCGAGGAACTGGCCCGGCTCGAATTGGTCCCGATCGATGAGAACACGGTCGTGGTGCCCGTACCCGACACGAGCAAGGCCGCGGCCGATGCGATGGCTTACGCTTTGAAAATCCCCTGTGTGGAAGGCTTGATCCGCAATCGCTACAGCGGCCGCACCTTCATTGAAGGGAGCGGCGACCGCAAGCGCAAGGCGGAAACGAAATATACTCCCCTCCGCGAAGTTCTCGAAGGCAAGAAAGTATTTTTGGTCGAGGATTCGATCGTCCGCGCCACCACGCTGATGGTCCTTCTGAAGCGCATTCGCCAGATGGGCCGGCCTAAAGAGATTCACGTCCGCGTGGCCTGCCCGCCGATCATCGCCCCTTGCTTCTATGGCATCGACATGTCCACCGTCGGCGAGCTTTTCGCGCCGAAATTCATGCGCGGCGGGCCGCTCACGCCGGAGATCGAAGCCGACATGGCCGCCGAACTCGGCGCCGATTCGCTCCGGTATCTGCCGGTCGATTCCATCGCCAAGGCCATCGGCCTCGATGCCGGCAATCTCTGCCGCGCCTGCATCACCGCCGAATATCCCACCCCCTGCGGCCAGCGCCTCGCCCAAATCGCCATCGCCAACCACCGCAGTAAAAAGAAGGCCGCACGTACGAGCCGATGTGCCGGGAATGTTGACGAGGTTCGTCGAACGCTTTAGACGGAATGTTCTTGGAATCGCGAGGCGTATATCCGCCATGCCCTTCCGCCACGTAGGAAGGAATCGAAACGGTCGCCCTTCGCATTTTGGCCGGTCGGGCTTAAAATCTCATTTTTCGGGCAACACGGATCTCCAAGAGCGAAGACCTTGAAAACTCATGACATCGCGCGATAGAATACAACCGCTGAATCCGCTTGTGCGCGTTTCTTTCGGCAATCCACCTGTGGAGCGGTAATTTTGGTTCCCGACGGCAACCAGTCCGATTTCGACGCCCTCGACGCCTACCTCCGACGTCTTCACGCCAGCAAGGCGATCGATCGGGAAGCTTTTTGCGTGAACATCCCGAACTGGCCTCGGCCGTCAGGTGCCTCGATGCACTGGAAAATCTTGCGCCGCCGGCAGCGGCGAAAACTTCCACCCGGCAAAAGGCTCGACCGTTGAGGAAATCATCCCCTCCGCCGCTTTTCCGCGTGCCTTCGGAAACTACGAATTACTCGGCGAACTCGGCCGCGGCGGGATGGGCGTTGTGTATAAAGCGCGGCAACATGAACTTGACCGGGTGGTCGCGCTCAAAATGATTCTCCAGCGGCACCTTGCCTCGCCCGAGGTCGTACGCCGGTTCCAATCCGAGGCCAAGGCGGCCGCCAAGCTGCGGCATTCGCATATCGTGCAGATTCATGAGGTCGGCCAACTCCAGGGGCAGGACTTTTTCACGATGGAGTACATCGAGGGCCAAAGCCTCGGCCAGCGATTGACCTGCCGCACGCTGGATATTCCCGCCGCCGTGCGGATCGTCGCGGCCGTCGCCCGGGCGGTCGATTATCTGCACAAGCAGGGTGTGGTGCATCGCGATCTGAAACCTTCGAACATTCTGCTCGATGCCGACGGCGACCCGTATCTGACCGATTTCGGACTGGCCAAAGTGTTTCTCCGCGCGGACGAGCGACAGACCGCGACGGGTGTGATCGCCGGCACGCCCAGCTACATGGCGCCCGAGCAGGCCGCGGGCCGCGCCGAGGAGATCGGCCCGGCCGCCGATATTTACAGCCTGGGAGCGATCCTTTATGAATTACTCACCGGCCAGCCGCCGTTTGTTGCCGATAATCCGCTTGACGTGCTGTTGGATGTCTTGAGCGGCGACCCGCTTTTGCCGCGGCGGATCAATCCAAAAATTCCCCGGCCGCTGGAGTTGATTTGCCTGAAATGCCTGCGGAAATCGCCGGGCGACCGCTATCTCTCGGCCGCGGCGCTGGCCGACGAACTCGATCGCTTCGCCCGCGGCGAACCGCCGCTGGTGCGCCCGCCCAGCATCGGTCAGCGCTTTTGGAGTTGGACCCGGCGTCAGCCGGCGCTGGCTTCACGGCTGATTGGGCTGGGACTGTTTTGGCTTGTCGAATGGGTCAATTACGGCTTGGGGATCGTGAAAACGGATTTCCATCTGGCGGTTTCGATCGTGATCGCCGTTTGGATGGCGGCCTCGATCGCCTGCCAGCAGTTTCTCGAGCGGCGTCCCTGGTCGCTGCCCGCCCGATTCGCCTGGGGCACGCTCGATTCGCTGTTGCTGCTGGTCGTGCTGCTGTTCATCGCCGACGGCGCGGCCAGTCCGCTGATCGTGGGCTATCCACTGGTGATCGTGGCGTCGGGTTTGTGGTTCCGCGTGCGCTACGTGTGGTTCATGAGTGCGCTCTCGCTGATCTCCTACGGAATTTTGATCGTCGATTTCTATTCTTGGCGGCCGAATCTTCACGGTCCGCAAACCGACGGTTTCGACCGGCATATCATCTTTATCGTATCACTCATGCTGCTGGCCGTGATCGTGGCCTACATCGTCCAGCGCGTCCGCATGTTGAGCAGTTTTTACGGGCATAAGCTGCCATAGGAGGAGTGGCAAGTGCGAAGCGGGAAGTGCAAAGCGGACTGTGGCAGTCCACGTTCTCGCCGTTATCCTCCCTTCACCGCTCACTTGTCACATAGCACTCCGCACTCCTCTTTTCCGTCTGCGCAAATTTTTCCGGTATCGCCGGCTTTTCCCACACTGCCCGTGGGGATTCATTCGCCGCGGGCAACGATTCCCGAAGATATGGCGGGAATGCGAAAACTGCGGCGGGTGCGAAAAAAGTTTTCTCTTTTCCGAGCCTGTCCCATGCAGCCGCGGCAATTCGGCGTCCGATAGCTAAACCGGCGAGACGTCTCACGCCGGCTGCCGCCTGCGGGGACTGTCGCATTTTTCGCGGCATAATCGATATTATTTTGCAATTGTGTTTTATCGCTGCGAAAAAACGGGACTATCCCCTTCGCTTCGCTACCAAGGCGTGAATAGTCCCCCCTTGGCTGAAACTACCATCGCAGACAACTAAGGAGTAACATCAAAAACCACAAAAAGACGCTTCGATGAGGAATGCTCCGGGGCGGATGAGTTGGTAGGCCGGAGAAAGATATTGCTCGCGAACAGGAGACGTGCGTTATGAACACATGTAACTCGAGGGAGAAGCATTATGTCACGAAACGCCGGTTGGATTGGAGTGTCGCACCCGCCGTAGCCGCATTGCGGAGGACAGGTTTCCAACCTGTTGTTGAGGCGGATTGAAGAGGCAGAAGACGCAGCAAGAAGGTTGACTCGTAGCGGTAGTGAAGAGTGCCGATTAGGATTGATCGATGGGATTCAGCGCGGCGGCACTCTTCGTCGGATAGAGGCTTTTTCGCAAACACCACAACACGCCGCCGGGCACGCGAGCCGATCTTGCAGAAGCTTGCGTGCCCGGCTCGTTTTCTTTGACAAGGGACGAATCAATTGGTTATCCGGCATTGCAGGGAATGGCAGGTTTATCATAGAATCAGGATTGGCATGTGGGTCATCAAACAAGATTTTTCTCATTCGAGAGAAATGATTCCCTGCCAACTTGGCATAAGACCGAAAACATGCACCAAGAATTGCTAATCTGCGGCGAATATGCTTAAGGGCTCTTGAGCCATGGCCGAATTAGTTTTCCGATTCATCTTTGAAATTCTGTTGAGCATTATCTGCTGGCTTGTGCTCATTCCTGTCGGGTATGTCCTGGCTACACCGATAATCTTCTTCATGGTTCTTTTCCGATATGAAGGGACATTTTGGGACAATGTGTGGGACGAATATCGGCATTTATGGAAATTCTGGAAGGATTGGGGGATCTTTTTCGTTCCTCCCTTCTGATAAAAGTCGCCTTCGTGATCGGCGTGCGCTTCAAAGATCCCACGATCAGCATGGGCATGGCATACTATTCTCCCTTCTGCTTCGTTCTTTCGAACGAAAGCGGCGATTCTTCGGCCGGAGCGGTGACGCGGACGGCGATCTTGCCGTCGATCAGATCGTTGAAGAGTTCGCCCACGAAATGCGCCCGCCAGCCTTTCGCCAGTCGCGGAGTTTTTTTCGACTTCACCCGATGCGTCCGCTGGGCGATCAGTTCGCGGATGTCGTTAGGCGTGCCGACCAGGGCCGGCGCCAGTTGCGACTCGCGGCAAAGGCTACCCAACGCAGCAAACAAAAACTGCCCCAATACCGAAAGCTGCGGCATCTGATCGAGGGGGATTCTTCGCGGGCACTCCTCCTCGGGCAAGTCCAATCCTTTTTTAATGCATGCCGAAAGCGCGTCCAATCTCCGTGTCAGGTCACCCCGTTCCATGCCCCGCACGGCCTGAATCTGTTTTGGGTCGGCCGTGCCGCGCTTGGCCAATTCGACAAGCAAGTCGTCGCGCAGCACCCGCCGGGCGGGCTGGTTGCGGCGATGGGCCTCGCGCTCCCGCCACTCGTACAGTTCCCGCAAAATGGCCAGCGCCCGCGCGTCCAGGCCCGAGTTGCCGGAAACTCGCCGCCAGCGTTCGTGCGAAAGGGCCTTCTCCAAATCGGCCTTCCATGTGGCCATCTCTTCTTCCATCCACTCGATCCGGCCGAGTTCGGTGAGGCGCTTTTTCAGCGCCGCGTAGCACGGCTCCAAATGCAAGGCGTCGAGAAGCGCATATTCGATTTGTTTCTTGCTCAGCGGACGGCGCCGCCAATCGGTCCGTGTTTCATGCTTCTTGACTTTAAGACCGAGCACTCGCGAAAGCAGATTGCCATAGCCCGCCGGATATTCCACGCCGACGAGTCCGGCGGCGATTTGCACGTCGAACAGTCCGGCGGGCGGGCGGCCGATCGAATGAATCGAGAATTCCGCTTCGCTGCGGCCGCTATGCACGATCGTCGTGCGACCTTCCTCGGCCAGCGTGTGCCAAAACGGGGTAAGATCGTCGATCGCAAGCGGATCGATCACCGCCAATTCCCCGCCCGCCGCCACTTGAATCAGACATAAAACCGGCCTAAAGGTATGCTCCGAGACGAACTCGGTGTCGAAAGCCGCCATCGGCCGCTTAGCCAATTCGCGGCAGTATTGCCGAAGCTCTTCGTCGTTCGTGACGTTGTGATATTGCACGTGATTACAAAAACAGCCAATCCGTCAAAATCAACAAGGGAATCAGGATACAAATACTATAAACCATATAGCCGAAGAAACTGGGCATTTTCACGCCCGACTGTTCGGCGATGGATTTCACCATGAAGTTCGGACCGTTGCCGATATAGGTATTCGCGCCCATGAAGACTGAACCCAAGCTCACCGCCGCCAGCAGAGTGCGCGAAACGCCGGCCACCGGATCGGCGAGGCCGTTAGCGTGCGTCAGCGCCTTGGCGGCGGTGAAGAAGACGACGTAGGTCGGCGCGTTGTCCAAGAACGACGAGAGTCCGCCCGTGGCCCAGAAGAAATGCGTCGGCGTGCGCAGCAATAATTTCGGGCCTAACACGTCCAAGATTTGCAGGGCCGGCTGCATGGTGATGAAAATGCCGAAGAACAGCGCGGCCACTTCCAGAATCGCGAAATAATTGAAATGGTTGTGCCGGCGCAGATGTTCGCCGCCCAAGAACAACGACAAACCCACTAAAAGCAGTTGCACGATTTCCCGCAAGTACATCCAAGGATGCCAGTCCGTACCCGGGAAGGGCTTGTTGGGGCTTAAAACCGCAACCGAGAAGACGATCAGCAGCAACAGGGGGATATTCGGCCAAAGACCGCCGAAACGGAGCCGATGCACGCGGGCCGCGTCGAGGCGGACGTCCGTTTTCGTTTCCCGCGGATAGAACCAAACGCGGTCGCAGAGGAAATAGACCGCCAGCAGCAAGCCGTTGACGAAGAGCCATTCTTTCCACAAATCGAACGTATAGAGGAAGGGCACGCCCAGCAGATAGCCCAGGAACAGCGGCGGATCGCCGATGGGCAGCAAACAACCGCCGCAATTGCAGACGATGAAAATGAAAAAGATCACCGTATGCACCACGTGTCTTCGCTCGCGATTGGTATGCAGCAAGGGGCGGATCAACAACATTGCCGCGCCGGTCGTGCCGATGAAACTCGCCAACAGACCGCCGACGAGCAGAAATATCGCGTTCGTCGCCGGCCGAGCGGTCAGGTCGCCTTCGATGCGGATGCCGCCGCATACCGTATAAAGTCCGAACAGCAGCGTCATGAACGGCACGTATTCCCGGAAAATCGCGCCGGCGAAGACCCCCCAAGCCGCCTGCAAGTTCGGACCGCTCGGATTAGGCGACACGACATGATGCGCCGGCCAATGCACGGCAAGCGGATGCCCGTGCCAGAAGAAGTAATACAAAAGCGTCGCGGCCGCCAAGATCGCCGCCGCGTAAAACTTGTGCAAATTGCGCTCCACCAGTGCGCTACTCGCGGCAAGAGAGGGAACAGGGCGATAGTGCCCAACAGCAGCGCAAACGGCGCCAGCATCGCCATCGGCGGCGGAACGAAGTTTTCCTCTTTCGCCGCCTGCTCGTGTCCTTGCTCCTCGGCCACAATCAACTCCGTCCCCCGCTGCGGCAGATGGAAAGCAAGCGCTGCGCAATAGAGCACGAAAACCAGACTGATCCCCGCCAACACCCAGCGATTCGATTCCGTGGCAGCCTGCTGTTGCATCTTGCTTCATTCAGTCTCAAGTGTGATCGCGGCTGGAAGATGCCGGCCGAATGCTTCGCAAAAACCAATGCATTTGCACGTCCGCCCAAAATTTGCCGACTTGCTCTTGCTGCGCGGCGGGAACTTCTTTTTTCAGCCGGTCCATCTCCTCCACCAGCATCATTGCCAACTTGGGCGCGGGAACCGATTTCGGGGAATTCGCCGCCGGTTGCGGCAGCAGTTTTTCCACGCCCCGCCAAACTTCCAGCGTGTCGAGCAATCGATCCAGAAAAGCCGGCTTCCGATCTCCGGCCAGACGCCCATAGGTCTCGGCCTTTTTCAAAATCCAGGGCGCAAAACGCAGGGTATATTTCGACACAACTGCTTGCGCTGCGGCGCATCGATTTTAGCCTGAAACGCAGCCCAATCCACGCCGGCGCCGAACTCCGCCTCCAGTCGCTCGGCCAACGCCAACTGCGTTGCCGGTGTTTCCCGCGAAAGATCTTTGCTAATCAGCCAACGCAGCAGCTCCTCGCGATTCGCCTTTGTCGGATCGGGCAGATTCCGATTGAAAATCGAGATTGCCCCCCCCAAAGCCGCCGCCACGAACATCAAGAACGCCAGCGAGGCCATAATTCCGCGATGTCTGAAGAATATTTTTTTCATGTTTTTCCATCCGGGGGGGGTAATCGTGAATTCATTTTAGCATAAACAACGGGTTGGACACTACACACTATATTAGGTTATTAACTAACCACTATGAATAGGTATTCGATATTTTATTGTAACTATTTGGCAGAATGATGATCCAACTCCTCGATCCGCAAAATCAAGGTTGACGAATTCTTGGGGAAATGTCACCTTATATATCAACAACTACGAATTATTCGTTGTGGTGTATGCATTATTCCTGTCTCCACGGAAAAAGATACAGTTTATTCTCGAGGAAGGATTCACAATGGCCTGGACCAGTTTGTATGTGTTTGCCTTATTGGCGGGGCAAGTGGCGGGCATAAAAACCGAGCCGACGCCGGCAATTCGCCCCGCGGCAACCGATGCTCCAAAAGCCATTCCTGGCATTCCGCCGACTATTGACGCTCCAAAAACCGTCCCCGGCACTCCTCCGGCAAGCAGCGAGCCCAAAGCACCGTTGCCGAGTGCCGATGCTTTGCGAAATGTCCCCAATGTAGTTCCTCGCACAGGCGATGGAGAGATCCCTAAAGATGCCGACTCGGAACCGGGCAGAATTTCCGGCGCCGGGGAAATTCCCAATGCCGCCAACGTCCTCCCGCCCTCGGATTTGTCCGCCGAAACTCCGCCGGCAAACGTGCCTGCCCCGCCGCCGAATGCTTCCGAGCGGGGAAAAAACCAAGCCCAAGAAATGGTTGCCGAAGCGCTGCAAGTTCCCCCGGGCGGAATCCTCGCGGGGCAACCCTGGCCGCTCGCGCAAGCCTTGGCTGCCTCGACCGACAAAAAACAGCAATTGCTCGTCATCCACAGTTATTGGCAACTGGCCGAAGCGGTGGCGAAATATCACTTTGCTTTCGAGCAGGCGAAACAATTCGAGCAATTGCGCGGCCGACCGGCCGACGAAACCGCATTGCGAGCGGCTCAAGCCTCGGCGGCAGCCACGTTGCGGGAGTCGGAACTGGCGGTGCTTTCCGCCCAGAACGACCTGGCTGCGCTCGTCGGGCTTTCTGCCGATTTGCCTTTGCCATTTCCCGGCGATAAGCCGCACGTGGGAGGATATCGGACGAACTATCAAGGATTGTTCGGCGTGCGTTCGCCCCCGCCGATCGCCCGCGTCATCGACCGCACGCTGCCGATTCGTTTCACGGCCATCAAAGAGCGCGCCGCCGCCGTGCAAGCCGCCGGCGACGCCTACCTCGCCGCCGCCGATTCCTATCAAGCAAATCAAGCCGATTTTGCCGCCGTCATTTCCTCCGGCGGACAACTCTTGCACGAGAGGCGGGCGTTCATCGAAACCGTCTGCCGCTACAATCACGACATTGCCGAGTATGCCGTTGCCGTGTTGGGGCCGAACGTTTCCGTCCAGCAACTCGTCGGCGCGCTGATCGAAACGGGCCGCGGCGCGATCGAACCGCGCTCCGCGGATAAACCCGGCGACGTCCGGCCCGCCGAATTCCTCCAACCCATGACCCCGTCGGGCCGGCTTCCTTCCGTCCAACAATTGCCGGCTCAGCCGACGCTCGCGCCCATCGAAAAGCGGCCGGCGCCGCCGCGAAATCCGCCGAATTTCAGGTCCCCGCCCGAAGCAAACGAAGCCGACCCGATTCCCGCGTTCAATCATTCGGCGAATAAGAGCATCACGGAGCCAAACCGTTATCCTTCGCTTAACTCGGAGCCGGCGGAGACGGCGCGGTCGTCCAACCCGGAGCCGATGGCGACGGCGTCGAACGATATCGCGCAACAAATTCAAAACCCAAATCCGAACCGACCCAATGCCGTCTCCGGCGGCTCCGTGCTAAACGATTCCAAGCAGAACCTTTCGACGGCATTATACCCGGCCTTGGTCGAAGCGGCGTCCGACGTCCGCGCCAAGCAACTCACGCTTGCCTTGCATTGGGACCGCAGTTTGCCGGAGAATTCGGCGAAGCCGATGAGCCTCGCGGAGTGCCTCGCCCGGGAAGCCGGCGGCAATCGGCGGGAAACGCTGGCGGTATATTGGATCGCCAGGCAGCGCGCGGCGGAATATCAAGTGCTTGTGCAGCAAGCCGATTTCCTGGAAAATCTTTTCTCCGAAGCGCTCGAGCGCCGCAACGGACCGGCAGGCGCGGTCGAGATGCTTTACCTGCGCGGCACGGCTGGGTGCGAAAGCCGCGCTCGAAGAAGCCCGGGCGGCGCCGGTCGAGGGCCAATTCGAATTGGCGCTGCGGACGCAAGCGACGGCCGAGAAAGTCTGGCCGTTGGCATCCACGCTGCCGCACTCGGGCAGTTACGAATTGAACCTCTCCGCGCAACCCAAGCAGCTTGTGCAATCGCGGCCGATGCTCCGCCTTTCCGCGGCTATACCCGCCCTGGGCGTCAGCGTCCAGGAGCACGCCGCGGCCGTGATCGAAGCCGATGCCGCCCGGTCCGCCGCCGTCGAAAGCTATCTTGCCGGCGCAAAGCCGCTCGGCTCCGTGCTGCAATTCATCTCGCTGCAAACCCGCCAAACGCTCGCCTTTCTGCAAACACTGACCGACTACAACCGCTCCATTGCCGACTACGCCAGCAGCGTTCTCCCCGCCGACATCCCGGCCGAGAAACTCGCCGCCGCGCTGGTGGTGCAGCCGTAGCGTTTATTGGTGAACGGCTTTCGAAAATTATCGGCCGGCAGAATCGTATAGCGGTTTTCCACTCTTGACGGGCGCCTTTTTTACGGAACAATGTTTCCGGGTGTTCTTCGAACGAAAACAATGATCTCAAGCATCGGGCATCGATCGAACCATATTCACTTCGTTGGAAAGGTAATGCACCATGGCGGACAAAACGGATCGGAGATGTTTTTTGGCACGGGGCGTGCTGGGAGCGGCGGGGCTGGGGGCGGCGTACGGCAGCGTCGAAGAGAAAACTTTCGCCGCCGCCCTCGAGGGTGGCAGCGCGCAGGCAAGTGCCGCGGAGAAACCGAAGACCGACATTCCGCCCGGCAGCCTGCCGTGCGGCAAGATCGGCGGCGTGTCGCTCGGCCGGCTATTAATCGGCGGCAACCTGATCGGCGGCTGGGCGCACAGCCGCGATCTGATGTACGCCTCGAAGCTCTTCACCACTTACAATACCGAAGCCAAAATCTTCGAGACCTTGGAGCTTGCTCAAGCGTGCGGCATCGATACGATCCAGATCGACCCGCGGTGCAGCGGCCCGATAGCAAAATACAACAAGCTGCATTCGCCGCCGATCCAAACCATGATCTGCATCTCGCTTCTAGCGGACAAGGCCCGGATGAACGAGCAGATCAAACGGCAGGCGGATGCGGGGGCCACGCTGCTTTATTCCCACGGCGGGGAAACCGATTCATTCATGATGAACGGCGGCGGCATCGACGCGATCGGGCAGATGGTCGATTTGATCAAGGCCCAGGGCGTGCCCGGCGGCGTCGGGGGGCATTCGCTGAATATGCCCATCGCCTGCGAGAAGAACCGGCTCAATGTCGATTTCTACGTGAAGACGTTTCACCAGGACCGCTACTGGTCGGCCACCCCCAAGGAACGGCGAAAAGAATACGATTGGATGCAGATGGACTCCTCGGACCACGACGCGAACTATGACAACATGTGGTGCAACAATCCCGAAGAGACCGCGGCCTTCATGGAAACGGTCGAGAAACCCTGGGTGGCATTCAAGGTGATGGCGGCCGGGGCGATCACGCCGCGGACCGCGTTTCTGCACGCCTATCGGCACGGGGCCGATTTCATCATCGCCGGGATGTTCGACTTCCAGGTCGAAACCGACGTGAAGATCGCGATCGAGAGTTTGAAGCAAGTCAAGGGCCGAAAACGGCCTTGGCGTGGTTAACCGACGATATATCGGCCGGGCCGGACCGGCTTGCGGCCGATGAACGCGCCCCGCACGCTGACGGGCGTCGTAATGCCGACGATTGCCAGAAGGACGAGCATCCGTTCATTCCACCGTCACGCTTTTCGCCAAATTTCGCGGCTTATCGACATCGCAGCCGCGGGCGACGGCGATGTGGTAGGCGAGGAGTTGCAGCGGGATGACGCTCACGATGGACTGAAGATATTCTTCGACGGCCGGGATTTCAATGATATCGTCGGCCAGTCGGGCGACGTCGGTGTCGCCCTCGCCCACCACGGCGATCACCGGCCCGCCGCGGGCTTTGATCTCCTGCACGTTCGACATCACCTTGTCGTAAACCTGGCCTTGCGGCATGAGGAACACGCTGGGGGTGTCTTTATCCACCAGCGCGATCGGCCCATGCTTCATCTCGGCGGCCGGATAGCCTTCGGCGTGGATGTAGCTGATTTCCTTGAGCTTCAAGGCGCCTTCCAGGGCCGTGGGGAAATTGAACTGCCGGCCGAGATAGAGAAAGGTCTCGCAATGGGCGTATTTTTGGGCGATCTCGCGGACGGCGTCGTTGCACTGCGAGCGCGGCGCGGACCTTCTCGGGCAGTTCTTCCAGTTCGGCGATGATCCGCCGTCCCGCCGCAAAGCTCAAATCGCGGAGCCGCCCGAAATACAAGGCGAGCATCGCCAGCACGGTGCATTGCGAAGTGAACGCCTTGGTCGAAGCCACGCCGATTTCCGGTCCGGCGCGGAGATAGACGCCGCCGTCCGACTCCTGGGCGATAGTGCTGCCCACCACGTTGCAAATGCCCAGCGTGGGGCAGCCTTTGCGTTTCGTCTCGCGGAGCGCGGCCAGGGTGTCGGCCGTTTCGCCGCTTTGCGTGATGGCGAACACCAGCGTGTGATGGTCCAGCGGCGGATTCCGATATCGCAATTCGCTGGCGTAATCCACCTCGACCGGCATCCGCGCGAGGGCCTCGAACTGGTATTCGCCCACCAAGGCCGCGTGCCAACTCGTGCCGCAGGCGGTCATCAGGCAGCGGTGCATCGAGCGAAGTTGCTGCGGCGAGAGATTCAGCCCGCCGAACCGAGCGGTGGCCTCGTCGTGATCCAAACGGCCGCGCATGGCGTTTCGGATCGAATCGGGCTGCTCGAAAATCTCCTTGAGCATGTAATGGTCGAAGCCGGCGAGGTCGATCGCGCCGGCTTCGATGTCGAGCACTTGCACGCTGTGATTGACGTGCCCCTGGTCGCGGTGGATGACGCGGAGGCTGTTGGCCGTGACGACCGCCAGTTCGTTTTCGGCCAGGAAAACGATCTTGTCGGTGTAACCGGCCAGCGGCGAACCGTCGCTGGCAATGAAATGCTCGCCCTCGCCCACGCCGATGATCAGCGGGCTGCCGAACCGCGCGCCGATCAGCACTTCCGGCCAGTCGCGGAACATCACCACCAGCCCGTACGTTCCCTGAAGCTGTTTGAGCGCGGCTTGCACCGCCGCGACCAGCGGTTGATGGTTTTGCACCGCCATGTCGCCCGAGGTATCCTGCTGGCGGAGGCAGCTATCGATCAAATGGGCGATGACTTCCGAGTCGGTCGCCGAAACGAACTCGTAGCCTTCCGCTTGCAGCCGGGCCTTGATGGAACGGAAATTCTCGATCACGCCGTTGTGGACCACGGCCAAGCAGCCGTCGCCGCCGAGGTGCGGGTGGGCGTTGATGTCGGTCGGTGCGCCGTGCGTCGCCCAGCGCGTGTGGCCGATGCCGACCTTGCCGGAGAGCGGCGTCTCGGCCAGCCGGCAATCGAGATTGTCGATGCGGCCGACGCTTTTGACGACGTTCATCGTCCGCTGGCCGTTGATCGCCGCCACGCCGGCGGAATCGTAGCCGCGATATTCCAGCCGCCTGAGTCCGCTTACCAGAAATTCCACCGCTTCACGCGGCCCCACGTATCCGACGATTCCGCACATGATATAGGATCCTTGATGGAAATTGAAAAGTTGAAGTTATCGAACCATGATTATATCCGTGATCCCATCTCCGCCCGCACGCGAACCAAATCGGCATCGACCATCATGCGGATCAATTCGGGAAAGGCGACCGTCGGCTGCCAGCCCAGGATTTTGCAGGCCTTGCCGGCGTCGCCGCGGAGCGTGTTGACGTCGGCGGGACGGAAATACACGGGATCGATCCGCACGTGGTCGCGCCAGTCCAAACCGGCGTGCCCGAAAGCGATCTCCAGCATCTCGCGCACCGAATGCTTCTCGCCCGTGGCGATCACGTAATCGTCGGGCGTATCGTGCTGCAGCATGAGCCAGGCGGCGCGGACGTAATCGCCGGCGAAACCCCAGTCGCGCAGGGCATCGAGGTTCCCAAGCGTCAATTCTTTTTGCAGGCCGAGCTTGATGCGGGCGACGGCATCGGTGGTCTTTCGAGTGACGAATTCCTTGCCCCTAAGCGGCGATTCGTGGTTGAACATGATGCCCGAACAGGCAAAAATCCCATAGCTCTCCCGGTAATTCACCGTAATCCAATGGCCATAGGCCTTCGCCGCCCCGTAAGGGCTACGCGGCCAAAAGCAGGTTTGTTCGTTCTGCGGCTCCTCGCGGGCCTTGCCGTACATCTCGCTGCTGGAGGCTTGAAAAAAGCGGATTTCCGGATCGACCAGCCGGACCGCCTCGAGAACCCGGGTTACGCCCAGCGCGGTGAATTCGCCGGTCAACAAGGGTTGCTGAAAACTGGTTGGCACGAAACTTTGCGCCGCCAGATTGTACACTTCGCGCGGCCGAACCTCCTGGATCAAGTTGACCAACGAGAGTTGATCCAGCAAGTCGGCCTGGTGCAGCGTCAAACGATGGTGCAGATGTTCGATGCGCTCGAAATTCTCGGTGCTCGAACGGCGGACCATGCCATGGACGTCATAATCCTTTCCCAGCAGAAATTCCGCGAGATAGGCTCCGTCTTGACCGGTGATTCCGGTGATTAACACGCGTCGTTTCATGAGGAAAATTAGTCCGGGGCTGAAAAATCAAGGGGATGATATGCGGGATGCCGGAGTCGAGCGCGTTCTGGATCGCTGCGACTGTCGGGATATCGAATTTCAAGCGGTTCTGGTATTATGAACGCAAGGAAGGCTTGGTAATGGATAAACATCAGGCAAGGGAACCCGATTGCAATCACGCCGACACTATAATTAGACTACCATCAAGATGGGCATTCTGCGAGGTGCGATTCCCATGAATTTACCGCCGGAAACGAAAATTCCCCCCTCATTTGAGATCGGTTCCATTGAGGGAATAGCCTTCAAATCCCTAAAAGTACACACCGACCAACGTGGTTGGTTGGCGGAAATCTACCGTGAAGACGAACTTTCGGCGGATTTTTTCCCCGTCATGGCGTATCTGAGTGAAACCCTGCCGGGAATCACCCGCGGCCCCCATGAACATCGCCATCAATCCGATTATTTCGCGTTCACTGGACCGGGGGAATTCTGCTTATATCTCTGGGACATTCGCGTAAAATCCTCCACCTATGGTGTAATGATGAAGACTCCCGTCGGGCAAACCAATCGATGCACGGTAATTGTGCCGCCGGGCGTGGTTCATGCTTATAAAAACATGGGCAACATCCCCGGTTGGGTTATCAATCTGCCTAATCGGCTCTTTGCCGGAGAAGGGCGTAAAGAACCGGTCGATGAAATTCGACATGAAGATAACCCAACTCTTCTATTTTTGCTAGATTAACGAGCAATTTGTCTTTTTTTGAGATCGTTAGTGATTGGGTCAAAGTTACCTGGCAAACTTTGCCGATTATCTCGACAAGTCCGAATAAGTAGGATTTATGGGTTGAGATTCGGCTTTTGTCGCACCCAATTTGCAGCGAATGGTTGTGGATTTTGCAATGCGTCACAATGGAATGATGCTGCAAATTTAGATGCTGAATCGCAACCTGCCTCCCTCCAAATCAAAGCTTGGAAAAAGATCGAGTCTTTTCGAACGAATTCCCATGACCTCCGCCATGCGAAAGAACCGTTGTGCAATGATTCTCGGGCTGGCGGTTTGTCTTTTGGCAACCCTGACGGGTTGCCAGCCCTTTGACCTTTATTCCAAGTCGCTTCATGCTCCATTGCCTGCGGAGATGGAACCGCCGACCGAGGAGAACATGGTTTCGTTGCCGGAATATCGCGTTGAACCGCCCGACGTTTTGGAACTCGAGGCTTTCAGATTAGTGCCGAAACCACCGTATCTGGTGGACGTTTACGATGTGCTCAGCATCAGAGCCGCGATTGCATTGCCCGATTACCCGATCTACGATTATTATGTCGTGGATGAACAGGGCGACTTGGATTTGGGACCGATTTACGGCAAAGTTCACGTGCTCGGCTTGCCGCTGGCCCAAGTGAAGTCGGCGATCGAGAAAAAATTGCGGGAAACTTTGGCGCAACCGGAAATCTCCGTTCAACTGGCGCGGACCGGCGGCACGCAGCAGGTTGACGGCATCTATCTGGTGAAACCCGGCGGTGTCATCAATTTGCAAAAATACGGAATGGTCCCCGTGGCCGGCAAAACACTTCTTGAAGTGCGGCAGGCCGTGGAAAATCGACTTTCACAATTTTTCGATAGCCCTCGAGTGGGCGTGAGAGTGGCGGGCTTCAACAGTAGGAAGTACTATATCGTGTTCGAAGGATCGAGCACGGGCGAAGACGTCATTACGCTGCCGGTTACCGGGAATGAGACGGTATTGGACGCCATTAGTTGGGTCGGCGGATTACGGCGCGCCTCGAGCCAGCGGCTATGGATTTCGCGTCCCGCTCCGGGTGACCTGGGGTGCGAACAAATATTGCCCATCGACTACATGGCCATTACCCGCGGCGGCTTGACGACGACCAATTATCAAATCCTGCCCGGCGATCGGCTCTTCGTCGCCGAAGACAGCGAGGTGGGATTGAATAATTTCGTCTTGAAGATCACTTCTCCGGCCAGTCAACTTCTGAACATCTCCTACTTGGGAGCGAACACGTCTCGCTTCTTCCAGACCATGGGGCGTCGCTACAACCTCAACCGCCGCGCCTTCTAAAGCGTGATCGAGGGGAAGAACATCGCATGGTTCAACCTTGCGACTTGTCGATTGCCGTTCGGTTGCAAGTGTTCTGAGAGGGTGTTTTACCGTCCTCCGCCGGCACAGGCGCACGCACAAGCGCAGCCGGCGCAGGCGCATCCGCTTCCTCCTCCACCACCCCCTCCGCCGCCGCCGCTCGCGGCCGATTCGGCCAGCGCCGAAAAGATATCGCCGGTGACGCGGTCGGCCCCGCTGAGATCCAGGAATCCACCGCCGCCGGACGCCGAACCGCCGCCCAGCGATGCGGGCAAAATCGTCGCGGCCATCGAACCCATCGTATTTTCCGCCCAACCGGAGAAGGACGACGCCACGTCGCCGAAAGTGGTTGTGCCGGGTATGCTCGGCGCATCCGGCGCCGGCATGGAGGAAGGTCCGCCGAGAACCGTCCCCCGCGACCAAGCCGGCCAGTAGCCGCCGCCGAAATCGAAGACCGTCGGATAGTGGTCGTCCATCAGGATCCAATCGAAGTTGCGGTCGATTGTCGCCTTGCGCTGCGGAATGTCGCCGATCGCCGCGGCCTGCTCGGTCGCGCGGCGAACGATCGAGCGGTAGTATTCCTTGGTCTGCGCCAAATCAAATCCCTTCATTTTCGCCGCCGTGTTCTCGATCAGGCCGCGCATCGGCAGCGTGAAGTCGAGCTTGCTCACCGGTTTGCCGGGATTGTGCTGCAGGAGAAATAGGAAACTCGACTCGTAGGCTTGCATCACGCTCCCCATTTTCTGGGCCGTTTCGCGGAGATGCCGTTCGCCTCGGTCGCCGTCCGCCGCCGGCGCCTGGCCGGACGAATCGGCAACCTCGGCAAGCACCGGAGCTCCGGCGGAAGAAGCCGCCGCGACCGGGGGTGGTACGAAGGCTTCGTTCAGTTCAACCGTGAGCGGATCGGCCTGCACCTGCCGCAAGATGCCTTTCTTCAGCATTCCGAAAATTACCAGCGAGAGCACCTTCCCCAGCGGAAGCTCCAGGAGCACGGCGGCCTCGGGCGCGGTCAATCCCCGCTTGATCCCGCCCCCCTCGACTTGCGCGATCGGCGGCATATATTTCGTTTTCCGTTTGCCAAGCAGCCATTCATTCACGCCGATCAGCACCACGACGAGCGGCAGCGAGAGCAAGTGCAGGCCGGGGGAGATATAAAACACGATTCCGGCCCCCGCCGCCAGAATCGCAAACACGGAAAAGCCCGTCCCCCCGCTGAAACGGAAGAACAGAATCGCGAACAAAATAAAAAAGATCGCCCCGCATACCAGCCGGGCTTGCGTCGATTTGCTGAACCACTTGAGCAACAAGCCGAAGGCGTTCTGTTTAATGACCGGCATGTCGCCTTTGGGAAACGAAACCCCGACCAGATGCTCCCCGGTCATGCTCGTGGCGGGATAATCCCAATAGACGACCGTTCCCTTGTCGGTTTTCGCTCGGTGCGCTAAACGGCGTTTTTTGCGACAACGCTTCCTCCGGCTTCACCCACTTCGGCAATTGCACCGCGATTTGCAAGTGCGTGTTCCCCTGGATGTATTTCGAGTTGAACCATGTCGGCGTGATTTCGAACGAGGCGTAATCCTTGCGGGTTGTGTCCTGGAAGACCATTTTGGGCATCGTAAACTGCACGCGCAGCACGCCCGTGCGGCCGGGCGGAATCGCCCGATCGCCAAAATGCACTTCGAAACCGGTATCGAGAACTGTCGAACGCATGATGTCCGACGGCGGAATCGGCCGATCGCCGATCCAGGCCTTGACGTTCCGCAAGTCGTAGTTCTTATTCGGCGTGCCGATATCGACCACCTCCTTCGCCCCCGAGCCGGGCAGGTTGTGATAGGTGATCGAATAATCGATCAGTGCCGATCCATCCGGCTCGATCGTGACTTTCAGCTGCATATTCGGCACGCCGTAGGAATTGTTCTGCGCAAACGTTCTCGCCGGCGCAATCAGAATCGACAGCAGAAGAATTGCAAATTGATGAAAATTGAACGAGTAACAATAAGGCGAGGTAAATCGGCGTATCATGTTAGTTTTCCGAATGGAATTTTCCTCGTTCCCGCGCCGGAGCATGGAAACGAGTGGTCGGCACTCTTTGCGAAGCCGCAAGCGGTTGGTATGCTCTCCCCCTCGCCCCTATTCTTCCTCATCCGGCCCCTCGACGGGATTCGCGCAATCGGCCACGCAAAATCCCAAATTTTGACACCTTTTGCAATACAGGTGTTTTTCCACGTGCTTGCGGAATTTCCGATAAACGCGGCCGGCGGCGATCTTCTCCCACGAGTCTTGCAGCAAGTTGCCGACCGGCTCGGACAGCCCGCGTGCGGCGAATACGCGTCCATCCGGCTCGACGCGGATCGAACCGTCGCTGCTGGTGCGCGGACCACGGAAGATTTGTTCGGCAAGCGTCAGATCGAAATTGCGGCGGACCGGCGGATACCAAATGCCGCGGATCGCGTGCCGCGCGGCCGCCTCATCGAGCATTCCGATGGCGGGCGTAAGTTCGTCCGCCCGAAATATTTCCTGCATCCCCGGATGACTTTCCGTCGTGGTGAAGGCCAAAAGATAGACATGCCGCACGCCATGGGCCGCGAGGGCGCGCGAGCGTTTCTTCGATTTTGGGCAGCACGGCGCGAACCACGGGGATCACCGCTACCGGGCAAATCCCCCGTTTCTGTGCCGTCACCAGGGATTTTATCGCCAACTTATGATCGCCCGGCTCGGACAGCGATTCGTGGATCTTCTCATCGATCGAGAGGCACACGACATCCAGATGGTCGAGGCCCGCCTGCGCCAATTCGGCGATGCGGGAGCCGATCGCAAGTTGCGAGCCGAAGCCGCGAATCCCGGTGATGATCCCCAATTTCTCGGCCTTTTCCACCGCGCGGATGAGTTCCTTTTCCGCCGGATTTTTCCCGGCGACGATCGTGGCATGCGGGATGCCTTCCTCCCACAGCCGTTCGAGAATGGCATCCATGTAAAAGGGTTTGCAGAGCGGCACGTCCGCCGAGATCGGCCTTTCCAAGGGCACGTGTTCCGGCGCGAACGAAGCATCGCCGGTCGAATAGAGAGGAAAACCGTCGCCCGGCGATTCCAACCGGTCGATCAACCGGCGGACCTGCTCAAGATCGGCCTTGGCGCGTTCCCCGCCGACACCGCGGAAGACTTTTTCCAGTTGTTCGAGCAAGGCGGAATCGTCCTGGCCTTCGAATAGTCCTTTCGCCAAAATCACGCCCGAGGGATGCAGCCGCACCACGCTTTTTGCGTTGGCCAAGAGCAGGCCGTTACCGCTCGGATCGACGCGGAGATGAAACCGCGCCGTGAGACCGTCTTTGGTTCGTTGGTAATGATACACTCCCGCCGGAATGCCCGCCGCCGTCAAGGCCGATCCCGTGCGGGAAAAACACTTTCGCCAGAGCGTTTTGATATTCATGGCTTATTCTCTCTCCAGCCGGCATCCGCCGCCGCAGACCGGCAAATCGGGGCAATGATGGCATTTCGCCGGCAGGCCGGCCTGCTTCGGATTCCGCACGCGATCGCGAAATCCCCGAAAAAGCGCGCTCTGCCAGATCGCCGGCCAGGGATCGCGGAGGATATTGCCGGCGCGGACATAGTACGATTGGCAAGGCAAGACATCGCCGTTCGGCTCGATGCACATCGAATACTCGCCGGCGTTGCAGCGTTTGGCCCCCAGTTCCAGTTCCAAGGGCGACAACCGGCAATACATGGTGGGCGTGTACCAGAGAAAACGCATTCCCAAATCGGCCGCGCAGTCGCGCACCGCGGCCAAAACCGGGAAAAGTTCTTCCGCCTGCAAGGCATCGCGATTGTTCCGCCCCCGCCCGGAATAAATCATCCCGTTCATGGCGAAGGTTTTCAAGCCCAAAGAGTGAACGAAAGCGACGATTTCCCGGGCGTGATCGACATTTTGCCGAGTCAGCGTCGTGTTGGTGATCGTGTGCAGCCCGGCGGAAAGCGCGTTGCGAATGCCGCGAACGGTTTCCGCGAACGATGCGGCGGCGGTCATGGCGTCGTGGACTTCAGGCCGGGCCGATTCGAGGGTGATTTGCACGTGATCGAGGCCGGCATGTTTCAATCGCTCGGCAATGGTCTTGTCGGCTAACCGCCGTCCGTTGGTGTTCAGTCCGGAAATCAATCCCCGCTTTTCGGCCTCGGCCACGATTTCGAAAAGCCAAGGGACCAGCGTCGGTTCGCCGCCGGTGAAAATCACGTGCGGCACGCCGATTTCGGCCAGTTTGCCGAGCACGAGCCGCCACTGGGGCAAGTCCATCGGCTGTGCATCCGGCTTGCCTCGCGCTTCATTGTAACAATGCCGGCAAGCGTTGTTGCAGCCATAGGTCAGCGCCAGATCGGCCTTGTACGGCGCGGCGACCGGCGTGCTGAACGGCGGAGCCGATTGCACCTCGTTTAATCCGCAGGTCGGGCAACGGTCGTTCGATGTTTTCAGATGCAGTATCATTGCATAAATCGATTCGGCGTCAGCCGAGAACTTTTCGCCGTGGCAACCGTGAAAACGGCGTCGCAGCAACATAAGCGCGTCTTCCTGCGGCAGGCCGTCGAGCGCCGCCTTGGCCAAGAGGGCCGCCGTGGAGTTAAGGTGGATCGCATCCGCGACATCGACCAGGAGCAGCCCCGATCCGTCGCGATGCACGCGCAGATGCACGCGCCGTGCGCCGCCAGGGGGATGCAGCCGATAATCGTAAAGTCCCGGTTCGAGCGCCGCCCGACGTGCCACGGCCGCCCACCAGGCCCGGAGATCCGCCCGCAGTTGGGACCAAATGGACCGCGCGAATCGTTCGGCTCGGCCGGCGACTACCATTTCGGGGCCTCTTCGATTTGATATTGCGCGCCGCAATATTGGCAGTTGATGAAAATGCCGCCGGCCTTGACGCTGATCGATTCTTTCCCCAACGTTCCCCCGCAGGCACGGCATTTCATCTCCTCGAGATTCACGTCGCCCGACAGATCGATCTTCTGGATGAGCGTGGTTTCGATCGGCTTCGGCTTTTGCAAGGCGATCCAAACCAGGGCGATGGCGGCGGCGAAGAGCACGATGCCCACTACAATTCGCATCATGCTCCCTTGCGCTCCGACGATGAACATCAAACCGAAAAAACCCACCACGGCGGCCAACGGATAAGCGATCACTTTCATGAATGTTTCTTTCTCTTTTAATCTGCTTTCTGCTCTTTGCGGTTGATTCCCCACTTTCTTTATTCGCTTTCACTAACTCTTTCTTAATAAATCCAGATATTTCCTGTCGAGTTTATGCCCGTGAAAATCTTCGTAGGAGACGTCTTTTCGGCCGCTGTCGAGGATGCCGAAGCCGCCGCGGAAATTCCACAAGGCAAAACCCCAGCCGGCGTCTTTCCAGAGGCCGGTGAGATCGCCCATCCAGGCCAGCACGACAGGATGCGGTGTTTGGTTGAAGGCCCCGCACTCGCCGACATGCACCCCCACGCCCTTTTCGGCCAGCTTTTGCCACGGCTTGATGCGTTCGTTGTAGATCGTCTCTCGATCGACCGTCCGCCGCTCCTCTTTCAGCGGCCATGTGGGCACGGGCCATTTGTCGCCGCCGACCCACGCCGCGCCGTAGTGGCTGACCCGCATCGGGTCGTAGCCCCGCGTGCTTTGCGCGATGCCCAAGTCGGCCAGCGCGAAAACCGGATCGCGCCCGTATTGCAGGCCGTCGGCGATGACCAGCCGGTCGGGATCTTCGTGGCGAATGGCGGCCGTCACGCGGCGGACCACCTTGGCGTAAGCCTCGGTTTTGACGTTCGCCGGTTCATTCACCAGATCGAAGCTCACCTGCCCGGCCGGAATGCCGCGATAGCGCTTGGCGAACATCGCCCACTGCGCATCGAACTGTTTTTGTGCCTCTTCGTCTTTCCAAAGGTTCATTTTTTCCTTGGGCGAAGCCACGGTATAGCCCGGGGCGCGGTGCAGATTCAAATCGACGTGAACGCCGAATTTTTTCCCCCATGCGACGGCCTGATCGATCTCGCCGAGCACTTTTTCGTCGTACTTGTAGGGATCCTTCTTATCCGTCCAACAACGATAATCCATCGGCAGGCGGACGAAGTCGAAGCCCCAGTCGGCCATCCACTGGAAATCGGTTTCGAGGAACGGCTTATTATCGAAGGATTGGAATTTTTCCAACAGATTGAATCCGCGCCAGCGAGGCAGCTTTTTGGCAAGGGCAACCGTTTCCGATTCGGCCCGAACCAATCCTGCCCGGCCAGCCGCGATGGCAGCAGCGCCCAAGAGCGCGGATTTCAGGAAATCGCGGCGTTCCATTATCATCCCTCCTTTTTCCTCGTTCCCACGCGCCGGAGCGCGGGAACGAGTTAGTTCATCCTTCATCCTTGCCTATACTACTTCCGCGCCGTTCGTGGCCGTGCAAACATAAACGGCGGGGACGTGGCCGGTTTGTTTTTCATAGCCGGCGGCCGTTTGGCGGACGAAGTCATCGGCCTGCTTCGCGTCGATCAAGGCCACGGCGCAGCCGCCAAAGCCGGCCCCGGTCATCCGCCGCCGAGACACGCCGGATGCCGCCGCGCGTTCTCGACCATCACGTTCAAACCCTCGCTCGACACCTCATAATCGCGATTCAAGCTCTCGTGGCTTTGATTCATCAGTTGACCCAGAGTCTTGGCATCCCCGCGCTGCATCGCCGCGGCGGCTTTTCCGTGCGGTCGTTTTCCGTGATTACATGCAGCGCCCTCCGCCGGGCGGTCGCGTCCATCCCGTCGGCCAATCGATGGAACTGTTCGACCGAAACGTCGCGGAGCGCCTTCACTTTGAAGAATTTCGCCGCCGCCTCGCAGCACGATCGCCGCTCGTTGTAAGCCGAATCGACCAGTCCGCGGCGCGTCGCCGTGTCGAGCACGACCACCGCCGTGCCCGGCGGGAAAGGAACCGGCGTGAGTTCGAGCGAGCGGCAGTCGATCAGCACGGCATGATTCGCTTTTCCGGTGGCGGAGATCATCTGATCCATGATGCCGCAGTTCACCCCGACCCATTTATTTTCCGCGCGTTGCCCCAGCTTCGCCATGGCCGGCGCGTCCCAAGGCAGATTGCCGACGGCGGCGAACGCCCGGGCGGTGGCCATTTCGAGCGCGGCGGAAGAAGAGAGACCCGCACCCAAAGGCACGTCGCCCGCCAACACGCCTTCCCAGCCGGTGAGCTTGTGCCCGGCATCGGCCAGGCTCCAGGCCGTGCCTTTGAGATATTCGAGCCAGTCTTCCTTGGCGTGCTTAAGGCCGTCCAGGGAAAACTCCTTGGTTTCCTTGTAATCGACGGAATGCACGACGACTTTGCGATCGCTGCGGGGCGCAATCGCAATCCACACCGCTCGATCGATGGCCAGGGGCAACACGAAACCGTCGTTGTAGTCGGTATGCTCGCCGATCAAATTTACACGGCCGGGGGCACGGATCACCCATTGCGGTTGACGGCCTAAACGCTGCTCGAATTGCTGAACGATATCCGATTTGGAAAGCGGCATACAATGTGAGCCTTTGAGAAGTGATTGTTAAGGGTGCGTTAAATTCAAAACGGAAACTGCCGAGAGCAATGAGAAAGAAACGAAATTCATCGATTTCTCCATGTACGCCATTTCTCCGTAAGAAATTCCTCTTTTGTCAGCCTCATTTTAGCGAAAGACATCTCCAATCCACAACCCCGCCGGACACTGAAAAAAAACCAAGAAACCAAAACGGCGGCCGATTTCGACCGCCGCTAAGGGACCTATGGCCCGAGGACCGATTATTCGGTCAGGTCTAAAAACACGTTTTCGGACATCAGCCGTTCGGCCGCCGCGCCGAGCTCATCCAACCGGCGGCGTTTGCCGACGGCGTGCCAGGGTCCCACGCCGGCAAGTTCCGGCATGATCTCCAGGAGCTGATCGATGAGCGTCTCGATCATGCGGCGGATCGATTCCTGCCGGGCGTTTTCCTTGATCGCCAGCGCCGATTTCATCAACCGCACCAGTTGGGCGCGCTGCAGAATGCTGGCCGCGAGGTTGTCGTCGGCCTCGGACAGCAATTCGCTCACGGGCACCTCGAGAGCCTTTTGCCACTCGTACAACTGGCTCAAAGTCATGTCATACGTTTCGCTTTCCTGATCGCGAATGGAGGAAAGCTCGACATTCATCCGCCGCGCAAGCGTGCGGCGCGATATCCCCTGCTGGCGCCTGACCGCGGCCACGCGCTGCAAAGGTTTGGCGGATTGCCGCGCCGGCGTCTCAGCCGCCGGCACGTTGGGCACCGGCACATGATTCAAAGTGCCGAGCGCGCTCGTGGAGAGGTCAACGATGCTCATGGGAATAAACCTCCTGGTTCATGTGAGGATATGAACCAATGCACAAGAATGGAAATAAGAACGGGAAAACAGAGAACATAACAGTCTTCGGCGATCGGTTATCAACCAACCGTCCCTTGAGGCGGCACTTCTCGCCCAGAAGTTATGCCGCACCGAAAACTGGCCTGCCGGCCGAAGCCGGAATTTAGAGTTGACGAATAGTGGATATATGATACATCAACTCTTACCTATCTATATTATTCGCCCCGTTTCGGAAATACAAGTGGAGTCGAACGAAATTTTTCGTTTTCTGCCAAGAATTCGGAAAAAAATGCGGAGTGGGCAGAATCCGCCCTTGAAAAACGAGAGACATTTATTGCCGGCCTTTCCTCATCACTCGCCAAAGGCGAAATCTTTGAGGCGGGTGAGGTAATTCGGCATGAGAGGGCGGGAGTAAACGGCCGGTTGCTCCAATATTCGGCGATCGAGCATCCGAAATCCCCGTCGTCTAGCTGAATTTTTTTCCTTGGAAGGACCGGTTTTTTCTCTTCCATGCCCCGTTTGCGGCGGCAGGAAGAAGCGGCCCTTGGGCGAGGTCGCGCGCCAAAGCCACACGATTTCCTCCATTGGCGTGCCCCCCTTTTCCTCGTGGAGCAGGACCACGTCGCCCCGGCTCTGTTTCAGCCCGCTGCGGATAGCGGCCTCTCGGCCGACGGAACGGCACTGGCAAACCGCCCTAACTTGGGGGTAACTTCGCGTCAATTCAGTGGCGATTTCGCTCGTGGCGTCGGAGGAACCATCGTCGATAATCAGCAACTCGAACTGTTCCGATAAATCGGCCGCCACATCGAGAATTTCTTGTACGGTGGCGGCGAGCGTGGCCTGGGCGTTTTTGACCGGAAGCAAAACGGAAAGCGAGTTGGGCACTGGATGGTCCTTTCCGCGGAGCGAATGAACGAGAAATTCACCTTCTGAGCTAATAATGCGCATCGGCCCGTCCTCTAGACCGCATAACAAAACCTTGTAATGACCCGATTGTTCTCATTTTATGCAACCCCCGACATTTAACGGATGCGCCACGCTCGTGGGCTAATAAAAGAATTTTGCGGTGCAATAGAATAACATTAAAGAGGGGTACATGGCGGTTTACCCCCAAATCCGCTATCATGAACATTCCACACCACTCAACAAGCGACTAGCAATGGAAGAACTAAGACCCGCGCTCCAAGACGCAAAACCCAAGCATCACATGTCCACCCCCCCTGATAATGGCCCCGACTTTTCCCGCTGCGACGGACTCCTGCCGGCAATCACTCAAGATGCCCAAACCGGCGAAGTCTTGATGCAAGCCTATATGAACGCCGAGAGCTACGCCGAAACCCTCGCGACCGGCAGGGCGGTTTATTACAGCCGCAGCCGGCAAAAGCTGTGGCGCAAAGGCGAAGAGAGCGGCAACGTCCAACTTATCAAAGCAATTTATGTCGATTGCGACCGCGATACGATCCTCCTGAAGGTCGAACAAATCGGCGGTGCTGCGTGTCATGAAGGCTATAAGAGCTGCTTTTTCCGCCAAGTCACGCCCGACGGCCTCAAAGTGGTGAGCGAGAAGGTATTCGATCCCGAAAAAGTTTACGGAAAGAAATAAATTGCAAATGGACACCATTGCAATTTGCCCATTGAACAGATTGTTCTCTTAATGTCTTCGAGGCCTCAAACTAGTTGCCTTTCGTTCAATTTGCATTTTGCAATTACCAATTTGCAATAAAATCCATCATCCCAACCAGATTCTTCTACAACCCATGTCCAAGATCCTCAAACTCGGCATCCCCGCCGGAAGCTTGCAAGAGGCTACGGCCGAACTGTTCCGCCGTGCCGGTTATAAGATCACGTTCAGTTCGCGGAGCTATTATCCGACGATCGACGATGACGAAATCGAATGCCTGCTGATTCGCGCCCAGGAGATGGCCCGTTATGTGGAGGACGGCGTGTTGGATTGCGGCCTGACCGGCTACGACTGGGTTATGGAAAACGCTTCCGATGTACACGAAGTCGCCGAACTCGTATTTTCGAAAGTCAGCCGGCGACCGGTCCGCTGGGTGCTTTGCGTGCCGGAAGATTCGCCGATCCGGTCTGTCAAGGATTTGCAGGGCAAACGCGTCGCCACCGAGGCGGTCGGCATGACCACCCGCTATTTGGCCAAGCATGGCGTGACGGCCAAAGTCGAATTCAGTTGGGGAGCGACCGAAGTCAAGCCGCCCAAGCTGGCCGACGCCATCGTCGAGGTCACCGAGACCGGCAGTTCACTCCGGGCGAACAACCTGCGCATTCTCGACGAAGTTCTGCAAAGCACGACCCGCTTCATCGCCAACCGCCAGTCGTATTCCGACGGCTGGAAGAAGCAGAAGATCGACGACATCGTGCTCATGCTCCAGGGAGCGATGGCCGCCGAGGGCAAGGTGGGCCTGATGATGAACGTTCCCCGCGAAAAGCTCGCCAGCGTCATCGCCCTTCTGCCCGCGCTGCAAAAACCGACGGTCTCGAACCTCTCGGACGCCGATTGGGTCGATGTGAACACGATTCTCGACGAATCGACCGTCCGCCAAATCATCCCCCGTCTCAAGGCCGCCGGCGCCGGGGGATCGTCGAATATCCGCTGAGCAAAGTGATTGACTAATCGAAGCATGCCGCACACGGCGTCTGCGGCGTACGGGGTTATTTTCTCCTTAGCCGTGCGCAAGCAAGCAGTCCGGCCGCGCCCATCAAGAGCGAAATCCACACCGCGGGCTCGGGAACGGCGACCGTGAGCCTAAGATCGCCGCTGACCAGCGATAGCGTTGCCAGGAAGCCGTTAATATATCCCGTCTTATTGGCGCCCAGGCTGCCCGATGCCGAGAAAGCATCGATTAAAGTGTAGGAGCCCGCGCCGAAATTGCTCGTGGCGTGGAAAGTGAAATCGGAAAATTGCTGGCCGTTGACCGCCAAATTGTAACCGGTCATTAAAACCTCGTCGCTGGTGCTGGGTGTGTCCAAGTCGATGTCCAGTTTTGCGCCGGAGACCAGAATTAAACTGTTCAAAAGCGATAACTTGCCGGCGCCGTTTCCGGGGGCGAGATGGCCGCCCGCGTTCACGGTGACCCGGCCGGCGGTGCCCGTTCCGCCCAAGGTTCCGCCGTTGTTGACGACGGTCAAACCGGAGGACCTCAGCGACCCGTTGACCAGCAGCGTGCCGGCGTTGACGTCGGTTTCGCCGGTATAGGTGTTCGCGCCGCTCAGCGTCACGATGCCGCCGGCGGACTTGACTACCGGCCGAGTGCCGCTGATCACGCCGGAGTAATTCGCGGAAACGCCGGTGGCCTGGGAAAAATTGAGTGTTCCGCCGGACACGACCAAGGGCACGGCGTAAGTCGCGGCGCCGGAAAGGTAAAGCGTGCCGCCGCCGGATTTGGTGATCGTGCCCGGCGCGGCGCCGCCGGCGGTGTTCATCACGCCGCCGCCGTCGAGCGAACCGGTGATGTTAACGTCGCCCGCGGCCTGCATGGTCAAGTTGCTGATAATCGTATGCACGCTGCCGACGGTCAAGCTTTTCCGCCGGCGACGGTCCACGTTTGCGGAGCGCCCACCGTGACGGGCGCGTTGATCGCCACGGTTTCATTGGCCGTGATGCCGCCGGCGGTGACCGTCAAATTGCCATTGCTAACGCCGTTAAAGACATATCCGGGGGAACTCACGGTCACGCCGTGAGCGATCACCGTTCCGCTCAACGAAACCGTCGTGCCCGGCGTGTTGAAAGTTGCCGTCGTTTCCTGGTTTTGCCAGAAATAGGTTCCTCCGCTGGAGTCGTTGGTCCAATTGGCTCCGTTTGAACTCCATATAGTTCCCCCACTTTTCCAGGTGGCGGAGACCATCGAGCCGGTGTAATAGACGGGGCCCGTCTCGGCATGAGAGCGATTTTTCTCTTCGATGATACCGTAGGGTTGGACGTCATAGCCGTGAAATCCCTCATGAGTGCCCCAGCTATTTTTGATGACCCAATATCCTCCGGTCGGCATGGTGGGATCATCATAATAGCCCACCAGCACCACGGCGTGATCGATCGCGTTCGCGCTTTTGCCCGGTGCAACGAGTCCGCGATAGTTGTTTCGAGGTCCGTCGGACTCAAGTATAAATCCCAACTGGCTAAGTTTGTGACCAATAATGGGCCATACAGTTTAAGCTCCGCTTTGAGTTGGGCGGTGGTGTCGGGAATGTAATTCTGTTCGGAAACGCCCTTCCAAACGTGGTTGGTGTAGCTATCCGGAGCGGGAAAAACCGAAGTCAAGGGCCAAGGATCGGTGGGGTAACTGGCGGGGGTGTCTTCGTGGGCGGGATCGTGCGGGATGACCGATTCGGCGACCACGCCGTGATTGGTCATATAGCTCAACGCGTTCATTTCCATGCCGCCGCCCGTATCGCCTAAATTGGGACTCGTCTCCCAGACAAGCTGCTGTTCGGAGACATCCGGCTGATAAGTAATGTCGTTGCGAGTGAGCATGTACTTGGCTTCCATGGTGCCGCACGAGGAAAAGTCCCAGCAGGTCCCGCCAAATTGGCTTTTCACCGACGTCAGCCAACTCTTGCCGCCAGGGTTTGTTCCGGCGGTGGTTCCATAAGGAGAGCCCCAATCGAAACTATCGGCGAATAGGCAGCAGGTTGATAAGAATGCGCACGCAGTGATAACGGAGATCGTAAATAACACGCGATAAATACGAAACGAATGAGCCTTCATAGTTATTGTATCCCTGGGTAGTAAATCAATGAGCGCATGGAGCGCGGCGAACGACGCGATATCCGACCAAGATCCTTGGGCGAACCGCATTTTGTGCGAACGGTTCACGAGAGAAATGTGCAAAACAACACGAGAACAATGCGAAAGGATCGATACTCGAGAGTAGTTTCTTGCTACTTGGAGTTAAAAGAACGCTGCCTCATCTTTTCGTTTAAAAGGATGAACAACTTAGATCCAAGAGACTGAGCATTTTTAAAAACTCAGTCCCCACCGTGAAACACAAACGCTAATTTTAACATAAACCGAACCGCGTGTCAACGATTTGGTAAGATTCGGACAATAATACAGCGAAGCACAACGGTTACGAGCAGTTAAATCCCGCCAACCAGGGGCTTAAAAACGTTGCTGCGCACCAGAAGGAGTTGCTGGGCCAAAGTTCGTCTTGCATCGACATTACGCCCCGAATTTCCCGAGCTTTCCGGCATGAGCCATCGCCAGCGACATGAGATATACCGCGGAAAACTGGCCTAAACCGCCGCAAAGTGTCTCTCGCTCGCCAAATTTCCGGCAGCCGTCGGGCCGGCAAGTGGGAGAGGATAGAAGCACAGGCACCGGATGCCAACTATGGCTCGCCAACGCGGCCGGCGTGCTGTGATCGCCGGTTACGATCAGCACGTCCGGCTTCAAAGCCGTGACGCGGGGAACGATCGCGTCGAACTGTTCGATCATCTTCACCTTCTCGGGGAAATTGCCGTCCTCGCCGCGGCTGTCGGTGTACTTGAAATGAACAAAGAAAAAATCATAGTTTTTCCACTCCTTTTCCAAAACGTCGATTTCTTCCGCGAGCGTGCTCGGCTTGCCGACGATTTCCATGCCGACCAATTGCGCCAAACCCTTGTACATCGGATAGACGGCGATGGCCGCCGCTTTCAGCCCATAGATATCCTCATAAGAAGGAATATGCGGCGCGGCCGAAAAACCGCGCATCGTCAAACCGTTGGCTTTCGGCTGGCCGGCCAATATCTTCAACGCATGGGAATAAAACTGCTTCGCGACTTCGGCGGTTTTTTGGCTGTCGCCGTCATGCGCGACGGGATCGAGCGGCGGCACACCGGTCTTTTGCGGATCGGTGTCGGCCACGTGCCCGCCGAGCCCCTCGCCGCGAAAGATCACGCAAAACCGATGCTCCTTCACCGGTTCGACGAAAACTTCCACTCCGGGTATTTTTACCTCGCGTAATTTAATGGCCAGCGGAGCGCTTTCCTCGCTGGCGATGCGCCCGGCACGGCGGTCGGAAATGTTTCCGGCAGAGTCGAGCGTGCAGAAGTTGCAGCGGATGGCGACATCCCGCGGTCCGAGTTTGAAACCCACGCCCGTCGCCTCGAGCGCGCCGCGGCCGATCAAATATTTCACCGGCTCGTAGCCGAAAAGCCCCAAGTGTCCCGGCCCGCTGCCGGGGGTGATGCCGGGTGCAATCGGATTCATGCTTCCCAAAATGCCGGATCTTGCCAAAGCGTCGAGATTGGGGGTCTTGGCGGCCTCCAATTCGGTCGGTCCCCCCGGTTCGACGGGCAATCCACCCAGACCGTCGGCTACCAGCAGCACGATTTTCGACTCGGTTTTTATTTTTAGTTCACTAACGAGTGTTTGAATATCCATCGTAAAGCTCCTGGTAATATGTAAAGCAACGGATACAATTTTCAAAAAGGTAACAAAATTCTTTCGAAAAACAAGATACCCATTTATCGCCATTACCTCTCAATGACCATGTTTAATTCCAAAATCCCCCCACTCAGTTACGATTATTCTTCGCTCCTTGCATCCCCCGATTTGCCGCCATTTGCCAGGCAGACGGGCATTGACGAAGCTGATTTGAAATGGCTGACGCCGCGGTTGGAAGCAGTGCGGCAAGAGCTGTTGGCCGACGGCGAATTGTTCCGCAAGGGAGGCCCCATCCCCCTCGAAAAGCAGCCCCTCGACGCCGCTTATTTCGATTTGCCGGAAAAATTCCTCGATGCGGACCGCAAGGCGCTCGATGCTGTCCTCGCCACCGCCGACGGCTTGGCCAAGGAAGTCGATCGCGTGTTGGTGCTCGGCATTGGCGGCTCTTACATGGGCGCTCGGGCGTTGATGGAAGGTTGTTGCCATCCCTACCATAACGAACTCGCCCGCAAGCGCCGCGGCGGCCGGCCGCGGCTGTATTTCGAAGGAAATAACGCCGATAATGATGCCGTGCAAGCTTTGCTCGATTTGGTGGAAGGCGACGATGATTGGGCGATGATCGTCGTCAGCAAAAGCGGCGGCACGTTGGAGACGGCCTTGGCATTTCGTGTTTTCTTCGAGGCCCTGAAGAAATCGTGCCAGGGTGACGAGGAGAAATTGCGGCGGCGGATCGTGCCCGTTACCGGCGAAAAAGGCCGGCTCCGGGATCTCGCGCAGGCGATCGGCTGTCCGGCGATCTTTCCCATTCCCGAAGGCGTGGGCGGAAGATATTCGATCCTCAGCGCCGTGGGACTTTTGCCCGCCGCCGTGCTGGGGATCGACATCGTCCGTCTGCTTGAAGGCGCCAAGGCCATGAACGAGCGTTTTCGCGCCGCCGCACCGCTGGAAAACCCGGCATTGGCTTATGCCGGCATTTCGCGGCTGATGGAAGTTCGCCGCGGAGCGAACATCCGCATTCTTTCTACTTGGGGGAAAAGTCTGGAAGCGCTCGGGCTTTGGTACGATCAATTGCTCTCCGAAAGCCTGGGAAAAAACGGCCAGGGCGCCACGCCGATCACGGCCGTCAACACGCCGCGATTTGCATTCCCGCGGCCAGCAGCACCAGGAAGGGCGCCGCGACAAGCTCTTTACCAACGTGATCGTCGAGAAATCGCAACGCAATCCGATTGCCATCGAGAAATCCGGCTTCGATCAGGACAAGCTCAACGAACTGGCCGGCAAGACCTACCCCGACGTGCTTCGCGCCGCTTTCGAAGGCACGAACCAAGCCTATCTGGACGATTTCCGCCGGGTCGCCACCATTCGCCTGCCGCTGCTGGATGAAGGCTCGCTGGGCCAACTCGTGCAAATGCTGATGATCGCCACCGTCGCCGAAGGCCGCCTGGCGGGCATCAATCCCTTCGGCCAGCCCGGCGTGGAAGCATACAAGAAGAATATGAATGCCATTTTGAGGAAAAAATAAGCTTTAAATCAACGTGGAAAAAATATTGGTCTTGGGTCTTGGGTCTTGGGTCTTGGGTATTGGGTATTGGGTATTGGGTATTGGGTATTGGGTATTGGGTATTGGGTATTGGTTTTCTAACGCCCTGGACCCAGGACCCAAGAATTTCTCCTGCTAAATGAAATACCGCCTGCTCGCAATCGATATTGACGGCACCTTGATGAACAGCCGTGATGAACTCACGCCCGGTACGCGTGCGGCGTTGGCTCGCGCCGGCCAGTCGGGCGTGCATGTGGTGTTGGCTACCGGACGCCGCTACCGCCGCGTGCTTCCTCTGGTCGAACCATTGGGCATCGGCGTGCCATTGATCACTGCCAGCGGAGGCGCTAATCAAGCATCCGCTCGACCATCGCACGTTTTATCAGGCCGAATTCGACCAGGAGCTACTGCGGGATATCTGCCGCTTGATCGATCGCGTCGGCTTCGATCCGCTTCTATGCGCCGATACGTTCCACCACAACTTCGATTTTTATCATGGAGTGGAACTGAACAAGATTCGCCGCTGGGAACTGGCCGAATACCTGGAGATGAATCCCGGCGACGGCCGCCTGCTGCCCGAGCTGATCGACAACCCGCCGCAAGGCGTCTTCCTGACATTCACCTTCGGCACGCGGGAGCAGATGCTTGAGTTGGAGTCGGTCTTGAAGGGAACTTTTAACGGCCAACTTTCCACCCACGTGCTTCGCAGCCCGCGCTATCGCGGCTATTTGGCCGAGATCATGCCGGCCGATGTTTCGAAATGGACGGCCATCCGCCGCTTGGCGCACTGCTGGAACATCGACGAAAGCGAAATTTGTGCCGTCGGCGATGACGTGAACGACCTCGACATGATCCGCGCCGCCGGCCTGGGCATCGCCATGGGCAACGCCGTCGCCGAAGTCAAAACCGCCGCCGACCGCATCGCCCCCACGCATGATGAAGAAGGTTTGGTGCAAGTCGTAGAATGGATCATTTAATGGGAATCCCATGCCTTCCCTTCCTCCCGTCAAACGATTCGAATCGAATACCGGCGTGCGAATCTATCGTATCGCCTGCCAGGTGTTCGATCATTTGACCGCGCGGGTCTATTTACTACTTGGGGCAGGACCACCGACGTTGGTCGATGCGGGCAGCAGTTCGCCGCAATCGACGGCGCAGATTCTCGAAGGCTTCGAGATCGTCCGGCGGGAATACGGTGAAAATTTCCGCGTGGAAATGCTCGGGCGGATCATCATCACCCATCGGCATCCCGATCATCTGGGCGGATTAAGTGAATTTTACCGGCTCTCCGGCGCACAAGTCGGCGTGCATCCGCTCGATAAAATTACGATCGTTTCGGGAAGGCAATTCAATGTCCTCGGCAAACGGTTGTTCTCCGATTTTCTGATCCGCGCCGGCATGGACGAATCCAGACGGCCGATCATGCTTAAAACCGCCCACTTCAACGAGAGACCGATCGAAGGCGTGCCTGTTGCGCTCGATCTCGAAGACGGCCTGGAAATCGACGGGCTGAAGTTCATCCACACGCCCGGCCATTCGCCGGGGCATGTTTGCATCGGCGTGGGCAATATTTTGCTTTCGGCCGATCATATCCTCGCGCAAACCATCCCCCAACAGTGGCCTGAAACGCTGGGAGCTTACCACGGCATCGGGCATTACTTCGATTCGCTCGCTAAAATCCAGCGACTGGACTGTTTCGATCTCGCGCTGGCTGCTCACGAACAGGTGATCCATCATCTTTCCCCCCGGATCGACACGATTCGCGGGGCTCATCTCCGCCGTTTGGAACGGTTGATGGATTTGATGCGCCAAGCCGCTCGGCCGAAGTCGATCGCGGATATTGCGGACGCACTGTATCCCGAAGTAACCGGTTTCCGCGCATTTTTGGCAATCACCGACGTCGCCGCGCGGGTCGAATTTTTGCATCAACGAACACGATTGGGGGTCGTCAATTTGGAGGAAGTGGCCGAGCGGGAGCAACCGGTGTTTCGCTTTGCGGCGACATAAGCCAGGGAAACGGCAAGCTGGAACATTCGCGTACCCCGGTCATTTCAGGGGGTTGTTCAATGGTCGGAGACCATGATGCCTGATTCGCATTTTTCGTGAAACGGCCTATCTTGCGTTGAATCATGAAAGTCACCTGTTTCTGCAGCGAACATTTGCCATTTATATCGCGGTTTGGTAAATTAATCCTGTGAGGGTAGAATGAAATAATGACACATCGGATAACTGCTCGGCGGAAACCTTGTTGAAATGCCGCAAATTTCCCGGGTACAAAACAATATATATGCCCATTACGAAGGCGGAAGAATTCTTGTCGGTCCTGGAACGCAGCAATCTCCTTTCTCCCGCGGAGTTTGCCGAGGCCCGGGAGATTTCCAAGGATTATCCCGACGCTACCCAACTTGCCAAAGCGCTTGCCCGCAACCAAATCATCACTTTCTGGCAAGCCGGTCATTTGCTTCAGGGCGCAGCATTTTCAAGCTGGGAAAATACCGGCTGATCACTTTGCTTGGCCGCGGCGGCATGGGCAGCGTATTCCTGGCGTCGCACATCGTAATGCATCGCAAGGTGGCGTTGAAATTCATTCCCGCGAAAATCGCCCGGAATCCCGCCGCCTTGGAACGTTTCCTGGCTGAAGCGCGCACCATCGCCGCCCTGGACCATCCGAACATCGTCCGCGCCTACAGCGTCGATAACGAGGGCGACCGTTTTTACCTGGTCATGGAATACGTGGAGGGCATGGACTTGCAGCGGGCAGTCGAAGCATACGGGCCGCTGGATTGCGAAGCCGCCGTCGATTATGTCCGGCAAGCGGCCGACGGCTTGGCACACGCCCACGCGCGAAACATGATCCATTGCGACATCAAGCCGTCGAACCTCATCGTGACCGAACTTGACGGGACGGTGAAGATTCTGGACATGGGTTTGGCCCGGTTGGTCCACGACAAACCCGACGGCGCGGAAGGGGGGAGCACGGAAAACCACCTGGGCTCGGTGGATTATTTAGCGCCGGAACAGGCCCTGGCCACGCCCGATTTCAACCATCGGGCGGACATCTACGCATTGGGCTGCACGCTGTATTTCCTGTTGACGGGCCATCCCCCTTTTCCCAGCGGCACTTTGGCTCAGCGGATCGTCAAGCATCAAACGCTGGAACCGGAGGACATTCCCAGCCAACGGCCGGAAGTGCCCGCCAATTTGGCGGCGATCTGCAAAAAAATGATGGCGAAAAATCCGGCGGAGCGTTATCAGACGGCCGCCGAAGTGCGCGACGTTCTGGCGGCGTGGCAACCTGAAGTGCCCCAACCGGTGAAAAAGGCCATTGCTAGCAAAAAGGTCGAGCGGATCGAAGATTTTAACGCGGTTTCGCCGTGGGAGCAGGAGTTCGGCGAAGAGTTGAAAAACATGGCCAGCGCGTCGGGGCGCATGAATTGGGCATGCCCCCCGGAATGTCCGGGCGAATGCCGGCGGTCAAGAACGGTTCTTCTTCCGCGAGCATGAAGAAGATGCTCGCCGGCACGCGCGAGAGGCTGATCCTCACTTCCTGCACCATTGCGGTTTTACTCGTGTTCCTGGCGGGGGGGGTATTTTTAACGTTTCATTTCGGCGGCAACGAAAATAGTAGAAACGACAATGGCACGAATTCTCCTGATAATCATGTGACACCGATGCAGACACAGAAGCCGCTGCCGCCGCCGGCTCCTCCATCCATCAACCAACCACCGCAGAACGTCCCCCCCAAGGAGAGCGAGGAACAACCGGAACCCGCACCGCCGGCTGCACCGGCTTCACCGCCATTGCCCGTGACCCCTGAACAGCCGCAAAATCCGCCCACTCCGGCGCCAGTGCAACCGCCGGGTCCGGAAGAGGAAAAACAACAAGCTAATAAGGATCAGCCGGCTCCGCCTGCGCCGGCAGGCGAGCCTTTGAAGGAACTCGCATCCGCAGTCGAATTGCCGTCTTTGGGTGGCGACGATGCTCAAGCCGGCGGAGTGACGCTGGGCAAAGTGCATTTGGATGCCCAAACGAAACTTCAGGTTGAACTGATTGGCGGAGATAAATCGAACAAGGGGTTCGGCAAATATGCGCTTCAAGAGGATCCCAACTCCGTTGGCGGCCAGGCCTGGAACATTATGCGAATCGATATGCGAGGCAAGGCCACGCCGCTCGCCCGGCTGAAACTCAAAGGCGAGAACTTGAATTTCGATTGGATGGAAACCGTTCCGCCCTCGCAAGCCAATCCGTTGCGGAATTGCGGCATTTCGATCACGGCCGGCGAAGCGAGCCGATTCGTGCAATTCCGCCTCCCCAGGAGCGCCGATCCCATCATCTTGGATTTGGACAAGGGAACGGCGCCGGTTCATTTTCGCGTGAATAACCTGCCCGAGTTCGAGAAATTAAAACTCATCATTCGGGAATTGAAGCCTCCCTTTCCCCCCAACGAAATCAAGCCCGAAGTCGCGATGACATCCGCCAGAAAAATGGTCGAAATCGGCTTTAACGGCTCGAATTATTCGATTTTTTCCATCTATGTGATTTACGATACCATCAAGAAAGACGCGATATCTTTGGATGCCTCGGCTTTTCTCCGAAACAAACCTTTCAAATTACCGGCGAGTGAGGCTCTTTTGAGGGAATTGAAAGCGGACCTGGCCAGGAAAGAGAGGCTGCTTAGCAACGCGAAAAACAACAATACCATCAAAGCCAATTTGACGCAGTTGGTCGATGCCGCAAAAGCGGATTTGCAGCAATGCACCGAGGCAATCGAATTGGCGAAAAAACTGAACAACCAGCCAATCCATTATCGGATCGTCGTGGAATATGAGAAATTTCAAGTCGAGCTCTTCGATTCGCTGCTCCCGCCGCCCAAAGAAGCGGTAGGAGAGTAGCTTGTTATCTTGAATCAAGACGTCGCTGATCGGTGAGTCAGTGCATGTTTTTAAAACCAAAAAAACATCAAAACGAAGGAGAATCTCGCAACATGAACTCGCATAACGGCAAACGCAATCATCCCGTGAATTTTTTCCGGTCCTTCGCGACACCGGCGGCGGCCATTCTATTCCTATTTGGTTCGCTGATGGCACGCGGCGAAGAATATCAAAGCGGCATCGAATGGGCCGAACCCAGGGTCGTCGATCCCGGTCCCGCCGGGGGCCCCCCCAGCGACGCCATCGTGCTCTTCAATGGCAAAGATCTTTCACAATGGGACAAGAGCAAATGGATCGTCAAAGATGGCTGCGCCATCAGCCATGGGGCGGACATGAAAACCAAGCAGGCCTTCGGCGATTGCCAATTGCACTTGGAGTGGGCCACGCCCGAAAAGGTCGCAGGCAGCGGCCAAGGCCGCGGCAACAGCGGCGTCTTCCTCATGGAAAACTACGAAGTGCAGATTCTGGATTCCTACCGGAACCAGACCTACTTCGACGGGCAGGCCGGCGCGATTTACAAGCAACATCCCCCGTTGGTCAATGCCTGCCGCAAGCCCGGCGAGTGGCAGACTTACGACATCATTTTCTCCGCGCCGCGATTCAACAAGGACGGCAAACTGGAAAAACCCGCCTATATTACCGTGCTGCAAAACGGCGTATTGATCCAGAACCATTTCGAGATCCGGGGCCAGACGTTGTGGGATGCGGCTCCTGCTTATCACGCCCACCCGGAAAAATTGCCCATCATCCTGCAATACCACGGAAATCCGGTTAAATTCAGGAATATTTGGATTCGGGAATTGGAGGATTCCGCCAAGGAACCAAACAAAAAAAATTCATGAAGAGATAATGATATCCGACTGGAAAAAAACCGAATGACCAAGGCTTGGCAAAACCTAGGTCATTCGGATTTTAGTTGATCTTGTATCCTTCGAGTTTCGCGGTTCGATTTACTTTCTCACTTATCCGTGCGGCTGGTGATTTCCACCAGGTGGTAGCCGAACTGAGTCTTGATCGGGCCGTGGACCTTTCCGACTTCCTCCTTGAAGACGACCTTGTCGAACTCGGGAACCATCTGGCCGGGCGTGAATTCGCCGAGGTCGCCCCCCTCGCGACCGGAAGGACAAGTTGAATGCTTTTTGGCGACCGCGGCGAAATCGGCGCCGGCGACGATTTCCGCCTTGAGCTTTTCGCAAGCTTCTTTCGTGGACACGAGAATGTGACGCGCACTGGCTTTCTTGGCCATGTTGTATCCTTTCGGGGATTTGAAAAAGTGGTGAATCACAAGGAATTGGATTATTTCAAGATTTACTCGTCAGGGCAAGTGCCGGATCCCTACAGCTTACGTTGCCATGCATGGTTATTTAGTCCGAGGCCGGCGGGTGACGGCGTTTTGGTGGTGATACCCAAAAAACACCTATCCATCAGCGGCAGGCGTCTATCCTCCGTCGCCGATGGCTGCGGGCGAAACGAGCACTTTTCAAGGTTTTCCATTGACACTCCCATCCTGCAAGGGATAATGAAAATGGGGGGATTAGAAATGAATGAATTTCCGAATATTCTCGTCGATCAGGAAACAGCGGCAAAGGAGATCAAGCGGATCGATCATTTCGCCGCCTTGGCGGATATCAGCAGTGATTTCATCTGTCTGGCCAATGCGCACGGCGAGCCGTTTTATTTGAATACGGCCGCCAAACGGATGCTGGGACTGCCGGAAGGCAAAACCGCGGCGGAAACCAGATTGCACGATTATTACGCCCCTGATTCCTGGGCTCAAGTCCGCGACGTCGCCGTGCCGGCGGTCAATAAATCGGGATCTTGGCGGGGCTGCAACCGCTTGCGAAACAGCCGGACGAACGATCTGCTGGACGTGCAAACCACGATGATCCGCGTCCGCTCGCCGGAACCCTCCGGGCCGAGCACGCTGGCGATCATCCATCGCGAAATCGGCGACATCGACAAATTGGAGCGGTCTTTGGCCGAAGCGCATGCCCGCAAACACGCGATTCTCGAATCGTCGCTCGATCCGATCATCACCATCGATCACGAGGGAATCATCACCGAATTCAATCGCGCGGCGGAATTGACTTTCGGTTATCCACGCGACAAGATCATCGGCACCAAGCCCAGCGAACTGCTTTTTCCGCCGAGCATGGATCCCAGCCACAAGGACCGCATCGAACGGTATCTAAGCGCGGGCGAAGGCTCGATGCTGGGCAAACGCGGGGAAATCGAGGCCGTCCGCGCGAACGGCGAAACCTTTCCCGCCGAACTGGCGATGACCATCAGCATGGAGCAGGGCGCCCCGGTGATGAGCTTCTATGTGCGCGACATCAGCGCCGGAAAAAAGCCGAGTCGGAACAGGCGCGGTATGCCATGGAGTTGGAACGGTCGAATCGGGAGTTGGAGCAATTCGCTTACGTGGCCTCGCACGATTTGCAGGAGCCGCTGCGGAAAATCCGCACTTTCAGCGACCGGTTGCTGTTGAAACAGGCCGAAAAACTCGACGGGGACGGCCGAGAGTGCCTCGAACGGATGCAAAGCGCCGCCGCGCGGATGCAATCGCTGATCGACGGGTTGCTCACCCTTTCGCGGGTGACGACGCGGGGGCAGAATTTCGAAGTGGTCGATCTTTCGCAGATCGCCGCCGAGGTCGTTTCCGATTTGGAGGAACAAATCGGGCAGCTTCAGGGCATGGTCGAGGTGGGAAAACTCCCCACGATCCAGGCCGATCCCCTGCAAATGCGGCAGCTTATCCAGAACTTGATCGCCAACGCGCTCAAGTATCATCGCGAGGGAGTTCCGCCGGTAGTGAATATCTCGGGTCATTACGCGCATGGCCCCGAAAACCGCAAGGCGGGTCAATCGCCGACGGATGAACAGTGCCGCGTCGTCGTGGAAGATAACGGAGTGGGCTTCGATGATAAATACGCCGAGCGGATTTTCGGCATTTTCCAACGGTTGTATCCCCGCGACGTGTACGAAGGGACCGGCATCGGACTGGCAATTTGCCGCCGCATCGCCGAGCGGCACGGCGGCACGATCGTTGCGCACGGCGTGCCCAATCAAGGTTCCACTTTCGAGGTGTTGCTGCCGGTAGCGCATGCGAAACGGCGGGGCGATGGGGAGGATGTGCAATGATATATGCAGCATAATCATCGACATGATCGTTAATTTCCGGGTTTTTTCGCCATTCATTCATTCCGTTTACGTCATTCCCCCATGTCCACCGAGGTCCAACGCCGCATCATCCTGATGGCCGATGACGATGCCGAGGATCGCCAATTGGTGCGCGACGCCCTCGGCGAAAGCGGATTCGATCACGATTTGCGATGCGTCCGCGACGGGGTGGAACTTTTCGAATATTTGTGCGGGGAAGGCGAATACGCCAACGGGCGGCCCGCTCCCCGGCCGGATATAATTCTTTTGGACTTCAAAATGCCCCGCATGGATGGCCGGGAAGTGTTGATGAAAATCAAATCCGATCCGCAATGGCGGCGGATACCGGTCGTGGCCTTGACCACGTCGGCTGCCGAAGACGACATCAGTTTTTCCTACGATTTGGGCGTGAATTCCTTCGTCTCGAAACCGACCAGCTTTCGGAAATGGGTGGAAATATTGCGGATTATCAGCGATTATTGGTTTCGCGTCGTGGAATTGCCGCCCCCGCTAAAAACCAAGATCGAAGACCAAGGACCCCCGAACGAACGAAGATGGACGAAGAACGCGTGAAAATCCTGCTGGTCGAGGACGATCCGGACGACGTGTACGTCATGCGGAATCTGTTGGGAGATCGTTGGGACGGCCCTTTCGAATTGGTTCAAGTGGAATTGCTCGCCTCGGCCATCGAGCGCTGCGAAGAGGAGAAGTTCAACGTCGTGCTGTTGGACCTCTGCCTGCCCGACAGCACCGGTTTGGAAACTTTTTTCAACTTGTACGCGCATGCCGGCGAAGTGCCGATCGTGGTCCTCTCGGGCTACAACGACGAACGAACCGCCATCAAGGCCGTGCAATCCGGGGCACAGGATTATCTGGTCAAGGGCCAATTGACCGACAGCCTGCTGATTCGATCCATCCGCTATGCCATCGAGCGCAGCCGGCGGTATCATGCCGAAGAAGCGCTCCGCGACACATCCGAGGAGTTCCGCGCGGCGGGCGAAATCCAGCAGCGGCTCTATCCGCTCATGCCCGCCCAAGCTCGAAGGCTTCGAACTGGCCGGGCGCTCTATCCTGCCAAAGCCACGGCCGGCGATTATTTCGATTACATCCCCATGCTGGATGGTTGCCTGGGACTTGTCGTCGGCGACGTGAGCAGCCACGGCATGGGTCCCGCCCTGCTCATGTCGGAAACCCGGGCGTGCCTCCGCACGCTGGCTCAAGTGCATTCCGACGTGGGCGAAATCCTCACCCGGGCGAATCGCGTGCTGGCGGCCGACACGTACCGATTTCCATTTCGTCACGCTGGCCATGGCCCGGCTCGACCCGCGCGACCGCAGCATGATCTATGCCAGCGCCGGCCAACGGGGTTATTTGCTGCACCCCGGACTCGATGCCGAGATTCTCGACAGCACCAGCTTGCCGTTGGGCGTGCGCGACGACACCGTCGTGCCCGCCTCGAGTCCGATCCCGCTGGCCGCGGGCGATCTGGTCACCTTCTTCACCGACGGCGTCGTCGAAGCCGAATCACCCGGCCGCGTGCGTTTCGGCTTCTCCCGCGCATTGGAAACCATTCGCGGCGAACGGGAAAAATCCGCCGCCGAAATCATCGATTCACTGCATCACGAAATCCTCGGCTTCTCCCGCAACATGCCGCAAGCGGATGATATTACCATGGTCGTGGTGAAGGTCTTTAGGGTCTTGGGTCTTCGCGTGAGGCTCCGGGCCAAGACCCATGACCAAACACCCGGGACCAAACACCCAATCCATGCCCGAACTTCCCGAAGTCGAAACCATGTGCCGCGGCATCGCATCCGTCGTGGGCAGCCGAATAACGGGTGTCGAACGGCCGCGGTCGCGGCTGCAATCGATTGCGATCGTGCCGCGTTTCGACGCGTTCAAGAGGCGGATTGAAAATCGAACGATCGTGGGCCTCGGCCGGATCGGCAAACGAGTCGTTCTGGAACTCGATTCCGGAGACCGGCTCGTTCTCGAGCCGCGGATGTCGGGATTGATCTTGCTTCGCCGGCCGCCCAACAAAACTCATCTGCGGCTGATTTTTCATCTTGCCGGCGGAAATGCCGATCGATTCCTCTTTTGGGATCAACGCGGACTAGGCGTGGCAAGCCTGCTCGCAGGCGGAAGAATTCTCGAAGCGGCTGGGACCCGCGAAAATCGGTCCCGACGCCCTCTCCATCGCGCCGGAGACACTCCGCGAACGCCTGGGCATGACCCGCCGGCCGATCAAGGTGGCGCTGATGGATCAAAAGCTGCTGGCGGGAATCGGCAATTTATACGCCTCGGAAATTCTGCATCGCTGCCGCATCCACCCGGCGCGGCCATGCCGCCTGCTCCGCGCAAAGAGTGGGAACGGATCCACGCGGCAATGCGAGAAGTGTTGGAAGAGGCGATTCGGCATCAAGGATCCACGCTTCGCGACGGCACCTACCGCATCGCCCGAAACGAACCGGGCAATTTTCAAATTCGGCATCGGGTGTATCAGCGCCACGGCGAGGCGTGCCTGCAATGCGGCAAGGCGAATATCGTGCGGATCGTGCAGGCTCAGCGTTCGACGTTCTTTTGTCCCGCGTGCCAGCGGAAGTGAGCGGCAGGATGTGGTTAGTGGAAGAATGGGCAGAACTCTCGACCATGGTCCGCTGTCCACGTCCTGACGCGACGATCCCACTCAGTTCCTCCTGTCTTGCAGTTCTTGCCAAAACGGATTATCTAAGGAAAATGCGTGGAAGAATTTCGTGGGGGTTTATCGGGTTGGCGGCACGACGAGACCGCATTTCAGGAGGATTCGATCATGCCGACGGCACTGCGAAGCTGGCGTGGATTATCGCTGATCTTCGCGTTCATTTGCCTCTTCTGCGGCGTCTGCCGGCGCCAGAATCTTCGCGAACGTCTTCGAGGCGGAGAAAAAACGGGAAAATCCGACGTGGCCGAGCCGAACCAAAACCCCCTTGATGAGCAAACAAGCGGCCCCCGCGGCCTTTTGCGGCCGAATCGGGCCGCCGAGCGAAAGAAAGCCGCCGAGGCCAATCCGGAAGGCAAACTGGAAAACAAATCGGAGCGCAAATCGGCGCACAAACCGGATGCCGACTCGGAAGACGACTCGCCCGCCGCGAAAACTCTATGAAGAAGGCGTAAAACTTTTCGAGAAACGGCGACACCGACGGCGCCATCAAGCAATTCAACAGCGCTTTGCAGTTGGATCCGCTGTATGCCCCCGCTTATTGCGACCGCGGCATCTCTTACACGATGAAGGGCGAATACGACAAAGGGCTTGCCGACTTGAACAAGGCGATACAACTGGCGCCGACCGGCGGCCGGTGCTATTTCAACCGCGGCTTCACCTACTTGCAGAAAGGGCGAGTTCGAGAAGGCCATTGCCGATTACGACACCGCCATCAAGGTGATCGCCCGATTACGCCGAGGCGTATCGCGACCGCGGCTTTACGAAGATCCAACGGGGAGATCGTCAACGCGGCGCTGGCCGATCTGAATCGCGCCCTGCGATTGGATCCCGCTCGATTCGGCGTCCTATATCAGCCGCGGCCAGGCCTATTCGCACTTGGGCGATTGGGACCGTGCGGCGGCCGATTACACCCGCGCGCTTCGAATCGAGCCCGACGACGTCGCATGCCTGTGCGATCGGGCGTACGCGCTGGCGATGCTGAAAAAATTCCCGGAAGCGCTGGCCGACGCGAATCGGGCCGTCAAGCTTGCGCCGCGGGAGGCTTCGGCCTATTTCACGCGGGGATACGTTTATCTCCATCAAGGCGATCCCGATAAAGCGATGCAGGATCTCGAAGCCGCCCTGAAAATCCAGCCCGACTATCCGCAAGTCTTCCGCGAGCGCGGATACGCCTGGGCGCTACAAGGGCGAATACGAAAAAGCGCTGGCCGATTTGAACAAGGCCGTGGAGAAATTGCCCGACGACCAGGAAGCCTGGCTCTACCGCGGCTATGTTTATTATCTCAAGGGCGAATTCGGATAAAGCGATCGCCGATTACCTGCAATCGTCGAAGGTCGATCCGCTTTTCGCCGAGCCTTGTTTCTACCGCGCCTTGGCGTATCTGGAAAAGAACGATACCGATAAAGCGCTGGCCGATTATCAAAAAACCATCGAACTCTCGCCCGCCCCGGCGGAAGAATATGAAAACCTGGGGCCGGCCGGCGGATGCGGAAAAACGCGGCAAGGCCGTCGATCGGCTCGAAGCGCGGTTGCAGAAGGATTTTCCCGCAGCGAAAAAACATTCCGCCGAGGGCGTCGCCTTGCATAAGCAGGGCGAATTGGACAAGGCCATCGCCGAATACGACCAAGCCCTGAAGCTGTATCCGCGCGATGCCGAAATGTATTACAACCGGGGACTGGCGTATCGCAAGAAGGAAAATCTCAATCAGGCCGTGCTCGACTACACCCAGGCAATCAAGCTCGACCCGAAATACCTCGCCGCCTATTCCAATCGCGGCTATGCCTATTACAAAGCGGGTGATTTGGAACGCTCGTTCGCCGATTTCGAAAAAATCGTGGAACTCGATCCCGGCAATGCCGACGCCAAAAAAAGCATGGAAGTCATCACCGCCAGGTTGAGCGGCGAAACGGTGGAAAAAGCGAAGTAAATGAAGAATAAAAATGAAGGATGAATAGATGGGAGGGTGCCATGCCCACGCTTGCCGTGGGCATGCAAGAACAGTGGAAAGCTCTTGCTCATGCCCACATCCAGCGCGGGCATGGCGCCAACAGAGCGATCTTCCTCATATCCTTTCGGCAGTTTATACCACTTTCACCTGGGAGAATATCATGTTGAAAACGCGAACCGCACGGTTCCTCTTTGCCTGTTGGGCTTGTCTGGTCGGCGCTGCGGTTCATGCGGACCAATGCTGCGGCGGAAAATCGTGCTGCCAAGGGGGAACCTGCCCCACCAGCATCGAAGAAGCGCAGACCGCCGAAGCGGCAACCCAGAATTACGCCAAACTGCTCGCCGCCGAATCGGGACTGCTCGGCTACTGGCCGCTGAACGGCGACTTGAAAGACGACAACGACAGCCTGAACGGCGCAGCGAAGGGTGGCGAAGCGGTTTTTGCCGATCGTCCCGGCGGCAAGTCCTTGCTCCTGGAAAAAGGCCGTTTTGCCGCCTTCGGCGATGCGCCGGAACTCGATGTTCCGCGAACGACCGTCGAACTGCTTTTCAAAGCCGACTTTCCGGTGAATCCCGGCTATAATCCCTGTCTCGTCGCCAAACGCTCGAACGGCGACCACTCCCTCACCCGGTTCAGCATCCACGTCCTCGGCGATTATTCGGGCGTCATCGTTTGGAACGGCCGTCAAGGGGCGATATTCAAGGCCGAAGACGGCGAACTGCAAAAAGGCGTTTGGAATCATCTGGCCGTGACGAACAAAGGGCGGGATACAATCCTTTACCTCAACGGCGTTCCCTGCAAATCGGATCAAACGAAGTACGCGTTCAACCGCCGGGAGAAAAATCGGCCGCTGTCGTTCGGCTCTTCCACTCCGGCCGGCCAAGAGTTGTTCACGGGCGAACTTGCCGAAGTCGCCATCTACGATCGCGTGCTCGGACCCGAGGAAATCGCCAAACACGTCGATGCCTATGGCTGGAAACAGCGCCGCGAGCGACTCGCGATCGTCGCCCGCGAGCGAGAAGAACGCGAAAAACTCGCCCGCGAACAGGCCGAAAACAAACGCAACCAGCGCCGCGAACAGCTTTTCAACGATCCGGCGCTCTTTGCGAAGGGAGAACCCTACGTGTTTCGCGGCGAGCATTTGCAGACCATCAGCCTGCCGCTGGGCGGCATCGGCTCGGGCTGCATCCAAATCAACGGCATGGCCGATATGAATGTCTGGCAGATTTTCAACGACCGCCTCGGCGAAAAACTGCCGCATAGCTTCTTCGCCGTCCGGGTAAAAGCGGAGAAAGGCGAGCCGGTTGTGCGGGCTTTGCAAGGAACGGCCGTCGGTCCGTTCACGGCAATGAAAGACCTCAGCTTCCGCGGCGCCTATCCCTTCGGTTGGTATGATTTCGAGGATTCCGCTTTGCCGGCGAAAATCAGCATGGAAGTCTTCAATCCCTTGATTCCACTGGACGCGAAGAACTCCGCCATTCCTTGTGCGATCTTCAATCTCACTGCGCTGAATCCGACCGACAAACCGGTGGAGATCAGTTTCCTTGCTTCGCAGCAAAATGCGGTGGGCTACCTGGGCGACAAAGCGGTGAATAATCGCTCATATCCCGGGTACGGGAAAAACAGTAATGAAATTCTCCATCAAAAAGACGGCTGCATTCTGCATCTAACGGCCGACCAGCCCAAAGACGGCCGCGGCTACGGCGACATGGCGTTGGCGGCGATCGGCAAAGGCACTTCCGTTGATCTCGGTTGGAAAAATCTCGATCAACTCGCCGGCCGCTTCGCCAAGGAAGGCGAGTTCAATCCGACTGATCCCAATGATCCCAGTAATCTGCCCCCTCCAAATAATTCCGGCACTTCGCCATCCATATTTCCTATCAAGGTCAGCGAATCGTCTCCGGGTGAGACGTTCGACGGCGCGCTCGCCGTCCGCTTCACGCTCGCCCCGGGCGAGAAGAAAACCGTGCCCTTCATTTTGACCTGGTACTTCCCCAACATCGCCCATGGCGAAGGCGCTTGGGGCGGTAAGGGCAACATGTACGCCAACTGGTGGCCGAACGCCCTGGCCGTCGCCGAGTACGTCAAGCAAAATCTGCCGGAACTGACGCAGAAGACGCGCCTCTATCACGATACGCTTTTCCAATCGAATCTGCCCTGCTGGATGCTCGAGCGGATCAGTTCGCAAATCGCCATTCTACGCAGTCCGACCTGCTTCTGGAACAAAGACAATTACTTTGGCGGCTGGGAAGGTTCGTGCAGCGGCCGCGGCTGCTGCATGGGCAATTGCAACCACGTCTGGCAATACGCGCAGGCGCACGCCCGGCTGTTCCCCGAAATCGGCAAGCGGATGCGCGAGGAGGAATTCCATTACGAGGGGCCGGACGGCGCAGTTCCGCATCGGCAGCCGAAGGAAATCGTGGCCTTCGACGGACAGTGCGGCACGGTGTTGAATTCCTATCGTGAGCATCTCATGTCGCCCGACGGCAAATGGCTCGCGGCAAACTGGCCGAAAATCAAGTTGGCGATGGATTATCTGATCGCTCATTGGGACAAGGACGAAGACGGCGTGCTGGCCGGCCCGCAGTGGAACACGCTCGACTGCTACACGGGCGGGAGCACTTCCTGGCTGGGAACGCTGTATCTGGCCGCATTGGGGGCCGGCGAAAAAATGGCGATCCTGCAAAACGAGCCGGAAACCGCCAAACGCTGGCAGAAAATCCGCGTCTCCGGCATGAAAAAGCAGGACGAAACGCTTTTCAACGGCGAGTATTACATCCAAATTCCCGACCCGAAACCGGCGAACGATTACGATACGGGCTGCCACATCGATCAGCTTCTCGGACAGTGGTGGGCATGGCAGTTGAACCTCGGCGATCTTTATCCGCGAAACCATCTGCAAACCGCGCTCGGTTCGCTGATGAAATACAATTTCCGCGGCAATTTTTCGGGCATTCCGCAAACGCCGCGCAAATTCGTTTCCGACGAAGATCCCGCCCTGGAAATCACCACCTGGCCCAAAGGCGGTGTGCCCAATCCAGTCATCAATTATTCCAACGAGGCTTGGACCGGCGTGGAATATCCCGCCGCCGCGGAGATGATCGAGACCGGCTTGCTGCGCCAGGGTTTCGTCGTCGCCCGAGCCGCTTGGCTGCGCTACGACGGCCGAAGGCGAGCCGGCTTGACCACCGATAGTTGGGGCGCCAAGGCTTTCAACAGCAATCCCTTCGGCGACGATGAATGCGGCAGCTTTTACGCCCGGGCGATGAGCAATTGGTCGCTCTTGCTGGCATGCCAGGGCTACATTTACGACGGGCCGGCGGGTGCGATCGGCTTCAAGCCCAAGTGGCAGCCGGAAAATCACGCCAGTTTCTTCACGGCCGCCGAAGGCTGGGGGTTATTCACGCAACAACGCGAGCCCACCCGACAGACCGAACAGATCAAGGTTGTTTGCGGCAAGTTGCACGTGCGGACGATGGTTTTCGAATTGCCCGACGGCATTGCGGCAAAGAATGTGCAGGTGAATGTGGCCGGCGCCGTTCTTCCTGCGAAGTTCGTCCAGAACGGCGATGAGATTCGCATAACGCTTGCCGAACCCGCGGTCGTGAAGACCGATCAGGCGCTGAATATCGCAATTAACGCTGTGCTGGCCGTTTCGGCAACTCCGCCCGCGTCGTGAAGACCGATCAGGTGCTGAATATCGCTATCGAAACAGGTAACATAGAGTATCCCATTGCCCACATAAAATGTGATACCATCCCTCCTCGATACAATCGATATTCACGGCATGTTTTACCAAACCGACAGGGTCGCTCTGCGAAAATAAATCGCCGGCGATCGTTAAACATTTCCCGTTTTATCCACTTTGACATTAATCATTTTTTCAGGAGCAATTTTCGCGGGTTTCCTCGTCGATAGAAACATAATAGTTCGATTCGAATCTTGTTCTTCTATCCAAGGTGAGACAGGTTTTCCAACCTGTCATTGGATCAAGGCAGATTTCGACCTGCGTCAAACGGCAGGTTGAAAACCTGTCTGCGAATGCGAGAAAGCCGCCATGCCTGGTCAGCCCGATCTGTTGGTCCTGAAACTAATGGAAAAACTTGCGGATCGCGATCCCCGCATCCGCCGCAACGCGACGGGCGCGCTGAGGATGCAGGGCCGCAAGGCCGTGCCCGCGATCCCCGCGATCTCGCGGCTCACCGAGGACGAGGATCCGTGGGTGCGGCGCGAGGCGGAGCGAACGCTGGAAGCGTTGCGGCCCATGCCGGCGCGAGTTTGATCTTCTTGCGTCTGTTTCGCAAGAAATCGGAACGCGGCCGACTTGGCCTCTTCGTTGCGGGCGGGACGTGCGCGCTCCGGTCTAATTTCAACTTGGCCGTCAGATGCAATCTCTCACGCAATTCGACATTCTCGGCTTCGGCATCGTGGCCGTCGATGATCTGCTCTACGTGAAAGAATATCCGGCCGCCGAGAGCAAGGTCCGCGTCGAACACCGGCTGCGGCAGTGCGGCGGCTTGACGGGTACGGCGCTGGTGGCGGCAGCCCGATTGGGCGCGCGCTGCGCTTATGTGGGTATGTTGGGGGAAGACGACTTATCGAGGGAAGCGCTTGCCGGTTTGACGCATGAAGGGATCGACATCTCCCGCCACGCGCGAAATCCCGACTCTCGGCCGGCTCATTCGACGATCATCGTCGATGAAACCCGGCATACGCGGACGATTTTCGCCTCCCTGAACGCTCCCTCGGCGCAGCCCCCGACTGGCCTCCGGCCGAATTGATCCGTGGGTGCGGCGTGTTGTTGGTCGATCACCATGGAGTAGCGGGAACGCTCCGGGCAGTCCATATCGCCCGGGATTGCGGCGTCAAGGTCGTTGCTGATTTCGAACGCCACCCCGGAGGGGAGTTTGACGAACTACTTGGAAGCATCGATCATCTGGTACTCTCGCATAAATTCGCCGAAATCCTCACTGGGGAGAGCGATCCCCCCCGAGCAGTCGAAGCTCTCTGGAACGATCGGCGCGAGGCGGTGGTCGTAACCTGCGGAGGCAAGGGTTGCTGTTCTCTCGGGAAGGGGTATGATAATCCGTTTACGCGTCCCGCTTATTCCGTGGAGGCAGTCGATTCGACAGGCTGTGGCGATGTCTTCCACGGGGCTTATGCGGCGGCCCTGGCGCGGGACTGCCCGCTTGAGGACCGCATCGAATTCGCCTCCGCCGCCGCCGCTTTGAAAGCCAGAGTTCGCGGCGGGCAGGCCGGATGTCCTTCGCGGCGGGAAGTGGAAGCGTTTTTGAGCAAACGGTCTTAGGTCTTGGGTATCAGGTCCTCGCGTTTTCGTTTTGCGGCGCCAAGCCGCAAGCGGAGGCATTCATCCTTCATACTTCGAAATCATCATGACACTTATGAAAGCGTTGGTTAAAAGCAAAGCGGAAGTCGGTCTCTGGCTGGAAGACGTGCCCGTGCCGGAATTCGGCATCAACGACGTCTTGATCGAGGTTTTGCGGACCGGCATTTGCGGCACGGACGTACATATTTTCAATTGGGACGCCTGGGCGCAGAAAACCATCCCCGTGCCGCTGGTCGTGGGCCACGAGTTCGTCGGCCGGATCGTCGATGTCGGCAGCAACGTGAAGGATTTTCGCGTGGGCGACATTGTCAGCGGCGAAGGGCACGTGGTTTGCGGACGCTGCCGCAACTGCCTTGCCGGCCGGCGGCATCTCTGCAAGGAAACGGTCGGCGTGGGCGTGAATCGGCCCGGCGCTTTCGCCGAATACCTCTCGCTGCCGATGACCAACGTCTGGCATCTCGACCCTGCCATTTCGCTCGACGTGGCGGCGATCTTCGATCCGCTGGGAAACGCCGTTCACACGGCGCTTTCGTTTCCCGTGCTCGGCGAGGACGTGATCGTCACGGGCGCGGGCCCGATCGGCATCATGGCCGCGGCGGTCGCCAGGTTCGCCGGCGCGCGGTACGTGGTCATCACCGACGTCAATCCCTATCGGCTCGAACTGGCCAAAAAAATGAAGCCCACGCTGGCCGCCGATGTGAGCAAAACCGAGCATCGCCGAGATTCAAAAAAAGCTCGGCATGAAGGAAGGGTTCGACGTCGGGCTGGAAATGTCCGGCAATCCGGCGGCCTTCCGCGACATGCTGGCCAACATGGCCCACGGCGGGAAGATCGCCATGCTCGGCATTCCGCCCAGCGAAATGGCTATCGATTGGAACACGGTGATCTTCAACATGCTCACGATCAAGGGCATTTACGGCCGCGAAATGTATGAAACCTGGTACAAAATGACCGTGCTCATCCAAAGCGGCATGGATATCGACCCGGTCATCACGCACCGCTTCCACTACGCCGATTTCGACCGCGGCTTCCAAGCCATGCGCAGCGGAAACTCCGGCAAAGTCGTGCTCACGTGGAAGGATTCGTAAGATAAGGTGTGAAGTGGGTAGTGTGAAGTGCGGAGTGCGGATTCGCCAATTCCACGTCGCTCATTCCACGTCGCCCTTTCTACTCGCCTCCACTTCGCCCTTTCCACTTCGCCACCTTCCACTTCGCCACTTCCCACTTCGCACTACGCACTTCCCACTTCCCGCTTACACCATCATGTACACCACCTTCAAACAACACCTCGCCACCCAACTCGATGAAATCCGCGCCGCCGGCCTGTTCAAGGGCGAGCGGGTGATCACTTCTCCGCAGCGTGCCCGAGTGGCCGTGACCGACCGCGAGGGAGTGCTGAATTTCTGCGCGAACAACTATCTCGGCCTGGCGAGCCATCCCGAGGTCGTCAAGGCGGCGCACGAAGCGCTCGACAAGTGGGGCTACGGCATGGCCAGTGTCCGTTTCATCTGCGGCACGCAACAGATCCACAAGCAGTTCGAGCGGCAGCTTTCCGAGTTCCTCGGCACGGAAGACACGATCCTCTACTCTTCCTGCTTCGACGCCAACGGCGGGCTGTTCGAAACCCTTTTTGCGGCCGAAGACGCGATCATCTCCGACGAACTCAACCACGCCAGCATCATCGACGGCGTGCGGCTCTGCAAGGCGCAGCGGTTCCGCTACAAAAACAACGACATGGCCGACCTGGAGGAGCAACTCAAACAGGCGGCGTCCGCGCGGTTCCGCGTCGTCGCGACCGACGGCGTTTTCTCGATGGACGGCATCATCGCCAACCTGCCGGGCATCTGCGACCTGGCCGAAAAATACGACGCCCTGGTGATGGTCGATGACTCGCACGCGGTGGGTTTCATGGGCAAGCACGGCCGCGGCACGCACGAATACCACGGCGTAATGCAGCGGATCGACATCCTCACCGGCACGATGGGCAAGGCCCTGGGCGGCGCGAGCGGCGGATACACGTCCGGCCGCAAGGAGATCGTCGATCTGCTGCGGCAACGGAGCCGGCCGTATCTGTTCTCGAACACGGTGCCGCCGCCGATCATCGGCGCGGCGATGAAGACCATCGAGATTCTCTCCCGCTCGACGGAACTTCGCGACCGGCTCGAGGCGAACACGAAATTCTTCCGCGAGGGGATGTCGAAGCTCGGCTTCAACATCACGCCGGGCGTTCACCCGATCTGCCCGATCATGCTCGGCGACGCGGTATTGGCGGCGAAAATGGCCGACGCCATGCTCCGCCGCGGGGTTTACGTGATCGGCTTCTCGTATCCCGTCGTCCCGAAGGGCAAAGCCCGGATTCGCGTGCAGATCTCCGCCGGGCACACGCGGGAAGACCTTCAATTTGCAATGGACGCGTTTGCGGCGACGAAAACGGAGTTGGGGATTTGACGCTAGTTCTCGTGTTTTCGCGGGAATTTCGCGGAAGGCGTATTTTTTCCTCCCGGCTTTGCTCGAGGGAGTTCGTCTTTTTGGGGATTTTGAGAAAGCCGAACCGCCGTTTTCTCGAGGATTATGCCTTCGATGATGATGCAGATCGTAACCAAGAAGGCACGAACAATGCGGTAAGCCAGAGCGGCGGATCGTGCGGATTTTTGAGAGTAAAGGGTTTTGGCCGTCGCCGCGTTGCCGCGGGCGTTGAGCGAAACGAGAGAACACGTTATAAGACCAGAGAAAATGGTTGTGTCGCTGTTGACACCCGCATGCGTCGGCGCAGGGTGTTCGCGCAACCCAGAAACTCTTGCCAACAAGTATGACGAAAAGAAAATACTAAAAACGGGCCATCGATGCAACTTTTGCTGGAGCACCAAGAAAGTCACTAAATAGTCCTTCCCGGGCCTCGGGTACACTGGCGACAAGGGGGTTGATGTGGCCGGCCGGGAAGGCCACGTGAATTGAACGTTGAGATTGAGGTTCCCTAACGGTGACCGGCTTGCGCAGAATGCCCGCGGATCGAGACACAAAGGATTACCCTTGGCCTTGACCTATCGCTGGATCGACGCCCGCAAAGACTTCGTAGCCGGCTTGACGGTTGCCGCGATCGCCGTGCCGCAAGCGATGGCCTATTCGCTGATCGCCGGGATCGATCCCAAGTTCGGATTATATTCTGCCGTCGTGCTTGCGGCAATCGCCTCGGTGTTCGGCTCGTCGTCCCTCTTGATCAACGGTCCCACCAATGCGATTTCGCTGGTAGTCTTCAGCGCCCTGGCCATCGTGGGCCCGGAAACGCGGTCGGCGGCTTTCCAAGCGACCTTTCTTCTGGCCGCAATGGTCGGACTGATCCAGATTCTGATCGCCGTTTTGAAACTGGGCGATCTGACCCGCTACATCTCCGAGTCGGTGCTCCTGGGATTTATGACCGGGGCTGGTTTCCTGGTCGCCTTAACCCAAGTGGGCAACCTGCTGGGCTTGGAAGACCGGGGCACCGGCCACCAGCACATTTTCGTTCGTCTCTGGCTTACCTTGACCAGCGGCGAAGCGATAAACTTGCGCTCGGTAAGCATTAGCTTGATAACGGTGGTCCTGATACTCGGCTTGCGGAAGTTGACGCGCAAGTATCGCCTGCCGCGGCTGGACATGCTCGTGGCGCTGACGGTGGTGGCGGTGTTGGCGGTCACGCTCGGCTGGTCGCATCCCGACGTCAACGGCAAGTCGGTGGTAGCCGTCGTTGGCCACATTCCGGCCGGCTTGCCGGCGCCGCACGTTCCGGAGTTTAGATGGTCCTGGGTGCAGCAAATGGCCCCCAGCGCCATCGCCATCGCTTGCCTCGGTTTGCTGGAGGCCCTGGCGATCTCCAAATCGATTGCCAACCGGACACGAGAACCGTTGGACTATAACCGGCAATGTCTTGCCGAAGGGTTGGCCAACCTCGGAGGCAGCTTCTTCCAGTGCCTGCCCGGATCGGGGTCGCTCACGCGCTCGACCATCAACCTTCAGGCGGGAGCAGTCAGCCGTTTGTCGGGCGTGTTCGCGGCGGCGGCGGTGGCCGTGGTCATTGTCCTGTTCGGCCCCTTGGCACACTTTATTCCGAAACCGGCCTTGGCGGGAATCCTGCTGGTGACCGCAGCCGGGTTGATCGACTGGCAACGGCTGCGCTACGCTCTGCGCGCTTCGCGCTATGACGCCTGGCTGGTGCTGGTCACCGGTCTGGCCGCCGTCTTCGTGAGCGTCGAGCTTTCCATCTTGATCGGAGTGGCTCTGTCGATCGTCATGTTCGTCCCCCGCGCCGCACGGATCACGGTGAACGAATTGACCGTCGGCGGCGATCGTTTTCTTCGGGATCGCCAGCCGGACGATCCGCGCTGCAACCGAATGATCATCCTGGACCTCGAAGGCGAGTTGTTTTTCGGGGCAGCGCCGGAATTGAACCGATACTTCAACGAACTGAAGCAAAAGATCAATGCCGGCGTGCGGATCTTCATCCTGCGCGTCAAACGGACGCGCAATCCCGACATGGTCTGCATGGAGCGGTTCCAGCATTTCCTGCAGGAGATGGAGCAGAAGAAAATCACGGTGCTTCTGTGCGGAGTGCGCAAAGATTTCGACCAGGCGATGATAAACTTGCATTTCTACGATTGGCTGCCAGAGGTGCGGATCTTTCGGGAGAACACCGGTCTTCCCGGGTCTGCGACATCGGCTGCAGTGCGCTATGCTTATGATCTCCTGGGCGACGACGTCTGCGACACCTGCCCTCGCCGTAAGCCGGCCGAGCCGGAAAACGGGGCGCTTTATTACGTCATCTAGCAACCTGTTGAAAAAGGGGACTGCCCCTCGGAGCCGAGTACCGGAAATCCCGCGAAGAATGGCATACAGCGATGTGCCTATCCCCTTTTTCAACACAATACGTCGAGCTTATCGGACGCCGAGTTCGCTGCCAGCGCCCGCTTTCGGCGGCGGTCGATGACTTTTATCGTTGACCGCCGGCATCCCTCAGGGCATCCGTTTTCTGTGATGCCGAAAATGGACCCGTTTTCGAAAATCAGTTGCTGGCTTCGGAAAAGGGTGGCGGTAGAAATTTTGAGACAGAATGGGCCTTAACAGGGTGAAGAGCACAGAGGAATGGTTCAGGAAAGCAACCGATTCTTCCAATCTCCTGCCGGGGCAGACATCTCAATCTTTTGGCGGGGCAATCCCACCTGTTCGTATTGATTTAATCTGGGCGGAACGTGTTTCAAACGCAAATCAGCCCGTGATAGGCCCAACCAACGCAATCGGCGAAAACAGATCGGCCTTCGCGCATCCGCTAAGAACGTGTATAAGCGACTTTTCAATCGTCGTTTATACCCCCTTTCAGTGTTTAGTCGTTCTTGACGGCCTGGGACTGCTCTTGTTCGTTATTCCCGGCGTAGCGGCCTTTGCTGTGGATTTTTCCACGGGGGCGATTTATCTCCCCATCGAGCCGTACTATCCGGGATTTGGCGACACTTTGCAGCCGTATCCGGCTGGAGGAGCGCCGCAGGCGCCTCCTCCATATCCGGCGGTCCCTCCTCCCGCTGCGGCCACGTCGATTACCCCACCGCCCGCCCAGCCGACTTGGCAGAAGCTCGGCTTGCAACAGGTGGTGATTCCGCGTGAGGAACTTCAGCAGCAGCGGATTGAACAACTCGTCAGCAGTCACGCTGGACTACAAGTGTCCTTGGACGATAGCCAGGCGCGGCTGAGTGCGTTGCCAAGTATTGAGCAGTTTGACGAACAGGTCCGCCGTCACCAGTCAGATCGCACCTTCGGTTTGCTGCTCTTACTTCCGGCGTTCATATTGGGTCCTATCGGTTCGGCGGGAGGCGTCCAAGGCTTGGACAACGGCCTGCCGGTTGGCCGTGCTTTTAATCTCTCCCACTCTCACTACTTTCACGCAAGCGGTGCCATACGTCGGCGGGACCACCGACGACCGGCAGTGCCCGTATTGTAATCCGAACAAGGGGCATTGCTAACGCGCGGGATTGTGTATAATGGCCTACAAGAACTGGCCGGGAGCTCACCCTATTTAGGATGCTAATATGTCAACCATCACCGAAATCGCACCGGACGTGTATCGCATCTCGACCTACATGCGCGAGTTCGACTTGCAGTTCAACCAGTTCCTCGTGAAAGACGACGAGCCGTTGCTATATCACACGGGCATGAAAAGCATGTTTCCACTGCTGATCGAGACTGTGGGAAAAATCGTCGAACCGTCAAAGATTCGCTGGATTGGCTTCAGCCATTTCGAGGCGGACGAGTGCGGTGCGCTGAATAATTGGTTCCAGACGGCACCCTTGGCCGAGGCGGTGTGTACCTTCGTGGGGGCCGTGGTCAATGTGAACGATTTCGCCTCCCGGCCAGCCCGCCTGATGAAGAAGGACGACATGCTTAGTACAGGCAAGTACCGCTACCGCCTGCTTCCTACGCCGCACCTTCCGCACGGCTGGGATGCCGGCATGTTGTTTGAAGAGACACAGCGCACGATGTTCTGTTCCGACCTTTTCCATCAGGTCGGCGATGTCGAGGCATTGACCAGCTCCGACGTGGTAGGGCGATTCCGGTACGCTTTGACGCAGTACCAGTCCGGTCCGCTCAGGAACTACATGCCGTTTACTCTCGATACGGAACGCTTGTTGGCGGAGTTGGCCGCTTTCAAGCCAAGAACCCTCGCGGCGATGCATGGCTCGTCTTTTGTCGGCGACGGTGCGAAAGCCCTGCTCGATCTGGGACCGGTATTGAAAGAAATACTGCTAAGCTAGCTAAAACTGGGCTAGGCAGTAACGATTGGCCGGCCGGGACGCTATATGACTTTTTGCATCCAATCAGGGCGTCCCAAAACAGGATCATTGCGGCACAGGCGGCATCAGGGGGACAGCGCCGTCGGGCGGTCGACCTAACCAACGTTATTGGGGATAGGAAATTTTACAATCCATGTGAATACGCCAAAGTGAACTGTCCAAGCCGATCCCTGGTGTTGCTCACCGCAAACCCATTTATGAGTACTTGGGTGTAGGTTCACGTGATGCACAAGACCTTATGTCTCTGGAGTTCCTGGCCTGTGTGGATGCCGCCAAACCCGACGGCACAACCCCGCTGGCTCAACGAATCGCATCCGCTTCAAGTGCTTGTTTGGTAACAAGTTATGTCCACGTCAGTGTCAAGCCCACTGGCTTGTGCTTCCGCCGCACCCTGCGGCAAGAACAACGAGGATGGAATGACCTCCGGACGGGTTTGTTGTCGCTAAGGAGTAGCGATTTCCACCATCCATGGAAGACATTCGTCCATTTTGAGGGAACTGGCCGAAATGCTTGACTGAATCCTACTAGACGCAAAGAATTTTTGTTGTGATTGACATTGTGCTGCCGGTATCAATTACTCATGCGACTAGCATATTTAGATGAATGATGACTGCTAAGTTAAACTTCATTCGGCAACAAGGTTTCCGAGACGTGTCACCTGCGGCGTGCAGCGTCCAGTATCCGGCTTTGATGTGGCAACCGCGCATAATCGGGATTCTGGTTTTGATCGGCTTGGCATTTCAGTCGGGCGCTTACTTCCTTGCTCTCGCGGCACTGCTCTGGTGGAACGTGATCTTACCCGTGTTTAATCCTTTCGATGCTCTCTACAATCGTCTCGTAGCGAAACCGAAGGGTTTGCCGTGGTTGAACCCTGCGCCCGCTCCACGGCGGTTTGCGCAAGGAATTGCCGGAACATTCATGCTTGCAATTGGATGTTCCCTGCTCTTTAGGGTGAGCTGGCTTGCCTATACGTTTGAAGGACTATTGCTCGTCGCATTGGGAGCACTGATTTTTGGTCGCTTTTGTCTGGGCTCGTATCTCTTTTTTCTTTTCACAGGGCAATCCGGTTTTGCCAACAGAACGCTTCCGTGGAGCCACTCCGAGTAGCCCTGAAAAACCAGGAAGAAGTTTTCGTGGGATCATAGGGAAATGCTTTTCTGTAGCGAGAAAACTGCAAGATCCGGTTACGTAGAAGAGGTGTTTGACCACAAAATGCCATATGAAACCAGATTATCAGCTTGAGGATCGAAAACGAATTAGAATTCTGCGACAGCGTTTATCAGCATTGAAAAGTAGTTGTAAATTGGACAATACTCGAAAGGAGATTGAGTGGGAAAGATCGAATTGAATGATTATATTTAACTAAATATAAACCGCGTAGAAAAGCATCAGGAAGGCGGCATTTATGGAACGAGTATTAGGATTAATCTACGGAGTCATCGCGTATCTGGGTTTCATGGCCTGGATGGTTTACATGATAGGATTCCTCGGCTACTTCACGGTACCCAAATCCGTCGATTCCGGGTCCGTCGGTCCCGTCGGTACTGCCCTCTTCGTAAATTTTCTGACGATCCTCCTCTTCGGCATCCAACACACCATAATGGCTCGCCCGGCTTTCAAGCGATGGTGGACGCAGTTCATCCCGAAGTCTTTGGAGCGCAGCACCTTTGTATTTATCGCCGATATCCTCGCGTGGGTGATGATTTGGCAGTGGCGGCCGATCGAGGGGGTCATTTGGCATGTGCAAAACACGGTGGTGGCAAACGTCTTGATTGGCATTTCGCTGCTCGGCTGGATTGCGGTGGTCCTCTCAAGTTTCATGATCAATCACTTTGAGTTGTTGGGGCTTGAACAGGTGTGGCACTTTCTCCGAGGAACTGAGCCGAAAAAGATTACGTTCAAGCTGAGGGGATTCTACAAGTATGTACGGCACCCCCTTATGCTCGGATTTCTGGTGTTTTTCTGGGTGACTCCCTACATGACGGCTAGCCATCTCTGTCTTGCGGCGATGTTTACAATTTATGTCCTCGTCGGCATCAAGTTTGAAGAGCGAGATCTCCAAAAGCACCATCCCGAGGAATATGGGAAGTATAAGGAAGAGGTTCCGGCGCTGATTCCATTCACCAAAAGATAGTGGGAACATTGAAAAATTTTCGAACAAGGCGTTCCACCGGACGGAAATCCAAGCTTCGTTGCCACCGGTGATCGTGGGTGCTGGCTTGTATGGTGTCTCGTCATCTCAATCCTTTTCTCGGATGTGTCGAAAAACCACCCTTTTTCCGGTGTTTTTTCGTTTGTTACACCGCTGTTACAAAAAATTGGCGAATTTTAATGTAAAATTAAGGGGTAATTGGCGGGGCGGGATGAGACGGTTGCATTGGCCGGGGGCGGGATCCGCCCCCGGCTCGCCGTAGATGAGTTGTATTTCCCCATGACAAGACTTCGAATACTGACCGTGGAAGACGATGCGGCGATCCGCCGGGGGATTGTCGATGCCTTGCGGTTCGCGGGCTATGAGCCGCTCGAGGCGGGGGACGGGGAGACGGGGCTGGAGATGGCCGTCAAGCGGGAATATGATCTTTTGCTGTTGGATCTGGTGCTGCCGAAGCGCGACGGGCTGGAAATCTTGCAGGAAGTGCGGCGGCTGCGGCCCACGCTGCCGGTGATCATCCTCACCGCCCGGGGCGACGAGACCGACCGCGTGCAAGGATTGCGGGGCGGGGCCGACGATTACGTCGTCAAGCCGTTCAGCGTGAAGGAGCTGTTGGCTCGGGTCGAGGCCGTGCTTAGGCGCTGCGCCGAACGGCCGCTCGACGTGGGGACGATCGCGGTCGTCGGCGGGCAGATCGATTTCAACCGCCGGGAGATCCGCTACAAGAACGGCAAACGGGCGGAGTTCTCCGAGAAGGAAGCGGAACTTTTGCGCTACCTGTCGTCGAACCCGGGCCGGTCGATCTCGCGCGAGGAACTTCTGGCGAACGTCTGGCGGATCGCCCCGCAAGGCGTGACGACCCGGACCATCGACATGCACATCACCCGGCTCCGCGAGAAACTGCACGACCATCCCGAGAACCCGCGGATCATTTTGACCGTTCGCGGGAAAGGATATATGTGGGGAAAGGATGCCGGGTGAAGAGGGGAGAGGGGACAGGGGATAATCAGGTTTATTCTTGCTGACCACTGACCACTCTCCACTGACCACTCTCCACTGACCACAAGAACCATGAAACTTACTACCGCAATCTGGTTCGTCTTCGCACTCTGCCTGCTGCTGGTGCTGGCGGCGATGGGCTGGCTGAGCGCAACGGCCTTGAAATCGGATCGGGCGGAGGTCGAGGCGCGTCGGCAGGCGGCGCTCGAGGAGCGCGTGCGGCTGGCGCTGTGGCGGATGGATTCGGCGCTCGCGCCGACGGTGGCGCAGGAGAGCGCGCGGCCGTATTTCGCCTATCTGCCTTATTTTCCCGCCGAACGGTCGTTCAACCGGATGTTCAATGCGCGGAGCAAGGGCGAAACGCTGGTCGCCTCGCCGCTGCTGGTCGAGACGCCGCCGCGGATTCTGCTGCACTTTCAATTCGACGCGGCCGGAAATCTGACTTCGCCGCAGGTGCCGCCCGAGGTCAATCGCAAGCTGGAGCACATGCTCACGCTCGATCCGGCGGTTCAGCAAGTGCGGGCCAAGCAGTTCGCCCGGCTGCGGAAACTCATCACGCTGGAGAAAATCACCGCGCTGCTGCCCAGCCCGAAGCCGGTGGAACTGCGAGTCGTCGGGTCGATTGCCGGCGCGAACGACGTGCAACGCAACAAGGCGCCGGCGACGGATAGGCAAGAATGGCAAGGCGCTTACGTGCCTTCCGGCGGCCAAAGACTACCGCAGCCCGGCCGGTATGAAACGGCGCAGGAAGCCAAGCCGGCGCAGCCAATGGACTCATTCAACGCAGGGATGGCGGGCAAAGCCGAGTTCCAGCAAAATAAGATCGGGCCGCAGCAGTTGGAACAATCGCGCCGGGAGTATGAGCAGCGCGCACAGGTGGTGCAGCAAAGCGCGAATGCGATGGCGATGAATCAAGCCGCCAATCTTCCTTCCCGCTATTACCTGTGGGATAAAACTGCCGCGGATCTTTCGCGCGGTTCCCCGAAGAAAGAAGCCGACGATTCGCCGCAACCGAACACCGATATCAACGGCGTGCTGATGACGCCTTTGTGGATCGACGGGCAGTTGATCCTGGCGCGGCGCGTGCTGGTCGCCGGGCAGCAGTACGTTCAGGGGTGCCTGCTGGATTGGCCGGATATTCGGCAGTGGCTGAAAGGCGAGATCGCCGATCTTTTGCCCGACGCGCAGTTGGCGCCGGCGGGCGTTTCGGACACGGCCGAGGAGTCGCGGCTGCTGGCGGCGCTGCCGATCCGGCTCGTGCCCGGCGCGGTGGCCGTGGACGGCGAGAACGGTTGGTCGCCGCTGGCGATTTCGCTGCTGGCGGCGTGGGTCTGTCTCTTGACGACGGCGGCGGCGATCGTCGGCTTGCTTACGGGCGTGATGCGGTTGAGCGCGGCGGGCGTCGTTCGTCACGGCCGTCACGCACGAGCTGCGCACGCCGCTGACGACCTTCCAGATGTACGCCGAAATGCTCGCCGAGGGGATGGTGCCCGAGGAGCCGCGGCGGAAGGAATATCTGCAGACGCTCCGCGCCGAGGCGGTGCGGCTGACGCATTTGGTGGAAAACGTCTTGGCCTACGCGCGGCTGGAGCGCGGGCGATTGGACCGCCGGCGGGAAACCGTCGCGCTGAGCGATTTGATGGGCGCGATGCAAAGCCGCCTGGCCGACCGGGCGGCGCAGGCGGGGATGGAACTCCTCGTGGAAGCCGATGAAAAGGCCGGCGGTATCCTCGTCAGAACCAATGCCTCCGCCGTCGAGCAAATTCTCTTCAATCTCGTCGATAACGCCTGCAAGTACGCGGTGTCGGCGGAGGACAAACGCATCCATTTGACGCTGCAGGAAGCGGGTGGAAATGCGCGGGTGCGGGTCGAAGATCATGGCCCCGGCATCGCCCCGGAGATGCGGCGGCGGCTGTTCCGCTCGTTCTCGAAGTCGGCGAAAGAGGCCGCCCATTCCGCGCCCGGCGTGGGCCTGGGTCTCGCGCTCAGCCGCCGTCTGGCCCGCGATTTGGGCGGGGAATTGCGGTATTTGGAGCAATCCGGACGCGGAGCGTGTTTCATTCTGACGTTGCCCCTGGCCTAGGCGGCTATAATTTTCTGGCAACCGGGCGAAACGAAGAAATCGCGGGATCTTGCCAAAGCCCGAAAACAATTTTCCGAAGGAGTTCGCGAAAATGAACCTGCTCATCGTCTATTACAGCACTTATGGCAACGTCTATAAAATGGCCCAACTCGTAGCGGAGGGGGCGAAGGGCGTGCCGGGCGTGGAGCCGGTGATTCGCCGCGTGCCGGAACTGATCCCGGCCGGGGTCATCGATTCGCGGCCGGATATGAAGGCAGGGGCCGAGATGCAACGGGAGGTGCCGTTTGTCACGCTCGACGATTTCCGCGCGGCCGGCGCGATCGCCTTCGGCACGCCGACCCGCTTCGGCAACGTCTCGGCCCAGTTGAAAAACCAGATCGATCAACTGACTTCGCTCTGGCTCAAGGGCGAATTGGAGGGCAAGGCGGCGGGCGCGTTCACCTCGACGGGCAGCTTGCACGGCGGGCAGGAGACGACGATTCTCACGCTGATGGCCCCGCTCTTGCACCTGGGCTTTATTCTCGTCGGCGTGCCTTATTCCACGCCAGAACTTTTCACCACGCAAGGCGGCGGTTCGCCCTACGGTCCCGGCCACGTCGCCGGACCCGACAGCCAGCGCCCCATCGACTCCCAAGAAGCCGCCATCTGCCGTGCGCTGGGCAAACGGCTGGGAGAAGTGGGATTGAAATTGCAGAGATGATCACGCTTCGCTATCTAAGACTAAGGAAGCCGCTGCCGCCATTTTGCCGGATCGCGAGAAGTGTGGAAGACGCAATAAATCGTCACGCAGTTGTTGGCATATTCATAAAAAACGGCGTAGGGAAATCGTCGGATTAATGCGCGGCGGTAATTCTCATGTGTGATTTCTGCATTTCAGGCATGCGGCAAATTGACTGCATACACGCATCAATGCAATAAAGAAACTCTTCCCCCAAGCCAATTCTTTGGGACTCATACCAGCCGTAGGCCTCATCGATATCTTGAGCTGCTTCCGGTGCGATGATCAGTTTAACGGCCATATCGGGCGTGGATCCTTCGTTTTACATCGTCCCAGGAAAGACCCGAAGCGGGATTCTTCATCAAATTGGCCTTCCTTCGGGCCAATTCTTCCTTTTGCCAATCGTGGATGGGAACGGAATCGGGATTCGCCGCCAAATCGTCCCAAAGATCTTCCACGAGTTGAAGTTTCTCGGCCGCACTCAAATCGAAGATGGATTCGTCGCTTGTGCTCATAATACCACCAAATCAAAAACCAACTGGCAACCCTACTTCAATCTTTGCGGTTAATAGGCTGTTTGTCAAGTCCTTGTATCTCAAAGGCAAGAGACGATAAAAACTCGGATTATAATTAGCACGAGCGGAATGCACAGGGCATTTGTTGCATGCAAAAGGTCAATGAAATATGGTGAAATTATGAAAATGCGATGCCGATCTCTTCGCCGAGGGACTTGAGACTGGCCTTTGTCTTTCCTCCACCCAAGACAGTCCACTTCTCCATAAACGCCGGCGGCATAATGCATACAGCTCGATCCTGCCGGCTAAAAGCCATCATTGCATTGATTTTACCGTGGAATGTCCAGCCGTTCTTTTCAAAACGATAATCAGTTTCATCAGACGCGTTAGCACAGCCGCAGTGCGGGAATCCGCCATTCACTGCATGACTGAATATGACGGTGCAAGCTTGGAAAACGATACCGTGGAATTTTTACTTTGCGTCAATCAATCTCCGAAACACCTCCGGCGAAAGTTCTTTAAGCGTTGCTGCGAGCAAGTCGGCTTCGGCGAGTTCCTCGCGGGTGCGGCCGGTGCTCACCAGTCCGACGGCTTTCATGCCGGCGGCGTGGGCGGCCTCGATGCCGGGGCGGGCGTCTTCAACGACGGCGCAGCGAGACGGCGGCACGCCCAACCGCTCGGCGGCGAGGAGGAAGACTTGCGGGTCGGGCTTGCCGCGGGTGACGTCCATGCCGGTTACGACCGCGCCGAAAAATCGCCCGGCATCGAGCCGCTCGATGACCATCGCCACGTTCTCCGGCGGGCCGGACGAACCGACGGCGAGTCTGAAACCGCTTTGGTGCAATCGCGGCGAGCAGTTCCTTCGCGCCCGGCATGGCGGGGAAATCCTGGGCGATGATCTTGCGGAAGGCGGCTTCTTTTCGGCGTCCAAGGCGGCGATCTCGCTGTCGTTGAAACGCCCGTCGCCCCAGAAATGGGCGATGATCTCGCGGCTCGTGCGGCCGAAGGTTTCGCCGAACTCCGCCGCGGTGAAATGCAATCCTTCGCGCTCGGCCATCATCAGCCAGCTTCGATAGTGCGCGTGGTAGGTATCGACCAGCACGCCGTCCATATCGAAAATTACCGCCAGGGGTGTGGTCATGGTGAATGTCAGGGGACAGGGGACGGGGGACGGGGAAAGGTGCGATATTTTAATTCGCTCGTCCATCCAATTTTGTCGAGTATAACGAATATTCGACTGGATAGCAGCCCTGAAGCAGAGCTTCTTACGTCAAGTCGATGCAATCCTTTTTTATTCCGTTTTTGTGTAGGGGGGCATTTTGGGATTGCAACTTATGAGGTAGAACCAATAATTGCATCAACCCAAGTCCAATGCCCTTTGGAATATCCGGATGAACCGAAGTCGAATATTTCTGTCGATTCCGTTGGTGATTCTCTTTGCCGTGGGAAGCCTGCGGGCCGGAGACGGACTGCGGCGGAATTTCCTTTCCCCACCGAATTCCGCGAAACCTTGGTGTTATTGGTGGTGGCTCAAAGGGATGGCAAGCCCCGCGGGCATCACCCGCGATTTCGAGGAGATGAAAAAACAGGGGATCGCCGGGGCCCTGTTGTTCGATGCCGGCGAGGGGGGGCCGGAGGTGCCACAAGGGGCGGCATTTATGAGCCGGCCGTGGCGCGAGCTCTTCAAGCATGCACTCCATGAGGCCGATCGTTGCGGCATCGTTCTCTCGGTGAATTTATGCAGCGGCTGGAACGCCGGCGGTCCGTGGGTGACGCCCGAACACGCCGCGAAGAAACTGGCGGCGTCAACGACCGTCGTCCAAGGCGCGGGTCGTGCGACGGTTGTGCTGCCGAAACCGGAAACCGTTCAAGGATTTTACCGCGACATTGTGGTGTTGGCGTCGCCCCTTGCGGAAGCGCTGCCCGGATGCAAGCTTGTCGCGAGTTCGCAATATCAAGGGTATGCCCCGGCGTTGGCGGAAGACGGCAGTGACGCGAACGCGCTGGATTTCCAACGGGGACAAGTCCGGCATGGGGCCGACGCCGGAGAAGCCGGAATATCTGCAATTTGATTTCGATGCGCCTTGGACGGCCGCCGGCGTTTATCTCAAACCCTATTCGGACTGCGGCCCCAAGGACGTCGCAGTGCAGAGTTCGGAGGACGGCCGGGCGTTTCGGCCGCTTGCGCACGACCTTGAATCCGCGGCAAGAGACGACGATCACCTTTGCGAAAACCAGCGCCAGGCATTTCCGCATATTGTTTCTCTCGTCGCAACCGTTCCGGGGAGAAAACTGGAATGTGCAGGTGGCCGAGATTGCCCTGTTGTCGAAAGAGCAACTCGCGAACAAAAGACCACTCTCGCGATTCTTTTGGGATCTCGATCGCGCCGTGGAGTTAACCAGCTTTGTGGATCAAAACGGCAAGCTCGACTGGGAAGTTCCGCCGGGAACCTGGAAGGTGCTGCGGATCGGAAGCTGCGCTGCACGGCGATTTCACCAAATGCGTCGGTTCGGGGCCGCGCGGTTTGGAAATCGACCCAATGAGCGCCGCAGCCATGGATGCGCATTTCGCCGAGACCGGCGGGAAACTTATCGCCGACGCCGGACCGTTGGCCGGCAAGACGCTGCAATATTTCCATATCGACAGTTGGGAACTGGGCCAGCCGACGTGGACGCCGCGGATGCGCGAGGAATTTCAGCGTCGTCGCGGTTACGATCCGCTGCCGTGGCTGCCGGCCGTGCTGGGGCAAACCGTGAAAAGTCCCAGCGAGACGCGCCGCTTCCTGCAAGACTATCGCCGCACGGTCGCCGATCTGACGGCCGCCAACTATTACGGCCGGCTGCGCGAACTGACGATTCGAGGAGGCCTGCGCGGCATCCACCCGGAATCGGGCGGGCCGTTTTTCACCCATTGGATCGACGCGCTTCAATGCGAGGGAATCAACGACGTTCCCATGGGCGAGTTTTGGAAACGCAACAGCGAACCGAACGGCGAGATTATTCATCGCCACAATCCCAGCCTCAAGCAAGCCGCCTCCGCGATGCACATCTACGGCAAACGCGATTGCCAAGCCGAAGCTTTCACGTCGTTCGCCGACGACTGGATCGACGATCCCTGGAGCATGAAGGACATCGGCGACTCCGCGTTCTGTGAAGGATTGACCCGCAACGTGCTTTGCTTTTGGGTTCACCAGCCGCGGCTGGATGCGAAGCCGGGTTTTGAGTGGGCGCACGTCGGCACCCACTTCGACTGCAACCTGACATGGTGGCCGATGAGCGGCGCATGGCTGACCTATCTTGCCCGTTGTCAGTATTTGCTCCGGCAAGGGCTTTTTGTGGCCGATTTCGCCTTCTTGCAGAACGAGGCCATTCCCGGTTTCATCCCGCCGCGTTCTGAGCAGCATCCCGCCGGTTTCGACTACGACGTGCTCAACGCGGAAGCGTTGTTGACGCGCGCCTCCGCGCATGCGCGTTGTTTGACGCTTCCCGACGGCATGAGTTATCGCTATCTTGTTTTGCCGCAGCAGCCCGATGCCCTTCTATCCTCCGCGACATTGGAGAAGGTCGAGGAGTTGGCCGAAGCCGGCGTAACGGTCATCGGTCCCAAGCGGTTTGCCGAGACGGTGAAAAAGCTGCGTGCGGGTCCGTTGGAAGCAGTGGCTCAGACCGACGGCTTGGCGCCGGACGTGGAATTTCGCGATCGGTCCCGAGGCGCGATTTTTGATTGGATTCATCGCCGCGACGGCGAGACGGAGATCTATTTCCTCAGCAACCAGAAACCGTTGGCAACCACCGCGAGCGTCGTATTTCGCGTCACCGGCAAACAGCCGGAGCTCTGGGATGCCGTCACCGGGGGCGTGCGGGATCTACCCGATTTTCGTGCCGAAAATGGCCGCACGATGGTGCCGCTGCAATTTGCCCCGCGGCAGAGTTGGTTCGTGGTGTTCCGCAGACCAACCCTTGAGAACCACGGCGGGAAATCGGGCAATTTCGCGAAGCCGGCCGTCTTGCAAGCGCTGTCCGGCCCGTGGACCGTGGCGTTCGACCCTCGATGGGGTGGTCCTGAACGAATGACCTTGGAAAAGCTCGAAGACTGGACGCTGCGGCCCGAAGAGGGAATCCGCCACTATTCCGGCGTGGCAACGTACCGGAAGACCTTTGATACCAAACATCGGAATTTCGAATCGCCGGCGTATCTGGATCTTGGCACGGTGAGGAATATCGCCCGCGTGCGGCTGAATGGACGCGATTTGGGAATCGTCTGGACGGCTCCCTGGCGGATCGAGGTCACTGGCGCACTGCAATCCGGCGTCAACGAACTGGAGATCGACGTAGCCAACCTCTGGCCCAACCGTCTCATCGGCGACGCGATGTTGCCGAAGGGAGAGCGGAGGACCGTTACGAATGTCCGCACTTATGACGCTCAGTCCTCTTTGCTTCCCTCCGGTCTTTTGGGACCGGTTACACTCCAAGCAATCGCAGAACCTTAGAATGAGATTGACATAGCTTCTTAAGGATCGTGCGGCAGGCAACACCTCGCGATTTCAAGATGACTCCCGTTTTACGCCGGGCGGAACACCGAATCGAGATGGTGCAAGGATCATGTATCGTTCATGATGAACTCCCGTTTGTTTCGGAACGGTCAAAGATGCTCAGAAACGCGCAACGATTTCCGCCAATTGATCACGAATCTTCTCCGGCAGGCAACAACGGGGCCGTGCGGCGTACTGGTTGACTTTTTCTTGGGCGATTTTGTAGGTGTCGCGCGCTCCCTGAGACTCCCAGGCCGCCCGGGGACCGCGCACCGAAAGCGGCGTTTGGACGTATTCCTCGGAGCGGAGCCACTGCAACGTGTGATCGGCGAGCAGGAACGATTCGCCGCGAGGGCCGACGCGTTTGATCAGATCGGCGGCAATCGTGTCCTTGGAAACCTTCATGCCGGCGGCGATCCGCCGCGACAAGGCGGAAATTTCCTCGTCGATCAGCAATTGCTCGTGGCTGCAAGTCATTCCCGTGGCGAACATGCCGCAATTGACGATCAAGTCGTTTCCCGCCGCGATCGCACAGAACTGGCTGAAGGTTTTTTCCCAGGCATTTTGCTCGTCATGGGCGTGATTGTCGGAATTGGGGGCGGTCGTGTGGCAGGGTAGATTGTAGAAATGCGCGAGCTGCGCGCCGGCGATGCGGCAGATCGTCGTTTCGACGGAGCCCACCAATGCCGCTGCCGAACGCATGTCGAAAGTCGTCCAGGAATTGGCATACAAGAATTTTGCGCCGGGTCGGAGAAGTTGAATCATCGCCATGCCCGACAAGCACTCGGCATTATTCATGGTCACCAAGCCGGCCAAAGTATAAGGGGCGGTGAAGCCGGCAATCGGTTCCGGCAAGATCGCCAACGGCACGCCTGTCGCCACGGTATCCATGATGGCTTCGAGCACGCCCTGCTCCCAGAACAGCGGGCTGGTCGAGGAAAGCTGGCTGATGCCGTAAACCTGGCTCTGCAAATCGCCGGCAAAAGCGGCTTTCGTCAGCTCGATGCAGGCATGATTGACCTTGGCGTTGTCGGTGGAGAAAAAGATCGGTTTGACGCTGTTTTCGAGGACTGCCTTCACGCCGTACAAGAGGGAGGCTTGCGGGTTCGGAACATCTTGCGGCATGACGGGAATGCCGATCATGTCGATGTGCTTCAGGTCCTGGCAAATGCGGGCGAAAAGCTCCACGTCAGCCACCGTGGATGAGCGCGTCTGGCCCGAATTGCTATCGACCCAGAACACGGCGTTGTGGCCGGCTGCGATCTTCGGCTGCCGATCGCCCAAGAGGAAGGCAAATTTTCCGTCGCGGTCGAAGACCTCGAACCGGGCGGGAACCGTGTTCATGGCATCTTCCAGGCAACCGCGGGAGAATCGCACGACGCCGTTTTCTTCATCCACGGAGAGCCCTTTATTCTTGAGAAACGCCAACATCGGCGGATGCAAAATCTGGACCCCGCAATTCGTCAAGATATCGAGCGTCGCTTCGTGAATTGCCTCGATTTCCGCTTGCGAGAGAACCTCCATTCGTGAAAGTCGCATTTGTCTTTCCTTTCTTTTTTCGACAATGTCGATTTGTTTTTCATTTCGATTTATCGTGTCCGAGAAAGCGCAAGAAAAGGGAAAAGGAGAAATGTTGAAGTTGCGATCCTTGCCAAATCACCTTTTTTCCCTTTTTTCCCACGAGCAGTCGCTTGTTTCGGTTAAAATAATCCCATTTACCAAAAATAGATGTAGAGCCCGAACAAGGTTGCGGCGAACACGAGCCACCACAAGCCTAAACCGGCATACCAAGGAACCTTAACGGAAGTCCACAACATCGATCGGTCCCACATTCCGCCGGCCGCTTTGGACCTCATCAGCAACGGGACGCCGATCGAGAGCAGGAAAACGATCAGCACGGAGAAGGCCATCGCGGTGGGGCTCACGATGGCGATCCAGAGAATCGCGGCCGTCAAGGGCGCGAGCACCGATAGACTTTTTCCCATCGGCCAAGACTCTCGCAAAACGCCCATGACGACCCAGGAAATTAAACTTACCGTGCCCGCCATGACCATCGGATTCTCCAGATTGGCGGGCAAGAATCGGATTCCGTAGTCACCCAGAATCGATTTGACGATGGTAAAGGGGACGGTCGCAATCGCGAACAGAATACAGGCAACGGCGCCACGGCGGTCGGCGAATTTCCACAACGCGCCCACAATGAAAACAACCGTCACGGGCGCGGCCATGGGGGCCCAAATATCTTGGGCATAGCGGTAAAGGCTTTCCCATTGCATGACGATCGGCGCGAGCGCGGCCCCGGCCAACAGGGCGGCCGCGCCGGTCCAGCGGCCGATGCGGACCAGTTTGTCATCGGGCCAATGGCGTCCGAAACCGGGTCGTATGATGTCCAACGTCACAATCGTCGAGGTCGAGTTCACGAGTCCGGAGATCGTGGACATGATCGCGCCCGACGATGGCCGCCGCCACAAGGCCTTTCAAGCCGGTGGGCACGAAGGCCGCCACCAGCGCAGGATAGGCGGCATTCCAATCCTTTAAATCCGGATTGTAAACGTGATAAATCATGGCCGGAAAACAAGTCACCAGCGGCATGATGACCTGCAAGCCGCCGGTCAACAAGACGCCCATCTTGGCGTGCCATTCGTTGCGGGCCGCTAAACAACGCTGGTTGATATATTGATTCGTGGCATAGTACCAGACGTTTGTCGAGAGCGCGAGGATCACCAGCGCCGTCCAGGGAATTTCCGCATGCTCGGCGGGCATGATCAGATTAGCACGCTGATTGCCGGCGAAAATGGCGGGAAAATCCCAGTGGATGTAAGTCATGCCGGCAAAAAACACGTACAATCCGCCGCCCATCAACAAGATGCATTGCAGCGAGCTCGTCCAAGCTACGGCCGAAAGCCCGCCATAAACGGTATAAAGGCCCGTGAAAACGGCCAGCAGCCAAACGGCCCAAATCCGCTGGATGCCCCACATCTGCTCCAGCGCAAACCCGCCCGTATAGAACACCAGCGCGAAATTCACGAATATGTAACTGGCCACCGTGAGGTAAGCATAGAGGGTTCGCGTAGCGCGGCCATAACGCCGTTCCAAGTATTCGGGCATGGTCGTGATGCCGCCGCGGATGTATAAGGGGACGAAAATCCACAAGAGGATCGACAATGCCGGAAAGATAAGCCACTCCCAGTTCACCACCGGCATGCCGAGTTTGTAGGCGTAGCCCATTTCGCCGACAAATTGCTCGGAACTGATGCCGGCCGCGATGATCGAAAACCCGATGGCATACCAGGGCAATCGGTTGCCGCCGCGGAAGTACCCTTTGACCGAGCGCTCTTGATTTCGCCCGCTCATGAATCCGATCACCATCACCGCCAAGAGCGTGCCCAGGAAGAAAACCAGATCGAAAGTATTATACATAGTGTTTCCGGCAGAGCAGACCGTCAAAAGCAAACGGCGCGATTTCTGGCGATCCACCGGCGAGTGCGATCTCCAACTCTTCCCGAAAACCGCGTGACGTGTGAATCCCGCGACGATTGTTTACGGATTATGAACGGGAAAATGTCCATTTTATCCGTCCAAATCCAGAAAACAATAACGTATTGCGCGATTTTCATGCCATTTTGCCATCGGATTCGGCAGACGCAAATCATGGGGTGGAATCATCGACGAAAAGGGGCCGTGGAAATCAACCGCCATATTAGGAGGGCGAAGTCTGTTACACCCGCAGCAAGGACGGGAAGTTCGTCTCTGCCATTTGCAAATAGCGGCCGGCCAGGCATCTGACGCTGCATGGTGCGCGCGGCGACCAGCGATTTGCCGGCGAGCGGCCCGACATCGGCGATCGGCTTGCTCATCAAAGCCGCGAAATGGATTTCAACGTCCGCTCTGCCGGGAATGTTTTTGGGAAAAAACCATTCTTGTAAGAGAGGCCGTTTTTCGTAATATCAAATCCCACAAGAACTTACGCCGAATAAAATTCAATGCGGGACAAAACCAAGTCGAATGCAGACCGGATTTTGGAGCTATTTTGGGGTCGGCACTGGCAATTCAAAGCTACTTTTAGTACAATCCAAGACAAATCAGACTTTTGGCGGCGTAGCTCAGTTGGTTAGAGCAGCGGAATCATAATCCGCGTGTCCGGGGTTCAAGTCCCTGCGCCGCTACTTCGATAAGCCCGGAAAGTGTTGGCATTGAACGACTTCCGGGCTTTTTTATTTGCATGGTCGATTCAAATGGGGTATTCGTGTGCCCCTAGAGGAACATTTTATGAATCGCATTCCTTGCGTTCTGGGGATTTTCGTCGTTTTATGGTGCAACCTTGCAGAGCATGCATCTCGAGCGGCGGAGAGTCGGATCGTCAGTTGGAACATGCAAAGCCGGCAGTTCATCGATCCGCCGGCGTTTCAGCTTCTGCCGCTTCCGAAGACGGCCAAGTACCGGGCGATCGTGGAACAAGGGGGGAAAACCCGGCAAGTTGAATCGCCGCATCCTTGGCTCGATTTGGCGCCGATCTGGGACCACGTCGCCGTGAAGAAATTCAAACTCACCTTGCAATGGCTGGATGCCGGCGGAAAAGTGCTGGCCGAGGAGCGCAGTTGGCGGGTGAAGGCGCCCGATTGGCAAGGTTTCCACGAACCGCCCGAAGATTGGGCGGCGGCGGCCGACCGCAACATCGCCTATTTGATCCGCGTGGGCGAGAAGGGAACGGCGCCCTACCGCGAGCCGGGCGTGCCGGTGTGGATCTGGTCGGCGGCCTCGCCCACGCCCGAGCCGACGCGGGCGCGGCTGGGACCGGGTTTCGACGATCCGGGAATGCTCGGCGAATTTCGCCGCCGCCATCAATGGGCCGAGACAGGCCATCCCGAAGCATACCCTGCCTGCATCGTGCCGGCCATCATCTGGTCGATGACGGCACATGCCGAGCTGCATCGCGCGGAAAGTGAAATGGCGTTGAAGATGGCCCGCATCGCCGCCGATTGGGCCTTGAAAAACCGCTTGCCGGACAAAGGAGCCATGCCGCTGTTTCCCTATTCGACGATCGCCAAGGGCCGATTCGGCAGTTCCTGGGAGACCGACAATATCAACCTTACGCGCGCTTCGTGGATGGGGTTGGGGATGGTTTCGATGTATGAGGCGACGAAGGAGGAAAAGTACCTGGACTACGCCCGGCACATCGCCCGCGTCACCGCCGAGTTCCAAGCGCCGGACGGCAGCTTTCCTTATCGCGTGAATTTCAAGACGGGCGCGGTGAAGGAAGCCTATTGCACGGGCGGGATCCAGTTTTCGCTTTTGGTGGAAGCTCTCTCGCGCCACGGCGCCGACGAAAAATTGCTGATGGCCGCGGAGCGCGCCGTGCAATGGATGCTGGCCTATCCGACCGCTTCGTTCAATTGGCAAGGAGGCTATGAGGACGTCGGCGAGGCCCGGCCCTATTACAATCTGAGCCAATGGGAGCCGAATGTCCTGATCGCCTATCTTTGCCGGAACAAAGACCGCAATCCGCAATATATTCCGCAGGCGAAGAGACTGCTGCGTTTCGTGGAGGACCAGTTCGTGCTCTTCGGCCCGGAAAGCCAGTCGCATCCGCTGCCCGTCAAGGGACCGCTGGTTTTCGAGCAGTATGTCTGCTGGTGGCCGATGGAAGTTCACGCGGGCTATTATCTGCTCGCCAATCTCGAACTGCACAAGGCGACCGGCGAGCAAGTCTATCTCGACAAGGCCAAGGCGGCGGGCAATGCCATCGTCGCGCAGCAGTACCCCGACGGGGCGATCTCGAACTGGGGCACGCGCTGGCTGGAAAACGGCAAGCCCCAGGGGGAAGACAGCGGCCACAACTGGTATAACTGCAATGCGATCGCCTGCTACGCGCTTTACCGGCTCGACGCCTATTGCAAAGGCATGACCGGCGGAATCGGCGATCTTGAAACGGGGCCCTAGTAGCCCGTTGAAAAAGGCGGACCAATTCATGGGGTGCCATGCCCACGCTTGCCGTGGGCATGTTTTTCCGCCAATTCTCATGCTCACACAAGCGTGAGCATGGCACCCGATACTTTTTCAACGGGCTGCTGGAGGGATATTGTGGCAGGCACGCTCCGAGTGCCTGCTACATAACTTCTCTTACAGCAGCTAACGAAGCGGCCCTCATTTCTTCCACACGCAGCGGTAATTGAAACACCGGTTCGGCGCGCTGTCGCCGCTGGTGCAGAGCGAGATCGGATCCTTGAGGTCCGCCGGATGGTCGCACCAGTGAAAATCGAAACTCAGCGCGTCGCCTTGCAGGCCGAGGAGCTTGCGCGGGATGGCGACTTCCAGCTTGTTGCCCGCGTAGCGATACGGCAGCTTCGCCGCCTCGACCCACGGATTGTCCGGCGAAGTCGGATCGTATCGCATTAGCGTGGTGGTCTTTTCGTCGAGAATTTTCTTGTTGACGAGATAGTCGTAACCGTGCCAGCCGGTGCTCGGGTTCCGATCGGCATCGACAAGCAGCAGCATCCAGTTGCTGCCGGTGCAGGGCGTGAGCGGCGCCGCCGTCTCGGCATAGAAGAAGACGTGCTCGTCATCGACGGCGACCTTGCAGGCGACAATATCGTTCCGGCCCGAGTCGTCTGTGTAATGCAAACCGCCGTAACCCGGATAGTCGCGGTGGATCGTGTCGCCGATCGTATCGCGGTATTCGACTTTCACGCCGGCCCAATCGCTGAAATCGCCGTCGATCTTCATCGTCTGTACGCCTCTGAGCGTCGGGATCGGACGAACTCCCTTATAACGGCGAATATTTTCCGCCATTTGCATATAGTAATTGTCCGTGTATCCGCCTTTCATCGGCTGAATCGTGCGGTTGAACTCGGCATCGTACTGATCGACGAAGTAATAGGTGCTGTCGCGCCGCATGAACGGCATGGTCTTCCCCGGGTCCGGATGATATTTGCCGGCCGTCCATTCGTTCCAGTCGTTGAGATACAGAAACTGCGGATCGGCCCGGATCGCCTCGTCCCAACGCTGCTGGAAGTAGATGCCATAGCCCTCCGGGTGTGCCACGGTCTTGCCGAGCCACGGCACATGCGTGGGAAGCGGCAGATCGAACTCGTTCAAGGGCGGCTCGCCGTGTTCCCGCGTCCACGATTTTCCCACAAGCGAGTTCGGATGCTGGGCCGGCGTGACGGCCGCTTCCTCCTTGACGCCGTTGTGCCGTGAGAGGAGCTCGTCCGGCTTCATCGTTTTGACCTGCTCGTCACCCAGGTCGTAGCCGAAGCTCCAATGGTCTTCCGTGCCGATGAACCGCTTGCCGTCCCACTTGTAATAACCCCACCACATCGTCCGCAGCGTGAAAAACTCCTTCACGGCCTTGGTGTAATCGGTGTAAAATTCCTCGGTGTAATCGCGGTCGCCGTAGTGCGGATGCTTCGGGTCGGTCCTGGCCGCGGGATCGTAATGCGGATTGCGATTCCGCGCGGCCGGGCCGTTGGAATCGATGCTCGGCGTGCCGTTATACAAAAGCAGCGGTTTGCCGTCCCAGTAAAACCAGAGGTCCTTGTACTTGCCCGGCTGATAGATTTTCTCGTACAAATCCTGCACCACGGCGATTACCGGGCCGTTGAACGCCCAGAAGCAGATCGCCGGCACGCGGTTGCCTTCGGCTTTCATTTTCTGCATTTCCGTGAAGAGGACGTCCCACTCGTCCCAGTAGCGCACGGCGTTGGTCACGTCCATCACCAGCACATCGACGCCCGCATCGGCGAGCATCGACATGTCTTTGCGGATCACGAACTTGTCTTTGCTCAGGAAATAGCCGAGTTCCGGCTCGCCCCAGTGGTACGACCCTTCGGTCCAGAGCGGATGTTTCGCATCCAGCCGGGCCTTGGGATCGGCGGCCAGCACGCGGGTGACGTCGGCCGCGTAGGGCGATTTCATGCCGGCCAGATTGTCGCTATGCCAAGTGATATAGAAGATGCCGACCACGCGGCGCTGATCCCGTTTCACCGGTCCCGCCGCCGAGATGTCCGGCATGGATCGGCCGAGCGCGTCGGTTGCCACCCACGTATCCGGATAGATATCCCGTTCGCCCGGCTCCGCGGCGCCGGCCGCGCTCGCTGCGCAGAATGCAATCAACAGGACGCCCGGTAGATGGAATTTCATCGTTAATTTACACATCCTTCCGCCTCGCTTGCCCAGGTGAAAATCTTGAGCTTCGCCCGACTTATACTTCGCTGCCCATCATAGCACGATTCAACCGCATCCAATCAGTGCCTTTTCTCTAGCCCAGGCGTTCACGCCTGTGGTTAGGGTTCGCCCCGCCTCCGTTCTTTTCTTCCCAGCCTCTTCAGGGGCGAGCGCGGCGAACACGCTCGCCCCTGAAGAGGCTGGAAGGAAAAGAAAATTTGGGCGGGTTTCGCTTCCACAGGCGTGAACGCCTGGGCTAGAGAAAAGGCACTAAACTTGTACTTTCGGGAATTCCATTTTCCGCTTAAATCTAGTTCTTGGTACTTTGAGGATAAAGCCTCAAATTTGAAAACTAACGTCATAAAATTAGCCCCGATTATAACCGATGTTCTCGCCACTCTCAATCATCGCAAAGTCGCGTTTCGCACCGCGAAAGGCGACTACGGGTTCCTCTTTATCAACCTCAAACCCTCAATCCCCACAAATTACTTGCAAGAGAGGCCTATTCTATAGTAATCTTGAGCTCGAGCATTAAATGTCGCCCAGCGAGGAATGCCGAAATCAGGGGTAAGCCGAAATCCGCTTATCTCCTCTCGGTTTTCCAACCGCTTATTGAAAAGGAGCAAACCAATGTCCTCTCGCCTGTTCCGCCGCTCGTGTCTGTTGATTTGTGCCGTCAGTCTCCTCCCGAAATTCACCTCCGCCGAGGAGCCCGCACCGAAGTTGATCGACATGCACGCCCCGCGGCAAGCCATCCACAAGGCGCTCCTCAAACAGATCGATTGGAATTTCGACGAAACGCCGCTTGCCGACGTGGCGAAAAAACTGCACGACGAGTTGAAAATCCCCGTCTTCTTGGATCGAAAGGCGCTCAACGACCTGGGCGTCTCGCCGAATACGCCCGTCACGTTCAAGATCAGCGGCATCTCGGCCAAGTCGGCGCTTTGTCTCTTGCTCGACGATTTTGGGCTGACCTCGATAGCCCGCCACGAAGTGCTGCTCATTACCTCGCCCGACGTCGCCGACAATGATCTGATTACGGTCACGTATGACGTGACCGATTTGGTCATTTCGGACGAAGGCGAAGGCTCCGATTTCGATTCGCTGATCGATATGATCACCAAGACTATCAAGCCGATTACTTGGGACTGCGTTGGCGGCTCGGGATCAATTTCTCCTTTCGAGTCGGCCGGCATCAAAGCTCTTGTTTGCTCGCAGACCGATGATGTGCATGAAGGAGTGGCCGAACTGCTTGCCGATCTTCGTGCGTTGAGGCGTCCAGCCAACGAGCCGAAAAAGGCGAATGTGTTACCCGCCGCGGTTCCTGCCGACAAACGCGCTCCGCTGGAATTGTCCGAGCCGGAAAAGACTTCGCGGCTGATCGAGAGGAAAATCCGCGAATCGCTAAAGAAGCCCGTCACGTTGAACTTCGTCGAGGAGCCGTTGCTCGACGCGATCGGTTTTCTCGAAAAGAAACCGGTCAAAAATTCCACATCGATAAACGCGGCATTGGCTTCGTCCAAGACGACGGAACGGGTGGAATGGGTAGCACCGAACATAGCTTGCCCGCAGAGGAGGTCGATAGGAAACTTGACGAAGCCAGAATCACGCTCCATGTCAAGGACGTGAAATTGGAAACCGCCCTCGACGCGATACTCCGCGATGCGGACCTCGCATGGACCGTCCGCGACGAGTCGATTTGCATCACGTCCCACGACGGGGCGAACAACAATCTCTTTATGCGAACCTACGACGTATCCGATCTACCAGCCTATCGCACGACGGGGGGCGAAATCGTTCCCGACTTCGATGGTCTCATCGATGCCATTACACGAACGATCCGTCCGACGACTTGGGACTGCGTCGGCGGACCTGGCTACATTCGGCCAGTGGCAACCCGTGGGATTCAGGCGCTGGTCGTCAGCCAAACCTGGCAGATTCAAGAGCAGGTCGGCGAACTGCTCGACAACCTACGCAAACTCCGCATGACACCGCCAACCAAAGAGGATCTGGCCAAACTACCCCCGCCACCGCTGCCCGTCGATTCCTCGGCGGAAGCGTTTTCAGGGTTCGGGTATGTTGGCCCGACGCCCGGCCATACCAGTGAAGCCGCTGCCGCCCCTCGATCCCGATCCCGCCCGCGACGCGATCGTTTCGGCGAACAATCAATTCGCCATCGACCTTTACCGCGAGTTGCGCGAAAAGGACCGGAATCTGTTCTTCTCTCCGTACAGCATTTCCACCGTGCTGGCGATGGCCAACGCCGGTGCGCGGCGAAACGGCCGACGAAATCGCTAAAACACTGCATTTATCGCTCAAACAGGAGGAAATTCCGCTCGGCTATCAATCGCTGCTCAAAGCGACCCTACTGGCCGACCGGCCGGGCTGTGAAATGGACGTCGCCAACCGCCTCTGGTGCCGGAATGACTACAAGTTCCAGGAGTCGTTTCTCGATATCAACCGCAGCCAATTTGGCTCGGAAGTCGGGCTGGTCGATTTCAAACAATCCGAAGTCGTGCGGAAACAGATGAACGACTGGGTCGAGAAGAAGACCAGAAATCGGATCAAAGACGCCGTGCCGACCGGCGCGATCCACGAAATGACCCGTTTCACCATCATCAACGCCATCTATTTCAAGGGCAAATTGGAAAGGCGATTCCTCAAAGAGAGCACGAAAGACGAATTGTTCCATGCAGAAGACCGAACCGTCCGCGTGCCGATGATGGCGCTGACCGACGCGCGGCACCGCTATGCGGAAATCGACGGCGTGCAGATTCTGGAGAAGACCTATCTGGGCGGCGATATTTCGATTCCTATTTCTCATCCGCGACACTCGCACCGGCTGCATCCTGTTCATGGGCCGGGTGATGCAGCCGCCGGCCGCCAGCTAACATCCTCGGCATCGACTCCCTCCCCGTCGAATCCCCCCGTTTTCAGTCTCAGCACCAAAATCGATCTGCGTAAGCTATGGGAAAAATGGTGGGCGGAGCCCACCCTACAAATCTACAGCCAGTAGGGTGGGCTTTGCCCACTTTATGCCGCTTACCATCGCAAACCATTCAACATCGGCTGTTGCCCGCGGAAAAATGGTGGGCGGAGCCCACCCTGCAAAACTCCCCCCCCGCCGCTCGAATTTGTCTCTTGTCCGACTACTTGCGTTGAGGCGCCATGACCGGGTACACTGAGCGGGAGGCCATTCGGCAATCGTAAGTCGAGCGGCGTTCGTTTCAGCAATCACTTAAGGAATCAGAGCATGGCCGAAGGTACAATCAAAAAATTGACCGACAAGGGTTTTGGGTTTATTACGAGGGAAAACGGCACGGATTTATTTTTCCACAAATCGAGCCTCCAAGGCGTCGATTTTGACGACTTGCAAGAAGGCCAAAGGGTCTCCTATACCGAGGGACGTGGACAGAAAGGCCCGTGTGCCGAGAACGTCAACCCGATATAGCTCCCGCCGGTCGAGAAAACCGGTTCTGCTGCGAGATCCCCAATTTTCCCTGGAAAACGCTCGTTCCCGCCGCTTTCTCGATGCACTTTGCCGATTTTTGTAACCGTTCACGGGGCGGGAAGGAGGGGGGCGGGTCCATGTTTTCGGCCAACGATTTATGCGCGTGGCGACACAAGTTCGCCGAAAAATGGATCAGTCCCCATTCGCCCCCTCGATGCACGATGCCAATTTTTTGGCAATGTGTGAATTCGTTGAAAATGCCGGTTCGATTTAAATTTTAACCGCTTGGTTGTGCCTGCCCTGCGGCGTCCCCATCAGCCGATACCACACGAATTCGCCGATATCGCCCGCCACTCGACCGGCCTGAAGCAGGCGGGAAAGCCGCACCACGCTGCGAAAGGGCAAGACATCGTCGGGAATGCAGGTGTAATCCTTCTCCTTGGTGACGGGAACCACCTGGAATTCGATGTGCTTCAGTTTGTTCGTTTTATCCACCAAATCGATCCGAATCATGGCTTATCCTCAAACGGGGTTGCGGGGAGGACAATCCCCCATCATAACAGATATGGATCGAGTGTGCTGCCCCTCCAATGGAATCGCTCGACTCCGTTTTTCATCAAAACCATCATGGACTTCACATCTCTTCAACAATCGATTCTGCAATTCGTCGGTCGGCCGGACTATCGGCCGATGAAGCCGCGGATTATCGCGCGGAACTTGGGGCTCGATAAGGATCAAGCCGCCGACGCGAAAAAAGCCGTCAAAAGGCTGATCCGTCTCGGGCACATTCAATACGGCTCGAATCACCTGGTGATGCCCGTCGTCGCTCACGAAGCGGTGAATGAGCCGCCGACGGCCGAGAAGGAAGACGCCGCGCTCGATCGGCGAATCCTCGAAAAACTCGCCGTCCGCTATCCCGACAAGAAGAAGACTAGCGGGAAATCCACCGGGAAAAACGGCTCCGAAAAGATTGCCCCCGGCCGCGTGGCCGGCACGTTCAGCCGCACGGCGAAGGGTTTCGGTTTCGTGCGGCTTCGTGCCCAGCAAACCGGCGAGCAGCAACTCGAGGATATTTACATCCCCGCGAAGTACGCCCGCGACGCCTCGACCGGCGACACCGTCGTCGTGCAGATCTCGAAGCGCCGCCGCGGCGAGCCGGGCGTGCGCGGCGAGATCGTCGAGATCCTCGAACGGCAGACCAACGAGTTCGTGGGCACGTATTTCGAGTCCCGCGGGACCGGCTACGTGCAGGTCGATGGCACGCTGTTCGCCAAGCCGATCGCGGTCGGCGATCCCGGCGCGAAAAACGCCCAGCCGGACGACAAGGTCGTCGTCGACGATGGTCCGCTTCCCGTCGCCTCTGCACCACGGCGAAGGCGTGATAACCGAGGTGCTCGGCCCGCGAGGCAAACCCGGCGTCGATACGCTTTCGATCATTCGCGAATACAATCTCGTCGAGCCGTTCGCCGAAGACGCCCTGGACGACGCCCGGCGGGAGGCCGAGAAATTCGAGGAAAGCGTGCCCGACGGCCGCACGGATTATACGAAAAGGACGATCGTCACGATCGATCCCGAGGACGCCCGCGATTTCGACGACGCCATCTCGCTCGAAAAAACGAAAACCGGCAACTGGCTCTTGGGCGTGCATATCGCCGACGTTTCGCATTTCGTGCGGCCCAAGTCGCCGCTCGACCGCGAGGCCCGCAATCGGGCGACGAGCGTCTATCTGCCCGACCGCGTGATTCCCATGCTGCCGGAGATCATCTCGAACAGCCTCGCCAGCCTGCAGCCGGGCAAGGTGCGTTTGACGAAGACGGCGCTCATCGAATTCACGCCCGACGGGCTTCGCGTGGGCGTGGAGTTGCAAAACTCCGCCATCAAAAGCAGCAAGCGGCTGACCTACGAGCAGGTCGATGCGTTCATTGCCGATCCCGAAGCGTGGCGGAAGAAGCTGGGCGCGAAGGTCCATGAGCTGTTGACCAAGATGCGGACGCTCGCCCAATTTCTGCGCACGCGGCGGATGAAGAAAGGCGCGCTCGAACTGACCATGCCCGAAGTGAAGATCGAACTCGATAAACACGGCCGCGTCTCCGGGGCGCACGTGGTCGAAAACACCGAGAGCCATCAAATTATCGAGGAATTCATGCTGGCCGCGAACGAGGCGGTGGCCGAGACCCTCGAACGCAAGGGCTGGCCTTTCATCCGCCGGGTGCATCAGCCGCCGACGCTCCGGAAGCTCAAGGCGCTCACGGCGTTCGTCAAAGAATTGGGATACCAGGTCGAAAGCCTGGAAAGCCGCTTCGAGTTGCAGAAACTGCTTGAACGCCGCCATCGGCCGGCCCGATCAACATGCGGTGAATTTCGCCACGCTGCGTTCCTTGCAGCGGGCGGTTTACAGTCCCGTCGAGGAAGGCCATTTCGCCTTGGCCAGCGAGTGCTACTGCCACTTCACCTCGCCCATCCGCCGCTATCCCGATTTGACGGTGCATCGGCTGGTCGATGCGCTTCGCGGGGACCGGTCCATTTTCCGGCGCGAAAACTCGTTCCGCGAAAAAAAGCAAGGCCGAAAACATGGAGTTGCCCCCCTCCGAAGTGGCGGAAGGCAAAAAACCTCGATTCGACGCGGACGAGCTTTTCCTCCTCGCCCAGCATTGCTCCGACCGCGAGCAGCGGGCCGAAGCCGCCGAACGCGAACTGACCAAGCTCAAGCTCTTGGCCTACATGAGCACGCGGATCGGCGAGGAGATGGAGGCGATCGTCACCGGCGTCGAAAGTTTCGGCCTCTTCGTGCAAGGCGTAAAGCTGCCCGCCGAAGGGCTGATCCACGTCGATTCGTTGGCCGACGACTATTACGATTTCGACCGCGCCAGCCACACGTTGACCGGCCGCCGCGCGGGCAACTCCTTCCGCCTGGGCGACTTGCTCGACGTGGTCGTCGCCCACGTCGATCTGGAACGCCGCGAATTGGATTTCCGCCTGGCGGCGAAGAAAGCAAACATCCGAAAAACAAGAAAATCGCAGAAACTGCCGGTTGAAAAGCAGCCTCGCCGTCGCCGTCGCGAAACACGGAGAAGTTAGCGAGGAATCCTCCCTCTCTCTCACGCAATTCCATCACCGCGGAATAGGAATGTCGAATGGAAGAGTCTATAATCAACGGGCATTCCGTGGAACAAGGATCACCTTTGGGAATATTACGACTCGAAATCCGGCAAAGGCATCGGCGGCCCGCATTACGGCTGGACGGCCGCTTTCGTGATCGAATTCATCATGAATTGGGATTCTTCCGACGAACCGTGAACAGGCGGTGAAACAACAGCGGACGCGGAAGAAAAGAAATCGTTTCCACCCCTAGCCGAATTTACGCCGCATTATAGAATAGGCGGTCGATCCAATCGACTCCGGTCAGTCCCGTGGAACTTTCCCCGGGACTTGTTCATTGATATATTAGTATTACAATTGACAAAATGACGACTAACTTTGATCAAATTGGGAAGACGCCGCTCTTCGATTGGCATGTCGCGCACGGGGGCCGCATGGTCGATTTCGCCGGCTGGGCCATGCCGGTGCAGTATTCTTCCATTATCGAAGAGCACAACGCCACCCGTTCGAGGGTGGGAATGACCGACGTTTCACACATGGGCCGCTTGCGTTTCGAGGGGCCCGGCGCGGCGGTCTTTTTAGCCGAAACGCTCACTCGCCGAGTGGCCGACATGGCTTTGGGCCAAGTCCGCTATTCGCTGGTGACGAACGATCGAGGGGGAATTCTGGATGACGTGCTCGTCGGCTATTATCACAACGAACTGGGCCAGCCGTTTTATTTGATGGTCGTCAACGCCTCGAACTGCGACAAGATCGTGCAGTGGGTGCAGCAGCATCTTCCGCCGGAGCGGGCGAATCGGCCGAACCACGAGATCGTCTTTTCCGACGTCAGCAGCCTCTGGGCAATGTTCGCCATCCAAGGCCCGAAGGCGGTTGACTTGTTGCAGCCGTTCGTCGATGCCGATCTCACGAACATGAAATATTATCGCGGCGACACCGTCCGCCTTTTGCACCCGGCGGCCAAACGCCAGGGCGGCATCGTCAGCCGCACCGGCTACACCGGCGAGGATGGTTTCGAACTCAGCCTCGGCATGAGCATTTCCGTGGGTATCTGGGAAGCGCTCATGGAGTTCGGCGAGTCGCTGGGAATCATGGCGACCGGACTGGGTGCAAGAGACACGCTGCGGCTCGAAGCCGGAATGCCGCTTTACGGCCACGAGTTGACGGAAGAGATCGATCCTTTCCAAGCCGGCCTGGGATTCGCCTGCCATCTGTCGGGTTATGACTTTCCCGGCCGGGAAGTCCTGCTGAAAATCGAAAAACAACCGCCGATACTGTCGCGGATCGGCCTGGAAATTCTTTCCCGCCGCGTGCCGCGGCAAGATTGCGCGATCTATTCCGGCGGGCAGCGGATCGGCACCGTCACCAGCGGTACTTTTTCGCCCACGCTGCAAAAGCCGATCGCAATGGGCTACGTTTCGCCGAATCACGCCACGCCCGGCATGTCGCTGCAAATCGACATTCGCGGCAGCCTTGAACCCGCCCGCGTCGTGCCGCTGCCGTTTTATAGCCGGAAGAAGTAAGAGTGAAGCGTGGAGAGTGCAGAGTGCAGAGTGCAGAGTGCAGAGTGGAGATGCAGGGTGAAGAGTGAAGAGCGGGCAAGAGAGGGGCAAGTATTTACACCATAAATATTTTCTAGCTAATATCGATCACTGCCCACTGCCCACTGCCCACTACCCACTAATATCCCAAATACCCTCACCTTCTCCAAAGGAGCAATTTCCGTGACACCTCAAAACTTGTTGTACGCGAAAACGCATGAATGGGCGCGAATCGAAACCGATCCGGCCGGCGGGAAAATTGCCGTGGTGGGCATCACTGCCTTCGCCTTGGAGATGCTCACCGATTTGGTCTATGTCGCGCTGCCCGAGGTCGGCCGCAAGGTCGAGGCCGGCAAGCCCTTCGGCGAGATCGAATCGGTCAAGGCCGTCAGCGATCTGAACAGCCCGGTCACCGGCGAAGTTCTCGCCGCGAACGAAAAGCTGCCCGGCAATTTGGAATCGCTTCCGAAAGACCCCTATGGCGAAAGCTGGTTCATCAAAGTGAAAATCACCGACGAGTCGTCGCTCGCCCAGTTGCTCGACGCCGCCGCCTACGACAAGCAATGCGCCGAGGAGCATGGCTAGAATATCATGCCCTACTTTCCCAATACAATCGACGACCAGCGAGAAATGCTTGCCACCATTGGAGCTTCTTCGCTGGAGGATCTGTTCGCGATGGTGCCCGCCGAACTGCGGCTGAACCGCGATTTGTGCCTTCCGCCCGCGCTCGGCGAAATGGAACTCACGGCACATATCGTCTCCCTGGCGGGCAAGAACATCTCGGCCGCCTGCGTTCCCTGTTTCCTGGGTGGCGGATGCTACGATCATTTCATTCCCGCCGTGGTCGATACGATCTCCTCGCGGAGCGAATTCTACACCGCCTACACGCCCTACCAGGCCGAGGCCAGCCAGGGCACCCTGCAGGCGATGTTCGAGTATCAAACGCTCATCGCCGAACTGACCGGCATGGATTTTTCCAACTCCAGCATGTACGACGGCGGCAGCGCGGCGGTCGAGGCCGTGCTGATGTCGTTGCACACCGGCAATCGCACCGGCCGCGTGGTGGTCGCCGAAAGTGTCCATCCCGAATATCGGCAAACGCTCAAAACCTATCTCACCAACACGAAAACCGAACTGCACACGGTCGCGGCGAAAGATGGCTCCGTGACCCCGGCCGATGTCGAAGCGGCGGTGACCGACGAGACCGCCTGCGTCCTGGTGCAGCATCCGAACTTTTTCGGCTGCCTGGAAGAGGTCGAGAGCCTTGCGGAAATCGCGCATAAAAAGGGCGCGATTTTCATCGTCATCTTCGACCCGATCAGCCTGGGAATATTAAAGCGCCCCGGCGATTACGGGGCCGATATCGCCGTAGCCGAAGGACAATCGCTGGGCAATCCGATGGCCTACGGCGGGCCGTACCTGGGCATCATGGCCTGCCGCGAGCCGTTCCTCCGCCGCATGCCCGGCAGGCTTGTCGGCCAGACGGTCGATCGCCGTGGCCGCCGCTGCTGGACGCTGACTCTGCAAACCCGCGAGCAGCACATCCGCCGCGAAAAGGCCACAAGCAACATCTGCACGAATCAAGGACTTTTCGCCCTGCGGGCGGCGGTGTATCTTTCGCTGATGGGCCCGCAAGGAATGCGGCAAGTCGCCGAACTCTGCCTGCAAAAATCGCATTACGCCTTGAATCAATTGACCAAAAGCGGCAAACTGGAAAAAGTCTTCGGCCGCCCCACGTTCAAGGAATTCGTGGTCCGCGTGAAGGACGGCCGCACGGAAGCTGTATTGACAGCCGCCAAAAAACAATATCTCTTTCCCGGCGTGCCGCTGGGAAGATGGTATCCGCAACTGGCCGATTGCCTGCTGGTTGCCGTCACCGAAAAACGGACGAAGGACGAGATCGACCGATTGGCGAAAATTTTCATGTAATCGATCGATATATAAGCCGCCCTTACGCATCCAACATGCCCACGGCAAGCGTGGGCATGGCACCGTGCGCCGTGAAATAAATTTGGCCGAATACAAGTACTGAATATCTATGCGCAACACACGATCCACTCAACTATTATTCGAACTTTCCCGTCCCGGCTGCCTCGGCGTCGATTTGCCCGCCTGCGACGTGCCCGCCAAGCCGCTCGACGAACTGCTGCCGGCCGCGGCGCTGAATCCCGCGCCGCTGCCCTTGCCCGAACTTTCCGAGCCCGACGTGGTGCGGCATTTCGTGAACCTCTCGACGCAAAACATGTCGGTCGATACGCACTTCTATCCGTTGGGCTCCTGCACGATGAAGTACAATCCCAAGCGGAACGAGCGGCTCGCCTCCCTGCCGGGCATGGTCGATCTGCATCCCTACCAGCCCGACTCGGCCGTTCAGGGCTTGCTCGAATTATTGCACGAATCGCAGTACTATCTCGCCGAAATTTCCGGCTTGCCCGCCGTCTCGCTGCAACCCGCCGCCGGCGCACACGGCGAAATGACGGCCCTCCTCGTGGCCGCGGCCTACTTCCGCGACATCGGTCAAAATCGCACCACGGTGCTGATTCCCGACGGTGCGCACGGCACCAATCCCGCCAGCGCGGCGATGGCCGGCTTCGATGTGCAGCCGATCCGCTGCACCGAAGACGGTTTCGTCGATCTCGACGAGCTTGCCGCACATTTGAACGAAAAAACCGCGGTCTTCATGATCACGAATCCAAATACACTAGGAATCTTCGAAAAAAACATCAAAAAGATCGTCGAGATGGTCCACGCGGTCGGCGCCTTGGTCTATCTCGACGGCGCGAACATGAACGCCATCCTCGGCATCACTCGGCCCGGCGATTTCGGCGCGGACCTGATGCACTTTAATCCGCACAAGACCTTCTCCGGCCCGCACGGCGGCGGCGGCCCCGGGGCGGGTCCGATCGCGGTGGCGGAAAAACTCGCCCCTTATTTGCCGAGTCCCATCGTGGTCAAGGAGAACGGCGTATTTCGCCTCGATGACGATCGTCCCCAATCGATCGGCCGGGTGCGGAGTTTCTTCGGCAACGTCGGCGTGCTGGTGCGGATGTACTGCTACCTCCGCACGCACGGCGCGAAAGGCCTCCGCGAAGTCTCCGAGCACGCCGTGCTGAACGCGAATTATCTGCTGGCGAAAGTCAAGCATTTTCTCGACGTGCCCCACGGCGACCGCTGCATGCACGAGTTCGTCGCCTCGCCGGTGAAACTCAAGAACGAGAAAGGCATCTCGACGATGGACATCGCCAAGCGGCTGATCGATTACGGCTACCACGCGCCGACGGTTTATTTTCCGCTGATCGTCAAGGAAGCGATGATGATCGAGCCGACGGAGACGGAGAGCAAGGCCACGCTGGACGCCTTCGCCGAAGCGCTGTTCCGCATCACCGGCGAGCCGGCCGAACTGCTGCACGACGCCCCGCACACTACGCCCGTCAGCCGCGCGGACGAAGTTCTCGCCGCGAGAAAACCCGTGTTGAAGCATGAAGGATAAGCGATGCTCTGCCGCTTGCTTCACGATTCGCCCGCTTCCGGCGCCTGGAATATGGCGGTGGACGAGTCGCTTTCGGTTTCGGCGGCCGAGGAAGGGCTTTGCACGCTTCGATTTTACGGCTGGGACGAGCCGACTCTTTCGTTGGGTTACTTTCAGGATCATGCCGATCGCCGGCAGCACGCGTCCAGCAGCCGCTGCCCTTGCGTGCGCCGCGCCAGCGGCGGCGGGGCGATCCTGCACGATCGGGAAATCACCTACAGCTTTGCCGTCCCGCCTTCCTGGATTTGGGCGAAAAAGCACTTGACGCTCTATGCGGCATTCCATGCCGCGCTCGTCGAGGCGCTTGCCGCCCGCGGTTTTGCCGCATCGCTCTGCCAACCGACGGGCAGCCCGCGCGACCGCGAACAACCGTTCCTTTGTTTTTTGCGCCGTGCTCCCGGCGACGTGCTGCTGGGCGAGGTAAAAATTGCCGGCAGCGCCCAGCGGCGTTACGGCGGCGCGGTCGTTCAACACGGAAGCATCTTGCTCGCAAGATCGGCCTCCGCGCCGGAATTGCCGGGACTGAATGACTTGGCGGCCGGCACGTTGGCGCAACCGGACCTGTTGAACGAATGGCGGCAAAAGCTGGCGGAAAAGATGGATTTACAATTTCAGCGCGGCTCTTTGTCCGATTCCGAAAGCCGCCGTGCCGCCCAATTGGCCGCGGAAAAATATGGTTCGGACAACTGGAATCGCTATCGAGGGCGGCGGATAAATTAAATTCCAGGTTTGAGAATCGGATTTCGCGTCTTGGCAGGGATGTTCTGCCGCCGGGTTGGAACACCCCTCCCAGGGTGCATGTCGATTCGAAAAACCTTCCCCATCCAGGGGTATTACCTTTGACATCGGTCCCAAAAGTTGATAGGATGCCTAGTAGTGGGTAAATGTGCGTCTTGAAAATGGTCAAGAGCCCTTTCGCTTGGTCTCTCCGCAAATGCCGCGAACCACCCGCGTTTTATGTCTCGCGAGATCATCCGCAAGTCTAACTGCTTTATCCGGTAAACGGTTTGGCACAGATTCGATCCATTGCAACATGTTTTGTAGAATCGTTCGGAATCCGCTCGATGTCCCCGGGCGGCTTTTGAATGTCAGAGGAGATCCATGGAAGTCAAGCTAATCGTCGCGAGCGGTAAGAATCAGGGCAAAGAAATACCACTCCCCGGCCGTCAATTTCTCATCGGCCGCAGCGAAGGCTGCCAGCTCCGGCCCGCCTCCGAGCGCATCAGCCGCAAACATTGCGCGATTATCGTCTCCGAAGGCCGGATAATCGCCCGCGATCTCGGCAGCACTAACGGCACGATTGTCAATGGAGAACGAATTGCCGGCGATCGAGAATTGAAAAACGGCGACAAACTCAATGTCGGCGGGGTGTTGGAATTCGTGATTCATTGCACGGTCGAACTGGGTAGCAAAAAAAGCCCCAAGGTTCGCAACATTAAAGAGGCCGCTGCACGAACCGTCAAGAAGGCGGCGAATGACGATTTGGATATTACCCAATGGCTCGACGATGCCGACCAAGGCTTGAAACCAAGCCCGTTGGTTGATCTCAACCTGAAAAACACCGCCATCGTCGATCAAGACTTGGCGGATACCACGACGATTCTATTGCCCAAAGACAAAGAGAAGGAAAAAGAGAAAAAGGCGGAAAAGGCGGAAAAGAAAGAACAAAAGAAGGAGCAAGAAAAGGCCCCTTCCCCAAAAATCGTGGGGCAATTCGAGCGCAGCAAGAAACCCACTGCCGAAACCAGTTGCGACGCGGCCGACGACATGCTTCGTCAATTTTTTGGCCGGAAACGATAAGTGCCATTTTTTTGCCCTGCCATTGGTGGGGGTTGGGGAAAGTCATCGCCTTCACCTTAAGTTGAGGTTGCCTCTCGAGCGGTCGCAATTGTATATTCTTTCTTCGCCATTGCTTGGCGAGCGAATTGCAGGGGCGGCTCGGTAAAAAATTAGTCTCTCTCAACGTTTCAATTGAGTGATCACCGTGAAAGCATCGAACGATCCCAAGAAATCGGCTGCCCTGTTGGGCCTGGGCCTCGATAAGGATGACGATCAAACCCGAGTCACGAAAGGCAAAAATTTCCTGCTCTGGGGGGGAAGTAAAGATACTCACACCGCCATGCAGGAAACGGCCCTCAAAATCAACGAACAACTCGATCGGCGCGGCAAACGCTTGGAAGATGTGTCCGTCAAAGAACTTCGCGATATCTGTAACGAAGTGAAAGATTCGGTCGGGAATCCGTAACGGCTTATTGCAGTTCCGACTTTTCTGCTTTTTACGGTTTTATTATCCGGGGAAGGATAAATTGCATATCCCCGTGCGGTTTTTTCTCCGTGTAAACCATCTTCTGTCCGATTTATTTGCGCAATCGCATAAAATCATCTAAATTGCCCTGCTTTCCCAGATGTTTCTTCTTTTCGACTGTTTTTTTGGTGAATTTCGTCAACGGTGATGTATCTTTGCTACGTTAGCATTCCCATCCAATGATTACTGGAGGTGTCCGACCGTGCCCGCCATAAAGAAACACGCGACCAAGAACCAGAAGACGAAGAAGGTCATGTCGGTTAAAGTCGCAAAAAAATCATCGAAAGGCCGTCCCGTTGCTTCGCCTACGAAAGGCGGGGCGAAAGTGGTAACCATCGACCGTCGGAGGAATCCGGAGTGCCGCGCCAACAAAAACCCGGCCGCGGTGGAACGGCTCCCCTTGGAACGCCGGGCGAAAGTAAACCGCCGCCGGCAAATCGACCCCACCACCTGTGAACGCGATTATACACTGGAAGAAATCGAATTCATGAAAGCCCTCGACGAGTACAAACGCGCCAACGGAAGGATGTTTCCAACCTGCAGCGAGGTTTTGGAAGTGATCCACAACCTGGGCTACGAGAAATGTCCCACGCCCGTCCCGATTGCGCTCGGGGGAACGACGGCGGTTGAATCGCCAACTCCCGCTGCTGCCCTATGAAATAATTCGTCTCTCCCAGTTCAGCCCCCGATGGAATTTAGTCCCTCCTGGATCCATCGGGGGCTAAATGATTTTAGGGATTCGGCCTTCAATATCCTGGAGGCTCTCCCTCTCCCCGGGATCGCTAGAGTTCCAAAGCAACATGCTAGCCCAAATTATTCATAAACGCCATTAGTAGAAGCGGCATCTTGCCGCTCTTCACTATTATGCGAGGATGCCGCATCTAGGCGGTTTATGAATAATCCCGGCTGGCATTGCCAGCATTTGGGTTGCCTATTTTAACGGCATTTTCGCTCTTGCTTTGCGTGTCGATTTTCCTTATCATCCGCCCCCTATTCTGCGGGCTTATCGGTGCGAAACGTTTCTTGAGATGCAGTAGAAATATTATGCATCATTGGCGGATGCTATCAATGCTGTTTCTGGTGGCGATCCTCGGCGGATGTCATGTTTCGCCGTGGTCGGCGGGCAAAAACGATTCGCCCGGAACCAATACCGCCGCCAGTGCCGATAGAAGCACGAATGCCAAAACGGCAAACAACGTCGCCGCTGCCGGCGCTGCCCAGCCCGCACGGAAACCTGGCGATTCGGTGGGGAGAGCGGCGGTCGGCGATACTTCTGCGATGGCGAGCGATTCGTCGGTCAACGCGCAATCGCTTCAGGAAGTAATGGCCGAAGTTCGAGAGTTGGGCGTGCTCGATCCGCAGCAGCAGAACAAACTCCTGGAAGATCTCCGCCAAACCGATCCTTCGCTCTGGCCGTTGATGGTGAAGCAGGTCCGCGCCGCCGTGGCTTACCGGCGTAAATCGATGGAACGCGGTCAAAATTCGATGCACGGCGCGATGCTCGCTTCCGTGCCGGCGGGCAAATTGCCGCAAAGTCCGGCCAATCCGCGCAACGGCGAAGAAACGCCGCCGCAAGTCTTGCCGCCCAGCGACGGTTCCGAGGAACTTGCCGGCAACAACGCGGGCAGCGCCGCCACTCCGTTGCCGCCGCCATCCAAAATAGCGGGATCGATGTCAAGAAACGGTGCCAATGCCGCAATGCCGAAAGAGGGTGCGCCCGGGGTTGCCGCCACGAGCCTTGCTTCGGATCGATTGCCGAACGGCGCAAAATCGGCCGCGGCAAAATCGTGCGATTTCCAGTCGCTCGACGCGAAAGGCCAGGTGACGCCGGCGTCTTATGAGAGTCCGAGCGGCCAAAACGAAGCGGCAAAAACCGCATCCCGCCCGCCCAACGTCGATCCGGCGGCCGGAGAGCAGCGCAAAGTTCCAATTGGCACGGGCTATTGGGAGAGACGATTCATGCGCTCGAGGCGGATATGACCGAGAAGCCGAAGACGGCGGAAGATATCTCGAAACAGGCCCGCCTCAGGATGCTCTACGCCCTGGCCGGGCGCCGCGAGGAGGCGGCGAAACCGATTCCCGCCGCACCGCCGGCGATGCAGGATTTTTGGACGAAGGAACTTTATGGGCTGTCGGTGCTTCTGGACGCCGAGCGCACGCCGGACACGATGAGCCGCGCCGCCGAAGCCAAGCAGCACTTGAGCGACGGAATCATGCGGATCGGCGAAATGGCGCCTTTGGCGGTTCGCAATTTGTCGTTCTGCACGGTCGTGCAGAGTTACGGTTGTTACACGCCGTTCAAAAAATACGAATTCCTGCCCGACCAGGAAGTGCTGCTCTATGCCGAGGTGGAGAATTTCGGCATCGAATCGACGCCCAAGGGCTATCACACCTCGCTGCGGAGCAGCTACCAGATTCTCGACCGCAGCGGCCAGCGGATCGCCGATCATGCGATCTCGACGACGGAAGAATATTGCCAAAATCCTGCGCCGCGATTTCTTCATCGGCTACCAGCTCCGCATGCCGCCGCGGATCAATCCGGGCCAATACACGCTGCAATTGACGATCGAGGATCTGAAGAGCCAGAAAGTGGGACAGACGTCTGTCGAGCTGACGATCAAGGGTGGAGAGCAAGAGAAAGCGGTGCGCTGATCAATTCCGGGGGGCAGTCATCCCGCCGGCCTATATTACCGGCGAGACGTCTGCAACCTGTGCCATGATGCGCGGCAATAACCATCCAGGAAACGATAACCCAAGATATCTGTCAAATTCCATTCGAAGCCGCGCGGCGGAAACGCGCCCGCCGATCAGCAGATTTGATTTTCGGGGCGGATCCCTCACGCGAAAACGCGAAGCTGATCTTTTTCGCCGCCAAACGGGGATCAGCAGGCCGGTGCAACCGATGGCAAGCAAGACAATCATGCTCGGTTCGGGAACGACCGAATAGGAGGCATTTACCAATTCCGGGGTAAAACCTATGGCGCCAACGCTGAACTTGAAGTTCAATTGCGCTCCTTGGGGCACGACCAGATACGCCAAGTCCCAAAGGGAACTTGTCGGAGTGCCCTTCAAAGAAAATACGCCGTTCAACGAATTCCCGAAGCCGCCATAATCATTTTCAACCGTGTAAAGCGTATTCCGATTTTCATTGGGAGCAGTGATGGATATGATCTTATCGGTGCCGAACAAAAAATGCGTATCGAGATTTTCGGGGATGGAGCCGGCAACAATCAAGGTTGTCGTGGGAGTCTGGGATGCATTGTACTCCCAAATCTGATGCAGCGCATCGCCGGTCGTTGTAATGCCCGTGCCTCCAAGCCGAGTGCCGTCAAAAGAGTTGGGCACCACATTATTTTTCCCGAGCACCGTTAGGGTCATTGCCTTTAATGGGGTAATTCCCACTTCTACGGGAGTGGAAAGCTGGATGTCGAAATTGGTGCCGGAATAGATAATTTCGCCATGAGCGAAAGGGGCGGAAAAAACGAGGGGGAAAAAGAAAAAAAACAAAACTTCCGCAAAAGGCCGACTTTTGGCAGTCCTATTCATGGTGCAATACTTTCAATAGATAAGAGCGATTTTGAAAAAACAGGATTTTTATTTTAGGAATTCGATTGAGTTTTGTCAAGTATTACATGTCAGTATTGAAAAAATGAATGCCGGTATCGGCGGGTTTGTTTCTTGCCATTATATGTAGTAAAAGTGAATTATCTCGGCCACCGGATAACTCATTTCACAAAAAATGGCGTTTGTTGACGAAAAACCATTCCCCCCAATAAGAGCGCAAAAAAACAAGTGGCGAGCAATTTTCCCATCGCAGGTTCGGGAATGGGAGCGGCATTTAACCTGTATATAACCTGATCCGCTGAATCAGCCGCAATGCTAGTCCCCCAATAGGCGCCCAGAATCGATAGATCGGAGATATCAACCGCTCCATCACCATTCAAATCGCCTTCGCCCCATAATGCGCCGCCTGCCTGACCTGTTAGATCCCAATTTGCTCCCATGATTGCCAGATCGGAAATATCGACCATGCCGTCCATGTTGATATCGCCGGGAATAATCTGTTTCCAAGTCATCAAGGGATCGCCGACGACCGTGTTCACATACGAAAGCTGCCGAATGGAACTCCATGCGGCTTCCGCCCAGGTTTTGCCGTCCAGCAGCATTTTGAAGATTTTATCCTCGTTCGGCTCATAATTTATGCCCGCTTGGGGCTCTTGGACGTTGCCTACGCCGGCCGTTCCCCCGATCGACAACCACTGGGCAACTTGTCCCTGGCCCATCGTGCTTCCGCCCGGTTGAAAGCTGTAAGCGTTAAAACTCTCGTGCGTTTCGAAGACGGCGCCCGGCGCCAGATTGAAACACAGTTGACGTTAAGATAATCGGCGGGCATGCCCGCATGGATGCCGTGGCTGACGTAACCGAGCACGGAATTCAGTGCCGTCGTCACGGCACTGGATGTGTTGTCGTAAATGAAAGGTTGATTTTTGGCGATCAGAATGTCCTTTAGAGTTGTCATCCGATCGATGAGAAGGGGGTTGGGGTCGTCGTCGAGCACGATTTGGCTGATTTGCGGAAGCACGACGGCATTTTGCGCCCGATCGATCGCTGCTTCGACATCCGCCACGGTATATCCATCGAGCCGCGAAGTCAGCCGCATTCCGCCGTAAACATTCCCGTTGCAGGAGTTGGGATTGTAGTAGTTGGCGTAATGGAAATCGGCGCTGCTGCGCGGCGGAGGATTGGTAATAAGGATTCGACGAGGGCTGTGGGAACAACGGTTTCCCGGTGGAACTCGTAAAATTGTTGTCCCCCATCTGATTGACCGAACTGATCGTGTCGATTCGCGTCAATTCGCTTTCGAGGCTGGAGTATTGCTTCCACGATCCGGCGGGAATCGAGCGCGTAACGTTGAATGGGTCCTGGTAACTGCTGGGACCCGTGGCGGCATTCGCGATCCGGAGCGGCAATCCTTTGGTCGTCACGACCACATCGATCGATGGCGAAAGGGCGGATAGGATTTGCGGGCGGATCGTGTTCAGATAATCACTGGCCGAGATTTCTTCGTTCGTCGTGACGTTGGAAAGCCCCAGCAATTGAACGCCGGGATGAACCTGGGCGTAATAGTCGGCAATTGCAATGCCTTCCGGGCTTGCCTGATTATAGAGGACCAGGACGTTGGAAGCCCCGATGGCGCCTTGGACTGGATGTGCCGAACAAGCGGAAAGTACCGCAATCAATAGAACGATAGCACCCCACCGTAGTAGAAGGTCCATACATCGATCTCGATTGGTTGGTTTGCATCATAGAGAAAAGTAAAAAGGAAAACTCAATTATTCACGCAAGGCTCGAAAAACAACGAGCAGTCCGCCAAGGATGAGCAAACTGATAAACGAGGCCGGTTCAGGCACGGGGCTAGGCAATTGACCTTCCCAGACGTCGGTGCTGCTTGACGACAAAACGGTTGCTGCATGGAATGTAGGGCCATAAGGGCTGGTAAAGATCAACATTTTGCTGTAGCTGCCCGGATTGACCGGAGCCGACGCCTTAAAAGCCCAAACTGCGGAGGTATAGGGCGAGCCGGTCAACTGCACCTGAAAGGTCGGCGCGACGCCCCCGCTGGGATAGAGGGGATCCGGTTCGATGTATTCGCAATACCAACCCGTTGAATCGGTGATGCCGACCAATCCCACGGTCAACTTCCTGATGAAATCGGTGCTATCGGGGCCTGGATTATTGTAAAGTTGATAGCGATATACATACTGGGCGCCATTGCTTGGATCCGCATCGGGAAATGACAAATTGAATTTTCCCGGAGCATAAACGGCGTAATCGACGCTGCCGTCAACGTTTTTCCCGTTGGATTCATCGAATTGGATGCTTTCAGTGCCATACCACCCCGGCATTGCATTGACCGTGTCGTCAGTGATGAGGTCGGCATGGGCCGATGTGGAGAACGACACCATGAAAGCGGCTAAGACCAGCGCCCAAAAACCACCGTAGAGCCGTCCAGATATTTTAACATAAGTCAACATGATGCATCCTCCGTTGCATAATTCACCGGGAATCATATTCATTTGCCTTTTCTCGCCGCCACATCCAAATCAACAAAGCTCCCGGCTTGTGCCAAGAGCTATGCCGACTATACCCTGCTGCACGTAAATGCAATTCGCTGTCTGCAATCTTTCACAAAAGGTTCTAACGGCGAGAAAAACATCGCACAATCGCGACCAATCCCAAACCTGCCGCCAACAGGATAAACGTGCCCGGTTCGGGAATGTCATTGGGACCGGGGCAGGGAAGTGAATCGACAAAAGCAGAGGTTCCACTGTCTGTTACAACACCGGTTGAAGTTACCGTGGGGGCCTTGGGACTCGTAAAGACCAGGCCTGCGCTGGCAGATCCTCCGTTGATGCCGGTGAATCCCCAATCAACGTATCCTCCTTCTCCCGAGAGAAAATCCGTTCCTGAAGCAAGGTCGCCTTCCACTCGAGTCGGCGAAATAAACGAACTGAGATTATCCACCGCTTGATCCACGGAAAACTGGAAATCGGAAACGGCGGCAGTCCCCGTATTATCGATTTGATAAACGTAGGTATAGAGGTTGGACGGCGGAATATAGCCGGAATCTCCATAAGGGAATTGGCCCGGACCATAGACGATCCAGTCGATGTCTCCCATCAAGCCGGAAGTGGGATGTTGGAAATGTACCGTTCCGCTCCAAGTTACGTTCGAGACGTCTGTATAAGGTGTGCCGTAATCGAGGATCCCGCCGAACGCTGCCAGGGAAAAGAGGCTGAGAACGAAGAATGAAGCCAAACACGATGTGACAAGCCTGCTCTTTGACATGAATGCACCTCCATAGTAGGAAAAAAGTAATCTCAATTTATCGAAGCTTAATGCCGGCCAGGAATTAGGGATTTGTCCGCGCCGAAAGACAGGCACCTGCATGCGCAGCTTAATCCGATGCGCCGTCAAGGTGGATCAATCAGTTAAAGACAAGAGGCAAGGGCGAAAATCGTCCCACGGAATAACCCCGCGGAATCCTTGCCTTCTTATGTCAAGCACGAAAGATGAATCACTGCACCCCCATGACTTCAATGATTGCTAGCCGGTTTTTCAACCTGCTTCGTGCTCGACGGACGCTGCCTCACAAATGTTTCTAGGCGGACAAGGCGTGGAAGGTAAATAACTTTGATGATCACGCACCCATGGAATAGTTTAACCATTTTATTTTTCGTGTCAACAACTTTTTTATCTCATTTAAAGAGCTAGAAACGCATCTCCTTGGAATACATAAACTTACGTAAGTAATTAACTGTATATTTTTTCTGAAATGAGCTTTGGCTGGAAAGATTCAACGAGAAATCTGACTAAATTGTTAAAATAGGCAATTTAACTAGAACGTTGCATTTTTATATTTCTCGCTTGCAGGGAGCAAATGTTATTCCGATAATGTAAAATTTATTGCGTTTTCATTATTCATCGGCATGTCATACGCTTTTTCTAACATTCATGATCCGCGACCTTCACACGCACCAACCGCTTCCGTTACCGCTCCTGATTACCGGCCTCCCCGGCGTCCCCGGTTTTAATGCCTGGCACTATTTTCGGGAAAAGTACCCGGGAGGGGTGATCGGCATTCGGCAGGCGGATAATGAGCGTATTCAAGGACCGGACGTTGTCCCCTGCAACGCCGAAGACCGCGAGGAGCTGGCCCGGCTTTTCGAGCGCCATGGATTCCGTTCGGTGCTGGATTGCGCGGGCAACTGTGCTCTGAAACAGTGCGAAGTGGCCCCGGAGATCGCCTGGAGGATCAATGTCGAGGGCCTAAAAAACCTTCTGTCGCAGACCGTGCCGCGCGGATTGCGGCTGGTGCATCTTTCGTGCGATCTCGTCTATTCGGGCGAAAAGACGGTTGATGGAAGCGAGTGCGGCGGCTATGAGGAAGACGACCCGACCGATCCGGTGACGATTTACGGCAAAACCATGGCGGCCGGCGAGGAGATTTTGCTCGCTGCCGATCCGGCTGCCGCCATCCTGCGGATTTCCCTGCCAATGGGCGTCAGCGCCAACGGCCACGCGGGCGCAATTGATTGGATCGCCTCGCGGTTCAAGAAGAATCGGCCGGCCACGCTCTATATCGATGAAGTCCGCACGCCGACCTACACCGATTGCATGAATCTGCTCTATGAAACGATGCTGGGCAACAATCTGGCGGGGATTTTTCACGCCGGCGGGCCGCGGCGGATGACGCTTTATCAAATCGCGCAGGTCATCAACCGCGTGGGCGGATACAATCCCGATTGCCTTTACGGCGTGCCGCGGCGGAGGCGGCTCCCATTCCACCCCGGGCGGGCAACGTCTCGATGAATTCCGATAAGCTCATCGATGCCTTGGGCTACGATCCGTTCGACGCCTGGCCCTATTGCGATTCGCTCATGCCCGACCACGATCGGTGGCACTGCGAACGGCCGCCCGATTTCGAGCATTCTCCCCGCCAATTGCATCGCATTTTGTGTCGAAACCCATTGAAAAGAGGGTGAATTATTCGGTGCCATGCCCACGCTTGCCGTGGGCATGCCGGAAAGACAGGAAAAATCCCGCCATGCCCACGGCAAGCGTGGGCATGGCACCGAACTTACGGATTTACTGGGACAAAAATAAGTCAGCGTACTTTTCTTTTCGTTGCTTAATGTTTTCTTTCTGCTCAACAGCGACAACCGGCTCGGGAACGAATTCTTCGGAAAACCGGTTGACATAATGCAAACTGCTGGCGTTGCCGCGGAAGCCGATGACATGCTTGTCGGTGTCGCGCTGCTGGCTGAGCACGTGGCCGGCGTCGATGTCGAAGCGGACGCGCGCCCTCGCCCTTCGCGCTGCACGACTTGGGCTTCAATCGCCGGATCGGTGAGCGGCGTGAGAATTTGCGTGGAAATAGCGATCGTCGCCACGCCCGTTTTGACGCTTTCCAATTTGAACTGCTGGACGGCATTGATCTTCTTCACGCCGCCCGTAGGCAGCGGCACATTGATATCGCAGGGTTGCGTCCAGATATGGCCGATGGCAATCGGTTCGGCGGGCAAGGGGAGGGTAATTTCGCCGTTTTCCTGCGACGACGAGCCTTTGACGGCGTGTTTTTGGCGTTTCACGATCTTCCCCTGCGGATCGAGCGTGATCGTCGAAAGCGGCACGCCCACCGCGGCGGCGACGTCCTGAAAGCCCGGCGGGGCGGTTTTATCGGTGCGGCTGTCGTAACGTATCTCCTGCGAGCCGGAAAGTTTTTGCCGCATATCGACCCAATCGACGCGATGCTCGAACGCCGCCGTGCCGTCGGGCCGCACTTCTTTCACGCGCCATGTTTTCATGGAGAAACTCGCCGTTTCGGCATCTTGGGTGCTCTTCGAGACCGAGGTCCGCATCTGCGTTCGCTGCTCGACATTCCACCGCAACGTTTCGCCCGGATGGAATTGATAGCGGAGCGTATATTTTTCCTCCGCCCGAAGAAAAGTTGTGCCGAGCACGAGAAAGAGCAGCGTCGCGGATAAATAAGAAAATCGCATACTCGCATCCTTTCGAGTAATCAGTGGAGTGGGCTAAGCCCGCCAATAACAGCGATCTATCGAAAAATAGTGGGCAAAGCCCACCCTACGATTCCTGTCCACAGCCCACTACTTCATCATCCTCTTGAACTGCCCGCCCCAGCCGAGTTTTTCGCGAAGCGTGCGGTAATAGCCGTGTCCTTTGCCGGTGACGAGCTTGAAGCGCGCCTTCGATTGCTCGACGCGCACGCGGTCGCCGGGCAAAATCTGGCCCAGCACGCGGCCGTCCACCACCACCGAACTGCCCGGATTGGGGTGCGGCACCTCCAACTCGTAAACGCGGTCGGCCGAATCGACGACCGGCCGGTTCGTGAGCGTGTGCGGACAAAGCGGCATGACCACGAAGGCCGACATGCTCTGACGGAGGATCGGTCCGCCCGCCGAAAGGCAATAGGCCGTCGATCCTACCGGCGTGCTCACGATCACGCCGTCGCAACTATAAGTAGTTGCCAATTCCGAGTCAACATAAAGATTGATATTTATAACGGAATAGGGTGTTCCGGCCTGAATCGCGACCTCATTCAGACCCAATTGGCGGAAATGCGGCTTCCCTGCCCGAATCAAAGAGCATTCGAACATCAAATGTTCGACAATTTGCAGTTTTCCTCCCTGGTAATCGCCAAGAAAGGCTAGAAGTTCATTTGATGTTATATTCGCCAAAAATCCCAATTTCCCTAAATTTGCCGCAATAACGGGCAGTTGCTTGTAGCCCATCTGCCGCGCGGCGCGGAGGATCGAGCCGTCGCCGCCGAACACAATGGCCAAATCGGCCTCGATTGCCGACATGTCGTGCGCACCCGTGAAATCGCAATGCACGATTTTCGCCAGTTTTTCGATCTCGGGTCGGAGCCGTTGGGCTTCTTCCATGACATGCGGTCGATCGGCCGCGCCGAGAAGGATCGCTCGCAAGGGAGGATGGGGCTTTTTGGTCATGATATATATAGCTTATGCTTCAGCCTGTGCAGTGAAGCCGCAGTCAATCGGAGCCCTTTCTCTAGCCCAGGCGTTTGCGCCTGGGGATGCTGACCCCCCCACTCCCTTTTCCCCTTCAGCCCCTTTAGGGGCGAGTGTGAGTTTGCTTCGCTCGCCCCTAAAGGGGTCGAAGAAAGAAAGAAAAGAGGTATGGCGGATTCTAACCGCAGGCTTAAACGCCTGGGCTAGAGAACAGACACTAATATGACGTTTTTCCTCTTTCCCACGCTCCCGCATGGGAACGAGGGAGGTATGGGTATTATGCCCGTTGCCGCGTTTCCACGCGCATGCGGTGGGGTTGGGAGACGGGTTTGGCGAGGGCACGGCAAGCTTTTGCAATGCCGGCAGCGTCGAGGCCGAGGTCGTGGAGCAATTCGCCGCGGCCGCCGTGTTCGATGAATCGGTCGGGAACGCCCAGCCGGCGGACGCGGCCGGCATCGATGCCGGCGTCGCTGGCGGCTTCCAACACCGCACTGCCGAATCCGCCCATCAATGCGCCTTCTTCGACGATCACCGTGAACGGCGAGTCCTTGACCGCCCGCAACAGCGTGGAAGCGTCCAGCGGCTTGACGAATCGGGCGTTGATCACGCCGACATCCAATCCTTCCTCGGCCAGTTGTTTGGCCGCCGCGACGCAGGCCGAAAAGAGCGCGCCGCAGGCAATAATCGTGCCGTCGCTGCCGGCGCGGTAAATTTCGGCCTTGCCCAGTTCGAGCGGCTTGACCTGCCGCGGAACGGTTTCGGCATCGGCCTTGGGAAAGCGGATCGCCACGGGCGAATCGAGATCCAACGCCAACTGCACCATCGAACCCGCGTCCTGCGCGTCGCCGGGCGCCATCACTACAAGATTCGGGAATGGCCGCAAATAGGCGAGATCGAAGACGCCGTGATGCGTCGGTCCGTCCGGCCCCACGATGCCCGAGCGATCCAAAAGCAGCGTGACCGGCAGATTTTGCAAAGCGATTTCCTGGAAAATTTGATCGTAACTTCGTTGCATGAAAGTGCTGTAGATCGCGACCACGGGCCGCAAGCCGCTTTTGGCCAGGCCGGCGGCGAACGCCACCGCGTGCGATTCGCAGATGCCCACGTCGAAGAATCGATCGGGAAAATCCTCGCGAATCGGCTCGAACATCGTCCCCTGGCACATGGCCGCCGTAATCGAAACCACGCGCGCGTCGGTTTTCATCCGGCCATGGATCGCGTCGCGGACAATTTGCGTATAAGGAACCGCCGGGCCGCTTTTCAGAGTGATGATTTCGCCGTTTTCCCGCGAAAACGGTGCCGGCGCGTGGAAGGAGGTGGGATCCTCTTCGGCCGGTTGAAAGCCGTGCCCCTTCTCGGTGACCACGTGCATTAAAACCGGCCCTTTGAACTCGCGGACCATCGCCAGGTATTTTTGCATCTGGCGGATGTTGTGCCCATCGACCGGCCCGATGTAGCGGAAGCCCAAATCCTCGAAGATCATTCCGCCCAGCAGGCCGGCTTTCACGGCGTCTTTCATCTGCGAGAGAAACCGCTCCACGGGATCGCCGATGACCGGCACCTTGGTCAGATATTTTTGGATTTCTGATTTGAGTCCCGTGTAAAACGGATTCATCCGCAGGCGGTCGAGCGATTCGGCCAGTCCGCCGACGCGCGGACAAATCGACATTTTGTTGTCGTTCAGCACGACGATAATATTCTTTTTCAGTCCGCCGGCGTTGTTCATGGCCTCGAAGACGATGCCCGAAGGAAATGCGCCGTCGCCGATGACCGCCACGACATGCCGCTTCGGACTCCCGTCTTTCTGCACGTAGGACGGGTTTCCAACCTGTCGATCGCTTGCGCCGGCAAATTCGGATGCTTCGATCAAATCAGCCCCCACGCGAAGTCCCAAGGCAGTGGCCACGCTGCAACCGGCATGACCGGTCATGAAGAGGTCGTAATCGCTTTCGGCAGGATTGGGATAGCCCATCAAGCCGCCTTTGGCGCGCATGGTGGGGAATTCGTCGTAGCGGCCGGTCAGCATTTTGTGCGCATAGACCTGATGTCCGGTGTCCCAGACCAGCCTATCATGGCTGAAATCGAAGGCGGTGTGCAGGGCGATCGTTAATTCGACCACGCCCAAGTTCGACGCGAAATGAGCCGTCCGCGTGCAGGCCAATCGGCAGATGGCGTCCCGCATTTCCCCCGCCAGTTGGGTAAGCTCTTTTTGTGAATATTTTTGCAGATCGACCGGACTGCGGATCGTGGAGAGCAGTTTGTCCATCAACGATTCCTTTCGAGGACGTAGCGTGCAAGGGCTTCCAAGCCGACTGCCCGAGACCCGAAGGGAACGAGCGACTCGCACGCCTCTTTCACCAATTGCGCGGCATATTCGACGCTATTTTCCACCCCGATCAGCCCTGGGAAAGTGAGTTTTCCCCGGTTTGCGTCTTTTCCAGTCCGTTTACCCATGATTTCTTGATTACTGCGGACATCGAGGAGATCATCAACCACTTGAAAGGCGAGACCTATATTGTTGCCATAACGTTCCAGGCTTTCAAGCTGTGGTCGGCCGGCTCCGGAAACCATCCCCCCCAATCGAAGAGAGACGAGAATCATGGCCCCGGTCTTTCTACGGTGAATCGAGGTGAGAAGGTCGAGAGACTTTTGATTATAGGGAGAGTTGGCTGGAGCAAGAAGGGGGGTTGATAAAGGGGGAAGGGGGAAGGGGGAAGGGGGATTGCTTAGCCCCGTTTTGTTTAGCCGCATTTCCATATTTGTTGGTTGGTCGTTGGTTTTTGGTTGTCCGTCGTTCAATTTGCAATTGCCGATTTGCAATTGCCGATTTGCTATTTCTTCCTCCACCTTCCGCCTTCCCCCTTCCCCCTTCTCCCACTCCATATCGTCCGCTTGTCCGCCGACAAGCTGACACGCTCCGGCTGCTTCGGCCAAGGCCGCGCAACACGCGGCGGCCGTTGCCGGCGGCTGGATATGTCGAGCGACCGTCTCGAAGGCAAGCGCGAGCAGGGCGTCGCCGGCCAAGATGGCGGTGGCTTCATCGAAGGCTTTGTGGCACGTGGGACGGCCACGGCGGAAGTCGTCGTCGTCCATGGCCGGGAGGTCGTCATGGATCAGCGAGTAGGCATGGATCATTTCGACCGCGCACGCCGCCGGCAGCGCCGGCTCGAGCTCCCCGCCGCACGCTTCCGCCGCCAACAGCGCCAGCATCGGCCGCAGCCGTTTGCCCGGGGCAAGCAAACAATATCTCATCGCCTCCTTCAACCGCTCCGGACAACCCGGCCCTAAGTTCGAGAAGCCATCCAGCGCCGCTTCGATCCGCGGCAGAAGCGATCCATTAATTCCCTTGATTCCATTCATAATCTTCGTCATTCGTCATTCGGATTTCGTCATTCCTGATTCCCCCTTCGTCTTCATCCTTCCCCCTTACCGAACGTCGCCGTATCATCAAACGGCTCCGTAACCGGATTCCCCTCCGCATCGACGCCGCTCAACAGCTCGATCTTCCGTTCCGCCCTCTCGAGAAGCTCATGTGACTGCCGGAGCAGTTTCACGCCTTCCTCATAGCACTGCATCGCCTCGCTCAAGCCTAAATCGCCTTCTTCCAAAAGATGCACGATTTCCTCCAGCCGTTGGAGGGATTGCTCGAACGACAGGATGTTCCCGCTCTCTTCTTTGATACTTTTTTTCGCCATGAAAATATTCTCCTTGAAACGAGGCTCTCTAGCAAGACGGCCTTTTTCGAACGAATGGACCGATAAGGCGTTCCCCGTCGTGCCGGGCATGGAAACAACTTCGTGCAATCTAGGGAAATATCGGCTCCGACTTCTTGGCGATTTTTTCGATGCTCTTCCGTTCGGCGCCGTTAAGCGGCACTAAACGAAGAATCGCCGTCCGGTGGCCAGCCAAACGTAGAGCAAACCGGAAAACAAGAGCATGCCAACCAACATCGACCAACCGGCTGCATCGAACCATCGGCTTTGATGGCGCAATGCCAGCAGACCCACCATGACCAAGCCGATGGCGTGATACATTTGGTATTGGACCGCCGTATGGTAAGTCGTAAGTTGTGCGGCGGAAAGCTGCGATTTGAGGGCATGGGCGCAAGAGCGCCCAGGCCCACCGCCAGAGCTGCGAGAAGGGCGCCTAGGATGACGAAAACTGTGGGCTGCATTTCCGGTTACTCCCTGATTTTCGGCGTTTGCTCTGCTGCTTGGATGACGGTTAGTGTCGGGATGAGGGTTGCCATGACTTTTTCCTCCGCTCAAACGTCGGCTTGCCATCCGGGTCGAAAAACATACTTGAAATTATAACGGATTACGGTTCGGTTGGCGTCTTATGGTCCGGCAGGGATTCATTCGGTTTTACCCCGTATTTCTCCTGTCTCGCCCGCCCCCACGGACAACCGCCGAAGGTAACAATCATTTCGATAGATTGGAGGAATTGGGCAAGACGATTGCCTTTCCTCGCCCTGGTGCAAATCGGGCAATGACGTTCGCAGAATTCGGGATCGAACATGCCACGATCGGAATTACTCATTTTCATCTTCCTACTGCTGATTCGGTGCTGTTCTGGGCTCGGTAATCGGTTGATTTTCCCTGATTATACTCTAAAAAATCAGCGCGTCTCGTGGCCGCCGTCGCTGAGCTTGGGTCGGTCGTTTTACCATAACTCCGGTTGCGGATTCTTTTTACGGACGGTCCAGGTTATGAAAGGCGAGGCGGTTCACTCGTCTCTTCCAACCCGCCACTGTTGAAAATGAGTTTAACCTGTTGCATGAAACTGACTTGAATTGGGGAAAAATGGTTCGAGTTCTGGACCGGGTGGCCAACCGCCCGAGGCCACCCGGTCCGGAACTCCCCTGAACTCCTGAACTCTCTCTCCGAACTCCTGTGAACTCCTGTGAACTCCCCCAAGGGAACCCTGCGATGCTGCAACATGCGACTATAAGCCGGGAACATAACCGCGGCCAAACTGGACGCCTATCGGTTGGCGATGGCCCTCGCCGAAAGGCATCCAGGAGGTCGTGCCGCCATCGACAATCAGAGACTGGCCGACAATGTAACGAGCGTCGTCGGACGCCAGAAAAGCACGGCTTTGGCGATGTCGGTCGGCTGCCCGATGAAACCGGCGGGAATCGCCTTGCCGAACTCCGCTGCGTCGAAATTGGGAAAGATCTTGTGGTGGGCTTCGACTTCCACCGCTCCAGGCACGACGGAATTGACGCGAATCCCCTTCGATGCCAACTCGATGGCAAGCACCCGCGTGAAGGTGTTAACGGCGCCTTTGGTGGCGGCGTAAACCGTGTGTTCCGCAAGCGCTTCGAAGGCGTGGATCGAACCGATGTTGACCACGGCGCCGCCGCCTTGCCGAAGCATTGCGCACACGGCGGCCTGCGTGACAAAGTACAACGCCCGGATGTTGACCGAAAACAGCGTATCGAACTGCGCCTCGGACACTTTTTCGAACGGCAAATTCATGGTGATGCCGGCGTTGTTGACCAAGACGTCGATGCCGCCGAGGAACGCGATCGCCTTGGCGACCAATTCGCCCGGCGCGTTGGCTTCGCGAAAGTCGGCATGAATCGCCGTCGCCTTCACGCCTTCTCGAATGGCCTGTTCCACGGCGATCGTCGCCCCTTCCCGGCTTCCGGAATAGTGGAAGACCAGGCTGGCGCCTTCGCGGCAGAATTCCAGCGCCACCGCTCTGCCGATACCCGTCCCGGACCCGGTGACCAGAACCCGTTTCCCATTCATGCGCAAGAATTCGACATGAGATACCTTTCGCCTAGTTCTGCAACCCCTCAGAAGAGTTATCTGGCGCACATGATAACCCCATATAGAGTTATTTAATTATCACTTATTAGGATATTGTTCAAAAAATAGCTCGATCGGATTCGGTAAGCCTTGACGGTGCAGCGTGGTAAATTATAATCGTAATTGTACAAATTATAATCCATTGGTCAACATATATAATCTGATGCATTATGAGACTGACCCAAAGTGAAAACGCCTATCGGCATATTCGGAACAAGGTGGCTGGCGGCGAGTTTACGGCCGGCGAGCGGATTTATCCGGTTGATCTGGCAAAGGAGATCGGCGTCAGCATCATTCCCGTACGGGAGGCGATCCGCCAGTTGCAGAGCGAAGGTCTCGTCGTTCACAAACCGCATCGTGGGATCTTTGTGAAGGAGATCGAGCGACGCGATTTGGTAGATCTGATCGAATTTCGGACGACGTTGGAATGCGCGGCCGCCGCGAACGCCGCGCGGCGGATCAGTCCCGAACAACTGCGGGAACTCGAGGAGCGATGGCAGGATTTGTGTCTGGCGAACGAGCCTTTCGCCGTCGCCGCCGGCACGAAACTGAACGATTTGAACCAATTGCTGCAGGCCTGGCATTTGGCGGACCTGGCCTTTCACATGCTGCTGTTTCGTGCCGCGGGCAATCTCAGGGCGATTCGCGCGATGGAGGACACGCAAGTGATGATGCGGATGTTCGGCCAGCGCGTCGATAATCCGTCGGCTTGGGTGAATCCCGCGGCGTACACGGCGGAGAACTTGCAGGTCCACAAAGACGTTTACGACGCGATCCGCCGGCACGATCCAAAAGCGGCTCGACACGCCATGAACGCGCACATGCGGCGAGCAGGCAAGAACTTGCTCGCCCGCTTCGATTGGCTCCAGCGGCATCGCGATGCGACCGAATCGCAGCGGGAAGATTTTCCGGATTCGATGCGGGAAAGCGTCCGCGACATTCAAAACCGCGATCAGACGCGGCTGTCGCGCGATTCCGGTCTCGGAGAAGGAAATTCAACGGAGGAAGAGCAGAACTTCGCCTGACCCACTTTTTCTTGGAAAGGAGGTGCGTCTTTAAGACCATCAATTGGACATCGGAGCAGTCCGTGTCCTTTTGCAGGGAGGATCAATTTGCAAACTGCTGTTTCGCGACGGTGTTGCCGGCATGTCGTCGGCGGCCAATGCACGGTAAGTCATTCTTCTTATCATTTCCAGGAGACCTCTTATGATTCGCAATGTGTTTTTCGCGATCGCGGTATTTGCCGCGGCGACCGTATCTTCGCACGCTATCGCTTCGACAATCAACGTTGATTTCGGATCGACCGACGGGACGCTTTCGGGCGTTTATTCCGGAACGGCGGCGGCGTCCGACCTGGGTACGGTCTGGAATGGCGTCACGCCGGGGCCCAATGTTACCACGTTTTCATCGTACACTTCCGGCGCACTCGTCGATTCGCTCGGCAATCCGACCGGAGCCAGCGTTTCGGTGTTCGACAGTTGGGCGTACGACGGCGCCGCGGACTCGGTTATCGCACCGTCCTTGATGCACGACTACATTTTCACACAAGCCGCGGGCGCTGCGGCCTCCTTCTCGATATCCATCGACGGGCTGACCTCCGGCGCGGCGTATGATCTCTACCTTTACTCCGACACCGGCGTCCAGAGGACGACGTTCAGTGTCGGTGGCGACGTCAAAACTGTGGTGAACACTTCGGCGAGAGCGCTTGGACGCAAGGGACGAATTACGAGCTCTATTCGGGGCTCACTGCCGCGGGGGGATCGATTTTGGTCGCCATTTCGGGCAACGATTACGATCCCGTCACCCAAACCGGCGCCTTTTACGGCGTGCTGAATGGATTTCAATTGGTCGAAGTGCCCGAGCCTTCGACACTCGCCTTGTTGGTCGCCGCTTCGGTCGGTATTTGGGCCTACGCCAGCCGGCGGCGGAAATAGCGGTTGACGAGAATCGGGTGCAATGAACGTGGGGCGGATTGCCAATCCGCCCCACGATATGTGACACGACGCCCAGTGGCCGGCAGCCGGTGACGGCGGGGCCGCAGCGACTGAACTATCCTCCACCGCCGCCCATGGTTGCATGGCGAATGATCGTGAATCATGTTTCTTGGATGCAACCCCCAGTCTTCCGCGAGAACCCAGTCATGAACTCCCGCGAACGAGTGCGAAAAGCGATCCGTTTCGAAGAGCCCGACCGGGTGCCGATCGACGTCGGTGGCAGTCTGGTGACGGGGATTTGCATCGACGAGTACGTTGATTTGGTCAAATACCTGGGGCTCGACTTGGGATTGCCGATCGTTTACGAGCAATTTGGAATGATTGCGCGGCTCGCCGAGCCCGTGCGGAAGCGACTTCATGCGGACGTCATTGAACTGGAAAATCCTTCCGTGGCCTGGGGCTTGGAGAACAAGGACTGGAAGCCCTGGACAACCGGCGTCGGCAATACCGTCCTTATGCCGGGCGGATTCAACCCGGTCATCGATGAAAAGGGGTATCTCCACATCAACGATGCGCAAGGCAAGCCGCTGGCCTACATGCCCAAGAACGGATTGTATTTCGAGCGCGCCTGTGTGACGACGCTGAGCAATTCCGATGCGAAGATGAGCCCCGAAGCCTGGGCGAAATCGATCCCGCTTCTCAGCGATGAGCACTTGCGCCAACTTGAGGAAAACGCCCGGCAACTCTACGAGAATACGGAGTATTCCATCCAAGGCGGATTCGTGTTGGCCGGACTGGGATCGAACGGGATTTTCGCCGGGCATACGATCAGCGATTGGCTCTGCCGCCTGGTGACGGAGCCGGACTATGCCTTTTCCGTATTGCAGGCAACCGCCGAGCGCGCAGTCGAAAACCTCAAGGGGTATTTGCAGGCAGTGGGGAAATACATCGATACGATCTTCATGTCCGGCACCGATTTCGGAACCCAGAAAGGCGAACTCTTTCGCCCGCAAATGTTCGAGGATCTCTACGTGCCCAACATCAAGTTGATGACCGATTACGTCCATCAACACAGCGACGCGAAGACGATGTATCACAGTTGCGGCTCGAACATGAAGATCATCGAGTACTTCATCGAGGCGGGTGTGGACATTCTGAACCCCGTCCAAACCACCGCAGCGAACATGGATCCGGCGGAACTCAAGAAACGGTTCGGCGGCCGCATCGTCTTCTGGGGAGGCGGAGCGGAAACTCAAACGGTCCTGCCGCACGGTACGACCGATGAGGTGCGCGAACAGGTCAAGGAACGCATCCGCATCTTCGCGCCGGGCAGCGGATTCGTGTTCTCCCAGATTCACGATATCCAGTTCGGTGTTCCGCCGGAAAACGTATTGACGATGGTGGATACGGCGTTCGAATGCGGGAATTATCCCATCCGATAGATGCTGTCTTCTGCCAACGCCCGACTGGTGCCGCGAGGAAGGGGTCGAGATTTGCCAGAACACGGCCGCACGGGTCGGCCGTTGGACAGTTCGACGTTTTTGGCTCTTTTCGGCCCGCTCCGCAGGATTTTCGGCCGTTCGACCCAGCCGTGGAAATCGACGGGCACCTCGGCCATGAAGACCTGTTGGCGAGCCTCCAGGGTGTCCAAAAACTTGCCCTCGCGGCCGTATAAGGCGTCGAAGCCCCAGGCGGACAAGCCCGACACCCGCACGCCGTTGCCCAAGGCGCGATCCACAAGCGCCAAGGCGATCTGCGGCTTGGTGCGGAACGGCACCTCGTCCGGCACGTAGTTTTTTTTCGGCGCTCGGGGTCGTTCGCCCAACTCTCGGGCAGGAACAGGCCGCTGCCCAGCAGGCACTGAAAGCCCGGCGCGGCATAGCTCAAATGCACGCCCACCACGCAGTTGTCCACCTTGCCCCGGTTGCCGTTCCACTGCCGCGAGACGCCCACCGTGTCGTTCCCGCTCTTGGCCACGCCCGATTCGTCCACCACGCCGACGGCCTCTTTACGCCCCAACACCGCCATCTGCTTCAAGGTCATTTCGACGATCCTCCGTGTTTGCTCTTCCTTGGTCAGAAGAAAAAGCGGAGGATCGTCTTTTCGCGAATTTCACGCAATCGCAATTTCAAGCAATATCCGTCATCCTAAACCGTTTCTGTACAACCACTTATTGATGTAAGCTATGGCCAAAGTGGCGCTGCCCAACTAGGAATCGCTGCAAATTTCTTCAATCCTTCTCCATAGGCTCCCGTCTTCGAGCGCCGCGGAGAACTCTTCCAGATCGGCGTACAAAACATGGCTCAGGAATTTGACGGCCCAGTTGAGTTTCAGGGGGCTGATGGTCACCACCGCCGCGCCGTGCCGATAGGCTTCCCACATTTCAATCGCCGTCCCCATCGAGGCCGACGGCACGAAAGCCAGCAGCACGTCCACCTCGCGGCACATCAGGTTGTGCCGGAAAAAAACGTCACGGCCCTTCCGCTCGCCGTATTCCAGCGACTTCGCATGGTCGGCCAACGGATCATAGACCTCCGCCTCGGGAAGATGCCGGGCGATCAACTCCTTGATGCGGGTGCGGTAGTCCTGTTCGTGCAGGATGGCTTCGGTGTGCGAGCCTTGCATAATGCCGGCGAGAAAGATGCGCATCATGGCGATGTGGAACGAGGGACAGGGACGCGAGTAATTAATTTTTGCCGCCCCAGAGATGCCGCAGGCAAAAAAAACGATTTCCCTAGAATATGGCAAAAAAAGAGGCGTTTTGCAACTCGTCATAAAGCCCCCTTTCCCCCCTCCAGAGTCCCCGGCGGAACCTTGCTGGACTATCCGCCGCCTCGTGCTAGGATTCAATAGCAACAGGTCCTTAACCTTGAGGTGCTTTATGAAAAGCTGCCTGCTCGTTCCGATCGTGATTTTGGCAATGGCTCTGTTGGAACCATCGCCGGTTGCCGCACAAATGTACTATCCCGCGGCTGGAAATAATTATGGATCGTTCGGTTATCGCCCCGGGCCGTCTTATCCCGCCCCGACTTATGGAATGTTCGGCTCGCGCACGCTTGGCGGGACATTATTTCCCTTCACCGCTTCAGGCATGTTCGGCAATCGAATCATTGGCGGGCAATCCACGGGTGTTGTGACTTCGGGGATGTTCGGCCCGCGGTTCGTCGGGCCCGCTTTCAATTCCGCAAATCCCGGATTCCAATACGGCCCGGCGGCGACCCCGCTAAATTCCGGACTGCCGAATTTTCTCTCGCCCGCCCCGGCCATCGAAGTTCCGCCCGCCGGGCCGGAAAGCGAGATGAACAATATGAACAATATGAATAATGCTCCACAGCAGCCGGCGGCTCCGGAACCTGCGACCCAACCGAATCCCGCCCCAATTCCACCCACTGGAAACCCCGCCGCGCCCGCGGCGGAGCAAGGCCTCGCAGCCCCTTCCGTAACCGCCACGCCGGCAGCCATGAATATCCCCTTTCCTCTCGGATGGGCCTTCGAGGCATCCTTGCCGCCGAGCCGATGCGCCATCCGCGGTGCGTTCCGCGGAGCTTTCCAACCGTTTGACGCAGATCGCGCGCAATCGAGGCATGTTGATAGGGCGTGGCATCGACGTCTCGTTGTACGGCGATACCGCCGTCCTCCAGGGATCGGTTCGCTCGCCCGCTGACCGCGCCGTGCTGGCCAATGTCCTCAGCCTCGAACCAAGGGTGCGGCACATCGACAACCGGCTGGTCGTGGAACAACATTCCACACTCTCGGAGAATCGCGCAAGCCTGTAGTTTTTCGGGGACGGTCTTGATTTTTGTGGCAGTAGGCCCTAAAAATGGAACTGCCCCTTTCAGCTCCCGCAAGTTCTTTTTTGGCGTTTTTCTCGGTTTTTCTCCACTTATCGGGCGTCTGGCGTCTCGATTTCCGGCGTGGTACAATGAAATTCCCGTTTTTTAGCCCGCCGGAAAACCTCGATATTTTTCGCAGTCTGCCCCCGTTTCTGCAAAGGAGTCCCCTCATGAGCGAGAACACGCAAGGTTTCGCGTCGCGTCGTGAATTTTTGAAACACAGCGGCCGGATCGCCGCCGCCTCGGCCTTGGCCGGCATGGCCGTTCCGCACGTCCACGCCGCCGAAGACAACACGATCCGCTTGGCGCTGATCGGTTGCGGCGGCCGGGGCACCGGCGCGGTGGTGAATGCCTTGTCAGTGCCAAACGGGCCCATCAAACTCGTGGCGATGGCCGACGTCTTTGCCGACCGGTTGAACGGCAGCTGCGACGCCCTCAAGCAGGAGTGCGGCGACAAGATCGATGTCCCCGAGGACCGCAAGTTCCTCGGCTTCGACGCCTATCAAAAAGGCGATGGACTGCCTCAAGCCGGGCGACGTCGCCATTTTGACCACTCCGCCCGCCTTCCGCTGGGTGCAGTTCGCCTACGCGATCGAAAAGGGCATCAACGTCTTCATGGAGAAGCCCGTTACGGTCGATGGCCCGACCACCAAAAAAATGCTCGCCCTCGGCGAAGAATCCGTGAAGAAAAACCTCAAGGTCGGCGTCGGACTGATGTCCCGCCATTGCCGCGCCCGGCAGGAGCTGCTCGAACGCATCCACGACGGCCAGATCGGCGACATCGTCGCCTTGCGCGGCCTATCGCCTGCACGGCCCGATCGTGCGGCTTCATCGGCCGCAAAGCCCGCCGAACATGAGCGAACTGATTACCAGATCCGGCTGTTTCCACAGCTTCCTCTGGGCCAGCGGCGGCGCATACAGCGACTTCTACATCCACCATATCGACGAATGCTGCTGGATGAAGGACGCGTGGCCGGTCGAAGCCCAGGCCAACGGCGGCCGGCACTACCGTGGCGACTGCGTCGATCAGAATTTCGACAACTACTCCGTCGAATACACGTTCGACGACGGCGCGAAGCTTTTCTACTACGGCCGCAGCATCAACGGCTGCTTCGAGACCTACTCCAGTTTCGCCCACGGCACGAAAGGCACGGGCGTAATCACCCTCGCCGCCGTCACCCCCAGCGGTTGCGGGCTCTACAAGGGCCAAAAGATCACCAAGGAAAACAGGCTCTGGGCGTCTCCCAGAAAAGAGGCCAATCCCTACCAGTTGGAATGGAACGACCTGATCGCCGCCATCCGCGACGACAAACCCTACAACGAAGTCGAGCGCGGCGCCGAAGGCCAGCCTGGTCTCTTCGATGGGCCGCATGGCCGCCCACACCGGGCAAGTCATCACGTACGAACAGATGATGAACTGCCCGCACGAGTTCGCCCCGGACGTGGACAAACTGGCAATGGATTCCCCCGCCCCGCTGCCCGCCGGACCCGACGGAAAATATCCCGTCCCCGAGCCGGGAATCAAGAAAGATCGGGAATACTAATTACCTAAGTATTACACAACGTTTACTTTTCCTAAATTCTTCAACGATTGTTTTGCCGGTTCCTTGGCAGAATAATTCCATGGAGCACAGGTTGAAGCAACGACTCATTGACGCAAGCCGTTGCCTTCTCCTGATTTCGACCACCATCAGTCAAAGTGAATTGCCTGGCTTGCCCGGGTGCCCTCGGCGCAGGATTTGACAACCGGTAGCGGCGCCAACTCGCCGCCCTCCAATTCATTTTGTCATCCTTTCCATTCACCGAGGTGCCTCATGAAAATCGATAATGAACAGAATTTCTTCGATAATCCCGTTGCTCTCCTGGAACCGCCGGAGATGGACAACACGGCGGAAATCGAGCCGGCGTTGGATCCCCATCCCTGGCTGCCACCCAAGCATGCGCGCTGGATCAATGGCCTCGATTGGCCGGCGACGATCTGGCTTTCGGCCGTGCATCTGCTGGCGCTGGCCGCGTTGTTTTTCTTCACCTGGAAGGCAGTCGCTCTGCTCTTCGTCTTGGGTTGGATCACCGGCGGGCTGGGCGTCTGCCTGGGCTACCATCGCTTGCTGACGCACGGGAGTTTCAAAACGTATCCGTTCGTGCGGAGGTTTCTGGCGCTGCTGGGAACGCTGTCCGGCGAGGGGCCGCCGATCACCTGGGTCGCCGTGCATCGCATGCACCATCGCCACAGCGATAAGGAAGGCGACCCGCATTCGCCCGTGGACGGCGGGTGGTGGGCCCATGTTCTCTGGCTCTTCCCCCGGCCGCGCGATCCGGCCTGGCGGCAGATGCGCAACCGCTACGCCAAAGACTTGCTGAAAGACCCTTTCATGCGCGTGCTCGACACGACGTTCATCCTCTGGAACATCGTCTTGGGAGGCGTCCTCTTTGGCGTGGGCTGGTCGTTCTGGGATCTCTACACCGGCCTTTCGTTTTTGGCGTGGGGCACCTTCCTGCGGCTCGTCTATGTGATGCACGTCACGTGGTGCGTCAATTCCGCGTCGCATCTCTGGGGCTACCGGAACTACGAGACGAACGACAACAGCCGCAATCTGTGGTGGGTCGGCCTGCTGGCCTACGGCGAAGGCTGGCACAACAACCATCACGCCTTCCCCGGCCGCGCCCGCCACGGACACCGCTGGTGGGAAATCGACATGACCTACGCCGTCATCTGCCTGATGGAACGCCTCGGGCTGGCCTGGCAAGTGCTGCGGCCAAAGAAGTGATCGAGATCGTTTCGCCCGGAGCCAACGGCGACGACACGGGCTTCAGCTTAAACGATGCTGTTTTGACGACGATTATTCCCTTTTTCCCATCGCCTTGCCCAAGCGCGGATCGGCGAGGTCGAGGCGGTACATGATCTGGTTGTAATCGTAGCGCGGCGTCGGATTCGTATTGCCGGAGAACGTGCTCGCGTAGGTGCCTTCAAGATAAATGATTCGCCCGCCTTCTTGGTCGAAGAACGGATGCTGCACGGGATTGTAGAAGCTGTATTTGTCGTGCGTGATGATCTTCTTCGCTTTCAGCCAGGGGCCGGTCGGCGAATCGGCCTCGGCATAATAAACCTCGCCCAAGAAAGACGTGTTTCCGATGGCGACCGCGATGAGAATCCACTTTCTGCGATACTCGTTCCAGTTGACGGAACCCGAATGCAATCGGACGGTCTTCCCGTTGTCAACGTCGCGCGGCAGGTGCCGAGCTTCTTCGTCGCGGATTTTTCCCGTGGCGATTAGCTCCGCCTCCTCCGCGGCGGATGTCGGATCGGTGTCGCGTTTCCAGCCGTAAACGAGCGTTCCGTCGGGGCCGCGTTCGACCTCGGCCTTTCCTTTGGCGAAACGAGTGCCTTGCTTCAGACAAGTGAAGGCTTCGCAGGCCGCCGGATCGAAAAACGATTTCCAATCGGCGCGGACGCGGACCGTCGCATACGGAGTCGCAAAATAGAGGAAGGACACGCCGCCATCCTTGTGCTTGAAAACTTGGCCGCGCGGATAAAGACCTTTCTCATCCAGGTCAAGTCGAACCTGCTTGCGGAAGGTTTTCGAGTTGTCGTCCCAGACGACGAACCCTTGTTCCAGAAATTTCCCCAGTTCTTTCACTCGCATGTAATGGGCAACGAGGCGTTCCGTGCCGTTTTCGTCCGGCAGCGTGGTAAGCGCATCGAGCCAGATGGCCCCCGGCTCGGACATCGGACACATCGGGCGGCTGAAACCCTCGGCATCGACGAAATACGTCAGATCGATGCCCTTCGCCGGATCGATGCCCTTGCCCGGCAGCGCCGAGGTCGCGCCGGAGGCGGAGAACTGCCCGAGCGGATAGCGCACGCGGCTGGTGTCGCCCCAAATCCAGAACAGCTTGCCTTGATACGGAACGACCTGCGTGCTGTCTTGCCCGGTGACTTCGGCGTTCAACAGCGGCTCGCGGATCGGCGTCCGTTCGCCCAGCAGAACGCTGTCGCGATAGATGCCTTCGCCGGTGATGCGGTAGAGCCGCTCGGCAATGTTGATCCGCTTGATTTTCAGTTCCGCCCGGCCGCCTTCCTTCACCTCAAGCGCCGTCCCGGCAAAACCGAAACCGTCCTTGGGAAACTCATAGCCGTGGCTCTGGACGAAGAAGAAAACCTTGCGGCCCATCAGCCCCGGTTCGTGGAAAGCGACAAACCCGTTGCTGTCGGTGTAATAAGCGATATGGTTCACCGTCCGCAGTTCGACCAGCGGCACGCCGCGGCCCGTCTCCTGATCGACGACCTTGATGGCAAAATAAGCGTTCGCCGCATTCTCGGCCGATGCCGATGCGATGAAGATCAACCCGCCCGTCATGGCGAGTAGGCTGATGACCAATTTCTTCAAGCACTTTTTGCAAGCTGGCATGATATTGCTCCTCCACGATCAAAGTAACCGTTCACGGGGCGGATGGGGACTGGTCCATTTTTCGGCAAACTTGTGTCGCCACGCGCATAAATCATTGGCCGAAAACATGAACCTGTCCCCCTCCTTCCCGCCCCGTGAACGGTTATACGATCAAGATACCGGAAGAGGCCGCCCGGTTTCAAGGAAAATCGGAAATTATTTCCCGAAAAATTGCCAAACAACTCGTTGAAAAGGGGACTGGCTCGCCGCCGAATACCGGAAATCCCGCGAAATGGCGATTCTTGCAGGCCTCCCGCAATGCCTTCCGCTGGATCGACGAATATCACCTCCTCCCCTGCGGCGTCTCCTCGGCCGAAGAATTCTTCGGCGGCATCGGCGCCTTCCGCTCGTGAAGTCCTCGATCGTCACATGATCGACGCCCGCGGCGCCCCCGTTGGCCGCCACTTTCGCGTACGACGCAAACAGGTTCGCCGGGGCGTTCACCTTGTCAATCAGGCTGAACCAGACTCCTCCTTTCACTCCTTGTTCCAGAGCCGTCAACATGCGGTCCGTCCAAACCGACGGTTCGACCCACGCCCATCGGGCGCGGATTTCTCCGACTTGCTTAGCCGTTGCCGGCACTGTCGTCGGGTTGGTTTCCGTCGTTTCGTTCATTCCACATCCATCTCCCTGCGTCCCTTTGCTCCACGGGCGTTACCCCGCTTCCTCGCTCGTATGGACGCTCTGACTCCTGAACGGCCGGTTCTTCGTGTCCTTATCAGGGACAATGAACGCCGTACTTGTCTCCGTTCAGGTCTCCTTGTTTCATGTATCCAACCTTCCGACCGTTCCGCCTCCAACCACCTGTTGCCGCCTCCGGGATTTGGTTTGGTTTCTGTCCCGGAGCTTACCGCGCGGTATGCCGACCGCATCCCTTTCGGGGACCACTGGCGTCACTTGGGCTTCGCCATTTCCTAGCAGGCTCGCCACGACAACCGGCCGAATCGAGTTCGTCATCCTGCGGACCAGCCGTTCACCTCCAGTTGCTCTCCACCCCCTCTCGCGAGGACGCAGTTACTTTCGGTTACAAAGTTCAAACCCAACTTCGCTGCCTCGCTTCATCCGCCCAGGGGCTGTCGGGGGCGAGTTCCAAAAACCGTTGCCAATGTTCGGCGGCGTTATCGGCCTGGCCAAGGTCATCGAGTGTTCGAGCGAGATGATAATGCACGTCGGCGTAATCGGGGTGATACTTTAACGCGCCTTCGAACGCCGCCACGGCCAGATCGCGCTGCCCGGTTTCCGCCAGCACGCAACCCAGGTTCGCCCGGGCTTCGACGTAATCCTCGTCCAGCTCGACGGCCATGTAATAGCGTTCCCGGGCGGCGGCGAGATCGCCCAGCCGATAGAGCAATTCGGCGGTTTGGAAACAGAGCTCGGCTTTCGGTCCGCCGGCCGCCATGGCGGCGCGGTACATTTCGGCGGCTTCGGCAAGCTGCCCATCCTCTTCCAACTCGGCGGCGAGGCTGGTCATTTGCGCGGGCGTGGCCGGCAGCGGCCGCTCGGCGGGAAGTTCTTCCACGGCCGCGGCCTCGAAATCGAAGCGCATCTGTCCGCCCGGCTCGACCAGGCCGTCGCCCTGCCGGAGCAGGATCTGCTTGCCCTCGACGATCACCGAAAGCTGCGCCAGCGGCCGCTCGACGCCGGGCAAAAAGCGGGCGATGGCTTCGAGTTTTTTCTCGATCGTCTTGGGCGTCATCCCCGCCGCCAGCAGTTCGGTCGAGCCGTCGGGCCGCGGCGACTTCCTGAAAATCGAAGTATGGCAGCTTGCGGACTTCCCGCGCCGGGACGATCAATCGCCGGCGATGCCAGCGGCGAATCACCGCCACGGGCACCTTCAAGAGTTCGGCCAGCATGGCGGGCGTGTAGAGGCGGTGGATGTCGTGCTCGAATTCGACCAGGCCCAACCGCTGCCAAAGTTGCGTTTCGGTGAGGACCTCGATTTTGCCCTCCTCGGCCGCCTGGCGGGTCGGCTCGTCGAGCCAGTCGTCGAAATTTTCGCCTTTCGGCAGCGGCAACTCTTCCTCGCCGACCACCAGCAGATCGGCCGACGCCTCCGGCCCGTCGAGCACCACGGCGCCGTGCGATTTCAGCAATTGCGCCGCTTCCCGGCGGTTCATGCTCGCCAATTTGCCGAGGAAGGCGACGCGGCGATTTTGCAGAATGGCGGCGGTGGAGTCGGAGTGGGACATGAATTAAAGAAAAATGGGGCGTATTTTCCAACGAGGTGTTAACTTTGTTCTTTTCACTAGAGAAAAGCAAAATGCAATACCATTACTATGATAGTTCCGTCAGTATAACGGCCTCGAATTCGACCTGTCAATCGAAGCGCCGCTATTCCGCACCGCGCAAGCAAACGGGGCACAAACCATCGCTACGGCTTGTGCCCCGGCATATTTCGGGATTATTTGCGGTGAATCTCAAGCCCGCGTGGCGCGGGAAGCTCAGATTCTGTCCGGAGGTCGAATTTGCCTTGTTGGCATCGTCGGGCTGCTTTGGCGACACCGGTCCGAGCGGCGGCCTGGTTTCGCCGGGCGTGCCCTTCTTTTGCTCCGCCGCCGGTTTTTCTCCGTTCAACGGCGGCGTGGCGGGCGTGCCCTGTTCGACCGAGGGCTTCTCCGTCGCTCCGGTGTCGGCCGGCTTATTGGCGGGCGTGGGCTCATTCTTGCCGTAGGTCGGCTGGGCGCCGCCCGACGAATCGGGAATCGGTTCCATCGATTTCTCGGGCGGAGTGGCGGGCGCGGCGGGCGGCGCCGTCTCGGTGATCGGATTCCCGCAGGCGTCCAGCGGCACGCGATAGCAGACCACGTGCGGCACTCTGTAGGTATAGGTCACCGGAATCCGCTTCTCGACCACCCGCGGCGTGCGGACCGTTTCCTGCACCGCCACCATCTTGCAGACTTGATACGGCTGTTGTTCGACGCGTTGCTCGTAGGTCATCCGCGTGGTCGTCACGGGAATCTTGCGGACCTGCTTTTCGGTGACCCAGCGGCAGACTTGCACCGGCACCTTCTGTTCGACGCGCTCTTCCACCGGCTTTAGAACCGTGACCGGAACTTTTTTCACCACCTGCTCCTGCACGATGCGGCAGGTCTGCACGGGCACTTTCTTGACCACCGTCTCGGGCTGATAGCGGACCGTCGTCACGGGCACCTCGCGGCTTTCGACTTGCGGCACGTAGCTGGTGGTTTGCACTTGCTGCGGCACGTAGTTGTTTTGCACCACGTTTTGCACCTCATAGGTGCCGCGCGGCGTTTGTTCCCAATACAGTCCCGGCCGCTGGTAAACGCTCGCGCCGGTGGCCGGATCGATCGCGCAGCCGCCGCTCGACCAACGCAGCCGCGTGGCGGGCCAACCCGGCTTCAAGACCGTTTGCTGCGACACGACCGGTTGATTGACGTATTGCGTCTGGCAGGTCGTCACCGGCCGCAGCACCGTGTAGTTTTCGGTGCGGCTCGAAGTCTCATAGACCGGGCGCATCACCGTGTAGCTTTCGTCGCGTTCGGAAGTCTCGTAAATCGGCTTGTTGACGATGTAGCTTTCGTCGCGCTCGGAGGTCTCCCGCACATAGCGGATGCGGGTGTAGCTGTTGTCGCGGATCTCGGTTTCATAGACCGGCTTCTGCACGGTGTAAACCTCTTCGCGCTCGGAGGTCTCGACGATCGGCTTGGCCACGGTGTAGCGGACTTCGCGCGAGGCCGTTTCCCAGACCGGCTTGTAGGTCGTCACCGGCTTCTCGTCGTAAACCGTCTCGTACTCGATGCGGTACGCGGTCTGCTGCTTTTGCTCATAGACCGTCTCATAGACGATCTTGTACTCCTGGCCCACCACGCTGCCCAGCGGCGAGTAATTGACGACCGTCGGCGCGTAACCGACGGTCATGGGCGCGTAGCTCACGACGCTCGACGATTGGTTGCAATCGCAGGCCAAGGCCGCGGCTCCCAGAACCACGGTCAACAAACCCGTCAAAACTCGAAAAGTCGCTTTCATAATTCCTCCCTCGTGCAACACTCGTTAACACGCTCCCGCGTTGGTGGAAGTTGTAAACCGATCGAACATCCCCTTGCACCCTGGTCGCAAGGGGGACTACTGATTTATAGCTTATTAATCTAGTTTGCCAGAAAAACCGCTGCCAGGCAAACGGGCCGAGCGGCCGCAAAGTTTATCATGCGTCGCAACTCTTCCAGTAATCATACGTTACGTTTGCAAAGAAATCTGAAGATTCTTGTTGCTATCGCCGACAGCATCGTCCGTGCCGGCGCTGAAAATTCTTTGCCGCCAATGAGTTACAGCGATATCTTGCCTAATCGCTACAATCGCACCCCCTCTAAAATCTACGCCGACGAGTGGCATTCTGTTCACTAAAAAGCTGCTGGACAGTCATCTGCTGGGCGAAGATCGATTTTGGCGATAGAATCAAGCGCGGGCAGGAGTTTGTCTTTGCATTCGAAAAGTTTCCATGACCATGCGGCTTGCGCTTGATTGCCGATGAATTTTTACCGTCTTCTTGCCGATCTGCTGGTGGTATTCCACTGCTCCTACGCGACATTCATCGTCGCGGGTTTGGTGCTGATCCTGCTGGGCGGATGGCGGAAATGGCATTGGGTGCGGAATTTCTATTTCCGCTCGCTGCACCTTTTGATGATCGCCGTCGTCGTGGAAGAATCGCTCCTGGGTGTCGTCTGCCCCTTGACCGACTGGGAAGACGCGCTCCGCGAGAAGGCGGGCGAGACCGTCGAGCAAGGCACGTTCATCGGCCGCATGGTGCATCATTTTCTGTTCGTCAAGTTTTCCGACGCCTTCCTCGCGGTTTGTTATTGCCTTTTCGGGCTGCTCGTTGTGGCGGCGTTCCTGCTCGTGCCCCCGCAGTGGCCGTGGAGGAAAATGGGGGATGGCGGAAGGGGGAAGAGTGGTAAGGCGGAAGGGGGAAGGGGGAAGGCGGAATAGAGCATTCACGCATTGATGGTCTTTGTGATTTTTTGTCGTTTGTTTATACTTCTTGCGCGCTCCCTTTGGGTCGCGACAAAACAACCAATGCAAAACCGCTTTCTTCCCCCCTTCCCCCTTCGCTCCATGTTCGACTGGCACCAATTTCGCCGCAATGAAACGCACCAGCCGGCGGTGGTCGATCCGCGGCGAAGAGTGCGGATTTGCCTGGCGGCTCTCGGCGTGTTATTGGCGGTGATATTCTTTCGCGCCGTGCAGTTGGAATTGGCTTACGGGGCGGCGTATCGGGCGGAAGCGCTCAAGCCGATCGAGAAACTGCGCAGCGTGCCCGGCGTGCGGGGCAAAATCCTGACGCGCGACGGCGTGATTCTGGCCTGCGACAAGGAAATCTCATGCGTGGCGGTGCGTTACCGCTCTTTGGAGAATCCGCCCGATCCGAAGTGGCTGAAAACCGCCGTCCGCGCGGCTTTCCAAAGCGGACCGCGCCAAGCCCGCCCGGGTGGTCGAGGAGCGGAACCGAGTGCTGGCCGAACGCGACGAAGCGGCGCGCCGCCTGGCGCAACTCTGCAAGATGACGGAAGCCGAGTGGAACGCCCGGGCGGCGCGGATCCAAAGCCGCGTCGAAAAGATTGCCGCCGGGGCGAACGCCCGCCTGGCGCAAAAGCCGGCGAAGCCGAGGAGGACGATGAAAGCTATGCGGCGTGGTTTGCCCGATTGCTGCGCGAGCCGCGACCGCCGCCGGGAATCACGGTCGCGGAGGAATTGGATTATCACGTGATGTGCGATGCACCTCCCGCGGCGGCCGTCGCGGAAATCGAAAGCCATTCCGAAAAATATCCCGGCGTGAAAATCGTCAAGCGATCGCGGCGTTTCTATCCGCAGGGGAAATCGGCCGCGAACGTGCTGGGTTATTTGGGACTGGCGGGCGAAGCAAATGATGCGGATTATCATGCCGACGATTGGGTCGGCAAGCTGGGCATCGAAAAGAGTTGCGAAACCGTGCTCCGCGGACGGCGCGGCACGGCGGCCGATATCACCCGGCATGACGGCCGCGTTGTAGAGCAGTTCCTTCCGCGAAGCGCCCGAGATCGGGCGGGATGTGACGCTCGCGCTCGATTTCGCATTGCAGCAAGCGGCCGAAGAACTGTTGGACAGCGCGCTTGCGCGGCGGCAATTGCTGCAGCCCGAGAGCAAATCGGCGGGCGGCGCGATCGTGGTGATGGAAATTGCCGACGGCTCGCTGCGGGCGCTGGCCGCCGCGCCGCGGTTCGATCCGAATCTATTCCTTACCGATCGAGCGGGGGAAATCGCGGCCTTGCTCGACGATCCCGGGCGGCCGCTCTTCGACCGCGCCTGCCGGATGGCGATCGCGCCCGGCTCCGTTTTCAAAATTCTCACCGCCACGGCGCTCGATCGAATCGGGCGGCGTCGATCCTGAAGTGCCGCTGTTTTGCCAAGGATATCTGAATCGCCCTGAGGAACAGCGCTGCGCCATTTTCGTGCGGCAAGGCATCGGCCACGGAGAAACCACGCTCGCCGACGCGCTGTGCCGGAGTTGCAACGTCTATTTCTTCCATCATGCGGGCCTGCTCGGTCCCGATCCGCTGGTCGATTGGGCCGAGCGGTTCGGTTTCGGCCGTCCGACCGGCGTCGATTTGCCCGGCGAGGCGGCGGGCGTCGTGCCCAACCCGGAAAATATCGAACGCCTGGAACATCACCCCTGGAAAACCGCCGACACGCAAGCGCTGGCCGTCGGGCAAGGGTCGCTGACCGTCACGCCGCTGCAAATCGCCCGGCTAATGGCCGCGGTTGCCGGCGAAGGAAATCTCGTTCGCCCGCATGTCAGTAGGGTGGGCTCCGCCCACCAAAATGAAAAGCAAAACAATCACGGGGACGATCCCGCCGACGATTCCATGGTGGGCGGAGCCCACCCTACAAAGACTTTGGTGGGCGATGCCCACCCTACGAAAATACTCAACCTGCACGAAAAGACTTTGCGCGTTATTCGCGAGGGACTGGAGCGCGTGGTTTCCGACCCCGCCGGCACCGCACACGACACGGTTTATCTGAAAGATATCTCGATCGCCGGCAAGACCGGCACGGCCGAGACGGGCAGCGGCGCGAGCCACGCCTGGTTCGCCGGCTATGTGCCCGCCGACAGGCCGAAATACGTGTTCGTCATCGCGCTGGAACACGGCGGCGAAGCCGCCGTGACCGCAGGCCCGGTGGCACGGCGTCTCGTGTTGCGGATGAAGGAATTGGGGGTGCTCGATTAGCCTTGGCCGTAGGGTGTGTCAAGCGACACACCGATCCGCCATTGCCTGTACTTGGCGAACTTGGCGGGTCGGCACTGCGTTTGACCCACCCTGCTTTCCGCAACAAAAACTAATTTGCCATGACAGGTGAAAAAAACCTGTTCTGCTATGCGACGGATTGGCAATCCGTCCTACCCCGGCGGCCAGGTGAATTTTCGGCCGGCAAGCAGATGGAAATGAATGTGCATCACTTCCTGGCCGGCGTCGCGGCCGCAGTTCGTGATCACGCGGTAGCCGCCGCTTAAGCCCAACTGTGCGGCGATTTTCCGCATCGCCGTGAAAAGGTGGCCGATGACCGCTTCATCTTCCGGCTCGACGTCATCGACCGAAACGATATCCTTCTTGGGAATCACGATCAGATGCGTCGGCGCGCGGGGATTGATGTCCTCGAAAGCCAGGCACAAATCGTCTTCATACACGATCTTCGCGGGAATTTCCCGGTCGATGATTTTTTTGAAAATGGTTTTGTCGGGCATGGGAAAACCCTTTCCTGGTCTCAAATTTGTTCGAGCGGAATGCCGTCGTCGGCGAGCATGACGGGGATGCCGTCGCGAACGGGATACAGCACCTTGCCGTCTTGCCGCACCAATCCCTCGCTAATCGACAGCCTGACGAGCCTGCCCAACTGGTCCTGCAGCTTCCCCGCTTCGATCGCCCGGTTAATTGTTGCAATCAGCGGCGCTGCGGCAAGCTTGAGCGACTGGCCGGTGACCGGGCAAACCAAAATCGCCACGGTTTCTTGATTCAACATGGTTTGCCTCCGCGGGCGAGAGTTTTGAGCAGAACGAATGGCTGGGAGAGGAAATGATGCATATTGAAGGATGAATCACGCAAAAAACCGCCGCCAAGGAACGGTGAGACAATAACCGACATTGTAGTAGGCACGCTCCGTGTGCCGTACTCATTTTACGGCACACGGAGTGTGCCTCCTACTTAACATTTCGGCAGTTTATAGTTTTACAAGGTCTAATGGCCGAATATCCCGCCCGCGCTTGTCGCGGGCGATCAAGAATTGCGCGAGGATTCGCGCCATGTCCACGGTGGGCACGGCAGCGGCGCAATTATCGCAGCATCCGCCCGTCGAGCACGGTGACGTGGCTCGCCGTGAGATGCCGCGCTTTTTGGTCGGGAATATAACCGCGCTGGCCGACCACGCCGATTTCTTGGCCGACGTACTTGTATAAATTCACGCCGGTGGAAGGCGTGACAAAAGTGCGGACATTGCCCGCCTCGTCCATCAAGGCGAATCGCGGCACGCCGGGCGTGGTCGGGGCCACCTGCTCCAGGCGGCCGACGCCGTCGAAGCGGTCGCCGCCTTCCACGTAATCCCTGGCGCACTGCACCGTGCGCCGCAATCCGGCGATGTATTTGTTCGCACGATCGGTCTCGTCGCGCAACTCCGCGACCTTGTCGGCGCGATCCTTGATATCCTCGAAACGCGCGATCCGGCTCAGCAGCAGCCGCGCTTTGCCGCGCTCGACGGCCGTGCCGGCCTCCTCGACCAACGACTCGGCCCCGATCCGCAGCGAATCGAACGACCAGACGTTCGATTCCTCGGCCACCATCTGCGAGAGTTCCAGTTCGAGGCGATCCAATTCGGCTTGATAGGCCTCGTGCGATAATTTTTCGGAATTCCGATGCCGGTCGCTTTCCGCGGCGGACCCGGCGTCCATGTCGCCTGCGCGATATCTGCCGTCGCCCGAGCGGCGCCGCAGGCCGTCGCGAGCGTACTCCGGTTCGAGATATTTTAGCGAAACCCAGCGGAATTCGCCCGCGGGCGGAGCGATTTTGTACCAGGTTTGCGAAGCGCTGTTGCCGCTGCCGACTTTTTTCGTCTCCAGCACCTCGACGACCTCCCCCTTGTGCAGCCGAACCTGCACGCTGTCGCGGATATCGCTGAATTTGCTGCCCACGCGGGCGGAAACATTTTTTTCGGTCACCACGGCGAGGTTATGCTCCTCGATCTTCGCGAAACGGCTGGAAATCCAGGAAAAACTGCCCTCCACCGGCCGAATCGCACACCAGCCGCCGGGATCGTGGCGATAGACTTCCACTTCCTGACCCTTGGAGAGTTTATCGGTGGGATAGTAATTTTGGCCCGGCCCGCTGCGGACATAAACTTCATCGGCGGCGATAAAAGCCTTGTAGGGAAAACTATGATCGCCGAAAACGGGGGAAAATGACGCGGAAACGAGGCACGTCAAACCAACCAGTAAAATGACCAATGACTGGCGCATCTTCACGCCTCCTAGCCGAAAAAAACAGCAAATGATGAGCAGAATATCGCGCATAAGGTACAAAGGGTGCGATTTGTAGCGAAAAAGGCGCCTGAAAACAAGGGCATTTGCCGATTTGGCGCGAAATCGTTAGAATTGTTGCTTTATTTTTGTCCTTACCACGATTGCGCATCGATCGGAGCGTGTCATGCCGCGTTACAATCCGTCTGTCATTGAACCGAAATGGCAGCATTATTGGGAACAAAACAACACTTTTCAAGCCCCCAGACTGCCCAAAGACCGCAAAATGTATGTCTTGGACATGTTTCCATATCCTAGTGGAGAAGGGTTGCATGTCGGTCATCCAGAGGGTTATACCGCCACCGATATCGTCTGCCGATTTCAACGCATGCAAGGCGTGAGCGTGATGCACCCGATGGGTTGGGACGCCTTCGGACTGCCCGCCGAGCAATATGCCAAGAAGACGGGCACCCACCCCCGGCAGACCACGGAGAAGAATATCGCCACGTTCCGCCGGCAGTTGCAGATGCTCGGCTTCAGCTACGATTGGGATCGCGAATTGGCGACGACGGATATCGGCTATTTTCGCTGGACGCAATTCATTTTTCTCGTGCTCTTCGACACCTGGTTCGACGAGGAGCAGCAACGCGGCCGGCCGATCGCCGAGTTGCCCATTCCTCACGATCTCGCCGAAGAGGGCGAGGAGGCCGTCGAACGCTATCGCGACGAGCATCGCCTGGCCTACCAACTCGAAGCGCCCGTGAATTGGTGCCCCGCGCTGGGGACGGTTTTGGCCAACGAGGAGGTCGTCGGCGGCGTGAGCGAGCGCGGCGGCCATCCGGTGATGCGCATCCCGCTGCGGCAATGGATGCTGCGGATCACGGCCTACGCCGATCGTTTGGAAAAAGACCTCGACGGTTTGGATTGGTCGGAAGGGATCAAGATTTTGCACGCGCAATTGGATCGGCCGCAGCACCGGCGCGGAGGTCGATTTCTTCATCGGCATTATTTTGGACGAAGCGGGGAAACCCTCGCCCAAAGAATACCAAGGCTGGCAGGCCGATCGCAATATAGCGGGCTGGCCGCGCAAGCCGGACGAAGAAGTGCTCAGGATTTACACCACGCGGCCCGACACGCTTTTCGGGGCGACGTACATGGTCATCGCGCCGGAACATCCATTTGTCGAGCGGCTCACGCAACCCGACCGAGCGGCAGCCGTCCGCGATTATTGCGAAAAGTCGGCCCGCAAGAGCGATCTCGACCGCACCGACCTGGCGAAAGAGAAGACCGGCGTGTTCACCGGTTCGTACGCCGTCAATCCCGTGAACGGCGAGGCGATTCCGATCTGGATCGCCGACTACGTGCTGATCAGCTACGGCACCGGCGCGATCATGGCCGTCCCGGCGCACGATACGCGGGACTTCGAGTTCGCCAAAGTCTTCGACCTGCCGATTATTCCCGTGGTCGATCCGGGCGCAGTCGCCGATGTGCCCCGGGACGACCTCTTGGCCGGTCGCGTGGCGTTCATCGCCGACGGTACGGTCATCAACTCCGGCCCCTACGACGGGCTAACCACCGCGGAGTTCAAGAAGAAGATCGTCGAAGATATGGACGCCAAGGGCTTCGGCCGCGGCGCGGTGAACTACAAGCTCCGCGATTGGCTCTTCAGCCGGCAGCATTTCTGGGGCGAACCCTTCCCCCTGCTGCACGAATTGGATGGCGATGGCAAGCCGACCGGACGAATCCGGGTGCTCAAGCCGGAGGAATTGCCGTTGGATCTGCCGCCGGAAATGAAATTCGACGCCGCGCACGACTCGCCCCAGCCGCCGCTGGAAAAAGCCCCGCCGGAATGGCTCTATGTGACGGTGGATGGCAAAAAGTACAAGCGCGAAACGAACACCATGCCGCAATGGGCCGGCTCGTGCTGGTATTATCTCCGGTTCCTCGATCCGAAGAACGCCGAGGCGCTTGTCGATCCCGAAGTCGAAAAGGCGTGGATGCCGGTCGATCTATACGTCGGCGGCGCGGAACACGCGGTTTTGCATTTGCTCTACGCCCGATTCTGGCACAAGGTGCTCTACGACCGCGGCTACGTGAGCATGGCCGAGCCGTTCCAGAAGCTCGTCAATCAGGGGATGATTTTGGGCGAGAACAACGAAAAAATGTCGAAGGCTCGCGGCAACGTCGTCAATCCCGATCACGTGGTCAAGGAATACGGCGCGGACTCGCTGCGGCTGTACGAGATGTTCATGGGTCCTCTCGAAGCGGTGAAGCCGTGGAACATGGACGGCGTGAGCGGCGTGCGCAACTTTTTGAACCGCGCGTGGCGGATGATCGTGGACGACCGCCTGGAAGAGGTGCAACTGCTGCCGAACATTCAGGACGTCCCACCCACGGCCGAGCAGAACCGCGTCTTGCACAAAACGATCAAGGCGGTGACGAACGATTGCCGGCAGATGTCGTTCAACACGGCAATCGCGCGGATGATGGAGTTCGTGAATTTCTTCTTCAAGGAAGAAGTCCGGCCCAAAAAGGCGATGGAAGCGTTCGTGCTCTTGCTGGCGCCGTTCGCTCCGCATCTGGCCGAAGAGCTTTGGGAAATCCTGGGACACAAGAACACGCTCGCTTACGAGCCCTGGCCGGCTTACGATGAAACGCTGTTGGTGGAGGACACCATCGAAATTCCGGTGCAGATCAACGGCAAGTTGAGAGGCAAGATCGTCGCCCCCACCGGCAGCGACAGCGCCGCCTTGGAAGCGCTCGCCCGGGCCGACGGCAAAGTGGCCGAGCAACTCGCGGGCAAGAACATCGTAAAAGTGATCGTCGTGCCCGGCCGAATGGTGAATTTCGTCGTGAAATGAGCTTATTTGTGTGATGCTCCAAGCGGGATGAATGTCCGCACCTCGGAACCTAGGTGACCAGTGCATTTTCTCGCAAATCGCAGATCATTTCCTCCAGTCCCCAGCCCCTAATCCCTGGCCCCGATACTCGAACGACACCACCGCCCGGCCGATCGAACTGCGGTAGTTGCCGATAAAGCGCTTGGCGGTTCCGGAGCCGGTTTTCTTCACCTTCACCGCGCGCCACTTGGGCGAGCGGCGGCAATGGGCGATGACGGCCGGGTGGCTGGCCGTGAGGTTCATGCGATAGCCGGCCTGGCGGTTGATCTCCGACACGCTCTCGGCCAGCGCCATGCCGATGCCGATGCCTTGATAATCGGGCAGCGTGACCAGCCGGGTGATGCGGCGGCGATTCTTGCAGCCGATCAAGGACAACGTCGCGCAAAACGCGGCCGGCATGCCTTCCCATAATGCAAGATAACATTGGGCAAAGTTGCTCAAGTTGCCGCTCAAATAGTGATGACGCGCAAACATCCGCCACGCCTCACGCGCGCAGCGAACGATTTCAAGCCGTATCGGCGGTCGCCGAAGACACCTCCGCTTATCCGCACACGGTGTGTGCGGAGTACGGTGAAAGGTCGAGGATCCCATGTCGATGATCCAGTCGGGTTCGAGCCACGCGGCGACGTCGTAGTGGCAGGTCACGGCGACGAAACGGCAGCCGATGCGGCCTGACTGGATCCCCTTCGCCACCGCGGCCGAAACCACCCTGGCGACGTGCCGATCGACGACGGACGTGAATTCGTCGAAGACGACCAAAGGCGAAGGGGGAAGGCGGATAGCGGAAGGCTGAATTTGCGGTTCGTCGGTCGCGCGCCGTCGATGGTTCACTGAATTATCGACCGAATCTCCTCGGGAACGGCCATCGCCTTCTCCGCCTTCCCACTTCCGCCTTCCCCCTTCGATCAGTGCTCTTGCCAAGTCGCACCGAAACTGCTCGCCGTTGCTCAAGACGCGATACGGCTTGATCCACGAGGGCGGCGAGGAAAAACCCACGGCGGTGAAGAGGCCGGTGATTTCCTTGATCGGCCGGTCGCCCAGCCCGTCGATCACAGCGGCATTTTCGGGCCAATCGCGACGCTCGTAAATCTCCGGGCCGAAAAGTTTTTTTGCGATCGTGCTCTTACCGCTGCCGGAAGGACCAACGATGAGACCGATTTGCCAAGGGGGAAGGGGGGAGGCGGAAGAGGGAGAATCGCCGTCTGATGCGAGTCCCCTTTCGTCATTCGTCATTCGAGCTTCGATATTTTCCCCTTCAGTTATCCCCCTTCCGTCTTCGAAAAATCCTTCCGGCACTTCCACGCGAAAGCTTTCCGACGCCTTTTGGGCCAGCGGCACGTCGAACATGCCCGCCACCTGTTGCACGCGGAAGGAATCGTACACGGGACATTCGACGGTGATATCGACGGTGATATTGTGTGTGGGCATTTTTATATCGTCATCAACCTGCACTTGAATCCATCGCCGATCAGGCGTCCGTAGAGTTCTTGCTGCTCGGACTCGTCGCGGCACTCGACGATAACTTGATACGCCTCGTGGATTTCGACTTCCGGCGGCGCGTGGTTTGGTTCCTCCAACTCGGGCGGCGGAGGCTGTTCGGCAAGCATCTTGTCGAGCATCGCGCGAACGGCATCGTTGCTGGTCTCGACCTGCACGAGCAAGGCGGCCAGTGCTCGCTCATCGGCCTCGGCCATGCCCGCCAACGGATCCAGCACCGCCAGCAGCTTGGCGGCCTCGTCTTCGCCGAGATCGAGAATCAGCACGGGCACTTCCTGCTCGGGCGTGGTTTCGGCGCGGAGATGGCCGTCGATCAGCTCGAGCGCGCCGTCGGGCAACTCCCGGGCGAGGAGCGCGCCGGCATAGCCTATCTCGGCCAGCACGCCCTTGAGCGCGTCGCGCTGCGTCGGCGGATGAGTTCGCCAATTTCGTGGATTGGGCCGCAATAAGCTCGCCCGCACGCGGCGAAATTCCTTGATGCGATCGCGAATTTGCATGATTAAGCCTTGAATAAAGTAGGGCGGGACCAGCGAAGCGATATCCCGCTGTTTTTCAACGAAAAATCTTCCGGCGGGACTTCGCTTCGCTTGTCCCACCCGACTTCGACTTTATCTCGCGGCGGCTTCCATCTCTTGCCGCCGCTGGCGCACCTTTTCATAACGCGCGCGATGCCGCGGCAGAAGATCGAGGCCGACGACAATCGGCTGCTCGATCGGCTGGAGATGAGCGATCTTGCCGATATGATTCCGAATAAACGTCCGCGTCTGGCACAATCGGCAGGGCGGATAGATCAAGCCGCCGCATTCGGGACAGCGCTTGGGCGGAACGAGCGGCGTTTCGAAATCATCGTCCGCATGGAGAAGCGGTTGCGGGTGATCGGAATTTCTCTCAGCGGCAATTTGCATGATTGCCCCGCGGCTCGCGCCCGTCCGCCTGACGATTTGCCGAGAGCTAAGTTTTTCCACAGTCAGCAATTCGCGAATATGATCGACCAGGTATCGAGCAAGCATGGCAGTCTCCGACTTAATGCAATGCGCAAAAAAATAGCCCGTCGGCGGAAGCATTGCAGCGAATCCGCCGACAGGCTCATCTGGATACTTGAAAGGTTTCAAGCTCTTCGGATACCTATCGCACTCGTCACCTAGGCAAGGATATCACAAGGGCTGGCCCATTTTCAAGAAAAAAATTAGAAATTCCGCCGCAACTCGTTTCGCCGCTTGAGGTTAACTCCGAATTCATGCGGGGGAAATTGCGGGAAATTCGGCACGGTTCGCACGGAAAACAGGTTTACGACCCGTCACTCAAGGATAGGAACAATCCGTCCCACTATCTTGCGACCACTTGGATACCTGCCCACCGTCAACTTGTTCCCTGACAGAGGCAGAGATCAAATTGAAATGGCGGGTAGAAACTCGGATCAAGATTTTCGCAGGGATAGCCAAGAATCGGATCACGAGATACAATTGACTACATTCTTTGGGCCATATTGACAACACTTTGCAATTGTTACCGTGTCGAATACAACTTTGCAAAATATTGAATGTAATCTTTCGGATGCCATCGGCAATCAGAGCCGGCTTTGGCCCGTCGCCGCCGAAATTCTCGAGCGCGCGTGCGAGGGGGTCGATCAGAAAGCGTTTTTGGCTCAAATGCTTCCTCTGATCCTCGCTCAATCGGGAGGCGATTTCGGAGTCATTGCCATGCCCCAAGAAGGAAAATGGACGGTTCTCGGTGAAGCGGGCACCGGCCGTGCGTTGCCTTTTGAGTTGCTTGCCGAAGCGCTCGACAGCGGTTCGCCCCGTCCTGCCGGCGATTGGATTGCCGTGCCGCTTGGCGGGCGCGGAATATCGGCCGAGGTGCTCGCGGTGCATTGCCTGGCGCCGAGCGAAGCAAAGAAGAATCTCGATGCGATCAGTGCCTTGGCGCGGGTGTTGCTTTCGGCTTTGAGTGCCGTTCGCAGCCGCGCAAAAGATCATCGCCGCCTCCGCCGGCTCGAGGCGATTTTGGAGATCGCCAATTCCTGGAATCAAACCCGCGAGGTCCAAACGCTGCTTTCACGGATGGCCGAAGCCGCCACGCGCTTGCTGGGGGCGGATCGGGCGAGCATCTTTCTTTGGGACCGCCCGAACCGGCTGTTGGTCGGCCGGCCGGCCTTCGGCGCGCCCGACGGCGAGCTTCGCATCGCCGACGACCGCGGCGTCGTGGGCCAAGTGATGCAAACCGGATTGCCGCGGCGCGTCGATGCGTCGATCGAAGCGGAATCGATCGACCACCGCGTGGATGCGCAACTGCAATACCGGACGCGAACGCTGCTTTGCGTGCCGCTTCGCGGCCGGAGCGGAGAATTGTTCGGCGCATTCGAGTTGATCAACAAGCTGTCGGGCAGCTTCTCGCAGGACGACGAGGATGCGCTGGTCGAACTGGCGTCGCATGCCGCCGTGGCGCTGGAGAATGCGCAGGACCGCCAGCAATTGCTCACGGCCAACCGGCAAATCGCCGCGCAGGCCGCGGAGGGCATCCGCCTGATCGGCGAGTGCCCTGCGATGACCGCGCTGCGTTCGATCGTCCGCCGCGTGGCCGATACCGATCTGGCGGTGCTGATTCTCGGCGAGAACGGGACCGGCAAGGAAGTGGTGGCGCAGTTGATCCACTACCTGAGCCGCCGCCGCGATCAGCCGTTCATCGCGGTGAATTGCGCCGCGATACCCGACACGCTGGCCGAAAGCGAGCTTTTCGGCCACGAAAAAGGCTCCTTTACCGATGCCAAGGAAGCCCGGCAGGGCAAATTCGAATTGGCCGCCGAAGGCACCCTTTTTTTGGACGAGATCGGCGACTTGAGTCTTGCGAGCCAAGCCAAATTGCTGCGGGTGTTGGAAGAGAAGGTGATCGTCCGCGTGGGCGGATCGACGCCCATCCACACCGATGCCCGGGTGGTCGCGGCCACGAATCAAAATTTGGCCGAGATGGTCCGCGCGAAAAAGTTCCGCGAGGATCTGTATTTCCGGCTCAACGTCGTGAGCCTGGAATTGCCGCCGCTGCGCTCGCGCGGCGAGGACATTCTCCTGTTGGCGGATCATTTCCTGGGCGACTTCTGCCGCCGTGCGCGGCGCAAAGTTCCACCGATCTCGCCCACCGCGGAAAACGCCTGCTCGAACATCCCTGGCCGGGCAATATCCGCGAGCTGCGCAACCTGATGGAGCGATTGGCCTATCTTTCCGCCGAGGACCGCATCGACGTGGAAGACCTGGCGTTCATTCTCTCCCCTCGCGGGCAGACGCCGCTTATGGCCGACGATCGCCAAACCCTGGCGGAAGCGACCGATCGATTCCAAATCGAATACATTCGCCGCCTGATCGAGCAATGCCGCGGCAACATGAGCGGTGCCGCTTCCCGCCTGGGCCTGCACCGTTCGAACCTTTATCGAAAAATGCGGCAACTCGGGATGGAGATCCCCCGTGCCGAGCGTGTTGACGTCGAGAATTATTGAAGCCGGAAATCGGAGACCGCAATCCGTGCGCCGTTTTTTTCAATTCTCTTTCTCAGTTCTAACAGCTAATGACATACCCCCAGACAAAAGGCAAATACGTTAATATAGGCAATTGAATTTGCGCTCTCCTTTTTCTATGACTTCCCAAATAATCGGCCGGTCGTACTTGCAAGATAAGCGAGTAGCGGTATAGTGAGAGCTTCAAGTGAGTGTTGCCTCCTTAGCTCAATTGGTCAGAGCATCTGACTCTTAATCAGAGGGTTGTAGGTTCGAGTCCTACAGGGGGCACTCAGTAAAGCCTTGCGTAGCAAAGAGTTACGCAAGGCTTTTTTTATGGCAGGATGGCGGAAATTGCATTGGGGCTACCAAGGGGCTACCGCTGGAAGAAGTTTCGGCCGTCTTCCTTTCCTGGAAACCCTAGGAGCCTTTCTAGCCGAATTCAGCCCGGAACTTTCCCGGCTTTCTTGGTGGGGTTTCAATTTTTTTGGTCTAAAGATCCAGTTTGGGCTAATCCTTGAGAATACGCGGAAGTTTGCCGCCGGCCGGAGCGAAGCATTGAAACGATTCCTCGTCGAAGACGGCATCGGTCGCGACGCCCGTTTCTGGCGACTGGCCCAATCCCTCTCCGCCCTCTACCCGCCCGCCACCGATGAAAAACGCTGGGTAGATGGCGTGTTGGCCCGAAAAGGGCTAGGTTATTGACGCCCTTGCCACAGACACCCTTGCTACAATGGCATCCTAACCTTAGACTGCATAATGGTTTAGCGATTTCAGCCAATTTTCAGCCTTATGAGGCTTATAATTGGAAAATGCTCACAAGTCGATAATTACCAATAGGTTGCGCACAGAAAATATGAGGCGTGTATGATTCAAAACCTTCGGCTAAAGCGATTCAAGAACTTTCAGGATGCCGAACTGAAATTAGGGAACTTGACCCTTTTGGTCGGAACCAATGCGTCCGGCAAGAGCAACTTGCGCGACGCATTCCGGTTCCTGCATGGCATTTCCCGTGGATACACACTTGCCGAGATAATCGGCGAGAAGTGGATCGAAGGCGGCTCCCAAGTGTGGAAAGGAATTCGTGGTGGAACTCGTGAAGCAGCCTATCACGGTTCTTCGACATTTTCATTGGAAACAACCCTAACGCCTCAAGTCGGTGGCGGCACCTACAAAATCGAAGTCGAAGTAGGCACTAACGGGAAACCGCCTCGCGTCATAAGGGAGTCGCTTGTTGGCCCTCCGCTGATGTATTTCGATTCCCATGATCCTGAAGACCCGCCGGAGCAAGGAAGTGATCCCCGTTATTTGTTTGTCCGATTGCCCAGGGACAAGCAGAATAGGAAGCATGGGAAGCGATTGCAATTTATCTCGAATCAACCGGTTTTGACTCAAATCATCGCACACGAAGAAGCGACAGGGGAAGTAATCTCGGCTGCCAAGCGTGTGAGGGACGCACTTGGTTCGATGCGATTTTTGGATTTGGCCCCGGAAGCAATGCGGATACCCTCTCTGCCCGGACAAGACATTTTAGGTGACCGAGGCGAAAATCTGTCGTCTGTACTCCAATCGATATGCGAATCACCGTCATCCAAGACAACCATCCTGGAATGGATTCGGGAATTGACACCGCTTGACGTTACGGATTTTGAATTCGTACCCGATCAGACGGGGAAGATACTGATGACGCTCATTGAGTCCGGCGGCCAGAAGACCTCTGCCTATCAGCGCCTCCGATGGAACACTTCGATTCTTAGCGATGATTGCTGCCATGCTGGGTGTTAAACCGGCAAAGTTCTAGTTTTTCGAGGAGTTGGAAAACGGCATTCATCCCACACGATTGTACTTGCTCCTGCAACTCATCGAACAAAAGGTATCCGGTGGGAGGATACAAGTCGTAGCCACATCGCATTCGCCGCAGTTGTTGGGATTTCTCAGCGAGAATGCCAGGACCGATGCGGCACTCGTTTACCGCCTCGAAAACCGACCTGACGCCCGGATTCGACGGATTTTGGATATTCCAGAGGCCAATCGTGTGATGCAGGAACAAGACCTTGCCCGGCTCCACTCTTCAGGATGGTTGGAAGATGCCGTTGCCTTCCTGGAGGGAGGCCAAGAATGAACGTCTTCATCATACCTGAGGATTTTCGCAAGGACCAGTACATACTCAAGCCCATCGTTCAAGCGATGTTGGCCGCGATTGGCAAACCCCGAGCCAATGTTCGCGTCTGCCAAGACCCTTTGCTTGGAGGCATAAGCGAAGCATTGAAGTGGGTGAGGATTGAGGAAATACTGGAGCTTTACAAAGACATGGTCCAGGTGTTTCTCTTGATCGTTGACCGCGATGGACAGGTTGGGCGGCGAGCCGCACTCGATAGGCTGGAGCAAAATGCCGCTGATAAACTTCCGGCGGACCGGATCTTCTTTGCCGAAAATGCGTGGCAAGAGGTTGAAGTTTGGCTTTTGGCCGGGCACGAATTGCCGAGAGAGTGGAGGTGGCAAGAAATCCGACAAGAACCGAATCCAAAAGAGATATACTTTGAACCGTTGGCAGTCGAACGAGGTGTAATCGATGGGCCGGGACAGGGTCGCAAGACCCTTGCACGCGAAGCCGCCGCTAATTATCGGCGAATCCGTTCACGCTGTGCTGAAGATGTAGTTTTATTGGAAGAACGTTTGGCTCAAAAAATATCGAATTAACAAAGGTTTCGATCAAAGCGACCTTCATTTCTCGGTAGCCGTTCACGGTATGAAAACTGGTATTGGAGAAATGGCATAATGCTGTTATCAAGGTGGCATGGCGGAAGTTTTCACTCGCGAGGAGGTTGACGCGATGATTGAGGCGGCGGTGGCGAAGGCCACTGCACCGCTGTTGGAGCGGATCGCCGCGTTGGAGGCGGAACTGGCGAAAGCGAAAAAGAACTCCTCGAACTCTTCCAAGCCGCCTTCCAGCGATCTGGTCAAACCGCCGAAGCCGCCGCGAAAGGACGGCCAGCGCCGCCAGCGGGGCGGGCAACCCGGCCATGAGCAACATCTGCGGGCCGACTTTACGCCCGAAGCCATCGATAAAGTGGTTTCGTACACGCTCGATTGCTGTCCCGATTGCGGCGGCAAACTGCGGCCGTTCCAGCATCCGGCCGAGGTGTTGCAACAGGTGGAAATCGTCGCCGCGCCCACCGTTGTCACCGAACATCGCGTGCCGGGGTATTGGTGTGCTCACTGCCAAAAATACCACAATGCCGCGCTGCCCAAGGCGGTCGAAGCGGCGGGCCTGTTCGGCCCGCGTCTGACGAGCCTGGTGGCCTATCTCAAAGGCGTCTGCCACGCCTCGTATAGCACCATCCGCAAGTTCCTCCGCGACGTCGCGGGGGTGACGGTCTCCCGCGGCTACCTGAAAAATGGGGATAAGTCCAATTATTTATAAGTGAGGGTAATTTTTGATCGTATCGGCGTGCCGTGAACAGCGCGTATGAATCTGGCATGATCGTCAAGGCCGGCAATTCCCGGAATGTCCTACCACGTGATGCATCGGGGCAACTGCCGGCAATAGTGATTTTTCCATGAAGGAGTTTCTACAGCCTGCTTGGAACTGAGGAAGCTAAGAAAGTCCGACAATTTTTCCGCCTTTCATTTTCCTGTCTCTGTTCTCCACCCACGATGCCAAAGCCCCGCAGACTTTTCCAATCCCGTGCGGCATAATGATTAACATGCGTTCACTTGGTCCCGCTCCGCCGCCTCCCATTGCGGAATCCATGCCGCGCAAAAAAATTTATCTCCTTGCCCCGCAAAACCTTGCGCCCCAATTGAAAACTTTTTTGTAGAAAAGAGGCCGCCTCTTGTGCTAGGCTGGCGTTGGTAGATTCGGGGACTGTCCCAATTCTTGTGTTCCAATTGTTGTATCAAGAAAAAGTGGGCGCAAATGGGACTGTCCCCCCTAAAAATCCAAATCCCAGAATAAAGACCTCTACAGCAAGACTTCGGCACTTTGACTACAACCTGTAGTGGTCGCTAGCAAGGCTTTCGTACAACAAACAGGTCCTGGCGTTACCTCGGAAGTCTTGCTGTAGCCCCCATATTACCGGCTGTCCCGATCAAGGCTTAACGTCACCGGATACAACGGCTATACTTATGGGATAGCCGATGAACTGATTCGATGTCGGCGGATATTTTCGCGTCGTAGAGGCCCCCCATGAAATGCAACGAATTGCAACACTACGGAGATCTACTTGCCGACATCAAATCACGCATTCGGCAAGCGCAGACCCGTGCGGTACTGACCGTCAACGCTGAATTGGTGCATTTGTATTGGGACATCGGACGCCTGATCGCCCACCGACAACATCAGGAAGGCTGGGGTGCCGGCGTCATTCCCCGGCTGGCACAAGACCTGCACAACGAATTGCCCGATATGAAGGGATTTTCGGATCGCAATATCAAGCTGATGGTCCAGTTCTCCCGTGAGTATCCAAATGCCTTTCCGGCCACGTCCGCTAATTGGGCAACCGGCGGTTGCCCAATTGCCCGGCACCGAGATTGGGCAACTGCCGGTTGCCCAAATTCCCTGGGCACACAACGTTCTGCTCATGCAGCGGGTCAAGGATGAATCAGCCCGCCGTTGGTATATGCAAGCCACGTTGGAGAACGGATGGAGTCGGAACACGTTGGCGGCGATGATCGACACCAATGCCCACCAACGCCAAGGGCAAGCCGTCACGAACTTCGAGCCAACTCCTCCCTGCCCCGCAATCCGACCTGGCGCAGCAGACGCTCAAAGATCCGTACATCTTCGATTTCCTCACGCTCAAAGAACCATTCCACGAGCGCGAGTTTGAAACCGGACTGATTCAGCACCTGGAGAAATTTCTCATCGAACTCGGGCAGGGCTTCGCCTTCGTCGGCCGGCAATATCGGCTGACTGTCAGCGATGAAGATTTCTACGTCGATCTCTTCTTCTATCATCTTCGGCTGCGGGCCTTCATCGTCATCGACTTGAAAAAGGGACCGTTCAAGGCCGAATACGCCGGCAAGCTCAACTTCTATTGCAACGTCGTCAACGATCTGCTTCGCCACCCGGACGCCCCCACCATCGGCCTGATTCTTTGCCAGACGAAAGACAACGTGCTGGCGGAATACGCCCTCAGCGGCATCGACAAGCCGATCGGCGTCTCCAGCTACGAATTGACCCGGGCCTTGCCGGCGAACCTGCAATCCGCCCTGCCGACGGTGGAGCAGATCGAAGCCGAACTGGGCAAAGAGTTGGGCGATGAGGAATAGCTGTTTCATGCGAGAATATGGAGAATATGGGGATAAGTCCAATTATTTATAAGTGAGGGCAATTTTTGATCGTATCGGCGTGCCGTGAACAGCGCGTATGAATCTGGCATGATCGTCAAGGCCGGCAATTCCCGGAATGTCCTACCACGTGATGCATCGGGGCAACCGCCGGCAATAGTGGTTTTTCCATGAAGGAGTTTCTACAGCCTGCTTGGAACTGAGGAAGCTAAGAAAGTTCGGCAATTCTTCTGCCTCTCATTTTCCTGTCTCTGTTCTCCACCCACGATGCCAAAGCTCCGCAGACTTTCCCAATCCCATGCGGCGGAATGATTGACATGCGTTCACTTGGTCCCGCTCCGCCGCCTCCCATTGCGGAATCCATGCCGCGCAAAAAAATTTATCTCCTTGCCCCGCAAAACCTTGTGCCCCAATTGAAAACATTTTTGTAGAAAAGAGGCCGCCTCTTGTGCTAGGCTGGCGTTGGTAGATTCGGGGACTGTCCCAATTCTTATGTTCCAATTGTTGTATCAAGAAAAAAATGGGACGCAATGGGACTGTCCCCCCTAAAAATCCAAATCCCAGAATAAAGACTCAATGTAGATTATTTGAAATCCAGTACCAAATAACCAGTGACCTAACAAAGTTCAAGAAACCATGCATGCTCGAAAATGTGCTAAAATGGAATTTTGTTGACCAAAACCAATGGATGCGATCACAACCGCATAAGCGATAATTCAGCCCTCCGCAAAATGTGCAGAATTCCAAATTTGTTGACCAAAAACCAATATCCAAGACCCAAAATCCAAAACCCAAGACCAACCCATGCGACATCCAATTGCTCTATTCACCCTCTGCTTCGTGCTCGCCATCGCCTCAACCTCCCTCCGCGCGGACGATCCGCCGGCCGCCGGCTCCGGCGAACCGCTGAAAATCCTCTTCATCGGCAATAGTTTTACCTATTCCAATCAAATGCCGCGTATTCTCCAGGGTTTGGCGGCGTCGCGGAATCGGAAGATCGAAGTCGCCGTCCGGGCGGTCGGCGATTACACCCTGCAAAAACACTGGCAGGACGGCAAGGCGGCCGAGATGATCGGCAGCCGGAATTGGGACGTCGTGGTGTTGCAAGAACACAGCACCGGTCCCATCGACAACTTGAAGAGCATGAAAGAATACGCCGCCAAGTTCCACGAACTGATCAAAAAGCAGGGCGCAAAGACCGTCCTCTTCATGACCTGGGCCAGACAGGACAAAATGGCGACCACGCGGCGAATCGCCCTCGCTTATGAAGAAACCGCCAAACAACTCGGCGCGACCGTGGCCCCCGTGGGCATTGCCTGGCAGAAAGCGCTCTCCGGCAGCAAGCCCGTCACGCTCCATGCCGCCGACAAGAAACATCCCAACGAGTCGGGCAGCTACCTCACGGCCTGCGTGTTCTTCGCCGCGCTCGTCGATCCGAAAACCGTCGGCCTGCCGGGCCGGCTCGTTTTCAACGGCGACATGCTCACCAACATCCCCACCGCCGACGCTGCCCGGCTGCAACGTGCCGCCCGCGAAGCCGTCCGCGAGGAAAAAGACAAGCAGGAAGCGGCCGCGGAGAAGAAATAGGCCTTGTTGCAAAAGGCAAAACATTGCGAGCGGCCCAATTGGTTCGCATGAACTACAGGCACTCGTTCCACGCCGCTTGAGCATACTTTTCCGCCGCCAGCCGGGCGGTCGCTTTCCGGGGCCAGTCCGTGCAAGGCTCCGCGGCCTCCCAGGCTTGCGACATCACCCGCCGAATCGCCTCCGCCGGCACGTTCAAGTTCGTCACGAAGAGCGCATGATCCCGCCCGTTGCGATAGCCGGGCGTCCGCGGCGGATGCTTGAGGAACCGGTCGATCCGCGGCAGCGGAAAATCGTAAAGCAGCGTGCCGTGATACAAAAAATGCGTTCGATGGCAGCGGGCGCTATTGCCCGAAAACTTTTTTACGGCCATATCCGCCTCGTCGGCGCATCCCCAGTCGATCCCCGCCGATCGCCAGATCGCTCGTTCCCGCGCAATGCACGCCCGGCCGCAGCGATTCGAGCGCGGCGGCGATCCTCCCCAGCACGAACCGATGGGCGCTGCCCAACGGCCGCAGCTCCGGCCGCTTTTCGTAGCTCAGCACCAAGGCGTACATCAAGCAGCCCGGCCCGGTGACGATGGCCGCCCCGCCGCTGGACCGCCGCAGCACGGGAACGCCGTGCGCCCGGCAAGCGTCGAGAAACACCTCGTCGCCGAGGCGCGAGGAGCGGCCCACCACGACGGCCGGCTCGGCCGGCTCCCAGAACCGCAGCGTTTCCATCGGCCGGCCCGCCGCTTCGGCCGCCTCCAACAGCGCCTCATCAAGCGCCAGATTTTCCGCGGCGGTAGGTAATGTCAAGTCAAGATAGCGCATCACAGTATTGTGTCAGAAAGACCGGCTTAATGGAAGGGGCAAGCACTTGGCCAACGACCGATTGTTCTCCCCATCCAAGATATATACCCCGGGGAGCAGGACTCCGCCCGGGAGCGAGAAATGCATTCAATAATCCATTCCGGCGAGCAAGGACTGAAAAATTTGATAACGCGCGTTCCTACGGTTCATGTTCAGCAGCGCCGAAGCAGACGAAGAATGGTCTTTGGCATTGCCGCCATAGACGATTGCCGAAGATTGGTTGTAAAGCGACATCGTATTTTCCATTTGATCGAGCGTCATGTCCTTTTGGATTTGCACGGCGTTGGCGAAATTTCCGCCTTCCGCCCGGCCGTTGCGAATGGCGATTTCCGCGTCTTGGACGATCTTCATTGCGTCGTCGAATTTTCCTTCGTCCAGCAATGTCGAAAGATCGCTCAGCTTGCCGGCGTCGTTTCCCAAGCTGCCCGAGCTGACCTTGGGTGGCGTGAACGAGATTTCGTTTTGAGGATCGGTCGTCGGGTTGTAGGTTATCGGTTTGCCGTCAAGCAGCTTTTGGCCGGCGAACGATGCCGAGTTCCCCACCCTGTCGATCGCCTTCAGGGCGCTCTGAATTTCTATTTGCTTGACCGCCTTTTGACCATTGGTGAGCGTGCCGTCGGCCATGCTCAAAATGTCAACTTGAACGGTGGTGAGCAGGCTGTTGACGTGGGAGAGCGAAGAATCGACCTCCGCGGCCTTGGCCTCGGCATATCCGGCGCCGATCAGGGCCTGGCTTTGGACGGCCATATCGGACATCAAGGAATCCATCCTCGCCGCGGCCGCCGGATTGAGCGAATAGGGCGATGCGCCGCCGCTTTCCAAAGCCAGACTGCCGAGCGAGCGAAGCGCGAGCGTTGTGCTCCATTGGGCGCGAATCGCGCTTAAGCCTTGGGAAAGATCCATGCCGGAATACCGTGCCGAACCGCCGATGTTGCCGACCGAACCGATCATCGTTGCTCCTTCGACAAGATTTGATAAGAGACAATGTGAGGACGAATTTATCGAGCAGCCATTGAAAAACTAGCATAAACACGCCCCGCAGCCAAATGCTGATGGCACGTCCTGACAATCGTGCCGGTTGTATTGCATGATTTCCTTCAGTACGGTTGACAGTTGGGGGGTGTATGACGAAAATGGGTGGAACCTGATTTCATCCCCGACTATTGCCTTGGAGTATTCCGATCCATGTCCGAGCCATCGCCGCAAATGTCTGAAAATCTCGATGAAGTGCTCGCCACGAAAGCCTACGAGGATTTCGAACTGCCTGTGGCCGGCTTTCAGGGAACGCCGGAAGAAATCGAGAAGCAGTGGTACGAGAAAGTCTATCTCGGCCGCGGCGACGTGCTTCCGCAGTTGACCGTGCGGGGAACCGTCATGGGTTCGCTCTTGGGCGGCATTCTTTCGTTGACGAATCTGTATATCGGACTAAAGACCGGCTGGGGATTCGGCGTGTCGATCACCGCCAGCATTCTTTCCTATGCCATTTGGACCGGTTTTTATAAGGCCGGCTTGGTCGGTTCGCAGATGACGATCCTTGAAACAAACTGCATGAAAGCCACTGCCAGCTCGGCGGGCTATTCGACGGGAGGAACGCTGATCTCGGCCTATGCCGCCTATATGCTGTTAAACGAGCATACGGTCCAGGCCACGCTGTCGATTCCCATCTTGCTGGCCTGGGTTTTCTTCATCGCCATGCTGGGAATCACGATGGCGATACCGATGAAACGCCAGATGATCAACATCGAACAACTACGCTTTCCCAGCGGAATCGCCTGCGCCGAAACGCTGAAGATACTCTATTCGCAAGGGCAAAAAGGAGCGCGGGCGGCAAAAGCCTTGATCATTTCCGGCTGCATCGCCGGAGCATTGAAGTTTTGGGAGGAAGGATTCGACCTGATTCATTTGGGAAAGATCTCCCTCGATTTCATTCAAACTCGAATGAACCAATTCTTCTTCAACCAGGCGGAAGGACTTCACCGCCTCTTTCCAAGCTGGTTTTTTCAAGCCAATTACCAAGATTGGAAAGATCGAACGGTCTTTTTCGGCCTCGATACCATGCTGCTCGCCGCAGGTGCGTTAGTGGGCATGAAAGTTTCCCTCAGTATGTTCATCGGCGGAACGCTCTGCTGGATAGTTTTCGTCCCATTCATGCAACATTATGGGTACATCCCGCATTCGCCGATCAGCTATCGCGACATCATCCAATGGCCGCTGTGGGGTGGCGTTTCCTGCATGGTCACTTCCGGCTTGCTTTCCTTCGCCTTGCAATGGCGCAGCATCTCCAAGGCTCTCGGCAATATGGGAAAAATTTTCTGGAAATCCGAGGGGCAGGTGAAATCCGAAGTCGATAAACTCGAAGCGCCCATGTCTTGGTTCTTGACCGGACAAATCGTGGGACTTGTCGCACTCGCTTGGTTGTCCTATTATTGCTTCGCCATCCCTTTGTGGCAAAGCGTGTTGGCGGTGCTGCTTACGTTCTTTCTCGCTCTGGTGGCGTGCCGCATCACGGGCGAAACGGACACCACTCCCATCGGCGCGATGGGAAAAGTCATGCAACTGATTTTCGGCGCACTGAATCCGAATACCAGTTCCGTTCCCAATCCGGCCTTGAGGAACATCAATCTCATGGCCGCCAACATCACCGCCGGCGCGGCCACGTCCTCGGCCGATCTGTTGACCGATTTGAGAACCGGTTATCTCCTGGGGGCCAACCCGCGAAAACAGTTTCTCGCACAATTCTTCGGCATTTTCACGGGAACGTTAGCCACGGTTTTCTGTTTCCGCGTGCTCGTGCCGGATACGTCGGTGTTGGGCGAAAAATTTCCAGCCCCTGCCGCCATGACTTGGAAGGCGGTCGCCGAAGCCATGGCGGAAGGAATCAGCAACCTTCATCGCGAGAAAGTCTGGCTGATCATCATCGGCGGGCTGGTCGGAATCGCTCTGCCCCTGCTGTCGAAGTTTTTCCCGAAGGCGAATAAATGGCTGCCGTCGGCCGCCGGCTTGGGCCTGTCCTGGACATTCAACTGGACCTACAGCCTGATGTTCTTTCTCGGCGCGTTGGTCTGCTATATCGTCGAAAAGAAACGCCCGAAAATCGCCGAAGAGTTCACCTTCCCCGTGGCTTCCGGCGTTATCGCCGGCGAGGCGCTCATGGGCGTGTTCATCAAATTTATCGAAGGGGGAATTGATTTATTGAAATAGTTCTTTGGATCATTCGCCGATCGATATCAGGCTCTTAAGCTAGATAGGATTCCAACCTGTCATGAAAGAAGGGAAATCCGCCCTACGGATTCCCCGGCTCCAGCACGTCGATCCCCACGTCGTCGATCCATGCCTCCCCCAAGCCGGTGAGCGCCAAGGTGAAATTGACGCCGCCGGGTTGGGTAACGATGCGGTAGAGCACGAATTGCCGCCAGCCGTCGGTTTGGCCGATGCGTTCGGCCAGCCCTTCACCGCCTTGATTGTCATAGATCATCAGGCCATCGACGCTGCTGGTGATGGCCTTATCCACTTTCACCCAGCCGTGAACGCAGACGAGTTGGCCCGGCTGTGCCGGAACTTTCGGCGAGATGAACCGCACCGGCGGAGTTTCGATCATCAGCGGCGGAGTCTCGGGCGTGGTGGGATTGACCTTCAAACTCAAGCCCAGCGCATCCGCCATGGGCCGCCTGGGGCATCAAGTCGGCCGATATTTGCAGCAGCGGCGGTCCTCCCGGATCGTTCCCCCGGGGAATGCCGGGAATGTTTTGCCAACCTGCTTGCAGCAGGACGTTCAGATCCTCGAAATTCCCGCCCGGCAGGAGGTTCGGACCGCGCGAACTGCGAATCCGCTCGCGCAGCTCATTTTGCAGCGGCAGCGTCTCGAAGCTCAGCGTCGCCGGGCTCGTCGCGGGCGAAATCCCGTTGCGGCGCATCGCTTCATTGTTCACCGCCCGATCCCAGTAGAAACGTTCGATCATCCGCAAGGCCCGCATTGCGCGATCGGCGTTCAAGGAGGCGGCCGAGTAGTCCTTGGCGGCAAGCTGGGCATCGCACCATTGCAGGTTTTTGCTTGCCGATTCAGTCCAGGCGGCGAGTTGTTTCGCCGAACCCGGCGGCTGTCCCAATTGCCTCCCCACCGCCTGAACCGTGTTGTATTTGGCGACGGCCAGTTCGCGCTCGAGCCGCGCCGCGCGCTGGCCGATGTTCTCGGACCGCCGCATCAAACCGTTGACGACGAGCGGATCGTGTGCCAGCAGCACTTGCGAGGCCAGGCTGAACTCCTCAAAGGTTACCCGCTTGCCGCGGGTAACGCGGGGATCGGGAAGCCGATGCAAACCGCCGGGCGTCATTTCGTAGGCGTTGCTTTCTTCCGGAACCGCCGGCACGACGAACGAAACTTTGTTTGCCGCCGACTGGCCCGGCACGCACTGAGCGCCTTGCGAAGACCAGATCGGCAACAGCAGCCAACTGCGAACGGAGTGACCGGCACACAAGACCTTTGCCACGACTTGCGGCTCGGACGAGTCGGCTATCGCCCAGTGATTGCCGGCTGCCGCCCAAGGTTCGAGGAGTGCCAAGTACAAATTGAGCAATTCGAGCGACATGGCGCGCTCGCGCGTGGCCGGGTCGGCGGCGGTTAGCGGCGAAGCGGAAAGAAACACGAGGCCGTGGCTGCCGGCCGCTACCGCCGTGTAGGTCAACAGTCGCATTTGCTCGAAAGACACGCAAGGCCGCGGCGGATCGTTTGCCTTCAGGGCGGCGATCTGTTTCCGCAGCGCTTCGTTGGGCTGTGTTTGCACCGTGGTCCACATCGGAGTGCCGGGCAGCGCCACCCACGGTTGCCGGCTGACCCACGTGCCGTAGTCTATCAGTTCCATGCTCGTACCCAAGGGGCGCCGATCGATCAAAAGCGTCATGTCGTTGTTGCCGACCTGACTATAGCCGAGCAAATCGGCTTGCGGCTTGCAGATCAAGGGCCGCGAGGAACGACGATCGGCGGTGCGCACTTGATCGGCCCAACGGCGCGTGTTTTGCAGCTCCGCAGCGGTCAGATCGCCGCCTAAATCCCAAAACAACACCCGATCGAAGGCCGGGCTGATGGGACCGAGCGCTCCTTCCGGATCGACGCTGCCGTCGCTCCGCGTTGAATGCGGCGGCGGACAAATCAGCCAAAGCCCCAGCCGATCGGCCTCCTCCAAGAGTTCTTGGGGGGGTGGCTGCTTAAGCCAAACCGCGTTGAATCCCAGTTCTTTCAGCTTCGAAAGCGGTTCGCCTTGATGCTCGATCGCCCGGGGAAAGAGAGGCTTGCCATCGACGGTGAGGAACGAACCGGACAGCTTGATATCGAATCGTTTGGGTGGATTTGCCGGTGTTGCGATGGGAGGCGCCCCCGGCTGATTACTTGGAGAAAGGTTGCCGACTTTCGGAGACCGTGAAACGACTTGTCCGACAGGTGGTCCGTTCAGGCTCACATAACCGGCGATGTCGAGGTCGTCGATCCACACGTTGGTCACACCCGGCCCGCCGTAAATATTCAACAAAATCGCATCCAGGTACGCCTCGCGTTCATCGACATTTTGGCCCAGTTGCATCCTCAAGGCACGGGCCTGCCGCGCGACGAGCTTGGATATGTCGGCCAGCCGGAGCTGCTGCCAGCGGCCGACGTCGTTGTACGCAGTCTCCCCGACGACGGTCGTCGCCAGTGGTTTGTTCGTGCGAGGATCGATAGTCCGCGGCATGACGATGCTTGCGGAGATGCTCAGGCCGGGCCGATCGGATCGGATCCAAACCGTCGGCAGTAATTCTTCGATGACCCGCGGATGGCCGACATCGTGTGCAATGTTCAAAGTTGTGCCGCCTTCGGCTGCAATTCGAAACCACTCGCAATTTTGGCCGGTGTGTGCCCCGCCGGTTCGACCATGATCGAGGATTTTATACCGGACGTCACCGCCGGCATCGCGCCAAGAGACATCCGGCCCCTCGAATCCCTCATACCACGCCGACTGCCCGAACGCCAATCCTCCTGCCGCGAGAACAGCAATGAAGCTGAGCATGAACAGAAAGCGAACGAGGAAAGGCATGAAAGTCTTTGGTCTAAGGACTTTGAACTTGGGTTTCGTGAATCCAAAATGCTACGTTGGACGCAGGAAATCTACGTTGACGTAACTGGAGCTTGTATCAGGATTTGCAAATATTTTCCAGATCAAACGTTGCGTTTTAACCGCATCGGCAAAGAAGCCGTGGTAAGGCAAAATCGTATTATCTATTTACGACATAAGGATTTAAGGTGTTTTGCGGGGATTCCGGGTTTTCTCGGCACGGGTCGTGCATTTCAGAAAAATAACCACCCACGAAGGAGAACACCATGAGCGACCCCGCACGCACTGCAAAACCGAATACCGACGAACTTCCTCATGAATTGCTGGACTTGGCCGAAGCGATCAACTCCCTGCCCGAGGGATATCGAACGGAAATCGAACCGTTTGTCACCCGTGTGATCGAGAGCGCCCGCCGCCGCCGCCGGATTCTTTCCCTGGTGCAAGACGCTCTTAGTCAATTGCGTCTGGACATGAAATACTTGGCTTTCGATCTGGAAGCCACCCGCCGCGAACGAGACGATTACCGCCAAAAACTTGAGGAGGCCTCGTGATTCCCAGCGGTATCGCCCTCCGTTTCCACCACTTCGCTCCCGGTGCCACCACCGGGGGCCTAGCGGCGGTAATTCTTTCTGCGGAAAATCCCTTCTCTGGCGGGGTTGTGGCTAATATCACTAGACTTTAGTATAAAGGGAGGGAGGAGTTTGTGGCTGCCTCCCATTCAATATCATTTCATAAGTTATTCCCCTGCCACAGACTGGATCTTCGTGGATGTCGCTCGCAAACGCCGAACAATTTGGGCAACGAGCATTGGACTTCGGCTTGCTTACCGATAGGCAATTGCAGGAAGTGTGGGCCTTGATCGGAAGTCGGAGCCATGCCGGCAAGGATCTATTGCCGCTTCTGATCCAAACTCTCGTTCGTAAGGAATATTTGACGAATTTCCAGGTCGAATGTCTCACGCGAGGCGATAAAACCGGCTATTTCTTCGACAAATATAAAGTGCTCTATCAAGTGGGGCAGGGAACTTTCGCCAGGGTGTATCGCGCCGTCAATTCAGATACCGGCGAAGTGCGTGCGCTGAAGGTGCTGCGCAAACGCTATAGTCTGCAGCCCGATTTCTTCAATCGATTCGCCGCGAGGGCAGGGTGGGGATCAGGCTTCGGCATCCGAACATCGTGCGCGTGGATGACGTCGTTTCCCATGGCAACGTGCATTACATGGTGATGGAGTTCATCGAAGGCCAAAACCTGCGCGATTTCGTGAAGATTCGCAAAAAACTGCTGCCGTTGGAAGCCACGCACCTGATGATGGATATTATCGACGGCATGCGCTGCGCCTTCGAGAACGGCTTGACGCACCGCGACATGAAGATGAGCAATATCCTCGTTTCCAGCCGGGGACAGGCGAAGATCGTCGATTTCGGCTTGGCCGGGATGGATGAATCGCTTGCCCGAAGCCGAACAAGAAGGCTTGGCCAATGCCCGCTCGATCGACTACGCCGCTCTCGAACGCATCACCGGCGTACGCAAAGACGATGCCCGCAGCGACATTTATTTCCTCGGCTGCATGTATTACAACTTGCTCACCGGCGTGCCGCCGTTGATGGAAACCAAGGACCGCCTGCAACGGCTGAGCCGGCAGCGTTTCGTGGACGTGCAGCCGATTCTCAAACTCGAACCGACGCTTGCGCACTGCGCCGCGATGGTGGTCAACAAGGCGATGGCTCTCGATCCGGAAAAGCGCTATCAAACCCCCGGACAAATGCTGATCGATTTGGAAATCGTCAACCGCCGGTTGCAAGAATTGTTGCAAGCGGCCATCGGCGGTCCATCGCCGGACGATACGCAAGTCGAAACCGTCGAATCTTCCCCGAAACCCGCTCCTCAAGCCATGCTCGGCCGGACGGTGCTGATCGTCGAATCGAACGGTCTTATGCAAGACAAGCTCCGCGAGGGATTCAAGAAAGCCGGTTATCGGGTGCTGCTGATCAGCGATCCCGGCAGGGCGGTCAGCCGGCTCTTTCAGGACAGCATTCCACCCGATTGCGTGCTGATCAACGCGCAGAGCATCGGCGAAACGGCGGTTCATGCCTTCAACGAACTGGGGACGAACAAGAAGACCTCCTACGTTCCCACCGTGCTGCTTTTGGGCGAAGACCAGAAAGACTGGAAAAAACAAGCCATCGGTTCCGATCTCCGCCGCGTGCTCTCCATGCCTCTGACGATGAAGCAACTCCGCGAAGCCCTCGCAGGACTGGTCCTCTCGACAGCCGGCCAAAAAGAGTAATCCTTTTCTCTCGCTGAACATGCCTGCAAAATCGTATATTGTCTTCACGGCGGTTTATTTTGCGATCTGCATGAACCTTTGCTTCGGCGCAGGAAAAACCGGTCGGTCGCGAAAAATTCGTTCCCGTGGACACTTCTCGGCTGCTGGGATCGCCCGATCCGCTGCCGGCGCTGGAAATTGAAAAAGCGTTTCCGAATTTGAGGTTCAAGCGGCCGCTGCAAATCACCCAGGCCGGGGACGGCACGAATCGAATGTTCGTCGTCACCCAAGAGGGCATCATCTACGTTTTTCCGCATCGGCCCGATGCAACCGAACAGGATCGCAAGGTCTTTCTCGATTGGAGCAAGGTCGCCCAACTGGTGGAAAACGAGGAAGGTATGATGGGATTGGCCTTCCATCCAAAATTCAAGGAAAACGGACTTTTCTACGTCTATTACACTAGGCGGCCGCTGCAATCGGTGCTGGCGAAATTTCGCGTGATGAAGGACGACCCCGATCGGGCCGATCCCGATTCCTTCGAAATCCTCATGAATTTTCCGCAACCCTTTTGGAATCACAACGGCGGTAGCCTTGAATTCGGCCCGGACGGTTATCTCTACCTCGGCTTGGGCGACGGCGGATCGGCGAACGATCCGCACCGCAATGGGCAGAACTTGAAGACGTTTTTGGGCAAAATCTTGCGGATCGACGTGGATCGCGAAGATCCCGGCTTGAAATACGCCATCCCCAAGGACAATCCGTTCGCCGACCGCGGCAACGGAGTCAAAAGGGAAATTTGGGCCTACGGCGTGCGCAACATCTGGCGGCTGTCGTTCGACCGGTTGACTGGCGCGCTTTGGGCCGGCGACGTGGGGCAGGACAAGCACGAAGAAGTGGACGTCATCGTCAAAGGGGGAAATTACGGCTGGAACCTGAAGGAAGGCTTTCATGATTTCCGCCCCGATCTCGCCAAGGGCGATGAAAAACTCGTCGATCCGATCATCGATTACGGCCGCAGCATCGGCCAGTGCGTCATCGGCGGCGTCGTCTATCGCGGCAAGGAACTGCCCGATTTGTACGGGGCTTATCTCTATGCGGACTTTAACACCGGACATGTTTGGGCGCTGCGCTACAATGGCGAAAAGATGACCGGCAACATGGAGATCGTCCGCTCGAAACGGGAAATCTCCTCTTTCGGACAAGACGCAGCGAATGAGGTGTTTTTCACCTGTTTCGACGGTTATATATACAAACTTCGCAAGGCGGTAAACAAACCCCTGCCCGGCCCGTCCTTCCCCCGGCTGCTCTCCGAAACGGGTTTCTTCACCTCCACCCGAACGATGACTCCCGTGGCGGGCTTGATTCCCTACGACGTGAATGTGCCGCTCTGGTCCGACGGCGCGGCGAAGGAGCGTTATATCGCCTTGCCCCAGGGAAAATCGATCACTTTCAGCCCCGAGGGACATTGGGAATTTCCCGTGGGGGCAGTGCTGGTGAAATCGTTTTTCCTCGATTCGACTCCCGGCGATCCGACCACCCGGCGGCGTCTCGAAACGCGTTTCATGGTGCATAACGAGCGCGAATGGATCGGTTATACTTATCTTTGGAACGACGAACAGACCGACGCCTCGCTCCTCGACGCCGCCGTGACCAAAGATTATCGGATCAAAACTCCCCGCGGAGAAACCACGCAATCGTGGTATTTTCCCAGCCGCGCCGATTGCATGAACTGCCATACTCGTGCGGCCGGTTTCGTGCTCGGGCTCAACACGCGGCAAATGAACCGCGATCACCGTTACGGCAAGAGTACGGACAATCAACTCCGCACGCTGAGCCAGCTCGGCGTTTTCAGCGATCCAATCGGGACGGCGGCGGATAAAATGGAAGCGTATCCGGATTGGCGCACAGCGATCCGGCGGCATGAATCAGCGAAAGAAACCGCCGCACTCGCCCGCGCCTACTTGGACGTCAACTGCGCCATCTGCCACTGCCCCGGCGGCACGTCGGACAACAGCCTCGATATGCGGTTTCACACGCCGCTTCGCGAAACCAAACTCATCAACACTCCGCCGGCCAAGGGCGATTACGGCCCCGAAGGCTCGAAAATCATCATCCCCGGCGATCCAGCCCGTTCCATCCTACTCACGCGCATGAAAACCCGCAGCGAAGGAAAAATGCCGAACGTCGCCACGTCGCAAGTGGACGACGACGCGGTGGAAATCATCCGCCGCTGGATCAAATCGCTGAAATAACCGCGGCGGAGATGAATCAACGCCGCTCAAGAGCGATCCGCTCTCGACTTGTACCTCCGGGCGGGGCTTAGCGGTCAGGGCGAAGATGCGGCGGTCGGGCTTTAACGTGATCACGTGCCGCAATTACGCTAGTCATTCAATCGACTTGTTGGGCCATGATTTCGGGAAGTGAGACATGCTGCAGCTTTCACCCCTCGAAAGTCGATGACAAGGTTTCCGGATATTTCTTGTCGTAACTCATTTCCGGGATTCGTTTTTCGTTGCGTCAGGGTTTTGAGACCCCACGCGACACGCCAAACGTGTTTCGGGAAATTCTTGCTCAGCGACCTCATTCTTGCTCCTCTTGACAATCCATTGTTCCGTTGCAGTCGGACAACTCCATTTCGTATCAGACAGCTTCAACTCCGTTGTCTTCAATAAGTAAGCTCCAGACAACGTTTTTGTATAGGACGGCTGACGCACCCGGCGCAACAACACACTATTGAGAATCCTTAAGATCAAGGCTGTCTTGCGGGGTTGGTTCGTCGTTGTTTTTTGTAATCCAAAAAAAGTATAGCGTATAATCCACATCTTTTCGTATACTCATAACCCTTAAGTCGCCAAAGAGATGATTGACAATGCCGGCATGGCTCGAGGATGGGCCATAAGCGGGCGTTCGGCCGACGCCAGCGGGATACGTGCCTGCTTCTTTTTTGCCAGGTTGAAAATCGAATGCCGTGTAAGTTTGCATTGCCCGAATAGCGGGTGTGGCGTCTTGGTATTCTCCTCCATTATAATCCAATGGTGCAAAAAATGAATAGCCTTGGAATTTAGTATAACTATCGGCTTTAGGCATTCCCACCAACGTGACATCAGAACCGGCTATCCAAGAGCTTTTTAAATCGTCGATAGTTTCCACAACCATGATCGTGTTTGATATGCCGTCCGGAATATCACTCATTTGAATGCCGGTATTACCCGGGAAAAGAGCGCCATCGGGATGATTCTTTTTATCTCCATAGGGCGGCGGGCTATCGGGATCGACGCAGAGTTTTAGGCTTTCCATACACGTCGCGCCCATCGCTTTGTAGTTGGTGAAGGCGATGAGCTTTTTCGCGGGGTCTTCATAAACTTTGTTGGAATTGCTAGGACATAGGAATAGGGGAATTTGCAGATTCCGAAGCTTCACGATGGCAGGATCGGGATTCGTCAATGGATCGAGCGTCGTATATTTCTTCCGATCCGGGTCTATGAAATCTTTCCAGTTTGGGGAAATCGCGGATATTTTTTGTTCGTATCCTCCAACAAAATATGATATCTTGAACAGAAAACTGGAATCACCCGCTTTCATCGGACCCGTGCCAACCACTCCCGCCGAATTGGGAAATCGTTTGAAGCTATCATAATACGTATGCATTCCTATGCCGATTTGCATCAAGTTTTTGGAGCAAGTGTGTTTTCGGGAGTTTTCACGTGTCGCCAGAATAGCAGGTATCAGTATACTGAGTAATACCGCTAAGATAACGACAATGATAATTAATTCAATCCTAGTAAAACCGTGGCCAGGGCCATATGACATGATATCAAGTCCTTAAAGGGCCTTTAGATTGGGATAAAAGGATAGTACGTATCGTTCATAGACTCCCTACAATCTTTACATGTATGAGTATGTGCACTTGGCATTGGATTAGGCCATGGGTTACCACCGGCGCCAACAAATTTACACGTTCCAGGTTTTTTTCCACCAGGCATAAAATCGCCATTATTACCATAACCTCCTGCTGCTACAACTGTGCAACCGGAGCCTAATGCAAGCAATTGAGGAACATCATCATTAAGACCGATATTGCACGCTTGTAGAACAATCATACATGGCTCACACATATGTTGACTCAGTCTTTTTCCAACGGCATAAGCATTCGACTTGTCAATGACATTTGGGTTAGGCCATTGTAGCCGCTACGAAAATATGGCCTATTTTTTGGGATAAATTGGCAGAGGCATTCGCCCTTGAACTACACCCCACCGTTTGCGACAGCATTTTCCTTGCCGTGGGCAACTCTCGCCGCGCCTTATTCTACCTCGCCAACGGACTCGCCTTCAAGAGAAGTTTCCACCCGTCGCCGCACCGTTTCGTCACCATCGCGTTCCTCCGTCAGCATAGCAAACAGCCCAACCAACGACAAAGACGCCCGTTTAGAGTCCGTCCGCCTTTTGTCGTTCAGTCCCGAAGGGACGGCAGTCATTAGCCAGGGGCGTAAGCCCCTGGAACACTCTCGAACCTACACACATCCGAATGAAATAGGCGTGTTTATCGTCGGATTCCGTCAAAGGATTCAACGGCAATTCGCTCCTGTACCGCGGAACGTGAAGAAAAAACTATTTCGCGAGGACGCAGAATTTTCCGCAATCTGCCTGATGAACGGATTGGATCATTGCCCCATCTGCCGGAGGGGTTGAGGGGGTAAATCCCAAGAGGTTGCGAAAAGAATTGAAAAGGGGAAAATCATGAAAAGGAAATCGAGATCAAAGCCCACAATTCATTTTTTTCAGGAATCCACGATCGAGAGGGGAGCGATGCTCGGATTTGACAAGGTGCTCGAACTGCTGTCGCAAGAGACCCTGCTGAACAACACGGTCCTGCAATGGCTGACCGGGTTGGCGGCGGCCATCGGCGTTGGCGTGGCGCTGTATGTCGCGAAAGGAATCCTCGCCCGGCACGCCGCGGCCCTGGCCGCGAAGCATCCCAGCGATTGGCTCGACACGCTGGGCGAACTCGTGCAGCAAACGAGACGCTGGTTCCTGCTGCTGCTGGCGCTTTACAGCGGGAGCCTCTTGTTTGCATCTCTCGGAAAAATCCTTCAAATTGATCCAGTCGGCGACCGTCATTGCCCTGCTTGCCCAAGCAGCTCTCTGGGGTGACGCGCTGGTGCGATCCTACCTCATGCGGCAGGCCAAACGGCGCACGGAGACCGATGCCGGCGTCGCCACCACGCTCCTGGCTCTGGCTTTCCTGGCACGTACCGCCGTTTGGTCCGTCGTGATTCTGTTGATTCTAGCCAATCTCGGCATCGACGTGACGGCGATGGTCGCCGGCCTGGGCATCGGCGGCATCGCCATCGCCTTGGCCGCTCAAAACATCCTCGGCGACCTCTTCGCCTCCGCCTCGATCATGCTCGACAAGCCGTTCCTGCTCGGTGATTTTATCGTCGTGGGCGCGGATATGGGCACCGTCGAGCACATCGGCCTGAAGACCACTCGAGTCCGCAGCCTCTCCGGCGAGCAACTCATTTTCGCCAATAGCGAGCTGCTCAAATGCCGCATCCGCAACTTCAAGCGGATGAACGAGCGGCGGATCGTGTTTGGCATCGGGATCACGTATGAGACTCCGGCGGAGCAGGTGGCTGTGATTCCCGCCATGTTCCGCGAAGCCGTGGAATCTCAATCGGCCACCCGCTTCGATCGTGCACACTTCAAGCGCTTTGGCGACTCGGCTCTGGAATTCGAGGTTGTTTATTATGTGCTGGCGGCGGATTACAACATCTTCATGGACATCCAGCAGGCGATCAACCTGGCGATTCTGCGGCGGTTCGCCGCGGAACGGATTGCATTCGCCTACCCGACCCAAACCTTGTACCTCGAAAAAGCGTCCCCCTGAATCGCCATCGAAATCACTTGCCGATTCGCCGGTATTCCAAAATGACGGAGCCGGGGCGCGTGCCGATTTCGATCTTCAGCCGCTTGAGCTTTTCACCGCTTATCTTTTCAGCAGCGCTCGGCTGATACGTCTCGGAACGCATGATCTCGTATTCGGCCCGGGGATCGATCTCGCGCAGCGCGGCGGTCCGACTCGACTCCGGCGATTCCGGGCGGCGAAAAGCGATAACCATGCCGTCTTCTTCCTTGGGACGATGATATTGCAGGATGCACCAGTCTTTGGGATCAAGCGTCACGTTGCCGAGCACGTAGAAATCGCCAAAGTAATATTTGCGGATTCGTTTTCCCTCGGCAATCGCCTGTTTCAGCATTTCGCGGGGATAATCGGCCGGCCGGCAATCTTCGCAAAAAGCGATGCCCGCGTTGAAGCCGCTGCGGAAAAGGTACGGCGTTGCGCCCATCTGTCCGCTGACGTGGAACGGCAGGTAACGATCCAGCCCCGCGGTCATCACCTGGTTCTGCATCGCCGCCTGATTATAGTCCTTCGCGAGCAAGGGAGAGATTGTGGCGTCGGTGCGCCAGAGGGGAATCGATCGCGAACAGGTCTCCAAGTCGATGCGCTTCCCTCCGCTGGCACAATTGTCGATGGCCAAGTTGGGACAGGCGGCAAGGAGGTCGTCCCACAGCCTATAGAGTCCTTCGATATAGCGAATTTCCGCGATGCCGACTCGGTCGGGATCCTGCTTGTCGAGAAATTGCCAAAATCCCAAGGGATCGATATTGTAATCGATCCGCAGCCACGCCACGCCATATTCCTTGATGGCCGCGGCGAGATATTTCTCAAGGTGCTCCCGCGCCGCCGGGATGCCGAGGTTGACCAGACCGCTGCCGTCGCCGGAGGGAGAGATCACCCAGTTGGGATGCTCCTTGGCCAGATACGTTCCGGCAGCCGCGCGCTCCGGCTCGAACCAGACGAGGAATCCCATACCTTCCTTTCGCGCCGCTTCGGAGACGGGCCTGAGTCCGCGCGGAAATCCCGGCGACTCGGCGATCTTCAACGGGAAACCGTAATTGCCCATGCCGGCGGGAAAACCGCCGCGCGTCCAATAGGCGTCGAGCCAGAAGACTTCGAAACCAAGCCCGCGGAGCGACTCGAGGTGGGAAAGCGTGTTGGCCTCCGTCGTGTCGTTCAACTCGTAGAATGAAGTGCTCAGATGGGCGATCGGCGGCACGACCGGCGAGCCATCGCGCCGGGGTACTACGTGAGCGAGCATCGCCTGGCGGAAGAGATTGTAGCCGCGAAAAGGGTCGTCGCCCTGCCAAAACACCTGCATGATCCGCGGGCTGCGGATGCTCTCGCCGGGATGCAGTTTTACGTGCAGGGACTGCATGCCGGCCGACAGCCGCAAGCCGTCTTTGTCCCGCTCGACCTTTGCGCTCCATTGTCCCGTCCAGCCGATTGCGGTCACTACGCCGCCGCCAGGCCATTGAAGCGTGAAAAACGGCGAAGCGCCGTTCGAGGATCTTCCGCCCGCCGGAGCGAACTCGGCGGGTTTTTCCGATGTGATCGTGTCCTCCAGCGGCATCCAATCGTCGGCGCGGCAGGGGCTGCCGACAAGCCGATGAAGTTTGGCCTGTTTTTGCTCCTCGAGCAAATAGGTCGAATCCAACGCCTTGACCTTTTCCAAAACGAGCGAATCCTTCGGGCCGCGGTTGGCGAAGAAGAGCGTCCACTCGACGGCGGGCGTATCGAGATAGAACAAGGCTTCGGCACGCACTTCAAGGGCGGTCTCGGGATCGGCGAGGGTGAGCGTGCGGCGGATTTGCGTCTCGTCTATCTTCTCGACAATTGTGGAACGCTTCCACTTGCCAAGAAATTCGGCCGAGGGGCGATTGCCATAGTCGAACGAGAATGGCATCGGGGATAGTTCAGGCTTCGAAACCTGCTCCGTCTCCGAGAACGCCGCTTCGAACCTGCGAAGATAATCGTTTTCTTTGTCTTTCACTTCCGCCGCTGACGCGAGAGGGGAGATGATCAGCGAACAGAGGGCCATGAACGCCGCGATCCATCGAAGAGTGGAGCCCGACGTTTTCACCGCGCAAGTGTTTAGAGAGAAAGTATTCATCAATCCTCCAGGAGACCTGTTTGGATGGGCTCAGTTCAGAAAACATTATAACTTATAGCAGTGCAGCCGCAATCATACCGGGAAAAAATTGATCGTTGGTCGTCAGTCGCAAAGGACGAAGGAAATTCTGAAGATTGATCCTCAAACCTGAAAACCAATGGCATGAAATGAAACTACTCAACGGTTGCAGGCGGGGGAGATTGCGTCGCCGGAACGGCGCACGTTCTTGGATTTGATAATGTTCTCTCGATAATGCGGGGGCCGCGCCGCGGAGTCGTAGCGCTCGAAGACGTCGCAAAGATGATCGATGACCTGATCATGCTCGGCACCGCGTCCGAAGTGGTCGAACTCCCGTTCATGCACTTCGGCATGGGGGATGATGGTCCTGAGATGCCGCTCATAAGCCCGTCGGCCTTCCTCGGTGTGCAACAACATGAGTTCATCATGTTTCCCCGCAAAAATATTACAGGGCATGTTTTCGGGAATTTGCATTCCTTCGAGGTATCGAGCCGTGAGAAGCTGCACCAGCGTTTGCTGAATGAGGACATGCCGATAAGGGAGATCTTCGAAATAATCCCTCCCGATCTCCAATTCCGGAAACAGACCGCTCAAGTATTCCCGCAAGGCCGATCGGAATGCGTCGCCGTTCCAATCGATCTTATTTTCGGCGATTCGAATCGCAAACTCCTCGGCTGCGAGCCTCCGGCCGCAATGGCGGGAATAAACGGCCGCAAAGTCGGCGAGCGTGAGGATATGATTCAGCCGAAATAATCCCGAGACCGCGCTTACCGACTGCAGCAGGCAGCCGCAGCCACGATCGCGAAACTGGGCCAGCAAGGGGATGACGCCGAAACATGTGGCAAAACCGTGCAGCGGCAGATCCCGCTGGTTGGCGTAATTCCAGGTCCAGATCAAGGCATTGCGGACATCGACGATCGTCTTATCGAGTTCGAACGTCCCGGTCGATCGTGCATGTCCGCGATACTCGAACGAAACGAGAATGGAACCGCGGCGCGTGAAGTTCCGAAAAATCAAGAGCGGTTGCGCCGCTGCCGCGCCGACCAGCGGAGAAATGAACACGATTCTCCGCGGTTCGACAGTTGGTTTTGGAAACATTGCCTGGGCATGCAGTGAAACGCCGTCCTCCGTGGGAATCCGAAAGTCTTTGAACAGTTTCGCCTTGGAAGGAGTTTCCAGCATGAGGTGCCTCGATGAATTTGTATGATGCCAAATAAAAAGCAAGAGAAGAATACAAATCCATTCCAGGCTCTGCGGCGTCCGTTTTGCTCTCCCGAATCGATAGGGGCGTTACCTGTCTTCCGCTCTTGCAGGAATCCGATGGTTGAAAAGTTGCGGAAATTCGATCGTGAAAAAATCATCCTCCACGGCATCATGGCGCCGTTCCGATATCATCGCCCGATCTTCGTTTACCGGAACCGCGTTTTTTGCAGTGCTAAAGGGGACAGTCCCATTTTTGTGGCCTCCTGCCACAAAAAACTCGGGACAGCCCCCGTTTTTTCATTTTTTTTGCAAGATGCCGGGCCGGCCTATTCATTATAAATTACATAATGTATATTGCTTGAAGAAATCCTCCACTCTCTTGTACAATTGCGTTTTTCAGGAAAAGGCGTGCAGTCCAAGAGAAAATTGCCAAGAAGAAAATCTGGCGTTGACGGAAAGATCAAAATTATGGTTTGCAAAACCGCCGTTATAATATAAACTGCGGCACATAATGGGATTCTGTTGGATTGCCTAACAATTTTCCAGTATCTCGCACCCTCAAAGCGGCTGGATCGAATCCATCGCCACCCCTTTCCACAAGTCCATGAAAATGAAAAAAAAATTTGCCATGTTTCGGCGGGAAAGATCGACGACCATTGAGATTCAGGCAGCGGCTTCACCCGCGCAAGACGCGCGTTGCCGTGCTCAAGCGATGCTGATCGGTATTGTATTATTGGGATTTTCGTGTATTGGAGCAGAATGGGTCGCCGCAGCCGAAGCGATCGACGTCAAGAGCCTGCTCAAAGAGATGGCGGACTTCGAGAATTTGGCGGAAAGGCCCGAACCGCTTTTCACCGAGGCCACCGCCAGCAGCTACAGCCGCGAAAGCCGCAAGGGCGGGGAGGCCTGGTTCGACAACAACGACGTGGGTCAATACGTGCGCACCGAGACGAACGATGGGCGCAAAGAGCACGTGCTTGCCGATCTCAAAGGACCCGGCGCCGTCACGCGGTTTTGGTCGGCGAATCCCCATCTCCGCAATGTAGTGCGATTCTATTTCGACGGCGAGGTCCAGCCGCGTTTCGAGGTTCCGTTGGCGGAGTTGTTTCAAGGGAAAACGCCGCCGCTTAGCCCGGTTTTTTCATACATCAGCGGAAGCGGCGGAAACCTCTACTTTCCCTTCCCCTATGCAGGTTCGCTCAAAATCACGATCGAGGAGCGGGGCAGGCCGGTCGGCCTGTATTACGAGATCGGGTATCGCTCCTATCCGGCTGGGACCGTTGTGGAAACGTTCGCTCCAAAACAAGCGGGAACCTGGGCGGAGGTGCAAACCCGAATCGGAGAGGCGCTTTCGAATCCGAAACCGGCCCCGGCCCCCGACGATGCACAATGGCTCGCGCACCGCCTGACGATCCAGCCCGGCAAAACGCGGAGCGTGACCGAATTGCTTGGTGAAAAGGCGGTTTACCAGTGGTCCGCCCAAGTGCTCGATACGCGCGAAAGCGAGCAGTGGGACGATCCGCTGCGCGCTCACAACGCCTATCGGTTCCTGATTCTCGGCATCGATTTCGACGGCGAGAGGAGCGTGCTCACCCCGCTCGGCGACTTTTTCGGTTCAGGGCCGGGCGTGAATCCATATAAAAACCTGTTTTTCACGGTCGAGGGAAACGGGAAAATGACCGGCAGGCTGCTGATGCCGTTCAAGAAGTCGATGCGCATGAGCCTGACAAACGCCGGCAAAGTTCCCTACACCATCGAGATGAAACTGCTCGCCGGTTCACATCAGTTTACGGATCGCAGCTACCATTTGCGAGCACAGTGGGGATCGCTGACCCGCGAGACCTGGCCTTTTTTCGACACGAATTTTCTGAAAACGTCGGGCGAAGGCAAGGTGGTCGGCACCGTCTATGAAATCGCCAATCCCGTGCTGATCTGGTGGGGCGAAGGAGATCAGAAGATCTTTATCGACGGTGAATCGTTCCCGAGCACGTTTGGGACCGGGACGGAAGACGATTATGGCTACGCCTACGGGAACAACCGGCCGTTCACGCGGCCTTACCACGCCCAGACGCGAGTCGATGGCCCCGCGAGCGGCGGCCACATCAGCCTCAACCGCTGGTACGTGCTCGATGCGCTCCCCTATCGCACCGGGATCCGGTTCGATGAAGAGATCTGGCATTGGATGCCCTGCAAGCCCACCTGGTCGCACGTCATTTACTGGTATGCCAAGCCGGGGACACCGGGACCGCTGGATATCGACCGTAGTGCGCTTGCCGCCCGGACCTGGGGATTCGAGCGAACATGCTCGATCCCCTGGAAGGCGAGGATCTCAAGCATGAGGAGACAGGCGGCACTGCGGAAAGACAGCGCTTGGCCAATTGCTCCCGAGCCGAGCACCTGGTTTGGCATGGTTCCAAGCCGGGCGATCGATTGACCTTGCATTTTCAAGTGCCCAAGGCCGGACGGTACTCGGTCGAACTCAACCTCTGCATGGCTCCCGACTACGGCCGTCAAAAGCTGTCGATCAACGGAAAAGATGTTCCCCAGACTATCGAGGGTTACTCGCCGAAACTCTATTGGCAGCATCCGAAACTGGGTCTATTCGATCTGAAAGAGGAAGACAACACACTAGTTGTCGAGACCCTCGAACCGAATTCCAATGCGAAACCGGGAAACAAGTTCGGCCTGGACTATATTTTCCTCATCAGGCAGTAACCGGCAAAAGAATTCTTGATGGTTTTTGTTATCTTGATGAAGGCGTGCCGGACTCCTGATGAGCTTGAATGAATAAGGAGGGGGGGTGATATAATGTGCGGACTTACTTTTTGTTGACGATCCACCCACCCGCGAGCCTCAATCCGGCGAGCGCCTGTCGGACGATTTTGTCTTCGTCTTGCTCCTGACGGATCTGCCGAATGCAGCGGCAGATTTTCAATCGTTCCGCATCGGGCAACTTATCCCTGATCGCCGCCACAACGCCCTCAAGGTTCGCCTGTCGCCCCCGTTGTCCGCAAATGGCGACGATTTGCTCCGGAGGCGCGTCGAAATCGGTTGCCACGGCGCTTATGGCTTCGGCAACCAAATGCTCCGGCACTGCATCGATGTGCGTCAGCACATACACGAAAGGCGGCATCATTCGCCTTGGATCGCGTCGATAGAATTCATCGATCCGGCCGAGCAACTCGCGGTCGGCTTTGCGCGCCGCCGATCGGGCGGAACAAACCAAAAGCAGCAGATCGCACTCCTCGATCTCGGTCCGCAAGCGGGATAACGGATCGAATTCGCCATCCGCTGCGCCATAGCCGGGCGTGTCGCGAAGAATGATCGGCGGCAGCCCCTCCGGCTGACACTCATATAAACTGACTTTGTCGGTGGCGGGCAAGGCATCGACCACGGCTCGCATCTCGCCCGCCAGGGCGTTGACGAGGCTCGATTTGCCCGATTTCACTTGCCCCATCACGAGAATCTGCAAAGGCTCCCGGCTGAAAGGATTGCTCTCCGTTTGCGCGGAGAGTCGGGGGCGATATTCTTGGTCCAATACGAATCCGCCGCTGTAAAGTCGAACCGCATACTCGCCGGTTTTGGTGATGCAGTAGTCGATCGCCGATTGCTTCAATCCGTCCAGGGACCTCGTAGTCATATTCTGGCCAAGATGGTCTTGCACCTCCTGCACCAGTGCCGTGGCGGGGCGCATGAGCATCCGCCGGATGCGGTTGATTTGCCAGACGTACAAGCTGATCCGCCATCCCATATCCCCCTTCTCCTTCCACCATATCAATCGCTCCAGCGTGACGGTCTTCCCCCAGGGCACGGAACGCGTGAAAGTGCGGCGAAAATCGTCGGCAACCAACTCGATCAAGGCCGCGATGTGCGCGACCGGCGTCCGCAATGCGGGCCGATCGGAATCGGGAAAATAATGCCGGGCGACGGTTTCCAATATTTCCAAAACGTCTCGCGAGCGACCTTCGCCATCACTTCCGGTTGTTCGAGCGGCGGATTCATGGCTTGCAACCGCCGGGAAATCTCACGCACGGCTTGCATCGCCGCACGGCCGGCGGGAGTCGAGGACGGCGCCGGTTGCGGCAAGGCAACCGTGTTCGGAAAGATGATCCGCCGCGCCCGTTCCATCAGCACCAGCCCGATCAGCGTGGGCATGCCGGTGCCCACGGCCCAGATCCAGACCAATCCGTGCCGCCACATCCATACGGTGCCGATGCAAAACACAATCAAGTAGGGAGCGATGAAAAGCAGAACCGCCGCGAGAAAGAGCCAATAAGCTTTGGTGCGCAAAGTCATTTTGCCGCTCCTTTTTTTGGCGGAATTATTCAAGAGTCCTCGGCAGCACCCGAAAAAGTCCTCATCCCCGGCCTATTTCCCAAAGGGAGAGGGGCAGGTTGAAACCGTTTCCTGGCGGTCGCGAAGGCCTCTTGATACCATTCGCGGAACCGTTTTGCATCGGGCACGTTGCCGTCGCGGAGATGGCCGAAATATTCGCAAAGGGCAATGCCCAGCGCGTAGGTGCTTGCCGCCGCGAAGGCGCCGGAGACGGCCGATCCGACGCCCGGCACGGGAATCAGTTTTATCAGTTCCCGCACGGCGAAACGCGCGAGATAACCGGCTCCCAGGCCGCTGGCGATAGCGGCCATTTGCCGGACGTTCATCGGCTGACCGTAGATCGCGCCTACCGTATGGAAGAGCTTTGCCTGGATCGACAGCACCAGGGGCACATCGACGTAAGGCAGTGGGATCAGCCCCGCGCCGCCCGCCGCCGTGGCGTAAGCCAGGATATGCTTGTGCGCGGCGTCGAAGTAGGCATCGTGCAACTGCTTGCGAATTTCGTTGTTGGAGCGGACCATATCCCGCAGGCCGAACGGCACGGCAGCGTCGATCGCTTCCCACAGCGCATCGAGGCCGTAATCGCCCGGTCGGAAAACCCGCAGGCCATGGTCGGGGAGAGTGAAATCCAACGGCACAAACTGCACCGGCTGCCCTTCGAACCAGCGGCGCTGGACCGATAACGATCGCGCCAAATCGTGCGGAACGCCGTCGGGCAAGGCGGCTTGCCGAAATGGATATGGCGTAAAATGTTCTGTTTTGCCGGCGTAGCCTTCATGGAGCGCCGTTTGGCAGACGATCACCGGCCAGCGCGGATGAACCTTGCGGATGCTCTTCAATGCGCGGAGCACCTCCTCTTGAGCATGATCCATCGCTTTGATCACTACGATGAGGCAATGTGCCTGATCGGTGAAAAGCTTCAGATCTTCGGTTGGATCGTAATGGATCTCGCCGAGTCCCCGAGTGTCCAAAAAACGCAGCAGGCAATCCTCTTCAGTCGGAAAGGAATAGACGGCTGAAGTGCGCGTACAAGCGCAAAAGCCCTTGCCGATTTCCGCGTCGCTGCGCTCGGTCAGCGTGCGGATAATCGACGTTTTCCCTTGTTGAACTTTTCCCAAAAGCCAAAAGATCGGCGTGGGCAGCGACGCTTTGGCCTTTGCCAAAATCTCCTGGAGTTCAGCCTCGTCGGGCTGTGGATGGAGCGCTTTCTCCCACAAAAAACGCCAGATGGAAGCGATGATCTTCATCCCCGCCAATCTACACGGACGAAGTGCAGAAATGACAAGTACCCCCTGGTTATTGTAATCCTCTTCGCTCTCATTTTCATCATGCAATAACACATTTAGTCAGAGCCTTACCCTGGCCTCATCCTCCATCTCCGTCAGGAGGCATGTCGAGCGGAATGCAAATATTCTTGTCGCGTATCCCTTATGCGGCCTTATTTGCGGATTCCGGGAGGAGAGAGTAGCGGGCGTCGGTATAGGGATCGACATAACCGATGGCGGTTCGGCCGGGCCAATCGTTGATGCGGATCATCAATGCATCCACAATGCGATGAAGATAAATCTCCCGGCCCTCGACCATGCCGGCCACGCCCGCGTTAAGGAAATACACGCCGGGCGTCATCAAACAGCGGAAACGGAAGGCAACGTCGATTTCGCTCCCTTCCTCCACGTAGGAAACGCCTCCGTAAGGGATTGCCATGCAACTGATGACGGCTCCGCTCATCGACTTGATGGCGTTGGCGAAACGAACTTGAGAAGCGGATCGCGCGAAGCGAACGCGGTATCGATAGACGTATTCTTCCCCATGCACCAGCGTATTGACGCGTTCCCCGTCCAATGTCGCCACGTGCGGATCGAGAATCTCCGCCCCCCGGCAATCGTAAACGACCGTTGTTGCGGGTTTCATGCCGGGATTGAAAAACGCACGGCCGGAGATGCCTGCCGGAGCGCCGCCGTTTGCGTCATCCGCTTGCGGAGCGGACATCTCCGGGGAGAGGGGCGGGAAGTCCTCTTCAGAAAGCTCGTTGGCCGCTTTTTCCGCTTTCGGTGGAGTCTGTTCCAAAGAATCATCATGCGCGCGGGCCTGCGACTTGACTTCTTCGCGGATCGATTCATGCACTTGGGGCGGCGCGTACAGCAGCCGGTGATAGCTTTCCACAACGGTCTTCGGTCTGCCGTAAAGCAACATTTCGCCGCGGTCCAGCAGGATCGCCCGATCGCACAGTTCGATGACCGTGTGCGCGTCGTGCGAGACGAAAAGGATCGTTCCGCCCTGCTCTTGAAAGGCGCGGAGCCGGGCGAAGCATTTCCGCTGGAAGGCTTCGTCGCCGACGGCCAAGGCCTCATCGACGATCAGAATGTCCGGCTCGACCTGCACTTGCACGGCAAATGCCAGGCGCAGGATCATGCCGCTGGAGTAGGTTTTGACCGGCCGGTCCAGGCAGTCGCCGATATCGGCGAACGAGGCGATGGCGTCGAATCGCTCGTCGATTTGCCGGCGGCTCAGGCCGAGGATCGTGGCGTTCATGTAAACGTTGTCCCGGCCGCTGAAATCGGGATTGAAACCGCTGCCCAACTCCAAAAGCGCGGCCACCTTGCCCCGAACGTCGACCGCGCCGGCCGTCGGCTGCAAGGTCCGCGTAATGATTTGCAGCAGCGTGCTTTTTCCGCTGCCGTTTGGCCCGACAATGCCGACGCTTGCGCCGCGGGCGATGTCCAATGAAATATTCCGCAACGCCCAAAACTCCTGAAAGTATTGCCGTTTTCCGAACGAAAGCGCCTGCTTGAGTCGATCCTGCGGGCGCGAATAAACGTGATAGCACTTGCCAATCCCGCGAATCGAGATCGCAATCTCCGGAGCAGAGCGATGTTGCGCGCTTGGCGGGACCATTGCCGCCGGCCACTGGAAAAATACGCGTTCGAGATCGGATTTGATCGTCTGCACCGCCAATCTTCGTTCGATTTCCTCCGGTGAATCGAATACTTGGAGATGCGCCCGATAGGGATCGCGCAGCGGCACGGAACCAATGATCTTTTTCCTGATTTTCGGGCGGAGGAGATTCAAAATTTGCTCGGGATGCTCCAGATGTTCGAGCACCTCGACGAGGATCGCATAGTCATAGGACCTGTCGTTCCGCCGGCAGAAGCAGTTCACGTCGTCGAGAATGAACTCGCAGTCCAGACCATTGCAGAGCGTCTTCGCCTTCTCCAGACGCTCCTCGCAATAATCCACGCCCACCACGCGCATGCCGAAATGAGACGCCAGAATCTTGGCGATTCTTCCGTCGCCGCAGCCGAGGTCAAGGACCGTGCCGCCGCGCTTCATCTCCGCCAGTTCCACGATCTCCCGCACTTTTTCCGGGGAATCGAGCGGGGTAAAGTATTCCAGATGAGTGGCATAATGGGCCAATAATTCATGCTCTCGGGGATGCGGGATATTCACGTCGGTCATGGCGTCATTTCCAACAAGCGTCGCTGCCCTCTCCCTTTGGGTGAGGGGCTGAGGATGAAGGCCGATTGCGAAACGAACTCCTAAGTCGTTTTGGGCAAATGCCAAGTCACGCCGCTTTCGACTTGACGGCGAACAGTCGCGGCAAGTAGTCGTCGGTGGGATTTCTTCGGCAAGTCGCGTTTGACATGGCGCTCGGCTTGTTGCAGGACATTGTCGTCGGCAACGTCGCCTTGCCGCCCGGCGGCCAATTTGTCGCCGGTTTTCGCGTTGAGCGGATGCTCGAGAATCCGGCCGATGCGCTCTTTGGCGTCTCTGCAGGGGACCAATCCGCAAGAGACGATCGACTGCAAGGCCGCCTGCGGCCGCCTGAGGTCACCAAAGTCGAACCAGGAGTATCGAATTCCGATCCGGTCGAACAGCGAGACGTACCATTGCGTTCGCCGCTGCATTTCCAAGGCGTACCAGTAGCAAAGCTGATAATCGGTGAAGTCCTCCCAGCAGGGCGATTCCAGCAGGCACGGATCGGCCGGCGAAAGCATGTAATCGCGGCCCAACGCCGTCCGTTCGGGAATCGAGTCGATCTGGGTGAAGCTCTTGGCCACGGCGCGGCAATCGCGCTTGACGATGAGAAAATGCGGGCGGAGGCCAAGTTCGAGAATCGGCTCGATGAAGCCCTTGCAGACCAGATGCGACGTTTCGATATAGCATGTCGTGCCGGTTGCCAGGATCGCGGGCAGCTTCTCCTCGACCAGGAATTCCAAGGCTCGTTCCGCATTCCGCTGGACGCGGCGCAGGCACGACGAAAAATCGGGTTCAGGCTCGTGAAAACTGCAGGCGTGCTTGGCGCAACCGAAGACTTCGGACAGCGTTTGCGTGCCGCTGCGGCCCGTGGTGATGGTGAACACCAGCCGCCGATGCAGCAGATCTTCCCAACCACGTTGCCGGAGCAGATCGATGTGCTTGTCGAGTTGTGGCGTGTAGATCATTTTCGCGGGGGGAGGTTCTTGTGGCGGCGGGAGGAGGTTGAGGCCGATATCCGACCACCCGAATATATATTTTTTATTGAAAACTAGATGACGTCCGCAAAAGCGTTTTTCGATTTCATGAACCAGATCAAACCCGCCATGCACAGGAACAGGCTGAACCCCGACACCGCGAACCACAACGTCCAGTCGGGCGGCAGTCCGTGGAGCATGGTCCGCCGGGTGTCTTCGATCAGCGGCACCAGCGGATTCAACGACAAAATCGGCCGCCAGCGAGGCGGCAGGCTTGACAGCGGATAAAACACCGCCGACAAAAACATGATCATCGTGACGGCCAGCGATACGACCTGATTGATGTCGCGAACGAAAACTCCCACCGAGGCCAAAAAGTACGAGCATCCGAGGGTCAACAACGACAACGGCAGAAGCACGAGGGGGAGGAATATGACGGTCCAAGGGAGTCCGCCCTTCACGCAAACCAGCGCCAAAAGCAGGATCGCGTAACTGAATCCCGCCTGCACTAAATTGGCCAGCAATTTCGCCAAAGGGAGCACTTCCAGCGGAAATACCACGCGCTTTACATAATTGGGATTTCCCAAAATCAGGAAGGGCGCCGCGGTGATCGTCTCGCTGAACACGCCGAAAGTCGCCAAGCTGCAAAACAGGGCCAAGGCGAAGTCGAGCCGGCTTTCCTGGGAGCCGCCCGCCCAGCGAGTTTGAAAGACGACGGAGAATATGAACGTGTAAACGCACAACATCATCAGCGGGGAAAGCAGCGCCCAGAGGGGCCCCAGCCACGATCCGCTGTAGCGCATTTGGACTTGCCGCCAAGTCAGTTGCGCCAAAAGATGCCGCTGCCGCGCAAAGTGCCGCACGATCTCCAGGGGATTGACGAATCGCTTGATTCCTACCATGTGACTTTTTTTCTCCCCGGGATGCGCGGCAATGCGGACCTTGGCGAAACCGCGACGGCCAGCGCACGCCGCAGGAACTTCGCGGCGCGTTTCGCGCCCACCACGCATTTGACGACGATCGATCGGAGCTGGGGGCTGCCGTCGATCCGTCGGCGAAGGCCGAGGGGAAGCGAGATTTCCATGAGCCGGTATTCTTCGATTTCCCGGGTGAGCGACGCTTTTTGGGCACTGCTCAATCGAGCGAACACCTCCCGTTGTTTGGCAAGCGCGAGCGGATAGAAACCGTCGATCTCGGCGTTCCGCTGCAGTTGGTCGCGGGAGGAGATCGGAACGCGAAAAAAAGACGTCGGTTCGTTGATGAACTCGGCCTTGCCGGAGGTGAAATATCGCGTCCACAGATTCCAGTCCTCGAGCCGGTCGAGTTCGAGGTCGAATCCGCCGTGGCGGAGGAAGAGTTCCCGGCGAAACATGACCGATTGGATCGGGAGGAAGTTTTGGCACCACAAGCGTCCCAAAGAAAACGCCCCGCCCCGGAATTGCTGCCCCGGCAGCTCCCTGTAAACCAATGGATCGAGGGATTGGAACGCGGTCGGCACTTCGATCGCTTGCGCGTAAGCGGCCGCCAAGTCCGGCCGGCTGCGGAGCTTGGCTTCCAACAGGCCGACGTGATTCGGGTAGAACTGGTCGTCGTCGTCGAGAAAATTCAGGAGCGAACCGTTGGCCGATTCCAGCGCGATGTTCCCCGCAAGGCAGCGGCCGCTCTTGGGAATACTGCGATATTGCACCGCTAAATCCGTCGCGCCGTGGAATTGTTCGATGCTTGCCTGCGAATCGGCGGAGCCGTCCTCGACCACGACGATCTCGATTTTTCGATAATCCTGGGCGTCGATCGACCGCAGGCACTCCATCAACAAGCGGCTCCGCCCGGAATAGGTGCGGACGATTATGCTGACCAGTTGCATTTCGCCGTCATTTTTACGGAGTCTGATCATTTCAATGATATTGTCGTCAGGCGGCGCGGAGCAGCCGCCGAAATTTCGCGTATATTTTGTAAGGCCGGCTGTTCACGATTTGCCGCAGCCGCGACGCGGCCGCTTGAAGCGATTCGATGGACTGGGGAAACATGCGCTCGATTTCCTCCAAGCCCGGCCCCTTCGTCGTCAGCCAATGATAATAGGAGCCTGCGCCCATGGCGAAGGGATTGGGATACCGCTTTTGCAACCACGCATCGGACCGGAAAAACAATCGTTGTTGCCGGGTGATGGGCGTGCCGTCCTCATACTTCGAGAAATGCCATCGACTGCCGCGGAATTCGCGCTCGCCTTGCCGTTCGCACTCCGCCTCGTACCAATCCGCCAGCTTATCGAGAGTCGAATTCTGCGGATCGAAGAGCCGGTGCATGCGATTGGGCGTGTTGCTGTTCATGCCCGAAAAATGATAGAAACACAACGGGCGGCCGTCGCACGACACGCCGTCCGGGACCGTGCCGCCGACGTGCCGCTGGGTGATGTTCCAGGACGCGACATTGTAAGCCGGATCGCGCAGAATCTTCACGCGATCGAATTGGCTGGGCACCAAATCGATCCAACGCTGGTCGGTGAACAGTCCCCGCGGAATGTCGTCATGGCAAAAGTGATAGAGGCGATGCGACCACCAATCGGCCATCCTTCTCCCTTCCGCGTCGCCGGCCACCGCGAGAAAGCCGAGATTGAAGACGCCGTGGGCGAGACTGGAGATCTCGTTGAATATGATCGCGTCGAGTTCGCTTTCAGCGGCGGAACAATGCGGCGTGATCACGATCGAATGGTTTCGGAGCAATTCCGCAATCGGCTCCAAGGTATGGAATACGGTGATATCGGGATCGAGGTAGATGACCTGACCCTCTTCGAATTTTTCCAATAACAGTTTCAAGGCCGGACCTTTGACGCCGGTGCATGCCTCGACCACGTCGTGTCCATACACCCATGCCTGCTTGTTGGCAATCGGAAGATCTTCGATCGTGACGATTCGATCGAACGGTTCGCGTCCCGACGACACTCCCTCCGCCAACCAAAGCGGCGCAGGCTCTGCAAGCACAAGATAGAAACGGTAATCGGGATTATGGCGTTTCACCGAATGCGCGAGGACACGCGCTTTCGCCAGGTAACTGAGCGTGATACTCGTGAATACAGCGGTCATTGAGTGAAGCCTGGAACTTGTTTGGAGGGATTCAATTCTCGAACCTAAGCGGCCTGAACCGTTTAGGAGTTGAAATAATCCGCTTCCTTTTGTATTAAATACCACTCCAATGGGGAACTGCGAATCGTTTTTTGGGGAACAATAGTTCCTGAAGTGTAAAGCACTCCATAGATAGAGTGCTTTATGTGATCCGTTAAGTCAGCTTGATACTGATATCGGTAAGAATCGCTATGAACGTTACATCTTTACATTTGCCTAAGAATAAGCTGTCATTTCCGGATAATTTGGAGAATGTGCCAGCTATAGTGAAAAGAAGATGGCTAGGAGAATACTGGGATACAGTCTCTGATTGGTTGCAGAGGAAGTTGTGTTCGAGGCACGCCATCGCCGTTTACCGCAAAAACCAAAAGTCCAGCGATCCATCGTCAAGGTGGAGTTTGGCGGGTTTGGGAACGGCGCGGTGCCGCATGTACTCCCGCTGATAAAGAGGACCTGGGCCGTCCGTTCCGTAGAAGGTCTCCACCTGTTTGCCGTCGAAATCGGAGAATCCCGTCTTCACCGCTTCGCCAAGGGGCGTCATGCGAACCACGGTATCGCCCTTCCAGGTAACTTGATAGCGGTACTGTCGGAAACCGGGATTGCCGATGGAGACCTCTTCTTCGCGAATGGGCAGGGGATAGCGGATTTCCAATTTTTCCCCGGCATCATGTCTGCCGAGTTCCATGTAGTTGCCCCAAACCTTCGTCTGCACCTCGCCGCGGCTGGATTTCACCTGGATGTCTTTGGGATCGACGAATTCCGGGATGCGAACCCGTACTTGGCATGTTTGTTTCTTCCCGGCGCCAGCCACGAGCCGTCGGTCAGTTGGCTTTCCACCAATTGATTCCGGACCACCCGTTCCACGTCGCCCCAATATTCGGGATGGCCGTTGTTGGCCAGCGTCACGCCCAGGCCGATGAAGTCCATTAAGGCGCAGGTCTCGCAGGACACGATGTCGCCTTCGCGGCCGATCACCTCGGGCAAGAATCCGAAACGCGTTCCTTGCGAGCGGACATAGCGGTAGAGTGCGTCAACTCGGCTGAACAGCACCGGGTCTTTCGCATACAACGCATAATCGGCGGCGCCGACCAAAACTCGCAGGTTTCCGTGCATGTGTCCGCCTTGGCGAAACGTATTGTCGGGAGTGAACAGCGGATTCTCGTCGAAACAAACCCGCGTGAGTTTTCCGGCCTGATCGAGCGCGGGCTGCGATCCGGTTTCCCGCACCCAAGTCATCAGGCCCTTGATGATAAATCCACGCGACCAATGGTTTGGATCGTAGAGCGTCGGCAAATGGTCCACCATCTTGTCCACGGCGGCCTTGAGTTGAGGGTCTTTCGTGTCGGCGTAGGCGGTCGCCAGCGTGTATAGCGTCAGTGCGTTGTCTCCCAGGTTCGCCACCGGCTTGGAGAAGGTAGTCTTCGGCCGCATTAAAAGTCCGGTCTGTGGATCGAGATAGGCAAGCACTTTCTTTGCCCACCGCTTTTCATTGCCGGCTTCCTTACCGGTCAAGTGCCGCGCCATGATCGCCGCTTGCCACTGACGGCTCATGACGTCGCCGAAATCGGGCCAATCGTGGGCGGCCTCCGCCGGATCGGTCCAAAAAATGTCGAAATATGGCAAGCCGTCCTTATCGACCATGCGATCCAGGTAGTTGTACGTACGGTCCGCATAGGTCTCGATGGCGAAGGTTTCGGGTGCTTGAACTGTCGATGGCGTTGCCGCTTGCGCATGGCATGTCGATGCCAAGCCTGTACAGGCAATCAATCCAAGCATCAGGACGATATTCCGCATCTCAATTATCCTCCCACTATGCCTCTATAAATTCCGGCTGGTATCTATGAGCGAATGCTTCGCTTCTTCCTCGACCCAGAGGAAGAAAGTAAGCTATTATAGTAAAGTTATCTGCCCCGATTACGCTTCTTTCCCAAATTTTTGCTTCCATCCCCGCTCCCAAATCCCTGTCGCAAATTTATTATCAAGTGGATAAGGAAAATTTAAGAGAACCAGGCAAATATTAATTGACGTTTTTGTCGATCTGTCGTAAGGTCATTGCAAGGTTATCATTGTCGTTGAAATCGCATATCCCTCGGAGCCTTCCATGCGAACTGCATTATACTGTCTCTTTTCTACGATCACCATGCTCTCACTTGCCAAGGCTCAAACGAGCGTCAATTTTTCCATCGATACGCAGCAAGCAGTCAAGCCGATCTCCCGATTCATCTACGGTGTGAACCAGTCGCTAACGGAAGATTACTCCAATCTGACATTCACGCGCCTCGGTGGAAACCGGTGGACGGCCTACAACTGGGAGAACAACGCCTCGAACGCCGGCAGCGATTGGCATTTTCAAAACGACGGCTACCTGGGGGGCGGCAACACGCCGGGAGGAGCGGTCAGCCCGAGCATTCAAAACGCCTCCGACCATAATGCCGGGATCCTGATTACCATCCCCACGGCCGGCTATGTTTCGGCCGACAAGTTGGGCAACGGCGATGTCCGCTATGTGAACGGCGGCTCGACTCCCGATCCCAACTACCTGCAGACCCGCTTTAAAATATCGCTTCCGAGCAAGGGATCGGCTTTCTCGAATCCGCCCGACACCAGCGACGGATATGTATATCAAGACGAATTCGTGAATTGGGTGAAAACGAATTATCCTTACGGCCAAACTGACCCGAATCGCCCGATTTTCTTCGCTCTGGATAACGAACCGGACCTTTGGTCTTCCACCCATGCGGAGGTTCATCCGAATCCCGCGACTTACGCGGAGATGGTCCAGAAAACCATCGACTACGGCAAAGCGATCAAGGACGTCATTCCGAACGCCAAGGTGTTTGGCCCGGTGAACTACGGTTGGTACGGGATGACGAGGCTTCAAGGCGCGCCCGACGCCGCCGGCCGCGATTTTCTGAGCTTCTATCTTTCGCAAATGAAGCAAGCCGAACAAGCAAACGGTAAACGGTTGCTCGATGTGCTCGACGTCCACTGGTATCCCGAAGCGACGGGCGGCGGAACGCGCATCACCGCCGCGAACAATTCGGCCGCGGTCGTGGCGGCGCGGTTACAGGCCCCGCGCTCGCTGTGGGACGCGAACTACACCGAGAATAGTTGGATTACAAACGATGACCTCGGCGGACCAATCAATCTCCTGCCCCGCTTGCAGAGCAAGATCGACGCCGATTATGCCGGGACGCAATTATCGATCAGCGAGTACAACTACGGCGGCGGGGACCATATTTCCGGGGGCATCGCCCAGGCCGACGTGCTCGGCATCTTCGGGCGGCAAGGTGTTTTCTCCGCCAACGAATGGCCGCTGAGTTCAAGCGAACCGTTCATCGCCGGCGGATTTCGAATGTACCGGAATTTCGACGGCAACAACGGCGCTTTCGGCGATACGTCCATTTTCGCCCAAACCAGCGACAATGCCGCAAGTTCCATTTACGCCAGCCTGGATTCCCAAAATCCGAACCGCATGGTGCTCGTGGCCCTCAACAAAACCGATCATCCGGTAACCGCGGCTATGAATCTGCAACATGCGACCGCTTTCGGCCTGGCCGACATCTACCAACTCACCGCCGCCTCCGCCACGCCCGTCTATGTCGATAGTGTCCTGATTCCCGACCCGGCCAATTTCAGTTACGTCATGCCGGCCTACAGCGTAAGCACATTGCTGGTCCGTCCCGGTTCGGGCTTGAAAAGAAAGTTGGTTTGGAACCAGGCAGGCGGGACGTGGAATACGGCAATTGCCGCGAATCGCCCCTGGTTGACCGACGGGCACCCTGCGTTTTTCCTATCCGGCGATCAAGTCGCCTTCGGCGACGGAACCTTGGGAAACGTGACGATTGCCGCGGCCGGTGTCTCGCCCGACTCGCTCTCCGTGCAAAACACCTCGGGGAATTACACGTTTACCGGTGGAGCGATAACCGGCGCGGCAAAACTTGAAAAATCCGGCACGGGAACGCTCACCTTGGCGAATAATAACACCTACAACGGTCCTACGAACATCCTCGGTGGCATCCTCGCGCTTGCTGCTTCAGGCCAAATCAGTCCGGATTCTCAGATCACCAATACGGCGACGTTCCGCATCCTCGCCGGAAACCATACCGTGGGGACCATCAGCGGAACCGGCAGCATTGAAGTTCTTGCCGGCAGTTTGACGGCGACTTCGATTGCCCAAAACACGCTCGTCATTGGCTCCGGCGGCCAACTGTCATCCTCCGATTTGCCGCCCTATGCCCCGGAAAATGCCGGCCAACCCGTGCCCGAACCTTCAACATTCTTGCTTTTGCTTCTCTCTTTATCGAGCCTCTTCGTTTACCGGCAATCAAGATGAGTGCGCTGCGCGCCGGTCAGAGAGACTGATCACGGAGCCGTTCTTCCGGGTTGCGGGCTGATTCCCTGACACCTTGGTTGCAGAGAGAGAGAAGCCCAGGTAGATTCAAATGTTTCTTTGAGGAATAATTCTCTGTTTAAACTCGCAAACTCTCAATCCGAGGCGACTGTGTTATCCGGCATTCAACCACAATGGACTATTGCATTTTCCGGAGAAGATGATAAAATACAGGTTTTTAGCGTCTTGTTTCGCATTTCCCATATATAAGCGATGCTGGTTTCCCGATCCGTTCATCAATAAGGTAGATCAACCATGCTTGTGACCGAACGCGAAAGGCTCCGGGAGGAGTTGGTTGGCATGGCCGACAAATACGGCCGGCAGCGGAGTTCGCTGATGGCGATTCTCCAGGAGGTGCAGCGGCGGTACTCGCGAATCTCCGAATATGCCATGCAACTCATTGCCGATCTGCTGGATATCCATCCGGTGGAGGTGTACAGCGTCGTTTCGTTCTACAGTTTTCTCGGCGATCAATTGCAGGGCCAATTCGTCATTCGCTTGTGCCGGACGATCACCTGCGACATGGCCGGCAAGTCGCAGATCGCCAGGCAACTGGAAAACGACTTGGGGATCCGTTTCGGCCAGACGACGCCGGACGGAAAATTTTCCCTCTGCTGGGCGAATTGCCTGGGGATGTGCGACCAGGGGCCCGCGATGCTGGTCAATGATCGGATCTTTACCCGCTTAACGCCCGAAAGGGTCAATGGAATCCTGGAGCAATGCCGGCGAACGTTCACGGGCCGCGGAATGCCGCCGGAAGAGGAGCGCCGCTGATGACAAGTCCCACGAGAACCGGTGCGCTTACGTTTTCGGACGTCGCTTTAGGCAGTGGTTTAAAAGCGGCATTGGCCAAGGAACCTTCCGCAGTGCTTGATCAGATCGGCCGGTCGGGTTTGCGAGGCCGCGGCGGCGCCGGTTTTCCGACCAGCCTGAAATGGAGCATGGCCTTGGAGGTGGCGGGGGAGAAAAAATATGTCGTATGCAACGCCGACGAAGGCGAACCCGGCACGTTCAAGGACCGGGTGATTCTCACCGACTTTTCCGACATGGTTTTCGAAGGGATGACCATTGGCGCCCATACCATCGGGGCCCGCTATGGCATCATGTATCTGCGGTCGGAATACACCTATCTCTTGCCGCATTTGAAATCCGTGCTGGAGCGCCGCCGGAAGGAAAACCTGCTGGGCAAGAATATCGCCGGGCACAAGGGGTTCGATTTCGACATCGATATTCACATGGGTTCGGGGGCTTACGTCTGCGGCGAAGAGACGGCAATGATCGAATCGTTGGAAGGCCATCGCGGCGAACCGCGCAACCGCCCGCCGTTCCCGATCGACACCGGCTATCTCGGCCGGCCCACCATCGTCAATAACGTCGAGACCTTTGCGTGGGTGGTTTGCATCCTGATCCGGGGGGCCGAATGGTTCAGGAGCCACGGCACGGACAAATCGTCCGGTTATAAACTATTCAGCGTATCCGGGGACTGCGGGCTGCCCGGCGTTTATGAATTCCCCATGGGCATCAGCATCGCGGATTTGTTGAAGGAAGTGCAAGGCGAAGGCGCCAAGGCGGTCCAGGTGGGCGGCGCTTCGGGCCAGTGCATTCCCGCCTGCGAGTTCGACCACACGCTGGCCTTCGAGGACGTGCCCACCGGCGGATCGATCATCGTCTTCGGGCCGCAGCGCGACATGCTCGACGTCGTCGAAAATTTTCTGGAGTTCTTCATCGATGAATCGTGCGGCCAATGCACGCCTTGCCGCGAGGGGGTGCCCAAGTTGATGGAAGGCGTGACGCTGTTGAAGCGCGGGAAATGTTCGATGACTTATCTCCAGGAACTCTGCGGCCTTGGAGAAACGTTGCAGTTGGCCTGCAAGTGCGGCCTGGGGCAATCGGCTCCCAACGCGCTGCTGTCCATCGTGGCCCACTTCCCCGATGAAATTCTCGGCCGCACGGAATGGCGCGAAATGCCTTATGGAACAAGGAGTCCGAAATGACCGACGAACGCCAAGTCGAATCAGGCGCCACTCGTGCCCCCAAAAGCCAGATGCTCCGCACGGTGGAAGCGGTCGCGCATGCCAAGGCAATCGGGAAACAGGTCGCACTGACTATCGACGGCAAGGAGATCACCGTCCCGCTGGGGACAACCATCCTCGAAGCCGCCACGACGCTGGGCATCCGCATCCCCACGCTCTGCTACCACGAAGATTTGTGCCTGGCGGGCGTCTGCCGGATTTGCGTGGTCGAAATTCAAGGCCAGCGAACGCTCCAGGCCGCGTGCAGCTACCCTATCACGGTCCCGGTTCAGGTCCTCACGCATACCCCCAAAGTTCGCCGCGCGCGGCGGCACATCCTCGATCTCCTTTTGGCGAACCATTACGGAAACTGTTGCACTTGCGTGCGCAACAACCACTGCGAGCTACAGACGCTGGCGGCCGAATACGGCGTCGATTTCTACCGCCTCGGCCATTTGACCGAACCGCGTCACAAGATCGACCGCTCAAGCTATTCCGTCGTGCGCGACATCAACAAGTGCGTGCTCTGCCGCCGCTGCATCCGCACGTGCATCGACCTCCAGGAAGTCGGCGTGCTGGAGGCCATCGGACGAGGCAACCGAACCCGCGTCTCCACGTTCATGGAAAAACCGCTGGCAGACGTAATCTGCATCAATTGCGGGCAGTGCAGCAACCGCTGTCCGACCGGAGCGCTCCAGGCCAACGACGCGACCGATGAAGTTTGGGCCGCCATCGACGATCCCGACCGGCACGTCGTCATTCAAACGGCGCCCAGTCCGCGGGCCGCCATCGGCGAATGTTTCGGGCTGCCGCCCGGCCATTCGCTGACCTTCGAACTCAACAGTGCCCTGCGCGGCTGCGGATTCAACAAGGTTTTCGACACGAACTTCGCCGCCGACTTGACGATCCTCGAAGAAGGGACGGAATTGCTCGTCCGGCTGCATCGCGCGCTGGTCGAAAAAGATCCTCCCACGGCGCTCCCGCAATTCACCAGTTGCTCGCCGGGTTGGGTGAAGTATATCGAACATTTCTATCCCGAGTATTTGCCGCACCTCTCCACCGCCAAAAGCCCCCAACAGATGTTCGGCGCATTGCTGAAAACCTACTATGCCGAGCTCAACGGCCTCGATGCGGCCAAAATCGTCACGGTGGCGCTGATGCCCTGTTCGGCAAAAAAGTTCGAATGCAACCGGCCCGAGATGTGTCAGAGCGGTCAGAAGGACATCGATTACGGCCTGACGACCCGGGAGTTGGCGAAAATGATCCGCGAGGCCGGCATCGAGTTGCCGAAAATGCCCCGTTCCGATTTCGACGATCCGTTCGGCACGGCGACCGGTTCGGGCGTCATCTTCGGCGCGACGGGCGGCGTAATGGAGGCGGCCCTGCGCACGGTTTTGGAGATCGTCACCGGGCAACGAATCGAAAAATTCTTCGACCATGCCGACATCATCCCGTTGCGCGATTCGAGGGCGTACGATACGCCGAAATCCCGGTTAAGACGGTTGGGCCGGTGCCGGCTCTGCTCAATCACCTATTCGCCGATTTCAAATGGCTCCGCGGCGCGACGCTCAAAGTGGGCGTGTGCCACGGCACCGCAAACGCCAAGAAAGTGATGGAGGATATCAAGTCCGGCGGGCAGTTCAGCCAGTGCCACTTCATCGAGTTCATGGCTTGCCCCGGCGGCTGTTTGGGCGGCGGCGGCCAGCCGATTCCGACCAGTCCCGCGATTCGCGCCGCGCGGGCCAAGGCGATCTACGCCGAGGACAGTTCCTACCAGGTCCGCAAGTCGCACGAAAACCCGGCGATCCTCCGCCTTTATCAACGATTTCTGACCGACGGCCCGAACGGCGAGAAGAGCCACCACCTGCTCCATACCCGCTACACGGCCCGGGGAAAATACATCGCGGAGTAATCTGCGCCGCGACGGAGGATTCTCCCAAAGCGAATCCGCCGCGTGCTATCGGCGCGGCCGATTGGCGGCAATCCCGCTCTTCAGGCGCGCCGCGGCCAATACAACGCCCAGAACGGCAAGCAGCGCCAGAGCGCTCGGCTCGGGCACCGCGGCGTTTGACGAAACTGCGGCGAGCAGTGAACCGTGATCGCCGCCGATCGTCAGCGTATCTTGCACGATGCTGTCCGCGGTGAGTTGAGCGCCGCCGTCAACCAGCGTGGAACCCGTGCCGCTGATGGCGCCGAGCGCGTGCGAACCGTCGGCAATCAGGAACGTGGCGTCGTTATCGATCGTCGAGAGGGGATTGATTTGTCCGCCCGCCGAGAGGACAAGGGTTCCGTCCTCGATGAGGGTCGCCCCGGTATAGGTGTTGACCCCTTTGAGCAAAGCGACGCCGCTTTCGGTCTTTGTCAGTCCCGAACCGCCGGCTAGAATCGCCTCGATGGCGCCTCCTTGAATATCGAATGCGGCATTGCTGGTGAGCGTGCCCGTGCCGGTAACGGCGCCGCCGGTGATTTGGAAATTGCCTATCGATTGGGAACGTGCGCCGAGGCTCAACGTGCCGCCGGTGATAGTGTAGTTGCCGGTGGGCAAGGTCGAGACGCCGCTGTAGGAAAGCATGCCGTTGTTGACGAGGAGATTGCCAGAAAAACTGTTCCCCGAAAGGGTCAAAGTGCCTGTGCCGTCCTTGGCGAGCGTCCCGGCGCCGCTGATCTTGTTGGTGAAAGAGATGGCTCCCGAGCGATTGACATCGAACGTTGCGCCCGGGTTGATGACGATGCTGCTGGCGGTCAATGTGCCGGTGGAACCGCCGGCGCCGAGTTGCAGCGTGCCGGCGGAGATGGTGGTCGTGCCGCTGTAGGAATCGCTGCCGGTAAGGATTGCGGTTCCGGAAGTGGTCTTGTTCAAGGCGATTCCCGCGCCCGCGAGCTTGATGCCGATCGTGCCAGCTTGAACGTCATAAGCGGTGTTGCTCGTGAGTGTGCCCGTGCCACTCACCGTGCCGCCGGTGATTTTGAAGGTCCCGATCGAATGCGAGAGCGAACCGGCATTCAACGTTCCCCCATTGATCGTGTAACTGCCGCCGGGCAGCCGTCCGGCGCTGTAATTGAGCGTGCCGTTGTTGACGGTCAGACCGCCGGTATATTGGCCGCTATAATATCCGCCGGTCAGTGTCAAGGATCCCGCCCCATTCTTGACGAACGCAAGTTTGCCCTTTCCTTCGACACTATCGCGGATTTCACCGTTGTACGTGCAGTTGCTGTCATTATTGACGATGAACGTGGCGTCGGCGGGACCGGATGGGCCGCCGATGTTCTCGATTATCCCCCCCAGCGAGCCCTCCGTGGCCGAGATCCCGCCAACGGTTACGGTATTGCCGCTAAGCAGGATGCGCGGTTCGCCCCCGCCGGAGAAAGTGACCTTGGCTCCGGCGGGAAACTGCGGATTCGAGCCTTGGACGACCACGCCGCTGGACCAGTTCGCGATCGTGAAGTCGCCCGTAATGGCGTTGCCCAAGGTTTTCGCCAGGGTCACGGTGCTGTTGCCCGTGATCGTCGTCGCGCCCGTGTACGAGTTGCCGCTCGTACCGCTGATGAGCAGAGCACCGGTTGTCGCTATGTTCAAGGTGCCTGTGCCGGTAATGGGGCCGCTGATCTGCCCGCTTGTAAGTATCACGGCGCCGGCGTTGCTAATGGCGCCGCGGAAGTTGTCGTATTCTATGATGTTGGTGCCGAGTTCCAAGGTCGCGCCGCTGGCCACGGTAATTCCCCGAGTGAGGAAATTGGCGTCCCAGAGATTCTGCAAGCTGAGTTTACCCTGGGAAACGGTGGTTCCGCCGGTGTATTGAATGCCGCCTCCGGCGAGCGTCAGCGCGCCGGTGCCGGTTTTGGTAAGGCTGAGCGTTCCGCTTCCCCACGCGGTGTTGCGAATGCACCCTGAATAGTAGCAGTCGGATGCGTTGTTGACGGTCAGCGCACAATTGCCGATTCCCGTTTCGCCTTCGGTATTCTCGATGGCGCCGCCGCCGCGGGAGTTGATGCCGGCGACGGTGAGGCTATGGCCGTAAAGCTCGAAATGAGGATCGCCGGTGCCGGAGAACGTTATGTTCACCGTCGCCGGAAATTGATTGGCGCCTTGAACGATAAGATAAGTTTGCGCGTTGGCGATCGTGAAATCGCCGGGTATGGCATAGCCGGAGGATTTATTGAGATAAACGACGCCGCCCTCGATCGACGTAGATCCTGTATAGGTGTTGCCCGCGCCTGTGAACGCGAGCTTGCCCGAACCGGACTTGATCAGCGATCCGGTGCCGGTGATGGCGCTGGAAAAGTAGGCGGTGTAATTGCCGTCGGCCTGGATGGTTCGAGTTCCGCCGCCGAGATCGAGCCCGTTTTGGAACGTGATGTTGGCCGTTGCCGTCGCGGAACCGAGTTTTAAGGTTCCCATGATGTTCGTGCCGGGCGTGGCGCCCCAGGTCAACGTGTGGCCGTCTCCGCCGATATTCACGGTCTGCGCACCGCCGCTGGGTGAAAAGCCCCCGCCGTTGGCGGTCCATTCGAAGTAACTTCCATTTTCGGTCGTGCCCAGGTTTCGGGTGAAGGTTGTCGAACTGTTTTGCAGGACGCCGCCGTCGAGAACGACGTAGCTGCCCGAGGGCAGTGCGGAACCCAAGTTCGCCTGCAAAACGCCGCCGCTCAAAGTCGTCATGCCGGTATAGTTGTTTGAGGCGGTCAGCTTCAAGAGCCCGTCGCCGGTCTTCACAATCCCACCCGTTCCCGTGATGCTTCCCGAAATGACGGCATTGTCGGCGTTCGTGTTCGGATTATCATCGACTTGAATGGTGCGGTCGGCGCCGCCTAGGTTGATGCTGTTTTGCAGCATCGTTACATTTGTGGCGGTCGGGGAGCTTAATTTGAGCGTGCCCAAGATTCTCGAACCGATGTCCGCCGAGTTGGAACTCCACGTCAGCGCTCCGCCGGAAATATTGATGTATAAGGCGCCGCTGCCGGCGGAGAATCCGCCGCCGTTTTGGGTCCAGGCAAAGGCATTGCCGGTTGTGCCCAAGGTGCGGCTGAAAATGGCGGTGGAACTTCCGTAATTCTGCAAAATGCCGCCGTCGAGCCGCAGAAAACTCGAGGAAGGAAGGCCGTTGCCGTTGTTCGCCTGTAAAATGCCCGCGCTGATCGACGTGTCGCCGGTGTAATTGTTCTTATTCGTGGAACGGTCGGCAAAGACGGTCGTGCCGGGTCCGTTCTGCGTCACGGAGCCGTTGTTGCTCAATTGGCAGCTGTACGTGCCGACGACGCCTGCTTCGGGTGTAAACGTCAGCGCGCATGGTTGCGTAAACGTCAGCGTGCCCGTGAAATTCGATGCGCCGCCCAGCGTGATTGCAGATCCGCCGAAACTGACGGAACCGCCCCCGAACCAGGCGCCGTTAAACGTTGCAGAACCGCCGTCGGGCGGTGAAATGTAGAGCGTCCCCGCTCCCGCCTGCGCGGTGATGTCGCCGCCGAAGTTCGATGTGCCGGAAAGCGTGACCGCGCCCGTGCCGGCTAGGATCAATCCGCCCGGCTTCGCGCCGCCGTAAATGTTAATCGCGCCGCCGCCGTCGATCGGGCCGGAGATCGTGGTATCGCCCGCGCCGTTGAAAGTCAAGTCGCTGATGATCGTATGCAGCGCACCGCTGACGGTTATGGTTTTCCCCGCGGCTACGTTCCAGGATTGCGGACCGCCGATGAAGACGGGCGTGGTGAAAGTGACATTATCCGTGCTCGTGACGCCGCCCGCCGTGATCGTCAAAGCGCTGTTGGAATCGGCCGGAGCGAACGAGTAGCCGGAAGCGCTGATGGTCAGCCCGTGGGCGATGACTTTGCCGCTGACGGAAATCGCCTTGTTGCTTCCCGTGCTGTTGAAAACGGCTTGCAGTTCCTGGTTGACCCAAGTAAAAGCCTGTCCGGTCGAGTTGTTGGACCAATTGCCGCTGGTGCCGGAAGTGGTGTTCCAGGTGGCGTTTGTCGTGCCTTTCCAGGTATTGGTGGCGGCGGTTCCCGTGTGGTCCGCGCCGCCCGCGCCCAAGGGCCTGTGTGATACATCGGCCCGGTGTAATACACGGCGCCCGTGGTGTTCTGGCAATGATTGGCTTCCACGGAACTGCCGTAAGGCATGTAATTGTAGCCGTATTCGCCGGTACTCGTAGTCCAACTATTCTTGATTATCCAATATCCGCCGGTGGGGCAAGTGGGATCGTCAACAAAACCCTCAAGGGAAACGGCATGGCCGCCGCCGGGGGAATAAACGTAGTTCGAAGCCTTCAACGCGGCTACGGAATTGAACAATTCGTTCGGATTGATGTCCAAAAACACCGGGCCGGTGGTCTTGATGGCGTTCTTTAGAATGGCGGTGTTCGCGGCCACGTCGCTCGAGGCGGCAATATTCAATTGATATCCCGAGCTCTTCCAAACGCGGCTCGTCCAATCGGCGGCAAGCGGCCAGGGATCCCCGGATTTCGGGACATCCCAATAATTCGAATCGGCCTCGACCGGGCATTCCGTCTCGGAAACCACGCCATGATTTGCATAGTAGGAGGCGATAAGATCGAAGCCGCCACCGCCCTGAGTGCTGCCCATGGTCTGTTCCCAACAGATTTGTTGCTCGGAATAATCGGGAACAAAGCTCGTGTCATTCCGGGTGATCAGATACTTCGCCTCGAAGCAAGCGGTCGGCCCAAAATCCCAGCAGGTGCCGCCGAACTGGCCTTTAACCGTTGAATTCCAGTTGTATCCGCCCACGTTTCGCCAATCAAAGCTGTCGGCCTTGACGCGTGGAACCGGAACGAAAACACTCATCAGGAAAATTACGAATAGCGGACGATGCCGACGAAAAAAGACGGAATAACCCGACATAATCGATACTCCATTGAAAAAGATGAATAATGACAGGATAGAACCTTACCACATTGGTTTTCGCGAAAATGCATAGATGTTCGACTATTGTTTCTTTGGACAAGATTCACGGTTGCAATATCGTATTTGATCCAAGTAATCAACAAGTATAGATGCAATTTTTCACACATCCCTCCTCAGCCCTGAAATAGGTCTAATCCTCCAGCGAGCAGCAGAGCACGGAGATGGGGTGCTTCGTTCGTTCGAAAAAAACACGATATTTGCCGCAAGCACCCAATTAACGAAGCATTCCATGAGAAAAATAGAAAGACCGATACGTATTAAGCCGCAATCTAATTTTATAGTATCCCTCCACTCTCGAATCTAATCTCCAGTGATTTTTTTGTCAAGCAATATATTCAGGGGGTACGGGATTGCCGTCGGTATTGTACAGGCGTCGTGTCAAGCTCGCGGCGGAAAACGCTGCTCATGTAGCTCAAGCTGCTGAAACCCGAGGCATGGGCGATTTTTTCCGCCGGCAGATCCGTTTCCACCAATAGCTTCTTGCTCCACGCCAACCGAGAGCGTTGAATCTCTTCGCGAATCGACCGTCCCAAGGTTTGTTGAATGCGGATTTCCAGGCCGCGCCTGGAGATGTGTGACTGGCGAACAACATCTTCGATGGCAATCGGCTGGCGAAAGTTATCGCGAATGTAACGTAGCGCGGCGGCGAGGCGCCGGTCCTCGACGGCCACGATGTCGGTCGATCGCCGCGCCATCACCCAGAGGGCCTCGACGAGAATCCGTTGCGGCTCGCGAGCGCCCCCCGACATCAGTCCATCCAGCAGTTCGGCTCCGCGATAACCGGCATGTTCGAGGTTCAAGACCACGCTCGACAAGGGCGGGTAGGCCATGTCGCATAGTAGCCGGTCTTCATCCACGCCGACGACTGCCACGTCGTCCGGAACCCGGAGACCCGCGGCCAACGAGGCCTCGATCACTTGGCGTCCGCGGATATCGTTGCAGGCCATGACCCCGACCGGTTTGGAAAGCGAGCGCAACCACCCGATCACGAGCGGTTGTTCGATGTCCCATGGCAACGCCCGTTTTCGTTGCGGCGGTTCGTAAACATTGTAGGAGAGATGCGGATGCGTGCTCAGACGCTCGGTGAATCCTTCCTCGCGCCGATTCGACCAAACGCGCCCGTGATATCCGCAAAAAGCGAAATGGACGAAACCCCGTTCGACAAGATGTTCGGCGGCGATCGAGCCGCGCGCGCGCGAATCGGCGCAGATTTCCGAAATTTTCGCGGAAAGGCCGTTGCCTGAAAGTTGTTCCCACGCGGGATCGATGCCGATCACCGGCAGACCCGCCGCCAAAACGGCCTCGGCAATCTTCCGGGTCTGAATCCGGCCGATGAATCCGGTGGCTTCCAAACGGCGCAGGTCGAACGATTCGCCGCGCCGAAACATCGATACCCGCCGGTTCGACAAGGATTCGCCGCCGACGCTGTCGTAGTCGGGCATCGGCACGCGAGGGTGGTCGCCCGACAGACAAAACACCCAGGGGCCGTGAAGCTGCGAATAGCGGGCGATGCCGTGCAGCAATCCCCGGTCGTACCCGGCGAACGGAAACATCAACAGGACGACGCGCGGCGTTTCGCTCATAAGGCATCCTAGACGTTGGAAAAAGTCCCCCGATCATTGCGGTGCGGAAGTTCCGCTTGCTCCGATCCAAGGAGGCGGAACGACGGCGCCACAATGAAATTTGCTTTCGCGCTGCTTGTTACGGACAAACCTCCCATTCCAAGATGGCAGCGCCGTCGCGCGGCACGATCACCGAGGCATCGCCGTCCCATTTTCGGGAAGTCAACTTGCCTTCGCGGATGACATGCACGGCCTTGGGAAACGGCGATGCCCCGCGGACGTCGCGAGAATCCAACCGGCAGCGGACGGGCCCGTCCTCGGCGAAGTTCATGAAGACGATTTTGACCGTGCTGCCGCTTCGCAGCCCCAGCCAATTCACCTGCCCGTGTTGCGGCAAGATCGGGTGCAGTCCTCCGGTCGGCGCCCAGGCCTGAACGTCTTCGCCCAACACATTTCCCTTCAGGGTTTCTTCATCCAGCGCACCGTTGCCCGCCAGTCGCCGGTTCATTTCGCGAATCAGCCAGCGGAGCATCAGCGTGTCGGATTGGGCGATGCACCAATCGTTCCACCAACTCTCCCAGGCCGGTCCCACCAACGGAGCCATCTCGAGTGCATCCACGATCCAGACCATGGCGCCGGTATCGGGTTGATACCACCACCCGGTCGCTTTGGGGATCATCGCAAACTCCTTCCACGAGTCGTCGCCGCTTGTTTGCCAGGCCGAATAGGCCGCCAAAGCCAGCATCGGATTGCAGTAGGCCGCCGGCGGCCAGCCCGTTTGCTCGGAGACCAGCCCCGCCGAACAAGTCGCTTCGCGGCACTCGATCCGACGGGTGAAGACCCATTGCATGGCGTCGCGCGCAATCGATGGCGGGTTGTTTTTCACCCATCTCGGCATAGACCATGGCAGCCAGGGCCGCATCGTAACCTTCGCGCGTATTGGGTCCCATATCTTCCCAGTAGCCGTGGTAATGATGCGGCTCGACGAACGTTTTCAAATGCCACTTCACGCCGCGGTTCGCCGCTTCGATATACTTGGAATCTCCGGTCTCCTTTCCCAATCGCCAAAGCGCGCGAATATTCCAGATGCTTCCGCCGCTGGGCGCGCCGGGCGAGGGCTTGCCGTCCACCGTGTGACCATAGGGCCAGCCGCCCTCCGGAGTCTGGGTCTTCAAAAGCCACTGTACGCCCTCGTCGATGACCCGGTTGATCTCGGGATCGTTTTCTCCCGTGACATGCCGATAGTAGAGCAGGGTCCAAACGGCCACGCCGGTGGCTTGGCTCGTCAGAATTTCCGTGGAGGCCTGCGTGACGCCCCGGCGATCCAGTTTGACCGGTTCCGTATTGGGAAACCGCTGGCTGCTGAAAAAGGCCCCCGCGCCGGACCTTCCGCCATTCGCACGCCGGACCGGCACAGCCAGTGCGGCAATGCTGCGGCAACGTTCCCGCGCAAGCGGATCGCCGTTCATCACGTAGCGGGCCCAGTAGGAGGGAATCGAATGCGGCACGCCATAGAGGTTGAATGCATCGAAGTAACCGTACACTTCCGTGCTGACATCGCGCTTCGGCCACGATTTCATCGTCCCCAGCGCCGGTTCCCAGACGTCGTCCCGCAGTATATACCGGGAGATGCCGTACTGCATTTCGCTCACCGGCAAGGTCTGCGGCGGCTCCCGGAAACCATAGACTTCATCGACGGCGAAACGATAGGCGTTCCACCAATCGCCCGGCAGAATGGTGAGCAGCACGGGGGTCGGCTCCGGCCCCAGAAGCAGATCGTTTCGCACCGCGCCGCCCGCGAAGCCGATTGTCCCGCGATCGGTGCCCGGCAACAGGCACAACATGCCATCCTTGAGACCCAAGGCCGCCATTCGCGTCTGCACATGGCACGAAGTGACCATCGTCTCGATCGGCGACCGGCTCCAGGCATACGCCGGCATATAGTAAAGCCGAGTGTCCTTCGCCTTGAGTTGCAGCGAAGCTCGCCTGTATCTCACGGGTGACTCGTCATTCGCCAGGCATCGCAGTTCCAGCAGCAGCCCAAGCGACGTGGATTCGGCGGTTAGCGACAGCCGCGCGTTTTTTGTATCGGCCCGCCAGCCGCCGTCGTCGGCATGTTTCAACGTCGCCGGGACGCCGTCGATCAGGAGTTGCAGCTCGCTCGCGACAGAACCGGCGGTTCCTTCCGCATCGATCGCCAACGTTTGCGGGTCTTTCTCCGCTGTCCGCAATTCGGCGGGGATGTGGTCTTTTGACGGTTTTTGCCGTTGAACGCGGTCCGCAAACTCCGCAGTGAGATCGGCCTCGATGCAGCGGCAAGGCATGATTTTGGGAATCCCGCCGGTGTAGGTCTCCAACTCATAGGTGCAGAGAAACTCGGCCCCGGTGCAAGCTTCAGAATTTCGAGCTTCCAAAACCGCCAAGGTTTTGTGGCTCCGGTCGGCAAAACCTGGGGACAATCGCCGGTCAGGTTCGAGAGGGTCGTGACCACTTGCCAGGAACCCTTGTCGTCCCGGGCGGAAATCCGCACGTTCTTCATGGCGCTGGGACCGGGAGCGGTGAATCGCATGTCGCGACTTCCTGGAACGTAAAAATAGTGGACGAATGCGGTTACCAAGGTCGGCGTCCCGTAGTCGATCTCGCAGGCGAGCGGATTTTGCTCCGTCGGGACCGCTCCCTGGTGCCAGGCACGGGCGCAGGCGGGCTTCGAGCCCAGCGCTCCGTAGCCGTCGAAAGCGGAAGCGACGCACATGCCAAGTGCGGCATTCGGTGCGGGTCGGTTCTCCGTCACGGTCACCGGATGGGCAAGGTAATCCCACTTGACCGCGTCACACTTGGCGGGCATCGATCCCCCGAAACTGAGTGCCGCCACGAACATGCCAGTGAAACAAAGAAATGGTTTGGTCATGCTGTTTTCTCCAAAGTGGGCACACCCTTGGCAGGGCTCTGGACTGTGGCTTAAAATCTTTGGTGGTTGTTCGCAGATCACTGCGCGGCGCTCGGAAGCGCCCCACAGAACGATCGTGATTATTTCTCGATTCGCAAAATCAATGGCCAGTCGCCGACGAGCAGACCGGGCACCTGCGCCGATCTGCCGGTCGGTTTCACGATTGCGTTTTGTTTATACCCGTACAAAGTATCGACGATTTCCGCCTTGAAAATTTCCGGCAGCGAGAGCGTAACGGGCGTCGGCTTGCATTTGTCGTCCGGCACGGTCTTTCTCCAAATACCGACCAGCAATTCGCCGTTCCCGTTGCGATAGGTTTTCAGCACCAAATTTTCATCGTCGTTGCCGACCGCCTGCACCTTGGGTTCGGACAGCGCCTTTGCAGTCATCCAGCACCGTGGCGACGTAGCCGGCGGTATAATAGGCGGCCCGCGGCGTGCAATCGGCCGAGCGAATCACCGCCCATTCCTGGACGTGGTTGGCGTTATAGAGCGACCACCAGATCGCGCCCGCATCGAGCCAGGCCGATTCGGCAAAGAAACGCGCGAGGAACTTGGCCTGCGAAAGTTCGCTTTGATCGGGGAACATGAACGTGCTGGAGGTCGCCTCGACCGGTTCGCCCGGGGCAAAATAATTCCATTCGTCGGCCCAAACCTGGATGTTCGGGTTGTATTTGCGGAAAAGCTCTTTATAGGCGTTGATTTCGTCCTCGTAGTTCTTGATCTTCGCGGGCCGCGGACGCCATTGCATCGTGCCATTGACCTCGGTCAGGAAATCGGGCGGCGCGGCCTCGGGCAACGACTGGCCATAAGGATGAAAAGCGAATATATCGATGTACGGTCCGGCACCTTCCTCCATGGCGATCCGCGGGTAGTCGAGTGAAGCGCCCGCGAGGCCGCCGAAAAGCACCATTGCATCCGGATTCGCCTCCTTGACCGCCTTCGCGGCCTCGGCCAAAACCTTGCCGTAGGCCTTCACCATGCTCACCCTGCCGCTGTCGCGCCAGGCATCGAAGAACCAGCCGTTTTCCTCGTTCCAAATCTCGAAATACTTGACGCGGCCCTTGAAGTGTTTCGCCATGAAGGCACAGTACTTGGCGAAGCCTTCGATCGCCTCGGGCGTGGTCGGCGCACACTGCAAGAACGGATGGGCGAGGAACCAAGTCGATTTTCCATAGTCCTGCGGATCCTTCAATCGCTGATAGAGATTGTTGCCGTAGTCCAAGGTCAGGAGAATATCGACTCCGTTCTCCACGCTTTCGGTAATCGAGCGATCGACGTCCGCGTCGATCGTGTAAATGCCTTTGACTTGTTCAACGCTCGCCCAATCGGTTTTGTCGCCCCATTGTCCGACACGGTTGATCTTCACGCCCGATTTCAACAGGTAAGGCCACGTCTTCTTGATCGTCTCGGCCGTATTGTACCAGGCGGTGTGGACGGTCGATGCCTTGACATCGCACTTCGGAGACGTGAGCGGCTTCCGGTCCTTGTCGAGCACGGCAAGTTCGGCGATGCGAAGCTGAAAGGGATCACCGGGACAGCAGAAGAACGAGGTCGGTCCCGTCCTCAGCCGCGTAGCTTCGAGACGGACGAAACGCACCGGCCGTTCGGCGAAGGGGAAGCACTGCCAGGTTAAATCGCCTTGGCGCAACTTGTCCGCCCGGAGCGGATTGCTTCAATTGATAGTCGGTCTCGTCAGCGACGAGTGTCCCATTTTTCTCCATCAACACTCGTCTGAAGGCTGAACGCCGCGGGCACGCCACTGTTTTTCCATCCGGGAAGAAAGCGGATTTCGGCGGCCGTCTTCGCGCTGCCGAGATCGACTTCGATCCACTCCGGCTCGAACGGAATGGCGGTCCGCCACCACCGGGATCCCCAACAGGTGTCGGGATCGCCGTCCACCGCGTTTGCCGCGATGAACGGTGTTTCCGCGTCCGTGCCGCGAGGCAGTTGGGCGGTGATTCCGAAGAGATTATGTTTGAGATCCTTCGAGGGCAGCGAATCGAAATCGCTCACCGGATTCGAATTTTCTTCTTGAAGCGTGGGCCGGTCGGGATAGCGGAACCATGCGGCCGTCAGCGATTGATATTCGTGTCGGGGATCGCGCTTCTCGACCACGGTCAGCACTTGTTGCCGTTCGGCCTTCGCGGTTTGTGCGGACGCGTCCACCTTGAAGGAAAACTCGCCCGGCATCTTCGCCCTCACGCGCCATGACAGCCGCTTTGCCTGCTTGGTTTTCAATTCGATCCGCCGCGAGACGGCTTCTTCGCCCATTAAATCAACGCCTTCCGGCGATGTCAATCGAACAGCCACGTCATCCAATTCGGATGGGGAGACGTTCTCGACCCACGCCGTAACCGTCGCCGGTGCGCCCGGAGCAACGATGCCGGGCCTGATCTCGAACCAAGCCACATTCAACCCTTCGCCCTGGGCGTAAGCGATTGATCCCGGAAAAATAATTCCACAAGCGGAGAGAGCCAAGAATAAAATATTTTTGCGCATGATTGAAATTCCTTGGGATGAATCAAGAGTCTCGATCAAAATAACGAATTCCGCTGCTGGATTTCCCGGCAGTGCCTGGCATCCTTGGCGGTTCCGCATTGCGGGACAAACCGGCCGTTGAGCCCATCGCGCATTTACTTTACAGCCGGGCGTCCTTCCGCGTCGTAAACACCATCGCGCCGCGCACATTCCATGAGCGTCTGCACGTTTTTCAAGGGCGTGTCGGCCGGCAAGGCACAGCCCGGTCCCATGATGAAGCCGCCTCCCGGCCCCATCGTCTGCATCATTTGACGTGCCTGCCGCCGCACTTCATCCGGCGTGCCGAAGCGCATCACGTGCGCCGGATCGATCATGCCCAACACGCTGGTTCGGCCCTGCACGGTGCGCTTACACGCGTCGGGGTTCGTGCCGGCGTCCAGTTCCAGACAGTCTGCTCCCGTCGCCACCAGGTTCTCCAGCAGGATTGTCTCATCGCCACAGGCGTGGATGAACGCGAACCCGCCGCTTCGCTTCAGCGCGGCACAATACGCCTTGACGCCGGGCATCTCGAATTCCTCGAACAGCGCCGGGGAGATCAGGCTGACTCCGGCAATTCCGATTGTCGAACTGTCTGCGCCTGCGCGAAGTTGCGCCTCGCCTACGGCGATGTTTACCTGGCTGCAAAACGCTAAAAGTCGCCGGCACCAGTCCTTCATTTCGTGATCCATCAGCAGGGTCAAGAATTGCTGCGGCCCGCAAAGCGCGCAGGCCAACGCCACCGGCCCTTGATCGGAACGCCCGTTGATATGCACTTTTCCGCCCGTCTCCCGCTTGACGATATGCGTGGTCTTGAGCATCTCATTGAGCGGAAATATTCGCTCCGGGTCGGGCACGGAAAGCCTCTCCAAATCGCTCGGCTGCTCGATAAGCGGCTCCGCGACGTGCGGCGGTCCCTCGGCCGTGTAACGGATTTTCGCGCCGAGCGCCTCGGCCTCGGAACAGACGCCGATTTCCAGCATCATCACGTCGTGTCCCACGGCCCGCCAAAGCTTCAATTGGGCCTCGGCCATCGCCTCCCCGTCGCGCAGGATCTCGTCGAACCGCCCCCCGTGCATTTGGCACGCCATCAAGAAATTGTGCAGACCGACAGGCACCCGGTCGGGCACTTCTTTCCGCAAAACTTTTGCTACTCGTTCAACAGAATCCATGATTCGTTTTCCTGAAGCTGTCTGCTATCGGAACACCCACCAAAGGACGACGGTCGTTGCGACAACCAGCGTGAGCCAAAGCCGATAGTCGCTAAGCAGCGGCTCCGGCGGCTCCGCTACGGCTTGATTCAACGAACCGAACTGCAGCGTTGTTGACGCGACTTTCTCACGTGCTGGAGGCATCGTCGCCAGGCTTGCGCCGATCAAGACCAGCGCGGCACATCAGGAATTCGATAATCGCGCCATGAAGCCAAGGTCGAAGCAGCGGGTGTTGCATGAACGGCAGGAAATGGAGCTTTGAATCGAACATCAGCAGCGGACCGATAACGAATCCCGCCAGCGCTGCGGCCCAAACGCCAGATTCGTTGATTCGCTTCCACAGTACGCCGAAAAAGAACACGCCGACAAACGGCATGACGAGGTAAACTCCGACAAGCTGCAAATAAAGGAAGAGCGATTCGAAATTTCCGATCACCGGCGCCCACAATGCGCCCGAAAACGAACACCGCAAGCACCACGATTCTACCCACGGCGATTTGTCGCTCCTGACCGGCGTCGGGGCGCCAGTGGATGTAGAAATCTCGCGTAAAGAGCGTGGCGATGGAGTTGTAGGTCGCACTCAAATGTCCCATGAGCGCCGCAGCGATGCCCGCTACGGTCAGGCCGAGCAAGCCGGTGGGCATCAAGTTCTTCAGCAAAGTCGGGTAGGCGTCATCGGCATTTTCAAGATGCGGATAGAGCGCCTTCGCGATCAAACCGGGCAGCACGAGGAGGAAGGGCGTCAGTATCTTCAAGGCGGCGGCGAAAACGGCCCCCTTTCGTCCTTCGTTCAAACTCCTGGCCGCAAACACCCGCTGCACGAGCACTTGATCCATCGACCAGTAAAAGCTCCCCGCGAGGAATATTCCGATGAACACGCCGGGCCAGGGCACATCCGGATGCGTGGCGGGCTTAATCATCTGAAACATCTCCGGCGAGAGCCTTGCTTGAAGGCCCGACCAGCCGCCGACGCGACTCAGCCCCAATACCGTGAGGATTACCGCGGCAATCAGCAGGACCGTCGTTTGGATGGCGTCGGTATAGACGACGGCGCTCAGGCCGCCTTTCATCGTGTAGAGCGCGGTCACCAGACCGATCACCCAAATGACGGTGATCTTGTCCCAGCCGAGTACGTCGGAAAACACGAGGGACGACGCCCACAGTGAAATGGATACTTTCGTCAAGATCGAGAGCACCAGCATCAGCGCGGAAAAAAGCCTCCGGATCCCGGGACTGTAGCGCCTTTCCAGAAACTCGGGCACGGTGAAAATCCGGTTCTTCAGGTAGAACGGCAGAAACAGCAAGATCAGCGGAAGCAGGCAGAAGACGGCCATCCATTCGAAGCCGCCCATCGCCAACCCAATGGCGAACCCGCCGCCTGCCAAGCCCACGAAATGCTCCGCGGAGATATTCGCCGCAAACAGCGAGGCGCCGATAAAAGGCCATTTCAACTGCCGGTTCGCAAGAAAATAGCTCTCGCTCGTCTTGGGCTTCCTCGACGCGAATAGGCCGACGCCGATGACCACCGCGGCGTAAACGCCGACGATCGACCAGTCTAAGGCGAGTAATTTCATTTTTTGTGAGAAACGAGATACGGTCAGTTCGGCCACGCTTGCCACGCGAATTCTATTTCGATTGCCAACGGCGAGCCGGGCGCGATGCCGCAAATCTCCCGCAAGACCTGCGAACGCCCCTTTTCGGCCAACTGCCGCGCGAGCGCGACGGACTGCGGGTCCTGCGGATGTTGGTAACGCAGCGCCGCCACAATAGCTTTGACGATCCAATGCAACGGCAAGCCGTACTCGACCGCGAGGTTCGCCGGCGCCACAAGGCGTTCCCGCGGCGAAAGCTTGCGGATCGGGTCGCGAACCACGCGGAGGATTTCATCGCGCATTTCCGGCACGGCGCCTCGCCGGCAGAGATCTTGCTTGTAGTCGTCGATCGAAGCCGGCGAAAAACCCCATTTGCGTTCGACTACCGCCCCGAGTTCGTCGAGCGCGCCGAGCACGCACTCGGCAACCCGCGGATCGGCGACCGCTTCGTGGATGAATTTGTGGCCGCGGTGAAAACCGAAGTACCCGCACGCCGCATGGCCGCCGTTGTGGACGAACAATTTGCGTTCCAGCCTCGCCGTTTGGTTCTCGACCAACTCCAGCGCCGAAAGATTCGCCGGCTTGCTGCCGCGAAAAGTTTCGGCGCGGACCGTCCACTCGTTGTAATCCTCGGCAACGATCACCAGCGGGTCGGGCTCGGGACGAGGCACCACGCGGCTGATCATGCAATCGGGAAAGCCGGCATATCGCTCGCACCATGCGAGATCGCTGCCCGCGAGATGCGATCGAACATGGTTTCCCAACGCCGTGGAACTGTCCATCATGTTCTCGCATGCGATGCAGTTCAGCGGCGTTTTGCGGCCCGCTCGGACGCATGCGGATATGCCGGCGGCGACCGTTATCGCCACGTCGGCCAGATTCTGATCGAACACAGCGGTAAGCACGAGCGCGGCATCGCGGATTTCATCGGCGATCGCAACGCGCTCCTCGGCATGATAAACGCGGTAGCCGGAGACCGAAATCTCCTGCGGACGCTCGCCGTAGAGTCTTACGGTGTAGCGGCCGGCGCGTCGGAGCGAATCGACGAGTTCCGGTTTCTTATCGACAAAGATCATCTCGAAACCGGCTTGCCAAGCCAAAAGTCCGACATGTCCGCGGCCTGTGGCGCCGGCGCCGAAAACGATGATTTTTTCTGCCATGGCGTTACCGATTGTAATCGTCCTGCACGCGGACCACGTCATCCAACTCGGGCGTGCTCACTTCCAGCAGCCGCACGTCTTCGACGGCAATCGCGCGGTGTTTTCGCCCCGGTTTGTTCTCGACGACTTCGCCCGGCCGAAGCGTCAACGTGAGCATATTTCCTGCCTCGTCCTCCCATTCCATCCGCAACACGCCCGCATCGACATAAATATGCTCGTGTTTGCGCACGTGGTATTGCAGGCTCGAACGGGTGCCCGCCTTCAGTTCGATAATTTTGAAGGCGTATTTATCGGTGTGAGCCACCCAAAGTTCGCGTCCCCAGGGCTTTTCCACGATCTTGACGGCGGGCTGTTCGTTCATGGAATCTTCTCCGGATATCGTTGTTTCAAGGCTTCCGCAAGCGCGGTCAGGTTCCTCTTCCGCGCGATGGCGATCAGCGCGGCAAGGTGGTCGTCGATCGTCGTCTCGGCCAGTTCGCCCGAACGATGCACCTCCAAAGCCTGCAACATGGCTTCGGTCCCAAGGGCCGGATCGGGACGTCCTTGGGCGTTCTTGACCGAGTTGATGGCCGAACCGGCGAGGAAAAGCACGTTCGGCGCAAGACCGCGGCGTTCGGCGTCGGCAAGGTTCAAGATGATGTTGCCCTGATCCAGACCGCCGGCCCGCGCGATCATCGTCGGTTTGATTCCGCCCAGATCGCGGGACAGGATTTCCTCGGAGGCTTCCCATTCTTCCGCGTAGGGGCGGATGAACGGCGGTCCGGGGCGAATCGGCGCCGTTTGGCGGATATCGACGCCGTCGAGCCGCGCCAGCAGATCGATCACCTCGCGATAGATGCCGCCGCGCGTTTTGACGCCGATGCCCGCGTTGTGGCCGTAAATGGCCGGCGGATGCGGCAGTCGTTTCGTTGCCTCGCGGACCATCCGCACCGCGCCGCCGACGAACGTCTCGCTGAACATCACGCCCGTCGCGCCGGCTTCGACCACGGCGTGCAGCGTTTCGAGCATCTCGTGCGGCGCGCGGTGATGTGCGGCGCGAAGACCAGTCCCCGACCGCCGCGTTTCTCTTTCGCCCGTTCGATCGCCGCCATGGCGTTGGCCGTTCGTTTACGAATGGGCGAATAGTCCAAGTTCGGGTAGAGGTCTTCGTCTTCTTTGATGAAGAGAAACAACGGACTCGCGGCGGCTTCGCCGACCAGTTTCCCGACTTCGTCCGCCGTAATGCCGGCCGTGGGCTTGAGAATCGTGCCGAACGCCGGTTCAGCAATCGCAAAACCGGTCCGCTCGCGGAGACCGAAAGGACCGTATGCCGGTCCGGGAAAGGTTCGCAACACCTCGTCGGGGATTTGCAGCGACACCAACCGGGCGTCCTGGTTTTCATACACGTCGAAGATGATTGCGCCCGCCAATGTATGCAAAATATCGCAACTCGTCAGATGGCCGTCCGGCTGGAGCATCATTTTGAGTGGAAAGGCCATGTGCAATAGGCCGATCCGCCCGCTCGCATCCCAGGCGTCCACCCCCACGGCGTGTGCCGTGCATTGGGCCAACAACGAGCCTGATGGTGGATTCTTGATGCCGCTTGTGGCATGATAGGCGATCTCCTTAGCCGTTTGCTGAAGCTTTGAACTTCGCAACGCCAGAAAATAGGTCGCCACAAGGTGCTCTTCCACCGCGGGCGCGGGATTTTCGCCGATTCGCTCGGCAACCAAGCGCCGCAGCGTCACATCACGGGCATCGGCGTCGAACCACAGTAACTCGGACAGTTTGTCGTTGAAGGATTTCATGAAAAAAACGCCGTCGGGGAACGTGCCAGTGGGTTGCGCCGCGGAAAAATGTCGATTTCCCTGGGATAGCTGTGATTTTTCAACACGTTCCCCCAGGCGGTATTTTTCGCTATTTTAGTGAGATCACGTGCATTGTCTATACGATTCTGCGCATGAATTTTGTGAAATAGCGCAAGCTCGGATTTCTGGACCCCCCAATCGAGCCAGATCGAGAGCGATCTTGCCGCAACAAAAAAATCGCCCGGGTGACAAAAACATTCCACTGGGAAGAAGTTTCAATTTCTTGAAAACGACGAATTGTAATCGTCCGTTCGCGTGTTGCCGGCTCTCCAAAGCAACTACACCGGCTCGGGCAACTCGTACCCTTTGCGGCGCGGACGGTTCACCAGTTTATTGGCGGCTTCGTCACCGTCGAATTGCTCGGCGGATGGATTCCATTTCAGCGGCCGTCCGATTCGCCGGGTGATGTTCACCAGATGGCAGACGGTCACCGACCGATGGCCGATCTCGACGTCCGCCACCGGCTTCTCCCGCGATTTAATGCAGTCGAGCCAATTTTGTATGTGCCACTTGGCCTGCCAGAGCGCGGTCTGATCGCTCCACTTCTTTTCCTCTGCCGCCGCGTCAACTTTCTTCAACAACTCGACGGCGATTTCTTTCGGATTCGACGTGAATTTGTTGCGGTTGATCTCCAGTTTTCCCTTCTCACAGACGAACACCGCGCCGCCCATGGGGCCGCGGCCGGGATCAATGATGAACTTCACGGGAACGCCGCTCGCATAACGCATTTCCACTTTGCCGTTTGGGCCTCCTGTCACCGGCGACATCTCCACCGGACCGGTCCCGTCCGTGCCGAGCGCCCATTGGATCTGATCCATGCCGTGAGCGCCCCAATTGGTCGTTTCACCGCCGGCGAAATCGCGCCAGCGCATCCAGCCCATCCATTCCCCGTTAAACGGTCGAAACGGCGCTTGGTTCAACCACACGTCCCAATTCAAGCCGGCGGGCGCCGGCTGTTCGGGAAATCCATCCGCGGGCGAATCTTCGGGGCCCGGGTATGCTATCGCGCGAACTTCGAGCACCTTGCCCAATCCCCCCGTCCGCACCAACTCGCAGGCGATGCGATTCATGGCCATCGAGCGTTGCTGCGTGCCGACCTGGAAGACGCGGTTGTACTTTCGCACGGCGCCGACCAGCACGCCGCCCTTCCCGGATGTAGAGCGTCAGCGGTTTTTCGGCGTAGATGTCCTTGCCGGCCTGGCAGGCGTGGATGCACGGCAGCACGCGCTGAAACTCGCCCGTGCCGACGATCACGGCATCGATGTCTTTTCCTTCGAGAATCTTGCGGTAATCCTGATAGACGGGCCAGTCGCCTTTTCGCCGTGCCTTGAACGCCTCGGCGCGGGGCAGATTGCAGTCGCACAAGGCGATGAGGCGTGCGCCCTCGGGCAATTGATCCAACAGCAGCGTCGCGCGGCCGCCGACCCCGATCGCCCCGATCGCGATCCGCTCGTTGCGCCCGGCGTGCCGTCGTTGGCTAAAACGCCCGAGGGAACAAAAGATGGAATCCCGACTGCGCCTGCCGCTCCGGCAACGGTATATTTCAGTAATTGACGTCTCGACATGTTGCTCATGGGAAATCTCCTGGCTTTTTAGAGGCCGGCAATCAATCGTCGAATCGGTGAGTTTTAGAGCGTTGCAGGCTTTGATTATACACCTTCTTTGCGGTTGGTGGTAGTAAAGGGCGATCGGCCTTGCACCCGAATGGCGTCGATACACTGCCCTCGCGCGATTGACGTATCGATTCAAGGATTTGCTTGCCGCCCGGTTTGCAAAACCACCATTTCCGCAGGGTGCCACGAAGAGCTTTTATGATGGATTCGCCGCCGGATCGGCCCCGAGAAGTTCCTGGCCCAAGCTCCCGTCAAGCAACATGCCTTCAATGAGAGAGTAGCTCGATTGCAGTTCTTTGAGCGCGTCCAGATAAGCCATCTTGACGCGGAAAAACGTGCGTTGGGAAGTGAGCAGATCGAGGTAGGGAATTTCGCCTTGCCGATAGCCGAGGCTTGCCAAATCGAGCGATTCTTTGGCGTTGGGCAACAACTCCCGGGCATAAGTATCCACTTGATTCCGCGCGTTTTCGTAACGCCTGAACGCCGCGGTCAAACGCTCCTGGATTTGCAGTTCGATCCGTCGGACTTCGAAGCCGGCGGAATTCAATTCGGCCTGTGCCCGGGCGATATTGCCCTGATTCCGATTGAACAACGGCAGCGGCAGCCCTACGTTGAAGCTGGCGATGTTGTCGTTGTTTTCGTTGTTATGCATGACGAGGAGTTCGGCGTCCACGTCCGGTTTCCGGCCGGCTATTTCGCGATCCAACGCGAACCTCGTGCGCTCCACGCCGATTCTCGCCCGCGCGAGTTCGGGACTTTGGCTGCAAAGCCGTTCGAAAGACGCCTCCCAAGTTATCGGTGGCGGTTCACTCTCCAAGTTACCTTCAAGCCGTGCAAGCTCGATCTCTCGAACGCCAAGTACTGCCGCCAGACGCCGTCCCGCCGCCTGTCTTCGGTGCTGCGCGTCTCGCCATTGCATGGCTGCCGTATCGGCCTCGATTTTCGCCTGCAAAATATCGACCCGGCTGACTTCCTGGGCTTTGTGGAGCGACTCGGCGGCCGTGAGTCCGACGCGGCCGATCTCGAGCAATTGCGAGTGAAGATCGACTGATTGCCGCGCGGCGAGAAATTCGAAGTAGCCCAAGCGCACGTCGTTGAGCACTCGCAAACGCTGCATCTGGCACGCCCACTGGGCTTGTGCGATTTCTTTCGCGATCGTCGCCCGGCCGAGTTGAAGTTTCCCGCCCGTAATATATGTTTGCCCGACCGAGGCGCCCTGCATTCCCGACGTGTGATCGTTTCCCATTTCCTCTCCCACGTAACCGATGCGGGGATTGGGATAAAGCCCCGCTTGAACCTGCTTTCCCTGCAAGGCTCGAATCCGGGCGGCGGCTTGAGCGAGGGTGGGATTGTTGTTTAGTGCAATCGATTCCAATTCGGTGAGGTTTCGGGGGCTGGGGCAATTGGCATCTGCCGGAGCGGAAACGATCGGCTGCTCCGATGTCGTTTCCACGAATTTTTCCGGCGGTGAAAGGGGGGATTCGTTGGAGGGCGACTGGCTCACCGGTTGTGGTCTCTCCGGACGAAAGGCCAGCCAATTTTGATCCGCCCAGGCAACGCGAAATGAAACCATGAGGATGCCCGCAGCCGCCAGTGGCGGAGAAAGCATTGCGCGGCTGAGTTTTTCGAAATAAAACATGGTTTACTTTCGTGCAATGCAGGCGGGATCTGAGCAAGGTTGGTTTCTTCCGAATATATCGACCAAGAGGTGAACTCCGGTTTTTCCAATTGGTCAAGATTGTCCATAAAACACATAACATGTTGTTTTGCAACGGCTTACAGCAAGGAAACTAATCTGAATTCGATAATATTTTCTTATCGCGCAAACTTTGACGACGCTGCCATACTCTTCCAGTCGAATAAACCCTTGGGCAAACGAGTCAAGAAATGAGATTGACTTTTAAAGCCAACCCAGATATGCATGTATAGGGTCGAGTAGTAAAATCGTCCTGTCTTCCCTAAAAATGGGGGGATAATTTTCAAGAGCCTCTGATTCTCCGGTCGATAACAACCGGGCAGTTTAAAGGTAATATATGGCTGGACTGTGGCAAATTCCGACCGCCGCGCTGTTCGTGGTTCACATGATGGTGGGCTGCTGCGTTCATCATGCGCACGCTTGCGATGGTAGGGATTGTCCGCTCTCGTCCCAGGCGGCCTCGATGCTCGTTGGCCATTGCGCCGAGAGCCACCCCGGCCATGCAAATCATGGGCAGCATGAATGCCAAGGCGAAAGATGTTCCTTCGATCGCCCCACGGATGGCAATGCGGTCATATCGTTCCTCCAGCTTTGCCAAACGCCGGTGGTACCGTTGTTCGACGACGGTTCCGCATCAACCGGCGGTGTCTTCGAACGTCAATCGTTCCTCACGGGCCGGCTTCTGCTGCCGGTTCGTCTTCATTTGGCCAATCAAGTTCTCTTGATTTGATCGAATGCCTCCGTTGAGCAAGCCGGCGATCGTTGCTGCGCGTTGAATGACGCATCAACGCCGTTTTTCGGTTCATCCGGGACATTCTTGCAAGTGCGCGGCTGCCATTTGCTCGCGAGAAGTCCGGCATCCAAAAAACCGAACCGAATCCCTCACGCCTAGCACGGAACGATTTCCATAATAATTTTCCCACACAACAACCATTTGCAGGAAAGCACGACCATGAAAATTCAATTTTTTCGACTGCCCCTAAAGAGGCGAGGGCGGCTTGCGGCGGCCTTGCTGCTGGCGGTCGCAGGATTGGTGAGCGCCGGTATTTGGTCGCCGAAACTGCGGCAATTGGCAGCCTCCGCGCTTCCCGGTTTCAAAACGGTTCACGCCAGGGATGATGACCACGATCGTGCGAGCGACCCGATTGGCGCCGACGCCCGGAAAGAGGATGGCCATCATCATGAAGAGGAAGCGGTCGATGCCCGCGGCGCAGCCGAAGCGGAGGATGAAGAAACCGGACACGCCGAATCCATCATTACCGACCATAAGCACGATGAAGCCGCCGCGATCAAAATCAGCAAGCAGGCCCAGGGAAACATCGGCTTGCGCCTGGTGCAGGTCGAGTTGAAATCCTTCGAGCGGGCGGTCACCGTGCCCGGCATTGTCGTCGAGCGCCCGGGTTGGTCCGTCGTGGAAGTCACCGCGCCGATGACGGGCGTGGTCACGCGGATTTATCCGCTTCAGGGCGAAGCCGTCCATGCCAATCAGCCGCTGTTCGAGGTTCGCCTGACCCACGAAGACCTGCTGCAACTGCAAACGGATTTTCTCCGCACGGTCGAGGAGCTCGACGTGATCGGCCGGGAAGTAGCACGGCTGGAAAAGGCGTCCGCCGACGGGATTATTGCCGGCAAGACGCTTTTAGAGCGCAAGTACGAGCAGCAGAAGCAAGAAGCCGCCCTGCGGGCGCAGCGTCAAGCCTTGCTCTTGCATGGCTTGTCGAAAGAGCAAGTCAACGAGATTGAGTCCACGCGCACGCTGCTGCAAAGCCTGACCATCCACGCTCCGGCGATGGAAGAGCCCCCCTCGCCGGCCGCTCCGATGAGCCACTTGCAAGTCCAGCAGTTGAAAGTCACTCAAGGAAGGCACGTTACCGCCGGGGACACGCTCTGCACGCTGGTCGATCATCATCTGCTGTACATCGAAGGGATGGCGTTCGAGCAAGACATGCAGGCCGTCAATCGGGCCGCCTCGGAAAGCCGGACTGTTTTAGCGGCGTTCGGCTCGAAATCCACCAAGAACGAAGAAACGGTCCCGAACCTGCGCATTCTCTACCTTGACGACAAGGTGGAGCAAGCATCTCGGGCGTTCCATTTTTATATCACGCTTCCCAACGGCGTGTTGCGCGAGGACAAAACGCCTGAGGGGCGCTGTTTCGTTTATTGGCATTTCAAGCCTGGGCAGAGAACTCAAGTTCGCATTCCGGTGGAGCGCTGGACGGAGCGAATCGTCTTGCCCGTCGAAGCGGTCGCCCAGGAAGGCGCCGAATCCTATGTCTTCGAGGCCAACGGCGATCATTTCGACCGGCGGCCGGTGCGCGTTGAGTACCGCGACCAGGATTGGGCCGTAATCGCCAACGAAGGCGATCTTCGCGTGGGGGCGATGGTGGCGGCCTCTGCCGCCCATCAAATCCAGTTGGCCCTAAAGAACAAGTCCGGCAGCGGCGTCGATCCGCACGCGGGACATAACCATTAATCATCCCATGTTAAACGCGATCATCCGTTTTTCGTTGCGTTATCGGCTGTTGACGATTGCCGTCGCCTCGGTGGTGCTGGTGTATGGCGGTTATGTCCTCTACTCCCTGCCCATCGACGTTTTCCCCGATCTCGACCGGCCGCGCGTCACCGTCATGACCGAGGCCCCCGGACTGGCTCCGGAAGACGTGGAACGGTTTGTCACTCGCCCCTTGGAAACCGCGCTCAACGGAGCTACCGGCGTACAGGCGGTCCGCAGTTCATCCGGCATTGGGCTTTCGGCGGTGCAGGTGGAGTTCGCCTGGGGAACCGACATCTATGTCGATCGGCAAATCGTCGCGGAAAAGATCGCTCTGGCCGCCGAGGATCTGCGAGGATTTCGCCCGCAAATGGGGCCGATCTCCTCGATCATGGGTCAGATCATGATTATCGGCATGTGGAGCGAAGGCGGCAAAACCTCGCCGATGGATGTCCGCACCCTGGCCGATTGGGTCGTACGGCAGCGGCTCTTGACGATCCCTCGCGTTGCCCAAGTCATCACGATGGGCGGCGGACGCAAGCAGTATCAGGTACTCGTCGATCCCAACTCCCTGCGCCTACGGCGTCACGCTTGAAGAAGTCGAAAAGGCCATGGCCGACAGCAATTCCGATGCCACGGGCGGTTACTTGAACCGCGGAGCGCGCGAGTATCTGGTTCGCTCGATCGGCAGGCTTCAAAGCGTGGAGGACATCGAGAATGTGGTGGTCAAGGCCGACGGTGAACGGCCCGTGCTTTTGCGGCAAGTCGCCCGGATCGTCGAGGCACCGCAGGTTCAACGCGGCGACTCCGCGGTGAACGGATCGCCCGCAGTCATGCTAACCATCACCAAACAGCCGGGCGCGGACACCCGCGTGCTGACCGACCAAATTTCTGCGGCGTTGCAGGATTTGAAAAAGAGCCTGCCGCCCGACATCCGCGTCAATCCCGAGGTTTATCAGCAAAAAGCATTCATCGAGTTGGGAGTCCACAATGTGATCGATGCACTGCGCGACGGAAGCATCCTGGTGGTGGTCATCCTCTTTTTGTTCCTGTTGAATTTCCGCACCACGTTCATCACGCTGACGGCTATCCCGCTTTCGATCGTCGTTACCGGGTTGGTTTTCAAGTGGTTCGGCATGTCGATCAATACGATGACCTTGGGCGGCTTGGCAGTCGCCATCGGCGAACTGGTGGATGACGCCATCGTGGGCGTGGAAAACGTCTTCCGCCGGCTGCGGGAGAACGAGCGCTCCGGCCATCCCAAGCATCCCATGCGCGTGGTCTATGAAGCCAGCAGCGAAGTGCGCAATTCCGTCGTTTTCAGCACGATTCTCGTGGTGCTGGTGTTCGTGCCGCTGTTCGCGCTGAGCGGCATGGAAGGCCGGCTTTTCACGCCGCTCGGGATTGCCTACATCGTCTCGATTCTGGCCTCGCTGCTGGTGTCGCTCACCGTGACGCCCGTGCTTTCCTATTGGCTCCTGCCGCAAGCCAAGGTAATGCGGCGCAAAACGACAGCTTCGTGCTGCGATGGCTCAAATGGCTGCTGGGTTTCGCCGTTCGTTTGAGCATCCGCCGTCCTTGGCCGATTTTAGGTGCGGTCGCGGCGGCGGCCGTGGTGTGCATGGTCGTCGTCTCGCGATTGGGCCGCGACTTCCTTCCGCCGTTCAATGAGGGAACCGTGCAGGTGAACGTGCTGTTGCCGCCGGGTGACTCGCTGGAGACCTCCAACCGTATCGCGGGAATGGTCGAAGATCGATTGAAAAACATTCGCGGGGTCGTCGCTTTCGGCCGCCGCACCGGCCGAGCGGAACTCGACGAACACGCCGAGGGAGTCAATATGTCGGAAATCATCGTCACCTTCGATCCTGATCTCGAGCGCAGCCGCGACGAAATCATGGCCGAGATACGCGAAGAACTTGCTCAAGTTCCGGGCGCGGTAATCGCGGCGGAACAGCCTTTGCAGCACGTCATCGCGCAGATGCTGTCCGGCGTGAAGGCGCAAATCGGCATCAAGCTCTACGGCGACAGCCTTGACGTGCTCCGCGCCAAGGCGAACGAAATCAAGGAGTCCATCGAAACCGTGCCCGGCGTGAAGGACTTGATGGTCGAACCGCAGGTCGAAATCCCGCAAATCCGCATCAATCCGGACCGCAAAGCCCTGGCCTCCTATGGTTTGAACGCCGCCTACGTGAACGAACTGGTCGAGACGGCGATGAACGGCCGGGTGGTTTCGGAGCTCATCATGGGGGAACGCAAGTTCGACCTCCTTGTGCGGTGGGACGACGCCTATCGAAATGACCCCCGCGAATTGCAGCGGATGACCCTCGAGACGCCGCGCGGCGGCCAGATTCCTTTGAGCGCCGTGGCGGAAATCGTCGATTCCAGCGGACCGAACACGATCAACCGCGAAAACGTGCGGCGGCGAATCGTCGTCCAGTGCAATGCGGCCGGACGCGACTTGGGCAGCGTCGTGGCGGACATCCGGAAGCGGCTGGCGCCCGTTCAATCATCGCTGCCGACGGGCTATTTCATCCAATACAGCGGGCAGTTCGAGAGCCAGCAATCGGCCACCCGAACGATCGGCCTGTTGAGCCTCGTTTCCCTGATCTGCATGCTGCTGGCGCTCTATACGCTCTTTCATTCGTTCAATCTGAGTTTCCAAGTTTTGGCGGCGCTGCCGATGGCCGCCATCGGCGCCGTCGCCGCGCTGGTCATCACCCGGCAATCGCTCACCGTGGCCAGCATGGTCGGATTCATCTCCCTGGCGGGCATCGCCTCGCGAAACGGCATTTTGCTGATCTCCCATTATCTGCATTTGGTCCGCCACGAAGGAGAACGCTTCACGCCGAAGATGATCGAACGCGCCGGCAAAGAGCGGCTCGCTCCCATGCTGATGACGGCATTGTGTGCGGGAATCGCGCTGATTCCCCTGGTGCTCGCCGCCGGCCAGCCGGGCAAGGAGATCCTCTGGCCGGTCGCCACCGTCATTCTGGGAGGACTTATCAGTTCCACCTTGCTGGACTTCTTCGTGCGCCCGGCCTTGTTCTGGGCTTTCGGCCGCAAAGCGGCGCGCCGGGCGATGAAACTGCACCTTCACGAACCTGACCTGAAAGAAATCGAACCCGCGAGGACCATTGTCAGCCGGCCGGCTTGAAGAAATCGGCATTGCCGCTTTCGGAGGACTTTCCGTATATTTTGATGTTGCGGATCATGACCGCGGCAATCAAAATGGCGAGAGATTTGTTCATGGCGATCTCCTTTGAACCATTGTCGAGATACTTCCCTTGACCTCGCGTCGTAACGCATTATTTCGGAATCGTCGCTTCCGTCCCCCATTGCTTATTCGGTTTCGGCCCCATCGTATAAATGATCGTGCCGCCGTCTTTCAGTTCCTGGAATGGCAGAATCGGCTCGTTCCAAGTCTTGCCGTTGAGCTTGACCGACTGGATGTAGATATTCTCCGCGGAGAGATTCTCGGCGACCGTCGTGAACGTCTTGCCGTTGGAAAGATGCACCGCGGCCTTCCTCACGCCGGGGCTGCCGATCACGTAATAATCGCTGCCGGGGCACACGGGATAAAATCCCAGCGCGGTGAAGATATACCAGGCCGACATCTGGCCGCAGTCGTCGTTGCCCGAGAGCGATTTCGGCTGGTTGCCGTATTGCGTCCGCATCACCTGGTGCAAACGCTCGGCGGCTTTCCACGGTTCGCCGGCGAGCGAGTATAGATAAATGATGTGATGGCTCGGCTCGTTGCCGTGCCAGTATTCGCCGATGCGGCCCTGGATGTCGTCCGCCCCGGTGTTGTCGCCCGTTTTGTAGTTGAACAGATCGTCCAATTTCTCAATGAATTTTTCCTTCCCGCCGAGAAGCGCGATCAGTCCCGGCACGTCTTGCGGAACGTACCACGAGTATTGCCAGCTTGTCGCCTCGGTGAAATCGCCTCCTTCATAGCCGTGCGGATCGAATTTTTCGCGCCATTTTCCCGCCGAATCCTTGCCGCGCATGAAGCCGGTGGTCGGATCGTAGAGGTTTTTGTAGCTCGCCGCCCGCTTCATGAACGTTTCGTAATCGGCCTTTTTGCCGAGAGCTTTCGCCATCTGCGCGACGCAATAATCGTCGTAAGCGTATTCAAGGGTTTTCGAGACCGACTCGTTTTCCTTGTCGAAGGGAACCCAGCCCAATTTCGCGTATTCCGCGACGCCGTCGTAGTCGGGCGTCATGGCGGTGTCGCGGATCGCCTTATACGCCCGTTCGGGATCGAAGCCCTTGACGCCCTTGAGGTAGCCATCGACGATCACCGGCACGGCGTGATAGCCGATCATGCACCACGTTTCGTTTCCCGGCAAGGCCCACATCGGCAGCAGATGATCCGTGCTCTGGTCATAATGGGCCAGCATCGAGTTGATCATGTCGGAATCTCGTTTGGCCTGGATCAAGGCGAAGAGCGGATGCTCCGCCCGGAACGTGTCCCACAGCGAGAACACCGCGTAATTCGTGTATCCTTCGGCGCGATGCACCTCGCCGTCGAATCCGCGATATTCCTTCGTTACGTCTTCGTAGAGGTTCGGCGTGGTGAACGAATGGTACATCGCCGTGTAAAACGTTTCCTTCTCTTCCTGCGTGCCGTCGATTTCGATGCGGCTCAACTCGCGGTCCCATTTCGCGCAGGTATCCTTGCGGACTTTCTCGAAGTCCCATGCGGGAATTTCGGCTTCCAGGTTCTTCATCGCATTGATCGCGCCGACCGGCGAGACGGCGACCTTGACCAAAATCGCCTCGTCCTTCTTCGTTTTGTACTTGGCGAGAAAACGCAAGTTCGTGCCGGCGGCCGCGGTGCGGCTGCGAAAACGGTAGTTCTTGTAGCTGTCATAGACCACGGGTTTGCCGTCGCTGATGATTTCGCCTTTGTCGAACGGCCGGGAGAATTTTGCGGCGAAATACAAATAGCGTTCCGGCCCCCAGCCGCGAACCAGATGAAAGCCGGTAACCGTGTTTCGTTCTCGATCGCGGACGTGCGACCAGATCACCTTCCACTGCTTGCCGGTGAGGACGTGGCTCAGATCGATCATGATCGAACCCTCGTCGCTCTCGGGAAAGGTCATCCGCATGATTCCCGCCCGATCGGCGGCGGCTAGTTCCACGTTAACTCCGTTCTTTTGCAGCAGCACTTGGTAATAGCCCGCCGCGGCCGTTTCGTCGTCGTGCGAATACGCCGAGCGATAGCCCGAGTTGGGATTCTCCTTCGTTCCCGAATCGAATTCCGGCTTGCCGATCTGCGGCACGAAGAGGAAATCGCCGAGGTCCGGGATGCCCGTCCCGCTGAGATGCGTGAGGCTGAAGCCCAAAATCGAGGGATCGGAATATTCATAACCGGACGCCGTTTCCCACAGCATCTTGTCCGTATCGGGACTGAGTTGAACCATGCCGAACGGCGCGGTCGGACCCGGATACGTGTTTCCTTCGCCATAGGTGCCGACCAGCGGCCGGATATAATCGGATCGCGCGGGTTGCTTTTCGGCGTTCGCTTCGGCGTCTTGGGGAGAATTGCCTGCGCCGAGCGTCGGGATACCGGCCATCAACAGAAATGTCGCGAAAAGAGCAAAGACGTGTTTCAGCTTCATATCCGATCTCCTTGGATGTTGAATGAGCAGCATTCTCCAAAAATGTCGATCCCCGAAAAGTCGGCTTCGTTTGCCGAATTGATCGAGCGGGGCATATATCTCATTAATTTACGCAATTTAATGAGCCGCCGCAAGCGGTCGGCAAACTCGCGGGATCGAATCAAAAGACGAGTTCTTCAATTGAGCGATTGACCAGGCAGTGCCCAATGATCCGCTTGAGTGTTGAAAAACAACCTTTCGAGGGGGCAGACTCGGCAGATAGTCGCGAAAACTGCAAACTATATGCAGAACTGTTCCAGGAAGATAGAAAAAACCTCGTTCCCGCAAATGCTGCATGAGAACGAGGTCTTCAGAAATGATGCAATGGAAATTCGGCCTAAACATGTATTTGTTGTGCATGATGCCTACCGGCGTTAAAATTAAGCAGGGCAAAATCGGTTGCCGAATTCATGCTCCATCGAAATTTCATCCGCGCCGCCAATTTTAATTATCTATCGATCAATGATTACCTCAGGCAATGAACCTTTATCGTCTCGCTCGACGCGCCGCCAATTTATGACGATTTCCGCCGCGGGGTTGGCTCTATGGCAATGCAGTCGTTGGGCTCTTGGCGAGATCACGGAACCCGACACACCGAAACTGAATGCCTATGACGACCTGATGGCCGATTTCATGTGCGACACGAGCCACCCGGCGCCGCCTTGGCCGTCGCTTATCATGGCCGCCTGGTTTATGCCCGCGGTTTCGGTTACGCCGACTTGGAGAAGAAAGTTCCGGTCCGGCCCAGTTCGCTTTTTCGCATTGCCAGCATAAGCAAGCCTTTCACGGCGGCGGCTGTGATGCAGCTTCTTGAAAAAGGCCGACTCAAGCTCGACGACCCGGTATATCCCATTCTGGAACTTGAACCGCACATGGAGCGAGAAGCCAAGCTGGATCCCCGCTGGCACGAGATTACCGTTCGCCACTGCTTGCAGCATACCGGCGGATGGGATCGCGGCAAATCGTTCGATCCGATGGACGCCGCGACTGCCGAACAAGTGGCCAAGGCGTTTGAAGTCCCGCTGCCGATCCATCCGAACCAGATCATTCGTTACACGATGGGCAAGCCGCTCGATTTCACGCCGGGCACGGCGTACGCCTATTCCAATTTCGGCTATTGCGTGTTGGGCCGGGTCATCGAGGCGGTTTCGGGAAAGCCCTACCACGAGTTCGTCGCCCAAAACGTGCTCGCTCCGCTGGGCATCCGCCGAATGCGGCTCGGCAAGAATCTCCTCGCCGATCGTGCCCCCGGCGAAGTGAAATACTACGACGGCAAAAACCGCACCGGCCGAGCCATCTCCGGGCCCGATATCGGCAAGCGCGTGCCGCTTCCCTATGGCGTGGAGTGCATTGAAACCATGGACGCGAACGGCGGGTGGATTGCCTCGGCGGTGGATTTGCTCCGCTTTGCAACTGCGCTCGACGATCCGGAAAAATGCCCGATTCTCCGCCGGGAGACCATCGCGGCGATGCTCGCGCCGCCGCCCGGATCGGTAGGCCATCGGCCGGACGGCAAACCTAAATCGTCCTTTTACGCCTGCGGTTGGAACGTCCAGCCGATCCCGGGGCAACCCAGCCGATGCACGAAGTGGCACAGCGGCCTGCTCGCCGGTTCTTCCACGTTGTTGGTCTGCCGCCAGGATGGAATCGATTGGGCCGCCGTCTTCAACTGCGACGCCGATAAGACCGGCAGGCAGTTCGCCGGAGCGATCGATCCGCTCCTGAACAAGGGGGCGGACGAAATCCGGGCCTGGCCCGAAATCGATTTGTTCGAAGATTAATATTCTACTGTCGGGCAGTGCCACCAAGGAGAATACCGATGCTTACGCGAATACTGTCTTCCGCGATTACGATCCTTTCCATTTTGATCTCGGTCGAAATTGCCGCCGCGGCAAAACCGGCCGGTCATGGGCCAACGCTGAGCGACTCGGACCTGCTTGGCGCGGTCAATCTCGATTTTCCCGGCCTGGAAGCGGTCGCGAAATCCGTCGCCGGCGGAGACCAACGGGCGGCACTCGCCGCGCTGGCCGATTTCTTCCGCCATCGGCAAGAACCCCGCGACTTTTGCCCGGCGCCGAAGAACGACGCCAACACCATTTCGGCTGCCGAGAAGGTTCTCGAGCATCATATCACTTCGGTCGGGATTCCGTACGCGTTTCCGGGCGCGGTCGATTGGTTTTTCAATCCCACGACGGTCCCCTACTCGAAGCTGCCCCGCGATTACGAATGGATGTGGCAGCTCAACCGCCATCGGGAATTCGAAACTCTCGGCCGCGCGTATCGGGCCACGGGCGATGAGAAGTACGCCCGGGAGTTCGCCCAGTTGTTGGAGAGTTGGATTCGCGACTGTCCCGTGCCCGACAATAGGGCGTGGAACGCGCCTAACTCTCCCTGGAGAACAATCGAGGCCGGCATCCGCACTTCGACCAGTTGGCCCGCCGCCCTCTCTGCGTTTCGATCTTCGCCTTCCGTGAGCGATCGCCTGCTCTTGGATTGGCTCAAATCGTGGATCGAGCACGGCAGATATCTTCGCCGGAATCCCACGCACGGCAATTGGCTCACGATGGAAATGAACGGTCTTTACCACGTGGGCACGCTCATTCCGTTTGTCAAGGAAGCCGATGATTGGCGAACCGCCGCCGCCGAGCGACTGCGAAAAGAGATGGACGTGCAAGTCTATCCCGACGGCGCCCAGGTTGAACTCACGCCGGGCTATCACAACGTGGCGTTACGCAACATGCTGGCGATTCCGCGGCTCGCCAAGTCATACGGACGCGAGCTGCCGGCCGCGTACGTCGCCGGACTGGAAAAAATGTTCGCCTACGACATGTGGGCCATGCAGCCCAACGGCGACGTGCCGCATTGGAACGATTCCTGGGGCGTAAACGTCCCCGAGATCCTCGCCGGCGGAGCCGCCCTGTTTCCCGATCGCAAGGATTTTCTCTGGATCGCCGCCGGCGGCAAAGAGGGGACTCCGCCCGATCATACGAGCCACTTCTTCCCTTGGGCAGGTCAGGTCGTCATGCGCTCCGGTTGGGACCGCGGCGCGTTGTTTCTCGGGTTCGAGGCCGGTCCCTACGGCGCCGCTCATCAGCACGAAGACAAGCTCTCGGCGGTGATCTTTGCCGGCCGGCCCCTCTTGGTCGAAGGCGGAACGTACGATTATGACGCATCCCAGTGGCGACAATATGTCCTTAGCTCCCGGGCGCACAATGTGGTGCTCGTCGATGGCGGCGGCCAGCAGCGAAAGAAACATCCGGAATCGAAATTGGCGAAAAGTCCATTGGATGCGGATTTCCAGACCAACGACAAATTCGATTTCGCTCGGGGAATCTACGAGGAAGGCTTCGAAGGCGGGGCGAACGTCCGCCATGCGCGGGAAATACTTTTCGACAAATCGAAGCGGTTGTTCGTCATTCGGGATCAACTCGAATCGCTCGACGGCCGCGAACATCTCTTCGAAGCGCTCTGGCACCTCGACGCCCCGCGGCTCACGAGCGATCCGCCCAAAGGGATCTACGAAACGCAAACCGAGAGCGGCCGCAACCTCCGCCTCGTCACGCAAACTGGCGACGGGCTGAATTGCCGCGTCGTCCAGGGCCAGGAGAAGCCCGTCGTCCAAGGCTGGCTGCCGGCCGACGATCCGCCGCGCAGCGTTCGCCCAATCCCCTGCGTTGTCTGCGGAAGAAGCGGCAAGCGCGCCGAGTTTCTTACGGTCTTCCAACCGTTGAAATCTGGCGACGAGCCGCGCGTCGGCAACGTCGCTTTTCATAACGGATCGGTCGAAATCACCTGGAGTGACGCAAGCAAAACGACGGTTGCCTGGCCGAAGTAGCTAAGCGAGGAATTGCGAGAATCGTTGCACAACGCTGCCCTGCCTATCGCGCAAGATGATCTCGAGCGGCATACGGCCGGGCAGGCTGTGGGTGGCGCAGCCGAAGCACGGATCATAAGCCCGGAAGGCCATTTCCACCATATTCAGCAGCCCTTCGCTCACCACTTTGCCTTTGCAGATCAACGCTTGGGCCGCTTTCTTGACGGACATCGAGATCGGAGCGTTGTTGTTGGTCGTGCCGACGATGAGGTTGACTTTGGTGAGGATGCCTCGCGCATCGGAAGCATAGTGGTGCGTGAGCGTGCCGCGGGGAGCCTCGACGCTGCCGATGCCTTCGGTCGGTGTCTTGGTCGGCAGCACCCGATAATCGCTGCCGGTGATTTCGGGATCGACGGCCAGTTCCACCCATCGTTCGGCGGCGTAGAGCAGCTCGATCAATCTGGCCCAATGGGTGGCAAGGGTGTGATGCACCGGCTTGCCGCCCAAGGCATCGTAGAATTTCTCATACTCGGCCTGCGCCAGCGGCGTCGCCATGCCGTCGGCGGCGTTCAGGCGCGAAAGCGGCGTGGCCTTGTAAACGCCGGAATCGGCGCCATCGACGAATCCTTTCCAGCCGACCTTCTTCAAGTAGGGGAATTTCAGGTAACTCCAAGGCTCGACGCGTTCGGCCACGTATTCCAGGTAGTCCTTGGCGTCGTATTTCGCATGTTCGTTGCCGTCGGGGCCGACGACGCGGATTTTGCCGTCGTAGAAGTTCACGCGGTTGTGCGCATCGACGGTGCCCATATTGTACGTGCGATGGACGTAGATGTCGCCGGTGATGAGTTTCACGTAATCGGTGTTTTTCAGGACGAGATCCGCGAAAACCTGGAGCGAGAACTTGGCGAATTCGACGGCCTCGCGTCCGCGGGCTTCGATCTCCTTGCGTTGTTCCTCGTCGATGCCGCGGCTGACGCCGCCCGGCAGTCCCCAGTTGGGATGCACGCGCCGCCCGCCCATCATCTTGATCAATTCATGTCCGTCGCGGCGCATTTTGAGCACTTTTCCGGCCACGTCCAGCCCGACCTTCGCCACCACGCCCAAGATGTTCCGCTGCGCCGGCGGGGCGGTGGGACCGACGACGAAGTCCGGTCCGCCCAGGGCGTAGAAATGCGTCGTATGATCCGTGGCGAAAAAGATGCTGTAGAAGAGTTCGCGGAGCTTCTTGGCGGCCGGCGGCGGATCGACGTGGAACAAGTCATCGAGGGCTTTGGTGGCCGCTATATGATGCGCTTCGGGGCACACGCCGCAGATTCGGGCCGTGAGGTTGGGCATATCCTCCGCCGGACGGCCCACGCAGAACTCTTCGAAACCGCGGAGTTCGGGAATTTGCAGATAAACGTTTTCCACACTCCCTTCGTCGTCGAGGAAGATGTCGATCTTCCCGTGACCTTCGAGGCGGGTGATGGGGTCGATTGAAATACGTTTCATGGTAGGGTTCTGGGGGCGGGAGGGATAGGGTTCAGGGTTCAGGGAGCAGGGTTCAGCGAGCAGGGGGCAGGATTCGAAAATAAAGTCGGCGTTCAGGCACTGAATCCCGAATCGTGAACCCTATCCTAGGTCTGCGCAACTGCTTTCGCGTTCCCGTCGGCGACTTTCGCGCGCCGCAGGTGGCCGGCGGCCAGGCTGAAGCGATAAAAACTTCCAATGGGATCGGGAATGCCTTCGCGAATGATCTGGTCGATTTCCTCGGGATCATTGGAGTCGATCATCGAGGACAATGCCGCCATCATTCGTGCGCCGAAATCGTGGACGCCCTTGTTCGGCCCGTAACAACCGATGCACGGCGAGTTGACCTGTGGACAAAGGGCGCCGCACCCGGCCCGCGTCGCGATGCCGCAACAAAGGATGCCCTGCTCCAGCAAGCACGTCTCATCATCCGGGATGATCTGCCAGGTGCGGTGGAACTCCTTGATTTTTTTCTCGTTTCTCTTCCGCTTGCATTCGTCGCAGACGGTCGTCTCCGCGCCGATCACCGATCCCGGCGGCGGCAAGCGGTTTTCCACGATCGCGGTAATCGCGTCCCAAATACGCTCGGCCTCGGGCGGGCAGCCCGGCAGGTAGTAATCCACCGGCACGGTCTGGCCCAGCGTCCGCAGCGTATCGTAGAACAGCGGCAGATGGAGCGTTCCTTCGGGCATTGCCGTTTTGGTCTGGGGCTCGATCCGCTCGGGATTTTCCGTCGAGGGCGTGCGGTGGTAAGCGGTGTCGAAGATTTTGCGGCGGCTGGTCGCATTGGCAAGTCCGGGAATGCAGCCTTCGCTTGCGCAGGAGCCGAAGGCCACCAGGACTTTCGATTTTCGGCGGAGGAGTTTGGCCATGTATTCCTGCTCGCTGGTGCGGATGCCGCCGTTGAAGAGGCAGACGTCGATGCTCTTGTCCGGCATTTTTTCAACGTCGTGGACTTTGGCGTCCACGGCGACCGGCCAGAAAACGATGTCGAACAGGGCGGCTACGTCGAGAATTTTTTCGTTGATCGCCAGCACGGCGATCTCGCAGCCGCCGCACGATGCCGCCCAATAGAGGGCCAATTTTCCTTTGGGTAGGTCGCTCATGCTTGAATCTCCATCAATTCGGCGTGTTCCGCAACGATTTCATCCAACGCGCGATCGCGATCGCCGTCTTCCCGCCAGTTGTCGGGCCAGTTCAAGGGACCGAGTTTCCGCACGTCTTCGACGAAGCGGTCGATCGACTCGGCCAGATATTGACCTTCGGCCGCCGACGCCCAAACAAGGCGCAACCGGTCCGCCTCGACGCCCATTTGCTCCAGGAAGTAGCGGAGCATGGCGTGGCGGCGAATGGTTTTGTAGTTTTGCTCGATGTAGTGGCAGTCGCCCGGATGGCAGCCGGCGATCAGCACACCGTCAGCGCCCAGGCCGAAGGCCTTGAGAACGAAGGCGGGATCGACGCGTCCGCTGCACATCACGCGGATGATCCGCGCGTAGGGCGAGTACTTGATCCGGGCCGTGCCCGCCAGGTCGGACGCCGTGTAGCTGCACCAGTTGCAGAGAAAGGCGATGATTTTCGGTTTGAATGCGTCAGACATAATTCAATAGTCCTTCCAGTTCTTCATTGACCTGTTCGTCGCCGAACAGATGTTGCTTGGCGGCGCCCGAGGGGCATGCGGCCACGCAGGTGCCGCAGCCTTTGCAGAGCGCCTGGTCGATGACGGCGATTTTCCGCTCCTCATCGGGCGTAATCGCCTTGTAGGGACAAAGCGCGATGCACGTTTTGCAGCCGGAGCACATATCCTCGTCCACCCAGGCCGTGTTCGGCTCCAACTCGATTTGTCCCGCATCGATGAGGACCAGGGCCTTGGCGGCGGCGGCATCGGCCTGCGCGACCGTGTCGGGAATGTCCTTGGCCCCTTGGCAGGCCCCGGCCACGAGCACGCCGTCGTTGGCCGTATTGACCGGCGCGAGCTTGGGATGTTTTTCCAGAAAGAAGCCCTCGGCGGAGCAGGAGATGCCGAAAGCGCGGCGCACGTCTCCGGCGTCGGCGTGCGGTTCCAGGGCGACGGCGAGGATGACCATGTCCACCTCGATCTTGCGGATCGAGCCCAGCAGCGTGTCATCGACCTGCATCACCAACCCGCCGCTGTTGCCGTTGCCCGAGGCCGGCGTGATGTCGGCCACTTTGCCGCGGATGAACTGCACGCCCTCGTTTTGCACTCGGTTGTAGAACTCCTCGAATCCTTTGCCCGGCGCGGATGTCGATGTAACAGTTGAAAACCTCGGCTGCGGTCTTTTCGCGGACCAGGTGGGCGAGTTTCAACGCGTACATGCAGCAGACTCGCGAGCAATAGGGATGATAGTTGGCGTCCCGGCTGCCCACGCAATGCACAATGCCCACGCGTTTGGGAGTCGAACCGTCGCGGAGCGCCAGTTTTCCGCTCGTCGGTCCGCCGGCGTTCAGCAGCCGCTCGACTTCCAAGCTGGTATAGACGTTGGGGAGTTTGCCGTAGCCGTAATACTCGATTGCCGAAGGATCGAACGCCTTGAATCCGGTGGCGATGATGATCGTGCCGACTTCATGTTCTTCGATCCGCTCTTCTTGATCGAAACGGAAGGCGTTGCGTTCGCCGCACGCCTCGACGCAGCCTTGTTTGCACTTGCCGCGGGCGATTTGCAGGCAGACTTCCGGATCGACGACGGGCACCGGCGGCACGGCCTGGGGAAATGGGAGGTACACCGGCTTGCGCAGGCCCAGCCCTTGGTCGAACGAATTGGGAAACTTGGCCTGCGTGAAGACGCAGCCGTCGATGCACTGCATGCAGCCCACGCAGAGGTTCTCGTCGATGTACCGCGGCCGGCGGCGAATTTTGACGCGGTAGTTGCCCACGGAGCCTTCGACCGACTCGACCGTCGAGTAGGTGAGCATTTTGATGTTCGGGTGGAGTTTCACCGCCGTCATCTTCGGCGTGAGAATGCAGGCGGCGCAGTCCAGGGTGGGGAAGGTCTTGTCGAACATCGCCATGTGCCCGCCAATCGACGGTTCGCGCTCCACGAGGATCACCTCGCGGCCGGCGTCGGCGAGAGTCAAGGCGGCCTGGATTCCGGCGATCCCGCCCCCCACGACCAACGCGCGGGGGACGATCCGCACGAATTGCCGCTGCAGCGGTTCGTGGCCCGCGACACGGCGGATAGCCCCGCTCAGGTGGGCCTTGGCCTTGATCAAGGCGTCCGGCTTATCTTTCGTGACCCACGCCACTTGTTCGCGGATGTTGCACATTTGCACCAGAAACCGGTTCAGGCCGGCGTCTTCAGCGGCGCGGCGAAACGTAGGCTCGTGCAAGTTCGGCGAGCAGGCGGCAACCACGATGCGGTTCAGGTTGTGCTCGACGATGTCCTGCTTGACGAGTTCCTGGCCGGGATCGGAACACATGTATTTATAATGCCGGGCGATCGCCACGCCGGGCAAAGTCTCGGCAAAGCGCGTCAATTCTTCAACGTCCACGACGCTGGCGATATTGCTGCCGCAGTGGCAGACGTAAACTCCGATCCGCAACGTTTCATCGGCATTCATGTGTGTGCTCCGATACTCTTCAACCCGCAAGGGCGGGCGTTATGAAACAGGAATTCCCAGGGCCTCGAAAACCAATTCACCCAGGTCCGCCACGCGGAGCCGATCCTCCGCCCCCACGGTTTTCACCGCGTCTTGAAACATGACCAGGTCCTTGGGGCAAGCGACGACGAGGCACGCGACGCCAGGCAAGGCGAGCGCTTCCCGAACGCGGTTTTCCGCCGGGCGTTCCTCGATGCCGGGGGAATCTTTCATCCAAATCCGTCCGCCGCCGGCGCCGCAGCAAAAGCTATTGGGACCGTGCCGCGGCATTTCAACCAATTTCACCCCCAAAGCCCGCAGTATGCGGCGGGGCGGCTCATAGACCCCGTTGAACCGACCCAAGTAACAAGGATCGTGATACGTGACGGCGCAGCCGAGGGGATTTTTCAATTTCAACGTCCCCTCCCGAATCAGTTCATCCAGAAGTTCGGTGTAGTGGAGCACCTGCTTCCCCGCCAGCGGCGCTTTCGGCATTTTCATCGCCGGAGTGTCCATTGCCCTGATATTCGTTTTTCAGCGTGTTGTACGTGTGCGGGTCGGTAGTCAGCAACTTGTGGAACTTCGCGCCGCCGAGTTCCTTCGAATTCTTTTCGCGGAGCAGGGAAAAAAGCCCTTCCTCGCCGATCCGCCGCAGATCGTTGCCGGCGTTCTGCTCCTTCTCCAGCAGCAAACCCATGTCAACGCCCGCTTGATGGAGCACCTTGGCGATGGTTTGCGTCACCTTCTGCGCCCGCTGGTCGTAGGAGGCGTAATCGCCGACGAACCAGAGGTACTCGACCTCTTCCTTGGCGCGTCCTTCAGCGGGAAATCAAGCGTTTTCGCCCAGTCGGGCCGCTTGCGCGCCGATTGGCCGAAAGAGTTGCCGTAGCGTTGAAAGTTCATCAAGGCATCCTGGAGCCCTTCATCGACTTGTCCTTGGTCCACCAGATGCCGGCGGAGATCGACGATCAACTGCGGATGCCGGACGAACACCGGGCATATTTCTTCGCAGGCGCGGCAGGTGCAGCAGGCCCAAAGTTCCTCGGGGTTGACGATCGAACCGTGCAGGCTCTGCGTCTTTCCGTTGCCCTTGGCCGGCGTGCGCAGGAGTTGCGAGTCGATGGCCTGAACCAGGTTCCGCGGTGAGAGTGGGTATCCGGTCGCATGACCGGGGCAGGCCTCTTGGCATTTTCCGCACCAGGTGCAGGCATCGACCTGGAGAAGTTGCAGCCAAGTGAAATCGCGGACCGAGTTCACCCCCGAATCCACAGTTTCCGATAGCCTGCCCGATGGGGCGGGCGTTCGCAAAAGCATGTTGCTTGGCGAGGAAATCAGATGGAACGCTTTGGTGAAAGGAACCGCCATGATCAGACCGAATGCCACCAGGCCGTGAAACCACCAAATCATCTGATGTGCCGCCCGGATCGTGGCGACGGGAAGCGGCCGCAGGACTTGGGCCAGTCCGTAGCCCACCGGCGCCCAGACCCCCGCGGGGAATACCTGACCGCCCCGGGCGATCCTGGTCAACTGAATGTCTTGGCGTTCGCGGCCTATGTGGAACCGTTCGCGGAGTCCCATTTCGTCCATTGCAACGGCCTTTGCCTCCGCTGTTGTAGCGGCTGCCACTTGGGCTTCGATGTGGAATCCCTCCGCAATCCGAAGCCCCTCGACCCCGAACCCCGTGACAGCGATCAGGCACAACGCCGTGAGAAACGGGAAGCTATCCCACAAGCTGATCCCGGTTCGCGTTGTTTGCAGCCGCTCGGGACGGATCACGTAGCGGCGGTACGCGGCCATTGCCAAGCCCAGCAACAAGACCACGCCGAAAATATCCAGCGCCAATTCCATCAGTTTATAAAAAAGTCCGCGGAGAATCTGGGAGTCGAACAGCAAATTCGTGAAGTCCTGGTCCACCGTCGCCAGGGCCGTGCCGACGGCTAGCACCAGCATTCCCCAGAAGATCGCCAGGTGCATGACGAAGGAAAAACCGTCGGCGGACAACCGAGCTTGGAAAAAGGCCGTTCGCACCCATTCGGCAAGCCGGCGCGGGTGAAGGCCGGCAAGGAGTTGACGCAGGAATTGCCGGCGGAGATCCGTGAAGCCCTCGTCGGCACGGCCCAGGAACCATTTGCGGATCCGCCACGCGACGCCGACCGCGAAAGCGGCCAGCACGACGGGAATCAGCAGGTAGAGCGTGATTTCCGCCCAGTGCGGGACGTTCCACATGATGGGCCGAGCCGTTTCCATGTCTTACCCTTTCTTGGTTTGCAGGGCTTCGGTCAGAGCCGGAAAGAGATCCAGCACGTCGGCATCCGCGCCATAGTGGGCGATGTCGAAGATCGGCGCCTTGGCATCGGTGTTCACGGCGATAATCAAGTCGGCGTCCTTCATGCCTTCCTGGTGCTCCGGCGCGCCGCTGATTCCCAGTGCGAGATAGAGCTTGGGCTTGACAGTCATGCCCGACTTGCCCACTTGGCGCGTGGGCGGCAGCCAGCCCTGGTCCACCACGGGCCGGGAGGAGCACACGGCGCCGCCCAGGGCCTGGGCGAGTTCCTCGGCAAGTTCGAGGTTGTCCTTCTGCTGGATACCGCGTCCCACCGCCACGAGGATGTCCTGTTGCGTGATGTCCACGTCGCCGGCCTGAGGCAAGATCCAATCGTCGAACAAGACGGCGGCGGCCGTCAGCGGCGCGGCCGGTGTTTGCCGCTCGACGGCGGCTTTCCCCGCTTCGCCGTCGGGCCGGAAACTGCCCGGCAGCACCACGAGGACCGCGGGGGAAGCCTGCACCTGCACCTCGGCCATCATCTTCCCGCCGCAAAAGGACGTGGTGACGCGAAGCGCGTCGCCGTCGGCCTCGACCGCTTTGCATCCCGTGACCAACGGCGCCGCAAGCGCGCGGAGAGCAACGGCCCTATGTCCCAGCCGATCGACGTGGCGCCGATCAGCACGGACCGCGGCTTTTCCGCGGAAATGATCTGCTGCAAGACCGCCAGGAACGGTTCGGGTGAGTAGGCGGCCAGTTGCGGATCGTCAACGATCACGATTCGGTCCGCCGCGCTCAACGACGGCGCATAGCGCCGCGCCGTCCCGGCCGAGCACCAAGACCGTCACTTGTCCGCCAATCGCGTTGGCAAGCCCTCGGGCGGCGGCCAGCAATTCGAAGGTCACGTCGGCCAGCGTTTCGCGCTGGATTTCCGCCAGCACCAGCACGTCTTGAGCGCTCATTTCACTAGTCCTTTCTGGGCAAGAATTTCAGCGATGCGGGCCGCGACGTCAGTCGTCGAGCCGGTGAGCATCTCGGCCCGGGATCCCGAAGCAGGCGGATAAAGCCGTCGTACCGAGAGCAGCGGCTCGGAGGGGGATAGCGCGACCGCCCGTTCCTCGAAAGTCGCGGATTTCATCGCGGCGCGAATGCGGCTGACCGGAACGTAACGGGGCGGTTGATCCGCACCGAGGATGCCCAACACGGCCGGCAGCCTGACTTTCATGCGGGCGATGACAGCCCCGGGAAACTCCTTGCAGGCCGTGACCATGCCCGGCTCGGGGCCGGTCTTCACGCCGTGGATCACGCCGAGATATGGCAGGCCCAAGGCTACGGCCAGGAAGGGCGATACGCCGCCGTCCAACTCGTCATGGGCCTGCACGCCGACGAGCACCAAATCGGCCTGGAGCGGTTTGATCGCCTCGGCGAAGAGGGCGGCGGACGCGCGAGGCGGTGGAGGCAAGCCGTCCAGAGGGATCTTGAAGATGCGATCAGCGCCCCTGGCCGCCGCGGCATAAAGCGTGTCGTCCACATTGCCGAAATCCAGAGCCACGACATTCACCGTCGCTCCGCCGGCCTCTTTCAAAAGGATCGCTTGCTCGAGGGCATGATCGTCGGTTTCGTTGACGATGAACGACGCGGAGTCGAGATCGAGCGCCGTGCCCGAGGCGTCGATTTCCAACGGCTCGATCAAGTCCGGAACCTGGCGTATTACCACTGCGATATTCATAACCAACTCCATAAAAATGCGCGGCCGCCGGCCGCTGAGTCAATCATTCCTTTCACCCAAGTCCATGCATTCCGCCAAGATCTCGATGACGTCGCGGACCTTGATGCGTCCCTCCAAGCCCGCGACTTTGACGGCGTCCTCGAAACGAGGCAACTCGTAGGGACACGACACCGCGAGAATCTCGGCCCCGGTCTCGGCGGCTTGGGCTACGCGTTGGTCCGAGAGGCGTTGGCCGCCCTGCGCCACGATGTGCGCGTCCAGCCACATGCCGCCGCCGCCGCCGCCGCAGCAAAGGGCGTTATCGCGGTTCCGGGCCATCTCCACGATTTTCACTCCCGGCACGAGCTGCAGCAGTTCCCGCGGCGCATCGAAGTATCCGCAGCGGCGGCCCACACAGCAGTTGTCGTGATAAGTGACCGTCGCCTCGACGGGTTTGGCGATCAGCGGCTTGAGTTGCTCCAGACGCTCGGCCAAAAAGGTGGTGTAGTGCTGCACGGGATACCAGGCGCCGAAGCGAGGATAGAATTTCTGCAGCGCGCGGAAGGCGTGGGGATCGAGCACCACGAGCTTGCGGAAATCCTGCTTGTCCAACAGCTTGCGGTTCGCTTCCACGAGCGTCTCGAACAGCCCCTCCTCGCCGAACATGCGATCGCACTCCCCAATCGCCTTTTCCTGCGCCGAGCACTCCCCAGGTAATCCCCAATTGCGTCAGCAGCCGCGCAAACGCCCGAGCAACCACTTGGTTCCGCGGGTAATACGACGGGTAGCAGCCCACCAGCCACAGTACATCGACGGGCCGGGATTCCTTCGAGAGGTCCAGCACGCGCACGTCCAGATCCTTGGCCCAATCCAAGCGTTGCCGCGGCGATCGGCCGAGCGTGTTGCCGTATTTGAAGATGTTTTGAAAAGTTTCCTGTAGTTCGGCGGGCGGTTGAAATCCCTGCTGCATGGCGGCGTCGCGCAAGGCCGGCCAGAGGACATCGGCCAACTCGATGCCGCGCGGGCAACGTTTCGAGCAGGTGTAACAAGCGACGCACATCCACAAGGAAGGGCTGGACAAAACCTGCTCCAGATTTCCGGATTCGGCTTGCAGTATCAGTTTCCGCGGAGGGAACTCCATGGCGTGGCCCAACGGACAACTCGCCGCGCACAGTCCACACTGCATGCAGCCCAAGGGCGACTTTCCGTCGCCGTTTCCGCCGAGTCGTTCCAGCAATTCCGCGCCCTTCCGGGCTTGCTCTGTAGCCATTGCCGCTCTCCCTCGCCAAAGTGCCAAGCTTTTTTTTCGCGCAACGTCCGATCTTTCAGCGTCAATTTCAACCCGACGCATTCATCCCTGCATGCACATCGATTTTGCCATCCGGCTTGAATCAAAGTTCGTTCGTGGAACGAATTGTTCGACTTGTTCGGGAGCGTTTTTAGCAATTGACGTGCCATACGCTTCGTTTCGCTTGCGATTGCGTCGAACATCCGTCACTGCAACGAGTTGCGGTTACGCCACCGGCTTCGGGAATCGAGGCAATCGGGAACGATTGCGGAATTCCGTTAACGGATTGCGGGAAACCGACACGCTGGAAGGAAGAGCAGCGCGGAAGCCGGCAATTGCGGTTATTACGGTCCGCGAGACTATTGGATCAGCCGATGTTTGACGAGCTTATCGCGGAACGTCGAGAGTTTCATGCCCAGCGCGGTTGACGCGGCCGACTTGTTTCCCCCGGCGGCTTGCAGCGCCGACTCCAGCAACTCGCGCTCCGTCTTGCCGATGGTCTCATGGAACAAACCGGTGGGCGCCGGCCGCTTGCGGGCGACTTCCTCAAGTTCGGCAAGCAGCAGCTTTTTGCCAATCCGCCCGGAACCGACGAGATAGGCGCGTTCCAACACATGGCACAACTCACGCACATTCCCCGGCCAATCGTGCTGCTGGAGCACTTCCTGGGCCGCCGCTTCCAACTGAATGGGATTGTCCTTGGCGATGCGATTTAGCAGGCAATCGGCCAACAACGGGATGTCTTCGCGGCGCTCTCTGAGCGGAGGAATGTTCAATCGCATCACGTCCAGCCGATAATAGAGGTCTTGGCGGAAGCTGTCCGCGGCGATTTTTTCCAAAAGATTTTGTTTGGTGGAGGCGATGATCCGCACGTCGGCCTTGATGGGGGTATCTCCGCCGACGCGCTCGAAAACCTTCTCTTCAATGGCCCGCAGGAGTTTGGCCTGATGTTCCGGGGGAATGTCGTCCACATCGTCCAAGTAGAGCGTGCCGCTTTCGGCGAGTTCGAAACGGCCTTGGCGGCGCTGTTCCGCGCCGGTGAAGGCGCCCTTTTCGTGGCCGTAGAGTTCGCTCTCGATCAATTGGCTGGGAAACAGCGTGCAACCCACCTTGACGAACGGACACGTCCGCCGCGGGGAGTTGCGGTGGATGGTGGAGGCGATCAAATCCTTGCCGCAGCCGGTCTCGCCGCACAGCAGCACATTGGCGTCGGAGCGCGTGCAGATCTCGATCAACCGGCGGACCCGCCGCATTGCCGGCGACTGGCCGATCACGGCATGATCGATGTTACTGATCATGGTTTCGAGCGGTTCGGGGCTGGATCGGGTTGTGCCCTGGCGTTGGGCTTCGATCCGCGCCAAGAGTGGGAAGACGTCTTCGTTGCGGAACGGCTTGGTGAGAAAGTCGAAAGCGCCCAATTTTCCGGCTTCGACCGCCAAGGGGATGCTGCCGTAAGCCGTCATGATGATCACTTCGACGTCGGCGATTTGTTCATGCTTGATGCGCTTGAGGAGTTCGATGCCGTCGAGCTTGGGCATTTTCAGGTCGGTGACGATGACGTCGAAGGGGGCGGCCGATAATTTTTCCCATGCTTCCTCCCCGTCTCCCGCGGTGACCACATCGTGGCCCTGGCTCTCCAGGTCGTGGGCGAGCGTGACCCTTTTGATCTTTTCGTCGTCGGCGACTAGGATTTTCATGGCAAATTCGTCAGTACGAAGACATGTCCCAAACGATATGGTCCGCCAGGGAGGCGATCGTCCGGCCGTCGAGAGAAGCGAATCCGCCCAGGCTGTCCGGTTGCACGGAGAACATCGCGACCTTGCCGGCCGTTTCGCCCGGTTCGATGTCGAAGTCCGGTTTCGTGTCCCTCACCAATCCGCCCGGCAACAGGCCGCTGTCGCGTGCCAAAAGCACCATGACTCGATCGCATGCTCCGGCCGCTTTGAGGATGTTGGCGGGCGTGACTTGTGTTTCGCCCGGCGTGACCGTTACGGGAAACATCTGCGTCAACAGTTTCTGCCCGATTTTTTGTCCCAGTCCCTCATTGCCCCAGAGCAAACCGGGTGCCGTCAACAACTGGACCTTGTGCAGGTTGCGGTTCGTGATCGAAATGCTGCTGATCGGCTCGGAAGGTCCCTTGGAGCGTTCGGACTTGGCGGGCTGGAGCTCGCGAGCGCGAAAAGCGCCCAGAAGAATATCGGCGATTTCATTGTCGGCGAAAGGTTCGACGGCATAGTAGAATATCTTGTGTTTTCGATAGGCCGCTTCCTTCTCGCCGCCCGGGGCGCCGATGACGACGATCCGCGCATGGGGGGCCTGCCGGTTGATCCGTTCGACCCATGCCGGCCCCTCGTCGCCGAGGGAGGTGGCGTCCAAAAGAATCACCGTTTCGCCGTTCTTCGCCAAAAGGGCGGACAATTCTTCTTTGCCAGGCGCTTTTCGATCTGGCAGCCTAAGGCAGCAAGTTTTTGGGATTGCTCCTCGGCGGAGCGATCCTCCGCGTTGACCAAGACCACCCGCCGCGGCCTGCAATTCGCCAACTCTTCATGCCGTGTGGTGCAGATGCAGGCTATCCAGCCTTCGCCGCAAGGGTCGCTCGCCAAAAGTTGCGGATTGTGCTCAACCAGCGGGTTGATTCCCGCCACAACGCCGGAAACGGGCGAGGGAATGGTGAGCAATGGTTTGCCGGAGACAATGACGCCCGCCAGGGGCAGGCCCTGATACACGACCTCGCCGATCCGTGGCAGGCGCAAACCGGTAATCGCGGCGCCGCGAAGCCCCGGAAGCACCGCACCCACCGATGCCGATCCGTCCACAGAAAGTTGCATCCAGGACTCTTCCCAAAAGAGCGTTTCGACGTTTGCCATGGCGGCGGCGAATGCTTCGCCGTCGTGCGCGGCGTTTTCATGTTCTCCATTAAACATATTTTGCATGTTCAGCACGCGTTTCACCGCCCAGGTGACCTCCTCGGCGGTGAAGGGTTTCGTGACATAGTCGCACGCCCCCAGGCGCATTGCCGCGGCGGCGTTCGGGATGCTGGGATAACCGGTGATGATCAGTACGGGCACGTCCGGTTTTTTCTCGCGCAGGCGTTCGAGGAACTGGATGCCGTCCATGTTCGGCATCTTGATGTCCAACAAGATGATCGTGAAATCGTTGTCAGTGGCTTTGGCGAGACCTTGCCGCGCGTCGGTGTTGGTTTCGACCTGGAATCCTTGCCGCGAGAAGATCCGCCGGCAAGCCTGGCATACGACTTCCTCATCATCGACCACCAGCAAATTGCGATCGTCGGTCATAATTTGTTCCTCTCAAAAGAAGAACGGGCGATTGCGGGTGCGCAGCAACCGTGCGGATGCATCGAAACGCATCCCTCGCTCCGCCCGAAACGACGGACTGCTGAGAAGGCAATTATCATGCCATTTGCCGCACTGCTTCCTTACGGTAGCACTCATAAGAGATGGATTATCGCAAGTCGTTGCAGGACAGCGACTACCGCCGCAAACTCAGGTCGCAAGCGCGGACCAGGCTGGAGGAAGAAGAGCCGAGTTTTGGGCGATGGGGGTGTATGAACATTCATACGGCGTATGGATTCTCATACATATCCCGCCGGTTACTCTTTTTCGGGCCGGTTCTCCGACTTCAGGCCCAGGCTCCGCAGCAAGGCATGGAAGTTCGAACGCTGCATGCCGACGTATTCGGCCGCTTGCGTGACGTTGTGCGAACAGCGGTTCATCGCCGCGATCAAAAATCGCCGCTCCAGGTTTTCCACCATTTGGCACTTCAGGCGTTTGAGTTCATCCCAAGTGCAAGGCATATCCGTGGCGGAAACGCTCGGTTCGGCTTCGCGGACTTCCCAAGGCAAGTGGTTCCGCTCGATCCGCGAGTCGCCGTAGAGCACGGAAAGACGCTCGACGATATTTCGCAGTTCCCGCACGTTGCCCGGCCAGGAATACAATTCCATCTGATGCATGGCCTCGCGCGAAAAGCCTTTTGCTTTCGCGCTGGTTTGTCGGGAGAACTCCCGCAAAAAACAGGCTGCCAGCAAGGGGATGTCGCCGGACCTCTCGCGCAGCGGCGGGAGCGAAATGGGGACGACGTTCAGACGGTAATACAGATCGGCGCGGAAGGCTCCGGTCTTGACCATCTCCGCCAGGCTGCGGTTGGTTGTGGCGATCAACCGGATGTCCACTTCATGTTCCGCCGTATCACCCACTTTGCGCACGTTGCGCGATTCCAGAACGCGGAGCAGTTTTCCCTGGATTTCGAGGCTCAGGTTCGCCACCTCGTCCAGGAACAACGTTCCCTGGTGGGCAACTTCGAACAGTCCCTGCTTGGTGGCAATCGCCCCGGAAAATGATCCCTTGACGTGTCCGAACAATTCACTTTCCAAGAGCGTGGGGGCCAAGGCGGTGCAGTCGCAGGCCAACAAGGGAAACTCGCGACGGCGGCTGTGCCGATGAATGGCGCGCACCACCATTTCCTTGCCCGTTCCGCTCTCGCCGGTCACCAGCACCGTGCTATCGGCCGGAGCGATGCGTTTGAGGAGGGCGAAAACTTCGTGCATGGCGGCACATTTTCCGAGCATCCCTTCAAAGCATTTGCATCCTTCGTTCGGTTCCGCCGGAGCCGCAACCGGGGCCTCTCGATCGATCGTGCCGTTTCGAATCAGGGCCGTTTGCAGTTCTTCCCCCGAGCAGGGCGCCGCAAATAATCGAAAGCTCCCTCCTTCATCGCCGCCACGGCGGATTCGATCGTGGGAGCGTCGCTAAGAACGATCACTCGCGCCTGCGCCTCGGCCTCGCGAAGCCGGCGGAGAAAGGTGGTCGCGTCCGGTCCGAACGTCTTTTCGCCGACCAAAACCGCCTCGAAATCGCCGGTCAAGGCGGCTTGAACCGCGGCGGTCGAGTTTTGGCAAAACTCGATGTCGTATTCCGCCGGATCGAGTGATTGCACCCAACCCGAATCCATCGCGGTATCGCCGGTAATGAAGAGAATTCTCCGCGACACAGCCCACCTCGCCGCTACAAGTGGTTCTTCCGTCGCCAAGGCCGATAACCAGAGCATACCTCGATCGCTTTCCGGAATCAAGACCCTTCGCGAGATCGCCGCCCTACACGGTCGGCATGGTAACTTTGAAAGTGGTTCCCTTCCCTTCCTGACTCTCGACTTCCAGGGTCCCGCCGTGCTGCTGGATGATGCCGTAACTGACGCTCAAACCCAAACCGGTTCCTTTGCCCACGGGCTTGGTCGTAAAAAACGGCTCGAAAATCTTGTCCAAGTGATCTCGCTTGATGCCGCATCCCGTGTCGGTCACTTCGATGACGATCTGGCCGTCCGTGCAGAAAGTGGCCAACTGGAGCGTACCGCCTTTGGGCATCGCTTCGCAGGCATTGAGCGAGAGGTTCACCAGGACCTGTTGCAACTGGTTTTTGTCTCCGAGGATTTGCGGCAAGGAATCCGCGAGCACTTCGACGAGTTGGATATTCTGGAATGCATCGCGTTTTCCCAAGAGCAGGATGGTTTGCCGCACCAAGTCGTTGATGTTCAATTGAGTCTTCACTTGCGGCGTTTCGCGGGCGAAATCGAGCAATCCCTTGACGATCTCCCGCGCCCGCTTGGTTTCGCGAATGATCAATTCCAGGTCTTCCCGGTCTTGGGCATCCATGTTCTCTTTCTCCCGCAGCAGGTCGGAGAAGGCAAGCACGCCGGTCAGGGGATTATTGATTTCATGGGCCACGCCGGCCGCGAGCCGGCCTACGGAGGCCAATTGTTCGCTGCGGCCGATCTGCTGTCGCGTGGCTTGTTCGAGCAATTCCTCGCGTTCCTGGACGGCGTGTGCCATGCTGTCCACGGCGCGGCACAGCACGCCCATCTCACCGGGCGGCCTGATGCCCACTCGGGCCGACAAATCGCCGCCGATGATTTTTTGCGACATCGCAACCACGTGCCGGATGGGGCGGAGCACCAAGTCGGTCGCCAATACCAGCAACACCAGGCTGGCCAAGGTCGCGCCGCACACCAGAGTCAAGACGACGCTATTGATCACATTGCGTTGATGGGTAAAGGGGGCCTGAAGCAGTCCCACGTAAAGCACGCCGATGATTCGTCCCGTGGGATCCTTGATCGGCTCATAGGCGGTAATGTACCAATTGTTGACGACGAAAGCCGGCGCGTCCCAAATGCCGCCTCGGTCCAACACTTCCTCGCACACCGGAGCGCTCAACTGGGTGCCGACAGCCCGGGCGCCGCCTTCCGTCTTGACGTTGGTCGAAATGCGCAAGTCTCCCAAGAAAATGGTCACCGTGCCAATCTCTCTGTCCTGGTAAACTTCATCCCGGAATACCTGCTGTTTGATCGAATCGACGATTTCGTATCTCCGGTTGAGCAGATCGCCGCCATAGAGCACTGCTTGCAACTTCCCCCGGCCGTCGAGCACCGGCGCCGCCGCGGCGGCCACCATCCCCGCCGTGCGAATCGTGTCCTTGGTGGGTCGCGCGGCTTCCGTGGGAATGATCCGGATTGCGGCTCGGTCGGCTAGGTTCGATCCTTCGGCCAACAGACGTTCGCGGGAGAGCACGACGGTCCCGTTGGCGGACTTGTGATCGCGGAGCACGGCGGCAACCAAAGGATCGGCCGAAAGATCGTCACCGGTCCGCTTTCCTCCGCTGCGGCAGATCACCTTTCCGGCCGAGTCCAGCAATACGACGAAATCCACGCCTTCCGGCCCCGTCAGGTTGTGTAACATCGCCTCGAGCTCCGTTTGGTCCGCCAATTTCAAGACCGGGATGAGGCGAAGATCGCGCACCGTTCCGCGCAGCAGCGCGGCTTCCACATCCAGATGGTTGCTATAAGCGGCGCGGGCGGCATTCAGGTTTCGCCGCACGCGCGTCTGCACCTCCCCCATCCATACGTGACTCAGGTAGAGGAGTGTAATAAAGCACAAGAGCGAGTTCGCCACCAGAATGACCGCAATGACCATGGTAGTCAACTTGAAGCGAATGGTCATGGAGACCTCCCTAGCCGGCATTGATCGACATGGATTGGATCCGAAATTCCTGACAAGGCCACCCGTTGCCCATTGTACTTTGAAATATTGTTTTTTTACAGCCGGGGGGCAGTCACATTTCAGTCACAAAGCTGTCCCTCACGTTTTTTCGCCATGGAGCACCGATTCTTCGGTCAGAGGAAAAAATATTCCAAAGCAAATGGATCGTCATTTTCGCATTGACCCTCCAGTGTTTTGAAATCCGACACTATGGTCGCAGATGGATCCTCAGATTGTTTGTTGCCGGACACCATCGACTACGTATAATTATGTCATAAATCACGATTGAAGCGGAGCACTGGGAGCACCATTACGGTTTTTTTGGTTCATGCTGATATTTAAGCAATGAGATGCGAAAGATAGTCAATTTGGTCAACACTTGATACTTAACGGGTGTGATTTGTCCCGGAGGTATTCATGATTAAGCTAATTTCGAAAAAGCGTCATAAGGTGCCTATCGCAAAAAAAAAGAACCGCCAAGTCAGTTCTGCTCGACGTGCAGCCAGCTTCGAACATCTGGAACCGCGTCTGACTCTTTCGGTAAATGTGCTGACTTTCCACAATGACAATCTCAGCAGCGGGTTGAATGCGGACGAGACGCAATTAACCTCTTCCAATGTCGCAGTGGGATCGTTCGGAAAACTGTTCGTCAGCGCGCTGGACGGTCAAGTCTATGCTCAGCCCCTGGTTGACACGGGAATAACGATCGCCGACGGGCCGAATACCACAACCGGCGCAGCGGGCGTGCATGACGTCATTTTCGCCGCCACCGAGCACGATTCCCTGTACGCCATCGATGCCAATCCGGGGGGCTCCGGAGCGGTGCTCTGGCAGCGGAGTTTCACCGACATCACCACGCCCGGCTACTCGGGTTCCACGCCGGGCACGAACATCAACGACACCTTCGGTGCCACGTCGATCACGACGGTGCCCAGCGGCGACACCGGAACGAGCGACATCAGCCCCGAGGTCGGCATCACCGGCACGCCGGTGATCGACGCGGCGACGAACACGATCTACCTGGTGGTCAAGACCAAGGAAACATTTTCCGGGGGCGCCCATTACGTGCAGCGGCTCCATGCCGTCGATCTCGGCGACGGCACCGATCGTGTCGTTCCGTATTTGCTGGGCGACACCAGCAACGGCAATACGAACAATACGCAGATCTACGTCTATGGCGCCGGAGACGGCAACGTCATCGATCCGTATAACGGCACGGGAGACAGGGTAGTCCAGTTCAACGCGCTTCGCGAGAACGATCGAAGCGCACTCAGTTTGGTGAACGGCACGCTCTACGTCGAATGGGCGTCGCACGGCGACAACGGCCCCTATCACGGCTGGGTTGCCGACTGGAACGTGGCCAACCTGACATCCACGGGTTTCGTGTTGGGGGGAGTTTTCAACAGTTCCCCGAACAACGGTTTGGCGGGGATTTGGCAGGGCGGCGGCGGAGTCGTTTTCGAGCCCGACGGCAGCGCCTTCTATTTCGAGACCGGCAACGGCAGCGGCGGGGCGCCTTCGCTGAACGCCAATGGCTTCCCGACCAATGCCAATTACAACGAGGCCCTCGTCAAAGTCGTTGCCGATCCCACGACAAGCCCCACCAACCAGAATCCCAACGGTTGGGGTCTGAAAGTCGCCGACTACTTCATCCCATACAATGTAACCGCCCTCGACGGCGCCGATTCGGACTTCGGCTCCGGAGCACCCATGATTTTGCCCGACTCGGCCGGCCTGCCGGGGCATCCGCACTTGATGGTCGCTGCGGGCAAGGAAGGAAAAATCTACCTGGTCGATCGCGACAACATGGGAAAGTTCGATCCCAACAACGACCACGTGCTCAATGCCGTTCCCAATGGCAGCGGACACAACACTCCGCCCGTGCAGTTGGGCGGATCGCTGAGTTCGCCCGCGTATTTCAACGGCAAGATCTATTGGACCAGCGGATACAGCAGCAATGCCTACGCCTATACGATCAACAGCAATGGAACGCTGTCGGTGGCCTCGAATACGACGGCGACTTTCGGCTATTTGCCCGGCTCCGCCGTTGTTTCGGCCAACGGCGCCTTGAATGGAATCGTCTGGATCATGGACCGGAACGCCAATCGCATCCATGCCTACGACGCCGCCACGCTAGCTACGGAGTTGTGGAACAGCGGCCAGAAGGTCGGCGGCGGAGACAATCTCGGGGCGGTGGTGAAATTTGCCGTGCCGACGGTGGCCAACGGCGAAGTCATCGTCGGCACGAGCAACAGCATCGTCGTGTACGGATTGAATCAACCGCCCACCGCCGCACCGGACCAGCCGGCATTGTCGGCCACGCCGCTTTCCGGCACCTCGATCAACCTGACGTGGACCGACGCGACTTCCCCTCCCAATACGGCCACCGGTTACTCGATCGAGGATTCGACCGACGGCACGAACTTCTCGGTCGTGACCACGGCTCCGGCCGGCGCGACGTCGATCGCCCTCGGCGGCCTGCAACCCTCGACGAATTATTTTTTCCGCATTCGCGGTTTCAACAGCTTGGACTACTCGCCGTACTCGAACGTCGCCGGCGCCATGACAACCGGCACGGTGCCCGTGCTGGACTTCTCCGGCGGATTCGCCGGCTCGGCGAGCGAATTGACTTTCAACGGCTCCGCCGCTTTGAACGGTTCCCTGCTCGAACTCACCGACGGGAGCGGGGGCCAGGCTGCTTCGGCATTTTCGACGACCGCCCTCGACGTCACACACTTCAATACGCAATTCACTTTCCAAATATCCGCCGGTTCCGACACGGCCGACGGCTTCACTTTCTGCATCCAGGGAATCGGCCCCAATGCATTGGGCGACTCGGGCGGCGATCTCGGCTATGCCACGGGGATCGGTCAGAGCGTGGCGATCAAGTTCGATCTTTACAATAACGCGGGGGAAGGCGTCAACTCGACGGGGCTCTATACGGACGGGGCCTCGCCCTTCAACGTCGGCTCCATCGATCTGACGGGCTCGGGAATCGATTTGCACAGCGGCGACGCAATCCTTGTTACGATGAGCTACGACGGCGCCACGCTGACGGTGATACTCGATGATTCAACCGTCGGCCAGTCGGCCACTCAAAATTATGCGATCGACATCCCCGGCACGGTGGGAGGCGGCGCGGCCTACGTCGGTTTCACCGCCGGGACGGGCGGTTTGACGGCCACGCAGGACATCCTGAACTGGACCTTCTCGCCGACGACAACGGTATCGCCGAACGCTCCTTCCGGCCTGGGCGGCTCGCCGGCTTCGGCCTCTTCGATTGCGCTCAATTGGACCAATAATGCCACGAATCAAACCGGCTTCCACTTGGATCGGGCCACAGACGCGGCGTTTACGCAGAACTTAATCACGGAAAATCTGCCCGCAACACCCGACGCGTTCACCGATACGGCCACAGGATTGGCCCCGGGCGGCACCTTTTACTATCGCTTGCGGGCTTACAATTCCGCCGGCGACTCCGGCAACTCGAATGTCGTCAGCGTCTTTATCCCGCTGGCGCCGCCGAAAGCGACCGATCAGCAAGTCACCGATGTCACGCTGACGGAAATCGACATGTCTTGGCAGGACAACGCCGGACACGAGGCCGACGGCTATGAGATTTTGCGGGCGATCAACCACGGAGCATTCATCGAAGTGGCCACGCTTCCGGCGACCTCGCGCACTCCGCCGAGCACTTACACCTGGGCCGACACCAACCTTGATCCGGGGACCTACTACGAATATCACATCATCGCCTTCAACGTCTCCGGCAACAACGACTTCGCCGGCGTGAACGCAACCACGCTTACGCTCCCGCCGGGCAATCTTGCCGCCTCGGCGGGCGACAATGTCGTTGACTTATCCTGGACCGCGCCGACCGGCGCCGCAAGCTACAGCATCTACCGCGGCACCGCGCCGGGCGGAGAAGGCGGCTCCCCGCTTGCCTCGGGCGTGATGACCACCGCCTACTCCGACGACACGGCCGTCAACGGGACGACGTATTATTACGTGGTGACCGCGGATAACGGCAATGCGGCTCCCTTGCCCGGCGAAAGCGCGTTCTCCCCGGAAGCGCCCGCCGGGGCGATGATCGTTTTGCCAGGCGATTTGCCCGCTACGGGAACGGTGAATTTGACCTTGATGCTCGGCGGCGACGGCCTGCTGCATGTCCTTCAATCGGTTGGTGCGACGGTCGTTGACGTCGTGCCTCCGCGAATTTTTGCCGGCGTTTGGAACGTGAGCATTGCGGGCCGCGACGATTACGATGAGGTTCTGACAGTGGATTTCAGCGGCGGCAATCCGATTCCCGCCGGCGGAGCGGGCTTCGATGGCGGAGCGGGCGGAGGCAATACGTTAATCATCAGCGGCACTCCTTCCGCCGACAGCGTCACCATGACCGATACCCGGATCACCGAGAGCAACCTCGCTTCGGCGTCCATCGTTTATGGCAATGTGGCAAACTTCGCCTTCGATTTGGGCGCGGGCAGCAGCCTCGTTCTCGATCATGCGAACTTGACTTTGAATGAAGACAACGCCATTTCCGCCGGCACGAACGTGACCGTCGATGGCGGCGTCCTGGATTTCAACGGCCATGCCGATCCGATCGGCGACCTCGTGGTGATCGGTAACGGACAGGCAACGGTTACCGCGATCAACAACACGGCGACTACGGTCACTTCCGGCACGCTCAACGCAACCTCGATCATCAGCGATGCACTCATTATCGGGTCGCCTTCCAGCGCGGCGAGCAATATCCTTCCGATGGACACAGGAGGCACTTTTCTCACTGATGTTTCGCCGGCATCCGCCACCACTCCTACTTCCGCAAATACTCCGGCGTCCGACCAGAGAGCGTCGAATCGAAGCATTGCGGATGTTTTCCCCTTCACAACCATCCCAATCGAACTTCATCCTTCCGAGCAATCAATTCAGAATATCGTGTCTCGAAGACTTGAAACCAACTCGGTCGATCCCCTGTCTCAACCGCCAACTAATTCGCATAACATGCTGCCCGTTTTCAATGCAGCCCGATCGAATAGCAGCGATGATCCTTGGGCGGTCTTCCTCCCAGAAATGCAGTTGCAAGATTCCAACGTTCGCTTGCTCGATGTCGAGCCGGGGAAGACGACTCAAGCTGGAAAACCCGAAAAACGGTTTGCGTTGCCGACAAAAGGCCAGCAAACCCCCCACCTTGCCGCATTGCAGTCGGTCATTCAAGAATATGAAGAGGGACACACCGCCGATCGATTCGATTCCGACGCTTTACCTCGCCAACTTTCACCAAAACAGATCACGATAATCGAGAGAGCCGTAGAAGCCATTTTGGAATGCTAAGATTCCAAAACTCATTCTCAGGATCTGCCTGAAAGAAGGGTGGCGCAGAAAAGTGGGAGCATTTATTCTGCAAAATAAGAAAACTCGGCATTCTTATCTCGTCCCCCAAAAGGGCTGACAGGGAATGTTGGATGTCCAAACATTGTTTTCGATTGGATTCCCTGGTCTTTTCAGCAATAATTTGTTATGATGAATTGAAGAAGATCCCCCTCCTTTTCAGTGTAAAATCCTCGGGTTTGACTAAATTCGGTCGTATGGATTTTCTGTTCAATTTGGTAAACTGATTCTGGCTTTAACAGTGATTGGCCTCCTGCGGATCAACTCGGATTCAATCGGATGATTTTACATTGTATTTATAGGAAGTGCATCGCCTGGTTTATCCTTGCGACTTGTCTGTTGTGCCTTTCTGCCGCTCGGTTGCAAGCGGTGGTGATTGCCGGTCCAAACCCCGATGCGACCACCTCGGCGCCGGCGGACGATCCCGGTTGGAGCAATGTGGGAACAGGCCCCTATTCCAACGTTTATTTGGGGAATGGTTGGGTTCTCGAGGCGTATCACTGCCATAGCTTGGGCGGAGGCAACGATTATGCCACGATCAACGGGGTTTACTACACGGGCGTCGCGGGTTCCGGGATTCGATTGACCGATCCCAACACTCATGCGGATACCGATCTCTATCTCTACCGAATCAACGGCAATCCGGGCTTGGCCAGCCTTGCCATCAGCAGCACCATCAACTCCAACTATTCTTCCAGCACGGTGATGACGGGAATCGGTTACGGACTCGATCGCTTAACCGGTTCGACAACGTGGAATTCCGCTTGGATCGAGGGCGGAACGCCGACCATGTATTCCGGCTATAAACTGCTTACCACTCACAACACCAAACGTTGGGGGCAGAATAAGTATTTCCAAAAAATCATCGTTAACGCCGGCTATGGCGACGCCCATGCGATCCAATTGAATTTCGATCAACCGGGGCTGCCTTCTTCCGTGGGGAACTATGAATTCGAAGCCGCGATGGGGGATTCCGGAGGCGGACTCTTCGTCAAGGATGCCAACAACGTCTGGAATCTGGCGGGCATCCTTGAAGCCATTGGAACGCTCCCCAATCAACCCGCCCTGACCGCGGTTTACGGTGATACCACCTATGCCATCGATTTGAGTTTTTATCGCGATCAAATCGTAGCGGCCGTGCAGGCGTTCCAGTTTTCGGGCACGTTGAGCAATCCGACGGCGGCCATGGGCACGGGCTGGCAAAGCGTCCAGCTCATCGGCAACGGCGGCTTCGGCTCCTCGACCGGCACTTGGTCCACGCCCCTCGATACGAACGGTTTCACGTTCACCGTCGATAGCGGCGCAAGCATGGTGAGCATTTCCTCTGCCGGCGTTATCTCCGGCGGAGGCGGATTGACCAAAAGCGGGGCCGGCATGCTGATCCTTTCCGCCGCCGACACGTTCACCGGCGCCACGAACATCGCCGCCGGCACGCTCAAACTGAGCAATGCCGGCGCCCTGCAGAACAGCACGCTCAACTACACCGCCGGCACGCTGGTTTTCGACAGCGGTGTCGCCTCGCACGCCTTCGCGCTCGGCGGGTTGAGCGGCTCGAAAGCCATTACCTTGAAGGACTCCGCGAACAATCCCGTCGCTCTCTCGCTGGGAGGCAACGGCCAAGACACTTCTTACAGCGGCGCGCTTGATGGACCTGGCTCGCTCACCAAGCTCGGCCCCGGTGTTTTGTCGCTCATCGGGACGCTGTCCTACACCGGGAACACGAACGTTTTAGACGGCACCTTGAATGTCCTGGGCATCAACACTCCAGCCGCCACGATTTCGGTGCTCGGTGCAGACACGACCCTCAATGCCGCGTCGATCACGGCCGACACGCTCAACATCGGGGCCGGCGGCGCAGCGAGCGGCTTCATCTCCGCCTTCGCCGCGCAGCACGTCTCCGCCGTGCCGGAACCGGGTGTCTTGACTCTCTTATTGCCGGGAATGTTGCTGCTGGGCGCGGTTCGATGGCTGCGCCGCGGTAGGTAAAGCGGTGGAAGCGGAGCAAAATCGAGAAAACCTATTTCAATCGATCGGCGATTTCCGCCAAACAATCTTCCTTTTTCACGCGCCATTGTTTCAGTGAGTCGCGATCGCGGAGCGTGACGGTGCCGTCTTGGAGCGTTTGGCCATCGACCGTAATGCAGAACGGCGTGCCGATCTCGTCCTGCCGTCGGTAGCGGCGGCCGACGGCGGCTTTCTCGTCGTAGAATACGGGAAAATGCGGCTTCAAGGCCGCGTAAATTTCCTGCGCGATCTCGGGCATGCCCTCCTTCTTCACCAGCGGGAACACCGCCGCCTTGTAAGGCGCAAGCCGCGGGTGGAAACGCATCACCACGCGTTTCGCCGGCTTGCCGTTCTCGTCCGGCGCTTCGTCTTCCGCGTATGCCTGGCAGAGGAACGCCAGCGTCGCCCGATCGGCCCCCGCCGACGGCTCGATGACGTGCGGAATGAACCGCTCGCGTGTTTGATCATCGAAGTACGAGAGATCCTTGCCGCTGCCGCGGTATTTCGGCTTCCCTTCGGCGTCCTGTTCGACCACCAAAGGCGACGTTTTGTCGTTCGGGTCGGCGTGGACGAGCTTTCCTTCGGCGTGGCTGCGGAGGTCGAAATCGCCGCGATGGGCCACGCCTTCCAATTCGCCGTATTCACCCGGCGAGAGGAACGGGAACGCGTATTCGATGTCGGCGGTGCCGCACGAATAATGGCTCAGTTCTTCCTTGTCGTGATCGCGGAGCCGCAGCCGATCGCCCGCCAATCCCAGGTCAAGATACCACTGGTAGCGGCGGTCGCGCCAGTATCGATACCACCCGGGCGAAGTGGCCGGATGGCAGAAGAACTCGATTTCCATTTGCTCGAATTCCCGCGAGCGGAAGGTGAAGTTCCGCGGCGTGATTTCGTTGCGGAAACTCTTGCCGATCTGCGCGATGCCGAAGGGAACCTTCACCCGCGTGCTGTCGAGCACGTTCTTGAAGTTCACGAAGATGCCCTGCGCGGTCTCGGGACGCAGGAAGGTTTTGCTGTTTTCGTCGCGGATAGCGCCGCAAAAGGTTTCGAACATCAAATTGAATTCGCGCGGCTCGGTGAAAGTGCCGATTTGTTTGGCGTTGGGAGCGAGCGCGACGCTGGTGTCCTTCAGGGTAGCCAGCGAGATTAAAGGGCCGTCCCATTGCAGTTCGCCGGCGTTCTTGCCGCGGACGTTGAAAAACTTCAGCGCCTTCTGCAGAGTCTCCTCGAGCGCTTCGTTTCCGGCCGATTCGGCGGTGACGAAGATCCGCCTGCCGTGATATTCCACCCAGCGGCCTTGCACCTGATCATAACGGTAGCGGCCTTTGGTTTCGCGGCAATCGACCATGAAATCGTGGAACAGGTCGTAATGCCCCGAGCACTTCCAGACCTGCGGGTGCATGATGATCGAGCAGTCGAGACCGGTCATCTCATAGGGCGCGGAGCGCCCGGCGGGGCAGCGAGCTCGTTGTGGCCGGCGACCATGTCGCGCCACCAAGCCTCGCGAACATTGCGCTTGAGTTCCACGCCCAAGGGGCCGTAATCCCAAAATCCGTTCAGTCCGCCGTAGATCTCGCTCGACTGAAAGATGAATCCGCGCCGCTTGCAAAGGGAAACCAGTTGCTCCATTTCCATGGTCAGATTAACTCCGAATTCGATGAATATTTGGAAACATCACGTTCGTTGGTTGAGGAACGGCCGGCGAATCACGGTTTACGCCAATCGCACGCGGAACGTTTCCCGGTCCAACTCCGGCACCCCCTGGAACCGATCGATTCGCGCGGCGGCGAGAATGTCGTCGTCGTATCCCAGTTCGATCAGGTTCTTCGCTCCGCGGCACTTGCGCAATTCGCTCTCCAAGCGTTCCGGCTCGATGGGCTCCGCGCCGATCGCGTGCGGCAGGGCGAAACGATTCAGCCAAAATTCCCGGGCGGTCAGCGCCTGGGCATTCAACGCATAGATCATGCCGCCGAGTTTTTGCAGCCGTTCGACGATCAATCCCGCCAGCATCAGGTCATCCTCGCTGAACTCGCCGTCGGTGCCCGCGCAAAGCAGATGCACCTCTTCCCGGCCGAGAAGTTTCCGCACTACGGCCGAAACGTTCACGAACCCGGCCAACAAGATCTGCTTGGCGCTCCGTGCGAGGGCCATCGCCTGCGTGCCGTTGGTGGTCGTGAAAATGATCGTTCTGCCATCCACTTCAAAACTCAAATATTCCTCCGGCGAATTGCCCAGGTCGAAATCGGCAATCGGCCTGCCCATCCGTTCGCCGCCCAGGAGAATGTCGCGACGGGGAAATTTCTCGGCCAGCGCCCGAGCTTCCTCGATTTCGCGGCAGGGGATGACCTCTTTCGCACCGGCTTCCAACGCATAGACGATCGTCGTGGTGGCGCGAAGCACGTCGATCACCACCGCAGTGCCGCCGCCGAGTTCCTCGGGAGTAGCATATTTCGGCAAACCATAAACGTTCAGGTGCGGTGACATGCAGACGACGGGTTCGAGGCGAGGGAGGCGGAAAAATCGAAACGGCAAAGGAAAATGCAAATCATACCTCGAAATTAGAAAAGCCGAAAGGCCCTCTCCCTTTTCGGTGAATTTGGGGCTCATGAAAAGCGAGCCGCTGAAAAAAACAGCGGCTCGCCGATGTCGCCAGCGGAAAAAACATCGATTTCCCCGACATCATCTGCTGAACGTCAAACCCGGATCGTTGGGATTTTCGCCGGGGAGCTTGAAGTTGAACTTGTCTTCGCCCAGCGAAGTAACCTGGCCGACCATCACCGGATTTTCGTTCTGCTTGAGGATCAGCAGATTATCGGCCACCGTGTAGGGGCCGCTGAACTGCTGGGTCTTGTCCTGTTGCGTGAATTTCCAGGTGAATTTGCCGTCCTCGGTGAACGTCAGGGCGAATGTCGATCCGTCCGGGCGGCTGGCTTTCCAACTGCCCACTAGAGTCGCGGCAGTGATGGGCTTGGCCGCCGTTTGTTTTTCGAGCGCGGCTTGATCGGCGGCGACCGAAGGAACCGGTTCCTTTTCCGTCAGCCCTTGCAACAGTTGCGCCGAGAGGGTGTCCCGAGGATTGAGTTTCACGACCTCCTTCAACTGGGCGGCGGCGGCATCGGAGGATCCGCACGTCAAATATTGATAGGCCAGGAGGAAATGCGCGGCGGGATCATCGGGATTCTTCCTGACGTAATCTTCCAACGCCCGCAGTTGGGCCGTGTAGGTTTCGACGTCCGCGTACAGGGCGCTCATGGTGGTCCAGTCCCAACCCGGTCCGACGGAGAGCACCGCGTAAATCACGCCGGCCGCATCCTTGTATTTTTTCATGGCGAAGAGCACGACGCCGCGAAACTCGTTGAGCACGGCGTCGCTCGGCAAGATCGCCAATGCCTGCTCGTCGGCCTTGAGCGCGGCCGGGTAGTCTTGATCGTAAAAAGCCTGCCGGGCCGTATCGAAAAACTCCATCGCCTTGTCGTTCGGCGCAGGCTGTCCGGCAGTTTCCGAGTTCACGGCATAATCGGCCGTCGTGGCCGTCGGCGATTGTGCCAAGACGATCGGCTGCGCATAGTCGATCGTCGTGCCGCTGACGACCAGGGGCGCCCCGCAATACGGATTATAATAGGGCCAATATCCCCAATTCCAAGGCGCGTAGCCTACGGCGGATCCCGCAATGAAACCCGCTCCCCACCAGGCCGCGGGCCGATGGTACCACCAATTGTTGTTCCAATGGCCGTGCCACTGGCCGTGATACCAATTCCCGTAATTCGGATGAACGCCGTAACGCGCATCGATCGGCCGGTTTGCAAAGTTGTTGAAACGGCCGGCGTTGAAGTTGTTGATGTTCGTGTTGCGGTTGAAGTTTGAGTTTCGGTCGATGTTCACGTTGTTGCCGATCTTGGTGCGTCGATCGAAGGCGTTGTTTCCCCCGGGCCGATCGTTGAAGTTCGGATAACTGGGTTTTGCAATGCCGCCGGGATTGTTTGGCAGCGATGGCCGCGTGGCGGGGAGGGTCGAAGGTCGATTGAAGTTGCCGGCGCCCTTGAAATTGCCCGGATTCGAGAAGTGCGGCGTGCTGAACGAGGGCGTGCGATTGAAATTCGCTGCGCCCCCGCGATCGAAATTCGCCGCGCCCGACCGATTGAAACCGCCGCCGCCCGAGAAGCCGGCGCCGCGGCCGCCGCCGGAAAATCCGCCGCCGGAAAATCCGCCGCCGCGTCCCCCGCCGCCGCCGCCACGGGCAAAACAGGCGCGATCGGAAGAGCAGGCGATTGCCACGGTGAGCATCAAGAAGAGTTTGAATGTCGTTTTCATGGATGGATTGCCTTTTTGGTTTTTGGTTTTGGGTCTTAAGTTTTGGTCCGATATCGACGTCGCAGCGTCGGCGAATTGCGTTCCCGCGCCGGAGCGAACGCGTGTATTCACACTTCACATTTCATGCTTCACTTCGGTTGCGGCGGTCTGCGAACGATGGGGATTTCTTCGGTGTCCGGCAGGACTTCGTCACCGACGATGCGATCGCGGGATTGCCAAGTCATGCGATCCTTGCTGACCATCGTGGTGACGTTCGTCGAGGAGGCCGTCTTGCCTTCCTGATTCACGCCGGTCATTTTGACGATCCAGCGGTTTTCGTCGCGCGTCCAGATCCCTTGCGCGAAGCCGCCTTCGGTATCGAACACCCAGGAGCGGATTTTTTTGCGCCACTGGGTCCCAGCCGATGCGCTGCGTGCCGCTCATCGCCGGCCGCCCCTTGATCTGCACCGCGAAATCGCCGCTGAGAAACTTGTGATTGTCGGCCCAATGGTACTTGGTGAGGATCAACGATTCGGGACTTTCATCGATCCACTCGCCGACCAGCCAGTCCAATTGCTTGAGTTGCTCTTCGGCCGGAAGCGGCTCGTCGGGGAAATCGCGGGCGCTGCCGATCTGCCATTTGCCTTCCTGTCGGAGGTAAACGATTTCATAACGGCTCCGCAGGGCCGTTTCGCCGGGTGCGTGAACCACGGTATTCATGCCGTCTTCGACGGCTGTCGCCGGGCCGATGAACCGGATCGACGCGGTGTCGATGGCGATGTGCGTTTTAGGATGGTTCCGAAACGCGCCCGCGAATATTTCCTCCACCTGCGCGCGGCCTTGCACGCTACGGCCTTCTTCGTCCACGATCTCGGCATCCGGGGCGAAGAACTTCGCCACGGCCTGGGCGTCGCCGGCGTTGTACGCCTTGACCAACTGCGCGACGATTTGCCGAATCGCTTTTTCATCCTCGGGACGGCTTGCCGGCGGCGCGGCGGGCTTCAGTGTCGCGGAGTTGCCGGCGGGATTGCTCGTGCCGGAAACCGGGGCCGGCGGTTGCTGAGGATTATCCGCGCCCAGCAGGCCGAACAGGATCAATATACCTCCGAGAATCGCGTAAGGTCGCATGGCTGATTTCCTTTCCTGACAAAGTGCATTTCGAAAATCAATTGACTGCGAAAGTTCGGCTTCCGCATGATTGCTTTTTAATCATACGTTCATTTGATCTTCAGAATCCTTGAAACGAGAAATTTTCCTGTTTCGATGATGATTATTGTGTATTTTGTGCCGGTTTTGACGAAGCTCTTTCCGCCTGTTGGACAGATTTTCTATCTATCACAACCAAGTAAAATTTATCCGCGGAAGAATTCAAGCAATAAACCAGGAAAGTATAGAGGTTTAGGCAAAGACATAACTGTTTTCCATTTCACAATTTCGCCTAAGAATGACTTATACAACGAGAAACTGGCGGCAATAATCTTCGTTATACATCCCCAAATGTCACGCCTGATGAAGTAAGGGACTGTGTCGAATGAGATTGTTGAATGCTGCTTTTTCCCAAAAAGGATAGTACCCTGATGATCTACGAATTCACCGGAAAAGTGCGGAATGCGACTGGACTCTTTTGCAACAAGAATCCGGCTCTGCTAAAGCAATATTTTCCGGCGTTCCAAGGAATGGATGACATGATCGCTCAAACTTTTTGAAAAGGAGGATTTGCCATGCGTTTTTATTCCCGTTCCGGCGTTATGCTCGCGGGTTTATGCATTTTAAGCCTGACCTCGTGCATCGATTCGGAGAATCCGCTGTCCGATCTTGAGAAAGCGAAACCCGCCACGGAACTTTCGGGCGTGTGGCGCGAGCACCGTGATGATGGCACGCGGTACTACCACGTGGGGTTGGCGGGCGATAAATTTCCGTCGGGGCTGATGCGGATGGCATTGATCGACCACCAAAAGGATGGCGTACTCGATGTTCCCGAAAGCAGTTTCTTTTTCTTCACGACGACCTTGGGCGGTCGGCACTTTCTCAATATCACCGCTTTGGAGCCTGACCAACTGAAGGAAGTCGCGAAAACGGGTTGGAAGCCCGAAATGTTCAAAGGTTATTGGATTTACGAGTATCGGCTCAACGGCGATAAAATCAGCCTCCTGAGGATGGACTGGGACCAAAAGAAAGCGCTCATCGAGAGCAAAAAGCTCAAGGGCGTCATCAAGCCCGATCAAGTCTTCTTCCAGGAGAGCACCGAAAACCTGGACAAATTCATCACTTCGCCCGATGCCGCAAAACTCTTCCAATCCGCGGGAGAAGAGTTGGAACGAGTGCGATAGCATGGGTGTTTCCGGGAGGTTATCCGTCAAACGGTCCCTTACGGCGGCGGGACCTGCGGTCCGACAAACAATATTTGACAGGTTCGGTGCCATGCCCACGCTTGTCGTGGGCATGAGAATCGCCGAAAAACTCCCCAGCATGCCCACGGCAAGCGTGGGCATGGCACCCGTCATTTATGATATACAAGACCGCTACTTACCTGCCGCAATTCTTCCGCCCCTTGCTATTCTTCGTTTTCATGCCTAGACTGACACGTTTGGAGTGAAGAGGACGTTCCTGCGTTTGGGCGTAGGGACGTCTTTTTTGGGGTAGTTGGCATTGTTTTCGTAAGTCTTTTACAGATAAAAGGTTATGGCAATTGGTGGGTAAAGCTCACCCTATGTAGAGGAAAATTCCGTGACTGCTACTTGTGTGGTCGGATTACAGTGGGGTGATGAAGCGAAAGGCAAGATCGTCGATATCTTGACCGAATTGCACGATATCGTCATCCGCTATCAGGGGGGTGCCAATGCCGGGCATACCGTCGTTTATGGCGGGCAAACCTTCAAGCTCTCGCTGGTCCCCAGCGGCATCTTCCGCCCGCAAGTGCAGTGCGTCATCGCCGGCGGCGTGGTGCTCAATCCGGCGAGTTTGATCGGCGAAATCGAAAACCTCACGGCGCGCGGCGTCCAGGTCGGCGAAAACCTGATGATCTCCGATCGGGCGCATGTCATCTTCCCCTGGCATTTCGAGGAAGACCGTCTTCTGGACACGCAATGCACGGGCGAGGCCCTCGGCACCACTCTGCGCGGCATCGGGCCGTGCTACCGCGACAAAGTCGGCCGATCGCACGCCATCCGGCTGGGCGACATGTACCGCGAAAACTTCCGCGAGCGGATCGCGGACATCACCGCGGCGAAAAATCAAATCTTCTCCTCCATCAAGGATTCGGAGAATATCAAAACGCTCGATGCCGCAAAGATTTTCGAAGAATATTCGCGGTTCGCCGAGAAGCTCAAGCCGCACGTGGCCGATACCACCACGTATTTGCTCGACGCCATCGAGGCGGGCAAACGCCTGTTGTTCGAGGGCGCTCAAGGATCGTTGTTGGATATCGACCACGGCACTTTTCCGTTCGTCACCAGCAGCAACAGTTCCGGCGTCGGCGTTTCATCCGGTTCCGGCGTGCCGGGCAGATATATTACGAAGGTGATCGGCATCGTCAAGGCTTATTCCACCCGGGTCGGCGGCGGGCCTTTCCCCACCGAGCAGGACAACGAAACCGGCCAGCACATCCGCGACCGCGGCAACGAGTACGGCACGGTCACCAAGCGGCCCCGGCGCTGCGGCTGGTTCGATGCCGTGGCGGTGCGTTATACGGCCCGGCTCAGCGGGGTCGATGTGCTGGCGGTCATGCTGTTGGATGTGTTGAGTCAACTGCCGGAGATCAAAGTCTGCACGGCCTACGAACTGGACGGCCAACGGATTACGCATTTTCCCAGCCATGTGGACGACCTCCGCCGCGTCGAGCCGGTTTATGAAACGCTGCCCGGCTGGCAGCAGGAGATCAGCGATATCCGCCGCATCGCCGACCTGCCCGAGAATGCGAGAAAGTATCTTGATCGCCTCAGCCGGCTCATCGGCCGGCCGGTGGAAGTCGTATCCGTCGGGCCGGACCGCGAGCAGACGATGTTTGCGAAGAAAAACAATTAGAGTTCTCCAGGACGTTGCACTGGGCTGTGCGAACAGATGCCCCTTTGGGGCGAAACACGATCTCCGCTGGAAGAGATTGTTTCACGGAATCAATTGTCGTTTAATATTCATCCTTCAGCATTCATCCTTCCTCCCGTGCCTCCCGAACCCGCAACGATGCCGCCTTTTCTTCAGGAAGTTCCGCGGGAGCGGCTGCCGCGGCATATCGCGGTGATCATGGACGGCAACGGGCGTTGGGCGCAGCAGCAGGGGCTGCCGCGGATCGAGGGGCATCGCCGCGGCGTGCAGAGCGTTCGCCGCGTGACCGAGGAGTGCGCCCGGTTGGGCATCGAGCAGCTTACGCTCTTTTGCTTTTCCAGTGAAAATTGGAAACGGCCCAGCCAGGAATTGAAATTCCTGATGCAATTGCTCGAACAGTACATGATCGAAGAGCGGGGGGAGATCATGCGGCGGAACATGCGGGTGACGGTCATCGGCCGCCGCTCGGGCCTCCCGCCCGACGCCTTGACGGAGATGGATCGCACCGTCGAACTGAGCCGCGCGAATACCGGCATGAGAATTTGTCTGGCGATCAATTACGGCAGCCGGTCGGAAATCGTCGATGCGGTGCGGCGAATTGCCGGCAAGGTTCAGGCCGGGCGCTCGATCCGGATACGATCGACGAAGGCACGATCGATCAGCATTTATATACTGTTGGCATGCCCGAGCCCGATTTGCTTATCCGCACCGCAGGTGAACGGCGGATCAGCAATTTTTTGCTCTGGCAAATCAGCTATGCGGAAATTTGGGTCACCGAGCAGTGCTGGCCCGACTTCGACGAAAACCTTTTACACCAAGCCCTTCGCGACTACGCCGCCCGCAACCGCCGTTTCGGCGGATTGCCAAAGTAGTTATTCTTGAGGAACATGCGGCGCATGCCCACGCTTGCCGTGGGCATGTTAGAAACGCAGGAGAGCCGCAACATGCCCACGCAAGCCCGGGCATGGCGCCGCGCTTCCCGAAAAACACAAAAACTATGGACGGTTCCCGCGCTCACCTGATCGGCATCCGCGGCAACGGAATGCGAGCCATGGCCGATGTGCTGGTCGGCTGGGGATGGAGCATCACCGGTTCGGACATGTCGCTTCGCGGCCATGCGGCCGAGAATGTCCCGGCAGAATCCGACGTCGTCATCTACAGTGACGCGATTCCGCCGGATAATCCCGAACGCCGCCGTGCCGTCGAGTTGGACATTCCCGCCGTGAGCTACTTTCAAGCGTTGGGAAAGATCACATCAGGCGAACATACGATAGCGGTCGCCGGCACGCATGGAAAATCCACGACCGCGGCGATAATCGGTCATATTCTGACGGAAGCAGGTTGGAATCCGACAGTTTTTTGCGGCGCCACGCCAATCGGAAAGACGTCGGGCGGCCGGGCCGGACGAAAAGACTTTTTTGTCGTGGAAGCCTGCGAGTATCGCAAGAACTTCCTGCATCTTCGACCGACGCACGCCGCCATCCTGGGCATCGAGACCGATCATTTCGATTGTTTCCGGGATTTGGCGGAAATCGAATCCGCCTTTCGACAATTTGCCGAATTGTTGCCTGAAAATGGACATTTGTTGCACCGTGACGATTGCCCCACAACCCAAAAGGTCTCGCAACGCATCGATTGCCGAAGAACATCGTTTGGTTTTTCGCCAACGGCCGGCAGGTCGGCCCGATGCATGCGGCAGGAACGCGGATATTACCGATTTTCCATATTCATGGGCCGCGAGATGGCCCTCGATGTGAAGCTGCCGATGGCCGGTCGGCACAATGTCCTGAACGCTTTGGCCGCGGTAGCAATCTGTGCGGACCATGGCGTCTCCTCCGAGAAGATTCGACACGGACTGGAAACTTTTCCCGGACTGCACCGGCGGTTTGAAATCTTCCACTCCTCCTTCCCGCGCTCCGGCGTGGGAACGCCTTGCGCGGACGCCGCCGCACGCGTATACGATGGGGCGCTGGTTAGCGATTCTTTCAATGCTGGGGCATCGGAGAATGGTATTTCAACGCCGGAGCGAGAGAACAAGCCTTTGATGGGACAGATTGGAAACCTGTCCTACGTGATGGATTATGCCCACCACCCGACTGAGGTAGCCTTCGCGTTGGACACCGCGCGTGAGGTTTTCCCTAATCGACGTATTTGGTGTATATTCCAACCGCATCAAACCTCACGAACCGCTCGGTTACTGGATGAACTGGCCTTGAGCCTGCAAAATGCGGATAAGGTAATTGTGGCCGAAATTTTTCGCACTCGAGAAGGCACCCCCAAGCCGGGCGAAATTACCGCGGCCGACCTCGCTCGAAGGACAGCGGAGATTGCAAAATCCGGAAAAGATGGCGAAAAAGTCCTCCCCATTTACCAAACAGACGATATCATGGATGCTTTGGCAACCCAAGTGCAGCCGGGCGACGTAATAATCACTTTGGGTGCGGGAGATATTCACTCGGTCTTGAGTATTAGGTCTTGGTGTCCAAACCTAAGACCAATAACCTAAGACCAAAAACAAAAAACGCGAGATCATGCCAATAGACAGTGGTTTCGAAACGATCGTACGGCATGGTGAATTGATGGCCATGCATACGTGGTTCCAGTTGGGCGGCGCGGCGGAATATTTTGCCGAACCGGAAAGGCCCGACCAATTGGTCGAGCTCATTCAGCGTTGTCACAACGAGGGAATCAAGGTGCGGATTCTCGGGCGTGGCTCGAATATTCTCGTCCGCGACGAAGGGATAAAGGGGATGGTCGTCCATCTCAGCGCCCCGGCATTTTGCGGAATTCGTTTCGAGGATCGTTCGGTCATCACGGGCGGCGGTGCGCTGCTCGGACAGGTCGTCACATCCTCGGTCAATCGCGGATTGGCAGGGTTGGAAACGCTGGTTGGCATTCCCGGCTCAGTGGGCGGCGCGCTGCATGGCAACGCCGGCACGCGCAGCGGAGGCATCGGCCAGTGGACGATCCAGGCCACCGTGGTCTCCGCCTCCGGCGACGTCTTCCAGCGCCAAGCTGACGAACTGGCATTCGGCTATCGGCAAAGCAGCCTCGACGAGCTGGTGATTCTCGAAGCGCGCTGCCAGCTCGAAGAAGACAATCCCCGCGAACTGGCGAAGCGGATGCAAAAATACTGGATTCTCAAAAAGGCTTCGCAACCACTGGGCCACCAAACGGCCGGCTGCGTCTTCAAAAATCCCCGCGGCGCCAGCGCCGGCGAAATGATCGATCAGGCGGGACTTAAAGGCACGCGCATCGGCGGAGCCTTCGTCAGCGATCGCCACGCCAATTTCATCATCGCCGAGCCCGAGAGCACCAGCGAAGACGTGCTGCGATTGATCGACCTGGTCCGCAACCAAATCCTCGAACGCCTGGGCGTGGAATTGGAACTCGAAATGGAAATTTGGTAATTGTTTAGCCCGGAGCCGACGCCGACGGCGTTTTTGGCGAACTTGTCGAAAAACCGATTTCTTCGATCGTTTCCGAGACAAACCGCCATCGCCGCCGGCTGTGGGTGAAACGATTTGATTTGCGGCTTTGCCTGCGTATATTCATAATCAATGTCCCCCGCGAAGAAAAAAACCGCCACCGCCGCTTCGCCGAAGTTTCCGAGACTAGCCTCGCTGATCGCCGGCTGGGGAAAGTTTTTGCTTTTGGCAATTCTTCTGGCAGGCGTTCTTGGCGCCGCGGGCTATGAGATCCGACAACTGGTTCGCGACAAAATGCTGGGTTCCGAGGAATATCAGCTCACGGCGGAAAAGATTCAACTCCAGCCCTGGCCCATGCCCGTCTGGGTCCAGCCCGATCCGCGTTTGGAAGTGTTCAAGCAACTGAGCCGCGGCGGTGCCGTCTCGATCATGGACAAAGATCTCGCCGAGCGCGTCACGGCGGCCTTCGAGCAGAATCCGTGGGTGGCTAAAGTCCACAGGGTCGTCAAAATGTATCCCGCCACGGTCGAAGTGGAATTGGATTACCGCCGGCCGGTATTGATGGTTCATGTGGATCGGATGGCTTATGCCGTGGATGCCGACGGAATCTCCCTGCCGACGGAAGGATGTTTTTCGGCCGTGGAATGCGCCAAATACCCCCAATTGATCGACGTCGATAAACCGCCCTCCGTCGGCGAGGGAAAACGCTGGGGCGACAGTCGCGTCATCGGCGGAGCGGAAATTGCCGCCGCATTGCTTCCGGTCTGGGAAAAGTTGCATCTCAAATGGATCATTCCCCGAGCGATCTCGCTGAAGGCTGCGGGAAATGCGGCAGAAGCGACGCAATCCTCGCAATTCGGCGACTATCGTTTCGAGATCGTCGCTCCCGGTCCGCCGGACGAAAATGGCGTCCCCGGCGAAAAACGCATTTATTGGGGCAAAGCGCCAGTTGACGAAAACTCACCAGAATTATCACCGGCTCAAAAGGCGAAAAAATTGGAAGACCTCGCCGCGGAATACGGGAGCTTGGAAAAATGCCCCAGAGAAATCGACCTGAATCAGCCGTAGATTTTTCGAATGGATTTCAACCGCCGGGCATGGGATTCAATTCATAAAAAAGCGGGCAAGGGTTAGCCGGAAAAATCTCGCTCACGTCTTCGTGGCTGCTTTATGCAATTCCTGCGACTGTGCTTGGTTCTGGATTTCTTCCCGGATAATGGGCGTCTCCTCGGGAGCATCGATGCCGATGCGCACGACCCCTGGCGCGATGCGAACCACCGTTACGGAGATATTATCTCCAATCAGGATTTTCTCGCCGACTTTTCGCGCTAAAACCAGCATAAAGTGTCCACCCCCTGAGGAAAGGGGACAGGGATTTGCCGATATCGCTTTTTACAGAAAGATATTCTTGTTCAGGATAGCAATGTGAACAAATCACCACAAGCAGTCGAAGGGAAAATTTGAGGTCAGCAAAGACCAATGGGAATGTTTGACGATCAAGTACTTGGTAGAATGGGAATCCTAGATGGGATGTTATGCGTCTGATGCAGTTTTTCTGGCCTTAAAAAACGTCAGCGACCTCAATCCTTGGCGATTCATCGAATATCTCCAGTCTTCTTAAGTACCACTACCGGGCAATTAAGCAAGCATTAAATACTATTTACAACCGGTTGCATAAATGCGATATGTAGTTCCAGCAGGATTCATCCATGACATTTTATGTTATTTTACCCGATAAATTGAAGTCACGATGCTTGACGGAAGCAAATAAGGTTACTAAGCTATAATACAACCGGTTTTATAAATATTCATAAATGTGTTATTTTAATTTCAACCTGGTAAAAATTTTATTCTGTCTTGTGAATAACTCTAGGAATTACATGGATATTATAATAACATGAATTAGGCTGATGCCCTCTCGTTCGCATTCATTGCTTCCCGGATTGGATCGTCTTATGCTTGGTGAAAAATTCGAGCATAAAACGAAAAAGCAAAATGAAAACAACGACGGGGGACTGGTGGATAAGCGATTTTCGCGGTAGTTTATAGGTTTTCTGCGGGAACGAAGCCTGCGATGAGCAGGCATATTCAATGTTTCTTGTGGAGGATGAGGGCGTCCTGCCGGCCGATGGCGTGTCGAAAAGCGCGGCGTCCGAGTGGCGTTTGCTTCGTAGCGTTATATAACCAATTTTTTCCTAAGCTCGTTTCTCTTGAGGAGAGTAGCTCATGTCTGACCCTGCGGAACTGTACAATGCAATTCTTACCGGCAACGCCAAGAAGGCGGAAGAAGTCACCAAGGCGGCCATCGCGGCAAACGCCAATCCCAGCGATTTGGTGCAAAAATACATGATTCCGGCGATGGACGAAGTCGGCCGGCGATTCGAGTGCAATGAATATTTCGTTCCCGAATTGCTGATCGCCGCCCGGGCGATGAAGACGGCCCTGGAACTGATCACGCCGCACTTGGTGGCTTCGGGCGCGGAGCCGATGGGGCGCGTCGTCATCGGTACCGTGCAGGGCGACTTGCACGACATCGGCAAGAATCTCGTGGCCTCGATGCTCGAAGGCGGCGGATTCCAAGTTATCGACTTGGGAGTCGATGTGCCCGCCGAGAAATTCGTCGAAGCCGCCAAGGAAAAGGACGGCACGATTCTCGCCCTTTCCGCCCTGTTGACCACCACCATGACGATGATGAAGAACGTGATCGACGCCCTGCAAAAGGCCGGCATCCGCTCGAAGGTCAAAGTCATGATCGGCGGCGCTCCGATCACCCAGCAATACGCCAACGAGATCGGCGCCGACGGCTTCAGCGACAACGCCAGCGCTGCCGTGGCGGTCGCACGAAAGCTGGTGGCGAAATAAACATGTTCGAAATGCCGGGGTGGCCGGTTTGCCGTCGCTCCGGGAATCGCCGATAATATGGGGCGACAGTGCCACTGTCGCCCCAATGTTTGTAATCGATTCATTGCAATCGATCGCGTGTGACCCGTGTTCGTATCCAATGTTTGTGTTAGCATTGCGATATTTCTTGGCCTTCCGCTCTTTTTCCCGGTTTCCGGAGCGGACAACCGATTTTATCAAGCGTGCCTTTCCATGCCCGACACCGAGAACCAAGCGACCAATGACGGCCTGACGTATCAAGCGATGCTCGCCGGCAAGCGGTTTTATTACGGCATCGAGGTGGTTACCACCCGCGGCTTCGAACCACCCGAAAAACCCGGCAACTTGGCCGCTTTCGCCAAAGATTTGCTCGGTGACCGCCGGGTAGGCTGGATTTCGATCACCGACAATCCGGGTGGCGGGCCGATGCTTCCGCCCGACTGGCTCGGCGGATTGGTCGCCGATCGCCGCCAGCGCGTCGTGCTGCATCTGACGTGCAAAGACATGAATCGCAACGGCATCGAAGCCGCCGCGTGGCGTTATGCCGCCGAAGGTTTCAATAATATCCTCGCCATCACGGGCGATTATCCGACGGGCGGCTTCGGCGGATTGGCCGAACCGGTGTTCGACCTCGATTCCATCTCGCTGATCACGCTCTTGAAATCGATGAACGACGGCTTGACGGTTCTCGGCCGCACGGGCAAACCCGAAACGCTGCCGCAAACGCACTTTTTCATCGGCTGCGCGGTTTCGCCCTTCAAACGCCACGAGCGCGAACTGCTGCCGCAGTTCTTCAAGCTGGCCCGCAAAATCGGCTGCGGCGCGAATTGGGTCATCCCGCAACTCGGCTACGATATGCGGAAGCACCACGAGGTCAAATTGTTCCTCGAAGCGCGCGGCATCGACGTGCCGATCGTCGGCAACGTGTATCTTTTGACGAAAGGCGTGGCGAAACTATTCAACAGCGGCAAGCTGGCGGGCTGCGTCGTCACCGACCAACTGCTCGAAGACGTGGAAAAATACGCCGCCAGCCCGGACAAGGGCAAACAGTTCTTCCAGGAACTGGCCGCCAAGCAGTTGGCCGTCTTCAAGGGCCTGGGCTTCGCCGCCGGCTATCTGGGCGGCATGGCCAAAGCGGAGACTTTCGGGCGGATCATCGAGCTCGCCCAAAGCTACGGCGAAAACGACTGGTGCGATTTCATCAAGGAAATCCAGTATTCGCAGCCCGGCGAGTTCTTTCTCTTCGAGCACGATCCGAAGACCGGCCTCTGCGATTCGAAGCAAATCAACAGACAGTACCTCGACACGCTCAAGCGCCCGCCGAAATCGAAGGAAGTGACCTTGAATTACCGGTTCTCGCGGCTGGTGCATAAGTTGGCGTTCACGCGCGACAAGGCGCTCTATCCGCTCTTGACACGGATTTTCGCCCGGCTGGACAAGAAGCCCGGCTTTCTGCTCCGCATGGCGCATTCGCTGGAACATGCGGGCAAGTATGCGATGTACGGCTGCCAGGATTGCGGCGATTGTAGCCTGCCCGACTGCGCGTATCTTTGCCCGAAGTTCTCCTGCTCGAAATGCGGCCGCAACGGACCCTGCGGCGGCTCGGCGAACGGCCGCTGCGAGTTGGACGACAAGGAATGCTTCTGGGCGCGGATCTACGAGCGGCTGAAATATTACGGCGAGTCGGAAACGATGCTCGATCGGCCCGTCACCATTTACAACGCCAACTTGAAGAACACCAGTTCCTGGGTGAATACGTTTTTGGATAAGGATCATCACGCGCCAAAGAAGTGAGAAGAGTGGTCAGTGGCGACTGACCACTGACCGCCATTCACCGACGACACCTATTACGGAGACCAACGCACATGTCCCTGCCTGGATTGACGATCATCGGCGAGTCGATCAACGACTCGGTTCCCTCGACGAAGAAACTGTTCGACGCGAACGACATCGCCGGACTTCTGGACCTTGCCAAGTCGCAAGACGAAGGCGGGGCGGGCTATATCGACGTGAACGTCGGCCCCCGCTCGCCGGAGTTCATGGCCGAAATGGTCAAGAAAATCCAAGGCGTGACGGCCAAGCCGCTTTCGATCGATTCGCCCGATTTCAACATCGTCAAGGCTGGATTGGAAGCGTACGATGTCGCGCGGGCGGGCGGACAGAAGCCGATCCTCAATTCGATCTCCGCGCTCCGCTCGAAAATGTTCGAACTCTACGCCGTCCAACCCTTCATGCCGATCCTGCTGGTTTCGGAAGACGTGGTCGATGGCCGCTCGAAGCCGTGCCGCACGCCCGCGGAAACCTACGCGGCGGCGAAAAAGATCGTCGGCGAGTTCCGCGCCCGTTGTCCTGGCATGAAGAATACGGATTACATCATCGATCCCGGCATCGCGCCTTTGGGCAGCGATTCGGAAGGCAACATCCATCGCCTTTTGGCCTCGATGAAACTGATCCACGACGACGCCGATTTCGCGGGCTTCCACGCCTCGGTCGGCCTGAGCAATTTTACCGTCATGCTGCCGCCGAAGCGTGCCGACGGTTCGCCGGTGAAAGGCCCGCTGGAAAGCGCCTTCCTCATGCTGGCCATGCCGCTGGGGCTGGATATGGTCATCGGCTCGGTGAAGCGGAAATATGAGAAGCTCACGCCCGACCATCCGGCGATGGTTTGCCTCGATGAATGCTTGAAGCTCCAAGGCTTCGACGTGCTGATGCGGGTTCGCGAGTTTTACGCGTAGTAGGACATATTATTTGATATTGCAAATTGGTAATTGCAAAATGCAAATTGAACAAGCGCGCGGATCACCGTGCGTGAATCGTTGTGATTGATCGAGCGTTGCGAAGCTGCAAGCGGTTTTTTTCTGCCCTTTCCCCTGTCCCCTGTCCCCTGTACCCTCATGTCCGATACCACCCGCACGCTTCCGCCCGACATTGAAATCGCTCGCAGCGCCAACCTCCTGCCCATCGAGCAAATCGCCGCCAAGCTGGGCATTGCCGAGGAGGACATCGAGCACTACGGCAAAGTGAAAGCGAAAGTTTCGCTCGATTATTATCATGAGTTGGATGGCCGTCCCACCGGCAAGCTGGTTTTGGTGACGGCGATCACGCCCACGCCCGCCGGCGAGGGCAAGACGACGACCAGCATCGGGCTTTGCGACGGGCTGAACCGCATCGGCAAGAAGACCGCGGTTTGTTTGCGCGAACCGTCGCTGGGGCCGTGTTTCGGCATGAAAGGCGGGGCCGCCGGCGGCGGGCTTTCGCAGGTCGTGCCGATGGAAGACATCAATCTGCATTTCACCGGCGATTTTCACGCCATCGGACTGGCCAACAATCTCCTGGCCGCTCTTGGACAATCATATCCATCAAGGCAACAAGCTCGATATCGACCCGCGGCGGATCGTCTGGAAACGCGTGGTCGATATGAACGATCGGGCGCTGCGGGACATCATCGTGGGCCTGGGCGGCACGAATAACTCGATGCCGCACGAGAGCAGTTTCGACATCACCGTCGCCTCCGAAGTAATGGCCTGCTTCTGTCTCTCCGAATCGCTCGGCGAACTCAAAGAGCGGCTGGGAAAGATCATCGTGGCCTACACCCGCGATCGCAAACCCATCACTGCCGCCGATTTGAAAGCCCACGGGGCGATGGCCGTGCTGCTCCGGGACGCGCTCAAGCCGAACATCGTGCAGACGCTCGAAAACAATCCGGCGTTCATCCACGGCGGCCCCTTCGCCAACATCGCCCACGGCTGCAATAGCATCATCGCCACGAAACTGGCGATGCGGCTTTCCGAGTACACCGTGACCGAGGCCGGCTTCGGCGCCGACCTGGGCGCGGAGAAATTCCTCAACATCAAGTGCCGCAAGTCGGGAATCAAACCCAACGCCGTGGTGATCGTGGCTACGGTCCGGGCGCTCAAGCTGCACGGCGGCGTGCCGCAGAAGGAACTCGCCAAGCCCAACGTCGAATCGCTCGACAAAGGCGTGGAGAACCTGAAAAAACACATCGAAAATATCCATCGCTTCGGCCTGCCGGTGGTTGTGGCGATCAACCATTTCTCCGCCGACACCGACGCCGAAATCCAATTCATCAAGGACAAGTGCGCCTATCTTTCGGTGAAAATCATCACCGCCAACCACTGGGCCGAAGGCGGCAAGGGGGCCGAGGAACTCGCCAAGGCGGTGATCGAGGTGGTCGAGAACACGAAAACTGACTTCTCGCTCTTGTATCCCGACACCTGCACGCTGTGGCAGAAGGTGGGCATCATCTGCCGCGAAATCTACGGCGCCACCGACGTGCTGGCCGACAAAAAGCTTCGCGACAAGTTCCACGCGCTGCAGGAAGCCGGCTTCGGACACCTGCCGATCTGCATGGCGAAGACGCAGTACTCGCTCTCGACCGATCCGCTTTTGGTCGGGCGGCCGAAAAATTTCGACGTGCCGCTGCGGGACGTGATGGTCTCGGCCGGAGCGGGCTTCGTCGTGGTGCTGACCGGCGATATCATGACCATGCCCGGCTTGCCGAAAATCCCCGCCGCCGAGTCGATCGATATCAACGAAAAAGGCGAGATCGTGGGATTGTTCTAATAGGGACAAGGGACAAGGGACAAGGGGCGAGGGGCGAGGGGCGAGGATGTTTAGCCGCGACCCGAAGGGGACCGAGTCCGAACCGCTTATTGGTTCTCGAAAATCTCCTTTAGCCACTGCGGCGGGCGGATCGGCTTGCCGGTAAGATCGGTAATGGCATGAATTGTGTAGCCGCGGCAGACGGGCAGGCCGGTTGTGGCGTTGTCGATGATCACGTCGAACCTGAGCCGCACGCGGCCGATCATTTTCCCGCGCGTGATGAGCTTCAACTCGTCGTCGTATTTTGCCGGCCCCAAATATTCCACGTGCGCTTCGACCAGCGGCAAACCCACGCCGTCGGCTTCCCACTCGGTGTAGGGCTTGCCAGTCGCGCGGCAAAGCTCCGTCCGGCCGCACTCGAACCATTCGAGCGCCTTCGAATTGTAATACGTCCCCATCGCGTCGATTTCGCTGTAGCGGACGCGGATATGGTGCGTGTGTTCCGGCGGCATTATCTTCCCAACCAATTCTTCATTCCCAGCGCAAACAATATCTTTAGCGCGCTAATCGCTTCACCGGAGTGAATCTTCGATTTCCCGCGCTGCCGTTCGACGAACACGATCGGCGACTCGCCGAACTTCGCGCCCAAGCGTTTCAATCGCCAGAGAATCTCCTCTTGAAACGAATATCCCCGGCTCACGACCGACGCGAAGTCGAGCTTTTCCAGGAGCGAGACGCGGTAGCAGCGAAAACTCCCGCTGCAATCTCTCGACTTCAGGCCCAGCAAACCGCGGGCGTACAGATTCACGCCGCGGCTCATCAGTTTTCGTTTGAGCGGCCAGCCTTCCGAGCCGCCGCCGCGAATGTAGCGCGAGCCGATCATCACGTCTTTCGCTTCTCCGCCGGGCGGGTCCATGCCGGCAATCAGAGCCGGCAGGCATTTCGGCGGATGGCTGAAATCAGCGTCCAGGTTGAGAGCGTAGCGGTAGCCGTGCTCGATGGCGTATTTCATGCCGGCGATGATAGCGGTGCCCAAGCCGAGCTTGCCCGAGCGGTGCAGGCAAGACACCCGCGGGTCTTCGCCATGTTTCCTGTCGCACCACGCGCCCGTGCCGTCCGGCGAGTTGTCGTCGATCACGAGAATATCGGCTTCCGGGGCGAAGCGAAAAATCTCCTCGACCAGCGGCGGCAGATTTTCCATTTCGTTATAGGTTGCCACGGTGACAAGCGTTTTGCCGGCGTTGGACATGGTCGATCGATCCTCGGAAATTCAAGTCTTTTCGCAGCGATTCATTTCCCGAACTTTGCGGCGGCGGAATACCCACAACCAGGAAATCATGAAATTGAAGAACGTGCCGGCGAGGATGCCCAGGAAGGCGGCAACCAATTTATAGCGATCGAAGAAAATCGAATAATACACCAGGCCCACCGAAACGCTCCAACTCACCAAGGCGCCCAGGCTGCATCCCGCCGCGAATTTTAGATATTGAATCAGGATCCGCTCTTTATGGGAATCGTGGAAGGTCAGCCGGCGATTCAAGGCATAATTCCAAGTCAGCGCGATCCAGATAGCCAGCGCTCGCGCGAAGGGCACCGGAAACGAGCCGAGGAGCAGGAATTTATAAGCACTCAGGTCGAACACCATCCCCGAAGCTCCCACGCAGCAAAACTGAATGAATCGCGAAACGATGCCCAATTCCCGATCGGCCCAGTCTTTGCAATTGCGGAAAATGTTTAGCAAAAGGGCCATCGAGTTTATGCTGCTATTTTGCGGAAAGAACCAACTGCAAGAGGAAGGGAGTCCCAATCGTCGGCGACCGAATTACTGCTTCCCGCCCGTCGCGCTCCGATAATACGCGATCGATCGCCGCAGACCTTCCTCGAAATCGACTTCCGGCTCGTACTTCAGGAATTTTCGCGCGAGAGTGATATCGGCCAGGCTTTCGCGGACGTCGCCGACGCGGGGCGGCTGGTGGATGGGCTTGATGTCGAGTCCCAGCAGTTCATTCAACAGGCGGATCAGCGTCAGAAGATCGGTGCTCTTGCCGTTGGCGGCATTGAACAACCGGCCCGCGACGCCGGGGGCGTCGGCCGCCAAAAGATTCGCCTGCACCACGTTCGCCACGAAAGTGAAATCGCGCGACTGGAATCCGTCGCCGTAGATCACGGGCTGCTTGCCCGCCAGCATGGCGGTGATGAATCGCGGAATGACCGCCGAGTATTCGCTGTTGGGGTCCTGCCGCGGCCCGAAGACGTTGAAGTAGCGGATCGCCACGGTTTCCAGGCCGTAAGTGGACGTGAAGGCCTTGCAATAATATTCGCAGGCCAATTTGGCGGCGGCGTAGGGCGAAAGCGGGGAAGGCGGATCGACCTCGCGCTTGCTGCAATAGGGCTGGTCGCCATAAGCGCTGCTCGAGGCGGCGAACACCACGCGGCGGACCTTCGCCAGCCGCGCCGCGTTCAATAGCGCGACCGTGCCCGTCACGCAATGGGCGTGGGAAAGAAGCGGATTCGCCACGCTGCGGGGGACCGAGGCCAAGGCGGCTTCGTGAAAGACGCAATCCACGCCCGACACGGCCTTGGCAACCGCCTGCTCGTCGAGCAGGTCGCCTTCGATGAACTCGATGCGGTCGCGAAAGCTTTGCATATTCGCCGCGAAGCCCGTGCTGAGGTTGTCCAGCACGCGGACGCCATCGCCGCGGTCAACCAGCGCCGCCGCAATATGTGACCCGATGAATCCCGCCCCGCCGGTAACTAGAAAGGTGCGCATGAATTGTCCTGATATTGTTTGGGATAATAATACAGGGCGTGACGAGCGAAGCGAAGTCCCGCCGATTTCTCGAAAAAACACCGGTGGAATTTCGCTTCGCTTGTCCCACCGTAACTTAATTGCCTCTGGTCAACGCACCATATTCAACGCATTATTGATCGTGCCTAGATAGAAGCTCGCCAGACGGAAGATCATCATGATAATCAGCGCCGCGATCACGATCCAAATCGCGAAACCGGCGAGGGTCGTGAGCACCGCCAGCGCCGCCCGAGCCTGGTCCTGATACTGCCGCGACAGATTTTCCATGGTTTGCGAGAGCCTTCCGCTCTGCTCGCCCACCGCCAGAGCGTCCAAAAATTCCCGCGGAAAGCAGCCGGCATTGCCGAACGACTCGTGCAGCGAATTCCCCTGCGAAATGGCTTTGTCGATTTCCGAAATGCGATCGGTATAAAGTGCGTGGTTCGCGCTCTTCAAACTCAATCGCACGGCGCGGCGGATTTCCATGCCCGATTCGAGCGTGATATAAAACGTCCAAACGAATCGGGCAAGGCAAAGTTTTTCCACGATTTTGCCGATTTGCGGAACGCGGAGTATGAGGTACTGGATCAGCCTCGTCCAGGCCATGCCCCGCCCGATGGCGCGGACGATGAGCCAAATCGCCGCCGCCACTCCCGCGATCACGGCGAAATAGATGATCAGCCCGCGCTTGCCGTAAAGGCCGAAACCGAGCATGTCGAGGTCCACCCCGGGATTCATGTCGCGGATGACGCCTAAAATCAAAATCAACAGCGCGATCACCAGGATCGAGGCTCCCAACTGGATCATCGGCCAGGCGATCGCCGCGAAAAAATTCCGTCGCATTTGCAGCCGCAACTGGTAATGCTCGGCGAGTTGCTTGTAAACGGCGTCGAGCTTTCCGGTTTCCTCGCCGACGGCCGTCAGTTCGCGCATCAGCAGCGGAAAGTAATCGCCGGTGGCTGCCAAAGCTTGAGTCATGGAATGGCCGTCGCCCACCGCCTGGCTGATCGTGTGGAAGCGGCTTTTCGCCATCCCCGGCGGCGCTCGATTGGTCTCGTCCGCCCAAATCTTGCGGATTTCAATGCCCGAATCGATGGCGATCGACAGCCTTTGGCAAAGCTGTGCCGTCTCGCGCGTCGAATAGCGGGGGGCGAATATCATACTTGAAGTATAAACAATCCCTCCGTTTTTGGAAACCTGTCTTTGCGGAGGGGAGTTGAATAATAGAAGAAATCCCCCCAAGCGGAGATTGCCGGATGCCGGGTGCCATGCCCACGCTCGCCGTGGGCATGTTGTTGGAATTTCGGCGATTTCTTCATTCCCACGGCAAGCGTGGGCAGGGAGCCGAAAGGATTTGGCAAGAAGATCACCCCGGCTCCTCGCTTCGCGGCAGGTCGTCGAGCGATTCCAAATTGAACAAATGCATGAACCGCTCGGTGGTGGAATAGTGCGGCGTGCGCGGCTTGTCTGCCGGACGTTCCAGCCGCAAAAGGCCCCGGCGGACCAGTTGGGCTAAAATGTGGCTGCTGGGCTTGCCGCGCATTTTGCCCACCTGCTCGCCCGTCAGCGGCTGGTTGTATGCCACCAGCGCCAACACGTCGATGGCCGCCTGCGAGAGCCGCGCTTCCCGAATCCGCCCGTAAAGCTTGTTCCGTAGCGGATAAAACGCCTTCCGCAACGTCAAGCGATATCCGTCCCCCTCGCCGATAATGTGATACGGGCAATTCGCGCTCTCATAACCGGCGTTCAACTCCTCGACGAGCGCGGGAATTTCTTCCGGCGATACGTCGCGCATCAATTCCGCCGCCTTGCCCGCCGAAAGCGGCCGATTCTCCCGATTTCCCACGAAGAGCATCGCCTCGAAGATGCTCTTCGGACTGATCGGGCAGGCGTCTTCTTCCGCCGGCAACGCGGGCTGCGACGTGTCCGCGGCCGTTTCCGCCGGAGGCGTTTTGTCTGCCTCCGGCTCCGGAATTTCTTCTTCGAGATTCTGCTCTGCCGCCGGCTCTGCGCCGTTCTCGTTCCGCAATCGCGGGGCCTTGCCCATCACCTGCGCAAAGGCGTCGGCCAACTCCTCCAGCGAGATGCCTTGCTGTGGATCAAGTTCGGGACTTGGGCCGGATTGAGGCGACATGATGTCTTTCATCTCCCCCAGCGTTTAGCCACTTCCGCTTTCATGAAATCAAGTCCGTCGCGGGCGAGCTGCCTTTCGCTCTCGTACATCCGCCGCCAGATTTTCGTGGCGGGCACGATCTTTTCCAACGCCAGGCCGAAGGCCTCGATCACCATCAGGTTGTCGTAGCCGATTTCATGCAGCGTATCGAACGTCTCTTTCCAGCGGACGTTGCCCGCGCCGGGCGTGCTGCGGTCGTTCTCGGAAATATGGACGTGCGCCAGGCAGCCTTTCAACTCCCGAATCGCCGCGGGCGTGTTCTTCTCCTCGATGTGCGAATGGAACGTGTCGTACATCATCTTGCAGTGCGGATGGTTGACCTCGCGGACGAACCGCGCGCCGTCGGCGGCGCAGTTGAGCAGATAACACTCGAAGCGGTTGAGATATTCCAGCGCCAGCGTGACGCCGCATTTTTCGGCGTGTTCGGCCACCTCGCGCATTGAATCGGCGGCCCACCGCCACTCGTCGGCCGTCGGGCCTGCTCCGCTGAAGCAACCCAACGCCGAATGATACGGCCCGACCAGCGCCTCGATGCCCGCCGCCTGGCAGCAATCCAAGGCGGCCTTGTTCGCGTCGATCCCCTTGCGGCGGATTTTCGGGTCCGCGCTCATCGGATTGTCTTCCATGCCGCGAATCGTCACGCCGGTCCGGGCGAGGCCCGCCGCATCGAGATATTTTCCCCACCGGGCGTATTTCGCTGCGTCGAGTTCGAAGATCGGCAACTCGACGGCATCGAAGCCGATCGATTTGATCTCGTCGATAAGCGGCCGCGATTCCTCGCAAACCACGTCGGTCCACAGCAGGAGATTCATCCCGTAACGCATGGCGAAGCTCCGCGAGAGGTTGTAGGGTGGGCCTCGCCCACCACGATGCTGAGCGTGTGCATTTATCGGCGGGCACGGCCCGCCCTCCTAAATCTTGACGAATATCTTGTGCCGGAACATGTAATACAGGATCAGCCATATACAAAACATCACGGCAAAACCGATCACGACCGGCTCGTATTGCGCTCCGAACATTCGAAAGGGCGCGTGGCCGAAATGGATGTACAAGTTCTTCGCGATCCAGCCCGGCTCGGGCGAGTCGCCGCCGCAAAGCAGGTATTCGGCCATGCAGTAGGCGGCGATGGAATTCATGCCGATGACCACCAACGGGAACGCCCAGCGGCGAAATTGCCAAATATCGATCACGACATAAAATCCCGCCAGCAGGAAAAGACATATCCCACCGCTGAACAACGTCCAACTGGGCGTCCAAATTCGTTTCACGATCGGGCAAATGCCGTACCAATGCAATACCATCCCGAGCGCAAAGCAAATACCGCCCGCCACCAAACACCACAGCACTTTTCGCCCCGGCGTGCGGTCGCTTTTCAAAACGCCGCCGGCCAACAGCCCGAGGATCATCGTCGCCAGCGTGGGGATGAAGCTCAGCGTGCTGTATCCGCCTTCATGAGCAACGAACGGTTTATTGTTTTCCCGCGGGAAAAGGTTCAGGAACCACGTATCGAATTTCCAAGCCAGATTGCTGTTCTGGTTCCAATGCGAGGCGAAGCCGGGCATCACATGCACGTTCTCGTTCCACAGCGACGTATCTTGATAGCTTTTGTCCGTCGGCCATTGGTCGGGAACTTTGACTGCCTTGTAGTCGAAATCCGGGCCGGGCGCCGGATAGAGCGCGAACGCCGCCCAAAAGCCCGCCAGGATCAGCACGAAGGCGATCCATTGGTCGCGCATGGGCCGCCACGCCAGGGCAAAGAGGAAGGCGTAGCCCAGACCGATCTGCGTGAGCGTGTCCTCGAAGGTCCAATATGTTTGCGTTTTATCCAAGGAACGCAGGAAGATTCCTAAAAAAATCAAAACCAATGCCCGAAAGATGGCGTGACCGGTCAGCCGGCCTTTCGATTGGTGCCGCATCGTGCGGCTGGCGATCGAAAACGGCAGCACCACGCCCACCAGGAAAGAAAACGAGGGCTGAATGACATCGTGCAGGATGAAGCCGACCCATTGCACGTGGTCTTGGCCGTAAATCCAGAAGGCGTGCCAAAACTTGCTGTTGGGAACATCAAAGGGGTGCAAGACCTGGGCCATAATCAGAAGCATCACGAATCCGCGGAACGCATCGATCGAGCTTAAACGCCCGGGCAATATCTGGCCCGGCAAAGTTTCAACCTTTGGCAATTCAGGAAAAATGGCGGGAGTTTGCATGCTTGAGTCCTCGAATTTTCGCTCGTCCAACCCGGTATCGGCACAAGGATCAGATCATCCATGCGTTTATGTTATATTACAACCGGAACGCCGCTCGATAGCTCCTCTTTTCGGGACGCAACGAACCGTCTCGCCTCAGGCAAGACCGTTGCGAATACCTCGGGCAAGAGCGGCAATCCGACGCGCTGCATGACTTGATTGAGCCGTACCATCAGTTTACTGTCATCCAGATAATCCCACAATATCCTCGCCCGGCGGAATTCCCCGAGGAAAATCGCCAGCCGCCCGGTCGCGCGGGGCCATCCGATTCACGGCCGACTCAAGCAGCAACGGATCGATCCGATCCAGGATTTCGTAATATTTCGTCACTTGGTCATGTTCTTCCGCAGCCAAGGCCGCATCGAGCAGCACTTCGCAAAGCAGATGTCCAAGAAAGTTCGCTCGAAAACTAATTTCATCGCCAAGCACCTGTCGGGCAATCTCCGAAAGCCGCAGGGAAACCTCGAAAAACGCCCGGGTGGAGTGGAACTGCGCGTCGTCCCGCAAATGCTGCGCGACCCCGCCCGCCACGGCCGCCAGGAGGGGATCCTCATTCGTGAAAAGGGCTCGACATGTTTCATCCGCAGCCGCACTTTCCGATCGACCACCATCAGCCAATCCGGCACCCCCGTCGCCGCCGCGAAGTACGGATTCTCCAAGAACGGCAGGGCGTGTGCGAGATAATTCATGTGAAATTTTGTAGGGTGGGCTTCGCCCACCAATGGGAAACGGAAAATATCGAATTGATCAATGTATCTTTCTTGAAAAGCAAAACGATTGAAAGCAAACAACTTTTCACGCGAATCATGGTGGGCGGAGCCCACCCTACGAGCTTTACGAACTTCGAACCAACCGGAATCCGCAGCGGCGAATCACCAGTGCCGTCATAAAAACCGACAAGCCGCAGCCGATTTGAAAAAAGGGGATGACATCGTACATCCGGGATCGGGATCCCTCGATCATCGGGACAAAAATATAGACCGCGATTTCCGCGAATGCCAAAAAAATGATCGCGGCAATGCCCGAATCTTTTCTCTTGCTTAAATCGACGAGCGTGAGCCAATAAACGAACAGAATCGGCACGACCATCAATACTATCTCGCTCAAAATTCTGCTGAGTTCGCGGAGGGAGGGCATGGTAGCATGATCGCTGATCACGATCAGACTTTTGAAAAGCCCCGACACGGCGCCGACGATCGTAGTCAAGATGATCATGTGCTTGATGCCGAACTGGTAGGGCTGATAGTCGCTTGCACTCCCGCTATGAAATAGGTGCTGAAGTTGCCAATGGGTGAAACGCCGAACGAGCAGTAAGATCGCCGTCGCCAGGATGAAGATCGACATGCTGATGAGGATGATAAAAAAATCCGTAGGGAATCCCATATACGCAATGAGATGTTTCAATTCCATGAGAAAGGAAACTCCAAAACTAAGGGATAAACACCACAAAAAGCGGACGTAAAACCTTTGTGGTGCAAAGGCCGTCCAGAGTGCGAAGAGAAGAGGCTGGGAAAAAAGTAAACCGAGCATCGCAATAAAAAAGCGCTCCCCGGCTCTCGAATAATGTTCCTGAAAAAACAGGAGCCCCAAAGCAGTTTGGATGACAATCCATCCGCCCAGGACCCTCCAAGGATGCCGAACCACCCAAGGTAGCGTTTTTGTTTCCGAAGAATCATCGGTCTCATTTCGCACAAATTCGTCAGGCATTTTTTCCCCACTTCTGACGAGACGCATCTCATGACAAGAAACCTTGGTGGGCGGAGCCCACCCTACATCGTCCACATCCCCTGGCCCAGTACCGTTAAACGAGGTACATTGGGACTATTATAACCGATGGAAAAACGTGGTCGGGAGCAATTTTCAATGGCATTCGCGAGAGATACTAGCGACCCCTCCAATGATGCGTCTGAACCGGCCCATAAACCCTATATTCCCGACAATCAAGTCATTCCCGAGTTCACTTGGGCGGCGGTGTTGGTCGGGGCGGTTTTGGGGATCATCTTCGGGGCCTCTTCGCTGTACCTGGCGCTGAAAGTCGGCATGACCGTCTCGGCCTCGATTCCGGTCGCCGTGCTCTCGATCACCCTCTTCCGCGTATTCACGAAAGTGTTGGGCATCCGCCCGCGCACGATCTTGGAAAACAACATCGTCCAGACGACCGGCTCCGCGGGCGAGTCGATTGCCTTCGGCGTCGGCGTGACCATGCCCGCCGTGATGATCCTGGGGTTCGAGATGGAAATCAGCCGGGTGATGGTCGTCTCGGTCCTCGGCGGCATCCTCGGCATCTTGATGATGATTCCCCTCCGCCGCGCCTTCATCGTCAAACAGCATGGGACATTGAAGTACCCCGAAGGCACCGCCTGCGCCGACGTGCTCATTGTCGGCGAAACCGGCGGCGGCACGGCAAAGACGGTTTTCGCCGGTTTCGGACTGGCGTTCATCTATCAACTCCTTTGCGGCGGGTTGCGGCTTTGGAATGATACGGTGAGCTATTCTATCAAATGGTTCGCCGGCGCGACCCCTGCGATCGAAGCAAATCCCGCGCTCCTGGGCGTCGGCTACATCATCGGCGTGCGCATTTCCTGCATTATGGTGGCGGGTGGGCTGCTGGCGGCCTTCATCATGGTCCCCACCATCAAATATTTCGGCGACTCGCTCACCACGGTCGTCCCGCCCGCCGATGCGCTGAATTAAATCCATGAGCGCCGAGGAAGTTCGCCTGGCCTATGTGCGATACGTCGGCGCCGGCGCGGTGGCGGCGGGCGGAATCATCAGTCTTTGCCGAGCTCTGCCGCTGATCATCGCTTCGATCGGCTCGGGTTTGCGCGACATGCGGGGGTCCGTTTCCAAAAAGCAGTCGCGCTTTTGCCGCACCGATCACGACTTGCCGCTCCGCGCCGTCTTTTCGCGCGCTGCTGTTGATTCTCGCCATTTGGATCTTTCTCGGCCTCGATCCGCAAACGCATCCCGGACAGTCGTTTTCCGAAACTTTCAGTCTCTCGAACATCGGCGTCAATCTGGCGGCTTCCGTGCTGATCGTCCTTTTCGGTTTTCTCTTCGTCACCGTTTCCTCGCGCTTGACCGGCGAAATCGGCTCCTCGTCGAATCCGATTTCCGGCATGACGCTGGCGACGCTCCTCTTGACGTGCCTGATCTTCCTGCTGTTAGGCTGGACGGCATCGCCCTATCGGCTGCTGGCGCTTTCGGTGGCGGCGATCGTTTGCATCGCGGCCTCGAACGGCGGCACCACCTCTCAGGATTTGAAAACCGGCTTCCTCGTGGGAGCGACTCCCAAGTGGCAGCAGTGGAGCATCTTGATCGGCTCCATCTCCTCGGCCTTGGTGATCGGCGTGATCCTCCTGCTGCTCAACGACGCCGGCACCATCTACTCGAAGTCGCCGAAAAATCTGCCGAAACTCAAGTGTCCTCTGGATATGGCGCAAATCGAAAACCATCCCCGGCGGGAAAAAGCGCCCGATGATGATCGCCTGTACTATGTTTGGCACGCCGCGGACGGAAATCCGCAAGGCGTGCAGCCGGGAAAGTATCTCGTGGACGACGAGGGAAAGCTGCGCTATCTGGTCGATCCCGGAATCAACGGCAGGCTCACGCAGCGCGACAACGGCGCCAAAGTCGAAAAACTGGCGCCTCCGCAAGCCGAACTATTTGCGATCATTACCAAGGGGATACTTAACCGCAAGCTCCCGTGGATCCTGGTCCTCCTGGGCGTCGCCGTCGCACTCGTCGTGGAACTCTGCGGCGTTTCCTCCTTGCCATTCGCGGTCGGCGTTTATCTCCCCCTCACCTCTTCCGCGCCGATTTTCGTCGGCGGAGTGACGCGTTTCATCGTCGAACGCTTGGGAAAACGCAGCGGCAAAACACCCGCTTCCGAGTTGGAATCGGAAATGAGTTCCGGCGCCTTGCTTGCCACCGGCTATATCGCCGGCGGCACGATCGCCGGCGTGATCGTCGCCTTCTTCAACTTCAGCGACCGTTTAAAGGAATTCCTCGGCAGCTTGATTCCGGTCCCCCAATACGATTTGGTCACCCTCTCCGCTTTCGGCGCGCTGGCGGCGATCTTGATTTACGTCGGTTCGCGAAAGAGCGAAAATTCGTAAGAATCTCCGATCGAGCAACTCATCAACATGCGCCGGTGGAAAATCATCCCGGCGTGGATGATCCTCCAAATTTCCCGTGATCGTCGAATTTATCTCGCGGCCGAATCCGCAATTTTTAATGATCTCACGGCGGCTCGATCTTCCCCTCATCGACGGCGCTTAAAAAACCCGGGTGGACTTTCCAACGTTGTCCGTCGTGCGTATCGATGCTCGCCGTCTTCTTGTTCAGCCGGACGATGACGCCCGTCTTGCGGTCGCCGACGGAAGTGGCAAAGCTCACGCGGTCTCCCACGCTGAAATGGGCCAGCATCACCGTGCTGCGGGCCTGATTGATGAGCTTCAGCCGCTCGACGATCAGGCGGTTGAGGAAGCGAAGGTCCTCCTCGCTCAATTTTCGAATTGCCTCCGCCACTTGTGCCCGGTCCGCCAGTTCGCACCAATTATCTTGCATGTCAAAACAACCTCCAAGCTTGACGGAATAAGTGAAGCGTTTAAGTGTAGTGCTTCGAATCGCTCGCCACAAGTGGGGGTTTATTACTGTCGAAGTCAAAGTGTTTTTGCCCTCTGGAATCATCGCCGCGAATTTCCGCTCCCCAGAACGATTCGCCGCCGCTTCCCGCGAGTGATCAATAGTTGTAAGATAAACATGATCAGTTATAATCGCGGGATGTCGAAGGTGCAATCGTCGATCAATCAACTCCACACCTGACGGAGAACTTCAATCATGCGTAAAACATCGTTGCTCAATTTGCAATTTGCAATTTGCAATCGTCAATTTGCAATTTCCGCTTTATTGTGTGCCTTCGCTATCACCGCCGCTCCCGCCCATGCCGACGAGGGGATGTGGCTCTTCAATAATCCGCCCACAAAGATCTTCAAGGAGAAGTACAACTTCATGCCGGACAAAGCATGGTATGAAAAAGTGCAGCAGGCGGCGGTGCGGATCAATCGCGGCGGCTCCGGCTCGTTCGTATCGCCCGACGGCTTGGTGATGACCAACCATCACGTCGGCGCCGGCGTGTTGCAGCAGCTCAGCACCAAGGATAAAGACCTGCTCCAGGAAGGTTTTCACGCCAAAACCCGCGCGGAAGAGCTCAAATGCCCCAACATGGAATTCGACGTTCTGGAAAGCATCGAGGACGTGACCGCCAAAATCAACGCCGCCGTGCCCGCGGGCGCCGATGCCGCGGCCGCCGAACAAGCCCGCCGCGCCGCCATGAACAAAATCGAGGAAGAATCGTTCAAGAAGACCGGCCTCCGCAGCGACGTCATCACGCTCTACCACGGCGGACTGTATCATCTCTATCGCTTCAAGAAATACGATGACGTGCGCCTGGTCTTCGCGCCGGAGCAGGATATCGCCTTTTTCGGCGGCGATCCCGACAACTTCGAGTATCCCCGCTTCGATCTGGATATCTGCTTCTTCCGCGTTTACGAAGACGGCAAGCCGATCAAATCGAGCGATTATTTCCAGTGGAATGCGGCCGGCCCGAAGGATAACGAATTGGTGTTCGTCGCCGGCAACCCCGGCCACACCGACCGGCTGGACACCGTTGCGCACCTCGAATTTTTGCGCGACAAGGTGCTCCCGCTCTCGCTCGAACGGCTCCGCCGCCTGGAATTGCTGTATAGCATTTTTAGCGAACGGAGCCAGGAGAACGCCCGCCGCGCCAAGGGCGGGCTCGACGGCGTGGCCAACGGCCGCAAAGCCCGGGCGGGCGGATTGGCCGGCCTGCAAGACCCGGCGATCATGGCCCGCCGCGAGGCCGAGGAAAAAGCCTTCCGTGAAGCCGTGGCGAAAAATCCGCGGTTGCAGAAATCGTGCGGCGACGCCTGGGAAACCATCGAAAAATCGCTCGCGACGTGGAACTCGATCTACGCGAACTGGGAGATGCTGGAGCGCGGCTCCGGCTTTCATTGCCATTTGTTCGGCATCGCCCGGACGTTGGTCCGCCTGGCCGCCGAATCGCCCAAACCCAACGCCGACCGGCTCCGCGAGTACCGCGAGTCGAACCTCGATTCGTTAAAGCTGGGTTTGTTCTCCGATGCGCCGATCTATAGGGACCTGGAAACCGTCGAACTGGCCGATTCCCTGAGCCTGTTGGCCGAAACGCTGGGTTTCGAGAATAAACTCGTGCAACAGGTGCTGGCGGGCAAATCGCCGAAAGATCGGGCGGCGGAGCTGATTGCCGGCACGCACTTGGAGGACGTCGCCGTGCGGAAGAAGTTGGCCGCGGGCGGACTGGCCGCCGTCAAGGCATCGGACGATCCGCTCATTCAACTGGCCTTGCTCGTCGATCCGGCGGCACGGGAAGTGCGGAACACCTACGAGCAGAAGGTCGAAGAACCGCAGCGCGAAGCCTATGCCAAAATCGCCGACGCCAAATTCGCCCTTTACGGCACCGACACCTACCCCGACGCCACCTTCACGCTCCGCCTGGCCTTCGGCACGGTGAAGGGTTATCAGGAAGGCAACGAGGCAATTCCCCCCTGGACGACCCTCGCCGGCCTCTACGAACGCGCGGCCGAACACGACAACCAACCGCCGTTCCATCTGGACAAGCGTTGGTTCGAGCGGAAGTCGAAATTGAATTTGAACACGCCTTTCAATTTCGTCTGCACGGCCGATGTTATTGGCGGCAACTCCGGCAGCCCGGTCATCAACCGCGATGCCCAAATCGTGGGGTTGGTCTTCGACGGCAATCTCGAATCGCTGGTCTGGGACTACGTCTTCGATGAAACGACAGGCCGTACGCTGGCCGTCCACAGCACCGCCATTATTGAAGCCCTGCGGAAAGTCTATGATGCCCCCGAACTGGCCGACGAGCTGCTCGGAAAGTAAGATCGTGGCATGAGTTTAAAGCCTGTTGAAAACGGGCACTGCCCCTCGGAGCCGAGTACCGGAAATCCCGCGAAGAATGGCATACAGCGACGTGCCTGTCCCCTTTTTCAACAGGCTGTTAAGGTGAAGACACTTGCGCTGTCACCCCAAGATGTCATCACATCTGACATCCTAACATCCAGTCTTTGCCCGCAAACTTCGCTCACATTAGCCATCTTCGGTAATCTAGGCTGATTGCATCATGCTTCCTGCCCCAATTCTCCATGTTAACTCGTCAACTGACCTTGTTCCCAACGCCATCGGTGTGGTAGATTGAGTTGCCGCTCATTTCCGGCTCATCACGTTGGAGGGAAAGTAGGACAGGTTTCCAACCTGTCGAGAATCAACCAAAAGGGCATTCCAGCGGACAGTTTATAAACCTGTCCTACGTTAGGAAAGGAATCCAGATCATGCAGGCGACACTTGCCGAATTGGCCGCGCTGGTGGAAGGAAAGCTCGTCGGCGACGGCAATGCAGTCATCCAGGGGGCGGCGTCGTTGCGCAACGCGCAGGCCGGCCAGATCACGCTCATCGACGGCGACGACAAAAACCACCTCCTCGAATCATGCCGGGCGGCGGCCGTGATCGCCCCCAAATCGTTCGTCCCGCGGAATCTGCCGGCCATCCTGGTCGATGACGTGCATCGGGCGTTCGCCATCGTCATCCTCAAATTTCATCCGCAACGGCCGGGTAAGCGGACCGGCGTCAGTCCCTTGGCGAGCATCAGTCCGTCGGCCGAAATCGGCGAGAACGTCGATATCTATCCCTATGCCACCATCGGTGACGACGTGGTGATCGAGCCGGGCTCGACGATCCATAGCGGCGTGCATATTCTGGTCGGTTCGCGGATCGGCCGCGATACGACCATCTTCCCCGGCGCGGTGCTTTACGAAGACACCGTGGTCGGCCCGCGATGCATGATCCACGCCAACGCCGTGCTGGGCGCGTACGGGTTCGGCTACAGCTTTAACGACGCCGAGGGCCGGTACGTGCTTTCGGCTCAGTTGGGCAATGTCGTTTTAGAGGCCGACGTGGAAATCGGCGCCTGCACGACCATCGACCGCGGCACGTACGGCCCGACGGTCATCGGCGAAGGCACGAAGATCGACGACCACGTAATGGTCGCTCACAATTGTCGCATCGGCCGCCACAACATGCTCTGCTCGCAGGTCGGCATCGCCGGCAGCACGACCACCGGCGATTACGTGGTGATGGCGGGCCAGGTCGGCGTGCGGGACCACGTTCACATCGGCACGAAGGCCGTTTTGGGCGCGATGGCCGGCATCATTAACGACGTGCCCGAGGGCGCGCGGATGATCGGCATCCCCGCCACGCCCGAGCGCGAGCAGAAGCTCAAGCAAGCCGCCTTCAGCAAGCTCCCCGAAATGCGCCGCGAACTGAAAAAGCTCCAGCGGATGGCTGAAAAAATCGCCCAGAAAATCGGCCTCGAAGAAGGCTGCCGACTAAGCGATGATACAGACGAGCAAGACCCGAACGGCCGGCGCACGGTGGCATGAAAACAGGAATCAGTCCCAAAGGGACGTCAGTCATTAGCCAGGGGTGTCAACCCCTGGAAGAGAAAGGAATACCAATTCAAAGCCCCGAAGGGGCGGCAGTAGGGCCGATTATCAAACTACTGCCGCCCTTTCAGAGCTTAAATTTCTAATCCTTATCTTTTCCAGGGGTTGACACCCCTGGCTAATGACTGTCGTCCCTCGGGACTTGGGCAACACGACTATCATAACTCAAGTTATTAGTGGTAATCAGCGGAAATTAGCGTTCCTTTTCCAAAAAAACGGAACACTAATCCCCGCTAATCGTCTTGAATCCAGGAGGATTCACATGAAAACGATTCTATCGCTATTCTTACTGATCTTCATAGAACTGGCAAGCGTGGCCATTTCCGAGGACAAAGAGTCCGCCACAGAAGTTGCTCGCAACTTGGCGGTGAAAACGCCGTCTCAGGAAGATGGCTCGGCGAAATTCAAAATCGAGATCCAGCCGCTTCTGGCGATCGGAGTTCCACGCACCACTCCTTTTGTCGTAGGCGACGTTCTTCCGTTCTCCGTCCGCATCCTGCGAAAGAGCCCGGAGAAGAACGAAAAGTCTGACGTGACTACGCTGTCGCGAACTGTACGATCCGAATGGAAACCTCATTGTGCAACAGCCCGAGGCAAGGTATGGGCACGATACGCTGCAGTTCGGAGGCACGGCCTTCGTCGAGACGTTTTGGTTCCCATCACAGGAAGACCCGCAAACGGGAAAATATTGCATGAAATATTTGGTGATCGATCGTGCCGGTGGGAAGAGCGAATCCGCCGACTATTCTTTCGAAATTGCGGGAAAAGACACATTCGCCGCCGTAAGCATGGCGTTCTCAAGCACCGCTGGCACTGGCACTCCGAGCGGAAACGCCTTCATGCTCGGAGAGCCCAAATACTTGGTATATGGCATCAATGGCGCCGGCGTGCAGGAGAATCGCATCCACGTGAAAAGCACTCTGACAATCCTCGATTCCACTAAACAGCCGATCGACGCGGAGCCGAGGACGATCGACACCTACAAGCCCGCGCCTCGCAGCAATAACGAGTATCCGATTGTGTGCCTTCTGGTCTTCCCCAATAGCCGGCCAGGCGATTTCATTTTGCACTTGGATCTCAAGGACTGCATCAGCGACAAGACCGCGAGTTACGAACTGCCCATCAAGGTCTTGCCGCCGCCGGGAATGGAAAAAGAGTGAAATGGTCGAAACCGCTCTACAGCAACCGAAGCGCATCGGCCTCATGGCCGGATGGGGCCGCTATCCGCTGGTGATTGCCGAGGCGTTGAAACGGCAGGGATACGAGACGTATTGCCTGGGCGTGGTCGATCATGCCGATCCAAAACTGGCCGAGGTCTGCCACGAATTCCAGTGGAGTGGGCTGGCCAAGTTCGGCAGCGCGATCCGCTACTTTAAACGCCGCGGCGTGACCGAAGCCATGATGGCGGGTAAAATATTCAAAGTGCGATTGTTCGGGCGGTTCGCCTGGATTCGCCACCTGCCCGACCTGCGGACGATCCGCATGATCATCCCGTTTTTTTGGACCCGGCAGAAAGACTGCCGCGACGACACGCTACTGACGGCGGTCGTCGATGAATTCGCCTCGGAGGGTATTCGCTTGTCCGTGCCGACCGACTATGCCCCGGAACTGTTAGTCAAGCCCGGCCAACTGACGCGCCGCGGCCCGAACTTTGCTCAACAAAAAGACATCGAATTCGGCTGGCGGATGGCCAAGGAGATGGGCCGGCTGGACATCGGCCAGAGCGTCGCCGTGAAGAACCAGGCCGTGCTGGCCGTCGAGGCCGTCGAAGGGACCGATCAGAACATCCGCCGGGCGGGAACACTCTGCAAAGCGGGGAGATTTACCGTCGTAAAAGTCGCCAAGCCGCAGCAGGACATGCGGTTTGACGTGCCCACCATCGGCCGCGGCACGCTGGAAACCATGCTCGAAGCCGGCGGCGAAGTGCTGGCCATCGAGGCCGGCAAAACCATCCTTCTCGACGAGCCCGAGGTCATCGAATTTGCCAATCAGCATAAAATGGTGATTGTCGCTCTGACGGATGCGGAAATGGCTGATGCGGAAAACATTTAGAACCGTAGTATCGTAGGTTATGCGTCAGCATAACACGCAAACCGCATCGCTTTTGTCCTGCTGAAGCATAACCTGCCTTCACATTTTGATCGATTCACCATCCGTTATGTATAGGAACTTTCTCATGTTGAAAATGCGTTCTGTCGTGGGCTTATGTTTGTTCGCCGCATTGGCAGTTTTCGCGGGTTGTTCCCAGGAGCAACCGAAAACCACTCCGGCCTCGCCGAAGACGGAAGATCAAAAAGCCGGCGATCAAAAAACGGCCGATCAAAAGTCCGAGACCGCCGCGCCGGCCGATACATCCGCCGCCGAACTGCCCGAGAGCTTGAAGGAACTCAGCGCCGAGGACCTCGCCGCCGTACAAAAGCAGAAGGCTTGCCCCGTCAGCGGCGAAGAGCTCGGCTCGATGGGTAAGCCGTATAAAGTGACCGTCAAAGGCCAAACGATATTTCTCTGTTGCTCCGGCTGCGAGGACGATTTGATGAAAAATCCCGATAAGTATTTGGCGAAGTTGAAGGAAAGCAAATAGCAAAGTAAATTAATATCGCTGAGATGCATCCAGCCCCTTTTCCATGATATCTGGAATAGGCTCCTCTTTTCCGGTTCCCTTCAGCAACCCGCACCATCGCAGCGGCAGGAGCGTAGCGAAGAGGAAAGCGGCCTGGCTGCCGGCGAAGAGAATCCATTCGGCCCAATGCACGCCGCCGTTATTCTTGAAAACGAACTCCAACACGAGTCTTTGGGAAGACGCGACCAGCCCGATGGCGATGGCGGCGAGGGCGATACGGAGGAGCAACTTCTTGCGGGCAAGCGCGGCAGCTAACGCAACCAACGCATAAAAAGCGTCGTAAGTACCGATTACACAGCCGAAATAGAAATACTCGCCGTGAATCACGTCCAGCCGCCAGTCCATTTGCAGGCAGAGGGTTTTCCCCAAACCCAGGAACAAAGCAATGACGGCCGTCCAAATCAGCAGGAAGCCGATCGAGAATTGCAGCGGCGGCGAGCCAACGGCATCAGGATTTCTTCGCTGCGCGATCCAACGGAGGATAATTTGCAAAAGATAATAGATTGTTATGATAACGCCCGTTTGCACCACAAAGAATAACGCATAGCTCGCAGCCATGTCCCGATCCTGACCTATGGGAATGAACTTGATCGCTACAAACCAAGTCCACGTGATTCCGAAGCATGCCAGCGGAAATCGCACGTAAGATCTCCACCCCGCCATGCACGCCCAAAGCGCAAGCAGGCTGCCTTGGCTCAACGGAAGCGCCAGACCGATGATGGCGACAATCTCGCTGCTGCCCGAGGTATTAACGCACAAAACAAAATCGGCAATCAAATGCGTCGCCAAAAGCGACGCGATCACAACCATCTGCAGATTGGTTTTGGGCATTTCTTTTCGTTGGATGCTGGGAGAAGAGTCATTTTTGTCCAAATATCTTGTCTTTTTTACCAGAAATGACTGTCGATTGCCCAGTCCAGTTCAAGATTACCCCCCTATTGACAGCTATCGAACCGTTACCTAATTTGAATCGATTGCCAAGAGTTTTTCACTTTTTCCCCAGTGGAGGTGATGTATGGCATCAGGAATATATCATTTTCCAATTTCTAAAACGCCGGTCGCCATTGTTGACATCGAAACGACCGGATTAAATGCGGGAAGCGACCGCATTGTGGAAGTCTCGGTTGTCCGATGTGATCCTGGTTCGGAACCAAGGCTCGTCCTTGACACCCTGGTAAATCCCTTGCGGCACATGGCCGCGACCGAGATTCACGGAATAACCGACGCGGATGTCAAAGACGCGCCTCCGTTCTCTGATATTGCTGATCTTCTTCGATATTCGCTGTCAGGGTGCGTCGTTGCGGCCTACAACGTCTATTTCGACATGCGGTTCATTGAATATGAATTGAGAAATTGCGGCAAGTCCGATTCAATGCCTCATTTTTGCCTGATGTACATGCGGCCGCTGTTGGGATTGGGTCCGCGTTGCTGTCTTTCAGATGCTTGCGCATCGCACAACATCTCATATTCGCATGCGCACATGGCGAGTTCCGATGCATTGGTTTGCGGGCGACTGTACCGGCAATATTTGGACTCGATGGTTTGCCAGGGCATTGGCACCTTTGGTGATCTTGCATGCCAAGGGAGCTACAAATTCCTTAGGAGTTTCGATTTCGATCCGATAGAGTTTTCCCTAAATGGCGATGTCTCGATTTCGAATCGACTTCATTCCCGGGCGATCGCGAATGGCGCGTCTTCCGCTCAGGAACCGGCAATGGAATTGGAGTCGCGGGAATCAAGGCTTCACGACGGCCTGCTTCGTTATTGGGATGCGCTGAAGGCGGCGGTCACCGATCTCGTGATTACCGATGAAGAAATTCGGAAACTCAAGGAACTGGAGGCATCCTACGATTTGACCATTGATCATGTTCGTTACTTGCACGCGAGGATTTTTTCGGCGGTCATCAATCAGTTTATCGAAGATCGAGAACTGGACGAGCGGGAGAGCCGCAAATTGAAAAGACTCCATCAGTGCTTGAGTATTTTGGGATGGGCGCCGGGAGAGTGATGAAAGACCTACTTTGTCAGCAATTTCTCAAATTCAGCTTCGGTCAATATTGGAATTCCTAGGTCTTTCGCTTTAGCGTGTTTGCTTCCCGGATTTTCTCCCGCAACAACATAGTCAGTCTTTTCGACACGCTTGACGCGGCACGACCTCCGTGTCGCAGGATTGTTTCCTTGATTTCGTCTCGTGAGAAATGCTCAAGCGATCCAGTTTAGTAGGGTGGGGTCCGCCCACCATGCGATCAGATAAATTTTCCAGTTTGCAAACGCTTGATTTTCAAGACCGTTATTCAGGATTAAGAATCTATGGGTGATTCTTGGTGGGCAGTGCCCACACTACGAACTCATTCTCCTTTCAACAGCCTTAGTAATGATTCTTTGGAAATATTTTTCGGGATATCCACAATCTTCAAGCCCTTTGTCATGGCTTTAACTGTGCGATGATCAGAATTTAATAGCCCAGCGCTGAAGGGATGATCTGATTTGGTTATATCCTCAATCTTGAGATCTTTCGGCTCAAAACAAGGGACATTACAGGAGAACGATTCAACCAGGATGATTGCATTTTCCGGCAAGGCATCCAGAGGTTTGTCGTGAATCAGCATGAGAAAGGACGTATGAGGGAAATTCGGATCATCTTCGCGTACGATTTCACCGCTAACATAAAACAATGAAAACAAATACGCTTGTGATTTTGCCCATTTGCGATTTTTTGGACTGTCCCATGCTTCTTGCTGGTCATAATCCTTAAAGCTATTTTGTACTGATTCGTGGTACGCTGCGAAGTATTTCAAGATAGAAAATCGCCAACTGTGCTTATTGCCGTTATCGCTCGAATAGATCGGCGTTGGAAGGGAGTGATTGGCATCGACGTATTCGGAAAAGGCCTTGGCAAGCCTGCTTATTTTCCTGTCAGCGACCACATCGTGGGGCGTCTCTCTCGCAGCACCGCTCTCGAAAATACAAGAGGGTTGCGATAAAAGAAGACACATACCTAAGGAATACAGAAGAACTCGAAATGTTTTTGTCTTTATCGTCATATCGTAAAGCTTTCATAGAAGCTGAGTTACAAAAGAGTTTGTGTTTGATTCCAATTCCTCTTGTGCTTGCGGAATCTTGTTTTATCAATCAGGGCCACCCTCGATTCCTTGATGGGCGGAGCCCACCCTACAATCTTTGTGATTGATTCCAATTCCTTCTTTTACTTACTATCCCAGCATCTCCTCAAACTCCTCCTCCGTAATCACTTTCACGCCGAGTTGTTTGGCTTTGTCGAGTTTGCTCCCGGCTTTTTCACCGGCGACGACGTAGTCGGTGTTTTTGGAAACGCTCGAGGCGGCGCGGCCGCCGTGGCGGGCAATGAGGGACTCGATCTCGTCGCGGCCGTACTTCGAGAGCGTGCCGGTTACGACGAGCGTTTTGCCTTGAAGCTTGGCCGATCCGCCGGCCGATTTTTCGGCGGTCATCTTTACGCCGAGCGACTGAAGATCAGAGATGGTTTCTTGTCCAAACTCGCCGTGCAAGAACGAATGGACGCTTTTCGCGATGATCGGACCGATTTCCATCACTTCGCTGAGCTCCTCCGCGCTGGCGGCCAAAAGCTTGTCCATCGAGCCGAAATGATCGGCCAAAACGGAGGCTACCCGGGCGCCGACGTGGCGGATCGACAGGGCGTTCAAGAGTCGGCCGAGCCCGCGGTTCTTGCTGGCTTCGACGCCGTCCAAGAGATTGTCGGCCGATTTGCGGCCCATCCGGGCGAGATTCAAGAGTTTGTCCTGCCGTTGTTCCAGCCGGTAGAGATCGCCATAGTTTTTCACGATCTTTTCGCTCACCAACTGATCCACCAGCTTATCGCCCAGCCCTTCGATGTCCATCGCGTTGCGGCTGGCGAAGTAGCGAATCCGCTCTTTCACCTGCGCTGGGCACTCGACGTTTGGGCAGCGGATGTAAACGCCGCCCTCGTCCTTCACGACCTTCGTGCCGCACTCGGGGCATTTCGTGGGAAAGTGGAACGGCTTGAGCGGCTGATCCTCCTGGCGGAGGTGTTTCTCGACGCGAACGACGTGGGGGATGATCTTGCCCGCTTTCTCGACGACGACCACGTCGCCGACGCGAATGTCTTTGCGCTCGATCTCGTCGGCATTGTGCAGGCTCGCCCGGCTGACCTTCGTGCCGGCGATTTCGACTTCCTTGAGGATGGCCACCGGCGTGATCGTGCCCGTCTTGCCGACCTGGATGATGATCTCGTTCAGATCGGTGGTCGTTTCGTATTTCTCGAACTTGTAGGCGATCACCCAGCGCGGGCTTTTCGAGGTCGAGCCGAGCCGCTCGCGCTGGTCGAAGCGGTTGACCTTCAAAACCAGGCCGTCAATCTCGAAATCCAGTTCATGCAGGCGTTCAATCAACTCCTCGCAATGTTCAACGGACGCCGCGAACGAGGTGAAGCTTTCGGCCATCGGCGTGGGCGGCAGCCCGTAGCCGCCGATCTCTTTCAGAAACTCTTGATGCGTCTTCGCCTTCAATCCTTCGGTCAAGCCGACGCTATGGGCGAAGAACCGCAGCCGGCGCTGCGCGCAGATTCGCGGATCGAGTTGCCGCATGCTGCCCGCCGTCACGTTCCGCGTATTGGCGAACGGCGGCTCGCCTTTTTCCTGCTGGGACTGGTTGAGAAGGACCAGATCGCTATTGGTCATATAGACTTCGCCGCGGACTTCCAAGAGCGGCGGCACGTTTTTGCCGTGGAGCCGGAGCGGGATGTCCTTGATGGTGCGGATGTTGTGCGTCACGTCGTCGCCCACGCGGCCGTTGCCGCGGGTGATGCCGAAGCGGAGCAGGCCGTCTTCGTAGATCAGCGAGACGGCCACGCCATCGACCTTCAGTTCCACGACCCACTCGATCGTCTCGCCGGGCAGCAGTTTGGCGACGCGCTGGCCGTATTGCTTGAGTTCGTCGAGGCTATAGGTGTTCTCGATCGAAAGCATCGGCACGCGATGCGCGACCTGCACGAGACCCTCGACCGGCTGCTCGCCCACGCGCTGCGTGGGGCTGTCGGGCGTGATCAGCTCGGGATGCTTGGCTTCAAGCTCTTTGAGCCGGCCCATGAGCCGGTCGTACTCGAGATCGGTGATTTCCGGCGCCGCCTCGACGTAATACTTGCGGTCATGGCGGCGGATTTCGTCGCGAAGACGGGTGATTTCGGCAGCGGGGGTGGAAGACATGGGAGAAAAGTGGTCAGTGGTCAGTGGTCAGTGATAAGTGGTCAGCGGTCAGTGGAAGGCGACAAACCACAGTACACTGCCACTGATCACTAGCCACATGCCACTTGAAACTCAATCGCACGCACACGCCGCCACGCACGTTCCCGGCATGCCGCGGATAGGATGCGGAATCAGGCAGAGAAACTTCATCGTCAGGCCGCCGGTGTTGCGGAACTGATGCACCTGGTTGGGCGGCACGAAAACCGTGGTGCCCGGCCGCAATGGATGCTCGGTGTTCCCTTCGATCACCACGCCCGACCCTTCGAGAATGAAAACTTCATGCTCGTAGCCGTGGGCATGCCTGGGCGTGTGGCCGCCGGGAGCGACCTCGAAGAGCCGCATGGAAAAACTGGGGGCGTCGTCCTCCGGGCTGATGAGGCAGCGGATTTTGCAGTTCGTCGCCCCCTCCATCCGCACCGGCGCCGCTTCGACCTGTTCATAATGAATGACTTTCATGGATCACCCTATTCTATCGGAAAAGAAGCCGGGAGTCGGAGGGGACTGGGGCAAATAACGATGCTCGGACGACAAATGATGAAAAATATTCCGCCATTCTCATCATTCGTCATTTGGATTTCGACTTTCCTTCGATCCCTTCTTCATTTATCAAAGTTCTCCGATTATATCACATAAACCCAAGGACGGAAGTGGTTATTCCCCAGCCGCTTTTTGGCATTTCAAGGCGGTTCCTTCATTGACGGGCGAATTCTCTTCGGGATCGCCAGGGGCGAAGGAATATTTTCGGACTGCATCGCCGCCGTGCAGCAAGATGTCCTTCCAGCCGTCTTTCCAAAAAATCCGCGCCTGGTCTTTCCGATATTCCCACTTGCCTCCCCGCTCGTGATAACGGCTGTCTCGAGCCTGATGGTTGGCAAAGAGCGTGACCGACGAGGTAAATCGCCCATCTTCATAGATATTCCAAATGCCGATGAAATTATCCTCGCCCTCCTGCAATATGATCGAATCGGCGGTGGATTGCCGCTCGTTCGGCGGCGGCGATTGCTTCGTGCCGGCGATAGGCTGGGGAGGAGGCTTTTGTTTCAGCAGGAGCAGGCCCAAGGAACGCAAATCCTCCGCCGTGGAGGTTCCGCAAATTCCAACCGCCAAATCGCCGTTTCCGCCGATTTGCGGCGCATTGCGGGGCACCGAGAAATCGAGCGGAAAAGGAGAACTCGAATAGGAGTCCTCCGGATTCAACCGCCCCCGTTCGATGCGCATGAAAACGATCCGCAGGCCGGCGATTTCACCGTTCATGTTCCGGTTGCCGGGAGCATAGTTGATTTTCAACGCGCCGATCGCGTAGCCGTGCTTTGCCAGGAAACGCAGGCCGTTCTTCTGTGGCGAGCCGTAAATGCTTCCCTTGACGTATCCGAGCGAAGTCAGAAATTCCGGCTGCACGGAGGACACCGCTCGATATTCGTTGTTCTTGCCGAATTTCTTCCAGGTCAGTTTCAAGGCGATGAGCAATCCGCCTTCGCTATTTTTGGCTTCGAACGCCTCGCCGGAATCTCCGCCAATGCAATTCGTTCGCCGGATTTCGTCGTTTCGAATCGCCTTTTGGATCGTTTTGAAGATCGATTCGCGCGTTGGCTCCGGCTCGGTTTCGCGGGTGTTTTCGACGGGGATCTCGAGCGCAGAGGAGGGCTCGGATTCTTCCGCCGCATCCTCCTTCGGCGAGTCCTGAACGGATGATGGGGGCAAGGATAGGTTTTCCGCAGTCGAAGAGATTGCCGTTTCTTTCTCGTACGACGGCGCGGGGGAAGATTGCTCGTCTTTCAACCAGGGCAGCGCGAAGGCGTTCAATAATAACAGCGCGACGATCAAAATGAAAATGAAAATTGCGAACTTTAACAAGGATTCGAAAAATCTGCGCCGGTATTCGCCCATGTAGGGCGGTTCGTAAGTGGCTGGATCGCGGGACGGAGGAGATTTTGCCGCCGGAGGGAACTTGGCGGCCGGAGGAGTGGCAATCGATCTCGGCGCCGCGGAGGGCGGCGCCGATTTGTGGATCCCGCTTGCGGATGGCGAAGCGCGTCGGAGCGCGACTCCGCTGCCCGATTTCGGCGGGGCGTGCGTCGAGGGAGACGCTCGCGGCTTCGGATCGGGCATGGAGATCGACTCTTCTTCGGTGCCCGTTTTCGGGAGGGAATTCCCGGTGCGCTGAGGGTGGGAAGGCGCTTGCGCGGCGGCCGACGCCAGTTGCTTCCGCAGGGCGTCGTCGTAAACCGATTTACGCTCGGGCAGCAGCAAACAAACTCTTGCCGCCGCCAATTCGCTCAGCAATTTTTGCGCATCGTCGGCGTAGGGGCTTCCCTCATACCGCCGAACGTGAGCCATTTGCCGGTCGGCGGCGTCGCTGATTACGTCGAGATTGCCCTCGAAGAGTTCCAAACCCAGCAACCGATAATGATTCGGCGGCTGCAGATGAGGCGGAATGCCTAAAAAACGATGGTAGGGATCGATAGTTTGTGACATGGCGCTACTTTCGCTCCTTGGAAAACAAAGGGTTTCGTTTCTGAAAAAAACGATGCGTTTTAGTCGATGACCCTTTCAATGTCATCGCGAAACATATAGGGTTTGACTCGCCCTTTGTATTTTGGCCCAAAGCCGCCGCCGGAGTTTTTTGGCTGCTCGGACGGCGGAGCGAAACATCATTGCGGAATAGTGGGACTCCTTGTTGTTTGCCGAAAAATTCAATGATCGGCGCGGACCATGTTCCCTGGACTGAACGCGGTGTTCGTCCAAATTGTTCGCAGCCGGAAATTCAGTGCCGGCGACCGCCGCTTTTAAATGCTAACGTCAAAGACAAGGGGAAATGAACAGCAAACTATAACTCTTGTTTTGGATTGATAAAATCCGAAACGGTGCCCTCAACCGCTCTGACTGGCCCGCACGTCGCGTCGCCGCACGGGAATTATGCCGGGAACGTGACCTAATTCGATCTGAATCCAAGGTTTGCTTGCCGCACTTTCACTCGCCCATGCCTTCGAACGCACCTCGTTGCCGAGAAAATCGTTGCGGAAAGCAATTCTCATGGATACATTACACACATTGTAGCAGATGGATTGAACCTGATGCAAATAATTTGTCGAATTATTTCCGAACAAAAAAACCCCGAGGCAACGACTCCCAGCACCATAAGGACTTCCTCCAAGGAAGCCTTACCGTCGTTGTCCTCGAGGCTCTGCGCACTGCCAGCCTAAGCCGACAGCGGCATAATCCTTCTATAGTATCCTATTGCATCTTGTCAAGACCGGATAGGCTCACACTGGGGGGGTAAAAAGTTGAAAAACGATAAGCGGAAAACTGATGTAGCAAGGAAGAAATCCGCTTTGCGCAGTCCGTTTGGCGGTGAGTGATGCTTGCGAATTCTTGATTCGTAATTGGAGCTTCGTTATTCATTGTCCATCTCGCCCCTCATTTCGCGAACTATCTCCACGAATGCATTTCCGCGCTCGAAAAAATTGCGGAACTGATCGGTGCTGGCACACGCGGGCGAGAGCACGATCGCCTCGCCGGGAAGCGACATCGCCCGGCACCATGCGATCGCTTCCGACAAGGTTTCGAATGTCTCGCAGGGAAATTCGGCATGCCGCGCGACTACTGCTTGCTCCAATTCATCCCGGCACGAGCCAAAAAATGCAGCCCCTCGCGCATGACGCGCGATAACATCCGCCAAAGGCGGGAAATTGAAGCCCTTGTTGCGTCCCCCGGCAAGCAGCCAAACAGAGGTCTCGAAAGTTTTCAACGCCGCTATCGTCGATTCCGGCGTAGTGGCCGCCGAATCGTTGTAAAATCGCCGGCCGTCGAATATGCCGATGAACTGTATTCGTTGAGGCAGGCTCTGAAAACTCGCAAGTCCGGCTTCGATCTCCTCTTCCGCGCAGCCGGCCTCCAATGCAGCCGCTACGGCCAATGCGGCATTCACCCGATTGTGCTCGCCGGGCGACGGTAATTGTTCGGGCAGCTTGTCGAGCGGAAAAGGGACAAGAAGTCGCCCGCGAACAAAGCGGCGCCATCCCGCGACTTCGGCATCGAGCGCATTCAAGACGGCCGAATCGTCCGGCGATTGCCCGCGGAGAATCTTCTGCTTGGCGGCGGCGTACTCGGCGAACGTGCCGTGCCAGTCGAGATGATTCGGCGTGCAGCCGGTAATCACGGCGATTCGCGGCATCCGCACTTGCGGTGAAAAGTGCCAAAGCTGAGAACTGCTGATCTCGACGACGACCCAATCGTCCGATCGCATTTCGTCCAGGTTCGCCAGCAGACTTCCGCCCAGATTGCCGCCGAGCCAAGTTTTGTGCGGCAGGTCGCCAACTTGCCCGGTAATCTGCGGCGTTTCGCCGCCACCGATTCCATCGACAGGTTGGAAACCCTTCTTACGGAGAATCGCGGCAATCATCGCGGCGGTCGTCGATTTGCCGTTCGAGCCGGTCACGCCGATGGTCTTCGCCGGACAGGCGCTCGAGAAAAATCTCGAGTTCACTCAGGATCGGAACGCCGGCGTCTCGGGCGGTTTTCAAGAACGGATTGCCGGGCCGAACCGCCGGATTGACCACCACCAACTCGGCCTTGCGGAAATCCTCTTCCCGATGCCCCCCGAGATGAACGGCGGCAAGCGGAAAACCCTCAAGCTGCATCAACGAGTCGGCCAATGTCTTTTCGTCGGCCAAATCGGTGACCGTCACGAACGCGCCCCGCCGCGCGAACCATCGTGCCGCGCCGACTCCCCCGCCAAAATGCCCCAGACCCATCACGGTGACCTTTCGATTGCGAAAATCCATGCCGCAAGTAGAATGCAACTGGGCGTTTTTTTCAAGAGGACGGTGGAGCAAGCGAAACAATGTCCCATGACAGGAGTGCTTTCATCGATTCGGCGGGGGCTCGCTTCACTTGTTCCACCCTACTTTTTGCGAGGGAGCAAGCGGCTTGGCTTTCTGGACGCGGAGAACGTTTCCTGCTATAGTAATAGTTTGCCTCGTTATCGAAATAGTCCGCCTGGGAAGCGCTACATGCCTGCCGCCGATAAGATCATCCTCCGCGGGGTTTCGGTGCATAACCTGAAATCCGTCGATTTGGACTTGCCGCATCGCAAGCTGATCGTGTTTTGCGGCTTGAGCGGCAGCGGCAAAAGCAGCTTGGCGCTCGACACACTCTATGCGGAAGGGCAGCGGCGGTATATCGAGAGTTTCTCGGCTTATACGCGGCAGTTTTTACAGCGGTTGGAAAAACCCGACGCCGAACGCATCGACGGCATCCCGCCGGCCATCGCGGTGACCGGCAAGAATGCCAACCGATCGAGTCGCTCCACCGTCGGCACGGCCACCGAGACGAACGATTATCTGCGGCTTTTGTTCGCAAAAATCGGGCAGGTCTTTTGCCTCCGCTGCGGGCGTGAAGTGCGTCAGGACACGCCGCAAAGCGTCGCCGAGCAACTCGCCCGGCTCCCGGCGGACACGCGGTTCATGGTTGCATTCCGGCTCGAACCGCCGCCGGAAAAGAATCTCGATGAAGTTGCCGCGGCGCTGCGCGAGGAGGGTTTTATCCGCGTGATCACCGGCGGCGGGATCGTCAACCTGGCGGAAACGCCGCTTCCCGCGCCCCTCGACCCTCATCCCTTGCCTATTTATGTCGTCATCGACCGCCTTGCCGTCGGATCATCGAGCGATACCCGGCTGCGCGACTCTCTGGAAACCGCCTTCGCCAAGGGCGCCGGGCGATGCTTTGCATTCGTCGAAGAGCAGAATTCTATCGTGACCGACGATGTTCCCTCCAATTCCCAATACCGAAGACACAAGACCGATGACCAAAAACATCTTCCGGGCTATTATCGCCGCGGCTTCAGCGCTCAGCTAACTTGTGAAGATTGCGGACTCGAATATCCGCCGCCGGAGCCGCGGTTGTTCAGCTTCAATAGTCCCTTGGGTGCTTGTCCCCAGTGCGAGGGTTTCGGCAACGTGATCGGCATCGACATGGATCTTGTCGTGCCGGACCGGAAAAAGTCGCTTCGCGAGGGGGCTATCGCGCCTTGGAACACACCTGCCTACGAGCATGAGTTGCAGGAACTGCTCGCGCTGGCGCCGGATTACGATCTGCCGGTCGATCGACCCTTCGGCGAATTGGACGACCGGCCGCCTTGCGCTTATTCTGCATGGCGTGCCGGAGCGAAAATTCGGCGGGCTGGAAGGTTTTTTCAATTATCTCGAGCGGCGGAAATACAAAATGCACGTCCGCGTGTTCCTCAGCCGTTGGCGCAGCTACCGCCCATGCGATTCGTGCGGCGGTTTGCGATTGCGGCCCGAGGCGCTGGCCGTCCGTCTGGGCGGGAAGAACATCGGCGAGATCTCGGCGATGAAAATCCGCGACGCCGCCGTGTTTTTCCGAAATCTCACCGGCGGACAGGTTTCCAGCCCGTCGAGTGATTCAACCGCACGGTTTGGAAACCTGTCCCACGTCCTCACCGGCTGGCAGCGCCGCGTCGGCCGGATGATGCTCGAACAGGTGCAAAACCGGCTCGGATATCTGGAAGAAGTCGGGCTGCACTACCTGACGCTCGATCGGCCGCTGCGGACCCTGAGCGGCGGCGAGTCGCGGCGCGTCGCGCTCACTTCGGCGCTCGGATCGAGCCTGGTCAACATGCTCTATGTGCTCGATGAGCCGTCGATCGGATTGCATCCGCGCGACATCAACCAATTGCTGGCGGCCGTGGAACAACTTCGCGACCGCGGCAATACGGTGGTCATCGTCGAGCATGAAGAAACGATGATCCGTGCCGCCGACCGGATCGTCGAGATCGGGCCCGGCGCCGGCGAACGCGGCGGGAAGATCGTCTTTGAAGGCTCGCCCCAGGAAATGGAAAACTGTCCGGAGAGCCTCACCGGCGATTATTTCGCGGGACGCCGCGGACTGGGCGGCAATGGCAAGCGGCGCACGCCCAACCACGGCTGGGTGCGCCTGGCCGGCGCGGGGAAACAATCTCAAAAATGTGACCGTGGAGTTCCCCTTGGGAATGCTCTGTCTTGTGACTGGCGTGAGCGGCTCGGGCAAGAGCACGCTGGTCGAAGACACGCTCTATCCCGCGCTCTGCCGCCGGTTGCGCAAGGACGCTCCCAAGCCGCTCCCGTTCGACGACGTCTTCGGCGACGGCTCCATCGACGACGTGATCATGATCGACCAAAGCCCGATCGGCCGGTCGCCGCGCTCGAATCCGGTTACGTATCTGAAGGTTTTCGACGAGATTCGCAACGTGTTTGCCGATACGGTGGACGCCCGCACCAGAAACTACGACGCCGGCCACTTCAGCTTCAACGTGGATGGCGGCCGATGCAGCGCCTGCGAGGGGGACGGATACGTCCAGATCGACATGCAGTTTCTCGCCGACGTTTACATGAAGTGCAGCCAGTGCAACGGCACGCGCTACCGCGACGAGATTCTGGATATCACCTACCGCGGCCGGAACATCGCCGAAGTGCTCGAGATGACCGTCCGCGAGGCGTTCACGTTCTTCCGCGGACAGCCGAAAGTGCAAACCCGGCTGAAGCGATTGATTGACGTGGGTCTCGACTACGTGCGGCTCGGCCAGCCGGCCAACACGCTCTCGGGCGGCGAGGCCCAGCGGCTGAAACTCGCCGGCTATATGAGCGCGGCCAAGCGCGGCCGCTGCCTGTTCATCCTCGACGAGCCGACGACCGGCCTGCATTTCTTCGACATCGTGCAATTGCTCGATTGTTTCGAGGCGCTCTTGGCGGTCGGCCATTCGCTGATCGTCGTGGAGCACAACCTGCAGATGATGAAAGCCGCCGATTACATCGTCGATCTCGGCCCCGGCGCCGCCGATGAGGGCGGCCAGGTGGTGGCAAAAGGCACGCCGGAGATCGTCGCCAATTGTCCGAACTCGGTCACCGGGCGTTATTTGGCCGAGGTGTTGAAAAAGGACACGGCAAATGGATGATCGCGAATCTCAAGTTTCGAATTGCGAATCGCAAATTGAACGGTATGTTCGGCAATCGCGCTATGCTCCATTGGGCGTGGAAGGCCAGCGGCGATTGATGGCCGGCCGTGCGCTCGTCTGCGGCTGTGGGGCGCTGGGGAGCACGATCGCCAGTCTGCTCGTCCGCGCGGGCGTGGGCAAGGTGCGGATCGTCGATCGAGATTTCGTCGAGCTGGGCAACCTTCAGCGACAAGTGCTCTTTGACGAGGCAGACGCCGCCGCGGGCACGCCGAAGGCCGTCGCCGCGGCCGAGAAGCTCCGCGGCATCAATTCCACGGTCATCATCGAGCCGGTCGTGGCCGACGTGAATCCGGCGAATGTCGAGAATCTCTGCGAAAACATCGACGTGATCCTCGACGGCACCGACAATTTCGAAACGCGGTTTCTCCTGAACGACGCCGCGGTGAAAAACGGCATCCCGTGGATTCTCGGCGGCTGCGTGGGCGCGGAAGGGCAGACGATGACGATTATTCCCGGCGAAACGCCCTGTCTTGCGTGCTTGATGGAAACCTGCCCGCCGTGGGGCAGCACCCCGACCTGCGATACCGCGGGTATTCTGGGGCCGGTCGTCGGCGTGATCGCGTCGATCCAGGCGATGGAAGCAATCAAAATCTTGAGCAGCAATCGCGCCGCCGTCTCGCGAACCTTGACGGCCGTCGATCTCTGGCAAAATCGCGTGCGGCAGATCGACGCCCAAAATCTCCGCGAAGCGACTGATTGCCTTGTGTGCAAGAAAAAAGAATTCCCTTATCTAACCAGCCGCGAAGGAAGCCGCTCGGCCGTGCTCTGCGGCCGCAACAGCGTGCAAATTACGCAGCCGGGCGGAGCATTGTCGCTCGATGAACTCGCCGCGCGATTATCCCCCCACTTTCAACTCGTGAAAAACGCTTATCTCCTCCGCTTCCGCGCGGAAACCCACGAAATCACTCTCTTCACCGACGGCCGGGCTATCATCTCCGGCACCGATGACATTGCCATCGCCCGCTCGATCTACGCAAAATATGTGGGAGCGTGACTCGTTGCTCTATTGCCTCTTTGACCTCACTCCCGCGCTCTATCGTGGGAACGCTGTTTCCCGGCGCTCTCAAGTTGCCGAGGAACTAACCGATATACTATCCTTGCGATCCCCAATTTATTGCAAAATAGCATGTAGTAGTGTAGAATGAAAAAGCGAGTTTTGAATCATGGCGTTGTTGCGTTCGCACATGGAGTAAGTCATGCGGCACAAAAACGACTTTCGCTCAGGCTTCACGCTCATCGAATTCCTGACCGCCCTATTCATCATTGTGATTTTGTTGGGTTTGCTTTTGCCGGCCATCCAGTGTGTGCGTGAATCATCCAGGCGCCGTCTGCCAGACCAACTTGAGGAACCTCACCATCGCAATCCGCGACATGCAGAAGAAGTATTTGAAACCGTCTCCTCCGAACGCAGCGGGCGGATGGTCGGTAGGAATCCTCGTGTGCATTGAAGAAAAGGCTCTCGCCAGCGAAATGAACAAAAATCCCTCGCTCAAGCATGGCGAGATGTCCCCGCTCGTAGGTCATCGGCCGATGATCATGTGCTGCCCTTCGGCCAAGGACGGCGACAGCACGATCCCCGGAGTTCCAGCGACAAACTACGGGCTTTGGATAAATTCCAACCGTGATTCGTGGAAAATCGGTGACGTTCCGCTAGGCTGTCAGATCCCTTGGCTCGCAGGCCCGGAAGTACCTTCGGAAACTTGGCATGGAATCGACGGCCCTCACGGAGGTGGTTTCAACATTGCACACACGGATGGCTCGGTTGAATTCCACCTTAATGATTAATCCTTCTCTACGATTTTGTCTTTTTCGCCGAGCACTTTCACCGGCCCCAACAATCCCGCATCCAACAGCGGCGTGTCCTTCGTAATCATATTGAAGCGGAAGGCGTCGTGCGTTTTGGTGAATCGCTTTTCTTTGGGCTGGTTCAGATCGCCAATAACACGGTTCGCCCAGAGGTTGACGACGTCGATTTCGAGCATGTTGCCGGCGGGCTTGACGGAATCGGTGATCTCCACGCGCCAGGGGGCGGACCAAAGCACGCCGAGCTTCTTGCCGTTGAGCCGGACGTCGGCTACTTCTCTGATGTCGCCCAAGTCGAGAAACAGCCGCTTTTCGTTTGGCCGGATGCTTCCGAGTTCTTCGCCGCAGAATCCAAGTCGAACGTTTTTCGATAGGTTGCCTTGCCCGAGTAGAATTTGATCCCCTTTTCGGGCCGCTTGGTCCAACTCACCAGCACGGGAAACTCGGCCGAGGCCGGTCCGCCCCATTGCGGATCGAACGCGACGGTCCAAGGACCATCCAGCTTCTGCAACTCGGCAATTTGCGGGAAATTGCACTCGGCCTTTCCGGCGGCCTCCGCAGCGATCGGTTGGCGAAAAACGACAAAGTACGAACCGAAGGGGGCGAATTCCAAGGGCAGCGTGGTGCAACCATCGGCTTGCCGGAAAGCATCAGCATGGCGAATCTCGCCGCTTACAGCGTCCCAGATCTCCGGCTGTCGGGCGGCGACGCGGAAGGTGCAATACAAGGCTATCGGTCGGTTGGTTCGATTGATGACGAAGTAGATTTCTGCCTTGCCGCAGGTGCGATGGATATAATCAAAGCCTTTTGGTACGGCACCATATCCGGCAAAGGAAAAGTCGTGTGGAACGTCGTCGGCCGCGAGAATTTCTTTCGGCGATTTTCCCCAAATTATGCGCCCTTTGCCAAAACGCCGTTCAGTGCGGGTTTTGCCGTCGAGATCGCCCCAGATATCGGCGGCGATCTTGCGGACGTCCTTATCGCTCTGCGGATAGTTCTTCAGTCCCGCGGCCTTTTCCGGCGGCGGGCCGATGACGGTCGCGCCGTCCCGAATCAGATCGCGAATCTTCTCGACCACTTCAACCGACATCGTTTTCGAAGGAATGTTCGAGACAGGCAGATTTTGATAGGCGCCGACTTGCCGGCAGATTTCAGGCGAGGTGGAAGTGCAGTTTTGCAGCACCAACAGCCGATAGCTCATGCCGTCGGGCAGTACGATCCGCCCTTCCTTGACCGCCATCCGCTTAAGCAGGACTTCCGCGTTGCAGTAATCCGAGTCGTAGCCGGGCCCGAGCGACGGTTCGACATATTTCGGCGGCGCCAGCGTGGGCGGCTCTTCGCCGAGATAGAAGCAGACATCGCCCACGAAGTTGCCTTGCTGGAGCATATAAGAGCAGCGCGAGAGATAATTGAAGAACGCCGGCGATTGTTCCCACCACGTCATGTTCGGATTCCAATGCTGGCCGGCGCAGAATTCATAACCCGGTTTGCCGTCGGAGGGCGGCTGGCAAGTCGCCTGGTGCAGCATGATGCGATTGATGCCCTCGCAGAAGGCGTCGTTGGCATACGGTTTGAGCTCCGCCGGCCCCAGCGACCAATGCGTGCGGTCGGGCTCCTGCTGCGTGAACGATTCGGCCTGCGACTGCCGCCGCCCGTAAATATGCGCCGCCGAGGCGGTCTGCTTCAAGTTCAGCCGCAGCCTCTGATCCGCGTTGTATCCGCCGGGCGCATTGTAATGCCCGTTCACCCAAAACTCGCCGGCGGGAAAATCGCAACGGCCCAAATTCCTGAGCGCATCCTGCGGCGGAATGTCGTTCGGCCCCGCCGCTTCGCTGCCCATGATCATGCCGTGCTGGTGGCACAACTCGGCGAAATGCCCGTAGAAGTTTTCGGCGATGCAATCTTGAATCGTGCGGTCGAAATCGGCGCGGAACCGCGCGGAAACGTCCGCATTGACGATTGTATAACCCTTGAGTACCGGCAAATACGGCGTCGGATCGTAGCCGCGGAATTTGCGGAATTGGGCGGGAAAATCCTGCGTCCAAGTGAGCTTGCCGCATTCCCAACTGTCCGACCAGAAATAGGCCAAGCGCCCGCCGGCCTGTCTGGCCGCTTCGAGGATCGGCTCGCCGAGATGCTCGAAATGATCGTCGAGCGCTGCGGCGCTGAGGTAGTCGATCTCATAGCCGTCCCCCCCTTCGAATGTGTCGGCTTGTGGAGTAGTGGGATACGCATGCCACTTGCTCCACAAGGTTCCGGTTAAAGTGTAGCCGGTTCGGAAAATGGTCCATTCTCCTTCGGGCACCTCCCATTCCAGCCGGCCGCCGGGTTGAAGTTTGCCGGTAAGATCGATGATGCCTTCGGGATCGATCGCGCCAGCACCCTTATGCGGGAATGCCTGCACACAATAGTCGTGATAGTAGCCGTCCACCGTTTCGGGTTGGGGGAGTTTGTCCGAGAACTTTTTGGGGCCTGCAACATTCAGATCCGCATGCACGACTTTTTTCATGGCATTGTCGGGGGTCACCCAGGGGCCTTCCATCACCCAGCCGCCGGCGGCCAGGTTGAAGCCGAATTCGATTTTCAAGCGATTGGCCTCCTTCACGGCGTGCCGAAACAGCTCCCACCACTCGGGACTGTACGCCTTGACGCCGGGAAGCGGTTCGATGCCGCCGTATCCGCCCGTGCAGATCATGTTGACGCCGCTGATTCCCTTCGCCTTGAACTCCTCCAAGTCCCGCGTGATGCCTTCCTTATCGACGCGATTGAACAGCCACCACCAATACACCCTCGGCTTGGCCGATTCGGGCGGACACTCGAATCCCTGCTCCAGTTCACCGGCGGCTACTTTCGCGCTTGAAGGAGAAACGATGAATGTCAGTGCCGCCATCAGTGCCAGGACTGAACACCAAGATAGTGTTCGTTTGGCCTGGTAAAAGTTTGGCGATAATTCGATGAATGGAAGCTTATTCGGCATATCGACTATCCTTCCCATTGGTTTGATCCCTTTCCTATCCCTGAGCCTACTCCACTTATTCCCCCCCAGTCAATATAATCCACCTCGAAAAATGACCCCGAAATTACGCCATAGTTCAAAGGGATTCGGGCCAGACGAGAACGGAGAAAAGTCCGCGTCCGCAAACGCGAGAAATCGCCGACCGACAAACGAAAGAATCGATCGGGCTGCTCGATCACGCGGGGAGAGGAAACCTTGGCGTTCCAACGCGCAAAAAATATCAAACGGGCGTCGAAAAATCATGCGTATGTGAAGAGGGGGGGCGGCAAAGCAGCAAGGAGAACCCCAGGCGGGGATATGGAATTCATCGAACCCGTCACCCATGAACTCGAAGCGTTTCGAATTCCTTTTCCTTCACGATTTTTTAGACGTCCTTGCCCCCAACCCCTCTCCGAAAGGAGAGGGGTAAATTTGTCATGCTTCGCTTAGAATCCGTATCTGACCATGAATTCCGTGCGAATCGAATTGGCGGGCTCTTCGGCGTTGAAGAGCGTGCGCCACGAGCCGACTTCGAGTCCCAGTTGGAACTGCTTGGTTACATCGTAAATGACGTTTCCCCAAACCACTTGGTTGTAAGTGCGGCCGGCGGCGGCCGTAATGTCGCTGTCGAGGGGATCATCGAGGGTGTAGCCGACATGACTGTGGCATTTGTCCGTCCAATAGTAATAGGCTTCGATCCAACCGCCCCGATCGTAGATCGATTGCCGCAAGGTGAAGTCGTAACCTTGGCCGATGCCGCCCAAGAACTGGGACAGATTTTCGCCCATGTAGCACTCGCCCTGGAATCCCCAATATTCGGTTATCGGAACTTTCCAATCGCCATTGAGCGACCATGTCCTGGACGGTAAATTTTGGGCATTGGCAAACGAGAACTCTTGCTCGCCGACGTGGCTGGAAACGCCCACCGTGATCGGGAGGCAGCCTTTGCCGCGCGGACCGAACGTTAGCGCGGCGCGACCTTCGACGAGCGGCCAACTGCTGTGATCGCCCACGACGCCCGCGGGAGTCGAGTCGGCCACAACGTTTGTGTTGACCGAGCCTTGCAGGGTGAGTAGCAAAGTGTCGGAGAAGGCCATATACCGCTCGCCGCGGAATTGGGCGCGGCGGTAACCGATGTTGCCCGCGTCCCAATACACCGAATACATGATGGTGGTGGGAATCAACGGAGAAATGACGTCCCACGTTTGACCGGCCAGCAACCGGAACTCGTCGTTCTTCGCCTCGAAGTACGCATGGCGAAGCATGAGGGCGCCTTTGTTCTCCAAGTTGGGATTCGTGAGGCTGTTCTGAAAATCGATTTCCACTTTTCCGCCGGTTTGCGCCAGTCCAGGCAGGCGAGTCTCGGACCGAGAACGTCGATCCCCACCCGCGTGCTTCTGGCGTCCACATGGAACGTCGGTTCACCCTGGCCGTTATCCGACGGCGAATTGACCCATAGGGTATAGTCGCCAACGGTCGAGCGTTCGGTTTCATAGACCATGTTGCCCCACAGATATCCGTAGGGGGTGATCGTGAAATCGCCCTTCCTCCAGACGAGCTTCTTCATTTCCGCCCTGAGCTGATCGAGCGTGAAATAGTCCGCATCGGGTTGGCCGTTGGGGGCATAGGATACCGAGGAAGCCGATGTCGGCAGGGGCGGAGTATCGTCGAGATAACCCGGCGTGGGAGCGGGGGCCGTGGCGGAGTCGAAAGCGGGCATCGCCGGACCGCCCGAGGAGTCGGTTCCGGGCAGCCGCTTGGGTTGTTGCTCCTGCATTCGCTGCAGTTCCGGCGCAAGGTTTGCGTTTCGGCCTCGAGCTGATTCAACCGCTCGGACATCTTGAGATCATAATTGGGATCGTAATTTTGTGCCTGTGCAAGCGATGACATGACAAGCATTCCCACGAAACACCAAAATCCCGCGATGAGATAAAGGAACAATTGACGCATAGCTTGTAATCCTTTACGTTAAATGAACATCCGTGTAGCCGTGTATCAAACGTGACAATACATTTGAGGCATTAGGAAAGTTCTTTCAATGGGGTATAAGCCCGCTTTCTATTACAGGTGGTATCGGAAGAAGAAAAGTCATTCTTGATAATCCAAGATAATCAAGACGTATAGGCATATTTCATAATCCTAATAAATCTGTAGGCGCTGCGCAGGAATAATCCTTACGGTATGCGCATTTTCAAGCATTCCGCGCTGTTGCATGGGATTAGATATCGCCTTGGAAAAGGAGGAGAAATTAGGAAGAGTGTGACGTTTGTGCGGCGTGTTTTGGTCGTGGCGATAATGACTCGACTAAAACGTGGAAATCCACGTCATTGCCACGGCAAATCTGCGCATGACGTCCTCTCGCGATGCGTTCCGAAGTAAAGGCGGAGCAATCATTCGGCCTTCATTCACTCGGTTTTCATCCAAATCGTATCGATACCGACGGCGCCGGGTTCGACGCATTCGACTTCGACGTTTGCCGAGCCGGCTTTGACCTCCACCGGTTGAAAATTCACGTTCAGATCCCGCGTCGCAAAGGCGGATCGCAGGGAAATCTGCTTCGCGTCTCCCTCGGCCAAGAGAGGTTTTCCGTCAAGCAAAACACGAACGACGGCGCCCTTCGGCCGATGGATGGCGATAAAATGCAGCGAAACTCGTCCGTCCTTCTCGATGGGCAGGCTGAATTTCAGTTTTCCGCCTTTTTCGGCTTGCCAATCGACCGCGTGCAGCCGCAAAGCCAGCGGCATGGGCACGAGTTCCAACTTGCCGGCCGTGACTTCGGCTTCGAGATCTTCGAAGCGGAAGAATTTCGCGCCGTCGCGCCGCCGCGAGGCGAGAATTCCCTTATCGGCAAAGGTTGAATCTTCAAGTCGCCGGGCATCAATCCGCGGTGGTCGTCGATCACGTCGGGCAGGGCGTAATAATACGCGATGCGAGCATAGCTCAATCCCGGCAGGGGCAAGTGCGCGCAAAGTTCGAGAATCGCCGCCAACGATTTATCGAAAGGCACGGCATCGAGAACCTGGAAGCGGTGGTTTGAAACGTAACCGGCGGTGTCCGGGCCGGAGTCCAACGGCTGGCCGCAGTAGGGATTCGCGAAGAGGTCGGGCCGGCTCCAGGAATAGTTGAAGTAATCTTCGGAGCCGGTGCCGAAGATCGAGGGCGTCTTCTCGCCATCGACGAGGAATTTTTCGTCGCCTTCGCCCCACCAGTTGCCGCCCGCCGTGGGCACGCCGGACGGATTCATGATCATGCAGGCGCAGCCGACGAAGACGCCCTTGCCGATCGCCACGACGTAGGGCAGATCGATCACGCCGTGGCCGGCCAGCAGATCGGGATCGATTCGCCATTTGGCGTGGAAATACATCGATTCGTCGTCCCATTTCCAGGGAGCGATGCGGATTTGACCTGCAAGATCCACCGCCGCCGCCGTGTAGTTCACGATCTCCAGCCGCATGGAATCGCGGTACGGCATGACGAACCGGCAGGTCATCGTGCCGTCGGCCGCGACGGTGAAAGGAAGGCTCCCGAACGGATTGACGCCCGGGCCGGAGGCGAAGAAATCGCCCAAGGGCGCTTCGACCTGCGGGCGCTGCGAACCGTCGAAAGAAATTCGCAAGAGGCAGCCGCGAAGCGATTCCGCGGGATAATAGGTGCGGATTTTTAGTCTCAGTTCCCTGACGGCGGCGGGACCTTTCTTGTCGGGAGACCAAGCCCAGGCTTGGCCGGGACCGATTTTCGCCGCAAGCGGCGTGGCCGCGTTTTCTTCGCCACTCGCCGGATTCGTGAGTCCGGCAACGGCCGCGCGAACCTGCGTCTCGAACCGCTTCATATCGGTTTTCGGATCGAAGGTTCGAACGCTTGTCCCCTGCGCATATTCGCGGACCTGGAGATGATAGAAGTGGAGTTCGTTCAGATTGCCTTCCCAGGTGACTTTCAGGCCGCGTGCGAAGGGAAGGGGAAGATAATCGGCGTCGGTTTGGATAAAGGCGTTTTTCGCATCGAGTTCGATGCCCGCGATTTTCAGGAAATGGGCCGAGCGGCGGGCGAGAAATTCGTAGGCGGGACCTTCGTAGATCAGCGTGCCGCCGCCGCCACTTTCACCTGCCGATTGGGGATCGAGATAGACGCGGCAGGATGCCGCCCATGCCCGCCGACCAGCCGCGGACGATTGCGCCCGGGCCGCGAACGTCCGCCATCAGGTAGAGTCCCGGCTTGTCGCCCTGGGGTTCGCGCAAGGTTTTCAGGAAACCGGGGATCGGTTCGCCGCCGAAGCCGTCGGCGTTGGAGAACCAGCCCGGCGCTTCGGGCGTCGTCGAGCGGCGGTCGTAGCTGGAGAATTGCACGTTGCGATAGGCCGGCTTGGGGAAGCGGGCGAGCGCGGCGAGGTCGGTCATCTCGTCGAGCAGCGTGCCCGTCGTGATGGTTTTTGCGGACGGTTCGTCGGCACGGGCCGCGCTAACTGCAAGGCTCAGGATCAAGAGCGGGAATAAGCTTTTCATGGTATTCTCCAGGTGGGCGACTACTGCCGACTTTTGCCGGTGTTTTCGGGAAACTGATTTTCGACCGGTGAACCTTATTTTAACAAGGGGGCATGGCGATTTGTAGTGCCGAAGCAACCTGCATTATTTTTTTCACGGGTCGGAAAGTGGCTGTTATTTCGGTTTTTTTGGCGATCGGCGAATTTTTCCTTCCGGTGAAGCTCGAGTGATTTGGCCTTTTCTTGGGTTTTGGGAAGATGGGACTGCCCCCTTTAGCACTCCCTTTTCAAGAGGATGTTAGGAGAGGGGGACAGGGGATTTTGCTCAACGGTTTTGAGTTTTTCCACGTTTGGGACAGGTGGCAGTGGGCAGGGATTTTGCTCAACGGTTTTTGAATTTTCCACGTTTTGGAAAGGGGGCAGGGGTGAGTTTCATCTTTTTGGCAAAGCGGCTAATTTTTTCCGTGGAAGGACGAGTTTTGCAGTGTTTTTTGAGTTTGGCGGGGCGCGAAAAATGCTTGTTTTTGCGGGATTTTTGGTATTTGCCGAATTGTTACCGCCGGCTTTACACGTTGAATATTGGGTTTTTTGAGGATTTGGAAGGGGCTGATTTGCGTTTGTATCGAGAAATGCGAGGTTTTTTGGGGGGAATTTTTGCCATTTGGGTCTTGGTGATATGGGGCGGATAGGGATTGCATATAATCTGGTTTGACGGGCGTTTGGTTTGGCAATGGGATGGGAAAACAAAAAGGGCCTGTGGGGGGAATGAGCGAATCATTCCGGTGACAGGCCCTGCTGGATACTTGAATCGCGGTTCAAGCTCTTGGGGTACCTTGGCACAAAACCGGACGGAGCGAAGGGGGCAGTCCCAATCTTGTGTTCTATTTTTTTTGATACAACCATCGAGACACAGGAATTGGGACAATCCCCGGATCTACCAACGCCAGCCTATCACAGGAGGCGGCCTCTTTTCTACAAAAAAGTTTTCAAATGGGTCGCAAGGTTTTGCGAGGTAAGGAGATAAAATTTTTCGAGTGCGATGGATTTCGCGACGGGAGGCGGCGGAGCGGGACGTGTGTATGAAGGTAAACCATTACGCAATAGGAAGTTGGAAAAAGTCGGCGGGCATTGGCGGCGTGGTGGAACGACAGAGACAGGAAAATGAGAGGCAGAAGAATTGTCGAACTTTCTTAGCTTCCTCAGTTCCAAGCAGGCTGTAGAAACTCCTTCATGGAAAAACCACTATTGCCGGCGGTTGCCCCGATGCATCACGTGGTAGGACATTCCGGGAATTGCCGGCCTTGACGATCATGCCAGATTCATACGCGCTGTTCACGGTACGCCGATACGATCAAAAATTGCCCTCACCTACAAATAATTGGACTTATCCCCTTTTTCTCTCGTCTGAAGCCACCTGCTCTTCGCCGCAGAATCAGGCCATTCCGTGTTTCTTCAATTTTCGCGCCAGCGTGGCGCGATGCACTTGGAGCAGGCGGGCGGCTTTCCGCTGGTTGAAATTGGTTTGGTCCATCGCCTTGGCGATCGCCCGGCGTTCGAGATGCCGGAGATTCAAGTCGTTTAAAGGCGATTGATCGGGCGCACTGGATTCGAGCAACAGGCTTTCAAGTAAAACTTCCGCGTCCAGGCCCGTCGCGTACAAGCGTTCGACCCAAGCGGCAAGTTCGCGGACATTGCCGGGCCAAGCGTAACCCACCAGCAGGCTGCGAATGGCGGGAGGGATGCTTATCGGCGGCGATTTATAGAGCCGGGAGTAATGTTGCGAGAAATGGTCCAGCAGCGGACTGATGTCTTCCGCGCGGTCCCGCAGCGGACAGACGACGACGCGGACGATGTTCAAACGGTAGAACAGATCCTGCCGAAAGCGGCCCTTCAGCGCCAGTTCACGGAGATTCCGATTCGTGCCCGCGATAAACCGCGTGTTCACTTTCAAGGGGATCGGTTTTCCGACGGGCATGACCTCTTGTTCCTGGATCACGCGCAGCAATTTGGGCTGCAATTTCAAGGGAATTTCGCCCACCTCATCGAGAAAAGCGTGCCGGTGTCGGCGGTGCGTACCAGGCCCAACGTACTCTGTTCGGCGCCGGTGAACGCGCCGCGGACGTGGCCGAAGAATTGGCTTTCGAAAAGCGAGCCCGAAATGCCCGCGCAGTTGACGGGTATGAATGGTTTGTCGCGGCGATTGCTCTTGATGCATAGACGCCGCGCCAGCAACTCCTTGCCGGTGCCGCTTTCGCCCTCGATGAGAACGCAGCAATCGCTCTGGGCGACCGTATCGATTAACCGAATTACTTCCCTGATCGCCTTCGAGACTCCGACAATCTCGGGGACGCAAAATACTGGCCTTGTGGTGACACTCATGGCGCAAACTCTCCTGACCGCATCCCGAGCTCCCGGCTCGATTGGTCCCGGCGTTCGGCCGATCCAACGGCGACAAGTCCCTCGCGCGATTCTCCATCACCGGAAATTGCCCTTCAATCCCTGAGCATGGAACCGCATGGTCCGTTCCTTATAACCGGACACACGAAAGGTTTCGCCCTGAATCCGCTGTTCGCTGCCTCCATAATTTTTCGTGGTTAAACAAGGATCTAAAAAACTGATGCGGTCGGGCGGAATGTCACTTCCCTTCAGTCAACGAAACTGACTCCATGGCAAAGCCCCCCGTTTAGTGGCTGCAACTTGCCATGGGATGCTGAGTTGTCAATCGGCCCGACCGGCACACAACACACAATATGCAATAACTAACTGAAAAACACTTGAAAAGCTAAAAAAAGCGTCGCCGTGCCTTCCGAGAACATGCATCGCAAGACAGGATTCCGCAGGGTGATGAATGAATAATTCATTTATCCATTATTACCGTAAATGTAATTACAATTCTGAAAATGTCAAGTACCGACCCCGTAAAGCGGTAGATATATATGCATGGATTCATGGAAATAAATGCATTTTCAAGAAACCATTGCTAAAAGGGGTGAAAAATAACTCTAATGTGGTAGTCAGGAATGCTAGGAAATCACATTTTTTCACACGTTTCTCGGCATATAAAAAGGATTCGCGGTATTACTCGATCCACCCTCCGCCCAGCACCCGATCATCGCGATAGCATACCGCCGCTTGGCCGGGGGCGACCCCTCGAACCGGCTCGGTAAAACGGACATGGAAGCGGTTTTCGGGAAGCGGGGCGACTTCCGCCGCAAATGCGCGGCTGCGATAGCGGATTTTGACTTGGCAGGAAAACGGCGCCGTTTCTTCTCTGTCCCTCCGCTCGGCGTGCCTTTCGGAAGATTGTGCCGCTGCTTTTTTCGAGAGCATTGCTACCGGCAGCAACCAATTGGCTCTGGAAGCGGTGAGTTCGCGGCAGGTCAGTTCTTCCAGCGTGCCCAACACCACACGGCGCGTTTCCGGCTCGATTCGCATGACGTACCGGGGTTCGCCGAATGCCACCCCCAGACCTTTCCGCTGCCCGATCGTGAACGCCTCGTAACCGGCATGATGACCTACGATTTCTCCACGGCTGGTGACGAAATCGCCCGCCGTATCCCGCTTGCCGCTTTTTTCCCGCACGAATCGGGCGTGATCCCGGTCGGGGATGAAGCAAATTTCCTGGCTGTCGCGCTTTTGCGCCACGCGGAGGCCCAACTGCTCGGCGATGCGTCGAATTTCTTCCTTGCGATACGCGCCGATCGGAAATTTCAACCGAGGGAGCAATTTTCGCTCGATGCCGAAGAGTACGTAAGACTGGTCTTTGGATTCGTCCAATCCCCGGCAAAGGCCGATTTCTCCGTTTTCGAAATCCATCAGCCTGGCATAATGGCCGGTGCCGACGAATTCGGCGCCCACGCTGTCGGCATACTCGAAAAGCTTCCCGAATTTCAGCCAGGTATTGCAGACGATGCATGGATTCGGTGTGCGGCCCGCGGTGTATTCGGCCACGAAATAATCGATGATGCGCGAGAATTCCCGCTCGAAATTCAGGGCATAAAAGGGAATCCCGAGCATCTCGGCCACGCGCCGGGCATCGGCCGCATCGGCCGCGCTGCAACAACCTTGTCTTGACCGAACGGCGCTCTCCGCCGTGCATTGCCGCTCGATCTCCCCCCCATGCCGCATGAAGACGCCGATCACCTCATGGCCTTCTCTTTTCAATAGCCATGCCGCTACGCTGCTATCCACTCCTCCGGACATGGCTAAGACAATTCGGGACATGGCTGCGAAAGTGGCGTCGGAAGGAAGTGTGAAATCGAATGTTCGGGGACTGTCCCCTTTAGCACTGCCGTGGCTAGGTTAACAGGGACATCTTAATTAAAGGATGAAATCCCATGCGATTTCAAGGGTGGAGAACAGATTACTGGCGTTGTTTATGCACCCATTGTGGGGTAGAATGGGTTAATGGCACATCCTTCCTCCCTAAGTTGACGGATAATTTAAGCCAATATGTACTAGAAAGGAAATTCAAGATAATTCATGGAACGCGAATTCATTGATCGTGCCGAGGCGATTCATCAACGGGTCCTGCAACTGCGGGACTCTCTTTGACTACGACGGCAAAATCGCAAAAACGAAAACCATCGAGGAGCGGATGGGGGCGGCCGATTTCTGGAAGAACCAGGAGAAAGCCCAGGAGGTCGTGGGGCAGTTGAAAAGCCTCAAGGCCGTGCTCAAGCCCTTGGAAGAAAGTATCCGGGGCGATGAGGACCTGGCGACGCTGGTCGAGATGGCGCAAGAGGAGGATGGCTTGGCGACTGAAGTCGCAAGCGAAATCGAGCGGATGGAGGCAATGCTCGAAATTCTGGAAACCAAAGCGCTATTGGATGGACCGTTGGACGCCAATCCGGCGCTCTTGACCATTAACGCGCGCGACGGCGGCACCGACGCCAACGATTGGGCCGAAATGCTGCTGAGGATGTATCTCAATTGGGCCAAGCAGAACGGCTACGACACCGAACTGCTCGACCGGCAGGACAACGAGGAGGCGGGTATCAACAGCGCGGTCATCGCCGTGCGCGGCCCGATGGCTTACGGGTATCTCAAAGGCGAGGGGGGCATCCACCGATTGGTGCGGATCAGCCCCTTCAACGCGGAAGGCAAGCGGCAGACGAGCTTCGCCGCCGTGGATGTCTCGCCGGAGGTCGCCGATTCGATCGAGATCGACATTCCCGACGAGGATATCGAGGAGCAAGTCTTCCGTTCCTCCGGGCCGGGCGGCCAGCACGTCAACAAAACTTCGAGCGCCGTGCGGTTGATCCATCTGCCCACCGGCATTTCCGTGGCCTGCCAGAGCGAGCGCAGCCAGCATAAAAACCGTTCCATGGCGATGAAGATGCTGCGCGCGCGGCTGGCGCGGATCGAAGAAGAAAAGCGCGAAGCCCAGCAGGCGGCCAAGTACGACAAGATGCCCAAGGTCGGCTTCGGAGCGCAGATTCGCAGCTATTTTCTGCATCCCGAACAACGGGTCAAAGACGCCCGGACCGGTTTCTCGGCCACGCAATTCCACAACGTGTTGGACGGCAACATCCAGGGCTTTTTGGACGCGTACCTCCGTTGGCATAAATCGGAGCGGAAATAGCCCTTGGCGGGAATTCGCTCCGGGAGTAAACTAGTCCTGGAATCTGGCAGGCAAAAATGAGGTTTTTAATCCATGACGACGCCGGAACATGGCATTTTAAAGAAAAAATATCTCGGCCGAAAGGTGACCGTCGATGCCCAGCGTCCGGAACTGGTTCGCATGGCCGACCTGCACGGCCGGGTGATTGCCATCAATTGCAACGGCGGCGCATTGGTTCAATTCGAAGGACCGGACGCGGCCTGGTATGAAATCCAGCCGGAGTATTTGAAGCTCGTTGAGAAAGAAGAATAACCGACAGAGTGTTAAAGGGACTGTCCCCCAGGAGCGGAGTCCATGAGCAAGAATGATATCGACTTGGCGGCTTTGGACCGTGATTTGCAAAAACTGAAGAAACCGCCCCGCGGCTGGTTCCGACGAAACTGGAAATGGTTCGTGCCGGTCTTGCTGATGCTGGTCATTGTTGCCGGCGGGGGATTCGCCTATTGGTGGATTTACCAGCGGGTATTCAGCCACGAAGCGTACCGGCAGGCCATGAGCAAAATCCGCGAGAGCAAGGAGATCGGAGCGAGTTTGGGCGAACCGATCAGCACGCGTTACACGAATCCCGGCCCGTCCATTCGCGAGGACTCGGACGAGACCAATATCTTGTGGACGATCACAGGCCCTACGGGCAAGGAGGCGAAAGTCCATGTGTTCCAACGGCTGATGAGCGGCAAATGGGAGACCGTCATTTCGGAAGTCACCCTGCCGGATGGCAAGAAGATTTCTCTGATCGAAGACGAGGCAGGCGGTGCTCCGCTGTTCCAACCACAGGCAGCGCCTCCCGCCGGCGCGACTGCGAAGCCGTCCGACAAGCCTACGGAAGAAAACATGCCCGAAGATCTTTCGCCGAACATTCCGCCGCCGGAGGAATCGAAATAAGTCGATCCTGGTTGGGAACATCAAAATCTAGCGGCATCACGACAATCAGCTCTAGCGAATGAACGATATTTCTCTTTCGAATCATTTTGCCCGGGGATGGGCCTTCTCGTAAATTGCGCGGACGGACGAGGTGCTGACGTGCGTGTAGATTTGGGTGGTCACGAGGCTTTTATGGCCCAGCAGTTCTTGCACGCTGCGGATGTCGGCCCCGCGGTCGAGCAGATGCGTGGCGAAACTATGGCGCAGCGAGTGCGGCGTGGTGCGGATGTCGAGGCCGGTTAATTTGAGGTATTTTTCGAGCATCCGCGCCACGCTGCGGGTAGTGAGCCGCTTGCCGAATTTGTTGACGAACACCGGCGCCGCCGGGCCGGGGGGATGGCCGCGATGCAGCTTCCGCACACGGAGCCAGCGCTGCAAGGCGGCGGCGGCGTAACTGCCGACGGGCGAAAGCCGTTCACGGCGTCCTTTGCCGCGGATGCGCAGCACGCCGGCCGCGAAGTCGAGGTCGCCGTCGTCGAGGCCCACCACTTCGCTGACGCGCAATCCGGCCGAGTACATCGTTTCCAGGATCGCCCGGTCGCGGATGCCCATCGGCTCGCCGTCCGGGGGCGATTGCAGCAGGCTGCCGATGTCTTCGGCCGAGAGGAAATGCGGCAGCGAGCGGCCTTTGCGGGGATTGCGGAGCGGCTTGGCGGGATTCGTCTTCGTCCAACCTTCGCGCTGCCCGAAACGGAAGAAGCTGCGCATCGAAGCCAGGCGCCGTGCGATCGTGGTTTTGGCGTAGCCCGATTCATGCAGCGCGGCCACGTATCCGCGCAAATCAAGAACGGTGACTTCGGCGGGCGCCATATCCCTGTTGCCGGCGGCTTCGCGGAGGTATTCTTCGAGCGCGGCAAGGTCCTCGCGATAGCTTTTTGTCGTCAATGGCGAGGCGTTGCGTTCCACGCACAAGTATTGCAGAAAGCGGTCGATGGCGTGGCGCATGGCGATGATGGTCTTCGGTCTTGGGGCTTAGCACTTGGTTCACGTCCAAACCAAGACCGGTGACCCAAGACCCAAGACCAGAATCTTCAGATTTCATCCGATTCGGCGGTCAACGGCAACTCGAAGCGCGAATGCGGCGTGAATTTGCGCGGTTCCTGGCGAACTTTCTGGCTCAAGACGGCGGCGTCGTACCAGGTGAAACTCAAGTCGGGATTCGAGGCGTAGCGGCCCAGCGTGCGCAGGGTCTCGGCACGGCTCTGATCGTCGTAAAGAAAGACATAGCGTTCCTGGCCTTTGACCAACGCCAATACATTGATGTCTTGTCCCACGGTCGGAATCTCCTTGCAACAACTTTGATCCACGCCTTGTAGGGGGATAATAATCGGCGGCACGATCACACTATTTTCCTTATCGGATTTCAGGCCAGCGCCACACCACTTTCGATTCGCCGGCTCCACCCCGGGCGGAGAGCATTTCGCTGATATGCATGTGGCAACAGAAGCGGATAAAGTCGTCGCTGCGCTGCAAATAGCCTTGCCAACCCCCAAATCGGGCTTCATCGCGAAGTTCAAAATAATTCGAGAGCGCGGTAGTAAAATAAGCGTCATTGCCGTTGTAAATCCTTACGTGACGCAGAACTGGGCTTTTGCTCGGCCGGTAAGGCGGCGGTGACGAGCGAGGTCCCGGCGGAATAAAGCCTTTGGGATCGGGCCAATCCGGCGGTAAAGCTGGTTCGACAGCGGGATTTCTGCCGCTTGTAGCATTTGGATCGGCTTCGACCACATAGCCCACCGGCTTCACGCTTTTATCATCTTTTACACCACCTGATGGAGGTGTGCTTTGCACATCGCCTGGCACGGGGGGACCGTCCGAGTCGGGATTGCGTCGTACAGGAGGCTCGGCGATCGGCGTGACAGGCTGTGCGGGCGTTTGCGTCTTCATTTGCGCCTTGGCCAGCGCCATTTCCGCTTCGAAAACCAAGGGGCCGGGAATATCTTTCTCGTCACGAGTTCCCCAAGGCAAGCCATAGCCCGGCGGAATCGGATGAAAACCCGGATTCGCCGCATACCACTCGACTTTCAAGCCGAATCGAGGCGGATAATACGGCGAATAATCGGTAACCGCCCCAATCACGATGGCATCTACATTGAGATACTGAGCAAGGCGACGGGCATCCTCCGGGTTTCGAAGATTGTTTTTTGTCGTCAACATCGCCTTTTCCACGATAAAAACGGGGACAACCTCGAATCCCGGAACGGATTGCAACTCATTAAAGTAGGCCAGCGCCACCTTCTGGCAATCTAGCGTAGGTTCGGTAGATAAATTGAAAAACGGCGCCACGGCAACGCGGGAAAGCTGGGGAAAGGGGTTGTGCAATTGCGGCTGATGATAGACCTCCGGCAACATCGAACAGCCGGTCAGCAGCATGCAGCCAAGGATGGCGGCGAATCTTAACATCTTTGAAGATAAGCATTTACGAAGAAGAGTATATTCGATCTTCATCGTAAAATCTCCAAATATTACTCATACGATAAGGATAGAGGGACTATCAAGTGCCGGAATTATCGGCAAAGTCGATATAGATTCTCCAGTTTGAATTTCGAGTTTCCGGATAGTGGTCTTAATCATAAATGACGGGTGCCATGCCCACGCTCGCCGTGGGCATGTTGGAGAGTTTTTCGGCGATTCTCATGCCCACGACAAGCGTGGGCATGGCACCGAACCTGTCAAATATTGTTTGTCAAACCACTAGGGTTATGGGTTGATGATTCATGTGTGTGAGTGGACAATGCGAAGAGGGAATGTCCGTAACACTGACAAGAATTGGCGCACCATCTTATGAATATCCATCGCAGACCAACCCGAGCGGTGAAAATCGGGTCGGTGACAATCGGCGGCGGAGAGCCGATCGTGGTGCAAAGCATGTGCGCCACGAAAACGGCGGATGTCGCGGCAACGGTTGCGCAAATCGAGCAACTTTCCGCCGCGGGGGCGGGCGTGGTTCGCGTGGCGGTCGATCAACAGCGCGATTGCGAGGCGATCAAGGAAATCCGGCAGCGAATTGGGGCGAATCTCTCCGTGGATCTACAGGAGAACTACCGGCTGGCGGCGGAGGTCGCCCCCTGGGTCGATAAGATCCGCTACAACCCGGGACATCTTTATCATCACGAGCGGGAGAAACCGTGGCGGGAGAAGGTGCGGTTTCTGGTCGATGTCGCCGGCGAGCACGATTGCGCCTTGCGGGTGGGAGTGAATTGCGGTTCGGTCGATCCGGCTCAGAAGGAAAAATTCGCCGCCAACGACGCGTTTGGTCCGATGCTCGAAAGCGCTTTGGAGCATTGCGAGTGGCTCGAAAAGCTGGGTTTTGCGCGATACTGTGTTTCGCTGAAGGATTCCAATCCGGCCAAGGTGGTGGAAGTCAACCGGCGTTTTGCCGCCGCGCGTCCCGAGGTGCCGTTGCATCTGGGCGTGACGGAGGCGGGCATGCCGCCCGAGGGAATTTCGAAAACCCGCGCGGCCTTCGAGAAACTGCTGGCCGAAGGCATCGGCGATACGCTGCGGGTGTCGCTCACGGTGCCGGTCGCGCGGAAACACGAAGAGGTGGAAGCCGGATTCACGATTCTCGCCGACGTTGCGGCCGGCCGCTTTTTGGGTGAAGAGCAGTATCGAGCTTTTGACGAAGGAGCGCGAAAAAGGCTCGAAATCATCAGTTGTCCGAGTTGTTCGCGGGTGGAGAACGACAAGTTCTGCGAGTTGGCCGAACAGGTTCGCGAGGCGACGCGCTATGCGGCCGATTTTCCAATCACGATCGCCGTGATGGGCTGCCGCGTGAACGGGCCCGGCGAAACCGACAAGGCCGATCTCGGCCTCTGGTGCGGGCCGAATTTCGTCAATCTGAAACGCGGCGACATGGAAATCGGGGCGTTTTCGTTCGCGGAGATCATTCACCGGCTGAAGATCGAGTTGGATGCTCTTATCAAAGAACACGCATAGAAAACTGATTGTAATATAGCAAACGGGACTATCTTTCGAGATTGGGATCTCTTTCGAAGATCAACAGTAAGCAGCGTCAGAAGCGCGACAATGCCGAGCTTGGATTTTCGAAAAACCAATCGTGTCTTTCCCCCCTAATTTACGTCTTGACCCTCATAATATAATTGGGGGACATGAGACCTTCCCAGGGCTTTGTGTCTAAATGACTGAAGCTTTTTAAATCTTTCCGATCGGAGGATATGGGCATGAAAAGACGCCAATTTCTTACGGGAACGCTGGCTGCCGGGACCGGCATGGCGCTGGGTTCCCGGATTTTAGCCGCCGTACCACAACCACTTTTATCCAAAGGAGATTCCAAAATGCCTTTCGTACAACCGCCGTTGCCGTATGCCAAGACTGCGCTCGCGCCGTTCCTTTCCGAGGATCAGTTGCATTACCATTACGACAAGCATCATGCCGCCTATTTCAAGAATTTGAACGGCATGGTGGAAGGCAAGCCGGAGGCTTCGCTGTCGCTGCGCGAGGTGGTCGTTCAAGTTCCGGCGGGAGGGATGTTCAACAATGCCGCCCAGGCCTGGAACCACAGTTTTTATTGGGATTGCATGATGCCGCATGGCGGCGGGCAACCCAAAGGGGACCTGGCCGCGGCCATCAAGCGCGATTTCAACAGTTTCGAAGATTTCAAGAAAGTCATGTCCGATTTATCGGCCAAGGTGTTCGGTTCCGGCTGGGGCTGGTTGGCGGCCGACAAGCAAGGCAAATTGGAAATCATGCCCTTGAGCAACGCCGACACGCCGCTGAAGCACGGCAAGGAGCCGGTGCTGACGATCGACGTTTGGGAACATGCCTATTACGTCGATTACCACAACGAACGGCCGAAATACGTGGACGGCTTCTGGAACGTGGTCAATTGGGACTTCGCGGAAAAGTGTTTCCAAGCGGCCGTGAAGTGAGGAGGGTATAAACCACTCGTTCCCGCATTTCGGTGCGGGAGTGAGGAGGATTGTGGCTTTTTGTTCCCAAAAAACACGGCTTTCGCGCAGCGAAAGGCGACGATTATTCCTGCGTCACTCCTTGGTCCCGCCCGGCAGGCGGGACCTACTTTTTACCCTGCATGGCTTCCGGCGAAGGCTTTTGCCTGGAAGACGGCGGCGATTGCCGGATCGAGACGCGGGTAGTTGTCCATGTATTCCGCCCGCTGGCGGTCGAGGGCCTGTTGCCGGGCATCGAAGTCGGCGGCGGGGAAGAGTTTTTCGGGATGCATGAGGATCGAATCGACGGCGCGGACCGAGTGCGGGATGACGAGGCCGGTCTTCTTGGAATAATGCCATTCATCGGCCCCGCCGCGGAAGAGCGAATCGAGGATGCCCATCGTATCGGCCAGGGTAATGTCCTTGTAAGTGGTGCCTTCGCCGATTCCGCCGGTATTGAGCAAATAGCAGTTGATGTGGGGATTGGCTTGGAGGATCTCGTAAAAAGGTTCGCATGGTCGGAGCGATCGCCGGCGATGAAGGGATCGTAGAAAAACTCATTCTTGATCGTGCCGGCCAGGGTGGGGTCGCCGGCGGACGACTCCATCGATTGCCCGAGCACCATGAACGCCGCCGCTTGCTCGTGGGTCAGTTTGGCGACGGCGGGGATGATATTTCCGCGGGTGATGATGAAGAGGTTGTCGATTCGCCGGGCGTTGATGTGATTGGCGGAGTGCATGAAGTCGCGGCGTTCGACGACCGCCCGGCCGTTGCTGGTGCGCGACATGTCGTAAAAGTCGATGCTGCCGTCTTCCAGCACGGCAATGTTTTCGAGGAAAGTATCTTTGCGGAGGGAGGCATAATAGGCTTCGATTTGTTCGCCCGGATTGAGGCAATCGGTCTTGATGAACAGGCCGCCGTTTTCGAATCCGCGGAATTGGCCGTTGCGATGGAGCGTTCCGCCGTCATCCTGGATGAGCCACGACCGTTCGTGCCCTTTTCGGGCGAGTACCCTGCATGTGGTGCTGGTCTTGCCGTTTGCGCTTAGAGCGACGAAGAGAGAGTAATTGGTCACATATTCGCCGCGGCGGCTTTCGAGGGTGTCCTTGCGGCAGCCGGCATGGAGGAAAATGGCGTCGCCGCCGAGTTTCACGCGATAGTTTTCACCGGCGAACACCCCCTTCTTCCACTCGCCGAAGTAGTTGCTGTTGCGGACGAACTTCACCATCCGGCCGTCGGCGGAGTGCGCGAGGCGGATGTCGAGATCCTTTTCCGGCAGCGGCTTGGATTTATTTTCCTCGAAATGCTGGTCGAAGAACATGACGACCTGGTAAGTGGGATCGTCGGCCGCGGCGGGTTGGAAGAGCTTCAGCCCGCCGTAGGCGACGTGCGCAAACCGCCGCGGCACGATCAACCGCGCGGTGATCCCCTCGCTGCCGTCGCCGACGGCGACGTCGATGGAAACCAGCGGTTCACGTGCAAGGGCCTGTTCGGCGCGATCCAAGAGTTGGCGTTCGGCCTGGCCGAATTGGCCGTCGATATTGTTCCTCGTGCGCCGCGCCGCCCGGGACATCGGTTCGGAATCGGCGTAGATGCTGCCGTATTTGGTTTGCCTGACCCCGGGTTCTTCGAGCGCGAGGGCCTTGAGGTGCGCCGCGTCGGGGTTGCGAATCAAGAGTTGATCCCGTTGGGCAGTCTCGAAAATCTTTTTCGCGGTTTGCTGGAATTCCTCGAACATGGCGGATACTCCTGTTTTCATTTCCATTGCGGGAAGTCCGGCGATGCCGCAAATAATCAAGTATTTCTCGGTTCACTTACCAAATTCGTCGCGGGGGAAACGCCCACCAAATCGCCGCCGGCGGCGTGATGGATTTCGGCCACGGAGAATACGGGTGTTTTTTCGGTGAATTGCGCTTGTTCGGTGGAACCGCGCATCGCGGCAAGCGAACTTCGGCCCGCGGCGATGACCTGCGCAACCGAGTCGAAATATCCGGCGCCCACGAATGCCTGGTGCTTGACGGCCCGATAGCCATGCTCCTTTTCCAATTCGAACTCGCGTTGTTGGAAGCGGGAGTAAGCGAGCATGCCCTTGTCGCGATAGGAGTGCGCCAATTCGAACATGCTCATGTTAAGCGCATGGAAACCGGCCAGGGTGACGAACTGGAATTTGTAGCCCATCTCCGCGAGATTGCGCTGGAAGGAAGCGATTTGCTCGCTGCTCAGCATCCGCTGCCAGTTGAACGAGGGCGAGCAATTGTACGCCAGGAACTTGTTCGGATAGCGATCGTGGATGCCTTCGGCGAAGAGGCGGGCTTCTTCCAGGTTGGGCGAGGCGGTTTCGCACCATACCAGATCGGCGTAAGGGGCGTAGGCGAGTCCGCGGGCGATGGCTTGCTCGATACCGGAGCGGACGACGTAGAATCCTTCCACGGTCCGCTCGCCGGTGAGGAACCGTTTGTCGTTGCGGTCGATGTCGCTGGTGAGCAGTTCGGCCGCCAAGGCGTCGGTGCGGGCGATGAGAATGGTGGGCACGTCCAAGACATCGGCGGCAAGCCGTGCGGCGACCAGTTTGTCGATCGCATCCTGGGTGGAGACGAGCACCTTGCCGCCCATGTGGCCGCATTTTTTCGAGGAGGAGAGCTGGTCCTCGAAATGCGCCGCGGCGGCGCCGGCCTCGATCAGGGCCTTGGCGAGTTCGAAGGCATTCAGCACGCCCCCGAAACCGGCTTCGGCGTCGGCGATAAGGGGGGCGAACCAATAGGGCATCCGCTCGCTGATGCCGGCGTTGTGCGAGATTTGATCGGCCCGCTGCAAGGCATTGTTGATGCGGCGCACCAGGGCGGGCATGCTATCGACCGGATAGAGGCTCTGGTCGGGATAGGTTTGCCCGGCGGAGTTCATCTCGCCCGCCACCTGCCAGCCGCTGACATAAATTGTTTTTAGTCCCGCCTGGACCATTTGCACCGCTTGCGCCGGTGAGCGCGCCGAGGGTGCGAAGGTACGGCTCCGTCTGCAGCAATTCCCAGAGCCGTTCGGCTCCGAGCCTGGCCAAGGTATAATCGATGGCGACGGTTCCGCGGAGGCGCATCACGTCCTCGGCCGAATAAGGGCGTTCCACTTCCGCCCAGCGCGAATCGGTTTTCCAGGTTTGTTCCAATATCGTTGCGCCATCTTCATACATGATAAAGTTCCTTTCATTCTAATTTTCCATATCCTTCCAGAGTCATGAATTCGGTGAAGGAATCCTTGAGCACGATCTGCTCGATCAGCGTTCTCGCCAACTCGAAATTCCCGCCGGCGAAACGTTCCGCGCCAACCAGTTGTTCCAATTTGCGCATTTGTTCCCGGAATAGTTCCCGGATCAGATTGGGCGTTATCTTGCGTCCATCGGTGAGTATGCCGTTGGGTTGATGCACCCATTGCCAGAGCTGCGTGCGCGAGATTTCGGCGGTGGCGGCGTCTTCCATCAGGTTGTAGATCGGCACGCAGCCGTTTCCGCTCAGCCAGGCAGCCATGTATTGAATGCCGACGTCGATGTTCTGACATACTCCCTGCAAGGATATTTCTCGGGGAGGAACCGTAAGCAGGTCTTTGGCCGCGACCTGCACGTCGTCGCGGCGGCGGCTGATTTGATGGTTCTCGGGCATTTTCGCATCGAATGCCTCCTTGGCGATGGATACGAGCCCGGGATGGGCGACCCAGGTTCCATCGTGCCCGTCGCCGGCCTCGCGAATTTTGTCGGCGCGCACCGCGGCGAGCGCTTTTTCGTTCGCCTGGGGGTCGTTTTTGATGGGGATTTGCGCGGCCATTCCACCGATGGCGTGGATGCCGCGGCGATGGCACGTTTTAATCGCCAAAAGCGAGTAGGACCTCATGCAATGCGCAGTCATGGTGACCAGTGCCCGGTCGGGCATCGTGAATTCGGGATGGTTGCGGAATTTTTTGATGATGCTGAAGATGTAATCCCAGCGGCCGCAATTCAACCCCGCCGAGTGGTCGCGCAACTCGTAAAGGATCTCATCCATTTCGAAGGCCGCCGGTATCGTTTCAATCAGCACGGTGGCGCGTATGCTCCCCCGCGGAATGCCCAGTTCATCCTGGGCCAGTTGGAATACGTCGTTCCAAAGCCGCGCCTCGAGTCGGCTTTCCAACTTCGGGAGATAGAAGTACGGACCACTCCCTTTATTCAGCAGTTTTCGGGCGTTGTGGAAAAAAAACACTCCAAAATCGAACAGGGAGCCGGAGATCGGCTTGCCATGCAGCAAAACGTGCTTTTCCGGCAGGTGCCAACCGCGGGGACGGACCATCAACGTGGCCGTTTCGGAATGGAGATGATAGCGTTTTCCTTCGGGACTGACGAAGCCGATCGTTTCATCGACTGCGTGGCACAAATTCAATTGGCCGTCGAGCAGATTGTTCCAAGTGGGCGAATTGGAGTCCTCGAAGTCGGCCATGTAAACATTCGCACCCGAGTTCAAGGCGTTGATGATCATTTTCCGGTCGGTCGGTCCGGTGATCTCCACGCGGCGGTTTTGCAAATCGCGGGGGATGGCGGCGACCGACCAATCGGCATTGCGGATGTGGGCCGTTTCGGGGAGAAAATCGGGAAAATTGCCCGCATCGAACTCCTGTTGCCGTTCCCCCCTGTGTCGCAAAAGCTCCTCCCGGCGGGAGTTGAACTCGCGGATCAGGTTTTCGACGAAGTGCAGGCAATCCGGATTGAGAAGATCGGCGCACCGGTCGGGGATCGGCGATTGAATTTCCAATTCAATTGTTTGCGATTGCATGGAGCTCATGATTTTGAATTCCTTCGAAAAAAGCGGAGTATGGCATAACTGAATAATTTTTCGAGTTGGATATTAGGAAGTCAATGGAAGAATTTTGCAAATGCATAATTTTTTTGCAAACGGCTGAATCGCATTTCAAACTAGATTCCGTTGATAAAATGGGAATACGAAAGCAACTTCGAATCGCCGATAGTGCATTTGCACTATTCTAGATTTCGTGTGAGGCACAAAAACTTCTCCCCAAACAACTGTGACAATCTGCTGAAAATATATCTGCAGCTCGGTCGAGATTGAACGCTCCTATCGATGGACGGGAAAACGCGTAATTCGAGACGTTCCGAAGAGGAAAGAAACGCTCACAGCGAGCTAATCGCATTGCAAGGATGCTTCATGGCCCGACTATCCGACCCCCGGCGCTGATCGGCCGATATTCGGGCCATTTCCTTCAATTCCACGATATCCCGCAGAAAGATTTATCGATAACCGGCCCTGATGACGGCGGTCTCCGTATCCGCATATTCTTGACATTCGAAAGCATCGCGGCAGATGAGGCCGGCGGGGACCGGCAGGCGTTCCTCTCCCTTGCGCAATTTGAGGATATGCTCTTCGGCTTCATCCAAAGGAACGCGGCACTTTACGGTAACTTCGACGATCTGAACGCTCATGATTCGACCTCCTGGCCCGGAAAACGATTCCGAAATTCCTGCTACTGAATTATAAGGGGTGGGCAACTCACGGAAACATACTACCTTTGCACTTATGCGTCGAATAAAAGCCCGTGGCTGGAACCGGGCAATCGTTCGGCGGAAACCACCGGACCGAAACCGGCGGTTTCCTTGCTCCTGGTATATTAGCGGGCGAAGCCCACCCGAATATCTTATCGAAAATAATTCCGCATGCGAAAAGATCACATGTACATGCCGCCGTTCACCGCGAGCACCTGGCCGGTGATGTAGCTTGCCTGCGGGCTGGCGAGGAACAAAATCGCGGCCGCGACTTCTTCCGGCTTTCCCAAGCGGCCGACGGGAGTCATGGCCCTGATCGCCGCCAGCGAAGCTTCGGGAATGTCTTTCGTCATATCGGTGTCGATGAAGCCCGGGGCAACGGCATTGACGGTAACTCCCTTGCGGGAAACCTCGCGGGCCAAGGTCATGGTAAAAGCGATGATTCCGCCCTTGGTGACCGAGTAATTGGCTTGGCCGAAATTGCCCGTTTGTCCGACGATCGAGGCCAAGTTGATCACGCGTCCCCAACCGCTTTCGATCATCCCCGGAAGCACCCCCCGGGTCACATTGAACGTGCCATTGAGATTCACTCCCAGAACTTCGTCCCAGATCGAGCGCGTCATTTTGAGGAATGATTTGTCGCGGGTGATGCCGGCGTTATTCACCAAGATATCGATCGCGCCTGTGTCTTCGAGCACTGTGGCGATCATGCGTTTGGTGTCTTCTTCCCGCGAAATATCGGCCTGATAGATATTGGCCCAAACCTCCATATCGCGGACTTTGCGGCAAACATCTTCGGCAGCCTGGGAGCAGTGTTGGAAATTGATGGCGATATCGGCACCGGCCTCCGCCATGGCCAGCACGGTCGCTCGCCCGATCCCGCGGGAGCCGCCCGTCACAAGCACTTTCTTCCCTTGCAAAAACTTTTTCGCGGGAACCTCCTGCGTCGTCTTCGGTGAAGGCGTCTGGATTTCCTGTTCGACCGTGGCCATCTTGCATCTCCTTTGGATTAGCCGAAAACTCGTATTTTTTTGGACAAGTTGAATTTAACGCTAATCTAAATATCGCAGCCTGCGAGCAAAGGAAAATCGGGATAATGTTCAATTCGTCCTAATGGGTTTTCCTACGCCAGTCATGGGGGATATTCGCGATCGGATCATTCGCGCGGCAAAAGGAGAAAAACGGCATTAAAGATTAGCCACGAACAGACTAAAGACGCGAGAGTTCCATTTTTCGTGATGAAATTTTTCCGCAAAGCAATGTCAATCACGGCGAGAAATGCGACAGTCCCCGTAAACGGGCCGGCCGCTCATTGCAGTCGCAGATTTTTTTCGGTTCCGAATTTCGCGAAGACCTCTTCGAGCCAGCGGCGCGTGACGCCGGATTGCGCGACATTCCGCAAAGCGACGCGACGATCGGCGAGAACCGCCGCCCATTGGGGGATATCGCCGTAGCGGAGAATTCCGCTGACGTTTGGCAGACCGGCGGGGTCGTTCGACCAGGAGCCGGCTTTTTCAAAGCTTCGGCCCTTGAAGTCCGCATCGATCGCCTGGATGCGGATCGAGGCATGCCGCCAGTAGCGCAGCCAGCGAAAGCGGGACGGAATCCTTCGCAAATACTTGAATGGAAGCATTTTTCGAACCGTGCTCCTTTTCGAGGAAATCGATCAGGCGGTGGAGATCGGCGACCATCATGCCGGGTATCGGCCGGCCCCAAAGTATTCCGTTGCGATCCCACGCCGCGGCGATCTGGCGTTGCCGCAGATGGCGATCCGCAATGAAAGACATCCCCGATGCCTGGCGGAAATGCAAATAATCCGGACGATCGTTTTCGGCGAGCTTTTCCACCGCGTAATCGCCGGAAAATCGCAAATCAGGCAGCACCACCAGAGCGCTTGCCGGGCGCGCTCGAGATACGGCTGCGGATCTTTTTCCGCTATCGAACGCCCTTCTTGGGACAAGTAAATTTCCACGCCGGCCGGCTGCCGACCCCGGGGCGGATGAATTATCATTGCCGGAACGAGAATGTGGTCTTCGCTGGGGACAAGAACTTCTTCAACTTCGAGATCGCCGGCCCAGGCGGGATGGACCTCTTTTGCGGACGATTTTTCCTGGGCGGATAATAGATTAGCTTCCCCCAGCAATTGCCGCAAACCGTCGGTCATCCGTTGCCGATAGTTTTTCCAACTCGCGGCGCCGCTGCCCAACAGAACGACCGGCTGCGCGGCATCCCGCACGAATTCCTCGAACGAACGTTCGCCGGGAACCTTGACTTCCCATTCGAGGAGCGCTTTCGCCGGGGAGATGATTTGAATGTCGTCGGGTTCCGGGACGATCGAGGCGTTGGCCTTGCCGCGAACCCATTTTTCCATCCACCAGTAAGTCCGCTCGCGCTTGGGTCGATCGTAAACGTGATGCGTGGGCCAATACACGACTTCCGTTCGGGTGGGATAACCGTTGTCGCGATAAAGCGACTGGATCGTGGGAAAGTTGTCGGCCGCAAAGTGCAAGGTCCAATCGTTCATGGTGAGATACTGCACGGGCGTGGGACAACGGAGCGCGCTGATCTCGGGCTGGTCGGTGTAGGTCATTGCGTTGGGCCAGTGATTGCAAAAACAATGCGTCGTATTCGGGAAAGTGATCTCGCGGTAATCGCAGGTCAAGCCGGCGATGGTGGCGGCTTTGACGCGCGGATCGAGGGCGACGATCATCTGCGATTGCAGGCCGCCGCCGGACAGCCCGCTGACGCCGATGCGGTTTTTGTCCACTTCGGGCAGAGTATCCAGAAAATCGAGCGCCCGCATGTTGTTCCAGGTCATATAAGTTTGGTAAGAGTAGCCGCGGAGGATATCTTCGTGGTGGTCTTGGGGCGTCGCGAGGACCACGTAGCCGAGTTTGGCCAGCATCAGGAACCGCTTCTGCAAATCGGGATCGGCGTAGCCTTCCGGCTCGTGGCCGTGGGGGCAGAGCGCGGCGGGAGCGGGTTTTTCGGGAAATTGCCGCGGCATGTAGAGCAGGCAGCGCGAGTAAACACCCGGCCAGAGTTGAATCGCCACGCGGCGGATGATGCACCAGGGATGCTCTTTCGCGTCGGAATAATGCGGATCGAGATCGATCCGCGGCGGCAATGGATCGAGGTTGAGATCTTTCATGATCCGCCGGCGAATCGCCGCGGAATGCTTCTTGAATTCTTCGCCCGTGCGAACGGTAAAAGGTTTGGGCTGCGAAATGCGACTCGAAGTATTGGACCATGCGTTTCGCCGCTTGCGGGGTGGTCCAGGGCTCTTGTTCGCTTGCGCCATGGGGCATCGCCGCGCCGCACAACACGACGATGAATGCCGCGGCACAAATGCGCCCAGCGGCAAGGGGGGAAACGATTGATTTTCGAAAGCGAGCCGACAAAACTGCACGGTGGGATATCGCAGATTGCATAAATGCCTCTCATTGCTTGTGATCGTGCCAACAGCATGTTATGATGGCATTTCGAATATGCATCCACAATCCCACCATGAGAGTGCCTGATGAGGCCAAGTGTAGGGTGTGAGAAAGATTTTCACCATCCATTTATCGTATGCTAATTGGCCTCGCGCTTCAGGATTTGCGAAAACTCTTTGCGGCCTTTCCCGCTCAAGACACAGGAGAAAAGCATGAACGCGTTTCGAATCCATTCAACTCGCAGGAAGTTGGCGACTCTCGGCATGGCAATGGGAATTCTGTTGGTGATTCCCTTATGGGCATCCGCGGAGGAATTGTGCATGGAATACGCGCGGGAATTGCTCGGTCGAATTCCGGAAGCCCAGCGGCCGGTTCTGAAGATCGATGACGCGCTCGATCTGCCCGAGGCATTTTCCCTTCGCGCCGCCGGTTCCCATACGGAGATTGCCGGGGGCGGTCCCGCGGGAGTCCTGTATGGGGTGCGGCAGTGGCTGGCCGCGCCGAAGGCGGCGCCGTCGGGCGCGGTGGAGAAGCCCGATTTCGAATTGCGCGGGACGGTCCTGTTTTTGATGAAGGAAGCGAGCTACGACTACCAGCTCAAGCCCGAGGAATTTCCCTGGTTCTTCGATCGTCCGCTGTTGACGAAGTATCTCGATTATCTCTGCGCCAATCGATTCAACACGATATTCCTTTGGAGCGGGAATCTTTTTCCGAGCATCGTGCAATTGCCCGATTATCCGGACGCCACGAGCCTGACGGCGGCGGAAATGACCCGCAACCAGGAGCAGTTCGCTTGGTTCACGCGGGAATGCGCGAAGCGTAATATCAGCGTCTTGCTGCATTTTTATTCGATCCATTTGCCGAAGGCATTGGCCGATGCGCGGAAGATTCCGATGCATTACAGCAAGCCGGACGAGTTTGCGGCGAAATTCATGCGTTATACCTTGGAGCGTTTTTTGCGGGTGTTCGAGTCGGTCGGGCTGTATGTCTGCCCCGGGGAAGTGCTCAATTCCAAATACACGGCGCAGTGGATTCACGACGTGATCATCCCCGCGGCGAAGGCAAGCGGAAAAAATCCGCGGATCGTCGTCCGTTATTGGGGGCTCGATGCCGAGGGATTCAAGAAGCTTTGCGTGCCGGAGTACGACAATTTTTACACCGAACTCAAGCACAACGTGGAGATGGTCGTCAGCCCCGTGCCCGACGCCCGCCACGCGACGGTGAAAGTGGCCAAGAAGCACATCGTCAACCTGCACGAAGTCGCCGACATCAAGCCGTTCCGCTGGGGCGATCCGGTTTTCATTCAAGAGATGGTCGGCGAGTGGAAAAAGATCGGCATCGACGGCGCGGAAGTTTACGGGCTCGTGAGTTGGCGGTGGCCTTACGCGCTCGATCGCCTCGAGCCGCAACAGGAAGGCTTCTGGCCGCCGGGCAAGAAGCTCTTGACGTTCGAGCGCGACGCGATTTGGCTCGAAGCGTTCGGCAGGTATCTCTGGAAGGTCGATCGCCCGCGGGCGGAGGAAGAAGCTTTCTGGAAGGCGAAACTTGCGGAGAAGTTCGGCAACGCCGAAGCCGGCGAGTCGCTCTTGAAGTGGTACGAGGTCACGGGTCCTGTCTTGCCGGGACTGCAGAACCTCACGCACGTGCATAACATGAATTATTTCCCCACGGCCGTGGGCAAGGAGCAGATGGTCGATGCGATTCTCGACACGAAGGCTTGCGATGCCGATTACCCCGCCCGGCCCGTCGATTCGTATTTCTTCGAACGCTATAAAAAGGAATACAATCTGCCGGAGTTGACCAACCGCGTGACGATGCCGGTGGCCGAGTACGCCGCGAAGATCTCCGCGGGCGGAAAGGTCGCGGACGCGATGACGCCCGACAAGGTCGTCTCGCTGCTGGTCGAAATGGCGCAGGAAGGATATGACATCGCGAAGCACGTCCGATCGGCGGCCACGACGAACCGGGACGAGGCGGCGCGATTCGTCACCGATAGCCAGGCGTTGATCTTCGTAACGCAAGTTTGGCAGGACAAAGTGCTGGCGGCAATCGCCAAACGGGAGTATCAAAAAACCGGCGAAGAACGATACGCACAGGATCTCCGCGATCATTTGCGGCAATCGATCGAAATCTACCTGAAGCTGGTTCATCTTACCGACGGAACCTACGTCAATCCGACCGACATGCTGATGGATCTCAACTGGCGCAACGGCCTCCGGGCGTTCCGCATCGACATGAAACGGCAACTCGATTTCCTCGACAAGGAACAGGCGAAGAAAGCCGCGAAGTAGCACAGTAGTAGGTCCCGCCTGCCGGGCGGGACCTTGCGATCGCCGGTTATAACGCCACCCCACCGATTCACCCAAACGGGGTCATCGCGCCTGGTTGTCGCGGTCGTCGTCAACGCGAAAGTCGAGGAGGCAAAGCAGGGCAGAACAAAGAAGAGCGGGAAATGACCGAATCGCCGCCGACCTTACGGCCGGCGGCGATTGAAAGTGGCCGTCGTGAGCCGCCGCGCCGGGTCAGTCCTTCAAGACGGCGGCGGGCACGATTTGCACCGGGCCAAGCAGGCCGGAGGGTTGGAGCGGATCGTCCTTGTGCCAGAGCCGCCACGACGTGAACGTCTTGCGGCCGGTCGGGCTTTGTTTGCCTTCGAGCAGCCATTTCGGCCAGGCCTTCAAGGTGCCGTCCGGATTGCGGTCGCTGTCCTCGGGCAGCAATTCATCGCCGATCTGGCGGTTGATAAGCAGGTTGACGACTTTCACTTCGAGCCTATTTTCGCCGGGCTGGATCGCATCGGTAATGTCAACCCGATAGGGCGTCTTCCAGAGAATGCCCAAATCCTTGCCGTTGACAAATACGTTGGCCATCACTTCGACACGGCCGAGGTCGAGCGCGTAGTGAACGTTCTTCGCGATCTTTTCGGCCGGGACGGTGAAGGTCTTCGAGTATGTCGCCGTGCCGGAGTAGTATTTTACGCCCCGGTCGGGATGCTCGCTCCAGGAGATGAGTTTCTCGAATTTGATTTTTGCCGGCCCGCCGTCTTTCGGATCAAAGGCAACATCCCAGTCGCCAGCCAGTTCGATCTTGGAAGACGGCTTGGCGACGATTTCGTTTCGCGTCTTGCCGTCGGCGAACGAGAGGCGATACTTTCCCGGCGTCTCCGCCTCGATGGCCGGCCTACCATCCGAATCAACGGTGATCTTGACTCCCGGGGCTTCGACGGGCAGCGGCTTTTCGACCGGGGACGATGGCGCTCCGGCAGGATTCGCGGCGCTGATGATTTCCTTACCGTCGCGGGCGACGGAGACGATCCGCTGGGATGCCGGAGCCGCTTTGTCGCGGAAAATCACGAACACCGAGCCGACCGGATCGAAAGTGATTGGCACGCGAACCGTGCCGTCGGCCTCATCGTAAACGGCCGGGCGTTCGATCTCGCCCGAGTCGGGATACCAGAACTCCGGCCGTTTGCCTTGCACGCGGAACGAGCAAACTGCTTGCTCCAACTGCGGCAATTTGTTGGCGACAAAGTAGATATCCGCTCCTTCGGCATTGCGGTGGATGTACCGCAGCGACTTGGTCCCGCTTTTCGTCTCGTAGGCAAAGTCGGGCCGGATTTGCATCTTCTTCAGCACGCCGGTCACGAGATCGACTTCGGGATATAACTCATTGTTCGGCGCGGCCGTTTTCATCGTTCCCCACGGCGCGATGCCCAGTGGGCCAAGCTTTTTTGCAGCGACCCAATCATTGCCGGCCATGACTTGGGAAATCCAGTTGTCCGCGGTCTTCGTCGCTGTCCGCCAAGTGTCGTCGGTGGCGACCGCTTGCGTGCGGCCGTCCTGGTATTGAATCGTGAGCTTGCCGATCACGCCCGCGGGGTTGGGGGCGTCGGCCGTATTGACGGCTTCCACCGCAAGGAGATTCGCGCCTGGTTTTACCAGCGAAGTGACGTCGAAGGTGAATGCGTGCGTGTGCGTGTCGCCGGCGCCGGCCTTTTGTCCACCGATCCAGGCGATGAATTCGTTATCGGCGGTCATCACCAGTTTCGCCGATTTCACTTCACCGCCGACGGAGAACGACTTCTGGAAGAAGCGTTTTTCCGGCGGGGCGGCAGCGGCCGGGTTGCCCTCGGGATACCAAATCCACTGGGCGGCGCTCAACTGCTCCCGCGGGTCTTTCGTAATGTCCGTCACCTTCTGGAACGCCGCGGACCAAAACACGCGACCCTGGCCCACTTTACGTTCTGCAAGCTGGGCCGGCGCGCCGTCCGGTCCCCAGAGCTGTTCCGCAAGTTTTCGAACGTCCTTGTCGCACTTCGGATAGTCGCTTAAACTCGGCGATTTCGAGGGCCGTGAGCCGACGATCGTCGCTCCGGCTTCCACCAAGTCTCTGATCTTCCCGAGCACCTTCGGCGTCATCGTCTCGGCATTCGGCAGAACGAGCAGCCGGTAGCTCATGCCGTCGGGCAGGACGATGCGGCCGTCTTTGACCGCCATTCGCGTGAGCAGGGCGTCGGTCGATGCCACGTCGAACGAATAGTCGAGCCGATCGCGGGGGTAGTCGGGATTGTTCGGATCGAGCGCGTCCGGCGTCTTGGCCAAGAATCGCTTCTGGCCGACGATCGACTGCGGGGCGATGTCGCCGCCGAGATAGCAGACGTCGGCCACGAACAGACCTTCGCGGAGAAGGTACTGGCATCGGGCGAGATACTCGTGCCAGGCTTTCGACATCTCCCACCACGACTGCGTCCGCTCGTAGTGCAGGCCCCACGGCCCCATCGCCATGCCGGGCTTGACGGTCAGCCACGGCTGCATGGCGTAGCGGTGGAAGATGAAGCGGTTGATGCCCTCGCAGAACGCCCAGTCGCCGAGATCTTTGATATTCCGCGGATGACCGAGCCATTTTTCGCTGTCGCAAGCGGTGAAGGCCTCGGCGCCGATGATCTTTTTGCCGTAAACATGGGCGGCGGAGGTCATCTCGGTGCAGGAGAAGGAAAATCCGTATTTCTTGTTCGTGCCGAACCACCAGGACCAAAATTCGCCGATCGGTTCGTCGGCCTGGCCCGCATAGGCCAGTTCATCGACCGGGCACCAGGTATAAGCCTCGATGCTCAGCTTCATGCCGTGACGATGGGCCATCTCGCGGAAATGCCCGGCGTAGTTCTCCAACACCAGTTCGCTGATGGTCTTGCGGAGGTCCCACAAAAATCGTTCGGAGGTCTCGCGGCTGCCGACGATTCGGCCGGTCATCACGGGAAAGTACGGCATCAGGTCGTAACCGCGGCGGGCCTTGAACTCCTCGCGAAATTTGGGGGTCCAATTCTGCGAGCCGTTTTCCCAGCTATCGATGTGCGTGGCCACGAGCGATTTGCCCGCCAGCGGGCCGACCGCTTTGATGATTTTGCCCATCAGGCCGGCGAAATGCGCTTCGGCGGCCTCTTTACTCAGCTTGTCGCATTCCAATCCGCAACCCGAGGCGGGCGTCGGATGGTTTTCCTTGCCGGTTGTGGTGTGGCCGAAGCGAAGAATCGTCCACTTGCCCGCTGGCACATCCCAAGTCAGCTTGCCGTCTTTGTCCATCTTGCCGGCAAGGTTGACCATACTATCAGAAGAGATTGTTTCTTCCTTAGGGGTGGTTGGCCAGGATGCCGGCATAAGGATGGCCGGATCGCCACAAGTATAGGCGGCTTTGTCGGACAGATTGGAGATTCTCGCGTTTCCCTCAGGAGTGGGGAATGCCATGACAGTTATATCTTCATAGTAATTTTTCACGGCTTGAGGCCGGGCGAGCTTGTCCTGGAACTTCTTCGGCCCCTCGACTTGTGTTTCGGTCCAGACGATCTTCTGCATTGACTGTTCGGGTTTGATCCACGGACCGCCGCTGCCGTTCCAACCGGCGTCGTTGTTCATGTTGATTTCGATGCCCAGCCGATCGGCTTCGGAGCAGGCATGTTTGAAGAGATCGAGCCATTTCGGGCTGGCGAAGGCTACCGGCCCGACGGGGGCTCCTTGATCGACTTCCATGATGAGCACGCCGCCGATGCCCGCCCGTTTCATGGCTTCCAAGTCGGCGGTAATGCCTTCGCGAGTGATATTGCTGTTCAGCCAGAACCAATAGACCCAGGGCTGGGCGGAAGACGGAGGGGTGCGAAAATCGGATTTCCAAGTCGGCGTGTTTTCCACGGCGCGGCTAACCGCCGCCGATCCGAGCAAAGAGAAAATCGCAAGCGAAACACAAAACATGACCGCAATTGGATTGAAGCGTGGATTAAACATGGTTTTGGCGACACTTGGTGCGAGGGGTTTAATTATTTCTGCCGGTTGGAATTCCATTTTACCCGGATAGTACCGGACCACAACACCCAGTTAGTCCTGATTTTACGACAGTGGACTGGGAGTCTATATTCACTTTAAACGATGCCGCATTGTAATTTGCCGAGTGAATGCGACAAAATTCCCAAGGCGGCAGTCGCGGCGCGACCTCGCCGCGATGCGGCAGCGCGATCATTGCGCCATCACGCGTGAATCGATAAACATAAACCCGATTCATCACGAAATTCAAAGCGACCAAAATCCGTATGCGAAAAATGTCACGGTTCAAGGGGCGGGAACGAGGGGGAGAGACGCATGTTTATCGCACAAAGAGTTTCTGCGAATCAGCGTATCAAGAGTGTAGATCGTATGGCTAGTATTTCATAGCTAAAAATGGATATGCGATAAATGTGTAAATCACACCAACGAAATAAATCAAGCAAAAAACTTGCCTGCAAGGAGCAAACCTTTATAATGCAGGTATTCGCCTGAGAGCGAAATTGTTTTCAATGCACAACTTCTGAACATCTCTTTAACCATCTTTTATCGTCAGCAGTCCAACAGGAGGTTTGCCTATCAATGAGTTTATTTTCATTTGATGAATCTTAGGGCTGATCGTATCAAGTCTCCCGTAACCAGTCGTTCACGGACGGGGAAGCGGATGCCATGCCGCGAATAATTTTTCCCGGAAATCGTTCGCGGGGAAACATCTTTGGTTCTAGTCCGATATGAAGATGGCTTTACGGACGGGGCAGATAAGGTGCGCGGCAAACGAGTTGCGGCGCGCGTGAGTTCGAATGTGTTTCTATGCCCCTTTACTGGAGGAACAACGATATGAAGCGAATTTTCAACGGCATGTTGCTCGTTGTCATAATGGCAATTATGGCGACACCTTTATTCGCCGCTGATGTGAACTGGATTGCGAGCGGCACTCTTGGCGATATGAATGATCCCGCCAATTGGAGCAGCAATCCGAATCTTCCGACCGGCGGTGACGTGATGTGGATCGGCAACGCCACGCAGTCAACCGGTACGGCAAACCTGACAACCGATTACTCTGGTGGCAACCCGGACGTTCTCAATATCGGGAATGGCACGGGTTTCACCGGGACGCTCAATGAATCGGCATACATCACCCTTACGACCGGGGTTAATCTTGGCGTCGGCGGCGGCACCGGCACACTTGATATGTCGGACGGCACACTGACTGCTCAAGGCACCAACAACGTATCGTTGGTGATGGGTTCCGGCGCGGGCAGCACCGGCACGATGAATTTAAGCAACTTCGCTTACATCAATGCTACCGGCTGGCAGCCCAGCAACGATGCGGCATATATAGGGGATGACAATGGGACCGCCCATTTGACCTTGGATGACTATTCCACGGTGCATTCGGACGGCAATTTCTATGTCGGCCGCAGCACCGGCAGCAACGCCGACGTGACATTGAATTCCGGTTCAACGCTCTCCGTTGACAATGGTTGGACGGTTATCGGCGGCGGATACGGCGTTTCCGGGGGCGGCACGGCCACTTTGACCGTGAACGACTTCGCGACTTTCAGCACGACAGCCGGCTATACGATTTTCGGTTATCGCGGCGGCAGCGGGACGCTCAATTTGAACGGCTCGATCGGGGCATATATTTCCAATATGCAGGTGGGCAATAGCGAAGACGTCGCGCCCACGACCGGCGAAGTCAACATCTCCAGCGTCTCCAGCGTCATCACCGGTCAAATCCAGTGTGGCAACGGATTGGGCGCCACGGGGACGATTAACCTGGATCCCGGCGCGCTACTTACGATGGACTCTGGCTTTATCGGCCATAGTCGCGGCGTCGGCTATCTAAATATCGGCGACAGCAACTTAGTGACCGCCGCCCTTTACGGTTTTCAGATCGGCAACAGCGAAAACGCGGGCGACACGTTCGGCACCGTGACGATGACCGGCGGCACATTCAATAAACCCGAGGACTGGTTGATCATCGGCGCTTGGGACGGGGGTCACGGCACGCTGGACATGAGCGGCGACTCCGTTCTTAATGCGAACACTTCCAGCGACGATCATTGGTTCAATCGGATCGCCGTCGGCTACCTCTCCAACAATGGTTCGGGGTCGAACGGCACGATCGAGATGAGCGGCAACGCTACGATCAACAGCACCTCGACTTTCGCGATTGGCGACAGCGAGAACTGGGGCATCAACGTCGGGACCACCGGCTCCGTCGGCACAGTTAACATGAGCGGGAACTCGGTTATCAATCAGTCGATGGCCAACATTCACCTCGGTCTCTGGCAAAACGCGCACGGCACTTTGAACATGACCGACAACGCCACAATCAATATGGCCGGCTACACCCTCGTGGTCGGCGACGACTGGTACGACGGCGGCACCGGCGCGAGGAGCAGCGGCGAGGTGAACATGTTCATGAATTCGCAAATTTTGAATCCCACGGGGAACATTTCGATCGGCAATCTTGCGATGGCTGACGGCACGTTCACCATGGGTTCCCCGACGCCGGGTGATACGCCCTACGTCGACATCAGCGTCCTTTTCTCGGCAACGGCGGGACTGGCGATTTCACCATGTATACCGGAGCAGTATTCACTGCCCACGGCGGCGCGGAGTTGGGATCCGGCGGCGGCGGCAATGCGGGCGTCGGCCATTTCACGATGAATGGCGGCACGTTCACCGTCGGGGGATGGGTCAGTGTTCCCAATGGCCAGACCGGAGTGGTGACGATCAACGACGGTCTGTTCGACCATACCACCATGTCCCCGGGGCCGTTGTTCATCGGCCGCGCGGGCGGCGACGGGACGTGGAACCAAAACGGCGGCATTACCCAGGATCTCGGCGGAACGTACTTGACGGAAGCGTTGTGGAACGGCATCCAAAGCCATGCCACGCTGAATTTGAATGGCGGAACCTACGCCACCCCGTTCATCCGGGTGTGGAGCGGGGGCGATGTCGCCACAGCGGGGGTTGCCACGATCAATTTCAACGGCGGCCTCTTGAAAGCGATGTCGGATTCCGACACCATTCCCTTAATCTCCAATGATTTTGGGGGACAAATTCATGCCTATGTTCAAGGCGGCGGCGCCAGAATTGACACCACCGACATGTCATCCACCGCGCACTCGGTAGTGATAGCCATCCCTCTCGAGCATGACCCGGCATTGGGAGCGACGCCGGATAACGGTTTAGAGAAAATCGGCGATGGGAGTTTGCTGCTCACCGCCGCTAACACTTACACCGGACCGACTTTGGTCAGCGGTGGAAGCTTGATTCTCGGCAAAATGTCCACCTCGGCAACAGCGGATGTGCAGGTCAACGCCGGCATGGAACTCGACTTGAACGCACCCGGCACCAATCTCGGTGCGCTAACCAGGCTAGATTTAGAGAACGGTTCGACTTTGGGCCTGGCCTTAACGCCGCTCGCTTCCGGTTCCAACGCGGTGAACGTGAGCGGCGCCGCGGGCGCGATGGTCAACAAGGACGGCTTGAATTTCGTGGTCGGCGCGCAGGGGTTATCCCTGCAAACAGGCACGGCATATACCGTGCTTCAAGGTTATAACAACTCCACCACCGTTACCACGCCACCCACCGCGACGGTAAACATCCGCGGCTTGACGGCAACTGCGTCCGTCGGCAACTCGGCGACGACGATCACGATCAGCGGCACCCAGGTGAGCGCAAACCTCGTTTGGAGCGGCGCCACTCCGGATACGCTGCCGCAACTCTGGGACGTTAAAAATTCCGCCAATTGGAACGGCAACGTCGATCAGTTCTATGAACTGGATGCAGTCAATTTCGATGAATCTCTCGCTTCGACCACCGAGGCTCAACAAGTCGTAAGCGTGCCCGAGCGGGTACATCCTGCATCCATCCTCGTCAACAACAACCTGTATCCCTTCATCTTCCAGGGCGCCGGCAGCATAACCGGCGACGGCACCACGCTGGAGAAGACGGGGTCAGGAACGGTGAGCTTCAATGTCCAAGGCGGCATTGATTTCACCGGCGATATCGGCGTTCACGGCGGCACCTTCGAGACGGGCGACGGCCTGCCCGCCACCACCCTGCCGGGCGCCGTCAATATCAGCAACTACGCCGCGATCAGCGTTGGGAATTCGCTCACGCTTACGGGCGTGATCAGCGACGAGGGCGTACCCATGGCGTCCTCCGGTCTGCACAAGCAAGGCGGCGGCGTGCTAGTCGTGGGGAACAATAATACGTATCAAGGACCGACGAATATCAACGGCGGCACTTTGGCGGTCTCGACGATCACCAACGCCGGCGCCACCAGTTCGCTGGGCGCCTCCGACGCCACTTCGTCGAACCTGATTCTCGACGGCGGCACGCTGCACTACACCGGAACAGCCGCCCAATCCACCGATCGCAGTTTTATGCTGGTAAACACGAGCGCCATCATGCTTGACGGCGACGTGACCTTCTCCGGCATCGTAGACGGATCGGCAGGGAACGATTTCTACAAGCAGGGGCCGGGCGAAATGAAATTGACCGGCGCCACCAATTCCGTAAACAGTTTTGGGACTTTCATGGTGGTCCAAGCCGGCACGATTGAATTCACCGGCTCCGGGACCTACGGAAATACCGACTGGTTCAATGTCGGCGTTTGGGGCGGCACTTCCGGCAACTGGATCCAACGCGGCACGACCAGCTATGTGGCCGGCGGCGCTTCCGGTTCGTCCGGTTTCGGCATGTATAGCGATGGCGCCAACGTGGAAATGTTCGATAATTCGAGCTTCGTTTCTCAGGCGGGGGAATTCGATTTGGGCGTCCAAACCACGTCCACCTTGAAAATGCACCAAAACGCCACGTTTACCGTGATGGGTTGGGGCTGGATGGGCGGTAACGGCGTTGGCAGCAACGTGACGATCGAATTGAACGACAATTCCACACTCCACACCGACCAATGGTTGAATCTTGGTGAAAACAATGCCACCACCAATATTACCATCAATGGCACTTCGCAACTCACCGCGGTCGATCACTTCGACTTCGGTTGGGGAGACAACACCAACAACCACACCGACGCGTATGGCACGAGCCTCATCCATAGCGACAATTACTTGAATATTGGCGTGAATGGAATAAATGCGCAGGGCGTGGTCACCATGCATGACGGTTCCACCATTTCGACCGGAAGCCGGCGATCTCAATGTCGGCCACGGTCATGGCACGGGAACTTTGAACCTCAACGATACCTCGGTTGCCTCGATCGGCCACTCCGCCGCGGTTGGCGCCTATGGCGGCGTGGGCTACGCCAATGTGAACGACAATGCCACGTTTACTGCCGCTAACATCGATCTGGGCCTCAACTGGGGCGATAATGTCACTGATTACGGCGTCGGCAACTTCACGGTCGCCGGAGCAGGAGCCGTGGTGACCATCACGGGAGCGGGAACCGGACGCGGTCCCGTAACCGGCACGGAATATCCCAACTCCCTGATTATCGGTTCCGTCGGCGGCGTTGGCTTCTGGAATCAGAATGCCGGCACGACCACCAGCACCAATCCGGTCATCCTCGGCGAGTATGACTGGTACACTTGGGATGACCCCGCCGGCGGCGGCGGCGGTCAATCGCCCGGAGCCGGTACATTAAATCTGAACGGCGGCATGTTCATGGCGCCGTCGATTACGACTCGTTCACTCGTGGGACTCGATCCTCCGGGTGTTACGACCGGCGTGGTGAACTTTAACGGCGGGGTATTGCAGGCCACAGCCGCAAGCACCGACTTTATCGCGACCGATACCGCGAATGCGTCCATGACGCTGAACGTTCAGGATGGTGGAGCCTTGATCGACGTCAACGGCTTTGACATCGCCATTAACCAATCCTTGAATGGGGTTGGGACGGGCGGTTTGGAAGTGATGAACAGCGACACCGGCGTGCCGGGCACGTTGAAATTGACCAACGCCCTCACCTACACCGGCGCGACTTTGATCGACGCCGATGCAACACTGGTGATCGAGAACGGCTTAACCTCGAATTTGAGCACGATTTCCGGCGCGGGCGATCTGATCGTCTCCGGAGCGAGCACGATGGTGAACGCCACCTCGATCGATGTAGGTTCCTTGACAATCACCAGCGCCGGTCGTCATGGCGGCGGTTCAAGTCGTCGGCACTTCACCGGTTCCCGAACCCAGCACCATCGTGCTGTTGGCTCTGGCCGGCTTGGGGATCCTTATGGCTTGGCATCGGAAGTAGGATGCGCGTAGATTCGACTTACCCCTCTTTAGAGGGAATAGTGGATTTGTAACCACCAAACCCTCATCTCACCGAGAGATGGGGGTTTTTTGCTTTTTCCGCTAGTCGTATTGATATCTTAAAAAATACACTTTTACCTCTACTTTGATACTGATTTTTCATTATTTCAGTAGATGGGAGGAGGGGGGGGTGGTATTTATGAATTTACAAAAACTTATAATGTGTAAATAGAAAATCTGGGTAAAGCAGAAAAGATAAAAATCCATTTTGAACCTTACACCCGAGAAACGTTAAGGAAATAATACAACTATAGAGTTATAATATACAGCTCTATGTGGTGTATTTAAATTATGAAAAACGATCTCACAGCTCGGCAAAAATGTGCTGATTATTTCTTTTGTAATGGTTGACAGCAGAGGAAAAGTACTTATACTGAGATGGTAGGTGCGTTATAAATTACCGCCTTATGTGTTTGCGCTTATCTGTAAGACATTTCTTTTCCTTATTAAACCCTAGAGGAGGTTGGCCTATCAAAGTGATTGCACCATGGAACGTTAGAGGCACACGGACCTTATGGCTTTCTGTACTTGACCGTTTTTGAAATCCAAAGAGAAGCAGCAGTTGCGTCGTGGATTATTCTTCCCGGAAATAGTTCGCGTCGATGCGGTTGGTATTTCTTTTTGGACGAATTCACGGCTGGTATGGCAGGCGAATTTGAGGCCCGGAAAGACAGAGATGAGGCTCTCGTGTTTGCGTGTGCGTCTTTTTATGCCCTTTACAAAAGGAACAACAGTATGAATCGATTATTAAAATGTTTGATCTTTTGTCGGTGTGCTTGGTTGCAGCGGCGTCGCTGCAAGCCGCCGACTTTTATTGGAACGTGGCAGGACCCGCGGATTTCAATGATACCACAGGGTCCAATTGGGATCCGGCCGCCACGCAGTGGCTCGATACTGATTCACTGTGGATCAATAACGGCGGGGACTCCCAAGTCCAATACGGAAATACCATCGGATTCGTCGATCTCCACGTCGGCGATGGGGCCGGCCTGTCCGGAACGCTGGAGCATTTATACGGCTCCTACCTCTTTTTAGCGGCGGACTGTACGTCGGCAATCAAGGTGGCACGGGCACGCTCACCAGTTCCGGTTTCGGGACGATTGCCGCCGGCGGCGAGGCCAAACTCGGAGTTGACGGGGGCACGGCCACTGTCAATATTACCGATAGCGTGCTGACTTTCAACGGTGATACCCGAATCGGCGTCAACGGCGGAAGCGCCACTTTGACGATGGTTGGCAGCGCTGCGCTTCAGCAACCCAGCCATACGGGTTATGGCGCAATGTGGTTCGGCTGGGATCCCGGCGGATACGCGAATGTCTCGATGAGCGATTACGCCTCCATGTCTGGGCCGCCCGATTACTATAATTACTTTCTGCTGGGCGGAAACCAAGGTTCGGCCGACCTTGCCATGAGTGGCAGCAGCACCCTTCACACCTTTGACTTGGTTCAATTTGGCGGGAATGGCGCGGCTACCGTCACGATGGGCGATTTTAGCCAGATCTACGACATCAACACCTTAAATCTGGCTACAGGTGCCGTTTCAGGCGGTTCCGGCGCGTCCAGCGTGACGATGACCATGAACGGCAATTCGATAGTATCCGTTTATGGCGGCGCGAATTTCGCTCATGACACCGGCGTCGTGAACTTGACCATGAACAACTTTTCGAGCATGTTGTGGGGCGCCGAGGCCCGGATCGGCCAAACGGGCGGCAACGCCGCGTTGACGATGACGGGCAACTCCTCCATTACCGCGACCAATGTTCGGTATGGTTGTTTTAACGGGACCGCCACCCTCGACATGAGCGGGGACGCCCACGTCACGAACACCGGTTTCTTTGCCCTTGGCGACAGCGAAAATTGGACCGGCGGCTCGAATGGCACGATCAACATGAGTGGAAATTCAAGGATCGACCAAGCGGGCGAGGTGTTTTACCTCGGCCTTTGGTCCGACAGCCACGGCATCTTGAACATGACTGACACCGCTTCGTTCTATATGGCCGGTTTCGACCTCCGCGTCGGCGACAACTGGTTTGACAACGCCACGGCCAGCACCAAAGGCGAGGGCGACGTGACGATGTCGGGAAGTTCCTACATGAGCCTTAGCGGCACGACGTTAACGATTGCCAACTTGGGCAATTCGAGAGGCGCGATGACCATGACCGACAATGCCGTTTTGGACATCGATTCCCGGGTCTCCATCGGACCTGGCGGCGGCGACGGGACTCTCATTGTGCAAGGCAATGCCTCGCTCAATTCCCTCAGCGACTGCGTGGTCGGCTGGGACGGCGGCCCGGGCACCTTGACGGTCGGCGGCACCGCGACGGTGGATTTCTCGAACATCACGTTCGGTGCCTCAGGCGCCAATTCGACGATCAACCTTGACGGCGGAACTCTTAGCGTCGCTAATTTGCATTCGTACAATTACCCCACGTCGTCGATTCTGAATCTGAACGGCGGCGTTTTGAAAGCAACGGCGGACAACACCAATTTCATCGACTTCGAGACTTATGGTGCGCCGACAACTTCGCTCTTGAACGTGATGGCCGGCGGTGCGAACATCGACACCAACGGTTTTAACGTTTTGATCAAGCAATCGTTCGAAGATCCCGGCGCGACCGGCGGCACCTTCACCAAGCTTGGTTCCGGTGTCTTGACCTTGACCGGCGCGAGCACCTACGCGGGTCCGACCGTCGTATCCGCGGGGACTTTGGCGATGAAGGGCGGGTCCCTCGCTTCGATGGACATCACCGTCGCCACCGCCGCCGCGCTGAATCTCACCAACGGCGCCGGCGCCAATCTGTCCGCCATGCCGCTGAACTCCTTCACGCTGGCCGACAATAGCTCGTTGGGGGTTTATTTACAAACTCCGGACGTAGCGGCGAACGCCATATCCGCCGCAGTGATCACGGTTCCCACCACGGGAGGCACGGCTGCGACGCTCAATATCTCCAGTCTCGATCCGACGATGTCGGGCGCCTACACCGTTTTGCAGCAAACCAGCGGCCAGATCAATGGCGGAGCTCCGGTGCTGCTGAACGTCACCAGCAACACCCGCTACACCCTTAGCGGAGCGCTCAGCGGTCCCGGAGACGCTTATACCGTCACCGTTACCGGCGGTGCGCCACTGGCCCTCACTTGGGATGGCGCCGCTTCGGGCAATTGGATGACCAAAGACGCCGTGAATAACGATTGGAACGCCGGCGCCGATACGTTCTACGAATGCGATACCGTGACCTTCAATGACACGGCCACCACTACGACCGTGAATCTGCTGGGGGTGTTGCATCCGGGATCGATCACCGTGAACACGGATGCAATTTACACGTTTAACGGAACCGGCAGGATCGTCGGCAACGGGACAACGCTGTCGATGACGTCCGCGTCGGGCTCGGGCGTGCTGGTCATGAACAACTCCGCCGCCGACGACAACGGATTCACCGGCAACGTGGAGATCAATTCGGGCACGATCCAAATCGGTCCCGACAGCGGTCCCGATCCCTTGGGCGTGGGCCCCGGAGTCATCAACATCCAGCCGGCCTCGACCTTGGACCTGAATGGCAAGGCCCTCGGCGCGAAGATGGTGAATGTCCTCAATCCGGCCAGCACGCTGACCAACACGAACACGCTTGCTGCCGGCAATATGCAGAATGTCACCTTCACCGGCGACAACGGCACCCCGCCGTTGTACACGATTGCCAGCCCCGGCCGTCTTGAAGTGGCGGGGGGGAGCATCAACGGCACCGGCAAGTACGATATCCTCATGACCGGTTTGGATTTCGTGTTGCAGAACGACACGGACGACGGCAACATGCGGAATATCGAGATTGCCGCGGGCAATATGGAGTTTGTGAACACGATCACGCTGGGTGATACCGCCGGTACAATCACCGTTTCAGGCGGCCAGTTGACTTTGTGGGACACGAACGACAGCGCGACACTCGTCAAAGCGAACGTCATCGGCAATGGCGGAAAGCTTTATAGTGCCTATAACAACATCCTGAATGCGCCGATCCAGTTGAACACCACCATGGAAATCGGCTCGGACGCCGGGACGCTTCAATTGCCCGACGTGATCAGCGAGACGGTTGCCGGAAGCGGCATCACCAAGACGGGCGGCGGCATCGTGCGGTTGGCCAACGTGGCGAACACGTACAGCGGCCCGACCGTCATGCAAGGTGGAACCCTCGAAGTGGTGAAATTGGACAATGGCGGAGCCGTGAGTTCGATCGGCATGTCAGGAGCCGCGTCCTCGAACCTTTCGGTCCAAGGCACGTTCCATTACATCGGCACGGATCCGGTCGTCACGAACCGCGGCTTCCAGATTGTCGGCGACGCCACGATGATGCTTGACGGCGACGTCGAGTTCAACGGCATTGTCGATGGATCGTTCGGCGCGGTCTCCCTCCAAAAGCTTGGTCCCGGCACCACGCTGACCTTGTACGATCCGACTGCCACGCCAACCTCGTTTGGCGCCGATTCCCTGGTTCAAGAAGGAACCCTGGAATTGAACGGCAGCACGGCTTACACGCAAACCGGTTGGTGGAATCTCGCCGCATGGAATCCCACCACCGCCGCGCGGTGATGAACGACTCCGCGAGTCTTTACATCGGCGGCGCTGACGGCTGGAACGGCGTCGGCATCCAATATGGCCACGCCTCGATCACCTTGACCGGGAGTGCAAGCATCACCGAGTATAATGCCGGTTACTGGGCAATGCTCGTCGGAGCCAACCAATGGACTAACGACGCAGCCTGCGATGCCGCGATCAATTTGAGCGGGAGTTCCTCGTTCATTTGCAATAGCGGCATCTACGGCGGCCATGTCTGGGGCACCGTGGTCGGATCGACGGCGCATATCGAGATCAACATCACGGACACCGCCAGCCTCAGCTTAACGGACACGTTATTCTGCGGCGACGGACCGGGAGGCAGCGGCAATCTCACCATGACCTCCGGTGGTACGTTAACCATCGGCACCGTCGATTCGCGGCATGAGCTGTACGTCGGCGGGTATCTGGCGAGCACTTCAACGATGACGATGAGCGACACCGCTACCGTAAACCTTTACGGTTGGTCGCAAGTCGGCCGCGACAGCGGCACCGGCGTGCTCATCATGCATGACTCCGCCACGTTCAATTGCGACCAGGAGTTCCGCATCGGCGTGTGGGGCGGCAACGGCACGCTGGAGATGTACGAGGACAGCCAGGTCAACGGCGGCATGGCCGGCGGCTGGCAACTCATCGGCGTTGGCGACAACGCGGTGGGACATGCCACGCTGAACGACAACGCCAGCTTCACGGCGACCGACGCGATCGACATCGGCGAAGGCGTCAACAGCCAAGGCATTGTCGTTTTGAACGGCAACTCGTCGATGACGAGCCTCAACAGCGGTATCTGGATCGGCAATAGCGCGGGCGGATACGGTTCCGTCACGCTCAACGACTTCAGCACGCTGACCTGTCTCAACAACGAGATCGAAGTGCCGTGGGCCGGAACCGGCGTGTTGAACGTCGGCGACGGGAACCCCGCGCACAACGCCGTGGTCAGCGCCCAGCAGATCTTGATCGGCTGGTCGACTGATTCCGTCAGCGGCACGGTCAACTTGAACGTCGGAGGCACCATCAATACCTCCCACTTCTACACCGATTCGAATCCGATCCAGTCGGTTATCAACTTGAACGGCGGTCTCCTCAGGGCCACCGAAAATCAAGCGGCGTTCATTTCGAACACCGGCGCAGCGGCCGACTTCCAGGTGAACGTCCTGGCCGGCGGCGCGAAGATCGACAGCAACGGCTTCAACATCAAGATCACCGAGGCGATTACGGGTTCCGCCGGCGACGGCGGGCTGGAAAAGCTCGGCGACGGCATCCTGACGTTGACCGGCGCGGTTGATTACACCGGCCCGACGATGATCGACGGCGGGCGGTTGGCCATCGATAACGATCTGACGACTACGCTGGACACCGTTACCGGACCAGTGCGTTTTCCGTCGGCAATACGATGCCCAATACCGTCGTGAACGCCACGTCGATCAACGTGGGCGAATTGACGATCGGCTCCGGTTTCTACAGTGAAACCTACGCGGCAGCCGCGTCGGCCCGATCCAGTTTACCGGTGGACTTGAAAGCCGGTCACACCGTATCGAGCCAAACGTACGACAGTCTGGCGGGAGCCGGCGGCGTCGCTCCCGTGCCCGAACCCGGCACCTTGGTGCTGTTGGCTCTGGCCGGATTGGGCGCTCTTCTGGCCTGGCGTCGGAAGTAGTGTTCGCGTAAATTCGACTTTCCCCTCTTCCTCGGGAAGAGGGGAGTTGTAAACTCCCAACCCTCATCTCAGAACGAGATGGGGGTTGTTTTTTTGGTTTCTCGATTTGCCTATCGATTTCTCCCGAAGTGCAATTTTTTTTGAAGTCGCTGCGCCTTCGAAACAGGTACTGTACTGAAAATTGTGTCCGTTGGCGGTGCTAAAGGCGACAGTCTCCAAAACTTCTCCCCGGCGAGCGGCGGAACAGCTTGCGATTCGCCTTTATTCGTCGTAGAATACGATCATCGACGCACCAAATTAGCGGGCAAACCTCTCTCCAAGGAATGCAACCCATGTCACGCCACCATCGCCGCGAGTTTCTCAAACGCGCCGCCGTCACCGGCTTTGCGGCCGCCACGTTCACCATCTCGGGCACCAAGTCGTCCGGCAAAGTGCTGGGCGCCAACGACACGATCCGTATCGCCGTGGCCGGCATCAACGGCCGCGGGCAGGAACATCTGCATCAGTTCGCGAGCATGAAGAACGTGCAGGTTGCCTATCTGGTCGATCCCGACAGCCGGCTGTTCGCCTCCCGCAGCGCAGCCGTCGAGAAGCGCGGCGGCAACACGCCGCGGTGCGTGCAAGACCTTCGCAAAGTCCTGGAAGACAAGAATCTCGACGCCGTATCCATCGCCTCGCCGAACCATTGGCACTCGCTGTTGGCGATTTGGTCCTGCCAGGCGGGCAAGGACGTGTACGTCGAGAAGCCGTGCAGCCACAACATCTTCGAAGGCCGCAAGCTCGTCGAGGCCGCGCGGAAGTACGACCGCATCGTGCAGCACGGCACGCAGAGCCGCTCGGAGGCGAAGTGGGCGCAGGCAACCGCCGCCGCCCGCAGCGGCAAGTACGGCAAGTTGCTGATCTCCTACGGCTACGCGAGCAAACCGCGGGGCAGCATCGGCGTGAAGCCCTCGAAAGAACCGCCGCCGGAATTGGATTTCAATCTCTGGCTCGGCCCGGCCGCCGAGCAGGCGTACAACGAGAATTACGTGCATTACAACTGGCATTGGTTCTGGGAGTTCGGCAACGGGGAGATCGGCAACCAAGGGGTGCATCAGATGGACATCGCCCGCTGGGCCATGCCCGAGGGGGCCGCGCCCAAGAGCGTTATCAGCCTGGGCGGCCGTTTCGGCTACAAGGACCAGGGCCAGACGCCGAACACGCAATTGACGATCATCGATTTCGGCGGCCCGAAGCTCTTCTTCGAGGATCGCGGATTGGTGACCCGCAAGACGGGCAAAGTGACCAACGAGTTCTACACCGAGTTGGGCGTCATCAAGGACGGCAAGTTTTTCCCCAAGGGCAAAAAGGAGGGCGAACCGCTCGAGGGCGTCGAATTCTCCGTCCATCCCGGCGGTCCGTTCAAGAACTTCATCGATTGCGTCCGCAGCCGCAATCGCGGCGAACTGAACGCCGAAATCCTCGAAGGGCATCTCTCGGCCCGGCTTTGCCACTTGGGCAACATCTCCTACCGGCTGGGCAAGGAGACGCCGTTCAGCCGGGAGTGCCAGGCTTTCGGCGACGACAAGGCGGCTGTATGAAGCGTTCGAGAGCATGAAGGAGCACCTCGGCAAAGCCAATAAGCTCAATCTGGACGACCTCGCCTATCGGCTTGGCCCCACGCTGCGTTTCGACCCTCAGGCGGAAAAATTCATCGGCTCCGACGATGCCGACAAGTTGCTCAGCCGGCCATACCGCGCACCATTCGTGGTGCCGGAAGAGGTGTGAATAGGGGCAAGGGGTGAGGGGCGAGAGAAAATGATAAAAGATGGCAATTGGAACACAATTCCCCATTCCCTCGCCCCTCGCCCCCATGAAATACGCCTTCTGCAACGAGGCTTATGCCGGATGGCCGATCGAGCGCGTCTGCCGCGATCTCGCATCATGCGGATACCACGGCGTGGAAATCGCGCCGTTCACATTGGACGAAGATCCGCGGCGGATCGACGAACGCCGCGCCGAGGAGGTCGGCGCGATCGCCCGACGGGCGGGAGTCGAAGCGATCGGCCTGCATTGGCTGCTGGCCAAGCCGGATGGGTTTCATCTCACTACGCCGGACGAGCCGCTGCGAAAGCGGACGGTGGAATTCTTGCGGCACCTGGCGCGGCTTTGCGCCGCGATGGGCGGCCGGGTGATGGTCTTCGGCAGTCCGAAACAACGCAGCATCTCTCCCGGCGAGAAAGCCGAAGACGCGTTCGCCCGAGCGGCCGACGCATTCCGCGCGGTCTGCGAAGTCGCCGGCCCGCTGGGCGTGACTTTGGCGATCGAGCCGTTGGCCCCGGCCGAAACCGACTTCCTCAATACGGCCGCGGAAACGGTGCGGCTGATCGAGGCGGTCGATCATCCGGCCTGCCGCCTGCACCTCGATGTAAAGGCGATGAGTTCGGAACCGGATCCGATCGACAAGATCATCCGCGACAACCGCCGGCATCTCGCCCACTTTCACGCGAACGATCCCAACCGCCGCGGCCCCGGAGCGGGCGATGTCGATTTCGCGCCAATCGCCGCCGCCTTGAAATCCATCGCCTATTGCGGATATGTTTCGGTCGAAGTCTTCGATTACACGCCCGACGGGCCGACGATCGCCCGAACGAGCATCGAATATTTGAAATCCATGTTCGACAAGTTTGCGGATTGAGTCAACAAGCTGCACAACGGAGACCACCATGAATCCGAATTCGCTTAATGCGAAATATCTAATTCGCGAAATGCCGAAATCGCAAATCCGCCTTCGGCCTACCCCTTCTATTTTCGGAATTTCGCCTTTTTGGAGTTTCGTGATGAAATCCCAACGATGGAATCTTTCGGCAATCGTTCTCTCGCTGATATTCGCGGCACAGGCCGCCGTTTGCCGGGCCGCGGAGTTTACCGTCAAGGAACACGACGATCGGATCGACGTGCAGATCGACGGCCAGCCGTTCACGACCTATCTGCACGAGGGATTTCCCAAGCCGATTCTCTATCCGATTTACGGCCCGCATGGGATTCCCATCACGCGGAACTGGCCGATCAAGAAGGACGTGCCGGGCGAGTCGCGGGATCACGTGCATCACAAGTCGATGTGGTTCGCCCATTCGCCGGTCAATGGCGTGGATTTCTGGTCGGAGTCGAAGAACGCCGGCCGCGAGGTCCAGACCAAGCTCGTGCGCGCGGAAGGCGGAAAAGATCGGGCCGTAATCGAAACGACGAACGACTGGCAGGACGCGAAAGGCAAAGTCATTTTGAGCGACACGCGGATTTTGCGTTTTTCCCTCGTCCCCGTCGGCCGAGTCATCGATTGGCGGATCGATCTTCATGCCTCGCACGGACCGGTGACGTTCGGCGACTCGAAGGAAGGCACGATGGCCATCCGCACGCGGCCGGAATTACGGTTGGTGACATCGTCTCAGCGGGGTGCGACGGCGGCAAAAGGGCAAGCCGTCAATAGCGAGGGCGTTCGCGGCACCGCAGTGTGGGCAAAACGCGCCGATTGGGTCGATTACTGGGCGGATGTGGAGGGCAAGACGATCGGCGTCGCGATTTTCGATCATCCGGACAATCTCCGCCATCCCACGTGGTGGCACGCCCGGGAATACGGCTTGATCTCCGCGAATCCGTTCGGCATTCACGACTTCGAAAAAGGCAAGCCGGCCGGCGCCGGCAATCTCACGATTCCGGAAGGCAAAAGCATCACGCTCCGGTATCGTTTCATTTTCCATGAGGGCAATCCCGAGAATGCGAAGATTGCCGAGCTCTATGAACAATATGCAAAGCCAAAATGAGGGTCGAAATCGAGAGATCATGAGCTTAGGTGCGAAGCCCACTCATGCCTATTCCGAGGGGTAACTTGAGGAAATGCAGGTTCGAGAATTGACGAAAACTCCTGGATTCTGCTCGACAAAGTCGATTAAAGATGTAGAATAAACGATATTCAAGCTTCTTTTAATAAGCTCATTCTTGCTGATCTTGGTGAAATACCACAACTTTTCAATTGAGGTAAGAGAGATGCTGCAAGCAAAACGAGAGCGCGGGTTCACGTTGGTGGAATTGTTGGTGGTCATCGCCATCATCGGGATTTTGATTGCCTTGCTCTTGCCCGCGGTCCAAGCCGCTCGGGAAGCAGCGCGGCGCATGCAGTGCTCGAATAATTTGAAACAAATTGGTTTGGCCGTGCATACGCATATCGATACGCAGAAGTTTTATCCCACGGGCGGTTGGGGTTATTTCTGGGTCGGCGACCCCGATCGCGGATACTCCAAGCAACAGCCCGGCGGCTGGTGCTACAACATTTTGCCGGGTCTGGAACAGCGCGGGCTGCACGATTTGGGGAAGGGATCGGACAGCGCCGCAAAACTGACTCTTGCCAACCAATTGGCGCGAACTCCCCTGGGAGCATTCAATTGTCCAACCCGGCGGGCGCGGCGCTTTACCCCAAACCTTGGGACGGCACCTTCGTGGCATACAATGCCGCAGCCAACTCCGCCAACGATAATGTCGTGACGCGGGGCGATTATGCGGTATGCTCCGGCGACGCGGAGGGTCCGTTTCAACTCGCGGGCCCCGGTTCCTTGGCCGAAGGCAAGACATTTCCCTGGCCCGATACCTATTCCGAGAACTCGCCCTACCGTTGCACGGGCGTTACGTTCGTGCGCAGTGAAATCAAGATCCGCGAAATCATCGACGGCACGAGCCAAACGCTTTATGCGGGCGAGAAGTATTTGAATTCCGATCATTATTTTACCGGCATGGACGGTTCCGATAACGAAAGCACCTATTGCGGTTACGACAACGACAACGCCCGCTCCGCTGCCTTCGCGCCCATGCGCGATCGGCATGGGTATTACGTTTACGATTATTTCGGCGGCGCGCATGCCACGATCTGCAATTTCGTCTTTTGCGACGGTTCGGTGCATGGCATAGCGTTCACGGTCGATGAAGCAACTTTCCGCCATCTCGGCAACCGCGAAGATCGGGTGCCTATCGATAAGAGCTTATGGTAATCGCGGTCCACCGGAACGCGAGTTGAAAGAGCGAATATCTTCCGGCATCCACTGAGAGATTTTTCCCCTCGACGACGCCGTGCGGGAGTCGGTCTCGATATTACACACGGCGGAATGTGGCTATAGAAATTGTCCCTACGAGAGAAAAACAGGCGCCAGGAACCTTTTCCGATGCTCTCGGTTCCTGACGCGATTTTCTTTCACGTGCGATTGTGGCGAATTTATTCGCCACAACCCTTTGCGGGGGCGCACGGCGGCTTTGCACAACAGGGCATCGGGCAGCAGACGGTAACGGGAACCTGGACGCAAACCGTCTTCGGGATGCAACAAATGACCGTATAGGGGACCTGCTTTTCCACGATGCGAGGCACTTCTTCGACTTTTTCCGCCGGCTGTTCTTGGAAAGTCGTGTAGGGCACTTTTCGCAAGCATTGGACCTGCATCATTTCGTTGCAGGGAGCGCCGCATTGGGCGGGTGCGCAGGGGGGCTTGGCCGGTTCGCAAGCCGCGGCAGGCTTGGGGACAAAGCCCGTAAACGGCGCGCAGCGATAGGCGGTCCCTTCGACGAATTTTGTCGTGGGAACCGTTTTCTTCTCGACGACCTGTTCATAGACCGTCTTATAGAAAGTGCATTCCTTTTCCTCATACACGACTTTTTGGCAAGTCTTCATCACCGTGCAGCATTGCATTTGGCATGTCGCTTGACAGCAACACGCCTTGCGGCAGCGAAGCCGAGCGATCCCGCAAGAGCAGGCTTCGGCCGTGCCAATACTCATCACCCAAAGCACGACTGCCAGAATGGTAAGGCGCGATAACTTTTTCATGGGGGGACTCCTCCTCCAAGTTAAATAATGGAAACAAGTGGTCGTTTATAGAACGTCATCAGAGTTTTATTCAGGTTTCGCGTATTGTCCACATTAACATTACCGCAACCGCCGTAGCAAACTTCTCAAAGCGTGAAAGCATCATAAACCTTTTTTATTAAACGCGAAACGCCCGCAAACTTCCTGCATTTTATCCATATCAACAAGGCAAAAAAAGACTTAGGGTAGCGTAAAAAGAATTATCGTGCTTTGGGATTAGACCGGGCTGATGATCGGACATGACTTTCTTCGTAAGTTGTTGCCTTGCAATTGGTTAGCTTTTCGGTTATCCCTTTTGACTTCTCAGGCGATTCCCTTCATCGTTGGACAATCGGCTTGTCTTTCAGCCGCAGCTCCGTGTTTTCCACAAAATCCGATGCCAGTTTGTCTGAAACTCTTCAAGGTGCTTCATGTAGCTGTCGAAGTAAACGAAAGAAGTGATAACGTTGCTTGTGCCAACTGTCACGACGAAATCGTTTATCGAACCGATAAGGATTGGGGGGATTCAAAGTGAAAACTCGTATATTGGTTGTCGTAGTGCTTGCCAGCTTGATCTTTGCCACGGCAAGTCCGACTTATGCGGAAACACCCGTGCCTCCGGTAACGGGCAATACTCTGTGGCATTGGCTGGGGATTCCGCAGGGATATAACAAAGTCAAAGACGCTCGAACTAACCGCAGCGGCGATCGGCCGAAACCGGGAGCGGACACCGCCGTTAAAGCGGATTGCGGATCCGGCCAATTTGGAATCGCAAAATCCGGCGATCAAAGCGGCGGCGAAAATCAAGGCGGAAGAAGACCTTGCCCCGCAAAAGATCAAGGCCATCAAGTATTTGGGCACCGTCGGCTGCGGCTGCTATCCGGGAGTGCGCGACTCGCTGATGGCCGCTCTTGATGATTGCACCGAAGAAGTCCGCTATGAAGCGGCGATTGCCTTATGCCAAGTTGCCGGCAATCCCTGTAAAAATTGCGATAAGAGCGGCTGCTGCAACGCCGAGGTGATGAATAAATTGAACGAAATTGCCTATGGTCAGGACGCCAAGGGCTGTTATAAAGAATCCTCATCCCGGGTGCGCGCGGCCGCCACGAACGCTTTGAATGCGTGCAAACGCAAGAATCCGACGACTTCGATGCAGCCGGTTCCGGAAACGACGCACGAAACGCCGGAAGAGCCGAAGCCTGAAACGAGGGAGATGCCGGCGGAGCCGAGCACACCCGGCCCGAATCCCACTCCCGCGCCGCTCCCGCCGTCGAGCAATCTGAAGTATGCTCCGCCCAGCGATCGAGTGCATTTGACCGGTTTCACGCGCGAGGGAGGCATCGCCGAGGCAAGCGACTCGGCGGCGGGGACGGCCGTCTCGACGAACGACCCGAATGCGGCTGGTATTGCCGAGCAGGTGGCGTTTCTGCGCTGGGGAAATCGATGCCCGCGGGGTTATGTGCCATGTCCGCAAATGCAAATTTGCCCCGAGCAGCCGCATCCTGCAACGCAAGGCGAAACGGCAAAGCCGGGCGAAACTCCCATGCCGCCCCCAACAGGCGCAACTCCCGGCGAAATCACCGCGGGAGAATCGGCCATTCCACCCGGCAACGCCTTGGCGAGCAATTTCGGCGCGACTTCCGGACCGCTTTCCAGCGCGCCGAACATGATCGGCGATTTCTTCGGAACGGCGGGTTTATTTGTCCGTGTGCCCGGTGGATCTGGATTTGCTCCTCTACCCGGAAACGCAACTCCCCGCTTCAAAATGGCGGAGCAAACCAGCCCCATGCCGCAGGACCGCGTGTTTTTCGACTATGATTTCTTCAAGAACGTGCCGCTCACCGTTCCCTCGGTCGATGTGAATGCCTATATTCCCGGCTTCGAGAAGACGTTTTTCAACGGCTGGACGTCGATTGAAGTGCGCGCGCCGATGTCTTCGTCGCTGAGCAGGGATTTCTTCTTCGATGGATCAACTTCGACGGCAACCGGTCAAATCGGAAATTTGGGCCTGACTTTCAAGAGCCTGCTTATCCGGAGGGAACGTTTTGCCTTGTCCGGCGGTTTGGCCATGACGCTTCCCACCGCGAGCAGCGGCCAGTTCTTTTCGAGCAGGGAGAGACGAGTCCCGTAATGACCATCGATAATGAAGCCGTGCATCTGATGCCGTTTTTCGGCACGGTCTGGACTCCCAATGAACGCTGGTTCGTCAATAGCTACCTGCAAGTCGATGTGGATGCCAACGGCGATGGCGTGACGGGAGCCACTTTCAGCACTTCGGGACCACCCACCCAATTCATCGGTCGCTATCGGGATACCACCTTCCTGTATGCCGACATCGGTGTCGGTTATTGGGCTCGGCATACGAACGACGCAAGTCGAGCGCTGACGGGTTTAGCCTATGTTTGCGAATTTCACATGAATCAGTCGCTTGAAGGCCAGCAAGTGCTCAGTTCGAACGGCTTCCAAGTTGGTTCGCCGATCGAAAATCAATCGGTCTTCGATATCACCGTCGGCGCTCATCTTGAATTCTACACGCGCACGACGGTAACCCTCGCCTACTGCACTCCATTGAACTCCGATAGCGATAAGCAGTTCGACGGACAATTTCGTTTATTGTTCAACCGCCGCTTCTAATAACACACGGAAAAACGGAAAAAACAGGGGGTGGTAGCGACGCTACCACCCCTTTTCAATTTCTTGGAGTGATACTATTCTCCGCTCATTCCAATTATTCAGCCCGATATTGGCCGAATCTCTTCAAGCACATCAAGAATCGTGTCGAATACAACGAAAAGTGCGCTTCTGCCGAATATAACGATCATGCGGATAAAACGACTGCCTTCACCATTTTCGGGGGGTAAGATGAAAACTTACGCATTCACTTTCTTGGCTATCGCCGCATTCGTAGTTCTCTTCTCCAATCTTCCAACTTATGCCGCAGATACAGTTCCCACCGCGGGAACCCATCTCCTCTGGCATTTGCTGGGTTTTTCACAGGAGTGTAGCAGGCCCTGCGATCGGCGCATAAATAATAGCGGCACGTGGCATTATGAACGCTGTCCGCCGGTGCAAATTTGCCCCGAACAACCTGCACCCGTCAAGCCAGGCGAGAGCGAGAAGCCCGGGAAAACACCCGAAACGCAACCGCCCGGTGAAAAACCGCCCACCGAGTCGGCGATGGGCGAGTCGGCCATTCCGCCCTCGAATGCCCTGGCAAGCGATTTTGGGGCGGCCTCCGGTCCACTGTCAGCCGCGCCGAACATGATCGGCGACCAGTTTGGCAGCAGGATGGGAACTTCTCGAATTATCCGCAGCTTCAGTTTCGGCAATTTGCATTCGGACTTCACGCCCGATCCCAATTTCTTCACGGTCAACGCCGCGGGAACGCGCATCGCATTGAATCAAAGCGCCGCCGGCAATGGCGCGAACAGCTTCATGATTCTCGATTACAACGACGCCGCGAGCCGCTTGGGCGGCCCGCCGCTTGCCAGCGTGCCCGCCGGGGGAACGCTGGCCGGCGGCACGACCACCACCGCAAACAACGAATCTTTCACATCGCAATTCGACGTGGCGTACGACGTGAATGTTCCCAGCCCCGGCGGCGTGGTGGGCCGGCTGAAGATCGCCGACGACACCAGTCCCATGCCCCGCGACCGCTTGATTTTCGATTATAACTATTTCGACGGCGTGCCATTGTTCCCCGGCGGCGTAGGCGTCAATCGCTTCACGCCGGGTTTCGAGAAGACTTTTTTGAGGGGCTGGATGTCTTTCGAAATGAAAATTCCGATGGCAACCACGCTCGACAGCACGATCGTTCAGGACGGCGTGACGAACACTTCCAACGGCGAATTCGGCGATCTGCTGTTGACCTGGAAAACCCTGATATTTCTCCACAAAACGTGGGCGATTTCCGGCGGTTTGAGCGTCGCTCCGCCCACGGCCGATGACGTCCGCGTCGTTGCCGCCGACGGCACTCCACTGGTCGAAGTGCCTAACCGCTCCACGCATCTCGGCCCGTTCCTGGGCTTCTTGTGGACGCCCAACGATCGCTGGTTCGCGCAGGGATTTCTGCAGTACGACGTGGCGGCGAACGGCAATCCCGTCTTCATCAACCAAGGTTCGAACGGCGCAGGGCTAACCAATATCGGAGAACTGGTGGATACGCCGTTTCAATTCCTGGATCTTGGCCTGGGCTACTGGGCCTACCGCGGACACGAGCGATTTCGCCGCATGACAGGCTGGGCCTTCACCACCGAATTGCACTGGAATCGTTCGCTGCGAGAAACCGACACGGTACAAGCAGGCAACTGGCGGATCGGTGATTTCGCCGGCACGATCGAGACTTTCAACCTCACGCTCGGCACGCACATCGAACTCTACGACATGACCACCATCACCTTCGGCTACTCCGTCCCCTTGGGCGGCGGTTTGGACCGCGAGTTCAACGGCGAACTAAGACTGATGGTCAACCGCCGCTTCGGTCCGCAAAACCGGTTAACCCGGGCGACATTCTAACCGAGATTATTCACAAACAAAGTGGCGGCGGCATCCTGCCGCATAATAGGAAAGAGCGGCAAGATGCCGCCGCTACTTTGGATGTTTATAAATTATCCGGGCTGAACAACTTGTTTGGCCCGGAGCCAACGGCAACCATGTGTCAAGAAGTTATCTGCGATGCGCAGTCATCGGCATCTTGGTGGATCGTGAGAGATCGGCGAGATCTTTGCAGTAAAAATCACAAATTCACCACCGATCCATTTGCATCCCCCATTGGAAATTTCAGAGATTTTCCAATTTATCCAATTTACGCATTCGTCCTTTTTCTCCTCTGGACACGGACAATTGAAGCGGGTATCTTTCCGTCCCTCCTCGACCAGCAAGCAACATGTTGCCGCCGTACTGCGAGATATTCCGCCATCGATCGGTGCGGCCGGCTTAGTCATTCAGATCGGGATAAATTGATTTTCCGGAGGTGCATAAACCATGAATTTCTTTACCTGGATTCGCGACGGCGTGCGGCAAGCCGTCCTGTTAGGCGTGACGGATGCCGTCGGCGATATCGGCACTCCCCGCGAAGACGACGACATCAGCCATCGGTTGTTGGAGTCGCTTCGCAGCGGAGGCCCCGCTTTGACTCATGAAGCGGAGGCAAATCCCAACCGACCCCCGCAACGCAAGAAGCTCGGGCGTTCCCTGGAACAAATTCAAGCGAGCGCCGCGAAGGCCGGCTGAGGCCGTTTCTCCTTCCCATCGATCGCGATTGGGGGACACAAAAATGGGACTGTCCCCCTTAGCTCCGTCCCGCGCTTGCAGATCGTCGAAATTACTTTTTCTTTGCCTCCGCTGCGAGACGCGCGGAGCCGATCGAATTGCGCTTTTTGAGAAACCGGATCAGCCTCGGGATCGATCGGAATCGGCTCTTCCAGAATCGTGGCAAGTTGCTTGGCGGCGATGCGCCGGACGGAAACGTCCGGCCGGCCCAAAAACGCCAGCCAAATCGCCGGGTCGCCCGACAGCCAGGAAGCGGCTTGCTCGGGCGTGTCGTTGTTGATCTTCGCCGAAAACGTTTCGATGATCCGGCGGATGCGGAACTGCTGCTCGGCGTCCAATCGCTCGAAATCGAGTTTTTGTAGATAGACCAGCAATGCTGGATTGGCCCCGCGCAGCGCGCGATCGGCGGCTTCGCGACGCGCAAAATTCTCGTCACCCAGTTCGGCGACCCAACGGTTCCAGTTCGATCGATCGAAAATCAGCGAATTGCCGGCGTTGCGGAGCAGTGCCTTCTCCACCGCATCGGCCGTTTCCGCGAGTTTCATGTTCGGCAGCAACGGTTGCAGCAGCGGCGCCAAATGCTTCCGCGCTTGTTCGGGATACAAAATGAATAAATGCCATAAAGTGTCGGCGGCAAAGATCTGCCGCTCGCCTTCGCTCTCGACGGTCAAAATCGATTTTTCCCGGGGGGTTTGCACGAAATCGATGATCGGACACCCATGATTGGCTTTCGCCGATTGCGGTCTTTCATTGCGATTCTCGGCTTTCGCGGATTTTGGCCGGGATTCGGCGTCATCCATCTTCGCGCCGCTTTTCGGTTTGCCGGTTTTATCGAAAGGCGCATCGACCGCTTCGACTTTCGGTTTGGTAACTGTGGCGCTCTTTGCCGAAATGCCTTTCGGTCCGCGATGGATATGCAGACGCGTAACGCCGCATGCGTCTATCGAATACTGCTCCTTGCCGTTCGACCATTCATAAGCCATGGCGGTCTCGCCGTTTTCCGGGCGGATGCTCAACTGGTCCTTACGGTTCGCGGAGATGGCGGGACCGGTTTGAATCGGACCCACCTGCGTGCCTTGCAGACTGACGCGGCCGACAACGACGCTGAATTGCACCCACTGGCCGCTGATCGCCGCGTTCAGCGTGGTCATGGCATTGCGATCTTCCGCCCCAGTGGCGGCAGTCGATCCGAACAGAAAGACGATCGACGCGACAATCGGAAACCATCTTAACATGATCGAAACCCTGAAAAGCTTTCATTACCCGCAAAAACGCAAATTCTTTACCTATTATAATCAGCATCCGCGATTTAGCCAAACCAGAAGGGACCGCGCCCTTGGAGTCTATCGAAGGGTTTCGGATAATATTGTTGGGGGGGGTGTCAAGTGCCCTAGTGGTCTCGCAAATGATATCGACGGGTGACATGTCCACGCTTGTCGTGGGCATGAGAAATGCCAAATAGCACCGCAACATGCCCGAGACAAACGTGGGAATGGTATCCAACCTGCCAATATAAACTTGCCTGACTGCTGGTTTTCAATGCGGCCGACTAGCAGGATCGCCACTTTCCCCTTTCTTCTCCACCCTCTTTTTCACATACCTTCGCCAAAGGTAGATGCCGACAGCCAGCACGAGGATCACTACGGCGATCGTCAATACGTATTCTCCGTACCTAACCCAAGCCGCCTTCGTGCCGAAGAAGTAGGCGGCGCTGAAGAAAGTGCCCACCACGACGGTGGCACAAACCAGGTCGATGCACAAAAAACGCCGGAAAGAAACCCGCAGAATCCCGGCTGTAATATAAACCGGCGATCGCAAACCGACAAGGAATCGTGCGACGAAAAACACTCCCAGGCCGTGTTTGCGAAATTTTTCTTCGATCTGCGCTTCGCGCTCGGGTGTGAGGAACCGCGCCCACCAGCGATGATCCTTGAGGATGCCGCGGCCGAAATGGTAACCGATGTAATACATGATGCAATCGCCGATCAAGGCGCCCGACAGGCAACATGCGAACGCCACCCAGGGGATCATGGTTTCATGCGCGCTGGCGATTCCCGCCGTGATGATCGGCACTTCTTCGGGAATCGGAAGTCCCGCGCCGCTAAGCATCATCACGAGAAAAATCGCAAAATACGATCCGGGCGATAGAAAAAATTCGGCCATTACGGAAAAAAACCTCGGAAACAAATCGCTGCGATTAAGCCTCGTCGCTCCTCTATCGCCTTCCGCCAATCCCGTCGCATAAAGACGATTCGCACGCCTAGGACCGCGCGGAGCATGATATCAGGGCGAGTAAATCCGACATTCTACCGCGAACGGCGGGGAAGCGTCTATGGGTTGCCACGTCCTCTTAGTTTGGCGTTAGGCACCACTCTATATAGTTATATAATTCCGACGACTAGTTATGAATACTGGTGAAATTCACCGGCTCCCAGCCCTGTAGTGATGATTTCACAGCCGCTTTTGCCGGGCAGGGGCATGAGAAGGATGGCGGAAATCTCGGGGTGATTGCCGCAATATTCGTGCGTTTTTTCCGGTCCCAGTATGTAAAACGCCGTCGAGAGCGCATCCGCTAAAATTGCCGTGGGTGCCAAAACGGTCGCGGAAAGAACCCCCTCTGCCGGATAACCGGTGCGGGGATCGAGAATATGACCATAATGTTTCCCCGCATGCCGAAAAGATTGAAATCGAGAACTTGAAGTGCCTAATGCTTTATTACAAAGTCGGATTTCGCCGAGCCGCCGGTGAGGGACCGACGGATGTAACAAACCGATCGAATAAAAGGGGTCAGAACTATTTAATTCGGAAATTTTACCCTTGCTTTCGATGCATTTCGGCAAAAATGGTTCTGCCCCCTTTTCTTGAGTGCGAGCGAGAATGCTGCTTTGGCCGCCGTGCAGCAGGAAATTGGTCATCCCCCCCTCAATCAGCCGCCGTGCGCAGCGATCCAAGGCATATCCCTTGCCCAGGCTGCCAAAATTCAACTTCATGCCGGCTTGCTTGAAAAAAACGGTTTTTCGCCGGACATCCAACTCGACATGCCGGCTGCCTACGCGGCTCATTGCCTCCCCGATCTCAGTCCCGGTGGGAATCCTTCCCTTCCGTTTCGCGAAGCCCCAAACCTGCCACAGCGGCGCGGAAGTCATGTCCCACGCGCCGCCTGTGTCGTGAAACAACTGCATTCCCAGCAAGAGCAAATCGAAAAGTTCCGCCTCGACTTCGACCGGCTGCTTATCCGCCAGTAGATTGATCCGGTTGATTTCGCTCGCGGGACGGAAAAAAGAAAGCTGCTCTTCGACTTTTTCCAACTCCTCGAAACTTTCGAGCGCCAGTTGGGTAAAATTCTGCCGCGGATCGTCGGAAAACTGCAATTCGAATTCCGTCGCCATCGCCCGGCGAGTGACGTGAACCGTCGGCGGTTCCGGCAACTGAGTTTCCGCGCCGCCTGAAGCGGCATCACGCGAAATCGCATCGGTCAACGACTCGGCCGCGGCGCTGCCTTTCGAAAATTCCCGGCGATTGGTTTTGCGTCCCATGAAGCGCATTATAACTGAAAAACTGGATTTCACTATCTCCCCGAATGCAACCTTTCGCGGAGCCTTTCGCGTTTTCGCGGGCAACCTACAGCGCTTTGCGATAAGTTTCTATTCCCCTTAAAATGGGAGGATATTTTGGCGCTCGTAGCGGTGGTTTGGGCTGATTGAATCCCGCAGGTAAGATGCCTCTGCTTTGTCCAGTTGACTTGGCGGGGGGCTGGAAAAATCGTTGGTTTATTGGTATGAATTCAATGGAAGTTCACGGTGGCCGGTTGATAGGATCTCTTGCCGCCTCGAATTTCCCGGAACCAACCGCGGTTCCATGACTACAAAACCGCTCGGAGATCGATGTGAATATTTGGGAATTGCTCGTCATCTTGATGATGATCGGCCTGAACGGGCTTTTCGAGGGCTATGAGATCGCCCTCGCTTCGGTAAGCCACCTCCGGCTAAAAGTGCTGTCGCAGGAAAAAGCCGCCGGCGGCAAGGCGGCCCTCTACATGAAAGATAATTTCGAAGCCAGTCTGGCGGCCATGCGGGTGGGAAGCGCGCTTTGCAGCGCGATCGCCGCGGCTATCGGCGGAGCGGGCGCGGCGGAATCGATCCGGCCTTACTTTCACGAATCGCTGGGGATTTCCCCCGCGCTTTCGCAATTTCTGGCTCTCGCCGCCGTGGTGATCCCCATCACGGTCGTCTTCATCATCTTCGGCGAATTATCGCCCAAGGTGCTGGCTTTTCGCAATAAGGAACTGGTTTGTTTGCGGCTATCGCCCTTGATGCGATGGTTTGCCGTCAGCATTTGGCCCTTCGTCATAACCTTGGAAGCGGCCGTCAAGGGCATCGTGCGGGTCACTGAACGGCGGAAACGCGGCGAACCGAATCCGCACGCCCACGAATCCGTCGAACTGCAAAGCCTGCGATCGAGCGCGAGCCTCGCCCGGGCGTCGCGGCTGATCGGCGAGCGGCAGGAGACGATCATCCTCCGCGCGGCCAAACTTTCCGGCCGGCCGATCCGCGAAATCATGCTCCCCGCCCAATACATCACCATGCTGGACGCCAAGATGTCGCTCGCCGAATGCCTGATCGCCGTGCATTTGGACATGCACACGCGGTTTCCCGTGGCCGAACGGAAGGACGATCCGCAGACGATCATCGGCTACATCAACCTGAAGGATTTGTTGGCGATCATGCACCTCACCCACGGCGAAGCACCCACGCTGGATTCCATCCTGCGTCCGTTCCCGCAACTGCCCGACTCCCTGCCGATTCCGGCGTGCCTCGAGCGGATGATCCGCGAGCACACCCACATCGCGCTCGTGACCGACGCCAAGCACGTCGTGGTCGGCATGATCACGCTCGAGGACATTCTGGAGGAACTGGTGGGCGAAATCGAGGACGAATACGACCGCCTGCCCGCCCACGTCGTGCCGTCGGGCCGCACGTGGATCGTCGGCGGCGGCATCGGACTGCCGCGATTGAAGGAACTTATCGGCATCGATCTCACGGCCGATCCGCCGCCGGCGGGCGCGACGACATTGAGCGATTGGATCCTCGGCCACCTCGGCAAACCGGTAAACGGCGGCGAAGAAATTCAGCGCAATGGCATCCGCGCGATGGTCCGCAAAGTCCGGCGGCAGAAAGTGCTCGAAGCACAAGTCAGCCGGGTGGAGCAGACCGAGGCTTAGCGGCAAAGCCGCAACCAGCGATCGCGGCGCGTGTCGAGGAGAAGTGGTTACTCTTCCTTAACGGACGTCCGTCAATGGCTTGTTAAAACAGCAGTGCGCACCGGCAAGAATCACCCCGTCATGCGAAAGTCCACTCAATGCGCCGAATAATAACTCGATACCTTTCCGCACTGATTTTCGCCGCGTTGTTCCTTTCCGTCCAAGCACTAGCCATCGAACCCAAAGTCACCGAAATCCGCGACGGTAGCATTTCGACAATCCACGTCAAAGCGACCGGCGGAACCGAGAATTCCTACCGGCTCGATCTCACGCGGATGTCGTGCGACGGTATCGAGTGTCTGGGAAGACTCGCTTGACCGGGCTGCGGGAAAAGCGGTTGATGGCGATCCCGAAACGCGATGGGGCGGCGGCGCTGGAGCCAAGCAAGGCTGGCTCGAACTCGACCTCGGAAACCGATAGAATTTCTTATCTCCTTGCGCCCCAACGAGTTCCAATCGAATCCCAAAACCACCCCTTGACAAGCGTTCTCAATATATATACAATTGTATATATGTAATGTCGGATGTTGCGTCGTCTTCCGCGTAGCCGCTCGCGCAGGCTACTCGGCATCGGCATTTCTTGGCGGTCGCTCTTCACATCAACTGCCTCAGTATAAGAGTATGAGCGGCCGCCCCAGCGAAAACGTGGAAATTTCGAAAAGTGTTGAGCAAATGGTTGTCCCTATTCGCATGTACTTTGCCCATGCCACCCAAGTACGCCAAACAAAAACGCCAAAATGTGCGCTCCCCCAGCCGACTCGCGAGGAAAAAAAACACGTCATGAAACCCCGCATTTCCCGGGAAATTCAGCGCACCGCTCCTTCACGAAATCCCAAAAAGCCGAAAATCGGCTTGCTAAGCCGGAGAAAGAATTCAAAGTACTCAAAAATCGTCGAGAAATCCGCTGTTTTTCCGCCCGCCACATAGATGCCTCCCTGCAATACTTCGGAAACAAATCCCCGACACCAACACGACCTGCTTTCCGCAGTCGCCACCACCCGCCGTAATACCCGTCGTTTTGCCGCGCCCGTCAACGCGTTATAATAATTACCCACTCCGGCGATGAATCCCCCTTCCGCATTCGACGGATCAATTGCCGCGCAATAGCACCGGGCAATTTACGCCGTCATTCAATCCCGTTGACATACAATTGGTGATGAATTAGCTATGAAAACCGACCTCCACCATATCCTGACGATCAACAGCGGCTCTTCAAGCATCAAATGCTCGCTGTACGATATCGACCACGAAGAGACGCTAATTCTCTCAGGCGAGCTCCAACGCATCGGCCTTGCAGGCAGCCGGTTTTTGATTCGCGATGCCGGCGGCCAGACGCTTGTCGAAGAGCACGGCGATTTGCCCGATCACGACGCGGCGCTCAAGACGCTGCTCGATTGGCTCGGCGGCCGTTATCCCGATCGGGCGTTGCATGCCGTGGGGCATCGAATCGTGCATGGGGGCGTTAAATACGTCCAGCCGCAACTGATCGCGCCGGAAGTCGTCGTGGACCTCACCGAAATCGTGCGGCTGGCCCCGAACCATCTGCCGCACGAACTGAAAGCCATCCGGGCGGTGCAGCGGCATTATCCGAATCTGCCCCAGGTCGCCTGCTTCGACACGGCGTTTCACCGCCACATGCCCGAGACCGCCCGGCGGTTTCCGCTCCCCAGAAGCCTCTGGGACGAAGGCGTGATGCGGTACGGCTTTCACGGGCTGTCGTACGAATACGTCATGGAAAATCTGCACGCCGAAGCCGGCGCCGAAGCCGCCCTCGGCCGCGTGATCATCGCGCACCTGGGCAACGGGTCGAGCATGGCCGCGGTGAAAAACGGAAAAAGCATGGACACCACGATGGGCCTCACCCCCGCCGGCGGCCTGATGATGGGAACGCGCTCCGGCGACCTCGACCCCGGCCTTCTTTTGTATTTGCTGGAGGAAAAACAGCGGAGCCCTTCGACAGTGGATTACCTCGTCAATCAACGTTCGGGGCTGATCGGCGTGTCCGGCCATAGTTCCGACATGCGCGACCTGCTCGCCCAGGAAGCAAACGACCCCCAGGCCGCACAGGCGATCGAAATGTACTGCTATCATGCGCAGGCACCTGGGAGCGCTGACGGCCGTGATCGGCGGACTGGATACGTTGATCTTTACGGCCGGCATCGGCGCGAATTCGCCCGCCATTCGCCGGCGGATTTGCCAAGGCACGGAATTTCTCGGCATTCACATCGACACCGCCCGCAACGACGCGAACGCCGCCGTGATCAGCCGCGACGACAGTCCCGCCACGGTCCGCGTGATGAAGACCGACGAGGAACTCATGATCGCCCGGCATACGTGCAAGTTGCTGTGCAAGTAGGTCTTGCCTGCCGGACGAGACCTTGCTTCGCCAGAAATCTGAAGTCCAGGATGCATTCGAGGATTTCCAGCCAGAATAGCAAGAGATTCGCCTCCATCCGGTTTTGCACGCTTGGCCGCATCCGTAACGGGCGGCTCCGACGATTGTAGTCGAGGACCAGGCCGATTTCCGGGGATGTATTGCTCTTGACGTCCGCCAGCCGGTTCCTTAGAATCCGCCGCCACTCGACGGTACTCCTCCGGCCGAAGGGACAGATGATGCCAAGGCTCTGCTCGACGCTCGTCGGTTTGCTGGCGGTTCTGACCGTGCCGCAAGTTCTTGCGCAAACGGCCCTCCAATCGAGCATTCAACAATTGCCGCCATCGGGTTGGACGCCAACCAGTGCTCCGCCGACCAATGTGCCGTCATGGACCGCGCCGCAGGCGAATTTCCCTCCACCGAATGCACCGCCGGCGAACATGTCATCCGCCAACCCTGCGGTCAATCTGCAAACGACGAACGTGCCGGCAAGTACGCCGCCGCAGATGGGACCGATCGCGCCACCCCCCGAGACTTCCGCGCCTACCGCCGGCGCAAAGCTGATCAGCGTCGATCCCCTCAAGATCAACGTATCGGCAAATCCGGCCCCGGTCCTCTCGCTGAGCGATTTCTTCGGCTACCGCTACTCGGAAGACTCGCTCGATTGGATTCCCGGCACCGCCGAAGAGTTCGGCATGTTCTCGATCAACTATGATCATTATCAGCCCGCGGGCTTTACGCACGGGCTTGGCATGGGGATGAGTTTCAACTTCCTCTGCGGCCCCGTCGAGACCGACATGCCGCCGATCCTCTACAATTTCAGCGGCGCGTATCAGGTTCGCGCCAACTCGGACCGCTCGCCGTCGATGCGGCCGCGTCGGTAATGGAAGCGACCGACTTCAAGGGCAACGCCGGCCAAGGGCTTCACTATCCGGCCCACGCCGTCGGCTATCTCGGCGTCGGCTCGTCGATCGATCTGGTCTTCGGCGTCGATTACGTCGATCTCGGCTCGATCAAGATCCTGCCGGTGGGAGGCGTGATTTGGAAACCGAACGCGGCGATGCGCTTCGAGGCCGTCTTCCCGCGGCCGCGGGCGCTCTTCCAACTCAGCGACAACTACCGCGCCTATATTTCCGGCCAATTAGGCGGCGGCTCCTGGTCGATCGAACGCGCCGACACGTTTGACGACGATCTCGCGACCTATCGCGATCTCCGCGTCTGCATCGGCCTGGAACACCGCGAAGAACACGGCCGTTGGTCCGCCATCGAGGCCGGCTACCTCTTCAACCGTCGCCTCGAATACTCATCCGGCCTCGGCAACATGCCGCTGCCCGACGCGGCGATCATTCGTCTCGTGACGCGGTATTGAACGTTCGGCCCGTTACAGATAATCCCCGAACAACTCTCTGCTCGGCTTTGGGATGACGATTTCAGCGACCAGCAGCCCCCGACTGCGGACTTCCTCGGCGGCGGCTTGGACGCCGGCGCGGACGTCGGCCACGGTGCCGGTCATCAGGCAGAGGCCCTTGCCCCCCAAGGCCATCGCGACGTGAATGCGGAAGAGTTTCACTCGGGCGGCCTTCGCGGCGGCGTCGGCGGCGGCCAGCACGCTCGTGCCGCTGAAGCTCTCGATCACTCCCAGCGCGTCCATCTCTTCTTCGTGAAGCGCGACCGATTGGCCGAGCGCGGGAAAGACTGCCTCGTGAACGTTCGGCAGCGTGAGATGATCGATGATCGCCTCACCGGCGATGTCGAGGCCCGCCTTGACCGACGTCTCGACGTCGCTCACCGACCCGCCAATCACGATCAGATACTTGCCCGAGCAAATCGTGCGAGCGATCAGCAACTCGACCGAGGCCGCTTTGAGCATCTCGTCTTCGACCACATAGCCGATGCCGATGCTGGAAAGTTCAAGAACGCCGACGGAACGGGGAGTGGACATTTTGGAGGGGCTAGGGGTTAGGGGCGAGGGGCTAGGGAACGAGGTGCGCGACTATATTTTCTCGATCCAAACGACGCCGTCGGCGATGCCGGTGACGACGCCGTCGATCGACGCGTGGACAGGGGCGCCCAACGCGGGCTTGCCGTTGGACATCGGCGGACGGCCGACGGCTTGCCCCTTGGTCACTTGCCGGCCGACTTCGACCACCGCTTCGCACGGCGCGCCGATATGCTGCTTGAGCTTGATACCGACCTTTACGGCCGGCAAGAGCGTGTCGCACAATGGACCGACGTTGCGGAACTGCCGCAAACCGAGCTTCGTGATCAGCCGGGCCATCGGCGCCTTGCGATTTGCCAGGTGGATTTCCGGTCGCGTGGGATTGAACGGCGGGTTTTCGTAGCGCTGCTTTTCGGCCGCCAACCGCCGCTTGTTCTGCGAGCAGACGTTCTTCGGGTCGAGGTCTTCGGGGCAGGAATACAGGCTGCACAAGTTGCATTCGCAGCAGAATTGCGTGCCGATGACATTGGCCTCGCCGATCTGGTTGAAGCCCAGGCTCCGCATCGCCCGATGCGGCTCGATCGGATGCCCCAACAGCCATCGCGGGCAAAGCTCGGTGCAGAAGCTGCACTGATCGCAAGCAGCGCGGCCGATTCGCCCGATCTGTTTCCAGTCTTGCCGTCGGCGGCGGACGACCACGTGATCGTCGGGCAGCACGATAACGCCGCCGGTTGTTTTATCGACTAAAGCGTCTTGATTGTCTTCGAGATAGCCCATCATCACGCCGCCGACCACGTAATTCGCGTCGGATACGGTCGGCCCGCCGGCCGCGGCCACGCACTGTGACAGCGTGACGCCGATCGGCACGCGGAGCGTGACCGGTTCGGCGACGGCTCCGGCGACGGAGAGAAATTTTTCGGTGACCGGCCGCGTTTTCGCGCCGGCAACGTTGACCGCGGTTTCGACGTTCATTACGACCGCGCCGACGTTCAATGGGATGCCGCCCGGCGGAATCACGCGGCCCAAAACGTCGTACACCAGAATGAATTCGTCACCGGCCGGATAGGCGTCGCGCAGTTCGGCGACGTCCATATTGGAGGGCAGCTTGGCACGGAGCAAATCGATGACGTCGCGATATTTTTCCTTGATACCGACGACCGCCTTTTGGGCGCTAACCAATCCCATACCCAGGGCCATGCCTTCAATGACGGATTCAAGATATTCGCGGAGGACTTCTTTGTCTTTATGCAGGAGGGGCTCGCACTCGGCGGCGTTGATCAACAGTGTATCGGCCCTACCGGAGAGCTTGACGTGGGTGGGAAAACCCGCCCCACCCGCTCCTACGACGCCGGCCTCGAATACATCTTGAATTGTCATAAGAGAGTGGAGGATTGCTATCGAACTTGGAATAAGAAAAGGTAAACCTTAAATTATAGCCCAATAAGAGCATCATCGTAATTATTCCAGTTAGCTGAAAGTGTCATATTTTCTAGAGAATCCAGGTCATCACAATCGGATTCTATATTGATCACGATAACACTAACATATTTTTCCCATTTCACAAATCTCCATGTAAAGTTAAACTTGCATGAACAATATCATGTTTTTTAACATATACATGTTTACAATTATCAGCAAATCGATATTATTTATGTGTATTTCGCTGAAAATATTTCTTGTCGAAAGTTTCGAGAGACTTACTTCACTTGCTCCACAATATTTCAATCCGCGAAACAAAGTTTCAAGAGGGAGCCTTAGGCCATGAAAACGAACCCGCGAATCGCAGTGGGTTTTACGCTTGTGGAGCTTTTGGTGGTGATTGCGATTATCGGTATCCTGATCGCGTTGCTATTGCCGGCGATCCAGGCGGCGCGGGAAGCCGCCCGGCGGGCGCAGTGTGCCAACAATCTGAAGCAGATCGGCCTAGGGGTCATCAATCATGTGGACTGTCAAAAGCATTATCCTACGTGTGGCTGGGGAAACCAGTGGGTTGGCGATCCCAATTATGGCTTTGGGATCGGCCAACCCGGCGGCTGGATTTTCAACATCCTGCCATGGGTCGAGATGAAATCGGTGCATGGCATGGCGAAGGGAATACCGGCGGGCAGTGCCAGGGCACAAATGCTTGGTTCTATGACGCAAATTCCCATTTCCTTCATGAACTGCCCCACGCGCCGTCCGGCGATCGCCTACCCGGCGAAGAAGACGCCATACTATTCAAATAACGCGGTTGTCATGGCCACCAATTCGCGGGCCGATTATGCCGGAAATGCTGGAGACTTCGCCGCCTTCACCTTTTACGGGCCGGGATCGAATCCTCCACCTGCCGGATTTCCCTGGCCAAACGAGAGCGATCCAATCATGAACGGCGTATGTTGCGTACATTACACGCTTCGGTTACGAGAAATCAGCGATGGCACGAGCCACACTTATTACGCCGGGGAGAAGTATCTCACTCCCGACTACTATCGCAACGGTTTGGACTATGCGGACGACGCCAGCATGTTCGCCGGCTACGATTGGGACACGGTCCGCTGGGGGAATTTCGACGTCAACAATGCCGCCAACAATCTGCCGCCGCAGCGCGACCGCACAGGATTCGGCATGATACCCAACTTCGGCAGCCCCCATTCCGCCGTCTGCAATTTCGTTTATTGTGACGGCTCCGTCCATCCAATATCCTACACGATCGACTTGGAAACTCACCGCCGGCTGTGCAATCGCCGGGACGGCCAAGGCATCGACAACTCGAAGTTGTAAACTCTTGAACAGAGGCTCCTTATCCCGGGATGGAAGGCGTTGCACCGCGCAGCGGCAGAGTCTTTTCGTTCCCCGCTTTCCTAACGGCAATGCGGCGTGTGTTTTCAATTTCGCTCCGCGATAAGGTTACGCAAATACTCTGCATAAGCTTACTTGTTTTTGTGGGAACTTCATCTATAATGAACCCCCTGTCGGGGCATCTTCATCTATCATTTTTTATCTTAGTTCCCCCCCGCAGCAGGGAAGTGAGAACCATAGTGTATAATAATATATGTAAAAAATCGAGAATAAACTCGTTCTTTCTCTCCATCGGGGGAAACGGCTGAAAATCCGAGTTTTGGATGATGAATTAAGAGGACTGTTGGTTTTGAGATTATTGAAAGAGGTACTGGCCAGTGAAGTCTATCCGGCCTTCGGATGCACGGAGCCGACTTCGTGCGCATACGCGGCCGCCACCGCGGCCAAGGAGCTTGGCGAGCCAGTCGAAACGCTGGCATTGAAGATCGATCCGGGCACATATAAGAACGGCACGGGGGTGGTCGTGCCGCAAAGCGGCGGAAAGAAAGGCAACCTGATCGCCGCGGTCCTGGGAGCGGTCTTGGCCCGGCCCGAGCAAAAGCTGCTGTTGCTGCAAGACGTGACCGAAGAGGTGCGCCGGCGCGCACAATCGTTGATCGACGGCGGGAAATGCCGCATCGAGTGCGATAACGAACTCGATGACCTCCAGATCGACGTCCTCGTCGCCTCGAACGGCCACCATGCCCGTTGCGTCCTGGCCGGCACACATACGAACATCGAGCGCGTCGAAAAGGACGGCCAAACCGTTTTCCAGGCGGACGGCGCCGATGCGGCCAAGGGCGGATTGGCCTATCGCCGCGAGTTGCAACGGATGTCGATGGCGGAGGTGCTCGCCCTGGCCGACGCGTGGGACGCCGACGACCGCAATTTCCTGCGGCGCGGCGTGGAGATGAATCTGGCGATGTCGGAATGGGGCTTCGAGGTGCATGGAGCCGCCTATCAACTCTGCCAGATGCAGCGTGAGGGATTCCTCGCCGACGACATGTTCTTCCGCACGAAGATTCGCGTAGGCTCCGCGGTTGACGCCCGCATGAACGGCATGAACCAGGCGGTCATGACCTCGGGCGGATCGGGAAACCAGGGCATCGTCGCGATCCTCACGCCCTACATCATCGGCCGGGAGATGGGAGTGGATGCCGAACGGATTTTGCAGAGCATCGCCGTCTCCCATCTCGTCAATGCCTACATCAAGTGCTTTCTCGGCGAAGTCTCGGTGATTTGCGGCTGCGCCATGGCGGCGGGAATTGCCTCGGCGGCGGCCATCGTTTACCAGCAGGCCGGCATCGATATTCCGCGGATCACGATGGCGGCCAACAACGTCATTGGCGATTTGGGCGGTCTGATCTGCGACGGCGCCAAACCCGGCTGCGCGATGAAGGCCATCACTTCCGTCGATTCGGCCATCCGCTCGGCGCTGATGGCGCTGGGGGGCTACGGATTGAGCGCCGACGACGGGTTGGTGGGCAGTTCCGTCGAAGTCTCGCTCAAGAACCTTGGCCAAATCACTCTCGAAGGCATGTTCCGCGTCGATTCGACCATGCTGACGATTCTCAAGGATAAACTTTCGGTGAATTGCCGGGCATAAACTAAAACGAGGAATGCGTGTCCATGACCGAGCAGAACGATAACAAAGATCCCCTGCCGCCGTCTCCTTCGCCCAGCCCTCCTGTGCGACCGGCGCGGAACAATTCGATTTTGTGGCTCCTTCTGATCTTGGGCGCGGTCCTGCTGGCGGTCTATTTCTCCTCCGGCCAGGGGAAGGTGTCGAACATCACCTACGGCATGTTCATCCAGCAACTGGAAAAGAAGAACATCGCGAAAGCCGATATCCAGGGCACGCGGATTTTCGGTGAATTCAAGGAACCGCCCCAGGAAAAAGACGAAAAAACCGGCAAGGAAATCACTCTCGAGAAAAAATTCACCGCCAACATCTCCCCTCTCGTGGACGAGAAAAAAGTGAACGACATGCTGTTGGAGCAAATCGGCCGGAATTACAACGCCACCGAACCGAGCGACAACACGATACTCGTGCTGTTGATCTATCTGGCGATGTTCGTCGCGCTTTTCGCCGGCTTATGGTTCATGTTCCGCCGCGCGCGGGAATCGATTTTCAGCGGCGGCATCATGGGCGGTTTCAGCAAGAGCGGCGCGCGGCGCTACGAGGCGGGTGAAAACCGCATTACCTTCGGCGACGTCGCCGGACTCGAGGGCGTGAAAAACGATCTCGCCGAAGTCGTCGAATTCCTCAAAAATCCGCAAAAATTCCAACGTCTCGGCGCACGCGTCCCCAAGGGCATCCTCTTGATGGGGCCGCCCGGCACCGGAAAAACCCTCCTCGGCCGCGCCGTGGCGGGCGAGGCCGGCGTCCCCTTCTACTCCATCAACGGCTCCGAATTCATCCAGATGTTCGTCGGCGTCGGCGCCGGCCGCGTCCGCGACCTGTTCACCACCGCCAAGGAATCCTCTCCCTCGATCATTTTCATCGACGAAATCGACGCCGTCGGCCGGCATCGCGGGGCGGGCGTGGGCGGCGGACACGACGAACGCGAACAAACCCTCAACCAAATCCTTAGCGAAATGGACGGTTTCGCCCAGACCGACGCCGTCATCGTGATGGCCGCCACCAACCGCCCCGACGTCCTCGATCCCGCACTCCTTCGCCCGGGACGCTTCGACCGCCACATCACCGTCGATCGACCCAATTACAAGGGCCGCCTGGCCATTTTCCAAGTGCATACGAAGGAAGTTCCTCTGGACGCCGACGTCGATCTCGATCGGCTGGCGGCGGGGACCGTCGGGCTGACCGGCGCGGACATCCGCAATCTGGTCAACGAAGCCGCGCTCTGGGCCAGCCGCAACGACAAGAACAGCGTCGGCAAGGAAGATTTCGAGTACGCCCGTGATAAAGTCCTGATGGGCTCGAAACGCGAGGACGTGCTCTTGGGCAAGGAAAAAACCAGCACCGCCTATCACGAGGCGGGCCATACGCTGCTGGCCTGGCTGCTGCCGAACGCCGATCGGCTTCACAAGGTTTCGATCATCCCCCGCGGCCGTTCGCTCGGGGTCACGCAGCTTTTGCCCGAGGAAGACCGCCTCAATTTCGGCGAGAAGGAGCTGACCACTCATTTGATCGTCGCATTGGGGGGCCGATCGGCCGAAAAAATGGTCTTCAACGAACTATCGGCCGGCGCGGAAAGCGATTTGAATCGAGCCACGCAAATCGCCCGGCGAATGGTCACATACTGGGGCATGAGCGACCGACTCGGCCCCGTCGCCTTCCGCGACAGCGAGGACCATCCCTTTCTCGGCAAGGAAATGGCCGAGCCGCGGCGCTACAGCGAGCACACCGCGCAGGTGATCGACGAAGAGATCATGCGTCTCTTGAACGAGGCCTCCGAGACCGCCATGACCATGCTTGCGCAACATCGCGACAAACTCGACAAGCTCGCGAAGGCCCTCGAAGAATCCGAAACGCTCGACGAAAAAGATATCGAAGAACTCATCGGCCCGCCGGCGTACAAAAAGAATTCGCCCGAAATCGATGAAAAGCGGCCGTAGCGACTGGACCAATCCGCGACGACGGGTGCCAGGGTTGGCTTGCCCAACCGTGTATCCCGCGTTGCTGGACGAGCCGGCAGCGGCAGCCTACTCGTTCACGCGCGATACTTTCGGACTTCTTCCATCAACCTATTCGCCGTGCCGACATCGGGCACGTTTTTAACCTGGTATATCACTCCGCCGGGCAGGTCGCGGCGGCGAAGGCGGTGGGCGAATTCCTCATACTCGGCAAAGACTGCCAGAGGGATCTCGCCGGTCTGCGATTGCAGGTCGCGAATGATGTCGAACGCCTTCGGAAAGCCCAGATCATCCAAGAGCAGAATGGCTTTCAGCCCGCGGAGGGTGGAGGCCGCCTTGAGCAGATGACGGCCGTTGCCGTGGATGTGGACCACGCCGCCGTCGAAAGCGGCCAGGATCCGCTCGGCAGGTTCGCGGCCCCATTTCTCGAAATACGCCACGGAGGTCATGTGGTAGGGATCAAGGCTTTCGGAAACGATCCGGCCGGGAATCCACTGGCCGAAGTTGCTCAGCGTGCCTCCTTCGAAAAGCCCAACCGTATCGAAAAAGGCCCGCTGCACGCGGCAATTCAGATCGAAGCCGAAATCGATCGCCCGGCAAATCATCTCCGGCCGCTGGTCGAGGCTCAAATACGTTTCCGTGGCGCCTAAGAGTTCGAAGACGAAATTCAAGGCGTCGATCAGGATGAAGTGGCTGACGCCCCACTTGCCGCGGCCTCGTGCGGCGAAAATTCGCATTTGTTCCAGGTAACGCCGCCACCAGGGATGATTTTCATCGAAGCGCAGCCGGTCAAACTCCTCCCAATTTTTTAATAGCGGCGGCACCATCGAAGAAATCCAGCCGACGTCCGGATGGGCCATGAAGCGGACCTCGCCGCCCAGCAGCCCGCCGTAAAGCCCCTGGTCGAACTCGCTGAGATACGCACCGGGCAGCGAATCGTCTTCCAATTGCGATCGTTCATGGAAATATCGGTCCCAGAATTCCGCTCGTTCTGCCGGATCGGGATATTCGCAACCAACGTGCGGATGCGCCGCTTCGAACGCCGCGAGGGCCGCGTTGGGGACGGCCGTCGTCGCCAAGATGCGGTCGCCCGACTGCCGCGCATAGAGCGATCGCAATCGTTCAAGCACTTCGGAACAGTTCGGTTTATAAGCCAGGTTCGCCATCGAGCTAGAAATCGTACCACACACCCCAGCCGTATTGTTCCTCGAAGTGATCGAAGAACTCGCCCGCCTCGCTCATGCCGTTGAAGTACTGGAAGCCGGTGCGGAGCAGATGGCCGGTGCGACCGCGCCATTGCCAGCCGATTTGGGCCGTTACGCTGCCGCCGAAGTTCACTTCCTGATGCAAATGTCCATTGACCGCGATGAACGGCGAACCGCGGAAGCGGGGGCAATCGATGGGGCTGTATTCCGCGCCGAACTGGAACTCCCAAGGCCGTGCGCCGCCGTCGGTGTAGAAAGCGTAATCGACCTCGCTATAGAGCCGGAAATTCGGATTCAAAAACAATCCCACGCCGAACATCAAGCTTTCCCGCACGTAATTCAGGCGGTCGAGCGTATTGTTGCGCACCATGTATTCATCACCCAAGTGCGAGCTTAAATGATAATAGCCGAATTTCGTTTGCCACTGTCCCACGCGCATGGTGAGGGGAATGCCGAAGCGGAAATCGACGGTCTCGAGATCGCGATCGTGGTCGAAATTCAGCCGCGGGAAGGCGGCGCCTTCGATATCGAGCTGATAACCTTCGGGCCAATACGGATCGAGAGTTCCATAGCGGAGAATACCCACTCGTCCACCGAGCGTCACATCCCAAAAATTTCCCTGGTTGTTGATATGCACCATCTGGCTGCCGAATCGTGGTTCGCGATTGCTCGCCAGGTAGGACTTGTAGAGGATGCTGTCGGGCAAAACCTGCCAGGTCCAGGACTCGTGGAAGCCGAAAGGATTTTCGAAATTCGCCGGGCCGGCGGCGTATCCCTGCGATCGATAGTCGATGCCGCCGACGGGCTGCCCGTCGGGAGAAAGCATGCCGTTCGGGGCCAGGATATGCGTTGTTCCTCCGGGGAGCATTTCATCGCCGGGAGCTATCGTGCCTGCCGAGGATTGCGGCGGCAGCGGCGTTGTATCGTTGGGAAAAAGCGGCGCGGGAGCGGCATTCGAATTTGTCTGGGCCGAAGTCGAAGGATAATTACGCGGATTATTTTCGCGCTGCAGGGAATCCATCATCCGGCCGTTCGGGTCATCCACATAGGCAGCCCGCCGAGGATAGGCCGTGACGGTGGGAGCTTTATCGGGGGAAAATTCCGCACGAAACTCGCCGGGATTTTCTTTGGCGTTATAAGGAGGCAGTTCGGAGGTCGGATCATAAGCGGGCGGTTGGGTCGTTTGCGCCTTTGCGCAAAGAAGACAACCTGCAACCGCAAGCACGAAAACCCATCCCGCGATTATCTTTCTACGATAAGACATGATGGTAGTATCTCCAGGACTATGAGAAGAGGGGCGGTAGTATAGCGATCCTCCCCTGCCAAGGGCAGAGCGATTTTTTATTTTTCCTAAGTCATTGTATAGCAAGATGATAAGTAACGTATTATTGGTTGGGGTGGTATCCCTGGCATTTCATCCACTGATAAAATTGGGACTGTACCGAAATTTTGTGTCAGATACCGGTGCTCACAAATTGTCTATTTCATCGCGCCGACTTCCTGAAATCACACGAGCATGGAAGATCCACCTTTAAATCAGCATATAGCTCATAATAGTGGTAAAAAATCCGTTCAAAGGAGACTCAACATGGTTTTGCTTGAATTCAGCATTTTCCCACTCGATAAGGGGGAAAGTCGTCAGTCCTTATGTTGCGCGATGTCTCGATATTGTCGATCGCAGCGGCATCGCCTATCGCAGTAATTCGATGGGGACTGTACTCGAAGGGGGGTATGAAGAGGTGATGGGGGTGGTTCAGCAATGTTTCAATGCTCTGGCAGTCGATTGCAATCGGATCGAGTGTTCGATGAAACTCGACTACCGCAAGGGACGGACAAACCGCCTCGAGGCTAAAATTGTCAGCATCGAGCAAAAACTCGGGCGGGAAATCCGCAGATAGGCAAAGCGCGCCGGGAAAGGCTATAATTGGGGGGTGATATGTAAATTGGAAGATTTGAAATTTGCAATTTGCGATAAAAAAATTCCCTTCAGAAATGCCCTTCCCTCCCCTGATTACCGACCTTCGCTCCGCGTTGGGCGGCGAGAACGTGCTCTCGGCGCCTTCGGAGATGGTGGTTTATGATTGCGATGCCTTCGTGCTCGAGCGGCAGCCGCCCGAGGCGGTGGTGTTTCCGCAATCGGCCGAGCAGGTTTCGGCGGCGGTGAAGATATGCAGCGAGCACAGGGTCGCCATCGTTCCCCGCGGGGCAGGCACGAGTTTGGCTGGGGGATGCGTGCCGATCGGCCGCAGCGTGGTCGTGATGACGACGCGGATGAACCGCATTCTGGAAATCAATGTCCGCGACCGGATGGCGGTGGTGGAGCCGGGCGTGGTGAACGTGAAAATCGCCGCGGCGCTCCGCGGCACGGGTTTTCACTACGCACCCGATCCGTCGAGCCAGACGGCGAGCTTTTTGGGCGGCAACGTGGCGACCAACGCCGGCGGGCCGCATACGTTGAAATACGGCGTGACGGTGAATCACGTGCTGGGCATCGAGGCAGTGTTGGGCGACGGTTCGATCGTGCAGTTGGGGCCGCTTTCCGATCCGGCGGGGCTTGATCTTATGAGCCTTTTGGTCGGCAGCGAAGGGACGCTGGGGATCGTGACGAAAATTTGGATTCGCCTCACGCCCGACCCGCAGGATTATCGAACGTTCCGCGCGATTTTCAATACGGTGGAAGACGCGACGAACACGGCGAGCGCGATCATTGCGGCGGGGATCATTCCCGCGGCGGTCGAACTGATGGACCAGGGGATCATGGAGGCGGTCGAGGCGGCGTATCATTTCGGTTTCCCGTCCGACGCGGCGGCGGTGCTGGTGATCGAGATCGACGGTCCGCGCGTGGGTCTCGACGCGCAGGAGTCGCAGATCATCGCGATCTGCCAGGCGAACCACGCGCGGGAGGTGTTGCAGGCGAAATCGTCGAAGGAGCGGGAGTTGCTTTGGAAGTGCCGCAAGATGGCTTCCGGGGCGATGGGCAGACTTAGTCCGAGCAAGATGTCGGAAGATTGCGTTGTTCCGCGGCAGAAGTTGCCGCTGATGCTCGAAAAAATCGTGGCGGTGAGCCGCAAGTTTGGCATTCGGATCGTCTGCGTCGCGCATGCCGGCGACGGCAACGTGCATCCGTTCATGTTGTTCGACGAGCGCGACAAGGCCCAGGTGAATCGCGTCTGGGAGGCCGCCCGGGAAATCCTCGGCGAGTGCCTCGCGCTGGGCGGCAGCGTGACGGCGGAACACGGCATCGGCGTGGAGAAACTCGAATTCATGGACAAGCAGTTCGGGCCCGAAGATTTGGACGCGATGCGAAAAGTCCGCTATGCGTTTGATCCGGCGGTGAAGTTCAATCCGGGGAAGTTGATTGAGACCAACGGGGCGGGAAGATGAATAACGAAAATCCGTATGAATCGCCGAAACCATTGGAGGAACAAACGAGTCGGGCAGCAGAAGCGATATCAGTTGCTTTCTTACTTCGGCTGGGTTTTAGAAGCCTTGTTCGTTTGTTTTGGCGCGATGAGCTTCGGCCATCCGTATTTGGTCTATATATCAACTTTTGATACACGAAAGTTTACAGAAGGTGATACGCTGCATGATCTGAACATCAAAGCATTGTTTTGGAATATTGGTCTGATTTTTGTGCATTTTGGGATTGGTTTTTATTCTGATACTGCTTATTTTTTCAACCGCGTTACAAGTAAATCGACAATGCAATCGGAGAAGATTTCAATATCTGATGAATAGTATCACGTCACCACTCTGCCAAGCGAAATCCTCGCACCGGCCGATACGGCTGCCGTGGCGGAGGCGGTGCGCGAGGCAGCGAAGGAAGGGCAGGCGATGTATCCGCGAGGCGGCGGGATCGCATTGGAATTATGGGGCGATGCCGTCCCTACCGGGCGTTGTGCTTTCGCTCGAAAAAATGAACCGGCTCGTCGATCATGCGGCCGAAGACATGACGGTCACCGTTGAGGCGGGCATGACGTTTGCCGAACTTGCGAAAATCCTAGCGGCGAAAAACCAGCGGCTGCCGATCGACGTTCGGGAGCCGGAAAAGGCGACGCTCGGCGGATTGGTCGCGGTGAATCAAGCGGGCCCGCGGCAGTTTGGCTACGGCACGATCCGCGATTATCTCCTGGGCTTCACGGCCGTCGATGGCGAAGGGACGATTTTCCACGGCGGCGGCCGGGTGGTGAAGAACGCGGCGGGCTACAACATAAATCGCCTGATGGCCGGCTCGCTGGGGACGCTCGGCATCGTCACGCAACTCACGTTCATGGTCCGGCCGCTGCCGGAGAAAACGGCGGTCGTTGTATGCGATGTGCCGAAGCTGAACAATGCGGAAAAGCTTCTCGCTGAATTGAACACGAGCCAGGTCCGTCCGGTGGCGATTGATTTGGTGCATCGGAATTTGAACCGTCCGCCTTGCCTTATTTTGGTCTTTGAAGGAACTGCAGCAGAAGTGAGATGGATGCTTGATTCATTGCAATCCGAATGGGATACAGCTAAAGGATTGTCACTGAAGATCGTTGGCGAGGAAATTGTGTTAACAGGCATCGAAGGACTAGGAGATTCACATTCTGACGTTCGAATATCAGTCCGCCCGAGCCAAATCGTCGAGTTGATGATTGCTTTGCGGGAACGGTATCCCGATAGCTATCTTCAATCACATGCCGGAAGCGGGATTGTGCTTATGGAAAGCAGTTGGGGAAGAGCGGAAGGACCGTCGTATTATCGGCAAGTACGCGAACTGGCCGATACTTTCCGCGGCAAGACGACGGTGCTTAACTATCCTGAAGGCACGGAACTTTCGCAGGACGATATTTGGGGACCGCCCGGCGAGGGAGTTTCAGTCATGCAAGCGATCAAGGAACGTTTTGATCCGCAGAACATTTTGAACCCCGGGCGGTTTATTTTTGAGTAAACATTTAACGGTGCCATGCCCACGCTTGCCGTGGGCATGAAGGAAGGCGAACCAACTTAACTCGCTCACCCATCATGCCCACGACAAGCGTGGGCATGGCACCGTGAAATGACGATTAAACAATGCACTACCAACCCGCCAATCCGAACCGAAACGAAACGCCGGCGAATTCGCCGGGGGATGATTTCGTTTCGCGGCTGGTGGAAAACGGCTGGCCGGAGTTTGCGAGGCAGCAGGAGTTCGGCGGAGTCGCGAAGAATCCCGCGGCGGGCATTCCGTACGACTTGTTCTTGCAGTGCATTCATTGCGGGATGTGCACGTCGAGCTGTCCGACCTTCAACGTGCTGGGCGACGAGAACGACGGTCCGCGGGGACGCATCCAGATCATGCGGACCGTGGCCGACGGCCAACACGAGCTGACCGACCGGATGCGCCGCCACCTGGAGCTTTGTCTCGATTGCCGCGCGTGCGAAACGGCTTGCCCGTCGGGCGTGGAATACAGCAAGCTGATCGAGCCGTTCCGGCTGACGCTGAAGCAGACGGACGTGAAAATCGAGAACCGGTTCGATTGGTTTCGCGAGATAGTTCTTTTCCAACTTTTCCCATACGCGGCGCGGATGCGGCTGTTGCTTTCGCCGGTACGGCTGATGCAGTGGCTGGGGATATACGGCCTGATCGAGCGGCTGGGTCTGTTCAAGCTCGTGCCCGGCCGATTGGGCGCATGGCGCCGCTTTTACCCTCGCCGTTGAAGTCGGGGCACCGGTTGCCGAAATTTCTGCCGGCGGTGGGCCGCAAGCGGGCGCGGGTGGCGTTTTTCACCGGCTGCGTGGCCGACGCGATGTTCCGCCCGACGCATTGGGCGACGGTCCGCGTGTTGCAGCAGAACGGCTGCGACGTGTTCGTTCCGACCGACCAGGCTTGTTGCGGGGCGATCCATTATCATAACGGCGATACTCGGGGGCGCGGAAATTGGCCGATCAGAATCTCGTGGCCTTCGAGTTGGACCGTTACGACGCGATCATCGTGAATCATGGCGGCTGCGGCGCGATGCTGAAGGAATACGGGGAATACTGGCACGATGGTTTGCGGCCGCACCGGGAGAAATTCGCCGCGAAGGTGAAGGACGTCCACGAGTTTCTCGACGAACTCGGGCTGGTGCCGCCCAGCGGCCGGATCGACGCGGTGGCGACCTATCACGATTCGTGCCACCTCAAGCACGCGCAGCACGTCGATGAAGCCCCGCGGCGATTCATCGCGAAAATTCCCGGGCTGACCTTGAAGGAACTGCCCGAAGCGGACCTTTGCTGCGGATCGGCGGGGACCTACAACTTGAACGAGCCGGAGATGGCGAATCGGCTGGGTTGCCGGAAGATCGAGAACATCAAAAGCACGGGCGCATCGATCGTGCTGGCGGCGAACGCCGGCTGCCTGTTGCAAATCATGGCCGAAGTCCGCCGCCAAAAACTTTCGATCCGCGTTATGCACACGATGGATCTTCTCGATTTGAGCTATCGCGGCGAATCTCTGCCGCCGATGGATTAGTCCATTTTACCGTACGGCGGGACGTGTTGAAAGGGACAGGCACGTCGCTGCAAGCCATTTTTCGCGGGATTTCCGATACTCAACTCCGAGCCAGTCCCCTTTTCAACAGGCTGTTAGCCCGGAGCCAACGGCGGAGGATGTCGATTCCCGAATTCACAGAGTTCGCTCGGGAATGGAATACGAATTCCACTAACGCGAATTATTCATGCATGTCGTTTGAACAATCGGCATCTTGCCGCTATTTTTAGAATGCGGCAGGATGCCACGGCTACGGAGATTTCGAATGATTCCGGCTAATTATTTTCCATCCGCACGTGATGCACCCAGGCCGGGGGCACGTTGAACAAGATCGCCTCGCGGCGGATTTCGTGCTTGTCGAGCACGGCGCGCATCGCGAGGCCGATGCCCCGCAGGCGTTCGCGGTCGGCCCTGCCGCTGACGCAGCGCCCTGCGCCGCACGGCGATGTATTCGAAGAAAGAGAGCGTGCCGCCCGATTTCAGCAAGCGCGTCAATTTCTCCAGGATGCTTTCCACCAGTTCGACGGAGAAGTTGTTCAGCGGCAAGCCGGAAACGATCAGATCGTACTTTTGCTGCACGGGCAAATCCTGCACCGGGCGGTTGATGATCCGGCTCCGGTCGGCGACCGATCGGAAATGGGGATCGTTCTGAAAATGCTCTTCCAGCTTTCGCACGAAGCTCACGTTAAGTTCAACCAGGTCGATCGTATCACCCGGCCTCATGGCGGCAATGATGCGGCGGGTCACGGCGCCGGTGCCGGGGCCGACTTCGAGAATCCGCCTGTCCGCCGGGGTTGCTTGGGCGACAAACCGCGCCAGTGCGCCGGCCAACTGCCGCCCGCTGGGCAAGATCGCGCCTGTCGTGTGGTAATTTCTGATGAACTCGCGGAAGAAGAGGCGATGCGACATGGGGACTGTACTGAAATTTGTGGCGGTGCTGAAGGGGACAGTCCCATTTTTGTGGCCTCCTGCCACAAAAAACGGGACAGTCCCTGACATGCGATTATTTCCTACGAGGAAGAAAATGCGAAACCCCCGGGCGATGTTCCCAGGGGTCAAATCGAATTTTGCCGCCATCGATCGGGCAGATGCGGCTTCTTCATTCTCCGCATTAGAATATCCGCTCGGTCCCGTTCTGTCAACGAACCGGCTTACCGCAAGAACTCCAATTCCACGCTTTGCGGCTGCACCGGCCGGGAATAGTCGGCGGTCGTCGAGGGGATGCTCCGGTCGGGGAGCAAGGCTCCCGCCGGCGTCGCCAAGCCCGGCGAATCGGGTGTGCGGGAGGGCATTCCGGCGAGCGGATCCATCTCTTCCAGCACCTTGCCCGGCTGCTGGACCACGTCCGGCTGGGCCGCGTCGGTTTCCTTGGGCAGCGGCGAGATCGATTCGTCGGCATATTTCGAATAGGGCTGCTTTTCGATTATTTGATTCCTGCGCGACAAGAACGGCTTGACCGGCATGCGGTTGGGAGCGGTCGTTCTTTCCGCATGGGTGATCCTGGGCAGCGGCCGATCGGCGGTCGGCCGTTCGATATAGGTATCATTCAATCGCGGCGCCTTCGCCAACGTCTGCTTTACGCCGGAGAGGTCGATATCCCGCGGTTTTGCATAAGGGATGCCGCTGGCGATGTTGCTCACTTGCGGATGCGGACCGAGCGAAAGATCGTCGATATATGGTACGTGCGCGAGCATCCGGCTGAGAAACATGGGTGAACCGGAACGATCATGCATCGAGGCGGCGATCGCTCGTTCGTTGGCCGATCGTTTGGCGACGGGCACAGCTTGCTCCTGCGGCGAGAGCCGATCCATGGTCGCGATCAAGCCTTCATATTCCTTGACCGTGAGGAACTCTTTCGCTTCGGCAAGGATTTCCGCCTTTTCGAGATTGCTGATCTTGCCATCCGACATGGCATCGAGCACCTCGTTTTTCAGATGTTGTTTGGCGGCCAAGGCAGTCCGCCCGCCGGGAGTCTGCGAAAATGCCGGATTCGCCAGGCAACCAAGCGTGAAAACGGCAGTAAAAACGGGAAAAAATCGTGTCATGCAGCCAAGCATGGTCATCCCCCTGGTCAATCTGGATCAATCGTTGTCTCGAATCGTTGAAACGACGTTTCGAGCCGCGGAGCCATAACGCGTGGAAATTCCGCTAAAATTGCTACATCTAACAATCTCATCGGAATCGGTTTTACCAGAACTTAAAGAACACCTTGACCAGATTGACGTATTAGGGCAATTTTTTCGATATAGGCGATACAATCGTTATTGATTGCCCATAATTCGCAAACAACCGTTCTTGCCACATTTGAACAATATAGTTAGTCTGCGAAGAATGCGGCAAGATGCCGCAGCTACTGAGTTTGTGATTAATCCCGGCTAATCGACCATTCCAAGATTTTTTTCCGCGGCCTGGCGACATCCAAAGAAGTGCGTTGCACACCAGCTTTGCCTTGCGCCTCGGCGGAAAGCTGCTGGACGAGTTCGGGCGAAGCCTTGTCGATCATGATGACTTCGCTCTTTGCGCCGGGCGTGTTGCGGGGACGGATGACACATACCACTTCCGCCCCATCTTTCAAATGCCGATGTATCTCCTCCAACGCCGCTTGCTCGCCCGCATTCAGCCTGGAGGAGGCCCCCGCCATGAATGGCGACGGACTTATGGCGGGATTGCTCGGCGGGTTGCCGCCCGAAACGCCGAGAGGATTCATTGCGGCATTCGGGGCGGGCATTTCCACGGGCATCGCCGGCACATTGTTCGACGCCAACAGGATCGAAGGATTGCCCGCCGATTTTTCCCAGCCTTGCGGCGCTTGATAGACGAAAGCGAAACCCACTTGATCGAGTTGCGCAGATTCGTGCCAAAGGCGGCATAAAGCCCTTCGTGGTCTTGGGGATCGCAACCGTTGCAAACACCGATCACGTATCCTTCGGCCGAAAACAATCCGCCGCCGCTGCGTCCCTCGGTCGGTTGATCGTCAACCCACAAGTTCGTCAAAGTGGGAGCTTTCACTTGATTTCGCCGCACTGTGGGATCGGCGCCGTGGTCGCAGCCCACACTGGCGACGGCATCGCCCTTGCGAACTGCATAGCCTACGGGCGCCAAACGGGCCGCAACCACCGGCTCGGGCATTTGGATGGAAACGAGTCCGACATCGCGGTCTTCGGAGTCGTAGGACTCCAGTCGGCCTTCGACTATTTGGCCGGCATGGGGGCCGAACAACTCGATCTCGATTTTCCCCTTGCCTTTCGAATCGCGGAATAAATGCCCGCACGTCAAAACCAGGGCTTTGCCGCCGCGAGCGTCGATGATCGTGCCCGAGCCGCAGGAATGGCCGGACGGATCTTCCACCCTGATCCGCACGCTGGCGGCGATAAGCTGGGCATCCGAAACCGGCGCGTCGGTTTGCTCGCGCTGCGGATTGAAATTGCCGGAAGACGGGGGGACTTGCCGATTTTGCATTCCGGCCATCGGCATTGCGGCGTTTGCCGGAGTGACATTCGGATCGTTGAAAACGTTGGCCGGCGGGATCGACATGACGCCCGGCGGGGCTGGATTGGGGGCGGCTCGCTCGTTCGCCGCAAAGACAGTCGGCCCGTCGCCTGGCGAATTGCTATTGGACGGCGCCGCGCGGGCGGCCGCGGTTTTAAACATTTTTTCCAGGCGGCTAAAACTCGTTCCACCCGAGACTCGTTCCGCCTCCTTGCCATCGATTAGCATAATGTAGCAAGGCACGCTTTGAACGCCGTATTGGGCGGTAAGTTCATGGTTTTGCGAGATGTTGACTTTCCTGATCTGGTAACCCTTGGCTTCGAGGGCCTGGATTGTCGGCTGCATGGCTCGGCAGGGAGCGCACCAGTCCGCATAGAAATCCAGCAATTCTACTTGACCTGGATTCGACAAGAGAATGGCCATCATGGCCGCTTGCAGCGTGACCATCGGTTCCCTCCTTGTGGTCCTCGAGCAACGCCGCGATCAGGTCGCCGCAATCCTTGCAGCGCTCCGCCAGCCGCGCGGGCGGCAGCGAAAGTTCCCCTGTCTGGTTTCAGGGTCTAAACGCGGGATAGCCGCCGGAAAGCGGCTCATTTTCTAGGTTGCGGCATTGTGATGGGTTTATGGATTTCACACAAGAGCGATTTGGGAATTTTTTTTCAAGGATCCATTTCATGTTTCGGGCAGTTGGAGTATTGAGTGCTGAAGGGGACAGTCCCATTTTTGTGGCTTCCTGCCACAAAATCGGGATAGTCCCCATAAATCCGATGTAGCAAGAAGGACCTTCCTGCCGCGTAGGACCCACCGGCATGCTGTTCAAGAGATATCCCCTTGTGATACAATGACTTACATGGTTTTGCCGAAAGTCTGATCGAAGGTTGATTGCCGGGGGGCGAGTATGCTCCGGGCGATTATTTTTATGCGTTACGTTTCCGAATATCGCAATCCCGAACAAGTTCACCGGCTGGCCGAGGCTGTCCATGCGGCTACCACCCGGCCGTGGCGGATCATGGAAATCTGCGGGGGTCAAACCCATGCCATCATTCGGTTCGGTTTGGATGAACTGCTGCCCAAGGAAATCACGCTGATCCACGGGCCGGGCTGTCCGGTCTGCGTGACTCCGGTCGAGGTCCTCGATAAAGCCATGGCCATCGCCGCCCGGCCGGAAGTCATTTTTTGCTCGTTCGGCGACATGCTCCGCGTGCCGGGCACGGCAAAAGATCTCTTTACCGTCAAAAGCGAAGGGGGCGACGTTCGCGTGGTTTATTCGCCGATGGACGCCGTTGTGCTGCCCAAAAAAATCCCGAACGGGAGGTAGTCTTCTTCGCCGTGGGTTTCGAGACCACCGCTCCCGCCAACGCCATGGCCGCCGCGCAGGCTGACCGGCTCGGCTTGAAGAATTTCTCGCTCCTTGTCTCGCACGCACTCGTCCCTCCAGCCATGCGGACGGTGCTCTCCTCGCCGCAGAACCGCGTGCAAGGTTTCCTCGCGGCGGGCCATGTCTGCACCGTCACCGGCATGGAAGAATACAAGCCGCTGGCAGACGAGTTCCGCGTGCCGATCGTGATCACGGGCTTCGAGCCGGTGGATATTTTGCAAGGCGTGCTGATGTGCGTGCGGCAGCTGGAGTCGGGGCGGCATGAAGTCGAAAACGAGTACGCTCGGTCGGTGCGGCCGGAGGGAAATCGCGCCGCCTTGCGGCAGGTGGAGGAGGTATTCGAGCGCATTACAAGGAAATGGCGGGGCATCGGCGAAATACCCGGAAGCGGTTTGGGTTTGCGAGCCAAATACGCGGCATTCGATGCGGAGCGGCGTTTCGAGGTGTCGCAAATCGCGGCCGAGGAATCGGGCGAATGCATCGCGGGCGAAGTGCTGCAAGGCCACAAGAAGCCGCACGATTGCCCGGCGTTCGGCATCCACTGCACACCCGAACGGCCGTTGGGGGCGCCGATGGTTTCGAGCGAAGGGGCGTGCGCGGCGTATTATCGGTATCGAAGGGGGAAGGCGGAAGGGGGAAGGCGGAAGTTTGAAGTATGAATGATGATTGATGAATGAAAACGACCAACGATCAATGACCAACGGAATTTTCCGCCTTCCACCTTCCCCATTCCCCATTTGAAAAAATGTCAAACGATTTCAACCTAAACTGTCCTGTTCCGTTTCGCGATCATCCGACGGTGCAAATGGCGCATGGGGGCGGGGGGCGGATGATGCGGCAGTTGATCGAATCGCTATTCCTCCCGGCGTTTGCTTCCCCCGCCCCTCGCTCCTCGCCCCTCTCCCCTCCCCATGACAGCGCCGTCTTCGAGATCGGCAACCAAAAACTGGCCTTCACGACCGACACCTTCGTTGTCAGTCCACTCTTCTTTCCCGGCGGCGATATCGGGAAACTGGCGGTTTTCGGCACGGTGAACGATTTGGCGATGGCGGGGGCGAAACCGCTTTACTTAAGCGCGGGTTTCGTGCTTGAGGAAGGGCTGCCGCTGGAAACGCTGCAGAAGGTCGTGTCTTCGATGGCCGCCGCGGCGAAGGAGTGCGGCGTGCGAATCGTCACGGGCGATACGAAGGTCGTCGATCGCGGCAAGGGGGACGGCATCTTCATCAACACCGCGGGCGTCGGCCTGGTGCCCGAGGGAATTGAAATTTCCCCTCGCCGCGTTGCGCCGGGCGATGCCATTCTCCTCAGCGGCGATCTCGGCCGGCACGGCATGGCGATCATGTCGGTCCGCGAAGGATTGGGATTTGAAGGGGATATCCGGAGCGATTGCGCGAACTTGTCCGGCTTGGTCGAAGCGTTGCTCGAATTAGGCGCGGATGTTCATTGCCTGCGCGACTTGACCCGCGGCGGATTGGCCGCCGCGCTCAACGAAATCGCCATCGACATGAACCTTGGCATGGAACTCGACGAGCAGAAGATTCCCGTCACCGCGCCGGTCGCTGCCGCCTGCGAAATCCTCGGCCTCGATCCGCTCTATGTCGCGAACGAAGGCCGTCTGGTCGCGTTCGTCGCCGTGGAAGCCGCGGAAAAAGCCCTGCAAATCATGCAAAATCACTCCGCCGCGGTCGGGCCCGCGATTATCGGCCGCGTGAAGAAAGAGCCTACCGCCACCGTTGTTCTCACCGGCCCCTTCGGCGGCGGCCGCATCGTCGATTTGCTTTCGGGCGAGCAGTTGCCGAGAATTTGCTGACAGTTTGACTTCATTTGATTGACCATCGAGATATAAATCGTTACACTTAAAGAGTAGGTGGCGAATGACTGATTAACAGTCCTTTCGCGGAAGGAGCATGTCATGCAAGCAGATTATGAAGTGGCCTTCGAGGCTGCATTGAAATTACCTGAATCCGAACGGTTGACGCTCGTTTCGCGGATTTTGGAAACGATGCCGGCTGAGGATTCTTGTCTCTCTCTCGATGATGCCACCTTGGCCGAGGAATTGGATCGCCGTTTCGCCGATCGCACGGATAGCATCCCGTGGTCTGAATTAAAGGCGGAGATTTGATGCCTAACTTCCGAGTTCTCTTTCATCGGTTGGCCGCCCGAGAGTATCGCGCGGCCAGGGATTGGTATCAAGAGCGATCCATTGAAATAGCGCGAAGATTCATTTTGGCCATTGACCGTGCCGTTTTACGCATAGAAGCGGATGCCGATTCGCTGCCAGTTTCGAGGGGTCCTTATCGATATGCAAGGGTGGTTCGCTATCCCTATATCTTGATCTTTCGTCATATCGACCACGACACGGTGATGGTTGTCGCCGTCGCTCATACAAGTCGCCGCCCAGGATACTGGCGCCGAAGAGCATGAGATGTCATTCAAACGGATTTCAGTCGCAAGAACGGATTTCCTGACGTAATCATTACGTCCTTGTCCAACTTCGTGTTTAATCGCAGCCGCATCGTCGATCTGCTCTCCGGCGAACAATTGCCGCGAATATGCTAACCTCCCTCCCATTTTTTCGCTATAGCATATAGACTGCCAAAGGAGTATCATTCGCTTCAAAGGAGGAATCTGTCATGAAATCGCATTGGTTCTTCTTGCTCTTATCGATCATTCCAATTTGCCTGTGCAATTCTCTTTGCCGCGCGGAAGAGGCGGAGCTAACCCTCGATTCCGTGCTGGAAAAATGGGAAAAAGCTTCACAGGAATGCAAGATTTTCGATACGAAGCTGGCATTGTTCCAATACGATTCGAATTTTCCAACCGATAAGCCAAAAGTCATTTACGGGCGGTTTTATTTTGAATCCTCGAAGACCGCAAGAATCGACATCAGCAAAAAACCAGTCTTCGAGACAAACGATTGGTCAGCAATCGATGGTTCACTCATTTGGAACGGTACAGAAGCACTGAGAATTTATCCGAACAATCATTTGTATTACAAGATGCCCATCGCAAAAATCGAGGATGCATGGGCCCAGCCGCACAAGGGGTTTTCGGGATTTTTTGCAAAGTTGGAACTTGCCGCCCTGCCATTGCCGCGACCGCAATTCCTTTGTCCGCTTCTGATCGATGTCAGCGCGGAAGAAGTCCACGAAAAATATGACATTACCTTTGAACGGCAAGGCGAAGACGTTCTGATAACCGCTGTGCTCAAGAAGCATGACCAAGAGATATTGTGTCACGACAAAAGTCGAGTGCTCCTCGATTCCAAAAACTTTCAAACCAAAGCGGTGCAATATGTTGACGATTGGCGACATTATTATTCCATCGCACTCTACGATCAGAAGATCAATAAGAAACCAAGCGATCGGAATCATCTGATCGAGCCGGATTTGTCAAAATTTCACAAGGAGACGCTTCTCGAATCCACTGGCAGCGAATAAAAACTACGAAGTGATCATCACGTCCTTCACCAGTTCCATCGCTTCTTGCGTGCGGGGGGCGGAGAGGGCGACGATGCTTTGGCCGGCGTCGCGGCGGATGATGCGGATGCTGCGGAGGCTGATGCCGGCCTCCTTGAAGCGCCGCGTGATGCGGGCGAGTTCGCCCGGCTTGTCTTCGAGCCGGACCACGATGGCGTCCTCGGTCAAGGCGTGGAAGCCCGCCGCCGAGAGGGCGCGGAGGGCGACGCGATTCTCGTAAGCGGCGATCTCGGCCGGCACGGCATGGCGATCATGTCGGTCCGCGAAGGATTGGGTTTCGAGGGCGATATTCGGAGCGATTGCGCGAACTTGTCCGGCTTGGTCGAAGCGTTGCTCGAATTAGGCGCGGATGTTCATTGCCTGCGCAACTTGACCCGGGGCGGATTGGCGGCCGCGCTCAACGAAATTGCAATGGACATGAACGTCGGCATGGAACTTGACGAACAAAAGATACCCGTCACTCCGCCGGTTGCCGCCGCCTGCGAAATCCTCGGCCTCGATCCGCTCTATGTTGCGAACGAAGGCCGCCTGGTCGCGTTCGTCGCCGCGGAAGCCGCGAAAAAAGCCCTGCAAATCATGCAAAATCACACGGCCGCGTTCGGACCGGCGATCATCGGCGGCGTGAAGAAAGAGCCTGCCGCCACCGTTGTTCTCACCGGCCCCTTCGGCGGCGGCCGCATCGTCGATTTGCTTTCGGGCGAGCAGTTGCCGAGGGTTTGCTGACATTTGGCTTCGTATTAGTATTGAAATCGGAGATCGAGCAGCTATCGGCAACGCTCGCCATTCCTAAAGTGAAATAACTCATCCACCGGCCGTCATCAATGCCCGTTCGGCTGATTCTGGCAACTGGATGGGTGCGAAGAATGAGGCTGGATAGAGATATCCATCCGCTTCCGATTTGTCTTCGTCAATGACGCGAAGCATCTCGTGCGTTTCCGCCTCCGCATCGGGCAAACGGCGATAGACTTTGCCCAAGATGAGGCTTGCGGGATTGCTTTCATTGCTAATGCAGATTACGAAAGTATTCATCGTATCACCTTCTTGATCTTAAAATCCTTACGCCCGATGCCGTGCGCTTCGAACCAATGTACTTCGGCTTCGTAAACTGCGCCGTCGCCAAACCGTACCGTTGCCACACCCTTCAATTTCCTCCAATGACCTTTCCCGTAAATCCTATCCAAATGACGGCGAATGTCCACGCCCCGACCAGCCGCAATGATCTCGATGCTTCTGATTTCCCCGAGGATCTCAAATCCTTTTGCCATCTTTTTCAAGCCCTCATCTAATTAAATATACTCCGAACCTTCTTTGCTTTCAACGGAAATAATTTATTGAGAGATATTGAGAAACATGGGCCAAACACCGGGAATTCTCGCATTTTGCGGCAGTAATGGCCGTCGGTTCTTTTATAATTTTTACGATTACGACGTAATCATCACGTCCTTGACCAACTCCACCGCCTCTTGCGTGCGGGGGGCGGAGAGGGCGACGATGCTTTGGCCGGCGTCGCGGCGGATGATGCGGATGCTGCGGAGGTTGATGCCGGCATCCTTGAAGCGCCGCGTGATGCGGGCGAGTTCGCCCGGCTTGTCTTCGAGCCGGACCACGATGGCGTCCTCGGTCAAGGCGTGGAAGCCCGCCGCCGAGAGCGCACGGAGGGCAACGTCGTAGCGGTCCGCGCTCAGGATCGTGATCGCCGTCCCGCCGACGATTTCGGCCGAGAGGAATTCGATGTTGATTTCCGCCTCGGCCAAGTACGGCCGAGATATCGGCCACTAGGCCCGGCCGGTCCTCGCTGACGATGATGATTTCTTTCATATAGAACTCCTTCTTCGGATGACAGATTTGCGATCTGACCTACATTCGGACCACTCTTATTGACTGACAGATTGGAAATCTGTCCTACGGCGGCACGACAGATTGGAAATCCGTCCTACGATTGGATTGAATCTAATTCTTCGGCCGCGGCGGGCGATTCGTCTTCCGCCAGATCGGCGACGAAGCGGTCGATTTGTTCCCGCGTGACGTGCGGCATGGTAATGATGTGGGCGGCGCCGTGCTGCACGGCCAGTTGCCATTTTTTGATAATGTTCATCGAAGGGCGATTGAAAACGACCGTCACCGAGTTCGGATGCCGCCATGCCGTCCGGCCGATTTTGGCAAGCTGCGCGATCACATAATCGGCCATTTCGAGGCATTGCTTGACGCTGCGGCGGATGCCCTCCTCGCCCACCGTGTGGAAGGCATACCAAAGCATCAAGGGCGCGAAGGCGTTCCGCGAGCCGGGGATGGTGGTGTCGAGGGTGCCCACGTATTCGATCTGCCGGGCGATGCGCTCCACGTTCTTCTTTTTCGCCAGGACCACGCCGCAGGGGATCGGCGCGCCGATCATCTTATGCCCGGAGATCGAAATGCTATGCGCCCCGTCGGCGAAATCCCAAGGCTGCGGATGCTCGACGAACGGCAGGATCATTCCGCTGAGCGCGGCATCGACGTGGAGGTAATATTGCGTGATCGCCAGATCGTGGAGGATGTTCTTGATGCCCGCGAGGTCGTCCACCGCCCCTTTCACGGTGGTGCCGACGTTGGCGAAGATGATCGGCGGCACGTCGCGGTGGATGCGGATGGTTTCGCGGAGGTCTTCGAGATCGATGCGGCCGTCGGGGTCGCTCTTGATCATGATGTTCCGCACGTGCAGGCAGCGGAGAATTTTATTGACCGAGTAGTGCGTGTCCTCGGAGTAATAGACCACACCCTCGGGATGCAGTTCACGGCCGAGGAAGATGCCGTACATGTTCCCCTCGGTGCCGCCGCCGGTGACATAGCCCCAACTCGAATCGGCGGGCGCGTGGGCCAGGCGGGCGAAGGTTTCCACGACTTCGCGCTCGAACTGGTGGGTGTTGAGCTGATAATTGCTCGCCACGTAGGGATCGCCCACGTTGTTGAAGGGGAAGCGCAGGAAGCGAAACAGCGGCGCGTAATCGAAAATACCGCTGCACGGGTAGCCGATGAACGTCCCGTTGAGCTCTTCGAGCCGGGCGTCCAAATCGTCGAGCCGCTTGCGGTCGGCCGCCGAAAGCATTTCGAAATCCGTCACTTTGCATCCTCCGTGGTTGCGTATTGGATATCGTCGCACTTCGCACTTAGCACTCTGCACTCCGGTACTCTACCTTTTAGCGTCTCGCCGTCCTACTGTATTCCCATTCCCGCCCGCATTTGGTCAACGGTGGGCTGTCCGGTCATGGTCAAATACATGACGGCATGAAGCAATGCCATATAGGGGAACACGACCAGCCAACCCAAAAGGCATGGAATCGCCCCCAAGATAACCAAACCGATGCACACCAACCAGATAAGAAATATCGTCAGTTTATTGCCTTTGGTGACTTCCATGGACGTATGCAACGATTCGGCAATCCCCAAATTGCGATCGACGATAAGGTAACCGAATTGGCCGAACATCAAAAACAAGATGATGCCCGGAATTATGAGCAGCAGGAAGCCGATTTGCGTCATCAAATTGAAAATGAGCATGGTAACCAACATCGGCACGTAATACTTCCCTCCGCTGAACACGTCGCCGATGCCTGCCTGCAGGCCTCGGGCAATCTTCAAAAGAACAATGTACAATCCGGCTGATGTCCATGCGATGAACAACAGGTTCACATACCCCATCAAAGTATTTCCCAGCATGTGTTTCGGATATTCTTGAACAAACACCGAGATGATTTTTTGGGGCGGAACGTTTCTGAAGTTGATCATCGGATTCTGAAATGAACCCAAAATTGTCCCGGTTACAAGGCTAAAAACGTAATTGCATATTCCCACCACGACCAGCATCCCAGGCACATCGCCCATTGTTCCTTGAAGATCATCCAGGCGCGGCCCATCACGTCGCCCAAGTCAATAATGGTGGGCCTTATTTCAGCCGCCCCACCCGGCATTGTCGGCATCGGCGCATACGGGCTGGGCGATTGGTACGGATTGCCAGAGTCGGGTTGATACTGCGGTTGCTCACCGGCGCCGAAAGGGCTGCCGCCGGTCGGGCCGCCGGTCGGCGGGGGGAACCCGCCCGCGCCAGCAGCCGGCGTCGGAATCGGTGGAACCGCGCCGGCGGCGGGGATGACGAGAATCTCACCGCATTCGGGGCATTTTGCATGTTTGCCCGCCGTGTCGTCGGCGGTTCGCAGCAACTTATTGCACTTCGTGCAACGGAATTCAATCGCCATGTTTTTTCTCCCTGGGGTGGAAAAGCAAACCGATGGAAATGGATGTTGTTTGGCGGCGATTTTCTCTCGCCGCGATGGATCGGTGGTTGCTGTGTTGTTTATCGGAAACGGTGCGGATGATTATCGAGAGCGGATCCGATGAGGTATAATCCGCCCACAATTACGGAAATTGCCATGCCGACACCGGAGAGCACGAGTCCGATGACCGCCAGATTTCGATTCGTCCGCGAGCGGAGGCCGATGATGCCGAACACCAAGCCGACAGCGGATACGACAAAACCCACGGGAAAACAAACGCAACAAAAAACCGAGAGGATAAGTCCCATGCTGCCCAGCACGAGCGCGGCCGTGGCTTGCTTCCGGTAAGGATCTCGATCGGAAAGCGCCGGTCCATATTGGCCAGGCGGCTGATAAGGATTCTCGCTGTCTCGCGAATCGGCAGGTCCGGCCCCAAAAGGCGTACCGCCGACCGAGCCTGGAAAGGTACTGCCGGGGGCATTCGGCTCTGGAGGTTCGATATCGAGGGGCGTGACCGGCGTTTCCTCGGCGGGAACGGGGATCGGCGTTTGCGAACCGCATTCGGGGCATTGAGCCATCCGTCCGGCGGTTTCATCCCCCGTCCGCAACAATCGCCCGCACTGAACGCAACGAAACTCGATCGCCATGCCGCAAACCTCCTGGGAGGACAAGATACCATAAACGTCGTCGGGGGGCGAGAGGGGTTTTGGAAAAGGGGGGGAAGGCGGAAGGGGGAAGGGGTATTGGAAGGCATGAGCGTTAAATAAACGCGAATGGGCGAAGGGTAAACGTTCGGCGTGATGTCATTCGTCATTTGAACCTCGCGATTTTCATTTTCCCCCTTCCCCCTTCCCCCTTCCTGCTTCCCCCATCTTCAGGTACCTTAACTCTATGTACACTCCCTCGCAAATCCTGGGCCCGTCCGGGCGGATTGCCGCCCGGCTCACGCATTACGAGCAGCGGCCCGAGCAATTGGCAATGGCCGAGGCGGTCGATCGCGCGATCCGCGAAAGGCACCATCTGGTCGTCGAGGCCGGCACCGGCGTGGGCAAGAGTTTCGCCTACCTGGTTCCCGCCATTTTGGCCGCGGCGGGAGAGCAAGTGAATGAAGGGGAGAGGGGCGAGGGGAGAGGGGCGAGAGTAACTGAAGGGGGAGAGGAAAAACGGCCGTTTCGGATTGTCGTTTCGACGCATACGATCAGTTTGCAGGAGCAGTTGCTGCAAAAGGACATTCCGTTTCTGAACAGCGTCATTCCGTTGGAGTTTACGGCCGTGCTGGTCAAGGGTCGGGGGAATTACCTCAGTTTGCGGCGGCTGAAGAATGCGCTCGAGCGGATGAACAGCCTGTTCAACGAGTCGGAGGAATTCGAGCAGGTTCGCCAGATCCGCGACTGGTCGAAGACGACGACCGACGGTTCGCTGTCCGATCTCGGTTTTCGCCCGATGCATGCCGTATGGGACGAAACGGCGAGCGATCACGGCAACTGCATGGGCCGGCAGTGTCCGACCTACGCCCAGTGTTTCTACTACAAAGCCCGGCGGCGGATGCAACATGCCGCAGATTCTGATCGTCAATCATGCGTTGTTTTTTTCCGACCTGGCGCTGCGGATGCAGGAGGCGAGCATCCTGCCCGATTACGACGTGGTGATTTTCGACGAAGCGCACACGCTCGAGGCCGTCGCCGGCGAGCACCTGGGTTTGAGCGTAACGAACGGGCAAGTCGAATTCACGTTGCGGCGGCTTTATAACGACCGCACGAACCGCGGGCTTTTGGTGCATCATAAATCGACCGAAGGGCAACGGCTGGTGGAAGAATGCCGGCACCGGGCCGATAATTTTTTCAACTGCATCCACGACTGGCTTTGCGAGCAAAAATCGACCGAAAAAAACGGCAACGGCCGCGTGCGCGAGCCGGAGATCGTGCCGAATCTGCTCGGCGGCGGCTTGAACAAGCTTTCGGGACTCGTCCGCGGTCTGGCGAAAGACGTGAAAAAGCCCGAGGAAAAGCAGGATTTGACCGCGGCCGCCAAGCGCCTCGCCGGACTGGCGCAGGAGATCGACAACTGGCTGCGGCAGAGCATGAAAGACTCCGTTTATTGGGCCGAGAGCACGATGGGCCGGCGTTTCCGCCGGGTGACGCTGGCGGCCGCGCCGATCGACGTCGGCCCGATCCTGCGCGAACATCTCTTTCAAAAAACGAAGACCGTCGTGATGACGAGCGCCACGCTGGCGACGGCCGGCAAGTTCGATTTCTTCAAGTCGCGCGTGGGACTGACGCAGACGGAGTCGCAGGTGCTGGGCAGCCCTTTCGACTATGCAAAGCAGGCGCAAATCATCTTGCCCAAGGAGATGCCCGATCCGACCGTGAAAGTCCACGAATTCGAAGATCGCACCATCGAGATGATCCGCCGCTACGTGGGCCAAACCGACGGCCGGGCGTTCGTGCTTTTCACGAGTTATGAAATGATGAAGCGCGCGGCCGCCGCGCTGACGACGTGGCTTATCGAGCGGAACCTGGCGCTTTACTGCGCAATCGGACGGGATGCCGCGGAGCCAGATGCTCGAGGAATTCAAGAAGAACCCGCGTTCGGTGCTTTTCGGGGTCGATAGCTTCTGGCAGGGGGTCGATGTGCCGGGCGACGCGCTTTCGAACGTGATCATTCCGCGGCTGCCGTTCAGCGTGCCCGACCGGCCGCTGTTGGAAGCCCGGCTGGAGGCGATCCGCGCGGCGGGCGGAAATCCATTCCGCGATTATCAACTGCCCGAGGCGATCCTCAAGCTCAAGCAGGGCTTCGGCCGGCTGATCCGCAGCAAGCGCGACACGGGCATGGTGGTGATCCTCGACCCGCGAATCCGCACGAAGAATTACGGCAAGATGTTTTTGAATTCGCTGCCGAAATGCCGTGTGGTGGTGGAATGAAGAGGTCGCGATGAGTGCGTTTGTGGATCGATATGCGCAGACCGTCGATCGACCGTGAAAGAACTCCTGATGAGCCAAAATAATCAAGGCGTTGTCCGTGTTTCGCATTTGCCCGGCGTTGCCTTTGCCGGAACGATCTTGCTGAGCGCGTTCTTGTTGTTTCAGGTTCAGCCATTGATCAGCAAGTTCATTCTACCGTGGTTCGGGGGTTGTCCCGCGGTGTGGACTACCTGCATGTTGTTCTTCCAAGTCGTTTTGTTTGCCGGCTATTTTTACGCCCATCTGGCAGGCAGTCGGCTGACCTTGCGCGGGCAGGCCGTTGCGCAATTGGCAATCTTGCTGGCCGCGACTTGCTTGTTGCCGATCATCCCCGGCGCGAGTTGGAAGCCGGCCGACAGCAATGCCCCGACGTGGCGAATCCTGCTGCTTTTGACCGCGACCGTGGGACTGCCCTACTTCGTACTTTCAACCACCAGCCCGCTCGTTCAGGTCTGGTTTAGCCGCCGCTATCCCGGCCGTTCGCCGTACCGACTTTATGCCTTATCGAATTTCGGTTCGCTGGCGGCACTATTGAGTTATCCATTCGTGTTCGAGCCGGCATTCGACTTGACGCGGCAATCGTGGCTCTGGTCGGGCGGGTTTGCCACCTATGCGATCTTGTGCGGCGCGAGCGCCATCGCACTCTGGAAAACCGGCAATGCGACACCGGCTGCGGTGGGATCGGACACGCCCGTAGAGCAAGAGGCCGCTGCCGCGCGGGTTGGCTGGTTTCGCCGCGTGCTTTGGGTCTTTTTGCCGGCCTGCGCGTCGCTCATGTTACTGGCGACGACCAACCACGTGTGTGAGGACGTGGCGGTGGTACCGTTTCTCTGGGTCGTGCCGTTGTCGTTGTATTTGCTGTCGTTCATCATCTGTTTCGACCATTCACGTTGGTATCGGCGGGGCATTTGGGCGACGTTAGCCGTCGCCGGCGCCGGTCGCCGCGGTCTTGCCCATCCTGGTTCCGATTGTCAACCGAGCGATCGTCCGGCTGCACATCCGCCCGACGTCCGATCTGTCGCTGCCTTACACCGCCTCGCTGGCAATCTTGTTCTCCGCCATGTTCGTGATCTGTATGGTATGTCACGGAGAACTCGCGAAGCTTCGGCCTCATCCGCGGCATTTGACGAGCTACTACCTCTGCATCTCGGCGGGCGGAGCACTGGGCGGCATCTTCGTCAGCCTAGTTGCTCCTTGCCTCTTCGACACGTTTTTCGAATGGTACATCGGTCTCGCATTGTCGCTCGTCGTCGCATTGACCGCGCTGTTGACCGCTTTCCGCCGAATCGGGCTATTCGTCGTCTCCGCGTTGGTCGTGATCGGCGTCGGAGCGGGACTCTCGTCTTATTCCGAGTGGAAGAACATTGGCAGCGGAATCGTCGCGCGGTTGCGCAATTTTTACGGTGTGATTTCCGTAAGCGAGCGAAACGCCGGCGGCCCGAAGCACCAATTTGCCCTGTTGCACGGCAGGATCAAGCACGGCGCGCAGTACATTGCCCCCGACGATCCGGAGAAACGCCGACAGCCGCTGACGTATTACGGGCGGCCGAGCGGCGTCGGACGAGCCGTCGAATATCTTCAAGCCAGGCGGCCGACGATGCGCGTGGGTTTGATCGGCTTGGGCGTGGGGACGATGGCCGCTTACGCCCGGGAGAACGACAGCTACCGTTTCTACGAGATCAATCCCGCGGTGCGGCGATTGTCGGAGGAAGGCGGTTTCTTCACCTACGTGAGCGACGCACGGCAGCGCGGTGCGACGGTCGATATCGTCATGGGCGACGCACGGCTTTCGCTGGATCGCGAGCCGCCGCAGAGGTTCGATCTACTCGTGATCGATGCATTCAGCGGCGATTCGATTCCCGTGCATCTCCTCACGCGCAAAGCGCTGCAAATCTATCGCCGGCACATGGCAGAAGGGGGAATCATTGCGATCCACATCAGCAACACTTATCTCGATTTGGCGCCGGTAGTTCGCGGCTTGGCAAAAGACGGTGGGCTGAGCGTCACCGAACTTTCGGCGGCCGACGACGAGGCCCACGACCTGTTTTCGAACGACTGGATGCTCGTCAGCGAGGACAAAATGATCATCGCAGCCTTTCCATCATCGCAGAAAACGCGGGAAAAAGACCGCCTGGAAATCCCCCTCTGGACCGATCATTACAATAATCTGTTCGAAATACTGAAGTGAAGGAAAAAGCGGACAACCGATGGCTCATCGCCCTGGCGGGAAGCCTCCTACAAATTACCGCTGTGTCAAGAAACGATCATCGCCGGTTTGGGGGACAAACCGGCGACGACCCCAAGGAGGGTTACACACAGGAGAGAAGATTGGGGAGGGAGCTCGCAACCGGTGGGATCGTTCTTCGTTCGATAGGCATTCCGGCAGGGATTTCAGCCTGCAAGGAAGCCCGCCCCCGGGATGCAAGTCCGGGGGGCGGCGATTTCATTCAGGCGACCGATTACGGTCCCGATTGGATGCCGAGTTTGCTTTCTTCCTCTTCCTGGATGATGATTCTCGGCGTGACCATCATCATCAGGCTTTGCGTTTCGCGGCCCACGGCCACGTTTTTGAAGAGGCGGTTGATGTAGGGCAGGTCGGAGAGCATGGGGACGCCGAATTCGCTGCGGCCTTCGCTGAGACGCTTGATGCCGCCTAGGAGCACCGTGCCGCCGTCGGGAACGCTGACGGTGGTCGTGACCGACACATACGAGAAGGTCGGCAACTGCACGGTAGTGCCCTGATGCGACGTCGAGGTCACGTTACTCTGTTTCGTGGCATCGGTGGGGTTGACCTGGTTGCCGGTGCGCGACGTATCGATGGTGCTCGAATCGGTTCCCGTGAAGGTGAACGTTTTCACGTCGCCGATCTTGCTGAAGAACGGCACGACGGTGAGCCGCACGAAACGCCGGTCTTGCGAGACCACCGCCTGGACGGTCATGAACGTACCCTCGGAGAGGACGACGATGACCGGTTGTTGGGCGGCGGCGAAATCGCCGACCACGGGTATCACGCTCGTGACGAAGGGCGTTTGCGACTGATCGGCGACAAACGCTTGTTGGCCGTTGAAGAGCGTGACCTTGGGGGCCTGCAACACGTTCGACCGCTTGTCGCCCTGGGCGGCATTGATGAAGAAATAGGCTTCGATGTCGCTGAGGATGGCGAAACCCATCGAGGCGCCGGCGGTGGGATCGAAACCGCCGAACTGCGGGATGGCCAGGCCGAAATTATTCTGCCGGAAGGGAACATCGAGGTTGGAGGTGAAACTGGTGGCTGGATTGCCGGTGCCCGACACTCCGGTGCCCATGCCGACGGTGGCGTTCTTGTCTCGGACCGAAAGCACGGTGTTGCGTGCGGGTTCGGTCTGGACGCCCGGCTGCTGTGCCGCGCCGTTATCGGCCGAGCCGAAGCCGGCGTTGGTCTTGCCCCAGTTATAGTCGTGGATGTCGAAGTCGAAATCCACGCCGATGCGTTCGAAGAAGTTATCGTTGAGGGTGATGAAGCGGACTTCGATGGTGACCTGCAAATCCTGCATCCGCCGCAACTGTCCGAGAAGATCGACGATTTCGTCGTGAACTTCCTGGGTTTGGCTGACGACGATGCTCAAGTTGGTCTCGAAGGGCTGGATCGAACCCGACCCGCCCACTTCATCCCAGGTGGTGGGCTTGATGGTTTTCGTGATCAGGTCGATCAGGCTGTCGAAGTCGGCTTGCGTGCCGCCGCCCAAGCCGCCGGGTCCGAACCCTATCGGGCCGGGCGCGCCGCCGGGCGTTCGACTGCCACCCAAGCCGCTGCTATTGGCAAGCTGAGCCATGAGTTTGGGATTCACCACTCCCCGCTGACCTTTGCCATTGCCGTCGGCCACCACCGCCAAGGGCGAGTTGGTCGGGCTGAAGCCCGCCGCGCCGCCGCCATAGCCGACCGCCGTCATGGCATTCTGGTAGGCGGCGTCGAAACCCATGGGGATCGGCACGAAGTTCGGAATCGGAATGACCAGGTCGGCGACGTTGTACGTTCGCGTGTAGATTTCTCCGTCCTTCATCCGTTCGCTGGTGATCTTCAAGACTTCATCTTTGACGATGTAGCTCAAGTGCAGCGGAGTGAGGATCAAGTTCAAGACGCTCTTGAACATGATCTCCTTTTCACGTCGATGGTGATGGGCGTGTCGGTGGTGATGCCTTCCTCGTTCAAACCTTTGGGATCGAGATAAATATTCACGTCGGTGTATTGCGACAGCGTTTCCACGACCTTGCTCAGCGGGGCATCCTTGAACGAGACCGAGATCGGCGTTTTGAGCTTTTTCTCGATTTCAATTTCGCGCTCGGTCCGGTTGCGGCCTTCTCGGGCAATCTGGTCCCGACGGAGCCGGGTGATCTTGTCCCATTGCTTTGCATCGGGCATGATATACGGATTGTTGGAGTCGCCCGGAATGGCAGATTTTTCCACGTTATCCAATTCCTTCACGAACGCCTCTTCCTTCAGCGATTTGAGCGATTCGTTGTTTTTTACGCGGTAGATGAACTTTCCCATGAGAACCATTTGCCGGACGACCGGCTCTTTGGGGAAGAGTTCGGCCGCCTTTTTGGCGGTCACTTGGGCTTCCTCGTAGCGTTGCTCGTCGATTTGGCGGTTGAATTCATCAACCATCTGTTGGATTTTTTCCTGATTGTCGAGCCGCATCTTCCCGCGCCGCTCGACTTCCTGGCGAATGCGGTCGTTCTTGGCGGCGCGTTCGATTTGCGGGCGGTTCTGCTCGATGAATTGCTTGGTTTCTTCGATCGCCCGATCCACGCGGCGGAACAGGAGATCCCGCGTTTGCGGCTCCAAACCGGCGTTTTCGATTTTCTTTCTCGCTTCCTCCAGCGATTCGAGGGCGCCTTGCGGATTGGTGGCGAGCATCGCCCGTGCGTTGGCTTCCAGATGCGCGAGGTCGCTCCCGGCTTGACGCGCCAGCACCTGCTGCCGGGCGGCCGTCTCGTCGAGCATTGTCGGCCCTTGCCCGCCGCCAGCCGGATTTTGCGCGGGAGCGGCGAGCATCTGCAAGTAACTTTGCAGCCGTCCGGCGGTCGCGGGATCGAGTTCGTTCATCCGCACAGCCGCCTGCCGGAAGAATTGATAGGCGCGATCCTTGTCGTGCGCCTTTAATGCCGCTTCGCCTTGTTGGAAAATCGCCTGCGCCGAGTTTCCTCCGGCAGCCGCTGGGGGAGTGCCGTTGCGATTGTCGCCTTGGCCGTCCGGCGAGGCGGTCGATTCGGGCGGCGCGACGGGTGCCATCAGTTCGCCACCTTGCGAATTCAACGCCCGCGGCGGCGCCAACGTCGGAGCATACCCTTGGACCTGCATATTCCGCGTCGGGTCGTTCATCGGATCATAGACCGCCCGGGTGGCCATGCAGTTGGAATCCATGACGCCGTTTGCCGGCGAGACTTCATTATGGGACGCCATCATCACGCCCATCCCTTGCCGCTGCCGGACTTCCCGGATATCGGCGAGCACGAGGGCGGGCCGGTCTTCTCCGGCTGCGAAGGCGGAATCGGGCAGATGCTGTTGCTCGGCCAATTGGGCCAGCGATTCGGCGCGGTCGAGTTGATTGGCAGCGAGGGCCTCGCGGGCCTCGTGGATGATTTCGGCCGCTTGCCGGCGCGCAGCCGGATCGGGCTCCATCGCGGCTCCGCCCGACCTGCGCATGATCGATATCTTGCCGAGCAAGTCCTGCGGCTTGGCCTCGAAAGGTCCATAGGCAATTTGTTGCGAGACCGCCAGATTGGCCAACCGTTCCGCTTCGTCGATATCGCCGTAGCGCATCATCGCCTCGCCTTGTTCCGTCATATTGCGGGCGTAGCCGCGGCGGTAGGCGTCGGTATTCTTGTCGATCGAGCCAAGTTCATAGACCTTGCGGATAGCGTCTTCGACCCTGCGGGGATCGTCGTCCAGCGGGCCGTACCGGAGATTCTGCGCTTTGGCCTGTTGGACCAACTCGTGGGCGCGGCGCAAATCGCCGACCGCCAGTTTTTTGCGCGCCGCAAGCAGCAGGTTGTCGTTCCCCTCGCCGGCCGCGCCGTTTGCGGCTACCGCCATGCCGGGGGCCGGGGAATTGGCGGAGTTGCGGAAAAGCAAGGAGGGCACATTGTTATCGTTCCCGACGGGCGGAGGAGCGTATTGAGTGGAGGAATAGGATTGAGCGGCCGGCAACGTCTGGCTGGCGACGGCGTATCCCGCATCGGACCGCATGGGATTGCCGGCATCCATCTTCGGCAAGGGAGACATACCGCCAAAACTCGGCGGATTGGCGGCGGGAAAGTCCACCGGCGCGTCTTTGAGGCGCGCCGCAAAAGGATCCGTGGCCGGAACATTCTTTTTATTTGCATCGGCCAATGGCGAAAAGAGGCGGCTGGGCTTGGGCGGCATAGCGGCGGCGCGTTTGCGATCCAGTTCCTTGCGGGCCTTCTTCGGCGTGTCGCTCGTCAAGTTGAAGGCGCTGTACTTTACGTTCAACGCCTCGGCTTGTGCAATCAGCGATTCCGCGGTGGCCAAATTGTTCTCGGTCATGGCCTGCCGCGCGCGACGCAGCAGATCGGCGGCTTGCTGATTTTTATCCTGCCCGCCACCGGGCGCCGCGCCGGGACGCTGTTCCTCTCCCGCGGCATAGAGCGGGAAGAGAATGGTGATCGACAGCGAGCAAATTAGAATGGCGCCCGCCATCATAAGGATGGTCCTTGCCTTGCTGATGCGTGTTGATGCGGTCGTGTTCAAAAGATCTCTCCTTTTGCGACTCGCATAAGCTCTCGAAGCGAATGCCTCCCGAGAGTTCATGCCTAGCTTGATATTTCCCTCGTCCGGCTCCTAACCCTTGAGAGCCGCGCGTAAATTCCCGGGGATATTTTTAGTTGTCCGGCCGAGCCGCTCCGTGCGGCACGATCCCGCAATGCATGGAAAAACAGGAAGTTCCCATTTTCCATCTTCCAGGTGATTCCCATCTCGACGCAGCCGCAGGTTGAAAACCCGTCGCAAGCTTCGCGCCGGCAGCCGATCGTTCGGCCTGCCTAGGCAACTCATTTCCACCGGAATTTGGCGGATCGACGGCATTTTCCCGTCATTTTTCCGCTTTTTCGATAAGCTTTTTGATCCGGTTTTCAGGGATGTTCGAGAGGAGAGGCGGTTAAATACCCAACCGGAAGTAATCGGTCAATAGCAGTTCTTGAAAAAATGATCCCTGAAGAGAAAAACTCAAGAAAATCCCCGCCAGCAGGCGGTATCGCTGTGTTTAAGAAAAGAATTCGCTGTTACCTCGGCCAAAAGCAGAGGGGATGACAGATGTGCTGCCATCCCCCAATTCGAATAAGTTCGACTTTTTAGCCCCAAAAACTTCAAAGACAGGTTGGAAACCCGTCCGATAGCATCAATCCAAGAATCCAACGAGTTCCTGGCTGCGGCAGGGCTGCTGCAGTTTGCGGACGGCTTTGGCCTCGATCTGGCGGATGCGTTCGCGGGTCACTTTGAAGATGTGGCCTACTTCCTCCAGCGTATAACTGTAGCCGTCGCCCAAGCCGTAGCGGAGTTTGATGATTTCCCGCTCTCGATAGCTTAATGTTTTCAGAACTTTGTTGATGCGATTCCGCAACATGCCTTGCGTCGCGCCGATCGCCGGATTCTTCGCGCCGCCGTCGGGCAGAAGATCGCCGAAGTGGCTGTCTTCGCTGTTGCCCACCGGCCGATCGAGACTGATCGGATAGCGGCTCATGGCCAGCACGCGGCGGGCTTCCTCGACCATCGTTTCGCTGGCGTTTGCGGTTTCTTCGAGCGAAGGCTCGCGGCCGAGATGCTGCAGCAGTTTGCGCGACACGTTGCGGACGCGCGACATCGTCTCGACCATATGCACTGGGATGCGGATGGTGCGGCTCTGGTCGGCCACAGCGCGGGTGATCGCCTGGCGAATCCACCACGTGGCATAGGTGCAGAATTTGAAGCCGCGGCGGTACTCGAACTTATCGACCGCCCGCATCAGGCCGGCGTTGCCTTCCTGGATCAAATCCAAAAAGCTGAGGCCGCGATTGCGGTACTTCTTGGCGATCGACACGACCAGCCGCAAGTTGCCTTCTGAAAGTCCGCGCTTCGCCGTCTGATAGTAGCGGTAAATATCCTTCAAATAGTTGACGCGGTTCCGCAAGCTGGTGGGCGATTCTTGCGTGTTGCGGAGGATGTTGCGATATTCGGAAATCCAAGGCTCGCGCTCTTTCAGCGGGCCTTTTGCCTTGACGTGCCCGCGAATGCGTTCGCGGAGTTCATCGACGCGGCGGCTGAATTCGTCGAGCGTCTTGATCATCGGCTCGATCCGTTGCGTGCGCAAGCCGAGTTCCTCGACGAGCCGCACGGCACGTCGTCGTCGTCGGCCCAAACGCCGCCATGCGCTGCGGCGCTGCGCGGCCGAACGGCTTTTGCTGGTGGCCATGTTGAAGTCGCGGCGGTTTCGCTTCAACAACGTCTCCAGAGTGCGCAGATTATGCGGTAAACGGCCGAGAATCTGGTGTTTTTCAAGCTGGTCGGTGACCGAAACCTGCACCGTGCGGTCGAAGGGCAAGTCGCCCAACTCGACCCGCCTGAGTACTTTGAAGGCGATCTGCATGACATAATCGCATTCCAAAACCCGGCGGCGGAAACGCGCGCGGGTAAGCTCGATCTGCTTGGCCAACTTCACTTCTTCCTGCCTCGAGAGCAGGGGAATTTCGCCCATCTGGGTCAAATACATGCGAACCGGATCATCGGACCAGGAATCGCTTTCTTCGATCTCGGCCAGCAACTCTTCGGTATTGACGTCCAGGTCGGGATCGTGATCTTCGTCCTCTTCCAGGACCGTCACGTCGAGATCTGCTTCATCGACCAAAACGTCCACGTCCTCATCGACCAGATCCAGAGCGTCATCGGGTCGAGCAAGGGGTTCGTCGTCAATTCCGTCCAACAGTGCTTCGTACAATGTCATACTCCTCGTATGAAGTCGTCGTTTAGGGATGCCTTCTTGGTTTACCTTACGCAAGCGGAGTTGATACTAATCGAAAAACCCCGCCAACAATCCGTGCGTCGCAAGTGAAATGCCACGCAATTCTACCACCTTTTTCGGTGCCGCTACCGGGGACTTGCCATTTGGCAAAGACTGCGGCCTGCGGAAAGAATGCGTGTGCGAATTCATCGCAACAAACCACCTAGAGTCCCCTGTCGCGGCACTCGGCAGGACCGCGGATTTCAGCCGAAAATCGCCTCTCGAAAAATTCATGTTGTTCGATCAACGAATTCGGCGGCATCAAATGCAAAACGGGTCTCGAACATTCGCCAAGTTCTCGGTTTCCCACCATCCACGAGACGCCCGGGAGGATTCCCGTCTTGCTTATTCGGAACTCCAAGTATTGACAGCAGCATCGATTTGTCGGGACCGCTTTCTCCAAATCCGAAGTTTCTTCGGAAGGGAAACACCCGCACGCCCACAGGCCAAGATGCGCATACTGTCATCGATAAAATGCCAAGCAAACATAATTTTAATCGAATAATGGATAGTGTCCAGGATTATTTTGTCAATTTCCAATTTTTTGTGTAAAAAATATCAGAATAAATTGGAATAGATTTACAAATGTCATACTGGGCAAGATAGGATAATTGGATAATATTATCGCCGAAATTTTTCTGTGAAAAATGAATCTGGCGGGATTTTGTCCTGTTTTTTTGTGTTATACGAAGGATTGCTTGACGATGCGAATGTGATTTCCAGATCGAACCGGCATTTTTTGTGAATGGGCGGGTTTGGCAAGCGGACCTTTGTGAGTTGCTGGTCATGTATAACGCAATCCCAGGCATCAGCGACTGCTGTCTCCAAGGCGTCATTATCTTCGTTGACGCGGTTCGATCAGCAGCAGCTCTTCGAGTAATTTCAGAGGGTATCAATGGGATTCCCGGGCTGGGGACCGGAAGCTGCGACAACGCAACGTGCTCATGCACTTCAAGTCCGCGGGTCGGTTTGTGGATGGCGAGGTTGCGAACCAGCGGAAACATTTCAGCCGATGCAACAACGCCCGGACGGAGAGAGTCGTCGGGCGGGGAAAACTTTCCCGATGATTTCGGTCGAATCGTCCGATTCTCATCAGGACACGAAAAAACTTTAATTATTCCCGGTTTTTTTTTGACTTTTTTTCCCTTGCGTGTATAACAAAGTAAGTGTGCGAAACGATGCGAAATCAAGTAGGAACCGAACTTGGAAAAACATCGTTTTCGACATTACTTTTCCGATCACGAGTCCCATCGAACCGTCGCGATTTCCGCGGCGGAGCGTGTTGTGAGAATCGGCCGTTTTTTCGGCCCCATGTCCGGGGTGCTTGGTTTTTTCCCCGGTGCCCCGGACCTTTTGCGATTACCGCTGCCTTGACGCCAGTATCGACTATCCGTGATGAACGATTCGTAATGTAATTGACTGAAGGCAGTTGAAAATTTTGTTGCACGTATCGAACCGTTCGGTCGAAAATCTGTCCTTCGGCAAGAGGGCAGGTCGAATCCCGACTTGCGGTTTCTCGATATCGTGAGCGTATTCGGACCAGTTTCTTTCCTCGTTTCAAGGAGACACTATCGAAAGCAGCTTATGACCAAGCTCGTCCGTTTTTTAACGGCGTAAGCACGCCGACGATTGCGGCACGTTTGCCGCGCGAACCTCGCAGACAGGAGTAACCGTTCAAAACTTTGGACATTGAATTTCATTTCAGCGGCGCGTTTGCCGTGAATGGACGACAAGCCTTACTTTGGGCCGCGCGGTCACAAGCACCCCTGCCCCGATAACGTGCAGTCGCACGTCGCTCGTCACCACGGCAAACGCGTTCGCGCTTTCTTGCAGAGCAGGTTTCCAGTCTGTCGGAATCCGTTCCAAATGACGGACGAAGACGACAGGTTGGAAACCTGGTTTACAGATTGACAGGTTGGAAACCTATCCTACTTGTCGTTCTCGTAGTGCTCGACATAGGGCCAATATTTTTGGAAGTTGAAATCGGGGCTATTGTCGCCGTCGTGGCAGGTGCGGCACTGATTCTTTTCGGATTCCTCCTTAGTGATGACCGCGGCCTTGCGGTATTTATCCATTTTCGCCTGATCGCCGCCTTCTTCGGCCTTGCAGTGAAATTCACCGGGGCCGTGGCAATCTTCGCAGCCGACGTCGAGCAGATAGGGCGTTTTTTCCCTGCTCCGGTAGCCTGTTTCATAGGGAAAGAAGCGCTGCGGATTCCAGCCCACAACATGGCAACTGACGCATTCGGGGTCGAAATTTCGCGGCGGATCGAGTTTGGCCAGCGTTTCATAAGCCTTCGAGTGGCCCGATTTCTTCCATACCCGATAGGACTCTTCGTGGCAGTCTTTGCATTTTCCCGTGCCCACGAACCTTCCCCCGATTTCTTTTTGCGGGTGCGGGGAAGCATGCAGGCCCAAACCTTGGAATCCGATCATCTTAAGTTGGTCCTGGAAGGCGGCCATGAGGTTTTTCATTTCCGGCGAGGGCGGATCTTTCGAGACGATCCCTTGTTTTGCCCGGTCGATGAACGACTGCCGCGAGTCGAGCACCACGCGCTGGTAGCGAACGGTGTTCTCTTTGCCGTCGAAGAAGCCCAGTACGATCGCGCACATGCCTTTCAAGCCGACTTCCACGAAGATCGTTTTCGAACCGGGGATCTTCTGCGGTTCGTCCGGCGGGATAGGATTTCCGCCGGAAGTCACGACCACGTTGAACTGGGGATATTTCTTCGCCAGGTCGATCGACTCCTCCATCGAAGCGTGGGCGAGGAGGACCAAGAGATCGGCGTTCTTCCGCAATTCGGGAAGAACTTGTTGGATTGCCTTGTCGGGATCGGCGAATTCGATCTCGGAGTTTTGAATTTCCTTCTGGTACGATTTTCCGAACACACCGGTGACGCCGATCTTTTTCCGCCGGCCGGAATGATCCGCGTTTTGGCGATCAAGCCCGCGTCGAGGCCGAAGAGTCCCACGTTGGCCGATACGAAGGGGCTTTGTTGGTTTTGACTGGCGGCCGTCTCGGCGACCAATTCGCCGGCGGGCAGTTTCAGGTCGGTTTCACCCAGGGTGATAGCGTTGTATCCCATCGACCGCATCCCCTCGACCAAGGTGTGGAACTTGATCTCGGCTTCGCGGCCGAATCCATGAGCCAATCCACCGACGTCCAAGCCGACGACCGGCCAGCCTTTTTCGCGAAGTTGTTTGAATAGCATGTACCGCCGAGCCATGCCACCTTTCATCCGTTCGATGCCGGCACAACCGCATGGTTCCAAGTAACCTTCTATTTTCCCGGTGATCAAAAGCGCAAACCGGGGCTTGGGCCAGTCCACGAAAAACTCGCCGTTTTCCTTAATCAAATCCAACGGCGGACGAAGCTCTTTGGGAGAAGAGGCCGGCTTCCGCAGATCTGGGGAAACCGCCGGAGACGTGGCATTCAGAGCCGTCCGAGCAAACGCCGCTTGTTTTGGATAAAAAACATCCGGTGCGGGAGGCTGCGCTCGAATGACGCAGGTTGCGACTCCGACGATACAGGTTGGACCTCTTGAGATTTCCCCTCTCCATTTGCGAGCGGGACAGGGAGCGAGGGCATTCGCAACGGATTGAAGCGAGTGTCACCATCGGCGGTCAGTAATTCCCCCTTGGATTCCTCACCGGATGGCGGAGATCCTTGCGATGACTGGTTTGGCAAATCAGGCCGCACAGGCATACCAGGCAATTCATAATCGGATTTCGTGACAGCGCCGGGGGTTTCGCGAGCGAGTTCCGCCGATGCCGGCGCGGCTGAAATTCGTTTGGGTAATTGCGCCTGATCGGACTGGAGCGGGGACTCCTTCGCAGCCACGATTGGAACGGGCGGCTTTGCCGTGGCGTCGGATGAATCGATCGTGCCTTTTTTCTGCGCGGACCCAGCATCCCGCGATGCCGGACATCCAAGCGAAAAAAGCAAGAAACCCACCATCAAAAGAACATGGATAAATGGCGAACAAAGAAAGTTTTTCGTATTCATGCCTGAATTCCCATTCCTCCAGTTCCACCGGAGGCGCATCTTGCCCATTCGTATTCTCACGCGGCAGGAAACATGGTGCAATTGTCGTCGAAATTGAAAATGGCAAGACGGAATAAGAACAACCATGCGAAGATTTCGTTCTTTCCCATTTCCACCCTTTTCCGTTTATTCCATTATGCTTCAGCTTGCTTTAAATCATTAACCAACAATTTAAAAAAACACTTTTACTTTTCCACGGCAAATCGGACTGGAATGCGGATCTTCGGAACATCGGGATGAGTGGTCTCAATCTGAATGACGGCGGCCTCATCCGGGGTGTCACTCCCACTTTCTTCTGTATGCCCCAAATGGCTTGCTTGGGGACTGCCCTTGGGAATCTCGATAAGCAGCGGTGTTTGGATAACTTGACCGTTGTTGATCTCTGTACTCGCACCGAACGTAATTTTCAAGGGCACGGGAGGCGGTTCCGCCAATTTGAACTTCACTTCTCGTCGATAGGGCCCATGCACCACGAGCAATAGCCGGCAGGCAAGGCCCTTTTGGCTTTTGACCGTTCCCAAATACAAGACATCGTGTTCGGAGTCCCAATTCGGGCCGACGATGGAAATCTCGCTGCCGACCGAGCCTTCGATGGGAATCGCCAATTCCTTTTTTTGGGGATTATTGGTGGTAAACGTGATTGTCTGCTTAAACGCCCCTTGAGGCAATCCCGGTTTTGCGATAATGGTCAAGAGAAAGCCACTTTTGGCATCCCTATACTCTTTTAACTCTTCATCCGATAGGGGGGTCATTGTCAGATCGAAATTCTGACGGATGCCGTTATCCTCGAATCGCGGATTGCTGAGTTCCAATGGCTTATCGAGATAGCTCAGAACAGTAACTGTGCCTTTCGAGGTTTCGTTGGCTGAAATGCGGCTCATCGTCAAGGTTGCCGGTCGGGCGCGGATGGTGGCGGTAATTTTTCCGGTAATAGTGATCGTAAATCGCGGTTTGCCGGGATCGTTGGAATAAAACGTGGCGGTTTGTTCGTAAGGACCCGGCTCGGCGGTGGGCCGCCAGTTGAGTATGATTTTCGTCGATTCGCCTGGCGAAAGCTCCGTCTTTTCCAAATCACTGGCGGTACAACGGCAGGTCGTCTCGCCTTTGGTGAGTTTGAGCAACGCATTTCCGCGATTAGTAACCGTAAACTCATGGCGTCCCTTTTGTTCCAAATCAAGCGTACCGAAATCGTATTTCAAGCAATCGATACCTACTTGTGGATAGGGGCCGACATCTGAGGGATTTGCTTCCGCGCCCCCCACTTTGGCATCCACGGCGGGAAGCCCTTCCCAGGGTGTGGAGAATATCCGCAGCCAGGCGACGGCGATTCCAATTCCGATTCCCAACACCAGGGCAACAAGGAGAGGTACGATCGTCTTCATCATCAGGGGCCAAGGATTGGGGGGGGGATAGGAGGTTAAGGGTTAGAAATTCGAATTTAGAGGGTGGGAAGTGGGTTGCAAATGTTAACCATTTAGGTTCACTTAACACGGGGTTGTAAGCAATGCGGATAATAACATTGTAAAAATGTTGATTGCAAATTGCAAAGCGTAGAATTTTGCCCATCGCGGCTAGAGACACAAAACTACTTTTGATTCGCTAGTCGCTAATCCCTGATCTCTGATCTCTATCCTCAATCCCCAGTCCCCTTCAACCGCCGATGCAAGAGTTCGCGGCACTGGGTGAAAAATCGTTGATAGTCTTCGCGGCGGTAGTCGGCGAAAGTGCAATCGTGGTGCTGCCAGCGGTGATGCTTGTAATACAGCGTGACTTCGGCGTAAATTCCCCGGTTCAAATAGATGCGGTGGGCGAAATCCTTGGTCGAGGCCAGTACCAGCTTGCCCAAAGTCAGATAACCCGGATCGATGTTCAGCGGCCGCGGCTCGGGCAATTTGGCCTCGGCGGCGTACTCCTCCTCGAACCGATTGGCCGCCAATTTGATCTCGACCAACTCCGCCGCATCGAAGGGCCTCTCGAACGCCCAAAATTGTTTCTTGATGCCCTGCCCCATCGTCGGCTCGTAATAATCCGTCTCGTGAAAGGCAAACGCCTCGCTCTCCAACGCAATCGCGCCCCACTCCGCCTCCAACTTCTTCTTCGCCCAAGCCAATGTCTGGTCGTAACGGCTGAAGGCCGCGGCAATTAGCAGGGCGGGTGATGGAAAGGTGGGCTGGCCCATGGGGACTTCCGTCGATCTCGTTAAAAACACTAAAAGATTTTCATTCCGATGCAAACGAGGCAGCGACGATGGGCAACGGCTGTTGCTCAACACTTTTTGATTTTTCCACGTTTCGGGTCCGTTGGGAATGCCTTTTTGAATCGACAGACAGGAATATCTGTTCTTTTTGGGGGGGGCGACGTCCGATTTCTGCTTTTTTTACGCTTGCTCGAAGGAGTGCGAGGGAACACGGCCTGTTCTTCGGACGCAGCAGCAGGACGGAGGAATTGTTGCTGAATTTTGAAGGGCATCGCGCTGTTTTTCGGTTGAAACGTGCCTTTTTTCGCGAGTTTTTCACGTATTTTGAATTCTTCCTTCCGGTTGAAGCCGTGGATTTTGGTCCTTTCTTGGATTTGGTAGAGGTCGAAATACGGTTTACTCGCGAATTAGGCAGTTTTTTTGCCCGATTTTTTTCCCGAGACTCCTCCTTTCCGTCAAACTATTCTTCCAATTCTCGATCATATATGACGTTTTGCACGGACGCACGAGCGAACGACTTCGCGAGCGGCGAATCGGTGACACGAACCGAGGACGCAAACCAAGGACTTGGATACTATACATATATATACTATATTGCCCGTCGGCTGTCAATAGTCAAAATAGGGAGAAGGCTTGGCGGGTGTTGCAATGCAAGGTTGGATAAGGAGTTAGCTCAACAGGATTTTTCGAAAAATATTGGGGTGAGCGGTTGTCGGCTATTTTGTAATCGCGATTGAGAAAAACGCCGAACGGTTTGCGTCCGGTTCCAGACCACAGCAAGGGGAGTTAGAGGGCGCGTTCGGGAAAGCTCACGAAACGGGATCCTTGTCAACGGCTTGGCGTCCGAATCGTCGAGCGGTTCACCGGACAGCGTGATAGGCTGCGGCGGAGTTTACTGGATGTCAGTTTTCGGCAACGCCTTTTTCAGTTGTTCATATCCTTCCGACGAAATTTTCGTGCCACGGACGTCAAGCGATTCCAGGTACTTCATTTCGGACAGAATCGGCACACTCGCGTCTGAGATCGGCGTTCCTCCGAGACTCAGCTCGCGAAGTTCGGTCAATCCTTGCAGGTGCGACAAACCGGCATCGGTGATGGATGTTTGCATCAAGTCGAGCGTCTGCAAGTGCGACAAAGGCTCGATCTGGGCCAATCCGGCGTCGGTGATCGCGGTCGCTCCCGTGAAGTCGAGTGCTTCGAGACGGGGAAAATAGCGCAAGGCACTCAAGTCCGCATCACCGGGTTTTTTGCCGTTTCCCCAAAAAGCAGATACCGCACGTCCACGTCATGATAGGTGACCGTGGGTTGAAATTCCGCCAATGAAGCGACGGCCGCCTTGATGGGCTGCGATCGATGCTGGTGATAAGCATACCAACTGGCGGACGAAGCGAACACGAGCGTCAGCAGCATCAGCGACAGCAAATCGAACTGGAAGCGGGGGAAACGCCAATGCGCGGTTTTCGTTGCCGATGGTTCATGCATCGTCACGCGCGGCCGCTCGGGCGTAACGTGCGTATTTCCATCCCAGCCGCGGACTTCCACAAAACGTGACAGTAAATCGGCGAGGGTCTCGCCGTCAACGACTGAAAAACGCCTTCGGAGGAACGAACGGCGCCCTTTTCGTTGCAGGAAGAATTTTTTTCTTGCAGGGGACCACAACAGATATTCGATTTGCTCCCAAGGGATGAAAGCAAGCATCCCAAAAATGCCAATCTGATAAACGATCCCGTTTTCATGAATGGCAAAAGAAAACCGCATGCGGTGCATGAAGAAGTTCTTCCCCCGGCCGAGTACGAGGGAGCCAAGCGACGGTAATAGGACCGCGCCAAAGAAAACCTGAAGGTCAATAAATACACCCGCGTCTGGAAAATGGCTGCCGACCGAGAACTTGATGTTTTCAAAAAATCCGAATTTGACAAAGAAGAAGAAATAGTCTTCTAAGAGAACGAAGCCGCAAAACACAAGCAGCCCGTACGATTGCGCGGCCGCACCCAAGACAGCTCTGATCCACGGCATTTGCGCTTTGCGCAGCAGTCCGCCCGCTCTTTGCCGCAGTCGATCGCGGTGGAAGGCGATCAGGTGCCGCAGCAGCAGCCAGAGGAAAAAGCCCGTCAACCCGGCGATGAAAAATTCGAGGTACATGAGTTATCAATAATTGATTTCCGTATGCGGCATCTCTCTTTTCAGCCGCTTGAAGCCTGCCGGGGTGATTCCTGAATTACGGATGATCAGGCATTCCAGCGATTGCAGGGAAACGAGGTCGGGGATGGCGGCATCGGTGAGGGGACAATTGTAAAATCCAAGCGTACGCAAATCGTGAAATGGTTTCAGCAAGGGCATATCGCTATCACAGAACGGCTGCGGCATTGAGTTGAAATAGAGGCAATCGATCGGCCCTGCAGGCGGACAACTCGGCGAAAACTCATGCAACGGGTCCAATATCTGCCGCCTCAATCGATCGTATTCCCGGGTCACTCCGTACCATCCAGACGCCAAGGCTACGACCGTAGTCAGAAACAGCAGCGATAGAATCGAAAACTGAAAAGGCTTACGAGGCTCCCTCTGGAACGGCGTAAAAGTGCGTTGTTCGGTCACGACGGATTTTTTCGATCCGGCATGAATGATCGCGCCCGCTTCGTTTCGAATTTCGATGAACTGACCCGCGATGGAGATCAGAAACCCGGCATCGGCGCCGCGAAAAGGGATTGTCGTGCAACGACGGCGGGCGAGCATTTCAATGCAGTTGTATCGCTCGATCCATCGGCAATAACTAATAGCTTCCCAAGGCATAAAGAGTTCTCGAAACCGGTGCGAAACCATTCCATCATCATGAAGTTCCACGGCAACTTGCACGCGACGCCAATAATAGAGCGGGATGAATACGAGAAAGCATATGATAAAAAACGCAAAAGGATCGACAATCGTATTGCTGTCGCGGAAATAGAAAAAGGCGGTCATGGCATGGAGAAACAACGTAATGCTCAGAAACGTTGCGACGGGGATCCAATTGGATATTGAATAGCGAACGACACCCAGTAATGGACCGGCCTTGCGCCGCACGCGATTGAGATTTAAATAAGATAAGCAAAACAGCCACGCCCAGAAAAGAGCGGCAGTGGAAGCCGCGCAAGCATATTCGAGATAGAAACACTCTCGTATAGTCATGGCTGCCGCCTTTGTATGGAGAAACTATCTGAAATCGAAAAGTTAAGAGTGTGCGTTTAAATACACTGATAAACGCTCTAAAAGTTTAGAACACTAATCTTCGCTAATAAGCACTAATGTATTTATATTTTTTGTTCATTAGTGGTTATTAGCGAAGATTAGTGTTCCTTTAAAATCATTTAACGTATGACGCAGATGTCCACCGGAATAGTACTGCCCTCACCATCGGCCCCGACCACTTCATGGTGCCCGCCGACCAACTGTCGGTCGGTGCCCGGAGAGGGGAGATTCGGTAAAATTACCTGCGCTTCTCGACGGCGTTTTTGAAGCGGGCGTTTTCTTTGCGCTCGTCTTTGATCCACTTGGCGATTGTTTCGGCGGCGTTTTCGAGGGGCAGCATTTCGGCGGATTTTTCCCAGCGCCATTTGACCTCGAACTTGCCTTCCTTCAGGCCGCGCTCGCCGATGACGATGCGGAGCGGGATGCCGATCAGGTCGGCGTCTTTGAACTTCACGCCGGCGCGGCAGTCGCGGTCGTCGAGGAGGACGTCGATGCCGGCGGCGGCGAGTTCGTCGTACAGTTTTTTCGCGGCGGCCATCGAGGGCTCGTCGGGCACCTTGACGAGCGTCAAGACGACTTCATACGGCGCGATCGTCATCGGCCAGATTATGCCGTTCTCGTCGTGGTTGGTCTCGATGATCGAGGCCAGAATCCGATTCACGCCGATGCCGTAGCAGCCCATGAGGATCGGCTTGAGTTGCTCGTCGGCGTCGGCATATTTTGCATTCAGCGAATCGGTGTATTTCGTGCCGAGCTTGAAAACATGTCCGATCTCGATCGCGTGCCGCATGGTCAGTTTGCTGCTGCAGCGCGGGCAGGGATCGCCGTCGAGCGCGTTGCGGAGATCGGCGAAGGCGTCGGGCGTGAAATCGCGGTTCAGGTTCACGTTCACCACATGTGCGTCGGCGGCATTCGCGCCGGTGATGCCGTTGACGATCATCCGCACGTCGCGGTCGGCGTAGAGCGGAATCTTTTCTTTCATGCCCACCGGCCCGGCGAATCCCACCGGTGCGCCGGTGACCTTTTCGATGACCTCGGGCGGGGCGAGTTCGAGCTTGTCGATCTTCACTGCCCGGCGGATCTTGCCCTCGTTCGCGTCGTGGTCGCCGCGGACCAGGACGGCGATCGGCTTGCCGTCGGCCAGATAGATGAGCGTTTTGATGAGCTTCTGCGGCTTGCACTTGAGGAAATTGCTCACTTGCTCGATGGTCGTAACGCCCGGCGTGTCGAGTTTGGTGAGCGGCTTCATTTCGACGTCGGGCAAGGTGCAATCGCGGGCGCCGATCTCGGCCTTCTCCTGGTTCGCGGCATAGCCGCAATCCTTGCAGTGCAGGATCAAGTCCTCGCCGTTCTCGGCGGGGGCCATGAACTCGTGGCTGGCGTCGCCGCCGATCGGCCCGCTCTCGGCCTCGACGGCGAGATAATTCACGCCGCAGCGGGTGAAAATCTTGCAGTAGGCGGCGTACATCCTGTCGTAGCTGTGATTGAGCGACTCGAGCGTGGCGTCGAAGCTGTAGGCGTCCTTCATCAGGAATTCGCTTGTCCTCAGCACGCCAAATCGCGGGCGTTCCTCGTTGCGAAACTTCGAGGTGATCTGATAGAGCGTGATCGGCATCTGCCGATAGCTGGAAATATGATGCGCGACGAAATCGGTGATGATTTCCTCGTGCGTCGGGCCGAAAACGACTGGGACTTTGCGGTCTTTCCGCTGAAGCGTGGTCTGCACCAGCACGTTACCGAAGGCGGCCACCCGGCCGGTCTGCTCCCAGAGTCCGAGCGGCGACATCGCCGGCAAGGCCAATTCGACAGCTCCGGCGGCGTTCATCTCCTCGCGGACGATTCGTTCCGCTTTCTTGAGCGACCGCAGCCCGAGCGGCAGATAGGCGTAGGCTCCGGCCATGACCTGACTGATCATGCCCGAACGGAGCATGAGCACGTGGCTAGGAATTTCCGCCCCCTCGGGCGTCTCTTTCATCGTGGGAATAAGGGTTTGTGACCAGAGCATGATTTTTTAATAAAAGTAATAGCTACCCGGGAGGTCCTCGTCCCCGCCCAGTGATTGGGGATTTTGTCCCGTTCAGTACGACTATAAAATATCGACACGCATGACTGCCATTTTGGGGAATAAATCTGATTCGATCAAGGGGGGTATCTGATTTAAGTACTTTATTCGCAGGGCTTTAGCGTCTTCCCCCTTGTGGAGGATTCGGCTAAAATCTAAAATCGCTCGAAAGGGCACGGGCGACTGCTCCTGAGACATTACGATGGAGATTCGATCCCTGGTGGATAGCTTTAGCCGTCAGTGCATTACCCCGAACGTCCAACCACTAACCACTAACCACTAACCACTAACCACTAACCACTAAAGAAAAAGTTTGTCATGCCGCGAAAGTACATCAATGAACTCGGCCATCAAGAATCGATCAGCGAGGTCTATCTCGCCACCGACAAGCAGCTTCGGCCCAACCGCAACGGGAATTTGTATTTGCAAGTCGAACTTTCGGACCGCGGCGGCTCGATCGGCGCGCGGATGTGGAACGCCAACGAGAATCTCTATAAATCGTTCGAAAAGGGGGATTACGTCCGCGTTGAGGGTTCCACGCAGGTGTTCCAGGGGGCGGTGCAGATGATCATCAACCGCATTGCCAAGGTCGATCCCGCGGAGGTCGATGCGGAAGATTTCGTGCCGCAGCCGGCGGTGCCCGTCGATAAACTCATGCGGCGGCTGAGCGAAATGCTCCGCGGCATGACCGACACCGCGCTTCTGAATCTCGCCGAATGCTATTTGATGGACGAGTCGCTCGTCAAGAAGCTCGCGATGGCGCCGGCGGGCACGAAGAATCATCACGCCTATCATGGCGGGCTCCTGGAGCACATCGTCTCGCTCATGGAACTTGTGCTCCGCGTCGCCCCGTGCTATCCGCAGATCGACCGCGACCTGCTGCTGATGGGCGCGTTTTTACACGACTTGGGCAAGGTCGATGAACTGAGCTACGACCGCGGCCTGGCCTACACCGACGAAGGCCAGTTGATCGGCCATCTGATTATCGCCGTCGAGATGCTTGGCAAAAAGATCGTCGAGGCCGAAAAACTTTCGGGCGAAAAAATTCCCGCCGAAACCGTTTTGCGGCTCAAGCACATCATCCTTAGCCATCACGGCGAATACGCCTTCGGCAGCCCGAAACTGCCGATGACACTGGAAGCCATCGCGTTGTATTGCCTCGACAACCTGGACGCCAAGATCAACTCCTTCCACCAACTCATCGCAGAAGACCCCAACACCGACAGTGCTTGGACGGTCTATCAGCCGAACATTGAGCGGAAACTTTTCAAGGGGGTGGTGAAGAAACAATAACCACGTCCGGTTTGCGTTGAATGCCATGTCTCAGCAGCCTCCCCCAACGCGTTGCCTGGGGCTGGACGAACGGCTGGCTTTTCGGGCCGGCACGGAGTTCATTTCCCCAAATCGGACCTCCACGCGCGGAGTTGCCGACTTAACCAGAAACGTCATAATATTTCACGGCAGGCCGTACGCAGCGCGTCGTAGCTTGCGGGGAGCGAAATCACCCGGCCGAAGCGGCTATAATTCTCCGTTTGCGAGGCGATGGTCACGATCAGCATCTTGGGGTTGCCGTCGGTTCTTTTCAAATTCGCCACCAACCGGTGGGCGGGGACGCCCACGCAATTCACAATGACCGGATCATCGGGTTGCAGTTCGTCCAACCGGCAATCCTTCAAGTCGAAGCCGCTGCGGGAAAGGATCTCGCCCAGAAAATCGAACGATTCGGCCGCCAGATTGTGGTAGAAGACGTCACGCGGGGATTTTTCGGATATTTCGGGAGCATCCTTTTCCTCTTGTTGAAAGATGTTCTCCCGAAAACGGATCAGGTCTTTGTAGTCGCGTCTCGTCGCTTCGATGATCCGGCCGTAGCCTTTGATGCCCAGCCGATCGAGCAACGGCGCGGGCGGCGGTTCGATGCGGTCCCACGATTCCCATTTTCCCACGGCGATCTCCGCGACAAGCATTCCGACCTTGAGGAGTTCGACTCTGGTCGAGAGGGGCCCGTTGAGCGACGCGACGGAATTGTAGGATTGCGAGGAATAAACGAGCGGCTCGAAGAGGACGGAAGGGATGTTCCACACCTTGAGCAAATAACCCATCGCTTCCTCCGGAGACAAAGCGAAATAGAGCCGTTCCTGGTCTTTCAGCGAAAGATGGTTTTCCCGGCAGATTTTGATCATTTCGCGGTATTTATTGGGATACAACATGCATAGCGCGACCCTGCCGAGCGGATAGGTGATGGAACTCAAGAAAAGGCGGTTTTCCTTCTGGGGAATTCCTTTTTTCTCAGCCAAGTAGTCGATGGCCACCGCCGCGGCCATCGATCGGTGCCAGGTCAAGCCGAGATCCATCCAGGGCAGGACGCTGGGGGTCAGCGCGACCATCATGCTCGTCGCGAGCGCGAGTTCGCCCACGCGTTTTTGTCCGATGCGGCTGATCGCCTTCACCAAACTGATGATTTTCTTAGTGCTGTAATTGTAGTAGGCGCTGTTGGCGAGTCTGAGGATATCGACGCTGAGCGTGGCGTCGCGTCCCACGGCCGCGGCGATTTCGTAATTGTTGTAAGATTCCGCGCTGGCCATATTGAAAATGTCGAAAGCGATCCCCGAAATCGGCAGAATCCTGGTAAGCTGCGTCAGCTTGCCTTCCATATCCTGTTTCCCGACCATGGTCCTCTCGGTCTTGACGCCGCTTGTGAGGTGACAGGAATTCTCGGAAAAAGCCGGCGGCAAAGGCAGTTCGGGTTTTTCGGCCCCGGCATGTAGCTTTCGCCCATCGACCAACCCGCGGACTTTGGCGGCGAAAAGCGGATAATTGACCGGCTTGAATTCGATGCAATCCACTCCCCGCATGGTCATGTCCTTGGCGATTTTCGGCTCCAGCACACCCGTCACGATGACCACCACGGGATGGTTCGGCATCAAGAGGATGTTGGAAGCGAGGACATGGCCGTTTTTATTGGGCATCCGCAAATCCGTCACGATCACGTCGTAACGGCGGCCGGGGATCATTTGTTCGGCTTCCACGCCGTCCGCCGCCGCATCGCAAGAGAAGCCCTCCCGTTGCAGCGCGCGGATCGCCAGGTTCCGCACCGCGGGTTCGTCGTCAACGACCAATGCGCGATAGGTGTTATCCGCCATGCGAATTCCTCGATTTTCTGCTCGTCGGCAAGGTTTCCGACCCATTGCAACGCGAAACAATTCCGTCATCCGGGCACGATATTTTCCGTTTGCCGCCCCAAGGCGTTCATGGCGATGCCCGGACGGCCATCGGCCGCGCCTTCCTCCGGCGCGGCGGTTCCTCCGGAAGGCAGATACAGCTTGATGTTCGCGCCCTTGCCCAGTTCGCTCTCGACCTTGATCGCCCCCTTGTGTTGCTGGACCATGCCATAGACCATCGACAGCCCCAGGCCGGTGCCGTTGCCCACTTCCTTGGTCGTGAAGAAGGGCTCGAACATTCGTTGCTGGATATCGCGGGGTATGCCGCAGCCGGTGTCCGAAACGCTGAACGCCACGTACTGGCCCGGTTGGATCTCGAAATGGGAATCCAGGAATGGGCCGGTAATCACGGCCCTTTCGGTTCTGACCGTCAGCATACCGCCGGACGGCATGGCGTCGCGGGCGTTAAGGCAGAGGTTCAACAGCGCCTGCTGCAGATCCACCGCGTCGGCATAGACCATACCCACATCCTCCCCGAGAAAGTACTTAACCGTAATCAGCTTGCCGATCGTGGGACGGATGAGATTGAACAACTCCCGAACGATGTGATTGGCATCGACGCTCTTGAGTTGGATCGCCTTGCGGCGGCTGAAACCCAGAAGCTGCCTGGTGAGTGTGCTCGCCTTTTGCGATGCTTCGAGCACTTGCCGGAGATCGCCGTATCGTTCCTCGCCGGGATCGAGTCCTTCCATTCCATAATGCGTATAGCCTTCGATGACTTGCAGGAGGTTGTTGAATTCATGGGCGATTCCCCCGGCCAATTGTCCCACGCCTTCCAGTTTTTGCGCATGACGCAGTTCTTCTTCGGTGTCGTGATCGAGAATCACCTTGGAAGTCTTTTTCGCCAGGTTTTCAAGGAAGGAGATGTCATCCGCCGAAAGCGGATGCTTGGAGGAGATCGCCAGCACCGCCGCCGTTTCTTTCCGCAAATTCAGCAGTTTGCAGCCTTGCAAAGCCAGGCCCAGGCGGCACATCGACGGGCGGCAAGCGGAATCGATATTTGCGGTTATCTCACGCGGGGAAAAGTGGTCCCGCTCGTCGGCAGCGATCCGCGCGATTTCGGGGCAGTTCACGGGCACGCGCCGCCCCAGGTCACGGAGCACAGCACAGTCGCCCGCCGTGGCCGTCAGATGGAAACACTTGTCTCGGTTCCGGCAGCGATGATTTTGATCGGCCGCGTTGGCGTGGGGGCACCCGGAATCGCAAAGATCACCGCGGCGGAGCATCCAAATGCTGCATGTTTCGAGATCGAGGATTTCCACCGCCGTATCGACGATCATTTGAAAGTGCTCTTCCAGGGACGCGGGCAGGAGCAAGAGGTCTTGAAGAAAGAAGATGCCTTCCAATCGTTTCAGCATCAGCGAACGCTGTTTTTCCGTTTCGTCCTGCTCGGTAACGTCGTAGCCCGTGCAGACGAGATATTTTTCGGCGTTTGGACCCGCGGAGAAAATCGTGCCGGACCAGGCGATGGCATGGCATTTTCCGGCTTTGTCGATCCAATGATTCGTGCGGCGGTTTTGGGCGGGTTGCGCGGAACACTCCTGAAAAATCGAGCGGAAATCTTTTCGTTCTTCCGGCGGAAGGAGAATGTCGGCAAGGCATTTTCCCGCAATTTCATTGCAGGAATAGCCGGTGACCAGCTCGCAAGTCCGATTGAATCGGACCACGCGCCCCTCGGCGTTCAAAACGACAACCAGGGCATCGAGCGATTGCAGCAGGGCGTTCGCGAAATCGAGTTCGCCGCGCAGATTGTTCTCACTGCGTTCCAAATCGCAAAACGAAATTTTCGTGAGATCCGACATCGTCTTACCGATTGATACTCCCTCCTGCCGCCATTGCGCAGCACCCCCCTCCCATGATGTAGTTTAGGTTATATAATGGGGTGATGCAAAACTTGGATTAGTACCGAAAAACAGTATTTTTGCAGCGTTTTTTTCAGGTTTGGGACATGCATAACCGCCCGGAACATGCGACAATGACTGGAGCCGGGAGAATCCCGCAGCACGATTGAAAAAGTCCCCTCGAACACCAAGAAGTCCTTCCAAGAAATAATTTCTCATGCCTCATTCCCGTTTGGTCCGCATTTTCTCGATTTTCCTGTTCGGTTGGCAGTTCTTTTCGATCGCCGCGGCTTTCGCCCAGTCGCGCACCGAGGACGCGCAGTTCACCGCGAAGTGCGACGGCACGGCGCAGAATTATGTCGTCGTTTATCCGGACGGATTCGAAGCGGAGCGGCCCTGCGACTTGCTGATCGCTTTGCACGGTCATGGCAGCGATCGCTGGCAGTTCGTCAAGAGCGAGATCGAAGAAGCCCGGGCGGCGCGAGACGCCGCGGCCGCGTGGCGGATGATTTTCGTATCGCCCGATTACCGCGCGAAGACCTCGTGGATGGGTCCGAAGGCCGAAGCCGATCTGGTGCAGATTATCGCGGAGATGAAATCGCGCGCGAAAATCGGCAAGACGATCCTTTGCGGCGGATCGATGGGCGGATCGTCGGCGCTTACGTTCGCGGCCCTGCATCCCGAGCTGATCGACGGCGTCGTTTCGATGAACGGCACGGCGAACCATCTCGAGTACGAGAATTTTCAGGACGCGATTCAAGAATCGTTCGGCGGCGCGAAAACGCAAATTCCGCTGGAATACAAAAAACGTTCCGCCGAATACTGGCCCGAGCGGCTGACGATGCCGATCGCGATCACAGCCTGCGGCAAGGACACGATCGTGCCGCCGCAGAGCGTTGTCCGTCTGGCCGGGGTGCTGAAGAAGCTCCAGCCGAACGTGCTCTTGATCTTCCGCGAAGGCGGCGGCCACAGCACCAACTATGACGACGCGAAACAGGCGTTCGATTTCGTTCTCGATAAAACCTTGCACGCGTCCAGCAAAATTGTGCCCGCCAAAGATATCAAAAAGTATCCCGACGGCCGCCCGGCGGCGAAATATCGCCTCGATGCGGAAGACTACGGCGTCGTGCTCCGACACGGCGACGGACCGGAAAATTGCGATAAGCTTGGCGCTCGCGACCTTTGGGTGTATCAATCCGGCGACACGTACTATCTGCACTACGACGCCGCCGGCCCCAAAGGCTGGCTCTGCTCCTTGGCCACGAGCAAGGATCTCGTCCACTGGACGAAGAAAGGGCCGGTGCTGGACCTCGGCAAGCCCGGCGAAGACGACTCCGCCTCGGCGTCGTACGGCACGACGTATTTCGACGGCGCCGCTTGGCACATGTTTTACCTGGGCACGCCGCATGTTTCGCCGGCACCCGATTTGATCCCCATGTTCCCCTACCTCACTCGGAAAGCCAAGAGCACATCGCCCGCCGGGCCGTGGATCAAACAGAAAGCGGTGATCCCCTTCCAGCCGGCCGCCGGCACCTATTACTCCGCGACCGCCAGCCCCGGCCAGATCATCAAGCAAGGCGACGAGTATTTGCAGTTCTTCAGCGCCTCGACCAACAATCCCTGCAAGCGCACCTTGAGCATTGCCCGGACGAAGAATCTCGACGGCCCTTGGACGGTCGATTCGCAGCCCATCGTTTCTCTCGAAGAACAGGTGGAAAACACGTCGCTCTACTTCGAGGGGGAGAACAAAACGTGGTTTTTATTCACCAACCACATCGGCCTGGACGATCGCGGCGAATACACCGATTCCGTCTGGGTTTACTGGACGAAAGACCTGAACCACTGGAACGCCGATCGGAAAGCGATTGTTCTCGACGGCCAAAACTGCAAGTGGAGCAGCGACTGCATCGGCCTGCCGTCGGTAGTGAAGGTCGGCAATCGGCTAGCCGTGTTCTATGATGCCCCCGGCGGCAAGAGCGTCAGCCACATGCATCGCGATCTCGGCCTCGCTTGGCTGAATCTCCCGCTGATGCTGCCGACGCCGAACGAGACCCCCGCTGATTGATCTTCCCGATTCGAACTTAGAAAATCCACGACTTTTGCCCCCACTTCGCAGTAAAAAGCCGACTTCGTGATATCAAATCGAGAATACATTTTTCACGAGAATCAATTTTTGTGTTGACTCTCATTCGCTCAACTCGACCACAATCCTGTTTGCATTGCGGCGATTTACGGTCACAGCGAATCCGCCGTTCGCCAAGGGCCTCATGGCATAATATTCTTTATCCTGGTCCGCTCGATCGACCTTCGCCGTTTCCTCGAGCGGGATCCCGTCGAGAAGGATCTGCCGCGGCCGCTCCCGAAGTTTCAAAATTTCCCGGCCTGCCGCGTCGAAGGTCCGGTATTCGATCTTGTCCTTCTTATACCTGATGGATTGAACTACCGAAGAGCTCCGCAGCAAATGATTTTCGCGTTTTGGCGCCCACTCGGGAACGCTGGCCATGCCGCGGAGAAAATGGCGCATGTAGTCGCCGTAGCCGTCGGAGAACCAGTAGCCGGTGCCTTCGTCGAGGCTGGTTTTCACCAGGCCGTCATCGCGGCAGGAGTAGGTCGCCCAATTGAAGGAACGAAAGGCCTTTTCCTTGGCCGCCGGGTCGCCGGTGCGCTCGTACCAAAGCGCCATGACCGAGGCATAGCGGGCGGTGTGGCTCGACATTTTATCCATATCGTTGATTTGCTCGCTGATGACTTCCGTGCCCCATTGAAGCCCTTTTTCCGGCACACCCGCCATGGTCGTGGAATCGATGGCGAAATGGTTCCGCGTCCACCCGATCAGCGCTTCCGCGCGGCTCCGCCAATCCGGATCGCGTTCGGGCGCCACATCAGATAGCGAGCGGTTTCCAGCGGGCAATACTGGTTCAGGTTCGTTCGATAGTCGGGATAGATATAAATATCCTCGAAGTATTGCGACCAAACGTTGTTCCGCAGCGGATATTTCACCAGCCACGCCCAGGCTTTGCCACGCGTTTTGCGATAGGCGGCCGTCTCGCCCTCGTTGAGGCGGATCATCTCGTCCAGCAGTTTGATCGGCCCGATCGCGTTTGCCGTGTAATTCTCGCGAATTTTGCCGCCGCTAAAGGCATCGACCCGAAAAGGCCAGGGAGAATGGCTCTCGTCGCCCTCACGCACGTGCCGTGCGAGCGCATCGGCACAATGAAGAGCGGCGTCGAGGTATTTCTTGTCGAGGCTGAATTCGTAGTACCGGAGATAGGCCAACCCAAGTTCGCCGACTTTGTCCGGCTCGATGAATCCGACTCCGTCGCCCCGGCCGAGGAACGCGTCGTTCATCCGCTTTTGGTATTGGACGTCGTTCGCTCCGCGGTAATTCGGGTTGCCGGGGTCGGCACTCGCATAGGGAACCAGCGGCCAAGCGTCGGTCTTCGCAGTGCTGCCGCGGGCGATGTGATGATCGAGCATCGTCCGGACGAGCGGCATGATTTCCTCATCTCCGCTGTAAGGATAATAGAGTATCGCGGCATCGGTCAGCATCGCGAACAATCCGGCGGGATTGTGCGTCCACTGCCGCCCCGAGAAAAGCGGATGTTTCGGATCGCCGGGACCGTAGAAGACCGGGTATACGATATACGTCCTATAACCGTTCGGCTGGACGGGGACCTGCTTGAAGGCGTTCCAAGCGCGGCAGACGACGTCGCTATAGGGCGAATCGGCGTCCGACCAGGCGAGCAGTTTTCCCCGCCCGTCGAGGCGAAGATCGTGCCACAAGAGCTTTTCGGCCGCAAGCGGCGAAGCTGCACAAAAGAGAATCGCAAGAGTCAGTAACCATCGAACCATCTTCGGCCGCCTTTTCGAAATACCTGATGTGTTTACTCGCAGGATAAGTTTTCCAACCTGTCGTTCAATCAGGGCATTTTTTCAACGTGCGCCGCAAGACAGGTTGGAAACCTGTCCTACGAACGCGCGATCCGCTAGTTTCTCGACCGCGTCTTTCTGATGATCTCAAGATTTTTTTCGATGAGCGCGATGCGTTGCTCGACGCAGGCGGCCGAGCGCAGCGGATCGCGCGGCGTGTGTTTGCAGTAATCGACGAGTTTCTCCACGGTCGCCGCCGCGACGTGGCAGCGGGTGTCGCTGCTGGCATAATAGAGCAGCACCTGGCCGTTCTCGCGGGCGACCCAGCCGTTCGCGAAGGCCACGTTCGAGACATCGCCCACGCGTTCGCGGCCGCGCGGCGCCAACAAATATCCGCCGGGCTCGAAGATCACCCGGCCGGGATCGGCAAGCGCCGTGATGAAACCATAAAGCACATAGCGCAAGCCCGCCGCGGTGTTGCGCACGCCGTGCGCCAAGTGCAGCCAGCCCTCCGCGGTCTTGATCGGCGGCGGCCCGAGTCCATTCTTGGCTTCGTAAACGGTGTGGTATTTTCGGTCGTGAACGATCTTCTCCGGACCGAGCACCGCGTTTTCGATGGAATCCGCCACGGCAAAGCCGATGCCGCCGCCGGAGCCGGCCTCGATGAATCCATCCTGCGGTCGCGTGTAGAAGGCATACTTCCCCGCGACGAATTCGGGGTGCAGGACGACGTTGCGCTGCTGCGGCGAGGCGGTCTTCAAGTCGGGCAGGCGCTCCCATTGCCGCATGTTCTTCGTGCGGGCGATGCCGCACCGGGCAATCGCCGACGAGAGATCGCCGCGCGGGGCATGCGGGTCTTTCCGCTCGGCGCAGAACAGTCCGTAAATCCAACCGTCTTCGTGCCGCACGAGACGCATGTCATAGACGTTGACATCCGGCTCGCCGGTCTCAGGCAAGACGATCGGGTAATCCCAAAAGCGGAATCGCTCGACGCCGTTCGCGCTTTCAGCGACGGCGAAGAAGCTTTTGCGATCGGCGCCTTCCACGCGGGCCACCAGATAGATCCGGCCTTCGATCTCGATCGCGCCGGGATTGAAAACGCTGTTGACGCCCAAACGCTCCATCAGGTGGGGATTCGTCTCGTGGTTCAAATCGTAGCGCCAAATAATCGGCGCGTGCGCAGCCGTCAAGACCGGATTTCGGTAGCGCTGAAAGATGCCGTTGGTCTCGGCGTTTGGCGCGTTGGGCCGGTCGATCAGGGCCTGATGCGCGGAAAAAGCTGCCGCAGTCGGTCGTTGAATTGGTCGGGGGTCATGGTATTTACTTTGGAGTCGAAGGGGATTGGATGCGGCGCAGGATTTCCAGGCAGCAACGGCCGTTATGGTAGGGACACTTCCAGGCGGATATCTTGGGCAGCGAATCGTCCGCCGCGCCGCGTTCGTCGATGCGCCAGTACCATTCGCCGAACCGGCGATCGACGACTTTTTCTTGAATGAATCGCCAGCAATGCAACGCCGCATTCTTGAAAGCGGTTTCACCGGTGATTTGCCAGGCGTTCCAGAAGCCCACCACCGCCTCGGCCTGCGGCCACCACTCCTTGCTTCGATTGACGATTTTGCCGCCACGGCCTTCGTAAAACACGCCTCCGGCCGGGTCGAGTCCGTCGCGCAGCACCGCCCGGGCGATATGGACGGCCAGATCCCGCACCTCGGCCGAGAGAAGTCCGTCTTTCAGGGCATCGGCGGCCTCGCAGAGCAGCCAACTGCCCTCGATGTCGTGGCCGAACGTGTAATTGTCCGATTCGATGTCCCAATTTTCGGCGAAGAAATGTTGGAAGTGCTCGCGAGCCTGGTCGAGCATGCGATGCCGGAAAATGTCGATCAACTCCCGCAACCGCTCGGCGAGCGACTCATCCGGCCAAACGCGCAACAGCCGGGCGTAGGCTTCGAGCACGTGCAGATGGTTGTTCATCGATTTCTTTTCGTTTTGGTCCTTGTCGCTCAGCCGCATATCGGCGCACGGCCGCCAATCGCGTGAAAAGACCTCGAAATAGCCGGTGTTTTCGGCATCGCGCGCGTGTCGGTCAAGATATCGAAAGATCGCGATCGCGTGCTCGATCGCCTTCGGAACGGTGAAACACGCATCGTATTCCGCCAGGGCGTAGATCGTGAACGCCTGACCGTAAATTTTCTTCTTCTCGTCAAGCGTACGGCCGTCCGGATCGAGTTCCCAGAAAAAGCCGCCGCATTCGGGATCGAGAAATTTCGACGTGAGATATTCGTAGGCGCGATGCGCGAGCAGCTCATCATCCGCCCGATGCGTGTAACGATGCGCGGCCGAGAAAGTCCACAAGAGCCGAGCGTTCAGGATCAGTCCCTTGGCCGCCTCGGGCTTGACGCGCAAATCATTCGACATCTCCGCGATGAAGCCGCCGTGCGCGCGATCGACCGAGTGGTTGCGCCAGAAGGGGAGGATATCCTCCATCAACTCCCGCCGCACGTCGGCCGCGAATTGTTCGTCACTCGGGAAAGTCATAGTCGATTTCGATCCTCGAGATTTGCGCTTCGGCGGGGAATTGGATTTTCAGGAAACGAGCGTCCGGCGCATCCGGCTTGCACATGAAGAGCACGGGTTTCCAATAGCCGTAATCGCCCGCGCCGCTGTAATAGATTTGTTTCGTGCAGGGCACTTCCAGATCTTCTTTGTCATTCCCATAGTAGTCTTCCTTCGCCGACACGGCAAAGCGGAAATCGGCAATTTCGCGAGGGAAGAAAGCGTAGAGGCGGCAGGCCCGGATGCGGGCGGGCAGCTTGTAGATGAGCGCACTGCCTTCACCACCCGCGAGTCGCGAGACGTCTTCCTTGAACCGACGGCAGTCGCGCGATCTCAGGTCCAGTTCGCCCAGCGGAATAAAGGATGCTTCGGAGCTCTTCATTTCATCGACGAGCGTTGCATATTTCACGTCCACCGGCCCGACGACATTCGAGGGATCGGAAGCGCCGGCCGCGTTGACGGCGCGGACGCGGTAGAACCACGCGCCTTTTTTCGCCCGGGCATCGGCGAAAAGCGGCCGGTATTGGACGGCGGTCTCGTCGATTTTTTCCCCGGCGATTGCCCACGGGCCGCTTTGATTGGCGGCGCGTTCGACGGTGTAGTTTTCGGCCCCGACCGAACCCTGCCAGGAGATGGCCGCGGCATCGCGGATGGGGAGCAATTTCGGCGGCGCGGGGCGTTCGAGCGGAGGCTCGGGGAGGCCGCGAATTTCGAAGGCCTTCCGCCGCATCAATTTCATCAAGGGGATTTCGTCATAAGCGTCGCCGGTGGGGAAGCCGGGCCAATGATAGGCTTTGAACTTATCGCCGCCCAACGGTTCCGAGTGCCAATAAAAACCGCCGTCGCGGTTGCGGGGGCGCAAGCTCCACGCCAAGGCGCCGAGGCGCCCGACTCGATGGCGGCGTCGATCGCGGCCTTCATCGCCGGCATCTCGACAAAACCGAATTCGCCGACGAAATACGGTTTTCGGCCCCTGGCCTTGGCAGCGTTTTCGCGGATCGTTTTGGCGAACGAAATTCCGAGGGCGGGATAGTGGTGCGTGGTGACGATATCGACCTGGGGCATGGCCAGCGATTCCTCGCGGAGGACCGTGTTGTGATAGCCGTCGATCACGGGATGATTGCGGTCGAGGCTCTTGATGTAGGCGGCGATTTCGCGCGTCCAGCCGGCCGGCGATTGCAGCTCATTGCCGGTCTCCCAGCCGAGAATCGCCTTGTCATCGCGGTATTTTACTCCCGTGAGCGTATTGGTCCGCTGGACGACGAAACGGATGGTCTCTTTGAAATCGGCGATGACCTGGGGATCGGTCCAAAAGGCGTCGGCCGGTTTGCCGCGGAACCCGGCATACTCGTCCTTGCCGCCCCACCAACTCCAGTTATCGACGAACGGCACGATCACCCGCACGCCGGTCTCGTTAGCCGTTTGCAGCACGAGGTCGAGTGCGCGGAAGGCTTGCTCGTTGAACTTGCCGGGGCCCAGCACGTGCCGCGGCGTGCCGGGCGGATCGTTTGCGCGGACGACCGAAAGCACATAGGAGCGAACGACTTGCCCGCCTTGCCGGCGAACGGAATCCAGGGCGTCGTAGATTTCGAACCGGTCAGGGAGCCGCCACGGATTTTCCTCCGTGAAGGCCAGATTGTCCTCGACCAGATGCAGATTGGGAATGTTGAACGAGATGAACCGAAACGGCTTGCCGCCCTCCAGAAGTTGATCGCCGCGGACGGTGACAAAATCGCGGAAGACCGAGTCGGCGGCCGAAGCGGAAGGGACCATGGCGAGGAAAGAGATCAGGATCGTCGAAAGAAAGAAGCCATGTGTTGCGAGCTGCCCCCCAGGACGATGCGCTGGACCGGGAGGATGGCTGCCCCGTTGGGGCGTAAGCGAAAGAGTTTTCATGCTTTCTCCAATTTGTCGTACCAGTTGAACTTGAGGAAGATGGTGGAAATCGCCAGTACGGCGACGATCGCTTCGATCCAGTTCCAGTTTCGCAGGACCAGATAAATCGGCAAGGCCGTCAGACAGAGTTGCCAAACGATGCCGACCGCGACGTTGGCCATATCGCGGTAAAAATCCCCGTTCGGCACGAAGGCGGGGTCTTCCTGCATCACTTTCTCGCGGATCGGTCCCCAGAATCCCCACGGCCGGACGGATTTGTAGAATTTCATGAGGATGGCGTCGTTTTCCGGCTTGGTCAGAGAAGTGCCCAAGAGGCAGCCGATGGCCGAGACGCCGAAGATGACGGGGAAGGTGTAGAGTGGATTGATGTCGTAGCCGAAGCTTTCCGCCAGGAGAAAGTTTGCGAGCATGGGCACGAATATGGCGGCGAGGATGCCGGAGGTCATGCCCCAGAAATATCCGTAGCCGTTGAATCGCCACCAGAACCATTTCAAAACGTTGGCCATGACATAGCCGCTGTACAGCCCGCCGACGATCCACATCATGACGCCCATGATCCGCGTGGTGAATAGTCCGAACAGAATCCCCACCAGCAGCACGGCCACGGATGCGAACCGGCTCATGCGGACTTGGGAGCGCGGCGGCAAATCGGGATCGATGAACCGCATATAGATGTCATTGACGATATAGGCCGGCGCGGCGTTGATGGTGGCGGCGAAATTCGACATGAAGGCCGCCAGCAAGCCCGCCAGCAGGAAGCCGACCACGCCTTGGGGGATGTACTGGCTGAGGACCGTGGGGAGCAACTTCTCGAAATCCTCCGGCCTGGCGATCCCCCGCAACTCGGTCATGCAGAATCCGAAGGCGATGACGGTCAAGCCGGCGACCATCATGTAACGCGGGAAGTACAGCACCACGTTGACCATGCCGTTCATCAGTTTCGCTTCGCGGGGATTGCGCGTGGCGAGAATTCGCTGCATATCGTAGTTCGGCGCGGGGCCGGCCAAACTCGCCAGGATTCCCTTGAAAAACATGAGGCCGAAGAAGATGCCGAACCACTGCGTGCCGTCTTCGCGGATTGCGTCGTTCGCTTTGTCGAGGATGCCGGTCCAATCGAGGCCGAGTTTCCAACCGAAAAACGGGTTCGACCAGCCGGCGGGAAGGACGGCCTGCACGGTTTCCGGCGATACTTTGTAGATGGCGATCAAGCCGATGGCCAGCGAAGTCAACGTGAGGATGGCGAATTGCATCACTTCGGTGATCACCACGCTCACCATCCCGCCTTTGATGGCGTAGATCGCGGTCAGCAGCAAGATGACGACGGCGTAGATGTTTTCGTCGGTCCACAAGCCAGCGGTCCTTCCCGTGAATTCCCAGGGCAACATCACCACGGCGAACTTGCCGATGCCCTTGAAGGCGTAGGCCAACATGCCGACGACGTTCACCAGGGCGAAGAACACGACGCTCAGATGAGCCAAATTCGCGCCGGTGTCGCGGCCGAAGCGGGTTTGGATCCATTCCGCACCGCTGAGCACGTTCGAGCGGCGGAGCCAGCCGCTTAAGAACATCATGAGGAAGATTTGGTTGAACACCGGCCAGAGGAACGGCAGCCAGATACTCTTCAATCCGTAGATGAAGAGCCAATAGACCAAGAGCATCGTGCCGCTGATATCGAACATGCCGGAGGCGTCGGAGATGCCCAGCACGTACCAGGGGAGCGATTTGCTCCCGAGAACGTAGGAGTCGAGGTCCTTGGCCCCGCGGCGGGAAACCCATAATCCGATGAGGATCGTGGCCAGGAAATAGACGCCGATGATGGCAAGGTCGAGCGAATGAAGTTTCATAATGGAACAGAGAATTGTCTGAGGATACGCATTTTGACTGCTTCTAGCAGCCTGTTGAAAAAGTCTTCGGGTGCCATGCTCACGCTTGTGTGAGCATGAGAAATCGCGGAAAAAACATGCCCACGGCAAGCGTGGGCATGGCACCCACAACAAATCGTCACCTTTTTCAACAGGCTTCCAGAGGCCACAGCGAAATCAGCGTAAGCAAACCTCCGATTATAAGGAAAAGAAACAGGCAGTAAATACTACCCGAAAGTAGTGTCTACTGCCTTGTTAATTCGAAGCTCTTTGTCGAGATCGTTTTTTACCTACTTTCGGCGACACGCGAACGAGAGCCCGCCGAAAGCGGCGACGACCAATAGGATCAGCGTGCTCGGTTCGGGGACGGCCGCCATCGTGGCAACCGGAATGATGGCGACCCCACCGATGGTCAAGCTGCCTTGTGTGATGCTGGTAGCATTGAGGGTGGTGTTATCATAGACCGTCGTATTTCCCGTGCCGGAGATATTCCCCACCGTATAAGCATACGGCGTACCGTAAAGTGAAACCGTGGCGAAATCGGCGTTGTTGACGACGTCGGAAGTGGGGTTAAGCTGGCCGCCCTCGATGCAGCGCCAAGGTGCCGCCTTCGATAGTTGTCGTACCGGTAAAGGTATTTACCGCGGCCAAGGCCAGGATGCCATCGCCCATCTTAGTGATTCCACCGGTGTCGCTGTTCGGAGCGATCGCAGTGAGCAGATTGGGGGGAGTTTGAGTTGGGCCGATTTGATCCCATTCTTGAAACTTACCGCCTTGGAGCGAAATGATCGGCGGAAGGGTGTAATTTACGCCCGGGTTGGTGATCACGATGCTCGCGATTTGATAACCGTCCAGTACGGCATAGCCTGTCGCTCCTTGGCCCGTCGTATCGCCGGGTGCGGGCGAGATTGTCACCACGGGCGGGCAACGATATTCCCAGTTTCTCCAATCGGTGGTCACGGGCAAGACGGTGACGCTCGACAACCCATTACCCGTAGGCGCGGCCAAAGGCTGGGTGATGACAATGTCATTTCCGTTGGTATCGATCGTGCCGCCTTCGGAATAGACATAAGCGTCCACAGCCGCATTAAAATTCCGGTCCAAGAAATCCGTCCTGCTAGCCGTAGCGGTCAGCGTGCCGCCGTGGAAGTTGAGTTGTCCCACCACAGCCGCCCCGCCCTTGTACATGCCCGTGGTCTTCAACGTCCCGCCGGTTCCCAAATTCACGATTCCACTCGTGTTGTAATTGTTGTTGCCCAAGGGGATGTCAGCGTTTCTGCACTCGAAAACACCGGTGCCGCTCAGATTGAGGATGCCAGTTGTCGTTCTGCCTTTTCCCAGGGCCACACTTCCGGTGCTGTAGGTGCCGCCACTAATGTTAAGCACGCCGCCACCCAACTTGGTCGTGTGATCGATGTCACCGAAGATTGTCGCGCCAGCCACGTAAACGCTGCCTCCCGACTGCTCGAACAGGCCTTTGCCGTTATCGCCGATTTTGGCCGCCTGGCCGTAGGTATTCATGATGAGCGAGCCGCCGGACATCCCGTAGTAACCCGTAGTCAGCGGATCGAAGGGCCCCAACGAGATACCGGACCTTAGCGTGACGGTCGAGGAGTCCGATTGACGAACAATGCCCGTGGAATTGAAGACTTGTCCCACGTAAAGTATTCCCGTGCCATCCGACGGGTTTACATTGACGACGGCGGTTCCGCTGATGTCGAAAACGCAGACGAGGAGGTCCTGATAGGTGACCCGGATGGCGCTGCTGGTGCTCGTCGATACATTCAGCGTCCCACCGGAAATGTCATATTCGCTATACCTCTGCGTATAGCTGGTCGGCTGCGAAGGATCGCTGTTACGCCCGATAAACACTTGGTTATTGACGTTCAGCGTTTGGTCGGTCTGGACGAGCCATCCCGCCCCCGCCGGGGTCCCATCCGACGTTACCCCATTTCCCACGTACAAGTTATTGATCGCGTTGGGAACAGGCGTAGCGCCGAGATCGGTTTCGTACCAGAAATTCGGGTCGGGATCAATTCGCGAGGACTGAATGCATACATCGTCCGTTTCAGCGGGAAAAGTGCCCGTGCTCCAATTCAAACCGTCGCAAAAGTCGCCATTCACGTGGTTCCAATAGACATACGCTGCTTGCAGAGGCATCACACACGCCAAGAACGCCAGCAAGAAGAGAGACAGGACAAAGTAAATTCGATTCATAAGAATTCCTCCCATAGTGGTATTGAGTGTCAAGAAACGAGGCTTGCCAGACTAGGTGCGGTTATTTTCTGACCGTTGGGCGACCCTCGCCAAAAGCGATAAAATACGACCACGATTATTATATTTGTGTTCGTCGAAGTGTCAAATTTTGGAGCATATGAGGATCCCTTTATACCGCAACGACCATGTGTCCTTCAGGGAGAACGACGAGCGTCCTACGCGCGAAGCACCTTCAAGCCTTTCGGCAAAGGGAGCCAACCACTCTTTTTACAACGACCCTGACACCGCAGCGAACGAATGAGCCGTGACGATAAAAGCCCTGGCACCCCCATCATGCGAGGGTGCCAATGCTGCAAGAATAAGGTGATGGCAAACTGCAAATACAACCGAATTTTCGAGGATTCTTTTCGTTAAATACCCCAGTCATCACAATTTCCCATTTTTTTCCAAACGTCGGGGAAAATGATCAATTTTTTTAAGTGTTGCATTTGCAGTTTGCCATCACCACTTTTAACCCTATTGTTAGCGCCGGCGCCGCAACCACGCTGCTGCGCCAGCAGACCCAACGAGAGCAGGACGATAGACGCAGGTTCCGGCACGGGGACAAGCGCGATGCTGTTGCCACCATAGGCGTAATCGATTTGATAGCCTGAGGGAACGCTCGGCGGCGTGGGCACCACCGGGTCGCCAACCAATGAGCCATAGGTGGCGAACACATAAGCGGGCTGAGTCAAGGTGGAGAAACCCAGATCGCTAAAACTGAAGTTTCCGCCGGTGATATCAAGTTGTCCCGAGACTGCCAGCAAATCGATAGCGTCGGTGTCGCTGTTGTATTCGACGTCCAAAGTGCCGCTTAAGGAGGCGTTGCCGTTGACGGTCAAGGTACCGATGCTGGAACCCGGTTGGACGAGGCTGCCGATGTCCGCGGTCAGATCCCCGGCGATCGATCCATTGCCTTTCAGGGTAGCGCCGCTGGCGACGTTGGCGCTGCCGGCGAGGGAACCGGTCAGATTCAAGGTGCCGGCCTGGACATCGGTCAATCCGGTGTAGGTATTCGCACCGCCGAGAGTCAACGTACCGTTGCCGATCTTCGTGATGCCGCCGGAGGCATTGCCGCTATCGAGGGTGGCGGTTGCCGTGGCCCACTCCCAGTTGTACCTTTTTCCGCCGCGGATTTCGACGGTCGGAGCGCTGGTGTAATTTACGCCCGGATTGGTGACGACAATTCCCGTTATCGTTCCGGCGCCGTCGATCACGGCTACCGCGGTAGCGCCCGATCCGCCTCCGCCGGTGATTCTCACGGCCGGCGTTTCAACATAATTGGAAGCAATACCGCCGGTAATCGCGATGCTCCCCACTCCCGATCCGGTGGCGCTTTGAGACCGGCGAGGGTGATATTTTTCCCGTTGGTATCGATGGTTCCGCCATCGGCATAGACATAAGCGTCCACGGGCGAAGCAGCGCCGCCAAAGGCGCTGCTGTTCAGGTAGCTGGGGTTGTCGATCTTTGCTTTGAGAGTCCCGCCGTGGAAATTCAATTGTCCGGTGGCGCCGGCATTTCTCAACATCCCCGTCATATAGAGCGTGCCGCCGCCGGTACCGATCGCTCCCACGTTGATGACACCCGTGGAACTGGCATTCAAACCGAGCCAAGCGTCGGCATTGGTGCTGTAAACGCCGGTTCCGCTCAAGTTGATAATTCCCATGCCCAAGTTGCCGACGACGTTTCGCGCCGGCGCCGTTATTGGAATAGGAGCCGCCGCTGACATTGACCACGCCGATTGCACTGGCCGTGTTGCCGATCCAAGTTCGAGTGGCGACATAGACGGAACCACCAGATTGATCGAAGACACCGATGCCATCGCGGCCGATGTACTGCTCCTGGCCGAACGAATTCAGGTTCAGAGAACCTGCCGAGATGCCGTAAAACCCATAGGCTGTGGCTTGGTTCATACCCATCCACAACGCGCTTTTCACATTGACCGTGGAATTGCCGGACTGCAGAATAACTCCGACGCTGTCGATATTTTCTCCCATCCGGACGATGCCGGTATTCAACCCGTTGAGGTTCACCACCGAACTGCCGGTGATCGACATAACGCCCGCCGCATCTGTCGCCTGTCCCAGGCGGAGATAGCCGTCAACCGCAGCCGAAGAGGCGATGTTTAGCGTACCGCCGTTCATGGTGTAATAACTGGGCCCCGAGGTCGAATCGCCATAGGCGACGAACACCTGGTCGGTGACCTCGAGCGTTTGGCCGTTTTGGATGAAGTTTCCGTTGCCGGCGGTGAAGCCGTTGCCGGGAAAAACGGTGCTACTGGACGCGGGCACGGCACCGATCAACAGATATTTTATGGCATTCGGTGGGGCGAGGACATCCAAAGTCGCCGTTCCGGCGTTGGCGATCACGACGGTATCGCCCACTGCCGGAAAAGTGCCTGTATTCCAACTTAGCGGATCGGAAAAGTCCCCGGCGGCGACATTCCACCATACGGTAGCCGCTTGCGACGGCATGGCACAGGCCAGGCCAGCCGACAAACAGACGATGATTAGAAGACTACGATTCATAATTATTCCTCCAAGGTTTTGGTCGAAATACGATCAAAACCGCTATGACTTACACTTGCTGATGTTTTACCGAACGTTCCATTTCCGGGAGACGTAAAAGACTAAACCGCCGATTGCCAGAAGCGACAGGATCGCCGGTTCCGGAACCGTGAGCGGGGTTGGTTCTGCACTGCCGTCAATCCAGCCGCCCAAGTTGAAGACTTCATCGTCCGTCAAAGCGCGATTCCAGGTAGCAACCGTGCCGACGAGACCCCATTGATCTTCCCAACTGTCGTCGGCAAAAGATGGAAATGGTCCGGATAGAGAGAGAATCGGCCGTCAACCGGCTGTGGCGTGCCATCGAGGAACAACGTGCCGTCAACGAAGACCTTGAAAGAGTTCCCATTGTCCACGGACCATACAATCCTGTGCCAAGTGTTTGCATCGTAAGTCGCCGTCGAGTAGCCGACATCACCGATGCCAATGTGGCCGGCACCGTCCGTAAACAGATCGCCGTCACTCGCATTACCGGTGTCAGCGGTCTGGAACAGGCTGTTCCAAGATGTCAAACCGCTCGTCTGAGTATAGTCAATCGCGATCGTGTATTGGTTCACATAGCTGCCGCCACCGTTCGCCGTGAAGCTGGGATTTACCGTAAGATAATCCCAACTACGTTCCTGAACGACGCCACCGTCGCTCAATCCGGGATTGATCACGGTCCAAGGGCCGGAGAACCAAGCACTGTTGTTAACGTTACTAGTCACAAGATCAACGCCAACGGTCGCTTGCAGCTTATTCGCATCGTCTTGAAACCTCCATAATCCGGTTACGCCGACCGGCACGGCGCCAGCTTCACCAGACCGAACTAGCAACCACAAGAAACCACCAACGAAACCAAAGCAATTCTCTTCATCGTTCTCTCCTTTAAAATAGAATAACCAGTTGCGGGAATTTCAAATATCGTCGGGTAATGCGCCCCACACGATGGAACTATCGAATCATTGCTTTCTCATTGCATTCACGAAGCGATGAACTGATATTCATTGCAGCCTTCGAGTCCTCGCGAGCCAGTTTCGGTTGACAAGTCTTTCCGGCGCAAAGCGATCAGCAAACTTGAACAAGGGCCGGCTCCGCCAGACACCACAAGGTTTCGTTCCAAGAAATCAGGGCGGGATCCTACACAACTAGCCGACCTGCAAAACGGATAGACAAAGCGCCGGACCGATAGAAAAGCATGCCAGTTGGTTCCGAGCGCGTTGCTATCTGCCTTGATCTTCTTGACGAAAACTCACTCCGCTACCTCGTGAGTCTTTGTGGTTTAGTGAACTAAAGAAAAAACCGAAATAGGAGGGACGATTCCGTCCCTCTGCTCTCACATAAAAGCGTTGAAACATCGCGATAGAAAAACGAGGCGATCAACTCCCTGCAAATCAGCCATCCTACTCTTTTCTTACGTAATTAATTTAACCATCACAAGATACAAAATTCAACCCCCCCATCGTTGTATTTAGATGTCAATTTTATGGGGGGGTCAGGGGAGGTTACAGTTGGTTTATCGCCACCTCGATTTATTGCCCTCAGTCGCTCGGAGGCGTATATGCACTAGCGGAATCTATCTAGCTTTCAACAATAGGGCGCCGAGAGCGGCCAAAGCCAGCAAGGCGAATGTCCCGGGTTCGGGCACCGATTTCGCAGCGGATTCGTCGGGGGAGATCGCGAGCGGCATGAGCGATTGCGAGACGTTGTTAATAATGAGCGCGTTTTGGATGATCGAGGAGGTTGTAAGCGTCGTGCTCAAATCCGTAACGCTGGTCGTTCCCATGCCGAAAATGCGGAGAACTTCATGGTCCGTGCCGCCGGCAACCACGAACGAGCCGTTGTTTTCGATTGCCGAATCGAAAATTTGTCCCGTGGCGTCGAGCGTCAGCGTGCCGTCGGCGATGTTCGTCGTTCCCAGGAATGTGTTCGCCGCAGAGAGGATGAGATTGCCCGAGCCCTGCTTCAAGAACGTAGTGCCGCTGCTCCCGCCGGTAATCGGGCAAGCGATGGTTGCGGTGAAATTTTGGACGTTGACGGGAAATGGCCGATCAGAGCCATACAAGATGATTTGGCGATAGGGGCCGACGGTGATATTGTTTGCATCGAAGCGGAGCGCACCGTTGACGTTTTCCGTCGAGAGGAAGATTTTATTGCTTGTATTGCCCAATGCGCCGTTGCTGGTGAAGGCCAATGTGCCCCGCCACATTTCGATATTGCCTTTGAAATCGTTGAAGGCATTATCGAGAATCAAGATGTTGTTATGATTCAACGCCGTGCCGGAATCGACGAGGCGATACGTTTGGCCGGCGGCGCCGCCGGTGATCCTGCCGGTCAAGCGAACGCTGGTGGGAAGGGAAGGATTGTAAAGGATGAACTCTTGCGTGCCGGCGGCAGGCAGAATGATGCCGTTGGCAAGTGTCGTGGCACTGCCGCTGGGGAAACTGAAATTCAAGGAAGCGCCGGCGCCGATGCTGACGCCGCCGGCGCCCAGGGCGCTGGAATTGGCGGCGATGAGTGTGCCCGCGCTCACGGTCGTGCCTCCCGAATAACTGTTCGAGCCCGAGAGCGTCAGCGCTCCGCCGCCCAATTTCACCAGCTTGCCGACGCCGTAGATCGGTCCGGCGATTGCGGCATTATAACCTTGGACATTGATAGGCGCGATATATCCGGGTTGTCCGGTGGTGACAAGTTGGATGGTTCGGCCGGCGGGCAAGGCGATATTATTGGCATCGAAGCGAAACTGTCCATTGAGGTTCCACGTATCGATGCGGATTTCCGAAACGTTGCCCAGCGCGGCGTTGCTGGTGATGCCCAACGTGCCGCGATCCATGTAGATTATCCCCTGGAGATCATTGGCGGGATTATCGAGCACGAGGATATTATTATGATTGCCGCTCGCGCCGGAATCGACCAGGTTGTAAACCGCGCCGGCGGCGCCGCCGGAGATTTTACCGGTCAATCGGACGGTGGTGGGGGTGGAAGGGTTCAACACCCAAAAACAGTCGTTGGCGGCGGAGGGGAGCGAGACATCCTTGTTGTAGGCGGTGTTCGAGCCGCTGGGAAAGCGGAAATGCAATCCGCCGGAAACGATGTTCAAGCTGCCGGGTATGGCCGCAGTGTTGGCGACCGCAATGGCCCCGCCGAGAATGGTTGTGCCGCCGGAATAAGTGTTGGCAGCGGCGAGGACCAGTGTGCCGCCGCCGGTCTTGGCGAGCGAGCCGGTTCCGCTGATGATGCCGTTGGCGGTCACGGTTACATCGCCGGTGTTGAATTGCCGGGCGGAGTTGATGATGATCGGCAGATTGAGGATGGTGTCATGGCCGGCGCCATAGTTCGCGTTCAAGAAATCGCCCGTCAACGTGACGGCGTTGCCGTTCAGGGTGAAAGCGCCGGCGCCGGTGTCGATAAGGATGCCGGCAAAAATTCCGGCGGTGAAGTCGTTGGTAGTGTTAAGATTCGTAGAGCTGCGGAAGGTGAGCAATTCGCCTGTCGAAGGGGCGGTGCCGCCCCAGTTGGCCGCAGTCGTCCAATTATTTAAGCCGCCGCCGTTCCAATAGCGCTGTGTCGGCGTGATTTCATTGTTGATCATGACGCCCGTCGGCGAAAAGGTTGCCGAATAGCTCAACTGGCTGTAGTGGTCCGTTTGAAAGGCATTCAGCGTCGGCGAATAGGTTTCCACGCGAATTTGCCCGGCATCGGGGTCAAAAACGAGCTTTTGCAGCCAAGCGTCTCCGCCGTGAGTGGTTTCCTGGAAATCATTCTGCAATTCGATTACTTTGTTGCCGGCGATGTTTGTATCCATTTCATGCCTTGAGGGCCAGTTGTGGCCGCAAAGAACCATGAAAATCTGCGGATTCGAGTACACCAGGTTGTTCCAAGTATTATTGCCGTTGGAACTGCGTCCTAAAAACCCATCTCCCAAATAATCGTGATTGGTGACGATTGTTGGCATGTTGGGATTAGCGTTCAACACGCTTTGCGCCCAGCTGAACGTAGCGGCATCGGAAGCAAACTTCAAATTGAGGTGTAAATAGGTTATGCCTCCCGCGGTGAATTTCTGGTAGGAACTGAGACTATCGGGAGAAGCGCCGCCGAACCAGGAATAGTTCTGGTAGCGCGTGGGGCCGAAATACGTCACGCAATTCGCCGGTCCGGAAGGGGAGTAAAGATCGTGATTGCCGAAATTCACGCTATAAGGTACGACCCCGTTGGGCCCGGGGCCGTCGAGGATCGCCATCGCAGCGCTGGCGTTATTCCAATAATAGGATTTCGTGCCATCGTCGGTGATGTCGCCTAGCTGGGATACAAAGGCGATGTTTTCGGCGGATAAGTTGTTCTTGATCCAGGTGTTTTGGCTGGTGAGAAGGTTGGGGGGAGCGTCATAGGTGTAGTACTGCGTATCGCCCAGGGCAATGATTTCATAGGGGGTTGTCGCCCGGGACATGGATGCTGAGCCGAAGAACAATGCAATTGCCGTTAAACCTGAGGAACATGCTTGTGAAACCAAGCTCCTCCACAGAGCGGAGTTCGTTTTTTTCATCATGGTTGCTCGATCGTTGAAACGTTTCCATCGCGCAATAACAGGCGGCGAATTACCCACAAGATTTTGCAAATTCGCCGGAACAATCGACAAACAAGACCAAGCGCGATCGCGGGGCGAAAAAGTTGACGTGCGGGAGTAATTCGAAAAAGTGCCGCCCCTCGCAGCCGCAATAATAGATTGTCCCCCAGCGAAGGACGCTTGTCAAGCATTCCCCGCCACGCGGGAACCGCAAAAACCATTTTTTCCGGAAGGGCAAAGTTCCGCAAAGATTGCGGAGTCCAAGCGAGATCGGTATGATGAATAACGTACAACCAACGCCCTTCGACCCGCGCACGCGGGAGATGCCAGCCATGAGGATCACGATAAAATTGCCGGTTGTGAAGAACCTTCCTCGCAATGCCGATGACGGCAGGAATGCCGTCCGATTCTTGCCGGATAGCCGCCTGGAAGGCTCTCCTCGAGGATTTCGACGGATCCGCAAATTTTTTTGCGCCATGATTTGCGCTTTTTTTTCCATTACGGCATTCGCCGACGGTCCCGATCGGCCTCTCGATTCCCTGCCAGGGTGCGCAGCCCTTTGAAATCTTCGGCATTCATCGCCTTGCCTTTGAAAGCCGTCCTGCCCGAAGGTTGGTTGAAGCGGCAGCTGCGGATTCAAGCCGACGGTTTGACCGGCCACTTGGACGAATTCTGGCCTGACGTCGGCCCGCAAAGCGGTTGGCTCGGCGGACCCGGCGAATCATGGGAGCGCGGACCGTATTTTCTCGATGGTCTCTTGCCGCTCGCGCATCTGTTAAACGACGATAAACTTTTGAAAAAGCCAACGCGCGCATCGAATGGGCAATCCGAAGTCAAAAAGCAGACGGCCAATTCGGACCGGCGTCGAACGACGATTGGTGGCCGCGAATGATCATGTGCAAGGCGCTCGCCATGCATTACGAAGCCGCAGGCGACCCTCGCGTAGTGCCCATGATGTCACGCTATTTCCGCTTTCAGTTGGCCGAGCTTGCCAAACATCCGTTGAAAGAGTGGGCGAGATCCCGTGGCGGCGACAACATCCTCATGGTTCACTGGTTATACAACCTGACCGGCGAGCGCTTCCTTTTGGACCTGGCGAAGGCGCTTTTCGAACAAACCGATCCATGGTGGAAAGTGCAAGGCGCTTTTCCGGGACAGATCCCTCCCGGCTTTGGGCAAACTCCCTTGACGATGCTCACTCACGGCGTGAACAACGCCATGGGATTGAAAACGGCGGCCGTGATGTACACGCAAACGGGCGAGGAATATCTGCATAACGCCACCCGTTGGGGACTGCAAAACTTGATGCGGCATCACGGACAGCCCTACGGCTTGTTCGCCACCGACGAGCATCTCAACGGCACGTCGCCGACCGCCGGTTGCGAGCTCTGCGCGGTGTGCGAAATGATGTTCACGCTCGAGGAATCGCTCCGCCTTCAAGGCGACTCCGCATACGCCGACCAGCTCGAACGCATTGCCTACAACGCACTTCCCGCCGCATTTACCGAAGACATGTGGGCGCATCAGTACGACCAGCAGGCGAACCAGGTGCTGGTTTCGATCGCGAAAAGAAAATGGTCGAATAACTTCGACGATGCAAACCTTTACGGCCTGGAACCGAACTTCGGTTGCTGCACCGCGAATATGCATCAGGCCTGGCCGAAATTCGTCAAGAGCATGGCCATGGCGACCGGCGACGGCGGACTGGCTATCATGGCCTACGGACCTTGTTCGGTCCGCGCACAAGTCGCCGGGGGAGTGCGGCTGAAGCTGATCGAGGAGACCGATTATCCCTTTGACGGCAAAGTGCGGCTCAAGCTCAAACTGGAGAAAAACGCGCGATTTCCCTTCGTGCTGCATATTCCCGAGTGGGCCGGCGGAACGACGGTGCGAATCAACGGCACCTTGCAAGAGTCGCCGTGCGCCGGAACCTTTCACACGATCGCCCGCGAGTGGTCCGACGGGGACGAGATCCGCCTTGAAATGCCGATGCGAGTGCGTCCCGAGGGCGGTCATGGGGGGTTGGCGTCGGTTTACCGCGGGCCGCTGCTGTATGGGCTGCGGATCGGCGAACAGCGCATCAAAATCCGCGGAGAATGGCCGCACTGCGATTATGAAATCCGTCCGAGGACGCCGTGGAACTACGGTCTGGCGTTGGACCTGAAGAATCAGGCAGCTTCGTTCCGTGTGGAATCGGCGGCTGTGCCCGAAAGACCCTGGGACGGCGCTGCGCCGCCGATCCGGCTCTTTGTTCCCGCGCGGCGATTGCCTTGCTGGACGCTGGTCGATAATTCCGCGGGACCGATCACGGGCGCTCCCCAGGCGACCGATCAGCCAGTCGAAACCGTCGAGCTGGCGCCCTACGGCTCGACGCGGCTTCGCATTTCCGCCTTCCCGCTGGCCAAATCCAGCGATGAGGAACAGTGAAATCGCAGGGCAGGTTTCCAATTTGTCGTTTTGCACATTCGAAATCCACCGCTGGGCACCACTCTACTCGCTTGTCCAACAGCGCAAAACTGCAGACAAATCCAAACACTGCCGGACAATCCGGCAGCGGCGCCCTTTTTTGATAAATACCCTCAATCTTTCCAAATATCGGCAGTCCGCGCCTGCGTATCGGGAAACTTGGGAAGCGGCGCGCTGGGCGTCGGTTCGTACCAGAACGTCGAACAGCACCAATCATCGGACGTGTCGGCGACTTCCTTCGGCCAGGCAAGTTGCTGGATCGTGATTCGGCATTCCTTACGCCACGCGATCGGATCGGGCAGATGCCAGCGGTAGATCGTCGCGAAGTTTTTTTCGAGCAAGTTACAGCCATTGTAGAGGAACGCCTGACGTTCCAATCCCCAGGCAAGTCCCACGTAATCCTCGGTGCCGGTGCCGCAGATGCTGGGAAACTCCTTGTCGCCGTCCATATAGATTTTCACTTCGCCTTCGCCCCACCACAACTCGGGATGCAAGCTGCGGACGCCGAGCACCGTTCCGATATATCTGCCTTTGTTCTTGCGCAAGGGCAGAATTTCGAAGTCCCGCTTCTCGGTGGTCGGGTTTTCGCGGCGGAAGAGCACGTGCATTCGGCCGACGTCGTCCGGATGCATGTCGCCCAGCGTGTAATCGATTTGCATGAAGAGATGCACGTTTTGGTCCGATTCGTTGGTCATCGTGAATTTGGCGCGTTTGACGAACGGCATCGGCAGCCAGAAATTCATGCCGCCCGATGCGCTCACCGAATGGACGGCCGACTGAAACGCCGTGACCCTGCCGTGGCTGCAACCGAAGAAGTCGCCGAAGGGGCATTCGATGCTCGGATGATCCTGTCCCTCCCACCAGCCGCGGAGGACCATTTTCCGCATGAATTCCGGTTTGTTGTCGATGGTCATCCAGATATGCCGGATCGTGCCGGGGCCTTCGATGTCGGCGAGTTGGACTGTTTCTCCCGGCTTGAAATACCGATGCGACGATCCTTTGCGGCCAACGCCCAGCGTGCTCGCCGCTTTCCCGCCTTCACCGGGCGCGCCAGAGGGATTTTCGAAGGAGATCGAACGCGAAACCAGCCCGGTGTCCAAGAGAAACGGCTGCCCGATCACACCGGGCGGCTGTTGGGCGGAAAGCCGCTGACCGGATGCCGGAATCGCACCGACTCCCGCAAGAAAAATTACGCAAGAAACAATAGTTTTCATCATCGTGATTTCTCCTTGGAAAAAGGACGAAGTAGCAACAATTTTGATGAATCCAACAAAATGACGCGGAATGCGGCCGTCCAAGCCGCAAACCGGCGGCCGAGACGCCGCCGCTTCAATTATTCGAGATGCCTATTCGATTTCCGAAATCTTCTTCCGCACCGCGGCGACGACGTGCGGCGGCAGGAAGCGGCTGAGTTCGCTGTCATCGCAGACGCCGGCAATTTGCTTGATCAGCGAGCTTGAAACGTGGGCCAACTCGCCGTCGGCAATCATGAACAGCGTTTCCACGTCGGGCGCCAAACGCCGATTGGCCATCATCATCGTCAACTCGGCCTGGATGTCGGTGATCGGCCGCACGCCGCGGACAATCACTTTCGCCCCGCAATTCCGCACGAATTCCACCGTCAAACCGTGAAACGGGCGGATGTCAAGATTTGGAATGTGCAGCGTCGATTGCCGCAGAAGTCCCATTCGTTCCTCGGGCGAGAAGAGCGGATTCTTTTCGATGTTCACACCCACGCCGACGATCAACCGATCGAACAGGCGGCTCGCCCTCTCGATCACGTTCAAATGACCGAGCGTGACAGGATCGAACGAACCGGGATAAACGGCAACGCGAGGAGAGAGTTCGGGCATGAAATGTTTATCCTTCATCTTTTATGGTTGCAATCAACCGCTCGATATCGGATTCGTCATTGTAGGCGTGGGGGCTGATTCGCAAGCGGCCGGCGCGGCAACTGAGGATCACTTTTTCCTCAAAACAGCGTCGGCGGATCGCAATCGGATCACGGCCGGGAAGTTCGAAGGACACGATGCCGCTCTTATGCTCATCCCGTCGGTCGCTAAGCACGATTGCCCCGATTTCCGTCAACCGCCGACAGGCGTAGTCGGTGATCTCCAATACGCGCCGGGCGATAGCCTCGGCCGGGAAACGAGCCAATAGCTCCAGGCTCGATCGCAGGGCCAGCAAGCCGGCCACGTTTTGCGAGCCGCCTTCGTAGCGCTCGGCGGTCTCTTTCAAATCATAGACGATTTCGTGAAAAGCATGCTCGTTTTTCACGCTGTTCCAACCGACGCCGGCGGGCCGCAACAATTTCAAGTGCTCGCGGCGGAGGTAGAACACGCCCGCCCCTTCCGGGCCGAGCATCCATTTATGTCCATCGGCGGCGAGAAAATCGACGGGCGTTTTTTTCACGTCCAGCGGAAAAACACCCAAGCCTTGGATGGCATCGAGGAAAAAGAGCACGCCGCGGTCGTGAACCAGTTTGATGATTTCATTCAATTCATGCCGCCATCCGTTAGAATATGCCACCCAAGAGAGGGAAACGATTCGCGTGCGATGGTCCATTGCTTCGGCCAATCGGTCGAGGTCCAAACGGCTGCTCTTGACGGGTAGCCGTCGCGTTTCCACCCCTCGATCGGCTAAATGGAGCCAAGGATATTGATTGGCAGGAAATTCATCATCACGGATCACGACGTTATCACCCGATTGCCAGGGAAAGCCCTCCGCCACAAAATTTATGCCTGCCGTGGTATTGCCAACGAAGGCAATTTCCTCAAGCTCAGCGCCGATCATGTGTGCGGCAAGTTGGCGAAGCTCGGCGATTTGTTGATTCCAAGAAGGATAATTGGCGGAACCGTTCTTGGCAGCATCCCTAGCCCAATTTTCTAAGGCAATCATGGCACCCTCTGTTAGAGGGGCTACGGCTGCGTGGTCTAAAAAAGTCCATTGTCGAGTCACGGGCATTTGACGCCGAAAATCTACCCACACCTCTGGCGGAGGAATGGGGGTTTCGGTAAATTTTTGCGGGTTCATGGCCATAAAATGTCCTTTTCCGACTCCATTTTGGCACTCTATGGAATGGCTGCCAAGATGGGAGTGGTGAATCGTAAAGGATCGAATTATACTAGAAATCAGGATATTTGTTTATGCCGGCAACCAACTGATTGAGGAGCTTCCCATGCCCAAAGCGTTGTGCATCTTCGGAATGGTCATAGCCGCCTTGATGCTATTGATCTTCGGACTCGATTTGGCTTTGGGATTTCCCTTCCGAGCCGCCAATCGCTGGCTGTTCGATTTTCCGTTGGTCCTGTGTTCTTTGTGCCTGGGATATCTGAGTTGGATCACGTATCGCGAACAAGTTTGATCTCGAACTGACGATTTACAAGCAGTTGCGTTGTATTAGCCGGCAGATAAAATGATGAGTGGGATCCGGCATCCGAGGCTGGAAATTGGATAGCGCTGAGCGTTACATTCCCTTCCATCCCAGCCGGTCTCGAGGCACGATAGAACCAAAGATTTTCATAAGGCAATAAACCGCAGAACAACGCTAAACATGCCTCCCGAAGAACGATACGAGGAATCGAAAAAACTTATCCGCGAGCCGATTTCGCCGGCCAAACAGAAGCGTTTGGACGCCATGTTGGACGCTGCCCAGCAAAAGGCTTCCGGCGAAAAACCCGATTTTAATTACGCCACCGACTTGCTGACGCAATGCGTGCTCGGCAATCCGAGCAATATTTTCTATGTGAAGGCTTATATTGAAACTCTGCAAAAAAAATACAACAACAACAAGACGGGTAAAACGCTGGCTAAATTTCAGGAACTCGGCGCTCGGATGGCGCAGAAAAAGGCGGTAGATCAAGAAAAATGGGACGAAGTGCTCAAACAGGGCCTGAAAGTACTGACGGCCAATCCATGGGACAAGACCGCGCTGGTCAACATGGCGAGAGCCTCTTCCAAATATCCCGCCGATTTCGAGGTGGAACTATATTATTTGAAAACGGCGCTGTTGCCGAATCCCAAAGATGCCGATGTCAACAAGCTCTGCGCGATTGCTCTAGCCGCAATAGGGGACATCGATCAGGCGATTACCTGCTGGCACCGCGTGGAACAAGTCTGCCAAGGCACCGCCGCGGAGGAAGAGGCGAAGCGCCACATCGCCTATCTTAACATGCACCGCATGGATCCGAAAGACGGCACGTTGAATGAAGGATTGCGCCGTGGCCGGCTTGGCGAGGTGGAAGAACTGCTCACCCCTGAAAAACGGTTGCTTCGCAAAATCAACCAAAATCCGGAGAAAATGGAGCCCTACGTCGAGCTTTCGCAGATGTACATCAACGAAGAGCGGTATGGCGACGCGGAGAAAATTCTCGCTCGAGCCCTCGAGCATTCGGACGGCAATATAGACATCCGCGAAAAATGGGAAGATGCGCAATTGCGGAATATACGGCAAAAGATATCCCAAATCGATGATCCGGCGGAAAAGAAAAAACAGGAAAAACGACTGTTTGTCCAGGAATTGGAGGTCTGTAAGAATCGTTGCGAACGGTATCCCAATAATGCGGTATTCCGCTATGATTTGGGCTACCACTACATGATTCTCAAGCAATACAACGATGCCATCCGGGAACTGCAATTGGCGAGAAACGACCCTCGTAAAAAGGGTTCCTGTCTGCTGGCTCTTGGACAGTGTTTCCAGCAGATCGAGCAATATCCGCTGGCGATGGACCATTACGAGATGGCGATCGAGGAAATTCCCGATCGGGATGCCAAGAACAAGAAAAAGTCCCTCTATTTGGCGGGCAAGCTTGCCCTCGGATTGGATAACCTTGAAAGGGCGGATAAGCATCTGAAAGTCTTGGCCGGTTTAGATTTCACTTATAAAGATGTGCCCTCGCTACTGGACAAACTCGCCAAAAAACGCAAAAATGGACCTCCCGATTCCGGCAGTTCACTCCGCCGAGCCGATAAAATAGGTTAAACCGATACCGATTCACTTTCCTAAACCTTTACCCAATCAGACGTTATGCCAAACATTAAGAGTGCGAAAAAACGCATGTTGCAGAGCATTGTGCGCCGGGAGAAGAATCGTTCCGTGAAGAGATCATTAAAAACCCAGTGCAAAAAAGTGCTTGAAGCCGTAGCGACGGGCAATGTGGAGCAAGCCGAAACGGAATTCCGCCAATCGGCGAAAGTTCTTGACCGCGCCGCCGCCCAAAAGGTCATCCATAACAATGCCGCCGCCCGCACCAAATCCCGGCTCTCGGCTCGCATAAAAACTCTCAAGGGCAAGTAACTCTGTGTAAATACCTCAGTTTTCGATAGCTTCATTTCGTGATGGAGCGTTATGGTTTCCGACGAGTCTCTTCTCTTCATTTCACGGACCGCGGGGCAATAATTACATTCAGGCAGAGGCGGTTTGGTGCTTTCGAGCAACGTGACCGCCCTTGTGGGGCTCCTCAAGGAGGCCGGTATTTTGCGCCCCCACGCCTCATGCACCGAATTTGGCCAAGCGCTGGCGAATTTCACGAGTAAAAATTGGAATGGATAACTCTTCAACCAAAAAAACCAGCAATGGGGCTTTGCCGAGTGGATTATTCCCCTCGTTGGCGAAAGATGCCGATCCTCAGGAAACCTCGGAATGGTTGGAAGCGCTCGACTATGTAATCTCATCGGGGGGAGGTGATCGAGCGTCGTATTTGCTCACGCGATTGAAGCATCATGCCCTCGCGCGGAACGTCAATTTCACCGGCGTGGCGACGACGCCTTACGTGAATACGATTTCGGTTGCGGAACAGCCCCCCTACCCCGGCGACCGCGAGCTGGAGCGCCGGATCAAGAGCATCATCCGCTGGAACGCGATGGCGATGGTGGTTCGAGCGAATAAGCTGAGTTCGGGCATTGGGGGGCATATTTCCACCTTTGCGTCCGCGGCGACGCTTTATGAAGTGGCGTTCAACCATTTCATCCGCGGCAAGGAAGGGACGCTGCCGCCCGACCAGGTTTTTCTGCAAGGGCATGCCTCGCCGGGGATTTACGCTCGGGCGTATTTGCTCGGGCGGTTGACCGAGGAGCATTTGAAAAACTTTCGCCGCGAGCTGCAGCCGGCGCCGGGATTGTCGTCGTATCCGCATCCGTGGCTGATGCCCGATTTTTGGGAATTTCCGACGGTGTCGATGGGACTGGGCCCCATCATGGCGATCTATCAGGCGCGCTTCAATCATTATCTGGTCGATCGGGGCGTCTTGCCGTCGGCCAAAGCCTCTCGGGTGTGGGCCTTCGTGGGCGACGGCGAATGCGACGAGCCCGAAACCCTGGGCGCCATCACCCTGGCATCTCGCGAGCAACTCGACAATCTGACCTTCGTCATCAACTGCAACCTGCAGCGTCTCGACGGACCGGTGCGCGGCAACGGCAAGATCATCCAGGAATTGGAAGGCATCTTTCGCGGCGCCGGCTGGAACGTGATCAAAGTGATTTGGGGATCGGAGTGGGACCCCATCCTGGCAAAAGACCACGATGGTTTGCTCGTTCGCCGGATGAACGAAATCGTCGATGGGCAGTACCAGAAATATTCGGTGAGCGACGGGGCGTACATCCGCGAGCACTTTTTCGGCGTCGATCCGCGTTTGCTGGCGATGGTCGCCGATCTGAGCGACGACCAGATATGCAAGCTCAAACGCGGCGGACACGATCCCGCCAAGGTCTATGCGGCCTACAAGGCGGCCGCCGAACACCGCGGCGCGCCGACCGTCATTCTGGCCAAGACGATCAAGGGTTACGGCCTGGGCGAGGCCGGCGAAGGGCGCAACATCACGCATCAGCAGAAGAAACTCAACGAGGAGGAATTGGTCGAATTCAAGCGGCGGTTCGACATTCCGATTTCCGACGAGGCCGCCGCGCACGCCGAGTTTTACAAGCCGCCGGAGGACAGCCCGGAGATGGTCTATCTTCGGGAGCATCGCAAGGCGCTGGCGGGCTTCGTGCCGCGGCGGCGCTCGCCGACGATGAAGCTCAAGCCGCCGAAGTGGGACGATTACGCCGAGTTTTTCGCGGGCAGCGAGGGGCGCGAGGTTTCCTCGACGATGGCTTGCGTGCGGCTGCTGGCGAAGCTGCTGCGCGACAAAAATGTCGGCCGCTACATCGTTCCCATCGTGCCCGACGAGTCGCGGACCTTCGGCATGGAAGCGCTCTTCCGGCAGATCGGCATCTATTCGCACGCCGGGCAGCTTTACGAGCCGGTGGATGCCGACAACGTGCTCTACTACCGCGAAGCGAAAAACGGGCAAATCCTCGAAGAGGGCATCACCGAGGCGGGTTCGATGTCGTCGTTCATCGCCGCCGGCAGCTCTCGTTCCAGCCACGGAATCAGCATGATTCCGTTCTTCATTTATTATTCGATGTTCGGCTTCCAACGGATCGGCGACCTGTTCTGGGCCGCAGGCGATATGCGCTGCCGGGGCTTCGTCCTCGGCGGAACCGCCGGCCGCACGACGCTGGCCGGCGAAGGTCTGCAGCATCAGGACGGCAACAGCCACCTCTTCGCGCTGGCATACCCGAACATCCGGGCCTACGATCCTTGCTTCGCATACGAAATGGCGGTGATCGTTCTCGACGGACTGCGGCGGATGTACTATGAATCGCAGGACATTTTGTATTACATTACGCTGATGAATGAGAACTACGAAATGCCCATCTTGCCCCTTGGCTCGACGGAGGGCATCTGCCGCGGGATCTACAAACTTTCGGAGGTTGACGGGGGAAAGAAGAAGCCGAAAGTCAATCTCTTCGGCAGCGGGGCGATCTTGCGCGAATCGCTGGCGGCGCAAGACCTGCTGGAAAAGCTTTTTGGCGTGTCGAGCGACGTCTATAGCGTGACGAGCTACAAATCGCTTTACTACGATGGGCGGGACGTGGACCGCTGGAACCGATTGCATCCGGGGGAAACACCGAGAAAGGCATACGTGGAACAAGTTTTGGACGGCGATATCCATCCGATCGTCGCGGCGTCGGATTATGTGGCCGCCGTGCCGCTTTCGATCGCTCCTTGGGTCGGTTCGCATTACCGCGTGCTGGGCACCGACGGTTTCGGCCGCAGCGAAGCCCGCGCGGAATTGCGGCGGTTTTTCGAGGTGGATGCCGAAAATATCGCCCTGGCCGCCTTGTACGAATTGGCGAATTTGGGAAAATATCCGAAGGATAAACTCGCGGCGGCGATCACAACGCTGGGGCTCGATCCGGAGAAGCCGAATCAGGTAACGGTGTAAGCAGAGTGGGATTGGGGATTGGATATCCGCTTGTTCCGCTGGAATGCATGGAGCAAGTCGAACTGTTGTTACTGGTATCAATCCTTCCGTCCCGCTAGTTCCCAATCCCTAATCACTCAAATGCCCATCGACTTCATACTTCCCGAGCTTGGCGAGAATATCACCAGCGGCGACGTCGTCAACGTGTTGGTCCGCGAGGGCGACGTGATCGCGGCCAATGACGGCGTGTTGGAACTGGAAACCGACAAGGCCGTCGTGGAGATTCCCTGCCCTCATGCGGGCAAGATCGTGAAAATACACGTGCAGAAAGGCGCGACGGTGAAAGTCGGCCAATTGCTGGTGACGGTGGAAGGGGAAGCCGAAACCGCGGCGCCGCCGCAGGCTAAACCGAGCGAACCGGCGTCCGGGAAAGCACCGAAAACGCCCGAGGAAGCCAAAAGCCCTCACCCCCGGCCCCTCTCCCAAAGGGAGAGGGGAGAATTAGTAATGTGCCAGACTCCGCGGCCGATTTCCACCGGGCCGATTCCCGCGGGGCCCGCAACGCGACGAATCGCGCGGGAGTTGGGGGTCGAGTTGCGAAATCTGGCCGGCAGTGGAGAGCGTGGCCGGATTACGCCTGAAGACGTGAAGGCGTTCGCCGCGAAGCCGACGGGCGCCGCGGTGGGCGGAGAACCCAGCGGCGCACCGCACGAACGTGTCGTTCCGCCGGGCGAGCCGGGACGCGACAACTGGGGTGCGATCAGCCGGGAGAAGATGTCGAAAATCCGCCGCGTGATCGCCGCGCAAATGACGAAATCGGCAACAGTCATCCCGCACGTCACCAATTTCGACGACGCCGACGTCACCGATCTCGAACACCTTCGCAAAAACGTCCCCCCGGGCTACCTCGGGCCGGAGGTGAAATTGACCACGCTCGCATTCGTCGTGCGTGCGGTCGGATTGTCGCTGCTGAACCATCCGACGTTGAACGCCAGCATGGATGACGAGAACCAGGAGATCATCTACAAGCAATACGTCAATCTCGGCATTGCGGTGGATACTCCGCGGGGTCTCGTGGTGCCGGTGTTGCGGAGCGCCGAGCGGCTCTCGATTCCGCAAATCGCCAAGGAGTTGAGCACGCTTTCGCAAAAGGCCCGCAAGGCGGAGTTCACGCTGGAGGAAATTCGCGGCGGGAGTTTCACGATCAGCAACATGGGGGCGGTGGGGGGGACGTACAGCACGCCGATCATCAATCATCCCGAAGTGGCGATTCTGCTGGTCGGCCGCGCCCGCTGGCTGCTCGTCTCGCGCGAGGAAAACATCGAAAACCGTTTCCTGCTCCCCTTGAGTCTTTCGTACGATCACCGCATCGTGGATGGCGCGGCGGCGGCCCGATTCCTGAATGAAGTCGTCAATTTCCTGCAAAATCCGGGGAAGCTGCTGCTGGCGATGTAGCAATCAGGGGCGAGGGATGAGGGGTGAGTTCACCGTCCACTTCTCACTTTCCATTAAACACTGTTCGCTTTCCCCTGTTCACTTACCACTTTCCACTGCTCACTTAAACCATGAACACACAACTGGCGATCATCGGCGGCGGGCCGGGCGGATACGCGGCGGCGTTTTTGGCGGCCGATAAGGGCATGAAGGTCACGATCATCGATCGCGAGCCGCGGTTGGGCGGGGTCTGTTTGCTCCGCGGCTGCATCCCCTCGAAGGCCCTGCTGCACGTGGCCAAGGCGATGTCGGAGGCCAGGCATCTAAGCGATTGGGGCGTTTCGTTTCCTTCGCCGTCGCTCGATATCAACGCCATGCGGGCGAGGAAGGAGAAGGCCATCGCCACGCTCACCGGCGGATTGAAGCAGCTTGCCGCCAAACGCAAAGTGCAGGTAATCCGTGCGCAGGCGAGTTTCCTCGATTCGACGACGCTCAAGCTCGCGGCGGTGGGCGATGTTCCGCCCGTCGAGGAGCGGCTCGCGTTCGAGCACTGCATCGTGGCGGCCGGTTCCAGTCCGGCGCAGATTCCCGCGCTCAACATTCCTTCGGCGCGGATTCTCGATTCGACCGGCGGCCTCGATTTGCCGGACGTGCCGGAGTCGATGCTGGTAGTCGGCGGCGGCTACATCGGCCTCGAGATGGGCACGGTTTACGCGGCGTTGGGGAGCAAGGTTTCGGTCGTCGAGCTGACCGACGGATTGCTGCCCGGCGCGGATCGCGATCTGGTCCGGCCGCTGCAAAAACGGCTGGAAGGCGCGTTGCGGCGATCTATCTCAGCACGAAAGTCGTTGCATTGAAGGACGTCGGCGACGCGATCGAAGTCACGTTCGAGGGCGCGGTGGAAAACAAAGTGCAGCGATTCAGCCGGGTGCTGGTTTCCGTGGGACGGAAGCCGAACAGCGCCGGCTTGGGGCTGGAAAACACGAAGGTGCAAGTCACGCCGCAGGGGTTCATTCAGGTCGATAACCGGCTGCGGACGAGCGACCCGGCGATTTTGGCGATCGGCGACGTGGCGGGCGAGCCGATGTTGGCGCACAAGGCGGCGCACGAGGGCAAAACGGCCGTCGAATCGCTTTTGGGCGAGCCGGCCACTTTTGCGCCGCGCGCGATTCCGGCGGTGGTCTTCACCGATCCGGAAGTCGCTTGGGCCGGCGTTACGGAAACGCAAGCCAAAAAGGAAGGCCGCACGGTTGCGGTCGCGCAATTCCCCTGGGCCGCGAGCGGTCGCGCCGTGGCTGTCGGACGGACGGAAGGCTTGACGAAGTGGATCATCGATCCCGAGTCGGAGCGCGTGATCGGTTGCGGCATCGTCGGCTATACGGCGGGCGATCTCATTGCCGAGGCCGTTTTGGCCATCGAAATGGGAGCGCACGCCAAGGACGTGGGCGAATCGATCCATCCGCATCCCACGTTCAGTGAAACGCTCGGCTTCGCCACCGAAGTGTTTTACGGCGTGGCCACCGATTTGTATCGGCCGAAGAGGGGATAGGGGTGAGTGGGCAGTGGGCAGTGGGCAGTAGGTGAGAAAAGTTTTGCCTGTTATCCAGTGGCTGTCCACTCCGTCATTCATCTTTTCCCTTTTGGTATTCACCCTTTTTTTCCAGCCACAACAGTGCAAACGCGTTGATGACCAGCGAGTTGCAAATTTCTTCCCGGCGGATGAGCTGGGGGATTTCTTCGAGCGGGAAGAGTTTGACTTCGATGTCTTCGAACGGATCGAGGTTGGGGGGGCCGGCGAGTTTGCAGCCTTGGGCGAGGAAGCTGTAGCTCCAGTTGCCTTGAATGGCGGGGTTCGGGCTGACGCGGCCGAGGAGCTTGACATTTTGCGCCGCATAGCCGGTCTCTTCCTGCAGTTCGCGCACGGCGGCGTGGAGGGGTTCCTCGCCGGGGTCGATCACGCCGCCGGGAATTTCCCAGGTCGAGGCGGAAATCCCGTGCCGATACTGCCGGATGAGCACGACTTGGCCGTCGTCGGTGAGGGGGACGACGTTTACCCAATCGGGAAATTCGAGCACCACGAAATCGCACTCCGCGCCGGTCGGCTCGAAGCGATACCAATCGTGGCGCATGCGCATGATGCGGTGTTCGGAGTGAGGCAGGGTTTTTAGCAAGGTCCAGTTGGGGTGGGGCATGATGGAAAGACTGGAAAGGAATGCCCGTGGCATTATGACTTGAAGGAAAGCATGATTCCACCGGCAAATGGCCGAGGGATGTGGGGTGTTATCGAAAGTCAGGCGTTAGCGGTCAATCATCGCTCCACGGGCACGGGGCCGGTGGGGGCGTTTTGAGGTTTTATTGGGGTTGTTTCGCGTTGTTTGCAGAGGCGGAAGCCGCGGCGGCGGTAGCCGAGGGGGGCGACGTGGACTTCGAGTTCGGCTAGCGAGCGGCGCAAGGCGCGTCGGGCAGCACAACGCAGGCGGCGGATGAGGCGGTCCTGCGAGCGGGACTGCTTTAACTCTTCAATCAACGCACGTACCATTGTAACAAGACGTTCGTTGCGGCCGATGTAGATCGACTGCAGCGCGTGATTTTGGCGAAAGGCCACTCGATAGTAGGGTCCGAGCCGTATTGCCCGATAAGTTCTCCAACCGGCGACGACGCTGCCGTTGCGGGCGATAAACTCTTTCCGTTCATGAATTTGCGACCGAATTCGCTCGAAGCGGGCCAAATATTTTTGGTCATCAAATTTCGAAAAAAGCACTTTTCCGGAGTTGAGTTCTTGGATTTTTGGTTTTTGAGTTTTGGTATTGGAAGGATATTGGTTGTTGGTCGGTGGAGTAGCTTGAGTGCCTTTCGAGGCGTGCGGTTGAAGTGGGGATATGTTACCCGATTTTTTAAGTTGTGGCATTTTCTTGATGGGGTGAAAAGTGCGTTTTTTGCGGGATTTTTTGTAATTTTCGAATTTTTCCTTCCGGCTTTACCCGAGGGATTTGGCGTTTTCTTGGGTTTTGGGAAAGCGGGACTGCCGATTTCGCGAGAGTTAGGCGGTTTTTTGGCGTGAATTTTTTCCTCGCCTTCTCGGTCCTCTTCTGCCTCGTGCCGTCAAACGAAGGGGATTTCGCTCGCGCACGGAGAAGAAGGTCTTGCTGTGCTCGGAGCGACATTCGAGTTCCGTGCAGCGAGCCCATTCGATAATATTATATATGCACTTAAGTTTCAAGAAAGCATTTCCCTGTCGTCAGGATCAGCGTAGCAGAACAAGTGGCCCAATTTCTACAAGAAAATGAAAATTGCGGAAATTTTGGTTTGTAACTCCAAGCCGGATAATGAGATAAGATTTCAGCCCCTAAAATGGAAAAGAAACAAATTGCAGGTCCGATAGGGTAACCGTTCACGGGGCGGAAAGGAGGGGGACAGGTCCATTTTTCGGCCAACGATTTATGCGTGTGGTAATTCATGTTCGCCGAAAAATGGACCAGTCCCCATCCGCCCCGTGAACAGTTACCCGATAGGCAGGACATCGAGCACCCCCAGAACGATAAGTCCCGCTGGTACTGGGACTTGCGCTTGATTACATTGCTTTACTTATGGATAATTCGTCTCGCCGATCATTATAGGAGCGTGGTTCACCATGAAATATCGCACATTCGGGCGCACGGGCGCATCGGTTTCGGAAATCGGCTTTGGGGCCTGGGCTTTGGGTGGCGGATGGGGGCCGCAGCCGGAGGAGGAATCGGAGGCCGCGCTTTACAAGGCGCTCGACCTGGGCGTGAACTTCATCGACACGGCGGCCGCGTATGGCAAGGGGCGCAGCGAGCAGATCATCGGCCGGGTATTGAAGCAGCGCAGGGAGAAGGTTTTCGTCGCCACCAAGACCCCACCGACGCCCGGTCCTTGGCCGCCTACGCCGTATTGCCGCAGCGAAGACCGCTATCCGGACGATTATCTCCGCGGGAACATCGACGAGCGGCGGCGAATGCTTGGCGTTGACTGTATCGATCTCTTGCAGCTTCACACCTGGACGCGGGCGTGGAACAAGAATCCGCGTGCGCTCGACACTTTGAAAGAACTCCAAAGTGAAGGGAAGATCAAGTTCATCGGCATTTCCACGCCGGAGCACGATCAACACGGCGTTTTGGAACTCATGCGCCGCGGATATCTCGACGCGGTGCAGATTATTTACAATATTTTCGAGCAGGAACCAGTGGCCGAACTGTTACCGGCCGCCAAGGAGCACAACGTGGGCGTGATCGTGCGAGTGGCGTTCGACGAAGGCGTGCTGACGGGCAAGTTCCGACGCGGGCAGCAATTCGGCAAAGACGATTTTCGCAGCCGCTACTTCGCCGGCGACCGCCTCGATCGGGCGGTGGAGCGCGTGGAAAAGATTCAAGCCGAGGTCGCCAAGTTCTATCCGGACGGCAATTTCACGATGGCCGACGTCGCCTTGCGGTTTGTGTTGGCTCAGCCGGCCGTAAGCACCGTCATCCCCGGCATCCGCAACATTGCACAGGCCGAAGCGAACACGGCCGTCAGCGATCTGCCGCCGCTTAGCGAAGAATTGTTGTGGAAACTCCGCGAACATGCATGGCTGCGGGCGTTTTGGTATGCGGGGAAATGAATATCATCTCGTTCCCAGGCTCCGCATGGGAATGCACTGTTGGAGAGGCTCCGCCTCGATGCGAGGAGGAAAGACCATAAATGCCAGATTCTTCTCATATAATCGAGTGGCTCCAACTTTTTCGACAAGGAGAACAAGAACTAGCACGCCACTGCCTCTTGGAAGCAGATGACACTATAATTCCTGAGTTGCTGGATGTGTTTAACAAAGAAACGAATGCAGAAATCCGAGCGTTTCTTGTCGAAATGATCTGGCAGCAACGACAGCCAAGCGTGATCCCGTTTCTTGGAAATGCTTTGTTTAATGAAGAACCGCTCATCTGGAAAGAAGCGATGGATGGACTCGTTGCATTGGCGTCTCGAGAGGCATTGAACGCGTTAATGGCGGCCCGTTCGCGGAATTTTCCGCAACCGGAAAGCGCTGCCGAGTTTGTCGAGTGGCTGGACGAAGCGATTGACCAAGTTCGGGAGCATTTGGCAGATCGGCAATAATGTCGGTTTGATGTCTTATCGGGGGAGCGGAACGGTCGAGGTTTTTTCGTGGTCCAGGGAGTCAACCATTATCGGCCAAGGCGAACAGTTGGCCCGTTGGGCCGGAAAAGCACTACACAACAAAGAATAACAAGCGTTTCGTTCCCCAGGGCGTTGCCCGTGGGCTGGACGAACGGCTGGCCCTTCGGGCCGGCAGTGATCGACGTCCTTTCAGTTCCCCAGGGCGTTGCCCGTGGGCTGGACGAACGGCTGGCCCTTCGGGCCGAAAAATGATCGATGTCCTTTCGTTTCCCCAGGGCGTTGCCCGTGGGCTGGACGAACGGCTGGCCCTTCGGGCCGTCATCTACTTGCTATCCCACATAGTTGACTCACTTCACACTTTCTTCTTTTGCGATATTGCCTCGGCAATCTTCCGTCCCGTCGTGCTCAAGGGATAACGGTCTAACTCCGCGGGGCGAATCCACCGCTTCACGATCGTGTTTTTTTCGTCGATTTCGGCGACATATTCCGCGGCGAAGCAATCGAGCGTGATACGGAAGCGTGTGACGCCGTGATGGAGGGTTTTAAATAAATCGCCGGGTGCGATATTGACACCCGAGAGCCGCTGCACACCGTCGATGAGTTCCTTGCGGCGTGCGGCAGGATGTTCGCCGTCGAGCGGGAAGCGGGGGAAATCCCAAAGTCCGGCCCAGCGTCCGCCGTCGCCGCGTTTGACGAGCAGCACGCGACCGCGGCGGCGGACGATGACGGCCGCTTCATGCACTTCCTCGATTTTCGGCTTCGGTTTCGGCCTGGGGATGCGGTTTTGCAAGCCTTTTTGTTTGGCCCAGCACAGCAAAGCAACCGGGCAGTTTTTGCAAAGCGGAGTGCGCGATTTGCACACTTCGCGGCCGAGTTCCATGAGTGCCTGGTTCAATCGGCCGGGCCGTTTATTGGGGATTATGGCTGCGGCCATCGCCCAGAGCAGTTTTTGGCCGGCGGCCGAGTGGGGGTCGCCTTCGTAAGCCAGCAGCCGGCTATGAACGCGGATCGTATTCGCTTCGAGAATCGGCTGGGGGATGCCGTAGGCGATCGAGAGAATCGCCCCGGCGGTGTAACGGCCGATGCCGGGCAGGCGGCGGATTTCCTCCAACTCGCGCGGGAATTGGCCGCCGTGTTCGGCGACGATTATTATTGCCGCACGATGCAATTGCCTTGCACGGCGGTAGTAGCCGAGTCCTTCCCAAAGCCTGAGCACCCGCTCTTCGTCCGCCGCGGCAAGATCGTGTACGGTGGGGAACGCCCGGAGGAATCGCGTGAAGTAATTGCAGACGGCCGCCACCTGCGTTTGCTGGAGCATGATCTCGCTAATCCAGACAGCATAGGCATCTTTCCGCCTTCGCCAGGGCAAATCCTTGGCGTTGCGATCGAACCACGCCCCCAGCCGCCGGCGAAAAACGCGAAGCCAGGCAGAGTCGGGGAGAATATTCATGGTAGGAACGATGATATCAAGGCAGCTTGATATTTTTCAATTCATATTCGAACGTCGGCGAGAAGAGCGCGGCGGGGGTCTTGTAGGTGAACTTCATGTTTTCGGGCGGTTTTTCCAGGGAGAAGATATAGGCCAGTCCGACTTCGTCCTTGGCCTGCCGCGTGGTTTCGAAGGCGTCGTAGGCGACGGGTTTGCCGTCGGGGCCTTCGAGATACGCCTCGTTCTGGAAAATCCACCCGCGATACGAGGCGAGCGCATCGCCGGCTTCGTCGAACTTCACGCGAATCCGCACTTCCCACGCCTCGTTGTTCTGACGCACGCTTTCGAGGGTGACGGTCACGCCGGCGACGTGTTTTTCGACGTTTTTCGCTTTGAGGAGATTATCGAACCGGAAGGTTTCGACTTTGCCGGGGATGGTCGCCGAGAGCTTGCCTTTGACGCTGGCGATTTCGCGCACGTCGCGCGGCGGCGCGACGAAAGGGAGCACCAGTTCGACCGCGGCACGGCCGCTATCGACGGGCACTTCCAAGTCGGCTTCCGCGTCGATTTTGAGCGGATTGCCCCGATCGTCCACGGCTTGGAGGTCTTGCATCTTCTGGCGAATGGCGATTGGTTTCAGCCGCGGCTCCCACGCGGTTTCGACGGAGACGCGGAGCGAAGCGCCGGCGTCCGTCCGCAGTTCGCGGATCGCCATCGCTTGCGTGGGCAGAAAGCGGAAGGGGCCGGCGTAGGAGGCGGCTTTGCCGAGCGGCAACTGTTGTTGGCTTTTCGCGACGACGTTCAAGCCCGAACCTTCGGCGAAGGGATACAACGCCAAGCCGGCTCGATCGAGCGTTTGATCGAGCGCCTGCCAGAAGGGCATTTTTTGGAAATCGATTTTGAGCGCCGGATCGTTCGCCGGCTGGCCGAATTTTTCGCGATAATCGGTGATTTTATTGCCCGACTGCTCGGACATCGCGGCGATCACCTTGGAGAACGGCATGGCGTCGTTCTGGAGCGTGATCAGCGACGGTTTGACCGCGGCTTCGGCCATGGCCTGCTGCAATTTCTGCCGGATGCGGGTCAGCCGCACGCGGACCTCGGGCGAAGTTGCGTCATCCATCGCCGGCAAGCAGTCGAGCGCCGCGGGGCCCTTGTCGAGGAGCGCTTGTTCCGCCGCCTCCCGATCGGCGAGCCGATCGGCATCCAATTTTCGCACCAGGCGGCTCACTTCGAGTTTCAAATCCGCATTCGCCGGCGGCGTCGGATCGGCGGAAAAACAGCAAGCGGCTAGCATGATGGCGGTCAGCATAATTTGCTCCCAAAAGGAAGGACATCGATCCGGCTGGATTAGTCCGGAGTCATGGGCGACGGCGGATTGTGCGATAGTGTCCGAATTTGATTTGGCCCGGGCGCCGTCGCCGATGGCTGCGGGCTAAACGGACACATTTATCATTTTATCCCAAAAACCGTTTTTCCGCACCCCTAGTGAACCGGCGTGAAAAAGGGTATAAATCGTGCTTGGAGGTTCCGCGATGATCCAATCCGCCCAGGAAATTGCACCACGGCAAGACGACGAGCCATACCGGCCCGGCGAGCCGGTGGCGCTGTTCATTCCGTGTTACATGGACCAGTTTTATCCCTCGATCGGGCAGGCATGCACCAAATTGCTCGAAAAATTCGGCGTGCCGATGGTCTTTCCGGACCGTCAAACCTGTTGCGGTCAGCCGGCCTTCAACTCGGGGTATTGGGATGAAGCCCGGCCGGTGATCCAGCATTTTTGCAAGACCTTCGCGGACCAGCGGTGGATCGTCTGCCCTTCGGCCTCCTGCACGGCCATGGCCCGGGTTTTTTTCGGGCACGTCGATCCGAGCGACGACGTGGTCCGGGTCGGCCGCCGCGTATTCGAGTTCACCGAATTTCTGGTCGATATTTTGCACGTAACCGACACCGGCGCGACCTTTCCGCACAAAGTGACCATGCACAGCGGCTGCCACGGCCGGCGGGAGTTGGGGATCGTCGAGCAGCCGCTGACGTTGTTGAAGAATGTCCGCGGGCTGAGTTACGAGGTTTTGCCGAATATCGAGGAGTGCTGCGGCTTTGGCGGCACGTTCAGCGTGAAAATGCCCGGCACGTCGATTGCGATGGGCAAGACGAAGGTCGAGAACATCATGAAGACGGGGGCGGAGTACGTGGTTTCCGTGGATATCAGTTGCCTGATGCACGTCGGCGGCATTATCGAGCGCACGCCGGAGGCGAAGCATATCAAGCCGATTCACATCGCCGAAGTGCTGGCGGCGGGGTGGTAGAGCATAACGATAGGAAATCAACACGGAGTCACGGAGGTCACGGAGAAATGACCGATTGGGGATTGGGGGTGGATTTTTTCCTTTCTTCGGTGAGTCTGGGACCAGATAAATGGGAAATCGTTTGTTAAAGATATGAAAAGCGACGAGGATAACGCTTAATGGACCATGAAGAGACATATCAATTCATTAACCATCCTTCGTTCTCCGTGACCTCCTGTCTACGTGTTGATAATTTTCATCCATTAACGTATTGTCATGTTACCCATTAATTCTCATCTCGAAGGCGCTGAGTTTTGGACCAAGGAAACGAAGGGGCTCGCGGAGCCATCCGCGCCGGCGTCGCTGGGCAGGTCGGCCGAAAATTCGAGCAGGCTCGATCGGGCGGTGGCGGCGTCGGTCCCGCAATTCGAGGAATGGCGCGAGGCCGCCCACCGAATCAAGACCTACGCGATCGCCAATTTGGACAAATCGCTCGTGGAGTTCGAGCGAAACATGTCCGCGAAGGGCGTTGAAGTGCTTTTTGCCAAAGACGCCGCCGAAGCGAACCGCCACATTTTGGAGATCGCCAAGCGGCACAACGTGAAGAGCATCGTGAAGTCGAAATCGATGGTCAGCGAGGAGCTCGCGCTGAACCACGTGTTGGAGGACGCCGGCATTCGCGCGGTGGAGACCGACTTGGGGGAGTACATCGTGCAACTGGCGCATCAGCGGCCGGCGCATATCGTTGCGCCGGCCCTGCACATGTCGGCGGCCGACGTGGGCCGGCTCTTCGCTGAAAAGCTGGGCGAGCCTTTCACCGAGGTGCATACGGAGCTGACGGCCATCGCCCGAAAGCGCCTCCGCGACGAATATCTGCAAGCCGAGATGGGCATGTCGGGCTGCAATTTCGCGATCGCGGACACGGGCACGGTGGTGGTGATCGAGAACGAGGGGAACGCGGGGCTTTCGACCGCGACCCCGCCGGTGCATGTGGTGCTGGTGGGGATCGAGAAATTCCTGCCCCGGATGGCCGATCTGCCGCTGTTTTTGAACCTCCTGGCGCGGAGCGGCACGGGGCAGAAACTCACGTCCTACACGCATCTGATCCACGGTCCCGCGGCGGGGAAAAAACTCTATGTCGTGATCCTCGACAACGGGCGGACCAATATCCTGAAAGACCCCGCCGCGTGGCAATCGCTGCATTGCATCCGTTGCGGCGCGTGCTTGAACGCCTGCCCGGTTTATCGCCGCACCGGCGGCTGGGCATACGGCTGGGTCTATCCCGGCCCGATCGGCGCGGTCATCACGCCGCACTTGATCGGTTTCGAGAAGGCGGGCAAGCTGCCGTTTGCCTCGTCGCTTTGCGGCGCGTGCGGCGAGGTATGCCCGGTGAAAATCGACATTCCGCACCAACTGGTGCATTTGCGGCATCGATCGGTCAACGAGCCTTCGCCGATGAACTCCTTCAGCGAACGCTTGACCTGGAAGATTTGGGCCTGGTTCATGACCGGCCCGCTGCGTTACCGGCTGGCGATGTTCGGCGTGCGGTTGGGCGTGCGGATGGCGAAATTCCTGCCCTGGCATCCCGGCAAACTCGGCGGCTGGACGCGCGGCCGGGAGTTGCCCAAAGTGCCCGGCCCGGCCTTTCGAAGTTGGTGGAAGAAGAGGAGCAATCCATGACCAGTCGCGACGCCATATTGCAGCGGATTCGCAGTGAAGCATCGAAAGGCCCGCGGATCGAACCGCCGCCGGCGGCGGAGGTTTGGAAGCGGGAGCATCCCGATATTCCCGCGATGGCCGACCGCTTCGAAATCGAGCTCAAGGCGGTTTTCGGCGAGCTTGTCCGCGTGCGTTCGATGGCCGATGTTCCCGGGAGATTGGCCGACCTGCTGAAATTGTTGGATTGTACTTCGCTTGCGCCGATGGATCGGCCGTTGTGCCGCGAGGCGGTCAAAGAATTGCCTGCGGGGCTGCTTCATTGGCCCAAGCCGAACTGGCCGCCGCGGGAAATGGCGGAATTGTCGGTCAGCTTGATCGAGCCTGAAGCACTTCTTGCCGACACCGGTTCGTGCGTGATCGCCTGTCCGACGGCCGAGGACCGCCTGTTATGCTATCTTCCGCCGGCGTGCATCGTGATTGCGAAGACCGAGCAATTGCGCGAGCATTTACCCACCGCTTGGGGGGAAATCGCGCCACGATGTTTCGACAAAAGACAGCTCGGCGAGTTCTTGATTGTCACGGGTCCCAGCCGCACCGCCGACATCGAAAAGTTGCTGATTCTCGGGGTTCACGGCCCAAAACGCCTGATAGTCTTGCTCGTCGGATAAAATAGGATGGGGAGTGGAGCGGGTGAGGGTGTTTTTTTACGAAAGGGTTCAGGCCATGATGGAAGTTCCGGTTGGGATCATCACTCATTATTTCAGCCATCTCGGCGTGGCGGCCATCGAGCTGACCGAGGGCGAGTTGAAAGTGGGCGATAAGGTTCACATCAAGGGGCACACCAGCGATTTCACGCAGGAGATCGACTCGATGCAGATCGACGGCCGCATGATCGACCGCGCCACCGTCGGTCAGAATATCGGACTGAAGGCCGCCGAACACGCACGGGAACACGACGTGGTTTACAAAGTCACGGCGTGAAAAAAGCCGTTTTCGGTATTTCGGGCCGAAAAATTTTATCGTTTTCAGATCGAAGAGCGATCTTTGGCTTGGATCATGCTTATCCGCAAGATCGGGACGGTAGTGAATTTTGTATCATGCCCGGCTAAAGGGGACAGTCCCATTTTCGTGGCCTCCTGCCACAAAAATCGGGACAGTCCCCAAGATCATTCCCCAAGATCATTTTACGAAAGGAGCGGCGAAGATGAGGGTTGTATCTTATCTATTGGTTGGCGTTGCGGCGTTTTTCGTGGGCGGAGCGACATTTTTCGCCGTGGGGCAATCGGGTGCCGGAACCAAGCAGGCCGAATCACCCGAGAAGGATCAAGCGGTTCATGCCGTGCCGCGAGAGTTCGTGATTGAAGGCATGCAGTGCCAGGGCTGCGCCGACGCGGTGCATTCCGCGATCGCCGAGATTCCCGGGGTACGGTCGGTGACGGTTTCGTTGGCGACCAAGCGGGCGGCGGTCGAGGCGGAAACACCGCAAGTTCCCGACGAAAAAATTCTTGCCGCGATCGTCAAGGCGGGGTATGAAGGCAAGTCGGCCGCGGCGGCGGCGAGCGAATCGGCCCCCGCGGCCGCATCCGGGAAAGCGCCGATTCTGGTCAACATCACGCGGGGGAAGAACGACATTCACGCGGTTTCGATGGCGATCGGCCTTGCCCAGTCGGCGTTGAAGGACGGGCGGAAAGCCGCCGTGTTCCTGAACGTGGCGGCACCGGTTTTCGCGGCCAAGGATTTGGGCGAAGAGTTGAAATGCGCCGAATTCCCGCCGATCAAGAGAATGCTGGCCGATTTTATCGATCAGGGCGGCCGGGTGCTGATCTGCGAACATTGCACAAGGTCACCAATCTCGATCGGTCAAAAATAATCGACAAAGCGACGCTGGTCGGACCCGGAGATTTTTTTGCCGCATTGGCTCCCGGGACGGTTGTTTTCTCGTATTGAATCGAAAAATCAGCGAGCGTTCATGGTGGTGCTAAAGGGGACAGTCCCATTTTTGTGGCCTCCTGCCACAAAGATCGGGACAGTCTCCCTCACTCGCCTTCGAACAGCAGGCAGAGCACGTCGAGCGCTGCACGGCGCGGGCGGGCTTGCGGTGGCCGTCTTTTTCGTTGTAATCTTCCCAGATCGAGAGCGCGTAACGGAGATACTGCTCCCTCGATTCGGCCAACAACCGGTCGTCCAATTCCTTTTGCAGCGCGGGCCAAACGGTTTGCAATTGGCCGAGCGCCTGGGCGTTGCCGCCGATCGATTCATAGACCAGATCGTCGAGCAATTCGAGCTTTTCGAGAACGACGGGCGATTCGGCTTCGAGCGCGGGGGCCGCGCCGGTGAGGGAGGCCGTTGTATCCGCATCCGTCTTGGCGAATCGGCGATGCGCGGCATGGGCATGTTGAATGAACGCCGCCTTGAGGGCCGCAATTTTTTCGGCGTCCGTCGGTTCGGCGCCGGTCGAGGCGATCCGCGGAAATTCGGGCGCCGGTTGCTCGTTCTCGGCGCTATCCCGCGCCGCGAATTCGCGGCGTTGTTCTTGCCGGGAGCATGGATTCTGCAATGCGGTGGCATCCAGGTCTTCGAGCAATTGCAAGCCCAGGACGGGCAAATCCTCGGGCGTGAGGTTGAAGCGGCGTTTGGAAAGTTGCGTGGAGAAATACGATGTTCGCCCAGCACTCAGCAAACGCTCGATGAATCGCGACCAGCCGTCGGGCGACAGCGAAGGCAGCGGCGCGTCGCCGGACAAATCGAGCACGGAGACGTTGTTGTGATTTTCGAGCCAGCGCCGTTCGGCGGGATCGCTGGGGAGGGCCACCAGCCGGAACGGCCGGCGGGGGGAGAATTTCAAGCCCGTCGCAAAGGAAAATTCCGTGCGGTGCGTCAGGGGCAGGCAATTGATCAAGCCGGCGATGAGTTTTTCGGGCGGCGCCATGCCGGAGACCGCCAGGCAGACCGCATCGCGCGCCGCTTGAACCAGCGCGGAGATTGCCTGCGGGCCGGGTTGGTTGGCCAATTCGATGAGCAAATTCTGGTCCACGGTCGTCGCGCTGCCGACGAGGGTGACGGGTTCCAACCGGACGGGGAGCGGATCGCGGATTTCCAACATACCGCCCGCCAGCGCGGCCTTCAGCAAGGCGAAGGGGTTGTTGGAAAATCGCGAGAGGACCTCGGGGGCGACGATCAAACAATGCGTATAAACGCGGACACCGCCCCGGCCGCTGTATTCCCAGCCGGCGGGCACGGTGCGGGAGACGCAGAACGCCCCGCTGGGCAGCGGATGAAAGTTGCAGCTCGAGGCCTCCGGTCCGAGATCCAAAAAAGAATCGTGCGAAGGGCACCAGAGTGCCAACTCCCGCGCATCCTCTTCGTGCAAGCCGGGGCTACGCGCGACTATCTGATAACCGGCGCCCCGATCGGTAACCGCGGAAGTGTAGATTACTTGTTCGACGGGTGTCATGCGCTGCGGTCCTTGGTTTCTTCGGATTGGAGGCTATCGGGGAGTGGTTGAGGCACCGTGGAAGGCGAGCGGTGAACCGCGGGCGGAGACGAACTCGTCTGCACGCATTCCACCGCCCATTTTTCTATTTTTTCAATTTATTCAACAGCCATTCGAACGGTTCGGTGACGCCGCGGGGTTCGATGCGAAGGGGCAGATAGAGCCGGCCTTCGGTGAGCGTGTCGCAGGCGATGCAATTTCCCACGACGCCGGACGCGAAAAACTGGTGGCAGCCGAATCGTTCGCGGCAATGCTGCCACAAGCCGTTGGCGTGCGCCTTGGCGAACTCGTCCGGATCGCCCCAGCAATCTTCGCAGCAGTCGGCCTTGGTGAGCACCAGGGCCAAGGGCCGCCGCTTCCAGCCGCTGCGCGGGTCGGTGTCCAATTCGCTGAGGTAACTGAGCAATTTCATGATGAAGAAATCCTGGTCGCGGTTTCCCTCCTTGAGTTGCACGGCGTCGATCATGACCACGGCGGCGGCGCATTTCTGCAAAAACTGCCGCACGATGCGGTAGGTATGGGGATGATCCACCTCTTCGAGCACGGCCTCGCCGGCCATGTCGGGCATGATCAGTTCGAGCGGATAACGCTGGTGCGGCAGGCGGATCTGGCAATGCACCCAATTCCAGCGATCGGGCTCATTGGGCGTTTTGCGGGGAAATTCGCAGCGCGACAGCGCCGCCATCGCCATTTGCTGCAAATTGATCGAAAACGCGCCCCGCGCCAGCAATTGCATTTTTTTCGATTGCTGGGAGAGCATGTCCAGCAGCATTCCCATGTAAACGGTCTTTCCCACGCCGCTGGGGCCGACCACCGCCACCATTCGCGGCTCCACTTGTTGCACGTTCGCCTGGTGCGCCAGCGCCATCGGCGCCGAGCAATGATTGCAGAACTCCGCGTCGGTGGTGTTGTCGGCGGAGCAGATGTAGCACGGAATCGGCGTGGAATATTGGATCAGCCGATAGGATTCCAGCGGTTGGATGACGGACTTGGTCATAATAGGAGCTCCCGAATGCGCTTTTGCCGCTCATTCCCTCGATACGGTGTGGAAAAACATTGGAATTATTCATCGCACCCGCGCTTCGGCGCGGGAGCGAGCCGATTCATTCGGCATTTGCGCCGGCGAGTTGCATTTCTTCCGCCGGAGCGGCATTTTCCGGTTCTTTTTCCCCGTCTTGCTTTCGCACGAGGATCAGATCGTTCACGCCGACCGCGCAGCGGAAGCCGATGTTGTGGCGGCGGCTCAAAGGATTCTCGCCGCTTTGGAACTGGCAGGCGGCTTGATTGTCGAAGTACGTGTCGAACGCACCGCCGCGAATGCTTTTCAGCGGCGCATCGAGCACCAACCCGCTGGACGGCAGATGATCCTGCGGCAATTGCAGGCCGCGGAAACTGCTGGAGGTCCATTCCCACACGTTTCCGATCAGCTGATAAACGCCACCCACGCTGACGCCGGAAGAATATTCATCCACCGGCACGGTGCGTCCCGGGCCGGAGCCCCAGAGGTTCGCTTTGGTGCGGTCCATGGTATCGCCCCAGGGATAACGCCGCTGCGAGCGAGCGGTGTTGGAAAGCTGCACCGGCCAGCAGCCGGCCTTCACCCATTCGGCGTCGCTGGGCAAACGCTTTCCGATCCAGCGCGCGTAGGCGGCGGCCTCGTACCAACTCACGCCCACCACGGGATGGCGTTCCAATCCCGCCGGGTAACAGCCGTTTTCCCAGTACTTCGGGCCGGGCTCATCCGTCCGATCGACGAAATCGAGCACCGCGGGCAGCACCGATTCATCCCAAAGGGCCATTTGCTGGTATCCGCCCGCCGCCACGAATTCGTAATAGTCCCGGTTCGTCACCGGATGGCGGTCCAAAAACAGCCGCTGCACCAGGATCACGCGCGGGTTGGACGTTTCTTCGAGCGCGACTTCCCCGTCGGGGACCAGCGCCATTTGCTCGCCGAGCGCGGCCAGCGCCCGGGCGAAATGCGATTCGTCCAAATTCTCGGCGAGCTGAGCGCGGAGCAGCAAGGCATAGCGGCTTTGCGCGAGCATTTGCTCGATCAGCGCGTTGCTGTCCGTGGGATCGATGCCCGCGGCCGCGGCGGCGAGCGGTTTGGCGGCGTGCTGCTTCCGCTGCGCCGCCTCTTTGCAGGCGTGCAGCAGCAAGGCACTCTCCCGATCCTGTCTTCGCCGCAGCACGATAGCGCGAATCAAGGCGAAGACCATGACCACGCCGCCGACGCTTGCCAAGGCGGGCTTGTTCAACAATACGCCGATACTCAGCAGGATCACTCCGCTCAACAGGACGATTCCCATTAGTAAAATGTTATTCAGCTTTTTCATGGTGTTTCTCGCCGATGGGACTTCGATGGTGTTTTTGCGGCCAAGGAACGCACTATTGCCGATCATTCCCCTGCTTTGCCGGGAATGAATTATTGGTTTTATCGATTAGCGGGCGAACCCGCCGCATTAAGCTGCCACACTCCTCGTCTCACGCCCTTCTCCTTGCACGATCTTGTTGGAGCATCTCGAATTGGGCTAAAACCGATCCCAACACCGGGTCGGGAGCCGGGGCGGAAGCCTCCGGTTTGGGGACCAAAGGCACGACGGCCTCGACCTGAACGGGGGAAAGATCGATTTCGATGTTTTGCCGCGCGATGGATTCGAGCAAAACTCTCATTCGCTGCAATTCCGTGTTTCCCTGATTCTGTTGCTGCACCGCGAGCCGTTTTTGCTCCGCCAGCGACTCCGCCAAATCGGCGGCGCGGTTCCGCACGCCTTCCAATTCCTTTTCCAGCACCGCCCGATCCTGTTCGAGCGCGGCGTGCTGCCGTTCGAGATCGGTGAGTTTCCGCTCCAAATCGCCGTTTTCGCCGCCGTTTGCCGGGGGAGACGCGGAGGCGTCCTGCGCCGGCGTTTCGCGGTTTTTGGCGATTTCCTCGCGGATGAGTTGGAAATTCGTTTGGAAGGCGTTTTGCGCGGCGGCCAATTCAGAAGCCACCGCGGACAAGTGCGCGACTTGCTCCTTCACGGCTTCCCGCGTCTCACGCATTTCCTCGCGTTCGGCTTCTCTTTGGGAGTACAACTGGCTGAGCCGTTCGTCGAAATCGGACGATTCGGCCTGCGGTTTGTCCTCACCCGCGGGAAGGGCCTGACTGAGGTGTCTTTTATGGGCATCCAGGCTGATGCTGAACAAATTCAGCTCTTCGAAGATTCCATGAAAGAACGCCCAGGTCTCCGCGTGGCAATCGCGGATTTCCTGGAGCGTGCTGGAAACGCCCTCCCAGCCGGCAACGGATTGAAACGAGTCAACGGACACGATTTTGGAGTAAGTTAAAAGGAGGAGTTATGGTTAAGGGCCGATCGGCCCGATGGCGAAACAAGATTTCCATCGCCAAAGATAATCTAGGTCAGAAACCGGCGGAAAGCAAATTTATTGCCGTCTGAGCGATGATTTTCGGGGATTAATCAGGTATTCGATCCGGCAGGCGTTTCGAGAGGTATGCAAAAGTATTCAAAGCGGCGAGGACTGTTGTTTATTTGCTTCAAGATTGAATATATTCCATGTTTTCTCGTTGTGGTCGCGTCGCGCCCACATTTTCACGGCATTTACGGGGGGAGCGACAACCCTCTTGTCTTTTTCTTTGCTAGCGCGAATTATTAGACGATAATGTCGTATTCACGCACTCACTAATTTTCGGAGGTTCGACCTATGAATCGTGCCCTGTTTCGCCTCGCATTTTCGACTTCTTTCGCACTTTTAGCCATCGTCTTCGCCCGGGCGGGAGATTTGAAGATCGGCGACGCCGCGCCGTTTTTCTCCGGGATCATCGGCACCGACGACAAGGAACATAGTCTCAAGGATTACCAGTCGGACAAGCTGGTGGTGCTCGTTTTCACCTGCAATCATTGCCCCGTCGCGCAGGCCTATCAAGACCGTTTGAAGGCCCTGCAAAAAGACTATCAGGAAAAGGGCGTGCAAATCGTGGCCGTCAACGTGAACAATCTGGACGCCGACAAGCTCGACAAGATGAAAGCACGGGCGAAAGAGAAAAAATATGATTTTCCCTATCTCTACGACGCCAGCCAGAAGATCGGCAAAGATTACGGCGCGAAGGTCACGCCGCACGTTTTCGTGCTCGACAAAGACCGCAAAGTCGCTTACATGGGCGCGGTGGACGACAACATGGACGAGAGCAAGGTGAAAAAACACCTGCTCCGCGACGCGATCGACGCCCTGCTGGCGGGCAAGGAACCGAAGGAAAAAGTCACCAAGCAGTTCGGTTGCGGAATCAAGTACGAATAGGGAATAGGGGATGGGGGATAGGGAGTAGAGGAAAATCGATAACCCGTCTTGTTGCCTTCCGTAAACATGAAAAAACTACTCGCCATGAAATCAATCACCGCGATCTTGCTTGCCGCCCTGCTCTTCTCGGTTGCCGTCCTCTTGTTTCCCGGCTGCACGAAATGCACGACATCGAATGCGGAATCCTCTCCGCTCGACCCCGAATTGCTGAAGAATATCACGCTCACTGAAATCGGCCCCGAGGGCTTGACGAAGGCGGTCGGGCAGCATCGCGGCAGTGTGGTGCTGGTCGATTTTTGGGCCACCTGGTGCGGCCCATGCATGGAATTGTTTCCCCACACGGTCGCTCTGCGCAAACGCTTTTCGCCCGACGACTTGGCGGTCATCACCGTGAGCATGGATAAATTGGACCGTCGCGAATCGGTCCTCGAATTCCTCCGCTTCCGCCGGGCGAACACCGAGAATTACCAAAACTCGATCGAAAGCGATTCCGAAGCCTTCGACGCCTATGCCATCCAAGAAGGCATCCCCCATCTCCGCATCTACGATCGCGCCGGCAACCTCTACCGCACCGTAAACGGCAACCGCCCCGCCGAAATCGAACAAGCCGTGGTCGAAGCAATGGGGAAACGGAACGCAAACCAATAAAGCTGTGTCAAACTCGATCATCATCGAGTTGGAGAAGAAAAAGTAGGTAATTCTCCTGCAATACACCGGCAGACTGTGATCCTGAGACATAACCTACGCTTACAGCCCGATGATGCTGTAGCCGCAATCGACGTGGATGGTTTCGCCGGTGACGCCGGAGGAGAGGTCGCCGAGGAGATAGAGGGCGGTTTTGCCGAGATCGGCGGGATCGACAATGCGGCCGAGCGGCGATTTTTTCACGGCGTGTTCGCGGAGTTCGTCGAAGCCGGATATGCCCGCCGAGCTGAGCGTGCGCATGGGGCCTGCGCTGATGCAATTCACGCGGATTTTCCGCCGGCCGAGGTCCCACGACAGATAGCGGATGCTGTGCTCGAGGGCGGCCTTGCAGACGCCCATCATGTTGTAGTTGGGAATGACCTTCTCGCCGCCGTAGTAGCTGACGGTGATGATCGAGCCGCCGCCGGTCATCAGCGGCGCAGCCAGCCGGCAGGCGGCCACGAGGCTATAGACGCTGATATCCATCGCCAGATGCCAGCCCGCGCGGCTCATTTGCACGTAGGGGTTGCGGAGTTCCTGCGGCGGGGCGAAGGCGATCGAGTGGATCAGAAAATCGAGCCGCCCGTAAGTGGTCCGGACGGCGTCGAAAAGGCGGTCGAGGTCTTCATCCTTTTGCACTTCGCAGGGGAGGAGGATTTTCGGCGCGTGCGGTTCGACGAGTTGCGTCACGCGGCGTTTGGGCGAATCGCCGGGAAAGTGGGTGAAGGCCAGTTCCGCGCCTTCGGCGTACAAGGCTTCGCTCATCGCCCAGGCGATGCTGCGGTCGTTGGCCACGCCCATCACCAAGCCGATTTTGCCGGAGAACATGCCCATAATACAAAGTATGAAGGAGGGAGGATGAATGGAAGTGACAGCGAGATGACTTTTCGAAATTATATCGAGGCGGTCAAGCCGTGGTTAAGATTCATATTTTTCATCCTTCTTCCTTCATTCATCATTCATCATTCATTCTTTATTCTTCATCCTTTTCTTACGCCGCCGGCACGGGGCCTGCCAGCAAGGCGTATTCGTCCAACAGCGTGGCGTCGCCGGAGTGTATTTGTTCGAGATTCAATTTCAGCACGGGCAGATCGCGCTGCAAGTAGCGGCGGACGACGGTTTTCTTCCGGTCGTTGTCGGCCGCCTGACCGAGGAGCAGATGCCCGGCAACGATCGTAATCGCGCCATCGACGAGTTTTCGGCGCAGAGATCGAGATAGGAATTGCCTTTGGGCTTGATTGCCTGCACGGTCTCGCCGATCGCCCGGCGGGCGTCGATCAGCTTCTGCTTGAGCTCCTCCAACCTCGGATCGTCATAGCGTTTCGTTTCGTGCGTGGCGGACCATTGTTCGAGCGTACCGGAAGTGACGCCGCGGATCGCCGCGACGACCTGCAATTGGCTGGTGCCTTCGTAGATGGTCGTGATGCGCGAGTCGCGGAGGTAGCGTTCGGCGGCGTAGTCTTTCATGTAGCCGGAGCCGCCGAGGACCTGGATCGTGTCGTTCGCCGCGCGGATGCACATTTCGGAATTGTAGTATTTGCTCATCGGCGTGAGCATGGCGTTCAGCCGCTTGTAAACGCGGGAGGCCTGGCGACGCTGTTTTTCGTCCTCTTTGTCCTTGCTGAACCCGTATTCGAGCACGCGGAGGTTGTTGTTTTCACGATCGACGACGCTCGAAGTCTCGTAGAGCAACGCCCGGCCGACTTCGATATCGATCTTCATATTCGTGACCATCTCGGCCACGGCGGGCATCTTCTCGATCGGCACGCCGAACTGCTGGCGGGTGTGGGCGTAAATCCGGGCGAGGCGGTAGGCGCCTTCGGCCAGACCCAGCGACTGCGCGGCGATGCCGACCCGCGCGCCGTTCATCAGCGCCATCACGTAGGTAATCAATCCCCGCTGCCGCTCGCCGACCAGGAGGCAGGGCGTGTTGTCGAACACCAGTTCGCAGGTGGGCGAGCCGTGGATGCCCAGCTTGTGTTCGAGGTGGCGGACCTTCACCTTTTCGCTGCGTTCGCAGTAGAAGAGGCTCAGGCCGCGGCCATCGCTGATTTCGGGCTCGCTGCGGGCGAGCACGAGCAGGATTTCTCCGCAGCCGTTGGTGATGAATCGCTTCACACCGTCGAGGAACCAGTTGCCGTTTTCGTCTTGGTAGGCACGCAGCCGGACGGCCTGCAAATCGCTGCCGGCATCCGGCTCGGTGAGGACCATCGCGCCGGTGACTTCGCCGGTGCAGAATCGCGGCAGCGACATGTCCTTGATCTCGTCGTTGGCGAAGGCGTTGATCGTCTCGGCGATGCCTTGCAGCCCGAACATGTTCATCAGCGAGCAATCGGCGCGGCTGATCATTTCGGTGGCCATCGTGTAGATCAAGTTGGGGCAGTTCAGCCCGCCGTACTTGCGCGGCAGGGTGAAGCCCATCACGTCGGCCTGCGTGAGGCGGTCGAGGTTTTGCCGCACCAAGGGATGCAGCGTGACCGTGCCGTTGTCGTTCAGCGTGTTGCCGCCGATATCGACTTCCTCGGCGTTGGGGGCGATCATCTCTCCGGCGATTTCGCCGACGATTTCCAGCACGCGGTGATAGTTATCGACGGCGTCCGCGGCATCCTGCGGCGCGTAATCGGCGTCGCCGTTGTCCCGCCGCGCAAATCGTCCTCCTGGATCCGCGCGAGGGCCGCCAGATCGAGGTGCTTGAAGAGGAACTGAATGTCTTCGTTATCGAGAAAGAAGTTCGGCACGTGGAAACTCCGAAATAAATTAATTGCAAATAGGAAATTGCAAATTGCAAATTGAACGCGTCGAGTTGTTGGCAGGCTATGTGATGCGAAGCCGCAAGCGGCTGTTTCACTCTCCCCTTTCCCCTCTCCCCTCGCCCCCTACTTCTTTTCCTTGATCGCCTTGATCATCATCGGCAGGATCTGCTTGTAATCGCCGACGATGCCGTAATGGGCGATGCCGAAAATGGGGGCGTCCTTGTCCTTGTTGATGGCGATGATCTTGGCCGAATCCTCCATGCCGGCGCGATGCTGCACCGCGCCGCTGATGCCCACCGCGATGTAGAGTGCGGGCCGGACGGTGGTTCCGGTCTGGCCGACCTGGTGCTCCTTGCCGATGAAACCGCTATCGACCGCCGCGCGGCTGGCGCCGACCGCGCCGCCGATCGCGCCGGCAAGGTTGTAGAGCAGCTTGAAATTGTCCTTGCTGCCGATGCCGCCGCCGCCGGCGACGATCACCCGGGCGCCCTTGAGGTTCACCTTTCGCGGTTCGATGTGCCGTTCGATGAGTTTGATTGCCAAATCGGCATCGGGGATTTCGATTTTTTCCGCAATCACTTCGCCCTTTCGCGACGGATTGGGCGGCAGAAGCGGCATTACGCCCTCGCGAACGGTCGCCATCTGCGGCCACTGGTCGAAGTTCACGATTGTGGCGATGATGTTTCCGCCGAACGCCGGCCGAATTTGCAGCAGCAGGTTCCGGTGCTCGATCTTCGTTTTCGGATCGGGCACGTCGTCGATTTCGAGATCGGTGCAGTCGGCGGTCATGCCGGCGCGAAGCTCGGAAGCCACGCGCGGCGCCAAGTCGCGGCCCAGCGCGGTGGCGCCATAAATCACGATCTGGGGCCGGTGCCTGTTGATCACGCCGGTCAGCACGCGGGCGTAGGGGAGCGTCGAAAAATGCGCAAGCCGCGGATCATCGACCACATAGACTTTATCGATGCCTTGCGCGATGAGCCTGGCGGGCAGGCCGTTCACGCCGGAGCCCGCCAGCACCGCGCCGGCCTTGACGCCCAGGCGGTCGGCCAATTGCCGGGCTTTGCCGCAAAGTTCCAACGAGATATCGTGCAGCGAGCCGTCTTCCTGCTCCGCAAACACCCACACTTCGCCTTGACGATTCGGTTCGAGCATATGTGCAATTCTGTTCAAATGGTGAATTTAATGGAATTATTGCCAATTAGCAATTTTTACCCCAGCGTTCGATCCACGACCAACTCGTGGATCAGCCCGCCGACGCCTTCTTCGGTGGGTGGAATTTGGGTGTAGCCTTCTTTCTTCAATACGATCGCCTGGATGCGATGCACCTTGGTCGGCGAGCCGGCCATGCCGCAGCGCGAGAGGTCGGCATGGATGTCGTCGAGGTTCCATTGCTCCAGGAGCAGGCTGCGCGCTTTGAGCGCATCGGCCCGCCGCCGCGTTTCGGCGCCGCTTGCTCTTCGGAAGCTTCGGGCTGCTCCGCTTTGACTTCGCCGGCGATTTCGGCGAAGACGCGGGCTTTTTTCAACCGCATCACTCGTTTTGCCTGCGGCGGACGAGGCTCGTTGGCCGTCTCGATGACTGTCACCAGCACCGGCAGCTTGGCCTCGACGACTTCCCAACCGTGGCCCATGTTTCGGCGGATGCGGACCTTGTCGCCTTCGATCGCGACGAGCTTCTCCAAGTAGGTGACCTGCGGAATGCCCAGTTTCTCGGCGCATTGCGGGCCGACCTGCGCGGTGTCGCCGTCGATGGCCTGCCGGCCGCAGAAGACGAAATCGAACCGGCCCACCGTCCGCACGGCTTGGCTGAGGATGTAGCTGGTGGCCAAGGTATCGCTGGCTGCGGCCCGGCGGTCGGTGATTAAAATTCCCCGATCGGCCCCGCGGAAAAGACAATCGCGGAGCACGTCGGCCGCTCGGGGCGGACCCATGCTAATAACGGTAACCGTACCCCCATAGCGAGATTTGACCTCGAGCGCGGTTTCCAGGGCGTGGAGGTCTTCCGGATTGAAAATGGTGGGCAGAGCCGCTCGGTTGACGGTGCCGTCCTCTTTCATGGCTTCGGCCGTGACATTGGCCGTATCGGGCACCTGCTTGACGCAAACAACACTGTCGTATGGCACGGGAAATTTTTTACAATCTGGGGTGAAGAAAGCTCGGACCGAGGGAAGCGGATGCTTCAATAACACAGGACATGTTTTCAACCTTGTGACAGATTGAAAAACGGTCCTCCAATCATATATTCTTCCTGGAACCTAAAAATTAAGGCCGGCAAGGCTTTCGGACTAGTTTACTAACGATTAAGCAGCCGTAAAACACCAACGTGGAAGCCCGAAAGTTAGCAGGCAAAGCTGTTTAGGTCAACCCCCGTTTGCCATCTTCGCAATAAAGAGATAAATTGCATATTATGGGAATACTGGGAAAAACAAAACATTTAAAATTGACAACGCAGCCTCTATATTCACCAATTTACCCGGTATATATGAGAATTGTCTTTTTATAAGAAAATCGGCATGGCATCAGGTTGGGGAAATTCGTACAATCGAGGCATCTTACTGGCAAAAGACCAGCTATTCGTCAGGGAGGACGAGGATGAACACCATAAAGACCGTAGTGGTGACGGTTGTCTTGATGGCCGTCGGCTATGGGGTTTATGTTTCGCTGTGGCAGAAATCCGAGCCGGCGGCTGCGGAAAGGGCATCCGATACGCCCGAGATGCCGACGGTACAAATTCCCGGACAGGGTTCGCCGGACGTCCAAACGGCCGGTGATTCCGTTCCTCCAGGCACGAATACGCCGCCTCCTCTCCCGGGTAGCTTGGGTTCTCAGACGCCGTTGTTTGGCTCGAATTCCGGGAGTGGAAATTCAGCCAGTGCTGGTTTGCCGAGCGGGGCGGGGTTGAGTGGAGGCGTCACGCTGATTCCGGGGCCAAGCGCGGAAAAAGTTCCGAATGCTCCTTTTATTCCCGCACCGGGAACGGCGCCCGGCGCCGTTTCGCCGCTTGCCTCGCCTTCGAGCGGAGCGGCGGCTAATCCTCCGGGTGGTGCATCAGCACAAGATGAGTTCCGCGAAAAATACTTATCGTTTATCCAGCAGGTGCAAAAAACACTTGATGACGGCAAATTGCCCGAGGCACTGCATGCGCTCACGTCGTTTTACGAGCTTCCGAATCTGCCCGAGCCGCAAAAAAGGGAAGTTGAACAACTGCTGGATCAGCTTGCCGGCACGGTAATTTATTCGCGGCAGAGTTATCTGGAGAAGCCCTACATCATCCAGCCGGGCGACACGTTGGACCAAATCGCCGAGCGTTGCGGCGTACCCGCCCTGCTTCTGGCGCGGATCAACGGCATCGAGCCGCAGCAAATTCAGCCGGGCCAAGAGTTGAAGGTCCTGCGCGGCCCCTTCACGGCGGTAGTCAGCCTCGATCGGCACGAATTGACCTTGAAGCTCGAGGGCGGCTACTATGCGGGCCGATTTTCTATTGGCGTGGGCACCGATTGCCCGAAACTGGACGGGACGTACAGGGTTCAAGAAAAAACGCAGGGGCCGATCTACCACGGGCCTGACGGCATCAACTATTCGGCCGACGACGGACGGAATCCGCTGGGGAAATATTGGATCGGCCTGGGCGACCGCATCGGCCTGCACGGCACGATCGATGAGGCCGGCATCGGCCGCGACGACAACCGCGGCGCCATCTGCCTCAAAGACCGCGATATCAACGACCTCTTCGGGATACTTTCGGTCGGATCACAAGTGGTGATTCAGGCGATAGGGGGGACAGGGAGCAGGGGACAGGATACAGGGAGCCGGAAAAGCTGACGATTTCCGCCCCCTTTCCCTTTTCCCAGGCCCCGGTATCCTACCCTTTACCGTCATTCCTGTCCCCTGTCCCCTAGCCGCTCATGTACGACAAATCAGCATTAATAGCCTTGGTTCGCGAAAAGGCCTTGAAATTCGGGGATTTCACCTTGGCTTCAGGCAAAAAGGCCAAGTATTATCTCGATGGCAAGCAAGTTACGCTCGATCCATACGGGGCGAAACTGGTAGCCGAGGGGATTTTGGACCTGATGGCTGTCGAGGGGATGCCCAAGGCCATTGGCGGCATGTCGATCGGCGCCGATCCGATCACCTCGTCGGTTGTAGTGATGTCGGCCGTGCGGAACACGCCGGTTTTGGGCTTTCTGGTCCGCAAGGAATCGAAAGGGCACGGGACGAACAAGTTCGTCGAAGGGCCGGTGCAGCCGGGCGATAGCGTCGTGATTGTCGAGGACGTCGTCACCACCGGCGGCTCTTCGCTCCAGGCGATCGAGCGGGTTGAAGCCTTCGGCCTGAAAGTCGAGCGGGTGATTGCCATCATCGATCGCATGGAAGGCGGCGCCGAAGCTTTTCGCGGCCGCGGCTATTCCTTCTCCAGCCTGCTTTCGATCCGCGATTTCGGCATCGAACCGCCAAGCTAAATTCATCATTGAAAAAAATTCGAAATCGACCGCAGAGAACGCAAGGAACACAAAGAGAAGGAACACGAATTACCACTAACAACCGCTAATTGAGTTGGATTGTGGCTTATCAGCGTTTATTAGTGGAGATCAGCGTTCCTTGAAGAAAATCACAATATCACGAAGCAGCATCTTAGATCCTATCCCAAAACCGTTGAAACGAGCATATTCCAGCATATTCTGCCCTCACCCCCGGCCCCTCTCCCAGAGGGCGAGGGGAGTTTTGGGATAAGCTCTTATTATCTTTGTGTTCTTTGCGTGCTCTGCGGTAATTATCAATGCCAACTTGCCATTCAATCCCCCGAATTGCGATCATCGGCGGCGGCATTGCCGGCTTGGCGGCGGCGCATCGGGCGGTGGAGTTGAATCCGGCCTGTGCGATCGCGCTGTTCGAATCCGGCCCGCGCGTGGGCGGGGTGCTTTCGACCGTGCATCGCGACGGTTTTCAAGTCGAACGCAGCGCCGATAATTTCATCACCACGATTCCCTGGGGAATCGACCTTTGCAAGCGGCTGGGCTTGGAAAGCCAACTCATCCAGACGAATCCGGCGTATCGGCGGACATTCGTGGTCCGCCGCGGCCACATGCATCGCCTGCCGGACGGCTTTTTGATGATGGCCCCCACGCAGATGTGGCCGTTGGCCGTCACGCCGATTTTAAGTCCGCTGGGCAAGCTGCGTTCGGCGATGGAATACTTCATTCCGCCGCGGCAAAGCGAAGAGGACGAGAGCATGGCCGCGTTCGTCCGCCGCCGGCTGGGCCGCGAAGCGTTCGAGCGATTGGTTGAGCCGCTGGTGAGCGCGGTATATGCCGCCGATTTGGAGCAGCTTAGCCTGATGGCCACGCTTTCCCGCTTTCGCGAGATGGAACGCGAGCACGGCAGCCTCATCCGCGCGATGCGGCGGCAGATGAAGGCGAGACCCAAAGGCGTTTCCGAAAGCGGCGCACGATACAGCATGTTCGTGACGCTCCGCGAAGGGCTTTCGAGCATGGTCGAGGCGATTGCCGCCCGATTGCCGCCGGGCTGCGTCCGGTTGAATTCACCCGTGGAGCGAATCGAACGCGAGGGGAATGTTTGGAAGATTCATTTTCCCGCGGGGCTTCGGGAGAGCGAAGAATTGGATGCCATCGTTCTCGCCGCGCCATCGCCCGCAACGTCGAAGTTGCTCGAACCGATCGACGCTCGATTGGCGGCGGAGTTGGCGGCGATCAAGCATTCGGGCACGGCGATCGTTTCACTGGGCTATGAGGACCGGCAAATCGGCCATCCGCTGGACGGGATGGGCGCGGTGGTTCCGGCCGTCGAGCACAGCCCGGTGTTGGCGGTCAGTTTCAGCAGCCGGAAATACGCCCATCGCGCACCCGAGGGAAAATCGCTGCTCAGGGTGTTTGTGGGCGGGGCGCGGCGGCCGGACCTTGCCGAAATGCCCGACGAGGAACTGCTGCCACTGGTGCGTTCACATACGGAAAAGCTGCTGCGGATTCACGGCGAGCCGGTCTTCATCGACATCGCCCATTGGCCCGGCACGATGCCGCAGTATCATGTGGGCCACAAAGAGCGGGTGGCACGCATCCGTGCGCTGCTCGCGGAATTGCCGAATGTTGAGCTTGCCGGCAACGCCTACGCCGGGGTCGGCATTCCCGATTGCATTCACAGCGGCGAATTGGCGGCGGAGCGAATACTCCGATCACTCGCAGGCGATCTTCTTGCGTAAGCGATGTAAAACAAGCACTGTTAAGCTAGACTAGATTTTGCTTTTGCTATTTGCCCCATTCTTCCCAGTCGGCATAATTAGAAAAAAACTTCTTAAATGAAACTCTTCACTCTTGGTCGATAAGTAGATAGAACGCGCCGGATTGTTTTGAAATAATAAACCGGCGAAATACAACTTACTTTATCAACTTTGGGTGATTTTCATGTCAAAATACCGGTTTCTGGCAGTGGGCGGAGTGCTGGCGATTTTTGCGGCGGTCGGCTTGCGGCCGATTTTCGCGGATTCCGTACCGGAAGCGAATTCTCCGAAAGTCATCCAGTTGGTCAAGGGCACGGAGTTGGACAAAATTCCGGTGATTTCCGGCGCGGCGCTCGATCCATCGGGCAAACTAATGGCGACTGTCGGCGACGATCATCTGTTGCGGTTGTGGGATTTAGCGGGCGGCCGGGTGTTGTCGCAATTAGGCCCGCACGCCGATTGGGTCAGAGCGGTCGTGTTCCGCGGCGACGGCAAAGTCCTCGCCACGGCCGGCGACGATCGGCGAATTCGTCTTTGGGAGGTCTCGGGAACGGAGCAGCCGCTGGCGACCCCCGAACAGTTGCACGCCATTCGCGCTTTGGCTTTTAGCCCCGACGGCAAATTGCTGGCCGCGGGGGGTTTTGGCGAGAAGATTCAGATTTTCGACGGCAACGACGGCAAGATGCTCCGCGAACTCGACGCTCCGGGGAATGATATTCATGCCGTGGCTTTTTCGCCGGACGGGAAACAGCTGGCCGCGGCGGGCCGCTTGGGTTCCGTCCGCCTTTGGAACACGGCCGACTGGTCGGCCGCCGGCGACGTGCAGATGTCTTCGCAGCGAATCCGAGCGCTGGCTTATTCCGCCGACGGCAGGCAATTGGCGTCCGGCGGCGACGAGCGGGTGATTCGCGTGATCGACACGGCCACAGCGAAAGCGGCCGTCGTTCTGCCGCCCCAACCGGCGAAGATTCTTTCACTCGTCTATTGCGGCCCGAATAAACTGGCTGCCGGGTGTACAGACAACGAGGTCCGCCTTTGGAGTCTTGCCACTCGCAAGCTCGAGAACGAATTCGTGGGGCACACCGGCTCGGTCGGCGCGTTGGCCTACACGGGCGACAGCGGAGAATTGATCTCCGGCGGTTTCGATACTACGGTTCGCGTGTGGCGGGTGCAGAAGTAGGGCAGGCTTCATCCGTCGTGAGGGCAATAAAACAATCATCGATCCTTGGTGGGCGGAGCCCAACCTACAATAAACCCTATTCATTGATTTGCCATCGACACGGAGGTCGTCGTGGGTCCGACAAGAAAAATCCATACTCGGCATGAAACGGCAAAGCCCCATTGCTCATCCTGGACGAAGTCGATCCTGAGAAGGTTCACCCGGCTCTGCCGTTTCGAGCAGATGGAGCCGCGGCAACTGCTCTCGGCCGTTCCCGCGCCGATCCACATCGGGGCGACTTATTTCGAGGAAGCCAATCCGTACGACTCGGGAACGGGCAACGTCTTCGAGATCAGCTTCAACGGCGGCGCGGCCGGCACGCAGCTCACCGAGCTTACCATCGACACCGACAAATACGGCGACGGCTTGAAAATCGGCGACGTGTTTTTCGACACTGCGCCGGGCGGAATCGGCGCTTACGGCTCTTCGCCCTTCACGATCGTGAGCAAGAATGGCATCGATTCCGTGACTGCCGACGTTGCCGACGGCGGAACGAAACTGGTGCTGCACTTCACCGGTTTCGACGCCGGCGAGAAGCTGATTTTCACGATCGACGTCGATGAACAGGGTTTTTTAGGTCCCAACGCCATCGCCGAAGGCAACGAGTTCGAAGGCTCCACGATGACGGCGAAATTTTCCGCCGCGCATTATGCCGAAGCCGTGGGCACCGACATGTTCGTGGATTTTTATGACAGCAAGCTGAGCGGAACCGGCTTGGCGCTGCCTCCGGACGCGTACAACACGGCCGACGCTTATGTTCCGCCGGGCGCGGTTGCGGGCCCGGTTTATACGGCCGGCGCGGTCTTCCCGCTCGAGCAAACGCCGCTGCCGATCACCATTTCCGGCAACGTTTATAACGATCCCAACGCGAACAACCACCGCGACGCGGGCGAGCAAGGGATCGCGGGCGTCACGCTCTCGCTTTTCGAGTTGGTGGATGGAAATTACGTGGATACCGGCAAGACGGCCCTCACCGATTCCGCGGGACACTACAAGTTCGACGGCGTTTTACCCGGCACTTACCGGATCGTCGAAACGCAGCCGGCGGGCTATTTGAGCGTGGGCGACACCGTCGGGACCGTCAACGGCCAGCCGCGCGGCGTGATCACCACGGTCGATATTCTCAGCGGCATCAACCTCGAAGGCGGCGATGACAGCATCAACAACGATTTTGCCGAGACTTTGCCCGCCACGCTGAGCGGGCACGTTTATTTCGACGCGAACAACAACGGCGTCCGCGACGCCGGCGAAACGGCCATCGGGGGCGCGACTGTCCGACTTCTGGACGCGAACGGCAATCCGACCGGCCAGACCGCCACGACCGATGCGGCGGGTTACTATCGATTCACGTCGCTCATGCCCGGCGTGTACGGCGTCGCCGAGACGCAGCCGGCCGGTTATCTCGACGGCCTGGACTCGGCCGGCACCGCGGGCGGAACCGCCCACAATCCCGGCGACTTGATCGACGGCGTGCAACTCCTCGGCGGGCAAAACGGCGAAAACTACGATTTCGGCGAATTGCTGCCCTGCACGTTGAGCGGCCGGGTGTTCCTCGATATGAACGGAAACGCCGCCTACGACGCGGGCGACACGCTCCTGGCCGGAGTGACGATCCGCCTGCTGGACGGCTCGGGCAACCTGCTGCAAACGACGACCACCGACGACAACGGCGACTATGCATTCACGGCGTTGCCGCCCGGCGCGTACAGCGTGGCGGAAGTCCAGCCCGAAGGCTATCTCGAAGGCGACAGCCTCCTCGGCTCCCAGGGCGGAACGCGGGTCAGCGAAGACCTGATGAAAAACATCGACATCCCCTCGGGCGTCGATGCGATTCGCTACGACTTCTACGAAGTGCCGCCGGCAAGCCTCGCGGGCTTCGTTTATGCCGACGACAACAACAACGGCGTTTTCGACAATAGCGAGAACGGAATCGGCGGCGCGACGGTGACCCTCCTCGACGCCGCCGGAAATCCGACCGGCCTGACGGCCGTCACCGACGGCACCGGATACTACAGCTTTACGAATCTCCGGCCGGGCACCTACGGAGTCGCCGAGACCCAGCCGGCCGGTTATCTCGACGGCCTGGACACGGCGGGCACCGTCGGCGGCACGGCCCACAACCCGGGCGATCTGATCGACGGCATCACATTGGCCGGCGGCGTGAAGGCGAAGAACTACAATTTCGGCGAAATCCGCGCGGCGAGCCTCTCGGGCCGGGTCTTCGTGGATCTCAATGCCAACGACGCCTACGATGCCGGCGAAACGCTGCTCTCCGGCGTGACGATGTATCTGACCGACGCGCAAGGCAACCGCGTCGCCACGGCGGTAACCGACGGGAACGGATACTACTCCTTCCTCAAGCTCAGGCCGGGCACGTACTCGGTCGAAGAAGTGCAGCCGGCGGGCTATCTCGAAGGGAGCAATCGCGTCGGCACGGCCGGCGGCACGCTGAACAGTCCCGACCACACGATCGACATCGGTCTCGGCCCCAACGTCAACGGCGTGAATTACGATTTCTGGGAGTTATTGCCCGCCAAAATATCCGGGTATGTCTTCCAGGATGGGCCGGTCATCAAAATCAATCAGGGCGATCCGTTGCCCGACATTCCTTCGATCCGCGACGGCAAGCTCACGGAGGACGATCTGCGGCTGTCCGGCGTGACGGTCCGGCTCTGCGACGGCGTCGGCATTCCGATCACCGATGCCTACGGCAATCCGATCACCGCCGTCACCGACGCCAACGGCTATTACGAGTTCAACAACCTCAAGCCGGGCATGTATTCGGTGGTCGAAGTTCAGCCGGACGGCTACGTTCAAGGATTGGATACGGCGGGCAATTTGGGCGGCGTGGTGGTCGATCCGTATTCGGCCATTCCCCAAGACATGGCGGGCATTTTGGCGGTCGATCCCCAGGGAAGCTCCATCGTGCAGATTCAAATTCAACCGGGGAGTTCGGGAGAGCAGTACAACTTCAGCGAGGTAAAGATCGAGGAGCAGCCGCCTTATACGCCGCCGATGCATCCCGACAATCCGACGCCGCCGCCGATAACGCGGCAATTTCCTTTCGGCGAACCGGCGTTTTACCATCCCCCTTACGCGCCTCAGCCGATCGTTTTGCCGATGCCGTTCGCGGGAGGATCGGGCGGTCCGGGCGGTTTCTCCTGGCACTTGAGCGTGATCAACGGCGGACAGCCGCGCGAGTGGAACGGCGGCTCGAATTTCAGCGACTTTCCCGGCAGCGAAACCTTCAATCCCGCGACCTGGCGGGGCGAAGACTTGAACCGGCAGGGTGAATGGTACATCGCCGACGAGAACGGGGCGGTGGCGAAGAAGTATCGTTTCGGCCTCCCCGGCGCGACGCCGGTGGCGGGCGACTGGAACGGCGACGGCGTGAGCGAAATCGGCGTGTTCTCCAACGGACTCTGGTTCCTCGACCTGGACGGGAACGGGCTTTGGGACGAAAGCGATCTGTGGGCGAAGCTCGGCGCCGGGGACGACCAGCCGGTGGCCGGCGATTGGGACGGCGACGGCAAGGCCGACATCGGGATTTTCGGCATTGCCTGGGTGGGCGACATCAAGGCGATCGAGGCCGATCCGGGGTTGCCGACGGCGACGAATCCGCCGAAAAACCGCTACAAGAACATCCCGCCCGATTCGTTCCACGCGGCCAACGGGTTCCGCACGATGAAGCGCACGCACGCGGGGAGGATCCGTTCGGACGTGATCGACCACGTCTTCGAATACGGCACCACCGGCGACCGGGCGGTGGTCGGCGACTGGACCGGCGACGGCATCAAGAAGATCGGGCTTTTCCGTGGCGGCACGTGGTATCTGGACATCGACGGCGACGGCCGCTGGAGCGCCGCCGACGTGATGGTCCGCTTCGGCCGCGAGGGCGACGTGCCGGTGGCCGGCGATTGGACCGGCGACGGCATCACCAAGCTGGGCATTTATCGGGGCGGCACGTTCATCCTCGACACCGACAACAACCGCCAGCTCGACGCCACCGACCGCGTGTTCGAGCTCGGCGCCCCCGGCGACAAGCCCTTTGCCGGCGATTTCAACGGCAAAGGCGTCGATACCGTCGGCGTCTATCACGAACCTCCGCCCCAAACCGCGCGCGCAATCGTTACCACGCCCGGAGCGACCGTCAGCAAGTAGGAAAGGTATCCCAACTGGCGCGGAAGACAGCGGCACGCTAAACGTGAACTTATCTCACTCTTTCGGCCGCGTCAGGGGCCGAAACTGCGGAGCGGCGCGGGCGGCGTCACGGGCGGAATCGACGGCTTCTTGCTGGATTTGCTGTTGGGCGCGAACTTTGCGGCCTTTTTTCGCCACGCGTTCGTAGCGGCCGTTTTCGGCGAACAGGCGCCAGGCCTTTTGATTGTCGGCGAAAAAAGTTTCCAAAAAATGGATCAGCCGCCGGCGGAGGTTGGGATCGACGACGGGGAAGAGAATTTCCAGCCGTCCGGAGAGGTTCCGCTTCATCCAATCGGCGCTGCTGAGATAGACTTCTTCATGTCCGCCGTTGCGGAAGTAATAGACCCGCGAGTGCTCGAGGTAGCGATCGACGATCGAGCGGACTTGGATATTTTCGGAAACGCCGGCCACGCCGGGCCGGAGGCAGCAGATGCCGCGGATGTTGAGTTGGATTTTCACGCCCGCCCGGCTCGCGCGGTAGAGCGCGCGAATGATTTCGGGGTCTTGCAGCGAGTTGCACTTGGCGAGGATCAGTCCCGGCCGGTCGGGAGTGGAGACCTGGATTTCGCGTTCGATGAGGTCGAGGAATTTCTGCCTTAGCCCCGTGGGCGCGATGGTCAATTTCGACCAGCCGACCTGCTCGGAATAGCCGGTCAAGAGATTGAAGAAGGCAGCCACGTCGGCGGCGATGTCGCGATCGCCGGTCAGCAGCCCGATGTCGGAATACATTCGCGCGGTGCGGTCGTTGTAGTTGCCGGTGGCCAGATGCACGTAGCGGCGGATGTGCCGTTCCTCGCGGCGGACGATCAGCAGCGCCTTGGCATGCGTCTTGAAGCCCGCGATGCCGTAAATCACGTGCACGCCGGCGTCTTCCAATCTCCGCGCCCAGCCGATGTTCCGCGTTTCGTCGAAGCGGGCCTTGAGTTCGACGAGCGCCGTCACTTCCTTGCCGTTCTGCGCCGCCCGGCCCAGGGCGCGGACGATCGGCGAATCGCCGCTCGTTCGATAGAGCGTCTGCTTGATGGCCAGGACGCGCGGATCGTCGGCCGCCGCATCCACCAAGCGCACGACCGGCTGGAAGCTTTCATAGGGATGGAACAGCAGGATATCGCGGTCCTGGATCGCTTCCCAAAGATCGTCGGCGCCCAGGAGATCGTGCGGCGGCTGCGGCGGCCAATCCTCGTATTTCAACTCATCGAAACCTTTGCGCGTGGCGAGTTCCATGAGCGAGGCCGCGTTGATGCGCTCCTGCTCATAAACGCTTTCCTCGCCGAGTTTGGTCCAATTCATGAGCCACGTCTTGATTTTCGGATCGGCTTGCGCATCGATATGCAAACAGACCGCGGCACGGCGGCGGCGCGAAAGCACGGCCTTTTCCATGGCGTGCAACAGGTCTTCGACTTCCTCATCGTGCAAAATCACGTCGGCATCACGGGCGATGCGGAACGCGGCCGACGCCAGCACCTTGCAACCGGGGAACAAGATCTGTAAATTCGCCGCGATCACGTCTTCCAACCACGCGAGATGCGTCTCCTTTTCCGACGGCAGGGTGATGAAACGCGATAGCTGGGTGGGAATCGGCACGACCACGAATTTTTCGCGCGGTTCCTGCTTTTCGGGAGGGCGACGCTCCCGCCGCGCCGCGGAGTTGCGGGGAGATTGCGATTTATTCTTCGGCTCGGCGGGAGCATCGTCTTCCAGGAATTGCACCTCCCGGGCAGATTCCGGGGGGATGACGATTGCCGCCACGTGCATCTGCAAGGTAGGCAAGAGCGGCCGCGGCTTGAGATCCTCAAGCGCCATCGGCGTCAGAAGGGGCACGAGTTCGCGGCTGAAATAGGACTTGAGGAAATGCTCATTCTCGGGCGACCATTCCGCCGGGGAGCGAACGCAAAGCCCGTTTTGCGAGAGTTTGCCGAGTACGTCGCGGATTCCGGCCGCCTGTTCGTCGTACATTCGATGGACGCGCTTGCCGATGGCGCCGAGCTGCTCGGCGGGCGTCATGCCCGAGAGATCGCGCTTGCGCACTTTCGCGGCCCGCTGCCGCATGAGTCCCGCGACGCGCACGAGAAAGAATTCGTCCAGATTCGAACTGACGATGGCGAGGAATTTCAGCCGTTCGAGCAGCGGCAAGTCATCCGAGAGTCCTTCGGCGAGCACCCGATGGTTGAACTCGAGCCAACTCAACTCACGGTTGATATAAAGTTCCGGCGATTTTAACGGGTCTTTTGGCATATTATGAAAAATTCCTCGTTCCCAAGCTCCGCGTGGGGATACAATTCCCCGACGCTCCTGCGTCGAAGAATCGCTAATCAACGTTGAATTCCAGGCTTACCCTAAGGACGCAGAGCGTCCCACAAGTGCGTTGCCACGCGGAGCGCGGGAACGAGTTGCTTTTTATGTTTCTTCTTCGCTTTATGCTTCTTCCAGGTGGATCTTGAGACCGAAAATTTCTTCGAACAAGTCGCCCTTGGCGGAGAGGGCGTGCTCTTCGAGCAGCAAGTCGGATCCGCGGGGGAGGCTGACGACAAGATCGTCGCCGCGGCGCTCGAAGCGGATCTCGTGGGCGCGGCGGAGGTTGCCGCGGATCAAGGCGTCGGCGACGCGGAGAATGCCCGCGAGCTTGTTGACCATCACCCGCTGCTCGCGCGGCAGGGCCATATAGGCCGGGTGCGAAGACCGCGGGACGCTGCGGCGATGGTAGCGGGCGATTTGCGAGACGAGCGTGATCTCCAGGCGATTCAGCCCGAAAATTTCCGAGTTGGCGATCAAATACTCGCTGTGCTTGTGGTGCGAGCGGCTGCTGACGAATCCGCCCACTTCGTGCAACAGCGCGGCCACGCGCAGCAGCAGCCGGCAGCGTTTGTTCAGCCCGTGGTCGGCTTGGAGGAAATCGAAGAGCCGCACGGCGACTTCGGCCACGTTTTCGGCGTGCTTCGGATCGACGTGGTATTTTTCCGCGAGCGCGGTGGCCGAGTGGATCACGCCCAGGAGCAAGGCTTCGTCCTCCTTGCCGGTCACTACCCGGGCGAGTTCCAAGAGCAAGCCGTCGCGCATGGAGGCGTGCGAGACGATGATCCGCTCGACTTTCAGCTTCTGCCAGAGGATCTGATAGACCAAGAGCGCCGGGTTCAAAGTCTCGGCCTCGGCGAAGGGGATGCCGTGCCGTTTGGAAATTTCTTCGGCGGTGAAGTGCTCGCAGTGCTCGACGAACCTGTCGAAATCGGCCCGTTCGATGATCGTCAACTCGGGCGAATTGGTGGGGATGCCGATCTCCCGCGCGGCGAAGCGGGCGTCGCCGCCGACGGCCACGAAGGATTGAATCTCCGCCAGGGGCAGCGAATTTTTCAGCGGGATCAAGGCATTCGAGATGTGCTGCCGGAGCAGATCGGCCGACCGCTGCGGTGATTCCTCGCTGGTGGAAAACATTTCTTGCAGGCGGATGGAGCCCAACCGCAAACTGAGCGAGGTGGCGATCTCGCCGCTTTCCAAGAGCGTGAGCAAGGTGCTGCCGCCGCCCACGTCGGTAATCAGCGTTTGCCGGTGATCGACACCCAGGGCATGTCCCACGGCCTGCCGCACGGCGGAGACGGTGAGCCGGCTTTCCTCGGAAGTGTCGATTACCTCGACGTGCAAGCCGGTGGCCATGAAAACGCGGTCCAAAAAGGTGTCGGCGTTGGTGGCCTCGCGGACGGCGCTGGTGGCCACGGCGCGGATTTTTTCGACTTTGTAGAGATCGAGCAATTGCCGGTTGTCGCGGAGCACGGCCAGGGCGGCCCTCATGCTCTGGCCGCCGAGCCGGCCGCGGCGGAAAGTATCCTGCCCCAGCCGGACCGCCCGCTGCAACCGCTCCAAGACCTCGATCTTTCCGTCGCCGGCGACTTCCGCGATGACCATGCGGATGGAATTCGCGCCGATATCGACCGCGGCGACGGTTTTGGCGGGAGGGACGGTTTTTTGCTCGGTGGAATCCATGAAATTAAGTCTATTCCAATAAAAAGACGTTCCTATTTTTCCCGTTTGGGGGAATTTGGTCAAGAGGACCGGAAAAAGAGACGGGAGTTCCCGAAACGCGACGCCGCCGTTGTCCGCATGACTGCCGGAAAGGCAATGCCGGCGGTGGCCGGGCCGTCAATCGGGCGGATTTATTGCATGCTTCGTGAAGCCGAGAAATCCCGTCCCGCCGGCGAGATTTGCGAAATTATTCGTACCGCAGCGCTTCGATGGGATCCAGCCGCGAGGCCTTCCAGGCGGGGTAGAAACCGAAAATGATTCCCACCGAGGCGGAAACGGCCACCGCGCCGATGATCGCCAAGAGGGAGGGTTGCGTCGCCCAGCCGATGTAATGGCGAACGGCGATGGAGACGAGCCGGCCCAATCCGATGCCGAGCGCGCCGCCGATGAGACACAATACCACGGCTTCGATGAGGAACTGCCGCAAGATATGATGCGACCGCGCGCCCACGGCCATCCGCAAACCGATTTCGCGGGTTCTTTCCGTCACGGAGACGAGCATGATGTTCATGATTCCGACGCCGCCGACGACCAGCGAGATGAGCGCCACGACCAGAAGCAGCGTGCCCATGGTTTGCGAAGTGGAGGACATCATTTTGGTGAATTCGGCCATGTCGCGGATGTTGAAGTCGTCTTCTTCTCCCTCGCGCAAATGATGGCGTTCGCGCAAGAGCGTGGTGATTTGCTTGATAGCCGCGGGGATTTCCTCGGTGGACTCGGCCTTGACCATCATCCGCGTGATGTTCGTGAACCGCACCGGCTGCGGATTGTTGGCCAGTTGCGAAGCCGTCGGGGTCGTGTAAACGGCTTCCGCACCGGGATAAATATCGTCCAAAGTATTGATCTTATTGGCGTTGTCCGCGGCGGCGGCCGCAGCATTGGTGGATGTGGTGCCGTTGACGCGGTATTTGATGGTCGGCCAGGGGGCCAAGATGACGTCGTCCTGGTCCATGCCCACCATGTTCGCGCCTTTTCGGCTGAGTACGCCGAGCACGCGCAAGGAGACGTTTTGCACGCGGATTTCCTTGCCCACGGGGGACTGGTCCTCGAACAGCTCCCGTTTGATGGTTTCGCCGATGACGCAAACGTTGCTTGCGGCGCGGACATCGCGGTCGGTGAACATTTCGCCTTCGGTGAGATTTTCCCAATTGCGGACGACCAGGTAGGAGGGGGTGGTGCCGTAGGTTTGCAAGGGCAAGTAGTTGCGGTTGCCGTAAACGACTTGTCCGTGAGTTCCGACCAAGGGGGCCACGTCGGTGACGGCCGGGCACTGCCGGGCGATCTCCTCGGCGTCTTGCGGGGTGAGCGTGATCACGCTTTCCGATCCGTGGCTGAATCCGCCTTTGCTGGCAGCGCCCGATTGAACCATGAGCGTGTTGGCGCCCATGCTGGCGATGGATTTTTGCAGCGCGGCTTTCGAGCCTTGTCCGATTTCCACCATCGCGATCACCGCGCAAACGCCGATAATCACGCCGAGCGTCGTCAAACCGGACCGCATTTTGTTGCGCCGCAAGGCGTTCAGCGCCGTGCGCAACGTGCGTGGAAAGTGGAGGGAAATCGTGGGAAGACGGGATTTTTTTCGAACCTTTTCGCGAATATCCGCGGATTCGGCAAACGGCGGTTTCGTCATAATCCGCGAAGCGGTTTTCGGCGGGGACGCCAGGGTGGCGACGTTTCCATTGCCGCCATGAACCGCCGCAGCGAGCGGCAAGTGCGGCGGCGCCGCCGAGCGGCGCGGCAGCGGCGATCCGTGGCCGCCCGCCGCCGCGCCGTTGCCGTCTCCCGCGAGCGGCTGCGATTCATCGCTTTCGATCCGTCCATCCTCGATATGGATGGTGCGATGGGCGTACGAGGCCACCTTGGGATCGTGCGTCACGAGGATCACGGTGATTCCCTCGGCGTTGAGTTTTTGGAACATCCGCAGGATTTCCACGCTGGTGTGCGAATCGAGGTTGCCCGTCGGTTCGTCGGCCAGCAGCAGGAAAGGCTCGTTGATCAACGAGCGGGCGATGGCCACGCGCTGCTGCTGTCCGCCGGACATTTGCGAGGGTTCATGCTCGGTGCGATCGGCCAAACCGACGCGTTCGAGCAGTTCCAACGCCCGTTTCCCCGCTTCGTTTTCCGGAATGTGCTCAATCGAGTAATCCAACGGCATCACGACGTTTTTCAGCGCGCTGGTTCGGGGCAAGAGGTTGAAGCTTTGAAAGACGAAGCCCAGTTTCGACGTTCGCACCAGCGCGCGCTGGTTGGGTTCGAGCGCGCTCATTTCCTCGCCGTCGAGCCAGTATTTTCCCGAGGTGGGATGATCGAGGAAGCCGAGGATATTCATGAGCGTGGTTTTTCCGGAGCCGGAAGCGCCCATGAGCGCGACCAATTCGCCGCGATCGATCGAGAGCGAAATGCCCCGCAGCACCGGCACGTCAACTTCGCCCAAGTGATACGTTTTATGGATATTTTCGAGTCGAATGAGTTCCATGGCGGGCTCGCGTATTGTTTCCGATTTACCCGTTTCCAGGGAGAGTCCGGGAGGGGGGGTTTTGCCTTTTTAGCGTTTCCGATGGAAGAATTTGGGCATGAACGGATTGGTGCCTTCGACGTTTTCGTCGGGGTTCTTCTCGCCGACGACGACTTCCATCCCGTCTTTCAGTTCGGGTCCGCTTACTTCGGTCACGTTGCCATCGTTAAGCCCTCTTCGAATTTCGATCGGCCGCACGAAGGGTCCGTCCTGCACCCACAGCCGGCCGCTATTATCGTGCGGCTTGGAAAAATTCGCGATGTTTTTTTCGGCGGCCGTCTTTTTCTCCGGTGGAGCTTCTTTCTCGCTCTCTTTATCCTTATCCAGCAGCGAATCGGCCAGTTTCTCGCGGAGTTCGGGGAGGACCTGCTCCAACCGCGGCTTCCAGCGCAAGGCCGTGTTGGCAACGCGGAGCACGTTGTCGTGCCGCTCGACGTCGAACAACAGGCTTGCGGTCATGTACGGCAGAACCTTGAGATCCGGATTTTCGAAGGCCACCACCACCGTGTACAAAACCACGTTTTGCGTGCTCTGCGCGTTCAACCGCACCTGCTCGACTTGGCCGATAAAAACCTCGTTCGGATAAGCATCGACGGTGAACCGCACCGGCATGTGCGGATGATCGTGAATGCGGCCGATGTCGGCCTCGTTGACCAGCGCCCAAACTTCCATGTGCCGCAGATCCTTGGCCAGCAGGAACAAACTCGATGCGCTCATGCTCGAGACCACCGTTTGGCCGACGTTCACGCGTCGTTGAATGACCACCCCATCGACCGGCGCATAGATGGTGGTGTAGCCGAAATTCTTTTCCGCCAAGTCCTTGGCGGCTTTGTTCTGCTTGATCACCGCCTTGCCCACGTCGATATTCGCCTTCGCCATCTGATAATTCGCGGCGGCCAAATCGTAATCGCTTTGGGAAATCGCGTTCGAGGGTCGGAGCAATTGGGCGCGGTTCCAATCCTGCTCGGTTTGCGCCAGTTTTGCCTCCATCTGCTTCAAATCCGCTTCGGAGCGGGCCAAATTGGCATCGGCTTGGTCGAGTTGGGCTTTATAAACCGACTGATCGATTTTCGCCAGCAGATCTTTTTCCTTGACCGGCGTACAGTAGTCGATCGTTTTATCCTTGAATTTTTCCCTATCCGGCGAAGTCGAACCTTCCATGCCGCGGGGGTCGGGGCCGAGTTTTTCGATGCGGCCGGTCACTTGCGCGCCGATGTCCACGACCTCCTCCGGCTCGACGGTGCCGGTGGCGGAAATCGTGGCCACCGCGTCGCCCCGTTTGACCGCCACGGTGCGAAAAACCGACTCCGGATCGCCGGCGTAGTTGAATTTCAAATAGGCGCCCCCCGCCACGACGAGGACAATCGCCGACAGAAAGAAAATGATCTTTTTCATGATCGTGTGCTTTTGATGGGAATGTTGCGACAACTTGCTCGTTCTCAAGCCGCGGCGCGAGAACGAGGATCGAGCGAATGCATGCTTTTTTCCGCAACCTCTCGACTCAAGCCCCGACACTTTCCGCGGTGAAAGTTTCTTCGCGTTTTTTGTTTTCCAGCGCGGCGAAACAGGCTTGCCGCAAGAGCTCCAGGGATTTCAACATTTCGCATCGCGCGGCGGGCGACAAATGCCGCAAAACCGCCGCGGCCGATAGCAGCCGCTCTTCGTCGCGGCGATGCATCAGGTGCTCGCCGCGGGTCGTCAATTGCAGGCATCGCACGCGGCGGTCGGTGCCCTCGGAAACGCGTTTCACCAGCCGCGAACGTTCCAGCCGGTCGGCGATTTGGGTCATCGCGGAGAGCGAGACTCCCATCTCCCGGCCGAGCATCGACATCGACCGCGGCCCGTCCAGCAACAGCGAACAGACGCGTAGTTGTGCCAGCGGAAGCTCCGTTGCCAGATCGTCGTCGAGGCGGAAAAGATTACGCATCAGGGCGGGCAGGATCGAAATCATCGTCCGGGCCTGTTCCGTGATCTCGGTTTTATCGCGCACCATCGATTCGGAATACATTATCCGTCACTCCGCTGCAAAACAACACTGATTTCCTGCCTGGCGCCGGGGCAATCCGTTAATCAACCTATATAGTTAATATACATAAACCATATTTCCACGGCAAGAGGCAGCCATGTCTTTGGAAAGCGAGTCCCAAAAACCTGATTGCCTTTTCCCCTTATAGAATTAAACCTTGGGGATGTTGATTTGTTTCGCTGGCGAAAAAAGAAGCGAGTCAAACAAAAAGCCCCCAGCCGGAGCGCCAGGGGCCAAGCATACAGCAGCAAATAACTAATCTTTATGGTTGGCTGGGCTCTTTGGGATTTTCCGCCGGAGCCGGAATCGTATTCGGATTGGGCGGTAGAACTTGTTCGGGAGTTTGCGGTGCCGGATTTGGTCCACCCGGCTGGGCAAATGGCGCTAACGGCGCCGCCACCGGTTCGGCAAAGCGCATCTCCCAGCCGCCCCCTAATGCCCGATAGACCTGGATCAAGCCTTGGGCGATTTGTCCTCGAGCCTGGGCATAAGAGTCCTGCTGCGACACCAAATTCTGTTGAATGACCGCGTAGGTGGTCAAGTTTCGATAGGTGCCGGCGCCGGTCTCGTACTGTTTTTTGGCTTTTTCGACGGCCAAGACGGCGGCCTCCGCACTCTCGCGAATGTCGCTCTCGCTCTCTTGCGACTTCAAGAAAGTAACGATTCCGTCCTCCACTTCCCGGTCGGCCACGAGCACCGTTTGCTGATAGAACGCCACCAATTCCCGGAATTGCGCAGTCTTGGAAGCGAACGTTGTTCAAAATCCGCCCGTAGTTGAGCACGTTCCATTGGAACGACGGTCCCACGCTGCGATTGAACGATTGGGGTTTGAAAAGGTCGGGCAGATTTGCCGCGCTGTAGCCCAGCGAGCCGTTGATGGAGAAGATGGGATACAAATCGGCCTCGGCAATGCCGATTTGTTCGCCTTGCGAGGCCGCCCGTCGCTCCGCGGCGCGGACGTCCGGCCGCTGACGGAGCAAATCGGCCGGCAGATTGACGACGATTTCCGCCGGGACTTTGGGGATCGGATTTTTTCCGAGCATCAGGTCCAGTTTCTCGTCGAGTTCCTCAACCGTTATTTTTGCCAACTCATCATCGCTTAAATTGACCATGTTGATGCCGAGAATTTTATCCAAATCGGCCACCGGCATGCCCAGCAGAACGCACAACTGGTTTTCGGCCTGCCGCATGTCGATCTGCAATTGGGGAATCGCGGACTTGGTTTGGTACAAGTTGCTTTTCTGTTGATAATATTCCAAATCCGACACCTGGAATCCGACGAGATTTTGCTTGGTGACGTAGTCGAACACGTCTTTTTGCAGCTTCACGTTTTTAATCAAGTACTTGATCCGCTGTTGATCGGTGCGAACTCGAACATAATTCTGCGCCACGTCTCCCAAAAGGGTGACGATCACCTGGTCATAATCGGCGACCGAAGCGTCCAAATTGTCGTCCGCGGCGGCGACGGCGCGGCGGAACCGGCCCCAGAAATCCAATTCCCAGGACAAATTGAAATCGGTGCTCCAGTTGTCGAAGATGGTATTGCCGCTGGCGAAGTGAGTATAGCTGCCGCTGGCAAATTGCGCTTGCGGGAAGATGTTGCCCACGGTGATGGCGCAGAGCGCCCGTGCCTGGAGCACGCGGTATCCCGCTTGCCGCAGGGTGAGATTTTGCCGATAGGCATTGGCGATCAACTGATTCAAGAGCGGATCATTGAATACTCCCCACCAACGGCTTACGTCGGCACAGGCTTGTTGATGGAGCTTGGTATCGTTGGCGTCGATCCAGTGGTGGGGCAGAGGCGCGGCGGGGGGACCGTAACTGGGACCAACCTTGAAACCATTGCGAAAATATTCCCGCGGACTGGTGCAAGCACTGAGGCCGCAGATCAGTATGGACAAGACCGTCCCGACGGCCAATCGTAAGCGATATTCGTGGAGCATCCGTTCTCCTCCTTAGCGTTGCCGGCCCAGTGGTAGGATCAAACGCGCAAAAATCCTGAAGCTGTGCAAAAATCATAAAACCGGTCTTTCTATGCAATTCGGCAAAGGCGTTAAATTTGGAACATACGAAACCAAATCGGCCGAAAAACAGGATTTAACGGAATTCATTATCTATTTTATGTAAATTATCCATCTTTTCTTTTAGAGGCAAAAAGTGCCCTGAAAATCGTGTGGCACGATTCAGTTTGCTTCAAAATATAGTCGCTTCCGGCGACGTTTGGTAATTTCATATTTGCAATCCGCTTAAGCCAATCTTTTCCCCATTCCAGAAACAAGCAGTATGGTAATTACTCGCCACTACCTCGCCACTACGGTCGATCTTGACTCCGCAATCTTCACCGATAATATGAATTATAGAAGGCATCAAGGACCGGCATCATGAAGCGCGACGAGAAAAAAGCCCACCAGATGGAGATTTTGTTGGTCGAGGACAATCTGGCCGATGCGTGCGCGACGATCGTGGCATTGAAGGAAGGCAGAATCCCGCATCGGTTGACGCTGATCCGCGACGGCATGGAAGCGATGGAGTTCCTGCACCAGGAAGGGAGATTCGCGCGGCGCCGCGCCCCGATCTGATCCTGCTGGATTTGCATCTGCCCTATAAAGACGGCCGGGAAGTGCTGCGGGAAGTCAAGGCCGATTACGACCTGAAGAATATCGCGCTGGTCATTCTCACCGCCTCGCACGACGAGCAGGACAGGCTGCAAAGCGATTTGCTGCACGTCGATAGCTACGTGACCAAGCCCGTCGATTTGGAAAAATTTCTTTCGTTGGTGAAGCAGCTTCGGATGCAGTATTTACTGCGAGACATAATTATGCCCGCGGCGGAATGAGTTCACTTCTTCGGCGGCAGTTTGACCAACGTGAACCAGTAATCGGAGATTCCCTTGACGACGGCCGCGAAGCCGTCGAAATCCACGGGTTTGGTCATGTAGGCATTGGCGTGGAGACCATAGGCTCTGAGGATGTCCTCCTCGGCTTGGGAAGTAGTCAGGACCACGACCGGAATTTTCCTCAAGTCCTCATCGCGTTTGATGTCGTGCAGCACTTCACGGCCGTCTTTGCCGGGGAGGTTCAGGTCCAGCAGTATCAAGTCGGGCCGCGGCGCCCGTGAAAAAACTCCTTCGCGGCGGAGGAATTGCGTCGCCTCTTCGCCGTCGTGCGCCACGCTCAAGTTGTTGGCGATCTTGCCTTCCCGAAGCCCGAGCTTCGTCAATTCGATGTCCGCCAAACTGTCCTCCACCAAAAGAATCTCGACGGGCGCGACTAAACAAGGGTGATTGCTCATGATGCGGAAACTCCTTGCGCAAGGATCGTGAAATAAAAGGTGCTTCCCTTGCCGACCTCCGATTCGATCCAAATCCGTCCGCCGTGACGCTGCACCACCTTGCGGCAGATGGCCAGGCCGATTCCCGTTCCGGGATAGCGGTCGGAAGGGTGCAGCCGCTTGAAGATCTCGAAAATCCGCGCGTGGAATTTCGGATCGATGCCGATGCCGTTGTCGCGGACGGCAAAGAGCCAGGCCTTGTCCCGAAGCGACGCCGAGATATGAATTCGCGGCGGTTCCCCGCGGTGGAATTTTATGGCGTTGCCGATCAAGTTCTGGAAAAGTTGCACCAGTTGCGAGCCGTCCGCTTGAATCGTCGGCAGGTCGTCCCAAGCGACCGACGCGCCGGATTCGGCGATGGCCGATTGCAGATTGTCCAGCGCTTTTTGGACGATTTCGGCGCAGGCGGCGGGGGCCGGGGGCTGCGCGCGGCTTTCCAATCGCGAGTAGGCCAGCAGATCCTGCACCAGCGCCTGCATCCGCCGCGCGCCGCCGGCGATGAACGCCAGCCATTGATCGGCTTCGGCGTCGAACTTTCCCCGATAGCGGCGTTGCAACATCTCGCAAAACGTGGCGACCGTCCGCAGCGGCTCCTGCAAATCGTGCGAAGCCACGGAGGCGAACTGCTGCAATTCGAGATTGCTTTGCTGCAATTCCTCGGCGTAGCGCCGCAAGCGTTCCTGGGCTTGTTTGCGTTCCGTGACGTCGCGGACGGCCGCCTTGATCAACAAGCATTCCGCGGTTTGCAAGGGGCTGAGGTTGATATCGACCGGGAATTGGCTGCCGTCCTTGCGCAGCCCGTAAAGTTCCAAACCGCTGCCCATCGGCCGCGGCTGCGGATTCGCGAAGTACTCCGCGCGGTATTCCGCGTGCCGCGCGTGGAAGCGGGGGGGCATCAGCATTTCGATCGAGCGCCCCAGCAATTCCTCCCGCCGATAGCCGAAAAGACGCTCGACCTGCCCGTTCACCAAGACGATTCGCCCTTGACCATCGACGAGCAGCAACGCATCGGAAGCCAATTCCCACAATTGCTGAAATCCGCGCTGCGATTGCAAGCGCTCCACGACTTCTCGCTCCCTCTCCAGGACCATTTGCCGATCCTCACCGGGCGGCGCGGCGGAAGGCTCTGCGGACATCGGGCGTTACCTTTCTCCAGGCTGAACTGATAGGATATGGCGCGGGGATTTCAACGATCCAAGATGGAACGGTAAAAGAATTATATGCATTCGCCGGCAGAAGTCAGCTACAAAATCGTTTCGTCCAGTTCGGAATTAGATTCTGTTGCGGAAAGCAGGGTTTGGCAAGCACAGCGCAGACCCGCCAATTTCCCATGAATCATTCGTGGTGGGGCGGCGCTGCGCTTGACCCACCCTACATTACTTGGTCCACCCTACATTACTTGGCCACCATCTTCTTCCGATGATGGCGCGGGCGATTTTTCTTGGACGGCTTGAATTGCGGAGGATGATTCGAGTCGGCGTCGCCGGACGAATCGTTCGCGGAACCGTTTCCGTTCGTTGCGGACGGCACAACCGATTCTTCCGCGGCGGCCGCTGTCCTTACAACTTCGGCTGCCAAGGCGGCGGGCGCCTCCTCGGCGGAATCCGACGGTTCCGCGGCCGGCATCGGCAGGTTTTCGCCCCGCGTGTGGATCGCGCGGGCCAAATCTTCCCACACTCCCTGCGCCTTCGACTCCTGCCATAGTTCCAGAAGTTCGGCGAAAGCCTGTTCGCGGCGGCGGCGGCGGTCTTCGCGGAGATATTGCAGGCCGCGGTCCAATTTCGCGAACAGTTGGCCGTGGCCGTAAAGTGCGCAAAGCCGATCGTGCTCCTCGGCGGCGAATTCGTCGAACTGATCCTGCCAGACGTCGCAATCGTGAACGTCGCCCAGCAGCGTTTGCAGCCGCTTCACGATGGCCAGCGCGAAATCGAGGCGGCCGGCGTAGATCGTCCGCACGATTTCCAGGGTGTAGCGCAGCCGCTTCGCCGCGATCCGCATCACATGATGGGCGGGCGCGTCGTCGGGCCGCGCGAGGCATTCTTCGCAAGCCAGCAATTCCTCGAGCCGCCCCACCACGTGGAACTCCGCCCGAGCGTAACTATAGCGGCTGTACATGCTGATGTGGTTCGAGTCGGCCCGGGCTTGAATCTTCTTGAGGGCCTTTTCCAGCGATTTCAACTCGCCGCCGCGCTGGAGGCGATTGATGGCCTTGACGACGTAGCGCTGCATTTCTTCGCGGTAATATTCGAAATGCACGAGGAGCCGCGAGATGCCGGCGAAGCATTCGCCTTCGAAGAGGGTTCTCAGCGCGGCGCGGAGATATTCGATTTGCACGTCTTTGTCGCGGGCGTCGCCGAGTTCCGCGGTGATGCGGCGGATCGCCTTCGTCCAGCGATTCAACTTTTTCGGCTTGAAGCATTCGCCGAAAACTTTCAGCCCGGCGCGCAGCCGCCGCGAGGCGACTCGCGCATGATGCACGAACTCGATATCTTCGGCAAGGCGCACGCCCTCGAACTGCTCGCGAAGCATTTTGGCTTGCTTGCGAAGATATTTCGCGGCCAGAAGTTTGTAGCCCGCATCCACTGGGAAATCCCCGCTGGTCCGGCAAAGGCGCCGGAAAAAAACAATAAATAAGCCCGCACCATAGCTTCTCTATTATATTCTCCCGTCTGGATGCGCTCTACAGTCGGCGCCGACAAATCGAGAAAATCTCGCGAAAGGGGGGATATTATGCCGTTAAAACCCTCATTGATCGGTCAATACCCCCCTCTCCCGCGAATGGGTGTTGGCGCTAACAATTCGATAAGCTGGCGGGGCATAAAGACTTGTGCGTTTATTTTTTCGAATCAGTCTTCCGAAGTGAGGGGGGGATGGCGAATATTACTTGAGAGAGCCGCCGCGCAGACTACGGAAATCATCATCGGAACTTGGAAAAAAATATGTCGTTCAAATCAAAAGCATCGGCGGAAGCTCTTCGAACTGCACGGTTTTCTCGCACCACGCGGCAATATCCAAGAGCCGCCAATCGCTTTCGTGCGGGCCGATGATTTGCAAGCCGACGGGCATGCCGTCGCGGGCCAGCCCGCACGGGATCGAGACGGCCGGCACGCCCGCACAACTCCACGGGGCTTGAAACCGCGGCGTGCCGGTGGTTTCCAGCGTGGCCGGCGCGGTGGTGTCGGTCGAAGGCATGATGAGTGCATCGGCCTTCTCGAACATGCCGGCAACGCGGCAAGCGAACTCGCGCTGCCAAGCCAACGCCGCGGCGTAATCCACACCGGAAATCGTGAAGCCTTCGTCGAGGAGTGAAGTGATCTTCGGCCCGTACGAATTGCGATCCGCCGCGAACGTTTTCCGATGATATTCCGCGGCTTCGACGGCCATGATCCGCCGATGCATCGTCAGCACGCCGTCGAATCCGCCGGGCAAAATCACCGGCGCAATCTCCGCGCCGCTTGCTCGCAAGCGCGTTATCAGCCTGTCGAAAACATCCCGCACGTCTGCGTCGGCCCCGGCAGAATAAAGCGGTTCAACGATTCCCAGTCGCGGCGGAGGGGAAATAGCGCGTTGATCGCGGTTATCGCCCGAGAGGCAGGCAAATAATATTCGAAGATCCGCCACCGTTCGCGCCATTGGTCCCGGATGATCGAGATGATAACTTACCGGCACGATGCCTATGCGCGGCAGCCGGCCGAACGTCGGTTTGAGCGCGGCGGCGCCGCAATAGCTCGACGGCCGCACGAGCGACCCGCCGGTCTGCGTGCCGATCGAACCATAGCACATTCCCAGGGCCAGCGCGGCGGCCGAACCGCTGCTCGAGCCGCCGGGCGTGTGCTTTAGTTCGCGGTCCCAAGGATTGCGGGTCGGCGAGGGATCGAAGCAGGCGAATTCCACCGTCACGGTTTTTCCCAAAATAATCGCTCCCGCTCGGCGCAGCGCGGCCACTAACGGCGCGTCGGATTCGGCGACATGATATTCCCGCGTGGGCGAGCCGGCCTTGGTCGGCATGCCCGCGACGTCGATGATGTCCTTGATCCCTACGGGGACGCCGTCCAGCGGCCCGCGATAATCTCCCCGTGAAATTCTTCGCGCCGCCTCGTCGGCCGCCCGCCGCGCTCCTTCGGCATCGACCAGCACCCACGCCCGGACCGCCGGCTCGAACTTTTCGATCCGCTGGAGACATTCATCCACCAACTCGCGCGGCGCAATTTTTCCCTCGCGCAGCAGAGGAGCGATTTCGGAGATCGTACGTAAATTATTCATCTCGATCATCTTGCTGAATCACCGCCAGGATGTAAAATAATCCGGCATAAAAGACGGGAAAATGCAGGCAAGGAAATTCGATACACGATCGAAAAAACTTTCGGTCCGCAGGGCCGGAGAAAAGGATGCGTAATTCTCCCGCACCCCAGGGCGGCGCCCCGGGCTGGACGAACGGCTGGGCCTTCGGCCCGAGGACAATGAAATCGGTCTTTGGAGAAGGCGATAAAATCCATTCCTAGATTCCCTCGTAAAAAGAGCATTATGACCGATCTTCCTCGTTCCCACAATTCTCCCTGGTTCGCTTTGGCCGACCGCATCTTGGCGGGACATGCGCTGTCGGCCGAGGAGGGGCTGTCCCTGCTCCGCGCCCCGGACGAGCAACTGCTGGATCTCCTGGCCGCCGCGTATCGCGTGCGGCATCGGCATTTCGGCAACACCGTGCAACTGAATTTTTTGATCAACGCCAAAAGCGGTTTCTGCGGCGAAGATTGCGGCTACTGTTCGCAATCGCGGGTTTCGACGGCCGAGATACCGAAATACCATCTTGTCGAGCCCGTGAAATTGCTCGACGGTGCGCGGATGACCGCCGAACTGGGCGCCCACACCTATTGCATCGTTCTCTCCGGCCGCACGCCCGGCGAAGGAGAGCTTGACGCGCTGGCCGAGGTCGTGCCGCAAATCAAGCAGCAGCATCGGCTGGCCGTTTGCGCTTCGGTCGGCTTGCTCACCGCCGGTCAGGCGGCGAGACTCAAGGCCGCCGGCGTCGATCGCGTGAACCACAACCTCAATACCAGCCGCCGATTCTACCCGCAAATTTGCTCCACTCATGCTTACGAAGATCGATTGGCCACGCTCGCGGCGGTCCGCGCGGCCGGCCTGCAAATCTGCTCCGGCGGCATCATCGGCATGGGCGAGGACGAAACCGACGTCGTCGATCTGGCCCTGCAGCTTGGCCGGCTCGAAGTCGAGGCGACGCCGATCAACTTTTTATTGCCGATACACGGCATCGCGATTACCGGCACGGGGCGGCTCAATCCGCGATACTGCCTGAAAGCGCTGTGCCTTTTTCGCATGAGCAATCCGAAGTGCGAGCTGCGCATCGCCGCCGGCCGCGAGATGCATCTCGGCCCTTTGCAGCCGCTGGGCCTTTACGCCGCCAACTCGATTTTCGTCGGCGACTACCTGACCACCGAAGGCCAACCGCCCAGCGAAGATTTTCGCATGATTCAAGCGATGGGATTTACGGCCGTGAAATAAAAAATCCCTTGCCTCGTCTTCGTTTCAAGGAATAATTGGGAATAAGTTTTGCTTCCCACCCCCCCTTTTAAAGGAGAGTAGATCATGGCCACTCGACCCGCCAAACCGGCTAATATGCCCTGGATGTTGCCTGCGCTTACGGTCAAGGACGCCGATGCCGCCGTGGCTTTTTATCAAAAGGCCTTCGGATTCGAAAAACGGTTTTCAATGCCCGGCCCTGACGGCCGCACGATGCATGCGGAAGTGGGCTGGCACGGCGAGGCGATCATGCTCGGCCCGGAAAATGACGCCGGACCGTGCAAGTCGCCGGCCACCACCGGAGTGCGGCCTTCCTCCTCGCTGTATCTTTACTGCGACGATGTGGACGCCCTCTTCAAGCGGGCCACGGCTGCCGGCGCCGCCGTCGATATGCCCGTTCAAGACCAATTCTGGGGCGATCGGATGTGTTCGCTCGTCGATCCCGACGGCTACATCTGGTGTTTCGCCACCAACGTCGCCGATTTCGATCCGACGAAAGTCCCCGAGGGATGCTTAGCCGGGGCAAGTTGAACCGCGATTGATCGAGACTGGCGCCATGGCTTCACGGACATGCCCACGCAAGCGTGGAGCGTGGCGCCGCGTCTATGGGGAGCCTGCAAACTGGAAATTGGACGAGTAAACTCCCGGTTTACTTATTTCTCATCGCAGATTACACTTGATCTTATCCGATTTGCGCCTCCTATTTCCCTTGGCAATCGAAAAGCCATGCCCGACTCTGAAAATCTCGACGTGAACGAACTTCTCGCGCGCGCCCGAGGTGGCGATGCCGCCTGCCGGGAAAAACTGTTCGAGTTGTGCCGCTCGTATTTGGGTTTCGCCGCGCGGAGCAAGGTGGAGACGTGGCTGCGGCGGAAGGTCGATGCTTCGGACCTGGTGCAGGAGACGATGCTCGAGGCCTACCGCGATTTCGACCGCTTCGAGGGCCGCACGGAGCAGGAGTGGCTGGCGTGGCTGAAGAAGATTCTGGCGCACAACGCCGCCGATTTCGTGCGGCACTACCACGGCACGGAAAAGCGCGCGGCGGGCCGAGAGATTCCTTTCCGCGATCCGGCCGACAGCCTTTCGCCCGGCGCTCCCGAGCCCGCCGCGCCGGGCGGAACGCCCAGCCAGGAGTTTTTCCAGATCGACACGGAGCTGCGCGTCACCGCCGCGCTGGCGGAGCTGCCGCCCGACTACCAGGAAGTGATCTACCTCCGCAATCTCCAGCGCCTGCCTTTCAACGAAGTCGCCGAGCGGATGGAGCGCACGCGACCGGCGGCGCAAATGTTGTGGATGCGGGCGATCAAGAAGTTGCAGGAAGTGCTGGGGGGAGAAGAGAACGGGTAGTGTGCGGGGCAGTTGAAAGAAGAGCGAGATGCTATTTGTCCCCACGCGCCAGCGTCGGCGAAGCGTCAATTAACCTCGAATCGATAAAACATGGAATCCCTGGATCCATCGCCGCAGCCTTCCCCGCCTCCCACGTTCACCCGCCGCGGCGGTTGTTTGGGCGCGATGGTCATTTACGCGCTTTCGCTGGGGATGATCATGGCGGCCTTTTTGCCGACGATGTATCGGGAGCGGCTGGGCTGGTCGTCGCTTACCACGCCCGAATCGTTCCGGGTTCTGCTCATCGCCCTGCAGCTCTCTTTCGTTGCCGCGTTGATCGGCTATTTCGCCGGTCGCGAAGGGGCCCGTTGTGCGAGCGTCAACGGGGCCTTTCTGCGGGGCGGGATCCTTTGCGGGCTGGCCACCCTGATCTGCCTCCTCGCGCTCTTTTCACTTCCATCCGCACCGAGAGCATTTACACTTCCGGCTTCTTCATCATCCGCGCCGCGCTGTTTGCCGTGCTCACCGCCTCGGGATCACTGGTATCCGGGCTGGCGGCAATCGTCGTCCGCGACCGCCGCGAGTTCGGCCGCGCCCGGCCGATTCCTCAATTCACTCTGCAAGAGATTTTCATCGTCTTCACCATCGTGAGCATCATCATCAGCGCCATGACCACGGTTGCGGTGCTCAAGCTGTAGAATGTGTCGCGGGCGAGACGCCCGCACCAGAAGGGTGCTTGCCGTGCGCGAATGGAAAGATGAAAGAGCCGTTCCCTCATCGATCTCCGGAAAGCAATCCGGCCGGTTAACGGCTCTCAAGCCTTGCAAATTTTTTCGCGGCCGTGATTGACGTTTTTCGTGGCGTTGCGGGTATCGACGACCAGGGGCGCATGCCGGACGATGAACTCGTAATCAAAGGCCGAGTGATCGGTGGCGATCAACACGCAATCGAGGCTTTGCAAATAGTCCGCGGTGAGTTCCGCATGATTCATGTCGGGCAGGTGGCGGTGATGCCGGATTTTCCGCAGCTTGGGAAAGAAGGGATCGCTGTAACTGACGACCGCTTTGCCGTCCAGGAGAAGTTCGATCAATTCGAACGTGGGGCTTTCGCGGTTGTCGTCGATGTCTTTCTTGTACGAGACTCCCAGCACGCAAACCTTGCTCCCATTGAGCGGCTTGCCTTGTTTGTTCAGGGCATCCATGAGCCGGCCGATGACATAACGGGGCATCGCGGTGTTGATTTCGCCGGCGAGTTCGATGAATTTCGTGTTCATGCCGTGGCGCCGGGCGAGCCAACTGAGGTAGAAGGGATCGATGGGGATGCAATGCCCGCCCAGGCCCGGCCCCGGATAGAACGCCTGAAAACCGAACGGTTTGGTCTTGGCGGCGTCGATGACTTCCCAGATATCGATGCCCATGCGGTCGAAGAGCGTTTTCAGTTCGTTGACCATGGCGATATTCACCGAGCGATAGGTGTTTTCGATGATTTTCGCGGCTTCGGCGATTTCGCAATTCGAAACGGAAACGACCTGCACGATCGCTTGGGAGTAGAGCAGCGAGGCCAAGCGGCCGCTTTCGGGATCGATGCCGCCGACCACTTTGGGGATGCTTTCGGCCGAGTATTTCGCATTGCCGGGATCTTCGCGTTCGGGACTGAATCCCAGAAAGAAATCCTTGCCGACCTGCAATCCCGATTCGGCGAGGATCGGCAGGACGACGTCGCGCGTGGTGCCGGGATAGGTGGTGCTTTCGAGGACGATCAACTGGCCCGGCCGCAAGGTCTTGGCGATTTGCTTCGCGGTTTCGACGATGTAGGCGAGGTCGGGATCACGGCTCTCGTTAAGCGGCGTGGGCACGCAGATCAGGATGGCGTCGGCTTCTCCCAGGCGGCACATGTCGGCGGTAGGCTCGAAGGTTCCCTCGGCGACCGTTTTCGCGATCCACTCGGCGGGGATATGCTTGATGTAGCTCTTTCCGGCTTTGAGTTGATTGACCTTGCACGCGTCGATATCGAAACCGAGCGTTTTAAAGCCCGCCTGAATGAACGCCCGGATGAGCGGCAGGCCCACATAGCCGAGCCCGATAACACCCAATTTTGCCGCACGATCGCGAATTGCCTGCTCCGGGGAGTTGGTCATTTTTTTGCTCCGAAATAAGGTTTGGACAAGTGGTTCATCGCGAGGCCGCGAGGGGCGCCGCTTTCGGTGATTCGTCACGTTTTCAGCGTTACCCAGCGGACGAGCTGATTGATAATAAGTTTGCCGTCCCAGGGGGATTCGTGGTTGTTCATGATGCCCGGCCGCACGCAGCGGGCAACGCCGGCTTGCGTGGCGGCTTCCGCGAATTCCAAGGCCTGCTCGGTTTTTGCGAACGCGAGCCCCGCGGTTTGCACCTTGGGCGAAAGCAGCGGGATAATTATTCGCCAGGAGTCGATTTCGGTCAAGAAAATTGTCCGCGATTGCACGGCTTCCTTGAGGGAGGCTTCGCGGTCGAGGCAAACTGTCCAGTTCGCGCCGTCGGTCGAGGCGATGACGTCGCGGTTTTCGTCCATCGCGAAGCGAGCGCGGACATTGACGATTTGCATGGTCGAGTAGGGGTCGAGACCCGGCTTGGGCGGAAGTTTTGCGAGATGCCGGGCGAAGATTTCGCCCACTTCGCGGAGCGAGAGCTTCGCGTTGCGCTCGATGAAGATCGTTTGCGGGGCGGAGCAAGCGCGCTGGTCGAAAATGGCAATATCGCGGACGAATGCGGCGACGGCGTCCTCCAATTTGGCCGGATCGCCTTCCAAGCGTTCGCGGCCGATTATGCCGATGGAATATTTCGGGCCGAAGATGATTTCGCCGCAATGTTCGCGGCGGGGCAGCGCGCCGATCGCGCGGATCGCTTCCGCGCCGCCCCACATCAGCTTCACGTCGGCGGCCAGCGACATCTGTTCGTTCAGCGCGCGGTTGCGGTAATCGAACCAGACGACGGCTGCCGCCTCCAGAAGGTCCGCGCCCCGCAATTCTCCGGCCTGCGATTCGGCGAGCACGGCCAGCAATTTGTCCATCCCGGCCGGATCGGGATTGGCGAGTTTCACCAAACAGACATTCTTTGCCAGCAGCGCCGGCACGAGCGAGAACAGCGGCAGGGTGGCGACATTGCCGGCCATCCACATGGCCGCCAGGCCCTGCGGTTTGGCCGCGAGAAAATTTCTCCCCACGGGCTGAAAGCCGTCCAAAAAAGCGGGGTTGCCGTTAAGGTTCAACTGCAGGAGTTGCCGCAAGTTGTTGGCGCCGAGCCAGGCGGCGAGGAACATGCAGCCTTCGAGCGATTTGGTGCGCGGGTCGCGGATGATCCGCGCGGCGAAATCGGCGAACAGCCCGACCATGCCATCGACGGGGATTTTGGCGAGCCATTCGCGCTTTTGGTTGAGCGACTCGACGATCGGCAAAAGCGAGTCGGCGGCGGGTTGCACGCCATCGGGAGTTATGCGGTAAACGTCCATCTTATATCAAAGGGCGGCATGCCTTCGCTTGTCGCGGGAATGTTGGGAATGCTCACTGATGCTTCATGCCCACGGCGAGCGTGGGCATGGCACCGAACCTTGGGGAGTGATGCGGTAAACGTCCATCAAATTTCTCTTGCTTGGGCAAAGGTATCGCCGCAACCGCGGGCTTCGGCCTGTTCGATGCGTTTGGTGAAGCGAAAATACGCGCCCTTTCGGCCGCAAGGGCAATCATCGACTCCCAGCAGGACGCCTTGATCTTCGGTGATGATCGCCTGGCCGGGGTAACTGGTGGGCAGCGTGCTGACGACCTCGATAATGCCCGTCTCGCCGATTTCCACCGGCTGGAGCGAATAGGGCCGGCGGATGACGACGTCGGCGAATGCGGGGGCGTGCTTATTTCCCGACTCGCAATCGACGAAGACGGTGCCGACCTGCTCGATCATGCCGTAGAAATCGAGGATCGCTTCCGGCCGGCAGCCGAGGACCGCGGCGGTTCGCCGATTGAATTCTTCCTTGGAAACCGCCCGGGCGGCAAGTTTTTTCCAGCCGCCGGAGTGCAGCAATTTCGCCTGCGAAGCGGGGAACGCAAGTTTGCGCTCTTCGGCCAAAGCGACGAAGCGCGTCCACACCATGAACGTGAAGCCGAAGAGCAAGATCGGCTGCGCGGCATGGTTTTCGAAGAACGCTTCGATCGCCGGCCAATCGGGTTCGAGATCGCCGTCGGGCTTTTTTCGCAGCGCATAGACGGTTTGCGAAGCGAAGTTTCCCACGCCGCGAATCGCCGCGCCGCGGGCGGTGAGGGTGTCGCCGGCGGCGGCCGATTCGGCGGCGTCCAAGACGAGGTACGGCCGGCGCTGTCCGCCGAGATGTTCTTTCAAGATCGCCGCCAACGCCCGAGCTTGCCGAAAGGCGGTGGTCTTGTCGATCACGATGCGGCTGGGCGATTGTCCGGTGGTCGATGAGGAGTGCAATTCGCGAACGATTTCCGCGGGCGGCACCGCGGAAAGCAAGAAATGTTTGAACATCGAAACGGGCACGGGCGGCACGTCGGCCAGCGAGCGCCATTCTTCCGGGGGCGGACCCAAGCGTTCCAAAAATCGTCCATAAGCGGGGCAGCTTTGCGCGATGTTCCGGCAGCGCCGCCGCAAAATGCCGACAAGCACGCGATCCTTCTCGGCTTGCGCGAGGGCGTATTGCGGCCCGCGGATCAGGTTTTCGACTTGTTCGTCGATATCGAACGATTCGGTGGACATTGGTCAATCAAAGTTAAATGATGAGCCACGGTGCCATGCCCACGCTTGTCGTGGGCATGAAGCGACATCGCATGCACTTCTCATGCCCACGACAAGCGTGGGCATGGCACCGAGTTTTCATTGGCAAGCGTCTTTCATTTTTCGGAGTTCTTCCTTGGCCACTTTTCCGTTGGGTGTTTTGGGCAGGCGGGGGAGGAACTCGATGTACTGGGGGATTTTGAAGTTCGGCAGCCGCTTCATGCAATGCAGGCGGACGTCTTCCGCGGCGATTCGATCGGCGCGGGCGGTAGTCAAATAGGCTTTGACGGCCTCGCCCCAGATTTCGTCCGGCACGCCGATCACGGCCGCCTCGACGATTTCGGGCATTTCGCAAAGCACTTCCTCGATTTCCTTGGGGCTGACGCGGTTGCCCATTGCCTTGATGAAATCGCGTCCGCGTTCGACAATGAAAATATACCCGTCCGCATCGACGCGCGCCAGATCGCCGGTGTAGAGTTTGCCGTCGCGGAAATAGCGGCGGGTTTCTTCGGGATCGTTCCAGTAGCCCAGCGTGATATTGTCGCCGGAGGCGACGATCTCGCCGATTTCCTCGGAGCCGGGGCGAACCGGCGAGCCGTCTTCTTTCAGCACTTCCAGCCGCGTGTGCGGCAGTCCCCTGCCGATCGAGCCGAGTTTGCCGGCCAACCGATCGGGCGGCAGGTAGCTGAGCCGCGCGGTGGCTTCGGTCTGGCCGTACATGGTGAAGAACTTGACGTGCGGAAAGGCTTGGCGGATTTCCCGAATGAAGGGATTCGGCAGTTTTCCGCCGGCCTGTTGGAGCCAGCGGAGGGCGGGGAAATTCCGCCTGGCGAAGCGGGTTTTGCGGAGCAGAATCTGATACGTGGAGGGAACGCCGGCGAATCCGGTGCAGTTTTTTTGCTCCATCTCGTCGAGGACTTTTTCCGGAAACATGAAGCCGTTGTTGAGCACCAGGGAGGCGCCGACCATGAGATGGGTGTGCAAGAGCGACGTGCCGTAGCAGTAATAAAACGGCAGCACGACCATCGTCCGGTCGGCCGGCGAAAGGCCGAGGTATGCGACGATGTCGCGGGTGTTGCACTCGATATTGCGGTGCGTAACGACGACGCCTTTGGATTCGCCGGTCGAGCCGGAGGTGAACATGATGGCGGCGGGATCGCGGAGGGGGTCGATTTCCGGCCAGACGAAAGATTCGGCGGGCGGCGGGGGCAACGCGGTGTTTTCATCGGCAAGTTCGATGCCGAGAGCCGTTGCCCAAGGTTCCACTCGGGGGCGGAAGCGGGAGGAAATCAACAGCCGCTTCATGCCGGTGCGGGAGACGATCGAGGCGAAGCTTTTTTCGCCCGATTCGAGTTGAAACGGGACGGCACAGCAGCCGGCGCGGATTGTTCCCAAATAGGCGGCGATGAAGAACGGGCTGTTTTCGGCCCAGATGCCCACGCATTCGTGGGGCGCAACCCGTTGTTCCAGCAGCCGGCTTCCCCATCGATGAGCCATTTCGCGAAGCTCGCCGTGCGAAACGGTTCTCGCGCCGAAGAAAATGGCGGGCGACTCCGCGACTTTTTCGGAGAGAAGTTTGGCGGCGAGATTCGGATCGTTGCGGTTCATGAAATCTCGTTCCGCTTATGCAGCAGGTCCCGCCTGCCGGGCGGTACTTTTGGGGATGAATTCCAAGGCTGAAAGCTGCAAATTCAATCCGCTTTGTCTATAATCCGCTTTGTCCTTTTTTGTCCCGCCCGGCAGGCGGGGCCTACTTGGGAAGCGTCAGTCCGGCACGCCGCGGGCTTTGAGGATCTCGAGAATTTTTTGCGGCGAACTCATTTCCATGATCTCATCGACTTCGAATTGCTGGTTGAATTCCTTCTCCAAATCCATCACTAAATTCATATGGCCGATGGAATCCCAGTTGGGAACTTCTTCGGGCGCAAGATGCAAGGCGAATTTGCTATTATCCAAGCCGAAAGCATTGGCGAAAATATTGGCCAACCGTTCTTCCAGGGTCATGATAAATCCTTTGAATCGAGAAAATTTGTTTCGAGGATAACGTCAAGCGATTCCGTCATGACGAGAAATTGCAATTGACGGCCAAGCAGGTTGGATCAGTTTATCGCGCGTATCTCGGGTAGAATCGTTTCGAGGGCGTTAGCAAGTTTTATCGACCGCAAGCCGACGGTTTGATCCGTAGGCATCCAAGGTAATCGCGGCGCATGCAAATCGGCAATCATGGACTTTTCCTGAAGAATCCGGCACATTTTTTCTCCATCGGTTTTGGCGGCGGCAAACTCCTCCCAGCCCGTCGTGCAGGAATCCAGGAGTGCGGTGGAAGGATAAAACAGACGCAATCCTTCTACCGGGAGTGACTTCAGCGACTCGACCAGGGAGCGCAATCCGTGGGCATAATATCGACAAAGTCTTTGGTGCTTTTCAGTTGAAAACGGACAACCGTTCGGCGACGGCTCTAGGTGTGGTGATGCGAAATAATACAAATGGCTTGGCGTCCAATTCGCCAACGCCTTGCCGATTGCGCCGTCGTTCGGCGCGAGAGCGTCCCAAGCAAAACCGTCAGCGTCGGCGTGGAGGGATCTGAGTTCCGAGAGCACGCGATGAGCGTCGTTTTCGCCGCGAAGGTAAGTCAATCGCACCACCCCACCCCCGGCAGCGATGATTTTTGCCGCGAGTTCGCCCAAGCCGCGCGATCCGCCGATCACCAAGGCTTTCTGTTTTTGGAATTCGGTGGGATGCACCGCCTTGAGGACTTCGGCGATCGATGCTTGGCCAACCGGCGCGGGGTCGAAAAAGGCGGAGAGCGTCCCCCGCATTCCATAACCTTTCACGCCGAGTTGGATGATCGAGAATCGCGGATCGCTATGATGATTGCGGTAGTGCAAATCGAGCGGTTCCGCATTGCGCTCGAAGACCATATCGAGATCATGAAAAATGCTGCGCAATCCGGGGCAAACCATGCCCGTCAGCCGCGTAGCGCCGAGAATCTGGGCGATCTGGATTGCCGGCAGTTTCAACGCGGCTTGCGGAAACAACGCGGCGAATTCATTGCGGTCGAGATAAAGCCCGATTTTTCCCTCCATGCGCGAGGCTTCTTCGAAGGATCTTTCCAGGCAATCCAAGGCCACACCCCCGTGCGGGACGTCGATATTCCAGTAATCGTCACGATTCCGTTCGAAGGAAGCGGTCATTTCGAAAGAATTTTTGCAAGATTGAAGGGATATGCAATTTTCCGATGAAGTCAATCGTTCCACGGTCAGCGGAGCGTTCAAGGAAACTGCCCTGTGAAAGCGGACTTTCAACTTTTGGAGAACTTCGGGCGCCGTTCGTTGCCGCAATCCTTGCTCCAATCCCCAAAGCGCCAGATGCACGCCATGGACGACTTGTTCGCCGAACACAGTGCGGCGCGAATTGCGGATTCACGTGCAAGGGATTGAAATCACCCGAAAGCCGGGCAAAAGCGAGCTGTCGGTCAACGTCGATCATGCGAGGAGAGATCCGTCGAAACGTTGTATCACGAGGATTCCAGCGACGCCATGTTACACCACTCAGGGAGCGATCCCCGAACGGTTACTCCAAATCCAATATGTTCACCAAGTTGTGTGCGCCCGTCACCGCCTGGCCGCTAAACATTCCCCTGGCTCGATGGCAATAATTGTAGGGAAGCACGAGACAGCCAAACTGGAATAGTTTGGTATTCAGCCAATCTTTGCGATGTGGAAACGTACGGTTCCAGTTTTCACCATCGCGGCTGAAATACAGGGCACATTCCGTGGTGGGGCAGGTAGGATTCCGCTCGACGCACGTGGAAATCACGAACCAGGGGCCAAAAGTGGCGGCATAGAGCGAACTACCCTCCACTTCACGCAGCTTAGTGAGTTTTCCGGTACGTTTATCCAAGCGGATGATGTGGTTCTGGCCACAGTCCAAATCGGTGCCGTAAAGGAGGCACTCGGGTTCGATGATCGCTCCGACCACGCGGACTTCCGGGGAACCGCGGACCAACCATTCGATATGCTTCAAATCCTTGGAAAGAGCGCCGATGCCCGGCTCGTCCCCGAAATCTCCGATGAGAACCCAGTAGTGATTTTCCAAGCGGTCAAAGAGAATGTTATGCACGTGGCGAATGTTTCGCGGAGGGAAGCGATGGGCGACTTCCCAGGTTCTGCCGCTATCTTCCGAAACATATAGGAAAATTTCCGCATCGTGGAAGCCGTCGCCGTACTCCCCGAAGAGCAGCCGCGATCCGTCGGCACAAAGGTTTAAAGGGCGTGATCCGCGGGTGATGGTGAAAGTGCATTTCATCATCGATTCACCGGCATCGGCGCGATAAATGCCATCCCGTGCCACGGCGACGCGAGCACCGTCGTCGAGGACTTGAAAGGCTTGAATATTATAGCGCAGCAATCGGGCGAGAGGCGGCGATTCAGCCGCCCAAGACTTCCATCCCGGCGTCGGCACCCGGCAATCGAGATGCCAGGTGGCGCCCCAATCGTCGCTGGAATAAATGTCGTATTTCCTCGAAATATAACATCTGCCCGTGCGAGAGATAAATAACGCTCGTCCCATTGCTTGTCGCAATATTCGCGGCTGAAAACTATCGTCAGTCATCGTTCGATTTATTTCCGCGGTTTGATGAAGTTGACACCATCAACGCTGGAGATACGATTTCCGTTACCTCCCATTGAAATCATGGTATCGGAAATCGGCACCGGCGATAATGCCAGCGCCGCCGCCGAGGCAGCGGGAATTTTCTGCATGCCAGCCATAATGACATTGCGGCAGGAATCGTTTTGTCATGTTCGGCGCACAAGCCCGACACCGTAATATGGATAATGCGACTTGGAATTTTTTTCCATCATATAATCAAACACATCTCCGGCGGAAGCCCAATCGACGATCGTTTCTCCGATTAATCCTTCATGAAGAATTCCCTCCCGCAGCAGATCGCGGCGCACCTTGCGATTGCAGTTGCATATCAAGCCGAATTCGGGACGCCTTTGCCGAACGGTGTAAATCCGCTCTTCGCTTTCAAGGCGGATTGCGTAGCGGCGGCGCTCGAAAAAATCTTTGATCGGCCAGTCGGTATCGCGGATTTCTTCGGGCACGTGAATGATCGTGATCGAATGCCAAAGGGCTGCGCCAACGCTCAGCGCCAGACCGTTTCGCCGGCAAAACCGATAGTAACCCGAATCAATCCCGTGCGGCAGCGGTTCACGGGAGTTGAGGTTATCGTGCAATAATTCTTCGGCAAGCGGCCCCTTGGCTGCCAAAGGATTAAAGGGGTGCAGACTGCGGAGCACACCTTTTCGCCGCCAAAAAGTTCGTTCGCCATCCCTACGGCACAGGGCGTCCGCCGCGAATCGTAGCGCAGGACCATGTCACTTCGCTCGGCGGGGCTAAAGCGGAGATCGTCGGCCTGGTACTGTGGATTAGTCGGCATGACCAGCGTGCCCGCCGGACCGACAAGATCGAGGAGTTCATCCACTAATTGCTTGGCCGTCGCCAAGAAACCGCCTTTGGAAACCTCGTCGCCGGATTCCAAGAAGCGAAGGTTTGTCACCCCGGTGTGGGCCATCACGAGTTCGCCTTCCCGTACGCCAATCTCCCGCAAATAATCACGGAACTCATTTCGTTTGACAGTCTGAAGCGTTTCCTTTGCCGGCTGCCGCAATTTCCGCAAAGCCTTCGGCAACCAAGGCAATCGCCAATAGACTTGCCGTGCCAACACCTCGCCGGCGAGCAATATGCCGTCCGAAAGTCGAGTTGAAAGTGTTGGAGATGGCACGGTGAAAAGGAGGTTTATCGTAGGGAGGATCGTTCAGGCCGTTAAGACGGAAACCATTGGACTCGTGCAGAAGGCATTTATGAGATTAGGACCGGCACATGCTCCGTTATTTCATGCGACTTGCGCCGGCTGCGTTTCGGATCGTATCCGTTATGCGCCTGCAGATCGTTTTCCACCAGATTCGAGCCGCTGGGCAGACACAAGCCCCGTGCGAATAGATCGGCCGAAACGTCGCCGCCGCGAACGCGGCACGACGAGAAAACCGGCTGCAAATGCATCGGTTTCCACAACGGGCGGGATTCGATGTTCTCCGCCTCCAGCGCCAGGCGAATGGATTCCCGATCGGCGCCGAATGCGTGGGGATCGACCGTGATGCACGTCAGCCAGCGGGTGCATTGTGAATCCGGCAACTCGGGCATGAACTCGACGCCCGGCAGATCGCCAATCGCCCGTCGATAATACTCGAAAGTTTCCCGGCGTTTTCGCACCTTTTGCTCGAGGCATTTGAGTTGACCGCGTCCGACAGCCGCAAGGAGATTGCTCATGCGGTAATTGTAGCCGATCTGGGAATGTTGGTAATGCGGTGCGGGATCGCGGGCTTGCGTGGCGAGAAATCGCGCCCGCTCGGTCCACGGTATGCGCCGGCTGACGAGCATTCCGCCGCCGCTGGTGGTGATAATCTTGTTTCCGTTGAAGGAGAAGCAGGCGATTTCGCCGAAACCGCCCGCCGGTTGGCCGCGATAAGTTGCGCCCAACGCCTCGGCGGCGTCTTCGATGAGCGGGATTTCATGTTTCCGGCAAATCTCCCGGATCGGCTCGTAATCGGCGCATTGGCCGTAGAGATCGACGGCGATCACCGCTTTGGGGCGAATGCCGCGACGGAACGAGTCTTCAATTTCTTCGACCAATAGCTGGGGATCCATATTCCAGCTTCGGCGGTCGCAATCGATGAAGACCGGCTTTGCGCCGACGTAGGTGATTGCATTCGCCGTGGCGGCGAAGGTCAGCGTGGAGGTCAGCACTTCGTCGCCCGGCCCAACCCCCAGCATGATCAAGGAGAGATGCAGCGCCGCGGTGCCGCTCGCGAGCGCGACGGCCTGGGGCATGCCGACTTTTTCGGCGAACTCCCGCTCGAAGGCTTCGACCTGCGGGCCGAGGGGGGCGATCCAATTCGAGTCGAAGGCGGCCAAGAGCAGTTCGCGCTCTTGGCCCGACATGTGCGGCGGCGATAAATAGATTCGGGGCATGTTCATCTCGAAGACGCTTTCCTTCTGTCTTGGTTTATCTGCGAGGAATTATATTTCAAGCATCAAGGTTTTCAAATCGTTCAGGTCAACAATATCTTTATCGGGGGCATCGGCGGGAGTGGGAGGTTCAAGATGGCCATGAAGGGATCCCGGGTGGCGAATACGAATTGTTTGGATGCCCAACGCTCGAGCACCGCGGAAATCTTTGAGCGGATTATCTGCTACGTAAACCATTTTGCCGACCGGCAACTTCAAACGATCGACGGCTTCTTCAAACGGCCGAACGCTGGGTTTCCATGCATCACGCCCCCAAAGGTCGGAAAAAATCACCGTTTTAAAAAACTTTTGCAAATCGAGGGCTTTCCACTTGCGCCGCTGAACTTCCAGATATCCGTCGCTTATAAGGCCAAGCGGGCATTCTCGTTGCAGCAGGTCAAGCAACTCTTTCACGCCGGGGAATGGGTGAATGCACGGTTCATGAATCCGGTAAAATTCGATCATTTTGGGGAGCCATGCTTCGACATTCATTGCTTCTGCGGCAAGCCAATGATTGAAAATATCGCCGCGGATCCCGGAGTCGAATATTCGCACAAGATCTGCATGAGTTTTTTCAGGAGGCAGTCCAAGTTCTCTTTCTAATCCCATTGCCACGGCGCGCATGCCGCTGTGGACGAATTCACATTCCGGGTACAAGGTATCGTCCAAGTCAAATAGTATTGCTTGCCAGCGCATCGCGTTCGGACTCGGTGAGATAAACGGTTTCGTCGAAGCGGGAAAAATACAAACCGGTGCGATAGGAGCCCAGAGGGGGAATTTCCTGCGGAATTCCGGCAATTCGCGCAATCAACCAGCGAAGAGAATCAGCGCCGGCGGCGATGCCGATCGGCATGCCGCCGCCGAAGCGGGCATTGATCTCGGTGAATCGCGGCAATCCTTCATGCATCATACACTGCACCGTGATGGGACCGATGGCGGGAAGCGCTTCGGCAATGCGGACGCAAGAGTCGATGATGGAGGAGTCGCAGATTGTTTTGCCGACGGTCACCTCGCCGCCGCGAACGCGAATTCGCTCCCGAGAGACAACCGCCAACACCTTGCCGTCGAGATCGCATACCACGTCACTTGTGATTTCCGGGCCGTCGAGGCATTCTTGGATGATCGGAAGATGCACGTATTTCGAGAAGAAGTCGAGCTCTTCACGGTTATTCAGCTTGAAGGTTTGCACGCTCGCGCTGCCGAATCGTGGTTTGATGAACAGCGGAAAGCGGATCGATTCCGCCGGCAAATCGCCCGGTAGCCAGGAACGGGCAATGGGCAGATCCAATCGCTGGAAGAACTCGTTCGTGCATTTTTTGTCTGAAACGATCTTTTCCGCCGTTTCGGAAACGACGGCCAATCGTGTACCTGTTGATTCCAATTCCGCTCGATGTTTCGCCAAGACGGGAATATCAGGATCAATCAGCGGGAATACGGCAGCAATCCTTTCCCGTTCGAGAATTTTCTTGATCGCGGGAATATATTCCGGACGATTCAAGCGCGGCACCAGATAAACTGCATCGGCAAATTTCAGAGCGGGCGCCAGGGGATCGATATCGGCGGCAATCAGGCGTCCGGGAATTCCCAGCGAATCGAAGGCACGGCGGAACGCGCGAAACAATTCCACGCGACGACCGGCACTGACGAACAAGAGATTGATGCTCATGACGATTTTTCGGTGGTGGGTCGCTTATTTGGCCCGGCATCGATGTTTTTCACGGAGGAGCCCATGAATTCGGGCATCGTGGCATGGCCTGCGGCACTGATATCCTTGTTTCGCAACACCAAGAGGGTCGTGAGGAACAGAATTTTCAGATCCAATGAAACGCTTTGATGCTCGACATACCAAACGTCCAACTCGAATTTTCGCTCCCAACTGATGGCATTGCGGCCGTTGATTTGCCCCCAACCTGTCAGGCCGGGCAACACGTCATGCCTCCGCGCTTGCTCGGGAGTATAGCGATCGAGGTATTCCAACCGTAGCGGCCGCGGGCCGACAAGGCTCATTTCTCCCCGCAAAACATTAATCAATTCCGGCAATTCATCAAGGCTCGCGGCGCAGTAAAAACCGTCCGAATTTAGTCAGCCGTTCAGCATCGGAGAGCAGCTTCCCCTGGGCATCCGTGTCGTTTCGCATGGTGCGGAACTTGTACAGTGAAAATGGCCTGCCATGAAAGCCGGGCCGGGATTGCTTGAAAAAAATCGGGCGTCCCATGGTCAGGCGAAGGGTGACGGCAATTCCGATAATGACGGGCAAGCAACAGACGACTCCCACCCCCGCTCCCACGAGATCGAATCCCCGCTTTACGATACGCTTCCACGTGGTCATTTTATTTTTTCTTCTGATCCACAATCGCTTGCAACATGCAAGCAACTTGCTTCACCAGGCAATCGCGGCTAAAAGACTTTAGCACGGTGCGGCGGCCGTTCTCACCCATTGTCGCCCGCTGTAGGGAAGTCATGTTGAAAAGCTGTCTAATCGCATCGGCCAAGTCAAGGGGATTTTCAGGCTGACAAGTCAACCCGGCCTTCGCTTCACGAATCAACGAGGCGGCATCGCCCTCCACCGCTCCCACGATCGGTTTGCCACAAGACATATACGCCAGGATTTTATGCGGTATGGTGATTCGAAACAGCGGATCGTCGCGCAAAAGCACCAACGATGCATCGGCCATCGCAAAGATGTTCGGCATTTCCTTTTCGGGAAACCTTCCCAGAAATTTTACGTTCTCGATTCCCTTTTCGCGTACAAGCATCCGTAGTCGAGCCAAGTCGGTGCCTTCACCGGCGATCAGAAGCTGAATACGAGGCTCGTTCCGCAGTTGCATCCCGGCCTCGATCAACGTCCCCAAGCCTTGTGCCGGTCCCACGTTACCGGCATATAAGATATTGAATCGATCGGCAAATCCCAAAGAGCGCGCCAATTCGGGATCGGGAATTTCTGGATGAAACAACTCGGTATCGGCCCAATTGGGAATGACATGGATTTTGTCCGCAGGCACGCCCTTCTCGATGAGGTTATTGCGAAAACCCGGCGAGATCACGCGCAAGGCCGCAGCGCGGCGATACACCCACTTTGCCGAGGAACCGATAAAACGCAGAAGGCGTTCGTTCTTCAACATGCCCGTCGAATGCAACGTTTCCGGCCACATGTCCTGAATTTCATAGGTGAAGGGCACGCGATAGAGGCGGCTCAACGTCCACGCCGGACAACCGACCGTCAACGGCGGATGGTAGGTGTGGATGATATCGGGACGCGGAACGAAGGTGGGGCCAATGCTCGCGGCCGCCACCGCGAACGAGAGATAATTAATCGCTCGTTTTACCCCCGATTTACCATGATTCGGATACAACGGTACGCGATAGACCGAAATGCCATTGATGATTTCCTTGAAATGAAAGCGTAGCCGATATCCGGGATAAATGACTCCGGAAGGATAATTCGGATAACCGGTCAATACCATGACTTCATGGCCGATTTTCCCCAGACCTTCGGCCAGACCGGACACCACATGGTCCGGTTCGGGCGGATACCATTGAGAAAGAATGAGGATCTTCATGGCACGGATCTAGAAATCTTCAAGCCACAAGTTGTAAATCCTGCAATCGAAGCACGGCCGAGAGGCTTGGACGGCTGATTTTCTTAGCGATAAAATTTTAATTCAAGGTCTGATTTAACCGATAACCCAGGAGGATTTTACAAACCGTCGAAGTGACTTCCGGTTTCATGTACTCCGGCGGCGGGTTCCACTGGCGATCGAGGCTGAGGACAGCGCGAGTGGCGCGGCAGATCATTTCGGGATCGGCGCCGGCGAGCATGTTGCTGCCGCATTCGACGGTTTCCGGGCGCTCGGTGACGTCGCGGATGGTGACATTCGGCACGCGGAAGATGCAGCATTCCTCTTGCACGGTGCCGCTGTCGCTGATCGCGCAGAACGCCTGCTTCTCCAGGCGCGATGAAGTCGAAAAATCCCAACGGCTCCAGGAAGCGGATCTGCGCGTTCTCGACGTCCAGCCCGAAGGCCAGCATCTTGTTCCGCGTGCGGGGATGCAGGCTGCAAATAATGGGCAGGCCGTATTCGGCATGGAGTTGTTCCAGCGCGGTCGGTGAGGGAGCGGAGCCGGGGCTCGAAATCCACGTTTTCGGCGCGGTGCATGGTGACGAGGAAGAATTTTCCGGCCGTCGACGCCCAAGCGTTTCAAGGCGTCGGAAGCGTCGATGCGATCGCGATAGTGCTCGATGACTTCGAGGATCGGGATTGCCGGTGACGAAGATCCGATTCGAGGCGATGCCTTCGCGGAGCAGGTTGGCGCGGCTGCGCTCGGTGTAGGGCATGAGCACGTCGCTGCGAGTGGTCGATCACGCGGCGGTTGACTTCCTCGGGCACGCGGTCGTCGAAGCAGCGGTTGCCGGCTTCCATGTGATAGACGGGGATGCCCATCCGCTTGGCGATAAAGGCGGCCAGCCCGCTGTTGGTGTCGCCGAGGATCAGCAGGCGGTCGGGGCGGTTTGCGATGAAAACTTCTTCCACGCGGCTGAGGATTTGCCCCACCTGGTCGCCGAAACGGCCGCTCTGTGCGCCGAGATAATGGTCGGGCTGCCGGACGCCCAGATCGCGGAAGAAGATATCGTTCAGGTTCGGATCGTAATTCTGGCCGGTGTGGATCAGCGTGTGATCGCACAGCGCGTCCAGTTTTTCGATGACCCGGCTCAAACGGATGATTTCCGGCCGCGTGCCGAGCACGGTGGCGATTTTCATTATAGGGATTAGGGATTGGGGATTGGAGAGTGATCTGCGTTTTTTTACCTTAGCAACTCGCCCTCGCTTTGATCGACGTCTTCCAGCCGCAGTTTTCGATCTTTGAGCATTTGGCAAACTTGTTCGTAGGTCATCAGGTCGGTGGCGGAACTGAATTCGCCCTTCAGGGCGGCGGGTTTTTCGTCGCCGCCGCGAAGCTCGGGCAGAATCGATTGGATGGCGTAGTATTTCACGCGATCGACGGTGCGGTAGAGTTCCTCCTCGGAGATCATGATTTCGTCGATTTTTTCGCCGGGGCGGATGCCGGTGATCTTGATTTCGATTTTCCGGTCGCCGATCAGCGCGCGGGCGAGGTCGAGCATATTGGCGGCGGGGACGCGGGGGATGTACGTTTCGCCGCGTTTCGCGCCGTCGAAGCGCCGCGAACACCGTATCCACGGCCTGGTCGAGGGCCAGGAGGAAGCGGGTCATGTTTTCGGTGGTCACGGTCAGCGGCCCGCCGTTGCGGATCTGGTCGTGGAAGAGCGGAATGACCGAGCCGCGCGACGCGAGGACGTTGCCGTAGCGCACGCAGACGAAGCGGGTTTTCGGGCAGGACAGATTCGCGGTGATGAACACCCGTTCCTGGATGGCCTTGGTCATGCCCATCACGTTGACGGGCTTGCAGGCCTTGTCGGTGGAGATGCCGACCACGGTATCGACGGAGCAGCTTGTTTTCGCGGATGGCGCGGACGATGTTCTCGGGCCCCTCGATGTTCGTCTTCACGGCCTCGAAGGGGAAATATTCGCACGCGGGCACCTGCTTCGAGCGCGGCGGCGTTGAAGACCACGTCGGCGTCGCGCAGGACTCCGGCCACGGAATGATAATCGCGGACGTCGCCGATGACGAATTCCAGCAATTCCTGGAAATTGTGGTAAATGATTTCATCGGTGGCCGCCTTGCGATGCTTGTAATCCAGCCGCATTTCGTGCTGTTTCGCCTCATCGCGCGAAAAGACGACGATCGACGAGGGCAAGCCCATCTCTCCGGAAAGCAGGCGGCGGACCAACACTTTTCCCAGCGAGCCGGTCCCGCCGGTGACGACGATTCTTTTACCTTTCAGATTCACTTTTTATCTCCCGTGGTCATAGGGCAAGGGATCATGATACATTTCGGAAATCATTTCCGGCCAGGTCGGGGGCTGGAAATTCACGGCCGCGCGAAACCGCGCGGAATTCAAGCTGCGGTCGCAACAAAACGTATCATCCGGCTCGATTTCGACGCCGGCACGATAAGTTTCATTCACCAATTGAAGCAGATCGAACTTATTGATCGGCTCCGAGGAGATTTGCCACAAGCCGCTTAGTTCGGGATGCTCGGCAATGATGCGGGCGATGATTTTCGCCAAGGCCTGGGTGGTAAAGCCGGTATAAATCGCCTTGCGGAAACCGCGGACTTTGCCGCCCCGGTTGCCGAGGAACCAGTCGATCAGCCCGCTGCGGGAGTGGAGTTCGCGGCCGATGATCGAGGTGCGGATCGTAAGGCAGCCGGGGTAGCCCGTTTCGCCGAGGAATTTCGTGCGGCCGTAGAGGTCTTCGGCGTCGGAGACGTCGTCCTCGGTGTACATGCCTTTGCGGCCGGAGAAGACGCAATCGGTGCTGATGTGGATCATCCGCGCGCCGGCCGCCCGGCACAGGATGGCCAGGCGGTGCGGGAAAAGCGAATTGATCGAGAGGCTGACGATCGGATCTTTCGCCGCCTTGAGTTGCTTGATGATGCCGATGCAGTTGACGACCACTTCCGGTTTTACTTCGGCGATCGCCCGGGCGACGGAGTCGATATCGACGGCATCCACGCCGGCGAGGGTGCAGCTGGGATCCCAGATTTCGAAACCTTCCGGTCCGCGCGGCTGCGACCGCACGGTACACCAGGTTTCGAACTCCGGGCGATAGAGCTGGCAGAGTTTATGTCCCAGCATTCCGGCGCCGCCGAGGATGAGTATGCGTTTGGTCATAATGTGTTCAGGCCCAAAGGGCCGCGATATGATAGCCCAGGGCAACGCCCTGGGGAGCGGTCTATGCCAAGGCGGTTTTCGCCCAATCCATGTATTCTTTCAAGCCGACTTCCAAGGTGACGGCGGGATCGTAGCCGAAGGCTTTATTCGCGGCCGAGACGTCGGCCAGGCTGTGCAGCACGTCGCCGGTGCGCGTGCGGGCCGTGTTCGACGACGGCTTCCATGCCGCTGGCTTCGATCATGAGTTCGACGAGCCGATTGATCGTCACCCGCGTGCCGCTGGCGATATTGAACGCGCCGGAGACGCCGCGGCTCATGCCGGCGCGGTAGTTGGCCATCGCCACGTCGCGGACGTTGACGAAATCGCGGGTTTGTTCGCCGTCGCCGAAAATCGTCAGCGGTTGGCCGCGGAGCATGCGGTGGGCGAAAATCGGGATCACGTTGCCGTAGGCGTCGTAACGCTGGTTGATGCCGTAAACATTGAAATACCTGAGGCAGACGCACTCCAGCGGATAGAGCTTGGCATAGGCCAAGCAGTGCTTCTCCGCGCCGAGCTTGGCGGCGCCGTAGGGAGAATCAGGCTCCACGGGATGATCTTCGCGGATGGGCAGGGTCTTGAGTTCGCCGAAAATACCCGCCGACGAGGAAAACACCACTTTCCGCACGCCGCCGTGCCGCGCGGCTTCGAGCACGCGGAGCGTGCCGATGACGTTGATTTCGGAATCGTCGATGGGATTTTCGATCGAGCGCATGTTGCCCACCGAAGCCGCCAGATGGAAGACCACCTCCACGCCTTGCGCCAGCCGATTGACCAGCGCCGCGTCGCGGACGTCGCCCTCGACGAACTGCACCTCGGGAAAGGGATCGAGGTTGGTGCGGTAGCCCGACATCAGGTTGTCCAGCACGACGACCTCGTGCCCTTCGCTGCGCAATAGCTTGACGATGTTCGAGCCGATGAATCCGGAGCCGCCGGTTACGAGCGCTTTCATGATAAAAATTTTATTTCAAGAGTAATTGGGGGGGCTGGAATTCGAACGATATCCAATATCCAACTCTAGTTCATAAAAGGCGGGCGAATCGCCGCCGGTGAAACTGTTTCGCAAGGGGGAACGCGGGATCTTCATTGCGTGTAGCCGCCGGGATGATTCAATTTCCATTTCCATGCCGAATCGACTACGTCATGCAGGCGGGGAAACGCGGGCTGCCAGCCCAATTCGTCGCGGATGCGCGAGGCGTCGGCCACCAGCACGGCGGGATCGCCGGGCCGCCGGGCGGCGTCGTGCACGGGGAAATCGCGGCCGGTCGTTTCTTTGACCGCTTGGATGACTTCTTTGTTGGAATAGCCCTCGCCATTGCCGAGATTATACACGCGGGCACCGAGCCGGGGCATCGCCTCCAGCGCCAGAGATGCGCCCGGGCGATATCGGCGACATGCACGTAATCGCGGACGCAGGTGCCGTCCGGAGTTTCATAATCGGCGCCGAAGAGGTTCAAGCCCTCGCGCTGCCCGAGGGCCGCGGCGAGCGCGATGGGGATCAGGTGCGTTTCGCGTTTGCGCGATTCCCCGCAGCGCTGGGTGGCTCCGCAAGCGTTGAAATCGCGCAGGCAGACGTATTGGAGCCCATAGACCGCACGATACCAGGCGAGCATTTGCTCGAAGGCCAATTTCGATTCGCCGTAGGAATTGCAGGGGATTTTGGGGGCGTCCTCGGGGATTGGCACGGATTGGGGATTGCCGTAAACCGCCGCCGTCGAGGAGAAGACCATCCGCTTCACGCCCGCGTGAATCATGGCTTCCAAGAGATTCAAGCCGCCGCAGACGTTGACGCGGTAAAACAGGCCGGGATCGCGCATGGAGTCGTCGATGGAGGCTTCGGCGGCCAGGTGCGCGACGGCCTCGATTTCCTGCTCGCGAAAGAGCCGCTGGAGCAAGGGTTCGTCGAGAATATCGCCCTCGACGAAGCGGGCCGACGGGTGGACCGCCGCCCGAAATCCGTGTTTGAGATTATCCAGCACCACGACTTCGTGGCCTTGCTCGACGAGTTGTTCGGCAACCACGCTGCCGATGAAACCGGCGCCTCCGGTGACGAGGATTTTCAATTCCGCGACTCCTTGCTTAATTTATAACATCACATTTTCTTGTGAAAGACGCAACCGTATTCTTGCCGGGCCGCTAACTCGCCTCGCGTGAATCGTCTGGACCGCACGCGATCGGCAAGACTTTTGGAAGGGCCGCATCCTGATGCAAAAGCGAGTCCCACAAATCGGCAAGACGTCGAGACGCCACAGGGGCGGCGTAAAGCCGTTCGGCCCTCCTCCGAGCTCGTTTTCCCAAGTCGGAACGCAGTTGTGGATCGTTCATCAATCGCTCTATAGCTGCCGCGAGCGGTTCGATTTCGCGGGGCGGAACGATTATGCCGCATTCTTCCTCGCCGCCGATATCGAGCATTTCCGGAATCGCGCCGACACTGGTCGCTAAAACTGCCTTGCTCAATGCCATCGCCTCCAAAACCACGTTGGGAAAACCTTCACTGTAACTCGGCAAGGCGATGAGGTCGGCGTTGAACATGATGCAAACCGCTTCGTCGTGCGACTTGGAGCCGTAGAACCGCAACCAGTCCCTTGGTGTATCGCCTGCGGCCAACTCCACCAATTGTTTTCGAAACTTGTCGGCGATGGGGCCGACCAAATTCAGCCGCAACCCGCAGCCGGCGAGCTTCGCGCAGGCCTCGACCAACTCGGCGACGCCCTTGGCGGGAATGATTTGACCGACGAACGTTACATGAAATTCTTGCGTTTCAGGCGAACGAGGCTTCATGGCCGCGCAAATCGCATCCAGCGCATCCACCTCGACCATATTGGGAAGTGTAACGACTCGTTTTCCAGGCAAGCTCTCCCGGACGCAGGCCTCCGAACGGCGGTCGAGCGTGATGACTACATCGGCCAATTTCATCGCCCGAAGCGTCCAACGCCATTCCATGCCTTTCTTCGCAAAAGCTTTTGGAATCGCTCCCATTCGATAATGAATCAGACGGGGGATGCCGAAATGCCTGGCAATCCGCAAGGAGACAATGTTTCTTGCGGAGGAAAGTCCGCCGCTCGTGCAAATATGCATGATCTGCGGGCGCAACCGTTTTATGGATCGATAGACGGCAACTATTGTTTGGCAAGCATGGAACGAACCGCCGATCAACCGAGCGATCAACGCGTGGGTTGTCACGGCGCGGTAACGAGCGGCACTATCCACAAAGTGCAAGCGCCAATGAGGCGATTCGGCGAATGTTTTGCGGAGAATGCGCGACCAATTGGCGATGCCACCGAAATCGGGCGGAGGCAAGGGCGCTACTACCAGCACCTTGATTTTATCTTGTTTTGCCATTAGTGATTCAATTCGCGATGCTTTAATAGTTCTTCGCGAGAAAAACGCTTGCCTGGCGGATATACTAGTTTCTCATGCTCGATGATCGTATCGACATCCCAACGAAACTTAGCCACTTTTGCAGGATTGCCGAATGCCAAGGCATACGGCGGCACATGTTTGGTGACAACTGAACCGGCACCCACGATTGCACCGCGGCCTATCCGCACACCGCGCAACACGATTGCCCGCGTGCCGATCCATACGTCGTCTTCGATGGTCACACCCAAATCGTCGTCGTCACGCTTGACGTGAATACTGGCCATGAATTTTCCGATTTCCGACGTGTTGTGGCGGCCGCCGATAATCGCGACTTCCGGCCCGAACATCACATGATTGCCGATAGTGATCCTCGATTTAGCGGCCATCAGGGTCGGCCGAACGCCAAGAAACACGTCATCGCCGACAAAGATATTTCCAAAACTATAAACCCCGACCGGATCGAAGCGAAAATTCTCGCCGTATCCACCGAATAACGGCCGATACAAAAACATAAGCATCCGCCGGCGGATTTTTCCGAATAATACCAGTAGTAGAGCGATGAGTTTCATGACCGATCCGCTTGTAAGGTTCGCAAGGCCGAAGCGGGAACTTCCGGTACCCAATGTCGGAGGAGGATGCGCCGTCGCGTTGCTGCTGCCGTTAAAATTTCCATATAGTGAGCCGCCACCACGGCAGGAGAAAACATTTTTTCGGCACGGCTTCGGCCACAAGCCCCCATGGCTTGACGCTCGGCGGCGGTTCGTTCGCTCAGTCGCAGAATACCGGCGGCCATGTCTTGTGGCGAAAGCGGATCGAATAGATACCCATTCTCCCCATCCGCCACGAGATTCTCCGCATCGCAAACCCGGCTGGCAAGCACCGGCCGTCCGCAAGCCATCGCTTCACAAACGACATTCGATAGTCCTTCGTAGAAGGAGGGCAACACCACCGCGTCGGCCCGCCGGTATTGCTCGACGATCTGTCGCGAAGGTGGATGCAATTGCACATGCGCCCGAGACCGCGCTTTTCGATCAATTCGCGTACGGCATCGTAAACATTATGGTTTTTCGGACCCGGCAAACCGCCGTACCAGTCGAGATGCACTTTCAAGTCTGGTTGTTTCTCCCGCGCTAGGGCAATCGCCGTTATCAATCCCAGGGGGTTTTTCAGGGCCTGAAAGCTTGCTGCCGTTACCAGCTTCAACGTCAGCGGGTGCGAAAAGGCCGGTGTGGCCGCGGGGGAAAATGTTTGCATATCGACGGCATTATAAATCGTCGCCACGCGATCCTTGAGGCTGGGCGCAGCGCGTTCGATGAGCAACCGCCCGGTATGTGAGTTCGCAATCACATAATCGGCGAGGCGATGAAGTTTCCGCATCCATTTTTTCCGCCCCCGGTCGCTGTCGGGCGCCGCCGACCGCTCGGAGACCACCAAGCCCCAGGAGCGCCGCGGGAGGGAAGCCAGCTCGGCGTAAAGGCAGGGCGCTTCGAGGAAAGCTAAAACCACGTCTGGTTTGCCTCGCCGCAAGGCGCGGGCAGCGACAGCACTCTTTGCAGCGGTGAATTGCTATGCACGCATTGGTAAGCGATGCCCGCCTCGCGGATCAAAGGCAAAAAGAAATCGGCGGGATGGTAGGTTAATATAGAAACATCCAGGCCCCGTTCCTTCAAGCACACCGCCAGCATCGCCATTTGCCGCTGCGCGCCGCCGGAACCAAGACTATCGATGAGACATGTGAGTTTCATACCAAATCCACAATTTAGTCCAAATGCGAAGGATAACATCGACGAGATGAGTATTAGAATAGACGAATTCGTGCCATTGACGTTGCCGATTACCAAATTTTGCCACGACTTCCTGGAAGGAAACAATCGCGTATCGGTGACGATCAAGATCCCTGCAAAACGCATCCAAATCGGCTCTTACCCAGTGATTGAAGTGATAACAAATAGTCCACGTCCCGTGGGGAACGGGAAGAAATCGACAAAGTTGCATCGGCAGCCACAGCATGCCGTCTTCGGTTCGCCGGGGATAGCGGAAAAAACCATCGCTAATCACGTCGATATGATGTTTTTTTAGAATTGAAATCGTCGTGGCATCGAAAGTGTGCCCAGGTGCTATCCATACTTTCGGTTCAATCCCCTCGTAACGCAATATTTCAATCCCCAGCCGCATTTTTTCTTCTTGTTTTTCAGACGGAAGTCCCGAGAACTCGCTTTTTTTTCGACGCCCCACCAACCCGGCGTCTTCCGTTACGTAGCAGTGCTGATATCCATGTAAGGCCATGGTCCAGCCGCGATCTCGGCAACGACGCATGCGTTCCCAAAAATCAGAAACGGGAGGATCGATCATTAGCGAGGGATCGCGATTGTCAGGCACAACGGCCAAAATCGGCTTGATTTCGCGATCAATCAATTCTTTTTCGATCCGATCCCACGTCCTCCATTTCATGGTTGGACAAAGATCATCGAAACGTAACAGAAACATCTTCGACATACGCTTCCAACTCAATTTCTCAATGGTAAAACTGAATGAGATCCCTCATTCTTGCGGTCTTCTGCTTCATTAATTTTACGCATCGGATTTCATGCAACACGGCTCATTGCGGGAATCAAGATCGAGTGATTAACCATTTAATCGCCAGCGCCAGCTTTCCTTTGAGAGTAACGCCCTTTTCGCAATTATATTGATGGACTTTTTCGCCGCCGAATTCTTCCTTGAACTTGTTGATGCCGAGTTTTATCGGATCGTCGGTTCCCGCATACCATCCACCAAAATCATAACATGCCAAGCCTTGCCGCTTGAAAAGGAGCATGTCTTGCCAATGGTGAAATCGATTCGCGCGCCGACTAGATTGCGAAAACCGCTATCGCTAGATTCTCGGAAAAGCGATGCGGAGAATAGCAGTACCACACGATCAACACAATGCATATAGGAGTGCCAAACCAAGTCTTCGCCTTGCGATCCCAGTACCCGCGTGAGAAAAATCCTGCCGGTTTTGAAATATATGTCCATAATGCTCCGGTCGATGGCGCGCATTCCTTTGCTGAGGTAAAAACGATCCAGAAAATCGTAATAAAAGTCTTTCACGGCGGGGTCGCCGCTGTTGCAGGTTTCATGAACCGCAGCGTCTTTCTCCTGACAACGCCGGGCTTCATACGCGCGTTTCCTTCTTGAAACCGGCAAACAATTGTTCGGCATCTTGCTTCAAATTTACTTGAATCGACCATTTGTCTCTACAGTAGGCATTGGCAACCGGTTGGCTGCATTGGCAATAGCTGAGAATATCGACCTTTTCGCCGGATGGCTCTTCATCGAACCGCAACTCACCGTACCTCAAATGATGGCGATTATAAATAATCATGATCGGCGTTTGATTTAAATTTTAGGAATCGCCGGGGCTAGTCGTTGATCGATTTGCAATTGATTTTGCACTTTCCGCTTATCCTTTATATTACTCGCCGTCAAAAGGCTTGCAGCCATTGCAATCATTACCCAAGACACCTTCGACATATAAGTCACCATGGCAAAGTCGAGAACAAAAAACATTAGAAAAAAAACCATGGCTCGATAATGGGGCGGGCTATGATGGCGAAAGCCTTGATACATCGCCATAAAAAACAAAAACACCCACGGGACATAGTAAAGAAAAAAACCAACAATTCCGTAATCCGCGAGCACTTCCACGTAGTTGTTGTGCGCATACTCCCCGGTGCCGCTTACCACTTCCATTTGGCCGACGCCTGCTCCGAAAAGAGGATTCTTTTCCCAGACTTCTAGTCCCGATTCGATTAACTCGATTCTTCCAGATGCCGAAGATTCCATCTTTCTTTGCAGGAAGATATTTAATGTGCGTTGCACTACCGAAATCGATGAAATCCTGTCCACTACGTCGATGTTGTGATTTTTAATATACACACCCGTCAAAAATATGCCCACACCAGCCCCGGCAATCATTGCCCAGGTCGAAGGTTTTCTGATTCTTGCCAGGAGCCAAAATGCCAGTGCGAAGATTACAATGGCCAAAATTACAAGCGCCTTGCGCGATCCGGAAACAAGAACACCATAAGAAAAGAAAAATGCTCCCGCCAAATGCATCCACTTTGACATCTTGCGAGGTGCAAACCATGATATCATTGCTGAATACGAAAGGCATAACGCCAACTGGTTGGCATTTCCCGTCACTCCGGCCGCTCGCTCCCCCTCGCTAAGTGTTTTTACCTCTCCCCAGGAAGTTAGGACAAGTATTCCGGATCCTATGAGCGTAGCCCAGGCAACCACGCCCCACGGCATGCCCTGATTTCTCGCCTGCCAAATCGCTACCCCCCCCAGCATAGCCGTAAGCGTCATGCCTGCGGAATAATAGGCCAAGTCAGAATCTGTCGCCCACGACGTGGAAAGACACACATACGCAAAAAACAACAGCGGAGCTAATACAATTAACGAAAAACGCCGATTTCTCCCGACCGTGGTTTGTAGGACTACCGCCAAAGCCAAGCCGGTTGCCAATGCGAGGCTGACGCGAGACCAATTAATGAAGTAATTAATCGTATAGATCGAAAGCACGTACAGAAACGCCAGTGCGGAAACGATCCACCCTAAAGGGCTAATTGGGGGCGATTTGTTATTCCCCTTGGTAACGGTGTTATTCATAGAATCATTGAGATACGGTGGATGTGAGTGGCGGGTAAGGGGAGATCGCCAATGGTTTCGCCGCTATGTCAAATTGCAGCATCAAAGCGAAGTGGACAATCCCAGGAACGCTTACTTGGAGCTTAGCTTCGCGATCACATCCTCTAAGATCAGGTCTTGGGGCTGGTAATGTCCCTCATGCCAATTCAGATGTTCATCCCAGTAGCCCGGACAATCGTAAACCGCATTCGGCATGAAGCCATAGCAGATCTCGCAAATGCGAGGTTCCTTCGAGGCGTCGAACAGGAAGTCGTAAGCCATGCTTTGCGCCTCGATTTTACGGCTGGTGTCAAACGCGATTTTCAAGCAACGTTGATCGATTTTATTCGGATCGTAAACGATTCGTCCGCTTCCCGAAGCGCGAAAATCTCCCGGCCGATTCAAGCGGAGAAAGGCGAACGCCCTCCCGCCGATGACCGTGACCCGAACGTCGAATTCGTTATCCGGCATGAAATCTTGGAAATATAGATAACCTTTCTGAACGGGGAGCATCCGGCGGGCTATGGAGATGTTCTTGATGGCCGTAAACATTCTCTTGAACTTCTCGACAAAATGCTTGAAATTCCGGATTTTTCCCGCACGAGTCTTGAAATCGGAAAAGTAGCCTCCGGAAATGCTTGGAATGCCGCGGCTAAACATCCTCTTGCACCAGTAATATGCTTGTTTTTTGTTTCTAACCAGACGTACGTTATTCGCTCCCGCTCCACAGCGCAGTTTGAAAACTTGTGGATAGGAGGCTTGTTCGATCCAAGCCAACGCTTCAACTTCATTCAGGAGAACTTGGGTCGGGACAAGCGGTGCTTGTACCGCTTCGAGCAAATACTTTTGGGCGATTTTATCGTCGCAATGCCAACAACTAAGGGCATTGGGGAATGCCGCCATTCCCGCGTTCTCCACCGCGGCGATAAGTTGACGGACAATCAGTTGATCCTCCGCGCTGGCGTGGTGCCAATCCCAAAGCAAGGCGTCGGCTCCCCGCAGTTGTGTGACGATATCGCTCTTCCGGCAATCAACGAGGCGAAAAAGAAGTCCCTGCTCTACGCAAGTCTCGATCCAGCGATCCGAGTAACTGCCGGGACGCTCGTGGATAGCGATTAAATGAGGCATTATATTTACTGTTTATCTCTGCACTGCATAAAAACCGACGGGCGTCTTTCAGCCGGTAATTTGTGAATAATCTTTAATGAGCTTTGCCGGATTCCCCCCGGCGAGAACACTGGGTGGAATATCTTTGACCACAACGCTATTTGCCGAAATGACGGATCCCATTCCGATTTTGACACCCGGTAAAATGATCGAATTCGCTCCAATCCAAACATTATCCTCGATGACGATCGGGCTGCTGTTGACAGAGATATTGAGCCGGTTTTCGACATCGGGAAAAGATAAATCATGCCCGTTCCCGTCAATGATTTGACAGTTTGCGGCGATCAGGCAATTCCGCCCGATTCGCACCGATTGAAAGGCGTGAATGCAAGTTCCATGGATTCTCGAATTATCTCCGATGCGTATTTCCGCGCCGGCCATGTCAGCAAATAACTTAACCGGCGAATGCATATTGATATGGTATCCTCGATTTCTCGAATTGAGGGTTACGCCGTCTCCTAGATGAAGCGTCGCACCTTCGCAGATGTCGATCAAGGGCCTTCCGCGAATAATGAGTTTTCCCCCTCGATGCACGTTCGCTTTCATGGCGATCAGCAGACCCCATATTCTGTCCGCAACCGCCGCGGGGATCTGGCGAGAATAGCGAATCAATAAATCCAAGTATTTGCGGATCATTTACCCTCATCTGAAAATTTAAGATTCTCACCGTGCAATTCAAATGCGTTCCGTAACGCCTGCAATCAAAAGGGCTTGCATTTCCTGCGGAATCAGTGATTATCGGGCTAGATCTGATTTGCGACGACGGGCGGGATTGCCTGGTATTTGAGGAATCGAAGTGCCCAATAAATAATATAAAGATTAAATGCCAAACCGACAAAACTATAGAGAATTACGGTGTGGAGTGCATCGAGATAGATGCCGCCGACCACCAAGGATCCTGTCCTGAATATCATCAATAAAATGTCTTGCCGCAACAACATCCTTTGTTTCCGATACACTTGGCCGAAAATAACAGCCGGCAAGTTGGCGAATCCTATGCAAACCCAAACGATCAACCAGCGGGCGTATTCCCCCGAGACATACCATTTCTCGCCAAGGACGAAAGAAAAAGAGGAGGAGCAAAAAGAAAAATCACCAGGGCGGGACCGGCTGCCAAGGCGGCGAGTCCCAGAGTCACTTTTGAACAGGGCGTACGTGTCCGCGCCCGAATAATAGGCCTCGCTTGCTTTCTGAAACAACACCTCACGCAAGGAGGTCAGAACCAGATTCATCGGCATTTGCAAAACGCGGATGCTCATGAAGTAAAGTCCCGCGACACTCTCGCCGAAGTAGTAACCGAGAAAAAAAATCGGGAGGTTTTGGGAAACGGAGTTCAGCAGGACTTGCGGATTGTTGTATAACGGGAAATCGCGATATTCCCGGGCAAGTTCCTTCATTCGGGTGAAATTGCGGGATTCGGCAATGAGGCGAAAATCATCGCGGAGAGTCTGGCCTGCCAGCGCGGCGGTCGCACACCCGTTTCCGGCGATATTGCCCCCGATCAGCCCCATCACGCCCATTCCAAAGCCGCCCGCCGCCGTTTGCGTGCCCGCCACCGCCACGCTGCGCACCACCTGGGAGATCGAGGCACGATGGAATTGCTTCCGGCGAGTTGCCCAGGCGTTAATAGTCTGATACATTCCGAAAAAAAATATGGAAAATGGCAGCAGCCACATCCAGGCCGCCAACTTGGGCAAATTGACGAATATGGCAATCCGCTCCCCGAAAGGTACGCATACCAAAGCCGTTAAAGTACCAAAGAGGGAAACGCATATCAGGGATAGCAGTAATAGGTTTGCGGAATCGCGGACATCCTTGGGAAGCATCAGAGCCTGCTCATATCGCAAGGTAGCCAACGATCCGATGATGCCCACCGCCGACAAATAAACGCCAAAAATGCCGAACGATTTCAGATCGTAAAGCCGGGAAATGATCGGCATCGTCGCAACCGTGATGATTTTCGCTACGCCGTGCCCGTCATGAGCACCACCACATTCCGAAGAAATGCGCTTTTCAGCATGGATTTGAGCGATACAAATATCCTTCCCTCGTTCATGGACAACGGGCAATCTTGGAGAATGTTTTTGATCCGCATGGCACCTGAGACTTTGTGCGGTCAAAGGCTGCAACATATTTTTTGAAGGCAAAATTTTTCTCGGTTTTAAACCCAATCCCTTTCAATTAGCGATCATATTTAGCTCCTCGTGAATACACGTGGGGCATAAACGTCGAACAAACTCTCCAATTCCGCCAGAAAAACGCCTTTGAGAGATTTCCCACAAGTCGCCTCTGGTGTATTCACCGGGAGCTAAATGGCTTATTAGAATCTATTTCAAAAATAGAGACCGTTGTACTGTCGCACCTGATTCCCGCAGTTTCGCGGGGGTGGCAGTGCAACTGCCACCCCAACGATCCAATTTTGAAGTAAGTTCTAAACGACTTTTCATAAAAACCGCTGATGCAGTCCACCACGTAATCGGCCTGTTCGTCCGTGAGTTCGGGATAAATCGGCAGCGCCAGCGTTTCCTTGGCTGCGGCTTCGCTGACGGGAAAATCGCCTTCCCGACAGCCTAAATCGGCAAAACACTTTTGCAGATGCAACGGCACGGGATAGTAAATCTCGCAACCGACGTCATTCTTTTTCAGATGTTCCAAAAGTTCGTCGCGGCGGGGGACGCGGATGACGAATTGATTGTAAATGTGCCGTCTCTCGGGGGCTTCGTGAGGAAGCTGGATTGTACCCGATTGCACGAGGCCCGTTTCCTCGAACAAACGGCGATAGCGGGCGGCGTTGGACTGCCGGGCGGCGGACCAGGCGTCGAGATGGGGGAATTTCACGTTGACCACGGCGGCTTGCAGCGTGTCGAAGCGGAAATTGCCGCCGAGGATCGAATGGTAATACTTCGGTTTCATGCCGTGATTGCGCAACATGCGGAGTTTTTCCGCGGTTTCGGCGTCTTGCGCGACGACCATGCCGCCGTCGCCGGCCGCGCCCAAGTTCTTCGAGGGGAAGAAGCTGAAGCAACCGTATTTTCCCATCGATCCCGCCCGGCGTCCGCGGTATTCCGAGCCGATTGCCTGGGCGGCGTCTTCGATAACGGCCAGCCCGTGCCGCCGGGCGATATCGAGGATGTCGTCCATGTCGGCGCACTGGCCGTACAGATGCACGGGCATGATGGCCTTGGTGTTTTTCGTGATTTTGGCTTCGATTTGCGCGGGATCGATATTGAAGGTGTCGGGGAGGATATCCGCGAAGACGGGCGCGGCGCCGACGCGGGCGATGCTTCCGGCCGTGGCGAAGAAAGTGTAGGGCGTGGTAATCACTTCATCGCCCGGCCCGATTCCTTCCGCCATGAGCGCGATAATCAAGGCGTCCGTACCCGAGGAAACGCCGACGGCATGAGGGCAGCCGCAATAGTCCGCGATCGATTTTTCGCATTCCGCCACGGCCGGGCCCATGATGAAATACTGGCTCTCGAAAATCGCGTCCACAGCGCGGCGCATTTCCTCGCGGAGAGTCGCATATTGCGCTTTCAAATCGAGCAGCGGCACTTTCATGGTTTTGGCTTGTTTACGGGAGGAGTCTTCCGTGACAGTAGTAAGAGGCATGATTTTCTTCACTCGAAATGGTGTTTTTCCGCTTGCGGGAAGTGCATTCAACTCGAATGCATCCGAAACTTTTCTGCTCGGCAGAGAGAATGCCGATGGTAGGGCAGAGTTGGAAAACGATCAAGACGAATATCGATAAAAGTTCATCGAATACGCTATTGTGGGGGGCGTGTGGGAGCAAAAGGTCGGTGTGAGTATTCCGGGATGGATGTACGTTCTAAAGGGGACAGTCCCATTTTTGTGGCTTCCTGCCACAAAAATTGGGACAGTCCCCATTTTTTGCGGCCAGTCCCCATTCAAAGCTCGTTTGTGCGCACTCCGTTCTCTTGGGTGACGAATGCACCCCAAACATTTTCGTAAGTTGTTGACGTCCATCCATTTATAATAAGCGGATGAAATCATCTCCCGCCACCTCCATGTGGCTTTTTGCAACTCTATGCCGATTGTCACGATCCCTTTTTAAGAAGGAAAGCCGCCGGCAGTGCTAAAGGGGACAGTACCCCGAAAAACGACTTTCACATCTAGAAGCCACAACTAATGTATTAAGATTCAACACGTCGCGAAGGGGGAACTGCAATCGATCTTCCTTTTTAATCAAACTCAATAACTATACTATTCAAATCTCCTCCTGTCGAACCGCTGGAGAGTCACCAAGAATCGCGCGTTCGAGTGGAGCAATGGAGCGGGTAATCGGCTCGGAATTGCCTTTTACCCCCCAATTGGGCGGCGTGTATTCGGGAACGATTTCCATCAATTTTTTTCGCAGCAGGTCGGGTGAATCGTGCAATAGCGTCTGCAATTCGGCAATTGCATGCTGGACTTCGGCCAAAGTATAAGGCCGATGATAGGCGGCGCGTAATTTGGGATGATTCGTGGGGAGCGTTTCTTCATCCTCGAAATAGAGTTCTTCGAAGAGTTTTTCTCCGGGCCGGACGCCCGTGAAAGCCACTTCGATGGCATGTTCCGGCAAACCGGAGAGCCGAATCAGGTCTTTGGCCAGATCGACGATTCTGACGGATTCGCCCATTTCGAGGACGAAGATTTCTCCGCCTTCGCCCATGGCCGCCGCTTGGAGGACGAGTTGGGAGGCCTCGGGAATGGTCATGAAGAAACGGGTCATCCGCGGATCGGTGACGGTAATCGGGCCGCCGCAGCGGATTTGCTCCTGGAAAATCGGCACCACGCTGCCGTTGGACCCGAGCACGTTTCCGAACCGCACGACGGTGAAACGGGTCGCCGATTCCTGGGAAGTGGCATAGACGTAGCGTTCGGAGATATGTTTCGTGGTGCCCATCACGCTCGAAGGATGCACCGCCTTATCGGTGGAGATGAAGACGAAATTCCGCACGCCGAACTCATCGGCCAAATCCACGAGGCACTTGGTTCCGAGCACGTTATTCTTGATGGCTTCACCGACGTTGACTTCCATCATCGGCACATGCTTGTGCGCCGCGGCGTGGAAGATGACTTCGGGCTTGAATTCCTGAAAGATTTGCCTGATGCGGGGGAAATCGGTGACGTTGCCGATGCGGCAGTGGTAAACGCCGGCGGGATGGGTCGCGCGAAGTTCCCGCTCCATGTGGAAAATGGGATTCTCGCCGTTGCCGACCAGGATCATCATTTTGGGATTGAAGCGCATGACTTGCCGGCAGATTTCCGAGCCGATGCTCCCACCGGCCCCGGTCACCAGGACGACGCGTCCTTCGAGCAGGTTGCGGATGATTTCCGTATCCAATTGCACCGGATCGCGGCGGAGGAGGTCGTTGATTTCGATATCGCGAATGGGAATGTGGTAGTCGCCGTCGAAAAGGTCCTCGACGGGGGGAATGATTTTCAAGTGCAAGCCGAGCCGTTGGGAATCTTCCATCAGCACCCGCAACTGCGAACCCGAGAGGATTCCCGCCATCATCAGGATATCGGTTGCGCCGGTGGCGGCGATGACGGAAGGCACGTCTTCCAGCCCTCCCAGCACGGGAATGCGGCCGATCCGCGTGCCTTGCCGCACGTCGGCCGAGGTGGCGATAAATCCTTTGATGCGATAATGAAGCTGCGTGTGGGCTTGAATTTGATGGGCCAGGAGCGCACAGTTGTGATCCACCCCCACCAGCAAGGCGATGCGGCAATTGCCGCGGTCGAAGATCGGCAGGAATTGCTCGCTGAATAAACGCCAGCTCGCGCGTAATCCGCCGATAATGGTAATCCCCAGGAGAAAGTCCAAGAGCACGACTCCGCGAGGGATGGACGCGGGTGAAAACCGCACGAAATAATTCATCACGGCGATCGCGCAGAACGAGTAAAAAGACGCCCGCAGCAAGGCGGCGAGGTCGGCAAAAGTCACATACCGCCACCAGCCGTGATAATGCCCGGAAAGATAAAAAATCACTAATTTTATAAGGATGATCCAAGGCAAGGTGTTCCAAAAGACTGGGATAATACTATTCGGAACAAAGGCGTCGAACCGCACCAAGAATGCCATCCAGTAGATGGCCATAAAAAGAGCGACGTGCAAGAAAGCCAGCAACCAAAAACGACCGATTCGCATCAATTCCAATTGGCGGTGGAGCAGTTCCTTCCAGGAATGTTCCCCGGCGGACATCAGATCGATGGGCACATGGTCATTCGGAGGTTGGGCCTGACCGTTGCCGCCGATTTTGGAAACAAAATTCATGCTACGGAATTGCGGTTTTCGTCGTTTCATGGGGATTGACAAGGTGTTGAGTTGAAGAGCAAAGAATTAAATCATGCATTTCGAACAACCTACAATCCACCCCTCTTAGAGGCCCCCCTTAAATAGCGTGATCTTCGATTGGAGTCAACATCTTGCGGCGCGGATCGAGTTCGCAGGGGGATGAATCGACTTTCTTTACTGATATACCATGATGAGAATCGTTTGTCTGGAAAAACAAATTCTATCGGCAATCCCAAGTTTCTCCTAGGGGTGATGTAAAACAGCGTGGTTGGAATCGACCGGTTTTTCCGCTCCGGTTGCAAGCATCGGCCGGATTATTTCGTTTATGCCGGAGATTTCGAATTCGTAGTCCCTTTCGATTTTACGGGCGCGGTTTTTTCGGGAGACCCGGGCAGCTCTCCGCTTCGACGGGACTGCTCATGCAGCCAGAGAAACACCCGTTTCGAAAAATCCAATTGGTTTTCTTTGTCTTCGTCGGATACCGCATTGGTTTGATTCTGAATCAAAATCTTCACCAGTGGCGGCCAAGTGGAGCGGCCCCGAAGAGCCATCCGGGCCATGCCCATCCCTAACCGGTCATAAAGGATGTTGCCTCCCAAGTCATACCAATGGACGACCAGGCATTCCGCTCCCTCGTTATTTTTCCAACGCGTGAAATATACTTTCGGGGCGTTCGATCCTTCAACTGCCAACGGTATTTCCGCTTCCTTGCTGCATTGCCAGCCGCTGCAACGGTAGCAGTTCGTGGGGCAATGCCACACGCCGGCGTCCACATTGTCGTAGTAGGCGATATGGAGAGAGAGCGTATGCCCGGAATCGTCGGAATAGACTCTATTTTCGGCGATCTTGGCTTCGGTGGCGTCGAAGATTTTCGGATCCAACTCGGTTTTTTCACCCGACCACGCTCCGAGCTGGAACGGCAGGTTGATGCATAATTCCTTCTTCGCGTCATTGTCTTTGTGACACCAGGCGGGGAAGACCACCACCGGCGGCTCGATCCCGATTTTCAGGCCGTACATTGCTCCGTAGGTGGCGAGAATAACTGCCGCCGCCATGACCAGCCGCAAGGCAAAATGACCCTTCAAGTTCAACTCCTTTTTCTATTAGCTCGCCGCCGTTTCGGTAGGTTGATAATATCCCAAGCTTTTGCCGCCCAGGCGTTCGGTCACGCCGGTCACCACGGCCTCCACCGAGCGAACGCCGAAAGCTTCCAGGATTTCACACGCCGCCCGGATTCGCGGTGCCTGGCTGATGTCGCGGAAAACGCAAAGCACGACCGAATCGACATACTGGCTGACGAGCCGGGAGTCGGCGATCGGCAGGATCGGACTGCTGTCCACGATCACGAATTCATAATCTTCGCGGAGTTCCTTGAACATCGAGGCGACGCAATTGTTGGCCAAGGCGGACAAGGCGAAGCGATCCCAGCAACCGGCCGTCAGGACCGACAGGTTTTCGGTGCCCGTGGCGTGAATGCAATTCGCCAGATCGCATTCGTTGCGGAGAATTTCGCTGATGCCGGGTCCTTTCGGCAAACCGAACACTTCGTCGAAGGTGGGCTGGCGCAAATCGAAGTCCACCAACAGGGTGCGGCGGCCGGCGCGGGCGAGGCTCATCGCCAATTGGGCCGTGAGCGTGGTCTTGCCTTCGCCATTGACGGCGCTGGTGACCATGACCACGCGGCGCTGGTCGGTCTCCGCCTCCCGCAACAACCGTGCGGAAATGCCGTCCACCGATTCGGTGAGCCGCAGTTGCCAGGTTTGATGGCTTTTCTTCGGCGCTCCCTGATGGTGGAGAATCCGCAGCGGGATTTTCGGCACCGAGCCGATCACCGGCAGACCCAACTGGTTCGCGACGTCGTCGGCATCGTTGATGCGGCTCGACTGCAAATCCCAAACGACGACGCCGAGGAACGGGAGGCAGAAACCGAGGAGGGAACCCATTCCCACCAGGGCTACGCGCACCACGAAAGATGATTCGGTTTTCGGTAGTTCGGCGGCTTCCTGGAGTTTCGAAACCCGGGGGGCCGTATTGTTTTCCACGTTCAAGGTATCCAACTCCGAGGTAATGCTGTCGAGGGCCTTTCTGCTATTTTCGTTGGCCGCCCGGCGCATCTGCATGTCGATCGACGAGACGCCGATGCGATCGGCTTCTTTCCGCAATCTCTTCAAATCTTCTTCGAGGCCATCGTTTTGTTTTTTCGCGATTTCGATCGACGCTTCGAGCTTCTTGATTTCGCGTTCCGCCTCGGCCCGTTTTTTGGCCTGGAGTTCCTGCTTGAGTTGCTCCATGCGATTGTTGTATTTTTCTTGGGTGCGCGCCATTTGGTTCAGCACCATACTGGCGCCTTGCGATTTACTGTTAGGTGCAATTGCGGACGTAACCGTCTCTCGATATGCCAGCATATCAACCAACTGTTTTCCCAGATCGTGCAGAATCGGATCGTTACTGCAGAGCAATTGGACTTCGATATCGGTTACGGGCTGGCTTTCGATGGCGTCCCGATCCGCTTTCCGGGCGGCGAGTTCGCTCATCATCCGGTTCGAGTCGAACTTGTTGCGGGTTGACTCCTGCCGGAAAGTCGCCAATTCGTCGAGGATGTTTTTTTGCTTTATATTGAGGGTATCGGTCTCGGATGTGCCGAGGTTCTCGGCCATTCTCTTCAAATCGTTGAGCGAGTCTTTCAACTCCGACGCCTTGTTGACTTGGATGCCTCTCAACTCGCTGATTCGGTCGTCGCGTTTTTTTCGCTCGGCTTCAACCACTTCGGCATAATAGGCATCCGTCACGGCGGTGACGATAGCGGCCGACTGGGCCGGATTTTTCGTCGTGATGCTGACTTTCAAGATTTCGTCTTTGCGGGGAAACGAGATCGAGAGTTTCTTGATGAGCCAGCCCACGGGGTCGTATTCCTCGGCAAGGATGGGGAATTTGGCGATCACATATTTCTCATCCCCCACTTTGACTTCGCGATGCAAGGCGGCATTGAGCACCAAGCGGTTCGTGATCATGGACATCTGCGTATTTTTGAAGACCTCGAATTCTATCTCCGTGGGCTGCGAACATATCCTCCATTGAAGATTTTGTCCTTTGTCATGGCGCATTTGAGGTACGCGTCTGCCGTATAGTGTGCTCCATAGCCAAACCAAATTGCGGGACCGGCGATGATCGCGATCAGCAATCCCAGTCCGGTGGCAAGCACCCAATGCCGCCGCAAGGCGTGAAAATAGGTGGATAATTGCGGAGGAGGGGCGGCATCGGCCGCCGCCAGCGGGGCGGCCGGCAACCACTCGCCATTTCCGTTTTCCAGCATCGGCGGGCTGGGCCGCAGCGGGAAGGACGGATCCAGCGCTTGATCATCGGGTAAAATTGCTTTGTCGTTTAGCGACATGGGAGTACTCTCCGTGGTTGCTTAATCGGATAACCCGTACTGACAGGCGGCGGGCTACCCGCGTCAATGTTGCCTACTCAATGCAATCCGTTGATATTTCGTTTCCGTCGCATTCCGTTTGGCGAATCGAGGATTCACTTGGCGCCGGCTCTTCCTGCCGCGCGGCGACGCCCGCGAGAGAATTCCCGCGGATCATCTCGAGAACATTCTTACGGCCGTTTGTCCCCGCGGGGCGGGACGGCCATAGGCAGCAAGCCCCGCGTCGTTCCGCGAACGGACGCGGCCCGATCTGCCGGCTCTTCGATAAAGAGCTTCGATAACAGCGTCCATTCGATCCACAGCAGGAGCATCCCGACCGGCATCATCAATAATCCGGGCAGGTTATGTGCCCAGGTCTGCGTGACATCCTGGGGCCATCTTGGGGAGGGCGCCTCGTTTAACAATCTCACTAAAAATAAATTCAATAAACTCGGCCATCTCGTGATCATCTCGCTGAAAATGGCGATTAAGGTGAGACGCATGATGTTCGCCGCGACGGCAATGGGAATCGCACTCGCCACGATCAACCATCGCTCCCACCATGCCTTTTTCGTCATCAGAAGCGCGCCCCCACGCAAAGCGCGAAAAACAGCATCAACATGCGGATTCCACTGCACGTTTCCGCCACGTTGAGCGGCATATTGCGCAGGTTAATAGTCACTTCCGAGCGCATGGCGGGAATTCCCAGCGTCTGAATCAAAAATACGGTGAAGTAACTTCCCACCCGCTGCAATGGTTGGCTGAGAAAATCCGTCGCCATTCCCGGCAAGGGGATCATGAAAACCATGAACATGATCGCCGGCCAAGCCCATAATAGCGCCCCCCAACCACCGACGAACAACGTGATTGCCGCCACCCCCGGAATAATCGAAGCATGCTGGAACCAGCTATAATTGAAATACACCCCGTATAAACGCACTCCTGCCCAAAGGGCGAAAAACGCCAGCCCCCACCAGCTTCCCCGGGCGGGAATTCCGGTCATCATATCCCGGCGATACCACAACAAAAACAGGCAAAAAGGAAGCACGAAAAAGCCATGCTGGTAGTCGGGCGTGAACCACGCATTCCAGAGGTATCTCAGGGATCCCGTACCCTCTTTGCCGGCAAAGGTATAGGTCCACAAAAACGCGCAGGCCAATACCAAACCGGCAAGAATCACGATGGGTTCCGGTTTGTAGGCTTTCGATTCTTTGGCATCAACACTGGACATAGCGATCCCGAAATCCTCTAGAATTTGATAGAACCGGTTAACAAGTCTTGCACTACCTCATGCACCCTAAAGTTACCCGTTGGAAAGGTTAAAAGGAATAAAAAAACGATTTTCTTCTGATAAGCCAGCTCGGATATAAATTTTCATGCCAAGCACTTCATTTTTACGATTGAGAGATTCAAAAGGTTCATTATTTCGGGAAAAAAGAAATTCCTTTTATCCGTTTACCCGATCATTTCAGCTTGACCGTTCAGGATAAAATTGTCAACAACCAAAACTCGATCGGAGCGTTAAAGCGGTTTGAGAGTGCAGATTGGGTTGGATTTCTCGATAATAGCGGATTTATTTTTACCGTTTACCCATATTTACACCGTCACAAGACCGTCACAAGGAAGTAGTCGGAATTCGCAGTTCAAGATTCACTGTTTCGCGGCATCATGGGAAACGGTTCAGGCTCAAAATGCAAATCGGATGCCAGGTTTGCTTCTCGCTGGATTTCCGAAATCGCAACTCGTTATACGAGCTACATTTACGGAAATTCTGGGAATATTGTCACAAGCATTCTCAAGGGTTATAAACACGATCACAGGGGTTTTCTCTCATCAAGAATGATGCCATTCTTCGACATGGAATGCGATTGTTTTCGGGAAAGAATCTTTTGAAACTCCTAACTTAGTAGTACTCACACACCCCCCCTTTATACAAATTCGGAAACGGTTATCCCGAATTATTCATAAACGTTATTAGTAGGAGCGGTATCTTGCCGCTCTTCACTATTATGCGGCAGGATGACGCATCTACGCGGTTTATGAATACTCCCGGTAATAACGCAATTTTTTATTGGGAAACCGCTGGATGGCAAAGTGGGCAAACCATGAAAATGAATGCTTTTTCATCATTCCATTTGCCTTAGGGATGCTGATTTTCCTCTTGGGTCAAACCGCGAAAAGCGGTAAAGTACCGTCCATCAGGTAAATCGCCATCACCCCCCCTCATAATGATTGCATTTCAAAGTTTGCATGTCTGAACCAACCATTTTAGTTACTGGTGGAGCAGGCTTCATTGGGAGCTGCTTCGTACGACAAACTGTGGAAGAACACTCCGTCCGAGTGGTAAATCTCGATAGTTTGACCTATGCGGGCAATCTTGAATCCCTGGAGTTGATTACCCAAAATCCTCGGCATCGGTTTATTCATGGCGATATTGCCGACAGGGCAGCCGTTTCGCGGATTTTTACTGAACATCGTCCCAGCGCGGTGGTGCATTTTGCAGCCGAATCGCACGTGGATCGATCCATCGACGATCCGGGTTCTTTCGTGCGGACCAACGTTTTGGGCACTTTTACCCTATTAGATGCTGCTCGCCGTTATCATGCCGGCCTTCCTGAAGCGGAAAAAAATGCATTTCGATTCGTGCATGTATCGACCGATGAAGTCTTCGGTTCACTTGGAGCGACGGGCAAGTTCACCGAATCGAGTCCATACGACCCCAGTTCGCCCTATTCCGCTTCCAAAGCCGCGGCAGACCATTTCGCCCGGGCGTATTTCCGCACTTATGGCCTGCCGGTGATAGTGACGAATTGCTCTAATAATTACGGCCCCTGTCAGTTTCCCGAAAAACTCATACCGCTGATGATTCTCAATGCCCTGGAAGGCAAACCGTTGCCGATTTACGGCGATGGCGCCAATGTCCGCGACTGGCTCTTCGTCGCGGACCATTGCCATGCTTTGTGGAAAGTGCTTGAAGACGGCCGACCGGGAGAAACCTACAATATCGGCGGTGGTTGTGAATGCACCAACCTGGAAGTCGTGCAAACCCTCTGCCGGGTAGTCGATGAATTGCAGCCCAATTTGCCGCACAGTCCTTGCACTTCGCTGATTTCCTTCGTGAAAGACCGTCCGGGGCACGATCGACGCTACGCCATCGACGCCACCAAAATCCGCCGGGAACTCGGTTGGAACCCCCGTTTCAATTTTGCCGAAGGGATACGCCTGACCATAAAGTGGTATCTGGACAATAAAACTTGGGTGCAACGAGTCTCTTCAGGCGCTTACCGCCGCGAACGGTTGGGATTGGCAACGTCGTGAAATATATGGCCTATTCGAATGCGACCGTAAAAATGCGAGGAAAGAAGTGCTATTGTTTTTCAGGCGAAAAAAGATAAACTCATCGAATTCTGGAATTTATCTTGCCCATTTTGCCAAGGAAGGCAAAAATCATGATACAGGGAAGTTATTATCGAAAGGGAATTATTCTCGCCGGCGGAGCGGGAAGCAGGCTGCATCCGATCACTCGAGCGGTCAGCAAGCAGCTTTTGCCGATCTACGACAAACCGATGGTTTATTATCCGCTTTCGGTCTTGTTGCTGGCGGGCATTCGGGAGATCTTGCTGATCTCGACGCCGCAAGACATCGGCAGCTTTCAACGGCTTTTGGACGACGGCAGACAATTGGGAATTTCCCTGCATTATGCCGTCCAACCGGAACCCAAAGGGCTCGCCCAGGCGTTTCTGATCGGCCGGGAGTTCGTCGGCGAAGATCATGTGGCTTTGATCCTGGGGGACAATATATTTTACGGGCAAGGTTTTCAAGGAAATTTACGGAATGCTTCGAGCCGGAAGCACGGCGCCACGGTCTTCGCGTATTCCGTCAAAGACCCGCAGCGTTACGGAGTCGTTGAATTCGACGACTACGATCGTCCCGTGTCGATTGTGGAAAAACCACACCAACCCCCTTCCAATTACGCGGTTACAGGCTTGTATTTCTACGATAATCAAGTTCTGGATATCGCCGCTCATTTAAATCCTTCTCCCCGCGGCGAACTGGAAATCACGGACGTGAATCGCGTTTATCTGGAGCGCGGCCAACTGGAGGTCGAGCGGCTCGGCCGCGGTTTCGCCTGGCTGGATACCGGGACGGAGGCTTCGCTCTTACAAGCCGCGAATTTCGTACAGACGATCGAGGAGCGGCAAGGATTCAAAATCGCTTGTCTCGAAGAGGTGGCGTATCGAAAGGGCTTCATCAACGAATTTCAACTCGCGAAGTTGGCGCAGGAATATCGAAATTCCTATGGCGAATACCTGCTGGATATAGTCGAAGAAAAATCCACGGACGACGCGCGCCGCCGCAATAAAGCCGCCGCCTGACGAACTTTCAGCAACATGACGGGGAAAAACCCTGGAGATCGAGCCACGGGCGGTTCCCGTTGATTCGAGGAGGGTTTCGCCGCGGCAATTCGCTCTCCCATCGAAACCGGCGGATTCTTGTATGGGGTAATAATCCGGGCTTCTCCCCCCAATTGCCGCAGGACCACTACAATATGCGGTACAAACATGGAGAATAATAGGAAGAAATTTGCACCTTTTCGTAACCGATTCGTATTGTTTTACCACATCACCCCCCCTCTCAGTGACAACAACAAACCAACTATAAGTATATAAAGCTTCTGGAATATAGAAAAAGACAAACAAATTATCTTTAAGATGCTTGACAAGACCTATCCGCTTGGTACAATCAGGAAAGTTTATTTGAAAATAGGGGGAAGAGTGCGGAAATCGATTCTAATAGTTGCATCACTGAGTACTTATCGAGTTTTTAGAAAAACCGTGTGGAAACTAACACCTAAACCATTTAGCCGGGCGTTAACGTCCAGGAGGTAGCGGTGCGAATTCGAGAGCTGGCAAATGAGATGGCGTTGTGCGCACTTTTCAGTATGCGCAGCGCCTAATATTTTTTCTTGAGCACTCGATTCGCAAAAAAACAAGTTGGCATCGGTCTGGATGCTAAGAGATATTTCGGCGGAATGCGATCAGATCGCCCTAGTCTTTTAGCAGGATTTTGCAAGCGTTGATTTATTACATCCTTTTGAGATTCTTTTACCCGGGCGAGATCGCCCAGGAGGTAGCGGTGAGTTTTAAAAAACTTGTCAAACGGGTGGCATTTTGTGCGCTCATAGTCTGCGCGGTGCCGATTTTCTCGTCATGGGCTATGGGGAATTTAATCACCTATAGTGATGTCAACGTGGATAGTCTGGCTTTTACGAACATTCAAGAAAACACGACGGATTCCACGGTGGTTCTGTTTGGGCAACCCCAAGGCGGCACTGCCTTGTCGTTTCCATCTTACTCCTTGGGTTCAAGTTCAGTTGGCGGGGTTGGCGGAGGCCCAAACAACACCTCGTTTTCGATGACAATTTCATCGGCGACGGAGTACATCCAATCCATCAACTTCGGTGAAGGCGGCAATTTCTTTTTGACCTCAATCGGCCCAACATCTCCTACCGCCGCCGCCTCGATTGCATCGACAGGTTCGCACTTGGAAATTTTGGCTGTGGAAGGCGTCGATTTAGGCACGCCTATTACGGTGAATCCTCTGGGTGGAGACTTTAGCAATCCCTTCAGCCTGTCCGGGCCCGGCACTCAATCCGGCGACTGGAGCGGCAATCTGTCTTTCGATCTGTCGGGGATGAATGTAACCAAGGTCGCTCTGGTCTTGAACAACGTTGTGGACACGAGTTCCAACAGTTCGGGCTTGGCTTTTATCGGCGGCGCGAAAACATCGCTCTCGATGAACATCACCGCGACACCCATTCCCGAACCGAGTTCTATTATCCTGTTGAGCATGGGCGCCCTATTGTTTGTCTTTTCCCGGAAATTTAAATAAATTTTCCACTAACCCACCAAAAGGCTCGATTGAATCGCCTCCTTTGAAAATTTACTTTGTCGAATTATTCCGGCAGGCTCGAAAATTTCGAGCCTGCCTTTTTTTACGTGGTGATGCATATTTTTTGGTGAACTATACCAGCTTTAGCCTCGTAACAGTCAATGTGTAACCAGAGAGATTTTCAGAGACCGATCAAAGACCACTCCTCCCGGGGTTTTTCGACTTTCTTTAAGGGGGGGCGGTTTTGAACACTTCGAGAAATCCGTCTCGGGGAATTGACGAGTCACGGGGATGAGGGAAAATCAAAGAACGTGAAGGGGAAAAGGTTCGAAGTAAAACCGATAGGCGTTCCGCCCGAGAAAAATGCATTTTCATGAAATCCGCACGCAAAATATCCGCAGGCATGGCATCTTCCTTTAACCGCATGCAGACGGTGTCGATGCGAATATTGTTTGGCGGATATTTCGTTTATCTCACGCTATTATTGTTGACTCCGAACCCTTTCAGATTGGTGCCTTGCTCGACAAGCATAGTTCATTTTCCGAACTGGTTATATCCCCTCGCCCATGCCATCAGTTTCGCGCTATTGACGATCTTTGCGCCGATCGCATTCCGCTTTTTACCGCATTTGGCGATATGTGCGGGTTTGACGGGCTATGCGTCAACCACGGAGTTGTTGCAGTTGTTCATTCCCCAACGAAGTACGGAATGGCAAGATTGGTTTCAAGACATGGCCGGGATAACTTTCGTGATTCTGATTTCATGGATGTTGACGATCGCTTGGAATGCGTTGCGGAACCTCCGAGAAGAGGCAGTCCCCGAAATTGCATCGTGAATGAAACAATTATTACTTCTTGATGCCGCCCCCCTTCCGGATCGTTCTCTTTGGAGTAATCGGACATTCGCTGGGCAAGTTTTGTTTTCGGGGCGTTTTTAGCTCTTTACAGATCAGCAGACGAGGATAATCTAAAATAATGGGTTTATGACCTTGCAACCCCTCTTTCGGGAGGCCATTCTGTAAAAGTCTTAAAATTCTCGAATTCTTATGTAATCCAGTCAACACAAATATCCCTTGTCAAACAATTGCATAGCGAGGTATTTCGGTGAGAGCTTTTAATGTTCGATTAGCGGCTATTCTGGTCGTGGCGGCCGGGGTTTTCGTCGTCGGTGTTTATTTTTTGAACTATTATCAAGTGCGTCGCAATGCGGGTTTTTTCCTGGAGCAAGCCGCAAGCGCCGAGCAGGAAGCCAAACTCGCCCACGATAAGTCCGACAAACGCGCCGAGCGCAAGGCGATCGAGGAGCAACTGAATGATCTTGCCTGGTTTATACGTCTGGTGCCCAAAGATCCTCGTTGCCTCGATGTACAGGAAGAATACGGCATGTTGATGGCGGATAATATTCGCGATTCTTCTTCATTTGGTGCGGCGTATCAGAATTTGGAACAGGTGGTGGTGAAGGATCCAGAACGTTCCAAGGCCCGGAGGAAATTGATCGATTTGTGGATGCGGCCGGATGTGAATCGCTTCATCGACGCCCGCCCGCACATCGAAGCCTTTCTGGCGAAAAAACCCGACGATCCCGAAATGCTGACCCTCCTGGGCCGTTGCCAGTCCGCGACGGATGAGAACAAAAAGGCCAAGGCGGCCTTTCTCGACGCGATCAAATACTCCCCCCAGCAGTTCGAAGCATATTTTTATCTTGCCATGCTATTGCAGGACCACCCGGAACTTTGCGACAAACCCGACTCCTCCGGAGAACAGGCGAACGAAGGCGGTCCGGAGGCCAAGGCGAAGGCGGTCGAGAACACACCGGAATCGGTGATGGCGAGGATGATGGAAAAGAATCCGGATTCCGCGAAAGCGCATAATTACATGTGCCAGTACCTGATGCAGCAAAAAGCGACCGCCGAGAATCGGAAAGAGGCGCTCCGACACGCCGAAAGGTCCTTGGAATTGGATCCTGGCGACCGCGATGTGCTTTTTGGGCGGCGAAATGCAGTCTGGAAACGGGAAATTGCGAAAAAGGGCGCGATTACGCGCAGCAAGGTCTTGATAAGGAAAAGGATCTCGATCGGTTCCGCCGCGAAATGTACTTGATGCTGGCGGATGCCGAAAACCGCTTGAAAGATCGCGCAAAAGCGATGGTGGTCCTGGAAAAGGGCTTCAAGGACACCAATGATCCCTATTTCCTTTGGATCCAGACCGATTGGCAGATCGACGCGCACGAGTTCGATGTCGCCAAGACATATATCAAGCAACTGGCTTCGAAGCATTTCGACTCCCGCGGCCTGGAATATCTGCGGGGGAAAATCAACCTGATGCAGAATCGATGGACCGACGCACGCCGCTGCTTCGAAGCGGCGAGGCCTTTTTTCACCAATCGACCGGACCAAGCCAAGCAAATCGAATATTTTCTGAGCATCTGCTACGGCAATTTGGGAAACAACGATCAGCGAATCATCACCTTGGAACGGGCGTTGAGAATCGATCCGTTTTTCGAACCCGCCATCGTCGAACTGGCGAAAGCGAAACGACCCACGGGGACCACCGATCTGAATTTGAACGCGACGCTTTCGCTGATCAGAGAACACCAAGGATCCGCGGACGTTGACGACGATGATCCCCCAGGCGATCGGCATGTTAAAAGGGCTCCCCAAGGGGGAGCGGAATTGGAAAGTGCTGGAGGATCTGCTCGACGAAGTCCAGAAGAAATTCCCCGATCTCGCCGAGTGGCCGCTTTTCCGCTGCAATATCCTGCTTGCGCAAGATCGGGGCGACGACGCCGAAAAACTGCTCCGCGGCCTGGTGGAGAAGAATCCCAAAATTCCGCAATACTGGCAGGCGCTGACGTTGTTGCTGGTGCAGCGAAAAAAACTCGACGACGCCGAAAAAATCCTGGCATCGTTCGAGAAAAACGGCGGCGATACCTTGGAACTGCGGTTGACGAAGGCGAATTACTACGTCCAGCGGTACGGCAAGGAGGCCCTGCCGCGATTGCAAGCGCTCGAGGAAAAAACGGACGCCTTCGACGACCAGCAGAAAAACGTCCTGTGGGGGAATTTGTTGAACAACATGCGGGAGATCGGCGCGCGCGACGAAATCGCGAAGCTCACGAAAATGATGGCCGAACGGGATCCGAACAACATCAATTATCTGCTGATCAGTTTCGAGCAGGCCTACGAGGCCGGCGACATGAAGCGTCTGGAGCAGATCTCCGACAACATCGAGCGGATCGAAGGCAATGGGCCTTATTGGTTCACCAGTCAGGCCATCATCCGCATCCAAAAGGTAGCGACCGGCGGGGATCCGGCATTGCTTGACGAGGCGCTAAAATTTTTGGATAAAGCGAAAGAAAAACGCGCGAACTGGTCGAAAATTCCCTATCTCACGGGACGCATCTACGACGCCAAGAAAGATCCCGTGCAAGCGCTCAAGTTCTATCAGGACGCCATCGATTTGGGCGATTACCAACCCGTCGCCATCGGCCGGGTGGTGGACATTCTCTGCCAGCAGCAGAAATTCAGGGAAGCGAACGTATTCCTGCAACGTTTGGAGCGGAACAACGCGCGGTTCCCGGTGGAACTCTTGAAAAAATGGACCGTATTGTGCCTGCAAAAGGACATTCGCGATTACGATGCCGCGTTGGAAAAGGCCCACAAGGTCGCGGCCTCGCAGACGGACAACTACAAGGATTTGATGTGGTTCGGGCAAGTGTTGAACGAAATCGAGCAGCGGACGAGGGCGCCGAACCGAAAAAAAGAGTTCGAGGGTTTGATGCCGGAAGAGGAAAAAGCCTTCCGCCGAGCCGTGGAATTGAATCCGGACGCTCCGGAGACCTGGGTGGTGCTGGTCAATTTTTTGGTTTCCACCGACAAATTGTCCGAGGCGGAAAAGACGCTGGACGACGCCCGGAAAAAATTTACCGGCAAAGAGGGGCAGTTGGCGCTGGCGCAATGCCTGGAATTGCTGAAGAAATACGAACAAGCCAAGGAGCAGTACGAGTTGGTTCTGGCGGCAGACCCGCAGGATGCGAATACCACGCGGATCGTGGCCGAATTCCTCATTCGCATGAGCGGCGTCAATCAAGCCCAGCGCGCCAGCTACGTCAAGCAGGCGGAAACGCTGTTGACCCGGATCATCGACGGCAAGGAAGTCAAATCGAACAAAGCGGACGTGCTCTGGGCGCGCAACAAATTGGCCTTGATCGTTTCGACGCGCCCGGGCTACGAGAACATCGAAAAAGCCCGCGCGTTGCTGCAGAAGAACATGGCAGCCGCACCGGATTCGATTGCGGACAAGCGATTGATGGCGCAAATCAACCTTCGGGATCCCCGGCAAAGCGTCCGCGACGAAGCGAAGCGAATTCTTAAAGGGATGATGGAAAATCAGACGGCCACGGACGAGGACCGTCTGAACCTCGCGCAGCTTTATCTGGCCGGCGGCGATTGGAACAGCGCGAGCGAATTGCTCCGCGATTTAGCGATCGGTTCCAGCGATGATCCGAAGTATTTGGCGCATCTATATCCGCGAACTGCTCGATCATGCGGAAGTTAGCGACGCCGATATTTACCTCCATCAATTGATCGACAAGTGGCCGAACGACGTGCGCACGATCCTGCTTCAAGCCGAGTTGCTCGTGCGTCAGAACAAGGCGGAAGAGGCCTTGGACCTGATGAAGAGTTTCGTCGATCGCCCCAATGCCGTTCCCGGCGACCGCGGCCAGCGCGTGCGGCTGATGGCCATCGCGATGGAGGATTTCGTCCACCGCGTGCTGAGCGTCGAACAATCGATGGATTCCGAGCGCTATCTCCGCACCGCGGAATTGTATCTGCGGCAATACGCGGACGAACATCCCTCGGCCACCATGGAGGTGGTGGAGTTTCTCGCCCGGCAAAGGCGTTTCGACGATGCCGCGGACCTGCTGGAGCAGAACTGGAAAGGCGCGGATCCCGTCTCGCTTCATCAAGCCTGCATGCTCGTCACCGAAGCCGGGCACGGCACGAAAGAAATCGTGGACCGCGTGGTAAAAATCCTGACCGAGGCCAAAACGCAGTTCGAAGACCATCCGACCATTTTGCTCGCGCTGGGCGATATCAAGGTCGGCGAAGGGCGATACAAGGAGGGGGAGGAATATTATCGCGAAATTTTGAAAAACAATACCGGCCATACCATCGCGATGAACAACCTCGCGGTGCTGTTGACGATTTCGCGAAAAAATCTCGATGAGGCATTAGGCTTGGCCAACAAAGCGATCGGGATCACGGGTCCGCTGGCGCAGATGCTCGACACTCGCGCATGCGTCTATATCGCTCTTCGCCAATCGGGCAAAGCGTTGGCCGACATGCAAGACGTGCTTGCCGACGGCAAAACGCCCGATCGACTTCTCCACTATGCGGAAGCGTTGGAACTGGCCGGCCAGAACAACGCCGCCGCCGTGGCCATGCAGGAGGCATTGCAGATGGGGCTCTCGGAAAAGAGCCTGTTGACTCCGGAGATTCCCACGTTCCAACGATTGAAGGAAATGGCCCACGCGCTCTCCCCTCTGAAAAACTAGAAATCCCCGCCGAAAAGATAGCGGAGGTTCGCCGGAACAAAGGCTGCGGCCCTGACAAAAGCTCAAGATTTCCACCCGGAAATTCCGAAACAGAAAGCGATCCGCCGGATCGAGCCGGCGGATCGCTTTCATTTTATTCCCGCGCACCTTGCATATTTCGCTCCCGAGTTTCAATTCCCGCTCCCCATGAAAAACGGGGGATAGCGGGAATCTGTTCCGGGAGGGGCATTCAAGCCGGCGTCAAGGCTTCCAATTCCTTGGCCAGGCGTTTGCGGGCGACGTGCAGCCGGCGTTTGATGGTGCCCACCGGCGCGTCGAACTTGCGGCTCATTTCGCAGAGCGAGCTTCCCTCGAAGTAAAACGCTTCGAGAGTTTCCCGATCCATCGCACGGAGCTTGCGCAGACCCCGGCGGACCTGGTCCTCCCGTTCCCGGGCAAGGATGGCAAAAAGCGGGGTGCGGGTTTCGACGCAGTTGTTTTCGATCAGCTCGCGGTCGCCCGAGATCCGCGGACCGCGGCGGACGGCGTAATTGATGGCCATCCGCGCGGCGATGGAGCGGATCCAGCCGCCGAAGCAGCGCGGATCTTCCAGTTGGCCGAGCTTCCGCATGGCCTGGATAAACACGTCCTGGCAGAGTTCCTGCGCTTCGGCATGGTTTCCCAGGCGGCGGAAGACCGTGGCATAAACCGCCTGTTCGTAGTTTTCGATCAAGCGGCCGAACGCCTGCCGGTCGCCGCGTCTGCGCAGCGCGAACCGTTTCGGCGGGTGAAGTTTCCTTGACCGGCGCCAGGCAAAGCGTTTCGCAAAAAATATTTTCGTTAGTTTCGGCAAAAAGCGTTTCGAAAGTCATGATATGGTTGATTCCGCTTGGAGGATGGATTAAGAGGGCCAAAACGCCGCATGGGGCGGGACCGAGTTCGACGGAAGTGGAAAGCGGGAAAACGCCTTCAGCCGTCCGCCGAGCCGGGCCGCGGTCAAGTGGTGCGATGGATATTCGGGGCGAACCCCCGAGAGCCGTTATGAAAGGGCTCTCGCTCCATCGGCCCATTGCCGCCAGGCCGAGCGCCAACTGATGGGCGACACTCGGCGACATGCAAGCCCTGGCTGTTGCCAGGATGTCGCCGGCGTGAGGGACGGTTTCGTGCCGGATAATGCGGCCGAATACATTTCCTCACTTATCGCGCCGCCGTGGCGCATCCTTAGAGACCGCGCATGCAAATGCAGGCATTCGGGCCGGATCGCCAAACCAACGACGACGTTTCCCTGGCGATTCTTGCGAATCAGGGTGGAGATCGTGCCGGTAACGATGCTGATAAAGCGATCCATGATAGAACCTCTCATGCAAATGCGATAAAACGCGGTACAAAGTGGAAAAACAATCGAAAGGCACTAAAGAATGATCATATAACCATTCGTTGGCTGCCCATCGTTGATACTCTATTCAAGTTTTCCCGAAATATGGGGGGAAGTCAAGTCGAATACTAATATTATTCCCATTTTAACAAACTCGGCAGATTAGACACAGAACAGCGAATTGAGGTTCACGAAATCAAGAATTTTCAGTGCCAAAAGAAACATCGATATTTTTCAAGGGTTGAACTTGTAGTTGCAAATCATTATGCTGCAAAGATTTACGGTTGAAATATTTCCTTTTTTCGTGACGATTCATTTTCAATCTCCTTTGAACACCGAATTCGGGGTTGATGACAAAATGGAGTTTGTTCAAGCATGACAAAATGTCCAGGCGATACCTCGGAAATCGATACGAAATCTTGTTTTTCCGGTGAAGATCACTATTCACAGCTTTTTGACGAGGTTGCGCTGAGTTTGAAGCGGCTGTTGAACCACCACAAGCAGACGCCCGAGTTGATGTCCATCCTGGAAAAAATTGCCGACCAGATGGCGACCGCTTTGGCGCAGCGGGAGGCGGCTGCCACCTTGGAGGCCGGCGAAGAACGCTATCGCCGAGTATTCGAGGTGGAGTCCGATACGATATTTCTCGTGGACACCGAGACCCAGCGCTTAATCGACGTGAACGGCGCGGCATTGGAATTGTACGGCTATAGCCGGGAAGAATTCCTGCGGATGAAAGCCGGCGACGTGTCCGCGGAACCGGGAAAGACGTGGCAGGCCATAACGGGCGGCCAAATGAAAGTCCGCCTCCGCTGGCATCGCAAGAAAGACGGCACGATTTTCCCCGTGGAGATTGCCGGCAATTATTTCGAGTGCCGGGGCCGCAAAATTCACGTGGCCGCGATCCGCGACATGAGCGAACGCATGCTGCGAGAGCGGCTTTTGTTGCAGGCCAACGAGCAACTGGAATTGGCGAAAAAAGCCGCCGCCGCAGGGATTTGGGATTGGGATATCGAGTCGGGCCGCGTCGAGTGGTCGCCGGAGATGTACGGCATGCTCGGATTGGATCCCCGAACCACGGAGGCATCAGGCGACGCTTTTCGATCCGTGATCCATCCGGAAGACGCCGCCGCGGTCTGGGAGAGCATCGATCGGGATCTTCGGGAGCGCAATTCTCATCACACGGAATTCCGCATCGTGAAGGCCGACGGCCAGGTGCGGTGGATCGGCGGCATGGGCTGCATCACCTACGACAACGGGCATGAGCCCGTCCGCATGACCGGCATCTGCATGGATATAACCGACCGCAAATGCGCGATCGAGGCTTTGCAGTGCAGTGAAGAGCGTTTTCGCCAGATGTTCGAACACATGGGCAGCGGGATGGTGGTTTACGAGGTCGAGGGAGACGGTTCGGATTTCATCATCAAGGAATTCAATCCCGCCGCCGAGAAAGCGGGGAATACTTCCCGCGCCGAAGTCATCGGCCGCCGCGTATCCCGGGCCTTTCCGGGGCTGAAGGAGATCGGGCTCTTTCAATCGTTCCAGCGCGTTTGGCGAACGGGAATTCCCGAACATCATCCGGCCAGCTTCTACCGCGACGATCGATTTTCCGTTTGGGTCGAAAATTACGTCTTCAAACTGCCCTCCGGCGAAGTGGTGGCGATCATCGACGATATCACCAACCGCAAGCGCGCCGAAGCCGAACTGCGAAAAAGTGAAATCTGGCATCGCTCGCTGATCGAGTTGGGCGTCTCGGTTTACGTGGTTTTGGACGAAAAGCGGCGGATTTTGTACGCCAGTCCGCTGGTGGAGCAGGTTCTCGGCTGGAAGCCCGCGGAGATCGCGGCGCAATCGATATTCGAGTTCGTGTCCGCCGAAGACGCCGAATCGGCGGCGCGTTTCTTCACCGAAATTCTGCATGCGCCGCGGCGAAAAAGCGGCTCCGCGCCCGCGTTCGCTGCAAAAACGGCAACCTCATGGCGTTGGAGTTTTCGGGCGTCAATCTGCTCGACGAACCGGCCGTGCGCGGAATCGTCCTGAGTTGCCACGACATCACCGAGCAACTCCGCGCCCAGGAGAGGATCGATGCGTTCCGCGCGGAACTCGCCCATGTCTCGCGGTTGGCGGCGATGGGCGCGCTGACCGCCGGCATCGCCCACGAAATCAACCAGCCGCTTTCGATCATCGCCGCCTGGGTGGAAGTCGCGTCGCGGGAAATCCGCGACCATCTAGACGGCGACAAACAGGAAGCGCTCCTGGCGCTTGAGCGCATCGACGCCGCGATGGAGCGCTGCGGAAACATTATCCGCCGCCTGAAAGACTTCGCCCGCAAGTCGGAGCCGCGCGTGACCGAAGTCTCGATCGCCGAGGCGATCGAGGAAGTGCGGCAGTTGATCGATCTTCAACTCCGCGTCTCCGGCGTGACCCTTTCCGCCGAGATGGATCATTCGCTCCCTCCGGTTTTGGCCGATCGGACCCAGATTCAGCAGGTGTTGTTGAATTTGATTTTGAATGCCGTCGAGGCCATGGAGCGCATCGAATCGCAAGCGCGTCGCGTGGAGATTCGCGTGAAAGTCTGCGGAGGAATGTTGGAAGTCGCCGTGAGCGATACGGGCTGCAGCATCCCCGCCGATCAACTGGAGAGTGTCTTCGATCCCTTCAAATCCACCAAACCGCAGGGATTGGGGCTTGGCCTGTCGATCTGCCGAACGATCGTCCAATGGCACGGCGGCCGGATTTGGGCCGCGCAACGCCGAATGCGGAACCACCTTCGCTTTTACCCTCCCTCTCGCCCATGAAGGACATCGCCATGCCAAGAAAACCGACCATTTACATCGTGGACGACGAACCCGAAGTTCTTGAAGCCGTCGCGCATCTGGTCAAGCCCATCGAAGCCGAGGTCAGAACTTTTTCCCGGGCCGACGACTTTTTGAACGATTTCGCCGATGACGGACCGGCGTGCCTGGTGCTGGACGTGCGGTTGCCGGGCATGAGCGGAATGGAACTGCAAGCCCGAATGAACCAGGCGGGAATCCCGATTCCCATCCTGATCGTCACCGGCCATGCCGACATCCGCATGGCCGTGGAAGCCGTGAAGGCGGGCGCGGTGAACTTCCTCGAAAAACCGTTTCGGCCGCAGGAATTGTTCGAGGAAATCCAAAAATCGCTCCGTTTGGATATCGAAAGGTGGAAACGACACGTGGAAGTGCAAAACGTCGAACGGAAACTCGCCGTCGTGACACCGAGGGAACGCGAAGTGCTCGATCTGATCGCGCAGGGAAAAAACAACGACGAGATCGCCCAAGAATTGCAGATCAGCGTTCGGGGCGTGGAAGCGCAACGCGCGAAAGCCATGCGGACGCTCCGCATCGATTCGAAATCGGAGTTGATGCAATTGCTGCGTGTCACATCACCGCGACGTTCGCCGAGATCGAATTCCTAACCGCGTAAGCCGCGGTTGTCTAATACGCGAAAACGGCAGCGGCTTGCCGGGTTTTTGCCGGAAAAGAGGCAAATCCGTTGCACGGATCCCACCCGGCAATATTGCCGGTTTTCTGCAAACTACCCCTCCTGTGGCTTTACGCAACAATCTTAACATCCTAACGAGGAACTCTTTTCCCGAAAAATTGTCATTCTCGCTGTAATACATGCATCAATGTGGCCAGACGGTACGTACACATCAGTTGGTTTCGATAAAAGTTGCCGGGATTCTCCCCCAACCAATTGGGCGGGCGATTATGAGCTAGAATAACAATATAAAGGGAGCCGGTAATCTACTCCCCATGTTCACTACAAAAACTAAGGAACTCAATCGACCGTTCCGATTGCCGAAATTGCGTGCGCGATGAACATTTTAGTAGTTGATGACGACGAAATCAGCCGCCTTGCAATTGCCCACGCACTCGAACAAGCGGGGTATGAGGTCTCGGTCGCATGCGACGGCAGGGAAGCCTTGGCCCTGCTTCGCGAGCATCCGATTCAGTTGGTTATTTCCGACTGGGGCATGCCACACCTCGACGGCGTGGAATTATGCCGGGCGGTCCGCAGCGCCGGTTTTCGGCATTATGTGTATTTCATCCTGCTGACCAGCCACTCTCAACTGCAAGACACCTTGGACGGTTTGGAAGCCGGCGCCGACGACTTCATCGCCAAGCCGTTCAATCCGGCGGAATTGATCCTGCGCGTCAACGTAGGCCGGCGGACCATCGCCTTGGACACTCGCGACCTGACCATCTTTGCGATGAGCAAGCTCGCCGAATCGCGCGACACCGAAACGGGAACGCACTTGTCGCGGATCAGCAACTATTGCCGCGTGCTCGCGCGGCGGCTGCTCGGCGAAAAACGGGAAGGATACCAAATCGACGAGGAGTTCGTGCATTTGATCTACAAGACATGCCCGATGCACGACATCGGTAAAATCGCCATCCCGGATTGCATCCTTCAAAAGGCCGGCCGCCTCGACGAGGGCGAATTCGAAGTCATGAAAATGCACACGCTGTTCGGCGCGCGGATGCTCGACGCGGCGCTGTGCGAGTACCCCAACGCGTGTTTTTTGAAGATGGCGCGAAATATCGCCCTTTCGCACCATGAGCGTTTCGACGGCGGCGGCTATCCGCAAGGGCTTTCGGGCGAGGAGATTCCGCTCTGCGGCCGAATCGCCGCCGTGGCCGACGTTTATGACGCGCTGACCACCAAACGGATCTACAAGCAGGCTTTTAGCCACGATTTCGCCGTCTCCGTGCTTGCCGAAAAATCCAAGGGCCAGTTCGATCCCCTGGTGATCGCGGCATTCTTGGACGAAGAACGGCAATTCACGGCGATCCACGCCGAATATGACGAAGAAGAAACGGCCAATCCTTTCCAAAACCTGGCCGCGGTATTCGCGCTGCCCAATGAGATGAAAATCTCTCCCGACGACGCCTTTCTTCCGGGCCTGGAGCAGAGGTGAAATCCCGGATTTCGGGCCGCTCTTGCGTTATCGGTTCGAACGTGCAATACTCATAATCCCGATGCGCCGCGGTGCTAAAGGTTTGCGCTTTCCGGACGACTTTCAGCCGACGGCCAATCGCGCATCGGCACATCACCTTTCCCCGGCCTGATTGCCCGCTTCCCCGGCTTGTCTTTTTCCATGCTTCTCCCATGCAATCCGCTGAAGTGACATCTTGGTGGGCTCGGCCTTGCGGAGGGCGGGATGTGCTGCAACTCTCCCTGCCTTTGATCGTCTCCACGGCCACCTGGACCGTGATGAACTTCATCGACCGCATGTTCTTGTTGAAGCATTCGCTGCCCGAGATGGCCGCCGTGCTGCCGGCGGGGATGCTGCACTTCACGCTGGTTTGCTTTCCGCAGGGCATCGCGCTGTATGTGAACACGTTCGTGGCGCAGTACCACGGTGCGAACCGGCCGGGCCGCATCGGTCCCGCGGTTTGGCAAGGCGTATGGATCGGCATCGCCTGCATCCCGATCTTCCTCGCCACGATTCCGTTGGCGCCGTTCGTCTTCGGCTGGTCGGGCCACGATCCGGAATTGGCGCGGCTGGAGACGATTTATTACCAAGCGGTGGCGTTTGGCGCCGGGGGGAGGTCGCGGCCGCCTCGCTGGCCGCCTTCTTCATCGGCCGCGGCAAGACCCGCGTGGCAATGATCGTCGATACGCTCTCCGCGGTCCTCAACGGCTTCTTGGATTACGCTCTGATCTTCGGAAAGGGCGGATTTCCCGAGTTGGGCATCATGGGCGCGGGATTGGCGACTGCGCCTGCGCTCTGGTTTCGCGTGATCGCCTACGCCGCGCTGATGATGCAGGCAAAGCACCGGGAAAAATTCGATCTTTGGCGCGGCCGCCGTTTCAATTGGCCGCTGATGCGGCGGTTGCTGTATTATGGCGGCCCCAACGGCCTGCAATTGTTCCTCGAAGTCTTCGCCTTTACGATCTATCTGCTCTTGATGGGCCGCTTGGGAGAAATGGCGATGGCCGCCACGATCCTGGCCTTCAACATCAACTCGCTCGCCTTCGTGCCGATGCTCGGCCTCGGCCAAGGCGTATCGACGATTGTGGGCCATCAACTCGGACAGGGCCGTCCCGAACTGGCGGCGCGGGCGTCGTGGACCGCCTTTTGGTTCGCGTTGCTCTACATGGGGGCGATGGCCGCGGTTTATGTGTTGTTCCCCGACGCGATCCTCTTCGTCCATTCGTTGGTGGTGAAACCCGAACGGTTCATCGAACTCCGCGCCTTGACGGTGGTGCTCTTGCGGTTTGTGGCGCTTTACAGCCTCTTCGACGCGATGAACATCATTTTCACGAGCACGCTCAAAGGAGCGGGCGACACGCGATTCATCCTCTTCGTCAGCGCCTGCATGTCGCCGCCGCCGGTCGCGGCCGTGTGGATCGGCATCACCTACTTCGATTTGGGCTTGATGTGGTGCTGGGTCGTAATTACCACTTGGATCATCCTCTTGGGATTGATCTACTTCGCCCGATTCCTTCATGGCCGCTGGCGCGAGATGCGCGTCATCGAACCGGACGTGGTGCGGGAGGAGGAAGCAGCCGTTTAGCCCGGAGCCGAGCGATTGAATCGTTTTGCCACGATGATGAAGGTGATCGTGACGAGAATCATCAGCAGAGTAAACATGCCGAAGTAATTGCCGGGCGACAAATTCAATCCCAGCCATTCTATTTTTGTTTCATACAGCGGCGTGATCACGCTATTGACCATGTCGCCCAAAAACACCATGAGCAACCAACATGCCGTCACGAAACTTTTCATCGACGCCGGAGCGGCGGAGAATGCCAGTTCCAGGCCGACCACGGAGATGCAGATCTCGGCGGTGGTGATGAGGATATAGGGGATGACTTCCCAAAACACGGATATCTTCCCGACCTCGGCCTGCGCGATATCCGGCGACCGACATGATGCCCATCACGGTGGCCGTTAAAATAAAGCCGATCAACATCTTGTCGGTGGGCCGAAGTTTCAGGCCGAAACGAGGCAGGAGGTGCCATATCGCGATGATGCTCGCGCACTTCGCACCGCTGAATTCGCAGCGAGTACGGACGCAAATAAGGATAGTGAAGAGGCGTCAGACTTATTTAAAATATTCTTCGCATTCTCTTCGATCGGCTTGGCCGCTTCCTTCAACGCTTCTGCGTCGGGTGTGGTTTTGTCGAGAAGGTTCATCATGCGTTGAAGGGCGTCAGCCGCATTTTTAGGCCAGAGAATCAAAGATCCTGCGTCAGACTTTTGCAGCTTCGGACTGAAAGAATCGGCGTATTCGCGAACCGCAACCGACATGGCCGCCCATTGCTCGTTCCAGCGTTGCTCGGGAGTCGATTTCCGGGAAGCTGCAAGTCTGACGGCTTTTTGCGAGAGTTGATCTGCCACCAGCGAATTCGCGGCAACGGAAAACTCGCTTGGTTGCGATTCGAGAGCCAATTTTGCCGTATTTTCCGCTGCCGATAGTGCCGCCGGGCCACCTTCAACGACGGCATCCGAACCTCGGAAGCCGGAAACAGCGACAATCGTCATCGTAATGAGCGTCAGCGTGAATCCGATGAGCATTTTGTCCGTCGGCCGCAAATGCAGACCGCGATCAGACAGAAGATGCCAGATCATCGTCACCGGCGGCAGCAAGAGTACGATCAACAGCGGATTGACGGCTTGGAGTTGGTCCGGCGATAGGACAACCCGAAAAAGTTCAAATGCAGATGCTGCGCGCAAAAAGCGTCCAGGTCGTAACCGACTGATCGAAGATGCTCCAAAAAATCGTTACCACCATAATAATCCCGAACAGCCGACGCAGAAGCGACCCACCGAGTGCCTTTCTCCTCCGGAGTCGAGGTCTTATCCGTTCGATCTTCTCCTCGGCATAAAACGGTTTGCCAATCGCAAACACGATGAATGCCATGGCCATCAACGTGGCAGGAAACAAGAACGCGATCGCGTAGGCGCGGCTGCTTCCGCCGAAATAATTACGAATTGCCGGTACGCACAAGCCGGAGATGAACGGCGCCGATGTTGATCGACTCCATAAAACATGGCGAATGCGTCGCTGCGAAGCTTTGATTTGCCCGGACGTCTTTGATCGTACGTCAGCCCCATTAATGTGGAGATGTTCGGTTTGATGACTCCGCTACCCATTGCCAACAGGCCAAGGGAAAGGTAAAGGCATGTTTCGTTATGCAAGGCAGAGATGCCTAAAATCACCTGACCGATAATGTACGGAACCGAAAAATAAACAATGGTGCGATACTTGCCGAAGAAGTTGTCCGCAACGAAACCACCAAGCAAAGGCAGGAGATAACATGCTGCCATGAAGTAAGACGACACCATGCTGGCCTTGTCTCTTCAAAACCGAGAATCTGAATCATGTAAAGTAACAAGATGCCCGCATCCCGTAATAGCAGCAGCGTTCGGCAAATTCACCCCAAAAGAAGAACCAGAAGCCGATGGGATGGTCGAGAACAGAAGTACGGCCTTCGGCATGGGGGACAGCGAGAGTAGTCGAATTGGTGGTACGCATGCGTTATATCCGGTCGAATGATTTTAAACAGGTGGAATTGATTAAGGCACTGTAAAACAATAAATTGCCGGCATTGATAGGGGTAGGGGAGGCCGAAACCAATCGGCCTTCCCTACCCCTATCATCACATTTCGGTAAGTTATTGTCTTCCGGCGACTAACTCACTTGCCGCAAGGGTGTCGATTTACCGCAACGGTGTCAATTTACCGCAAGCTGGACAAGAACTTACTGCATAACTGATTTCGCATCGTCTGGCAACCTCTTGGTCCTGGAGGGTGGCGAAAAACCGCCGATTTCTGGAAAAAGCGAACCTTGGGAGCAACTCCCGGGGTTTAGATAAATATTGGCTTGCTTGCCGGATAGAAACATTTTAACGCCATTGCCCGCATTCCGGCGAGAACAACAACCCCTCAGTGGAAGGAGCACCCTATGATACGTTTGCTGTTGGTATTTGCCGTGACTTGTGTGTTGGGATTAAGCGCCGTGGATGCGCAAGAGACGAAGAAGCCGCCTCAGCGGCAGCGGAAGACGGTGGAACAGATCTTCAAGACGCTGGACGCCAACAAGGACGGCAAGTTGTCGAAGGAAGAGTTCATGACGAATGTCCCCGAAGCGCGGAAGGCCGCCCGGGAAAAGCGTTTCACGGCCATGGACGCCAATAAAGACGGCTTTGTCACTCCGGAAGAAATGAAAGCCGCCTTCGAAAAAATGAAAGAACGCCGTCAAAAGCACGGAAAAGGCGGAAAGTAAAGGGAATTCCGCGCGAATTCGAATGTCAGGGCGGCGGTTGGACTGCCGCCTTTTCGATATCTTGTCGAAAAGCGATCCGTCGAGCAGGAGAGGTGGTTTCAGGCCCCTCTCCTGCTTGACAGATTGCCCTAGTTCGTTGCGGAATCATTCGTAGCGGCCTCATTTCTGAGGTTCCATAAAGCGGAACGATTCGACGAGTTTTTTATCTTTCTCTCCGAGACGTTCGTAAAGCTTCTCTTCCACGACGAAGACGAACACCGCCTGCCGGCCTTGCGGATCGGCGACATGGTAATAGATCCAGCGGATCGGCAACTCGGAAACCGTCCCGCGGATTTCGACGCGGAGGAGGCGGTATTGCGCCGCCGTGACCCATTGGCCGGCCTTGACGAAATCGCCGAAATTCTTGTCCAGCGCGGTCCGCAGTTCTTGCTGGTAATCTTCCAAAGAGACCAGATTCGCCGGATCGCCTTTGGGGAGCGTGGAAATATTGCATTGGGCGACGATATCGGCCCCATCGAACAAATGCATTTCCGCCTTGTCCGCCAGATAATTGAACAAGTTCCAGGACCGATCGCAGGTAATTTCCCAATCGCCTTCCTTTCCCTGGAGCGTGGTTGCCAATTGTTCCGGAGTGGCCTCGAAGGAGAGATTTTTCAAGGCCGCATCGCCAAGCTCGGCGATCGGTTCGCCGGGCGTGACGAGAATCTGCGACCTTGCCACGACATTCGCCCCGTCGGTTTTGAGGCTGCACTTGCGCTGTTCCTTGATCCGCATTCCCAGCCAGTCGATCCGGTTGCGATGCCGATTGTAGCGGTATTTGGCCTCGATTTCGATCTCCGAGGGGGAGCCTTTGAAAATCCCCAATACTTTGCCCGAGAGCTTGAACCGCGCCACGTCCGGCGTGACTTCCGTCAAGGTGCTTTGCACGTCGCATTGGCCCACCTCGTCCAACCACAACAATTGCCCCACGAGCATTTCGGAATGTTTCCAACTCTCGCCGATAGCGACCGGTTTCTCGGGAAGGAAACGATCCAGCAAGAGACTGTTGCCCAAGATGTCGATAGCGATAAGCTCCTCCTGCGTCAGCGGCCCCTGCGGAGAAAACAACACCGCCGATTGGCCGGTCGTGACCGCTGCGATCAGTCTTCGCGCGTTTCGCAGCAAAAGTTTGCCCCCTTCATCGCCGATCCTCCGGCGGGAATCTACTTCTTCATAATACCGGGCGGATTTTGTGCTTCCCTGTTGACCGGCGGCTACCGCCAGCGTTTTCTCGCGATAAGTCAATTTGTGAACTTCGCTCACTTTTTCGCTGTGTTCCTTGCCTTCGTCCGAATGGACCATCTCCCCCTGGATCTCGAGCTGGCAGGCGACCTTGTCGATTTGGCCTGCCTGGCGGCCGTTGGGAAAGGTATAGGGCCCTTTCTCTGCAGCGAGGGCGGCACTGCATGACAAAATAGACAAACAGGCTAAACCGGCAAAGGCATTCATGGTTGAATTTCCTTTTCAAGAAGATCGTAATGAAAACGGTTAGGGGGCAGTTTACCGAGAATTCGGGAAAACACCTATGGTGATTTATTTTCGATATTTTAGCATAGCCGGAAATCCGCTTTCCCAAGTTACTTGCACGGTATTGCCGCAACGCGGATCTTTCGATTGATTTAATGAAATTGTTTGGCAAAGGTTGGCATTAACTGAAAGTTTTCCCGCTCCATGAAACCAACTGGGCCAACATATAGGGTGAATTCGATTGAAAAATAGGGAAAGCTCCTATGGCGGGTTTTTTAAGATACCTTAGCATATCACGTATTCGCCCCCCGAGAGCGAAAATAACCCTGGCAAGAAATTTCAAGGATTGATTTAATCGATAATGTAGCTTGGCAACCAGATAAGCCGAACCTTTTATGATTTCGGAGTGTAATTTGAAGTAGGGAGACGGAAATACCAGACAATACAATCATAATGGGTGGTATGTTGATCAAGCAGACGATTGGGATTCACGGAGGAAACAATCATCATAGCCCCCACTTGAGGATGTATTTATAAAAAATGTCCACATGCGACTTGATTAAAGCCAGAATTTTCTGTTAAAATTCGGCTATTCAAATTAGAGTAGAAATTTAGTAATGGATGAAGAGCCGGACATCGATGCCCGGCAGGAAGCACAGAGGAGGGTTCCGACCGGCGAAAGACTCGTTGGAGTGCGATTTCACGGAGCCCGCGCAGGAGATGAGTTATGATGCATATCGATTATTTTAATCCCGCGATCCGCCAACTTCGCGACCAGCAGGTGCGATTTGCGCCTCGTGAAAAGAAGGTCGAGCAGGTCAGCCAGGCGGAAAAATTGCTGCGGGAGCTTGATCCCAATCGAACCTATACTTACGAATACCTTTGTTTTCGGATTACCAATTACCGCCCCGAGTCTTATCCCGACTTGAGGCTTTCCGGCCTGGAAGCGGGCCACGATTTACGGTTGTTCGTCGAGGATTTATCGGAATCGGCCAGCATCACCGCCGAGAGTGCCGGCGAACGGGTGATGACCGTCGAGGAGTTGGCCAGGGAGTTCAACGTCTCGACGAAGACGATATCCCGCTGGCGGCGGCACGGGCTGATCAGCCGGCGGTTCGTGATGGACGGCCGGAAACGGGTCGGATTTCTGCAAAGTTCGGTGGAAAAATTCGTCGAGCAGAACCGCGACCGCGTGCGCCGCGGTTCGCAGTTCAGTCAGCTTAGCGAAGTGGAACGGTCGGAAATCGTGGAGCGTGCGCGGCGTTTCGCCCAAGCCGGCGCATGCCCGGCCGACGTCACCAAACGCTTGGCGGCGAAGATGAACCGCAGCATCGAGACGATCCGCTATACCTTGAAGCAGTTCGACCGCGAGCATCCCGATTTGGCGATTTTTCCCGAAAATCGTGGCCCGCTGGGGATCGAAGCCAAACGGAAGATTTTCCAGCAGTATCATCGCGGCGATTCGGTGGAAGAGCTTTCCAAACGGTATTGCCGCACGCGGACCAGCATTTATCGGGTGATCTCCGAAATGCGCGCCCAGCGGATCAGGGAATTGCCGTTGGATTTTATTCCCAACGACGTGTTTGCGAGGGTCCGCTCGCAGCGCCGCGAGCAGCGGATCCTCGGTCCGTTGCCGGAAAGCGAATTACCGGGGAAGAAATCGCGGCTTCCCAGCGGATTGCCACCCTATTTGGCGAGTTTGTATGAGGTCCCGCTGTTGACCCGCAAGCAGGAAGCCCACCTATTCCGCAAAATAAACTACTTGAAGTACAAGTCCGCGAAATTGCGAGCCAAACTCGACCCGGACCGGCCAAAAAGCAGCATGATGGACCAGATCGAGCGCTATTATGACATGGCCGTGGCCACCAAGAACCAAATTATCCGGGCGAACTTGCGGTTGGTGGTCTCGATTGCCAAGCGCCACGTCGGACCGGCCGACAATTTCTTCGAACTGGTAAGCGATGGAAACATGTCGCTGATGCGTGCGGTGGAGAAGTTCGACTTTGCGCGGGGCAATAAATTCAGCACTTATGCGAGTTGGGCGATCATGAAAAACTTCGCGCGCACGATTCCCGACGAACACCGCTACCACGACCGCTTCCGCACCAGCCAGCCGGAATTATTCACTTCGGCCGAGGACGACCGCACCGACCAGGTGGAACTGGAGACCGCCCAAAATCAGCGAGAGTCCCAGGTCGAGAAGATCCTCGGCTGCCTGGATGAACGCGAGCAGAAGATCATCGTCCGCCGCTTCGGCCTGCAGCGCGGCGATGAACCTCTGACTCTGAAACAGGTGGGAGCCGAGTTGGGCGTCACGAAAGAGCGGATCCGCCAGATCGAAGCCCGGGCGCTAAGCAAGCTTCGCAAAGTGGCGGAAGAGGAGAAGATCGAATTTCCGGCATAATTTACCCGTTAAAATCACGGTTGGGGTGACAGTCGCACTGTCACCCTTTCTCGATCGCTCCCATGCCGATCTGGGAGCTTCATTTCTTGATAATCCGTTGACGAAACAAGTTCGCTCGAACACGACCAAGTATTCAATTTCAAAAGCAACTTTTATCGCTTTTTTAGATAGAAGAGCAACGGGAAACCCGCACCGATCAGCATTATGAATGCAGACGGTTCGGGAACTGGTTCGACATAGGTGCGAAATCCATACCGCATTGGACCGCCAGATTCCAAGTCTGTGATTCCGGGACCATCCTGCACGGGGATATATCCCTGGATGATTGACCAGGAGTGGTCGGCCGAATTCATGTCAAAATACGCCTCTTGTCCCGCAATTCCGCCTCCCCCGCCAAGCCACAACACGAAATTATTCAAAGGCGTAGGACTGTGTGGATCTCCGTAATCAGTGTTCGTGAAATCGCCGCGAAGAACGATCGCCAAGGATTCATTCGGCGTCATGCTCAGATGAAATGGGCTGATATCGAACCCAACCCACTGGTGAGAGGAATCTAAGGGGAGGAGATTATCGACCGAAACGATGGCATGGGCAAGCGTATTTGTGAGATCGCCAGTTGGCGCACCATTCATCGTGGGAACGATATCGAGCACAAGATTGCCGGAAGGGGCGCCACTCGCCTCCAGAAACAACTCGATGCGTGTAAGCTGCCCGCTCGTTCCAGCCGTAAAGGTCTGAGCTTGGCAAAAATCACCGCAGACATAGGCATATTCGACAATCAAAGGAATCGCCGAGTTCGGCTTGAGGTCCGGTTCGAAATACTGATCCAAGACCGCTGCCGCCGCGATCGATTGCAGATTCGCGAGTGATAATGCGAGAATGGCGAGAAGACCGATACGAAAATAAGCGGTTTTCATAAAGCACTCCCGATTATACATTTCATAACAAACCCAAAAGAAATGTTATGTTAATCAGTTTATGAAAATTGATCTATAACCCTATTTAAGGGTATGGATATTAAATTGTTCTTTCGACAATAATTTTCTTATGCAGTCAGATGGAAAAATTGCCCACCCTGAAACTCAAATATTTGGGAGTTTTAAAAACGATTGGTCGATAGGATATTTTTATGCCCCACCCGGTTGGAGCGCGGTTCACGGCTTGCTCAGCAGCCCGAACCCCACTCCACCGGGCGGTTTTTTTAGGAAAGGCGATAAAACATTGATTTGCATCACGAAAACTCCGTGAAAAAACAAGTCCATTGGGTGGCTTGATAATAATAATTTCTTTTCGATAGGCTATCGAATGGATGCTTATAGTATTTAGGTGGGGTAATTTTCCAAAAAAAATTCAAAAATACGCCTCGAAGGAGATTTTTTTCGCTCTATATCACCTTGTATGGATTGGCTTGTCCGTTATATTAAGAGGTTCGCGTAGTGTCTTGACCTGCTAGCGTAGCTCAATCGGCAGAGCAGCTGATTTGTAATCAGCAGGTTGTGGGTTCAAGTCCCTCCGCTAGCTCCTACTGCGAGCGATAAGGACTTGGCGGTTGTGCAATCCCAAAGTGTGAGGGACCACGGAGTTCGTGATGAGCGTTCGGCAAGCACCGCAAAGCCCCGGGATACTCTGAGGGCGTGGACCACTAGAGGGGGGTTATCCAAGTGGCTAAAGGATGCAGACTGTAAATCTGCCACGCAGCGCGTTTCGAAGGTTCGAATCCTTCACCCCCCATTTTCAGAAAGATAGAAATCGGTAATAATTGGTTTTTTTCACGGGGAGCGAGAAGGCCGGCTGTGTGGGAGTGGATTTTGGGCCTGAGTGCTTGCGCCTGGGTAAAGCGATAGCATTGCGAGGTTTATCGGCGAAAACACGCGGGTGTAGCTCAACGGTAGAGCCGTAGCCTTCCAAGCTACTCACGTGGGTTCGACTCCCATCACCCGCTTCCGAAAGGGCTGCTGTAGCTCAGCCGGTAGAGCGCATCCTTGGTAAGGATGAGGTCATGGGTCCGATTCCCATCAGCAGCTTTTCGACGGACGGAAAAAAGATTCGCCGCGCGGCGATAAGTCCGATCCGTTTAATTTTTATTACTCAACGACCCGCCCGATTTTACGCAGGGAGATAGAAACTACAATGGCCAAAGAAGTTTTTACACGCACGAAACCCCACGTCAATGTGGGTACGATCGGTCACATCGACCACGGGAAAACCACGTTGACGGGAGCCATCTTGGCGGTCCAAGGCAACAAGGGCTATGCCAAGTTCAAATCCTATGCCGATATCGCCAAGGGCGGAACGGTGCGCGACGCGACCAAAACCGTGACGATCGCGGTTTCGCACGTGGAATACCAGACGGACAAGCGGCACTACGCCCACATCGACTGCCCGGGCCACGCCGACTTCATCAAGAACATGATTACCGGCGCCGCCCAGATGGACGGGGCGATTCTCGTGGTCTCCGCCGCCGACGGCCCGATGCCGCAAACCCGCGAGCACGTGTTGCTGGCGCGACAGGTGAACGTGCCGGCCCTGGTGGTGTTTCTCAACAAGGTTGACTTGGTGGACGATCCCGAGTTGCTCGAATTGGTGGAGTTGGAACTCCGCGAATTGCTGACCAACAACGGATTTCCGGGCGATGAAATTCCGATTATTCGCGGCGACTCTTTACGGGCCTACAACAATCCCGCGGATCCCGCCGCCACCAAGTGCATCGGCGACTTGATGGACGCCATCGACAGTTATATTCCCGAGCCGATTCGCGAGAAGGACAAGCCCTTCATGATGGCCGTCGAGGACGTGTTCTCGATCGAAGGCCGCGGGACCGTGGCCACCGGCCGCATCGAGCGCGGCACGATTAAGGTCGGCGAAGAGGTCGAGATCATCGGCTTCAGCACCGAATCGCGGAAAACCGTCTGCACCGGCGTGGAAATGTTCAACAAGACGATGGATCAAGGCGAAGCCGGCGACAATGTCGGTCTGCTGCTGCGTGGCATCAAGCGTGAAGAGGTCGAGCGCGGGCAGGTGATCGCCAAGCCCGGCTCGATTACGCCGCACACCGAATTCGAATCGGAAGTGTACGTGCTGAGCAAGGAAGAAGGCGGCCGCCATACGCCGTTTTTCAGCGGCTATCGTCCGCAATTTTATTTCCGCACGACGGACGTGACCGGCACGGCGAGCTTGCTGGGCGGCGCGGAGATGTGCATGCCCGGCGACAACGTGAAACTCAAGGTGGAATTGGGTTCGCCGATTGCGATGGATGCCAATGTGCGTTTTGCGATCCGCGAAGGGGGCCGCACGGTCGGTTCCGGCGTGGTAACCAAGATCCTCAAGTAAATATACCCAGGGGTGTAGCTCAATTGGTAGAGCACTGGTCTCCAAAACCAGCGGTTGGGAGTTCGAGTCCCCCCGCCCCTGCCATTGAACACACCTTCGATCGTTAACGTAAGTGAATGCAATACGGACGGGATTCGAGATTCGTCCGAAGACAAGAAAAGCCCTTCCCGGCTACGTCTCCCGAGAACCAATGCGACAGAGGGGAGAGGGGGGAGGGGTGAATGGAGAAAAAGTTTTTTTCTCTCCCTTCGCCCTTCTCCCCTTGCCCTTCCTGGAGAAGCGTTTTTTTATTGCGGCCGATTATTTTCGGAGTCGATTCGTATCATCGTTTCTCCGCCGGTCCTGTCCGGCGGAAAAACCTAATAGGTCAATCGCGGAGTATTTTCCCGTGGGCGCGTTTTTTCAAGAATTACTTAACGTCGGCATTTACAAGCGGAGCCAAGGGCAAATCACCAGGCAGGTGACTTTTGGCGCCTTGGCTTTGATTTTTGGCGTCGGTTTCTATCAGATGTTCAACATTCTGAAGTACCGAAACCTCGAAGGATCGTGGCCGTTGACGAAGTCGTTGATGGCGACGCACATGGATTACTGGCTGCCGGGCATCCTGCTGCTGCTTTGCTTGTGGATTTCCTACCGCTTGGTGAATATGCCGAATTTCGCCGATTTCCTGATCGCCGTGGAAGCGGAATTGAACAAAGTATCCTGGCCGACGCGTACTGAATTGATCAGGTCATCGATCGTCGTATTGATTTGTTTGTTGTCGCTGGCGGCGGTGATCTTCGGATTTGATATGTTTTGGATCAAAATCTTTACGTGGATCGGCGTGCTTTGACAGTAAGGACCCGAATTGCAAGTGCATAGGTTATGTTTCACCTATCGCAGGAATTACAAAGCCGGTAAGTACCGCAACACAAGCTCTTTACAAAAGTGATCGACGAACCAAACAATCCGAACGTACCGCCGGAAATTCCGTCTGCGGCTGATGATCCCGCCGCCGCGTCCGGCGTCGCCGGTTCTTCGCTACGGGAACCAACCGGCGTGCCATCGCCGGAACCGGCGGCGACGGAACCTGTAGTCGAATCACCGCGGCAAGAAACGCCGAACGAAGTGCCGGTGCTGGAATCGCCGCGACTCGAAACGCCTGACGACGAGCCACGGCAAGAAGTGCCGCTCGAAGAACCGGCGACGGAATCGCCGCGGCAAGAGGCTCCTGCTGAAGGGCCGGCGGCTGAAACACCTGGACGCGAAGAAACGGCGAAAGAAGAAACGGCCGCGGCGGAAGTTGCCGCTGAACCGGAAAAAAAGTCGGAAAAAATGGACTGGTACATTCTCAAGGTGCAAAGCAACCGCGAGGAATCGATCCGCGAAGGATTGTTGCGGCGCGTGGCCATAGCCGGATTGGGTTTTTATTTCAGCGAAGTCATTGTGCCGGTCGAGCGGGTCACCGAGTTCAAGGGCGGAAAAAGAAAGTCATCAAGCGCAAGCTTTATCCGGGGTATTTGGTCGTCCACATGGAGATCAACGACGACACATGGTTTTTGGTGCGGGAAACACCGGGGATCGGCGATTTCACCGGCGCCGCCGGCCGTCCCTCGCCGATGTTGCCGCACGAAGTGGCGAAGATCGTCTCCAAGGCCGAGGAGAAGAGCGAAAAAGCCCCGAAGTTGAAAATCAGCTTCAAGGAAGGCGATCGGGTGAAGATCAAGGATGGGACCTTCGAGAACTTCGAAGGGGAAGTGGATAGCATCGACCAGACGAACGGCCAGGTGACCGTGATGATCAATATTTTCGGCCGCAGCACTCCGGTCACGCTGGAATATTGGCAAATCGAAGCGGTGTAAAAATGCGGGATTGGGGATTAGGGATCGGGGATTGGAACAATGACTTTTTCCCGATCTGTGATCCATAATCCTTTACCGATAACTGATATCAGCAAACATGAAATTCAGAAATGGCTAAACAATTAACAGGCGAAGTGAAGTTCCAGGTGCCCGGTGGTCAAGCGACGCCCGCCCCTCCGGTGGGAACGTCGTTGGGCAAATTCGGCATTAATCTCGGCCAGTTCGTGCAACAATTCAACGAACGGACGAAGGAAGCCGGCGGCATGCCCATTCCGGTCGTGGTCAAGGTCTATAACGATCGGACCTTCGAGTTCGTGACAAAGAGCCCGCCCGCCGCCGCATTATTGAAGAAAGCGGCGGGAATCGCCAAAGGTTCGGGGGTGCCGAACAAGGAGAAGGTCGGCAAGGTGTCGATCGCGCAGGTGGACGAGATTTGCCGGTTGAAGGCGGCGGATCTCAACTCCCGCGACATCGAGCACGCACGGCAAATGGTCTTTGGAACCGCCCGCAGCATGGGTTTGGAAGTGGAAGGATAAGAAACATGCCAGCCAAACAGACGAAGCGCATGAAAGCCATGACCGCCAAAGCGCCGGAAAAGAAGATTCTGCCGCTCGGTGAAGCGGTGCAAGTGCTGAAATCGTTCAACACCACGAAGTTCGATCAGACGGTGGAAATTGCGATTCGGTTGGGGATCGATCCGAAGCAGGCCGACCAGATCGTCCGCGGTTCGATCGTGCTTCCCAATGGCATCGGCAAGACGCTGCGCGTCGTGGTCTTCGCCAAAGGCGACAAGATCGACGAAGCGAAAGCGGCCGGCGCCGAGGAAGTCGGCGGCCCCGAACTGGCGGAAAAAATCAAAGGCGGTTGGACCGATTTCGACGTCTGCATCGCAGCCCCGGACATGATGGGCGTGGTCGGGCCGCTGGGCAAGGTCCTCGGCCCCCGCGGCCTGATGCCATCGCCTCGCGCCGGCACGGTTACGCCCGACGTGGGCAAGGTCATCAAGGAATACAAGGCCGGCAAAGTCGAATTTCGCAACGACGCTGGCGGAAACGTTCATGCCGTGGTGGGCAAATTGAGCTTCGAGGCGCAGCAGCTTGCGGAAAACATCACTGCATTTGTGAATAACATCCTGCACATCAAGCCGAACGCGGTCCGCGGGCAGTATATCAAGAGTATCGCCTTGAGCGCCACGATGAGTCCCAGCGTGCGCATTCAAGCAGTGTAATTATCGCTTCGTTCCCGCGTAGCCGCGGAATGAGGAATTCCAAACAATACAATCATGAGTAAATACGTCAAGAACTTGGTTGCCGATCACCTCCACGAGCGTTTGAAAAATGTCAACGATGCGCTGCTGGTGAATATGATCGGCATGAAATCGAACGCCAATATGCGGTTGCGCAACGAATTGGCGAGCAAAAACATCAATGTGATGGTGGTCAAGAATAGCATGGCCGCCCGCGCCGTCGCCGGCACGCCTCTGGCACCGATGTTCGAGGGTTTGACGGGCACGTCGGCGATCTGCTGGGGGTGCGAGGATCTCGTTTCCCTGGCCAAGGAAATCACCAAGCTGATCCGGGACGAAAAAAACAAACCGTTCGCGGCCCGGGGTGGCGTGATGGACGGCGAACGGCTATCTTCCGAACAGGTCGCGCAAGTGGCCAAGTGGCCTGGCCGGATGGAGCAGTTGGCGATTTTGGTGGGTCAAATCCTCAGTCCGGGCGCCGACTTGGCCAGTCAGTTGACGAGCATCGGCGGCGCGCTAGCCAGCCAAATCGAACGGAAGAGCGAGGGCGCCGAGGAATCTTCCGAGGCGGCTCCAGCCGCGGAATAAGTGTTTTTCGCGTTCCCTTGTCGGCGCACGGAGGAGAACGTTTGCCGGGATTTTCCCGGAAGAAGTGCCGAATCCCCGTTTTTTTCCGGGACGTTCCCGGGAGAAGCATAAAATCCCCTTTTACGAATGAGAAGCGTGTCGAGGCCGGCCGCCCGCAGCGCCGCGTCCGCGATGCCCAGGTGAGAAAGGATCGAGATTGTCATGGCGACAGACGCAGCATCCCGCCAGTTTTCCGCGATGTCCGTAGAACTGGGTGACAAGATTGTGGCCCTTACCTTGAAAGAGGCAAAGGAGCTGAGTGACTATTTGGCCGAAGTTCACGACATCAAGCCGGCAGCCGGCGGCGCGGTGATGATCGCGCCGCAGGGCGACGGCGGCGCGGCCGCGGCCAAGCCTGCCGAGCAGACGGAATTCAACGTGATTGTCGAAGGATACGGCGACAAGAAGATCGGCGTCATCAAAGTGGTTCGCGCCGTAACGGGCTTGGGATTGAAAGAGGCCAAGGATCTCGTGGAGGGCCTTCCGGCGAAGGTCAAGGAAGGCCTCTCGAAAGAGGACGCCGAGAAGCTCAAGAAAGAGTTGGAAGAAGCCGGCGCCACGGTTTCCATCAAGTAAACTCGCGGCGCGAGAAATGTGTCGTCCAGCACCGTCCCCGATTCGAGGGCGGCTGGGTCCTGCGCACTGCAACCCTTTCCGACTGGGACGATGGTAATCGTTCGCCCAACTTTCAAAGCAGTTGGACCGGCCGTTTTTCGGATTCATTTCCGAGAAGCGGCGGTCGGCGCTGGCTCTATGCGCCAAAGAATCCCCAATCCCTCTTTGGAGACCATCTATCCGCCTTGCGCGATACGATGCCCGACTTCACCCGTTTTCCACTCCGTTTCGAATTCCCTGCTCCGTTAGGTATAAAGGAGAGCGATCCACTATGGCGACACCGGCTCAACGACGCATCATCCCCAAAGAAATCCGTCGCTTTGGCAGCCAGCGATACCCTCTTCCGATGCCCGATCTGACGCAGATCCAGACGCGCAGTTATCAGGCGTTTTTGCAGCATGAAATTCCGTGGCAGAAGCGCGCGGATCAGGGCATCGAGGGCGTTTTGCGGGAAATCTTTCCCATCGAGAGCTACGACAAGACGCTGCGTTTGGAATACGTCCGCTACGAGTTGGGCAAACCCCGCTACGAACCCGACGAATGCCGCCAATTGCGGCTGACCTACGGCCGCCCGTTCAAGGTCTGGCTGCGATTGACCAAGGAACAGCCGATCGAGGAAGAAGTCTATCTGGGCGACGTGCCGATCATGCTCGGCGGCGGCGAGTTCATCATCAACGGCGCCGAACGCGTGGTGGTCAGCCAGTTGCACCGCAGTCCGGGCATCGATTTCGTTTCCGAGATGGAAGGCGTCAGCGAACGCAAAATGCATAGCTGCCGCATCATTCCCGAACGCGGAAGCTGGATCGAAATCAACATCACCCGCAAGGAAAGCCTCGCCGTCCGCATCGACCAAAGCGGCAAGTTCTCGATTATGACCTTGCTGCGGGCGATGGACCCGAAATTCTCCAACAACGCCGAGCTTTTCCGCACTTTTTACGAAACGCACAAGGAAAAGATCGTCGATGGCCGCAGCGTCGTGAAAATCGAGGGCAAACTGGCGGTCGGCGATATTATCTATCCTTCCGACAGCCCCCGGGCGGGCGAGATTATCCTCGAGTGCGGCCAGAAGATCACCAAAAACATCGCCGAAACGATCTGTACTTCCGGCTTGACTGAAGTCGAGGTCATGTCCGACCCCAAGAATCCCCTGCTGCTGAACGCCTTGGCGGACGATGCCACTGCCAGCCACGAAGAGGCGCTGCTACGGATTTACCAACGTTTGCGGCCGGGCAATCCGCCGCAACTGGAAAAAGCCAAAGCCCTGTTCCACGAAAAGTTTTACGATACGAACCGCTACCGACTGGGCCGTGTAGGCCGTTTCCGCATCAACCGCAAGCTCGGCCAGGACGTGCCCGAAACCGAAATGACGCTCCGCGCCGAGGACCTCATTGCCGCGGTAACGTATTTATTGCGTCTGAGGAACAACGATCCCGACGTCGAGGTGGACGACATCGACCACCTGGGCAACCGCCGCTTGCGGACCATCGACGAGTTGGCTTGCGATGAATTGCGGAAAGGCTTTTTGAAGCTCCGCCGCACCGTGCAGGAGCGGATGAGCCTCAAGGACATCGCCGACATGACGCCCCGCAGCCTGGTCAATCCGAAAAGCATCTCGGCGGCGATCGAATATTTTTTCGGTCGGGGCGAGCTTTCGCAGGTCGTCGATCAAACCAACCCGCTTTCGATGCTCACGCACGAACGCCGCCTTTCGGCCCTCGGCCCCGGCGGCTTGAATCGCAAACGGGCGGGTTTCGAAGTCCGCGACGTGCATATATCGCACTATGGCCGGATCTGCCCCATCGAGACCCCGGAAGGCACGAACATCGGCTTGATCTCCAGTCTGGCGATCTATGCCGGCGTCGATGATTACGGATTCCTCATCACACCCTACCAAAAGCTTTCGAAAGGCCACTTGACCGACCAGATCGAGTGGCTGCGGGCGGACCAGGAGCACGAAGCGATTCTGGCGCCGGCCGATTCGCGGGTGGACAACGGCAAGTTGGCCGGCGACGCGATCATCGCCCGCTACCACGGCGATTTCCAGTTGGTGCCCATCGAGCAGGTGCAATACATGGACATCGCTCCATCGCAGATGGTCGGCGTCTCGGCCGGTTTGATCCCCTTCCTCGAGCACGACGACGCCAACCGCGCGCTGATGGGTTCGAACATGCAGCGCCAAGCCGTGCCGCTCTTGGTGACCGAACCGCCGCTGGTGGCGACGGGCATGGAGCGCGAGACGGCCGTCAATTCGAGCATGATCATCCGCGCGCGGAACAAAGGCGTGGTGACGAAGGTCGATGCCGGAGTGATTCAAGTCGGCAACGACGTGTACAAACTTCGCAAGTTCGTGGGCCTCAACGAACGCACATGCCAGAACCAGAAGCCGGTCATCAATCTCGGCGACAAAATCGAAAAGGGGCAGGTTATCGCCGACGGCGCCGCCACTTATCACGGCGAGTTGGCGCTGGGGCGGAACGTGCTCGTAGCCTTCATGGTATGGGACGGATACAACTTCGAGGATGCCATCATCATCAGCGAGGAACTGGTGCAAGGCGACGTTTATACGTCGATCCACATCGAGGAGTTCGACATCGAAATCCGCGAGACGAAGCTGGGCCGGGAGGAATTCACCCGCGACATCCCCAACGTCAGCGAAAAGCAGCTCCGCAATCTCGACGAGAACGGCATCGTGCGGGTGGGAACATACGTCCACCCCGGCGACATTCTCGTGGGCAAGGTCTCTCCCAAGTCGAAGACCGAGCTCACGCCCGAGGAAAAACTGCTGCACGCCATCTTCGGCCGCGCCGGCGAGGACGTGAAGAACGACTCGCTGGAAGTACCCTCGGGGGTGGAGGGGATCGTCATCGGTGCGCACAAGTTTTCCCGCCGCATGGCCCTTTCCGAGGAAGAAAAGAAAAAGTTCGAGAGCGATCTCAAAGAGGCCGAAACGAAGGGCAACGAGCGGATTGCCGTGGCTTTCGGCGAATTGGTCCGGCAGGTCGAGGAATTGCTCAAGAAAAAGCTCACCGACGAGGAAGGCAATCACCTCGTCGAGAATCAGGAGCATCGCTACGTGGCCGAGCAGGCCGCCCGCTTCAATTTCGATTCGCTCGACATCCGCAGCCCGCAGCGCCGCGCCGAATTGGAAAAAATCCAGAAAAACAACTGGCCCGCCGTGGAAGACGCCATCGACCAGCGCGATCGGTCGCTGAACTCGCTCAAGCGCGGCGACGAACTCCGCAGCGGCGTGCTGCAAATGGTGAAGGTTTATATCGCCGCCAAGCGCGTCATATCGGTGGGCGATAAGATGGCGGGTCGGCACGGCAACAAGGGCGTGATCGCGAGGATCCTTCCCCAAGAGGACATGCCCTTCCTGGCCGACGGCACGCCGGTGCAAATCATGCTCAATCCGCTGGGGGTTCCCAGCCGTATGAATGTCGGGCAGATATTGGAAACACACTTGGGCTGGGCGGCGGGAGCGCTGGGTTTCCAAGCCATCACGCCGATTTTCGACGGCGCCGACGAAACGACCATTCATGCGACGCTGAAGGAAGCCGGCAAGCCGGAAACCGGCAAGATCCAGCTTTTCGACGGCCGCACCGGCGAGCCGTTCGAACAGAAATCGACCGTGGGCTACATTTACATGCTCAAGCTGCATCACTTGGTTGACGACAAGGTCCACGCCCGTTCGACCGGGCCGTATTCGCTCATCACCCAGCAGCCGCTGGGCGGCAAAGCGCGGTTCGGGGGGCAGCGGTTCGGGGAAATGGAAGTTTGGGCGCTCGAGGCCTACGGCGCGGCGTACATTCTGCAGGAATTGCTGACCGTGAAGAGCGACGACGTGGAAGGGCGCACGAAAATATACGAAGCGATGGTCAAGGGCGAAAACACGCTCGAAGCCGGCACGCCCGCCAGTTTCGACGTGCTGACCAACGAAATCCGCGGGCTGGCGCTGAATATGCAGCTCGAAAAAGCGCGTGTTTAAAGCGACGACCAAGCTGCGGGGTGGGCTATTCCCACCGGATAGAATTCAATAGCAAGCATGGCGGGCGAAGCCCGCCCGATGATATAAACGCACATCCGCCACTGTCTCCCGCTGCAGGAAGCCGACGGTTTCATGAAGGCTAAGAATAAGGAGTATCTCCAGTGAGTATCGGCGAAGTTACCTACGATCGGATCAACGATTACACGGCGGTCAAGATCAGCTTGGCGCGTCCGCACGATATCCGCAGCTGGTCATTCGGCGAAGTGAAGAAGCCGGAGACGATCAACTACCGCACGTACCGCCCCGAGAAGGACGGCTTGTTCTGCGAGCGGATATTCGGACCGGAAAAAGACTGGGAATGCTCGTGCGGCAAATATCGCGGCATGAAGTACAAGGGCATGATCTGCGACCGTTGCGGCGTGAAGATCACCCACAGCCGCGTCCGCCGCAAGCGGATGGGCCACATCGAACTGGCCGCGCCCGTGGTGCATATCTGGTTCTTCAAGGCCATGCCCAGCCGCTTGGGCGCCTTGCTCAGCATGAAAACGACGAGCCTGGAAAAGGTGATTTATTTCCAGGACTACGTGGTCACCAAGACCGGCGACACCGCGCTCAAGCCGCAGCAGCTTCTCACCGAGGAAGAATACCGTGCCGCCCGGCAGCAGTACGGCGAGGGCTCGTTCGAGGCCGACATGGGCGCCGAGGCCGTCCGCAAGCTGTTGACCGAATTGGATTTGGTGAAGCTCTCGCAAGAGCTGCGCGTCGATTTGGTCGAAACCAACTCGAAGCAGAAGAAAAAGGACTTGATCAACCGGCTGAAGATCGTCGAGGCGATCCGCGACAGCGACAACCGGCCCGAGTGGATGGTCTTGGACGTGATCCCCGTGATCCCGCCGGATCTCCGCCCGCTGGTGCTTTTGGACTCGGGCAATTTCGCCACCAGCGATTTGAACGACCTCTACCGCCGCATCATCAACCGCAACAACCGCTTGAAGAAGCTGGTCGATCTCAACGCGCCGGAGGTCATCATTCGCAACGAGAAGCGGATGCTGCAGCAATCGGTCGATGCGCTATTCGACAACAACCGCTGCAAGCGGCCGGTGCTGGGTTCGAGCAACCGTCCGTTGAAATCGCTGACGGACATGATCAAAGGCAAGCAGGGGCGTTTTCGCGAGAACCTGCTGGGCAAGCGAGTGGATTATTCCGCCCGCAGCGTGATCGTGGTCGGCCCGAACCTGCGCTTGCATCAGTGCGGCCTGCCCAAAAAGATCGCGCTCGAGTTGTATCAGCCGTTCATTATCCGGCGGCTGAAGGAACTCGGCCATGCCGACACGATCAAGAGCGCGAAGAAGATGCTCGAGCGCAAGGACGAGGAAGTTTGGGACATTCTCGAAGAAGTGATCCAGAACCATCCCGTGATGCTCAATCGCGCTCCCACGCTGCATCGCATGGGCATCCAGGCGTTCGAGCCGACGCTGGTCGAGGGGAACGCCATCAAGCTGCATCCGCTGGTCTGTAAAGGCTTCAACGCCGACTTCGACGGCGACCAGATGGCCGTCCATTTGCCGCTGTCGATCGAGGCGCAGGTCGAAGCGCATACGCTCTTGATGTCGATTCACAACATTTTCAGCCCGGCCAACGGCGCGCCGATCATCAGCCCGTCGCAGGACGTGGTGATGGGCTGCTATTACATTACCTCCGAGCAACAATCGAGCAAGGGCGACGGGATGTTTTTCGCCTCGCCCGCCGAGGTCGAGATGGCCTATTCGCAGGGCAAGGTCGGCACGCACGCGGCGATTACGTTGCGGTTGCTCAAGGGCCGCAAGATCAAGGGCGACCGCGGCATGAAACCCGGCGGCAAGGTGCTCACCACGGTCGGCCGCGTGATGTTCAACGAGATGTTGCCCAAGGGAATGCCCTATTACAACACCCCTCTGCGCTCCAGCGACCTGGCCGGCGTGATTTCCGACTGCTACGAGCTTCTGGGCCGGAAGACGACGATCGACCTGTTGGACAACATGAACCGCCTGGGCTTCCGCCAAAGCACGCTGAGCGGCTTGAGTTTCGCCACCGACGACCTGATCACGCCGTCGAACAAGACGAAGATCATTCAAAACGCCGAAAAAGCGGTGATGCAGAGCCAAAAGCATTACATGCGCGGCATCATCACCGAGGGCGAGCGCTACAACAAGGTGCTCGACGCCTGGACCCACGCCCGCGAGCAAATCACCACCGAAATGATGGATCAGTTGCAGGGCGACCAGCGTTACGAAGGCTACGTGAATCCGATCTATTTGATGGCGCACTCCGGCGCCCGCGGCGGCGTCGAGCAGATCCGCCAGTTGGCGGGCATGCGCGGTTTGATGGCCAAGCCGTCTGGCAAGATCATCGAAACGCCGATCAAGGCGAATTTTCGCGAAGGCTTGAGCGTGCTGGAATACTTCAGTTCCACGCACGGCGCGCGCAAGGGTCTGGCCGATACGGCATTGAAGACCGCTGACTCGGGATACTTGACCCGCAAGCTGGCGGACGTGGCCCAAAACGTGGTCATCACGCAGCACGATTGCGGCACCACGCAAGGCATCACGAAGGGCGTTATTTACCGCGGCGAGAAGGTCGAGGTCAGCCTGGTCGATTCGATCCGCGGCCGCGTCAGCCGGACGAACATCGTCAATCCGATCACCGACGAGGTGATCGTCCGCGAAAACGATTTGATTACGACCGAGGTGGCGCGCCGCATCGAGGCCTTGGGCCTGGAAAAAATCCAAGTCCGCAGCCCGCTCACTTGCGACGCTTCGCTGGGAATCTGCGCGTTGTGCTACGGCATGGACCTCTCGACGAGCAGCCTCGTCGAGCAGGGCATGGCGGTAGGGATCATCGGGCGCAGAGCATCGGGGAACCGGGCACGCAGCTTACGATGCGGACGTTCCATATCGGCGGCACCGCGGCCCGCGCGGTCGAGGAGAGCGAAATCAAGTCCAAGAAAGGCGGCATCGTGCAGTTTACCCGCATGAAAGTCGTCCGCAACGACGAAGGGAAGAACGTCGTGCTCACCCGCAACGGTGAAATCCTGCTTTTGGACTCGAAGGGCCGCGAACTGGAAAAATACGAAGTCCCCGCCGGCGCCAATCTCTTCGTCGAGGAGAACCAGGAAGTGCCCGCCGGCACGGTGCTTTGCCAATGGGATCCGCACAGCATCCCGATCCTCGCCGAAGTGTCGGGCAAGGTCCGATACGAGGACCTGATCGAAGGCGAAACGATGCGCGCCGAAAAAGATCCCGGCGGCCACGTGCGGCACTTGATCATGGAGCACAAGGGCGATCTGCATCCGCAAATCGTGCTCGAAGACGAGACCGGCAAGATCCTGGACTTTTACTACTTGCCGGAAAAGCGCACATCGAAATCCTCGAGGGCAAACAGATATCCGCCGGCACGCTCCTGGCCAAGACGCCCCGCGAGGTCTCGGGCACGCAAGACATCACGGGCGGCCTGCCCCGCGTGACGGAAATCTTCGAAGCCCGAAAACCCAAGGACCCCGCCGTGATCGCCGAAATCGACGGGACCGTGGAAATTCTCGGCGAAAAACGCCGCGGAAAACGGACCATCGTCGTGAAGAGCGAAAGCGGCATCGAACGCGAACACCTCGTCGCGCACGGCAAGCATCTCCGCGTGCATACCGGATCGTTCGTCCGCGCGGGCGAGTCGCTGGTCGATGGGCCGCTCGTGCCGCACGACATTCTCCGCATCTCGGGAGAAGAAGCCGTGCAGCAGTACCTGGTCCGCGAAATCCAGAATGTCTATCGCAGCCAGCGCGTGGAAATCAACGACAAGCACATCGAGATCATCGTCTCCTCGATGCTGCGGAAGGTCCGCGTCGAATCGGTGGGCGACACCAGCCTCCTCCCCGGCTCGGTGATGGATAAATTCGAGTTCCGCGGCGTCAACAATGAGTTGTCGAAATGCCTGAAAATCGCCGAAAAGGGCGACTCGAATTTCGAGGTGGGCGCGATCGTCCCGAGCGCCGAACTCGAACAGGCCAACACGCAGATCGAAGCCATGAGCGGCGAGCCGGCGAAGGGCGTCAAGCCGAAAATGGCCACCGCCAGCACGCAGCTTTTGGGAATCACCAAGGCCGCCGTGCAGAGCCAAAGCTTCATCTCGGCCGCCAGCTTCCAGGAGACCACCAAGGTGCTTACCGAAGCCGCTTTGGCCGGCAAGATCGATCGGTTGGTCGGGCTCAAGGAGAACGTGATCCTCGGCCACTTGATTCCCGCGGGGACGGGCTTCCGCACGTTCCAGGACGGCGAAGTGCGCATTCGGCCCGCCGCCTTGGAAGGCTTGATCCAGGAAAAGAAGACGTTCTGGCGCGGCACTTCCCCTTGCTGGAAGAAGCCGCTCCGTCGGCCGAAACTCCCGCAACGGCCGGCAAACCCGGCGATGGCGACGGTTCCGGCTCCGCACAGCCAAAACCGCAATCGATTCCCCAACCGGCGGTCAGCCCGTTGGATGCCCTCTTCATGGGCGACATGGAAGAAGAAGTGGAACAGAACTTGGCCGATAGCCTGGAAGAGGAAGAGAATATTGCAGACGAGGATAGCGAAAGGGACGAAGATAAATAATCTCTCGCGCTTTTGGGAAGGCTCTGCCCTAGACACGAAATCGAGTATTTCCGTCAAAGAGTGGGAATCGCTGGTCCAACGCAATTGAACATTTGCGGGAAGAGGAAGGGTTTTTATGCTTTCCCCCCATTGACATTGAGAGATAATGCGGCAGAATATAGGATTCTTGCCTTATAAAATACTGCAATCCCAGCGGGATTGTATTACGCTTGATGCCGTGTCGGCGGTATCGCAATTTGTTGTAACATATTACAAAATAACGACTTCCGAAGACAGAAAATGCCTACGATCAATCAATTGGTGCGAAAACGGCGTCGTGCGAAGCGGAAATTCAGCAAGGCGCCGGTGTTGCAGAAATGCCCGCAACGACGGGGGGTTTGCTTGCAGGTCAAAACGATGACCCCCAAGAAGCCAAATTCCGCGCTGCGGAAAATTACCCGCGTGCGGCTGTCGAATGGCAAGGAAGTCACGGTATATATCCCCGGCGAAGGACACAGCCTGCAAGAGCACTCGATCGTACTGGTCCGCGGCGGCCGCATCCGCGACCTGCCCGGCGTCCGCTATCAAGTCGTCCGCGGCGCGCTCGACACCTTGGGTGTCGATGGCCGCAAGCAATCCCGCAGCCGTTACGGAGCGAAGAAATCATAACAGAGAGGGATTAGGGTTGAGGGATGAGGGGCGAGAAAAAGCTCCTCCCTCGCCCCACGCCCCTCGTCCCTCACCCCTACATCGAAGAAACATGGGAAGAATTACCGCAAGTCGCAAAATGCTCGCCGCCGATCCCCGGCATGGATCGGTGCTGGCCGGCAAGTTCATCAACTGCATGATGTGGAGCGGCAAGAAGAGCACCGCCCAGCGGGTCTTTTATGACGCGCTCGAGGTCATCGGCGAAAAGATCAAGGACGTCGAGCCGATCCAGGTCTTCACGCAGGCGCTCGATAACGTGAAGCCGAACATCGAAGTCCGCTCGAAGCGCGTCGGCGGCGCCTCGTATCAAGTGCCGATGCAAGTCAGCCGCAACCGGCAGCAATCGCTGGCCATTCGCTGGATCCTCGGCTCCTGCCGCGAGAAGAAAGGCCTACCGATGCACAAGAAATTGGCCGGCGAACTGATGGCGGCGTACAATCGTGAAGGTCCCGCCATGACGAAGCGCGAGAACGTGCATCGCATGGCCGAAGCCAACAAGGCGTTCGCCCATTTCGCGTGGTAAAAAGCCCGATCCCCAACCCCGACGCCGCGCCGAAGCGAATCCCCTTTCCCGGCGCGGCGTTCCCCTGCGCGGAGGGAATATATTGCAAATTTGTAATTGCAAATTGCAAATTGCAAATTGAACAGAGATAATGGATCGCAACGTTCCGGTGATCGATCAGCGAGGAATCGCACTTTTCATGGGGGAAGAATCGAAATGCAACCATGGCCGCCCGTGATGGTTTTTTTAACGCGTTTCCTGATTATTCCGGCAGCCGTGATTTTAGCATTTGGCATTCTTGTGGATATGCGCAGAAAAACTGGTTTTGATTTCGTCGGATTGGCAATCACTATCACCATAATTACGGTTGTGAATTTGTTTATCAATAAACTGGAAGCCCATTCCCGAAAAATATCCTCAATGCAAAAGGACATCGCAACCCTCAAGCACGAAATCGATACGTTGAAAAACGATAATCAGCAATTCCCCCTTTCGGTTGTCGTTCAATTTGCATTTTGCATTTTGCCATTACCAATTTGCAATAAATAATTTCAGCCATGTCCACCGACTTAACCCACCTTCGCAACCTCGGCGTGATCGCCCATATCGACGCCGGCAAGACGACCGTCACCGAGCGGATGTTGTTCTACTCCGGCTTCAGCCATCGGGTGGGCGAAGTGGATAAGGGGACGACGATCACCGATTCCAATGTCGAGGAGCAGGAACGCGGCATCACGATCCTGGCAGCCTGCGTGACGTTCGATTGGCATGTCAATGACCTGTGGAAGAACGAAGTCGCTGCGCCGAATATCCAAATCAACTTGATCGACACGCCCGGCCACGTCGATTTCACGGCCGAAGTCGAACGCAGTTTGCGAGTCTTGGACGGGGCCGTGGTGGTGTTTCAGCGCACGCGAAGGCGTCGAGGCGCAGAGCGAGACCGTCTGGCATCAGGCCGACAAATATCACGTGCCGCGGTTGGCGTTCATCAACAAGATGGACCGCGAAGGGGCCGATTTCTTCGGCACGCTCGATGAAATCCGCACGCGGTTGGATAGCAAGCCGGTGCCGATCAATCTGCCGATCGGGGCGGGTCCGCCGCACGTCAAGGAGGCGTTTCGCGGCATCATCGATCTGATCCACTTCAAGCAGCTTACTTTTTCGTCGGAACGCAACAGCAAGGATTTCACGGTCTCCGAGATTCCCGAAGAACTCCGCGACGAGGCCGAACTTTGGCGCGGGCAGATGCTCGACCAGCTCTCGATGTTCAGCGACGAGCTTACGGAAAAGATGCTCGGCGAAGAGCCGATTCCGCCGGCCTTGATTCACAAGGTCATCCGCCATGCCACACTGCATAACATGATCGTGCCGGTGTTGTGCGGCTCCGCGCTCGACGGCATCGGCGTGCAGCCGGTGCTCGACGCGGTGGCGGCCTATCTCCCCAGTCCCCTCGACGTGCCGCCGGTCGAAGGCGTGAATCCGAAGAAGAATGACGCCAAGGTCGAACGCAAGCCCAATCCCGACGAGCCTTTCTGCGGCCTGGTCTTCAAAGTCCAGGCCGATCGCCACGGCGATTTGCACTACATCCGCGTTTATTCGGGCGTGCTGAAAGCCAACAGCCGCGTGTTGAACGCCGGCAAAGACAAGAAGGAAAACGTGCCGCAGCTTTGGCGGATCCAGGCCGACGAACGCAAGCAGGTCGAATCGGTATCGGCGGGCGACATCATCGGCATCATCGGGCTGAAACAAACCATCACCGGCGACACGCTCTGCGACACCCACGCCGACCCGATCGTACTCGAGTCGATCGCCTTTCCCGAAACCGTCATCTCGATGGCCATCGAGCCGGAAACCTCGACCGAGCGCAAAAAACTGGCCGACGTGCTGGAAATGATGCGCCGGCAGGACCCCACCTTCCGCGCCCGCGAAAACGAGGAAACCGGCCAAACGCTCATTTCCGGCATGGGCGAACTGCACCTCGAGATCAAGATTCATGAACTGCTGCGCGAATACAAGCTCAACGTCCGCGTCCATAAGCCGCGGGTGAGCTACCGCGAGACCATCGAAAAAGCCGTCGAAGTGACCGGCGAATGCCACCGCAACGTCGGCGGGCAGATGCTTTCGGCAAAACTCGCGATTCGCATGGAGCCATTCCCCAAAGGGATGAAACCGGTGACGGTCGTCGTCGCTCCGGGCATCGAACTGCCGGAAGATTATCTCACCGCCGCGATCGAGGTCTTGCAAGAGCAGGGTGAAGGTGGAGGCTTGTTGGGCTTCCCGCTGATGCACGTTAAAATCAGCGTGTTGGCCGGATATCTCCACGAAACCGAATCCAGCGCGCTGGCGTTCCGTTATGCCGCGGCCGACGCCTTCATGAGCGCCTTGAAAGCGGCGGGAATCGTGCTTCTGGAGCCGATCATGCGGATCGAAGTGACCACGCCCGAGGAAAACTTGGGCGATATCGTAGGTGATCTCCAGCAGCGCCGCGCGATCATCGTCCGCACGCACGTCGCGCGGCAGGAACACGGTCATCGAAGCCCACGCCCCGCTGGCCAATCTCTTCGGCTATTCCTCCGCCATGCGCGGCTTAAGCCAAGGCCGCGCCACCTGCAGCATGGAGCCCCACTCCTACGGCCCCGCCGCCCCGGAAGTGCTGCAAAGCTTCTTATAATCCGGATATGCCCAGCCGTGGTCCTCAACAGGACGGATCCGACCTCTCACTGTGACCGGCTGCACTTCGACGAGTGTTTCTTCGAGAAGCGGAACCAGTCCTTCTAAAACACCCCGCCGTTTACTTTGATCCGCGATAGGTCCTGAAATATTTTCTCACACGACTCGATATGACAATGCTGCATATTTCTCAGTTCATCCGCAATCTTGAACTATCGGTCGAAGGATCTGGCGGTCATCCGACAAAAATCCTTCTTCTTCACGACTACTCAACCTTGGGAATAAAATTTGCAGGAATTATCCGCACAATTCGCTAATTTGGCACGGTCTTGTGTGGATTTTGAACATTCTAAATTATTGTGCTACAATTACTTACAGCGTTTTGTCGGCGGCTTTTCGCCACCGATTTGGTGAACATTAAGAATGAAACGACTTGCGCCAAAAGGGGGTGAGGTTGTACAATGATACTTCACCCCGTAGTGATGCCGCACATAAAACCGGTTCGTAGGACAGGTTTCCAACCTGTCTTGAAAAGAATTCGAGTCACGGGACAGCCCTTGGAAACCTGTCCTCCGCAGGAAAGGAACCCTCCGCGTGTCCACCGTTAAACCGCGCAGTTTGGGCGATGTTTTGCAGGAGTTCAGCCAGCACCGGCGGCTGATGCAGGAAGAATTGCAGAAAGTGATCGTCGGGCAGAACGAGGTCATCGAGCAGATCTTCGCCGCCATTTTCACCCGGGGGCATTGCCTCCTGGTGGGCGTGCCGGGTCTGGCAAAGACCTTGATGGTCAGCACGTTGGCGCGAATTCTGGACATCAACTTCAAACGCATCCAGTTCACGCCCGACCTCATGCCGTCGGACATCACGGGCACGAACGTGCTCGATGAAGACGAGCGTGGCAAGCGGAATTTCCGCTTCGTGGAGGGGCCGGTGTTCACGAACATCCTGCTGGCGGACGAAATCAACCGCACGCCGCCCAAGACGCAGGCCGCGTTGCTCCAGGCCATGCAAGAGCGCGAAGTGACGGTCGGCCAGCAGACGATCAACCTGCCCGACCCGTTCTTCACCATCGCCACGCAGAACCCGATCGAGCAGGAAGGTACCTACCCGCTGCCCGAGGCGCAGTTGGACCGTTTCATGTTCAACATCAAGGTCGATTATCCGTCGTCCGCCGAGGAAGAGAAAATCTTGGCGAGCACCACGCCGCGGCGAGAAGGCCGAGGTGCGAAAGGTGCTTTCGAGCAAGGCGATTTTGAACTTGCAGAATCTGGTGAACAAGGTGGCGGTAAGCGAGTACATCATTCAATACGTCGCCCGGATCGTCCGCGCGACGCGGCCGAAAGACACCACCGCCCCGACGTTCGTGAAAGACCTGGTCGATTGGGTGCCGGCCCCGCGCCGGCCAGTTTTTGATTCATGGCGGCAAGGCGCTGGCGGCGATGGACGGGCGTTTCTCGGTCGCCATCGAAGACGTGCAAAAAGTCGCCATCCCCGTGCTGCGGCATCGCATCAGCACGAATTTCCAAGCGCAAGCCGAGGGGATGAGCAATGAAGATATCATTCAACGCCTGATCCGGGAAACGCCGCCGCCGGTGATACCGAAATACGAGAGATAAAAATTTTGCAAAGGCCCAAAGTGCCGTCAGTTCTTCCAGGCCAGGGCATCGCCCTGGTAAACGAGAAAAGTAGAAATCCTTCCCGGCCCAACGGGCCAACATTTCGCCTGTAGAAATAGAAGAATATGCCATGAAAATTCTTACCTACGAAGGCGTTGTAGAAAATGGTTGCATCCATCTACTTGATGGGGTAATACTTCCAGAGAAGGCCAAAGTTTATGTAGTAGTTCCGAATCTTCCAGATGCTAATGAAATGAGAATCGTCCATATCCGTAGTCCTCGACTGGTAAACTCTGAACAGGCTAACGCGTTTGTTATGGAAATGGTTGATATCGATGAATTTGAAAAGTCCGTAGAGATCCCAAAAAACATTGAGAACAGTAACCAATAATCGAGTCAATCCTCCATCATATAGGCTGAAAAATGGATGAAAGAGTTGAACCTACCACAATTGGTATTGCCGATCTCTTGAAGATTTATAATTTTCCTGATTTTAAGGCAAAACTCGTCAGGCACTCAGATCCTAAACGATGTGACATTGACGATTTAATACGTAGGGGCTGGTTCGATTTCTATCAATCTACGCAAAAGAGACCAGTATTTGACAATTGTGATCGAATTGTTTCTTTCATCGGAACAGACGAAACCAAATCACGATTCATTGGTGTCTATAAAGTTTTGACGAAAATGAAGGGGAATGAGGTGCCTCCACCAAAAGGATGGCCTCAGGAGTTTTGCAATTATGAGTATTATTATGAATTGAAGAAAGAGCCAGGATACGAACAATTGGAAAATCGTGTAATTATTGATTGGGGAGATGGAACACGGTCCTGGGTACAGAAGATGCGAAACAAGGAAGTAATCGAAATCCTTCCAAGCGATCAAACATTGCTTTCTTTTAGTGATTATTTGGATTTCACGCTGACTCATACTGAATTGAAAGAGCTTTTCAATAATCCGGATGCCAATCGAGATTGGCGATCTCGTCTTTCTGCTGTTGCAGGCATTTATCTGATTCTCGCAACTACGACAGGTCATCAATATATTGGCTCGGCATATGGTACAGATGGAATTTGGGGACGATGGAAAACGTATGCACATAACGGCCATGGTGGAAACAAAATATTAAAGGCACTTATACAGAAAGATAGTGCATATCCAACTGCTTTTTCATATTCCATCCTTCAAATATTACCAAAGAGTTACACCCAAAAAGACGTAATTAAGCACGAGCATAGATACATGTGCAAGCTTGGAAGCCGATCTACCGGACTGAATAGTTAATTCCCATGTCCACCGCCGAAAAATACTTGAAGCCCGAGGTGATCAACCAGATCAAGCGGCTGGACTTGCGCGCGCAGTTCATCGTGAAGGGCTTTTTGTACGGCCTGCACGCGAGCCCGTTTCATGGATTTTCGGTCGAGTTCAGCGAGCATCGCAAATACACGCACGGCGACGATCCGAAGGATATCGACTGGCTCGTCTATGCGAAAACCGATAAATACTACATTAAAAAGTTCGAGGCCGAGACGAACATCACCGGATACCTGGTGATGGACATGAGCCGCTCGATGGGCTACACCTACCGGCAGGAACTGACGAAGTTCGACTACGCGATCTGCCTCGCGGCCGCGCTCTGCTACCTGATGATCCACCAGCAAGACCCGGTGGGGCTGATCACGTTCGACGAGCAAATCCGCCAGTGCTTGCGGCCGAAGACCCGCCGCGGCCACTTGGGCGACGTGCTTTCGCTGCTGGCGAACCTCAAGCCCGAGGGCGAGACGAACATCGCCCATGCCCTGGTGCAAGTGGCGGCCATGCTCCGCCACGCGAGTTTGGTGATGATTTTTTCCGACTTGCTGGCCGATCCGGAAGAAGTGATGGAGTCGCTCTACCGCCTGCGACACGGCGGGCACGACGTGATCCTCTTCCACATCCTCGACGAGGCCGAAGTGAAATTCCCCTTCGCCGGCATGGTCGAGCTGGAAGACCCCGAAGACCACAAGCGGCTGGCCCTCGACGCCGACGCCTTCCGCCGCGATTACCTCACCGAAGTCGAGCAGTTCCGCGACAATTATCGCCGCGAGTGCTTTCAAGCCGGCGTGGATTACGTCGCCCTAGACACCAGCATGCAGTTCGATCGAGCGCTGACCGAATATTTGGTGAATCGTTCGGCGAGGGGATAAACATGCTCTCGTTCCCAGGCTCCGCCTCAATTGAACCGTTACCCGCTATCGCCTTTCGCAAGGAATAACCAAGTGACAACAATGCGTGATAGATTTCCACGGACAACTTGGGTTCCTGTATCATTTGCCGTGGTATGCAGCATTCTGCTCATGATCTTGGGCTATTATTATTTCAATCTAAGCCTTAGTGTTCAATTTGCTCGGGAACAGGTTCAAGTGTTTTCATCAATGCGGAGTATCAAGGCTTATGCAGGTGATGTCCAACAGGCAATAGGATGTCTTGAATATGTAGTGAATTACTACCCCAGTGGCACAAAACAAGTTTCATCTTCGCCATCGGACGATATAGTTGAGATTTCACGTAAAGTAGTTATAGAGGACATTATTGTGGCATTGCGCCACAAGAGCAACAAGAATTTCGGAGCCGATCCTCAAGCATGGCTAGAAAACCGAAAAGAAATCAACGAGAAGTAGAAGGTTCCTTTTTTGGAAGAAGCAGGCAGAACTTCACGAACAGCATGTTCCCAGGCAGAGCCTGAGGATGAGTAGATTATGACTTTTGTCACCCCACTACTTCTGGCCGGCGCCGCATTGATCGCGATTCCGATCATTTTGCATCTGATCATGCGCCGCAAGCCGAAGTGGCTGGAGTTTCCGGCGCTGCGGTTCGTGCAGAAGCGGGCGGACAAGAACAAACGGAGTTTGCGGCTACGTCATATTCTATTATTGATTCTCCGCGCGGCGATCATCGCTTTTTTGGCGTTTGCGTTGGCCCGGCCGACGGTGCAGTTCGGCGGAAATTTCGGCAGCCAGGAAGCGCCGGTCGCGGCGGGGCTGGTATTCGACACGGCCGCGCACATCGGCTATCGCCACGAGAACCAGACGCGGCTTGACGCCGCCAAAAAGCTCGGGACATGGCTCCTTTCGCAATTGCCTGCCGAGAGCGAAATCGCCATTTTGGACACCCGTCTAGGCGGCGGGGCGTTCCAGGTCGATCGCGGCGCGGCCCGGCAGCGCATCGAGCGGCTCGACGTCGTTCCCAATTCGCAGCCGCTGACGAGCGTGCTCGATGAAGCCATCCGGCTACTCAAGGAAAGCAAGAAAGAACGGAAGGAACTCTACATTTTCACCGATCTTTCGCGCGGCTCCTGGCCTACGAGCCGGGCGGCGCAGTTCCGCGACCGTCTCGCCGCGCTGCCCGGCGTGGGCATCTACGTGATCGACGTGGGCGTGAAGGATCCGACCGACTTCTCCCTCGACGAAGTTCGCCTTTCCAGCGAAACCCTTTCCAATCGCGGTTCGCTGACGATCTCCACCGAACTCACCTCGATCGGCGGCACCGGCGAGCGGGCGGTCGAACTCTACATGCTCGACGGCGCGGGCAAGCCGCAGCCGAGCGGCGTGCAGAGCGTCACCCTCGCGCCCGGCGAAACGCGGCCGATCGAGTTTCACAAGGATTCGTTTCCGCTGGGCGTGCATCAAGGCTATTTGCGGATCGTCGGGCAGGACGGCCTGGCGGCCGACGACACGCGTTATTTTACCGTTGAGGCGAAGCCCGCCTGGCGGATGCTTTTGGTGGCGCCCCATCCCGTGGAAGACAAGGCGTTTTTCCTCTCCCAGGCATTGGCCCCGGCGGGATTTCGCAAGCGCGGGGAGGCACGCTTCGATTGCGAAACCATTTCTTACGATGAACTCTCGAAAACCACGCTCGCCGATTACGCCGCCGTTTGCCTCTTGGATCCGCCGCCGTTGGAGCCGGTGGTTTGGCGGCTTTTGACCGACTACGCTTCGGACGGGCACGGCGTGGGCGTGTTCCTCGGGCGGAACGCCTTGCCCTTGGAGAAGTTCAATAATCCGCAGGCGCTCGAATTGCTGCCCGGCCCGCTGAGAAGCCAGGTGCCGCGGCCGGACGGCGATTTGTATCTCGCGCCCAAGGACTTGCAGCATCCGATTCTGGCTCCCTTCCGCGCGAAAAGCGGCGAAGTGCCGTGGGAGATGTTTCCCGTGCTGCGTTATTGGGATTTGGGCAAGCTGCACGCCGGCGTGGGCGTGGTGATCTCGTATAACGACGGCCGGCCGGCGCTGTTGGAGCGTCCGATCGGCTCGGGCCGCTCGCTGACGCTGACCACTCCGGTTTCCGACGATCCCAACGACAAAAGAACCTGGAACATGCTGCCGGTGGGCGATGCGTGGCCGTTCGTGATTCTGGCCAACCAGATGGCTTCCTATCTGGTAGGCAGTTCGAACGAGCAATTCAATTACTACGCCGGCGAGACGGCCGTGCTGCAGCTCGATCCTAAAGAGCAGCGAACCTCCTTCCTGCTCACCACGCCTTCGCCGGAGGGAGATTATCCCTTGCCGGCCGACGCCGCCCATCATCGGCTGGTGATTTCCTCGACCGACCTGCCCGGCAACTACCGCGTTCGGGCGGGCGGCAAGGAAGGCGGCTTCGACCGCGGTTTCAGCGTCAATCTCTCGCCCGAGCAAACGCAACTCGAACGCCTCGGCGAAAAGGAGTTGAAGGAGTTTTTCGATCCGAACAAGTTCAACCTTGCCCAGACGAAGGAACAGATCGACCGCAGCGTGATCAAAACCCGGGTGGGCCGCGAGCTTTACCCGCCGCTGATAATCCTGGTGGCGGTGGTGCTGGCGATGGAGTTGGTGCTGTCGAATAAGTTTTATCGAGAATAAATGTTTCACCTTTCCCTTTATCCCATTGCCGATAGCTTTACACTCGTGATCGCGGCGGCGGTTGCGCTGGTGCTGCTGTTGTTCGTGTTTTGGGGAGGGAAGGATCGATTGACGAGGAAGAAGCGTTTCGGGCTGGTTGCGCTCTCGATTGGCGGTGATCGTGCTGGTGATTCTGGCGATGCTGCGGCCGACGCTGATCTACATGCAGACCAAGAAGCAGCCGGCGACGCTGGTCGTGATGGTCGATGACTCGCGGAGCATGACGGTGCCCGACGCGGTGGGGGGCAAACCGCGCTACGCGGCGCTGGAGCAGACGGTGGCCGACGCGACGCCGGCTTTGGCGAAACTGGCCCGCGATTTCGAGGTGAAGGCCTACGCCTTCGACGCCGAGCCGCGGCCGCTGACGGTCGAAAACGGCAAGATCACCCTGCCCGACAAGCCTGAAGGCCGGCAAACGTCGCTGGGCAATTCGCTGGACGAAGCCTTGCGGCAGGAGGCGGGCAAGCGGCTGCTGGGCGTGGTGCTCTTGAGCGACGGATCGCAACGGGCCTATCCGCCGCGCGACCTCTCGCCGCAAACGGCCGCCGCGCGGCTGAAGAACCTCGGCTTTCCGCTTTACACCTTCACGTTCGGCCAGTCGCGCGGGCTGGGGCAGGCGCAGGACGTCGCCGTGAAGGACTTGCTGGCCAATCCGTCGGTGTTCGTGAAGAATCCGATCGAGATTTCGGGGCAGGTCCGCGTGGACGGTTTCGTGAACCGCGAGATTCCCGTTCGCGTGCTGTTCGAGACTTCGCCAGGCAAAATGGAAGTCGTGGCCGAGCAGAAGATCCAGGCGACGGTGGACGGGCAGCTTCTGCCGGTGCAGCTCGAGTACGTTCCGCAAATGCCGGGCGAATTCAAGCTCACGCTGGAAGCGGTGCCGCAGCCCGGCGAACTGGTGACGACCAACAATCGGCTGAGCACGTTCGTCAACGTGTTGAAGGGCGGATTGAACGTGCTGTATTTGGAAGGCGGGTATCGGGTGGAGCAGAAGTTCATCCGCCGTGCGCTGGACGCCTCGCAGGACATCCACGTGGATTACAAGCGGCTCGACGCCCGGGACAAGCCCGGCGATCTGCGCGAGTTGTTCAAGCCCGGCAAGTACGACGTTTATTTGATCGGCGACATCGATTCGTCGGTTTTCAGCACCGAGGAGCTTACCGATTTGGCGATCGCCGTCGATCGCGGGGCGGGCCTGATGATGATCGGCGGGCAGCACAATTTCGGCATGGGCGGATACGCCGGCACGCCGCTGGCGAAAGTGCTGCCGGTGACGCTGGATCGGCTCGATCGGCTGCGGCCCGACGAACCGATCCGCAAGGACCAGTATTGGCCCGGCCCGTTGCACATGCAACCGACGCTGGCCGGGCAGTTGCATTTCGCGCTGCGGCTGGCCCAGGGGCGCGAGGCCAACGCGGCGGCTTGGGCGAAACTGCCGCCGCTGGATAGCGCGGTCAAGTTTCGCGGCATTCGCAAGGGCGCCGTCGTGCTGGCCGACGCCGGGGAGGACAAGCCGCTGCTGGTCGCGTGGAACTCCGGCGACGGCCGCGTGCTGGCATTTGCGGGCGATTCGACGTGGCGATGGCCGATGCACGGCATTGACGACGAGCACAGCTTCGGCGCCGAGCATAAACGTTTCTGGCGGCAGATCGTGCTCTGGCTGGCGAAAAAGGACGAATCGCAGGAAGGCTCCGTGTGGATCAAGCTCGAACAGCGGCGCTTCGCGCCGGGGCAAAGGGTCGAGTTCAGCGCCGGCGCTCGCGACCAGGCGGGCGAGCCGCTGAAGGACGCGGAATTCAAGGTCGAAATCGTGTTGCCCGACGGCAACCGCCGGCCGCTTTCGCTCATCCGGCAGGCGGATCATTTCAGCGGTTCGTTCCGCGACACGCAAATGCCGGGCGATTACGCGATCGAGGCAAAGGTGACGCAAAATGGCCAGAACTACGGCTCCGCCCGGGGCCGGTTCGCGGTTTCCGAGCAAGATTTGGAGCTCGACAACGCGTCGGCCGACGCCGAGACGATGAAAAGCATCGCGGCGATGACCGGGGGGCAATCGCTCGCCCCCGAACAACTGCCCGAGCTGATTAAACAACTCACCGAGCAAACTTCTCAATTCGAAATCCAGCAGGAAACGAAATCCACATTCTGGGACACGTGGCCGTTTTTCTTGTTCTTGGTGGCATTGCTGACGGTGGAGTGGTATTTGCGGAAGCGCTGGGGGTTGGTGTAGGGCGAGGAGTTTGGGGCGAGGGGTATTTTTTGGGTATCAATTTCAGGAAATTGCACGTTTTGCCGGGCCAGGTTCTTTGCGTGCTTCACAAGTGTAACGTTTTCGAGCGTTTTGCTTGGTGGGACGCCTTTTCAAGGTGTTGCAATTTTACGTCTTGCCCGTTCGTTCCAAGCTCTTGCAAACCAAGGATTTAGCAAAAAACCACTTTGCATAAATTCGCACCATCCATAAGAAGGGTGATCCGCTCGGAAGATCGGCAAGGCTGGTTAGGGAAGGCAGAAAATTTTAGGCAGTAATCGTTTGTCGATATAGCAACATGCGTACACTCCATGGGCGATAGAGTCAGAGTAGCAGAAGAGGTGTCTTTTTTCTACAAAAAAAATGGAACTCGTCGCGATTTTGAGTTCTAACTCCAAGCCGTGGCGCGAGATAAAATTTCGGTCCCCTGATTGGAAAAAGTGCAAAGCTGCTGTTCTCGACGCGGTGGCGGCGGGGCCAAGCGATTGCAGGCCGAATGTGTCGATCGTTGGGCTGTCGCCGCCACGGTGTGTCGTTTATGGCAAAACCACATTGGTCCAGGAACTTGCCACACGCCGAGACACCCGTGACACCTGGCCGCCAGGCGCGATGTTTCTCGTCGCCCTATGGTCATTGTCATCCTTCGGCAGTGGGAGGCTTGCGGGCGTTCAAGCGGACGTTTATATTCTGTTATAGCTTGTCGCATGTGTCTCGAAAGTATGACGGATACGCAGGGCTTTCTTTAGTCCCTGGCACGGGTTCGAGTCCTGATCGAGACCTTTGCAATTGAAACAAGGCCCCGGTGGTGTCAGGAGCGAGCTACCAAATGGTCACTGCGGCCACCCACTGGAATTGGCCGCTCAGATCTGCCAAATCTGACTAGCTTGTTCTCCACCTCGACATCCACTCCGGGGCCTTCCAAAATGGTGATCGTTCGCGCTTGGTCGATCCCGAAACAGGCACACGCCGTATGCCGTTCGCGGAAAAAACGACCGGCCGCACAACGGCACACGGCGTGTGCCTGCAACTTTGCACCGTGAACGGTTGCCCAAGACGAAGGAGACCGGGCCTTGTCGTTCATGAAACCGCGAGAAGAATTCATCATCAAGGACACCCATCGAGGCTTGTGGTATGAGGACGGCAAGCTCATCAAGTTGCTGGAGGCGGGGCGGTACAAGATTCCCGCCCGGCGGCGATGGTTCCGGCGGCGGCCGACCGTCGAGTGCGTGCTGGTCGATATTCGCGAGCGCGAACTGACGATTAAACACCCAAACCCACTAAACTGCTAAAGCAGCCATAGCGAGAATGCCCGTGAACGGGCATTAAATACAAAAAACACCAAAAAATCATCCTTTGCCGATCAACCCGGCGTAAACGCCTCGTTGTTACACACAAGTCAGGGATGTTTCTTGGGCCTCCGGGCCAAAAAGTTGCCAGCAGGTGGCGAAATCATGCATACGTTGAAGTCCAATCCACACCGTTTGGGGCCCAGGCGGATCGTCACGTTTGCCGTTGACGTAGCCGCCGAGCTGCGCCACCAGCCGGACGAAGACGCCCAACGCCAGCAGCACGACGGGCGGATCTTCACGATGCACCACCTTCCAAACCGATTTCCACTCGGCGGGCTCAAAGATCGCTTCGCAACTGATCTCCGGGCAACTGCAGCCCAAGCGACAGACATACAGCGTCCGCCAAGCAACAATGAGGTACAGCGCCACGCATGTCAAAAGACGGTCCATATACTCAAACAGACGTTCCTCGACACGGCAGCCCGATTTCAAGACGCGAAAGAGAATCTCGATCATCCACCGCACACAATAGTATTGGATGATCTGCTGCACCTGCTCCAAAGTGTCGATCGGCAAACTGGTCAGCAAGAACCATTCGACAGGCGCTTCACCAGGCGGCGGATTCCATTCGCTGACCAACACCACGTTGACTGTCACCGGTGGCAGTTTGCGGTCCGGTCGCCATGGCGGACGCAACATGACGCGTGCCGCACGCGCGACCACTTCCGCTTCTCGCGACTGACGCGGTTGAGTTCGCCCGCGGGTGCTGCATGCCACTTTGGCTTTTCGGCCCCGAATGTGAATCGTCTTTCGGAATAATATGGGCTGCGCAAGGACATGCTGGCGGACGTGGGATTCTTCGACGTTTTCGCCACTTTCACGAAGCAAGGCGCAATCCTGACAAGCGCAGCACAATCCATTCGCTATGCCCTGGCTGCGACGTCCCCTCCACCAACACTTCGTAAATGTCGGCCTCGCTATCGGCCACGCAAATCAACTGCGTCTTGGGGCAATGTCGAGCTTCCTCAGACGCCTGTCGAAGCATCGCCACCCAACGATAGCTTTCTTTCTCCTCGATCGGACGGGCAGCCTGTTGGGCAGGCGACATCCGGGAATCGACCGGTTCTTCTTCACGAACCCACGCCGCGGCATGGACGGTTCCCAACGGCGTTCCATCCGGTGTGAAGGCGTGCAAGGCATGCAGCAATGCTCCGCGCCGCGAACTGCCGTCCAAAGGTCCTGCTCCCATCACCTGCTGATCGGGTCGGGTAGTGTCAATTTCGGTTGTGTCTTGCGCGAGGACCACCACCGGCTGAGCTGCTACCCGTTGTCGTGTCGCATCACGGTGAGGCGACAAAACGTTCTCAAAGCTTGTCTTCTCATTCTCGCAAAAACGATAGGCAGCGACCATCTCAGCCCGACCACCACACGCGGCGGGAATGCTCGCATTCGGATGCGCTGCCAGCAGCGACAGCACGTCCGCAAGACGCACATTCAATCGTTTATCGTTAAGTTTGGCCGTCTTCACTTCATCCATTACCCATGGGGCAAGCATTTACGGTCCTCCTTGACCTGTTTTCCTCCCTCTCAATTAACCTGAACACTATGGTTACTCAATATCCCCAAATTGCCAATACCAACTTTGACTTGTGTGTAACAACGAGGCGTAAACGCCGGGCCTAAAACCGCCTTCGGCGGCCAATGCCCGTAAACGGGCATCATGATGTCCGTTATTGAGGAAAAGATATGTGTAACAAAGAGGGCGGTGCCCTGGGCTGGAAGAACGATTGGCCCTTCGGGCCGCCACCGCGTTTTCGGTTCGATCACCGCGTATTGGTTTGATCACCGTGTATTGGTTTGATCACCGCGTATTGGTTTGATCACCGCGTATTGGTTTGATCACCGCTTATTGGTTCGATCACCGCGTTTTCGGTTCGATCAATCAAGGGTGAATGTTCCCGATGAGTGTTGCATGCGAGCATGGGGCGTCGGCGTGGGCGTCGTTAGTGAAGGAGAGCGGGCCCATGTTCGGGATTTGGACGGGACTCGAATAGCGGCCGATGCGCTCGACTTCGATTGTATTGTCCCCGGCACGAAGGAATTTGCCGACTCCAAAGCGGTAGGGAGAGCAGAACCGTTCGCCGACGGCCTGGCCGTTCACTTTTACGCGGAGGATTTGCGATGCGCCTTGGAGGTCCAACCGAGCTTGTGAACCGATGGGCCAGTCGGCCGGCAGGCGAATTTCGGCCGAAAACACGCGCTGATACTCATCGGCGCCTTTAGCCGCCTTCCAAGGGCCGGTAAATTCAACGTTCTTCGCCGGCGCCGGCGTCGCCGCGGCCGCACCGTGCGGCTTGGCGTCCGGATCGATCACGATAAAGAGCGATTCGTACTCGCCGAAGGGCTGCGATAGATTCACGGAATCGTCCGCGATCGCGTAGCTCCGGGCCGCGGCGATTTCGCCGCTTACGGGATTCCAGAGCATGGGCACGCCGCGAACGCCGCGGAGTTCGATCGTCGGCGCGATCGGCTCCGCGCCCGTGTTGGCGAAGAAGTAGAGATCCTTGCCGTGCAGCCGGCGATGACAGTAAAGCAGCTTCTTCGGCTGCGACGGGATGCGCACGTCGGGCACATCGAGGCCCACCAGAGCGCTCTCCAAACTGTCGTAATCGACGACGGCGGATCGCGGCTGGTTCTGCCCGGGCGTTCCCCATACGGCTGCCACGGCCGCACGGACGCGGTCGTCTTCTTGGCCGTTGCACGACGAGGCCGGGAGACGACCGATGGCGACGACGATGCCGCCGGCGTCGTGGAAGGCCTTCAGCCGTTCGGCAACCGCCGCCGGAATGTTCTCGACGGGCGGCAGAGAGCACGGCGCCGTAGTCTTCCTTGGCAATGTGAATTCGGCCGTTGTCGAAGGCCGTGCGAGCGGGATCGGAAAAGACGTAGTACGGGATCAGGTCGAAATCGACGTGCGCTGGGTGGCCGCCGCACACGCCCGCCATAGGTCATCGGCCGCGCCGTGCTGCGTTTGCAGGTTCGTTCCGCGAGCCGCCCAAAGGCTTTCGGTGGTATCGAGCATGATCGCGGGCGCGACGTGGCGGCCGCCGCGCATCAGCATGGTCATGCGATTGGCGGCGGCCTGATAGGCGGGGAACCAGGGCCATTGCGGATTGCGGCCGTGGAGCCAGAAGTCGGGCGTGACCTCCCAGACGGGCGGCGTTTGCGTGCAGAGGCCGCACGGAACGACCTGGTTGAGGCCCATCGCGGTGGTCCAGTCCATCATGCGCTTCATTTCCGAAAGGCCGGTCCGCCAGCCGGTGGCGGCGAAATGCTCGACCAACGCCCGATCGTTTCGCGCACCGGCATAATGCGCGACGGAACTGGCCATCCGCGGCATCCGCCAATAGACGTCGGGGTCGGGGTCGTACCACTGGCCGAAGACGTTGTCCATTCCGGGGATGTCGAGGCATTCGAGCCGCCGCATGTCCATCAGGTGATCTTCGATGACGTGGCCGATCAGTTCGATGCCGTGATCGCGGCACCAGCGGCGCGAGCGGCCGAAAAACACGGCGGCCGTCTCGTTGCGGATGAAATCGCGATAGTCGAAGCGGATCTTCTTGTCGCCGGGGCCAAGGTCGCGGAGCACCGAGGGAAGCCAGCGGCGAATCGAATAGCCTTTGCTCTTTTCGAAGCGTTCGAGAAAATCGGGCGTGAACTGGGTGAAATCGGCGGGGGCCTCGTCCGAAAAGAAGCCCTTGAAGGTGCGACCGAATTCGGGACCGAACCGCTCGAACGTCGCGCCGTAGATGGTCTGAACGTAGGCGTCCACCGCGCGGGGATTCAGAAAATCGACGAACGGCATCGGCACATTGGAATCGGCGACGGGCATGGGCCCGCACCACACCGCCTTGATGACGAACAGCCGCCACTTTCCGGCCGGCGCGTCCCATTCGAGCTTGCCGTCGGCGACGCGGTCGGTGAGATCGACCGGTTCGCCGCTTTCGGGATACGCGCTTATGGCGACGAGGAAATCGCGTCCTTGCAGGAGGGGCCGAACGTCGAGCGAGAAATCCTTTGCCGGCCCGTCGATCGTTTGTCGATGCGCTTCGACGAGCGTCGTGCGTCCCAGTTCGGGATGGGCGGCGACGACTTTGCCCATGGCGAAGCCGGACGGATAGTTGCGGTCGTCCTGCTGCCAGACGACCAGTCCGAGCCGCCGCGCCTGGTCGAAGACGATTTTCCAGCGATCCCACTGGCCCGGGCCGAGATAGTCTTCGTAGTTGTAGGGGTGCAGCGTGACGCCCTCGAAGCCGGCGTCGTAGGCGGCGCGGATGATGGCGCGCAACTCGGCCTCCGACTCGTTGCCGAGAACCATCGTGAAGGGATTCGAGTTCCGCGTGGGATTCGAGCTTTGGAAGGCTTCGCGGAGCGTGTCCCAGCCGGGCTGATCGACGGGAGTTGCCGAAAGCTCGTTCGACCACGGTCCCCGACGGCCATCGCGAATCGCGGCGACGGCGAACCGATAAGCTCGGCCGTTCTTTAGTCCTTGAACCGTGTAGTTGACGACCTCGACCGGAACAATTTCGCTCCGGCCGTCGCCGGCAACGATTCGCACGGCGTACTCCGCGGCTCCGGCAACGGGGCTGAAGGAGAGCGACGCTTTGCCGTCTTCACCGCGCGCGAGCCGAAGCGTCGGCGCCGCCTCGTCCGACGGCTGGGCGAAAGACCGGCCGCCGACGGCCAATGACGCAATTGCCAAAATGAAAACAGAAACACGACGCCGGGTGGAATTCATCATGGTCAACTCCCTGGCAAGAGAACGATCGCGTACAACACAGGTTCGCTCATTATAACCCAATGTATTGCGCTGGACAGAAGCGCCGCCATTTGATTCGTGTCCGTGCCTTAATTATCTTCTTCGTCGTCGTTCTTCGCATCATTCTTTCCGGCGGCGATTTCATCCTGCGTGAGTCGGCGCAGGCGGATGTTTCGCACGGCGCCGACGGTGTTCCAGGCGGCGATTCCCAGCGGTTTGGAGCGTTCGACTTCGAAGCGGATGCCGAAACGGTGGCCGGACCGGGCTTGATGAACGACCTCGCGGTCGTCGATCCACGCCTGGACGGCCTTCTCGGTCACGCGGATTCGCACGCGATACCATTTCTTTTGCTCGAACTTCATGGTTTTCGTGGTCGGATTTTCCGAGGCGTCGTAGCCGTCGATGCTCGACAGGCCGACGACGGAGCCGCCCCAGCCGCCGACGACCAGCGAGCAGGGCGCCTTGCCGACGGGAAAAGTGGTGGTGCAGAAGAAATCGCTCTCGCGGACGCGCATGCCTTCGAGGGCGAGCTCGTAGTTTTCGCGCGGCGGCTCGCCGGTCCAGGTGATGCCCGTCATGGGATCGCCCATGCTTAGCAGGATGGCGCCGTTTTCGACCTTGACCTCGCCCTTGCCGCTGAAATCGGTGATTTTCCAGCCTTCGAGCGTCTTGCCGTCGAAAAGGCTCTTCCAGCCTGGAGAATCTCTTCGCCGCGTCGGGCGACGCCTTTTGCTCCGTCGCGGAATTGCGACTTGGGCGAAGCCGCGTTATGGTCGGCGGCCTTTTTCTCGTCGGGCAGCGCACGGGCGGGCGGTCCTGCGGCCAACAGTATTGCCAGAATTGCGACAGGAAAGCACGATGTTTTGAGCATGATGACCTCGGTAGTTTGGCAGTTCTTTGAGGACGCGGTAGAATAGGCTTTAAGCGGCTGTCCCCATTGTTGTTCCGCGGCGAAAAATTGGCAATGGCTGCTTTCGAACTATCCGGCGCCGACCAGCGCGAGGCCGAGATTCGAGGATTCGGCGTCTTTTGTCCGATCAGCATTCCTCAAGTTCCGCCGATTCCCAATTCCGCGGCGTGCGGCTTGAGGGCGTCGATGACGAATTGAATGTGTTCGCCGAGATCGACGGCGAGCAGTTCGGCGCTTTGTTGGATGATCGTGCGATCGACTTTGGCGGCGAAGGCTTTGTCCTTGAGTTTTTTCTTGACGCTTTTCGGTTCGAGCGTGGCGATGCCTTGGGGGCGGACGAGGCAGCACGCGACGATGAAGCCGGACAGTTCGTCGCAGGCCAGGAGGCAGCGGTCCATCACCGTTTTCGGCGGCAGGTTCCAGGCGGTTTGATGGAACGAGACGGCATAGGCGATTTCCTCCTCGCCTTGCTCGCGGAGCCAATCGACGGTTTTTCGCGGATGGTCCTCGGGCCACTGCTCGTAATCGGCGTCGTGGATGAGTCCGGTTTTCGCCCAGGTTTCGGGGTCGGCGTCGGGGCCGCCGTACTTGGAGGCCGCGGCGCGCATGACGATTTCGACCGCCCGAGCGTGCTTGAGGAGCGATTCGGTTTTCGTCCAGGCGTGGAGTTGGTCGGCGATTTGTTGGTAGGTGAGGGGCATGGTGGTCAAGTAGGTCCCGCCTGCCGGGCGGGACTTGTTGGGGATCGACGTTCAGCCGATGTCGCCTTTCGCTCCGCGAAAGAAGTGCTGCTTTCGCGAAGCGAAAGGCGACAACAGGTCCCGCCCGGCAGGCGGGACCTATGGGCGGACGCTGGCCTTCTCCGCGGTGGGGAAGTCGGCGGGGACTTTTTGGGTTACTTTTCCGGCGGCGGCCCATTCGGCGCCGCGCTGGAAAGTGACGATGAAGGAGACGCTTTTGAGTTGTTCGGGGGCGTGGCCGAGGGCGTCGAAGAAGACGCGGCCGCGGCCGTAATCGACCGTGAACAAAATCGGTTCGTGTTCACCGGAGCCGCCTTTTTCCTTGGGCGCGAACGCCGTGGCCAGGACGGTGAGATTATTCGCCGGGCCGCGGAGCCAACCGTAGAGTTCATCGGTGACGTGCATGAACCGGGGCGGCAGGCCCTTCATGACGGGATGGTCCGGCTCACGGACGTCGATGGCGAACTGCTGCGCCGGTCCGTGCGAGCCGGTCTTGCCGGGCGAATCGTCGCGGACGATCTTGCCGTCGCGCCAGCGGAGATAGGGGCCGGCTTTTTCGGTGCGGCCGCCCCAGCCGCCGAGGCCCATCATCTCGTTGTACTCTTTCCACTCGGGGAACGCGGCACAGGCGAAATGGTAGATCACCAGCCCGCCGCCGCCGTGGACGTAATCGACCAGCGCCTGCCGGGTGCCGGCCGGCCAGTCGTCCCCCTGATAGTTGCTCACGACGACATTGTAGTCGGCGAATTTCGGCTTGAAACCGCTCATGTCCTCGCCTTTGGCGGGTGAGGTGGCGACATCGACCGCGAAGAGGCCGGAGTCTTCGAGGACTTTTTCGAGGACCGGCGTGGTGTTTTTCCAGTCGTGAGCGTTTTGGCCATCGACAATGAGGGCTTTGTAGGGGGGCGCGGCGATGGCGGTCGCGGCGAAGAGGAGGAGGCAGACGAGCGGACGGGCGAGTTGTTTGAGGGACATGGTTTTCTCCAGGGGGCGGGAGGGGAGGAACGACGCTGGTTAGGACTCATCCGACGCCGGAGCGTCGAGGTATTGCGTTTCCATGCCGGAGCGTGGGAACGAGTATCGAGCACCCACAAGTCCCGCCCGGCAGGCGGGACCTACTTGTTTTTGATGCAATACAACGAATTATCGATCGTGCGGAGGTAGAGGGCGTCGCCGGAGACGGCGGGGGAGGCGTACATGCCTTCGTCGAGTTTGTTTTCGGCGAGGATTTTGAACTTCGGCCCGGCCTCGACGACCGTCGATTTACCCTTCTGGCTGAAAAAGTAAATACGGCCGCGGTTGTCGATCGGCGAGGTGCAGTGGTCGCCATCGAGCCGTGCTTTCCAGAGTTGCTTGCCGGTTTTCGCGTCGAGGCAGACGGCGACGCCGTTGTCGGTGGTCATGAAGACGCGGCCACCGATCAACAGGATCGACGGCATGAAGGGGACCGTCTTCTTGTATTTCCAAAGGACGCACTGTTTTTCGTCGAGCACGCCTTCCGCCTTGCCGGGCTTGACGGCGAGAAGCTCCAAATTGCTGCCGATTTCGCAGTAGATGACGCCCTGCTCGGCGACGGGCCGCATGACGCCCGAGTAGCTGCCGATCTTTTCCAGCCGCCAAAGTTCCTTGCCGGTTTCGGGATCGTAGCCGTAAAGGGCCATCGAGCCGAGGCTCACAAGCACCGGGCGGCCGCCGATCTCGGTGACGATGGGCGCGGAGAACGCCTTGCGATATTCGCCGTCCTGTTTGGGACGGTTGGTCTCCGGATCGATGTCGTCGTATTGGACGGTGCGGTCGGTTTTCCATACGGTTTCGCCCGTGCGTTTGTTGACGGCGAGGACGAACTGCTTGTCGCAACCGTCGTAGTGCGAGATGAGCAGGTCGTTGTAAATCATCGGGCAGGAGGCGGCGCCGACGGAGAAGCGGCAGGCGATATCGTCGCGCTCCCAAAGGATCTTTCCGGTGTTGGTGTCGAGGCACGCCAGATAGGCCGGGCCGTAACTGAGATAAATGCGGCCTTCCTCGATGGCCGGCGACGGCGTGGCGTAGGAGTTCATCTCGACGCACGGACCGGGCTTCTCGACTTTGTGCAGCACGCGGTCGATGAGGAACTCGCCGGTGTGCTTGTCGATGCATAGGATGGAAAGCTGCTTGCCGTCTTCCGTGGCCGTGGTGACCCAGACGCGATCGCCCCAAACGACGGGGGTTGAGCGTCCCTTGCCGGGGAGCGCGATTTTCCAGGCGACGTTTTCCGTTTCGCTCCAATGGAGCGGGAGGTTTGAGGAATCGGCGTGGCCTTGATCGGTGGGGCCGCGGTAGCCGGTCCAATTATCGGCAGCGATGGCGAAATTTTGCATCGCGGCAATTGAACAAAATAATAAAACAAAGCGGCGTGAAAACAGTTTGGCGAACGGAATGCTCATCTTTGATTTTTCGTTGAAGATCGTGTGATTGATGATAGTGCCGCCGATTGATCGTTTCGCCTAAAGTCATCCGAGACGGCGGACCTTGGGATCGAAATCCAAAAAATCCTCGATCCGAACACCGTCGCCGTTGGCTCCGCGCTAAACGAACTAACAGCCGTCCACCGGCCATTGCTTTTTCAGTGCGGCGAGCCATTCGGCCGTGGGCAGGCCGTAGGGGCGGAATTTTTCCATCCGGCCTTGCCCTTCATCATAACTGATCGCGACGTGGACGCCAAGCCGGCTGGCGTCGGGGGTGTCCATCAGGTTGCTCGAGTCGGTGGCGTTCATCTGGAACAGCACGCGAAGCTCGAAATCGCGCAGGCCCTGGCGATCGAAAAAGCGGCTGACGTTGTTGTAGGTGTCGCACCACACCAGCGTATGGATGCCCAAGGCCGGTCCCTCGCGGAGGATATTGGTGAACTGCTTCGCGGGGCTGGGCGGCTTGCCGTCGTCGAGCGAGGAGAAGCTGAAATCGTCTTCGCGGCGCAAATCGCGGAAGCGGGCGATGTTGTAGATGAAGAGGTAGATCGGCGCTTCGTGCTCGCGCGAATGCTCGCGGCGGGAGTCCAACTCGGCCGAGATTTCGGCCAGCAATTCGGGCGTGCCGCGGGGATTGGAAATTTTCATGCAATGCGGCAGCGCCTGCTTGAGGCGGTTCCACAAACCGACTTCCGGCGCATCCGCGCGAATGCCGTCGAGGACATAAAACTTGACGGCCTGAGATAAGGGGTCGGGAGTCTTTTTGATCGCCGGACACATCCGCCATTGACGGCGATAAAAGACTCCCGACCCCTTTATTGGGCGCTTTATTGGGCGGGAACTGGGCGGCGAGGCTGAGCAGGCCGTTGGCCAGCACGCCGAGCGCGGCCTCCTCGCGATGGCCGACCACCAGCAGGTTGCCGCCGTTCTGGCGCAGCAGCGCGGCGGAGGTGGGATCCTTGATGGCCACCGCCGCGCCGAGCCACGCCACCGGCGCCGGACAGCTTTCGGGCCATACGCGGGAGGCGATCAACTCTTTCAAGCTGGGATTTTCGCTCGGATTGGCGGGCACATTGCCCTCGAAGACGATTTGCGGACCAAGGGGACCGGTCCCCTTTTTCCCAACGCCCGTTTGACCATCGGTCATTTGCGCCGACAGTTTTTCGATCTGTTCCAGGTAAGCATCGCGATGATTATCATCCAGCCAGACGATTTGGAAGGGATGGTTGCCTTCGTAGAGGCCGTTGGCGTCGTTGTAGATTGCCTCGCCGGGCCGGGTGAGCAAGCGGGCGGCGGTGTTGTCTTCGCTGAGGATCAGGTGGGCGTCGGACTCGCTGCACTGCAGTGCGATGCGGACCGCCATTTGCCCGATGGTGCTGCGGGCGAGCGAATACGCGCCGCCGAGCGTCTGCGAACCCAAGAGGACGTGGATCCCGAACGCGCGGCCCTGGCGGACGAGCCGGTCGAGCAGCAGCGAGGACTCTTGGGCGATGCGGTCGTCTTCGGTGAACAACTCCTGGAATTCGTCGATAATCAGCAGGATCCGCGGCAGGCGGACGCCGGGCTGTTCGTTGCGGTAGCCTTTTAAATCCTGCACGCCCTGCTTGCGGAACAAGTCGCCGCGGGTCCGCAGTTCGGCGTCCAACCGCTGCAGCACGCTGAGGCCGAACTCCCGTTCGCTTTCGATGGCGATCACCCGCGCGTGCGGGAGGGCGTATTCGGCGTAAGCCTTGAATTCGACCCCCTTTTTGAAATCGACCAGATAGAGTTCGACCTGGTCGGGTCCGTAGCGGAGCGCGAGGTTGGTGATGAGCACGTGCAGGAGGGTCGATTTGCCGGAGCCGGTCTTGCCGGAGATCAGCACGTGCTGCGAGGTTCCGCTGCCGAGTTCGAGGTTTTGCAGCTTCATCGCGCCGGCGCGGCCGAGGGGGACGTCGATGCCGGCTCGGCTGTCGGAAGTCCACCACTCTTCCTTGGGCGGAACGATGCACTCGAACGGCACTTCGACGCGGCCGGCGGACTTCGCCTGATCGCCCGCCGTGCAGACGATCTCGCGGAACTGGTCCGCGGGCGGCGGGCTTTCGAGCGCAAGCGGGAGCGGCCCGTATTCTTTATGTTCCCAGAGGAACTGCGAACCGTCCCAGCGCAAGACCAGCGCCTCGGGCTCGAGGTCGGGGAGATGGAAATGATGGGAAAGGGGCAGGTTCGTATCGACGCTCATCAGCACGAACACGCCGCAGCGGGCGCCGCTGGCGACGATGCTTTTCAGCCGCTGGGCGGCCACTTCCGAGATATTGGCGGGGAAGTTCGCCACGACCAGCACGCGGTACGGCTCGGCCATCTCGCCGGCGAAGGCGTTGTATTCCTGGATCGAATGGAACTCCTGGCGAAGATAGACCTGGATGACGTTCTCCATGTGCTTCGTGAGATCGGCCAGGCGCTGCTCGATGTGCGAGGTGTCGGTCCAGATGCGGTTGGCGACGAGTTGCTCGTCGTAGTCGGCCAGATGCATGAAGGCGGAAAAGTTTTCGCCCAGCCCGACCGGATCGATGATCGTGAAGCGGACCTTCGCCGGCGGCATGGCCGTCAACATGCGGAGCATGGCGGCCTGCATGGCGTCGATGGCCTTTGCCAGGCCCGCGCCGCCCGCTTTCCAGAGCAGCAGCGATTGCTTCGGAAAGGGCAAAAGCGCGGGCAGAACGAACTCGGTTTGCGGGGGGCGGAGATTTTCATCGACGGGCAATCCGCCCTTGATCTTCGCCAGTTCCAGTTTGCCGGAACCCAGCGGGAACGCCGGCGGGATTTCGGCGGGCAGCGCCCAACGGCTCCAGTCGGCCGTGTGCCAGTCGGGGAACAACTCGCGGCAGGCGCGGTCGATTTCCTCGACGGCCAAGCGGAAATTTTCGATTCCGTCGAGCCAGCGGCGGGACATTTCGTCCCAGAGGCGGCGGCCGCGCTCTTCATTTTCCCGGACCGCCCGCACGTGCTCGGCGCGGAGGCGTTCCGAATCGGCGGTGAAACGAAGGTCGATTTCGCGGAGCAGCCGGGAGTATTTTTCGTCGATCGCGGCGAGGGAGCGGTCCCGCGTTTCGGCGAGCGCGGCCAGACGCGGCGGATAGGCTTTGCCGGCCTGCTGCAGGTCGCGTTCCTTGCGGCGGAGGATATCCGTCTTGACGGCGGCGATTTTTTCGTCGATTTTCTTGAGTTCGGCATTCTGGCGTTCGGAAATGGCGCCGTAAAAACGCTGGCATTGCGCCTTGGCGGTTTCGAGCACGCTGGGGCGGTTCAATCCCGCTTCCAGGAGCGTGCGGCGGAGCGCCAGATAGGTCTCGGCCGCGCGGCGGTTGGAGACTTGATACAGCGATATGCCGCCGATCAGCGCGACGGCGACGGCCGCGCCGCCGCTGAAGGCCAGCCAGCGCCAATAATCGTTCCAGCCGATGATCGCGGCCGTCGGCAGGGCGGCGAGCCCCCAGAGCAGCAGAAAGATCACCAGCGGCCAGGGGATCTGCAAGAACCGCGCGATGAACTGGCGGGAGAGGTCGCGATACTGCGCGGGCCAATTCGAGGGCGCGGTTGAACCGCTGCGCGGGATGGTTTTCCAGCAAGGGGGCATCGACCTGCGGATCGGGGAATTCGTCCCATTGGCCGCGCTGGCGGAGCAAATCGACGGCTTGCTGATGGATCGCCAGCAACTCCTGCCAGCGCGACTCCAGGCCGGCCACGATTTCCTCGACCTGCAGGTTCGAGCCGCAGCGGGCGGCCTCCGACATCGCCATCACTTCCCAGCGGCTTTCGGTCAACTTCAGTTCGGCGGCGGCCTGCTCCGAATCGAAGCGGGCGAGCGCCTGCGAGCGGGCGGCGTCGTATTCCTTTTGCACGCGAGCCGTTTCGGACTCGGAATTGGCGAGTTGCTCGCTTTTCGCCGCGGCATACTCGTCTGCGGCGGATTTTTTGTGCGATTGATGACGCGCGCTCGCGGCATTCAGGGCATCTTGATAGCTTTTGTCCGCCGTTTCCTTTCCGGCCGCCAGGCCGCCGCGAATCTCGGTTTCGGACGAGGCCCGATCGCGCACCAGGCGACATAAGTCGGCCAAGAGTTGTTTTGGTCCGTCGGGCGAGAAAGGTGCCATGGTTGATTCTCGGAAAATGGTGGCGGCGGCGGGGATTGGGGATTGGCAAGCGCCGGCTGCCCATTTGTCTCATTCCTGATCCCGCTTACGATATTCCGCATTGGCGCTCGGCGATTTCGAACACTTCGGTGATGCGATGGACCGCTTCGAGCATGCCGCGGACTTTCGGCTCCAACGGCTCAAGGTAGGTTTCGCGAAACTTCTGATGGGCGGCGTCGTCCCAATACTGCTCCGCTTCGGCGTCGGCCACGTTGAGCGATTTCATGGCCAACTCGATCTTCGCCGCGGCGGAAGTGAAGTCCCAGGATTTCATGGTTGGCAGGCATTCTCATTTTTTTCGTCATTCGGATCGCCCGTCTCTCCGGCGGCTTTGTTTTCGGCGGCTTTTTCTGCGTTCGTTGCGGAAGTCAGCGTGGCCAGGGCGATGGGGACGTGCGGGTCGGCGATTCCCAGCCGGACGTAGGTTTCCAAGGCGGCGATCATCCGGCCCATCACGGCGACGGCTTTGGGGAAATCGGCTTCGAGCCAGTTGGCGAACTGGGCGCGGATGGCCCGGTATTCGTTGACCGTGCGCTCGAGGGCGATCGCCCAATGCTTCACGGCATCGACTTTGGTCTCGGCGAGTTGCAGCCGGCGTTTTTCCCGTTCCAGAATCTTCTTTTCCTCGATGCACGAGGCTTGCTGCCCGTCGCCGCCGCGGAACATTTGGGCGTGTTCGAGCGCGAGTTTCGCCTCCACGACCCGCTCGGTGGACCGGCGGACCTCCAACTTCCAATACTGGCGGCATTCTTCGCCGATCCACTGCAACGCGCGGCGGATTTCCATATCCAGTTCGTCCAGCGCGCCGGCGACGTCGGCGTGGAAACACTCCAAGGCGGCGGTCATCGACTGCAGCGAATCGATCGATTTGACACGCGCGGGATTGGGCATTTTGTATTTGGGTCTTGGGTCTTGGATCTTTGGTCTTGGGTCTTAGTTTCCAAGACCTAAGAGCCAAGGCTCAAGACCTAACGTTGATGCAAGTATTGATCGATGACTTCCGCCTTGCGCAGCAGGTAGGGAATATGTTCCTCGATGATCTCGATCAGGCGGTTGACGCCTTTCACTTGTTGCTCGAACTCGTCGGAGAATTTTTTTTGCTCCTGGTCGCGCCACGTTTTTTCGAGGACCACCAACTGTCCGCCGAGCAAGTTGATGCGGGTTTGCATATCGGTGCTGAACTTCTTGAGGTTCTGGGCGAACGTCCGCAATTCATCGGGATCGACGATGGCCTGGGGCATGAAATTTCTCCGCTGAGGGCGCCAGTATGATTCCTGAACTCAATTCTAGCCCAGAATTACCGTCTCTTCAAGCGATTGTTCAGGGCTTCGGCGGCTCGGAATGCGACCGGCGGCTGCAAAAACTCGCCCCAATTCCCAGGACCATCAGTCCGATGGCGTAGAGGGCCTCGCGGTTGCGATTCTCATAGGCCCAGGAGAGGCTTGACTGAACCATGAAGAGGCAAGAAAGGCCGAAGATGACTGGCAAGATGGGGTAGCAGGGCACCCGAAACGGCCGCTCCAGTTCCGGGCGGCGGTAGCGAAGGACGATCAAGCCGATCGCAACGAGCAAGAGGAAAATCCAGAAGACGGGGTTCTCGAAATTGACGATTGCCTGGAAGCCGTTTTGCGTCCAGCCGAAGCCGATCACCAAGGCCAGCGTAATCGCGCCTTGAAGCAGAATGGCGTAAATCGGCGTGCCGCGGCGTCCGCTCCAGCGGCCCAGCCAGGCGTAGAGCCGATAGTCGCTGCCCATCGCGTAGTAGATCCGCGATCCGGTGAAGATCATGCCCTGGATCGCACCGAGAGCCGTGACGATGATCAGCCATTGGATCGCCAGGCGGCCCCAGGGGCCGAAAGCGCACTGAAAAGTGTCACCCGCCACCTCGCTAGCACCGCGTATTCCCGCAAATCCCAAGGCACGAAGGAACGCGAGGTTGGCCAACACGTAGATCAGCATCACCGCCAGCGTTCCCAGCCACAGCGCCCAGACGATATTCTTTCGCGGGTTGCGGACTTCCGCGCCAACGTAGGCCATTTCGTTCCATCCGCCGTAGGCGAAGAGGACGAAAATCATCGCCTGTCCGAACGAGGGCGGATGCGCTGGTGTGACCGCGGCAACCGCGGCGGCCGCCGGCTGATTGCAAAAGAACAGGCCGGCCGCGCAGACGAGCGCCAGGCCGAGATACTTGGCGGCCGAGAGCAGGTTCTGCGTCCACTTGCCCGTGCGGACTCCCAGCAGGTTGACGGCCGTCATCGCGGCGACGGCGGCGGCGGCGTAGATTGCCAGCGCCGCGGACCGTCGCCCAGCGGACATAATTGATTGGCATAGCGGGCGAAAACGAAGGCCATCGCGCCGATCGAGCCGGGACGGATCACCCAAAGCTGCGCCCAGGCGAAGAGGAAACCGCATCGCGGGCCGAAAGCCTCGTTGAGATAGACGTAATCGCCGCCTTCCTTGGGATAGGCCGTGGCCAGTTCGGCGTAACAGAGCGCACCGGCCAGCGAGAGCAATCCGCCGAGGATCCAGACCCCGATCAAGGCCCACGAGCCGGAAACGTTGCCGGCCACCTGGGGCGAAGTCTCGTAAATACCCGCCCCGATCACGATGCCGACGATGATCGAGACCGAATCGAACAGGCTCAATTCGCGGCGCAGCGCGGCGCCGGCAGGAGGGCGGTCGATAGTTGTATCCCGAATGCCCCGCATGTGTCAACGGATGGTCTCTGGAATTAGACGGTAAAATCGAGGGCCGCCAATGCGGCGTCGAACGCGCGATGGCGGTGTTCCGCCGAGGCATGGCCGATTATATGCCGCGACGCCAGTTGCCGCAACACCGCCTCGAGACTATCCCGCTCCGCGGCGCCCTCTTTTCCGACCGAACTCGCCGCCCGGTTCACGGTGTTTTCATCACGGATCTCGATCGGCAATTTCGGCGATTTGGAAAGAGTAATCGCTGAATCCTTGGAAGCAATAAAGCTCGCCGGCGCAGTTCCGATCACTGAAAAGATGGCTGGAGACAAAGGAGCGATTTGCGGGGCAGTACTGAAAATCTCCGAGGAAAAGATTGCACCACTGCCGGTTTGTCCAGCAGTGATGAAATTTGTTGGCAGCCTGGCACTGCTGGACAAGCCGGCAGTGGCACCCGATTTAGTAATCCTGAACAAGCCCGCGGTGGCACCCGGCGAAGTTTCCGAAGCGGCCGAAATGGCGGCGTTGGGGGCAGGCACAGCGGAGCTGACGACGGCGGCGACGGGGGGGTTATCGACGGAACTCGGCTCCCCTGTCGCAGTTGAAGCGCTTGGAGTATTTTGCGTGGGGCTTGGCGCCGAAGGAGTCGTCGCCGCGGCTTGGAGGGTTCCGCCGATGGTCAACGTATCGGTTGTGAGCGATACGGCCGAAAGCGTGCCATTGCCGACCGTCACCGTCGCAGGGCTGTTGTTCAAGCTGCCTACGTTTGCCTGTCCGCCGCCGGTCACCACGAGGTTGCCGATCTGCTCGGCGTGTCCGTTGAAGTTCAGCGTGCCGCCGTCGATAGTAACGATCGTGCCGGCGGAAACGGCGCCATCCTGATTGAGATTGAGCGTGGCGTGGTCGAGGAGCAAGTTGTTCGTGCCTCCCGCCAAGTCGAAACCGAAAAATGCGACGTTGCCGTAGGCGATCGGCGCCGAGCCGTTGTCGGTGATTTGGGACGAGGTCATGACCACGCTGTCATCGCCGGGAATGCCGGCGATGATGAGCGTATTTCCGCCGCCCGCGCCGCCGTCGAAACTCGCGCCGCCGGCCGGGATCGGATTGCCGCCGCCGAAATCGACGGTCAGTGCGTCGTCGATGTTGTCGCGGCCGGTGATGCTGACGCTGTTTACGGCGGCGAAAGGCAGCGGCGCGACGATGTCGGTGGTGGTGCCGGTTTGATAGAGATGCAACTTGCCGTCGGCGGCGAGTTTCAAGGTCATTCCCGCCGCACCCGCCAGAGTCCAATCAGCCGGTGTGACGATCAGGGGCTGTGGACCGAACTGGAAGTTGGCCAACTCCGTTAAATCGGCGGATGTAAGTCCCAGCGCGGCCGTATCGAGGAAGCCGGCGGCCCCCACGAGCGCGTTAGCCTCGTTGACCGCCTGCGTGGTGGAGGCGGCCTGGATCGTGAAGTATCCCAACTCCCGGGTCTGCCCGGCGGGGACTGTGAGGTTGTATGTCCAAACAACGTTGTCGCCCGTCAGGCTCACCGAAGCGGGCTGCAACCCTTGCGGTCCATGCAAGATGTACATCAGGGCCGGTCCGGCTCCGCCGGTAGTGCCGAACCACTGGTCGGCGGGCGTGAGCGTGGTATCGCCCGACGAGGTGGCGAAAATCGACGTGGCGGCGTCCGAACCCAGATTGCCGACAATCTGCACGGTGGCGGTGATGTCGCTGCTCGTGGGATTGGTGAAAACATCGACCGTGCGCGCGAAATCCTCGCCGCCGGAAGCGGGGACGGTGGTCTTGCGGCTGACCGTCAATCCGGCGGCTGTTCCCGCGGCGGTCGCCAAGGTTTGTCCGCTGTCGGCTGTGGTGGAAGTTTGGTTATTCGGCCGGAAGAGGGCGCCATCGACCGAGAGGCGGCCGAAACCGTCGAAGGCGTCGTTCGTGCCCTGGATGAACTCGCCCGGGCCGAAACTGCTGGTGGAGACGTCGAAAGCGTAGGAATGGGGCGTCGTCAGCGTTACGGGGGCGGGGCCGTAGTAATCCAGGAACGTCGTCAGGGAATTGCTGGAATTCGAGGCGGCGGTATCGGTCACGGCCAGATCGGGGCGTCCGTCGCCGTTTATGTCTCCCAGGGCGATGCCGAAGGCGCCATAAGTCGTATTGGTGCCGAAAGTCGCCGCCGCCGCGAAACTGCCACTGCCATCGCCTAGCAGGACGCCCACGTTGTTGCTGCCGCTATTGCTCACGGCGATGTCCGCTTTTCCGTCGCCGTTGAAATCGGCGACGGCGACGCCGCGCGGATTCGTGCCGCCCGCGGCGAAGAGCACGGCCGCGGCGAGTCCGCCGCTGCCATTGCCGATCAGCACGCTGACGTTATTGCTGTCGTGATTTCCCACGACGACGTCGGGCTTGTTGTCGCCGTTGAAATCGCCGACGGCGATGCTGCGAGGATGGCTGCCGCCCGTGCCGGCGGCAGGTTGGGCGGTGAAACCGCCGCTGCCGTCACCGAGGAAGATCACGGCATTATTGCCGGCGTAGTTGGTTACGACCAGGTCGAGTTTTCCGTCGCCGTTGAAATCGGCGACCGCCACCGCCCGGGGATTAGTGCCGCCCGAATTAAACGAGCCGGCCGTAAATCCACCGCTGCCGTTGCCTATAAGAACGCTAATTTTATTGTTACCGTAATCGGCGACGGCAATATCGGTCTTGCCGTCGCCGTTGAAGTCGCCCGTTGCCAAACTTATCGGTTGCGTTCCGACCGTCACCGCCGTGCCGACGGTAAATCCTCCGCTGCCGTTGCCGAGGAAGATGCCGATCGAGTTGTTTCCGTAGTTGGCCACGGCGAGATCGGTTTTGCCGTCGCCGTTGAAATCGCCCGCCGTTACGGCATAAGGGGAGGAGAGTCCGGCGGTGACGGCCGTGCCGGCGGAGAAGCCGCCTTTGCCGTCGCCGAGGAAGATGCCGATGGAAGTGGTGCCGCCGTTCAACGGGTTGTTGGCGACGGCCAGGTCGGGTTTGCCGTCGCCGTTGAAATCGCCGATGGCCACGCTTAGAGGATTGGTTCCGCCGGAGGCAAAAGTGGAGTTGTTGACAAGCAGATTCGCGCTGGGGACGACGACGAAATCGGTTACCCAATTACCGCCGGCGGTACCGTCACCGTTCCCATCGAGCTTGACGCCGGCGGTATCGGTAATGGAATCCTTTACGGTCAAGCGATAGACGTTTTCCACAAGCGGCGGGAAGGTCAGTGTCGCCGTCGTGCCGTTATAAGAGGCGGCGAGGGAAACCAAAATGTCGTCGGCCGTGCCCAAGAGGCCGTCGGGGCCGGCGCTTTGCAGTTGATAATTGGAGGCCGTGCCCGCACCGCTGGCTGCGGAATTGAAGTTGATTGCCAGCGTCGCTGCGCCGGCGGACAGACTGCCGCCGGACAGCGCGGGCGAGGTTCCGGCAATCGTCAATAAACCAATGACCGTGGGATCGCTCGCCGTGTCGTTGCCGGTGAATGTCTCTCCGCCGCCGGAAACGGTCGCCGTGTTGGTGACGCTCGCGGGGGCGTTGGCGGCCACGTTCACCGTGACGGTCAATGCCGGATAGCTGGCGCCGACGGCCAGCGCATCGCTGCGAGTCGCCGTGAAAGTCGCGAGATTGACGCTCCAGCCCGAACCGCTCATGGCGGTGGCGGTCAATCCCGCCGGCAGGGCATCGATGACGGTCACCGTGCCGCCGGTTGCCGCGCCGCCGGCATTGGTGACGGTAATGGCATAGGCATCGCCGACGTCGCCGGGATGGAAATTGCCGAGATGCGTTTTGGCGATCGTGAGATCCGGCGTGGGCGGCACCGCCAGCGCGGGGACGAGCAGATTGGCGATGGGCGTGCCCAGCCCGGTGACTTCATCGTAGCCGGCTTTCGCCGAAAATCCGCCGTTGCTGCCGCTGGTGATGTCGTGAAAATCGGCGGCGGGCAGCGCGTAGAGTTTCGGCAGCGTCTGCGTGGGGCCGTCCAAAGTCGTCAAACCCTGGGCGACGCGGAGTTGATCGGCGATGGCAATCAGTCCCGCCCAACACGGCGCGGAAAGGCTGGTGCCGCCGATTTGAATCCAGGGAGCGGAACTGCCGAAGTCCCAGGAGTCGTAAATCGCCACGCCGGTGTTGGGATTGGCGTCGAAGGAGACATCGGGATTCTGGCGAAAATTGGAGCTATTGACGCTGTTTTGATAGGCCGGTTTGCTTTCGACGGTGCTTTGGCCGCCGCCGCTGCCGCTCCAACCGGATTCGCTGCTATAGTTGTTGCCGCTCAGGGTGAGCGAGGTTCCGCCGACGGCAACCACATTGGGCGAATACGCGGGATATCCGCTGGGCGAGCCGGAATCGCCCGTCGAGGCAAGGAACGTCACGCCGTTATGTCCGGACGGCGTGGTGAAGTGGATATTGGCGCTCGTGTCGCCGGAAGATTCGCTGCCGCCGAAGCTCATCGAAACCACGGATACGCCGGAGTAATTCCGTGCGGTATCGACCGCCGCCCACAAATTCGCATCCGAGGGACTGTTGGCCTCGAAGAGGATGATATTCGCGCCGGGGGCGACGGCGTGCGCCCACTCGACGTCCAGGGCTTCTTCCTCCTCCCAAGTCCCGTTGGGATTGCCCGCGCCCCCCGGATCGGTCGGCACCGACGCATCCGAACCTCCGTTTTGATTGAGTTGCTGGAAGCTCGGCGGATCGGCCAAGCCGAACTGCAGGTCGAACTGATGCAGGTCGTTGACGATGTTGGGATCGCGGTAGGCATCCACGATGGCGATCGTCTGGCCGGCGCCATCGCCCGCGATCGAACTGATCCCGTAGGCGGTGCGAATCTTCAAGGGAGTCAAAGCACTGCCTGGCGGCGAAGCGGAACTCAAGGGCAACATGTTCGCCGTCATCGCCGCGGCGCTCGAGGGCAAAAACGGCGTGCCCGTGGCGGGATCGAAAAGGATATGATGGAACTGCATCGTCGCGCTGAGCAAGGCGCGTTGTTCCAGGGGTTCGAAAGCCAGTCGCATGGACAGCGGATGAAAATATCTCCGCGGACGAGTTTTTTGCTTCCCCGCGCTTGATATTAGACATGAACAGTCATCGCCTCGGCGTGGAATACCACATCCCGCCGTTCGCAACCAATCGGAAAACTTCATTTCGATCTTCCTTTTCGATCTGCCTCTCGGTTGGCACGCCTCTTTTTGCCCTTGAACGGCGGCGTTAGCGACTTCAATTCATTTAACGGGGGATGATCTCAAAAGTCAACTTTTTTTATTTGGTATGATATACTACCGTTGTTGTAGCTCAATATCCCCAAACCAATGGAACCGATCATTCAGACAAGCCGCATTGGTTGTTCCTGCGGCGAATATTTCGTCAAAAGAAGATTGAAAGAGTCAAATCTTTTTCATATCGTATGGACCAAACGGAGGACCGATGCCATGAATCGACGGATTGAAAAATTGCGCGTAGTATATTTCTTGGTGGGTGGCGTGTTGGTTTTATTGTTGGTTGCCTATTTGATGTTTCATCAAAAACCCGAAAAAACCGAACACCGCCTGCCGCAGGTGCAAACGAATGATTTCGAGAACATCGTGCTTCATGCCGATATGCCTGTGCTCGTCGATTTTTATGCCGATTGGTGTCCTCCATGCAGGCAAATGGAGCCGATTCTGGTCGAATTCGCACGGGAGAATCCCCGCGTGAAAGTCGTCCAAGTGAATGTCGATAAAAGTCCGGCATTGGCCCGCCGTTACGAGATCGATTCCATTCCCACTTTTTTGGTCTTCCAGAACGGCGAACTGAAAACTAGACAACTTGGAATGCTGGACCAAAGCGCGTTGAAAGCATTGGTCGGCGAGTGAGGCAACTTTTTTGCTAAAGCAACAATCATTAGTCGTAAAATAATGTATTTTAACGGATCAAAAAATGCCCGCCTAACTTCGCAATGGATCGAGAGGGGGCCGGATTTGCCGACGACAACAAGCGCAAGTACTTATATATTCCAAGGTTAGAGATTGGAAAAACCGCTTGAACCCGCCTTGATCTATCGGCGCGGTGTCTTTATAATCCCACCCGCCAATTTTGGCGACTTTTCCCGGATGAACTTTTCCCCGCGGATTTCCAACAAGGGGAGGGCAAGGCTGCTGTCGAGTCGTGCGATTGAATTGTCTAGAGTTTGAGAATTCCGGCTCGGGAGAAGTCTCGCTTTCACGAAATATTAAAGACCACCGGACGAGCAAGGATGCTTGTTCGCGGCTTGGCAAGGATGCATTTCCGCTGAACCTACGGCGCCACAAATCGGCTTCCGTCCGTGCCGCAGCGCAGCCGTGCGCGGCAAGGGGAGATGATGTGCGCCGAGATCCCGGTCCGCGGCCTGCCTTTTGGATTCGCTATTTCCAATCGGCTTTCATCCCGTTTTTCTTGACGATAATTATTCTGACCGACATTTTCCGGCCGGCGTTTGTTCCGATCGTGCGCGGCGAGGGCGATCTTGAAGCGGATTGCGCCGATCCGATCGCGTTCGGCGCCGATGCGGCGCAACGATGGACGTCGGGAGCTTGCGACGTTTGGTGGCTGGCGCGGCAATTGCTCCGTGCAGCAAGGGCGGCGGCACGCTCGCAGCCGCGAGGCGGTGCTCTGGGTCGAGCGGGTGAAAATTGCAAACGGATACGAGAACAAAGTCATCGCGTATTTGGAGGGCGAGGTAGTTTTGGAAGGACTCGGAGCGAGCGGGCCGATCAAGCCCGCCGATCAATTGTGGCTCGGCCGGCTGGTCACGGTCCGCGATATTCAAACGAACGTGCGGCAAGTGACGGGCCAGCCGGCGGTCTTGCCGCCGATTTACCAACGGGGCATGGACCGCCGCCGGCCGATCAGTTCCGACGCGCCGACGCGCACCGAGGTCCTGCCCGCGCAATTCGTCCAGCCGACGGGACCGCTGGTGCCGGTCGGTCCGCCGCCGCCCACGAACAGCATACCCGGCCCGTCAACCATGCCGGGGCCGCCGGGGATGCCCGGCCAGCCGGTTTTGCCGGGCAGACTGGAGCCGATTGCCACTCCGCCCGGGCTGGCCGGACGCAGGTTCCGCGTTTTCCCGCGCGGCAATGCCGGATTCAACGCCGATTCGATCTCCGCCGATCCCAACGATCCGAAGAGCAACCGGCGCGTAATCGTGATCAACTCCGGCGTGAACGTGATCGTCGATAATATCGACATGAATATTGCGGGCATCGGCCAGATCACGTCGATCGACGTATCGGCCGACCGCGCGATCATCTGGACGGTACTCCCGGATTCGGGGCGCTTCGCCTCGAAGGAAGGCATCGTTCAGGATCAGAATACGCCGCTGGAATTGTATTTGGAAGGCAACATTGTTTTCCGCCAGGGCGAGCGGGAGATTTACGCCGACCGGATGTATTACGACGTTCCCAACAAAGTCGGCACGGTTTTGAACGCCGAGATGCTGACGCCCCTTGCCGACTACAGCGGGATGATCCGCTTGAAGACCGACGTGCTCCAACAAACCGGACAAGGCCAATTCTACGCCCATAATTCGTACGTGACCTCGAGCCGCATGGGCTCGCCGGGTTATCGGCTGCAGTCGGGCGATATCTATTTCGAGGACATCCAAAAACCGGTCTTCGATCCGCTCACTCGGCAACCGCTGTCGAATTTCGCCACGGGCGAGCCGCTGGTCGATCATCAGCGGCTGGTGACATCGAGCAACAATTTTCTTTTTCTCGGCCCGGCGCCGGTGTTTTATTATCCGTACCTGGCGACCGACCTGGAGGAGCCGACCTTCTACATCCGCCGCGCAAGGGCGAAATACGACAACGTGTACGGCGCGCAGATTCTGACGAACTGGAGCGGCTACCAATTGCTGGGCATCAAGAATAAGCCCGAGGGCACCGATCTGGACGTCAGCGCCGATTACCTCGGCATTCGCGGCTGGGCCGGCGGCGCCACTTTTCCTATGGGCGCAAGGACAGCTTCTTCGGCATTCCCGAGCAGATCGGCGGGATGTTCGATTTCTGGGGCATTCACGACAACGGCGTCGATAACCTGGGGGTCGATCGTCCCGATCTGGTCCCGGAGAAAACCAACCGCTTCCGGCTCTTCGGCCAGCACCGCCAAATCCTGGAGGGCGGCTACCAGGTGTCGGCCGAGCTGGGGTGGATCAGCGACCGCAACTTTTTGCAAAGCTTTTACGAGCCGGAGTGGGACGAACTCAAGGACCAGACGACCGATATCGAAATCAAACGCACTTTCGAGAACACTTCGCTGAGCCTCTTCGCCGGCGTGCGGCTGGATAATTTCTTCACGCAGACCGAATGGCTGCCCCGCGCCGATCATTACTGGCTCGGCCAGCCGCTGTTGGGCGACACGTTCACCTGGTACGAGCATACGAACGTCGCGTTCGCGCGTTTCAAACCCGCCAACTTCCCCGAGAATCCGAACGATCGGCCGTTTGCGTATCTCCCTTGGGAAGTGAGTCCGCCGTCCGCCACGTCGCAGCAAGCGACGGCGGCCATCGGCCAGCGATTGGCCACGCGGCAGGAAATCGATTACCCCTTCCAGCTCGGCGCGGTGAAGGTCGTGCCTTACGCGCTCGGCGAAGCGGCCAACTGGGGCCAGGACCTGGAGGGCAACGGTCTCACGCGGCTCTACGGGCAAGGCGGCGTGCGGGCGAATCTGCCGATCTGGTCCGTCGATCCGTCGATTCAGGACGATCTGTTCAACATCCACGGCATCATGCACAAGGTGAATTTCACCGCCGAATACGCCTATTCACAGAGCAACCAGGATTTGTCGCTGCTGCCGCTCTACGACCAACTGGACGACGATTCGATCCAGGCCGGCCGGCGGCGGAACCGCGTTTACGATTACAACAGCCCGCCGCTGCCTTTTCCGCCGCAGTACGACGAGCGGTTCTACGCCGTGCGCAGCGGCCTGGGCGGTTGGGTCACTTCGCCCAGCACCGAAGTGGTCGATGATCTGTCGGTTTTCCGCCTGGGCGCCGAGCAGCGCTGGCAGACCAAGCGCAGCGCGCCCGGCAACGAGCACATCCTCGACTGGATCACTTTCGATACCGGCATCAATCTCTATACGAATCCCGACCGCGACAATTTCGGCACCGTGCCGGGCATGGCGAATTACGATTTCCGCTGGCACGTGGGCGACCAGACGACCTTGGTGAGCAACGGCATTTTCGATTTCTTCAACGGCGGGCAGAGCATTTACTCGGTCGGCGCGTTCCTCACGCGGCCGCCGCGCGGCAGTTTTTACGTGGGGTACTATTTCATCGAAGGACCGATCCAAAATCGCGTCGTCGCCCTGTCCTACACCTATTGGATGAGTCCGAAATGGGTCTCCACCTTCGGCGCGAGCATCGACCTGGGCAATCAGGGGAACATCGGCGAGAGCTTCAGCATCACCCGGGTGGGCGAGTCGCTCTTGATCAACCTCGGGCTCAGCGTCGATCCGTCGCGCAACAGCACCGGGGTTTTGCTTTCCATCGAACCGCGATTCTTCGCGAAAAGCCGGCTGGCCAACGTGAACGGGGTGATTATTCCTCCGGCGGGCGCAACGGGACTGGAATAGAGGGAAGGATGAAATAATCGCGATCTTCACCGCATCAGCCCTCACTACAAAGCGTTAAAAGGAATAGGAATAGTTCTCCCGGCAATTCATCCTTCATCCTTCATCCTTTCAATCATGCTCAATCCCGAAATGCTTCCCGAACGTTCCTGGGTGAATAAATTCCGCGACGCTTTTCGCGGCGTCAAGGAGGGGGTGCGCGGGCAGAGCAGTTTTTTCGTGCATTTCTTCATGAGCGCCGCCGTCGCCGTCGCCGGCGCGGTGATGCGCGTCGATCTGCTCGAATGGTGCATCCTGATCTTATGCATGACCATCGTGCTCACGGCCGAAATGTTCAACAGCGCGATCGAATCGATGGCCAAGGCGATTACCGAAGAAATTCATCCGTACCTGAAAAATTCCCTCGACATCGGCAGCGCCGCCGTGCTTGCCGCCTCGCTCGGCGCCGCGCTGGCGGGGAGCTTGTTGTTCATCCACCGCTTGGGCGCGATGTTATTGTGGTGGTAATTGCGGCCCCGCATTCGGCGCCGTGCCCACACTGGCCGTGGGCATGGGCGAGGCATAAAAAAAACATGCCCACGCTTTTCGTGGGCATGCCGCCGTTGGGGTTAAATAATTTGGCGATTTTTTTATTCGCTCGCTTTCTCGTCGGCCTTTGTCGCTTTTTTCAGTTCGAGTTTTTTCTCGGTCTTCTTTTCCGGCGGGCCGAATTGCTGTTCGAGGAGCTTGTCGAGTTCTTCGCCGCGGGCGGCGGTGCTGATGACCTTGCCGTCCTTGCCGACGAGGATCATCGTGGGAATGCCGGAGATGCCGTAGTATTCGAACGAAGGGCTGGGCGCGTTGTCGCCATAGACAATCGACCAGGGAATCTCCTTTTCCTTGACGAATTTCTCCACGGTTTCCTGGTTCTGGTCGCAGCTTAGGCCGATGATGTCGAAGCCTTTGTCGTGGTAGGCTTCATAATTCTTTTTCATGTCGGGAATTTCGCCGACGCAGGGCCCGCACCAGGTGGCCCAGAAATCGACCAGGAAGACTTTGCCGTCGTATTTTTTGAGATCCAGCTTGCCGCCGGAAAGGAGATTGCCTTCCAACTCGATCTTGTTGCCCACCAGATTCATGCGGCGGAGCGTGCCTTCGATGCGTTTCACGATTTTTTCCAGGTTTTCGATTTTGCTCTCTTTCAAGAGAGCGACGATTTTTTTCAGCGTTTCGCCGGCGAATTTCTGGTCTTCAAGCATTTCCACCGATTGGGTGACGTTCATCACGAGCATCAAATCGCTTTTTTGCAGTTTCCCCTCGCCGAGGTACGCGAGCGCATCGCCGACCGCTTTCTTGAATTCCGCGGGATCTTCGCCGGCCGCGTTGAGCTTGACCACATAGGACATGGAGGTAATTTCACGGCCCAAATCGGCCTTGCCCGCTTTCGTCTGCTCCGCCCCGATCTTGCTCAGTTTTTCGGCGTAAGCCTTGGATTCGTCGGGGGTCATCGGCAACCGCGTGCGGAGCATGACGACGGTTCGCAGTTCCTGCTCGGTGGGATTGGCGTCGAGGATCTTGTCCGCCGCTTTGCCGATGGCCTTGCTCATCTTCATCAGGTCGTCCATGCTCTTCGGCTGGTTGCTCATCACCTTCTTGATGTAGGCCATCAACTCTTTGTTCGTGCCTTCGGGCACCTTGTCGAGATCGACCGGCTTCTCCTCGGCATCGGCCTCCGGTTTGTCGGCGGGTTTCTTGGCGTCTTGGTTGTCATCCGCGGCCATCAGCGAGAGCATCAATACCGACGCCAGCAGTCCGCACGAGATCGCGCTCCATTTCCAGAATCGCAACATAGAATCTCCTCTATCGAGAGAAAGTAAGGGGGGATAAAATCCGCGGCCGCTGTCGGCGCGGGGGGGGTGTTTTTTATAGGACAGGTTTCCAACCTGTCGGGATTTTTGACAGGTTTCCAATTTTTGAGACAGGTTGGAAACCTGTCCTACTATGCGTCAAATCGAATCCAAATGATAGTCGGCCGCGCCTTTTCCTTGGTCAAGGAACTACGGTGATGGAATTGCTGAATCATCTTCCAGGCTTGTTGGGCCGTTTCGGCAAAGCGGAAGAGATCCAGATCGCCATCTTCAATAGTACCCGAGTCGGCAAGGAATTGGAAATCGATCACCCGTTCCCAGTACTCGCGGCCGAAGATGATGATCGGGATTTCCTGCATGCGGCTGGTTTGGCGGAGAGTCAGGGCATCGGTCAATTCGTCGAGCGTGCCGAAGCCGCCGGGGAAGGCGACCACGGCTTTGGCCCGGAGCAGGAAATGAAATTTTCGCAGGGCGAAGTAACGGAATTGAAAGCACAGTTCGGGAGTGATATATGGGTTGGGCTGCTGTTCGTGGGGGAGGTGGATGTTGAATCCGACCGATTTCGCGCCGACGTCGAAAGCCCCGCGGTTGGCGGCTTCCATGATGCCCGGGCCGCCGCCGGTGACCACCACGTAATCGCAGTCGCCGTTGGTCTGGCAGGCGGTGGAAACCAATCGCGTGAATTCGCGGGCGATGTCGCAATAATGGCTGAGCTTGCAGATTTCTTGGCGCGGCTGACGGCGCGCTGGCGGCGGACATCGCCCGGCGTATCGGCCAGCCGCGATTTCGCCCGGTCCAACTGTTCCCGGGCGGCGGCGGGCTCGACAATCCGCGTGCTGCCGAAGACGACGATCGTCGAGCGGACGTTGTTTTTGCGGAGATACAGCTCGGGCTTGTATTGTTCGAGTTCCATCCGCGCAGCGCGCAGCTCGGGCTCCATCAGAAAATCGACGTCCTGATAGGCCACGCGATAGCTCAGGGAATGGAGGATTTTTTGCAGATTCTCGTCGCGCTTTTGATCTTCATTCATGGAATCTATCGATCAAGTGGTGGTGAAGCAGGAGAGGTTTTCCAGCCTGCCGGATGAAACTTATGCTACAGCATAATCTACAGACTATCCATATACCATATATGACAGGTTGGAAACCTGTCTTACGGAGACAAATTCAACAATCGAACGAGCGGCGACCAAAACAATATCCAGCAAAAGGCGAGCATCCAGAGCCACGCGGAAGCGGGGATCAGCCATTCCTGGCGTTTTCGCGGGATGATCGTCGCGGCCACGACGCCCAGGACGGCCGCGAGGATTCCCACGGGCAGGACCGCCTGCCAGCCCAAAAATACCCCCACGCAAGCAAGCCCGAACGGCAGACCGCCGGGTTGTTTGGTGCCTTGGATCCGCCAGGCGACATAGCCCAGGATTCCCCCCGCCGCCAGGCCGGCAAGCCCGTCGATGCCGCCGGCGAAGAACGCCGGTTCCGCGGGCCAGGCCTTCATCGGCCGCAGGATCGTCCATTGCAGCGGAAAAATCAGGCCCAGGAGGATCGTCCAGACATAGATCCTCGCCGGCGGCCGGTTGCGGTCGAACTCGATCAGCGCCCCGCAGAGCAGAACGCAAAGCAAGATCAAATGATAAAGCACGATCAAATACCACTGATCGGTGTCCATCACGATCACCACGCCCGGCGGCTCCCGCCGCGGGAGATTCATGCCCTGGAAGACCAACTCCACGGTCATTACGGCTCCGAACATCAGCGCGAACGTCAATTCGACCAGCGGATAGCGCGGCGAGATCGGCTGACCGCAATCGCGGCACTTCCCCCGCAGGATGAGCCAGCCGAAGATCGGCACGTTGTCGTGCCAGCGGATCGGATGCTTGCATTTCGGGCAATGCGACGGCGGCTCGATGAGACTGATGCCCTTCGGCACCCGATAGACCACCACGTTGATGAAGCTGCCGATCACGCCGCCGATGACGAATGCCCCGACAATGAATACGACCGCTTCGGAGGTGAACATTTAAGCGTTTGTTTATCCTTGCTACTTCAGATAATTCCGTGCAGCGGCCTGCCGGGGGCGGCCAAGGCATCGACCCGGGCGGTGATCTGGGGATTTTCCGTCAACGGCGGGGCATGGTGCGGCCTGCTCCGGGCGTCGATCACCAGCGAACCGCGGCACCCCCAATGTTTATCGACGGTAAACGACTCGATCCCAAAGACATCCGCCGCCGGATTGCTCTTCGTAAATACCGTCCAGAGGAAATTTTCCGTCGAGCGGGCGGCAAATTCGCTAGAATCGGCAAGCACGATCCACGGAAACGCGTTGATCGGATCGTTGCCGTCGTAAAAAGCCGCGAACTTTTCCGCGAGAGAAACAGGGGGAGGGGAACAGGGAACGGGGACAGGGAACCGCCACTGCTTCCTGTCCCCTGTTCCCTGCTCCCTGTTCCCTGTCCCCTGTCCCCTGTCCCCTCCACCACCAGCACGCCGGGCATGAAGACGCGCGGATTCTTGACGCCCAGCTCGCCGGGCAGCCGGATTCGCTCGTCGATCGAGACCGGCAGTTTGCGGATCGCCGGACCGGCCGCCGCGATCACCAGCTTCGAGCCTTCGTGCAAGCTCCCGCCCGAGTAATCCAGCGTATCGATCGTGGTGCAGGTTTGAAAATGCAAGTCGCGCCGCCAATCGACGCGTTCCAGAACGTGGCGGAAGAAATCGAGCACGTTTTGCACGTCGAGGTTCGGGCAGTCTTCTCCGGCGATGATCCAGAGATACTTCGCCAGCGACAATTGCCCTTGGCCGAGCAGGGCGTTGGCCAGAGTCAACAGTTCGCGGGGCCGCCGCGGATCGTAAGGCACGTAGCGCTCGCTGCCGATGGCCAGAAGCAGCGGATGCACGCCGGCGGCATCGACCGCGTGGACGGCCTTCACGCCGGGGATGGTTTTCGGGATCACCGGGCCGACCAGTTCGTGAATCAGTTGGCCGAAGATCGTGTCCTCCTGCGGCGGGCGGCCGACGACGGTGAAGGGCCAGATCGCCCCTTCGCGGTGATAGACGTGCTCGACGTGCATGATGGGGAAATCGTGCTCCAGGCTGTAATAGCCCAGGTGGTCGCCGAACGGCCCCTCGGGCTTGAGCCGTTTGGGATCGAGATAGCCGACGATGCAAAAATCGGCTTCGGCCGCGATGGGCAACCGCTCGCCATGGCAGATCATCGGCACGCGGCGGCGGCCAAGCAGGCCCGCGAAGGCGAGCTCGCTCATTCCCTCGGGCAGCGGCATCACGGCGGCGACGGTCATGGCGGGCGGCCCGCCGACGAAGACGTTGACCCGCAGCGGCTTGTTCCGGCGGATGGCCGCGGCATGATGGGCGGCGATGCCGCGCTGGAGCTGGTAGTGCATGCCCACCTCGCGGTCCGGCACATATTGCCCGCCCGAAAGCTGCACGCGATACATGCCCAGGTTTGCGTGGGCGAAGCCGGGATTGTCGGGATCCTCGCTATAGACTTGCGGCAGCGTGACGTAGGGCCCGCCGTCGCCCGGCCAGCTCACCAGTTGCGGCAACTCGGCGAGCGTGATTTCGTGGGCCAGGACCGGGCCGGTGCGGACCTTTCGGGGCCGGGCGTTGAGCGCGAACCAGGGCGATTTCAGATACAATCGCGGGCGGCGGAGCAGATCGAGCGGATCGGCCTGGAGCGAAACCAGCCCTTTGAGCCGTTCGAGCGAATCGCGAAAGAGGTATCGCGTGCGCTCGAGCGTGCCGAAGAGGTTCGAGACCATCGGGAAGCGGCAGTTCTTGACGTTGGCGAAATAGAGGGCCGGTCCGCCGGCGCGAAACACGCGGCGCTGGATTTCGGCCGCTTCCAAACGCGCGTCGATCGGCTCCTCGATCCACAGCAAGCGGCCGGAGGCGGCGAGGTCGGCGATGCACTGGCGGAGCGTGCGGTACATGGGAAAGGGTGAAGGGGCGAAGGAAATCTGTCATTGCAAATTGTTAATTGCAAATTTCGAATTGCAAATTGAACGCAACCGTCAGGCAGTTTTTCCTCACCCCTCGCCCCTCGCCCCTATTCGATAATCCTCTTGAGCAAAATGGCCTTTTCGACGTTCAGGTCCTGCCCGCGTTGGAAGCCGACGGGGATGGAGCGGTCGAAGATATAGAACGCCCGATGGCGGACGACCTCGCCGGTGTCGCTGCCGAGTTCCTGGCCGAACTCGAAACCGTCGGGGTAGATTTGCTGTAGGAGCTGCTGAAACTGGGCCTGATTCATCATCAATCCCACCGGATTTAACCAAGGATGACTGATATTGGGCCAATTCGTAGGTATGGGTGTAACCTCGAAATAACCCACCGTAATCCACACTGCAAAAACGTTCGAGCGGTTGGTTGTGAGGTTGCCCATGCGCATCAAATCGGAGTAATGGAAATAAGGATTGCGGTTTGTGTTTTCGACAGGATTCCTCGAAGCTATATTCGTCAAGGGATCCTGCTGGAACAAAGGATTACCAGGATTAGCGGAATTCTCCCTGAGCCAGGTTGCTTGAATTTCGTTGGGTAAGGTACCTGATTTCCATTGATTACCCATTACAGCGCTCAAAGTCGTGGCGTCGTAGTTTCGGAAAGGAGCCAAAAATTCCGTCGGCACGAATGGATTCTGATCGAGCATGTTCCCACCGGTTCCATATCCGCGCCGGCTTTGGACGAAATGAGCCCAGGTCGGGGCAGTCCGGCCATTCATCAATCCGCTGAAAACTTCCGGGGAAAAAATAGTATTCAAGTTGATTTTACCCGGCTCGCGGTAGGTGGAAATCCGATTGTAGGGCGTGTGGAACCAATGTTGATTTCCCGTGGTAGGATTGATCGTGTCATCGAATGCCAATGTCGGATTTGCCTGAATTTCGGTGCCTGCGTACCACGACGGGACACTCACGTAATCCAGAATCCGGTGAAATTGATTCATGGGATTCGTCGAATCCGTTTTTTGCGATTGGAGGAAATTCAGCAATTGCGGGAACGGCTGTATGGCGATATTGGCGGCGGTCGGCGCATAGTGGTTGACCCTGCCAGAATCCATACCGGGCCTGAATTCCATTAACATTCGCGCCGTGGTGCTCGTGGGAACCATCATCAATTCCAACTCGCTCACGTAAGGCCGTGCGAACCAGGGCATCCAGGGGAACGGCTTAACAAGCGAATCGCCGTAAAGTTCAGTTGGCCGTGTCGGCGTAAGCGAAGGATCATTATTGATCCAGGGCGTTGTCGTGCTGGGATTCGTCGGATTGGGAAACCAAAAAGCGCGATTGAGGTATCCCAGGCTGTGCGTCAATTCTCGTTTGAAGTTGGCATTGGTCGGAACGTCGGTTTTTATCACATAGGAAGCTTTGTCGGGTGAATCGGTCAGCAGCGGATTCCAGATATTGAAATAATTGGGATCATTGTTCGGAAGGCTGCTATTTCCGCGCTGTCGAGTCGCGAAAAGGAGTTGGGTCGGACTGTTGGGAGCGATATCCGATTTGTTCTTGTCCTCGCCCGTATATACGGTCAAATCGATGGGCATCCAGTCAACCGTCCGATACGGATTCAAGAGCGGATCGTACGGCGCGGAAGGATTTGCAAGCCGTTGCAGAAAGACCGTCTTGTAATTAAGATAGGTGAAGTCGAGCACCGGCGCGACTTGGGTAACCAAGCCGTCGGCTGCCAGGGGGCCCATCTCGCTATCCAAGGGATGTTCTCGAAAGTACTTTGACGGATCGAGCATTTTCGGATCGCCATACCATTCCTTGATTTTCTCGTCGGCGGGCCAACTCGAAGGCGGATCGATGGTGGTATTGGGTTCCGGATAATAAGCGTCTAAAAGCGGTTCCGAAATATTGATCCCCACGCCATGCGGCGCTGTGACGTTGGTGCTGGTCCATGCCAGGGGCATTCCGGCCGCGATGATGCCGATCGGCATCTTGATTTTTCCCACGGCAATATTCGGGTCCGCCTGACCGTCGGAGATGCGCGAATAATAGGGTGAACCGCCGGGCGTGGGCATGGTAATCATTTGTTTTCCCAGTTTGCCCAAGGCGCATTCCGTATCGACATTCTTTTCATTCGTCAGACTGAGCCTCGTAACCTTTCGCGGCCCGATGATCGCGTAATTTCCGCAATCCAAAAGCGTCTGCATGTTTTCGAAATTCCAATAGACGCGTTTGGAATCGTATTGCATATCGACGCCGGGATTGGAGCCGTTTGTGATGGGCGCTTGGCTGCAGAACCAGACGATCCGATCGATCGCCACGTTGTGTTCCCCGGCGGGCGGATTTCTCAGAAGGGAGAAACGATCGCTCGGTCCGCCGCGATATTGCTCGGGTTCGAGCGAAACGCTATCAGGATGATCGAGAACTCGTTTCTGAATATCGTTATCGGCTGAACTCTTCGCGCTCTCGCCAATGACCATCCGCCAAACCGGATATTGAAAATTCGCTCCCTGTGCGGGGGGCGCCATTTTTCCCAAATTGAGATACCATTTCTTCGTGTTGGGATTATAGACGTACAGGTCGGAAGGCGGCGTGCTGCCATGCATGTCGCGAGTGCAGTAGATTTCGAAAAATGCCGAGCCTTGCGGGACCCGGGTTTGATCGTAATCCGTATCGGGATTTTGCGAATCATCGGTTTTTTTCTGCGTCGTCTCGAATGCCGTATCGGCAATGTGGAGATTGTGGAAAGCCAATGACTCGGTCAGAATCGCTTCCGGCGGCTTGGCACCCCACACAAGGCCGCGAAATGTTTGAGAGTCATCCGGGCTGGGATTGGACGGCGTGCCGATTATTCCATCCACCCGCCAACCGTTGATGGAATTCGTGGTGGGATTAAAGAGCGGCTCTTCGTCGTACTCGAATGGGACCATGATCGAATCGTTCACTTTGAAGCTTGCCGTATTGATGGCCCACTGGGCAATGCGGCGACGGGTAAGCTCCGGCCGTTCGGTCGCGGGAGTCTTTGTCTGATCGAACCATTGAGCATCGCTATTCGGATCGCTCAGCAATAGCGCCAGAACATACAAATAGCGGGCGTAGAGTTGCCGTGACGCAAAGGGAACAGTGGGAAGACTCGAGCCATCGGGGAAATCGGGCATCTGGCCGAACCAGATCTTGCCATAGGTGTTGTCCATCCCGCTATTCTGCCACAGCACGGCCAAATTGTAATTGCGGTTATTGGCGATATCAATCGGCCCGGCAAACGGGTGATTGATGTTCATCTTCAAGCCCGCCAACATCTCCGGCGGAAAGAGCGAGAGGAGTTGTTGCGGCGTCAGATCGTTGACCAACTTATCCGCGATCAGGCTCGCACTTTTCGTTGGATTCAGCGGATCGTCGGTAGGATCGAGAGGGACCAGAGCCGATACCTTGCGCAGTTGATAATAGACATAGGCCTTCAGCAGATCGGTCACTTTTGTCGGCTTGTACCAATCGGGCACCCTAGGCAAAGGATTGGGTGTAGGAATTGCCGCGGTTGCAAGATCATCCTGCACCTGCTTGATGAGGTAGGCCGGCAAGCCAGCGTTATAAACGGGCACATCCCAACTTTCGGAGGTGATATCGTGTTCGTGGAAGTTCCTGCCTAGTGTGGCAAGATCATAATTCAACAACGATTTATTGGTTCCGGGGATGTTCGTCAGCGCCGCCAACCGACTCGCTTGACTTTGGATGTCGCGATCGAACGGGCGCAAAATGCGCTCCAACTCGTTGACGCTGAACGGATTGTCGGGCGGATTGCTTGCTCCGCTCGTTGTCGGCAGGCCGTGGTGCGTCTGCGGACTCAAGTTCAACTCGTAAGGCAAATTGTAGGTTGAGACGAGGTTCATGCCCTGCACGACCGGCCGCCCGGCCGGATCGACGCCCCAAAAGTCTTTGCTCGATGGGTCGGGGTGTTCGCTGTTGACGGTGAAACCGGGAAGGCTGCCCACACTGGCCGCGCTATTGGCGTTTAATGAACTTGAGACGCTGTCGCGGAGGCCGTCGAACTCGAACCATTTGTTGGCGCTTAAGTAGTCGTTGTATTTGCGCTGCTCGAAAATGGCAGGATCCAAGCTGGAAAATAGTTTAGGTTTTCCGATGGGGGCGCAATCGCCTGGCACGCCGTCGGCGCCATACCGGCCTTCGATTCCCGCCGCCGCATTTCCGGAGAGAACTTGCTGATAGAAATTGATCGCCGAGGCGGGAGGCATCGGGAGAATTGCCGCAAGATTGATGTCGGCGGGCCCAAAACCGCGGCCGCGTTTCAATTGCGGCTGCACTCCTCCGGCAAAACAGGCAGCAGGAAATTCGAAACCGGCGGGGAGAGGATCCGGAATGATTGCAGGATTTTGTTGCGTGTTGTATGCAGGAATGGTTTGCGCCAAATTCCCATGTGCGTTCAAGTTCAACCGGCCGTCCAGATCGAGGACGTAATAGGCGACCAGGGTCTTGTACTTTCTCCCATCCGGCGTGGAGCGGACGGGCAGACCGATGTCGATCCAGTTGGCGTCGGGGATACCGTCCCCGTCGGTGTCCACGTCCCAGTGGGGCTGATTGTCGGCAGATGCTTGGGTAAAGATATCGCCGCATTCCCAGGAAAATGGCGTATAAGTGCCTGCGCCGCTATTGTGATAAACATACGACGAAAGCGAAGTCGGGTTGCTGCCGTTGAATGCCGGATGATCGTCCGTGAGCGGCCGCCCGATAATGTTCCGCTTGAGTTCGAGAATATAAGACACGATCTGCTCGCGAGTCGGCGCTTGGCGCCATCGCGGCGGCAACGGTGAGGGGGGCGGTTTAATGAACCCGGCTTTATAGGCTTCCACAGGTTTGAAAATCGTCATCCAACGCTTCGTGGGATCGGCACTCGCGTCGATACCCGACAGGACGTAATCGTTGAACAGTTGCTGATACCAATAATTCACCAAGGCCGGGCGGTGCATCGAAGGTAGGATGCGATTGTAGGGGCCTATGGGAATCGGCGGGGTTGCCAAAAACATGGTTTGGTAATCGGCCGCAGTGTAATCTTTATTGACTTGCGGAAAGGGGATGCCGTTCGGATTGGTGAGCAAATTGGTGTACGTCGAAAGCGGCAGGAAGGGCAAGAACGCCACGGGGCGTGAGGAATAAGGATCAAGATTCGGAGGGAATGCTGGCAGCGACGCGATCGGGGACAATTCGTAGCGCAGCGTATTCGTGTTGAAAGTATAGCGCAGATCGATTTTTCCCGTTAATGGATTGGCTCCCACGCCCGTGCCGCTGAAGGGCATGCCATTGATGATAAAGTTCGTCCCTACCGGTGGAACGACGCCGTTGGGGAAGGCAACTATTTGAATATAGCTGTGAAGCGGGATCGGTTGTTCGCGATTACCCGTTGTGGGGTCAATCCAATACAGGCCATATTTGGTGTTGGTCCCCACGATCCGCGTGCTCAATCCGTTTATCGACGGATTGGGAGAGGTCGTGACGGTGAGCACCGAGCCGATGTAACGCTCCATCACCGCGGGTGCGATATTCGTAAAGATTTCCACCAGTTGGCCGCCGCAGACGTTGTGATATCGGATAGGATCCGAGTTGGTGGGCTCCTGGACGGTTTGCCCGACTAATGTCGCGGATCCATACATGTCTTCCAGGAAACTATCATGCCCCATTTTGGACAACGGATTAACCGTGCCGCGGAAGAGTTGCATGGCGGCTTCATCGAGGTCGTTGGGGGGCGGATAGTAGGCTTGCTCATGGCGCTGCGAAACCTTCGAGCTGCTGAGCGTCTGGCTCGAGAGCATGACGAACGCCACCGCGACCATGCCGAACATCGCCAGCAAGGCCAGGATCAACAAGAGCAAAATGCCCCGGCGGGAAGTGGATTTGTATTTCATGAGCGTATTCCTTCGCAGATGGAGGGATTGGGGATTAGGGATTAGAACGCGCTTCTCCAATCTCTAATTCCCGATCCCTCCTCTAATCTCTAGCCCTTGATCTCTAATCCCTAGCCCCCGGCCCCTAATCCCTAGCCCCCAGCCCCTTTCTTCATTTCATTCCTTGCCACAGCGGATCGTAATCCAATTCCACGGTGGAAGTGTAGGCTCCGATTGCGCCGTCGATGACCAGGAGTTTCGTGGTCTGGCGAAACGATCCAATCGGGGCCGTCGAGCGTCAGCGTGGGGGGATTGTTCGTATTGAGTATCTCGGGAAAATTCACGCCGATCACGCGATACCACGCCGAACGGCCGGACGCGCTATCCCAAAGCATAATCCACTGCCCTTCGCGGACGAAAGGCAGTTTATTCGAAATGTCCAAGACGCTGCTATTGGCGTAATTGACGGCATTGCCGGGCAGTTGGCCTTGCGTTGCGGTGCCCTTGACGCGATAGGCATATCTGTTCGTCCAAGGGGCGCCGGACGCCTGCCACCAAGGCGCGCCGAGCGCAATCGTGCCGCCGCCGGGTGAAATGGCGCCCGCCGACAGGCCGGAAATGCCCCGGACATCGGCCATCCATTCGCCTTCCGGGAACCCGGCCAAATTGGAGTTAGCGTCAAGCGTGGTATCGAAATTCCGCTTGAAAAACACGACGACAGTCACATCGAACATGCGACGATTGGGAAAAGGCAGGCGTTGTTCTGCAATGCTCGGCGAAACGGTGAGCAGATAGGAATAATCCAACGAGCGCGAATTGTCCAAGCCATAAGCCGAATTGATGAACGGCCGATCGACGGTGTTCTCCGGCATATCCAGCGCCAAATCATCGGGCCAGTTGAAGGCAGTGCCGTTGATCGGGCTTCGTGGAAGAACGTCCGGATTGTTCAAATAAGTCGGGCTGAGCGAGCGCCGCGGCAAAATCGGCAACGGAGTCGGCGGCGGAGGCGACGTGAAGAACTGCGGGGAGATCGCTTTCCCGATTTCAAATCCTCGGGGAAGATAAAAAATATTCGACAGACCCTTTGAAACGCCGAGCGGATCGATAATGAAGGAACCGGTCGCTTCGGATAAATCTGTTAGTTGAATAATTCGCGTATTTGTGGGATCGTCCGGATCGACAAAAGGCGTATAGGGATCGGCAATAGGGATCCATTTGCGTTTGATCTGTGGAATGCCACCGACGATCACGGGAGAATCGTACCACGCCCATCCCCAAAGTTCATCCACCGTATTGTTGGTTGGCGTAATATATCCGCACCACCAGGAGCGGAAATCGAGCATGCGTTTGACTTTAATGTCGCGCATCACCGCCCGGCCGCACGCGCCGGCGCGGTCGGCCTTGACGGATTCGGCGATGGTCATCTGACCCAGCGGGATGATCATCAGGATGCTCAGCAGCCCGATGGCCAGCACGCCGATGGAGATCAACACTTCCAGCAGGCTGACGCCGCGGCGCGAGGGGCGAGGAGAATGGCGCAAGGGGTGAGGGGCGAGGGGTGAGGGGCGAGAATCCCGCGCCTGCATTCGATCTGGCAACTCCTTGTTCAATTTGCAATTTGCAATTTGAAATGACCAATTTGCAATCTCCCTTCCCTCACCCCTTTTCGCCGCTCTCCATTCTCGATTTTTCGCTTTGCGGGTGTTCATCGCTTTCCTCCCATCGTTTGCGCCTCGCGGGCGAACTTGCGCGAATAGAAAAGCGCCTGGACAAAGTTGGCGTTGGCGGGATCGGTCAACGGTTTTGTGATATCCAATTTAGGCGGATTCGCCGGATTGAACTGGTTGGGATATTTAGCAATTGGCGGGTCGAGCGGGTAGGGCGGGAGATTCTGCGTGTTGTAATACGGCGGATAGACCGGATTGGTCGAGATCGTGCCCGTCTGCGGATTGATGCTTACGATGACGTTCTTCAAGTCGAACCAGTTGTTGTCCACTTCGCTGTTGACTGTCAGTTTGCCAATCAGCAAATGGATCGTCTGCGTAGGCTTGAAACGATTGCCGCCGATATGGAACGAATCGACCGAACCGCCGGGTGAAAACATGATGACGATTGGAGCCGGAGTTGAGGCTGGTTGTGACGGATCCGGATAGCACAATAATGTGCCATTATCTACGCCCGAAGCAAAATAATCGATCCCCGCCCCTCCCGGCATTTGCAGCGTCGCGGCGGCGGATTTTTCGGCCTGGCGGGTGATGGTGAAGGAAAACGGGGGAATCGGGCCGAAGAAACTGTTTGGCATCGTGTACGGCTTCGGCCAAGGCAACGGCAATTGATTCCGTTGATCGAGATAGCACGTTACGCAATAATTTTCGATCCATTCATTTTCCGGTGCTCTATAGGTAACGTTCGCGGGCGGTGTTTCCAAACAAGTAATGTAGCCGTTCGGATCGGGATCGCCATTTTTATCAAGCGTATTAGGAAAATTATAATCCTGCGGCCATTGTTTGCCGGATTCCATGACCGAAAGCAAAGGCCAAGGAGGGCCGGGAGGCTGAATGCCGCGAGGATCTTTCGCCACTACGAGCGTGCCGGCTCCACCAACTCTTGGCGGCGGCGAGGAATATAATCCATTGTTCCCATCATCCCAGCATACTGTATAGATCGGTCCCTGACCGTTGATTTGAATTTGATCGCCGTAGCGAATCAATTTTTCCGCAAATTCAAATTTTGGGATCAAGAGCTTGATCACCGGCCGCCCATCGAGGCAATAGGGGACCAGTGCCGGCGGCGGCGTGCCGGTATTCGGCACCATTGTCCAATCCTGCGCCAGCAACTTGGAATAACTTTGAGTAAGACTAATCATATCCCCGCTATAGGTCGGCGGTACTTCGCACTGCTCAGCGAGCGTACTGTAGTTGACATAGGTGGCAAGCGCCGAGGGGCGGAGAATGACGCCGACGGGACTTCCTGTAGAAGCAGCTTGATTCTTCGCCGAGGAAATATAGACGTTGAGCATGCGGGACGTCTCGCGCGGCCGCTGGTCCTCGCCGGGGAGCGCACGAAGGGCCACGACGGCCAAGAGCGAGACGATGAACAGCACGATCAACATTTCGATGAGCGTGACGGCGCGGCGAGGGAAGGCGGATGGCGGAAGGCGGAAGACGGAACGAGGGAAGAGCACCGAGTACTCAGTACCGAGTACCGAGTACTGCGCTCCGCATCTCGCACACCATTTTGGAGCTTGCCGTATCGCATGTTACTTCATCTCGATTCCATGATTGGTGATGTTATCCACCCAAGGAGTCCCCGTTGCATTCGGATCGGGCGTGCCTAGCAGTGGGATACTCCCTACCGGTTCACAAGGTCTTATATGTCCTTCAGAGTCTGGTGAAGGATAAACAAACCCCAACTTTACGCTGCCGAGATATAACCCATAGATTCCATCAGGACCGGCAGAATAGATCAATGGCGTGAGTTTATAGGCAGTCGGATCCATATGGCGGGAATCAAAGGGATCGTGGTCGTTTTTGTAATCGCCGGTTTGCATCGTGTCGATGCCTGTTGGATTGCCAGTGCTTTTGCTTATGGGGAGATAGCCCGGCGCCCGGCGCAAAAACATAATCGGTTTTCCCCAGCCGTCGATGAACACCCTTTTTTCCTGGCCGGGAGGGCCGACGGTTCCGATTTCGTTCTGGCTAAATTGCGACAGATCATCGGCATTGGTGCTGACAATCAAATACAGGCACTGCGCAGGATCATAGCTTTCCTGGTTGCCGCTGGTATCGACCCACGGACGATTATTAACATAATATTTGTTCGACGCCGGTTGCGGAACCCAGAACTGAAACGGCGATTTTTCTAATCTCATGGGACCTCTCGGCACATTGTTTTGATAGTCCCAGATATCCCAACCGCAATCCGGCATTTCCATCCGCATCAAATCGCGGAGGGCATCCAATTTTACCCAGGCGGCGGCTCTCGGCTGCGTGCCGGGCGGAATGTTGACCGGTATCCGCCGCGTGCGATAGATATCCAATCGCCGCATGATGATCGCGTCGAGTTTGGCGATGGTGGCCTTGGTTTTTTCTTCGGCGGCGTAGCGGCGGGCCCACTGCATGGCGGCGAGCGAGAGGGCGGCGAGGATGCCGATGATGGTGATGGTGACCATCAGTTCGACGAGGGTGAAAGCGCGGCGGCGGAGTGGAGAGGAGGAAGGGGGAACTGCCAAGTGTTTGACTTGCACTCGATGAGGGATGCGGAATGAAGCGGCAGGCAGGAGAGATTGGCCGGCAGTCAACGAATCGAAACATGAAAGCCGAATTGCGGCTATCGGCCACTTGTCACTCGCCACTCTCCACTTTCCATTCTTGTTCAGACCGTTCATGACAGTTCTCCGTCGCTCGCAAGTTCCTTCGCCCGTCCCGCGCCGGAGCGGGGGGACGGGTGAATTCGGTTTTCCATGCTGGCGCCCCTGTTATTTCATGGGCCCTTTTCCCTTGCCGCCGCCGCCGCCGGTGAGCGAGGTGATCAACGAGATCAGGGGCATGAAGATGGCGATCACGATGAAGCCCACCATGCCGCCGAGCATGATGATCAGCAGCGGTTCCATGAGGCTCATCAAGCTTTCGGTGAGCACTTTCACTTCCTCGTCGTAGGTGTCGGCGACTTTGTAGAGCATGGTGTCGAGTTCGCCGGTTTCCTCGCCCACGTCGATCATGTTGACCACCATGTCATCGACGATGCGCTTGTTCATTCGCGTGAGGTAGAGCAGTGCGCCGATGCCGGGGATGAAAAAGGTCCAGAAGCACAGGCGCCACGATGGAAAACGGCGGCTTCGAGTGTTCTTTCATGGGCTTGGAAATCGATTCGCCCTCGCGGATGGCGTCGTTGACCTTCTGGAAGAGGTCCTCGAACACGGCGTTGCCGGAGGTTTCCTTGGTGATGTGCAGGGCTTCGAGGATCGGCACGCCGGAGGCCACCAGCGTGCCCAGCGTGCGCATGGAGCGGGCGATGATGTTCTTTTCGACCAACTGGCCGAAGATCGGCATCTTCAGCGCCCATAAATCCCAGCCGTAGCGGCCGCCCTTGAATTTTCTGATGAGTTTGATCAGCAGCCAGATCGAGAGCGGCACGCCGGGGAGCAAATACCAGTAAGTGACGATCCACCGCGAGGTGGCCATCAGCGCCAGGGTGATGGGAGGCAGGCCGGTGCCGAAATCCTTGAAGATTTTTTCGAAGGCGGGGACGATCTTGATCATGATGAAGGTCAATATGCCCGCCGCGAAAGTGACCACCACGATCGGATAGACCAGCGCGCCCTTGACCTTGCGTTTCAAGGATTCGGACCGTTCCTGGAACTCGGCGAGGCGGCGGAGAATGACCTCCAGCGCGCCGCCCGCCTCGCCGGCCTTGATCATGTTGACGTAGAGCCGGTTGAAGGCCTTGGGGACTTTGGCCATGGCCTCGGAGAGGGTGGAGCCGCTTTCGATCTCCTCGCAGACGTCGATGAGCGCGTTTTTCATCGCGCCCGGCGGCGATTGCTCCTGCAAAATCCGCAGGCTGCGGAGGATCGGCAGTCCGGCGTCCTGCAAGATGGAGAGCTGCCGGGTGAAGGTGGTCAGGGTTTTGGTCTTCACGCCGCCGAGGGCGAAGGTTTTGCCCTTTTTCTTCGCCTTCTTCTGCATCGGCGTGGCGTGGCTTTTCTTGACGGAAATCTTCGTCACGAAGTAGCCCAACTGTTTGATCGTCGCTTGGGCTTCGTCCTGGCTGGACGCCTCGATGACGTCCTTGATCTCCTTGCCGGTTTGGTCCATGGCCTCGTATTGAAAAGTCGGCATGGCAAGACTCCTGGGTATTTTTAGTGGCTAGTGGCTAGTGGGCAGTGGGCAGTGGCTGGTGGCTAGTGGCTAGTGGGCAGTGTGTGATTTGATGGAATTCTAATCTCTATTCTCTAAGCTCTAACCTCTATTCTCTAAGCTCTAATCTCTATTCTCTAAACTCTAATCCCTTGCCCCTCGTCCCTCCCTGTCGCCTAATTAACGTCGGCGATGGTTTCGCGGACGACTTCTTCGATGGTGGTGACGCCGCCGAAGACTTTTTCCAGGCCCGATTCGCGCAAGGGGACCATGCCGGTCTGCATGGCGATGTCGCGGATTTTCTCGGTCGAGGCGCCGCGGTTGATGCGGTCGCGGATTTGGTCGTTGATCGGCATCCACTCGAACAAGCCCGTGCGGCCCTTGAAGCCGGTGTTGTTGCAGGTGGCGCATCCGCGGCCGCGGTAGAATTTCTTGTCGATGACTTCCTCGGGCGTGAGGTTGAGCTGGGCGAGCGTTTCGTTGCCGGGCATGGTCTGTTCGCGGCAGTCTTTGCAGATTTTCCGCACTAGCCGCTGCGCGAGGACGGCCTCGAGGGTGGCGGTGATCAGAAACGGCGGCACGCCCATGTCGCGGAGCCGCGTGACCGTGCTGGGGGCGTCGTTGGTGTGCAGGGTGCTGAAGACCATGTGCCCGGTGAGGGAGGACTGCACGGCGATTTCGGCCGTTTCGAGGTCGCGGATTTCGCCGACGAGGATGCGGTCCGGGTCCTGCCGCAAAATCGAGCGCAGGCACTGCGCGAACGTGTTGCCGATCGCGGCATCGACGGGAATCTGCACGATGCCGTCGATGTCGTATTCGACCGGGTCCTCGGTGGTGATCAGCTTGTCTTCGATCGAGTTGAGTTCGTTCAAGGCGCCGTAGAGCGTGGTGGTTTTGCCGGAGCCGGTGGGGCCGGTGACCAGCACGATGCCGTTCGGCCGGCGGATCACCTCGCGGAAGTCGTGCAAGATGCCGGTGGGCATGCCGACCACTCCCAGATCGAGCATTACCACGGAGCGGTCGAGGATCCGCATCACGACGCTTTCGCCGAACATGGTGGGCAGCACGCTGACGCGGAGATCGACGGGATGCCCGCCCACGGTCAGGCGGATGCGGCCGTCCTGCGGCATGCGCCGCTCGGCGATGTCGAGATCGGCCATGACCTTGATGCGCGTGGTGATGGCGAACGCCAGATGCCGCGGCGGCGGGACCATTTCGTAAAGGATGCCGTCGGCACGAATGCGGATTTTGAATTCGCTCTCGAACGGCTCGAAGTGCAAGTCGCTGGCGTGGTCGCGGATGGCGATCAAAAGCACCATGTTCAGCAACTTGCGGACCGGCGCGCTGTCGGCGAGGGCTTCGATGCCGGTCAAGTCCGTCACTTGGGCGTTTTCCATCGCCCTCGCGGCGGCGTTCAGATCGACGTCGTCCTCCATGTCGTGGATGATCGACTCGACGCTCTCGCCGCCCGAGGTGTAGTAGCGCTCGAGCGCCTTGAGCATGTCTTTTTCCGTGCAGACCGCCGCGCGGATGTTGTGGCCCAGGAAGGTCCGCAATTCGTCGAGGATTTGCAATTTTTGCGGGTCGCACATGGCGATCGCCAGCGTCTCGCCGTCGAACCGCAGCGGGACAATGCGGTACAGTTGGGCCATCGGCTCGGTGATCATCGAAAGCACGTCGGGCGGGATGTCCGTGTCGGCCACGCTCACGACCTGCATGCCCATCTGCTCGGCCAGCGCCTGCGCCAACTGCTCGTCGTTGATCAGGCCCATGCTCATGGCGATCTGCCCGAACATCTCGCCGGGGCGCTGCTGCTGCTCCTCCAACAGCATCTCCAACTGATTCTCGCGCAAAAAGCCGAGGTCCACCAGGATTTGTCCGATTCGCCGAATTGCCATGATCTTAGGTCTTGGTTTATTAGTTCTTGGGTCTTGGGTTGGCTAACCACATCGACCGTTATACATTCATCATTCGTTCCATTTACCTCTTATTCCTGCCCGCTCCCACACCCTCCTCGTCGTCGTCTTTTGCGCGGCGTTGTGCTTCATCCTCGTCCTCGAACATGCCGCGTTCGACGCGGGCGATCCGCGCGGCCATTTCATCGACGTTGTTCGACCGCAGGAGGATTTCATGCTTTTCGACGATGCCCTCTTTCCAGAGCCTGAACATGTGGTCGTCGAGCAACTGCATGCCCTGCTTCTGCCCGGTCTGGATCACGGAGGTGATGCGGAAGGTTTTGTTTTCGCGGATCAGGTTCGCCACGGCGGAGTTGACCACCAGCATTTCATACGCCGCGATGCGTCCGCCGCCGATCTTCGGCAGCAGGGCTTGCGAGAGGATGCCGATGACCGACGTGGAGAGCTGGGTGCGGATTTGCTCTTGCTGGCTGGTGGGGAACACGTCGATGATGCGGTTGACCGTGCCCTGGGCGCCGGTGGTGTGCAGCGTGGCGAACACGATGTGGCCCGTTTCGGCCGCCGTGATGGCCGTCTCGATGGTTTCCAGATCGCGCATTTCGCCGACGAGGATCACGTCCGGGTCTTGGCGCAAGGCGCGGCGGATGGCCTCGGCGAACGTGGGCACGTCCACCCCCAACTCGCGCTGGTTGACCGTCGCTTTCTTGTGGGTGTGATAAAATTCGATGGGGTCCTCGATCGTAATGATGTGATGATCGAAGGTATCGTTGATGTAGTCGATCATCGCCGCGAGGGTGGTCGTTTTGCCCGACCCCGTGGGACCGGTCACCAAAAACAGCCCTCGGGGCCGGTTGCACAAGTCTTTGACCGCCGGCGGCGTTCCCAAGTCGTTGAAATTCAACAGCTTGGTGGGAATCTGCCGGCAGACCATGGCCACGTTCCCCTTTTGCTTGAAAATCGACACGCGGAAGCGGGCCATCTCGCCGAAGGCAAAACCGAAGTCCGAGCCGCCGCACTCCTGCAACTCCTGCTGGCAGCGTTCGGGCGCGACGCTCTTCATCAAGGCCATGGTGTCTTCGGCGTCCAAAACCTTGGTTTCCAGCCGGATCAAGTGGCCGTCCACGCGGACCACCGGCGGCTGGCCCGTGGTGATATGCAAGTCGCTCGCCTTGCGATTGACCACGGTTTGCAACAATTTATCGATCAGGATGTTACCCATGGTTTTTACTCACGATGTTCGGTAATGCGATACTGCCAAGGAGGAAAACGATTATTGAGTTTTTTTATAATCAATCGGCCACGTCGCCAACTTTCCCAAGCTGGTTGTGATTGGAAAACCTAATAAGAGTTGAAAGGGTGTTGTTGATTGTGCCAGCGCATACCCGTAGTGCAATAAAGATTAGAATAAATTGCCCTGTAAAGCATTGATCAATGGTTGGTTAGGCTGGCCCTACCCAGGTGATTATTCGCAAACACTTTCGAACGGCAAAGTTTTTTGAGGAAAACACTCTTTTACGGCGAAAATCAATACCCCTCTTCCGGGAAATATTTTCCTAACGTCAGCAAGTTGACATTCACCGGCATATCGGGGTTAGGATCGGATAGACATTTCGCCTAATATTATTTTGCTTGAAAGTAATGAGCATGGCAACTGAAATCCACAATTAGTCGCCTTCCGTCCGTTTGGTGGAGCTCATAACCTCTTCGAGAGTGGTTATACCTCGCATGGCTTTTTCGAGTCCATCGCGGTAGAGGGTTCTCATGCCTTCGGCAAGCGCGGCCCGCCGGATTTCTTCGGTGGGAGCGGCTTCGAAGGTTAATTCTCTGATTTTTGTGGACATGAGCATCAGTTCGTAGATACCCAAGCGGCCGCGAAAACCCGAGCCGCCGCAATGGCCGCAACCTCGGCCTTTGACGAAAGTGGCGGCGGCGGCTTTTTCTTTAGAGATACCGGCAGATTCGATTGCCGATTCCGGCGGGGAAAAAGGCTGCTTGCATTTTTGGCAGACGACGCGTACCAAGCGTTGTGCCATGATCGCTACGACTGAGCTTGCCACCAGATATGAGGGCACACCCATATCGATTAAACGTGTAACAGCACTTGGCGAATCGTTCGTATGCAATGTACTGAATACTAAGTGTCCAGTTAAAGATGCTTGAATTCCCATTTGAGCAGTCTCTAAATCGCGCATTTCTCCGACTAGAATAATGTTTGGTGCCTGACGTAACATTGCACGAATCACACGGGCAAAATCCAGTCCGATATCGTGTCGAATTTCCACCTGGTTAACACCCGCCAAGTAATATTCCACAGGATCTTCCGCGGTAATGATTTTTTTATCCGGTGTATTTAGCTCATTCAAGGCAGCGTAGAGCGACGTGGTTTTTCCGGATCCGGTCGGACCGGTCACCAAAATGATGCCATTGGGACGTTTGATGAGCGATTGAACCTTTTGGAAGTCATCCTCCGCGAAGCCCAATTGCCGCAGACCAACCCGGATATTGTCTTTGTCCAAAATCCGCATGACGACCGATTGCCCGTGATTGGTGGGGATGACGCTCACCCGAAGGTCGAGCTCTTTTTCCCCCACCGTGATTTTAATACGGCCATCCTGAGTGCGGCGTCGCTCGGCGATGTCCATTTTCGAAAGAATCTTGACGCGGGAGAGCAGAGCACCTAACAACCGCCTGGGGGGGCTGTCACGCTCCACCAAGACCCCATCAATGCGATACCGGATGCGAATTCGATCCTCGAAGGGCTCGATATGAATATCAGAGGCGCGAAGCTGCACTGCTTCACTAATCATTAGATGGACGAGTCGGACGATGGGGGCGCTGGTTTCATCAATATCTTCCTCTCGGCCGGCACGATCTTCAACGGTTTCGGTGAAGTCGATGGCCGTATCGGTAAATTCTTGGAGCATCGAGTCGGCACTTTCACCAACCGTTTGACCGTAGTGGCGGTTGATGGCTTCTTGAATGGCATCGCGGGGCGCAAGGGCGACTTCGATGGGCAGATTAAGGATGAATCTAAGTTTTTCAATGGTTTCATAATCATCCGGATCGCTGATAATCACGGTCAAGGCATCATCACCCCTTGCGAGAGGGATGACCGCGTTTTCGCGAGCGACCGATTCGGGCACAAGTTCCACGACGGATGGCGGAATATCAACCTCCGACAAGTTGACATAATCCAGTCCATGCTGTTCGGCCATCGCCCGCGTGATCTCTTCACCGGAAGCGTAGCCGAGCTGAATCAAGGCATCGGGCAATTTCAGGTTTACGGTGGTGGCATGTTGCTGGGCTTCCGCCAACTGGTCAGGGCTGATAGCCCCTTTGCGGAGCAGGATTTCGATATAATTTCCCTTTTTCTTTGCCATTATGCGGCTCCGGAGGCATCTTTCAATAGATTGGTATATCTACCCAGATTAACTATGCGGGGCAATAAAGTCAACGAATTATCGAAAATCCACGTTGACACCGTCATTCTCAACGGGGATAATCCCCGCCCACCCCTTTGGCCTTTTCCCGACTATTCTCTCGATCCATTCGCATGTTGCGGTATATGGAATAACGATCCGTTCACCCCTTGTCAAGTGCGTGGCTGCCGGACTTGACGACTATCCCATCCATCCAATCTTCATGGCGCTGACGAAATCAAACTCGAAGACCTGTCTTTGCGCGGCGAGTTGTCTCGCTTGGGCGGTCTTTGCCGTCGGGATCGCCAGCGGTGAAGAGGAATCGTCAACGATTTTCCCCGGCATGCCGGCTGCCGCCGCCGCGCAGGCAGACGGCGGAGAATGGACGGCGAGCACCGGCCGCTGGACGCCGATTCGCCGCACGGCTTACGATCAAGCAGCGAACGCGCCCGACAATGCCGCGGAACCGGCGCCGACATTTCCGCAGATCGGAAATCCGCTGGAGGCGCCGCATTTGGGAGCGCCGGGACCGGCGGCAATTCCGGGCGGCGCCGGCAATCTGCCCGCTCCCGCGAGCTGTCCGGAATGCGGCGCTCCGATGAATTCAACGACGGGATTTTGCGGGCGTTGCCTGCAATCCGGGGGCAAGCTCTTCCATCTTATGAATCCCAAGCGGTGGTTGCTGAACGATGCCGAGCTGCGCATCGAGCGCGAGCCCTGGTGCTATCGGCCGTTCAGCGCGGGGTTGTTCATGGGACCGATCGTGGGGAGCCCGTTGATCAACGATTCGATCGAGCAGGGGACCGGCTTTCTCGCGGGGGCGCGGTTCGGCTACGATTTCGACGACGGCTGGGGTCTCGAAATGCGGCTGGCCTCGGCCAGTTTTCCGGTTTCCGGGGGTTATCTCGACGACGGGACGCAGCACAGTTCCGATCATTTTCTCTGGGACATCGATTTTCTTTATTATCCTTGGGGCGACGCGGCGGTCCGGCCGTACGTGTTGATGGGCATCGGCACGTCGCGGATCAAGTTTGCCGATCAATTGGGCATCGACAACGCGCGGATTCTGGCGGGCATGCCCATCGGCATCGGCGTGAAGTGGAAGCTCAGCGACTGGTTCATCTTTCGCTTGGAATGCCTGGACAACGTGGCATTCGCCGGCGGCAGCGTCTTCCAAACGCAGCACAATCCCTCGATCACGGGCGGCCTGGAAATCCGCTTCGGCCGCCCGCACATCCAGTATTGGCCGTGGAATCCGGGCATGCGGCAGTAAGCAACGATTCAATTCATGCTTTGCCGCACTTCGATGAGCGCTTGATCGAAGGCGTCGATGTGGATCAGGCCGAGACGGGGATACTCGATGTCGAGAATGACGAACACCGCAAGCGGCATTCATACTTCACTTCCGACTTCATATCTTCTTCTTCAATCGCTCTCTTTGCCGCCTTTAGTTGCCATGCCGCCGAACAAGTTATTGCCGGTGCTGATCCAGGTGTCTTTGTCCTTGATGATCGCCTGCGGGGGCAGTGTGGGCGTGAGGGTCGAGAGGCCGGGGGCGCGTTTCACGGCGGTGCCGATGGCCATGAACTCGATCAGGTTGCCGATCTCGTGGATGTGCGTCTTGATGCCCACCACCTCGTCTGCCCCGATCCCCGCGGCCTCGTCTTTAATGAGTCCCAAAGCGTGTTCCCGGGCGTCATAGACGAGCGAGGTCAAGTCGCTGATCTCACCGCGGGCGAATGCCTTGAGCATCGCCTTGAAGCCGCCGACGATGCCCAGCGAATAGACGGCCGTGCCCAGCACGAGTTTCACGGGCATGTAGCCCATGCTGGTCAGGTTCCACATCTCTTCGCAGGTCAGGTCGCTGGTGACCGGCTCGGCGGCATGCTGGCCGGGCAGGGCCGTGTTGCGCGAGGCGGTGCCCATCATCACCATTTCATGCACGCCGGAGAAGGGCATGATCTTCGTCGTGATGCCCACCACGGCGTTCGCGCCCACCGACCGGGCTTCATCGACGATGCGGCGGAGCGCGAGGTGCCGGGTGGAGTTGAAAATGTTGCTGAACTCCTTGATCTCGCCGCGGCCGAGGCTTTTCAGGCTGCCGAGGATGCCGCCGCCGATGCCGATGGAATAGGCCACGTTGCCGAAGACGAACTGGATCGGGGTGTAGCCGGCGTCCAACTGGCAATAGAGTTCCTGGCCGTCGCCGCTGGTGGAGAAGTGGACTTTTTCGGAGGCCTCGCCCGCCCCATGCACGCAGGAGGCGACCGAGAGGAACTCGATATTGCCGTGAAATCGCCGCAGTTCGCTGCTGACGCCGGTGATGCCCGCCCCGCCGCGCTGCTGGGCCTCGTGGAGCATGCGGGCGTAGGATTGCTGGCGTCCTTCGTGAATGATGTTCGTGATTTGCGAGACCTCGCCGCCGAACGCGCTTTTGAGACTTGCGCCGATCCCGCCGATGAAGCCCATCGAATAGACGCTGTTGCCGATCACCAGTTCGCCGCCGGTGAGGCCCTTGAGTTGCAGGCAAAAAAGTTCGTTGCCGGACAATCCGGTCATGGTTGGCATGGATAAGTTCCTTTCCGGTTATTCACTTCAAAAGGTATTTTTCTTGTGTTTTTCACGCGTGTACAGGGGGGATGGCGCCCGATCGGACTGCCGAGTTCGGCGGCACTGCGGACCGCAAGCAAAACCGCACTCTCCATTTCACGCATTTTACTCGGGAGGCCATAAAAGCCCTTCACCGAGCTTCACTTTCCCTCTGCGAACTGCAGCAAATTGACTGGTCCTTTTTCAACAAGAAAGTGTTTTTTCGGTGGAAAGTCGTTGTGTAAAATGAAGCTGCGGATGAAGTCAAGGAATTCGAAAATTAGTTTTTCACAGTGAAATTCACGATGTTCTCGGGAAAGGCCGGTCACTCGCGGATAGCCGCTTTCGCACCGGGCGTTGCCCTGCCGCGGGCCTTGATTTCCGGAACCTTGGGATGATTGACGATAAGTGATGGAGACGGTAATATCGTCGGAGAGCGGAGGGGATTGCTATCCGCGATAAATACTGGCGGAACGTCGGTGGCGACGGTGAGCCGATCCGGTACATTCACCCCATTTCCGCCCTCACCCCCGGTCCCTCTCCCAAAGGGAAGGGGAGACACATAATTTCCGAGGAGTAAACCATGGATTATGTCAATTCGCGACGGGGCTTTCTTCGCAATGTGGCCCTCGGTTCCGTGGGCGCAATCGCAGCGGGCGGGTTGTTGAATACGGCGGTGGCGGCGGAACCGCCCGGCGAGAACGTTTTGGGAGCGGCGGGGGTCAAGACCTCGGAACGGCCGACAGGAGCGTGGGAGCCGATTTCCGAGCGAAAAATCCGCGTGGGGATCGTCGGCAACGGCGCGTGCAGTTTCGGCTCGGCGTTCGGTTTCCAGGATCATCCGAACGTGACCGTGGCGGCCGTCAGCGATCTGTTCGCCGATCGGTGCAGCGATTTGGCGAAGGCTTGCCGTTGCGAAAAGACGTATCCGTCGCTGGAAGAACTGGTCAAGGACGACACGATCGAGGCCGTGTTCGTGGCGACCGATGCCGCGAGTCACGCCAGGCACTGCATCGAGGTTCTCAAACACGGCAAGCACGCGGCCACCGCGGTGCCGGCCGTCTTCGGATCGCTCGAAGATGCAGCAGAAGCTGTTCGAGGCCGTGAAAGCGAGCGGACTGAAGTACATGATGTTCGAGACGTCGGCATTTCACGACGACTGCTACGCGATGCGGCAAATCTACCGCGCCGGCGGGTTCGGCAAACTGGTCTATGCCGAAGGAGAATACTATCACTATATGCCGAACGGGCTGCCTTCGTACGGAAACTGGCGGGACGGGCTTCCGCCGCAATGGTATCCCACGCACGCGAACGCCTATTACGTGAGCGTCACCGACGGGAGCTTCACCGAGGTCTCTTGCCGGGGGATGCCGAGCAAGGTCAAGAAATACCAGCCGCAGAACAACGCGTACCAGAACGCTTTCTCCACGGAGATCGCGCTGCTGCGAACGAGCGAGGGCGGCATGGCGCGGATGGCCGAGAGCTTCGACACGCCCGGCTTCTGCAACGAGATCGGTCGCGTGCGGGGGCAGCGCGGGTCGATGACGGGCATGGCGTACGACGGATTGGAAAAGAACCTGCCCGATCTGTCCCGGCCCGCATTGCCGCCGAGCGTCGCGCCGGGCGGGCACGGCGGCTCGCACGGCCCGCTGATGAACGAATTCGTCGAGTCGATTCTCGCCGATCGAAAGCCGCTGGTGGATATCGTCGCGGCGCTCAACATGACCGTTGCCGGCGTCGTCGCCCATCAGTCGGCGCTCAAGGACGGCGAGCTGATGAAGATACCGCAGTTTGGCTGAAATCGAAGCAATACGCTCTTGGCGTAACCGTTCGAGGGCCGGTGATTGGAGTAGCAGGCGCATTGCGTGTGCCGTTTTGCGGCAATACATTGTTCTCCGCGGACGGCACACGGAGTGAGCCTGCTACTTTATGGGCCGTGAAGGGTTTCCTCGATAATAAATGGAATTTTGGCGGAAAAATTCGCCGCTCTAGCCTGCATCGAGGCATTCATAAACGGGATCGGCTCTTCCCGGCGATTGGATTCGATCCGTTAGCGATATTCCTCGCAGTGCCAAACGCCGCCTTCCAGCGACCTCATCATGCAATGCAAGCGGTTTTCGCAATTGGAACACAAGCCTGCGGAATTGCCGGCCGTTTCGGCGGCCCCGACACGACTCTTCGATGATTTCCTGCTCCGATGGGAAGCTTGGTTTCGTCGTGCAACGATGCTTCGTTCGACGAGCGGCAATCGTTCGGTGCCGTCTCCGTTTTGGAAAAGGGAAGACAATTCGTCCGCATCGCGGGAACATCCGGAAAGAAACTTGAATCTCGAAGGGCACAAGCGATTGTGAAACATGGCATTTCTCCTTTGTCACCGTGTGGAGAGGGAGCAAATGCCGTGCCGTATTTTCGGCTGGCGGAGATCGGTTTCCGGCAAGCCGGAAGATTGCCGGATGCCGCGAAAAAAAATAGAGTGTAGGAGAGGTTGAGGATGAAGGGAGGATTTTCTCGCGGGCGATTCAGCGCGGCGGAGCGGGGAGAATTGTACCGCGCGGGGAAAAATTACCCAAGAGAAAACCGTGAGGATGGCTTTTTTTCCGAGGAGGCATAACAACCGCTTTCGGGCTGGGGTCAGAGTAGCAGGCACACACGGCGAGTCGTTCGCGTAGTGCAACAACGTGCCGCAAAACGGCACACGGAGCGTGCCTGCTACAGTGTGCTATTACTTTGTGTGCCGGGAACGGTTGCGGAGTGCGCAAACGCATTCGCCCGAGGCAAGATGCGACCTTCAACTAACGCCAAAAATTCTCAATTTTTCCCGCAGTGTTTTCCGGTCGATCCCCAAAATCTCGGCGGCTTTCGTGCGATTCCCCCCCACGCTGGCGAGAACGTTGCCGATATATTCTTTTTCCACCTCCGCGAGCGGCCGGGTAAGATCGGATTGGGGGTGAAAGGAAAATCGCAGCGCCGCAGGGAGGTCGGCTATTCCGATCCGATCGTCTTCGGACATGACCATCAAGCCGTGAATCGCGTTTTCCAACTCGCGCACGTTACCCGGCCAAGGGTAACCGGTTTTCATGACCTGCAAGGCGCTGTCGGAGAAGGTCGGAACAGGCTTTCCCAATTCCCTGGCGAATTTTTCGGCAAAATGGGCGATCAGCAGAAAAACGTCGTCGCCCCGTTCGCGCAGTGGCGGCAAGGAGATGGCGACCACATTCAAACGGTAAAAGAGGTCCTCGCGAAACAATCTGCTTTGGATCAAGGATTGCAAATTCTTGTTGGTGGCCGCGAGGATTCTTACATCGACCTTTCGCGGCTTGCTCGAACCTACCATATAGACCTGCTGGTCCTCGAGGACGCGGAGCAGCTTTACTTGCATATTGAGGCTCGTCTCGCTGATCTCATCGAGAAAAATCGTTCCGCCGTCGGCGGTCTGGAAGAAGCCGGCCCGCGATTCGGCCGCGCCGGTGAAGGCCCCTTTCACGTAACCGAACAGTTCGCTTTCCAAAAGCCCTTCGGGGATGCCGCCGCAATTGACCGGCAGGAACAGCGCGGAAGATCGCCGGCTGCCATAATGGATCGCCCGGGCGACGAGTTCCTTTCCGGTCCCGCTTTCGCCGCAGATCAGGACATTCGCCGCGGCCGCGGCGGCTTTGCCGATGGCGCGGAAGACTTTTTGCATCGGCGCCGATTCGCCGATCAGTCCATGCGGCGCAGAACCGGCGTCGCGACGGGCGTTTTGCCCAGTCGCCGGACGCGCAGCTTGTCCATCCCTCTTTCGACGGCGGCGATCAATTCGCCGTCGGTGAACGGTTTGGCCAAGTATTCTTCCGCGCCGATTTTCACCGCGGCGACCGCTCCATTGATCGAAGGATAGCCGGTGATCATCATGATTTCGGTGTCTTGCAGATTCTCGCATACGTAACGCACCAGGTCCAAGCCGCTGGCTTTGGGCATCTTCAGATCGGTGATCACCAGATCGACGGAGGCTCTCGCGAGAAACGCCAGGGCTTCGGCCACGCCGGGAGAGGCAAAAACCATGTAGCCATGGGACTCCAGAATCCGCCGGATGGCCTCGATGGCCGCGGGGCTGTCATCGACGACGAGAATCGATTCTTGCTCATTTCTCTTCGTCATCGCCGGAAGGCTCCTCTTCTGTTCGTGAAGTCTCCAGGGGAAGATACACTTCGAAGCGAGCGCCCTGTCCCGGACTGCTCTTTACCGAGATCGAGCCGCCGTGGGCCGCGACGATTCCATGCACGACGGGCAGCCCGAGGCCCGTCCCCTCATTGCACATCCTTCGTGGTGAAGAACGGGACGAAGATTTTCTTGAGCACTTCCTCATCCATGCCGATGCCGTCGTCTTCCACCGCCAATACGGCACATTGCCGCGATAGCCGGGTGGCGATTCTCAGCGTTCCGCCGCGGGGCATCGCTTGAACGGCGTTGACCAGGAGATCGACGAGCACCTGATTCAGTTGCGAAGGATCGGCGACGATCGGCGGAATGCGCCGCGACAGGCGTCGCCGCACTCGGATGCCGCTTTTCGCGCACCGGGATTCGAGGAAATACAGTCCGTCCTCGATGACGCCGTTCAGATCGACGAGCTTTTTCCGCGGCGGCATTTGCCGGGCGAAGAACATCAGTTTCTTGATGATTTCGCGGGCGTGCAAGGAAGCCTTGACTATTTTTCCCAAGTCCCGGGCGGTTTGCTGCGGGATGCCCGGCTGCTTCTCGGCGAGTTGGGCAAAAGCGAGGATCGTTGCCAACGGCTCGTTCAATTCGTGAGCCACGCCCGCCGCAAGTTGTCCGATCGTCGCCAGGCGATCGGCATGCCGCAATTGGCCTTGCAAGCGGAGCTTTTCTTCCGCGCGCGGCGCCGTTCGACGATCAGCGCGATTTGCCGGGCAATCCCTTCGATCAGGTTCCGCTCTTCCTTCAAAAACGGTCCTTCATCGATCTCGGGACGGGATTCGAGGTAGTACACGTCGATCGATCCGCGGCATTGGCCGCCGATCTGGATTTTCGCCGACTGCCGATGCATCCCCTCGCGGAAACCGGCCGTTTCGAAAACCATGCCATCCATCGCGATGCGCGCCGCGGCGATCTCGGGATACTGCCAGGCGGCCGGCAGCAATTTCACGATCTCTCCCAGAATGGCTTCCACGGTCATGTTCGGATGCTCGGAAAGTTGAGCGAGACCGTAGAGGCATGTCAGTTCCTTGACGCGCTCGTGCAAGGCGGCATACTCGGCAAGTCTATGAGCCATCGCTGACCTAGTCCTTAATACAAACGATGCAAGAAAAGGGCATTGAATTCCAGGAAATTCCACGACCGGATATATTTTACCACCAAACGGGAGGGACAGGAATGCTATCCGTCGGAGCGCCAGTTTCCCCGCGGACCCTGTTGGGGCGACGCGGTTGGGCGGCATTGCCGGCTCGTGCAGCCGCGCCCGCCGTTCGCCGCAGCGCACTGCCGGACGAGCCGGCAGGGGCACGCCCGGCGAACGGTTCGCAGCGCCATGCCCACGGTTGCCGCGGTCGTGCCGGCGCCGTTGAAGTTAGCCCAAGTTACGGTGTTGTAAGTCTATTTTACCTGTTATCTGTTATGGAGGAAGCGTAACTCTCGGGGAATTGAACTCTTCACCGTTGAAAGTCGATGTAGTGGAAAAAATGGGAATCGCGGCCTTGTTGAATTTATCGAAGAGGACGATCCTATAGCTCAACGAGAGCGAGGGATCGGCCATGTTTTTGCGGCGTTATGAACGGCGCACGAATGGAGGGCGGCGCACCTATTGGGCGTTAGTGGAATCGGTGCGCACCGGCAAGGGATCGCGGCAGCGGGTGGTGGCCTACCTGGGCGAGTTGGGACGTAGCGAGCAGAGCGGCTGGGCGCAACTCGGCCGAAATCTTTCCGGCAAGCAGCGGCCCGCGCGGTCTTTGTTCGATCCGCCGCATTACGACGATCCGAGCGACGAGGAACCGGTGTTGGTGCGGTTGCGCGACGTTCGCTTCGAGCGGCTCCGCGACTTCGGCGACGTGTGGATGGCCTGGGGATTGTGGCGGCTCTTGGGGCTGGACAAGCTCTTGGACGGCTTGACGCCCGCCGGCCGGGAAGAAATCGCGTGGCCGACGGTGGCCGCTATTTTGACGATCGCCCGCTTCTGCGAACCGCAGAGCGAACTGCACATCGAGAGCACGTGGTATCGCGGCACAGTCTTGGAAGACTTGTTGGGCGTTTCCCCGGCGAAGGTCCATACGGATCGTTTGTACGAGGGCTTGGACCGGCTCCTGCCGCACAAGCCGGCGATCGAAAAACATCTCCAGGACCGCTTGGGCGCTTTGTTCGACCTGAACTACGACCTGCTCTTGTACGACGTCACGAGCACGTATTTCGAGGGCGAAGGCAAGCGTAATCCGCTGGCGAAACGCGGATATTCGCGGGACAGCCGCCCGGACTGTTTGCAAGTTTGCATCGGTTTGGTGGTGACCGAAGACGGCATTCCTTTGGGATACGAGGTGTTCGCCGGGAATCGCCACGACTCGACGACGGTGAAAGAAATCGTCGAAGCAATGGAGAAGAAATACGGCCGGGCGCAACGCATCTGGGTGATGGACCGCGGGATGGTCAGCGAGGAGAATTTGAAGTATCTGCGCGGGCGGGGCGGGCAGTACATCGTGGGCACGCCCAAGGCCATGCTGCGGCAATTCGAAGAACATTTGACGGCGAAGGACTGGCGCGAAGCGCAAGAGGGCGTGGAAGTGAAATTGGTGCGGGGGCCGCAAGGCGAAGAGACGTTCGTCTTGGCCCGCAGCGCCGATCGCCGCGAGAAGGAAAAGGCGATGCACGAGCGGTTCCTGGATCGGTTGGAAAAGTCGCTGCGGCAGATGCAGTCCTCGGCCGAAAGCGGCCGCTTGAAAGAGGAAAGCGTGGCCAATCGGCGGCTGGGTCGGTTGATGCAACAATACTGGCGCACGGCGGGAGGATTCGAGGTGAAGATCGAACGATTGTCGCCGCCGAGGGGCAAGCAACGCTTGCGTGTCGTTTGGACTCGCAACCCGCGCTGGCACGACTGGGCCGCGCTCTCCGAAGGCTGTTATCTGCTCCGCACGAACCTCCGCGAAACCGATCCCGCTTTGCTTTGGAAACGCTACATCCAGTTGACCGAAGCCGAATGGGCGTTTCGGATCACCAAGGACGAATTGGAGATTCGCCCGATCTGGCATCAGAAAGAGGATCGCGTTTTGGCGCACATCCTGGTCTGCTTTTTGGCCTATGTCTTATGGAAGACGTTGGCCCAATGGATGCGCCGCTCCGGCCTGGGCGACGCGCCGCGGACGGTGCTTATGGAACTGGCCAAGATCAAGAGCGGCGACGTGGTGTTGCCTACTTTGAATCCCCAAGGAAACCACAACGGCACGGTTCGCTTGCGGTGCGTTACCGAACCGGATCAAGCTCAAAAAGTCCTCCTCCATCGTCTTGGCGTAACCCTGCCCCGCCGTCTCCGCCGCATCGACGAGATGATACCAATGTAGTGGAAATAATGGTAAAAAAATGAACGTAAGTCCTTATTTACCAACAAACCGCCACCCGCAACTCCGTAACTTGGGTTAGCGATCTGGGCGATTGAAATCGCCGACCGCTACTCGATAAATCGGACTGTTCGCCGGCAGGTTTTCTTGACGCCGTTCAGCTCAGCGGTGACGACGATTTCGGGCGGCCCGTTTTGGAAAAGGCGCAGTCGATAAAATAGCCGCTTTGGGTGATGTTTTCGGGGATGACCGGCCGCCTGTTGACGGGTAGCGCTGCGCCGGGCGATGCCGCGCCGCGGATGTTGATGAGGATGGGGCCTGCCGGCGTGGCCGTGCCTTCGGGCGGCGAGGTCTGCACGTAGAGCAGCGGCGCGGCGTCGAGGGCCTCGACTCGTCGGCGATCGCCGTGCGCGTGTCGAGGAGGATTTTGGGGTTGCGCGTGTGCTCGTAGAACGATTGCACCACACGACGGCCGCCGTAACCGGACCGGTCGCGATTATACCAGACCGAATCTCGAAGAGCGAGTTTCCGGCGAAATGAACTTGTACGATTTCCGGAGTCTCGCCCTACTTGTTTTATGGAAGAGTATGCCTTATTGTAACGGGCGATGGAGGATATTCTTCGCTGCAGTATTTCTACAATAGCCGGTGATAAGCAGCCTTAACGAATAATTGAATCAATCATTTCACCAACGCTGCCGGACATTCCGGCAGAGGCGCCATGCGAAAGGACGAACCATGAAACGCAACGATTTGAACCGCCGGGATTTCATCAAAACCACGTCCCTTGCCGTTTTGGCCGCGGGTGCGCAGACCGGCGGGCGCCGCACATGCCGGTGCAGTGGATGCCGCGGACGCGGCGTTCGAGATCGATCCGACGCCGCGGTTCCCGCTCTCGCCCTACCTGTATATGCAATTTATGGAGCCGCTGGGCGTGACGGACAGTTCGGTGGACGCGGCGTGGGATTTTCAAGCGGACCGGTGGCGCGAGGACGTCGTGAAAATCACCCGGGAACTGGCGCCGGCGTTGCTCCGCTGGGGCGGTTGCTTCGCCTCTTATTACCGCTGGAAGGAAGGGGTCGGCCCGCGGGAGCAGCGCCCGGCGATGCTCAACCAACTCTGGGGCGGAATCTACAACAACCAGGTCGGAACGCGGGAGTTCGCGGACTTCTGCCGGCGCGTGGGAGCGGATCCGCTGTTGGTGGTGAACTTCGAATCGGACGGCCGCAAGCACTGGGCCAAGGGAAAGAACGGCGACATCCGATCCGGCAGCGCCGCGGAAGCCGCGGAGTGGGTGGACTACTGCAACAATCCCGCGAACGGCCTCCGCCGCCGGCACGGGCCGGCCGAACCTTTGGGGGTCAAACTGTGGCAGATCGGCAACGAGACTTCCTACGATCCCGAGGGATTCGACGTGGAAACCGCGGCGCGGAAAACGCTTGAATTCGCCAAGGCAATGCGCAAAGCCGATCCGCGGATCGCGCTGATCGGCTGGGGCGACAGCGGCTGGGCGGAGCGGATGGCGGAAATCGCCGGCGAAGAACTGCAATATCTGGCCTTTCACAACGGCTTCGGCCCGGGAGGGAAGGACTCGCCCCTGCACGGGATCGAATACCGAAAAAATCCGGAGCAGACCTGGGAATACTTGATGCGCGCGTGCAAGGAACAAGAGGAGAAGATCAAGGATCTGCGGAATCAAATCGCCCGCTTCAACATTCCCCTGGCGATGACGGAATGCCATTTCACGCTCCCCGGCCGCAATCGCTGCGAGGTTCTCTCGACCTGGGCGGCCGGCGTCGCCAACGCGCGGATTTTGAACGTTCACGAGCGCAACGGGGACGTGCTGAAGATCGCCACGTTGGCCGATTTTTGCGGGACGCGCTGGCAGAACAATGCGGTGATGATCCCCGTGCCCGGCGGCGACGCTTATCTCATGCCGGTGGGATTGGCGATGGCCCTCTACCGCAAGCATACCGGCCGGGAGGCCTGCACCGTGGCCAAAACTCCGGCGGGACTCGACGCGACCGCCAGCCGCACGGGCGATCGGCTCTTTCTCCACGTGGTGAACACCAACCGCAAGACCGCGGTGGCCGCCCGACTCGGCATCGGCCAATATGCCTTGCGGCGCGGAAAGATTTTCACGCTGGAAGCGGAGCCGGAGGCGGAAATCATCGAAACCGATCCCGGAGTCGTGCGCCTCTCGGAAGACATTCTGCCGCCGGAGGGAAATTGGACGTTCCCCGCCGCTTCGGTCACCGCGATGGAAATCGAGATCGAGCGGCCGAATACCGGCCGCGACGCGTAGCGATTTTCCGAAGGCCGAATATTCCAGAAGCAACCATGCATCCCTTTCGCATCGGCCCGCTGCTCATCGATCCGCCGATTTTCTCGGCACCCCTGGCGGGCTTTAGCGGCTATGCTTATCGGCATCTACTGCGGCGATTGGGCGGCGCGGGATTGATTGCCGCGGAAATGGTGAGTGCGCGGTCGTTTATCCATCGCGAAAAGCGCCGCGGCGAGTTGCCGGATCAGTTGTGGGGGGTCAAGGAGGAGCCGCGGCCGCTGGCGGTGCAGATCTGGGACAACGACCCGGCGAAAATGGCGGAAGTCGGGCGGCGGCTGGCTTTCGAGTTCGGCGCGAGCGTGGTGGATATCAATTTTGGCTGCCCGATGCGCGACGTGGCCGAAAAAGCCGAAAGCGGCTCTTATCTGCTGCGCTATCCCGAGCGGATCGGCGAGATCGTCGCCCGGGTGGCCAAGGCGTGCGCCCGCGCCGGTGACGGCGAAAATCCGCCTCGGCTGCACGCGCGAGCATCAATGCCATCGACGTGGCGCAGGCCGTCGAGCAGTCCGGCGGCGCGGCGGTCACGGTACACGGCCGCACGGCGGAGGATCTTTTTCGCGGCGCGGCCGATTGGGAGCAGATCGCGCGGATCAAGCCGCACTTGAAAAAAATTCCCCTCATCGGCAACGGCGACTTGAAAACACCGCAGGACGTCGTTCATGCTTTCGAGCGCTACGGAGTGGACGGCGTGATGATTGGCCGCGCGGGCCTCGCTCGGCCGTGGCTCTTTCGCCGGGCACAAGCGGCGATCCGCGGCGAACCGATCCCTCCCGATCCTACGCCCGAGGAACAATGCGATTTGATCCGAGAGCAATTTCGGCTGGTTGTCGAACAATACGGCCCTGAAAAGGCATGCGTCCTGATGCGTTCGATGGCCGCTCCGTACACCCGCGGCCAGCCGGGGGCGAAAAATTTCCGCACCCGCTTGGCGAAAGTTTCGACCCCGGCAGAATTTTTCACGCTGCTCGAACGCGATTATCCGCGATTGAGCAGTTCCCACCCGCCGTGCAGGACATGGCAGATTGTGCCAACCAGCCCTGCAAGCGGAACTCCTACCGAAAAGTCCCGCCCGGCAGGAGGACCTCCGCTGGCAGGCGGCTACCGCTTCAGCATCAACACGGGGCAATGTGCCAACCGCGCCACCCGCTCGGCGGTGGAACCGATCAACAAGCGAGTCAACCCGCTCCGGCCATGGCTCGAAACGACGATCAATTCGGCCTGGATTTCCTGGGCGTAATCGGTGATTTCATGCCCGGGTTCTCCGAAACGAACGATCACGTGGGCGCCGGCCAACCCCAGCGCCGCGATTTTTTTCCGGAGCGCGTCGGTGGCATGTTCGGCACGGCTCTGTTCGTCCACCGGTTCCCAGATAACTCCCGGTTCATTCGGTTCCCAGATCGGCAAAATATGCACTACGTGCAGATGGTCGAGATCATCGACCAGATCTTTCGCGACTTGCAGCGAAGCCAGTGAATCGTCGGAAAAATCGATTGGCACAACGACTGTGCGGCGCGGCAACCAAGCCATAAGACACCTTCATGGGAAAAGCCGAAATAGGCGAACCCCTAAAAACCATTGCTCTAATTATTGCGTCAAATTTTTGAATGGAAAAGCCATTTCCTCGTGGCTGGAGGGGAACAGATTCATTTTTCGCAATTTTTTTGTTCGCAACCTTTCTCGTCGAAAGGAAGATTAAACTCTACAGGGGGGTATTTGGGGTGAACGGCAATGAAAAGCTAATAGAAAACCGGCCCCGTTCATTAATCGTTAAATTTTCCCGCACGATCGCAGAATCCCCATACTATTTGTTCATTGCGTATAATTTTGGGGTGAAACAGCAATGGCAGGAGGGTCCGAGGTTAGTTTCGAAAATAGTTCCGGAGAATTCAGTTTGTACATAAAGTTATGCAGATCAACAGGTTATGAAAACGAGCTTCTGCTTGGCAGCCGAATTAAAACAATAAATTTTGCTATATATGTCTTATTCGTATAAGATGACTTCGGGGTGAGTTCAAAGATATTGTTATTGGAGATTTCATTCCATGAGTATTGAATCACCAACATCGGATAGTGATTTTCTCGATTTGCTGCGTGCGATCGGCCCGCTAAGTGTGGCCGAACTCGCCACGGCAATGGAAGTAACGCCGACAGCGGTTCGCCAAAGGCTCACTCGGATGATGAGCCAAGGTGTCCTCCAGCGAGAGGCCCAACGCAAGGGGCGCGGCCGGCCCATGCATCGCTATACCTTGACAGACAAGGGTTTACGTCTAACAGGCTCGAATTTTACCGATTTAGCCATGACCCTCTGGACAGAGATCCGCACTGTGGACAATCCGGAATTTCGCCGAGAAATGTTGCGGCGAATTGCACATGCCATGGCCTCGAAATACGCCAATCAAGTGGAAGGAAGCACCCCTGCAGAGCGTTTGCGGTCTTTGGCCGACTTGCTTGCCAAGCGGCGGATTTCGGTAACGGTGGACGACTCGAATACCCATCCGGTCCTCAACACCCATTCCTGTCCATATCCGACGCTGGCAGAGCAGGATCAATCGATTTGTTCGATGGAACGGATGATGTTTACGGAGTTGGTGGGCGAGAACGTGCAACTCACGCAGTGCCGCCTCGACGGTGATCCCCAGTGCCGGTTCCAAGCCGGGTGAAGGAAGATTATACTCGGGTGTTTGGAATCTCTCATGGGACAGGTTTCCTACCTGTCACTCGAAAGCAACGAAATGGGACGACAGGTTGGAATCCTGAACAACGCGCCGAGCACTGCGAGTCGAAAAAATGACAGAACCCTGGATTGAAGGCCGTTTCGAGGAAAACGTTATCACCACCACGATCGAGCAGGTGCTCAATTGGGCAAAACAAGCGAGCATTTGGCCGATGACATTCGGCATCGCTTGTTGCGCCATCGAGATGATGGCCGCGGGCGCCGGCCGCTTCGATTTGGACCGTTTCGGCGCGGTGCCTTCCGTGCCAGCCCGCGGCAAGCCGACTTGATGATCGTGGCCGGCACCGTGACCTACAAAATGGCGAGCCGCATCGAGCGGCTCTACGATCAAATGCCCGAGCCGAAATACGTGCTTGCGATGGGGGCTTGTGCGATCGGCGGGGGACCGTACTTCGAACACGGCTATCATGTCGTGCGCGGAGTGGATTTGATCGTTCCCGTCGATGTGTATGTTCCCGGTTGTCCGCCGCGGCCGGAATCGCTGCTGGAAGGCTTGATGCGTTTGCAAGACAAGATTTACGGCAAGCGGATTGCCAAGAGGCCGGCGGCGGAACTTACGCCCGAGATCATTGCCCGCGGCCGCGGTGCGATGAAAGTTGAAGACGAATTACCGCTGCCGCACCAGTCCGGCTGCCTGCAGTACGAAGAAAGCAAGCTCGTACACGATCACGCCAAAGTAAAACCAAAATCAAATTAAGGAGGACAGGGGACGAGAAGCAGGGAAAAAGCACCGCTTGACATTTACTCCTGCTCCTCGCAGCCTGTCCCCTTCCTTCCCATGACCGACACGCTTTCCATCGCTGATCTTCACGTCAATGTCGCCGACAAGCCGATTCTCAAAGGCGTTTCGCTCAGCATCCACCGCGGCGAAATCCACGCTTTAATGGGCCCGAACGGCTCGGGAAAAAGCACGCTGGGATTTGCCATACTCGGCCATCCGGGCTACGCCGTCACTTCCGGCCGCATCGAACTGAACGGCCAGGACGTGCTGGCCATGGAGCCGCACGAGCGCGCGCGGGCGGGGTTGTTTCTCGCCTTTCAGCGGCCGGTGACGATCCCCGGCGTGCGGATGGCCGACTTTCTCCGGCACGCGGCGTCGAATATTCGCAATCCGCTGCGCAAAGAGGGCGAGGACCTGATTCCGATGCGGCAATTCCGCAAGGAACTCGGCGAGAAGATGAACCAGCTCAAGATCGATCCCGAGTTCGCCAAGCGCTACGTGAACGACGGTTTTTCCGGCGGGGAGATGAAACGCGCGGAGATTTTGCAGATGGCGATGCTGCGGCCGAAATTCGCCATTCTGGACGAGACCGACAGCGGGCTCGACGTGGACGCCGTGCGGTTGGCCAGCCAGAGCATCGCGGAGATCGGCGCTCACGAAATGGGCATTCTGATCATCACCCACCACGAACAATTGTTGGAACACAATCCGCCCAGCTACACGCACGTGATGCTGGGCGGAAAAATCGTCGAGACGGGCGGTCCCGAGTTGGCGCTCGAACTTCACAAGCAAGGCTACGACCGCATCCGCGCCGCGCATCCCGAAATCGTCGAGGAGGAAGCGGCGCTGAGTGCGCAATGAAAAGATTGCAAATCGGCAATTGCAGATTACAACAAACAGCAATTTACACCATCAATGAACATATTCCAATCATGGCTACCGATATTTCCCATACCTCCGTTCCAACCTTCGATCCCGTCGGCGAGATCAACAAATACGATTTCCGCAATGAGGAGCGCTATGTTTTCAAGGCCAAAAAGGGCCTCAACCGCGAGATCGTCGCCGAAATTTCCGCAATGAAGAACGAGCCGGCGTGGATGCGCGATTACCGGCTCGCCGCTTACGAAATCTTCCGCTCGAAACCGCTGCCGCAGTGGGGCGGCAAGATCGCCGTGAATTTCGACGACATCTATTATTACCTCAAACCGACCGATCATTCGGTCGGCTCCTGGGACGAAGTGCCCGACGAAATCAAGACCACCTTCGACAAACTCGGCATTCCCGAGGCCGAAAAAAAATTCCTCGCCGGCGTCAAGGCGCAGTACGAGAGCGAAGTCGTGTATGGCTCGCTCCGCGAAGAACTTTCGCAACAGGGCGTGCTGTTCACCGACATGGACACCGCGCTCCGCGAGCATCCGGATATCGTCCGCGAGTATTTCGGCACGATCATCCCTTCGACCGACAACAAGTTCGCGGCATTGAATTCCGCCGTCTGGTCGGGCGGATCGTTCGTCTATGTGCCGCCCGGCGTGAAGGTCGAATTTCCGCTGCAAGCCTACTTCCGCATCAACGCCGCGAACATGGGCCAGTTCGAACGCACGCTGATCATCATCGATGAAGGCGCGCAGTGCCACTATGTCGAAGGCTGCACCGCGCCCATGTACAGCACCGAAAGCCTGCACGCCGCCGTGGTCGAGGTGATCGCCAAGCGCGGCGCCCGCTTCCGCTATACGACGATCCAGAACTGGTCGAACAACATTTACAACCTGGTCACCAAACGCGCGAAGGCCTTCGGCGACTCGCTGGTGGAATGGATCGATGGCAACCTCGGCAGCCGCCTGACCATGAAATACCCGGCGATCTACCTGATGGAGCCGGGCGCGCGGGGCGAAATTCTTTCCGTGGCCTTCGCCTCCGCCGGCCAGCACCAGGACACCGGCGGGAAGCTGGTCCACTGTGCCCCGAACACATCGGGGCGAATCGTCTCGAAATCGATCTCCAAAAACGGCGGCCGCGCCAGCTACCGCGGGCTGGTCAAGGTGCTCAAAGACGCGATCAAAACCAAATCGAACGTGGTCTGCGACGCCTTGATCCTCGACGACCGCAGCCGCAGCGACACCTATCCGTACATCGAAATCGAAGAACAGGACGTGATGATCGGGCACGAGGCCAGCGTCTCGCGGATCGGCGAGGAGCAACTGTTCTACCTCGCCAGCCGCGGGCTGACCGAGGCGGAGGCCGCCACGATGATCGTCAGCGGCTTTATCGAACCGCTGGTCAAGGAGTTGCCCATGGAATACGCCGTCGAGATGAACCGTTTGATCGAATTGCAGATGGAGGGCACCGTCGGATAAGCAGGCGGGACCTGCAATCATGGAATCTTACTTTACTTCCGGTTTTTCCGGACGAATATATCATCGGGCCAAAGACCCTTCCAACCCGCAAACCAACGTGACGGGCATACTCACGCACTACGGATTCCTTCCCGAACTGTTCGACGCTTTCCTTGCCGAACGCGGCGAGCCCCCGTGGCTTCTCGCGCTTCGCCGCGAGGCCTGGGCGACGTTCCACGAACTCCCCCTGCCCGATCTCTCGCTGGAAGAATGGCGGCGCACCGACATTCGCGCCTTCAAGCTCGACCGGTTCGGCTTGCCGGCCCCGCGGGAAAACGGAGCGGCCCCGCCCGACGCGCTCTTGGCCGAAGGCGTCGAGTTGGCGGGGAGCACGGTGGCGGTCGATAGCCGTCCCTTGGTCACGGAACTCGATCCCGAGGTGGCGGTCCGCGGGGTGCTGTTCGGCAGTTTGGATTCGCTCGTTCTCGATTATCCCGAACTCGTGCAACCTTATCTATTCACGAAGGCCGTCGATTTTCACGCCGATAAATTCGCGGCGCTGCATGCGGCGTGCTGGTCCGGCGGGGCGCTGCTGTACGTCCCCAAGGGCGTGATCGTCGAAAAGCCGCTGCACATCCTCTCGGGCTTGACCGAAGGCGGCGTCGATTACGGGCATACGCTCATCGTGCTCGAGGAAGGCGCGGAAGCCACGGTACTGCAGGAAACCGCCGGCGCCGGCGAGGACGCCCTCGGCTTGCATTGCGGGGCCATCGAAATCTTCGTCGGCCCGCGGGCGAAACTCCGTTATGTCAACCTGCAAAACTGGGGCAAGGGCGTGTGGCACTTCGCCCATCAAAAAGGCATTGTCGAACGCGACGCCGAATTGCAATGGACCATCGGCGCGCTGGGCAGCCGCCTGGCGAAGGTCAACCAGCACGTGTCGCTCGTCGGGCCGGGCGGCAACGTGCAGGTCAACGGCGTGATGTTCACCGAGGGGCGGCAGCATCTATCCTACCACACGCTGCAGCGCCACTACGTGCCGCAGTGCAAGAGCGATCTGCTCTACAAAGGCGCCTTGCAGGACCGTTCCCGGCTGGTGTGGCGGGGGATGATCAAAGTCGATCCGAACGCGCAGAAGACCGACGGTTACCAGCGCGACGACAACTTGATCCTGTCGGAAGACGCCCGGGCCGACTCGATTCCGGGATTGGAAATCGAGGCCGACGACGTGCGCTGCACGCACGGGGCGACCGTCGGCCGGGTCGATGACGAGCAGGTTTTTTACGCCCGCTGCCGCGGACTGACGCGGAACGAGGCCGTCCGCATGATTGTCGCGGGATTTTTCCAGCAGGTGTTCGACCGAATTACGATCGAAAGCGTCCGCCACGCGCTGGGAGAGGCTATCGGACGGAGAATTCGCGAGTATAATTGAAAGGATGAAGGATGGAGGATGAATGACAGAGGTCATTCCCGTTCATCCTTCATCCTTCCTACTTTCCGCCAGCACCATGCCCGATTTCATTCCCGTTTGCAAAACTTCCGACATTCCCGATCCTGGCAAGGACGTTTTCGAAGTTGACGAGCGTTTCATCGTGATATTTCACCTGGAAAAACAGTGGTATGCGCTGGACGACTGTTGCACGCACGACGGCGGACCGTTGGGGCAAGGCCAAATCGACGGCTATCAAATCATTTGTCCGCGGCACGGCGCGATTCGACATCCGCACCGGATTGGCGCTGACGATGCCCGCCGTCCATGCGACGCCCGCCCATGAAATCAAAGTCGAGGGCGATCGGGTGTTCGTTAAATTAAAAAAGTAAGGGAAATGAGAGTGGCCGGTAGCCGGTGACTCACTTTTATCATTTTCTGCCGACCACTGGCCACCAATCACTTCCCACTGACCACTGCCTCGCCATGCCGCTTGCCGAAGAAACCATTCTCGAAGCCCTGAAACAAGTCCGCGACCCGGAATTGCTGGTCAACGTGGTCGATTTGGGCCTGATTTACGGGGTGGGCGTGGATGAGGTGGAAGGCAAAACGAACCTCCACATCATCATGACGATGACCACGCCCGCCTGCCCTTTCGGCCCCGAACTCCTCCGCGACGTCAAAGAAACGGTGAGCCGCCTGGAGGGCGTGGGGCACGTCGAAGTGCAGCTCACCCTCTCTCCCCAGTGGACTCCCGACCGGATGACGGACGATGCGCGGGATGAGTTGGGAATCTTCTAACTTGCCGCCGCTTGCCTTCTCCGCTGCACGACCAGATATCCCACCGGAATCAGAAGCCGCGTGAGCAGCATGTTCGCGATCAGGCCGCCGATCACGGCGATCGCCAAGGGTTGCTGCATCTGTGCGCCGGGCCCCATGCCGAAGGCCAGCGGCAGCAGGCCGAAAATCGTGCAGAGGCTGGTCATGAGGATCGGGCGGAATCGCCTCCGTCCGGCTTGGATCAATGCATCGTGAAGCGGCATGCCGCTTTTGCGCAACTGGCCGATATACTCGATCAGCAGGATGCCGTTCTTGACGTCCAGCCCGATGAGCAGAATGATCCCCATGAAGGACGATACGTTCAACTGCGTGCCGGTGATCCAGAGCGCGAAGAGCGCGCACGTCAGCGAGACCGGCTGCACAAGAAAGATCAAAAGCGGAAGCACAAGGCTGCGGAACTGGAACCCCAGCATCAGGAAGACGATGGCCGCGGCCACGACGAGCACGGCGAACAGGCTGGCGAACGATTCCTGCTGCGAGCGGTAGTTGCCCGCCAGTTCCCAGCGGTAGCCGGCGGGAAAGTCGATGCGGCCCAGTTCATTCTGCAATTCGCGGTTGACGGTGCCCAAATCCCAATCGCCCAGTTCGGCCGAGACGGTGACGACGGGCTGCTGGTTCTCGCGCCAAAGCTCGTTGGGCGTGCGCGTGCGCTCGATTGCGCCAGTTGACCCAATTGCACGTATTTGGCGCCCGGCGAAGTTGCCGTTCCAGCGGCGGCCGGAATCGATGCCGCCTGCGTGCCCGACAGGCTGATCGGCAATTGCGGCAATCCCTCGACGTCGAAGCGCACGGCGTCGGGATACCGCACGCGGATGTTCGTCAGCCGGTCGCGTTCGGGAAGCGTGGCAGCCACCTGACCGTAAAGGGCCGCTGAAAGTTGCGATTCCACATCCTGCTCGGTAAGATCGACGTGCGCGGCCTGAACCTTGTCGGTCCTGACCACGATGTCGGGATTGCCCAGCACCATGTCCATCTTCACGTCGGTGACCTTATTATCCGATTCCCAACGTTCGAGAATCTTCTTCGTCCGTTCCGCTATGCCGCGCAGCACCGCCAGATCGGGGCCGAATATTTTGATCTCGACCGGACTGCTGACGCCGGCCAGATCGTTGATCTGATCGCGCACCAGCGGCACGAATTCGACCGTCCCCAGTTCGGGCACCTCGCGGGCGATCCGCTCGCGGAGGACACCGAACAATTCGTCCATCCCTCGGCGTTGCCCCGCCGGTTTGAGGCTGACGAGAATATCGCCCGTAAACGGTTCGGTCGCGAAGAAACCGGCTTCCGCGCCGGTCCGCCGCAGGTAGTGGTCAACGTCCGGCGTGTCTTGCAGGATCGTTTCCACGCGGCGCATGACTTTATCGGTTTCGGCGAGCGAGGTGCCGACCGGCATCCAGTAATCCAGGATGAACGCCCCTTCATCCATCGCCGGCATGAAACCCGTTTTAACGTGGCCGCACAGCCACCAGCCCGGCAGAACGGCCAAAAGCGCGAGCAGAACCGTCAGCCGCGGGAAGCGGAGTCCGGCCCGCAAAAGGAACTCGTAGCCGCGCACGAGAATGCCGTAAACGGGGCCGGTCGTTGGCATCCGCCGCCGCGCCAGATAACGCGCCGCCAGGACGGGAACGACCGTGAGGCTCACCACCATCGAGACCAAACAGCGCGATCGACAGCGCGATGCTCAACGATTGGAAGAACTGCCCCACCACGCCGCGCACGAACGCCAGCGGAAGGAACACCAGGATCGTCGTCAACGTCGAGCCGATCACCGCGCCGCTGATTTCCCGGCTCGCCCGGGCGATCGCCTCGTCGCCGGTCTGTCCTTCGGCCAAATGCCGGGCGATGTTTTCGACCACCACCACTGAATCGTCGATAATCAGCCCGATCGCCACCGCCAAGCCGCCCAATGACATCAGATTCAGCGTGTCGCCGGTCAATCGCAGGAAAAAGAAACTGATAATCAAACTCAAAGGGATCGCCAATGAGGCGAGCAAGGTAGCGCGGAAGCTCTTGAGGAACATCAGCAGCACGAGCACGCTGAAGAAGCCGCCGATCAGGATCGCGTCGCGGACGTTGGCGATCGCCGTGCGAACCAGCGTTCCCTGGTCGTAAACCGGGACGATCTCCACGCCCGGCGGGGCCGATTTTCTCGCATCGGCCAGGACCTTTTCGAGCTGCGCGCGAGATCGCCAGCGCATCGCCGCCCAACCGGCGAAAGACGGTGACTTCGACGCTCTGCTTGCCGTCGGAGCGAATGGCGACGTTGCGGTCGGCATGGGAAATGACCACGCGTCCCACGTCGCGCACGCGAATCGCGCGGCCGTTCTTTTGCGCGATCACGAAATTTTCCAAATCGAACGGATCGATCGCCTGCGTGTTGGCGAGCACTTGATATTGCAGCGTTCCCCGATCGAGCCGGCCCACGGCCTTCAAGCGATGTTCCTTGCCGAGGCGGTCGGCTACCTCGGCGATCGACAATCCGGCGGCGACGAGGCGATCGGGCTCGACTTCGACGAGAATCTCGCGGATATCGCCGCCCGAGACCGTCACTAGCGACACGTCGCCAATGCGGCTGATCCGCGGACGCAGGTCGTAATAGGCGTAGTCGTGCAAAGCCGCCGGATCGCGCACGCCCGTCACGACGAACGATATGATCGGGAATACCGACGGCGTTTGCCGCTCGACAATCGTGCTGGTGCCCGGCGGAAGCTGCGATTCGACCTCCGCCATCCGCGCGCGGACGTCGTTCAGGGCCTGCACCATATCGGTGCCGGGCACGAAGTTCACCTCGATCTCCGCCGCGCCGCGCAGCGATTTCGAGCGCACGCGGTTCACTCCCACGACGATGTTCACGGCGTCTTCGATCGGCCGCGTAATGGCGATCTCGACGTCTTTCACGGAAAGGCCCGGCGTTTGCGCAATCACCACGATCCGCGGAAACGCCACTTCGGGATAGATTCCGCTGGGCATCCGCAGCACGGCGTAGATGCCGGCCACGGTCAGCAAAATCGTCGTCAGCAAAGATCAAGCCGAAAAAGGGGCGGGCGAGCGTGAGCAAGTTCCGCCCGCCGCTCGCGCGGCTGGGATCCTCATTCGGGAGCATGACTTCGCTCATGGCTCCGCTCCCGGGTTCGATTCGGCGGAATCTCCTTTGTCATGGGAACTCCCCTCTCCCTTTGGGAGAGGGGCCGGTGGTGAGGGCCGAGGTGCCGACTCGATCTTTGTGCCTTCCGGCAGATTGTACCCTCCTTCGGCGATCACCGATTCGCCCGCTTGCAGATCGGTGTCCTCAATTTCCACCCAGTCCTTGCTCGAAAGACCGATGCGGGGATGCAGGATCGTCGATTTTCCCCCGCGGACGACATTCAATCGCGGACCATCACCGACGTCGGTTAGCGCTCCGGGGGGAACCGCCAAGACGTTCGCCTTTTCCCGAACGGCAATCGCCACGCGAACGGTATCCCCCACGGCGAAACGATTCTCGGATTGTCGATCGCAACGCGAACCGGCAGGCTGCCCGTTTGCGGATCGACGACCCGGCCCACGAAAATCACTTTGCCGAGGCAGGATTCGCCTGCGGAACCGTCGTTTTTCTTTCCGGGAGCATCGCCGGCACGCACTTCGGCCTGCTGGCCCGCTTGAATGCGTGCGGCATCGAAGACCGGAAACCAAGCCAGGACCTCAATGCGGCTTGCATCGACGATTTCGGCCACCGGCGCGCCGACGGCGAGCGTTTGCCCCAGTTTGCAGTTGATCTGATCGATGACGCCGCCGATCGGCGACCGCAACGTATGCATTTCGAGTTGCTTGCGGGCAACGGCGACGCCGGCTTCGGCCGAAGCGATATGTGCGTCGGCTTCGGCAACGGCTTCGCGGCGCGGACCGAGCATCGCCGCGTTGAATTGCGACTCCGCCTTTTGCAGGGCGATTTCCGCTTGCTTCGCGGTCAACTCGGCCTCGAACAACTGTTGCTGCGGAATGTCGCCGCGTTCGCGCAGGGGCCGCAAGCGTTCGACGGCCGCTTGCGCCTTTTGCAGCGAGACTCGCGCGTTGTCGATCGCCAGCCGATAGCCTTTTGCTCCTCGAGCCGGGCAGCGCTTTCAGCAATTGAAGCGACGATTTGAGCCCGTCGAGCGCCGCGATTTTCTCCGCAAGATTCGCTTCGGCCAGCGTCGCATTCAACCGCACGACGGGCTGGCCAGCCTTCACCGTTTGGCCGTGCTTGACGAGAATTTCGCTCACTTGCCCTTCCAGCGCCGGCGCGAGAACCGCGGATTTTTCCAACGGCGACTCGCACGTTCCCAAACCGAAGACCGATTCCCTGATTGTCCTCCGCTGAACGGCCACGGTCGCGGCCGTCACGACGCCGGCGGTCTGCTCGCCTTCGTCCGCTTTGGTTTCCGGATTTCGATGGCGGCAACCGGCAAGACCAATGGACAGCAGGAGCAATATCACCGTTCCGGAAAAACCTTTCGCAGAGATATACGCCTGTGCAGGAAATAAGGCACGGACCAAAAAATGGAAAATGCGGTAGGTTGCGGCCACGTGTGCGATTTTTCCGATTGGGAGGTGTTTATGGATTCTGCGGCTCGATTCTGCCTGGCAAATCGCAATATCCTCGTTATAGACCGAAGAACCGGCAAGACATTTCAACTATTGAGCCGATGCTACCGATTGAACGGATTTTAATGTTTCTTGCCGGTGCTGCTGGAATTGCATGACTACCGCAACCTTCAATGCCGCGAATCCTCGCTGGGCATGTTTGCTCCTCTTCGTCGCTTGGAATATTGCCCAAGCAAAAGCGGTAGAACCGGCAAACATTCAGTATAATCCCCAGGCTCGCCAATGTGAAGCAAAGCCCGGCGACGCACAAACGCTGCTTCTTCAATATACGTCAAACTTCTCACGGCTTTCCCGGGTTGTGCCCGTTCAAGCCCTAGTTTCGCCGCCGAATGCAGCCGATCCCCAACCGCAAGAGCAGATTCCCGCACCGGCCCCACTTGTTGGTGGATCGCCGTCGCCGGAATCCATCCCTCCTTTGTCGCTGCAAACCGCCTTGGAATGGACGCTCTCGGCTAATCCCGATCTGGTCTCGATCCGGCAAAATCTCCGCGTCTCCAGCGATGCGCTCGCGGTGGCGCGGCAATTTCCCACCAGCCTGAATCCGACGGTTTCCTTGACCGTTCAGCCCTGGGTGTTCGAGCGCGCGCCGGATCAGAGCGTCGAACAACTCGCCACGCTCTTTAGCGTCAGTTGGCAGCAGCCCATCGAATTCGGCCACCGGACCGAATACCGCGCACAAATCGCGCACGCCGCCTTTTCGCAAACGCGCTGGAACATCTTGCAGGCGGAGCTTTTGGCGATGGTGCAAACCTACCGGCTGCATCAAGCCGCCGTGTACCGCTATCGGAAATTCCGCATCGCGACGCGCTTGGCCGAGTTCAACGAACGGCTCTTGCAGGCCCTCAATCGGCAGTTGCAGGCGAACCAGGTTTCCGCGGCCGACGTCGTGCTGGCGGAGGTCGAGAACCAGTCCACGCTCCAGCGCGTGGAAACCGCCCGGCAGGAATATGTCGCCGCAATCGCCGAACTCTGCCGACAGATCGGCGCACCGCAATACGTCCGGGCGGTGGCCGTCGCCGGCCAACTGCAAACGCCGCATCTGCCGGCGGCCGACGACGAGGACGCGCTCGTGCGCACGCGCCTTGCAAGGCCGGCCGGAAATCCTTGCCGCCCGGTCGCAAGCCTCCGGTTCACACGCCGCCGTCGCGCTGTCTCGGGCCGATCGGATTCCGATCCCCTCGATCGGTCCGGTTTACGAGAAGGACGAATCGAACGTCAGTTTTTACGGGTTGGGTGTCAGCGGCCCGATCCCCGTTCTGAACGCCGGCGCGCGACTCGTGCGCCAGCGGGAGTCGGAGCATCACCGCGACCTGGTTTCGCTCGAACAAATTCGCCAAAAGGTCGTCACCGAAGTCAAAACCGCGATGATCCGCTGCAACGAGGCCCGGCGATTCTCCGCGCAAACCGCCGCCCTCTCCGCGCCGCTCATCGAGCAAGCCGCCCGCATGGAGCGGCTCTATGAAGCGGGCCAATCCGACCTAGTGAAGCTTTTCCAGGTCCGCCAGCGATTGATCGAAGCCGAAAACGTGCGAATCGACGCCGACTGGCAGTTGATCCAAGCCTACGCCGACCTGCTCGGCGCTGGCGCGACGCCGCTGGTCGCCGCCATCCCGGCCTCGAATGCCAATCCTTGAACGAACGACTATTTTGCCGGCTCCAATGGCACACGTTCGGAAACCGGCTCCTTGCCGGAAATCATCTTCGTTGCCGCGCCGGCGAGTTTCAGATAGAAATCGCCCGGCAGCCCCTCGCGGGTGAGGAACTTCGACTCGCCCAGCGGCGGATCGTTCGTGCATTTGTAGATCGCGGCGCCGGCGAGGACTCACGACCGATGACCGAAGAGGCAAGGGATGAGCTTGGAATTTTCCGGCCTGACCGCTTGGCACACCCCGACCTCACCATCCTTTAATCGCCCCCGCCAAATCCGCGTGAAACTCATCGACGGCCTTTTGGCGGCGCTTGTTCTGCTCGTGAAATTGCTTGCTGAGGAGCAGTTCCGAATCCAATTGGTCGATCGCGGAGTTCTGTTCGTAGTCTCGTGCAAGCGACCGTAATGCCAAATTGTGCGCGATTGGGTCGGCAACGGCGGAATTTTTCTCCATCACGATCGAGGAATCGGCGTTTTGACGGAAAATCGAATCTTTAAGCCGGCTGGTCAAATGGAACGGCCCAAACCAGGCGGCTTTCACGAGCGGAACAACATCCTCATGAGAATCGTTTACCCGGATGAGCGGGGAATGCTGAACCATGGCGAAGGCTGCGCTCGAAGCGGAGGCGGCTGCCGTTCCGTCAGTTGAAATGTCGGTTGAAGCTGGCGGCGAAGCGTTGTCGGCAGGCATCGACACGGCATGCGGAGAATTCGCCGTTGTTGGAGAGAGGGGGGCATTGGCGGCCGAGCCGATCGTCAGTGTATCGCAGACGATGGAGGTCGTTGTGAGCGTGCCCGACGAAACATGCACGGTGCTGGAGACAAGGCCGTTTTGGAAGACGTAGTCTTCCTCGGATAATTCGATCGAGCCGAAAACGGTTCCCGGAGGATAATCGTCCACGCTTTCCAATCTGCTCGCGCCAGCCGGAAAAACCAGATTGTCGCCCGGCGATGGAGCTACGTCGCCGACCCAATTAGCCGCCGTGGACCATTTATTGTCTGTTCCGCCGCCGTCCCAGATCCGCGTTGCCGGCATGACGGGCGTGCCGATGGTAAGCGTATCGCAGACGATCGAAGTTGCCGTCAGCGTGCCCGACGCGACCGTGGTGGTCGTATTATTGATGGCGGTAACCAGGGCAGTGCCATTGTTTTTCAGAACAAGGTCTCCGAGGGTGCTGTATTTTCCATTGAAGTCCAAAACACCGCCGTCAACGGTCACGCTCGTACCGGCGGAGATGGCGTTATCCCGCCCGATTCTGAGGGTGGCGTGATCGATCAGCAGAGTGTCCGCACCGGCCCCGAGATCGAAGCCGAAGAATTCGACGCCGCTGAATCCGAGGGCGGGAGCGGCCCCCACCGTCACTTGAGCGGTTGCGAGAATCACATCGTCATTGCCGGCCGTGCCCCGGATCGATAGCGTGTCGCCGTTTGCCTGCGAACCGCCATCGAAAGCCAACCCTCCGGCGGGAATGGGATTACCGGCGCTGAAATCCACGGTCAATTCGTCGTCGGCCCCGCTGCGGCCGGTGATCTGGATGCCGGTCACGTTCGCCGGATTATGCGGCGGGACGGCATCGGTCGTAGTGCCGGTCTGATAGGCGTGGAGTTTTCCGTCGCCGCCGAGTTGCAGAGTCAATCCAGCAGCGGTCCAGTTCGCCGCGCCGACGGCGAATACTTCCGGCACATCGGTCGTGGTAATATTAAAGACCTTTTCGAACCACATGCCGCTGTAATCGGTGGTGCGGACGCGGATACTATAGGCTGATTTCGTCTCGAAGTCGAGTATCGCCGCGGTCTTCAATTGACCGCTCGAATTGACAGTGAAGAGAGCATTGTCATCGCTGCCGGCGCCGGAGACAAGGGAATAGGTGAAAGCTTCGCCGGGATCGGGATCTTGGGTGGAGAAATTGCCGATCAAAGTGCCGCTCGCCTGGTTTTCGGCCAATGAATTTGCCGAAAGCGCGATATCCGTGGGAGCATGATCGGGCAGAAGTTTCGAAACAAAGATATCGTCATAGCTGTCGGCACTTGCGAGGTTGAATGTGCCCGGTCCGGGATCGAAGTCAGATGTTCCCCAGAAATAGCCGGTGGCATAGACGCTCCCGTCGGGGGCGACGTCGATGCTCTTGCCGCCGTTCGGGGAGGCGAGGATAAAATTGCCGTCCGCGTCGAGTTTTGTGAGGAAACGATAGGTATTGCTGAGTTGGAACGTTCCGGGACCCGGATCGAAATCCACCGTGCCGGAATAGGTGCCCGCGGTGAAGACGCTTCCATCCCCGGCAACGTCGATGTCGAGACCTTGTTCCGTTTGCGAGCCGCCGATGCGTCGCACCCAAACGAAGTTGCCGTTCGCATCCAGTTTCGAGATGAAGGCATCGTCTCCTCCTAAGCTATTGAATAAGGCTTGGCCGGTCCCGGGATCGAAATCGGCTCTGCCGCTGAAATATCCCGTCGTATAGACGTCGCCGTCGTCTTCCACGGCGATTCCGTTGGCCAAATCGATGCTGGAGCCTCCCATACCCCGCGCCCAGAGCAGATTTCCATCCGGCGTCATCTTGGCGACGAAGATATCATAAGTGCCGTAAGACGCGGGATTGACGGTGCCGCTGCCGGGATCGAAATCGACGGTGCCGATGAAATAGCCGGTGGTGTAAACATTGCCGGAACCATCCAAGTCAATGCCGGCGCCGCGGTCGTAGCTCGCGCCGCCGATTCTTTTGGCCCAAACAAAGTTGCCCGCCGAATCCAGTTTTGAAATGAAAATATCGGTTTCGCCGAGGCTGGTGAGGATTTCCGTTCCCGGACCGGGATCGAAGTCGCCCGAGCCTTCGAAGCCGCCCGTCGTGTAAACGCTTCCGTCGTCGGCGACGGCGATGGCGTTGCTGGAATCATATCTCGTGGAGGAACCGAAACTGCGGGCCCAAAGGAAGTTACCCTCCGCATCGAGCTTCGAGACGAAGAAATCGTAATAATTTCCGGAAGCGGTAAGATTAAAAACGCCGGGACCTGGATCGAAATCGACGGTTCCTTCATAACGGCCGGTAATGTAAACGCTGCCATCATTTCCCAGAGCGACACTTTGCCCCCAACAAAAGTCATATGCCTGAGCGCCAAACCGCCGCGCCCAGAGGAGCGCGCCGGTGGGCGTGTATTTCGCCACGAAGGTGCCGCTGTTTCCGTTGTAGGGCGGATTGTAAACTCCGGGTCCGGGGTCGAAATCCGACGTCCCGCCCATCCAGCCGACCACATAGACGTTTCCTTGCGCATCGGTTGCCGCGGATTCTCCCGAGTCGTCGTAAGCGGCTCCGAGACGCAGCGCGTAACCGAAGGAGGGCGAAACGCCCAAAAGCCCGGCGTCGCGCGTGGCATCGCTCTGTCCGCCGGAAAGCGTGAAGAGGGAGGTTGCGCCGGTCGAATCGGCGTCGCTGTCGAGGGCATCGTCCCCGCCCGCGTCCTTCGTGGTAAAAGTGAAACCGACGGGCGCGCGGAATTTCAGGTAATAATTGACGTTGGATGGCAGGTTGCCCAGGATGTAATTCCCGGCGTTGTCGGTGACCGTCTGGGCGACTAAAACGTCGTCGCCGTTGCCGATCGTGGAGTCGGTCGAGGAATAGATTTCCACGCCCGCTCCCGCGACGCCCGGTTCGCCGGCGTCTTGGATGCCGTCGGCATCGAGGTCGTTCCAAACGGAACTGCGCACTTCGGCGGGCGGAAGAATCAGCGCACTTAAGTTCAACGTAGGTTTTGCGAACACGTATTCGAGGCTCGCAATGCCGGCATAGCTGCCTTGAACCGCGGGCATTCGGACCATAAGTCCGAGATAGTTGCCGGCGCCGCGCAGCGATTGGATTACGGCGGCATCCAGCGGAACGGTGAATGCCCCCGATGCGGCCACGAACGAGCCGACCAGCGTCGAAGCGGCGGTGGCGTCGGCGAGTGAAACGGTTCCGTCGCCGGAGTACGCGTACACCGAACAGGTCATATCGGCGCCGGACGACATGCCGAGCAGCGCGATGTAGAAGTTGAAGGAAGCCCCGACGATCGCGCCCGCATAATTCAGCGAACCGACGTTGAACTCGAAAACGCCGCGACGTTCGCCGATCGTGGCGGTCGCCGAATTGCCTGCGAAATCGTAAATGCCCGCCGTGTCGAGCGTCTCGAAAACGCCGTTTACATCGGCGTCTTGCACGGTGCCATCGACCGAGGCGACCACCGGAATGTTTTGATGGGGCAGTTCGTAATTGCCGAAATCGAGATCATTGCGCGTCTGCCCGTCGGCGAGCGTAATGGAATACGCGGCGGGCGAAAGGGGATAGGTCTGGTTCCACCCGAGGCGCGGCACCTGGGCCACCACGTAATTGCCGGCCGCCAGCCCGGTGAACGAATAATTCCCGCCGGCATCAGTAGTGACTTTCGGTTCGCCGGAGTCCCATTGTCCATTGACGTTGGTATCGAGGTAAATTTCCCACCCCGCCAAGCCCGGCTCGCCGGCGTCTTGCACGCCGTCGTTATCGAGATCGTTCCACACGCTATCGCCGATGACGGCCGTGCCGCCGGTGGTTATAATCGTGAGCGACCAGCCCCCGACGATGCTGCCTGAATCCCCGCTCACATCGTCAACAACATACAGGCTCCACGTGCCGTTGGGGTCGGTCCCATTGAAGGCCGCCAGAGTTGCCGCATAGGGACTTGCCGGAGCGGGCGACGCAAACGTGTCGCTGGAAGCGACCTAAATTCGTGGGTTTGTAAGTCCCCGACGTTAAGGTGCTGCTTGGCAAAAAGTTGGTAGCCGAGTCGTCCAAGGCCAAGTTTATGCCGGAAATCGAATAGCCGCTGCCGACGTCGGAAAGGATGACGACTTTTTGGCCCGCCGGCCCCACCAGTAAAATATCGATATCTTCGGGATAGGTATGCATCAAACCAGTAAGCGTCACGTTCACGTCGGTGATCGTGCCGGTAAGGCCGGAAACGGTGATGGTCGAAGGATAGGGGGAAGCGGTGCCGATGGAGGGAATGGAAATCGGGTTCGTGTTGGAAAATGCCAGGGCGACCGTGTAGCTCCAGACGACATTCGCCAAATCGCGGCCCGCCGAATCTTCGATATCGTTGGCGTCGGGCGCAAGGCTGAGATGCAAAGCGCCGTTGTTCAAACCAGACACGGGGAAACGCCAGATGTTGCCGGAGACGTTGGTGGGTGTTCCTTTCACCGCCGCCGCGGCCGCTGCGCCCGTCAGCACCAGGTCCGTGACGTCAACTCCCACGACCGGTTTCGAAAACGTGATATCGATATTGATGCTCGAGGCGGTAATCGTCGAGCCGGGCGCGGGAACTTGCTCCGTCACGGTTGGCGGCAAGATATCGTCGTCGTCGGTGACGTCGAGCGCGGCGGTAGCGGCATATTGCACTTCTCCCATTTGAAAGCGAGCGATATGCCAATCGTCTCCCCATCCGGCGAGAACGACGAGTTTGCCGTCGGGCTGCATGACCGCTCGACGTCCAACTTGAGCGGCATAGGAAGTTACCGACAACTGCATCATGCCATCGTTGTCGAAGCTCGGATCAAGAGCGCCATCGACATTGAAGCGGGCCAAGGCCACTTGTTCGACGTAGTCGGCGATTTCCGTATAACCGGAGAGGACGATTTTATCATTGCTTTGCAGAGTCATGGCAAAGGCGACATCATCGAGCCCGGCGGGAAAATTTGTGACGACGATGCCGTCTCCGCCGAAGGATCCATCGAAAGCGCCGTTGGGATTCAACCGGGCAACCGCGAAATCGCTCGTGTTGTTTGACTGTCCGCTTGCGTTGCCGCCGAGTACGATTCTTCCGGCGCTGTCGAGGGCGATATCCGTGATCGTCGTATAATAAGCTCCGAAATTAACGGTCTGTACGCCGGCGGTTCCGAATGTGGCGTCGAGCGTGCCATCGGCGTAGGCGCGGACGATTTTCGAGTTGCCGGTATAATCGCCAGCCAAGAGGAACCGTCCGTCGGTCATCAAGGCGATGGCTCCGGCCGATACGCCTATTCCTGAAAACGTCTTGATGCCGCCGGAGCCAAAGGTGGCGTCAAGGCTTCCGTCGGCGTTGATCCGAGCGACGCGGAAATAGACGGTGCCATTGATGCCCAGCGCAAGCAGGGTTTTCCCATCTACGCCCTGGGCCATGTCTTCGACCCATTGATAAGTGATCCCGGGAAAACTGGCGATGCCGCCAGCGCCAAATGAAGTGTCCGGCGCGCCATCGGAACCGTAGCGAACCAGCGCGAGATTGTTCGTGCCGGACGACAGTTTGCCGCCAACGATAATTTTGCCGTCGGCCTGCACCACGATTTTATTGGGAAGGGCATACTGCGTGGCGAACGTCGTGTCAACGATGCCGTTCGTGCCGAAGGTCGTGTCTATCGAACCGTCGCTATTCAGCCGCGTGATGCGCCAAGCATAAGAGCTGGCAGGGCTTTCGGAGGCTGCCAGGATTTTTCCGTCCGGTTGAAGCGCGAGAGCGTTATGCACCGGTTGGATTGACATATCCAAGGAAGTGGAGGCCAGACCGTCGATGCCGAAAGAAGAATCCAACCCGACGGGGGTTCCCATATTGGCCGTGGCCTTGATCGTCACCGTTTGCGTTCCATCCAGAATCGCATCGTCCACCGCGGCGACGTCGAAAGTGGCCGAGGCCTGGTTGGCGGGAATGGTGACCGAGGCGGGCACGGCGGCTTCGGTGGTGTCGCTGCTGGACAGATAGACTGTCAGGGAGTTGGCCAGGTCGAAATTCCGCGTTACGGTGCCGGTCGTCGCATGCGCGCCGGCGGCTTCGGAGACGGAGGATGCGGCGATGCTTAACGTCAAAGTTGCCCCGTCGTTGTCTTGATTGGTCACGGAAACATCCGCCGCGTTCAGCCCGTTGTAGTCGGCATCGGCGCTCGTTGCGGGGGCGGTGACGATGCTGTAGGCGATATCGCCATCGACGAGCGCGTCGTCCACGCCGGTGACGGTCACGGTGCGCGGCGTTGACCAGTTGCTCGAGGTGAACGTCACGCTCGACGGCGAAACCGTGCCTTCGCTCGTGTCGCTGGACGAGAGGCCGATGGTAACGTTGGCCGTGGGCTGGCTGTTCAGGACCATGGTGAAGGCGGCCGTTCCGCCGGCTTCGGTCGTCGTCAATCCCGAGGTTGGGCTGACCGTGATGCCGGGCGTAGGCGTGACCGGATCGCCCGTCACGAGGATATCATCGATATTCCAACCGGAAAGGGGATAAGCGTCGGACAGGAGAACCTGGTATCCCCAGCGAACGTAAACCGTGGCTTTGTTGTTGGCATAGGCGCCGATGTCATATTGCATGAGTTGCCAATAGCCGTCATACACGCCGCTGCCCGACGGGTTGGCATAGACGTTGTTCCAAGTGGTTCCATTATTGGAAACATCGACGGTTGCCGAGACCCAGCCGTTGTAGTCGGTGTTCAGCCAGCGGTAGAAGGACAAGTTGACATTCGTGAAATCGGTGCAGTTGATGGCAGTTGTTTTGAGATAGTAGGGACCGCCAACCGCCGTGCTGTAATCGCCGTAAAGATTCACTCCATAGACATTCAAGCCGGTATTTCCGCCGGTCGGATCGGGGTAGCCATACAAACTTCCGCCCAAGCCGGCAGGTTGTCCGAAAGCCCATTGTCCGGAGGTTGTCCAGCCGGGGTTCGAATTCAGGGGCGCGGATAGGATGGTGCTCAACAGCCGCCGGTCTTCCAGAGATTCCAATCCCAATTTCCGCCGGTGAAAGTTCAACCGGGGAGAGTGGCGGGATTTCGAAGAATTTTTGTAAACACGAGTTTTTACTTTGTTGCATCGGAAATTGGTGCTCACGGATAATCCTCCCAAGAAGCTGCCCCGGCCTTATGACCGGGAATGAAAATACGCGAAAAGAGACCCCATTTTAAAGTCGTCGCAATCGGTTCAAAACGAATAAGGCATGAAATCTTTTTAAAAGGCCCAAAAAACACCTCACTTTTATAATCAATGCCCTGCTTATTGTCAAGGATATTCCCCCCCGGATCTTCATTTTCTGAGATCAATCTCGGCAAAAGCGATCGCTATCGGGGTGGCCCGGGACCATCGAAACGCCTGCAAACAAATCATGCCCGAGCCAATCGCGCAGACTGACCCTTATCTATAAGGCATTTAAAATGCGATAGCCCTGTTAGCCGGGGCGACATGGCGAGGAACAAGCGGCGGGATTGCGGAACGCCGCCATCCCGGTCTCGAAAGCCAATCCTGGAACGAACGGCTATTTTGCCGGCTCCAATGGCACACGTTCGGAAACCGGCTCCTTGCCGGAAATCATCTTCGTTGCCGCGCCGACGAGTTTCAGATAGAAATCGCTCGGCAGCCCCTCGTAGGTGAGGAACTTCGATTCGCCCACCGGCGGATCGTTTGTGCATTTGTAGATCGCGGTGCCTTCATCGACCTCGTCGAACATCGCCTGATAAACCATCGTGCAGCCGGCCTTCTTTGCCGCGACGTACTGCGCCCAGAGAAATTTGCCGCCCTGCCGCGGGATCTGATTCAACGGCGACTTGGGAAACATGTTGTGCCAACTGAAGCCGGGGAAAACCACCGGCAGATACTCCTTGCCGCGCTCCTTGCACCAGGCGAGATCGGCAGCGAGCGTCTTTTCGGCATAATGCTCCGCCTGGGGAATGTCGCCATATCGCCCGACCGTCCACGGACTGACGATGTCGGCCTTGCCGACCAGTTCCAAAACCTGCGGATCGTTCACGGTGTCGCGGTCGAGCGTCCGCCAGTAGGTCGGCACGCCGAGCATCACGGTGTTGCCGCCGTACCGCGGATCGTCTTTCAAAAAACGCACCAGTTCCAATCCTTCGGCCGGCGTGTATTTCCGTCCGTCACTGAAGCCGAAGCCCCAGACCGCCACCACCGGCTTGCCGCCGTGATGCAGATACGCCTTGTCCCGCGTGATCTGCATCCGATCGACCAGCAGTTTCCAGTCGTCGGTTACTTTGTTCATCTGCCCCGCGCCCAGGCCGGAGAGGTCGTACATCACCGCGTAGGTCCGGCCGCTCAAGTTCGCCCCTTCGCGGCAATGCGCGAGCACGGTGTCGAACTGCCGCAGGCCCGGCGGATGAGATACTTCGGTGACGAACCGCTGCACGAAAACGCCGTCGAGGCCGTACTCTTTCATCCAGCGAAAATGCCGCAGCACGGTCTTGCGATTGAAGGCGCTGAAGACTTCCGCCACGCGCCCGTCGGCGTGACGAAATGCCGTGGCGTAGCGTTCGTCCGGATCGAGTTCGCTGACGTCGGGCCAGAAATCGATCGTGCAGCGTCCGGGCTTGAATTGCCCGCCCTTTTCCCAATGATACCAGCCGCGGCCCAGTCCGTCGCCCTCCGCGGCATGCCAGCCCTGATACCCGCACATCACCTTACCCGTCAGCGTCGAGGCATCCACGCCCGGCGCCGAAGGCCCGGAGTAGGGCTGCATCGTTTGTGCGACGATCTGTTCGCGGCTGGGAGCCTTGTTGCCCTCTTGTCCCCGCACATTTTGCGGCAGCGGCAAGATTAAGACTGAGAGGATTATCGACCAATTCGAAATGCCTTTCATCGCAGGTCTCCTTTTGCTTGATTCCGAAAGGACTACCTCAATGACAAAGAGTGATAAATCCTGGAAATTTACGCCCTTGAATTTTCCGCTCTGAAAAATCCATCCGTCGTTTCAAGGAGGGGATTCAACTTTGCCTATTTTATAGAAACTCGAAAATCCAGAGAAGCCCCCATTGAGCAGCAACGAATTCCCGAAGAACTCTATCCTAAAAGGTGGTTGGGTTTATCACGGGGTTCTTGTTCGTTGCCCTAGCCAATTGGCGACCGGTGATTTAGAATCTGAGCCTGGGGAATTTCTCCAATCGCACCATTTTACGAAAGTTCTTTCCATGAAAATCGGACTCATCGGTTATCAAGGTTCCGGCAAAAGCACGCTCTTCCACTGGCTGACGGGCGTGGCCCCCGATCCGGCCCTCTCGCACTCCGGCCAAAGCGCGATGGCCCCGATCCCCGACCCGCGGATCGCGGAGCTCTGCAAAATCTACAACCCGAAAAAAGTCACTCAGGCCGCCATCGAAATCGTCGATACGCCGGGCCTCAGCCGCAAGCACGAAGGCAACGCCGCCAAGCTCGGCACGCTCCGCGAGGCGGGCTGCATCGTGTTCGTCGTCTCGGCCTTCGGCGACACCGACCCCAAGGCCGACCTCGCCTCGTTCGACGAGGACCTGCTTTTGGCCGATATGGAAATCGTCACCGGCCGGCTCAAACGGCTCGAGGAAACGCTGAAAAAGCCGATCCCCCGCGCCGAACATCTAACGCTCCAGCACGAAGAGCACGTCCTTAAGCTCGTGCTTGCGGCGATGGAGACGGGCAAGCCGCTCCGCGAAGTCGAGATGAACGACGAGCAGCAGAAAGTCACCCGGGCGTTCCGCCTCTTCTGCGAAAAGCGCCGGCTGGCGATCATCAACACCGCCGACGACGAAGCCGACCCCAGACGCTTCGAGGCGTGGTCCACGCCCGAGATGCCGGTGCTCGCCATTCCCGCCGGGCTGGAACTCGAACTCTCGAAGATGACGCCCGCCGATCGCGAGGAGTTCGAGAAGGAAATGGGACTGGTGGGCACCGACCGCGACCACATCATCCGGTTGCTCTTGACGACTTCCGGGCAGATGACGTTCTTCACGGCGGGCGAGAAGGAGGTCCGCACGTGGATCCTGCGTCAAGGCGGCACGGCGGTTGAAGCGGCCGACGGCATCCACACCGACCTCGCCCGCGGCTTCATCCGCGCCGAAACCATGACCGTCGCCGACCTCCTCCGCATGGGAAGCGAACGCGAAGTCAAAGCCCAACACCTCATGCGTCAGGAACCGAAGGACTACGTGGTGAAGGACGACGATATTTTGATGATTCGGTTTAGCGTGTGATGATGATCGTGAACAAGAATTGCATAATTTTTAATTTATTCGAGAAAAACTCATGAATGAGATAACTCGAAAAATTCAGATTAATCCATATCTTGAAACCTATAAGGGGTTTTTTTGCGATGATTGGAAAGCTAATTTTCTTGATTTAATTAAATCCTCAAAACTACGAGAACCAGGATTTGATCTTGCACGAACATGGGAAGCAATCTCGAATGCAAGACAGTTGCCATGGTTGATGGTCAAATGCTTAGATACTGATATGTGCGAAAAGCTTGAAAACTTCATGCCATGGGATTGTCGAAAAATTAAAATTTTAGAAAACAAGCTGATTGGGAAATTGGAAAATCTCGGTGAAAAGATTCGACCAATGTTCCGGAAGAAGCTACAGGCATCATTAAAGCAACTGAATGAAGAAGTTGATGAGAAACGTTTGGATGCTGCAGACCAAACATTAAGGAAACGCGATAATATATGGGAGATGCTTTTATCCGAAAATGTATTTCATACAAGTATTTGGGGACTAGAAAGAATGTGTTATGGAGGCTTGTACTTTAATTATGAGCATTACTTGACTCAGTGTTACAGATTGAAGAAAGGAGATTCCAAATATCGTATGCCAACAATATCAGTTTTTTGTAAGGATTTCTCCGTTGCCTTCGGTAATGATTTAATGAAATCATGCTTAAAAGATGAAGAGATTAATATTGCCCGCGTTACTCGCCATGTTTTAGCTCACAATGGAGGCCGGATTACCTCCGAATTGAAGGGATTACAACACACATTTATCGTAGAGGGCGAAGAAATTCAAATTAACTCAAATCATACAACTAGCCTTTTTCACAAGCTCAAAGATCGAGTTTTTGAGTTAACTAATCATGCCAGTGCAATGCCCGAGTTTATGTAGGAACGAATTCTCAGATAAAATTGAATAAGAACAATGGGCCGGGAATCTCTATATTGATTATTTTCGAGGAAAAACGTGATGGCTGAAGAAAATTTTCCTTCCTCGCTCCCGCCCGGCGGGCAAATCCTGATCTACCGCGACGGAGCCACCAACCTTCAAGTCCGTTTGGATGGTCGGACAGTTTGGCTCACGCAAGCCGGTATGGCCGAATTGTTTCAAACTACGCCGCAAAACGTAAGTCTTCACATCACAAAGATTTACGACGACGGCGAACTGGATGAACGGGCAACTTGTAAGGAATACTTACAAGTTCGCTCAGAAGGGGGGAGGCAAGTCGAACGCTCTCTTCTGCACTACAGTCTCGATGTTATTCTTGCCGTGGGCTTTCGCGTTCGTTCTCCGCGGGGAACACTTTTCGCCAATGGGCGACCGCCCGGCTTTCCGAACTGTTGGTCAAGGGTTTCACGTTGGACGACGAACGGATCAAGGCCGGTCGAACCCTCGGCGACGACTATTTCAATGAACTGCTCTCCCGCATTCGCGACATTCGCGCGAGCGAACGGTTGTTCTATCAGAAAATCACTGATATTTATGCCACGAGCATCGATTACGACCCGAATATCGAAATGACGAGGCTGTTTTTCCAAGTCGTGCAAAATAAAATGCACTGGGCGGCTCACGGCCATACGGCGGCCGAAATCGTTCGTCAGCGCGCCGATGCGACAAAACCCCACATGGGCTTGACCTCTTGGAAAAACGCGCCCGGCGGACCTGTGCGTAAAGGCGATGTAACCATTGCGAAAAACTATCTGAACCAACACGAAATCGAAGCTTTGAATTTGATTGTCTCGGCTTACCTGGATTTTGCCGAACTCCAAGCTCGCGGACATCGTCCTATGCATATGGCCGATTGGGTTTCCAAATTGGATGATTTTTTGCGACTCAGCGATCAAGAGATTCTCACCAATGCAGGCCGCATATCTCATCAACTCGCGGAAGAACATGCCTACGTTCAATTTGCCATCCATGAACAAGAACGCCGGCAGATGGAAGCCGATCAGTCAACGAGCGATTTCGACAGCAACATTCAAAGATTGATTGAAGAACAAAAGAAAGAAACCAAGCCCCAACCTCGGAAAAAGAAAAAGGGAACGATTCTACAGAATAATTATTTAACCGTATTACCCTGTGCTTTAGCAAGAAGCTACGCAATCTAGAGGCTGCTTTTGCGATGTTCGCGGCATATTACAATTATTGCTGGCGGACACGGAAACCGGGCAAGAGCGGTAAGAAACGACCGACAGCCGCTATGATGGCAAAACTGACTGACCATTTGTGGGGATTCGATGAACTATTCGATGCGGTTCTAAAACCAGCAACATTGAGCTAGGACACTATCCACGCCGGCTGGGACTTGAACCCGTCCTTTGCTGCAAGTAAAATAAACTTGATTCTTGTCCGTTGTTCTCTCGGGGGATTTCCCTGCTTCAAATATCGATGAACAACCTCGTCACCCTTGCATCGTTTGATTTTCCCGTCAGGGCGGAAGCGCAGAAGCTCTTTCTGGAATCGCACGGCATTACCGTGTATTTGACCGACGCGAATACCGTGGGCATGGATTGGTTATTGTCCAACGCCGTCGGCGGCATGAAACTGCAAGTGGCGGCGGAAGATGCCCAACGGGCAACGCAGCTACTCGAAGACTTTCACATGCCGCAGACGCCCGGGCGGGAAGGCCCTTCCAACGAAGAGATCACGTTTCCGTGCGATAAATGCGGAAAGAATATTACCTTTTCAACCAATCGGTGCGGGCACGTCGAGACCTGTCCGCACTGCGGCGATTACGTCGATGTGCCGGATGACGTCGAAGGACGGACCCTTGCGGAATCCGAGAATACTCCGTCCGCCGCAGCCTCCCGAAGAGTCAAAATCACCAGTGCGGCGGGGCTTGCCGACGATCCGCGAAAGAAATGGCAGCTTTGGCTCGAAGTGTCGGCGGTGCTTTGCCTGGCGTATGTTCCTTTCATGTATGGTTCGATCGTCTCCTTCTTTTTGGGCAGGCAGGAATCCGGTTCTTTATTCTCGTATGAAATGTCCAGGCTCGTGGAAGCGCTCCAGATGTCCATGCCGGTGTTGGCAATCATGGCTTTATCGAGGGACGCCTGGTCGAAGTTCGGCATCGTTCGCCCGTCATGGCTCACCGACACGCTGGCCGCCATCGGAATCTTTACCATCAACATCATTGCCCGTGATTTCGTGTTTTCTCTCCTGCCGCAAAGTTTTTGGCGAAGCACCGTAATCATCATTCACAGGCAAGCGCCGGCGGGGCTTCTCGAACATCTTCTGCTGGCGTTCACGCTCCTGCTGGCCGCATTTTCCGAAGAGTTGGTGATGCGCGGATACCTCATCCCGCGGCTGGAACAATTGCTCAAGTCAACCTGGAAGGCGGTGCTCGTCACCAGCCTCCTCTTCGCCAGCTATCATCTTTACCAAGGATTCGGATCGACGATCATCGTCGCCGGATACGGCTTGGTTTACGGGACGGCGTTTTGTCTCTTTCGCCGGCTTTGGCCGCTCTGCATCGCGCATGCGATCCACAATTACTTCGTCTTTACGCAAGTGTATTTTTAAATTGATTTTGGCAAAAATTCCGCTTCCGCCGCGGCAAGCGGCAAACAGCGTTCGGAAAATTATTCAATCTTTCCGAACAGCGTGAACGGATCGAGCTTCTCGATCACGACGTTCAGAATCCGGCCGGTCAGCTCGCGGGGGCCGTCGAAGACCACGATGCGGTCGTGGATGGTGCGGCCGATGAGCTGGATGACGGGGGCGTCGGGCGGCTGCTTGCGGGCGACTTTGCTCGGCCCTTCGACGAGAATCTCCACGGTGCGGCCCAGGTACGGTCGGTTGCCTTCGAGGCAGATCGCGTTCTGCACCGCCAATAATTCGTTGTTCCGCCGCCGCTTGACCTCCTCGGGCACGTCGTCGGCGAAAAGCTCCGCGGCCTTCGTAAACGGGCGGGAACTGTACTTGAAGATGAAACTATTCTTGAATCGGGCGTGGCGGACGAGCTCGATCGATTGCCGGAAATCCTCCTCCGTCTCGCCGCAGAAGCCGACGATGAAATCGCTGGTGATCGCCGCATCGGGAATCGCGGCGCGTATGCGGTCGAGCATCTCGCGGTACTGCTCGACCGTGTAGCCGCGTTTCATCCGCCGCAGCATTTCGTTCGAGCCGCTCTGCGCCGGCACGTGCAAGTACGGCGAAACCTTCGGCAAGTCGCGAACGGCCGCCAACAGATCGTCGGTCATGTAATGCGGATGATTGGTGACGAATTTCAACCGCCTGAGGCCGGGGATTTCATGCAACCGGCAGAGCAGATCGGAAAGCCGCACTTCGCTGCCGCTTGACGTGTCGCGGTAACTATTGACGGTTTGGCCGAGGAGCGTGATTTCGAGGCAGCCGCCGTCTGCCAGGCGGCGGACTTCTTCTTCGATCTCGGCCGCCGGGCGGTTCTGCTCCGGTCCGCGAACGCGAGGCACGACGCAGTAGGTGCAAAACCGATCGCAGCCGAACATGGCCCGCACCATCGCCTGATGCGGTGCGCTGCGCATCGCGGCGGTGCGATTGACATTGAAGGTTTGGAAACTTTCGCTGACGCTCGAGCGCGTGCCGGCAACGCGGTCGAGGCTGATTTCGAGGAATTGGCCGGCAGGTGACGCGGTCTTCGCCCCCGGTCCCTCTCCCAATGAGAGAGGGAAGGTAAAGTTTCCTTCTTTCGAAGAGCGAGGGGCGGCCTGCCGGGTTCGATCGACTTGTTCGAGCAGGCTCGGGAGCCGCCCGAGTTGGCCGGGGCCGACGACGAGATCGACGTGCGGCGCGCGGCGGAAGATGGCGTCCCGGTCTTTTTGCGCCATGCAGCCGAGCACGCCGATCACGAGTTCGGGCCGTTTGAGTTTGAGCGGTTTGAGCCGGCCCAAGGCGCTATAGATTTTGTCTTCCGCGTGTTGGCGGACGCTGCAGGTGTTGAAGAGGATCGTATCGGCCTCGCGCAGCGAATGGACCAGTTGATGGCCGGCTTGCATCAGGTCGGCCGCCACCAGTTCGCTGTCGAGCACGTTCATCTGGCAACCGACGGTTTGAATATACACGCGATGGGACATTTTTTCAGTAGGCTATCAGGCTGATTTTCTCCAATCGTCCGCTCCCTCCCTTTGCTTTCGTTTCTTCTCCTCGGCAACCTGGCGGCGAAAATCATCGACCATTTGATCGCGCTTGCGGGTCATGAGCCGGACGAGAGCGACCACGGCCAAATAGCCCGCCACCACCAGCAGCGTAACATCCCAATTGTCCATTGTTCCCATAACCTTGTCCTCCTGATCGAAGGTTATCGCACGATTGCAAGTTATTATCCACGAATGCTTTAGGAAACGGTTTTTCGGGTGCAAAAGGCGACAATCCCATTTTTGTCTGCCATAAAAAATGCGGACAATCTCGGCTCCACGGAAAACCATCCCCCGAACAAGATCACGGCATAAGGGAAACGATCCATCGAGAACTATGCAATACTAGTTTTGAGTTTACCACTTCAGCTGCGAAAAGGAAACCTCGTAATCTTTTCATCAGCATAATGTAGGAAGATTGCGTAGATTACAGCAACCATGATGAAAAGCAGAAACGGCCGTAACATAGGGCGCATATTTCCCATATTAACAAAAATGTTTTGCCGTTTTCCCATTCGCGAAAAAATGCTCTTTACACAGTTCGTCGATTTTGCGACACTCCCGCCACTTTTCACCCCCCCTTACTTATCTGTTCACCGCCATGGACCACCTCTTACAAAAAATTGGCTGGAAATTCCCCGCAGCCCGGATAGCCGCATTGGCGGCGATAGTATGCTTGGGACTGGCCGGTTGTTCGAGAATCGACCATCTCCGCGGCGACGGTTTCCAAGACAATTCGATGGGCGACGCCATTCGCCAATCGCAGCCGCCGCCCAAAAAGTCGCAGGAGTTCTGGAGCTTTAGCAACAAAGCCCGGCAGATCGAGGCCGATTTTCCGGAATAATCGAGCCGGCGTCTTCTGCATCAACGAAAAAAATCGCAGCGGCGGCAGCGAACCATTTCGAGGGCGGCCGCGGTTCTTTAAAGCAACCGGTGAATGGCGACCGAAGACAATATCCGGGCGAGCCAGTCCGATAGTTAAGGGCTGTATTCTAGAAAGCCGGGAGGTTATGATGGTGGTATCGTGATGCGCACCATCGAAACCTCCTGGGGCATCGGCTTCCATGTCAACTCCTTTGAGCCATTCGCTCAATGCCTCTCTGCTTGCCGCGCCGTTCGCGGCTTTCGATCCGGCCGATCCGCAATATGCGTCGCAAGTCGTCGAGACCCTGCTTGCCGAAGCGTGCGCGGCCGGGGCCAGCGATGTGCATTTGCAGCCCGGCCAGGGCGGACTGGAATTGAAATATCGGATCGACGGCGTGCTGGCGGCGGTATGTCTTTTTCCCGCGAATATTTCGGCGAATATCGTCGCCCGGCTGAAAATCCTGGCCGACTTGCTCACCTATCACGCCGACCGTCCGCAGGAAGGGCGCATCCGCCGGCCCGACACGGATGTTGAAATGCGCGTGAGCACGTTTCCCACGCTGCACGGCGAACGGGCGGTGGTGCGGTTGTTCGGCGGCGGGTCGCGTTATCAACGCCTGGACGATCTCGGGGGGCCGCCGGATGATTTCGCCCGGCTGCGGCGGATGCTTGTCGAAACGTCGGGCGCGATCGTGATTTCCGGTCCGGCGGGCAGCGGCAAGACCACCACGGCTTATGCTTGCCTCCGCGAAATCGCGCAAAATTCCCTGTCGCAGCGGAGCCTGATGTCGATCGAAGATCCGATCGAAGTCGTGGTGCCGGGCGTGGCGCAATCGCAGGTCAATCCGCAGGCGGGGCTCGATTTGGCGACCGGCTTGCGGTTCCTGATGCGGCAGGATCCCGAGGTGATCTTGGTGGGCGAAATCCGCGACCGCGCGACTGCCGAGGCCGCGTTGCAGGCTTCGCTGACCGGCCATTTGCTGCTGACGACCTTCCATGCCGGCAGCGCGGCGGAGACGGTCGGCCGATTGCTGGAGATGGGCATCGAGCCTTATATACTTCGGAGCGGTTTGCTGGCGGTCGTCAACCAACGGTTGCTCAGGCGCTTGTGCCAATGCGCCAAAGCGACCGACGACGCGGCGGCGAAACTCGGCTTGCCGGTGAAAAAAGTGCTGCTGCCGGCGGGCTGCGAAGCGTGTCACGGAACCGGTTTTACAAAACGTTTGCTCATTTCGGAGATGTTTGTTATTATGCGGAAGGACCTCGGGGGGGCGGTTCTCTCCCGCTCGGATTCCGCGGAACTCGAGCGTCTGGCAATCCAGTCGGGCATGATAACCCGCTGGCAGCGCGCTTGCGAGGCCGTCGATGACGGATTGACCACCCCCGCGGAAGTCCGTCGCGTGTTGGGTTTTTCGGATAATATGAAATAGGAACAATGTCCGCCATCACACTCGACCAACTGCTTGCCTTGAACGAAGAGATTGCCGCCTTGGTTCGCGCGGGGGTGCCGCTGGAAAAGAACCTCGGGCAAATGGGCGGCGAAATGCCCGGCCAATTGGGCAAGCTCGCCGCGCTGATTTCCGAACGGGCCGAGCGGGGCGAATCGCTCGATCAGATCATCGCCGAACAATCGGCGCAGTTTCCGCCCGTCTATCGAGCGGTGATCGAAGCGGGCCAGCGCGGGGCGGCTGCCGGCGGCGTTGGAATCGCTGGCGGGCACGGTCCGCCGGTTGGCCGAAACGCGCCGCGCGGTGCTGGTTTCGGCGCTCTATCCGCTGTTCGTGCTGATTTTGATCTGCCTGTTCTTCGCGTTTTTTACGATGAAGATTGCGCCGCGCTGAAGATGTCTTTCTCCGGGCTGAACCTTCCCGACCAGACGTTTTTCCGGCTGTTGACCTTCCTGGGAAAATACGCGCCGTATTGGGGATCGATCGTGCCCGGCCTGCTCTTGCTCGCCGCCGTGTGGTTCTGGTGGAGCGCGAGCAAGGCGTCGTGGATCGACGGGCGCGGCGTGGGCCGGTTCTTCGAAAAACTGCCGTGGATCGGCGCGATGATCGCCAACTCCCGCAACGCGGCTTTCACCGAGATGTTCGCCACGCTGCTTAAGCACGAGGTGCCGATGCACGAGGCGCTGGTGCTGGCCGCCGACTCGGCCGGCAGTTCGCAACTGCGCCATGCCGTGCGGCAAGCGGCGGAAGAACTCCGCGCGGGCCGCCCGTTGGCGGCCAGCGAAGGCTTGACCGCCTTTCCGCCGCTTTTACGGTGGATGATTCCCGCCGCCGCCGGCCGGAATCTGCTGCTGCCCGCGTTGAACCGCGCCGCCGCGATGTACCGCCATCGGGCGGAGCATCTGGCGGACACCATCCGCAATTACTTGCCGATGCTGATGGTCGCCATTGTCGCGGGCGGAATGACCTTGTGCTACGCGCTGTGCTTGTTCGCACCCTACACCACCATGCTCCGCACGTTGGCGAGATAACTCATGAACGACGCCGAATCCAAACCGCCGTTGCCAGCGAAACTCAGCCCGGCCGACGTCACCGCCCTGGCCGCCGGCGTGGCCGAGTTGACCAAGGCCGGCTTGCCGCTTCCGGCGGGACTTCGCGCTTTGGCGGCGGAGTTGCCCGGCCGGCGGTTGCGCCGCGCAATCGGCGAAATGGCCGATCGCTTGGATCGCGGCGAGTCGCTGGAAACCGTGTTGCAGTTCTCGGCGGCCAGGCTCCCGCCCCATTTTCACGGTCTGCTCGTGGCCGGCATCCGCACCGGCCGGCTGCCCGAGGTGATGGAAGAGTATATCCAGGTTGCGGAAAAACAGCAGCGAATTCGGCAGCGGTTGCGATTGAGTCTGGCGTATCCGATTTTCCTGTTGGTCTTCATGACGGCACTGGTGTTTTTCTTCGACCGTTGTCTGCTCTCCGGTTTCGAGAAGATCTTCAAGGATTTCGGCACGGGCCTTCCCGTTCTCACGGTGGTATATTTCCAGACGTTCAAGTATTTGCCGTGGATCATGCTGACGTTGGCGGGTTTCATGCTGGTGATTCCATTGCTGGTTTCCGACGCGCCGGGCCTGGGCTGGTTCAGTCCCGTAGCCTACCACATTCCGATGGTCGGCAAGCTCCTGAAATTCTCGCGCTGGGCCATGTTTTCGCGATTCACGGCCATGCTCCTGGAACATCAAACGCCGTTGCCCGAGGCGCTGCGATTGATCGCCGCCGGGCTTTCCGATCCTTATTTGTCCGGGGCTTGCCGCCAATCGGCCGGTGAGGTGGAACACGGCCAGGCGCTTTCCGCGGCCATGCAGCGAAGCGGCTGGTTTCCGCAGAGCCTGATTCCATTCGTCCAGTGGGGCGAGAGGTCGAACGCGCTTCCCGAAGCCTTTACATCCGCCAACCAATTGTACGAAGGCCGTGCCGAAAATCAGAATCTTTCGCTCGCGGCAATCTTTTTGCCGATGATGTTCGTGTTGATCATCCTGCTGGCGGGAATAACGGTGCTTGCAATTATGATGCCGCTCGTATCACTGATTACTACCCTGACCGGGGGCGGTCATAAATAGGGGAACCAATCGATGATTCAGCAAGTTGGACCAGCGATTCTACTCATCGCTCTTTCCATCGTCCTGTTGGTGGGAGTGATACTGCTGGTCATTCGAGCGGTAGAATACCAGAATCGTCTCGACGAAGATCGCCATCCCCTGGCACTTTCCCTCTTTTTCCTGGCGTGGGTGGTAATCATAATTGTCTTTCTGTGTTTCGGACTGGCGTTCTGTTTGCTGCCGTTCATCTTCGCCTATGCCTTCCTGCAGAATCTGCGGGCGAAACAGCAGGGATTTTTATGGATCATGGCGATGGCCGCCGAAAAGAAAATTCCGTTGGCGCCCGCCGTCGAAGCGTATGCCGAGGAAGTCGGGGGATATTTCGGGGACCGCGTCGAAAAGTTCGCCATTCTTTTGAGTGAGGGCGTTCCGCTGCCCCACGCGCTCGGCCGCGTTCCGTTATTGGTCTCCCGGCAGCATTATCCGATCATCTGCACGGCGTTGGAGAGCGGCGTATTGGCTCGAGGCTTGCGCGAAGCCGCCACGGCGCAAAACGCGCGGCAGGATCTTTGGGGCGCGGTCCGCGCAAAACTGAGCCTGGTTTTGGCGGAGGTCCTTTCGGGCGTTCCCTGGGGGGAAAGCCTGTGTCGCCGCGGCTTGATCCGACAATCCGACTTTGCCGTTTTGCAGGCCGCCGAACGCACGGGCAACTTGCCTTGGGCAATGCGCGAAATGGCCGACAGCAACCGCCGCCGGCTGACCAATCGCCTGAACATGCTGGTGCAAACGATGTTTCCCCCGGTGGTGCTGTGCTTCGGCGCGATGGTGCTTTTCATCGTCGTCGCGTTGTTCTTACCCTTGATAATTTTAATCCGCAGTATGTCATGATAAAGCAAATCGATACCGATGTCGCCGGCAAAAGCCCTCACCCCCGGCCCCTCTCCCAAAGGGAGAGGCGAGTTGGAATGGGTGCGTCAAAACGAGGCTCGATGCTCCTGGAGACGGCCGTGGCCTGCGTGCTGCTGGCCGCGTTGGCGGGGGTATGTTTGAAATCGTTCGCCGCCGCGGCCGCGCAGCGCCTGGCGATCGACCAGCGGCAGATTGCGCTCCGCGAGGCCGCCAACCTGATGGAAAAACTCACCGCGCTGCCGTGGGACGACGTGGACCAGGCGGCCGATAAGCCGTTTGCCGAATCGCTGCAAAAAACGCTGCCGAAAGAGCTCGACGGCGCGGAAATCCAAGTCGAGGTCGCGCCCGCGACGGGCGAACCCGCCGCCAAACGTCTGGCGGTCATCATTCGCTGGCAAGACAAGGACGGCCAATGGGTGCAGCCCGTCCGGTTGACTGCATGGAGGTATCGCCGATGAAGCGCCGGGCATTTACGCTGATTGAAATGGTCGCCGTGATCGCCGTCAGCAGCGCGGTGATGGGGGTGGGCGTGGTGATGCTCATCGCGCTGTTGAAGAGCGAAGGGAGCAGCCGGCGGCACCTCGATTACTGCAAGAGCCTGAACCGGCTCGACGAGCAATTCCGCGCCGACGTTCACGCGGCGGCTGCGGCCCGCTTGGACGCGTCGGGCGACGATTTGGAGCTTGCGCCGCCCGCTCCGAGCAAAACGCTGATTCGCTATCGATGCCAACCGAAGGAAATCACCCGCGAGGAAATCGAGGGCGGCAAAACGCTGCGCCGGGAAACGTACGCGTTGCCCGAGGAGGTGAAATCCTCGCTGGAGGAGCAGACGGAGGGATCGGTCACCACCGTGATCATGCGCGTCGAGCCGAAACCGGTCGAGGGATCGAAAATCCGCTATCCCGCCACGCGGATCGAGGCGGTGCTGGCGAAGGATCTGCGGTTCGAACAAGGTGCGCAGGGAAAATGAATGAGGAATTTTGGTTAAGAGTGCGGAGTACAAAGTACGGAGTGCGGAATAAAAAAAACACAACACGATGAACGAAGTACTGTGTGCTTGGTGCTCAGTACTCGGAATTCAGTACTTCGAACAAGCGTCCACAAGGATGATTAACATGCAGTTCATGTTTTCCGGCAAATATCGATCACGAAAGAGCCGCAAACCTCGCGGGATGGTGTTGATCCTGTTTATGGTTTGCCTGGCCGTGGCGGCGGCGATGATTGCCGCCGCGGCGCAGGATTGCCCTTATGTCGCACCGGGCGACGCAAACCGCCGCCTGGAGCGTGCAAGCCCGATGGCTGGCGGAGTCGGGCGCGGAGCGCGCCGCCGCGAAACTCGACGCCGACGCCGCTTACGCCGGCGAGACCTGGACCATTCCGGCCGCGGAATTCGGCGGGCAAGAGAGCGGCGTGGTGCGGATTCAAGTCAAGCCCGTTGGCGGCGAGGAAAAACGCCGCACGATCAAAATTGAAGCCGATTTTCCCGACGATCCGGTGTATTTTGCGCGGCAGCAGAAAGAAATCAACCTCGCGATTCCGTAGGGTGGGCTACGCCGCCACGAACCGTGAAAAAACCAAATTAACCAATAACGTTCTTCGCCTGAAACAATGTCGAATCGATAATGGTGGGCGAAGCCCACCCTGCGAAATACTAATCGCCCAAGGAGCCATATCATGCATCGTCGCAAACATCCCGCCTTCACCCTCGTTGAACTTCTGGTGGTGATTGCCATTATCGGCATCCTGATTGGGATGCTGCTGCCCGCCGTTCAGGCGGCGCGCGAGTCGGCGCGGCGGGCGAGTTGCGTAAGCAACATGGCGCAGCTCGGCACGGCGCTGTCGAGTTATCAAGCCGCGCATCTTTCGCTGCCGCCGGGGACGACCGACACGAAAGGGCCGATCTACAATGTCCCGCAAGGCAACCATATCGGCTGGCTGGTTCACCTCCTGCCCTACCTCGAGGAGCAAACGGCCTTCAAGCAGACCGATTTGTCGCTGGGTGCTTACGCCAAGAAAAACGCTCCGGTTCGCGTCGTTATCCATCAGCCTGTTCATTTGTCCGAGCTATGCCGGCGCCATTATGGTCGGCGGGCCGGCTTACTCCCGGATTGCCGGTCTGAGCAACTACGCCGGCTGCCACAACGGTGCCGAAGCGCCGATCGACGAAACCAATAATGGCGTGCTTTATCTCAACAGCCACATCAGCGACAAGGACGTCACCGACGGAACCACGCATACGATCTACGTCGGCGAAAAGCTCGGCAGCCCATGGGATCTGGGCTGGATTTCCGGCACCCGGGCGACGCTCCGCAATTGCGGCACGGCCATCAACCAAACGCCGTGGGACGATTCCCCACACGGCAACAGCAAGCCGGAGGAGCCCGCTTGGGCCAAATTGGTTGAAAACGCCGATAACGCCGGAGTTGCGCCGGCTGCCGAGGCGGCCGCCGCGGCGAAACCGGCCGCCATCCCGACCAATGCCGACGATCTCAAGGTCGGGGGTTTCGGCTCCAGTCATCCGACCGTCACCAATTTCCTGTTCGGTGACGGCACGGTCCAACCGATTGCGAACGATATCGATCTCGATGTCTTGCAGCAACTGGGCAGCCGCAATGACGGCAAGCTGTTGACCAGCGGACCGACGCGCGGGAATCGTTAATAGAAGAACGCGAGCCCGGAGCAACGAGCGACAAAGGACGTTTGTGCATGGCATCGCCATGCTTGCCGTGGGCATGTGAAGTCCGCCAAAACGCAACATGCCCACGACAAGCGTGGGCATGGCGCGTGTGAATTGGAAATTGAGCGATCAGGCGACTTCGATCTTGCTGATTTTGATGCGGGTGTAGATTTGGCGGTGGCCGGTGCGGCGGCGGTAGTTCTTTCGCCGGCGGAATTTCTGAATGACCAACTTCGGTCCCTTGGTCGCGCCGATGACTTCGGCGGTGACGCTGGCGGAGCCAACCGTCGGCTGGCCGACCGTGAGGCCCTCGTCGTTGCGGAGAGCCAAGACGCGGTCGAACTTGATCTGTTCGCCGGCCGAGAGGCCGCGGAAATCGATATCCAGCGTCTGGCCTTCTTCCACTTTCAGTTGCCGGCCGCCATCGGAAATAATTGCGTAGAGCATGATTTTGTTTCGGTTAATCGATTATGGGATTTGGAAATTGGCGAAAACATCTCAAAATAACGGGAAATCGGGGTTTTGGCAAGTGGGGCAGGGAAATTTTTGGGGAGGGAGATGACTCGACTGGCGAGCCGGAGCGTCGGGAACAGTGCTGCCGCGTCGAGAGCGTCGGCAGGAGAATTTGCTACTGCCACGTACTACGGTCCACTGCCACTTCACTACACTTTCCCCAATTTAACTTCCCGATCCTCCGCGTCGCGGCATTCGAGCACCAGGTGTTCTGGCGGAACTCCTTTGGCGGCAAGGATTTGGATCAACATCGAACCTTCCGACTCGAGCCGCGCCAGTTCGTGCCGTTTGCGATTATTCAGGTAATCGGCCACGTTTTCAGCCACGGTGACCATGACTTTGGCGATTGCCGGACGCTGCGCGGCCACGATCAGCACGCGGATGACTTCCAAAGACATGCTTTCAGGGGTCTTCACGACACCCGTTCCCGTACAACTCGGGCATTGCGAGTAGGCGCTGTTTTTGAGGTTCGTGCGGATGCGTTGCCGGGTCATTTCGATGAGGCCGAAAGGACTGGTGCGGAGGATTTTGGTCCGCGCCCGGTCGCGCTTGGTGGCGTCGCGCAGCGCCCGTTCCACGCCGCGGCGGTTCTTTTCCTTCCGCATATCGATGAAGTCGTTGACGATCACGCCGCCCAGGTCGCGGAGCCGGATTTGCCGGGCGATTTCGCGGGCGGCGTTGACGTTCATCTGGTAGGCGGTTTCCTCGGCCGAGTCCTCGGTGCGGAAGCTGCCGCTGTTGACGTCGATGGCCACCAGCGCCTCGGTCTGGTCGATGACGATCGATCCGCCGGCCTTCAGCGGCACCTGGCGGCGATGGATTTTGGCGATTTCCTCGTCCAGATTGTACTTGTAGAACAGCGGCTCCTTGCCCGCGAACAACTGCAGGCGGTTCACGTAGCGCGGCATCACGAGCTGCAGAAACTCCTTCGCGCGGTGGTAGGCTTTTTCCTCGTCGATGTAGATCGTATCCACTTCGTTGGTGAAGATGTCGCGGATCGTGCGAATGATCATGTCGCTCTCTTCGTAGATATCGACCGGCCCGGGCATTTTGCGAATCCGCCGCACGATGACTTTCCACAAGCGGAGCAGATAGGCCAGGTCGCGGGAAAGCTCGCGCTTGGTGCGGTCGCTGCCCGCCGTGCGGACGATGAAGCCCAGGCCCTTGGGCGGATTCAACTCGTACATGATGTCGCGCAGCCGGCGGCGGACGCCTTCGTCCTCGATTTTCCGCGAGACGCCGATCCGTCCCCAGCGCGGGCATGAGCACCAGGTAGCGGCCGGGGATGCTGATGTACGTCGAGAGCGTCGGTCCTTTGCTGCCGATGCCTTCCTTGATGACTTGCACGAGCACTTCGTCGCCGCGGCGAAGGATGTCCTGGATGGGCGGCTTGAATCGCGGGCGGCCGCCGGTGAAAAACCCGCGTTTCGCCGGGCCGTCGTCGTCCTCGACGAACGCGCTCTCGCGGGGCTCGCCCCGCGGCGGACGGCGGAAGTTGCCGCGCCCGCGCGGCGGAGGCGGCGGGCGATCGGGGTCGTAGCCGCCCTGGCGGAAGTATTGCGGCTCGACGTCGCTGATGTGCAAGAACCCGTTGCGGCCCACGCCGAAATCGACGAACGCCGCCTGGATGCTGGGTTCGATGTTGACGATCACCCCTTTGTAGATATTGCCCACGTAGTTGTCCTGCCCGCTGCGCTCGACGTACAGTTCTTCGAGAATCCCGTCCTCGACGATGGCGATGCGGCTCTCCTCCGGTTGGGAGACATTGATCAGCATTTCCTGCTTCATAATCGAAATATTCTTTCTTGTTCGGCAAATTAGGCGAGTACGCGCCGCGTCGCGCCACGTTGAGCGGTAGGTTATGCTTTAGCATAACAGCCCTCGCCTAGGTTATGCTTTATCATAACGGTCTCGGCCATGCAAAGGCACAACCACCTCCGTTATGCTGAAGCATAACCTACGCGGCTCTTCGCAACGCTCCTTACAGGGCGATTTCCACGGCGGTGCGGGCGAGCGCGACGCCTTGCGACTCCAGATCGCCAAGGTCGAGCGCCCGCAGCACCTCGCGCGGCCGGCGCTGCCGGCCTGGTCGATCCGCAGCCGCATGGACAGCACCCCCGCGGAAAGCGCGAGCGACTGCAACAGCGGGCGGATATCGACGCTCGATCGGCCGTGCGGCCGTTCGATCGGGCAGGCCGAAAGGGCCAGCAGGCGATCGATCCGTTCCGCCAGGCCCGTTTGCAGCGCGGCGGGAATCGGAACTTGATAGGATGCGTTCGTGACGCGGACTTTTTTGCGCCGGGAGCGAGGATTTCGACCGAATGCAATTTCAGCCCGCCGGGCAGTTGCGGCGCGAGCCGCTTCTCGATTTCCGCGGCGGAAAGGTTTTCGGCCAATTCGAACTCCATCACTTCATCGTTGCCGGCAATGCCCACCGCCAGCGGCAAGGGAAAGGTCATCCGCGGTTTGGGATGAAAGCCTTCGCTCTGCCCAAAGGCAGAGCCGCGCGGCGGAAAATCCGTTCGAAACAGCGCATCAAATCGCGATGCCCGATCCAACGCAAATCGTCCTGTTTGCCAAAGCGAATGCGTACTCGTAATCGAACCATGCGTTCGAATCTCTTCCCGCCGCTGCCGTTGCGGCGGGAAATTAAAAAAATGGTGAATGCGGAAGGATGAAAGATGAAGGAATCATCGCTCATCGTTCATGCTTCGGCACTCGGTCTTGGGACTTGGACGTTTGGTCATTGCTTACCAGGACCCAAGACCAATTTCGAACTTTTTACGCTCTCGTTTTCCCCAGCGCTTTGTTCATTTCCTCGGTCAAAAAGTTTTTGATTTCGCGGGCGTTTTCCATGTTCATGACGTGCGCGGCGACTTCTTTGCTGTGCTCGAGGGAAACCTTGCGGACGAGGTTTTTGATCTCGGGGATCGCAGCCGGCGTGACGCTGAACCGCCGCAGGCCCAAGCCCAGCAGGAGCATGGTGTAAATCGGCACGCCGCTCATCTGGCCGCACAAGTTGACCGGCACGTTCGCGCCGTTGGCGGTGTCGAGCGACATTTTTATGAGCCGCAGCACGGCCGGATCGGCGGGATTGTAGAGCTGCACGACGTCCTTGTTGCTGCGATCGACCGCCAGCGTGTATTGCACGAGATCGTTCGTGCCGATGCTCAGGAAGTCCACTTCCTTCACGAAGCGGTCGAGCATCAGCACCGCGGCGGGCACTTCGACCATCATGCCGATGGGCAAATCGCGATTGAAGGCGATGCCGTGCTCGTCGAGGTCTTCCATCACGTCGGCGAGCACCATTTTCGCCTGCCGCAGCTCCAGAAGCGTGGTGACCAGCGGAAACATGATCTGCAAATTTCCCAGGGCGCTGGCCCTGAGCGCCGCATGGAGCTGCGTGCGGAAGAGCGGCAGGTTCCTGAGCGCCAAGCGGATGCTGCGCAAGCCGAGGCACGGATTGCGTTCGTCCTCCATGGCGGGAACGTAGGGCATTTTGTCGGCGCCCATGTCGAAGGTGCGGACGGTGACGGGTTTGCCGCCCATGGTGCGGATCACCCGGGAGTAGGCGTCGAAGTGGACCTCTTCGGTCGGTTCGGTATCACTGCCCAGGTAGAGGAACTCGGTGCGGTAAAGGCCCACGCCGTCGGCGCCGCGATCGACGCAATGATCGACCTCGTACGGAAATTCGATGTTGCCGAGAATTTCGACGTGCATGCCGTCGAGCGTTTCGGCCGGCAAATCGCGGAGCGGTTCGAGCTTGGCGGCCAAGCTGCGGTTTTCTTCGGCTTCGTGCCGGTAGAGGGCAAGCGTTTCTTCGTCGGGTTGGAGAATAACCAGGCCCTTGTCGCCGTCGATGATCACCAGATCGCCGCCGGAGACTTCGGAGAGGAACGCGCCCGTGCCCACCACCGCGGGAATGCCGAGCGCCTCGGCGACAATCGCGGTGTGGCTACCCGGCCCGCCGACCTCGGTCACGAAACCGCGCGCGAAAGCGGGATCGAGATTGGCGGTTTCGCTGGGGGTGAGATTGTGGGCGAGGATCAGCACCGGGGAGGTGAGATGGGATATTCCCTCGCGGCGGTGGCCCAGCAAATGGCGGAGCAGGCGTTTTTCGATGTCGAAGATGTCGTTCGCCCGCTCGGCCAGATAGGAGGATTCGATGCGTTGGAAAACCTGCGCGTAGCGCCGCAGGGTGCGGCTGACGGCGTATTCCGGCGAATAGTGCCGCTGGCGGATCATCTCCTCCAGTTCGGCATGCAGCCGCGGATCCTGCACCATTTGCAAATGGGCTTCGAAGATCGCGCCGTATTGCTCGCCGAGTTCCTGCGTCACGGCGTCGCGATTGCGGGCGATTTCCCAGGCCGCGGCTTCAACCGCCTTTTCCAGCCGCTCCAATTCATCGACCACGGCATCGCGCGCGACGAACCGCCGGGGGATGCGAAATCCCTCGTTGTCCATCACCACTGCTTCGCCGATGGCGACGCCGGGCGAAACGGCGATCCCTTGAAGTTTCTGCATAAGGACACAATTTTATTCGAAGCGAGCAAGCGGAGCGGGCTCGGCCCGGCATGATTTGCATGACGGGGCGTAATAATATTTTTTGCGGCCGCGGCCCGCTGCGCACTCTTGGGCGGAACGATTCCGCTCTCCATTATTTTTGCTGCAACGCGGCAACGAGCACGTTTTCGTCGCCGGTGAATATCGGCTCCAGGGCATCAAGGACTTCCATGGCGTCCGGCCCGTCCGCCTCCATGGTGATCGTCGATCCGCACGGCGCGGCGAGCGCCATCATGTCCAGCACGCTCTTCCCGTCCGCCCTGTGGTAATCGCTGATGACCTGGACCTCGCTTTGCGAGCGGCGGGTGATGGATTGAATGGCTAAAGCCGTTCGGACATGCACTCCCGACGGATCGGTCACGACCAGGGATCGGGTGACTTTCTTCTCGGTCATTTACTCACGATCCGAATTGGTTGTTGTCGGCTTCATCGAGCAGGATGCGGATGTCGGCCGAGGTCTTCGCCTGCTTCAGGAAGCGGCAGAACGTATCGTCGCGCAATTGGCGGGAGATGTTCTCCAAGGCCCGCAGGTGATCGCCGGGGCGGTCGGGGGGGGAAATCAGCAGGAAAAACAGATTGACCGTCTCGCCGTCGAGGCTGGTGAAATCGACGCCTTGGCGGCTGACCGCGACCGTGCCCAACAGGCGGTCTACGCTGGGATGCTTGGTGTGCGGAACGGCCACGCCGCGGCCGATTCCCGTGCTGCCCAACTCCTCGCGCTTGAGGATCGCCTTGACAATGCTTTCGGTTTCGCCGGGATCGATTTTTCCGGCGTCTTGGAGCGCTTTCACGATTTCTCGGATGGCGCCCTCCTTATCCACCGCGGCCAAATCGGCGCGGATCGCTTCGGGACAGATAAAGTCGGCAAACTTCATGCAAGTGCTCTCCGAATATATGCTAATTTTTCTGTAATCATCAGGATGGAAAGGATATCAGGCGTCGTCGGCGGGAGTTTTCCGCTCGATGGCGGTCTCCTCGAAGCGATGGCCGGTCGTGCGATGCCGGTCTTGGACCTTTTCTTTGTGTTTACGCACTTGATTTTCGAGTTTCTCGACCAGCAGGTCGATCGAGGCGAGCAACTCGCCGGTTTCCGTGGCGAGAAAAACGTGCTTGTCTTTGGCGGAGACCCGCAAATCCAATTGCGGCGCATCGCGGTGTTCCAGGTCGATGGTCAATTCCATGCCCGTGATGCGATCGTAATAACGCGGAAGCTTTTCCAACTTCTCCACGATTTTGGCTTGGGTCTCGTCGCTGATGTGTCCGTGCCGAGTTGAAATGTTGATCGGGACCAAGTGAATTCCTTTCTTCGCTGACACCACGTACGGTGAAAATCAATATCAGTAATAATGGGACGATGCCTTATGCCAACCAGTTAGCTTAGGCAATCAATTGGGCTTTTCATACATTGGGAAGCCTATGCCCCAACTTTTCCGGGCGTTCACCCCACCATAGAGGCAGGCACAAGCCGAGAGGAATCTTCCAAGCTCCTAATTCTACCGAGAGTTCCTCAATCGCACAAATCCATCCCCGGAAAAAGATGCAGAGATTATCGAAAAACCTCACGATTATTCCAACTCACACACAACAAGAGGGGTTGAGCGGATGAAATATTTGCGGAATTCGAAGATCAAAACCCCCTAGGAAATTCACTCCATGCCTGCTAGTTTTTATTCGCATGGGATACATCATTGGCGCGGATGAGGCGGGTTATGGTCCGAATTTGGGGCCGCTGGTAATTTCGGCGACTGTTTGGGAAGCACCGGACCGAACAGGCGTAGAGGGGCTATCGGTATTGTTGAAAGACGTGGTGGACAACGCTTTTCCTCGACGTCAAGCCGAGCATAAATCTGCCGGAAAGAAAGGGCAGGCCGGCAATCCGCCCCTTGCAAATGGATTGCCGGTTTTTGCCGACTCGAAAATTCTTTTCACTTCCGGCCAGGGGCTGGGGAAACTGGAACGCGGTCTTTGGGCGGCGTGGTCGCTTTTGGGGTGGAACTTGCGGACCTGGAGAGGTGTTTGGCAAAGGCTCGCTCCGGAGGCGATTGAAGAGATCGACCAGTGTCCTTTTTATCGCGGATTCGATGCGAACCTGCCGCGAGATTTTAAATGCGACAGTGCGAGTGCCGCCCCGGCGATGGCAGGCCGGCAACCCGCCGCAGGGTCGAAGTGGAGGGAAAAATTCGCCCAAACCGGCGTAAAATTGCTGGCGATTCGCTCGCGGGCGGTCTTTCCGGCGGAATTCAATCGCTTGGTGGATAAACACGAATCGAAGGGAGCGGCGCTTTCGCATTTGACTTTAGGCTTGGTTGCCGAGTCGATGAAGCCCTTGGAAAAAGGCCCGATTTCGGTGTTGTGCGACAAACATGGGGGACGGGATCGATACGCGGCGCTACTTACCAACCAATTTTCCGACGGATTCGTCGAAGTCTGCGGTGAAGGGCGGCAGTCGAGCACGTATCGGTTCGGGCCGTCGGAGCGGCGAACGGAGTTTCAGTTTCGGGCGAAAGCGGATCGCTGTCTGCCGGCGGCATTGGCTTCGATGGCCGCGAAGTATCTCCGTGAATTGGCGATGGGGGCCTTTAACGCCTTTTGGACCGCCCGGGTGCCGAATTTGGCGCCTACGGCCGGTTATCCGCAGGACGCCCGGCGTTTTCGCGCGGAAATCGCCGCCAAACAACGCGAATTGGGGATTGACGACGAAGTGTTGTGGAGGAGGAAATGACACTGAAGGATGAAGAGTGAAGGAAGCAGATATTTCTGGTGATTTCGCCGATACGCGGATGAGCAAGACTGCCGTTGCGAAGCCACAAGCGGCTTAGGACCTCCCTTCAGCATTCCTACGTCGTCCTTCATGCTTCATCTTTCTTTTCATAAGGAGATTTTCATGGAGCTTTACATTGTTCGACATGCCTGGGCGGGACATTTTGGGGATCCGCAGTGGCCGGATGATACGAAAAGGCCCCTGACGGAGAAGGGGAAAAAACGATTTGCGGTGATGGCCGATATTTTGGTCGAGCGCGGCGTCGAGCCGACCCTGATCGCCGCCAGCCCCATGCTGCGGTGTCGGCAAACGGCGGATATTCTCGCCGCGAATCTTGACGGCCGCACGAAGGTCATCGAACGGGAAGAACTGCTGCCGAAGGGCGATTTCGAGAGCCTCTGGGCGTGGACTTGCGCAAGCTCCGCAGCACCCGGGAATCGCGTGGGTGGGACACTGCCCGCAGGTCAATGAATTCGCCGCCGCACTGATCGGGCTCACGGACGGCTCGATCCGCTTTTCCAAAGGCGCCGTGGCTGCGATTCGCTTCGAGGAGGCCCCCTTGCCGAGCAAGGGGGAATTGCAGTGGCTGATCACCGCGAAGATGTTGGGAATTTAGGCCGGCATTCAGCCATTTTGCGGACTTCTCGGACCGATCTCACTTAAGATGGGCCTGACCCCCCGCCGAAGTCTATTATTTTAACTTGCCACCCTTCCTTCGGGTAGCCGGAACCGGTTATCAATTCTATACTTGGAATAGAGACAGGATTTTATGTCATAAATATTCCCGTGGATTTTCCCGATGTCCTGGAAGGTGGAACATGGCCGCGCGTGAAGATGAACTCTATCAAGACCGCATTCTCGACCACTACGAAGATCCGTATCATCGCGGCGAGTGCACGTTTTGCACGCATCGGCACCAGGACAGCAATCCGTTGTGCGGCGACGTGATCCGCATGACATTGCAGGTCGATGACCGGGGGACGATGAAAGAGATCTATTTCAACGGCGACGGATGCTGCATCAGCCAGGCGGCGGCCTCGATGCTGGTGGAAAAATTCGACGGCAAACGCATCGATGAGGTGAAAAAATTCACCGCGGAGGAGATGCTCGAATTGTTCGGCGCACGGCTGACGCCCAACCGGCAGAAATGCTGCCTCCTTCCCTGGCGGGTGTTGCAGGCGGCGATTTACTCGCCGGTGAAAGAAGAAAAGTCGGTTCCGCCTGCCGGGCGGGACTTAGGCGAACAATTCCCGCCAAACGGGGCGTTGAATTCTTACCCCAAAAGTCCCGTTCGAGAGGCGGGACGGGCATAACTTTTTTATGGCGTTCGACGTGGAAAAATATCGCCGCGATTTTCCGATTCTGGGGCGGATCGTCCACCCGGATCAACCGCTCGTCTATTTGGACAACGCCGCCAGCACGCAGCGTCCGCGGCAGGTGATCGAATCGATCGTCGATACCTACGAAAATCATTACGCGAACGTGCATCGCGGGATTCACCAACTCGCGCAGGACGCCGACGACCGCTACGAAGCCGCGCGGGAGAAGGTGCGGAGGTTTCTCGGCGCGTCGGCCGCCGCAGAAATCATTTTTACTTCGGGAACGACCAGTTCCATCAATCTGGTCGCGCGATCCTGGGGCGACGCCCATCTGCGCGCGGCGATGAAATCCTGCTGACCGAGATGGAGCACCACTCGAACCTCGTGCCCTGGCAGCAGTTGGCCGCGCGGACGGGCGCCGTGTTGCGTCACATTCCCTTGACCGACGACGGCCGGCTGCAAATGGACGCCTTGGATCGGCTGCTCGGCAAGAAGACGAAACTCGTGGCTTTTACGGCCGTATCGAACGTTTTGGGCACGATCACGCCGGCCAAGGAAATCATTCGCCGCGCGCATGAAGTCGGCGCGGCGGCGCTTTTGGACGGAGCGCAAAGCGTGCCGCACCGGACAACCGACGTGGCCGATTTGGACTGCGACTTTCTGGCCTTCAGCGGGCACAAAATGCTCGCTCCCTCGGGCATCGGCGTGCTCTACGGCAAGCGCGAATTACTCGAGGCCATGCCCCCCTTTTCGGCGGCGGGAGCATGATCAAGGAAGTCTTTTTGGATCATTTCTCGCCGGGTGAACTGCCCTGCAAATTCGAAGCCGGCACGCCTCCCATCGTGCCCGCCATCGCGCTCGGAGCGGCGATCGATTACCTCAATGCCGTGGGCCTCGATGCCATTCAGCGCCATGAACGGCGATTGACGGTCCACGCGCATGAAGTGCTCAGCCGTGTGGCCGGGGTGCGGATTTTAGGCCCCGAACCGGAACAGAAGGCCGGAATCGTGAGTTTCACGATGGACCACATTCACGCCCACGACGTGGCACAGCTTCTCGACCGGCAGGGAATCGCCGTCCGGGCGGGGCACCACTGCGCCATGCCCTTGCACAAACGCTATGGCGTCTCGGCCACGGCTCGGGCGAGTTTTTATCTTTATAATACAATGGGGGAAGTGGAAAAATTGGGCGAAGCGTTAGAGCGTCTCAAGGAGGTCTTCCGCCCGAGAAAAAGGGTGGCGCGTTGAAATGGCATCCGCGAACGCAGAAGGAAGTTCAGTCCCCGCGGCGCTCCGTTGCACGAACGATCGCTTTGCAATAGTTTTCAAGTATCTATTTTCAAGTCCCCGTGGATTGGTCGATGAAACCACAAGAGCCAGTCAGGGATTTTTCGACTCTGCCAAGCCGATGCCAGCCGCCACGCCCCCCCCTAAACGAGGAGTTCGGAAGTGGATTTGATCTCCCGCTTATAATACATCAATGAAGTTTTTTTCGCGTATAATGGAATTGGTGCAAGAAGGCGATCTTCCTTTAATATTTCAAGAATCCAATTGTTCGGAAATAAAAATATTAAATTGCGTTTATTTTTCTCTTTGTCTGCTGGTAATAATCGGAAGGTCATGTTATGATAAGAGTTGCAACTTTTCGGAGAAAGTTTCAGCTTTTCGGCTTATGATCGCGGGAGGGCCAAAAGGTAGGCGGAATGGCCAAAATGAATTCGGACGCTTTTCTGGAGTTGGTCCGCAAAAGCGGTCTGGTGGAAGGGGAGGCACTCGGCCGAATACTTGCGGATCTGCAATCGACGGCGGGCGACGCCGCCATGGCCGATACCGATTTCGTCTCTAAAAAGTTAATCGATGCGGGGTTGCTTACCCGTTGGCAATGCGACCGCCTCCTGGAAGGCCGCCACAAAGGTTTCTTCCTGAAAAAATACAAATTGCTCGACCTGTTGGGCACGGGCGGGATGAGTTCGGTGTATTTGGCGGAACACACGCTGATGCAGCGGCGAGTGGCGATCAAAATCTTGCCGAAAAACCGCGTGGAAGACACTTCGTATCTTGCCCGATTCCACCGCGAGGCATGGGCCGCCGCGCAACTGGATCACAAAAACATCGTGCGGGCTTATGACATCGACAATCAGGACAAAACCCATTTCTTCGTGATGGAGTTCGTCGAGGGGCGCGACCTTCAACAAATCGTCAAGACCGAAGGCCCGCTGGACTACATTCCCGCGGCCGATTATATCCGGCAGGCGGCGGAAGGTCTGGCCCACGCCCACAAGGCCGGCTTGATTCACCGCGACGTGAAACCGGCCAATTTGCTGGTCGATCGGAAGGGCGTCGTGAAGGTGTTGGATTTGGGGTTGGCCCGCTTCGCCGAAGAAGACAAAGCATCCTTGACGGTGGCGTTCGACGAAAACGTGCTCGGCACGGCCGATTACCTCGCCCCCGAGCAAGCCATCGACAGTCATGGGGTCGATCATCGGGCCGATATCTACTCGCTCGGCTGCACGATGTATTTTTTGCTGACGGGCCGTCCGCCGTTTCCCGAGGGCACTTTGCCGCAGCGCTTGATGCAGCATCAGAAGCAGATGCCGGAGAGCATCCGCGTCTTCCGGCCCGACGTGCCGGTGGAACTGGTCGATATCTGCATGAAGATGATCGCGAAAAAACCGGACCAGCGTTATCAAACGATGTTCGACGTCGCCCGCTGGCTGAACAGTTGGCTGGTTACGAAAGGGAAGGGCAAGCCCGACGATGCCGGCAGCCACTCCTCGGGGCATCTATTGAAGGGCACGCGGTTGGGCGGGGGAACGCGCAAGAATGCTCAAACCTCTGCAAAGCCGGACTCTCGCCACGGAAACCGCCTTTCCCAAGAGCGCGCCCCCGTCGCCCGACGAGGATTACTCCCTGGCCGACACATCGCCGGGGGTGAATATGCCGACGATCAAAGGCCCGGCGCGAGCGGGAAAATCGGATATTTTCGGCGGTTCCAGTTCGAAATCCCACTCCAAATCCGGGATGAAGTCGAGCGGAACATCCGGCAGCGGCAAGAAACCGCCGCCTCTCCCGCAACCGCTCGACGAGTTGCCGGCGGTAAACGACGCTTTTCAAGCCTTGAATCATTTGCCGCCCACGGTGCATATGCAACATGAGCCTGTAGCCGGTACTCATTCGCATTATCAACGGCGCGGAGAAACTCCGCTTTGGGTCTATATCGCCGGAGCCATCCTCGCCGCCTTGGTGGTGATATTCTTGATTACGCTGATTATCGGCCCCAGCCATTGACGTCGGCTGGCCGCGGGTTTCTTCCCGGGATTCGGGGATTTACCAGAGAACTTCGATTTCGTTGACGACCTGCTCGACGCCCTCCAGGTCGGCCACGGCTTCTTGGGCAAGTTGTTTGAAGTAGTAGCTGGGCACTTGTCCGCGCAGAATTAGCCGCCCGCTGTCGAAATCGCACCATATCCGTTGCACCGACAAGTGCGGTTGATGGACAATGCGCTGTTTGGCGACCGCGGTGATTCGTTCGACCGGATTGGATCCCTGGGCTTGATTCAACTGGCGTCTCCATAAATCGCTGCATCAAATATACCTTCGACGCGGCTTGTATTCAATCCGAAAAACTCCGGCCCGTCCAAAGTCAAAGCAGAAGGCCCGCCGGCGGAAATTCCGGGCGGGCCTTCGCGGTTCGACGATTTTAGTTTCGTACGGGTCAGTTGCGGACGATGTTGCGGCTGGCTTGCATGATGCCGCGGCTCATGGAAGCGGAGGCGTCCTTGTTGGTGGTCGGCGGATTGGGCAACGGCGCCGGCTCATTGCCCTTGGGGGCCGGAGCCGGAGAGGTTTCGCTCTTGGGGGCCGTGGTAGTGCCGCCACAACCGCAGCCGACGTTGCAGCCCATTTCGCAGCCGCATTCGGACTTGCAGCATCTTTTGCCGAACAAGCCTTCAAGCAACTCCATCAGGGGATGGCAGCGTTTTTGCAGCAGGTTTCACAAGTCGGTTCGCAGGCCGGCTCGCAGGCCTTCACCGGGCAGCAAGCTTCGCAAGCACCACATTCTTTAGCGGCGCAGGGCTTCCTGCAGAACAGGGGCCGCAGGCAAAGTTTCTTTCCACATGCCGGTTCGCAAACCGGTTCGCAAACCGGTTCGCAAGCCTTCACCGGGCAGCAAGCCTTCACCGGGCAGCAAGGCTCTGGGCAGCAAGCCTTCGGGGCTTCGCAGGCATTGCAGCCTTCGCAAGCACAGGGGCTGCAGCCGCAGCGGTCACAAGTGAACAGTTCCTTGATGTTCGCGAACAAGTCGCGAACCGGGGTCGGACGGCATACTTTTGTTTTGCCGCAGGTCGGCTCGCATGCCGGCTCACAAGCTTTCACGGGGCAGCAAGGCGCAGGGGCAGGCCTTGACTTGCTCGCAGGGGGCGACCTTGGCACAGGCATTGCAGTTGCCGCAGCCACCGTTTTCGTTCATGCCCAGCAACCGGTTCAAAAGCTCGGCTCCGAAACCTTGGCTGCAGAGGGCGGCGCTCAGCAGGAGCGCTCCAAAAATCGTTTTGCTTTTCATCGAGCAACAACTCCTTTACAGAGAACTTCGGAAGCAGGACTTCCTAGCGGACGACAGACAACCGATGTGCCGCATAAGGCATCGCCTTGCAACATGGGCGGGTTCTCCCATGGGAAAGAACCGACTCCGCTCAAGATGTCCGTTCGCCAGCCAGAAAGCTGGGTCAGCCTCCTCGGTTCACACGGTGTACTGCACAGGTCCGTCGAACCATTCCTTGGTTCAATTCTTACCCGATCCGGTTGCCTGACGCACCCTCATCACACGTCAACTTCGACGTGCGCGAATTTTTTAGGGTCACATACCGTATCGGCTACGCGGAGAATCCGCCTTGAGCGAACGCAAGGTATTTCACGCAAACAGTTTACAACTCCAATTGCGCAAAGATTTCCGGCCGCGGAAGGAAGATAAACTTTAACGATTGTGCGGCTCGCATTGCATTGTTTTACGGTGTTCAATTTCACTTTAATCCGCAAAACTTTGCCATTTAGCCGACACTGGGGCCTCGTTTTTCCCACCGCCTTTCCTGCAGCCGCTACGATAATCGTTTCCCCACATGGTTGTATTTGGGCAGTTCTGGTAAAATTTAAGGAAGCTCGATGTTTTTTCTCGGTTTCAATTCAGTAAAAAAAACCTGAATTCCAAGATGTCGCTCCAAAGAAACAATGGGCTGAACCACCCGACTGTATCAAGGGGAAATTTTTTCACTTGAATTCGCCTCGATCCAAAAAATGAAAATGCGGTTTAATACAAGATGCCCTGGTTGGCCGGCAAAATCTCGATTATGGCAAGGATTGTTTTTTTTGTTTTTGCTGGAATACTGTCCATGCATTCATGCCGGCGACTGGCCGCAGTGGGGCGGCGCACCATCGCGGTGCGGCATCTCCGACGCGAAGAATCTGCCTGCGGAGTGGACTGTCGGGGACTTTGATCAGCAGAGCGGCCGCTGGATCGACAAGGACTCGCAAAACATCCGCTGGGTGGCGAAATTGGGTTCGACGACCTACGGAACGCCGATCGTGGCCGATGGGCAAGTCTTCTGCGCCACGAACAACGGCGGCGGCTGGTTGAAGAAGTATCCGCCGGAAACCGATCTGGGCTGCCTGCTGTGCTTCCGGCAGGACGACGGGCGATTCGTTTGGCAGCTCTCGCGGGAGAAACTGGCCGCCGGCCGTTCGCAGGATTGGCCCGAGCAGGGAATGTGCTCTTCGCCGTTGGTCGAGGGCGGCAGAGCGTGGATCGTCACCAATCGGGGCGAAGTGGTTTGCATCGATGCGAAAACGGCGGCAGGCGGCGAGGCCAAAACCGTTTGGATCTTCGACATGATCAAGGAGTTGGGCGTCGTGCCGAAGAACATGACGAGCGGCTCGGTCACTGCGGCGGGCGACGTGCTCTTCGTGAATACCAGCAACGGCGCGGACGAAGAGCATAAGAGCGTGCTTAATCCGAATGCGCCCAGTTTTATCGCGCCTGGATAAAAAAACCGGCAAGCTGGTTTGGGCCGACAGTTCGCCGGGCGGAAATATCCTGGACGGCCAATGGTCGTCGCCAGCCTATGCCATCATTGGCGGTGTGCCGCAAGTGGTTTTTCCCGGCGGCGACGGGTGGCTTTATGCTTTTCGCGCCACACTGCCCGCACCTCCAGACCCTCTCCCAGAGAGAGAGGGACGCAGCATTCCCGAGCCCGAATTGCTGTGGAAATTCGATTGCAATCCGAAAGCTGCGCTCTGGAAAAACAGCATCATGAGCGACCGCTGCAATTTGATCTCCACGCCCGTGATTTGCGGCGGCAAGGTTTACATCGCCGTGGGCCAGGACCCGGAAGCGGGCGAGGGACCGGGACGTTTGTGGTGCATCGACGCCACGAAGCGCGGCGACGTCAGCCCGGAATTGGTTTTCGACAAGGACGGCAAGCCCGTGCCGCCGCGGCGGAATATCGCCTGCGACAAATCGCGCGGTGAAACGACGAAGCCCAATCCGAACTCAGCGGCCGTTTGGTGTTACGCCGGTTTCGATGCGAACGGCGACGGCAAAATCGAATTCAAGGAAACCATGCATCGCACGTTGAGCATGGCGGCGGTCAAAGACGACCTGCTGGTGATTGCCGATATCACCGGGTTGGTGCATTGCCTGGACGCCAAAACCGGCAAACTCCACTGGACGCACGATTTGATGTCGATCGTTTGGGGGTCGCCTTGCATCGCCGACGGCAAGATTTTCATCGGCGACGAGGACGGCGACGTGGTCGTTTTCGAACTTTCCAAGGAACTGAATGTGCTGGCGACGAATCCGGTGGGCAGCCCCGTTTACACCACGCCCGTCGCGGCGGGCGATACGCTCTACATCGCCACGCGGGAGCAATTGATCGCGGTGGGGAAATAAACGAGGCGCGGTCCGATCGACGATCGTTTTGCGCGGCGTGAAACTCCGTTGTTATCCGATACCAGATTATTTATGAAAGGCGAGAAGATGAAAAATTTGCGATTTGTCTTGGCGATTGTTTTTTTCCTCGTGTTCGCAATTCTCATTCATTGTGGCGCGGCGATGGCCGAAAAGGGCGACAGGCAAAAGGCGGCGGTTATGAATCGGGAGATCAAGGTCAGCTTGAAATATCTGCTCTATTTGCCCCCCGACTACGAGCAGCAGGACTCTTGGCCGGTTTTGCTGTTTCTGCACGGAATCGGCGAACGGGGAGACGACTTGGATTTGCTCAAGAAGCACGGGCCGCCGAAGCTGATTGCGGGCGGAAAAGAGTTTCCCTTTATCGTCGTTTCGCCGCAGTGTCCCATGGATCGATGGTGGGAACCGATGGAACTCAAGGCGCTCCTGGACGAGGTCGTCGAAAAATACAAGGTCGATCAGGACCGGATTTACGTGACCGGATTGAGCATGGGCGGATTCGGCACGTGGTCGCTGGCCGCTTATCAGCCGCACCGATTCGCGGCGATCGTGCCGATCTGCGGCGGGGGCGAACCCGTCTTGACGAGGCTTTACGCGCAAACGCCCGTCTGGGTGTTCCACGGGGCGAAAGACCCGGTCGTGCCGCTCAGGCGTTCGGAGGCCATGGTGGAAGCCTTGAAGAAAAACGGCGGCAACGTGAAATTCACCATCTATCCCGAAGCCGGCCACGACTGCTGGACCGAGGCGTACAACGATCCGAAGCTTTACGAATGGCTACTCGAACAGAAACGGCCGAACGAGGCTGCAAAGAAGTAATCCCTTGCTGTGATGCGTGGAAAGAATCCTCATCCCGCCACCATCACCGCCACGGAGGTGAGCAGGTACATGGCGAACATCAGCCACCAGAGCAGGAGAAACATAGGGTGGCGGGATTCGCTCATGGCGAACCAGATCAGGCCTGCGAGCGTGCAGATCCCGCAAATTCCCGCCGCGTTGACGAGTTTATGCTCGCCCGGCAGGAGCGTGCAGAGGCTGATCAGGAACGCAAAGGCGGAGACCAGCAAAAACAGATCGATCACCGAATATTGCAGGGGCTGCGGCGCCGGTTCGATGGCGGGCGCCGCATCAACGGAGTCGGAAGGCGGTTCTTCCGCGGCGATTTCCTGCTTCCGCCAATAGCCCGCTTTCCAGAGTCCCACGGCAAACCAAACCACGATCATCGCCAGGAAAAAGATCGAATACAGCAAAGAGACCGACATCCCCCGGCTGATCGAAACGATCAGTCCCATCAGAAACGCAACCACCGCCGTGAGGATCAGCATGTCGCGGATCGTGAATTGAAACCTTTGCAAGGGCGGCGGTTCATGCGTTTCGGCTTCCGCCTTCTTCAGCGCCTCCTCCACGCTAAGCGGCAGCTTGATGTCCGGCGGTTTGCCTTCGGACTTGGCCAAGGGATATTCCTCTTGGTCAATCTCCGCATCGCCCATGTCGGCAAGTTCGGAATCGGATGGATGGTCGGTCATCTTGATGAAGCAGGAAGGATGAAGGCTGAAAGGTTCTCGCGAGAAAGTTCATTTGCCCATGCGCGTCCATTATCCGGGATTATTCACAAACTCACTAGACAAACCACCCTACAGAGGCAGTTTGCATTGGATTTATTCCACAATTCGGGCTAAACTTAAAAAATCCCTGAAATTGCAGGATACTCCATGATAAACCTTTCCTCATGTCCGCGGTGCTCGCGGACGGTAACCTTGCCCGAAGATGCTGATGTCGCGGTGTTGGTTCGCTGCCCGCTATGCGACGCGGAATACCCGCTGAGCGAGGCTCTTCCTCCCGCATTGATTATCGTCTCGAAAACCGAACGATGCATGGCTCCTGCACCTGCCCCGGTGACGGGCTTGGTGACCGAACCGTTCTTCCGCCAAGGCCCGACCATCCAGCCGCCGTCCCAGGATTCCGTTTCCCTCGCCGATGTTCCGGCGGAAATTCCCACCAACGGATCGCCCGGCGATTTCGAACTTGATTTTGCCGAGCATTTGGCGGAGTCCGAGTCGGTTCCAGCCGAAAGCGACGAGTCGGCCGAAATCTCGGCGGCGGCCCTCGATACCAGCGAGTATTCCAGGGTCGCCGACAGACCATTGCGCGATAATGCTCCAATAAAAAGCGCGCCTTTGGCAAGGCCCAAAGAAGCCTCGCGTGCCAGGCCGCTGTTGAAACCCCTGCCTCGCCGCAAGCGGAAAAAAAGAGGGCCGATCCGTTTATTGATCGAAATGATCCTCGGCGGCGGCTTGGGCCTGATGATCGCCTACTATGGGGTCTGGTGGATTCGCGGCGAGTCGGCGTGTTGGCCGCGGTATGACCTTCCCTTCATGCCGCCCGAAGAACATGCCGTTAAAATCCCCCCTCAGCCGATTACCCCGGCGAGCAATTCCAAGGCATCGCTGAGCAGCCCAACTCCGGGCATGGGAATGCCGACCTCGATTCCGCCCGTGCGTCCGGTCGAAAAAAGAAGGTCGCCGCGAACGACGAGCCTCAAACCGAGCAAAAACCTTTAGCGGATCCATCGCGGAACGTTGAGCACCCACAAATTCCGCCGCCCAAGCCCGCCGGTCCCCCGCCTTTGCCGAAACTCGGACCGCGCCCGCCCGCCGACTTCACCTTTTTCGATCTCGATTCGTCGATTGGCGAGGCCACCGATGCCTTCTTCAACAAAGGGGCCGGGAAAATGAATGCGGAAAACTATCCGGCGTTTTGCCGTTTGGCCGAAGTGCAAACCTATATCGCGCCGGAAAAGCAGCTGCCCGCCCAGCGAAAGAGCGTGCGCGAAATTCTCGTCAATATCGCCAAGGATCCGCGGCAAATCGCCGAAATCGGCCGTTTGGCCGGCGAGGCCGTGAAAAACGCCGGCGCGCACCCCGGCGGAATCCTCTTGGCCGGCAAGGCCACCAAAATAAGCAAAACTGACAACATGGAAGGCGCCTTCGTCAAGCTGGCCGGCGGTGGTGACGAGGTCGTCACCGTCCTTTCCATCAAGCCGCTGAATTTCAAAGTTGACGACGACGTGCTGATTGCCGGCGGGATGATCTCCAAGCCGGCCGAAAACATCGCGGGCTTCAAGGGCAGGTCACCGCTGGTGGTCTGGCTCGGCGAGACGGTCCCCATCCCCGCTCCCGCGAAAGGCAAGAAGGAAGAAAAGAAGCCGTAATGCAAGATGTTAAAGGGGACAGTCCCATTTTTGCGGCCTCCTGCCACAAAAATTGGGACAGTCCCCTTTTTGATGCGGCCATTTCTCACTTTTGCCCCGGCCACATCACTTCTTCCTGCCAAAGGATGCGATCGCCGCGGAGGAACCAAACGTAGAGCTTGCCCGGCTGATCGAATCCCCGGCGAGGCAAATCGAGGGCCAGGAGCCGGTCATTGACCTCCCAAGGATCGAGCGGATGGAACGCCGCGGTGATTCCGACAAGGGAGCCGTTCTTCAGCGGAGTGTTCACGAACCACTCCGCCGCGCGGCCGAAATGGTTGCTGTGGCCGATGATCTCCCATTGCAGACCGCCCGATTCCGTTTTCCATTCGGATGGATGATCGACCGATTCATCGAACGTTTTCAAAATGCGGCGCGTGGTCTCGTCGTTGAAACGGATCATCGCAAAACGCAGCGGCTTGACTCGCGCGGCGAACTCCTTTTTGTCGGTAATCAGCCGCACTTCGATGGATGCCTTTTCGTGAACGCGCCAGGGATAGCGGACCATCAGCACGTTCTCGCCGGTGGACGTTTTATCCACCGAAACATAATTCCCGGATTTGGGCAGGTCGGCGTTCTCGGGATGGGAATCATCCTCTCCGCGCAGCGCCGGCGGTGAAGGATGCGAACATCAATGCGGCAATTAGATGCTTCATAATACGGCCTGAATCCATGACGCGTTATTTTGAGTTGTAGGCGGCTCGTTAACTATCATACTCCCGGGGGCCTCCGTGCTCCAGCATTTTTTGATCGATTTCCGATATTTCCGAAAAGTATGACCGACAATCCACCGGAAACACCGTCGCCGATGGCTCCGGGCTAAACAAATTACGTGACGATTCCCTGCGAAAACGCCGCGGCAAATTCCTCCAAGGTCATTCCTCGAAAATGCGCCGCGGCTTGGGCAAAAATCTCCTCCAGCCGCCGGTAAAGCCGCTCGATCGATTTTTCATCGGGGAAAAAAGGGCTGCCGCCGGGCATCAGTTCCGAAGAATGCGTCGCGAACACCACGCACGGCCAATGGTTTGCCAGCGCGTGGCGCAAGATGACCGACATGCCGCGATGATTCGCCCGGCGGTCGCGCGGCACCAGCCAATGACGCGCGGGAAAGAACCGCCCGAAGCAGCGCTGCGCAAGCGACGACCCATGCTCCAGCCAACCGTTCATTCGCGCATAAGGCGAATGGATTATGCTCAGCGGCACTTCCAGCAGCGGCGAATCGCCGGGCCGGCCGGGATTTTCGAGGTCGAGGAAATACGGCTGCTCGGGAAACGCCGTGAAATCCGGTCCGCCCGATCCCCGCGGATCGCCCGGATAAATTTGCCACGAAGTATGCGGCGTCACCGAGCAATCGACGCGATAGCCCGCCTCGGCCAACAGCCGTGCGTAGGTTGCATTGAATCCCCAGCGGCCCGCCCGATGGCTGACCATCTTGCGCTGGAAGCGATCTTCGAGCAGGCCGGTCATCGCGAGAATCTTCTCCCGCATTACCGGCTCGGGATACTCGAACAAATATGGCTGATGGCGATAATCGTCCGCGGTAAGCGGCCTTATCGGCGGCGAGTTCCAACCGTGCAAATGCATGCCGATCTCGCCGGTCCGCCGCGTCAAAACATCGCGGCCGAACGCGACGAACTCGGCACATTCGGCCATCTCGTAGTTCACCAGCCACGTCGGCCGAAAACCATGCTTCTCGCACAGTGACTGAAACCGCGGCAGAAAGCGGGCATTTTTCGTGGTGATTTCGGCCGGCCGCGACCAAAGATTATCCCCTTCGGTATCGACGGTGATCAAAAATGCCGGCGGGTGGAGGGGGAATTTTCCCATTTTCTAACATAGCATACGACAAGCTATGCAAAACATTACCCCTCCATAAAGAGGGTATTCCAATAAAGGCCCTTTGTAATAATACTTAAGCAGTAAGATTCACTAATCCCCATCACCCTTTTTTTCACGGAGGCCCGTCATGGCCACATTCATCATGCAAGGCAGATACACCCCTCAGGCACTTCAGGAGATCAGTGCGAAGTCGAACCCAGGAGGCCTTGAAACTGATCAAAAAGAACAAGGGCGAAGTGCAGTTGATGTACGCCATGCTGGGGAAAAACGACCTGCTGTTCGTGCTCGATTTTCCCGGCTTGAAGGAAGCCTTGAAAACCTCCGTGGCGCTGGCCAAACTGACCGGCATCGCCTTTACCACCGAACCCGCATTGCCAGTCGATCAGTTCGACAAGCTCACGGGTTGAACGCCGTTGTCATTATTTCTCCGGCGGGAGAACGCTCTCGAGCCATTTCGCGCGGGGCGGGTAATTGCCATAAAACCGTTTGATGTAATGCCGATGCCAGCGGCTGGGGCAGTGCGGCTGCCAATCCCATCGGGCGAGCAGCTTGGCGCCGATCCGCCAGTTGCCGACATCGCAGAGCAAGGCGTCGCTGCGCTTGAGCCGGGCGATTTCGTCGAGCACGTCGAGCGCCCGAGCGAGCGAGCTGAAACCCGTCTCCTGGCCCGACACGACGTATTTCAAGCGCCAAGAAATTCGGGCATCTCCACGGTTGGTTGTAGTAGAGCCGGAACCAATCGCCGGATAAATAGCGGTGAAAGGCGTTGCCGAACAGCAGGATGCCCGGGGCGGAAACGATCTTCGGGAACGGCCGCAAATCGCACGGCCCGGAAGCGGCCGTTTGCCACCTCGATCATTCCATACCGCCGCCGCTTGAGTGTTTCCGCGCCGGCGGCGAGATCGGTGATGGTTTCGAAGAGCGAAGGCATGGGTGTTAGGGCCGGGACCTAAATTTTGTGGAATTCCACTGAATTCGGTGAATAATGAATAATAGCACGAAAATTGCCCAAAATGCAGTTTGCATATCCCGGATGAATTATCTAGAATGAATTGATAATCTGCCAAATGGGGCCGATCCGACAGGAGCGTAGAAAATGACGCAATCGCACGCTACCGCCGAAGTGTTTCTGACTGCTTTCCGAGCCTTGCCGAAGGAAGAACAGAGTGTTGTCCTTGCCGGAATCGTCGAAGACGAAATGCTCCGGCAAGATTTGCTCGATTTAGCCGTACTGGAGCAGCGCCGGAATGAACCCTCGCAAAATTTCGAAGAATTCCTCACGGAGAATAGAATATGAGCACGGGGGGCACATACGAAGTCCGGATCAAATCTTCTGCCAAAAAGGAATTGAAATCACTGCCGAAAGACGCAATCTCGCGCATTATTTCCGCAATTCGGGAACTCGGTAATACTCCGCGACCGGATGGCTGCAAAAAATTGCATAATCGCGAGGATTATCGGATCCGAGAGGGGGACTATCGAATTCTTTATTTCATCGACGATCAATTGCGAGTCGTTCAGGTCGTGAGCATTGCACATCGCAAAGACGCATATCGATAAAATCATATCACCTTTCTTCAAATAACACGGAAAACGATTTCCCCCGGGGCTGATTGCTAATTTGAGGAATTGCTACGGATTCGAATTCGTTTTCGCGATGCGGGAATAAATTCTCATGCTACCCCGGCCGACCGCGTTATCTTTGCAGCTTGACGGCAAATTGCTCATCGAGTGGAGCGACGGCCGCCGCCGGCGATACGACGCCGGCGAGTTGCGGCGAAAATGCCCCTGCGCGACCTGCCTCTATGAACGGGATACGGCGGAGCGAAGGGCCGAACCGACGGAGGATTTCTCGACCATAACGCTTTCACAAGTGCTGCCGGTTGGAAATTACGCGTATAATATCCATTTCAGCGACGGCCATTCGACGGGCATCTACTCGCTGGAAATGCTTTTGGAACTCGGGGAGGAATAAAGTATGCAAGGCAATTGGCTCGGTGAAATTCTCGACACCGTCGAGAATTTCATTTCCGCACCGGAAAATCGCGCTTGGATTTTTGTGATTCTGGGCGGCTTCGTCGTGCTGGCCGCGCTTTCGATCGTGCGGCGAATTCTTCGCAAGCGGCGGAAGAAAGAACCGCCACTGCCGCCGGAACTGCACGTCGAGTTGGGAAAGCTCGTGAACGAGGGGCCGCCGGCGGAGCTGCCGATCCTGGAGTTTTACAATCTGCCCGTGCGGCTGGCGGGGATCGTGCTCGCGCCGGTGGGGCGGATGCGGGAGCTGCCGCCGCCCGCCGAACTGCCGGCGGTGTTCGAGTCGGTCCTGCCGGGGCTCGAAGGCGTGGCCGATCGGCATCGGCCGCTTATCCTTTACTGGCCGAACCAGGTCAGCACGCGCGGATTCGCCAGTTCGTTCTTCAGCAACATCCGTCTGCCCGGCGAGGGCGGAAAAGACACGCCATGGTCGGCAGCAGCCGGAATTTTCAAGCACCGCGGCACGCCGATCATGATCGGGCTGGTGCTCCGCGCCGCATCGTCCAACAGCCTCGGTCAGGTCGTGGTCAACACCGAACACGAATGGCTGGGGTGCCTGCGCGTGAAACAATGATCTCCCCGAGAATTTTTGGGCGCCATGCCCGCGCTTGCCGCGGGCAGGTTGGCAAAACGAAATCCGCCGCGCATGCCTCCGGCGAGCGCGGGCATGAAGCCAAGCGAAAACAAGCTATTTCCCACCGGCCATAATCAGAATATTCCGCAGCGACTCGAACATCCGATAGACATCGCGCTGCTCGACTTTCTTCACGGGCAGATCGGCGGGCGGGGCGAAAAGCTCGGGACGCGAGGGGGCATCGGTTTGCCAATCGAGAATGCGGATGCTGCCCGAAAATTTTTCGGCTCGAATCGCCACGGTGGAAGGCATCCGAGCATTGTTATCGAACGTCATCTCAACGTCGCCGAATTTCTTGTCTTTGCCGTCCAGCACTAGTTTTCGCTCCCCCTTCTCGCCCGGCACGACCGAAATCTTGTCGATATATCGCAGCAAGACTTCGGGATTTTGCGCGACGGATTCAAGTATTCCGGCCAACATGCGGAGCAGTTGCCGCGGTTGTTTGCCGAGGAATTCTTGCGGATTTTTCAATGCGGGAGCGGGATTTTCCGCGCCGGCCAGCACGGCGCCGCCGGAAACCATCCACGGATATTCGCCTTGCCCGAACGACAGTTTGCCGACGACGGGCAAATTGCAGGAGAGGACAAAACGGTTCTGCGAATCGCGAAGAAAACGGAATTCGCCTTCGAGGGGCGGTTGTTTTTGGATTGCGAAGGCATAGTGCAGCGAGATCGAAAAACTCTTGCCCGGCCCCGGCGTGCCGGCGAGCATCGTTGCCGCCTGGCGGAGAATCTCGGCGAGTTTTTTCATTTCATTCGTTCGCGCGGCCGTGCCGGGCGGCGTCACGCCCGGCGGCAGGTCGCGGGCGAAGAAATCGGCGGTGATTTTCAGGCTTGTGGGGAGTTCGGCCATGGAGGTGTAGTGGCCCAGACCGTCGAGCCAGATGATCTTGTCAGGGATGGCCAGTGCGTCGGCCAGTTTTTCGGTGCATCGTTTGGGGATCACCTCGTCTTCCATGGCGTTGATCATCAGCACTTGCCCTTTCTGGCGCGGTCGCGCAGTCCGGCGGCAAAATGGAGCGGATCGGCGGCCTTGATTTTCTCTTCGATAGCGGTGCGCTCCGTGTCAGGCAGGGCCTTCAGGGTTTGGCTGAGCGGCTTGGTTTCCAAGCAGTGGTGGATGATCGTCAACAGATCGCCGCCGGATAATAGCAGGGCCGCGCGATGGATGCGCGGTTCGCCGCCCGCCGCGCTGGCGGCCACGATTCCGCCCAGGCTGATGCCGGCGATGCCGATTTTTTTCGGATCGATTTCCGGCCGCGAAGCCAGAAGATCGACCGTTCGCCGCACGTCTCCGCCGGTCTGTTCGAGCGCGCTGACGAGCAGTTTCGGGTCTTTGGCCATCGCCATCGGTCCTTCGGGCAGGCCGCGCTGGCCGTAGAAGGGCAGTTTGAACGCCAAGGCCGGGATGCCCCTTGCAGCAAGCGCGGTGCAGAGGATTTCGGTCAGGGGATCGTTGCCGTCGAGGATATGCAAGCAAATCACCGCCGGACGCGGCGGATCGCCGGGGCGGATGCCGTCCGGCAGATAGTAATCGGCCGGGATCGTGTTGTTCTGTGGGATCGGCGTCACGGTCAGCGAAGAATATTTTAATCGCAGAATTTGATAGCCCGGCCGCACGGCGTGCAGATTTTCCTGGTACGTGAATGGGCGATGGTCGAAGGTGTTTTGGACTTCGATCGAGCGTCCCTGCTCACCAGCCGATGCAATTGCATATAAGAAGAATCCCAGCAGAGAACAGGCGTAAACGGTTACTTTTGCTTTTTGCATTTTTATCGAGAGTCGATCCGGAGATCTGACTACGTTAGGGTGACAGTACAACTGCCATCCCAACGAATTTTATCTTTTCCGGATCGACTTTAAATTACGAGTTCCTAAGGCACGGACGGTTTTCGATCGGTTACGTCGCCTACTTCAGCCCGAACTTGCTTGGCCAGTTCCCGCAATTTTTTCACGATTTCCGGGTGCTCCGCGGCGACGTCGTGCTTTTCCGCGGGATCGGTTTCAAGATCGTAGAGTTCCGGCTTGGTCAGCGGAATTTGGTCCTTGGCATAGCCGAAAAATTGCTTCCTGTCGGGCAAAGCCAGCTTCCATTGTTCGCGGCGGAGGGCGTGGAGGCTGTCGTTGACATAGTAATAATAAGTCTGCCGTGCGCTGCGATCCGTTTTTCCCGCCATTATTTGGCTTTGATCCCTGCCATCCAGGACGCGGTCATGAGGCGGAGCCGCGCCGGCCAGCGCCGCGAAGGTGGGAAGCACGTCGAGCGTGCAGAGGAGTTCGTTGCACGTTTTGCCGGCGGGAACGTCCGGACCGCGGAGGATGCAGGGGACGCGGACGCCGCCTTCCCAGGAGGAGCCTTTTCCGCCGCGCAGCGGACCGGCCGAACCGCCGTTTGCGCCCATCGAAAGCCAAGGTCCGTTATCGCTGGTGAAGAGCACGTAAGTCGTTTTGTCCAGTCCGAAATTTTTCAAGGCGTCGAGCACTCGGCCGACGTTCCAGTCGATCTCCTCGATGACGTCGGCATACAGGCCGCCCCGCGATTTTCCTTTGAATTGTTCCGACGCGCCAAGTTTGACGTGCGGCATGTTGTGTGCGAGATAGAGGAAGAAGGGTTCTTTCCGGTGCTGCTGAAGGAACCGGATGGCTTCGTCGGTGTACAGTTTCGTGAGCGAACCCATGTCATCCGTCTGTCGTTCTTTCGTTCGATTTCGCCAGAGGGCGACTTTCCCGCCGTCGTTCGCCCCCAAAGTGCCGAAGTAGTAATCGAATCCCTGATCGTTGGGGACCATGCCTTCGACGTATTTTCGTCCGGAGACATCCCATTTTCCGATGCAGGCCGTGGCATAGCCGGCCGACTTGAGGACCTCGGCCACGGTCACTTCGCTCGACGGCACTTTCCAGCCGCCCTGGTTGATCCGCCGGGGATATCGCCCGGTCAACAAGGCGCTGCGCGAGGGTCCGCACACCGGCTGGGCATAAAAGCTCGTAAACTTCATCCCTTCCGCGGCCAGTTTGTCCAGCCGCGGCGTCGCAATGGTGGATGAGCCGAAACAGCCGAGATCGCCGTAGCCTTGGTCGTCGGTGAAGATGATCAGGAAATTCGGCCGGGCGAGGTTGGTATCCGCGAAGGCATGGCCCCCGAATGCCGCGAGGAAAATTGCGAAGAGAATGCAAACTCGTTGAAGAGGGAGATGCATGATCAATCCTCCAGATTGCGGTAAGTGGATTTGGAGTTTTCCGGGGGAGCCGATGAAGGCACGAACCATTCCGTAGTTGCGTCGGATGTCGCCAATCGTTTGTATTATACTTTCCAGCGAAGAGTTTTGCCAGCGAAGCTTTTCGGACCGCATGGAGCGAATAGATTTGCAGAGTTGGGGACGAGGGTGAAAACGTTGCTTTCACGGAGCGAGAGGCGACTTATTTCAATCCGCCGGCACGCAGCGGCCTTTGGCCCAGGCGCGGAGATGCTCGACGCGTTCGCGGAGGACGACGGAAAGCGGCTGGCTGGCGCGGATCGCCGTGAGGATGTGATCGGTATCGCACTGGGCGTCTTCCGAGAAGGCGGTGTACATGCCGGAGACGACGGCCTGCTCGATCTCCGCGCCGCTGTAGCCTTCGCTGGCATCGACCAGGGCGGGCATGTCGAACTCCGCCTTGTCGCGACGCCGTTTGCGGAGATGAATGCCGAAGATCGACTCGCGGTCCTCGTTCTCGGGCAGATCGACGAAGAAAATTTCGTCGAAACGGCCTTTGCGCATCAATTCCGGCGGCAGTTGGCCGATGTTGTTCGCCGTGGCGATCAGAAAAATCGGCTGCCGGTGGTCCTGCATCCAGGACAAGAGCGTGCCGAACATCCGCTGCGAGAGGCCGCCGTCGGCCGACTCCGAGCCTGCCGAGGCGAAGGCCTTTTCGATCTCGTCGATCCAGAGAATCACCGGCGACATCGACTCGGCCTGCGTGAGCGCTTCACGGAGCCGGGCCTCGCTCTCGCCGATGAATTTCTGATAGAGCACCCCAGGATCCATCCGCAATAGCGGCATCCGCCAGGCCGAGGCCACGACTTTGGCGCAGAGGCTTTTGCCGCAGCCCTGGACGCCGAGAAGCAGTATCCCGCGGGGCGGATCGAGGCCGAACTCGCGGGCACGGACCGAGAAGCCGCCGCGACGCAAGTTGAGCCAGTGCTTGAGGTTCTTCAGTCCGCCGATGTCCTCCGGTCCGACATCGACGGCGATCGATTCCAGGCAGCCCATCGTGCCCAGCCGGTTCCGCTTGGCATCGATGACGCGGGAGAGGTCGGCGCTGTCGAGCACGTTGTCTTCGTGGATCGCGCCGGCGACGATCCGCCGCGCTTCTTCGGTTGTCAGGCCGCGGAGCGTCTGCACGAGCTGCTCCATCTCGCGCTTGGTGAGTTTCGACTGCACCTCGACGAGGCTCTCGCGCTTGATGTGGCGGTAGGTCTCGCGGACCAACTCGGAAAGCTCCTCCTCGTCGGGCCAGCCGACTTCAAAGGGGACCGTCAGCCGCCGCACCTCGGGCGGCAAGGACGCGCCATCCACCATCACCAGGGTCCACAGGCGGCTGTCCGGCGAATAATACAGCTCGCGCAACAGCCGAACCACCTGGGCGTCCTTGCAGTGCGCCCCCAAGTCCTTGAAGAGATACAAGGCCGGCATGGTGGCTTGGCGGAGATAACTCAGGGCAGGTATGATTTTGTTCGGTTCGATGACGGGTTTCGCGCCTGACGGCGGAAAAGTCTGCCGCAGGCCGTCGATGATGGACCATTCGAAAAACGGAAGCGTCAAATTCTCGCTGAAGTCGCGAACGATCCGCACCGCCCGGGGTTCGTCGGGCGTTTCTACGGAAATAATCGGATTGCGGGCCTGGATCAACAAGCCCAGATCGGCGGTGCGCAAGATAAGGTTCTCCATGTACCCCTCTCTCCTGCCGGGAGAGGGGCAGGGGTGAGGGCTGTATTTCAGTGGGAATGGCGATTTTCAATAAAATCCCATCCCTATAGGTTGCCAGATTTCCCTCCGAAAGGCAAGATGGGGATTCATCGGAGATGCGCGAACCGGAACCGAAAGAGAGGATTACGTAATTTGCTGAATTCTCTATTTGCTGGACTTTTTTGGGGGGACATTTTCATGAATCGAAAAAATCCGTGGCTCGTTTTTTTGTTGCCGTTTGTGGTTTTTGGGGTCATTGGCGCTTTTGAGCCAACGCCGGAAAAACATGGCGGCGCGATGCTTTGGCTTTCGATACCCTATCACTATTATCCCCTGATTTATGCGTTGAAGATTATTCTCACCATCGCGACGATGCTCTTCGTGCTGCCCGGCTATCGGGAGTTTTCCTTTCGCATTAGTCCGTTGGCGGTGGGAGTGGGCGTGGTGGGGGTTGTGCTTTGGATTGGAATCGCCCATCTCGATATTGAACATCGTTATTTCCAGCCGGCGCTGGAGAAAATCGGATTGCCGCAGATATTGGAAAAGATCGGTCTGAAAGAAATATTCGCCGGTGGCCGGTCGAGTTTCAATCCGTTCGAACAACTCCAAGCTGAGCCGCTTTGGGCTTGGACATTTTTCGTCATTCGCATGATCGGCTTTGCGCTGGTCGTGCCGATTATCGAAGAATTCTTCCTCCGCGGTTTCGCCATGCGGTTCGTCATGGAAAAGGATTGGTGGAAAGTCCCGTTCGGCACGGCCAATCGGCTGGCGATTGTCGTCGGCACGGTGTTGCCCATGCTTTCCCACCCGGAAATCCTCGCCGCCGCCGTCTGGTTTTCGCTGGTCACGTGGCTCATGCTCCGCACGAAAAACATCTGGGATTGCGTGATGGCCCACGCCGTGACGAACTTCCTCCTCGGCGTGTATGTGGTGACGATGGGAGGCGAAGCCTGGCGGCTGATGTAACGCACACCCCTCTCTCTGTTGGCGAAGGGACTTATGGGATAGGCTTGATGTCAAATACTTCTGCGGTCTTGTAATATTAATTATTTAGCGAGTCATGTTGTGATCCTTTTAGGTCGGAGAGGCACAACCCCACCATCCCCCCCATGGTGGTGCATGCAAACCGTTTGATGTTATTCGAGGGTGGCAAATCCGAAGAAGTTGAGCGGTGTTTTTTGCAGCCGATTGTACCTTGCAATGGTCCAGTGACTCGCTATACTGAGAGTTTCCAATTTTTTTGAACCTAACGCCCTAGAGGGGAGTTAATTCCATGAGTCGTGCCTGTGAAGTTTGTGGGAAGAAGCCCGCTGTGGGCAATATGGTGACGCATCGCGGCAAAGCGAAGTACCTGGGCGGGGTAGGTACCAAGGTGACCGGCATCTCGCGGCGCAAATTCAGTCCGAACTTGCAGAGCGTGCATGTCAGCACGCCCAACGGAACGCGGAAAACGATGCGCGTTTGCACGCAATGCCTCCGCAGCGGCGCGGTGATCAAGACCGTCCGGCAAGCGCCCTTCAAACTGCCGCAAACGGCGGAAAAGAAGTAATTTTTTAGTGGTCGGTGAATAGTGGTCAGTGGTCGGTTTTGGTCCGCTGTCCGCTGACCGCTGACCGCTGACCACTCTTATGTCCATCTCTCGCGAAGAAGTCGAAAAAGTTTCCCTGCTGGGGCGGCTCATGCTCAGCGAGGCGGAACTCGATACGATGACCCATCAGTTGGGCGATATCTTGGCGTATATGGAACTGCTCGGTGAAGTCGAAACCGAGGGCGTCGAGCCGATGGCCCATGCCATCGACGTTTCCAATGTTTTTCGGGACGACGCGGCGCAAAAGAGCCTCGACCGCGACGACGCCCTGGCCAACGCCCCGAACCGCGATGAAGAATGCTACCGCGTGCCGGCCGTGTTGGGAGAGGGATGAGCTTATTGCATCATCGAAACAACCGATAGCGGGAAATGGTTGAAAAAATGCCGCTCATCAATCTTACCGCTGCCGAACTTTTGACGAAGCTATCCGCGGGCGAAATTTCTTCGGTCGAACTGACCCGGGCTTTCTTGGATCGCATCGCCGCGGTCGATGGAAAAGTGAAGGCGTTTCTGCGGGTCGATCCGGCCGCGGCACTATCGTGTGCGGAGGAAATCGACCGCCGCCGCAAGGCCGGCAAATCCTTGGGTCCATTAGCCGGCCTGCCCGTGGCGATCAAGGATTTGCTCTGCACCGAGGGCGAGCCGACCACGTGCGCGTCGCGGATGCTGGAAAACTTCCGACCGCCGTATGATGCCACGGTCATCGCCAAGCTGAAAGCGGCGGATGCGGTCTTGATCGGCAAGACGAACATGGACGAGTTCGCGATGGGCGGGTCGAACGAAAATTCGGCCTTTTTTCCCACGCGAAATCCCTGGGATCCGTCGCGGATTCCCGGCGGTTCGAGCGGCGGCGCGGCGGCCTGCGTGGCGGCGCGAATGGCGCCGCTTTCGCTGGGCACCGACACCGGCGGCTCGATCCGCTGCCCGGCGGGGTTGTGCGGCATCTCCGGACTGAAGCCGACCTACGGCCGCGTGAGCCGTTACGGGCTGGTCGCCTTCGCCAGCAGCCTCGATCAGATCGGCCCGATGGCAAAGACGGCCGAGGACGCCGCACTTTTGCTCGAGGTGCTCGCCGGCCACGATCCGAAAGATTCCACCTCGATCGATCAGCCCGTGCCGAAATACGCCGAACTGATCCGGCAGCCGCTCAAGAATCTTCGCATCGGACTGGTTCGCGAGCATTTCGGCGCGGGATTGGACGGCGAAGTCGAGGCGGCGGTGCGCGAGGCGGTGCGGGTGTACGAGTCGCTGGGGGCGACGGTCAAGGAGCTTTCCATGCCGCACGGGAAGTACGCGGTGGCGACGTATTACATCATCGCCCCCTGCGAGGCTTCGAGCAATTTGGCCCGCTATGACGGCGTGCATTACGGGCATCGGACCGACGAAAAGGCGATCGCCGCCGAGTTGGAGGCCCAGCGCAAGAGTTTGCGGAAAGCCGGCGACAACGAAGGCGCGGAGAAGCTTGAAAACGCCCTGATCCGCATGTATCGCCGCAGCCGGGCGGAGGGATTCGGCGCGGAAGTCAAGCGGCGGATCATGCTCGGCACGTACGCCTTGAGCGCGGGTTATTACGACGCCTACTACAAGAAGGCGCTGCAAGTGCGGCGGCTGATCCGCGGCGATTTCGACCGGGCCTTCGATGAAGTCGATTTGCTCGTCGGCCCGGTCACGCCCGCCCCGGCGTACAAAATCGGTGAAAAAGTGGACGATCCGCTGTCGATGTATCTGTTCGATCTTTATACGGTGAGCACGAACCTGGCGGGCATCGGCGGGATGTCGATTCCGTGCGGCTTTTCCCGGTCCGGACTGCCCATCGGCCTGCATCTCCAAGCCCCGCCGTTCGAAGAAGAACGCCTGCTCCGCGGGGCTTTCATGTTCCAGCAGGCCACCGATTGGCACGCGCGGCAGCCAATTGGGCTTTAGGTCTTGGGCTCGATATCCAAGACCCAATTCCGTAACCTATACTTTCACGGTTGAAAATACGTCCTGAAAGCAGCCGGGTTACGATTGTGGTGGAATTAACGTTTATCATCGCCTTGCTGAATATAAGCCTTGGCTTTGCCCTGGCGGCGTACTTGGGGTATGGACCGGCGGGGATTGCCGACGGTTGGGGAATGGTTCGGCGATACCGCCCTGATTTCCATTTCCTCTTATATTTTATGCGATGGTTGCCGACCTGGAGGCAACCCGCTCCGATTTCCACAGAGTCGCTGGCCGAGCTCTTGATTTTGGACGGGCTGGAAGAGCTATTCGACGCCGGCGCGGCGGACGAATTGGGCATCGAGCCGTATGACGAGCCTTATGACAACGACGCGGCGGAACTGATGAATCCGAGCGTCCCGGAACTGTGGGATCTGAACGAAAAGTATGTCGAGACGTCGGTTTTGCGATTGAACATCGCGATGATCAAGAGCGGTGTTCGCGCGGCGGAAATCGATTGCCGGTTGTGCGCCTGCCGCGGCCATAGCGACCGCGAGACGATCGAAACCTGCTTGCGGCTGCTGCGGGAGGACTGCGTCAGTTATCTGGCGGAACAAAGCGCGGCCGCGCAAAAATTCCGCGACCGACTCGGCGAGTTGGGCGGCTTGAGTTCGCTGGGCGAAGAGATCGAAATGGGCAATTTCGAACAGGCGGCGCAAGTCGAAACGACGCTGAACAATCTGGAATACATGGATTTCGGCGCCGATCCGGAGGAGGGGAACCGCCGCTTATTGGAAGAGATCAAGAATCTGGGGACGGCCCGGCACCGCTTGCACGACAAGCAGGAGGAGGCGTTCCTGGCCATCGCGCGGCAGGAAAACCGCATCGACAAGATCGAGAAGCAGCTCTTCATCGATCCGCTCACAAAGCTTCCCAACCGCATCGGGTTGGAATCGGAGCTTTGCGCTGGTGGAGTCAAGGCCGGCAGAAATCGAGGTCCATGTCGGCGGTGCTGATCGACCTGGACAAATTCGGCTTCATCAATGAAAATTTCGGCGCGCTGTTGGGCGACCGAATCTTGCATCAGGTCGGGCAGATCTTGAAAGCGGCGGTCGGGGAGGCGGATTTGGTCGGACGTTACGCCGGCGAACGGTTTCTGGCGGTCCTGGTCGATATCGGTCCCCGGGGGGCGTTGAAGAGCATCGAACTGATGCGGCAGACGATCGATAAAACCACCTTTTTGCACGAAGCGGAGAGAATCAAGGCCACCGTCGGCTGCGCGGTCGCGGAAGTCAAACCCGAAGACAAATACATGGACGTTTTGGAGCGCTTGGAAAAGATGATGAAAATCGTCAAGGAAGCGGGGCACAACCGCACTTTCCAGTACATCGACCGCAGTGCGGAACCGGTCGAATCGCCAAGTTTCGGCGCGGCGGAGAATGAAATCGTGATTTAGCGACAACGAAAATGTGGATCGCGGGAAGTGGAGATAACTGAATTACTCGCCACTCTCCGCTTCCCTTTGCCCCCTGACCATTGCCCACGATCATGCCCGATGCCCTTGCACTTTTCGAAACCGGAATGAACCACCAGCAGCAATGCAACTGGGACCAGGCAATTGCGGCATTTAGCGAGGCTTTGCGGCTGAATCCCAAGTACCTCGAGGCGCAGTACGCGCGGGGGAACGCTTATGAAGCGCGGGGGTTGCACGACGTCGCCATCGCCGATTACAACGCGGTGCTGAAGCACCATTCCGACGATCCGAAGGCATATTTCAACCGCGGTTTGTGCTACCTGAAAAAAGGCGATCGGGTGCAGGCGCTCGCCGATTTCGACATCGCCTTGCGGCTCGATCCGAATTTCGCCAAAGCCTATTTCAGTCGCGGATACGCGCACTTCAAGGGCAATCAGCTCGAGGACGCGGTGGACGATTACTCGAAGGCCATCGAATGCGATCCGGCGGACGCCGACAGCCTGGTCTCGCGGGGGTTGGCCTACGTCGTGCGCGGCGAACGGGACAAGGCGCTCATCGATTACGAGGAAGCCATCCGCCTTCATCCCGACCACGCCCGGGCGCACGGCAGCCGCGGCAACGCCCTGGTCTATAAGGGCGACTTCAACGGCGCCATCGCCGAATACGGCGAGGTGATCCGCATCAATCCCCAAGACGTCAAGGCGTATTCCAATCGGGCGGCGGCGCACTTCAAACAGCGGGAATTCGACAAGGCAGTCGCCGACTATAGCGAGGTCATTCGGTTGAATCCAAAGGACGGCAAGGCCTATTGCGACCGCGGAATCACCTATCTGAAACAGCAAATGCGCGACGAGGCGCTGGCCGATTTCGACGAATCGATCCGGCTGAAGCCGAGTCACGCCGAAGCCTACGCCTGCCGCGGATTCGTCCGCGCGTCCCTCGGCTTGAAAGAGGACGCAATCAAGGATTTTTCGGAAGCGATCCGGCTCGATTCCCGGGATTCCAAAGCCTATTATCAACGCGGCCTGCTGTACGAGGCGATGGGCAGATCGGACTGGGCCATCGCCGATTTTTCGGAAGCGATCAAGCTCGAGCCGGAGCGCGCCTCCGTTTATTGCCGGCGCGGCGCGCTGTATGCGAAAAAAGGCGAACTCACGCTCGCCCTGCAGGATTTCACCGACGCCGTCTGCGCGCGATCCGCAATGCTGCCGGGCGCATCACAACCGGGGATTGACGCAGTTGATGCAAAACAATCCCCACGCCGCCATCGCCGATTTCGGCGCGGCGATCGACATCGATCCGCAGTACGGGAACGCGTATCTCGGCCGATCGAGAGCCTACCGGAAAAAAGGCGAGAAAGGCCGCGCCGCCGCCGATGAGGCGAAAGCGAAGGAATTGGAGGTGCGTTCGGAGTGAATGCTAAAGACGAACGGGAAGTAGAACGCAAAAGTTACTCAAAAAGTCGTTTTTGCAACTCAGGCGTGTTGAAACGCCGTTTGATGAAACCACTGAATAACGGCACGGCCAAACAGTATTTTCCCAATCGGTTCTTATAAACCAAGCCTTTCTCGATCAGACGAGGCAAAAGTTGGCTCACATCATTATAAAAAAATCGTTTGATTTCCAATTTGACTGACATTTCGACAATCTTATGAAAAGAAATTGCAAACTATCCATTTGGGTGGTATCTAAACATCGCTCGTGAGCCGGTCGAAGAATTCGACGAAATTATCCTTCTTTTCGCCGGACCGGGCGGCAATGGCACTGCGGGGATGCTCGTTCAGTTGGCCGGTGACGTTGTATTGGGGGAAGGGACCCCATTCGACCTGCCGGCTCAGCGGCAATAGCTGCGCTTGCAGAACTTCCCAAACCGGCCGGATTCTGAACTTCGGATTGCGGAGGAAGCCGATCAAGAGTTCCATCGGGCAGTTGCCGGCCCCGCGGCCGAGTCCCATCAGGGAAGCATCCACGCGATTGGCGCCGTGAATGATCGCCTCGATGGTGTTGGCGAAGGCCAGTTGCTGATTATTGTGGGCGTGCATGCCCACCTGCTTGCCCGAGGAACGGCCGTAATCGAGATACTTCTTGACCAGCAGTTCCACTTGCTCGGCGTACATCGAGCCGTAGCTATCGACGACCACGATCGTATCGGCGGGCGTGCCCACGAGCACCTCCAAAACCTGGTCGATCTCCTGCTCCTTGACGGTCGTGACCGCCATCAAATTGGCCGAGACTTCGTAGCCCTTGTCCTTGGCGTCTTTGATCATATCGACGGCCTCGGAAACCTGGTTGGCATAGAACGCCACGCGCATCAGGTCGAAGACGCTCCGTTCCTTGGGGAGCACGTCGTGCCGCCAGTCGCTTTTTCCGGCGTCGATCATCGCCGCCAATTTGAGCGAGGTGGGATTGTCGTTCACGATCCGGCGGACATCCTCTTCGTCGCAAAACTTCCAGGCGCCGAACTGGCCTTGAACCGTCACTTTCTTGTCGTTCTTGTAGCCGATTTCCATGTAGTCGATGCCGGCCGCCACGCATGCGTCATAGACCGCGCGGATGAATCCGTCCTCGAACTTGTGATCGAGCACTAGGCCGCCGTCGCGAATGGTGCAGTCGAGAACTCTTAATTCGGGGCGATAAGTAATCCAGGGGGCAGTCATGGATAGTCCTTTTGTCGGAGCGTGGCCGTGATCGGATCCCGGTTGCGAGAACCGGGCGGGGAGCGATAATGGAACACTTAATTCTTACTCGCCGTTTGTCCGCTGTCAATTTTGCCATATATACCCACATTGGAGGGGTGACGCCCGCGATATTCGTGTAATTATTGATTTAAAAGGATGGCCACGTGTTTCGCGAATAAACGAGCGGTTTCATATAAGGAAGCAGATCATGTCCGATTTTCGTATCGAATGCGATTCGATGGGCGAAGTCCGCTTGCCGGCCCTAGCCTATTACGGGGCACAGACCAAGCGGGCCGTCGAGAATTTCCCGATCTCCGGCAAGCCCTTGCCGCGGGAGTTGATCCATGCCCTGGGATTGGTCAAGTTCGCCGCCGCCGCCGCCAACCGGGACTTGGGAAAACTCGCCGGATCGGGCAAAAACCGGCTCGACGAAAAGCAGGTCGAGGCGTTGCTTGCCGCCTGCCGGGAAGTGGCCGAGGGACGCTTCGACGACCAGTTTCCCGTGGATGTCTATCAAACAGGCTCGGGCACGTCGAGCAATATGAACGCCAACGAAGTGATCGCCAATCGAGCGATCGAACTTTCCGGCGGCGATCGGTTCGCCCGCGAGAAGCCGATCCACCCCAACGACCACGTAAACATGGGGCAAAGCACGAACGACATGTTTCCCACGGCGATCCACGTGGCGGCGGCAATGGCGATCAACGAGCGGCTGGTGCCCGCCCTCTCCGAATGCGCCGAGGCGCTCGAGGAAAAATCGCGCCAGTGGCGGGAGATTCTCAAGATCGGCCGCACGCATCTGGCCGACGCCACGCCGCTGACGCTCGGACAAGAGATCGGCGGGTTGGCCCGGCAGCTCGAGATTTCAGTCGAACGAGCGGCGACGGCCGTGGAAGCGGTATTGGAACTGCCCGTCGGCGGAACGGCGGTCGGCACGGGCATCAACACGCACGCGGATTTTGCCGGCCGCGTATGCGATATCCTTTCCACCGAGACCGGCATCCCCTTCGAGGAAGCGGTGAACCATTTCGAGGCCAACGCCCAGCGCGACGGACTGGTCGAATGCCACGGACTGCTGAAAACCATCGCCGTGACGCTTTTCAACGTCGCCAACAACATCCGTTGGTTGGCGTCCGGGCCGCGCTGCGGATTTTACGAAATCAAGCTTCCCGACCGCCAGCCGGGCAGCTCGATCATGCCGGGCAAGGTCAATCCGGTGCTCTGCGAAAGCCTCATGCAAGTCGCCGCCAAGGTGCTGGGCAACGACCAGACGATTTCGGTTTGCGGAGCGGCCGGCGGGCAGTTTCAACTCAATATCATGATGCCCGTCATGGGCGATTGCGTGCTGGAAAGCATCCGGCTGATGAGCCATGCGCTGATCGCCTTCACGGAGAAATGCCTGAATGAGATGGAAGCCAACGCGGAAGCGTGCGAAGGGGCGATCGAACGCAGTCTCTCCCTGGTGACGGCGCTCAATCCGATCGTCGGCTACGAACAAGCGGCGGCGCTGGCAAAAGAAGCGTTCAAGACGGGCAAGTCGATCCGCGATCTTTGCCTGGAGAAGAAAATCCTGCCGGAAAACGAGCTTCGCGAGGCGCTCGATCCGCGGAAGATGATTCGGCCGGGCGGATAACGCGGCGAGCCCTCTTCCGCGCGGCGAACGGTGCTATCGCCCAAAGCACCGCAGGATGAATCGAAGTCCATGAAGTAATATTGGCAGCAGGGCAAAGCAGCCGGCGATCAAAAGCGGCACGAGCCAACCCAGTTCGAAAACATGGCGCGTCTCGCGCAAATCGGCTCCCAATAGAAAATTACCGTAAACGCGGCGAGACATAAAAATGGACCGTAGGGAATTTCGCGCTCGCGGTTGAAAATCAGCCGAAACAGTCCGACAACTATCGCGGCAAACGGCGCGAGAAAGAACACGATCAAGCCGGCCTGCCAGCCGAGGAACGCGCCGATCATGGCCATCAGCGTCACGTCGCCGAAACCCATCGCTTCGCGCTGCAAAGCGGCCGAACCGAGGATGCGGACCGGCCAAACCACCATGCAACCCGCGGCCATGCCGGCCAGCGCCGTGAGCAAACCGATCCACGGACCGCCGCCGCGATGCCAGCAAAGGGCGATCGCCGCGGCGACGGGTATCGCCAAACCCAGGATCAACAAGGAAAACGACTCGCGGCAGACTCGCGCCCGCACAATTGCAGGGCGCGCAGCACGCCATGCCTCGCATACCACGTTCGCGGCAAGAGCGCGAAACACCATAACAGCCAACAACCGAGGCCGATCGACAATCCACCGGAAGCCGGCGGTCCAAGCCACGGCGGCCATCCATTCGGCGAGCAGAGGTTCAGATTTTCCACTTGGAATCCGCCGTTGAGCAGCGGGATCGAATCGGGCAGCAGCGACGGGGGAAGGATCGCGGCGAACGCCAATCCCGTCAGCGTGCCGGGAATGACGATCGAGTCGGGGATGATCGTCTCGTCGGCGTCGATCAACGAGGCCACGGTCATCCAGAAGATCAGCGCCACGTGGGCGGCGAATTGGCTCTCCAGCATCCAGAGAACTTTGGGCGAAAACGGCCGGGGAAACGCCGCCGGCAGCAGGCCGCCTTGAATTTCATATTGATAAAGCGCCGCCACGCCCAGGCCCATCAGCAGTTCGACCAGCAGCGGACGCACCCAAAAACCCGCCCCGAAAAGCGGCGTTTCGCGCCGCAAGCCGAGCCAGCCGAAAATCGGCACGAAGTCGGACCAGCGCCGCTTTGACATTTGCGGGCTTTTCTGCATCCACGGGCTGATCGGCCGCACTTCGATCCTTTGCCGGTAAATCAAGACATTCGCCGCCGCGCCGAGAATCGCACCGACAAGGAACAACAGGATGGGCAAAATGAGCGGCATAATGCTTATTGCATATTGACAATTGCAAATTTCGAATTGCAAAAAGAATGACGGAAGGGGATATTTTTTTCAACACCGTGCCGCGAAAAGCAAAAGCCCATGGCCGTTGCCGAAAACGAATCTGCCTGGCCAATGAATCTCAGCCGACCAACGGAAGGCAGGAAAATCAGGGAAAAATGCCCGACCATTGGATCATTCACTATGCAAACACCAAAAATATTATGTATTTTACGGTTTCTTTTGTTCATTTTGCAATTTGCAATTTGCAATTGCCGATTTGCAATCCACAAGCCGCAAAATCTCCATCGCCAGTTCCCCCGGGCTGCGGCCTTCGGTGTCGATGATAAAATCGGCCGTCTCGCGGTAGATCGGTTCTCGCCGGGCGAGTAGTCGAACGATTTCTTCCAGCGGCGGATGCTCGGTCAAGCTCGGCCGCCGCGCGGCCGTGGTGGCGTCGCCCGACATTCGCGCGTGGATCGTTTCGGGCGTCGCCGTAAGCCAAACCACTTTTCCCGCCGCGCGCAGCGCGTGGCGAGTTTCTTCTCGGAGCGGCGCCTTCCGCCGGTCGCCAGCACCAACCGCTCGCGGCGGCAAAGATCGGCCACGACCCGCGCCTCCAAGTCGCGGAAGGCCGGTTCGCCGTCCTCGGCAAAAATCCGCGCGATACTCTTGCCCGCCGCGCGCTCGATTTCCGCATCGGCGTCGAGCCACTCCCAGCCCAACCGCTCCGCCAGCAATTTCGCCAGCGTCGTTTTCCCGGTCGCGCGGTAGCCGATAAGTGAAAGCATAAGGTTAAGGATGAAGGATGAGAGACCCTGTGGTGGCGAAGGATAATTGCCCCGACGCTTCATTCATGCTTCATCCTTCGTTTTTTTAGTGTTTTGCCGCGCCGATCGCCCGGCGGATCACCTCGCGCATCAGTTCGGCGGGGCCTTCCTGGCCGGTGAAAATCTTGAATTGCAGGCACGCCTGCCGGACGAACATCTCCACGCCGGTGATCACCGTGCAATTGCGGCTGTGGGCGTCCTTGACCAAGAGCGTGTTTTCCGGATTATAGACCACGTCGAAGACGATCATCGACGGCCGCATGTGGTGCTTGTCGTAAGGCGTTTCATCGACGTTCGGATGCATCCCCACCGGCGTGCAGTTGAACAAGATGTCGGCGGGCACGGAATGCCGGCCGACCCAATCGACCGAGCGGCAATTGAAGTTTTTCGCCAGCGCCGCCGCCTGCTTGGGCATGCCGTCGGCGACGACCACCTGCGCTCCCCGCCGCAGCAAGCCAAAGACGATCGCTTTGCCCACCCCGCCGGCCCCCAGCACCAACGCGGTTCTGCCGCGCAACATGTACGGCTCGCGCGTTTCCGTCATTCCTTCCTGCCGCAGCACGTCTTCGAGCGAGCTCATGGCGGCGTAATAATCGGTGTTGAAGCCCTGCCGCTTGCCGTCGTTGAAGCGGATGGTGTTCGCCGCGCCGATGCCGCGAACCGAAGCGTCGCACTCGGAGAGCTTCTTCACGACCTCCTCCTTGTGCGGAATGGTCACGCTCAGCCCGCGGACGCCCAGTTCCGGGGCGTCGTCGAGAAAGCGGGCCAAATCCTCGCGGGGCACGCGGAAGGGAACGTAAATCTTGTTCATGCCCAACGCATGGAACGCGGCGTTGTGAAGCAGCGGGCTCAAGGTATGGCCGATCGGATCGGCGATCACCCCATAGACTTCGGTCTCGGGATTGACCTGCTCGTAATGATAGATTTCGTTCATCTGCTGGAAGCTGAGTTGCCCCGGCGCCAAGGTCCGCTCGTGGGAGAAAGTCGCGTAGCTCAAGGGCGAGCCGAACTTGCCCGCCAGGATGCGGGTGGGAATGCCGATGTCGCCCATGCACAGCCCGATCGTCGGCACTTTGCTGTGCTTCGAGAGGTTGAGCATCCGCAGATTGTCGTGCGGGTGGTTCGCCATCGCCGAGATCTTGACGATGTCCGGATCCCGGGACAGCAAGCGGCGGTGAAGCTCTTCGATATTTTCCGGCGTCTTGCGGAAATCGTGCAGGCTCACGATCCGCTTCGTGCGGCCGAAACGCGGAATCATGGCCGCCACGTCCTCCTCCAAATCGACGTACTCCACCCCCTCCGCGATCGCCGTCCGCAACAACAGCAGCCGCTGCTCCTCGGAGCCGTTGTACTTGCCTCCGTCTTGCGGACGCCGGCAGGTGATCACCACGGGGCACGGCCGATCGGAGATCAGCCGCCGGATATTCACGTCGCCGCTAATATAGTCCAGGCGCAGCTCGACCAGCCGAGCCCCCTGTTCCACCAGGTGCTTGTGTTCCGCAAGCATGTGCCGATGCCGGCCGCGACCGATGCTGACGCAAATCATGATATGATAGGGGATAGGGTGGCGGGCCGGGACGCCCCCGGCGCCGATTTCCGGAAATAATGATGAAGCACGAATGCCGAACGAAAGTCGGGCGGCATCCGGCCTTCGTCATTCGCGTTTCGTCACTCCCGGTTGTCTTGCTCTTCGTTTAAAGTTCGGATTTCGTCGCGCAATCGGGCGGCGTCTTCGAACTCCTCGGTCGCAATCGCCTGCTCGAGCTTTTGCCTTAAGATCTGAATCTTGCTCTTCGGCTCGGCCGCGGCGGCCGCCTCTTCATGCGCCAGCAACTCGTCGCGCCAATGCTCCAGGCTCGTCAGTTCGACACACTCCTCGGCGCGGTGGCTCTGGTTGTATTCCTCCAAAAAGTCGCGGATCGACTCGATCCCCGAATCGATCACCCGAAACGCTTCGCGATACGCCTTCTTCAGCACCAGCGGCATCGCCACCGCCCGGGTGTGCATCATCAGCACGTAGGGACGCCACTGATCGAACTGCAATTTCAGCCGGTCGTCCTCGGCAAACGCGCAGACGAAGGCGAACAGCCGCAAATTCCGCTGCGTGTCCCGGGCGCAAAGCTCGTACATGTCCAGATGCCAAAAACTCAGGTAGCGGTGATAATACTGCACGCCCTCCCGCCAGAGCCTGGCGCAATCCTCGGGCTTGAGCGAAAAGGGCGGACGTTCCGGCCGAAATTCATCGTGCGTCCGCTGGCGGTGCTCGTAATAATCGAGCCACGACTCGCACCCCTCGGGCTTCAGTCCGTCGGGCCGGCCGTCCAACTCCATCTGCAAGATCCCCAAGTCCACCCGCAATTGCAGCTTCCGCCGCCCATCCTCCCCCGGCACGAGCCGCACCAGCACCTCGTCCGGCTCATACTTCCACTCGCTCAGGATTTTGGAAATGTCTTTGGACATGAAATAACTTCAATCAAAACACGGATATTTGCCATTTCAATTATAGTATCATTTTAGTTTACATAATCTTCGGGGGGGTGGGTAGATGAGCAGAGAAAAATGGACCGCGTGGCTTCGGGCATGCGGCCGCCGGAGACCACCAAGTCCCGATTACCAAGTATTTTGGCTGTTGCAGACGGGGGTGATGATGAAGACCAACGCTTACAGCAGTCACATCACATGTTCAATTTGCATTTAGCAATTTGCGATTACCAATTTGCAATGAAAAAACCGGCTTTCATGCAGGGCTGACAGGTTCTGCTATTCCTCCTCATCCTCCGCCGCACTCTCCGGCGGCTTCGCGCCGCCGGCCGTCCAGTCGCGGCGCTGGCGGGAACTGGGGATATTCATCGCCTTGCGGTATTTGGTAATCGTCCGCCGGGCAACGGTAATGCCCTGGGCGGCCATTGCGGCGACTAGTTGATCGTCGGAAAGGGGATGCTGCTTGTCTTCCTTGTCGATGACCTCCTGCAGCTTCAGCCGCACGATGTCCCAGGCCACTTCCTCGCCGCCGGCGCTGGTCGTTCCGCCGCAGAAGAACCGCTTGAGCGGAAAGATGCCGCGCGGCGTTTGAATCCATTTGTCGTCCACCGCCCGGCTCACCGTCGTCACATGCACGCCCACCTTGTCGGCGATTTGCTGCATTTTCAGCGGCTCGATCGCCTCCGGTCCTTTGTTCAAGAATTCGGTCTGGTGATCGACGATCGCCTGCGACACTTTCGTCAGCGTGCTGCGTCGCTGCTCGATCGACTCGATCAGCCACTGCGCCGAATTGACCTTCCGTTTGATGTACTCGCGGGTTTCCTCGTCGGTGTCGGCGTCTTGGAGCAGCTTGCGATAGGTCGGGCTGATGTACAGGCTCGGCAGTTGGCTGTCCTCCAGCCGCACCGTGTATTTGCCGCTTTCGTCGAGTTCCACGAAGACGTCCGGCGTGACCGACGGGGCCGTGACGTTGATGAAGTCGGCGCCCGGCTTCGGATGCAGCTTGCGCAGCTCGACGAGCGCGGATTGGATCAACTCGATCGTGAAGCCCGTCTTCCGGCAGATGATCGGCAGCCGGTTGTGCTCGAGGTCTTCCAAGTGGTTGGAGATCAGCGTTTGGAGTTCCTCGTGCATCGGCATGCCCGGCGCAAGTTGCAAAAGCAGGCACTCGCGCAGATCGCGGGCGGCGATGCCCGGCGGATCGAGTTTCTGCACCAGGTTGAGCGCCTGCTGCGCCAGCGCGAGATCGTCCTTGCCGTGGCCGGCTCCCAGCAGGTCTTCCAGCCGGCCCTGCAAGTAGCCGTTGGTGTCGAGATTGGCGATGATCCGATCGCAAAGTGCGCGCAGCTCCGGCTGCAATTCGAACCACCCCAGTTGATCGGCAAGATAGTCCTGCAGCGATTGCGGCCGGGCGACCATGTTCGCCATGGCGTCGAGCTTGCGGTCGCCCGCCGCTTCGACTTGCTCGCGCGACGGGCGGCTGCGCTCCTCGAAATGGTCGGGCCACTGCTCGTCCATCTTCAGCAACCGCTCGAAATCGCCCTCGTTGCTGTGCGCCTCGTCGATCACCAACTCGCGCTCTTCCTCGGAGGGCGCGTCGGGCACTTCGCGCTCGACCGGCTCTTCGGCGGTTTCGACCGCCATTTCCGGCTCCTCCTCGGGAATCTCCAAGACCGGATTTTCCTCCATTTCCTGCTCGATCCGCTCCTGCAAAGCCAGGATCGGAAGCTGCAAAATCTCCATCGACTGGATCATCCGCGGCGCCAGCACCTGCTTCTGCACCATCCGGAGTTCTTGGCCAAACGACAATCGCATGTTGAGGGGCGAGGGGTTAGGGGCGAGGGGCGAGACAGATTGCAAAGCTCGAAGGGATGAAGAACAAATTCGATCCGGACTTCTTTATTCTTTCGTCATTCGACATTTGGATTTCTTTCGTCATTCGTGCTTCGTCATATCTGTTCATATTTCATCCTTCAAACTTCCTAAAAAGTTTGTCTTCCGCTGATCGCGTCCGCGAGGATCTCCTTATTAGCAAATTCCAACACGCTGCCGCTCGTAATGCCGCGCGCGAGCCGGGTAATTTGCACCGGAAATTCGCTCACCAAGTTCGAAATGTGCAGCGCGGTGCCGTCGCCCTCCACCGTCGGGTTGGTCGCCATGATGATTTCCCGGAACTGGCCCGAACGGACGCGCTCGACCAAGGCGTCGATCGTGAGCTGCTCGGCGCCGATGCCTTCCAAGGGGGCGATCCGGCCCAGCAAAACATGATACAATCCGTGATAGACGCCCGCCTGCTCCAGGGCGATCAAATCGCGGGGTTGCTCGACCACGCACAGCACGTCCTGCTCGCGGCGGGGATCCTTGCAAATATCGCACTGTTCGTCTTCCGCCAAATTGAAACACTTGCTGCAATAACGCACGTTCTCCTTGACCGCCCGAATCGCGTCGGCCAACGCCAACGCCTCGTTCTGATGCACGCGCAGCACGTGATACGCCAACCGCTCCGCCGACTTCCGCCCGATGCCGGGCAGCTTGGCGAACTCGTTGATCAGCGTAACGACGGATTGCGTTAATTCGGGCATGTTTAATTGAACGGAAATTCGCGAATTGGGAGGTCATCTTCCGCAAATGATAATATTCGTCACGGAAATGACGAAGCTCGAATCACGAACGTCGAAAGAAGGCCAAAACTCGAAGCTCGAAAGGATTATTTCACGGCTAATGTTCTTTTCATTCGTCATTCGGATTTCGTCATTCTTCATTCTCCCCTTTCCCCTCTTCGCTTTCTCCTCCGGGCCGGTTCCCATGAATTTTTCCATGGCGGCGTCCAAACCCGGCAGCGATATCCCGCCGGTCAGGTCGCGCATCGCGTCGGCATGCATTTGTTTTCCCTTGGCGATGGCCTGATTGACGGCCGCGACGATGAGGTCTTCCAAAAATTCCCGATCGCCCTGGGTGAGAACCGTCGGATCGATCTTGCAGCGCAAGACCTCCATGATGCCGTTGACTTCGATTTCGACCATTCCGCCGCCTGCCGAGCCGACGACGCGGCGGTTTTTCAATTCCTCGGTCAGCTTGCCCATCTGCCCGCCGATTTGTTGGGCTTGTTTGAGGATTGCGCCCAGATTGGAAAGGCCTTTGAACATGTTTTTTTCCTCTATTCTCTACTCGGCGGCTCGACTTTCACCGGCGTGGCCCCAAAAAGTTCCGCCGCTTGCCGAACCATCGGATGCTTGGCAACCTGCATGACCAACTGATGTTGCGATACGGCCCGAACCGGCGGGGAGGATGAGGCTCCCGCCGAGCCGCCACTCTCCTCGACAATAAATTGTAGCCGGACCGTCTGCCCGGTCACCTCGGCCAGGGCTTGCTCGAACCGGCTGGCCTGCCGCTCGCACATCGACTTCGGCATAGCATACTCCGGCCTGAAGGAAATTACCAGAGTATTTGGCGCGGAAATTGCTACTGCATGGAACTGCCGAGCGTGGTCGGCCACCATGCCCGAGACATTGCCGATGGCCCGATTCCATAGTTCCATTGCATTTTCAGGTGTAAGTTCTACTGAAGATGCCACTTGCGGATGAGATATCTGTGGCGTTTGCGAGGGGGTTACGGCCGATTCATCGTTTTTTTTTCCGGCTATCCCCGATGGGGGCGATTCCGTCGCCGGTAAAGATTCCCTGCCGGTTGAAGGCCCGGAAGAGGGCAAAGCTGGACTACTCGACGGCGCCGTCAAAATTCCGGAACTCACCACCGTCATCGGCAATCCGCTGCGAATTTGGGCGATGATTTGCGAAAGCTCTTCCAAATCTTCCAAATGACAGATTCGCACTAACGCCAATTCGGCCAGGATGCGGCCCTGCGTGCTGAAGCGCATCCGGGAGAGCGTTTGATCGAGAATCTGCATGATCGCCAGTATCGTTTGCAAACCCAGCCGCTTGCCGGCCGCCGCGATTTCCGCCGCGCTGGCCGGCGAGGCATAGAGAAATGCATCGGCTTGGCAGCCGACCGACGCCGCCATGCAATCGCGAAAGTAGCCGAAAAGCTGCTCGACCAGTTGCGGTGCATCGACGCCGGCTTGCAAGGCGGCGTCCAAATCTTTGAGCGCGCCGGCGGCGTCGCGACCGACGATATGCCCCACGAGGCCCGTCAACAGCGAATCGCCGGCCGTGCCAAGCATGTTGTGGACATCTTCGACCGTGATCTTGCCCGGCGAAAAGGCCAAAAGCTGTTCCAACAGCGATTGGCTGTCGCGCATCGAACCGGACGCACGCCGGGCGAGCACCTCCAGCGCCTGCGGATCGGCCTCGACCCCTTCCGCATCCACAATCTGCCTGAGCCGCCGGGCGATCGATTGCGTGAGAATGCCCGCAAAATCGAACCGCTGGCAGCGCGAGAGGATCGTGATCGGGATCTTTTGCGGATCAGTCGTGCAGAAGATGAACTTGACGTGTTCCGGCGGCTCTTCCAGCGTTTTCAGCAAGGCGTTGAACGCCTCGCCGACGAGCATGTGGACTTCGTCGATGATGTAGATTTTGAAACGTGAGCGGCTGGGGCGAATGTTTACGTTTTGACGTAGTTGGCGAATGTCATCGATCCGGCGGTTGCTGGCACCGTCGATTTCCAATGTATCGATGTCTTCTCCGGTACTAATCGCCCGGCAGGTGTCGCACGCGTTGCATGGATTGGGGCTGGTGCCCTTTTCGCAGTTGAGAGCCTTGGCCAGAATCCGCGCCGCCGAGGTCTTGCCCACCCCCCGAGCGCCGGTAAAAAGATACGCATGTCCCACGCGATTCGTGGCAATCGCGTTGGAAAGCGCCTGGGCGACATGCTCCTGCCCTACCAGCTCATCGAACGCCTGCGGCCGATACCGCCGCGCGACCACGACGTACTGCTGGGCGGGCACTGTTTCAGGAGTAAGAGGCGTCTCGGACATATTCTGGATTTCAAATTGGTAATTGCAATTTGCAAAGTGCAAATTGAGCAACCTTGCCGCATGTGGCTTCACAGGAAATCGTCATTATCACCGAAATCATCAACCAGCTTTCTGCTCGGCACAAATGCCGAGTCTAAACGTCGTTCATTTTGCAATTTGCAATTTGCAATGACCAATTTGCATTAATTGTATTCTATTTCCCTCGGTTCTAATCGGCCAAAATAAACGCCGGCGTCCGATGAGAGACCCGCCGCACCTGAAGATGACTGCTTATGGCTGCTGACTTTCGTCCCTGACCAGGTTCGCAGGTCCCCATCGCGGGGGCCTCTCATCGGACGTCGGCGATAAAAGGCATAACCACTTATTTGTAAGCCTTGGGAACCAAATTGCCAAGGGGGGGCGTAGGACAGGTTTCCAACCGGTCTTTTCCCCTATTGGACAGGTTTTCAATTTGTCTTTACAGATTGGAAATCTGTCCTACGTCAGATGCGAGAGCAAAATCTTCAGCCCGATCAAAATCAACACCACCCCGCCGGCAATTTCGGCCCAATGGCTCCAGCGATTGCCAATCCGACCGCCGAAGAGAATGCCGGCCATCGATAAAAACGCCGTCACCAACCCGATCACGATACTGGGCATCCAGACGGAAACCCCCAGGAAGGCCATGGTCAGCCCGACGGCCAGGGCGTCGATGCTGGTGGCCAGCGAAAGCGTTAGCAGCATCGCCCCGCGGGTAGGGTCAGCCGCCGAGCGGTCGGCTTTCGACTCCCTCGATTCCCAGAGCATTTTCCCCCCCACGAAACTAAGCAGGCTGAAGGCAATCCAATGATCGCACTTCCCGACCGAACCGGCCAGATAAGAACCGGCGAAAAATCCGATCACCGGCATCAGGAACTGAAACAGCCCGAAATGAAACGCCATCCGAAAGGCGTGCCGATGCGTTACTTTCTCCAGCCTCAGCCCGGTGGCGATCGACACCGCGAAGGCGTCCATCGACAATCCGACGGCGATGGCGAGAATGTTAAATATGTTCAAGGTGAAGCTCCAAGTTTCTTGATTATTATACCGAAATCACCGCTTGATGATCCACGGAAAATACCAGAGGCCGAAACTTATCCACACCACGGCGAGCGAACCAAAAAAAGTGAAGGACAGCGTTGCCAGCCAAACCGTGGATAGTTTCGCGCGGTCGATTCGCGGTAATTCGACCAGTGGTTTTCGCGGATCGAATCGCGGCGAAAAAACCCGCTGCAACGTCAAAAGAAAAAGGCTTAGCCACAGAAAAAGAGACGGCATGCCGTAAAAAAAGAGTTCGTTTCCAAAATCCCAATAACTAAATCTCCGGAACCGTCCGCTATTTGATAGCATGTTTCCGAATTCAGTAAGCGGGAAACTCGGATTGTGGCAGGCTTCAGAGTATATATCCCCCAGGATCCAAAGCAGCGTTGTCGCTAAAAGCAGGAGAACCATCCGGCTTTCGTGAAAATACTTGTGGCGATGACGCCGCCAAGAAATATCGATAATATTTGCGGCCGTGCTTCGATCTGCGCTCATTCGATAGGCAGGCACGGCGCTTACGACCGCGGCGAAAACCACTAAGGCAACCCAGCTATGTTTCATCACCGGTCCGCCGGTCGTCGCCAGATAAGGGGAGATCGTAGGATAGCCGACGGCCATCGTCCACACCACATAGGCGGCGTTTTCCACAATTCCCGCGAGCAGCAGTCCCGACCACAGCACCCGTTTGCCAATCCCCGCCGACCAATCGCGCGCCATCCGCTTGAGAAAAAAGAGATTCAGCAAAATCGCAAATGCCGAAATCAAAGACCACAGAAAAAATATTCTGAGTGTCTGGGCAAAGTAACGCGGATCGTACGACGAGATTTTTAGCGACGCTTCGGCATCGAAACCCAAACAGGCGATATTTACCAAAATATAAACGCAAGTTTTTGAAAGATAGTAGAGGGCCAGCGCATAGAAGACGCCTTGAGAGATTTGCCGCACGAAGGAAGGTAACTCGAATCTCCGTGCAGACGGAACGCTGCCGACGACGATCAACAGCAACACAAGCAAGACGGCCTCGCGGAGCATTGTTCCCATCTTCCAAACGTGATCGCCCGTCTCCGGCAGAATCAGCACGCGCATGTTCACGAGAAAAAGCACCAGAAGATAGCCCGCCAACAAGGCAATCACGCCGGTGCGCCAGAGAATTTCGATTTGCCCACCCGCCCTTCGCGGCTTATCAATCGCCGGATTCTCCTTCAAGCAAGCCAGGATATCGCGAATTTGATAGACCAGCCCCAGGCAGAGCCAAAACACCGCCACCGCCAGAAATGCTCCGCCGAAGCCGGTTTTGATGACCTCGCGCGGCTGACGAAAATTCTTCCACTCGCCAGCATAGCCGGCGAAAATCGTCAGCCACTGAGCAAGATCGATTTGCGAAACCGACGCCCCCACCGCCACGCTCGCCGTGAATATCAGCATTCCGCGGATGCTGAACTGCCAGCGTTGTCGAGAGGATTCGGCGAGTGCAATCGGCGATTGCGGCATTGATTGTTTAGTAGCTGCGGCATCTTGCCGCATGGAAGTGGGATGATTTAAGCTGATGGAAATAGAAACTGCGAAGCTACGCGGCTGGAAGCTGCTGCTACTCTCACCGCCTTCCCCTTTCGCACCGACTCAGTCTCTTTGAAACAAATCGTGAGCGCATCCCGGGCGAGCTCGCCGCTCAAGATCGGCGAGGGGATATTGTTGCTGACCGAGCGGACGACTTCGGCGAGTTCGGCGATGAACGTGACCATCACGTCGCCGCTGGGGACCTTCGGCCGCTCGACTTTGCCCTTCTCCAAGAGCAGCGTGACCGGCGTGACGATATCGCCCGCCTTGGGCAAGGCCGCGTACTCGCAAAGAATCGTCGCCTTTTCCAGGTAGATTTCATACGCGTACGTGAACGGGCGGCCTTGCTGCGGAATGACGCCGCTGGCCGCCGTGACGATCAACCCGGGATCGTCGAAAAGAAATTGCGTCGCGAACCGCTCGACCACCTCGCCGCGCAGGGTGCCGACGCTTTGCACCTGCCGCGGCATGCCGCAGACGAGGCGGATGAAATGGGCGTCGTGGATGTGCAGATCGAGCATCGGCCCGCCGACCTTCTCGGGATCGAAATAATCGGGCAGCCACGCGGGATCGGAGATCATCCGCTTGAAATGCCCGCCGCGAAGCCTGCCGTATTTGCCGCTGACGATTGTTTTATAGGCGAAATTGAACTCCGGGAAGAACGGCACCACCTGGCCGATCAGCAGCAACTTGCCATACCTCGCGGCCGTCTCGACCATTCGCTTGCCGTCGGCCGCCTTCAGTGCGATCGGCTTTTCGCAAAAGACGTGCTTGCCGGCCTTCAATGCCGAAATCGCAACCTCGGCGTGCACGGCAGGCGGCAGGCAGACATCAATCATGTCGAGGTTCGGATCGGCGATCAGCTCGTCCAGATGGGCATACTTCGCGATGCCGGAGAGGTCCATCATCTCGCCGCGCGGGCCGAAGTTTCCCTTGATGGAGCGCCAATCGCCCGCCAGGCGCTTTGGGATCCTGCTCGCATAAGGCACGGACCTTCACGCCGCGAATCTTCCGGTAGGCAAGATAATGCATCATGCCCATGAAACCAATGCCCGCAATGCCGACGTTAAGCATGGTAATCGGGGGATAAAGAATTTTGGATAGGAAAAAGGACGATAGGAGTAATACAAAGGTATTACAATCTTCCTCATTCTACACAATTTTTCAGTATTTTACTTCATCCGCTCCGAAAACGTCTCGATTTCCAACCGCGTCAACTCCGCGATCAATTCCTCGGGCGATTGCGGGCGTCGGGAGGGATCCTTCGCGATCATCCGCCGCACGAGCCGCGCCGCGCCGCCGGGCAGGTGCGGCGCCAATTCCTTGAGATCCGGCGGCGCCGATTGCAGGTGCTGCGTGGCCAGATCGGCCAGGTTCTCCGCCTCGAACGGCCGCCGCCCGGCCAGCATTTCGTAAAACACCACGCCCAGACTGTAGATGTCGCTGTGGATGTCCGCCCGCATCGCCGAGGTCAGCAGTTCGGGCGCGATGTAATAGAACGTGCCCAGGATGCAGCGATCGACCGCCGCGCCCGACTCCTCGCGGCGGCGCGCGAAATTCAAATCCAAAAGCGTCACATGCCCCGCGGGCGAGATCATCAAATTGCCGGGCTTTACGTCGCCGTGCATCCAACCCGCGCGGTCGAGCGCGGCCAGCGCCTCGGCCGTTTGCCGCACGATCCACAACGCCCGGGGCAACTCGAAGGTCCGCCCCTCGGCCAATCGCCGCTCGAGCGTCGCCCCTTCGAGCCAGGGCATTACCACGTAGTACGGCGCGCGGCGCAGCGCAGCGGAAAAAATGGGTATCAAGTGCGGATGCGCGACCGACATGCCGACTTTCGCCTCGCGCCAATAGCTGAACCGCCCGGGGACTGGCCACATGCTCCTGCCGCAACATTTTCAGGGCGTAGGCGGCGTTGGTTTCCGTCGCCGCGCCGGCCACGCGGGCACGAAAGACATTTGCCAAACTTCCGCAAGCGGCAAAACTTGCCAACTCCCACTGTCCTGCTCGACAGGGATATTTAGCCCGGTCTGCCCGGCCCGCCAAAGGCGCAGCCGGCTGGATTGCTAGCTTAGTCTGGGTCATCCGAGTCTATGCGGGAAAAGAGTTCGAGAACGAGGGGTCTATCGTTAGCATCGGATTTTTCGCGGGGGATATTGAACGGCTATTGCAATTACCCCCCTTACGGTTAGAATGATGGGCAGAAATACCAGACTACTATTTGGCAAGGAGAGAGGATAATCCATCATGCCTACCTGCCCTTTCTGCAACGAATCGAATCCCCCCGACGTCGGCGTCTGCAAAAAATGCGGCGGTACGATCCCGCGGGAGGAGCCGCAGGAAGCGTTGCCCGAAGGCGACCTGACCGAATTCGACGAGGAAATTCTGGGCTTGATGAAAGGCGGGAAGAAAATCGAAGCCGTCAAGCGCTATCGCGAGAAAACCGGCCTCGGATTGAAAGAAGCGAAAGACGCCGTCGAAGCCCTGGCCGCACAACACGGCATCGAAACGAAAGGCGTCGGCTGTGCGGGCGTGCTCCTGTTTCTGCTGTTCATCCCCTTGGCATGGCGATTTCGAGTATGATGAAAAATGGTAAACAGAACCGGTTTCCAACCTGCTGTATGGTGCAAATCGGGAATGATTTCCATTGCGGGACAGCTTGGAAACCGCATGACGTTCGCGGTAGGAAGACGAGGAATTTCGCGTGCTGATACTTTTGACGAATGACGACGGCATCTACGCGCCGGGCTTGGCGGCCATCGAGCGACAACTCAGGCTGCTGGGCGACGTGGTGGTGGTCGCGCCCGCCACCGAACAGAGCGGCGTGGGCCATTCGATCACCTATTTGACGCCGCTTACGGTGAAGGAAGTGTTTCATCCGGGCAGCAAGCCCGGCGACAAGCGGCGCGGCTGGGCGGTCGAGGGCAGCCCCGCCGATTGCGTGAAAATCGGCGTGCATCAGTTTTGCCCCCGGCGGCCCGACCTGGTCGTTAGCGGCATTAATTGCGGGTTGAACGCGGGCATCAACGTGCTTTATTCCGGCACGGTCGCCGCGGCGATCGAAGGCGCGTTTTTCGGCATCACCAGCATGGCGGTTTCCTTGGAATTCGACGAACACGCCCCCTTCGACAAGGCCGCCGCGCTGGCTCGGACCGTCATCGAGCAGATTTTGGCCAAAAAAAGCCCCGAACCGCAGTTGTATAATATGAACATCCCCCAGTCCGCGCTCGAAGGCCGTCCGACGGTTTGCGTCGTGCCCATGAACGTCACCCGTTACGGCGACCGGTTCGAGAAACGCCAAGACCCGTGGGGGCGCGATTATTATTGGCTCAGCGGCGGTCCGCCCGCCGTCACGCCGGACCACGAGACCGATCTGTCGGCGCTGGCGAAAGGCAAAGTTGCCCTCACGCCGTTGGATTACAATCTGACGCGTCAAACAGTGCTCGACGAAATGCGGAAATGGGAATTCCACTTGAAAAACGGCGATTAGCGCCTCGCGGCTTTCCAATTGGATTTCAACCGATCCCAAGAACAAAGCCCTAATAAAACCTAAGATCCCCATTCACGGGAGGATTCGCTCATGAGAATCTCATTCATCCCCTTTGCCCTGGTTATAGGCATTCTCGCCGGATGCGAAGAGTCGCCGTCGAATAATGCGCCGGCCTCGCCCGCAACTCCGCCCCCGTCCGCGACCGCACAGACACCCGCTCCTCCTCCGCCGCCCCCGGCAAATGCGCAGCCCGCCGCGCCGCCGATCGCCCCGCAGGCGTCTCTGGCGGGCGCAAACACTCCGCAAACGCCGCCGCCGGGCATGATCGCGGAAAAGGCCGACGTCGGCTCGGGCGACAAAGGCCGCGGCTACGGCGAAGGTTTCATCGCCACGCCGGTGGCAACCTATTTCGCCGCTCGCGAGCGAATCATGTTCTCCATCCAAATTCCCGAGTTCATCAAAGCCTACGAATTCGAGCACGATCTGAAAGGCCCGAAGTCGAACGAAGAGTTCATGGAAAAAATCATCAAAAAAAACCACGTCCAGTTGCCCACGCTCCCTCCCGGCCATAAGTATTGGTACGACGCCAAGGACGGGACGTTGAAAGTCCTCCGGCCAAACTAATCTTACGTGCAGAAAGCAGGGAGTCACAAGCAAAGCGCAGACTCACGCTGCAAATTCGCATTGCAAAAAACTCCAGCAAGAAAAAACGCCGCCCCGGCACAGTCGCCAGGGCGGTAAACGAACTGGCTGCTCCACTCGGTTGACCCGCACAACGATTCCTAAGCGCAGGAATGAGGAATCGCTTTTTCGGAAAACCGATATCCACTCGCTTTCGCCGGCTACGCTGCCGGCGAACCATCGACCGGGCGAAGAATTGCCGACGCCTTCTCCAGGAACAATCGGCAAAATCCGGTCGCCTGAAACGTAATTTGATTTCCGAAGAATCGGAAACCTTCCACATACATTTCAGGCACGCACCTTAACTGATATTCGGTCTTCCATGTCAACCGTGTCGGGGCTAACCATTGAATCTTTCGCGCTTCGTCCAGTTCGGGCAATAGCCAAATGGAGTTAAGTTTTCAGAATCCGTCGGGGGAACCAGAATTGGGGAAGGGAATCCATCTCTCCTTCCCCAATGAAACTCCCGCGGCATTGCATCGCCGGCCAAACGCCGGGAAATGCATCGAATTCGACGCTCCCTACAATGGAAAAATGCCAAAAATCGTGCATGAAAATGCTCTTGCCCCGCCAATGCCGACTCGGTATTATCCGCCCTGCTTGTCTTGGTAGGCTTCAAGTCGAAGATGCCATTATCGGGGGGATGCACAGGATGGCAGCGCCTTTGCGAGCCCCAGGAAAATAGAATACGAGTCTGCATCTGGCCTCGTCGAGTATTGCCGGCTGCCGTATTCCGCGTGATGCCGCTTTTCCCGGAGAATTTTTTGCCATGCCCCACTTCCCGAACAGGTCGTGGTTTTGGACGATCCCGTTGATCGCGCTTTGCGGCTGCGCCGATAATTCGCTGGTGCTCAAGGGTAAAGTCACGCAATACGAGCGGCAGCAGATGACGCTCACCCGGCAGAACCAGGAGCTTACCGCCCGGGCGGCGAAACTCGATCAGGACAACCTCGAACTCGGCAAGACCGTCGCGCAGTGGCAGCAGCAGTCGAAAGTTTATCAAGACCAACTGGCGGCATTGCAGGATCAGCTCCGCGCGGTGAATTCGCAACTCGCGCTGGCCCAGTCGGAGAAGGAGAACACCGACAAGCGGGTGCAAACGCTGACGGCTTCGATGCAGCGGCAAGGCGGCGTCTCGATCACGCCCAACAACAGCTTCCTCTCGACGCTGCCGACAATCAATCTGCCCGACGTATTCGTCCGCCACGACGGCGACGTGATTCGCGTAGAATTGCCGGGCAATCGGCTCTTCGAGACGGGCAGCGATCGGCTCAAGCCCGGCGGTGCGGAGTTCATTGCCGCCGCCGCCGGCGAAGTGCTGCGGACCTATCCCGATCAGATGATCGCCGTCGAAGGCCACACCAGCAACGATCCCGTCGCGGTCGGTCAGTTCCGCAGCAACCGCCAGTTGTCATTCGCTCGGGCAATGGCCGTTTACGACGTGCTCATCACCCGCGCCAGGTTCGACGACAAGCAACTCACGGTGGTCGGCCACGGCGAGAACCGCCCCGTCGTCTCGAACGGCTCGCTCGAGGGCAAACAGCGCAACAACCGCGTGGAATTGGTGGTCTATCCCGACCGCCGGCCGGGAAAATAATTTCTCGAACCTGTAGCGGGGCGGAATGCCGGCCTCCCTGAGTCCAGCCCCGGCAACGGCAATGATTCCGCTCGAATTTGAGTTGCCGCTTTGAACCTATTTTTGCCCGTTCCCCGCCAGCTTCCCGTAGAGATTCCCCTCTTTGAACGCGGTGGCCATGGCCAGCGGGACTTCGGCTTCGGCCAGCACCACTTGAGCGCGGTTGCCGGCCACCGCCGCTTTCATTTCCTGCTCGCGGGCGAGCGCCAACGCACGGCGTTCTTCAGCCTTCGCGCGGGCGACGCGAGTGTCGGCCTCGGCCTGATCGGCTTGCAGCCGGGCACCGATGTTCTGCCCGACTTCGATTTCGGCGATGTCGATCGACACGATCTCGAACGCCGTTTGCGCATCCAGCCCCCGGGCGAGCACCGCCTTGGAAATGCGGTCCGGATTCTCCATCACTTCCAAATGGCTCTTCGATGAGCCGATAGCCGTAATGATCCCCTCGCCGACCCGGGCAATGATCGTCTCCTCCGTCGCCCCGCCGATGAGTTGCTCGACGTTCGTGCGGACCGTAATCCGCGCGCGAACCTTCAACTCCACGCCGTTCTTGGCGATGGCGCTTAACGTCGTGCGCGTCGATCGCTTGGGATCGGGACAATCGATCACCTTCGGATAGACGCTCGTCTGCACCGCGTCCAATACGTCGCGGCCGGCCAGATCGATGGCCGCCGCCCGGTCGAAATCCAAATCGATGTCGGCCCGATGCGCGGCGATCAGAGAACGGACCACCGCCAGCACGTTTCCGCCGGCGAGGTAATGCGCTTCCAAGCGCCGGGTGGTAATGCTGGTTTCGTCTTCCGAGCCGATGCCCGCCTGCAAACTCATGATCTTGCCCTGCACGATCAGCCGGCTGTTCACGCGGCGGAAACCCATCGCAATCAGACTCCAGAGACTGACGTTGGCGCTGGTCATATAGGCTTGGAACCACAGCCCGCCATAGTTGAACACCACCAGCAGGATCAGCCCCCCCAAAACCACCGTGCCGATGCCGCCGAGCACCATCACCAAGAGCGCGTTGTTGAGTGCGGAAAAGACAGCTAAGTTACCAAACATGATTCTCTCCCTCGAAAACGATCTGTCACGAATTCTCGAATTCTCATTGCGACTGGGCGGATGCATCCTCCCCAACCTCGGTAGTATAGCCATTCCTGAAAAGAATTCCAGAGGTTCTTAAAAATATCAGAAAATTGGATATGATTCAAGCGTTAGAGTGAAAGTTGACTTGCCATTTGCCTCTGACAATTGGCGAAAAAGGGACAGTTACCTCGTTCCGCTAAAAAAGTCCGGATGACTACTTTTCAACAGGCGACGGGGATTTTGGACTGCCGCTTCCACAGAAGAGAGCGTCCATGGAAAAACAACCCGCCCCGACGATCAACAAAAAAAGCCCTCCCAAGAGCATGGCAAAGTCGGTCCGGGCTTCGTGGACCATGCTCCAGAATCCATAGGTTTTGACGCTTGGGAGGCTAAACAGCCAGAAGCCGCGTCCCAGCAGGATGGGAATTTTCGTCGAAAGGATGGCGATCGAGATGTTAATAATCATCGGAATTGCCGCCAAACGGGTCAGCAGGCCCAAGAGGAGCAAGATTCCGCAGCCGATCTCGAACGCACCGACAAAAGACGCCATGAACTCGGGATAAGGAATCCCGATTTTGACGAAACGCCCCACCCCCAAGGCGTCGGGAAAGAGAAATTTCTGAATGCCTTCGAGGAGGAACGTGCCGCCGACGATCAGCCGGATCAAGATCACGGAACAGGGGGCTTGGGTGGCAAGGGTCTTTTTGAGGATATTCACGGGGATTCTCCTTTTCAAGAAAAAGAAATGATTTCGCTTCAGTAATAATTATATATGCCTCATTCCAATCCGCTCAGCAACACCTCCTCCAGCGGCGGCAAATCGGCGAGTTGGCCGCTATGCAGGGTCTGCTCGTATTGCACCCGGGCTTGCTGAAGGGCTTCGACGATATCGAGGCAGCGATTGGCGACGTTGTTGACTTCCCAGCGGTCGTCGGGCTTGACGAACAACTCGCCCTCGCCGGCGGCGCGGAGATACCACGCCGGCGTGCGGATTGACCGTTCATTCTTGACGCCCGCCACGCAAAGCCGGTCGTGGCGCGGGGCCGCGTCGTCTCCGGAGATGATTGGCAGCCAGGAAAGGGCGGTCGGCGAGCGCGGCAGATCGCCAAGGCGCAGATATTGCCAAAGAGCCGCCCAAAGATCGGCCGGTTCGGCAAGGTTCTGCGTTCGCGCGGCGGCGGCCGTTCGATCGGGAAAGCGAATCATCAAGGGCACATGCAAAAGTTCGCCGAAAAGCGCTTCGTCGCAAGGGCCGATGCGGCGATGCTCGCCCAGCGGGAATCCGCGCGCGGAAGTCACGATCAGAAGCGTTTCCTTGCCCGCCGGGGAGCTGTCAAGTTCTTCGAGAAACGCGCCGAGGCAGCCGTCCAAGAGCGAAATCTGCCCGGCGTAAGATTGCGATGCGCCCAGCACTTCGTCGGGATCGAAATTCTCGGCCAATATCCGGTCGGGCACTTCGGCCGTTGTCGGCACCGCGGGATCGGCGTCGTCGCGATAGCTTTCGCGGAAATTCAAGGGCGCGTCCCACGCCGATCCCAAGCTCGCCAGGTGACACCACAAGAAGTACGGCATTCGTGCGGAAGGCAGCCAATCGATCAACTCGGCAAAGCATTTGGCCAGATGCGCCTGCTCGATGTCCGCGGCGATTTGTGGCTGCCAGGGCGGATCGATTTCGACAAATTCGTCGAAATCGACGGAGAGCGGAAGTTCGAGCACCCGGCGCTCGTCGCTTAGCAGCGCGGTTGTCACGCCCGACTCGCGAAGCGCAGCGACGAGCGAACGGCGATCCGCCGGCGGTTCGTGCGGACAAAGGGCGTGCCAGCCATGCCAAAACGACCGATACAGCCGCGCGAGATCCGGCGTGTCGATCAACATCTGGTCGAACGTGAACGACTCGCTCGCCAGCCGATTGAAGGCCGGCGTCTGCACCCAGGTATTTCCGTAGGGCCCCAGATAACCGGAGTGCAAGCGGTCGAGGACAAGGCAAATCGTATTCATGCCGCGATTGTAAAGGTGGAAGGAGGAAGGCGGAAGGGGGAAGGATGAATCCCGAATGAGGAATGACGAATGGAGAGGATCCACAGTTCGCGGCTTCACAGTGGATGCTCGACCGACGCCGCATTAACCAATTTTCCCCCATAATCGGCCAGCAGGAGAAAAAATGTTGCCAAAAAGCAACATTGCCGAAAAACCCCCTCCCACTGACATAACTTATGCTTGTAATGTTCGCTCTCAAGCAGTAAGTCCCGCCTGCCGGGCGTGACTTTTCTGCATGAATTCCAGAATCATACTTCGCATGTATGGTTTCCGAGGTCCCGCCCGGCAGGCAGGACCTACTATCAATCACCTATGGAATTTCTTGCAACCATCCTCGGCGTTGCCGGCTTGATTTGGGGCACCGTGCTTTTGAAGCGCGGCGGACTGCTGGCATGCTGCCTGGCGGTCATGCTTGCCGGCGCAGTGCTTTGGCTTGGAGTTCTTCAAACTCTCCTTGGGACCGATTCCGCTGACTGCGGACCGGCTGCTGATGGTCGTGCTGGTGGGGCAATATCTCGTTTGGCGGCGATTCGGCTGGGCCGATCCCAAACCGTTGGGCAAACCCGAGATCGTGCTCTGCCTGTTCACGGCCGTGATGGTCATCAGCACTTTTTCCGCCGACTACACCACCGAGAACAACCAGCCGGTGGCATGGCTGATTATTTATTATCTGATGCCTTTCGGACTCTATTGGATCGTGCGGCAGGCGTTGCTCTCCGAGCGGGCTGTGCTCGCCCTTTTCGTTTCCCTCACCGTTTTCGGCGTCTATTTGGCTATCACTTCGCTGGCCGAGCATTACGAACTCTCCTGGGCAATTCTCCCGCGATACATCATCGACACCGCGACCAGAGCCGACGCCGAATTCGTGGGCCGGGCGAGAGGTCCGTTTTTAAATCCCATCGGCAACGGCATCGCGCTGGCAATCTGCTTCGGCGCGTCGCTCATGTTTTGGCCGCGGTTTCCCCGGACAGGCCAACTTCTGCTCATCCCCCTGTTTCTGCTCTTTGCCGCGGCGCTCTACTTCACGCTTACCCGCAGCGTGTGGATAGGCGGCGCGCTCACGCTGGCCTTAATCGTGGGACTATGCGTTGCCGTGGAGTTGGCGAATGCCGCTTTTGATCGGCGGGCTGCTGGCGGCGGTCGTGTTTTCCACGACGCAATGGGATCGGCTCGTGGCTTTCAAGCGCAACAAGAATCTGGATGCCGAGAAGGTGGCCGAATCGGTGGAGCTGCGGCCCGTGCTGGCAAGGATCGCCTGGAACATGTTCCTCGACCGCCCGCTTTTCGGCTGCGGTTATGACCAATACACGAAAGAACACGTCAACTATCTCTCGGACCGTTCGAGCGAACTGGTTTTGGAAAAAGGCCGGGCGTACATCCAGCATAACGTGGTGCTGTCGCTCTTGACCGAGACCGGACTATTGGGTCTCGGCCTGTTTCTCACGCTCTGCATCCTTTGGGCGCTCGACGCCCGGGCGCTGTGGCGCTCGACGTCCGCTCCGCTCGCTTTTCGCCAGATGGGCCTGCTGATGCTCGCCGCGCTCGGCGTCTATTTCATCAACGGCATGTTCCACGACGTTTCCGTCATCTCCATGACGAACATGACCCTCTTCTTCCTCGCCGGCATCACCGCCGGCCTGCGGCCTGAAATCGGCAGAAAAGAAATCCGTCGAGTGGGCTCCGCCCACCAATGCGAGACGCCGCAAGAAGAGTCTAAATCCAACATAACGGATGAAACGCCAATTTACATAGGTCAAGAAGCTCAAAAGTTGTAATAATACCGGACGATCAATCGCTTTTGAGTTTTGCGATTAATTCCTGCATCGTCATCCCGCGGATCAAAAACTTCTTTTGATGAGAAGTTTCGCCGGAGAGCATTTCAACTTGGGATTTTTTCAGGCCGAGCGTTTTGGCGAGGAATTCGGTGATCGCTTTGTTGGCTTTGCCCTTCTCGGCGCTTGCGTGACGCAGACCTTGAGCATCCCCTCATGCTCGCCGCGCAGCTCGTTTTTCCGGCTGCCCGGTTGGGCACGGACCGGAAGAATCACGCCGTCGGGATGGGGTTCAAGCAGGATCATAATTTTTCGAAAATAATAACGAACCGCGAAAATCAGCTTCTTGTCTTACATCTTCCTGTCTTCTATCTTTGTGTTCTTTGCGGTAGTTTTCTCGAAATTGGTGGATCTGCACTGCGCTTGACCCACCCTACGAAATCCCTTCGAACAGCGCAGATCCGACACGGACGATGGTTGCGCCTTCTTCGATGGCGACTTCGTAATCACCGCTCATGCCCATCGATAGTTCATCAAGGGCGATCCCGGTCGGGCAGTTCGCGCGGAGGCAGTCGCGAAGGGTTCGCAAGGCGGCAAAATTCCGCCGGGCGGTGTCGAGTCCGCCTTCCAAAGCAGCCATGCACATCAGCCCGCGGATTTCGAGGTGCCGGCATTCCGCCAGCTTGCCCATTTCCGGCTCGATCTCGTCCGGCGCGAACCCCCCCTTGGCCGCTTCGCCCGACGCGTTCACTTCCAACAAAACCGGCACGCGCAGCGACAGTTCGCCGGCGGTTTGTTCAATCGCTTTGGCCAATCGCGGGCTATCGATCGAATGGATCATCGCCACGAGCGGCAGCGTGCGGCGGATTTTGTTCCTCTGCAAGTGGCCGACGAGATGCCAGCGGATCGGCAGATCGGCCAACTGCTCGGCCCGTTCCCAGAGTTGTTGCGGCCGGCTCTCGCCCAAGACGGTGCAGCCGGCGGCGACCAGCGCCCGGATCTCCGCCGGACCGACGTATTTCGTCACCGCCACGAGTCGGATATCCTCTCCCCGCCGGCCGGAGCGAACGGCGGCCGCATCCATGCGTTCTCGCACTTGACGCAGGTTTTCGGCGATTCGTGCAGCAAAGTCGGGCATGGGATCGGGACTGGGTGTTTTGTCCTGAGTCTCGTAATATTACACTTGTTCCCGCGATTAAAAGGACAAGAGCAGATGGTGATTTGGCTAAACGGGGCGATCTGGAGAAAAAGACGACTGCCGATATCGTCTATTATCGTCTCCAAAATCGAGCCGGTCAAGAAGTCGAGCTTTACGCAAAGTCAAAGTTTGCAAATAATCAACGATTCAAAGCGTTTGGCGCACTTGAAAACGTTTGCCGCACTTGAACTGAGAAGGAGTTTCACGCCCGCGCTGCCCGACTAGCTTTCGGTTGCTTCCCGATCGTGTCGAAACGGAATTAGATCGGCTATACTGAACCATTGGCCGTGCGCACATTATGGAACAAAGGAATCATTTATGTCACGCTCGTTTCGACGGATGGTATCGTTACGCAATATCTTGCTGCTGACGATTTCGCTTGTCCCGCTCATAATCCTTGCCGGCTGTTCGCATCCTTCCGATTCATCGCAGCCGGGTGATGGAAAATCGGCCGCTGCGAAAGATGCGCAAGCCGGAGACCGGACTTCCGCGGCCGGCAAGCTCGATACCGGCCGAGCGGTGTTGGAAGCGATGGCCGCCGCCTACCGCCGGGCGAAAACCTACCAGGACAACGGCACGGTGCGGCTGATCGCCCAGAGCGGCAATCGGAAACTCGACGAGAAGCTCGATTTCTCCGTGGCCTTCGAACGGCCGAACAAGATTCATCTGGACGTTTACACCGTCCGCGTGCGGTGCGACGGCCAATCTTATCATGCCTTCATCACGGACCTGCCCGGCCAGATCGTCGAAAAGGACGCTCCCGGCAAAATGGACATTAAGAGTTTGTATGGCGATCCGATCTTGTTTCAAACCGCCACGTTGGGGGGGCCGGCCGGCTCGCCGCCGCAACCGTTGCTGTTGCTGGAAGACAACGCGCTGAAATTCATTCTCAACGGCGCCGAAAAGCCGGTTCTTTCCGAGCCCGGCGAATTCGAGAGCCACAAATGCTATCGCGTGCAAATCCCCCGGCCCGAAGGCACGGTGACGTTCTGGATCGACCAGGATTCGCTCGTTCTGCGGCGGATCGATCTCTCGACCGAAGCGATGCACAATTATTTGTCGCAGAAATTGGGCGGCGAAGTCGAATACAGCTCGCTGATCGCCACTCTTTCGGCGCAAAACTCGATCGGCCGGTCCCGCCCGAAGCTTTCGAATTCGAAGTCCCCCAGGACGAGCAGGTTAAAGTGGAAAAGTATTTTGTCCCGGCGCATCCCGGCCAATTGCTGGGCAGAAAAACACCGGCATTCGAATTCACCGACGACGAAGGCCGGAGCGTCACGCCCGACTCGCTGGTCGGCAAAGTCGCCGTGATGCTTTTTTGGTCGCCACAACAAGGCGATTACACGCGCAGTCTGCTCGATCTGCAAAAACTCTATGACGGTTACAAAAATGACAAGGACGTGGCGATTTTCGCGGTCTGCCTCGACGGCGAAAGCCTCGACAAGAAGGCGATGGAGGAGATGCGGCAATCGCTGAAGTTGAGCTTGCCGATCTATCGCGATCTGCAAAAAAACACGCCGGATTACAAATTCTTCGACGTCGTATTCCTTCTCGCGCCCTATGGAACCGTGCAGGATTACGAGTTGGTGGCTGACGCCAATCTGGTGGCGAGCTTGCAGAAAAAAATCGAGGGCCTGCTCGCCGGCCAATCGTTGGTCGAAGGCGCCAGGCAGCGGTATCGACAGGAGTTGAAGGACTACGAGAAAGCGGCGGAAGCCTTCGCCAGGGGAGAGCCGGAGGCCGCCCCGCCGCCGAAAATCGCCGATCGCAGCGAACCGAAAACCTTCAAGCTCCGCCCGTTGTGGAAATGCGCCGAACTGAAAGATCCCGGGAACATCCTCGTCGTCAACGAGCCGAAGCGCGGGCCGCGGCTGTTGGTCGCAAACCCGCCGAACCAGGTGGCGGAAGTGGACCTCGACGGCAAAGTCGCCGCCCTGCATGAACTCGATTTGACCGGCGACGAGTTGGCCACGAATTTGCGCGCCTTCACCACGGCCGCGGGGAAAACCTACGTCGCGGCATTCGCCGGCGGACAACAGCGGCTGCATCTCTTCAACCTCGAAGACAAGCAAATCCTGCACTATCCGCCGGACGCCCTGCAAAATCCGCACAGCGGCATCGCCGACGTCGAATTGTTCGACCTCGACGGCGACGGAACGCCGGAAATCTACGTGGGCTTCGCGGGCGTCGTCGGCGTGCAAGCGGTCGCGCTCGATGGCAAGCTGACTTGGGGAAACCGCTCGCTGGCGAACGTGGCGCGGATGGGCGCCGCCCCGCCCGACGGCGACGGCCGCCGCAGTTTGATCTGCACCAACTTCAACGATCAAAGCGCCACTCTCGCGGTGCTCAACGCGAAAGGTCGGAGACAAGGCGATTTCACCGTCGGCAAGCGGATCGTGTATTGCTTCCTCGGCGCCGACCTGCAAGGGGACGGCAATCTGCTCTGGTGCGGGCTGTCTTCCGCGAAACCCGAAGAAAATACCGCCGTCGGCTTCAATCTTCAGGGGCAAGAGTTGTGGCATTTCGATTTGCCCGGCGAACCGCAGCCCCGGCCCATCGAGCCGATCATCGCCGGCCGCATCGCGTCCAAAGGGCCGGACCAATGGATTTTACCCTGCCCCGACGGCTCGATCCAAATCCTCGCCGCCGACGGCAAGCCGCTCGACGGCTTCAACTACGGCGCCGTCTTGCAGGGTGTCGCCACCGCCGAAATCGGCGGCAAACCCGCGCTGCTGGTCGCCTCGCCGAACGGTCTGGAAGCTTTCGCCATCGAATGAGATCCGAGAATAATCGGCAATTCACAATACCGGAAACACATCCATGAAAACGAAACCAGGCCGGATTTTTCTTTGCTTGTTGGGAATTCCACCGGCACTCGTATTTCTGTTTTGGACGGATGCGGTCTTTGCGGCCGAAGAGGGCGCCGCGCAGCCGCAAGCCGGCGCAAATGATGCTCATCAGCCCGCGCAAGGGCAATTCTTCGCCAAGAAGGAATATCAACACTCGCCGCTGCCGAAATACGAAACCGCCAAGGACAAGCTGCCGGCGCCGATTTACGACGAAAACCCGCTCTGGGTGAAAATGTACTGGAAATCCTGGGAACTGGCGTTCCGCAATTTTCACGAGCCGGCGACCGGCTCGGGTTACGTTTCGCAATTCATCGACGCGGCATTCAACCAGAATATCTTCCAGTGGGATACCTGCTTCATGACGATGTTTTGCAATGTCGCCCATCCGCTCGTGCCGGGCATCGGCTCGCTCGACAATTTCTATTGCAAGCAATTTGAAGACGGCGAAATTCCCCGGGAGATCGACCGCACGACGGGCGTTTGCTTCGCGGGTTGGCTCAATCCTCAAAAGAAACCGCTGTTCAGCGTTGGCGGTTGGAAGGGATGGGAAACCAACTCGCGGAACGTGCCGGTGGAATATCGCGGCGCAAACCGCCCGAACAGCCGTCGCATACCACCCTCGACGCGATGAATCATCCGATCTTCTCCTGGGCCGAAATGGAGCATTGCCGCGTCACCGGCGACAAAGGACGCATCGCGCTGGTGTACGAGCCGCTCAAGCATTACAAACAAGCATTGGATGTCTATATCCGCCAAGGCAACGGCCTATACATCACCGATTGGGCGAGCATGGACAATTCGCAGCGCAATCCCTATCTTGACCGCGGCGGCTGCGGCATCGATATTTCCAGCGAAATGGCCATGTTCGACCGCGATTTGGCCGCGATGGCCGAAATGCTCGGCAAAAAAGACGAGGCCGAGCAATTTCGCAAAGAGGCCGACGACACGACTGCGCTCATCAATAAGCTGATGTGGGATCCGGAGAAAAAATTCTATTTCGATCTCACGGTCGAAGGCCGGCGAGTGCCGGTGAAAACGGTCGCCGGCTTCTGGCCGCTGATCGCGGGAGTTTGCGATAAACAACAGGCGGAAGCCCTGGTTGAGCAACTGAATAATCCAAAAACATTCAATCGGCCGCATCGCGTGCCGACCGTGGCTGCCGACGAGCCGGGCTACGATCCGACGGGCGGATACTGGCGCGGCGCCGTTTCGGCGCCGACCGACACGATGGTTATCCGCGGCCTGGAACGTTACGGCTATGCAGGCCTCGCACGGAAAATCGCCATCAACCATTTGACCAACATGGGCCAGGTCTTCGAGCAGACCGGCACCGTCTGGGAAAATTACGCGCCCGACAAAGCCGTGCCGGGCGAAGTCAACGGCCGGCAGGTCGGCCGCGATTTCGTCGGCTGGTCCGGCATCGGTCCGATCCTCTATCTGCTCGAATACGGCATCGGACTCAAGCCCGACGCGGCGAAAAACGAACTCCAATGGGACCTCCGCTCCACGAAACGCATCGGCTGCGAGCGCTACCGCTTCAATGGCCGCGTCGTCGATCTGCTGGCCACGCCGAACGATCATCGATGGCGGATTCACGTTGTCGCGGACGGCGATTTCACGCTCAAAATCAGCGCCATTGGCCAAGAGAAGTCATTCGCGGTGAAAAACGGCGAAAATGGCTTCGAGATTGCAACTACTCCCTGAGGATGGTTACCGGCGATTTTCGCCGTAATCAAAGGCAGCCTCGCGCTCGCCAGCCGTGATAGCAAAGATTTCTTCCCACATTTTTTCCAAGGCAGCGGTCCACTCGCACGCACGGCGCGACATCGCGGCTTTTGCGGCCGCGAAGAGCCGCTTCTTGTCGGCGTCCTTCGCGAACTTGCCTGCGGCGAACCAAGAGAAACTCGGCAGGAATTTGGGGAGCAGTCGGCCTTCGGTGACGACCATCGACATGCAGCCGACGTAGGCGCCGGTGGCGAGAAGCGTCCCGATCGAGGTTTTGGCGTGATCGCCGATGAGGCAGCCGAACTTGCTCGAACCGGTGTCGATCGAGCGGCGGCCGTCCTGTACGACGGTGACGTTCGAGTAATCGTTCTTCAGATCGCTGTTCGCGGTCATCGCTCCCAGGTTTACCCACTCGCCGGCGTAAGCGTGGCCCAAAAAGCCGTCGTGATACTTGTTCGAGTATCCTTGGAAGATCGACTGCTCGATCTCTCCGCCGACGCGGCACGCCGGCCCGATAGAGCTGCCTTGGCGGCACTTGCAGCCGAAGAGGATCGAGTTCTTGCCGATGCAGCAGGGGCCTTCGATCCGCGTGAACGGATGCACTTCCGCTCCTTCGTCGAGATAAATCGGGCCCTGCTCGGCGTCGAGGACGGCCAGGGGATGAACTTTCGCGCCGGCGCGACGTAAATATCTTTCAAGTTGCCGCGGACCGCTCGGGGCTCTTCCATCATGCCTTCGATGCCGCTTCGGCCGGCGGCTTGGAAATCGGCCGTGATTTGCGCCGGATTTGCAAACACCAGGTCCCATGCGTAGTTCCAGGCGGCAACGGGATCCGCCGCTTTGGGCAGCGCCGCCTTGGCCGATTCCAAGAGCGCGTCGAGCGAATCGGTTTTCAGCTTGCCGAGGTCGGATTTTGCCAGGCGGACGTAAAGTGCGTCGCCTTTGGCGTCCAAGCCGACTTGGCTCGGCCCGATCGCGGACAAGTTCAATTCGGCAGCCCTGACGCGGGCGTCGAGCAACAGCAGATCGTCGCCGGTGAGCGTCCGGGTGTCATTTACCGTGCGGCCCGATCGGGAGCGGTAAACCTCGGCCAGATAAGGCGGCACGAAACATGCCGCATCTTTTGCCGCGAACTTGGCGAGGAGCTTTTCGAGCAGCGACGTCATGCCGCAGCGGAGCTCGAAAATCGGCCGGCAAAGCGCCAGCGGATAAAAGTTGGATCGCTTGCCGACCGGTCGATCGAAGACGATGAGTCGCATGGGGGATTTTCAATAGGGACAACAGGAACCGTGAACCTGAAGCAAGAATTTAGCGAAATCCGCAAGAATTACAATTCCCCCTGGCGAACGGCGGAAAAATCGGCGCCATGCACGCCTGTCGCGGGCATGTTGGAAACACGAGTAAAAACCTCGACATGCCCGTGACAAGCGCGCCGGGCGCCGGTCAAACGGAAAACCGACACGAAAACCGATCCTCAAAACAGCGCCGGTTTGCCGAGTTTGCGGCGGACCGGCACGAACTGACCGGCATGCATCACCATGTGGTTTCCCAGGAGCATGAACGCGGCGGCTTTCGTGGGCGCGTATTCGCGCATCGATTCCGGACCGGGTTCTTCCAAAACGCTGTCCGGCGTTTTGTCGAGGGCCGCATTCATGGCTTCCAGCATCAATCCGTGCAATCGGAGATATTCGGCCTTGGGAAAAAATCGGGCGGGATCGTCGCAGGAGGCGTTGCCCGGCACGTGGGTTTCGGCGAATCCCGCGGGCAGCGGCGCGCTGTCGTGGCCCAGATCCCGGAGTATATGCTGCGAACTGGAAATGAGGTGCCCCATCTGCCAGGCGATGTGATTGGCGGATGGCACGCTGCGGACGAAGAGGTCGGCATCGTTCAGGTCGCCGACATAACTCTGGATGAGCATGTCGCCGAACTTGATTTGATTGCGGATCATGTCTTTTGCAGTCAGCATGATTAGGTCCTTTTTTGTGAGCGGATACAGGATAGGGAGTAATTGTTCACAGTCGTTCTTCATGGCTCGCACTGTTGGGTGAAGCCGAGCGGACAGTCCAGGTGAACCGTGATCTTCATGTCAGTTGCGACAAGCATTCGGGAGCTTCGTGGCTCGGACTGTTGACGAACCGGCTTACGGGATAGGCTTCCATGCCGCCGCCGGAGTAGGGAACCAATAGCGGCAGCAAGGCTGCCGAGCCCTGTTCCGACGGATCGAGCCACTTTTCGTAATCTTTGGGCGGGAGAATGACCGGCATGCGGGGATGGATCGGCAGCATGAGTTCATTCGCTTCGGTCGTCAATATCGTGCAAGACTCGACGCTCGAATGACCGGGGCCTTCCCAACTTTCCCATAAGCCGGCGAAAGCGAAAAGGCGATCGTCGGAAAAATGGATGAAGTAAGGCTGCTTGCCTCGCCCCTCGGCCTTCCATTCATAAAAACCGTCGGCGGCCACCAGGCACCTTCGCCGCCGCAACGCCGCGCGGAAGGCCGGCTTCTCGGCGACGGATTCGCTTCGGGCGTTAATCATGCGATTGCCGATCGCCGGATCGGCCGCCCAGGAGGGGATCAATCCCCAGCGCAGCATGGTTCCTTCGCGCGCGGGCGAAGCGGCCGCCGGGTTTTGCCGCACGGCAAATACCGGCTGGCCGGGCGCGATATTATAACGCGGCGATAACAACGGCATGTTTTGTCCGTCAACCAGGAAATCTTCCAGGAGTTCCGCCAATCGCGCACGTAATGAAAATCGGCCGCACATAATTGAAGCGCACAGAAAAAAATCGGCGGGCGAGGCCCACCCTACGAATTGGGAAATCGTGAGCAAAACTCATTCCATCGAACGAAATAATTGTAGCAAATGGGGCAAGAAATTCGAGGGAACCGCGAAATTGACGTAATAATGCGGTTTTGCCACGAAAATAATTTTCTTCCTCCACCTTCAAGGTGGGTCTTTTGGAAATTGTTGCTTAGGGGAATCGAGCGGCATATACTTAAATGAAAGGGCAGGAAAAAGAAACGAATTTGGGCTGGAATCGTGAGCCCTTTTCAGCCGATAAAATTCGTGGAATCGAGCCTCTCGCATGTTATTCCGACGGAGGTGCCAACCCATTATCGTGAGCCAAGGCCAATGAATCGGCAAGTGCGATAGCACGCCCGGCCTGCGCTCGTCTCGAAGCGACGCATTCAGTCGCAATCTGCGAGAGGTTAGATTTTACGCCGTTGCAATCCTCCGGGATTCGTGACGGCGTTTTTTTATTGGTGGCTGGATAAAGTAGCGGTTTATGGGTAGGATGATTCTAATCCTGCCATGGGGCTAAGGCGGTCCCCACTCTCCCCGCACCTGAGCCGTCATACATCTTGGTAAAAGAACACGACATGTATAAAGACTTTTATCTCTTCCTTAAAAGGGGACGCCAATTATGTTTCGAGGGCTGAAAACTGTCTTTTGCATTATGGTATTGGCAATGAACGCCGCAAGTCCGGCCTTTTCGGAAGACAAGGCCCCCAAGACGGAAAAACCATCGGTAATCGAGCGGCCGAAAATCATCATTTCCAAGGAAACCACGCGATTTACAGCGCCTCTGCGAGAAGACGGCTGCTTGGATTGCATAAAACTACTCAATGAAATCGCGGGAAAAGATGTCACGCCGAATAACAATGCGGCGTATATCTACGACCTTGCCGCCAAGAAGCCCCTCGCACTGAAATTCGTCGGCGGATTCAAATCTCCCGAAGTCACCGAAGCTTTATCGAAATTGGCAAACGATCCGAAGATGGATTGGAACGAAGTCCTCCGCTTATCCCAAGCCGAATGGGAATTCGATGAAGCGGATCCATGCAGCCTGAATTTCCAGGAACAAAAGAAAGAAATCGAAAAGCAGCGCCGGAAGATACGGAAAAACGCAACAAGATTTTGGAAAAAGCGACCATTCTTAAGATTTTATCTCCTGAAACATCACCTGTTGAAAAGGCGAAAGCTTTTGTGATCCTCCAAGCCGACAATTCTTTAAGCATCAATAGGCATTTTCCGCCGACGCGGAGGAGAACAGTTTTCTATTTAGCCCACATGGCGTTGGCTTTATCGGGTTATCATGGCGAGCATCATGCCTATCCGGCGGACTTGGCCGACCTGACGCCGAAATATCTGCTCGAAATCCCCAAAGATCCGTTTGGTGAAGGGGATTTTCGCTACAAGCCAGAGAACGGTGGCTATGTCCTCTATAGCGTCGGTCAGAATGGCGTTGACGAAGGCGGGAAAAATTGCTTTGCCGATCACACAATAAACGAATGGCTGAAAAACTCCGATAAATACAGCAAAGCCGAGCGAGAGACCGACGATATCACGATCCGCAAACCGCAAAAAAATGCGGAAAAATGACATGAGCCGAGCAGGCCACGGCCAGGCAATCACAATTTTTGACCACCAGCGATTTGTTTTCCTGCATGCGGTCGCAATTTGCGGCCGCTTCCAAGCAAGTGGAAATTAGACGAAATTATACATCTCAACTAGCGCGATCTCTGAAGCCAAATGAAGAATACCGGCTTTCCATGAACATTTCGACTCTTCGCCAATATCTCGACGATTTCGGCGCCGCCGCGGCATGGCTGCGGGCGTTGGGGCTGACGGATTTGCGGCGGGGGCACGGAAATTTGTTGGGCATGGCCGCGGCGGGCGTGCCACTGGATCTGCTGGCCGTGACGGCGGGGCAATTGGAACAAGTGCTGCCGGCCTGCGCCGATCCGGACATGGCGCTTACGAATTTTGAACGCTTCGTCCGCGCGGCGCGGAATCCGCTTTCGATCGGCACACTTTTCGAACGCGACACGGAAGCGCTGCCTACGCTGCTGCAGATCATGGCCGCCAGCCAGCATTTGAGCGAAGTGCTGATCAACGATCCCGAGGGCTTCGATCTGCTGCGGCTGACCGAGGGCGCGCCGGCCGCGCGGCAAATGCTGGTCGATGACATCACGGCCGAGGTAGCCGCGCTGGACCATGATCCGGCGGTGCTTCGCGCGTGAGGCGCTTCAAGCGCCGCGAAACGCTGCGGATCGCTTACGGCGACATCCTCCGCGGGCAGCCGCTGCGGGTCGTCGCCTTGCAAATCTCCTATCTGGCCGACGCCTTGCTCGAGGCTGCGCTGCGCGCGGCGGGGCGAAAGCTCGGCGCGCAGCGCGGCACGCCAATGGCCCCCAACGGCAAGCCCGCCCGATTCGCCATCCTCGGCATGGGCAAACTCGGCGGATTGGAACTGAACTATTCCAGCGACATCGATCTGATCTATCTCTACGATTTTGACGGCAAAACCGACGGCAAGCGATCGATTTCGAATCGCGAATTTTTCGAGCAACTCGCCCGGGAAATGACGAGACTGATCTCCGAACGGACCGAATTGGGGAGCGTCTATCGGGTTGATTTGCGGCTGCGGCCCGAGGGCGAGCGCGGGCCGGTGGTCGTGAGCCTCGAAGGTGCGATGCGTTATTACGATCTCCGCGGCCGGACGTGGGAACGGCAGGCTTTCATCAAGGCTCGATCGGTCGCCGGTTCGCTCGAGTTGGGTGATGAATTTTTGGAAAAATTGACGCCCTGGATTTACCGCCGCTATTTGACCTCGGCCGACATCTCCGGCATCAAGGCGCTGAAACGCCGCATCGAGCAGCAAACGCACCGCTCCGGCGCCGGCGACCGCGAGGTAAAAACCGGCCACGGCGGCATCCGCGACGTCGAGTTCGTGATCCAGTTCCTGCAGTTGCTTAACGGCGGCACGCTGCCCGAGGTCCGCACGGGTAATACGCTGGAAGCGCTCGCCCGGCTCGAACAGGTCGGCTGCCTCACGAACCAAGAGCGGACGCTGCTGGAAGAAAACTACGTCTTTTTGCGGAAGGTCGAGCACCGTTTGCAGATCATGTTCGACTTGCAGACGCATCTGCTGCCCAAGGACAAGGCGGAAATGCGGAAGCTGGCGCTGCGGATGGATTACGCCGACACGCCCGGCAATCCGGCACTCGATGCCTTTGTCGCCGACTATCGCCGAAAAACGCGGCTCAACCGCCGGATTCTCGACCATCTGCTGCACGACGCCTTCAGCGACGAGGAGGGCACGGCCGCGGAAGTCGATTTGGTGCTGGATCCGGATCCGCAAGAAGAGCGGATCGCGGAAGTCCTGGGCAAATATCCGTTCCGCGATTTGAAACAAGCTTACCGACATCTGATGGCTCTAGGGGAAGAAAAACTCCGGTTCCTCTCCACGAGGCGTTGCCGGCACTTTTTAGCAGCCATCGCCCCACAACTGCTTGCGGCCGTCGCCGCCACGGCCGATCCCGATTTGACGCTGGTCAATCTGGGAACGGTCAGCGAATCGCTCGGGGGCAAGGGCGTGCTGTGGGAGCTTTTCAGCTTCAATCCCCCGAGCTTGCGTATGTACGTCGAACTTTGCGCCTATAGCCCTTATTTGTCGAGTATTTTGACGAGCAATCCCGGCATGATCGACAGCCTGATGGACAGTCTGGTGCTCGACAAGCTGCCCGATCGGGAATGGCTGGAAAAGACGCTCACTGAACTTTGCCGCGCGGCGGAAGACATCGAACGGATTCTGCACAGTTTCAAGAATGACCAGCAGCTTTGCGTAGGCGTGCGCGACATTTTGGGCAAGGAAGACGTTCAAGCCATCACCGGCGCGCTGAGCGACATCGCGCAGGTTTGCCTCGGCGAAATCGCTTCGCGGGAATATGCCCGGCTGGTGGCGCGGTTCGGCATTCCGCGCGTCGGCAAAGAAGGGGAAAAACGCGCGGGCCGGCCCTGCGAATGGGTGATTCTGGGGATGGGCAAGTTCGGCGGCCGGGAGATGAATTACCACAGCGACCTCGATCTGATCTTCCTCTACGAGGCGGACGGCAACACAGCCCCTCCCGCCGGAATGCCCGCCCGGCAATCGACCACCAACCAGCACTTCTTCAGCGAACTTGGCCAGCGGATCATCAAAAGCGCCAGTCAACTTGGGGCTTTCGGGCGGCTTTACGAGGTCGATGCCCGGCTGCGGCCCACGGGAAAAAGCGGCGCATTAGCGACGACCTTCGCGGAGTTGGCGCGTTATTTTCAGGAGGGCGGCGGGCAGCTTTGGGAGCGGCAGGCGCTCTGCAAATCGCGGGTTGTTGTCGGCGCTGCGCGGTGCGCGGATGGCGAAATCGGCTGTGGCGAAAGCCGCCTTCGGACGCCGCTGGCGCCGGCAAGACGCGGAAGAAATCCGCCACATGCGTAAACGGATGGAAGACACTGCCGCTGCCGGCGACATGAAACGCGGACCGGGCGGAATAGTCGATGTCGAGTTTCTCGTGCAGATGCTGCAACTCCGCCATGCGCGGGCGAATCCGAAACTCCGCCGGGCCAACACGCTTGAGGCTCTACAAGTCCTCTACGCCGAAGGCGTGCTAGACGCCGACGATTACGAACTTTTCGACGCCGGCTACCGGTTGCTGCGCACCATTGAAGGCCGCCTCAGATTGATGAATTCCGCCGCTCGCGACCAACTCCCGCAAGATCCCACGGAACTTGCCAAACTGGCTCATCTGCTGCACTACCCCAGCAGTGACGGCTTACTCATGGATTACGAGAACGCCACTCGGCAAATCCGGCAACGCTTCGACTGGTGGTTCGATGAAGCGAGCGGAAAAGTGGTGGGGAGTGAGGAATAATCGTTTGTGCCGTCAGAGGGGCTACTCGGATTACTTTCCGCATTTTCAATCCTCTAGCCTACCAAAAAGACCGCGTATCAGGGAAGATGGGACAAGAATCATTCATTGGATTACCGCCGAGTTTTCCCCACAAAGATCGAAAACAATCTCTCGACCCCTCAACCCTGTCCCCTGTAACCTGTCCCCTGTTCCCTGTTCCCTATTCTTCACCCCTTACCCCTCGAAACCATGTCCAACCCCATTCGCTATCTCGTGTTCGATACCGAAAGCGTCGCCGATGCCGAATTGGTGGCCAAACTACGCTACACAGGTGAGGGACTTTCGCCCGCCGAGGCAGTCAGACGGTATCGCGACGAACTGCTCGAAAAATACGAGAGTGATTTCATTCCCTACAGTTTTCAGTTGCCGATTTCCGTGGTGGTGGGCAAGGTCTCGTCCGATTTCCGCCTCGAAGACATCGTCGTGCTCGACGAACCGCAGTTCCGCCCGCACGTCATTACCGAAAATTTCTGGCGCGGCTGGGAAGCCTATCGCCGGCCCACGTTGGTCAGCTTCAACGGCCGCGGGTTCGACCTGCCGCTCTTGGAACTGGCCGCCTTCCGCTACGGCATCAGCGTGCCGGGTTGGTTCCAGGCGACGGGTAAGTCGTTCGACCAGCCCCGCAGCCGCTACAACACCACCGCGCACATCGACCTCTGCGAACTGCTGACCAATTTCGGCTCCACCCGCTTCACCGGCGGGCTGAACCTCGCCGCCAACCTGCTGGGCAAGCCCGGCAAGATGGACGTCCAAGGCGATATGGTCCAGGACATGTTCGATGCCGGCCGCATCGCCCAGATCAACGACTACTGCCGCTGCGACGTGCTGGACACCTATTTCGTCTTCCTCCGCACCCGCGTTCTGCAAGGCTTCATCACGCTCGATGTCGAGCAAAAGATCATCGCCGACACGAAAACCTGGCTCGAAAGCAAAGCCGACACCATCCCCGCCTACAAACTCTACCTCGACCACTGGGGCGATTGGCCGAATCCCTGGGTCTGAAATAAGTACAACACGGAGACACGGAGATACGGAGGGCACGGAGACAGAAACTAATTTCCCAGATTTTTTGATTGATTATCACTGCTTTTTATTAGTGGAAATTAGCGGTAATCAGTGTTTTTATTACCGTGAAGGAACGGAACACGAATCTTCGCTAATCTACTCTAATCGAACATGCTTCTGAACACGAATCAATAACAGGAACAAAATAAATTAGTTCTGACTCCTTTTTAATTTAAACGCACATCATTCGTTCGTGTTCCCGTTATTTTGCAGTAATTTCCGTGGCATAACAAGAAAAAAACCCCATCAGCAGACAGGGGCTTTCTGGCAAAGTCTATCGGCTGTTTAACCTCCCGCTCATTTCTCCGCGACAATTTCGAACGTGCAGCAAGGCGCCCCGTCGTGCCGGCAGGCTGTGCGGCGGACGGGCTTGCCCACGATGTTCGTCATCATTTCCTGATCCACGCAGCAGATCGAACGTTTTTCATCGACCATTCGCAAAAACGGACAACTCCGCTTGTGCAGCACCAAATGCCCGTTCGACATCACTGCCTCCGTCAATCCGCCCTCGGCGTTGAGAAGCTTCATCATTTGCCGCAGCCGTTCCTCGGGCTTCCTGGCGGTGATTTTCGGAAGATAGATTTCGGCGAGCGATTTGCCCACCCTTTTCACGACCTTGCATATCAACTCGTCGTTCCCGATAGCTTCCAAAGCCTTCCAGATCGACGGCACCACCAGGCATTGATTTTGTGCATATAGAATCAGCGAAGCGGCGTCGGTCGCTTTATACAGATATTGCGGGCGGCCGGGGCCGCGCAGATGCTGCGTCTGACGCTCGACGAAACCCGAACGCACCAGTTCGCCCAGTTGTTCCGTGACCGCCGTCCGCGTGACGGCCAGAGACTTCATCAAATCCGAAATCGATTGCGGCGGATTGCCCACTAAAAGTTTGACCAACTTCAACCCCGAAGCTCTGATGATCGCATCTGACATTTTGAAAACTCGTTGCCGTTCGTAATAGAATATTTCGCCCTTACGTTGCTTTTCGATTCGAATGATAAATTTATTTACCGATGATAACTAATAAAGCGCCCGACGGCAAAGTCCACCCCCCATAAATAACTAATTTTCACCAAATAACCACACTCTTTCATGCCAAAACCCACATTCGACAACCTCACCGGCCTTTACGAGGCAATGATCGACTGGCCCAAGCGGCTGGCCAACGAGGAGCCGTTTTATCGGCACTGGTTCGAGAAGAGCGGCGCAAAAAGCGTTGTCGATGTCGCCTGCGGCACGGGCCGGCACGCCGCGATGTTTCATGAGTGGGGATTGACGGTCGAGGGCGCCGACATCAGTCCCGCGATGATCGCGCACGCGCGGAAATGCTTCGGCGAGAGCGCGCAATTGCGCTGGATCGTGCGCAGGATTCGAGCAACCGATCGAATGGGAGAAGGAAAACAAGCAGCCGTTCGACATTGCGATTTGCATGGGCAATTCTCTTGCCCTTGCGCCCGACTTGGAAACCGTGGATCGCGCCATCCAGCAGATGTCCGCCGCCGTTCGCCCCGGAGGACTCGTCATCGTCCAAGTCCTCAACCTCGGGCAACTCCCCGACGGCCCCTGCGTTTGGCAAAAATGCAAAAAAGCAAATATCGACCACCAAGAATCGTTTCACCCGGAGCCGACGGCGACGGCGTTGCAGAGTGACGACGCTGTTACCAAAAATCTCGAAACTCCCAAAATCCCCGCCGTCGCCGCTGGCACCGGGCTAAACGAACGAAGGGAAAACGACGTGTTGATCCTCAAGGGCGTCCACCGCACCGCTACGCGTGGCTACGTCGAATTCGTCGCGGCCTCGCTCGCCGACGGCAAATTGCTCCACGAAGAATCGGTCCCCTTCCTTGGCCTCGAAGCCTCCCATCTCGAACAAACCGCCCGTTCCGCCGGCACAAAAACCATCCACTTCTTCGGCGATTACAAACAGCATGCATACAAAAAAGAAAAAGTCCGGATTTGATTATGGTTGCCGAGAAATAAGCGGAGAAAATGTGCAGAGAAATCAACTGTTGAAATCTCGAGCCCCGGAGGGGCGTTTATTCTTCCAGTCCTGGACAGGAAAATCACAACTATCGCATTCAACTCGATTTTACTGCCTTGCCAGACCTAATAAGAATTTCTCGGATCATTTCTCGTGCTTGCTCCAATTTCAGCCCGTGGTGCATCAGTACTTGAGCCGCCGGAGTATCCTCTTCATGAAGCAAGCCAAGCAATATGTACTCGGTTCTGATAAATCCGTCACCGCATAAGCGCGACTCTTCCAGTGAATTCTCGACGACTTTTTTGGTTTGAGGGCTCGGGCGCGGTTTGTCTGAAACCTTTCGGACATGATTATCTCACACTGGGATTAATTTCTCGACATCTAGTCGGATCGCGCCTGCATCGACATTAAGTGCTTTCAAGACTTCGGAGGCTCCGTTGTCGGGGTTGTTGACAACTCCCAAGAGGAGATGCTCCGTACTGACATAATCATGATTGAATTTAATCGCCCCGGCGCTAGCGGACTTCATCGCTTTGCATGCATTTTCGGATGCTATACCGCCCATAGAATAGAATTCCTTCGTTCAACAGTCTTCCTAATTTTTGTTCTCTCCGTGACCTCCGAGCCTCCGTGTTGATATTTCAATCTCAATCCCTCACGCATACCTCGCCAAATACCGATCCATCAATCCCGGCGAGAGCCGATTCAGCCAGCAGAGGAGTTTGCCGGGGAAATACGGCACGATTTCGTGCTTGCCGAGGCGGATGGCCTTGACGATCCGGCGGGCGACTTCTTCGGAACTGATCGGCGTGTGCTTGGGCCAGGCGGGCTCGCCGGTGCGCTCGATGACGCTGTCGAAAAACTCCGTGTCGGTCGTGCCGGGACTGACTACGAGTACATCGATGCCGTGCCGGGTAAACTCCGCGCGGATCGCTTCGCTGAATCCCTGCACCGCGAATTTGCTGGCCGAATATTCGCTGCTGTGCGGCACGGCGCGGTGACCGAGAATCGAGCTCACGTTGACGACCATCGGCCGCACGCCCTTCTTCAAAAGCGGCAACGCCAGCCGCGTCAATTCGACCAGCGCGAAGAAGTTGACCTCGAAGACTTTTCTCACTCGGGCCGGATCGGCATGTTCGAACAGGCCCATCGCGCCCACGCCGGCGTTGTTGATCAGAATATCGATGCCGTTGAAATGCGTGACCATGGCGTCGATCGCGAGCTGCCGGCATTCCGGCTGGGTGATGTCGCCGGCGACGGCTTCGATTCGCCCTCCTGCCGCGGCGGCGTCTTCGGCCAGTGTTTTCAGTAGATCTTCGCGTCTGGCGACGGCGACCGCTTCCGCGCCGCCGCGGGCCAATTCCAGCGCCACCGCCCGGCCGATGCCGCTCGATGCGCCCGTGACCAGAATTCGTGAACCTTTGATTTCGCGTCGTGACATTTTTGTAAGGGGAGAGGATACAGGGGAGAGGATACAGGGGACAAGGAACAAGGAGATCTGTTTCGTTAAGCTTGTGCGTAGGAATGAAGAGGTTCCCTATCCACTAACACCTACGACCTGCTCTCCATCCCCTGTCCCTTGTTCCCTAGACCCTTTATCTTCCTCCTTCACACAATTCTTCATCAAACACCTGTACCACCGCATTCCGGCCGGCGGTGTCGATCCAGACTTGAGCAAAGAAGGTATTGCCGTCAAAATCTTCCCAGGAAAGCTCGCAGCCGGTGGGACCGCATCCGCTCGTGCAACTCAGCAATCGGCAGCGGCCCGAACGGATCCGCTCGGCGGTTTCGACGTCGAGCGTTTTAGCGATCCGCCGAATGGCCTCGGCGGAAAACCGGGCCGAGCGCGTTGCGCGATACCAACTCCGGCAGCGCGGACAGAAGGGGAGCCGCATGGCGGGAATCACCACGCCCAAGGCGGCGGCGATCGTCAGCAAGCCCTCGACCGCCCACAAGGCCCAAGCGCCGCCGTTGCGGACTTCGAGAAAATTAAAAACCGATCTGCCCAGGGCCGCCTGCTGCCGCATGAACTCGAAAAAATTCCGCGGCGGAGCGGCCGGCAGCCGGGCAGCCAACTCGGGAAGCGCTTGTTTGGCCTTTTCGATTGCCGTGGTTTGCTGCCGATCGCGCTGCCTTGCGGTCAAAAAATCGAAATAATGTTGGCCCACCACCGCCGCGAGCGCGGCGAGCGCCGTCCCGAGCAAGATCGTGGGCCGATGCCCGACTTGCCCCATCCGCATCAGCAACACCAAAATCGCCCCCAAACCGATGCCCACCAGCAAGGGAAAAATAATGAGCGGCGCGAAATAGAACTGGGCATCGACCGCCGCCCAGCCCGCCAAGGCGCCCAACAACAGACTGCCGGGCAGCCAGATCGCCGCTCCGCGCCAGCTGAACGGCCCGCCTCCGCTCGGCCCGCTGCGTTCCGCGGCATTGTTTTGCACTGTTTCCATGTCAATATACTATCCGAAGCGAGCAAACGAGAGAAGATGGGCCTACCACCTTTAAAAAATCCGGCTCAAGCCGCCAGGGTGGGAAGAGCGGCCTGATGGCGGATCGACGAACATGGCGAAGTCGCGGACCCGCCGATTGTAAGCCTTGGCAGCCCAATCTTGCCCTCCGCGAAAGTTTTTGATAGGATTTTTACCACGAACCTCGTAACAGGAACAACATGTCCGCTCTCACAACCGTTCTGACTGGTCCTCCTTCAAGCGGCAAAACGGAATTGCTCTTGCGGCAATATCGGGCCGTGCTGCGAGATGATCCCGCGGGAGCGGTTCTTTGGCTCGCTCCGACGTGGCGTGCCGCGGCCGCCGTTCGCGACCGGTTGCTCGACGCGAATCTCGCGGGCTGTTTTCGGCCGGGCATCATGACCTTCGCCAATTTCGCCGGCGAAGTGCTGAAAGCTTCGCCCGATCCTATCCGCCCGCTCACCGCCGGGATGAAACGGCAACTCGTCCGTCAATTGATCGACGAACAAAACGCCCGCGGCCGCCTGAAGCATTTTCAACCGATCGTCCGCACCGGCGGACTGGTCGATCTGGTCGGCGAATTCCTCGGCGAACTCAAGCGGCTGGAGATTTGGCCCGAACATTTCCGCCAAGCCTGTCAGTCCCGCGGCATTTCGGCCAAAGATGAAGAGCTGCTGGAAATCTACGAAACCTATCAGCAGGCGCTTACGGAGCATCGGCTTTTCGACGCCGAAGGCAGTTTCTGGTCGGCCCGCAACTGGCTCCAGCAAGGGCAGCGGCGGCCGTTCGAGAATGTTCGGTTCGTCGTGGCCGATGGTTTCAGCGACTTCACCCGCACGCAGCACGAAATCCTGCAAATCCTCGCCGGCCGCGTCGAATCGCTTTCGATCTCGCTCACTCTCGAGCCGCCCCCCTGCCGCGAAGATCTGTTCGCCAAACCCCTGAAAACATTGGCCGAGTTGCGAAGCATGCATCCGGAGTTGGAAGTTCAAAGAGTGGACAGTGGACAGTGGACAGTGGATAGTGGGGAAGGTTCAGGAATTGGGATTCAGGATTCGGGGGCGAGTACTGAGTTCAAAGTACCGAGTACGCAGGAATCAGTGGAGATTCGGAAGAGCCAAACACAACCTTCTCGGTACTCATTACTGAGAACTCAGAACCCGGTACACAGTACCCAGTACTCGGTACTCGGTACTCGGTACTCAAATTCTGCCCCTACCGCTGCATCTTTCCTTCGCTGGCCGGCGATGCAGCATCTCGCCCGCCATCTGTTCGGCAATCCGCGCCAGGCTCAACCGGCGGAAGCGACCGAAGGCATCGAAATTCTCGCCGCCGCCCGGCCGATCGGCGAGATGGAACTGATCGGCGCGGATCAAGCGGTTGATCGTCGAAGAAGGCGTCAAGCCGGGCGATATCGCGGTGGTTTTCCGCGCCCTCAAGATCCCGGCGGTTTGGCGGCCGAAGTCTTCGATCGCCTGGGCCTGCCCACCGCTTGGGAACAGGGCGTGCGGCTCGATCGCATGCCGCTCCTGCGGGCCCTAGTCGCGCTGCTGAATTTGGACAAGGACGACTGGCCCTTCGATTCGCTCTTGGCGGTGATTGGCAGCAACTATTTTCAGCCCGCTTGGCCCGCTTGGCGAAAAGGCCGCGCCGCGATCGAGTTGGAACGCGCCATCCGCCGAATGCAAATCCCCCAAGGCCGAGAAGCATTGTTGAATGAGTTGCGAAGGACGGGTTTCCCGCCTGTTGCCCAAGCACCGGAAAAACAAAACGAACGCGAGGACGACGAAACGGAATTCGAACACGCTGCAAACCGGTCCTTGGAAGTGCTCGAGCGACTCGCCGCCGCATTCGATGAACTGCCGCAAAAAGCGACGCTTCCCGAGTGGGCGAAAGCCTGGATGAAACTCGCCCGCCAGACCGGCATGTCGCGCGATCTCGACTGGGAGGCCGAAACCGAAGTCGCGAACATCCCGAAATCGGACACCCTGGCCTGGAAAATCCTGCTTTCCGTACTTTCCGCGGGCGACCGGCTTTCCGGCTGGCTGCGGCAGCATCCGCCGCTGTTGGACCGCGAAGAAGCCCTTCGGTCGCTCGTCGATATCCTCGGCAGCGAGCGATTGCCCCCCGTCGCGGAAGAATCGGGCCGCATCCGCGTGCTCTCGGCGTCGAGCGTTCGCTCGCTGCACGTCCCCTACCTCTTTTTGGCGGGTCTGTCCGAAAAGGCGTTTCCGCAACCCGACCGTGAAGATCGGCTCTACAGCGAGGCCGAATACGCGCGGCTCGTCGAGCAAAATCTGCCGCTGGTGACCCGCACCGAACGCAACCGGGAAGAAATGCTGCTGTTCTACGAGGCCGTGACGCGGGCGTCGAAACGCCTCTATTTAAGCTACCCCGCACTGGACGATTCCGCCCAGCCGCTCTCGCCCAGCCCCTTTCTGCTCGAAGTGGAACAGGCCTGCGGCAAGGACAGAATCGCGAAGACCGAAGCGGCCGACTTCCGCCCCGTTCCGAAAACCGGGCAGCCGCTCTCGCCCGGCGAATTTCGCCTTGCCGCGATGGCCGAAGCATTGGAAGGAAACTACCGCTGGCTGGCGTGCTTGCGCGGTGCGGTCCACGGCGCAAAGCCCAGGCCCGCCGCGGGCGTGAAGTGGGAACCGCTTCACGATTCACATGCCCATGACACGCGTGGGCACGGCGCCGAAGATTTCACGCCGTCCGCCGCGCAAAATCTTTTTGCCGGCTTGGAGTTGACCATGCTCCGGCAGGATCGCGAACGTTTCGGGCCGGCGGAGGGAATTCTCTCCGGCGACAAGGCGCGGAAGCAGCTTAACGCGGAATTTTCCCCGCAGCGGACCTTCAGCGCCACGGAATTGGAAAGCTACGCCCGCTGCCCGTATCGCTACCTGCTGGAAAAAATCTTGAAGATCGAGCCGCTCGAAGATCTCGCCCTGGAGTCCGATTATCTCGAGCGCGGCCAGTCGGTCCATGAGGTACTGGCCGCGTTTCATCAAAAAGTGAACCAATTGCGGGAAAAACCGACCTCGCCCGCGGAATTCGACGACGCCGAATTCGGGCAACTCATGCAGGCCGCCATGCAGGAATGCCTTCCTCCAAGTTCGGGCAAAACCGTCCGCGAGGCCCTCCGTGAGATCGACCGCCGGCTCATCGCAAAATGGCTCGCCGACTATCGCCGCCAGCACGAAGAGTACGATAAACTCTGGCTCGACTGCGAAACGCCGCCCACGCCGGAGTTTTTCGAGATTTCCTTCGGGCTGACCAAGCACGCGAGCAAGACCTGGGCCAAGGAGGAGCCTTTAAAAATGACCGTCGGCGAGGATACCATCCGGTTGTCCGGCCGCATCGACCGCGTCGATGCCGGAAAAACGGCCGGCCATGCCATTTTCAATATCCTCGATTACAAAACCGGCGCCGCGGCGAAGTTTTCGCTCGACGAATTCATGCATGGCGCCGCCTTGCAACTGCCGATCTACGCCCTCGCCGTAATGGAACTGTTTTTGCTCGACCGCGACGCGATTCCCTGGCAAGCCGGCTACTGGTTTGTTGCCAAGGACGGCTTCAACAACCGGCAAGCCTTGAAAATGTACGATCGCGGCGAAAACGGCCGGGTGGAACTGGTGGAAGAATGGGAAAACATCCGCGGCCAAATCCGCGAGATCGCCGCCGGCCTGGTCCACGGCATCCGCAATGGATTCTTCCCCGTCTTCAACCGCAACGAACGCTGCACCAGTTCCTGCCCGTTCAGCACGATCTGCCGCATCAACCAAATCCGTTCCCTCGAAAAAACATGCCTTCCCACGGTGATGAGCGAAGGAAAACAGGACGCATAGCGCAGTCCCGAACCGCAGCTTATCCAATCCTAGGTGCTCCAATCTCTGGCCGTCGGCCACTGGAACGCCGCGCGGGCGACGTCGAAGGCGGCTTGCGGCCGGCCGAGGCGACGGGCGTTTTGCTTGAGCAAGGCCAGACGAGCCGGGTCGCCGAGCAGTTGGTTTAGTTTGTAAGTGAGCGTGGATAAGTTGTTGATCTTCACCGCCGCGCCGTTTTCGAGCAGGAAGTCGCTGTTGCGGCTCTCCTGGCCCGGGATCGGATTCACCACCGCCATCGCCGCGCCGCGGGAGAGCGCTTCGGAAGTCGTCAGTCCGCCGGGTTTCGAGACCACCAGGTCGGCGACGGCCATCAACTCGTCGATCTGCGTGGTGAAGCCCAAGATATGCACGCGATGCCGCTCGGACGCGGGCAACTGCTCCAAGCGAATTTTGAGTTCTTCGTTGCGGCCGGCAACGACGACGATTTCCAGCGGTTTTTCCAGTTCCAACAGGCCGCAGAAAAGTTTTTCGACCGGCCCGACGCCGAATCCGCCGGCCAGTTGCACGATGATCGGCCGATCGCCCGTCAACCCCTGCCGCGCCAAGCAGCCGGCGCGGTCTTTCTCCTCGCTGAACACCGGATCGATGGGAATGCCGGTCACGGTAACGTCCTTGGCCGGGACGCCCCAAAATTGCAGGTTCAGCGCGCCCTCCTCGGTGGCCGTGAAATAATGATCGCAGGGCTGATTGACCCACAGGCGATGCGTCTCGAAATCGGTGGTGGCGGTCAACTGCGGCGTGTCCAGCCTGCCATGCCGGCGAAGCGACGCGATCAGTTCGGCGGGCAAAAAATGCGTGTTGACGATGATATCCCACTTTTTTTCTTTGAACAGCTTCAGAAATTTGTGCAGGTTAAGCTTTTCGACCAGGAGCCGCAAACGGTCGCTCTTGTGCTGCGGCGAGGGCCGCTTGTCGAGCAGATCGTAAAAATAGCCCAGCGCATGCGGCGCACGGTTGACCAAATCCAAGTATGATTTCGCGTACATCCGGCGGAAGGCGGCATTGGTGAAATCGAGCACGTCGAAATTCTCGACGCTCGCCTCCGGATCGAGAATCCGCAGCGCATTTTCCACCGCCTGAGCCGCCCGAAGATGGCCCGCGCCGACGGAAGCTGACAGAACGAGAATGCGTTTGGACATTTTTTTACTCTCCAATAATCTTCACCAGCACTCGTTTCGGCCGCCGCCCATCGAACTCGCCGTAAAAAACTTGCTCCCAGGGTCCAAAGTCGAGTTTGCCTTTGGTGATGGCGATGACGACCTCGCGGCCCATGATCTGCCGTTTGTGATGGGCGTCACCGTTGTCCTCTCCAGTGCGATTATGGTGATACGTTTCGGGGGATGGATCGAAAGGCGCTAATTTCTCCAGCCAGCGTTTGTAGTCTTCATGCAAGCCCGGCTCGTTGTCGTTGATGAACACCGAAGCGGTGATGTGCATCGCATTGCAGAGCAGCAAGCCTTCTTGAACGCCGCTCTTTGCGACGGCGTCTTCCAGCTTGGACGTGATATTCACGAAATCCATTCGCTTTGGAACGGTGAACGTCAGGCATTCTCGATACGATTTCATGCAATCTCCTTGCTCAGTTTCCTCGGGGACGACGGCGATGGTAAACTGCCCCCCAATATAGCGTCGGGTCGCCTGGCGGTCCACGCATAAGATGTTTTAATCGGCAAAGAGTCGGAGCAGCCCCGCTGACTCTCATGGCCGTTTTTCAAATAATCTGCCGTTTGCGCAATCATTTTTCGCAGTGAAAACTAGTGTCCACTCTCCCGTGATGAATCGACGTAAAGCCTTAAATATTAATCAGTTAGAATTCGTTCCTGTAGTCGTGCGGCCCGCCCCGCTAACGAAAAACTTGTCAAAAACAAACATCATTTTAATAATGACAGATAAGTCAGGCATAAATCGCCTGACGCCCCGATCAACTCGATTCCCATGAGGCAGCGTCCGCATTCAATCGAATAGGTAATCCTCGCCGAAGACCGCGATCGATCGAATGCGCCTTTTTTCACGTGTTTACCGCGGGCCAACACCCTGCGCTGAGGTAACGTTTTTCTGCAATTCGTACTTTCGTTCCAGGGCGAAAATCCGCCCACAATTTATGGGAGACATGACATGGAGTTTTTGAACCGATCCTTAAAGAACAACCTGAGGGGCATTGGGAAAAGGAGCGCTCGTTCGACAAGGTTCTTTGTCGCGGCGACCGTGCTGGCGTTCGTGCCCGCGGCGCGTGCCGTGCAATTCGACTATCTCGATCCGGGTTTTACGCAGCAGATCGTCATCGGCCCGCTGACGGGAGGCGGAGGAATAACCTGGACCAGCGGCGGCAACATGCTCGTCAAAGACGGGGCCAACATCCTCGAATACAGCCTGGGGACAACTACGTACAATGGGACCAACGTACACCCGGTGGCCGTCACGCATAACATCCCCGGTCTTCTGTCGGGAATCGGTTCGGGCGCGGGAATGGCCACGGGGCTCGATGGATACATTTACGTGCCCACCAATATCGGGCTTCAGCGGTTCAGCACCACCTTGACGGGATCGGCGACGACCTTGGCTGGAACCGCCGCCGGCGCGGGATACGGCGTCACCACGCTTCCCGACGGCCGGATTGCCTATTGTGCCGGTTCCACGCCCTCCGACGTGTACATCTACAATCCGTCCAGCGGGACGAACACCTGGATCTACTCGGCGCCTACCGGCCAAAACATCGACGACATCGAAGCCAGCGCGACCGGGGCGATCGCCCTTGCCGGACAAATGGGTTCTTCAATCACGATCATCAGCAACACAGGCACGGTCATCAACAACATCACAGGCCTTGCACACCATCCCGACGGTCTGGCTTTTGGCGATGGCGTAACGGCCAATTGGCTCTACAGCAACAATAACGACGGCAGCATCACCCAATACCAACTGGGGCCGGGTTACTCGGGCACGCCCGTAATGGTTGACATTGCCTTGCAGACACTTGCCAGCGGCAAAGCCTATGGCGACTTGGCCGCCGTCGGGCCGGACTGCGCCTTCTACGTCAGCCAGTATGAGAACGGCAGCCTCAACGGCGCTACGCCGGGAACGGGCACGCATTGGGACGATGGCTCCACCACCAGTGAAGCATCCATCGTCCGGATTGCCGCCTTCGATCGTCTGACGGGGGCCGAGTACTGCGGCTTCGGCAGCGCCACGGAAAATGTGCCGGAACCGGGAACGTTTGGGCTGCTGGCCACCGGGTTCGTGTTGGTTTCCATCGGTTTTACGCGCAGACGAATCTGCCACACCCGCACCAACGCCGATTAGCCGGGATTATTCATAAACGGCGTAGATGCAGCATCCTGCCGCATAAATAGGGAAGAGCGGCAAGATGCCGCTTCTACTAATGGCGTTGATGAATAATTCGGGTTAGGACGAGCCTTTCGCGTTGTTTTCGGACGACTGACGTAATTGACGCTGTTTGCAAGGCTTTTATAATGGTTGCAGCGGCGAGGTTTTGCGTTTGCCGAACCTCGCCAGCCCGTCTATATTCACATCCAAGCGGCAAAACTGACGCCGCCATTGAGCGGCGAATGAGGAGAATCATTCGATGGCGACAGAATTCAGCGATCAGAATTTCGAAGTGGAAGTGCTGCAAGCCAGCCAGCCGGTGCTGGTCGATTTTTGGGCCCCATGGTGTGGACCGTGCCGGATGATCGCTCCATTGGTCGAGGAGTTGGCGAAGGAATATGCCGATTCGGTGAAAGTGGGGAAGATGAATATCGATGAAAGCCCCAACACACCTGCCAATTACGGCATTAGCAGCATTCCCACGATCATGATTTTCAAGGGGGGGGAAGTGGTGGAGCGTTTTGTCGGCGTGCAGCCGAAAAAACGGCTGCAAGAAGCCTTGGAACAGGCAAAATAATTGCAGATTTTTCTAATTTTTCCTTTATTACCACTTGTCATCTGCCGATGAGGGAGCCGGGTCAAGCTTTGCCGATTGCGCAAAGATTGCCTACGCCGGGGTCTTCTTTGGAAGGTAGTTGGCAAAATGTCCAGGACGAGCACGAAACATCAAGAAGAAGTATCCCCTCCCAGTGAGGAGCCTGTATTGCAAGAGACGCGGATTGATCCGCCTCACCATTACGGAGGGGATGAGCAGGTCAATCTCGGGTTCAGTCCTTCGGAGCATGATGGCGGTGATGCATTTGCGCAGCCCGGAGAGCCGGCCATTGAGGAGCCGCTTTCGGAAATGGCCGAGGAGCAGCTTCGCCGCCAGGCCGAACAGCTTGCGGAATATCTTCGCTCGCGGCAGCGGGAGCTCGACCATCGCGAATCGCAAATCAATGCACAATTGGCGCAGCTCGAATCGGACGCTCGCACGGCGAGAATCTGGCTCGGGGAACGCGAAGCGGAAATTCAAGACCGCGAGCGGTCGCGAGCCGTGTTGGAAAAGGAGTGGCGGCAACGGTTGGATCGATTAGCGGCGGCCGAGGCGGCGATGATGCGGCGCGGGGAAGCGATTCAGCAGATTGGCAACCTGCTCCGCGATCGCGATCCGCCCAACGGCAGCATATCCCGCGAAACGGAAATTCAGCAGGAACTCTTGGGGATAACCGCGAGTTGGAGCGACCGATCGGCGGATCTGGCTTCGCAAGCCGCACGGCAGACGAATCTGGCCCAGGAAAATCCCGCGGCGGAGAACGGGAAAATTGCCGATGATATTTGCTTGCGAGACAAACGCGGCGAACGTCAAGCCCGGGAATTTGCGATTAAGCTTCGTGAATTGGAAGAAGCCGAACGGCAAACAGCCGAAGCCCAGGCGGAGGTCCGCGGCATTCGCGAGCAATTGCTTGCCGAGCGGGAAGCGCAGCAGGAGGAAGTGCGCAGCCAGCGGCAGCGGATGGCGGCCGAGCAGCGCCGGGCGAAAGATGAATTGGACAAGAAGCGCGAGCAACTCGAAAAGCGTGCCGACCAGGTCGATCGATGCCGCACGGCCCTCGAACAACTACGCGGCGAATTGCAGCGTCTGCACCGGGAGACGCTGGAGATCCGTCTCGCTACGGAAGAGCTCTGGGCGCAGCTTTCGGGCGCCGCCCCGCCGGCCGCGCTGACGCGTTCACTGGGCCGCATCCGCACGCAATTGGCCGATCAATACCGCTTGGCCAATGCCGAGCTCCTCGCCCAAAAGGTGGAGTTGGCGGCGATCCGCGACCAGTTGGCGGAGCAATACGAAAAGCTGATCGCGAAGCGGCGGCAGTTCGAGCAATGGGCCGCCGGCCGCCGGCAGGAGGCGGACCAGCAAGCCGCGCGGCTCATCGCCCGGGAGCAGGAGTTGGAAGAGATGGAATTCCGATTTGCCGAACGATCGCGGCAATGGGAACTCGAGCGGCGCGAGTACGAGCAGGAGATCCGCCGGTTGCGGCTGCAGCTTGCGCCGCGCAATGGATCGGCGAAGGTGGCGTGAGGGCGCCTTCGATTTCATTCGAAGGCGACGTCGCTCCGGCGCATCACCGCGCAAAAAAATGCCCCCGGCAAATCAGCGGGGGCAATATATTTCGCGCGGGGGCAATTAGTTCATTCCCGGTCCGCCGGGCACGCCTCCCATGCCGCCCATCATCTTGGTGGCATTGCCGAGCAATTGCATGAAGCCTTCTTCCAATTCGATGTGCATCCGCACGCCGTTGGGAACGCTCTGGCCGGTGATGATGACATGGTCCTTGCCGCTGGTTTGTTCGAGCATGGCGGCGACGCCCTGGATCTTGGTTTTCGCGTCCTCGTCGGGTACGACGGCGGCGGCGAATTTGGCGATTTGCAGCGCGGAGATGGACATTCGGAAAGGCGGCACGTCCTTGCCGGCTTCGGCCTGCGATTTGTCGATCACTTGCTTGAGGATTTTCGCGGCGTCGCGGCCGGCGGAAACGAAGGCCTGCGTGTCGCCGACGCCCAAGACGACGTCGATGGTGTCGCCGACGAAGGGCTTCAATTCCTCGGCCTCGGCGGGCAAGGGAATCGAAAGCGTGTGGAAGCGGACGCCCTTGTAGGTTTCGGCGTCGAATTTCACCATCTCGGCCAGGGCCGGTTCCTCTTCCTTGGCGGCTTCGAAAAATTTCTTGACCAATTTCTCGATCGGCTGGCCATCGACCACGACCGCGCCGGCGACGACCGTCACCGCCGAAGGGGCGAGGCAGACCGCCATGCCCACGTCGGACTTTTTCGTTTCGATGTTCTTCTCGGCAATGGCCAGCGCTTCGTCAAGCATCTCCTTGACCAGCTTCATTTGCTCTTCGGTAAGCTCCTGCTTGCCGACCTGTCGGAGCAGCTTGTCGCGCAGCACCTGCAAGGTGTCCTTGGCGTCGGCGACGTCCCGGTCGGTCATGACGCCGATCGAATTGGCGACGACGGCGGCATTGGGGAGATCGAAACCGGCGAGATCGGTCTTGCCCGGTTTCGCCTTCGCCAACTCCTCGGCCAGCTTGGAGCCTTCCTGGGCGACGATTTCCAAATCGAGGGAGATCTTGTTGGTTTTGCGGTCGATGTTCAGGCCGAGGAGGATCTGCTCGGTTTCCTTGAAGAACATCGCCATTTGTTCCATGCTCTGTTTGGCCGTTTTTTCGCGAAGCGCGAATTGTTCGTCGGTTTCGTCTTCCTCGCGCTGCGTCGTGGCCTGGGACATCATCGTGAGGAAGCCAAGGGCTTTGTCGCGGAGCGTTTCGGGGACGTTTTTCACGGACGCGCGGACCGCGATGAGGTATTTCTGCGGCAGATCGCCGAGCAGTTTTTCGGGATCGGCGGGAAAGCCTTCGAGGTCCGCTTTGTCTTTCACGATGGCGGCGACTTTGCCGCGCTGGGCAAGGTAGATCGGTTCGCCGGAGGGATTGGCGAATTCGAAAACGCCGTCGCTCTCGCTGATTCCGCCCCCGACGGGCGAGTTCTTCACGATTTCCATGAATTTTTTCAAATCGGCCACGGGCACGAAGCCGAGGACTTTAGGTTCGCCGTCTTCGCTCAATTGCACGAACGCGCCCCAGGGCGCCTTTTTGTCCAGCGTGGCCAATCCCTGGCCTTGGGTCATCATGGCGAGCATGCCTTCGAGGCCCTCGGCCCACTTCGGATTTCCGCCGAGCTTGCCGATCGCTTCCAGGTTCGCCCGCACTTCCTCATAGCCGGCAAACGACACGGTCACGACGGGTTTGATGTCTTCCGCGGCGGCGAGGCGCGGCAAGATCGCACTGGAAACGCAGAGCATCAAAGCAATCACCAGCGAAAAACAAGCGAATTTTTTCACGATGCATTCTCCTGTAACAGGGAGGTGATGAAGAACTGACTGCAACCGTTCGGCCCTGAAAGCGGGCAAGGGGGACAGTCCCATTTTTTTCGGCGAATTAACGCTTTGGCAAAGCAATGTCAATTCTGCCGCAAAATACGCGACAGTCCCCGTGAACGATTGTGAACGGATCCTGACGATAGAATAGTTTAGGTCGAAATGGTTATTTCGGCCAGAGGGGAGCGAAGAATTTCGAAAATTCAGGGAAATTCCGCCATTCGATGGGTTTTTTTACGGAAACCGAAATATTCCTACAAAACTCTCGAAAACACCGCGACCCTTCACCCCGTCCATTTTTCACCTGAAAACGGCGGGGGAAGGGATTTTTGGCGGCGGATGGTAATCTCATCCCCAAGCGACAAATCTCGGGGATATCGAATTAGGGTTTATGCATTCGAACCAATGCCTTGAGAATGCCGGGTTCGATCTCCAAACGATATTGCACGCCGTTTTCGATGGGTTTCGCTCGGAGAATCGCATGATCCTCACCCGGCGACTGCTTCAGGGCGGCGGCAAGTTTGGCGGCCTGCGGCCGTTCGTGAGGATTACCCGCCGCGGCGATGAAATCGGCCAGCTTCGAGAGCGAAACGGAGATTTCCAGAGGCGGCACGCTTTTCGAGGCATCGGCGGCGGATTGCTTGATGGCTTTTTCGAGCGCTTCCATCGGATCGCGGCCGGCGGCAAGATAGACGCTGTCTTTGGTGGTGCCGATGACGACTTCCAAGGTCTCGCCGATCAGCGGAACCAACTTGTCGTGATCCTTGGCGTCGGGAGGAATGGGAATCGAAAGCGTGTGCAGTTCGATTCCTTCGAATTTTCCCGCGTCAAGCTTCACCCAATGGTCCAAGTTGGAAGCCATTTCGGGGTGAGTTTCTTTCGCCATTTCCAAGAGGAGCTTGGCCAATTCGTCGATTCGTCCGTTGTTGACCACGGCGCCGCCGGCGAGAACCGTCACGGCATCGGGCTTGAGAACAACCGCCAGCCCCTTATCGATGCGGCCTTTAGTTACCGTGTCCTGCAATAGCGCCAACAGCAAATCGACGATTTTTTTTGCCGTTTCGGCTTGCTCCTTATTGGGTGCTTTTCGATCTCGGCAAGGGCTTGTTTGTGAACGGCGTCGAAAACCTCTTTCAATAAATCTGCTTTAAAAGCCGGCAGTTGGCCGTTAATGTTGCCGACGACCGCCGCATCGTCAATCCCGAAACCGGCGAACCGGCTGTGCGAATTGGCGAGCGGCCGCAAGGATTCGGCCAACTCGGTGCCGGGCTTGGCGGTGACATTCGCGTCGAGATAGCACTTTCCGTCGTTCGTGTCGAGATTCCAGCCCAGCGTGACTCCCTGCAATTGGTTAATCACCGTTTTCAGATACTTGACGACCTCGGCAGTCAATTGCAAGCGCAAGGCATGCTCATCTTCCGATTCGTGCGGGCGGATCCCGGCGTCCCGCGCGGCGCCGCTCTCCATTTTCGCGATGATTTTTTGACGAAGGCTGTCCGGCAGATCGCCGGCGTTCAAGCGGACGGCGATTTGATACTGTTTTTCCAATCCGCCCAGGAGCGCGGCGGGATCGTCGGGCAGATTCGACAGTTTTTCGGGTTTGTCGGCCAGAAATGCCCAACCTTTGCCTTCTTTTACGAACAGAGGCGGTTTGTGATCTTTGCCCTGGATTTCGTGCATGCCATTGCCGAGGTCTTGGATCTTGTCGAAAAGCCCCTCCATAGCGTCACCCAACTTGGCAAAATCGGTAATGGGGAGAAACGCGTATCCGGTGAGGTTGTCTCCCTCGACATTCAGCACCGCGCCCCAGGGCCGGGTTTTGTCGAATCCGACCAGCCCTTGATTCTTGGTCAAGAGTTTGATAAAGCCCTCGACGCCAACGCCGAGTTCAGGGTTGCCGGCGAGCTTCGTCACGTACTTGATGTCGCCCATCAAGGCGTCGTAACCCGCCAAAGAAACTACGGCGACAGGTTTTTGCGCTATCGAAGGGGAGTCATCCGCCATTGCCCAAGTTGCCTGTGTCCCGATTGCCATGACGGCAATCAAAAGCATGAATAGAAATCGCTTCATCGTGCATCTCCTAGAAAGGGGGGGTGGGGGGGCAGGTTATTGGCCCGCCATTTTGGGGTTGATTGCTTATTGCTTGGCAAAGGGCGCAGCCCAAAACAAGTCAACGCAACATGTAATTCGCATTCCTGGCGAAAATCTTTGATAGAGAAGGAATTTTTTCCCCGGAAAATAGAAAAAAACAGAGAAAAATTATCGAAGAATTGCGGTAAATCCCTTCAAACAGTAGATGGTTATGCCACCCGAACTTGGTATTATACGGTTCCTTCGAGGCTGTTATCGCTCGCGAAAAGTAATGCGCCCTTTGGTGAGATCGTAGGGAGAGAGTTCCACTCGGACCCGATCGCCGGGCACGATGCGGATGAAATTCTTCCGCATCCGGCCGGCTACGTGGGCAATGATCGAGTGTCCGCTTTCTAATTGCACGCGAAATCGCGTATTTGCCAGGGCCTCGGTCACGACCCCTTCCACTTCGATGGCTTCTTCTTTTTTAGGCATAAACAACTCCAAATAGGAATCATGTCCCGCCGACACCAAACCAACCTCCTATCTTACCAACTTTCCGGGTGGTGTCTAGCCCAGGTGAAAAGAAGGAATTATCTAGGCTTCCGCGTCCTCTCTCACGCTGAATTCCAGTTTCCACCGTTTATCGTTGATCGTGCTCACGCACCACAGTTCCAATACGCCAAGTTCGGTGATGCGGGAGTGAAAGCGGACCGGCACGTAGATGTCTTCCAACGATTCGTCGGCGGGGAGAACTGCTTCGAGGGAATCGGTTTCGGATATTTCGTCCGCCGTCCAAGCGGATAACGTGTCGCCGGGGCAATCCTGTTTTCGAGTCGAGGAACTGAAGAAGCGGAACTGGGCCGGTTCGCCGACGACCAACCCGATCTCGTCGCCTGGCACGTCGGTGGCGGCGCCTTCTTCCATGCCGATGGGCACGACGCAAAGTGCGCGTAACGGCCGTGGCGCGCCCGGCACGGCCAGCCCGGCGGTCTCGATGCCCACATAATAAGAGCGGGCCGTTCCGCCGCGAATTCGCACGCCGCCGCGGTGCTTGGTCCAACCGTAGTAGGCCGCGCCTCGGGCGGCCGCATGATCGAGGTCGTGCTCGCCTTCGAGCAATTTGGGCGGCGAGGCGGGAAACCACTCGCCCAACACATCGAGCAAGCGCTGCCGCAGCCTCTCGGCCTTGAACACGCCGCCATTGAAGAGCACGTGCGTGGGGCGGATCGGCTCGTCCCGCTCTTTGCCCTGGGCTTGCAGAAACACCGCCAGATGCCGCGTGACCGCGGTATCCGCCTCGAAGGGCAGCCCGATCTCGCGAAAACCGGAAATACTCCTCCGCTCGGGCCGATCGACAACTTGGCACCGCGGGAAGAATCCGTCGATCAGGAGATCGCTCACGCTTTGCCGCTCGACTTCGATCGAGATCGATCCGCCGATCAGTTTCCGGCCGCGGCCCATCACGGCGATGCTGTGTTTTTCAGGGCCGTCGGGCGAGAGCAGCAGCTCTTTGGCTGTGCGGCAGGAGTGCCACAAGGCGACCGATTGCCACGGATCGAGCTGCTCCCCTTTTTCAGCGAATATTCCGGCGGCAAAATGCGCGAGAGCCAGATCCATGTTGTCGCCGCCGACTAAAAGATGATTGCCGACGGCGATCCGCTTAAGAATCAGTTCGCCCCTTTCCTCGGATACTCCGACCAGCGTGAGATCGGTCGTGCCGCCGCCGACGTCACACACCAGGAGCGTGTCATTTACCGTGAGCAACCGTCGCCAACGCTCGCCGGTCGAACTGAGCCAGGCATATACGGCGGCTTGCGGTTCTTCGAGCAAGAGAAATTCGGCCGGAAAACCGGCGGAGAGAGCCGCCTCGCGGGTCAACTCCCGGGCACTGGCGTCGAACGAGGCGGGCACCGTCAGTACGACCTGCTGCTCTTGAAAGGGAGCGTCCGGCTTTTCGAGGTTCCAAGCGGCAATCAGATGCTCCAAATAACGTTGCGCCGCGGTGACCGGCGAGATTTTCGGCACGTCGGCGGGCGCATTCCAGGGCAAAATCGGCTGGCGGCGATCGACGCGGCTGTGGCAGAGCCACGATTTCGCCGCGCCTACCGTGCGGTCAGGCACTTCCGCGCCTTGGCGGCGGGCAAATTCACCCACGGCATAACGGCGGCCGGTTTCCCACGGAACTTCAAAAGCCCTGCCGGCGGCTTCCTGCTCCAGACCAAGATAGAGAAACGACGGCAGCATGGTCCGCGCTTCGACCGTACCGGCCGCCACCAGTTGCGGTATCGGAAGTACTTCGACCTGCGGCAGTTCGGCTGTAAGAGGCACGTAAGCCAACACGCTGTTGGTCGTGCCAAGGTCGATGCCGAGGGAATATTGGAAAGACATGGGACTTGATTGTTTCATGATTTAGGCGACTATCGCTCTTATGATGAATGATTCTACCGAAATCGACGGCTGGGTTTCAAGGACTTGATAGCGGGTGTTTGCCTAACTCGATGCAGATAGACGAGTTACGGCAAGTATTCACCCGCCGCGATAGGCTCTTGCGATGGAGGAGTGTGCAATTTCCGCCTGCGATTCGCCAAAATTCGGGTATTCATTCCTATCAAAATTTCAGTAAATATGATAACATGACTTTCAGGTTTGGAGTTAAAATTAAATTGTCAACATTATTTTCCACGTTGTCCAATTACGTACTTGCTTCGCCAAGTTACCTACTTATTTCTTCCCTTGCAATAATAAGGTCTATTCGATGCTATATAAACGCCGGATTGAATTCGGCTGGCCGGGCTTGGCCTTGCTTGCTGCTGCTTGCTTGTTTGGAGTCGGGGGGTGTTCCGAAAATCAATCGGCGGAGAGGGAGCAATCCAACTTGAAGCCGTTGGCGGTGTTTTACGGGCAATATTTGGGACAACACCGCGGACAACCGCCCGCCGACGAGCAGGACTTTAAAAAATTTCTCTATGCGATGGGGAAAGAGCGATTGGAGGCGATGCAGGTGAAAAACGTTGACGAGCTCTTCGTTTCGCCGCGGGATAGAAAACCGTATGTCGTTCTTTATGGTCCGGTCCCCAAGACGGGTGCAGAACTGCCTTCCACCACCGTGATTGCCTACGAGCAGGTGGGGAAGGGGGGAAACGTTTTATTGCCCGGTTGTTGGGAGCCGTGGAAGAGCTCAACGAGGAACAATTTAAACAACTGGCGCCGCGAGCAAAATAACGTTTTTCGCCGCGAAGCGGTTAAGGAACTTCAACGAGAACGCACGGAGCGCGGCCATCTTAGCCGCAGGGGACGGCGGACGAGCCACCCGTGATCCGGATTTTGTCGGTAATCCCAATTTTTTCGGTTTGGTCTAAGCGATACGCGATATTCGGGGATACTTATCGAACGATATTTCCACGACGGTTGAACGAATTCTTACCGCGAGGTTGCCATGCAATCGACCAACACTGATTTGCGCCGGGGTTTCACGTTGGTGGAGTTGTTGGTGGTGATTGCCATAATCGGCATTCTCATCGCTCTTTTGCTTCCCGCCATTCAGGCGGCGCGCGAGGTCGCCCGTCGTATGCAATGCCGAAACAATTTGAAACAGATGGGACTTGCCGTGTTGTCGCACGAATCGAGCCTTCGCGTCTTTCCCACCGCCGGCGATACTCCTTGGCCGATTTTGGAATATTATCAGACTCCTCAAGGGAGGCCCTTTGGACCTGATCGGCAAGGGCTGGGCTGGGCCTTTCAGCTCCTTCCTTATTGTGAAAACAAGAGCGCTATTTCTCCCCGAACCAAGCCACGATCGAGACGATCTATATTCCTCTCTACGGATGTCCATCCCGGCCTTTTATGCGGCGGCAAGCGGGCCGCGTGTTGATGGACTACGCGAGCGCTCAGCCATCCGATCCGAATAAAATCGACAATTCGTTGGAAGAAACTTTTTGGAATTCCGCACACTTCAACGTGCCGCATGGGAAGTCGTACAAGGGAGTGCTCGTCCGCACGAACTACGACCGGCTGGCATCGCCGCCCTGTTCTGCGGGTTCGACTCCGCCGACTCAGTTGAAGCACATCGTGGACGGCGCGAGCCATACCATGATGATCGGCGAAAAACGCATCAAACCGATGTACTACCTATCGGGCGATTGGCATGACGACCGGGGTTGGACCGACGGCTTCGATCCGGATTGCGTCCGCTCGACAACCATTTCACCCCAAAGAGACCTGAACACCGACGCGGAAGTCGGGTATATGTTCGGCTCCGCCCACGCGTCGGGCATCAATGCGGTCTTTGCCGACGGCTCCGTGCATATCATCAGTTACGATATCGATCGTGCGGTATTCAATTGCCTGGGAAATCGCGAAGACCGCCAACCGATCAGTTTGAGCGGGTTATAAATCGCGTTTCAAGAATGAAAAAAAGGACGGCAGTCGGAAAACCGCCGCCCTTGCGCAGTTTGCAAGAAAAAAAGCGAAATCCGCCGCGCTACGGGAGCGAGCGGTTAATTCAACGAATCGACCACATGCACGCGGCGGCCGCCGCGATCGAACTTGACGTAGCCGTCCACGAGTGCGAACAAGGTCCAATCGTTGCCGCAGCCGACGCCTTTTCCGGGGTGGAACTTCGAGCCGGTTTGGCGAATAATGATATTGCCGGCGATCACCTTTTCGCCCCCGAACCGTTTGACGCCGCGGCGCTGCGAGTTGGAATCGCGCCCGTTGCGGCTTGAACCTTGGCCTTTTTTATGCGCCATGAGTGCAACCTCGTGAAAATCTTGCTGATGCTCCGAACCGGAAATACCGCTTGTTATTCCGACCGATCTGATTGGAATCCTATTTTTTAGCGACAAATCCGCTGAAAGTCAACGTCTTCGGTGTTTCTTAATTCGGATTTTTCAGATAAACCCATTGGTAGTCGGGTTGACCGGGGATCCCGTAGCGGATTTCCTCTTCGTGTTCGAAGTATTCGTCACCGGGCCGCCAGAAATTCAGTTTTAACGTTTTTTTGAAGAGTTGCCGGCCCTTGCCGATCGGGTCGCCGGCCTTATACTCGCCAGGGAGGTCCTTCCAACGATAGGCGTTGGTCAAGCCCGAGACATAGACGGAAAAACGCACGATCCGTGGATCGATATCTTCCCAAGTCGCTACGCCCCATAGAGTTTCGCCGACGGCAATCTCTCGGCACATTTCCACCGTGGTGAGAAATTTTCGGTTGGGATCCTCGCGCATTTGGATGGGACCAACCGCTATAGGTATAACTCGATCGGGGTAAGTCTTGGTGAATCCATTCCCCTCTTTCATGCGGTTGCTGCCCTCGAAAAGAAACTCCGGCGTGAAGCGAATCGGTTTTGATTCTTCCTTGATTTGAAAAACTTTTTGTTTGTCGGCCAATTCCTTTTCATAGGAAAGGTCTTGATCTTGGGTCGGAACTAGGACCTTGCCCGTGTTTTTCACAGTATAGATCATATACCATATCAACTTTCGCTGCATCCTGCCGCTGGGTTGAGGGATATCGACATAGATCATCCGCATTGGTTTGAATTCGAATTCCAATTGCCATATTTCATGCCGATAAGTGATGTCCTTCGCCCATTGGTAGTTGGGATCGGCGGCCAACAATTCGACGACATTGTGGTGACTGAAGGTTTCATTCACCTCGGTATCCAGAGGAATTTTTGTGAAAATATATGGTGCCAATTTGCGATAGGGCCCTTTTTCTTGTGCTTTTGGCGTGTCAGAATTTGCCGCGCGTTTTTGCTGGTCGATTGGAGCCAACGAACTAGCGGGAGTTTGCAGGTTTTTTTCCGCAGCCGGTTTGGCATCCTCTGCGGCCGCCGATTGGGATAGTCCGATGGCGAAGGTCGCCAAAGCGAGAAATGAGCATCGAAGAATCATGAAAAATACCCGAATTTATAAAGGTGATTCAAATGAGCAATAGGAAAATTCCCAATTTGCGCATTCTTACTGATTGTTAATTCTAGTATAGATAGTTGAATCGTCCGGCGTCAAGAATTTTCATTGTTACCCCCTCCAGCGGAGTAAACACTGATGTTGGTTTATGTGTGGGATAGGGTTTCTAGATTTTCTATCTTACCAAAAAATGTTTATTTTTGACTTCCGGCGTTCCGAATACGAAAAAGGCTTGTTTTTCAACATTTCGATCCGCTCACCTCGGCAGCCAAAGGAACTCGCCATGTCATCACAAGGGCTGAAACATTGGTTTCCTCATCTTCCTGGTGCTTTGGATCGTGCCCCCATGGCGGGTCTCATGTGTGCGGGGGCGTTGCTTTTGGGAGTGACGCTTGCGGGAGCGAGGTATTCGAATTCGAGCAAGGATGCCTCCGCTTCCACTGCCGAAACCACCACCAATGCCGCGATGAAAACCGCCGATGAAAATTCGGTGAAAATCGCGAAAATTCACGAAGGCGATGAACTAGTCGAACAAACCGGGCGATTCAGCACGAGCGGCGACCGGGTGGTTTTCATTGCCGCCAAAAGTCAACAGCAATATATCGTCTTGGAAAACCTGATGCTGCAACGCGTAACGAATCCCATCGACGGCGATTCCACTCCACAGCCCTGGATCATCTCGGGTAATGTCACCGAATATTGCAATGTAATCTATCTCTTGCTTACCGATGCTCGACGCGATTCCGAACGCTCGGCAAGAGACTCGAAGCTGTAGTCTGTTCGAAAAAATCCATGTGGTAAGAATATAAAAGCGGCTTTGCCTGGATTCGAGGCGAAGCCGCTTTGTTTTCATACCCGAATTTCGAAATCGAGAAACTCAATCAAACTCGTGCAAACATTCAGCCTTTCGTTTTCGGAATTTCATCATCACATCAAACACGTCGTCAAACAATTAGGTTTTCTATCGCAACAGATTGAAAACCTGTCCTACGCTCAAAAGTTGCGGGCCGTATCGACAGCGGGCGGCGGAGGAGGAGGGCGGCGTTTGGGCCGGTCGATCGGCCTGCAAGGCATTGATGTAACGCTGCAATCCGGCACGCGTGCCGGCGAAACCGTCCAACTCCGCAATCACTTGATATTGGGAATTTTGCGCTACGGCGTCGAATTTCGCCAAAATCATTTCCAGTCGCTTGGCTTGAGACACATCGTTCTCGCCGGCGTTCTCGGCGAGCTTTCCGAGTTCCTCGATGTGTAAATGTTTCTTCCAGCCTTCGCCGGTCGTGACGCCGCCCAGCGAGTCGGAAATTTTTTGCAGATTGGTGCTCAGCAAATGTCCCGACCGCTCTTTGGGCGGCAGAGCATATTCACGCAAACCAAGTTGAAGCGTCTTGAATCCCCAGGATTTTGTAACGGCGTCGTATTCCGTGTTTTTGGCGGTCGAATCCAGCCGTTTCAGCACTTCCGCGAGGGTTGTCCGGGAAGCGGCATCGGGCGGATTGGGCTTGGTTTTGAGGAACTCGATGATCTGCGCCAATTTGAAGTATTTTTCCCAAGTCTCGCCGTTTTTATAATCGTCCAATTCCCGCGAATATCCTTCGCTTGCCACGAGCAGCAACCCGGCGAGTTGTTCGTCGCTCATGCGAGCGACCTGCCCGGCGGTGGGCAGTGGCGGTTCCGCGGGAGCGGCTTGGGCGGAATCCGCGGTGGCAGGTTGCGAATAATCGTAAGCGCCCCCCTGGTAGTTGTAATAACCGCCGTAATATCCACCCCGATAGGGATAATTGCCGGAGCGGTAATAGTAAGGCGAATAATAACCGCCGTTGCCCACTCCGAGCCGTACGCGGCCATCGGAGGAGAGCGGAACATTGACTCCCCAAGCCACGCCGGAACCGCCGTAATGACCGCCATAGCCGCCGCCGTGATATCCGCCATAGCCGCCGCCGTAATAACCGCCATAACCGGCTCCGCCGTGAACTCCTCCCCCTCCGCCGAAACCAAACCCGATGGCTACTCCACCGCCCCGGGCCGAATCCGCGGTGAACATCAACATGCCGATCATTCCCAACCCCAGCATCACGCTTCGCATTTTTTGGGTCATTGCAAAACTCCTTGACTATCGAATTTCGATCGAGCAAGCGACAACTTGTGAAAAAATTCGGCAATACGACTTCATTTGGAAAGGCGGACCGGTTTTGATCCTTTTAGCGGTTTTGCCGGTTCCGTAAAACATGCAATCCGGCGGGAGGGTCTTGCGCTAGTCGCCCGCCGGAGATATTCTCGCATCCTGTGTAAATATCGGCATGAAAAGCACTTGTGCAGAGATCGCTTCGTGCGGATCAAGGTGAATTCTGCCGTTTCGTTCCGTAAATCGCGATATTTTCGTGCTTGGCTGCGCCAAAATTAAAAGCTACCTATTCATAAAGGCGGTCCAGATTGAATAGCAGGTTCGGGGAATATTGTCCCATCGATATCATTCACGGGGAGAGTTCATGATGCAACCAAAAACAGCCACAAAGCGCCGTTCTCGGCGGGGTGCGGTCGTTATCCTCGCTGCGTTGCTCGCGGTGTTTTTGCTGGGAATGATTGCTTTTGCGGTGGATATCGGCTACATCGTGCTGGTCCGCACGCAACTTCAAGCGACGGCCGATTCCGCCGCCCTGGCGGCCGCCGGCTCGATGAATGACACCGCGGCCGACATGGTCGCGGTGGCGCAGAAGTTCGCGGCCTTCAATATCGTGACCGGAAGGCCGGCGGCGTTGAGATCATCCGATGTCGAGCCTGGGACATGGGACACGAACACGCGAATTTTTACGCCGAGTGAATCGCTGGGAAACGCCGTTCGCGTGACCGTGCGAACCGATCGAACGACCGGCGGGGAAACGCCCTTGTTTTTCGGCAAAATTTTCGGGAAAGAATCGGTCTCTCTTCAAGCGTCGGCGGTGGCCATGGCGAATCCTCGGGACATCGCTTTCGTGGTCGATCTTTCAGGATCGATGAACGACGACACGGAGCCATGCTGGGCGTCCGATGCGATTGATAGTACGTTTTCCTCGGCAGGTTATTCCGGCATTGGTTCCAAATCGATGCAAAATCTTTATGACGATTTCGATTTCGGCGTTTATCCCGGAAGCTTGGAATATCTCGTGCGCCGGCTGGCGTTCCGCAAAATCAATATGCCTATGCCGAATTGACGAAAGATGACGGATATTTGTGCGGGGCGGATATTCCGAGTCGATATCGCATTACGGCCATGGACACGGAGGCGGCAAGAAAAATAAAGGCTTACTCCTGGATTATCGACAAGCAAATCGCACGGGTGATGCCGAAGGCCAGACCCGCTCCCGATAGTTCGGCCAACTACGCCTTTTGGGCAGCCTATTTGGATTACCTGGGGATTGCCGTTTATATAATGCCGCCTCCGCCGCCTGCGCCACCCGCACCTCCCGCACCGCCAGCACCGCCAGCACCGTCTCAGCCTCCGCCCCCGTCCCCGCCCCCGCCTCCCAAGCCGCCGTTGGGAATGTATCCGGTGAAGCATCAACCGCCTTGGTATGCCTTATGGAAAGCGGAGGCGTTTCGTCACGGGTTTTCTAAACCGCCACGGAAGCCGCTTGAGATTCAGTTGGCTATGGCGCCCGGCGTGATCGAAAATATGTTGCTGTTGGAAGTGCTGGCAGCGAAGCCGGGCACGCCGCCGGACAGTCGCGGCACGATTCCACCCAATCGGTACGGTAATCGCATCGACGGCTTGAACAATCCGAATGCGTCCACTTTTCCCTCGGTCGGCATCAGCATGCCGCGAAGTTTCCGTAATTGGATCGGCTATCGGACCTACGTTCAATTCATGATGGATCACGGCCGGGACGTGCGTCCGGACAATGCCAACTATGTGCCGCTTTCGCGTCTGAGTCCCGATTGTCCTTGGCATACGGAAGCGACCGCCGGCGGGATTTTCAGTTTCCCGCCGCGCGAAATGCCCACTCATGCCGCGCGGCGGGCGTTGATTGCGGCGATTGAAGTGGTGAAGGAGCGCAATGCCTGCATCTTCGATCCGAACAACAAGGATTGGGTTTCGATCATCGCCTATGACAAGCTCACGGGAGGCGGACCGGTTATCGCGCAGCAACTGACCGACAACTACGATACCGCCATGTTATCTTCCACGTCACTGCAAGCTTGCGGCGACGTAGGCGCTTCGACGGCGACGGAAACAGCGCCCATCACCGCGAGAACGCACATTGCGTCGAAATCCCAGGGCGGGATGGGGCGCGTTTCCACCAACAAAGTCGTGGTGCTTTTGACCGATGGATTGCCGAACCTTTATTCCAGTATGAACGCATCGATCGACTCTTATATTTTGGCGGCCGCCGAGGCGTCGAATTTTTACAACAACGGCGCTTACTGGTGTGACGCTCCGCTCTTGCAAGCGGCCAAAATGCACACGAGCAATTGGTTGCTCTACCCGGTAGGCATCGGATTGGGATGTGATTACGGCTTCATGGACCGCATGGCCCGCTTGGGCAACACCGCGAACAGCCAGGGGCAGAGTGCGCGAGGCAGTGGCAATCCCGCCGAATACGAACAGCGACTGACCGACATTTTCAAAAAGATCATCTCCAGCCCCCAGTTGCGGTTGGTGCAGTAACCGGACTGGCCGATCATTGAATGTAATGCCGCTGCCGGCGGCCGCGGTTCACGCCCTCGCATTTCATTTCCGCCGTTTCGCCGCACCATCTTGTTTCCGGGGATTGCACAAGCGGCTTGGTCATGACATGATATGCTTATCGTTTTGTCGACATTGATTTCGATTGCGGCCGGATGCTCGATCTAAATTTTCATGAGCAATATTCCTCTCAATCTCGCTGCGCCTTGACCCGCCAAGCGGAAGCCCGGCCGGATGCCGTGGCGGTGGCCGAACCTCTGGATTACGACCGGCAGGGAAAGCGGCGATATCGGTCGATCACTTTCCGCGAGTTGGATCATGACAGCAGCAATATCGCCCGCGGACTGCGCGCGTGGGGAGTTCCGCAAGGCGCTCGGCTGGCGCTTTTGGTCCGGCCGGGCATCGGCTTCATCTCACTGGTTTTCGGACTGCTCAAGGCGGGAATGGTTGTGGTGTTGATCGATCCCGGCATGGGCCGCGGGAATCTCCTGCAATGCCTCGCCGATGCGGAGCCGGAAGGTTTCGTTGCCATCCCCATGGTTCATGCCGTGCGGATACTTTTGCGGAGACGCTTTCCGAAAGCGAGATGGAATGTAACCGTCGGTCGGCGCTGGTTCTGGGGCGGGAAAACATTGAATGAACTGCGGTCCCCTAGGACAATCCAGGGTGACAGGCCCATTTTTCGGGGAGAATCGACTCTGTCGAGCATGTCATCGGACCGGAAAATGGATCAGTCACCGGAGCAGGGTGAAATTGCGCCGACAATGGCCGACGATCCGGCGGCGATTATCTTCACCACCGGCAGCACCGGTCCGCCGAAGGGCGTGTTGTTCACGCATCGCACGTTCGACGCCCAAGTGAGCGAAATCCAGAACTTTTACGGCATTCAAGCGGGGGAAATCGATTTGCCCTGCTTCCCCATGTTCGGGCTGTTCAATTGCATGATGGGCGTCACGACGGTGATCCCCGAGATGGATCCCACGCGGCCGGCCGCGGTCGATCCGCGGAAAATTCTCGAAGCCGCCGGCGATTGGAAGATCACCCAGGCATTCGGCTCGCCGGCAGTGTGGAACCGGGTCGGACGATACTGCGAAGAGCGCCGCGTCAAGCTGCCGACGCTCCGCCGCGTGCTTTCGGCCGGCGCGCCGGTGCCTTCACAAACGCTTCGTTGGATGATGAATTGCATTCATCCGGAGGGCGAAATGCACACGCCCTATGGCGCGACCGAGGCGCTGCCGGTGGCGTCCATTTCCGCCGCCGAACGGCTCGGCGAAACCGACGCGCAAACCCGCGATGGGGCCGGCGTTTGCGTGGGCGGAAAATTCCCCGGCATTGCGTGGAAAGTGATCCGCATCGTGGACGGCCCGATCGACGGTTTCGAGGAGATCGAAGAGTTGCCGGCGGGCGAAATCGGTGAACTGATCGTCAGCGGTGCGCAAGTCACCCGGCGTTACGTCACGCGGATCGAAGCGAATCGAACGGGCAAGATTCTCGACGGCGGCATCGTCTGGCACCGCATGGGCGACGCGGGTTACTTCGACGCGCAAAACCGCTTCTGGTTTTGCGGCCGCGTCGCCCACCGCGTGCTGACTTCGCGCGGCCCGCTGTATCCGATCCGCTGCGAAGCGATTTTCAACCGCCACCCCGGCGTTTACCGCTCGGCGTTGGTCGGCATCGGCCCGGCCGGCGAACAGCGTCCGATCATGATCATCGAACCCCTGCCGGGAAAAATGCCGAAAACTCCGGAAGGGAAAAAAAACTTGTTGGCGGAAATTCGCCGCTTGCCGGAAGCAGCCCGTTGACCGCAACCATGCACGACATTTTGTTTCATCCCGCATTTCCCGTCGATATCCGGCACAACGCCAAAATCTTTCGGGAGAAGTTGGCGGTTTGGGCGGAAAAAGAAAGCAAACGCTAGCATCCGCGCGAATGCGCGTGCGGCGGCAATCGGTTTGCTTGTCTATTGGGCGTTTTTGGGGGCAAGCGAAATGCCGTAGGGCTGCATGCGTTCGGCATGGCGTTTCATGCGGGCGGAAAAATCCTGGAAATCGGCGCGGCACGCGGCGTCCAGCCGATTTCGGCCAGCGCGCACAAACGGGGGAAGGTTTGGCGGTCCACGCGGGCCTGAGTCGGCGTGCGTTCGCCCCACATGTTGCCTTGCACGCCCAAGACGTGTTTGGCTTGGGCCTCCGGCATGCCGGCCGGCGCGGGCTCGACGGCGTAGGTCACCTCCAGCGGAATGTCGTAATCCAGATAGCAATTCGGGCAGACCGAAGCCACGACGTCGCGCTCGAGCTTCAAAGCGCCGGTGATGGCGGCGTCATTGCGCCACGCCATCACGGCCGCGCGGCTCTGCTTGTCCAGCCCGCTTTCGATGATCTCGTCCCAGCCGATCATCCTTTTCCCTTCTCGGCCAGATGGCGGTCGATGCGGCGCACGAATTCGCCCTGCAAGCGGCTGATATCCTGATTCGGAGGCACGCCGTACCCCGGAGCGCTCAAGCGGTATATTTCAACCCCGTCGGGGAGCTTGGCGGCGGCCAATTCGTCCATTCGCTTTTTGCATACCGGGCAAGCGCGCCAATGGTCGGGCTGCACTTCATCGGCGCCGATATGAATAAACGGCGAGGGGAACAACTCCACCACTTCGTCGAGCACATTGGCCATGAACTGGTAGGTCGATTCCTTGCCGGCGCAGAGCTCGACGGAGGGTTTGCCGTCGCACGAGAGTTCCGGGTAGGAGGTGGTCGCGGCGGTGCTATGGCTGGGCATTTCGATTTCCGGCAACACCGTAACGAACCGGTCGGCCGCATAGGCCACGATTTCCTTGATATCGGCCTGCGAATAGTACCAACCTTCGCCCCTCTGGCCGCTGTAATCCGGCACGTGCGCGCCGACTTCAATCAGTTTCGGGTAGCGTTTGATCTCGATCCGCCAGCCCTGGTCGTCCGTGAGATGCAAGTGGAAGACGTTCATCTTGTGCATCGCCAGAAGGTCGATATAGCGCAACAACTCGGCTTTCGGGCGGAAGTGCCGCGAAGTGTCGAGCAGATAGCCGCGCCAGGGGAACCGCGGATAATCTTCGATCTTGACCGCCGGCACGCGCCACTTGCCATCGGCTCCTTTGTCGAGGAGTTGCGCGAGCGATTGCACGCCGTTGAATAGCCCGTGCTCGTCGGATGCCGCGATCTCGACTTCGCCTTTAGCGGGATTAACGGTCAGCGCGTACGACTCCGCCGCCTGCCAGTCGGGCCGTCCCTTGCCCGTCGTGTCGTCGAGCACCAGCGCCAGCACAGCGACCTTCGCAGGCTGTTTTTTCGGCGGTTCGGTCGCTTCCAAGCCCATCACTTTGCCGAGAACGCGATTTGCCCTGCTGATCGATTTCTCGTCCGCGCCGCGCCCGGCGACCACGAACCCTTCCCGGCCGATCACCAACGGCTGCCCGCCGAGATTTTCGATTTTCACGGGCTGCGGCACGATTGCCGCCGGCCGGATCTGGCTGCCGTCTTTCGCCGGCTCCTCCGCCCTAACGACCCCCGCACCGTAAGCCGCAAAGAAAAATGACATCGTCAAGCCAAGCAGCATCCGATAACTCATCATAATAGGCTCCTATCGAAAAAGTGTTCTCGTCAGCGGGCAAAATGTGTCCCATGCGAGCAGTTAAAGTATAATGCCTTCCTTCGCGATTGTCTATAAGACGCAAGCCGGGAGCAGGAGTCCTCGAAACCCTCGTTCCCCTGCTCCGCGTGGGAACGCTATTTCGCGAGGCTCCTGCGTCGCAGCGGTGCTAACCAATTTCCACACCTACACTTACGCTTCGGACGCAGGAGCGTCCTCCGAGGTGCGTTCCCACGCGGAGCGTGGGAAAGGGGACTTTGCAGACCTCCTGCCTTCGCGTCGGGCGCCGTAGCGGGCATAAAATCGGCGTGGTATCATGAAGGGACCCATCCAACCGCTTTACCACTCTTGTGATTTCGGAGATACCACCATGTCGAAAAAGCGATTTCTCTCCCGGCGTTCATTCATCAAGGGCGTCGCGACCACAACGGCGGGCGTTGCCGCCGTGCCGTATCTCCTGCCATCGTCGGCGCTGGGTCTCGACGGCGTCGCCGCACCCGGCAACCGCGTCATCTACGGCTACGTCGGCTGCGGCAACCACGGCGCCGGCTGGAACTTCGACCAGGTGTTTCTGCGCGGCCGACGCGCAGATCATCGCCGTCTGCGACGTCGATGAAAATCACCTCGCCGCCGCCAAGCAAAAGGTCGATGGCCATTACAGCGCCCAGTTCGGCAAGGACTACAAAGGTTGCGCCGCGCATGGCGATTTTCGCGAGTTGATCAATCGCAACGACCTCGACGCCGTCGGCATCGCCACGCCCGATCATTGGCACGTCATTCCCGCGATCATGGCCGCGAAAGCCGGCAAAGACGTGATCTGTGAAAAACCGCTCACGCTTACCGTTGCGGAAGGGCGACTGCTTTGCGATGTGGTCAAGCAGGCCAACCGCGTCTTTCAGACGGCTTCGGAGAACCGCTCCATCGAAACCTATCTCCGTCTCGTCGAACTCGTCCGCGGCGGCGTCATCGGCAAGCTCGAACACATCGAGGTGCGGCTGCCGGTCGGCAACACGAACATGCGCGTCGGCGGCGACGGCCGCGACTGGTTCAATCTGCAAGACGTCGAAACGCCGCCGAAAACGCTCAACTACGAGATGTGGCTGGGCCAAGCGCCGCTGGCGCCCTTCATCCCGGCCCGCTGCCACGGCAACTTCCGCTGGAACTTCGCCTATTCGGGCGGCGTGCTCACCGATTGGGGCGCCCACATGGTCGATCTGGCCCAGTGGGGACACAACTCGGAGCACACCGGCCCGGTCAGCGTCGCCGGCAAGGGCGATTTCCCGCCGCACGACGCGGTCCACAACACGCCGCCGACCTTCGAGATCCACTACGAGTACGCCGACGGCGTCACGCTGACCGTTTCGGCCGGCCAGGGCGATCTCGATCCCAGGGTGCGGCACGACGGTCCCGTTGTCGGGCGGACGCCCAACCCCGGCATCCGCTTCGAGGGCGCCGACGGCTGGATCGAATCGCACGGTTGGCGCGGCTCGCTCAAGGCCAGCCGCCGGCCGATGCTCGACGCGGTGATCGACCCGGATGTCGTCAAGCTCTATCGCCCCAGCGAGATCGTCGCCCGCACGAGCGATACGGGCGGCGAGCACCGCAATTTCATCGACTGCGTGAAGTCGCGCCAGCCCTGCTACGCCCCCGCCGAAATCGGCCACCGCACGATCAGCATCCCGCACATCGGCAATATCGCGATGCTCCTGGGCCGCAAACTGCGCTGGAATCCCGAGGCCGAGCGCTTTGTCGATGATGCGGAAGCCGATGCGCTGCTCGGCCGCAAACAACGCGAGCCGTGGACGATCGCCAACATCGAGTCGTGGATCAAAAAGAACTCATGAAGTTGAGGGTTGTTCCTTCCGGATTTTGTTGCACTCGAGGCGGTTGGTGGTGGTTTAGGGGCGAGGGGCAGGAGTTTTGCTCAACGTTTCTGGCTTTTTCCACGTTTGGGACAGGGGACAGGGGGGAGGAGGTTTTGCTCAACGTTTCTGGCTTTTTCCACGTTTGAGGCAGAGTACGGGGGGATTTGCTCAACGTTTCTGGCTTTTTCCACGTTTGAGGCAGGGGACAGGAAACAGGGGACCGTGGGTGAGTTTCTTTTTTGGCGAGGCGGGTAATTTTTTCCGTGGAAGGACGCATTTTGCCGCGGTTATTGAGTTTGGCGGGGCGCGAAAAATGCTTGTTTTTGCGGGTTTTTTGGTAGTTGTCGAATTGTTACCACCGGCTTTGCCCGTTGAATATTGGGTTTTTTGTGGGGTTGGAAACTATCGACCTGCGTTTTTCTCGAGAAATACGCGTTTTTTTGGGGGGGAATTTTTGCCACTTGTTTTTTGGGGGCTAGGGGCTTGGGACCAGGGACTTAGATCATGGGAATTTGGGGCGGACAGGGATTGCATATAATCTGGCTTGACGGGCGTTTTGGGGAGGGGATGGGAAAACAAAATGGGCCTGTTGGGGAATGAGCGTTCCATTCCGGCGACAGGCCCTGCTGGATACTTGAATCACGTTTCAAGCTCTTGGGGTACCTTTGCACGTATTTGGGGATCTTCAAACGCCAGCCTATCACAGGAGGCGGCCTCTTTTCTACAAAAAAATCTCCAATTGGGGCGCAAGGTTTTGCGAGGCAAGGAGATAAACTTTTTCGAGCGCGATGGATTTCGCGACGGGAGGCGGCGGAGCGGGACGCGTGAATAAAGGTAAACCATTACGCAATAGGGAGTTGGGAAAAGTCGGCGGGCATTAGTGGCGTGAGCGAAGTATAGGGGAAGGAAATGAAAGGCCGAAGAAAATTGCCGGGCTCTCTTAATTTCACCAGTTTCGAGCAGGCTGCATCGCAGTCAGGAGAAGCCAAGCGAAAAATATTATTGAGAATGATAATTGTCAACTACATGAGAGAGGCTGTGCGATTCCGATCGCTTTGCCACCAGTCCCTGATCCCCGATTTTTCATCCCGGTGCATTTTTTTTGCGCTGAGCGTGCAACGAGGCGGAAAATGGATAAAATGGATTACGGAAAAATTGCACATGCCGGCGATTGATTTTGCCGACTTCGATCGTTCAACTTCGCCGCTCGTTCATTTCTTCTTGGAGTTGGAATTGGCCGCATTGAAGTGGCCTTCGCTACCAACGACGTTGTGTAATCAAAAATAGAAGCTGCGTCCTTTTTTCGATTCCAGCAGGCGTCGAGAGGATTTGTAAGAAGCTCGTTAATGACAAAGTGCGCTCTGACCCCGTATACAGCGCGTGCTGACATGACCGCGCTACTCGATCAATTCCTCTTCTCGAATGGCACTATCGAGCAGACCGTTCCAATCGGCGACCATCGCCAGCAAAGGGGCGACCTTGACCAAGTCGTCATTGCGGCCCGACAGGTGCGCCCGCGTGCTACTCCAACGCCACTCGTCCGGGCTGCCCGCCAACTTCGCCCGCACGGGATTCCATTCCACGTACCGCGCCGCCGCCAACAAATACGGCTCATCCATGACGAAGGAAGCGAATCGGCCTTGCCACAGATAGCCGCGCCACTTCTCGCGGAAATTGATACGCCGCGTGTAGCGTCGATGCGCCTCGCCGATCGCCCGCCGCAGGCCGTCCTCGGTTTTCGGGACCGCGATCAGATGGACGTGATTGGGCAATCAGGCAATAGCTCCAAATCTCGACCCCTTCCTCGCGGCAAAAGTCGGCCATGAGTTCCAGGTGTGCCGCGTAATCTCCCTCGCCAAAAAAAGTCTGCTGCCGACGGTTCCCCCGCTGGGTTATATGGTGTGGCATCCCCGGAATGACCAATCGTGCTAATCTTGCCATCCCCCGAATTTACCAATTTTCGCCTAATGTGTCAATAACTAGTATTGCGTCCCCAGATTTCCTCAAGAACCAACTAATGATTTCCCCTTTTCAACAGGCTGTTAAGAAAGTTCCTGCCTACCGCCTGAAAAACGGCAGGCAGAAACGAGGTTATCACTGATTCCGCTTTAATCGCAAGGGGAATTGGAATTCCTACTGCTGCCGCCTTCGCCAACTAACGGCCAGCAGACCAAGGGCGCTCATCGCCAACATGGCAATGGTCGAAGGTTCGGGGACGCATTGGGTGTCTATCACTACCTGACCCAGGAGATAGCTACCTGTTATAATCACATTCTCCGACGACGGGTTGAACTCCAACCTAGTATCATAGACTGATTGGAACCAACCACCATTTCCCACTGGGACGGTAAAGACAGGTGCCGATGCAACGCCGTTCACCATGACGACCGGTGCCTCGCTGTGAGGTTCGGCTCCCATGTAACCTGCGTATGCACGTCCTTGTACCGCATCTCATCAGCCTGAGTGTTGGGAATAAATAGGTCCAGAAAAGCGCCGGAATCGAGGACCCATACACCAGCGTGGTTGTCGAAAAATTGATACCAATTACTTCCGCTGCTAACCGTTGCCGTTGGCGACCCATTGGGGTTGAAGAGACCCAAGTCCGGCGCCAGGGGTTGGCATCGGTCGTGAAAGTCCAATCCTGGTAGGTGGTATTGGCCGCGCCCCTCTGCCACGTAGGCTGATAAAGGTCATCCGCCCATGTCAATGCACCAGAACTGCCATACGCGATCATCACCCACAAACACACAATAGTCCATCGTTTCATAACGGGTACTCCCTGGGGTATTAAGTGGTCGAAATACATGTTCCGTCTCCTATCGATCAAGCGAGACATTCCCTTTCCGGCAGGACGTTGCATTCGTTTCTGTCGTATGGTCGGCAACGCCTGAGCGATCCGAACCAACAGTCTCCCGAAGGGAGAAAGACGGCAACATGCTGACAGTGATGAATCTCGCGTTATTCCCACGTTAATCTGAAAAGCTTGATGGGCAGTCCCTTCCTGCCAATAGTCAGGACGTCCACGAAGGGTAATTAGGGCTCAAAAATTGTTTGGATGAGACGATTCTTGCGGATTTTTGAATCGGTTCTCGACGGCCGACGAAAAGGCAGAATCATGGGCGGCTCTTCGGCATCATTATGAATTTGTCCCTTGAGTTTCCACGCTAATTCCCAGGCTTCCCTCTGCGTACTGCCCTCGATCCAGAAGAGCTGCTTGCCCTGCCTGCAAAAGACGACCCATAATTCACCGCCGTCATCTTTGATGAATATTCGTTCTTTGAGAGAGAAACCGAGTTGCTCGAACTTTTTCGTAGGAAGTCGATTCTGTTCGTCATCGCCGTTCCCTCTTTTATTTTGAGAATCCTCGGTGCAACGCCTCTGCTTCTTCAAAAAGCCAACTTGCACCGCAAAAACATACGCAATAAAAAAGCCGGCGTGGCGGAATACCCGAAGGCATTCGACCACGCCGGCTTACTCTTTAACAAGCCCCCCGGAAGAACCGGGTTGCTATCTATTTAGTCATCCGACAATTTTGTTGGAAAGGCCGCAGCCAAGCAGGCCGAATCCTTTCCCACCGCCCCAATCATATCCCGCGAGATGGGGAATGCAATAGGACTTATTGTGCTTTTCATTTGAATTTGCTAAAATACTACCCATTGTGTTATGAGCGACCTATAATTCGATCTTTTGCCGCTAAATGCGATCGATCAGCATCCTCCGCCCTCCCCAAACCCCCGCATTAGATGGACGCTTCGAGGTCGCTATGAATAAACAGGCTGAAAATGAGGGTGCCGCGGAGGCTGCCATGAAGACCCAGGGCGAAATCGAAGCCGCCATCTGCGAGGGAATCAGCCGCTTTGAGCAGGACTACATGGGCCGGGGGCCCAAGGATATTCGCGCCCACCTGATCGGCGATCTGCTCGTGGTCCGCCTCCAGGGCGTGCTGACCGCGGCCGAACAGCATCTGGTCAAGTCGCTCCCGGCCGAGAAGGGGCGGGATCTGCTCAAGCAAGTGCGGACCCATCTGATCGAAACGGCGCGGCCGATCATGGAAGCGATGGTCCAGGAGATCACCGGCGTCAAGGTGCTGAGCCTGCACCACGACATCAGCACCGCAACCGGCGAAGAGGTCGTGCTCTTCACCCTTGCCGAGTCGCCCATTCTCCGCGACGCAAAGAAATAGTATTACCAGGCTAAGACGAGCCATGAACAGCGCCTTTCAGGGCGTTAGGACCGGTTCGCGGACCAACGGCTTATTATTGCCGCGCCCAACCGCCGGCGGAACCCCTTCAGCGGCGGCTATTTTGGGCTTGGTTTCCTCTCCACCTGCCTTGATGGCGACCTTCACGGCATCTTCCATCGGATCTTTGAAGGGCACCTCGATTCGGAGCAAGCCGTGGTCATAGGTCGCTTCGGCTTTGTCAGGTTTCACCGGCCAACTTAAAGCCAGGGCTGAAACATACTCGATGTCCCTTGCGGGCGCTGTCAGGTGGATGCTGTCTTGCAGGATCTTCACATCGATGGTTTCCGTGGGCGCTCCGCGGGTGTCACGGGGCGCGTAAAACCGGCCAATTGAGGGCGCGTTGTACCGGCCATTTATGAGGAGGTCGGAAGCGTCGCCTAGCCTTTAGCAATCACCTGCTAAAGGAGCTAGACGATGGCGAACCGACTGACGATGGCCGAGATCGATAAAATCCTCACCCTCCATACAACCGCGCACTCGAACCGCGAGATGGCCGATCTATTGGCGATCAACCGGGAGACGGTGGGCAAGTATCTGGCCCGCTACAAGGCTCAAAACCGGCCGGACCAACCTTCGGTCGGTGCCCCGCCCTCCGGGACGGCGATGCCTGGGGCGGCGGGTTTCTTTGGACAGTTTTTCGCCCAGCGGCCCGCCCAGCGACTGCGAACCTTTTCGGAAGCAGATTCTCTCCAAGCTCGAACAAGGGCTGTCGGCGAAGCGGATTAGCCAGGACTTGACCGAGGAGCAGGGAGACCAAGCTCCCGGCTATTACAGCGTGCGGCGGTTCCCCTTCTTCCACGAAGCGCGGTGCGCGGTACATCGCGATGGACACTTGGAGGTGGACAAGGCTTTTTACTCGGTGCCGCCGGAATACGTGGGCTATCGGCTGTGGGTCCGCTGGGACGGGCGGATGGTCACCTCCACATAAAACACGCCACCACATCCGCCCGATTGGGGTGCTGGGGCTTTCTTGCCGGGCTTCTTGATCGCTTTCTCGCTGCGCTTATACGGGAATTGATGACGCCCGCCAGTCGCTTGGAAAACGGGGCACTCGGGCCGCTTGCATCCGCAGACGCAATGGGGAGCGATTTCCTTATCACCGCACGCTCGGCAATACGTGCGCTCATCGAGGTACCAGAAAAACTTGTCGTGGATAACCTTCCTGCAACGACGGCACTTCGGCTTCTGCTTGCTGCCCTTGGGCATCACGTCCGGCAATGGATCGAGTATCTCCCAAGGGGGTTCGAACGTGACAAGATAGGCACCGCGAACCGCTTCGTCGCCGGGCTGGAACTTGTCCGCTGGATCGTACATGTAAGTGATCATTCGCATTGGACTTAGCTCCCCAAGGGGTGAGAAGTGAGGCCGGCCTCAATATACCCCCGTGGCCAGGTCCGTCAAGATATGGCGATCTCTACGGGCCTAGCGACGATGTTGTCCATCCTGGGCGGGTGGACCATCTTCCAGGAGTCTGCCCCCTAGCTACACGATGTCGGCCCTACGGGCCTTAAGGGAAAGCATGCAGCCCACAAATCTGACAAGGAACAGCGTATTATTTCCTATCCGCCGCCAGCACCGCGATAAAGGCTTTTTGGGGGATTTGGACATTGCCGACTTGCTTCATGCGGGCTTTGCCTTTCTTCTGCTTGTCGAGGAGCTTTCGTTTGCGCGACACGTCGCCGCCGTAGCACTTGGCGGTTACGTCCTTGCGGTAGGCCGCGATCGTCGAGCGGGCGATGACCTTGCCGCCGATGACGCCTTGGATGGGGATCTTGAACTGGTGGCGGGGAATGGCTTCGGCCAGTTGCTCGCAGTAGTGCAGCGCCCGGGCGCGGGCTTTATCGCGATGGACGAGGTAGGAAAGCGCATCGACCGGTTCGCCGTTCACGAGGATATCGACCTTCACGATATCGGTGTCGCGATATTCGATCGGCACGTAGTCGAAGGAGCCGTAGCCGCGGGTGATGGTCTTGAGATTGCCGTAGAAGTCGAAGAGCACCTCGGTCAGCGGCATTTCGCTGATCACTTCCACCCGGCCCACGGTGAGGTAGTTCATGCTCTGGCTTTCCGAGCGATACTCGCGGCACAGTTCCATGACGGGGCCGACGTATTCTTCGGGGGTGTAGATCGACGCTTTGATGTACGGCTCGGCGACCGAGGCGATTTTCATCGGATCGGGCCATTGGCAGGGATTGTCCACATTGATGGTGTCGCCTTCTTTCAAGGTCACGTGGTACTGGACGGACGGAGCCGAGATGACCAGTCCGATGTCGAATTCCCGCTGCAAACGCTCCTGGACCACGTCGAGATGCAGGAGACCCAAGAACCCGCAACGATAGCCGAAGCCGAGCGCGGCGGAGCTGTCTTTTTCGTAGGTCAGCGCGGCGTCGTTGAGCGCCAGCTTGTCCATCGCCTTGCTGAGTTCCTTGTATTCGTCGGCGCTGATCGGATAGATGGACGAGAAGACGACCTGTTTCGCTTTTTTATAGCCGGGAACCGGTTCGGCCGCCCGGCGTTCGAGGTGCGTGATGGTGTCGCCGACTTCGATATCCCGCACGCTCTTGATTCCGGCGATGATGAAGCCCACTTCGCCGGCGACGAGTTGTTCTTTGGGCACGAGTTTGAGTTGATTGACGCCCAACTCCTCGACGGTATAATCGCATCCCTGATGCATGCAATGGATGACTTCCCCAGGTTTGAGCGTGCCCTCCATGACGCGGCATTGGAGGATCACGCCGCGATACTGGTCGAAATGCGCGTTGAAGATCAGCACTTTCAGCGGAGCGGCGGGATCGCCTTTGGGCGGCGGCAATTTCTCGACGATTCCCGCCAGAACGTCCTCGATTCCCTGTCCGGTCTTGGCGGAAACGGGTATGGCCTCGAACGGATCGAGGCCCAATTCGGCATCGATCTCTTCGCGCATGCGTTCGACGTTCGCCGCCGGCAGATCGATTTTGTTGATCACCGGCAGCAGCCGCAGATTATAGTCCATCGCCAGATAAAGGTTGGCGATCGTCTGCGCCTCGACCCCCTGCGAAGCATCGACGATGATCAGCGCGCCGTCGCAGGCCATGAGCGAGCGCCGCACCTCGTGCGAAAAATCGACGTGCCCCGGAGTATCGATCAAATTCAGTTCATAGTCCTGCCCGTCGGGGGCGCGGTAAACGAGCGTGATCGTATTGCTCTTGATCGTGATGCCGCGTTCGCGCTCGATATCCATCGAGTCGAGGAGTTGGTCGCGAAACTCGCGTTGCGAAACGCCGCCGCAAGCCTGGATCAAGCGATCGGCCAGCGTCGATTTTCCATGGTCGATATGGGCGATGATGCAGAAGTTGCGGATATGGTTCATGAAACGTGTTGAAAAAATCGCCGGCGCTTTGCACGCGGCAATTGGCCTCGAACGACGGGCGGCCTTGAGGCGCGAGTGCCTGCCCCCCCACTTGCCCCGGAAACCCCTGCACGGACAAGGGGCCTCGCACGGCGAATGTCCCCGGCTGCCTCCGAAACAATCAATTCTAACCCATGACGCCGAGAAGGGGTATCCCAAAACCTTCTGCGACCGTGCCGTCCCGGCGGGCAGTCTATTGGCGCCACTCCCAGGAGCCGAGCACCGAATCTCGCCCGCCGGGGTCACGTTCCGAACCGTCACGCCGGGGGGAGAAGCCGGTAGGCGGCCCAGCTTGGATGCAGCCATTGGTGGAACGTCCCGACAAACTTCCGCTGCGAGCGAACAGCGCGGCTATTCATAGCGCAGCGCTTCGATCGGATCCATCTTGCTCGCCTTGCGGGCGGGGTAGAAGCCGAAGAACAGGCCGACCGAGCCGGCGAAGAGCAGCGAGATGATGATCGAATTAATCGAGATCACGACCGGCCATTTGGTGAACGTGTAGATCGAGTTGATGACGTAGGTAATGCCGAACGTGGCCGCGATGCCCAGCGCGACGCCCAGCAATCCGCCGAGGGTCGAAAGCATGATCGCCTCGACGAGGAATTGGCGCAAGATGTCGCGCGGCCGTGCGCCGACCGCCATGCGGATGCCGATCTCCCGCGTGCGCTCGGTGACCGAAACGAGCATGATGTTCATGATCCCGATCCCGCCCACCACCAGCGACACGCCGGCGATCGAGCCCAGCAGGATCGCCATCACCGTCGTGATGGTGCTGAACGCGGTGACGAATTCCGAAGTGTTTTTGACCTCGAAATCGTCGGACGTCCCGTCCGCGATGCGGTGCCGCTCGCGCAACAGCGCCTTGATTTCATCCACCGCGTCGTCCATGCGGTCGGCCGAACGCGCGGAAACCATCAGGCAGGCGACCCAATTGTCGGGCCACCTGTAGAGACGCTTGTGCATCGTGGTGCTCGGCATCAGCACGATATTGTCCTGCTCCTCGCCGAACAGATTCGCCTCGCGGGCTTCCAGCACGCCGACCACCTCGAACGGAATGCCGCGGATGCGAACGCTCTGGCCGACCGGATCGGAAGCGGGAAACAAGTTATCCGCGACGGTTTGCCCGATGACGCAGACCTTCGCCGCCGAGTTGATGTCGGCTTGCGTGAAGAATCCGCCCCGGGCGAGCTGCCAGTTGCGCACCGTCAGGTACAGCGTGTTCACGCCGAGCATCCGATCCACGTTGCAGTTCTGGTCGCCGGCGACCGCTTGCCCGTTGTAGTACAAAATGGGCGAGGCGGCCAACACGGCGGGACATTCCTGCGCCAGCGCTTCGGCGTCGGAGGCGATCAGCCCGGTGCCCGACCGCTTTTTCTCCCCGTCCACCGACCGCCAGTTATTCCAGACATAGATGACGTTCGTGCCGCTGAGACTGAGAACTTCGCTTTGGACTTTGCTGCCGGCCGATCGGCAGATCGAGACCAGCAGGATTACCGCCCAAACGCCGATGACGATGCCCAGCACGGTCAAGGCGGCGCGCATTTTGCTCCGCGACAAGGCTTGCAGAGCGACGCGGATTGCCATCAAAATGTCCATCGAGCGCCTTTCTTCGGCGGATGCCTGCCACGGCGATCACTTCCTGGAGTTCACCTCGGCGGCGGTTTTCATGCCGGTCACCACTTTGCTCCCTTCTTTCAAATCGCCGGAAACGAGTTCCGTGCGGCGCGAGTCGCTCAGGCCGACCTCGATCTCCACCGGCGAGAGCAGATCCCCGTCGATGATCCAAACGTATTTCTTCTTGGGAGCGATGAAATTGCCGTTCGGAGGATGATTCTTGTCCGATTTCCGCTTCTCGCCGGACGCATTTTCGCCGGCCTTCTCCGCGGATTCTCGCTTCGTGCCGGATTCGTTTTCGGCGGCGGCTCCTTTTTGTTCTTTGCGTCGGAATCGCAATCGGCGGCCTCGTCTTCCGATTTGTCCTTGGCCTTGGAGTCGCCGTCTTCCGAATCCTCTTCCGTCTTCAATCCTTCGAGCACCGCCAAATGCCGCGGATGGACGAACTCGGGCTTCGGATGAAACCGAAGTGCGGCATTGGGGATTCTGAGGACTTTTTCGTGCTGATCGACCCGAAACACCAAATTGGCCGTCATACCGGGCAACAGTTTCAGGTCCGCGTTCGGCGCCTCGACCACCGTGACGTACGTCACCACGTTCACCGGCATGTTCGGCTGCGCGGCCTTTGGGCCGAGCCGGACTTGCACGATCTTCCCCTCGAACTTTTCGTTCTGATACGCATCGACCGTGAACTGCACCGGTTGCTTGTTCGCCTCCGCCTTCCGCACCAGGCCGATGTCGGCTTCGTCGATCGACGCCAAAATCCAGACCCGCTTGTCCAACTCCGGGGCGACGACGAACATCACCGGCGTCTGATATTGCGACGCCAGCGTCTGGCCGGCATCGACTTTCCGGTCGATGATAATGCCGTCAACGGGCGAACGGATCTTGGTGTAATTGCGATTGGTAACGGCCATGTCGTACGCGGCCCTGTTCTGCTCGACCGTCGCATCGGCGACTTTCACGGCGGCCGCGGCCATCTCGAAATTGACTTCGGCAAGGTCGAAATCGCTCTCCGAGATGCAGTTGCCGGCGCGGTCGGCCGCGGAGGCGGTGTCCGAAGTCTTGTGCAATTCTTTCGCCCGTTCGAACTCCCGTTCGGTCTGATGGAGTTTCGCTTTGAATTGCTCCAAATCCGCGAGGGAATGCTCTAATGAAGCTTTCGCCTGCCGGCACTGGGCGTCGAACACCTGTGGGTCGAGTTCCGCCAGAAGTTGCTTCTCTTTCACCTTGTCGTTAAAATCGACGTAAACCTTCTGAATCGGACCGGAAACGAACGCGCCGACCTGAACGCTCAAGACAGGTCCCACGGTGCCGGTGCATTTCACCTCGAATTTGATGTCGCCCTGACGGATCGTTCCCTCGCGAAACAGGTCCCCCGCCGTTTTTTTCCAATAGGCGTGCAACTTCAGATAACCCGCGAAAATTGCGCCAGGAAAGCGACGCAGGCTAGCAACCAGATAAACCGCCGTTTCGTGATTTTCAAAAACATAGTAGCCGATCCTTTGCCGTTAGCATTGCCTTTTTCTCCGTGAGGGCGCCACTGCCGGGACTCTCATTTCGTTCGAGGCCCTTCCTCGATTATCTCCCCGGAATCACTGACAATCCGACCGTCGCGGAGCACGACTTGCCGGCGGGCGTAACCGGCCACTTCCTTGTCGTGCGTCACGAGGATGACCGTGATGCCTTCCTCCCGATTCAAATGTTCGACCAGTTCCATCACATCTTGACTCGTATGCGAATCGAGGTTGCCGGTCGGCTCGTCGGCCAGGAGGATCGACGGTTGGTTGGCGATCGCCCGGGCGATCGCCACGCGCTGTTGTTCGCCGCCGGAGAGCTGTGAAGGATAGTGATCCATGCGTTCGTCCAGGCCGACTTTTTTCAGAAGCAGCCGCGCATGCTCGTGGCGCCGATGGCCCCTCAACCGGTGGGAGTACAGCATCGGCAGTTCGACGTTCTCCAAGGCGCTGATCCGCGAAAGCAAGTTGAAATTCTGGAATACGAAACCGATTTTATGATTGCGCAGCCGGGCGCGTTCGTCGAGCGACATCACGACGACTTCTGCGCCGTCGAGCAGATAACTGCCGCTTGTGGGGCGATCGATGCAGCCGATGGAATTCATCAGCGTCGATTTGCCCGAGCCCGACGGCCCCATCAACGCAAGATATTCTCCCCGATCGATGTCGAGCGAAACGCCGGCCAGCGCATGGACTTCGACTTCGCCTCGCCGGTAGGTCTTGCAGAGGTCTCGAAGTTGAATGAGAGTCATAGCTACCCTGCGGCTTGGCTGTTTCAATGCGTCTCTTTACGGGAAACCGTCGCATTTTTTGCGGCGTGCTCGATCTTGCCGTGCAAAAAAATGTTCTTTCGCGCAAAAAGGGCTGCCCGAATGTGAACGGCTACGTTTCAAGACAACTGCGTTTGCGTGATGCAGCGGTTGACTGGCGCGAGGTGCGCCGGCGCAAATAATCCCCATTATAATACTATTTGTGGTGTTTGTATAGATTTTTCACGGACGAGATCCCCTGCATGGCGGAATTCATCACATCCGGCTAATAGATGAGAGAAAATCGAAGAAAATTCCAAACCAGAAGCTCAAAAATCCAAGTCAATCGACTCGCTTGCCGTGCTTCGACGCGGGAAGGATTACGCCTCTTCGTTCTTCTCGCGCCGCAGCAATTCGGCAAGGCGGCTGGAGAGCACCGCAAGGCTGGCGGAGAGTTTTACGTCCTCGATGATGACGGAAGGAGGCACTTCGAGCGTGACCGGCGTGTAGTTCCATATTGCGCGAATGCCGGAATTCGCCATCAATTGGGCGGCCTCTTGGGCGGCGGCGGCGGGAACGGTCAACACGCCGATCATCACCTGCATCTCCGCGGCCAACTCGCCGAGTTTTTCCAAGGGAAAAACCTCTTTGCCATGAACTTCCACGCCGACCTTGGCCGGGTCGATATCGAATCCAGCCACCAAGCGCAGGCCGTATTCCTGGAAGCCCTGATAGCCCATCAGCGCACCGACCCAAACTGCCGACCCCCATGACGAAAGCATCCTGAACGTTGTTCCAACCCAAAAATGCTTCGATGGCCGTAATCAGGGCGGGCACGTTGTAGCCGACTTTCGGTTTGCCGACGATGCCGGTGACCGCCAGATCTTTGCGGACTTGCGTGCTGACCAACCCGAGATTTTGCCCGATATGGGTGCAAGAGACGACGTCCCGGCCGCCGGCCCGCAACGATTGCAGCAACCGGAGATAGGCGGGCAGGCGCCGGACGCTAGGGAGGGGCGCGATTTTTCCGGTTTCTTCAGGCATGGCACGGAAGTTGGTGGACTTGCTGATTTCTTCCCTATGAGCTAATAGTATTAGTAGCATACTTCGCATTCTGACGGTGTCAAGAGAGGCGCCCCGTTGATCCTTGCGAGGGAATCGAGCCGCATCGCGTTTCATGTCAATCTCCCGCGACTCCGCAGAACGAATCGTGAGAGACATTGCAGCGCGTCGCCGACTTTGCGCTTCCTGATGAATGCCCGAGACTCTGATTTCCATTCACCGCTCGGTCCTTTGTCTTTGGTTTCCGATGCCGAACCGGCGAGTGCCTTTTTCACCAAGCGGCTTCGCCATGCCAACATCACAGGAGGTAATCAGGGGGTGGTAGTTGCCCGCCGGTATTGCCCTAGATTATCATGGAGCAATCTTCATAAAACGACTTATTTGCCCAAGGGCGACTTTTATCCAGGGGGATTGGATTCATGCCGCATTTGCAGAATGGCATCGGAACGTGGTACATCGGGAAAAAAAACTTCAAGCAAGCCGACGGAAAATGCGAGTTCTGCGGTTCCTGGGGGAAACTTTCGTCTTATGAAACCCGCCTTTGGATCCTGGTGCTATTCGTGCCGGTGGCACCTTTGGGAAAGAAGCAGATTCTCGACGATTGCCCGCGCTGCCGGCGCCATCGCCATATGCCGCTGGCAAAATGGAAGGAATTGGAGGCCAATGCCCTGCGGGAGCGGATGCAGCAGGCGGAAGCTCATCCGGACGATCCGCAAGCGATGTTGGAATTGCACGGCACGATGATCGGTTTCCGCCGCACGCAGGAGGCGCAGCAATTGGCCGAAGTCATGCAAGCCGATTTTCCCGACAACTTCGACGTGCAGATGCATCTGGGCACCTGGCATGCATCGGAAGGCCGGGCGGACAAGGCGCGTCCGTTTTTTCGCCGCGCCTTGGATTTGGAGCCGGAAAATCTTTTCGCCAAACAAATGGTGGCGTTGGAATGCATCGATGCGGGCGATTTGCCGCGCACGGGGGAGTTGCTGCGCGGGATGGACGCGCCCGGCCCCAATCAAGCTCCCCGCGCAATGCTCGCCCTGGCGGATGCCTATCAAGCGCGCGGCGAGCACGCCAACGCCTTGGAAATTTACCGCACGGTGCTGCGGATGGCGCCGTCTTATGCGCAGGATAAATCGCTGCGCGGGCGAATCCGCGGCACGGAACAGGCGCTGGGCGTAACGGAAACCTCGCTACCCAAAATGCAGCGGAAACTCGGCAAGTGGCATGCGCTGGCGGCGGTCTTGGCGGCTGCCGTCGTCGGCGCGCTGGGATTCAACTTCTACCAGGCGCGAAACCAGCCGCTTTTCATCGTCAACGGACTGGGCCGGACGGTGGGAGTGTCGATCGACGGCGGCGCAGCGATCGATGTTGCCCCGCAAAACCGCCGGGAAATCGCCCTGGCCGAAGGCGGCCACCGCGCCGTCATCCGGCAGCCGGGGGAACCGGACGAGGCGGTCGAATTCCGCGTCGAGAACGGATTTTTCGAACGTTTCACCGACCGTTCGGCCTTCGTGCTCAATCCCGGGGGAGCGGCGGTGATCTTATGGGAGGTCGTGGAGTATTTTCCGCAGAATCAGCGACCGCCCCAGGCGGCGGCTTCCCCGTATCGCATCCATTTCGGCGACAGGTCGTTCGCTTTCCACGACATCGATTATGCTTTCAAGCAACCGCCACAGCAACTCAAAACCGAGAAAAACACCGGGGTGGTGTCGAAGACCGTGCTGAGCGTGTTGAGCGAGGACCCGATGGTGATTTTGCACGGTTTCCCCGACGGCACGCCGCCGGCGACGCTGGCCGATTTCACCGAATCGCAACTCAAGCAACATGCGAACGACAATATGCTATTGCGCGCCTATCTGAGCTTTCGGGCGGCAGCCAACCAACTCGACCGCTGCCGCGAGTTTCTTGCCGGCGGATTGGCGACAAAACCCCTTGCCATCGAATGGCACCGGACGTATCAACAGGTTTGCGAGATGACGGGCCGCCAGACGGAACTCGAGGCCGAGTATCGCAAAAAACTGGCGGCCGATCCGCACGATTCCGCGCTGCTTTACCTGACGGGCCGGGTGGTCGCCGATGCGAAGGAGCAGCGGCGCGATTTCGAGCAAGCCGTCGAGGCCGACCGGCAAAACGCCTATCCGCAATACGCCCTGGCATACGATTACGCGTCGGCCGGCGATTTTCCCAAGGCACTGCCGCTGGCGCAAGAGGCCTGCCGGCTCAAGCCCGATCACACCGACATGGAATCGCTGCTTTATGATGTTCGATTCGCCTTGCAGCAGTATGGCCCCTTGGAGCAGGAGTTGCGGCAAAAACGCGCGGAACACCCGTTCGAATTGCAAACCGTGGGCCGGCTGATGCAAGTGCAGGCGGCGCGCGGCGCGGGCGATCAAGCGCGGGCAGTCCAGAAAGAATATGCCCGACAGTTCGAAGAGAACAATCCCTTCGGAGAAAAAGGCGATCCCGGCCAGTTGGCACTGCAGAGCAAGCTGATGCTGTTTTATCTGGAAAATGATTTGCGGGGTATATTGAGCGAAGGTCCCGCCTTGCGAAATCCGCTGCAAGCAGCCGGGGAAACCTTTGCGGCCCATCTCGAATTGGGCAATCTCGCGGATGCCGAAACCGCTCTCACGTCCGATTCGGCCGGAAAGGTATCGGAAGACGGGGCGTTGCTCTTGAGCCTTGGCTGGAGGCGGAAGGGAGAACATGCGAAAGCCGAGCAGTGGCGGAAGAAGGCCCTGGAAAGCCTGCGGGCCGGGAGCGCGGAGCAAAAACAAGCCGCCGCGATTTTGGAAAGCGGAAAAATCGACCGCGACGAACTCGACGGCCTGGTGCTGATCCAGGCTTCCAAAGCGATCTGGCTCGCGGCACTGGCCGACGAGTGCGCGGAACATCGCAAGGAACTGCTCGATTATGCGGAAAAACTCAACACCGACACGTATTTCCCGCACCGGTTCTTGAAACGCGCGATCGAGGAGATGAGGTCAAGCAAGCCTGAAGGGAAGGATAATATCCTTAAGGATTAGCGGAAGAGATTGCCCAAGTGATCGTTGTTTCGGACTCTGGGCCGCGCCTAATCCGATTAAAAGAGGGAAAGCAGGATCTCGGTAACTACGGTTTATCGGGGATCAGAGGCTCAACAATTTGAAGCAATTTCGGCAGATCCTTTCTGACGGTATTCCAGACTTCATCAATATCAACGCCGTCATAATGGTGAATGAGAACGTCGCGCATGCCGGCCATCATTTGCCAGGGCAACTCGGAATGGCTGTTACGAAATGCATCCGAGAGCCGCTTAACCGCTTCGCCAAGGATGAGCAACTGGTGCATAACCGCCGATTGAGTTTTAAATCGGCAAGGAAACCGTCGTGATCCATTCCTTGCGTAAAGTTCATGGCCAATCGGCCGGCATTCAGAATATCCAGGAGTGTAGCGTCATCCGGCCGCATAGATCTGTTCCCGATTTTCCAAGATCGCTTTTTTTCGTATCCAGTTCCGGCTTTTTTCAAGGCCGCCCTGGCTGATCAAATCCACTTTTCGGCCAAGTAGAATGGAAAGCTCCTCTTGCATCAACCCGTGCTCGCTAAGCCCCCAATCGGCATCTTTAGAGAATGTCACGAGCATATCCACATCGCTCTCGGGTGTGAAGTCGTCGCGCAGGACCGATCCAAAGGCCGAAAGTTCTTGAATTTTCCACTTGCGGCAAAATTCTGCAAGTCGTTTTGCAGAGATCGAAATTGCCAGGGGCATGAATTGTTACTCCCTTTATGTGATATGGTGCGCAAGCTCATAGGCCGTGATTTTCGCTTCGTGTTCGAGCGTCATGCCGATGTCGTCGAGGCCGTTCAGCAGGCAGTGGCGGCGGAAATCGTCCACTTCGAAGGGGAAACGAAGGTTGTAGTCGTCGCGGATTTCGCGTTTTTCCAGATCGACCGCGAGCTTGTAGCCCGGATGCATCGCGGCGCAGTTCGAAAAGCTCCTCGACCGCCGCTTCATCGAGACGGATGGGCAGCAGTCCGTTCTTGAAGCAGTTGTTGTAGAAGATGTCGGCGAAACTGGGGGCAATGATCGCGCGGAAACCGTAATCCTCCAAGGCCCAAGGAGCGTGCTCGCGGCTCGAGCCGCTGCCGAAATTCCGCCGGGCCAAGAGCACGCTCGCGCCGCGGAACTCGGGCTTGTTCAGCTCGAACGCCGGATTGTCGCGCCCGTCGTCCAGAAAACGCCAATCGAAAAACAAAAACTTGCCGAAACCGGTCCGCTCGATCCGCTTCAGAAACTGCTTCGGAATGATCTGATCGGTATCGACGTTCGAACGGTCCATCGGCAGGACCAGGCCGGTGTGGGTGGTGAAGGGACGCATTGTTTTTTTACTGAAGATTGATGTTTTATTTGTTTAATTTCAAATTTCAAATTTGAAATCATTTATATTCCCAGTCGCGGATATCGACGAATTTTCCGGCGATTGACGCGGCGGCGGCCATGGCGGGGGAAACGAGGTGCGTGCGGCCGCCTTTGCCTTGCCGGCCCTCGAAGTTGCGGTTGCTGGTGGAGGCGCAGCGTTCGCCGGGCTCGAGCTTGTCGGGATTCATCGCCAGGCACATGCTGCAACCGGCTTCGCGCCATTCCAAGCCCGCCTCGAGGAAAATCTTGTCGAGCCCCTCGGCTTCGGCCTGTTTCTTGACCAAGCCGCTGCCGGGCACGACCATGGCATGGACTGTCGGCGCAATCTTGTGGCCGCGGACCACGGTTGCCGCGGCGCGCAGATCCTCGATCCGCCCGTTGGTGCAGGAACCAATGAAGGCACGGTCGATTTTGATTTCCTCGATCGGCGTGCCGGGCTTGAGATCCATGTAATGGAGCGCTTGGGCGACGGCTTTTTGTTCGGTGACGTCGGTGAAATCGCTCGGATGCGGGATCGCACCGCTGATGGAGACAACTTGTCCGGGATTCGTGCCCCAGGTGACTTGCGGTTCGATGTCGGCGGCTTGGAAGATTTCCGTGCGGTCGAATTTCGCGCCGGGTCGCTGGGCAGTTTTTTCCAGCGCTCGACCGCGGCGGAAAAATCTTTGGGCACATAGGGGCGGCCCTGGAGATACTCGTAAGTCTTCTGGTCGGGAGCGATCAAGCCCGCCCGGGCGCCGGCCTCGATCGTCATGTTGCAAACGGTCATCCGCTCTTCCATGCCGAGCGCGCAGGATCGCCTCGCCGGTGTATTCGATGCAGTAGCCGGTGCCGCCGCTGGTCGAAATCCGGCCAATCAAATAGAGGATGATATCTTTCGCCGTGACGCCGAACGGCATGCGGCCCTGGACGCGGATTTCGAAAGTTTTCGGTTTGTGCTGCAACAGCGTTTGCGTGGCCAGCACGTGCTCGACCTCGCTGGTGCCGATGCCGAACGCCAGCGCCCGAACGCGCCGTGCGTGGCGGTGTGGCTATCGCCGCAAACGATGGTCATGCCGGGCTGGGTGATCCCCAGTTCCGGCCCGATCACATGCACGATGCCTTGATTCACATCGTTGAGATCATACAGCTTGATGCCGAACTCACGGCAATTTGCCCTCAGGGTGTCGATTTGTTGTTTGGCGATGGCGTCGAGGATCGGCAGCGAGCGGTCGGTGGTGGGGACGTTATGATCGGCCGTGGCGACGGTTCGCCGAGGCCGGCGGACTTTCCGGCCCGAGAGCCGCAGACCCTCGAAGGCCTGCGCACTGGTCACTTCGTGAACGAGTTGAAGATCGATGTAGAGAATCGTCTGCTTTCCCGATTCGGCGTGGACCTCGTGGTCGGCCCAAATCTTTTCGAAGGACGTTCGTGGCGGATTCATATCGGCTGACGTGGCAAAAGGGGTTTGGGGGAGCTTAAAAGCGAATGCAAAATATGTTTATCATAGTTATCAAGTTAAGACACATTGTAATCCCATTCGGTTCGACTGGAAAGGCTGGCTTTGGCAAATTCGAACCGAAGTGGGGCAGAAAATCACGTTCCTACAGGTTCTTCCACCGGTTCTTTGTGTTGCCACCAACGGGCGGCAAGCTGGAACGACCAACTTCCGGAACACTGGCAGGCATCGAGCGCCTCGGCGAGGCCGGCGGCATCGTGGAACCGTTCTGCCGGTTTTTTTGCCAAACATCGTGAGATCACTTGCTCAAGATCGGCGGGAATATCCGCTCGATAAATCGACGGCGGGGTGAGTGATTGGTTCACGTGGGCCAAAAGCACCTTGAGCGGCTTGTCGGCCGTAAACGGCGGCCGACCCGTCAAAAGAAAATAGCCCACCGCCCCGAGGGCGTAAATATCGCTGCGGGGATCGGGATTCGAGTCGCCGGTGGCTTGCTCCGGCGACATGTAGAGCGGAGAGCCGGTAATCGAGCCTTCGGCGGTCAATTCGATAGGCTCCTCATCAAGGATCGGCTTGACCAATCCGAAATCGAGGAGTTTCACCACGTCGTAGAAGCCGCCGCGTTGGGCGGCGAAGATATTGCCGGGCTTGATGTCGCGATGGATCAGTCCGGCGGCGTGGGCTTCGCCCAAGGCGTCGCAGGCTTGCCGCAGCAGAAAGACAACTCGTTCCGGCGGCAGCGGTCCAAAACGTTGGACCAACTCGCCCAAATTCATGCCCGGCAGAAATTCCATCACATAATAAAAGGTTCCGTCGTCGGCGCAACCATAGTCGAAAATTTCGACCGTATTCCAGTGCGAGAGCTTGGCCGTGGCGCGGACTTCCCGCTGAAAGCGTGCGAGGACTTTTGCATTTTTGTTCTTGTCGGGCCGAATCAGTTTCACCACGCAAGGCCGCTTGAGCATTTGATGCTCCGCCAGATAGACTTCACCCATACCGCCCGAGCCGATCCGCTGGGTGAGCCGATATTGCCCCAACTGCCGCGCCTCGAATGCCTCCCGCCGCAATCCGCCGATGGTCTTCACGCCGAACACGCTGCCGCAGCCGGCCACCGCCATCATCAGCATGAAACCGATGAGCGTGTTCCAGTCGAGTGCCGTCTGCACGCAGGGGATGAAGGCTTTCATGGTTATAAGCAATACCACTGGAATGAGCGACATCAATCCGATGATGAGTGCCGCGCGGCGCATGCTATTGGGGATAAACAGGGCATAAGTGAAAACCAGCAGTAGCCACGGTCCTTCAAGCAGGTCGAAACTTCCCTTGGTGCAAGACACATACGTAACCGAGTAAGTGATAATGAGAAAATATACTGCCGGTGTGCCGAAAATGAAAAATTCGGCCACGCGCAATTTCCAGCGGGCGATATCGCGGTGTGTGTGGAAGAGCGCGACGAAAAAACCGAGAATGCCCATGGTGATCGCGTTGATGGCCAGGAAAATGAGTTCCTCCCGCGAGCGGTAATCGACAAGGAACAGATGCCGCACGAAAAAAACGGCGAAGCCGGCAAAAAGCACCGTGACCGCCATACGCAACCGCCGCAGCAGGAGTTCTTGGGTCTCCCGCGTCAATTGCGGGCCGCTCCCCTCGATCAAAGCAATGGCGGGATTGGGAACAAAGCCGATGCGCAAAAGGGTAGAGCCATCGCTCGACGATTGATTTCGGGGAAAAGAAATCTGGGTCGGCTCACTATCGGAGTAATCGGAAAAGTGATTATCAGTTACGGACATGAAAAGTCGAATTCCATCGTGAAGTGCTTTCCTACCACATATTATATGTCAAGCGGGAATCGGGCCAGAGGTTTATTTAAATATTCCTAATCAACAATATAACGTATGACATTACGCCTCTACATTAAATACGTCCCCTGCCAATTTTTGATTCGTATTTTTAGTTTTTTTTCCCATCGTTCTTGAACCGGTGCGTGGAAGAGCTGAAAACTGCTCGAAAAAATGCCTTGCGAAGGATTACTACCGAACCGCATCGCTGGTGGAAGCTTTTCGATCAGGATTTGATAATGCGGTTCTTTCGCGGTGGTCATCCAGCCGACATGAGACGAGCCAATCCGATGGCCGAATAACCGTCAATCACCCGCTCCATCGGCATAAGCGGCTGGTCGATTTATTCGATTTTCTCAACAGCAGGTCCCGCCCGGCGGGCGGGACTTTTGTGGACGGATTTCAAATCCACGCCTGAAAGGCATAATCAGACATGTCCCACCCGGCAGGCGGGACCTGCCGAGGCGGGACCTATTTGGACATCACTTCGCGGGCACGAGTTGGAAATTATCGTCAAATTGCATCAGTTCGATGTTCTTGCCGGCCGGCAGTTCTTGCAGTCCTTTATCGATTTTTTCCCGATCGCCGACGATGATGATCGCGAGGTTGTTCGGGTGGATATACTTTTTAGCCACTGCCAGCACGTCGTCGGCCGTGACGGCGGAAACCTTGGGAATAAAAGTGTTGAAATAATCGTCGGGCAGCTTGTACTCGACGAGCGTCTCCAGCCGCTGGGCGATCTGCGAAATCGTCTCGAAATCGGACGGATAGCCGCGCGTGAGGTAGTCTTTCGCGTCGTTCAACTCCTCCGGCTTGACGGGGATTTCGCCGCGGATGCCGTCGATCTCCTTGAGGAACTCGGCGAGCGCAGGAGCAGTCACGTCGGTTTTAACGCTGGCGCTGGCCAAAAACGCGCCGGGCGCGTGAACGTGCCAATCGAACATCGAACGCGCGCCGTACGTATAGCCCTTCGTTTCGCGGAGGTTCATGTTCAGGCGGCTCATGAACTGCCCGCCGAAAATCGCATTCATCACGTTCAGGGCGTAGTAGTCGGGCGAAGTGCGTTCGGCCGAGAGTTCGGCGACGGCAATGACCGATTGCGCCGCCCCGGGTTTGTCGATGAGAATGATTCGCGTTGGCCGGGGCGAAGGCAGCGCGTGGGTGACAGCGCCTTGGGGATTGCCGCTTCGATTTTTCCAATCGGCCAAGACTTCGTTCATTTCTTTCGCCAATTCCTCCGCGCTGACATCGCCCACGGCGATCAAAGTTGCGCCCTTGGGGACATAGTTCGTTTTGTAGAAATCCACGAGATCCTGCCGTTGGATCGCCCGGATCGACTCCGGCGTGCCGAGCAGAGGGCGGCCGTAGGGATTTCCATCGTAAAGCGTCGGTCCGACGGCCAAATGGGCGAGCATGACCGGTTCATTGCGGATTTGCAGGAAGCGGGCGAGCATCATTTTCTTCTCCCGCTCCATTTCCTTCTCGGGGAAGAGCGGATTGACGAGCAAGTCGGCATAAATATCGAGTGCCTGCGGCAAATGGCTTTTCAAGCTGAAAAGCCGGGCTGAAGTGATGTCCCAACCGGCGGAGAACGAAACATCGGCGCCGATCCCGCCAAGTTCATCGGATATCCGGTCGGCGGTGCGATTTTTCGTTCCTTCGTCCCAAACGGCGGTCGTCAGCGAAGCTTCTCCCGGCAAGCGGGGCAAATCCCTCGTTCTGCCTGCGGGAAACACCAGGTTCATTTGCACGATGGGCAAATCGTGTTTTTCGACGACGAGCAGATCGATGCCGTTTTCGAGCTTCGTCCGCTCGAACGGCGGCAAGGCGAATTTCGGCGTAGGGCCGGGTTTCGGCAGTTCCAGGTGCCAGAGCGGCGTTTTTTTCGCCTCTTGTTCATTTTCCATCAAAATATGGGAATCGCCCGTGATTTCCCGCTCTTCCTTCGCCAGCTTCTCGCGTGCTTCCTCGGCGGGAATCCGCGGGTCGGGCATGATCTTCACTTCCGTCCCCGGCGTGACTTCCAACTCGATATAAGCCGGGCCGAGATATTTCTTCGCCACGCGCTGAATGTCGTCCGGCGTGACTTTTGATAGCGCTCGAAATCCTTGCTGAGGTAGCCCGGATCGCCCTTCAGCACGTTGTAGCGATTAAGTTGATCGGCCAGCCCGCCGAAGCCGCTGTTGGATTCCAGCGAGCGGATGACTTGTGCTTCGATGCGGTTGAGCGAGCGGGAGATTTCCTCGGCGGTTGGGGGCTTTTCTTGAATGAGACGGACTTGTTCGAAAATGGCGTTTTTCAACTCTTCGAGCGTATGTGCCGGCTGAGCCGTGGCGTCGATCATGAATGCGCCGGCGATTTCTTCCGAATCCTGGCCGGCGGAGACCGACTGGGCGATCTGCTTCTCGCGGACGAGCGATTTTTCCAGCCGCGAGGTTTTGCCGACCGAAAGAATATCGCCCAAAAGGTCGAGCGCCGGTTCGTCTTCGGCGAATTCCGGCACGCTGGGCCAAACCAGGAGCAACCGCGGCAGGCCCACGCGGTCGGTCATTTTGATGATCTTTTGCTCTTTGAGATTTGCCGGTTCGGGTTTCATCTTTTCGACTTTCGGGCCGGCGGGAAGCGGGCCGAAGTATTTTTCCACCAGTTTTTTTGCCTCCATCGGATCGAAATCGCCCGCAATGCACAAGCTGGCGTTCGACGGATGGTAATAGCGGGTGAAAAAGCCGGCGATGTCTTCGCGGCTGGCTTTTGCCAGGTCGGTCATCGAGCCGATCGTCGGCCAGCTATACGGATGGTCGGGCGGGAACATCGCCGCCAGAATGACCTCGTGCATCAGGCCATAGGGGCGGTTTTCATAGCTCTGCCGCCGCTCGTTGCGGACGACGTCGCGCTGGTTGTCGAGTTTTTTCTGGCTCATGGCGGGCAGCAGATAACCCATCCGGTCCGATTCCATCCACAAGGCCACGTCGAGATAATTCGCAGGGACGGTTTCCCAGTAGTTGGTGCGGTCCTGGTTGGTCGAGCCGTTGAGCTTTCCGCCCGACTCCAGGAAAGGATCGAAATAGTTGCTGTCATGGTGTTTCGAGCCTTGGAACATCATGTGCTCGAAGAGATGCGCGAAGCCGGTGCGGCCCGGCTTCTCGTTCTTCGAGCCGGCGTGATACCACACGTCCACCGTGACGAGGGGCGTCGAGTGATCGACGTGCAAAATCACCTGCAAGCCGTTCGGGAGCGCGTATTTCTCGAATTTGATTTCGGGAATGGGCGACGCGGCGCGGGCGAGGGTGGCGACGAACAATAAGAAAAACCAAGTCAGTGAGCGAATGGCAGGCATGTTAAAAATCCTTGTTCAAGTGTCAAATGGAGTCGATTCAGCCCCAATGAATATCATTTTATACCGGAAGTCTAGCGTTAGCCCTTGGAGGAGACAAGGGGAGGGGAAGAGAGAAGAAAAGATTGGCGTTTAGAGTGGCGAGTTTGTAGCGTGGGTCAAGCACAGCGCGACCCGCCAATTTCGAGAAAGCTCTGCGAATTTGAGAAAGCATGGAAAGCATGGTGGGTCGGCATAAAGCTTGATCCACCCAACTTTTATTCGGAACTATTTTCTTCCTTTTGTTTATTTTTAACTACCGTTCCCCAGGTTATGTAGGCACAGGGCAGCGATTTTGGCAGGCGAAGCCCGCCCTGCGTGAGCTACGAACGATCTGATCTTTCACATGCCCATCTGGTGCAACTGGACTTTCGGCAACGCCTTTTGAAGTTCTTTTTCCCCCGCGGCAGAAATTTTTGTGCCATAAATATACAGCATTTCAAGCTGCTTCATGTTTTTCAAGTCATTGATTGCGGCATCGGTAATGTTAGTTTTCAAGAGAACCAGGACTTTCAAACTCTTCATACACATGAGATATCGCAATCCGGCATCGGTGACTCGCGTGTTGGTGAGATGCAAATTCTCGAGTTGGCCCAACTCTTTGAAATGTTCCAAACCGGCATCGGTCACTGCGGTGTTGTCCAGCGTAAGCATTTGGATTTCTGATAATTCGGAAAGATATTTCAATCCTTGATCCGTGATTTTCGTGTCGGCAAGATAAAGCGCATGAAGCTGTTTCAGTTCCGAAAGTTTTTTCAAGTCCGGATCGGAGATGGAGCTTTGACAAAGGCATATTTCCTCGAGTTTTTCCAAAGGTTTCAGGCGGGATAAACCTTCACCGGTGACCTTGCGTATTGCTGATATCCAAAGATCGAAGATTTCTTAATTTCGCAAGGAACCGAATTCCATTATCGGATATATCGGATCCTTCGACGCACAGATATTCCAATTGCGATAATCTTGCAATTTGCTCAAGCCCTATATCCGTAATTTTATCACTCTGCAAGCTTAATTCACGCAGTTGACGCAAATCATCGAGTTGTTCCAGTCCCGCATCGGTTATTTGAGAGCAAGAGGTCTGAGATTGCGTAATTCTTTCAAGCCATTTAGATGCATTAGCCCACGATCGGTAACATTGCAATCTAGATCAAGTATTTTGAGATGAGGCAACTTCTCCAGATAAATCAACTTATCATCGAGATTTTCAGAATCGAATATACTGAGTCCAATAACATCGAGAAAAGTCTTCCGTCAACAGATCGCGCAGCCACCGAGGGCCGGGCGGCGGGATAAAGTTTCATATCTCCCGTATCCGTTACCTGATAATCGTAATCAACAGTAAAGCCCGCTTTCACTAAAAACTCCACGGCCTCCCGCTGCTCCTTCGCTTGTTTCCACTTCACGGCGAACCAAGAGCAAGCACAGGCGAAGAGCGTCAACAAAAATTAGCAGCGATCGCAGGCTGAACTGATACCAGCGGAGATTGCGTTTGGGAACGGCGGCGGTCGGCGTTTCGGTTTCCATGAAAGATCAAAAAATGGATGGCAGTTTTATACAGGAAGTTTATCGTTATCCCCCCGAGTGAAACAAGGGGAGACATATCGGCTGGCGATTGAGAGGCAGAGTACGGAGTACAAAGTATTGAACTAAGTACGAAGTGCAGAGCAAAGAACGAAGAGAAATGGTTATCAAGCAAACAATCTTTCATACTTAGCACTTTGTACTCTGTACTCCTCACTCGATTCCGTCACCTACAGAAAATCTTCGCGCTCCCGATCAATCTCAGTCGGCGCCCGGTCGCGGCTAAATGATGATTACTAATCCTTGAGTTGAAACAGCCGCGACAGAGCATCCAGGAGCGTGCGGGGGACGCCTTGCACGACCACTTCATTTGCGAGGAATTGAGAGGCATACCGGATTGCGTCTTCGATGCCTTCCGCCGTCAGATGCGGATAAGAGCGGAGAATGTCCTCCCGCGTTGCGCCGCTGGCAACAAGTTCCAAGATGAATTCCACGCTGATGCGCGTGCCCCGGATACAAGGCTTGCCGTGAAGAATTTCAGGATTCGATACGATATGGTCGAACATGATAGCCTCCTTTTGATGGCATTATACAATTGCCAATTCGTTGCGTCCAGTGATTTGGGTGGGCGAAGCCCATCCATTACCGCTCACTCACGCTCAATCCTTCAACTGAAACAGCCGCGACAGAGCATCCAGGAGCGTCCGCGGCACGCCTTTGCGCGATTCGTCGCGGAGCGAGGCGAGTGGCGGGTGCAGGAGCTTGTTGACCAGCCGGTCGAACGATTGGCGGATTTCCTCTTTCGCGCGGTCGTCGAGATTCGGCAGCTTGTGGAGCAGGCGTTCCAGTTCTTCTTCCTTCGGCTTCTGCCAGCCTTCGCGAAGCTGCTGGATGACCGGCCCGACGGCGCGATGCGAGATATCGCCCATGAAACGGGCGGTCTCGCGCTCGATAATTCGCAGGGCGGACGGCATTTCGCGGTCGCGCTGCTGCTGGTTCCGCCGGCATGTCTCTTGCAGGTCGTCGACGGAATAGAGATAAACGTCGGGCCGCCCGCCGATCGCCGCATCGAAATCGCGGGGGACTGCCAGATCGAGGATAAAAAGCGGGCGGCCGAACCGCGCCCGCTCGATGCGGCCGAAATCGGCGAGCGTCATGATCGGCTCCGACGCGCCGGTCGTGCTGACGACGATGTCGGAGGTGGCGAGCGCTTCGGCCAACTGGTCCCAGGCGACCGCGCGGCCGTTCCACTGCGCGGCGACTTCGTCGGCCCGTTCGATGCTGCGGTTGACGATGGTGATCTTGATGGGCGCCTTCGTCGCGGAGGTAGCGGAGCGTTTCCTTCGCCATTTCGCCCGCGCCGATGACGACGACGTGCTTGTCGTCGAAGCGTTCGAAAATCTGCCGGGCGAAATCGGCCACCGCCACGCTGGGCACGCTCACGCGCCGCCGGTGGATGGCCGTCTCGTTGCTCACCCGCCGGGAGACCCGAATTGCCGACTGGAACACCGCGTGCAAGAGCGGTCCCGTGCTGTCTTGCCGCGTGGCCAGTTCGTAGGCGTCCTTCACCTGGGCGAGAATCTGCGGCTCGCCGAGCACCATGCTGTCGAGACTGGCGGCTACGGTAAACAGGTGCCGCACCGCCGTTTCGTCGCCATGATGGTAAAGCTGCGCGACGATCACGTCCATCTCGAGATGATGAAAGCGGGCGAGGAAGCCGGCGATTTGCGCAAGCGACGGCTCTTCCGCGTTTTCCGTGGCGCAGTATAACTCCACGCGGTTGCAGGTGGAAAGGAGCACGGCCTCGACGCCCGGGAAGACCCGCCGCCAGGCATCGAGTCGCTTCGCGAGCCTGTCCGGCCGTGAAGGCCAGCTTCTCTCGAAAATCGATCGTCGAATTGTGGTGGCTACAGCCGACGACTTGGATCTGCATTCGAGGGGAGAGGGGTGAGGGGTGAGGGGAGGGCGGGCAGCGGGCAGGAAACGGGGGATAGGGCACAGCGGTCGCTCGACAGATTCGTTGAAGATTGTCCATCGCAGCAGGCGTCGTTCAATTTGCATTTTGCATTTTGCAATTTCCAATTTGCAATGGTTTCTTCCGCCTTCCGCCTTCCCCCTTCCCCCTTTGCTCCTCCGTGTTGCGAATTCAAAAGCAGGCCCGCGGCCAGGACGATCACCAGAAATAGGAAACTGAGTATGGCGAGATAAGCGACGATTCTTCCCCGCCGGGCGTGCCGGAACAAGTAGCTGACATGCACGGCGAACAGCAGCCAGATAAACAACAGCGTCGTGCCGAGCACGAACGGATCGAACCAGCGAAGCCGTTCATCCGGCTGGCGGCGGTCGATCAGATTCAGCACCATGCCCGTCAACACGCCGATTCCCACCAACACGGTGGATGCGACCATCGAGCGGACGGCCGCGTGTTGGAGCCATTCCAGGCTGGGCAGCTTGAGCCCTTTTCCGGGCGGGATTTTATGCTTCAGGCGATGATCCTGCCGCAGATACATGAGGCCTGCGGCGAATCCGAACAGCATCGCCGCCGCAGCCAGCCCGATCGACGCGCCGTGGATGCCGCCCCAGATTTGCGAGGCGGGTTGCCTGGCGAACGGTTCCGGGCTGACCGACCACGCCATGCCGATAAGCCCCAGCACCAGCGGCATCAAATATACGCCGAGCATGTTGCGCGGATGATAATATACCAGATACAGATACACGATCATCAGGAACCAGGCCGCCACAAGAAACCAATCTCGCCAGCTTGAAAGCGGCACGCCGGCGCTGGACACAGCTTGGTTGTAGAGAAAGATCGTGTGCGCGAGCAGTCCCGCCACGGCCCAACCCACCATGAACGCCCCCCGCACGCCGCTGCGAAAGGTGAGCCGCGAGATTTCCAGCGCCAGCACGATCAGGTAGCTGGCGGCGAAGCAGATAATGCTGACGCGAGAGAGCATTTTGTATTAATTCCGTTACGATGTGGTGAATCCTGAATTTCTAATTTTCAAAAAGTGGCTGAATGTGCGTTTCCACTTCTTCGGCAAAGGGTTTGAATCCCGCGGGGCAGCGCTGCTTCACTAATTCCAAATCGTTCATCGCGGCGGCGATGCGGTCGGTATCTTTAGCGGACATATTGTCCTTCACGATCGATCGGAACACGTTTTTCGGGTGATTCTTATTTGATTTCTTGGGTGATAATGATTCGGGATTATCGGACACTACCGGTGTTCGCTCTAATTCAAGTCCTCGACGAATGGCTGTTGCATCGGACAATAACCAACTTTCAATACAAGGATGCGCTATGCCAATTGCCATGGGAAGGTGATTCGACAGGCGGGCATTCGACTTTTCGCGAGCTTCGTGCCAATTTTTTCGCGTTAATTCCAACTTTCCATCGGAATCGACTACCAGAACGATGCCGCGGTACTTGCTGTAAATGGCTTGGTATCTTTCGAAATAGACTTTCTCCGCAAGTGTTTTTCCTCGAAGAAGCGAAACCCTTCGGCGAATTACCCGCATATTCCCTGGCTTCTTGCATATTTTATGCACAAGGATGGGCAACGTCCCTTGGTTTGGCAATTCCGGTTCATCCGACGTTTGCATGGGACCGACATCCGTGACGCCTTCTCCGATGATCTCAATTACGTTATTCGATTTCCATGTCACCGAAGAGTTCCCCCTCACTTAGATTGTACCAGAGTTCTCCTAAATAAAATTGCCCACCAGCTAATCGTTCCTCGATATAAGGCGCGTCTCGCAACGGTCGTGCTCTCACCGGGCCGGAAGGATCATTCTTCGGTCGGCTTAGAAAGGTCACTTCCTCTGGCTCAAAATAACTAAGAAGGTACGGCGAATGCGTCGTCATGATGATTTGCGGAAAACGAACGCCTTCGGTGCGTTCAACGAGATTTTTCAATAGCATGACAAGCTGTTCTAATTTTTTTGGATAAATGCCGTTTTCGGGTTCTTCGATCAACAGCAAATTTGGAGGAGTCGGCAAATAGGCCAATGCGAGGAATCCAAGGAAGAGGATTGCGCCGTCGGAAGCTTGCTCGGCTCGAACAGTTCGTCCGGATCGAGCGTCGAAATAGACGCCTTTACCTGTTTCGTCTTTGGTGACAAGCACCGACTCTCTTTCATTATATTGAAGTCGTTTTCCCTCCGCGGGCTCGATGCGAATCGAGGTGAATTGCGGGAAATATTCGCAAAAATTCTTGCGTAGCGCGATGAAGCGTTCCGGATTGTTGCCCAAAATGTTGTCCAACAAATTCGGCAACCCGAATCCGTCAGGATCCATGCGGAATAACCTGTTTGGATTGCTTACCGAAGGCGCCGCCATGACTCTTGGATTGAAATTGTACTTTACAGCATATTTTCTGGGCTGTACGTATTTGACATACTTGATATATTCGCTCGAAATTTCTTCCTGTGAGAATAGTATTGCCGGATCAGTTTCATTGACAATTTTTCCGGTTTCTGTATCCTTCACAATTTTGCATGCATCACGATAAACCCACTCTTTGGACTTGAAATAATGCCCCTCATACCCCTCTGAATATTCAAGTCGAAATCCTAGCTTGACGAGTCGGTTGCCGGCATCCGCCTCTCGACTTTGCCATTGTCCTTCGAAATCAATTGCCTCGGAACTGGCGTGATGATTGACTAACTCACGGAAATCCAAAGGCGAAGTGATTGACTTCAAATGAGTTTCGTCGGAATTGATTAACATCGCTTCCAACAAACTCGTCTTCCCCGAGTCATTCTCGCCGATCAGGACATGGATCGGCGTTAAGGGGATATCGATATCGCCGAGGCACTTGTAGTTTTTTACGCCGAAGCGGTTGAGATACATGATTGGATCTCCTTGGCGGGCGCGTAGTTGCCCGTGATTTATCGTACTTTCGAATTCCTGACTTCTCGCCAGCCCTCACTCCCGGCCCCACTCCCAAAGGGAGAGGAGAGAATTTTTTGCCACGATTTCTGCTTACTTCTCCAATCCGTATTCCTTGAGTTTTTTGTGCAGCGTGTTGCGGTTGATGCCCAGGCGTTCGGCGGCTTTGATTTGCACGCTGTCGGCTTGGGTCATGACCTGGGCGATCAACTCGCGCTCCACGCGGTTGACGATCATCGAGTGCAGATTTTCGGCCTGCGGGCCCGCGGCCTCGATGCCTTGCTCGACCAACTCCGCGGCCAGCGTGGGCAGGTCGGCCGCGCGCTGGCGGCCCAGACGGCGGGGCTTGCGGCCCAGCACGACGTCGGGCAGGAGATCGGACGTCAATTCGTCGCCGGGCGCGAGAACCACCGCGCGCTCGATGTAGTTTTGCAGCTCGCGGACGTTGCCCGGCCAATCGTATTCCACGCAGCGCCTTCATGGCGTCGGGCCGGACGTGGGGCACGTGGCGGAAGTCCTGCTCGTTGTAGATTTTCAGAAAATGGCCGACCAGAAGCGGTATATCCTCGCGGCGCTCGCGCAGCGGCGGGATGTAGATCGTAATCACGTTGAGCCGGTAATAGAGGTCTTCGCGGAAGCGGCCCGATTCGGTTTCCTCCAGCAGGTCGCGATTGCTGGCGGCGACGACCCGGGTATCGACGCGGATGGTCTGCGTATCGCCGACGCGCTCGAACTCGTGCTCTTGCAGCACGCGGAGCAGTTTGACTTGCAGCTTGGGCGTGGTCGAGTTGATTTCGTCGAGAAAAACGGTGCCGGTGTGGGCGGCCTCGAACCGGCCCGTGCGGTTTTCGATCGCGCCCGTGAAAGCTCCGCGGACGTGGCCGAAAAGCTCGCTCTCCAGCAGGTTTTCGGCGAGCGCGCCGCAATTCACGCGGACGAACGGACCGCTGCCGCGCGGGCTGAGGCGGTGGATGGCCTTGGCGATCAGTTCCTTGCCCGTGCCCGTCTCGCCTAATAGCAATACCGAGGCATTCGACTTCGCCACCTGCCGCGTGAGCCGGTAGATCTTTTCCATCGCCGCGCCGCTGCCGATCAAATTCGGGATCGGCGGGCCAGTATCGATCGCATCGGCGGAAGAGGGCAATCGGGACATTGAGCAATGGATGAAGGGTGAAGGTTTGCTTAGTCGCGAAGGGACTTATGAAAATTACCGTTCGTCTGCATGCCCACTTCACTGTTTCGGCGCTTCCAGGCAATCGAGGATCAATCCCAGCAATTTCTGCGTGGCTTTGTCGGCGGTTTCGCTTTTATTGTATAAATCGTATTGCCGGCGAATTTCGTCCTTGTTAAGCAGCACGCCATTCGCGGCCACGTTCGATCGAAACGCCGCGACCGCCGCTTGCCGGAGTTCCAGCGGCGAGGTTTCGCGGCTGGCCGTTTCGACCAGCGCCTGCTGCGCCTCGAGCGAGTTGACGTTCGCGAGCACGGCTACGGCCTTTGCGGCCAGGGAAGGCGTGTTCAATGCCAAAAGCACGGAATCTTGCAGCCGGCGAACGTCATACAGCTTGGGGGACGTGCGAATGAGATCCGCAAGCAGGTCCAATGCTTCGCCCGCCTCGCGCAACCGTTCGTCGGGCGGGACGAGATCGCGGGGCTCGATCGCCGCCAACTGCGCGACTTCCCGGCGCGCCGCCTGGTCGTCGTTGGGCCGGGGGAAATCGAGCGTGAGCGGATCGGCATCGGCGACGTGTTCGGCCTTTTCGAAAAATCCCGCCCGGGCGATGATTCCCACGCGGACGTCGGCGCTGCGGTTGTCGCGGCGAATTTGCTGCAAGAGAAGTTCGATCGAAGGCTGGCTGACGCCCGCATCGATGAGGGCGATTTCATAATCGGGCGAGGCGAGCAGTTTCTGCAACACTTGCTTGCCGGTCTGCGCGGTATCGACTTCGAAACCTTCGGCTGAAAGTCCCGACACGAGACGGGGAATCTTGTTCAAATTCGGCCCCGCCACGAGCGCTCTGCGCGTGCCCGAACCGGCGGCAAAATACGCCAAGGCTTCGAGCACGTTGCTCGAACCGGGATAAGGCTTCTCCGGCTTGAGCTTCGCGATCGCCCGCAGGGCCGCCATTCGCAACCGCCGGTCGGGCTGCCCGACGGCTTCGACTAATATCGATTCGCCGTTTGCCGGATAGAGGAGATCGCCGGTCTTGCCGATACGCCCTAAAATGGCGGCCATTGCCGCAGCGGCCGGATAGTGTTTCGTGGAAATGGCATATTTCAGCAAAGCTTGCAATTCCTGTGGATTTGATTTCAGGAGCGGCAGGACTTGATCCTCGTCGAGGGGCTTGTCGAGTCCATTTCGATAGGCCGCCGCTTCGAGCTTTGCCGTCCAATACATCAGCTTCGCTTCTTTGTTTTCGGGATCCAGCGTCATGGCGTCATGCGCCAGGCGAGCGGCCGTGATGAGGCGCACGTCTTCGACGGGCAAGCTCGAAATCTCGCATTTTCGCTGCCGTCCGTCCCACCGCCAGATTTCGACTTTTCCGTCCACGGCGTCGGGCAGGGGCGGTTGACGATTGAGATAAAGATTTGCGGCTCGAACGAGCATCTTGACGGCATCCGATTTGCTCGGCAGCTTGCCGCCGGTCAAACGCGCCAAAGCCCGGCGCGCCGCCGCGGCCGCTGCCGATTCTTTTCCGGCGCTGCCGGTTTGTTCCCACGCCGGCGCGAGCAGGAAAAATTTCGCGTCGATTGCGACTGCCTCGCCCAACACGCGAATCGCCTGTTCTTTGAGCGTGGGATTGGCAGTATCCATGATGCCGATCATCGGCATGCTTGCCTGACGGCCCATCATGGCCAAGGCCGCGCGGACGTTTTTATATTCCGCTTCCCGCTTGGGATCGGCCAGCACTTCGACGAGCGCCGCGACGGCGGGCTTGCGGGCGTGCTGCAACTCCTCCAGGGCTTGCGTGCGTTTTTCAATCGAAGGGTCCTGCAATTGCTTGACGGCCGCCGCAATTTTTTGCGGATCCTGCAATTCCGCGTTCATGGCCTCCAGCACGGCATCGCCCAGTAGTTTGCCTTGCGGTTGCAGTTCTTCAATGCGACTAAAGCCGAGAAACGCCACCGAGCCGAGTTCGCGGCCCAGCGCGGCGAGTTGCGTTCGATCGAGATGGGCATCGACGATTTTCTTCAAAAACTGTTTCGCCAACGCGGGCTGATGCAGATCGACCAGGATTTTCGCCGTCCGAGCGAGTTCGCTTGGCGTCGTCGGATTCGCCGCCAGAAGCGCAGCCACCGCCGGATCGTCGGGGAGGACGGAGGATTTGCCGAAGGACGAATCATCGGCCTTAGCCGCCGCTTTGCCCGCGACCGGCTTGGGCGCCGCCGCGGCGGGGGGCAGTGTTTCAGGAGCAGGATTTTCATCCTGGGCGAAGAGCAAACTCGATAGATTTCCAAAAAACAAGCCGTATCCCAGGAAGGCTGCGAGAAATGGACAGAACTTACGTCGATGTGAAATTGTTCTCATGGCAGGTTCTCGAGATGATGATACTCGCAGTTTTCAGTAAACAGCACACAGTTTTCAGTATGGAGCACAGAGTTTTCAGTACGGAGTACACAGTGACCGATACTCAGTACTCAGTACTTTGGACTTTGTACTCTGTTGGATATCGAGTTACTCGCTATGCATTGCGAAGCCGCAAGCGGCGAATGTTTTTCATTCTGCGCGCTCTCTGATTTCATTGCGTTAGGTCGATCCCAATCGCTTTTTCCACCGCTCGACCTGTTTGCGAACCTCTTCCGGCGCGGTCGAACCGCAGCTTTTCATCGCGGCGACGGCCTTCTCAACTCCGAGGACGCCGTAAACGCTTTCGTTCAGTCCGGCATCGGCCTCTTGAAATTCGGCAAGCGGCAAGTCGGTCAGGCGAACACCGCGATCCATCGCCTTGCGGACAAGCTTTCCCACGAACCCGTGGGCGGTTCGCTGCGGAACGCCGCGGCCGATCAGATACTCCATGAACGTCGTGGCGTCGAGGTAGCCGCGCTCCAATTTTTCGGCTATCGTCGGAAGATTCAGTTCAGTCTGCGCAATCAGCGGCGCGGCGAGCGAGAGTGCGGAGTCAATCGTATCGAAAGCATCGAACAGCGGCTCTTTGTCTTCCTGCAAATCTCGGTTGTAGGCCAGCGGCAGACCTTTTATCAGCACCAACAGAGTTTGCAGAGCGCCGATCACGCGCGCGGTTTTTCCGCGGGTAAGCTCCAGCACGTCGGGGTTGACCTTCTGCGGCATGATCGACGAACCGGTGCAAAACGCCTGCGGTAATTTGAGGAAATTGAATTCGACGGTGGACCATAAAATCCACTCTTCGGCCCAAGTGCTCAAGTGCTCGGCGATCAGCGCCAGGGAGAAGACGAATTCCAACACGAAATCGCGGTCGCTCGTCGCATCGAGGCTATTGGCCGCTACCGCGTCGAATCCCAATCGTCGGGCGACATCCTCCCGGTCGATCGGCAGACTCGTGCCCGCCAGCGCGGCCGCGCCGAGACTCAAGACGTTTCCCCTGCGACGGCAATCGGCCAAGCGTTGTCGGTCGCGCTCGAATTTTTCGCAATAGCAGAGCCAATAATGCGGCGCGAGAACCGGCTGAGCGCGTTGCAGATGCGTGTAGCCGGGTAGAATGACACCGGCATCGCTGTCGCAACGGCCGAGAAAGGACTTTTGAACTTCAAGCAAACGGCGATCAATCCGGTCAATGGCATCGCGGACCCAAAGTCGGAGATCGGTGGCGATTTGATCGTTGCGGCTGCGCGGTGTGGAGTTTCCGGCCGATGTCGCCGATCCGCTCGACGAGCGCCCGTTCGATATGCATGTGGATATCTTCCAGCTCGATGCGGAACTCGAATTGCCCTTGCTCGATTTCTAGGCGAATCGCGGTCAGCCCCTGCTCAATTTGGCGGCATTCGTCCGCAGCGATTAGTCCGACTGCCGCAAGCATTTGTGCATGGGCGATCGAGCCGAGAATGTCTTGCGCATAGAGACGGCGGTCGAAGCTCACACTTTCGGTGAACTGTTCGACACGCCGGTCGGTAGCTTCGTTGAACACGCCCCCCCATGCTTTGTCCGCCACGATGCCCTTTCCACTTTGAATTAGTGCGATGGAATATTCCACAAGATATTAACTGTAAACAAGTTAGGACGTATTGTCAACGACAGAAGACAGTCAGTCCCGTCTGTTGGGAGTGACTAAACGCAGGGAAAGGGGGACTGTCCCGATTTTGTGGCGGGAGGCGACAAAAATGGGACTGTCCCCTTTAGCACTCAGGATTTCCCACTCGAGTGGGAACTACTGATGTTTTCGCCCGACAAGCGGGATCTACTTTCGGGCGGATTGAACGGATTTGTCGATGTTTGCTTCAATCCATTGCTCTAAGGCTCCCCAATCTACAGGGGGGATTTTGGAGCGGTCCGGCCGGAGATTGGCTGCGTCCTTGATATAGATATGGACCATTTGGTCAGCCGTTTTTTCCGTATTCCAATGCAAGAGGATGCGAATGCAACGGCGGAGCGAGCCGGGGACGTCGATCTCGTGGATGCACATCAGCGCCACATCGAACCAGCCTAGTTGCCTTGCCGCGAGGGCCGGAAACTCGGCATCCAAATCTTCCGTGGTGGAGAAAACGGCGCTTGCCACGTCTTCGGGTTTGATGTCGTTGCGGCGGATCATCAGCGCCAATAACTCTCGAGTTGCCTTTAAAATCGAGGCGGGGGTGTTTTCCTCGCAAGTCGTCGCTCCGCGAATTCCTCGGCACGGCATGGTTCGGCTCTTGAATACGGTTGCTGGTTGATGGTCGAACGGCGTCCATGTTAAATAAAAAACCCACGGGTGACAACCCGTGGGGGCAGCGGATTTGGAACAAAACAGACATGAAGCCGTTTCACCCCGCGTATCCAAGCAAGCGGGGATTTAAGACATTTCCTTGGTCCGCGCTATTCTTCTTTCACTTTAACTTCGATCCGCTTGGGCGCGGCCGCAGGCGTTTTCGGGAGCGTGAGCGTCAGCACGCCATTGGCGTACTGGGCATCGACATGCTCCGAATCGACTCCCTCAGGCAGCGGAATCGCGCGGCGGAACGAACCATAGCGCGTTTCGTTGTGGAGGTAACCGTCGCCTTTGCGCTCGGTTTTTTCCCTCTTCTCGCCGCTAATGACCAACTGCTCGCCGGTGACCGAGACATTGATTTCCTTGGGATCGATGCCGGGCACTTCCGCGCGGATCGTCAGGTCCTTGTCGGTCTCGGCGACATCGACGGCGGGCCACCACTTTTCACCGCCCGTGAAAGGCGGCCAATCGAGCATTCCAAACGGTTCGCGGACAAACGAATCGAAGAGCCGATCCATTTCCGACTTCAGCGCTCCGAGCGAGGTGGTCGCCGGAACGCCTTCCCGTTCTTTATTTCTCCAAGGTATAAGGCTCATCATTCGATCCTCCTTTTCATGGAAAATTATTTCGCCGCCACCACGATTTTGCGCGGTTTGACGGATTCGGCTTTGGGCAAATGCAGCGTCAAGATACCGTCGCCGCATTCGGCCGAGATTTTGCTGGCGTCGATCATTTCACTGATCTGGAAGGTGCGATAAAAATCGCCGATGCCGTACTCCTGGTACAGATATTGCTGATCGGGACCTTGCCGCGGTTCGACTTTGACATGCAAGGTCAACTCGCCGTCCTCGAATTTGATGTCGATGGCGTCACTGCCGGCGCCAGGCACGTCGGCCAAAAGCAGCAATTCATCGGCCTTTTCCACGATATCCACGTTGGGGCGGAAAAACCGCCCGCTCCGAGTATGTTCGGCGGTTGCCGTTCCGCCTTCAGGTTTGCTCATCACTGTTTCAGTATTCATGCTCATGTCTCCTTGAAAGTTGTTTTTCCGATCATCGAAGGAAAGGCGAGTTTTTTTGCCGAGCCCATTGCATGAACTTCAACTCGGCAGGAGACTCATCCTCTCGGAAAAAACCCGAAAAAATTACGAATGCACGGAAATTTTTCGCGGTTTGGCGACTTCGGCCTTGGGCAGGGTAAGGCTCAAAACGCCATTGTGGAGTTCGGCCGCCACCTTATCGGGATTGACTTCGCACGGGAGTTGCAACACGCGGGTGAAATCGCCCACCGGCCGTTCGCGGCGATGGTAGGTCACGCCTTCCTCTTCCACATCCGGGCGTTGGACCTTGACCGTCAGTTCCATCCCCACGACCGAAATCTCGATTTGCTCGCTTTTGACGCCGGGAATTTCCATTTCCAGCAGCAAAGTGTCGTTTTTATCCCACAGATTAACGGCAGGCTGACCGCGGCCCACGGCCGGGTGAGAGCCGCCGTTCGTAGTGGCGCCGAGGAACCCGTTAAGTAGGCGGTCCATCTCCGATCGCAGTTGAGAAAAGGGATTGTAGTAAAGGGTCATCATGGATTCTCCTTTCGATTGTGAGAGTTTTATTCGAATGGTCGGTTTTTTAAAGTCTTCTGCATCGAGGGGTTACATTGGTGGAAATACACCGTCCACAAGTGGCAGTGGCGTCACAGGAATGTTATTTACCGCCTCCAGATAGTCAATCCCCTGCTTGACTCGATCATGCTTAACTCATTAACTATGATTTAGCAAAGGCTATACCAAATGATAGTCGAGATGACGCATCTCATTGCATAGCAATGACTTACATGGTCGAGTGAGGTAATTGTAAACACGAAGCGAACTGCCATAATGGCAGATTGGAGGATCGGAAAGCAGCTTCCCAAGTAGAAACCACTAGTCAAACGGTACTGGGTTTGCTAAGCTCTTATCCCTTAAAGAAAATCGGGGTTGTCGCCGATTAGATTTTTCCGGTTGTCGAACTGCCGATTGACGGCTATATTGAACGATTCGTCTTAGCTTCGGACGATATAATGAGTGAGCCGGAAGCATCAGGGAGGAGTTGCCCAGTCGAGCGAAACGGCGCGGCGGCATGAGACACTCAAGCCGCCGGGCGTGAATTTTCATTTGCCTCCATATTACCCTCCTATCTCCCACGATCCCATGCGATTTGTGCTGATTGATCGAATTGTTGAATTAGAGCCGGACGTGAAGATAACGGCAGTGAAGAACCTGACGTTGGCCGAAGAGTATTTGGCCGATCACTTTCCCAATTTTCCGGTCATGCCGGGTGTGTTGATGATCGAGGCGATGACGCAAGCCGGTGCGTGGTTGGTGCGCGCCAGCGAGAACTTCCGGCATTCGATCGTGATTTTGAAAAAGGCGGCGAATGTCAAATACGGCCAGTTTTTCGAGCCTGGTCAAAGGATGACGATCCATGCGGATATCCTCAAGCGAAGCGAAGAGGAAACGACCCTCAAAGCAAGCGGCGTCCTGGAAGGCCGAATGATTGCCGGCGCACGGCTGACATTGAAACATTACAACTTGGCCGACACCAACCCCCTTCATCGGGAAACCGACCAGCAAATAATCCGCGAGATGCGCACGCAGTTCGCGCTGCTGAATCATTCCTCGCGGCAAGCGGCGGCGGAGATGAGCCTGTAACGATGTGAAAAATGGGGTTCAGGATTCGGAATTTAGAAACCATCTCGACTTGAAATCCGAATCCTCAACCTTGATCCCGAACCCTGAACCCTGATATGCGATTGGACGGCAAAACAGCTTTGGTGACCGGTGGAAGCCGCGGCATCGGCCGGGCGTGCGTGGCCAGATTGGCGGCCGAGGGCGCGAAAGTCACCTTTATCTATCGCAGCAATCAGGCTTCCGCCGAGGCCCTGGTGAATGCTTTGCATACCGCGCCGCAACCCGTTCGCGCTCTCCAGGCCGATGTTCGCGATCTTCCGCGGGCCAAGCAAATCATCGATCGGATATACGAGGAATCGCAGCGGATCGATATCCTCGTCAATTCGGCCGGCGTCGTTATGGACGGACTGATGGGAGCCATGACCGAAGAACAGTGGCGGACGGTCATCGAGACCAATTTGGGCGGAACCTACAATTATTGTCATGCCGCTACGCAATACATGATGATGCAGCGCAGCGGCAGCATGATCAATCTCTCCAGCACCTCCGCCGAATTCGCTTCCCGCGGGCAGGTCAATTACGCCGCCAGCAAGGGAGGCATCAACGGTCTCACGCGGGCGCTGGCCAAGGAGCTCGCGCCCGCGGCGTGCGCGTCAATGCCGTAGCGCCGGGCATGATCGAAACCGACATGAGCCAATTCGTGCGTGGCGCGGCGGGCGATCAAATCATCAAAGCCATTCCCTTGAAACGCTTTGGCAAACCCGAGGAAATCGCCGCGGTCGTGGCCTTTTTGGCCAGCGATGACGCCGCGTATCTCACCGGCCAGGTTTTGCGGGTCGATGGCGGCTTGAGCTTGGGAGGATATTGATTGCAAATTGCAAATTTGGAGATTGCATATTGCATATCGAACGGTGCGGGATGGTTCCGTGCCGCAACGCAACAATCGGGCCGATTTCATTTAACGTAGAATCATAAACAATTTGCAATCTGCTTTTTTGCAACGACCAATTTGCAATATTCATTTTGCAGGCAAGCTCTACAGTTTTTGGAGGTTGAGTGACATGCCGACAAAGGACGAAGTGTTCGAAAAGATTCAGGCCGCCTTGGTGGACGCCTTGGGCGTGGATGAGGAGGATGTAAAGCCCGAAGCCACCTTGGTAGGCGATTTGGGCGCCGAGTCGATCGACTTCCTGGACATCGTTTTTCGCCTGGAAAAAGGATTCAACATCAAGGTTACCCAAGGCGAACTCATTCCCGAAGACGTGCTCAAGGATACGCGCTACGTCGAGGACGGCAAGGTTACCGAGACGGGCATGGCCGAGCTTCGCAAGCGGATGCCCTACGCCAATCTCGACGAATTCGCTCAAAATCCCGTCGTGCAGGACTTCCCCAAATTGTTCACCGTGGCGGATCTCTGCCGTTTCGTGGAAGGCAAGCTGGGCGTGACCGAATAAAATGTCAGGTGCAACATGCGCTGGTACTGGATTGACCGGTTCATCGAATTCGAGAGCGGGCGGCAGGCCAAGGCGATCAAGTGCATCTCCCTGGCCGAGGATCACTTGCACGATCATTTCTCCTTTTATCCGATGATCCCGCACTCCCTGGTGATCGAGGGCATGGCGCAAACCGGCGGCCTTCTGGTGGGCGAATACAATCAATTTCGCGAGAAGGTCGTGCTCGCCAAAGTGCCGAAGATCGTCTTTTATTGCGAAGCCACTCCCGGCGACGTGCTGACCTATTGCGCCAAGATCGAGTATATCAAGGACGTCGGGGCGATGGTTGCCGTGTCGAGCCATAAAGGGGACGTTCTGCACGCCGAAGGCGAGATCGTCTTCGCCCATCTCAACGAGCCGACGTTGGGCAGTTTGTTCGATCCGGCAACGTTCCTCCGCATGATGCGTTTGCTGGGCGCGTTCGACGTGGGCCGGGCCGCCGACGGCAGCAGGCTCCAACCCCCGCGCGCCTGCTCTGCGCGACGGAATCGGGCAATGGCGCGGCCGGCAAATGAGGAAGTCGGTTATGGCGGACCGCAAATCGATCATGGCAATTCCTCGTTAATCCTTCGATTTTCAACCAGGTCACGAGATATGCGACGTCGCGTAGTAGTCACCGGCATGGGATGCGTCACTCCTCTGGGCGCCGATATCGAAACGGTGTGGCAGCGGCTTTTGGCGGGGGAGTCGGGCGTGGGCTATACCACGCTTTTCGACGCCGCCAATTTTCCCACTCGCATCTCCGCCGAGGTCCGCAATTGGGATCTTTCCGACGTCGGCGAGAATCCCGAGGATTGGAAATATCAGGGCCGGCACACGAAGTTCGCCGTCGGCGCCGCGAAGAAGGCGGTGGCCGATTCGGGCTTGGAATTCGATCGCCTCGATCCGACCCGCTTCGGCGTCTATTTGGGCAGCGGCGAGGGGCAGCAGGATTTCGGCCGTTTTTCGGAAATGATGGTCGCCGCGCTCTCCGGCGGAGGCGAATTCGACCTGAGCCGATTCGTCCGCAAAGGCCTGGAAACGCTGCACCCCATCGCCGAGTTGGAGCAGGAGCCGAATATGCCGGCCGGGCACCTGGCCAGCTTGTTCAACGCCCAGGGCCCGAACGTGAATTGCCTCACGGCCTGCGCGGCGAGCAGCCAGGCGGTCGGGGAAGCGGTGGAGATCATCCGCCGCGGCGAGGCCGACGTGATGCTCTCCGGCGGCACGCACTCGATGATTCATCCGTTCGGCGTGACGGGTTTCAATCTGCTGACGGCGCTTTCGACGCGCAACGACGAGCCGACGAGGGCGTCCCGCCCCTTCGACCGCGAACGCGACGGCTTCGTGCTCGGCGAAGGTTCGAGCATGGTGGTCCTCGAACTGCTGGAAGCGGCGCAGGCTCGCGGCGCGAAAATCTACGGCGAGATCGTGGGCTACGGCTCGACGGCGGACGCCTACCGAATTACCGATCAGCATCCTCAAGGCCGCGGCGCGAAAAGCTGCATGTCGATGGCCTTGGCCGACGCTTGCATGGGGCCGGCGGACATTCACTATATCAACGCCCACGGCACCAGCACGGCGGTGAACGACAAGGTCGAAACGATGGCCGTCAAGGGCGTTTTCGGCGAGCAGGCTTATAGAACGCCGATCTCCAGCACGAAAAGCATGATGGGCCACCTGATTGCGGCCGCCGGCGCCACGGAGCTGATCATCTGCCTGTTGGCGATCCGCGACAACGTTCTCCCGCCGACGATCAACTACGAATTTCCCGATCCCGATTGCGACCTGGATTACGTGCCGAACGCCGCGCGGGAGGCTCGCTGCGACGTCGCGCTGTCGAACAGTTTCGGTTTCGGCGGGCAGAACATCACGCTGATCGCGAAGCGGGTCTCGTAACGTGAAAGGGCAAATCATCGTTGTTTCCGTGTTGCAATCTCGGTCCGTTGGCCAAACTAGCGGCGTCTGCCTATGCCATCCGCTATTCTCGAAACCGCCCGGCTCATGCTTCGCGAGATGTCGCCGGACGATCTGGATTTCGTCGCTGCGATGCTTGCCGATGCGGCGGTGATGCTTTTCTTGGTGGTTTGGCTTTCTCATCAACAAGCGAGCGCGGGCGTGGCCGCTCGTGCCGGCATTTACTTTTTGCTCAACGGATTTCGATATTTCCACGTTTGGGAGAGGGGGCGAAGGGTGCGGGGTGAGGTTCTTTTTTTTCCGGTGAACCGAGTGATCTCGCGGGGAAGGATGTATCTTGCCGCGGTTTTCGTGGGTGCGGGGAATTTTTACCGCCGGCTTTACTCGAGGGATTTGGCCTTTTTTGAGGTTTTGAAAAAGTCGATGGGCCATTTTCTCGAGAGTTAGGCGGTTTTTTGGCGGGAATTTTTACTTCGGACCGCCCGGCATTACCGGCTCGAACGCCGGCATGTCCGCGGCGACGGCCGCGCGGCGATTTTCGTTCCGCGGCGAAGAAGGCAGTTTTTTGGGTATCTTTTAGCAACTTTTCCATGTTTTTCAGTCCATGAGATTCGGAACGATGATGTCGTTCAATCAGCGCAGCGTATTCTGCGAGGCTTGAACAAACCGGGCAATGTCGTGCAAGGAAATCTTATTCAACACGAAGCCACCGAGGTTCACGGTTTTGGCTTGGGCAGCCAATAGTCTGTCTCAACTTAAGAAAAGAAAATGGGGGGAAAGGAAGTTGAACGACATTTCCTTTTCCGCCATTTTCTTTTCTCCCATGAGCTTGGCATCCGTGCATGGATAGGTGCGGATATTCCAAAATCCACGCAAACTCAGCCTAGCAGAAGGGCTGGCCCATTTTCAATAAAAATCTTGGCCGATTGTTCCGAAAGCGTTTGGAGGCAACAGGTTGGAGTTAAGTTTTTCGATTGCAAATCGCGCGGGAAAGGGGACGCCGCTTACGGTTGTCCCGTCCGATCCTGTGTTGGCGCAAGGACTTGGGGATTCTCGTCGGGGCAACTCCGCTGCAGGGACCGCGATAACACTGGAAAAGCACGTTTTTCAATTGTGTGGGGTAGGACGCGGGGTTCATCACGGCCTGTTAAATTCCTATCTCGCCATTCGCCAATCGGTCAAGATCCGAATCCTGAGCAGAAAATAGTTCTGACCCTTTTAGCGCATTTCCTTAATCGCGGCAACTCCGTAACGTCAAACGATCGGCGTTAGCCTCTTCTAACCACGGACTCGGCGGGAACGGATGGCGACGAAGCCGATTCCCGCGGCCAAGACGAGCAGCACAAGGCTGGCCGGTTCCGGCACGGCCATGACCGGAGCCGCGCCGCCGATGGTGAGCGAGTCCGCCACGATGCCGGAAGCGCTGATCGCCGTTCCATCGCCGGTGACCGAGACGGCGCCGGTTCCGGTGATGTTGCCGACTTGATGCGTGCCGTTCAAGATGTTGAAATGGCCGTTGTCGGCGATGTCAACATTGACGGAGTTGTCGGAAACGGTGTCGTGGAAGACATCTGCGCCCGAGACATCGACCATGGCGCCTTCCAGGATTTCGAGTCTGGCATCCGGGCCGACGATGACGCTGCCGCCACCGGTTGCAAGATCGATTTCGGTCAAAATCATGGTCTTTTCATCAGGAGCTAGCGTGCCTGTGTAATCCTTGCCGCGCTTGATATTGAACGCGCCGCCGAGGGTATTGTGGGCATCGACTTGCAGCGTGCCTTCCCAATCGGTGGTGTACGTAATCACTCCGGTTACTGGATCGGCGGCGGTGGTGCTGCCGACGGCGACTTGGCGCGTGCCGGCGACGAGTTCGACGGTCCGCGCTTCGGTGGTGAGCGACGGGTTGTAAGTCAGCACTTTGGAAGTTCCCGCGGCGACGGTAAAACTGCCGCCAAAACGGGCGACGACGGCCGTCCCGCTATCGACGCCTTGGGGACCGCTATATTCCGTGACGAGCGGATCGGGATTGTAATCAGTCTGGTCGTAGGTGACTTCATTACCGGTCGCGGCGATCGATCCGCCATTCAAGGTGACCGGGTTGCGGACATAATTCGGCGTTGGATTCACGGGAAAAGCCGTGTTGTTCAAATTGAAGTTCGCGGCATCGACCGCCACGGCGAGAACGGCTCCCGAGTTGACGGTGACGGCGTTCGGCAAATCCGGATCGGCAGCGGTGCCGTCGGTCGTGGCTTTGAAGCCCAGGGCATTCAGCGGTTCGCCATTGGGGCCGGCATAGCCGCCGGCGCCGAATGTGGGTTGTGGATTCGGATCGACGGGGCCAAGTTGCAGGATACCGCTGTTGACCTGCCAGTCGCCGCCGAACGTGTACTTGGAAGAGATGCCGCCGCTTTGGAGCTTGACGACGCCCGGCCCGCCGACGTTGATCGTCGCATTGGTTGGCAGAGCGTAGTTGCTGGAGAACTGCTCAACCGCGCTCAGGAGGCACAGCGTGTCGGAGGCGTCTTGGGTCTTGAATTCGACGGCATTTTGCCCGCCGGTGGTGTTGGCCACGACATTCACATTGCCGATTTTCATCCGAGCGGCGCCAGTGCCCAGCAACTTGCCGCCGTCGTACAAGTCGAAATAGTTGGTGTCGCCGCCCGAGGGGGAGGGAACTCCATAAGTGATATTATCGACTTGGAAGGTCGCGCCGCTCATGACGCGGACCCCGCCGTCGCCAATGGCCGTGTAGCCCGCGAGGTCAACGACGTTGACGCGAAGCGTTCCGGCTTGAACGACAACATTGGCGTGGAAGTATCCCGGCGGATTCGCGTCGGGCTGGCTTACGGTCAGCGTGCCATCACCGATCTTGGTGAAGGCGGTCGCATTGTAACTGCCCGTCAAATAGCCGGAGAGTTCGAGGTTGCCGCCATTCGTGTCGATCGTGCTGGAATTCGAGAAGACGATATCCTTGGCGAAAATCGTGTCGCCAACGGCCGTCTTTTTCAGCGACCCGCCGTTAAGCTGCAACGGCCCCGTCCCCAAATCGTCGGTGCCATTAATGTTGCGATTGACATTCAAGGTTCCTTCGGTGACGCGGATGATGCCCGAGAAGTCGGGGTTCGCCACATTGAATTCCATCGCGCCTGCGCCGGTTTTCTCCAAGAGGCCGCTGCCGCTGAGCGAAGCGTTATCGAAAGAGTAGATGCCGGTGGTGTTCTTGACGTGGATCTCGCCGGGATTCAGTCCGGCGGTCACGTTGATCGTGCTGCCGTTGGCAAGCCCGGCATCAGTGAATTCAACGACATCCGATGGTGCGTAAGTGGCCGGCGTGGCGCCATTCAACCAATTGCCGGTCGTGGTGTCCCAAGTGTTGGCGCCGGCGGAAGGATTCCAGGTCAAGGTCGGCGTGCCAATCGTCGAACCGGTAACCGTCCAGTTATCGATGCGACAGGTGCCGCCGGTGCCGGTCACGGAATTGTACGTGACGCGAAAACGAAGATCGGCCTGATCGCTGATGCCGGCGATGCCGGAAAGATCGAAAGACGCAACGTGGTTGCCGGTGTCGCTCTGCGTCCATGACCAATCTCCCATAGGCGTCCAGTTCGATCCGCCGTCCACGGAATAGGTCCAAGTCTCGTCGTGAGAACCCGAACCGGACGATCGGGTATCGTAAGAGAGAGTTTGAGGTTGGTAACCGAGCGATTTCAGGTTGAAATCGACGTAGTGGCCCGCGTTGCCGACGGCGGCGAACGAATAACCGGCGATGTAGCCGGGCTGAGCATTGTTGGCATAGCCGGTGAAGGTCCCCCAGGTATCCGTCGTGCCGGAACCCATCGTTCCCAACAAGTTGGAAAAGTCGATGATGGAGTCGTTTTTGAAAACTCCTTCATCCGCGAAATTCAACGTCGTCAACGAAGAATCATAAAATTCCGTAGTGCCCGGCGCGGTGTTCGTAAAACTGCCGGGAGTGGATCCGTTGCCGCCGCCGGTGGCATTGAAAGCCCAATAACTCAACACGTCGATGGCCGATGCGCTGCCGCCTAATGCCGGGGAGAGCATGATGGCCAGCAGGCAAAGCAATGCGAGCTTGGTTGTGTGATTTCTCATACTGAAAAAACCTCCGTACACATGAAGGATCATGATCTGAAGCTCGGGCGATCAGGGGTGCGCTCCCGAGCTTTTTCGGGTAAGGGCAATCGAGGTCGTCGCTTTTGGCGAACACCTCCAACCGCGATTGCCGACAGCGCGGGAATTCCTCATCGACAACGAAGAAGACGCGATTCTCGACCAATTTCCGGGAAAAATCGGAGAAAACGGCTTCTTGTCCATAGGGAATCATCGAAAGGGGTGCGGAGCGTTTTCCAAGCGAAATCTTCATCAGTGCAGGGATTGAACGGTAACCCCGTCTATTGCCCGTAAGGGGCGTTTTTCCTTGGAAGACAGACTCCTTGCGATACGGAACGATCCTCGATCATCGAAGTGAAGCGGAAGAAAGAGAACTCCGGGAAAGCCAGCTTTTTCCGTTCCCGACCGAATCGGTCGCCGACAATGATCCGAGGGACTTTTCTGCATGGGGCTGGTTATAGGACAACGATGCAAGCAGGGGATGAAAGGACCGTTAGTTTCCCGTTAAATTTGAGGTGAATTCTATTTCGATGCGAGCACGAAATCGACTTCGTTATCGCCGGCGTCAACTTGCCGGGTAAGCGTGCTCTTGCTGTTGTATTTTTCCTGCACCGCTAGTGGCAAACTTCTCGGGAGGATGATGCGCACCTTATGCATACCCACCGCGGCGCCGAGAATGTCGCGGATATAGATCAGGCGATAATTGCCTTCGGCATCGGTCTTGCCCACCGATTCGCGAAATCCGCCGTCGGGCCGGAAAGAAATCCCCGCGTCGGCCACGGGCTTGCCATCGAGCGTGACTTTTCCATGCACGGTTCCCAGCGCGGGCCGGTCGCCCTGATTGCAGCCTGCCGTTACGACGATGCCCAGGAAAAGCAGGTGAAGCGATAAACGTCTCTTCGACGAACCGCACTCGAATGGGGAAAGAAACATAAGGCGATCTGCTTTCTTTTATTGTTGCGGAATGAACGCGGGCTGATGGTCGGCAATGCAGCCCAAATACGAGTAAGTGTAGGTATCGATGTTTTCCGAAATCCACTGCACGGAACCGTCCGCCATGCCGAAGAACGCTCCGCCGGGATGGTCGCTGCCTGCCTGTTCGAAATATCCCGTGTTGAATCCGCCGGGATTGCCCTTGTCGTTATTCGGGGCGTTCGGATCGGTGGCCGTGATGCCGGACAAAGCCGTATCGAACAGGGTGTTGGAACCGGCGACGGCCCAAGCGTCGCTGCTTATCCAGCAGGGATAATAACTCGAATCATTCTCCCAGATCGGATTGGCTTCTTTCCGCAGCACTTCCGCGGTGATGATGGTTTTCGATAGCCCGTCGGTCACCTCTTTCAATTTCGTGGGGCGGTTGGGAACCAGAATCCCCCGCTGGGAATATCTCGTGCTGGAAGGCGGCGGCGTAATATTCGTGTAAGTGTCATCATAGATGTACTGCACCGGGCAAAAAGAATGCTTGGGGCTGGATGTCGTGGGATTGTTGTAGGCGTTCATGCCGCCGATGCAGCCGGCATAGTCGTTGCCTCCCGCGGACCAGTTCTTGAACATGAACTTCTGTCGATCGATCGGGCGGACCCGCGTACGGCGGGCCGGGCAATAAAACGTGTCGATGTCCGTAGCCGCCAGCGCCTCATTGGCGACCACGCTCTTCTTGAAATCCCAGTGATCGTAAATCGAATGCTGCTCCATGAACGGAAGGATCAAAAGCATCCAACTCCAACCGCGGTTGCCCGGACCGTAGAGGGCCGCTTCCTGCCAGGGATCGATTGTAGTTCCGGTGTTGAAAGCGGTGTTGATCGCCGCGCCCGGCGGAAACTGCGCCGCCTTGGAACTGGCATAGCATTGCAAGGCGAGCAAAATTTGTTTTTGATTGTTCTTGCACTGGGCCCGATAGGCGGCTTGCCGCGCCGATTGCACCGCGGGCAGCAACATGGCGGTCAGGATGCCGATAATCGCGATCACAACCAGAAGCTCAACGAGCGTAAAACCCCGACAACGTCTTGTCTTCAGAGCAATTATCTTCGTCACGAATGGCATGGTAACTATCCTCGCAGGCACAACCTTGTGAAACGGGGGAAGTAAATGTAACAAGTCCGTATCTTGCAAGCGCTTCCAAGCGCACAATATTATCTTCATGTCGATTAGCGATTTATTTAAGCGACGTTAAATATTCGTGAACAAATCGCAGTACCGTCATAATGTATTCTCGATGGGGACAAGCACTGCGGCGACAACCTCTTTGTAACAAGGAACTCGCGAAATCCTGACCATTTCCTAACGCCGGATTGCCGACAACCTCCGCGAGATTCATTTGTTCTCCGTTTTCGGGGCGTTTTTTTGCGCAGCAGCTTGTCGAGAGCGACAATCCGAGACTGCAGCGCGCTTTGGAATCGAGCGACTTTAGCGGGCGGATTCATCACGAAAAGACTGGCCATATTTTAATGGCAATTTAACCTCTGCTTCGTCATTCGCTAATTCATGTTGCGGATAATCGGGAGCGTGCAAGGCAGAGTAACGTCTCGTGAAACAAGCCGCGAAGACACTCATAAAGAAAAGAACTGTGCCTGAAAACGCGAACTGTACAAAACACCGATTTTCACTGGTAATGCCCAAGATTTAGGAGAACTATGATGAAACGAACGCTACGATCCTTACTGATTCACACAAATGCGCTCATGGTCCTTGCGACCGTCGCCATGCTATCACAAATCCGGGCCGTGCAGGCTGATTTGATAACCTACTGGAATCTCAACAACGCAACCGCTGGATCGGCGGGGACCTTCAATACGACCGGAACCGTGGAAATATACGATCCTGCCACGACAACTCTTTCGCCCGCCACGAGCGGCGCCATGGCTTCGGCGTCGCTTATCGATTTCAGCAACCTGGCCGGGTTCATGGGCGGTTCTGCAAACAATAATTGGGGCACATTCGCCGGCGATGCGACCAACTTGCTCTCCGGCGACGCTACCGGGTCGGGCCAAGCCCTGGCCGTGATCGGCAGCGGCAACAACGGACATTACGTCACTTTCCAGACCTCCACTCTCGGTTACGACGCGATCTCACTTTCCTATGCCACCCGAGGGACGGCTACCGGTTACAGCATGCAGACGTGGTCCTATTCAATCAATGGAACCGACTTTACGCCTATTTCAACGATATCTGGAAGAAATGTCACGTCATGGAGCCGCCCAAAGCGTTGATTTTTCAAGCGTGCCCGGGCTGGCAAACCAGGCGAGCGCCTATTTTCGTGTGACGTTCGACGGCGCCACCAGCACTTCCGGCAACAATCGAATCGACAATGTGCAAATCAGCGGCACCGCCGTGCCGGAGCCTGCAACGATGGTATTGTTGGGCTTCGCCTTGATCGGCATGGCAACCGCCTGCTATCGATGCCACCGATGATTGTTCTTCTGGCAGGGTGGGCTTCGCTCAACGGATTTTTCCCACAACGATCGGCATTTAACGGGCAAGCCCATCCTGCCTTTTAACCAATAAACCAGCATGTTCGGCCGAATTTCGAATTGCCTTTGCAGAATCGACTTCGGGATCGCGATACGAGATCGTTCGTTGGCAAAAACGAGAACAGGGAACTTTCGATGACCATTAGCATTCACGGCAGATTACTTTTCGAGCATCGCCTCGTTTTCGCGATCGCGATCATCGGCGCTCTCGCAGCCGATTCGTTTGCCGACGATTTCAACTACGATCCGCCAACCAATTACTATAACTCGGCAGCGGGTTTGACGGGAACGGCGCTGAAAACGCAACTGGGGGCGATTATGACTACGGGCTTCGTCGGACGCAGTTACGGTGATGCACGCTATGCCGACGCTGTTCTCGACGCCGATCCGAATCATGCCGGAAATATCCTCTTGATTTACAACCGCGCATCCGTTTCCGCAACCTGGGACGCCGGAATCACCTGGAACCGAGAGCACCAATGGCCCGTTTCTTTGCTGGGCACGAGCGATCCGAGCAACAGCCAGATCGACATGCGGACCGACGAGTTTCTCCTTCGTCCTTGCAATCCTTCGCTGAACTCGGCGCGGAGCAACGAGTACTACGCTCCTTCGAACGGTTCCGGCAGCTACCACGACTATGGATCGTATTGGTTTCCCGGCGACGCCGATAAGGGGGATGTTGCCAGGTCGATGTTTTACGCGGTGACTCGGTACACCAGTTTCAACGGACACGCCTTGTCACTGGTGAATGGCGCTCCAGGCACGTATCAGATGGGCGACTTGAACTCGCTGCTGCATTGGAATTACACCGATCCGCCCGACGCATTCGAACGACGCCGCAATCAAGCCGTCTATTCCTCGACCTTGAATCCCGCGTATTATCAGGGCAACCGCAACGCCTATATCGACCATCCGGAATACGTTTGGTCCGTTTTCGTCGATCAGGCCAACGATACGGCGATCGCGACCGGCACGCACTCCGTGGATCTTGGCCGGATCATCGTCGGTTCGTCTTTCGGGACGCAAGCCGTGACGATCGACAAGTCAGGCATGGACGGAACGTATTACGAAGTGCGAACCGAGGGCTCCGCCACTTCCAGCGTTACGGGCCGATACAATGCTTTCGCGATGGACTCGGCCGGGTCGAAAGCGATGACCGTCGGCTTGAATGCCTCGACCGGGATTGCCGGTCCGAAGATCGGGAACCGTCACCGTGGATAACCTCGACATCACGACGCAAGGCGGCGCCGGAAAAGGCGCCAATGATCCGGACGACGTCGTTTCCGTCTCCGGCTCGGTTCTCGATCATGCGACTCCCTCATTCGACAGTAGTCTGAAACGGACGGCATTAACGATCGATTTCGGCATTGTGGAGGCTGGAACGGGAGTCAAGGCACTGCCGTTTTATCTCGCGAATCTCAGCACAACGGCCTCCTTCACGGCAGCGATGGACCTCGATGCCATGGGCGGAAGCGGAGCCGCCGCCAAATTGAGCACGAATTTGGCAACCTTTTCGGCATTGGCTGCCGGCGCCAGCCGCGCCTTCCTAGCTTCCTTCGATACCTCGACTGCGGGCAATTTCTCGGCGGTTTATAATTTGGGATGTTCCGATGAAGATATTCCCGGCGCCAATGCCCCCGGCAGCCGGGTGCTGACATTGAACCTACAGGGACGCTCATTAACGGCTCAGTGGATCCAGGATGGAAATGGAAATTGGTCAACGCCGGCGAATTGGGTAGGAGCCGTTCCAAACGGCGCCGGCAAGCCGGCCAATTTTCGCACGGAAATTTCCGCGGATACCGACGTCGTCCTCGACATGCCGCAAACGGTCGGCAGCATCACGCTGGACAGTCCGTTCGCTTACCATATCACGGGAACAAACGCGCTGAACGTTTCAAAATGCAGGCGGCGCGATAATCCACGTGCTCCAAGGAAAGCAGGCAATTTCCGCACCTCTCGACATGCTGGATGACCTGGAAGCCGCCGTGTCGCCCCAAGCGACGCTCAGCCTGACGGGCGTGATCGATAATTCTTCCGGCAAGTCGCTATTGAAAACCGGGCTGGGTGTCCTCAACATGAACCGTCTCGCGGGCTTTGCGCCCGGTGCGGTTCTCGCGGTCAGGGAGGGGACTCTCAACTTGTCAGGTTCGCCAAGCGGTGAAGAGCAAAGCGAGATAATCATCGAGAATGACGCCGCGTTCAATATTCTTGGGGGGCAATATACGCTTGACGCCATCGGCGGCAACGGCATGACTCAGGTGACGGGTGACGCCCGATTGACGGCCCTATCCATCGCGCAAAACACGTTGTCGATCGGGGGCGTCCTGATATCGAACGCAATACCAATCGGCGGCGATCCGCGAATTGGAAACGATCCTGCATCCGTGCCCGAGCCAACCGTCCTCAGCTTGTTGATTGCAGGCGTCGTTTCTTTGCCGGCCGTCGGCAGGAAGTATGTTCGCCGATCATGATTCAATCAAACGAAGGAGATTTCGATGCGCCAATATTACTTTGCAACCGCAATGTTGTTGCTGACCGCGATACCGGCGGCCCCCGCGCTAGCGTACAATAAAGCCGGCCATAAAGTGTCGGGCGCGATTGCCTGCGACGTGCTGAAGGAGACGAGCCCCGAGACCGTTGAGAAAGTCGTTTCACTTTTGAAACAGCATCCTTATTACGAGGAGCACTGGAAGAGCGATCTGGAAACTCTGCCGGCCGAAGACCGAGATTGCGACCTCTTTATGTTGGCTGCAGAATGGCCGGACGTCATACGGTCGGATAAGGAGTTCAAGGGATACAATCATCCGAAATGGCATTACACCGATGAACCTTACAAGCCTGATGGCCAGCCATCGTCCGTCAAAATGTTGCCTCCGGACGACGAGAACATCATGATGGCCTTCGAAAAGAACCTGGCGGTAGTGAAGGACGAGAAAGAATCGCCGCTAGAGCGCACCGTGGCGATCTGCTGGGTATTTCATCTCGTGGGCGACATTCATCAACCTCTGCATACCACTTCTCTCTTTACGATCGATTATCCCAAAGGCGATCAGGGAGGCAACCTGATTTTCGTCAAAACAAAAGCAGATGGCGAATTTATTAAGCTTCATCGGTTTTGGGATGATCTCATACTGGAAAGCGAAGCCTTTGGCGACGCCCGAAATAAGGCGACTGCCCTGCGGACTCGCCCTGAATATGCGAGAACAAAACTGACGGAAATCGACGCTGAGACGTCCTTCGAGCAGTGGAAGGAAAACAGCGTGAAACTCGCGATTCACGCGGTCTATTGCGATGGGCAAATTCCCGGCAGTCCCAATAGGGAGTCTGCGCCGATGCTCTCCGAAAGTTATATGAAGGCGGCGAAAGCAATCGCCGATCGGCAAATTGTCCTGGTTGGATATCGTCTTGCCGAACTGCTTGAGAAATCACTCTCGAATTTCGGCGTGACAACGAACTGGCAGGGACAAATGCGGCAGTGCAGATGCCTTTCGAGATAGTCGAAATACTCGGGATGTCCGCCGCGGGGCAACGCGGACTTCCCGCGTACGGTCGTCAACTCTTCCTCGGCTACGACAGTTTCACGGAGCCGGCGAATCGGGATGCGGGCCCACCGTGTCGGCGCGACGGCAAGACGACGGAAGAAGACGAGCAGCGAGGCCGTCGAAACCGGCTTGAAAAACGTCCCGGGCGAGCATCGTTCGCAGACTCTCCACTTCTTCAGGGGCGGCCTGAAACTCCACCGTCCAGACTCCCAGAGTCTGCGCACCATCGGTAATCTCCATGAGTTGCAGGGTCGCCAGATAATCGGTCACGGCGAACGGCGCCTCCAGGATCGAGTAGCTATAGCGGCGCTCGCGGTCGGAGAGTTCCAACAGCCGTTCGCGGACCGCGCCACCATCCTGCAGATGGAGAATGCGAATGCAGCCCACCTGGTCGGCGGCCTGTTGCCCCTCGATCCGGCAATCTCGAATCGCGGGGTGCCAATCGGCCAGACTTTCGAAGTTGCGGACGACGGCCCAAACGTCGGCAATCGGGGCATCGATTACGGAGCTAACGAGGACTTTTGGCATGTGAGTTTTCCTTGTCAAGTCTCGAGCAATTCATCAATGAATCAGCCGAAATTGTTTGGGAGTCGTACCCGAAACGCGTTTGAAGACGCGATAGAACGTGGAGAGTTCTTCGAAGCCCACGGTAAACGCGACCACCAGGATGGACATCTCGGTGTCCAAAAGCAGTTGCTGCGCCTTTTTGATCCGCAACGAACTCAAATATTCGTTGAAACTCGTGCCGCAAATCTTTCGGCAGAGGCTGGTGAAATGCCGTTGGCTCAGATTGGCGACCTGGGACACCGTGGCCAGGCTGTGCGGCTCATAGAAGCGTTCGGTCACCGAGGCCAAAACTTTTCGGACACGATCCTCGCTGCCGCTGATTTCGGGCGATCCCGACTTCAATTCTTCCGGCACCCCGTAACGATACAACAGCAGCAGGAATAACGCCAGGTGGAGTTGCAAGGAGCGTTCGAATTGCAGGGGATGGCTTTCCTGCTCATGCAGCATCTGCCTCAGCAGCCGACGCGCCTGATGGGCCGCGTATTCCGGCAACTTCAGCACCAGGCTCAGGTTCGACAGCGGTTCGAGAAACATCTTGTTCATATCCGCCACTTTTTGGCTGAAATAGACCACGAAAACCACCATCGATTTGCCGGGCAGATCGATCAATTGGTGCTGTTGGCCTTTTTCCAGCAAGATTGCGCTATTGGAGGACAATCGAAAAGACCCCACGCCGTCCAAGCATTCTCCTTCGCCGCTGATCACGTAGATCAGGCTGGGATAAGAATGGCTATGCGTCGAAGTGCGAAAGCCCGGACTATGCTCGTGGCTTTCGATCCGGATGCCGAAACTCGGCAGGGGCAGGATGGCAGGTTGAAATTCGTCCATAAAAAAAGCGTAACACAAATTTCTCGAACTACCTAGGATGGATTGCCGAAATCGCCAATTTTCAGTTTTGCCGTTATTGCGAAGACGATTCTCGCGCTTTGTGGATATACTGAAAATGTGCAGGCCATCAGCGGCGGCCGTTTATTTCGGTTGGCCGCTAGCGGATCGATTTATCTCCCGCGAAAAATCTTTGGAAATTCCCGTGAAAATTTAGGCATTTAACCATAATTCGCGATTCAACCGGTTTCATTGCGGAATACATCCGGAGATGGCGGAGTAAACGAATCCTTGGTGAACTTCACATAACTAATGTATCCCAGCGTACAAAAAATACTTTTCCTCATTACTACAAAAAACAGCCTGGAATCCTAGAAGCCATCGCAACGGCAGGGGAATCAACTTCACTCAAAAAGAAGTTGGTGTAATTCTCGCATGCCACGAGAACATGGTTTTGTTCTAGCCAAAAGAGGAGGACATATTCGGCCAGGGGGAATTATGATTTGCTCAACAAATCGAACTGAAATTTGCGACTGAGAACAGCGAATGACACGAATTTTTTCTAGATGAAGCCGGCTCCCGGACCTGCTTGGATCAAGAACCACCGTTCATTCGGCAGCTTTGCAAGTTTGGACCGGCGCATCCTTGAGATCGCCGTTTTCAAGCGTCCAAAGTTCTCAATTGTGAGAGCTTGGAAGATACCGGAACAAGAGCTTTTGCGAATGCGTTTCCGATTACTTTTTTTGCCCATCAACACCACTTTCTTTTCCTTTCGGAGGTGCTTCATGAGTGTATTGCAACGCAAGTGTATTGTGCTTTTGGGGTCGGCCATGACAGTCATGCTGGCCGTGTTCTTGATCGTCAACACCGCCAACGCCGCGAGTGTCTGGCTCGGCACTACCGACAATTTGTTGGACGCCAATAATTGGATTCCCAATGGCGTACCGGGCAACACCATTGACGCCGAATTCTACTCGAATGGCAGCCACACCCCAACACTCGCTTCTGGTTGGAACCCGAAGTATATTGGGTTCAATGAGAATTCCAATTACACCTTTAGCGGCGCGGGCAAGATCACGATCGGCACAACGGGCTCTTCCGGGAACATCGATACCCAGGCAGCCACTGGCGAAGTCGTGTTCAACAACACCGGCGGCATTCTCTTAAACCGCGCTTCGGTGATCTATGCTTCTTCCGGCGGTAACGGTACGGCGAACATCACCATCAACTGCCCCTTGCAGATGGGTGGCGGCGGCAGTTCCGGGAGCACGGTGTACCTCTATGCCAGGGGCGGCAACATCACCGTCAACTCGGCTGCCGGTTTGGACATGTCCGCCTCGACAATCAACCGTACTCTTACTCTTAAAGCGAATCCGGGGAAGACGATTACGCTGGCCAATGGCGTTAAGCCGACCACGAGGCTTCCGCGGATCAACGTGGATACTTTTGATGACCAACCGAGCGGTTCCGTAGGCGGCAAGGTCGTTTTGGGCGATTCGACCACCTGGGCGGGTTTCGTGATCATCTACAACGCCGATCTTGAGATTACCAGCAATACTTCCCTGGGCGCCGCGGGCACGCTGGGACCGTCATTGACCGGATGGACCGAATTTACCAATGGCGACAACCTTGGCGCTTTGATCCTGAAAAACGGCATTACCACGAATGAAACCATATTATTCAACGAAAGGGACAACAACGCGGCCGAGGTCAAGAGTCAAGGCGGCCATAACATTCTCAGTGGGGCCCTCGGAGGCGAAGGCGATAACACCGGCGGGACCTTATACACGCTGGAATCGTCGGGCACGAACCCGGGAGACTTATTGGAAATTTCGGGCACGATCAACCCGACAAGTTATGGCACGGGAGCGCACACCATCAATCTCCAAGGCGAGGGGAACGGCTTGGTCTCGGGCCAAATCCTGGCGAATAATATTGTCACAGACAACGCAACGGGGGACGGCGGAACTTTGGCTGTCAACGTTGCCGGCCCCGGCACGTGGGAGTTCACCAACGTCAATACTTACACCGGACCGACGGACGTCAACGGCGGCACGATGAAACTCAGCGGTTCAGGCTCGATCGCCGATTCGCCCTTGATTACCGTGCATAGCTACAGTGCCCAGCCCCCCTGCATCCTCGACGTCGCGGATGTGACGGGCGGTTTCACGCTAGCCGGCACCCAGACTTTGCGCGGCAGCGGCCACGTGGTGGGGAATGTCACGACCTCCGCCGGCAGCGTGCTTAATCCGGGCATCAATCAGGGAACGCTCCATTTCGACAATGCTCCCTCGCAGACGAATACGTTGTCGTTGGTGGGCGGCACCAAGCTGAATTTCGACTTGTCCTCTACTCCCGCCGGTCCCAAAGATCTGATCGCGGTTGAGGGCAATCTGTCGCTCGCCGGCACCAGCAACCTGGTGATAAACTATCTCGACGGCTTCCTCACCAACGGCACTTACCAACTTTTCACTTACGGCGGATCGCTCTCCGGCAACGGGAGCAATATTAGCGCGCCGCTCCCGGCCATTGCGAATGAATCGCGGTTGGTCTATACCGTCAAAACCGGCAACGACGCCGGCGGAACCGCGAACCAGGTCAACTTGATTGTTTCCGGCCTCCAAAATTATACCTGGAGAAACAGCGTCGCCAGCTATGACTGGGAACTCCATGGAGCGGCCATCAACTGGAACAGCACCGACGGCCTGTTTTACAACATGGATTCGGTGACATTCGACAACACGGGAGCGAATGCCTTCAGCGTTAACCTGGCAGCTTCCGTGAGTCCCTTGAACCTCACGTTCACGAACAATGCGGGACACAATTACACCTTTGAAGGTTACGGGGACCTGCAAGTCATCAGCACGCTAGCGGTGACCGGCACCGGCAAAGCGACGATCGCCAATTATGCGACGACGAACACTTTCGGCGCCATCGATTTGGCTTCCGGCACGCTGGCTTTCGCGCAGCCTTACGGCTACGACTACACTTTGACCACTCCCGTCACCGGAACCGCCGAGTTGCGGCAGGAAGGGACGAATGTTCTCACTCTCGGCGTCGATAACAGCGCCTTTGCCGGCACGATCTCGATCGCCAACGGCGGAACGATCAAGGCCGGCGCGGATAATGCCTTGGGCGGCGCCGGCACGGTCGTCAACATCGAAGACGGCGGCACGTTGGACGTCAACGCCTTGAACCTCGGCGACACGGTCGTCCACGTGCAGGGCGCGGGAGTCGGCGGTTATGTCGGCGCAATCACCAATACCAATATCGGCGGCGGTTACCAGTTCCAAGCCCTGAAAAATGTCGTCGTCACCGGCTCCAGTGTCACGTTCGACAATTCGGGTTCGGACGAATACGACATCCGCGGCGGCTACTTGCAAGGTTCCGCGGGGACTTACACCCTCACCAAAACCGGAGCCGCGCCGATATCGCTCGCCACGATGACCATCGACAACAACTTGGGTGATATCAACATCCAAGGAGGTGTTTTATATTTCGAGGATACGACGGACTCGATGGGTGATCCCACGAAAACTATCAACATCGACTACGGGACGACACTCTCCCTGTGGTACGTGAACCATACCTTCGACAAAAAAGTGGTCGTCAACGGCGGCACGTTCGAAGCCGTGGGCGGCGCCACCTTCGCCGGTCCCATCGATATTGCCAGCGACAGTAAAATCCATGTTGCCAACTATTACTTTGATGTCACCGGTCCCATCACCGGCGCTAATATCGTAAAGGATGGCAATTACGAGCTCCGCTTGGACTCGAACGATAACACTTTCGGCTCGCTTGAAATCCAGGAGGACTGGGTCTCGGTCGGCAACGGCGGCACTACCGGCTCCTTAGGCACCGGCGACGTGATCTTCAACGGCGGATACGAGTTGGAATTCCAACGCAACGACACCTATACCGTTTCGAACCGCATCACGGGCGCGGTTGGCGGACAGATTGAATTCAATGCCGACGGGGGCGTGGTCACTCTCAGCGGAAATAGCGATTACTCCGGTCCCACCAATATCTATCATGGTACGGTGGTGCTGCAATCCTCGTACGCTTTGGGAGCGACGGGCGCGGACAATTACACGTACCTGAGAATAAACACCTCCGGCAGCAATCGGGGACATTTGGTTCTGGACGGTTCCGGCGGCGATCTCAATGTCGCCGAAGATTTCACAACCTCCGGGTTCGGCACTGCTCCCGACGGATCGGGATTCTGGTACGGCTGCAACGGCTTGATCAACAATCTCGCCGGCAACAACATCCTCTCCGGCACAATCTCGCTGACCTCGGGCGGCGGAAGCACGATGATCAAAGTCGATGGCGGCACACTTACGCTCAGCGGAACGGTTACGAATAAATCCTCCGGACGGGATCTCATCCTGGCCGGCGATGCCGACGGCTTCGTTACCGGCGTGATTCAAAACGGGAGCGGAACCACCCATAATACGGGCGTGGTAAAAGTGGGCAACGGCACATGGACCCTCAATAATGCCATGACCTATACCGGCGATACCGAAATCTATGCCGGCACCTTGGCGATCGTGAATTACTACGAGTATTTCATCAACAACCAGTCCGCGGCGATTACGGTGCATGCGGGAGCAACCCTGGACACTACCCAAAGCTCCAGCGGCGGCTATTACCAGATGGGCTGGGATAACGGTCAGAACACGACGCCCGTTCCGCAAGCCTTATACGGAACCGGCACGGTGAAGGGCGGCATCCGCACCAGCCCGGTCGCGACGATCTCGCCCAGTGGACCGCTGCCGGCCGGAACGATGACCATCTCCGGCGGCGACTTGATGCTGGTGGGCGGCGGCGATACGCTGCAATTCAAACTCGGCGACGCCGGCAACGATCAAATCGTGGTCAATCAAGTGCTGGGAGTCGGCGGAACGCTCGACACGAGCCTGCTGGGCAGTGGCATTACGACGAAGATCAGCATCATTCCCAACGGTACTTTGGCGGCGGGCACTTACACGCTCGTCAATGCACTCACGCAAAGCGCCACCGGCGGCGTCTATTTCGACGTCTCGGCCGCGGACGCCGTGATGCGCCAGAGCTTGTCGATCGACAATTCTACTTCGGGCGACGTGAAACTCGTCGTTACCGGCTCGGTCGGCAATCTCACCTGGTCCGGCGCAACCAGCGCCTGGGACGTGGTCAACTCGGCCAATTGGAACTCCGGCACGGAACTGTTCTACCAAGGCGATGCGGTGACCTTCAACGATTCCGCAAGCACCGGCGCCGTCTCCGTAGATGCCACGGTGTATCCTGCCTCGATTACGGTGAATAACGACGCTTTGGCTTATGATTTTACCGGCACGGGCAATATTTCCAGCGGCACGTCCATCACCAAGACGGGTCCCGGAACGATGACGTTGACCAACACCAGTTGCGATTTCACCGGCCAGGTGAACATCCTCGGCGGCGTCTTTAAACTCGGTGCCGATCCGGATACCGGGGCTATCGGCAGAGCCGATGGAAAAACCGTCATCAACGGCGGCACGCTGGACGTGAATGGCTATTCAGTCTATCTGGAACCGATCGAAATGAGCGGCGCCGGCGCCGGCAGCAATGGCGCTGGTCAATACCGGCGGCACTGACCAAGAGTTGAACTATGTCGCCATGACGGGCGACGGCACGATCGGCGGCACCAGAAGTTTGTATTTCGGCTGTTCCGATCTTTTGGCAAATTCCCACCCCGACGGTTTCACGATGTACTATTTCACTGGCGGAAGTCACGCGCTAACCAAGGTTGGAGCCAATGAAGTTGACTTTTACAACGTTGACACCGGCTTGGGGGACATCAACATCCAGGACGGTTCCATTTACTTCTACGGCACTTCTAGCATGGGTTCCTCCGGCGCGGTCCACGTATCCGACGGAGCCATGCTGGGTCTGTGGTTATCCACCGTGGCGCATTCCAAGCCGATCGTCATTGAAAGCACGGCCGGTGTTATCGACTCGTATGACGGCGATGGCACGATTAACTCGCCTATTACCTTGTTGGGGGATATCACCGTTACCACGGAACATGGTTCCCAATTGACTTTGGGAGGCGTCATTTCCGACGTTGGCGGCTTGACCGCAGACGGCAATGGCGTGGTGTTGCTCACCGGGGTTAACAGCTATTCCGGCCCAACCCATGTTATCGCCGGTACGCTGGAGTTGTCCGCGACGGGACAAATTTCCACGTCTTCGGCGATCACCAATGACGACACTTTCCAAATCGACGGAGGCACGCATGCGCTCGGCACGATCGACGGCACCGGCGACATGTTCGTCTTCGATACGGCGGTGGTGTCGGCCACCTCGATTGTCCAAGGCTCGCTGCAAATCGGCGGGACCGCGCCGGCGGCGGCCTCGGCTTCGGCCGTGCCCGAGCCGAGCGCGTGGCTGTTGCTGGTCCTGGGGAGCGGGTTGTACGCGATGTTTTTACGGAGGAAGGCGGCATAGCCTCCCTCCCGGAGAAGAATCACGGATTCCCGTGAGAGAGTAGAGAGCCGCGAACCACGCACCCTGACCAATTAAACCCGGTCAGGGTGCGGCGGTTTGATCGGGATAACTGAAGGCGCGCGATCATGGTTATTAGCGGTCCTTTCCGCATTTCGATCTTTGGTTTGCGACGGCACGCTTTCACGCTGGTCGAGTTGCTGGTCGTGATCGCCATTATCGGCATTCTCATCGGCTTGCTGCTGCCGGCGATCCAGGCCACGCGCGAGGCCGCGCGGCGCGCGCAGTGCGTCAATAATCTCAAGCAAATCGGTTTGGGGATCAGCAGTTACGAAAATGAATTGCGTCATTATCCTCCGGGCCGAGTGGGATGCGACGGGATCACCGGATACATCTGCGCGAACGACCCCGACACGATTCGCCTGGGCACCAGCGGATTCGTAATGATATTGCCTTATATGGAAATGAATTCCATATATAAAGCAATGGATTTGAAGAACGGATTGTGGAGCATGGCCGTTCCGATGAGCGCCGTCAATCGGGCTGCCGTGCTGCAGCGGCCTCCCGTTTTCGCGTGTCCCTCTTCCCTTTCCAAACGGACGATCCCCTATGGCGACGACAGTCCGGATGGAATAGCATTCCCCGTGGCGACCGGCAGCTATGCGCTGAGCGCCGGGACCTTGGGGCCCGCCGGTTCGAGCGACATGAAGATCAACAATACCGGCATGTTCGAATACAAACGGCTCATCTATCGCAAGGAAGTGATCGACGGATTGAGCCACACCTTCTTCGCCGGGGAAGTTTATGCCAGCGATACTCCGGGGGATGAAACTTTATGGTCTTACGGCGCGCGATTGTTTTCCCTGCGCATTACCGTGAATCCCGTGAATACCCCGCCGGGATTGGGTAATGTCTGGGTTCCCTACGGGGTTCCGAACAACGGCGCATTCGGCAGCCGGCACCGCGGCGGGGCGAATTTCGTCTTTGGAGACGGACATGTAACGTTCATCGACGAAAACATCGATCTCTCCTCATATCAAGCGCTGTCCACCCGCGGCGAACGGGATCGAATCAGAATGGATCAACCATGAAGCGGATCGCTCCTCACCTTGCGGTTTTCAGCGTTTGCTCGTTCGTGCCGTTCATACTTTCGCTTCCGGGTTGCGGCGACGGCCGGCCGCGGCGCGTGCCGGTGTCGGGCCGCGTGATGATCGACGGGAAACCGCTCGCGGCCGGTTTCGTCCAAGTTTATCCCGACACGGACCGGGCCGCTTTCGGCGCCATCGGGCCGGATGGCCGCTTCAGACTTACGACTTATGATGTCAACGACGGATGCGTCCTCGGCAAGCATCGCCTCGCGGTGATCGGCCGCGAGGACAAGAGTCCCGGCGCCGTAATGTGGCTCGCGCCCAAAAAATATACCGACCCGAGAAGCTCCGGACTGGAGTTGGAGGTGACCGGCCCCACCGACAACGTGGAAATTGAACTGGCATGGGAGGGCGGAAAACCCTTCCTGGAACGCATGTCCGGCGGCGGCGATGAAGGCATGTCGCATTCGAGGCGAAAATGAGCCCGATTCGGTCAGTTTGTTGGCGAGGACCAATTCGCTCAGGATCAGAGCTATATTTCCCACCTGAATTTTCTTCGACCGAACGGCTTGAGCGAGTCTTGCGTGTGCAGTTACGACTGGAAGTCGTGAATTGAGAGCGGCGGCATAAACCAACTTTATGAGTAATGAAGCTGCTTTTGCACTCGCCCCTTGGATGAGGTCTAGAGCGGTAGTCACTTCTCCAGCGATTCGAGCAGTTGCATTCGCCGTGCGCGGAAGCGGGCGATGTCGGTGTCGTAGCGGTCGAAATCGAGGATGATTTCGGCTGCCAGCTTCTCGGCGGCGGCGGGATCGCGCTCGGCGAGCATCGAGAGCAGTTCGTTATCGCCGATGCCGTCGCGCATCGCTTCCAGCCGGATGGAACTCAGCAGCTTGCCGTCTTTGGGATAGACGATCCACGAATCCCCGCCGGGCCACCGGAAGGCAGTTTCCTCGAACGGCGACGTCGCCGGATTCCAATAATTGAAGCCCCAGTGCAAATAACCGGCCGCGCCGTAGCGAAAATTGATCCAGTGCAAGAGGCGTGTTTTGATGAGCGGCAACTCGATGAAGCGGTTGGCATAGTTGCCGGTCGGTCCGCAACAGGTGTAGAACCAGACTTCATCGCCGGCTTTCCGGCGTTCGCGAAAGAACTCGTAATCGTGATGGAAATGATCGAGAATCGGCACCCAAGTGTTGACCGCGCCGACCAACTCGCGGGTTTGCGTGGCGTCCATGGTGCGCATGCCGGGCGCGAATTCGTGCAGCAGGTCGGCGATAGCGCGATAGCTTGCGGCGTTGGCTTTGACCGGTTCGTCGGCCAGATGCTGATAGTATATCTTGTCCCAGCCGCGATCGGCCAAATGCGCGGCGAGCGCGGGAAAATATTGTGAATAGAATCGTCGGGCGGCGGGATCGGTTGCCGGCTTCATCTCGAAACGCGCCGCGCCGCCGGAAAATTCGGGAACGCGGACGAAGAACGCCGAATGCCAAACTTCGCTCGACCGCCCGCCGATGTGCCCCCCCTCGATCTGGCCGACCACGCCGGCATCGACGAACGTCCGCACCATCTTGTCGAACCGGGCGAAATCGAAGCTCCACATGTCGTCCTTGCAAGTGAGCTGGGCCAGTTCGAGCGGTGAAACCATGATCATGTTCTGGTGATATTGGACCATGAAATCGGCGAATTGGCGGATGAGTTTCCAATACTCTTCGGAGTACAAATCGACCATGTGGCCGGCAAGCATCGAAAGCCGCTCGGCGTCGGAGAACCACCAGTTGGTGACGCCCAGCCGCGGCTTCTTCATTTTCACGTTATGAACATGCACGGTGAACGGCCGGCTGATTTCGCCGCCGTTCCACCTGAGCGTCAGCTTGCCTTGAAGTTCACCCGGAGCCTTGGCGGGAATTGTGATCCAAAGGGGCTGGTTTTGATTGGCCGCCACCGCGATGCTCTTGTCTTCCAAAAGCGGATCGGGGAACGTGCCGTCGGCGGATTTCAAGACGTCGGCCGGCGCGCCGGCGTAGGAATGCCCGACTCCGACATAGCCGACGAACCGCGCCGCGGCGCCGTGCATGCCGCCCGAAATGGTCGCGGTGAGATCGGCGACGGCGGCAGGCGAGCGAAAAACGAACTGGATCGTCGCGAATTCCCCGACGGCCACGTGCGCTCGGGCTCGGCGGGCGGTAAATCGGTTGTGCCGCGAAACACTTTTTGCAGCGGGTCCACGCAGATCAAGGTTGGCTCCGCCACCGATCCGTCTTGCCCGCACAATTTTTCCGCGCCGCCGAAAAGCGGAACCAACAGCAGCGGGAACACGGCGCGGCGAATGAACGTGCGGCAATATGACCGGCACTCGACAACTCGGGCATTCATGGTTGTTCCTCCGTTCGTGAAGACAGCCGCCGCCGGTCACGTAAAGCCCCCACTGTTTTTCCCGATGGCTGACGGGCAGGTAGCGGAAGTAGTCTTTTGCAAGATTGGGCATCGCTATCGTTCGCGGCTTGGGCAGCGCTCGATGAACCACTGGTCAGGCAATTTTAGCAAATGCCGCGGCGTATCGCAATTCCCGGCATTATTTAATGTTCGGTTTGCGGGCGATAACGGCCTGTTCGGTGTTTTCATTATGGCAATATTTGACATGCATAGGGAAATACCGTATATTCTCCGTTTTAATGGCAGGGGTTGTCTTGCTGATGAAATCGCACCTCGTTTTTTGGAGAAAGCGGCATGTCGAACTTCCACGGCTCGTATGGTTTAGGATGGAATAAAATCACTCGGTTCGTTGCCGGTTGTTTAACGGCATCGACTTTGTTGTCCTTTGTAAATGGCGGATTCGGCGACGACGGGCTGGGTTATACCGATACGCCGCGATTGCCCGATTCGCCGTGGCGCGTGCATGATCGCGAGCGGCCGCAGCCGCCGATGGTCGAGCCGGGCACCGGCGTGGGCGAGCGCCCGGTTGCGGCGCCGAGCGACGCGGTGGTTCTGTTCGACGGCAAAGACCTCTCCGCGTGGGAGGGCGGTGATCCGCGGGGCATCGAAGCGGGGTGCATCAACATCGTCAAGACCGGCCAAATTCAGACCAAAAAGCATTTCGGCGATTGCCAGCTTCACGTCGAATGGGCCACGCCCGCCAAGCCCGACGGCGACGCCATGCTCTGGGGCAATAGCGGCGTGTTCATGTTGGGCAAGTACGAATTGCAGATCATCGAATCGCACGACAGCAAGATCTACGCCGACGGCATCGCCGGCGCCGTGTACGGCCAAACGCCGCCCTTGGTGAACGCCTCGCGGAAGCCTGGCGAGTGGCAGAGCTTCGATATCGTCTTCACCGTCCCGCGGTTCGACGGCGACAAACTCGTCAAGCCGGCCTACATCACCGCCTATTGGAACGGCGTGCTCGTGCAAAATCACGTGGCGTCGCTGGGCCCCACGCGGCATCGCGAAGTCGCCCGCTACGATTCGCGAGAGACCACCGGCCCGATCATGCTTCAGCAGCACGGCTCGGCGGTGCGGTTTCGCAACGTGTGGGCGCGGCCGTTGAATCCGGAGCCGACGAAAGATGTGAAATAATCAGGAGCGTTTTGGATAGGCCTGATTTTAAGTCCTGAAAGGACTGAACTGCGAGATGTTCGTCTGAAACCCAAATTGATGACGTCCCATGGACATTTTGAACTGATTCATGATGAAATTGCATTCACATCGGTTTCTTCTTTTTGGCGTTTTGACTATTTTCTCGCTTACGGCAAATGACTCTTTGGCCGAGGTGGTCCACGATGCCCAGAAAAAAACGGTGACCTTGGCCGATGCCGAGAAGCGGCTCGTGTTGCGGCTGAACTACGGCGGCAAGTGCCTGCTGGATCAAGTCCGGGTGTGTGGACAAGACGTGGTTCCCGCGTCCACGGGGGTATGCACCGGGATTCAAGTCGCCGGGCAGTGGTTCACGACGCGGTCGATCCCGTCGCCGAGCGTTGCCGTGACGGAGAATACCGCCGTCTTGAAGGATATCGTCGTGAAAGGTGGCGGCGTCGAACTTCATGAGACGTGGACGTTCACGGTGAGGTCCGACGGCATTACGTGGCGCATCGAACGTGAGTATCTCACGGGCGGCACGCTGGACGATACCTATTTTCCCGGCTGGGACTTCAACGACCGCGCGTGGACGGGCGCGCTGTTGGGCACGGGCGGGGTGGCGTGGTTCAAGCTGTTCGACGCCCCGACGGCCAGTTACGGCGTCCACACCGGACCGGCGACGTTTTGGAACAAGGAGAACAATGCCTGTTTGCGGATCGTGCCCACGGCTTCCGCAGGGCGGCATCTGGCCGTTCGCTTCAGCCGGCATCCGCAGGGGGTCATTTCGTGCAATTATTCCGCGACGGAGGAGGAGTTGCCGCCCAAGCACGAGCAATATCGATTTTTCCGCGATCGGCAGGATATTTGGGCGCCGTTCAAGGTCGCGCCCGGCCGCACAGCGGTGGAGTTGGCTCTTTCCGGCTTGGATTACGCCCGGATTTACGGCCGGGGAACTTTGCAGGGCATCGACGAACCGATGGTGCGGGAGATCTGCAATACGATCGCGCGGCTCGGTGCGATCGACGCCAAAGTCATCGGCAGCAACGGCTGGTACAGCGGCTTCGCCGTCTTGCAAGAGCAATGGATCGCGCAGTTGGGTCTTGCGATCGACGATCCTTATTATTTCCGCGCCTATGCCGAGACGTTGGATTACCAGCGCGACCACGCCGTGGGGCCGGACGGCCGCGTCAAATCGCGGTGGTGCTACAATGCGGGCGACGCGATGCCGGGAACCTACGACCAATTCGGCTTTTACGAATGCCAGTGGGGCTGGATGATGGACTCGCAGCCCTCGTTCGTCACCAACGTGGCGGAGCAATTCGATTTCACCGGCGACGTCGAGTGGGTTCGGCGTCATAAGGCGACCTGCGAGAAGGCGCTGGACTTTCTGCTCGCCCGCGACAGCAATGGCAACGGGCTGGTGGAGATGATGACCGACAGCCACGCGCAGCGGAGAGGCAGCGATTGGATCGACATTGTTTGGGCTTCGTTCGAAAACGGGATGGTCAACGCCGAGATGTACCACGCGTTGATTTGCTGGGCCGACGTGGAAGAACAGCTCGGCGATTCCGCGATGGCGGCGAAGTATCGCGGATGCGCGAAGAAACTCAAGGAGAGCTTCAATCGCCCGACGGCGGAAGGGGGGCTCTGGGATTCGGAGCGGCAATGCTACATCCATTGGCGCGACAAGGACGGCTCGATCCACGGGACGAACATGGTGACGCCGGTCAATTTCATGGCCATCGGCTACGGCATTTGCGACGACCCGGCGCGGCGGGCCGCGATTCTCGACAAGATCGAGGAGCAGATGCAGCGGGAAAAGCTTTTTATGTGGCCGCTTTGCATGACGTCCTACCAGCCCGACGAGGGCGGCGGCGGGCCGTTTCCGACCTACGAGAACGGCGACATCTTCCTGGCCTGGGGCGAGTTGGGAACACGTGCTTATGCGGGCTACAAGCCGGAAATCGCCGTGCGTTGCGTGAAGAATGTGCTCGCCCGGTATGCGAAGGACGGTCTGGCCTTCCAGCGCTACTTGCGAAAAACGCAAACCGGCGAGGGCAACGACATACTCTCGAACATGGCCAGCCCGATCGTCGGCTTGTATCGCAATATTTACGGCATCCAGCCGAAATGGAACCGGCTCTATCTGGAGCCGCACCTGACGCCTGAACTCGGCGGCACGGCGCTCGACTTCCGGCTGCGAAGCCGGAACTATCACGTCGAACTGAAAGCGGACGATTACGCGATCACGGCCGGCAAGTTCACCATTCGGGAGAAGCGGCCTTTCGCGGTGGACGTGAAGGCAAACACCTTGGCTTATTTTTGCGGCGGCCGCAAAACGCCCTCGATGACGGTCGTTCGCTCGAGGGAAGCGCCGATCGAGGTGCGCGTGGAAAGCTGGCCCGTGAACGGCGGGGGAGCGCGTGAATGGACCGAATCGCGCGGCGCGGGGAAAATCGAGGTCCGCCATGCCGTCACCGATTTGCCGCCCGGCACGGCATGGAAGCTGTTTCGCAACGGGAAATATGCGGAAACCTTGCAAAGCGACGCCGTTGGGCGGATTTCCTTCGTGCAGAGCGGGGAACTTTCGGCTGATACGGCTTTCGCGCTGCGGCCGGCCGGGCCATGATCCGGCCGAAAAGACCGGAATATTCCGAACGATCCGCAAGGTCCGCCGCCAAGCGGCGGATTGGGCGGAGGTCTGAGTCAAAAAATTTGACATCGCTTGCGAACCGACCTAGGTTTTCTATAGCAAGCGAGCCTTGAAACTCTCGCTGCACTTGTCCGATTCGTTGATCGATGTTTGGCGGAAGCGGAAAACGACCGCCGGACCGGCAACGGGGTCCTCATCCAAATTCATTGCTTATCGATGAAGGGGGCACGATCCGAGGCAGCGCCTGATCTCTTTTTTGGAGACAATTTTATGTCAGCGAAATTGACAACTTCGTGTCGTTCTCGACGAGGTGCGATTGCCGTCTTGGCTGCTTTTCTCGCAGTGATCATGTTGGGAATGATTGCCTTTGCCGTCGATCTGGGCTACTTGAGCCTCGTGCGAACGCAGCTCCAGGCCACGGCCGATTCCGCCGCTCTGGCGGGCGCGGGGACCATGAACTCGACCAGGGCCGACATGATCGCGGCGGCGCAAAGTTTCGCGGTTCGCAACAAAGTGGCGGGAAGAGCCGCTGAATTGCCGACAAACGACGTGGAGCCGGGCATTTGGGACTCTACCGTCCGCACGTTCACGCCTTCCGAACAATTGGGCAACGCGGTCCGCGTGACGGTGCGAACCAGCGAGAGCACCGGCGGCGAGACGCCGCTGTTTTTCGGCAAGGTGTTCGGCAGGAGTTCGATGGCCCAACAGGCTTCGGCCATCGCCACGGCGAATCCGCGCGACATCGCGTTCGTCATCGACATATCCGGTTCGATGAACGACGACACCGATCCCAACAACACCGCGAGCATCGACAGCCGGTATGCCGCGGCGGGATTCCCGACGATCGGGACCGACTTGCTGAATCAGGTTTATGCGGATTTCGGCTATCCGGTCACATACCCGACCGAGCCGAAACAGAGGATCGGGGAACCATTGGGGGTGACCTCGCTGAGCGCGTTGTCGTCGGCGACCGGCCCGCTGGCCGGCTCCTGGATTCCGGCGCAATACCGCATTCTTTCGACCGATTCGTCCTCGACGCGCACGCGGAAGGCCTATTCCTGGACGATGGACGTGCAGGTGCCGCAGATCATGCCACTGGCGCGGCCGGCGCCCAACAGCACCGCGAATTACAGCTATTGGTACAGTTATCTGTCGGGCAACAACAGCGCGATCGGCTATCGCACGTACGTGCATTTCATGATGTACTACGGCCGCTACAAACAACCCGACGGCGCGACTTATGTGCCGCTCTCGCGTTCCAGCGCGTATTGCCCCTATCACGCGGAAGTGACTGCCGGGGGCACGTTCAATTTCCCGCCGCGCGAGCAGCCGACCCATGCCGCGCGGAGGGCGCTGATCGCGGCCATCAAGCTCGTTCAGGACCGCAACCAGAACATCGGCGATCCGAGCCAGCGGGACTGGGTTTCGATCATTTCCTTCGATCGGATCAATCCCGCGCCGGTAATCGTGCAGCCGTTGACGGTCGATTATACGACCGTCATGCAATCCTGCACGACGCTGCAAGCATGCGACGACACCGCGTCCTGCACGGACACCGAAGGCGGCTTGCGGTTGGCCATCAACCACATCAAGCCGGCCAGCCAGGGAGGAGTGGGCCGTCCCTCGACCGACAAAATCGTGGTGCTGCTGACCGACGGCATGCCCAACCTCTACGATTCCACGGCCTATACCAGTCCCTCGCTGAGCGGTTACATCAGCGCGCATCCCAGCGGCGATTTTTACGCCAGCGACAATTACCGCAATTCCGCGCTGATGCAGACATCGATCATGCAGGGCAGGCACTGGTACATGTACCCGGTGGGCATCGGCCTGGGATGCGACTATGACTTCATGGATCGGATGGCTCGCATGGGGATGACCGCCGATCCGAACGGGCAAGGCCCGCGCGGGAGCGGCAATCCGGCGGATTACGAAGCCCGGCTGACCGAGATTTTCCAGAAGATCATCACCAATCCGCGGCTGCGGCTGGTGCAATAAGACAACGACAGCAGGCGCTTCCGATCGCAGCCTGATGTCGGGGTGGCAGTCGTCCTGCCACCCTTTTCGCGACGGCGCGGCGGCGGAACGGAAAGGCCATTTGCCGCCACTGGCTTTGCACGATTCCAGGAGGGCGAGGATCCTGCCGAGCCGCAAGGATCTTATCGTTGCGGCGTCTCTCTCTGCTCGGCCGGAGCCTCGCCCACCCGGAATCGCGAAATCTTTTCGATTATTCGATCCGCAAGCGGAATTGTTCCGGTTTCTCGGGGAAAAGCGGCGAAAATTTCACGCCCTTGCGATTTTCGGCCATCCAGGGATTTACGGCCGCGGCCCAGCGGGCGTAGTGGGCGGTCGCCTTGTGGGCCGCCATGCCCGCTTCGTCCCGATATACCTCGTAAATCACGAAGCGGTTTGGATCGTCGGCCTGCTGCAACACGTCGAAACGCAGATTGCCCGGCTCCCGGACGGTATTGCGGGCGTTGTCCAAGGTGGCTTCGATGAATTCTTCTCGATGCTCGGGTAGCAGATGCACGTGAACGTTGACGATGAACATTTCTTTCTCCAGTGGATAGAGGCCGATGGATAGCGGGCAGCAGCATTTATTGCCCACGGGTTGCTGCCCATTCCTCGCTTCCCAAATCCAAGACCGCTTCGGCCAGCAGACGATGACAGCCGAGCGGCCCGGTAACGATCCAATCGATCTCCGGGTGTTTTGCGGCGGCGGCGGCGGCGGTTGCGACAATCGCATCAACCAACCTCCCCTTGAGCAAAAAATGCGGTTGCACTACGATCCGCCGGACGTCAGGCTCAACGAGGGTGGGCAAGACGTCCTTCAGCGATGGAACGCCCATCTGCGAAAAACAGGGGAACATGCGAGCGACAGGCGTAAGTTTTTGCCTGGCGGCGGCGAATTTCCGCAGTTCCTCGAAGGCATCCGGCTCGGGACTCCCGTGGGCGGCGAGTACGATGATGGTTTTATCCGCGGGGACTTCCGCCCGGCCCGCCAGCGATTCTTGAAATCGCAAGGCGGAAAGTTCCGCCAGTTTGGGATGTCCGCCGACGTGACCGGTGAGACGGATCTGCGCATCGGGGAACATCTTCCTTGCCGCGTCAACAGCATTGGGAATGTCTTCGGCCGTATGGCCGGCCCCGGAGAGAAACACCGGCACGGCGGCGATCCGATCGACTCCGCGACGGCTCAAAACCGCCGCGCCTTCGGCGATGGTTGGCGAAGTGAATTCCATGAAACCCGCCGCCAGGGGCGTTTCGCCGGCCATTTTTTCGACGAGGCGCACGAACTTTAAAAAAGCCTGCGTTCCTTGGTCCGATGGCGTGCCGTGGCCGAGCAGGAGAATTCCGTTGGATTTCATAAGAAAACCCGTTTCTCAGAAAATATTCCTCCCAAAATAGCTTTTCTTCGAACGCGCCGTCAATTATACTGGATTCACACCAGGGCCGGTAGTAATCGGGCATTTGAATCGCGTATTTTGTCGCTTATCCAGGGCATCGTCTTTTCGCGGAGGGATTTCCCATGTTGTTGCGAGTTTCATTTTTCAGTCTGGCGCTGATCCTAATCGCGGCCGCTTCCGGCTCCGGCGAGGTCATCAATCATGACAGCCTCGGCGTTTTGGATTCGGTTCCGCAAGGCGTCATGGATTTCGTGGGCGAGCAGAAGTGGTACTTCAGCCATGCTTCGGTCGGATCGAACATCATCGCGGGCATGAACGCCCTTCATTCGAGCACCCCCGCGTTTTATGAACTCGTGACGGCCGGCGCATCGGGCACTCCGCCCGCAACCACCGTAGCGGGAACGGTTTACGAGGACGCCCGCGGCAATCCGGGCTGGGAGGCAAAAATCGATTACTTCGAAGCGGCTGTCCATGCCGGATGGCGGAGCACCAAAGTGCAATTTGCAATGGATAAATTCTGCTACATCGATCAAGACGCGGATGCCGCGGATTATTTAGCCGCGATGGCCGGCTTGGAAGCGGCCTATCCGACGACGAAAATCGTTTATGCGACCATGCCGTTGATGACCTCGGCCGACACGGCGAATGTTCTTCGCAACAATTTCAATAATGCAGTGCGAACTTACTGCATCAACAATAACAAGTTCCTGTTCGATATCGCCGACATCGAAGCTCACGATCCCGCCGGGAACGAATGGACGTTCGTATCCGGCGGCCAAACCTGCCAGAGGCTTTACGACAGCTACTCTTCCGACGGCGGACATCTCAATTCCGCCGGAGAACGGCAGGTCGCCAAAGGCTGGTATGCCGCCTGTGTCTATGGAACGCGATATGTTTCTTTCAACGAGAACTGGACCGGATCTTCTTCTTCCTTGTGGTCTGCAACCGGCAATTGGACCACGACCGACGGCAACGCGATCGTGCCCGACGCGCCGGGCATTGCCGTGACGCTGGGACGGCCGGGAGCACGGGCGACGCTCGATCTCGGTGGAACCGGACGCACGCTGGGAAAGTTGGTTTTCCAGGCCGATGTCTCGACGACTCTATCCGGTTCCGGCGTGCTCACGCTCGATAACTTCGGCAATCAGGCCACGATTACCGCGGCGGGAACACACGAAATTTCGGTGGAGCTTTATTTCGAAGATGATTTGCAAATCGGCGGCGGCGGAACGGTGAATCTTAGCGGCGCGCTCGGCGGCGATGCAGTGAAAACCTTGACGGTTTTAAGCGGCACGACCGTCAACCTGAGGGGCGCGGCCAACAATATCGGCAACTCGATCATCGTGCTCGGCCAATTGAATGCCACTTCGTTGAACGTGCCCACGCTGACCATCGGCGAGATGCTCAAATCGCAAGCCGTGCCGGAGCCGGGATCCATGAATCTCGTTCTCTGCGGCGGACTGGGAATGGTTTTGTATTTAATCGCAAAGCAGAGCCGTTGAGAAAGCAGAAAGCGGGGCGGAATGCACACACTTCTCGTGGGAATGATGAATGAGCGAAAAATTCGATCATGTCCGCGGCCATCGCGGGCATGGCGTCCAAAAATGTTTTCCGTCGGGTTGGTCGGACCGCGCTTCGCTTGCCCCGCCCTATTTTTATTCCCGGTAGCTGAAAATCCAATAGTGGAATTCATTCCACTCGCGATCGGTCCCGCCTAGGTTTTCGATTTTCAGCTTGATCGAACTTTTTCCCGCGGTGTACTTGGCGGGAATTTCGAAATCGGAATCGACCCAGCGGATATCGCGGTAGGTCTTGTCGTGATCGACCGTGTACCAGGGCGCTCCTCGACTTGCCGGCCGTCCACGTAAACGTTCGCTTTCTGGCGGTTGACGTTTTTGTCGAGCCGCCGGCGCACGCGAACGCCGCGGTTGGCCGGATCGATCTTGACCATGAACTCGCTCGAACCGGCAAACGAGACGCCGTCGTCCTCGATCGCCGGCGTAGGGAAGAGCACGTTATTCAACTCCCCATCGTACCAGAAGTTGCCCGTTAAGCCCTTCCGGCCGCCGCTGACGCGATAGGCATGCGCCGCCTCCGAATCTCGTTTCCCCACATCCACTTCATCGGAAAGGATGATGCCCGGCGCCGCCCGGCCGTAAAAAAAGGCGACGCTTTCCTCATTGCCCACCACATACATGCCTTCGTGGCCGCGAGGCGAATGGGGACCATAGGTTTGATGCCCGTGCTTCACGGAGGTTTGGAAATAATAGACGTCGGGCAGGAACAAGCGGTAAACGCTTCCCGCCCCGCCATCGGCTGCAATCGCGCCGAAAACCGCGTGCTGCCGGTTCTTCAAGCCCCAGCCCATGTTGTGGTCGTCCTCGAAACCGTTGCCGTGGATCTGCGGCGAGAGATTGCCGTCGAAATAGGTCCGTTCGTCTTCTTCCATGCTCGTATCGTAGCGGGAAGTCGTATGGCCCACGATATGGCCATGGCCGTTCCACAGGAGATACGTGTAATCGTGTCCCTCCGTCCGCGGAAACTCCCGGTTGTAACGGGCGTAAAAGTAACCGCATTCTTTTTCGGGATAGGAACGGGCGGCCGCCGGTTTGTACCCGATACTCGCCTTGAGCGATTTGATATTCTGCCTGCCTCGGTTTTCAAGTTCGATTTTGGCGGATTTCCAGAAGGGCATGGGAAGATAGCAATACATCGACGTCGGGGAGTATCCGAAGAGGAGGGAAGCAAAGGAAGTGTTCATCGCTTTGCGATAACCGCCGAAGAAACACCCCAGCGGCGCTCGACTTGCGGCGGGGAGCGGCCGTCCCAGGTCATTTTGATCCACGTGTCGAACAAGGTCTCTTCCGCGAGCGGTTCGATGCCGATCTTCACGCTCGCCACCGACCCTGCGCCGTCGATTTCCGCAAGGCAGACCTTCTCTCCGGCCGCGAGCGAAACCGTTTTGTTCAGTACTTTGTTTCCTTCCGCCGGTTTCGGATCCTGGCCCAATTTCCTGGCGTCCCAAAGCGATGCCAGCGACGGCGAAACATCGCCGGGTTTCCACGAGGGGATGCCGGGGGCTTCGCTAAACGTGTGATAAGTAAAATGGCACCAATGCCCGCGGGGTTTGGGAATCCGGTCGTAGCGGCCCAGCCATGGCGTGGGATTGGTCCCCGGACCGCCGGGCTCGCGGCTCAGCGCGATCTTGAGCCGTTTATGAAACGGCATCGGACAATACAAGGTGCGGAAGTCGTTGCCGCCGTTCACCGCCAGCGGCTCGCGGAAGATGCCCAGCGGGTTCTTCTCGCTGAAAAAAGTGGAGACATCCATATCGACGCGGGGTTTTTCCTCGTTGTCGAAATAGTAGCGAATTTGCACGCCTTCCGTGTCGGGCGTGACGTTGCCGGCGTTCATCCAGATGTTCATCTGCTGCCGATACAAACAGCCCGGCCCGGTGGCGTCGAAGAGCACGACTTCGCCGTTCGGCTCGGTATAAAGCACGAAATAGTCCCAATCGTAATTATCGCCGGCGCGGTCGTAGGTGCAGAACTGGTGGGTTTGAATGCCGGTACGCAACAGGGGGAGGTTTTCGATACTTTGCAAGTCGCCTCGCACGTCGATGTTGGTTTCCCCCGACATCGTCAAGCAAGCAGTGAAAGCAGTCAAGAAACCGAACGCGGTCATTCGCGTGCCAGCGGTTGCGAATTTCATTTGATTCTCCGGTGAATGTTTTCCGAAATCGTGTTTCAAGCAACTCGGCTCCACTTGAAAACATGATTATGATACCAAATACGTCGTGAGCGTGCAAATATCCCTCCCTGCCATGAGCGTCATTGCTATGATAAAATACACCATGAATGCCCCAACAACCTTCCCCATCATCGCTTGCTTTTATCGAGAGCCGCATCGAAAGCGCGCTGCGGCGGGATCGGCATGAACTCCGCCGGGAGTTCCGCGCGATACGGGCCGACGCGGAGGCGAATCGGCCCTTCGAGAAACGGCTGCAAAAATTCTTCCGCGAGTTGGACGAATCGATCGCCTTTCGGGAATATCGCACAAAGAGCCTGCCTGCCGTGCGTTTCGATGAAGACTTGCCGGTTTCCGCCCGGCGGCGGGAAATCGCACGCAATATCCAAGAAAATCAAGTCGTGGTCCTGAGCGGCGAGACGGGTTCGGGCAAATCGACGCAACTGCCGAAGATCTGTCTGGAGATCGGCCGGGGCATCGATGGCCTGATCGGCCATACGCAACCGCGGCGGATCGCCGCACGGTCGATTGCCGCGCGGATCGCCGACGAATTGGGCACGCCGTTGGGCTTCACTGTCGGATTCAAGGTCCGCTTCGCCGAGGCGATGAGCAAGCAGACGCACATCAAGCTCATGACCGACGGCATCTTGCTGGCCGAGACGCAGAGCGATCCGTTTTTCGATCAGTACGACACGCTGATTCTGGACGAAGCCCACGAGCGGTCGCTGAATGTCGATTTTCTGATCGGCTACTTGAAGCGGCTGTTGCCGAAACGGCCCGACTTGAAGGTGATCATCACGTCGGCCACCATCGACGCCGCAGCGGTTTGCCGCCCATTTCGGCACGCCGGAGAAGCCGGCGCCGGTCGTCGAAGTGTCGGGCCGAACGTATCCGGTCGAGATTCTCTACCGGCCGATGCTGCCCGACGAGGAGGGGGAGGAGCCCGATTTGCAGCAGGCGGTCTATCGCGCCGCTGGAAGAATTATCGACTCGTCGAGCGCGGCGACGTGTTGATCTTCATGCCCACCGAGCGGGACATCCACGAGACGGCGAAAACGCTGCGGAGCCGTCCGCTTGCCCGGCGATCCGACCGGCCGCGAGACGGAAATTCTGCCGCTTTACGCGCGGCTGTCGATGGCCGACCAGCAGCGGGTGTTCCACCCCGGCGGGAAGCGGCGCATCGTGATCGCCACGAACGTCGCCGAATCGTCGCTCACCGTGCCGCGGATTCGCGCGTGATCGATCCCGGCACGGCGCGGATCAGCCGCTATTCGCCGCGTTCGAAAACGCAGCGGCTGCCGATCGAGGCGGTCTCCCGGGCGTCGGCCGATCAGCGGGCAGGACGCTGCGGCCGCATCGGGCCGGGCGTGTGCGTGCGGCTTTTCAGCGAGGAAGATTACGCCGCCCGCGACCGCTTCACGGCGCCGGAAATCCAGCGCACGAACCTGGCGGCGGTGATTTTGCAGACGACCGCCTTGCGATTGGGCGAGATCGAGGATTTTCCGTTTCTCGATCCGCCCAAGGCGGACGCCGTCCGCGACGGCTACCGCACGCTATTCGAGTTGGGGGCGCTCGACGAGAACCGCGAATTGACCGAGATCGGCCGCAAACTCAGCCGGCTGCCGGTCGATCCGCGGATCGGGCGGATGATTCTGGCCGCCGATGAGGAGAATTGCCTCGCACGAAGTGCTCGTCATTGCCGCGGCGCTCGAAATTCAAGACCCCCGCGAACGGCCGCTGGAAAAACAAGAAGCCGCCGACCAGGCCCATGCGCAGTTTCTCGACGCCGATTCCGATTTCTTGAGCTATTTGAAACTCTGGGAGTTCTACCATCATCTCAAGGAAACGCTTTCACGAAATCAACTCCAAAAAGCCTGCAAGCAGAATTTTTTGTCCTTACAACCGCATGCGCGAATGGTCCGACATCCACCGCGAACTGATGGAGTTGGTGCAAGAAGCGGATTTCTTTCAGAAAGGAAAAAACTCCGCGCGATGGAGGGTGGCATGCCCACGCTTGCCGTGGGCATGAAAGGGGTCGCGAGGAAATCCGGAGGCGCCGCGCCGGCAAGCTCGCGGCAAACGTGGGCATGGCACGCGGAAATCGCTGGGGATGCGAACGTCGCCGAAAAATCCGCCGCCATTCATCGGGCAATTCTCACCGGCTTGCTCTCGAGCTTGGCGCAAAAAGGCGAAACCTACGAATACGCCATTGCCGGCGGCGGCAAGGGAAACATCTGGCCCGGCTCGGGCGTGTTCCAAGGCCGTCCGAAATGGATCGTCGCCGCCGAAGTGGTCGAAACCACGCGCCGCTACCTGCGCTGCTGCGCGAAGATCGATCCCCGTTGGATCGAATCGCTTGCCGGGCACCTGGTCAAACGGTCGTACCGCGATCCGCATTGGGATCAGGCCGCCGCCTCGGCGATGGCCATCGAGCGAGTCACGCTTTTCGGTCTGCCGATCGTGCCGGGACGCCGCGTGCGGCTCGGCCCGATCGATCCGCGAACCGCCCGGGAACTGCTGATCCGCCACGGCCTGGTCGAGGGACAGTTCGAGAGAAAGCCCGACTTTCTCGCTGCACAATGAAAAACTGCTCGCGGAGATGGAGAGGCTGCAAGCAAAACTCCGCCGCCGCGATCTGCTGCTTGGGCGAATGGGCGCGCTACGATTTTTACGACCGCCGCATTCCCGACGAGGTGTACGACGGCCCGCGGTTGACTGAAATGGCTGCGGGAGCCGCAATCGCCGACCGATCTCGGGGAGAGACACTCGGTGCCAGTGCCCACGCTTGCCGTGGGCATGGAAGCAGGCGACGACGATTCCGCAACAGCATGCCCACGACGACTGTGGGCATGGCACCGTGCAGAATTCACCAGTTGCTCTACATGAGCCCAGACCGACCTAGTCCGCGAGGAAGCCGCAAGTCGCCGAGGGGGCCTTTCCCGACGCGCTCGCCGCGCGGCACATCGAACTGCCGCTGGATTATCGGTTCTCGCCCGGCGAGGAGGACGACGGCGTCACGGTCAACGTGCCGCTGGAGGCCTTGAATCAACTCGATCCCGCACGGCTCGATTGGCTCGTGCCGGGCCTGCTTGAAGAAAAGGTGCTGGCGCTGATCCGCTCGCTGCCGAAACCGCTGCGCACGCTGTTCGTGCCGGCTCCCGAGGCGGCGAAGAAGCATTGCCGTTCGATCAATTTCGGCGAGGGCGATTTCCACGCCGCCGTGGCGGCCGCGCTTGGGCCGATTGGCAGGCCAGCATATTCCGCCCGACGCGTTTCAGGAAGACCGCCTGCCGAACGAATTGCGGATGAACGTCCGCGTGACCGGCGAGGAAGGCGAAACGCTGGCCGTCGGCCGCGATCTGGACGAACTGCGAAAGAAGCTCGGCGCCGAGGCCGCTGCCGCGATTTCCGCAATCCGATGACCCGCGTTGGAATCGCGAGGGCGTCACGGCGTGGGATTTCGACGATCTGCCGGCGGAAATCGAGGTTTCACGGGGCTTGATGTCGCTCAAAGCCTATCCCGGGCTGATCGACCGCGGCGACAGCGCCGCGCTAAAACTTCTTCGACTCGCCCGAGCGTGCGGCCCATGAAATCGCGGGCGGCTTGCGGCGGCTGTTCATTCTTGCCTGCTTGCGGAAACTGAAAACGCAAATCGATTGGCTGCCGAATTTGAACCAGATTCTCGTCCATGCGGCGACCGTCAGGGGTTTGGACATCCGCCGCCAGTTCGCCGAACTGCTGGCCGATCGCGCTTTTTATCACGAGGAAACGGCATTTCCGCGTGATGAATCCGAGTTCGAAAAGCAACTTGCATGCCGGCAAAGCCCGTTTGGGCTTGGCAGTGCAAGCGGTATCCGAGTTGGCATTGCCGCTCTTCGAGAGTTTCCATTGCGCCGAGTTGGCGTTGGAAAACATGAAGAATCCGAATGCGAAATACGCCGTCGCCGACATCCGCGAACAGATTCGGACATCTTCTCGGGACGAATTTCATGACCGCCACGCCGTGGGAGTGGCTCAAGCAGTATCCGCGTTACTTCCGCGCGGTGACGATGCGATTGGAATCGTTGACCGCCGGCGGACTTGCGCACGATCAAAAGAATTTCGCCGAATTCCAGCCGCGCTGGAAGATGTATCTGATCGCGAGGAGGAACATGCCGCGCTAGGAATCATCGATCCGGAACTCGAGCGTTTCCGCTGGATGCTCGAGGAGTTTCGCGTTTCCCTCTACGCCCAAAAACTCGGCACGGCGGTGCCGGTCTCCGGCAAAGCGGCTCGTTGCGCAGTGGGCGAAGATTAGAGTTTCTTAAGCGGCAGTTCCCGGGATGGGCCGTTGCACGAACCTGAAGGAACGAAATAAAAGCACCCGGGGAACGCTAAGGGAACAAGGCAGATGCTTTACCGCTTCGGCACGAAGGAATGAATCGCACCCGCATCTCAGTCAACCGTCGCTTGCCGGATCAGCAGTTGGTTTATGCGAATTGCGCCAATTATAAGTCCTATGCGAATGATAATCCGGCAAATTTCACATTTTGGGTGTGGCATGCACCCTGTTTTTATGGGGGGATACCGCGCCGAATTGGTTAGCGCGAGCTAGTGTTCTATGGTGCCGCAATATATAGAGTGGCCGCGTTCGCTGTTGCGCAAACCACAAGTTTTATCACACTCGCCCCGCTAAAGATATTCCATGGATCTCGCCGCTACCAAAGTGCTGCTGGTCGATGACGATCCGTCGTTGCTGCGGATGGTATCGACGTGGCTGCTGCAAGCGGGCTTCGAGGCGCAAACCGCGGCGGACGGCCTCGAGGCGCTGCGTGCCATCGAGTGCGAATGCCCGGACTTCCTCATTGCGGACGAGAAAATGCCGCTTTTGGATGGTTTGGAGCTTTGCCGCCGGATGCGGCGACTCCAGTTGCCGCATTACGTTTATACGCTGATTCTCACGAGCAACCCTTCCGCCAACGAGATGATCGCCTGCTTGGAAAGCGGCGCCGACGAATTCCTGGCCAAACCCATTTCCAAAGAATTGTTGTTGGCGCGGCTTCGGGCGGGAACGAGGATGGTCGAACTGGAACGGCGCCTGAGCTTGATGGCCAATACCGACGGGTTGACGGGCTTGATGACCCAGCGGATGTTCTATGAAATATTGCAGAAAGAATGGGCCCGCGCCGAGCGGTTGAGGCTGCCCCTCTCCTGCGTGATGATCGATTTGGATTTCTTCAAGCGGATCAACGACGTCCACGGACATCCCGCGGGCGACAATGTGTTGAAGCAGGCAGCCAGATTGATGATCGAAAAAACGCGCTCGAGCGATTCGGTCTGCCGTTACGGCGGCGAGGAGTTTTGCGTATTGCTGCCGGAAACGAGCGAGGAATCGGCTACTGCCTGGGCCGAGCGCGTGCGCATCGCCTTGGCTTCCGAGCGGATCGGCGTCGGCGGGGAGCCGTTGCAGATTACGGGAAGCTTCGGGATCGCGGAACGTTACGAAGACACGCAAACGCCCGGGCAACTGATCGACCAAGCCGACCAGGCCCTGTTATGTGCGAAGCGCACGGGCCGCGACCGCGTGATCCGCTATCAATCGCTGAACGGATCGGGCGACTTGAAAATCGAGAACGGTCCGCAGGCCGATCTTTTCAAAGGCTTCGAAGCCCGGCACGTCATGACGCCGCTGGTGGTCTGCCTGCACGAAGAGGAGACGATCGGGCAAGCGGCCGAATTCTTCCTTCGTTCGCGGATCAACTCCACTCCCGTGATCGACGAGGCGGGAAAACTGGCCGGCGTGCTCTCCGAAAAAGACTTGATGCTGACTTTGATCTCGCCGGACTACTGGCAACTTCCAGTCCGCGACGTGATGAAGCCGAACGTCATCGCCTACGAGGAAAACACGCCGATCCGCGCGATCTACGAGTTTCTCTGCCGCGTCTCCATTCGCCGGGTGGTCATTGTCAAGGGCGGCCGGCCCACCGGTTCGATCAGCCGCACGACGCTGTTGCGCTGGTTCCGCAATTTGGTGATCAGCAAGGGCCTGGTGGAGCCGGAATACGCGCAAGTTCCCGATCCGGAAACCGATCCGTTTCGCAGCAAGGAACGGCTCTTCGAAACCGCACGAAAACTCATGCATCAAGCAGCCGAACTGATGGAGCAATTCCGGATGGACGATGAGGATCTGGTGCCATACATCGTAGGCGGATCGACCGGCATGCAGGAACTTCTGTACGATTTGCTCGCTAACTCCCGCTACGCCAACGTCGGCGGAGGCCGCGACCGCGGGACGCAAGACACGATCACCGAAGGGAACTGCTTGGAATGAGGAAAGGGACGGGTCGGAGGATCTTCGTCTCTCGCGGCTGATTTCCGCTAGAAGATCGCTTCCTGAAGGTCTTCCGCGATCTCGATCGGCGAAAAGATTCGCCGGGCGGCGGCGAGATCCAGATTTTCGCCCGAGGTGTGGAGCGGGTCGATGTGCGTAAGCATCAATTTGCCGACCTCGGCCGCGCGTGCCGTTTTCGCCACGGCCGAGAGCGAGCTATGGCCGTATTTCACCGCCAAATCGGCGGCGTGGATCGGGATAGTAGCACTCGTGGACGAGGAGATCGACGCCGGCGATATTCTTCACGTACGCGGCGCAGGGGATCGGCCGTGGTATCGGTCACGTAAGCCATGCTCTGCCCCGGCCAGTCCAACCGGAAGCCGACGGCGCCGCCGGGATGTTCGAGAGGGAAATGCGTCAAACGGCCTTGTTGGGGCAGGTTTTCAAGGGGTTTATTTTTTTCGACGGATCGGAAACCCGTCCTGCTTTGTTCCTCGAACGTCTGAAATTCCCAGGGCGGCGAGACGGGAAAGATCGGCAGCGAGAACAAATGTTCCTTGATGCCCTGCAATTTTTCCGACTCGCCGTGGATGGTCAGCCGTTGGAGCGGATGCTCCGCAAGCACGCTGAACAAGTAGGTCAACCCCGCCGAATGATCGAGATGTGCGTGCGTGAGAAAGATATCGGCCGCATCGGTTTGCAGATACCGCCCCAGGCGAAAGATGCCCGTGCCCGCGTCCAGCACGATCCCGCATTCGGGCAGCAGCAAGCACGACGTTTGCCGCCGTTCGGTCGGATGATAGCCGCTCGTGCCGAGGAACAGGAGTTTCATGAAAACAATGACACGGGTGGGGAATATGCGGCTTGCCGCGGGAGAAGCGAAATCAGCCGCCGGAAGCTCCGACTTTCAACGTGCCGGCGACGAGTTTGAGCCAATCGGGATCGAAATTCGCGCCATGGTAATCGCTGAGGCCGCTCGGATAGCGAAAGACCAGCGACACGACTTTGCCGTTTTCCGTGTGGCTTAGGCACACTATATTGCCCGGCATTTTTTGACTGTTGTCCGGCTTGGTCGGCGTGGGATAGAGGAATTTTTGCAGGCATTTGTTGTAATGGAATTCTTCGAAATGGATAGGGCTTCCTTCGGGCGAGTCCGCTAAATAATTGTTGTTGATTTCGGTGCTGCTATCCGGGCTATCGGGAAAATCCCCTTGCATTTGGGCCAGCCAGTTTCGCGCAGGAATGAAATTATTTGCGTTTTGATCGCTCACGGCGATATAGAGATAATACTGCAGCTTGTTCTTGGCTTGGTCTTCCACAGATCCCTCATACGTCGCTTTCAAACCCGAGATATCGAATAAAGGACACTTTCCGCGGAGCGCATCGGCGATGTCCACCGATTGCATCGCAGTGGGAATTCGCAAGCTGATCGAGGTGCCGGGGATGGTGGTTTCCTGGCCCAAGGCGGAAGAGAATTTCGAGGTGGAACTGGTGCCCGATACGGCTTTATCCAAACGCGACTGGTATTCCGCGGTGCCGCAACCGGCAAGAAACAAGGAAATCGGGAGAACCACGTAGCCTATCGATGTTTTTTTCATGGGTTGAAGATATCCGGGATGATGTCCCCCATTATTAGTGGGGGTAAAAGCCAAATCTAACCCTAATTGTCGCACCCCCGGCGTAGGCTTGTCAAGCGGCAAGGAACAGCAACACTGGAGGATGGAAAAATCGAAAAAGAAAGGAGTACGAAACCTCTTGCCGAGCCTGTGGAATTGACGCGATAATCCACTTTCCGAGCGGCTTGGCGAGGGAATCGCCTTCGCGACATTATGCGCAATTAAGGAATTTTTTAGGCATGCAGTCCGCACTCCGTTTTCGCGGTGCCGCTCCAGCGCCCGGCGCGTTCGTCTTCATCGCCTTGCACGGGTCGTGTGCAGGGCCGGCAGCCGATGCTGGGATATCCGCGGTCGTGCAGCGGATTGTAGGGAATGCCTTCTTCGAGGATTCGCTTCCAGATGTCTTTTTTCGTCCAGGCGGCCAGGGGGCTGATTTTTACGAGTCCGAATTTCTTGTCCCATTTGACGATCGGCGTATCGGCTCGGGTGGGACTTTGATCGCGGCGGATGCCCGTCGCCCAGGCGTCGAAACGCACGGCGACCCGATGCAGCACGGCAATCTTGCGATCGTAACAGCAGCGGTTGGAATCGGCGGCATAGACGGGTCCGCCGTTTAGTTTTTCGTATTCCTGCGGGGTGAGATCGGGCTTTTGCAGGTCGATTTCCATGCCGTACTTCTTGGCAATGCGGTCGCGCAGTGCGAGTGTTTCGGGGAATTGGTAGCCGGTATCGAGATTGAATACATAAACCCGCGGCTCGATTTTCGCCAACATGGAGATGATCACGCAGCCTTCAGGCCCCAGACCGGTGGCCATTGTGAAACGGGGATGGTAATTTTCCACTGCCCAGCAGAGTATCTCCTCCGGCGTAGCATGTTCCAGCGACCGGCTGATCCGTTCCAAGTTGTCCAAGGTTTCGTCCGTCGCAGTCCGCACGAAAACATTGGGGGGGCGCCAATTGGCAGCCACCGCTGGAATTTTTTCCGCTTCATGGGGAGAATTCGGTATCATCTGATAGGATTTAATCAGCGCGGTACTCATGATTTTATTAAGCTTGATTGATTTATACTCTCTTGACGACAAAAAGTAAAGCACTAAGATTATAATCATAGTAATGATGCAATAATCATTTGCTCCTATCGACAAATTATCGAGCGGCACTTGACGGGAAAAGTGGCTGGCACTCATTGTTGAAAGATGGATTGTTATTGCGGCCTTTTTCGTGGCGCAAAGCCATCTAAAGGCGGAATGATGGACATCCATTTAGCGGGCGAGCCTGGCGCACCGATTGCCGTCAACTCGATCATTCATACAATGGGGTCATTGACGTTCTCGAATTATGGAATCCCATTATGAGCCAAACCGTTGATATTACCTTCGATTGCATTCCGCTACGGTCGATGGGGCGATTCGATATTCCCCTGGACGCCACGCCCGAACAAAAAGCGTTCGGGGAACGGATTCGCTTGGCGGTCCGACGCCACGGGCTGTATAACACTTTCTATCTGTGCAATGCGAAGTGCGTGTTCCATCTGACCAATCATCACGAAATCGGGATGCTGCGGTTCGATTTCGAGGGAACGGTGATGACCGACCAGGAGGATCGGAAGACGATCGGCTGCGACTTGACGGCGGAACTCGAACAAGAGGTATGCGATTGGCTGACGGCGCCGATCGTCGAGTGGTTCAAGGAGACGGTCGCCGAGGCGGTCAAAATCGAGTTCGACCGTTACATCCAGGCCGGCGACTTGCAAAAGACGGTGGAACGCATGGAACGTTTGCAGGCCGAAACGGCGGCGCACGGAGGTTTTCTGGGCATGGGATTGTGAGAAATTTTCGCGAAGTGAATCGGGTGCCATGCCCACGGTAGTGGTTTGCAAGTAGAACGTGCGGGAAGACAACAACATATTCGCGACAAGCTTGAACATGGCGCCGCTCGAAAGTGATAATGACTAATCATTCTTCCGAACGAAAGATTTCCGGCGAAGTGTATTTGGTCGGCGCGGGGCCGGGCGATCCGGGATTGATCACGTTGCGGGGCGTCGAATGCCTGCGATGCGCCGATTTGGTGCTCTACGATTACCTGGTCAGCCGGGACTTGCTCGATCACGCTCCCCAGGCGGCGGAAAAAGCATGTCTGGGGCATCATCACAGCGGCCGCGAATATTCGCAAGAGGAAATCAACGCCCGCATGATCGCGGCCGCCAAACTCGGCAAAACCGTCGTCCGTCTCAAGGGGGGCGATCCGCTGGTGTTCGGCCGCGCGGCTGAAGAAACTGCTGCGCTCGCGGCGGCGGGAGTTCCTTACGAGATCATTCCCGGCGTGACGGCGGCCATTGCGTCGGCGGGCTATGCGGAAATCCCCATCACCACGGGCAATCAGTCTTCGGCGGTGGCATTCATCACGGGCCACGAGCACGCCGGGAAGGAGGGGGAGGCGTTGGATTACGCCGCTTTGGCCGATTTTCCGGGAACGCTCGTCTTCTACATGGGTGTTCACAGCGCGGATCGCTGGAGTCAAGCCTTGCTCGCGCGGGGCAAGCCGCCGCAAACGCCGGTGGCGATTGTGCGGCGTTGTTCCTGGCCGGATCAAAAAATCGTGCGCTGCGAGTTGAATGATGTTGCAGAGGTTATAGCTCGAACCGAACTTCGGCCGCCGGCGGTAATCGTGGTGGGCGAAGTGGTCGCGTCGATGCCCGTCGCGTCCTGGTTTTCGGCGCGGCCGTTGTTTGCGAAAACCGTGCTCGTGACTCGACCGCGGGAAAGCCGGGCGCTGCACGATGATTTGACGGACCGGTTGCGGCTGTGGGGAGCGGAAGTGCTTTTTCAGCCCGCCATCCGCATCTCCGATCCGCCGGACTGGCGTCCGGTGGAGAATGCGCTTGCGCGATTGCATGAGTTCGACTGGCTGGTTTTTTCGAGCGGCAACGGCGTGCGCTACTTTTTCGAACGGCTTTTCCGCAACGGCAGGGATGCGCGGCTGTTGGGCAACGCGAGAATCGCGGCCATAGGGCCCGCAACGGCGCAGGAACTGGAAAATTATCGTCTGAGAGCGGATTTGGTGCCCGGCGAATTCCGTGCGGAAGCCTTGGCGGACGCGCTCGCCGCGGAAGCCGCCGGCCGGCGTTTTCTGCTCCTGCGCGCAGCCGCGGACGCGAGGTGCTCGCCGAACAACTCGCCGCTGCCGGGGCGAAAGTCGAGCAAGCGGTCGCCTACACGAGCAGCGACGTCGAACGGCCCGACGAGGCGATTGCCGCCCGATTGGCCGCGGGCGGGATCGATTGGGTCACGGTCAGCAGTTCTTCCATCGCCCGTTCGTCGGCAAGGCTTTTCGGAGAAAATCTGCATCGCGCCAAGCTCGCCAGCCTCAGCCCGGTGACTTCCGCGACGCTTCGAGAACTCGGTTTCGAGCCGGCCGCCGAAGCGCAAGTGTTTACCTCCCGCGGATTGGCGGAGGCGATATTGCGGAGAACATAGGGCGTTCGAAAAGCCCGGTCGATTGGCAGTCATATCGGTACTCAAGTTACCGACGCCGGTATTGGAAGACACGGAAATACGTTGCCGATAACTGGAATAAAATAATCATGCCCAACGCTGACGCGATTCTGCAACGCCCCACGTTCACTGCCGAGCAATCCGCGGCCATCGCCACGCGGGAGTATTCGGTTGCTTTGTCGGCGGGGGCGGGCTGCGGGAAGACCTTTGTGCTGACGGAACGATTTCTTTCACACTTGGAACCGGCGAAAAAACGCGGCGAAAGCCCGGCGCGGCTTAGCCAGTTGGTGGCGATCACCTTCACCGAGCGGGCGGCGAGGGAGATGCGCGACCGCATTCGCAGGGCGTGCTACGAACGGCTCGGCACGCGGGAAAAGCCGGGTTGTCCGGAGGAAGAGGTCGAGCACTGGCGGGAGTTGCTCCGCGAGTTGGATTCGGCGCGGATCAGCACGATCCATTCGTTTTGCGGCGCGCTTTTGCGTTCGCATGCGGTTGAAGCCGGCCTCGATCCGCATTTCCGCGTGCTCGACGCCGCCCAATCCGAGACACTGCTCTTTGAGCTCGTCGATCGCGGCTTGCGGCGGCGATTGGCCGAGCGCGACGAAGACACCATCGAACTGGTCGTGAAATACGGCCTCGATCGGCTCCGCGAAATGGTCGGGCTGTACCTCGGCAGCCGGCAGAACATCGACTGGCCGGCATGGCGCGGCAAAACGCCCACCGAGTTGACTATCGACTGGGAAAAGTATTTCCGCGAAACCGTCTTTCCGCAAAAGCTGCGGGAAATCACGGACTCGCCCGGCACCCGCACGGTGCTCGATTTGTGCCGGCGGAATCCCTGCCTGTGCAGTCATCCCGTGATGATCGAGCGAATGAAGGTGATCCTGGAAACGCTGGCCAAGCTTTCCGATGAATCGATTGCCAAGGATCCCTCAGCCGCCTTTTCGCTCGCGGATGCACTGCGCGAAGCGGCCCGGGTGCAAGGCGGCGGCACGAAAAAGCACTGGCCGAACGACACTCTTTACGGTCGATTCCGCGACGCCGCCGCCGCGCTTCGCAAGTTGATCGACGATTTCAAGAAAAACGCCACCTTCGACGCTACGGCGGCCTTGCCGGTGGCCGAGATGGGCGTGCGGCTCCTGCACCTGTCGGAAGAAGTCGCGGCGGAATACGAGCGCGAGAAGCAAAGCCTGGGCGTGCTGGATTTCGACGATCTGTTGATCCACGCCCGGCGGCTGCTCACGGGGCCGGAGCGACAACCGCTTCGCCGCCGCTGGGCCGAGCAACTCCGGCTGCTGCTGGTCGATGAATTTCAAGACACCGATCCGCTGCAAGTCGAACTGGTCAAGGCGCTCTGCGACAACGAGGTCACGCGCGGCAAGCTGTTTTTCGTGGGCGATTTCAAGCAATCGATCTACCGTTTCCGCGGCGCCGATCCGCATGTCTTCCGGCTCCTGCGCGAAGAGATTCCCGACCAAGGCCGCTTGCCGCTTTCGGAAAATTTCCGCAGCCGGCCGGGCGTCATCGAATTCGTGAACGCGCTGTTTAACGAGGAGTTCGGCGAAGGCTATGAACCGCTCCGCGCACCGCTCGCAGAGCATTCCCGCGCCCTCCGTCGAATTTCTCTGGGCGATGGAAGAAGTGGTGAAGACGGACGCGAAAGGAGACGTTCCTCGGCTTGCGGAGAGTCCGGCTTCGGCGTCGCCTACTCCAGCGGATTCCGGCGACGAATACTCTCCCACCAAGCGCAACCGCCGCCGCGAGGCCGATTGGATCGCCCGACGCATCCGCGTCATGCTCGACGCGAAAGAAGAGATCGTGGGTGATAAGGAGGCGGAGAAGGCCGGAAAATCCGCTGCCCGTGCGGTCAAACTCGGCGACATCGCGATTCTCTTCCGCGCGCTGACCGACGTGGCTTATTATGAAGAAGCCCTGCGCCGCTACGGCATCGATTACTATTTGGTCGGCGGCCACGCCTTTTACGCCCAGCAGGAAGTCTATGATCTCCTGAACCTGCTCCGCGCGTTGGAGAGCCCCGGCGACGAAATCGCCCTGCTCGGCGTGCTGAGAAGTCCATTCTTCTGCCTTCTGGACGAAACCATTTTCTGGCTGGCGCGGCATCGGCGGGGGCTTCGCGCGGGACTTTTCGCCGCGCAATATCCGCCGGAATTGGGCGAAGAGCAGGCCCTCCGCGCAATTTGCCGCCGCGACGCTCGGGGAACTCCGCGCCATGAAGAACCGCTTGCCCGTCGCGCAGCTCATCCGCCTCGCCCTCGACAAAACTGCTTACGACGCGATCCTTTTGACCGAGTTTCTCGGCGAACGCAAGCTGGCCAACCTCTACAAGCTCATCGAGCAAGCCCGCGGTTTCGACGAGTCGGGCGTGTTCTCGCTCGCCGATTTCATCACGCAGCTTTCCGAATTCGTCGTCCGCCAGCCGAAAGAGCCGCTGGCAGCCACACATGCCGAGAGTATGGACGTCGTGCGGCTGATGTCGATCCATCAATCGAAAGGTTTGGAATTCCCCGTCGTTTTCGTGGCCGACCTCGATCGCCGCCTCGGCAGCCAGCCCCCGCCGGCAGTCTTTTCGCCCGTGCTGGGGCCGCTGGTCAAAGACGCCGAAATTCCCTCGGGCTTCAATCTCTTCATGCAAACCGAAATCGAAGAGGACCGCGCCGAGACCGTCCGCCTGTTCTATGTCGCCGCGACCCGCGCCGCCGATTACTTGATCCTCTCCGCCGGCATCGAGGAACCGAAGGATGAAGAAAACGACGATCGGAATAATGAACGGCAGAAGGGTCAGAAGACCTACGAACCCAAGGGCGAATGGATGCAACTTCTCGCACGCCACTTCGACCTGTTCTCGGGCGAACCTGTAAAAGCCGGCAAGCCGGTAAAGGTCATCGCCGCCAAACCCGAGTTCGAAAACCCACCGGAAGACTTGACCGTCCGCCGCCGCTTGAAAACCGTCGCCGAAGAGACGTGCAAATTGGCGGAACGAGAAGAAGGACTTCTGCCTCCGTACTTAGGCCCGATCTCCGCCGAGGAATCGGCCCGCCGCCAACTGTCCTTCTCGCAATTGTCGGGCAAGATCAAACACTCCCCTTCCCCTATGGAAGATATAAATGACATTCCCTTTCTCCCTGTGGGAGAGGGACCGGGGGTGAGGGCTGTGGAGGCCCTTGATGATTCTTCGGAATCCGTCATCGATCCGCTTTCTCTGGGCACGCTCGTACACGCCGTCTTGGCCGAAGTCGATTTCACCCAACCGAAAAACCTCGCCGCGCTGCTCGAACGCCATGCCGCCGAGCACATCGGCGACGACCGCGCCGCGATTGCCCAGGCGACCGAGATGCTGGAACGTTTTTTGCTTTCCCCGCGCGAAAGATATCGCCGCGGCGAAAGTCGTCCATCGGGAGTTGGAATTCCTGCTCGCCTGGCCGCCCGAAGGCGAACGGCCCGGCGGCCGCTATTTCCAAGGCTTCCTCGACTTGCTCTATCAGGATGCCGCCGGCGGATGGCACATCCTCGATTTCAAAACCAATGTCGTCACCGCGACGAATATGGCCGAGGTCGCCGCGAACTACGAACTGCAAATGCTGGTCTATGCCTTGGCGGCCGAAAAGATATTAAAATGTCCCCCGCGGGAATTAGTGCTCCATTTTCTCCGCACCGGCCTGGAAAAACCATTCCCCTGGGATGATACGGCGAAAAATCGGCTGGTGGCCTTGGTAGATGCCATTTTGTTGGAAAGCCGGGGTGGGGAGTGACGACAAATCCGGGAAGAATTCCCCTGACAACCTCTTTGGGTGGCATGGCGCACAATTCGAACATTGGATGTTCGATTTGCAAGAAAATGGCATGTTTAGCAATGAAATTAGAATGACTCGACTGAACCCCCTTGAGCAGCGCCGCTTTGCCGTCGAAGTCGTGCGCCGGTTGCGAGCGGCCGGCTTTACGGCGTATTGGGCCGGGGGATGCGTGCGCGACCGGATTTTAGGCCGCACGCCCAAAGACTATGACGTGGCCACCAGTGCCACGCCCGCGCAAATCCAACAGCTTTTCGGACGCCGCCGCACGCTTTCGATCGGCGCCTCGTTCGGCGTGATTACGGTCAAAGGGCCGAAGCCGGCGGGCATGATCGAGGTCGCCACTTTTCGCAAAGACGCCGCCTATAGCGACGGCCGGCATCCCGACAGCGTCACATTCAGTTCCGCCGAAGAAGACGCCAGCCGCCGGGATTTCACCGTCAACGGCTTGTTTTACGATCCCGTCGAAGAGCGCGTCATCGACTATGTCGGCGGGCAGGACGATCTGGCGGCCCGGCGGTTGCGGGCGATCGGCAATCCGCGGGAGCGCATCGCCGAAGACAAGCTGCGGATGCTCCGCGCCGTTCGCTTTTCGGCAGCGCTGGATTTCGCGTTGGAAGAAAGCACGCTCGCGGCGATTCGAGAAATGGCCGGAGAAATAACAACCGTCAGCGCCGAACGCATTGCCATGGAAATCCGACGGATGCTCGTCGAGTCGGGCCGCGTCCGGGCGGTTCGCTTGTTGCTCGAATCGAATCTCGCCGAGTATGTTTTGCCGGAAATCGTTCCCGCCGATGAGCAAATGCGGCGAAAACTGGAAGATTCGCTCGTCATTCTTGGGCGCCTTGTCGAAACGAAATTTCCTCTCGCACTGATGACGCTGTTGCATCGGCTGGTCTCGCCGGAAGTTTCTGTCGAAATCAGCCGCCGCTGGAAATTGTCGAACGAAGAAGCCGACCGCGTTTATTGGCTGCTCACGCACCAGAATTCGCTCGATGAGCCACAAACGATGCGCTGGTCGCAGTTGCAGCCGCTCCTGATTGCGGAATACATCGACGATCTCCTGACTTTCCTGGGCGCCTCCTCGCCGGCCGCCGCCCAAGCCGCCGCTTATTGCCGCGAGCAGTTAAAAAAGCCGCGTGAAGAACTCGATCCCGCGCCGCTCGTGACGGGCGAAGACCTCATCGCTTTAGGACTTCCGCAAGGGCCGCAGTATCGAGTTCTGCTCGAAGAAATCCGACGGGAACAACTGGATGGAAATCTCGAAAATCGCGACGCTGCGCTGCGGTGGTTGCGAAAAACAGAATGAATCCGATGCTGCGAAGCTTTCTTGACAGGGTTCATCAGCCGGCTCGGCGAGGGGGATTGCTTGACAACCGGCCCGCTTTCCGCGACAATGCGGCTGCGCTCACGAGTGAACCGGGCCGGGGCGAAATTTTCAAGAGGGGCGAAGGAGAACTGGCCGTGCTCGTCTCTCGGAGAAAATTCCTGGAAGCCGGCGGGCTTGGCCTGGCCGGCGCTGCGCTCGTGCCCTCGCTCTTGGCCGCAGAAGACGCCGCAAAGGCAAGCAAGATCCGCGTGTCCGCGCGCGAAGGCTCTTTCGGGGGAAATCTGGAAGCGGCCGCCAGATGCAATTTGGACGGCGTCGAGCTCTACGTCGGCGATCCGGCTGAGAAATTGCATCTCGCCGATGCGGACGTCCGCAAGAAACTCAAGGAACAATTGAAGTCCCTCGGCCTGGCGGTTTCCTCGCTCTCGATGGACTTCTTCAACGGCCATCCGCTGGTGAGCGATCCACACGCTCCCGCATGGATCGAGCAGGCCATCGAGTCGGCGAAAGATCTGCAAGCGCAGGGCATTTTGCTGCCGTTTTTCGGCAAAGGCGAACTCAAACCGGCCGATTACGACGCCTTGGTCGCCCGGATGAAAGCCGTCGCTCCCAAGGCTGCGGCCGCGGGCGTCGTGTTGGGGTTGGAAAACTGGCTTTCGGCCAGGCAGAATCTGGAAATTCTCGATCGCATCGCCGACGACGCCGTCCGCGTTTGGTACGATGTCGGCAATTCGACGCTCAAGGGCTACGACGTTCCCGCTGAACTCCGCGCACTCAAAGGCCGCCTTTGCATGATTCACTTCAAGGACGGCCGGCATTATCTGGGCGAGGGCAAAGTGAAAATGGAGCCCATCGCCGAGGCGCTCAAGGCGATCGATTACCAAGGCTGGATCGTGCTGGAGACTTCATGTCCGTCGCAGGATGCCGCAGCCGACTGCAAACGCAATGCGACGTTCGTGCGCAAGCTGTTCGGGCTGCCCGACAGAAACCGTTTCGAACTTAAGGGGTGAAACAGAAGAAATTCCCGCATTTTGCGAGGTTGATTTTTTACTATTTAACAGGATGCACATTCCATGAAAGAATCCACGTCAAACGCACCGGCCGCTGAAACTTCCCGCCGCGATTTCCTGAAAAAGTCCACACTTCTCGCTGCCGGCGCGGCCGTGGCGGGCAATCTGGGCCTCGCCCGAACGGTCCATGCCGGGGGAAGCGATTTGATCAAGTTTGCACTGGTCGGCTGCGGCGGGCGCGGCGGCGGCGCGGCGGTCAACGCCTTGCGGAACGTCTCGCACCCGAACATCAAGCTTTGGGCGATGGCCGACGCCTTCGCCGACCGCATCGAAGGCAGCCTTCAGGGCATCACCGAGGCGGTCGATGCGAAAGAGAAGATCGATGTTCCGCCCGAGCGGCGGTTCGTCGGTTTGGACGCTTACGAGAAGGCGCTTGGCAGCGGCATCGACGCGGTGCTTCTCTGCACTCCTCCCGGCTTCCGCCCGACGCAGTTCGAGGCCGCGGTCGAAGCCGGCAAGCACGTCTTCATGGAGAAGCCGCTGGCCACCGACGCGCCCGGGGTGCGGCGCATCATGGCGGCCAACGCCGAGGCCAAGAAAAACGGCCTGGCCGTCGCCGTCGGCCATCATCTGCGGCACGAACGCAAGCACATCGAGGTCGTCCGCCGCGCGCACGAGGGCGCGATCGGCGAACTGAAGTTCCTCCGCGTTTTCTACGATTCCGACGGCGTCGGAATCCGCCCCCGCCGGCCCGGCGAGACGGAATTTCAGAGCCAGCTTCGCAACTGGTATTATTTCGTCTGGCTCGGCGGCGACCATATCGTCGAACAGCACGTTCACGACCTTGACGTGGGCAACTGGTTCGCCCAGGCACACCCGGTCGAAGCCGAAGGCATGGGCGGGCGGCAGGTTCGCATCGGCAAGGATGTGGGCGAAATTTTCGACCATCACGCCGTCGAATTCACGTACGCCGACGGCCTGAAGATGTTCAGCTATTGCCGCCATATCCCGAGCTGTTGGGATTCGTTTTCGCAGCACGCTCACGGCACGAAGGGCACGGTCGATATCGAAGGCCACGGCACGAGCGTGATCAAGATCGACGGCCAGCAGCCGCTAAAGTTCCGCCGCGAGCACGATGGCCATCAAATCGAGATGAACGACCTCTTCGCCGCGATTCAATCCGGCGCGCCTTATAACGAAGCAGATTGGGCCGCCGAGAGCACCATGACCGCCATCCTGGGCCGCATGGCCACCTACTCGGGAAAGATCGTGCGCTGGGACGAAGCGATCCAATCGGAACTGACTCTCATGCCTGCCAGCGTTACCTGGCAGACCGTCCCGCCTGCCAAACCCGGCCCCGACGGCCTTTACGCTTGTGCCATCCCAGGCGTTACCAAGGCGTGGTAGCATTTTGATGCGGAAAACAGAGTAGGGTAGGTCAAGCGATGCGCAGACCCACCCTACATTCCGCAATCGATACTAAATCAATCCCACCACCATTGATCTTTGGCCAAATTGGGCTTGATCTCCTCCCGGAGTTTTTCGACTTTCCCTTTTTCGTCGGGCAGGAGTTTGTCGGCTTGCACGGCCCTGGCCGCCTGAATTTCCACGCCGCCGCCCATCGGCGTCATTAGCGTGCGGCCGCCGTTTTTCCAAATCACGTTCACCGCCGTATCGACGGTCTTGGGAATGGCGAAATTCTCGATGCCGTAGGATCTCTCGTTGCCGAAGAACTCCATTTTCCAGCCGGCTTTGCCGTAATAATTTTGCTGCTGAATGAAGGCCGCGGCCACGGCAATGTCGATCATGTTCCGCAGTTCGGCGTAAATCGGCGAATGGGCGGCGATCTGCGGATAGAGCTTCGTGAACGCCGTCGTGAAGGCCTGGCTGGCCTGGCTGGTTCCGCCCACCACTTGCCGCTGGCCGCCGGCCGAAACGAGTTCGTTTTCGCCGACCAGCTTGACGCCCTCGCCCACGATTTCCATCGCCGTCTTGTCGTCGTTGACGCGGACGCATTGGTAGTCCGGCAGGAAATACCACCGCACCAACTGCGAGGCCTCGCCCCCCTTCGCTTTATTGACATAGACGGTCATTTTCACCGGGGGATTCTCCAAGCCGATGCCGATCAGCTTCATTCGATAATCGGCCTCGACCAGAACCTGGGCGAAGTGCGTTTTCGGCGATACGCCGTTGATGCTCACCGTGTGGTAACCCAAATTCGTGCGGATGCCCTCGGCGATCGAATTGGGGTTGATGTTCGGATTGATCCGCGGAATGGAATTCAAATATTGTTGCACGGCGGCTTGGCCTTCCGGAGTCGGGTCGATCGAGCAACCGATCAAGCCGGTCGGCTCGCCGCCCGGCGGAAAGGCCCGCAAGCCGGCCACCAGATCCTGCAATTGCACGACCGGCCGGCCGTTGAGCATGCCCACCACGTGATTGGCGACGTCGGTAATCCAGCCTTCCGCCGGCCCGGCAATCACGATGTCTTTGCTTTCCGGATAGTAGAAGACGTATTCGATCCGCTGCAATCCGGCGAGATATTTCATTTCATCGTTGGGAATGCCTTGCCGGGCGAGAATTGCCGCTTCCAAACGATTGAGGGAAATTTTGCGAAGCTTGCTGGGGGCCGTGACCTTGGGATCGAGCGTGGCCTTGGCCGCGGCAATCCGTTCCTTAAGCAGCATGCCCGTCGGATCGACGTACTCTTTCACGCTCAGCACGCCTTCGGCGTTGATGACCACGCCGGCTTGGGGATTAACGACAGTCTGGGCGGATGCAGGGGACGCGGCAACAACCAACGCGGCGAGGATAGCCAGGTTGACGCTCAACCGGGCCGCAAAAGAAAGACAGCGCATGAGTATGATCTCCAGTTTCGATGGAATATTGACCGGTGCGCTCCCGCCGTAATTCATCACAAATCGGGCGAGAGCGCTAATTAGTTACTGTTGCCGAAAGTCCGGTGCCATGCCCACGCTTGTCGTGGGTATGCAAAAAACGCGTGAAAACGCTTTTCATGCCCACGACAAGCGTGGGCATGGCACCCGATTTCTTTTTCTGCAACAGAAACTAATTAGACTAGTTTAGCTTACCGCCTTAGGCAAAAAATGCCACTTCTATAAACCGTACTATTGATCTTAATTAGATAAGCTGGGCAAAGCAAGTAAGTGGCTCGAAAACTTTGCAGATGGCTAATTCTATCGGGGGAGAAGCAAAGCCAGCAGAAAAACCAGCTCAAGTGCATACCCCTCTAATGGAAATTCTGCTTGAGATTGTCAAATCGATGGTGATTGGTCTTTTGTTTTTGTTTTGAGGGCTGTTCACTTGCCAGGAGGGAAAAATGGTTTTATAACGGTTGCGATTTAAATTTCCATACTTCCAAGGAGAACATTATGGCAACGATCAATGTGGCACTGATCGGACAGGGCTTCATGGGACGCACACACTCGAACGCCTGGGGACAAGTCGTTAAATTTTTCAAATGTCCCAACACCCCCGTGATGCATACGGTTTTTGGGCAACCGGAGGAAAATCCTGCCGAATTTGCCGCTAATTGGGGGTGGAGAAACGCTTCCACGGATTGGCAAGCTTTGGTGAAATCGCCGGAGATCGGGCTGGTCGATATCGTGACCCCGAACTACATGCATGCCCCGCCCGCCCGCGCGGCGCTGGAAGCCGGCAAGGCCGTCGCTTGCGAAAAACCGATCGCTGGAACCCTCGCCGACGCTCGGGATATGGCCCAACTGGCGAAAAAATCGAATCTCAAAACCTTCGTTTGGTACAATTACCGGCGTTGCCCCGCCGTCGCTTTCGCGCACCAACTCGTTAAGGAGGGACGCTTGGGCGATCTCCGCCACGTGCGCGCCTCGTATCTTCAAGATTGGGCCCCCGAATCCGTTCCCCTGCTCTGGCGGTTCGATAAGAAATTGGCCGGCTCCGGCGCTCACGGCGATCTGAACGCCCATATCGTCGATATGACCCGCTTCGTCACCGGCCAGGAAATTACCGAGGTGGTCGGCGCAATCGCCGAAACTTTCATCAAGGAACGCACGATTCCCACCGGCGTGGCGACGGGCGGAATCGCCGAGGGCCGCTCCGGCGCGGGAGCGAAGGGAAAAGTCACCGTCGATGATACGGTGCTCTTCCTCGCACGTTTTTCCGGCGGCGCGGTCGCCAGTTTCGAGGCCGCACGCCAAGCCACCGGCAACCAGAACCGCAACGGCTTCGAGATCAACGGCACGAAAGGCTCTCTCAAGTTCAATTTCGAGCGGATGAATGAACTCGAATATTACGACGCCACGCTCCCCCGCGGCGTGCAAGGCTGGACCAACATCATCTGCACCCACGGCGGCGATCATCCCTACGTCGGCAATTGGTGGCCCGACGCCCACCTGATCGGCTATGAACACGGCTTCGTCAATCAGGCGTACGACATCCTTCGCGTCCTCGCCGGCGAAGAGCCTACGGTGCCGATTCCCGATTTCGAGGACGCCTATCAAACCCAGCGGGTGCTCGAAGCGGCCTTGCTGTGCGCCGAGCAGCGGCATCCGATCAAGATCGACGACGTGAAGTAGAAATGAGCGGGGATCAATGAGCGAGCCGCCGGCTCGATCCCGGCGGCTCGGCTTTTAACTATCTTATCTTCGATCGCTCGCCCTCATCAACAGATAAAGCAGCGTCATGATCGCCTGCAAGGTGGCGGCGACGTACGTCAATGCCGCGGCGAAGAGCACTTTGTTGACGTAGTGCAATCCTTCCTGATCGATGATTCCCAGTTGCACCAGTTGCGCTTGGCGCGGGTGCTGGCGTTGAATTCGACCGGCAGATTCACGATCTGGAAAAAGACCACGGCGCTGAACAGCGCGACGCCCACATAAACCAGAAAACTCAGCGTGGCGAAAAACATCCCCAGGAAAAACAGCGTCATGCCGACCCCGCTGCCGATGCTCGCCATCGGCACCGCGGCGTTGCGGACAGTCAGCGGGGCATAGGCTTCGGCGTCTTGAAGAGCATGGCCCGACTCGTGCGCGGCGATGCCCACCGCCGCCAGGGTGCGGCTTTCATACACCGCGGCGCTCAGCCGCAGCACCTTCGCGCGCAAATCGTAATGATCCGTCAATTCGCCCGGAATCTCCTCGATCGCCACGTTCGTCAGGCCGGCGGAATCCAGAATATGCCGGGCGGCGGCCGCCCCGCTCAGCGGGGCGGGCATCCGCTGCGCCTGCGCGTAGGAACTGCGAATTTTCATCTGCGCCCAAAGACCCAGCAAAAAGGCCGGCGCGACATAAATAAAATACCATGGGTCGAAAATGAAATGCATGCTCGTTAATCTCCTCTGCTAACCCCCGGATAAAAGACTATTCTACCTTTCCTCCGCAAGGGCAAGATAGCCCCCTAACCGTCTTCGGATTTATCGACACATCAACATGTTCTATTATTTTACGCGGCGAACCAACCTTCCAGTTCATCGTATCCGAAAATATCGAGACGGCTGCTCGTCAAAGTTGACGGCTTGACCTCATGTAAACCAATGCCTAACGACAATTGCTTCGGAAAAACAATACGTCATTTGAAAAGTAATCTATGACGAAATCCTGATTTTGTCTGCTTGAAACGTGAAAATCGTTTACAATATAACTTGCCTGCCAGTTGCGCAAGCTTTTTCGGAGAGGGCGATTACCACGCATATTATCATAAATTCAAGCTTTCTGCGAAAATACGGCGAAAAAGGGGGAGGGCACCCCAAGTTGTATCTCTCTCTTTAGCTAACTCTAAAGAGGGGAAATGGCGAGCCGCTGACATTCATAGTAGCTTATGCTTCAGCATGAGACATGATCTGGTGGAAACCATTGGTCATGCTTGAGCATGGCCTGCCAACTTCCGTCACCTTCACGAAAAGTGACCCTCCATGAGCACCGAGCAATCGTTGGATCCGCATTTGATCGAACAGACCAAGCAGCAAATCCGCTCCTTGGTCGCGGAAATCGCCCAACTGGCCAAAGAGGACATTTCGCCGCAAGAGTTTTACGGCGGATTCCTTACGCGCGTCGTCTCGGCCCTTGCGGCGGTGGGCGGAGCCGTTTGGAGCACCAACGACGAAGGCCGGCTGGCGCTCCAATATGAAATCAATCTGCAACAAACCAATCTCCGCGAGAGCGAAGAAGCGCAGGCGCAGCACAGCCGCTTGCTCTACAAAGCGCTCACCGACGGCGAACCCGTCATCTTGCCCCCGCATAGCAGCGAAGGCGAGGACGGCGCCGGAAACCCCACCGATTTCCTGCTCCTGCTGGGACTCATCAAAACCGACCTCGAGACCGGCGGCATCGTCGAAGTCTTCCAGCGCACGGACTCCGGCATCGCCACGCAAAAAGGCTATCTCCGCTTCCTCCTGCAGATGTGCGAGTTGGCGGGCGATTATCTCAAAAGCCACCAACTCCGGCACTTTTCCGACCGGCAATCGCTCTGGACCCAGTTGGAAGACTTCACCCGCGTCGTCCACGCCTCGCTCGATCCGCGCGAAACCGCCTTCACCATCGCCAACGAAGGGCGCCGCCTGATCGAGTGCGACCGCCTCAGCGTGGCCATTCGCAAAGGCCGCAAATGCGTCGTCGAAGCGATCAGCGGGCAGGACGTCTTCGACAAGCGCTCGAACCTCGTGCGGCTCTTGAATCGCCTGGCTTCCGCCGTGGTGGCCACCGGCGAGCCCGTCTGGTACACCGGCGACACGCGCGACATGGCCCCGCAAGTCGAAGACGCCGTCGAGGATTACGTGGATGAGGCGCACTCGAAAACCGTCGCGGTGCTCCCCTTGAAGCGGCCCGAACCGCCCGAGGAAGACGATCCCAAAAAGCGGCCCGAGCCGCAGCCCTGCATCGGCGCGCTGATCGTCGAACAAATCGAGGACAGCCGCGTGCCCGCGAGCATGCTGCCGCGCGTGGACGTCGTCTGCAAGCACAGTTCCACCGCGCTGGCCAATTCGCTCGAACATCAAAGCCTGTTCCTGATGCCCGTCTGGCGTGCGATCGGCCATTCGCGTTGGATCGTGCAGGCCCGCACCCTGCCCAAAACGCTTTCCATCACCGGGGCGATCATTGCGGTCGTGCTGTTCCTGTGCCTCTGGCAGACGAATTTCGAGGTCGATACGAAAGGCACGCTCGAACCGGTCGAACACTGCAACATTTTCGCGCCCAGCGACGGCGACGTGCAAGAGCTTCTCGTGGACCACGGCAAGAAAGTCGTCAAGGACCAGGTGCTCCTGAAAATGCACAGCACCAACGAAGACGTGGATTTGCTCAAGACCGAGGGCGATCTCCTCAGCGCCGAAAAGAACTCGACGCGAAAACCCGCGCCCTCGCCGATCTCGACACCTCGCGATCCGATGATCGATACCGGCTGGAAGGCGAAAAGGCCGCGCTCGTGGAAAAAATCAAAAGCTTGACCGCCCAGATGGAGATCCTCAGAAAGAAGAAGGCGGAACTTTTGGTGAAAAGCCCCGCCGACGGCGTCGTGGTGACGTGGGACTTGAAAACGCGGCTTTTTTCCCGCCCCGTCCAGCGCGGTTCCGTGCTGATGCGCATTGCCGATCCGAAAAAAGAGTGGCAGTTGGAACTGCACATGCCCGAACAGAACATGGGCTTCGTGGAAGAGGCGCAGCAGAAGCTCCACGCGAATCAGCGGCAGGAACTGCGCAGGCTGCTGTTGGAACAGAAGCGCAGCGATAATCCGAATCACGCCGAAAAAATGCCGGCCTCGCCGCTGGAAGCGGCCGGGGCGGCGAATGCTCCCGCACCCAAGGAAGAAAACGGTCCGGCGCTATCCGCCGAAGCGGCGGCCTCTCCCGCGGCGGAGCCGGCGAATGCCGCTCCCGGTGAATCGGCAAACGCCGTTCCCGTCGAATCGACCGCCGCGCCGCCCGCCGACGATCCCCTTGCCGCGGAAGTCGATGCCGAAGTGGACGCCATTCCGGACGAACTGCTCTACGAACGGTGGAGCCAATTGGCGAAAACGAAACTCGATGCGCAACTGAAGGATATCCTCAAGGATTTGCCCGCAGGGGACGCGAAGGATCAACTGGACGGCATCCTCCGCCAACCGTCCTACAAGCAGGCGTGGGACGCTCTGTCCACATGTATCGCAAGCCTGCCGGACGAGGAGGTTCTGAAGGCCAAATTGTCCGCCATCGCCCCGGCTCATTTTCTCGCCGAGGACAACAACGTCACGTTTATCCTCGCCACGGATCCGGGCCGGCATTTTTACGGCCGCATCAAGGAGATTCATAAAAGCGCGGAAGTCCGCGGCGACGAAGGCAACACCGTGCTGATCAAGGTCGCGATCGACAAGAGCCAGTTTCAGGACCTGCTTTCCGGCGTGATCACGCCCGGCGCCGAGGTGACCGCGAAGGTCCATTGCGGCCGCTCCAGCTTGGGTTATAAATGGCTGCATCAGGTTTATTCCTTCATCCAAACGAAGATTATTTTTAGATATTTTTAGAGGAATTGGGGGGCGGGGAATTGGGGGGCTGGGGACGAGAGAAAATGTTTTCCCCGGTCTCTCTTCCTCCACCCTAGCCCCTAATCCCCCGCCCCTAGCCCCCCCAAAAGGGATTCAATCATCATGCATCTTTCCGCTTTGCTCTATGGTGTGATCTATTTTGCCGTCGCGCAGCAACCGGCGGTTTCGCCCGATTCGGTGACCTTGGACAATTGCATCATCTTTCTGGATGAGGAGGCCAAGGTGCCGGCGCAGGAAGGCGGCGTGATCGACAAATTGTATGTCCAGGAAGGTCAGACCGTGAAGAGCAAGGAACCGTTGGTTCAAATCGACGACAGCATCCCGCGGCAGCAGGTCAACGTCGCGATCGCCGAATGGAACGCCGCGAAAGTGAAAGCGGAAAACCAGGTTCCCAGGGACTATGCCATCGCCTCACGCGAGGTCGCCTATCAAAAATTGAAGATCGATCGTGACGCCAACCGCAGGGTCCCCGGTACGGTCCCCGCCGTGCAAATCAAGGAAACGGAGCTCGAATGCACGCAGATGGAGCTTTCCATCAAGAAAGCCGAGATGGACACGAAGGTCGCGGAAAAAGAAACGGACGTCAAGAAGGCCCAACTGGACGCCGCCCAGACCGCGCTCAAGCACCGCCTCTTGCTCTCCCCTTTGGCTGGCGACGGGCTGGTCCGCAAGATCTACCGGCACGTGGGCGAATGGGTGCAAAACGGCGAACCGGTGGTGCATCTCGTCCGTATGGATCGGCTCCGCGTCGAGGGTTCGCTCCTGGCTGCGAAAATCTCCCCTTCCGAAGTCATCGGCAAAGCGGTTGAAGTCGAAGTCGAACTCGCCCGCGGACGAACGGTGAAATTTACCGGAAACATCGTGTTCATCGATCCGATCATCACAACCGGCGGCGAATATCTGGTCCGCGCCCTCGTGGAGAATCGCGAGGAAAACAGGCAATGGATCCTCCATCCCGGCATGACGGCGAGAATGACGATCCGACTTCAGTAATGGTCACCCTCCACGACAGCCTGGTTTCCTCTTCCGCCCGGCGGATTTCCATCCGCAAACGGGCCGATTTGGTCGCGCGGCGGCAGCACTATCTGGGCCGCACGTATTGGGTCGTGAAGGAACCCATCGGCTTGCAGTACTTCCGCTTCCAGGAGGAAGAATACGCGATCCTGAACATGCTCGACGGCGACATCAGCCTCGATGAAATCAAGGAACGCTTCGAAGACGAATATCCCCCCCAGAAAATCACCCTCGACGAACTCCAGCAGTTTCTCGGCATGTTGCATCGCAGCGGCCTGGTCGTGGCCAACGTCCCCGGCCAGGGCGGGCAACTGAACAAGCGCCGCGGCGAACGCAAACGGAAGGAATTGCTCCAGGCCGTAAGCAATATCCTCTGCATCCGCTTCAAAGGCTTCGACCCCGAGCGGCTGTTGAACTGGCTATATCCCCATGTGAGTTGGTTCTTTTCGCTGCCGGTCGTGATTCTCACCGTGCTGTTCGGGCTGTCCGCGCTCACGCTGGTGATGGTCGAATTCGACGAATTCCACCGCAAACTCCCCGAGTTCCAGCAGTTCTTCAGCGTGCATAACGCCTTCTGGCTGATGGTCGTGCTGGCGTTCACCAAAATCTGCCACGAGTTCGGGCACGGCCTGTCCTGCAAGCACTTCGGCGGCGAATGCCACGAGATGGGCGTGATGGTCCTGGTGCTCACGCCCTGCTTGTATTGCAACGTCTCCGATAGCTGGATGCTGCCCAACAAATGGGCGCGCGCGGCCATCGGCGCGGCCGGCATGTACGTCGAACTGGTGCTGGCCTCGGCGGCCGTTTACATCTGGTGGTTCACCCACCCCGGGCTGCTGCACAATCTGTGCCTCAACATGGTCTTCATCTCCTCGGTGAGCACAGTCATCTTCAACGCCAATCCGCTGCTCCGCTACGACGGATACTACATGCTCGCCGACATCGTGGAAATCCCCAATCTGCGGCAAAAAGCGACGACCATCCTGGGCCGGAAGATGGGAGAGTGGTTTCTCGGAATGGAAATGCAGGAAGATCCGTTTTTGCCCCAATCGCGGCAGATGTTCTTCGCGTTTTACACCATTGCCGCCGCCGCCTACCGCTGGCTCGTGGCGCTCTCGATCTGCTGGTTTCTCTACCGGCTCTTCGAATCCTATCATTTGAAAATCATCGGGCAACTCGTGGTGCTGGCTTCGCTCTACGGTTTGTTCTGCCAGCCCATCTACCAATTGGGAAAATTCTTTTACGTGCCGGGGAGGTTGGACAAGGTGAAAAAAACGCATTTCTATCCCAGTTTGATCGGGCTTATAGCCATCGTCGCCGCCTTCTGCTTCGTCCCCCTGCCGCATAGCGTGCTGGCGCCCTTCGAACTGCAGGCCCGCGACGCCGAATCGGTTTACGTCGTGGTCGGCGGAAAGCTCGCCTCCATCGACGTCAAGCCCGGGCAGCGGGTCAAAAAAGGCCAGATCCTCGCCCAACTGGAAAACCGCGATCTGGAACTGAAAATCTGCGATCTCCGCGGCAAGGCCAGTCTCTACCGCCGGCAAGCGGAAAACCTCCGCAGGCAGCCCTTCAGCGACCGCCGCGGATCGTCCGAAATTTCCTCCGTCGAAGAATCCCTGAAATGGACGGAGGACCAACTCCGCCAACTCGAAGACGAGCAACAACGGCTCTGCCTGACGGCGCCCATCGATGGCGTCGTCCTGCCACCCTCCTTCACGCCCAGCCGCGAAGACCCCGAAATTCAGCTCGGCGGCTGGTCCGGCACGCCCCTCGATCCCGAAAACCTGGGCGCCTATCTCGATGAACGGGTGCTGTTCTGCCAAATCGGCGACCCCAAGAAACTCAAGGCCGTGATGGTCATCGACCAGGGCGATCGGAACATGATCGATTGCGGACAAAAGGTGGACCTGAAAATCGACGAACTTCCCGGCAGGACTTTTCACAGCGACATCGCCGACATCGCCGAATCGGAATTGAAAGAGACCCCCAAGCGGCTTTCCAGCAAATACGGCGGCGAGGTCTCCACCAAGACCGACCAGGTGACCGGAATCGAGGTCCCGCAAAGCACTTCCTACCAGGCCGATGCCGCTCTCGACGATGCCGACGGTCTCATGCGCCTCGGCCTACGCGGCACGGGCCGCATCTACACCCGCTGGCTCTCCCTCGGCGAACGACTCTGGCGCCTCATCAGCCATACGTTCAATTTCAAACTGTAACGAATTCAATACGTCTTCACTTCGACGGCGGTGCCCTTTTTATCCGCCGAGACGTATGCGCTGTAAATCGTCGAAATCGCGTCGGCGGCCAGCAGACTGTCGGTTTCGCTGGGCGCGCCGTACGCGATCGTCCGGTAAAAGGCCTCGATCTCCTGCGGATAGCCGGTGAACCAATCCTCCTCGGGCGACGTGCAAGCCCAGCCTTGTTTCGTGCCGATCTTCTCCAGCACGTAAATGTCGGCGAAATTCTTCTCCACCGGATTGTACGTCTGCATCGCCGTGTTCGGATTGATGTTGCAGTGCGTCCGATGGTTGTTCGCGCAGACTTCGATCCAGTTGTGGATTCCCCCCAGCACGATGTCCGACGCGATGATGTCGGCCACCATCCCGTCCTCGAATTCCACGTGCATCATCGAAAAATCGTCGATATCGTAATACGTATTGCGAATGTGCCCCTCGTCGCGGAAATTTTTTAGACGAGTGATGCCGTGCGTGCGGGCGCTCACCGTTTTCGGCCGGATCGGCTTGCCGTCGCGCGTGCGGCCTTCCACGCGCTTCAGATACAGCGCGGCCGTCAGCGGATGGCAGCCCTTGCCGATCAATACGCCGCCGCCGCACCGCGCGGCGTACGCGTAATCGACCGAATGCGATCCGCTGTGCGCTTCCTCGCCGTGAATCCAGAGGATTTGGGCCTTGGTTTTCTCGATAATCTCGCGTTCCTTCTGCACCGCCGGCGCATAGACCCAGTTTTCGGCGTAGAGCAGCCGCCCCTTGCTCTTCGCTTCGGCCTCGAGAATTCGATCGATGCTCGCCAGCGCCGCCTGCCGCGCAACTTCCTTATCCGCGCGATCCCAGTGGAAGTCCGCCGAGCCGTCGCCGAAATAGCCCGTCAGCGGCTTTTCGCAGACCACGAATTTGTCGCGACCGAGTCCCGCGATGGAAACCGGCTCGTGGCCGACCGGCGGCACGCAAACGTGGATCGCATCGACTTCATCCAGCAGGGCGTCGAGCGAAGAGAAGAAGCGGATTTCCCGTTTTTCGGCGTATTTCTTCCCGCCCGCCTCGTCCAACGAATGCACGCCGACGACCTCGACGTTTACCCCGTGGACCTTCAACATCGCATCATAATGGAAAGTGGCCGAAAAGCCGCTCCCCACAATCCCCGCTCGAATGGTTTTCTTTTGCATAATGGAAATCCTTTTTTTATTTTGCTGCCTCGCACAGCGCTTCGAGATTTTCCGCCGTCGCCCCCGGCGGCGTGCCGCCGCCGCAGGAAAGCAGTATCCGCCGCCGGTCGCCGATCCCCTCGAACATCTTGGCGACGCTCCGCCGCACGTCATCCGGCGTTCCTTTCGCCAACACGCCGAGGGGCGGAATATTGCCCATCAGCACCGCCGCATCCCCCGCCCGGCGGCGCATTTCGCCGAGGCCGTGGTTGAAAGAGAAATTAAACAGGTTGACGCCCATTTCCGCAAGGTGCCTGGCAGAAATCAATCCCGCCGCATCGTTGTGCAGAAAATTCACCGTTGCCTTTTGTGATTCGTAAACCGCCTTGAGATACGGCAAGGCGAACTCGCGAAAATCCTCCTCGCCCAAAAAGCCCATCAAATCATCCAGCAAAAAAATGCCGTCGATGCTGTCGAAATTATCCATTTGCCGGCCGATCCATTCGATGAGAAAATCGGTGACGACGCGGAGCAGCCGGTGAATCTCCGCGGAGTTGGTTTTCACGCCCAGCAAAAATTCCGTCTGCCCCATCAGATACGAAGCGATATTCAGCGGCCCCCGAGCGACGGCAAAGCGAATCCGATGGCCCGCCGCTTCGATTGCCGGCCGGCAGCTTTGCAATCGATTCAACACGAACGGCAGCAGCCCGTCCGTGCGGCAGTCGGGCTTTTTCAGGCGATCGATTTCACCGTAATCGGATATCATTTTCGCCACGCCGGGAAAGGAATTTTCGGGAAAGACGCACTTCGCCCCGAAAGCCGATGGCTCGGTGCACATCCCGTATTCCGCCCAAAAGCCGGGCAGAAAAATGATCTCCGGAAATCTTCTCGCGGCCGCCAGATTCGCCGTCAGCCAAACCTCCTCCCGATTGAAATAATCGAGTATCGAATCGCCATGCCACCCCGGCAGCCAAGGGCTGTCGATAATCAACCCCACGGGAGTCGGGGACATCAAATCGCCATCGATAAGACGCAGCAAAACGTTCCATTGCAAGTCGGTCATCGGGCTTTTTCTCCGGCGAACTAACGTTTAATTTTGTAATCTAAGAGAATCCCCATTCCCACGCGTCGGCGTGTGAACCCAATTCGACTTTCGCTCTGATGTCGCTGAGACGCCAAGCTTCAGTTCATGAATTACACTTATGGGGGATGCGCAACACAGAAAATCGTTCTTTCAGGTCGGTATCATCCGTGCTACAATCCTCAATCATTGACTAAATTTAACAATAATCCTCCGACTCGGGGATAGCCCCCTCTCACAATGACGCAAATCGCTTATCTCGATTGCCCTTCCGGCATCAGCGGCGATATGATGCTCGCCGCGCTCATCGACGCCGGCGCCGGCCTCGAACCGCTCAACGATAGCATTGCTTCGCTCGGTTTGGCCGAATGCCGTTTGACCGCCGAGGAAGTGCGGCGGCAGGGATTTCGCGCCTTGAGGGTCCATGTACACTCCGCGGGGGAAGATTCCCCGCGAAATTTGCGCGATATTTCGGCGCTGATCGACGCCGGCCGATTGTCCCCGCGCGAAAGATCAGGCGAAAAAGATTTTCCTCCGCCTGGCCGAAGCCGAAGCCAAAGTCCATGGCACGGGCGTCGAGCAGGTCCATTTCCATGAGGTCGGCGCCGCCGACTCGATCGCCGATATCGTCGGCGCGGCCGTGGGGTTGGATCTGCTGGAAGTCAAGCTGCTCGTTGCTTCGCCGGTGCCAACCGGCTCGGGCAAAGTCGCCATCGCGCATGGCGTGTGCGGCGTTCCGGCTCCCGCCACCGCCGAGTTGCTCCGCGGCGTTCCGCTGGCCGAATCGAACGTTGTGGGCGAATTGACCACGCCCACCGGCGCGGCGATTCTCGCCGCGCTAGCCGAAAACTTCGGACCACCGCCGGCCATGACGATCCGCGCGATCGGCTACGGCGCCGGCAGCCGCGATTGGCCCGCTCAGCCCAATATCCTCCGCTTGATGCTCGGAGAAACTTCCGCATTGGAAGATGTGCGACCGATCGACCGCGTCTGCCAGCTCGAAACCTCGCTTGACGACTCGAGCGGCGAGATTATCGGGTATTGCATCGAGCGCCTCTGGGACGCCGGAGCGCTGGAAGTCTATACGACCGCCATCGGCATGAAAAAGAATCGGCCCGGCGTACTTATGACCGTGCTTTGCAATCCGGCGGAAGCGGCCAAAATAGAGGAGATACTGTTCCAGGAAACCACCACGCTGGGCGTCCGCCGGACAACAGTCGCCCGCCGCGTGCTCCGCCGCGAGCCGCACGCGGTCGAAACGCCTTGGGGACCGATCGCCGGCAAAATCGGCTGGCTCTCCGACGGCATTCCGCGCTTCGCCCCCGAATACGAATCCTGCCGTGCGGCCGCCGAAAAACACGGGCAGCCGCTCCGCGAAATTTACGAAACCGCGCAAAAAGCCTTTAAGGAAGACAAGTATTCAACCGGTCAATAGCCGAGGCGCCATGCCGGGTGCCATGCCGGGTGCCATGCCGGGTGCCATGCCCACGCTTGCGTGGGCATGATAAATGCGCCCCAGCCGCAACACGCCGGTAACGAGCCCGGGCATGCACCCATAGCGCGCATATCAGGAGCCAACCGAACATGTCAATCGCCGAAATGGGCACGCCCCAAATCATCTTCCTTGGATTTCTCATTCTCACGACGATGTTTCTGCTCATGCGGACGAGCCGTTATTTCATGCGGCCGAAAGCGCCGGAGCCATCTTGGTCCTCGATCGCGCGAAGGCCGAAAGATTCCGCCGGGCCGCGAAATGCGGACATCCCCCAAGAAATGGCGAACTGGGAAGTCGAAATGCACGAATTCGTCCGCGGGATCAAAGCCGAACTCGACAGCAAGATGCGGGCGCTGCAGGCCGTGATCGCCGACGCCGACCGCGCCGCCGCGCGGCTCGAAGCCGCGCTGCAAGGCGCCCCGAACGCCGCGCATCGCCCCCAGCCCGAACTGATCGCCAAGAAAGAAAATTCCGCCCCGCTCTTCGACGCCCCGCGTCCCGTCGCCGGCACGCAGGGCATCGACCTCGGCAATTTGCCCAGCAGCCAGGTCGAATCCCTCAGTCCCGCCGGCATCCCCCGCGCCGAACACTCTTCCGCCCAGGCGAAAAAAGAAGAAATCCACACTCTGGCCGACTACGGCATGCCGCCCGCCGAAATCGCCAGCCGCGTGGGACATCCCATCGGCGAAGTCGAGTTGATTTTGAGCTTGCGCGGGAAGAAATAAAGCCGCTTCCCATCTTGACTCGTCAACCTTCTTCTGGTACAAACCTCGCCCGCGCGGCAGGTTCTTCGGCGAGCGGGGAGTCGGCTCGCGTCGTTTTCGGGCGACGGTCGATCCCCGGCTTATCTTACGGGAGCACAATCATGAAATGCGTCGCTTCAATCTGCATGTTGCTTATGTTTTGCGCCACAGCATATGGCCAGCGGTCGGAACCGGCGCCGGTGCTCGCTCTGCCCGGTGACCCGCAGCCCGATCCGACCGGCCGGCGACTGCAATCGTTGCTCAAATCGGCTTACGAACTCGAACAGGCGGGCAATGCGGGGGAGGCCGCTACGGTCCGTCGAGAAGCCGACCTTGAGCGGCAAGCGCTCTTGCGGCGGCTCAACGCGGCTCCAGGCCGAAATCAACATGATCCGCCGGGCGATCGGCACCAACGTGCGAGTCATGGTGCAGGTCCAGGTCTTCGAGGTCTCGATCACCAAGCTGAAGAAATTGGGCTTCGATTGGACGAAACTCTCCGGCGATTCCGTGACAAAATCCGGTCTTGATCCGGCAAGCGGGGGCCCCCGGACTTTTTCCACCTTCAGCGATGACACAAAGGCCCGGCAGATGTTCGACGCGCTGCGCAAGGATAGTCTCGTGAAAGTGCTCGCGGAGCCGGTCTTGGTGACCGTCAGCGGCCGGGCAGCCGTCTTCCACGGTGGAAGTGAATTGTCGGTCCCGAAGCCGCAGCCGGACGGATCGACGGCGATCGAGCATCGCTATGGCACCGAGATGGAATTGACGCCCGAGGTATTGGGCGACAAGATAATGCTGGCATTCCACGGCCGACTGTCCGAGTTTGACCCCGCTCATGCGGTGCAGATCGGCAAGCAGACCTTCCCCGGCATCCGGATGCTGGAGTTCGGCACGCACGCCGAACTGAAAAGCGGCCAAACGCTGGTGCTCCAAGGGCCGACGCAGGTCCGCGAAGAGAGTGAAATATCGGGCACGCCGTACCTCAGTTCGCTGCCTTATGTCGGCGCGCCCTTTCGCAGCGTGAAGACAACGCGCAACGAACTGGCGATGTTCATCCTCGTGCGGCCCGAGATTGTGCCCCCACCCCCGCCGTCCGCCAATCCGCTGGCCGGCCCGCAAGGCGGCCTTTCCGGGCCGCCTGCCGCGAAACCGGTCAATAGCCCCGGAATGAACTACCCTTCGACCGCCCGCCGGCCCGCCATTAACGATCCCATCTCCACGAATGGCAAAAGCGGATAAAAATACTTCCCGTCTGGTTTAGCCCCAATCCGCGGTCGGGATGGGGAGCCCATGCAACGCCATAACCGTTGGATGGCAAGAACACCGATTTTCGCCCGTCCCCGCTAACGACGTTTTCGCCAGCGGAGCATTAAACCGCAGGTCGTCAGGGTGGTGGCCAGCAATGCGAGTATTGACGGTTCAGGCACAAAGGAACAGCACGTATTATCGATTCAGCCGTTGGAATCGGATGCCCGAAACACGAGACTGCAGCAAGTCACCGCCGCTTCGGCTTTCGCCAGTTCGGAAACATCGACGACGCGCACCGCAATGCCCTGCGCCTGCATTCGGCGGCGGGTGGCCGGAAAGGCGTCGGCGTAAATGACCGTGTCGCCGATCCGGAGGCCGTTCGCGCCGCCGGGCTCCTCGGGATCGACATCGATTGTTCGCAGCTTGGGCAGCGCCTCCGCATCGACCCAATCGCGATTGATCAGCAATGCATCGGCGGCAACTTGAGTCACGGCCGATTTCAGATGCAGGCAGCCGCGGACCGGCACCCCTTCCACTTCATAACCGTAAGGTGTTAGCAGGCTCCGAAGTTGTTCGACGCCCGCGGCATTGCTGCGAGTTGTCAGCCCCACGAAAATCTTCCTGCCCAGGCGCAGCACGTCGCCGCCATCCGTCGTGCCCGGCGGTTCGAGATAAACCAATTTCCGATACGGCTTCAAAGTTTCGGCAATGGACGACGTTTCCGGCCTGCGGGATTCGGCGCCGGGACGCAGAATGACGGCGGCTTCGTCGAGCACCAGCGCGGTGTCTTCGACGAACACCGAATCGGGCAATTCAGGCTCGGCCGGCAAGGCGATGATTTTGCAGCCCAGATCGGCCAGGCAATCGCGATACTGCCGATGTTGAGCTTGCGCGGTCGAGATCGATCGGCTTTCGCTCGAAATGCGTAAGCTCGCAATGGCCGATATTCGGACTGACTTCGCGGGTGATTGCAATGAGCAACGGGCGTCTCCTTCGCGGATGATCGTTACGGGCAGATCACTGCGCGGACGGCTTTTGGCGTTAACGGCTCGATGAGGATCGTGTTTTCGCCGGCTTTGACGCGGGCGGTGATGTCCAGCCGCGAGGGCTTGCCGATGACGCCCCCGGCATATTCGCCGTTGACCGAGACGGCCGCCGAATCGTCGGGCAGATCGTCCATCTCGATGCAGACCCGCTGCTTGGCGGCGGCGACTTCGGCAGGGATAGTGAAACGGCCGCGGAATGGATCGGCCGCGGCCAGCGGGCTGGTGGTCATGCCACGGCGGCCGTTGATGGGGCCCCACGGTCCGCCGCCGAACTCGGCAACTTCCCGCGAAGCGACCCATTTTGCATCGTCGAATTGGAGCTGATTCCAACCGGCGTCGGCGTGGTCGGAGGTCTTCCAGGTTTTGTCGATCGCGATTGACAGAGATGAAGTGTCGGCGAATTCGACCGCTAATCGGCCGATCAAGCCGGCGGGGCCGGGCTTGTCACCGGTGTTCGAGGCGGCGAAGGCCAGCACGTTGCGGCCTTCATGCAGGTACGAGGTCAAGTCCGCATGTTTCAGCAGCCGCCAATTTTCCGTCTCGCCGTCGCTTCGCGCGACTTCCTTACCGTTGCAGTAGAGCACGAAATCGTTGTCGGCGGTAAGTGTGAAAATGGCCGCTTTCGGTTTTTTGCCGGCGGGAATGTCGATCACCGTGCGGAAATAACGCGTGGCGACGGGCGCCGCGACAGCCGGATTGCCTTCGGGATACCAGACCCATTTCGCGCCGGTGAGAAGTTCTTTCGCCGAGGGCGGCGTCTTCTTCGCATGGATTGGGGCCGTTGTGGAATTTGGATCCCGGGCGACGGTGATCATTTCGCCTATCGGCTTGAGCGTGCCATCGATTCGCGGCGGACGATTCTGTTTCTTCGGCTGGAAGACGACCAATGTGGATTCCAGCGGCTGCATGGTGAGCGAGAATTCCACGGTCTTTTCGCCCGTGCGGTTGAACGGAATCGCCGTGATCTCGTTTCGCAGCGCGTCCCAGCATTCCGGCTCGCCGGCGGCGGTCGCGCGGAACTTGAATTCCCGCGCCGGGGCTTTGTCGTTCTGGTTGCAGATGAAGAACACGTCGCGGTCGTCCTTCACGCGGTGCAGCACGTGGAGCCATCCGCCCGTCTCGCCGGCGAGAAGTTGAAGCGAAGGCGCAACGCCGGCATCGGCGAAGACTTTTTGCAACTGCTTGGGCGCGGGCTTTTCTTCCAGGAGATAGGAATGCCCGCCGGCGGGATTCGTTTTACATGAACTTAGCGAAGGCTTGGCCGGATCGCCCCAAATCGCGGTGCGAAGGGCGGCGATATCATTCGCGTCGCGGCCGAGCGTGGCCGATTTCGTCGGCAGGAAGCCGTAGCCGATGACCGTGCCGCCGGCATCGAAAAATTCTTTTGCCTTCGCCAGCGTGGGATAGGGAACCACTTCGACCGGCGGGACCACGAGCACTTGGTAGCGTTCGGTGTGAAGCCCGAGTTCCTTGCCGGCGATTCGACTGTCGCGCTCAAACACTTTATAGGGAAGCCAATCGCAATCGAGTTGTGCGTCTTGCAATGCGGTCGAAAGATTGTCGGGCGGAATCGCGCGGCCTACGTGGATGCTCTGGCCCATGGAAAGTAGCGCCACCGGGCAAACGTGCCGGCCGCCGGTGAGCATCAGGCTCAAGCGGCTGGTGTAGTCGGCAAACACGCGATACAGCGGCCAGCGCGGCTCGTACTGCTCCATGTAGAAATACGGCGGGCAATCGGTGTCGAAGGGAGCGCGGGGATTGAACGAGTGCGGGATCAGGATAGTTCACGCCCGACACTTGCATGTGGTCGGCCCACCATTTCATTTCCGAATAGGCGAGGTCTTGTCCCCGCGCCGAAGATTTCGACCATCGATACATCGTCGGGCTTGTTATAAACGTGCGAGACGGAACTGGCGATTTTCGGCGTTTGCCAGCAGGGCGGATCGTAACGCGTTTCTTTTTGGCCGATGGCGAACTGCGAGAAAACGGCGTCGATCGCGCCCATGTCGCTGTGGCCTTGCAGCGTCATCATGTCGCCGGCGCAGAACTCGCGATTGTGGTACAGGCCGCCGTGCTCCATGAAATGGCCCATCGATTTCACGCCGTGCGCGTGGCACCAGTCGGTCATGCCGCCGTACATCGTGCGTCCCCAGGCTTCGGCGAAAGCGTCGAGATATTGGTAGCGGGCGGCGATCTGCTCATCGCCGGAGAGTTCGAACTTGTAGGCGACGTAGGCCTTTTTCCAATCGACCTTGCGTTCGGCGAGAATTGTGTTCAGCTCGGTGCCCCAATCGCCGCAGGTCTCGGGCTCGTCGTAGAAGAAGCCTTTGATCGTCTTGCCGAAATCGGCCTGGAAATGATCGTAGTGCGGCTGATAGACCGTTTTCAGGAACCACTCGACGCAATCCTTGCTCGCGCCATCGACGCTGCATTGGCCGTTCTGACCGAGATAGTGTGCCTGCACGTGCGTGAACTTCATGATCTTCCACTTGCCTGCCGGCACGCTCCAGGAGAGTTTGCCGTCGCTGGATTTGCGGGGCAAGATCGACGAGGCTGTTGCCGTCGATTTTTCCGTCGATTTTTCCATCGGCGGCGATGCGGCCGGCGATCGTGGCGACGTAATGCTCGCCGCCGTAACCATCGGCTTTAAAATCTTTCGGGCCTTCCACCTCGAGGAGGGAAGCTTCGAGGTGCTTCGCCGCATAGCGAGCGGGCACCTTGCCGGCGACGCACTGGCTGGGCCACCATTTTTCGTCAAAAATCCACATCGAGAGGTTGTGCTTCTTCGCGGCGTTGAGGCAAATCGCCAGATCGCGAAACCAGCCCTCGCCGAGCCAGTCGCTGTGCGGCCGCGATTCGGTGGTGAAAGTGCCGTTGCCCATCTCGGCCATTTTTTCGACGAACATTTCCAGCCGTTCTTTGCTGTCGTCGCCGTGCAGCCAGAACAACGGGCCGGTCAATTGCTTGGCTTCCATCGGCAGTTCGCGGAATTGGCGTTCGAGCGACGGCCCCTCGGCCTCCGCCGCACGGGATTTCGCGGCGGGCAGGGAGGCCAAGAAGGTCAAACCAAAGGCCAGCAAGAAGGCGGTGCGTTTCATGAGCGGAACCTCGCGTTCGGAGTGGAAATGACGCCCCCAAGGCCGAAAAATCTTCCTTCATCCTATCCGATGGAATCGCAGGGTACAAGATAACGGATACCCTCATTTTGCGACAGCGCAACAGCGGAAAAATCAGTCGATCGCGTTTGTAGTGCAAAACGCGAATACAAAAAGCCCATCAATTTTCCATTGATGGGCTTTTTAATTTCTCTTAACGTTTCGCGTGAATTCGATTCGCTTACGGAATCACATACCGCACGGTGTTGCGGATCGGGCGGCCCGGATAATAGACTTTCGAGCGGACTACCGCCGGACGGCCGACCACGACGGGAGCGAGTGCGACGGGCGGCGCGACGACCACCGGCGAATAAACCACCCTGGGGCGAGCCACGACGACCGGCGCGTAATAGGCCGCGTAGGGCACGGGAGCCGGCGCATAGTAAGTCGAATAGGCCACCGGAGCCGGCGCGTAGTAGGGGGCGGGCGCGGTCAAGGCCGGGGCTCCATAGTAGGTCGTCACGACTTGCGGCGCCACCCACTGTGCCGATACCGTCCCTACGAGCACCAACAGCACGGCCACAGCCAAGAGCATCTTGTTCATCTTGAGGCACTCCTTTCCAAAAATGAGGAATCGATCGGTTTTGTCCTCTACATTTTACGCAAATTTAGCTTGTTAAAGTCTAGTATTCTTGGTGGGGAAATTCAAGCAGTTTTGATGGAATTGCTATTATGATGATGATATTGCTGATTATGGAGTAACTTCTTTGATTATTCTGCTCACATCTATTAAAATTACGTAGAAAAATTGTAATTGTTCCTTGCTTACAGAGCCTACATGCTTCCCCCTTGTTTGTGGGGTAAAAGCGACTATAATTGGGTCGAGAGGAACTGATCATGTCGATGCTCAATAACGATCCCACTATGATAGAAAACATCATCGAAGAGCGCAAACGCACCGGCGCGGAGCGTTGGGACGAAGTTTGGGAAGGAGTCTATGTCGTGTCGCCACTGCCGAATGCCGAACATCAAAAAATCGTTTTGAAATTAGCGAAGATTCTTGATGAGGTAATTAGTGAAACGGGTTTAGGCGATGTCTTTCCCGGCTGGAATGTAAGCGATCTAGAAGAAGATTGGGAATTTGATTACCGTGAACCGGATATTGTCGTGGTTTTAAAATCCGGCAAGGCTGTCAATTGCGACACGTATCTGCGCGGCGCGGCGGATTTTCTGGTGGAGATTGTCAGTCCGCGAGACCGTACTTACGAGAAAATTCCTTTCTACGATCGGTTGGGCGTCGTGGAGCTTTTGATCGTGGACCGCAATCCGTGGAAATTGGAACTCTACCAGCGCGTGGACGATCATCTGCAAAAGACTGGCGAATCGAATCTGGAAAACCGCGCCGTTTTGACGAGCCAAACGGTCGGTTTGAATTTTCAACTCTTGAGCGGTAAAGACCGGCCGCAAATCACGGTTGAATGGCTGGCGAATGAGAAGAAGTGGCTGGTGTGATTTGTTTTTTTAAGAGGATGATGGATGGCGCCGGAATTCTTTATCTATTTTGTATTTCTCGGGCTGGCGATCTTTGTCCTGATCGGTTTCATCGGCGGCGCGATTTCCCTTATTGCTACGATTTATTCCAAACGAAACCGTCGGTCGTGGAAAAAGATTGCGATTGTATGGTTTTCTTTGGCCTTCGTGGTCCAGATACCGCTCTTTATCATAGGACGCACAATCCGACAACGCGATTTTTTGGACGAGCCGTTTGTCGGAGCATGTGGGCAGGGAAATATGGAGCAAGTCCAAGAATTTCTTGCACGGGGTGCTTCCGTGGACGCATACGGCGTGGACTTTTGTGAAACCGCCCTGATTGCCGCTACCAAGAATGGTCATCCCGAGGTCGTCGAATTATTGCTTTCTCGCGGCGCGAATATAAACCTGCCGGATTCTCGCGGAAGAACGGCCTTGCAATATGCTCAAGAATCGGAGAACAAGGAGATCATTGCTTTGCTCGAACGATTTGACTAAAGCAGACAATAAGCCTTCTTTGGTTATTTGATTGAGCAAAATTTGCTCAATTAATGTTGGATGGCAAAGGATTCGGCGTCGATTTTCACCTCGGCCACGACGCAGCCTGCCTTTTGCGCATCCGCGATTGCCGAGCGAATGGCGGATTCCAGAGATTCTCCTTCGCGGCTGAAACAGATATAAGCGAATCCGCCGGAAGACCCTGGCGTCCCGTCGTCACAGCCGGCGGAGAAGAGCGACTCCGCCAAGTCCTCCGTCATTTCCGACTGATCGGAGAGAATCGTCGTAAATTCATATGTGTTCATCGCATTCTCCTTTATCGCTCGTGTTCACACCGATCGACCAACCGACAAATCCATCGAGCGTGATTTTCCGGGACGCGAGGCGTGCTAAACACGGAAATGCGACAGCCGCCGCGGCCACCGAAAGGGCAGTAGAGCGATCCCCAAATATGCGCTCGCGGCCCTGCCTTTTGGACTGTCCAGCCGCGAGTAATGGCATATTCTATTGCATCGTTTATATTTTTATTCGGATGATAATTCACGTCCGAATCCTGCCTTTGTATTGACCGAATTTGTTTGTTCGCGGCTGATTCGATCCAATAAAATCATAACACAATTTATGGGAAAAATAAAGTAATATACTTAAACCAGTCGGTTGGGGTGAAAAATAGCAATGTCCGATCACACCATCGCCGGCTCTTCGAGCGAAACCAAGTGCGGCAGCGGCGGCATGGGGCTTTGGACCGAGGCGCGGGGCGTAGCGTAGCGGCCCAACGCGGCTTCGGGGCGGTCGGTCACCGCGGCGTTGCGTTCGTACCAGGTCTTGGGCTCGTAGGTCCAGCCGGCGGCGAGGCGTTTTTCTTCCCGGCGGATCTTCCGCAGCACGTAGAGCGCGCCGATCGAGGACCACAGACGCGACTTCCAGCCGAACTCGGCGTGAATCTCTTTGATGAGCGCAGAAATCTTTTTGTGCATCGCGGGATTGTTGCGATAGTAGAGCTTCGCCGCGCCGATGAGCGCCGCGAAGGTGGTGCCGATCTCGCGGGCTTCCCAGGCGTAGCGGTCGCGGACGCAGGCGTCCGGGTGATTCTTGTAACGCTTGTAGCCGGCCAGCGTGGTGCGGATGATGCGGATCGTGCTCGGGCCGTTGCGCTCGAAGTCGCGGTTGAACGCCCGAACCATGTATTCGGACGCTTGCTGGTCGTTGATCGCCTTATGGCGGTAGTTGAACATGAGCTGGCCGTGGATGTCGCTCATGTGGAACTCGCTCTCGTCCTTCATTACGCCCTTGGCCGTAAGCTCCGCGTGCAGCGGCGTGCCGGGGATCGGCGTGTAGAGCATGAACTGGTGGAAGTCGGTATCGTGCCGGGCGGCATGCTCGATCGCGTCGTTGATGTTCTCCGGCGTGTGATTCTCGAGTCCGATGATCGTCGAGCCAAGAACGCGGATGCCGTGCGACTGCAATTCGGAGACGAGCGCGAGTGTGTCGATGCCCTTGAGTTTTTGGTATTGACTCTCGCGGCCTTCGATGCCCATCCAGACCCAGGAGATGCCCAGGCGGACGAGTTGCTCGATGGTATAGCTCTTCAGTACGTTGGCCGACGTGAAGACATAGAGCGACCACGCTTTGCCGTGTTCCTCCATGAGTTCCAGGAGCCGCAATGCCCGCTGCTTGTGGAAGAGGAAGTTTTCGTCCATCATGAAGAACGAGCGCACCTTCATGCGGCGTTCGAGCTGGCACATCACGTCGAACAGTTCGTCGCCGGTGGCGTAGAAGTTGACGCACTTTCCTTTGCCGCCGAACATGGCCGAGGTCGAGCAGAAATTGCAGCCCAGCGGGCAGCCGACCGACGGAATGACCGTGGCGGCCACGTCGCCAGGGTGGTCGTTCACCGTAATTCCGGCATTGCGGGTGCCGAAGCCCGATTCGATCAGTGGATGGCGGACGGGCAAGGTCTCGTCTTCGCCCAGGAAACGGCGGAACCAGCGCACGCCCTCGCCTTTGACGAGATGATCGGCATCGATCCGCTCGCCGAGGTCGGGCACGTTGGCGATATGCCCGCCGATGACGATCGTTGCCTGGGGCTGATATTGACGGATCAACTCGCACATCTTTTCGACTTTGTAGATGTTCGGGATGATCGAGGTGATGCCGATCACGTCGTATTGGCGAGTGCTGATTTCCTCGATGAAACGGTCGAGCGTGGGGAAATCGAGCACCAGGCACGGTGCTTCGATGTTTGCCTGAATAAGCATCAGTCCCCAACTGCGGTGGAACATCCTGAGCGAAAACGGCCCTTGCGTCCGCGTGACTTGGTTGTGGTAGAGTTCCATCGGGTTCATTGCCCGGGAGCCGTACTCGTCATCTTTGCCATAAGGTCCGAAGACGCTCGTCAGAAGAATTTTCGGTTTGGAGGAAGAATGGGAGGTAAAAGGGGCGGACTCCCTTTTCCTCGCGGAGTGGTTATGTTGATGGAGGGAATGCTTGTTTTTCCTAGTCATGGTGTCGAAAATCCAGGTTGTCGATGATGAAGGGTAAATACCTCCGTTTATTAGAGGGAGCATTCCCCCCGTTTACGCGGAAGAACATTCCAAGTATTATAAGACCACTCGCCCTTTCCCCAGTTGGCACTATGTATAAGTTGTGTAATAGGTGGGTAATAGTTCTGAATCGACCGGGAAAAGGGCGGATTGGGCAAAATGACAAGCGTTATTATTGGGGGATGAGTCCCGGTTAAGCGACGGGGAAAGTGGGATCGGACAAGCGGAGAAACATCCCACTAAGAACCTGGAATAAACCTCTGGGGGGACATTGCTCCGCGTATCCCGCCCTACATCGGCTCGAGTCTAATCGTAATAAATGTCCCGCCGTTCGCTCAAGCTGCCGATCGTGCTTGCGGTCTTGATGATCGTGATGCTCATCGTGTTGACGGTCGGCTGGGTGCTCTTGAACGTGAGCGGAGCGTTGCAGCAGGGAAACCACTCGGCGCTGTATTGGGTGCTGCTGACCGCCGGCTCGGTTGTGAGCGCTCTTCTTTTGACGGGCACCATTTTGTACCTGGTGCTCTCGATCAAGGCGATCAATCTAACGCGGCGGCAGTCGAATTTCATCGACAGCGTGACGCACGAACTGAAATCTCCCATTGCTTCCATGAAGCTTTATCTGCAAACCTTGAGCCGGCGTCAGGTAAGCGAGCGGGAACAGGCCGATTTTCACCGCTTCATGCTGGAAGATCTGGAGCGGCTCGACCGGTTGATCAATCAGATGCTCGATGCCGGGCGCCTCGATTCCGAGCGGCCGGACGACACGTCGGAGGATGAGGACGTGGAATTGGCTCCGCTCCTGCAAACGTGCGCCGACGGAGTCTGCGCCATTTACCGCGTGCCGAAAGAGTGCGTGAAAATGGATCTCGAACCGTGCATACTCCGCGGGCGGCAAATGGATTTGGAAATCATCTTCCGCAACCTGATCGACAACGCCGTCAAATACTCCGGCCAGCCGCCGCAAGTCGAAATCCAGTTGCGGCCGGGCGCGGATTCGAGGGCGGTGGTCCAGGTCTCCGACAACGGCCGCGGCATCCCGCACCACTTGCGGCGGAAAATCTTCGGGCGCTTCGTGCGGCTGGGACTCGAGCTCGAACGCGAAAAGTCCGGCACCGGTTTGGGTTTGCACATCGTCCGTACGCTGGTCCGCCGACTCCACGGACAAATCCGCATCCGCGACACGCAAAGCGGGACGGGAGTGATGTTCGAAGTCATGCTGAAAGGGAAAAAAGAGGAAAGATGAAGAATGAACACCCCTCCGCACATTTTGGTGGTTGAAGACGAGGAACACTTGGCCACCGGGATCAAGTACAATCTCGTGGCCGAAGGATATCGCGTGACGGCCGTCAGCGACGGGCGGACGGCTTTGGCGATTCTGGAAGATCAGCCGGAAGGCGTGGATCTGGTGGTGCTGGACCTGATGCTGCCGGGCATGAGCGGATATGCCGTTTGCGAGTCGATCCGCGAATTCGACATGGACCTGCCGATCCTCATTCTCACCGCCCGCACGCTTACCGAGGACCGCACGCGGGGCTTCGAAGCGGGGGCCAACCAGTATCTCACGAAGCCCTTCGACCTGGACGAATTCATCGCCCGGGTGAAGAATTTATTGACCTTGCACAACCGCGACCGCCGCCGCGAGTTGCCGACCGGCACGATCCGCGAGTTCGAGTTCGCCCGGGCGAAGATCAATTTCGAGACGTTCGAGGTGTCCGTCGCCGATGAGCCGGTCCGCATGACGCAATTGGAGATGACCCTGTTGAGATATTTCATCGAGAACGAGGGCCGCGTGATCTCCCGGCGGGAGTTGCTTGAAAAAATCTGGGGCCTGCCGGGCGATTTGAACACCCGGGCGCCGGATCAGTTCATCCGCCGCCTCCGCAAAACCTTCGAGCCCGACCCCGCCACGCCGAAACATTTTTTGACGATCCGCGACGCGGGCTACCGGTTTTTGGCGAATCCGGAGTGACCTATGAAAATTCTGTCCCAAGGAGATTTGACATTCAATCCATCGATTGCGATCATCAGAAAAGCCTGTGCTGATGATGCGGCCGCCGCTTGGGATATACGCAACGCCGTGATTCTAAGCCAGTGCAAAGGCCACTACCCGGCGAAATCGCTCGTGATCTGGACTAACGGCGAGATCAACGAAGGATTTGTTCAATATGTCGTTGAACAACTCTACGTTGCCACCGTTAGCGATGCGGTCGTGGGAACAGGAATGATCGATCGCGATACGGGGCGCGTGGACGCAATTTTTGTGCGTCCCGACATGATGAGACAGGGCATAGGCAAGCTCATGATGTCGTATCTGGAAGAGATTGGCCGCGCCGCAGGCTTGACAACGCTGACGTTGGATTCGACTCTCAATGCAGCCGAGTTCTATCGGAATTGCGGTTTCGGTGGTGATGTAATGGGAAAATACCAATCGCCTCGCGGCATCACCCTTGATTGCATTCCAATGACAAAAATTCTGGATTCCCCGACCTAGGCGAAGATAATACCCGACGGCTCGCTCTAACTTCGAATAATTGAATCACTTTAAACAATCTACATCCAATGCGACTCAAACTCATCGCTTGCGAAATCGTCTATCGGGAAATCTGCGCCGCCGTGGCGCGGTCGGTCAATCAGATCGATATCGAGTTTCTACCGAAGGGGTTGCACGACATCGGACAGGCGGGCATGTCAGCCCGGCTGAAAGAGGTGCTCGACACGGTCGATCAATCGCATTACGACGCGATTCTGATGGGTTATGCCCTGTGCAGCAATGGACTTTTGGGCTTGACGGCGCAAAAGGTGCCGATCGTCGTCCCCCGGGCGCACGATTGCATCACACTTTTTTGGGCAGCAAGGAGCGATATCTTGATTATTTCCAAAAGAATCCCGGCGTGTATTTCAAGACCAGCGGCTGGATCGAGCGCGGCGAGGGTTTATATCAACACAAGCAGGATTCGATCGCCACGCAGTCGGGCATGCTCGCGAACTACGAGGAAATGGTCGCGAAATACGGCGAGGACAACGCCAAATTCCTCTACGAGCAGCTATGCGACATGACGCGGAATTACAGCAAGCTGACTTTCATTTCGATGGGTGTCGAGCCGGATGACCGCTTCGAGCGCCGCTCGCAGGAAGAAGCGGCCGAAAAGGGCTGGAAGTACGAGAAGCTCGAAGGAGACATGTCGCTCCTGCAAAGCCTCGTGGACGGCCCCTGGGACGACGAACGCTTCCAGGTCGTCCCGCCGGGCTGCAAAATCGAAGTCACCTACGACGACAAGATCATCAAAGCCGTGTAGGGCGGGCGAAACTCACCCTACGGAATATGCCGTGGACGCCGCATATGCAACAGCAGCATCAGGCCAGCCACAGTCAGCAAAAGCACGAAAGTCGAAGGCTCGGGCACGACGACGAAGGCGGCATCGCTTAACAGATAAAGTGCCGAATCGACAGCTTTCTTGATAGTGGCGTCGCGGGTGGCCGCATCCACCGGATTGAAAAGCGAAAACAAATAGTCGGGGTAGCCGCCGATATAGCTGCCGGCGTAAAGCTCCTCGGTCATCGAATACGATCCAAACGCTTCATAAAGGCTGTCCGACTCCGTGCCGTAATAATCGTACGTCAATCGGTCGGTGGAATAGCCGGTCATTTGTTGCATCGCGCCGGCCAGCGCGGCGAACTTGTCCTGGACCGCCAGGGGAATTTGGTTTTGATTATTCTTGTAGTCGGTCGGCGAACTCCAGGGCGTGAGGATGGTCTGGGCGCCGCTGTGAAAATCGATGGAAGCCAGCAGATTGCTGAACTTTGTCTTGTCGTTCACCAGATCCCAGATCGCCTTTGCTTCCGGCTCCGAAAGCACCGACGGGCCGCGGTAGGTTTCGTTATTGACATCGCTCGATGCAAGGTTCCATAAATGCGGGAAATTTCTATTTAAATCCACGCCGGTCGTGCTGCTGTTCTGTCCGGCATATTTATCCATGTTTTTGCGCTGGTAGCTTTGGCCGGCTTCCACCGCCAGGCGGCCGTCGGGATTCTGATCGGGGATGATCCATACGTCGCGCGCCGATAACATGCTCCGGTAAGTGCTTTGCACGGTCGGATCGCTGCTTGTGTAGCCGCTTACCAGATTTTGGGCGATATTCAAAGCGGCTTCGGAACCGATCACCTCCCGTGCGTGAATGCCGGCCGTGAAGAGAAATTCCGGTTTGTTCGGGTCGTTGACGGTGGCGTTCGAGGTAATTTCGAGAGCGATGAGGGGATTGCCCATGTAGGATGTGCCGTACTGAACTACTTTCACCAAATCCGGATTTTGGGCTTGGAGATCGTTAGCCCAGGAAGACAGATCGTTATAGGATTGATACAGTCCAGTACTTTGAAAGGTGTATGCCCAACAACTGCCGGCGAAAAAAAAACTCAGGAGGAGGACTAGCGAGAGCCCGCTTGGCGAAAAAGAAAACTTATGATATCGCATCGGGGAGTTCGACTTGCGGAAACCATTTTCTTGGGCGGCGCGAACGAGGAAGCGGCGCAGAGCCGCCCAGGTGGATGACAATCGAGATCGCACCGCTACCTCCTGGGCGTTTACGCCCGGTTGAAAAGGGATCACGAACGAGCACGGAAACAGCTCAGCGGCCGAGAGGCTGAAAGGAACGCATTCCCCCGATTATCCCGGCGCTAAACTTGTTTGATTGTACCGCCGCAAACTCCGAACAGTCAACCATTTTCCCCGCAGATTGCCGGATAATAACACATATTTCCACTGCCACCATCCCAATGGGGAGCTGCCGGCAACCATCGAAGATGGCTGTAGAAATCGCCCGGGAAGGTTAGCGAGAAGGACATCACCTATGCGGGCGAACGGGTGAACACTTCATCCTTCCTTACGAAAAACGCCCCCTCCGCCCACCTGCTGGAATTTCATTTTTTGATACATGTTCACGGCGGGCACATTGGTTTCCGGCGTTTGTGCTTCAACCGTCATAATGCCTTGCCGCTGGAATTGGCGGAAAGCCTCGCTCAAGAGAAAAACCGCGTATCCGCGGCGGCGATGGGCCGAATCCACTTCGAAGCGCATCAATCCCGCCGTTCTGCCGGCCCCGTTGGCGCCGCTGGGATCCATGCTGCGAAACAAGGCGGAGGCGACCGCGGGTCCGCCGCCGCGAGGGACCATTTCGAAACGCGTCAAATCGAACACTCCCAGCGTGCAAGCTTCCCACCACGTCCGCGTGGGCGCGTCGATTTGCGATTCGACCTCCATCTGCCGGCGGATTTGCATCTGCTGGCGATCGACCACCGATTCGAATTGGTTCAAAACCACCCGCATGATTCGCGTGCGCGCGATTTCCCGGTAGCGATGGCGTTCGAGAACCGCCCGCGCGGACACGTCGATATCCAACACGCCGGGCAATTCGCTGCCGCCGTAAAGTCCCAGGTAGAAAGGATCGAGCGGCGACATGCCGCCTCCATAAAGGACTCGAGCGCCGCGGCCGCGAAGATATTCCTCGCAGTGCGCAAGCAGGCCGGTTGACACTTCCGCTTCGGTGCAACCGGGTTTGAGCATCATCAGGCAAGTCGTGCCGATCTCGGTCGAGATGCCGTAAGGTTTTTCGTCCGGGCCGAAACCCGCGTGCGCGAATCCGACCGGCTGCCCGTCTTCAAAAGCGAAAAACAGCCCGGCATAATCGAAATACGGCTTGGCAAAGATCATTTGCTCGAAGACATCGGGCGAAACCGGGTGTGGCAACCGAAGTTGCTCGGCGCGGCTGCGCCAGATCGCCGTAAGCAGCGGCGGGTCGGAATTTCGAAACGAGCGAAGGCTTATCATAACCACCCAAGGTGTTTAATTACGTTTTATTCGGGTAATTATAGAGGGAGATGGTCCCGGGTGCCAGACGAAGCGGAGAATTGTTTTTCCCCAATGCGAGGGGGAATTACTTTTGTCGTTCTCCGAGAATTCCATGCAGATGTGCGACCATCGCCGTTTCCGGTTGGAGAACGGCGGCGGCCATGCGGGTGGAAAGCGGCTCGGCGGCGCCGTCCCGGCGCAGGTCGGACAAATAGCGGCAGAGGAGATCGCGATATTCCGGCCGATCTTCGAGCAGGAAATGGACCCACGCCCAGGCCTCCGCATAATCTTCCAGCGTCATTTCTTGGTCGGGCTGAATTTTTTCCAGGTGCTGCAAACTCATTTTCCACGGCTTGCTGGGAGGCCGGTTCTTGAAGAACTCGATGAGGGGTTGATTCGAACCGTGCCGGCCGCGCGGCACTTCGTAGTATTTGGCCAGTCCTTCATCGAGCCAAAGCGGCAGATTCGGCACGGCGGAATGCAAATAGCCGTGGGTCACTTCGTGCCGCAAGTCTGCCGACATTCGCTCGCCCCCTTGGGCGTAGATCTCCATGCGGGATTTGGTCTCGAGGAAAAATGCCCGCCGCGAGGGGAAATCGGGATGATGCACGCGCATGAAACTGCGGAAATGCTCTTCGTTGTCGAACAGATAGATATGGATCGGCTCGGCTGTGACCGGCAGCATCAATTGCCGGTTGATATCGCCCCGCTGCAATAGCAGATCATCCAAGAGACGTTGATACTCGGGCAGGGGAAAATCGCTATGGATGGTCAACTGCCGGCAGACGATCGTGTTCCGATTCGGCAAGGTCAACCGCGGCCCCCACGGCACGGTGCAACCGGCGAATGAAAGGAAAAAAAGAAGCAGGAAGAGGTCAATGGGCGGAGGGCAGCGGATGGTGGCTAAAGCAAAATCGTCAGGGCCTATTCTTGCTTTATTCATCATTCATCGTTCAAAATTCGTCGATGCATCAACCCGCTTTTCTCAACTCTTGGAACCTTCCGAGGGCGATGCTGCGGACAGTGGCCGCGAATTGCGGCGCCCACACTCCGGTGCTGAAGCGATTTTCGACGATTTTGCGGCCCGCCGCTCCCATCGTCGCCCTTAGCTCGGGTTGAGAGGCCAAACGGAGGACGGCTTCGGCCCATTCGCCGGGAGTCTCGGCAAGGAAGCCGGTTTTGCCGTGAACGATCATCTCCCGATGCACGCCCACCGGGTTCGCCACCACGGGCAAACCCGCCGCCATGTATTGCAAGACCTTCAACCCGCACTTGCCCATGCTCCAGGAGTCGCCAGGCATGTAGGCGATGCCGATATCGCCTTCAGCCAATTCGGCGGTTTCTGTTTCGAGCGACCACGGCCGAAATACCACCTTCAATGCGGAGAAAGCGGCCGATCGACTGCAAATTTGGCGAAATTCCATGTCCGGCAGCCGCTCGGCGATCGCCCCAAGCTGGCCTCCGGCAATCCCCAACGTTTCCAGCGTGCTCGATTGGCCGATCCAGACCAACCGGGTGTCGAGCAGTTTGCGAAAATGCCGGGCCGGCAGATATTTCGCCGGATCGACGCACGTCGGCATGAGCACCACCTGCTCTGACCGCGCCCATTTCGACGCGACCAGCCGCAAAAAATCGTTGCCCGCAAAAACGGCGTCGGCTTCACGGACGATCATGCGAAAACGAGCCAACCGCCGCCAGCTCGCGGCCCCCTTGCGGCTGTTGCTATCACGCTGAAAGATCGCGTCATCCACGTCAAAAATCAGCCGCTTCGACCAATTGCGCAAGAGCGAAAATTCCCACAGGGGCAGCAGCTTTCGCTGCAGAATGACAACATCAGCCTGCTTTGCCTTGTGCAAATCGCCCAACCTGCCCAAAATCCCCTTTCGCACGTTTATGGTTTCCAATGAAAAATCTTTTTCGGCAAGGGCAGCGCGAAAGGCCTCGATGCGATAACGGCAGCAAACCTCATTTGATGTCTGGATCAGACCCAAAACCTTCATAAGCCACCTCCATGCGACCCCCCGCGCAGAGTATCTGACCAAATTGCGCGGGAATAATAGCAAAAAAGGCGGACGTGGGATAGAGCAGTCCACATCAGACCGTTTCTTATTGTCATTTCTTCCACACCCTCGCCGCGCAGCCCATTTCTCTTTACAATAGTTCCATGAATTACCGTTCTTTAGCCGATTTTTTGGAAGCTTTGCAGGAATCCGGCGAATTGGAACGGATCGATGCCGAAATGGATCCGCTCGGCGATGCCGCTCAGGCGGCGCAAAAAATCGGCCGCCAAAGCGGGAGGGCGGTTTTATTAAGTTCCGTAAAAGGGTGCGTTCTTCCCGTAGTGACGAATCTTTTCGGCGCCGAAGGTCGAATTTGCCGGGCGTTCGGAGATAAAACCCCCCTCGAACTGGCCGAACGCATTAACCAACTTCTTTCATCTCCCAATCAGGAAGGCATCGTTGCAAAACTCCTCGGATCGCCCCATACGAACGCCTTGGCGAACATCGCCCCTCGAACCGTTCGGTCCGCGCCGTGTCAGCAAATCGTGCGTCTGGGAGGAGATGTCGATTTGTGCCTGTTGCCGCTGCTTCATTCCTCGCCTGCCGAAAAAGAACGAACGATTCCGGCGGCCCCGCTGCTCACCGCATCGCCTGATTCGCGCCAAAATATATCGGGCCGATTCGATCTGCAAGTGCTCGATCGGCGGCAGTTGGCCGTCTGTTTCGCCGACCATCACGAGTCGGCCCAACTATGGCGGGAATATCGCCGGCGGAACGAAAAAATGCCGCTCTCCGTCGTGCTGGGCGGCGATCCGGCCTTCATGCTCGCCTCCGCCGCCCTATTGCCGGGCAAGATCGACGCCTGTTCGCTAGCCGGGCTGCTTCGCGAAAAACCCCTCGACGTCGTCGCTTGCCGCAGCATCGACTTGGCGGTTCCCGCCGAGGCCGAAATCGTGCTTGAAGGATATCTCGATCCGCAAACCCCTCCCGTCATGGCCGGACCGATTCTTTCCCCGCTGGGGGAATTGACCCCCGCGCGGCTACGCGCCGGTCATGCACGTGACGGCAATCACCCAGCGGGCGAATCCGGTATATCCGGCGATTATTTACGGCAAACCGCCGCACGAGGCCGTCACTATCGCCCGAGCGATGATGCGGATTTTTCTGCCGGTGATGAAAAACGCCATCGAAGAACTTGTCGATTACGATTTGCCCGAGTTCGCCGCGTCGCGGCTTTGGGCGGTGCTTTCGATCCGCAAAAGTTACGCCGGTCAAGTGCAGCGAGTGGCCCACGCGGCTGCGGCGTTAAAGCCATTTTGGTTCGCCAAGTGGTTGGTGATCGTCGAGGAAGAGGTTGACGTGCGCGATACGGCGGCGGTGTTGGCGGCGATTGCCGCGAACGCCAATGCCGCGCGCGATATTTGGACGCTGCAGGGCGTTTACGATCCTTACGATCCGGCCGCAGCCGCGGAGACGATCGGTCAGCGGATGGTCATCGATGCCACGAGAAAAAAATGATGCCGCTCGATAAATCATCCATCCGCATCCGAAAGATGTTCGGCGAGATAGCCGCGTGGTATGATTTCTTGAACCATTTGCTTTCCTTGGGGATCGATCGCTCTTGGCGGCGCAAGACCGTCAGGTGCGTGCCGCCGCGTGAAAACGCCGGACCGATCCTCGACGTCTGCACCGGAACCGCCGATCTGGCCTTGGCCTACTGGCGTGCGAGCGGAAAACGGGCGCGCGTGGTGGGGGCCGATTTTTGCCGTCCGATGCTCGCCATCGGCCGGGAAAAATGCCGCCGCGCGGGCGCGGAAACGCAAATCGCGCTCGTCGAAGCCGACGCCCGGCATCTCCCTTTTCCCGACGGCAGCTTTCAGATCGTCAGCGCCGCCTTCGGATTGCGGAACGTAAGCGATACGGACGCCGGCCTGCGGGAGATGGCGCGGGTCTGCCGCGGCGGCGGAAACGTGGCGGTGCTCGAATTTTCGCTGCCCCAGAACCGCTTTTTCGCCGCAGTTTACCGCTGGTATTTCCGGCGGTTGCTGCCCCGGATCGGCCAAACCCTGGCACCCAATTCCCAGCAAGCCTACAATTACCTTCCGGCGAGCGTCGGCCAATTTCCCCAGGGCGAGGCCCTCGCCGAACGCCTTCGCGCCGCCGGCCTGAAGGACGTTCGTTTTATCCCCTTTAGCTTGGGCGTTGCCACTTTATATATCGGAACGAAATGAGCACCGCAAGCAATCATCGAGTCCGGACGTCCTCGTCGGCGGCCGAGAAAACACTGCTGCTGCCGGGCTGTGCCGGGTAACAAGCAACCATTCCACCGCAAATCATGAAACAAAACATCGTTGTCGCGATCACCGGGGCCAGCGGCGCCACGTATGCGCTGCGGCTTTTGGAAGTGCTTTCCGCCGCCGGTTGTGACGTCCATCTCACGATTAGCGCCGCCGCGCAAACCGTGCTCAAACAGGAATTGGAACGATCGGTCGATCTCGACGATTTCAAGCCGAAATCGCTCGCGCTCGACTTGGGCGATTCGCCGAAGGACCGCAAGCTGCAACACATCCGCACCATCGCCGGCATCTCCAGCGAATCGAGCAATGTGCTCGCCGTCGGTTCGGGCGAGCCGGGCAAACTGCACTATTATCATTACCGCGATATGATCGCGCCCATCGCGAGCGGCTCGTTTCTCACCGACGGCATGGTGATTTGTCCCTGTTCGAGCGGCACCTTAAGCGCGATCGTTCACGGTACAAGTTCGAATTTGATCCACCGCGCGGCCGACGTGCATCTGAAAGAGCGCCGCAAATTGATTCTGGTCCCCCGGGAGACGCCCCTCTCGATCATTATGCTCGAAAATCTCCGCCAAGCCGCCGAGGCCGGCGCGGTGATCCTGCCCGCCATGCCGGGATTCTATCACGGCGTGAAAACGGTCCGCGACCTCGTCGATTTCATCATCGCCCGCATCTGCGATCAGTTGGGAATCGGCAACACGCTCATTCACCGCTGGGGAGAATGCGAGGAAGTGAAGAGTAAGGAGTGAGGAGTGCGAAGTGAGCAGGAAGAAATTCGCTCCAAGATGTAATTGTTGCTTTGCACTTTGCCCTTCGCACTTTCCATTAATGCCATGCCCGCCAGACTCCGCCGCCTGCTGGAACTGATCCGCTTCAGCCACACGCTGTTCGCGCTGCCGTTCGCGTTGTTGGCGGCGATGATGGCCTGGGCGGCGAACGCGCGGAGCACGCCGCCGGCGCAATTTTCCTGGCGTGAATTCCTGGGGATCGTGCTTTGCATGGTCTTCGCCCGCAGCGCGGCCATGGCCTTCAACCGGCTGGCCGACCGGCGGTTCGACGCGGCGAATCCGCGGACGAAGTCGCGGCATCTGCCCACCGGTGCGCTGAGTTTCGGCAGCGTGGCCTTATTCACGGCGGTTTGCGCGGCCGGATTCGTGGCGAGCACGCTGTTGTTCTTGCCGCGAAACTGGATTCCGCTTTGCGCCTCCGCGCCGGTGTTGCTTTTTCTCTTTTCCTATAGTTTTGCGAAACGGTTCACGCAACTGGCGCATTTTTGGCTGGGGGCGGCCCTGGCATTGGCGCCCTGGCGGCCTGGGTGGCGATCCGGCCGGAGTTTGCCGCCGCGCCGATGCTGCTTAGCGGAGCGGTGCTGTTTTGGGTGGCCGGTTTCGACATCATCTACGCCTGCCAGGATTATGCGTTCGATTTGCGCGAGCGGCTGCATAGCGTTCCCGCCCGATGGGGTATCGGCCAGGCGCTGCGCCTCGCCGCCGGATGCCATTTCATGATGGTTTTATTGCTCGCTTTGCTGCCTTTGTTCTATAATTCATTGGGGTGGATATTTTGGGCCGGCGTCGCGGCGATGGCGGTTTTGTTGGTTTACGAACACTACCTCGTCCGAGCGGACGATTTGACCCGCGTCAATCGGGCTTTTTTCCACGTCAACGCCGTTTTGAGCGTGGGGCTGCTGATCGTCGGGGGGTTGGATTTGTTTTTTTAAGCACCATGCGCAACATCTTGGAAGTCATTCGAGAAAAGGTCGAAACCGCCCAGCGGCTTTCGGCGATGGAAGGGGAATTTCTTTTTCGCCGCGACGTCGATCTGCACGCCGTGGGCGAACTGGCCGATCTCGTCCGCCGGCGGAAGAACGGCAACGCAACCTACTACAATCTCAACGCCCACCTGAATCCGACGAACGTGTGCTTTTATCGCTGCGCCCTTTGCGCCTACAGCCGGGACGACGACGATCGGCACGCCTACGTGCTCGGCATCGACGACATTCTCCAGCGCGGCGAGGAAGCGGACGCATCGGGCTGCACGGAGTTGCACATCGTCAGCGGCGCGCACCCGGAAAAACCTTACGAATGGTATTTGCAGATCATCCGCGAGTTGCACGCCGCGTTTCCACGGCTGCATTTGAAGGCTTGGACGGCCGTGGAGATCGATTGGTTCTCGAAAATTTCGAAGCGGTCGGTGAAAGGGGTTTTGGAGGAGATGATCTCTACCGGCGTGGGCAGCATGCCCGGCGGCGGGGCGGAAATTTTCGATCCCGAGGTCCGCACCCGAATCTGCCCCCGCAAAGCCGATGCGCGTACCTGGCTCTCGGTGCATCGCGCCGCACACGACTTGGGGCTGAAAACGAACGCCTCGATGCTTTACGGCCATATCGAGGGAATCGAGCACCGCATCGACCACCTGCTGCGGCTCAGGCATTTGCAAGACGTGACCGGCGGCTTTCAGGCGTTCGTGCCGCTGGCGTTTCATCCGAAAAACACGCAATTCCAGTATCTCGCAGGGCCTTCCGCGCTCGACGATCTGCGCACCGTGGCCGTGAGCCGCTTGATGCTCGACAACTTCGATCACATCAAGGCCTACTGGATTTCCCTGGGGGTCGGCACGGCGAGACGGCGCTCGCTTACGGCGCGGACGACCTCGACGGCACGGTCGCGGAGGAAAAAATCCATCACGCCGCCGGCGCGAACACCCCCGGCCGCCTCACTCTCGCCGAGCTTCGCTCCCTCATCGCCGAAACCGGCCGCGAGCCGGTGGAACGCGATTCGATCTACCGGAAGGTGAAGCGGGAGGGAACGAAATGGAGCGTGGATGGAGAAAAGTAAACTGCGGATCTCTGCTCGTGCGGCACTTCCCGGTTGATGAAGAATTCTTGTTCAATCGATCTTGAAAAGCATTCTCCTTGACACAATCAGTCCAAAGCCGCACGCCGGCGACCACTTCGAATTTACAGGTCATTGCAAAGAAATAAGATTTGCAAATCCGAAAAAATAAAGCCCTCCACCGTTATGCCGTGTAAGCACAATTTTATCGATTATTTTTTGTTTCGTAAGTGCTTATTTTTCAACATCTTCGGAACATTACGTGTTTCTTGTTGGATTTTTCTCTTCAACTACTGTACCCATTTATCTATGATATATCAGGCTTTTCGGGTACAGTAACGGGTACAGCAATTTGGAGGAATATTATGGGACTCGCAAAAAATGAACCGCTTTCAATTGTGTCAATCCGGGGACAAAGATACTACCAGAAGAAACATGGAATAAACCGTGCGAAGCGGGTAATCTAGTGTCTTGTTGTCAATAAAATAATACCCCGGCAACCTATGGGCTTTTTGACCTGCCTGGCGGTATCAACAAATCATCCGTTTCTTTTTCGCCAATTCCAAGCGAAAAGACCGAAGGCAGGATAATGCTCATTTATCACTTGTCTTGATTATTTATATTATTTTTGCTTTGTGCCATATGAGCGGCAATCGCAGATATAATTAATATAATGTATAAAACTGTATACAAACCAATACATTCATAAATACTACATAATATAGCAACACACAACATAAGGATGAGAATGCTTTTAATACTGTATTGGGCACGTTGTATAATAAACTCACGGATAAAACGGATGAAGTAATATACCAATACAACTCCCATTGAGGTCAAATATAGGTAGTCATAATTATTTCTTAAACGGAAACGTAAAGGTCCAAAATCTATAAATAGTACGACACCAAAAAATATAATAGCTATTCCTGAGTACCACCACGGCAATTGTTTCGGTTTGTTTGTCATAATATTATTCAAACAATAACCGATTTATTCGCAAATGAATAAAGCAGCACACTCTACGTCACTCGCAGTCGTCGCCAACGCCAGCCGAAAAAGCCAACAAGAGCAATACTGAGGAGGGCGAAAGTGGAAGGTTTCTGACGCTGCCTCAATAGCTGTTCTGGCGGATCGAGCCTTTTGAAAAACAAATCTAATTTACTGATAAATCGTTGAATACGCAATGCCCCCCATTGTCAAGGGGGTAAAATCTGCTAGAATGCTTCTTTTTGGGTCATTTTGCTTTTTCAATGGGGGATAAATGGAAACTATTCCCGAACTATTGGACATTCTGGAAGTGATTTACAACCTTTATCTTCAAAGGAATGAAGAGAACCTAAACAGCAAAACCCTATTCAGTCTGTATCAAAGTGAAATTGGTGAACCGTTGCGGGCCAAAGGGTTTGAGATTTCTGATTACCTTTCTTGGCAACGGTTGTATGAATACAACAAGACGATTGCAATCAAGCGAAAAGAAAAAGACGGCACGGAAACAACAACCTACTGGCTGTGTATTGAAGATATTCATAGATTCGACACGGAAAAGGAAAACAGCAAAGACAAAACAATGCCCCTATTATTCCAAATGGGAACGGTCTGTAATGAAATTGCTACTTTGAAACGGAAAAGACGGCTTGAAGAAGAACAACTTCGTTTTTGGAAACTTTATAAGTGGGCAGCAGTCGCAACAATTGCTCTGACGATTTTAACTAGCATCTGTGCGGTTTGTAGTACATTCATTTTCCGTAAATGACTTCCTTTATTGTTGCCTTATTGCTGATTTCTGCCCCGGAAACGATTATCGGAAGGGGAAGCAGCCATAAAAGATTATCTGATAAGTGTTTATAAAAGGATAATCTAGTGTCTTGTTGTCACTAATAAAATACCCCGGCAACCTATGGGCTTCTTGACCTACCTGGCGGTATCAACAAATCATCCGTTTCTGTTTCGCCAATTCCAAGCGAAAAGACCGAAGGCAGCCATACCGAGTAGGGCTAAAGTGGAGGGTTCTGGGATTGGGGTGGCTGTTGCACTTGTTATTTGGACTTGAAGACCTGTTGGATTATTGCCACTATCACCATTATAAGTATTGAATGTCAAAATGTTCATCGTTGAGTTAAAACCTGTCATTATGCTGAATGGATGTAGATTTGCATAAGGAAATGGGTCATGTGGAGTATAAGACATGGATATGCCCGTATAGTTTCCATTTAAATAAATATCACATGCATTATCAACTCCCCAATTGCCTTCTATAATTGCCGTAGAGGAGTCAAGACCTGTTAAGTCAAAGGTGGTTTGATAAACATAATAACCGGGTAATAAATCGTCGATTCCGACCCCTGTGGGATTTATCCACTGAGATGTAGAAGTGTTATCAGCCCATCGAAGATCGATTGGGTTATTGGTGGTAACTTTTGGACTGGTAGTGCCAGAATATCCTGGTGGCGTAACTGTAATCACATAATGTGGATCAATGATTCCGGGCGGTAATAATTGACCCGAGTTATCAACTCCCGTGCTAAATACGTTAATCGCAGCGGCTTTTAAAAGACTACTCGGAAAGCCAATTATTACAGCGGTCATAATACAAATATTCCAATAAGTTGCTTTCATGTTATGCATGGAATAGGTCTCCTTTACTGTCTATATGGATATTAAAAGAATACACCCAGCTACAATGGAATTAATTTGTTACGCAATTCGGGATTGCCTCCAATTCCAGCCGAATATTCCGACAAGAGATATACTGAGTAGAATAAATGTGGATGGTTCAGGAATCTCTTGAATATGCTCAGCAAATACGCTAAGATTATCAAAGCTGATATCTATCGATGTGGTGGATCGTGGATAGCCTAAAACGTTATGGTTTTGTAAAGCCCAGAGTTGTACTCTCATGGGTGCGGATAATCCATCATAACTGCCAAGCTGCGTGAATGTGGAACTGCCTGGATCAGCGAAGGATGCTGTAATCACACTCCCAGAACGCTGAAGACGGTATTGACCACTCATTAACGCCGAACTATTGTTTCCAGAAGAGTACCAAGCAGGATTAGACCAATTCTCAATCCAACTTCCACTCTGTGGATGATATATTCTGAGAACAGATACATCAGATTGATAATCCGTTGTAACGACAGAAAAAACAGACTCATTCAAGCCCTCACTTAGGTTTGGAATAGGAAAATCGGTCAATGTAAAATTCACAGTTACAGAAAAATCTCCAATGACTGTAAAGTTGGAACGGATACCTCCCCCAATGGAGTTCACTGGTGAAATTGTGCCATCGTCAAACGGTTTAGAGATTCTAATGTTGGAACCATTTGTTGCAATATTGAAGAGCCCCCCAGGCTGGTCCATAGCAATTCCATAGACACTGCTTCCATTAAAAACAGAAAAATCAGAACCAATTCCTGAGTTAAAATCGAAGAATGCGGAATCAGCCAACGAAGATGAAGTAGCAAATAACATAACACTCAGTATCAATACCGAGCGAATTGCTTTACGCCTATGGATTCGCAGTATATAGAACAGCAACAGGAGGGCACCCATGCCGAGAAGGGCAAATGTGGAGGGTTCAGGAACAAATTCGATAACATAACTGTTAGGTCGAATCCAACCCTGTTCAAAGATAGCAGGCATATCATTCCAATCCGAAGATTTCGTCAAATTCCAGCCCATCATATGCAGATAATCCTCAGCCCCATAATAATCATCCGGCTTATTAGCCGCCCATTGCGTGTATGTCCACGATTCGCCACTATCCCATGCCCAATGACCAGCCGGTTCGTCGAGCTTGTCGTATTGGTAACCTCCCAGCCAAGGTCCCAACATCGACTGCCACGGCACGTCGGCAACCCAATACTTGTCATCAGAGACTAGGTTGAAAACGAACAGGTTCTCCTCAGCCGAAGTGATACTCGCCAAATAACCGCCGCTGGTGTGTGCAGCCGTTCTCGCGTCAGACCAATTGATCCCATCCGGCACAACGACTGCTTCATACCAGTGCCCATTTCCTCCATCCTCAACCTTCCATTGGATTGGATTGGCTAAGACTTGGGACGCCACGACAAAATAAACTATTAAATACAGCAAGACAAATATTCGTGTTTTCATCTCTCATTACCTTTCATTCTGTAGGCAAAGAATCACAAGGGAAAAAAGGAATATTCCTAGCATAAGAACCGCCCGTCGAATATGGCGAGCAAGAGGGCTAGGATTTCTGACGCTGCCTCAATAGCTGTTCCAAGGGATAAGAGAATTGAGCCTAGTTTACTGATAAATCGCGACTCACGCAAGCGGAGCGTCCCTTCCTGAAAAAGCTAACCCTGCAGCGGGGGTCTTGACATGGTTTTTCGTTGCGGTAGGATAGGGTTATTCTTGATTGGCACCATGATCCGCAACCGCTATCTTATGCCATCAGTTCATTCATTGGCAATACATCCTTCCTACCTATAAGTAGCTTCCGAATTGATTATCTTGATTTTACTTACGTCGTAGCCATTAGCAGTCAGCAACAGATGGATACTATCTCGATTATCTCTGGCAACATTCTTCGGTCCTAAACGTATTTCTTTAATTGCGTCTATAGGAAAATGGAGTGTGAAGTATGGAACTATTCGATTGCCTGTTTTTCTAAATGACAGTTTACTTATCAAATCTTTTCTTAGTGATAACATGTTATTATAATAATGGTGCAACATCATTGGGGTTTGGACAATCCGCCATTCGTGTTCTTCTTGAAAAGCATGATTTTTACAGCATATCGCATTAGCATGAATGGCTATTCCAACAAATGCTACTAAAATACTATGTTCCATTACAGTCTTATTTAGATAGGACGATAATATTTCTATTTGTGCTTCGTCTTCATACACAACTTGCAATAATGAACTGAACACGTTATTGTCAGTATGGTATTGAGAACATATATCGTGAAGTGCTTGCCCCGAAAACCCAATTGCAAAACCTGTTCCATCATCACAGTAAGCTCGCCACTGACTTAGCGTATCTGGTTCAGACGAAAAACAACATATATATGGGCTTTCAGGATTATTAAGATAGGATATCAACTTTTCTGTTTCGCCTCTTACGGATTCACTAGTGTGCTGTCGTAATAACGTTATTGCTTTATTAATCAACCATTTATGTTCCATGTAATCATTAAGCATAGATGCCATGCTGAGCCAGAACACTTTGCTTTGAATGATCCCCATAAATCCATTAACGCCACAATAATGGTAGATGATGTCTGGAATAATGTCGGGTGCTAAGACATTTTGTAACCGTTCACGGTGACAGAGTGTAGCCGTACATCCGCAGACAGGATCATTAAGAGGGCAGTGGGAAACTATTCAGGGGCCTGAGGGTAGCAGCGACGGAGGCAAAGCGCCGGAGAAATGCGCGTCGATCGAATCCAACAAGAACTGGAAAACCGTCCGACCTTGCTGGGCGCAGGTGGCGATCACGGTCCAAATGCGCTCGCACCAGCGCCGTCCTTTTTCGCTGCGCGTCCCTTGGGTGATCCGCCGATCGATCACCACGAAGCGAATTGCTTGTTCGGCCAGGTTGTTAGTCGGCCCGATGCCCGGCGTGGTAAGGAAGCGAAAATAGGCTTCTCCGTGCCGGCGAAACCTCTCGGCCAAGTTCTGGGCATGTCTGGTGCGCGGCACGTCTATCGTGGCCGCCCAGAGCACGCGACGACGCGCCATGTCCAGCGCGTTGCGAAAAGCCACCCTGCTCATTTGCTCGCGGCAGTGGATGACGGCGAACAATTCTCGCAGCAGGTCGCACAGCCGCCGCCCGTAAGCCCGGTCGGCCGCACTGGGCAACGACAACAGGAACTTCACGTCGCGGATCAGATGGGCCATGCAGAATTGCACCCGCACGCCAAACTCCCGCATGTACTTGCGGTAGGCGCTGAAATAATCACAACCCAGCACGCCGTTGAATTCCGTACCCAAGGTCTCCATCAAGACCTCCGAGCCGCGCGACTTGTCGATGTGAAACAGCGTGAAGAGGTGGGCGCGGAAGCACCAAGTCCAATATTTCCGGCGGTTTTCCGGGTGGCCCGTCTCGTCAACGTTCAGGGCGGCTTCGTCCGGCAGTCGGTCGAGCAGTTCGCCGTGGCAGTCCGCCAACGATCGGCTCGCCTTGGCGATCAGCTTGGTCAGGTAGCCGCGGGAGACCGTCACCCCCGCGACGTCGCGGAGGAACTTGCGGATGGTGCTATACGAGGCGTGGCAGACGCCTTTGAGATAGGCCACCAGGCTCGTCAGACGCGGGCCGAACAGGCCCGCCGCTTCGACCGCCTTGGGCAGCGCGGCATTGTGGTATTTTTGGCAGTGAGCACACCAATACCCCGGCACGCGATGTTCGGTGACAACGGTGGGCGCGGCGACGATTTCCACCTGTTGCAACACCTCGGCCGGATGCTGGAACGGCCGCAGTTTGCCGCCGCAATCGGGACAGCAATCGAGCGTGTACGAAACCACTTTATCAATGGCTTCGGGCGTAAAGTCGGCCCGCAGATGTTGCTCATGGCCGGGTTGCCCGCCCCGCTGGCGGCGCTGGCCGTCCTTTCGCGGCGGCTTCGGCGGTTTGACCAGATCGCTGGAAGGCGGCTTGGAAGAGTTCGAGGAGTTCTTTTTCGCCTTCGCCAACTCCGCCTCCAACGCGGCGATCCGCTCCAACAGCGGTGCAGTGGCCTTCGCCACCGCCGCCTCAATCATCGCGTCAACCTCCTCGCGCGTAAAGAGTCTCGCCATGCCTCCTTGATAGCCGATTTACTTCAATCCTCCAATATCAGTTTCACACCCCGTGAACGGTTACGACATTTTTCAAAAGGTCCATGATTTATCCATATTCATGCAAAGATGTGTATGAGTGTATCTTCCCATCGGCAAGTATTTCCATTATAGGCAGCAATATAATCTTTAAAAACTCGGGATACACATAATGAATCTCGCAAGGAAAGCATTGCGTCTTTAATATTGGGAAATCTAGGCGACTAAGACTCCTTTACATCTGTATGCTCCACATCAATTGCTGTTTCAACTGTTATAGCAAGCTTTTCCGGGATTGGGAGTGGCTGATATTCTAAAGATGGGAAGTCCGCCTTTAGTTGTTCCTGCAATTCCGTCCTTATCTTGTTATGAACGGTTCCCATCTCCTTGTTCATTTCGTCCATAGTATCCCGCAAAGAATCTGTCAACACGCTCAGGACGGGAATCTCGGATAGGGCATTCCAAACAAGTTTTTTCAAAAACGTACCTACATAATTCCATAAACCCATTAGGGCAAAATATGAACCATCTCGATTTTTCTTTATGGTGGAAATTATCGCCTCAAGCGATTGGACGATTTTGCGACTGTCGAGTGCATCACTTTTGACGATTTGGTCTAGTATTTCGACAATTTTATCAAACAATTCTGAAATCTTACTTTCTGACTTGTATTTCTTGAAGACTTCGTCAAAGTTGAATCCATTTTCGTCCGTAAATGAAAACGCCCAAGCATGATTCATTGCTGGACCGTACTCTGTTCCCAAAACATGAATCAACTCGCAAGCTCGGGGAGGTCGTCCCTGCTGATTGACATAGTTTACCAAGCTGTTCAATATCGGCTCAAGCCATTGTGGACGAATCTGCTGAAGAGAGAGATTGCACTAAGGATTTTGCTGCTATCAGGGCAGCTTGAGCCTTGACCACTTTATCTTCTTTGTTTTCTCCACCTAGTACTGCCGTTAATTCGCTCATCTTCTTGCGAAAATCTTGATAACGTTCCTCAACAAATCGGGTAAAAATTTTGACACTTGTGTCAGTTGGATTTGACATTGTTCTTTTCCTATCGGACGGAGCAGGATGGATTTCCGCTCAATGACTTCACCCAATAGACTACCACTAGGGGTTTCCATGTCCAGGCGGTGAACGACGTAGCCTTTCAATCAGGAACCGGAACGGGTGCCGAGTGGATGAAGGCTTGATTATCAAACAAATAATATAAGATGTAAATCTAGGGAAAACTTGTTTTTCGTTGTCAGGCTGCCGATGATTGTGTGGAATACCCGCGACCCCTCTAATAGGTGGGAACAATTGCGTGGAAAATTGAATAATAGGTCAGGTCTGTCAATGCTGCTGGCAAGCGGGTTGGGTGCGAGCATACTGCCAACAATAGTTGAATTGGCTATAGCCATAAGAACTATACCAATATCATAACGGTTACAGTATCGGGTACAGTTGGCAGAGTTACAACTGCGGAGAGATTTCCAAAACCATTGCAATACAAGAGGTTACGGCAATATAAATGATAAAGCCCTCCACCGTTATGCCGTGGCGATGCCGTTTTGAGAGCCCGCATTGTAACGGCGGGCGGCCTGGACACCGGGTTGTGTGATCTGCGGCCGGACGAACCGGTCCGCAGCTATACACGCGGCCGGCGCCTGTGTTTCAGGCGCCCAACGGGCAAAAATATCGGCTCCCCAAATGAATACATCGACATCACGAGCATGGGAGAGGACCGCACTCATCATAGCACGTTCGGCGGCGACGGGCAAGCCGGTTGAAAGGGGGCGAAATGGCGGTTTTTTTCACGCGAACGAGAATTTACCGAAATACTGAAGGAAGCGAATGCCCCGATTTGTCCCGCTCCAACGAGACGCTGCCTCGTGGACAGTGCGTCCCGGATAGGCGCCTGGGGACGATCGGTCTCGCCCGGCGTGTTTAGCCGGGATTTTTTACAAATTCGGCAGATGCGACTTCTTGCCGTATTCCAGGGGAGAGCGGCAGACCGCCGCTTCTCTAAACGGCGCACTGAATAATTCGGGCTAGCGGCTCGGCGGGAGCCTTGCCGTCCCGAGAAGCGCAAAAAAGGACGGCAGTCCAACTGCCGTCCCAGGTCGTTTTTTCGCGACAGATTGAAATCCTGTCCTACTTCGTTACCACCGCGTAGGCGGGAAGTTCGGGAGTGAACTGGCCCTGGTCGGTTTGGATCTTGATCGTTTTCACGATTTTGCCCAGGTTATCGCCGGCCATGAAGGTGACGGGCACGAGATGGACGGGTTTGGAGACGTTGTCTTTATTGGTATCGAACTCGAACGATTTGTCGTCGCAGGTGATGGAGAGGATTTTGAACGGTTTCTTGCTTTTAACGACCAGTTGCTTGACAACTTTTTGGCCCGGCTGCACCACGCCCATGAAGAGGGCGGCGGGGCTGACGGAAACGGCGGGTTCGATGCGGCCTTCGACGAGCACGGGAATTTTCTGGTTGTCGCTGGTGACGAGCGTCACGTGGTCGTTGAGGTAGCCGACCGGGGTTTTGTTGTCCAAGGTGACTTTGAGCGTGTAGTTCGCCTGCCCGTAGTTGCGGTTGGTCTCGGCGACTTCCGCCTTCAGGTGCGGGTTGTCGGTTTTCACATCCACGATCTTCCAATTGCTGTAGCCGCCGTTGTAGTTGACATTCGCTTTTTGGAGGTAGCCGACGCCTTGATCGATCGCGCCGAATTGCACGGAGCCGGGATCGAGCATCACGTCGGTGCGGATGTAGCCGCGGACATTTAGTTGCACTTGGGCGTAAAACGGCTTGTCGATGGTCACGGTGATCGTCGCGCCGCGCTGGCCGGAGAAGGTATCGGTGTTGAAATGGGCGAGGATCGCCCCCTTTTCGTAGGTCTTCAGCGTCGCGTTTTCAATGTGGGGGGTGGTGCAGCCGCAACTCGTGTGAACGGAAACCACATGCACGTCTTCCATGTAGAGGTTCTCGAAAACGAAGGGGAATTCCGTTTTGCTGTCGCGAACCACCGTGCCGAAATTATGCTCGGTTTCCTTGAACATTTTCCGCGCCCACTCTTGGGCTCCCGCCGGCAAGGCGGACGTTAAAAACGCTACGCTCAACACCATTAGCATTCCAACTTGACGAAACATGATGTCTTTCTGCAACCTTTCTGGGTAACTTTGAATCAAAAATCGGATCGGATATTGGGAGAGGGCCTGGAAATTTTGCGGAGCAACGGCTTTTTAACCCTTTGCCGCCGAAAAACCGCACGTTTTGCCTTCAAGCATCAAAAGCGGTTTATCAAAATTACAACATAAAATGCGCTCTGGCGGTTTTGGATCGATATTTTCTTTTTTTTTAATACTCGATTTTGGTGAAACCGGATAAAACTTGCCGGAAAAACCTTGCTCCGGTCAGGAAAAAGCATTTGGGGTGACGCTTTCGCCGTCACCCCATTGAGTTAGGATAAAAAAATTCACGATGGCGACTCAACCGCCGACTGGATGGACTCACATCCCTCTATATACACAAATAGGGGGGAAAGAAGGTTTCGGCAGAGCCGGAAGAATTACTTCTGAAAACCGATTTACGCTCGGTTAGGGCGGTCATGCCGTGGAAGAATGGACATGAAATATCTCAAACCATTCATCCTAAAAAACTTCTTGCCCCCCTTACTAGAACTTTATGCAGCGGTGCATAGTAAGTCCATATTGCCATTTCGGGTTTATTGCAACCACCTTTAAGAGTGGTATCTGTGTCAGGATATTTTTCGGCATCTTTTTGCCTTTGACGGACCAACAAGGGTTGCCGGTTTTTGGTTGATTCGATTAGAATGATGGGCTACGCGCTTCCGAGCGGGAAGAACTTCCCGTGCGACGGTCCTCGCGGAACGGCTCCGCGTGCGATGTGCGCCGGCTCAAGCCTTTGGGAGTGTCCGAGGTTAAATACGCGAACGAAATTGTGGAGAAGGGGACAGGATACGGGGAACAGGAAATTAGGAACCAGGACCAAAAACGGTTTTTTCGCAGCGATTGCGGAATTCTCCATTTAGCCTCCGGCCTTTGATCTCCTGCCCCCTACCCCCTGTTCTCTATTCCCTACTCACTTCCTGTCGCCATGTTCGAATCCCTGCAACAAAATCTGTCTTCCGCGCTGCGATCCCTTACCGGACGCGGCATCTTGACCGAATCGAACATGCGGGAAGGGCTTCGCCAGGTGCAAATGGCGCTTCTGGAGGCCGACGTGAGCCTGTCGGTGGTGAAGGATTTCATGGCCAGGATCGGCGAGCAGGCCGTCGGGGAGAAGGTCCTTAAATCGCTCAATCCCACGCAGCAGCTTACCTACGTCGTCTATCAGGAACTCATCAACCTGATGGGGCCGGTCGATAACTCGATGCATTTCCGCAGCGAAGTCTCCGTGCAGATGCTCTGCGGATTGCAGGGTTCCGGCAAGACGACCACCTGCGGCAAGCTGGGCCGGATGCTCAAAACGCGCGGGCGGCAGCCGCTCTTGGTGGCCGCCGACTTGCAGCGGCCCGCGGCCATCCAGCAGTTGCAAGTGCTGGGCGAGCAGCTCGGCATCCCGGTCTATGCCGATCTGAATGCGAAAGATCCGGTCGCGCTCTGCCAAGCCGCGGTGCGGCAGGCGAAGTCGCAGGGCGCGAACACGGTGATCCTCGACACGGCCGGGCGTCTGCACGTCGATGAGGAGTTGATGAACCAACTCACGCAAATCGACAACCGCATCGGGCCGGATCAAGTGTATCTCGTGGTCGATGCAATGACCGGCCAGGACGCCGTCAACAGCGCGAAGGCATTCAACGAGGCGTTGGAACTGGACGGCGTGATCATGACCAAGCTCGACGGCGACGCCCGGGGCGGCGCGGCGCTTTCGGTCAAGGCCGTCACCGGCGTGCCGATCAAGTTCATCGGCACGGGCGAGCATCTCGACTCGATCGAGGAATTTCATCCCGACCGCATGGCGGGGCGGATTTTGGGCATGGGTGACATGGTCACGCTGGTCGAACAAGCTCAGGAAAAGTTCGATCAGGAGGAGATGGCGAAGCAGGAGGCCCGGCTCCGCAAAGGCCAATTCACGCTCGACGACTTCAAAAAGATGATCGGCCAGACGAAGAAGCTCGGGCCGTTGAACAAAATCATGGGCATGATTCCGGGCATGGGTTCGCTCACCGACATGATGGGCGAACTCGACGCCGAAGGCGACATGCGCCGGCTGGTGGGCATCATCGACTCGATGACAGCCTCCGAACGCGAGAACCCGTCGCGAATCATCGATCCCAGCCGCCGCCGCCGCATTGCCGCCGGAGCCGGCGTCGAGCCGCATGAGATCAACGAGTTGGTGAAATCGTTCGACGGCATGGCCGGCATCATGAAGAAGATGGCCAACATGGGCATCATGGAAAAGATGAAAACCATGAGGCAATTACAATCGGGCGGGATGCTCAATCCCGGCGCCCGCCTGCAATCGAAGGGCAGCACCGGCAAGCGGCTCACCAAGCAAGAACGGGACAAGCTCAAAAAATTGAAGGAACGCGAAGAGCGAAAAAGAAACGCGAGAAGCGGGAACAAGAAGGACGCGACAAGAAGAATAATCCGAAGGACGAGGACACGGAAGAATAAACCAGGCAGAATTATCAACGTAGTTAAAAGGGCGACGGCGGTAACAGGCTGGCGGAAATGTGTTTCCCCTAGCCACCTAGCCCCTAGCCCCTAACCCCTTAATTGCAAGGAGAGATTTGTGGCAGTACGCATTCGGATGAAGCAGATGGGGCGCAAGCATCGTCCTTTCTACCGGATTTGTGCGATGGACATCCGCAAGCCGCGCAACGGGCGCGTGCTGGAGCAGTTGGGCACGTACGATCCGATGATCCCCGAGACCGACGCCCGAGTGGTGCTCGATGTGGAGCGCATTCAGCATTGGATCGACAACGGCGCGACGCCCTCGGACAATGTGAAGGTGTTTTTGAAAAAGTACGGCACCGGCGGCACGCACGTGGAAGCGCAGAAGCAGGCGGTGGATCGGTTGGCGCAATCCCGGCGGCGGCGGGAGCCGATCCAGGTTGCATCGCGAACGCCGCGGCAAAAGAAGCCGGTCGAGCAGGATGCGTCCGCGCCGCGTTCCGATTCCCAGCAAATCCGCGACGAAGCCGCCGCGAAGGAAGCGTCGGAATAGTTCCGCGGAGCCGCGATCCTTGGTCGCGGCGTTTGCCATGAACCGCGGCCGATGGTCGCGGCTTTACATCATGCGATTCGACATTCTCACGCTGTTTCCGGAGATTTTTCAAGGATACTTGGGCGAGAGCTTGTTGAAGCGGGCGATCCAGGCCGGTTTGATCGACGTGCGCTTGCACAACATCCGCGATTGGTCGAAGAACAAGCACAACCAGGTCGATGATCGGCCGTTCGGCGGCGGGCCGGGCATGGTATTGATGGCGCCGACCGTGGTCGAGTGCGTCGAGGCCGTGCAGGCCGCGTGCGAGGAGCCGGGCCATTTGGCCATGCTCACGCCGCAAGGCCGGCGGCTCGAACAAAGCGCCGTGGAACGGTTGGCCAGCCACAAGCGGCTGTTGCTGCTGTGCGGGCGGTACGAGGGGTTCGACGAGCGAATCCGCCGGATATTGCAGCCCGAAGAAATTTCGCTCGGCGATTTCGTCCTCAACGGCGGCGAAGTGGCGGCGATGGCGATCGTGGACGCGGTGATCCGGCTGGTGCCGGGCGTGTTGGGCGACGAAGACAGCAGCGCGAACGATTCGTTCTCCGGCGCGCGGCGGTGGCTGGAGTTCCCGCAATACACCCGGCCGCGGGAATATCGCGGGTTGGAAGTGCCGGCGATATTGCTCTCGGGCAACCACGAGGAGATCGCCCGCTGGCGCGAAGCTCAAAGCCGGCAGCGGACATCGGAGCGGCGGCCGGATTTGTTGGGATGAAACATTTAGCTTAAACGAGACTGTAGTTCATAAGTCCCTTCGGGACTGATCACCCATATTTCAAATTGAAATAGAATAATACACGAAAGGATAATGAATCATGAGCCGACAAATTCTCGACTTGGTCGAAAAGAGCAGCCTCAAGCCGGAGCAGCCGAAATTCAAGATCGGCGACACGGTGGACGTGCATTGCCGGATTCTGGAAGGCGACAAGGAGCGCATCCAGATATTCACCGGGGTGGTGATCGCCCGCAGCGGTTCCGGCACGCGCGAAATGTTCGTGGTGCGGCGGATCGTGCAGGGCGAGGGCGTGGAGCGGAAGTTCCCCGTCAACTCGCCGCGAATCGCGAAGATCGAAGTCAAGCGCTCCGGCGTCGTGAAGCGCGCCAAGCTTTATTATCTTCGCGAACGCAGCGGCAAGAGCGTCCGGCTTCGCGAACGCCGCGTGGAAACGGAGTAGGCGTAATCGTCCCTCCAGTAGGTCCCGCCGGCCAGTAGGTCTTGCCTGCCGGGCGGGACCAGGCGGCTTTCGCATGATGTTAAGCCGAGTGCATCCGGAAAAGTCCCGCCCGGCAGGCGGGACCTACGTTAGGGTAACGATCATGCGGCTCGGCGAAATCATTGCCCGCGGCTATCGGCGGTTATTCCCCAAATGGACGCTCGGGCAGCGGGGCGAGCGGGCGGCGGCGAAATTTCTCAAGCGCCGGGGCTATAAAATTCTCGCCACCGGCGACCGGCTCAAGCATCGCGACGAGCTGGACATCGTGGCCGCCGACGGCCGGACGGTCGTCTTCGTGGAAGTCAAAACGCGAACATCGAAGTTCCAGGGCCATCCCGCCGAAGCGGTCGATCACGTCAAGCAGCGCCGGCTCACGAAGCTTGCCGTCACTTTTCTGAAGCGCCACGCCCTCTTGGATTATCCCGCTCGCTTCGATGTCATCGCCATCACGTGGCCCGAAGGCGTAAGAAAGCCGCAAATCGAGCACATCCAAAACGCCTTCGAAGCGGTGGGGAAGTGGGAATTCTACTCGTAGGACAGATTTTCAATCTGTCAATCGTAGGACAGATTTCCAACCTGTCATTCAACTGCAAAAACCGCACCCTAGTGACAAACCCCACTAATAAGGATAGAATGGGAACATGTCCACCATCGAAAAAAACATCACGACCGCTGCCGAACTACTCGATACGCCGGGCCTGGGGCGGTGCGAACTTGTGCGGGGAGAACTCATCGAAATGTCGCCAACGGGGTTCGAACATAGTCGTCTTGCCGCGGAAATCGCCGGCATCTTGCGCGATTTCGTCAAGCCGCGCGGTCTGGGAGCAATCACCGGCTCGGAGGGCGGCTTCTATATCGAACGCAATCCCGACACCGTCCGCACGCCCGACGTGGGATTCATCCGCCAAGATCGCCTTCCCACCAAAAAGCTCAGCGGCTTCTTCGAAGGCCCGCCTGACTTGGCCGTTGAAATCCTCTCGCCGAGCGACCGCGCCAGCGAAGTGATCGCCAAAGTTCACGAGTGGCTCCATGCCGGCTGCAAAACCGTCTGGATCGTCGATCCCGAAACGGAAACGATTTCTCGTCCATGAAAGCAAGGAGAGGATATTCGAACTGAGCAAATCCGATACGCTTTCAGGCGGTGAAGTTTTGCAGGGGTTCAATATCTCTGTTGCGAATATCTTTGGCCATTGATTTCCTCTTTTTTATTAATCTTTCAAGGGGTGAAAAATGATTCGTGCCATTTCTTCAGTGTGCTTGGTGCTAATTTTGGCGGGTTGCATGAACCGATCCACTTCTTCTTCCAGCAATCCGCTCAAGGTCGCTCGCGATTATGTCAAAGGGTGGACCGCGATGGGCATGTATCTGCCCCCGCAAGAGCAGATTTCCTTTTTTGCGAAAAACCTTCAGGAAGTAAGCGGCATCCTCGCGGAAGCATTGACGGATAAAGACGAAAATGTACGGCAACGTGCCGCGTATGTCATTGAAAACCTCGGAAGCAAGGCCGCCATTCTGGAGCCAAGCGTTGCCTCACAAATTGAAAAGAACAGAGTCGTTTCATTCGGCTCTACTTGTATGGCGCAATACGTGGAATGGGCGTAAAAACTCCTTCCACCCTCGAAGCCTTGAAAAAGCGATATAACGAAATGATCAATGCGGCAGAAACCAGCGACGGAACCTACACCACTGCGGATGAAAGAATGAGCTTGGCCTCAGCCCTTTACATTATTGACGATCAGGCCGACCAGCGCGATACGTATCTTAAAGAGGTAACCCAATGGCTTCAGCCGCCCCCGTCAAATTTTACCGGGCAGGAACTCGAGGCTTATTGGGACCATCGCTGGATGGCGGTAAACTCCCTGGAATACATGCAAGGAGCGGCAGAAGCGGTCCCTCTTCTCGAAAACATGCTTACAGAAAAGCCGACGAGATCCTGGGTCGAAGTGCATGTCCCCCGTGCTTTGCAATCACTGCGGATCTCTCTTGGAAAGCAATGACCGAACTCGATAGCTTTTCAAGAACTATGGTCAACTATCGATTCGATGCCGTCATTTTCCTCGCCTTTGTTGCCATCCGCTTCGATCTCCTCCAAATACGAAAAAATCTCCTGCGCCTCCGCTTCATCAATGCGGCTTAAAGCGAAGCCGACGTGGATGAGCACGTAATCGCCGACCTGAGCCTCGGGCGTGTACGCCAGGCAGACTTCTTTCTGGATGCCGCCGAAATCGACCTTGCCCATCGGCAACGCGTCGGGCGATTCTTGATGCAGTTCGATCAACTTGCCGGGAATGCCGAGGCACATGGGAAAGATGAATGTTTAAGGATCAATAACGATGTGCCCCTGAATGGCAACGAACTATTTATATTTTACTCGATCGGGGGGATTTAATCCAGCAATGAAAATTTGGCCGAGGGCGATGCCGCCGTCGCCGGGGGGGAATTGCCGGGGGAGAAATACTTGAAAACCGGCGTCGATCAAGCGGGGATAGGTTTCGCGGAGCAGCAAGGCGTTTTGGAAACAGCCGCCAGCGAGGGCGATTTGCGGGAGGTTGATGATTTTGGCGACTTCAGCCGCCATCTCGGCCAGTGCAATGTGAAATTTGCGGCTGATTTGCGCGGCGGGCAGGCTGGCGGCGCGATCGGCGAGAATATCGCGGATCATGGGTTCCCAATCGGCGACAAGAGGGCCGTTTCCTGGTTGCCTAAGCGGGAGCCGATAAGCCCTCACCCCCGGCCCCTCACCGGGTACCGACCGAAGGCTGGTCGGGCGAGGGGAGGCCACAGCTTCGGCGGAGAATTCGAGGGACATGGCAGCTTGTCCTTCGAAGGTAATGATCCCGGTGCCATGCCCACGTTTGTCGTGGGCATGTGCGGGGTCTTTTGCCGTATCCATCATGCTCACGGCAAGCGTGGGCATGGCACCGGAAAATTCCAGCTCGATGATCGCAGCAAGGGCGTCGAAAAGCCTGCCTAAACTGCTCGTGCGGGGGCAGTTCGTGCCGCGGCGGAGCATTTGCATCAGCGTTTTGAGTTCGCCGGGCGGAAACCAATCGGCGGCATGTTTTGCGGCTTCTTCGCCGAAGATTTCGTAAAGCACGCCCAGCGCCGCACGCCGCGGCTGCCGTGCGGCCGCATCGCCGCCGGGCAGCGGGAACGTGCGCAGATGCGCCGCGCGCGAAAAATCCGCCCCCCGGCAAACGAGCGCCTCGCCGCCCCAGATCGTGCCGTCGGCGCCATAGCCCGTCCCGTCCCAGGCGAATCCGAGCACAGGGCCGGCCAGATTATACTCGGCCATGCATGCCGCCACGTGGGCGTGATGATGCTGCACGCGCACGAGGGGGACATTCCACTGTGCGGCGAGTTTTTCGGCGTGCCGCGTCGAAGCGTAATCGGGATGCAGATCACAGACGACCGCGTCGGGACGGACTTGGTAGAATTGTGTCAGGTCGTCGATCGCCTGGTGAAAGACTTCCACACTGGCAGCCGAATCGAGGTCGCCGATGTGAGCGGAAAGGAGCGTTGGGGATAAGGGGGAAGGCGGCCGGCGGAAGGGGGAAGAAAGAATGGTTTCGTCCTCTTTCAGTTTTCCCCCTTCCGCTTTCCGCCTTCCCCCTTCCGCTTTGTCGCTTCTCTCGCCGCTCAAGCAAAGCGCGATCGTGTTTTTCAAATGCCCTCCCAAGGCGAGAATCTTTTGGCCGCTGGGATTGGCAACCGGTACGGGCAGCGGGGCGAAACCGCGGGCGCGGCGCAGGACTTGCATCCCTGCCGGGCTGAAGCGGACGATCGAATCATCGACCGGCCGCACGATCGGACGATCGTGCGTCAAGAACAGATCGGCGACACGACCCAGCCGCTGCACGGCTTCCGCGAGCGAAATCGCCATCGGCTCTTCGGAGATATTGCCGCTCGTGCAGACGATCGGCCGACCGACGGCCGCCATCAGCAAGTGATGCAGCGGCGTATAGGGGAGCATGACGCCGAGGTACGGGTTGCCGGGAGCGATATTGGGGGAAAGGGGGAAGGGGGAACGGGGAACGGGGAAGGATGCATCGTTCTTTCGCAACAGCACAATCGGCGCTTGATGCGAAACGAGCATCCCGGCTTCAACTTCCGAACCATCGCAATAACGCCGGACCTCGGCCATATCTCGCATCATCAACGCAAAGGGGCGGTCGGGCCGATGTTTTCTTGCGCAGCAAAGCCACCACGTCGGTGTTAGTCGCGTCGGCGAGGAGTTGGAATCCGCCCAGGCCTTTGAGGGCGAGGATTTTGCCGGAGAGTATTGCGGCGGCGGCGCCGAATAAGCCGGTGATCGTCCGCGGTTTCGCCCTCACTCCCGGCTTTTCTTTCGAAGGGAGCGGGAAGGTCACTCACGGCGAGTTCGCGGCCTTGGATGTCGAGCAGTTGCAGATGCGGGCCGCAACGGGGACAGGCGATGGGTTGGGCGTGAAAGCGGCGGTCGGCCGGGTTTTCATATTCCGCCCGGCAGGCATCGCACATCGCGAAAGATTTCATCGAGGTCCGGGGGCGGTCGTAGGGCAACTGCTCGATGATCGACCAGCGCGGCCCGCAGTTGGTGCAGTTGGTGAACGGATAGCCGTGCCGCCGCTCACGGGGATCGAAGATTTCCGCCAGGCAATCGGCGCAGGTGGCCAAGTCGGCGGGAATCGTCGGGCGGGGCGAGGAGGCCGCGCCGCTTATGCGAATTTCGAATGCCGCCGGTTGGTCGTTTTGACTGGGGATGTCGCGGATCTCGAGCGCATCGATTTTCGCCCGGGCGGGTGGATGTATTTGCAAGGTATCCAGAAAAGCAGCCACCTCGGCGGGCATTCCCTGCACTTCGATACGCACCAGATCGGCCTCGTTCGACACCCAGCCGCTCAACCCCCGCGACCGCGCCACGTTGTAAACGAAGGGCCGAAACCCAACCCCCTGCACTACGCCGCGAACTACGACGGCGATGCGGCGCAATAACGGTGGAGAGTCTCTGTCAGCCATTTTGATGATCTTCCGTTAGCCATACGTCCAGATGAGTGATATTATTTCTCCCCCGTTGCTGTGTATGCGTCGCTTGTTCATGCTTGTTGACGCTGTTGTTGACATATTCTGTCAATGGGGTAGATTAAGTATTTGTCAGGAATACAACAGGCTGATGAACAGGAACCGTCGCATCGAATTCAACCCTTATCAATCTCCTGAAGCCGAATTAAAGCCCTCTTCCGACGAAAGTGCAGACCAACGGAAGAACGACTCGCTGATAAAATATATTGTCGCAATATTTGGCGCTGTAATTGTATTCATCGGTGCTTTAATTGCCATTCTAGTGATTACCGCGGGTATCGCATATTGGTTTTTCGGAAATTTTGGCGGAATTATTTTTTTTGTCATCTATCCTCTCGCCATGGTCCTCGCCATCCTCGCCGCCTATCAATCATTTCGAGCGTCATTGAGAAGTTTTCCGCGAAAATAACTTCATTTGTTCTGATGGCGGGCATGCTTCCATCCAATTTTTAAGTATTTGGTTTGGACAACTTATTATTTGCCGAATATCTCGCAGGATTAGGCCCAATATGCCGGTTAAACGAGACTGCGCCGGGCCATTTTCTATACTATACTTGTATAGTATCTTGCTTTTTCCCTAGCTGCGGCGGGTTGAAGACTTGCCGCCGGCCGGGATTGATCCCGGCCTGTTCTTCGAACGTTGGTTGACTCCTCGTGCAAAATTACCCCATCCCCAAGCCACTTCCATCATGCCCTCGTTTTCGTGGATCATTATCGGCGCGCTCCTGGCCGGAGGAATATCCTTCGCCGCGGGGATTTTTCTTGGCCGGCTCGGCAGTTGGAGGCGGATTTCCGCGATGCTTGCGGCGGATGAGGAGAATCCGCAATTGCCGCAATTCGCGCTGCGGTTGAAGCGGATAATCAAACGATTGTTGCATGACGTCGGGCGGCATCAATCGAAAATCCGGGCTTCCAACTGCGAGTTGGGCGCAACGCAGGATCGGCCGGCGCAGCAGATCACCGAATTCGTGGTCGGCGTGATGGGCAAAATTCTGGATAGCAACGAGCAGTTGCAGAAGCGCTTGTACGCGGCCGAAAGCAAATTGCAGGAGCAGCGCGAGCAGCTCGATACGCATCTGACCAAATCGCAAACCGACTCGCTCACGCGGCTGCCGAATCGCCGCGTATTCGATGACCGGTTGCGGAAATGCATCGAGCAGTTCGACCGCCACCGCAAGCCTTTCGCGTTGATGATGCTCGATCTCGATCACTTCAAGGCGATCAACGACGGGTTCGGGCACTTGGGGGGGGATTACGTGCTCCGCGAGTTGGGCGCGGTCCTTTCCGGCTTATCGTCGGAGGATTTGTTCGTGGCGCGGCTGGGAGGCGAAGAGTTCGCCGTGCTGGCGGCCTGCGAGACAGCCGAGGAAGCCTTCCCCGTGGCCGAAAGAATCCGCCTGGCAGTCGCCGAGCATTACTTTTCCCACGAGCGCGTGGCGTTGTCGGTGACCTTGAGCGAGGGCGTGGCGATGATTCGCGACGGGGAGAACAGTTCGACTTTTCTCGGCCGCACCGACCAGGCGCTCTACGCGGCCAAGGCCGCCGGCCGGAATTGCAGTTTCTATCATAACGGAAAACACTGCGTGCCGATCGACGTGCCGCAGGAACCGCAGGAGGACGACGCCGCGATCCTCGAACTCTGCGGCGAACTGCGCCAGCGAATGGCGGAGATCGCCAGCGAATAGCGCGTCTCTTCCGGTTTTGCGGATTCTGCCGAATAACGGGGCTGCCGTTTGCCCGCCGCGATTTTACAAGCTACATAGTTGTGGGCGCGGAATATCTTGCGCGTCTCAGGCATCGTGGTCAAAGTTCAACACTACATCATTTATGGTTACGATCGTCGGATTCATCGTTGTGATCGGTTCGATTCTGGGCGGCTTCACGATGGCCGGCGGGAGCATCGCCGCGCTGATCCATCCTTCGGAATTCCTGACCATCGGCGGCGCGGCGGTCGGCTCGATGATCGTCATGTCGCCGAAAAAGTGCTCATCGACATGGTCAAAGGCGTGCTGCAATGCGTCAAGGGGTCGCCCTACACGAAGGTTTCGTTCCAAGACATGTTCAAGATGATGTACGAGCTGTTCCGCCTGGCGCGGCGTGAAGGGTTGATCGTGCTGGAGCCGCATTTGTCGTCACCCAAGGAAAGCACGATCTTCGTGAAATATCCGAAAATCGTCGGCGACCACCACGTTGTGGATTTCATCTGCAACGCGCTCACGCCGGTGATCGACGGCACGATCAAGTCGGAGCAAGTGCCGGGGATGCTCAATACGGAGCTTCATTTGCTCGCCGAAGAGCATCATGCACCGCAAGGAGTGATGTCCAAAGTGGCCGACTCCCTGCCGGGTTTCGGCATCGTGGCGGCGGTGATGGGGATCGTGATCACGATGGGCGCGATCAACGGCCCGCCCGAGGAAATCGGCGAGAAAGTCGGCGCGGCGCTGGTGGGCACGTTTTTGGGAATTTTGCTGTCCTATGGATTTGCGGCCCCTTTGGCGATGAAGATGGAGTTTCTCGGCGCGGACCACCAGGCCTTTTTCAAGGCCATTGCCTCGGCGATTCAAGGATTCACCAATGATCTCGCCCCCAAGGAGGCAATCGAGCAGGCGCGCCGCAGCGTGGGCGGCGAGATGCGCATCTCCCGGGACCACATGGATGAGTTGCTCAAGGAAGTCGATAAGGCATAATTCATGGGATTAGAGATGAGGGATTGGGGATTGGGGACGAAAATTACCGCATGTCGGTTTCTGACCGCTGTCCTTTAATGCCTTGTAATCCACTAATCTCCAATCCCCAATCCCTAATCCCTTGCGAAAATAATGGCTGGACACGGCGGCGGAGCTTGGAAAGTGGCGTACGCGGATTTTGTGACCGCGATGATGGCCTTTTTCATGGTGATGTGGATTGTCGGCATGAGCAAACCCAAGGTGAAGGAAGCGGTCGCGGAGTATTTTCAGGATCCTTACAAATATTACCGGAAAACGCACGATTCCAAGAAGGCCGGCGTCATCACGCCGGCGGTGAAAGGATTGAACCTTCCACACGACAAGGGATCGGGCACGCAGATCAAACCGACGAAATTCGTCACGCCCGGCAACAAGACGACGCTTCTGAGAGGGCAAAAGAATGTCGAGCCGGGCAAGATCGTGATCACGGTGACGCACGACAACAAGCAGGAGCGGGTGGGGACGATCGTGCAGTTCGATCCGCAATCGAGCGCGTTGAACGAGGCGGCGAAGGAAGAACTGACGTCGCTGGCGCCCGCGCTGCGCGGCAAGCGGCACAAGATCGAAGTCTGCGGCCATGCGATGCGCGGTCCCGCCGATCGGCAAGGCTCGGACAAAGACGATTGGAACATCACCTATGCGCGTTGCCTGGCCACGATGAATTTTCTGATCGCCAAGGGGGTCGAGGCGGATCGATTCCGGCTGAGCCAGGCGAGTTCGTACGAGCCGTTGACGATCTCCGGCGACGCGGCGGATCTGCAGAAAAACGCCCGCGTCGAAGTCTATCTGCTCGATGAAATCACCGAGGAACTTGCCGGCACGAAAGAAGAGCGGGCGAAACGCTTCCAAACGCCGGACAAGACGAACCCGGATAAGTGAAGAACGGCCTCGGCGGATTATCATCTTGCAATCGATCGAGATCATCCGCTTCATGCTCAATTCTATTTTTTCCGGGGTGGATAGAAGCGGCCACGCGAATATCGCCGTTTTTCCGCAGATGACTCGTTTTTCTTGCACTTCCGCGGCAAACCATTTATAATCCTGCTTGCGCCGCCCTTCCGACTTTTCCGCGCGGCATGGCGCACCAGCGTTTGCATTTCGATTTTTTCCGAATATCCTCGCTACCACTTGGCCACGTCACGAAGCACTGCATCATGGAAAAACGGCGCTTTTCGGTTTTTGTTCGGCGCGTGTTTTTGTTTCTGGTGGGCCGAATCGGCCGCGCTTGGCGGCGATTGGCCGCAATGGGGTGGATCGGATAATCGGAATCTGGTTTCCGCGGAAACCGGGCTGCCGGATTCTTTCGTTCCCGGGAACAAGAAGCCGGACGGCAGCGGCATCGATCCGGCGACCACCAAGAATGTCAAATGGACGGCCCGCCTCGGCGGGGCAGCCTATGGGAATCCGACGGTCGCCGACGGGCGGGTATTCGTGGGAACCGACGACGCGACTCTAGTCGCGGATCCGCGATTCCGACGCAACAACGGCGGGCTGGTCAAGTGTTTCGACGAGGCCGACGGCCGGCTGCTTTGGCAACTGGCCGTGCCCGAGCGAACGCATCTGCCCAAGGACATGCACTTCACTCATCAGTATTTGGGGATTTGCTCCTCGCCGACGGTCGAAGGCGATCGGGTGTATGTGGTCACGTGCGCGGACGAGCTTTTGTGCCTCGACGTTCACGGGCAGGCGAATGGCAACGACGGCCCATTCCGCGACGAAGGACAATACATGGTCGGCCCCGACAAACCGCCGGTCGCTTTGACGGCCAACGATGCGGATATCATCTGGCGGTTGGATTTGATCGGCGAACTGGGGATCCGCCCGCATGACGCCGCGAGTTGTTCGATCCTGATTCACGGCGATTTGCTTTATTTGAGCACGTCGAACGGCGTCGAGGCGACTCATTCGCGAATCCTCGCGCCCAAAGCACCGGCGTTTATCGCGGTCGATAAGCGGACGGGCAAGCTGGCGGCTTTCGAGGATGAAAAACTCAGCGCCCGGCTGTATCATGCGCAGTGGTGCTCGCCTTCGTTGGGGAAGGTGGGCGATCGAACCTTGATCTTCCTCGGCGGCGGTGACGGCGTTTGCTACGCCTTCGAGGCTTTGGACCACGTTCCCGAAAAACCCATCCCCCTGAAAAAGTCTGGTCATACGACGCCATTCCCCCGGCCTATAAGCACCGCGACGGGAAACCGATTCCGTATTATGACGGCGACAAGCGGAAGGCGAACGGTCCGAACAAGGACGACGGAAAATACGTCGGTCCGAGCGAGATCATCGGCACGCCGGTTTTTGCGAACGGCCGCGTCTATTTCGCCATCGGCCAGGACCCCGCGCACGGCCGCGGCCGGGGAATGTTGCATTGCGTCGATGCCTCGGGAACCGGCGACATCACGAAATCCGGCTGCGTCTGGACTTACGACGGTCTGGACCGCAGCCTTTCGACGGTGGCGGTTGCCGATGGATTGGTTTACGCGATGGACGTGGCCGGCCGGCTGCACTGCGTCGATGCCGCGACGGGCAAGCCTCTTTGGGTCGAAGACACCAAGGCCGAAGCCTGGGGCGGGCCGCTGGTGGCCGACGGCAAGCTCTATTTCGGCAACAAGAAGGACTTCTACATCATGGCGGCGGGCAAGCAGCCGAAAATTTTCGCCAAAATCCGCCTCGGCGCCCCTGTTTACAGCACGCCGGTGGCGGCGAACGGCGTTTTGTACATCGCCTCGCGAACGCTATCTTTGGGCAGTCGAAAAAAAAGGGGGATTAGTCGTTAGCTTCCATCGCTTCCTGCAAGACATAGCAATATCGCTAAGCGGTGATTCGCCCACCCTGTTGTCTTACTATTGCATACCACTATCCTTCTGATATAATTGAAGCCTGAGGAACCGAGCTCATTTTTAAGTGGATTCCTACCATGACTCGAATCGAAGCAATCTTTCAAAACGGCGTTTTTATACCATTGAGTCCGACTGGATTGAATGAAAACCAATATGTTTGCCTGAATGTCGAACCCATGATTGAGCAAAACGCTCAAAATTGGTTTTTGGAAGTGGAAGAATGTCATCGTCAAATCGTTTCAAGTCGGGGTTTCTTTCCAAATCGCGCTCCTGAAATTGCCGCCGATCGAATGCGATGAGCAATCTTGTCGCCGATAGCAGCGTTCTTGCAAAGTGGATTCTGCCCGAGGTTGACTCCCCGCTGGCTTTGCGCGTATTGACGGAGACTTTGCAGCAAGGCAATCAGGTTATCATTTTGGACTTGGCGATGATCGAGGTCGCGAATGCGATCTGGAAACGGCATCATCAAGGCATCGCCACGCTGGATCAATGCCGGCAGTTTTTATCGCTCTTGAAGAATGCTCCCGTTCAGATTGAACCCGCCATCCGACTGATTGAGGCTGCTTGGGAAATCGCCGCACAATACGATTGTGCCGTGTACGACAGTCTATTCGTTGCCCTTTCCAAAGACCTCGGCATTCCCGGAATCACTGCCGACGAACCACTCCACCGCGCCATCCGCGCCGATTTCCCTGATATTTTTTTGTTGTCGCAATATAGCTGAAAGTTCGGCAGATTTCATAAAACAGGGTCAAGCGGCTCGTTAGAGCGGGCGTCGGCAGCCGCCAGCATCTTCGGATAAGACCAAATGCTCCAGTAAGCCGTTTGATTATTGAGATTTTTATGGTCGCGCATGCTCGGCCGCGATATAATACCTAATGCTTGACCGTCACGAGACATGATTAATTGGATGATGGATGCCTCTTGCGGCATTGTGAAGAGGAGGCGTGTCTTGCCGGTTTCCAAATCCATGTGGAATATTTGTCCGTTATGCCCGCCGAAGAGAATTCCTGTACCATCCACTTCCTGCACCATATCGTAGATGTAGTCTGTTGGGATTCTTGATTCACCAGGCCCTATTGCATGATGCCAAACGGGAGTGGGTAAAACTTCACCCGCGTGGCCAATCGCATCGGGCCAGGAATAGACAAAGAAACCTTGGCCCGCGGCGCAACATAACCATTTTCCGTCGCGAGTAAATTTGAACGTTGTTGGCTTGACGGGTTGTTGTTTTTTGGACGGTCCTGAAAGGATTGTTTGAAAAGCGTTAGTCACTTTCTTGAGGGCTTCCTCAATTCCATCCTGCATTCTCTTGATAACTTGATCGTTTACTTCTGAGCCATATTCTTTGCCCAAATTTTCGATCTGTTTTTGCAAGCCTGCTTCCAACTTAGCCCGCAACCTTCCCTCTTTTTCCTTCAGATCCATCCCTTGGATTTTATGGATGAGCTTTTCGAGAGAAATTTCTTGTCCGCTATTCAATTCGAGGCATGTAAATCTTTAGCTCAAGGATGATGATTATGCGTCATCATAACCTAGCTCCGCCCCCTTGAATATACTCCGTTTCCCATGCTATCATTAGGGGATTTTAGAGACAAAATTACTTCCTTTGGGGTGGTTAGTTCGCAGGCCTCAGGCTAATTCTCTGCGGCAGCGAGCTAGATTTTGTCTTTTGCATCCTTAGCCAAGAAAAAGGTTCCATCGTGCCACGCCGAGACGATCTGAAAAAAATTCTGCTCATTGGTTCCGGGCCGATCATCATCGGGCAGGCGTGCGAATTCGATTATTCGGGCACCCAGGCGTGCAAGGCCCTCAGGGAGGAAGGCTATGAGGTCGTGCTCGTGAATTCGAATCCGGCGACAATCATGACCGATCCGGAAATGGCCGACCGCACATATATCGAGCCGCTGACTTGGGAAATCATCGCCAAGGTCATCGAACGGGAACGACCGGATGCGATTCTGCCGACACTTGGCGGGCAGACCGGTTTGAACCTCGCGATGGACCTCGCCCGCAACGGCGTTTTGGAAAAATTCGGCGTCGAAATGATCGGCGCGTCGGCCGAGGCGATCGACAAGGCGGAAGCGCGGGACCACTTCAAAACGGCGATGGAAAAGATCGGGCTGGAAGTGCCCAAGGGGCAGACCGTGAAGAGTTTGCGGGAAGCTCGAGAAGTGGTGCAGGAGATCGGGCTGCCGAGCGTGGTGCGGCCGAGTTTCACGCTCGGCGGCAGCGGTTCGAGCATTGCCTACAACCGCGACGAGTTCGACGACCTGGTGCAGCGCGGCCTGGACCTCTCGCCGATCCACCAGGTGCTGCTCGAGGAATCGGTGATCGGCTGGAAAGAATTCGAAATGGAGGTCATGCGCGACGCCGACGACAACGTGGTCATCATCTGCTCGATCGAGAATTTCGACCCGATGGGCGTCCACACCGGCGACTCGATCACCGTCGCGCCCGCGCAAACGCTCACCGACAAGGAATATCAGCGGATGCGCGACGCCTCGCTGGCGGTGATCCGCGAGATCGGCGTGGATACGGGCGGATCGAACATCCAGTTCGCCATCGATCCGAAGACCGGGCGGATGGTCGTGATCGAGATGAATCCCCGCGTCAGCCGCTCGTCGGCGCTGGCCTCGAAGGCGACCGGTTTCCCGATCGCGAAGATCGCGGCCAAACTGGCGATCGGCTACCGGCTGCACGAGCTTGCCAACGATATCACGCGGGAGACGAAGGCCTGTTTCGAGCCGACCATCGATTACGTGGTGGTGAAAGTGCCCCGGTTCGCCTTCGAAAAATTCCCCGAAGCCGATCCGAAACTCACCACCCAAATGAAGAGCGTGGGCGAGACGATGGCCATCGGCCGCACCTTCAAGGAAGCGTTCCAGAAGGCGCTCCGCGGCCTGGAGGTCGGCAGTTTCGGCTTCGGCTGCGACGGCAAGGACCTGTGGGGCACGCCCGAGCAGCCGGGCATCGATGACGTTCGCTCGAAACTCGCGGTGCCGGGCGATCAGCGGGTATGGTATCTCCGCTACGCCATGAAACACGGCATGTCGATCGATGAAATCCACGAACTGACCGGCATCGATCCCTGGTTTCTCGACAATCTGCTCGAAATCGTGGAGACGGAAGACCAACTCCGGCGGATCGGCGGCTTGGAAAACACCGATGACGCCGCGCTCCGCCGCGCGAAGCAGTTCGGCTTTTCCGATCGCCAATTGGCGGTCCTTTGGAACACGACCGAAATCGACGTCCGCCGGCATCGCAAGGCGCACGGCGTGATCGCCACGTTCAAGTCGGTCGATACCTGCGCGGCGGAGTTCGAAGCCTATACTCCATATTACTATTCGTGCTACGAGGACGAAGACGAGACGCCGGCGAAGCAGCCCGGCAAACGGCGGATCGTGATCTTGGGCGGCGGGCCGAACCGCATCGGGCAGGGCATCGAGTTCGATTACTGCTGCTGCCACGCCAGTTTCGCGCTGCGGGAGTTGGGCATCGAATCGATCATGGTCAACTCGAATCCCGAAACGGTCTCGACCGACTACGACACCAGCGACCTGCTGTTTTTCGAGCCGCTGACGACCGAGGACGTGCTGAACATCTGCGACCGCGTGCAGCCCGACGGCGTGATCGTGCAGTTCGGCGGGCAGACGCCCCTGAATTTGGCCCGTGCGCTCAGCAACGCCGGCGTGCCGATCATCGGCACCAGCGTCGATACCATCGAAGATGCCGAAGACCGCGAGAAATTCGCCAATTTTTTGCGCAAGCTGGATTTGAAGCAGCCGGCCAACGGCATCGCGCGGACGATGGCCCAGGCGCGCAGCGAGATGAACAAGATCGGCTTCCCCGTGCTGGTCCGGCCGAGTTTCGTGCTCGGCGGCCGGGCGATGGAAATCTGCTACGACACCGCGCAGTTCGAGCGGTTCGTGGCCGAGGCGTTCATCGTTTCGCAGGGGCAGCCGGTGCTGATCGACCGGTTTCTGGAGGACGCTATCGAGGTCGATGTGGATGCCATCGCCGACGGCGAGCGCGTAGTCGTGGGCGGCATCATGGAGCATATCGAGGAGGCCGGCGTGCATTCCGGCGATTCGGCCTGCGTGCTGCCCTCGCACAGTTTGTCCAAAACGGTGATCGAAGAAATTCACGAATCGACCTGTAAAATGGCGACGATCTTGAACGTCCGCGGACTGATGAACGTGCAGTACGCCGTGAAGCGCGAGGACGGCCGGCCGGTGGTTTACGTGCTCGAGGTCAATCCGCGGGCGAGCCGCACGGTGCCGTTCGTCTCGAAAGCGACGGGCATGCCGCTGGCCAAGGCCGCCGCCAAGGTGATGGCCGGCGTCTCGCTGGCCGAGCAAGGCTACACGCGCGATCCGGCGCCGAAAAGCTGTTCGGTGAAAGAAGCGGTTTTTCCGTTCCGCAAATTCGTGGGCGTCGATGTGGTGCTCGGGCCGGAGATGAAATCGACCGGCGAAGTGATGGGCATTAGCGAGCGGATGCCCATCGCTTTCGCGAAGAGCCAGTTGGCCGCCGGCACGGTCCTGCCCGACAAAGGCAAGGTGTTCATCAGCGTGGCCGACCGCGCGAAGGGGAACATCGCCGAGTTGGCGAAAATGCTGGAAACGATGGGCTTTACGCTGATCGCCACGAAAGGCACCGCGATCACCCTCGAATCGGCCGGCGTGAAGGTGCAGGCGATCAAAAAGCTCCAGGAAGGACATCCGAATCTGATCGACTTGATGATCGACGGCGACCTGCAGCTCGTGATCAACACGCCCCGCGGCAAAGGCGCCCGCACAGACGAAGGCCGTATCCGCGCCGCCGCCGTGATGCACGGCATCCCTTGCATCACCACGCTTCAGGGCGCCGACGCCGCCGTCCACGCCATGCTCGCGCTCCGCAGCGAAGAAATGACCGTCGAAGCGGTGCAGGACCGGTTTCCACAGTACGGGAAAAAGAAGTATAAAATGAACTACAAAGAAGCTATTCAAGAACTTTTACAAAAAACTCCCTTTGATATCGACCTGGATATTAAATTTGGAAATCACCCGCCCACGACGGCCAACTCTGAGTTTTTGACGAACAAAGAACAAGGCGACTGGGCTGAACAAATCGTTTTTAATGCGATAAATGAAAATTCAACCGATTATCGTGCCGTAAAATATGGGCGATCCGACTCTCTTGCTGCCGGAGATCCTGGTTTCGAATTATTCTACCTGCAATATCAGGACGAGCTTAACTTCATTGGGAAAAAACCCGATATTTTAATCTTTCGCCGTGTTGATATCGAGGGAAACAATGTCGATCTCGACGATGACAGCTTTGTAAGCATGGCTATTGCAGCCATTGAAGTACGTTCAAGCTCCTTCCTTGCCAAAAAGTATGCTTTATTTATGGATGGCAGAACCAAAGAAGCGATTTCCAATTGTCAAAAACTCAAAGGAGAAATCACTCAACCGAAATTAGCCGCCATATTGCAGGAGAAACGTCCTGAAATTTTGAAAATGATCGAGCAATCGACGGAGGAAACATACAAAGAACTTGATTTCCGCCTTCCCTCATGGTCCTCATCACCCGATTTACAACAGGTCTCCGATCTCCTCAGAAATCTAAAAAAACAAATGAAGATATTGGGTAAGCGAAGCTACCTTAGCATCACGCCCAAAGTTGAAGATTTGGCCTTGGTAAATCGCTGGATACAGAAGTATGGTGTAAGGCATTATTATCTCCAAGTGTTTTTTGACAAAGCGTATGTCATTTCTTTCAAAGACATATTGAGCTATCATCTCAGACCCATCCAAAGAGGATCTATTGTTTTCCATCGAAAAGGACGTTAAGAACCAAGGCAAGACCACGGTGAAGATCGACGTCCAAATCGGGAAGGAAATCTTGGGCAGAATCGACATGCCCGAGCATCGCTCAGCCATGAAAGAACTTGACCGTGGCCGTCTATTATTCTATGTAACTTTCCACAATGGGCGAGGATACCTCGACAATAATGTATTCAATTCCGAGATAATCAATGATATCTAAGTCAACTCGAAAATATATGGCGGAAGTCGCCAGGAAATATCGTCAAATTTTCGGGCAGTTTTTCACGCCCGACAGGCTTTTTTGATCACTGCATGAGTTGCACCCGGCGGCAGGCCGTATGTTTTGAGTTTGACAACACGAGAATCGATGCGGAGAAAGACGTTTTCCCGGAAGCTATCACGACAATCGTCATCGTTTTGGCCGCACGAGATGGAATTTCCGATCCCGTGAAATTTTCTACCCTCGAATCTCTTGCCGAATTGGATATCGAGAAGAATAATCGTTGCGGAATAAGCGTCTCTCGAAATGCGTTGAATCCCAACACTAAATGGCTCAACTATTTCGAAAAACATCAGCATGCGATCCGAAAAGATCTGTTGGTACCGTTGGCCTATTATGGGAATTTCAGCAGGGGTATTGCAACGGGGGCGAATGAGTTCTTTACACTTTCGAAATCCGATCTCACCCGCCATCGCCTTCCGGAAAAGTCGGTTTCTCTCTGTATTACGAAAAGCGCTCAAGTTAAAAGGCCAGTCTTTACCGAATATGATTTATTATTGCTTCGCGATTCGGATGCTCCCGTTTATGTACTCGATGTGCATGGCAAACCCGATTCAGCGGTTATGGCTTATATCAAGCTCGGTGTCGCCTATCTTGATCCTTTATGAGTGGTCCTCGCAAGAAGCCTTTGTATTGAGTTTGCCGACACGAAATGAGCTGGCATAACAACTGCCAAGGTTAATTTCCATGCACGTGCTCCTCGCCGAATCCTTCCATGACTGGTTCGACAGACAGCCTTATGCGCCCTTCGTGGCAATCGGGCTGCTGGCGGCGCTCGGCGCGTTTTTTCTCCATGAGGGACGGCGGGGAATTACTCAAGGAGAACTGCGCGGGGCATGGGGGCGTATTTATTCGGGGAAAAGCGCGCGGAAGAACGGCTATGTCTTTTGTGGCATCGGCGCAGTGATGGTGATCTATGCCATCGCCTGTCTGGTGATAAAGTTGCTGTAAGGCGAGACACTCCACCCGTTCAGTTGTTTTCAAAGTTGGCGCAAAATGCAAGCCGCCGAGTTCTCTCTCGGCGGCTTGCCAACATGCTTTCCTGTTTCGGGCGGGATGCTTACTCGAAGAGCAGCTCCAGCAGGCCTAAATCGATGTACTGGCCGCCTCCGGTTTGCTTGCAATGCACGGCGATGATGTTCTTCCCCTGCTTGATCGCGGCGCGGGCGGCGGGCTCGAGGGAAAAATCTTCATAATCTTTCGTGAATTCGGTTGCTTTTGCGGCCAAGACGCCGTTGATATAGACTTCCGCATCTTCGTCGTGGTGCATCAGAAGGAGCAAACTTTCGGGATGGAAGTCGCTTAGCTCGACCTCGCGGCGGAGCCAGATGTCCGGCGTGTTCCAAACCGTGCGGACGACCGCGCCGGGCGTTTTCTCCGTGCCAAAACCGCCCGGCCCCGTTTTCCAAGCGGAGGCGTCGTACGCCGGCTGGAACCAATCCGCCGCCGGCTTCTCGAAAGTGTAACGCCAGCTTTGACCAACCTCTCGCGAATCGGGCAGGATCGTTTTGATCTTCGGGACATTGCCGCGATTGGCCGCCGCCACTTTTTTCAGATCGACCTTGAGCACCGCGCGATCGTAAGTGAACATGCCGTTGCACTCGGTTTCCACGTCGGTCGTCTGCGTATAGACCACGGCCGAAAGGCCCTGCGTCCGCTCCAGGTCGTACGCCTTGCGCAGCAGATTGCAGTAGCGGGCGGTCAGTTCATCGCGGTCCTTCATCTCGCGGTAGCCCCAGGCTTCCTTGGCCCAGGTATGGCCGTTCACCGTCAGCCCCAACCCGCCGAACTCGCCGAGCACCACGGCGCGGGCGGCGTCGGGCGGCGGGCAGGCAGGGCCGGGATACACGTGAATGTCATTCAAGTCGCCCACATTCATGTCGGTCCAACCGCTGGCGTCGTCGATCAGCCGCGAAGGATCCCATTTTCGCACCTCGGCCACGTAACGCTCGGTATCGTGCTGGCCCCAGCTTTCGTTGAAGACCACCCAAACGATGATCGAAGGATGATTGAACCGCCCTTCGACCATCCGTTCGAGTTCGGTTTCGAATTGGCGTTTCGTTTCGGGCTTGACGTTGTATCCGGCAGGCATGTCCTGCCAAACGACGATCCCCAGCTTGTCGCACCAATAGTACCAGCGGGCCGGCTCGACCTTGACATGCTTGCGGATCATGTTGAAACCCAACTCCTTGGTCTTTTCGATGTCGAACCGCAACGCTTCGTCGGTGGGCGCGGTATAGATTCCGTCAGGCCAGAAACCTTGATCGAGCGGGCCCGCTTGAAAATAGACCTTCCCATTCAGGCGCATCCGCACGATGCCCCGCTCGTCCTTGCCCAAGTCGATCTTCCGCATTCCAAAGTAGCTTGAGACTTCATCGACCGTCTTCCCGCCTTGCTTGAGGGCGACTTCAAGATCGTAGAGGAACGGCTCCTCGGGCGACCAGAGTTTGAGCTTATCCTTGGGGATCGCGATTTCGATTTCCCCGCCCGGCGCCCGGCCGCTTGGACGACTTCGAGATTGCCGTCCCGCGCAATCGCTTGCACCGTGCATCCCGCGTCCGCGCCGACGCCGATGACGGTCAGCCGCAAGCGGGAATTATCGACGTCGGGCACGATCTTGAGTTGCTCGATATGCGCTGCCGCCACCGGTTCGAGCCATACCGTTTGCCAAATGCCGGTAACCGTCGTATAGAAACAGCCTTCGGGATGAAGCGTCTGCTTGCCGCGTGGCTGGCTGCCTTTGTCGGAGGGATCGAATACCTTGACGACGAGTTCCTGCGGTCCGGCCGGCTTCAGGGCATCGGTGATATCGAAACTGAAACCGTCGTAGCCGCCGCGATGTTCGCCGAGTTTTTTGCCGTTCACAAATACCGTCGCTTCCCAATCGACCGCGCCGAAATGCAGCAGTATCCGCTTGCCTTGCCACTTATCCGGCAGTTGAAACGTGCGGCGATAAACGAACCGCTCGCCATGCTGCATCACGCCCGACAACGACGATTCGACCGGAAACGGCACCAGAATTTGCAGCGGCAGATCCTTGCCGAACTCGGGCTGGGCGCCGGCATCCAGCTTCTGCAACTGCCAAACGCCATTGAGGCTCAGCCACTCGGGGCGCTCCATTTGCGGACGAGGGTATTCGGGCAGCACTTTTTCGGGCGTTACATCTTTTGCCCAGCGCGTCATCAGCGGACCTGCGGCGGGCTTCCAAGTTTCGGCTTGGGCAAGGGACGTCAGCATGAGAATCATTAGACCGCAAAACAATTTCCGCAATGCCATGGTTCTTGTTCCTTCATCGAGTTTGGGGGTGATGACTTTTGCGTTTCGGAGGGCAGGTTTTGAAGCTGTCGTCATGCTTGGCAGATTGATAGACAGAAAATCTGGCTTGCCCCGAATGACAGATTGGAAACCTGTCCCACAGGAAATCCTACAAGTGTTTTTCCGATCCCGCTTATTTTACCATGAGAAACCATCGACTGTAAATTCTGCCGCTAAATTCGCAGGTTCACGCCTGAAAACTGCAAAAGGCGGAAAACTTGGTACTTTCGCCCGCAGACAAAACCAAGCACGATTCTCCGGCACGTCGGAATCGACGCCAAAATGATCCCCTTCACGATCCCCGAATTATGCGACGTTATTCAAGGCGACAAACCGTCGGCGGATTCTGCTTGCTCAAGCTTGGGTTGCCGGTTCCACTTGAGCCGAGCGATATGAATCCCTTGAAGGTTGTCCAATAGCGCGGCAATATAATAGTTTCCCTCGTGCCTTATAATCTCGGGCGCGGCCAGTTTCAAACGGCACACAAACTTTGAATCATCGTCGATGCCGAAGTTGAAGGGGTTGCGCGATCGATAAACCCAATTCATCGCCCGTTCACCGTAATAGAGATTGCGGAAATAGAAAAACTCGCCCCGCTCCGGCTCGACGACCTGCGGACACTCGTTCTGACACTCGCCGTTCCCCGCTTTTCCACCGTAGGAAACCACGAACGAGTCGCTCCACGTTTTCAAGTCGGGCGAGGTGCGGCAAAAACCGTACCCTTTGCCGCCGGGAAAGGCCGTGTAATAGCAGTGCCATAGACTGCCGATTTTCACCAACATCGGATCGCGCGTGTTTGCGCCCGGCCCTTCCGTGAAAACGCCGGTCTTGCCGTTGGACTGCACGATCCGCTCGAATTTCTTTCCGTCCTTGCTCGTGGCGAAACAAATATTGTTCCAGTCGCCGTAAGCCATGTAGAAAAGACCCTCGTGGCGGACGACGTAAGGAGCTTGCAGTCCGCCGGGAGTTTCGCCCAACTCGGGCTTGGCTTCCATCGCAATGCCCAAGGGCTTCCAGTCCTCGTCGAGCAGGCTCTTGCCCTCCCAGCGATGAAAAAGCCGGCCCGCGCCGCCGCATCCCGTCGAGCGGATGCACGACCAAAGCTGCCACGTGCCGTCCTGCGGCCTGCCACACCGCGAAATCGACCGGCTGCTGCCCCTTTCGCGTGAATTTCCCCAAATCCGGATTCCCCGCCACCTCCACCACGGCCCCTCGATGACCGGCGTGAGCGCATCTTCACCCAAAACGGGCAGCCCGCCGAGCATTAGCAAGGCGACCGCTAATAGTATCTTGCCTGGATTTCGTAGCATTTTATTCATGGGTAATTGAAAAAACTCAATATTTGGCCAATGGATAATAGCCCAGCACCGCTTTCCGGCAAGCCAGGATCGAAACCAATATAATTCCTTTTTTCCCGGTTCAGTCATGATGCCGATGCCTTATTCAACCATCCGGCTGCTCGTCCCAGGTGCCTTTTTTCTTGCGACAAAGGTGAAGCAATCGAATGTGCCGTATTTTATCGCTTCGTGATACGCCGAACGGACCAGCCGGGCGTCGAATCCGATTCTATCCAACATTTCGAACAAATCATAGCCGATGTGATGATAGGCGGGTATTTTTTCGCGAATGAAATCGCCGTGATATTCGATGGGAAAAACGAGGGGCTCGTAATTGTCCCCTCGCTTTTCGAACAACGGCGCCGTCCGTTTGTCGAAATAGAAGGGAACGGTGAAAACGTGGCACATTCCCGGCTTCAAAACCCGCGCAACCTCGGAGAAGCCCTGTTCCAGGTCGCGGACGTGCTCGAACACGTCCTCGCTGACAACGAGGTCGATCGTTTCGTCGTGAAAGGAAAGTTCCTCCAGGTTTTCGCAGCGGATTCCATTCTTGCGGCAGCCCGACCGCACTGCCTCGAAGAACTCCGTGTTGCAGATGTTCGCGGCGTCGCCCAACGCCCGCGCGATTGGACTCCGGCTGGACGTGTTCAGCACCGTGATTTCCGGATGGTTTTTGAAGTCTTTTAGCGCGGCGATTCCCTGCCCGGCGAATCGGTCGAGAATGCTCAGAGCCACGTGCCGGTTGCGCACAACTCTTGCACCATACGCAATTCGCATGGTTGCGGATGGTTTCAAGCTTATCGGCAATCAAGAAAATCGTACGGCGGTTGCACACCGGACAGAACCCCAGAGCATGGCGCCGGAGAGCGCCGGGGCGAAGGATCGCTTTTAACGTCGAGAATTTCATCCTGGCTTGGTGAGACCAGCATACCAGGAACGGCGGTTTCCTTCAACCGGAAAAGGCACACCGTCCCGACAGGCTTTCCAAGATCCTGCCCGAAAAGAGCCCCCCAAAAAGCATGCGGGATGCGCGCTCGGACGCAAGCTGCCATGCCGGCTTGCAAGCGTCCGACCGCGAATCCCGCGAATCTTTCGAGTTAGTACCTGGCGGATTGCAATTTGTTCGTCAGCACATCGACCAGCAAATTGCGTTCATTCTCGTCCAAATCTTCGGCCAAAGCGGAATCGAATTTGTGGATCCGATCCTGCTTCTCCAGGAAATTGGCGATGTCATAGGTGGTTCGCACGGCGTCTTCCAAGATCGCCTCGAGCTTCATCAGATCGTCGGGCGTGCAGTCCCTGGCGGCGTAATCGGCCAAAGTCTTTTCCAGGCGATCGTATTCGGCAAGCCAATCCTGAAAGTTGTTCTCCAGCTTCGTGTAATTTTCGGCATCGCCGACGACCCAGGCCCTCGCCGTCGCGACTTCCTGTTGCGTCAACGGCGCACCCGATTCCAGCTTTCCAATCAGGATTTTCACGTCCAGCGACGATTTCCGCTGCGCTTCTTCCCGCGCATCGTTTTTCGCCTTGCTCAACACGCTTCCCACCTGTTGAAACGCGCTTTCCGTCATGGCGCTGCGGGCGGTTGCCATCATTTGAATTACCGACGAATTCATGACTTTCTCCGTTTCGAGGGAATTGCATGAAAACTTGGGGCCGCAATTCATTAAGCAAGCATACGTCGGCATTCGGATATCCGCGGGAAAAGAGCGAAAACAGAGGCATTTTCTCCGGGGCGTCTGGAAAAACTCGCATTCGGCCGCCCGAAAGAAATCGTTCCGCGCGGCACAGGCTCGACGCGCAATCGTCATAAATCGTCTTTTCGCTCCAATTGTCGCGACCGGCCGCACCCTGCCGGTCATCCTCCCCCCAAGCCGCCTCGAGTGAAGCTGTCAACCGCCGGTAGGTCGTCCTCCGGCCCTGACGCCCGTCGGCTGGGTGAACGTCACCACTCGCTGCGGGAAATAGACGTGCGTCATATCGAGCGTGGGCGGGATTCCGTTGTGGCGGTCCTGGCTGACCTGGGTTTCCACGGCGTCGGCGTTCATGAACATCTGCCGAACCTGGCTCCGCCGCCCGGCCGTCGCCGTGGTCCAGCCGCTCTGGTTGGCGGCCGTCTGCCAGTGGCGGCGAAAACACGCCGTTCGAAATTCGGTATAGCTGGCGAGGATGCCGCCCGCTCCGACCGCCCAGGCCAGAACCAAAATTCCCATTTGCGCATCGGCGGGATAGGTTTCGAACTCGGCGAAACGCGGCGAACCGGACATCAACTGTTGCTGGATCTCGGCCGCCAATTTCCGGAAATACTCTTCGATGCTCGGCTGCTGCAGTTGCAGTCGCAACGTCGTCTGCCCTTGAAAGGCCGTGCCGCTCTGTCCCCGAGCGAAGTTCTGCATGCCATGCACCTGTTGCCATTCCTGGGTCACCTCTTGTTCGGTGGCCAATCGGCTGCCGCAATACCACGGCAAACGGCTCGTGCGGTGTCTTTCCAGGCAAATCGCCAACGGATCGATCAAAAATCCGATCCCTGTCGTCACCTTCCGCTCGCCCTGACGGTTGTCGAGGTACATGTAGTTGATGTTCCCCTCTCCATGGCCGAGGAACTGTCAAAGCGCAGGCACGACTGTGGGATACATGGCGAAGCTCCTATTAGAAAAGTGGATGACTTCCCAAAAGGCGACAGGTCGGGTACCAATGGTAAATAAAGATAATAGGTGCAAGAAATAAAGTCAATAGGGGGGCAAAGTGAAATGCCGTAATGAAAGGATTGCCGATGGTTCGCGCTTGGACCAATTGCCGTGCTGCCGGACATTCAAAGGCGAGGAATCGGCAAACGCCTGGTCGAAGAAGGACTCAAAGCCATTCGCAGCCTCGGCGCACGGGGTTGCGTCCTGGTTGGCGAACCGGATTTTTATCATCGTTTTGGTCCGGACGTTTTATGACACGCATATGGAATCGAGTCGGCCAACGCGAAAATTCTCCGCAATATCAAGAAAAACGAAGCCCTCGACGCTCTTGACCGCGACCGCCCCTGCAACGATCCGGCCGGAGCAGGATCGTCCTGCCGACCGGCAAAAAAAGGATCTGGCCCGCGCCGCTTGACGGATGCCGCCGCTCAAACGACCTGAAGCGCGTACTGGATCGCCCAGGCCAGCGCAATCGCCCAGGTGAAGCTGAGCATCGTGCCGATGATGATGTATTCCGCTTCCTTGCGGCCTTCGCTCTCCTTGAGTTCGCCAAAACGGAAGACGGATTTCGCGGTGACGAGAAAACCCACGCTTGCCGGCTGGCCCGACAGGATGAGCAAGAGAATCAGCGCGCAGTTCGATCTGCCCGATCCGCTTGCCGCCGTTTTCCAGTCCGCGTTTCTCGGGCCGCAACGCGCCGTCCGGCCCCTTCAACTCCGCCAGGAACGGCTCGGCCAGGATGCCGATCAACACTCCGCCCGCGTAAACGGTCGCCAGCACGCCAATCCAGATCACCAGCGATTTTCGCCACAAAGCCGCTCCCGCAAGCGCACTCCAATAGGCTTCCGCCGGGAGCCGATTCGCTTCTCTCAGATACCAGACCAAGGCGGCGATTACGCCGATATGCACCGCCTGATCGACCAAAAGCAACCAGAATTTCCAAACGGCAACCGGTTTGCCGAAGTCGTTCTTCCGCGCAAAGAACCGTAGGGCCGACTCTTTCAGACAATCGATCACGCAATGACTCAGTCCAATCACGAGTGGAATTTCCCAGATTCCCCACATTCCGGCAAACACGTAGGCTAAGGCGGCTTGCAGGACGGCATGGCGAAGAAAAGCGTCCAGCCGAAACGCCTTCTTCGCCTGGACCATCCGGTCGGATTGTAGAGCAAAATCCCCCACAAGATGGGATGCAACCAGTTCCAGCCCTAACGTGTGAATTACCATCAGGTTATGCCCTCAGTATAATGTTTTATGATACTAACGGGTGTTAGATTGCAGGGTCTAATTTAGATATATTAGAGTGTGGAATATAACCCTCTATAGAACTATATCAAGTGCTGTTCGAATAGTTTGATCGTCTGTTCGATGACATCCCAGCCCGCTTCATCGAGGTGCCACGAGACCGTGGAATTTGCAATCGGAGGCTTCGATGCGGACGATTTCCACGAGGCCGCGATATCGGTCAACGACCATCCGCGAATCGCCCCCGCGACCGCTCGGGCTTGTTTGGCCGACCAGTGGCGGATGATCGTATCGAGCAGCCCGACCGTGCAGTTCCACAGCTTTTCCTGCGGGTCGCGCGGGGCGAGGAATTGCATGTACTGCCGGCTTTTGCTTTCCTGCAAAAACTTGCCGGCATTGCGGAAGGCTTCACCATCGCTTTCGGAAATCCGCTCCGGCGAGAGGAAATCGATGCGGCCTATGCTGATGACCATCCGCGTATCGGCTTTCTTTCCTGTCGCGTTGATCAAAAAGGCCCGGTAAAAGACCGCCGCCCGCAGGGCCATCCGCGGTTGGACGACGAGCATCTGCCATGAATCGCCGGCATAAATATCGACGGGATAAGGAACCGCCTCGGGCCATTCGGCATGAAGCATCTCGGCGCCTTGCTTCATGGTAAGCAGCAGGCTTTCCCGCAGCGGCTTGGAAAGTTTCGACGAGCCGATGATGTCGCCCGACAGGACGGCGAAATTTTTTTGAGGATCGATTTCCACGGGATTTTTTGACAATAGGTTATTGAAAATTGGCCGCAACGGCCATCTGTCGTTGCGGACGATTGTTGCGATGTGTTGACTTTTCTTCGATAATGACTATTTCATTTTAAGGCTCCCGACCCCTAAATTCGACCACGAACGAATACCGTTATCGGCTCGCCATCCGGAAAGCCGGTCTGGGTATCCGGCTCGATAGTTTTCCCGTGAACGACGCCTCTTACGATAGACATCTTAAGGCTCCTGGCAGAAATGATACATGAATCCAGCGATGCCAAGCATGATTCTCCAATATTGTAACCTATCACGGCATAGCTGCAACCAAGAGAGCATTGACAGCAGCAATCTTTTTGCTAAGAATGTACCGGAGACCGTCCTCCCGGAAACAGATTGCCAATCGCTGGCGGCTGAAGGACGGTTATTGCCTCTCGAAAGGAGAATTTGTAATGGTCCCCACAATGCTGAAGCGAGTTGCCATGGGTGCGGCGATTACCGTGTGGGTGCTCGTGCTGGGCGGTTGCGGCGTGAAGCAGTCCGACTACGATGCAAAAGTGGGCGAGGTGAAAGACCTGGGACAGAAAGCGGCAAAAGCCGAAGCGAAGGCCGATGATCTGCAAAAGGAACTCGATGCCGCCAAGAGTGACGTGGAAAAGCTGGAACAGGCTCAAAAGGATGCCGAAGCAAAGGTCAAGGCCCTGGAACAGGAAAACGGCGACCTGAAGAAGCAAGCCGATAAGGCATCCCAACTCCAAAAGGACCTCGATGCCGCCAAGGGCGAGAACCAAAATCTTGAGAAGGCCAAAAACGACGCCGATGCGAAGGTCAAAACGCTGGAGCAGGAAAAGGCGGATTTGCAAAAACAGATTCCCAAGCCGGAGCCTCCGAAGTGACCGCCTCCATCACGGGATGCCCGCCACTCGGAGCTTTGCAGTCGTTTTGAACCGCACCTCCATTCGAAAAGGGAGACCATGACACTCAGCGAGTATTTCGAAAATGCCAAGGGCATCGGCGTTTTGGCGACAACCGACCTCAGCGGACAAGTGAATCAGGCGATCTACGCCAATCCGCTCTTTCTGGACAAGGATGACGAAGGAACTTGTTCCTTCGTCATGGCAAACCGCCTGACCCACGATAATGTGGGCCACAATCCAAGTGCATCGTATCTGTTCATCGAGCAGGGCGAAGGGTACGTCGGCAAACGACTATCGCTGACCGTCATGGGCGAGGAAACCGACCCCGAAAAGATCGAGGCCATTCGCCGCCGCGCCGCTTTGGAGATCGGCGAGGCGGAAAGTAAATTTCTCGTTCATTTTCATATCGAAGGCGTGCGGCCCTTGATCGGCAATGCCTGAAAGATTGCCTCTTTATCGCCATTGATGGTTCGGGGTTTCGCTTCGCTTCGCGGCTTGATCGCAATCGTCACTTTGGGCGGAATGCCGGCTTCCGGGACGGTAACCACCACACGACCCAGGAACGCCGGCATGCGGATGCCGCTATGATATCGCCCATCCGGCTTTTCCGCTTCGAATGCCTCGGCGATGATCGCGTAGTCGCCGGGCATGAGCCGCGGGGTTTCGAATTTGCCGTCCGGCCCGCAGACGACGATGTCGAAGATCGGCTCCTTCTTGCTTGCGCCATGTTCCAGCGGGCCCATTACCGTCATTGGCCGCACTGAGATGATCGCGCCGGGCTGAGTGCCCGCGAGCATCCCTTCCTTAAGCCCCACAATCTGCCCTTCGACCGCCGTGCCGCGGTCGCGGATATATTCGCTCGTCGCCGTTTTACCGGATTGAATTTCGATCACGTGCCGGTCGTTATAGTATCGGCCGACGAACCGATTGCCTCCGGCGGGCATGACGCGCGACAGGTTGTATCTGCCGGGCGGCAGATGGTCGATCACCACCTCGCCCTTGTTCGGCACATCGAAGGTGTGGATATTATCAATGCCGTTCCACAACGGCCGGCTGACGGAATAGGACCGCGGGTCGTCCCAGGTGATCATTTGCAACATGAGCGGGGCTTTCGCCGGACTGCCGTCAATGTCGTATTTCACGACTAGCCGGCCGGGCTCGGGGAGCTTGATCGTGAGTTCTTCCTTGTCGTCCGGCTTGGGAGGAGGCACGACCCAAAGATCGACATTCGGGGCCGAGACGGCGATGCACTTGGCGCTTAATCCGCCGCCGGGCAGTTCGAAACGGCCCGCGGCGTCCGTCGTCGCGCGCGTGACCGTCTTGTCTTCCTCCCGCTCGCGGCCGAACGATTGCCAGGCTTTGCCGTCGCCGATCGCCACGCCGCCGCCCTCTTTGACGATCATGAACACGCCCGCATCCGTCGCGGGCTTGCCGTCGTGATAGACCACGCGGCCGGTGATTTGCTTGCCGCGCTTGAGCCGCACGATGTAATCAGCGATTTTCGTCACACCGGCGGGCGGACCATTCTCGAAGATCGGCTGCGGCAGGTATCCCGCGGCGATGACCCGCGCCCGCCAGCCGGCTCCCCAATCGATCCGCTGCGAAAATCTCCCTTCCCGATTTTCCGACGTGGTGCGGGTCTCGGAGTACCCCCAGGTGATTTTGGAGGGTTCCTTCTTATCCGCCAGCCCGGCCTGGACGACGAATTGCCCCACGGGCTTCCCCGTTTCGTCGTCGAGGACCTGGCCGGATACTTCGATTGTTTGATTCGATGCTTCGGATTTCTTCGGTGCGGATTGGGGCTTGTCACCGGCTTCATTCTTGACGGGCGCGTGCTTTTCGACGGGATTATCCGGGGATTTATCGGCATTGTTCTCAGTCGGTCTTTCCATGAGATATGCCGAGTTACTTGCTGCGTTGTTGTTTTCCTGTCGAACCGCCGAGCCGTCATTGGCGTCTGGACCCAAGACCTCGTTATCGAGAGAACCATTTCCATAGAGAAACATGCGATGCGGTATCACGCGGTTGTCATCCACGTGGATGCCCGTTTTGATGGGCGGCCAGAAATGAATGTCGAAATAATTTTTTTCGACCGGAAAATCGCCGATTTCAACGGACTCGATCACGACACTGCCTTTTCCTTCGTGCGGTTGTTCGATCACGGCGCCATTTTCCAGCGTCTGAACAACCATGTCGTCTTTTCCTTCTCGTCTTTGTACGGCCTCATCAATCTTTTTGCCGGACAATTTTAGGCTCACGGTGCCTTTGGAAAGGAAATAAGTTCCCGGCGCGATTTCTCGATATTCGGATCGATAGTCTGATTCCCGAACTATGAGTTCTTCTCCCTCGGGCGATAACGTTCGATCCTTGTTTCGATATCTGGTTAATACGAATCCTTTATCGGAATCGAGTGAAAATCTCGTGCTTTTAAAAACAACGTCTTTATCCGTCAACCGGAATTCGATTTCGACTTGCTGCGCGGATATATTGAGCAGAAGAGTTGCCTTCGAATTATTGCCGAATACCTTGCCTTTTCGGATCAGTTTCGTCAACTTCTCGCAGAGCGCGCTTACACTCGGCATCTCGCCTTCGAATTCCGGCAGGAAATGAATGAATATCCCTGATGCGTTATTACAGGCCCACTTTTTCGGACTTTTGAAAGTCGGATCAAGAATCAGAAGATTTTCGCTGAAACTATAACTGGTTTTTCCATCGTCCAGCCAATGACTGTGCCGTCGGTTACCGGAAACGACCACCTCTCGGTCATATCGGCACTTCCCATTTCGAATCGTGAGGGTGAAAACTTCGTTATTCGGCGAAACTCCCCTCGGATCCTCAGATTCTCGAATATTTTCTCCTGCCAGCGGGCCCTATCTCGAATCTCGGTCAACTTGGTGGCAATGGCGTCTAAATCCTTGACGACCGTAACCGGCTTGTCGTCCTCCTTATCGGTTCGTGACTTGTCATTTGCATTTGGAGTCGCTTCTGCCTCGTTGGCCGTTGTTTTATTCTTCGATTCGGCAAAAGCCGCCGACCCATCTGATTTTGGCGATGCGCCCCACGTCGCCGCGGCGCAAATGACGATCGACGCCAGCACCGCGCCCAGGATGCTGCCGCTGGCGGCGAAGGACGGGGCGACTTCGTGGCCGGCGATGCGGCGGATGCGGGCGAGGAGCGAGCCGCCGCGGGCGGCCAGCGAAAGCGCCGTCGGCGCGGCGCGCATTTCTTCAATGGCCAGCAAGGCCCGGCCGTACTCCGCGCGGCTTGTCGAGAGGGCCATCGCCACGTCGTCGCAGCAATTCTCCCGCTCGTTGCGGATCTGCCACGAGAGCCACCACACGGCCGGATGATAGAAGAACAGCGTCTCGACCAGCGTCTGGAGCAGGTTCACGAGATAATCGTGGCGGCGGATATGGGCCAATTCGTGGGTGAGGATCGATTCCAACTGCGTCGCCGGCAGGCCCGCCAGAACGCAGACCGGCAGCAGAATCAGCGGCCGGAAATAACCCCATACGACCGGCGTATGCACCAGCGCCGATTGCAGCACCTCGACCGTTCTGACGAGCTTCAGCCGCACGGCAATCCGCTTGACGGCGACATCCACCGCCTCGTCCACGGCCGAAACGCCCGTCCGCCGCAGCCGCCGCATCGTCCGCCAACTCAGCACGGGCCGCATCGCCGCCGCAAAAACGCCGACGAGCCATACCAGCACGATCTCCGGCAGCCAGGGGCGCACGCGATTCGCCAGACTCGACCACCAAGTCGATATTCCGCCCGATGCACGTGCGTCGGCAAAGGCGAACGGCCGCGGCTGCACGGCCGCTTCCACCGGAACAACTCCGGGCATTGCCTTCGGAAGAGATTTGCCGGTTCGCTCCAAGACACGCGAACTCATGGCGCATTCTCGCGGGATCCCTTTCGCGACCATTGCCGGCGGATCGAACGCCGGCAGCAGGAAACACGTCACGATCGGCGCGGCCACCATCGCGGCCATCGCCGCCAGCAAAACGCCGTACTGCACGGCCGCCGAGCGCCGCCGCAGAATTCGTTGCAGAACGATTGCCGCGGCCGCCACCAGGGCGAACTGCCACAGCGTATGGATCAGCACCCAGCCGACGCGGCTTATCCAGGCGGATTGCGGAGTATTTCGAACATGTTATTTGCCCTCCATTTGATCGAGTAAGCGGCGGATTTCGCACAGTTCGGCCTTCGTCGCCTTGGTGGACGACAGGGCCTCGAGCACCAGGCTCATCGCGGAGCCTTCATAGACTTTATCGACCAGATCGCTAAGCAGGCGTTTGCCGGCCTTCGCCCGGCTTAAGAGCCGCGCGATAGACGTGCGGCTGCGACTGCTCATCGCGCTTGACGAGATTCTTTTGCAGCATGACCGACAGCATTTTGACGGTCGTCGAGTAGTTCGTCCCCTTGGCGGCCTCGAGCCGCCGATGGATCTCGCGGACGGGACTGGGACCCAGTTCCCAGAGAATCCGCAGGATCTGCATTTCCACCTCCGTCGGCTGGAGAGAACTCGGTCGAGCCATGATGTCGCACCTCCTGGGCGTAATTGTTCACGTGCCGCTGCTGATTCGCCGGCGATTGACGCGAACCGTCGCCTTTCGCGACGAGTGAACGGCCGCCTGCTGGACAATGAAGATCAAAATCACAAAACCAGGGCGCCGTTGCCGGCTTGTCCAGCAGTGCTGCGTTGGACTTGCGGATCGGCACTGCCAGTCAAGCCAACGGTGGCGCCCGGTTGAGCCATGCACGCCATCCGGCGAATTCATTCGCTACGGCTCAGTATAGCGAAAGAATTCGCTGCGTCAAGAGGGTTTAGCACATTTTTTGGATCGAGTTGGATGGCTTTGTTGAATGCGGCAAGGGCTCGGGATTATAGGGGAATGGCAAGCTTCAAGCAAGGCTACAGCACTCTCAACCCCTTCGGCAGCGATTCGCCGAAGACGAGGTTTTGTTCGGCGGTGTCGAGCGGCCGGCGCGGCGGACGAGGTCGATGAAATGCGCCGGGGCGCCGGCGATGCGGAGATAATCGGCAGCCTCTTGGCGGGACTTGTCGGAGAGGTCGCGGTAGCGGTCGTCGGTCCGCCGGGCGATCTGCATCACGCAAAGCGGCGTCTCGCGGTCGTTGCCCGCCAGCTTGATCGAGCGCCGTTATCCACGCGGCGGCCGTCTCCGGCGGCACGACCGCATTGAGCGGCCCGTACAGCGGCGACCGGGCGGCGATGCGGCCGAGCGACCAGAGAATCGCCGGGCGCACGGGCTCGATCTTGCGCTTCGGCAGCAATTCGAGAAGCAGTGCGCCGAGCTCGATTTTCGTCGTGAGCGGCAGCAGTTCGAGCGAGCCCAGGAGCCGCCACATTTCGGACATCTCGCGGGAAGCAAAGCTCAGATCGCCGGCACGGCCCTTGCCGGTGGTGAGTTGGCGATGGAGGCGCGCGGACGGGCCCAAAAGCGGTTCGGCCAATGCCTGCTGCTGGCCGGCCGCCAGTCCGCCGCCGATCCGCCGCCAGAGAATCCAGCCTTCGGCCCGGCTGGCGGGGAAAGCGAATTTGCCGGCAGCACGGTCCACGTTTGCGCCACGCGCCAATCGTCCACCGCCAAACCGAAGCCGGGCCGCAGTCCGAAGCCGAGCAGATTCAACCAGCGGGCTTCATGCACCGCGCTGCGGCGGCGGCCCGGTTCGACCTCCATCAAAGCTTCCCAGATCCGCCGGCACAACGACGACGGCCACGCATTTCGGTTCATGCCGGTCGCCGCCGCAAGCCGTTTGGCCAGCCCCTCGGGCTTGTCCCTGCCTTCCGGGCCGAACGTGTTTTCGAGAAGCGTTTGGCATTGCTGCCAGATCGCTTCATCGACGAAACCTTCGCTCTCGGCGGCCGACTCGTGCGCGGCGACGTCGGTTTGCGTGGCCGAGCGGACGTCGAATTGCAGCCGCCAACTCCGCCGCCCGCCGATCTCGCTGCACCACAGGTCGAGCGTGCCGATCTCCGTGAGCCGGGCGTGCAGATGCACCGGCACCACTTCGGCCTCGTCTTTCTTCTGCGGTCTTCATCACGGTGCGGATCGGCGGCAGCGGCGTCATCCGCTCGCGATCGATGGGGATTAGCTCGCCCGGCAGATCGGTAAGTCGCGTGCTGGAAATAAACAACGGAAACTCGACCGGCTCGGAGACCAGCAAATTGAACTTCCGCCCGGCCATTTCGATATCCTGCCCCGGCTCGGCCTTGGCGGGCACGAGGCAGACGGCCAGGAGAGGTGAGGGGCGAGGGGCGAGGGGCAAGGGATTGTTTGTTGCACTCCCCGACCAATCTTCGGTCGGTGCCCGATCGCGGCTAAACTCTCCCCCTTCCGCCTTCCCCTTTCCGCCTTCTTCTCTCGCCTCACCCTCCACGCCGATGTAATACGTTCGCGCCAAACCGGCGGCGATGCGAACACCTTGTCCGCGGCGAACCATGCCGTAGTATGCCGCTCCGCGCGCGACGGCCAGATCGAGCCGGTCGTTGTCGAGGAGGATCGGCTGCCAACCGGTTTTTCCCTCTCCGGGCCCCGATCGAAGGCTGGCCGTGCGGGCACCACGGTGTGGTTGGGGCCGAGGGTGAAGGCTGTTCGGCAAACCAGCTTGTCATCACTTCGAGCAATCGCTCTTTCAACATCGGCGACTCGAACACGCCGCCGTTCAACAGCACGATATCCGGACGAGCGGGATCGTGATCGCCGCTCGGCTCCATATCGTCCAAGGCGACATGCCGATGGGCCGTCAGGAACGCGGCGAGATATTTCGTGATCGCCGCATCGGCCGCAAACGGCAGTCCGAATTCCTGGAAGCCCGACCGCCGCGCGAGCGGCTTTGCGTCCAAACTCACCTTGGGGAAGAATCCATCGACCAGTAATTGTTGCACTTCATCGCGGGTCACTTCCACGTGGATTCCGCCGCCGATCAGCCGCGAGCCGCCGCCCGGCAGGTTGACGGTGAAGTGCTCCGGGGCGTCAGGCCCCAGCAGCGTTTCCTTCACCGCGCGGCAAATCCTCGTCAGCACCGCCCATTGCCGCGGATCGAGCTTTTTCTCTGTCCCCTGTTCCCTCTCCGCAGTTCCCCCACTCTCCAACACGTTTCCCTGCACGTCGCCGCTAATCGATCCCCCTTCCGCGTTCCGCCTGCCCCTTCCTGCTCGATTTTCTGCTCGATATGCTTCGCCAGCGCCAAATCGAGATTGTCGCCGCCGAGGATCAAGTGTTCGCCGACCGCCACGCGATGGAATTGCACTTTGCCGCCTTCGCCGCGGCGGACGCGGATGAGGGTGAAGTCGGAAGTTCCGCCGCCGATATCGCAGATCAAAATCTTCTGGCCCGGCGAAACCAATTGCTCCCAATCGGCCTGATGGGCGTAAATCCAGGCGTAAAAAGCGGCCTGCGGCTCTTCGATCAACACGACCCGCGGCAATCCGGCCGCCGCCGCCGCTTTGACCGTCAACTCCCGGGCGACTTCGTCGAACGAAGCCGGCAAAGTGAGCACGAAATCTTGCTTCTCCAGCGGCTCGCGGGGAAAACGATGAGTTCCAGGCATCGCGAACATGGGCTATATACCGGGCGCTGACCTCGACCGGCGAGAGTTTTTCGCACATCGTCCGCTCCGCGCCATGGCAGAATTGCCGCCGTTCGATCCACGCCCGGATGACAGAGCCAAGATTTTGCCGAATTGATCAACCTGCCGGGCGCGAGCGTGCCTTGGTCGCGAGCGAAGATGCCCACGAAGTAAGAAAGGGGAAGGGGGAAGGGCGAAGGGGGATTTTGCGTTCCTTTTCCGCTTTCCGCCTTCCGCTTTCCGCCTTTCTCCCTCTTCCCCCTTTGCCTCGGCTTGATAATGAAACGACGGCAGCGTTTCCCGTGCTTCGACCTGTCCGGCAGCGACCAACTGCGGCACGGCGAAAGTTCTCACCTGCCAGGGCGTCTCCTGGGTATCGACATAACACACCGCCGAGTTCGTCGTGCCCAAGTCGAAGCCTACGACATATCGGGCGGCGGGGACGTTGGATCGCAGAGTCGAATTCATCGAAGCGGGATATTTCGCAGCAGGCCTTCGGAAACCGATGCGAGTCAGTTTATCCGAGCCTTTTTCCAGTGATTTAAATTTGATAACTTAATTAAGTTTACCAAATTCGACACCATTGACCAAGACTTCGCTAAAGGATGAAGCAGATGGAAATGAAGCATTTCCCAGAGAAAAAAAGACGGTCGATTTCGTTGAATCGACTCGAATTTGTGCGATTCGTGTGAATATTCCGCCACGAGCGGTTCCTCGTCTTTATCGTCGGGGCGGATTCCGCGCTCGTTCATCGTCATCCCCACAAGAGAGTGGGGTAATGAAATTATTCTTCAATTCTCACAAGAACCATTCCGAGCTTGGCAACGAACAGTAGAAAGAACAGAAGAGCGCGACTGATTTATATTTTCCGTTGGCTATACCACTCCAATATTGGCTACAACTTTCCCTAAAGATGTTATATCCCCCAAATAATTCGAAAACTCACAAATAGTTGACCTTAAAACGAGTTATGCCGATCTTGCTTCCAGAGCTTTTACGGAGTACTATGAGCCAGGGCAAATATTCTGCATAACAACGAAACTTCTTCTATCTTACCCATTTTTACGAGGTCCGTGGATGTTATCTTTGTCGAAAAGAATCTTGGTTGGACGTCATATTCGCACTTTGGTGTTGGTTTCCGTGGCAAGCACGTGGCTTTTTGCATGCGCGGCTCGTTGACCAGTAAACTTGAACGGCGACTGCAGCTCGACGTCCTCCAGGCTCGTGATGGCGTACCCGGGCGCGAGCGCGGCCGCCGTCTCCGCGAACGCCTCCATCCCCATCACGCCCGGCAGCACGGGCGTGCCGTTGAATGCGGTGGTCGTTGAGGAACGGCTGGCGCTTCGGGTCCAGCAGGGTGCGCACCTCGAGCCCGCCGTTGACGGTGATGCTCGCGTCGGCGCCGCGCACGGGGCCTTCGGGGG
>CAVQKP010000012.1:0-123659 GCA_963713065.1 Pirellulales bacterium | reverse complement strand
GGTTACGCGGGCCTGAGCGACATGGCGATGTACGCCATCGGCGGCATTTTGAAGCATGCCCCGGCGATTTGGGCTTCGCTGTCCGACGACGAACAGTTACAAGCGGCTGGTGCCGGGTTTCAAAGCGCCGGTGAATCTTGCATACTCCCAGCGCAACCGGTCGCGTCATTCGCATTCCGATGTACAGCTCGAGTCCCAAGGCGAAGCGTCTGGAATTCCGCTGCCCCGATCCGACCTGCAATCCGTACCTTTCGTTCTCCGCGATCCTGATGGCGGCGATCGACGGCATTCAGAACAAGATCGATCCGGGCGAGCCGTTGGACAAGGACATTTACGATCTGGAGCCGGAAGAATTGGCGAAAGTGCCGAAGACGCCCGGCTCGTTGGAAGACGCGGTTAAGGCATTGCGTGCCGACCACGATTTCCTGCTCCGCGGCGACGTGTTTACGCCCGACGTCATCGACACCTGGATTTGGTACAAGCACACCAATGAAGTGCAGGAAAGCAGTTGCGGCCGCATCCTTACGAATTTTGCCTGTATTATGACATTTAAAGCGTGCCGACTTACGTCCGAGCGGCGAGCCGATGAGCACGTCGCTCGGATGTTTTTTTTCTCCGGGTGATTTCCGTCGAAAAGCCGCGATTGTCGGTCGAACAGCGGAAATGCAAGCTGCTCGCCGTCGAACAACAGCTATTTGACTCCCTTCGATTTTGCGATAAATGTCGGTAAATCCAACTTTCGGGGATAAACGGGATCGGCTGGAAATATTTTGTGGATAAACCACACAACATGGAGGAAATACCCAAATTTCTTTTGTCGGGACGCTACGGCATAAGCTACATTTTCCGGGATTGTACTGACATTTGTGACAGTTGACGGTGTTAAAGGGGGGGCAGTGTTAAAGGGGGGCAGTGTTAATGGGGGGCGGTGTTAAAGGGGGCCAGTCCCCATTCGCAGTTTTTCCGGGGAGAGAGAATCAATATTAAAGCGGGGTTATGATGAGCGTGGTTGTCATTGATTTGCTATTCGGCCTTTCGACGTTGCTTCTGGGGGCCTTCAGTGCAAGCTGGTTGTTTTGGTGTTATTTCCGACACAAGGCGATCGCGGCCGGCAGGGTGGATGCGCATCATGCCGCCCGAGTCTTGGTTCATTTGCAGGAACTGGCGACCCGAGTCGCTTTCGACGTCGATAAGCACAACGATCGGGTCGAGGAAATCAACGCCGCGCTGAGCTGACCACGGAGCACGAACCGAAGATGATTGTGGAAGTCGTGGCAAAACTGATCGAGGCGAACCAGCAGATGCATGAAAAACTGGCTTCGACCGAGGACAAGCTCCGCGAGCAGGCGCGAGAGATCCAGGCTCATGCGGCGGAGGCCCGCACCGACGCTCTCACGCTGCTGGTCAACCGGCGGGCGTTCGATGACGAATTGACCCTGCGCTTCGCCGAGTACCTCCGGCAGGGCCACGTCTTCACGCTGATCATGGCCGACGTGGACAATTTCAAGGAATTCAACGACCTGCACGGTCACCTGACGGGCGACGACGTGCTGCGGGGAGTGGCGAAGGTGCTCCGCCGGAAGATGCGGGAAATGGACCTTGCAGCGCGTTACGGCGGCGAGGAGTTCGCCGTGATCCTGCCGGGCACCAATCTCTGCGACGCCGAAAAGACGGCCTTGCGGGCTGCGCGAGCGTCGAATGTCGCAGTTCAACTCCAACGGAAAGGAACTCCAGGTGACGATGAGTTTTGGAGTCGCCGAGGTGAGAAACGGCGATGACGGGGTGGCCTTGGTGGCACGGGCGGACGAGGCTCCTTATGCCGCCAAGGCGAACGGCCGCAACTGCGTTTATTGGCATGACGGGGCGGAACGCATCGGTCAATTCCCCAGAAGCAGCCTGTCTCGCTCGAAGCTCTTTTCAGAAACGGAGCGATTTGCCGCCGGCGGCGATGGATCAAAGCGTGGAGCTCACGCGGATCCGGTGGACGAGGCAGCGAAAACAGAGGCCGATTTTCCGCGGTGGAAAGCCGAGTTGCTGCAGGAATTGCCGAACCGGTCCAGTTTTTGCCAACAGGTGCGATATCGGACGGCGGAATGGAAGCGGGGCGGTCCGACTCTTCGATCGTGCTGATCGAAGTGAACCAATATGACATGCGCGGGGGGTTGCAGCCGCGGGCGCCGAATCGCGATGCTGGCGGCCACCCAATTTCTTACGGCGACGGTCCGGGAGATGGATGTCTTGGGCCGCTACGCGCCCGGTTGTTTTGCGCTCGTGCTGCCCACGGCGACGGACGAACGCCATCCGGCTGACCGAGCGGCTCCGGGAAGGATTCGAGCATTTCAACACTTCGGCGGAAGCGGGGCAGTCCCGGATGACGCTCAGCATCGGAGTCGTGCAAATCAGGGAAGAAGACGATTCCATTTGCGCTCAAACGCGCGGAAGCGGCCCTGGACGCCGCGGACCGCCGCGGAGGCGACTGCTTATTACCACGACGGCGAGCGGTGCGTCCCATCACGGCGATGCTCGAGACGCTGGACTACTTGTCCTGATCTACTCTTCCTCCTCCTCCTGGACCTTCGATTTGGCGAGAATTTCCTGCATCACGTTGCCGGGCACCACGTCGTAGTGGCTGAGTTCGATGGTGTAGCTGCCACGTCCGCCGGTGATGCTCGAAAGGCTGCGGGCGTAGGTCGTCACTTCGGCCAAGGGGACTTCGGCGAGGACCGTTTGCAGGTCGCCGCCGGCGGAATCCATGCTCAGCACGCGGCCGCGGCGGCCGGACATGTCGCTGTTGATGTCGCCGACGTTGGCGGTGGGGATGGTGATTTCCATTTTCACGATCGGCTCCAGCAGCGAAGGCTTCGCCGACTGAAACACGTTGCGGAAGGCCATCGAGGCGGCGGTTTTGAACGTCGTCCGAGCTATCCACCGGATGGTGCTTGCCGAAATGGACCTCGATGAGTATTTCGGACCTTGTAGCCGGCGATGACGCCGCGTTCGAGGCGTTCGCGGAAGCCTTTTTCGATGGCCGGCATGAAGTTTCCGGGGATGGTGCCGCCCACGACGGAATCGATTCAGAGGAAGTTTTCGCTTCGTCGTAGTGGATCTGCTTGAGCGAGGGGAAGCGGTCCTTGGTCGCCCACTCTTCGATGTTCGTGCCCAGGGGGAGCGGCAGCACGCGGAGTTGCACTTCGCCGGACTGGCGCGGCCGCCCGACTGCTTCTTGTGGCGGTACATGCCCTTGGCATTGGCCTGGATCGTCTCGCGGTAGGGAATTTTCGGCTCGCGGGTGTCGATCTCGACCTTGTCGCGGCGTTTCAACCGCTCGCGGAGGATCTGCAAGTGCAGTTCGCTCATGCCGTTGATGACCATCTCCTTGGTTTGCGCGTCGAGTTCGCGATGGAAAGTGCAATCTTCCTCGGCGATCTTCGCCAGCGCCCGGAGAGTTTGCCTTCGTCGCCGCGGGTCTTGGGCGTGACGGCCGCCCGACCATCGGCCGGGGGAAGGTGATGGGCGGCAAGGCGAATTCGCCGATCGAGCTGCCGGTGTGCAATTCTTCCACCTTGGCGACCGCCACGATGCTGCCCGGACCGGCTTCATCGACGGGCGAGGTTTCCGAGGCCTGGACTTCGAGCAGTGCGGCGATTTTTACCGGTTTTCGCACGCCGGAGACGGTGAGCGTGCTGTCCTTTTTCAGCGTGCCGGAGAAGACGCGAATGAAATTCAGCTTCTGCACGAACGGATCGATGCGGGTCTTGAAACACTGCGCCACGAGCGGCCCGGCGGGGTCGGACTTAAGTTCCACCTCTTCGCCGGCGGCGTTGACGCCCTCGCTTGACGAGCGTCGGCGGAAGGGCGAAGAGGGACAAGGCATCGAGCAGTTCGGTAAAGCCGACGCCGGTCTTGCCCGAGACGCAAAGAATGGGAATCAGCGAGCGCGCCACGGCCATGGGGATGAGTTTGGCAGTTCTTCCTCGCCGGGCGGATGCCCTCGAAGTAACGTTCGGTCGCGGCCTCATCCACTTCGATGATCGTTTCCAGCGACGTTCGCCGATTTCGGTGGGATTGACAGGTGCGCGGCGGTACGGCGGGCGGTTTGAGCGTGGCGGCGACGCCGCGGAATTCGGCCCCTGCCCGAGCGGCACGTTGAACAGCACGCACGCCTTGCCGAACAGTTCGCGGATGCTTTGGATAAGTTTGTCGAATTCGATGTTGTCGAGATCCATGCGGTTCAACACGATGATGCGGCCCAGGCCGGCCTTCTTCGCTTCGTTGAAGACGCGGCGGGTGTTGACCTCGATGCCGACAGGGCGTTGATCGCGATCACCGCGGTATCGACGCCGCGCATCGTGCCGATGGTCTGGCCGATGAAGTCGGGATAGCCCGGCGGTCGATCACCTTGAACCGCTTGCCGGCGTAGTCGAAATGCACGAGCGGCTTCGATCGAGTACTTGTGGTTCTTCTCTCTTCGTCGAAATCGCAGATGCTCGTGCCGTCGTCCACGTTCGCCAGCCGGGTGAGCGTGCCGGTTTGGGTCAGCATCCGATCGACCAGCATGGTTTTGCCGGAAGAGCCGTGTCCGCAGATGACGATGTTGCGAATGTCCTCGACTTGGTAACTGGGCATGAATGGAGTCCTCGAAAAAACTCGGCGTGAGGAAAATCACGCTAAAAGGTAATCGTGGGATTGCAAATTGGTGATTGCAAATTTCAAATTGAACATATTATCCTGTAAAAAAAACACAAGCTGCCGTTCGTTCAATTTGCAATTGCCGATTTGCAATTATCCTGCCGCCGCAAGGGCTTCCGGCAAGGTAATCGTTCCTTCGTACAGCGCCCGGCCGATGATGCAGCCGGAAAGTCCCGTGGCGGCCAATCGCTCGACGTCGGCTTTGGTCGTCACGCCGCCGGAAGCGACGACGGGCCACTGGACCGCGCGTTGCATGGCGGCCATTTCGGCGACATTCGGACCGGCCAACATGCCGTCGGCGGCGATATCGGTGTAAACCACCGCCGCAATCGGCTCGCCGGCGAATTGTCCGGCCAGTTCGATTGCCGGCGTGGCGCTTGTTTCCAACCAGCCTTCGGTGGCGACGAAGCCGCCGCGGGCGTCGATGCCCAGCACCAGCCGGCCGGGGAACTTCCGGCACTGCTCGCGGAACCAGCCGGGTTGCTTCAGGGCCAGCGTGCCGATCACCAGCCGTTCGAGGCCCAGGTCGAGGAGCGTGCGGATGGTCTCTTCATCGCGGATTCCGCCGCCCAACTCGCAAGGCACGCCCGCGGCCTCGATGATCTCGCGAACCGTCAACAAGTTTGCCGGGCGGCCCTGGCGTGCGCCGTCCAGATCGACCAGGTGCAGCCATTTCGCACCCAACTCGATCCAATGACGAGCCATGTCGGCTGGAGCATTGCCAAAAACGGTTTCACGGCTGTAATCACCCTGCTTTAGGCGTACGCAATTCCCCCCGCGAATGTCAATGGCCGGCCATATTTCCACGCGAAAAAAGCTCCCACCTAGGCAAAGGCAAAAGGTCAAAACTAGCAATATGACACACAATCAAGCAGTAATCAAGCGGGGTGGAGGCGGGAAGGAGGGTTCGAATCGTGGTGGAAGTATGTCCCGGCAAGCGTGCCCCACTTCAGCCGGCTGCGAGGGAAAACAAAACCTTTCAGGGAAAATCCCCCAGAGAGTAGTAGATTTGGGAGATTTTCTTTTTTATACGACCTTGAGAGACTGTTCATAGCCAGCCTAGCAGAAGGGCTGGCCTATTTTCAACAAAAATCTCGGCGGATTGTTCTGAAAGCGTTTGTGAGCAACGAGGTTAGAAATTATTTTTCGCTTGCAAATCGCGAACAAATGAGGATGCCGCTGATCGCTGTCCCGCCCTGGTTTATGGCGACCGAGAAAGGTGCATAGTTTTTAATGTGGTTATAGTTCTTACCACATAATAAATTGCTGTTGAAGTTTTGATCTGCAGAGAGAAAATGATCGTTCACAACTTTATAGTAGCCACGACAACGATTATGAGACCTAAGGTGTGTGGTTTTTAATGTGGTTATAGTTTTTTACCACACTCTAATACTACTGCGCAAGGTCACGGCCATTTGCAGCGGATGAGGTCCTTCAGATAGATGCCGTTTTTCCGCAGTTTTCTGCGTGTTCGTTTGATGTGCGACTCGCGGGCCGCGGCGATGCGTTGTTGCCAGTGCTGGATTTCCTTGACTGCCGCCTCGATCAGGGCGGTGGCCAGGGCGGCCGTTAAGCCACCAACTCCGCACCAGCGACGCCGCGGCGACGTGCACTTGGCACACCGTCAGGTCCGGATTTTTTTTCCCTCAGTTGCTTGCGAACCCGGGCCAGGAACAAGTAGCTCACCGAAGTGAGTATCAAGTGCCGTTTCAATCCCAGCCAGCGGCGGCCCTCCCACTGGTCGAGCCCGACTTCCTGCTTCCCGTCCTCGAAGCACCGCTCCACGCGCCAACGGGAGAAGGCCACCAGCAACAAGGTCTGCACCTCCGTCTCCGCCGCGGCGTTGCTGACGAAGAACTTGATCTCCTCCGGTTTCAGGACGTTGCGAGCCACCAGCAGGTGCATCCGCATTCCCGGCAAGCCCTTCTCGTCCTTGACGGTGATCATGGCGTGCTTGACTTCCCACACCATCGGCCCCTTCTCGCCATCCTTGACGCGATACCGCACCCACGGTTGCTCTCGCAATTCAGGCGGATGCCACCACAGCAGTTCTTCGACGCTGCTTGCCGGCCGGCTGCCGGATCGCAGATCCGCGGCGTCTTGCGGCCGCGTCCGCGGCCTCGCCGAAACGGCCGTTCGGTGACCCGCGGCGCGCGAATCCAAGCGGTAAACGTCGTGGGCACTTCGGCCACGAAACGCTGCTGGCGGGCGTGCATTTCCCGCAAAAACTCGGGTTTTCCGCCGTATCCCTCGTCAAACGTCAGCCAGTCGAACACCACGCCGTTGCCGCGGGCGCGATCGTAAAGTTCCAGGGCGATCTTCCACTTCGGCCGATACACCACGTCGTCGGGGATGCCCGCCGCGCGGCAACGATCGCGGTCGTCCGACCAGTCCTCCGGCAGGAACAGATCGCCGTCCAGCAGGCAATGGAAATCGCCCGTGGCATACGCCAGGTGAACCGTCACGATGCAGTTCTCCTTCTTCCCGCGGGTGCCGCACCATTGCCGTTTCACGCCCGGCGTCTTGTCCCCCTGCTTCACGTCGCTGGTCTCGTCGATGATGCCCACCGCGTTGGGCCCGGCATCCTCGCGAACCACCATCTCGCTGGAGACGATTCCGCGCACGATCCTCGTCCCACTTGTACGCCGCCAAGAAACTCCTGCAAGTTTCGCGGGGGAACCCCCGCCGCCAAGGCGATCGGCTCGCAGCTCTTCTCCTGCAGGTCCGACAACTGGCCTTCGACGTACGTGGAGAAATGCTCCCGCGAATCTCGCCGAGAAAACAGTCGTCGAACCGCCTCAAGTAACGAATCAACTTCGGTTTCAACTTGCGAATCTGATCGGCGTCCATGCCGCGTCCTCCGTAAAACGGAACGCCATTGATTCGCCAAATTCGCCAATTTATGCAATATCAATCTTGCGCAGTAGAATTAATACTACGGTATTTTTCAAAGCTACATAGGCCGTTTCGCCATCAAGGACCAATGCGGATGAACCGACCCTGCCCGGCGCGGCCCATTTCCCCTCGCCGCAGACAGTGCCTCGGTAACTTGGATTCTTTGTCGAATCTGAAATTTCCTCTCCTTGCCCTTCATCTGCACTTTCTGAAAAATGCGGGCTAACAGGCCGTAGTTGTTGAAAACTGATATTCCATAAAAATGGCTCTCCGATCACGCTGGTAGTAATAAAACAGCCACCGTGAAAAGGAGAGCCAAGGATGGCGATAAATCAATGTCCGCAGGAATGGTCGGAATGGATGGAATGGTTGGGGACCGGGCTGCATGGGCGGTGCCGCTGGCGGCTGCCGATCCTGTTTTGCGGGATCCTTTTCGCCACAGGCCGTCGAACCGCGGCCAGTTGGCTGCGGGCCGCCGGCGTCAGCGCCGACTTCAGCGACTATTATTATTTCATCGCCGCCGTGGGACGCAAGGCCAAACCGCTTGCCACCCGTCTGTTGTTGCTGCTGTTGAAGCGTCTGCCCAGCGGGGACCACATCCTTTTGGCCTTGGACGACACGCCCACCAAGCGTTACGGTCCGAAAGTCCAGGGGGCCGGCATCCATCACAATCCCACGCCCGGTCCCGCCGACGCCAAATTCCTTTACGGGCACATTTGGGTCACTTTGGCTTGGATCGCGCGGCATCCGCTCTGGGGCACGATTGGCCTGCCCTTGCGGGCGGCGCTCTACATCCGACAAAAAGATATTGCCAAGTTGCCCGAGAAACTGGAGTGGCAGTTCAAGACGAAACTCGAACAAGGCGTGGAACTGGCGTTTTGGGCGTGGATGATCGTCGCCGAGGCGGGAAAACGGCTCTGGATCGTCGCCGACGGAGCCTACGCCAAGCGGCCCTTCCTCAAGCCCTTGCGGATGCTGGGCGTAACGGTCATCAGCCGGTTGCGGAAGGATGCCGCGCTCAACGATCTGCCGCCAAAACTCAAAAGGGGACAACGACGCGGACGCGGACGGCGACGGATCTACGGCAAGAAGCGGATCAGCCTGGCCAAGCGGGCCGCCGCACGGCGCGGCTGGCAAACCATCGAGTGCGTACAGTACGGCAAAACGGTGACCAAGAAGTACAAAAGCTTCCTGGCCACCTACCGGCCGGCATGCGGCATGATCCGCGTGGTGATTGTCCAGGAGTCCGACGGCTGCGAGTTTTTCTTCTCGACCGACCCGCAGGCGAGCGTGCAGAAATCCTGGAAGCGTTCGCCGATCGGGCGGCCATCGAACAGGTTTTCCACGACATCAAGGAGGTCTGGGGAGCCGGCAAGCAGCAACTTCGCTACCTCTGGGCGAACTTCGGGGCTTGTCATCTGAACCTTTGGATGCACACCCTGGTGGAGTTGTGGGCCTGGAACAAATCCAAGGCCACCCTTTGCGATCGCCGCGATTCTCCCTGGGACGATCCAGGACGCCGCCCTTCGCATGCCGATCGCCGCAAAGCCTTGCAGCGCAAGATTCTGCAGCGCGAATATTCGTCGCTTCTGCACTGTCACGATGCTGCGCGAAAACTCGCGGCCTTCGTACGGCTGTTGCTCAAAATGGCATTGTGACATGAACGTTTTTTGGAAAGTGCAGAAAATAAGGAGTATAGCGATAATTCCAAATGCGGCCATTTATCATCTGAACTTCTGAATGCAAATGCTGATGTAACTTCGAGCTTAGAAGCGATCTTACACATCGTTCTGCAACCGCTGAGACTCTCGTAACTTTTCGATAATCGCGAGATCAGAATTGTTCATGGATCGACACAGTAAATACAATATGCCTTTTCCCAGATACCATAAACTGCCGTGCATTCGATACAATATAGCGACGTATCTAAAGTAGTCACGCACACGCCATTTTGTTCTTTCCGCCCAGGTAGGTCCTCTCCACTTTTTGTGTAGCTAACAGGAACCGTACAATCAGGTCGCTGGAGACTATTGATCTTTCCGTTAGGTGGCGATGGTGGAGTATCCAGTTCTTTTATTGTAATTCCTGACTTTTTGGTTGTGTTAGCGTGACACGCCATTTGAGGGTTTTGAGTTTCGAAAACATAACTTCCCTTGGATTCATAAGGCTGACACGGTTGATCAGTAGCATTCATGGTACCACAGAAATTATTTTCACTACCCCCACCGTACACCATTGCCATTTCGTGTAATGAAAGAAATCCAGTAGAGTAAGCAGAATGCGACATTTAAGAAAACATCGCCAAGCCAATGACACACAAAAAGCAAGCTGTGCCTGCCACAAACCATCGAAAACTACTTGAAATTCTCATCTCTCACACTCCTTTCTAAGAAACAAAGTGAAAGTTAGTTAAAATACAACGCGATACCCAGGCATCTGTGGCGAACTCATATATTCTACATTACTCTTCGCATGTCAGCACTTTCCAGTTGTTTCCGCTATGCCGTCTTTCATCGCGTGCCGAGGAATATAATCGCAAGCCAAATCTTTTGACGGATAATGTTTTTTATTTGACCTTACTCTGCTCGCACTACCTGCATATCTTTCACAACGATTTCCAACGGCGTTTCCACAAACCATTCTTTTCCAGCACTCAATCTGCCAAAAGAACACCCGCAATCGAAAAATATGGGCAGAGCGTCCACATCGCCGTATGGCGGAATTTCAATTAGCGCTATATGTGAAAACTGCGGCACACCAGCCGAATGGCGGGCAAGTGCCTCATATTTTACAATCGCCTGCTTGCACTTCGGGCAGTCATAATGATACAAAACTACAATCCAATCGCCTTCGGCAAGCCGTTTTCTCAAAGGTTGTTGGCCAAGCTTCAGCTGGTCTGGGCAATCTTCGATAAACGGCAACAGGGGAAACGGTCTTCCTATCCACTTTTCCGGCTTAAGCACAACCATCTTGCCGTTGCCAATGACTTCGCCGGTGTCGGAGAGTGTTGTGGGATTATAACGTTCCCATCGCCACCGCTGCAGGCATGCCCGAATGAAACCAAATTGCTAAGACACCCGCCATGCGCGACAGAGTAGTTGCTTAAAGTTGATGCGGAAATGGAAATGTCCTGTTGGGCGAAAGTAAAGAAGAACGAGAATAATGAAAAGGTCCAACGCGGCGGTTAACCAGGGATTGACTTCAACTTTGCCGAAGCAACCGCAGGTGGCATGACCTGAAACAGCTTTGTAAATTGAAATGCAAGTGAACATACAAAAACAGGCAAGCGCTGCCGCCCAGGTCACCTTGGGCAATAAGCCGGAAAGAAGCCACAGGCCGAAAAATAGTTCAAATTCGACAACGAAGATCAGGAACCAGCGGGATTCCAGCAGGCCAGAGCCTAAAACCGGCTCGCTCGCCAATTGATAACCCTTCAGTCCGGCGGTTGTAAGGAGCAAAACACCCAGGGCAAGCCGGAGAAAATCGTAGCCGCTGCTTTTGAACGAAGACAACCAGTGCCGCATTTCCATGAGATAACTACGCTTCTGCTGGCTGGCGTCATTTCGAGTTACGCAAGACATGCCCATGCTCGAAGGCCCTCACACGATGATTTGGAACAAGCTCTAGTAAAATATCATAAAATCACCAGTTGTCAAACGGCAAGTGACATTATTTCTAAAATGTTTTATAAATTCTTTCGTCACCATCGAAAACCATGCTCCAGGGAGGGAGAAGGTTTCCCAATTATGTTAATTCGACCATTAATTCTGGGCTATTTTACATTAACCACTTCTACTCCAGATCGAATTCAAATGCAAGCATTATGTGGCATAAAATAAAACCACATAATAAACCACACTATTGTGAATCATCCCACACAATATGATCGTGGCATCACATTCTGTAGTGAACCAAGAATGAGCAAGATCTCCTATTTCGTTGTCCGTTGGCAAAAAACCTGTCGAACTGTAAAATCAGCCGCATCGATCAACCTTAATTCCTTGCGATGTTTGACCGGGCACTGCACAAAGGGGGTATTTGATATGCCTTCGCGTAAAAAAATCATTGATGGTGTTTTACTTGCGATGATTGGTGTTTGCATCTTGTTTCTTGTCGGTTCTTGGTGGCAAGAATTCAGTAAACGGCAAAAGGAAATGCAGATGACCGCGGAGCCTGGACTCCGTTATCTGCTCTATCTGCCGCCGGGCTACTCGTTCAAGTCTCAGCGCTGGCCACTCGTTCTGTTTCTTCACGGCGCGGGAGCTAGCGGATACGATCTGGAGAAGGTGAAGGGCGGGGCGCTGCCGAAATTGCTCGAAACGCAGGACTATCCGTTCATCGTGGTCTCGCCGCAAAGCGATGAAGGAGGCTGGGATCCCGACGCCTTGAATGCATTGCTAGATGAAGTGATCGCCCAATACCATGTGGATGAAGAACGCGTTTATGTCACCGGATTCAGCATGGGCGGCTTCGGCACTTGGGCTTTGGCCGAAGTTCATCCCGAGCGATTCGCTGCGATCGCTCCGATCTGCGGAGGCGGGAACCCGGAACTTGCCAAGAACCTTCAGCATGTAGCCGTTTGGGCTTTTCACGGAGCGCAGGATGATGTTGTTCCGATATCGGCATCGGAGAAGATGGTCGAGGCGTTGAAAGCTATCAAGGCGGAAGTGGAGTTTACCGTTTACCCCGATGCAGATCACGACGCATGGACGGAAACCTATAATAATCCGCAACTCTACGAATGGCTGCTAAAACATAAACGTTTTTCGGAAAAAAGAAAGGGGATAAGTCCAATTATTGATAAGTGGATGCATTCTCCAATCGTTTCGGGACATACGGTGAACAACGCGTATGAATCTGGCATGATGGGCAAGATCGGCAATTCCCGGAATGTCCTGCAACGTGATACAACGGGGCAACTGCCGACAATCGATGTTTTTCCATGAAGGAGTTTCTTCAGCCTGCTTGGAACTGGGGAAGTTAAGTAAGTCCGACAATTCTTCTGCCTCGCAGTTTCCGGTTTCGGTTGTGTGCCCATGCTGCCAATGCCCGCGGAAACGTTGAGCAAAACCCCCTGTCCCCTGTCTTTCACACCTCGCTCCAACTCCCTATCCCCAAAGTGAAATAAAACGAGATTTGATGACCCAAAACCAACGTCCCCATTCCTGGCCGGAAAGATTATACGATGACGGAAAAGGCTCCCCCTGCTCGTGTGCCGGGGTTAAAATTGAGATGGTTATTACCGTCGCCGTGGAAACACCCGATTACGGATCGACGCAAACCTGCGCCGCGGCAGCGCGACCGGCGGCGAGGGCGAGGGCCTTTTCGGCGAGCAGGCGGCCGGCTTGGCGGCACTCGTCGAGGATTTCGGGCGTGGGGCGATATTTCGAGAGAATCGGCTCGCGGACGATTTCCCAGCCGATTGCCTGCAGTTGTTTTTCCACGCCTTCCGCGCCGCCGCGGCCCCAACCGTAGGAGCCGAAGGCCAGTGCCGCCTTGCCGCGGGGCCGCAGGCCTTCCAAATAACTTAAGGTCGCGGCCGCCATCGGCATCATGCCGTGATTCAAGGTCGCCGAGCCGAACGCAACCGCCGCCGCGTCGAGCACGTCGGCGGCGATCCGCGTCATATTCGAGCGGCGGATGGAAATCAACTTGACCTGCACGCCGTCCACCGACGCGCCGTCGCGGATCGCTTCGGCCATCGCCGCGGTGCTTTCCCACATCGTGTCGTAAATCACCAGCACCTTCGGCCGGCGCGATGTTCCATCCAGTTTCGATAGGCGGCAAGTATTTTCGCCGGATGCGTCCGCCAGATTACGCCATGGCTGGGCGCGATCATGTCGATCTCCAGATCGGCTGTCCGCTCCAGGCAGGCCTTGACCGACTTGCCGTACGGCATGACGATGTTCGCATAGTAGGTTTTCGCTTCCTCCATCACGGTGCATAGCGAAGTCTCGTCGTCGAACCGTTCGCTCGTGGCGATGTGCTGCCCGAAGGCGTCCATCGAAAACAACAGTTTATCCTCGGGCACGTAGGTGAACATCGATTCGGGCCAATGCACCATCGGCGTTTCCACGAATCGCAACGATCGTTTGCCGAGCGAAATGGCATTGCCTGTCGCGACAATGTGCAGCTTCCATGCCGATGCATCGTAATATTCGGCGAGCGCTTCGGCGCACTTTTTGTCGCAGACGAGCGTGGCCCGCGGCATCGCCCGCATCACCGCGGGCAAAGCGCCGCTGTGGTCCGGCTCCGCATGGTTGCAGACCACGTAATCGACTTTCGCCGGATCGCGGAGCGCAGCTACGTTCCGCAGCAGATTTTCCGCGTACGGCGCCTTCACGGCGTCGATGAGCGCGGTTTTTTCGTCGCGGATCAGATAGGCATTGTAGGTCGCCCCGTGCTCGGTGTCGTAGCTGTGAAAGTCGCGCACGTTCCAATCGACGTAGCCGACCCAATCGATGTTTTCGCGAAGTGAGGTGTTCATAAGGAAGATATCTTGTTGCGGCCGAAAAATTATCATGCGATGCGAAGCCGCAAGCGGCTAATCTGCTTCCGCCGCTTCGTATCCCAGCGATTTTACCGCATCGATCAGCTTTTGACCATCGAGGCCGCTGCCGGAGACGGCGGCCCGGCCGGTTTTCAGATCGACTTCGACGTTTTGCACGCCGGCGCATTCCTCGAGCGCCCGCGCGACGGCGGCCACGCAATGGCTGCATGTCATGCCGGAGATGGCGAGTTCGATACGCTCGGGCGCGATGTCGCTTGTTTTCCCCATGTTCGAAGACCCTCCCTTTTCGTTTAGGCGATCGTTCGCATCCTCATGTTCATGCGAACCGGCCTCGCTTGGCCATAGATAGGACAACGCCATCACCGCCAGCAAAGCGAACGACCAAAGACTGGAAATCCAACTGACGTGCTCCAAGAGGCGCGATTGCGGCGTCAGTTCGGGCAAATGGTTCGAGACGACGGACATCAGCCAATCGAGAGTCAATCCGCAAAGCATTGCGCCGAGCGCGATGGTAGCGAGATAGAGCAGTGCCGTGCGTTTGCCGAGCAGTTTCCACGTCGTCGAGACGGTGGCGGCGTTGGTGGCCGGCCCGGCGATCAAAAACGCGAGCGCCGCTCCGGGTGAAAACCCGGCGTAGATGAAGCCCGCCGCGATCGGCACCGACGCCGTCGCGCAAACGTAAAGCGGGATGCCCGCCACGATCATCACGAGAATCGAAACGATCTCGTTGCCGAGGTATGGCTGCAAACGGTCGCGGGACACGAAGACGTTGATCGCGCCCGCGATCAGCACGCCCAAAAGAAGCGGCATTGCAAGGTCCCGCGGCAAGGTCAAGAACGCGAATCGAAGACCGCGGACGATAACGTTGTGTTTTCCCTTTTCCGTGCAGCAGCTTTCCGTGCAGTGATTGTTTTTAACAGGGTGGCCGGCAGTGTCCAGCAGGTCCTTCTCGCCGAAGAAGTGGACAAGCGCGCCGCCCAAGATGCCCGTGACGAATGCCGCAACCGGACGAAAAAGGCCGAATACCGGCCCCAACAGGCCCCATGTGACGGCAATGCTATCGATGCCCGTTTGCGGCGTGGAGAGCAGGAAGGAGATCGTGGCGGCGCGGCTGGCGCCATGACGGCGAATCGATGCCGATACGGGAATCACGCCGCACGAGCAAAGGGGCAATGGCACGCCCAGAAGCGACGCTTTCAGCACCGGGCCGAATCCGCGACTGCCCAAGTGCCGCTCGACCCACTCGGGCGAAAAACAGATGGAGAGCACGCCGGCCATCAGGAAGCCGAACAGCAGATACGGCGACATTTGGCCGAGCACCTGCCAACTTTCGACGATCACGTTGCCGATCTGGTGGAATATGTAGTCGAACATTGGAAACGTAGGGCGGGTCAAGCGCAGCGCCAGCCCACCGCGGCGTGCCACGAAGGGATGCGACGAAGTTGGCGGGTCGGCGCTGCGCTTGACCCACCCCGCAGCACTTCGCTCTTCTCACTTTTCGTCTCACGGATGTCCGAATACCATCCGTTTGACATGCACGCCTTCGAGGGCGGCAAGCTGCTCGGTCATCGCCGCGCGTTGCGAATCATCACCGACGAACTCGATAATCATCAGTCCGTTGGGCGAACAGAACGATTCGTTGACGTGATGCAATCCGAGGCGCGTCTTGATATTGCAGCCGAATTGGGTTAATACGCCCTGCACCGAAGGCACGTGCTTGACGCGATCGGTTATATGGACCCCCAAGATAACGTGTTTCTCCCCCGACGTTTCGCCCGATTCCTCGGCCGAATAGTTCATCGGTTTGTTGCAACAAGCCAGGGTTCCTCCGCGGGGCCGAACGACTTCGACGGCGTTTCCGCAAACGGAACACACGTAAATTTGTTCGGATTTCGTGGACATCCGAGTCTCCTTGTGAAAAGTGAGCCGTGGATAGTGACAAGTGGACAGAGGGCAGAGAGAAAATCTCTATCCATTATTCACTGTCCACCAAAAACTACTTTGCATGTTGGGCGAGATATTTCGCCACGCCTTCCGCGGTGGGTTTCATGGCCTCTTGGCCTTCGCGCCAATTGGCGGGACAGACTTCGCCGTGCGCTTCGTGGAACTGCAAGGCGTCGAGCATCCGCAGGGCTTCGTCCACGTTGCGGCCCAAGGGCAAGTCGTTGATCAAGGCGTGCCGCACGACGCCGTTTTTATCGATCAGGAACAGGCCCCGCAAGGCGACTCCCGAATCCAATAATACGCCGTAATCCATGGAAATCTGCTTTTTCAGGTCTGCCACCAGCGGATAGCGGATCTGCCCGATGCCGCCGTGATCGCGGGGCGTGTTCTTCCAGGCCAGATGGGTGAAGTGCGAATCGACGCTTGCGCCGATCACCTCGGCGTTCTTTTTATGGAATTTTTCCAAAGCCGCGTCAAAGGCGATGATCTCCGACGGGCAAACGAAGGTGAAATCGAGCGGATAAAAAAACAACACCACGTACTTGCCTCGAAACGACGACAATTTGAAGTTTTCTTCAAAGCTATTGTCGGGCATCACCGCCGTGGCGGTAAAATCGGGGGCGGGCTTGGTAACGAGTATGCACATAGTCGAATGCTCCTAAAATGGATCCGGAAATGAAGTTTAAAAACCGTGCTTTGAATCGAGAAATTGAGAAATGCCGAATGCCGGAATAATAATTCAACTCGACATTCAGCAATCATGATGATTGATATGTTATGTGGCATTCCCCGCATTTCCAGCGGAGGCGGCCGGTTGGCGTTGGCCAAGTTCCTGGTCGATCATGTAGATTGCCACGCCGTTTTCGCCCACCAGCTTGAGTTGATCGACGATCAACTGGGCGGCAGCCTCTTCCTCGACCTGTTCGTTGACGAACCATTCCAGAAACTGATGGGCGGCATGGTCTTTTTCATCGATCGCAAGATTCGCCAGGTTGTTGATCATGCCGGTAATCTTCATTTCATGCTTGTAGGCATCCTGGAAGGCGTCGAGAGCCGAATTCCAAGTTGTTTTGGGAGCCTCGATTTGCGAAAGCACGATCTTGCCGCCGCGGTCGAGAACGAAATGGTAGAATTTCATGGCATGGGTATGTTCCTCACCGGCCTGGATTCGCATCCAATTCGCCATGCCCTTGAGACTTTCCGATTCGAAGTGGGCCGCCATCGAAAGATAAAGGTATTCCGAAAAGAGTTCCGCGTTGATTTGCTGATTGAAAGCGTCTTGGACTTTTGCATTGAGCATAATGAATTCTCCTGAAAATGGGCCGAATTATCCACCACGTTGGTCACCCAGCGTGGACTTTTTTTCGCGTTGGCAGTCGGGACAAAGGCCGAGATATTCGAAACGATGACCGAGGATTTTATATCCCCCCAAATCATTACACCCATCACCCGGTAAATCAAGGGGAGGGGTGGAAACATCTTCAATTCGGTCGCAATTTATACAACGAATGTGGTCATGATGAGCAGGTGTGCCGTCATATCGAGCTTCGCTCCCCCCAAAATCCAATTTTTGCACCATGCCGGAGCGACATAACATTTCTAAATTGCGATAAACCGTTCCCAAACTGATCCTTGGCATACGGGATCGCACCACAGCATACAGTGCCGCTGCCGTGGGGTGCGTATTGAGTTTTCTCAACTCTTCCAATATTACTTGTCGTTGCCGTGTGTTTCGCTGAAACATGGTTGAGCGAATGACCATTTGATGTAAAAACTATCGCTTACTGGTAATTATTACTATTAAACGAGAATAATCAAGGGGACTAGCCGAATCGAGCAAATTTTTCGAAAAGAGGATACACAGCGAATTCTTTTTTTTGTGGCGGGTAATTGGCCGCAAGAGGGGGATTGTTCCGTTGACACATGTTTTTCCAGGGTTAAAATGAGGAGTTTCCCCGGGTGTGATTACTTCCACCCGGGGTTTGCGTTTTTCCCTGCCCACCCCTACGCATTCACCTACTTGGAGCATGCCGTTGGAAGACGCCATCCAGAAAGCCGACGTCCTCATCGAAGCCTTACAGTGGATCCGCCAGTTTCGCGGAAAAATCACCGTCATCAAGCTTGGCGGAAGCGTGATGGAAGACGATCGCGCGATGATGCACTTGTTGCTGGACATCGTCTTCATGGAGACCGTCGGCATGCGGCCCGTGCTGGTACATGGCGGCGGCGCGGCGATCAGCCGGGCGATGGCCGAGGCCGGCTTGCAGGCAAGATTCGTGCAGGGCCGCCGCTACACGGACGAGGCCACGCTGGGCATTGTGGAGCGGGTGCTGGCTTGTGAGATCAACGAAAAGCTTGCAAAACAAATCAATGATCTTGGCGGCCGCGCCGCAGCCGCTGAACTTCAAAACCACGAACGTTTTAAAGGGGGAGCGCATTTTCTTCCGGCGGAGAACGGCGCGCCGGTCGATTTGGGTTACGTAGGCGCGGTCACGAAGGTCGATCGGGCGACCATCGAGCACCTCTGTCATGCGGGCATTGTGCCGGTCATCCCGTCCATGTGCATTACCAAGGAAAAGCAGAAACTCAACGTCAATGCCGACACCGCCGCCACGGCCGTCGCTCAGGCGGTCGAAGCCGATAAACTTGTGTATCTAAGCGACGTGAACGGCGTCCGCCGCGACAAAAACGATCCGGACACGCTCGTCCACTCGCTGACGGCTGCCCAAGCCCGGGAACTGATCGCCAGCGGCGCGATCGAGTCGGGCATGATCCCCAAGGTCGAAGCTTGTTTGGAAACCCTCGAGCGCGGCGTCAACAAGATCCATATCATCGACGGCCGCATCCGCCATTCGCTGATGCTCGAAGTTTACACGAGCAAGGGCGTGGGAACGCAGATCGTGCAGGAATAGACAAAGTGGCCAGTGGTCAGTGGCCAGTCTCAACCAACCACCGGCCACCAACCACTGACCACTAGCCACAGTCCACGGACTGCTAAAAAGGACCCCCAAAGTGCCGAATCATTCACCGCTTTCCTCCGCGGAAACCATCAAGTTATTCGATCGCTACGTGGTGCCGAACTACAATCGGTTTCCCGTTTCACTGGTCCGCGGGGAAGGCTCATACGTTTGGGATAGCGAGGGGAACCGCTACCTGGATTTGTTTTGCGGTTGGGGCTGCAATCTGCTCGGGCATTGCCCGCCGCCGGTGGTCGAGGCGGTCCGCGAGCAACTTGGCACGCTGCTGCACGTTCCCAACACCTGGTTCACCGAGTTGCAGGGCCGCTGGGCGCAAGCCTTGAGCGAGCGAAGTTTCGGCGGGCAGGCATTCTTCTGCAATTCCGGCACCGAGGCCAACGAAGCCGCCATTAAACTCGCCCGGCTGCACGGCTCGGCGAAAAAACGCTACAAGATCATTACCTTCGAAGGCGGATTCCACGGCCGCACGCTCGGATCGACAACCGCCACCGCACAGCCGAAATACCACGACGGTCTCGGTCCGCTGATGGCGGGCTTCGTCTATGCGCCGTTCGGCGATTTGGAGGCCGTCGCGAAGCTCATTGACGGCGAGACGATTGCCATCCTGATCGAGCCGATCCAGGGCGAAGGCGGCGTCCGCATTCCGCCCGAGGGGTTTTTGGCGGGGTTACGAAAACTAGCCGATCAAAACGGCTTGCTGCTCATGTTCGACGAAGTGCAGACCGGTTGCGGTCGGACGGGGGAGTGGTTTGCGTATCAGGCCGCGGGCGTCACGCCCGACGTCATGACGCTGTCGAAGGCGATCTGCGGCGGCATCGCCGGCGGAGCCATGCTCACCACGCCGGAGATAGCCAAAAGCCTGCGGCCGGGCATGCACGCCTGCACGTTCGGCGGCAATGCCGTCGCCGCTTCGGCGGGCATCGCGACGATCGAAATGATCGAGCGCGAGAACCTGCTCGAACGGGTCAGGCAACTCGGCGAACTGTTCCGCACGCGGCTCGAAGCGCTCAAGCGAGAGTGCAACCTTATCCGCGAGGTCCGCGTACGGGGCGTGATGATCGGCGCGGAGCTTTCGGTCGAGGGCGCTCCCGCCGTTCGGGCGTGTTTGGAACGGAAACTATTGATCAATTGCACTCACGGCACGGTCATCCGCCTGCTGCCGGCCATGAACCTAAGCGATGCGCAAGCCCACGAAGGTTTGGATATCCTTGGGGAGGTTTTGCAGAAAATGGCACACGAGGTTTAGGACATTTCCTATTCGTTCCCGCGCCGGAGCGCGGGAACGAAACAATCATTTCATTCGCGTGGATATTCCGATGCGACACTTGCTCACACTGGCCGATCTTACTACGGTTGAAATCGAACGCATCTTCTCGATATCCGAAGACTTGAAAACCAAGTTTGCGGCGGGATTGCGGGAACCGCTATTACCCGGCCGGGTGATGGCGCTTTTGTTCGAGAAACCTTCGCTGCGAACGCGGGTAAGTTTCGAGGCGGCGATGGCCAACCTGGGAGGCTCCGCGATGTTTCTCGGCAGCGACACCGGTTTCGGCAAAGGGCGCGAAAGCATGGCCGATTTCGGCCGCGTGCTGAGCGAGTACGTCGATGTGATCGTGATCCGCGCCAACAAGCACAAAACCGTAGCCCAAGTGGCGGAGCATAGCAGTTGTTCGGTCATCAACGGTCTGACCGATTTCGGCCATCCCTGCCAAGCGCTCGCCGATTTGTTCACCATCCGCGAATTGGTGGGCAAGCTGCAAGGGCACACTTTGGCATGGATCGGCGACGCAAACAATGTCGCCCGGAGTCTAGCGGTCGGCTGCGGCAAACTGGGCTTGAAGATGGTAATGGCCACGCCGAAAAAGTATCAATGGAAATCGGACGAAGTGGCGTGGATCAAGAAAAACTCGCCAGCGCTCGATCTGACGGTGACCGAAGATCCCGTCGAAGCGGTCGGCGACGCGGTGGCGATTTATACCGATATATGGACGAGCATGGGTTTCGAGCATGAGAAGGACGCTCGGCATACGACCTTCGCGCCATATCAAGTGAACGCGGAATTGATGTCGCATGCGCAGCGCGGCGCGTTTTTCATGCACTGCCTGCCCGCCCATCGCGGCGAGGAAGTAACCGACGAGGTGCTCGACGGCCCTCAAAGCGTGGTCGTGCAGCAAGCCGCCAACCGCATGCACTCTCAAAAGGGTCTGCTGGCGTGGATGTTGGGGGCGCAAGGGTAAAAGAAAGGGGGAAGGCGGATGGAACACTCAATTCGCTGGCGCTACATAGATACCGCGATAGTCCTAATTGTATTGTCTCGAATGCAATTCGTCACACCTGCTTCCGCCTTCCTTCTTCATCATCATGCGTCACGACGGTCGAAAACCTGACGAATTGCGTCCGCTCAAAATCAAGCGGCGGTTTACGCGCTCCGCGCCGGGGAGCGTGTGGATTCAGGCCGGTCGGACGACCGTGCTTTGCACCGCGGATGTAGCCGACGAGGTGCCGCCGTGGATGAAAGGGCAAGGCCGCGGCTGGGTCACGGCCGAATACAGCATGTTGCCCGGCAGCACCAGTCCGCGCAAGCAGCGCGAACGCGGCTTGAAGAGCGACGGCCGAACGACCGAAATCCAGCGCCTCGTGGGACGAAGCCTGCGCAGTGGTCGATCTTGACGCCTTGGGCGAGCGCACCGTCACGGTCGATTGTGATGTTCTCGAAGCCGACGGCGGCACGCGCACCTTGTCCATCACCGGGGCGTTCATGGCGCTGACGGATGCGCTTCATGTGAAACTTTCCCGCGGCGTCAAACTTCCACTCAAGGACAGCGTCGCCGCCGTTAGCGTGGGCTTGGTCGAAGGTCGCGCCGTGCTCGATCTCGACTACCACGAAGACGTCGCCGCCGAGGTCGATATGAATATCGTGATGACCGGCGGCGGGCGGTATGTCGAAGTCCAAGGCACCGGCGAAGAAGCCACCTTTACCGATCGTGAACTCACTTCTTTACTCTCTCTCGCCCGAGGCGGCATTGAAAAGCTCCTCGTTTTGCAAAAACAAGCCTTGGGAAAACGATGGCCTTTTGCATAAATGGGGGGCGAGCTGCATATATTGGGAAATATACGGCATTTAGCCAGAATGCAGAAATAGCTTGCGATTCATCTTGTCCATCTTGCCCAATATATTGATCTGGATTCTATATGATTCATCTGGCTTTAGTTGGCAGATCTCAGTAGAATCAACCGACTTTTGAGTCTTCTCTTTATCTATAAGGCCTAAGCCAGGAGGTGCGGGATGGCCATTAGTTCAAGACCGGCACGGCGGATGGTGGTGCGAGAGGTCGAGGATATCGAAGTTCGCGGGCCGAAGTCGAAACCAAAGCGGAAATGGATGCGGCGGTTTGGATTTTTCCTGCTGGTCTTGGTTTTGTTCGTTTGGTTTCTGCCGATGATTCTTGCCAAGACGCCGCTTCTCGGTTGGGCGGTCAATCGCTTCGGCAACTTGAAGGGCCAAGTGACCATTCAATCCGCTTCGCTGAGTTGGCTTTCGGCGCCGGTCATCTCGGGCATCGAACTCCGTGACGAAAGGAATCAACCGGTGATCGAACAACTTTCGGTCGCCGGCAGCAATTCGCTTTTCGGGATGATCGTGAATCCGTCGAACCTGGGCAGCTTCCATATCGATAAGCCCAAGCTCACGCTCCGCCTGCGGCCCAATGGCAGCAACTTGGAGGATGTCATCGCCAACTACATGACCGGCGAGCCGTCTTCGAAGAAAACCGGCGTCGAAGTGGATATCACCGACGCCACGGTCGAGATCATCGACGAAACGACCAAGCGAACTTGGCAGATGGACCAATTCGCGCTGAACTTGAAAATGCCTGCCAGCGCCGCCGACGCGATGGTCGTCAAAACGTCGGTCCGACTAACCGATCCGCGGATGCCGGGCAAGCTGAGCGCGAACGTCAGCCTTACCAGCGGCTCTCCCCAAGCGGCGAGCGGAATATCGGTAAACGACGTCGCCCTGCAAACGGAGAATTTCCCGCTCGACATCTTGCAGCCCGTGCTCGCGCGATGCGGCGTGCAAGCGCAAACCGCCGGTTGGCTCAGCGCCGATATTCACACGACACTCGCCGACAAAGCCGTCCGAGGCAAAACCAAGGTGGAAGGAACCGCCGAGGCGAAAGACTTCGCGTTTGCGATGCCGGCCTTGGGACAGGACGTCATCCGCATGGCGAGCATCCGCGCCGACGGCAAAGGTTCGCTCGACGGCGAACGAATCGACGTCGAGCAATCATCGCTGGTTTGCGATCTGGGCAGCGCGCAGCTTTCGGGCGGCTTGCAGCTTCACGATGCCGCCGGCCGAAGCAATATGACGGCGACGGGCCTCTTGCGGCAGCGCTATGAAATGAACGGCCGCGTCGATCTCGCACGGCTCGCCGCGATATTCCCGAATCTGCTGCATATCCGCGAACGAACGCAGATTACCTCCGGTGAAGTGCAGGTCGCGCTCTCGTGCCGTCCGCAAGCAAACGCTCCGCAGACCGCGACGGCAGTCGGGACGCCTGCGCCACAACACCCTGCGATGGCGTGGCAGGGACAAATGCAAGCCCTCAACCTTACGGCGTCGGACAACGGGCGGCCAATCGCCTGGGCGAAGCCGATTGCCGCGGGATTCATCGCTCACGAGGAGCCGGCGGGGATTGTCGTGGAAACCATTCAATGCGATTCCGACTTCCTCAAGATCACCTGCAGCGGCACGACCGACAATCTGACCGGGTCCGCCGCCTTCAATCTGAAACAACTGGCCGATCAGCTCGGGCAGTTCGTCGAACTCAGCCCGTACCAACTCGCCGGCGAAGGCAAGCTCACGGCCACATGGCGGCGCGACGAGCGGCAGCAGTTCGAGGCCGCATCGGAAATCCAGCTTCAGAATTTCCAGGTCGTGCTTTCGGGCCAACTGCCGTGGCGCGAGCCGAGTTTGACGACGACAATCTCGGCGAAAGGCAAGACCGATTTCACGCTCAAGAACACGCTGATCGCTGCCGCCGCGTTCGATTTGAAGGCAGGCGGCGATCAACTTTCGGTCCAGTTGCGCGAACCGGTCAAGGACCTTGTTGACGGCGGCGTCTGGCCCTTGCACGCGACCGCCCAGGGGCAGATGCAGAACTGGCTGAGCCGCGCGGCGGCCTTCGCGCCTTTGACGGGCTATCGCGCCGCGGGCACGGGCCGGCTCGATGCGCAAATCACCGCGTCGGCCGCAAGCATCAACATCGCCGACGCGAAAATCCACGCCGACCAGTTTGCGCTCGCCTCCCCATCGCTGCAGCTCAACGAACGGCAGATCGATCTCTCGGCCACCGGCGTGTGGACGACCGAGCAACGCCGGTTGAACATTTCCTCCGCCGTGCTGGCCAATAGCACGCTGAACATCGCGGCGAAGGATTTCGTTCTCTCGATGCCGAACGCCGGCCCGCTGGAACTTGCCGGAACGGTGCAGTATCAGAGCAATCTGGCCCGGCTGCAGCAGTGCTTCGCGGACCCGTCGAAACCGTCCTCCTGGGGACTAGGCGGCGTGTTGGCGGGCAGCGCCCAATTCAAGCAGGCCGATGGCGTGATCCGCTGCGAAACCACCGCCGAGGCGACCAATTTCGCCGTCGCCGACGCTTCGGGCCAGCAGTTCATCGAGCCGAAAGTCGCGGTGACCGCCGCCGGCGCCTATAGCAACGAGAAAAAACTCATCCAGATCGAGAAAGCCGAGCTTTCGTCATCCACAATCGCCGCCAGTGCGTTAGCGCAGATCGGAATGAAGGAGCAAACCACGGCCGACGTCAACGGACAAGCGAGCTACGATCTCAACCGGATTTCCGATCTCATGCGCCCGGTTTTCGGCCGGAAAGTCCGCTTTTCCGGCCGCGGCACCGGTCCGTTGACTTGGCGGGGGCCGCTCGCGCTCGACAAAGGCCAGGCCGGCGCGGAACTCAAGTGGGATAGCGCCTACCTTTACGGTTTCAACATCGGTCCCGCGGCGATCATGCCGAAACTCGAGGGCGGGGTGCTGTCGATCGAGCCGCTGCAAGTCGCGGTGAGCCAGGGCAAGCTTTTCCTGGCGCCGAAGGTCCGCCTCGCGCCCGATCCGATGGAACTCACGATGCCGCCGGGCGTGCTGGCCCAGCAGGTGCAGATCACGCCGGATATGTGCGAGATGTTTTTGAAATATGTTTCCCCGATTTTGGCCGACGTGACCGAAGCAAGGGGCGCGTTCTCGATCGAGTTGGACAATTGCCGCTTGCCTCTTGCAAATCCCAAAATGGGCGATCTCAAAGGCAAGTTCATCGTGCATAACGTGGAGATCGGCCCGGGGCCGCTGATCCACGAGTTGGCGGTGCTCATGGACCGCGAAACGCCCGCCAAGCTGCGGCAACAGTCGGTGGTGAATTTCCAGATGGTCCGAGGCCGCATCTACCACGACAACATGGAACTGCTGTTTCCCGACTTCACGATCCGCACGCGCGGTTCGGTGGGGATCGACGACCAGACGCTGTCGTTGGAGGCCTCGATGCCCATCCCGCCGAAATGGCTCGTCAACAATCCGCTCGCGCCGTCGCTTAGGAATCAAACGCTCGTTTTGCCCATCGGCGGCACGTTGAACAGCCCGCAGATCGACAAAGCAAAGCTCGAAGAATACACGCGGCAATTTGCGAAGAAAGCGATCATCAACGGGCTGGAACAAGGATTGAACCAAGGATTGGATCAGTTGTTCCGCAAGCCGGGACAATAGCGGTAATGCGTACCCGGGCTGCTTTGGCTGTATTTGCTGGCGTTGATGATGCCCTCTTGAATCATGTGATGACTCTTTGGCTTTCCCCCCCGACCTATCCCCAGGTTGGGGCGAATCTTTTTGAAATTTTCTCGAATAGCCGCTTGACACCGCCGCCAAATCAGTTACGATATAACCAAATCTAAAGAATACAGAATTGTTATCCGCGACACTCGATTCGGTATTCCTCAGGGGAGCGTGTAAAAGGAGATTTCACAATGAGCCGGCCGCCTGCCAAGGAACTGACCGAGCGCGAACTGGAGATCATGCACATCTTTTGGGATCGCGGGCTTTCGACGATGGCGGAGATCCGCGACGCCTTGGCCGCGTCGGGCCGGGATCTGGCGTACACTACCGTCGCGACCTTGGTCCATATCCTCATGGAGAAGGGATTTCTGGAGCAAACCAACAACGAACGCCCGTTTTATTACCGTCCGGTGCGGAGCTATGAAGAAGTGTCGCGGAGCATCTTGGGCGACCTGGTCGAGCGGGTTTTCCTCGGCTCGCGCGAGCAATTGCTCCTGCGGCTCTTGGAAGAGCGCAAACTCAGCGCCAAGGAGCGGGCCGTGCTGGAGGGCATCCTCCGGGAGAAGAAACGATGAATACGCTCGCCGTCGCGCTGGTGTGGTGCATCGTGCAGGTCACGCTGATGAGCCTATTGGCCGCGGGACTATACCTTGTGCTTCGCCGGTTGCGGCCGGCGGCCGCGGCGCCGATCGTGCTGGCGAGTCTGGTGATGATCGTGCTGCTGTCGCTGATGGCGTTCAGCCCGTGGCCGCGATGGACCTACAACAAGCTATTTCAATCGGGTGACGAATCGTCGATCGCCTCGGGGGCATCGATCGACGATTCGAGGAGCGGAAGCAATTCCGTCCCTGGGGCAGACCGATTGAGATTGGCGCCGAGCAGGCGATTCGAAGGAGATGGCGAAGGAAATCCTCCCCCAGCCCTCGCTACCGGCCCCTCACCCAAAGGGCGAGGCGAGATCGGATGCGAATCGATTCTTTCGATCGTTGGTCGCCGAGATTTCCCGGCCTGAGGCGGCCGGCCCGGCGAACGGTTGGCGCTGGCCGGTGATTGTGGCGGTCGTGCTCTTGGCGGCGGTGGGCTGCGGGCTGCTATGGCTCGTTCTCGGCATTTTAGCCGTTCGCCGGCAGAGGCTGCGCAGCCGGCCGGTGGACGATCGCCCGCTGCTGGAACTGGTCGATGTGCTTCGCGCGGAGTTGAGTTGCCGGCGTCCGATCGAAATCCGCCAGTCGGACGATTTGGTCACGGCGGCGACGATCGGCTGGCGCCGGCCGGCGTTGCTTCTGCCGAGCGATTGGGCGAACTGGACGGCCGCGCAATGCCGGGCCGTCCTGTCGCATGAGATTGCACACGCTCGCAGCCACGACTTTTTGGCGTTGCTGTGCGGGCAACTGGGGCTGATGCTGCATTTCTATCACCCGGTGGTGCATTGGCTCATGAATCGGTTGCGATTGGAACAAGAATTGGCGGCTGATGCCGCCGCAGCGAGAATTTCCGGGGGGCAGCGTCAATACTTGACTACCATCGCGGAGCTCGCATTGAGTCAGCACGACCGGCCGCTGTTGTGGCCGGTGCGCACATTTCTTCCGACACGAAACACTTTTTGAGGAGAATTGCGATGCTTCGAGATTCCAAACTGCATTTCGAGCGACTCTCGCCGATCGCGCGAATGATTACGGTGGGCGTCATCGCGCTCGGCGGCCTGTTGGTTGCCGGTTTGCGCGGGCCGGCAGGTCCGCAACCGGCCGCGGCCGAAGACACCGTGAATGCCGCAGCGGCGACCGAGACGAAAAATCCAGCCGAGCCGGAAAACATCCTGTCGAATCCCGGAATGGAAAGCGGGGAGGCGTACGCCGAGAGTTGGCTTCAGGGCAACGCGATCGAGGGCGTGAAATACACATGGGACAAGAAAGTCGCATCCGAGGGCAAGGCAAGCCTTGGTTTCGAGAAAAGCGTGAATCGATATTTTCCGATTGCCGAGTGGTCGCAGACTGTCGAGCGAAAGGGCGGCTTGCCGTTCTTGGAAGTATCAGCCCAGGTGAAAACCAGGAAAATGTTCAAGGCGACGCTGGACGTGGTCTTCCTCGACAAGAACGACCAATGGATTTCTCACGAATGGGCGGCTTATATCGGCGCGAAGGCGGCCAATGATCCGCCGGCAAATCACGATTGGAAGAAATACAGCGGAACGGTCAAGATTCCCGAGGGAACCGCGAAAATCAGCGTCGGATTACAGGATTACGGCCCCGGAAAAGTGTGGTTCGATGACGTGCGAGCGCGGTACGTGAAAGCGAAATCGCAAACTCCGATTGCTCCGTCCAAGAAGGCCGTTGAGGACATGCCGGGCGATGCCGAAAAGATCGTTGAAGGCGTCGGCTGGGGAAAAGTCCGCGTCGGAATGAATCGAGAGGATCTTGTCAAGGCGCTGGGCAAGCCGGACAACGATGACGGGTCGGATTGGCCGCGATGGAATGAGCTGAATATCGAATGTTCCTTGCATCCTGGCTCGACCGCGGTCACGGAAATTCGCTTCAACCCGGGATTTCGAGGATCATTGGCGAACGGCATTAAGCTCGGCTCTCCGGCAAGCGATGTGGAAAAATACTACGGCGACAAGCCGACACAGATCTTTAAGCGAGACAATGGCGCGGCGAATCACATCTATGCGGACAAGGGCATTATGCTTTGGACCTATCAGGGCAAAATCACGCAGATCATCGTCATGAAATTTGCTCGCGCCGATGCGGCCACGGCGACCGCGGATATTTCCGCAGCGGACGACGATTCGTCCGCACCGACCGGCCAGGCGGAAACGCTGAGCTACTGCGGCGATTCGAGCACGGAAATGATGAGTTGGGCCGATTCGGGCTATGCCGTTTTGTTCGAGCGGCCGGCGAATTTGAAATCGATCAACGCCGTGAAGCTCTACGGTTCCCGATACGGCACGCCGCGGCCGCCCGCCGAAAAGTTCCACATATATCTGCTCGACGAAAAGCAAAAAGTGCTCGAGCACATTCTCGTGCCCTATGCAAAGGTCCAGCGCGGCGACATGAAATGGTACACTTTCGAATTCCCCGCGGTGCAGGTGCCGGAGAAGTTTTTCGTGGCATTTTGGTTCGACGCCGAGGCGACCAAGGGCGTGTATGTCGGCAAGGACACGAACGTTACGGGGACGCATTCCTACACGGGACTGCCTGACAAGGGTTATCACAAAGTCGAGGAGGGTTACGAATGGATGATCCGGGCGGTGGTCTCCGACGCCAACGGCAAAAAGCCCTCCTATCCCAAGGTGAAAACCTATGAAGACGAAGACACTTCCAACGCGGAAGTCGGTGAAATTTCCAAAATGCGGATCTGGAACGATTCGACCGGCGCATTCAGCCTGGAGGCCGAATTCGTGGAGTTGAAGGACGGCAAGGTCACGCTCAGGAAGACCGACGGCAAGGCCATTACCATCGACTTGGAGAAGCTTTCGCAAGAAGACCGGGATTTCGTGGCGAAACAGTCGGACGCGAAGAAGACGGGAGGTTCTTCGGGCGGCGACAAGGCCCAGGAGCTTTCGCAAGACGACGGCAAGCCGGCGGGCAAATCGAGCATCGCCGGCGGCGGCCACGCCGTGCGATTCGAAGTCGATTCCGATTCCTGCTACGTCACCTCGGTGAGCTTGTACGGCTCGCGTTACGGCGAGCCGCGGCCGCCGCAGGAGGATTTCAAAGTCTGGATCTGCGACGAACAATTCAAACCCATTGCCGCGTTCCACTTCCCATACCGTTCGTATGCGCGGGCGGCAGCGGCGTGGAAATCGTTCAAAATCAAGCCCATGAAAGTGCCGCAGAAGTTCATCGTCTGCTTCGCGTTCAATCCGCACCAAACCAAAGGCGTCTATGTGAGTTACGACGCCGAGGGGAGCGGGAACTCTCTGATCGGAGTGCCCGGCCAAGGCGAGCCGCGGGAGTTCGACAAAGGCGACTGGCTGATCCGCTGCAAAGTCGAGAAGCGAGATAAAAAGCCGGAGAAGTGAGGATTATCGGAGCAGTGTTTTGATATATAGCCCCTGGAAAAAACCGCCGGGGGCATTTTCTTTGTCTTCACACTTCACCGACGTTGAAATGTGGGAAAAAGCGTTTTTTTACTTCTTTTCGGATGTGGGCTCTTCGACCAGGCGAAGGCGGACGGGAAGGCTGCCGGCGCTCAGGATGTCGGCCAGATCGGCGGCTTCTTCTTTGGTGAAATTGCCGGAGATTTGGCCGTTGTCGGTGATCGTGGAAATGATATTCGGCGCGGAATAAAGCTTGCCGTCGAGAATGATGCCCAATTGGTATCTAATCTCTAGCTTCTCCTTGTCGGGCAGATGCTCACTGGTGATTTTGCCGAACAATTCGCCGCCTTCGCTGTTGAAGGAGAAGTTGATGCAGGGACGGCCATATTCTTCGATGATCGCCGGCCTTGGTAAGATACGCGCCGGTGATGTTGTACGGATCGGTGAGCACGAGGATTTCCTTCATCTCTCGATCGCCTTCCTTACGAGTGCGCACGATGCCTTTCGAAAACTGGGTGTTGCTGCTTTTCGATTGATCCTGCAAAGGGACCCAGTAGGCGAGCCGCTTGCCCGAGGGATCGAGCACTTCGGTTTTCGATTGGTCCTTTTGGGCTTGCTCGACGATTTCCTTGTCGCGCTCGGTTGCCAAGATGTGGAATTCCAACGTGCCGGCCCGGGCCAACAGCCGCTCGACGCGTTTTTTATCGTCGTCGTTTTGCCGCATGAGCGTGATTTCCAGCTTTCGGTCGTCGAGTTTCCGCACGAGGCCCAATTTTTCCTCGCCCGGATTGAGGCGGCGCTCGACCACTTTGATGACGTTATCCATGAGGGAAGCCGTCATTTCGGGCGACGCCTGGCCGGGTCTCGATTTCATAGACCAATTTCGGGCCTTGCGGCACGGCGGGTTTTTCGCGAGGTTGCGGCTTTTCGGGCGGCGGAGTTCCATGAATCAGGCTTTCAACGACTCGCAACTTTGTAAGTAAATTCCCGCATCTTTCTCGTTTTTTTCCATCACATCCTTCTCGTCGTTGATCTCTTTCACGGAGGCATCCCGATGCTCGTTCAATTCGGCGTAAGGAATTTCCGCAACGGTCCCTTTGAGCATCTCTTGCAGTTTTTCGTACTGCGGCTGGAATTTGCTTTGCAACTCCTTCAAACTCTCCTCATTGCGCGGGCTAAGCTTGCTTACGGCTTCCGAATGATCCCCCTTGATGGAATCATAAAGCGCAGCCGCTTCGGGAGGCACTGGTTTTCGCAAGAGTTTGTATCGAATCTTGACGCCTTCGCCTTTTTCATCAGGGCCGATGATTTGCAGCACACCCATCCCGCCCTCCCGGGTTTGGAATCCGTAGAACGACGACGGAAACTGACCTTTACTACCGATACTTTCTCTCGGCTCTTTTTCATTTTTTCCGGCGCGGTCCGATCCCTGGCCTTTTAGAGCAGTTTTCAAAAGTTCAGGAGAAACCGAGTCACACGTGGTAACGAGCACTACGGTTTGCAGATCAATGCCGTATAAAATCCCTTGGCTGGCCTTGATACCCGAAGCATCGATTCCATTTTGGCGAGCCCACTTCAACATTTCTTCTGCTGTTTGCTGTTGATCCACGACCGCCTGGCGGGGTGTGCAGCACGCCCGTATCCAGATCGATCATCCAATCCGTTTTCGCCCGATCGTCCATCACCGTTCGCTCGATGACGGGGCTAAATCGCTCTTCAAAGTTATGGGGTTTTGCGGAAGGAGTTTTGGCATTGTTATCTGTTGAATTTTTTTCCGTCGGCTCGATCAACGACCGCACTTCATCGCTAATGTGTTTTTCTTTGGCGGCTTGGAGAAGTTGCTTAGCAATTTCGTCGGCTGGATTGGAATCAACGATTTTTTGAGCCCATCTCTCAGCTTCGGCATATTTCCCTTGCATCAGATATATCCTGGTAAGTCCATACCACGCCGGAGCCCCGAGTGAAGCCGCCTTGAGCAGATGCATTTCGGCTTTTTCGTAATTTTTCTCGAAGAAGTAACTCTGTCCTAAACCGTTAAGCGAGCCCAAATGTTCCGGAAGAAGTTTAAGCGTTTCCTCAAATGCCTTTTCGGCTTCAGCAGACTTACCACAGTTGAAATACGCCCAACCGAGTCCGTCCCAAGCATTCGGGTTCTTTGGATCAATCTCCGCCGCGCGTTGAAATTTCTTCAGGGCTTCTTCCACTTGCCCTTTCTCCCACAATAAATGCAAGCCTTGCTGGAGAAGTTGGCTAGAATCGGATTCTTCGGATGTCGTGGAAGACGATTTTTCGCTTGAAACTCCCTCATCGTGTTCTGCCGCTTTCAACGCCACGTTGCGGAACTCGACCCATTGGTAGGGCCGGACTTGGAAACGGATCTGTCGGACTTGTTTGAGCGGGAGGTTCGGAAAGGTGGACTTGATCTGGCTCATGGAAGCGCTCTTGGAGGAAATGGAGGAAGTTCCCACGTGTTCCTGGTCTTTATCATCGACGGCGACCATGCGAATTTCCGCGTCGATCTTCGCATAATTGACGGTAGCAACGGAAGCTGCCGGCGTCGGTTTCAACCGGTTTTAAGAACGAATACCAAACCGTGGAGCCGCCAAAACCTGCGCCGCCGGACCGGGAACCGTCCGCTAAGTTCGGACCGTTTGTTTCGTACGTGATGAGAGTTTGCCACGGCCCCCAGGCCACGCCGACGCGGATGTTCGCCGCGCGAACCGATTTAGGATACGATGCGCTCGCGCAGTAGTAGCCTTTTCAGGCTCGCCGTTCGGTTTTTGCGAACCGCCCGTCGCGGAGCCGTTGCTGCCCTGAAAATCCCAAACCGGCAGAGAAGCATTTTCGGGCTGTCCGATGGGGCGGATCACGAAGTCGTATCCTTGCACTGTCTCGGAGGAATACGATCGCAATCCCGGATTTTCGAACGGCCCTTCCAAACACGGCGAGCCGTCGGGCCGCCACCACGGTCTGCCTTGGGAAGGATTGTAAGAAATCGCCGCCATCTCGATGCTGCCTTGCGGCAGTTTGGCGATCCACGGACCATCGGACTTGGCGATATCGATTTGTTCGGATGCGGGGCCGGATTGCGCAACCGGATTGTTTGCCTTTTTATCTGCCGCCGGGCTTTCGGTTGATTTCGCGGGCGACGGCCAGGGCACGGGACGCGGGCCATGAACCAGTTTGTAGCGAATTTTCACGCCGGCCGGATTTTCGGTGAAACCGAGAATTTGCAGCACCCCTTCGCCGCCTTCGCGGGTTCTGAATAGATATGTGGTGGGAAGGTGATCTCGAACGAACATGTCGGCGACCGACGTCATCGCGGGATATGGCATGAGCGGGATGCCACTGATACTGCGACTCCATTCGCCCTCAAAATGGTCCCAGGTCGAGTTATCGGCGGGGAAAATCTGCATGTCGAAGGCGCGAAGGCCTTTGCCCGCCACGCCGACAGCGTCCACGCCCGAGGAGCGAACCCAATCGAGATCGCCTTCACCGCGGAATTCCGCCGGCGGCGTGAACAACATGCCGGTGTCGAGATCGATCGCGCATTTGCCGTGCAGGTCGGTCTCGACGACGCGTTCGATCACCGGGTCGAAAACGACGGCGGGTGCGGTTCTTCCCTCGGTGCGGGCAACGCCGGACTTGTCGCCGGTGTTCACGTCGGTGTCGTTCCGCGTCGCATGATAAATCGCAGCCGGCCCCGCAATCAGGAAGAGAATCGAGGAAATTACGATCGCTGCGATTCCCAAACCCGACTTGTGGCCAAGAATCCCGCAGAACAAGGCAAGGAACTCGAACACGAAAAAAGGCAGGAAAATCACCAACAACGACGGTTGAAAACCCGAACTTGCACCGAAAAATCCGATCGGGAGCAAGAGTATCAGAATGCCGAGCAGGCAAAGCACGAGCGCCGCCAATCCGAATTTTCTCGCGCTTGTCAACGCGGGATCGGCGACTGTCGCGCGACGATCCGCCCAGAAAGCCTTTCGCACTTCCGCTTGATTCAGCACAACCAGCGCCCAGATTCCGATCGCGATGCCGAGCGGATTCAAGCTGATGACCATGAGAATGGCCGCGGCGATGGCGAGGCCGTGCGACTGCAGTTGCTTCATCTTTGCGGCGGCGACGATCGTGAAGATGTTGGCCGCCACGATACAACCGATCGCAACGACGAAAATGCCGACTATTCCTCCGGCATGACCCGACGCTCGCTCGGCGGCCGATTGCGCCGCCAAAAAGGCCGGAAGCAGCACCGCCGTCACCAGCGGAATTGCCAGCAAATGCAGGGTGCCCAAGATCATCAGCCCGATCGCCGGAGCTTGTACCTGCTGCCTCGCGTTCTCTATCAACGCTTGATCGGCTGGCGATTGCGCGGGCTGCGGGTGGGCCATGCTCGATTCCGCCGCCGACGGCGGTTGGCGCAAATGATCGTTTTCGCGCGTTGGTTGCCGCACCGCTCGCCACGCCGCGCGAGCGATCAGGAAATCGACGACCATCGACGTGACGGCCGTCAGCAAAAACACGATCGCATAACTCGGCTCGCCGGCAGCAGCGAACGCGCAGTCCAATCGAAACCAGACCGATATACCACCCCCACGCGATGAGCGCGTCGAGGAATAACAGCGGAAAGAGCAAAGCGTCGAAAAGCGCCAAACCCAGGCCGCAAAGCCGTCCGGCGGAATGACGGATCTGCGTGAGGGAGATCACCCCGAGAATCGTCGTGCCGAACGGTGCCAGCAGCCCCAGCGGCAGCACCGTGAACGAAAGCAGCATCTGCCACCACTCGGGGCGCGGCGGCTGCGTTGCCGTCGGCACGGACTGCACCCACACGACCATGGTTGACAACAAGAAGAAGACGAAAAACGGCGCCCAGGCTGCGCCGATGATTGCCGCTTTGGAAAGTCGAGGACTGACCGCATCGGTTGGAATGGCACTTGTGTTCACAGGAGGGCTGGGAGGTTGAGTGGTGGAAATCGTTTCGATCTGCGTTTTGATCTCGCTCACTTGCTGATAGCGCCGCTCCGGCTCCTTCTCCAAAGCGCGCAGCACGACCTCGTCGAGCCGCACGTCGATATGCACTTTTTGCGACGGTGGCGCAAACCGGCCCAGCGGCAGTTCGCCGGTGAGCATTTGGTAGAACACGACGCCCAGCGAGTAGATATCGGCTCGATGATCGACGTCGCGCGGATGTTCGGTCTGCTCGGGCGCCATGTAGTACGGCGTGCCCATCACCTGGCCGGCGTCGGTGAGCGTGTAGTCGGGCGGCTCCGGTTCGGAGGCGGCGTCGGAAAAGGGGACAGTCCCCATTTGCCGGAACGGCCCTTCGGGTGCTTCGCACAAATGGGGACTGTCCCCTTTTCCGACGCCTTTACCAATGAGCTTCGCCAGTCCGAAATCGGCGATCTTCACTTGGCCGTTTTTATCGAGCAGAATATTCTCGGGTTTGATATCGCGATGCACGACGCCCTTGTCGTGGGCGTATTGCAGGGCTTCGCAGATTTGCGGGACGATGGCCAGCGCTTCCTCCGGGGCAAGCTTGCCGTCATCCAGCAGACGGCGGAGATTGACGCCATCGACGTATTCCATGATGAAATAATACAGACGGCCCTCACCCCCGGCCGCTCTCCCCGGCGTGGCGAGGGGAGATGCCGCTTGGCCCTCGCTCCCGGCCTTTTTTTCCGAAACGGCGAGTGAAGAGACGCATTGCCCGAAATCATGTACGGTGACGATGTGCGGATGGTTGAGCATGGCCATTGCGGTGGCTTCGCGTTGGAACCGTTCGGCGAAAGCTGGATACTGCCCGATTCGCGGGGAGAGGATTTTGAGCGCGACGAGCCGATTGAGCCGTTTTTGCCGGGCGCGATAGACCATGCCCATGCCGCCGCGGCCGATGAGGTTCAAGATCTCCAGATCGGGGAAAAAGGGGCGCCAGTTCGGCGGGCGTGGGCGGCGTGAAATCGGCATCCGACTGGCTCCCGCCCTTCGCTGGGAAGGTATTGGTTTCCAATCCCTTTTTCAGCAGGCACGCGGGGCAAAGCCCCCGCGGCGCATTGGCCGCCAATTCGGCCCCACATTGCGGACAGCGGTTTTCGGTACTCATGGCGTTCATCCCCTTCGATCAAAAATCCTCGTTCCCACGCTCCGGCGTGGGAACGCAATTCCCCGACGCTCCTGCGTCGGTGAGGTACCAACCAATGTTGAATCCTGCACTTACGCAAGGGACGCCGGAGCGTCCTTGAAGTGCGTTCCCACGCGGAGCGCGGGAACGAGTGATTTCGTCCTACTTAATACAAAGGGAAAAAGAGAAATTGGTTACACGAAAAGCTCAGAATACGCCCTAACTACAAGCAGGACAAGAGGTAACGGATTTCGTCCTCGACTTCGTCGGCACCCGCCACCGTGTGGGCGATCTCCTCCCGCAGGAGTTCGCGGTAGCGGCGGCGCATGCGATGAGCAGCCACTTTGACGGCTCCTTCGGACATTTGGAGCTTCTCCGCGATCGCGGCATATGTCTCCAGCCGATCGCCGGTCAGGGAGTTTTGGAGTTCGGCGAACATCGCCGCTTTGCCTTCGGCTGACATTTCCGTCTTGCAGCCGGGAGAGGACCTGCTCCAGGAGGGCAATGCCCATTGTTTTTCGAAAAGTTTTTCCGGCGTGAGTTCGGTCGGCCGGTTCCAAACGGTAGCGGTTTTCGGCGGCGAGGCTATCGAGCGCGAATGGGCGAACTGGCCGCCGCCGCGTTTTTGGGCCTGTGGCGCGATCGCGGGCGTCGGCCAGGAAATTTTTGAGCGAGACCAGCAGAAACGACCGGAATTTTCCCTTCTCGCGATCGACTTTCGCCAGAAACTGCTGGGCCAGGAGGTGGGCGAAAAACTCTTGCGTGAGGTCTTCCGCATCATGCGGATCGTGCCCACGGCGACGCAGAAAGGCATAGAGCGGATACCAGTAAATGCGGCAAAGCTCGGCCAGGGCGTCGGCCGCGAGAGAGGACGTGCTACCCCGCGCGGCCGTGAATACCAGCGTCCATCGCGTGGCAGCAAAGCCCGCGGCGTCGGACGGTCCGGGAGTAGGCGTTTGAGTGGGCATGGATCCGATTTTACTTCAATCTCGATAAGACAGGCAGTCTCACGGTGCCATGCCCACGCTTGTCGTGGGCATGCTGGAATTGCAGGAACACGCACCACATGCCCACGACAAGCGTGGGCATGGCACCGAACTTCGGCAATAAATTCTACTTCATTTTTCGCCGGTGCAGAAGATAGCGGAGGAAATCGGTGAGGCCGGCGAATTTATAACTGGGATCGACGTAATGCTCGATCACGTAGAACGCGAAATAATACGCCCGGGCGAAACACCAGATGGCAATCGCCAACAGCAATACAACTTTCCATGAAGGCGCTTCCACCAAGAGTAAAACCGCTGCCAAGATTCCGGTCACTAGAAACAAAAAGCCTTTGGCGTACAGGAGGCGGGGATCGCGGATGTCTTTCATAAGTCAATTCCTTGACGAAATGCTATAAATTCATCCGTGACACTTCCTTCTGGCCAGCACTCTCGTGGACTGCGAGCAATAATTCGCGAGGAGAGCCAAGCGTAGCAGGGGATCATAGCTAAAGGGCATCCGAAAAGCACTGAGAACATGTATAGGAGATGAAACGTGGTCACTGGGGCATTGACCTTTTGGTCAATCGTCTGTACCGCAAAAAAAATTACACCGACAATTACTGCCAGAAATACAAGTGCTGTCGCCGTCACAAAGATGGCATAATTAAATCCACATCGTAGCGGTTTGAGATTTGCGGCCAATCGGAGATCGCCTTGGACTTGGCTCCGCAATCGGGGATGCACCCATACGCGAATTTTATAACGAAGTGCGGTAGAAATCGCGACCAATCCTAAAATTGTATTAAACAATATTCCCCAAACAAGCACATACAAATTGGCTTCAACATCTTTCATGTTGGGTTCTATGCGTGTAATAATAGCCAGAAAAATAAAAGCTACAGCCGCTGCTGCTGCATTCCAACAGGCCGCAGCTAAATAATAGATAAAGCATATTGAGCACGCTGGGGCGCGGATCGGTATTGAGAAGCCAAAACCCCGTTCGGAAATGGTTCCAACCACCATGCAGGCACGGCAAAATAATTGCCAGAATCATCTCATGAGTCAAAAGATAGAGAAGTGTGGCGGCAAGCAGCGTCAATGCAAATATAAATGGTCCAGACCAACCCGGCCGTCTTTGCGCATCACTGAAAATAGTCTCGGATTTGAGCATGGGATGATCGAAAGAGGGGCGAATTTTTGAAGAATTTTCCCTTAAAATCGATTGTAAACAGCAGATTATATCCTATCAATAGCCTCCTGCAGGGAATGCATCGTTCACAAGAAGGCACTTTCGTCCATGCTAGAGAAAAATCGTCCCTTGCAGATAATTACTTATGGGGAGATAATGGGATCATGGAGTAGAGTTGTCCGACGAACTCGGCCCAATTGGTAATAATTTTCAAGACGCTTGATTACCTTAACTCGATTCTCACATGCCGGACTCGCTCGTTCCAACTCGGTTTCTGTTTCGCTTCTCGCTGCCTTGCCGGTATCGGGAGAATTTATGGACGCAGAAGGGGGCGGGCTTGGGGGAGGAGTTTCGGCTGGCGAGTTTTGCGGAGTTGGAGGGGCTTCCCACCGCGATGGATGTGCGAGCGGCGTGGAGCGAGGCGGGGGTGGTGTTTTGGGTGCTGGTGCGGGGGAAGAAACAGGCTCCGTGGTGCCGGGCGTCGAAGCCGGAAGATAGCGACGGGTTCCAGGTCTGGATCGATACGCGGGATGTGCATAACGTGCATCGGGCCAACCGGTTTTGCCATCAATTTCTTTTTTTGCCGGCTGGCGGAGGACGGAATCTCGACGAACCGGCCGCATTTCTGGTGCCGATCAATCGGGCGAAAGAACTTCCCCATCCGCTTAAGCCCGGCGCGGTGAAAGTCCGCTGCGATAAAAAGAAGGACGGCTATCTGTTGGAAGCTTTTTTGCCTGCCGAGGCCATGACCGGATTCGATCCCACAGAGCATCCACGCCTGGGTTTCAATTACGCGCTGATCGACCGCGAATTGGGCGAACACACACTCTCTGTCGGCAGCCCGATGCCTTTTGACGAGGATCCGAGTCTTTGGGCGACGCTGGAGTTGGTGAAATAGGGAGGAGGGCTTTCAAAAAATAATGGATCGTGTCAAGACGAATTTGAAATTTAAAATTTTACATTATCCACATTATCCATATTATCCAATATAAAATCTCTTATTTTAAATTCTAGACAACTGCTCTTCTCACCCCTCCATAGGTTGGGATATAATGAGAATAGACGGATTATTTGGGGAGATGCTTGGCTTTGTTCCAAGCCTCTACGGTTAAAAAGCGTAAGCGGCTGGTGGGCAAGACGCACCCCGTCTCAGCGAATAGACCTTGAGAAAAACTAGCGCACCGCAAATAAATTGGAAATTGAAATCTTAAAGAAGAATTTACCTGGAATTAGTTCCTATTGTGAAAAGGATTCCCGGTCCGGGGCTAGCAAAACGCAGTCCGGCAAATTTCTCAAAAAAGCATGACGGGACGGTGCCTCGCCGATCCCGCGTTACCTTCTACAATAAATACCGAGTTGGCTGTTTGAAAAAACCACGTGTGAGGAGAAAGAGGAAAACCGGGAAAAGGAAAAGGCCAGAATTATTTTGTTTTCTTGCTGATCCGATTCTCACGTTCTTCTTGAGCTTACACCTTACTGCAAACCGCTGGAATGTTACAAAAAAATTCAGAAAACAAGCCTTCGGAAGGCTCGAACAATATTGAAGAAATATTCTCGCGCATCGGTGATGTGGCGGGTTTGGTTTTCGGCTCTCTGGGTCGAACGATCGAGCGTTCGGTCACGAGTTTATTCGGTTCTTCGAACGCACGATTCATGAAGAAGCTTCAGCCCACCGTCGAGGCCATCAATGCCTTGGAGCCGAAGTTTCAGGAAATGACCGACGAAGAATTGCGTGAGATGACCGTCAAGTTCCGCAAACGGCTGGCGGCCGGCGAAACGTTGGACGACTTGTTGATCGAGGCCTTTGCCGTTTGCCGCGAGGCCGGCCGCCGCGTGCTGGGCATGAGGCATTACGACGTGCAATTGATGGGCGGCATGGTGCTGCATCGCGGCAACATCGCGGAAATGGTCACCGGCGAAGGCAAGACGCTGGTCGCCACGCTGCCCGCGTATCTCAACGCGCTCGAGGGGCGGGGCGTTCACGTCGTCACGGTGAACGATTACCTCGCCCGCCGCGATATGGAATGGATGGGCCCGCTCTACATGTCGCTGGGCATTTCGGTGGGCGCGATCCAGAGCAACATGGAGACGCTCGATCGCCAGAAAGCCTACGATTGCGACATTACCTACGGCACGAACAACGAATTCGGCTTCGATTACCTCCGCGACAACATGCGTCCCGCGGCGAAAGGCGACGACCGTTACGACAAATGGTATCAGCAATCGCAGGGCAAGCTGCATTACGCGATCATCGACGAGGTGGACAACATTTTGATCGACGAAGCGCGGACGCCGTTGATCATTTCCGGCCCCGCGCACGACGACGTGACGCGCTACCAGAAGGCCGACCGCATCGCCCGGCAGTTGACGAAAGCAAAGGATTTCGAAGTCAACGAGAAGGAGCATTCGGCGCATCTGACCGACGAAGGCATTCGCGCGGCCGAACACCTGGCGGGCGTGGAGAGTTTCTATACCGCCGGGCACATGGAATGGCCGCACTTGATCGACAATTCGCTCAAGGCGCATCATCTTTACAAGCGCGACGTGAATTACGTGGTGCAAGGCGATGAGGTGATCATCGTCGATGAATTCACCGGCCGCCTGATGCCCGGGCGAAATTGGAGCGACGGCTTGCACCAGGCGGTGGAGGCCAAGGAAGGCGTGAAAATCAAGGAAGAGAACCAGACGCTGGCGACCATCACGCTGCAGAATTTCTTCAAGCTGTACGACAAGCTCTGCGGCATGACGGGCACGGCGATGACCGAGGCCGCCGAATTCTGGAAGATCTACCATCTCGACGTGATCTCCATTCCCACCAACCGCGAACTTCAGCGCGATCAACAATCCCGACGTGATTTACCGCACGGAGCGGGAGAAGTTCAACGCCATCGTCGAGGAGATCGAGCGGATCAACAAGTGGGATTTGCTCTATTCGCACAAAGGCGAGGAGTACGAGGGCCGGATCGTGGGCGAGGCCGACGACAGCATCGAATTCCAGCACAAGGGCTACAAGGAATCGGAGTTCATCCCCAAGGCGAAAATCAAGGAAATCGAGCGCCGCGGCCGGCCGATTTTGGTGGGCACCGTCTCGATCGAAAAGAGCGAACTGCTTTCGAGCATGATCGAAAAGCGGGGCATTCCGCATCAAGTCTTGAACGCCAAGCATCATCAGCGGGAGGCGGAAATCGTCGCCCAAGCGGGGCGGAAAAACGCCGTGACGATCGCCACGAACATGGCCGGCCGCGGAACGGACATCATTTTGGGCGGGAATCCCGAGGCGATGGCCTGGGCGATCTTGCAGGAAAAATATCCCACCCGGCTCGAAGTGCCGCAGGACGAATGGGACAAACTCGTGCAGGAAATCGAACAGCGCGAGCAGATGAAGCCCGAAGGGCGCGAGGTGGCGGCGATGGGCGGGCTGCACATCATCGGCAGCGAACGCCACGAAGCGCGCCGCATCGACTTGCAGCTTCGCGGGCGCTGCGGCCGGCAAGGCGATCCCGGTTCGAGCCGCTTTTACCTGTCGTTGGAAGACGATTTAATGCGGATTTTCGCCGGCGATTGGGTGAAGAGCATCCTCACCCGGCTGGGAATGCAGGAAGGCGAGGCGATCGTCAGCCACATGGTTTCCCGGCGGATCGAAGGGCGCAGAAAAAAGTCGAGGAACGCAACTTCGAAACCCGGAAGAATCTGCTCGAGTACGACGAAGTGATGGACGAGCAACGGAAGCGGGTCTATCGCTACCGCCAGAACATTCTCGACGGGATCGATTGCAAGCAGCTCATCATGGAGATGATCCAGCAGCAAGTGGACAAGCATCTCGACGAATTCCTGGCCAAGGACTACGGACAGGAAACTTTCGCCGAGTGGGCGGGCAAGATCCTGACGATCGAATTCGACGCCAAGGATTTCCGCGGCCTCGATTTCGACCAGGCGAGCCATTTCGCGTTGGAAGAAGCCGATCGGAAGGTCGAGGGCCAGGTGCTCGACCTCATCGAGGAAAATCTGCCCAGCGAGGAGGACGTCTCCGAATGGAACTGGGAAGCCTTGGCGAAAACGGCCAACAGCCGCTGGAAACTCAGCCTTCGAGACCGCGATTTGAGACAATTGGGCCGCGACCAGGTGGGCGAGTTCCTCATTGAAAAAGCCCGCGAGATGGTGACAAAAATCGATCTCGGCGACGGCGAGGTATTTCTGCTCCCCGATTTTGGCGTTCGCTCGGCTTTCGCTTGGGTGAAGATGAAGTTCGGATTCGATCTGGATATCGAAGCGGTCCGCAAGCTGGAGCCGGAAGCCTTCAAATCGATGGTGCGCGATCGCGCAGGAACGATCTACAACGAACGGGAAATCGAATATCCGGTGATGGCGGGCCTGTATCATTTCACTACCCGCGACGCCGGCGGCCATAAGCGATACGACCGCGAGAAACTCGCCGAATGGGCGCGACCGCTTCGAGGTGGAATTGGACCTCGAAGATTTGAAGAACAAGCAGCGCGATGAAATCCGCGCGACGCTGGTGGAGCGCAGCCGGCAGTACACCGCCCGGATGGCTCCGGCGATGGAAGAGGCGCTGAAGTGGATCGAGCGGATTTTCCCGCCGGGAGAGCCGGAAGACCAATCGCGGCGGGCGTCGGTCGAGATGGGCCGATTGAAACAACTCGAAGATTGGTTGCAGGAAAAATACCGCTATAAATTGCCGGCCAATGCGCCGTTGCGCCTTTCGGCGCAACAACTGGAGCGGCATCTGGTGGGGGCGGTCGAGGAAAAGTACCGGCCGGAGATGCGGCGGATGGAGCGCTCGCTGGTATTGCAACTTCTCGACGGAGCGTGGAAGGACCATCTGTTGGCGATGGACCACTTGAAGAGCAGCGTCGGCCTGCGCGGCTACGCCCAGGTCGATCCGAAGGTCGAATACAAGCGGGAAGGCATGAAGATTTTCGAGCAGATGTGGTCCTCGGTCGGCGAGCGGGTGACCGACCTGGTCTTCAAGATCGAGCAGCTCGACGAGCGGTTCGTGGGTTCGACGTGGACCGAATCGGAAGCGATCCACGAGGACGCGGCGTCGGCGGGCGAGATTGCCGAGCAGCAGCAGGCGGCCATCGAAGGGACCGAAACCGACCACAAGCCGCAACCCATCCGCCATCGCGGCCCCCGCGTCGGCCGCAACGACCCCTGCCCCTGCGGCAGCGGCAGGAAGTTCAAGAATTGCTGTATGAAGAAGTGATGCTCCTTGAACCATTTTTTAGGCAACAATTGAGAAACACCTCGCTTTAATTGGTCTTTCATTCATGGGGAAAGGACTCCCGCGTGCCCTATCTTCTCGACTTCTGTTACCTGCTCTTGATTCTCCTTTGCATGCCGTGGTTGGTGAAAGAGTCGCTGCGGAAGGGAAAATATCGGGAGGGCTTCGGGGCGAAGTTCTTGGGGCTTGTGCCGTGGAGAAAATCGAACAAGAAATGCCTTTGGTTTCACGCCGTGAGCGTGGGCGAGGTGAATTTGCTCGAGCCGCTGTTGAAAAAGATCCGAATGCAGCAGCCGGAGTGGGAATGCGTCGTCTCGACGACCACGAAAAGCGGCATGGCGCTGGCGCGGAAGAAATATGCGGATTGGACGGTCTTTTATTGTCCCTTGGATTTTACCTGGGCCGTGGCCGCGGCGATGCGGCGGATTCGGCCCGACCTGCTGGTGCTGGCCGAATTGGAACTTTGGCCGAATTTGATTCGCGCCGCTAAAAGGCGCGGGGCACAAGTGGCCGTCATCAACGGCCGGTTGAGCGAGAAGAGTTTTAAAGGTTATCGGCGGATACGGTGGTTCATTGGACGGCTATTAAGGCGGATCGATGTCATCGCCGCACAGGACGAGACGTACGCCGGCCGCTTCGCCGCTTTGGGAGCGGACAAAGCGAAAATCGAAATCACCGGCTCGATGAAATTCGACGGCGCGGAGACCGATCGGCAAAATCCGAAGACCCGGCGGCTGCGCCAATTGGCCGGCATCGACGAGGGCGATATCGTCTTTCTCGCCGGCAGCACGCAAGCTCCCGAAGAAGAGGCGGCGATTGAGATTTTCAAGCATCTGGCCGACGAATTTCCGCGGTTGAAGCTGATCCTCGTGCCGCGGCACCCCGAGCGATTTGCCGAAGTGGCTTATTTGCTCGAGCAATCGGGCGTTGTTTGGCGGCGGCGAACGGGGCTCGGCGAAAATTCGCCAAAGCATGGCACGCGCGTTTTGCTCGTCGATGTCGTCGGCGAATTGGGCGCCTGGTCGGGCGCGGCGCAGATCGCCTTCGTGGGCGGTAGTTTCGGCAACCGCGGCGGACAAAACATGATCGAGCCCGCCGCCTACGGCGCGGCCGTTTCCTTCGGGCCGAACACGTGGAATTTTCGCGATATCGTCGCCGCGATGCTCGATCGTCAAGCCGCCGTAGTGGTGAAAAATCAAAGCGAATTGGAAGCATTCCTGCGTCGCTGCCTGATGGATTTCGCTTATGCCGCGGAGTTGGGCCACCGCGCCGAATCGCTGGTGCAATCTCAACTCGGAGCAACCGAGAAGACATTGATGTCATTGAAAAAGCTGATCGGATCTTAGAATGTGAATCAAGAAATCCGTCTAATCCGATTGTGCCAAAAACTCCGATGATAAGAAATGGCTTTTTAGGCGCGGAGAAATGCGATCTGCCTCCAAGCCCTTTTCAGCAAGGGAGTTATTGATGAACATTTACCAAATCCTTATTACGTCAGGATTTATGATAGGCTGCCTCGCAGGTTCGGTTCAGGCCGACGAGGGCCGTTACGTCAATGAAAACGGCATTACCTATTACGATACCTATCGCATCGTACCGCGAGCGATCACGGAGACCTCCAATCAGCAAACCACCCGGACGGTCTATAAAGTGCAATGCTCGACCGAGACCCGCGATGTCACGCGGACCTGGTTGTGCCCGGTGACGGTCTATCGGCCGGAGACGGAAATGGTCGGGCGATGGAACTTTTTCATCGAGCCGTATTGGGAGACGCACTTGGTGGCCGAAACGCAATGGGTGCCGCACAGCGACGTGGTAAAAATGCCCGTCACCACCCGAAAACTGGTGCCCGAAACGCAGACGATCCAGGTTCCGGTGACGACGCAGAAGGTCGTTTACGAAAACGTTCTCGTGAGCCGCGTGGCGGTCAGCGGAGTGGCGCCCAGCGCGGGGGTTTCCAACGGGCCGGTGCCGCGGCCGACTCCGCAAAGCGTTCCGGCGGCGGCGACGACGCTCCGCTATCAGCCTCCGCAGCCTGGCGACCGGATCGGCGGTGTTGCCCGTCTCAACCAGGATCCGCCGCGTTATAGCACAAGTCCCGCCACGCCATCCGCCACGCGATAAATGATGCAACGGATCGATTTGATGCGGATTTCACGTTGGCATCAAAACGATGCTTACATGGATCGCAGAGAGCACAGAGGTAAAGAATCTCGCAGCCTTTTTTGCTGTTTTCTGGAAGTGAATATCTTCGCCTCAATCGACTAGGTTCCACTGGGTGCATGCGGGATGAATTCGTGCGCGTCGGCGGCGAGCAGGCCGGGTGTTGCTCCATTCTTTTGTGAGCGTTTCGAACACTTCCGGCGACTCGTAACGAATGATATTTTTCCCTTCCGGAATGGGGCCGATTAGCCCGCGGAAAACCGGCAAACCGCGCACTCCCAAGTCGGTGCTGCAATCATCCACGCCGATCTGCGAATGGCGCTTCAACAGCGCCTCGGGATTGTCATAGTCGCGGATGCGGATTTCCCCGTCCGCACCGCGGGTCACTACGCGAAAGGTGTCTTTGTTCATGGTTTTGCCAATGTCGGGGGGGGAGCGAATGAAGTATTCACTCAGGATATCGGCAGAGCTAACTCCCTATGCAAAAACAATTTACCGCGATCGATACATCACGGTCAGCCGCAAGAATCGACAGAACGCGCACCGCAGCCAAGGTCGCTAGGATCGGCAATGAAACCACCCATCAGACAGGCATAATAGACGGCTTATTCCCGCTTTTCAGCCAAGGAAATGGTATTGATCCGGAAGCGGACCAATGGGAACAACTCGAAGATAAAGAACGGGCTATCCTGATCCATAGGGGGGGTGCAGCGGTTGATCTCGGAGAAATCCCGGCAAATAGGGGATAGATCAATTTCCCGGATCGCGCTTGACATGGTGTACGATATACACTATAAATAGTGTATCTTTTACACTTATGGAGTTCATTGATGGTTTATAAATATGAGTTTCCCCGTGCTGCCTTGACGGTCGATTGCGTGGTGTTCGGCCTGGACGATGAAGACTTGAAAGTGGTCTTGATCCAGCGGGATTTGGAGCCTTTTGAGGGAAAATGGGCGCTCCCGGGCGGATTCGTCCGTTTGGATGAGACCCTTGAAGAAGCCGCCCGGCGGGAACTGGAGGAGGAAGCCGGACTGACAAAGGTTTATCTGGAGCAGCTTTATACCTTCGGCGACGTCGGCCGCGATCCCCGCGAAAGGGTCGTGACCGTGGCCTATTACGCCTTGGTCAACATTCGCGATCACCGCGTGCAGGCGGCCACCGATGCTCGCAATGCCGCGTGGTTTCCGGTCACCGATACGCCGTCGTTGGCCTTCGACCACGAAAAAATCCTGCATACCGCTCTCGAACGGCTGAAGGGAAAGGTCCGCTACCAGCCGATCGGCTTCGAACTGCTCCCTGCCAAATTCACGCTCTCGCAATTGCAACATCTGTATGAAACGATCCTCGAACGACCGCTGGATAAACGCAACTTTCGCCGCAAAGCGCTTTTAATGGGTTTTTTGGAGGAAACCGACGATATCGAGCAGGATGTCGCCCACCGCGCGGCGAGGCTTTATCGGTTTAATGAAGCAAAATACAAACGATTAGTGAAGCAGGGATTTTTGTTCGAATTGTGATGGAATGCTGCCATGAATAGAAAATTGGTTGAAATCAGCAAATTCTTGAGCTTCGTGCTCCGGCACAAACCGGAAGCGATTGGCATTGTTTTGGATAGCGAAGGTTGGGTGTCGATTGATGAGCTTTTGGCGGCAGCGGGGAAGGCGACGCATTTCATTTGCCGAGAACAAAGTTTGGCTTACCGAGGCGGTGCCTTGCATGTATCTTCGATTTCCTGCTGGTGAGTAAAAAAATGAACCTCCGACCAGACCGCCTTGCCGGAATTCTGCTGGGAACTGCCGTCGGCGACTCTTTGGGTTTGCCGGCGGAAGGGCTTTCGCCGCGGCGAAGAAAGCGATTGCTGCCCGGCCCGTGGCGGCAGCGGTTGTTTTTTGGGCGGGGCATGGCGAGCGATGATACCGAGCATGCACTCTTTGTTGCGCAGTCGTTGCTTCGTCACTCTGGCAATGCTGCGCGAAATTGCGGCTGCGGACAGCAAGTGGAACCAGTGGATCGGCAGCATCGCGGAAGCTTATCAAAGAAATCTCCCGGTTTGCGATTACGCCGTTTCCCGAGGATTGGATAAAGGCGTTAGTGGTTATATCTACCATACAGTTCCCGTTGCTCTCTATGCATGGCTGAAGCACTATGGCGATTTTCGCGCCACGCTCGAGGCCGCGCTCGATTGTGGCGGCGACGCCGACACCGTGGGTGCAATCGCGGGCGCATTGGCCGGGGCGACCGTAGGCGCCGATAAAATTCCCGAGGACTGGCTCAGCGGCATCCTCGACTGGCCCCGTTCGACCGCTTTGCTTCGGCGAGTTGCCTTCCGGTTGGTCGATCAGCGGCAAGTTGGAAAACCACTCGGCGAAGTTTCTTATTTCTGGCCGGCCGTCCTGCCGCGGAATCTCTTTTTCCTGCTCCTTGTTTTATCCCACGGCTTCCGCCGGCTGGCACCACCCTATTGAGGGCAAGCCGTATTCATTCGACTTAACTTTCTGTCGGACAAGCGGTTAGATTCGGTTTGTCCGGGCCGCTTCATGCTCCTCGCCGCGGCCGTTGCTTTCGCGGTGATCTGTGTGCAAAAAACGGGGGATAGGCACGTCGTTGCAGGCCATTTTTCGCGGGATTTCCGGTACTCAGCTCCGAGGGGCAGTCCCCTTTTTCAACAGGCTGTTAGGCGTTCTGAATTCTACATTTGAGGTTGCGACTGATTTCCGCCCGCCGCCGGCGGATGCGGTCCAGGTCGAGGGGAAATGTTGCGTACTGATGAACGGTGCGATACATCGTCTCGGCGTTCTCCACCGGCACGAGGTTGTGGACTTCGCTTGAGGAGCCGATGAAGTTTCGCCGCTGCGGTCCCAGCCGCTCGATAAGTTCAAGCGTCTCGTCTTCGACGTCGAAGACATTCCCCAGCGGCAGCGTTACCGAGCAGCAGACGTTGCCGAACAGAAATTTATCCGGATATCGTTGGCGGATCTCGAAAATGTCGTTGCAGCCGTTGCGTTCGACGGGATGGAGGCCGTCGGCGTCGAAATCATCGAGGATCACCGGCAAGGCCGGGCCGTAGCGTCCGTCGGTGTGGAAGATAAACTTGAAACCCCGGGCGCGGATCGGTTCCATGATCTGCCGCCATTGGGGGAGCGCATTTTCACGGAGCCAGGCGGGGCTAATCATGGGCCCGGTGCGGTAGCAGATGTCCTCGCCCATGAAGAACAGTGGCGACGTGGCGCACTCCGCGTAAGCCCGCGCGATGCAGGTTGAAAACTGCGTCATGCAATCGATGATCTGCGCGACGAGTTCGGGCGCGTCGGTCACGGCCGTGAGGAAAAGCTCCGTGTCGGTATAGATGTAAGTATCGGACAGCGGTCCTTCCACGCCCTGCACCCAGGCGACGTCGTGCCGATCGGCGACTTCTTTGACTTGGGCCAAAAGCGGCTTGAACCAGGCGGCAACTTCCTCATACACCGGCGGCCGCGGCAGGTGCTTTTCCAAACCGCGAAGATCACGAAAGGGCCGCTTCGAGATCCAGCCCGTGCCGCCGGTTTGCGACACCTGCCAATCGGCCGGATCGACGCCCAAAAAGCGAACCCAGTTCGCCACCTTGACGTTGAGCCAGGGATAGGTGGGATCGTAGATGCCGCGGGTCATGTCGAGTCCGGCCTTTTTCGCCGCCCGGATGTTGAGATCGAGCAGTTCCTCGGCGCCGTATTGCCGCGAGGAATCGTATCCGCCGTGGCGGACGAGAATTTCCTCGTGATCGATGAAATCCCAGGTCATCAATCGATCGACGTGTTCGCCGTTGAGTATTCGGCAGAGCCGTTCGTAGTTCGTCATGAGAAAATTTCTGGAGCTAAGAGTCTGAGCACGCGAGTAAAATACTCACGTTTGCCGTGGGGATGCGTTGCTATCTTGGCCGAGCTTTCATGCCCACGCAAGCGTGGGCATGGCACCGACAACCCATCGCCCGCCTCATTTTTTCGACTTGTTCGCCAGCGGATCGCCGAGCAGTTTCAGGCGGTCGGCGCCTTTAAGGACTTCGCCCGACTTGACCAATCGGCCGGGGCCATAGTGGAATCCGCCGTGGTAAGTATAGGAAGAGCCGCCGTAGTAATCGAGCACTTTGAAGTGAATTTCGTGGGTGCCCACGGTCGCGCGGACGTGCTGCGAGCCATCGGAGAATACTTCGACGCCCTGGCCCTCCTTGTTGGTCAGGCTGGCCGTGTAGATGTGCCTTTTCGTGCTGCGAAAATCATTGCATCCCAGTTGATGGTCGTCGAGCCCGTATGGTCGGTCGCCCGGCGGGAACGGTTTGCGGCACGTCGGGATGGGCCACGGCCTCGCCCACCGGACGGCCGATGTGGTCGGCGGGATAGTAGCTGTATTCGGCGTCACGGTCCCAGTTTAACTTGTCGAAGTCCAGCGGCAATTCGAAATCGAGGCCGATTTCGCGAACCCACAAGTCTTTGCCGTTGTATTTGAATGCGTAGCGATATTCGATGTCGCCGGCATCGTCCATGCGAATTTCGAAATGGCCGTCAAAATCCTTGCCGTAGTTTCCCTTCCAGTTCAGCACGGCCTGATTGCCTTCCGTTTTATAGTCCGCAGCCGTGAAATGCCAAATGGAATCGCCGGGCACATCCTCGGGACCGAAGACATCGCCGATTTTGCGGGCGGTGCCGACGGGATACTCGGTCGTCGCCGAACTGCTCTTTTGCAGGTGCAGTTTCGGCCCCAAGGTCATGATCACTTCGCGATCGACGAGCGCGCGGAAGAGTCCGCCGCTCGTGCGGTCGTAGGCTAACTCCACGTTCGGACCGAGCAAACGGACGGCGGAGCAATTGTCGAGATAACCGCTTTGCTCGACGATCCGCGCGGGCTTGCCGGAATTGGGGAATTTCGGAATGTCGTGCGGTTTGAACGAGAGCCGGTAGGCATCGATCATTTTTCCGCCTTGGTTGAAGAATTTCAAAGTCAGCTTATCGTCGGGTTTCGGGGACTGCTTGATGGAGATTTCCAGCGTGCCCTTGCTCATCGGCGCGGCGTGGGCGCGGGCTTCGCCTATTTCGTCCGCCAACTCCCAGCGGCAGACGTATTGGTCCAGATTAACGAACTGATTTCGATTTTTCACTGGAATGACGATCGGCAGATCGGCCCGAGGAATGGCCAACGGCTTTTCTTCGATCTGCACGGGCGAGTAGAGCTTCTTCGAGTACCAGTACTCGGGCCGCGGCCGCCGCCAGCCGTCGAGCGTTCCCCACGCGACGTCGCCGACATACCCGCGTTTCGGCAGCTTATAGACCGATTCGGTGTAGCGGATGAACGGTTGCTCCCTGCGCCAGCAACCGATTCCCTTGCCGGGCACGAGGAACGCGTCATCGACCCAGCAGAATTGGACGGCGCCGACCTGGTTCTCGCCGGCATCGAGCGCATCCTGCATAGGCTTCATGCCTTCGATCCAGTAATCTTTCATGCCCGGATCGATGTCGATGAACAGCGCCAAGTCTTCCCAGCCGTGGAACGGTGTGAGCACTTCGTCGAAGAAAACCGGCTTCGGATCGGAGAGCGAGTCTTCGATCCGTTTGAGCGTGAGCGGATGATGGTAGGTTGTCACGTCGAGGTCTTTATTATTGGTGAAGGTTGCGCTGTAGATCCGCGTCGGATCGATTGATTTCATCTTTCGCTGAGTCATCCAGAACGCGCGTTCGTAGTTGCTTTCGTTGCAGATCGACCAATCGACGACGCAGGGATGGTTGCGGTCGCGTTCGAGGTATTCGCACATCACGCCCTGATAGACCGTGGCGTAGCGCAAGTCGTCGGCGTGGTTTCCCCAGCAGGTCGGCCCTTCGTTCTCCACATAGAGCCCCAATTCGTCGGAGTAGTCCAATGAAGCGGGGTGCGGCGGGGCAATCGTCGCGCGGATCATATTGAAGTTCGCTTCTTTCATCAGTTCGACGTCGAGGCGGTCGATTTCGGGCGTCAATGCACGGCCCATCAAGCGGATGGGCGTCAAGCCGCGCAATGCCGCGGAATTTCACCGGCCTGCCGTTGAGCATGAGCACGGGCCCCTTGACTTCGATCTCGCGGAAACCGAAGGACTGCTCGACGGAGTTCTTCTTTCCTTGAGCGTCGGTAAGCTCGGCTATGAGTTTATAGAGCCGCGGCTGTTCGGCGTTCCACGATTGCGGCGACTTCACCGGCGTCGTGAAAGTCAACGTTTTTCGCTCCCACGGGCCGAGAGCAACTTGTGTAGCCGGATTGGATAGGACTACTTCCTTGCCTTGCGGATCGAACAAACGCCAGCGAATTGACAGGGCGTCATTCGCGGCCTGCTCATTGACGGCGTCGAACTCGACCGCCAGTTTTGCATCCCGGTAGTCCTGATCGAAGTCGGTGGTTACCGCCAAATGCGCGAGATACGCGGGTGAAGTTGCGAAAACTTCGATCGGTTGCCAGATGCCCGCCAATTCGAAATAGGCGAAATAACTGGCGTTGTCCAAGTCGGCGGCCATGGTTCGGGCGTCGATGAGCACCAGGATTTCGTTCTCCGCGCCGGGCTTCGACCATGTCGGTGATGTCCAACTCGAAGGGCGTGAAACCGCCTTCGTGCGCGCCGGCTCGCTTGCCGTTGACCCAAATTTGCCCCCGACTGTAAATCGCTTCGGCAAGGAGTTTGACTCGCTTGCCCTGCCACTGCGGCGGCGCAGTGAAGGTCTTGCGATAGACCGCCCGGCCCGAATCGGCGGTAAAACCTTCCATTTCCCAATGAGCGGGCACTTTGATCGGACTCCATTTCATGCCGCTCTGATTCGCCGGAAAATCCTTCGGCGGATCGGCGGCGAACTCCCAAGTACCGCAAAGCGAAATTCGATCTTGCCTGATCTCCGCCGATTTCGGCGTCAGTTGCGTGGAGATGTCGCGGCTGTCGATCTCTGCTTTCGCCGTGAGATCGCCTTTGACGAGCGAAACCTGGATCGGACCGCTCGCGGCGAACGGCAGGGGGGCCTCGAAATCGCCTTGTTGGCCGGTCTTTGCCGTCTCTTTCCAGGGACCGTTCGGCGTCGTGCCGGTGACGGTCACGTCGGCGTCGCGAACGGCAACGCTGCCGTCTTGCTGCGAGGCGGTGCCCATCAGGCGGCCGCGGAGATCGCCCGCGACCATGATCGTCACCTTGGTGTACTCGGCCGCGGCTTTGACCATGGTCGCGGGGTCGGTATAGACATCCACGTCGTAGTAGGCCGCGCCGCCCTCGAAGAGGAATCGCAGGGACTTCGTCCGCTCCGGCTTGAAAGCGATGACGGCGTTGACCGCGGTCTTTTCGTCGGCCGAGCCGCTTTTTCCCACGGAGATCCAGTCGCCGTCGCCATTGCGATCGACCTGCACGTCGATAGTCTGCGTCCAGGGACCGGTGGCGTGGAGGACCACCCCGCATACGACTTGAGGAGCGTCCCAATCGAATCGCAGCCACTCGCCGCTGGTCTTGCCCGGCGCGGTGCTCCACTGGGTTTCCATGCGGTTGTCGTTCACGCCGGCGAGCGGATACTGCGGATGCGTGCTCGACGCCGACGCCTTCGCCAGCGGCGCGATATTCCCGGGTTTCGGTTCCTCGGCCCGCGCCACAGCGGCTGAAATGCCGAATGAGACCAATAGGACAACGGGGAGCATCTTTGTCATTACTTTTCTCCGCATGGAATAGTCGGAAAGCCCCCAGCATACTGCAATAATCTCATTCTTATTTTACCGAACCGCGATGTACAATGGATAATTTCATGTAAAATGATGGATTATTTGAAGAAATATAAAATCAGGAAAGTGACGTATTCTTGGGGGGATCGGCCATGCCTATGGACAATATCATCAAACGGGGGATAGGGTTTCGCGGCGAGATCGTGCATGTCGTGCCGCGGCCCACGCTCGAGCGATTCGTGCAGTTCTATCTGGCACGGCAGCTCTATGTCACCGATTTCGGTTGGTTCCCGCGGGTGCGGGGACACTACTGCCGCCGCGAACGCGGCGCCGAGCAACATATCCTCATCGTCTGCGTGAATGGCGAGGGTTTTTGCGAGACCGGCGGAAAGACGGAGATCATCCGGCCTGCCGAAGCCCTGCTCATTCCCGGCGGCCGGCCGCACACCTACGGGGCATCATCGAAAAATCCCTGGTCGATTCATTGGGTGGGCTTTTTGGGCGACGATGCCGATTTTTACCTGCAAATGCTACCGCACAACTCGTGGAAAGTGCCGATCTCGCACACGGCGCTCAAGCAGATGCGTAGCGATTTCCGCAGCATGTATCAATGCGTTCGCATGGGCTATGCGGGCCACAACATCTATTATCTCACGCATGCCGTGCGGCACATTTTGGGATTGCTGTTTTACGGCAACCGCGCTTACGCGCCGAAATGCGCGAACAGAGCCGGTACGATCTCGACGCCTGGATCGAATTCATGGCCGGCCGGATCGGCGGCGAGTTGTCGCTGAAGGAAATGGCCCGGCACGCGGGCCTCTCGGCACAGCATTTTTCCAATATTTTCCGCCGGCGGACCGGCGCGTCACCGGTCGAGTTCTTTATTCATTTGAAGATCCAGCGTGCCTGCCAGTTGCTCGATACCACGTCGCAGAGCATCTTTGAAGTCGCGCGGGCGGTGGGTTATGAAGATCCCTACTACTTCTCCCGCATTTTCCGCAAGGTTATGGCCATTTCGCCGAGCCAGTATCGGAAACAGAAGGTGGGCAGGTGATTGCGGAAGACGCAAGTACAACCCCCTATGCTTCTTTCTCGAAACAGCGGGCGGTGGATATTCTCCGCTATACGAATGCGCCTTTTCGGTGTACACTTTAATGTAATGTGCTGAGCGATCTTTTCATGAGAGCTGCGGTTCTCGATCGCTTCCCGCAGATGTTTGATGCGTTGCAGGCTGTGGGCTGCAGAGATGAGTGTAATCGCGCCGCCAATCATCCGGAAATTATCATGCCTGACATGCCCGATTCCGAAACGAAACGGTTCGAGCCCAAGAAAGTCTCCGGCCGGCGGTGGCGCTTTCAGTACAGTCTGCGAACGCTGATGATTGTGGTGTCAGTTTGTGGCGTATTGAGCGGCTGGGTCGGAATGATGCTCGAGCGGGCACGCGAGCAACGGGCCGTCGTCAAGAAAATCAAGGCATTGGGCGGTTCGGTCTATTACGACTACCAAATCACCGAAGGTCAATGGGGATATCATCCGGCGAATACCCCGCCCGGTCCCGGTTGGGTCCGATGGATCTTGGGGGACGATATCTTTGCGTACGCTACAGCCGTGTTTTTCAACTCCACTCAGAGCACCGTGAAGGACAATGACCTTGTTTTGCTGCGGAAATTACCCCGCATCAACGCCGTCATTTTGGCTTCTCCATCGATTACCGATAATGGACTTGCGATTGTCGGCAGTCTCCCGGAGCTGAGCGAACTGAATCTGAGCGATACGAGTGTAACCGGCGAGGGATTGGCCCAACTGGAGAAAGCTCGAAAGCTCGAACATCTGACGCTCGACGGAGCATCGGTCGGCGATTCGACGATTGCGCACATCGACAAGCTCTCGAACCTGCAATCCCTGCAACTGGTTCGCACAAGTATAACCGATGATGGTTTGAGACCTGTCGCCGGGCTGTCGAGACTTTGTTGGCTAGACCTTTTTCAGAATGGGGGTCTCACCTTTAAAGCCTTGAAAAGCATCGAAAAACTCACGAGCCTCGAGAGCCTGCACATAAGAGGCAACTCGGCGATCGACAGAGATTTTGATCGACTGGCCGTATTGCATAAGCTCAAATTGCTCAAGATCGTCTCCTGTTCTTTTCACGATGAAGACATGAAAATCATGCACGAACTAACGGAATTGACGGTCCTAGAGCTTTCGGGAACGTCGATCACCGATGACGCACTGATTCAATTGCGGTCACTCACAAAACTGCAAGACCTCAACCTTAGCAGCACAAAAATCGGCAATCAAGGTTTGGCGCATCTCAAGCCGTTGACCAACCTCCGGTACTTGAACCTCTTGTGGACGAAGATCGACAAGGATGGACTAGCAGAACTCGAATGCCTCTCAAATCTCAATATTCTTGAGGTCGGGCCTGGATTAACCAAGTCCGATCTCCTGGGATTGCAGAAAGCCGTGCCCGAGTGCAATTTTCAATTCATCAACAAGCGCGGCGAGGTCGATTGTCTTGGTCCTGAAGGGAAACAATAGGCCGTTTCGTCGAGTCTTCCGGATTCCAATTGCATTCTTCTTCTCTGACTGAAAAACGCCACGTCGCGGTTGTGGGATGATGCAAAAAGCAAACATGCCCCTGGTAGCGGCGAGAGGGACCATCGGCATTTTGCGGTTTAAGGGGTTATTGTGCAAGTACTTGCGACGATAAACCCCCCTGCGTTTTGTCATTGGCACCTGAAGTGCTTTTTGCTTAGCCGTGGGTTGGAATGTTCATCTGACGCCATCTGCACCGTGGAAGGTGACGGGATCGAAACCTGTCCTACGATAAAGTGAGTTCGGCCATGAGCAAGCACCTGAAGAAAAAGACTTCTCTTCGCAAAGGAATGAGCCGCCGCATGAAAAAACCGCCCGAAATCCATGACGAGGTTGCCTTGACGGATGAACTCCTGGCCCCGGAAGGGCTCGATCTTGAATCCGAAAGCGACGAGCCCGCTCACGCCGATTTAGCGGACGAGGAGATTTCGTTTGCCGATGAAGTCACCGGCGACGACGATCGGATCGACGATCCGGTGCGGATTTATCTGATGCAGATGGGAGAGATCCCACTGCTTACGGTGAAGGAAGAGCTCGTTTCGGCCAAGCGGATCGAGATCGGCCGCCTGCGTTTCCGGCATTGCATGCTGGCCAACGATTACGTGCTGCAAGCCGCCATCAGCCTGTTGGAAAACATCCGCGACAATAAAGTGCGGCTGGACCGCACGATCGAGGTTTCGGTGATCAACGTCCGCGAAAAACGGCGGCTGCTCAAGGTACTCGATCCGAACCTGCACACGCTGCACCATTTGATAAACTGCAACCGCCGCGACTTCGCCGCGGCGGTCAAGCGCCAGCAACCGAAAAAAGTGCGCCGCGCCGCCTGGCGGCGGCTTTTGAACCGCCGGGCGAAGTGCGTCCGTCTGGTCGAAGAACTCGGTTTGCGGACGCAGCGATTGCAGCCGATGTTGGATAAATTGAAACAAATCGCCCAGCGGATGGACGGACTCAAGAAACAACTCGCCGAGAACGGCCGCAGCGCGGAAGCCGCGGCAAAGCAGGCCGAGATTCACCGGGAACTGTGTTATTTGATGCGGATCACGATGGAAAGTCCGGCCACGCTCCGACGCCGGTTGAATCGCATCGCCGCGCTGCATAAGGAATATGAATCGGCGAAGAGGCATCTTTCGGCCGGAAATCTGCGATTGGTGGTCTCGATCGCCAAGCGCTATCGCAATCGGGGTTTAAGCTTCCTGGATTTGATCCAGGAAGGCAACACCGGACTCATGCGGGCGGTCGATAAATTCGAACATGCCCGGGGCTATAAATTTTCGACTTATGCGACCTGGTGGATTCGCCAGGCGATCACGAGGGCGATTGCCGATCATAGCCGCACGATTCGCATGCCGGTGCATATGATCGACACCATGAACAGGATTCGCAATGCGACCCGATCGTTGATTCAACGTCACGGCATCGAGCCCTCGATGGAAGAAGCGGCCTACGAGGCGGGCTTGCCGCTGGAGGAAGTCGCCGGCGTCATGCGCATGGCTCATCAACCACTTTCGCTCGACCAGCCGGTGGGCGACCACGACGACAGCTTCTTCGGCGAGTTCCTCGAAGACCACCGCGAAGTGGATCCCTTGCTGGAATTGAACCAGGAATCGCTTCGCAGCCGCATTGCCGAAGTCTTGAGCGCCCTGGACTACCGCGAACGGGAGATCATCCGGCTCCGCTTCGGCTTGGCCGACGGCTATTCCTACACGCTCGAGGAAGTGGGAAAGATTTTCGCCGTCACCCGCGAACGCGTGCGGCAAATCGAAACCAAGGCGGTGCGGGCATTGCAGCACCCGGTCAGGGCGAAGAAGTTGCTCAGTTTCGTGGAACACCTTCCCGCGCCGCCCTTGGATTTTGCGGCGCGCGCGCATCAAATGGCGGAGAATTTCTAAACGGCGTTGTGCGATGCCGTGAGAGCGTGCTTGATGCAGGCCGGCTTGGCGGGGCTTGGCGGACGGCACTCGGAGAGTGCCTGCGACTTTTCAGCGGTCGCCGGTGTTCTCGATGAGTTGGATGTCGGCGATGGAGATAATGTTGCAGTTGGGGCGGGGGGCAAGGGAGTCGAATTTGTAGAGCTTGTAGGCGGTGGAGTTAGGGAACGTGTAAACGTTCGTGACGAAACGACCGGACCAACCTTGATTTTCCCGTAAGTCGATTTTGGTCCACGTGTGGCCGTCGTCCGAGCCGAGGAGCGTCCAGCGGGTCGGATCGCGCTCGGGGCTGTCGTTGGCGGATGTGATGCGGTATTTCGTGATTTTGTAGGCCCGATCGCCGGCGAACCGGTACTCGATCCAACTCGTCGGGCTGAAATCGAGCCATTTGTTTCCGACTTCACCGTCGAACGCGCATTCTTTCTTTTCGTAAGGCGGATTGTCGCCGCGCGCCGTGACAATGCCTCCCACGGAGCGGACGACTTCATTCGTCGGATCGGCGGTCACGTTGACTTCGGCGAAGGAGACGCTGTCGTTGCCCGATAGTCCGCCGTTGAGGGCGGGATAGCCGTGCGGATAGCGCACGCGGGAGCTAGTCGCCCAGCGATAGGGCCAACCGGCCGGCTCGGACTTTCCTTTCGGCCAGATTTTTCCGTAAAGCACGTCGTCGGCCATCTTCAGTTTGAACCAGTACCAAACGCCGGGCGTCCAATCGAATTTGTAACGCGGGCCCCAAGTCACGGAATCATCCACAAAGCAGACGGTCGATTGGTCTTCCGCGAAAACGAGGTTGTAGCCTTTGCCGTTGTAAGGCTCGGTGAAGAGGCTCACACCCGCTCGCTCGCCGGCGGCTTTCGAAAAAGAATTCACTTTGACCAGGGCGGTGATGGTTTGATTGGGGCCGAAATCGACGCCCGAGTTGCCGAAGATCGCTTTTTTAGGATCGGCATCGGAGTTTTCTTTTCGAATTAACTCGCGATTGCTGACGCTCCACGAGCCGCCTATTGTTTTCCACTGCCGGCTCGGTTTTTCGCCGCTGAAATTATCGCCCGCCGATTTCGGCTGCGGCGAGGTATAGAAGGAAACGGGAATCGAGAGCAATTTGTACATCGCGCGGTCGCTATAAATGCCGGTGCAATACATGATGCAATCGAGGCGGTTCTCGCCGACCGCGGTTTGATATTTTTGACCGATGATCGGGCAGTAATAACCGGTCGCGGCACAATCGTAGGCGGCGAATTTCGCGAACGGTCCCCACGGCTTGGGCGATTCGTAGAAATCCAAGGTGGTGCTGGCCAGCACGCGGAGATTTTTGGTCGAGTAATGCCACTGGACCATCACGTATCTTTTCCAGGCGGGAAGGTACGTCATGCCCGTCATGCTCAGATTGAACGTGTCTTTCAAGATGGGCGTTGCGAGATTTATCTTTCGCGCCCAGTTGCTCTCCAAGAGGCCGTCGCCTTTGGGGCCGCCGGTGTAGAATTGCCAGTCGGCGGCATTCAAGTTGGGCAGTTTGGTTTTCAAAACGCGGCCCAATACAATGTTGTCGCCGTCTTCGAAATGGCCGTTGTTTGAGATCGCGTAAACGAATTTGTCGGCGTTATCGACCGATGCCGCGCCGTTTTGGCCGTACCAGACGAAGTAGAGTGCGCCGAACCGGTCGCCGGGAAACATCGGCCGGTGATAGTTTTCGATCGGCGGCCGCGTCCACGTCAGGCCGTGGTCGGTGGATTTGATGATGCTGGAATTGCAGAATCGGTGGCGGCCGAGCGGATCGCCGGACTGTTCGGGATAGAAACATCGGGCGATGCCCATGTAGAGGATGCCATCGACGCAGTAGGTATTCATCGATTTCCAATTCGCGCCGTCCGCGCCCGGCTGGCCCGCGAAACCGTAGTCCATCGAGAGCGGCGGATTGATCGTGATGCCTTTCGGGGCGAAGGGATCGTCGCCGACGAGTTTGCCGAAGGCGATATTGCGATGCCCGGCGAGCCCGCCGAAATTGGAGCCGTCGTCGTTGTTCGTGTAGAGGTTCCCGTCCTCGGCCCAGGTGGGTGACCATTCATCTCCGGTGCTGTAGGAATAGATGGCGCCGCCGCCGATCGTGACGCTGCGGATCGGCTGCGATTCGGCGGCGAAAGAGATCATACCGGAAGCGGCGAATCGTAAAATGACAGCGAGTATAATTATTCTTTTCATGTGATTTTTTCTCAAAGTACGCTGCACACGTCGTGTGCGGCAATTCGGGAAATTTACTTGATCCCACGCTTCGGCATGGGAACGCAATTTTGTGACGCTCCTGAGTCCGCGGCATAAGCGGAAGTAGCAATACTAATCACGAGCGATTCAGCACCGGTTCGCATTTCTCCGACGCGGGAGCGTCGGGGAATTGTGTTCCCGCGCAGAGCGCGGGAACAAGTAGGAATAGGAACGTGTTTGTTGCCATTTCGTCGATCAAGCGGACGGCACTCGGAGAGTGCCTGCAACATTACTTGACCGTCACGGCGTCGAAATGGATTGCCTCCGTTTTTACACCCGGCGCGAGACGGACGCGGACCGGCACGCCGGGCAAGAGATCGAACCAGTTGTTCGAAATCATTTCGTGTCCGTGATCCTCGACGTGTACTGCATGGGAGTAAACCGGGCTGGAAACATCCAGGCTGCCATCGTCGCAGAGGACTGCCCTGATCTGCGGCGGTTTGACTTGCAGTTTTCGAAATGGAGCGAGCAGCCAGATCGATTGATCGGCCTGCATATTGCCATCCTTCCACAGCACCGAGGCGTAGAGCCACTGCGTGGGATCTTTTTCTTTTGCGGAAGCTATTTTCTCGGACGCCACCTCGATCATGCCGTTGGCCGGCACGGTGACTTCCCGCGATTGTGTTTCACGGCTCTCGCCGTCGAGCCGCCACCAACCGTATTCCACTTTGCCGGAAACGGGCTGCAAGGTATCGTTGACCAGCCGCGTGACGAGGTGATCGCCGCGCTGCCGAGTGATGACCTTCACCGGCGCACACGCCCGACGGAGGCCATAGTAGCTGGGTTTGCGGCGGAGGTAATAGTCCAAGACGGACCAGCCCGTCTCGCCCCAGCAGTCGGAGAACGACCAGATCAGCGCGCCTTCGCAATCGGCGACGGGGTCGAGCTTGCGGAAGCGCAGGGCCTCCATCGCATGTTCGTGCAGCGACATCTGGAACATCTGGCCGTAGAGCACAAACTCGGGCAGCGATAATTTTTCCGGATCGGCGTAGTGCAACCGGATCGCGGCCGACAGGGTGCTCGAGTTCCCGTCAAAGGAGTTCGTGTGCATCCGCCAGGCCAGCGAGTCTCGTTTCATCTCATCCGGCGAGAGATACTCGCGGATCGAATCCAGATGGCAGGGGCCGATGATGCCGTACTCGCTGTTGAAGCGCGAGCGGCACTGGTCGTAGGGCTGATGGCGGATGCGCTGGTTCATGTCGCCGCTCATCGTGGCCGACCACCAGTGGCAATCGCCGGACATTTCGCTATTGGCGTCGTTGCCGCCGACAGGGCTTCCGGGGATATAGGGCCGGCGGGGATCGAGATGCCGGCAGAGGTCGGGCAGGAGTTGGTTGTAGAGCCGCCAACCGCCCACGTCCAGCGGCTTGGACTTATCGGGATTCCACCAATCGCGGAAGCCCATGAAGCATTCGTTGTTCCCGCTCCAGAGCGCGATGCTCGGATGATGCCGCAACCGCCGCACGACCGACTCGGCTTCGGCGACGACCGCCGCGTTGAACTTCTCGTCGTTCGGATATGTCGTGTCGGTGAGCATGAAATCGTGGAAGATGAGGATGCCGGCGCGATCGCAGGCGTCGTAGAAGGCGGGCCCTTCGTAAATCGAGCAGCCGTTGATGCGGAACATGTTGACGTTCGCCGCTTTTGCTTCGGCGACGAGTTTTTCGTACTTTTCGTTCGTTATCCGCGCGAGAATGGCATCTTGCGGCCCGAGATTGCCGCCGTGGCAGAAGACGTCCTGTCCGTTGACGCGAAAGCAGAACCGGCTGCCTTCGGGCACGTGCTTGCGGTCGAGTTCGATGGTCCGCAGCCCGATGGAAAAATGCCGGCGATCGAAGACCGTTCCCGCCTGATCGACCACTTGCGCCTGAACTTTGTAGAGCGGCTGATCGCCCATGCCGTTGGGCCACCAGAGTTTTGGATTCGGGATATCAATGATGTCGCGAATCGGCGTCCGGCCGGGGAATGCATCGAGCGGGTAGCGGCGTTCGATCGGCGCACCGCCGCCGGGCGGAGTGATGGCGAGTTCCAGCGCACAGGTTCGTTCGCTCCAGGGGTGAAGGTTCTCGAGAACGGCTTCCATTTCGAGCGACACGCGGTCGTCCTGCCGGAGCGTGTCCAACCGAATTTCCGAGAGCACGGCGAGCGAACGGCCTTCCAATCGCACGCCGCGCCAGATGCCGATGTTGGGCAGCGAGTCCACCCAATCCCAACCGTAGGAGAACTGGGGTTTGCGGAGCCACTTACGTCCGTACCAGGTTCGATGATTGTAGAGATCGCCCTCTCGCGTAGGGTTGGGAATCTCTCCGAATGCCGGCTTGTGAGGCTTTTGGCCTTGGCCGGGCCACGAGTCGTCGGGGCAGAGTTCCGTTCCGACGGTCATGCGTACCACGAGTTCGTTCGAGCCTACCTTGAGCAGCCGTTTCACATCGAAGACGGCCGGCACGAAGGCGTTCGCGGCTTCGCCCACGAAATGGCCGTTGACAAACACCTGGGCGTAAAGATCGAGACCGTCGAAAATCATTTGCTGGCGCTCGAAATGGAGGAAATCGGCCGAGACGTCGAATTGGGTCCGATACCACCAGGACTTGGTTTCGGGCCAGCGGCATTTCGGCGCGTTGGTTCCGACGGTCGGTTCCGGCATTTGGCCGGCACGGATCAAGTCCAGGTGGATTTCGCCCGGCACCTGGGCGGCGAGCCAGCCGTCCCGCGCCTTTTCGACTTCTTCCAGTCCCGGTTCTCCGATGCGGGTGAGCGGCTCGGGGCGAACTTGCCAACTGCCGTTGAGGCTTTGGGTTTCCATTTTTTCATCGGAAACGGCTAGCGGCCGATTGGTCGGGGCCGGCTCGTCGCCCGACAAAAAGCCGTGGTAAAACAGCGCGGCAACGAAGACCAAGGTTGGTAACACTCGCCCGGCGATGTTTTTCCTTTGGAAGACGATCATCGAATTGTCTCCTTGCACGGGTGTTCGAATCGGAGTTGTGTCTGCGGAGCAAGATGTGATATTTAATCACAAATGTTTGAGAATATATCAATGCTATGCGAATATGGAATCTACCACGGCGGCTGTGCGAATTCAACCGGTTCCATGATCGACAGAAAAAACGTGCGAATCACCACATCCACAGAATTGCGGATCCCCCTATCATGGGGACAGCGAAGAGGGCGAGCATCAACCAGAACAGCCGCCGGCCGCCGAGAATTCCGGCGAGCGCGGCCTTGCTGACCATATTGGCCATGATTGCCACGACAATCAACTGCCAGCCGGTGTGCAAGATTTTCGGGTCTTGGAGCGACATTTTCGCGGTCGAGAGCGTGATGGCGTCCATCTCGGTAAGCCCGGACAACGCGGAAACCATGAACAAGCCGTGGTCGCCGAGATACTTTTTGCCACAGCGAGCGCGAAGAGCACGAGGACATACATTGCTCCGAAAACGAGCGCCGACTTGAGTTGCGTGGGGTTCTTCTGATCGGGCATCATCGCCGGTTGATGGCGTGCGAGATACCAGATCGCCAGCCCCGGCACGAACGTCAACAGCGCGACGATTCCCACTTGTTGAACGGTGCGCAAAAAGAAATCCGGTGAAACGACGGCAATCGACACGAGCACTCGCAGGCAGGAAATCGTCGAGGCGATCATGATCACCACGGCCGCGGAGACCACGGCACTAGTTCCGAACATGGAAACGGGCGCATTCGGCGCCGCATTCTCGTTCGTTCCTCCGCCACCCGCGCTTGCCGCGAGTAGCTCACGGTGGCGGCGGTGCTGGAGATAATTCCCCCCAAGACACCGCCCAGAAAGATGCCCGCGTTCTTTCCGAAGAACTTGAAGAGAATATACCCGCCCAGGCTCATACCGACGATCAGGACGACCATCAGCCAGGTGAAATACGGATTGAAGACGTCGAGGTTAGTGGGAAATCGCTTGAAAACCTGGGAAAGTCCGAGCCGTTCGTTTGGCAACACGGGCAGAATGATGCAACTGATGAGCACGAACTGCATGATCGCCCGCAGGTCGTCTTCGCCGAGTTTTTTCGCAATACCGTGCAGTTCGGGCTTGAATTGCAGGAGCACGGCGACCGATCCGCCCACCGCCACAGCGACCATCATCGGCCCGACGGCGAGATACGCGCCGACGGCGTACATCACGAGCATCGCCATTTCGGTGGTCAAGCCGAAGTGTTGGTCGTGCTGTTGCAAGCGGATGAGATGGCCGAGGATCAGCACGGCGATGACGCCCAGCAGTCCGGCGGCGACAATCCATCCACCCAGCGGCGCGAGCATTTCATTGCCGCCGACCGCCAAGGATGCGGTGAGGGTACCGAAGACGGTGATCAAGGGGAAGGTTCTCATGCCCGCGATGCCGTTGGCAATCCGCTCACGTTGCAAACCGACCAGCAGGCCCAGGAGCAGGGAGATGCCGAGTTGTTGAAAAATGGGTTGCATAGAGGAACCTGATTCTGCCGTCGATGACCGTGTTTTTCGGCTTTTATTCGACAATTGCCGGACAAAGCTTACTCTGCAAGTGTAGCATTCGCTTTTCGGTCAAGCGGCGAATTATGCCCAAGAAATCAGTTAAAAAAACAGATGAGAAGCGAAAACCGAAGACAATTTCCTCTTCCTGAAAGCTCAAGGAACGATCCGATTCCGTGGGTCAACATGCACGATTTTGGGCTGGAGTCGCCGAGCTTCTTCCTCCTCGGCGGCGCAGTAGGCGATAATGACGACGATGTCGCCTTTCGCTCCCAGTCGGGCGGCGGGGCCGTTGAGGAGCATCGTGCCGGAACCGGCGGGGGCCTCGATGACGTAGGTGATCAGCCGTTGGCCGTTGTTGAGGTTGAGGACGTGAACTTGCTCGCCGGGCAAGAGATCGGCGGCAGCCATCAGATCGCGATCGACGGCGATGCTCCCCTCGTAGTCCAGGTCGGTGCCCGTCAGAGTGGCGCGGTGAATTTTCGACCTCAGCATGAACCGTTGCACGCGGATAACTCCATAAAGGCATTGGGCATCGGGGATTGGATGAAGTGAATTCCACTCCCTCATTCCCAGTTCTTATATTACCTATCACTATTCCTCGATGACTTCTTTCACCAACTGCACAAAATGGGGGGATTTTTGTGATTCGGAAAGTTCCGTAGCCTTCTTTTTGGCCTCTTTTTCTTGGCTATATTCAAAGAGGGAAATTCGCCTCATGGATTGGTTAAATACTCCCCAAAAGGCTTTGAGGCGGACTTCCTTGGCCGCTTTGGCACGGCTTTTTCTTTTTACCGGCACCTTCTTAGGAGTTATTTCCTTCGCGTTTTCCTTGCTTTCAGAAGCCTCGTTCTCTTTGCGCAACTCCTTACGATTTAGTATTTTACGAGCCATGATCTCCCTCGGCTAATGAAAAAACCGCAAATATCCTCCATTACAACTCCGCGAGTGGGAGGAAATTGCTCCTTCTTATCATAACCAACTGGGGAACTCTTTGCCAGTTGCATCATCCGCATTGAAGAAAAAGTCTGCGGCGATCTAGCTTCCCGTTGCCAATCTCAAAGCGATCCGGCAGGCATTGTGAAATTCGGGCAGGCAGAGTCGCTCAGCGGGGGTGTGGGCGTTTTCTTGGCCACAACCGAGACTTACCGTGGGGATCCCCCGGATGGAAAGCCAATTGGCGTCCAGGCCGCCATTGGAAATCGCTCGCTGGGGGGTGAGGCCGAGGCCGCGAATCACGGCTTCAGCCGTTTGCACGCTTGGTTCTTTTGCATCCAGGCGGAAGGCCTCGTAATCCAAATGGCCCGCAATTTTTACCGCGCCGGTTTGCCGTTTGGCATTCCGCACTTTTTTTGCGGCTTGCTGAAACGCCTTTTCAATGGCGCGGATGATGCGGCCGCGGAAGACGGGATTGTGGCTGCGAGCCTCGGCACGGATTTCGACCAAGGGGGTAACGACGTTCGTCGCCTCGCCGCCGCGAATCACGCCGATGTTGCTGGTGCCGGTCCGGCCATCTTTTTTAATTTTTCCATGCCAACCATCGTGCTGCAAATCGGCGATCGCCAGAGCTGCTATCGCGATGGCGCTTACGCCTTGCTCGGGTGCAGCGCCGGCATGGGCGGCAATGCCGCGAACGAGGATGTCCATCCGATAACCGCCGGTGGCGCCGAGCGTGACTTTTTCCGCCGCGCCGCCATCGAAGTTGAATGCCAGGCGAGGTTTGCCCAGCAGGCTCATCTTTGCATATCGTGCCCCGTAGAGGCCAATTTCTTCCTGCACAGTCCAGAAAAACGTGAGCGGCGGGTGAGGCAAGCCGCGTTCGAGCAGTTCCAGAACCGACGCCAAGACGACGGCCGTGCCGGCGCGGTCATCCGCGCCTAATCCCGTGGACTTGTCGGCGGGCACGAGAAAATGTCCCCGGCGGACAGGCTGCGCGCGAACGCAGAGCGGCACGGTATCGGTGTGCGCCATCAGCATCCGCCGGGGCCCGGCGAGGGTGCCGGGGATTTTCAGCACCAGATTTCCCGCCTCGCCGCCTTTGGGGCTGCGACGCTGGGCGTCGTCGAAACAGAGGCAATCGGCGGGCACGCCCGCGGCAAGCAGTTTGGTGGCGAGGTATTTCATGACCTCCCCTTCCCGGCAACTTCCTCCGGGTATGGCGAGTAATTCGAGAAGCAGTGTTTCGGCTTTTTTCAAGAATGGATCGGGCATGGTGATTTTGCAAAAATCCGGGATTTTTCAAAGGACTGCGGGAAGGAGGGGGACAGGTCCATGTTTTCGGCCAACGATTTATGCGCGTGGCGACACAAGTTCGCCGAAAAATGGACCAGTCCCCATCCGCCCCCCCATCCGCCCCGTGAACGGTTAGGGGATTGTGGGACATGGGGAACAATGTTTGCCGTAACGGACAATGGAAATTATACCAAAAAGTCCCGCTCGGCAGGCAGGACCTACTTTTTGTTTCAATGTTTACCAAGTCCCGCCCGGCAGGCGGGACTTACAGTTTGCAGTTCATCGCGCATACCAGGCCGCCAAGCGGGAGAGTTGCCGATCGTTCATCAGCGCATTGGTGCGCCAACGGTGCTGAAGGCCGAGGAATGAACCATTCGTTTCGCCGCGATCGAGCATCATCACCACATTGATGACGTCCTGGACTTCCGGGTGCGCGGCCCGCAGGCGAAACGCAGCATCCAGAGGGCCACGGGAAATCCGAGCGCGAGGGCCTGAAAGCCTTCGACGATCGACCAGCGTCCGCCTTTGAACATGGCATAGCGCAGCGAAACGACCGCCCGCTCGAAATAGCGCGTCAAAGGCTGCATCACGACTTCCGGCAACGCGCCCAAGGGGCGTTCCAGATCGGCGAAGGTGGCAGGCGGAAAATTCATGCGGAAGCACGGCACGCGGCCCTTGCCCCAGGCATAGGCCAACGCCGCGTGGACCATCCGGCTGCGTTCGCGCCAGGAAGTTTCGGGCAGAAAATCGGGATGCATGCGCAGGTATTCGAGCGCGATCTGGCGAAACCAACGATAGGCGGCGCGGCGGGGCGGCAAACGGGTTTCGAAAAACGGCCCCGCCTCCTCGACGGCGGAAGACTTGAGCAATGCGAGCAATTCCAGCAGCCGCGGTCCCGGAAATTTTTTCAGGCGGCACTGGTCGAGCAAGCGGCAGAATTCCAAGCCGTGGATCAGGCGGCGAACCAGCGGATAACGCTCGTCGAGAATGAATTTATCGAAGACTTCGGCCACGCTCATTGCTTCTTTCCATTGCCGGCGATAATGTCGCGTAAGCTTCGGCGGCGGAGTCGGCGCGGGGACGGCGTCGCTGGCCAGGGCCAAGCGGCGGTATTCGTCGAGTTGCTCTTTCAGGGGCCGGCCGTTGTCGGCGGCGGCTGAAGGGCAATAGCGGCGGAGCGTGACATACACGAAATTTTCCAGGGGTATCATCTGCAACGGCGCCATGCGGCAGACGTGCGGTTTGGCGTCGTAGCCGAACTCGCGGTGGATGCGGCAGAGCTTATCGGGATCCTGGAAAATGCAGGTGCCGTCCCGGCGATGGGCCAGCCGGTAGCGGTGGTCGAAAAGCCCGGCCTTCACGACGGTTCTCTTGCCGCGAAAGTCGGGATGCTTTTCCCAATGCTGCTCGCGCAACCGTTTTAAATCGGCGTCATTCAACAACACAGCCGCCCCCCGGCAGCAAATGCCGCAACCGTGGCAGTCCCATTGTTCGAGGATCGGCAGCGTCTTGATGGGCAGGGTCATCGGCGGGATTGGCCGTGGGGAATCGTTGGTTTAGATATTTTCCATTTTATCCGAGGAAGGGGGGGAGAGATAGACTTTTAGAAAGGGTGGCGGCCGGAAAATGGCGGTCCGGAAATATTTCGACCCTTGCGATGAAGTTTTGATTGAAAACGAGGAAAACACCGCATCTACATTTGCGTTATGATCCGCCGTCGCGTCGGTTCGGGGTGAAACGAGGAAATAACCCGTCGTGCAAGAGAAACGGGGCGGTTCCGGAGAGTGGGGGAACCGCCCCGCGTTAAAACCGCAGGGAGGCAATCTGCGGAAACTACTTAGCCGGTTCTTCGGCGGGTTTAGTTTCGCTTTGGGGATTATTTTTTTCGATTTGGACGGACGGGTGTCGCTCCGTCCGTAGCGCTTGCAATTCGTTCTGCAATCGATCGATCTTGCGGCTGATGTCGTCCAGTCGATCTTCCAACGGGGCGGAAGGCTGGGCTTGCGTTTGCGGAGCGGGAGTGTTTTGTGCATCCGGAGACGGGCCGGGGGTTGCAAAGCCCAACGCTTCGGCGCTTGCGCTGCCCGCTCCGCCGGCTCCGAAAGTCATCATTTGCACCTTCCCGCGGCCGAGCATCCGTTCGACATAAGGCCGCACATCGGCGGGAAGTTCATCCAAATTTTTCTCGGTGCCCTCCCATTTCTTGTCGTTCCATTTGACGGTGATGTCCGCGGGTTTGTCGCCATTGCGGTTGATGTTGATCGACATGTTGTTCGGCATCGGCAATTGAATCGGCGCGCCCGGCGGGAGAATGGCTCCGGGTTGGAAGACGCGAAAATGCAACTGCTGTGGTTGATTGGCATTTTCGCCGTTCTGCATTTTCTGCATCCATTTTTCGATTTCTTTCCAATCGGCCGAGCTGCCTTGCTGTTTGACCATCATGTTTTGCGGGCGTTCGGCGGGGGTGACTTCGATCGCTTTGGCTTTGCCGGCGTGGATGATTTCGAACGTGAGCGGCGATTTTTTGGCCGCTTCGACGACCTTGGACAAATCCTGCACGGAGGTCAATTTCGTCTCGCCCGCCATCATCAGGAGATCGTTCGTTTCGAGGCCGGCCTTGGCGGCGGGACTTTCGGGAATGACGCTGCCCACGACCAATCCCTGATTTTCGGACAAGTTCAAATGCACGCGCAGCACCGTCGGGACGGGATAGCATTCGACACCCAGCCAGTACTCGCTTGGCGTCCGGTTTTGCATTGGTTGAATCGGATCACCGATGAGGAATGGGCGAGGAATGAGTTGATCCGCCGGCCCGGGCAAAGGAGCGGTAAACGGCTGTGCGGCGTTGTCGTTTTCGATCAATACATCGAATGGCCGCGGATCGGCCGCCCAAGTGCCGCTGCCGGTGAGCAGCAACATCGCCATGCCGCCTAGCAGGATATTCCGTTGCATGAATTTACTCCTTTTTGCGCAAGCGCCGAAGATGGATTAGTTCGCCTGATGGGGATTGTATTGCACATCGATTTGATCGACGGGGACGATCAATTGCCGGCCGTCTTTGAGTTGCACGGGCACGAGATCGCGATGCATGCGGATTTCATGGCCCGTCCTTTGGAAGGCTCGGAGAACATCTTCGGGGAGCGGGCTGGGAACGGTGTTGAGGAAGTTGTCGTCCAACCTTTCTCGCGGGAGTGCCGGGAGTTGTAGCGGCTTGTTGTCGCCCGTCAAAGCCGGCGCCCGCAGTTGGACCATTTGCCAGGGGGTGGAAATCGAGGGCTGGGGCTGGGGGATTGTCTCGCCACCGCCGGCGGACACGGCGGGCAGCGGTAGGATCGCGCGTGAACCGCCATTGGCGGCGAGCAAGTCGGGAGGTGCAACACCAGGGCGGTCTGAGGGGTTGTGGAGCATCCAACCGCCCAATCCAAGGGTGATCAAAAAGCTGGCGGCCATTGCCATGACCGTGCCCATGGCGCCCAACGGTTTATTTTGTTTCTTCGGCGATGGGGGCGGAGAGCTGCGAGTCGGCAGGTCTCTCGGCTTCAGCATCGCATGGGTCAATTCGCCAAAGCTTTCGCGCCACGTTTGCGCTTCCAAAAAGGCCAAGGCACAGCGGCGCCAACCCTCCGGCTGGGACTCCAAGGAAGTCAACAAGGAACGGCGTTCCGACTCGCTCAACTCGCCGTCCACCAACCGGTCGAACAAGCTTTCTTCATCATACGGCATGTTTTTCTTGGTCGGGTTCATGGGAATCGGAGGACAGGTTTTCAATCTGTCCTTTGATCTAGGTTATAAAATTGCGTTCTTTCGACAGGTCGGGAACCTGTGCTACACGTCGGCGGCCACGACGTCCAGCGCCGTCAGTTCCACCCGCAGGCGTTGGCGGGCGCGGTGCAACCTTGCTTCCACCGCGCTTTCGCTCACCCCCAAGCGGTCCGACAGTTCGCGGTAGCTCCATTCTTCGGTATATTTCAGCAGCAGGATTTCGGCGTCGCGGGGGGGTAACCGCCGCAAAGCGGCGCGAACTTTACCGCGGCGCTCCTCGGAAAGCAACCAACTGAGCGGATCCGGCTGGCGGTTGTCGCCTTCACTCGGTTGATAGCGCTGGGAATAGCGGTCGAGCAGTTTTCTCCGCCGGCCCTGTTTGCGGCGATACAAGAGCGTTTGCGTCACCGCCAAACGATACAACCAAGCGGACACCTTGGTCGGATCCGAAATGGGCGCTTTTTGCCGCACGGCCGCCAAAGAAACTTCCTGAAGGACTTCCTCGACGGCTTGCGGTTCTCCAACGCGGGTGAAAATGACCGTCCGCAGCCAGCGCTCGTGTTCCATCAATACCTGCTGCCAATCGATGCGATTTCCACCGCTCATCGGCGTACCGTTATCGGCGGCCTCGGGGTTATCGCGTGGAGCAGGCAGCGTCATGGCCGTTAGTTTGGTTTCCGTGGAAGGAGGAATCTTGCGGCAGCTTCAAAGATTATGCCGCAAGTGGTTATTCCATAATGGGTTATGATAGTCCACAAATTCATATATTCCTAGAGTTATTCCTTTTTGTCAAACATGGGACCAGGAATATTGGGGGACAACTTAAAGCGATCAATCATTACACCACAAATATTGTAGTGTCTGTTAATACGTAGAAAAGAGGCAAAAGGATCACGTGGGGGAATACTATGAAACACCGTTTTCCGCATCGATCTTGCCGGACTTGGTTTTTTCCTCCGGTTCGCGATGGCTGCGGAAAGCGTGCCAGAAGAGAAGGATCGCGCCGCAGACGAGGAGGCTGTCGGCGACGTTGAAATTAGGCCAACTCCAAGAACCGATCTTCACGAGCACGAAGTCGCGAACCGCGTACACCGGTTCGCCCGCGAGATGAAGGCGGTCCGGACCGTTCGGACCATTCCACACCAAGCCAGGCAGGCCGAGCCGGTCGTAGAGATTCCCGAAGATGCCGGCCGTGACGCAGCCCAAGGCGATGGTCAAAAGCCAATCGCGGGCGGCGCCGGCGTAAAAAAGCCAGATAAAGATGCCTGCCGCGGCGACGACCGAAAGCACGGCGAAGACGGGCACCATGCCTTGGCCCAATCCGAACAGCGCCCCCTCGTTCAAGCTAGTTTGAAAGCCGACGACATTTTTCCAAAACCAATGCGTATGGCTATTCGGGCCGGGGATGCCCAACCAATCGAAGATCTGTTTTTTGGTAAAGAGATCGACCGCGCAGCCCAAGCAGGCGATGAGAAGGAAGACAAGGCTGCGGCTGGCAGGGACGGCCTTCATGGCGAGTCCTTCTGTAATTCTAAAAGCCGTTTTCCTGCTGTTCCGCGCAGCGCAGGCAAAGCACGGAGTAAGGGATGGCATTGAGCCGGCTTTTGGGGATTTTCATACTGCATTCTTCGCATTGACCGTAAGTGCCTTCTTCGATGCGTTCGAGGCAATTTTCGATCATTTGCAACGTGTCGCCCTCGTTTTGCATCAAGCTGAGCGTGAATTCCTGCTCGAAATTGTCGCTGCCGATGTCGGCCATGTGGATCGGCATCGAAGAAAGGTCGCCCACCGATTCGCTGCGGCTCTTTTTCAGCGCCGCATCGGCCATCCGGTTGACATCGCCGCGGAGCCGGGCACGCAAATTAAGAAGCAGTTCCTTGTAAACTTTCAACTCAGCCTTGTTCATCGCTGCTCTCCGGGTAAATTCGTTCGACTAGTTGGTTTTCCCTTGTCAGCGGTTTTTTTTGCGCACGCGCAGGTTATGCTTCAGCATAACGCGATGATCGAAATAATTTCCCTTGAGTTGTGCTGAAGCATAACCTACCGAGTTTCATCCGCCAACGAGTCCCATCACACACACGATTCATCTACGGAATAAGCTCACTAGATTTCGGAACTTCACAGACTTTTCATTGTAAACAGTCCCTTGGCGTCTGTCAAAGGGGTGACATGCATTAACGGAACCTTCAACGTGGAAACAAGTTAGGAATTTGCTAGCAGTGCTGGCAAAAGTCCGGGCTAGGAGCTTTTTGATTGGAATTTCTCTGCCACTCCGAAAAGATCGCCGAGATAGCGGCAGATCGACCCCCTCCTTTGATGGGATGGCAATTTCAAATGAAATAAAGAAAACCCGGATTATTCTCGCACAAGAAGGGGCAAGTGAAAGGCCTTTTTCTTGCCGATTCCGACATCTCGACCTAGATTTTATGAAGGATTCTTCACGACATGAGTTGGAGATATCCGACCCATAGAATACCTAATAGGGATGGCGCATTCTAGAAATTGTTCCGATTAGCGGGAGGATACTCATTTCATCTTCATCGCCTGTTTATCAACGTTGCATTTTGCCCGATTGCGGCGCGTGCTACGGCGTCGAGGAGACCCTGACGGCATGCGCGCCGTTGCGGCAGCTTGCTCGACGTGGTTTATGATTGGGAGCGTCTGCGCGTGCCGGCTTCGCTGGCGATGTTCGAGAAGAAGTGGGCGGCGCGGTCGGATCCGCATTGTTTTAGCGGCGTGTGGCGGTTCCACGAATTGCTGCCTTTCGCGCCCGTCGAACGCTGCGTTACGGTCGGCGAGGGGCAAACGCTGCTGCACGATTCACCGAGCGTCGCCCGCTATGCGGGTGTGCAGCCGGGCCGCTTGTTTCTGCAATACGAAGGGATGAATCCTTCGGGCAGTTTCAAGGACAACGGCATGGCGGCCGCCTTCACGCACGCGCGGATGGTCGGCGCACGGCGCGCGGCTTGCGCTTCGACCGGCAACACGAGCGCTTCGCTGGCGCTCTATAGCTCCGTCACGCAATTGATGAAGGCCGTGATCTTTATCGGCTCGGGCAAGATTTCCTACGGAAAACTCTCGCAAGCGCTCGACTTCGGCGCGCTGACACTGCAAATCGACGGCGATTTCGACGACGCCATGGCGCGGGTGAAAGAAGTCAGCCAGCAGACGGGCATCTATCTGGTCAACAGCGTCAATCCCTTCCGCCTCGAAGGGCAGAAGACGATTATGTTTCGCGTGCTGGAAGCCTTGCATTGGGCCGTGCCCGACTGGATCGTTTGTCCCGGCGGAAATTTAGGCAATTCGAGCGCGTTCGGCAAGGCGTTTTACGAGTTGCACGAGTTGGGACTCATCCCGCGGATGCCGCGGCTGGCCGTCATCAACGCCGCCGGCGCGAATACGCTTTACGAACTCTACGAGCGCCGCGGATTGCGTTGGAACAAAGGGCAGGCCGAAATGACCATCGCCTGCCGTTACTATGAAGAAATGGACGCCGCGAAGCGGCGGGCCGACACGCTGGCCAGCGCGATCGAGATCAACCGGCCGGTGAATCTCACGAAATGCCTGCGGGCGTTGGAGTGGTGCAATGGCGTGGTCCGCATGGTGAGCGACCAGGAAATCATGGACGCCAAGGCGCAAGTCGGGGCGGGCGGATTGGGTTGCGAACCGGCCAGCGCGGCGAGCGTGGCGGGCGCGAAGAAACTCGCCGCCGAAGGCGTCATCCAGCCGGGCGAACGGGTCGTCTGCATTCTTACGGGTCATCAGCTCAAGGACCCCACGGCGACGGTCGCTTATCACACGGCCGATCACGAGCAATTCGAAAAAGTCCTCGGCAGCCGGGACGTCCGCCAAGCCCCCTACGCCAACCGCGCCGTCCCCGTGCCGAACGACGTGGATGCGATTGTCAAGGCGATTGGTTAATTTAGGGGAGTTTACAGTTTGCGGTTTACCGTTTACAGTAAGAGAAACTGTGAACAGTAAACCGACAATGGTAAACTTATTATGACTCTTCGCCTTGCCGTTCACGGCGCCGCCGGGCGCATGGGACAACGGCTGATCGCACTTGCGGCGGCTGATCCGGAATTGGAACTGGTCGCCGCGCTCGATGCGCCGAATCATCCGCGGCTCGGCGAAGACGCGGGGATCATCGCCGGATCGGGCAGGCTCGACGTGCCGCTTGCGGCGACGCTCGACGTGCCGGCCGAGGTGATGATCGATTTCTCCGTGCCCGAGGCGGCGGAAAATATTCTCGACGTTTGCCGGCAAAAGAAGATTCCGCTGGTCACCGCCACGACCGGCCTGAGCGAGGGGCAAACCGCGAAGTTGCACGCAGCCGCGAAGGAGATACCGGTACTCTGGGCGCCGAACATGAGTTTGGCAGTCAATTTGACGATGAAGCTGGCGGAAGTCGCCGCCCGGGCGCTTAAGGACAAAGACGCCGACGTGGAGATTACTCGAGCGGCATCATCGCTTCAAGGAGGATTCGCCGAGCGGGACGGCGTTAAAGTTTGGCCAGATCATCGCGGGCGTGATGGGCCTGACGGAGCATCGGCACGGCCGCGAAGGCCGCCCCGGCAAACGCCCGCACAATGAGATCGGATACCATGCCGTTCGCGTAGGCGATAATCCTGGCGAACATACGATCATCTTTGCACTTTTGGGCGAGACTATTGAAATGACGGTTCGTGCCACCAACCGCGATTGTTACGCCCTAGGCGCGCTGGCCGCCGCGAAATTTCTTGCCGACAAACCTGCGGGATTGTACGGGATGAAGGATGTGCTGGGATTTTGAAATGGGTGCTCGAACAAATCCGCGAGCAGGGGACTACCATGTGGCCATTTAGGAAGAAGCAACGAACTGACATACGTTCGGATCAAGAAACCACGCCTGGCGGATCAACGGTATATCGGTATGAGAAAGATGCGTTTTCTCAACCTCAGTTCGGATATCTTGACGGAGTCCAAGATTACGTAAAACAACGTGTGATCGCATATTCCGAGCTTTTTGGGAAAAGCGAAAACGTATATCACGAAATCAATCCTTTTGTCCCCCACATCGACATCTATTCATTCAAACCAGGTTTCGACGGGCGGGAATGGTGGACCTTGGTTTCGAGTGGAATGAGTGATCTCCAGATGAACTTACCAAAGGGAATAACGTCCGACCATTCTCGAACTGAACTCATCTTCTATTGTCAGGAACCCCGCAGCCAATATGCCGAAATCCTTCGTAAATTGGCCCATTTCCCTCATGACAATAGAACTTGGCTCGGGGCGGGGCACACTTTTCCCAATGGTCAACCTCCGATTCAGATATTTGAAGAATCGCCAGATTTGAATTCGTTCCTCTTTATGCCGACAATCGTTAGCCCCGACAACAAGCTGGCAGAAAAACTGATATTGGATAGCGATCCGGTGAATTTCTTGTGGCTTGTGCCCATTTCTACCACCGAGTGCGATCTGAAACTAAAAAGGGGAGTAAACGCACTTTACGATATTTTCGAAAAAGTGCAGCATCCTTTCGTCTTCAATCCGAGCAGAAAGAGCTATATTTAAGAAGCACTTCCTGCTCGTTTCCGGGCGGAACCCGGGAACAAGTCAAGTCCCGCCCGGCAGGCGGGACCTACTGAGATTACATCTTCAACTCTTTCACGCGGATATTGCGGAACTTCACCGGGTCGCCGTGGCCGAGGAAGCCGATGTAGCCTTTGGGGTTGTGCAGGCCGGGGTGGGCGTGGTGGTCGATGGTTTCCTTGATCGTGTTTAGATCGGCATCGACGACGACCTTGCCGTTTACCGTGACCTTGATCTTGCTGCCCTTGGCGACGATTTCTTCGGAGTTCCATTGGCCTTGCGGCTTGAGCGCGTCGCGTTTGGCCGGGACGACGCCGTAAATCGAGCCGTGAGCCTGATAGGGCTGAAGCCAATCTTTGTATTTTTCGTGCCGATCGTCGAGGATTTGGATTTCCATGCCCGCGTAGGCGGCGTCGCCCTTGTCGGGCGTGCGGATGCCGACGCCGTTGTTGCCGGCCGGCGGCAGGAGAAACTCGAAGCGGAAAACGAAGTTGTCGTACTGCTTGTTGGTGAAGATGTTAGTGCCTTCGCAGGTGATCACGCCGTCTTTGATCGGGTATTTTTTCACGTCGCCGTGCCAGCCGTCCAAATCCTTGCCGTTGAATAGCAGCGTGAAACCGTCTTTGGCTTCCTCGGGCGAGAGGACGTTGAGTTTCGCGTCGTCGGCAAAAACCGGAGCAACGAGGAGGAAAAAGAGGCTGGCAAGAATGGTTCGCATAACTAAAGTTCCTTGATTGATTCGATGTTGGTTAATGTTTCTCCAACGCCAGAGCGTGGGAACGAGTAGAACACGTTCCCCTCGCCCCTCACCCCTCACCCCTCACCCCTCACCCCCAACTTTCGCAAGTCTTCCGTCGTTTTCATTGAGCAGAATTTCGGGCCGCACATGCTGCAATAGTGCGATTTCTCGTCCCCGGCGGCGGAGAGGGTCTCTTCGCGCATCCGCTTGGCGGTTTCGGGATCGAGCGATAGCCGGAACTGCTCGGGCCAATCGAACGCGAAGCGGGCGCGCGAGAGGGCGTCGTCGCGGTCGCGGGCGCCGATCCGCCCGCGGGCGACGTCGGCGGAGTGCGCGGCGATCTTGTAGGCGATCACGCCTTGATGCACGTCTTCCAAATTCGGCAGTCCGAGGTGCTCTTTCGGCGTGACGTAGCAGAGCATGGCCGCGCCGTACCACGCGGCCATCGCGCCGCCGATGGCGCTGGTGATGTGGTCGTAGCCGGGGGCGATGTCGGTCACGATCGGGCCGAGCACGTAGAACGGGGCTTCGTCGCAGAGTTCCATTTCGAGTTTGATGTTCCGCTCGATCTGGTCCATCGGCACGTGGCCGGGCCCTTCGATCATCACCTGGCAGTTGCGGTTCCGCCCGCGATGCGTGAGTTGGCCCATCACCTTAAGCTCGGCGAATTGGGCCTCGTCGCAGGCGTCGGCCAGCGAGCCGGGCCGCAAGCCGTCGCCCAGGCTCCAGGTGACGTCGTATTCGTGCATGATGTCGCAAAGGTCGTCGAAATGCGTATAGAAAGGGTTTTCTTCGTTGTGCAGGAGCATCCACTTGGCCACCAGCGAGCCGCCGCGGCTGACGATGCCCGTCACGCGATTCTCGGTCAGGGGGACGTGATCTTTGAGCAAGGCACAATGGATCGTCATGTAATCGACGCCTTGTCCCGCCTGCTGTTCGACCACGTCGAGAAAATCCTGCGGCCGCATGTCGCCGATGTCCTCGAGCTGCTGCACGACCTGATAGATCGGCACCGTGCCGACGGGCACGGCCGAGGCCTCGATGATCCGCGCGGACGGCGTCGATCTGCTCGCCGGTCGAGAGGTCCATCACGGTATCGGCCCCGTGCTTCACGGCGGCGAAAAGTTTTTCCAACTCGCAGGAGGTGTCGCTGGTGAGCGCCGACTTGCCGATGTTCGCGTTGATCTTCGTCCGCGCGGCAATGCCGATGCCGATCGGCTGGAGGCCCTTTTGGATATGCACTTTATTGGCCGGTATGACCATCCGCCCCCGGGCGACTTCGTCGCGAATCCGCTCCGGATCGAGTTGCTCCGATTGGGCGACAAACCGCATTTCGGGCGTGATCATGCCGGCTTTGGCCTGTTCAAGCTGAGTCATCGAAAATAACTTACTTCTAATGGGTGGCGTGGAGTGCGAATTCAAGTCGCATTCGATTGTAACACTATATCGCAAGCGATGGCAACTCGATATTGTATGCCTTCGGATCCCTCTTTGATCATGGTGGGCGGTGCTGAAGGGGAGAGTCCGATTTTTGTGGTCTCCTGCCACAAAAATCGGGACAGTCCCCATGGTGGTGTTGCCAGAGGGGGGCTTTTCACGGTAAGCTTATGGCCTACGTTGGACGGATTTCCAATGTGCCGTTCTCCGCGGGACAAGAAATTGGCCCGAACAGGATGGAAAACTGTCCTACGGACTTTAAATTGCCCATCTTTCCCCAAAGGAGTCGCCCGTGTTTGTTGCCGCTACGAGCCGATGTTTTCCCGATTTGCCGATGGAAGATGCCCTGCACCGTTTGGTCGATTTGGAATACAGCTACGTCGAGTTGATGCTTCACGAGGCGGACGGGCACATCAAACCCTCGGAAATTCTTGCCGATCCGGAGCGGGCGTTGATGTTCTGCCGGCAGACGCATCGCATGACGGTGGCGGCATTCAGCGTCGATTTGGATACGGCCGACGAGGGGACGTACTATCGGCAGTTCGCGGCGATCTGCAAGTTGGCGAAGGCCTCGAAGGTGGTGACGCTGACGGTCCGCTCGTCGGAGTTGGGCACGCCCTTCAATGAGGAGATCGAGCGTCTGCGGGCGCTGGTGGCGATTGCGACGAACGACAGCGTGCGGGTGGGCCTTTTGACCGAGAGCGGCCGAATGACGCAGGACCCGGATACGGCCGGCGTGTTTTGCGACAACGTGAAGGGTTTGGGGATCACGCTCGATCCGAGCCATTATGTTTTCGGCCCGCAGGCGGGCGCGAACTACGAGCCGCTGATGAAGCACGTGTATCACGTGCGGCTGCGCGACTCGAACAAATCGGCCCTGCAAGTTCGCGTGGGCCAGGGCGAAGTCGAATACGGCCGGCTGGTCAACCAACTCTCGAAGTTCCGCTACGACCGGGCGCTGTGCGTGGATATCATCCCGCAGCCCGACGTCGATCAGATGGGCGAAATGCGGAAGATGCGGCTGCTGCTGGAAAGTCTCTTGTAAAACCGCGACCAACGGCTGATCCAAAAGTCTTTTCCAATCTTGCGATGCATGGCCAGAGCATCTTTCGCCTGCGCATGTAGCGGCGCGGATGCAACCGTCATATAAACAAGAATGTTGGTATCGACGAACAGATTTTCACCAGCCCCAGTCGCCATACATATCCCCGGTCGATCCTGTTTCGGCTACATTTTTCCAAATCACTTCTTCATCAATTCCCGTCCCACTTCGAACGCCCTTCCCAGCAATTCGCCCACGCGGTGGTACCTGCGGTCGCGGGGCGAGAAGAGGATCGGCTGGATTTTTTCGATCATCGGCTGGCCGTCGGGGCCAAGGGCCGATTCTTCGACCTTCACGTCGAGAATTTCACCGACGAACTGGGTGTGCAGGCCGATTTCGAGGGTGTGCAGCAGGCGGCATTCGAGGACCATGGGAAATTCTTGCGTGTAGGGGGCATCGACCACATCGCTGCGGACCGGCGTGAGATTGCAAACCGCGAATTTATCGATCGAGCGGCCGGAAACCAACCCGATGTAGTCAGCCAGATTGACCTGCTCGGCGGACGGGACCGAGACGGTGAAGGCCTTCCGTTCGATCACGTTGCCGTAGGAATAGGTCGCTTTGCGGAGCGAAACCGCCAGGCAAGGCGGCTGGGAGCAGCAGATGCCGCCCCAGGCGATGGTCATGAGGTTCGGCTTGCCTGCTTTATCGTACGTGCCCACCACCCAGGCCGGCGTGGGGTAAATCAGCGTATCGGGGCCTAAGGACTTTTTCATTTTGAAGGTTCCTGAACGAGGTTTTCCGTGCCCCCTACGCTGGAATATCTTACCTTATAGCCTTACAATGCCGCAAGCATCCCCCGATCCGGTAGGACGGGTTTCCAACCTGTCATGACAGATTAGAAATCTGTCCTACTTCTCAAGAAACCATGCCGCTTCATCTTTACGAACCGCAAATTTTCGAACTCCCGCCGCTGAGGCTGCCATTTTGGCGGTATTTCGAGATGTTTCGGGACGAGCCGTATGCCTTTCTGCTCGATAGCGCATTGAGATCCAGTCGGCAGGGCCAATATTCTTTCCTGGGAGCCGATCCCTTCTTGGTATTCCAAGCGAAACACCCACGGGAGCGAAAAGATTCGTCGTTGGCCGATTGCACGCTGATCGAATTCAAGACGCAGCGCGGGGATCGGCGGGAAACGCCCAGAGCCACGCAGGAACGCCAAGACCCGTTTGTCTTTTTGCGGAAGATTTTCGAGATGTATGAAGTGGAGGCCAATGTTGTTCCCGGAAATCCAATCCCGTTTTTTGGCGGGGCCATCGGATATATCGGCTACGAGGCCAGCCATTTTATCGAAGATTTGCCCGCTCGGGCGGAAGACGATTTGAAACTGCCCGATATCTATTTGATGTTTTTTCATCGCGTGTTGATGCATTGCCATGCCACGGGAAAGACTTTTTTGACTTATCGCGGCACGGGGGAAGAAGAGGGGAACGCTGATGCCGGAGCGATTGTTCGGAAAATGCAGGCATTGGAGGCGTCGAACTCGAACAGCCCTCGCCCCCTGCCGCTCTCCCAAAGGGAGTGGGGACAATCTGCTGAAATCCAATCCTACTTCGATGCAGCCAGCTACAGCCGTGCGGTGCAAAATGTGAAAGATCATATTGCTTCAGGCGACGTGTATCAGGTCTGTCTGACGCATCGGCTGGAAGCGCCCCTGGCCGGCGGGTCGGCGTGGGATTTGTATCGCGAGTTGCGGCGGATCAATCCGGCTCCGTTCGCGAGTTTTCTGCGATTCCCCGAAGTCGAGATTGTTTCGTCATCGCCCGAGCGGTTCTTGAAGATCGATGGAAGCGGCTTGGCCGAGAGCCGGCCGATCAAGGGGACGCGGCCGCGAGGGAAAACGCCGGTGGAAGACGAGCGGCTGCGGCACGAATTGCAAAACTCGCCCAAGGACCGGGCCGAGAACGTGATGATCGTCGATCTGGTGCGGAACGATTTCGGCCGCGTTTGCGCTTATCGCACGGTGCAGGTGCCCGACTTTCTCGCGATCGAACCGTACGCGACCGTCTTTCAGATGGTTTCGACCGTTCAAGGCCGGTTGGCCGAAGGGCGCGACCGGTTCGATTTGATTCGCGCGTGCTTTCCCGGCGGTTCGATGACGGGCGCGCCGAAGATCGAGGCCATGAAGATCATCGACTCGCTCGAACCGGTCGCGCGCGGAATCTACGCGGGCGCGATCGGCTACCTCGATTTCGGCGGCGCGATGGACTTGAGCATGGTGATCCGCACGATCATCGTCAAAGACGGGCGGTGCTATTTTCACGTCGGCGGCGGAATTGTCGCCGATTCCGATCCCGCGGCCGAATATCGCGAAACGCAGGATAAAGCCCAGGCGCTGATCGCGGCAATAGAAAATCTCAAAAGCGGCGGGTGCTGATCGTTGGTCGGTTTTTTCCAGCATCGTTCACGGATGAGCTGTGACATATCACGGGCCGACCAACGCGGGCGATAGTGAATTTTTCATTTTTCGCCGCCGGATTTTCTTCGGCAAGGAATTCTTGCACTATATATAAACCAGCGCTAAGAATAGGGCTGAACCGTGGATGCCGGCCTTCCTTTCGGATTCTTGGCACGCAAATTGCGTGCATCAATCTTTCCGAGGCGCGAGAGAGCACGGATTGTTCCACCTCTTCTCATCGCTGAAGTCGATCCGCGGTCGATCCGCAAAAGATATGCGCATGAATTCCCCATACGGATGTGGGGCATAGATCAATCAAACACGAACTGACGGAAGCAAAACCATGATCAAAACCATTTCCATTCTCGGCGGCCAAGGCAAGAACGGCCAATCCGAATCGTTCGGGCGGCTCGACCTGTCCATGGGGCAAGTCGTGAGCATCGTCGGGCCGACGGGTTCCGGCAAGACCACGCTGATCAACGACATCGAGTTGTTTGCCGACGCCGACACGCCCAGCGGCCGGCGGATTTTGATTGACGGGGAACCGGCGCCGGCAGGATTTCCGCTACAATCCCGCGAAAAATCCGATCGCGCTGATTACGCAGCACACCACGTTCCTCTCCGATCTGCCGGTGCGCGATTTCTTGATGACGCACTCGCGGATCCGCGCGGCCAACAGCCGAAGCCGCGCAACTGGCGGCCGAAGCGATCGATTTCGCCAATCAGTTGACCGGCGAGGCGATCGATCCGGACAACCGCATGACGGAACTCTCCGGCGGGCAGACGCGGGCGCTGCTGATCGCCGACGCCACGGTGATTTGCAGCACGCCGGTGGTGCTGTTGGACGAAGTGGAAAACGCCGGCATCCATCGCACGCGGGCGGTGCAGTTGCTCCGGCGGCATCGCAAGATCTTCATTTTCGTCACGCACGATCCGCGGATCGCGCTGTTGTCCGACTTTCGCGTGGTGATGCGGAACGGGCGGATCACGCGGGTGCTTTCGACCACGGAAGAGGAGCGCGGCGTTTCGCTGCACGTCAACCGTTTGGACGACGCCCTCTCGGCCCTGCGGGAGAAGCTTCGCCATGGAAAACGGCTCACCGTCGAAGACGCGGCCCTTTGCACGCTGAAGGAGGTCGCATGAGACTCGCCATTTGCGCCGGACCGGCCACCACCGGCAAAACCTCAGTGCTCAGGCATATCACGCGGAAACTGTTGGCGGCCGGGCATCGAGTGGCTTTCTTGAAACTCGACGTGCAATACGCCGACGAAGACGAACTTTTGAAAAACGAGTTCGGCATCCCGACGCGCAAAGTCTATTCGGGCGAGCTCTGTCCCGACCATTGCCACGTCATGGTGCTGGGCGACGCGCTGCGATGGGCCGAGAAGAGGCGGCCGGGATCCTGCTGGTCGAGACGGCGGGCCTTTGCCTGCGCTGCTCGCCTTACGTCAACGGCGGGCTGGGAATGGTGGTTCTGGAGGCCACGAGCGGCATGAATCTGCCGCTGAAGGTCGGGCCGATCCTCTCGCTGGCCGACGTCGCCGTGGTGACGAAGATCGACCGCGTTTCGCAGGCCGAACGCGAAGTCTTTCGGGCGCGGATTCAAGACGTCGCTCCGCACACGCCGGTTCGCGAAGTCAACGCCTTGCACGGCATCGGCATCGATCCGCTGGTGAAGCAGATCCTCGAAGGGCCGGAAACCGCCGGCCAAATGCTGCTTCGCGGCAATCCGCCGGTGGGCACCTGCACGATCTGCGTGGGCAAGAAGGAGATCGGCTGGCAATCGCACTTCGGCGTCGTCCGGGCATTGGAAAACCAAACGTTCTATCGCGGGGAATGAACCTAACGAAAAAGGAATTTCATGATGGTTGACGCCGTTAAAATCGAGCTTCCCGAATTGGACTGCGGCCTGTGCGGCTACCGCACCTGCGGCGAGTTGCGCGAGCGTCTGGCGACATCGCCGGAAATGATCCGGCCGTTGCATTCATCTTTCCGGCAACGCTGCGCACTCGGAAACGTCGCCGTGCCGCCGAAATGGCGGCCGTGCCGCCGGTGCGCCTGCGGCAAGAATTCCGCGGCGTCCTTGCCGGTTCTGCGGAACAAGCCGCCGGAGGCGACTTGGCGCGACAGTCTCGGCCGCGAGATCGACTTTTATTTGGAGCATTTTCCCGAGGAGCCGGGACCGCGGGAAATCATCATTCCGCACAATCCCATGATTACGCGGGAGATGGAAATCAAGCGGGCGACATCCTCATCGGCCGCCCGCTGGGGATGTCGTGCGGATGCCCCATCACGCATTGCGGCGTGGCGACGGACGTCGATCTCCGCACGGGCGTGATCGTGTGGTGCGTCACCGGGCCGCTCGAGCCGCGGGAAAAGGGCTTCAAAGATCTCGGCTATTACATCGCCGAAGGTTACGAAGGGCTGGTGCATGAAACCCGCGTGGAATTGAAAGTCGGTATGCGGTACTTTTTCCAGCCGCGAATGTGCATGCTGCAGTGGCGCCACAGCGGCCTGATCAATTACCTCAACCGCGCTCGAAGACGGATATCAAGTGCGGCTCGAAGGACTCTGGATCGGATAATCGGCCGTTGGGGGGGCAAGCGAGGCGATATCCGGCCAATCGTTTGCTCGGCTAAGGGGCGGGACTGCGCTTTGTCGGCGCCGCCCGACTTTTATTCTTATTCCTTGCCGGCTCTCGTGCCGCCGATTTTCGGGGCGGGACCTTGCGGGGGCGGATTGCGGAACGGCAACATGCCGACGGGCACGAGAGTATAGCTGACAAGCGTCCTCGTATTCCAGCTCGAGCGGTTCCAAGGAAGAGCATACGCGCCGATCTTGCCGGAGGTCAATTCCACAACGTAAACCACCGACGCTCCAAATCCGCTTTGCGAACCGGTGCGGAGATCGGCCAAACCGGTGACCATGAGAAACTTGGGATTTTTCGAGGGATCGATGCCGAATTCCTGCATGAGTTTAACGCCGGGATAGGCGAAGATCGCGGTGAATCCGCCTCTGGCTTTGCCCATCACGGCGGCGCGGAGATCGCCGGTGAGGCAATCCAAGAGATAGATTGCTTCGACGTCGGAATCGACCATGCCGGTGGCGATCAGGAACGAATCGGTGCGGTCGGTGGCGACGGCGTGGATCGGGGTATGCGGGAACATTCCCCCCAAGCACAATCCGAGCAACAAGGTCGAAGCCGGAAACAAGAATCGATTGCGGAACCGGGCGTAGCGCATGGTATTCTCCTTTTCCTGGATTATAGCTCTTCCTTACAACGATTCCTAGCGCGAGGCGGGGTATGTCATGCAAATCCTCGTTTCCCGGACTCGTCCTGGATGCACAAACAGGGGTCTTTGACGTTCTTCACCCCTCTTTCGAGTTATCTGCGTCAAAACCGGCCAAAATCCTCTTGTGTTTTCCGGGAATTCTCGTTACAAGGGGCCGACTTTTTCGGAAGTTTCGCCGTTTGTTCGTCGTCCACGAAAATTCATTTCTCCTTTTGAGGACTTTTCCATGTTTCGCCGCCAATTCCTGTATGGATTGCTGCTCGCGCCGTTGGCGCTTATCTCGTTGCCGCGGCTCTTTGCGGATCAAACCGTGGTGGATGCCGACACGATAAAAAAGATCTTGCGGCGCGCCCACGCCCGACGACAATGCTTTTATCGACCGCGTGGTGAATATGGTCAATAAAGGAACGCTGCCTGCGGACCTGTTGAACAGCACGTTTCAATGGGCGAGGAGGAAAGGCAAGCACCGCTTCCATTACTTCAAGCAAGCGCTGATTTTACGGGCGGCGCAGCAGGGGATTGCGATCCGGCCGTAATTCGTTTCCGACAGGTCATGACGGATTACGACTCCGCCTGACATTTCTTTAGCGGTTGATATGCAGCACCTTGGCCGGCGGAAAGCCGTTGAAATAGGTCGAGGAGGCGTGGCTGTAGGCGCCGATGTTCTCGCTATAGACCAGATCGCCCAGCTCCAGGTCGGGCAATTCTTCGGCCAGTGAAATGGTGTCGAGCGCGTCGCAGGTCGGGCCGAAGACGGCGGAAATTTCCGTGGGGCCGTCTTTGACCGCTTTCACCGGATACTTGCAGTGATCGAAGATGATGCCCGAGTAGGTGTGATACACGCCGTCGTTGATGTAGTAGCAGCGTTTGCCGTCGCGCTTGGCCTTGCCGACGACCTTGGCCACGAGGGTCGCCGCGGTGGCGATGAGGAACCGGCCCGGCTCGGCGAGGATTTCGATGTCCCTGGGAAAGAGGCGGTCGATTTCGGAGTTGATCCGCCGGGCCAATTCATGGAAGGGGCGGACGCCGGTGTCGTAAGGGGCGGGAAAACCGCCGCCGATGTCGATGAGCGTCATCTTGAAGCCCCGCGAATTCGCTTCGTCGAACACGCCCGCCGCGAGGTGCAGCGCCTGCACGTAGTTGTCGAAATTCGTGGTCTGGCTGCCGACGTGGAAACTTAGTCCTTCGACGACCAGTCCGCTTTCGTGCGCCGCCTCGATGAGCGCGACGGCCTCGCCCGAGTGCGCCCGAACTTCGACGACAGTTCGACCATCGCGCCCGTGTTCGGCACGCGCAGCCGCAGGGCCAGGCCGGCGTGGGGGGCGTATTTCGCGATCTTGCCGATTTCGGCGAAATTGTCATACGTGACCAAAGGCTTGTATTGGTCCAACTCGGCCAGCGTCTCGTTGGGTTTGATGGGATTGGCATAGATGATCTTGTCCCAGATCCAAAACTGCCGCTCCTTGTCGGGCAGGTGTTCGATGTACCGGTGGACGATGTTGAATTCGGGCATCGAGGCGACGTCGAAGCTCGCCCCCGCCTCGTACAGCGTTTGCACGATCGCCGGATCGGGATTCGCCTTCACGGCAAAATACGCCTGCACCCGCGGCAAGTAATCCTTGAAATACTGGTAATTTTTCCGGATCACCTCGTGATCGACGATGAACAGCGGCGTGCCGTGCTCGGCGGCGAGTTGGGCGAGCGTGTCTTTATTTTGCATTGAAGGATTTTGTCGTGGAGAATTCCGTTTGTAATAATTAAAACTCGATGGTAAACGATAAAATCATTTTCATTTTATGCGAAAACGCAACCGATACGCGGAGTTACTCAAATGATCTCGCCTTTCCTTTTAGGCGTCGCTCGAACTCGCGTCGAATTGCCTGGATCGCATCTTGAGCGTATTCAGCTTCGGCGTAACAAAAGGGATACTGATCTTTTATGGCGAAGAGAACTTCGTCCCAGGTGCGCAGTCCTTTGACGTCGATGAGATTTCGAGGGAGGTAATGGTCATCATTGAACACTCCCGGAATCTCCATCCAGTCGGCGAAGCCCGTTTGTTCGGGCAACCACGGATGGCTTCTTCCGATTCGTACGCGCCGGCGGCAACGGCTTGATGCACGAAAGTATCGAGATCGGGAGGCATCGATACCATTGCGGGTTCCATTTCAATGTCGATCTTTTATCGAAAGAATTCGACTTTCAAAGCGCCGCTTTCGACGACCGGCTCGAATTCTTTTCGATCGCAGGTAACAATTTCGGCATCGAACCGCTCGGCGAGCGATGCCAGGAACGCATCAGCCAGTGACATACGAAAAGTGACTTTGTAGTGTCCTGCCTGACGCCAAAATGCTTCATCCATCTCATTGCGAATGATTAAGCCAACCGATCGCAAGTCCTCGATCGAAGCAGATGCAACCTTTTCGCCGGATGCCCGGAGGAAATCGTAATAGACTTCGCACAAATTGATCGCATGGATATAACAGGAAGGCGGCTCCAGAGAGAGGATGTTGTCGATCGTTTCCGCTCCTGCTTCATCGCGAAGATAGGCGATTGCCGCGCATGCATCCAAAATATATATCACTGCGGAGTCGTCCTCTCTTCAAACTGTTTTTCCAATTCCTTTTGGCGAATATGATCATCGCTGCTAAATGGCACAAAAGCATACTTGCCACGCAAAGCATGAACGCGCTGCTTGCGTGTTAATGGCGGAATGGGAATCACCGTTCGCTGAGGAGTCGTTTCGGCCGGATTGATGGGGGGTAATGTTTCTGCCATAATTGTCACCGACAGGAAAGGGTGAATTCGGGCAAATGCGCGTCATTTTTATTCTACCGCACTTCTAATCGCTTTTCAACCTACTCCGCCTCCACGAAAAAGTTCTTGAACTGCCACGGGTCGTCCCGATCGAGATCGGGCCTGTTGTAGCCGGCGAAGTAGTTGACCGTGTCCTGGAGCGGGGTCCAATCGACGGGGATCGAGAGCGTTTCACCCAAGTACGGATTGGCGATGTCGAGGATGTAATCGTGCGGCAGATCGTCGGGCACGAGCACGCCGCGGTCGGGATTCTCGATCATCCAGATCACGGCCGCGACCACCGAGATGGCCACTTGCATGGTGGTGGCGTTTTGATGCCGGACCAGCCGCCGCGATTCTTCAATGCCCAGCACGCTGCCGGTCCACCAGGATTTGTAGGCATGCCCCATGATAAGTGCGCCCAGGATATCCTCGCCGCCGACGATTTCGTCGGTCATGATCCGCAGATTGGACTGCAGCTTGTAGCCGTAGCCGCGCAGTTCGTGCAGCGACATCACGGCGTCGTTGCAGGGGCAATAGGCGTAATGCACGGTGGGGCGATAAACGGGCTTGCCGTCCTCCCAAACCGTGAGTTTGTCGGAGAGCGTGAACGCTTCGCCGTGCCGCACGACCATGCCGCGGATGCTGTAGTACGGCACCCAGGAGCGAACCCAGGTGTTGACGCCCATCCGCGCGAGGCAGATTTGATTTTTCGGGCCTTCCGCATGTTCGAACGCCAGCGGGGGAAGCTGCAGCTCATGGGTGCCCCAGCCCATTTCGCTGGTGGTCGTGCCTTCCTCGTTGAGCCCTTCGATGCTCCAGGTATTGACGAATTCGTCCACGAGTTTCGGCTCGTTGGAGATTTGCGTATCGCGTTCGCTGCAATGGATGACCTTCACGCCGAGCTTCATCGCCAGGCGGTTGAAGGTTTCGTTTTCGATCAACTGCCGGAGTTCCTTGGCCTCCGCGCCTTTGACTTTTTTGTCTTTGAGCACTTTCGCGCCGATGTCGAGCAGTCCCTGTTTCACCCAATGCGAAATCAAGCCCGGGATTGGCCCCGTGTTCGAGCACCGCGGTGGGGCCGGGCTCCGCCCAGCCTTCGATCTTCCGGCGGATATTCATGTGCCGCCAGTAAAGCGTGCGCTCGGTGGGATGCATCTTCTCGCGGCCTTGATAGGGATCCCAGACTTCCACCGACGTGTTGACGTACAGCACGCCGCGGTTGTGGCACCAGTCGAGAATTTCGCAGCAATCGATGTTCCACGCCAGATCGATGATCAGGTCGCCGGCCGTCACGTAGCGCGCCAGTTCGGTGACCAGATTGTCGGGCGTGATCCGCGACCTGCACCCAGCGCAACCCCTGGGCGATAAGCGGCTGCAGCGATTCGCTGCGATCGTCGAAATCCAACACCGTGATATTGCTCATCGGAATGTTGATGTGTTTCAGCAAGATCGGCAGGGTGCAATGGCCCACCGCGCCGTAACCGACGAAGAGGATGCGTTTCGGAAAATCGAACATCGGCGCCACCTTTCAGCTTGGCATGAAAGTGAAGATCGGACCGTCGATTGTGCAGCGCGCGGGGGTCAGCGTCAAGGGGTTTTGCCGGCCTGCTCGGGGAGGAGAAGCTTCCCGGCCGGGAAGCGATTATTTTCCGGAGCCGTCAAACCACTTTGGCTTCCAAAATCCGGAATTTCATGCCTTTGATAGCTACCCCTCCGTTGTGGAATATAATTCCACCCTGACGATAATTTTTCATCTGTTTGTGCGTATGGCCGAAATACACGTCTCGCACTCCGGCGTCCGGGCCTTGGCCGATTTCTTCGAGGTATTTGAGAATCCGCCGGGCGACCGTCCGCTTGGAATAGACCAAATGGGGCAAGGGTTTGTGGAGCCGCGCCAGCACGACGACATCGTAGAGCCGGCTGAGGAACGGCCCTCGCCGCGGGGCATCGAGCCATTCCGCACGGGCGGCGGCCAGGGTTTGAGCGTCGTGATTTTCGCGGTCGGCCACGTCGCCGTGCATGAAAATATTGCTCCCCAAACGCACGTAATAGCGATGCACGTGGAAATTCGGCAGCGCACGATCGAATTTCGCGAGTTCGGCGACGAATTGCTGATGGTAATCGTGGTTTCCCAGCACGTAATGAAAATCGCAGCGGGGGCTTGATTCCAGGAGCGCACGGAGCCACGCGACGGCCTTTTCCACGGTGTGGCTGTGACTGCGGGTCCGCGCCCAGCTGAAATCGAAAATATCGCCGCCGAGCACGAAATAATCGGCGCGCACGGCGGCGGAAAGCAAGTCTTCCAGGTACTTATCCGCCTTCGAGCGGTTGGCGAAAAGATGCAAATCGGATACGAAAAAACATTTGGCCATGGCTGCCGTGCCGAAGTCGGTGGATCAAACGCGAGGGTTGCGCTCTCTGCATGATTATTACCGCGCGCCGTCGAATTGCAACCTATTTGCCCGCTACCACGGCCAGGAACTTTTCCCCGCTTTCTTTTCCGGCGCTTTCTCCTTCAGACGCCAGGGGGCGTCTTCCGGGAAGGGGCCTTTGATTTCCTCCGGCACCGGCGGCGATTTCATCTCGATGATCAAGGGGAAGTCGGATTCTTTGGGGTCCGACCATTTATAGTGATGCTTTTCGAGATAATCTTTCAACGAAGTCATTTTTTCCGCACTCGCGGGCGGCGCCGTTTTTTTGTCCGTGGAAGGGGTGTTTTCCTCCGCCGTATCTTCCGTTTCCGCGTCGGTTTTCTCGCGAGCGGAAATTTTTTCCCGCGGCGAGGAGGCGGTCAGATCGCCCCTTGTCGGTTTGTCGCAACCGACCAGGGAGATTCCCAAAAGCAGCGGGGCCGTCGCGAGAATCCGATAAAGCATGGGATCAATCCTGGTAAGTGGTAAGTGTAGCCCTGCCGTGGAAATTGTACTCATTTCCGGGCGAAAAGATAAGTCCCCGCTCTTTCCACGATCATCCGTGCCGCCACGGAACCACCCGGCGGAAAGCTTCCTCGATCAAGGATACCTGTTTGGGGGCGAGGAAGTTTTCCGCGACGCGGCGTCGCCCCGCCGCGCCCAATGCGCGGCGTTTTTCCGCGTTTTTCAAGAGCTCGATCAAGGCGTCGGCCAGCGCATGCCGATCGCCTGGCGGTACCAGAAGGCCCGTTCGTTCGTGAAGGACGCATTCGGGGATTCCGCCCACGGCCGTCGCCACGACGGGCACGCCGGCGGCCATGGCTTCCAGGGCGACCATGGGCAGATTCTCGGTTAGTGAAGTGATGACGCAGATATCGAGGGCCGCCATGACGGCGGGCATATCGGTGCGCCGACCCGTCCAAACAACGCGCTCTTCGAGTCCCGATTGCTTGATTTCTCGGCGCAAGGATTCCGAATAGCCGGGCGCCGATTCCGCGCCGACGATTGCCAGCCGAACGCCGGGAACGGCGGCCGCGATTTTCGGCAGCGCGCAGGATCAGATGATGGTGCCCCTTGTTCGGCAGGACCGTGGCCGCGATTCCCAAGAGCAGATGGCCGTTCGCCGCTCCCAGCGAAGCGCGCGTCGGCGCTCTTTGTTCCGCCGGCTGCGGAACGAGCAAGTCGGCCTGGACGAAGTTGCGGATCGTCACGATGCGTTTCGATCGCACCCAATTGCGGCGGATATGGTACTTCCGCGTCGCCTCGGACACCGCGATCACCAGGTCGTTGAACATCCAGTGCAATTGGAAATGCTGCGAATGCGCCGTGGCGACGCTGGGAACGCCGGCGAACCATCTGAGCAAAACGCCGAAAAAATGCGCTCGGCTCATGTGCGTATGCACGATTTCAATGCCGCGGCTGCGGATTTCTTTCGCCACGCGGCGGAGTTCGGCGGGCGGGAATCGCCGCATCTCGGAATGGATCACACTGATCGGTTCGGCGGCCAACTGCTCGGCAATCCAGGAGCCGGGAGGGCAGAGCAACGTCACGCCATGCCCCCGTCGAGCCAGTTCGCGGCACAGATAAAGGCAATGGATCACGGGGCCATTGATGCCGTCGCAGGAAATGATCTCCATCATTCGCATATCAATACCATTTCACCTTCGCGCGGAGTTTTCGGTCGAAGAAATGCAGGAAATCGGCCGTCACGGCGGAATATATTCTCAGCGGATTCGGCGGCGGCGATTCCGGCGCGTCCGTTCCCAATGCAAAGTAGGTCTCCGGTTCGTACACCATGTCGAGGCCGAAGAAACGCAGCGAAAAATCATGGGCCTTGAAATTGGGATAGCAATCCATGAGCCGTTTTTTCTTTTCCGGATGGTAATCGATTTCGAGGATTTCGCGGTTCTCGATCTTGCTTCCGCGGGCGATGCAATAGAGATTTTTTCCGCCGAAGACCCGCCGGCACACGCGGTGGACGACTTTGTGGTAACAATGACCGTATTCGCCGGCTTCATTGTGCGTGATCACGACTTCCGGCTGGATCGCCGCCGATTGCTCTTCGAGGAATTTTACCATCGCCGCGATTTGGACGGGGCGCGTGCGGAAAAAAAGATCGGCATTCGACCATACATGGCGGGCTTCGCGAAAGTCCGTCGTCATGGCGCGGGCGTTGACGATTTTGCACGCCTTTTCGAAACAATTGTTGCGGTTGTCGTTATCGCGCTGATGCTTTGCCGCCGACATGCAGATGACGACGACCCGGCTGTTTTCGTCGAGGGTCGAAAGCAGTCCGCCGCAAAACAGGCTTTCATCATCCTGGTGCGAGATGACCACCAGCACTTTTTTATTGGAGACAAAGGACATTTTTTTCGGGAGGCATGAGCTATTTCGTGAGGGGTGACTTCCAACCTGTCCGGATCATCGATAATATGTCCGATATTCATTCATAACTCCTGTAATGATAATGGTTTGCAGTAAATGTCACAACGCGAAAAATGGCGATGATCGCACCACCATATCTAGTGGATAGTCATACACATATAGCAGTAAATGTCCAAAAAATAAAAAAATATAGGCAATGTGTGATAAATAGGAAGTTATGGTTGAATACCGGAACAAATCTCAGGCACGTAGATTTCGTGGATTAAGGCTTATGCGCACCTTGAGCATCCGGCATAATTGTTCTAAACAAATGCATTGGAAAGTGCCAGGTTGCATAAAATTACTTGCGGGAAGCAGTGGCGCGAACAGGGAATAATCGGCGCGGAGAAGAAACGTGAATATCTTGATTGCCACCAGCGAAGCGGTGCCGTTTGCCAAGACCGGCGGATTGGCCGACGTCTGCGGCGCGCTGCCGATCGAATTGGCCCGGCTTGGGCATCATCCGATCGTGATGCTGCCCGCCTATCGTCAAACGCATTATTGCGGCCAGCCGATCGAATCGTTGGGCATCGACTTCATCGTTCCCATCGGCAGCAAGATGGTCACCGGCCATTTGCTGAAAAGCACGATGCCGGGCACGCAATCGCCGGTGTATTTGATCCAACAGGATCAATACTACGACCGGGACCAGCTTTATAACGTGGATGGCAAGGATTATATCGATAATTGCGAACGTTTCGTTTTTTTCAGCCGCGCCGTACTCGAAGCCATCCGCCTCTTGGACTTGAAAGTCGATGTGATCCACACCAACGACTGGCAGAGCGGCTTGATTCCGGCCTATTTGAACATCGAATATCGCAAGCGACCGCGATACCAAAACATCGCCAGCTTGTTCACGATCCACAATCTCGCTTTCCAAGGCCAGTTTTGGCATTGGGACATGCTCTTGACCGGCCTCGACTGGAAATATTTCAACTGGCACCAGATGGAATTTCACGGCTATTTGAACTTGCTGAAGACGGGTCTGGTGTTCGCCGATTCGATCAGCACGGTCAGCCCGCGTTATGCGATGGAAATTCAAAGCAGCCCCTTGGGGTGCGGTTTGGAGGGCGTATTGCAATTCCGCCGCGACGTGCTTTCGGGAATTCTCAACGGCATCGATCCGCAGGAGTGGAATCCGGAGACCGACGTGCATCTGCCGGCCCGTTACAACACGGACAACTATCGCCAGGTGAAGCCGATTTGCAAGGCGGCGCTGCAGCACGAACTCGGGCTGCCCCAAGAGGCCGGCGTGCCGCTGATCGGCATGATCGGCCGCTTGACCGAACAAAAAGGCTTCGACCTGATCGTCGAGGTCATGCAGCGCTGGGTGCAAGCCAACGACGCCCAATGGGCGGTTCTCGGCACCGGCCAGCCGAAATTCCAAAAGGCGCTCGAAAGCCTCGCCCAACGGTTCCCGCAAAAGGTGGCCGTGCGGCTGGAATATTCGAATCCGCTGGCGCATCGCATCGAGGCGGGCGCGGACATCTTCCTCATGCCCAGCCGCTATGAGCCGTGCGGACTGAGCCAACTCTACAGCTTGCGCTACGGCACCGTGCCCGTGGTCCGCGCGACCGGCGGACTGGCCGATACGATCGTAGGCTACGACGAACAGACCGCCGCCGCCGGAGAAGCCAACGGCTTCAGCTTTCAGGAATACAGCTCGCTGGCGCTCGGCGAAACGTTGCGCCAAGCCTGCGATGTCTATCATCAGCCCGAGGCCTGGGACCGGCTGATCGCCACCGGCATGAAACAAGATTGGTCGTGGGCTCGTAGCGTGAAGCAGTACGTCGAGCTCTATCAAAAGACCATCGCCAGGGTGAAGCAGTAGGGCGGGCTTCGCGCACCAATTGGCAATCGGGCCTTCGCAGGTTATGCTTCAGCATGACGTTTTGCGTCATTGTCACGCTCAAGCATAACCTACATGTCTTACGTGAGGCTTGGAATGGCTCTTCAAAAAGATCGAAAACTCTTTCCATGGATTGCCGCGATATTATCTGTAATTTTCTGCGGAAGCATCTTCTTGCTGTGGCTTTGGCCCAAATCATGCACTCTTTCTCAGAGTTACATCGCACGTTATCGTGGATTCGGACTTGACAAACAAGATGGTTGGCTTACGGGAAGACTTTATTATGAACTTGAATACGCGCCAACCGGTCCAAACGATGGATTAACGACGATTGGAGCAAGGCCGGGATACAATTATTTCCGCGGCTATTATAACAATGGCGTCCTTCGTGAAGAGGGAGAAGCATTGATTGAATATATAGATGACTGCCCCGTGATGCCAGACTCTGACAAAATTCGTTGGGCCAAGTACTACCGTCCTGATGGCACTTTAGGAAGCGAAGTTGTTGATGGAACTGGAGTTCAAACCCTTTGGACAATACAAGGAATAAAAGTCTGGGAACTAAAAATGCAAAAGCAGACTCGAACTCATCTTTCTACATGGTATCCCAATGGAAAATTACAGCGTAGCTCCGATTTTGTGAACGGTCTTGAAGACGGGAAATTTCAATCCTTCTATCCAAATGGGCAAATAATAACCGCTGGCGAATACAAGATGGGCTACAGGGTAGGAAAATGGAACCAGTATGACGAAGATGGGCATATTATCGAAGAAAAATGAATCGTGGAAAGCTGCGTTGTTATGCTAATGCATAACCTACTAACAATTGTCTTTTCTGAGGACCGTAGGCTGACTCCGAAAAACCCAACGGCGGCGAACTGATCCTGTATCGCACTCAAGCGGGGGGTGTCCGAATCGACGTTCTCTATCAAGCAGAGACCTTTTGGCTGGACCAAAAAAGAATCGCTGAACTCTTTGACGTTAATGTCCGTACAATTAGTGAACATTTTCAAAACGTCTTTGCCGCCGGAGAGTTAGGCGAAGAGTCAGTTCTCCGGAAATTCCGGACAACTGCCGCAGATGAAAAGAATTATCTCGTCAATTTTTACAACCTTGATGCCATCATTTCCGTCGGCTATCGCGTCAATAGCGCCTAGGCTACCCAATTTCGCATTTGGGCAACTCAAACTTTGCGGGAGTTCGTCATAAAAGGCTTTGTCCTTGACGATGAGCGGCTGAAACTGAATAAACGCTTCGGCAAAGACTATTTTGACGAGCTTGTCGAAGAACAATACACATCTTTTCGTATTCAGCAAGACCGCGATTTCCAAAGTGATTTCGAAAAGGAAATCAAGCGAATCGAAGAGATAAAGAGGCCGAAAGAAGGGCCGGAATGAAACAGCGACTTTCTGGGCCAAGATTCTCCTCTTGACCGCTTCTTCTAAAATCAAACATGGCTCAATGGAGGACAGGTTTCTGACCCGTCGGTTGAAGCGGCGAGGATATTTACCTGATTCCTAACAACAGGTTAGAAACCTGTCCTGCAAATCAAAATGTTCGTTGCCCCCTTTGACATGCATCTGGGAGCGCATTATCAATGATGTATAGCGGTCGTATTAGCTATGCGGAAATTGCAGAGCTTAGTCAGGGCAAGGATTTTTGCAATAATTCCAGCTTGCCGTGCTTTTGCCAGCATGGGCCTTAATGATGCCGTTTGGCGAGCGATGTTTATCGGAATGATGTTGCCCCTCCGGGGCTTGGAATAACTTGCTCGACATCTCCCATGACCTTGCGGTCCTGGCTACACGACGCTGCCCTCCGGGGCAAATCACACGACGCTGGACACAGGGCGCTGCCCCAGAGCAAATAATTTGCCTTGCTCTTCCGTGGCAAATGATTTGACATTGCCCCTCCGGGGTGTATGAATTATTGCTAAGGAATACCGAATTACGTGAAAAGTCGTCCTAATCGGACGAGATCCACTTGCCGTGAGCGAAAACGAAACAATTCCATAAGGTTTTTCGACTAGGCAAACTGCACAAACCGGGAAATGGGTGCCGATTAAGAAGATAAGCGCATCGACTGAGACTTTATCGACCAGATAAGCTCTGACGATTCTCGACCGATGCTTAAACAGCTCCCGTAGAAAGATTAGCCACCCTATCATCCACCCATTTCCGACCTTCCCAGACGAATCATGCCTCCCCGAATCCGATTAGTTCTCGCCCTGCACAATCATCAACCGGTTGGTAATTTCGATCATGTCTTTCAGCAGGCTTACGAAGACAGCTACCGGTCTTTCCTGGATGTTTTCGAACGATATGAATCGCTGAAGATATCACTCCACGTGAGCGGCTCGCTGATGGAATGGCTTGACGCCCATCAACCGGAGTACATCGAGCGTCTGGTACGTCTGGTCGATCAAGGGCGGATGGAAATCCTGGGGGGTGCGTTTTACGAGCCGATATTGGCGTTGATCCCCTCTCGCGACCGGGTGGGACAGATCCGCAGTTACACCCGCTGGCTGCAAAACCGCTTGGGAGCGACCATTCGTGGGATGTGGGTTCCCGAACGCGTTTGGGAACAGAACTTCACCCGCGATCTGGTCGATGCCGGCATCGAGTACACGGTTCTCGACGATTTCCATTTCAAATGCGCCGGCATGACCGAGCAGCAGCTTACGGGCCATTTGATCACGGAGGACGAAGGGCGAACGATGTCGGTTTTCCCGGGCAGCGAGCGGCTGCGATACACGATTCCGTTCGCCGATCCGCAAGCGACGATCGACTATTTGGCGCAGATGGCTCAAATGCAGCCGGACGCGGTCGCCATCTTCGGCGACGACGGCGAAAAATTCGGCACTTGGCCGGACACGAAAAAACACATTTACGACGACGGCTGGCTGGTGCGGTTTTTCGACGCCTTGGTCCGCAACCAGGATTGGATCCAGGTCACGACATTGGCCGAAGCCTTCGACAACGTTCCGCCGGTGGGCAAGATCTATCTGCCCGACTGCTCTTACCGTGAGATGACCGAATGGGCGCTGCCGCAGGAGCAACTGGCCCAGTACGAGCACATTGCTCGCGAATTGCAGCAAAATCCGCTTTGGCCGGCGATCAGAAAATACGTGCGCGGCGGATTCTGGCGGAACTTCAAGGTGAAATATCCCGAAGCCGACGAGATGTATTGCCGCATGATGATGGTCAGCCGGCGGTTGCAGGAAATGCTCGAGACGGGTGCGGCCGGCGAGACGCTCGATCGGGCGCGGACCGAGCTTTACCGCGCCAATGCAACTGCGCGCACTGGCACGGGGCATTCGGCGGGCTGTATCTGCCGCATTTGCGGAACGCGGTTTACAAACATCTCATTGCCGCCGACACGCTGCTGGAAAAGGCCGCCGGCCGTGGCGAAACGTGGATCGAAGCCACGGCGGACGATTTCAATTTCGACGCCCGGCAGGAAGTCCGCCTGGCGAACGACAAGCTCATGGCGTTGCTCGCGCCGAGCCACGGCGGCTGGATGGTCGAACTCGACGTTCGCGCCATCGAGCACAACCTGCTGGCCACGCTCGCCCGGCGGCCCGAGGCGTATCACCGCAAGGTGCTTGCCGGCGCCAGCAACAGCAGAACGGAGTCGCGAGCATTCACGACCGCGTGGTGTTCAAACAACCCGACTTGGACAAGCGCCTGCAATACGACGATCATCTGCGGAAGAGCCTGATCGACTTGTTCTACGATCGCGACGCGACCCCGGAAGACGTGCAGGCCGGCAAGGCCAGGCAATGCGGCGATTTCCTGCACGGCATGTACGAAGCGCGGATCCGGCGGAATCCCGACCGCATCCAGGTGCAGCTCGCACGGGAGGGAAACGTCGATGGCGCACCGGTGCGGATCACGAAGGGCCTCACACTGGATGCCGGCAGCGGCACGCTGCAGATCGCGTATCTGCTGGAGAATTTGCCGAAGGACCGGCCGCTGCATTTCGCGGTGGAGCTGAATTTCGCGGGTCTGCCCGCCGGCGCCGACGACCGCTATTTCTCCGACCTGGAGGGCAACCGCCTGGGCCAACTCGGCACGAAACTTAACCTGGCCGACGTTTTCGGACTGAGCCTGACCGACGAGTGGCAAGGCGTCACGGCCGCGCTGAAGATGTCCAAACGGACGAATTTCTGGGCTTTCCCCATCGAGACCGTGAGCCAATCGGAAGGCGGTTTCGAGTTGGTGCATCAGTCGGTGGCGGTGCTGCCGCACTGGCTTGTCGAAGGCGACAAGGACGGCCGCTGGAGCGTGACGATGCAAATGTCGCTCGACACCGCGATGGCCGAAAGCCGGAACGGCAATCACGAAGCGGCGATGGCCGCGACCGCTTGAAATCATTCCCGTTTTCCGTGGCGGTTCACCAGCGCAGCACGCTCAGGATATTCGAGTAGTCGTCGGTCCAAACGCGGATTTCCGACCCGGGCTTGACTTGCGTCCAGCGGTCGTTCTTCACGATCGCGCCGAGGTCGCCCGCGCGATGAGCCATGACCATGTATTGCGACTTGCGTTTCCCCTTTTCCCGCTCCGCCTCGCTGACTTCGAGATCGGCTCTCGACCAGCAGACCAGGTTATTGGCCGCGGCAAGCTTGCCCAACATCGGTTTTAATTCCAGATACCGGTTGCTGATTTGAATCACGATCACGCCGTCCGGCTTCAATTTGCGGAGATAAAGTTCCATGGCTTCCCGCGTGAGCAGGTGCAGCGGAATGGAATCGGAACTGAACGCGTCGAGCAGGATCATGTCGTACTCGCGGTCTTTTGCTTCGGCGAGCTTGATGCGGGCGTCGCCCAGGATGATGTCGTGTTCCGCGCGGCAATCTTTCAAGAAAGTGAACAACCGCGGATCGAGCGCGATGGCGACGACCGCGGGGTCGATCTCATAGAAGGTGAATCGCTGTTCGGGCCGGGCATAGACCGCCATGCCGCCTGCGCCGAGGCCGACGACCGCCACCCGCCGCTTGAGCATCGGTCCCGAGAACGCCTGGAAAATATCACCCAGCGGTCCCGACCGGGTGTAGTAACCGGTCGGCTCGGAACTGGGCGGATCGATCTGCTGCAATCCGTGAAGCGTATTGCCGTTGACCAGCATGTGAAATTTTTTGGCTCCGTCCAGGCAAACGCGGTTCACGCCGAAGAAATTGCGGTCTTTCCAAATCACGTTGCCCGATTTCGCGTCGGAGAAATAACCGACGGCGATAAAAACGGCGGCCACTCCCAAGGCGAAGCGAATCGGCCGGTCCTTGAAGCTGAAGCAAATTGCCCCCGGCACGCCGTAGAGCAGGGCGATCGTGAAATACAAATTCAAGCCTTCGACCTTCAGCGCGATCAACAGGCAAGCGGCAGTCGCCACAACAAGCCCCAGCAGCCAAGCGCAATCGAGAAGATCGAAGGGTCGCCGCTTGCCGCCGGCTTGGCGGGCGGGGCGGAGAAAGCAGGCCGCCACGAGCATCAGCGGATACTCGATCACCGACGTGAAGACCAGCGGCGCCACCAGGGAATTGAACAATCCGCCCAACACTCCCCCCAAGCTCATCCAGAAATAAAACTCGGTAAGGCGGCTGGCCCCCGGCCGGGTGCGCGCCATTTCGCCGTGGCAGACCATCGCGATGATGAAAAACGCGAGCAGATGGGCGGGGACCGCCATCCAAAACTTCATGGGGATGCCGAGACTCAGCAGCGGCATCAAGAGCACCGCGAATGCCATCGCCGTGATCATCAGGGAATGCGGCAGAATCGGTTTCCGCGCGAACACGATAATGAAGGTGAGTAGGTATAAGGCCAGCGGCAACACCCACAAAAGCGGCACGGAGGCGATATCGGTGGCAATGTGCGTCGTGGCGCCCAGCATCAAACTCGAGGGCACGAAGGCCAGCAGCACCCACATCAGCCGCCGATGGAAAGTCAATGCCGCTTCCGGTTCGGCCAACGAACCGTTTTCGACGGCGTGAGCGGCATTCGCCGTCGCCGGGGCAGCCGCTTGCAAGGCCCGCCAGAGGATGAATGCACAGCCGCCGATCAGCGCGACCAGCACGATATATCCCGCATGCCAAAGGACAGTTTGCGAAATCAGGCCGATATTCGGTTCGATGAGAAACGGATAAGCGAGCAAGGCAAGCAGACTGCCCGCATTGCTGGTGGAATAAAGGAAATAAGGATCTTTCGCGGCGGCATGGCCGGTGTTTGCAAACCACTTTTGCAGAAGCGGAGCGGTGGTGGATAAAACGAAAAACGGCAAGCCCACCACAAGTGCCAATTGGCCGAGCAGCCAGAGGCTGGGATTTTGATCGGGGGGCGGATTGCAATGGGCGCTAAAGAGCACCGGCAACACAAATAACGGCACGAGAATTACGATCAAGTGCATCGTCGCTTGACGGCGAACGCCCAGCAAGTGAGTCGTAACGTGCGTATAACCATAACCCAGCAGGAGGGCCGCCTGGAAAAATACCATACAGGTATTCCAAACGGAGGGTGTCCCCCCACATCGCGGGAGAAGCATCTTGCCTACCATCGGTTCGACGGTAAACAATAGGGTTGCACTGAGAAACAATGTAAGTGAATAAAGAATTAACATAGGTAAATATATTGCGCCTGGGGGATTTAGGTGTAGTCTAGGTTTTGCTATCGTCGCAAGCTTGATTTTTTTACCAGCCCACCCAATTCGCGCAAAAGATAGCGCAAAAGTGTTGCATTCATGCGTGTTGTGCAAAATGCAATTCTCGTGACGGTAGTAGCGTTTATTGCGAATAAGCAAAAATTGAGATTAAAGTTTGCTGTTTCATCTCACTTGCAGTAAATTAGTGGCAGAAATATGTCCTTGCATCGATCCTCATCGTGCCACAGGAGTCTCAATGATGTCTGAAAAGAGAACTGACTTGAAAAGGCGGCTGTTTTTGAAAACCGCGTTCCAAACCGGCGCCGCGATTGCCTTGCCGACGCTGGTTCCCGGCTCCGTACTGGGCAAAGACGGCGCGGTCCCTCCCAGCGAGCAAATTATCCTCGGCGGGATCGGCATCGGTAATCGGGGCACCTACGACCTCGGTTGTTTCCTGCCGGAGCCGGACGTGCGGTTCGTGGCGGTTTGCGACGTGAAAGCCGTGCGCCGCGAAGCGGTGAAAAAGATGGCTGACGCCAAGAACGGCAATCGGGACTGCGCCACGTATCGCGACCTGCGCGACCTGCTGGCCCGCAACGATATCGATGCGGTCTTGATTGCCACCGGACCCAACTGGCACGCGACGGCCGCGATCATGGCGGCCGAGGCCGGCAAGGACGTGTATTGTGAAAAGCCCTGCACGAAGAACATCGCACAAAGCCTGGCGCTGGCCGAAACTTTCCGCCGGACGGGCCGCGTGTTCCAAGCCGGCACGCAGCGGCGGAACCTGCCGCATTTTGCGTTTGCGGTGCATTTGGCGCAGAGCGGAAAACTCGGCAAGTTGCAGACGGTCTATGCCCATCCCGCCGGGATGGAAACCGTTTCCAGCGGATGGGCGCCCGCGGAGGCGGAACCGCCCAAAGAGCAGGTCGATTGGGATATGTACCTCGGACCGGCGGCGTGGCGCCCGTTCAATTCGGCGCTGCTGGACGGTTTTAATTTCGAGAAAGGCGGGGGCATGGTCGGCGGTGGGATTTTGGAATGGGGTTCGCATTGCGTGGACCTCTGCCAGTGGGCCGCCGGCGCCGATCGAACGGCGCCCGTCGAATACAATCCCCCGGAACACGGCGAGGTGATCGCACGTTATGCCAATGGCGTCAAACTGGTGGTCCGCGAGAAAGGGTGGATTCCCTTAGGCTCCTGTCCCGTGCGTTTCGAAGGCGATGCCGGCTGGGTCGAGACGGCCGACAGCGGCAAATTGGCCCTGAGTTCGCCGGCGTTATTGGCGGGGAAAAAAATCGCCGAGATCGGCGGTTATCCGGCCACTTTCCACGTGCGCGATTTTCTCGATTGCGTCAAGACACGGGGGAAGCCGCTGGCCAATGCCGACGTGGCCTGCCAATCGCACATCACCTGCCACGCGGCGAACATCGCCATCTTCCTCGGTCGGAAACTCAACTTCGATCCCGGGAAAAACGAATTCATCGGCGACGGCGAAGCCAACCGCCTGCGCAGCGAAGCCCTCCGCGAACCGTGGCGCATTTAGTCGAATCGTGGAATCGTATTGGAGATGGTAGTCCCGTCCTCGTTCTATCCTGGATTATTCACAAACTCCGTAGATGCCATCCCGTCGCATTCCAGGGAAGAGCGGCAAGATGCCGCTTCTACAATCGGCGATTACGAGTAATTCGTTCTAACTCGGCGCGAGCACCGTTTCCGCCGAGACGGCGAGGATTTCCACCCTGCCGTGCCCGTTGGCGGGCTTCCAGAGGTCGCCAAGTTTTTCATGAGTGATGAAATGTCGGACGAGGCTCAAGAGCGGCTCGGGGAGGCAAATGCCGATACAGCCTTCCTTGTGTTTTTTCATGAGTTTGGTCATCGCCGCGCGGACGCGCTCTTCGGCCTCGCCGAGCATCTCGCCTTCCGGCGGGCAGACGTTTTCCGGCTGTTCGAGCCATTGCCGATAAACTTTCGGCTGTTTGTGCTGCACGTCATCGACCAGCATCCCCTGCCACAGCCCGTGGTTCAGATTCTGCATCTTGTTGAGTTTCTTCACCTTGATGCCGAGCGTTTCGCCGACGATCTCGGCCGTATGCCGGGCGGGCTCGCTTGTCGGAGCATACAGCAGTTCCACGCCCTTGCCGCGCAGTTGTTCGGCTATCCGGGCAGCATCGGCCAGTCCCTGCTCGTTCAAGGGGATATCCAACGTACCTTGAATCCGCCCTTCGACGTCATAGTCGGTCGAACCGGGGCGGATGAGTGCAATTTGTAACATTTCTTGTTGATGAACCTTCGTTTCCATAAGCCCGAGGAGCCGGGGATCGGAGAACGGGGAATGAAAAGGAATCCACATCCCCAATCTTTAATCCCACTCTACAAAACACCCGTTCCTTTCGCCGTCGATGCCAGGCTGGTCATTTCCTCGATGAATCTTCCGTAATCTTTCTGCGAAAACAACGCCGATCCGGTGACGAAAATATCCGCGCCGGCTTCGGCGCACGGACCGATCGTTTCGCGATGGATCCCGCCATCGACCGAAAGCAAGACTTTCGGTCCCGCCATTTCGCGCAGGCGGCGAAGTCTTTCCAGCGCCTCGGGCATGAACTCTTGCCCGCCAAAGCCGGCCATCACGCTCATCACCAGCACGACATCGCAGAGATCGAGGCAGCAACTCAAACTTTCGACGGATTCGGGCGGATTGAGCGAAATGCCCGCTCCGGCCCCGAGCGCGCGAATTTCTTTGAGCAGCGGCCGCGGATCGGCCTTCGTTTCGAGGAACGGCTCGATATGCACCGTCAGCAGATCGGCGCCCGCCTTGCGGAACGGCTTGACGTATTTCCACGGTTCGGAGATCATCAGATGCACGTCCAGAGGCAGTTCGGTCGAGCGGCGGACGGCCTCGACGATGGGAATGCCGATGCTCAAGTTGGGCACGAAATGCCCGTCCATGATATCGAGGTGCAGCATTTTCGCACCGCCGCCTTCGGCGCGGTGGATTTCTTCGCCCAGATGCGCAAAATCGCACGCCAGCAAGGAGGGATTCACCAGCGGCACGGCCGCGTGCAGATCGGCAAGAATTCGTGTGATACTCATGCGGAAAACCGTGAATGGAACAACCCGTTGCGCACTGCGCGTAAATTCACCCTGAACTGCACACGGGAAAAGCAAGGGCGACCACATCGATAGCAGTGAGGCGATAAGTTTTCGGCCGGGCTTTTTCCGACCGCTCATAATTGTCGTATTATCCTGTTTTGGAAAAGAATCTCTTTTCCGCAACGGCGCTCGAAGGTCAACCACCGCCGAAACCAAAGAACGCCGGCTCGAGCCGCCGGCTTCGACGCCGAGATCCGCTCCCCAGCGTCAATAGGATTCGATTCATTTTAGCAAAGTTGCAAATGGCTGTCTGCACTCCTTTCGGGGGAAATGCGCAACGCCTTATTACGCAATGAGTTGCGAAAGAAAAGTCGCGGAAAGTACGATGCCAATCAAAGAATAATCGCAGACCCGGCGAGCATCGGGGAAAATTTTGGGAATGCGAATGCTGGAGGATGAATGAGAAATTCGTGATCATCATGATCGGCATTTCCACGTCAGTTCCTCCTTCATCATGGAACTCGATTTTCGCATTCCACATCGCTCTTCCGCACCGAGATTGCATCGACCGGGCAGACATAATTATATTAGTTTATCTATTCCGCAACACATTATACAGTAATATATTACGAATTACGATATAACTACTAACCTATCAATTGCAACCCTTAAATCCATTGCAATATCCATTGCATTTTAGTACCATCAACGCTACAATCATTGCAGTTTTTTGGTTTGGTTTTTAATACGAGGTGCAAAGATGGTCAAACCGTTGATGTTCTGGGTTGTGAAGCAAAGACGATGGACGAAACAATACAGGGGCAAAACCTACTCGGTCAGTCCCAAACAGCTACATGTACCGCCCACGAAGGAAGCCAGCGTCCAAGCCGCAAATGAATGGTGGCGTAGGAAACAAGCCGAGTTTGACCTAGCTCCCCCGCCCCCACCCGATTCATTCTATGCCAAGCAACAACGGGGAATGGCGAAATGGTTTCGGGAGCATGGTCAAGAGGATGATGCACGGCGTATGGAGGGAACTTCCGAAGGGTTTGAAGACCTTTACCACGGCATATCGGAAATTGGAAAACAAATATGGTATGACCGATTGCAACGGGAAGCCAAAGACGTTCCACCCGATAAAAAACTTTCAAGTTATGCCACCAAGTTTCTAAATCAAAAACTTACCGAAGTAGGAGTGGAAATTGTAGCGGGTCGATACGACAACCTACAAAGGGCGATCAAAGACTTTCAATCTTATGTAGGGGAAGTGGAAATTGACAAGTTAAACGGCATTCAATTGGAGGCATACCGAGACATCCTGTTAAACAAAATCACAAGTAAGAAAATCAGTCGGGATTATGCCAAAGGTTTCTTACAAACTACAAAACAATTCTTCAGATGGTTATGGGAACGTGAATACATTGAGAACTTACCTCGCAACCTCGCAAAAATTACCATAACCATTCCACCAAAGAAACAAGAAACCTATCCTATGGATGAATTGAAGCGGCTAATTTCACAAGCTAAGCCAAGACTAAAACTCTGTTTATTACTTATGGCGAATTGTGGATTTACACAGAAGGATGTCAGCGACTTGCGAAAGGATGAAATATCCCAAGATTTCAACTATATCACAAGGCGGCGTAGCAAAACCGCTAAACAGGAAACTGCCCCGATTGTGCGGTACAAGTTATGGACAGAGACAAGGCAACTGTTGAGGGCAGCATTGTGCAAGGATAAAACCTATGCCTTATGCAATGGAAATGGTCATAGGTTGTTGGTTAGGGAAATGAAGGACGGTAAAATGCAATGTAGCGACAATATAGCGTGTTCGTTTTCCTGTTTATGCAGGCGGTTAGAAATGACGAAACGCCCCCTAAAACTCATTCGCAAAACATCAGCAACTTTGTTAAAGAACTCCCAATATGGGCATTTACAATCTTTGTTTTTAGGACACAGCCCACGGGATATGGCGGACCGTCATTATTCTGGAGAAGTAAGTTTAGATGATGCCATTGATTATTTGGGCAAGAAATATGAGATTGAATAATCCCAACAAATGACGATGGTCTCGGTCCTCAATCCACTTGACCGGCTGAAGTCGGACTCCCTTGAATGAAAGCCGCCCCCGCCTTCTCGTCAAGAGCCCACCCAAGGCACCCCAAGTTCCAGGGAAATCGAGCCGAGCCAAGGGCTAGCAAGTGGAAGTCGGGTCTCGGCTCATCTTCCACTTGCTTGAGTTCCCTCGGAATCACTTGACGAAAAAGCCGCCCCCGCCTTTTCTCCACAGCCCCGCTCACCAAAATGAACCAAACCCTACGGAAATTGAGCCGAACCAACGGGTAAGCAACTGGAAGGCGGGGCTTCCGCTTGCTTGGACAAAAAAGGAGTCGCTTGAATGATAAGCCGCCCCCGCCATTTTCCGCCGCCCCAGCCCCGCCAAGGGACTTCAATTCTTACGGAAACTGAGCCGAGATCAATGGTAAGCAACTGGAAGACGGGGCTTCCGCTTGCTTGGACAAAAAAAGACTCCCTTTGACCGACAGCCGCCCCCGCCTTCTCTTCCCGAGCCCGCCCAGGGGAACCGCCCCCAATTTTCACGGATTTCCAGCCGAGCCAACGGGCAGCAATTGGAAGGCGGGGCTTCCGCTTGCTTGGACAAAAAAAGACTCCCTTTGACCGACAGCCGCCCCCGCCGTTCTTCCATCTGCCCCACCCAAGGGACTTTAATATCCAGGGAAATCCAGCTTAGTCTACGGGAGAGCAACTGGAAGGCGGGACTTCCGCTTGAATGAGTTCAGTCGGACTTCCTAGAAGAAAAGCCACCCCCGCCTTTTCTCCCTGCCCCAACCAAGGCGATGACCAAACGCTACGGAAACCCAGCCAAGCCAACGGTATTGAATCCTGTATTTTCAAAGCACTTCATTGAACTTCGTCTTCGAGGCTCCGCAAATGGGGCATTTGTCGGGAGCATCACCAATGACCGTGTTGCCACAAACTTCACAAACGTGGATGGCGGCGGCAGGCAAGTCCTTGCCCGTCGCCAAAGTTTCCAACGCTTTGCTGTAAAGGCCGTAATGGATTTCTTCGACGGCATTGGCATTGCGGAAAGAAATCACCGCCCCTCTGTTCCCCTCGGCTTCCGCTTTCTGGATGAAGTCGGGATACATTTCTTTGAACTCATATTCTTCGCCATCGATGGCGGCTTGAAGATTTTGCTTTGTGTCCTTTATGCCGCCCATCACCCGCAAATGAGCGACGGCGTGGACGGTTTCCGCCCCTGCCGCAGCCCGGAACAGTTTGGCGATCTGGGGATGCCCCTCAGCGTCGGCTTTGGTGGCAAAGGCGAGGTAGGTTCGGTTGGCTTGGCTCTCACCGGCGAAGGCGGCTTGAAGATTGTCTTGAGTTGACATGGGATTATTTTCCTCTGGTTTAAGTTGTTATCGTCCGCTCCAAATTTGCAGCATCATTTTACCGTATTAAAGGACTTTTCAATAGTTGCAGGGCCTTTCTCAAGCAATCTCCCCTCTTGTCTCATTCCGATCCGAGGCTATCCTGATGTATATAAACCAACCGACCCTACGGAGTTATACCGATGAAATAGGGACTAAATTCTTCAAACTGGAGGTGTTTCATGGGTGCTTTATCCCCAATTCATTGGCTTATACTTTTGATTATTGGAGGTTCAGTTTTCGGAGGCATTGCCTTGGTTATTTTCTTGCTTTGCCAATCGGGATGTCGTAAAAACGAAGGAACTGGTGCCAACAATCCGAATCTAACCCCTTGTCCTGATTGCGGGAAATACATATCCCGTTTGGCCGTCAACTGCCCGAATTGCGGAAGACCACTGAAATCGTGATTTCGTGCTTTTTGGCTCCGATGGGATGCAATTAGCCGCTTCAGCGTTCTGTCACCCACTTGACACATCCTCATAATATGGGAAAACTACAAGCATTACACCCTCTATTACAAGGAGCCCAACATGGCGAAAAAGTCCGTCAACAAAGAGACCAAGAGTTCTTCCAACTCAAAATCTACGCTCTTCATAAGGCTAGGTACGCTTTAGTCGGATGAACCAAAATTCTTCTCAGTCCGTTGAAAAGCCAGTCAAGCGGAAGCTTCGCTGGTATCAATTCAGCCTGCGGTCGTTGCTGATTGTCGTGACGTTGTTTGCGGTCGCTTGCTCTTGGTTTGCCGTAAAGATGGGACAAGCGAAGAGGCAGAGGGAAGCGGTTGAGGTATTATCAAAATCGGTAGACAGCATATTTTACGACTATCAGTGCAATTCGTCTGGTTCTCTTACTGCCGCTGCTGTGGTGGGCAAGGCAAGCCCTCCAGGGCCAACTTGGCTGCGACAATGGCTCGGAGATGATTTCTTTACGAATGTGGTCAGTCTTCATCTTCACCGCATTGCCGATGCCGATCTTGAGTACGTAAGGGATTTTCCAAAGCTTAAAATACTTGGGCTTCATTGGAACAAAATCACGGACAACGGCCTGAAGCACATCAAAGCGTTGGACCAACTTCAAGCCCTCGATCTCCAAAGTACCGAGATAACCGATAAAGGTCTTGAGAGTCTCGGGGGATTTTCTTCCCTTCAATGGCTTTCCCTTTTCAATACAAAGATCACCGATGCAGGTTTGAAGAATCTCCAAGGGCTGAAGGAAATCCACGACTTGTACCTGGGAGAAACAGAAATTACCGATTCAGGTCTTGAAAATATCAAAGGGCTGACTCGCCTCAAGAGATTGGGTCTCGACCACACCAAAATTTCCGATGCGGGATTGGTTCACTTGCGAGGGTTATCGCAACTCGAAAACCTGTATCTCAAGGGAACGAAAGTCACCGATGCTGGAGTAGAAGGGCTTCAAAAAGCCTTGCCAAATCTGAAAATTGAACGAGAATGACTGCCGCTTTGTTTTTTCAATCCGAAACCGTCTGAAGCAGCTTCGCCAACAAAAATGGGACACCCCTCGGGGCATCCCCCTTTCCTTTGGTTAAAAGGTTTTCAACTACGCCACCTGCCGCCATGCAAATGCGAGGAAACTGATGAAAGCGAGGGAGAGGAGGGCGAGGGTGGAGGGTTCGGGGATTGGGGTTAGAAGAAAGGCGTGTTGCTCCCCGTTTATATCGAAGCCATAGCCCACAATTTGACCTGAGTCATTGATGGCTTTGGCATCCGCTAGCATCCATCCCGAATTGGAAGGTATAAGGTCATTCAAGTCAATCATAGGACGACCGCTCCCGCTGTAGAGGAAAGCATGCATGACACTGCCGCTGATATAAGAGCATCCCACGACTTGCCCGCTGGCGTTGATGCCATTGGCGTAACTATCTTTTCCGCCGAGCGTACCGAGGTCGTCGGTAATGGGATTGATTGGTTGGTTGGCTGATGTGCAAAAGGCATGGGAAGTAGCATCGCCGTCGATATAAGAGTATCCAACGACCTGCCCATTGTTGTTGATACCATAGGCATAACTGCTTTTTCCCCCTAGAGTGCCAAGGTCATCGGTAGAAGGATTAATGGAGTTATTGGCTGTCGTGCGAAAGGCGTGCCAGGCGTTATCGCCTATCGTGCATGCGAACCCCACAACTTGTCCAATGTTGTTGATACCACGGCTAAACTAATTGTCCCTCCGAGAGTGCCGAGGTCGTCGGTATTAGGATTGATGGGTTGGTTGGCTGTAGTGCGGAAGGCATGGGAGACGGTATCACCGCTGAAACACGCAGTCCCCACGACCTGCCCGCTATCATTGATACCATAGGCAGCACTACTTGTTCCCCCGAAAGTACCGAGGTCATCGGTAGCGGAATTGATGGGCTTGTTGGCTGAGGTGCGGAAGGCGTGAGAGTAACCATCGCTGGTGTCGTTAGTCCCCACGACTTGCCCACTATTGTTTATTCCATGTGCAAAACTCTTAGTTACGCCGAATATTCCGAGGTCGTCCGTATTGGGATTGATTGGATTGTTAGCTGATGTGCGAAAGGCATGGAAAGTAGTATCGCCCTCCCCGATTGTGCATGTGACTCCCACAACTTGCCCGATGTTGTTGATGCCAATGGCATAACAGTATGTTCCGCCAAGAGTGCCAAGGTCGGTTACCGTGTATTGAACATCACCCCAAGCGATGCTTATCGAGAATAGCAAAACGATGGATGCAAAAGTGATCATGCGATACATCTGGCTTCTCCAACGACTAACGCTACTTCATCGGATTGCAGGGAGGCAAAATACAACCCACAATTCGCCCCGATTGTAGTTCGAGCCTTCTCTGGTGTCAATCGCAATAGGGAGTCCCTTGAAAGTCCCTTTTAAGGCAATAAAAGGAGTCCCAGATCAATTCTCCATAGGCGGGGGCAGGGGAACCAAGCCCCAAAGGAATTGAAAATAATTACTATGATGTTCGAAATGTTTCTGACCTGTCCTTGAACAGGAACACCGCCAAGTGTTGGGCGGTGGATTTGGCAACACCATCAGTGGAACTCGGGATTTCCCAGTTGTAAATTCTCGTATTTGATTGACCCGTGGCAAATGATGCCGTCGTAAGCCCCTTGTTTTCATCGGTTTCTAGGCGGATTTTTAGCGAACACTGACCATTTACACTTTGCACTTCCCATTTGTGTCAAGAAATAGGACGGGTTTCAGAGGCTTGGGAGATCGGTTCCGGCTCCAAAACGGGGTTTTAATTCGGAAACTCCCAATTAGGCGAAGTAGCGATGCGGTAGGTTCACAAGGTTATGGCAGACACAACCAGCAGCATACTTGTTCAAACACGAGGAAACCCGCCAAAGGGATAGTCGCAACCTTCCACCATCCACGGGGAATCCAAATCAAGACAAAACCAGCAATAGTCGAGATTGTCGTCGTGACAATCTTGAACCAAAGTAATGTCCCAGCGGGGGTTCTGAGGTTATTTGAGATTGCAGGGGCTAATAAACAGAAGAAAACGAGCCAGCCAAAAGCGACCCATGCGAGCCAAGGTCGTCGCCAATTGACATTTACAGGGGCAACGGGGCTTTGGTGAACAGGGCTTTGATAAGGATTTTCTTCCATCTCCCCAACTCTACAGCGGTTCCTAAACTACGATCTGCCAAAGAGGGTCGCAACGCAGACCCTTCCCTTCATCCCAATTCTATCGCAATTTTAGGGGGAATGAAACAGGGACTTCCGGCACCGCCCTCCACTGCGAAAACATTATCGTCCCAACTATTCTTTCTAAACTGCAAATGCCACTGGCATTTGCCCCGGTCCCCGAATCATCAATCCTAGTGCTGTCCGGCATCGGTGCCGCCAGCTTGCTCGGTTTCGGATGGAGACGGCGAAGGCAACGGGTATAGAAGAGAACAGCCGCCTCCGCTGTTTCTCCACCAGCCCACTGTATGGAACCGATCTCCAGGGAATTCGCCGGGAATTTCTGAATTGTTCTTTTCCGTACAAGGAATTTATTGTACAGGAAAACTATCTCGCTTCTTTCATTTGCCCGTAAGGACAGCGGCTGCATCGGAAGCCCCGACCATGTTGGCCACGATGACTGCCAAGGCAGTGACGGCACACTCGGAAACCGCACCTGTCGCAGACGAACCATTTCCAATCTTGCGGCAACATCTTGCCACAGTTCTGGCAGGGAATGAAAGAATTGTTCATAATCCCGCCTTCCCCATCGCTTCCTGATACTTGCCTTCCAGTTCCCCATCCAGGGCGATGTGCTGGTAAATCGCCAGCGTTTCCCGCCGTGCATGGCCGGTGATGAGTTGAAGCTCTGCATCAGCCATCCCTGAATGGCGGGTCAGCCAAGTAATGGCTTGATGCCGGAAAGTGTGCGGCGTGGCATTGACACCGGCTTCCTCGGCGTAGCCCTTGACGATCTGCTGCACTCGGCGGGGGGTAAACTTTCCATTCCTACGGGTTTGAAACAGATACCGATTGTTGGGATAGGCAGCGATATGCGTCCTGAGTGCCGTAGCAAACGCCTTGCCGAACAAAACATACCTGTCCTTCGCCCCCTTGCCCTGGTTCACAAAAATCTTGCAGGCTTCCAGATCGACATCGGAAATCTCAATACGACAAAGCTCGGAAACTCGAACGCCGGTAAAGAACAGGAGCCGAAGCATTAGGGCGTGCTGAACATCGTCGGCCCGATCCACAATTTGGTAAAAGTGGCGGAATTCGTCAGCCGAAAGGACACGGGGCAGTTTAATCGGCTTCTTGTCGGGATGCAGGTCGCATTTCTGGCGAACACGGCGGCTGACATACCGCCAATCTTCGTAGCCCAGCCCCTCCGCTCGCACCAGTTTGGCGATCCGAGCGACCATTTTTAATTTCGCACTTCGTTTTTGTGATACGCAATGCGAAGGGTTTTCGGTCGTTTTTTCATGTTTTGTCCTCAAAACAGGCTTTCGATTTCGTACTCCAAGTGTTCTGCGAAATTCATTTGACTGGTTTTGCCTGCAATACCGTAACCTGATTTCCATATTGAATTCTGTACCAATGCCTTGGCTTGGCTGGAATCACGGGCACTCACCCGAACGGTTGACACGCTACCCTGAAATCGAATACGCACTTCGTACTCTCGCATGATAGCTCTCCTACTCATGGGTTTGATGGATCGCAAAGAATCGAGAAAACTCAATACTGTTCCGGTAAAATTATTGTCGTAGCTGCTCGATTGCCCTGGTCGTCGGCGGCTTCCGTGATGATCCAAATGCGGACGTTGAGAAGCGTTCTGTAAGCCGACAGAATCCGTTCGCCGCTGACAACGGCAAGGTCATTGAGCAGCTTATCCTCGCCGCAAACCTCGCCCCAATCTCCCTGCGAATGTTTATCGAGGAAGAAATCTGGCGTTTGCCCAGCCTCATTGATTGCTTCCAAGGCGGCGGGCGTGGCAACAACTTGCCCGAGGGAGAATTTTTTGCGAATGCCGGGGCTGACTTCCAACGGAGCAGGATTTTGCGGAGCGTCAACGGCGAACGTGGGTGAAGCGGCAGATGGCAAGGAATGCCCTGCCTTCAAGATGAACTCGCCATCCTCGTCCGATTCCAGATGCTCCTTTTGGCAGTCCGGGCAGATCGGACCTTGATAATTGATCTCATGGTGCCAGAAATCGGGATACCAATCGAGTTTGATGGCTTCTTCGATGTCCTCGACGTATTTGCCGCAAAAACAGCACTGCATGATTGTGTTCCTTATCGCAATGAATTGTCGTAGTTATTTCGCCTTGGGCTGAACCATCTCAAACGGCTGATACGCTTCCGGTTGTTCCTCCCAATCGACTGGATTGCCGCATTCGTCCTCATAGGCAATGTCATCGCCAGCAACAAAACTCTGTTCAATGCATCGACCCGTGTTGGTGTCGTAGGTCTGGATGACAAAGCCAGTAGTGATTTTGCGAATCTTCATTGTCATTCCTTTCCTTGCCGATTCGATTCCAATGCAGAGGTCAAATCGACAATCGTGGGTTCTTGTTCGTTGATATCTGCCCAATAAATTAGCCGGATTTTTCCATTCCAGCGTTCAATCAAGATCGGAGGGAAATCCCCATCAAAAACGCCAGTGTTTTGGGGATGAATGGTCAGCCCGTCCTTGCCCAAAGCAATCTGGCAAAGGGTTTCGCCTTCCCCTTCCACTTCGGGCAACTTGACCGTAATTTTATCGCCAATGTCCATCGCTTTATTCCTCCACTTTCGGATGCTGCCCGAACAACTTGAAAAAATCGCTATGCCCGAGCCGCTGAACATCTTTCTCGCCCTGGGCGATCTGCTGATCCACTTGCCGCTGGGCTTCTTCCTCGGACAGCCCCGTATCGAGAACCGTCAATCCATGCTTGGGATTCCAAAGGAAAACGCACCAGAGATCGTTGCTTTGTTTGCTCATCGTTTGTTCCTTTCATAAAATCTAAACCGTCAGCCCCGACACCGAGGGCGAATAATTTCATCAAGTCTCAATCAGTTTCACGCATTTCGAGCAACATTTCCCTCTTCCAACGCCCTTTTGTAACGGAAGAAACTTGCTCGGGACTTGCCACGAATTCGACACCATTCCCGCTGTGCCGAAAGTGTCGAAGGATATTGGGCTAGGACGGATTCCAAACAACGGAGGTCTTCATCCAACTGCCGATCACGAGGGGTGCTGATGGATTCCTCTTTCCTTCCGTCCAATCGAGTCGCAACCAGTATCTGCCAGTGGCAAGTGGAATGACCCTGCCGCCACTGCAAAAAATCCCGGAATGCATTGTCGAGGAGCCGCATGTCGAGATGGCAAAGCTTGTTCTGGCTTTCAAGTATCACAAATTCGCAAATTGTCTCGCATTCATCGGCGGTCATTTCCTGGTCGCCGTGCTTGTATCCGTTGTGGGCAAGCCGTCGCATTTGGGCAGCGATTTCGGCATCGCAGACTTCAAGGTGTAGGTGGCTGATTCGGGTTTTAATTGCTTTCAACTCGGGCAGATCGTCCAAAGCCCTGTTCGAGAGCATAATCAAGCCACCCGAAAAAACGGTCGATTCCACGCCCCTCGCCGTTGCCCAGGTGATGCTTCGCTTTTGCTGTCCATCGTCCCCCTTTTGACCCCAACAGGCGGAACGGATGATGCCTTGGGCATCTTTGTCCTTGACGATTCGTTCCATATCTTCGAGGACGTGGATGGCTTTCGGGTATTCGGAAAGAGCTTCAAATAATCCACGACCGCTCATTCGAGAGTTGAATAACTTGAAATCAACGGCAAGATTTTGAAGTTCCCGCAGGACGGTAAAGCTCTTGGCAATCCCGCCCGTGCCGTAGAGGAAGAATCCATTTGAAAAACCTTTTGCGACTCCTCGGGTGTAATCCCTGACCAGTTGCAACTTGGATTCGTAGGCTTGCAAATGAAGCTCGTCATCGGTGGGAATGACAGGCACGGGCGGCTCATAGGTCAACAAAGGAAGTTCAGCAATCATTTTATTATCCTCGTGATTTTGGATGTACAGGAAAACTTCGCAGGAAAATTGCTCAAACCGTCTCAACCAATTCCGTTTTGGTCTCAGGCAGTCGCACGAATGAAAGCAGAAAATCGGTGACTTTGGACGCTTGTTTTGCCGCTCTGAAGATGAAATTGGGATCGGATTTCATTGAAGCCAGCCAGGACTTCAGGTAGGCGGCGTGGTTTTCCAGCGGCTCGGCATTAGGAATTTTCAATTCATTGGTCAGGTAACAAGCCGAAATCTCCGCAATCAATTCGCCCATTGCATAATTTTCTTCGTTCCGCTGCCAACCGACCCGAACTTCGCTCCAATGGGAAAGTTCGTGCAATAGCGTCGGGTAATAACCGCCTTCAACGAAATCAGATTTGTTGGGGACTTGAATCCAATCGCCATCGACGTGATTGGGAAAACTGCCCTCGGGAGTAGGAGTCCGGTAGAAAGCACGATCGCCGCCGAAGAAAATTTGAGCCTGCGTTGCTTGGATCAATTCTTCGGCGGGTTCGTAGTCCGGTGTCGCAGTCTCTGATACGGTCTCAACGTCCTGATACTCCTTTGCCGCCCGTCCCTCGACCTGCTCCGCATTGAAAACGACGAATTTTCGCAGAATCCAGTATTTTTCCTCCTCCTCTTCGCCCGTTTTTTCGTTGATGACTTCCTTGGTGATGGGGATGTAAACCACGATATTGCATCCCCATTTCCCCGGCTTGATGCTATCGGGACGACGTTTGATGAAGCAACCCAAGTCGTGCCATTGCCGATACGTTCCCCACCAGCGACTTGGAAAATGATGCTCCATTGCATGAAGCTGTAAAACCAACGGATTTACGCCGCTGTAAGGCTTCTTGCTGATGACGTTGGAATGCGACCCGCAGGAATTCGATGCCCACATTTGCCGCCAGGGGAGCAAGTCCTTTTCGAGAGCGGCGACGATTTTGGCGGTGATTTCTTCACGAATTTGTCGTTGGCTGGACATGATTTTGAGAGGGGCTGGTGGGATATATCTTGGAAAGAACGTTTATGAAAGCCGCTGGTCGGGTTGATTTCTGAAGGACATTACCGCTGTGGAGCAGAGCGGAGGGCGTGAAAATTCAAACTTTCGCCTCCAAGGCGGCGATCAATTTCAGCAATTCCTGCCGATCTTCCTCTCGCACGAAGCCGCCGACCGGACGGCAGAGCCAAGCCACCATCGCCAGTATTTCTTCGAGGATTTTTCGATAATTCTTGGGCAACCGGAACGGCTTGTTCAGTTGTTTGTGCAATTTGCGATCATCGGCAATCGCTTTTTTGCAGGCTTGGGAGACGTTGACAGGCTCCTCCATCCAGTTCTTGATGGCCTGGATGGTGAATTCCAGCAACTCCTGGCTGACATAAGGCATTTGCTTGCCGTAGCCGGTGCTTCGCAGTTGCTCGGCCTTGATGCTGACCATTTCGAGAACGTTTTCAGGGATGGTTCGTTGCTGGAACATTTTTGACCTCTTGGAAACGGGTTACATACAACAGAACCGCCTTGAAGGTGAGGGAGGGCGTGAGAAATCAGAAAATGACTTTTCGCAACTGAAATTCAAGTTCTTGGATTGCAGTTTCGACCGTCCAGCCATCAAAGAAATGGTGATTCCATTTCCCGGAGAAACGATTGCAGGGAACGAATTGGAGGGCAGCTTTGAGATCATCAAAACGAGTGAAAACGGTGCCCAATCCGATGGTTTCGTTGGGTGTAGGGAAAAGCGTCAACTTTCCCGCTTTGGTTTGCAAGATGAAGTCATCACCGTTTTGCGTTGCCCCGAGTCCAAGCAGCAATTCCCTGGTTTTGGCAAGAAATAATTGACGTTGTTTCTTTGTCATTGCTCAGTCCTTTCATCAAACAGAACCGCCGAGGAGCGAACGGAGGGCGAAAAAATTCAAAACATTTTGAGACCGGCTTCCAAATCGGCGTCATAAGTGATCTGCTTGGGCGGAATGCCTCGTTCCTTGGCGATTTTTCCTGCCGTTTGTCTAGCCCAGCATCGCAATTGGTGTCGTCGGACGGCATGGCGAGAATTGAGGTCGATGACGGTCTGGAGATTCCTTCCAGCAATTTCCCGCCGAGTATTCGTAGACGACCTGCCCACCGTCTAGGACTTGGACGCAGTAGCCGTATCGGGTGGCTGCATAGCTCACGGTTTGCATGGCTTCGCTCCTCCTGAAATCCCTATGTACAGGAAAACTAATATTAAAAACCGCAGAGCGGATTGAATTTCTATGGAACAGAACCGCCACGGTTGAATCGGAGGGCGTGGAATTCTTCAGACAAATGTTTTCGCTGCGACGGATACTCGATTTGAGACTTCGATAAGTTGTTGCCCAAAAAGAAGTTACGCGAAAAGTCTCAAGTATCAGCGACTTTTGGAAAATATGTTCGGCGGCAGGATAGATAAGATATGAACACAATCTGGGAATGGCTTGAACGACTCGACGCCGCTGGTCTGCTTCAACTTTTGGAAGCAGCGGCCTATTTTGACCCTGCCGAATACAATGCGGTCTTCGAGAAGGAACTTGACGATTTATTGGAGCGGACTGACAACGACGAAGCGAGGCAACAGATTTTAGCCCTGCAAGGGTTCGATTTTTCAAATTACCTATTGAATAGTCTCAAAAGGGCGGGGATCAGAGGCGAGGATGAACAGCAGGAATACTTTCACGAAATCGCTGTACGCCTTCTGGTCAGTCCTGGGAAATTATTTCATTGGAATCCCGAGGAACATGGTCCGCTTGGCTCTTCGCTTCAAATCATCGGTCTGGAATGCAATCAGGAACATCGTGAGAAAAGGAAGGAATCGGCGGAAATGGATGCAAAACGCCGATCCTGTGGCGATTGCCGAGAGAACGCCAGGGCGAGAATCCCGAAGTCAAGAGATCATTGATGTCTTCCGGCAACTGGTTAAAGAGCGGCTCGGAAATCTTGCCGTCCAAATACTCGATCAGCGGCTGTCGGGAGAGGAAACGAAAAAAATGGTTGGAATTGGCACGGCATCTGCGTTCTATGTAAAGAAGGAAGTGCAAGCCATCAAGGAATTGGCTCAGCGGTTTGCCTTCAGGATTGGCGACCAGTCCTTTGCTCAAATGGTTTCGAGAGCGATGGAGCGGGAAGCGGAAACTTTGGCAAAACGGAGAGCCGCCGTCGCCGCAAAATAGTTTTCCTGTACATAGGGCGGTCTTGCGTCGATAGGCATGAAATCGGTAAAATGGGGGAGCGGGGTCTAGTCGGATCGGCAATCGGGAGGATCGGGTTTTTATCAATCGGAGCGGTGGAAATGCCCGAAAACAAGCCTATCATACCCAACGACCAGTCCATCACGCCAAAGCCCACACGCCGCTGGTTCCATCCCACGCCGGGTCTTTTGCTCGTCTTCTTGCTGGCTGTGGAGGGGGGGTTGTTGTTGACCGAGCGGTGGTTTCCAAAGGGATGGACAGTGCTGATTGCCGTGGCGACCGTAGGCGTGTTTCTGCTCGTCATGTCCCTTTGGTTCGCTGCTGCCCACATTTTTCATTGGCAATTCCAGTTTTCGATTCGGTCTTTGCTGGTGTTGACCATCGCCGTTGCGATCCCGAGCAGTTGGCTGGCGGTGGAGATGAAAAGGGCGAGGGAACAAGAGGAAGCGGTGGATCAAATCGTCGCAATTGGTGGCGGCGTTAAATATGATTATGAAAAGGATTATTTTGAAATTGGCGAACCGCCGGGTCCAGTATGGATGCGAACGTTGCTATCGGATGATTTTTTTCGGAACGTGACTGACATTGCGTTTTTTGACCCAAAGGTAACCGATGATGATTTGAAAAAACTCGAAGGTCTGAAACAGCTTAAATCGATTCAACTTACAGGAACCCAAGTCACCACATTCGGAGTTCAGAACCTTCAAAAGGCACGCCCGCACTGCATAATTTTGCCGCCGTAGCGATCCGGCACCATAGCGGTTTCCATCATTCCCAAGCGTTTGATGGCGGCTTCGCCGTTTAATACGCATTAAAATGATTGTGGTCGCTTCAATGCCGATCACCGCCGCAAAATGCGTCAGGGGGGACGGGCGGGCTTGCGGTCAATCCTGGGGAATCGGTAAAATTGGGGAAGGGAGATTCTTTGGAGCAATGACTATGCCAGCCGACCAACCCCCAAAGTTGAAACAAAAGCTTCGCTGGTATCAATTCAGCCTGCGAACGCTCTTGATCTTCGTAACGCTGGTTGCCGTTGCCTGCTCTTGGTTCGCCGTGAAAACGCAACAAGCAAGAAGGCAGAAGGAGATTGTGGATGCCGTGTATCGACTGGGTGGTTGTGTTCAATACGACTACCAGTGGAAAGTATATATGGAATTCACAATTCCAAAACCGCCTGTTCGTCCGTTTTGGCTTTGTAAGCTACTAGGGAGGGACTTTTTTTGCAATGTAAAGTTCGTTGATTTATCATCCTTAAAAGATACTTGTGTCGATTTGGATATGCTTAAAAGTCTGAAAGAAGTAAAAGAGATTGACCTGCATAATACTCGTATTAGTGATAATGAGCTAATATGTCTTGAAGGATTGCGTGAGTTGGAATATCTCACTGTTGAAGATACAAAAGTCACCGATGCCGGCGTTGCCAAACTTCATAAGGCATTGCCGAACTGCACAATTTACCATTGAAGCGTCCACGCTCGCCGCCCCTCGGGACAAAACCAATTCCACTCGTTTTATTCGGTTTCCACACATTTCAAGGAGTTGAAAGCCAAGGCGGAAATCAACTCCTTGCAAATCGCCGTCCAGACACGATAATTTCCCCGTACAAGGGATATATCCCGGTTTCTTGGGAAGAGAGTTTTTCTGTAAATCCAAAAGGTAGCCAATGAAATTTGCTACCTTTTCCCTTGGCTGTTCGGCTTCCACCATCGGACAAATCTGTCGGATGGTGGCGTAGCTGGGAACAAAAGGTTCAGATTGAACCTTTCCCGGTGAAATCGAACTGGTCAAATTGACCAGTTGCTCACGACTCCTTGCAAAATCCTCGTTTGCAGCCAGTTGTAGCCCACCTGCTTCAATTCTGAATTGTTATTTCCTCCATTTGGCTTTCCAGTCGTCTTCTTTATTTTAATTTACCAGCGAGCGTCTGGGAGCGTCTACATCTGCCCGACCAGGCATCAACAGCTTGTTCCCCGCTGCCGTTCTCTGTTTCGGGAATCAGTACCTTCCATGTTTCTTCTCGCCCCGATCCCCAAAAAAATAGCTACTTTCTTCACTACCTTTTCCCCTCGTTTCCATAGCCGAAAAATATTTTCGGATTTTCCAAAAAAGTTTTGCGGAACTTACTCTATTAGTGGATACACCAATAAAAAGGAAACAAATTATGAAGAGTAATGATTCACAGAATGATTGCCCGCTGTTTTCCCGCTGCTCGATTGGAAAGAACAAGTGGTTCTGGGTAACGTATCCGAGTTTTGAGGCGATCTGCCGCATCCCGATAGACGAGGCGGTGGATGACTCAGGATATACAGCCTCGGCAGGTGAAGCGGAAGAGCAGGCGAGGGCGGCGATTCATTCGAAATATGGTCAAGTTGCCGTCAGCCAATATCCTACGATTTATGCGTCGAGAGTTCATCACCGCAAAGCAATTAGACGACGTGCAGCCCGCAAGGGTTCGGCAACAGACACCAAGGAGATCGAATACCTCTACACAGACTGGGAAAGTGACTTTGATGGGCATCAGTCTTCCTCCAAACACCGAATCATCAAGAAGACGGCCAAGCGAGTCTATGTCGCACAACATTCCATCGGTTCATGTAACGAAGACGACAAGTGGGAGGAAAACGGTCAAACATTCCACGATATCAAGACGATTGCTTTGGATCGTCACCAGCTTGAAACACAAGGCTATGCATCCAGTCGTCGCCATTACTCGTTTTTTTACACCACGCCATGTGAAGAACGTCGCAAGCCATCGAAGCCAAAGTGTTTTGAAATCCTTGGGCTAGAAGTCGGAGCAACTGCCGAAGCCGTTGGTGCGGCATACCGAACCCTCGCCAAAAATCTGCATCCCGACCACGGCGGCACTGCTGAAGATTTCAAGAAACTTCAGCAAGCTTACGAAATGGCCTTGAGCCGCTTGTCGTCCTGAAGGTCAGCAAATGAATGGCTATCCATGTTTCATAAATGGGTAGCCATCCATCCCCGAAAAATATTTTCGGATTTTCCGCAGATTTTTCTCGGGAATTTACTCTATCTAATCTATGGAAACAAAATATTACACATTGAATCAAACGGCAGCGGCACTGGGTGTGACGTACCGCAAACTTTACTGGCATCTACGGGAAGGGAATCTGCCCTACGAATGCCAGCCGATTGGACAGCACAGTCCGCTCTGGTCGAAAAGAAACTCGACGCTTTGCGGCGTTGGTTTGCCGATCAGCGGCTGCTGCCAGGACAGGAAACAACGAGTTAGTTCCTCGGTTGTCTGGGCGGGATCGTCTCGTTCATTAGCCCAAAAATATTTCGGAAAATTATTTATTTTTTCAATAATTTTTGCAAGGAGCTTACTTATATATAGAGGGTAGGAACCAAACCGACTTAATTGAGGGAGGGCCGCAAACCTTAGGTTTCTACCAGCGGCCCTCTCTTTTTATCCATCATGCGAATACAACCCATTGAAACTTGGTTGCGAAAAGAACAAGCCATCTGGACTACGGCTACAAGTGGAAGACGAAACCGCTCCACTGCAACAAGAACGATGCCGTCGTGCAATTTCTGCTGCGACAGCGTCCTTGGCTGGGTCGCATGACGAACGAGAAATTCGCTCGCCATTTCTCAAATGAGGACACCTTTTATTTCGCTGGCAATTCCTTTGGTGATTCTTTATTTATGATCGACATCGACTGCCATGAACGGGGATCGCTTGAGGGTGCGATGGCATTTGCCCAATTTTTGAAGGACAACTACTTTCCGGACTTGTATTTCGAGCCATCCACCAACGGCAAGGGGGTGCATGGCTATGCCCTGCTCACAAAACAAGCCCATGAAGTGGAAACTGGCCAATCGTTTGCTGCTGGATTTGGGGAAAGCCCTCGATGAATACCTGATGCTGCATCCCTTCGACGTGGAAATGGCGGAAATCAAGGGTCTCTCGCCGGTCATCACGATCACCAATCATCGGCTGACCAATTACAAAGCGGGAACACTCGCCAAATTGCCGAGAGCCAAGCAGCGTTTTGAGGAATTGAAAGCCACCACCAGCTTGTCGCTGATGGAATTGTCGGAGCTTGTCGAGAGAATCAAGGAACAGTCGGCAGCGGTTGTTCCCGTTTTTGAAGAAAAGAGCAGAAAATCAAGCGACCTGCCTGCGGATCGGTGAGAGGAACGCACCTTGACGCTAGCCTTTTGCCGAAATACATCAAGTTTGCACAAACCCTTTTAGGAAAAACCAATGAAAAAGAACAAAAAGAAAATCAACAAAAAAATAATCCACGAGAACAAAGAAGATTGCATTCGACTCACGGAGTTTGGCAAACGACTGCTTTCTCTATTACCGCCGATTCCGCCCGATTTACTGGAAAAAATGAAGGCAGCCGACCGGGAATACTGCGAACGACAGGGCGATCAATCGTAACTGCCAATGATCTGGGCGTTTTTCTGATGGAGTTGGAGTTTTTCACGCACAATATGAACCTTGACGGTTCACTGCCGACTGCACGGTTCAAAACGTTGTGGGAAGCGATGTTGGAGAAAAAAGAAATCGACCGGGGATGGGATTACAAACGCTTTGCCGCCATGCGGAATTATTTGTCATCGCTGAATTTGCTGGAATGGGAAGATGAACGCTACAGTCCGGGGCTTGGGCAAAAAGGACAGGCGGCAAAGTGGCGGGCATCGGAGAAATTGCTTCAAATGTTGCAGGAAGTGAAGAAAGAAGAAGAAATAGATACATCCTTGGCAGGAACAACATTAACCTATCAGAATTGAAGCTACAAAAGACATTTCTTAGACCAATTCAAGTCGTCAACATCGGAAGACCGAGAATTTTTCATCCGTTTTTTCTCGACATGGGAGTGCTGGCAGTGTGAAAAGGACATTTTTTATTGATGAAAATAGGGAAAATATGCCTGCATTGAAAAATTTGCGATAGTTGGCAAGCAGTTTCTCCACGTTGGGAAATTTCTTTTCTTCTGCTTCTCCCGAGCCACCCCTTTCAATTTTAAATTATTTTTTGTCTTTCTAGTCGTCTGAATTGTTTTAATTTATCAGTGAATGTTTGGGAGCGTCTGCTGGTTCATTAAAGACGCAGTGGCAAAGCCGTTTTATTAAACCTGAGAGGGCAAGGGGCGAGACGCTTTATTAAACATGCTGCGGCAAGTCCGTTTTATTAAACCCAAGAAGTCGCTTTGCCAACTAGGGGCTCGCATCCATCTGCATCGCATCTGTGAAAAGACGGGGGCT
>CAVQKP010000011.1:0-40985 GCA_963713065.1 Pirellulales bacterium | reverse complement strand
TAGTTCGATTCCCCAGTCCCAGAAAAGAATCAATGTTCATGGGAAAATAACCTTTGCCTAGGCAAAGGTTATTTTCGCAAGCGAAGACGGGCATCACGGGGGGCATTTGGATGTGCATCCCGACGATTACAGGCTGCTCTTGCCGTTGGGCGACGCTGAAGAACGCCTTCGGCGCGCACCGTCTTTATACCGCGCTCTGAAGGCCGGTTCAATGGCGCCGAGAAAAATCGCGCTACGCATCACCGAGCGGCGGTGAACGGGCCTAACCCGTTTCGCGTTTCGCGGGCGGGTGCCGCTGCGGTGCGTATTGCAGCGGCAATTTCACATTCCCCAAGAGGAATCCCACGGTCGGGGCCAGCCGCTGGACCGGATGCCGCATGGCCGCGCTACGCAGATCCGCCGCGGTCACGTGCAAATAAATCTGCGTGCTGGAAATCTGCCGATGGCCCAGCAGGTCGCGGATCGTCACCAGATTGACGCCCGCTTTCACCAGGTGCGTGGCGAAGGTGTGCCGCAAGGTGTGCGGCGAAACGTTCTTCGGAATGCGGGCCTGGCGGGAATATTTTCGCACCCGCTCGTAGATCGCGCCGCGGGACATTGCCTTCCCTTTACGACTGCGAAAAAAAGCGGTTCGCGGCGGCACTTCACCGCGCGCTTGCCGGTAGGTTGCCAACCCTTCGATCACTTTGGGATTCAACGGAATCGCCCGTTCATGGCCCCCTTTTCCCGTGACGCGGATCGAGCCCTCGATCAAGTCAACGTCTTTTTCTTTCAGCGTTGCGCATTCCGATGCGCGAATGCCGGCGCCATATAATAAGGCCAAAATCGCACGGTCCCGCAACCCCAAAACGATGTCGATCGGCGGGCCGTTCAAAAGCCTTTGGACTTCTTCTTCCCCGAGCACCGTGGGCAGCTTCCGCGGCTTCGACTTGATCTTCGGCATGTGCGCCAGCGGATTGGCCTGAGGCATAAGATGCCCCATCGCCACCATCGCGGCATAAAACGATTTCAGAATCGTCAGTTGCCGCTGGACGGCGGAATCGCCGTTGCGGCGTTCCTGCCGCAAATACTGCAGATACATCAAGGCATGGGGGGCCGTCACTTCATAAGGGGCGACGTCCCCCTGCCGCAGGCGAAGGTACATGCGGAACTGCCGCAAGGTTTTTTCATAGGCGGCGATCGTGTTCGTGCGCAGGCCCCGCGCCGCACAATGGGTCTGCGTGTATAAACAAATCCAGTATTCCCAAGTCATGGCTTTTCGCTCCCGGGAAGGTTTAAGCGATTAACGGCACGCCGCGGCCGATCCTTCAGCACGTGCAGGTAAACGCCCGTCTCCGCCGGGCTCCGGTGCCCCATCAGTCGCGCAATCACCGCCAAATCCACGCCACAATCCATCAAGTGGGTGGCATAAGAATGACGCAACGCCTTGGGCGTAATCTCCGGCGACAGGCCGGCGCGTTCCGCAGCACAACGAACAATGCCGCAAATATCTTTCGCCCTTAACGGCCGGCCTTTGGCCGCGGTTCGCAAGAGTGGACCGCGCTTGCCCCGCGCTCTTGCAGATAAGCGAGGAGTTCGGTATAAACCATCTCCGGCAAAGGCACGACGCGTTGCCGATCTCCCTTGCCTGCCCGCACGAGCAGCTCCTTGCGTGGTACATTGAGGTCTTGGACCCGTAAATCGCCGAGTTCCTGGGTGCGCAAACCGCAGCCATACAGGAGTAAAACCACCATCCGGTCGCGGCGTTCCAGGGGCGTTGCAGAAAGACAGGCCTTCACCAACTGTGCCGCTCCCTCGATGCTGAGTGATTCCGGTTCCCGACGCGTGCCGTCATCCTTCAGGTGAAAGCGGTCCAAGACATTGCGATCCGCGCGGCCGCTGCGCCAGGCATAATCCAGAAATCCGCGCAAGTGGCTGAGGTTCTTATTGAGGCTGTTCCCGCCACGGCCGGCGTCCCGCTCGCGTTCGACCCAGCGCAGAAAATCCAACAATTCCAACTTCCATAAGGGACGATCGGGAACCAAGGCTCGCATCGCCTCGCCTACCCGATGCAGCGTGCAGCGCACGTCGCGCACCGTTCCCGCCGCCTTTCGCGCCACATTGGCCAAGTAATCCAGGTAGCCTTCCATCAGCGGATCCAAGGAAGGTTGCCGGTTTTTCTCCTTGCTCATCGCGTGCCTCCGGAAGATAAGATGTTGTTGATCGGATGGAATCTGACGGCCGCATGCAATTGCGGATCAGCCACATGGAGATAGCGCATCGTGGTGCCGATCGCTTGATGCCCCAAGAAACTCTGGACTTCCGGCAGGCGGACGCCCGCTTCCAACAAGTCGGAGGCGCACGTGTGACGGAATTGATGCAAGGTAATCGAGGATTCCGCGTTGCCATCGGTGAGGTTCTGGATGCCGCGGCTAATGGCTGCTGCCGAGAGCCGGCTGCCATAACGATTGACGAACAACGCCGGTTCGTCCGCCAGGCCCAAAGCCTCCAGATGGTTCTGCCGTTTCGGCAAATACGCCTCCAGGCATTGGTAGCTCAGAGGCGGCACGGGAATGTGACGCTCCCGGCCCGTTTTGCGGCCATCGATCAACAACACGCCTTCCTCACGCTGCCAATCGGAAAGGTTCAGGCGAAAGATCTCGCCGCGACGCGCCCCCGTGCCGTAAAACACCGCCAGCAGCGTGATCCACAAGCCGCGATAAAAGCCGTAGCGATGATGGGCCGCCTGCTCCCACAACGCCTGCATCGCTTCACCGCTGATCCGCTTCGGCATCCGCGAGCGAGAATCGATCTTCGGTCCATGCATCCAACGGAGCGGATTGTTCCGCCAAACGTTCTCGCGCACCAGAAACTCGCCCATGCCGCGCAACTTGCTCATCGCCGCATAGACCGTCGCCTTTGAACGAAAAGCGCCCCGCCCCTTCAAGTACGCCACTACCGAATCGGCATCGACTTCTGCCAGTTCGGGACGGGGGCGTTGGTTCTTCAGCCATGTGCCCCAGCGATCCAGTTCTCGCCGCGCTCCCTTGATCGTTTCTTCCGCCCTCCCTGCTGCCGTGTACTCCTCCATGTAAAGATCGACTAATCGATCCCATCGTTTCATTAGGCACCTCTTGCTTTGTTTCACTAAGTTCTCCTGATTGTTCATCCTTTCAGAGAGAAGAGCTTTCTTCCTCTGAAAAGCCAACTTGCATCAAGAGCTATGTACCTAATCTTGTCAAGCACACATCAACAAACAATATGACGCCCAATATGACGTTCTCTGGGCAGCAGAAATGCTCGGAATTGAACTAAATTACTGTTTTCTCTGGCTTTTTTTATCTCATTGTATTTCAACAGCTTGCGCATAAAAAAGAAATGAGAAATCCCCCCGAAAAATATTTTTCTCTAGATACGATTTGCGCTGCAGCGAACGATGTACGATCGCATTCCTGGCTGCGCATCGTTGCAAATGTACATTTTTTTCGATCCAGATTGATATTATTTCACATAAACGATTTTGTGGAAAAACCACACACCACACAATAAACCACATTATTTTGCGATCAATCCATACTATATATGCACTGCATTTTTAGCGGTGATGAAAACGTCTTGAGTTTCTCTCAAAGTTCCTTGTAGACCAAGGGGCATCATCAACATTGAAAAAAATTCAAATTAATCCGGTTGTTTGCAAGAATTGCAATTAGATAAAGGGGTGTTGTGCGCATGCCGAATTCTGCATCAAAACGCTTAGATTTCGGCATTCACCCAATCGCCCGCCGGATCACCCGCTTGACCATCCAGCGACAAAACACCTTTGCCCCCATTCGCTTTACCCATTGCCCGGCGGCAACATCGGCTTCCAGCAGATCCTCGCCTGCACGCCTCCACCAACAAATGCCTAACAATCCGGTCAACTCTCCTTCGGCACCCCTCGACGCCCCATGCGTTCATCTTGGCGATAAACCGCAGGCAATCACAACCTGGCGAAACGTCCTGCCCCGTCCATCGCAGAATCAGCAGATGCAACTGATCTCCCGGTCCCCCGGCGGCAAGCCGCTTTCTCTCCGCCTTGGCCCGCTCTCTCGGCGAAACCACCGCTTTGCAGGTCCTTCTCGGCCACATCGCCGGATTGGCGGGGACTTCGTGATATGGATTCCCACGGGGATCAACGGCCGGCCAATCCGCCTGGTTGCAGTAGGGGCAGCGTAAAAAGGACCGAAAAAGGGGATAAGTCCAATTATTGATAAGTCGGGGCAATTTTTGTTAGCTGCGCGACGTGCCGAGAACAGCGCGTATGAAATCGGCACGCTGGGCAAGGCCGGCAATTCCCGAAATGTCCTGCCACGCGACACAACGGGGCAACCGCCGACAATAGATGTTGCTCCATGAAAGGGTTTTTTCGGCCTGATTGTAACTGGGGAAGTCAACAAAGTCCGGCAATTTTTCTACCTCTCATTTTCCTGTCTCTGTCGTTCCACCACGCCGCCCATGCCCGCCGATTTTTTCCAACTCCCTATTGTGTAATAGTTTAGCTCTATACACACGAAGATATTTGTCCAATGGTTTCGGGATCGGCTCTTATTCGAAAAAATAAAATCGCTCGAAAAGATTCCGGATACGAATCGATTGCGGTATTCCCGGAAAGACACCGACATTCGAATCCGATGCCGCCCGGTGGTGAGGGGAAAAACTATTTCCCGCCCTTGGCCGGCCAGAGCTTGAAGAGTCCGCTGAGACTGGACTTTTTGCCGGATTTTTCCTGGGCGTCACTTTTGTCGTCGCCCGAAAGCGCGCCGACAAGCTGGTCGATCGACTGCGTGATCGACGCCTTGGGCGCCTGTTCGCGGAGCGGCACGCCGTTGTTGCGGGCTTCGATCATCACGCGATAATCGTTCGGAAGCTGCCAGAAGATCTCCTTGCCGATGGTTTCCTCGGCCTTTTTTTGCGTGATGTGCCCGTTGTCCAGCCCCACGCGGTTGACGATGATTTTCACTTTTTCGGCGAAGCCTTCCATCTCGTTGAAAGACATCATCAGCCGCACGACGTTCCGCAGGCAGGGCAAGTCGAGCTGCGCCACCAGCAGGATGTGGTGCGCCATCTCCAGGGCGATCATGTCGATGGCCGTATAGCCTTTCGACAGGTCCAGCACGAGGTGCGTGAACGTGGCCTTCATCAGCCCGATGACGCGCTGCAAATCGTCGGCGGTGATCAGATGCACGTCTTCCAACCGCACCGGCCGCGGCAAAAGATAGAGGCCGGAGGAGTGCTTCGTCAGCGAACGTTTCAACAGCGTGAAGTCCAGCCGCGTCACGTTTTGCGCGACATCGACGAGCGTGTAGTCGGGTATGGAATCGAGGAACACGTCGGCGTCGCCGAGACACATGTCGAGATCGACCAGGGCCACCGAATTCTTCTCGTCCTGCGCCAGGCGCAGCCTAAATTGACGGCCAGGCTGGTCGTGCCCACGCCGCCGATCGCGCCCGCCACGGCAATCACCTGGCAGCCGCGGGGCTTGCTCTCGCCGGGAGTGAAGCGGCGTTCGCTGATCCGCCCCAACGCGCCGAGCAGGTCCTCGATCCGCACCGGCTGGGTCAAAAACTCCTTCGCCCCGGAACGGAGCGCCTGCAAGATCAGGTTGCCGTCGTTCGAGGAGCTGACCACCAGCATCGCGCACTCGTGCGACGCGGCGGTGATCTTCCGCACCAAATCGAGTCCCTTTTGCGGATCGGCATCGATGCAAACCAGCCCGATGTCGGGATGCGTCTGGGCGACGACGTCCGCAAAAAACTCGTAACGCGAGCATTCCGCTTCCAGCCAGATCATGTCCATGCCCAGCAACATGCCCTTCAGCGCTTCGCGTTGGGAGTCGTTGGGATCGACGATGGCCAGTCGCAGTACGTTGCTCATGGAAGTTCGTGCAAGGCAAGGAAGTCGGGAGCCGGATGCCGGGAATCGTCGCACGAAGTTTGTCCTTCGCGATGCCGATTCCCGGTTCCCGGCGCTCTTTAATGAACCGAATTATCCAACTAATACGGCTTCATTACTTAACTACGTCATAACCGACGGGTCCGACGAAGGGAGGCGTCATATTCGTACCGTTAGCGCGGGATTCCACGGCCCCGCGGGTCGGTTTGGACGAGTTGTAACGACTTTGAGAGATAGCTCCGTTCGAGCGCCGGGCGACTTGCGTCCTCCCCACTTCAGAGCCTCCGCGGAACGGCCTGTTCCCCGGCATCAACGCGCCGGAAGCGGGAGAGGGGATTTCTTCGGGTCCGATCATGCCGTCCGGCGGCGGCGAATTCGGACCGCCGTTCGGGCAGCAGTTGGGCACTTCGAGATGCCCTTTCATATAGAGTTCCCAGTCGGTCGGGCTGGTCGTGCTCATGCCCGGACCGCAGGGTGGGACTTCACTCGCATCCATGGCCGCAACCAATTCTGGCGTCACCATGATCAGCAACTCGACTTCGTTGGTCGTGCTGCTGACTTTCCTAAAAGGCACTCCCAAATATGGCACTTCACTAATCCAGGGCAACCCCCTGTTTTCCGACTCTTCGCGGCTGGATACCAATCCGGCGATCGCCAAAGTCTGCCCGGCCATCATTTCGACGGCGGTATCGGCTTCACGCGACCGGAGGCCCGGAACCAGAGTGCCGTTGATCGTGATACTCCGCGCTGTGTCCAATTCGCTCACACGGGGCCGGACTTCAAGGCGGATCTTGCCGTTCCCCAGCACGATTGGCACGAAATCGACTTGTGCGCCGTATTTCTTCCATTCGATCGTCACGGTGCCCAGGCTCTGCGGCACGGGCACGGGAATTTCACCGCCCGAATTGAACGATGCCGCCCGGCCACTCTCGGTCACCAGTTTCGGTTCCGCGAGAATTTTCAGCAGATTGTCCTGCCGCAAAGCATCCAAAACGCCGGTAAAAGTGTTGCCACCGCTGAGTATTTTGAAGGAAAATGTCGGGGGATTGGTTGTACTCGGGGCGAAGCCGCCCGGGAATCCGGTTGCCGAGGCCCCGACGGGTGTGAGTATGCCGCCGGCGGTGGAAGCGATGGTGCTTCCGGCGCTGTCGATATTGGTCCAATCCATGCCCAATCGGCGGAGCTTGGTTCGCGATACTTCCATCAATTTGACGTTCAATAATACCGTTTGCACGCCGCCGAGGGTCATGTTGTTGATGACTTTGGGGTAAAATTCCTGGGCGATCTGAATGATCCGATCGACGTTCTCCGCCTTATCGACATACCCGGAAATCAACACCGAACTGGCGACCGGAATGATCTTCAAGCTGCAATTCGGGAATTGGCTTTTCAAAAGCACGATCAACTCTTGGGCGTCGCCAATGATCAGCACGTCCACGGTATAGAGTTTTTTCTCTTCGTCCCAGAGGTTGATTTGCGTGACTCCGGCCTTTTTCGCCGAAACCTGGATTTGGGTGGGCGAAAGAGGCGTGAGGTCGAGCAAATCGGGATTATTGACCTGTGCTTGCGGGATCTTTTGCTCCATCGTGAGGATGCGGCTCGTGGAGGCCGTCATCTCCATCCGCTCGTGGGGCAATTTGACCTCGAAGTTGATCGAGGGATTGTTTGACGGCAACGGGATGACGGTCGATTGTGCCACTAAAGACGCCGCCAAAATGCACACCAACGCCAACGGCGTGAAGACGCGCCCCAGAACTTGATGCTTAATCATCCTTGAATTCCTTGCATCGAAAAGCCTGGACAATCCTTTGTCCGGAAGATTCATCGGTTACGCAGTTCCATGTTTATTATGTTTTTGCCGCCGATTGGCGAAACCCTTCCGCAACCGGCGGCAAATTATCGCTTACCCGCCCATCATCGAATTGGAATCGTCCGGAGAATTTTCCCCGGAACCGCCGCCGGGCGTTTTATTGTCCGGTGTTGTTTCTTGCGGCGGGGGATTCGGTTTTGGTTCCGCGTTCGGCTCGGCGGCCGGCTCCGGAGCCGGCTCGGTGGATGGTTGCTCCGCCGGAGTCGCGTTCGCGGCAGGCGCGGCAGGCGGAGGCCCTTGCTTCCTGTAGTTGCCGGCGCCGCCGTTCAAACTGGTCTGAGAAGTGTTGGTCAAATGCCAAGCGCCGTTTGGCATTTTCGCCGCCTGCGGCCCGGTGTCGGCTTCCAAAGTCACTTCGATGACGCTGTTCGGTTGTAGAAACCGCATCGTCCAGGAATCGTTCGGAATGACGGGAGCGGCCGACTTCCCTTTGGACTCCCAGTGTTTCTTCATATTATTCAAGTAGTCCGTCAACGAATTTTTAGTTGACTGGAGAGGATCGGCGGTATCGGAGACCAGTTTTTCGTTTTCACGAACGGCGTTTTTCGATCCGCCCAGGAGGTCGCTGGGATCGGAATTGCCATCGACGGAGGTGCCTTCGTCTTCGGGACTGCGCATGATCAGCCGCACTTTGCCCATTTCGTTCGCAAGCATCAGCGTGGCGCTCTGGGCCGGCGTCACAAGGAGCGAGATGGTCTTGGCGGTCATTTTCTCCTTGTCTTTGCTGTCCTTCTGCTGTTCCACATCGACCACGTCGTTGACGGCGAACACTTTGATGTTTTGCAGGATGGTTCGAGTGGTCGTTTCCTGGATATCTTGCGAGGCATTGCGTACGAGATGGACCAGCACATCGACGCGGTCGCCGGGCATAATCAAGCCCGGCCCGCCGCTCACATTATCGACTTTCACGGAGACGACGCGGAAACCTTTGGGAATCAGCGCCTGTCCCCCTGCAAGCTCGTGCCTTTGCCGAAGAGTTTTTTCTCGAGGATGGGTTCGCCCGCATAAAGCTTGGCGCGAGTGCGGCAACCATCGATATCTTCGATCTTGGAAACCGCCCCGAGAGGGACTTTGTCCTTGGGCCAGGCTTCCAATTTCAAGACCTCCGCGGAAAGTCGATCGCCGAGGGGAATATCACTAGCGGCGATGAAGATCGGTTGTGTTTCCGCCGTGGAAGCCGGTTCGGCATTCCGCTTTGCCATCACTTGCGTAATGCCGATCGACGCAACCAGGCCGCAGCCCAGCGCCAGCATAAGCAATGCCATGGATTTCGCACGCATGGGAACTCCAAACTTGGGGAGGCTTGGGTCTTAAGTTCTTTGCGCGAAGTCCTAAGACCTGATTTATTGTTGCACCGTTTCGCGCCGCATGACCGTCGTGGCCGTCAACATGATATCCGTCTGCCCGGCCGGCAAAAAACTCAAAAGCATCGGCGCCGGCAGCCAGCTCACTTGGCTGAAGGGGACGGAAACCGTCACCGTAATCGGATCTCCATAATTCGCCGTTGCCGGATTCGCCGGATTGACGGTAATGTTATCCGCCGTAATCGCAATTTTGGCATCACTCAAGTGAGTGATTACCGTGTTGTTGACATCGGCGGCCGTGGAACCGTCTAATACCGCTTTTCTGGCTCCTTCCCGGGAGGCGTTGGTCAGGATTTGTTGAACCATGACCATTCGTCCGAATTCGATCATCCCGAATACCAGGAGGAAAAAAAGCGGCGCAACTATAGCAAACTCGACAGCCGCCGCTCCTCGTCTTTTTCGGCATGAGGAGCAACGTTTCTGCTGCTTATCTTCGCCACTCGGCGATATTGCCGGATTTTGTGAAAATCGGCCGGCGGTAGAACTCGGCAAACTCTTTGTACTGGGAAATTTAGGCAGATTCATGGTAGCATCCCCGTCCAGATAAAATAGACAATTGTGCCGATCGCTATCGGAATTCCATAAGGCAAAAGCAACATCGAACTTTTTCGCTCCGCAGCTATGGTCGCTAGTTGATTCGGATCGCGAATCATCAGGATCTCAGTGATAATCGCCTTGAATTGGCCGGAATGATGCCGCCAATTCTTGCGGAGGAATACCATTCCCAAAGCAATCGCTCCGCCGATAATCGCCGAAATGCAAAAGGCATAAAAAGTGTTCGTTCCGCAAACCCATGCCCCCACACCCGCGAGTAATTTTACGTCGCCGGCGCCCATGCCGCCGATGGCATAGGCGGGCAACAGGAGCGCCAAGCCCACCAGGGTTCCCGCCAAACTCCAACCAAGGCCCTCCCAGCCGTGGCAAGTGGTCCAGTAGATCCAGCCGCTGACGACAAAGGGGAAAGTGATCCAATTAGGGACTTTCAATTTCCAACCGTCAATCACGGCGGCCACGACAAGGATCGCCGTAACCAACCAAATGTCCCAATGATTCGTAATCGCACTGGCGATTGAGTGCCAACTTGGCATGACTTGTTGCTCCATGCTCCCAAGGGTTATGGTTTGTTGGTAAAGGGTCGCCAATAGTCGGCGATCCCCAGCGAAACTGCAAGGTGCCGAATGCCTCATCCGGCATCCAGTTTTTTACAGTCCCTCTAATTCAAGCATAGGTCAAAAAAATCCCCCTCGGGGCCAAAATTCGACGCCGAGGGGGGTGTCCGGCTTTTGTCGGTCGAGCTTGTTTTTAAGCTTCCACCGAGCGGTCGTTAGTCCAATTCGAATGCTATCCGCCCAACTTGGCGGCGACATTCGAGAACGTGGTGTTGGCGTTCGTGCCGATGGTGCCGATTGCCGCCAAGCAGACGATGATAATCAGGGCCAGCATCACCGCGTATTCGACTGCGGTTGGGCCATCCTCCGAAACGAGGAAACGACGTAACTTCATAGCGAGCGAGTTCATGGGAAATCCTCCATTCCAGTCATGGTCCCGACGTGGGAAAATCAACCGGAACTTGAAACCAACGGGCTCCCTTGGGTAATTCGCCCTCTCGGGCGCGGCCTGCAATCTACCCGCGGGATCCCAATTTAGTAAAGCGCCTCTCTCCTCGTCGCTTGCCGAATGCTTTGGTTCTTCACCCTTTCGGCAACCAGGCTACCGGCTGAAATCCAGCCGGCCCTAGGCTTTGCGTCCCGGCCTTGCGACCGGTTTGCCTTTTTCGAGGATGGCGAGGCTGCAGGCCTGAATGCGGGCGTATTTAGCCATAGTGGAAAACATGACCTGCACGTTTCCGGCTGACAAGCACGCCACGCTTGGAAAGCCTTGCGGCCTTCCCTTTTCTCAGGCTGACGCTTTCACGTCTTGCCTCTACCATTAAACCTAGGTCGGATTCCTTGGAAGTCAAACGGCGCAGCATGAGAAATTTTTCGGGATTCCGCAGAGTTTATGGCCCGCTGCTCCAGCCCCGGGTAGATTTTTTACGATCGTGCCGATTATGCGAGCGTCTTCCCGCAACAACTGAATAACGTACCGCAAGCGATGTCCGGGAAATCATGTCCGAAGGGCGTCACGGTGATGCCGTTTGCGGATTCGCCACCCGTCCCATGAACATGATATTCCCGTCCTGCCGATCGCAAATCAGGAACACGAACGGGTGGTCGGCGCGGAAAACTGCGGGCGGAACCTGCGTCGGCCGGGCGGATCTCGCCATCATCACGCCGGTGGCGGCCGCGGCTTCGGTTCCCGTTTCATTTACATCGACGAACGCCTTGTGGATCACGTCGGAGATGAACAAATCCCTTTTGCCGTCGATGCCGGAAAAATCGGCGTCTCTGCCGAATGCCGATTTCATGCCCAGCGCCTGCAGTGTTTTGTTCAACGAGAACGAAGCGTCGAACTTGAACTTGGGAAGAAAGAGAATCGTCTCACGGGCCTTGAACTTCGACCGCACTTGGTCGATTTTCGCCGCCGAGAGCGACTTTTCCAACGCCGGCAGTCCGTCCGACTTTTTCGGCAACAACACCAGCATCGTCAATCCCCGCCCCTTGTAGGCAAGTTCCACGGCTTGCAGCGATTCATCTTCCAGATAGGAAAAAAAGCCCTTTTGCCGCATCAAGGGAACTTTGACCTTCCGCTGGGTTGAGACCGTGAAATCCTCCTCGTGCGTCGCCTCCTTTTCGAATGGGCTCATCCAGTCGCCCTTGAAATATATGGCATTGGTCAGCACCAAACTGGTCGTTCCATTGACCGCGCCCTCGGGAATCAGGTCCTTGATCTTCCCGGCCGTCTGTTTCTCGATCCAAGTGTTGATTTCCCGCCGTGCCGCTTCGGTTTGTTTGGCAAAATCGACGATCCCCATCTCCGCCCCGAATTCTTGCCGCGTCAAGGCAAGGTATTTTTCCAGGAACGGGTAACCCTTTTGTCCCCAGAGGCGATTGGCGACGCGAAGTTGATAACCGCGGTCTTTGCCGTCGGCATTCCATCGCTCCAACAAAGCGTGGTAAACGGCATTGGCCTGCGGCAGAATGCCCGTCAAGTGCAGCGTCTGGGCCATTTCGGCTTCGGTCTGGCCTTTTGCTCCCGCGGCCGTCATGGCCAGCGCCAAGGAAATGCTGGTCGGAGAGAAAAAGAGATTTTCGCTCGGTTTTTCCTGGTCCAACTGGCCATAGAGATCCATTCCAAACTGATTATCGGCCTGGACTACCGCTTTTCTCCCGCCGGAGGAGGAGCGGCCTGGGCGGACTTGCCGAACGCCATAAAAAAACACGGCAAAAGCAGCATGCAAGCGATGGTGAAGAAATTGGATGTCATGAAAAGCTCCTTTTACGAGGGGTAAGGTATTCAATGGACTATTCTACCGCCGCGACGGATTCGAGCAAGGAAGCATGACACCAACGACAAGCCAGGCCCCGGCTGAGCCGGAAAAGAATTCTACTCCGGCCAGCCTTGTTCGCCGATCAGCGGCACGAACCGGCAGCCGGAAAGAGCGATGGATTGCATGCGGCCTTCGATTTTGCGGATGGCTTCGAGAATCTGCGACTCGCGGTCGCCAAGGGGGATGACCAGAATACCCCCCTCGGCAAGCTGCTCGAACAGCGCCGGCGGACATTCGTACGCCATCGCGGTGGCGATGATCCGCGAAAATGGCGCCCGCTCGGGCCAACCCAGGGTGCCGTCGCCGATGCGGATCGTAACGTTGCGATATCCCAATTCGTCGAGCGTTTTTCGCGCTTGCCCGACAAGCGGAGACTTGCGTTCGATGCTTAGCACTTCACGGGCGAGTTCCGCCAGAATGGCAGTTTGATAACCGGAACCCGTGCCGATCTCGAGCACCGTTTCGCTGCCGTCAAGCTCCAGGGCTTCCGTCATCAAGGCAACGATGAACGGCTGGCTGATGGTCTGGCCGCAACCGATGCCCAAGGCGCGGTCGGCATAGGCTTGATCGACCAATTCGAACGGGACGAAGCGCTCCCGCGGTATCTTTTCCATCGCTTCGAGCACTCGCGGATCGACAATTCCGCGGTCCCGCAATTGACGATGAAGCATTTTGCGTTTCGCGCTTCGGAGTTGTTGTTCCTCCATGAATTCAGCCTTTTCACTCATTCGTTGGACCAAATTTTCTCGCTTATGGAAATGAAAAAGGGGACAGGTATATCGCTGTAAGCCATCTTTCGCCGGATTTGCGGTACTCGGCTCCGAGGTGCAGTCCCCTTTTTCAACAGTCTGCTAGATCGCGAAAAACAGAGCAGAATATTCTCAATGATGGAATTTCCATGACTTTGGCGGTCATTCGACATGAGCAACCTATTAGAGGGGTTTCGATTCGGAATTGGTTGATTTCTGACCCAGCGGGCACTCAAATTATACAAATCGAGGAGGGGAAAAGTTAGAAACTAAGATTTTTAACGAATTTAACGCAGTTAACATATTGCAATTCCGTGGAATTTGATTAGGATAGGGGTTAGGTAATTTCCCTCCCCGTATAACCCCAACTATGGAGGCAGCGGCGTGAACTCGAAACTCTTCCAGCCAATTTCGGCATGCGCTTGGCATGCGCGAAGCAAGGGCGTTTTAGGCTACCTTATCTGGCCTCTGGGAATGGCGATGATGCTTTTGCTAGCCTTCCCGATTCACTCTCAAGGCGCAACGCTTTCAACCCTCATGGGAACAGTGTATGTGGATATCAACCTCAACGGCGTTTTCGAAGAAGGCGATTGGGGAGTCCGCAACGATTTAATCCAACTCTTTTATCAACCGGATGCTGACACTGCCCCCGTTTTTCTCCAGCAGGTTTTGACCGACAGTGAAGGCAGGTATAGCTTTACCGATTTGCCGAACGGCCTCTATACCGTGAAGAACACGATATTCAGCTCTCTCGGCAACACGGCGAATGTCGGCCAGATTCTGGACGCCAACGGCAATGTTAATCCTGATAACATGAGCATCCCGAACAGCGTCCTCGTGCAGATTTCGGACATCAATTTGCTGGATGGCTCCACCGGCCAAGGCTTCAATTTCGGCAACGACCAATACCCCATGCAACTTTATTCCAAGTACATGTTGGTAGCCGATCCTCTCCACCAGATCCAAAAGGCCGTCGTAACCACCGTTCCCGAACCGAGTCTCGTAGTCCTGCTCCTGACTTTTGCCGGAGCGGCCGGTAGTTGGGCATTTTGTCGCCGCCGGGAGACCAACTCTTAAACAACCGTTCGGAAAGATTTTCGCTCCGAAAATAAACCGCGGCATCCGCCGGAGATTTTTTCTTCTCCAGTGGATGCCGCGGTTATTTCGTTGAAGCCGTAGAGTTCGCGGAAAAGTCCGCTTTGCTGACCTTGACGATTAAAATCTCACTTCCACGCCTAGATTGATGCCTTGCGCCCAGAAGCTCGAACAGCGATTGAGGAACTGCGGGAATGGCAGGGCGTTGGCGGCATCGGGAGCATTGGCCCAATTCCGGGGATCGATGTTCCGGTCGATCTGGTCGCCGGCGCGCATCACGTTGCCCCAGTACAGTATGTTATAGCCGAGGTAGGCGCGCGTATGGCAGGTAACCTGGTAACCGAGTTCCAGGCCCAACTGCGGAATCACGACGAACTGGTCTTGGGTATAAATCCCGCTGTTCGTGGCCACGGCATAAATCCCCACCGGAAAGAACGATGGATTTGGAGGGCCCGACAAGGCTTGAATTGACCGTCGTGCCGTTGATATCCGTGGTTTGCCGGTTGGTGCCGAAGGCCATTTTCGTGAGGATATTCAGCGACCAGCGGCCGCGGCGCAGTTCGGTGTTCAGTCCGATTTCCGCGCCGTTGAAGTCGTTGTGGGAAGTGAAATTGTCGGCGATATCCGTATGGATATTCACGCCCGGCGTGCGGTTGTCCAGGCTTTCGGTAATCGTCAATCCGTCCCGCAGAGAGTAATGCCGGTAGCCGAAGAGAAAATCGGTGCGGCAATAATTCATGTTCAAGTCGCAGCAGTCGCCCAGATCGCAAGCGTTTCCCCGCCGCAAGGCTCGCAGCCGCAACCGCAGCAGCAGAGATTGTAGCGGACCATAAATCCCGCCGCGTCGAACGAATCGCCGTCGTGGACGGCGACCGTTCCTGAAATATCGCCCTGCGCCACGATTTCAGCGGATTCGCCGCCGGGCGGTTCCACGCTGAAAAACGGTCGCCCGGTTGCGGGATTGCCATTGGAGAAGTTTGTATAATCGACCGATAGCCCGCCCAACGTGAACCAGTCCGCTTCGACACCCCAGCGATGGCAACGATCGAGCCATCCGCCCAATGTCACTCGCGTTCCGCCGCGAACTCCCCGGAGATAAGTATTCTGCGCCTCGTTGAGATAAGTGTCGCTCCCGAAGACGACCTGTGTACCGGGTTGGCCAATAACGGGAGCATTGCCCGAGGAATTCGATGTCACCAAGCGGCGGCAAATGAATGCCGTTCGTCCACCACATCATGGCATCGGTGCGAAGCCAGAACCGCCCCGGCGGGCTGCAAAGCGGCATACCGCAAAGCGAAGCGCATTCTCCTCCTCCACGGATGGGGTGGATGAAGTTTCGGGAACCGGTTGGCTCTTCGATTCATCCTGAACTCCCAAGGATTTTGATTCGTCCTGAATGCCCAAAGGCGCGGTATCGGGAATGGCCTTCGGGAACAATTCACTGCTTGGTGCCTCATCGGCAGCCCATGACCTCGATGCAATCGTGACGAAAGCAAGGATAAAAAGCGACCTGATCAACCAGTTGCTCGAATTGCCGATGGGCATAATCGATTCCCCCACTATGAATGTCAAAGTTTGGCGATTTTAATGCTTGGAAAGAAAGTAACGAAAATTCCTCCTTTACGGCATCGGCCGATTATGCCTGGGGAATTAACTTTGATTGAAAGTCCTATAATAATTATTAGGACCTATGGATAAGATGGATAATATGGAAAACTATCTTCTTGGAAGACAGGGTATTTTAGATAGCTTGCAACGGCTTCTTCGTAAAAAAACTCCACTTCGCACCCAATAACTGAATTCCGCCGAGCGATTCTGTGCCCTTGAAAAATGCTGCTTGGCTTTCGGGTGATCTTGCTCTACAATCGATAGTTTCGACCCATTTCACCCTCTGAGTCACCGGCTCGGTTGCATGGTCGCATCCAATATCATTATTGAAGGCGCCCGTGAGCATAATCTTAAGAACGTCAATTTAGTTTTACCCCGCAATCGGCTGGTATGTTTTACGGGCGTCAGTGGATCGGGGAAGAGTTCGCTGGCCTTTGACACGCTCTATGCGGAAGGCCAACGGCGATACGTGGAAAGTCTGTCCAGTTTCGCCCGGCAATTCCTGGGACAGATGCCCAAACCCGATGTCGACCGGATTGCCGGCCTGAGTCCGGCGATTTCGATTTCTCAAAAAACGGCCGGCCAAAGCCCCCGCTCGACGGTGGGCACGATTACCGAGATTCATGACTATCTCCGCGTGCTTTACGCCCGCGTGGGCAAAGGTCATTGTCCCAACTGCCGGCGGCCGATCACCGCTCAAACCCGAGAGCAAATTCTCGACCGTCTCGGCACGCTGCCGGCAGGCATGAAATTTATGGTCTTGGCGCCCGTCATCCGCGGTCAAAAAGGAGAATATCGCGATCTGTTCGCCGACTTGCTCAAACAAGGTTTCGCCCGGGCGAGAGTCGATGGCCGCATCGTTCGCCTCAGCGAGGATCTTCGCCTGGATCGTCAAATGCGGCACGACATCGAAGTGGTGATCGACCGTCTCGCGGCCGGCCCCACAATCCGCGCCCGAATGGCCGAAGCAGTCGAGTTGGCGTTAAAAATCGGCGAGGGAAATTTGATCGTCGCCGGAGAAGAAGGGGGAAGGCGGAAGGGGGAAGGCGGAAGGGGGAAGGCGGAAGGGGGAGATGAGGAGAAAAGTGCTCGGTACTCGGTACTTGGTGCTCGGTACGATGATGTCGAAGACGAAAATGAAAATGATGACCGCAATGAGGACAACGATGCCAAAGAGAATTCGTCCTTTGTCATTGGTGCATCTTCCCTTCCCCCTTCCGCCTTCCCCCTTCCGCCTTCGGAAGATCTCTACCTCTCTGCCCACTACGCCTGCACGCACTGCAATCTGAGCTTCGAGCCGCCCAGCCCGCAAATGTTTTCGTTCAACAACCCGCAAGGGATGTGTCCCGAGTGCGGAGGTCTAGGCAGAATTTACAATTTCGATCCCGCGGTGCTTATTCCCGATCCGACCAAATCCTTTCAGCAAGGCTGCATCGAACTGGTCGGCAAGTGGAAAGAGATGGGACGTTGGCGGCGGCATATCTACCGCGGCGTGGCCGAAACGTTGGAACACAAGCACGGCCTGCCTTCCGGCACGATTCTCGAGTCCGCCTGGGAGGAACTCGATCCGGAATTTCAGCACGCCTTGCTTTGGGGCACCGGCGGCGAGCACATCACTTTCACCTGGCGAAGCGGTCCTTCGGGCTACAAATGGGGCGGCAAATTCGAGGGTATCATCCCCAAGCTGCATTCGCAATATCGCACCACGAAAAGCCGCCCGCAACGCCGGCAGCTCGAAAAGTACATGCGGATCCTCGATTGCGAAAAATGCCATGGCCGGCGGTTGAATCCGCAGGCTTCCGCCGTGACGCTCACGACCCGTTCGCCGGCGTTCGGTTTGCGCCGCTGCCGGCTCGGCCAGCAGTGCCGATTCACCAACTGCACCCGGCAGTGGCGTCCCCAATTCGACAGCGGTTGTCGGCAAAAAATCCGAACTTTCCCTCCCCGAAGTCTGCTCGCTGCCCATCACCGATGCCGAGGAATTTTTCCGCGCGCTCGATCTCGACGACACCGGCCAAACCATTGCCGCCGAAGCGCTCAAGGAAATCCGCGGCCGGCTGCAATTTCTCAAAAACGTGGGGCTTGATTATCTGACCCTCGACCGCTCCTCGCCCACCCTCTCCGGCGGCGAGATGCAGCGCATTCGGCTCGCCGGCCAGATCGGCTGCGGCCTGGTCGGCGTGCTTTACATCCTCGATGAACCTTCCATCGGACTCCATCAGCGCGATAACGACCGCCTGCTGGCCACGCTGGCCAATCTCCGCGACCAAGGCAACACGGTGATCGTCGTCGAACACGATGAAGACACGATGCGGGCGGCGGATGAAATCATCGATTTCGGCCCCGGCCCCGGCATCCGCGGCGGCGAGATCGTCGCCGCCGGTTCGCCGGAAAAGATCATCCGGGCCGAGCGCAGCGTGACGGGCCGGTATCTCTCCGGTGTCCGGCAAATCAAAATTCCCGAGCGCCGCCGCCCGATCGGCGAAAAGCGGCTGATTGTCCGCGGCGCGACCCATAATAACCTGAAAAACATCGACGTCGAGATTCCCGCTCGCAGCCTTCGTCTGCGTGACCGGCGTTTCCGGCTCCGGAAAAAGCTCGCTGGTGAACGATATTCTGGTCGAGGCGTTGCACCGCGACTTGAACGCCGGCATCGGCAATCCCGGCGAGCACGCGGGCATCGACGGCAAGGAGCATCTCGACCGGCTGATCGCCATCGACCAATCGCCCATCGGCCGCACGCCGCGGAGCAATCCCGCGACGTACATCAAGGTGTTCGACGAAATTCGCGATCTTTATTCCCAGATGGCCGAGTCGAAAGCCAAGGGATACAAGCCGGGCCGGTTCAGTTTCAACGTCGAGGGCGGCCGCTGCGAAGCCTGCGAGGGAAACGGCTCGAACCGCCTCGAAATGGATTTTCTGGCCGACGTTTGGGTCACCTGCCCGGTCTGCGATGGGCACCGCTTCAATCGCGAGACGCTGCAAATCCGCTTCAAAGGAAAAAATATCGCCCAGGTGTTGGAGATGGATATCCAGGAGGCCCTCGCGCATTTCGAGAACATTCCCGGCATCCATCACAAGCTGCAAACGCTGCACGACGTGGGCCTCGACTACATGAAGCTCGGGCAGCCGTCGCCCACGCTCTCCGGCGGCGAGGCCCAGCGCGTGAAACTCGCCCGCGAGTTGGTCAAAAAAAGCACCGGCCGCACGCTCTATCTGCTCGATGAGCCGACCACCGGGCTGCATTTCGCCGATATCGAATTGTTGCTCAAGGTGCTGCATGATTTCGTCGATGCCGGCAATACCGTGCTGGTGGTCGAACATAATTTGGAAGTCATCAAGACCGCCGATTGGATCATCGATCTCGGACCCGAAGGCGGCGAAGCCGGCGGCCGGGTCATCGCCTGCGGCACGCCGGAAGAAATTGCGGAGTGCGACGGATCTTATACGGGAAAAGTGTTGAGGAAGCTTTTTGAGCAGCGAGGGCATCTCAAAAGGCTAACCGCGAAAAAAGCAAAATCGTCGCCACCCCCGGCGCCTCTCCCGAAGGGAGAGGGGAGGCATCACAACGGCGAGGCGAAGTTCATCAAGGTTCGCGGGGCGCGGCAGCATAATCTGAAGGGGATCGATGTCGATATCCCCCGCGACCAGCTCACGGTGTTTTGCGGCCCGAGCGGATCGGGAAAATCCTCGCTGGCGATGGACACCATTTATGCCGAAGGGCCAGCGACGCTACGTGGAAAGCCTGAGCGCCTACGCCCGGCAGTTCGTCGGCCAGATGCAAAAGCCGCGGATCGACCACATCGAGGGCCTTTCGCCGGCGATTGCCATCGAACAGTCGCACAGCGGCCACACGCCGCGGAGCACGGTGGGCACGGTCACCGAAATCTACGACTATTTCCGCATCCTCATGTCGCGGCTGGCCGAGCCATACTGCCCGGCTTGCGATATCCCGATTGGCTCGCAGTCGGCCGACGAGATCATCGCCAAGATCATGGACCACCCGCCGGGCACGAAGCTGTTTCTCATGGCGCCGCTGGATGTTCACGTCGGCGAGCGCTACGAATCGCTTTGGGAGGAGATGCGGGCGACGGGTTATGTCCGCGTGCGGATCGACGGCATGACCTATCCGCTCGATAATCCGCCGGCGATCGACCGCCGCCGCAAGCATAGCGTGCAAGTGGTTATCGACCGCGTGACGATCCGGCCCGAGTCCCGCTCGCGGATCGCCGGCAGCATCGAAACGGCCCTCTCGCTGGGCAAGGGCGTGCTGCATGTGAGCTACCCGCGCGACGACTTGCCCGAGTCGCAATGGAATACGGTCGTTCACAGCCAGCATTATTCCTGCGATCGTTGCGGTCGCAGTTTCGAACCGCTCTCGCCGCACCATTTTTCGTTCAACAGTCCGCTGGGCTGGTGTCCCGCGTGCGAAGGCATCGGCGTGCAAACCGGCACGAATCCGGCATTGCTGCTGCGCGATCCGAAGCTGACGCTCGCCGACGGCGCCGTGGGACTCTGGCCGGAGCCCCACAGCCCGATCTTTCGCGTTATGCTCGAGGCATTCTGCCGCACGACCGGCATTCCCGCCGACGTGCCCTTCGAGGAACTCGGCGGAAAACATCGGCGGATCATCATGCAAGGCGACCGGCGATCGATGGTTCGACGTAAGCCGAAGCGCGCGGACAAGAAGCGAAGCTGGTCGCGGAAGTCGCCGGTGTGCCGCGCGATTCGGCTTTTCCGCTTCCAATACAAGGGCCTCTATCCCGCCTTGGAAGAAGCCGGCCGCCTTTCGCAATCGCTGCGCTCGAAGCTGGAGCATCTGGTCGATGAAGTCGAGTGCTCGGTTTGCGGCGGGAGCCGGCTCCGCGACGACGCCGCGGCCGCCAGGCTTCGCGGACGCACGATCGACGAAATCTGCCGCCGTCCGCTGGGCAAGCTGCTCGGATGATTTCAAGAGTTGGGAATTGACGGCGAAGGAGCGGAAGATCGTCGGCGAAATCAACACGGAAATCCGCAACCGGCTGCAATTCCTCGTCGATGTGGGCCTCGATTATCTGACGCTCGCCCGGCGCGCGCCCACGCTTTCCGGCGGCGAAATGCAGCGTATCCGCCTGGCTGCGCAAGTCGGCAGCGGATTGTGCGGCGTGCTCTACGTGCTTGATGAGCCGACGATCGGCCTGCATCCCCGCGACAACAAGCGATTGCTCGACGCGCTGAAAAGGCTCCGCGATCTGGGCAATACGCTGCTGGTTGTCGAGCACGACCGCGAAGTCGTCTCCGCCGCCGATCAACTGCTCGATTTTGGTCCCGGAGCGGGCCGATTCGGCGGGCAAATCGTCGCCCGCGGCACGCCCGAGCAAGTCGCGAAAAAACGCGGCTCCGTCACCGGCCCCTATCTCTCCGGCAAGAAAGCGATCCCCGTGCCCATCAATCGGCGGATGCGGGGAGAAGGGGAACGGCGGAAGGCGGAAGGCGGAAGGCGGAAGATTTCGAGGCGCAAGGCTGGAGAAAATGAAAACCGCAAAAACTGCCGGAAAGTCCCAAAGCCATTTGTTAGCGAGCAACAATCCCCCATCCCCCTTCCCCCTTCCCCCTTCCTTGCCGCCCGGCGGCTGGCTCGAAATCGTCGGCGCACGGCACAACAATCTCAAGAATATCGACGTCTCGATCCCGCTGGGCACGTTCACGGTCGTTACCGGCACGAGCGGCAGCGGAAAGAGCTCGCTCATCGAAGACGTGCTGTACCAAACCCTCGCCCGAACCCTCCACCGCGCCAAGACATTTCCCGGGGCGCATGACGCCATCCGCGGCCTGGATCAGATCAATAAAGTGATCCGCGTCGATCAGCAGCCGCTCGGACAGACGCCGACGTCGAATCCGGCGACGTTTACCGGCGTGTTCGATCTGATTCGCACGCTCTACGCCCAACTGCCCGAGGCAAAGCTGCCGCGGATTCACGCCCCGCCGGTTCAGTTTCAACGTGGCCGGCGGCCGCTGCGAAAAGTGCGAAGGCAACGGACAATTGAAAATCGAGATGCATTTTTTGCCCGATGTTTGGATCGAGTGCGACACGTGCCACGGCCGGCGGTACAATCCCGAAACTTTGGCGGCGACCTATCGCGGGCGTTCGATCGCCGACGTGTTGGATCTGTCCTGCGGCGAGGCCGTCAAGCTGTTCGAGAATATTCCCAAAATCCGCCGCGTGCTCAAAACGCTGTGCGACGTCGGCCTGGATTATCTTACGCTCGGCCAGCCTGCGCCGACGCTCTCCGGCGGCGAGGCCCAGCGCGTCAAGCTGGCGGCCGAGCTATCCCGCCCCGACACGGGAAAAACTTTATATTTGCTCGACGAGCCGACGACCGGTTTGCACTTCGACGATCTGGCAAAACTCCTCGACGTGCTCAATCGGCTCGTCGATCTCGGCAACTCGGTAGTGGTCATCGAGCATAATCTGGACGTAATCAAAACGGCCGATTGGGTGATCGACCTGGGGCCCGAGGCCGGCGAGGAAGGCGGCTACGTCGTCGCCGCCGGAACGCCGGAAGACGTAGTGGCGCACGCAGGGGACAGGGAAGAAGCGCAAGGGGGAAGAAGGAGGGGAAAAAGGGGAAAAAGGTCAAAAAATCAGAAGTTGTTCTTTCTTCCCTGTCCCCTGTCCCCTGTCCCCTGTCCCCTCCCTTCCGTTCCTACACCGGCGAAGCTCTCGCGCCGGTCCTCGCGGCCGGCCCGTTCGTCGAGCGGAAAGTCTTCGATTTCGCCGCTGAAATGACCGATAAACCCGAAGACCTCGACATCACCGAGGTCGGCAAGGACGCCCGCATGCCGTGGGAAATCAACGGCCGGCAATGGCACTGCGTCGATCGCGTGGGCCGCACGGGCAATCCCTGCCGCTGGGACGGCCGCATCTTGAGCGATATCATCGACCGCATCCAGGATCATCCCGATCTGTTCAGCGAAACCGATTGGAATACCCGCACCATCGTCGAAATCCGCGCCCAGAAGAAATCGGAAGGCTGGTTCTTCCACGCCATCACCGGCGAAGAGTGGCTGCTGAAGATGAAATTCCGCACCGGTCGAAACACGTTCAAACAGGAAGAGCTGATACGAAAGCTCGATCTCAAACCGCTGAACGACATGCCGGATCTGCCGCTCTATGGCACCGAGCCGCGGGTAAAATGCCGGAATTTGCCCGGTCCCTGGCAGGAAATCGAACTTCGGGTGCATAGTTTTCAGGAAATCGACCGCCCGGAATTTTGGGCGTTTCTGGACGGCGTCATCGCGGGCTTCAGGCGATTCGCCCAAAAGGTCCAACTCCAGTCGGACATTTTGCAGCCCTGGAAGCAATTAGGCGAAAAGTGGCACTTTTCCCGCAAGGGATTTCCTCTCGGCAGAAAGATTTATTGGGATGAAAAAGTGCTCCCGAAACTTGTCGAATTGCTGCAAAAAACCACCCCTGACGCGAAGATTATCTGGGAAAACAAGCAAGTCGTGCCGTTCATCGTACCCCAACAGAAAGAAGCCTGGGCGGCGGTGCAAACCAAAAAACTCGACGCCGTTTATCTCCATCTTGCCGGTCCCAAAGGCCGCTTCGCGCTGGGCCAGATTACCAATCTCGGCATTGACCCGGAAGTCGATGGCCAGCGTCCCGACTGCGATATGCTCCAACTTCACTTCCGCACTCTCGACGACCTCGCGCGTGGCGATCTGTCCGGCTTCTTGAAAGAACACATAGCCGCCGTCCGGGAAAATTAGGGGGGCGGCGGAAGGTGGAGATGCGTGAGGCGTGAAATTGTAATAAACTCAAACTGTAAACGTCACCACCGGCTTCACGCCGGTGGGACGATGATTAACAGCTAATAAAGCAATTTCCGTCGATTTCTTTCCCCTCCCCCCTTCCGCCTTACTTCAACTGATCGATCTTCGCGGCCATAATGAAATCGTTTTCCGACAGGCCGCCGATCGAGTGCGTCCAAAGTTCGATCCAGGCGTTGCGGTAACCTTCCAAGTGCAAATCGGGATGATGCCCTTCCTGTTCGGCGAGTTCCGCGACGCGATTGAAGAAGCCCATGGCGGCCATGAAGTTTCTCATCTGCCAATCTTTGCGGATTCGCAGTCCCCCGTCGGACAACCGCCAGCCGCTTAAAGCCGCCAAGAGCGACTGCGCCTGCTCGGGGCTGATTTTTTCGACGCCGCCCTCGCAAGCAATGCACTTTTTTGTCGCTAAATCCTGAGTGTGTGTCTGGTCGAGCATCATTGTTATTCCTCCCTTGGTTGTATCTGCTTGTTGCTGCATGGTCGAACTCTTTTCCGTGCTCTAAAAGAATTCTTGGGGTCCATTGCTGAATAGTCAACTGCTGAGGCGTGAAAGCATTCCCTTGCCACTGGGGAATGCTTTCACGCCAATTGAAAAAGATAACTATTCACGGCTCGAAAAGTAGCAGGCATGCTCCGTGTGCCGTAAAACCGTCGTTTATGGATTCCACCTGCTCCAGTGGACAGCGCACGGAGTGCGCATGCTGCTTTGATTGGCGGCCCGTGAACGGTTGCTGAAACGATTGAAAGAATGGAGCAAGAACTTCCAACAATATCGAGATTACGATGGGACGCGGCGATTGTGCTCCCAATCCCGCAAAATTGCGGAAAAGAAGGGCGATGGTAAATGTCATCCCATCTGCTCGAAGCTCCGCCAAACCGGGACGTTCTTATGCACGATGTTCATTGGTCCGGCCTCATCTTGCCGACATCGCCGCCTGTTGAATTGCACTCAGCGTCTTCTCGAGCAAATCCAGAAGCACCGCTGGATCGAGGGGTTTGCGGAAGTAGTAAGAACCGCCAAACGGGCCTCGGCGGCGGATGATGTCGGGAATCTGATTTGCCGCGAGGAACATGACGGGCAGTTCGCCCGGCTCGACGTCGCGTTTGATTTGTTCGCAGATTTCCATGCCCCCTTGCTCGCGAACGACCACGTCGCAAATGATCAAGTCGGGTCGGCCTTCGCGTGCGGCGGAATACGCCTCGGCCGCGGTGGAACAGCAACGCGTCGAATAACCGGCCTCGGTCAACGTTGCCGCGAGGCTTTGCAATACCTGCGGTTCCTCTTCGACGATCAGAATGTGAGGGCGTTGGTCGGGATAATTTCCCAGGGAGTGCATTTTTCGAGATTCCGAAGTGGTTATAGCCCTTGTGAGGATTTCGAACCGGTTGCCCTCTTCGCCGCCGCATCGATCGATCTCGATAACGACACTAATCCTCAATTCGATTTCGCACAAAACTCTTATTGTCTTTTTCGACCGCTTCAGCTTCACGAATGATTAAGCTTTTCCCGGTTCGCCTAACCGGAAGAACCGGCATTTTCGGCATCGATTTTCGGTGCGTATGCACCGACTTTTCCGCCCCCAGCAAGCTTGCGAAGCCGTTAAAGATCCGCTATCCTGGTATCCGGCCGATCCGCGGCCGATTCGTGAACTTACTTCTTCGATGACGCTTGCACTTTGATGGAGAACGGCATGATACGGGAGAACCTGCCTTGGTATCGTCAGCTTAACGGTTATCACTGGTTCGTCCTGGCCGTCTGCACCGGCGGTTGGTTGTTCGACTGCCTCGATCAGCAGCTTTTCAACCTCGCACGCGTAAGTGCCGTGAAAAATTTATTGGGTGTCGAGAACGGAAATCCCGACATCGACTACTATGGCGGCATTGCCACCTCGGTATTGCTGATCGGCTGGGCCACCGGCGGAATCATCTTCGGTATCGTGGGCGACCGGATCGGCCGGGCCAAAACGATGATCTTTACCCTTCTTTCCTACTCGATTTTCAGCGGCCTGAGCGGATTGGCCCCGAATCTGAGTGTGTTTCTGACCTTGCGGTTCCTTGCCGGTTTGGGCGTGGGAGGTCAGTTCGCGCTGGGAGTCACCCTGGTTTCGGAGAGCGTGCCCACGCAAGCCCGGACCAGCTCGCTCGGCATGTTGCAGGCATTTTCTGCCGTGGGAAATGTCGCGGCCGGCTTGATTTATTTGGGCGCCATCCAAGTGATCGAAGTTCAAGTTGCGTGGCGGTATATCTTTTGGGTAAGCACCGTTCCGGCTTTGATTCTTGTCTTGCTCGATGTCTTTTACCTGCACGAGCCTGAAGTGTGGAAGAAATCCGCGGCCGATCGGAAAACCTCCGCAAACAAAGGCGGCATTTCCGAATTGTTCAGCGATTCGAAGTGGCGGAAACGCACCATTGTGGGCATGATGCTGGCGTCCGCCGGCGTGCTCGGGCTGTGGGCAATCGGCGTTTTCAGCAATGATATGACGCAAACCATTTTCCGCACGAAAGCCTGGGAAGAAGCTCGGCGCGAAGGCGACGACCGGCGCGATCTGGCCTTTGCCGTTCAACTCGCCAACGCCGACGGCCAACTCGAGCAATACCGCGACAAGTTGTTTGAAATCAGCCCCAAGGAATTGATCGAATCGAACGGCCAACAGCCCGATGCCCGGCAAATTGCGTTTGCCGTCGTCTCGCTGCTGAAGCAAGCGAAGCCGATCTCTCCCGAAAGCGTGCTCTCGTTCCTCGATGAAAAACATAAAAATACCAAGGCCCAAACCTCCGCGGATCGCGCCCGTCGCGCGAAATTACTGGCCGAAAAGACGCCCGATGTGCCACCTTTGGCTGAAAATATCGACCGCGTATGGAATCGGCAAAAGACGAGCAACCACAACTCCGTCAGTTGGGCCTGCGTGAACCTCATACTTTTCAACATCGGGGCGTTTTTTGGGATGTATTCCTTCGCGTGGGTTACGAATCACCTGGGACGGCGTCCGACCTTCGCTATCTTCTTCCTCTTGGCGATGGCCAGCACCGCCATTTATTTTCTCTTCATGCAAGACCGTGCGCAAATGTACTGGATGGCGCCGTTGATGGGCTTCGCGCAACTCTCGGTGTTCGGCGGATACGCGATCTACTTCCCGGAATTGTTCCCCACGCGGATGCGATCGACGGGCACCTCGTTTTGCTACAACATCGCCCGTTACTTCGCCGTCGCCGGGCCGACCGCTTTGGGCTGGCTCTCGGGCTCGATTTTCGGCGGCCTGCTGCATTTCGACCAGGTAGCGCGCTTCCGTTACGCCGGCGTGACGATGTGTTCATGCTTTCTCATCGGCTTGGTTGCGCTCCTCTTCGCGCCTGAAACGAAAGATCAGCCTTTGCCGGAATAGAGCGGCACCGAATCTTGGATCCTGGCAGCCTGTTGAAAAGGGGACTGGCTCGGAGCCGAGTGCCGGAAATCCCGCTAAAAATGGCATACAGCGACGTGCCTGTCCCTTTTTCAACCTAGTAAAGGTAGCCGAGGCGGGAATCGAACCCGCACGTCCTTTACGGACACGGGATTTTAAATCCCGATAGGGCCACATATCCAAGTCATTGCATCGCCATTGACTTGCCACGCCTTCTCTTTCTAATCACTTACGCTACAATGATTTATATCGCCAATCTGCCCAAAGCGACATCTCGATGCCACGGCAAATCAATTGGCAATGTGCGCATACGGATTGCATACGGAGCCGATATTGGCTGTGGAGGATAGGCATGGCAAGCATCTGGCAAGATAAACGGAGCGGTAACTGGCTCATCAAGTTTGTATTCGGTGGCAAGCCGTTCTGCAAGTCGTGCCTGACCGATAATCGCGACGATGCTGGTCGCATCAAAGCCAGGGTTGAGGAAACACTGGGGATGCTCAACACAGGACGACTCTGCATACCCGAGGATGCTGATCCTGGAGTGTGGATTTTGTCGGGTGGGAAGCTCCAAGAGAAACCCAAGTTTGATGCAGCATCCCTCGCTGCCGTCGCCGCAATATGTGATGCCTACCTCAAACCAACTCGATAAAGCTGATACGACATTGGAAGCAGAAAAGCGGCATATCGGCCATCTGAAACGGACCTTGGGTGGAAGGACGATGATGGCTGCTCTCACTTTGGATGCCATGCAGAACTACGCTAATGTTCGCGCCAAGGCAGACAACCGATACGGCGGAAAGATATCAGGCCAAACAATCAAGAAGGAACTCACGACGTTCATGCAGATTTGGGATTGGGCTAGGCAACGAGGCTACGTCAAACGCCCCTGCCCAATAAAAGACCCCCACCGACCACACAAATGGGCCGTCAAGATGCCTAAGCCCAAAGAAGGCGAGAAGTTCATGACTTGGGCAGAAATAAGACGCCGGATTGGTCGCGGTGGGCTGACACCTCAACAGGAAACGGAATTCTGGAAGCATCTCTTTCTTGACGAAAAGTTGGTCGCGGAACTGCTGAAACACGTGAAGAAAACCGCCAGCCACCCTTTCATCCACCCGATGTTTGTGTTTGCTGCCTACACGGGTGCCCGGCGCAGCGAGATATGCCGCGCCATGAGGGACGACTTCAAGTTCGATGACAACTTGGTGATAATTCGGGAGCGAAAGCGGCGGAAGGACTTGGCGGCGAGTAGCCGAGAGGTGCCGATGCACCCTAATCTCAAGAAAGTGATGCAGGAGTGGTTTAAGAACCATCCTGGTGGTCAGTTTGCGATTGTCACGCCGCAGGGCAAGGTGGCTTTGGCAGGGATGGATTTACACTCCGGCGGTGACCGTGTGGGTCTTCCTTTCGCAATGCCTCAGCGCCGACCATTCCTGTCGCGAGGCCGTGGCACAGTTGGTCGCTTGGCGTGTGGGACGCGGCTTGAAGCCCTGCTCAGCGAACACCGGTGCCTATTGCACGGCGCGGGGCGACTTGCCCGAAGAAGCGGTCCGCGAGTTGATATGCGATACGGGCAGGCAGGTCGAGGACGAGGCGCCCGAGGATTGGCTTTGGCATGGGCGGAAGGTCCGCGTGGTGGACGGCTCCACGATCACCATGCCCGACACGCCGGAGAATCAGGCCGAGTATCCGCAGCAGAAATCGCAGAAGCCCGGCTGCGGATTTCCGATCGCTCGAATTCTGGTGGTCTTTTCCCTGTCGGTGGGTACGGTCCTGGAGGCGGCGATCGGAAAATACAAGGGCAAGCAAACCGGCGAGAACAGTCTCTTTCGCGGGCTGGATGGCGTGCCGTCGGCAGGCGACATTCTCCTTGCCGACCGCTATTTCAGCGGCTGGTGCGACATCGCCTTGCCGCAGACGCGCGGCGTGGACGTGGTGGTCCGCAAACACCAACTGCGGCGCACCGACTTTCGCACCGGCAAGCGGTTGGGCAAAGACGATCAGTTGGTGGTTTGGACCCGACCGCAGCGACCCTCATGGATGTCGCTCGAACAATATGCCGCGCTGCCCGACGAGTTGACGTTGCGCGAGGTCCGCGTGCGCGTTGCGCAGCAAGGCTTTCGCACGCGGTCGTTGGTGGTGGTGACGACGCTGCTTTGCGCCGAGCGGTATCCGGCGGCGGAAATCGCTTTGCTGTACCGGCGTCGGTGGCAGGCGGAGCTTCACTTGAGAAGCATCAAGGTCGTCCTACAAATGAACCATTTGCGCTGCGTAACTCCCACCCACATTCGCAACGAATTCTCGATGCATTTGGTCGGTTACAATCTGATTCGCGGCGTGATGGCGGCGGCGGCCCAACAGTCCGGCAAATCTCCGTGGGAAGTCAGCTTCAAGGGAGCCGTGCAAGCGCTCAGCCAGTTCCTTCCGTTGCTCCTCACGAATATCGTCGTCGAGGCGTGGTGCAAGGCGTTGTTGACGGTGATCGCAACACACGTCGTCGGTCATCGCCCCGATCGCTTCGAACCGCGGCGAGTCAAACGTCGCCTGAAACACTATACACTCCTGCAAAAGCACCGTCACCTTTACACAACCCGTGATGAGAAAAGCAGTTAGCGAAATTCAAGTGCCATTCTCTCCCTAAACGATTATTGTCTGTTGCCACAAGCAGTCTCCTTGGTGATGGGAAGGCAGCATTTTTGCCTGAATGAAAAAATTCCATGCGGTTATCGCGCTGCAGTTGGGCAATTTGTTTTCCAACGGCCCTTGAGTACTTTGAGGATCTCGAACCATACAATGCTTACGATGCCCGCCGCGACGCAGAGTAAGACGTCGGCGACGTGCAATCGATTGAAGTGGAACAATTTCTGCAAGAAGGGGACGGTAAGCACGAGGCTTAACATCAGGGCAGCGCCGCCCACCACCCACCACAATGCAGGGTTAGGCTCTTTGAACATGGAAAGGATCGTGCGAGACCAAGAACGATTGGCAAGGATCAGGCACAAGTTGGAAACAACCAAAGTAGCAAACACCAATGCCCGCCGGGACTCGTCGTCGGAGTGCCCAATAAGCCGCGCCGCCCAAAACACGGCCAAGAGAATCGCCAGTACGCTTGCGCCTTGAAGAATACTTATCCCCAGGGAGCCGAACGTGAATAATCTTTCCTTGGGATTTCGCGGCGGCCGATTCATGGCATTGGGTTCCGCGTTTTCCGCTTCAAAAATGACGGAACAGGAAGGATCGATGATCAGTTCGAGGAATACGACGTGGATGGGCAAGAGCAACAGCGGCCATTCGGAGAAAAACACCGGTATCATGGACAATCCGGCGATCGGAACATGGACTGCAAAAATGTAGGAAACGGCCTTCTTGATGTTATCGAAGATTCGCCGGCCCATTTTGACCGCTTGAACGATGGACGAAAAATCGTCCTGCAACAGAACCAATGCCGAAGCTTCCCGCGCCACGTCGGTTCCTCGTCCGCCCATCGCGACTCCGATATGAGCCGACTTGAGCGCCGGTGCGTCGTTCACGCCGTCGCCGGTCATCGCCACGATTTCTCGATTTGCCTTTAGCGCGTTAACGATCCTGAGCTTTTGCTCCGGCACGACTCGGGCAAAAATATTGACGTTGTGGATTCGACGGGCTAACTCCTCGTCTCCCATCGCGGTGAGTTCCGGCCCGGAAATGACCGCTCCCGGATTCTTTAGTCCAATTTGTCGGCCTATGCTCTGCGCGGTAGTGGGATAGTCGCCGGTAATCATTACCACGCGAACGCCGGCACGATAACATTCCTGAACGGCGTCGGGGACTTCAGGGCGAATGGGATCGGCAAGTCCTATCAATCCCAAAAACTTGAAGTGGACGTCATGCTGGCCGAAAGGCAATACCTCTTGCCTCGAATACCCTTCGGCAACTGCAATCACCCGCAAGCCATGGCTCGCCATAGCGGCAACTTGCGTGGAAAGTTCTTCGCTGCGAGTTACCTCGAAGTGGCAAAGGTCGGCAATCGCCTCGGGAGCGCCCTTGGCGGCAACGACGTAATCCGTGCCGTCCGGTGATTCCCAGACGTGGGAGAGGGCAAGTAGTTCCGGGGAAAGGGGATATTCATGCACCAACGTCCAACTATGGTGGAGGTGTTCGGTATCGGTCAAATATTTGTCGCCCTGTGCCAGAATCGCCTTCTCCATCGGATCGAAAGGGTTTCGCTTGCTGGCCAGCACGGCGAACTCCAACGTTCGATGGAACTTTTCCGACATCTCCCGTTTCGCCGAACCATCTTCATCGAAGGTGTCATTTTTCGAGAACACTTGCCGAACCGACATTTGGTTCAAAGTCAGCGTTCCGGTTTTATCCACGCAGAGTATCGTTGCCGCACCGAGCGTTTCAATTGCCGGCATCCGTCGCGTGAGAACTTTTTTCTGCGATATGCGCCACGCCCCCAGGGCCAGAAATATGGTCAGCACCACCGGCAACTCTTCGGGCAAGGTGGCCATCGCCATCGTAATCCCCGCCAACAAACCTTGCTGCCACGAATGGACTGAATTCCCGCGACTCAGTCCATAGGCCACTATGACAATCATACACAATACGATCCCCACCACGGCAAGATAGCGAACCAGCCTGCCGGTTTCGATTTGCAGCAGAGTTCTTTCCGGTTCAATTCCGTGAATTGCCTTGCCGATCTTTCCCAACTCAGTTTGCATTCCCGTCTTATACACTTCGGCCACACCCTGGCCGGCCGTGACCAACGTGCCCGAAAAGAGAAACGGCAAATCGTCGCCGCCCGGCGGCCCCATTTCCGCGGTTCCAGGGGCAGGACTTTTTCGCACGGGCACCGATTCGCCCGTAAGCAAGGACTCATCCGCGGTAAGATTAACGCCATGCAGCAGCACACCATCGGCTGGTATGCGATCGCCTTCCGCGACTAGAACGATATCACCCGGTACGACTTCGCGACCGGGAATCCGTTTTTGCATGCCGTCACGGATAACCAACGCTCGAGGGCTCGAGAGATCCTTCAGCGCTTCCAAGGCCCGCTCGGTTCGGCGCTCTTGCACGATGGTGATGCCCATGACTACGAATACGAATCCCATAAGCATCAAGGCATCGGTCAACTCGCCCATCACCATATAAAGCAGGCCGCAAGCCACCAACAGCAAGAACATCGGTTCTTTAACGACCTCGAAAACGATTGCGAACACCGAACGTTGCTTGCTGGAAAGCAATTCATTATGACCCGCCACGCGAAGCCGCCGGGCGGCCTCGACTTCCGAAAGGCCGGTGATGCTTTGCACGTCGAATGCAGTTGTGGGGGGATCTTTCTTCATGGAAATCCTGACTTATTTTTCATTAGTCCTTTTCACAGGACTCTCGTTGGCTTCGCGGATGCGTTGTTTCCGAGCAGGACCTTCCTGGAACCAATAGCAGAGAACCTATCAGGCATACGCCTGCAATAAGGCCTAGTCTCGTAAGCAGTTAATCACCGCCGAATAGTTCCATGAGATTGCTGAAAAAGCCCTCGCGTTTCTGGCCGCCTCGATCGCCTTTTTCATTGCGTTCATTGCGATCGTCTTGATCATTTCGCGGGTAGTTGTCGTTACGTCCATTCTGCGCGCACCGCGTCTCGTAGCGCAGTTCTGGTTCCCGTACTTGATTCTTTTCGGTCTCTCGTTCAGTGGAATATTGAATCACGATTTGGGCGATAATCTTCTCCAGTTCCCCGCGATCGAGCCATACTCCCCGGCATTGCGGACAATAATCGATTTCGACGTCCTCCCGATTGGAAATTCGCATCTCGATCTCGCAACTTGGGCATTTCATGGAGATCTCCTTAATCATATTTAAATGCTGTAGGTGTTGCCACGCATCCATGTTACCGGGGTAAAGCATTCCGTTTATGATTATCACACACGGCGGATGCAATCGGGTGAACGACGGCTTTCGCACCGTTAGCGCCGATACGCTCGTTGATTTCCTGGAGCCTTGCGATCACGTCATCAAGTGGTTTGAGCGAGACGTCTTCTACGGAAGTCCCCTCATAATATCCGAATGGATTATCCAAATCCTTGATCAGCAATCCCAAGAAGCGAAGGAGGAAGGTAATGATGCCGACGAAGAATATCGATTCGTAAACGGGGTCGATCTTCACGAGAACGAGTCCGATTAACAGCAACAGAGTGGTGAATTCCGCGATGAGGTATCCCGAAGGGATAAAGGAAGTTTCGCGGACCGTATGGATGCGGATCAGCATTCGCCGCAGATTGCTTTGCTCCTGCTTCAGCCGCGCAATGAAATTGGCCTGAGTCAAGCCTTCCAAACCAACGAAAAAGTGGTTCATTTCGCCGAGGGAAGCCATGAGATGGCGGCTATGCTCTTTTTTATAGAACCAATCTTTGATGGATAGCGCTAATTTATGCAAGTGCTCCAAGAACTGCGTCGCCACGGCCGCTTTCTTGGACTCGTGGACAGCGGCCGCCTCATCAGCAATCGTTTCAAGGCTCGCGGCGATTTCGCCCGGCAAGCGTTCGCTTTCCTTATAATCGGCTAGAACGCCGCTGAGCAGAAAGCCCATCAGAAATACATTCGCCGCCACGATACCGGAAAAGAGGGGATTCAACGAAATCGCTTCCCAGCCGAGCCAGTGTATGACCAGCTTGATTCCGCATACGACCAGCACGGTGATGGCCGAATTCAGCAGGAGCGCTTGGGATTTTCCCATCATCCATTTCATTTTTCAACCCGTTTCGGACGGCCCGAGGATAAACGAACGAAAACGAGATTCCTATCTCGGACGGTTCGGCTTATTCTTCCTCCGATCCCCGCGATCTCATTTTGCGGCTAAACTTCCGACGCCGCCTCAATTCCCGGCTCACGGCATAAGCGGCGCGATCCACGGCAAAATAGGCTGCCGCGACCAAGTTCGTGTTTGTGTTTCCCGCCCGGATCGTCTTTCCTTTCGAGAGTTGCACGGCGATACGACACTGCTTGTCGATGCCGCCGCGCGGCCCATTGATGTCGGCCAACCAAATCGTGACGCGATGTATCCGACCGGCAAATCTCCTCAAAGCGGCATCGATGTATCGTGCAATATGGTCGTACAGCGATTGTCCGATAACGATGTCTTTCTGCCGAAGTTCCAGTTCCACCGTATTGGCTCCTCTTTTCGATGAACATTCAGGCTCGACGCGAAGAATGTTTCTGATGATTGACATGATTTTCACCTCGTTGACGATAAACAGGGATTCAAAGCAACGGCTCTGGAGGTTCGCAAGGCATCTCCGTGCCTGAGCAATCTGGATATTCGCTCCGCCAAATGTTTGCCCGTTAACGGCTTGTTCTGATAGTCGTCGATATCGAAAGAGGAGAGTCGGTACTGAAGGCTTCGATTACGGATCTGGGTAAGAATGATCACAAATGCCGGTCGGATCTCTGGATATTCTTGCATCAAAGCAAGAATTCCCTCCCCCCCACCCCAAAGTAGTACGGGTTCCAGGATAAGCACGTCGGGGACGGAATCGCGTATCCTTTGCATGCATTCCAAGCCTGTGGTCGCGGTCACCACGGTCGCACCGAGCTGGCGAAGAGACTCTCCGTAAGATGCCAGCAGATACTTATCCGGATCAACGATTAAGATACGAACGGACATTTTTGTCTCTCCTTTGTCGAGATCGCCCCCGGTAGGAATCCGTTGCCAGACTTCGTCACGATGCACAACTACATCCGCCGGGGCTGTAATCCCCAGACGAACCCGACTGCCCGTGATCTCCAGAACCGTCACGGTTATCTGGTGCTTGGGTACAACGATTTGTTCACCTGTTTTCCGAGTGAGTACTAACATCGCAAAGGCCTTCCATCAGCGGACTAAGTAGTGAATTGCTAACTAACCACAACACAAATTTCAAATTTAGCGTACGTATTGACCACTCACATCCGTGCGGGACGGCTCGGGATTATGTCGATATTTAGGTCCACTCGTCCTGGTTTATCCAGGCCCAATGCATTAAGCGTTTCCATCAAGCCCGCCACGGCCAGTTGTATCGCATAATAGGACCCAGAAAACCCGTGCAAGACTGTTCGTTCCCCGAGAATTTGTATTCTGAGTGCCTGAATGCGGCCTCCGGTGCGAGCATTTATCGCACAGACTAAGTGAGTTTCAAGGTCGGTGGCAGTCATGTACAAGCGAGGGCTTGCGCCGGATTCCTCCGCCTGAACGGAATGGACAGTATTCGCGCGTGACTCGTCCAAGGACTTGCCGTTGCGATTCCTTGCAACATCGGCAGCCATGTTTGGCTCGTTCGCGTAATGTGATCTCTGTCTATGCGGCACGTTTGCCACACGTAATCGCTTGCTCTCCATATGCGAAGCTTCCTAAGTGAGTACTAACATAGCAACGACAGCCGACTATCCGTCTGGCGTTCGGCACAGATTCGCTCCCAGACTTCCGACCGATGAACGGGAATATCGGCATCGACCTCGAAGCCCAGCCGCACATGCCGGCCATGAATTTCGAGCACCGTGACTTTCATAAAACGATGCAAGCCGTCGGCCCCGCCGATGACCACCGATTCTTGGCTTTTCCTCGATAAAACTAACATAGTAGAACCTCCGTTCCCGCGAGTTTGACACCCGATTCGTTCACGTTGCTTCTTCCTTCGCATTCGCTTGTTCTAAAATGGCTCCGGTGAAAACTTGTTCCAACTCGTTGAGCACGGCACATTCCGCTGGTGAAATCTTCTCGCCGAATCCTAGAAAGCCGCCCGCTGCCTGAGCCACCATTCGAGCACGATCCAGCAATTCGTGTTGGAGTCTCTTGATTTCCTGGCTGTCCAACCGCTGACAGAGGTCCTTGACATAGCGTTTCCAGGCTTCCATTGCTTCCGCCCTGGGGCGTCTCTCGAGCCACAGTTCCAACAGCGGGTAGCGACCGTCCTGCGGCTGAATGCCGGCAACCTTGGCGAACGCGATGATCGTTTCGCGCTCTTCCGGCTGGACTCTGCCATCGGCCCAGGCGACGGACATCAGCGGAATGACTTCCAGGGCCGCCAGCGCCTCCGGCCCGATGTCCAGTTCGATTAAGCGATCCAGTAATGCCTCGTCGAGAATGCCAGAGACCTGGGCCAATTTGTCGCGACGCTCCATTTTGTACAGGCGTTCTCGAAAGGCCTTCCGGATTTGTTGATCCTGCTCATGGAATACGGCATCGATAAAGGTCTTCTGGTACCTTTTGGAATTGCTTGTATAATAACTCGGCATGATGATTCAACCGTTTCATTAAAGGGATTACAGTTTGGCGTCAAGCCTGCGAGCCGAGCCACTCAGCGCGGGCAATTCGGTGACTTTGCGGGATAGATTCAAAATGATCTTCCGATTCATGGACTTCGTTTAGGAGTGAATTGCTTGCTAACCACACTGCAAATTGCAGATTTAGGTTCTATGCAACATTTATGCCAGCAAGGCATGGATTGTATTGATCTAGCGCAACCGCCGTGGGGCAAAGAGGTTACGAGAAAGCATTGCTCGCAACAAAATCGACCCTAGCCGTGCCAAAAAGCAGGACCGGTGAAAGATTCTTTCACTTGCGCGACAGTTTCTTTTATCCGCCAAGTCCAGCATTAGGATGCTCATTCTTGCCCAGAAAACGTTGCAAGTCACGGAACAGCAAGGAGTTACAAAACCATTCTGCATAAATCAGCTACAGGGGGGTATTCGGCATCGAAATTGCAGCTTCCATTCAAATTCAACCGATCTCCTGCTTATAACAGCAATTCTGCTCGACCTGCGTTCCGCGCGAGGCAGAAGCTATATAATCCCCGACTTTGCTCAAGGAGTGACTATGTGGAAGAAGGTGGTGGCCCCGACGGCCTTGGTGAGCTTGCTGTGGCTTGCTGTCGGCGGCGCTACGATTTACTACATCAACTGGATCTATCATTCCCATGCGCGTGACTTGGCGGATAATTTTTCCTCGATCCAAGCTGCGGATGAGATGCAGGATGTTCTATGGATTTTGCATGCAACCGTAATGGAAGTGGTCGAACGAGCCGACAGCCACACTCGAATCGAAGTGACGGAATTGGAGAATGCTTTTGAAGGACATCTTGCTGAGGCGGAGGCAGGATCGAGAACTCTGGAAGAGCAGATATTTATTAAAGACATTCGTGATCAATTTTCAAAGTATCGGAAATACGTTCACCGTCGCCTTGATTCTGAACCCGCCAAAGAGCAGAATGCCCCGGCTACGGTTGATATGGCCGCGTAGCCCGTGCAATCACCGACTCCTGTAAAGGTCTTTTGAAAATCAACGAAAAGTTCATTGAGGAGTCAACGGCGCAACGCAGCAGGTTAAGAGCAAGGCTCGATCAGGTGATGATTGTTCTCTGGATTGTTGGGCCGGTTGTCGGCATTACCTGGGGACTTTGGGCTGCTCGCCGCCTGCAACATTCGATTTCCCAAGTCAGCATCAGTTTGAAAGATGCCGCCGGCGGGTTGGATCGCGAGATTGGCTGCGTTGAATTGCATCCTTCCGATGATCTGCCGATTTTGCATCGGCAAGTGCAACTGGTAGCCACCCGAATCAAACAAGTTGTGGAAGAGCTCGAGCAGGCCCGCCGCGAAGCGATGCTTGCCGACCGGCTTGCCGTGGCAGGCGAGTTGGCGGCCGGAGTGGCTCACGAACTCCGAAATCCGCTGACCTCCATCAAGTTGCTGATCCAGAACGCGGAAGAGTATTCTTCCGATGTTCCCTTGAACAAGGAGCACATCCATGTAGTTCTCGAACAAATTGTTCGCATGGAGAATACAATCCAAGGACTCTTGGATTTTGCGCGTCCTCCTCAAATGCAAACGGTCCGCCATGACGTGCGTGACACCTTGCGGCTTGCATTGAACCTTGTCGAAGGTCACGCCAAACAGCAGGACGTCGAGGTTAGCGAGAATTGTCCGGCAACGCCCGTTTTCGTGGATGGCGATCCCGAACAGTTGCATCAAGTATTTGTCAATTTATTATTGAATGGAATCGAATCCATGCCCGAAGGCGGCGAGTTGCAGGTTGCCATCCAAAACGACGATCGGGATCGGCAATTGTGCCGCGTAATCTTCGCGGATTCAGGCGTCGGGATTCCGCAAACCGTGCTGGATCGCATGTTTGAGCCGTTCGTTACCAACAAAGACCGCGGAACCGGCCTGGGACTTGCCATAAGCAGACGCATCGTGAACCAGCACTCCGGCAAGATCACCGCCGCCAATCGAGAAGGCAAAGGCGCGGTTTTCACGATCGAATTGCCGTTGAGTGCGGAAAGCCGGCAACAATCGATCGGCTAAAACACCGAAATCGGTTCGATCGAGCCGATCGAAAATATATTTCCATGAGAATTCGAGGAAGCTCACCAATGCCCAAACTACTTATTGTTGATGACGAACCGAGCATTCGGCTTAGCATCAAAGCGGTATTCAACCGCGAGGACATCTCGGTATTCGGCGCGGAGACCGCCGAGGAGGGAATTTGCCTTGCCGCCAACCATACGCCCGACGTGATCTTGTTGGACATTCGGTTGGGTAAATGCTCGGGACTTGAACTATTTCACGAATTGCGGCGAATCGATCCGCGATGCCTCATTATCTTCATCACGGGACATGGAACTACCGAAACCGCGATCGAAGCCATGAAACTGGGGGCGTTCGATTACCTCAACAAGCCGCTCGACGCCAAGCAGTTGAAACAGGTGGTAGAACAGGCCTTTGCAATTAGCCGGTTGGTCCATGTGCCTACCATTATCGATGAAGGAGAACGCCCCGAGGATAAGCCGGACCGATTGATCGGAAGCGGTCCAGTCATGCAGACGGTGTGCAAACAAATCGGCCGTGTGGCTCCCCAACACGTGAACGTGCTCATTCTCGGCGAAAGCGGCACGGGCAAGGAACTAGTTGCCCGCGCCTTGTACCATCATAGCAACCGAAGTCAGGCTCCTTTTTTGGCTATCAACTGTGCAGCTATTCCCCAGTCACTCCTGGAAAGTGAGCTTTTCGGCTATGAACGAGGTGCTTTCACTGGCGCGGTCCGACGTCGCATCGGCAAATTCGAACAATGCCACGGCGGCACCATTCTTTTGGACGAAGTGGGCGACATGGCCCTGCACACGCAAGCCAAGATTCTTCGTCTGCTCCAAGAGGGGTGTTTTGAGCGACTTGGAGGAAACGAGAGTATTTCGGCAGATGTCCGTATCATTGCCGCCACAAACAAAGATATTGAATCCTTGATGGAACAACAGCAATTCCGCAAGGATCTCTACTATCGATTGTGCGGCGTGACGATTGCCCTGCCACCGCTTCGGGGCCATTCCGAAGACATTGCCGAACTGGCGCACTACTATCTCTTCCGTTACAACCATCAGCAAGGCACGTCAGTGCAATCGATTTCGCCGGAGGCTTTGGAGATGATGCAATCCTACTCGTGGCCGGGAAACGTGCGGGAACTGCAAAACGTCATTCGCCAAGCCCTTATCGCCTCTGCGGGCCCTACGCTCTTGCCGGAATTTCTCCCGGACGAATTGCAGCAGCAGTCTTCCGAAATCGAAGATCATATTGACACGCATTCGATTCCCGATCCCGATTGGCAAATTCTGCCGCAAACCTTCAAGAACTGGATTGCCGGCGGCGAGACCGATATTTACCCCCGCTTGCGAGAACATTTTGATCGGCTGATTCTATCGGGCACCTTGCACCATGTTGGCGGCAATCGGAATCAGGCAGCGAAAATTCTCGGACTCAGTCTGGTAACCCTTCGTGCCAAATTGCGAGGCATGGGACTATCGGAACCGAAGAGTTTCACTTCAGAACAAAGTAACGAAACAGAGTAGTATTGAATATGTCACGGGGCGCGTAAAACCGGCCAATTGAGGGCGCGTTGTACCGGCCATTTATGAGGAGGTCGGAAGCGTCGCCTAACCGTCCTGAAATCATGGCCTCACTTTCCGATTAAATGAGCAGAGGAAATGAGGCAGCTATACTCGTTAAAGTCTGACCGTCGCATGTTCGCATCGGCCAGCAAACACTTCTTTGCGACATTTTGCACTACGTCGCCTAAATCGTCCCTTTTTCTTGTCCCTTGGCCTTTCTAGCCAACCTTCTCCGCCGTCGCCAACACGGGCCCAACCGTTGGATCACGGGGCCTAATTTCGCCTCCTCCTCGCCCGCCCGGGCAGGAATTCTTCCCAAGATTGGCCTTTCTTCCCGCCAATCGGCTTGACTGTTTTCGACCCGGCTGGCTCCTGTGTGACTGTCCCGGGCGGATAGGCCGCGCGGGGAAAAACCCTATAAAACAGGAGCCAAAACGATGAGAAACGTACACGAAATGAAAGTTGCCACCGACGTCAAGCGATGGCAGGCGGAAGGCCGGTGGATCGACCAAGGCCAATGGGTGTTAGGCAATTGGGGATCGGTCGAATACCATCCGACCCCCGCCGAGATTCGTGCGAAGTGCAAATTGTTCCGCAGCACCGAAGGCCGACATGGTGCCCATGCCCGGGCACCGCGAGGCGGCAAGTATGCGGTGATGACGACCGCCCGAAAGTGAACTGACTATTTTCTACGACCTTTAACACGAAAGGAAAATCATGAAAGACCGACAGAAACCCGTCGCCGGGTACATTCGCATGAGCACCGATCGCCAGGAAAACAGCCCCCAGCGCCAACGGGCGGAAATCAAGAAGCTCGTCGAGCAATACAACTTCCGCATCGTGAAGTGGT
>CAVQKP010000010.1:0-221264 GCA_963713065.1 Pirellulales bacterium | reverse complement strand
GGACCCAAGCAAGGGGCGGTCCGTTGGCTAGGTTCTGCCGCCGGCCGAATAATCCGCTGTTATTCTTGCGCACTACGTCGTAATAATCAAAAATTTTCGGAGGGACGCTAGAATTAACTGGGTCCATCGGGCATGGGGGGGCCGGCCCCCATGGTGCCAGTGCATCTCCTTGCGCACGCTCGGTTGTCGGTTGCGCAACGTCAGACAAGCGCGACCCAAGACCGCGAAGAGCGGCGAAAAGTCGCAACGAACGTTCGTGCTTTTCGTCCGGTTGCAAACGACCAGCATACACAACCCCGAGCATCGTGGAGTACGCGATTTACTGGCCGATAGTGAACGTGTGTAGCTATGCTCAATTGTCCACGTAGAGCGGGGCCGATTTCGATTTTGAGGCTCCTAGCGTCGCGTTTTTTGCGTTTCGGCCGATCGGCGCGTTTCCGGTCGAAACGGCCGTTGCGACGCAACCGGCGCGATTTTGGCCGCATCGGCGGGGCCGTTTTCGGCCGGCCGTCGGTTCGCCCGATTTCCGCCGATTTCGCCCGTTTTTTCCGCTCTTTGCCGTTGCCGATGCCGAGGTTCCGCGGGCGCGATGAGCCGCGCGAACACGCGCCAGCGCGGAATATTTTGCCGCGTTTCGGGTGTCGCGAAAGTGTCCACTTCGGCGCGGAAATTTTCGTGCAATAACCGCGCGGGTGCGCGGGAAGTATCTTGCCGATTTTCGTGTCCGCCCGTTTTGGGGGACTTGACCGATTTGCAAAAAATTTTGGCGGGCAAAGAAACGGGCGACCGGCCGTTGACGCGACCGATCGCCCTAACCACCACCTTACTGCGTAGGAGTAAAGCGATGTCTACTGCTACTCTACCCGTTTCCAGTGCTTCTCTCAAGAGCACCAGCGTATCGCCCGTCGTCAGTGACCGGGAGTGGAATGCGCACGTGCTCGGCCCAGCTTGCCAGCGGCAAGCTTACCCAGGAGCAGGCCCTTGCTCAGCTCAAGACCGCCCCGAAGAGCAACGGCGGCCCCTTGTCCTGCAAGCAAAGCGAGAAGGGCGGCGTAAGCGTCTACGGGCTGCAGCGCATGCCGGTCACACTCTACGCCGAGCAGTGGGAGCGGCTCTTGGGATTCGCCGAGGAAATCCGCGGCTTCATCAAGAGCCACCCTGACCTGTCCCGCAAGCAGCGCGGCTAGTCCGCGGTTGGCGGATCGAAACAGCCCTGCCCTATCCCCGGTCGATTGCGGCCGGGGAGTGGGTTGCGCTGTCTGCGCGTTTACCCCGTCGTAGGAGAGCGCTGCCATGACGATGGACGAAGCCAGTCACGCAGCGCGTCAGAAGGCATACCAGTGGCAATTGCCGTGCTGGATCGTCCTGGACGCGTTCCTGCGCGGCCTGGCGGTGTTCTGCGGGCCGCATGAAGAGTACCTGGCCACAGAGCCGCAGCGATTCTTTCCGCTGGAAGTCCACCACCCGGAAGGCCAGCAAGAGAGCAAGATCGGCTAGCACGTCATCGGTCGGCGTGCCGCAAACGCTGCCGGCCGGTGTTCTGCCGTCCCGTCTCGATGGACGGCACGCCATTGCAGCACAAACCTCCCGGCGTTCGCCAGGCTGGAGACGTTCTGCACCCGAGCAACTTGCCGGACTACGTCCCGGAATACAGACCTCCCGGCGACCGTCGGTTGGATGTCCTGTGCCGGACGATCGCCGGCTTACCTTTGGTAGGAGAGTTACCATGTTCGGCTGTTACTATCTCCTGGTGTGGTGCGAAGACTCGCAGCAGTGGTGGCAGGCAGATGAGTGCGAAGAGGCGCTCGCTCCGCCGCGCCATGGCGCTGCTGCACGGCCGCAATCCGCGTCTGGTGCTCGGCGGAGTCGCCGCTGTCGTGCCGCATGGCGGAGCTTGACGAAGCCCTGAAACGGCATCCGCGGGGACCGTGGCAAGAGCTGCGCGGCGATCTGGTTGCCGCATGAGACCGTGCCGCCTCACGCCTGCTACTCCCCGACTCTGGACCCGAACCAGAGCCGGGGTGCAGCGAGCGTAGCGGCGTGATGGAACGAACCTCCCGGAGTTTGAGCGGAGATTCCCTTGCCCTGTTTTCCCTCTATCACCCCTTAGCTAGGAGATTGCCATGATCGAGCAAGAGTACGACATCAACGGCGCGATCGTCTTCTGGTCGCTCCAACCCACCCCGTACCAGGCCGTGCGGGAAGTCTTCGAGGCGATGGGCTACGCCAACTGCGTGCCCAACCCGCGGACCGATCAATCCGCGCTGGAGAACAGCATCCGGGCGGTGTACGGCACGAAGAACAAGGCCGTTGTCAGCCGCAAGCAGCCGAAGCGCAACGGCGTGGAGCTGGTCAACATCGAGCGGAGCACCCAGCGCAACGGCTACGTGACCAACTTCGGAGCCCGAGTGGTCAACGGCCAGGTCAAGGCGGACTACGGCTTCGCCAACGAATACGCCCTGACCGAGGAGTTTCTGAAGCTCAAGGCCAAGCTGACCACCACGGCCGTGGGCCAAGCGCTGGTTTCGGTGCTGGAGCAGATGGACGGCATGACCGGCTTCGAAGCCCGGGCGTGTACTACATCCCCGAACACCGCCTGAAGCGTGGAAGGAACTGGCCGAGCGAGTCGAGGGCTGCCAAGAGGGCAACGAGATCACCACGGTGCGGGTGGCGATGGACGAGGGAACGGCCCGGACCATCCGCGATACTCTGACCCGCGAGGTCCACGAAAAGGCCGCCAAGCTCTTGGACGACGTGTCCAAGGGAACGCTCAACGACGGCCAACTCCAGAGCCGGGCCAGGCAGTGCAAGCGCCTGGTGGACCGCGTGACCCTCTACAGTTCAGCATCCTCAACGAAGGGCTGGAGGGGCTGAAGAGCGTGGCGCAGTTGGCCAACGGCGCGGCGGCGGCAGCGGTGATGCAAGACTTCGCCGCGGCGGGCATCGGAACGTGTGTGTAGCGGGGTTGGGCAAGGCTTCCGCCACTGCCCCGTCGCGCTGAGCGTGCCGGGGCAGACTCGAAACTCTTTACCCCGTAGGAGGAAACATTATGCCCTGCAAAACCACCCCCAACCTGATCTTCTGGACCGTGGCGCAGACCGGCAAGGTTACGCCGCTGGTCTCCGGCCCGCCCGGCTGTGGCAAGTCGCCGGACCATCGAAGCCTTCGCCAGGGCGATGGGCCGCCAGTGCTACACGCTGATCGGCTCGCTGCGCGAGCCGGCCGACGTGGGCGGATATCCCTATCCCGTCCACGGCGAACAGCCCTACATGGCCGTCATGCCGCCGAAGTGGGCGCAGGACTGCCAGCATGGACAATGGGTGCTGTTCATCGACGAGTTGACCACCTGCCCGCCGGCCGTGCAAGCGGCGCTGCTGGGCGTGATTGCCGAGAATCGCGTGGGCGACTCCACCCTGCCCGAGTACGTGTGGATTGCTGGCGGCCTGCAATCCGCCGGACTGCGCGGCCAACGGTTCCGAGTTGGAGCCGCCGCTGGCCAACCGGCTCTGCCACCTGACTTGGGAAACCGACGTGGAGGCGTGGCAGCGGGGCATGAGCAACGCCCTGGGCTTCCCGCAGCCGAGCTTCGTGCCCTGCCGGCGGATTGGGAGAAGTGCATCGGCCGCAATACGGCGCTGGTCGGGCCTTCCACAAGCACAAGCCAGGGCTGCTGGAAGCCTATCCCAAGGACCGGGCCAAGGCATCCGGGCCTGGCCCACGATCCGCTCTTGGACCAATGCGGCCATCTGCGCCGCGGCCCTGGAAGCGATCGACGCCGAGCCGCTCTTGCGCTATCGGGCCAGTTGCCGGTTGCGTGGGCGAGGAGGCGGCGCTGGAGTTCCAGACTTGGGAGCAATGCCTGGACCTGCCCGACCCGGAGGAGTGGCTCCTCAAGGCAAAGCTGTCCCGGTCCATGCCCCAAGTGCCGCTGGGCCCGCGAGTTGCATATCCCGCCGCGCTGCGATCAGGTCATGGCGATCCTGGGCGCTGGTGGACCGGGTGAAGAACCATGAGCTTGGCCCGGACGGCAAGCCTACGGAGAAGCGCTGGCTGGCGCGATCGACTGCTTTGCCGAAGTGGCGAAGTCCTGGCTGGAACCGGCGATTGCGGCGGCGGGCGGGCTGTACTTCGTCGTGCCCCACGCCTCCGTGCTCGTGAAGGCCCCGGCCGACTTCAGCAACGCCGTCTTGCAGGTCCATCGGAACATCCACGGCGGCAGCATAGAGGGGCATGAGCCATGACAACCAGAAACTAGCCGAAGCGCCGATACTGGCCTGCCGGAAGATGCCCTACATGACGCATCAGGTGATGACGCTGATTCCCGTGGAGACGGCCGGGGCTGGGGACAATGGCCGTGGACGAGTATTGCCGGCTGTACTTCGATCCGGCGTTCCTGGAGGGCCGGGACCTGAAGCACCTGGCGTTCGTGGTGTTGCACGAGGCGATCCACGTCTGGAGCCGCCACGGCAAGCGGTGTGTGCGCCTGCTGGGCGAGAGACCGGCCAACGACCGGCTGGGCGATTTGGCGGCAAGCCGTCGATGCCGCGGTCAACGACGTTCTGGAGCAATCCGGCCTGCGTTGCCCGGAGGAGGGAATCACGCCGGCCAAGCTGGGCCTGCCGCGGAACAAGACGGCGGAGGAATATTTCGATCTGCTGATGGAGCGGGCGCGAGCAGGAGCAAGAGCAGCGGCAGAAGCAACAGCAGCAGCGGATGCCGACGCAAGCAGAACCAGCCGCACGGCCAAGGCGAAGAAGAGCAGAACGACCAGGGCAACGGGCAGGAAGGCGAAGAGCAAGGCGACGAGCCGGCCGAGATCGGCGGCAGCGCTGCGGATGGCCAGCCGCGGCCGTGGGAGGATGGCCCGCCATCGGCAAGAGCATCCCGGCTTGGCGGAACACGACCAGAACCTCGTGGAAGCCGCCGTCGCCAAGGCCATCGAACAGTATCAAGAGCAGCGGGGCCGGGGCAGCGTGCCCGGCGGATTGGCCCGCGCCGCCGCCGAGTTGCTTCACCCCAAGGTGGACCCGGCCAGGGAATTGCTGGCCAAGGTGAAGTATGCCGTGGGCTGCACGTCGGGTTTTGGCGACTTCACCTACCGCAAGCCCAACCGGCGGCAACCGCAAGGCGGAGCGCTGCTGCCGGCCCACGTCAAGCCGATTCCCCGCGTGACGGTGATCGTCGATACCAGCGGGAGCATGGAGCAAAGCGACCTTGCCTTGGCGCTGGGCGTGATCGGCAATGCCCTGCGGTCCCTGCCCGATCCGCGCGGTCTGCGGGTACTGGCCGGCGATACTGCCGTGGCGTGCGCCAAGAACATCTTTCGGCCCGAGCAGATCGAACTGAGCGGTGGCGGTGGGACCGACATGTCTGCGCTGATCGTGGCGGCGGCGGAAGAGCGGCCCGCGCCCAAGGCGATTCTGGTTGTGACCGATGGATACACCGGCTGGCCAGCGAACCGGTGGGGCCGCGGGTCGTGGCCTGTCTCACGCAAGCCGGGACTGCCGACAGCGTGCCGAAGTGGATTGATACCGTGGTCCTGAACCCCGAGAAGTACCCAATGCCCGGTGACTTATGGAGTGACGCAGACATCATCGACATCTATACTCGCCGGCAAGCCATTGAGGACGGCGTGCTGGTGCAACTGAGTGGCCAAGGCTACCAGGGCGACCAGTGGATACCGGCGATGGTGGCGGAGGCCGGTTTCCGCTACCCCGTCGCCATGACCGCGACGGCGTTTTGCCGCTACGTCTCGCCCTTGGAAGGCGACGACGAAAAACTGGCCCCCTGCCAAGACATCAAGGGCCGCTTGTGGGACGTGCTGTGGATGCTCAAAGTGGCAATCCGGCGCATCGAAACGCCCCACGACATCCTGCGCTTCAGCCTGCGAGTTGTGCCCAATGTCCCGGAAATTATTCCAGCCCAACCCGCCCAGGCCCAAGGTCGTGCATCTCAAGGCCGTGTGCGGACCGGACGACGACGGGCTGCGCATGCCTGACGATCATGCTGCCCGAGGAGGACTAGTATCGATGCTGAACTTTCCCAAACGTCCCCGGCGAGACCAAACTATCGCCGCCGATCGAAAGCTCTGGACGAGCAAGTGCCGCCAGTACCGCGTGGGCTCTCCCGCTGCCGCTATGGCCCACGGGATGAGCACGGGATTCCCGACATGTGCTACGCTCAACACTTCGACCAGGAGTTCCAAGTATGGGATGTGCTATCGCGACACCGAAAGCGAAGCGCCGCCGAAAGGGCCTGTCAAAGACATGCCCGTATTGCCAACCGTCCGAAGAGGCGAAATTGAGCATGTGCCCGAAACTACACTCGTGCTGAAACCACAAGGAGAACATGCCATGCGATTGCCGCGTTCCTATCAACCCCGCACGCTGGACGAAGTGGTCGGGCAGCCGGCCGTCATCCGGCGGCTGAAGCGGCTGGTGGCTTTGCCCCAGCCCTGTTGTCTGCTGTTCGAGGGCCTGGGCGGCGTGGGCAAGAGCGCCGCGGCCAAGGCCCTGATCCAAGACCTGGGCGTCTGTCCCTTCTCCGGTATAGTCGAGTATTCCGCCAGCAACTTGAGCATTGACGAGGTACGCCGGCTGTTCGGCCAGACCTTCCGCTACAAGCCGATGGCGGGCAACCCGTGGTACATTCTGCTGATCGAGGAGTTGGAACTGATCGTCAGCCGACACGTCAACGCGGCGCTCAAGGATGAACTTGGCGAGCAGCACCTGCCCGAGCGGCTGATCGTCGTGGCCACCAGCAACGACGCCAGCGGGTTGGACGAGGCGCTCTTGCAGCGGTTCGAGGTATTCCCCTTCTCGGCTGGCCCGCCGTTCGCGGAAGCCTGCCAAGAGCGGCTGGCGTGGATTTGGCAGCATGAGGCCGGTCCTGACGTTCCCATGCCGCTGGGGATGGAACAAATGGGCTGGCGCAACGGGAACTACTCGATGCGGCGAGCGATGACGGCGCTGGCGTGCGTGGACGCTGGAGAGGAAGTGGCCGCATGAAACTAGGAAAGTCCCACCGCTTCGATCCGTTCTCGGTAATGTCCTACCATGATCTGACTCAGGAGGCGCTGCGCCGGCTCAGGCGGGCCGACCGGAAGCTGGAGGAGCGAGATCCGCCGTCGGGCCAACGAGGAAGACGATTCCAATAAGTTCGTCCTCGAAAACGCTCCTGCTAAGCCCAAGCCGTGGCGTGGAGGCGAAAGCGGAAAACACCCGGCAAACCGTGCTGTTCACGGGCATGGACTGCCGGCCGGGACAACAGAACCTTTTCGAGACTGACGGCGAGGCCGCCAGTACCGCAGGAGAACCAATAGCCGTGCCGTGCTCGGGCTGGGCATAAGGGTGGTGCAAAGTGCCAGACGGAAATGCGTTGACGTTTGGCCCTACTTGACCGACGTGCTGCACGGATTGCCGCCGTTGCCCCAGGCGACACGGTTGCCTTGGAAGCCCTGTTGCCGGATCGCTGGCTGGCCGCCCCCCGAGCATCGGCTGGAGCAGCGGGAAGAAGAATCCCGCGAGGCCCAGGCCCGACGCCGTCGGAGGCCCCTCGCCAGTCGGGTTGCCGTCGCGGGATAGGTGGATCGTGATACCGAATTGACAGCACAATGCATGGCCGCGAAAATACGGTAGAATTCTATTACATTTCCACGATCAAATACCCAAGGGCTACAAGGGAATGAAGAAGAAACTTGCAATTTCGATTGCTGTCCTCGCTGTCCTCGCTGTCCTCGCGGTTCTGGCGTTGGCTGTGTTTCAAGGGCGGTTGTCACGTGAAGTTACCTTGAAGAGAAATGGACTTCCATTGGCGAACCTGAAGGGCAACTTTCTCCCCAACACCGGAGCCGCTTCGGTATCGACGATTTCCACAGATGCAAACGGCAGGTTGGATCTCAGCGGTTTGCCGCAGGGAACGGACCAGATCCTCGTTTGGCTGCGATCGTGCCGCCACTGTCTTCAATCGCCTCGTTATTACGCTTCCCAAAAGCGGCTCGCTCACGATCGATTTTCGTGGCAGCCGAACTATCTCCCACGACGAAGTGGACGTATTGCGGCGGCCTTTTCACGCGGCAGGAGGTGCAGGATTGGGTCAAGAACACGGACAGCGTACCTTCAAAAGCACCAACCCGAGAACCCCTTCCAGATGGCGGCGCAAGCCAACTGCTTCGGCCTCATTCTCGGCCCGGCAGCTAAAATCGGATCGCCGGTGGCGAGTCTGCGCCCGACTCAGTTCTTTTCTGAAGATCCCATAGGTTACCGATTTCTGGGAGAGCTCGGCGGGAAGCCCTGGCAACCGCGAAGCCCGGTGCAAGTCTAGGTCGTCTCACATACCGCGACGGCAACTTGCTCCGGTACAGAGTGGGGCTGCGACAGGCGCTGAGCGGTGCTTTTGACGGTTACTAAAGGGTGCATCGATTGCCCGTTTGATCGGACTGCTACCCGGTCGCGGGCTGCCCTCGCATTTTCCCCCAATAACCCCAAACAGACGAAGGAGTGCACACGATGACAGTCTACCGCATAACCCCGCCAGCACGCGGAAACAGCAGGCATCGCCCGAAGTCCAGGCCGAAATGATCCGCAAGCATTGCGCCGCCGTGCAACTGCCCGAGCCGACAATCCTCGACGAGCCGCTGGGCATTCCGGCCGGAGCACGGACTTTCGGCATCGGCCCCAAGGCCGCTGGCTCCTCCTTCACGCCCAGCCCGGCGACGTGCTCGTGGTGACGAAGTTGGACCGGCTGGGCCGAACTGCCAGGGACATTCTCGACACGCTGGAGCAGTTCGCCAAGCGGAACGTGCGGGTGATCGTGATTCAGTTCCTCGGCGGCCAGAACATCGACATGGACAGCACCGTGGGCCGGTTGGTGGTGATCTTCTTCGCCGGGCTGGCCCAGTTCGAGGCCGACATGATCGGCGAGCGGACTTCCGAGTCGCTTCAGTGGCGACGGCAGCAAGGGCTGGCCTGCGACCGCGCTGGCTTTGGCATCGGAAGGTCGGCAAGAGAAGCGAGTGGGACTTCGAGCAGTTGGCCTACATCGCCGAGATTGCCGAGCGGCTGGGCAAAGGCGAGGACGTGGTGCTTGTGGTGGCCGACTTCTGGGGGCGAGGGATTAAGGACCATCGCGGGCTGCCGTGGGGGCAGGTCCAGCACAAGGAGGGCAAAGGAACGGGCAACGGTTTCGAGTGGTACTGGCGGGCCACGCGCTGGTTTCACCGTATGAAGCACTCCGGCAAGTTGCCCCCGCCCTACTGCGACACGGCCCACACGATCCCCGAACCCCCGCGGTTCACGGTAGAAAAACGCCACAAGCGACCCAACGCCAAACCTGTCATCGACGAAAAGCCGCCTGGACCGTCGAGCAGTGGCGCGAGTGGTTCGCCTTGGAATATCCCAAGACCTGAGCCACAAGGAGCGATCCAAAAAACATATTGGGAATAAACGGAACACCTTCTGGTGTCAACAAGATGGCTCTTCAGGTAGGGCCCGCGACTTTAACGAAGCCTTTTCATCTCCGTCTTGATGCTCGGTGAGCATAGTGGCGAGCCGTTGCCGATCCGTCGGCGAAAGAGTCGAGCAGCGCGGTGGCGAGTTTGTCGAGCGGGTCGCCCTGGGAGGCAACGTGGATGGGCGGACTGGCGAGAGGGCCAGTGTCCGGGGCGCTGTCGTTTGTATTTTCGCCTTCGCAGGTGCAAACCCTGGTGCAAACGGGAGCAGGCGTTGACGTAAGTTCTTTGCTGGTATCACTTAGAACTGTATCGTCGGAGATTGTGGATCTGGATGTCGCCGGTTCAAGTCCGGTCAGCCACCCCTCAGTTAAAGCCTTATGCAGCAACAAGTTGCGTAAGGCTATTCTTTTGGTCTTTCTGCAAAGAACCGTTTGCAAAAAAATTTGCAAAGGATTTAACGGGCAAGCCGACAGGCATTTGACCGCAGGTGCAGAACCACGCCACGACCAATCTTCCACGCTCGTCCAAAATCGGGTGAAAGATCGAGAATCCCTTGCTTGGATTCTTGAAAACGATAGGTTTCGTAGTAGCCTTGGTGAACGTGGGGCAAACCCCTGGCAAATTTCACGACATGGATGTTGGCGATTCCACCTTCACCACCCGTTATGATCTGTTGGACATCGCCAACGGGGCAATCGAGGGGCTGCGTTTCATCACGAAGGCGAACGAAGGGTAGTTTGGTGGGCATGAGTGACCTTTCTTTTTCCACAATCTTGGATCGACTGACACTTTCCAAAGCAAGTAGGCCAATGTTGGCGGCTTATTTTTGATAGAATGAAAATGCCGCTTCATCAGAAAAAACTAAGGCTAATTTCAGAAAATGCCCTTTTTTAGGCCAGAAATGAGAGTGAAATATCATACTCACGAGTGACGCAAGTATCAATAAAATAAGCCACTTACAACAAATGCCATAAGTGGCTTGAGGTGGAGGTAAGGGGACTCGAACCCCTGACCTGTTCATTGCGAACGAACCGCTCTCCCAACTGAGCTATACCCCCAACATATTTTTTTCGGGCGAACCAACTCTTCGGTTTCGGGTGAGTCATCGACTTCCCATACTCAAACATTCTTATTCTAAACAGGGAAGGCGACAGCGGGAAGGGGGAGGAGCGATAGGGTAATGGAGCAATTCGATTGAAGATATTTATCCTCTCAGTTTGACCGAACCACCCTATCTCAATCCTTCTTGCATTTCCCTCCTCTTCAGGCATAATGATTGGTTTAAACTCATTTCCCCCGGGGATCTATTTCTCCCTATGGAGTAGCGGTCATGCAAGAGAAAATTTGTGCCTATCAGGGATTGACGTTTGACGACGTGCTGTTGGAACCGCGGTATAGCGAAGTTGTACCATCGGAAGTGGATGTGGCTACACGACTTACGAAGCGTATCGCGTTGAATATTCCCTTACTGAGTTCGCCGATGGATACCGTGACCGAGGCGGATATGGCAATTGCACTTGCTCGCGAGGGGGGGGTGGGAATCATTCACAAAAATATGCCCATTGAACGGCAGATGGAAGAGGTCGAAAAGGTCAAACGATCGGCTAATGGGATCATCTGCAATCCGGCGACCCTTCGGCCGAATGAGACCGTGGGACATGCGCGAGACATGATGGCCCAGCACAATGTTTCCGGCTTGCCTATCACCCAAGAGGATGGAAAACTGGTCGGCATTCTTACGCGGCGCGATCTTCGCTTCCTCGAAAACTGGAACCTCCCCATCAATGAGGTGATGACCCATGAAAATCTGGTTACGGTTACGGGAAATATAACGCTTGAGGAAGCTGAGAAGATTTTAATGGCAAAAAAGGTGGAGAAACTTTTGCTGGTTGACGAAAATTTTAGGCTGACCGGACTGATTACCATCAAAGATATAGATATGATGAGGAGGTTTCCGCAAGCCTGCAAAGATAGGCAAGGCAGATTGCGGGTTGGTGCCGCGATTGGTGTTTACGACTATGAACGCGTCGAAACGATGATCCACAAAGGGATTGACGTGTTCGTGGTTGATAGCGCCCACGGGCATTCGTCCAACGTGCTTGAAACCGTCAAGACGATCAAGAAGCGTTGGGATATCGACGTGGTGGCGGGCAATGTGGCGACGGCCGACGGCTGTCGGGATTTGATAGCGGCCGGGGCGGATGCCGTGAAAGTCGGCATCGGGCCGGGTTCGATATGCACGACGCGGGTGATTTCCGGCGTCGGCGTGCCGCAGGTTTCGGCGATTTGGCAAGTGGCCAGAGAGGCCGCCAAGAGCCAAACGCCCGTGATTGCCGACGGAGGCATCCGCTACTCCGGCGACATAACCAAGGCGATTGCCGCCGGGGCGCACGTGGTCATGATCGGCGGACTATTCGCGGGATTACAGGAAAGCCCCGGGGCGCAAATTTTGTACCAGGGGCGGACGTTTAAAGTATATCGCGGCATGGGCTCCTTGGGAGCGATGGTTCACGGCTCCAGCGAGCGTTATCGTCAAGGCAACGCTCGCGGGACCGACAAACTGGTTCCCGAGGGCGTTGAAGGCCGAGTTCCTTTCAAAGGCCAGCTTGGCGAGTTTGTCTATCAGCTCGTGGGCGGACTGCGAGCGGGAATGGGTTATTGCGGCACCAAAACCATCGAGGAGCTCCGCAAGGACGCACGGTTCCTCCAGGTTTCACCAGCGAGCGTTCGGGAGAGCCACCCCCATGACATTATCATTACGCAGGAAGCGCCAAACTACAGCACCGAGCACGCCGGTGGCGATGGATTGTAATAAACGGGAGAGGGAAGAAGTAAGAGGGGAGAAAAGGCGGAATTTTTCGAGATTTCTCGGCGTGATGTTCGTCGCGGCGGGCGGCCTTGCCGTTTGGGGACAATTGCGGGCACGAGCCGACGATTTCGCGTCGGCGGCGGGAACCGCGGCGGTTTCTCGCTCCACGCCCCGGTCCAGCGGCAAGTTGCATTGGCTGCCTTATCAATCGGAGCGGGTGAAGAAAGATCCGGCTGTCCGCGCGGTGCAATATTCGACTGACGTGCCGAACGATGCTTGGACGGCCCAGCAGAAATTGCCTACGCCGGCCTTGCGTCCCGCTCCGGGCCAGATGTCGCCGCCGAATACGCTTAACGATCCGCCCGACGAACGGAAGCCGACCTTGTTGCCCGCTCCGCCGGCGGAATTGGATGATCCGCTGACCGCCCCGCCTTCCGAGCCGGCGGCCGGCGCCGACACGATTACGCCTTTTCCCGTCTCTTCTTCGGAAAGAACGCCCGCCGCGCACGCGGAACCGCCAACCCGAGGCGCGGGCAACTCGCCGGGTTGGACTCCGTCGAATGCCGGACCCAATCCGAATCTCCGCGAAGTTTCTCCGCGGCGCAATGTTCCCGATGCGGAAAAAGAAGCGAACGAGGGGAATGCGGAACCGGTGCAGAAATGCATTTCCGTCAAGGAACTCAAACGAATCACCGAGGTCAGCATCGATATCCTGAAGCTGAAAGGCGAGGTGCCGCCGGATTGCCCCTGGGGCATCGATCGGAAATTTGCCGGGCGTTCCTGGCGGCAGCTCACTTTTACCTGGACGGCCTCGTCTTTGTGCCACAAGCCGCTTTACTTCGAAGACGAGCAGTTGGAGCGTTACGGACACATGTGGGGACCGTGGCTGCAACCGATCATCTCGCACGCCAGATTTTTCACCACCGTGCCGATCTTGCCCTATGAAATGGGATTGGAAACTCCGAACGAATGCATGTACGCGTTGGGTTACTATCGTCCGGGCAGTTGTGCGCCGTACTATCTCGATCCGATTCCGCTCAGCGTGCGGGCGACGCTGTTCGAAGGCGCCGCGATCACCGGCGGTGTAATCATACTCCCGTAATGCGGGGAGACGCGTGAATCGGCGAGCCATGGTTCGTTGGGGTGACAGCACGACCGCCGCCCCATTGATATTCTTCACCACGTGCGTTCACGGGGGGCAAATCGCGACTTCCGTCTCTGGCGAGTTGCATCGTTGATATTCAGGGGCGAATCTGATATAGTAAGCGGAAGGCTATGCTCCATTTCCCGCTGTTTAGTCGCCTGCCCGAGATTCCCACCGTATTTCCAGCTTGGAGGTTTTCGCATGTCAATTTCCATGAATCGCCGTCAATTCGTTCGCCGTTCCGCCGCCGCGGCGGCCGCCGTCGGGCTGCCGATGTTGCTTGGTTCGCGGGCCTTCGGGGCCAACGACGAGATCCGCATCGCGATGATCGGCTGCGGCGTGCGCAGCGGGACGCACCTCAACGCTTTCGGCAAGCAGCGGGGCGTGCGGTTCGCCGCCGTGTGCGATCCCGATCGCGAGCGCCTGCAATCGGCGGCCGAGAGCATCGAAAAAAAGTTCGGCTACCGGCCGGAGCAGGTGGTCGATGTGCGGCAACTGATGGAGCGGAAAGATTTCGACGTCGCGGCGATCGCCACGATGCAATACTGGCACGCGCTGCCGACGATTTGGGCGTGCCAGACCGGCCGCCACGTTTATGTCGAGAAGCCGCTGGCGCATTCCATCTGGGCAGGCCGGCAGATGGTCAACGCGGCGCGGAAGTACGACCGCCTGGTGCAAGTGGGAACGCAAGGCCGGTCGGAGGAGAAAGTTCGGCTGGGGATCGAATACATCAAATCCGGCCGGTTGGGGAAAATTCAATACGTCGTGGCCTTTGCCAACAAGGCGCGGACGTCGATCGGCAATCGCACGGAGCCGCTGCCGATACCCGAGACGCTGGACTACGAGTTGTGGTGCGGTCCGGCGAAGAAGGAGCCGATTTACCGCGACAGAATCCAATACGATTGCAGCTTCACCTGGAACATGGGCGACGGCGAATCGTGCAACCAGGGCGTGCATGAGATCGATTGCGCCCGGCGGTTGCTGGGCGAAACCGGCCTGCCGCGGCGCGTGATGAGCATCGGCGGCCGGTTCACCTTCAACGACGCCGGCGACGTGCCGAACACGCAGATCATCTATTACGACTACCCGTCGGCGCCGGTGCTTTATGAAGTCCACAACCTGCGTGCCGGGAAGGACACGAAAAGATGCCGTCGTATCGCGGCGCGGGGGTCGATTGCCTGCGTGCAGTGCGAAGGGGGCTACGTGATGCTCCGCGGGGGCGCGGTCTTCGACAATCAGGGCAAGAAGATCGAACAGTTTCCCGGCGGGGGGAATCATTTCGAGAATTTCATCCACGCCGTCCGCAGCGGAAAGCGGGAAGACCTGCACGCCGAAGTGCTGGAGGGACATCTTTCGACCGCCGTTTGCCACGCGGGCAACGTATCCTACCGGCTGGGAAAGAAGGCGACGGCTGAGGAGGCACACAAGCAGATCGGCGATCTGCCGCACTTTCAAAAAATGTTCGACGACTACTTGAAGCATCTCAAGGCCCATGAGATCGATCGCGAGCGAGTCGATCGTCGGGCCGTGGCTCGCGTGGGACAGCGAGCGCGAGAGCGTGCCGGACAACGCCGGCGCCAATCGGCTGGTGAAAGGCGAGTTCCGCGAGCCGTTCGTCGTGCCCGCGGTGGAAATCTAATTCGCGACCGAAATGGAAAATGCCATGCGAACGAGCGATTGCTTTGCGAGATGCCTGTTTCTGGGAATTGCGTTTCTCTTTTTCGGACCGGCCGGCGGGGTTGGCGCGGTTGCTCAAGACGCGCAAAGCGGACGAGAACCAGAGGCGGACAAGGCAATTCGCTTCGATCTGGGCAGCGACGTTGCGCTGGAAATGGTGTTGATTCCCGCCGACAGTTTCGAGATGGGCGACGAGAAAGGCGATGCCGATGAACGGCCGGTTCATAAAGTTACGATCGGCAAACCTTTCTATCTCGGCAAATTCGAAGTCACTCAGGAGCAATGGGAAGCGGTGATGGGCGGAAACCCGAGCCATTTCAAGGGCCAGAAGAACCCGGTCGATCGCGTGAGTTGGGAAGCGGGCCAGGAATTCATCAAGAAGCTCAACCAGAAATTCGCCGCGTACCGGCACGACGTTCAGCCTGCCCAGCGAGGCGCAGTGGGAATACGCTTGCCGGGCGGGTGCATCAACCAGGTTCGGCTTTGGCGACGCGGAAGCCGATCTTGCGGAATATGGCTGGTTCGCCGACAACGCGAGTGGAACGACGCACCCGGTGGGAGAGAAGAAGCCGAACGCGTGGGGGCTCTACGACATGCACGGCAACGTTTGGGAGTGGTGCGCCGATTGGTATGACGGCAACTATTACTCGCAATCGCCGGCAAGCAGTCCAACCGGGCCGACCGTCGTCTCGTCGCGCGTTCTTCGCGGCGGCTCGTGGGGCGACCCGGCTCCGTATTGCCGCTCAGCCTCGCGATACTGCCTGCCGCCGTGGTTCTGCGTTTATAGCTATGGGCTGCGCGTGGCGTGCGAACGCTGAGGGTGACCGTTTACAGCCCAAAGAGTGATCGGCTCTTCGGTGGGCTACGCGGTCAGCAACCAGCGAAGAATCTCCTGCTTAATCGGCGGCGAATTTTGCGTCACCTCCATTGAGACAAGACAGGACGCCAAGATGACCGACCCAGACATCGACAACCGTGACAACCCTACCGGAGCCCGCTGACAGAAATCGAAAGGGTTCCGGTGAACACTTCGGTGCACGGGTCGATCGTGGTTGGTTGTATCGCAAGATGCACTTTCCCGACCCCATCAATGCAGTCATTGAATACGATGGGCGCGGAATCGGCTTCGAGACGGTGAAGGTCAATGGTGTGACCATCGCTCGAAAATGCAGTTTGTTTTGGTTTGTCCCGCATTTTGAATTCGCTTTTCAATCGAAATCGGGTATCGTGCAGGCGTCAATTGATGTGCGTGTTACACCGTGGTTCACCTTGTCCCGCTTTGTAATACGAGTCGAGAACATGGAGGTCTATGCGGAAATGTGAAGTGCTCATGGTGGGCGGTGCCCACCCTACGGATTTTTGGGGGACGTTTCGCCGGACGCGAGCAGGCGCAATTCGTGCAGGCACAGGCCGTAGCAGCCGCCGGGGGGATTGAATTCGAGTTTCTGGCCGTTCCAGTCGGGGGCGAAATTGGCCGAGTAGCAGAGCCAGAGCGTGCGGCCGTCGGCGCTGATGAATTTCGAGGGGATGTTGACGAAGTAGGCCTGCTCGCCGAAGTCTTTCATGTAGATCACCAAGCGCCACGGCCCGGTGATTGCATCGGCTTCGAGGATATAGGTGCTCATTTTCGCGCACGGTGGGCCAGCCGTCGGTGACGCACATGAGGTACTTTTTCAGCGGGGCGTCATAGGTGATGGTCGCCACGCCCAGGTTGTTGTTCCAATCCAAGAGCGGCTTGATCTTCGCGAAATCGGCGGTCCAGAGCGGCTTGCCGGCGGCGTCATGGCCGGCGAAGAATTCGTATTGCTTGAGGTCGTTGATGTTCGCGATGCTCGGCGTCACGCGGGCGAGATAGAGTTGGTCGGCCGAGCCCCAGCTCAGGTTCGCGTAGCGCGGCTGGGGATCGTTTTCCTCCGCGCCCATGCCGACCAAGTACGCCTTGCCGTCGGGCGAGTGCTGCATGTTCTTGCCGAAATCGACGAAGTGCGGTGCGCCCATCTTGAGCGGGCCCATGAATTTCGCCGGCTCGGGGAAGAGCGGCTTCTCGGGCGAAAGCGGCGAGGGCGTCCACGTCTTGCCGTAATCGGTCGATGTGCGGAAACCGGGCATCGGCCCCATCACCGGCCAGTTGTACTTGAAACCGTCGTGCTCGACTTCGGCCGCCGGACCGAGGCAATACGTGCCGTAATACCAAACGCCGTTATAGACCAGACTGCCGCATGGGTATCGGCCGGCGTATGGTTTCGGGCCGGCCTTCTGCGGCGGCGCGGTATTCTTCACGAGCAGTTTTTGCGGATCGTCGCCGATCATCACGGCTTGACCGGTCGTTTCGCCGAGGCCGATGGACCAACTGCCGGCGCCTTCTGTCGTGCCGTCGGTCCACGGCGAATACAGGTTGCCGTCGGCCGCCCAGGAGGGATACCAGGTATCGCCGTAATTTCGATCGTGATGCCGCCCGGTGAAATAAACACCGCTGAACTGCTCGGACTGCTCGAACGGGCAATCCTTTGGCGGCCGATTCGGCCAGAGGAAACCTTCCTCGACTGCCTTGGAAGGCTTTGGTGCGGGCGTATCGGCTGGTGCGTTAAGGCCGGCATCGCTTCCGCGTGCGAACCCCGAGCCGGCCATAAACGAGAAAATCGAGAGGGCGGCACATAGACACGTCCAGTGAAAGGAGCGGAAAGCGAGCATGGAATACCCTTGATCCAAAGGAATTGATGCGTTGGGCCGTCACGCGATGATTATAAATGAACTTGCCAGGTCCTGGGAGGGTGCGGCAATTCAAGATGCGCCGAACCGTTGCATCTGCAGAAAGCAGGTCAGTCCTGGCCGTCGTCGCGCCGATGGCTCGGACCGTGAGGGAAGGCGCCGCTTCGATATGCTCTTGGGGTGATGCCGGTGATGCGTTTGAAGACGGTGGCAAAGTGCTGGGACGATGCAAAGCCCAGACTGGAGGCAATCTCGGTGACGGGATCGTTTCCGGCGGCGAGTCTTTTTTGGCGGCGTCGATTCTCGCGTCCACGATGAATTGCCAAGGCGATACGCCCGTCTCCGCCTTGAATCGACTCTTGAACCGCGACAAGGAAAAGTGAGCCTGCCGCGCCAAACTCCGGAGTTGATATGCCTGGCCCGGATTGCCGCAAATCATGCGCGTGATGGCGACCATTCGGTCGGAAACTCGCGGACTGCCGTGACTTTCGGCGGCCGTGATGACCTCCAGCAGCAAGCGAATCAGCGTTTGTCGCAAGCAAACGGTTCGCATGAAGACATCCGCCTTGTAATGCAATTGAAGTATCTCGGTCAACAAAGGCTTGATTCGGTTCGTTGCGAAAGTGGCGACACGGAATGTCGAGCAGCCGCTGGATTATTTCCCAGCTTTCTTTGCCGTTGAGACCGAGCATCCCGTTGTGTTCCGGCGGCAGCCTCACGCCGAACCAGTACATCACGCCCGGCGCCACGGGGTGCCCGCCGGAGCTGTGAACCTCGTCCGGCAGGGTAACGAAGAGGTCCCCGCCCTCCATATGGTGGGTTTGATCTCCCAGTTGCCAGTACTGTTCGCCCCGTTCGCGGAAATGAAACTCGATAATGCCGAAATGGCGGTGCAGTGGAATATCGGGTCGAGCTTTGTTGTAGGAGAGTCGGCCGAACTGCGAGACCTCCGCAACGCCATCGGGCCGCAAGTCAACGAGTCGCCGGTGGGGTGCATCGGAGTAGGAAGCGATGATGTCGGCGAAGGGTACGAATCTCTTCTCCATGTTTCTAATAGTATCACAATACGTCTTGAAACGCAAAATAAACCGCGTTTTGGCGGAATATTCCTGTAATATCCTTTGGAAAAATCCGCGTTGCCATGTATCATTCCCCGTATCCAGTTGCTTCAAAAGGGATTCTTATCGCTTATCTCGGGCAAAGTACGATCGATAGAAGTGGAAGTCCGGCAGTATATTCTTAATATTATATTACAATATAACTGTCGCAAAATCAGAGCTTTATATTCTTTTTTTGCCGAATCGGTGTGATTATAATAAAGCTTGTTTGGATGAAGCTTATCGTGTCATCGTTTGAGGAACATGGATTCCCCAATGCTATCCCTAAGCATTGAATTCCATAGTCTGAACAATTCCAAACCGTTTTTGCGGGTGGCAAATTATTATTACTGAAGAATCTGGCCACTTTTTTGCGAGCGGAAGCGGACAATTTCAAGGGCAAGAATCGATAGAAAAGAGGAATAATCGAGGAAATTCGTGATTGAATAGAGGCCGAATTTTCCTCGCTTAGAAGAACGCTTTAGTCAAGCGGATAACAGCCAGGCACGAATTGAAAGGTATTTTAACAACCGGAGGCAACCAACTCGATACAAAAAACCTCAACAAGGTTCAATCACTCGGCGCTCTTGCGTTCAAAGCAAGCTTTGATTCGATCGCGAGGCGCATGACAAATGACGTCCCGTGAATTATCTTCCCGGAATGATTTGCGGCAAACGTTTTCAAGCTATCGAACCGGCACAGAGTAGAGGTTTTTTATTACGCCTGGCTGGCGGCTCCGTCAAGCGCGATTTGTAGTATCCATCGGAGCGATCGTTGTCCGTTCGCCTAGGAAGGAGTTTCGTTCCACGCCCGCGGCATGGCAATGCGAACTTCGTGGTGCGCTGGCGCTTACGCCGTACCCGTCGAGTAGAGACAAAGGGTTCGTGTATTAGTTTTACGGCTCTCGCAGCACTCTTTTCACACCAAAGGAGAACTTTTTTATGAGCATGTTTTTTATTGACAAAATTCCGCTCCGTGCGGCGATTGCGCTCGTCGCGCTCGTCGCTGGGGCAGTCCTCGTCGCACCGGTTGAGGCTCAGGTCCCGAGTCAGGGCGGCCTGCTCTTCTCGGACAATTTCACGACGTCCACGCCGGGCAGCGACGTTAATGCCGACATCTACTCGCCCACCCGCGTTTCCGGCCCCTTGGCGGGATTCGTTATCTACGACACCGCCAATGCCACGGGAACCTTGGGGTTGGACGGCACCGGACTCACCATCGCGGACAGTGGCCGCATCGGCCTGAACTACGACTTCTACTATGATCTCGCCCTCGGCGGAATGAAGATCAGCTACGATTTCCAGGGCATCGTGGGCTCCGGCGAAACAGTCGATTGGGTAGGTCTTTTTACGGGCTGCGATACGTCGGTCATGCCCGATTGGGCGGACGAAAATAGTAATTGGAATGCCTTTTTGCAGTTCAGCAACTATCCGCCCGTCAATTGGTATGTCGGTTCCAGAAGCCTCAACGACACCAACGGCGTCCAGTATCAATCCGGATCGACCGGCGCCGCGTTCAACGACACGATGCACCACGTCGATGTCCTCATTTCCGATATGGTTGACGGCAATCCCTTCAACAACTACGGCGTCGTTTTGTTCGACTACTACATCGACGGCAACTTCATCGCGACAACGTGGGACGAATGGGATAACGCCGACATGTCGAACAACTACATCGGCTTTCTGATGTCGTCCGCAACCCCGGGCGCCAATTTCACCTACGACAACCTCCAGATCTACGGCAACAATTTGCTGCTGGACCAGTCGAATCAGTGGCAGGGAGTCGGCGGCGCTGATTGGACTGCCCCGGGCAGTTGGACCCTTTCCACTCCCAATGCACAGGGAGCTAACGCATTGATCTTGTTTGGTGGCGAATCCACGGTAAACGTGGATCAGGATGTCGTCATCGGCAACTTGTGCCTGGAAAACTACGGCACCACGATCTCGAGCGCTACGAGCAATAAAATCACGTTCTATGCCAACGCGGGCGAGAACTCCCAACTCCAAGTATTGTATGCCACGCCGAACGAAATTTCGGCGCCGATCGAATTGAAGAACGATCTCGATATCACGGTTATCCCCGGCGCTACGCTGACCTTGTCAGGCACAATGACTGCGCCTGACGGCCCCGTGAACGTGAACATCACTCCCAATTCCGGCGGGTATCCAGACTCGACCATCGGGGTTGTCACCGTTTCCGGTACCGTTAATCCGGGGGGAGCCTTCAACGTATTCGGCGGCATGGTCAATGTGGCGTACGACGGCTCGCTGACCGCGAGTTCGGTCTATCTGGGCGATCACAAGTACTGGAACCAGGTGACAGTCAATACCGGGGGAACGTTGACAACGGATTCCGTTTCCGGCGACGGCACACTCGCAATCTATGGCGGCACTTTCACCACCTCGACCGCCGGAAAACCGACGATCGACGTCCGTTGCTTGAGCTTGGGAAATTACACCAACTATACGATCGAAGGGGGCGAAACGGTTACCGCCGCCGAACTATTGGGCAACTACGATTATACGAGCACGCTTACCTTCGATGGCGGAACGCTGAAGGTTCGCCCCGATCCTTATGGTCCTTATGGTGCCAACTTCGGTATTATCGGTTACACCGATGGGCGAAATTTCGCCAACCTCTACGTCACCGAAAATGGCGCCAACATCGACCTGAACGCGAATGGCCTTGTGGTCGCTCAGGGATTCGAGGATGCCCCGAGCGTTTCCGCCGGACCGGTCACCGTTTCGAACGGAATCCAGTTCAGCATGACGCCCAATCCCGCGTTCACCGGCGGATACATCTTCAAAGGCATCGCTGCGGTCTACGCCGGAGACGATCCCGCGTGGTTTGGCACGGGCTCCGTCCAAGTCCTCCAGGGCTCGAGCGTGACCTATGAGCCCTCTGCGGGTAATCATGTTGCCGGCGTTACGACCAATTTCTTCCTGGAAGGACCGGCGATAAACCCGTACTACTGCACCTTGATGGAGGATTGGCCGGGCTCGGTCGAAATTGCCGGAACGGTTGACGTCACGGATGCCACGACTTATGGTGCGGGAGATCCGCTCAACTTGACCGAAATTGGAACGCATTCCCACCAGATTTCGCCCAACTGCTACATGGACATTTCCGGCGTGATCACCGGCACCGGTGGCGTGCAATTCGGAAAGTCGGTGAACATGGGCGCGGTTGCAAACGGACTCGTTTATCTTACGGGTTCGCAGCCCAACACGTTCGATGGCCCCGCCAACGTTACGTGTCAGATCGTGGTGCTGCAAAAAGATCCTGGCGTCGTCGCGATTCCGCATGACCTTATGGTCACGCCGATCGTGTTGGGCGCTGGCTATATCTTGGGAAATGACAACCAGACGAGCCGCAACAGACACCGTCCTGCGGATGAACGAAGCGACCGCGACCATGTGGGCGAATTTCGACCTCAACGGACATGCGACGACCGTTCGCGGCATTACCTCACCGGCGACCGGCTTGAACGGAATCGAAAACTTGAGCATCGCCGTTAATGGTTGCGGGTTTGTCGATTTTGAAATTGTTCCCACAACGGTGGGAACCTTGACAGTCAACCCTCAAGAAGGCGACGTTTATAACTATTCCGGTTATATCGCCGACTGGGTCCATGCGTGGGCAGGCCTCGACACCTCAACCGTTCCACCGGTGGCTCTGGTCAAGACCGGTCCAGGCACCCAGCAACTGGCTGCCGGCGCCATTTGGCAATGGGGCTATTTCGTGTACACGGGCGGTACCACGGTGCAAGACGGTGTCTTGGACATCAGCGCCGTGAACAGCGTTTACGATGAGAATAATCCGGGAGCGGGCATCCAAATCGGTTTCACGCCGAACGGTTCCATCGCGCTGGAAGGCGGCACGCTGCTGGCCAGCGGTCTGCTCCAGGACACGATTACCCGCGGCGCAACCACTTCGGGCACGCTCGAAGCAGGCGGCACGGTGTACCCGATCTTGGAAGTGAGCAAGGCCGTTGACATCGCAGCGGCGGTGATCGATGACGGACACACCCTTTCGCTGACCAGCGGCGGCGTGAATGTCATCGATACGGTCACCGGTTCCGGCGGCGACGTTGGTGGTTACCGGCACAACCCAGTTGAGTTCCACCTCGATCAATGTCGACACGTTGCAGATCGGCGGCGTCGCTCCCGTTGCGTATGCCGTGATACCTCTGACGCCGACGGCTGTGCCCGAGCCGAGCACGCTGGTGCTCCTGGCCCTGGCCGGTCTGGGCAGCCTGATGGCTTGGCGTCGGAAGTAGAGTTGACTGTTAAAATCGTTATCCCTCCCGCGGCCAAAACATGGCTGGGGCAGCGGGTTGGGAGGGAATTCGAAACGTTCAACCCCCTTTCTCGAAAGAGAAGGGGGTTGTTCATTATGGCTCCAAGACAAGGAAAGGACTCGCTGAAACGCAGCCAAGCACGACCCGTACGGACCTTCTTCGATTACCCCTAATCTCAAATCCCCCCCAAAAAATATTCCGCGTCCATCACGGCATTAGACTCCCTACCGGCCCGTTGGGCTCTGTTGATGGTAAAGAAAGACATGAAAATGGAAAGTTAGGACATTCCCCTTGTCGCGGATTGAATGTAATCTGAGTGAATGAACACAAAAACCCCCTTCGGGATCATGCCGTTGACCTGGTTCGGAAACCTGGCATTGGCCGTTTTCTGTTTCTTAATTCCCACGGCGCGGGCAGTCGCGGTGGACGAAAACGGTTGCAGCGCCGTTCAGCATGGAAAGCTGATCGAACTGCGATCGCCGTTTTTCGTCTATCATCTCGATACGCATGATGGCCTCCGAGCCGAAGGCTGGGAGAACCGTCTCACCGGGAAAACGATCACCTTGGACGGCGCCGAACTTGAGGTCGATATCGGCGAGTTGGCCGGGCCGCAACAAACGCCGAAGTGGCGGACGGCACCCCCGAAAATTGACGCCTACAATAAGCCCGACGCCGAATTCGTCTTCCAACTTACCGCCGGAGAGCCTGCGTTATCGGCCGAGGTTGCCTATCGCTGGAACGACAAGCAGCCGGTACTGCGGAAATTCATCAAAATCAGCAACACCGGCGATAGAGAGATTCGCTTGCTGAACGTGCGTCTCGGAACTTACAAAACAAACGCCAAACTCGTCGATCGCGAGCAGGGTTTTCCGGTCTATCTCGACGAGGACCGCTTCATGAGCCTGGCGCACCCGGCCGGCTGGGCCACGGCGAAGGACGGAATCGCGAGTCTGCGGCAATATCCGGGCAAGAAGCTCGTGCCGGGCGAGTCGTTCGAGTGCATGGAAGCCGTCTATGGCGTCGGCCGCGCCGGCGATGCGCGGAAATCGTTCGTCGCCCACGTCAAGAGCCGCATGCGCCGGGTCGTGCGCGGCCACGACAAGCCGTACGCCATCTTCGACAACTTCGGTTCCTGGCCGGAAAGGACGGGCGGCGATTGGCGAAACTGCGACAAGTACGAACTGCACAGTCTGCGGCTGTTGGCCGAAAGCCGGAAGGCCGCCGGCTGCCATTTCGATTTCTGCAACATCCATTTCTGGGTCGATCCGACCGGCGACGCAAAACGCTGGGACCCCGAGCGATTTCCCCAAGGAATCGCCAACATCAAGCCGCTTCTCGATTCGATGGGCACGCTGCCCGGCCTCTGGATCGACAGCTCCAACACCTGGGGAGGAAACTGGGGAATCGGGCTCAACCCCGACGCCAAGCCCTCGATCAGCCACAACCCGGGCTGGTTTTGCCGGGCGAGCGAACCGATCAAGTCGCTTTATCGCGAAGGCATCCTTTATCAAATCCGCAATAACGGCGTTCGCGAGTTCAAATTCGACAATTTCCATACCGAATGCAACAATCCGCGGCACGATCATCTCCCCGGCATTTATTCGACCGAAGCGATCGAGAACTCGATGATCGAGTTCCTGCACGATCTGGACAAGGAATGCCCCGACGTGTTCTTGATTCTCTACTGGGGATTCCGTTCACCCTGGTGGCTGTTGCACGGCGATACGCTGTTCGATTCGGGCATCGGCATCGAGGCGGCCAGTCCCTCGTCGCTGCCCGCGCCTTACGTTCGCGACAGCGTGACGCAAAAACTCGATCAAGCACAGTGGCACAGCGGCGACGTGCCCGCGTTGGGCAAAGACTCCTTGGGCGTCTGGCTCTCGAGCTGGGGGTGGAACAGCTCGATCGGCAAAGAGCACTGGCAGGAAGGTTTCGTGATGGACATCTGCCGGGGCAGCATGTTGGCGCAGATTTGGGCCGATAACGATTGGCTCTCGCCGCCGGAATGGAAGGAATTGGCCGATTTCCTTGCGCTCTTGCGGGCGCAGCCGGGGTGTTTCGGCAATCCGCGATTCATCCTGGGCAATCCCTGGAACAACGAACCGTATGGATATTGCTGCACCGACGGCCGCCGCGCTTTCCTGGCGATCGACAACACGTCGTGGGAAGACCGCCGCGTGCCGCTCGAGTTGAACGCGGCTTGGGGATTGCCGGACGGGCGGCGTTGGGACTTGTACCGCTGGTATCCCGCGCCGGCGAAATTGCAAGGCAAATCGGAGAGTCTTGCCCCGAAGACGGCGATGATGCTCAAGCCGTTCGAAGTCGTGCTCTTGGAAGCAGTTCCCGCGGGCGAGAAACCGTCGCTTGACCGCGCGTTTTCCAGCCAGCCGCTGCCCACCGCCTTTGCCGAGCCCAGCCGAACCGTTGAACTGACGGTCCGCGACATGAACGCCTTCACCGAAAAGACGCCGCGATTTGGACCGTGCTCAAGCCGTCGAGCGCCGTTTCGGAAGGCGGGGCTTCGTTGAGCATCGAGGCCGACGGCTCGATCCTCGCCACCGGCAAGAATCCTTCGCCCGACGTTTACTCCGTCACGGCGGGGACGAAGTTAACGGGCATTACGGGTATTCGCTTGGAGGTTTTGGATGATCCCCGGCTTCCTGCACACGGGCCGGGCCGGGCGTATAACGGCAACTTCGCGCTCAACGAATTCGGCATGACTGTTTTGCCGAGCGGGGCTCGGGATAAAGCCCTGCCGGTTCGTCTGCAAAATGCATCGGCCAGCTTCTCCCAGGCAAGTTTCGGCGGATGGCCGGTGGCGGCCGCGATCGATGGCGACCCGAAAACCGCCTGGTCGATCGATCCCCGCGAGGGCATGTCGCAGACGGCCGTTTTCGAGACGGAAGAACCCATTGATCTGACGGAGGGCGGCGCACTCCAGTTCACGCTTGACCAGGGATATCGAAGCGGACCGGGAGATCACACGCTCGGCCGATTCCGTTTTTCGGCAATCACGTCGAAGCCGCCGCTTCCCCATCCCATTGCCAAGAACACGGAACGGTTTACAATTGAGGCCCAAGTTCCCGCCTCGCAGCGCGGCGGAATATTCGTCGTTGCGGCGAAACTGAAACGAGAGTCGGAGGCCGTCTCGCTCGGCAACATCGGCACTTATTTCACCGCCGACGCGAAGCTGGCGGGTCGGCCGATACCCTGCCGGCCCGTGATCGGCAAGCTCACCTATCCGAGTTGTTGGCAGGCCTGGCGGATCGTGGTTGCCTCCTCGCCGCAGCCGCGGACGGTGGAACTCTCGATCGCCGCTTCGGTGCCCGGCGGCGTCAATTGCGTCTTTCAAGGGCATTTCGTTCCGAATAAATGAGGTTCACGCCCCGCGTCTCGCGCACCCGCGCCGAACCGGCCGGCGACGTGCTCAAAGTCGTCGTGAAGTGCGTCTGGAAACGATGATTGTGAACGGCTGGCAAGGGATGGAAATCCGATGAATTCACGGCGGTTTGAAGGCCAGGTTGCCTGGATAAGCGGCGCCACCTCCGGTATCGGCGAAGCCGCCGCGCATCTGTTCGCCGACGAGGGAGCGAAGGTCGCGCTCATCGGCCGGCGCGAGGCTCATGGCCGGCGGATCGCGGAAAACATTCGCCAGCGCGGCGGCAGGGCGATCGCCTTCGGCTGCGACGTGCGGAGCGAAGCGGCGGTGCGCGATTCGATCGACCGCACGGCGGCCGAATTCGGCGGCCTGAACATTCTCGTGAACAACGCGGGAATAGTCGAAGTCAAAATGCTTCACGATTACGCCGAGGAAGACTGGGACTACGTGATGGCGGTGAACGTGAAGTCGATCCTCTATTTCAGTTGCGAGGATTCGTCCGGAATCACGGGCACCTCGCTGACGATCGATTGCGGATATCTCACCGCCGCGGAGTGGCGGCACCCCGGCAAAACCGCCTTCCAGGACGAATCGGAGCATGCCACGTGACCGGTGTGCGGCGTTGAAGGCCCGGTCGGGCATGGTATAATGACCGCGGCGGCGCTGGCGAATGAAGGAGGCGGCAGTCCGATTGCCGTTTCGACGGGCATTTTTATGCGGCCGAGGAGTGTTTTGAAACGAGCTTTGGGCATCATCGAAGTGACGGGTTGGACCGTTTCCATGGCGGTGTTGGACCGCATGGAAAAATCGGCGACGATCGAGCTGTTGCAAATCGAACTCAATGATTTTTACGGGGCGTGCATCAAAGTGGCGGGAACGCCGGCCGACGTGCGCGCGGCCGTCGGCGCCGGCAAGGCCCTGGCCGAGGCGATGCATGCTTCTTGCGTTTCGACCGTGATTAACGCGCCGGACCGGCGCGCTCGCGCAGGCTATCAAGCGCCGGCGGAATTCACTCCGCTGATGGAAACGAATTTAGTGCATTTTCCGCAACCGATGAACGAGGAATCCGCAATGACCGACCAAGCACACTTTGCGATTGGCCTGATCGAAACCCAAGGCTTCACGGCGGTGATCGAAGCGATCGACACGGCGTGCAAGGCCGCCAATGTGGAAGTGATCGGCCGCGAAAAACTGGGCGGCGGATACATCACGGTGCTCATCAAGGGCGACGTCGCCGCGGTGAACGCCGCGGTGCAAGCCGGCGTCGCCAAAGTCGATGGCCTGGGCAAACTGATCGCCGGCCACGTCATCCCCCGCCCCAGCCAGGCCGTTTTGAGCTTGTTGCCGAAGGCCTAGACATGGCGGAGGTTCATCGCCGAGGCTTTTATGTCTCACGAATTGGCAGCCGTCAGCAATAATAAAGCTTGCGAAAGGTGGGAAATTATCATGAACCCGCGGGAACGTTTTCGAAGGGTGATGAATTTCGAGAAGGGCGTGCATGCCTTGAAGTGGGAGTTCGGCTACTGGGGAGCGACTCTGGACCGCTGGTATCGGGAGGGCTTGCCGAAAAGAGACTATCCCCAATTAACCACCGCGATTACGACGCCGACGTCGTCCTTGTATGCCAATTGCTGGTCATCGTACGGCAAGCAGGGGCTTCCGCCGGGGATCGCCGTCACGGCGGGTGGGCTTTATCATCCCTCCCAGAGTTTCCCGCTCGACCACGATGTTCGCAACGCGCTCCAAATGGACCGGAGCCAGGTGCTCTTGGACGTCAACCTGCTTTTTTATCCGATTTTCGAGCCGGAAATAATCGAGGAAGACGACAACTACCTGACCTACCTGGAGATCGACGGCGTCACGCGCAAATATCAAAAGAAAGAAGGAGTCATTCCGATAGGCATCGACTGGCCCATCAAAGATTGGGCGAGTTGGGAGCGATTGAAACGCGACCGGTTGAACTTGAACGACGTCCGCGGCCGTCTGCCCAAGCGATGGAATGAGCTGGTGAAGGAATATAAAAACCGCGATTATCCTTTAGTGATCGGCGGCTATCCGCACGGCTATTTCGGTACGCTGGCTCATTTGATGGGCTATCAAAATCTCTTTTACGCGTACCGGGATCAACCGGAGCTCATCCACGACATTCAAAAAACGTTAACCGAGGTGTGGCTGGCGGTTTATGCCGAAGTTTTAGCCGAGGTCGAGGTCGATGCCCTCCACGTTTGGGAGGATATTTCCGCCGGCAAAGGATCGATGGTGGGGCCCAAGACGATGAGAGAGTTCATGCTGCCCTACTACCGGCAGTTGACGTCGTTCCTGAAAAATCGGGGCGTGAAGATCGTGCTTGTCGATACGGACGGCGACTGTTTCGACATTATCCCCATATTTCTCGAAGGTGGAGTGACCGGCCTGTACCCGTTCGAAGTGAGTTGCGGCATCGACATCGTCAAAGTCCGGCGGACCTATCCGCAATTGCAGATGCTCGGCGGCGTGCCCAAGGGGGAAATCGCGCGGGGAAAAGCCGCCATCGACAAGTTTTTGGGCCCGGTGGAAGAAGTTCTTCGAACCGGCGGTTATGTTCCCTTCGTGGACCACTTTGTCCCCCCGGATGTCGATTGGAATAACTTCGAATACTATCGCACGACGATGCATCGGATGATCGATAAATTGGGCGACTAGCCGAAGAGAACGGTTGGGGACGCGGACGCCATGACAAAAAGCCCCCGATGAATTTCACCGGGGGCTCGTGGGATTCGATCCGCTGCTGCGCCGGAGCGAGGGAACAATCGCGCTCCGCTGAACGGCGATCGATTAGTTTTTCTTCCGCAGGAACGACGCGGCGAACGCGGCGAGACCGAGCGATGCAAGCAGGGTCAAGACGCCCGGCTCAGGCACCGCGGCGGCCATCGGACTCGTGCCGCCGATGATTAGGGTATCCTGCACGATGCTTGTCGCCGTGAGCGAGGCATGGTTGCTCACGATGGTCGTGCCCGCGCCGGTGATGTTGCCGACGAAGGCGTTGCTGCCATCGGGGAAGAGCAAAGTGCCGTCTTTGTTGTCAATCGAATATCGCGTGACGAATTCGGAGCCTTCGGCCGAAGCCAAAGAGCCGAGATCGTCCGCCGCGGCCGCGGCGGAGTGCCCACCGCCCGGATAAATGAGCATGCCGCCGTTGATGGTGATCGAGCAACTGGGCAGCACGCCGTCGGTCAAGTCGAGCGTGCCGGCGTTGATGATCAATCCGCCGGTGTAGCCGCCGCAGTTCCCGCCGGAGAGCGTCAAGATCCCGGACCCGCCTTTGACGAGGACCAGCCTGCCGGTGCTGCCGCCGAAGTTTCCGTCGCGGACGTAGCCGTTGAAGGAGTAGTTCGCCGCATTGTTGACGGTGAACACGCCGTCGGCGGAGATGCCGTATTCCCATTGGGAATTTTCGATCACGCCGGTGGCGTTGACGTCGGAAATGCCCGACACGGTCACGGCGTTGCCCAACAGTTCGAAATGCGGCCAGTAACCGCCGGCGAACGTGAGCACCGACGTGGTGGCGATCTGGTTCGCGCCTTGAACCTGGGTGAACGTGCTGCCGTAGGGGGCGGACATCACCAGGTTTCCGGGGATGGCGACGCCGGAAGTTTTTGCCAGCACGAGCACGCCCTCGGTCATGTTGGTGTCGCCGTTATAGGTGTTGCCGGACGATCCGCCCAGGACGAGCGTTCCCGGGCCGGATTTCGTGAATCCGGCGGTGCCGTTGTTGTTGGAAATGACGCCCGAGATCGTGGCGTAGTCGCCCGAGGAGGACGCATTGTCTTCCACGCGGATGGAGCGGTAGGCGCCATTGAGATTGATGCCGTTGCGGATTTCCGTCTCGTATTGGGCGGAGGTCGAACTGAGGACCATGTTGCCGGCGAGGTTGACGTAGCCGTCGTTTCCCCAGGTGAGCGTTCTGCCGTCGCCGTAGAGGTTGACGGTCAGCTTGCCGCCGCCGGCGGCGAAACCGCCGCCGTTCCAAATCAGGAATCCCCAGTCGTACCAGAATCCGGTGTCGAAAGTCGTGGCGCTGTTGCTCTGGAAGGTTCCGCCGTTGAGGTTCAAGCAGCTTCCGTTAGGCAGTCCGACGCCGCGATCGGCCTGAAGGATGCCGGCATTGACGTTCGTAAAGCCGATCCAGCCCTCGCCGTCGCCGTAGCTGTTGTTGCCGGTCAGCGTCAGCGTGCCGGCGCCGTTTTTCACCAGTTCGCCGACGTTCGCGCCGTTGGCGATGTTGCCGGAGATGGTGACGTTCGCCGCGTCGGTATTGACTTGCAGCGTGCCGCCGTCGGTGATATTGCCGGCAAGCAGGGCGGTGTTGGTGTCCTGCAGGACGACCCGGCCGGCGGCGATATTCAGGCCGCCGCTGCACGCGGCGTTGTTGCCGATCGTCATCGTATTCGTGCCGGTTTTGCTGAGCACGCCGGATCCGCTTACGGCTCCCGTATAATTGATGTCCGTGGTCGAACTCACTTCGAGCGTGCCGTTGTTGACCACGCTGGATCCAAGAAAAGCGGCGTTCGTCACGTTTTGGAGGACCAGTTTGCCGCCGTTGATGGTTGTTCCGCCGGTGTAGCCGATGTTGCCGCCGGAAAGCGTCAAAGTGCCGGCGCCGTCTTCACGAGCGCCAGTGTGCCGGTGCCGACGCTCGTGTCGCGGAGGTATCCGTTGAACAAGTTGTCCGCGGCATTGTTGACCGTGAGCGTGCTGGTTTGGGTAACATCGGTCTGGTTATAGGTGTTTTGGATGACGCCGTTTCCGGTCGTATCCGCGATCCCGGCCACGGTTTGGTTATTGCCGTGGAGCAGGAGATACGGCCAATTTCCGCCGCCGAAGGTCACGGTGGCCGCGGGGTTGATCTGATTGGACGCATTGAGGGTCACGAAAGTCCGATCGGTCGTGGCGGTAATCGCCAGGTTGCCGGGAATGGCATAGCCCGAGGTCTTGGCCAGCACCAATTGGCCGTCGAGAACCGTTGTCGTGCCGGTGTAGGTGTTGCCCGAGCCGGTCAAATACAAGGCGCCCAAACCGGTTTTGGTCAAGGAACCGCTGCCGCTGAGGGCGCCGGAAAGGACGGCGTAGTCGGCCGACGAGTTGGGATTGTCATCCACCAGAACGGTTCGCGCCGCCGAACCGAGATTGACGGCGTTCTGGAACGTCGTCACGTTGGTTGCGGTGCTGGAGCTTAGCTTGAGGGTTCCCACAAGGTTCGATCCGACCGTCGTGCCCCAGGTAAGGGCCGTGCCGTTGCCGACGTTGACGTTCAGTGCGCCCGAGCCGGCGGAGAATCCGCCGCCGTTGGCGGTCATCTGGAAGGTTGCGCCGCTGGCGCCGAGGCTGCGGGTGAAGTTCGTGGTGGATGAACTGTAGCTCTGGTAAACGCCGCCGTCGAGGCTCAGGAAACTCGAATTCGAGATTCCCGCGCCGAAATCGGCCTGCAGCGCGCCGCCGGAGATGGATGTCGAGCCGTTGTAGGTATTGGTTCCGGCAAGGAGCAAGGTTCCCGCACCGGTTTTGACGATGCCGGCCGTGCCGGTGCTGTTCGATAGGACGCCGGTGATTCGCGCGTAGTCGGCGGTCGATGTCGGATTGTCATCGACTTGGATAGTGCGATTCGCGCCGTTCAGGTTAATGCCGTTTTGGAAGGTCGTCACATTGGCGGCCGACGCGGAACCGAACTTGAGCGTTCCGACGATATTCGTGCCGACGGTCGCGCCCCAGGCGAGCGCCGTTCCGCCGCCGATATTGACCGTCATCGCGTTGGCGTCGGCGGAAAAACCGCCGCCGTTGGCCGTGAACTGGAACTTTCCGGAACCCGACGTTCCCAGCGTGCGGGTGAACGTGGTGGTGTTATTGCACTGGAGCACTCCGCCGTTAAGGCTGAGGAAGCTCGCCGTGGGCAATCCAGCGCCGCTATCGGCCTGCAAAGCTCCGTCGCTGATGGTCGTGATGCCGTTATAGGTATTGGTCCCGGTCAGGGCCAAGACGCCGGCGCCGGTTTTGGTCAGTCCGGCCGTTCCGGACCCGCGGCTGATCACGCCCGAGACGACGGCGTAATCGGCGCCGGTCAGCGGGTTATCATCCACTTGGATCGTGCGGGTCGCGGCGTTGAGATTGATGCCGTTCTGGAGCGTCACCACGCTGGCGGCGGTCGTCGAGCCGAATTTCAACGTTCCAATGATGTTCGTGCCCACGGTATTTCCCCAGGTGATGGTCCTGGTGCCGTTGTTGATTCGCACGGTCATCGGGCCGGTTCCGGCGGCAAAACCGCTGTTGGAATTCAGGCGGAACTTCCCGGAGCCGGAAGTTCCCAGCGTGCGGGAGAAGGTCGCGGTGCCGTTGCTCTGGATCACGCCGCCGTTGAGATTGAGATAACTCGCGGTCGGCAGCCCGGCGCCGCTGTTGGCTTGCAACGCGCCGCCGGTGACGGCCGTGGTGGAGGTATAAGTGTTCGTGCCGGCAAAGACGGCCGTTCCGGCGTCGGTTTTGTTGATCGTGCCGCTGCCGCTGATGACTCCGGTATAGGTGGAGGTAACGCCGGCAGGGGCGCGAAATTGATCGTGCCGGCCGAGGCGGCAATTTTTCCGGTGTAGTACGAAGCGCCGGAGAGTGTGAGCGTACCGGTGCCGGACTTGGTAATATTGCCCGGCGCGGCGCCGCCGTAGATGTTGATGACGCCGCCGCCGTCGATCGGGCCGGCGATGGTCGTATTGCCGGAGCCGGTAATCGTCAAGTTGCTGATTACCGTATGCACCGCGTTGTTGACCGTCAGCGTTTTTCCGCCGGCGACCGTCCAGGATTGCGGCGCACCGACCGTGACGGGCGAATTGATCGTGAAGGTTTCGTTGGCCGCGATGCCTCCGGCGGTGACTGTCAGCGCCCGCCGGTGAAGGAGTAGCCGGTCGAGCCGCTATTAACGGTAATGCCGTGAGCGATAGCGGTCTCGCTGATGGTGACTGCTCCGCCGGTCCCGCCAAACGTGGCATTGGTTTCCTTGTTTTCCCAGGCGTAGGCGCCGGAATTCCAATTGGTTCCGCCGATGGTCCAGGCGCCGCTCCGCCGTTCCAGGTGGCGGTAGCCATCGCGCCGGTGAAATAGGTGGCGCCGTTGATGGCTTCCGTGCGGTTGTGGTTCTCAATGTCGCCATAAGGAACGAAGCCGTAACCGGCTTCGCCGAAGCCTTCGCTCCAGCTATTCTTGATCACCCAATATCCGCCGCTGGGAATGCTGGCGTCGTCATGGTAGCCGACGATCACGACCGCATGATCGATGCCGCTGACCGGCCCGCGGTAATTTGCCCGCAATTCATCGACCGAAGAGTACAAATCGCTCCACGACGCAATCGCGGTCAACAAGGGGCCGTTCGTCTTGAGCATGGCTTTGATGTTGGCCGTGGTGGAGGTGATGGCGCCGTCGCCGACGCTCTTCCAGACGCGATTCTGCCAGCCGGACGCCAAGGGCCAGTAAGGCGGGATGCCGACGTCGGGGCTTGATTCCTGATAGGGGCATTCCGCTTCGGAGACCACGCCGTGGGTGGTGACGTAATGCAATGCATCCATCTCCATTCCGCCGCCGGTGCTGCCCATGTCGGGATTCGTCTCCCAAACGATCTGTTGCTCGGAAACGTCGGGCTGGAATGAGAAGTCATTGCGGGTCAGCATATAATGCGACTCGACGGTGCCCATCGATCCGAAAGCCCAGCAAGTGCCGCCGAATTGGCTTTTGACCGAAGACAACCAGTTCTGCCCGTCGATGTCCCGCCAGTCGAAGTCGTCGGCGGATGCGTTGCGAGAGGAAAGAAACGCGCCCGCCGCGAGAACCGCGATCGCGATCGGGATACGGTACGGAATACGGAAACGTTTTCTCATAACAAGAACTCCTTTTAAAAACCGGGGAATGAAGAACAAAAAGAAAAACGAACAGCGACTCTATGGAAGCGCAGCTCAAACGCAAAAAACCGCACTGTTCAAAAGATGAAGCGTCAAAGAGAAGTCACGAAGGGGAGCCGTTACGGAAAACGGCCAAGACAAGCGACAGCCGAGAACTTGCAGCCTCCTTCCTGGCAAAAGCTGTTAAAGGCCCCTGGAATCGAGCAAAGTTTCATCAAGATAAAAGGACTGGCTGTCGGCTGTCAATCTCCCCCTGCGGATTTTTTCTCCAAAACGCGAGAATATTTCGAGAAATCGCCAGACGGGACCGATCAGCCGGGATTATTCACGAACAAAGTAGCTGCGGCATCCTGCCGCATAATGGAGAACAGCGGCAAGATGCCGCAGCTACAACCGCGTTCGTGAATAATCCCGGATAAGAGGTGCGGAAATAGCATTGCCGTCGGCTTTCGGATGGAATTCCGAAAAGCGAAAAACAATGATATTTTCCTGATTATACCGGTTGCATAGATCGTTCGAGCGAGCATTATTGTTGATCATGCGGGATTCGCCGGCCGCCGGCCCCTAACCTTCCCGAATTTGGCGGGGGGGGCCGATAGACCGCATCACAAACGGCCGCTCGCAACGGCAGTTGCGAGCGGCCGTGCAGGAGGGCATCGTTGATGCTGTTTCGTCAACCCAGCAGCGATTGCAGGTTATCTTCGCCGACAATTCCCGTTTCGCCATTCAAGGGGAGGATTCCGGACTTTGCAGCGCGGTCATTGAAATCGAGCACGGCGAGCGGATCGAATGGCTTCCACATCGGCGTCGCCGAGATCGCTCCCGCCAGGAGAGAACCGCCGTTGAACGCCCAGGCCAAGTAGCCGGCCGAGACGATTCCCAGGCCGACCAAAATGTTTTCATCCCGCCGCTGAGACGTGCCGAGTTCGACGGGTTCGGCCACGTTTTGCGTATCCGCCGAAAATTTGGCTTCTTCCAATGCCTTTGCATCGCGAACATCGAACGTATCTTCGGAATTTTTCCCTTTTTCACGATCGATCAAGCGATCGGAACCGCGCTGATTGACGCCGGCATCGGTCAAATGCGCCATTGCGTTTTGCGCGGCGTTCGACATCATAAACGGCGCATTGACCTGGTCGTGATCCAGGGTCGGCAACTTGGCCTGGAGTTGCGGATTGTGGAGGAGTTCTTGCGCCGTCGTCCAGACGGGTTGAGTTAGCACGCCGGACAGTTGCTGGAAGCGAGCGTTGCCGCTGCCGGGGGTGAAGTTCGGGTCCACCATGCGTCGGACATAAAACGTCTGCATCGATTGCTGGCGGCCGCCGACGCCGCCGCCTGAGCCGAGGTCGTCGGCGATAATTTGCATTTCGGCGAAGGATGACGTTGCTTTCAAGTACAATCCGTCGAGGGCGTGGTTGATGTTGTTGATCGTGCCATAGACGATGACGAACGCACTCTGGGAGGGGGATCCGCCGAGAATCCGCAACTTTTCGGTGGAGGAGAGCGTGAAAAGGCCGTCGCTGGCCTGGATCGTGACCATGATGGTGTTATTGCCGACATCGGGGTCGCTGATGAAGATCGGATTGCCGTTGGCCGCGGAAAATTGGATTTGAAAAGGATCGCGTCCAAACTCGTCGGGCAGATTGATCTGCGGCGGGTCCGTGACGTTGATCACCGTGAGAGCCACGTTTTTCACGCTGGATTGGGCGCCGCCCACGGCGCCCGAGTGGCCGAGATCGTTCACGTTTATCCGCAGGTTGGCCGTTTCATCGGCCACGATGTAATTGGAGACGTACCGCATGCCTTCCAGGGCCGCGTTGACATCGGCCACCGTGCCGGTGAAAGTCATGGTCGCGCCGGTGGGTCCGCTGCCGGGAGCAAAGGTCAAACCTTTGATTCCGCCGAGCGAAATCGTGCCTTTGTCGATCGTCAAGGTGACTTGAACCGTGCCGTTGCCGACTCCCGGGTCGCCGATGAGGATCGCGGTGCCCTTCGCCTGCGAGAAGGTCAACGTCTGGTGTTCCAAAATGCTTTGCTGGCCGGGAATGCCGATCGTCGGCGGGGCGATCACATTCAAGGCCACGGCGCCGGTGGCGACTTTGGCTCCGCCCATGCCGGTGTTTCCCAAGTCGTTCGCGCTGATTTGCAGATTGACCGCGCCGAAGAAATTCGCCATGGGCGTGAATTGCATGCCCTCCAATGCCGCGTTGATATCGTCCATTGTCCCGCGGAAGGTCATGGTGGCGTTGTTGGTTCCGTTGCCGGCGAGGAAGGTCAGTCCATTCGTGCTCCCCAGCTTGAGAGTGCCGTAACTCACCGCCAGCGTGACTTCCATGCTGTCGGCGCCCGCGTCGAAGTCGCTGATCCGCAAAGCGTTTCCATTGGCTTGCGAAAACACGAGAGTCGTATTTTCGTTGACTTTCTGCGGACCGGGCAGGATCGTCGCCGGCGGCGAATTCTCGTAGGTGAGTTGGGAGGAAGGAACCAGCTCTCTGGCAATGCTGTTGCTGGACCATTGCAGCTTGGCGTCTTTCCAGCCCGTGGGTTGATAATAGTCCATGCGAATGGAATACCACTGGCCGGCCAAGAGACTGATCGAACCGGAAGTTCCGGAGCCGATCACCAACTGGCCGTTGATCCAGAGTTTGGCGCTGTTGGCGTTATCGACGTAAAACGTATAGGTCTCGGAAGTGTCGGCGCGGATGAATCCTTCCCAGCGGACTGACCAATTGTCGAGATTGAAGCCCTGGATGGGCGTGCCTTTGTAACCGTAGTCGAAGTTGATCGAGGAATCGATGCGTTGGACCGGAGTTCCGGAGAAATTGGCGCTGTTGAAATAGCTGGCCAACAATCCGGGAGGACACTGTGCCGCCTGGAAGACGCCCGCGTCGTCGCCCGGCGCGTTTCCGCTCCAGACCACAAGGAAATCCTTGGGCGAGAGCGACGTAACCGACGAGTACGCCTGCGAGCCGTCCGTGGTGCTATTGATGCGGATCTCGTCGCCGGTGGAGGTTCCGTCCGCGTTGTACCTGCGTCCATAGACGCCCCATGCGCCGGACGTATCCTGCCCATAACTCGACCAGGTAACGAAAAAGTTCCCTCTTCGGTCCATGGCTACGGACGAGTAGTCCTGGTCACCGGTGATCGTCGTATTCACGCGGAACTCGCCGCCAACGGTGGTTGATCCGGCATAGGTCTGCGGGCCGATATCTCCGCCGACCAAATGGAGGTCCGTGCTTTGATTGATCGACACATGTTTGAAAGTCGCGGTGCAAAGCGCATTCGCATCCCAGGAACTGACCGCGAGTCCCGCCTGAATGGACTGGCCCATGACGATCGTCTGGGTCTGTCCGACTTGAATCCAGGTCACGCCGTCGGTGCTGTAATAACCGCTGAAGGCGTTGCCGACGCGCGTCAATTTGACCCACACGCGGGATTCCACGATACCGGCCGATTGTTGGGTCCATTCCGTATCGGTGGTCTGGCCGCCGTTGCCGCTGCGCCATTGGAAAACCACTAAATTCTCGGGGTTGACATAGATCATGGCGTGCGCGGCATCAGGATTCAGGCTGTCGCGGAACATCACTCCCGCCTTGGCGAACAGGCCGGTGTTGGTTACCGAGTCAACGTTGGCAATCATGGTCGCATCGCCGGTAACCGCCTCGGAAGCGTATTGGAAATGGTCGGCATTGGACCAGATATCCGATCCGCAGCCGGAGACGGTGTACACCGGTTCGGTTGAGCCGTCGGCGTCGTATTGACGGGCGTAGATGTCCTTGCCGCTGCCGGTTTGGCTGTCGCTGGTCCAACTGATGACGATACGGCCCGAATTGTCCATGGCGATGCCGGCGTTCTGCTGGTCTCCGGCGGTGGTATCGTTGACGCGGTAGTCGTTGTCCAGGGCGTGGCCGCCGGCATCGTAGTTTCGGGCGTAGATGTCCCAGTCGCCGTTCGGCAGCCGGCTCTGCCAGACGACGGTGAAATTCCCGCTTTCACGCATTGCAATGCGGGAGTACATCTGGTCGCCCAAAGATTGAATATTGACTTGGAACTCGTTGGTTTGGTCGCCGTTGGCGTGGAATACGCGGGCATACACATCCCAACTGCCATTGCTCTGGTTCCGGCTCGACCAGGTGACGGCGACGTCTCCGCTGTCGTTGATCGCCACGGAGGAGTACATCTGGTCGGAAGTGGCGGTGGCGCTGATCTGGAACTCGCCGCCGACGGCATTTCCCGCGGCGTCGTATCGTTGCCCGTAAACGCCCCAGCCGTTGCCGTCCTGGTTATTGCTCGACCAGGTAACGATGAAGCTGCCGTCGGCGTTCATGGCGACGGTGGCATACATTTGATCGCCGGCGGTATGTGTATTGACTTGGAATTCGTTTCCTTGAGCGATTCCCGCCGCATTGAAGCGTCGGGCATAGACGCCCCAGCCGTCGCCGTCCTGGTTCTGGCTCGACCAGACCACCACATAGTTGCCTTGCGCATCCGCCGCGACGGCCTGGGGGCTTTCCGGGGACGTCTGCTGGATTCCCGCGGTCGTGGAATTGACCACGGGGCCGGCTGCGACATTGATGGCGACCGAACCGGTCACGGCTTGTGATTCGCCGGCATTGACCGTGCCGAGGGCTTTGGTCGTGATCTGGATGCTGTCCGATCCGAAATAGCCGTTCACCGGATCGTAGCGCAGGCCGGCCAAGGCCGCGTTGACGTCGGCCAGCGTGCCTTGGAAAGTCACGGCGGCGTCGCCGGAACCGTCTCCCGACGTGAAGGTCAAGCCCTGAGTGTTGCCGAGAGTAAGCGATCCGTGCGCTACGGCGAGCGTCACCTCGACCTGGGGAATGACGACATTTAATCGCGAAATCGATACCTGATCGACAAAGGACGTCTGATCTCCTCCTTCGGGATTCAATCCCTGGAAGGTCACGGTGTGAACTCCCGCCGTGACGTGGAAGGAGTTGGTCTGATAGCTCCGGAGGTCGAGCGAAGTCGGCGTGATCACGCCGACGCTCACGCCGTCCACCAAGACGCTGATCGGATTGGAAATACTGTTCGCAGAGGCATTTCGGTAAGCCGACAAGAAGCTGATGGAGTAGTCGCCCGTCGCCGTGAAGATGATGGATTGCGACATCGACGACCTTCCCTGGATGAATGCCATCTGCCAGCCCGCCGGAGTGCTCGGCGCCTGGTTGCCGCCGACGGCGGCAATTCCGCTCAGACTGAAGCTGTTGCCGACCCAACCCGCCGGCGTGAAAGTCCAGCCGTAGCCGCTCGGACTCCAACTAATCGATCCGTAATCGAGGTAAGGCGACTCGAAACTGCCATTGGCGACGGTGATGGCCATTGCGCTGGGATCAAGATCGGGATCCGAGACGCTGATTCCGTTGTGGTTGGCATCGGTGAAGACAACCGAGTTGTTGACGTAGGTTCCCTGCGCGCCAGGCACGTTAATGGTCGGCGGGTCGTTTGCCGTCATCACATTGATAGTCACCGTGCCGGTGCTGCTCAGGGCGCCTCCAGCGCCGACGTTACCCAGGTCGTTGGTCGTGATCCTGAGGGTGTCCACGCCCTCGTAGTGATCCATCGGCACGTACTGCAGGCCTTCGAGAGCCGCATTGACGTCTTCGACCGTTCCCGTGAAAGTTATGGCGCTCGATCCGTTTGCGCTTCCTTGGGAGATAACCACGCCGAGGGCGCTGCCGAGGTTCAACTTGCCGATGTCCACGGAGAGCGACACCTGCACCAGGTTCTCCGCCTTGTCGATCGACACGCGATCGATGAACGTGGTCCGGTCTCCGCCGGGATTCAAGCCGAGGAACGTCACCCGGTGAGTTCCCGCGGTAATGGGGAAGCTGGTGGTGCGATAGCTTTGAAAATTCGTCGAATTCGCAACGCAGCAACCGTAAGTAACGCCATCGACTTGGACCATAATCGGATTCATCCCGGCGCCGTAGGGGCGATAGGCCGCCTCGAAACCGATGGTATAAAATCCGGTTTCCGCAAAAGTGATGTTTTGCGAAATTGCTCCGCCATTTTGGATAAAGGCCGTTTGGTCGCCGGTCGGCGCATCGGCGTTGTTGAAGTTGCTGCCATTCGCCGCGATGCCGCTGGTGCCCGAAAATGTCCAACTCGTGCCAAGTACCGCGTACTGGTATGCCCCGCCTCCGGCGCCGAGATTAGGCGTTTCGAAGCTGCTGTCGCCGACCGCCACGGCGGATGCCCCGTGGGCAATATCCGGATCTCCGACGGTAATTGCGTTGCCGTTGCCGGCGGAAAATGTCAGTGTTTGATCATCGTAAACATCTTGCGAATTCGGAACGGTATTGACCGGCGGATGGTTGATCGCGAGCACCGAAATGGAAACCGAGTTGCTCGTGGACATCGAAGTGACGAGATCCGTCGCGTCGATTCTCAGGCCGGCTGCGCCGGAATAGCCGGCGGTCGGCGTGAAGACGAGACCGCCCAGGGCGGCATTGATGTCGGCGAGGCTCCCGCTGAAGGTCATGGCGGCGTCGTTCGCGCCGTCGCCCGTCGAGAAGCTCAATCCCTGGTTTCCGCCGAGGCTGAAGGTGCCATTGTTTGCCGTAATCGTCACGGCAAGAGGATTGGATTCCGCGTCCACGTCAACGATGCTGATTGCGTTGCCGTCAACAAAGGAGAAAGTCAGCGTATTGTCCTCGTTCACGCTTTGCGAGGCGGGCGGGAAAACGGCCGGGGGTTGGATCGCGTGCGCGAACTGGCCGGCAGGGATCACCTCGCGGGCCATGTTGGGGTTGGACCATTCCAGCTTGGCCAAATCTCCATAGCCGTATTGGTTGTAATCCATGCGAATCGAATATTGCTGGCCGCCCGTCAAATGAATCAAGCCGGAATGGGTAGTCGGGCTTTGAGCATACCAGGCATCGATCACCAATTGATTGTTGATCCACAGACGCGCACCGTCGTCGGTCGTGGTGTAAAAAGTATAGTCCCCGGTTTCCGGAACCTGGATGAAACCTTCCCAACTGACGGACCAGTTGGCCCCCGGGACTCCGGCGGCGGGCGAGCCTTCGTTGCCCCAGTCGAAATCGATGGTCTCGTCGATCTCGGATGCGACAGGCGTGCCCAAATTTACGTCGGCATAGAAGGTTGCCAGCAATCCCGAATTTTGCGCTTGCACGGCGCCGATCTGGACGGCGCCGGTGGAACTTCGCGAACCGGTCGAAGTTCCCGGGTCGGTTGCGGTAATTTGGAGTGTTGCCGGCCCCATGTCCCCGGCGGCGCGCGTATAGCACAGGCCGCCGAGGGCGGCGTTGATGTCGGCGATGCCGCCGGAAAAAGTCATTGTCGAATCGTCGGCGCCGTCGCCTACCAGGAACGTCAGCCCGTTGACTCCGCTGAGAGTCAACGCGCCCTGGGATGCATCGAGCGTGATCGTCAGCGGATTGCCGTCGTTGTGTAATTCGCTCACGGCGATCACGTTTCCGAGGCTTTCGGAAAAGATGATCGATTGATTGCCGATGCCGTACTGCATGGCGGGCGAGGTGATGGCCGGCGTCTGGTCCGCGGTTTGGAAGTGATGGGCGTCGATCACTTCCCTTGCCTGGCTGGCGCTGGACCATTCCACTTTGATGCTTGCTTCGCTATATTCTTGCGTATAATCCAAACGGAAGGAATAGGCTTGTCCGGCGACAAGGTCGATCGTGCCCGTATAGGAGTCGGCGTTGCTGTGGTTTTCCATCCGATCGACGAGCAACTGGCCGTTTACATACAGCCGGAAACCATCGTCGCCGCTGACATGGAAGGTGTAGGTTTCACTGTAGTCGGCGATGATGGCGCCTTGCCAGCGCGCGGACCAGTTGTTCGGACCGATTCCCGCCATCGGCGAGGGATTGGTGCTTCCCCAATCGAAATTGACGCCGGTATCGACGCGCTGGTACGACGTTCCCGTGAAATTCGAACCGGAATAGTAGGTACCCAGCAATCCGTTGTACTGCCCCGGAGCGGCAATGTCGATGGAAACCGTTGACGTGGCAGTCTGCGAGCCCCCGGTCAATGCCGGAGCCATGTCGTCGGTCGTCATTTGCAGCGTTGCCGTTGAGATGTGGGTGTCGCCGCAGACGGCCGGAGTATAGGTCAATCCATCCAGGGCCGCATTGATATCCGCCAATTGGCCATAGAAAGTCATCGCGGAATCGTCGATGCCGTCGCCCCCCATGAACGTCAAGTTATTCGTGTTCTGCAAGGTCAGCGTGCCGTTATCGACCGCAAGCGTTACCTTAAGCGGGCCGTAGATTGCATCTGAATCCGCTATTTGTATCGCATTACCGTTCGCCGAGGAGAAGATCAACGGCGTATTCTCATCGGTCGTCTGCACGTTCGGGACCTGGTTCACCGGGGCCGAATCCAGATGAGTGAACTGGCTGCTCGGGATGACCTCTCGAATCTGACTGGCGCTGGACCATTCAAGCGCCACGCCCGCATCTCCCGAGATTTGATAATAGTCCATGCGGAAGGAATACCACTGCCCGGCCTCCAGAGTGATCGTTGCCGTGTGCGTAGTCGAATCCTGGGCGTGCCAGGAATCGATCAACAGTTGATCGTCGATCCAGAGGCGAACGCCGTCGTCCGCGGTCAAATCGAACGTGTACGTCTCGCTGTAATTGGCCAGGATCCTTCCCTGCCAACTGGCCGACCAGTTGCTGCCGGGCACGCCCGGCGCGGGTTGGCCTTGGTTGCCCCAGTTGAAATTGATAGTCGGATCGATGCGGGATACGTCGGGCTCCGGCGCACTCAGGTCGTAAGCCTGGATTTCGGCGAGATGCAGGAAGTTCGCGTCGTTCTTCTGCACTCGGATATATTGGCCGAAAATCTTCCCCGTGTTGAACGTCAGAACTTCGCCGTCGTAGGTCGGGTTGTTGTCGGTATAAGACCAAACAACGGTTACGCCATCGCTGGCGATCACCGAGACGGTAAAGTTCTGTAAACGATCGCCCCAGCCATCTCGGTTGATCAACTTGATTTGGGTCAGTTCGGAATTCGCGCCCAAATCGACTTGGAGCCACTCGTTAGGATTATTTTGAGTGTGCGCAAATGTACTGGGATCGTTGTCGGTCAGGTAGCCGGCGTAATAATCGTCCCATTGGCTCGAGGCCGAACAAGCCTTGCCGAGCGCGAGATTTCTCGTGTCGGTCGTGGCGCCGCCGGGACCGTTGTAGAAGAGGCCTAAAAGTCCCTCGGAATCCGAAGGAACCACCACATAGATGGGAATGGCGTCGGCATTGCTTTGCGATCCGCCCGTGAAAATCGTCCCCGCGTGTGTTGACGTCATAAGCAAATTGAACGATCCGGTGTAGTTCGCGGTGGGCATGTATTGAATGCTCTCCAAGGCGGCGTTGATGTCGGCCAGCGTGCCCGAGAATGTCATCGTGGCGTCGTTCGTGCCGTCGCCGGCGACGAACATCAAACCGTTGGTTTGCGGCAGTGTAAGCGTACCCGCGCCGGGATCCAAAGCGAGGGTCACCTGGACTAACGATTCGGTCCTGGCGATCGACACCTGGTCGATCAAAATTATTTGGTCGGTGCTGGCGTTATGACTGAAAGTTATCCGGTGGGTGCCCGCGGTGACGGCGAAGGAATTGGTTTGGTAACCGTGGAAAGCCGCGCTGTCGGGCGTGAAAGTTCCCACGTTCACGCCGTCAACGAAGACGGAGAACGGGCTGGCCCCGCCGTACACTCGGTAGGCGGCCTGGAAGCTGATGGTGTAGTTTCCCGCCTCGGCGAAATTGATGTCTTGATAAAAGCTCCCGTCGAATTGGAGAAAAGCCACTTGCGTGCCGTTCGGAGCGTTGCCGTTATCGCATAAAATGCCGCTTTCATTGGCAGCCAGTCCGCTGTCGCCTACGAAGGTCCATGCGGAGCCCGTCGGATTGTATTGGTTCGAATACCAGCCCGTGCCGATATTGACGTCTTCGAAACTGCCGTCGCCGACCGTCACGGAGGAAGATGCCTGGTCGATTTCCGGATCGCTGACCGAGATGGAGTTGCCGTTGGAGGCGGAGAAGACCAGCGGGGTATTCAAGCCGGCGACTTGCTGGCTGGGGAGGTTGTTGGTGGGGGCCGCGTTTTGTTGCGAGAGCAGGTCGGCGCAACTGAGATGGCTCTCGGGAACGGTTTCTTGGATCTGCGAGGCGCTGGACCATGCGAGATTGAGGGCGCCTCCCGGATTGCATTGGTAATACTCCAGGCGGATCGAATACCATTGGCCGGCCTCCAAGCCGATCGTGCCCGTAAAGGCGTTGAGCGCTTGATTGTTCACGGCATCGACCAATAATGTGCCGTTGACCCACAATCGCACGCCGTCATCCGCGGTGACATGGAAAGTGTAAGTTTCGTCATAGTCGGCCAGCACTTTACCCTCCCACGAAGCGTTCCAATTGTTTCCCGCGATTCCCGGGGCGGGCAAACCGTTTGCATTCCAATTCAAATCAACCGAGGGATCGATGCGATAAACCGGCCCGGCCGTGGAATCCCAATTGTAGTAAGTGGTCAGCAATCCCGAATGGTCCGAAACATCGGACACGCTCAGGGCGATCTGGTTGGAAGCGGATTTTGGACCTCCGGGCAACGGCGACATCAGGTCGCTGGTGGTGATGCAGAGTTCGACTGTTTCCGTGGTATTCGTGACGGGCAGGAACTGCAACCCGTCCAAAGCCGCGTTGACGTCGGCCACGGAACCGGAAAAAGTCATCGTTTCGTCGTTGGCGCCGTCGCCGTCGGTAAATACCAAACCGTTCAAATGTCCGAGCGAGAGCGAACCCGTGCCCGGATCCACGGAAAGCGTGACTTGAACGAGGGATTCGGATTTCGCGATCGATACCTGATCGATATAGGCGGTGTGATCCCCGGCCGCGGCCATGCTCTGGAAACTCAAGCGGTGCGTGCCGGCTGCGATTGCGAGGGGATCGGTGCGGAAACCCTGAAAACTCGTGGAATTCGGATCGAACACGCCGACGTCCACGCCGTCGATCTGGACCTTGAACGCATTCTGCCCGCCGTAACTGCGATATGCGGCCTGAAAACTGATGCTATAGTAGCCGGACTCGGCGAAAGTGATGTCTTGCCACATCGCGGCATTGCCCTGGACAAACGCCACTTGCGCTCCGGCCGGCGCATCGGGGTGTTCGTAAACGCTGCCGGGGCCGACAATGCCGCTGCAATTGGGAGTGTAGCCGTTCGACCAGTTCAGCGGCGTGAAATTCCAGGCGGAACCGATGACGCCGCTTTGATCGAAAGCTTCCCAACCCGTGCCTACGTTGGGCGATTCGAAACCGCCGTCCGCGACCGGCACGAAAGACGTTGCCGGGTCGATATCCGGATCGCCTACGGTGATCGCATTGCCGTTGGCCGCGGAGAATGTCAACGGCGTATTTAGCCGAGTACTCTGATCATCGGGCATATAATTGACCGGGGCCCGGTCGATGTGGTTGACCTGCTCGGACGAAATTACCTGTTGCAACAGATCGTTGCTGGACCATTCCAACTTGGCCTGGCCTCCCGATCCGCTTTGCGCGTATTCCATCCGTACCAGATACGACTGCCCCGCGGTCAACGTGATCGGCGCCGAGGCGAATTCGCCCGCGTCGGCCGAATGATCGATCACGAGCACGTCGTTGATCCATACGCGGCAACCCGTATCGCTTGTCGCATGGAAGGTGTAGCTTCCGGATGCGGTTGGTTCGAGCCATCCCAACCATTGCGCGGACCAATTCGAGCCGCGTCGATGCCCGCGCGCCGGCGATGCTCCGTTCCAATTGAAGTCGATCGTCGGATCGACGGCTTGGACGGCCGTTCCGGAAAAGTCCGGATTGCTGAAATAGGTCGCCAGGAAACCCTTGTCGCCGGCCACCGTGACGGCCATGACATCGGAATCGCTTTTCGAACCGCCGGCGAATGCCGGGGCCATATCACAAGTCGTGATTTGTAACTCGACCTGGCCGAGGTAATCGGCGCCCGGCGTGTATTGCATCCCCTCCAAGGCCGCATTGATATCGGCAAGCGAGCCGATAAAGGTCATCGTGGCATCGCCATCGCCGTCGCCGATGGAAAATTGCAGGCCGTCGGTTCGACTCAACGTAAGGACGCCCGTGCCGGGAGTCAACGCGAGCGTCACCTCCAGAGGGCTGTAACAGGCATCCGGATCGGCCACTCGAATCGCATTGCCCAGGGCGGCAGAGAAAATCAGCGGCGTATTCTCGATGGCGACTTGCGTGCCGGGCATCTGGTTGACCGGGGCCGCGTTATCGAAGCTGAGGTGGCTGGCGGGAATCACTTCCCAGTCGTGACCCGGCGGCGCCCACCAAAGTTGAGCGGCTTCTCCGCTTCCGCCCTGGAAATAATCCATGCGGATCGAATACCACTGGCCGGCCACAAGATCGACCGAACCGTAATGGTAGGTGAATCCCTGGTAGAGCCAGCCGTCGACAACCAATTGATCGTTGATCCACACGCGCACTCCATCGTCTCCACCGGCGGCGAACGTGTAAGTTCCGCTGTAGTCGGCCAGGAATTTGCCCTGCCAACTGGCGGACCAATTGGCGCCGCCCACGCCCGTGCCGGGCGAGCCCTCATCGCCCCAGTTAAAGTCGATCTTCGGATCGATTCGCTGGAAGGCCACGTTGCTCAATCCGGTTTCGCCGGCATGGCGGCTCTCGGTAACGCTAATGTTCGCAAATGTCGCCCTGGCAAAGGCGCCGTTATCGCCGGCGCAAACAACCAGCCCTCCCCGGATCGTTTCGCTCATGGCAATCGTCTGGGTCGTGCCGATTTGAATCCAGGTTACATTGTCCGTGCTGTAGAAACCGGAGAACTGATTGCCGCTGCGGACGAGTTTGACCCATACCGGTTCATCCACGTTGAAACCGGTTCCCGCGCTGACCGGCTCCTTTCCATCGCCCGTGCGCCATTGGAATTGAATTCCATTGTCCGGCGTGATGAGGATATCGGCGAACGTGGAGTTCGAGTCCGTCGAGTCGCGGAACATGATCCCCGCTTTGGACCAGCCGTTGGCTTCGTCGAACGAAGTAATTTGCGCGACGATCGTTAAATCTCCGGCGTACTGATCGGAGGAGAATTGGAATTGATCGTCGCGCACCGTCCCATCGTTCCCGTTCCAGACGCCCATGTCGTAGCCGCCGCCATAGACAAGATAGTGGGCGTCGGGATACGTGCTCGATCCCGGGCCGGCTACGGTTGCGCCGCCGATATCGATGTCAGTCCAAGTGAAATTCGATGACTGGCTTAGGGATACATGGCTGAACTGCGCCGCACTCGAGTGCGCCGTCATTGTTGGCGCAGACATACAGGCCGGCTTGAGCCGTCTGGCTGATGCCGATCGACTGGGTCGCTCCGATTTGGATCCACGTGCTGCCGTCCGTGCTGTAATAACCGCTGAACTCGTTGCCGACGCGGGTCAACTTGACCCATACCGGCGTGTCGGATACTTCGACGCGGTCACAGGAGGGATAGTTGCCGTTTGCGCTGCTCCATTGGAAGACCACGCCGCCATACACCGGATCCGCAAACACCATGGCGAACGGCGCGTTCGTATTGTCCGGCGACGTGGTGTCGCGGAACATCACGCCGCCCATGACCCAATAACCGGTGCTCGTGAGAGAATCGACCCGGGTAATGATCTCCCCGTCGCCGGTGTGGCTTTCCGAAGTGAAATGAAATTGCTGGTAGTTGCCCCAAATGTCCTGTCCGCCGCCGGTAACCACATAACCCTCATCGGGCGTCGTGGTGGTTCCCGCCGTTATCGGTGCGCCGATGTCGCTATCGGACAAGGTGAAATTCGACGTTTGAGTGATTGACAGATGACTGAAGGTCGAGGTGTCGAGGGCCTCATTGTTGGCGGCGGCCACCGCCAACCCCGCTTGAACCGTGTTGCTCATGCCAATCCCCTGGGATCCGCCGATCTGCGTCCAGGTGACGCCGTCATCGCTGTAATAGCCGCTGAATTCATTCCCCTGCCGGGTCAACTTCAGCCACACGGGACCGGAAAAATCCGCTCCTGAAAAAGTATAGTCGTGGAAAGCACATCCAATCCCACCATCGGTCTGATCGCGCCACTGGAACTGGATGTAGTAGGCGGGAGTGGCGGAAATCATGACATACTTCGAGCCCGGGGAATCGTCTTCCCGGAACATCAAGCCGTTCATGGCCCAATCGGCGGTATTGGTGACGGAGTCGATTCGGGTGATGATTTCTCCGTCGCCGCTGTGGCTCTCCGAAGCGAATTGGAACTGGTCGTAGGTCCCCGAAATATCGTTTCCGCTGCCGATAACCGTGTAAACGCCGTCGCTGTAAGTAGTCGATCCCGCCAGACCGGGATCGCCGATGTCGGCGCTGGTCAAGCCGATTTCCGCCGTTTGGGCAACCGTCATCCGTTTGAAAGTGGCGATGCAGGGATCCGCGCCGTCGTGGGCGCTCACGGCCAATCCCGCTTGGACGGTCGCGTTCAATGCCAGCGTCTTGGTCTCGCCGATTTGCACCCAGGTCGCGCCGTCCAGGCTATAATACCCGCTGAACTCGTTGCCGGCGCGGTCCAGTTTGACATAGACGGGATTGCCCGAATCGAGGCCCTCGATCTGAACGCTCTCGGAACCGCTTTCGGCGCCGTCCCGCCATTCGAAGTTCACCAGATTGCCCGTTGCGACTACGACGCCGGCAAACGGGGAATCGGCGACGGAATCGTTGCGGAACATTACCCCGGCCTTGTCGCCGTTTTGGACGTTGGTCCAGGAGGATACTTGGCGCTCAAGGATCCGTCGCCGGTGAAGTTTTCGGAGGAGAAATGATATTCATCGGATTGGCCTTCGTTAATTCCCCCGGAGACAACATAGGTTCCGCCGTTGGTGTACCATTCGCCGCCTGTCCGGCCGGGATTGCCGATATCGCCACCCGTCCAGGCAAAATTCATGGTTTGAGTCGCCGCCACATGGTTGAAATTGGCGGCGATCAGGGCCGCCTCATCGCCGGAACACACGGCCAGACCTGCGTCGAGCGTGCCGTTCATGGCGATCGTTCGGCTAGCGCCGACTTGCGTCCAGGTAATGCCGTCGGTGCTGTAATATCCGCTGAATCCGTTGTCAACGCGGGTCAATTTCACCCATATCGGGTCGCCGGTCTGATAACCGTCGAGATTTACCGCAGCGCAGCCGCTTCCGGAAGCGTCCCGCCATTCGAATCTCACCGTGTTTTCGGCAGTCACCACGACGTCGGCGAAGAGGGAGTTTGCCACGGAGCTGTCGTTGCGGAACATCACGCCGGCTTTGGCGCCCGGACCGGCATCGGCGGGCAAGGCCGCCTGGGCGACAAGGATTCCGTCGCCGGTAAAGCTGTTGGAAGCGAAATGGAATTGGTCGGTCTCGCCGCCGATCGCAGCGCCGCTGCCGGTGACGACATAGGAATCACCGGTGGTGTAAACGGTGGCTCCGTTTCGATCGGGCGTGCCGACGTCGGATTCGGTTCCATGGAATGCAACCGATCGCGAAATGGCCGCGTTGCCGAACGCGGCGCTGCGGACCGCGCCGTCGTCGTTGGCGGTAACGGCCAACCCGCCCAAAACCGTCTCGTTCATGGCAATCGTTTGCGTGACGCCGATTTGGGTCCATTCAACGCCGTCGGAACTGTACCATCCTTGGAAGTTGTCGCCGCTGCGGGTTGCTTTGACCCACACGGGTCCGGAAACGCTGGGGCCGGCAACCGATCCGCTATCGCTCCCCGTTTCGTCTCGCCATTGGAAGGTCAAGGTGTTGTCCGGCGCGAGAAAGACGCCGGCAAACATGGAATCGCCCGAATTGTCGTTGCGGAACATTACACCCGCCGTTGCGCCGGCGTCGGCGCTGATGATTTGCGCGGTCAGGTCCCAATCGCCAACCAGGCCGTTGGCGCCTAATTGGAATTTGTCGAGAGTGCCCCCGATGCCCGATCCGCCGCCGGAGACGGTGTACACGCCGTCGGCAAGCGTTGTGGAGCCTGTTTGGCCGGGCGTGCCGATGTCGATGCCGGCAAGCACGAAATTCCGCGGGTTGACAACCATCACGTTGCTGAAAACACCGCTGCAGAGCGATCCGTCGTTGCCGGCGGTCACCGCCAGGCCGGCCTTGACGATCGGCCCCATGGCCACGCTGTGCGCATCGCCGATTTGGAACCAATTGATGTTGTCGTAGCTGTAATACCCGCTGAACATGTTGCCGCTGCGATTGAGGTTGAGCCAGACGGGACCGTTGATATCGGTCAGCGTAACATCGGCGGATTGGACTCCTGCGCCGTTGCGCCATTGGAAGCTGATCGCGTTTCCTTGCCGGAAAACGCCCGCAAAGGCCGAATCCGCACTCATGTCGTCGCGGAACATAAGTCCGGCCTTGCCGTCCGTCCCGGAAATCGAGTCGATCTTGGCGAAGATGTTGCCGTTGTCGGCAAAATCCTCGCTGGCGAAGCGGAACTGGTCGGATGCGTTTCCGATGCCCGTGCCGCCGCCGTTGACCGTCCACAACCTGCCGTTGAAAGAGGTGGAGCCGCCTAGACCGGGGGAGCCGATGTCAGCGCCGGCCAAGTTGGGATTTCCCGCGTTGAGGTCATTCGAGTATTGCCCCACGAGCCCGGTGTGGCATATTTCGGAAAACACGCCCGAGTTGTCTCCGACCCCTTCACCGCTCCAGGTAATCACATAGCTGTTGGAGCCGAGAAACGCGGCCGAGGCATAGTTTTGCGAACCGTCGATCGTGCCGTTGACGCGAATTTCATCGGTTTTGGGGGTTCCGTTTGCGCTGTAACTCCGGCTGTAAACGCCCCAGCCGCCCAGGGCGTCCTGGTTGTAACTCGACCAGGTGATGATGAAATCGCCCGTGTTGTTGTCCACCGCGACCGAGGAATTGTCCTGGTCGCCGGCGGCGGTCGTATTCACTTGGAACTCCGAGCCCAGCGCGTTGCCGCACCAGTCGAATTGCCGCGCGTAGATTCCGTTTCCGCCGCCGTCCTGTCCCTCGCTGGTCCAACTCACGACAAAACTGCCTTCATTGCTCTTGAATCCCATGTTGGGATTGATTTGGTCGCCGGCGGTGGTTGTGTTGACTTGGAATTCGCCGGTATCCCAGGAGTCGCCGTTGCAGAAACCGCCGTACCTTGCATAAATATTCTGATCGCCATCAACCTCGCCCTGCCAAACGATCGCGACGTATCCCCACGGGTCCATTCCCACTTGGGATTGGATGGCGGTCGAGCTTGAAGTCGAGTTGACCTGTTGCTCGGGCTGTTGCGGATTGCCGTTGGCGTCGAACCAACGCTCGTACAAATCCCATTTGCCGTCTTGATTCTGGCTCGTCCAACCGACGACGAAGCCGCTGTTGTTGATCGAAACGGACGAGAATTTCTGGTCCCCTTCGATGGTTTCGTTCACCCGGATTTCCTGATCCTGCAAGGCATTGCCGTTGGCGTCGTAGCTGCGCGCGTAAATGTCGGCGGAGCCAGGCGCGCCGCCGTCGCTTTCGGTCCAGGTGATGGCGAACGTGCCGTCTTCCCGCATCGCGACTTTTGCTTCCTTCTGATCTTGAGTCGTATGCGTATTGACTTGGAATTCATTGCCCTGCGCGACGCCGTCGGCATTGAACCGTTGTGCGTAAACGCCCCATCCGCTGCCGTCTTGATTCAGGCTCGACCAGACGACCACGTGATTGCCGGCGGCGTCCGCGGCCACCGATTGGGGGCTTGAGGTCGCCGTTTGCTGAACGTCGCCCGCGGTTTTGTTGACCAGCGCTTCGGGCGCGAGGGGAGTCGCGCTCAACAGGATTCGATCCTCCAACTCCATGCAATTGATCGCGCGTCCCTTGGCGCTTGCGGCTTGCTTTCGCAGGCGGTCGCGTTTCAAATCGTTGATGAACCGGCACATCTGATCGGTCAATTGCTGGGTGAACATGTGATTTCCCTCCTGTCGGCGAATGGAATATTTCTGGAAGCCTTGCGCAAAGGCTAGCTTTTCTTGAAGAGTATTGATAGATGCGTCTTTTGTAAGACTATCTTTCTTGGGGGCCTAAAAGAGAATGGCGATCAGGCAAAGGAACTAAAGTTTTTTTTGCTCGTGCATAATAATCCTGCGCAATTGGAATAATCCTCCGAATTAGCCTCGGAAAAACCAAAAAGTCCCGCATAAGACCGGCCGAACGAGGTGCCCCAAAGTCGTGTTCGCAGAAGCCAAGAAGTGGTGCCCGTGTTGCTGGAGCTCCGGTTAATTTGCAGAGGGAGCGGTAGCGTCCACAAGCGACAACGCGGGAATCTTGGCGTGGGGGACATCATCCAAACACGATTCTTGCGAAGAGTTGCAGATCTGCATCAGATCGGTGGTCAACGAAACGAGCTCGAACATGTCGGGATCATTTTTGGCGGCTTCGCCCAATTTGAACGCGAGGCTCGTGACCGGCTCCCAACATTTTTCCCGCGTCGTGGCCACGAGTTGATTGGCCATCAAGACCAAACTCGCGAAATCGCGGCTTTCCAACGCGATCGCAATGCGTTCGGCTTGAATTCCCATCGCCAACGCCATCTGCTTGGACGCCTGCCGTTGCGCGGCATGCAGCGGATTTTTGGAAATGACTTCGATGAAATGTTTGACCAGTTCGGGATCGAATTGCTCGCCCGAGCACCGCTGCAACTCCTCGAATGCTTCCTCCGGCGGACGGGCCTTGCGATAAACCCGGTCCGAAGTCATGGCGTCGTAAGCGTCGGCAATGGTCAAAATGCGGGCGCCATGCGGTATGTTTTCGCCGATCGGCAAATTCGGCTCGTGTGGATTGCCGCTGTACCAGGCATGCGAGTTGGCGACGATTTCGCTGAGTTCCTCCGAGGAAAACCCGTCGCGGAGAATTTCCACGCCGATGCGGTCGTGCGTGCTCATGATCCTCCGCTCTTCGTTCGTCAAAGGGCCGGGTTTCAGCAGGATCGAGTCCGGCATGCCCAATTTTCCCATGTCGTGCAACAGTCCGGCGACTTCCAGAATGTAGCACTGTTCCTCGGACATTTGCCCGCGCGCCGCAAGCACGCAAAGATCGGCGACGCGGCGGCTGTGCTCGGCCGTGATCGGATCGCGGAAAATCAAGGCGGACATCAAGGCGTTCACGGCTTGGATGGGAATCCCCGCATGCAGGGCGGATGTGTTGGGATGCATGCCGAGGTCTTCCTTGCGGTCTTCGTCCACTGCGTTGACCGCGGCCGACCAGTTCGTGACGCGGTTGCGCCCCGTTTTTTTCGAAAGATACATCGCCCGATCGGCCTCTTCGAGCAACTCTTGAGGATGCTTGGCGCCGTTCTCGGTCGATGACACGCCGAAGCTGGCCGTCACTTCACGGTTCGCGCAGGACTCGGCGACGCGCAATCGCAGCTTTTCCGCGATGGTTGCGGCCGCCTTCAACGAGGTCCGCGGCAGCAGCAGGCAAAATTCTTCGCCGCCGTAACGCCCTACGAAATCGGTTTCGCGGACCCCCTCGATCAACGCCGCGGACAAGGTCTTCAACACTTCATCGCCGGCGGCATGGCCGTGCTGGTCGTTCACCTGTTTGAAATGATCGACATCAACCATCAGGCAGCTCAACACCGTTCCCTGCGCCGCGGCGGTCTGCCATTCGATCACGAACGCGTCGAACAGGGAGCGCCGATTGAGGCAGCCGGTCAAAGGATCGCGGGCGGCAAGCAGCTTCAATTCCTTATTTTTCTGCCGCACGTCTTCGAACGACATTTTCAACGCCTGCAGCATTTCCTCGAGTTGCAGGTTCTTTTCTTCGATGGAGGTGACGTCGTCGAATGTCGCCATCGCTCCGCGCGGCTTTTCGTCGGCTCCGAGAACCGGCGTCGCGTTGACCACGAAAGTGCATTTGTGGTGCGGGGTGCTGTGCATCGTCAGCAACGTGCCGATCTGCGGCGCATTTTGGCTGATTGCCAACTCCCAGGGAAACGGCGCATTCTTGTCCGACTTGGTCCATTGAAGTTCCGTGACCTGCAATCCCTGCAAGGTTTCCCGCGTGCGTCCGGACTTGTCGGCGAACGCTTTGTTCGCCAACACGATCTGCTGGTCGGAATCGATGATCAAAACCCCTTCCGCAAGCGTGTCCAGGGTGGATCGTACCCGGTCCGGGATGACGGAGGAGGGATCCAAATGATGCAAAATCCGCTTCAAATAGAGACGCGTCAGGAGAAATGTGGAAACCGTCAGGCAAACGATTAAACGGATCGGAGAGGTGAACCAAAAACTCCACCCTTCGCCGTTGAGCTGCTGAAAATAGACTTCGACTTTTCCCCACAGCGCCCGCCCCTTGTAGATCGGTATCACCACGTAGTCGGCGGAGGATTCCGCCGACCCCGCCGTTTGTTCTCTCGGCGGTTTTTCGCCAATCTGCACCAATCGTTGTCCGTTCGCGCGGCGGATCGTGACGTTGCGAACCTTATCGTTCTTTTCCATGAGCCTCGCCGTCTCCACCTTGAGGCTCTTGAGATCTTCTTTTTGCGCCGACCAACAAGCTTGTGCGGCCAGCGCCTTGCAGAACATTTTGCGCCCTTCGAGAATCTCGCGCGTTTGATCCGGAATCAGCCCCAGCGTTTGTGCGGCAAACAATAAGCTCAAACACAAAAAAGTTAAGGTCAAACTGATGCGAGTTGCCGTTGATATGCGTCTCATGTTCACAAACCTCTGTCAGCACGGAATCGAGGCATATTTTGTTTGCCCTGGGCAGTCTCGGTGCATAGCTTCGCCTGCAAAGTCTGCCTCCTTTTTCCAAAAACACCCCTAAACTCTAGCTCTGCGTGCTTGGCAATGGCTTCCGAAAAAAGATTACAGAGAATATATGCATCATAGAGAACTATTACATTTACTCTAAGCCGCGCAATCGTCACAATTTATCAACATTGAAAGTGTGATAAAGGTTGCCGGGTGGCAATAGTTTGCTGGACTCGGAAGACAGAGTGTGACGATTATTTTAATTGTGTAGCTTAATATGCAGGCAAGGGATTTTCCGGATATTTGGCCGACGGTGTTAAAGAGGGCGGTGTTAAAGGGAACAGTCCCTTTTTGAGCCTCCTACCACAAAAATCGGAACAGTCCCTGATCTTGAGGCAAAGAAATTGGGCGAGAATCCGTTCACATTGCGAAGAGCAAATACCACTATCATGGGGGGGTGTTGTTTCTTTGCTCTTGTTGCAGTGCTCGGACTGCCAAATTTTTTAAAGGCGGCCGATAATGGGAACCCTCTTGTCGCTCCCGCGCCGGCAGCGCCGAACATCCCGGAGCCGCCTTCCGAATTGATTCCTCCGGGCAAACCCATGCAAAATCGCACGCCTTGGCCATGCGGCGATTTTTCGCGCCTCCCGGCAAATTTCCATGCTTGGTGGGAGAATGAGGCGATGCGCCCATTGACATCCGGCGCTCCGACTTTGCAGATGGAATTGGAACCGGTGATTTTGGGGACCTTGCGTTTCTCCCCGCAAATCTGCGTTTTGCGCGAAGTTTCGCCCATCCGCGAGGAATCGATAGTGGAGGCGGAAGCCGATTTCGACCCGAAAGCTTTCGTCGAATCGAAGTTCCTCGATACCAGCGAACCCGTGGGCAGCATTCTCACGACCGGCGGCCCGGACCGGTATATCGACCAGAACTGGAACTACAATAATGGGCTCCGCAAGAAGACCCTCAGCGGCGCAAGTCGAGCTTTCCCAAAAAATCGGCTATGAAAACAGCAATTCGCTGTATTTCATGCCGCCTCTCCAGGGGAACGCGAGGCTTTCATTGAACATTACGCAGCCGTTGCTGAACGGAGCGGGCAAAACCTACAACAGCCGCTTGATCGTGCTCGCCCGGATCGACACGCAGACCGCGCGCGACAAAGTCTCCAAAGATTTGCAAAGCGTGCTCTTGGAAGTTTATCAGACCTACTGGGATCTTCATCTGCAGCGAGCGCTGCTTTTGCAGAAGCGCAAACTTTACGACCAGGGCGTGGAAATCTGCCGCAAGCTGGAAGGCCGCCGCGAGGTGGACGCCGTGGGAGGCCAACTCGCCCGCGCCAAGGCGGCGGTAGCCAGCCGTTATGGCGCCGTAATCCGCCAGGAAACGCTGTTGATGAATGCCGACGCCAAACTGCGCACGCTGATCAACGACCCGATCCTGTTGGCGAATCGAGGGCAGGAACTGGTTCCGACCCAGTTGCCGGTGAGCCAGCCCGTTCCCATCAGCTTCCACGACTCGCTGGTCCTGGCGCTCAAGCATCGACCTGAGATCGACGAGGTCCGCAAGGAGTTGAACGCTTCTTGCGTCCGCCAGGAAGTGGCGAAAAATGAACTGCGGCCGGTGCTCAACCTGATCCTCTCGACCTATGTGAGCGGTTTGGAAGGGGATGTGAACATCGGCCGGGCGTTGGGCGATCAATTCACGCTCGGCCGGCCCACGTATTCGACCGGCATGGTTTTCGAGTATCCGCTGGGCAATCGCGCCGCTTGGGCGAAAATGCACAAACGTCAACTCGAATTCAGCCAACTGACATGCCAGTTGGCCGCGGTGACGGCGAACGTGCGTCTGGAAGTCGAAAACGCGGTGCGGGAAATCGACACTACGTACCAAGAAACGCTCTGCCAAGCGCACGCCGTGGTTTCCAATCTGGCCGAGATCGATTATCTCCAAGCGCGGTGGGAAGCTTCGCTTGACGAGCAACGCTCGTCTGCCGTCCTGTTGGATGATTTGTTCAACGCGCACGATCGTTTGGCGCGGTCCGAGGGTTTATACGCGGCAGCTTTGGCGGCCTACAACACCGGGTTCGCCAATCTGAATAAGGCCATGGGAACCCTGGTTGATTGCGAACTTCTCAGAAAAATGAACGGCTCAAATGCCCCCTCCCGAAGATCGATCCCGTGAAAAACCTCTGGCGGGAGCTTTTTTCCCCAATTTTTCAAGATATAGTTCTTTACAAGATAATTATCCTCGACAGTGTCGCTTGAACTGGGGAGAGCGAGGGTCGCGCCGCACCGTCAGCGCGGAGGGGAAATCACGATGTTTCTTGCTGCTTGGCACGGCAGGAGTTTCACTCGCCCGGAATCGTGACAATGTCATTTCGAGTCGCAGAAGGCGCAAACCGTATAATCCCTACCTCCCGGCCAGATCGAGACGCATCCATGCTTATGCCGTCCCCCCCTAAAATGATGCGGGAGTGGCTTACATCCCAACGGCTGCGATTCCTCCGCTCCCCGATCACCGATCAGTCGCTCATCGTCCAGGTCCGCGAACACGCGGATGATCTGTGCGCCCTGACCGATGCGCAACTCACGAACGAAGCGAACACTTTCGCCGCCGCGATGCGGGCGGAGCCGAATGATTGTTCCGTGGGACGGATGGTCGAGTCCTTCGCGCTGACTTTTGAAGCCTTGCGGCGCGTGGTCGGGATTCGGCTCTACGACCAGCAGCTTCTTTCGGGAATGCTGCTTTGCCGCGGCAAAATCGCGGAGATGGCGACCGGAGAGGGGAAAACTTTTTGCGCTTCCTTGCCGGCCGCTTTCTATGCGCTGCGCGGCCGGAGCGTGCATCTGGCCACGCCCAACATCTACCTGGCCGAGCGCGATTGCGAATTGCTGACGCCCGTCTATCGCCTCTTGAACCGCTCGATCGGGCTCTTGAAGGAAAACGCCCAAAACGAGGAAAAACGCGCCGTCTATGCCGCCGATATCGTTTATGGCACCGGTTACGAGTTCGGCTTCGATTACCTTCGCGAACAATTGGCCGGCATTACCGATTCCCGCGACCCTCTCGGGCAGCACTATCGGAACGTCCTTCGCGGCGGCGCCGCGAAGGATTCCAGTTTCCATGCCCGGCGCGGCATCGCGATCATCGACGAAATCGATTCGGTGCTGGTCGATGAAGCCTGTATCCCCTTGATTATCAGCGAGGGCGGCGCCGCGGAGGAGGGCGACGCCGGATTGTATGCCGAAGCGCTGCGGGTCGCCGACCGCTTGCAAGAGGATGCCGATTATACGATCGACCGGGAGGCCCATAGCGCCAGCCTGACCAAAGCCGGAAAGTTGCGGGCGCACGAGGAAGCCGCCCGGGCGTTGCGGGGAAAATTGCAACGGTCCTGGGGCTTGTACGTCGAGCAGGCGCTTCAAGCAAGGCTGCTGTTGAACAAGGATATCGACTACGTGGTCGCCGACGGCAAAATCGTGCTCGTGGACGGCGCCACGGGGCGGCTCTGCCCCGATCGCAACTGGAGCGAGGGTTTGCACCAGATCCTGGAGGTCAAGGAAAATTTGAAACATAGCGGGGAGCTTCGCACGGCGGCGCGCATCACGCGGCAACGCTACTTCCGCATGTACGATATGTTGTGCGGAATGTCCGGCACGGCGATGGAAAGCCGCGGCGAGTTTTGGAAAACGTTCGGCTTGCGGGTTGCCAAAGTGCCGCTTCGCCTTCCGCTGAAACGTCGAGCCCTGCCGGCGCGGTACTTCGCCGATGCGGCCAGCAAATGGCGAGCCGCCGTGGAGGAGATCGGCCGCGTCTCGGCGACGGGACGCCCCGTGCTGATCGGCTCGCGGACCATCGAAAACAGCGAAGTGCTCGCCCGGAAATTGGATGCCGCATGCATCCCCTATCAACTTCTCAACGGCAAGCAGACCGCCGAGGAAGCCGACGTGGTGTCGTGCGCCGGATATCGCGGCACGGTGACCATCGCCACCAACATGGCGGGGCGCGGCACCGACATCAAGCTTCAGCCGGGCGTGGCGGAACTCGGCGGCATTCATCTGATCGCCATCGAACCCAACGAGTCCCTCCGCGTGGATCGGCAGTTGATCGGCCGCGTGGGACGCCAGGGAGATCCGGGTTCCTATCAGTTTTTCGTTTCCGCCGACGATGCCCTCTTGTTGCGTTTCGGCTCCCATTTGTCCCGGCGGATGAAATCCCTCCCCAATATCAATGGCGAGTTGATGGTCGATCTTTCCCGGCAGGTTCGAGCCGTGCAGCGGAAAGCCGAGAATGCAGGCTGCAAACAGCGCGAAGCTGCTGACGGCGGCGGACAAGTGGCGCACCAACGATCTGGTCAATTTGGTGCAATGAAAGCCGCCGAAACCGATAGAATCCGCCCCTTTCCGCCGGTCGAATGGGACGGTCGAATGGGGACTGTCCCGATTTTTGTGGCAGGAGGCCGCAAAAATGGGACTGTCCCCTTTATGCCGCCCCCTTCAGCGCCGCGCCGTTGAAACGGCTTTTCGTGAATATGCCGATTCTAACGGATGCATCTTCCGTGTTATTGTCCCGATTATTTGCCCTGCAATTCTCTCCGCCGCCTTGTTAAATCCTATATTATCCTGTGCGATAAAAGTTTGGCAGGCGGGCATTACGCGGAAAATACTGCATCGATCGCCGAAACGGCATGCAAGGCCCGCCCCGCAAGATCCCGCATCGGCCGTTTTGTAAAAATCCCATTGTCGATAATTATTGGAGGGTCGCTCATCATGAACGCAAGGCTAATGCTATCGACCGCCATATTGATGTCGTTGCCGGCGGCAGGCGATGTGCGGGGGCAATACGTTGAAGACACTATCCAGGATCATGTCGTCGAAGGCTTCACCGAGCCGTTTAAAAAGTTGGACTTGATCCCGCCGGAACCGGGGATCATCACCAGCCTCACCGTGCATGAAGGCAGTTTGGTGAAGAAAGACGAACTGATCGGATCGCTCGATTGCGAGGTCCAGGAAGTGGCCTTGGAGATTGCCCGCGGCAATGCGGCCAATCACGGGCGGTTGGACTCCGCGACGGCGGAACGCGATCTGCGGCGCTGGCGGCTTGCCAAGCTGCAAGAGCTGCGCGAGCAGGGCAACGCCAACGAGGAGGAAGTGTCCCGCGTGGCGAGCGAGCTTGCCGTGGCCGAGGCCAATGTCGTGGCCGCCCTCGAACAGCGGTCCGCGGATACCCTGGAAACCGATCGCATCTCCGAGATGATCGAGCGCCGCAAGCTGCGCAGCCCGTTCGGCGGCGTGGTCACGCGCGTGTTCCATGAAACGAAGGAATTCATCGGCAACAACTCGCCCGTGCTGACGATCATGCAACTCGACAAGCTGCGGGTGACGTTCACCGTGCCGACCGCCCAGATCGCGCGGCTGAAAGTCGATCAGAGCGTTCCGCTGACGTTCCCCAACAGCGGCCAGAAAGCCGCCGGAAAAATCGAGTTCATCTCTCCGGTGTCGGAAGCGGACAGCGACACCGTCCGCGTGAAAGTGCTCATCGAGAATCCGCAGGGCAAATTCCGCTGCGGAGTCCGTTGCGCGCTCAATTTGGCGAAACTCCAGTAGATAAACCGCGTCAGAAGTGGTTGAGGCGGCAATATAACCGCCGCCCCGGTCGATTGGCCGGTTGTGCAATTTGTCCGCATCGACGCCGATTACTCACCATGGATACGATCCCTTGCAACGCCGATCCCCGCGATTTTGCCGCCGACGTCACCGGCGATCGAATGACGATGCCGCAGACGCTCGATTTGCGGCAGCTTCATCGGCAATTGGCGGGCTTCATCAAGGCGGCCAACGGCATCGAGCAAATGGCGAAAGACGCCTGCGCATTCGTCGCTCGGCTCACCAATGCCCAGCTCGTCGTTTATTTTGCTCCCGGTCCGGCCGGGGGTCTCGAAGCCGCGGCCGAACATCGCGTCGCCGTATCCGATGAAATCGGAAACTATTGGCGGGAGCTTCTCGCCGAGCAGGCGGCAAAGTCGTGCGCGGAAAACCAACTGCATATTACGCGATTGCAGCTTAACCGCATCGCGATCTCCGCGCCCGTGCAATGCCAAGGCGCGAAGATCGATTCCCTCGCGGCCGTCTTTTTGCTCGGCGCGGAACGCGCCGAAATGTTCGTCGTGATCCTGCAACTGGTGGCGGGCTTGCTGTCCGCCTACCATCTGCAACGCGCGAATCAAGCCACCGACTGGGAAATCGGCACGTCCTGCGCGATGCTCGATCTGGTCGTCAGCATCGGGAAGGCCGACGCCGTCGGCGACGCCGGCGTGCTGCTGGTCAATGCCGTGAAAAACTTCCTCGGCTGCGAGCACGTGGCCGTGGGCCTGAAAAAACGCCGCGGCTCCTCGTGCAAGCTGCTGGCCGTCTCGGGAATGTCCGACCTGAACCTTCAGGCCGAAATGCCGCAAGCCGTCCAAGGCGCGCTCGCGGAAGCGGTCCGCGGCAACGATTGGACCGTCTGGCCTCCCGACAAGAACCAAAACCAGGCGCTTTTGCCCGCCCACGCGCGGCTCAGCGCCGTTTGCGAGAATGACCATGTTTGCAGCGCTCCGCTGCGCAGCGCCGGCGGCGCCGTCGTCGGCGCCTGGGTTTTCTGGGGTCTCGGCTCGTCCGACGCGCGTTGGCGGATCGAGCAGTTCGCGCGCGTCTCCGCCGCGCCCGTGGGATCCACCCTGCTCTTGCTCAAGCATGGGCAAATCAATCCCGCCCGGCGGCTGATACGCAAGTGGCGGTTGTTCGAGCGCAAATCGTTCTGGATTTCCGCCGCCGCGCTCGTGCTGCTGTGCTTCTCGTTTTGGCCCTACCGGATCGGCTGCGATTGCGTCGTCGAACCCGTGAAAAAACGTTACGTCGCGGCGCCCTTCGCGGGAGTGTTCGAGAAGAGCCTGGTTCGGCCGGGCGACGTCGTCGCGGCCAACCAAAAGCTCGCCCGCATGGACGGCCGCGAACTCCGCATGGAATTGGCCGGCGTCGTCGCCGACTACCAGCGGGCGCACAAATCGCGCGACGTCAACGTCGCCGCGGGCAAGACCGGGGCCTCGCAGATCGACGTCCTGGAAATGCAGGGCCTCGACCAGAAACGCCGGTTGCTCGAATCCCGCGTCGAAAACCTCGACATCAAAAGCCCCACCGCGGGGATCGTCGTCAGCGGCGACCTCGAGCGCACCGAAAAGCGCACCCGTCACCGCGGGACAGGCTTTGTATGAAATCGCGCCCTTGGATCGCATGGTCGTCGAAGTCGAAATCCGCGATGAAGACGTCGCCGGCGTCGAAATCGGGCAAAAGGCCGCCGTCAAGCTCGATGCCTTTCCGGGCATGACCTGGCACGGCATGATCGACAAGATTCACCCCCGCTCCGAAATCCGCGATTCCAAAAACGTCTTCATCGCCGAAGTCTCCCTGCCCCGGGAAAGCGAGACCTTGCGCCCCGGCATGAAGGGAACCGCCACCATCACCACCGCCTCGCACACGCTCTTGTGGAATCTGCTCCACAAAGCGTGGTACACCGGGCTGAAATGGCTCGGCATGTAGCCCATGCACACCGAACTCGACTACAGCGTGCTCGATCCGGCGAATGCAACGATCACGCTCCGCCCGGACCTCAAGTTCACGCCCTCTGAATTCGACGGCGAAGCGTGCTATCTGGTCGAGGATCCGCTGCGCGGCAAATTCTTCCGCATCGGCAGCGACGAGTTCGCCTTGATCTCCTTGCTGGATGGAAATCGCACCATCGCCCAGGCGATCGCGATTTCGGCCGAGACCCTGAAGGAAAGGGCCTTCGTCGAAAACGAAGCGATGTCGGTCTGCCATTGGCTCCTGGAATCGCAATTGGCCGCGTGCGGCGGCGCCGCCCAGGGAGAACGCCTGGCCACCTCCGCACGAAAGCAGGCGCGGATCCGCATGGTTTCCTCCTTCAATCCCATGGCCATGCGGCTGCCCCTCTGGAACCCCAACAAACTCTTGAACCGCATCGCCCCCCGGCTCGATTGGGCGTTCGGCCGGCCGGCCGTCATCGGCTGGTGCGCCGTGTGCCTGGTCGGCCTGCTGGTCGCCGCCGGGCATCGCGCCGAATTGGTCGATTCGTCCTCCGTATTGTTGGATCGCGACAACTGGCTGAAACTGGCCGCCGTATGGCTGGTCTTGAAGCTGCTGCACGAAACCGCGCATGCCGTCGCCTGCCTGCATTTCGGCGGAACGGTCCCCGCCGCCGGCGTGCTGCTGGTGCTGTTCACGCCGCTGCCGTTCGTCGATGTGACCGCCTCGTGGCGTTTCCCCTCCAAGTGGCAGCGCATCGCGACGGCCGCCGCCGGAATCTACGTCGAACTGTTCCTCGCGGCCGCGGCAATCCTCCTCTGGAACTGGTCCGGCAATCCGGTCGTGCGCCATGCGATGCTCAACGTGGCGGCGACGGCCGGAGTCGGCTCGCTGTTGATCAACGGCAATCCGCTGATGCGCTTCGACGGCTATTACATGTTGTCCGACTGGCTGGAACTGCCTAACTTAAGCGGCAGCGGGCAGAAATTCATCGGCAGCCTGTTCCAGCGGTTGCTCGGCATCGATCCTCCGCCCGACAACCGTTCGCCCCGCGCCCGGCGGATCATCGCCGTCTATGCCGTGTCGGCGCTCGTCTGGCGGACCCTCGTTTACGTGGGCCTGTTGCTGGTGCTCTTCGCGATGGCCTCCAAACTGGGCGCCTTTCCGGCCTGGACGGCCGTCACCGTCGCCGCCGCGGCGATCGTCTTGAATCCCATCCGGCTGGCCGTGCAATATCTGCTCAAGCAGCCGGCGCTTTCCGCGCGAAGACTTTGGGCGTTGGTGGCGGCCGGAGCCTGCTGCCTCGCGCTTCTGGCGTTTCTGCTCACGCGGCCCGGCACGGTGCGCACCTGCGGCATCGTGGAATACTCGCCCCCGACTATCGTCCGCTCCGGCAGTCCCGGCTTCGTCCAAGATGTCAAAGTCCGCGACGGCCAAACCGTTCGCGAGGGCCAGATCCTCGTCGTGATGAAAAACGAGGAATTGCAGGTGGAATTGTCGAACGTCCGCACCCAGATCGAACAGTCGATCCAAGAGGAAAGAATGCTCCGCCAGAACGATGAAATCGCCAAGGCCCAGGCCGAAGCCGCCAAGGGCCGGTCGCTGCGGCAAAAAGAAACGGAAATCCGGCAAATGGTCGAGAGCCTGACCGTCCGCGCGCCGCTTGCCGGCCAGGTCGTGGCCCACGATCTCGACTCCCTGCCGGGCCGGTATCTGGCGCTCGGCGACCAGATCCTCGTGATCGGCAACGAGCAAAGCAAGGAAATCATCCTCGCCGCGGCCCAGGAGGACCTCCGCTCGTTCGCGGCGCAGCGGACCCGGCCCGTCACGGTCCGCATCTCGGGCGATGAAAGCAATTCCTTCTCCGCTCCGCTCAGCAAGATCGAGCCCCGCGCCAGCCTCCAGCTTCCGCACCCCGCGCTGGGAGCCGACGCCGGCGGCGCCCTGCCCGTCAAACCCAAGCATCAATCGCCGGACTCGAAAACGGTGGAAAGCGAACTGCTCGACCCCTGTTTCACCGGCACGGTGTCGCTGACTCCCGCGCAGAGCCTGCGGCTTCATGCCGGCCAGCGCGCGACGATCCTCTTCAGCTCCGCCGAGCAATCCTGGGCCGGCCGCCTGGTGATGAAACTCCGCAAATGGATCGACGGCCGGCTGACCTCCTCGCAACAGGCGTCTTGAACGAATGCTTTCTCACGATTGGAATTCGGCCGGCGTATCATTCCAGAAACTTCTTTACCACCTGACGATCGAAATAGTTGATGGCCATGCCGGCATCGACGACGAGGCGCTGGGCGTTGATGCCGCTGGATCGGGGACTCAACAGGAATGCGGCGGCATTGGCGGCTTCTTCGGTTTGCACGGCTTTTTTCCGGGGAATGATCTGCTCGGCATAGAGATACGCATCGACATAGCCGGGAATGCCCGCCGAGGCGGAGGTTTTCAAAAGACCCGGCGCGACGGCGTTGAACCGCACGCGGGAGAAACTGCTGAAGGATTTCGCCAAAAATGCCAGCGACGAATCCAATGCCGCCTTGATCGGCGCCATATAGCCGTAACTCTCGCTGGCCATCGCGGTCGTGGAGATCGATATCGTTACGACCGACGCGTCCGGATCGAGCAAGTCTTTCATGGCGTTGCACGACGGAGATCAACGAATAGCAGGAGATATCGACCGCCTGCAAAAAGGCCTTTTTCGGCGTCTCGTGGAAGGGTTTCACGCCCGCCGAATAGTCGGCGAAGGCGATCGAATGCAGCAGCCCGTGGAATTTGTCGCCGCGCCGGACGAGTTCTTCTTTAAGCCGGGCGATTTCCTCTTCACGCTCCACGTTGCAGACGAAAACCTCCTCGGTCCCGGCGAGTTTCTTCACGCTCGCCCGGAGTTCTTCATTCTGCACGACGTAAACACACGCCGCCCCCGCCTCGGCCAGCACGCGGCTCATGTGCCATGCCACGCTTTTCTTGTTGGCCACGCCGAAAATCAAAATCTTCTTGTTTTCAAGTTGAAGGAAGGACATGAGGAGGGATTAGGGGCTAGGGATTGGGGATTAGAGGTCGGCAAGCCGGGACGTCCTCGGCCCCGGCAAGCGGCTCGGCAAGCGTGCAAGCAAACTCGAATCGTACGGCGACCTGATTTTCGACGGTCACTTTCGCTTTCAAGAAAAAGGCGTCAGCCAGTCGTTCGACAAGATCGACTTCCATGCGGATCTTTTCGCCCGGCCGGACCATCCGCTTGAAGCGAATGTCGTTCATTCGCGTGGCGACGGGAATCTTTTTATTTTCCCCGGCGACGAACTGCGAAAGCAAAACCGCTCCGCACTGCATGGCCGCTTCGCAGAGCAACACGCCCGGCACGAGCGGGAACTCGGGATAATGACCTTTGAAAAAATCTTCCGCGCCGGTGAAAAGCTTCGTGCCGACGATCCTCGCAGTCGCTTTGCTCGATGATCTCATCGACCAGCAGAAACGGCGGGCGGTGCGGAATGGCGGCGAGGATTCTTTCTTGGGACATCTTTATTTCTTCATCAAAAATGCATCCACGTCGTTCGCCACGATCACGCCATAGTTCACCGCGCCGAGCCAGCCGGACATGATGATGCCGACGCTGCCGGCGTGATACAGTCCGGCGATTCGCTCGGGCAGGCTGCGGCTGACGGCCAGGCCCTCGAACTTCGTGCCGAAGCTTGCACCGCCCAAGTGTTTCGTGTAACGCTCGAAAGTTTTCGGCGTGGCGGCTTCGGTGTAGGCCAGTTTTTCCCGAAAATCGGGCACGTATTTCGTGATGGCTGAAAGCGTCGTTTCGATCAAGTCGCGCTTGCTTGCTTTGTACTCCGCGGGCGGAAGATCGGCCCAATCGCCGTAGTTCGCGTTCGTGCTCGCCACGACGCAGCAGCGATCGTGCCCCGGCCGGGTGCGCGGATAATAGAACGAATACGTGCGGCTGGTGACCGAACGGCTCAAGAGCATATCGGTGCGGAACTCGGGCGCGGTCGAGCTGAACAGCAGATCGCCGCAGACGTTCTCGTCGAGCGTTTCGCCCGGCTTCAGCGCCATATAGACCTGCGTGCTGGAATTATTGAGCCGCACGGCCCGCGCCTGTTCGACGAAATCGGGCTCGAAATGCTCTTCGCCGACAAGCTGAAAAATCGTGCCCAGCAGATTGGCGTTCGAGACGACCGCCCGGCAGCCGATCCGCCGCCCGCCGATCGTAACGCCGGTGATCTTGCGGCCTTCCGCATGCACTTGTCTCACTTCGCGGGAGTGGCGGAGATCGACGCCATTCTTGCGCATCTCGGACCGCATGAGTTGGATCAGTCGGTCGCTGCCGCCCTGGAACGTGTAAACGCCCTTCGACATGAAATTCGAGAACACGATCCCGTACGTGAGCGCCGGGTCTTCCAGCGTCGAGCCGTTGGCGTAAGTGATCGGCTCCATCAGCAGGCGGACGACGTCCTGCCGGCCGGGGAAATACTTTTCCAGCAGTTGCCGGGTCGTAAACGATTGGTCGTCCAAGTGGCTCATCGCCCGGGCGGAGTCGAAAAAGCCCTTGACGTTCTCCGGCGGCACTCGAAACCGCTCCGTCAACAGCTTCGTAAAATCCTCGCGGGTGAACGTGGTTTCGAGCGAAAACATCGGGTTGTCGAAGCGGATGTGCTTGAGTTGCACGATCGAGTCGGCGATTTCGGCCGTCCAGTAGCGGCGGCAGCTTTTGATCATGCCCACGGGAAAGCCGTGCAGGGAGATGTCGAAAATATGCCCGCCCTTGCGATGAAACCAGGTGGCCAGCCCGCCGAGCTTGTAATGCTGCTCGGCCAGCAGCACGGAATAGCCCGACCGCGCCAGCGTGTTCGCGGCAGTCATTCCGGCTAGGCCCGCGCCGATGACGACGACGTCGTAGGAATCGCGGAGATTATCGGGAGAAACGAGCATAGTGGGGAGTGCGGAGTGCGGAGTGGGGAGTGTGGAGTGCGGAGTGCGGAGTGCGGAGTGGATGGTTATTTAACACTTATCACTTCGCACTACGCACTTCGCACTACGCACTTGTTGCTAAAAATCAATCTTTCAGCAAATACTTATTCGCGATGCCGATCCCGCTCAGAATCGCGCCGACGATGCCGACGAATCCCTGGTCGTTGCCGCAGATGAAGAGGTTTTTCAAGTGCGTCGTGCCGTCGTGGCATTTTTCGGTCGAGCCATAAACCGCGCCGCCCTCGTGGCCGGTGAAGCGGTGGATCGTCAGCGGCGTGAACATGTCGGTGTCGATCACCGCATGGCGGAAGTCGGGCATGAAACGGGCCGCCGAAGCCGCCACCCGGTCGAACAAACGGAGTTTCGCCAGGCGATACTGCTCCGAATCGAGTTCGGCCCAACGCGCAAAATTCGCCAGCGACGAGACGCGGAGCACGTTCTCGGGCATCGGCTCGCCGTAGGCGAAATTATTGGGCGAGCAGATCACTCCGCTATGCACTTCGGCCAGCTCGTCCGGCGTGGCATAGCGGAATTCTTCCGAATCGTTGAAGAACACGATCGTCTTGTCGTGCCCAAACGACTTCGGCGGGCAGTCGAGGATGGCGATCGATTCGATGAACGTCACTCGGCCGGGATCGGCCGCGGGCGGGCGTTCCGGCTCGTCGCACATCCGCAAGGTCTCCGGCCAACCGGCGGAAGAGAGCACATTCCTGGCTTCGAGTTCGGCGCCGTCGTCGAGCACGATTTTCGCCACGGCGTCGTCTTTCACGGCGATGCGGCTCACGCCCGCCCGCAGCCGCAACTCCCCGCCCAGACCCTTGAATTTATCGACGAGCCGCTTGAGAATCTGCCGCACGCCGGCCAGCGGCCGCGCCAAACCTTCGAGGAAAATCGAGCGAAACAGGATGCTGAACTGCCCGAATTCCATATCGTGCTCGCGGGCGCTGCCGTAAAACATAAGCGGGCAGAAGATCATCTCGCGCAGCAGCGGGTCCTTGAGCCGCTCGGACACGTGTTCCCTGGCCGAATGCCGCGTGCCGGGCTGGTCGATGTTGTCGTAATCGCAAAGCTCGCCTACCAGCCGGGCGAAGTTGTCTTTCTCGCGGGGGAATTGCTTGTGGACTTCCGACTCGAAAAGCTCGAATTCGTTGGTGAAATTCAAATCGACGTCGGGAAAGCGAATCGCCGAGCCGACCTGCGGAGCGAGCGAAAACTCCTCCCACGCCAGCCGAAGCTGCCGCATGATCCGCGAAAGCGGCCGGTTTTTCGCCCCGCCGGGCGCGTAATTCGTCAGCGCGTGCAGGCCGACGTCCAGATTCCGACCGCCGCGGCGGTAAAAAGAATTCAGCCCGCCGATCACCCCGTGCCGTTCGAGAATGCAGACCCGCCGATCGAAATGCGCGAGCCGGATTCCCGCCGCCAGCCCCGACATTCCCGCGCCGATGATGATGGTGTCGTAGGACATGGCAGTCGTTTAGCACGCCTCGATCATTTGATTCAACCAGGAAGTAAAAGTATTGAACCGGGGGCAACGTGAAGCGACTTTGCCCGCATCAAGCATAGATAATAGTTTACTTGCGTGTTCAATTTTTTTGTACTTGGCCTTTTGCGTGTGGCAAACGGCTTGATCAAGCTTGTCGTAAAGGCTCGCTTTCGGTTCTTCTTCTAAATTTTGACGTGTCGGCAGTTTGTTGGAATGAAAGTTTTTACCATAATAACTCGCCAAAGCGTCGGGATCGGCGACAATCCACGCTTCCATGCATTGCACCATGAGGTGAATGTTTTCCGGTGCAATACTTTTCCAGTCGAACTTGGTGTATGAATCTCTTAAGGCGTTTTTACGAGCGGCGGAATCGGCATTTTCATCATCATTCAGGGGAAGCGGCGTGTCCGAATCGACCAGCAAAACCACCAGCGTGTGTTTATCGGCTTGTTGGGATGCTTGAATAAAATCCTTGCAAGTTTCGGGGCGTCCGCCGCCTAAGCTCAAGTTCCACTTCAGCCCTTTGGCTTTTGCGGCTGTTTTTAATGTTCTGAAAAGCACATCGAATCCCAGACGCAATTCTCGCCAGAGATGTTTCGAGTCGCCGCCGCCTTCGATATAGATTTCAATTGCCTTCACGCTCACGGGTTGCCCCCCAGTTTGCCGCTCAACCAGAGTTCGCCCAATCGATAGCGATCGAGCCAGTATTGCAATTTTTCCGATTCCAAACGTTCCATCACGGTTCCGCCAAGATGCTCGCACACCAGCACGGAATCGGCGTGGTCGGTCAAGGCGGAAAGAAGCGCGTCGGAATGAGTCGTCACGACAATTTGCATCCGCGACGAAGCTTCCGCTAGCAGATCGGCCAGTAAATAGACTGCGTCGGGATGCAGGCCAAGTTCGGGCTCTTCCATGCAAAGTATCGAAGGGGGAGTGGGCGAGAGAAGTAACGCCAGCATCGCTAAAAAGCGGATTGTACCGTCGGAAAGCCGCGAAGCGGGAATGGGTTCGCGCAAACCCTGTTCATGTAGATAAAATTGCACGGTGCCACCAATGACCCGCGTACTAAAACGGTCATAACGTGGCAGAAAACGAGCTAGAATTTCGTTAAAATACGACCAAGCGTTGCTATGTTCCAACTCATTCAGAACTAACGCCAAATTATCAGAATTAGATGAAAGAAAATCAGAAGGAAGATCTGCAGGTTGAGGCTTGCGCAATTCAGAATAACGGCCAAATTGCCAATCACTAAAGACTTGAATACGGGAAAACCGCTCTGCTAACCATGTGAGCGCCGGATAAAGATTTCGATCTTTATATTGCGAGAGAACAGATTTATCAAACGATAATTGCTCTCTGTCTATTTTCAAGTTTGAATAGTCGAATGCGCCCACCTTAGCTTTTATGATGGCACTGTCATCTTGTAGTTTATAGTAAAAGAAAACATCCTCATCAGTTTCATTTCGTTTTTCAGTTTCTTCAAAAGCTTCTTTTGTTATTAAAGTACGATGGCCATAGTCAGTAAACTGGATTGTATAGCGAAGACTCGACTCATCATCAGGATTAGGTATAACTGCTTCAATGGCGGCCTTCCTCAGAAATTGATTAACCCCCTTCCAAAACCATTCACTTACCCCGCCCCCCGTCCGAATGGCTAATGCAAAATCCGTTGGAAGTGCATGTAATAACTCCAACGCCTCAATAAAATTCGACTTCCCCGACCCGTTCGGGCCGATAAGCACGTTCAGCGGCGTGAGTTCGATCACTTCGGCATTCGGCGGAAACGACAAGAGGCCGGAAAGTTTCAGCGATTTCATGAGCATGTTCACGCTCCTCGACAAGAAACTTCGCTACTTCGCGATGTCCTTCATCCGCGGCTCGAGATACTCGACCGTGCTCTTCATGCTGGCCAGCGCGGGATACTCTTCTTCGGGAATCTGGATGCGGTAGCGTTTGCGCAGCTCCATCACGATATCCAGAAAATCCATGCTGTCCATCTCCAACTGCTCGCGGAACGGGACGTCGTCTTTGAGGCTGCCCAGGTCTTCATCGGGCGCGATGTCGGAGAGAATTTCCAATACGGCTTCTTTGATCTCGGCGGCAGTCATGCGGGCAACTTTCGTCTTAATTGGTTCGTGTTGATTATCTATTGCGGAAAGTAGGGTGGGTCAAGCTTTTGCGCCGACCCACCAGCGAATTTTTCGGCAATTGGTGGGTCGCGCGAAAGCTTGACCCACCTTGCTTTTTCACCCTTCGAACTTCTTCACGATCACCGCCGAATTGATGCCCAGCATTCCGAAGGAATTGTTGAGAATCACGTTCACCCGCCCCAGGTCGCGCGGTTCGTTGGCGACGAGGTTCGGCAAGGCGCACTCGGGATCGATTCGGTCGAGGTTGATGGTCGGATGGCAGACGCCGTCGTCGAAAGCGGGCAGGTTGCCGGCCAACTCGAGCGCGCCGCCGCGCCCATCACGTGGCCGATGTAGCTTTTCGTATTGTTGAATGCCGTGCGGCCGCCTTCGCTCCAGACCATTCGCAAAGCCTTGCATTCCTGGATGTCGCCCGAAATCGTTCCCGTGGCGTGCGTGCTGACGATATCCACGTCGTGGGGCGTCATGCCGGCGCGGTCGAGGGCGAGTTTGACGCACTCGGCTTGCCGGGGCGGATCGGGCAGGACGAAATCGGTGGCGTCGCTATTCATTGCGTAGCCGGCCACTTCACCATATATTTTCGCGCCCGAGCCTGGGCGTCGTTCAAACGTTCGAGCACGAACATGCAGCCGCCTTCGGCCACGACGATGCCGTTGCGGTCCAGATCGAAGGGCCGCGAGGCTTTTTCGGCAACTTCATTTTTGGCCAGTGCCCCTTGACTGTGAAAGCTGGCGAAAATGCCGAAAGTATGGATGCTTTCCGAGACACCGCCCGAGAGTGCGAGATCGCAATCGCCCAACCGCAGCATCTGTACGCCCTGGATGATGCCGGCGTTGCCCGCCGCGCAGGCCGCGCCGAGCGTGTAATGCGGCCCGGTAATCCCCAGATTCAGCGAAATTTCCCCGGCGGGATTATTAGCCACGGTGCGCGGATTGTGGTGATGCGACCAATATTGGGTATCGTAGTTGTATCCCTTGATCAGGAAAAGTTCGTTTTCCGTTTCCACGTTGCCGTGCTCGGTCACGCCGACATAAATGCCGACGCGCGATTTTTCCACGCTCGGCCAATCGATTCTGGCGTCGGCAAGGGCTTCGTGCGAACAATAAATGCCGATGCTTGCCGCTCGAGTGCCCCGACGGAGCTCTTTCCGCTTCTGGTATTTCAACTCGTCGAAATTGCAGACCCCCGCTACCGTGGGGCCGAAGTAGCGAATTTCGTAAGGTACTACGCCGCTCCGTCCCGCAAGCAAACTATCACGAAATTCCGGCAGCGTATTGCCGTTGGGCGCGGTAAGCCCCACGCCTGTAATCACGATCCGCTGATTGTCCGGTAAATTGGTTAACATAATCGAATTATGTATAAATCGACAAACAGATAAGAGTACTCGGTAACAAGCCGACTGACAAGCGGATGGGCAAATCGATTACCATATTCATAATATATTGAGTTTCTTAAGCGAAGCGATCGATCTTGGGCCGGTTTTTCCGAAACATCATCGAAAGCAACGAGTTGCAGTCCATAAAAATTTGCCGATAACTTGATATTTTTCGCCCGGCCAATTAGTATCGAAGATAGATTGCCATCGTTCCCCATCGACGTTCAAGAATATATTGCGGGCAGGCCCCTTCTTTTTGCGTAGGAGATAGAAACCTATGTTGCGTATTCCGATATCGCTTGTCTGTGCAATCGTTTCGCTGTTTGCCGTATCCACACAGGCCCAAGAAGCCGTATTGGGTCAGCTTTACGGCAACGGAGTGCATGCTTATTTCGCCGGCGATTTCGTCAAATCCTACGATCAACTTACGTCGGCGATTACTGCCGGCAGCCATGATCCGCGAGTTTATTATTTCCGCGGCCTGGCGTACCTGAAACTCGGCCGCGAACCGGAAGCAACACAGGATTTCAGAAAAGGGGCGGAACTGGAGAGCAGAGACCTGAATCGCTCGTTCAATGTAGCCCGGTCTTTGGAACGCATCCAAGGAGCGGCACGCCAGCAACTCGAGACTTATCGTGTCGATGCCCGATTGGCGGCATTGGAAGCGGCGGACAAAATTCGCAGAACGCGGTTCGAGGCCATCAAACGGGAAGAAGAGCGGGTGTTGCGAAATCAGGCTGCACAAGCCGGAGCCGAAATCATTTCCGCTCCCGAAGGCCAGCCCGCCGAAACCGATCCTTTCGGCAATCCGCGGACAGAGAGCAAATCCGCCCCTGCAACCGAGGAAAAAGCGGCTGAAGAAAAAGCGACCGAAGAAAAAGCCGAAAAACCGGAGGATTCCGGCACGTTTGGAAGTGGTGATGAAAAATCCGCTGCCAAAGCAAAAGAAAATCCTTTTAAAGATGAGCCGGCTGCGAAGAAAAAAACCGAGCCCGCCAAGCAAAGCATTATTGGAGCGTTAATCAAAGGGAGCGAGTCGGGGATCAAGAAATCGCTTGGCGAAGGTGTCGGCAGTTTAGGGAAAATGCTGCCAATCGGCAAAGGAGCTCCCGGTCCCAATATGACTCCAAACAACAAGCCTTCCGACACGGATCCGTTTGCCCCCAAGGAAGAGGAGAAAGCGGCACCACCGAAAAAAGCGGCACCCGAAAAGCCAAATGCCGAGAAGCCTGAACAGGAAAACGATCCTTTCAGTTAGACATCTCCCCCGGCCAATTTCTGTCCGACTATTTGAAATATTCAACACTTTTTCATGACAAGCTGGGAGATTTCGCCCAGCTTGTTCATTTCATGCCCACGCATCCCCCGGGAGTTGCCTTTGAAGAACAAGATTTTGCTTCTCATGAAATGTGGTTTGTAAGGGAAATCGAATATTAGGAATCATTCTTATTAGTGAAAAAATCTTGGCGTTTTCGATCTGAAAATCATCGTTTCATCTAAACCGTCGGTGAACAGATTGATGAGTTGCCGCGTATCGTTTTTAGAAGCCGTATGGTCTTCGAGAGCGATGAAATTTTGCCTAAGGGATATTCCAGCCTTTTTTTATCGATTTCCCTATTGCGAAAAATCCACGGAATCGGCATCATGGTGGTTGAGATTGTATTCAGCACTCCTCTCCCCACGGTAAAATCTATGCCCACTACGTCCACATCAGACCGATCGGTTGCCGCCAACGAGGACCGGGCGCTCTTCGACGAGTTGAAACCCGGCGATCGCATTGAAGTCGAACACACCGTGACGGTGGGTCGGCGGAACTGGCCCGCAAAGACATGCGGGACGGTCGTCCGCACCGAAAGACGCCGCCACGGGATGCATTACCGCCGCAATTTCGACGACAAGGTGTATAGCAACACGATTCTCCTCGAACTTCCCGACGGCGAACTGACCGCCATCACCGTCGATGAATTCACCACGCTCCGCCGGGCGTAACCGCGCAGATGTCTTCCCCCGCCGATCCGCTCTTTGGTTCCCATCCGCGCTCATTCGCCGAGAATCTTTACGTTTATCCCGTCTTGAGCCGCCGGGCCGGCGGAATCTCGCTGGGCGTCAACCTCAATCGCGACCGATCCTGCAACTTCCGCTGCATTTACTGCCAGGTCGATCGGCACGAAGTGGAGGCATCGGTGGTCATTGTTGACGATGTGGCGAAGACGGAAATCGACCTGCCGCGGTTGGCGGAGGAACTGGATTGGACCATTGCGGAGTTCACCTCGGGACGATTGTTCGCAACCGGGCGATTCAGCCGTGCGCCGAAAAACTGCGGCGGCTGAATGATATTGCCCTAAGCGGCGACGGCGAACCGACCGCGTGCCGGTATTTCGCGGAAGCCGTCGCCCTTTGCGCGGAGGCGCGAAAGCGGCATCATCTCGACGAGGTCAAACTGGTGCTGATCACCAACGCCAGTCTTCTGCATCGCCCCCAAGTTGAAAAAGGCCTCGCCATCCTCGATCGCGACAACGGCGAAATCTGGGCAAAGCTCGACGCGGGCACCGAAGAGTATTACGCACAGGTCGCCCGCTCCGCGGTTCCTTGGCGGCAGATTCTCGAGAATCTTCAGGCTGCGGCCCGGCGCGGCCGATCGTCATCCAAACGCTCTTCATGCGGATTCACGGACAACTGCCGCCGCCGGACGAAATCACCGCTTATGCCGACCGGTTGCGGACGATCGTTGCCGGCGGCGGGCAAATCAAACTCGTTCAGATCCACACCATCGCACGAACGCCCGCGGAATCTTACGCCGAGCCGCTGACGAATGCGGAACTCGATGCGATCGCCGAGCGCATCCGCCGCGAAACGCAATTGCCGGTGGCCGCTTACTATAGCAACTCGTAGGACGGGTTTCCAACCTGCAGCACGATCAAAACGAGAGGTTGAAAACCCGTTCTACAATTTTCCCTGCACGATCGTTTCGATTTTTTCGACCACGTCTTCAAGCGACAGCCCATCGGTGCGGATTTCGATGGCGTCCTCCGCGGGCAAGAGCGGGCCGACGCTGCGGCTCGCGTCTTCGCGGTCGCGGCGGTTCTGCGCGGCCAGCACTTGTTCCAGCGTGACCGGCTCTTTCTTGGCAAGCAGTTCCTCCAGGCGGCGGCGCGCTCGTTCTTCCGGGTTGGCGGTGAGAAAGATTTTGCACTCCGCGTCCGGAAACGCGACCGTGCCTTGATCGCGGCCTTCGGTGACGATATTTCGTCCCGCGGTCGCGCGGCGCTGCAATTCGACCAACTGCGAGCGGACCGCCGGGTTATCGGCGGCGTAGCGAGTGACCGCCGTGACTTCCGGCGTGCGGATCGCCGCGCTGACGTCTTCCCCGTCGAGAAAAATCCGCTCGCCCTCGACGTGAAGCGTGATTCGCCTCGCCAATTTCGCCAAATCGCCGGGCTGGTCCCAATCGAGTCCCTCGCGCATGCCCGCCAAGGCCACGGCGCGGTACATTGCGCCGGTGTCCAAAAAGTGAAATCCCAGCTTGGCGGCTAGCAATTTCGCAACCGAGCTTTTTCCCGCCCCCGCGGGACCGTCGATGGTGATGATCATGAAGGCGAGACCTCCATCAATCTCTTACCGGCCACACCGGCGACTTTGACGATCGTAATCTTCTGGCTGGGCATCGGCCGAAATTACCATAATCCGCTTTGTTCGCTGCTTTGAAAACCGAGGATATCCTATGATTATACGATGCCGCAAGCATTGCACAAGATGATTAACGATTTGTCATTACCAGCTCACAAAACACTTTCCGGATGTACTCATTCACATCCTCCGCGTGCGTGACGTTGATCAAATGCCCGCCGTCGGGAATCAATACGTTGGGCCGGACTCGCCGTGCGGGAATCATGCGGTCGCGGCCGCCGTGGATCTGAAAAATGGGGACGTCCACAAGCGGTGGCGGATCCCATCCGATGATCGCCGAAACGGCCCAATGCATGAATGCCGGATCCATCTCGCGGAACATATCGACCAGCATTTGCTTGTCTTTGGCCGTGCCGCTCCCCAACCATCGCATGACGAAGCCCGCCAAGTGCTGGGCGATTCCGAATACTCCAACCGGAACGATCGGCCAGCATGCGCGGCCCGCGCGGTAGAGTGCGCGAAGCCCGCGGCGCTCGCGGCAACTGGCAATGAGAATCACCGCCATCGGCCGCAGGTGCCGTGCAACTTCATAAGCGACCATGCCGCCCAGCGATACGCCGCCCAACACCATCGGCCCGTCGTGCGGCAGCGTCTCCGCCAAACGCCCGGCATATTCCGCAAGCCCTTCGCCCTTGCGCGGCGGAATCCATGCGGGAACGATCAAATCGGGAAAGGCGGTTCGCTGCGGCGCGAACAATCGCTCATCGGCGCCCAGGCCGGGGAAGAAAAACAATTTGGGCGGATTCTCAGTTTTCATCACTCCGCGTCGATTCTTCAAAACTCGATATTTGGAACTGCACCTCGACCTCGATCCATTGATGCGGAGTTATCGGAATGTGGACGATGTCGCCTTCGATTTGAAGCTCGGCCGGCGATGTCCCGCCGGTTTCGATTTTCCAGGCCGTGGCGACGTTTCTGAGGCAGCGGAATTTTAATTGCGCGGGCCGGCCTTCGGTTTCCAAAAGACGAACGCGGAAACCATTTCGCGATGGTTTGCCCTCTCCCTCCGGCCCTTCCGTCGGCGGCTGAAGGGGGAGCCAGCTTGTGGCGATGACATTGCGATGATCGAGATGGAACAGCCAGCCTGAAGCCGCCGGCGGCTCTCAGCGGTCCGCAGAGCTTGATCGGCGGATTGATGAACGACAGGGCCGCCGTGGTCGGATTGGGAATGTCGATCCCCACGCCGATGCGGAATTTCCGCGCCGTCTCGCCGGGCACAATCAGCAGCGTATCGAGTTTCCGCGGACCGATCCGCCGATGGTACGGCAGCCCGCCATTCAAGATCGTCGTGCGTTGCTTGCCCGAGCGGATATCGACGAAAAGCGGCGATTCGAGTTGCGCCATCTCGGTGGGTTGATTCGCCAGATTCACGCTGCGGAAGAGGCTGCACGATTCGTCGTGCCAGGCGAAGCGGCAGGCGTAATACGAATTCCACGGCCGATCTTCGGGCAGGCGGTCGGGATCGAGCGTAATCTCGATTTCGATCACCCGGCTGCCGCGCCAGATGCGAGTCACCTGCTCGAAGCCCGCCACGCGCCGCCCGGCACGGTCCATGAGCCGCCCGCGGCAAAGCATTTCGCCGAGCACGGCATTGGAGGCGGTGATTCGAAATTCGTCGGCCGCCATGATCGAATAATGTTTGTCGCTCGCGGGTTCGCTTTCGCCTTGCGGCAGCCGCAGCGCGATCTGCCTGCGCCAACCGCGGATGCCGGCTTTTGTAGTCCAAGACCGCTCGCATCGCGCCGGTCGCCGGATCAAAATTGATCTCGAAAAATTCATTCCGCAGCGTGTACTGTTCAGCCAGCGGAGGCTGCGCCGTTTCGGCATGGTCCAAACCCTCGCCGCGCGAACCAATCCACACGAATCCCATGCTCGGCAGATCGACCACCGCCGCGTTGACGGCCGCCGCGCACGCGGCGCCGGAGACCGCCGGTGTTGTCGCAAGTTCAGGCAGCAACACGCCCTTTCGCTGGGAAAAGCTCGACGGATTGACCAACAAACAGCCGTTTTCGGCAATGGAATATTTTTCCGGAGGCGTGGGTTCGCCGCGCAGGCTTTCGGCAAAGAAGGTCGCCGCCCGATGAAGCATTTCTTGCAGTTTCACGTCAAAATCATCATCCGACGGATCGGAATCGAAGAATATAGGAAGAGCCCATTCCGATTCTGTTTGTGCAGCCGCCTTTTCAGGCGCCATCATCGTAGCAAGTGCAACCAACGTTTGAATCGATTCGCGATGAATTCTCGCTGATAATATTTCACCCAGCGGGAGATGGCGTCATGGTTGTCGATGGTGTCTTGCATCAAATAGGGCGAGCGGTATTCGTCGATTTTGTACTGCACGCGTTGGCCGGCGAGCTGGGTTTGCTCGAAGAAATCGTCGATGGTGCAGAAATAGCCCAGCACGCGGCTATAGGAAGCGATGCGGCGGAGGTCTTCGTACCACGGCGCGACCTTGCCTGGCCAATGAGCAAATGCCATCGCGGGCGAATGATCCAACTCCATGCAATTTCCGAGCCACTTGGGCAGCGCGAGGAAGCAGTCGGCCTTGTCGGCGGCAAGCGGCACGCGGGCAAGGGCTTCGATCGCGCCGCCGTCGAAACCTTCCCACTGGATGCGGCTTTGATTGCCGGTGGGAAATTGGCCGTCGTCGAGGGTGAAATGCAACGCGGCCGTGAAGCCGAATTTTTCCAGAATCTGCGGCAAGGCGAGCGTGAGACCGAATTTCCGCCGCCCGAATACTTTGGGGCGGCAACCGAGATGACCTTCATAGGCCGCAAGTCCGCATTCCAGACTTCTCGCGATCGCTTCCGGCGGAAGGAGCGGCAACGGCTTCTCGACGATTTCGCCGCCGATAATTCCCGCCGTTTTTTGCGCGACGGCGTCTTTCAATGCCGCGAGTATCTCCGGTGTATCCGCTGACATTTCATCCAAGATTTGGCCCGAGAACAAAAAATTCTTTTGATTTGGGAGTTGAAGTTCCTTTTCCAGTGATTTGCCCAAGGTCGTCGCGGCCAACAAGGTCAAATCCAACAACCGCGGCTCGGTGGGATAGAAATACTCCCGCGCGTCGTGCAACCTGTCGAATGCGCCCTGTAAATGCGTGCGGGCCGTTTCACCGTCGCCTTGCACCGCCGCATCGGCCGCCGCCAATAGCGACGTGCGGAATGCGCTTTCATCCAAGTTGCTCATATAGCGCAGCTTCCGCGTGAGCAATTCCACCATCAAATGGCAATAACCCAAAGCGAAAAAATCGGCCGTCAATTCGGAATCCACCGTCGGCGGCTTTTCATCGAGCAACGCCAAAGCGGCTGCAACGAGCGCCGGACGATCCGCAATATTCCGCAAGACGGCCGCCTCGGCTGACGCCGCATCCGCCAACCATTCTTCCGGCAGGAGGGACTCGCAACATGCAGGCAAAATCACGAGACTTTCTGATACCTCCTGGAAAGCCATGTTGGCCGAAAGCCATCTGGGCATCGAATGCGCGGCATGAACCAATGCCGGATGATACAAAGCCGTCCAGGCCGAAAGAATCTGCTCCGCCTCGGCCGCATCCCTTTCGATTTCCAGGTTTTCGAGATTGTGACAGGGCAACAGAACCAGGAGGCGATCGATTTTCATATCCTACACGCCCAACAGGGGGAGATTTTGCCGTACTCTGTTTACAATACCCAACAAAAACCAATCCGTCGAGCCAAAACAAGCTCTTTCGTAAACCAGGTCGGCAGAATAGCCGGGGATTTTTACTATCGTAGCCAAATACAACCCTTCAAGTTGAAAATGAAAATGAGATTGTAAACCTTATGGCATCGTCTCCGCCATCCAGCAGATCCCCCATGCCCCACTTATGGCGTATTCATTTATGTCCCTCTCATGGTTGACGTTACCGATTAGTGAGGATAAAGTGGAATAATAGCGGGAGAATTGACAGCCTAATTTACACGTCTTCTCGATGCAGGCCACCTTTCGGCCTGTAAGAGGAAAATATCGAACAAGCGTGTATAAAGCCTCTCTTGCGGATAATTATGTTGTGAAAAATTCGACTCCTATGTGCGATTTTGCTGCAAGGATTTATGTATCCTGATGATTGATGATTGTTTGGATACTGAAATTAACGCATAACCCAGCTATGATTGCCTTGCTTAAAAGTGCTTCCTGCGTCTAAATCGGCCAAATTGCCAAATGAATTATGCATAACGAATGTTGGCATGTTTTTTGCACCCATGAATCGCGCGATAAGCTGCGCTTATGAAATTGGTGTCATTGCCGCTGCTTTCAGGGTGTAAATTTGTCGGCAAAATCCGCAGTGGGTCAAGATTTGCAGGGGTGCAGCCCATCCTACGAACAACGAGCCTATCCAGTGGAGCGTGAAGATGGCCAGAACGGGTGCCGTGTGGGGTATCGACGTGGGTCAGTGTGCGTTGAAAGCCTTGCGTTGCCGGGCGACCGCCGCTGACGACAAAATCGAGGGGGACGCCTTCGATTACATCGAGTACCCCAAAATTCTCAGCCAACCGGACGCCAATCCCGCGGAACTGATCCGCGATGTGCTCAAACAATTTCTCTCGCGGAACTCCGTCAAGGGTGATGCGGTGGCGATCTCCGTTTCCGGCCAGGCCGGCTTGGCGCGATTCATCAAACTGCCGCCCGTGGAAGCCCGAAAAATCCCCGACATCGTCCGCTACGAAGCCAAGCAGCAAATCCCCTTCGATCTCAACGACGTGATCTGGGATTACCAGCGATTGGGCGTGGGCACGGTCGAGGAAGGCTTTGCCCTGGAGACCGAAATCGGACTCTTCGCCATGAAGCGCGACGAGGTTTTCCGCCGGCTCGAACCCTTTCACGATTCGGGCATCGAGATCGACTTCGTGCAGTTGACTCCGCTGACGCTTTACAACTACCTGATCTTCGATCAACTCCGCGATCTGCCGCAGCCGGACGAATACGATCCCGACGATCCGCCGGAGTCCGTGGTGATTCTCTCTCTGGGCACCGAATCGACCGATTTGGTCATCACCAACGGCTACCGCGTGTGGCAGCGCAGCATCCCTCTGGGCGGCAACCATTTCACGAAGGCGCTCACCAAGGATATGAAGCTTACCTTCGCCAAGGCCGAGCACCTGAAGCGGAACGCCACCGCCGCCGCCGATCCGAAGGCCGTGTTCCAGGCCATGCGACCCGTGTTCAACGATCTCTTGACCGAACTGCAGCGTTCGATCAACTTCTTCAATAATCTGGACCGCTCCGCGAAAATCGGGCGATTCCTGGCCTTGGGCAACGCGATGAAACTGCCGGGCCTGCGGAAATACCTCTCGCAAAGCCTTGGTTTCGAGATCGAACGCGTCGAATCCTACAACGGCCTGGTGGGCTCGCCGGTCGTCGCTTCGCCGATTTTCCAGGAAAACGCGCTCTGTTTCGGCGTGTGCTACGGCTTGGTCTTGCAGGGACTGGCCAAGTCGGGCATCCGCACGAACCTGCTGCCGCCCGAAATCGTGAAGAACCGTCTCATCAAGCAGAAGAAGCCTTGGGCCGTCGCCGCCGCCGCCGCGCTGCTGCTGGGGTGCGGAATCAGCTACGGCACCTATTCCTTAGGCATGAATACCGTGGATCCCGGGGTCTGGAAATCCGCCGAGACTCAAGCCCAAAACGTAATCGGCGAAAGCGCCCGCCTTAACAGCGAGAAACAGGCCGCCGATAACTCATTCAAGGAAATCAAGGAGATCGGGGATCATCTGGTCGGCAACGTCGAAGGCCGTTTGCGCTGGCTGGAATTGCTCAAAGCGATCGATGAAGTGCTCCCCACCGACGATCCCGCGAAAGAGCGGCCCGAAAACGTCACCCTGCGCAAGGAATTGTACATTACGAATATCGAGTGCCAGTACGTCGATGACGTGTCAACTTGGTTCGAGGGGGTGAAAAAATATTATCATGGGCCGGAAAACGCCGATGCATCGAAGGCGGGCGATGCCCCGGCTCCCGCTCCCGTCGCAACGCCTCCCGCTCAGGGCGGAGTGAACTCTCCGTTTGGAACAAGCCCTCCGCCGTCTGGCGGATTGGCGATGAATAACATGGCAAATCCGACTCCTCCCGCCGCGACGTCCTCCTCGGACAGCGAGGGAGGAGCTGCTTTCGGGCCCAAAGATAAAGGTTGGATAGTCAAGATCGAAGGCTACCATTTTCATAACGATTCGAAAAAGTTTCCGATGAGCGAAATCGGCGAAGAGTATCTTCGCAAGACGCTGATCGACGGCCTGCAGAACGGAAAAGTAACCTTGCCCACTCCCGATCGCAAAGGCTCGGAAAAGGTTACCATGAAAGAGTTGGGAATCAGTTTTCCCGTGCTCTGGAAGCCGGAAAAGGTGGAAAACGTCCTTATCGACAATCCCAAGGCTGGAAGCGGGACCGTCGGCGGCGGGTATCAGGGAGGCACTGCCGGCGAACAGGAATCCAAAATTTCCGTGCCGCAATTCAAATTCAATGTCCAGTTCTGCTGGCAACCCAAGCTCCCGCACGAGCGTCAAGCAGACAAGGAACAGTCCGAAACAGACATAGCTGCCGCTCCGGATGCCGCGGCGGCGAATCCTTAGCGACTCGACACCATAAAATTCAAGGACGCCCCCAATGGACAAATTCAAATCCGTCATCGATTATGTGAAGAAATTCGGCTTTTGGTTTCTCCTCGGACTGACCGTTCTCGTGGTGTTGGGCTGTTGGTGGTGGGCGACCAGCTCCGTCGCCAAGGAAGTCAAAGACATGAGAGGAAAAATCGACAAGAGCTTCAAGGAGGTTCAAGCGATCGCCGACACCTCGCAGCATCCGAATCAGAAGTACCTCGAAGCCCTCGATGCGGAAGAAAAGAAACTCAAAGAGAAGGTTCTCGCGGCGTGGAAGTCGCTCTATGAGGAGCAGCAGAAAAAAAATCCCTGGCCCGAAGTGTTGGGCAAGGAGTTTCTGGACATGATCAAGGATCTCAAGCCCAAAGAGGAAATTCCCTATACCTACCGGAACCGTTATCTGAATTTCATTCAAGACTATTTTCCCACGCTTTTGAAAGAGGTCAACTGGAGGCACCCCAAGGAAGATGCCGCGAACCTTGCGCCCGGACCGAATGGCGAGCAGCAAGTTGAAATGGAGGGCATCGTCGATTGGGATGCGAACGATATCAAGCGGTTGAAGGACAAATTCAATTGGCAGGAAACCCCTTCCGACCTCAAAGTGAAATTGGCCCAGGAAGACATTTGGGTGGCGCTCTCGCTTTTGCGCGTGATTCGGAACACCAACGGCGATATCACCGAGCATTCCAAAGCCGCCATCAAACACATCGATGCCCTGGACATCGGCGCGAACGCGGTCCAGGCTTGGAGAGCGGCCGAAGGGCAGGTGTTCCGCGGCGGAGCAGCAGCCGCGCCGGCCTCCGGTGAGCCTGTCGCGCCTGCCGCGTCAGGTCCCGCCGCGGGCGGTACTGCCACGGGTGAAAGGGAAATGTTGTTGCATGATCGCTATGTGGACGACAAAGGCAATCCCCTGTCCGCCGACGCCGCGCCGCCTTATCCCGAATTCAAAATGATGCCCATCCGCATGCGGCTGTACATCGATCAACGAAAAATTGCGAAGCTGTTGGTGGAGTGCGCCAATTCCGCCATGCCGATTGAAGTCCGCCGCGTGCGGATCAAGCCCGGCGAAGGGCAAGTCGTGGATCTCGGAGGGAACGGAATGGGCGGCGCATCGAGCGGCGGACCCATGGGTGCGGCCGGCCTCGGGATGCCGTCAGGTTACGGACCGGGGATGTCGTCGGGATATGGAGTACCGGGACCACCCCCGGGCTATGGACGGGGAATGATGCCGCCGGGCTATGGGCCGGGAATGCGCGGCGCACCGCCGCCCGGCTATGGCAGACCGATGGGCGGCTTAACAGGCCCCTCCTCGTCGCCTATGCCCGGCGGTACGGTCCCTTGGGATAAAAGTCTCATGGATATTCCCATCGAAATTCAAGGCATTATTTGCATTTACAATCCCCCGGATAAAGACAAGTTGGGCACGGGTGCTGCCGGCGGGATGGCTCCCCCGGAATCGGCCACGCCCCCCGCCGAATCGCCGGAAACATCTCCCGCGACTCCCCCCCGGACGCCGGTTCGGCACCGTCAACAACGCCGGCACCGACCGCAGCGCCGGCGGCTGCCTTGCCCGCGGATACTCCGGCTACCCCGCCCGCTGCGACGCCGGTTGAACCGGCCAAAGGATAGTTTTCAACGCTCCATCCCTCTGCGGCAGCAGGGGATTGAGGGTGAAAAAGCACTTTTCAACCGGAAGGATTTATGAAGGGGCGACTGGATAACGGAATTTGTTTTGCGCATTCCCGCGGAAAGGTAAAGCGACATTTCGCGAAAGGATCCTTGGAATGAAAGTCAAACTGAATCTCGACAAAAACGCAATCAAGAACTTTTTCATCGACCATACGGAAAAAGTCGTCTTCGGCCTTGTTTTGTTGGGAGTGGTATTGATTGTCTATAGCGCGGTGTCGGGCCGGGAAAAAACCGACAAAAACCCGGAGGATCTGCTGGCCAAAGTCAACGCCGCGAAAACCGGAATCGAACAATCCCAGCCGGTGGCGAAAAAAATCGTCGAAATCGACAAAATCACCGCATTGTCCCACGAGCCGATCAAAGTCGAGGGATATGAATTGACCAAGCCCATCAGCCCGCCAATCGGCAAATTGGAACACCCCCGCGGCGAACCGCCGGTGCTGGCCGTGGAAAAGCTTCGTGCGGCGGCGGGGACGGGCATGTTTCAGATCATTACCGCGGCGAAAACCGCGGGGGGAGAACGCGGGGGCGGCACGCTGCGCCCGGAGCCGGCTAATCCCGGCGTTTCCGATCAACGCGGCGAGCGCTGGGCCGTCCTCACCGCCCTGGTGCCCATGAAAAAACAATCCGATCTCTACCGCGATACCTTCTGCGATTGCCGCCATCTCGATCCAGTCAAGGATTCAGTGCCGGAATACAAAGGCTATTGGGTCGAACGATTGGAGATTTCAAGTCCCGCCGACATCAAGAATCCCGACTGGAACAATACGAAAAAAGTGACCAAATTCCGATCCGATAAAGAGGAAAAATCGGTAACCAAGGATTGGGGGCAGGCAACGCAACCCCCGAGAATCGATCTGCGGTTTATCAATTCCAACTTATGCTTTCCCCTGGGACCTTTGACCGGCGCGAGTTGGGACGCAAGCGTGGCGCACGAGCCGGAAATTCCGATTTTGACCAACGATATGTTTGGCGGAGCTCCAATCCCACCCTCCGAAGCGGCTCCCGAAAAAAAACCGGCGGATGCCGAGCCATTTGCCGATCAAGCCGGGACGCCCGAATTCGGCGGAGCACTTGGTGGATCGCGCGGCGGAATGCCCGTCGGCCCGCCCGGCGGATACTCCGGCATGAATCCCTTCGGCGGCCGTGGGCAAATGCCGGCCGGAATGATGCAGGGCGGAATGGCGATGGATCCCAACGCCACCGAATATCTCCTCTTCCGCTTCTTCGATTTCACGGTCGAGCCGGGCAAACGTTATATCTACCGGGTGAAATTGGCGTTGAGTAATCCCAATTATGATGTCAAAACGGTCTTTCTGGAAAAACCGGAATTCGCCAAGCATAGTGTCCTGATGAATGCAAACTGGTCCGAACCCAGCCCGGTGATCAACATTCCCAACGACACCTCGACGCTGGCGATCGCCGTCGAGCAGCCGAGGCGAGTCATCGGCGATCCTCTCGGAAGCATGCTGATCGCCCTCTGGCAGCAGGACACCGGTAAAAAAGTGTATAACGAGTTTGCCGTCGAACGCGGTCAATTGCTGAATTTTCCCGACGCGGAGGTTCTCGCCGTCCAAACCGCTCTTCCTGCCATGCCCAGCGCGGCCGCCGATAAAACGGCCCTCTTGTCCAACGTGTTGGTGGTCGATATGGCGGGCGGAAAAAAACTGCCCACGGTCAAACCCAAACCGCCGCCCGAGGAGACCACCGACCAATTCAACAAAAAGCTCCCCGCCAAGGGCAAGGACAGGTCAGCCTATTCGCCCGGCGATATATTGGTTATGGAGCCGGATGGCACGCTCGTGGTTCGCGACGAGTTCGAAGACATGGCGAGCGTCGAAAAATTCTCCTCGAAACCCGAACAATCCGCTCCCGGTCTGCTGCCGGGAATGCGTGGAATGCCGCCGGGATACGGGCCGGGAATGCCGCCGGGATACGGGCCGGGAATGCCGCCGGGATACGGGCCGGGAATGCCGCCGGGCTATGGACCGGGAATGCCGCCGGGCTATGGACCGGGAATGCCGCCGGGCTACGGGCCGGGTGCCGGTCGTGGCGGCGCCGCCAGAACAATGCCTGATCTTTTTAATAATAATGCCGGCGGAAAACAGGCGCCCTCGCCCCGAAAAAATTAAGGATGTGCTCCAAAATCCAGAGCGCAGGCGTCTCGTCCGCTGTGTTGCGGCCGAGCGGGCTGCGCTCCTGCCGCTTTTTAGAGTTCCTCAAAGAAAAACGATTATTTTCGTAAGCAATTATTTCTCAACCGGAACGACGCTCATCGCAATTGGATTTCTTCCCCTTGCCCCCTCTCGCGGGGATATGCCTCCTGGCGTTAAGATCGTAATTGCTCTTGGCTAAAAAGCTGAGAAACGCTATCTTGCAGCGTGCAGAATGGGCACGCATACGCCAAAGGAAGGCGAGCCGTTGCCCGGAATTTGTCTGGAAGGACGTCCAACACATTTCTGCGGTCAACGATGGAATGAATCCATGCCTATCGCCGTCTTCCTACCCAACTGGCTCGGCGACCTGACGATGGCCACGCCGCGCATCCGCGCAATGCGGCGATACTATGGCCGGGAGGAGAAAATCGTCGGCATTTTGCGGCCCTATTTGGCCGATATTCTGGGCGGAACCGATTGGCTGGACGAACTTTGGCCCTTCGATCCTCATTCGCGGGACCGCTCGATACACGGTTGGGCGCTGGCCAGGCGCATGAAGCGGGAAGGCATCGACACGGCCGTGCTTTTGACCAACTCGCTGCGGACCGCGATTATCGCCTGGTGCGGCGGAGCAAAACGCCGCGTCGGCTATGTGCGCTACGGCCGCGGACCGCTGTTGACGGACAAACTCGAACCCCGGCGAATCGAAGGCCGCATCTTGCCCGAACCGGTGGTCGAATCCTATCTCGCCATCGCCCGAGCGCTGGGTTGCGGCGGGGAATCGCCGCGGCTGGAACTGCGCGCCACCGCGGCCGACGAACGTTCGGCGGATGCAGTCTTCCAAAGATTGGGTTTGCGCGAGGGTCATCCGATCGTGCTCTTGAATTCGAGCGGGGCCTATGGCGGAGCGAAGCTCTGGCCGGTCGAATATTTCGGCGAATTGGCCCGGCGAATCGCCCGCCGCGCGGATCATGACGTGCTGGTGATGTGCGGACCGAAAGAGCGCGACATCGCCCGGCGGATCGTGGATATCGCCGCCGCGGACCGCGTGTTTTCGATGGCCGATCAACCGTTGGATTTGGGCACCGCCAAGGCCTGCATTCGCCGGGGGCGGATGATGGTTTCGACGGACAGCGGGCCGCGGCACGTGGCGGCCGCCTTGGGGCTGCCGATCGTCGCTCTTTACGGACCGATGCTGCCCGTTTGGAGCGAAAATCCCACGCAGCGGGCCATAAATTTAGTGCTCGATCTGCCTTGCATCGGCTGCCATAAGCGGGTTTGCCCCTTGGGACATCACCGCTGCATGCGCGATCTGACGGTGGATCGCGTTTTCGAGGAAACCGTGAAGATGCTGAAGGCGTCGGAAGACCGTGCTGCGGAGGCGGCATGAATTTTCGCTCCGCTCCGGAGCAAAGCAACAATTACTGTCAAGGTTTAGAGCCATCGTGGTCTGCATCGAAAAAAAGGAACGAATTCCCGATCCCGCGGAAGCCGGCTTCATTCCCGCCGAAGACGGCGCTATGTGGCTGGACGAGAAATACCGCCACACGCTGCGGGAGCGGGGCCTGACGCATTTCGACCGCGTGATGAGGATTTTCGGCGGCCGCTGCGAAAAAACGCTGCCCGACCGCGAAGTCTGGCATTTCCGCAGCGAAACCGCCGCGCAATCCCCGCGCGGGATTTATGTGAAACGGCATCACCGGCGAACTTGGGACAGCCGGCTGCGGGCGATTTTCGGCCTGCCCCCCCGTCCCACCCCCGGCCGCATCGAAGCCGCCAATGTCGGCCGCCTCACTTCCCAAGGCATCGCCGTCATGCGGTTGATCGCCTATGGCGAGAAACTGCACGCCGACGGATTGCAGGAATCGTTCGTCATCACCGAAGAATTGGAAGAATTCGTCGAATTGCATCACTACTTAAGACGAAATTATTCCGCCCAGCCGGCGCCGCCAGGCGAGCGCAAACTGCTGCGGCTGATCCGCGACATCGCCGGCATCGCGCGGCGCTTCCACGGGGCGGGCTATAACCACCGCGACCTCTATTGCTGCCATTTTTTCGTGAAGGAACTATTGTCCGGACGATGCGACATCCGCCTCATCGACTTGCAGCGCGTCCAGCGCCGCCGCTGGTTCCGCCGCCGCTGGATCGTCAAGGACCTGGCCCAACTCTCCTGGTCGGCGCCCAGCGTGTGCATCAAGCGCAAGCACAAAATCGCCTTCCTGCATGAATATTTCGGCGTGAAAAAATTGCTCCCCGCCCATAAGCGGCTGATCCGCGCGGTGATCCGCAAACAAAAAAGATGGAGCACAAGTTGGGCAACGACAACTAACGGACAAAGTCGCGAATAGTTCCGCCTTGAGACGGCGTCGGAAAGGGATTTGATCTCGTGCGAATCGGACTGGCTATCGAATATTTCGACCCGCGGCGCGGAGGCGCGGAATGGTGGACCTATCAACACGCGGAGCGCCTCGCGCGCGAGGGGTTCGAAGTTCACGTCGTGACCCAGGAAATCGCCCCGGAGGCCCGTCGCTTGGCGATCGTTCCGCATCCCTTGGGCCGCGTCGTTTCGCCGCTGAAGCGCGCCGAAGCGGCGGAAACGGTCCTCCGCTCCTTGAATCTGGACCTCATTCACGACATGGGCATGGGCTGGTATTGCGACCTTTTCCAGCCGCATGCGGGTTGCTGGACCGCGGTCTGCCGGAAAAAAATGCGGCTCGTACCCGCTTGGCTGCGCCCTGGAAAGACCGCATCGACCCCTGGCTGCCGCGCTATCGCCGGCACAGCCGCTTGATCGAAAGGCAATGCGCCGCCGCGCCGATTCTCTGGCGCTTTCCCGCAAAGTCGCCGAGGAGTTCCGAAAATTCCATCGCTATTCGGACGACCGCATCCGCGTGATCTACAACGGCGTCGATGCGGAACGTTTCTCCCCCGACCGCCGCGGGGAGTTCCGCGAAACGATCCGCCGCCAGTTGGGCTTGCACGACAAAAGCGTGTTGGCGCTCGCCGTGGCGCACAATTTCGCGCTCAAGGGCGTGCCCACGATTCTGGAAGCCATGAAAATGTCGGTCCGCAACCGGTTGCCGCTGCATTTGGCGGTCGTCGGAGGATGGAAAATCAAGGGCTGGCGGCGCTGGGCCGCCGCCCGGGGGCTGGGCGAAAACGTGACTTTCCTCGGCGCAAAAGGATGTGTTGCCGTACTACCTCGCGGCCGATTTCCTCGTGCATCCGAGTTTCTACGACAGTTGCAGCCTCGTGCTGCTGGAGGCCGCGGCCTGCGGCCTGCCCGTTATCGCCAGCCTGGAAAACGGCGCGGCGGAACTCCTGACCGAGGGCGTGGAAGGCTTTTTATTAAACGATCCCGGCGACGCCGCAACGCTCTTCGAGCGGATGCGCTTGATGCTCGTCGAACCGCTGCGGAAAAAGATGGGCCGGGCGGCCCGCGAACTGGCCTCCCAGCATACGCTCGACCGCAATTTCGAGGAAATCCTCGCCATCTACCGCCAAACCGACGCCACGAAACGCCGCGCGGCGTGATCGTATCTACTCTCGATACCAATCGCCGTGAAGCCAGTCGGCAAGCATTTCCAGAGCGTGCGGGCCGAGCAAATTCTTCGAAACGTCGTCGCTCTCGGCATAGCAGGGCATGCGGTCGTTCTTTTCGCCGTAAAAGCGCTTCGATTTCGGATTGGAAGTGAACGCCGTGATCCACGCCTTCGAGCCGTAACCGGTCAAATCGGGGGCCGTGCCCAACTTGCCTTTGTCGTGGAATTTGTGGCAATCGGTGCAGCCGAAATCATCGACCAATAATTTTCGCCCTTCCTCGATGGAAGAAATATCCCTCGCGTCCATCTCGCGCTGGGAAGTGAGCTGCGCTTCGGCGGATACGGCCAGCACCACCTTTTGCAGGTCTCTTTTCGCGTCGGCGTCCTCCGTAAGCCCCGGCAGATCCTTGCGCACGAAATCGATCATCCCGCCGCGGATTTTGGTGTTGCCGAAATACTGCGGAGTCAGGATTTGCTTCGGATCGAGCAGCCCGGCAATCCATTCCCGCGAGGCGTGACCGTGCAAATTGGGCGCCGACGGTTTCTCGGCCGCGATGCCGGCGCCGTCCTTGTCCGTGGCGTTGTGGCAACTCGCGCAGTTCCGCTTGAAAAGCATCGCGCCTTCGGTTTTGGGGTCGTTTTTCAACAGCCAAAGCGCACCGCCGGGCGGAATGCCTTTGGCCGACGCAAGCTCGATCGCGCGGTCGGCCCGTTCGGCTTCTGCGGCAAGGGCCTTTTGATGGAGGGGATCTTTCGCATCCAAGTAATAGGAAACGTACGACAATCCGATCATCGCGGCCAAAAGCGCCGCCGTGATGATTCGATTCAGCCAATCGAGCGGACGCCACCGCCCCAGCCAGGGCAAAACGAGATAAAGCAGCATGATCGCGCCCGGCACGATGAAAATCGCCGCGATCGCTTTCTCGCCCGGAAAATAATGCGAAAACCGGTACAGCCCGCGGAACGCCCATTCCGGCCGCGCCGGCATCGAAGGAATTCGCCGGATCCAAGTCGGCGGGCGAACCCAGCGCCGCGGCCCGATGGGCGACTGTTCCCTCTTGCCACAACGCAAGACCCGCGACCGCCGCCAGCACGATCAAACACGCGAAAACGTTCCTGGCCGCCTGTCCGGGCCAATACGGCGCGGTGGTTTTCGCTTCCGCGGGCGGAGAAAGCGGGGCGCCGCGGTTGGCCTGCCCAATCGCGCTTCCGGCACTGCCCGACGAGCCGGCGGTGGCGCCCGTCATAACCGCAACCAGCTTGCGATTCGCACGCCGGGCGAAAACGAAATGCAGCGCCAGCAGCAGCCGCAAATCCCCCGCCGAAAAGCCCGATGTGCAGAGCCAGAAAACGCGTTAGCGTAAGATGGCCGAACGCCGGGCCGCCGATGATCAGGCGGTAAACATCCTCTCCAATGCCCGGCAGCAACATGCTGAAATTGGCGCGGACCTTCGTGCTGGCGTAGCCGTTTTGGCTCCAGGCAAGCAGATCGCCGGTCAATAGCAGCGCGAGCGAGCAGAGGACCATCAAAAGCGCCGTCCAATAAACCGCTTCCCGCGGCGCGCGATAGCGGCCGGAGAAAATCAAGCCCAGCAGATACGCGCCGGCAAGGACGAGCATCGTCTGGCCCGCGAAATGATGCGCCCCGTGCAGCAGCCAGCCGCCGAATACGTGAAATTGCAGATAATATATGCTTTCCCAAGCGGTTTCCGTGCTCGGGCAGTAGTACATCCAGAGGAAAAAACCGGTGATCGCCTGCACGCAAAAAACGAAAAAGATCGCCGCCGGCACAGTCCGGCGCCAGCCGCGCCGCCCGCCAGCGGCGTGTCGGCAAACCCGCGCCAAGCGTCGCGAATTCCGGTCCGGTCGTTGATCCAATGGAAGATCATATTCATGGGAAACCTTGTAGAAAGGAAGAAGTCTCGACACGGAGACACGAAGGATACGCAACGGCGATTCGTCTTATCACCCATCTCCGTGCCCTCCGTGGCTCCGTGTTCATCTACTCATTTATGCTAGTGCGTTCTTCTTCGGCGTGCCGGCGGCGAACGATTGGAATTTCACCTTGACTTCCTTGCCGATAATTTCGGTTTCGAGCGAATCCATGTCGCGGGGGCTTTCCGATATCCGATCGAGCCGCCTTCCCGCCAAATCGAAACTGGCCCCGTGACATGGGCAGTAAAACTTCCCGCCCTTTTCGCCCGGCTCGTACATGATCGAACAGCCCGCGTGCGGGCAAACAACTTGCAGCGCTTCCACCGCGAATTTGCCGCCCTGCTTCTCCACCCGGCGAAGATAAACCGCGCCGATAGCCTCATTCGGATAGCGGTTCCACGCGTCGGTGCGATCCGCCAAGACCGAAAATTTCATGGGCGTGCCGTCTTCCGGCAAGGCATCCAGCGGAACCTGCAGCAAACCGCCCGCTTGCCCTTTCTGCCGCAGGGGATTCAGGAAGGAAGCCATGCCCAAAGCCGCCGGCACGAGCAGCGCCGCTCCACCGCCGACCACGGCGAAAAACTTGGCTAGAAAACTGCGCCGCTCTTGAAGAGGAGTATCATGGTTGGTCATGGTGAATTCCCTCGAGTGCGTTCGTGGTTCCGCCTTCAGGCGGTTGCGGCCGCGCAGTTTCTCGACGCGCTTTCGGCAAAAGTCGGTGCGCGAACATGCGGTTTCCCCTAGTTCAACGCCGCGCGGACCACCGCGAGCACTTTCCGCCGCGCAGCCTCCAAAGGCTCCTTGACGAAGAGCCCCGCCGCTTTTTTGTGTCCTCCTCCGCCGAATACTTCGGCCAATGCGGCACAGTCGAGCTGGCAGCGGCTCCGCAGGCTGATTTTGAATCCCCCGGTCTGCTGCTCGACGAAAATCACAGCCGCTTCCGTGCCGTGGACGCCGAGCGTCATGTTGATGATGTCCTCGCTGTCGGAAGGGACCGCGCCGGTTTGGCGAAAATCCTCCAGGCCGATATGCGTGTGAATCAGCCGTCCGTCGAGTTCCGTCTCCGCGCGGCTCAGCGTGCGGCCGATGAGTTTCAGCCGGGCGAGAGAATCATTTTCGTAAAGATCGTTGTAAATCTGGTCGGGTCTCGCGCCGGCGTCGATCAGCCGGGCGATCAGCCGCATCGTGCCCGAGGTGGTCGAGGAAAAGCGGAACCAGCCGGTGTCGGTGGCCACGGCGGCAAACGCGGCACGCGCGATCTCCGGCGTCACGGCGACTTTCAACTGGTCCGCGGCGTCGATCACCAGCCGGCCGGTCGCCTCCGCCTCCACGTCCTTGAACTCGGTCGCCCCGAGATCGTCCCCGCTTACGTGATGATCGAGCACCATCTTGACGCCCGAAAAGAGCGAATCACCTCGCTCATCGCGCCCAACTGCGCCCAGGCCGAGGTATCCAGAATCATCCACACCTCGCGGTCGTTGAGCTGCTCCGCTTGAATGTCCACGCCCAGTTGCCGGATTTTCTTCCGCGGATCGATGAACTGCAAATTCCGCGGCACGGCAAAGGCATTGCAGGTGAGCACGTCCTTGCCCAGGCTCTCCAAAATGAAAATCATGGCCATCATGCTGCCCAAGGCGTCGCAGTCGGGCCGAATGTGCGTGGTCAGCACGAACCGCTGATGGCGATGCACGAGTTCGACGAAGCCGGGCCAGTTGGTCATTTTAGGTCTTGGGTTTGGGGTCTTGGGTCTTAGTCTTGGAGATCGAATCCAAAGTCCTAAGGCCCAAGCCCTAGCGTCACGTTTACGATTCTTCGCGTCTCCGCAACATCGCGATCCATTTGTGCGATCAGCTCTGCGACCGAATTGAACTTTACAGTATCCCGCAAACGGGCGAGAAAGTCAATCTGCAGGGATCGCCCGTAAAGATCGCCTTGGAAATCGAGAAGATAGGCTTCGACTTTCAGCCCCTGCTCGTTGAACGTGGGATTGGTGCCCAGGCTGATGGCGGCTGGATATGTCTTTTCCGCAAGCTCTTTTTCGATCCGTGCCTCGCCCGCATAAATTCCGTCGGGGGGGAGCAGGGTATCGATCCGCTCCACATTCGCCGTGGGAAAACCCAACTTCGAGCCGCGGTCCGCTCCGCGAACTACCACTCCGCGGATGCGATACGGCCGGCCGAGCATTTGGGCCGCATCGGCAACGCGGCCTTCGAGAAGCAATTTCCGCACCCGGGAACTCGAAACGACTTCGCCGTCGATCTCCAGCGGAGCGGGCACTTCGAACGGCAGGCCGGCCTCGTCGCACAGTTGCCGCAGCACCTCGACGTTGCCCGATCGGTTGTGGCCGAAAAAGAAATTCGGACCTTCGACCATCGCTTTCGCACGCAGTTTCTCCCGGACGATGTGCTCGAAGAATTGCCGCGCGTCGAGTTCCAGGAACTCCCGGTTCGTGGGATATGCGATCACGGCATCCACGCCAAGTTCGGCGAGAATCTCGATTTTGCGTTCGGTCCGGATGAGCGGCATGGGCGCCGCATCGGGGCGCAGAATCGAAACCGGGTGCGGATCGAACGTGAACACCACGGCCGGCCCGCCAACCGTCGCCCATCGCCGTCAACCGCTCGATCAACCGCGCATGGCCGCGATGCACGCCGTCGAAATTGCCGATTGCGACGGCGCCGCCGAAAAGCGCGGGCGGAAAATCGTCGAGGGAATGAAGGATATTCATGCGATCAACGAAGCTGAAACCGATTTCCCTCCCCAAAACGCACGATGAATGCGAAAACCATCTTCCCTGAGCATACCGGAGATCTCCGGGGCGGAGCAACATGCAAAGTCTTATGAATGAATGCATGTCGAAAAAATAGGTGCCATGCCCACGCTTATCGTGGGCATGTCGGAAGCCAAGACGTGCAGAATCATGCCCGCGGCAACCCTGGGCATGGCACTGGCGCCGGACTACTTCTTCCCGCCCTTGGCGGCTCGCCCTTGGCGGCTGCCCTTGGCGGCGGGAGCGGCGGTGGCAGCCGGAGCGGCGGTGCCGGCGGCGGCAGCGCCTTCCTCTTCTTCCTTCTTCTTCTTTTTCTTCTTCATCGCGAGCTTGTACACCCGAACCTTCGGCAGGGAGAAGGGATTGTCGCCCTCCGTCCAGCGATCGGCGGCTTTCAGCCGCTGAATGCGTTCGCCGCGTGAAAGCACGTTCCGGGCTTTATTGCTCCCCCGTCGCACCTTGAGACTTTTGTCCAATGTCATCTGCTCTGATCCCTCACGAGAATTGAGTCGAAACCACGTCTAATTTTCCGTTCCGGTCGATTGCAAACATCTCAGTATAAAAAAACTCTGGAAAACCTGGAAGGGGTTCGACGCTAATTGTTGCCACCCCTTTTTTCTTCAAAAAATGAGTGTATAGTATATATGAGGTATTATTAGCTAGCCAATAATGTCATTATTTGTGGTTTTGAACCTCAATCGTAATCATCGTGTCTTGAAATCCCAGCCTGGGTGTCGTATTCTAAGATGTTTGGAAACAAGCAGTTGCTAACAAACCAATAATGGAAGTCGCCACACCCATCCAAAGTAGTGGAAGGAATAAAATGCTACAGTTCTCGGGAAATCATTCGTTTTTCAACTCTTAGGTGACTTCGTGGCACGTTCGACAAACCCCCAATTGGTGGATTCAAGTAAACCGTCCTTCGCCGTTCCCGCTAAATCGGAACCGACGAGTGGTGCCGACATCGTCGTGCAGACCCTCGTGAACCATGGCGTGGATACCGTCTTTGCCTATCCGGGCGGCGCCAGCATGCCGATCCACCAAGCGCTGACTCGTTTTCGCGATCAAATTCGCGTGATTCTTCCGCGGCACGAACAGGGGGGTGGGTTCGCCGCGCAAGGCTATGCTCGCACCACCGGCAAGATCGGCGTTTGCATGACCACCAGCGGTCCGGGCGCCACCAATGTCGTCACCTGTTTGGCCGATGCCAAACTCGACAGCATTCCCTTGCTGGCAATTACCGGCCAGGTGGGCACCAGCGTCATCGGCACCGACGCTTTTCAGGAGACGCCGATCGTCGAGGTTTGCCGCAGCGTGACCAAGCATCATTACCTGGTGACCGATGTCAACGACATCGCCCGAGTCGTTCGCGAAGCGTTTCACATCGCCACCACCGGCAGGCCCGGCCCCGTGCTCGTCGATATCCCCAAAAACATCCAGTTCCAGCAGATCGTGCCCGATTATGACGCTCCCATGAAGCTGCCGGGCTATCACGTGGGAACCGAACGGGCGACTCCGGCCGAAATCGAGGCCCTCGCCGCCATGATCCGCGCCGCCAAACGCCCTGTGATCTATGCCGGCGGCGGAATCATTTCCTCGAACGCCGGCGAAGAACTACGGCGTGCTGGTCGCCAAAACCGGCATTCCGATCACCACCACAATTATGGGCCTCGGCGGATTCCCCGGCGACCATCCGCTGTCCCTCGACATGCTCGGCATGCACGGCAGTGTTTATGCCAATTACGCCGTCGATAACGCCGATCTGCTGATCGCGCTGGGCGTGCGGTTCGACGACCGCGTCACCGGCAAAGTCTCCGCGTTCGCCAATAAAGCGAAGATCGTCCACATTGAAATCGATCCCTCGGAAATCGACAAGATCAAGCACGCCGATCTGGCGATCTGCAGCGACTTGAAGTATGCCCTCGGCGAACTGAACAAAATCGTCGCTGCGCCCGACTTGACCGAATGGCACCGCAAAGTCGCGGTTTGGAAACGCGACGAACCGTTCCACTACAATCTCGATTTTCCCGGCATCGTGCCCCAGCACGCAATCCACGAACTTTACCGCGTGACCAAGGACCTCGATGCTTATATCGCCGTGGGCGTGGGCCAGCATCAAATGTGGACCGCCCAGTACTATAAATTCCGCGAGCCCCGGCGGTGGATGTGCAGTTCGGGACTGGGCACGATGGGTTTCGGACTGCCCGCCGCGGTGGGTGCGAAAGTCGCTCATCCCGATTCGCTGGTGATCGACATCGACGGCGACGGCAGCCTGCTGATGAACATCCAGGAAATGGCCACCTGCTATTGCGAGAAAGTGCCCGTCAAGGTGATGTTGCTGAACAACATGCATTTGGGGATGGTCGTCCAGTGGGAAGACCGCTTCCACGCCGCGAATCGAGCGCACACCTACCTGGGCCCGATCGATCACCCCGAAGCCACGGGCTTGGGAAACGGCATCACGCCGCAGGAGCGATACTATCCCGATTTCATCGCCATCGCCGAAGGTTTCGGCTGGAAAGGCCGCTCGATTTCCGCCAAGAAAGAACTCGTGCCGGCCATCAAGGAAATGCTCGCCGCCGAAGGCCCCTACCTGCTCGAAGTGCAAGTCCCCTACCAGGAACACGTGCTGCCGATGATCCCGTCGAACTCGACCGTGCAGGATTTGATCAAGGAATAAAACAGCTTTGTCGGGAGTCTGTAAAATCAGTTTCGGGGCGACGTTTTTGCAGCGTGCTGGAAAAACACGGTTGGACCTTGCGACGCATTCGCGGAAGCCATCACATTTATGTCAAAGAAGGCAATCCTTCGATTTTAACCGTGCCTGTCCACGGTAACCGGGATCTGAAACAGGGCCTCTTGCACCGCTTATAGAAGGATGCCGGATTGACCGAGCAAGATCTTTAAGGATAAGATATGCCCAGCGCTTCCATTCAATCGATCCTGGCCTTGCTGGCCTATCCGGCGGCGGGAAGTCCGCGGCAATATATGATCGAGAAAGCGTTCGCGCACCACGATCTCGATTGGCGGTATCTTACCTTCGAAGTCAGCCCCGAAAATCTCGACGATGCCTTCCGCGGCCTCAAGGCGCTGGGATTTCGCGGAGGCCATTGCGATACACCGCACAAGCAGGCGATCATGGCGCTGTTGGACCGCACGACCGAAATCGCCGCCGCGGTGGCCGCGGTGAACGTCCTTTTTCGCGACGGCGAGCAGTTCGTCGGCGACAACACCGAAGGCAAAGGCGTCTTGGGCGGCTTGCAGTCGATTCTCAATCCGGCAGGCAAGAAAATCGTGATTCTCGGAGCGGGCCGCCTCGGCCGCGCGGCGGCCTGGGAATTGGCCGCGGCAAAAGCCGGCGCGATTGCGTTGGTCGATCGCACCGAGAACAACGCCACGGAAGCCGCGCAACTTTTGCTCGACAAGTTCCCCGTTCCCGTCGCCGCCGCGCCTTGGCAAGACCAATTCACCGTTCCCGCCGAGACGGACATCCTGATCCACGCCACGACGCTCTCGCAAGAAGACCCCCAAGGCGTTCCGGCAATCGATCTTGACAGCCTGCGGCCCGAGTTGCTGGTGGCCGACGTCGCGCCCGACCGGCCGCAAACGCCGCTCCTTCACGCGGCCGCCTCCAAAGGCTGCAAGACCCTCGACGGTCTGACAATCTTTATCGAGCAAGTCGCCCTCTCCTTCCAACTCTGGACTGGCGTCGATCCCAACCGCAACATCCTCCGCGAAGCGGTGGAAGAATATTGGGAAGTGTGATTTAAAGATGCCAACCACCAAGATTGGGCAATCTGGGCTGTTTGCAGCCAACCGTAATTCTTGAATTTTTATAGATCTTCTAATAATTTATGTCTAATCATTTTACCCAAAGCTCGTGGCTGGCCCGCACTTCTCAAAATAACGTAGGATGGGTCAAGCAAACCGCGATGCGGGTAGGACTTCGGCCGTCGCACGGGTGGATTGGCCGGCGGAATATTTTTGTACATCAATTGGTTTGCGATGACCTACCAAGGGTTTGCGACCTTGTCCCACCCTGTTCTAAGAAATGCAGACTAGCACCTTTTTCTCGATTTCGCTCTAGGGAAAATGAGGGTTTGTTGATAGAATCCGGCCCCGGATATCGATAAGGTTCGATCGTCACAGATGCCGGTGCAGATGGCTTTCGAAAGCGCGGATTTTGCAGGAAAGGAAACCCGATGGCACGTTCGATGCTTGGGATGGCATTTTGCGGTTTGTTTTTCATCGCGGGAATATCTTGGGGGCAAACGGTGCCTCCCAATTGGCAAACTCCAAATCCGGTGCGGCCGGAGCCCCAACCGAATCAGGGGAACGCCCCGCCTTATCAGCCGAATACGACCCCAGGGAGCCAATATCCCTTGGCGGCCCAGACGCATAATCCGCCCGGCAGCCAATATCCGGCGCCACAGCCCGGCAATCCGCCCGGCAACCGCTATCAACCGGGCAATCCGGCCGACGGCATGTCCGACAATCGTTATCCGCAACTCCGGCAGCAGAGCCTGCCCGACCAACCGGTGAATCCGCAAACTCCGACGTTGCAACGCCGCGTGCCGCTGCAACGGGAACTACCGGCCGCGCCGCCCCCGCCGCCGTTTGTGCTTACGCCGGCCGAACAGGCGCAGGTCGATCAGGTCTTGAACACCTGGGAAAAGAAGAGCCGGGAGGTGAAAACATTCGATTGCAAATTCGTGCGTTTTACCTACGATCTGACATTTCCGGTCACCGATCCCAAAGCGCCGCCGGGTTCTCCGCCGTTACCGAACAATAAGGACCAGGGGATTTTAAAGTTTGCCGCGCCGGATAAAGGCCTCTTTCGCATTATCTACACGGATAAGTCTTTGAACGATAAATGGGATCCCCTTCCACCGGAACGAATCGAACATTGGATGTGCGACGGGAACTCGATCTATGAATATAAATATCCCACCGATCCAAACGATCCGAAAAAGCCGGGTCAGGTAATCGAGCATCCCTTGCCGCCGGAAATGAAGGGCAAAGCAATCGCCGACGGTCCGCTGCCGTTTCTGTTCGGAGCGGACGCTCAAAAATTGCGCAACCGCTATTATTTCAAGATCATCCCTGCTTCCAATCCGCAAATAGAAGTCTGGCTCGATGCCTATCCGAAACAACTGCAAGATGCAGCCAATTTTTCGCACGCGCGATTGGTTTTGAATTTGCCGGAGATGACCCCCAAGGCGCTGCAACTCATCTCGCCTAATGAAAAAAGTTATATTTCCTACGTATTCTTCGAAACGGTGGTCAACGACCGGTTGCGCATCTTCCAAGGCAATCCGTTTCAAGTTTATACGCCGCGGGGGTGGCAAAAAGTTACGGAGCCGCTCCCGGATCAAAATCCCCAATCTCTCCAGCCGGCACAGGTCGGAAGAGCAGTGAGGCCGGTGCGTTGATCCCCGATTTGCAGGGAAAACAATTCATTCTCCATGCATCCCTGCCAAATCCAGGAATTCAATGCCGTGTTGCCATGCTCCAATATCATGCTCCGCTAAACTAAGCGGAAAAAAACACCTCTGCAAGCAAACCGCTTTCTGCAATTTGCGGTAACCGCAACGATTCGGGCGGGGCTTTCCAAGTTGACGTTCAAGACGGCCATCGGCAACAACTTATAGCTATCTCCCCGGGCGGTCGAAAAGACATGATAAATGGGTATCGCCCTAACTTCATGGCTGAAAATCCCCCTAAATTAACTATACTCAAGTTTTTACATCCCGCATAACATGTCAATCGACGTAAATCAATGGTATGCTTGCCAAGTAGGGATGGTCCCTGCGTTTACAACCGGGATTTCCTCCTCGACGGAGCAGCCGACCGTGTTAAGGTTTGTACACCCACTTCCGTATGGAGCAATAGTCCATGACGGAGGGGTTCAATTCGTGGTCTTCAGCCGCCGCGCCACGGCGATGAGGGTGTTGCTCTACGATAAAGTTGCTGATCGCGAGCCCAGCCAAATCATCGATTTCGATGCCGATCTGAACCGCTGGGGCGATATCTGGAGCATTTTCGTTCCCGGCGTAGGGCCGGGCCAGCTCTATCATTTCCAGGCCGACGGTCCGCACGAACCGGAAAAGGGGAATCGTTTCGATCCCAAAGCCCGGCTGATCGATCCTTATACCAAGGCGCTGGCGGGCGAGTTTTTACCGGCAAACGACGGCCTCATCCGACCGCCCAAGTGCGTGGTCATCGACGACGAGTTCGATTGGCAGGGAGACCGGCACCTGCGGCGCTCGTTGCCCGAGACGATCATCTATGAAATGCACGTCCGCGGTTTCACCAAGTCGCGCGGCAGCGATGTCGAACACCCCGGCACGTACAAGGCGATCATCGAAAAAATCCCCTACCTGCAATCTTTGGGCGTGACGGCCGTCGAACTGATGCCGGTGCATGAATTTTCGAGCATCGATTGCTTCGGCAACAAACCCGAACGCTCGAACTACTGGGGCTATGATCCCTTGGTGTTTTTCGCGCCGCACCGGGGCTACGCCACCAGCGGCGAACCGGGATGCCAGGTCCGCGAATTCAAGGAGATGGTTCGCGCGCTCCATCAGGCGGGCATCGAACTGATTTTGGACGTGGTCTTCAATCACACCGCCGAAGGCAACGAATGGGGCCCCACATTGAGCTTCAAAGGCTTGGAAAACCGCGTTTATTACATGCTCGAAAACGGCGGCCGCAGCTATCGCAACTACACCGGCTGCGGCAACACCTTAAACGGCAACCATCCGATCGTCCGCGAGTTGATCTTTCATTGTTTGCGGTACTGGGTCCACAATTATCACGTCGATGGCTTCCGCTTCGATCTGGCGTCGATCCTCAGCCGCGACCGCAACGGCGATTTGCAGCCCAATCCGCCGGTGGTCGAATCGATCGGCGAAGATCCCTTGCTGGCCGATACGAAGATCATCGCCGAAGCCTGGGACGCCGCGGGCGCCTACCAGGTCGGCACGTTCGGCAGCCTGCGCTGGGCCGAATGGAACGGCCGCTACCGCGACGACGTGCGGCGATTCTGGCGCGGCGACGGGCATCTGCTCGGCGCAATGGCCACCCGGCTGGCCGGTTCGAGCGACTTGTACGAGCCCAGCGGCCGCCGACCGTATCACAGCATCAATTTCATCACTTCCCACGACGGTTTCACGCTGAACGACCTGGTGAGCTACAGCGAGAAGCACAACGAAGCCAACGGCGAAGGAAACCACGACGGCGACAACAACAATTTCAGCTACAACTACGGTTTGGAAGGGCCGACCCGCCGCTCGTCGATCGAATACGTCCGCCTGCGGCAAATCAAGAATCTGCTCGCGACCCTGTACTTGAGCCAGGGCGTGCCGATGATGCTCATGGGCGACGAATGCCGCCGCACGCAATCGGGCAATAACAACGCCTACTGCCAGGATAACGCCATCTCCTGGTTCAATTGGTCGCTGGTGGAAAAGAACGAGGGTTTGTGGCGGTTCTGCCGTTCGCTCATCCATTTCCGCCGCACGGAACCCACGGTGCGGCAGAAAAACTTTTTGCGCGGACTGCCCTTGAAACCGGGCGGACTCCCCGACGTGTCGTGGTACGGCGCCGGCGGCGGACCGGTGAACTGGAACGGCGACGACCGCAGCCTGGTGTGCATCCTGGCGGCCGTTCCGCGCCCCGATCCGCTCGGCTCGCCTAACCATCACGTGCTGGCGATGATGCATAATGGGGTCGATCCCCGAGCGTTCCTGATCCCCATCCAAGCCCGGCATTTGCCCTGGCGGGTGTTCGTCAACACGGCGGCGGAAAGTCCCGAAGACATCTACCCCGGCCTCGACGGCCCCCCCGTGCCCGCCGACGGCCGTGTGATTCTGGAAGGCCGCTCCTGCATGGTGCTGTTGGCAGCGGATGAAAAAGGATGAACGACAGTGTTCGCAAAAACGTGAAGTCGCAAGCCGGCGGCCAAGAGCCGCCGGTTGCATTTTGATTATTGTAAGAGAGTGCATCATTCACCGGAGCAGAAGTCAACATGAGTCCGTACAAGAAATCAGCCTTCGCAATCGCCGGCTTCATCATCTGCCGGTGTGCTCCTTGCCGCTCGATATATTGGGAGTTCCAACCGAAAGGTTCACTCGAATAGGATAATTCTCCATGCCCCAAACACCACACCTCGAAAAACACTTCACCGCCTCCGAAACCGTCCGCGACATCGTCATCGGCATGTCCGATGGCCTCACCGTCCCCTTCGCATTGGCTGCCGGATTGACGGGCGTCCCCAGCGCCACCAGCGCCATCGTCATTACCGCCGGCCTGGCCGAGGTCGCCGCCGGCTCGATCGCCATGGGCCTCGGCGGCTACCTCGCCGCGCGCACCGACGCCGAACATTACGCCAACGAACGGGCGGTCGAAGACCGCGAGTGCGCCGAAATCCCCGAGAAAGAAAGGGACGAAGTCGCCGACGTCTTCCGCTCCTACGGCATGACCGAAGAGGCCATCGCGCCGGTCGTCAACGCCATCAGCGGCGACCGACGGCGCTGGGTCGATTTCATGATGAAATTCGAGTTGAGCCTCGAAGAACCCGACCCCCGCCGCGCGAACCGCAGCGCGCTGACCATCGCCGGCTCCTACATCGCCGGCGGCATGATTCCGCTGTTCCCCTACTTCCTCGTTTCTGCAATCCACGCCGCGCTTCTCGCGTCGGTCCTCCTGACGCTCGTCGCGCTCCTCGTTTTCGGCTACGTCAAAGGCCGTTTCACCGGCAACCGCCCCTTCCGCAGCGCCTGGCAAACCGCCGCCATCGGCGCCGTCGCCGCCGCCGCCGCCTTCGCCCTCGCAAAATTCTTCAGCTAAGAGAACAAACATTCCTGTCTGTCATTTGGTCGGCCATTCCTGCCTGTCACCTGAAATACGCCGATTCCTTCGCGTCCGACGATCGACAAACCACGTTGGATCAGTTTACGGCGGTGCTGGCAGGGCTGATCCAATGCCGTCGGATTCATCCAATTCTTCAACGCAAAAAGAATTTTATCCCCTTGCCCCGTAACACCTTCGGACGATTTTGGGAAACTTTTTCTTGAAAGCGGACCGCTGTTCCTATACATTGAGATCAAGCCTCGGAAAGCCCACCTATCGCTTGAACCGGATACGGGACTGCCACCCCGCAACTGCCCGCGAAACACCGGCGAAAACAGCAACCCAGCTTCGAGCAATCGTGAAAAAATCGAAAAATGATGACCAAAAATGCGAATGCATCCCGAGACCATGTAAAATGGGGCAGTCACCTTCACTCCATTCGTAATCCCGACTCCAGAGAGGTTTCCATGTGTCCTGGCATTCCTGAATCAAGACTGCGTTTCGCAATCGTCCGCATCGCCTTGTTTGCTGCGCTGGTCCTCCTCGGACTCCCCGTATATGCTTCCGACAACGGCAACGCTGCCACGGAAAAAGTTACGCAAAAACTCGTCGAAGTGCCCGTTCAAGGGTTCTTATGGCCGAACGAACCGCCGAAAGACTGCCCGTTCGCGCAATCCAAGAAATTGAGCGGCGGTGTATTTTACGGGCAGGTATCATTCACGGGGCTATGGCGACACGTGGTATCCCTCCTGGGCGTCGGATGGCAACCTGTACTCGCCCTGGACCGACGGCTCGACCGAAGGCATGACGAGCGTTTCCATCGAAAACGCTACCGACTGGAAAATCGCCACCACCGCCAACGCCGTGATGATCGGCGACGATCCGCGGAATCTCGTCGTCAAAAACACGTCCGAACCCCAAAAGGCCAGCCCCGCGCCGTTCGAAGGCCGCTATCCCTGCGGCAGCCTGGTCTATAACGGTGTTTGGTATTACGGCACCTATTGTCTCGGCCCGCATCCGACCACCAAACACGAAGGCTTCGATTACAACTGGCCGATCCTCGGACCGATGCCCGGCTTCCGCGTCTCGACCGACTACGGCAAGACCTGGACCCCGTCGCCGCTTTCGCCCGATAAACCGCTCTTTCCCGAGCCGGCCAAACGCTGGGGCCCGGTGAAGATGGGCGCGCCGCATTTCGTCGATTTCGGCAAGAACATGCGTCATTCACCCGACGGCAAGGCATATCTGCTGGGCATCGGCGCCGAAGAAAACGATCCCCAGCCGCGCTATGCCAATCTGAGCTGGATCTCCGCCGACCAGGTCTATCTCGCCCGGGTGACGCCGACTATCGAGAATATCAACGATCTTGAAAAATACGAGTTTTTCGCGGGCCATGACCCCGCCGGCAATCCCATTTGGACCTCCGATTTCGCCAAAATCAAGCCGCTTCTCGATTGGAACAACAACATGGGCGTGGCGACGGCGACGTACGTCGCCCCGCTGAAAAAGTTCCTCATGTGCGTTACCGACGGCTGGCCAACCTGCGCGAAAATGCAAACCTACATCCTCGAAGCCGACGCCCTCACCGGCCCCTGGCGGCTGGTGGCGTATCTGAAGGATTTCGGCCAGCAGGCCTATTTCGTGAACATCCCCTCGAAGTTCATCGGCGCGGACGGCAAAACAATGTGGCTCCTGTATTCGGCCAATTTCGCGTCCGGTTGGAACGGCGCCCCGCCGCTGAAGTCGAATCCCCCGGGCTCGAGCTACGGAATGAGCTTCCACGAACTGCGGTTGCTCGCGCCCGGCGAAAAGCCGCCGGAGAAACCGAATCCGCTTCTCGGCGGCAAAATTTCGCCCGAAAGGCAAAGGTCGAAGTCTCTTCGTGCTATGCCGGTTACCGCGGCGAAGCCGCGATCGACGGCATCGTCGATGGCTTCCCCCACGACAACTCCAAAGAATGGGCGTCCAACGGCGAACAGGCGGGCGCATGGATCAAGCTGAGTTGGGACGGCCCGCAGAAGATCGATCGCATCTGGCTTTTCGACCGGCCGAACACGCTCGATCAGATCACCGGCGGCACGCTCACTTTCAGCGACGGCAGCAAGATCGAGCTTGAAAAACCTCTCCCCGACACCGCCGCAAACGGCATTGAAATCGACTTCCCGGCAAAAACCGCGGCTTGGGTGAAGTTCACCGCAACGGGCGTGAAGAAAGACTCGCCCAACATCGGGCTCGCGGAATTCGGCGTGTTCTAAAGTGAACCATAGCAATCAAGTAAACGATACGATTTTGTTCGATCCTCATTTCTATTCTCGCCAGGGCTCGAATATTCTTGCCGTGGTCCTTTCCCGGTGTAGAATTGAATGCGGGGAATTCTGCCGTGCGCGTCAAACCTTCACGCTGGGCAGAATGCGAAATTTATAAGGAATCCTTGGGGAATGAGGAGATAATACGATGCATTCCGTGATTAAAAAGATGTTGGGAGTGTTGCTGATAGCGACTTTAGGTATCGCCTTCCCCGGCGTCGCATTGGCACGCGGTGGCGGCGGCGGTGGCGGCCACGGCGGCGGCGGTGGCGGCGGCCACGGTGGCGGATTCAGCGGCGGCGGAATTCATGGCGGCGGTTTTAGCGGCGGCGGTTTTCATGGCGGCGGCTCCCACGGCGGATCGTTCGGCACCAGTAGTTTCCGCGGCGTTTCGCCCGGCGGCAGTAGTTTCCGCAATTTCAGCGGCGCATCGCATGGCAGTTTTTCCGCGCCGCACTTCAACGGCGGATCGAACTTCGCGTCGCACAATTTCAGCGGAATCAATTCCGGACGCACGTTCAATTCGTCCGGCAATACGGCATTTCGCGGGACGAGCCGCTTCAATCCCGCCGTGAATCCGGGACATTTCACGGCCGGAATAAACAATCATCCGGTCAATCCGCAAACTTGGCGCCACGAGGCGAATTGGTGGCATGGCAACGAGAACTGGAACCGTTACCATGGCTACGACCATTACCACTACCACTATTATTCGCCGTTCTATCTCGGCGCGGGATTCTATCCCTTCTGGTGGTCGATCGGACCGAATTACGGCTGGAACAGCTATGCCTACGGCTATCCGTATTATGGAGACTATTATGGTTCCGATTACGGCTATGCTCCGAACACCTACATTTCGACCACCGAGTATTCGCCGAATTCCGAGCAGCCGTCTCCGGCCGCGGAGAATCAACCGGCAGCGAACGGGGAAACCGATTGGGGCGCGCAGTATCTGAGCGGCGCCGCGACGCTTTCCAGCAAGGTGATTATGCGGACGCTTTGCGGTTGGCCGGTCACGCGGCCATCGAGATGCCGAAAGATCCGAAACCTCACGAGTTGGCGTCGCTGGCGGCGTTTGCGTTGAAGGATTATCGAGGCGCGAATATGGAGGCCCATGCGGCATTGGCCCTGGGGCCGGCCGCCGATTGGCGCACGCTCTACACCTACTACGGCGATCTGCCCACCTACACCAAGCAACTCGATGCGCTGGTGGATTTCGTCCGCGAGCACAAGGACGACGCGGGCGCGCGGTTCGTGCTCGCCTACCAAGACTTGATGATGGGACATGCCGACGCGGCAAAGGAGCAATTCGAAAAGGTATTGGCAAAAGTTCCGCAAGACCAATTGGCGGCGGGAATCGTGAAAAAACTCGGCGGCACGGTTCCGGCCGCGACCACGCCCACGCCACCGGTTCCCGCGACCGCGGCGCCGCCGTCGCCCGCCCCGGACAACTCCAAGACCGGCGAACAGCCGAAAACCTTTTAAGCAGGGCCGATTTCGAAAGAAGATGAACACGGCGTCCAAAGCCGTGCTTTGAATGAAGATCTAGCGAGAGACTTGACTCGTAAGGGACCAGGCAGGAGGCCGAATAAAATTTCCCTTACGAGTCATTTGCCAATGCTTCATCCGGAAATACCCCCCGGAGATATTTCGGGTCGATCTTCGCCAACTCTTCCGCCAGCGCATCGACGGTGTAGTGAATTTCTTCGGGCGTGTGCAGCGCGGTGATGAAAAAACGCAATCGAGCGGCGCTCTCCTCGACCGCGGGATGCAGAATCGGCATCACGCAAACGCCCCGGGTGAGCATCGCCCGGGAAAGCATCAGCGCGTGAATCGAATTCCCCAGAATCACCGGCACCACCGGCGTGCCCTTGCTCGTGCCGGTGTTCAAGCCGCGCTCGCGGCAGAGATTCAGGAAGAGTGCGGAATTTTCGCGCAGCCGGCGAAAGCGTTCGGGCTGCTTTTCGCAGAGGCGGATGGAGGCCAGCGCGGCAGCGGCGTTCGCCGGATTCAGGCTCGCCGCAAACACGAAACCGGGCGCGGTGTAACGCAGGTATTCGACCAGCGGCTTCGAGCCGGCTATGTATCCGCCCCCGCTCCCCAACGCCTTGCTGAGCGTGCCCATCCAGACGTCTACGTCGGCCGCATCGACGCCATAGAATTCGCCGATGCCGCGCCCATGCTCCCCCAGCACGGCCATCGAATGAGCCTCGTCGATCATCAACAACGCTTTGTGCCGCTTCTTGACTTCGATGAATTTCGGCAGATCGGGCATGTCGCCGTCCATGCTGTACACGCCTTCGATGGCGATCAGCACGCGGCGGTATTCGCCGCGAAAATCGGCCAAGAGCCGGTCGGCCTCGCGCCAATTGTTGTGGGCGAAAGGCCGCCGCCGCGCCGGAAAGAATCGCCCCCTGCACGATGCTGTTGTGCGCCAAGCCGTCGTGGAGGATCAAATCGCCGGGTCCCATCAAATGCCCGACCACCGTTTCGTTCGTGGAGTGCCCGCCGGCGAAAGTTATCGCGTCTTCGCTGCCGAGCATTCGGGAAATGGCTTTTTCCAGTTCGATGTGGATCGGCCTTTGGCCCGATACCAGCCGGCTGGCCGAAGCGCTCGTGCCGTAGATGTCGATCGCGTCCTTGGCGGCCTTGGAGACCTCCGGTTCGCCCGACATGCCCACGTAGTTGTAACTCGAAAAGTTGATGATGTTTTTTCCGCCCACCGTCGTGCGGTTGTTCGCGACCCCTTCATGCACCGAGAAGAACGGATTGCCGATCGCGGAATGCTCGATCAGATCGAGGTTCTGCCGCAGCCGGAGATACTCGGGGAACTGATCGATGCGGTAATGGCCGGGCGGGATTTCCGCATCGGCGGGAGCGGCCTTGCGCTGCCGGACCTGCGTGCCGAGGTACTTTTCCACAGCGGCGATGAGCTGCCGCGCGGTTTCCAACTCGGGGAGAATTTCTTCGGGAAAACGGCCGCCGAAGCGCTCTTCGAGCGAGGCGGCGATCTCCATCCGTTCCAGGGAGTCCATGCCGGTCTCGACAATCGGCGTATCCAAGGTCATGCCCTTGGTGCGGTCCCTTCCCACGCGGCGGATTTCTTCGAGCACGACTTCGGTCACGGTCCGCTGGGATTCGTGGACGCGGCCGTTGTGCGAAGGCAAACCCGGCGGCGAGACAAAGGCGGCGCGGGCGGCCGATTCTTCGCCGATGTCTTTGCCCGCCACTTCTTGGCCCCGCGACTGCTGTGCGCGATCGGCGCGATTTCGGCGGTGGCCGCACCGGGCAAGCCGTCGGCGACCTTCCAGGAGCCGACCGCTTCCAGTTTGCCGGAAAGATAATCTTCGCGGCAGGCGTGGCGTTGGATCTTGCCGCTGGAGGTTTTGGGGATGCTGCCCGCTTTGATCAGGACGATCGCATCGACCGCCAATTCATGTTCGGCGGCGACGGCGCGGCAAATGGCGCTGAAGATGGCGCCCAAATCGGTTTGTTTGCGGCGCTCGATTTCCTGGACGACGATCAATTGTTCGCGGCCGCCCTTTTCCACGGCAAAGACAGCTCCGCAATCGAGCCGCAGGCGAGGATGGCTTTGCTGGACGGTCAACTCGATGTCTTGCGGATAATAATTCACGCCGTGAAAAATGATCAAATCCTTCACGCGGCCGGTGACGAAGAGTTCGCCGTCTTGCAGGAAGCCCAAGTCGCCGGTGCGCATGAAAGGGCCTTCGCCGGTATTCTTCAGGCACGCGCGAAAAGTGGCTTCGGTGGCGTCGCCGCGCTGCCAATAGCCTTGCGCCATGCTCGGTCCGCGAACCCAGATCTCGCCGATTCGCCCGGCCTCGCAGGCGGTGCAGGTTTCCGGATCGACGATCACGATTTTCTGGTCGGGCAGGTTCTTCCCGCAGCCGACCAGAATTCGCACGCCTTCGGTGTCCGGTTCGGCGTCGATCACTTGCCGTCGCGCCAGGCCGGCGGCGTCGAAAGTGCGAATCACGGGCGGTTCGTGGACGTATCCCCCGGAGACGATCAGCGTGGCCTCGGCCAATCCGTAACAGGGATAAAACGCCTCGCGGCGGAATCCGCAAGGCTCGAAGGCTTCGCAAAAGGCGTCCAGCGTGTCGGCGCGGACCGGTTCCGCGCCGTTGAAAGCAACTTTCCAACTCGACAGATCCAGGGTTTTCCGCTGTTCGGGGGTGATTTTGCGGACGCACAAATCATAGGCAAAATTTGGCCCGCCACTGGTCGTGCCGCGAAAGCGCGAGATGGCCGAAAGCCAGCGATAAGGCTTTTGCAAAAAGGTCATTGGCGACATGAGCACGTTCGTGCGGCCCACATAGAGCGGCTGCAAGATCCCACCGATCAACCCCATATCGTGATAGCTGGGCAGCCAAAAAACACCGGTTCGCGAACGCGTATGTTCGAAGGCGTGCGCAATCAGCGCCGAATTGTGCATCAAATTGGCTTGGTTGAGCACCACTCCCTTGGGCGTGCCCGTCGAGCCGGAAGTATATTGCAGAAAGGCCAACGTGTCGCCGTGGACGTCGGGCATGTCCCACTCCGCTTCCGCGCCGGCGGGCACGTGACATGTAGCCAGCCAAGTAAGCTGCTTCAAGTGGGGAGTTTCATCGATCAGCGGCAACACGCGGCTGAGCACCATGTCGGTCGTCAAGGCGATCTTTGCGCCGGCGTCGTCGGCGATGGCCTGAATCCGGTTCAAGGAGCGGTTTCGCCGCGGAGGATAGACCGGCACGGCGATCACCCCGCCATACAAGCATCCGAAAAATGCCGCGATGAATTCCAGGCCCGCCGGATAGAGCAAAAGCGCCCGCTCGCCCGCCAAATCCTGGGATTCGAGCCAAGCGCCGATCGCCCTGGCTTGCCGGTCGAGTTCGAGATAACTGAGATGCGTTTCTTCGTGCTCGCCGTCAACCAAGTAAATGAAAGCGATATCTTGGGGCTGGCAGCGAGCGCGATGCCGCAGCAGTTCCACGAGGTTCGAAGGGCCGAAAAACGTACCGGGTAAATGATCTAAATGCACGGAAATTAAACTCCCTCAAGCGGCCCGCCGGGCCGCCATATTCATAACGCAATCTTAGGCATCGGTGTCGTGTCTTGGAATCTGCGCTCACTGTCCCTCACGAGGCTTGCATTGCTCTTCAATGCAAATTCTATCGGCTCGACATTGCCCGAGTGAAAATGTGGAAACACGGCAGACGCCAAAAGTTACACGATATTTCCGCCATTATAGCAGACTTAACTCGATACCAGCCTCCTTTTCCCCACCGCGGAACTTTCTGCAGGAACTTTGGATTTCAAAGTCCGAAATTCTCCATCTTGAGGGTGAAAATGACCAGTATTCATACCAAATATGCAAACTAAGGATCATAACCATAAATTTTTAATTCTATTTTTTCTCGATCAGGCATGCAACCAAGCCCCTCTTGAGAATCATGATTTCATCCGTTTGCATGTCTTATGGCTTCCACCTAAAGGAACTAACGCTGAAAAGGGGTAGATTTCATTGTTTGGTCAAAAAAACAGACTGAAATCAATAATTTTGGAAAAATTCCCGTTGATTACCAACGCCAATCAGGTTAAAAAAGAATATAGCGTTTGCCGGGGAATTGTTTCCCCGCGAAACATCTTGGTTCTTGCGACGAGGTGCGAATTGCTTACTGAACAAGAAATTTCTCGGAGTTGGCGAAATTTATTTCGCTCCAAAGACCTAAACGAAGGGATTTTCGCTCAAGCGGAGCGGTTGTTGGATGAATTACGACCGGAAAGTCCTTTGCGGCATCGTTTGGAAGCCGAATTGGATGAACTCCGTACCCTAAATCCTCAAAAGCGATAATTCCGCGGAGAATATTCGGCCATCTGAAAGACACGGCTTGTTTGGCCTAAGCCGTGGAAGATTCGTTCCTCGGGGTGATGGCAGGTGAACGCAGGGGCGCACCGTCGCCAGTTTTTGCTTTTGGCAAGAATGTCCTGCCATGAAGGTAGTTTTGCGGCGATCGTCGCTTTGATCTCTTGAACATATTCAAAAAAACCGGGCGAACCCGCCTTTGCGAGTCCGCCCGATTCTATAATCGACTCGTTATCGAAGGGCGCCAAGTCTTATCGGTTGATGTCAAGACCGATGACGGCTCCGTTGATAATCAGCCCTTGGCGATTGTTGGTCGTGACAATCCCCAAGTCGGGCAAGGTGTAATTGATCATGTCCTGGGCACGGGCGATGTTGTCCATCCATGTCCCCGACCAGCCTGCGCGGAAGGAAACATAACGGGTCATTTGGTAGCGGAGTTCCAATCGCAATTCGATGCCCGGCACCCATTCATGCATGAATTCGGCATGGCTGAAGGCCACGGGAGCCAATGTCAAGGGCTGGAACAGTCCGCCGGGCGGATTCGAATTCGAGGCGATGGTGCCGAATTGATGGATGTTCTGGTAGTTGATGCCGCCGAAGAAGCGGCCTTCCGCATTGAACATCCAGCGGCCGGTTTTCTTGAAGTAGCGCGCCTCCCAATTGGCCGGCTACGATGTGGTTCTGAGCATCCGTGGCCCATCGCGTAGCATCCAAAATACCACCCTGGGCGTTCACAAGAAAGGTATCGTTCAACTCGGTGTAACGCGGGCCGGCATACCATTCCAGATATCCGCCGTGGCCAAGTTCCTGCGATCGGCCGACGTACATCCATTCAACGCTCCAGTACCCGGTGTTGTTGATCATATTCACGTTATTGAATGTGACTGGCAGAGGCCGGACAATATTAAAGAGAAGCGGCGGCGGATTCGGATTGATTTCGGTTCCCACGATGCCTTGCAGCGAACTGTGTCCTTGCTGATCGACGTCGGGGTCTTCCAGGACCATGTTCACGTTGGTGGTAGTGATATTCGAGGTCTGATTTTGAAGCTCCGTGAAGCTTACCAACCAGCCGTGACCATCAACCATTCGGCCAGCTTCAATCCTTTGGCCACCGACCCAATTGGCACCTTGGAATCCACTCAACTGCGAAGTGTCAAGCGAGTTGGACTGAATGGCCATATCACTTTCAGGATCCTGAAGGTTTAACGGATGAGGACCGTAGAACACTTCACGGGTGAGCCCTTCTTTTCCGACCGTTGCGACATTCGGCGGAGAGATATTCCAATATAAACCGTCATAGGAAACGAAGAAGCCTTCGTTCGGCCTTTGGCCACGGCCGACCGTCGATAAGTCGGGCGTGTCGAATAGCTGCAATCCTCTAAGCCCTTGACTGAAGGCTGGAGTTGCCATTAATAAGAAATACAGACCGAAGGCTACGTTTGCACCAATGCGTTTTAGCGACATAATTTGGTTCCCACCTCGATATGCGCCCTTTAGGGGGGTGTAATAAACTTTCTGCGCCGCGGAAATACATGTTGCCGGATGTAACGATAGTATCGGACGCTCCGGTCGCGAGAGTTGAGCAAGAAAGATAAACCTTGCCGAAAATAACGAGAAAATGGCTGAGAAAAGTTAATATAGATAAATAATTGTCAAAAATGCTGACATGCTTCGTGGCATTTTTGATAATCTAGGGGCTTAACGCATTATGCAATATATGCATCTCCGCATAGAAGTTTTTCTACACTTATTCAGATAATTTCTGCAAAAGCCCTTTCCGAGAATAAAAAGTCGCATTCACAATTTTTTTTTAATAATGTATGACAGGGAAAATTACATCTTTATTCGCATCGTTGACAATTAATAAACGCAGGATGGGCCGATGAAGTAGGCCGTCCTGCGTTATTCATTTAGGAGACGAAGGGAAATTCCGTCCGAGTACTGTTTTATTCGAACATAAATGCGGTCATGAGTTTATCTACCGCCACGGATTGAGGCGTTATTTTCACGGGCTTTTCGGTGGTGGTTACCTGGTCGAAGTCATACAACCAGAGTTTTCTGTTGATCGTCAGGCCCTGATTGTTCAAAGGCTGGTCTTCCGCGCCCGTTTCCAAGTACGCGTGATCCAAAGCGGCGGTGTCCGTGCCGGTGGTCGAGCCGTGGACGCGGGTCGTGGCGAAGTTGCTGACGCGGTTGCTGAAGCCGTTGCCGGAGAACTCGGCGAACACATTGTCGGCTGCCAGGGTATTGTTGGCAGCGCCGCCGTAGAGGTCGGCGATGTCGTTGCCGCCATTGCCTTCGGCCTTGACGGAGGCGAAGTTCCACGCCTCGATGTCATAGTTCGCGTTCGATAGCGTCGTGCCCAGCGTCGAGCCGACAAACCGATCGTTGCCTGTCGAACCGGTCAGTTGGGCCGTGCCGCCCGTGCCCGGTCCGGAGTATGCTTCCACACGGAAGAAGTTCTTCGCCTCGCTTGCGTAGCCGGCACCCGAATGCTTTGCGTCGCCCGGGGCGGCTATGAAACTGTCGGCACTCTTGGGCGAGCCGTAGAATCGCGCCGTATCGGCGCCAGCCGTCGAGGTCGCGTTCATCGTAGCGAAGTTCCAGCCGGCGTTGCTGAAGCCTGGGCCGAACATCTGCGAGCCCAAGTACGACGAGATAAAGAAATCGGCGCCGGCGGAATCGGTGTAGTTGACCACGTCGGTGCCGCCGGGGATTGCGTAGCCGGTATTCGAGCCGAAGCCCGCGGCCACGTTCTTGTAGCCCGTGCCGGACATCGCGGCCTGCGTCGGGCCGGCATTGAAGGTATTCGTCATGCCGGACTTGGCGAAGAACGTGGCGCTCGAGGCCGCGTTGCCGTGCGCGGTGACCTGATTGAAATTGGTGGCCGTCCGATCGACGCTGCCCGAGGTCAGGGTGGCAGTCGGGCCATTGCCGATGAACGAATTCGCGCCTGCGGCCGCGTACATATCGGCCGTATCGGCGCCGCCGTTGCCGACGATGTTGATATGCGAATATGTCCAGGCGGAGATTGCGAAGTTCGTGCCCGTCAACTGTGCCCCCAAGGTCGAGGTGACGGCGTGCTCGGCGCCGGCAGTGCCGGTGATCGTCGCCGATGTGTTGCCGTTGGGATAGACGTACGAGGCGAATGTCGAATAGTTGTTCCCCGTGAGCTTGAGGTTTGTTTCGTTCTGTGTCGCAAGGGTGGGCGAGAGGTTCAAGACGGTGTTGCCGCCGGGCGAACCGTAGAAGCGGGCCTCGTCGCCCGTGCCGCCATTACCCTGGATGTTAGTCAAATTCCACACGTCGTAAGCGAAGCCCGCGCCGATGTATTGGGCACCAAGATAGGAAGCGATCAGAAGATCGCTGCCGTCAGTGCTGTTGAAGACGGCGGTGTTGTTCTTGCCCGGAGCGGCGTAGGCCGAGACTGCCGTGAAGCCGGTGGTGGTGTAGTTGAAACCAGCGCCCACGAAGTTCACACCTGACGGTCCGGCGGTGTAATTGCTGCCGCCATTCGGGCTATCGAACATCACGGCCGTGTCGTGAATTCCTCCCTGCACGGTGACGCTCTTGAAGTTCTTGACGGTGATCGCCTTACCCGGGGCGGTCAACTGGGCCTGACCGGACAGGCCCTGGAAGGCGTCGGCCGCGGCCGAATTGTGCAGCGTGGCGGTGTCGTTGCCGCTGGCACCGCTGACGGTCACATAATCCATGTTCGCAAAGCTGAGGGTATAACCTCCGAATTGGAACGTGCCTTGTTCGTAACCGATGTCGGCGATCAGCGCGCCGTTTGCTCCATAGAACCACAACGTATCCATTCCGCTCAGGCCGTCGAGTGATATGCCGACGATATCCGAAGTAATGACTTGCGGTTTGTTGTTGACCTTTAAGCCCCAAGCGGAGGGGGAACTGCCGGCGAAGAATTCGAACGTGTCGTTCCCGGTGGTGCCAGAGAGCGACAACATGCCATTAACCGGGCTGGTGTAATCAGTCGGAGGAGACATGGTTCCAGTCGCCGATTTCGGCAAGATGGGAAGATAGGTGCTGCGATTTACGGCGGAGATTCGAGCGTAAATTTCCGTGGTGGAACCCGTCGGCGCTCCTTGACTGGGTCCTACCCATGCCGAGATGAAGTCGCCATCAGCGTCCATGGCGACGGCCGGTTCGACTTGCGGGCCAGGCGTGGTGACGTTGACGCGGAACTCGTCCATGACCTCGCCGGTTGTTGGATCGCTATATGTCCCACCCGAAGGGGAGTACATGTGGCCGTAAATGCCATAGCTCTTATTGAACGGATCGTCGTAGCCGAATGACGTCCAAAGGACCACGAAATTACCGTTCTTGTCGGCGCTAACGGCTGGCTGGTACTGCCAATTGGTCGTGGTTTTGTTGACGCGGAATTCGCTACTCTCCAGAGCCGCGCCGGCGGCATTATAGCGCCGGGCATAGACCCCGTATCCATTTCCGTCTTGTCCGAAGGAAGTCCAAACGACGATGAAATCACCGTCCGCGTCCATAGCGATCTGCGGATCATTTTGCTTATCGGTAGTGTAACCGTTTACTTGGAATTCCCCGCCTTGTCGTTGACCGGCGGCATTATATCGCTGACCATAGATGCCCCAGGAAGTGCCATCCTGCTGATCGCTTTGCCAAACGACGGTAAAGTCGCCATTGCTGTCCATCCCGATGTCGGTGGACTGCTGACTGTAATTGCTTGTGGTGTTGACCTGGAATTCATTGCCGAGGGGGATGCCACTTGCATTGAAACGCCGGGCAAAGACGCCGTTTTGATCGCTGTCCTGACCGGAGCTGGTCCAAGTCACCACAAAATTGCCACCAAAATCCATCGCGACCGTCGGACGATCTTGGCTGTTCGGTACATACTGATTGATGCGGAAGTCGTCGCCCGTGGCAACGCCCGAAGTGTCGAATACCCGGCCGAAAACACCCCCGCTATCACCATCGCCTTCACCCGCCCAAACCACCACGAAATTGCCATAAGCGTCCATAGCCACGTCGGGCATCGTCTGGGCGCTGACGGTCGTGGGGATAGTGTCCTGGTAGGAACTCACCTGGAACTGCGCGCCGAGAGTTCGCCCGATGCGGTCATAGCGTTGGGCCATGATGTCGCCCAAGGTGTCCAAATCCTTGGAAACCCATACGACAACGAAATCGCCGTTGGCATTGGATGCCACCTTCGGAATAGTTTCCACCCCTGTGGTGATGGTATTCACTTGAATGTCCGCGATCGACTTGTCGCCCGAGTCGGGCGTGCCGGGTGTCGTGACGGTGCTGGGAAGCCCCGCCAAGACTCTGAAAGTCCCGGAGAAGTCGGCGCCCTCGGTGGCGAAACCGGTGCGACCCAGTGGATTGCCCGCCTTGTCGCGGAGGCCCGAGGAACCCGACGGGTTCGCCGCACTCGGCGGCTTGGGAGAGAATACGGTGAGTGTGTAAGTTCCGTTGGTGGTGACCGGTTGTTTGAGGAAGATTTTCGCCTCGTATTTGTTCGTCAAGGGGTTCTTCGCGTATTCGATATGATCGATGGCCAACGGGATCGCCGCGCCTTTGCGCGTGAGCCGATAGTTTGCCGGATTCGTCACGCTATCGGGAACGTTGAGGGGATTGCCTTCCAGCATCGCTTCATCGAAAGTCACGACCAGGTATTTCACTCCGTCGGTCCCCGCGATTAATTGCGAACTGATATCGTCCAAGGTGTAGGTTGGATCCTGCAGAACGTTAAGGACCGATTTCCCGTCGGTGCCGGAAATTCTGGTCATCAGTGGTCCGGCGGTGTCGGTTGGTTCGTTGTAGCGGCGGGCGAAAATGCCGCTTTGATCGCCCACGCCGTTGCCCGTCCATACCGTGACGTATCCGCCGCTGGGGGTCATCGCCAACGCGGGGAATTTCTGCGAACCCGCCGCGGTGATGTTCACGCGCGATTGTTCGCTGGTGTATTCCTCGGGGAGCAGCGGATCATAGGCCTGCACGACTTCTTCTTGAGCGTGGAAAGTGCGAAGGAAAATACCCTGATCGTCCGCCAAGCTGCTCCAGTCGATCACCTCCTGCCCAACGCGGTTGGGCTGAGCGCCGTTGCCGTCCCAGGCGATGACAAAATCGCCGTCCACGTCCATTGCGATCGTCGGATTGACTTGATCGCCCGCGTAGAGTGCAGATTCTTCGAGCGTATAGAACGGATGATCCTGGGTGGGGATCGAGGGCGGTGATTGTGAGATTGGCTTGATGCGTGAAATCTGACATCTGCGGTGTTCCGTCCGCCAAGAATCGCCGATAGTAGATGCCATACGTTTCGGGAATGATGGGATCGTCCTCGTAGATGTCGTTGTCCCGCCACGATTCCCAGGCAATGATGAAATTCCCCTGCACGTCGATCGCCACCTGGGGATTCCTCGCTTGCCGATGCGTCTCCATGCCGCCATAAGGATCGGAGTGATGCGCATAGATATGCTGGGGATCCGATAGGAATTGATCGTTGGGAAGGTCGGCTTGGAATTCGACGCCCTTGGCAACGCCGAGGGGGTCGAAGAGCCGCGCCATGACGACCGTATTGTTGATCGTGCCGTTGGTCTCGGTGTCGCCGATGGTGGCGATCTGGTCCCATGACACGACGAAATTGCCCGAGTAATTCATGGCCACGGCCGGATGAACTTCACTGTCGCCGGGAATATTCACCGTGTTGACGAGGAACTCGTTGCCGACGCGCTGGCCGTTGAAATCGAAGAGTTGGCCGCGAACGTCATTGAAGTAGCTGCTCGATTGTGCGGCGGTGGCCCAAACCACCACGAAATTCCCGTAGGCATCCGCCGCCACGGCGGGATCGACCTGATTGTTGGTGTAATACGTATTGACGCGGAACTGGTTGCCGACCTTGTTGCCCAAGGAATCGAAGAGCTGGGCGTAGATCCCGCTGGTGCCGTCGGGATCCGTGCCTTCGCTCTGCCAAGTGACGATGATGTTGCCATCGGCGCTCATCGTCACGGACGCATTGCGCTGATTGCCCTTCGTAATCGTATTGACGAGGATATCGCCGGCTTTCGACTTGTCGCCGAGGAGGTTGTTGTTGTTGTCGAAAATCCGCATATAAATGCCGCCGCCATTAAGGTCGGTCGGATCGTCCTGTCCATAGCTGGTCCAGACGACGGCGAAATCGCCGTTGTGATCGATGGCTACCGAGCGATGAGTCTGTTCCTGGCCGAAGCCCGTGCCGAATGTTTCGCTGGTAGTTTGGTAATAGCCAATGGTGCTGCCGGCGTTGACGCGGATTTCCGCTCCCGTCACCGCACTGCCGGCGACGGAGAACAGGTAGTTGTAACCAGGCTGGCTCGAGACCGTGGGATTGGTCCCCGGAATGCCGTCGAAATCGCCGTCCAAGGCGTTGCCCAGGCTGTCCCAAATCGATTCGCTCACCACGAGCTGATAATCGCCGTCGATCAGCGAACTCGTTCCTCCCAGGAAGCCGTTGCCGTCGAGCGTCAACTTGCGCCCGCCATTTTCGTGTCGTCGCATCCCAACCGAAGATAACATCGGTCACGGCGCCGGTGATTTCCACGCCGTTGCGGTAAAGCCGCCAATTCTGTTTGTTCAACACGCTGTGCTGGCCGGTCACGCCGCCTTCCGAAGAAAGCTTCTCGCTGAAATAAACATTTAAGCGAGCGTATTCGTTGCCTGAAAGGACGATCGCCAGATCGCCGGAGCTGACCACCGAACCTTCGATGATCGAACCGACGGATGGAGATCCGACCTCAGTCACAATCGCGCCGACGTTGTCCGGAAATGTGGTGGAATCGGGCGTTATGAAGCGGAAGATGCTGGTGCTCGATCCCGAGGTCGTGCTCGGGCCCGTGAAAACGATATATGCCTTGCCGCGCTGATCAACTGCGACCGATGAAATCCACTGATCGCCGACCGTAACTTTGTTCGCGCGGGTTTCGCCGCCGATGGATGAACCGCTGGCTAGGTATTGGCGATAGAACACTCCGGATCCCGATTGGTCGGCTTGTCCCGGCCGATCGCCCAATCCACTCCAGGTAATGGTGTACTTGCCGTTGTAGGCCATCGCCACCGAGGGAAACAGTTGGTCGCCGATAACGGATGTATTGACTCGCGACTCGGGCAGCGAGAAGAAACCGAATGCCAAATTCAATCCGACTTGGTAAACGCCCCAACCATTGCCGTCTTGAGCCGAACTTTGCCAGACCACGACGACGCTGCTTCCGTCGGGCGTCATGGCCACATCGGGATATTGCTGGTTGCCGGCTTGGGTCGTGTTAAGGGGAATTTCGCCGGTGAGATAGGTACCGAATCTTTGGTTAGGCGTGCCATCGGCATTGAAAATGCGGCCGTAAATATCGAACTGGCCTTGGATCTGGTCCGTTTGCCAAACGATGATGAACCAGCCGTCGTTCGCCATCGCCACCGACGAGTTCTGCTGGTTGCCGGCGGTCGTCGTGTTGACCCTGAATTCGGGGGCCAACGCTTGCCCGTAAACGTCGTAGCGGCGGGCATAGACACCGAAACCCTTACCGAGCTGATTGTTGTCCTCTTGGCCGAAACTCGACCAAGTGACGATGAAATCACCTTTTGCATCCATCGTAACGCTAGACCATTTCTGATCGTTCGTCGTGTAGGTGTTGACGCGGAAGGCCGCTCCTTGCACTTCGCCATTCGCGTTGTAACTGCCGGGCGAAGACGTCGCTGTCGAGCACGGCGCCCGTCGTGGGATCCACGCGGTAATTCGACCAAGTGACGACGAAATCGCCGTCTCCGTCGCAGGCGATCGTAGCGTAGCGCTGATGGTCGTCTTTGAAATAGTGTTGCACGGAATTCTCGTCGTAATAGTAATCCGTCGCCGACGTGATCGTCAGGCGGTCGGTGTAAGCGGTGCCATCCGCGTCGAAGACCTTGAAGAAGACGCGATCGTGCCCAGGGAATGCTGTCAAACGCCGTCCAGGTAACGATATGATTACCATTCAAAGTCGTCGCCACGGCACGGGCGGATTCGGGGAATGTTTGCGCGTTAGTGATGATCGTGGGATCGCTCACGGGATCGTCGGTAGGCGTGCCGTTATTGGAATTGAGGTCGATGGTGAAATTGATCACGTAATTCCCCGCCGTTCGTGCCGTCATAATTTCCGTCCAGCGAGTTCCGCAAAGTAATCCTGCACATTATCGGAAATCGTGAGCGTGTAGAGCCCTTGCTTCAAAATGTGCCTGTCGGGATCTGGATCGCTCTCGTCAGTGTTCATGTCGAAGGTCACGAGAACCTCGTATTTGCCGGTGTTCGGATTGCGATGGTCGCCCGAAGTGTTCACCCATTGCACCGATTTTACACCGCCTTCCACGAGATAGCCGGTCTTCGTCAACGTCCAATTGTTGGGATTGAGCACGCTGTGCGTGCCGCCCGCGCCCCCCACCGACGACATATTCTCGTCGAAGGCGACTACGAATCTCGAAACGTTGTTGGCGAGTGAGGAATTGTCATACACGGTCCGCCGCGCCGACGAGCCGACCGGCGTCGAATCGAAGACATTCGTGACATACGGACCGGAAATATCCGACTTTTGATCGAATCGTTGGGAGTAAATATGGGTCACGGAGGGATTCGACGGCGACGTGCCCGTCCAAACCGCCAGCAAATCGCCGTTGGCATCCATGGCGATCGAGGGGAATCGCTGATCTCCGTCAGTGGTCGGTGTTCAAGCGGATTTCGCTGCCGATCTCGCCGTTGGGCCCGAGGCTGGCATCCACGTGATTTGCGAAAATCTGGCATAACGCTGGGCATAAATGCCGAAGCTGTCGGCAAGCCGGAGTAGATCCGGTCGGGTCCCAGGACGCCTGGTCCTGGAAGCTTTCCCAGACGATGTCGAAATCGCCGGCGGGAGTCATCGCCACTTGCGAACGCTGTTGATTGAACGCACTGAACGTGTTGACTTTGAAATCGTCGGTCAAGGGCTTGGCTTGCGAGTCGAACTGCTCGGGCATAAACGCCGTTCATCCCGATCACGCCCGCGCCCGCGCCGTTGCCGGTGCCGTCTATGCCGTAACTGGTCCAGGACGATGACGAAATCGCCGGCGGAATCCAATGCCGACCGAGGACCATTTCTGCTGCCCGACCGTCACTTGATTGACGAGGAATTCCGGCCGAGCCGCCGGTGACGATGGCATCGATCCAGGTGGACGTAAGCGGAGACTCGCGTATCGTCGCCGAATTCGCCGAAGCTGGAATTCAGGTTTGGCATCGACGTCGGTGTTGCCGAAGGGGAATCCGCCTTGCACCCGCCGGCGATCTTTCCGTTGATCAAAGTCGGCCCGCCGGAATCTCCGTGCCCGCTGTTCGCTTCGTTTTTACCCAGCCCGAGTGTCGTTCATGCCGATGTCCAGCGCCGAAAGCGTCGTTCGCCGGGGTCGCCGTCGTCAAATTCGTATATCAAGACGTTGGGGGAGAACGTGGGATCGCCATGAAACTTCCCACGGATTCATACTTGTTTCTGACCGTGCCGCATGGTCCCGTAGGGTAGCCGTTCACCGCCGGTGGGGCCGATGCCCGATTGCCATAACCGTAAAGATCGAATACCTTGCCGATTTCGTCGTTCTGCGATAGATGCCGAAGCCGGTACGTTGTCCGGAGCGGGATCCGCTAAGCGTGATCGCCAAGTCGATGCCCGCCGCCGTCAGACCGATCGCCGTTGTAATCGGGATTGCACGAACACTTGCTTGCCGGGATGGTAACGTCGCCCGTGGCGAGCGTGAAGAGTCACCGAAATCATGTCGAGCGGCGAAGTGATTGCGAATCCGATGGACACCACGTGGGCGGCCGTAGGATGTGCCGCCGTCCAACAAGAGCGTGCCGGAGCCAGCTCCGCCGCCGGCGGATATCTCGACGACGCCGTCATATCCGGTGCTCGGCTGCACCACATGATTGGCCGGATCATCCGTGGTGATGACGCGGGGATTGCCTCGCCAGACTCTGTCGGTTCGCTGCGTCGCATGCGACGATCGATCGGAACCCCAAAGGGACAATGTTCGTTCGGACCGAACTGTTTGGCGTAAATATCCGACTCCCAGGGGTAGTCGTCGTTCATGCCATAAGCCGGTCCAGGTGATGACGTAATTCCCCGTCTCATTCGCGCCGATGCTGGGGAACATCTGGTCGTTGAGCGTTGTGTCGTTGACGCGCATTTCGCCGGGCACGCCTTCCTGCAACGTCGTGACGGTGATTCGGCGGCCGGGATCGCCGGTCAGATTGGAACGGAATCGGCGGGGATGATCAAGTTGGGATTGTCGGTGTTGGCGTCCGCATCGACGAATTCGACCATGATGGTCGTGTCGCCGGAAACCGAAACGATTACCTGTCGCCCATCGCCTCCAGGGCCGCCTGAATGTCGTCCACAATCTTCGACAGATCGTTGTCGGTCGGCAGCGTGATCGCATCGCTGATATTCCACGTCGTTACTATCAACCCACTGAAGCTTGAAAGTTCCCTGCGGACGGCCGATGAAATTGATCTGCTGCACTTCGTTCAACGCCGCCCAGCATCTTCCCCTGCCGGGCTGTAACGCTGCATATACACGCCGTAGCCGCTGCCGTCCTGGTTCATGCTCTGCCAGGTGATGATGAAATCGCCGTCCACGTCCATCGCAATGTCGGAATACCGCTGAATGTCCTCGGTTTCGGTATTGACTCGGAACTCGTCGCCCAGCGGGTTGAACGGGTCCTCGGTCTTCAGTTGGCCCAGGGCGTCATAGCGCCGGGCGTAAACATTCCAGCTCGGATCGGGATCCTTTTCCGTCGCCTTGGACGAGTCGTCGCGCGACCATGTGATCGCGAAATCGCCGTCGCCGTCCATCGCGACCGAAGCGTATGTGTCACTCGGATCGGACGAAACGCGAATTTCGTTGTTCACCCAGGCCAAGCCCGTCGTCGGATCGATCGCTGCGTAAGGCGCTGAAGTGAGCGTGCGGGTGGTGCCGATCAGGGTCCAAGTCGATCTGTAGAGTTTCGCCCAAACGCCTTCGTGCCCCGGCGTATTGTCGGTCCAGACGACGACATAATCGCCGTTGCCATCGTTGGCCACGGCATGCGGCACGCTGGGCGCGTTGTGTCGGTGAATCGTCGGTGTGTCTGCGTCGTCTGGCTGCCGGTCGCGACCGGGTTGTTCACCGGCGTCTCGGTGGTGGTAATGGCCGAGACGTCGAAGCTGCGCATGATGCCGTAGCCGTTGGGGGCGAAACCCGACCGGCCCAGCGGGTTGCCCGCCACGTCCTTCATCGAGGGTAGCACGACCAGATCGTAATGGCCGTTGGTCAACGGGGTGCCGAGCGTGCCGTCGGGCAATGTGTCCGTGTCGGCGGTGACGCCGTTGGCGTCAAGTTTGAGCACCGCTTCGTACTTGTTGGTGCCGACGAAGCCCGGGAACAGCGGAACGCCATTTTTGTCGGTGATCTGCGAGGCCATGTTCATGCCGAAATAGATCTCGCTGATGCCGCCGGTGATGGGCACGCCGTCCTTCAACAAGGACCAGTTCGCCTTGTTCAGCACGCTGCCGGTGCCGGTGGTCGCCAGGGGCTCGTCGAAGGTCACGATAAGATATTGCACCTTTTCGAGCACCTGCCCGCCGGGTTTCAGCCGGGTGTTGTCGTGCAGAATGAAGTCGGTGGCCAGCGGGCCGGCCGTGTCGGTCGATTCGACGAATTTGCGCAACAGGACGGAGACAGCGTCGGAATTACCGTCGGGCATCAGGTTGGATTGCATATAGCTCACCGCGAAACTGCCGCCGGGCTGCATGCCGATCGAGGCCCCGCTTTGATCGGTGCCGGGATTCGCGCTCCACTCGTTGACTTGCTCGATAAAGGCCGACACTGTGTCGGGGGTGGCGTCCGGACCGGCGGGATTGGCCTTCGTGAGGCGAGGAACTATACGAGCGCCAACTCCCGCCGTGTCGTGGAGTTCGCCCTGGACCGTGATCTCGATGAAGTATTGCGCGGAAGTGAATGGCACTCCCATCGGATTCGAGCTTGCCGATGTCGGCGAGATTGGGATTGAAGCTCAACGAGTTGTCATTCAGTTCCCAAGGCGTATTTTGGCGGGCATACCATTCGCCCGCGCCAATCACACGGACATCGAACGGACCTTCGTACAACCCGTTTGGAGTCCAATGATCTTCCGGCCAGTTCAAGCCATCGCCCATGATGTCGTGGTAGGCGGTCGTCAATGCATCGTGGATCGCCGTCGCCGTTTGATCAGGATCGATTGTCGAGCACGCCCGATCCGAATATGTCGCTAAAAACCGGATCGACTCGTAATCGGAATATTGTCGTTGATCATAAAGGTCGATGTCGCCGTCGTCGGCGAGTTGATCGACGGCGATCACGAGGACGTCGTTGGTGCCGTCACGGTAAGAATTCACGATGTTGTCGGTATTCAGCACATTCTGTGTTCCGAGGACCGGATCGGCGTCGTATTGCGTGAACATGACGCCGTTGGCGTCGCCGCGCATGAGGTTGGCCACGTTGCTCATGATCTGCTGGAGCCGGCCCAATTGCGTTTGCGTCGCTCCAAAATTGTAGGCGATCGTCATGAATTCCTGAATGACCAGATCGGTATCGTCGCCCACGGGATGCAAGCTGCCGTCATGGACAAACGGGTGGAAAGGCGTGGAGAGCCCGTGGGAAACGAGATCCGACAACAAGTCCAAGAGCGGCGAATTCGCGAACAGCGGATCGATTTGCATTTGCTGCAGCGCGGCGTTGTACCACTGGGCGGCCACGATCGTGTTTTCCGAGGCATCGGGGCCGAATCCGCTGTAAACCACCGTGATGTCGCCGTCGGTGTCGGTAGCCACCTGATTTCCACTCTGACCGTTGGGCCAAGAGGTAAGCGTGGCGGGATCGATGCTGCCGCTGTTGACGCGGAAGGTTCGAATCAGGAAGCCGTTGATGTCGAACATAATGCCATACGTGCCATCGGACGGATTAGCGGTCGTATGGTCGGCATCGACTTGCGGCCAGTCCCAAGTGATGACGAAGTCGTCGAGGCTGTCCCATGCCGCCGTGGGAGCGGCGATCGTATCGACGCCAAAGACGTTGAAGTTCGTCTGCGCAAAGCGGACGGTGGGATAGCCCACGATGTCGGACTCGCGCATGTTGTAAACCTTCACCATCAGTGATCCCGGCTCGGCGGCCGTCGAAGCCCCGTTCATCACCCAAGTGACGATGAAGAACTGGCCGTCGGGGCTCAGGCTGACATAGGAATCGTCGTGGGTATGGGTGTCCTCGTCGTTGACCATGAACTCGTTTCCCACGCGGTCGCCGTCGCGATTGAACCGCTGGCCGACGATGCCGTTGAAGAAACTGATGTCCTGGCCCTGATTGCTCCAGGTGATCACGAAATTGCCGTCGGAGTCCATCGTGACGGCCGGATCGAACTGTGCATCGACGGTGAAGGTGTTCACGCGGAAAGCATTCCCCAAAGGCCGAATGCTCTGTACTTTCTCGATCGCGTTGGCAACCACCAGCGCGTCGGTATAACCCGCCGCCGAAATGCGGAACGTCGCCGTTTCGTTGTCCGAATTCGGATCGGAAATCGCCTTGACCGTCACCGTTTGCTTGACGTTCCACAAGGTGGCGTTGGGGTAGGGATTCGGCGAAGGGGCAACCCATTGCGATCCCACGAACACGAGCGTCGTTTGCGAAGCTTGCAAATCCGATGAGCCGGAATCCCGCACGATGTTCACGATGACCGCCTTGTCCAACGGATCGTAAGGCAACGACACGTCGAAGGTGCGGAAATTGCCTTCCAGGACCGGCAGTTGATCCGTGGAAACCGTCACCGGCGCGGCGTCGTTGTCCTTTTCGGTGATTGCAAGAGTCTTATCGACGAAGCCCGGCATCGAAAACGTATAAGTGGCCGTGCCGTCGAGAGCGTCGGTGTCATCCTGCGCGGTGAAGACCACCTTTTGCGGCTGATTCCAATTCGTGGGCGTAAAAGTCAATGTGGTCGAAAGCGTGTTGATATCGGCGTCGCTGCCCGTCTGTTTCGTGATCGTCACGGTCACGTTTGCCGTGGGTGGGTAAGATAGACGCGCGGTGACGATCCGCGCTTCGCCCTCGCCGATCGAGAGCGTGGAGGGATCGGGTGAAATGACGGCCGGATCGGCAGAAAGGATTACGGGCGAAACCTCCTTGTCCAGTTGCGTGGCGGTCACCAACCGTATCGATACTTCGGCGCCGTTACCAAAAAACTCGCCATTCCATTGATGCAAGTCGTTCGGATCACATCGTTTCCCGCCGTGATCGTGAACGTTGCGCGGCGGTTGTTTCCGGCGTTCAGCGCAGCCTGGCTAGGGTGAAACGGACAACGCAGGCTCGCCCACCCAGTTCTGCTCCAAATCCTGCACGATATTCACCGTCGTATCATTGGGAGAAGTGACCGTGAAGGTGGCCGTCGGACCGCCTTCGGTCATGTAGAAAGTTGCTTGGGAAACGGTCAATGTTGAGGGGACCCAATCCTCGTCGGCTTCGGAAACCGTAATGGTTTCCGGAATGGCCGTACTCCATTGAAAATTGATAAGTCGCCGTGCCATCGTTTCGGTCGCCATCCTGCGCAGCGAAAAATGTGATATATTGGGGAGTGTTCCAGTTGTCCTGGTTGAACGTCAACACGCCGACGGGATTGATGGCGCCCGAATATTGATTGAAACGCCACGCCTCGGCGCCGGTAATGTCAGGGGCTCCGGTTCCGCCCGTGATATCCTGATCTCCCCCCAGTCGATTCACATAGACTATCACGTCGCCGTCCGGTTGGTTCGTCAAGGAGACCGTGATGTAGTTCTTGCCACCCTCGGGAACGTAAACTTTGCTCGAACTGATGTTGAACTGACCATAAACGTCAGGTTCTTCAACCCCGTCCGGCAAAGGATCGGGTTTGGGAAATTGCGCCCAAACGTCGTTGTTGGTCTTCACAGCGGTCACCCTCTCGGTGACGAATCCGGCGCGTACACAAAGAAGTTTCGCACACCGTCCTCGTTTTGTGCCACGGCGGGAACGAAGTCGGGCCATGCACCTGTCGGATCTGTCGTGTCATCAGTCGCGCTAATCGCAATTGCTTGCGGCCGATTCCAGTTGGCCGGCGTGAATGTGAGCGTCGTTGGATCGAGCAACGTCAACGATTGATCGCCTCCCGAATCCGCCGTGACCGTCACCGTGACATCGGTCTTTGGCTGGAAGGGAAGGGAAACATAGAAGACGCCGTCGCCGCCCTCGGGTACCCGGACATAGGCAAAATTTCCGTCCGCATAAGTTTCGTCATACGAAATCTGCAGGAGCGGCTGGTCGATCTTGGTCACGGTGACCGTTTCGATCGGGGCGTTGTTCGGGCCGATAAGGTAATAGATCGCGGTGCCGTTGAGCGAATCATTGTCCGCATCCGCATAGACTCGCACGGTTTGCGGGACGTTCCAATTATTGGGAGTGAACCGAATCGCGGTGATTCCGCCCGTGTTAATGCTTTCATCGCCCCCCGATTGCTTTAAGAGGCCAATATCGACGTTGCCGGTGGGCTTGCCGGAAAGCATGACGGTGAACGTGCCGTTGCCGCCTTCCAAGATTTGCAGGGCATTGGTGGAAACGATCAAATGTGCCCAATCGTCGTCCTCGGCGACGTTGACCACCGAACTGGCGTAGTTGGCGTCATCGGGTATCAGCGTAAAACTGGCGGTTCCATTCAGGGAATCCTGGTTCGGGTCCGTCTCCCGGGCCGCCGTAACCGTAACCATCTGCGGCAGGCTCCAATTGCCGGAATTGAAAGTCAGCGAAGTTTTATCGGCAGTCAAATCGGCGTCGCCGCCGGCCACCTTGCCGATATTCACGGTGATGGTCTTTCCCGGATCTTTCGCCAACCGGACGGTGAAGACGTTCGCGGCGCCTTCTTCGACCGAGAGGCTGTTCGTTGAAACGACCAGGCTGTTCAAGTCGGTCTCGCTAATGACGATCGACTGCGCGGCGAATCCGTTCGCCGTCACGTCAAAAGTACCGATGTCATTCGTCGTATTCGCATCAATGCCCGCATTAAACGTCACCGTTCGCGGCGAGTCCCAATTCGACGCGTCGAACGTGAGCGTGGTTGCGGTCTGCTGGCTATTCAAGGTGAAATCGACATCGCTGCCGGCTTGCCGCGTAATCGTCACCGTGACCGGATAAATCGGTTTGCTTGCCAGTTTGACCGTGACGGCGGTGGAGGTTCCTTCGAGCATCGCCAAGTTCGTTTTGGAAATGACCAGGTTCGGCGCCGAAACGATCGCCGCCGGCGAAAAACGCTGCGCGAAAATATCGATTTTGCTCCCCGGTGTGACTTCATCGGGGACTTCGCTTTGCCAGGTGATGATGAAATCGCCGTCGGCGTCCATCGCGACCGCCGGATTGGATTGCTGCGTGACGTCGGGAAGCGGCGTGAAGGGATTATCCGGCTCCGGCGGATTCACGCGGAACTCGGGGCTCGACATCTTCGTGATCGTTGCGATCTGCCGTTGGGGGTTCGTCAGCGTGATGGTTGCCTTCTGATCGTTGATGATCTTGTTGCCCAGGAACAGCAATGGGTGGTCCTGCAAACCGGAGTTCCCCACGAACGTCACGTCGAATGTCCGCAAACCTAGCGGATCGTCGACTGTTTTCACGGAAACCACTTTTACCGTGGCAGTTGGCGTGCGGAATTCCGTCGGTCCGCTGTCGGCCGGCCCGGGGCCGGTGGGGGTTGGAATCGGAATGAACACGGGCCCCATCGGATAGCCTTGCGTCGTCATCTGGAAAGCCTGCTCGATAGCCAGCGCCGTTTGACTGGGATCGGTGAACGAAAGCGGGATATTGGGATTGCCGTTGGTCTTGACGCCCACGAGCGTCGGCTGCCGCAATGTCTTGATCTCCACCGACGGTAAATAACCCTGGCCGCCGTCGTTGGCCAAGAAGTCTTGACCGGCGATCATCAGATTGGGAATGGCGGGCGCATTCGGATCGGCGGAAGGCTCATAGACGAAGGGATAGGTCACCGTGTAATGCAGCGAATCGACCGCGGTGACGGTCGCATTTTGCAGCATGTTGGCCGTATCGCCCCCCTTGGCTGCCAAGTCGCGCAACGCCTTTTGCATGAGGGCGGCGCAATTGACGGTTGCGTCGGAAGAATTCCAGTTTCCTTCGACGAAGATGATGGGCACGGTCGTCTCGGTGACGGGATCGATCTTGTCGTCCCCGTCGAGATTGATTCCCAATTGGAACGTCCCGGCGAGGGCCATGCCGCCGGGATTCATCGAGGTGAACGAAATTTGCTGCTGAATCTCGCCCGCACTGTAGAGCAAGGAGAAGTACGGGTTCCCCAACTTGGTTGTATTGTTGGTCAAGAGTGATGCCGGCAGCACGATTCGCTGCACCTCATTAGTGAGATAGCGCGCGAAGATGTTGGCGTCGGTCATGGCTTGGCCCGTCCGCGGATCGATGATCGGATTACCCGAATCATCCAAGACCGCGTCGATGCGAGTCCACACCGTGATCGCGTCGCCGCTATGATCGACGGCCATCGATTGGCCCGCGATCGTACTGATGGCGGTGGAAGGAGTTTGATTGACGAGAATGTCGGAGAGATTTCCGACCGACAGACTCAAGAGCTGCCGCTCTTCCAAGGGATCGATCATCAAGTGCCTGGGCTTGCGAACCTGCTCCTTGCGACGGCCGCCCAGGCCGAAAAACTTCTTCACGCTTTCCATTCGTTTGCCGCTACGACGGGATTTGGGCAATCGCGATGACATGGGTATCAGTCCTTCAGTTTGTGTTCCGGGATACCGGAGAACGGGAATATTTTTCGAGTGCTCTTGATGTCGAGATCGTTACGTTTCGCCACACGGTGTTTTCTTTACGCAACAGCCGCGCCCGTTTCGGGCGCCGAGGCATAATTCCCCTTTTCCTCGGGAAGAGGGGGTTGAATCACTGAAATTTGCGGGAAAAGCGGCTCTCGCTGTTTGCGACTCCCACGAAGGGGAGGGCGAAGTTACATCCCTGTCTCTAGACACCCGCAGTTTGCATACCGGGCGTGTCGCCCGCGATGCGCGTTTCGTTCATGGTTTCGCCGAGCGGTTCGGAAACCGCCGGCGGTTGGTCGTGAATCTCGTTGCTCGGTCGCAGCCAGTACGCCGAGTCGGGATTGCAGACGGCTTGCCGCACTTGCGGCTTTTCCAGGTTCAGGATCATCGGGCGGCGCGCACCGGCAAAAATTGGATTTCGAACAGTTCTTCGCAGCCTTTCGTGAATTCGAAAAAGCCCGCCTGTGCCCCGCTGCGCAAATCGATGACGGCGATGCCGCAGGGCAATTGTTGATGCAATTGCTGCACCGGCAGACCGCCGAATATGTGCTTTTCGCGGATTTTGCAGAGTCCGATCAGGGCATAAGGCCCGACGAAAGTCAAGCCTCGCAAATAGCCGGGCAAACGGGCCGCCACGTCGGAATGGCCGTTCTCGGGATCCACCACCAGCAGTTCGCCCGTGCCGGAATTCAAGAGCCACAGACGGTTGTCGTACCATCGCGGCGAATGCGGCATCGATAAGCCGCGGAGGAGAATCTCCGAGGTGCGAACGTCGATCAATACGCCCCCGTCCGCCTTCCGCTCACGCCACCCTCCAGGGGCATCCGTGGTCCCCAACGCCGTGACATAACGCGGCTGGCCGTCGCGCATTGCCAATCCGTTGAGATGACAACGGTCCTCGGGCACGAGATCGGAAACGAATGGGGGCCGCCAAATCGGCAAGAAATTGAAATCGAAACTCAGCCGCGCCAGGCAGGAAAATCGCGTGGCGACCAAAAAGACGCCCTCGTGCGTGACGGCGACGTCGTGGGTGTGCAAGTCGTTGGTGTGATACGTCGCGCGCGGCAAATAGAGCGCATCATAGCGGCCCGGTTGGCCTTCCACGTATTCGTGGGCCAGAATCGGCGAGTTGGCGAAAATCCACAAATCGTGCCGCGTTGCGAGCACCAGCCGCCCGCCCGCGATCACCAGTCCCAGCGGCTTGTCGAAATCGCGCATCAGGAGCGTCACTTGCTGCCCGTCGTGCCCGATCATCGCCACCTTGCCCGCTTGGTAGGTGGAGACCACGAGCGATCCGCCGGACCGGATCAACCAGTCCTCGAATGCTGCATTCGCCTGACAATTGATTTGCGAAGGATCGTTCATGCTGGATTGGCTAATTTCCACCTCGTGGTAGGACGGGCTTTCCACCACTCCGTCACGTCAAGGGGGCAGGTCTTCCGCCCGTCGCCACAGATTGCATATTGTGCTACGGGGTCATTGCATCCTGCTTTTCCTGCCGCGGGAGAGGTCTTTTTTTGCGGGCACGGGACAACGCTGCATTTTCGGGAACCACAAACGCACAACACGGCAAAGCGCTCCCCAAAAACCATTACTGGTGGCGGGAACATAAGACCGGGGAGGTGGCATTTTCGCAGATTTTCCGGATAGTTCACTCATATCGGTTAAACTCATAAACAGAACTTGAAGGGGGTCGTTATTGGCGCGATAAAAGTCCAGGATTCCGAACAGGTAAATTAGTGCATAAGTACTTAATCAGAACTGAATTCTGCAACGATGTCAACATATTTGCGGAGTAGGTGGAGATGACTGAGAAAATGGTTTGTAAGCTCCTTATATATTTCCCAGTCCCCGCATCTCAATCAGTTTATCTTGATTGGGGTGGCCCATCCCGTCAAGAGTCAATTTGGCTAAGGGCGTGGGGACTGAAATACTCGGTCTCTGTCGAGTCTCCTGCAAAGAACCGTATTCCTGTGGTGAACTGAAGAAACCCCCTCTTCAGCAGGCGCAATCGGTCCCCTTACCCGATGGCGATACGAGGGTTAGACGCGTTAAATTCGGTGCAAGTTCCGAATTTTTCTAATTATTTTGCATTAATGTGTCGAAAAGAGTTGATTTTCGACTTTTTCAAACTAGAAAAGCAAGGGATTGCATACTCCAAAAGATGGGATGAATGGTAGATTTTTTAACCAAGATTATTCTTTGAAAAATAACTGTCGATCATGCTAAACCACCCATTCAGGGCATTGCATATTGGTCATCTTGCGAAAGAAATCAGCTATTTGCTGCTTTCCTGTCCGTCCTTCGGCCATGGCATTACTCTGCAAGTCGCTTCATTGCGCGTCCGAATCGTTTGTGAACCATGTCGAGGGCGTTTTGGAATTTTTTCTCTTCCGCCGAATCGCGAACGGGAGTGAGAACCAAACATTGCCCAACCTATGTTCCGCAGGTCTCGCCAAGCCGTCTTGGCAACCGATTCGGCTTGATCCACAGGATGCCAATACCTATAGTCGCGGGCAACGCATACGCCGATAAGCAAGAACGGGACAAGGCCAATGCTGATTACACCGAAGCGACCCGGATTGCGCCAACAAATCGCGATGCCGATGCGTGCCGAGACGCGGCATATTCTCGTGAGCAGAAATTGGATAAGACAAAGGCGGAATCTGTAGGGGCTAAGAACCTCATATCAGAGGCAAGCATCAAAAAACAGCTTGAAGCCTTCTATTTGCCTATGTTCATATCAATGGGGTGCTCCGCAATTGAAGCTCATTCACAGTTTAATAACGCTTTTGATTCCGCATAAGCAAAGAGCTTGGAAAAAAACTTTCGGAAATTGATACCGACGCCTTGCTCCGTCTTGCCCAAAAAGACCCAAAACTAGGAATTGAGTTGGAGTGGAAGAGAAAAGAAGGCGTTCGCGACCAGGATTTGAGGTCATGGTGGGATATGCCAGACTTTGAAAGACAAATGTTTATGGTATTGGATTTCATCTATGATGGTGGATATTTCACTTCGTTACGGAGAAATGGGTGCTCAAAGGAAGAGGCAATACGCCTTGTACACCAATCGAATCCAAGTTATGTTGAATTTTCTGAACAATCGAGTTTGCAAGAATATGGTGTCGATTATTCTCTCCCGATAGAGTTGAGAGACAGGGTAAACCGCCGTATCGAAAAGGAGATGGTTAAAGCAGAAAAAGATCCCAAGGTGGTTGAAGAATGGGCCCTTCAACCGTGATGCTTTCATCGCGTGCCAACGGTTCGACGAGGACCTCCGTTCCGTCAGGCAATTCCGCGCACTTCGCAAACACCACCACTCCATTTTTTACTTTGCCCATCGGTTTCAACAGCCCAGAGCCCCATGTCTGTCCCCTGTAACCTATCCCCTGTAACCTGTTCCCTTTTGCCATGAACATCGACCGACTTTTAGATCGTTTCCTCCGTTATGTTAAGATCGACACCACGGCTAATCCCGAATCAGAGGGTTACCCCAGTTCATCGGGCCAGTTGGTTCTGGGCCGACTTTTAGCTGAAGAACTGCGAGAAATCGGCCTTGCCGACGCCCGGCAGAACGAGCATGGGATCGTCATGGCCACGGTTCCTGCGACGGTGAATCATAGCGCCCCAGCGGTTGCATTCTGCTCGCACATGGACACATCGCCCGAAGCCTCGGGCAAGGATGTCCACCCGGTGATCATCCGCGATTACCTTGGAGGCGATATTACCCTGCCGGGCGATCGTCAAAAGATCATCCGTGTGAGCGAGAATCCCGAGTTGGAACGTCTGCTACATCGCACGCTAATTACCACCGATGGGATCACACTTTTGGGAGGGGACGATAAGGCCGGCGTAGCGATAATTATGGAAACCGCCCAGTGGCTCGTCGAGCATCCCGAGATTTTGCATGGTCCCGTGCGGATCTGTTTCACCTGCGACGAAGAGATTGGGCGGGGAGTGGATAAGCTCGATCCGAAGGAGATCGATGCTACGGTTTGCTACACGCTCGACGGCCACGCCAGCAACGAGATTGACACAGAGACTTTTCAGCGGATCAGGCAATCGTGGTATTCCACGGAGTGAACATTCATCCCTCGATCGCCAAGGACCGAATGACGAACGCGGTAAAAGTTGCCGCGTCGTTCATTGCCCGATTGCCGCGGGAACGGCTTGCGCCCGAGGCAACCGAAGGCCGCGAAGGGTTCGTGCATCCGTTCGACATTTCCGGCGGCGTGGCCGGCGTGAAGTTAAAAATGCTGTTGCGCGACTTCGACGCTACTCGACTGGTTTCCCAGGCCGAATTGTTGCGGAAAACGGCCGCCGAGGTGATGCAGGAATTTCCCGCCGCCAATATCGAGGTCAATATTACCAGGCAATACCGCAACATGGCCGAGGGCTTGAAGGGGGAGCCGCGAGCGGTGGATTTCGCCGAAGAGGCACTGCGGCGGTTGGGACGGACCGCTAAAAGGACCATCGTTCGCGGCGGCACCGACGGCTCCCGGCTGACGGAAATCGGGCTGCCCACCCCAAACCTTTCCTGCGGCGACCATAATCCGCATTCACCGTTGGAATGGGCGTGTTTGGAGGAAATGGCCGAATCGGTCGAATGGTTGTTGTCGCTGGTGCAAGTTTGGGGTGAAAAATGAGGGGACAAAACGTGGAAAAGGAACAGCTCGTTGTGTAAGGGATCGTTGCTTCGCGGGTGCATAGCCGCCAACCCCTCCCGATGGCATCTTGACCTGATTTTCCGATATGTTAAAAATGCGTTTGGGGCCTTTTCGAAATCGCATCCTTGGGCGAAGGTAGCCATGACGCTGATCACTTTACGGGTATTGGATGGTGCGGATCGGGGGCGGGTCTTCGCCGACGTGCCGACCCCCTTGACCATCGGCCGCGAAGAAGGAAACGCCGTGCAACTCAACGACGAGCGGGTGAGCCGTTATCATTTGAAGATCCAGGAGGACGACGATCGCATCGTCTTGACCGACCTGGAGAGCACCAACGGCACGAAAATCAATGGCGAAAGCGTGCAGCTCTGGGTGCTCAAGCCCGGCGACGTGGTCGCCGTCGGCCGATCGGTGCTGGTGTTCGGCTCGCGCGAGGAAATCGCCGAGCGGTTGGCGTCTCTTCGCGGGGTGGACGTCGCCGAAGGCGTGACGATGTCCACCGAGGAGCTCGACCAGGATTCGGGCTCCATCGCGCTCGATTTCGAGTTGAATTTTTCCGACGACCCGGACGCCCAGCATTTATTGCATACGCTGATGCCGCCGGAACTGCCGTCCGCCCTGAGCGCCGGACAGGTGGCGCAGCTTTCCGAACTGTTGATGTACATTCACCTCCGCGTGCGGGGGCTGCTCGAAGCGGGCAAAATGAAGGACAAGAAAGATCAAATCGTCCTCGAAATGCGGCAGTGGCAGAATCTCATCGACCTGCAAGACCGGCTGGCGGGATATATCCGGGAAATCGGCGAGCCGTTGGAGTAAAACTGGAAGTCCGAAGGTTATAATGTCAGGGAGGGCCATTTCGCAGGCCGGGAAATTCACGTCCTATGAGCGCCGCCCGACTTCAATTCGATTTACGCAGTTTAATGTGGTTCGTGCTGGCCTTTGCGGCCTTTGCGTCGCAGTTGGCGTTCCGTTTCGATGCGGATTGGGGCCGGGATTGGCGAACGCCCGCGACGGTGATGATGGCTTGGGTCATTCTGGGGAATTTTTATCTCGCGAAAGACCTTCGGGAGCTCTTTGCCGTGCATTGCCTGGGGCCAGCCTCATACTTCACTCTGGCGATGATTTTGCTGCCGGAGGAAAGATCGTTTTCAAACCTGCTCGACACGGGATGCTTTTTCGGCAATCAAGTCAGTTTTCCGATTTTTCTGGCGATCATTTTCTTTCATGTTTTCACCAATTTCCGGCAGTACCTCAAGCGGCGCCGCATGGAAACGGAGCTTCTGCTTCTGGGCCGCCGGGACGAGGCGGATTTCTTTTACGATCGAGACCGGCGGCAGGAATCGCACGATAGAAGGGCGGGACGCCTCGACAAGACGCCGAGCAGCCGGGATGGAGATTGAATTGCCGCCCAGCGAAAACGCCGCAAACCAAGGGGCGGCGGCAAGGTTGCCGCGCCGCCAAGCGATTTAGCGATTGCCGATCACGCTTCCACGGGTTGACAAGCCCACAGTTTTCGCACTTGCAGCATGACGGTCGCGGCGGCATCGTTGAGGGAAAATTGGCGGTTGACGTGACCTTCGACGAAGGCGACCTTGTTCATGCCATACACGTCGGAGCTGTTTTCGTCCTGCCCGAGGACGTAGCCGCCGCGTTCGCGTATGCTGCCGCAGCCGTCGGAGCCGTCGCGGCCCATGCCGGTCATGATGATGCCGAGGCAATTTTCGCCGAAGATTTCGGCGGCGGATTTCATGAGCACATCGACCGAGGGTTTGTGGCTGCTGACGGTGGGGCCGTCTTCGACGACCGCCCGGACTTGGGAGCCTAGTTTGCGGAGGAAGAAATGTTTTCCGCCCTGGGCGATATAGACGTGGTTGGGCTTGAGGACGTCGCCGGTTTCCACTTCCTTGATCGAGAGTTTCGAGATCGAATCGAGCCGCCAGGCCAAGGGCTTGGTGAAATTCGGCGGCATGTGCTGCACGACGGCGATGGGCGGCATTGGCGGGCGGAGGCTCTCGAACAAGACGCTCAAGGCCGGCGGTCCGCCCGTCGAGATGCCCAGCGCGAGGCACTTGTCGGCCAATTCCCCCGCGCCGTCCGCGGTGATTTCCTTGGGTGTCGGATCGAGTCGCGGCGGTTCGCTGCGGCGGTGTTTTCGTTCCGCGCGGATCTCCAGGATCCGCCGCACATTGATGCCCGCGGCGGAGCGGATTTTCCGCAAAAGTTCCTCGCGCATCGCCACCTTGGCATTGACCCCATAATCGGGCTTGGCGACGTAATCGAGCGCGCCGCGTTCCAAGGCGTCGAAGGTGATGTTCGCGCCCAACTTGGTGAGCGAACTGACCATAATCACCGGGATCGCGCGGCGGCTCAAGATAGCGTCCAGCGTGTCGAGCCCGTTCATGTTGGGCATTTGCACGTCGAGCGTGATGACGTCGGGATTGACCTGGTCGAGGCAATCGAGCGCTTTTGGCCGTCTTCGGCCGTGCCGGCGACGGTCATGCCGGGGGTTTCGTTGATCAGGTCCGAAATGATTTGCCGGATCACGGCCGAATCATCAACCACCATTACGCGAATCGTTTTGCCGGTCATGAGCTTTTCCTATTTTGTCGATTTCCCGCTTATCAAGAGTAGCTTAAGGATAGTTGGTCTCGAGAGAAGAAAAGCCGGATTTATCGCTACAGACGGCACATTCGGCGCGGGAGAGCTGAAGGGAACAGTCCCATTTTTGTGGCCTCCTGCCACAAAAAATCGGGACAATTCCCCAAAAGGCGCAATCCCCAAAGAGTCGCCATTCTCGCAGCGGGAATACAAAACGTAGAAAACTCGAAGCCGGGAAACAAAGTTGACGAAGGGTCGAATGCAAAAGCAAAGGCCGCGGTTCAATTCCTTATCTCATTCGGGCGCCACGGTGACAAGCTCATGGGAGATGGACTCGAAATGTTCGGCGGAGAGCGTTTCGCGTTCCTCGGCATAGCCGATCAACAAGCTCAAATCGCAAAGCCGATTGATCTGTCTGGGGAAGCCGTGCGTAAGTTCTTGGAGCGCGGCGAAGGCGTCGGCTTCGACGATCATCCGGGTTGCGCCTGCCACTTTCAAGCGGTGCGTGACATAAGCCGCGGTTTCTTCCACGCAAAACGGCCGCAGCAGGCATTTCACGGCCAATCGTTCTTCGAGCGCGGGCATCCGCCCCAGCATGGGCAGAATTTTCGTCTGGCCGCTCAAGAGGAGAGTGATCGCGGGCTGGCCGCCGATTTCGAAATTCATCAGCAGCCGCACCGCCTCGAAGGCGGTGGGATCATCGATCAAGTGCGATTCATCGATAATGACCACGGAATGGCAGCCTTTTTCGAGGTTGGCGACGAGGAAATGCTGGATGCGCTGGATGCTCGACTGCACCGAGGGGGTGGTGAAATCGCCCGGCTTGCCTTCCAATTCATCGGCCAGATAGGCCAGCAATTCGGGCGTGGACATCTGCGGAAAGACGATCTGCACGAAAGGTTTGAAACTTTCGCCCAACATTTCCCGGAGCATGTTCGCCAGCAGGGTTTTGCCAACGCCCGAGGGACCCGCCAACAAGGCGCCGCCGCGGCGGTTCTCGATTGCATAGCGCAACTTCAAAAGCGCGGCCTGATGCGATTCGCCGGGATAATAGAATTTCGTGTCTGCTCCCGGTTCGAACGGTTTTTGTCGAAGTTGCCAGTAGTTTTCGTACATAATCAAGGATTGGGGATTGGGGACTGGGAATTAGATTGACAAAGCTCGCATAACGAAGGACGAAGGAGACCGAAGAGCCAAGATATTGAATCGTCGTTCGTCATTCGAGCATCGTCATCCATTATCAATCAACCCGTGAAATTTTCCACTACGCCGATGACCTTTGCGCCGGCGTCGTTCAACGATTGGCCGAGGGCGTCGAATTCGCTGCCGTCGTAGCGGCGGAGGTTCTTCACCATCAGTGCGGCGTCGATGCAGCCGTCCGATACGCCGGCGAATTGTTTGTCGAAGATCGGCGAGTTGCAAAGCGGACCCGGGTCGACGAGGATGATATCGAAATGATTTCGCAGGGAATTCCAGGTGTCGGCCAGGCGATTTGCCGCGTCGGCCGGCAGTTCGGCCGCGCCGAACGGCTCGCGGACCGGCAAAATCACCAGTCGCTCGGCGATCGATTCGATGAGCACTTCTTCCAGCGGCAATCGGCCCGAGAGCACGTCTTCCCAGCCGTACTGGGGCAATAGGCCCAAGCGCCGCGCAAGCTGCGGCTGGCTCCAATCGGCCTCGATCAGAGCGACTTTCATGTCCTGCGCCGCCAGACGCCGCGCCGTCGCCAAGAGGAGCGAGGTCGCTCCATCGCCCGAATGGCAACCGCCCACGGCGAACACCTTTTTCCCCTGATCTGCGCGGCCACCAAGGTCTCAATCACGCGATCCAACTCCGCATTGGCGCCCGTTTCCAGCCTGCCGCAGACTTTCGGCCAGGCGAAATGATCGACTTGCAACATCGGCTGGAAGAGCCGAATCGCCGGGGCAGTCGGCGTTCCGACGGCGTCAGCGTTTTCCGGAGGAGATTTCCCGTCCAATCCCTCGTTCATTTCCGCGGGAAGCACATTCGTTTTCTGAAATGATCCCCTACCGGAAGAGGCGGTTATTTTATCCTGAATAGTATTCTTTCCCGCGAGAGTGTTTTTTGTTTGCTGCGGTAAACCCTTCCCCGCGAGGGAGCTTTTTGTCTCCTGCGGTAAACCCTTCCCCGCGAGGGAGCTTTTTGTTTCCGGTTTGGAATTTATTCCCGAAAAGGATTTATTCTTCTCCAAGGCGGCATTCCTTTCCGAATAATTGCTTTTATTTTGGTCAGGTGTTTCTTCCCGGGCGATTTTCCTTTCGGGAAGCGGAACCTGTTGAGAAGCGTATTGTTTCATTTTGGCCGATAACGAGGCGATGATTTCCGCGGGGGTTTTTGCAAATTCTTGTTCCTTCACGGATTCCGGCTGGCTGACGTTTTGGGTGTTTTGTGCGAGATTCGAGAACGCTCGCGTGAAATCTTCGGTCCAACCGTCGGAAAAAGCAGGCGACTGCGGATTCTCGCCCGGCACGTCCTGCGCTGTTTGGACGGCAGCGGTGATTTTCTTTTCGAGTGCCGGTTCCGTCTTTTGCGGCACGGGATTTTTTGGCGATTGCGTTTCGGAGAACGGCAAAGCGTCCTGATTCTGGACCGATTCCCGTTGCGGCAGCGCGGATTCCATTACGGAAAAGATGACGTCCGTGTGCGGGGCGGGCACGGTTGGGCGAAAGGCCATCGTCGCGCCGCCGGTGTTTACCGCAGAGGGGGGGTCGAGGCGGTAGATCGTGTTCGACATTCCCAATCCGCTCACGGTGGGCGGCACATCCGCGTCATCGGTTTTCGTGGTGGGTTTTTTCGCGGATTTTTTTTGTGCCCTGGGGGATGAATGACAAGCGGCGGTCGTCGGCGCCTTCTTCGTTCGTTTCGAGGATGTTGATTTCTTGGCGCACGCCTTTTTTGTGATTGCCGTTTTCGTGCCGCTTAGCTGTTGCAGCGCCTCGAAGATGCTGTCGGTTGCCAGTTTGCCCGGCGACTTTGCCTTGCGTTTGGCCCGTCCTGTCGTCTTTTCCGAAGAGGAACTCGACTGCGCGTTCTTTGCGGCTCCCGGCGCCGAGACGGTCGATTTGGCGGGCTCCGCGGAGATGGCGGCTTTCGCAAACTTCATCTGCGCGCAGGTTTTCTTTGCCGTTTCCATTGCGGGTGCCGTCAAGGGGGGATTCTGTTGTGAATACGCCTTTATGAATGCTTGGTCGAGGGCGCTCATCTTTAAGATTCCTAGTACCTGATAGGGGGATTTTCGGTCATCGGAGGAACGTGATAGCCGTCCGCGTTGCCGGTGCCGGGATTGACTGTTCCGGGAGGGACGGCGCTGGGATAATTGCTGTAAGCTGGAAGGTATTGCCCCGCGCCAGCGGCCATGCCGGATGGAGAATTCGAAGGAACTGGCTGGTTTACAGGATAAGCCGCTGGGGCGCGCTGAGGAGGATAATATTGCAATGGCGCCTGGGGCGGTGTTGCTTCTCCGCGACTATCAGGCGGTGGAATTTGTCTGTTATACGGCGGGTACGGCGAATTGGCCGGCGGATATTGTGCATTAGCCGGCGGATATTGTCCGTTTAGTGGTGGGAGTTGTCCGTTAGGCGGCGTATTCGTGCGATAGTCGGGCGCGGGATTCAAGCGATAGTCGGGTATGTAATTGTACGAACGATGGTAACCGCCGCGAGCATCGGCCTGGTAGGTTTCATGACTGTCGTTGCCAGGGGCAGTTGCCGTCGGGCGCGGAGCGTAGGGAATTGGCATGTTGGGATTCGGCGGCAAGGGATTTGTCATGGCCGGTGGGGGATTCGCGCCTGAAAACAGCGGCTGGTTCGGAATCATCGGGGGCGCGCGAAGGCCGGCGGGCGCGGAGGGAGGCGAAACCTTGGAAAATTCCGGCGTCGCGCGGAGCAATTGGTTTTCGGCATTCGACGGATCGACCTTAGCCGGATTGGGATATGGCAACGGCTCGAATTCGCCGATCACTTCCGCGACACGTTCCGCATTGGCGTTCGTCCGAGATGGCGGAACTGCAATGCCGGACGGGCGTGATTGGACGGAAATGTCCGCACGAGCGGGAGCGGGTCGGGATGCAATTCGCTCCGTGGGCATAACTGCCGGGGAAGACATCGTTTTCTCCGGCAATGGTTTGGCAAGCGAATTCTCCGGTGCCTCCATCTTTTCCGGCAGCGAATGAAGCGGCGGTGCGCCCGGTGTGACACTGGCCGGGGGATTGTCTTTGTTGGTCAACAATGCCGGTGGCGTTGAGAAGGGCTGGCTGATTGTTTTTCGAGCCGGCTGTGCGATGTCGATCGTGCCTCCGGGCCATGTCGGATTAGAGCCGGCATTCACACCCGGCGTTGTCGGTTGCCAGGCATTGTCTGCCGTCTCATTCTTGTTATTCCGATCGCGCAAGTGCATGAAGGGCGCGATTGCCGCAAGAAAGATGATGATGCCTGCCAACGCAATCAACCGCGACGAGATATTCCGACTCGATCGCTGGGGTTCGGATTTTTTGACGGAAACCGAATTTAAAACTGTATGCGTCTTGGAAACAGGGGCAGGTGCAGGTGCAGGTGCAGGTGCTTTCGGAACCACAGGTTTGTCGAGGTCGCGAATTCGCGCGATGACCGGCGGCCAAACCACTTCATCTTCTTCCGAAACATAAGACGGATCACAAGAAGACCATTTATCCTCATTGGCGGGGGCGACGGTGCTCCAAGGGTCCAAGCATTGATCTTGTTCTGCCTTGCTCATACCCAGATTCCCTATATTTACTCTGTTTTTTACTCGCGCACGCGCAAGTGTTGGGAAAATCTAAACTCAGGGAATCTATCGGTTACGATTGCGTCGATCTTGAGTATTAAATGAAGTTTATCGATTAGATAAGATAGAAAAGAATGATTGAAGGTGACGTCCCCCCCGCCCACCGCACCTCATAGCGATTGCACGATCCACTTGCGGAATGTCACACCGATTGAGGGACCGAGATAAGCATCATGCAAATGGAAACGGGGCGGCGGAAAACCGCCGCTCCGCTTTTCGGGGGACAGAATAAAATTCCGACGTCGGTCGCCTGTCAGCATCCGCTGGGGGCCGCCGGTCCGCAGGCGGGCGGCACGGGCGTGCAGACTCTTACCGGCACCTGCTCGGTGATTGTTTTCGGCACGCAACGCGTGGCCGTGTAGGGAACCTGCTTGGTGACGTAACGAACACAGGGGACGGTTTGTTGATATTTTTCCGCCCGGCAGACGGTATAAGGGACTTGATACGTTCTCTGCTCCGAAACCATTCGGCAAGTGGTGACCGGGACTTCGCGGGTCTTCTGTTCCTGAACCAGGTGGCAAACGGTGTAGGAACATTCGCGGGTTTGAACCTCGGGCACCATCTTGCACACGGTATAAGGAACCTTGCGGGTCATCGTTTCGGGGACATACTTCGTGCATTGCACTTCTTTTTCCAGCATTTCCGGCACCCAAACCCGGCATTGGGTCGGCGCGCATGCCTGCGCCGGAGCACATGTGGCGGGAGCGCACGCGGCCGGGCGCAGGGGCTGGGCGGGACTTCGCGCGTTTCCCAATGGCCCGAGCAGACTTGCACCTTCCGTTTGTAGGTCACCGGCTTGCAGACCGTGTAACATTCCTCTCGTTCGGCGGTTTCATAAGTCGGTTTGCAGACGGTCGTTCGAATTTGTTTGGTTTGGGTTTCATAAACGGGCCGGCACACCGTGTAGGAAACCGTGTTCGTCTTCGTCTCATAAACCGGCCGGCAATATGTTTGCGTGCATGTTCGATAGTGTGTCTCGGGGACGTAGCGCACCGCTTCGACGATTTTCCGTTCGCAAACCGGCTGGCAAACGGTGCGATAAGCGGTGTATTGTTGGGTTTCATAAACGACCCGCGTACAGGTTTTCATTACGGTCTGATATTCATAGCAAGGGGTTGCGCAACAGGTGGCGTAGCAACAAGATCGATGGCGCATAATCCCGCAACAACAGGCCTCGGCGCTGGAGATTGTTAAAAGCCAAATTGTCGTCAATAAAGCCGAAAATTGCAGAAATTTTTTCATGTCACACCTCCCTGGTTCGCGTGGAATGTGAAAAGTCGCCGACTGGAGAATTTTTACGCACCAGGGGTGAATTAGTCAACACCCCCCAAAGAGTGGAGAATTTCTTTTACCGCGACGATCAGACTGGCGAAATTTTCCTCCAGCGGCACATCTTTTTTTTCGGTTTTTTGCAGGTCCTTGATTTGAATCTTGCGCTGGGTGAATTCGTCACCGCCGGCGATCAGCGCAAGGCGGAAACCGCGACGGTCGGCGTACTTGAGTTGCTGGCCGAGTTTCTTGGCATCGGGGAAGATTTCCACGCCGATGCCTTCCGCGCGCAAGGCAGCGGCGATTTTCAGATACTCATGCAGTTTGTCCACCTCGAAATATGGAATAAACACTTCGGCAGGCGTGGAGATTTTCTCGACCATGCCGAGTTCTTCCATCGCCGCCAAGAGCCGGTCCAATCCCAATGACGCCCCGATTCCGGGCAACTCCTGGGACGTAAAAAGCTCCGCCAGGTTGTCGTACCGGCCGCCGGAGCAGACGCTGCCGATGGTCGGCAAAGCGTCGAGGAAGGTTTCGTAGATCGTGCCCGTGTAGTAGTCGAGTCCGCGGGCGATGGAGACATCGAGCTTGATCCGCTCGCTGGGCACGCCGGCCGCCGCAACGGCATCGAGCACTTGATGAAGTTGAGCGGCGCCTTCCGCCCCTTTCTCGCTTCCGGCCACTAGCGGCTCGATTTGCCGCAGGATTTCGTCGTTGCTGCCGGCGATCTTCGAAAGGCCCACGATTTGCAGGGCTTGTTCGCGCGTCGCGCCGGCCGCGGCGATCAGCTCTTCGGCGACTTTCTCGGGACCGATTTTGCCGAGTTTATCGAGCAAGCGCAACACGGCGGTGGCTCGGTCGGACAGTTGCAGGCGTTCGAGCAGGCCGGTGAGCACCTTGCGGTTGTTCACGCGGATCGTGAATTGTTCGAAGCCGATCGCCCGCATGAGATCGTGAATCACCAGCGCGGTTTCGATGTCGGCGGCGATCGAACGGGTGCCGATGGTGTCGAAATCGCACTGCATGAATTCGCGGTAGCGGCCGCGCTGCGTATTCTCGCCGCGCCAGACGGTGGCAATGTGGTAGCGTTTCAGCGGCACACCCAACTCGCCCACGTGCTGCGCGGCGAAGCGCGCCAAGGGCACCGTCAGGTCGAACCGCAAACCGACCATCCTCCCGCCGTGGTCCTCGAACTTGTAGAGCTGTTTGTCGGTTTCATCGCTCCCCTTGCCCTGGAGAATTTCCAGATATTCCAACGCCGGCGTGTCGATGGGACTGAAACCGTACGAGCGATAGACGCGGCGCGCCGTGTCGATCAGCCGTTCGCGGGGAATCATCATCTCCGGCGTATAATCGCGGAAACCTTTTAACGTTCTGGGTTCGATGCGAGGCATGGTTTTCATTCTTTCGGTTTCGGGCTGCGAATGCTGCCGCCGTCGCGAGGACCTAAAATGGCTTCGGCATATTCTTCGACTTGCTCGGCCGTTTCCCAGTAGTGATCATAAACCCAAGCGTCTTCATATTCGCAGTCTTTGGTGGAATAGTCGCGACAGATGGCAGGTCGGGTGTCATAAATACCGCAGAGGTTATCCTCGCGGAGATGCCGGCAAAGCGTATGCACCAGCAGAAACCAATCCTCGCCGTCCTTGAAAATCGACGCCCGATCGTGCAACAAGAACCAGCGAATGAATTCGAAATCGGGCCAGGATTTGGGCGTTTCGATGGGCAGCGCGAAATAACGGCAACACTTCGCCTCGCAATAATTGCATAACACCTCGCCCGGCGGCAAATTCTCGCGATGAATTTTTTTTTGCGTTACCAAGAGAGGCGGGGTGTTTCCGGACATGATATTTATGAGGGGTGAGCGGTGGTCGCAGAGGTTTTGCATTGGCATTCCAAGCGGGAAAATGTCGGGCTGCAACCCAATTGGGAAAGAGTTCGCCGAAACACAACCTTACGCAAATGGGACTGTACTGAATTTTGCGTCAACTGGCCGTGCTCGAGGGGGCAGTCCCATTTTTCGGCCTCCTGTCACAAAAATCGGGACAGTCCCCGAAGATCAAATTACGATTACTTTCCTAAATTAACAATTTCGGATCAATGGGGATAGGGGCAAGTCCTGCAGAATGGCATCTGGCCCGGATGAGTGGGGAGAAATATAATTGATTGCCGCTGAATGATGTTTTTGGAACGTGTTTTTGAAGTTTCATTTTTTGAGTTTTGATGTGATAGCTCCCTCCCTCCCTGTTTTACGGCACGTTGCCCATGAATCGGCAGGCACATTGGAAAATGTGTTGGCTGAAATGGGACTGGATTTTCACTACATCGATCTCTTCGAAAAAAATCCCGACCGATTGAATCTTAAAACGGCACCGGGTTTGGTTATCCTGGGGGGGTCAATGAATGTCGATCAGGTGGATGAATATCCATTTCTCTCCAGGGAGGTGGAATGGATTCAACAGGCGTTAGCTGCCGGACTGCCCACTTTGGGGATCTGTTTGGGGGCCCAACTCTTGGCGAAAGCCCTGGGCGCAAGGGTTTATCCGAATCGCGTCAAGGAGATCGGTTGGTACCGCGTGGATCTGACTCCTCATGCCGATCGCGATGCGTTGTTCGAAGGCGGCGGCAAACGAATCACGGTTTTCCATTGGCATGGCGACACGTTCGATTTGCCGCCGGGCACAATTCGCTTGGCAGAGAATCAGCATTGCCGGAATCAAGCTTTCCGCTACGGACGTTCGGCTTACGGACTGCAATTCCATATCGAAATGACGCAGGCGTTGATCGAATCATGGCTTGACGAATCGGCCCATTGCGGCGAGTTGGAAAACTTGGAGTATATCGATCCGCAAAAAATCCGCGCACAAACTCTTACCGAATTACCCGTTCTCGAAGCACTGGCCGAAAAAGTGCTTGGGCGATTCGTGCGGTTGTGCTGGGAAAAGACGCGAACCCAAGCAAAATGCCGCCGTGAACCATGCAAAAAAATCGGCTGAGTCCGATTTTTTCACGGTGTCGCCCAGCCGACCTCGATTTCGTTCTGATTGGTTTCGACCTTCAGAAAAACCGGCTGGCCTTTAACCAATTCATTCGATGCAGGGCCTTTTTTTGCAGAGATTTCAGGCCTGGGCGGGGCAAGGGTGGGAGTCGATTGATCTGCCGAGGCCAAGCTCGGTGGCACAACCGTGTCGCAGACACCGATGTTGCTCGACTCGGTTTCGAAAAGGGAAGTTCGACAAGAATCTTTCTCCTGGGAACTGACGGCTAATTTCATCGATACTCCGGCGAGAATTAACCCCGTTGCCAATATGGCAATTAGTATGGTTGGTTGTTTCACGGGAAAGGCTCCGAAAGGATATGCGGCAGAGTTTATTTATGTCTCTCATTTTACTTGCGCCGCACAGTCACTCAAGACGAAGTCACGAGATAAATGGAAAAAGTTAATATACGCAGATTGAGATGATTGTAATAAATGCGCTGTTTTTGTTTGTTGCGGCAATTATCATCATTAAGACGATTGTAATTGATGTAGATAGCGAAAGTGTTTTGAATGCCGGCAAGAAGGTAATCCGGGTTCAGTGTACTGTCTAATTGCCGTGTTGGGAAAGCAGTGCAGAAAGAGAAAATCGGTAGTCCTGCAATTTTGGCGCAACATAGAAGGGTGTGCATCGTTTTATTTCATTTTTCAGGGGAGCTAGAATAAGATTATCCGTCATGCTTTAAACAATACCTTCGGATGTCGTATGGCAGCTTCTGGATTATGAGCGACAATTATGTTTTTTCTTTTTTGCACCATTCAAGGGCAAGTGCCGTTCCCCCGCATTTGCACGAATCCGGAAAAAATCTTTCCCGGAATGAGTAACCGCTGCTTGAACATCGTAGTAGAGCCAATAGATTTCATGCATTCGGATCGCGTTGTGACTGGTTACGGACATCTTTTCGACTCTTTCGCGAAGCGGAGAGTAGGAGCACGGAACGAGATTCATAACGCCTTCTCGCCATGTCGCTGCGGCATTTTTTCCGGTAGTCGAAAATAAAAAAAGAAAAAAACGAATCTAACCGCACCGGGATATTGACAATCGATGCAAATCACAGACAATAACGGCAGAATTGCGGAACACGATTGTTGAACTGCCGGAACTGCAGGTCGAACCGAAAGGGCACGAGCCAGTTTTGCTTGCAAGAAGGAATGCGAGGTTCGGAAACTTTTCGTGTCGCTTATTGTATTTTGTTGGCACGGTCATTGGCGAGACGGAATTTTCCCTTGGTGGAAAATGGGTTTCGCTTTCGACCGCGAGTGGTATTTTTGGGGGGCGCAAACCGATGGGAACGACAGTCGGCGGCGGATGGTCGCGGTCCGGATGGCCCCCCCCAACGTTTTTGCGGATGCTTGCAATCAATAAACGATAATGGCCGAATTTTTCTCGGCTGCGTTCGTTCATCCTGCAAGAATCAAATGATCGAAGAAGTAAGATCGCCGGCCGCGGAAGCATCTGATGCCTTGCAGCCGGCGAGCTTGCTTTTTCGGTTTTCTATCGCCTAACATTATTTTCACCGCACCCATGCCACGCTGCCTCATCGGACTGGGATCCAATTCTGGTGATCGGCCCCAGCATCTGGAAGAAGCCTTGCGGCGGACGGCGGCGCATGCGCAAATTCGCATCGAGAAAAAAAGCTCTTGGCGCGAGACTCGGCCGATTGGCGGACCGAGCGGGCAAAATCCTTACCTGAACGGCGGTGCGCTGCTCGAAACTTCGCTGGGGCCGCACGACTTGCTGCAAGTAATGCAGGATGTCGAACGCGAACTCGGACGCCGCCGCGGCCGGCGATGGGACGAGCGGACGATCGATCTCGATTTATTGCTTTACGATGATCTCGTGCTTTCCGCGCCGACTTTGGAATTGCCGCATCCGCGCATGGCGTGGCGGCGTTTTGTGCTCGAACCGGCTGCCGAAATCGCGGATGATATGCGTCATCCGGTCGTGGGCTGGACGCTTGCGCGGCTGCTCGACCACCTCGACAGCGCACGGCCGTACATCGCGATCAGCGGGCCGATCGGCGCGGGCAAGACGCTCCTGGCCGAGAAATTGTGCCGCGCGCTCTGCGCTCGATTCGTGGCCGAGACGCTCGATGAAAGCAAGCTTGCGGCGTTTTACGCCGACCCGGCGGGCCGCGTCTGGACCATGGAGCTGGAATTTCTCGAAATGCGGCGGCAGTTGCTTTCGGCCGCCTACGAGGCAGGCGAATGTGAGGAAAAAAAACTTGCGGTGAGCGATTTCTGGTTCGATCAATCGGCGGCGTTCGCCCGCGTATGGCTCGCGCCGGATAAATTGGCCGAGTTCCTGCGGCGGTTTGATGAAATCAAACGCGAAGTCGTGCGGCCGAAATTGCTCGTGCTCCTGGACGCTCCGGCGGAAGAGCTTTTTCAGCGCATCCGCCACCGCAACCGACGCGGTGAAGATTTACTGACGGTCGAGCAGTTGGAGTGCATTCGGCAATCAATTCTTTGCCAGGCGACGATGTCCGGTGTCGGTCCGGTGTTGAAGCTCGTCTCCCGCAACTTGGAAGAATCGCTCATCGAAGTAACCGCCGCCGTCGAGTCCATGGAATGAAAGAGGATTCGGAGCTTGTCATGAAACCGACAAGTTCCGATAAGTTTAGAACATCTCAACAAAAAATTGAATTCCAATGCATTCAAAACCGAGAGTTATCACCGACGTGCCCGAACTTCGCGACGTCATTTCCGCGCTCCGCCGGGGAGGGAAGCGGATCGGATTCGTGCCGACGATGGGCGCGTTGCACGAGGGTCATTTGAGCTTGGTCCGCGCGAGCAAGGCGGAGTGCGAGGCGACGGCGGTTTCGATCTATGTCAATCCGAGCCAGTTCGGGCCGAACGAGGATTTTTCGAAATATCCGCGCACGCTCGCAGCCGATCTCGATCTGCTGGATTCCTGCGGCGCGGAAATCGTTTTTACGCCGCAAACCGCCGAGATGTATCCGCCCGGCTTCGCTTCCGGGGTGGAAGTCGGGCCGGTGGCCGAGCCGCTCGAGGGAAAATTCCGGCCGGGCCATTTCCGCGGCGTCGCCACGGTGGTGCTGAAACTGCTCAATCTCGTGCAACCCGACGTGGCCTATTTCGGCCAGAAGGATTTTCAGCAGGGGGCGGTCATCCGGCGGATGGTCGCCGATTTGAACGTGCCCGTCGAGATTCGCGTCTGTCCGATCGTCCGCGAGCCGGATGGTTTGGCGATGAGTTCGCGGAACCGCTATTTGAGCCCTGCCGCCCGGCAGCGGGCGTTGGTGCTCTGGAAAAGCCTGAAACGCGCTTGCGAGCTTGTCGCCGGGGGCGAGCGGGATGCGGGAAAAATTCTCGGCGAAATGCGGCGAATTATCCTCTCCGCCGAAGACGCCCGGATCGATTATGCGGCGATCGTCGATTCCGAAACGCTTCAACCGCTGGAAATCGCGGGGGATTCCGCTCTTGCCCTTTTGGCGGTAAAGATCGAAAATACAAGATTGATCGACAATGCCTGTTTGTTCCCCGGCTCCGGCGCGGGAACACACTTGGGGCCGCTCCCGCGTCCCTGACGCAAGCGTGAATTCAACATCCGTTAGCGATTCCACGGCGCAGAGGCGTCGTGGAATCGCGTTCCCGCGCCGGAACGCGGGAACGAGTAAAACGTCTGTTAGCGAAAAAAATGCTGCAAACCTTATTTTATATTCCGTCGCATCTGCCGGGCGGCATGCCGTTGTTCGGCTTTGGGCTGTTGCTTATCCTTTGGGCGGTGTTTTGCGCCGCACTTTTTTGCCGGCTCGTGTGGCGGCAAGGATTTAACGCCGACACGTGGAGTTATGTGCCGATTTTTCTGTTAGTCGCCGCAGTGATCGTCTGGCTGTTGCCGGCCATCAGCAAAGGAGGGCGGGGACTGCCGATTCACGGCTACGGCGTGATGGTGCTGGCGGGCGTGCTCGCGGGAGCGGGCTTGGCAAGCCATCGCGCCAAGCGCGTCGGCGTTTCGCCCGACTTGATTTTCTCGGCGATTTTCTGGATGGTGGTGCCGGGCATCCTCGGCGCGCGGCTCTTCTACATCACCGAATACTGGTTCCGGGACTATTGGCCGATTTATGAACTGCACGGCTTCCGTTCTCTTCTCTGGGCGCTGGTGAATATCTCGGAGGGCGGATTGGTCATTTATGGCGGTTTTCTCGGCGGGATGGCCGGGCTGCTCGCGTTCGTGCGCAAGAATCGCGTGCCGCTTTTTGCGCTGTTGGACCTTCTCGCGCCGAGCATGATGCTGGGACTGGCTCTCGGGCGGATCGGCTGCCTGATGAACGGCTGCTGTTTCGGGGGTGTGTGCCATCACGGTCCGGCGATCTATTTCCCCGCCAGCACTCCGCTCGAGGCGGCGCAAACCGGCGTTCGCGGCGGCGAAGATTCGCAGCGCATTCCCGCCTACGACAGCCAGGTCGAACGGGGGCAGTTTTTCGGGTTTGCCGTCAGCGGCAACGAAAACGCGGCGGCGACGATCGTGTCCGTCGAAAAGGGCTCGGTTGCCGACGAGAAGGGCCTGAAGAAGGGGCAGCGAATCGAAAAAATCGGCGGCGAGACGGTGCGAAACGCCGGAGAGGCGCATGAAATGCTGCGCGAGCTTTTTACCGGAAACTGCCCGTCGAACTCGAGACGTCCGGCGGAGGAAGGATCGCTTTGCCTGCCATCGATCCGCTTCCCGCGCGAAGCCTGCCGGTCTATCCCACGCAGCTTTACAGCTCGATCGACGCTTTGATTATCTGTCTCTTGCTGCTGGCCTACGCCCCTTTCTGCCGGCGGGACGGCGAGCTTTTCGCGGTGCTGACGTCGATCTATCCCGTCTCGCGGTTCTTGATCGAAATACTTCGCAGCGACGAGGCCGCCATCCGCGGCACCGGCATGAGCATATCGCAAAACGTCAGCCTCTTGATCCTCGTCGGCGCGGCCTGCCTGTGGTATTATCTCTCAAAGCAGCCCAAGGGATTCGCGTTCGGGAAGAAAAGCGATTGAGGGATACGGTTCATTGAACCCGGTTTTGCATTCACTTTCAGGAGATTCCACCATGCTTCGCTCCCTATCTTCGGTCGGCTTGTGTTGGATTGTCGGTCTCGCCGCCACGATAGCCGTTGCCGCGCCGCCGGCCGCTTCGTCCGCCACCGCCCGAGAAAACAAGGCCGAGAAAACCGCACCCTGGGATTCCACCGATCAGTACGAACTCCGCGAAATTCAAGGCTGGGAGGCGCTGGTCAATCGACGGCTGCTCGCAGACAAGGCTCTCTGCGGGGACGTGCTCAAACTGCTCGATTTTCAGCTATATCAGATTACGCGCCAAGTTCCCCCGCCGGCGCTGGCGAAATTGCGGACGATCAAGATTTGGGTCGAGCGCGACGAGCCGCATCATCCTTGCATGGCTTTCCATCCCGACGCCGGCTGGCTCCGCGAGCACAACATGAATCCCGAGAAGGCGGGCTGCGTGGAAATCGCCAACGGGAAAAACTTCCTGGAATGGACCAGGCAGCAGCCCTGGATGGTGCTGCACGAGTTGGCGCACGGCTATCACGATCTTTTCTCGAAGGCGGCTTCGGCAATCCGCGGATCGAGGCGGCGTACAAGAAGGCGGTCGAGTCGAAGTCCTACGAAGCGGTGTTGAATATCAGCGGCAACAAGGAGCGCGCCTACGCCCTGACCAATCCGATGGAATACTTCGCCGAAACGAGCGAATGCTATTTCGGCACGAACGATTTCTATCCCTTCGTCCGCGCCGAACTGAAGGAACACGATCCGGAAATGTTCAAACTGCTGGAAGAATTGTGGAATCGGCAGTAATTCGGGAACTCTTCAACATCTCAAAAAAAAGACGGCATAACAGAGACCTACAATCCGCGTTCCTTTTCAACTTCCGCACCGCCTCGACCAGCTTTCCGGGTCCGTGGCGGATCACGTCGCAGGCGGGCAGGCCGAGGCGTTTTTCGATTTGTTCGCATTCGGCGGCCACGTCGTCGTCGTTGGGGAAATGCTGGCCGTTGACGAAAATGCCGATGACGCGGCAGGGGTGCATGAGGTTGGCCATCGTTTCATAGACTTCGATCGTTTTTTCGAGCGTGGGCAGGGGGAAGTCATTGACGTCGGAGATCACGCGGCGGCCCATTTCGTAACCAAGGATCAAACCGTCGGGAATGAGGCCGTGGAGCAGGCTGAGCGTGACGCCCGAGTAGCGCGGATGGAAGAGGCTGCCTTGCCCTTCGACGACGATGACCTCGTGACGCTGGTTGGCGAGCACGAGTTTTTCGGCCGCGCCGGCGACGAAATCGGCGATCACGCGATCGACGGGGCAGCCGCTGCCGGCGACCATGATGCCGGTTTGGCCGGTGGCCACGAATTGGGCGTCCACGCCCGCACGGACGAGTCCGTCGGCGACTTCCACGGCCGCGACCATCTTGCCGATGCTGCAATCGTTGCCGATGGTGTGAATCCGCAGGCATTCGGCGCGGATGCCGCGGCGGTTATTCACGTCGTGCTCGTCGTTGTCGCGGAGATCGACGAGTTTCGCGCCGGCGGCGGCGGCCGCGCGGGCGAATTCGTCGTCCTCCTTCAAGAGATCGTGCAGGCCGGAGATGATGGTCATGCCGCGGCCGATGGCCTCGAGGAGGAAGGGCCTCCAATGCGGCGGGATCTTTCCGCCCGGCGGGGCGATGCCGATCAGAAGCGAATTCGCCTCCGGCGCTTCGGCCAGCGTGGCGACGAAGGGAATCTTCCCTCCGACGTGAAATACCTCCTGGCACGATTGGCCGGCCACCTCGCGGTCCAAAACGGCCACGACCTCGTTGGGCCGATAGCGAATCACGCAAATTGCCGTTTTGGCGGTGTGGGCATCATGGAAACCATCGGTGACGATAATCATCTTGCGGTGCGTAGTCATGCCAGCAGTGTAGCCCTGAAGTTGGAAAGGTTCAAGTCGTGATTGAATTGTGGAATCATGCAGTTGGAAGTGATGAAAGCAATGGATCATGACGATGCCCGATTAACGAACATGCCCACGACAAGCGTGGGCATGGCACCGTGCATCGTGAAAAAAATCCAGATTCTAGAAGCTGATCTCCACGCCCAGGAACGCGCCGTGATAGAACAGGCTGCCTTGGGTGCTGGGATGCCAGGCGGGCGAGGTGGGGCCGTTGGCGAGATCGAGTTGATCGACGGCCAGCGCCACGCCCGAGAGCCACATTGCCTGATAGCCGAGGCGGACGGCGACGTTTTCGGAAATGCAGTAGGAACCGATGAGATCGACCTCGCCGAGGAACGCGAGTTGCCCCTTGACGCCGCCCACCGCATCGCCTTCGTTGGCGCCGTAGAGCGTGAGGTCCGACTGGTTGCTGAAAATGCCGGCCTTGCCGATGCCGGCGACGTGAATTTTTTGCAGATTGATGATCGTCAATTCGCCGCCGAGCTGAAACCCGTAGAGATGATTGTCGGTGTTCGAGGTAATGAAACTCGCAGCGGCCTGGCCGGGCTCGAGGGTAGAGCCGTCGAATTGTTCGTGCAGATCGACATAACGGAAACCGGCCAAGAGCGACAGCCGATCGCCCAGGTCGTGGCGGAGGTTCGCATCGGCGGTTTGAATGCGAGAGACGTAATCGAAGCGGACGCCCGCCCCGCCGCCGACTTGGGTGCTTAGCAACGGGCTGTCGAAAAACAGCGGTGAACTTCCGCTGTACACGCTCTTCGAGAGCGAATAGCCGTCGATCGCCATATAGCCCAATTCGAGATCGTTTCCGAAAAGAATTTCGTGAACGATGAGGTTCACTTTCGGGCCGGTCCGCATTTCGAACTGGAGATCGTTGGCGTTCAACGCCTCGGTTCCGCCGCTGCCGTTCGAAAGCAGCGTGAAGGAATGGTTATCGATGCGCGACAAGGCCGCGATATCGGCCGTAGCGGTGAAATACAGCCCGCCGATGCGGTTGCGGAAGACCATATCGTTTCCGTGGTAAGCACTGGGGGGAACGAGCAGGTCGTTCGAGACTAAAAGGTTCAGATCCCCTTCCGGTTCGGCCTGCGCGGACGTCCAAGCAGCCGTGCCTAACCAAGCGACAAGGGCTGCCGACAAGATTCGCGTGCAAGTGTTCATCCTTGTTACTCCGAGTTTTAATCTGACTGTGATAAGACTGGAAGAGTCGAAGGCAAGCGAAGCTTCCGCATCGCGAGTACACCGGAAGGGGCCTGATGTTGAAGCGGGCCTACGTTCCCTGTGCGCTGAAGGATACGCCCTCTGTCTCGATAAGGTTCAAATGGAAAAGCCGATTTTTCGCGCGAGGAGGCCAATCGTGGGGAGGGAAGAAAATACCAAAAATGCCGGTCGATGGCAAGATCAATCAAAGAAAATAGCCAGATTGCCTATTGCCTCTATTTGAACTCAATTTGCCTCATATTCACTCACGGGGGGCTAATCAACCATCCACTATTCTTCGCTTATCCGCCTCTTTGCCGAAGAATTGCTCCACGCCGTGCGTTTTGGCGATGACGGTAATGCCTTTTTCGGTGACCGTGAATCCGCGGGCGATATCCAGGTCGCGGTCGTAGCCGATTTCGATGCCTTGCGGAATGCACACGCCCTTGTCGATGATCGCGCGGCGGATTTTGGCGTGCCGGCCGACATTCACGCCCTCGAAGAGAATGGAATCCTCGACGGTGGAATAGCTGTTGATGCGGGAGTTGGAGCCGACGATCGAGCCTTCCAGCCGGCCGCCGGAAATGACCGTGCCGGCGCAAACGAGGCTGTCGAGCGCTTGGCCGCACCGTCCGCCGGGCGTTCTTTCGGCAAAGACGAATTTCGGCGGCGGCAGATTCGGTTGGAATGTTCGCACCGGCCACTCGTTGTCGTACATATTCAACAAGGGATCGACCGAGACGAGGTCCATGTTGGCTTCATAGTAGGCGTCCAGCGTGCCCACGTTGCGCCAGTAGGCATCCTTTTTGCGGTTTTCATCGGTAAAGGGAAAAGCGAACACGCGGCATTGCTGAATCACCCAAGGGATGATATTGTGGCCGAAATCGTGCTGGCTCTGGGACCGCGTGGCATCGAGGCAAAGCTGCTCGAAGAGGAATCGGGCCGTAAAGACGTAGATCCCCATCGAGGCCAGTGCGATATTCGGATCGCCCGGAATGGACTTGGGATATTGGGGCTTCTCTTCGAATCCGATGACGCGGTTCTCGGTGTCGATCTCCATCACGCCGAACTGATAAGCGGCCTCGGCCACGGGCACGCGGAGCGCGCCCACCGTCATGTCGGCATGGTTCTGAAGGTGGTGTTCGACGAGCCGGGCGTAATTCATTTTATAGACGTGGTCGCCCGCCAGGATCACCACGTATTTCGGCCGTTCTTTTTCGATGGTGTAGATGTTTTGGTAAACGGCGTCGGCGGTGCCCTGATACCAATGTTCGTCGATCCGCTGCTGGGGCGGCACGACGTCGATGAACTCGCCCAACTCGCGGCAGAGATAGCTCTGCCAGCCGAGATTGATGTGCCGATCGAGGCTCATCGCTTTATATTGCGTCAAGAGGAGCATCTTGCGGATGCCGCTATTGAGACAGTTCGAGAGGGTGAAGTCGATGATCCGATAGGCCCCCCCGAAAGGCACTGCCGGTTTCGCCCTGTCGCGCGTCAAAGGCTCCAACCGCGAACCTTTCCCCCCGGCAAGAATAACGGCCAAGACGTCCTTCATGCGGAAATCCTCAACACTGAGCGGGTTTTCGGGGAATTGCTTTCAACGATATATTGTACTTATTCTAATAAAACAGCAAGCAAAATGGTTGACTCCAATCGTTTCGCGATCTGAAGTAAGTCAGAACAGAGCATTTTGCCATTTTATTCGTTATATACGTTTCAATATACGCAGTTTACGCTTGATGCTTATGTTATCTTCGGCATTTAATTACCGTAGTTTACACATTATCGTAATTTGGGGAATATTTTCCCTATTCATCGGTGGGAATAAGGCGAAGGGCCGGTTTCCGACAAGTCGTTTTCAAAGAACACAGTTTGCCTGCCCAGCCCTTTTAGTTATGACAAATAGGATATTTGTCCTAGAGTAACCGATTGTACAACCCAATATAAGTCTCGACCATTTTTTCCACCGTAAATTCGCTGCGGACACGGTGGCGGCCGGCTTCGCCAAGACGGCGGGCAAGTTCCGCATTTTCCAAGAGCCGATGAGCTTCCCGAGCAAAACCGGCACGGTTGCCGAGGGGAACCAACAGTCCCGTCTGGTAATGCGTTACCAACTCGCGTGTGCCAGGGATGTCGCTGGCGACGACGGGAATTGCAGCAGCCATAGCCTCCAAGATCGCATTCGATTGGCCCTCGAAAGCGCTGGTGGACCAAAGCAGATCGAAATGCGGATAGAACCGTTGCAGGTCGCTGCGCAATCCGAGAAAATGCACATGCTCGCCGATGCGGACCTGATCGCGAAACATGCGCAACCGGTCGCGGTGCGGTCCATCGCCGAAAATCAGCAGATGCACGTCTTTTCGGACGACTTTCAACAGATCGGCGGCCCAGATGGCGTCCTTTACCCGTTTGTGCGGCAGAAGCCGGCCGACCATCCCGATCAAACGGCTGTTTTCAGGTAGGGCAAGTTCGTCGAGGATCTGCCGCCGCGTGAAAGTCGGCGGTGCGGGAAGTTCGACGGCATTGGGGACGATTTGGAATTTTTCTTCCGGCAGGCCGTTCCGCACGTAAAAATCCTTGACGCCACGGCTGTTGGCCACCAGGCCCGTGCAGCGACGGCCGATTTCACGGTCGATGCGGATTTGCAGCAAACTGCCGACAGGCTCGAGGCAGCGGTAAGCGGCAATGAAACGCCGCACGCCGCCGCCGATCGCCGCCGCCAGTCCGTAGGCATTGGCGCTGCCGCGCCAGGCATGGATCACATCGGGGCGCAAGCGATCAACGAGGCGTTTGAGACTCCAATAGGCGCGGGGGTCGATGGTCCAGCGTTGCTCGAGGATCGCGGGCTGAATGCCGGCGGCGCGAAGCGATTCCACCGTCGGTCCGCCCTGCCCGAGCGAGCAGACGTGCGCGTCGAAACCGGCGCGTGCCAGCCCCGCGGCCAGCAAACAAAGTTGTTTTTCCGTGCCGGAGAGGTTGAGGTTTGGAATCAGATGGAATATGCGAGGCGTCATGATGGGATTGCAAATTGAACAAGAGCATTTTTTTCCTAAACTCCTGTCCCCTGTCCGTTATTTCCTACCCCCCATTTCTTCATCCTGCATCTCGGCCGGATCGAGCGTGGCAATATAGGGGAGATTGCGATATTGATCGCGGTAGTCGAGCCCATAGCCGACCACGAAGGCGTTGGGAACTTCGAAGCCCACGAAGTCGGGCTTCATATCGACGACGCATTGGCCTTGCTTCACCAGCAGCACCGCGCTGCGGATGCTCGCCGGGCCGAGTTCGTCGATCTGCGGTATCAACTCCCAAAGCGTGTGCCCAGTGTCGAAAATATCGTCCACCAATAGCACGTTGCGGCCGAGGATTCCGTTCGAGAGCAAATCGGTGTTCAGCACCAAAGGGCCGGGCCGTGTGCCGTTCCGATAGCTCCGCGCTTGCACCAATTCGACGCGGATGGGCATGTTCAATAAACGAATCAAGTCGGCCAAAAGCACGATGCTGCCGATCAGCACGCCCACGATCGTCAGCGGTTTGCCCTGATAATGTTCATGAATCTTGTCGGCCAGCTGTCGAATGCCGTCGCGCAATTGTTCTTCGGTAAGTAATGTTTTCATGGCGGATGTCGGAAATCTCCCGAGCTAAAATGAGATGGTGGCAAACAAACTCTCGACAAACTGGAAGAGATGTTACCACGATTCCCCGATATTGCCCAGATCACGATGCCAAGAGCTGGATTTTGGGTTTATCAGGGTAGGACGGTTATCCCCAATCGGGTTAATGCGAGTGCCGATTCGCGGCTAGCCTGCTCCTAGCAACCTGTTGAAAAAGGGGAGAGGCACGTCGCTGTAATCCATTTTTCGCGGGATTTCCGGTACTCAGCTCCGAGCCAGTCCCCTTTTTCAACAGGCTGCCGGATGCAGAGGCAATTTTCGACAATCCGCTATTCAAGTTTGCCGTCTGGATGTATGCTACAGTTGGGCATTCCTCAATGAACATCCTGAATTTCGGCCGGTCAAGGCTCCCACCGAGCCGTAGGCAACGCCGAAATTATCCGTTGCATACTCCATCCCCAAAAGGTACAGCCATGTTCCGCCGAAGCTTGCTCGTCGCCGGAGTGTTTTTGCAAATGTCGGTCGTTGTTTATGCACAATATCTGCAGCAGAATCCGACCATCCCGTTAACGCCGGCGCAGAGGCGCATGATGCAAGCCATGCAGCGTCAAAATATGCAGCAGGGAATGCAACGAGGCATGCCGGGAATGCAAGGGGCGCCCTTCGAGGCCAGCGGCACGATCGAGGCCATCGGGGCGGGGCGCGTCAAAATAACCGATGCCAATGGGACCGAGCGGATCATCCAATTCAACCGGCAGACGGCTATTAAAACCACGGGCGAAGCCACCACCGAGTTTTTGAGGCCCGGCCTCTGCGTGGAATTCAAGGCCGAAGTGGACGCGAAGGGCAATGTATCGGGTAAAGTCGAAGAGTTGAGCGTGGTAACGGTTACCAAGGAACGAATGCCCGGCATCTTTCCGGAAGGCGGCGAGCCCGGCAAGCCGGCGTTAGGCGGCGGCGCGAAAGGGAGCGGCCGTGGCCGCCGGAATGAGCCAAGTCGTGGGGCATATTCGAAGCGTGAAGAACGGAAAATATCAAATTCAAGCCGGCCGCGCGAGCGTGCAGTTCGAATTGGGTGAAAAACCGAAAATTTCGATCGACATGGCTGACGGCACATTTGCCTCGAGGGGGGACAAGATCGAAGTCAAAGGCGTGCAGATGCCCAACATGCCCAATTTGGGTCAAGCCAAAGAGATTACGATCACGCTGACGGAACCGCTGGGCGAGAAGAAAAGGGGGAAGCCGCCAAATTCGACCCGAAACACCCGCCCAAGGCCCTCAAGTCGAAGAAAGCCGACAGTGCCGAAGGATTGCCCGTTCCGGCGGAGGATAAGTAGCGGTTGCAGATTCATGCTTGCGCGTAGATTTTTCAGCGACACAACACCTTTCTCTTAGTACTTTCGGCATAACACTCTCCCATCGAATTATGCCGCAGCAGGACCTGCTATACGAGAATCCCTTTCATGGAGCTCGATCTTCCGATTTCCGAAAAACGCGACCGGCTTCTCGAACTGCTGCACGGCTATGGCAGTTGCGCGGTGGCGTTTTCGGGTGGATTGGACAGCACGGTTTTGGCCAAGGCGGCGCAGTTGGCGCTGGGAGAGAAGGCGGTGGCCGTCACCGGGTCGAGCGCGAGTTTGGCGGTCGGCGAGTTGGAGGAGTGCAAGGAGGTCGCCCGGCAGATCGGCATCCGGCACGAAGTGATCCCAACCGGCGAACTCGAACTGCCGCAGTATCGGGCGAACCTGCCCGACCGCTGCTATCACTGCAAGAATGAGCTTTTCGCGGAGGTCGAAAAAGTGGCGGTGCGTTTGGGCGTTGACGTCCTGCTGGACGGCAGCAACCGCGACGATTGCGGCGAGTATCGGCCGGGCATGGCCGCCGCGCGCGACCGCCGCGTGAAAAGCCCGTTGGCCGAATGCGGATTGACCAAGGCCGAAATCCGCGCGCTGGCCGCATTCTGGGAACTTCCCATCTGGAACAAACCCGCCACGCCGTGCTTGAGCAGCCGCATCGCCTACGGCGAAGAAGTCACGCCGGAGCGATTGGCGATGATCGGCGCCGCCGAGCGGTTTCTGCGCGAGCGGGGGTTTCAGCCGCTGCGGGTGCGCTATCATCGCGGAGACGTGGCGCGGATCGAAGTGCCGGGGGGCGATCTGGCCCGATTCAGCGAAGAACCGTTGCGCGGCGACCTTGTCGCGCATTTCAAATCGCTGGGATTCAAGTTCATTGCGCTCGATCTGGAAGGCTTCCGCAGCGGCAGCTTGAACGCGATGCTGCCAGCGGAAAGCCTGCAAATCCGCGCACCTAGGGCAGGTTCCTAACCTGTCATCAAAGCCGCAGGTTATGCTGGAGCATAGCTCCACGCGGCATGAACCGTGCTACTCATCGTCCGGGCTGATGGCGGCGTCGATCACGTTCAGAATCGCCGCCTGCACGTTGGGCGGAAGCTTGGGCCAGTTCTCCACGAGATAGCGCTGCGTTTCGTCGAGGTAGTGCGGCGTTTTTTTCGGCGGGACCGCGGCGGGGGCGGCAGGCGGTGGATCGGGATTGGATTCGGCATCGGCCGCGGACGGCGGCGCATTCGCCTGCGGCTGCGCCACGATGCAAATTTTATCCGCTTGGAAGATCTCCCGCAAATCGGTTTTCGCCAGGGGCATAACGATGGCTTTGCCGGACGCGGCTTGCGATGCGCCGCGCTTGCCGTCCTTCCAGGCGGCGGGAACCGCATGGACGAAGGCGGACAACTTGGCGGTATCGACATCGCGGGGCTGCACGGTCGCCAGATCGACTCCCGGCTCGCGCGGCGGAATCGTTTCCACCGCGACTTCTTTTTCGGTCTCGACCGGCTTGGGAGTGCGCTCTTCCGCAAAACGCTCGGTGAGGGGATGTCGCGGCGCGCGGAAGAAATTCGCGGCGTCTTCCCATGATTTGCCGCTCGGCAGCGCCGGCTCGTCCATCCTGACGATGCGCAGTCGTTGCGAATCGGACTTCAGCGACTCGGGGAAACGAGGCGGCATCGGCGGCTGTTCGCGATCGATGCGAAGCAGGATGCCCTTGTCGAATTTTGGAGTACCGACGCTCATAAGTCGTTGCCCCGCGGAGGATCCTGGAGGTTGTGCGAACGGAATGAGGCGGGGAGCGCCTTCGCTGCTCCCGGGCGCAGGCCGGATGCCCGCGGAGACCGGAACCGCTCGAGCGCCTCTGCACCACGCCGACCTAAAATGAAACGCCGCCGTCGTTGGCCGTTTCTCGTTTGCCGTTCGTCACATCGGCGAGCGGAGCGAAGATTCACGGCCCGCGGAGCGGCTACGCCGCTTCGGACGATTTCACGTCGGCCCAGGTTCGTTTGTATTGCAAGGCCTCGAGCAATTCCGCGACGCTGAGCGTTTTATTTTCCAGTTCCAGTGGAATTTCCATGCCCGGATCGCAGACCAGATCGACCGTGCCGTCTTCATTGACCAGATTGTCGAACTCGCGCAGCAGACCGTCTTGCACGGCTTGCCGCACGAGGTGTCCGCGAGTGGCGGAGACTTCTTGGGCGCGGTCGCCGAGGCTGTCGGCGGCGCAGTTTGGCCAACGCCGGCAGATACTCGCTGGGAACTTCAATGACTTTGGGAACGTAAACTTTCACTTGCATGGGATCAGGCTCCTACAACGTATTCCATTCGGCTTTCCCCCCGAATACGTAGGGCGGGCTTTGCCCACCGATAGCTACGATTCGCATTTTGCAGTGGGCGAAGCCCATCCTGCTGCACACATCTCTTCCCCTGTATTGGGGTATTTGGCTGCGTAATTCTCAAGATGAGCGCATGTCAAAGGTATCGGCATGACGCTTGTAGGGATCGCACCGTTTTTTGCAGTTTTTTGTGTAATTCCGTTAGTAGGGGGGGGATGGTCTTTGTCGAATGGCGCGGTGCCATGACGAGCCTTGCTCGCGAGTTTATTTTTTCGTCGCCCATCATCCATGCCTCGGACCGAGATTTGGGCAAGTCGCTGAATTTTTCACCCGCGGGATGGAATGATAATAGCGTGAAAAACGAAGAGCGACTTGGCGGGAGCCTCGTCCTTTCTGAGCGATTTTCCGCCTGTTCCATCAAGGTTTAAGGAATATTCCCCTTGACGGCAGCATGGGAGGAGCATCGGCCAAAAATGACCGCGCAAGAGGAGTGTAATTAATGATTATTTATTATTTTACGTGCCGAAAGGGAACTATCTCGTCGGGATGGTTGACAGATTGCGGGTGGATTCTGTAAACTTTCTCGATTATCCTGCCCCGGCTTGGCGTTGCTTTGCGCCGGCAGAAAATTGATTACGGCATGTCTCGATCGATGTAGGGTGGGTGATACCCACCAGATCAGGTAGGTTATGCTTTCGCATGACACTCGGAGCGGAAAAACTCAATCGTGGGCGAGGCCCACCTTACCGGAACGTGCCGTAATACGAACCACTTTCGAACCTTTAGTTTTGAGGAGTATTCGAAGTCATGAAGAACAGCGGTAGTTCGGGTCGCAAGCCGATCAGCCCGTTGCGAAAACGGCTGCATGTGGCTTGGTTGATGATTTTATGCGTGGGGTTGTTGGCGGCGGCCGGATTTCAGGCGGGCGCGACAAGCGATGTCGTCGCTCCGGCTGCGGAAAAAACAGCCGCAGTGGCAAACGGTGCCGGGAGCGGCGGAATAATCACGCTTTGGGAGCCGTTCCGCAGTCCCGATTACGATTGGATCGAACGCATAGCGCTCTTATCCCTGGTCGTCGTGGCTTTGGCAGGTCTGGGTTATGCCTTGACGCTGGTCAAGCAGGTGATGAACGCCGATCAAGGCACGAAGCGGATGCAGGAAATCGCCCAAGCGATACGCGAAGGGGCCAATGCGTATCTCTATCGTCAATTCAGCGTAGTGGGCGTATTGATTGTCATTATCACGATCCTGCTTTATTTTGCCGCACAAGCCTCGGCGACCGCGGGAGCGATTGCCAGCGGCGACGCGATGAAAATCGCCGTCGGCCGCGCGATCGCTTTCTTTATCGGCGCAACGTTTTCCGCCACCGTCGGTTTCGTGGGGATGCGATTGGCCACGGTGGGCAATCTCCGCGTCGCCGCCGCCGCGCAGACCAGTTTCGGCCAAGCCCTGCAATTGGGCTACCGCACCGGCACGATCACCGGCATGTTGACCGACGGCTTGGGTCTTTTAGGCGGTTCGATCATCTTCCTGATCTACGGCCAGCAAGCCTACGAGGCCCTTTTGGGCTTCGGCTTCGGCGGCACGCTGTTGGCGTTGTTCATGCGTGTCGGCGGCGGTATTTACACCAAGGCCGCCGACGTGGGCGCCGACCTGGTCGGCAAGCTCGAGGCCGGCATTCCCGAGGACGATCCCCGCAACGCCGCCACGATCGCCGACAACGTGGGCGACAACGTGGGCGACTGCGCCGGCATGGCCGCCGACATTTTCGAGAGCTATGAAGTGACGATCGTCGCCGCCATGATCCTGGGCATCGCCAGCTTCGGCCACAAGGGCGTGATCTTCCCCTTGCTGGTCCGCGCCATCGGCGTCATCGCCAGCATCATCAGCACCTACAGCGTGAAAGCCGGCGACAAGGGCTCCGTCGGCGAGGCCATGAAGAGCGTCAACCGGGGTTTCATCATCGGCTCGATTTTGAGCATCGTGGGCTTCATCGCGTTGGGCTTCGGCTACTTGAGGTTCAACGACAGCTACGTCAAGCTCTATCCGCAGGCGGTCGATGGCTTCGAACGGACCGAGGATTTCACGGTCGCTCAAAAAGGGTTCTATGCCGCCTTGGCCGACCAGCGATTGCAGGCGAAGAACAACAACAACACGACCATGCTCAAAGGGCTGGAGAACGAAGGCGAACTGTTCAAGAAATGGATCAACGGCGAACAGACGGCCGTCAGCGTCCCGCCCTGGAAAGGCGAAATTCTCACAAAGAAACAACCTACTTGGGCCTCGCTGGGCGTCGAAGGCCTCGACATGCGGCCCGCCTGGACGTGTTTGATCGGCATCATCCTCGCCGTGTTCCTCAATAAATGCACCGAGTACTACACCGGAACCGAGTTCTCGCCGGTCAAGGGCCTGGCCAAATCGTGCGAAACCGGCCATGCGACGAACATCATTCAAGGCTTGGCCGTGGGCTACGAAAGTTCGGTGGCCGCGGTGATCATCATCGCCGCCGCGATCTTCGCCAGCGTGATGATCTACGCCGGCACTTCCGCCACGTTCGTGGCCTTCGGCGTGGCGATGTGCGGCATCGGCATGTTGACCTTGACCGGCAACACGATCTCGATGGACGTCTTCGGCCCCGTGGCCGACAACGCCAACGGCATCGGCGAAATGGGCTACGACGCCAAAGAGATGGGCGAAAAGAAATACAAGGAGGCCCGGCAAATCCTCGCCGACTTGGACGCCGTGGGCAACACCACCAAGGCCATCACCAAGGGCATCGCCATCGGCTCCGCCGTGATCGCCGCGGTGTCGCTGTTCAACAGCTTCATCGTTTCGGTCGGTTCGGGTGGACAGGGCGAAAGCGCGACGATCACCGCCGGCGTTTACGCCACCGTGGCGAGCATGCTCACCATTTCCAATCCGACCTTGTTCATCGGCATGTTGATCGGCGGGGCGGTGCCCTTCCTGTTCAGCTCGATGACGATCCGCGCGGTGGGACGCGCCGCGTTCCTGATCGTCAAGGAATGCCGCATCCAGTTCCGCGACAAGGAAATCTGGGCCGGCACGAAGAAACCCGACTACGGCCGCGTGGTCAATATCTGCACCGCCTCCGCGCAGAAAGAACTGATCGGTCCGGGGCTGCTGGCGATTCTCGTGCCGCTGCTGGTCGGATTTACTTTAGGCAGCATCGCCCTGGCCGGCTTCCTGGGCGGCATGATCGTCACCGGACAACTCCTGGCCGTGTTCATGGCCAATGCCGGCGGCGCTTGGGACAACGCCAAGAAGACCATCGAAGACGAACCCAGGACCGAGCAGACGGGCAAAGGCAGCGAAAAGCACAAGGCCGCCATCACGGGTGATACGGTGGGCGATCCGCTGAAAGACACCGCCGGCCCCGCCATCAATCCGCTGATCAAGGTGATGAACATGGTCAGCTTGCTGATCATCGGCCTGATTCTGCCCTACGACCACGAAGTACTCGATAAACTGTCGAATATCGGCGTCGTCGTAAAGGAAAAGTCGCACGACGGCTTGTTCTACGGCGTGGTCGCGGTCTGCGTGGTCGGGCTCGCCTGGGCAGTCTGGCAGTCGAAACGCGAATCGACGCACCGGGATTAGTCCTCCCGCCGAATTCGTTCCGCAAGGATCGAAAAACAACCTCAAAAACCCTCGGACGGCTCCATCGCCCGGGGGTTTTCTTTTTCGATCCAAATCTGGTAAATTGGGAGGAGAGTGAGAACTCGCATTCGTTCAGGAAATTTACAAAGGCAAAAAATCAGATTCCTAAAGGATTCCCATCATGCAAAAAAATCGCTCCTGTGTTTTGATCTTGGCGATTCTACTGTCTCTCTCCTGCGCTCCCCTGCAAGCGGCCGTCAAGTTGGCCGGTGTTTTCGGCGATAACATGGTTTTGCAGCGCGACATGCCCGTGCCGGTTTGGGGCTGGGCCGACAAAGTCGAAGAAGTCACCGTCAGCATCGCCGATCAAACCCATACCGCCAAAGCCGGCGAAGACGGCCGCTGGAAGGTCACCCTGGACAAACTGAAAGTCGGCGAGCCGCTGGAAATGACGGTCAAAGGCTCCTCGGGCGAGGAAACGAAATTCTCGAACATCCTGGTGGGCGAAGTTTGGGTCTGTTCCGGGCAGTCGAACATGGAAATGGGCATCGGCGCATGCAATCGTGCGAACGAAGAAATCGCCGCCGCCGATTATCCGAACCTCCGGCTGTTTACGGTGCCGAAAACGAAAGCCGCCGAACCGGCCGCCGAATTGAAATCCAAATGGCTGCCCTGCACGCCGAAAAGTGTTTCCGCGGACGGCTGGGGCGGTTTTTCCGCCGCCGCTTATTTTTTCGGCCGGCAACTGCACAAGGAACTCGGCGTTCCAATCGGTCTGATCCACACGTCGTGGGGCGGAACGCCGGCCGAATTCTGGACCAGCCGCAAAGCGCTCGAAGACGATCCGGCGCTGAAACCGCTGGCCCAGGGCGAATCCTCCTGTCTGTACAACGGCATGATCGCGCCGCTCATTCCCTTTGCCATTCGCGGCGCGATCTGGTATCAGGGCGAATCGAACGTCTCCCGCGCTTATCAATACCGCACGCTGTTCCCGGCGATGATCCGCGACTGGCGGACCGCTTGGGGGCAAGGCGATTTTCCCTTCGGATTCGTGCAGATTGCTCCTTTCCGCTACGACAATACCGACCCGGCCTGCTGGGCGGAACTGTGCGAAGCGCAAACCATGACACTGCGAAGCGTGCCGAACACCGGCATGGCCGTGACGGTCGATATCGGCGACATCAAGGACATTCATCCCAAGAACAAACAGGAAGTCGGCCGCCGGCTGGCCCTCTGGGCGCTGGCGAAAGTGTATGGCAAGGACATCGTCTATTCCGGCCCGCTCTACAAGTCGATGGCCGTGGAGGGCGATAAGATTCGCCTCCAATTCGATCACGTCGGCGGCGGTTTGGTTTCGCGCGACGGCAAGCCGCTTTCCGATTTCACCATTGCCGGCGCCGACCGTAAATTCGTGCCGGCAACGGCCGAAATTGACGGCGATTCGGTCGTCGTCTCGAACCCCGCCGTGGCCGCGCCGGTCGCGGTGCGATTCGCCTGGCGGGATACCGCCGAGCCAAACCTGTCCAATAAAGCAGGCCTGCCGACCGGCCCCTTCCGCACCGATTCGTGGAAAGGATTGACGGAAGGAAAGTGAGATCGATGTGGCGCCATGCCCACGACTAGCGTGGGCATGGCACCTCGCTTCGTGAGAGCCTCGACTATCGCAGCCATGCGCGGGCCGTATCGGCATGCCCGCCTTGCACGAACCACGTAAACAACTGCTCGTAGTTTTTGTGCGTGTGCCGCGAACTCAGCTTTTCCCGCGCCGCCGCGCTCAACGACGGTTGCGGGCAATCCCGATAAACCGACCGCATCGCCTCGGCCAGATTCTCGATGAACTTGGGATCCGCCGCTTCGGCGTGACGGTCGAATGCCTCCCGCGTCAGATTGGCGATTGAACCGTAGGGCGGTGGAATGATCGTGCCGCCGACTTCGGCCAAGAGATCGGCCGCGCCGCCGACGTCGGTGGCGATGACCGGCAGATTGGCGCACACCGCCTCGGTCAGCGACAGGCTCCAGCCTTCCACGAACGAGGGCAGCAGAAAGGCGTTGGCCGCCCGATAGAACGCCGCGACGCGATCTTGATGCCCCGCGAGAATCACCGAATTCTCCAGACCCAATTCGGCAATCGTCCGCCGGACTTCGGCGTAGTAATCTTCGTTGATGGGCCGGCCCACGAACAGCAACTTCGCATTCGGGCACGTGGGCAAAACGCGGGCGAAGGCGCGGACCATCTCTCGCTGGTTCTTCACGTCATAAATCGCCGCGACATTCAAGAAGACAAAATCCTCGGGACCGAACCCCAGTTCCCGCCGCAGCTTCTCCGGCTCGGTCGAGTCCTTCTCCAACGCCAGCCGTGAGGGATCGATGCCGTTAGGAACGACGATCATCTTGCCCGGCGGCAGGCCGAGTTTGAGGTCGGAATATTGTGCGACCGATTGCGAGACGCAGAAATAGGCCGCCGTGAACGAATCGCTCTCGCGGTATTGCTCCTGCGCCTCCGCGGGCAGCCAGACGTAGCTCGTATGGATCGTCTGCACGAACGGAATGCCGGTTTGCCAGGCGATATAGCCGCCGTAGATCGAAAAGTGCGCGTTGACCAGATCGATCCGTTCGTCGATCAGCATTTTCCGATAGGTGTCCTCGCGGCCTTCTTTGGGCAGCGTGAGGATGCGGATTCCCCGCTCCCGCGCATGTTCCACCGCTTGGCCCTGTTCGCCGAGGACCAGCAGCAGCGGCTCGAAGCGGCGGCGGTCGAGATTGGTCGCCAGATCGATGACCACCTGCTCCAAGCCGCCTTGCGTGAATTGCTCGGCCTGCAGCAGAACGCGCAAGCGGCGGGCGAGGGGCAGTAGCGGAACCGGCGATTCCCTGGCAAGGTCCTCGGCTGTCCGCGTCGCGCGGGCGAACGCCCGATTGTTGGCGTAGCAAACCAATTGCGACAAGAGCGAACCCGCCGAGCCCATGCGAAATCGCAACTCGGTCACAAGTCCGAGCCGCTCCAGCGCCGTATCCTCGCGGGAAAAGCAGACGGCGCGAAGCTGCCGGATCTCGCGCCGATACCGATACGGCGCCAAGGCGTCGCCGTCGAACCACGCCGCCACCGTCATGCCGGCCGGAGGCTCGCTCGCGGCGACCCCCGGGAGGCTTTTCGCATGGACGATGATCATGTTCTTTGCATTGTCGAACGCGGACTTCTCGCCCGGCCACGAAAGAACGCGGTGCGGCGCCGTTCGCGTTTCATCGAGGAGACGCGCCGTCGGCTCGTCGGCGAAGATGGTCCAGGGCCGGTCGAAGAACTCCGCCCGCTCGCGCTGCCGTTCCATGAGCCGCTCGACTCCGCCGTAAAGTCGCCGACAAATCCGTTTTGCCGCTGAGGCAATTGGAATGAACACGATATTGATACAGCGGTTGGTCGGTGTCGATGTGGCCGACTTCGAAGGACATGTTCATCCGCATCCAATAGTCGTAATCTTCAACGCCCAGGTTGCGGTCGTAATTCCCCAACAGCCGCCCCGCGCAGGCCCGGTAAAGCACGCACGGGCCGATGAAATTGTCCAGAACGACGTTCAGGAGATCGGTCGAATGCGGCAAATGGACTTCGGAGTCATCGAGCCGATAACGATTGTGCGGGCGGAAGGTCGGGTCGATCAGCGGATCGCCGTTTCCGTCGATGATGTTGTAGTCGGCGAAGACCATTCCGGCCGCGGGATGCGTCCGCAAATACGTCGTGAGCTTTTCCAGATGCTCGGACAGCATCCGGTTGTCGGCCGAGGTCCACGTCCAGAATTCGCCGCGCAAAGCGAAAGCCGTTGTCGAGGGCGGCCGCGACCTTCTGATTCCGTTGCGTGAGGATGCGGATTTGCGGGTGGCCGGCGAAGTCGGCAAGCACGGATTCAATCTCGTCGGTCGAGCCGTCGTTGACGACGATCAGTTCGAAGTTCTTGTAGGTCTGCGCCAAAACGCTTTCGATCGCCTCCCTCAACAACCGCGCGTGATTGTGGACCGGCAGCACGACGCTCACCAAGCCGCGGACTTCGATCGGTTCGAGAACTTCGATCAACGCCGGCGTGCGGACGAACCGCCGCTCGGGTATGCCCAGCGGTTTCGGATCGGCTGGCTCGAGGGCGGGCTGCCGCAGAATCCGCCGCCGCAGCGATTCTGCGCCCGATTTCGCCGTCCGCAGCGATTTTCGCAGTGCGCGGCGGCCGAGTTGGAACGCCCGTTCGACGCGGCCGTTCCGCGGAACGAGTCGACAACGGATCGAATGCGCCTTTCGCAGGAGCCGAAAGCCGAGGCTCCGCTCGATGGCCGCCCGGCGTTCGAGTTCAATTCCGAGCGCCGCGTTCTCCTCGATCTTCATGCCGAGTTGATTCTGCAATTCCGCGAGCCGCTCGGCGCCGGCGTTGAGCCGTTCGGTCAGGTCGGCGAGCGTCTTCTTGTCGATAGCCGCTTCCTTTCGACGTGCGGCCTCGCGGTCTTGAAATTGCTGAAGCAGATACTCCTGCAACTCGATTTGCCGGCGTTGGAAGTCGTCCAAGCGTCGTTCGATCCGCTGAAGCTGTCGTTCGACGGATGCGGCGTCGGTTTCCGATAGTTCGTCGTCTGACATAGACTCCCCTTTTCTCCTCGAATGTCGCTTGAATTTTCGTAGTTGACTGCGCGGCAGGAGTGATATGGACAAAAACCGGTGCTCCGGAACTATTCTCTCCGTGCTCCTTTACGCATCCATCGCGGCGCGAATTTCGAGAGGAATTCCCGGCTGCGCCACCATTTGGTTCCCTTGACGCGGGCTAGTTCCGCGCGAAGAGCGTCAAGATCGCAATTCAATCGGTCCTTTTCGGCGTTGCGCTCTTGTAGGGCATCCGCGCCTTCGCGGACATGGTCTTCGAATCTCCACAACCGCTGCGTCGTCGCCCTGAGGCTCAAATCCCGGGACATTTCGAATGCAACCGACGGAACGAGGAACAGGTCGTAGATTTCCGAGCCGTAGGTAGTAACGTTCCGCCGCTCAATCGCTCCGGTCTTTTGCGAGATGCGATAGATCCACGAGCAGAAGTCGTCGGGATTGCCGGAGGCGAATTTGTTTGCCGTTCCCAAGCTGCGGGAGTAGCGTCTGGCCGCGCTCGCGCCGACATAGATGAAGTCGGTGTCGAACGCCAATCCTGCGCACATACCCGTCCAAATGCAGGAGCGATTCGTGTTTCCCGCCCGGCGCATAGCGGTGCAGCAGTCCGGTTTTGGATTCCAGCCAATACACGTATCCGGCGCACGTCGCCAGCGTGTGCGGATGCTGCAGATTATTGCACACGATTTCGCCGGTGCTGATGTTGATGATTTGTCCGGTTTGGCAGGAGGTCCATGCGTTTCCGGGCTTCTCGCCGAAAGATGAAACATACACTTCGTCGTTGAGCGAACACAGCGAATTCACGTGCGTCTCATCCTTGTCCGACGGGTGCTGTCGCCAAAACTCGGTTGAGACGAAGCCCGAACCGTCGGGGGAGAGCCGCTCGTGATTGACGCGATTGTTGAGAGTGTCGGCGATCAGGAATCCGCCGTCGAACGGCATGAGGGAATGCGCATCGCGCGACAGAGGCAAAGGGTAGCAGCGCATCGCTCGAAGATCGGTGTCCAATTGCAGGATGCTCGATTCGACGGCTTGCCGTATTACCCAGTAGTTTCCCTCGACATAAGCAATCCCCGTGGCGCCGCCGGACCAGGGTTGAAACTCCGTCGTTGGAATCCACCGAAAGTGCGGCGTTTTCGAAATCGAAAACGCCGAGAATGAATTCGTTGGGCAATGTATTGCAGAAACTGACTAAAAGACAGGACATCGGTTAAAACGGGGGGTGAGGGTCAAAAAAGGGGCCGAGGTGAGGGCCGTCCGCCGCTATTTCCCATGCACAAACTCGATTCGCGGCTTGCCGAAATCGGAGAATCCTTCGGCGAGCGCCGAATCGAGCCGCGGCTGCTCCTCGAGCCGCCATGGCAAGCGGACGGTGAACGTGCTGCCTTTACCGAGCTCGCTCTGCACCAAAATCTCGCCCCCCAGGAGTTTGCACAGTTCCTTCACGATCGACAGCCCCAAGCCCGTGCCGGAGTGTTCGCGGGTCATGGCGTCGCCGCCGGGCATGGCCGTGCGGCCTTGGCGGAATTTCTCGAAAATCGTCTGCTGGTCTTCCTCGGCGATGCCCACGCCCGTGTCGCTCACCTTGAGCACCATGAAATCGCGCGCGTCGCGTTCCACCGAGACCGTGATCCTTCCCCCTTCGGGCGTGAACTTGATGGCGTTCGACAAGAGGTTGTTGAGAATCTGCTGCACGCGGGTCTGGTCCTGGCGCATGGGCGGCGGATCGGAGGGCAGATGGCTTTCGAGGTCGATATTCTTCTTTTCCGAAAGCGGCCGCGCCAAGTCGCACTGCGTGCCGACGACCAGATCGATGCGGAAATCGGTCAGCCGCGTTTCCATTTTGCCGCTCTCGATTTTCGCCAGATCGAGAATGTCGTTGATCATCTCCAGCAGCGTGCGGCCCGACTTCTGGATGTTCAGCACGTAGCGTTTCTGTTTCTCGTCGAGCGCGTCGATGGCGGCGAGCACGTCGCTGAAGCCCAAAATGCTGTTCAGCGGCGTGCGCAGCTCGTGGCTCATGGTGGCCAGGAAGTCGCTCTTGAGCATGTTCATTTCGTAAAGCCGCATGTTGACCTGCGCCAGTTCATCGACCTTGCCGTCGAGGCTGGCGTTGACTTGCCGCAATTCTTCCTGGATGGTGGTCAAGTGCCGCAGCATGCGGTTGAAAGCCACGGCCAGTTCCTCGAACTCGTCGCCGGTGTGGATATCGGCCCGCTGCGAGATGTCGCCGCGGCTGATCGAATCGCTCACGTCGCGCAAGTGCCTAAGCGGTTTGGCGATCACGTAGCGCACGATCGCATAGGAGGCCAGCATGGCCAGAAACACGGTGACGAACGCCGCGGCCAGCAGGGTTCCTTCATTCCAAACGATGGCTTCCTGCGTGGGAGCGTTGGAAATTTCGATGCGGACGACGGCCATCAGGTCGCCCGCCGAACGGGCGGTCGAATTGCCCAGCAGAGACCGATTTCCCGCCGTAATCCCCGTCAGATCCTCGAGCGGCCGATGGCATGCCGTCAAGCAGGTGGCTTTCGCCCGGATCGCCTGATAATAATAGTAGTTGTTGCCGTCATCCGAGTAGCGCTGGCCGAATTCCGCCGCATCTTCGATCGCGTCCTTTTTCGGTTCGTCTTTCAAAAATTTCTTCAACAATTCTTCTTCATACTTGTCCTGGGGCTTGAAATTGTCGCTTTCTCCTTCGGGCGTTTCCGGCGGATAAGGCAAAATGAACTTTACTTTATAACCCTGGTTCTTGAATGCCTCGGCCATTTCCTTGGCCAACGGGTCGCTTTGCGATTGCTCCTTGAGATTCCACTTTTCCCAATGCCGGACCGCCAGTTCCTGCACTACCAGCAGCTTTCCCGTCTGGCGGTTCTTGTCCTTGACGATTTTTTCGGTTTGGCTGCCATACCACCAGAAGCTGACGGTAATCAAGAAAAGCAGGCAAACGCCGAACAAGAAGCGGCATTTCCGCTCCAAGCTCGTTTCGCCGAGAACGTGTTTGATCGACTTATAGGACATATTGCCTCATTGTACGAAAAGGGGGGGATCGTCGCTAGAGGAAATGAAAGCGGAGCGGGTTTCCAGGCTCATGGACGGAGCGGGGGGATAAAGTCGGATACCCGATTCGAGTGGACGGAAATGAGGATTTTAGGCATAATAAAAGCATGGAGGAAGCTTTCGATCCGTATTTGCAGTGGCTCGCCATTCGCGACCCCAAACGGCCGCCGAATCACTATCGGTTGCTGGGGGTCGATCCGTTCGAGTCCGACCTGGAAGTGATTCAAAACGCCGCCGACCGCCAGATGACGCATATCCGGCGTTTTCAGGGGGGAAACACTCGGCCGAATCGCAGCGGCTCCTCAATGAATTGGCGGCCGCGAAAGTCTGCCTGCTCCATGCGGGAAAAAAAGCGGCCTACGACGCCGCGCTGCGCGGGAAGTCCGGCCGACATTGCGCGTGACGACGCCCCCGCCCATCGTCCGCGGCCGCGATTTTTCCAGCTTTCCGCCGCCAAACGATTTGTCGCTGGCCGATTCCGGCACGCAAGGCTCCGCGGGTTCCGGCATTTCTCCGGACGCGGCAGGCCGCGGGTTTTTGGCGGAAGACGTATCGATCCCGTCGCGGCCGCTTTCCTTGGCGAAATTGCAGGAACGACGAACCGGAAACGATGCCGCAACTGTCAATATAAAAATCAAATCCGGCATTTATTCGCTATCGTTATATTTGAGCATCTTCGTGGCCTTGGCGGCCATCTTGGCGGGATTATTCGTGCTTTGGTCGAATGCCAATAAAAAAGAGGAGCATCCCGCCCCGCCTCCCGTCCAAGTGATAACCTTCCTTGACCCATTATCATTCCCATAAATCGGTGGGTGATTCGCATGGCGTTTGATTGTTTGCAGTGGATCGACGAGGACTTGCCGGCGTTGGAAACGAGGGGTTTGCGGCGAAAATTACTCTCGCGGACGGGCAAGCAAGCGGCGATCGTCACGCTTGACGGCCGCGAGTACGTCAATTTCGGCGCGAACGATTATCTCGGGCTGGCCGCCGATCCGCGTTTGGCCGATGCCGTCGTCGCGGCACTCAAGGAGTACGGCTGGGGCAGCGGCGCCAGCCCGTTGATCTTGGGCCATGCCGAATTGCATCGCCGCTTGGAGACGCGGCTTGCCGAATTCGAAGGCACGGAAACCGCCCTGCTTTTCAACTCGGGTTTCGCAGCCAACTCGGGAACCATCGCGGCCTTGGCCGGGCAAGGCGACGCCGTCTTTTGCGACCGCAAAAATCACGCCAGCTTGTTCGACGGCTGCCGGCTGTCGTGCGCCGACGTCCGCGTCTATCCGCACGGCGACTGTCAAACGCTCGACGATTTGCTGGCGAAGGCGACGTCGTATCGCCGCCGGCTGATCGTCACGGATTCGCTTTTCAGCATGGACGGCGATTTCGCGCCGCTGGCGGAACTGGCCGAAATCGCGGAAAAACACGCCGCCATGTTGTTGGTCGATGAAGCCCACGCGACGGGCGTTTTCGGACGAAAAGGCCGGGGAGTCTGCGAAATGCTGGGAGTGGAAGATCGCGTGCCGGTGCGCATCGGCACGCTCAGCAAAGCCTTGGGCGGCATCGGCGGATTCGCGGCCGGAAGCCGCTCGCTCATCGAATGGCTCATCAATCGCGCACGGCCTTACGTGTTTTCCACGGCCTTGCCGGCGGCGGTTTCGGCCGCGGCGCTGGCGGCCTTGGAGATCGTCGCTAACGAACCTTGGCGGAGAATCAAACTGATCGAGACGGCGGCCGAAGTGCGCCGGGAACTTTTCTCTCAAGGCTGGCGGCTGGGCAATTCGACGAGCCAAATTTTACCGGTGATCGTCGGTGAAGCCGAGGACTGCGCTGGCGCTTTCCCGCACGCTGCGGGAGCAAGGCCTTTTCGTCCCCGCCATTCGTCCGCCCACCGTGCCGGAAGGCGAAGCCGGCTTGCGGATCAGCCTAAGTTGCTCCCATTCGACGGCGATGATCGGCAATTTGTTGGAGAGCATGGCCAAAGCCCGCTCATTCGTACGTTTCAGAGTGGAAACAAGGATAAAATAGTATTTATGACTATAGTATATATATCCATAATAGTTATGTCATCAATCTGTTATTTTTCACAATTTGCCCATCCAAAGTTGGAATCTTCAGGGGCACACTTTCAAAATCCGGCGGGTTTAGTATAATGTGAAGTTTCGCTGTCAAAAAACAATAATCCTCACTGAACGAGGCCATTGAACCGTCAAGATTCCGTCTGGAGAAAAAAGAAATGGCGAAGAGCAAGAAAAAAGCGGAGGTCGTCTTTCTGGTCTGCAAAGAGACCGGTGATTATAACTACACCCTGCGCCGCAAGCCTGGCGGCGAGAAGCTGACGATCAAGAAATACTGCCCGAAGCTGCGGAAGCATACGGAGCACACCGAGAAGAAGAAGTAGCCGATTCTCGATGTGGTGAAGAAAGGGTTCAGGGTTCGGGATTCAGGATTTCCAAGCGAAAGCAGCAATTCCTGAACCCTGAATCCTGAACCCTTGATCCTTTACACGGACGGCGATTCTCATGGCCAAGCGCTGGCGGATCCACGCACACGACCCCGATCGGATAACGGCCTTGGAACGTGCGGCCGGCATTCCGCCGGTCGTGGCGCAATTGCTTCTCTGCCGCGGCGTGGCCGACACGGCGGCGGTGAGAAGCTTTCTCGATCCGAAACTCTCCGATCTCCGCGATCCGGAACTGCTGCCCGGCTGCCGGGAGGCCGCCGAAATCGTCCATGCGGCGGTCCGCGACCGCAAGCGGATTTGCGTCTATGGCGATTACGACGTCGATGGCGTCACCGGCGCGGCATTGCTCTGGCAATGTTTGAAACTCCTGGGCGCCGAGGCGAGCTATTACATTCCGCACCGCGTCGAGGAAGGCTACGGCCTGAACTCCGAAGCGATCCGCGCGAAGGCGGCGGAAAAATTCGGCCTGCTGATTTCGGTCGATTGCGGCATTTCGAGCGTGGCCGAAACCGCGCTCGCCCGGGAGTTGGGCATCGAGACGATCATCACCGACCATCACGAGTTCGGTCCCGCGCTGCCCGAGGCGGCGGCGATCGTGCATCCGCGTTTGCCCGGCGGCGGCTATCCGTTCGGCGGCTTGAGCGGTTCCGGCGTGGCCTTCAAGCTCGCCTGGGCGATCTGCCAGCAGGCCAGCGGCGCGAAGCGCGTCGGCGAGCGGATGAAAGACTTTTTATTGCAGGCCGTGGGCATGGCCGCTCTCGGCACCGTGGCCGACATGGTGCCGCTCGTCGATGAAAACCGCGTGCTCGTGCGGCACGGCATGGTGAGCCTCGCCCAGAAGCCGACGCTCGGCATGGCGGCGCTCATGAATCTGGCGAAGCTCGACGGCAAAAAACGACTGGCCAGCGACGACATTGCGTTCGCCCTCGGGCCGCGGCTGAATGCCGCCGGCCGGCTGGGACAGGCCCTGCTGGCGGTCGAACTGCTCGTCACCGACAAGCCCGACCGCGCGATGGAACTCGCGCAGTACATCAACCAACTCAACGAATCGCGGCAGACGCTCGAGCGCAGCATGCAACTGGCCGCCTCGAAACAGGCGAAGGAACAATTCGATCTGGACGCGGAGCCGGCGTTGGTGCTGGCCGACCGCGGCTGGCATCCGGGCGTGATCGGCATCGTGGCCGGCCGAATCGCCGAAAAATTCCATCGGCCGACGGTCCTGATTTCCTGGGACCAATTGGGAATTCGCCCGGGCATCGGCTCCGCGCGCAGCGTGCCGGGCTTCAATCTGCACGCCGCGCTCGAGGCCTGCGACGAGTTCCTGATTTCGCACGGCGGACATGCCGCGGCGGCCGGGCTGAAGATCGACGAGAGCCAGCTTGCCGGATTTCGCACGGCGTTTTGCGAGGCCGTCGCCGCCGAGCTTGGCGGCACGCCGCGCGACGGCGAACTGGCGATCGACGCCGAGTTTCCGCTCTCCGCTTTCACCCTCCACGCCGTGCAGCAGATCGAGCGGCTGGCCCCGTTCGGCCAGTCGAACTCTCGTCCGCTTTTGTGCGCGAACAGCGTCGCGCTGGTCGAGCCGCCGCGGGCGATCGGCAACGGCGGCAGCCATCTCGCGCTGAAACTTTCGCAGTACGGCGTTACGCTCCGCGCCGTGGCGTTCGGCGGCGGCGAGTGGATCGACGATCTGCTCGCGCTCGACGGCCCCATCGACATCGCCTTCCGCCCCGTCATCAATACGTTCAAAGGCCGCCAAAGCGTCGAACTGCATCTGGTCGATTGGCGGGTGAAAACGAGAGAAAATCTCTAGGTCGGAATATTCAACACGGAGACACGGAGGCCACGGAGCAGATTGCAAATCGGGATTGATATCGATTGTTCAAACGATCCCAAAGCGGTTCCTCATTCATATTTGGCCGTTGTCCACCTCCGTGTCCTTCATGTCTCCGTGTTGAAATATTTCAGTCACGTGTCCCCTCGAAGCCCGGCAACACTTTAGTTCGCGGCACGCCGCCTTCCTGTACAATATCCTCGTGTTTTATGCCACTACTTGCACTTCGCGATATCTCGCTCGGTTTCCGCGGGCCGGCCGTTTTGGAGGGGACGAATCTGAATATCGAGCCGGGGGAGCGGATCTGCTTGCTGGGCCGCAACGGGACGGGCAAGACTTCGCTGTTGCGGCTGATCGACGGCGAACTCGAAGCCGACCGCGGCGAGATCGCCCGGCAACAAGGGCTTGTCACCGCGATGCTGCCGCAGGAAGTGCCGCGCGATCTGAGCGGCACGGTGTTCGATGCGGTTGCCTCCGGTCTCGGCCCGCGCGCGGAACTGCTGGCCGAGTATCATCATCTCGCGCATTGATTGGCGGCTGAAGGCGGCGAAGAACTGCACGCGCGGCTCGATCGCGTTCAGCATCAGCTCGAAATCGACGGCGGCTGGCGGATGCACCGCGAGGCCGAAGCCGTCATCACGCGCATGAACCTCGACGCGGAGGCCGATATCTCCTCGCTTTCGGCGGGCATGAAGCGCCGCGCGCTCCTGGCCAAAGCGCTCGTCCGCCAACCCGACATCCTCCTGCTCGACGAACCGACCAACCATCTCGATATCGATTCCATCACTTGGCTGGAAGACTTTTTCTCTGCGATACGACCGCTCGATACTTTTCGTCACGCACGATCGGGTGTTTCTCCGCCGCGTCGCCACGCGAATCCTCGATCTCGACCGCGGCCGGCTTACGAGTTTTTCCTGCGATTACGAGACCTATCTGAAACGCAAAGACGCCGCGCTCGAAGCCGAAACGAAGCAGCGGGTCGAGTTCGACAAGAAACTGGCGAAGGAGGAAGTTTGGATTCGCACGGGCATCCAGGCCCGGCGAACGCGGAACGAAGGCCGCGTCCGCGCGCTGGAGGACCTGCGGCGCGTCCGGCAAGCCCGCCGCGACCAGTTGGGCGAAGTGCGAATGGAGATCCAAGAGGCCGAGCGATCCGGCCGGCTGGTGATCGAGGCGAAAAACGTGACGTTCACCCATCCGGGAAAGGAACGCCCGACGGTCCGCGATTTTTCCACGATGATCATGCGCGGCGACCGCGTGGGCCTGATCGGCCCCAACGGCTCGGGCAAGACCACGCTGCTGCGAGTCCTGCTGGGCGAACTTCCGCCGCAAAGCGGCACGATCCGCCTGGGCACGAACTTGGAGGTGGCCTACTTCGATCAACTCCACGCCCGGATCGATGAAACGAAATCGCTCCGCGACAACGTCAGCGGCGGGGCCGAATCGGTGGTCGTCGGCGGCAAGAAAAAACATATCATCGGGTATCTGGAAGATTTCTTGTTCACCACCGAGCAGGCGAACGGCCCGGTGGCGCGGCTCTCGGGCGGCGAGCGGAACCGTTTGCTATTGGCCCGGCTGTTCACCAGGCCGTCGAACGTGCTGGTGATGGACGAGCCGACCAACGACCTCGACATGGAAACGCTGGAACTCCTGGAAACGCTGCTGGTCGATTACGCCGGCACGCTGCTGTTGGTGAGCCACGACCGCGAGTTCCTCAACAATGTCGTCGGCAGCACGCTCGTTCTCGAAGGCGAAGGCCGCATCAAAGAATACGCCGGCGGCTATGACGACTGGCTGCGGCAGCGGCCGGCAGCAATACGATCGGATGAAGAAACAGAGAAAGAGAGTGCAAAAGGGCGACCAATTACCTCCCCTCTCCCGACCAACCTGCGGTCGGTGCCCGGAGAGGGGCCGGGGGTGAGGGCACATGCGAAGCCGCGCCGTCTCACCTACAAAGAGCAAAAAGAACTCGAAGCGCTTCCCGAAAAGATCATCGCCCTCGAAACCGAACTCAGTGACCTTCACACCGTGATGACCGACCCCGCATTTTTTCGCAAATCGCCCAACGAAATCGTAACCGCCAAAACCCAACTTCAAACACTGGAAAAAACCATCGGCGACGCGTATAAGAGATGGGAGGAATTGGAATCTGTATAATGAGTATTTGGCGAGGGAAGTAAACCGAGTTGCCACTTATTGGGGGATTGCCTGTGAGAGGGAAAAAGTCATTGGTGTGTCAAATCAGATTCAACTAATCCTTGTTGATTTTGATTTTACTTTGAAAATGTCAGAAAGATTGGGGGATGAATTCTTGGTTTACATTATCTCCGATAAATTGTGATTATGTCCGATTTCGATCCCTATCGAATATGGCTCGGCATCCCGCCGCACGAACAGCCGCCGAATTACTATCGGCTGCTGGGGCTCTCGCCGTTCGAAAGCGATCGGGACGTGATCGCCAACGCCGCCGACCGGCAGATGGCGCATCTGCGGACGTTCCAAGGGGGAAAGAATTCCGCGATTTCTCAAAAAATCCTGAACGAGCTCGCGGCCGCGCGGATTTGCCTGATGGATCCGAAAAAACGGGCGGCATACGACGTCCGCTTGCGGACGGAAACCGAACCGCAATATTCGCCTTCACAGCCGCTTGTGGAACCGCCCGCAATTGCCGAGCCGCCGCCGATTCTTGAGTCGCCGCCGATCACTCTGGAAGAAGGACGCTCCGCCGCGCCGTTCGCGACGATCCATGAACGCGCACCCGTCGTTCCCTATCATTACCGGCGTCGGAGAAAAAAACGCTGGCAGGGACAGATGGTAACGCTGATAGCCTCCGCTGTCGCCTTGCTGCTTGCGGGATGGTTCATCCATACCATCGTTGTAGAAAAGTCGTCCGCGCCGACCGTGCGGCAAGGAACGGTGAAGAAACAGAACGCGCTTCCGGAGAAAATGCCGGAGAAGCCGCCAAAGAAGAATCCGCCGCCGCCCTCGCCGTATCCGCCTGGGAAAGACGCTTGGCCGAGCGCTGCGAAAACGCCGGCGGAGATTGCGAGTGAAAATGAAAGACTCGGCAAGCGGCTGTGTTTCTCGAAAGGCGATTGGCGCGAGGGGCTGCCCAAGTTGGCGGCTTCGGCCAATGAAGAACTGAAAAACCTGGCCCAAAAAGAGCTGGCCGCACCCGAGGGCACGGCCGAGCGGCTGGCCTTGGCCGATGGTTGGTGGGCCGTGTCGGAAAAATATGCCCCGCCGTTTAGCGGTCAGATCCGCCGCCATGCCGTCGAGTGGTATCAAAAAGTCGTCGGCGACCTTGACGAATCGGAGCGCGACCGCGCAGAATGGCGAATCGGCCAGGAAACGCCCACGCCGCGAGGGGAGAAACCGCCGGTGGATCCGGAGAAGTTGGAATAAAGTTGGATTTCGGCCTTGGACCTTGGGTCTTGGGTTTTGGATTATTTGGTTAAAATGGTTTGCTGCAAGCGGCTGACATTCATCCTTCATACATCATCCTTCATACTTTTATATATGGCCACTAAAACGCTGTATGCTTTAGAGTACCTCGCGCAGCCGGAAAAGCATCCGCCGCGGCCGGTATGCGCCGTATATGGCAATGAGGCCTTTTTGCGGCGGCAGGCGATGTTGAAATTGCGCGAGGCGGTGCTGGAGGGCGAGGAAGGCGATTTTTCGTTCACCGCCATCGAGGGCGATAAGGCCCAATGGCGCGACGTTCTGGAAGACCTTTCCACGGTGGCGATGTTCGGCGGCGGGCGAAGGCTCGTGCTGGTCGAAGAAGCTGATGATTTCGTTTCGCAATTTCGCGGTGAATTGGAAGATTACGTGGCCCATCCCAGCCGCACCGGCGTGCTGGCGCTGGATTTGACCTCCTTTCCCGCGACTACCAGGCTCTACAAGTCGGTTGCGGCCGACGGACTGGCGATCGATTGTTCCACGCCCGCCACGGCTAGACTTTACAAGTGGTTGGTCGATTGGGCGAAAAAGGTCCATCGGACGGATCTCACGGCGGCGGCGGCCGAAGAAATGGTGGAAATCATCGGCCCGGAGTTGGGACTTTTGGATCAGGAAATCGCCAAACTTGCGCAAGTTGCCGGCAGTGAGCAGATTACGCCGGAGATAGTGAAGAAATTCGTCGGCGGATGGCGTGCGAAAACCACCTGGGAAATGCTCGATGCCGCCCTGGAAGGTAAAGTTCCCGAGGCGATGCGGCAGCTCGACCGGTTGCTGGCCTCCGGCGAGCAGCCAATCGGCATTCTCGCGCAAATTTCCGCTTCGCTGCGCCGTCTTGCCGCCGCCACGCGATTAGTGCTGTTGGCCGAATCCGGCGGCCGGCGGATGGCTCTGCACCAAGCGTTGGAACGGGCGGGCGTGAAGCCGTTCGTGCTGCAAAAAACCGAACGCCAACTCCGCCGCCTCGGCCGCGGTCGCGGCTCGAAAATCTACGAATGGCTCCTCGAAGCCGATTTGGACCTCAAAGGCGATAGCGCCATCCCCCCCCGGCTGATACTGGAACGGTTGATCGTGCGGTTGGCTGCTCCCGCATAAAACAAGTCTCTTGGCAGTATTAGGGGGCGGTCCCCCAATCTGTCACAATTTGTCATGCTGCGATAAAAAGGCAACTTACCCCCACGATAATCAAAAATTCTATTTTAGATTGCCTTTGGGTGAAATCGTGTGAAAATTGCTCTTGCCGCCGGGGGGAACTCCGGGTATTCTCCCCCATCCAGCCTTCCCGGACCGCGCGACATGCGCAGGCAAGGGAAATCCTTCTCCCCCCGGCAATTCGGCATTAGCGAGGCGCGAACGACGTGGCGACGAATCAAACGGCAATACGAAGCGACCGCCGGCCCTCTTTGGAAAAGGCGACCGCGGCATCTTGCTTGAAAGGCCCGCGGGAAGTCGCGCATGAAAACTGCCGGATCGCTCATTCGCGCTGTAAACGATTGTCTTATTGCGGTTTTTGCTTGCTGGGAATGGTTCCGTTGCTGGCCGGATGCGGCGGCATCACGGCGTCTAGCAGGAACACCGAGGGAGTGGCGCTTTTCCAGCAAGCCCGTTATAACGAGGCCCTCAAGGATTTCCAAGAAGCTTCCTACGCCGAACCCTCGAATGCCGACGCTTTTTATAATATGGCGGCCACTTACCATCGCATCGGGAAGCAGTTTAATTCGCCCGCCGATTTGAAGATGGCCGAGGACTATTACAATCTCTGCCTCGATCGCAACGATAACCACACCGCCTGCTATCGCGGTTTAGCCGTGTTGTTGGCCGAGGAAGGCCGTTCGCCGGAAGCGTTCCGCTTGCTCGAAGGCTGGGTGGCGCGGCAGCCCAACGCGGCCGACGCCAAGATCGAACTCGCCCGCCTGAGCGAGGAATTCGGCGACAAGAACGCCGCCAAGGAGCGTCTCATCGAAGCCTTGGCCGTGCAGAAGGACAATCCCCGGGCGCTCAAGGCGCTGGCGAAACTGCAAGACGATTCGGGCAACCTGCAACAAGCTTTGACCAATTACCAACGCTCGCTGGCGGCCGACAGCCGACAGCCGGAAGTGGCCGCGCGGATCGCCGCTCTGCAAGCCAACGTCACTCCCGCCTCTCCCACGGCGCCCGCCGGCGGCACGCAAATGATCGCCACTCCCGCCGCGTTGCGAAGATATTGACAGGTGCGGCTTATGCTTAAGCATGACGCCGCCTGGCGAAGACCAATTACCTGTTGTCTCGACTTAACTTCTATTTACGCCACGATTTCTCGGCGCCGGTTGAGATAATCCCAGAGCACGTAGCGGTCGAGATCCCGGCCGGCGGTGAAGAAGACTTTGCCTTGCGTCGATTCAGCAAGGCGGTAGGCGAATTGGACGTCTTCGCGCGACTGCGACCAACTGGGGAGCAAAAAGATATTGATCGTAATGCCTTCCCGCCGGCAAAGGTTGCCTTCGCGGAGCGTGGCGTCTTCGGTGCGGCGGTCGGGGGGATAGAGCAGATACAGGAGATTGTCCTCGAAATGCGCCGTCGGCAGGCCGTCGGTGATGAGTATCACCCGCCGGTTGGGAGTGTCTTGCGCGGCCAGCAACTGCCGGCTGAGCTTCAAGCCGTGTTGAATGTTCGTGAAATGCTGCGGCACGAACATTTCATTCATGTTCGGATCGCTCATGTCGGCGCGGAGCCTCACGATGGAATCGAAGACCGTGACCGGCTTGGGCAAAAGCTGCACGATTTCGCCCGGCCGCCGCGGTTTGGCGAAAGTGGCCATCTCGACGAACTGCAAGTAATCGCCCGGATATTCGCGGCGGATCAGCCCGTCGAGCGCCAAGCCCATCCGCTTCACGCTCACGTAAAGCCCGTCGTAGCGCATCGAGCCGCTCATGTCCAGAAGCGCCACGGTGGCGCACTTCGGCGCGTTCCGCGTGCGGTGGATTTCGATGTCCTCGGCCTTCAAGCGGATCGGCAGCCTCGCTCCGTCGCGGATCATCGCATTGGTGAGCGAGCCGGTCAAATCCATATTGGCCAGCGAATCGCCGAACTCATAAGACTTGGTCTGCTGCATCTCGACGGCCCCTTCGCCGACGATCGGCCCCTGGTGCCGTCCGCTGCGCGCGGCTTCGAGGTTGCTGAAAATGCGGTCCAGCAGCCGGCCCTGGAACAGCCGGTAGGCTTTCGGCGTGAGCTGATAGCCGCGCTCGTTGCGCTCGAGGCCCTGCCGTTCGGCCAGATCGCGGAGATACTGTTCGATCTGCCGGGCGAATTCGCCCAGCTTTTCGAGATCGCCCGGCTCGGCGTATTCGGCCAGGGCGTCGAGGTCGATGACGCCGATTCGCGCCGTTTTCGCCGCCTCTTCAAGCTGCTTGAGGAGCCGGTCGATCTCTTCGAGTTCCTTCTTGATCTCGATCGCCCGCGGGATCGTGGGCGCGGTTCGCCCGCTGAATGCGTACTTCGAGGCCAATTCGTCGATTTGATATTTATCGCCCAGCCGGTCGATGAGATGCACGATTTTTCGCGCGAACTCGCCATGCTCGTCGTCGGCCCGGTACCAGAGCCGCTCCAGATCGTGAAGTTGCTCCTGCTCGAACGCCTCGCGAAATCGCGCATGCAAATGTTTGGGCGGCCGAACCTGCTCGCCCAGTTCCCGGTAGCGCCGCTCGGCCGCGGCTTGCACGCGATCGGTTTCGTAAGTTTCGAGGATTTTTTTCTTTCGCTGCCGCAGGAGCTCCATCAGCGATTCGAGGCTCGGCCCCAGTCCGGCGATCTGCCGCGGATCGAGATGGACCGCCCGGGCGAGTTCCTCGTCGGTCAAATCGCGCAGCTCGCCGAACGCCAGAAGATGCTCGAACGCCCCCGAAAGCACGTCCGGCTGCTCGACCAGCGGGCTGGGGATATTCCGCGGATCGTAGCGCTGATACGTATGAATGATTCCGCCGATGGAGTTATGCTTCGTCATGGGAGTGGGGCGTCGGTGGTGGAAAGTGCCTCGTTTCCGCGCTCTCGCGCGGGAACGATTGGAAGGCGGCGCTATACCTCGTACACAATCTTCCCGTACTTCTGCGATCGCGAAATCTGCTCCATGGCAAACAGTCCGGCCAGCACGAATTCGACGCAGGAAGCGCGGACGGCGGCGTCGCTCGAGGCGTTCACTTCGAAGGCTTTTTCCCACGCCGGCGGCACGCGCTTCAGCCGATCGGCGTAGCGGCTCGAGGGCAGCATGTCGCCGACTTCGATCTTCACCCCCTTGGAAAAGATCTCGGCGATTTCGTTCAGTCCGTGGCGATCGACATATTCGCCGAACACGTCGCGGATCGCTTCGGCCAAAATCGCGTCGAGCACCTGGCGCTCGGTCATCTGATGGCTGCTCATCAAGTCGAGTTCCAGCTTGCCGAGCGACGAGGAATATAAATGACCGAGGTCGCTGATCCGCGGCACGGCGGGCTTCTCGCCGAGCACCGCCGTGCGCTGCCTGGCGCTGGCCACCATGGTGCGGTAGTTGGCGATGCTGAACCGCGCGCTCACGCCCGACTGCTGGTCGATGTACTTGCTCTTCCGCGCGGCGACGCTCATCTGCTCGATGATTTCCCGCATGAAATAGGGCACGATCACGGGAAACTCGCCGTCCGTTTCGATCTTCGCCTCCTGCTCCATGATCTCGATGCCTTGCGGACGCGAGAGCGGATAATGCGTGTGGATCACCGTCCCGATGCGGTCCTTGAGTTGCGGAATCACCTTCCCGCTGCGGTTGTACGTGGCCGGATTGGCGGAAAATACGATGAGCATGTCGATGTCGAAGCGGATCGGGTAGCCGCGGATTTGCACGTCGCGCTCCTCGAGGATGTTGAACAGTCCGACTTGCACGAGTTCGTCCAGCTCGGGCAATTCGTTGACGGCGAAAATGCCGCGATGCATCCGCGGGATCAAGCCGAAGTGCAACGACTCCTCGGCCGACATGCTCGTGCCGCCGGCCAGCTTGGCGGGGTCGATCTCGCCGATCACGTCGGCGAACTTCGTGCCCGGCGCGAGCCGCTCGGCGTATCGCGCTTCGCGCGGCCACCACGCAATGGGGATTTTGTCCTCGTGCAGTTCCCGAACCGCCCGTTTGCCCTGCTCGGTGATCGGCCGAAACGGATCCTCGTGAACCGCACAGCCGGGCAGGTCGAGATAGGGAATTTCCGCATCGAGAAAACGCGTCAAAAGCCGCATCAAGCGGCTTTTCGCTTGCCCCTTTTCGCCGAGAAACAGCAAATCGTGCTCGGCGATCAGCCCCAGATTGATTTCGGGAATCACGGTGTCCTCGTAGCCGATAATGCCGGGATACAACTCGTCGCCCCGGCTGAGCATCCGCAGAAAATTGTCGTGAATTTCCCGCTTCACCGGCTTGGACACCCAGCCGGATTCGCGGAGCTCGAGCAACGTGCAAGGTTTGGTGGATATAGTCAGCATGATTCGACTTGCCAATACGCCGTGAACTTTTTCCGCCGCTCGCGGGTGGTGCGATGTCGGCTGATCCGCTCACTTTTATTGTAGCGCGAATCGTCGTCGGGGAAAGAAGGAAAAACGCTCCGCGGAACAATCGCGGCGCATTCCCGGCCAACGGCAGGCAAGTGCCGGGAAATTCGAAAAGCCAAGCCGACGCTTGCAAGTCCCCGGTGCAGCCTCTTGACACTCAACCGACGGCGCCTCCCTTACGGCAGAGGGGATGGCGCAATTCGCGATTTCGCCGCTTCGACGGCGAAAAAGCGATCGGGCCGGAGCGCAAATTGCCGAACTCCGGCCCCTGAGGATTCATCATCCATGCTGCTGCGCGACGTCCGGATCTTCGGTGCTGGTGGTGCTTTGCGAAGCCGACGCTTTGTGCGCTGATTGTTTTTCGGCGCGATGCTCTTCGGCGTCCATCGCCAAGCCCTCGTTGATGAAGTTTTCCACTTCCTCCACGCTATGGCTGCCGATCATTTTCCGCCGCAGCCATCCGTTTTTGGTTTTGCGAAACATGATCAACTCCGGCACGGCGCCGCCGCCGGTGAGTTGGGAGGCCAGTTCTCTTTCGCGATCGACGTTCACGTGCGCGAAGGCGATCTTGCGGAACAGGCCATGCTCGCGGACTCGCGGCAGTATCGTGCGGCGCATGTTTTGGCAGGGACCGCACCAATCGGCGCCGACCATCACGACCAGGGGTTTGCCGGTTTTTAAAGTAACGCGATGGGCTTCGGCGTAGGTTTCTTCAGCTTCATTTTCCACTTTTTGTTTGACGGGATCCACTTTGTCGGCGGCATTCGCCGCGGCGGCAGATTCGGCATTGGCGACGGCAACTTGCGGTTTATCGGCGGCTGCCGGGTCGGCGGCCAAGAAAGCGGCTTGCACCAAAGCGGCGCAGAGAAATAACGACATCCTTAAAACTCCTTTGTGTTTTTTACCCGCGAGGTTCGAAAAGTGAACGGGAGCATTTTGAACGCAAGGCCGTTCAGGCCGGCCGGAAAACGCTGCGCATCCTTTTTCGAAGTTGCACCGCAACCGTCACAAAAGGTTTCGGGGCAAACTCGCAAGTTCATGAGGCGGGAAAAGTGGGAATCACGGTAGGCTAATTCTGGGTGAATGCCAGTATCCGGGCTGGGAGTTTTACCGGCGATTCTTCCCACTTGAAGTGGATTCCAGTCTAATTGCACAATAAATAACGACAAGAGGGACATTGCCGATTTCGTGAAATAAATAATTTGGATAATTTATTTACCCCCTGCATGTCCATGCAATTTTTCCCAAAAGCACGGATTTTAAGCCATTTTTTAAAGATTTTCCCCGCGAGATCTTCGCCGCAACTGCCCCGCAAATAGCAACTTCCGCATTCTGGGCATTGAGAAACGCCGGGGGAGGACGATATAATCAATTATGGCATTCGACCCGATTCTTTTATCACATTTAAAACAGTTGATAATCTTATGAAGCTCCGCATCGGCCTCGTCGGATTGGGCGACGTCTGGCAAACCCGCCACGCCCCGGCGCTGCGAACGATGTCCGATCGCTTCGAGGTTCGCGCCGTTTGCGATCAAGTTTCGCACCGCGCCGAGCAAGCCGCCGCTGAATTCGACGCCGATGCCGTGGACGGTTACCGGACGCTTGCCGCCCGCGAGGACATCGATGCCGTTTTGATTCTCTCGCCGCAATGGTACGGCGCCTTGCCGATCTTGGCCGCCTGCGATTCCGGCAAAGCCGTCTATTGCGCCTCGGGGCTCGATCTGGAATTCGAGGAAACCCAACAGGTCAAGCAGCGGATCGAAGAGTCGGGCATTGCCTTCATGGCCGAATTTCCCCGCCGCCATGCGCCGGCCACAATCCGCCTGAAAGAACTCGTCGCCACCGGTTTGGGACCGCCGCGATTGGTCTTCTGCCATCAGCGCTCGGCCGCCGAATCGTCGAACCATGCTCTGCCGGTGCGGCCGCCGAACCATTTTTCCGCGCGGCATCTGGTGGAATTGGTCGATTGGTGCTGTTACGTGGTCGATAAGCCGCCGCGGTTCGTCACCGGCATGATGCACCGCACCGGCTGCGACGCCGCGGGCGACGATTACCAGATGATGAGCCTCGATTTTTCCGAGCCTGCCCATCCCGGCACCGGCGCGATTGCACAAATCAGTTGCGGGCGCGTACATTCCCGCCGGCTGGCAGGAAGCGATTTCCTATCGCCCCTTGCCGATGATGCAAGTTTCTTGCATGAATGGAGTGGCCTTCATCGACCTGCCGGCCAGCCTGGTCTGGTTCGACGAAGCCGGCCGGCACCAGGAAGCGCTCGACAGCGAACGCCCCATCGGCGAGCATTTGCTGGCGCACTTTCAGCGCGCCGTCACGAGCCTCGTTCGCCGCAAGAGCGATCTGGAAGACGCTTATCTCGCCCTGCAAATCGTCCAGCAAGCCCGCCGGGCACACCAGGAAGGCAGGCGGATCGAACTTTAGAAGAGGGATTGGGGATAAGGGATTGGGGATTGGAAAACGAGTCTGTTCTTTGTTCGTGCTCCGTCCAGCCTCCGCTTCCCAGTCTCCGATCCCTGACCCGTGATCTCCAATCCCGAATCCCCGCTTCCCAAACCCTCCGATGCGCATCGTCCTCTGCTACCCCGTCGAAAAAAACCACATCGAACAAATTTCGGCGGCCATGCCCGGGGCGGAAGTCGTCGATGCCGGTCAAGAACGAATCGCCGCGGAGCTTTTTACCGCCGATATCTTTTGCGGACATGCCAAGGCGCCGGTCGATTGGGACGGCGTCGTGCGGCAGGGACGGCTGCGTTGGATTCAATCGTCGGCCGCCGGCATGGATCACTGCCTCGTGCCGTGGGTGATCGAGTCGAACATTGCCGTCAGCAGCGCATCCGGCGTGCTTTCCGATCAGGTCGCGGAGCATTCCATCGCGCTGATGACGGCCTTCACGCGCAGCTTGCCGACGTATTTCCGCGCCCAACAGAAAAAGGAATTCATCCGCCGGCCGACGCGCAGACCTGACCCGTGCGACGGTGGGCATCGTCGGCCTGGGCGGCGTGGGCCGGCGGCTGGCGGAACTATTGGCCGCCTTCGAGTGCCGCATTCTCGCAGTCGATCTGTTTCCCGTCGATAAGCCGCCGCATGTCGAATCGCTCCAGCCGGCGGAAAAATTGCCGGAGTTGCTGCCCTTGATCGATATCCTCTCGCTCCACGCGCCGTTGAACGCAAGCACGCGAAACATGATCGACGCCGCGGCGATCGCGAAGATGAAAAAAGGCTCGCTCTTGGCGAATATGGCCCGCGGGCCGCTGGTCAATCATGATGATTTGGTCGCGGCGCTCCGGAGCGGACATCTCGCCGGCGCGGTCATGGACGTGACCGAGCCCGAGCCGCTGCCGCCGGCCAGCCCGCTCTGGGAGATGCCGAACGTGATCATCACGCCGCACGTGGGCGGGCAGGCCGCCTGGCGGATCGACGCCATGACGAACCTGTTTTGTCGCAACCTCCGTCGTTGGCAAAAGGGGCTGCCGCTCATCAATTACCTTTCCGACAAACGCCTCGGCTTCCCCATCCGCGGCGGCGGCGCGCCCCTCTGGGGAGAACCCTGCGACCCGTAAGGTGCGCGCTATATGGGACCCGGATTCAATGAATGAATCCCATCCGTTCGCTGGGGCGAACGATGATCCAGGCGCGGCCGATGATTTGTTTCGCGGCAATCGGCCCGGTGAAACGGCTGTCGCCGGAATCGCGGGAGAAATCGCCCAGCATTGCGAATTCTCTCAATGATTCTTCGCGCCGCTGCGGCCGTTCTTCTTCTGCCCGCCGTTCAACGGATTTTCTCCTTCCGATGGTTTTTTCTTATCCGCCGCTTCTTCTTTCGGCGCCTCCTGGCCGAGCGCTTCGAGCAACTGGCGGCGGATGTCCGGGCCGCGCATGCCGGGACCGAGTTTGATGACTCTCATCTGCGAGGCCGGCGCCGCCGCACGGTCCAAATCCACGATCATCTTCTTCACCTGGTCGAATAGATAGGCCGGGGCGGAAAGGACGATGGTATTCGAGAATTCATTGACGCCGATCGAAAGCAAGCCCGTGAATTTCGGCGTCTTCTGCTCCTTCTTCTTGTCGTCGTCGTCGGAATTATACATGAATGAGAAGCCGCGGTTCTGCTCGCGATCGTTCTTGTTGCCGAACGCCTTGTCGTTCTTGCTCAACAAGTCGCGATAGACGTCCTTCACGGTCTCGGCAACGGCCTCGGCTTTGGAATATTCCAATTGGATGGTCTCGGTCTTGCGCACCGATTGCGCGTCGGCCGGAAGCGGCTGATCGTAGAGTTCGATCAAATCGGCGATCGTCTGAAGCTGCTTGGCGTCCGCCCCCTGGACGAGAATGCTGTTAGTGTCCGTGTCGGTGATGAATTTCAAAGGCCGCCGCTTCGAGAGCCGCCCGGCTTTGTCGTCGTCCGAGTTGTCGCCGACGCCGTATTCCATCTGGATCCAAAACGGCAAGGCCCTGCCCGACTTCTTCATGTCATTCTTGAAAAACTCCTCGAGATTCTGCGCGACGCCGTAAGCGAGGCAATATTTCAACTGAAAGACTTTATAATCTTTCCTTGGCTCGGCCATCTGTTCCGCCAAGTCCTCGAACAAGTCCAATGCCTGCGGATCTTCGGAACTGGCGGCGATCCGCCCGTCGGGCATCAGCTCGACTTTGATCGGCGGTGCCTTCGCGGGAAGGCTCGTTGCCGAAGAACGGGGGCGCTCCGCCGCCGGCTCCCCGCCCAACTGAGCGAACTTGACGAGCGGAGGTTGCCGGTCGCGTTCGGCGATCCTCGCTCCCGGCCCCTCTCCCGATCCGTCTTCGGCCGGCGTCCGGAGCGGGGAATTGGCGCTCGGCTCGGAAAGCGGCGCCGCCGCCGGTGATTTTTCCTTGGCCTGCGGCGGTTTGATTTCGAGCGGATTCGGCGAGACCGATCCCCACGCGCGCTCGATGCGTTCGAGCAAGGCCTTGGCTTCCTCGCCGCCGGCGGTATCGATCACCCGCCGCGTCAGGCCGGGGCCTTCCGTCAAGGAAATTTCCCCCAACTTCCGCAGGAGATTATCGACGTCGGCCAACTCCACCTCGTTCGCCCAGAGGATGAGTTGATTATGCTCCACGTCGGCATCGACGCGAAAGCTGTTGGCCGATTGGCCGGAATCGCCGCCGGAGGAGGAATAGCGATCCCAATAAAAGGGGCTCGATCGCGTCGATTTATCCTTCTTCTCGCCGTTGATCATGAATTCGACCGTGCCCGCCACGTAGTCGGCCGAGAGCCGCCGCAACCGCCGCACCGCGAACTGGCGTTCGCTGCCGCTGAGTTTTTTCACCAACTCGCTGATGATCATGTGATCGGCCAACGGTCCGAAAACGATGATCGCCTTGTTCTTTTTATCGACTTGCAGGCTCGTGGAAGGATCGAGATTGCCGATCTCGCGCAAGGTTTTGACCAGCGATTCCGGTTCCACGCCGGTGAGGCGATAGACCTGTGTCCGGCCGACGTTGGCCATCAGCGATGACTGGGAGCCGACGGGCACGTCGAGCGTTTCCACGATTTGCCTGATGAGCGCCATTTTGTCGGGCGGCGCGTAGGCCAGGATGCTGTTTTTTCGCGGATTGATGACGAAAGACACCCCCTGCTGCGCCGCGGGACGTTTACTGGGCTGCCCCGGCTGCTGGCCGCCTGGGGGGCGCCGCCGCCATGACGCGCCATCATTTCTTGTTGTTGCTGAATCTGCTGCATCATTTCCGGCGTCATGCCTTGGCTGACCTGGCCCGGCATTTGCGGCATTCCCGGCCCTTTCTCCTTCCCTAAAAGGGCTTCCAGTTGTTCCTGGACTTCCTCCGCCCGAACATACTTGAGAATAAATTCTTCGACGCTCCGCTGTTTGCCGGCGGCAGATTGTTCGCTCCGCAACAAGTCGTCAATTTCCCGTAAATTCACCACCGCATCGACCGCTTCCAACCGATTGGTGAGCTTCAAGGGAATCAGCTTCCCGTTGGGACTGAGCATCGGTTTCAATTCGTCATCGGCGGAATCGGCGGTCATTCTCTCCAGCTGGAAGGAGACCTTCACGAATTCGTACGGCGGATGATCCTTCAATTCTTCCGGCGTTACCCGCGGCACCAGGCTCAGATCGAGCTTCTTGACGTTCGCGACCGAAAGCGTCTTGCCGTGCGAGAGCAGCGTGAATCCGCGGGCGAGAAGAAGCTGATTGAACAAATCGCGCACTTCCGGCACGGAGTAAGTTTTCTCCGCCGGCGTCGAGATATTGACATAATCGCCGGGCATCTCCTGCCAATCCAGATCCATGTCCGAGATATCCGCCAGCCACTGCAGCAAATCGGGCCATGTCTGGTTGTTGAAATTGAAGGAGACCCTGCCATTGACGGGACGTACCTTGAACTCCTCCGGTTTGGGAGGTTTCGGCGGTTTGGTCGGATGCTGGATCGGTTTCGCCGTCTCGTCCGGCTTGGTTTCGCCGGGCTTCATCTCGCCGGGCTTTTTCCCGGCTTCGCCGGGCTTGCCGGGCATATTCTTCTCCGGTCCGCCGGGCCCTCCCGGATTTTCGGCCGGTTTCACAGGCTGCCCGTAGGACGATTGCGCCGGCATCACCACCGTCGCGCCTCCCTGAATGACTGTAGTCGATTCGGCCGTCGTCGCTGGCATTGCCACTGCTGCCGGCGCGGAAAGTTTCGCTTCCTCTTCTGCTTTAACGAGAGGAATATCGGCAAATGCAAGAGCGATTCCCGAAAGGATAGCACAAACGATTACTCCACCCCAAAGTTTGTTTCGCATGTCCCATCCCCCTATTAAAAAGAAATCAACAGAAGCATACCCCTCTATGGAATTGTGACTATATTATAACGAAAACCTGACATGAGTGCAATTTGCCGCAGAAGAAGAATCCGTGGAATTGTACGGAGATTTTAGCTGAAATGTTCACGCAAGTTGGAAGAAGCAAAAAGGGAGACGGTCACATATCTGGGGTTACTTAGCAGCGGCCCTACCCATTCTTCCCAAGATATGCGTCTGTCTTCAATTTACTCGTGGCTCTCAATGACCTCGAGCAAACGGCGGCGGATTTCTTCCAGTCGAGGGGGGTGGTTGATTTTGTTGTGATCGTGGTCGGTGACATAGAACACGTCCACGACCTGATCGAGAAACGTGCCCACTTTCGCCCGCGCTACCGAAAGTCCCAACTCGAACAACATTCGCGTGATGGCATACAACAAGCCCGTTCGATCGTGGGCAAAGATATCCAAAATCGTGAAAAAGTCGGAGGTGCTGTTGTCGATGTTCACCCGGGTTTGCACGCCGGGAACTTTCAGCGGCTGCCCACCGCCTTTCCGCCAGGTGCGGCGGAACGAAGGCAGGTGGCCGGCCGGCGCCTTCAGCGATGCCAGCAAAGCCTGATTGATTTGCGCGATCCGCTCGGGCGGCGATTCTCCGGCATAGTCGGGATCGAAAACCCAGAATCGATCGAGCACCAAACCTTCCGCCAAGGTGTGAATTTGCGCCGCGCGGATTTCCAAACCGCGGCTGCTAAGTGCTCCGGTCAGTTTATGAAAAATGCCGGGCGTGATTTGTTCGGAGGTGGCGATCGTATATTGGCAGACGTCGGTTTCCGGCTGGTATTCGCCCTTCGCCGAAGCGTCGCCGGCCGGAATGCCGTGCAGCAAACGCAAATCGGCGGCCGCCTGCCTGGGCGACGTGGCGTTGAGATAGCCGGCCGGCAAATTGTCGATTTGCCGTTGATACCAGGGATCGTCCTTGGCATCGGCCAGAAATGCCGCAATCTCCTCGCGTTGCTGATGGATGAATTCTTCGAGGCTCGTGGCGGGACTGTCGCCGGCAAGCTGCTGCATCGTGCGGTGATAGAGATCGGTCACGATTTCCGATTTCCAGCCGTCCCAAACATCCGGCCCGACGGCCCCCAAGTCGGCCGCGGTCAACACGTAGAGCATTTGCAGCACGTCCGGCGAGCCGACCTGCACGGCGAAATCGACCGCCAGTTGCTCGTCGGCCGTATCGCGGCGGAACGCCAAATGATTGAGCGACATGTGCCGGTTGACAAGGAATCGCAGCACGTCGGCATCCTGTGCGGAGAGCCCCAGCCGCCGGGATACTTCCAAGGTGATTCGCACGCCCACTTCGCAGTGATCCTCCAAATAACCCTTGCCCAAATCGTGCAGCAAGAGGGCCAGGTGCAAGAGGTCTTTTCGCCGCAAGGGACGATAGACGCGGCCCAGCGGACCGTGATCGACGCACAACTCGGCGGCAAACTCGACCGCCCGCAGGCAATGCTCGTCCACCGTGTACTTGTGATACTGATTGAACTGCAACAGCCCTCTCGCCCGAGTGAACGCGGGAATGAATCGTTCCAACAGGCCGGCATCGTGCAGGTCGCGCAGCAGTTGCCCCAGACGGGCCGGATGACTCAACAGCGAAAGGAAATGCCGGCAGGCTTCCGGCGGCGGCAGCGCCGGCGGCAGATTGGCCGCCTGCCGGCGAATGATCTCCCAGGTATCGGGAGCGATCGGCTTGTCGTACAGGTTCGCCAGATCGACCAGCCGGATGATGGCCGTCAAGTCGCGGCCGATCGCTTCGGCGGCGCGGCGGCCGGTCCACAGCCCGACCGGTCCGTTGCGAATGCCCTCCTCGATGCGGTGCCCGAAAAGCTCCGTCTGCACGCGGGCCAAAAAGTCGTGCGACTTCGCCCGCGCGACGAAACGCCGCGCCACATGGCTCACCGAACTCGTGTGGCGGAAATAATCGCGCATGAACTGCTCGACGTCGAGGAGGCCTTCGTGCGACTGGTAGCCGCGTGCGGCGGCGATGCGAAGCTGCTCGTGGCGAGTGAGCACGTCGGCCGGCTGACCGGCGTGAAAGTGCAATTCATTGCGGAGTCGCAGAAGGAACTCATCGGCGCGAAGAAGCGCTTCGAGATCTTCCGCGCTGAGCGCGCCTTGCGCGGCAAGTTGGTCGAAATCGGCCGTGCCGTAGCGGACGAATCCGATCCAGCGGATCAACTGCAAATCGCGGAGCGCGCCGCCGGAACGCTTGACGTTCGGTTCCAGGAGGAATACGGTTTCGCCGTATTTCACGCGTTCCTCGGTGCGGGAGCGGTCGATCTCGCCCGTGAGAAATCGGCGGCGGCGTCCGACACTCCGGCGGAATTGCCGCTGGAAACGAGCGAACAAATCCGCATTTCCCATCAAATATCGCGATTCGACCAGCGACGAGCAGATTTGCGGATCGCCCGCGGCCATCCGGCACGCATGTTCCGGCGTGCGGACGCTATGGCCGAGGATCAAGCCGACGTCGAACACGCCCCGCAGCAACCGTTCGGCAAACGGGGCCACGCGTTCGCCAAGGCCGAAGGGATGGAGAATCATCAAATCCACGTCGCTAAACGGCGCCACGTCGCGGCGTCCGTAGCCGGCATGAGCAACCAGCGTGATTTGCGAAAGCAGACCGTTCGGACCGGCCTGCGAGAGATCGTCCAACTCCGCATTCACGAGGTCGTCCAGCACGGCATCGCGAAGATCGGTGATCTTACCGCAAAGTTCGACGCCCGACATTCCCGCTTGATGCAGACCTTTACGCTCTTCATACCCCGCCGCCAACTTTTGTTTCGCGGCAAGAACGTGATCGCGCAGAGTGGTCATCAGGAGGTCTGCAAAAAAGAGTATTTCCGCCAGTGTTAATCCGGTTTCTAACTCGGCACATACTTATCGTCGTAAGTATATCAACAAAGGAATGATAACAAAGGCAACGAGAAAGATGATAGTCCACCACAAAGACAGAGGAAGAAATTCATATCTCCGCATAGGTTCATTTCTTCTGTTCTTTACCATGCTGGAGAGCGTGAACGGAATTCCCGCATAAATCGCCTGTCTTGCCCAATATATGCTCCTGTCCCCTTTTCATTTTTCACTCTAAATCGCGTTTTCCCCCGATTCGCCGGTGCGGATGCGGACCGCTTCGGCCAAGTCGGTGACGAACATCTTGCCGTCGCCCACCTGGCCGGTCTGGGCGGTGCGCATGATGGTGTCGAGGACGGTTTGCAGTTTGGCGTCGGGCACGACGACTTCGATCTTGATCTTGGGGACGAAATCGACCTGGTATTCCGTGCCGCGGTACATTTCGGTGTGTCCCTTTTGGCGGCCGAACCCGCGGACTTCGGTGATCGTCATGCCTGCGATGCCATGCTCGGTCAGCGCACTTTTCACGTCTTCCAGTTTGAAATGCCGGATGATCGCTTCCACTTTTTTCATGAGACTCGACTCCTCGAAAGCCGCCGCGATTTCCCCCCGGCGGAAATGATGATGATTTTGCTACAGTTGGACTCTGTCAGTATAGGGATTACTGAATTCCATGTCCAGCGTTCCCCTTTTCAGCCGCTTGCGACCTGTAAATCCTCGTTCCCACGCTCCGGCGTGGGAACGAGTAATGTGTTAAATAAATATATATCCTTCTTCGCCATGTTGGCTGAAGTCGAGGCCTTCGATTTCGGCTTGACGCGAGACGCGGAGGCCGATCGTGGCGTCCAGTACTTTGAGAATCACGAACGTGGCGACGATCGCCAATCCCCAGGTGATCAGCACCGCGATAATTTGGGCCGAAAGCACTTTGCCGCCTTCCAAAAGCCCGAGGGGGAGGCGGTTGTCGATGATGGCCCCGGTCGCCCGGGTGGCGAAAACGCCGGTGAGGATCGCGCCCAGCGTGCCGCCCACGCCGTGGATGCCGAACGCGTCGAGCGAATCGTCGTATTTGAACCGCGATTTCAGTGCGGTGCAAGCCAGGTAGCAAACGATGCCGACCAACACTCCCATCAGCAGCGCCGGCATGGGCGTAACGTAACCGGCGGCGGGCGTGATGCACACCAACCCCGCCACCACGCCCGAGCATGCGCCCAGCACGGTCGGCTTACCGCGGATAATCCATTCCAGCGCGGCCCAGGTGATGCCCGCCGACGCGGCGGCAAAATGCGTGGCGGCAAAGGCGCTCGACGCCAGTTGACCGGCCGACAAGGCGCTGCCGGCGTTGAAGCCGAACCAGCCGACCCAAAGCATGGCGGCGCCGATGGCCGTGTAGGTCAAATTATGCGGCGGCATCGGCTCGCTGCCGTAGCCCAACCGTTTGCCCAAAAGCAAGGCGCACACCAAGGCCGAGACGCCGGAACTGATATGCACCACCGTGCCGCCGGCAAAATCCAGTGCGCCGCCGTGGCATATTTCGGCATTCGGACTGCCGTACATCAAAATGCCGCCTCCCCAAACCCAATGACAAAGCGGGCAATAGACGATGGTTCCCCAAAGAATGCTAAAAAGCACCATCGCGCTGAATTTCATCCGCTCGGCGAAGGCCCCGCAAATCAAGGCCGGCGTGATGATGAAAAACATGCCTTGAAAAAGCATGTGCGTCAGCCGCGGGATGGCCAGCGGGGCAGGCATCATCGGTGTGTGGGAACCCGCATCGGTCCACTCGGCTTGCACGCCTTTCATGCAAAGGTAATCGAAGTTGCCGATCCACTTCGGCGGTTCCTTCAGCGCATCGCCGCCGAAGCCTAGCGTATAGCCGTAGATCGTCCAGAGGACGGTCATCAAACACATCAGGAAGATGCATTGCATCATCACGCCGAGCACGTTTTTCTTGCGCACCAAGCCGCCGTAAAAAAGGGCCAGCCCGGGACCGGTCATCATCAGCACCAAGGCCGCACTGGCGAGCATCCAGGCGTTGTCGCCCGAGTTGATTTCCGCTTCCTTGGGAGTGGCGGCAGTTGTAGAGGAGATGGCGGAAAGGGAGGGTTCATCGGCTGCGAAGCAAAGAGTTGGTTCACTTGAAAAGAACATGCCCGCGAAAATCGATATGATCAATCCTCGTGCGAGTTTTCGGCCGACGTTCATTTTTTTCTCCCGAGCTTTTTAGGGGTTGGATATGGAGACTTTGACGGGAGCTTGATCAATCCCGGAATATAGTTTATGTAATTGGTAATATTTAGCCATTTTTTCACTGAATTAAACGCGATTTCAGAAGCAATCTTCGTGCCAATAGGAAGAGAGGGCATGATAATTTTCATCCTGTGGCGAGAATGCCGGATGTGCTGCCTAGATTATGGGCAGATTATGTTCACTTATCAGGCGTTAAACTTTTCGCCAGGGGACATCCTTGATGGCAGCCCGCTGATTCAGCGCACGAGCGAATACGAAAAGCAGGTCTCCCAATCGATTTAGATAGACTAATTGGGCAGAGTTGATCGCGCCCGGTTCAAGTTGCTGCAAGGCCACCACTTTTCGTTCCGCACGACGGCATATTGTCCGGGCGACATGCAACAAAGCGGCCATGCGACACCCGCCGGGAAGTATGAAACCGGATAACGCCGGCAAACCGGCCTCGAAATGATCGATTGCCGCCTCGATCCGGCGAATATGATCTTGGCCCAACACGGGACATTTCGGAATGGCCGGCGGCGGCGTTGCCATTTCCGATCCGGCGTTGAAAAGGTCATTTTGAAATTGATCGAGCAATTCGTCCACCTCTCGCGGCAAGGTCTGCTCGCTGCGCACCAGTCCCAGGAGGGCGTTCAACTCGTCATAAGTCCCGCAAACTTCAAGCCGGGGCGAATTCTTCCCGACCCTCTGACCGCCGACCAAGCCCGTTTCGCCCGAATCGCCGGTTTTCGTATAGATTTTCATGATTTGTTTTTAGCGTTGGATTTTTTTGCGAACCAGTCGCATCACGACCCTTCAGACCATAAAAAATTATCCATCGACTTCGACTTGAAAATCCATCCTGCCGGTGGTTGTCGGAGGATGATCAGCCCAATAAATCCGGCCAAAATTATTTTGGTTCATTTCGCATAAAACACGCAAGCCCTCCGGCTGGACAAATTCCTGATAGATTATGATAATCCAGGGACCGTCTCGACCGATCCCCCATACTTCTGGAGAAGCCCCCATGTCGATTGCCCAGCAGAAAATCGCCCGATTGCGAGCCGCCTTATCGCACCGGGAATCGGACCGCGTGCCCGTGGGCGAGTTCTTTTGGACCGGCTTCGTCAAACGCTGCAAGGCGAAATACGGCAAGAACTTCGATCCTTACCGGCATTTCGATCTGGATTATATCGTCGTCGGGCCGAACATGGACCCGAAAATCCAGCCCTTCGAGGTGATCGAGCAAACGGGGGAGGACATCGTGGTGAAGACCGGCTTCGGCGCGACGATTCGCCGCCGCAGCGACTTGCCCATGCCGCACTACGAGGCCTTCTCCGTCAAGAAGCCGGAAGACATGGCCGCCTTCGAGTTCGACGATCCGGCCGATCCGCGGCGATTTCTGACGGGCGGCGACGACCAGATCAATTGCGTAGGCGACGACCTGCTCCGCAACTTGCCGCCCTGGGATGAGCGGCTCAACGACTATGTGAAAGATTTCGCCGTTTTCGGTTCGGTCTGCGAGGTTTATGAATTCCTCTGGCGGATCATCGGCTCGGAAAACGCCTTGTATTGGATGGCCACCGATCCCGATCTCTTCCATGCCTTCGTCGATCGTTGCGGGAAATTCCTGGTGGATTTCGCCGCCGCTCAAATCGCCGCCGCCAAAGGACGACTGGCAGGCATGTATATCTGGGGCGACGTGGCCTATGTGAAGGGTATGCTCTTCGGCGCCCCGCGGTGGCGGGAACTGCTCAAACCGCACGTCAAAAAACTCATCGACCTCTGCCACCAGCACAATCTGATGACCATTTACCACGGCTGCGGTGACGCCCGAGCGATCTATCGCGACTATGCCGAAATCGGCCTTGACGGCTATAATCCCTTGGAAGCCAAGGCCGGCCTCGATGTCGTCGAGCTGAAGAAAGAATACGCCGGCAAACTGGCGTTCGTGGGCAACATCGACGTCCGCATTTTGGAAAGCGGCGACCCCGCCCGCATCGAACGCGAAGTCCGCTACAAACTCCAGGCCGCCAAGGGCGGCGGCTGGATCTTCCAAAGCGACCATTCCGTCTCCAGCGGCGTCGCCCCCGAAAGCTATGAACTGGCGATCAAAACGCTCAGGGAACTGGGGAATTATCCGCTGAAATTGTAAATGAATATATGGTTCAGCGGATTAGAATGCACTTACGGTCCAATTTCGAATACGGTCGCAATCGGCCCGAAGGGCCAGCCGTTCACCTAGCCCAGTATTTCTCGTGACAAAAATGCCGCGAAGTCATTCCCGGTTGCAGTTGCGACTCACGAACTTTTCCGACCTTCTCGAAATAATCGGGAAATTTTTTCCTTGTCCTCTTGACTATGTACGCCCGTATATTGTACTATTGTCCAGAGAACGTTTGTTTCAATAGAAATTCCACTATTTTGGGGAGTGAGTGAGTATGTTCGAACAACTGACCGAACGCCAAATGGAAGTTTACGAGTTCATTCGGGACAAAATTCGCAGCCGGGGGTATGGGCCTACCGTTCGGGAAATTGGCAAGGAGTTCGATATTGCATCCCCAAACGGAGTGGTATGCCATCTGAAAGCCCTCGAAAAGAAGGGCATTATTTCCCGCGAGTCCAATCTTTCCCGGGCGATTCAATTGATTGCCGAGCCGGTCGAGCTTCGTGGCTTGCCTTTGGTCGGCCAGATTGCCGCCGGCGTGCTGCACGAAGCCATCGAGCAAGATGAGCGGGTCGATTTCGAAGAGATGTTCGATCCCCGCAAAAAGAACCTCTTCGTGCTGCAAGTCCGGGGCGAGTCCATGATCGATGACCATATCTCCGACGGCGATTATGTCGTCATCCAAAAGCAGCGCACCGCCCGGAAGGGACAAATCGTGGCCGCCCTCACCGACGAAGGCGAAGCGACGCTCAAACGCTGGTTCCCCGAAAAAAACCGCATCCGCCTGGAGCCCGCCAATTCCAAAATGAAGCCGATCTATGTGAAGAATGCGAAGGTGTTGGGAGTGGTCGTGGGCCTGGTTCGAAAAGTGTAAATGTTGGTACCGTTCACAGGGCAATGCGATATTGTTGCAGGCATACTCCGTATGCCGTCAGTCGGATCGGAAGGCGCGTGCGAAAAACAACAAGAACGGCACACGGAGCGTGCCTGCTGCATTGCGGGTTGTGAACGGTTGCAAAATTAATTTTGGGGGAGAAAATCACGGCAGCTTATTGCGAGCTTGATCGTGCGAAATGCGATGCCTTCAAGGCAATGACATCTTATGGCTCGATGCCGTCGCGCTGCCCGCATCTCGCGCGCCGAAGGTCCAGAGCCCGTCGGCGCGCGACCCCTGCAAGCTAGCGGACATTTTTTCCGCTTAGCAGCGTTTCAGCAAATGCATGATCCGGTTGCTTACGGCGCTGCCGCTTAGCAGCACCGAGAAACCGAGGATCAAGAGTGAGATCATCGTGAGGGTCATTGCACCAATGTTGAACAAGGCGATGATCCCCAATACGGCGGCCGTGCATCCGAAAATGATTTGCACGGCCACGGTAATCAAGTTCAGGAACTGGTAGCGAACAAACGATTCCTTCTTCGTTTCCTCGCTCTCGACTTTCAATTCGAGGTGGTTCAGCCGGTAAGTCAATCCGCTGCCGAACAATAACGCGACGCCGAAAACCAGCACCGCCACGGAGGACAAAACGAGGGGATACGTGCCGGTGAGCGCCACGATCCCGAGTATCACGCCGGTCAATCCGGCGATGAATTCGGCAATCATGCCGCCGGCAAGTTCCATCGACGCCCAGCGTCCGGTCGAGATTTCATCGGGCAGTCTCCAATAGCGCGAGGCCACGGCCCCGCCTTCGAACAGCAGCGCCGCCCCGATGACCAGGATGGTTACCGGCATCAGGTACAGCGGCACGACGTTCGCCATGCTGAGAATGCTGAGAATAATCGCGGCAAATCCGCCGGTCGCTTCGATCATCGAGCCGCTCGACACGACTTCCATCGAAACCATCCGCTCGTGTTCCGGCGACCACGGTTCGCGAGTGAATGCCCATCTGTCCCGTTCGACTTTCGTCTCCTTCTCCAGCCCCCCGTCGCCTACCTGGGTGTAGGGATTGTTCCCTTCAGTGTTGACAGCCATATTCATGGCCCTCCTCTCTACGCGCATGTCGGCGAGTTTTACCAACGGTGGACTCGCCCCAACCACGCCGTAATCGGCCGTTTACGTTCCTTTTACTAAAATTATACGCAAGTGAAACGCCTGAAGAAAAAGAATTTTTTCCTTGAATTGCCGATGAAAATGCGATGCCCCGAAATGGGCATGTCATTTTTCCGGCTCCCATCGCTTGCGCAGAAAATGCACATCAAGAAATTAAAAAGCCCCCCGATCGAACCTGGGGGGCTGATCTAACTTCGGAAACGGAATCGACCCGAATCCGAAATTTGGTTTCATCATTTTTCCACCTGGATCACCACGAAGCGGCTTCCTTCGGGCGTGCGCAAAAGCAGCAGCTCGCCTTTGTCAAGGGGCTTGGCCTTCAATGCCTTGTGGAGATCTTCCACCGAATTGACCGCCTGGCGGTTGGCTTGGGTAATGACCATGCCCGTGCCGAGTCCAGCCAAATCGGCGGGGCTTCCCGGCTGGACCTCGGTAATCACCACGCCTTTGTCCGCCTTGATGCCCAACTGCTCGGCCACTTTCGGCGAGAGATTTTCCACGCTCAAGCCCAATTTTTCGAAGCTCGAGGTTTCTTCCTTGGCGGAAGGCTTCGCGCCCTCTCCGGCCCATTCGATATTCTCCGGCATCGCCTTCACGGTCACGTCGAGCGACATCTGTTTTCCGTCGCGGAGGATGTCGAAGGCTTGCTTGCTGCCGATCGCAGTCCGTTCGACCAGTCCCTGCAATTGCCGCGGACTGGACACCGGCTTATCGCCCAATTTCAGAATGATGTCGCCCGTCTTGAGACCGGCCTTGTCGGCGGGCGAGCCGGGCTGCACGTCGGTCACGAGCACCCCTTCATGGACTTTCACGTTGAACTGCTCGGCGAGCGACTGCGTTACCGGTTGGATGATCACGCCCAGGTAGGCGCGATTCACCTTGCCGTATTTTTCCAATTCTCCGCCGATCCACTTGGCTAAATTGATGGGAACGGCGAATCCCACGCCTTGATTGCCGCCGCTGCTGGTGGAGATGGCAGTGTTGATGCCGATCACCCTGCCGTCCAGATCGACCAGCGGTCCGCCGCTATTGCCGGGATTGATGGCCGCGTCGGTTTGGATGAAATCCTCGCGGCCGGCGATGCCCAATCCGCGCCCCTTCGCGCTCACGATGCCCGCCGTCACGGTGCCTTCCAGGCCGAAAGGCTCGCCCAGCGCGAGCACCCAGTCGCCGATGTCCACTTTATCGCTGTTGCCGAGTTTGGCGTACGGCAGCTTGCCCGCCCCTTCGATCCGCAAAATGGCGATATCCGATTTCGGGTCGGTCTTGATGTTCGTCGCCTTGAACTCGCGGCCGTCCTGCAAGCGGACGGTGACCGTGCCGTCGCCGGCAACCACGTGGTTATTCGTCAGCACGACGCCCGACGGATCGACGATCACTCCCGAACCCGCGCCCACGATGCCGTGCGGCACTCCGAAGCCCGGCTCGGATGGCAGTTCCTTGAAGAACCGCCGCAAATCGGGATTGTTCTTGAACATATCGCCGAAAGGCATGCCGCGCAGGCCGAAAGGCGTTTCCTCGGAATTTTCCTCGGACTGTGCTTTGCTCCGCGACGATTCCTTCACTACCGCCGGCCGGTTGGTGATCATCACCACCGCCGGTTCCACTTTCATGGCTGCGTCGTGGAACGCCAGCGAAAGCATCTTTCCGTACTGCAACGCCTCGGCGTCTTTCGCCTTTTCCGCGGCCGCCGTCGTGCTGACCGGAAGCGTCGTTGAATTGGCGGCAGGTTCACTCGCCGTCGGATTATTGTCCGCATACCACGCCGTCTCCGCGGCGTTACTGGTGAAATCTTTCGATAGGGCGAAGGTCAAAAGCGCCAGCACGCCCACCGACGTTAGCACACTGATCAAGAAAACTCTCGATCGGCCTTTGCAATTGCACGAACTCGAACTCATAACGATTCTCCTTAAAAAAACTTGCCAATAGGGGTTCTTCAACAATGAATTTTACGCAGGGAAGCACGGCCGAAGTAATTGCTTCATAATTTAATTGCTTCATAATTGTTGTTGCCATCGGTCCGTCCATCTTGCGGGGCGGCCATTCGCGGGTGATCATTTTTTTTCGCAACCCCTTATTCCGGAAGGAGAAACGGATTTTTCCTGCCCTAGTCCCTTTTTGTCCTCCACAGACCCCCAAACCGCTTGCCTTATGCGCGGCGCATGATATGATGTACGAATACTGAAAGGGCAGCTTTACACCTGACGAGGGAGGAGATCGGCCACGCGAGCAGGATCGGCTCCGGGCGGAACGCTCTGTTCTTGCCGACGTCGGGGATGCCGATTCCAGGTGATCGAAAACTCACTGCTCGGGGGCGATTCTTTGCTTTCGGCCGAGTGTAGGCTCATCATCAAAAGGGGACGAAAGCGTTTGCCGAAAGATTCGTATCTGCTTCGCGCAAAAAGCTTCGCTTCCTTTTGAGAAAACCATCGGAAGAGGAGGTGTCTTATGTCGCGTTTCATGGCGATGCCTGGGGTGCTCTGCTTGTTGGCCGGAATGTGCCTTGCCGACGCAATGGAAAAAGAGGGACCAAACGCCAAACAGCCGGCGGCGAAAACTCCGGCGGCGCAAACGTCTCCGCTCGAAGATTTCGTGATCGGCGATCCGCTCCGCCACGACAACCTGACGGTCTTTCCCGTGATGTCGAAAGTCCCCAAGACCGAGGATCGGTATCTCTCGCTCGAAGAAGGCTTGAAAGCCAAAACCGTGGAAGTTTATGAAGTCGGCGCGGAGCCGGACAACACTCCCAATCCCGCCGTCGCTCAACAAGCGACCGCGCCGAATGCGGCAGTCCAACAGCCGCCAAGCCAGGCGGCCAATCCGTTGCCGGCTCAAACCGCTCCCCCTGCCGCGCGACGGGAGCGGCAAGGCAGGCAATCGGGAACGGCCAACCGCTCGCAGAGTCAAACCAATCGTTCGCGCAATGCCGTGCAGTCGGCCGATCCCTTCGGCGGCGGCTACGGTCCGGTCGGCGATGTCAATCGCCTGATGGTCGTCAATCGCTCCAATAAACCGCTCTACCTCATGCCCGGCGAGTTGATCTACGGCGGCCGGCAGGATCGCTGCATCGCCGAGGAGACGATCATCGCTGCCAACAGCCGGCCCACGCCGATAAAAGTTTTTTGCGTGGAGCACGGGCGTTGGGCGATGCGCGGCGAAGGAGAAACCGCGGCCGCGCTCTCCATGCTGGCCGGCGCGAGCGGCGAAAAACCCGATGCCCAAACCCTCAAGGAGCTTTCCAACGAGGCGAAAAAAGGAAAGTTCGTCGCCCATGCGGGCAGTTTGAGCAAGGCGGGCCGAGTGGCCGTCCAGGAATCGAACAACCAGGGCGAAGTTTGGGACAAAGTCGGCAAGACCAACGCCGCTTCCGGCGTCGCCCCGCAAAGCGGCGCCTTCACGGCGAACTACACCTCGTCCAAAGTCCTGAAAAAGCTCGAGGATTACGTCAAAGACCTGGACCGGCCCGTCGCCGATAGCAAACAAGTGGTGGGCGCGATCGTGGCGATCAACGGGAAAGTGGAAGCGGTCGATGTCTTCCAATCGACGCCACTTTTTCAAAAGTTGTGGCCCAAGATCCTTCGCAGCCATGCGGCTCGACGCCGCGAACGCCGCTGCGAAAAAGAACGCCAAGAAAACCTGCACGGTCAAGGACGCCCGAGAGTTCATGCTGGCCGCCATGAAGGCCGGCAAAGAAAATCGCAGCGCCGCCGAAGGCGGCCTCGTGGTGACCAAGCGCGACTCGAAAAACGTCGTTTCGTTCTCCGCCGCCGACGAGAAAGCCAGCCCGGCGATGGGCGGCATGGGCGGTTTCGGCGATGCGGTGCATAGCTCGGGATACTCGAAATAACCATCTCCGACAGATTGAATCCGCTGATCGTCATTATCCGGCCGCCTCGCACATCCAGAATATGTACAGGGCGGCCGATTCATCATCTTAAAATCCCCCCCCCGAAAAATCTTCAAAGCAGGCCCCCCCGCTTTCTCATTCGGGATTTTGGCATTACAATGCTGTTTCATTGCATGGGATGGCTATCTCATCGGATCAAGGAGTGAATGGAATGCCTGCGCCGCCGGTCATTATCGAGTTGATCGAGCGATTAGTCGCCCACAAGGAAGGTGGACAGTGGAGGCATTATAATGAAGCTCAACTCCGCGAGGAATTCCTGAATCCGTTCTTCGAGGCTCTGGGCTGGGATGTTTCCAATCGCAAGGGCTACTCCGGTTCGTACAAGGAAGTAATACACGAAGACGCCATCAAGATCGGCGGTGCACGAAAGCCCCGGATTACTGCTTTCGGGCCGGCGGCGGGCAACGGAGTTTCTTCGTCGAAGCCAAAAAGCCTTCGGTCGATATCACCGAGGCTGCCGCGCCTGCGTTCCAACTTCGGCGTTATGCGTGGTCGGCCAAGCTGCCGGTGAGCATCCTGACCGATTTCGAGGAGTTCGCGGTCTATGATTGCCGCATCCGGCCCGATAGGAACGATAAGGCATCCGTGGCCCGGGTGATCTTCCTCAACTACACCGATTATATCGCCGAGTGGGATCATCTTGTCGATCTCTTTTCGCCCGAGGCCATCCGCCGCGGTTCTTTAGAGCGGTTCATCGCCAATAAGAAGATTAAAAAGGGGACGGCCGAGGTCGATATCTCGTTCTTGGAGGAAATCGAAACGTGGCGGCTCGACCTCGCGCATAACGTGGCGGCTCGAAATCCGGGCATATCACAACGCGATCTGAATTTCGCCGTGCAGCGGACGATCGATAGGATTGTTTTTCTGCGGATCTGCGAAGACCGCGGCATCGAACCTTACGGCGCTTTGGAATCGCTGCAAAACGGCCCCAACATTTATCGGCGTTTAGGCAAACTGTTTCAACGGGCCGACGACCGCTACAACTCGGGCATCTTTCATTTTTCGCCCGAGAAGGATCGGCCCGAACCGCCTGATGAAATGACGCTTGGCCTGGCGATCGACGATAAACCGCTGAAAAATATCCTCGGCAGCCTTTATTTCCCCGCAAGTCCCTACGAGTTTTCCGTCTTTCCCATCGAGATCCTCGGCCAAGTCTATGAGCAATTCCTCGGCAAGGTGATCCGGCTCACCAAGGGGCATCGGGCGAAAGTCGAGGAAAAACCCGAAGTGCGCAAGGCGGGCGGCGTTTACTATACGCCTTCGTATATCGTCGATTATATCGTTCGGCAGACCGCGGGAAAACTTTTAGCAGGAAATAAGAAGAATGGGACGGCGGGCGGCATAACGCCCAAACAGGCCGAAAAATTGAAAATTCTCGATCCCGCTTGCGGTTCCGGTTCATTCTTGATCGGAGCCTACGCATTCTTGCTCGATTGGCACCGGGAATGGTATGTCAACAACGATCCCGAAAAACACGCCCGCGCCAAAATCCCCAAACTCTATCGCGGCGTTGCGGATGATTGGCGGTTGACTACCGCGGAAAAGAAACGCATTTTGTTGAATAACATTTACGGCGTCGATATCGATCAACAGGCCGTGGAAGTTACCAAGCTCTCTTTACTGCTGAAAGTTCTCGAAGGCGAGTCCGGCGAAACGCTGGCGAACCAGTTGCGGATATTTCACGAGCGTGCGCTGCCCGACCTGGGCGCCAACATCAAATGCGGCAACTCGCTCATCGGCCCCGACTTTTACAACGGCCATCAACTCAGTCTCTTCGACGAGGAAGAACAATACCGCATCAACGCTTTCGACTGGGAAAAAAAATTCCCGGAATTTTTCAAGCATGGCGGCGTAGATGCCGTGATCGGAAATCCGCCGTATGGGGCATCCGCCGATGAACATCAAATCGCCTATTATCGGAAAAACTATGAAATTGCTTCGGGAACGATGGATAGTTTTGCGCTCTTCATCGAAAAAGCATCGAATATTCTCCAAACCGACGGAATGTTCGGGATGATCGTTCAGTCGGCATTCGTCTCCTCGCCGTCGATGAGCAAACTGCGCGATCTGATCATCGCCAAGTTTCGTCCCATTGCTTTTGCATCCATGCCTTATGACGTTTTTGCGGCATACGTGGACACGATAATCTTTGCAGCGCAACGGCTAGGCAAAGAGAGAACATTGCGCGATCTCAAGCAAGCTCCCGTCCAACTTACCTCTTTTCCGACACGGTATAAGATAGAATCAATCAAGGATTTCGAGAAGTTTGCTAAAACCGCGGATGCATCCCGATGGATCCGAAGCGGACATAATGAATTTTTGGTGATTCTTTCGGATGCCGAGTATTCGATAATAGATAAATTGCACCGCATCGGAGCGAGGTTTTCGGATGTCGCCGATATCCAGCGAGGCGTCACTCCATTCCATACATCTCCGAGAATGAGCATGGCAATGGATCAGAGGGCCTTCAAAGGAATCATTCGGCGTTATAAATGCCACGAGGGGGTGTTGAACTATATCCAATATGATGAATCGCTCGCCGAGTACAAACCACCGCGTTATTTCCAAGGGCCTCGCTTATTGCTCCGAGAGTTGATCAGCCGCCAATTTCGTTTACAAGCAGTCTTTGTTTCCAAAAACTTCATTACCAATAAGTCAATGCAAAGCCTTTTGGTAGCCGATCCCCATTACCACGCATTTTACATCCTTGGCTTACTGAATTCGCAGTTGCTATCTTGGTATTTTCTCGCTGTTCACAGCGTGGGGCGTAGGGACGATTTCCCGAAAATCGTCCTTAAACAGACCCGCGAACTTCCTTTTCGGAAAATAGACTTTTCCAACCGCAAAGACAAGGCCCGGCATGACCGAATGGTGCATTTAGTGGAAGCGATGCTGACCTTGCACCAGAAGTTGGAAAGCGTCAATACACCCCACGAAAAGACCGTCCTCAAACGCCAGATCGACGCCACCGATGGGCAGATCGACCAATTGGTCTATGAACTTTACGGCCTGACCGCGGAGGAAATCGCCTTGGTGGAACAATCGGAAAACGAATAACCCGCGAGGAGATCGAGCCGGTGAATTACGAACAACTCTGGGCGCCTTGGCGCCTGGGCTACATCAAGGGAGAAAAGCCCTTGCAGAAACCGATTCCCGCCGAGAAATTTTTGCCCAACGCCGATCCCCAGTGTTTTCTCTGCCAGGCCGTGCCCGAGTGGGAAGACGACAAACGCCTGGTCGTGCATCGCGGGAAACTCACGGTCTCGATTCTGAACCGTTATCCTTACAATAACGGCCATCTGCTGATCGCGCCGCAGCGGCACCTAGCCTGTCTCGAGGAAATCGACGACGCCACCCACCTGGAACTGATGCAAACGCTCCGCCGGATGATCGTGACGCTGAAAAAAATCATCCAGCCCGAAGGATTCAACGTGGGCTTGAATCTCGGCAAAGTCGCGGGCGCCGGCGTGCCGGGCCACATGCATTGGCACATCGTCCCCCGCTGGAACGGCGACACCCACTTCATGCCCATCCTCGCCGGCATCCGCGTCATTCCCCAATCGCTCGAGGAGCTTTGGGAACTGATCACGAAAGAATTGTCGGTCCAGTAGAATAGATGGGAGAACATTATGGATTTCGATGCAAAGAATAAAATCGAGATGCAAGTCGCCGGCCACCAAGCGACGGAAGAAGAGGATCTTGCCCGATTGAGGTCGCTCAGCATGGAAGAACGAGGACAACTCATCAAAGCGGCATGCGAAGCGTCGGCCGAAATCGAGCGCAGCCGCCGTGCCGCGGGCTTTCCGCCGATCAAGCCCGATCCTTGGCCGGAATCCACTTGGGAATTTTTGAGAAAGCATGCCACTCATGCCCAACGATAAATTACCGCTTAACACTATTGAAGTCGCCAAGCAGTTGGCAGAGAAACTCCAGTCGCGGGGTCAAGAGTACGCATTAGGGGGCGCGATCGCCTTGGGATATTGGGGTTCGCCTCGTGGCACGGTCGATGTTGATCTAACACTCTTTTTGTCGCCCGAAAAGCTCTCCGATTGCATGTGGTTGCTTCAAGACGTCGGCTGTGAATTTTCGTCGACGAATGCTTCCCAGTCGCTGTGCGAACACGGTTTCTGCCGCGTAACTTTCTCGGGAAGGGACGTGGATGTTTTTTTGCCAACGATACCGTTTTACGAAGCCGCTTGCGCAGCGCAAAAAGTCGATCTCGATGGCCAGCCGATCATGGTTTGGGATGCGGAATCCTTGGCCGTATTCAAGATGATGTTCTTCCGCCGCAAAGATTTAGCCGATGTTGAGCAAATTTTGCGAGCGCAGAGCTCGAAATTTGACCGTTTCTGGGTGCGGAATCAACTTGCTGCGATGTACGGAACGCGCGATCCTCGGCTCTCCAATTGGGATGAGATTGCGAAAGAAATTCCCACTGAATAGAAATCGGCCCTCCCTAATTCGTTTGATAGGAAGCAACATCTATCTTCATGGAGATTTTTCATGGGCACTTCCGATCCTTCCCGTCTTACCCGTCGAGAAACCCTCAAACTTGGCGCCGCGGCGGCAATCGGCGGGCTGATGAGTTCCACCGCTTGGGCAGCGGCCGAGGAAGCGAAGAAGCCCTCGATCAACGTTTATCCCGACTATGACTGGTTGCGGGGCTTTTCCGTGGTCCCCTCCTGGGGCGCGCAGGATTGAAGAAGCTTGGTGGAACTACGACGGTGCGCGCTTCCGCGAGGAAGCGGCGCTGGTGAAGTCGGTCCATGCCAATTGCATCCGCCTGTGGATCGAATTTACGGCCTGGATGGCCGACCCCGACAAAGTGACCGACCGTTTTCACGACGCGATTAAAGCCATCGACGAACTCGGCATGAAAACCATGCCTTGCCTCTTCAATCGCTGGCACGACGAGAAATGGGACTACGGTGGGCAGTACATCGACGACCTCTACCGCGACTATCCGCCCAAACTCGATTACGTCCGGGCGTTGATGAAACCGCTGGCCGAAGATCCGCGGATTCTCGTCTGGGACCTCTGCAACGAGCCCAACGCGTTCACGCTCGACGAAAAATGGCAGCAATACGAATTCGAGTTTCTCAAACAAGTCGCCGCCGCGGTGCGCCAGTGCCAGCCGCGGCAGCCGGTCAGCATCGGCACCATGTACGGCACGAATATCGATCTTTACGCCCCGTTCTGCGACGTCCTCTGCTACCACGCCTACATGCACACGCCCGCGGAACTCAAGACACAGATCGAGAGCATTAAAGTCATCGAGCGCAATCACGGGAAGGCGGTGCTGGCGAACGAGTGCATGCCCGGCTGCCTCGACGACAACCGCCGCGCGGAGCTCGTGAAATTCTACTCGCAGATGCTCAGCGAGGCGGGCTTCGGCTGGATGGGTTGGGCACTCCACGAAGGAAAAGCCGTCTCCACCCGCCGCGACCGCTACGACTACAACGGCCTCGACCGCGAAGGCTTCCATCCCTTCTTCACCCGCGAAGGAAAACTCCGCGGCGGCCTCGACTTCCTCCTCGAACCCCCGAAACTCCTTCCGCCGTGGCAAAGGAAAGCGGAGGAAAAGAACGCCTGATTCATACAGTTATCAGCGTTGTTTTATAAACAAAACATTTTATGTCGAGTGCCGGTGGAAAATTCCACATATACATACTTGAGGCAATGAACATGAAATCGTCAAGCGAGTCTTCGTCTTCAAGCAAAAAAGTATTTATTTCGCGCGATGATTTTGGCAACGTGACCAAAGAGTCGCACATGTATGGAATGCTGGAATTTGGAATCTCAATGGATTTCGATAAAGGCAATAAAATTTCCGAAACCTATTTTTTTAAAAAACGTATGGTTTCTCGGAAGAAATACGAAAAGGAGCGAGTCAATTATCCCGACATGCCTGCAGCGGATACGAGTCGGGAAGATTGGTGCGCTCAAGTGATTCGAGCAGCGAACAAGGAAAAACTACAAGCGAAAAAAGAAATCGAAAAACATACCCCTGATGCCGAGACGGGAAAATCTATTGATGATTTTTGTCTTGAGCTAATGAAAAATTCGACAACTTGCCAAGCAGAAAGCTGGTTGGACAATCCAAAATGCACATTGGGCGAGTATTCTCGTAGAAAATCAAAGGCCATTCTCAAAAAGCTCATCGATTTGGGTTGCCGCAATTTGATTGCCTGTGATGTCGAAAGCGATTCAGACGGTAGTATGAATACAGGCGTATTGGTGGCCGAAATACCTTCCGACAACGATCTAAGAAAATCCGTATTAAAATACTCGCATCATCTCGTCTCGGAACATGGATTTCAAGGAAATCCAGACGATGGGCAAAAGTACCTCATGTTGAAATTCGATTGAGAATGAATTTGATTTGATTGGTGATTCTGCGTTTTCTCTAACATTCACTAGGAGCATGGCCATGCACTTTCTACTTTTGATGATATTGTGCATGATAGGCGAGGCTCCAACTACGGAAAATAATTCAATCCCCGAATTCCGCGCCGTCTGGAACCATTCCGGCACCGGGGCCTTTCCGGGCGATTGGGAACGGTCGGCGAAATTGCTGGAAGAAAACGGCTTCAACGCGGTGCTGCCGAACATGCTTTGGGGCGGATCGGCGCACTATGCTTCCGATATTCTGCCGCGCAGCGAAACGTTCAAAAAATACGGCGATCAGATCGAGCAATGCTGCGCGGCCGCGAAAAGCACGGACTGGAAGTCCATGTCTGGAAAGTCTGCTTCAACCTGTCGAACGCCCCCAAGGATTTCGTCGAAAAACTCCGCCGCGACGGCCGCACGCAGGTGAACTTCAAAGGCGAGCCGGTCGATTGGCTCTGCCCTTCGCATCCGGAAAACCGCAAGCTCGAACTCGACAGCATGTTGGAGGTCGCCCGCAAGTATCCCGTGGCCGGCTTGCACCTCGATTACATCCGCTATCCCGGCACCGCATCCTGCTATTGCGCCGGCTGCCGCGAGCGGTTCGAGAAGGAGTCGGGCAAGAAAGTGGAGCATTGGCCGCAAGACTGCCATTCCGGCGCGAAAAGAAGAATACAACGATTGGCGCTGCAAGCAGATCACCGCGCTCGTGGCGGCCGTCCACGACGAGGCGAAAAAAATTCGCCCCGAAATCAAAATCTCGGCGGCCGTTTATGGAGATTATCCCGCATGCCGAAAATCGGTCGCCCAGGATTGGCCGGCTTGGATCAAAGCCGGATACCTCGATTTCCTCTGCCCGATGGACTACACCATGAACGACGATTATTTCCGATCGCTCGTGAAAAACCAACTCCATCTGGTCGATAAAAAAATCCCCGTCTATGTCGGCATCGGCGCCACTTCCTCCCACTCGAACCTCTCCGGCGAGCGCGTGCAAAAGCAAATCCGCGCCGCCCGCGAACTGGGTGCGGCCGGCTTTTCGATTTTCAATTTCGATCAGAAAACGTGTGGAAAAGTGAACGAGTGGGAGAGAAAGTCAGAAGTGAGAAGTGCGAGTGAGAAGTGAGGAGTGAAAGTGAGGGTGGTTGATTGCCGGTCAGATTCTCGCTGTCCACGATCTCTGCTATTCACTTCCGCACTCCTAACTTCGCCTCTACTTCTTCCGATGCGTCACCACCATGTTGTCGCGATGAACCACTTCGTCGTAAGGGCGGTAGCCGAGTATCTCGGCGATTTGCTGCGTCTTCCGGCCCTTGATGCGAACAATTTCCGCGGCGCTGAAATTGGTCAATCCCCGGGCGAATTCGCGTCCCTCGGGATCGCGGAGCGCCACCACGTCGCCCTTGACGAACTCACCCTCGGCTTCGACGATGCCGATGGCCAATAAGCTCGAGCCCTTCTTTTCGATCGCCGCTCGCGCGCCGGCATCCACCAGCAACCGGCCCCGCGGCTTGACGGTCAAGCCGATCCAGCGTTTCCGCGCCGCCACCGCTTGGCCCTGAGCCAAAAACAAAGTGCCCACCGGCTCGCCGGCGATTATTTTGGGCAAAATTTCAGGATTGCGACCGTAGGCAATGATCACATTTTCACCGCCGGTTGTCGCCAAGCGAGCAGCCTCCAGTTTGCTTGCCATCCCGCCTTTCCCCAAGCCTCCCAATTTATCGCGTGCCAGCCCCATCACCGAATCGTCAAGTTGCTCGACCGTGGGAATCACGTGCTTCCCCGGATCGCCCGGATCGCCGTCGAAGAGACCTTCGACGTCCGAAAGCAGCACCAACAACGGAGCGCGGATCAAATTCGTCACGATCGCCGCCAGCCGGTCGTTGTCGCCGAAGGTGGTTTGCAATTCCTCGACCGCGACGGTGTCGTTCTCGTTGATGATCGGCACCGCGCCCAGTTCCAGCAGCGTCACGAGCGTATTGCGGGCGTTCAGATAACGCGTGCGATGCTCCATGTCCTCGGCCGTCAGTAAAACCTGCGCGGCATGGCGGCCGTGCTTGTGCAAGGCTCGTTCATAGGCTTCGACCAGAATGCTTTGCCCCACGGCGGCAACGGCCTGCAAATGGGCTAAATCGGTGGGCCGGCCGACAAGCCCCAACCGGCCCATGCCCGCGCCTACGGCCCCGGAACTAACCAACACCACCTTGCGGCCGGTTTTCATCACCTCATGAATCTGCTCCACGAACGTGGAAATCTGCTCCTCGTCAAGCGTGGCGTCCGGGCGGGTCAAAACCCTGGTCCCCACTTTCACGACGATCGTAGTCGAGAGAGCGGCGATTTCCTGGCGTAATAAATCCATGATAATTCCATGTCACGCGAACGATCGAGCATATCGATCGAAAACAGTGCATAAAAAACGTTTGAAAAATGTGAATCGACAATCTCGTAAATTCCATTCCCTAATCTTCTTCCTAATTAACATAGCGGCAAATACCTACCGAGTATAGGGGTATTCTTCTTCATTGCCATGCATTACTGAAGATTGTTCCATGATCGGGATGCATATAATCCATAGAGGAATATGCAATATTCAATGGAGGTGAAATATTATGTTGTTGCACGCAAAAGAGATGCAAGGCGCCGTAGTCGAGGCGTCGGACGGCAAACTCGGCAAACTCGTGGATTTCCTGTTTGATGATCGCGATTGGAATATCAAAAGCATCGTGTTGGACGCGGGCTCCTGGCTCAACAGCCGCCGAGTCACGCTGCCGCCGGATCTTATCCGCCATAAAGACTGGGCCGACCATCGGCTGATGATTACCGGACTCACGCGGCATCAGGTCGTGAAAAGCCCCAACGTCGAGACGCAAGTGCCGGTGGGCGATTTGACGAATTTGGAAACGGCCACGATCATGGATTGGGGCTTGTATTGGATTCAAATCCTCGACCACCCTTGGCAAGTCGCCGACGATCCGCATATTCGCAACACCGCGGAGATGACCAGGTATCGCATCCGCGAACTCGACGGCCGTGCCGGACATGTCGTCGATTTCCTCATCGATGACGAGGCCTGGAGAGTCCGATTCATCGAGGCCGACACCCGCAACTGGCTGCCCGGCAAGCACGTCCTGCTCGCGCCGGGCGGATTGATAGCATCGACGGCGCGAACCGGTTCGTCCACGTCAACCTCTCCCGCCGCGCGTTCGAACATTCGCTTGTTTATCACCCGGCCATGGATCAACCAAATGCCCGCGATACGCTGACCAATACGCGAATGTAAACCGGCGCGCTCTGCAAAGTTCTAGAAGAAGGAACTCTTCGCGGAATAATTCCCGCCCGGTTCTGCCGGAGCCGGCAAATCCTGCGATTCTCCCCCATGCGCGAAAAATGTTTCTCGGCAAAATGTTTCTGTCCGGCAAAATGTCACTTACCGGCATTCATCGCCGACTGTATCTCCGTGCTTGAGTTTTCGAGGTTGCGGTTGGTCGATCGGCCCAGCAACACGATCGTGCTGAGGCAGGCCAAGAAAACAAGCGAAAGCAGCATGGCGTACTCGATGGCCGTGGGGCCTTCTTCCGCCTTGAAAAAACGCATGCTGGCGTGCAGGAGCGATTTCATGATATTTTCACTCTGGGTTCTCGATGTTCCGATAAAGTTTAGGTTATTTTTCGCAGGGTATGCTTCAGCATAATTTGCAGCCCGAGAAAAGAAGACTGTCCCACGGAGCCGAACCCCGGAAATCCGGTGAAAAATGGCTTGCAGCGACGTGCCTTCGCCCGTTTCAACGGGGCGCTAATGTATGCCCTTAATTGAGGGTGTGCGATGATTAGCCGGGATTATTCCTAAACCGCGTAGATGCGGCATCCTGCCGCATAATACGAATGGCGTTTATGTATAATTCGGGTTTGAGGGCTGCCCCAGTTTTAAAAAAGCACGATCGAGATTTCGTTTAAAAATCTCCTCGCGATCATCGTGGTAGGGGTCGCTCTCCTGCCGATAACACGGTACGTGTTCGAATGTGGGAGAATCCAGATGAACTCAAGAAACGAGCTTGTCCATCATCATTCCTCACCGGAAGCCAAAATCGTCCTGTTTCGTTCGCTCTTTCGTGGACGCGACGACGTCTATCCTCGCCGTTTCGAGAGTCGCAAGACCGGCAAGTCCGGTTATCAACCTGCGTGTGCCAACGAGTGGGCGCGAGGTTTGTGTGAGAAGCCAAGGGTCAAATGCACAGATTGCCCGCATCGCCGCCTTCTTCCCGTCAACGACAAAGTGATTCACTGGCACCTCACGGGCCGCGATGATGACGGCCGTGAGTTCGTTGCGGGCGCCTACCCGATGCTCCAGGACGAGACCTGCTTCTTCCTGGCTGCCGATTTCGACAAAACGCATTGGCGGGAAGACGTAGGAGTGTTCTTGGAGACTTGCCGCCGGATGAACCTCACCGCGGCCTTGGAGCGATCGCGATCCGGCAACGGCGGGCATGTTTGGCTATTTTTCGAAGAGGCCATCCCCGCGGCATTGGCGCGCAGGCTTGGTTCGCACATCCTGACCGAAACGATGGAACGTCGGCCGGATATCGGTTTGGACTCGTATGACCGTTTCTTCCCCAATCAAGACACACTGCCCCAAGGCGGTTTTGGCAATCTGATTGCCTTGCCGCTGCAGAAACAATCTCGGGAACTCGGCAATAGCGTTTTTCTCGATGAACAGTGCCTGCCCTATCCCGATCAATGGGCATTTTTGTCGAGTGTCCGCAAGATCGAACGTTCCACCGCCGAAGAGATCGTTCGTGATGCCGAGAGACGCGGACGCATTGTCGGTGTGCCGCGTTGCCCCGTCGGATGAGGAGGATGCCGAGCCTTGGGCCTTATCTCCTTCGCGTCGCCGGAAGGAATCTTCGATTGCCGGACCATTGCCCGAGATTTTGGAAATTATTCTCGGCGACCAGATCTACGTGGCGAAAGAGCAATTGCCGCCAAGCCTCCGCAACCAATTGCTTCGGCTGGCGGCATTTCAGAATCCCGAGTTCTACAAGGCACAGGCCATGCGTCTGCCGGCGTACGACAAGCCGCGAATCATCGGCTGTGCCGAAGACCATCCCCATCACATCGGCGTGCCCCGAGGTTGTTTGGAGGATGTACAGAAGCTTTTCTCCGACTTGCGCATAGATGTCGTCACTCGAGATGAACGGCACAAGGGGACGCCGCTGGAGGTGCAATTCCGAGGGATATTGCGTCCGGAACAAGAGACTGCCGCTCGCGCAATGTTGGCCCACGATACGGGCGTTCTGTCCGCAACGACGGCCTTTGGGAAAACGGTTGTAGCCGCGTGGCTCATTGCCAAGCGTGGTGTGAATACCTTGGTCATCGTGCATCGCCGTCAGTTGCTGGAACAATGGGTGGAACGATTGTCAACGTTCCTCGGCCTGCCGCCAAAAGCTATCGGTCGAATGGGAGGTGGCCGGGGAAAATTGACGGGCTTGCTGGATGTGGCGATCATTCAAAGCCTGGCTCGCAAGGGCGCCGTCAAGGATTGTGTGGGAGAATACGGCCATCTCATTGTGGACGAATGTCATCATCTGTCGGCCCAAAGCTTCGAGCAGGTGGTCCGCCGAGCCAAGGCGAGATTCGTCACGGGCCTGTCAGCTACCGTTACTCGCAAGGACGGCCACCATCCGATCGTTTTCATGCAGTGTGGCCCCGTGCGCTTTCGCGTTGATGCGAAAGCGCAGGCGGCCGCCCGTCCTTTTCAGCACACCGTCCTGGTTCGTCCCACGTCGTTTCGCCCAATTACGGCCGCGAATCCGGATGCGAGAATCCAGTTCCACGATCTATATGATGAACTCATCGCGGACAATGCTCGCAATCAACTCATCTGCGAGGAAATCTTGCAGGTTGTTCGGGAAGGCCGCTCGCCCCTGGTGTTGACGGAGCGCAATGCGCATCTTGACTGTCTGGCAGCTCGGTTGTCATCGAGCGTTCGGCACTTGGTCGTGCTCCGCGGCGGGGCGAAGCCCCAGGAGACCCGAGCGGTCCTGGCCCGCTTGGCAACCATTCCAGCGGATGAGGAGCGGGCATTGCTGGCTACCGGCCGATTCATCGGCGAGGGATTCGACGATGCCCGGCTGGACACGCTCTTCCTGACACTGCCCGTTTCTTGGCGAGGGACGATTGCCCAGTATGTCGGCCGATTGCACCGTCTGCATGAACGCAAACGCGAGGTGCGGGTTTACGACTATGCCGACTTGAATGTGCCCATGCTAGCCCGGATGTTCGATCGCCGTTGCCGCGGCTATGAGTCAGTGGGGTATGCGATAATATTGCCCGCCAGTGCGACGCCCGGTTGGCCGGCCGATGTTCCGCTTCCCGTGGATCCCCAGTGGAAGAACGATTATGCGGCGACTGTACGGCGGCTCATTCGGGACGGCGTTGACTCGCCGCTGGCGAAATTGTATGTCCACGTGGCACGGTCGCCGCTGCCGGGCGATGAAGGCATCGAGCGTGCAAGAAGTGCAACCGAAGCGTTTCTCTTCCGGCGACTCCAAACATTGCCGGATACCGCCGGTCTATTTCGACTTAACGCCGAACTGCCCATTCCATTTGACGGGTGGGGACGGATGGAAGTGGATTTGTTGTGCAGCGACGCGCGCATCGCCGTTGAAATCGACGGCGGCCAGCATTTGGGCGATGCCAATGCCTACCGTCGCGACCGGCGCAAGGACCAGTTACTGCAGGAAAACGGCTACTTCGTGCTCCGGTTTCTGGCCGAAGATGTGGGAAAGCAACTCGATGCGGTTCTCGATACAATCCTCCGGACATTGTCGTCTCGCCGCAGAAGCTGACCTCCAAACCTGTAATCTCCGAAACTCACGGGCGTTCTGCCCTGCGTATTGCGGAGTCATTTTGGGATTGCCGATCCTGCCATGAAGGAAGGTCATTGAAATTGATGCCATGCTGGAACGGCAGTTCGTTCTTTTCCACCACGGATATACAATTCGGGATGTACGCAGAGATCGTCTGGCCGAGTGTTTTTTCGAATTGCCCCCCCGGTTTGGGATTGCTCCGTCGCCCCTTAACTGAATAGATGGAGTAGTCTTCGGCGCCTTGGAGCATGCGAAACAGAAGTAGGCACTGCCAGCGAATGGGGCGAATATTCACGAACGCCGTTTATAGCAGCGATATCTTGCCGCTCTTCTCCATTATGCGGTAGGATGCCGCAGCTACTTTATTTGTGAATAATCCCGGTGAGGGAGAAATTAGAGAGATTGGCTTTTTGAGAGTGCCAAGATACGCAATAAGGACTCACGCCAGATTGACGCAAGTCCTTACGCTGTAACG
>CAVQKP010000009.1:0-449645 GCA_963713065.1 Pirellulales bacterium | reverse complement strand
GACCAGCACGGGACGCCCTATTGCGCGAATCGGTGGCGTGCTCCGAACTTCGCCACCTCCTCGACGCCAAACTGCTCATGAGGGCGTGTCATGGGCCGCGAGATCGGAGTCACTCCGGTCGGTTAGTCCTGGGCGCAGAGCTTGGCGCCGCATCTTGCGCAGAGGGCGACCGAAGCTGGTTAGCCGATGCGCACTTGCTCCGAGAAATCGGTCCTCTTTCGGCGTGTCTCAAGACCTCCGACACTTTGACGGGCTGTTGAGATAATCCGCGAGGGAAGGCTCAGGTGGCATCCCCAATGCCCAGCTTGAACGAAGCATGTGGCTTCCGTCGTAGGGTGTCCGACGGCAACTCGCCGAAGCAGTCCCTTGTAGGCACGAGAGAAATCGCCGAAGTGCCAGAAGCCCCACCTCAGCGCCTCGGCCGTCACCGTGGTCGAGCGCGTGGGTCGCGGCCCGTAGCGCCTGCCGCACCCGATGTAGTCGGAGTCGGGTCAGGTAGGCGACCGGGGTCATTCCCATCACCTCCTTGAAAGCGTACTGCAAGGTCCGCTCGCTCACCCCTGCTGCCTCGCACAGGTCGGTCACGTACAGACGTTCGGCGGCGTGCGACAAGGCGTAATCTTCGGCGATCTGCACGACCCGACTGTGGGCCTGCCGCGTCAGGTCTTCAGCCGCAGACTCGACGTGGCCGGCCGATCCGAGGGTCGCCAGCAGGGTTTCGAGGAGTTCGATCTGGGCGGCGGTCTGCGTTTGCGGCACGTCGAACACCTCGGGTTGTCTGGCGGCTACGTCGGCTAGGCGTCGTCCGAAGCCGTACAGCCCGTGGGCGGCGGCGGGACTCGGCTGTAGCAACTCGACGCCGTTGGGAAGGCGGAATTCGTCTTCCCGATGCCGGCCCCGAAGGTGTGCCAGGATGTCGTCGGGCGGCAGGAAGAAGGAAACGCTCTCGTAACCACCCGCAACGACAAACTCCACCTCGACTCCCGACGTGCTCGCCAAAACGCGGTCAGGGCCGACCGGCAGCCCATTCAGCGTGCCAGCAGCCCGTGGGCCAAAGGCAACGAACGCCACGAAACCGTCCTGCAACCTTGTGCGCGTGCGGATGGGCAGATTGGTCGATTGGAACATCAGGACGCTCGTACCCAGGCGAACGACGACTCGCCGGGCCCGCAGGGGCCTCGACTCCAGTTGCACCGCGTCCTGCTCGATCACCTCGATGGTCTCGCCAACCGCCGTTGGGTCGCTGATCTCGACGACCGTGACGGCCGACGAGGGGGTGGGGGGGATCGGCTTGGTGGATAGCGGCGAGATTTTCACGGTTTGCGGAATTTCGATAGACAGCGGCACATGGCAGTTGGGACAATTACCAAAATACCTCCGTTGGGCGCAGTGCGGCAAGCTGGGAGTCACGACAATGCTCTACAGCTGGCGGGCAGATCCGCCCGAAGGGCAAACCGAACATCCTGCTCATCGTGGCCGACGACATGGGCTAACCACCTGCGCGAACGGGAGGCTCAGAAGGAGACGACATGACCAGACCCAAACCAACTACTCTCAGGAATCTTCTTCTTGCGGCGGGCGTCGCGGCAATGATCGCTGCGGGATACATGCTGAACGCAAGGGCGAACGACAAATCCACGTCCCTGCCCGTGCCGGCATTTGCGGGCGGGACGAAGGCGATCACCCTGACTCCAGTCGTTGGCACGCCGCGACGGCAGTACGCCGAGATGTTTATCCCTGGTGAAGAGAAGCTCGCGGACGGCGAGATGCGAGTGACGGTGCTCGGAAGCGGCAATCCTTGGGTGACGCGCGCCCAGGCCGCGGGCAGCATCCTCGTCGAAGTCGGTAACGCCGAGCGCGACCTCCTGGTGTTCGACCTCGGGAGCGGCGCGCTGGCAAACTATGCGAGTCTGAAGCTGCCGGTCAACAAGCTCAACAAGGTGTTCCTGTCTCACCTGCACGCCGACCACACGGGCGACCTGCTCACGCTCGTCGGCAGCTACGCGAAGGTGGGCCGGGCGGACGGACCGATCTACTTGTGGGGGCCCAGCGGGACCGAGCCTCGCCTGGGCACGCGGCACTTCGCCGAAGCCGTCGAGGAAGCGCTGGCGTGGGACACCGAAGCCGGGCGCGGCCCGATCAACCCGGACAGCATGAAGATCGTGGTGTCCGAGTTCGATTTCAGCCGGACCCAGGTGGTCTACGAGAAGAATGGCGTGAAGGTGACGGCGTTTCCCGTCGTCCATGCCTTGAGCGGCGCCGTCGGCTATCGCCTCGACTTTGCCGGTCTGTCGTTCGTCTTTTCAGGCGACGCACGCCCATCCTGGCCGCTCGTGCGTGCCTGCAAAGGCGGCGTTGACCTGCTCATCCATGAATGTTTCCCGCCCGCGGCGGCGCTCGCGGCCGAGTCGGGGCTCTCCATCGAGAGGGCGACGATCGCGCTGAATGCTGCTCACACGTCGCCGAAGGCCGCCGGCAAGGTGTTCAGACTCGTGAAGCCGCGCATGGCTGGCCTCTGGCATACGCTTCTGTCGCCCCAAGTGATCCCCTTGGTCTTTTCGGAGCTTGGCGCAGTGTATGACGGTCCTGTAGTCCAGACCCAGGATCTGACGGTGTTCAACGTTACGAAGGAGGCCGTGGTCGCTCGCCAGGCGAAGGTGTCGGACCAGTTGCCTCCCATCCCGGGTGTGCCGCGTGTGGACTACACGCCCTTCCAGCCGACGCCTCCCGCCTGGTGGGCCGAGGCGATCATACCGGTCGACTGAGTCCTGGCATCCGGCTCATGCAACGTCATAAGGAATCTGACCTATGGAAATGAAACAAGTTAGCGACAACTGCTTTGCGGTCCTGATCGAGAAGAACCGCGTGTGTGACGCCAACTCCGGCCTCATCAACTTGGCCGGGGGCGTTGTGATCGACACGCAGTCGGACCTGCCTCATGCGCGGCAGATGATCGAAATGTTCAGTAAAGTGTGGCCCGCCATGCCGCGGCGCGTCATCAACACCCACGAAGACGCCGACCACGTTTGGGGGAATCAACTCTTCGAGGGTGCGGAGATCATCGCCCACCGGTCGGTGCCCGAGCGGATGAAGCAAGTCGCCGAGCCGAAGGAGAGCCAGAAGATGCTCCACGGCGTCGGTCGTCTCCTCACGCGACTGGTTCTCAAGGCACTCCACCCCGGCATCGTGGCCGCGGGGCAACAATTGCTGGAGGACTACAACTTTGACGGGATCGAATTGGTGCTGCCGACGACCTTGTTCGACGCACGCTACGAGTTGAACCTCGACGGCACGGAGGTCCACTTGATCTACGTCGGGCCGTGCCATCAGGTCGGGGACACGATCATCCATGTACCCAAGGAGCGCGTGGTGTTCGCCGGCGACGTGCTTTTCCGGCAGTGTACGCCGATGGGCTGGACGGGCTCCTACGAAAAGTGGTTCCAGTGCCTCGACCTGATGATCCAACTCGACCCGGAAGTCATCGTTCCCGGCCACGGCCCGCTCTGCGGGATCGAAGGGGCCATGGAGATGAAAGCGTACCTCCAGTACGTCCGCGATGAGTCGAAGAAGTGCTTCGACAATGGGCTGCCTTCGCTGGAGGCCGCCAAGCGAATCGAGTTTGGTCCCTACGGCGAGTGGCGTGCCCCGGCGCGGTTGTACATGAACGTCGAACGGGCGTATCGTGAGTTCCGCAACGAACCCCCCGACGCACCCTGGGATACGGCAGGGACTTTCGACGCCATCTACCAGGTGGCCAAGGCAAAAGGGGTTGAGGTCGAGTTCTGAGACCGTTCAAGGGACTCAAGCCACCATTCGCCAAGAGGATAACGGTAATGAAATTCCCCATGATCCATGCGGACGAACGGGGCGAGACGCACTTTGGCGTCCAGGACCTACAGGACCGTGAGCTTGCCGTGGGGCCGCCGCCGAACCCCACGGGGCAGATGAGCGATTTCGGGGCGGTCACGACCATGTGCGTAATCTCGTTCCCCGCCGGAACGGAGGCGCCCGCCCACAACGCTCCCCAGCCATACGTCTGCATCATCCTGTCCGGCGAGGGCGAAGTGGTGACCAGCGACGGCGAAGCGAGGCGATTCCACCCTGGCGAAGTGCTCTTCTGCAACGACCTTACCGGCAAGGGGCATGTGACTCGGGCGGTCACTGACTTGATATTGGCGTTCGTCAATCGGGCCAAGTCCTGAAACAGTTGTAGGTAGGTAGAACCCAAACACTAACGAGAAAGTACGCTATGTCGCCCGCCATCAAAACACTGGTAGATTGCACCAAGGGGCTCAAGTTTACCGAGAGTCCCCGTTGGTACAACGGCAAGTTGTGGTTCATCGACATCCACGACAAGCGGATCAAGACGGTGGACCTCGCCGGTTCTGTCGCAACGGTACTGGAACTGCCGTTCATCCCGAACGCCTTCGGGCTCACCCCCGAGGGAACTGTCGTGGTTGGTGATGCGTTTCAGCGGCGGATTTACCGTGGGGCCGGAACTGCCTTGCAGCAGGTGGCCGACATCAGCAACATTACCAACTTCTGCTTGAGCGACGGCATCGTGGACGCCAAAGGGCGTCTGTACGTGGGGGACATCGGCTACAACTTCCTGGACCCGGCGGCCAAGCCCGTCGAAACCTGCGTGATCGTGCTGGTCAGCCCGGATGGTCGAGCGTCCGTGGTCGCCGACAAGCTCTACTTTCCGAACGGCATGGTCATTACCCCCGATGGACGAACGCTGATCGTCGGCGAGACGCTCGGCCATCGCCTGACCGCCTTCGACATCCAGGAGGACGGCTCGCTGAGCAACCGGCGGATCTGGGCCCAGTTACCCTCGTCCGTTGGCCCCGATGGCATTTGCCTCGACGCCGAGGGGGCCGTGTGGTGCGCCAATCCCGAGGGCAAGGACAGTGTGGTGCGGGTCCGCGAAGGCGGAGAGATCACGGATCGGATCAAGGTGGACACCAACGCCTATGCGGTGATGTTGGGCGGGCCGGACCGGAGGCATCTCTTCATCTGTGCGTCAGGCTCCCACGATCCGGCAGAAATCCAGCGAAACCCGACAGCGAGCTTCCAAGTTGTCGAGGTGGATGTTCCGGGCGCAGGAATACCATGACGCAGCGACCTTCGGTGCCGTCTACCAGGCGGCGAAGGCAAAAGGGATCGAAGTCGAATGCTGATCCAGTTCAGAAACAACCAAGGAATACCAAAATGAAACTCATCCGCTTCACTACCGCCGACTCGCCGAACCCTTGTTTCGGCGTCGTCGTCCGAGACCAGGCTGTCTCGTTCGCCGCGCTGCAAAGCAAGACTGGGAAGTCTTGCCCCTACCTGGCCGACAGCCGATCCTATCTTGCCAATCTTCCCGACAGCCAGTACGCGGCCGAGGAACTGCTCGCCTGGGGCGAACAGCACCTCGGAGAACTCGGTGATGGCGAATGTTTCCCTCTCCACTGCCGTCCGCCTGCTGGAGCCAGTGGAGGTCGCCGCCCTGTTCGACTTCGGTCTGACGCCACGGCACCTCAAGAACTCCGGCGAAACGATCGGGAAATATGAGAAGGATAACCCGCAAACCGCGCCGTTGTTGCAGGCGTTCGCTAAAGCCGTCATGGCCCCGAAAGCCAAGCCCCCCGCTGGTCAGCCCGAACCGCTGTCGTACTACAAGGGCAACCTGAACACCATCGTCGGCGACGGGGAAATCGTCCCCTGGCCGGCCTACACGTCGCGGCTGGACGTCGAGCCGGAACTGGCCGTCGTGTATGGGAACGAAAAGCAACCGGTGGCGGGCTTCTGCATCTTCAACGACATCTCGGCCCGCGACGTTCAGGCCACGGAGTTCGTCGGCGGATTCTGCCTGACGAAGGACATGGCCAAGGGCAACCAACTCGGGCCTTACCTGGTCACGGCCGACGAAGTTGGCGATCCGTACAACCTCAAGGTGACGGTCTTGGTGAATGGCCAAGTCAAGTACCAGGGATCAACATCCGAGATCAGCCACAAGGCCGAAGACGTGTTCGCCTGGCTGAGGTTCATCGCTCCCCTCAAGTCCGGCTCCGTGATGGGCTTCGGCACCATCCCCGACTGTACCGGCTGTGACCACGACGACTTCATCGACCCAGGGGCCGAAATCCAGATCACCATCGAGCGTCTCGGGACGCTCCGCTGCCGTTTTGCGGAACCGACGGGCAATCTGCTGCCGAGCCGTTGGCCGGTGCGCGAGCCGTTGCAGAAGTACCACGAGTAATACCAATCCCTACTCGACCATTGCACCGGAGTTAGCTAAATGACCTGACCGGACAGTCACGGTATTTCGTTGCGAAGAGTGGGGCCGGTATGCTCGTGGCACTTACGTCGACGTAAGTTTGGCAGAAAACTTGGCAGAAAAGACGGCAGAAGAGTGCAGAATCGTACAGGAAATTGCAGGTCGCAAGACGAGAAAACCCCGCAAAAAACGCGAAAACACGGGGTTTTGACAACCTACTTGCTCATCCCAATTGAGCTACGGGGACCTGATTGTAACTACTTATTTATCAATACTTTAGAGACAGGCAAAAAGTCGCTGGCAGAAAAATACGACAGAAACCCGCGACTGTTCCAACTGTCCTCGCTACTCACACGATGCTCAAAACGCTCTAATTGTAGGGTCTTCTTGTGGCGTTGCATAGCCGTCCCTGTATCCCAAATGCACAAGGGATTCAAAGCCGATTGGAGCCGGCCTGACGGGCGTGTCCCCAGGCAACGGCTCAGAGAAGCCCGGAGATACGCGCCTTCACAACGCAGGAGCAATAGCCGTTCAAGCCGGCTGGGGCGGTCCAAGAATGCCGCGACTGTGTCACTTATGGGTGGTATTCTGGTACGTCTCGGAAAACGTATGAGATTACGAGTCAATGATGATGACGACTCAGTGCCCTTTCGACCGCGGTATGGGTTGCCTCATGGCTTCGAATCCCATTCTTTGAGTTTCTTCGCCGCCGTGCCGAACTGGCCAAGCTGCTAAACGGCTGCGCCCGCAGGCGAGAATGTGAACGACTCAAACGGTTCGCGGACCATATCGTCGAGGTATTCCCGGAGGGCGACGCCGGTGGTCACGTGCGGATTGAAATGCTCGCCGGAAGCCTTCGGAACAAACGTCGAAACGTATCCGATCAACAACGGGTCAATGATCGGATCATCGGGCGTGGTGACGAACGAGGTCGAGTCTCCGGTTTCCACCGTGAACGGGGTCACGGCGGTAATCAGGTCTGCTTGCAGCTTCAGTAGTTCCGGCGTCGGCTTCGCGACAATGCCCGCCACGCCAATGTCCTTGCTCGGGATGTAATAATATTTGAAGGCTTCCAGCTTCATGGCGGGCAAGTTGGCTTGGGCGAGCACCTGGCCAGCGGCGGCATACACCTGGTCGAGATCCGTCGTGCGGACGAAACGCTGGATTATCGTGATGTGCAGACGGTGCGCCGCATCCAAGGCAAAACCTTTCGGGAAGGCCTTGAGCAGGCGGGCGTTGTTGGCGGCGGAATGTTGGAGCATCGTGGCATCCGGCTCCAGCAGGATCTCAATGGCGGTAACCGGGGGTTTGGCCGGGAAGACCTGTTTCCAATCGTCTTTCATGCTGACTACGGTCCAGCCCTCTTTCTGCGCTTGGTCGTAAACGGCCTGCGTGAACGCACCCAGCTTGACGTCCGGCAATCCTTTGGCCGGACCATAGGCGTATTCACGGGCCGCATCATCGTGCAGAACCAGAAGCTCGAATCGCGCACCGCTGCCGCCCTGCGTGTATTCCAACATCTCTTTGTCGCCACGGGAGTTGCCGAAGGCGGCGATGGGGCGGCGGCCAATGTGTTGATTGATGCCGATGGGCTTGTCGGCTTTGTCGTCATTGAAGTTCAACTCCGGCAGACGGACGATCAGCGGCTTGCCGTCGTGCATTTCAAACTTTGTCCTGACGCTGCTGCCGATGACCTGTTCCGGCGGGATGCCGTAAAGCTGTTCCGTCCACGGGCGCATGAACTCGATGCCGCCGCCGGAGACGATGAAGTTCTTGAAACCGTTCGCGCGCAGGTAGGCGAGCAGTTCGAGCATCGGCTGATAAGCCATTTCGGTGAAGAGCTTGCCGGTCTTCGGATGTTTCGCGGTGGCGATCCAGTCCCTAACGATCTGTTCAAATTCCACCGTGGTCATGCCCGTGTGCGTGGCCATGATGAGTTCCAGGATCGCATGTTCGCCGTCCTGCAATCGCGGTATTCAAATCGCCCTTCAGCAGCGAGGCAAACGGTTCCTTGTTCTTCCACTCGGGATGCTGCGGCGCAAGCGCCTTCACGCGGTCGAGCGACGAAGTACAATTGAACGGGCACCGGCTGCTCGCACCAGAGCGTGCCGTCGTTGTCGAATGTGGCGATGCGTTCCGGCACCGGCACAAAATCAGGCGAGCCGGGTTTGGTCACCTTCTCGACGAACTCAATGATGGATTGTTTTACCGGCCCCTCATTCCACGAAGGCAGTGGGTCGCGGCGATGGCCGCGGAGCAAGATTAAAAAGGTGAGGATCGGAAGGTTAAAATGCGTTTCATGGTTTTGGTTTCAAAAGAAGAAGGCCGCCGCCCTCACGGACGGCGGCCAAAGTGGATTCAGTTGTTAGCGACCGCCCATGGAGTCCTTCGATCTTCTTCTGAATTCCTTCAAGGTTGAAGGAGCCAGGAGTCTGGCTGCGGCGGATACTCCTTCATGGTCGTGAGGAAATTTCCAGCATACCCTTTGCATCGGTGCGAGGATGAAGACGCGGTCGAGGAACCAATCGTTGTAGGTGTTTGAGTTATGCTGGGCACGCTCAAAGGGGTCGCGGCGCAGATTGAAGAGCAGAGGCACGCGGAGCTCGGTGAAGGGCTCGCGCCAGACTTCGCAAAGCCTGGCCGCGGTTTTCGAGGAAGACGGCTTTCCAGTTGTCGTAGCGCATGGCGACGATCTGGCCGTCGTCATTCACATACATGAAGCTGTGGCGTGGGGACTCCTTGGTTTTGCCGCTGATGTAGTCGAGCTGGTTGGCGCCATCGATGTAGTTCTTGTAGCGGCGCCGTCTAGGTCAACGCCTTTTTCAGCTGCTCTGTGACGTCGGGGTTGCCGCCGGCGGCGGCGAAGGTGGGCAGCCAGTCTTCATGGGAGACGATGCCGTTGCGGACCTGGCCAGCCGGGAAGTGGCCGGGCCACTTGATGAAACACGGAACGCGGTAGGCACCCTCCCAGTTCGAGTTCTTCTCACTGCGGAACGGTGTGGTGCCGGCGTCCGGCCAGGTGTTGTAGTGCGGGCCGTTGTCGGTGGAGTACTGGACGATGGTGTTGTCGGCGATGCCGAGGTCATCGAGCAGCTTGAGGAGCTCGCCAACCTGCATGTCGTGCTCGATCATGCCATCGGTGTATTCGTCGTTGCCTGTCGCTGGCGGTTCTCGGCCTTGACGTGCGTCCGGAAGTGCATGCGGGTGCCGTTCCACCAGCAGAAGAAGGGTTTGCTGGCTTTGTGCTGGCGGGTGATGAAGTCCTTGGCAGCGGCGATGGTTTCCTTATCGATGGTTTCCATGCGCTTCTTGGTGAGCGGGCCGGTGTCATCGATCTCTGGCCACCCTTGCCATCGGCGTAGCAATGGAGCACGCCGCGCGGGCCGAAGACCTGCTTGAAGGTCTTACCGCCTGGCAGGACCATGTCGCCGGGGTAGTCCTCGTTTTCCGGCTCTTCCTCGGCATTGAGGTGATAGAGGTTGCCGAGGAACTCGTCGAAGCCGTGCATGGTGGGCAGGTGCTCATCGCGGTCTCCCTGGTGGTTCTTGCCGAACTGGCCGGTGGCGTAGCCGAGGCTTTTCATGACCGTAGCCATGGTGACGTCGGTCTTCTGCCAGCCTTCCGGGGCGCCGGGGATGCCGACCTTGGTCATGCCGGTGCGTACAGGGCAGGAGCCGTTGATGAATGCGGCGCGGCCGGCGGTGCAGCTCTGCTGGCCGTAGTAATCGGTGAAAAACACGCCCTCGTTGGCGATGCGGTCGATGTTGGGCGTCTTGTAGCCCATCATGCCGCGGTTGTAGTAGCTGATGTTCTCCGTGCCGATGTCGTCGCCCCAGATGACGAGGATGTTCGGCTTCTTGTCGGCCGCGTGAGCAGACCCGACGTTGATCGCGAGGCCGCAGAGTGCGGCGAGGAGGAAGGATGTAGTTTTCATGGATTGGTCTTTTGTTTTGTTTGTTTACGCTCGTGAAATCGCGGGTCAGCCACTCAGCCAACCCGCGTATTTCACCCGTGTGATATTACTTACTGCCTGCGGCGCTTTGCCGAAGAAACTCAAAAAAAATGCCTTTCACGCAAAAAATAATTTTTGAGGTAATAGTGAACCATCAAGCGGAATTTTCTCCGGAGAAATTCGTTGAAGTTTTGTTAGATATCCTTATGTTCGCTTAAACGTTAGTCCCTTATCGCCGGGCGGTCCGCCGGTAGAGATGAACAGGAATTGGTCGGGACCGCCTGGGGTGACGTTGCCCACCATACTCCCTTGGTCTTTACTTTCGAGGATGAGCATGTCGTTTGTTGTGGTGAGATTGCCATGGGTGGTTACCGGTTGGGCACTCTCCACCGGGACATATATCGATTGGCTAGCTGTAATGCCCCAGACCGATAACGATTTTGAGCAAATTATAGGGCGCAGTCAATTGCAGAGTCAATAAGTGATGTTTTTCATTAAGACACAGCCTAATAGACACCTCCAGGAACGGGAATAAGAAATTGGTGGGTAGCGTTTGGGCGGTTACCGGCCGTGCTCGCGCTTTCTTTTCTTCAATAAATTATTGCCTACAATTTCGGTTCGCAAACCGACAATTGTTCCTTTCCAGGAACGACCCAAAGGTCTGATCCCGATCAATTTGACGGGTGACCGGGAGGTGTCAAGAAACGTTCCTATTCCGGCACCCACCCAATCACTTTGCGTTTCGGCTGGCTTCCCCGCCATACGAGTCCGAGATTGCCATCTCCGCATTGAAGACGCCGAGAAGCCGTGCGGAATGGGGTTCTCGCGAAGTTACGTCGATTGGGGCTTGGCAGAAAACTTGGCAGAAAAAGACGGCAGAAGAGTGCCAAATCGTGCAGGAGATTGCAGGTCGCCAAGATGAGAAAACCCCGCAAAAAAGCCGCAGAAACACGGGGTTTTGGCAACCTAGTTGCTCATCCCAATTGAGCTACGGGGACTCGACGCAGTTGTTCTTTGCGACTTAAAATGATTACGACAATAGCTAACTATATCGCCTTAATGCTGCGCATATCGCTTTAATGCTTCATATATCGCTTTAATCTCCGCCTTATAAACAATCGATCTGCAAGCACGGCATCGATCTGCAAGTACGGGACCGGCGTTTTTTCCGTCGAAAATTGATATTCCGCTCTCGACTATGCCACCTTTTAGGTGGCAGCCCCTCTTTCATCCCAAAAGTATAGCGAATCTGAAAAACGCTTTCAATGGCTGCCAATCAGATATAAAATGTCGCTTGTGCCATTTCCCTCCATTTGATAGTTTACCACCAAGCGGAACAACTAAACCATGAAAAACTCCACTTTCGCCGCCATTATCCTTTGTTGGGGGCTTGGCCTTTGTTTTGCCGGCCAGCCCACGCCTTCGTTCGAAAAGCTCCGCTTGAGCGACAAGTTTTACGCCGAAGGGGCTTATTATGCCGACTTCAACAAGGACGGGAAGCCGGACGTCGTGGCTGGCCCGTTTTGGTTTGCGGGGCCCGACTTTCAGCAGAAACACGAAATTTTTCCCCCCAAGGACTTCGATCCAAACAACTACTCGAATAATTTTCTCACTTACACCGGCGATTTCAACGGCAACGGCTGGCCCGATGTCCTCTTTCTCCCCTTCCCCGGAACCGACGCCTCCTGGTACGAAAATCCGGGCGATCGCGGCGGTCCCTGGAAACAGCATTTCGCTTTGAAGGATGTCGGCAACGAGTCGCCCGTTTGGTCCGATATCAACGGCGATGGCCGGCCCGAGTTGATCTACTGCCCGACGGGCTATCTGGGCTATGCCGCCTACGACCCCGCCAAGCCTGACCTGCCCTGGGTCTTTCACCCCATCACGCCCAAAGGCAACTATCAGCGATACACGCACGGCACCGGCGTCGGCGACATCAACGGCGACGGCCGGCCCGACATTCTCGAAGCCGAAGGTTGGTGGGAACAACCGGCCCAGGCAAAATCCGGCGAGCCTTGGATCAAGCACCCCTTCAAGTTCGCCGCGGCCGCCGCCCAGATGTACGTCTATGACGTGGACGGCGACGGTCTGAACGACGTCATCACCGTCTGGCATTGCCATGAGTACGGCCTCCTCTGGTACAAGCAAATCCGCGACGCCCAGGACAATATCGCCTGGAAGCAAAATGTGATCCTCCCGCCCAATCCCGACTTGAAATCCAACGACCTCCGCATCAGCCAGATGCACGCCGTCGATCTCGTCGATATCAACGGCGACGGACTCAAGGACATTCTCACCGGCAAACGCTTCTGGGCCCACGGCGCTCACGGCGACGCCGAACCGGACGCCCCCGCCGTCGTTTACTGGTTCGAACTGAAACGCGACAAAGAGCACGGCGTTCGCTTCATTCCGCACCTCATCGACGCCGACTCGGGCGTGGGAACGCAAGTGACCGCTGTCGATCTCAACGGCGACGGAACCCCCGACGTGATCGCGGCCAACAAGAAGGGAATCTTCCTCCACCTCAGCCGGCCCAGCAAATAACCGAGAACACCGAAACACCGGCAACCAGACCCGACTACGGCGCCGCGGTGCTTTGCCGTCCTTGCGGCTGGATAACCGGCCGTTAAGCATTCGTCTTGCCGGTCAATTCCATGAAAAATATCACGATCCACGAAATCGCCGAAATGGCCGGCGTCTGCATCGGCACCGTCTCCCGCGTCATTAATAATAAGGACAAAGTTCATCCCCAAACGCGCGAAAAAATCCTTAAGCTCATCGAACAAACCGGCTACCGCCCCAGCGCCTTGGGCCAGGGCCTGCGCAGCCGCTGTTCGCGCTGCCTCCTCCTGCAAGTTCCCAACATCGCCGATCCCTATTCCGCCAGCGTGGCGAAAACCATCAGCTTCCATTGCCGCGCCGCCGGCTACAAGATGTTTCTCGGCGATTCCGACTACGATCCCCAGACCGAAGCCTCCTATCTCCACCGCCTCCGCGACGGCGGCGTCGATGGCCTAATCATCTCCCCCTTGGCCGGCGGGAAAAACAATCGCCTCATCGCCGCCCTCGTCCGCGACGGATTCCCCGTCGTCGCGATGGACAACCCGCTCCCGGGCGTGCAAGTCAATTCCGTCCGCTACGACGACTATGCCGGCGCCTCCGCGCCATGGATTATCTTTTCGAAAAAGGACACCGCCGCGTCGTCTTCCTGCAGCAGCAAATCGAATTTCAAACGGTCCGCGACCGGCATCGGGCGTATCGCGAAAGTTTCGCCAAGCGCGGCTTGCCGCTCCACCCCCAAGACGTCATCACCGCACCGCCCTCCTTGAAAGACTGGGACTACCTCGCCTTGGCCCAACTCCTCCGGCAGCCGCACCATCCCACGGCCATTCTCACCGAAAACGAAATCATGGCCTCGGTCTGCATCGGCGCGCTGGAGCGCTTGCAAAAACGGATCCCGCGGGACGTCGCCGTCATCGCCTTCGGCGACGCCCTGATCGAGCAGTTCACGCCCGTCCCGCTCACCGCCGTGGCCTTGCATCAGGAAGCCGCCAGCCGCAAAGCCCTCGAACTCCTCCTCGAGCTGATCCAAAACCCCGGCCTCCGCGCCCAGCCGCCCCGCCAATTCCTCCAGCAACCCGAGCTCATCGTCCGCGAATCGGCCTGACGGCAATCTCTGGTCTCCAAACTCAATCGCAACCGGTAGGGGGTGTTTTCTCGAAGAAAACTTCGGCGGGGGTTCGGAAATCGAGGCAGGCGCGGGGGCGGTCGTTGAGTAGTTTTTCCACCTGGCGCGCCTCGACGTGGGAGATGTTGCGGAAGTCGGTTCCCTTGGGGAAAAATTGGCGGATGAGGCCGTTGGTGTTTTCGTTCGTGCCGCGCTGATACGGACAGCCCGGATCGGCATAGTATAACTCCATGCCCAGATGCTTTTCAAGGCGGTGGCGACGCGCGAATTCCGTCCCGCGGTCGAAGGTAATCGAACGGCGATGCTCCGCGTCCAACGCCTTCATCCGCGCTTTGATTTTCTCATGCACGTGGTCGGCGTCCTTGGATCGAACTTTGGCGACAATCGTGAACCGCGATTTGCGATCCACCAGCGTCGCCAGGCCGCCGGTCCGCGGCGGGCCGAGCACCGTGACAGCAGGCTATTGCGTGAGTACGGTGGGGTTGGATGAAGGCCGTATTCGTCAGTACATTCGGGAGTAGGAACAATTGGAGAGCCGCCAAGGCAAGTTGAACTTCGATTAACCCCAACGGCCCCAGCGGGGCCTTCCCCACATGTTCGGCCCGCTCGGGCGGGCCTTCCTAATACCACGTCCTATGGACGTGGTTGATTATTGTTTTACAGAGCCTAAACTATCAAAAGTGTCCTGACTTATCAATAATTGGACTTCTTCCCTGGTGCGTGCCTCCCGCCCAATCCAGCGGAGATTTGCTGCCGAGAAGCCACCAAATCCGCTCCCCAACTGCCCGAACGTCCTTCCAGAACCGCCGGTGTGCGGGAGAGGTGAGGGGGCCTAGACCCCTCACCTCTCCCGCACCAATTGACTAACCCACTCTCACCGGTTCAATCAGTCCTGATGGACAAAATCAAATTTCCTATCAGTCACCCCCCGCGCCCAGGATTCCCTTTACATTGCCCTTCGTCTTTTCCATCCCCAGGCGATGGACGCGATCAGTCCAGCGGCCAATATAGCCAGCGTCGGTGGCTCGGGAACGGGCGTGAAGCTGACGTTCACATTGTCGAAATACAAGGTGTTATTGGAATTCGCCCAATAGTTTATATAAAGGTATTTGCCAATCGTCGAACTGCCTTCAGGAACGGTCCAATCGATGTTGATCGAAGTCCATTCCCCGGCGGTCAAGCTGAGTCCCGACGAGTAGGAATCGGGCGAGCCCCATAGCAGGTCCGGCGTGGCGGCGATGTTGTTGTCGGAGACCATGAAGCCGGTCAAGAAGGTCCCCACCTGAGCATTGTCTTTCCCGCTCGCCGTTTTGAGCGACATGTGATAGGTGCCCGGCTGCACCGTCGTGCCGGTTAACTGGTATAACGCGCTGTTCGTGACAGACACGACTTGACTACCGTCGGGAATTGGGCTGTTGAACTTCGCGGCAACGCTGGCGGCAGTCAAATTAGCCACTCTCACGCCCGAACCTATCGTTGTCCAGCCGTCCACGACCGAAGTTGTCGCCCCGACATTCAACTTTTGATATTCGAACGATGTGTTGATGGTGATCGGGTGGAGGTCGGTATTGATGCCTATGGCGTTCTGGACCACATATTCGAGCGCAACCGCGTTATCGACGTAATTGGTGCTGTGGCCGCCGTCCGGACGAACGAAGCTGGTTACGTTCGGATTCATGGGATCCGTGTTTTTCACCGTGTTGGCCAGTTGAATAACACTCTGGGGCGGAACTGTCGCGTCCAGCATCCCCGCCGTGATCGCCATCGGCATCGTAAAGGATCCTGGCGAATTGATCGCGCTGCGCATCGCATATTCTGTCGGAACCTGCGAGGGAGTGCCTCCAAACGCCGTGACGATTTGAGGCACAAGCGTCGGATTGTCGCTGGTGTAACCGATGAAATTGGCAAGTCCATTGACGGAGCATACGCCATCGACCAAATCGGGATGCAGGGCGGTAAAAGTCAGCGCGCCTGCGCCGCCCATCGACGCGCCGGTGACAATGGTTTGACCGATATTATACTGGCTTTTGAGATCGTCGATGATCTGAAGCACATCGGATTCCGCGGCGGCGTTCATCCACGAGGTGGACGCCCGATAGTCGGGGCAGATCATAATCATGCCGTGATTCGCCGCGACGTCGCGGGTGGCACGGCACTCATCGCGGCTGTCGTAGGCATATTGCATCCGAGTGGAGCCCGAGCCGTGAAGGGCAATGACGACGTCATATTGCTTCGACGGATCGAAATCCGTCGGAAGCAGTTGCATGTAACGTTGGGTGCTGCCATCCCAGGTCGCGGTAAACGCCATGTCCGTCGGCGTACCGAGAGTGCCCCCTAATGCCGAAGAGATAGCTAACAATGATGAAACAACAATCAGAATCGAAAATACGCGCATAACTAGTTCCTCATTAGATACAGACAATGTCTCGGATAATAGATAAGGGGATGCCGAAGGACGGAGCGTGAATCCGTCCTCGGGCAATGATCGCGATACTGCTACGATTGGGAATCGTTGTTACCGACGACGCCGGAACCAAACGAAACCTAAACCGGCTGCAACTAAGAGGGCCAAAGTGCCGGGCTCGGGGACGGCGGCCGCGTTGCCGTACACCCGAAAATTCTTGATGGAGGTGTACTGGCTGGTTACCGTCTGAACGCTGAGGTAGTTGTGGGCAAAATCGGGACCGGGGGTGGAAGTGCAAACCAGCGTGTCGCCGATATACATTTGAGCAATGATGGTGCCCGAACCATTGAAGGGATTATTGTCCACGGGGTCGGTGAACACTACCGCCAAATCGACGTAGCTGTCGCCGAAAACGCCGCTTGTAAAGTCAAAATTGCTGAACCACTGCGCCGTGCCGTCCGCGCCGAACGCCGTCGTAGCGAGGTCGGGGGCGATCGTGACGCCGTCAAACACGTTGGCATAGAAGCCGGGATGCGTGAAATAGTTGGCTCCATCAAGATACGTATCGCCGATGTCGGAAGGTAAAGAACTAATGTGGCCCGCGCCAATTGTGACAACACCGCCCCGTGGGTCGATTGTGGCACACACCGTCAAACCGCCGAGAGCGAGGTCATTGTTGAAGTCTTTCGTCAGGCCCACACAGGCTCTGGAAGCCATCGAACCGCCCTGGGACAGGTCCATCTTTTGGTTCGGTCCATCGATATCCCTAAGTCCTACCATATTGTCCGTGTCATACGATACTTGTCCCGCTAGTGGCCCGGCGACGCGGGTCGGCGAGTTGATGTCAACATTGAGGTCGCCGTCAACACCGGTGTAGTTATAAGTGTCCTGGAACAACAGGGTGCCAACCGGTACTAACTCGGCGAGCGCGGGGCCTGTCAGCATGGCGAAAGCCGCCACCGCGAGCAAAGCAATAATCACATGGAATTTTTTCATGAAAAACTTCTCCTTCAAAGATGATAAGAAACAGTGAAAAAACCGGGAACGAAAAACTATTCAGCATCCGTCTTGCGGGACGTCGAGAATCTACGCTGGACGCGCGCAATGCAACACACATGCCGTCGTGGCTGACGAGGCTCGGCCCGTCGAAATTGTCGCTGCCTCCTGATCAGAAATGACCGTATTGGCGGTCGGTGTCATTCCTCTTGTTTCAACATCTATTGATGCTGCCGATTAGGTCAACGATTTCGATTATACATACACACTTTGCACTTTTTGCGCAATTTTATCCCGTTTTTGCGACACAGAGCCCCTTTGATTTGCTCAAATCCGCCGCATACCCGATAATATCCCTTATTGCGGCACAACTGAAATGATTCTCCACTTGTCCCAATAGCCCACTATGCCATGAAAACTTTTCGCAGAGTGTTCGTACTTGTTGAGACGAGCAGCGGATACAGTCGCGGTATCCTCGAAGGCATCGGTCTCTACAGGCATGAGCATCCGGAGTGGTCGATCTTCTTCGAGGAACGCGGCCTGGAGGAACTTCCCCCGCGATGGCTGAAATCCTGGCGGGGCGACGGCATCATCGCCCGCACGGCGACCCCACGCATTCGTCGGCAACTGGAAAGCGTCAAAGTGCCGCGCGTGGAACTGCTCGGTTTGCAGGAAGACGAGCCGGCGAAAGTGCATGGCGACAATCGGGCCGCAGGTCGGATGGCCGCTGCACATCTGATGGGATGCGGACTGCGGCATTTCGGTTTCTTCGCGGGCGGCGATCCCTGGTGGATCGCCAACTGCCGCCAGGCATTCTGCGAAGAGCTGCAAAAATTCCACTTTTCGTGCAGCGTTTATCAGCCGCCGGTCAAGGATAACCGGATCCTGCCGCGATGGCACGAGAGTCAGGAAGCAAAATTGACGCGTTGGCTCCACTCGCTGCCGCAACCCTGCGGCGTTTTCTGCGTTACCGATGCCAGAATCGTCCTTGAATTCTGCCGGCGGCTAAACATCTCCGTTCCGGAACGCATGGCGATCCTCGGCGAAGACGAGGATCCGGTCGTGTGCTGCGTCAGCAGCCCTCCATTATCGGCAATCGATTTCGGCAGTAAAGAGATTGGATATCGGGCGGGTGCGCTGTTGGACCGGATGATGGCCGGAGCGCGGCGCCGAAAGCCGTCGAATGGATCGCTCCCTTGCGAGTCGTGCCTCGCCAATCGACGGATATCGTTGCCGTGGAAGACGACGAGATGGCCCATGCCCTGCGATTCATTCGGCAATATGCCTGCAACGGGATCGACGTGGATGATGTGGTCGAGGAGACCTGCGTTTCACGCCGAACGCTCGAACGCCGTTTCCGCAGCCTCTTCAACCGAACGCCGAAGACGGAAATCCTTCGCGTTCAGTTGGAGTATGCCAAAGTGCTCCTGTCAACGACCCGTCTTTCCGTTGAAACGATTGCCCGAAGAAGTGGATTCGCCTTTTTTCGCCATTTTGCCGAAGTGTTCCAACGCGAAACGGGAACCACGCCTCGTGATTACCGCCATCTGAATAGGAAACCCGCGGACGACGCATTTCAGAGCGACTGGTAAAGATTCTCGGCCGCGTTCTGCGTCGCGAAAGCTTGTTTTTTCGGGATTTTTTGAATTTGCCGATTTGTTCCTTCCGGCTTTGCCCGTTGAATATTGGGGAACTGAGGGCCGGGTGGCCCCGGGTGATTGCTCACCCGGGGCTCCCGCAGATCCGGACGTGCGGGATTACCGCATCCGGTTCCTCAAGTAACTCCTTCGCTTCGATGACGGCACACCGAATGGATGGCTGCCGCGTTGATGAGGGGGTAGCGTTGCTGAAGTCTGGCGAACCAGGACCACGACAGCCTATTCCCGCTCTTGCGGCGGCCAAGCCATTTCCACCACAGACGCCGCACCTCCTCCCGAAATCGCTGCAACGCAATGTAGTTGCCCGTGATCCCGTAGTAAGCGTAGTGTCCGCGGAGTTTCTGATTCAGTGTCTGGTGTTGCTCCGCAATCGGGCGGTGTCGGTTGAACCGGCACCACTGGGCAATCGTCCGGACTGCCCGCGTAAATCGGCTCGCGGCCGTTTTGCGCTTCACCACCCAGTTCCCTTGCCGGGATCGTGCCCAATAATGGGTGAATCCCAGCAGGTCGAACGTTCCCGGCGGCGACCGCGGCGGCTCATTCCGCGGCGTTTCCCGCAGCGGTGGTCGCCGAAACGGCACCCGTCGGGTCTTCTCGGGATGAATCGCCAGGCCGTACTTGCCGAAACGTTTCGGCAGCACGTCTAGTCCCTATTCCCGGTCTGACCCCATATTTTCCCCTGCCCCCAGTTCCCTGCCCCCTAATCACTTGCTCCGTTGTTGGATCGTACAGAGATTGGAGGATTTTGCATGACATTTTTCACTTTATCGATGAACTGTTTGGGCTGGTACGGCTTGAGAAGGTAGCCTTGAACCTGCATATCGATCGCATCGAACAAAGTGTCGCGCTGCCGGTCCGAAGTGATGATAATGACCGGAATGCCCTGCAAGTCGGCGCGGGACCGCATCAATTTCACGACGTGCAGGCCGTTGCTGCCGCCGAGGTGAACGTCCAGCAAGACCAGAGAGGGCCGTTGCCAGACCAACTCATGAAACGCCGCTTCGGCCGTCTTCGCGACGATGACGTCGAAACCGTTTCGTTCCAACAGCCCCCGGGCCAGTTCCGCGCAGACAATGTCGTCCTCCACTAACAGAACGGTGTCGGCAGCGCCGCATTCCGAGGGAACTCGCCGTTCTCCCATCGAGCAGATTTCGGATTCCAATCGGCGCAACTTTCCGCAAAAGAAATCCACCACGCAACTTCGATATTCAGCGACCAATCCGGCTTCCGCGAGCGTGTCCTGGGTGCCTGCCAGCAGCGAATCGAAATGGGTGTCGCGAATCGTTTTGACCACGGGGCTTGTGCAATCGGCCGGAACGTGTCAATGGGTTTGAGACAACTGCGGTACGAAATTAGTGTCGCGCGGTAGTTGTAGCATACGGGGCTCCGGCCCATCGGCCGGAGGGTTAATCCAGACTTCGCTTGGCAACGCCAGTGGTCGCGGCGGCGTGCCGACGAAGCGTTCGGGATGGGCAGCATAGGCCGCGGTGAGCACCGTCTGCCGAGCAGCCAGTACCGCGGCGGCCTGGCCGTAATGCACCATCGCTGGAGTCAGCAGGCCCAAGCCCCAGTGATGATGCTCGTGGTTCTGCCAGTGGATGAACTTGCCGCAAAACTCCAAGCCGTGTTCCATGCTGGTGAAACGGTCGGGGAACTCCGGCTGATACTTCATCGTCTTGAACTGGCTCTCCGAGAACGGGTTGTCGTCGGAAACGTGCGGCCGGCTGTGCGATTTGGTGATTCCCAAGCGTGGCCAGAAGTTGGGCCACGGTTTGCGAACGCATCGACGGCCCACGATCGCTGTGGATCGTCAGTTGGTCCCGAACGACGCCTTCCTTGACCACCGTCTCGCGAATCAACCGCTCGGCGAGATGTTCGCTTTCACGACTGGCCAGCATCCAACCGACGACGTAGCGGCTGAAGATGTCGAGGATCACGTAAAGGTGGAAGTACGTCCATTTCGCCGGCCCCAAAAGCTTGGTGATGTCCCAGGACCAGACCTGATTGGGAGCGGTGGCCACCAGTTGCGGCTTGTGGTAGGTCGGGTGTCGCAATTGGTCTCGTCGCTCGCGAACTTCCTTCCGAGAGTCCAGGACGCGGTACATCGTGCGGATCGAGCAGAGATACTGGCCCTGGTCCAAAAGTGCCGCATAAACCTCGGCCGGAGCCTTGTCGGCGAACGGCTCGCTGTCGAGCACATCAAGGACCTTTTGTCGCTCCTGCTCGCCGAGCGCTCGTGGCGGTGCAGGCCGTGTCGCGGTTGCGGGCTCGATGGGCTTCGGCTGACGATGCCGATAGAGCGTCGCCCGAGGCACGCCCAAGCTGCGGCAGGCTGCGGACGTGCCGACGTGCGGAGAAAGTTCTTCGACGGCTTTCATGGCTCGCTCCCGCTGTAGTCGGACGGCGGCAGGGGAATCCCCAGTATCTCCGAGAGTTTTTTTTGGATATCGATGATCGTCTCGGCCTGACGGAGCTTGGCCGCCAGCCGTTGGGTTTCCCGCGTAAGCCGCAGGTTTTCGGCGATCAAGGGGGCGTCGGGATTGGCCTTCCGCCCACGCCGCTTGGGGGTCAGTCCGGCCAGCGTCCCTTCGTCCGTTGCTCCCGCCACGTACTCAGGAGCGACGAGTACAAGCCCTCGCGGCGCAGCAGTGCGCCGAGTTGGCCGGACGCGGTGCAGCGATCGGCCTCCTGGAGGATGCGGAGCTTGTACTCCACCAGGAACCGTCGCCGCACGGGTTTCTCCAAAACGGCTGGGTCAGGCATCAGTCTTCCGTTGCCAGTGGCCGTCCCACCCGTAGCCGTGACGGCCGGGGTAGTAGGCGGAACTCCAGTCGGGCTACGCCCTCCTTTCGTTCCGCCCACTACCCCCTCTTCTGTTCCAAACATCCTTGCATTCTCCATCGTTCTACCTCCTTACCCTCTACTGTAATAAACCAGGAGGCAGTTGTCTCACTCATTATTGGCATTTCAAAATGCTTTTTATTTCACTCAATAATTCGAGAATTTTTCGGTTCTGCCGTTTGGCGAATCCGCGGATTTCCGAAAGCTCGGGCAGCGTGTCCATTTGCGTCGCTCGACCATCAAACGAATCCGCTGGGGATCCGGTTCGCAATCCGTCAGCAAATAGTCGTAAACCTCCCAAACGCGAACCAATTGTGCGGTCTCGGCGGCCTGTTCGCGACTGCAAAGCAAAATGATTTGGCAACTGGGGATGGCGTTCCGCAACGCCTTGTGAAGCGGGAAATTGTCCGCCGTCACGGCGCTATAATCCACGAAAGCGACGTCCGGAAACAACTCGCGAAGACCTTCGATTTCGATCGTCTCCTGCGACTCATGGCGATGGATGCTGACGTTGAGGCTGGAGAGGTGCTCGGCAATGGCCGCCGAGATTCTTTCTTCGCGAGAAACGATCACTACGATGGGAGCCGACGCATTTTTGCCCGCCTCGACGTTCATCCGTTCCGGTTCGGACTGCGGCGCGGAAGACTGCGGTATTGCATCGGCGGCAACCGATTGTGTTGACATATGAGTTCCTTTTCATTGGGGAATCCAATACTCCGCCGAATGGAAATCTCGTCTGGATGCGGTCATTGCGGACCTGAGGAAAATGGAATTTCGTGCAGTTCACGCCGATGTCGTACGTCAACTTCGAATTAGAATGTCCTTCAATTACTTGGAAACTCTAGGTTGAAAATAACAAACCGACAAAACTTCAAGCAGTCGGACCAATTCGTGTGTGGTTTTGCAGATGCCCCACACGGAAAATTGTGTGGGAACAAAAAATACCGCAGTTTTCCGGCTAAAAACCACACACAGAGAAACTCTTGCATTAACCGGGATTCTTCACGAACGCCGTTGGCAGCAGCGGCATCTTGCCGCTCTTCTCCATGATCCGGCAGGATGCCGCAGCTACTTTATTCGTGAATCATCCCGTTTAACCGACAACGAGCGGCAGGGAGACGTTTCGACCAGTGCGCAAAACACGAAAAGTGCCCGCGGAAAATCGATGACGATCAATTTCCGATCACCACCGTGAAATAGCATTTCACGACGCGGTCAAAATATTCCGGCAGCATTTCCAGATGGAAATCGTTGTAGCGGCAATAGTTCTGGATTTGCTGCAACAGGTCCCGCGGCTGGCAGCGCCGGAACGGACGCTTCAAGGGGCGATAATGCTTTTCGATGAGATACTCCACCACCTCGCGGCGATAGGCGCAGCCCATGTGTTCCGCATAGAGTTGGAAGAGGCGGTGGAACTCCTGCTCGCCGGGATCCTCGATCTTGATTTTATAGGGAATTCGCCGCAGAAAGGCGTCATCGACCAGATCGCTGGGCTCGAGGTTCGTGGAGAAGATGATCAACTGCTCGAAGGGCACTTGAATTTTTCGGCCCGTGGGCAAGGTCAGATAATCGTTGCGGTTTTCCAGCGGGATGATCCAGCGGTTCAGCAACGCCGTAGGCTCGATCCGCTGCCGGCCGAAATCGTCGATCAAGAGGCAGCCGCAATTGCTCTTCATTTGCAAGGGAGCCTCGCTCACTCCGCTGTGCGCATCGTGCCTGAGCTCGAGGTTGTCCATCGTCAGTTCCCCGCCCACCACCACGGTGGGCCGGCGGATTTTCATCCAACGCCGGTCGTGTTCCGCGCTCTTCAAGATGCTTTTTTTATCGTCCTTGACCGCCTCGTGATAAGCGGAATCGTAAAGCTTGATGAGTTGGCCGTCTTCGATCAGTGTCTGCGGCACCCAAATATGCTGGCCGAAACATATCGTGATCCGCCGGGCAAGCGTCGATTTTCCGTTCCCCGGGGCGCCGTAAAGGAACATGCCCGCTCCCGAATTCACGGCCGGCCCCAAGCTCTCGAACAGGCCGGGATCGATGGAAATATCGGAAAACGCCTTTTCCAATTTCGCGCGGCGGGGGGCCTCGGCCCGAATGGTTTGCGCCTCGACCGAGAGCACGTAGTCCGCCAACGGGACCGGCGCCGGTCCGATGTAGCCGCAAGCTTGCATCCAGATATGGGCGCGGTCGCGGCCCTGATCGGTCAAACTATAGCAATAATCGTTCAAGGCCGCGGCACCGGTATGGACGATGAGTTGCCGGGTGCGCATCGATTGAAAAAGTGGCTCCAGTGTTCCAAAAGGCAAGCAGATATGCTCGCCAATCCCCCGCCCGCTGCTGCTTCCCACGATCGACAGATATTTGCAGATCAGCGATTCGATGAGCGTCCCGCTCAAGCCGGTCTCCTCCAACGTTCGCGGCAAAGTGGGATGGAAATTTTCTTCCGAAAGCACAACGGCCAGTGCTTGGCCGCCCATATCGGTCATGACCGTGGACATAAAGCAAAACCTCTCTTGCTACTGCAAAATGATCGAAACCACAGCCCTTTCGAGTGCTGCCCGCGATTTCAAGGAATACTTGCCAATTCAAGGAATACTTTCCAAGTATAGGTCACCATCTTGTATCGTTTTCAATGGCGGGATACGCCCCCCCAGCATTAAGTATCCGCTGGAAAATCGCCAACGAGAGTTGGAAACCGTACCGGTTGTTCCGGGAGCCAAGGTTTGGTGGCCAAGGTTGGTCGGAATTACAACCGCCCTGCCGAGCCTTCGAGTTCCAGTTTGAGGATCGTATCTGATTTCACGTTATCCCTCTGGCTCCAGGCTCGGGAGGGGCCGAATACGATGGTCCATCGAAAACATGGTGCTTGACACCCGATTCGTCTGCCCTAAAATTAGGGGATTCGTTGTTTCTGGCGTGGCAAGAAAAGAGGAGTTTCATCCATGAGCGAATACCGACGTTTGGATGTCAGCGAAGTCGGCGACGTGACCGTGATCCGTTTCCGAGACCATAAAATCGTGGAAGACATCAATATCCAAGAACTGGCGCAAGAGATGTTTCAGTTGATCGAGAAGGACCGCCGGGAGAAGATTCTTTTGAATTTTTCCTTTGTGGACTTTCTCTCGAGCGCGGCGCTCGGCAAGCTGATCACCATGGACAAAAAAGTCAAGGCCGGCGGCGGAACGCTCAAACTTTCAAATATCAAGCCGGAAATTTACGAAGTTTTCGCGATCACGAAGTTGAACCGCCTGTTCGACATCAAAGAGGAAGAAGCTGACGCCTTGGCGGCTTTTTAGCAGACGATGACCACGTCCGATCCAGCCTGGACCTGGAAATGCGAGCACGTGATTCCCAGCGATACTCATCGAGGGAGACATGTGTTGGATGAGTTGTTGCATGAGTTGGAATCGCGGCACTGGAACCGCCGAGACATCTTCTGCATTCATTTGGCGGTGCATGAAGCCTTGATTAACGCCATCGTTCATGGCAATTGTGGCGATCAAGAGAAAAACATTCGCGTCACCGCGAGATTTCTCCCCGCAACTTTCGCGTGGAAATCGCCGACCAGGGACCGGGTTTCGACCCTCGATCGCTGCCGGATCCCACGGATTGTGCCCATCTCGAATGTTCGAGCGGCCGCGGCGTTTTGCTGATGCGTGCCTTCATGTCCCGCGTTAGCTACCCCCCTCCCGGCAACTGCGTGATCCTCGAAAAAGACCGCAGCTAGGCACTCGATCTCTAGAAAGAGACTATCTGAACCGGGAGCCCACCATAAAGTTTCCGGGCGGTGTTTTACCGGTTCTCTTCGCAAGTTTTTCTCCCGATACAATACAGAACGTCCGGCAGTCGGACAAGAACCAAGTAAACCCCCACCAATTGGGATGCCTACTTGCGAAAAAAAAATTGCAGATTAGATTAGAGATAAACAATCCCCGATAGCTCAGTTGGTAGAGCGAGCGGCTGTTAACCGCTAAGTCCAAGGTTCGAGTCCTTGTCGGGGAGCTAGTTGAAAATCTACGAAAGTAGATGCCAATCCAGTTAACGCCCGAGGCCCAGAAAATGGCCATCGGGCGTTTTGCTTTTAACCCCCCTTATCTGCAAGGATTTACGGCGATTTGCCGCCCCGGGTGGCGCTCTCTGATTCGAGAGAGATGAATTAGGGTCCGAAAGGAACCTTCAAGGTACCTTCCGGACCCTTGTTTTCTAAACGAAAAGTCTCTGAATCTCTGGTTAACAATGCCCTCGGAGTTAACAAGCCGTTCCCTTTCGGTGGCCGGAAGAAACGGACGCCAACGGCGCCAAACTTGGCCAAACGCCCGTCAGGCCCAACTTTAGACAACTCACAACGCTGGTCAGGCACAGTAAGACCCCTGCTTGCACCACCCGTCCACCCATGCTATATTAGGGGGGTGATGACCAGTTCGGCAATCTCATCCATCGGGAGGCCAAGCCATGTCGGCCAAGTTAGCGGCGCGGGATTTCAACGCGGCGAGTGGATCCGCGTCGATCTGGCAGATTCTTGGAACGGCCGTGATCGCCGTGCAAATTCTTTTGTGCGCAATCTGCGAATGCCCCGCCGCAATTACTGCGACCGGCAACGTATCGCCGTCTAATCCCGCCGGATGGACTTCAAGCACCATCGGTTATATCGGTATGACTTCCACAGGTTCGGTAACGGTCGATAGCGGAAGCGACTTGCTCAGCTCTTATGCTTGCCTCGGCTACAATTCCGGTTCCACCGGCACGGCGACGGTGACCGGCACGGGCTCGACATGAACGACGAACAATCGCTACCTCCGTGTCGGCTGCGCTGGCAGCGGCACGCTCATCATCGAGGCTGGCGGGCAGGTCGGCAGTGGCGATGCCGAGCTAGGGTACAGCACCGGTACCGGCACGGCAACAGTTAAGCGCTTCCCGAAACGTTACGCACATCGAAGCCCGTAAACGGGCGTCTTTGTCGTTGGTTGGGCGTGTGGCCAAGTAATCGAAGGAACGCGATAGGGGCGAAACGGTGGAGCGACGGGCGGGAAATTTCTCTTGAGGCTGGGGATTGGCAGGTGGTAGAATGGAACGAGCGGGAGTTGAGCACGGCGAACAGGGGTCGGTGATAACGGCGGTGCAGGATTGGTGGAAGGAGAGTTCCGCGTTTGGCTAATGCGAGAAAATGAACCACGGATTTTACATCGGCAGTAACAGCCAGGAAGAAGGTTTATCATGAACAAACAACCAACTTCAAACGACGAACCCTGGTATGGGGCTCAAATGGTTTTTCGAAATAAACGTGCCGGTGAACAAGCCCAGTATTCTTATGAGGAACGAGTCGTGCTCATTCGAGCAGAATCGGAAACGAAAGCATTCGCAAAAGCCGAAGATGAGGCTAAAGAATACTGCAAAGGCTTAGATAGTGAATATCTTGGCTTCGTTCGACTATTTCATATCTTTGAAGAGAAAATTGATGATAAGTCTGAGGTGTTTTCGATTATGCGCGATTCCGATCTTGAATCAGATGCATACCTGGATCGCTTCTATGATACTGGAATCGAATATGAAAGACGCCCAGATGGGAGTGCGTAATCGAGCCGGAAGGTAAAATGGAGCGTTGCGGGAGGTGGCCAGGGCGAATGGAAGGCCGGCGAAGGTGGTGTAGCATCGACCGAGGGCGAATTCCTCAACCAACTCAATGCGGAAAATGAGCCGAGATTTTGAAGTGGCTACACCGGCATGCAGACGATTTCACCGCCCCGGGCCGCGAATACCTGCGGGCGATCAGTTCTTGATGGCGCAGTTGAAGCAGCAGAAGCCAGGTGAAGGATGAAAATGAAGAAGATAGCCGTCATCTTTCTGGCAATGATCATTGTTTGCTCGGGTCTCGTCGCTCTGATGATTCGCTCTTGTGAGAAGGCCGAGGAGGCCAACCGGGAGAGGTATCGGCAGGAGTGTCAACGGGGATTCGACGTGCAAATTGCAGACATCAAAGCCGGAAAGAGCAATCGCGTTCACTTTTATTGCTCGGGTGGTACGGATTCACTGTTAAAACAAGCTGCTAGGGTGCCGGAAATCCAGAGCATTGTATTGCAACTCACCGACGTTACTGACGACGGTGTGAAGTCCATCTCCTCCCTGCCCAATCTCAAAAAGCTCGTGGTTTATGGCGGCGCGGTGGGGGTGGACGACCAAGGTTTCGACTATATCAAGAAGATCAAAAGTCTGGAAACGTTGATCTTGGTCAATACTAAGATTACCGATCAAAGTCTATCGAGCCTGAAAGATTTACCGTCTTTGCGTGTGTTGATTTTATTTCATGAAGCATGGCGCGGGCGGACGTTCACGGATGCAGGTTTGATCCATCTGAAGAAACTAACCAATCTCAAGAGACTCAATCTTTCCGGCGGCTGGGCGTCCGAAAAAGCAGTCGAAGAACTTCGACAAGCATTGCCGCAATGCAAAATAACCACAACCGAAGATTACGATCTCGATTTCTGAAAAGCGGAGCACTAGGGATTCGGTTTCGAATGTCCCACTTCCCGAAATCGTGGCCTCGTTTTCCGATTAAATGACTAGAAAAATTGGGCCAATAGTTCCGCGAAGCCTGCCCGCCGCACCTTCGACCTAGTGTAGTGATACATAAATAGCGGAACTTATTGGCGTTTTCGGGGTTTCATCCTTATACGGAGAAAGAAACCCATGAAACACGCTCGACAGATCACGCTTACGGATGACGAACGAAGAACGCTGAACCGCTGGACTCGCGGAAGACGAACGCCTGCACGTCTGGTGTTGCGAGCCAAAATCGTCTTGCTCGCGGCGGATGGCATGATGAACAAGGACATCGCCGAATCGCTGAAGACCGCTCGCAAAACGGTTTCGCTTTGGCGCACGCGGTTCGCCGAACGGCGGTTGGCGGGCATCGAAAAAGACGCGCCGCGTGGCGGACGGCCGCCCGAAGCACGAACGCGAATTGCCCACGCCATCATCGAGAAAACCACTCAGGAAAAGCCCGCCGACGCGACGCATTGGAGTACGCGAACCTTGGCCAAGGCGTTGGGCACGTCGTCCGCGATGGTGCAGCGCGTTTGGAAGGCCAACGGACTTCAACCGCATCGGACCAAGACGTTCAAGGTCAGCAACGATCCGCATTTTGCCGAGAAGCTGCTGGACGTGGTGGGGCTGTATCTCAATCCGCCCGAACACGCCTTGGTGCTTTGCGCGGACGAAAAGACTTCGATCCAAGCGTTGGACCGGACGCAACGCGGGCTGCCGATTCATCGAGGGCCGTTGCGGCACGATGACGGCCGACTACAAGCGGAACGGAACGACCACGCTGTTCGCCGCGATCGACATGGCGGAGGGCAAGCTGATCGGCACGTGCATGGCGAAGCATCGGCACCAGGAGTGGATCAAGTTCTTGCGGCAAATCGACGAGGAAACGCCGTCGGACTTGGACTTGCACGTCATCGTGGACAACTACGCGACGCATAAGCATCCGCGTGTGAAGGCGTGGCTGAAACGGCATCCTCGGTTCCACGTGCATTTCATTCCGACCAGCAGTTCGTGGCTGAACATGATCGAGCGTTGGTTTCGGGAAATCACGCAGAAGCGATTGCGTCGCGGCACGTTTCGCAACGTATCTGAATTGATCGAAGCCATCCAATCGTTCATCGAAGCCCACAACACGAACCCTCGCCCGTTTACCTGGACCGCCAAAGCGGATGACATTCTCGCCAAAATCGAACGTGCCCGAAACGTCCTTCATAAAACCCCAACAGCGTGAATCACTACACTAGTTCGCCAACCATCCCCGCAAAGTTTTACCCGCAACGCCCCCGTTTTTCGTCTCTTGGTTCTTCTAGCCAACCTGCCCCTTTCTCGCCAACACGGGCCCAACCGTTGGCCCACGGGCCCAAATTTGGCGAGTTGTCGCCCACACGGGCGGGAATTCTTTCTAAGATTGGCCCATCTTCCCGCCGATCCGCTTGACTGTTTTCGAAGCCTTTTCTGTCACGCACCTTTATTGCTCGACTTTTCGATAATGTCTCGTCATTTTCTCATCGCGCCGGGTAGTTTAAAATATAGCGTCTGTTAACCTTTCTGTCATGCCAGACGGCGCACCGGTCGCCAAGCGAAGGTCGCTGTGGGCTACTCCCAGAGGAGAAATCCCATGCGATCAATTGATGATCCTGCCGTTTTATCCCCCGAATCGCGACTCAGCGAAGTAGCTGGCATCTTTGCCGCCGGCGATTCTGCGACTTCATGCCCAGACGCGCTTTCCCGCGAAAATTCAATCCAAAATCTGGAAAATCCTGCCCCCGAAGGCCTTGAGGTTTCCTCGGAAACCGTGCTCACTGTCCATAGGGGTTAACAAAAACGGAGATTTCCAAAAAGGAGAGATTGATGGATCTGAACATTGGAAAAGAGGTCGCCGCCATGAAGCGGATGACCGTCAACGAGCTGCGGGGCAAGTACGCCGAGGTATTCGGCGAAGGAACGAACGCCCGCCACAAGGAATGGCTTGTACGACGGATCGCCTGGCGCATGCAGGCATTAGCGGAGGGCGATATTTCGGAACGTGCCCGCCAACGGGCCGCGGAATTGGCCAACGACGCCGATCTGCGGACGACAATTCCCAAACCTCCCAAGTTTGCCCCCATCTCACCGGAGCAAATCAAAACGACGACGATAAGTGTGGCGACCAACACCGTGGCCGGCAAGTCGTTGGGCACCATCGAGGATTTTCACCAAGGTCGCTGGTTAAAACAGCCGCTCACCGCGGAGGTTACTGCCTGCCAATTCCAGTGTCACGCCAGACAGGCACACGGTCGCCAAGCGAAGGTCGCTGTGGGCAACTCCCCTCACCCCCAACCCCTCTCCCGTAAACGGGCGAGGGGAGGGAGTTGCTATGCGACCGATCGATGACCCATCTTCTTTGACGCCCAACGAGCGTTTCTCCGAACTAGCCGCCATTCTGGCCGGTGGGGTACTGCGACTGCATGCCCGGTCGGCGCTTTCGGGCAATGATGGCCGAAGCCTGCCTCAGTGGTGCGCAGATCGATAGGCACGGGCGACCAGACCGGTTTCACGGCGGAATGACCGGCTGAAGTATTGCAGCGAGGCGAAGCCGGTCTGCCGGGAAATCGCTTTGGTGGTGGCGTCGGTTTCACGCAGGAGCATCTTGGCGCACTCCATCCGAACGCTAAGAATCTCTTGTTTGGGAGTTCGCCGAAGGGCTTTGCGGAATCGCTGCTCAAGGACGCGGAGCGAAAGTCCCAACGAGTCCGCTACTTCCGCTACCCGCAATCCACGGCATGCTTGCTCACGAATCAAACGTACTGCCTGAGCGACTTCGGGGTCGGCAATGGCAATCGTGTCGGTGGATTGCCGAGTAACCACGGTCAACCGCAGTTCCGCTCGGCCAGATTCCGCACGAATGCTCCGCGGCGTTTTGCGACCCACAAGGCGCGGTCAGTGCAATAGAAGGCCAAGTGCTGCAAGCCTCGCCCGAGCAGGTGCTCCGCGGCCATCTGCCCAACCAAGTCATGGTCTGGAAATACGTTGGGCAACCCCAGGGACGGGTCAGCGTAAAGTTCCACGACCGGCAACCCTGTCGCCTGCAACCGCTTCAAATCGGTTTTGCGGGGCGTGCGTGCGATGATTCCGTCGCCGCGCCACTGCTTCAGCCAATTTGGCAGCCGGTCATGCAGACCGCGTTCTTCATAGTAGATCGACCACGGACCGCGTTCCTCTACGAAGCGGCCGATCCCCATGCAGCCTACGGTGACGGCAATGGTCCGGGAGAACTTCAAGGCGCCGGTCAAACTGGAAGCCGTGGGGACCTGCGAGCGAATCGTCTACACGCTCGACGGCAGCGAGCCGCAACCAGACTCCACGGCGTACAGCGGGCCCATCGTACTCCCGGTGGGGAAAAACACTGCGATCAAGGCCCGCGCAGTGCGCAGGCGGCAGACTGGTGGGAACGACGGCTTCCGCCGAATTCCAAACGCCCTCACCGTTGCCGCCCAAGCCGGATATCTATCTGGAAGCCCTGAAACCGCAGAGCTTCAAGACGGGCTGGCAGGCGGAGGGCGTCAGAACCTGGCGAAATGTGAACTGCCATGGCCAACCGCTGAAAGTGCTAGGCGAGACGTTCACTCATGGTGTCGGGATGCACGCCAACGGCGAGGTGGTGTTCCGACTGAAGCCGCACACCGCGCGGTTCGTTTGCCGCGTGGGCATCGACGATGCGGCAGAAGGCGGCGGCACTGCCTGCGTAAAGGTCTACCTCGACAAGAAGCTCCTCTGCCAAACGCCCGCGTTGACGGGCAGAGACGGCCTGTGGAACATCGATGCTCGACTCGATGGTGCGACCGACGAGTCGCTGCTGCGAATCGTCATGGAGGATAATGGCGACGGGATCGGCGGGGACAATGTCGATTTGGTGGACGCCGGATTCATCAACAATCGATGAGACCCTGCGCTGCGGCCGATCAGGCCTTAGAATCGCTAACAGATAGAGGCTGTTAACCATTCTGTCATGCCAGACGGCGTTCCTGTTGCTAAGCAAAGGTCGCTGTGGGCAACTCCAACAGGAGATGTCCTAACTCCTTTGATTTGAGAAATGTTGGAGAACTCGAGTCAAAAACAATCCGCAGGAGGGACGAGCGATGCGTCCCACCATGAACGACACTACTTTACCAGTTCGATTTCTCCCGGACGCCAGGTCTTGTTGAACCACGGTTCAAGCGGGCCATAAAGGCGCAGAATCATGAACCAGCCTTTGCCGGGAATAGTCTGCACCCAGTTTTGTTCCATACCGGCCGGAGCTTTCGGACCGAAATAAACGTCCACAGAGCCGTCGCCATTGAATTTCACGCCTTTGTCCTGACTACTCACACTTGGAAACTGCTGGTCGGTTTGAAGCATCGATCGCGTCTGAATATCATAGACGATGACCGACCAGAAGGTCTTGACCGGAACGTTCGGCGGCAGGTGCAGCTTGTAGGTCTTGAGGCCATAGAATGGATTGCCATTTGAGTCCTGACACGACCAGGGATATTGCGACCCTTCGCCAACCATCTTCATGGCCATCGCAGGAGTCACACCCGTAGCCAGGAAGTAGAAGAATTCCGCGCCGTCGAGGTTGGCAACGCCGGGTGCAATTTCGAACTTGTAGCCCCCAAAAAAGGGCTTCCGCCATGTGCTGTTCGGGTAAATGAACGCATCCTTGTCGCGAATTTTGTAGGAGATCGTCCGTGCGGTCACGGCGCCAATGTTCGCGGCGTCCTCCAAAATTTTCTTCATCCGAGCATCAGGATTGAATGGCCTGCCCTTGACGATGCCGACGGCGGCGAATATACCCAGCGTAGTCGGATCTGCCCCCGCGCTCGGTTCTTCCTGAATGACCTTGTCCAGCAAACTCCAGAACGTGTAATCGCCGGGCGGGCAGAAATTCGACGGGATGCCAGAGAGATTGACGTATTTCATTTCGGGCAGATTGGCCGCGCCGGCGAGATGATAAATCTTGAGGTGCTTTTTCACCGATTCAACGCCGGGCTTGGGAGAGCCATCCACAAGGAAGGAGCGGAAGGGCATCCAGTTGCCATAGGTGTTCGGGCGCACAATGAAGTAACCTGCGGGAATTTCGCCCTTATAGCCAGGCGGAAGGATCAGATACTTGCCACCTTTGCCCCGGTCTTCGCCGGTAATACCGATGTCGGCCACCCAGCGATACCAGAAGTCGTCAATAAGTCCCAACACCATCGGCGGCACTTCGACGACCAACGGCCCGTTGTGCGTGTCAAGCCAGATGAAACTGTACACGGTATTGTCGTTCGCGGTCAGTTCCACCGTCTTCGAGTCCACCAGGTTTTCCCAGATGACGTCCGTCGTGTTGACCGGACCATATTGGCGGAGTGACTCCCGCATGGCCGCTTGGTTCACGATGGGGAGCGCCAGCAGATACGCCTGCAAAGCGCGTGAGCGATCGAGATTGTCGTAGATTTTATCGATGGTTTCGGCATCAGGGTAACCGTCAGACAGACGGAGTGTGCCGATGGACGATTCGATCTTATCCGGCACGGCAACACCCGGCGCGATCGGCGTGGTCATTTTGTATTCCTCGGCCATTATGGTTGTGGCGAGGATGGCAGTGAGGGCTGCGCTGAATAACATGCATTTCATTTCTTCAATCTCCTCTCGTCTTTCATCACTTCGACTGTGAAGTCGCGGGCCGCTCTTGCGAGCAGCCCGCGCGGTTCACCACCGAAAGTGCGTTATTCGCGGCCAAGAGTGGCCTTCTTCATGCCCTCTTCCAACTTCTTGATATCCTCGGGCGACAACTGCGGACGGTCCAGCTTGATCGTCAGCTTGTTGAACTTCGCCGTCAGCGGGAACGGCGGCAGATAGTCGGCGTCGTTCACGCCGGTGATCGTGTCGGAGCCGATGTCGAAGCTCTCATCCCATTGCAGAATTATGGGGATCGTTTTTTCCATTACTTTCGTGTCGACCACCTTGCCGTCGACCTTCAGCGTGCCGGTGCCGCCCTTGCCGATGCCGGAGAAGTTGTTGAACGCCATAGTGCCGACGCCGAGTCCGTCATACTTGAAGTCGAACTCCAAGACGTGCCGGCCTGGCGCGATGCCTCCGGGGCTTCCCACTTGATCCACTCCAGATCGATCAAGTTCCAGCATAACACTGGCTTGCCCTTGAGCAGGTAGAAGCCCCAGCCCGCGAATCGCCCGCCGGAGGTCGCGATCATGCCTTCGGCGCCACCCTCCGGCACAGTAATATCCGCCGTCACCGTGTAGGAGGTGTTGAGCAGGTACGGCGCATCGCCTTGTGGAACGCCAGTCATTGGTCGCGTGTAAACCAACTCGGTCAGGCCCGCGGTGAGGCTTGGACGCTGAGCCGCGACTCGAGCACCACTGATGCGTCCAGCGGGAAGACCTGGTACTTCATGGCTTCTTCGACGAACATCTTCCGCATTTCCTTAACCTTCTCCGGATGCTGCGCGGCGATATCTTCCGACTGGTTCCAGCTCTTGCTCAGGTCGTAGAGTTGGAACACCTGGTTATTGAGCGGGTCCGGGTTGGCCGGACTGAACGCGTTCCAGGGTGCACGCGGATTGCCAGTGCTCAGGATCCAGCCGTCGTGATAGAGCGCCCACTCACCCATCATCTCGAAGTACTGCGTCTTATGCTGGGACGGGGCCTTGGCATTGGCGGCGTCGAACGTGTAGGCGAAGCTGGTGCCCTCGATGGGCTTCTGCTTGATGCCGTCCACGTATTCGGGCGCGGAGATGCCGGTAACTTCGAGCAGTGTGGGTACGACGTCAATGTCGTGGAGGAACTGTTCGCGCAGCCCTCCCTTGTCCTTGATGTGCGCCGGCCACGAGACCACCATGTTCTGGTTGGTGCCGCCGAACCGGGAGGCGTTCTGCTTGAACCAGTCGAACGGCGTGTCAAACGCCCACGACCAGCCCGCTGACATGTGGTTGTAGGTGAATTGAGTGCCCCAGGCATCGTAGAACTTCATCTGCACGTCCACTGGAGGACGAACGCCGTTGAAAAAGGCGACTTCGCTGAACGTACCTTCCGGTCCGCCTTCGCCGCTGGTGCCGTTGTCGCCGTTCTGGTAGATGATCAGTGTGTTGTCGAGCTTGCCCAGGTCCTCGAACGCCTGAATCACCCGCCCGATCTCGTAGTCGTTGTAAGCCACATAGGCGGCGTACACTTCGACCTGTCGGATGAAGAGCTTCTTCGCCTCGGGCGTGAGCTTGTCCCATGGCGTGAGGATGTCGCCGGGCCAGGGTGTCAAATGTTCGTTCTGCGGAATCACGCCGAGCTTCTTCTGGTTCGCGAAGATGCGCTTGCGCAGCTTCTCATAGCCCTCGTCGAACAGGTGCATCGCGTGGATCTTGTCCACCCACTCCTTCGTCGGGTGGTGCGGTGCGTGCGAGGAGCCCGGTACGTAATAGAGGAAGATCGGCTGCCTGGGGTCAGTCTGGTGAATCCGGTACATCCAATCAATGGCGTCGTCGGCCATCGCCGTGATCAGGTTCCAGGTAGGTTCATTGCCGGTGACTGGCCAGACCTCCGCCTTTGGATCCGAGCGGTCCATCTTCAAAGTGCCTTCGTGCCCGATCCATGGATAGATCTGTGTCGTGTTTCGGAAGAGATTCGGCTCCCACTGGTTCGCATCGCCGCCGACGAAGCCATAGAAATAGTCGAAGCCCATGCCGGTCGGCCACTGGGTAAACGGCCCGACCTGGCTGGCCTGGTAGGTTGGCGTGTTATGGTCCTTGCCGAACCAGCTCGTCGCATAGCCGTTGTCGCGCAGGATGCGGCCGATCGTTGCATTATCCAGACCGATGACACTGTCGTAACCGGGGAAACCGGTGGCCTGCTCGGCAATCACGCCAAAACCGACCGAATGATGGTTGCGCCCGGTGATGAGGCAGGCGCGCGTCGGCGAGCATAGCGCGGTGGAGTACATCCGGTTGTATCGCAAACCGTTTGCGGCGAGCCGGTCCATGGTCGGCGTCGGGATGACGCCGCCGAACGTGCTCGGAACGCCAAAGCCGGCGTCGTCGGTCATGATCAGCAGGATGTTGGGTGCGCCCTTGGGCGGCACCACACGCGGCGGCCACCACGGTTTCGATTGCAGCGCGTCGTTCTTGATCACGCCGCCGAATTTCGGAGCAGGCGGCGGCAACTGCTTGCCCGAAATTGTCGTCGTCGCGTTGGGCGAGCCGAGTTCGCCTGTAACCTCGATTGCCGACCTTTGCGCCGCCGCTGCCGGTTTGCCCGCGACGGGAACCTGCTGCGTTCGACGACGAATTTGTGCCTGGGTGGAAGATGACAGGCTCAGAAGCACCGCTGCGGCGAGTGCGGCTGTCAGCGGCGCCCAGCAGCTTCGGTGCCAAACGACCGATTTCCTGTTTGTCATAGACGGTTCCTTTCTTAGACGTGTAATGGATTACTCCCCTTCCATTCAGCCAATTGAAATAGAATGAGGAGGACATCGAATCGCTAAACCACGAACCAGATCAGATTAGGAATCGGTAGTTCATTTTAATGTGTTCGCGCCTGCGAACAAGGGCCATGAGATAGAACGTGAATCCAAGCTTCACTTGTCTATTCCGCTCGGTTGTAAGCCGGAAGTTAAAGCAGCATAAGTGTTTACATCGCGGCCAACCCCGCGCAATACCGCGGATACCAGATCCTTGAGATGCAAAAACCGGCCTATCTCCTGAAATACTCCATTAGCGCCGGCAGTTCGATCGGCCGCAGCGCCACCACGCTTACCGGCGTCACCTCGCTTACGATCATCGACGACGGGCTCTACATGATCGCCGACTCCGGCGAATGGAGTTCCGGCAATCCCACGATCCACAAGGACGCGGACTTCTCGATCCCCGCCGGCTTCTCGGGCTACGCCGTGGGGAACAAGGCGGCGTCAAAATACGAGGCCCTGCCGGTGCAGACCAACGATGATCTCGCAAATTTACAGTTTTGCTTCGATAGCGGTAGCTCGAAGAAACTTGAATATTCCATTGACGGTGGCTCAACGTGGAACACGATCCTCACGGCTGACCGGTCAAGCGTTAAAAGACGGTTCGCGCGCATTGTCAGTGGGCGCAGTGGGTCTGGAGCGGGCAAGTCGATCGCGTCATCGCCGCTCTCGAACTCCGACAGCAAGCGTTGGTTGCCGCCGCCATCGTCGCCGGTTTCCCGTGCTTCATGTGCATTCCTTCGATGCATGCCGTCGCTCTCTACCCCGGTGGAAACCGCAGAGTGCAGTTTGTCGCTTTCCTTCCTCTGCGATGCTGCCTTCCCCGAATGTCCGTCGGGTCGGCTTCCACAACAAGCGTTTCGAGGCATCATCGAGCGTTTACTTGCGTTACGGCCTGCATCTTCGCGGGATCACCAAGTGACCCTTTTCATCGAAGGCTCCGACGGATTCGTCGCCTCCTCCGCCGCTTCGATTGCTACTGGGCAAGCGACCTTTCCCAGGCGGGACTTCCACCCGCTAAAATACACACGCATTCACGGCGCACGGACACAGTACTCTTAATATGGCAATTTGCGAAGGATTGATTTGCGGCCGGGTGGCTTTGGTTTCAACGGACGGCCGACGAGTGTTCCAAGCGATCGAGAAACGTCTCGTCACCGAGGGGGCGACCGGGGCGACCATGTTCCCGAAGCACACGCAATTTCTCCTCCGGCATCGGGGTGTATAACAATTCCTCCCAGTCGGCGATCATCGCCCGAAGCGGAGCGACCTTGACCAAACGGTAGTCGCGACCCGACAGTGCGCACGGGCGCTGCCGCAGGGCCACTGGGCGGCACACGCCACGAGTTTCGCACGAACGGGATTCAACTCCACATCGCGGGCGCCACCAACAGATGCGGTTCATTCATGACGAACAAAGCGAATCATCCTTCCAGAGGTAGCCGCACCATTTTTCGCGGAAATTGACTCGCCGCATGTAGCGACGATGGGCTTCGCCGATGGCCCGCCGCATACTGGATTCCGTGCCCGGCGTGGCAATCAAGTGAACTTGATTGGGCATCAGACGATAGCTTAAAATTTCCAGCCCTTCCTCGCGGCACCAATCGGACATCAGTTCAAGGAATGCGCATAATCGCCCTCAGTTGAAAAAAGTCTGCTGACCGACGATTGCCACGCTGCGTCACGTGGTGCGGCAATCCCAGGAATCACTAACCGTGCCAATCTTGCCATGCCCCGAGATTTACCAATTTTTCGCCTAATGTGTCAATAACTCGTTTCCTCCAGTTTCCCGTCCCCGATTTCCCCGCACAGTGAGATCGATTCTTCGTCCCTCGAGGTTGTCGCAGACTCGCTGGCCCTGAACACTGACGCCCTCATTTTTTCATTCTTGTTTGGAGATGGCGTGATTTCCGGCCCCCTGCCGCTCCTCGGCTCAATAATCTTTAGATGAGGAGCCACGTCTTCTCCCAAAGAGAACTTGAGGGAGATGCGCGCTGTAACTCAGCGCACAGCTCTCTCTAGCCAACCGGGTTTTTGCTGATCGAAACTCTGTAATTTCATGACAGATGCCACTCGTTCATCGTTCTGTAATTCGCGATCGGTAATGTGCGAAAACAACTTCGAGATTTCCTCTTCCGTAAGGTCTAGTTCTTGAAGTGGATCATCAGGTAGAAGCGCGTATATCGTTTCTCTCTTTGGATGAAGGATTCAAAACATGTTTGTTTATTGTGACGCCTACAATGGAACTCCGGAAATCAAAAGAAACCGACCCCACGTCCGTCGCTTTCCATGCGATCACGTACAAAGGTCTTCGCCTCGACACCGGATTTTTGTAATGAATAACGTAAAATCGATCGTATTTGGATGCGGGCCGATACCCCTCGCGGAGGTATACGGCAACACTCTGTCTGTCCAACGTTAGAATCTCCTTTTGAAAATTCATTACCGCAGGCCCGGTTAGGAAGTCGGGTGGAGGCAGAAGTATTAATCGTGAGCTTTAATGGCACGAGGCCATCGTATTCCCTCAGCCCATCGTCCCCATCACCGCTCTTGAGCACCTGTCCCGTTCGCGTATCAATCAAGCAATAGTGAGCGTTCCACGTGGAAAAAACGAAAAGCCGATCTTCCATAACTTTTATCAACGCGTAATAGCCTTCTGTTTCCGGATGGTAGTCCAATAATGTAAAATAATCCACTCGCCAATAAATGTCTCTCTCTCCTGAACTCTTCTCCGAGCGAAGGTCAATTGAGACCGGCGGCTAGTCTGCGTATTTAGTGATTTCAACGACGTGCTCATCTCTAGCGAAAAGCCGTTCGATAGCTTGATACAATACAGGCTTTCACGGCCTTTGCTTATACCTTGCCGTTCGTCCGCTGTGGCAAGAGAGCAAACGCGACCCCCGAGCAACGAAACTGTGAGTCATTATTTGTTTCATTGTTGTTTTCGTAAGCAAGATTGTGGAACCAGGATAATTTCCATTCAGAAGAATCGGTATTCTTTAGAAGGGCTTTGGTAGCTCCGTTGGATCGTGTGGTGGAGAAATAACCGTCCTTCCAACTTCCTTGCACTTTGTCGTAACAACTTTTTTACCAATCTTAATGCAAGTACACTGCTGTGAAATGATTGTAAGTAACTTCACAGTCAAGTAGGGTGGGCATCGCCCACCATGATCCGCGACGCAGGACAGATAAAGGGGATAGGCGCATATATTGGGCAATATGGGAACGATGGCGGTCTATTGGAGGAGGAAATAGGGTCGCAGCTTGAATAGTGAATAAGCCCCATCGCAATTTCGCCTCCAGTTCGGCCGCGAGCTTCCACCGCGTGCCACTGGCTCTGCCCATTAGTATCTGCTCAAATCCGATTTCCTTCAAGGCGGGAAAGCAGTCAAGTAGGGTGGGCATCGCCCACCATGATTCGCGACGCAGGACAGATAAAGGGGATAGGCGCATATATTGGGCAATATGGGAACGATGGCGGTCTATTGCTGGAATTCCAGGGACACGTGCAAATTATGGCAAACTGGGGATTCTAAAATTGCGCGTGAATGAATCGAGGGGATAAGTCCAATTATTGATAATTGGATGCATTCTTCAATATTTCGGGACATACGGTGAACAACGCGTAGAAATCTGGCATGATGGGAAAGATCGGCAATTCCCGGAATGTCCTGCAACGTGATACAACGGGGTAACCACCGGCAATCGATGTTTTTCCATGAAGGAGTTTTTAGTCTGCTTGGAACTGGGGAAGCTAAGCAACTCCGGCAATTCTCCTGCCTCGCAGTTTCCGGTTTTGGTTGTGTGTCCACGCTGCCAATGCCCGCGAACTTTTTCCAAGCCCTTGCAGCGTAACGGTTTACCTGCGTTCGCTCGGCCCCGCTCCACCGCCTCTCGGTGCGGAATCCATGCCGCGCAAAAAAATTTATCTCCTTGCCCCGCAAAACCTTGCACCCCAATTGAAAATTTTTTTATAGAAAAAAGGCCGCCTCCTGTGATAGGTTGGCGTTGGTAGATCCGGGGATTGTCCCAATTCCTGTGTCTCGATGGTTGTATCAATTCGGAAATGAGGGCACAAAAATGAGACGCTCTCCTTGAATCCGAACAATTGCGTGCAAAGGTACACCAAGAGCTTGAACCCTGCTTCATGTATCAAGCAGGCCCTGTCACCGGAATGATTCGCTCATTCCCCCCACAGGCCCTTTTTGTTTTCCCGTCCCATTGCCAAACCAAACGCCCGTCAAACCAGATTATATGCAATCCCTATCCGCCCCATAGCACCAAGACCCAAGTGGCAAAAATTCCCCCCAAAAAACCGCGTATTCCTCGAGAAAACGCAAATCAGCCGTTTCCAAATCCCCAAAAAACCCAATTTTCAACGTGTAAAGCCGGAGGAAGAATTCGGCAACTACCAAAAAACCCGCAAAAACAAGCATTTTTCGCGCCCCGCCAAAACCTGAAACACGGCAAAATGCGACCTTCCACGCAAAAAAATTCCCCGCTTCGCCAAAAAAGAAACTCACACACTGCCACCTGTCCCCTCTCCCAAATGTGGAAAAATCAAAAAGTGTTGAGCAAAATCCCTGTCCTCTGTTCCCTATGTTCCCCAATCCCTAATCCCTGCAAGATGCTCACATGGGCCACACCAGTTAACATAGACATCTTAGGGTGGATGGCATGAATTGTAATGGCTTTTTCAAGGATTCCGAACAATTGGCCGATGCCGACTTTAGGACCAGAGTTGGAATTACCGGCGAGGGCGTTTAATCCAAAGATGCGGTATGTCGCTTGTCGGCGGTTCTGCTGACCATGGTATCAACGCAAGCGAGTCCAAGAAACGTATCATGCGACAGAATACCAATTGGATCGCCGTCCTTCCGGTTGCCATTATCCTTTTGACAGGATGCCGGGCATCACGGCCTATCCGCGATCCCGAATATATCGGCGCAGCCAATGGATTGAACGAAGCGGCAACCAATCCGGATCCAGTTACGGCGGCCATACCGCCGGCAGCGTCACAATTTGCCGGGCCGCAATCGGTGGATGCGTGCATCACTTATGCATTGGCCCAAAATCCGGACATTCAAGCCGCCCGAAAAAAAGTCGAAGCGGCGGGGGAGCGCGTTCCACAAGCGGCCAGCCTTCAGGACCCGACCCTGGCCGTGATGGGGTATCCTTTTTATCCGGCCGTGCCTCAGACCGCCGGGGGCCGTGCAACCGCATCGGTCGCCGCCACGCAAGCAGTGCCCTGGATGGGCAAATTGGACGCCCGCGCGGAAGTGGCGGAAGCCGAAACCGAGATGGCGCGCCGAGAGTTGGCGACCGCGGAACTCGCCGTGGTGGAACAGGTTAAACGAGTGTATTACGAACTTCATTTCATCCAGAACGCCATCCGCATCACCGAAGACGACAAAAAGCTGTTGACCGACCTGAGCACGATAGCCGAGAGCAAATATCGCACGGGCACGGTCAGCCAGCAAGACGTGCTGCGTTCGCAAGTGGAGATATCCAACCTGGAGAGCGAGCTGATTCGCCTGCGGCAACAACTCGAAAGCGCGCAGGCGCGGCTGGCCCGGGTTCTTCATATTTCGCCGGACACGCCGATTCGCGCGTTGGAGCAACTGCCCGGCGAACAGATTCCGCGCGACTTAGCGCGACTTTATCGTCAGGCGGTGGCCGCACGTCCCGAATTGCAGGCGCAGTTGGCGGCGGTCCAGCGCGATCGCCGCGGCGTGGATCTGGCGCGGCTGGCGTACTATCCCGATTTCGCTTTCACGGTGAGCTGGATGGGAATGGCCACCGAGGGCGGCGCTGGCTCCTTCCGCGGACGGCATTCCCGACGTGGGGGTAGGCGTGATGGCCAACGTGCCGATCTATCGAAAGCGGCTGGACGCCGGCGTGCGGGAAGCCGAGGCGAAAACGGTCGCCAGCGTCCGCAAGTATGATTCCATGCGCGATCAGACGATGCAGGAGGTCAAAGACCTATTCGTTCAGGCAAACAGCCAAAAAGAGCTGGCCGACTTGTTCCGGGACGACATCATTCCCAAATCCGATCAGACGCTGCGCGTATCCATGAGCGCTTATGAAGTGGGAAAGACCGACTTTCTGCAACTGATCGATAACTGGCGAGAACTGCTGCGGTTCCAAATCATGCATCAGCGGCTGGAGAGCCAGCTTCAACAGACGATCGCGTCGTTGGACCGAGTCGTCGGCGGGCAGCTTTCGTTGGAAGGAACGGCGCCGACCGATCAGCGGACGCCCGCGATCCCCGCCCCCGAGGAAATGCCTTCCGCGCCGCCGGCCCAAAATCCGCCGCAACCGGCAAAGCAGTAAAGGACACTTGCCATGTGCCTGCAGAAAGTTCGTATGTTTATCCTGGCGACAGCCTTGCCGGCCCTGGCCGGCTGTGCATCGGCCTATCATGCTTATCCCTGCGGATGTGTGCCATACGGCTATTGTCCCGATCCGCCGCTGCCTTATACAAGCTATTGCAGTTGTCCGACGCCCTGGGCGAGGAAGTTATGCTGCGAACATCCGATCGCGCAAGCCGATGACCTTCAGCAACCAGGCGATTCTTCCGCAACGCCGAGCGAGAATAGGTAATCGTTTCCACCCATTTCTTGGTCACGAAGGGAGCATCACTCCCTTTTCCGTGCGATACCTTCTGTTTTGAACGGCACAGCCGGCTAACTGTCCGGTCCAAGCGAATAATATTCCGTTTGTGAGGATCGTTCGGGATGCGCCGTTCCTGGCCGCTTTCCAACATCCTATAATTCATAAGCCTTCTTTGCAGGTGTTCCATGTCGATACTTTCCGACCAAGAATCGAGCGATCCCGCCCAAAAACCGGAATCCGAGAATCGTGCTCCGGCATCTGAAGGGGTGCGTTCGCGGAGGTTGGCGAAGCGGTTGCTTTATGGGATGTTATTTCTTGCGGCAATTGCCGGCGGTTTTTTGGGGAAGCATCGACTAGCAAAAGCCTTTCATGCCATCCTGCCCGCGGCCAACGCCGGAAGGGAAGTGCTCTATTGGACATCGCCGATGGACCACTCTTTCCGCAGCGACAAGCCCGGCAAGGACGCGATGGGAATGGATCTAGTCCCCGTGTATGCGGGCCGACAAAACGCGGCGGCGCCGAAGGTCATCGATCCGGTGTTGACCGAACGGGACTACGCAACGGTTCCCGTGGAAAAAGGTCCGCTGGTGCGGACGATCCACACGATCGGAACGATCGACTACGTGGAGCCGCTGGTGGGCGACGTGACATTGAAGATCGACGGCTGGCTGGAAAAGCTCTACGTCGATTATGAAGGGCAGCCGGTCCATCGGGGCGATCCGATGTTCGACTTGTACTCGCCCGACCTCGTGGCGACGCAGCAGGACTTTCTCATCAGCTCGCAGGCGTTGCAGAAGGCCAAGCAGACAAACGATGCCGCCGTGCTGGCAACCGCGCAGCAGAACGTCGGCACGGCTCGGCAACGGCTGCGGTTTTGGGACGTGAGCGAGCGGCAGATCGACGAACTGGCCCGCACGGGCAAGACCAGGAAGACGATCACGTTCTATTCGCCTTTCGAGGGCATAGCGATTGAAAAAAACGCCTTTGCGGGAAAATACATGAAAGCGGGGCAACTCTTGTATCGCATCGCCGATCTCACGAAAGTTTGGGTTTATGTATTCGTTTACCAGAATCAAATTCATTGCACGTTCGAAGGGCAGAAAGCAACGCTTCATCCGGCCAATCTTCCCGGCCACGATTTCCAGGGAAAAGTAATCTACATCTATCCGTACCTCGATCCGAAGAACCGCGCCGCCAAAGTGCGATTGGAATTCGAGAATCCCAATCTTGTTTTAAAACCGGGGATGTACGCCGGCATTTCCCTGGAGCCGCACCGGATGGGTGTCGGGATCAAGATTCCGCAAACCGCGATTCTGCAAACCGGCGAACGGTCGCTGGTCTATCTGGCCGAGCCGGGAAACAAGTTCCGGGCGCGGCAGATAACGACGGGCATGGAACTTGACGGCGGCATGATGCACGTTCTTGCGGGACTCGAGGACGGCCAGCGGATCGTCGCCGCGCCGAGTTTTCTCATGGACAGCGAAAGCCGCCTTCGGTCCGTCAATCGCCGCTTCGGCCCGGCCCCGGATTGGATGAAGCCGATGCCGGGGAATGGAAATCCCGGGATGGAGATGCCGGGGATGGAAATGCCGGGAATGGAACCGCAGATGAATGAATCAACCCCGAGCAAGGAGCACGAGAAGACGATGCCGGGGATGGGCCACGAGCAGCCGGCGCCGGAGCACGAACACCCGAAACCGGGGACGAAGGGGGAAAGGCAATGAGCCGGCAACCCTTACACATCGCCGCGGGAAAGACATCGCTGCGCCGGATCGGCCGAGTGGCATGGAGTGTCATCCTTGCCGGACTACTTCTTGCCTTGGGGCTTGGCATCGGAATCGGCTTGCGAATACTTTTGACGCCGGCGTTGCCGAGTTGGCTGACTGGAGAAGCGGGCAAAAAGCAGACCGGAGCCGCCGAGGAAGGAGCGGCCGCCGAGTCCGAGCGGCAAAATTGCCTTCTGGAAATCGTCGATGATCCCCAATTTCGTTTCGCCCAAGCCGGGCGTCGATCCGATGGGGATGGCGCTCGTGCCGGTTTACGCCGATGAACTGGCCGAAGAACGGTTCATCACCTTGAATCCGGAGCAAATGGAGAACATCGGCCTGCGGCTGGCAACCGTCGCGCGGACCAAGGCCGAACGGGTCGTGCGAAGCGTGGGACGCGTGGACTATGCCGAGCCGCTCTTGGGCGACGTGACGTTGAAGGTTGGCGGTTGGATCGAGAGCCTGCCGGTCAATTACGTGGGCCAGCGGGTGGAGAAAGGCCAGCCGATGTTCGGCATCTATTCACCCGATCTGGTGAGCGCCGAAGATGAATACCTGATCCAGTCGCGGCTACCCCAGCCCGGCGAAACGGCGCCCGGCCAAGACGTGTTCGATGCCTACGAAAAGCTACGCTACTGGGACGTCCCCGCGGATGAGATCGAGGCCATTCGACGCGCGGGCCGCGCCCAGAAGAGCATCACGTTCCGGTCGCCGTTTAGCGGCTGGGTGATCGAAAAGTCGGCGTTCGAGGGGATGTACATGAAGCCGGGGGCTCGCTTTTTTCGCATCGCCGATCTAACCACGGTATGGGTTTACGTCTATGTGTACGAATACCAAGTCCCTTGGCTGCGCGTGGGCCAGCCCGCCCGTTTGACTTTGCCCTTCCGTCCCGGCCAGACGTTCGAGGGAAAGGTGGTTTACATTTATCCGCACGTCGATTCGCGGACCCGCCAAATCCGGGTGCGGCTGGAGTTCGCCAATCCGCAATTGTACCTGAAGCCCGAGATGTACGGCAACGTGCAAATCGCCACACAAAGCGGGCAACGGATGGCCGTGCCGCTGGACGCCATCATCTACACGGGGGCGGAGAAGGCATGGCAAGGCTCGCCACACAGGGCGGGTTTCGCCTACGTCCAGGTCGAATTCGGCAAATTCGAGGCTCGCGAAGCGATTTTTGGCCAGGACTTGGAGGAAGGCAAAGTCGAGGTTCTTTCGGGACTGAACGATGGCGAGCAAGTCGTCGTGGACGGGCAATTTCTGCTGGACTCCGAGCGCAAGGTGAAACAGGCCAATCTCGCCATGTTCACTCGAGGCCGGAAGAATCACGCCGCCTCCGGCATCGCCGCCAGCTTCCGAGAGCGGCCCTGCACACGATTCCATGCCGGTCCAAGAGAACCGCTGAACGTCAAGAGGCTTTCATGATCGGAAAGATTATCGAGCTTTCGGTAAAGAACAAGTTTCTGGTGATTCTGCTCACCGGCGTGCTGATTCTCGGCGGCATCTACGCGATCTACACGATCCGCCTGGACGCCATTCCCGACTTGAGCGACGTGCAGGTCATTATTTTCACGGAGTATCCGGGACAGGCGCCCCGCGTAGTCGAAGATCAAGTGACCTATCCGCTCACCACCACGATGCTGGCCGTCCCCTATGCCAAGGTCGTCCGCGGATACTCGATGTTCGGCTATTCGTTCATCTACATCATTTTCGAGGACGGCACCGACTTGTACTGGGCGCGGAGTCGGGTGTTGGAGTATCTGAGCACGGTCGCCAGCCAGTTGCCGCCGGGAGTCACGCCGCGGCTGGGGCCGGACGCGACGGGCGTGGGCTGGATTTACGAGTATTCACTGCGGACGGGCTACTACTGCCCCGATCACCCCGGCGGCGTTTACCATGACCCCCGGACCGACCGCTGGTACGCCGCACGATCCCAGGCGCCGCAAGCCGACCAAGAGCGGCTGGTGCTGGTGCGGGCGTTCCCGCAGCCCGGCAAGTGCCCCATCTCGGGCAAGCCGTTGATCCGCGCCGAGTACGACCTGGCAAAACTGCGAACCATCCAGGATTGGTACCTCCGCTACGAGTTGGTGACCGCTCCCGGCGTGTCCGAGGTCGCGAGCCTCGGCGGATTCGTGAAGCAATATCAAGTGGAAGTCGATCCGAACCGCCTGCTGGCCTTCAATCTGCCGATGCAAAAAGTCCGGCAGGCCATCGAGCGATCCAATAGCGACGTGGGCGGCCGGGTGATAGAAATTTCCGACAACGAATACATGGTCCGCGGCCTGGGCTATCTCGGCGGCGGCGTGAGCGATGCCGAAACCAGCCGGCGGGCCGTGCGCGACCTGGGCAACGTCTCGCTGGGGACCACCTCACAGGGCGCGCCGATCTATCTCCGCGACGTAGCCGACATTCACCTCGGTCCCCAACTGCGCCGCGGTTTGGCCGACTCCAACGGCCTGGGCGAGGCGGTGGGCGGAGTGGTGATCATGCGATTCGGCGAGAATGCCGAGCAGGTGATCCGCAACGTGAAGGCCAAATTGGAGGAGCTCAAAGCCGGGCTGCCCCCCGGCGTGGACATCAAGCCGGAATACGACCGCTCCGCCCTGATCGAGCGGGCCGTGGCAACGCTCAAACAGAAGTTGTTGGAGGAAATGACGGTGGTCGCCCTGGTGATTATCGTTTTCCTGCTCCATTTCCGCAGTTCCCTGGTGGCCTTATTCGTGCTGCCCACCGGCGTGTTGGCGAGCATCATCCTGATGGACCTGCTGGGCATCAACGCCAATATCATGAGCCTCGGTGGGATTGCCCTGGCCATCGGCGTGATGGTCGATTCGTCGATCATTCTGATCGAGAACACCCATAAGCACCTGGAACAGAACGACGGCACCCGCACGCACTCGCAGATCGTCATCGAGGCGTGCCGCGAGGTCGGCCCGCAACTGTTCTTCTCGCTGCTGATCATCGTGGTCAGCTTCCTGCCGATCTTCGCGCTCACGGGTCAGTCGGGGCGGCTGTTCAAACCGCTGGCCTACACCAAGACGTTTGCCATTGCCGCCGCCGCGATCCTTTCGATCACGATCATTCCGGTGCTGATGGACTTCTTCGTGCGCGGCAAGATTCCCCACGAAGAACGCAACATGCTGAGCCGCCTGTTGATGCGAGTTTATGAGCCGCTCTTCTGGCTGGCGATGCGCGGCCGGCTGCTGACGCCGCTGATCGCGGTGGCGCTGATGGTCGCGACCCTTTGGCCCTATTCCCGGCTGGGGAGCGAGTTCATGCCGCCGTTGGAAGAGGGCGACCTGCTCTATATGCCCACCACCGATCCGTCGATCTCCATCGGCAAGGCCCGCGAACTGTTGCAACAGACGGACAAGCTCATTAAAACCTTTCCCGAAGTCGAAGAGGTCTTCGGCAAGGCGGGCCGAGCGGACACTTCCACCGATCCGGCGCCGATCAGCATGTTCGAGACGACCATTGCGCTGAAGCAGGACAAGTCGCAATGGCGGACGCGCGAGATCGACCGCTGGTTTTCGGGATTTCCGGGATGGCTCAAGTCGCCGCTGGCTTACTTCTGGCCCGAGCGGCGGACGATCAGCGACCACGAACTCGTCTATGGGTGGAACGAAGCCGGCGGGCGCATGTGCCGGGACTGGACGACGCGTTGAAGCTGCCGGGCGTGAGCAACGCCTGGACCATGCCCATCAAGACGCGGATCGACATGCTGACCACCGGCATCAAGACGCCGGTGGGCATCAAGGTCGTGGGCGAGGACCTGCCGACTTTGGCCAGGCTGTCCGAAAAGATTGCCAGCCAGGTGCGGACGCTGCCCGACACGGTGAGCGTGTATTCGGAAAAGACGGTGGGCGGATACTACATCGATTTCGAAGTGAAGCGGGCCGAAGCCGCCCGTTATGGAATGAACGTTCAGGACGTGCAGGAGGTGATCCTGACGGCATTGGGCGGGATGAAGGTCACCACCACCGTGGAAGGGCTGGAACGCTACACGGTCAACGTCCGCTACCCGCGCGAACTGCGAGACGACTTGATAAAACTCAAACGGACGTTGATCGCCGCACCGGACGGCGCCCAGATTCCCATCGAGCAGGTGGCCGAACTGGTCGTGCATACCGGCCCGCCGGTGATCCGCAGCGAACAGGCCCGCCCCAACGCCTGGATTTACGTGGACGTGGCCACCAGCGACATCGGCGGCTACGTCCGTCGGGCGCAGCAATTGGTTCAAGAGAAGATCATCAACCAGCCGGACTTTCCCACCGGCTACAGCGTGAACTGGAGCGGGCAGTATGAATACATGCAGCAGGCCAACCGGCGGCTGATGGTCGTAGTGCCCATCACGCTGATCATTATCGTCCTGCTGCTCTACGCTGCCACGCGGAGCGTCTTTCGCACAATCGTCATTCTCCTGGCGGTGCCTTTCAGCCTGGTGGGCGCCATGTGGTTCTTATACTTTCTCGGCTACAACATGAGTCTGGCGGTGTGGGTGGGTTTGATCGCGCTGGCCGGAGTGGACGCGGAAACGGGCGCCGTGATGCTGCTGTATCTGGACGTGTCTTATAATAAGTTTCTCAAGGCGGGGAAGATTCGCAGTTTGCACGACCTGGAACTGGCGATCCACGGCGGGGCCGTGAAGCGCATCCGGCCCGAAACGATGACGATCATGGCGCTGTTCCTCGGTCTGATGCCGATGATGATCGGCGCGGAGACCGGCGCCGACACGATGAAACGGCTCGCGGCCCCGATGATCGGCGGGTTGGTCACCAGCTTTGCCATGGAATTGCTGGTCTATCCGGTGTTGTTTTACCTTTACAAGCGTTGGGAAGTGCGGCGATTGATTCAGCAAGCGGAAACCGATCGGGTTCACCCACAGCCATGAATTCTTGATAAAAACAGGTTTTTCTGATATAATTTTGGGACATTTTCAGTGGAACCGTCATTTTGTTCATTTGTGAACTTGACGCAAGTCGATGGAAGGTTTAGAGTTGGGTATAGGATTAAGAGCAGGAAAATACTCATGTTTTTTTTCACAGCATATCCGAAGACCTGTGCTTGGGTACTGGCGGTGGCGATCGCCGGCCAGTCGGTTTCCGGTTTTGCCTGCTCGTGCGGCATTCGCGGCTCGGTCACTGCCGAGAAATCGCCGCATCAATGTTGTTGCTGCTGCTGCGGTTCGACAAACCACGATATGATGGGCGGAAAAGTCCAGCGATCGTGTTGTGCATATCGGGCGACACGGAATCAGTTTCCGTCCAAAGCTTGTGCCTGCAAGTGCGGACCACAAGCTCCCACCAATTCCCCTGCTGTTCCCCCCGATCGCAGCCATTCCGACGATTTGACGATCCCTGTTTCGCATCCTTTTGTGATCGCGGCCGTGGCGCCTGCGATTCTCCTGCTGAATTGGGATCATTCTCGCCCCGCCGAATTCTCTTCGGCATCCGAACACTGTATTGCGCTCTGCAAACTATTGTGCTAATCCCTTCGCTCGTGAGGGATGCCGTGCGCTGATATTCCGCTCGTAGCGCCCGTCGTTCGACCGTCCGTTCCCTTGTCAAAGTGGGAGCAGCGGCCGTCGATTTCGTTTGCGCAATCTTCCGTTTCACGAAGGGAATAAGCCAATGATTGCACATGCTGCAAGGTTCTCGCCCAACGAAGCGGCGTTGGCCGATTTTGTCAGGGCCGATCGTCTGATTTCCCATGGGGGAAATGTATGGCGATTATCGTCCGAGATTCTCTCGCGGATTTCAATTTCGAACCGATTTCACTAATCTGAAAAAATACTCAAGGAGATTGAAGATGTTGATGAGCTTTTTGAAATTCAACCGCACGGCGGCGTTAACGGCTGGGATTATGGTTTGGTCGGTGGGTGGATTTGCGATGAACGCCCGCGCCCAATCATGTTGCGAACACGGTTCCATGCAGCACGACGGAGAACATGCCGTTGGCCAGCATGCGAGTGCGGGAAATAGCGCCGCCGACACTCCGACAACGTCGCAGCCCCCGCACGACGGGCAAGTGACGAAGGCGGAATCATCTGCCTTCGAGGTTGTTTACCACCCCCAGGAAATTCGCGTTTACCTCTATGGGATCCTGCCTTATGCGACGAGCGCAAAGGAAGTCCGGGGCGAGGTCGCCTTGCAGGTTCGCGGCAATCCGCAAGTGTTTCGCTATCCGCTGCGCTATGTCCCTTCGCCGGCGGGATCGAACGAGCAGGATTATTTGGCGGCCGCGGTGGACCTGACCCATGTTCGCGACGGCGACATGCAGGCGACCTTCAACCTGGAGAACCTGCCGATCGCCAATCGCCCCAAGTTGAGTTTTACACAAGCCTTCGCGCTTTCGAAAACGAAACCGCAAGTTGTCTTGGCGGCCTTGGAAGAAGGCGACCGCGAGGGTGTGGCGCGGCAGAAAGTCTGCCCCGTGACGGGAGCCGCCTTGGGGAGCATGGGCAATCCCATCAAGGTGTTGATCGACGGCCAACCCCTGTTCCTCTGCTGCAAGGGATGCGTGGCGAAGGTCAAGAAAGATCCTGCGGCCTTCCTCCCGAAAAAATCGCCGCAAGTAACGCGCGTCGCCCTTGCGGCCGCGGATAAGGAAGCAATTGCTCGCCAGAGTGTTTGTCCCGTGACGGGTGAACCATTGGGCAACATGGGCGAGCCGATCAAGGTGTTGATCGACGGAAAGCCGCTCTTCCTGTGCTGCCCGGGCTGCCTCGGGAAAGTGCAAAGCGATCCGCTAGCTTACCTGCAAAAAGCAAGCCGGACGAGTGAAAACCGTTGACCATTGCGGCGGAGTATGAACTGCCGCCGATTCGAGGGAGTTGTTTGGAATGCCCGGCCACTTGGACCGTGGCCGGGATTATGACGATTTTTCATGGATCGATCGGAAACCAAGGTTCCGTTTCGGCGGAATAAGCTCGAAGGTGCTTTATGACCGAAGACAAATCTCATCCCGTTGCCGCTGCTCCCGAAGAGAGCGAAGCGAAAGTTACAGCCGATGAAAGCGTCATCACGATTGTCGAGGCCGTGCCCGTTACGCGCCGGCAGAAGTTCCGCATGGTCAGACGGGCGATCTCCTTGCGAATTCGATTTATCGCGGTTCTGGCAGGCGTGGGGATGTTCATCGGTTACTGGGACACGGTGAAAAACTACTGGGACAAATGGACCCAGCCGCGGACCATCGCCGCGCGGCAACTCAAGCCGGGAGATGAGTTTTTCTGTCCGATGGATCCGCAGGTCGTGCGTTCGAATTACGAACCGAACGGCGACGTGCCGAATTGCCCGATTTGCGGGATGCCGCTGTCGGTGCGGAAAAAAGGGGAAGCGGCCAAGCTGCCGGAAGGGATCACCGCCCGGGTGCAGTTGTCGCCCGAGCGAATCCAACTGGCCGGCATCGAAACCGTGCCCGTCGATTACCGGCCGATCGTCAAGCAAACGCAAACGGTCGGTTATGTCGCGTACGACGAAAGCCGGCTGTCCAAAATCGTCAGCCGGGTAGGAGGCTATGTGGAGAAGCTTTATGTGGACAAGAGTTTCACCGTGGTCCATGAGGGCGATCCGCTGGCCGAAATCTACAGTCCGGAACTCTACAGCACCGCGCAGGAACTGATTTTGGCCACGCAGCGCAAAAGCATCGGCACGCTGGCGGCCAGCGCGGGAAAAACTGTTGCTCTACGGCGTAAGTCCGCGGGAGATCGACGCCATTGCGGACTCCGGCGACGGCGGCGCGCCGCGATTGGTGATCCGCTCGCCGCGGACGGGTTACGTGGTGGACAAGAAAATCGAAGTCGGCGCGAGCGTGGAAGCCAAGATGACGCTCTTCGAGGTGGCCGACCTCTCGACGGTCTGGGTCGAAGCCGACGTTTTTGAGAAGGATATTCCCTATCTCCAAGTCGGCCAAACCGTCGAAGCCGCCGTGGAAGCTTATCCGAATCGCACCTTTACCGGAAAGCTTGCGCTCGTCTATCCGCAACTGGATGCAGCCACGCGCACCAATCGGGTGCGATTCGAGTTGGACAATCCGCAACACGAATTGCGGCCCGGCATGTTCGCCACGGTGCGCATCGACACCCCTTTGGAAACGATCGAGCCGTTCAAAAGCATTGCGGCCAAGAACGGACGCATCCTCCTTGCCAGTGCGAGCACGGCGAACGCCCCGCAATCACAATATGAATTCCTCAGCGTGCCGGAGCGGGCCGTCGTGGATACCGGAGCGAAAAAAATCGTTTACGTGGAACGGGAACCGGGCATGTTCGAGGGAGTGGAAGTCGAACTGGGGCCGCGTCAGGATCAATACTATCCGGTCATCAAAGGACTTCAATCCGGCGATAAAGTGGCGGCCGCGGGCAGTTTCCTCATCGACGCGGAAACGCGGCTCAATCCCGCCGCCGCGTCCACTTACTTCGGCGCTAGCAGCGGTCCGCAATCCGGCGATCACTCCCGCGCCACGCCCTTTCCCTACGAACGCCAGGGCGAACAAACGCCCGCCGAAAATAAGTCGCCAGACACCGGCCCTTCGGCGGAAAACATGAAGAATATCAAGCAACTTCCCGAGGCCGACCGGAAATTGGCCATCGCGCAAGGCGTTTGCCCGATCACCGGCGCGCGATTGGGCGCGATGGGCGTACCCGTGAAGATCACCCTTCGCGGGCGGACGGTCTTCCTGTGCTGCCAAGGATGCGTCGGCAAGGCCGAAAAAAATCCCGAGGAGACATTGAAAAAAGTCGCTGCTGCCGCACGATAAGTCGAACGCCATCAAAAACCTTGAGCCAAAACCAAAGTCCGCTATGGATGAGCAATAAACCATGATCGAAAAAATCATCGAATTCTCGGTTCGCAACCGTTTCGTCGTCATTATCCTGAGCCTCGGCGTGGCGATTTGGGGCATTTACGCGGTCGTCAATACGCCCGTCGATGCGATTCCCGATCTGTCGGAGAACCAGGTGATCGTCTTCACCGACTGGATGGGCCGCAGCCCCAAGGAGATCGAAGACCAAATCACCTACCCGCTCTCGGTAAACTTGCAGGGATTGGCAGGCGTGAAAGCGGTCCGATCGAGCAGCGAGTTCAATTTCTCGATGATCAATATCATTTTCGACGACAACGTCGATTTCTATTTCGCCCGCGAGCGCGTGCTGGAGCGATTGACCTTGTCCAGCACCTTCCTGCCGCCGGGCGTGGTGCCGTATTTGGCGCCGGACGCCACCGCCCTGGGGCAGATATTCTGGTACACCGTAGAAGGCGAAGGGCAGGACTTGGGCCGCTTACGCGCCATCCAGGATTGGTATGTCCGCTATCAACTCAATTCCGTTCCCGGCGTGGCGCAGGTGGCTTCGGCAGGCGGTTTTCCGATCGAATACCAGATCGACGTGGATCCGAACAACCTTCGCGCCTACAACGTGACCCTGGGCGAATTGTTTACGGCGGTCTCCCGATCGAATTCCGCCGTCGGGGGCAAAGTGGTTCAGAAAGGGAACGCGGAATATATCATCCGCGGCGTGGGCTGGATCGAGAGCACGCGCGACATCGAGAAGATCGTGGTCAAGGCGGATCCGGAAAAAGGGATTCCCATTTGCGTATCGAATCTCGGCACGGTGAGCCGGGGATCGGAATTTCGCCGCAGCGCGCTCGAGAAAAACGGCAATGAGGCGGTGGGCGCGGTGGTGATGATGCGCTACGGCGAGAATCCCCTGGAAGTCACCAAGCGGATCAAGGACAAGATACAAGAGTTGCAAGCGGGATTGCCGAAGGGAGTGCGGATCGTGCCCTTCTACGACCGCACCCGATTGATTCATGGAGCCATCGAGACGCTCGGCGAAACGCTGCGGGACGAGATGATTATCGCCTCGCTGGCGATCCTGCTGATCCTGATGCACTTTCGCAGCGCGCTGTTGATTTGCATGACTTTGCCGCTGGCGGTGCTGGTGTCGTTCATTTTGATGCGGCACTTCCACGTCCCTTCGAACATCATGTCGCTCTCGGGAATCGCCATTTCGATCGGCATTCTGGTGGACCAGGCGATCGTGATGGTGGAGAATGCCACCCATCATCTTACGGCCCACTTCGGCGAACACCAAAAGATCAAGGGAGATACGCGGGAGATCGTGATCCGGGCCTGCCGCACGGTGGGCCGGCCGATCTTCTTTTCGGTGATGATTATCCTCTTGTCGTTTATCCCGGTGTTCGCGCTCACCGGGCGGGAAGGAAAAACTTTCCATCCGCTGGCTTTCACCAAGAGTTTCGCGATGATCGGCGTGGCCATCTTCTCGATCACGCTCGTACCCGCGCTGATCCCCAGCTTCATCAAAGGGCGGCTGCGAAGCGAAAAGGAAAGCTGGCTGGTGCGGAACATGATCGGCATCTACCAGCCGTGGCTGACGTGGCTGATGCCGCGGCGGAATTTCGCGATGTGGTCGTTCTCCGCGCTCTTGATCGCGGGGGCGGGGCTTTTTCCGCTGGACGCGGTGTTGGGGATCGATTGGAGGACTTGTTTTCTGGCCACCGTCGCCGTGACGATGTTCTTCACGCTCCTTTTCATCGTCGGCACGCGCTGGCAGATTCTGTCGTTCGCGACATTGGCGTGCCTGGCGCTGGCGGCGTACAATTTCCCGAAGATCGGCACCGATTACATGCCGCCGTTGGACGAAGGGAGCATTTTGGACATGCCCGTCACGGTGCCGCGGGCGTCGATCACCGAAACGACGGACGATCTCAAGGCCCGCGACGCCTTGTTGCGGACTTTTCCCGAGGTGGAAATGGTCGTCGGCAAGACCGGCCGGGCCGACACCCCGACCGATCCCTCGCCGCTGGATATGGTGGAGAGCGTTATCAACTTGCGTCCCAAGGAGCACTGGCCTAAACGGAAACTGGAATACAAGGACGCCAAAAAACAGACAGCCGTGGTTCTTTCAGCGCTGCAAAAACGCAGTCTGGTCGCGCCGATCGAGGAAGAATCCGCAAGGCATGAGTTGATCGACACCGCGACGATGAACGCCATTTCGCGGATGGACAAGACGGTGCGCGAGTTCGCGCTGCAAAATTATTGCGAATTCGAGTGGGATCTCGGACCGAAGCTGCTCAAGGAGTTTGCCGTCGAGTTGGTGCGCCGCTGGAAAACGGCCGGCCAACTTGCCGCGCCGGTCTCCGATGCCGAGATCGACCGGTTTGTCGCGCAATTGCAGAAGGAATTCGCCCCCATTCTCTCCGCCGGCGCGGGGCAAGCGGACATTAACCGGCTGGTCCATCAAATTGCCGGCAAGCTGGCGGCAGAGAAGAAAGCGGCGCTCAATCCCGATCTTTTCACCGCCAAATATGGAGCGTTCCAGCAGGCTTATTTGACCCTCTCGATCGCGTTGGGAGCGGAGCGCCCCACGTTGTTCACCGAGATGGGGAATTTCATTGAAAGGAGGCGCAATGCGCTGTGGGGCGAGGAAGCGCATCGCTTCGACCGTGAAATATTCAGTCGCGCGGTAGCGGCTTACGACCGCTATGCCATCGAGGAGATTCGCAAGTTAGCCGGCGAAAGAAGCCTCCGGGAGAAAGCAGCCCCTGCTGCCGCCGTAGAAAGACAACTAGTCGCTCTCCGCGCGGAATTGGACGATGCCTGGTCCCCGCACCTGTTCCTCTGGCAAAAATCCAAGGACGATCTCCTTAAGGAGATCGACAGCGTGGTGCGGATGCCCGGTTGGTCCAATATCTGGACGCAGCCGATCATCAACCGCATCGACATGCTGGCCACGGGCGTGCGGACCATGATCGGCGTGAAGGTTTTCGGGAACGATCTGGACCGGATTCAGGAAGTATCCGACAAGATCGCGGAGGTGCTGCGCCAGATACCCGGCGCGGTGGACGTATTCCCCGATCAAATCCGCGGCAAGGGCTACCTTGAAATCAGGCCCGACCGCGATCGGGCGGCCCGTTATGGAGTGAACGTCGGCGATATTCAGGACGTGATCGAGACCGCCCTCGGCGGTAAAGCCATTACGATGACCGTGGAAGGGCGGGAGCGATTCCCCGTGCGCGTCCGTTACGCCCGAAGCTTCCGCGAAGACGAAGAGAGCGTGAAGAATTTGCTCGTCAATGCGGCTGCCGCGCCGATGGGCGCGAGCGGCGCGATGGGAAATGGAATGGCAAGCGGCCCGGCAATGCCGGTTGGACGAAAAACGGGGCCGGTGCAAATCCCGCTCTCGATGGTCGCCGACGTGAAGATCGTCGAAGGCCCCGCCGTGATTAAGAGCGAGAACGGCATGCTGCGATCCTACGTCCAATTGAACGTCCGCGACCGGGATATCGTCGGATTCGTGGACGAAGCGCGGCGGATCGTCACCCAGAAGGTCAAGCTTCCCGAAGGAATGTATCTGGAATGGAGCGGCCAGTTCGAGAATCAGATACGCGCCCGACAAACCATGCAGATCGTGTTTCCCGTCGTCGCATTGGTGATCTTTTTGATCCTTTACCTGACCTATAACGATTTTGCCGATGCGGCGTTGATGATGATGTGCGTGCCGGAAGCGTTGGTGGGCGGAGTTTTTTTTCTCTGGCTGTTCAACTATCGCTTCAGCGTCGCCGTCCAAGTGGGATTCATCGCCTGCTTCGGCATGGCCACGGAGACGGGCATCATCATGCTGGTGTACCTGCGCGAGGCGATCGAGAAACGAGGCGGCCTCGAAAAGATCAATTCACTTGCCGAACTCAAACATGCCGTCATCGAAGGGGCCGTGCACCGCCTCCGTCCGAAATTACTCACCGAAGGCGTGGCCATCATCGCGCTTGCGCCGATGCTGTGGGCGACGGGCGTGGGCCATGAAATCATCTCCGCGATGGCGGCTCCGGTGCTCGGCGGACTGTTGATCGCCGATGAGGTCGTGGATATTTTCATCCCCGTCCGTTTTTATTGGGTTCGCCGCTACCGCTGGCTGAAAATGCACGGGATTGACGAAAGCGCCGCGGGCTTCGATCGAGCCGTTCGGCCCCAACTGGAAATCGATCCGGTCAAAGCCGGCAACTCCATCGCGCAGCACCCGGCCTTAAAAAACGGAGTTTTGTTCAATAATTCTTGATGTGACAATCGTCAATAACCGGGGCGCCCGACCCTCGGAAGGGGACGAAACGGATTGTTCGAGCTCAAACGCGCGGGGCAACAGCCACCCGATTTGCTGATTTTTTTTGCGCGGGCGCTATCGGCTTGAATTTCCGGCACTTCGCAAAAGCAATTTGCCAAACATTCCAAGAGTTTCTTGTGGAATGTGCTGTTTGCCACTGAGAGCGAGTAATGGCTCCAAGTGCCTGCTTTCCGAATCTTAACCAGATTCGATTTTCGGAGGTAAGCCAAATGACGAGACACCCGCGGTTGTGGAACATTGAGGATTTCCACAATGTCTCCAACGCAGAGTTCTCCATCCTGCAAGACATGGAGAATGCGCAATCGCGTCCGATCGGAAAACGCCCGAAACATGAGATCAACGTTCGCATTTGATTCGTCTTTTTTCATGCCGAAAATGGTTGCCGCAGGCATCGTTGGGGACTGGTTCACCCATTGTGTCCTACAAGGAGTAGCATCTGAAGATATACAAGAAGCATTCATATTTGATGGCAAAGACCGTTTCAAGTCAAGATACCTTTGCAATAAACCAACCCCCAATATAGGCCGGACAACGGCCACTTTCCGGTGATCCTTGTTTTTTTGATTTATCATGCGGCTTCCACCGGTCGCAATACGCCATTTTCTGCGACTATCTTTCCATTTCCTAATTTCAAGGTTCTTTTGGCGCGCTCGGCCGCCTTGGGATCATGCGTGACCATAACAATGGTCCGACCTTCTTCGTTGAATTCCTCGAAGAAGCCGATAATCTGTTGGCTGGTTTCGGGGTCGAGATTGCCGGTCGGTTCATCGGCCAGAATTACGGCCGGATCGTTGGCAAGCATCCTTGCCAGTGCGACGCGCTGTTGCTGGCCGACGCTCAGTTCAGAAGGTTTATGCTCGATTCGGTCAGCCAATCCCACTCGCTCCAAAAGCGCCACGGCTCTTTCCCGCTGGGTATCTTCATTCACTCTCGCCAGAAACATCGGAACTTGAACATTTTCCAAAGCGGTCAGATACGGAATCAGATTGAAGGTCTGAAACACGAATCCGATATATTTCTTTCGTAATCGGGCGCGAGTATCGGAAGTAAGGTTATAGATCGATTGATCCTCGATCAAGACTCGCCCCGTTGAAGGCGAAAGCATTCCGCCCAGCATCAGCAGAAGCGTGCTTTTGCCACTGCCGCTAGGCCCGACAACAGAGACGAAATCGCCTTTGGGAATGTGTATGCTTGCATCGTCAAGAGCGGCGACGGTTTGACCGCGATGGCGATAACTCTTACTGACATTTTCCATCTTCAGCATGGTTTATAGCTCCTGGAAAGTGGCGCATGGATCGAGTTTGGCAGCTCGGCGGGCGGGAAAATAGCTGGCAATCAAGGCCAAACCAGTGGAGATTCCGAGTGCCCAAAGTGACAGTTCCCACATGGGCATTACAGGCACTCCGGCTAACTTTGGTCCAAGTGTCATAGCCAACACGGTTCCCAAGAGGTAGCCGCCTATTCCGCCAGCCAGGCCCAGCAACAGCGCTTTGAGCAGGAAAATGGACAGAATCAGGCGGGAATGAGCGCCAGCGCCATGAGCGTGCCGATTTCCCTGCGCCGCTCGAAGACATTCGCATACATGTAGTTGGCGATGCCCGCCCCGCCGACGAACACGATGATGACCAAGAAGATCATCGACAGGCGGGACATGAGTTGGTTCATTTTGATCTGCGCATCAGCGATCTGTGTAATCGTTACCACCTTGGCGTCAGGCAGCAGCTTGTTGATCTTTGAAACCAAACCGTTTGATATTTCCTGGCAGCAGCCGACAACTTCGATAGCGTTGATGACATCGCCTTTGCCGGAGAGTTCCTGCACGCGGTCCAGATGGGCAAAAATCCGCGAATCGTCAATAGTGCCCGTTTGTGGAAGCACCGCGGTGACTCGGAACGCCTGCCCGAGCAAATTCATCGATTGCCCTTCCTTGATTCCCAAGGAGGAAGCTACGTCCGCACCGACCAGAGCTTCGTCTTTTGCCAAGTCTTCGACCACCCGTTGGCGAACGAGGGTTTTATTGTCACCCGCGGCAAAAGGGAGCGTCGGCATCGCACCGCAACCCATAGGCCGGGAGAAAATGCCCGCTCCTTGCCATGCCGCTTTGGCCTGAAACTCTTTCTTCGGCAGGATGCCGGTCAAGTTGAATTTCTGCCCTTGAATTTCCACGGGCACCGTAAGTTTCGGCGAAACGTTGTCGAGTCCCTGGAGATTGGACATGGCCAGTTGATCGATATACTCCCTCGGGATCGTATCGCCTTGCATGTCCGCCGCATAGTAATTCTGCAAGGTTGCCGTTTTGGGTAATATCAATACATTTGCTCCGAGGGAGTCCATCTCGCGGGAAACGGCCTTTTCGGAATAAAAGGTGATGTTTTTGATCGAGATAATCACCGTGATTCCGAGCAGAATCGCCAGAAAGCTAGTAGCCAACTGGCTCTTCCGCTCGAAGATTTCACGCCAAACCAAGGTTCGCAAACGCATGAATAGTCCTCCTCCGATTACTTTTTCGGGCCACATCCATTGGGACCGCATTTTCCGCCTGGGCAACAACCCGATTGTGCTGAAGCGAGTTTTGCGACGATAAAATCCCGGCCTGCATTAGCGTCGAATTTTCCGATCAAAGCGCCTGGGGCTAAAAGCACGAAAACGGGTTTCTTTGTCGCGATGTCGATCTGTAGTTCCTGAAGGAAAGCTGCTTCCTTTTTGTCCGCAGCATTCAGCGTAACGGTTTCGGTTACCCTGGCGTACTTTTCCTCCGCCAAAAAATCTTTCACACCTTGCGAAAGTGTCGTTTTGCCATTAGCCGGAACCTCGAACGCCACGCAAACAAACACCATTTTGTTGCTTTGAATGGCCTTCATGCAGAGTGCCTCACACGGGCTGACAAAGGCGCTCGCAAGTTGTTTCTCGTCGAGGTTTTCCGGAAAGGCTTTGGTAACGGCTCCGCATGGGGCTATCGCCAAGATCAAGGGCATCGGGGATTTGCTCACGTTGAATTTAGCGACGATCGCTTTCTCGGCAGGATCGGTCGTTTGGATCGGAATAAAGTCCGCCTTATCGGCAAGCTTGGTCGCGCTGCTTTGCAGTGATTTCCAAGTCTTGTCGGTTTGCGTGGTTTGATCTTTCCAGAAAAGAATAAACAAATACTTGTCCGAGGCGGCAGCGTTATGCATTGCCGTTTGTCCGGGACTCGCTTGCTCAGAAGCAGCTTGAGTCGTCTGGGCCTTGTCAGTTGCGACTCGCTCCTGAGCAGATGCCGATAAGGCAAATGCCGTTGCCAGCAAAGCAACCACTGCATAAGAAAGTTGTCTCATGAACAGTTCTCCATTATTAGGGGGTTAAAGTGAGTTATTCATTTGACAATCCGGCAGGAAAGCCGACTGCCATCGCCGGTGCGGGAACGCTATTTTTGCGGGCTACAACCACCAGGGCCGCAACCGCCAGGACCACAAGCGGTACTGGCCTTCTGCAAGGCCGCAATAAGTTCATCCTTGTCGGTAATGCCTTTGAACTCCGCAATTACGGCACCGGGCGGAGCCATGAAAGCCGTGATTGCCTCCGGGGTCTGGGGATCGATTTTCAAGTCGGCGAGAAATGGCTTCTCCACTGGATCAGAGGGATCCAACATGACGATTTTCGTCGCACTGGCGTATCGCTGGTCCGCAGCGAACTCCTTCACGCCCTTCATGGCTCCCTCATTCGAGGTCGTTGATTTGTTCTGGATGCAGAGGATGACGAGGTTTCCATCCTGCAAGGTCTTCATGCACTGTTCCGTGCATGGGCTGCCAAAGGAATTGAGAAGTGACTCTTCCGTGAATTTCGTGGGGAAACCTCCCATGATTGCACCACTAGGAGCAATCGCCAAGACCAACGGCATCGGGGCGCGAGCAAGATCAAATTTTTCAATGATGGGCTTTTCCGATTCATCGGTTATTTTGATGACGACTGCATTCGCGCGATCCTTGGCTTTCTCAATCGCCGCATCGAAAATCTTGCGCATGGCGGCGGTTTGCTCGCCCTCATCTTTCCAGAAGAAGGCAAACAGATATTTTCCTGCCTCGGAGGCTTGACGCACGGCGGCCAGCCCGTTACCCGAACTTGACGACAAGGTTCTCGATTCGCTCTGCAAGGATGCTTTTGCCGAAGGGGCCTGAGCATCGAGCGCGGAAGCCAAGCCGTCCGCCGTTGAATTACCGCAACCGTTGCAAGCAACCAGTAAAAGTCCGCACTCCATCAGCGATAACGCAGCACAGGCAGAGCGTAAATGTCTCATGTTTGGACAACTCCTCAGAAACAAGCGATCGCCACAATTCTTGGATCACGCAAATCCGTAACAAGCTCTTATATCAAATATTCGGCTTGCCGTATATAGCGAAGAAGGTTTTTTGAAGTATTTTTAATCGAGGCAATCAATCAGAACCTCATCCCTTCATGGATAAGGACTTAAACCGGCTTTACCGCGAAAACGCGGATACTGGCTGCATAGTCGTTGACGTTGTAGCGACTGAGCAGATCGGCCAATTGGCGGTGAAGGTTCGAGTTTTCGGTGGGTGATGAGCAGCAAGGACTTGCCGAAACCATCGGCAACGCAGTCCCCATCGCGGGGGAGCAGCAACCTGATTGATTTTCTACTTGAGCATAGGCATTCAAGTCGCTTCCCGTATCGATAATGTCCACCTGAGCGAATCCCGCCTCAAGCAATTGCTGGCGATACTCTTCGATGGGAATGGCTCCTGCGATGCAACCCACATAGGCCATGAGGTCGTTGCCGATTTCCGGCGGCAAAGGTTTCTTCAAAGCAATATCGCTTACCGCCAACCGTCCGCCCGGCTTGAGAATGCGGACTATCTCACGGAAGACGGCCTTTTTATCGGGAGCCAGATTGATGACGCAGTTGCTAATCACGCAGTCCACTGAGGCGTTGGGGAGAGGGAGATTGTCGATGGTTGCCTGATGGAATTCCACATTCGTTATGGGATTGCCATTATTACCTCGGGTGGCATTGCGTCGCGCCAATTCAAGCATTTCGGGAGTCATGTCGATGCCGATTGCTTTGCCGCTTGGCCCGACAATGGCGGACGCCAGCAACACATCAAGTCCCCCGCCGCAACCAAGATCGACGACCGTTTCACCGGCTTCAAGACTAGCAAATGCCGTGGGATTGCCGCATGAGAGTCCCATGTTGGCTTCGGCGGGAATCGATGCCAACTGCTCCGACGTGTAGCCGAACGCTTCTGCAACAGCCTTGACGCCCGAGTGGCTGGTCGATAACCCACTTTGGGCCACCGAGGCATATTTGGATTGTACGGCTTGCTTAATGGGATCTGACATTCGATAACCTCGCCGAACTGAACAATGAAAGCACGCAATATTTTGGTGCCGTAAATATCGCATCTCGCCGCTTCACCCGTCACGGATGCTTTACGCATGGATGATCGGCATACCATTCATGGTGAAGACAAAATCCTCTTATAGCATATATTCGGCTACGTGCATATAGGTCGATCGGCAATTTTACAAAAATATTTGGAGAAGGGAATCGCCGTATGAATTCGCAAGCGAAAAAACTCAGGCTGGATTAAGCAAGATCGTCCAGATGCGATGTCGTTGCGGTTCCTGGAGGAAACCAAATCTGTCGGAATTTGCACATAGACGGTAATGGTGTAGAGTTGTCGGTGGGTCTTTTGTTATAGCAGAAGCAGGCTTGCGAGGGAAAGGAAAATCCAACATGAAGAAAATAGTACTTTTGGCTTCCATTTGGATGCCGGCGGTTAGCCTAGCGGGTTGCCAATCGTGCCGATTTTGGCCCGGTCGAACTGAGAGCGGACCAGTCTCGGTTTACACGGTGCCCAATTCGGTGCCGGTTTCCGATGCTCCGGCCGCGTCGTCCGGTGGCTGCGGTCCAGGATGCACCTCCTGCGGAGGACCTCAAGCTGTGCCCAGTCTCCAAGTGGGCGTTCCCGGCTATACTCCGGTTTTGGGGCAATAGCAGAAAACGCATTCTTTCAAACATCCGATTCCCATCGATTTGTCAACCTAAGAAAAACACATATCTCAAGGAATAATACCCACCGAGCAGCACGAATAGCCAGCCGGTACTCATGCGTGCCCACCACTCCATTTTCGACAAAACATTATAGGTTTTCCCCACGGATTTGGCGCTGTAGGCCAAGAGAAACGCCACCACCAGTACGGGAATTGCCGTGCCGACGCCATAGACCAGCGATAAAATGAGCGTGCTGCCGGGCAGCGTTGCTTCGGGAAGAATAATACCGACTTGCGCGAGCACGCTCGTAATCGCTTCGGCCTTGGAACCCATAATGAGGGTCAGGAGACCGAAAAACCACGCTGCCGAGGTCGGGCAAAATGAAACGGCAAAGAGGATTCCCAGCAAGAGCACTCCCCAGATCCCCATCGCATCGATGCGTTTTTGCATCCTTTCACTGACGAAAGTTCCGCCGCTATTGACGGTGATTAGTCCCACTAGGAACATTCCGAGAAGTAAAAAAATCGGTCCCAGCACCAAGTGGATGTACTTTTGCAGAAACAGCGAGACGGCGGGAATCGACATCGCTGTGGTCGCCAGCAGCGCCGCCAGCCCCAGATAAAGCAGGCAGCGCCCCCCCGTGTAAAGCAGTCCGGCAGCGAGAACCAGCCGTGGGTTTTCGACCTTGCGACCGATGTAGGAAATCGCCGCGATGTTGGTTGCCAGAGGGCAGGGGCTAATGGAAGTTAGCACGCCCAGGTAAAAGGCGGCCAGCACGTAAATCGAGTAGGCAACCATTGAAAATCCCATTTTCTGGTTAAGGCACGGTGCTGGAAGAAACGCCTACGCCCGTGCGTCACTTGGCATAGGCGTTGACATTCTCCTGCACGTACTTGAAGAACTCCTGCTGGTCGTTGTTTTTCGCCCAAATGTCCGTGAGATTCTTGAATTCCTTGACTTTGTTGTCTTTGACCTTGGCGACGATCAGCGTGGGACCGCCGACTTTGTATCCCTTGGCGAGCGCTGCGTTCTTCTTGTTCTGAAAATCGATGTAGTGAAATTCCACTTTGCCTTCCTTCATCGCCTCCGCAAACTTCTGCTTGACGGACTCCTCCGAATAGGATCCCATCCTCAGGCAGGTGGGGCAGCGCTGCGTCCGATGGAAGTACATCACCACGACGCGGTCGGCGGGAGCGGCAGGTTTTGCAGAAGCCGCTTTGGCGTCCGACTTTGCAGGCTCGGACTTGTCGGCGGCTATCGCACAAGCCAAGAAAAGCAAAGCGCAGAAGGCAACTGCCGCAAACGCGAAAAATAAGGAAACGATGCGTCTCATCGGATTTTCTCCTTTCAGAGAGATGGGGAACGAACCACTACTTACTGTTTTGGAAGGGGGATATTGTCCCCGGACTCGGGGACGGGAATATTCGAGGAATCGTTTGTAGGAATCGGTATGGCCGGCGCCTCGCTCTTTGGCGATTCGGCAGCCGACTGCTGCGCCGTCAACATTTTATCGATTTCATCATGGATGTATTTGGCGAAGGCGGCATTGTTTCCCACCAGCGCCCAGACGCTGTCGAGGCGATTCCAATTCTCGATTTGCCCGCCTTTCATCTTGGCTAGCACCACGACCGGCATTTGAATCTGGAATTGTTTCGCCAAGGTAGCGGACGACGCGTCTTCGTAGTTGAGGACCTTCCAGGCCATATCGCCGCTTTTCAGTTGGGCAGCAAAATCCGCCTGCACCGTTTCGTGTGCCTGGGACTCGATGGATTGACAAGTGGGGCAACGGGTGTTGCCGTGGAAATAATAGACCATCATTCCATCCCCCACCGGCTCGTCCTGGGTTTGACTGCCGGAAGCCGGCGAGATTCCGCCGCCCTTGCGAATGGCCCGGAGTTCCTCGGCGATTTGCGTCAATTGCGGTTCCAGGCGCGAAACCGCTTGCATATCGAGTGCCCGTGCAATCAGGAGCACGAGTGTCGCCGAAAACAGCGAAATCAGGCAGACCGCCGCAGCGTTCTTCATGTCCATGTCTTGTTCCTCGCCATGACCGTTCTCTCCTTCTCAGTGTGTTACTTTGGCAGCTTGGCCTTGCCTTCGCTTGCGACCTTGGCCACGGTTTCCTCCGAAACGGGGGTTTTCGTTTTTACCATCCCCAGGTCGCTCAAGCACAGGTGCTCGAACTTCTTGAACCCCGCCTGCTCCAGCGTGTTGCGGGCGCAATGCAACGGACAGCCATCAATAGCCAGGATCGTTTGGGCGGCCTGAGTGGTTTCCATGATTCCCTTGACGCGCCCTCCCACCCCAGCCAGGCACGACATTTTGCCTGCGCCTGCGTCCGTCAACTTCCTCGCGGCCAGGTCGGCGATCTTTCCCACGTCGGCGGACCCGGAGCACGCGAAGATCACTTGTGCCGCCACGCCGCAACAGACCGGCTGTGGCCCGGTTCCCGCCGTAGCGGGCTTTGTCTGCGCATCGGGTACAGGTATGAGCGGCGGATTCTCGACAGCCAAGGCCGCCCGGGCAGCCACTCCGGCAGCAATCCCCGTTGCCGCACGCTTCAGGAAACGACGACGATTCTCGTTCGACACCTTAACGTATTCCTCCTACTCGGGTTAGGATTGTCGCTGGAAAAACCGCTGGTAGTCATCGGCCAAAGCTTGGCGGTAGCTCCATCCAGTCGTCTTTGTCACTACGGCTCGGGATATGTGAATTTCACCGATATTGGAATGTCCGGGTGAAAACTGGCCGTCAGAGGACACTGCTTCAACCCGTCTTGTTGACTCCATTTAATTATCCCCCTGTATGGGCTTTGGATGTTCGGTCGCAGTATTTTTGATACGCCGCCACCAATGCATCTGTGTATCCCGCTTCCTGGTCGGGCTCAATGGCGTGGTAAATCTTCACGGTTTGAAGCAACGTGTCTGCGCAGGCGTCGTTGGGTTGCAGGCCCTGCTTGTTGAGATGCTGGAAGATCAGCGGCAGGCCGTTGACAAAGACGGACTTTCCATCGATTTCGAGCCTCCCTTCAGGCGATGGGCCGCCGCAGGCGCAACACGCGCCGCCAGTCCCTGCGGTCTCGCTCGTTTCTGCACGAACGCCCGATGCCGTCAGGGCATCGACCTCGGCCGCGATCCGCTCAGCGACAATCCATACGGCTTGCTCGTCGGCGGTGTCTGCATTTCGAGCGGACCGATGGCATCCTGCGCTGGTCCGCCGAGAATATCGGTCACGACCAGCGACGCACTGACTGCGCCGCTATAGTTTTCGGTTCCGCGTTTCGCGCACAGCTTGTCGCAGCCGTCCACGGTAATCGTGGGATGCTCTCGGGCGAAGCGGCGTTCCCCCTCTTCCCCCGCTAAAAACAAGGGCAGACAAAGAGTGACGGTGTGCTGCGGGCGCAAGGCTTCCAGCACGCGGCGCACGGCCAACCGGGAGATCGTGCCCTCGGCAATCTCTTCGCCGCTACAGGAAATAATGCCAACTTTCGCGATGGGTTCTACCATGTCAATTAACCCCTTCTTTCTGCTTGAAGTTCTCAGTGATCTCGGCGGCGATCTCCTCCACCACCGCCCATCCTTCGTTGCTGAGCGAGGTGGCGGTGCCGAAGTTGCCGCCGTGATGCCGCTTCGTCGCGTCATAAACGCGAATGCCCTGCGCAACCTTCCCGCCGGCGAGTTCCACGTTCTTGAACGCACACAACTTCGGGCAGCCATCGACCGTGATGCAGGGCGTTTGCTGAACCTTTTGTTTCGTTTCCGCATCGCCGGAAACCAGCAAGGCCAGGCAGACCGTGTCCGCTCGATCGGGAAGCAGCGTGTCCGTGACTCGGTAAGCCGCTTCGCGGCTCAAGAGCCCAAATACTTTCCCGATGCCGCTGCAAGGGATGACCATTAACGTTTTCGACGGTGCAGTATTCATGGCGATTCTTTTGCCTTCTTCTGGATAATTTCCGCATAGGCCGGCCCGTCAATGAGCAATTCGAGATCGGCCGACAAATCTTTTATTTCGAGTTCCACGGCCCAACCTTTTCCATAAGGGTCTTGGTTGATCCATTCCGGTGTGTCGGTCAGCGGGTTGTTGACGGCCACGACGCGACCGGAAACAGGCGACACTAAATCGAAGGTAGCTTTCGCGCTTTCGACATAACCTGCTTCGCCGAATTGCTCAACTTCGGTGCCGATTTTCGGCGGGCCGAAAAAAGTGATGTCCGTCAGGTTTTGTTGGGCGAAATCGGTAACGCCGATCCGCGCACGATTGCCGCTCGTTTGCACCCACACGTCGTTCTCATTGAAATAGAATCCGCTTGCGGGGACCTTGAAAACGAACTTGTCGTAGGCAACTTCAATGAAGTCTTGCGGCGGAGCGAATTCCGCCGTTTCCTCCATCGCCGGAGCATCGGGCAGCGCGGAGTCTTGCAGAAGAGCGGCGGCCAATGAACGAACATAATCCAATTCGATCGGTCCTGCACTCAGCGATTTTCCAACCGTCATTCCGGCTTTCTTGAACTCTTCCGCTACTTGAACCTTGCGGCCAATCTTTCGTCCCAAGCGATTCGCCAACTTCGTCGCACACTGTGTCGCACAGCCGTCGATCACCAGCAGCGGCAGGGAATCGAGCGTCTTGGCATACCGATCGGGTGAATTGCCAAGCAACACCGGGCAGACCAACTCGCCGCCACTCTCGGCCGCGATACACAATGCCATTTCGCGCGAGAGCGGTCCCACCGCTTTATCGAGTCCGTTGCAGGGCAATAGGGCGTATTTCATGACGATTTCCCCGCCTCTTCGCGGATAGTCTTGATAAGCGCCACGGTCGCGGGTTTGTCGGGAAATGCGAGCGCGTCGGGACCGCACGTTTTGGCACAGGCACGGCAAAAAACCACGCAATGGTTTGGATTGGCCACCACCAGTTTTAGTTCTTCCCCCTCGCGCCGCTCGAAAACCTGATGCGGACAGAATTTATCGCACTCCATGCAATAGTTGCACTTCTCGTAGTCGATCGTAGGACACCAGGGAATCTTGTCGCGCGGCACGCCCATGAAGGTGCTATCGTTCATGGTTTCTCTCCTTCCATCTTCTGGAGGGCCGCACTGATTTTCTCCACCGCCTCGTCCGTAGTCATGTCGCGGATGTCGATTGGCGTCAAGGCCGTGGCGGCGTCCATTCCCGCGTTGGCGAAGGCGTCTCGAAACATCTTTTTTTGCATATTCGGCGCACAGCCTGCCACGACCATTTTTCGGCCCGACTTCAGCAAATCGGCGAGAAAGCGGTCCCCGTCTTCCTCGCACAATTGAGGATGGATAAACCCGTATTCCACGGGCAATTCTATCCGTACGCGGTTGATGAAATCCCAAATGTCCATTTTGGAGAAACCCGGACACTTGCCGGTGCAAACGCACATGATCAGCCCTGGAAGTTCTTCGGCCATGTTAATTTCCTTTAGCAGCGAGAATTATCTTCTTGATCTCCTCCACGTTCGGCACGCGGCCGGCGGCTTTGACATAGCCGTCGATCACTAATCCGGGCAGCATGAGAACTTCAAAGGCCATAATTTGTTGAATGTCCTCGACCTTTTCGACCAATGCCTCGACGCCCGTCTCTTGGACGGCCTTATTGACCGATTCATAGAGCGTTTTGCACTTGGTGCAGCCCGTTCCCAATACCTGAATAATCATAATTTTTTCGTTCGCTGCCGTTTGATAGGCTGGGCGGGAAGGGGAAAACCACGGATTACCGGGGATTATTCCTCCCGACTGTTTGGCACTTGGCAATATCGCCAAGTCTTTTGCCCGCAAAAGGGGAAGCGGCGCTTCCCCACATTGTCAGGCGAGTATTTTCTGCCGGCGGACGTTGCACTTCATCACCGATTCGACGCATTTGAGGAAGTTCAACACGCAGGGGACCTTGAGGCAATAATAGACCAACGAGCCGCGTTTGTCGTCATCCACGATGCCGGCGTTTTTGAGGATCGAAAGATGCTTGGAGACGGTGGACATATCCGCCCCGATCATCTCCGTCAATTCGCAGACGCAGCGTTCGCCGCGCGACAGTTCTTCCACGATGAACAACCGGCTGGGGTGCGCCATTGCCTTGATGATGTCGGCGCGGGCTTCGTAGCGTGCTTGGGTTTTGGGATCCATTGATTATCCTTTTCGTATCCTTTATCGGCATTTATCAATTGGCAGTTTAGCCAAATGGCCATGAAATGTCAAGAGCAGTACCTTTTCTCGAGCGTTACTTCAAGTGATACTAAAAACGACTTTCTGACGAGGGAAAAGCCGTCGAACCGGCAGTCCAAGCAAAATAGGCAAGGAGTCGCCGCCGGACATTATTCTACGCCGACTTCCGAATAAGCCCATCCTCCATTTCGTAGATCGTGTCGAAGACTTCAAGCGTGCGGTGGTCGTGCGTCACGACAATCACGCCGGCGCCGTGCTGGTGGGCGACTTCCCGAAAAAGCTCCATGACCTGCCGGCCGCGGCGGCTGTCCAGGGCGGCGGTCGGTTCGTCGGCCAGGATTACGCTCGGATCGTTGGCCAAGGCGCGCGCGATGGCCACCCGCTGCTGCTCGCCTCCCGAGAGCATCGACGTTCCGTTGTCGGCCCGTTCCGCGACGCCGAGTTCTTTCAGCAGTTCCAAGGCGCGACGCCGCGCCTGACGTCCGCGGACGCCATTGAGTTCCATTGCCACTTGGACATTTTCGCGGGCCGACAGAAAAGGAATCAAGTTTGATTTCTGGAAGACATAGCCAATGTGGCGGCGACGAAAACTCCGCAGATCGACCAAGGGAACCGGGCCATCCATGATCGGCACGCCGCCGATGAGAATCTGGCCCGAGGTGGGCGGGTTAATCAGCCCCACGGCGGCAAGAAACGTCGATTTTCCCGCCCCGCTTGGCCCCAAGAGCGCCACGACCTCGCCAAGGTGAATGCCGACGGAAGCATCTTGCATGGCGACCACCTCCGTGTGGCCGCTGCCGTAGATTTTCGTAAGCTCTCGGGTTTCGATGGCCAAGCCGTCGTTCATTGCAAGCCTCATCCCATCAGCGTCTCGTTGGGTTCCACGCGCATGGCCTTCCAGATGCCCAGGAGACTGGAAAGCACCGAAATGCCGAGCACGATGGCCGCCAATTGCAGCAAGTCCGCGTCGGTCAGCACCACGCGGCGGGGAAAATACGGAAACAGTTTCTGCCCGACGAAATACGCGATCAAATAGCCGACGCCGCCCAGCACAATTGCCTGCTGAAGAATCAGGCCGAGGATCGTGCGGTTTGGCGCGCCGATCAGTTTCAGCAGCGCGATCGAGTGCAATTTGTCGAGCGTCAGGGTATAGAGAATCAAGGCCATGATGACGGCGGCAATGATCGTCAGCAGCGCCCGAAACATCCCCAATTGCCTCCGGGATCGGTCCACCATGCCCTTCAACAAGAGGTCCTCCTGGCCGGTCTTGGTAAAGACGGAAACGTCACCCCAAGTTGAAATAGTGTTTGCCACGGCGCGAAGATCGGCGCCGGGAGCGACCCGCGCCACGACGGCGCTCAATTCCGGGGAAGCCACGGCCGGCAATTGCGACGTGGGGCGGGAAAGCTGCTCCGCGAGCAGGGGCTGGCTCAGAAAGAGGTCGTCCGCTTCGCTGCGGCGCTGCCGCGCCGCGCGTTCCAGGCGGATCGCTTCATCGGGCGCGTCGAATTGAATTGCCTGCGAATCCCAGACGGTGACGAAGATCATTCCGTCACCGGCGATGCTGGCCATGCCGCTGGTGATCCCGACGACCGTGTACGTTTCCTTGCCCAATTTGATTCGCTCGTGGAGTTGCAGCCCCAGCGTCTTGTCGGCGATCATTTCATAGTGGTTCCGCGCCAAGGGGCGGCCGGCCGCCAACGGCAGCCACTCTCCCTTGTCCAGCGGCCAACTGAGTCCCAGCACGGACATCCGCAGGGGTTTGCCGCCGTGTTCGCGCTGAATCGTATGGAACACGAACTCGCGCACCGATTCCACGCCGGGCACCGCCTGCACCCGGTAAACGAGCGTCTTCGGCACCCGCGAGACTTCGGCAAAGGGGCCGCGGGTGTCGCGTTGGACGATCCACAAATCCGCGCCGATCCGCCCGACCAACAGAGTTGCCTCTTCGACCAATCCGCGGTAGATTCCGCCCATCCCCATCACGATCATCAATAGCATTCCGATGCCGACGACGGTGAGGACAAAACGGCCGAGATTGTGCTGGATGTCTTTGGCGGCGAGATTCATGGTACTGAAATCCTCCGCCCTTCGACGTTCTTGTCGTTGCCATCGAGCGGAACGACGACGCAATCTCCCGGCTGCAGTCCGGCCGCGACCTCGACGGCATCTCCGCCTTTGATTCCGAGTTTCAGGTCGCGCCATGCGGCGGATCGACCTTGGCGGACGAAGACCCCCGGTTTCCCGTCGCGCCAAAAAAGATTTTTTGTGGGCAAGACGACAATTCCAGTCTTGTGAGCGGTCCGAATGAAAACTTCGGCGCGCTGGCCAACCGCCCAATTTTTCGGCAAATCGAGGACGCGAACGTCCACGGTGAACTCCCGCGTTTCACGGTCCGCCTGCCGCCCCAATCGCGCCACTTCACCGCGGTAGGCGCGATCGGGTTCGGAGCGAAACACGACCCGCACGGGCTGTCCGACGGCAACATGGGACATTTCGGTTTCATCGACCCAGGCGGAAACCCAAATTTCCCTGGTTGAGATAAGGGTGAGAATGGCGCTTCCCGGGACCGCAATGTCGCCGGGATCGCGCTGCCTCTGAACGATCAGCCCATCCATCGGCGCGACAATTTCCGTGTCAGCCAGGAGCGCCTTGCGGTAGGCGAGGGTCTTTTCCGCGGCGAACAATTGTTTCTGGCCTTCGACCAGCGCGGCGTCGGCGCGGGCAACGCCAGCCTGCGCAGTCTTCCAGTTCCCAGTGGCCTTGTCCACATCGGACTGACTGATGGCCTTGTTCGGCAGCAGCGCCAAACCGCGTTTGTGCTCCGCCGCGGTCTCTTCCAAAACCGCTGATGCCTGGCTGCGATCCGCTTGCAGTCGATCGAGCGTCGCTCGGGCAACATCCACCGACGCCTGCGCCATTTCCACCTGCGGTTTCAATTCCACATCGTCGAGCCTTGCCAGCGGCTTTCCTGCCGCAACGCGGTCCCCGATGTCCACCAACACCTCTTGAAGGCGGCCGGAAATTCTGGGACTGATGGTGGACTTGAAATGCGCTTCCAAAGTTCCGGTGCCCATGACTTCCGCGATGATATCGCCTTGTTGCACGGTGTGTGTTGAGACGGGAAGCGGCGCAAATTTCAGCCAATAGATCAAACCGGCCGCGGCCGAGACCACAAGAAAGAACTTCGCGGCTTGCCAAATTCGTCGTTTTGTCCTGCTCCGGCCATCTCCAGCCATCTTGCATCTCCGTTATTTGTTGTTTTCTTTTCGCCGAAACACGGCGAAAAAATTGTCCTTGATTTCGGGGGCATCTTTCGTCTCGACAAACTCGAAACCGGCCGCGGCGATCTCTTTAAAATAAACTTCCTTCGGAGCTCGCGCCCGTTGTTTGACAAAATCGCCGCTGTTCTTCCGGAGGTCGAAATCGATGATCACAAGCCGCCCGCCGGGACGGAGCGCGCGGTGGATCGACTCCAGCATCTTCTCGGGATGCTCGAAGTGGTGGTACGTGTCGCAGATGAAGGCCACGTCGATGGAATCGGCGGGCAATTCCGCCGAGTTCGGCGTGTTCCGCACTGTTTTGACAATCCGTTCCAGCCCCTGTTTTTTTGCCTGTTCGGCAATGTACTTGACGAATGCCGGCGAGATATCGACGGCATAGACGGCGCCTTTCGGCCCCACCACCTCGGCGAACAACCGCGTGAACAGTCCGGTGCCCGCGCCGATGTCCGCCACGGCATCGCCGGGCCGCAGGCCGACGGCACGCGTGATTTCCCTGCGTTTTGCGTAAATATCCCGGTTTTCGTTTTCAAAACGTTTCACGAACTGCCGGACGTCCGCGCCAGGGTCCGTGAACTTCTTGTTCATCCCCTCCACATAGGGCGTGGGCCCCTGAGCGGGATGCGCTTCATCGGCCAAGGCAGCCGTGAACGCCGCGGCAAAGCAGGCGATCAGCCGGAAGATCATCATGCAAAAGCGGTTCATGAGTTTGGTCCTTTCTCCAAGGAATGAGGCAAGATGCCCGACTCCGATCCATTATATAGTAGATCATGACCTGGTTGATCGTGCGCCGAAAAATATTTTTTTCGGAAGAAAAGCGACACGTTGACCAATCCGATCATCACCGGCACTTCGACCAAGGGACCGATCACCGCCGCGAAGGCCGCGCCATGATGGATGCCGAAAACGGCGACCGCCACGGCAATCGCCAACTCGAAATTGTTGCTGGCGGCGGTGAAAGCCAGCGTGGCCGTCTTGCCGTAATCCGCGCCGATCTTACGGCTCATGAAGAAGCTGACCAAAAACATGACAACGAAATAGATCAAGAGCGGCACGGCAATCAGCACGACATCGTAGGGGATGCGGACGATTTGATCGCCTTTGAGGCTGAACATCACCAGGATCGTGAACAGCAGGGCCACCAACGTAATCGGACTGATTTTGGGAATGAAATTTTGTTCGTACCAGGCGCGGCCCTTGGCCTTCACGAGGACCAAACGCGTCAGCATGCCCGCCAGGAAAGGGATGCCAAGGTAGATAAAAACGCTTTGGGCGATTTGTCCCATGCTCACCCGCACGATCTTCCCTTCCAAACCCAAAAGCGGCGGCAGCCAGGTGATGAACACCCAGGCATAGACGCTGTAGAAGAAAACCTGAAAGATGCTATTGAAAGCCACCAGGCCGGCGGCATACTCGGTATCGCCCTTGGCCAAATCATTCCACACGATCACCATCGCAATGCACCGCGCCAAGCCGATCAAAATCAAACCCGTCATGTATTCCGGATAATTATGCAAAAACAGCACCGCGAGGCCGAACATCAGGACCGGTCCGATGATCCAGTTTTGCACAAGCGAAAGGCTTAATACTTTCCAATTGCGGAACACATCGCCCAGTTCCTCGTACTTTACTTTCGCCAGAGGCGGATACATCATCAAAATCAATCCGACGGCGATCGGGAGATTCGTGGTGCCGGCCTGAAAACGATCGATGAACGCCTCCACGCCGGGAACGAAATGGCCCAAACCGACACCGCAGGCCATCGCCGCGAATATCCAAAGGGTCAAATAGCGGTCCAGAAAGGACAAACGCTTGAAGGAGCTTTCGGGCATTTTTTATCTTCCTTTTTTAAAGTGCATTACCGGTTTTTCGAGAGCAGGGCGGCGATATCTTCCGCCGAACACAAACGGTCATCGCCGCAAAGCGCCGCAAGATCGCCGGTCTCTTGAATCGTCTTCATCGTCTCCCCGATCGCCCGGACGGCGGAAAATATCGCCACCACAGGCAGGCTCACGCGGGCGACGCCGCAGGCTTTTAACTCTGCAAGAGAAAGGTTTTTTAGGTTGTAGGGCAATCCCGCCGCGATGCTCAGAGGGCCGCGAATCCCGCGGACAAGAGTTTTCACTTCCTCGATCGTGCCGACGGCCGTCACGAAAGCCAGGTCCGCCCCCGCCTCCAAATAGAGATTGCAGCGGGCGATAGCTTCCTCCAGTCCTTTCTCGCGGTCGGTCGCGGCCGCAAGGGCGTCGGTGCGACCGTTGATCACCAGGTCGGCCGAACCTTCCTTACGCGCGGCTTCGCGGGCCGATTTGATCTTGGCGACCATCCCCGCCGCCTCGATGGTTCGCTTCGGCCCCGGCAGGCCAAGTGCCTGGTCTTCAAGATTGATTCCCGCGACACCGGCGCGGATATAACTTCGCACGGTCTCGGCGACGACGGCGGGATTGCCGAAACCGTCCTCGCCATCCGCCATCACCGGCACCTCGACCGCTTCCACGATCCGCCGCGTGAGCGCTAAATTTCGCTCGAAACCGAAAGCCGCCTCCGTGGGGCAGCAGGCGGCCAAGGAAAAGCCATAGCCGGAGCATTGCACCGCCTTGAAGCCCGCCCGTTCGATGATCCGCGCGCTGAAGCGGATCGAACGCGTCCGGCATGACAAGCGTTTCGGGCGAGGCGATCATTTCTCGCAAAATGGAACTTTTACTTGCCATCGCTTTTTCTCCCTCGCAATTCCTTCATCATGAAAGGACTTCCATCGACTTCACGGCAAAGACTCGCACGCTGGCCGCGAAGTCATTGATGTTGTAACGTTTGAGCAATTCAGCAAACTGCCGAAAAACTTCCGTGTTGCCCGGCGACGATCGGCAACAAGAGCTTGCAGAAACCACGGGCAATATATTCTCGGTTGATGAGCAGCAACTCGAATAGTTTTCCAATTTGGCATACGCGTTCAAGTCTTTACCCGTATCGATGATCTCGACTTCGCCAAACCCGGCATCGAGCAATTGACTACGATACAAATCGATGGGAATTGCTCCCGCAATACAACCTACATAGGCCATGAGATCTTCGCCGATCTCCGGCGGGAGGGGCTTTTTCAGGGCGATGTCGCTCACCGCCAACCGTCCGCCCGGCTTCAAAACGCGGACGATTTCGCGAAAGACGGCCGGTTTATCGGGCGCGAGATTGATGACGCAATTGCTGATGACGCAATCGACGGAATTTTCCGGCAAAGGAAGTTTGTCAATGGTCGCCAGGTGGAACTCCACATTCGTGACAGGTTGCCCTTTATTCCCTCGGGCGGCGTTTCGGCGGGCCAATTCGAGCATTTCGGGAGTCATATCGATGCCGATCGCCTTGCCCGTCGGCCCGACAAGGGGAGCGGCCAAGAGCACGTCTAGCCCGCCACCGCACCCCAGATCGACGACGGTTTCGCCCGGCTTCAAACTAGCAAATGCCGTGGGATTGCCGCAGGACACTCCCATGTTCGCTTCATCAGGAATTGAAGCCAACTGTTCGGGCGTATAGCCAAAGGCTTCCGCAACGGCCTTAACGCCCGTGGGGCTGATCGATAGCCTGCTTTTAGCTAATGAGGCATATTTGGCTTGAACCGCTTTTGCAATATCGTCCGACATCGTTAAACCTCCTGTTACCGGGTGATAAAAAATCAAAATCCAACCACCCCACATCAATCAGTCTTATTCCGGCGAGGAACAGCACTTGCCTTTTGCGGCTTTCGTTTTTGCTTCCTGATTGCAGCATTCGAGAGTGGTATTCTCGAATTCTTTATTGAGGAAATCCGTGTTCAAAATGCGATCCGCCAAGGCGAGCATATTTTGCGCGGGAGCACTCTTGACCTTATGAGCCAATTCGACGGCTGACGCCATATCTTCCCGCGACACGCCGAGTTTTCTCGCTTGACTGAAATGGTATTTGAAACAGGCCTCGCAGTTGGATGCAATCGCCGCCCCGATAGCCACGAGTTCCGCAACTTCGGGAGAAAGGAGAGAGGCAGGTTTCCTGCACGCATTTTTCTTGGACATGATTTTCACTTTATTTTGGAGCGATTTGCGGAAATTGATGGTAAAGATTCAGGCAGAGTCTTCACAAATTCTCGAATTTCATCGCGCACGCGACGATAAGGGGCGAGACGTTCTTCCTGCGTTTTCGCATCGGCGGCAAGACGCGGCGGATCGTCGAAATCCACGTGCAGCACTTGGGCCTTGCCCGGAAACACGGGGCAATTCTCATCGGCGCGGCCGCAAACGGTCACGACATAATCGAACTCGATGCCCTGCAACTCGTCCACGCGCTTCGACCTGTGGCGGGAAATATCCACGCCGGCCTCCATCATGACCCGGACGGCGTCGGGATTCAGGCCGCAGGCGGCAATGCCCGCCGAATGCGGCTCGATCGCGTCGCCTTTCAAATGGCGCGCCCAGCCTTCGGCCATCTGGCTGCGGCAGGAATTGCCGGTGCAGAGAAACAGAACTTTCAACAGCGGTTTTGCTTCCGGCACAATTCCTCCTTATCCAACTTCAAGATTTGTTTAAGCCGTTTGGCGTCGTCCCGAATTTGCGGATCGCCGGCCAGAAGTTCCGTAATGAGAGCCGTTATTTGGCGGACTTCAACGGGAATGTTGTTTTCCGCGAGTCGGTAAAACATCCACCGTCCCTGCTTGCGGCTTTCCAAGAGATTCGCCTGTTTCAATAGGAACATGTGCTTCGAGATGGTGGAAGGCGCAAGCCCCATGAGTTCCACGATTTGGCAAACGCATAGCTCACCCCCCGCAAGGGCCATAAAAATTCGCACGCGGCTTTCATCGGCGAGAGCTTTGAGGATAGCCATCAAGTTTTTCATGATTCATTTTCCGTGCGGCATTCAAATAGTCATTTCGCCATATAACGAATTATACCGACTGCTTTCCCTAAGTCAATATCCGATTATGGATGTCTCGATGCATCGAGAATCGTAAGAAGAAGAACAATAATTGACTTTCATAAATTCTGACCTATTGTTGAGGAAATCCACACAATAAACCACAAATAATGCCAGATTTATGTGGTATTATTGCTCGATTTCCTGCGTAAATCGTATTTAACGACTGATCAATGACGTAGCACACTCCTGGAGAATCGAGGAGAGCGACAAACTGTAGGAACTGCATGGCGGAGAATTGACTTCGAACTATCAACACAAAGGAAAAATCATGCGCAAGATACGAAATTTGATGGTGATTGCGGGGCTGGCGGCAATGTTGTTCGTTTTTTCGTTGCCGGGAGGCTCGGTCGATCAGGGGAAGGCTTGGGCCAATCTGCTCGCCGACCAGTCCCAAGGTCAAACTTACGTGGGACGTGCTAAGTGTGCATCGTGCCATTTGAAAGAGAACTCCAGTTGGAAGAAGATGAAGCATGCGCAAGCCTTCGAGGATCTCCCGGAAAGCTACAGGGATGACAAGAGTTGCCTGGCATGTCATGTGACCGGCTTGGGCGACTCTACGGGTTTCAAGAGTCCGACCGAGACGCCCCAGTTGGCAGCAGTCGCCTGCGAAGCCTGCCACGGTCCGGGAAGCGAGCACGCCCAGCTTGGGGACACCATCGCGAAAAAAGAAAAGGATGCGTCATATTGGACGAAACAGATTCAATCCGCAGCATGGAAGAAAGACAATGAACAGCGAATGCAAGCGATCAAGAACAAGAAGATCCCGGAAATCGCGGTGGACGAGAAGGGCCAGTTCAAAGGCAAAAATTTACATGAGATGTTCGAGGAATTCAAGAATGACAAGGGCGAATCGGTCAAATTTTCGGCGGACCGGTGTGCCAAATGCCATACTTCGGAGAACGGCAAAAAAACGCACCCGGATTATAAGAAATAACAACGATTGCTTTTCCTTTCCATCAGCGAGGTAGGTTCCATGAATACCGCCAACGGACAATATTCCGCACATAATCCGGTTGGATTTCTGGCTCCCTTGATCATCGTAGCGAACTTTTTCTTGTTCCTCTGCATCGGGGGAATGCTGGTTCTCGCGTGTCGCGGCGGATAGCTGCGGAAAAGAAAACCTTCAGGATTCGTCAAATTCGTGCAGTTAATCCAGCGGATTTATGAATTCTAGCTGACGAGTCGGCTCAGCAGGGAATCGAGCGAGACCATCGCGAAGCGCGTGATCATGTCTGAGGTGGCGAACGGGAGATAAAGATATCCGTTGTGGATCATCGCCCCGCAGGAGTAGGCGACGTTGGGCACATAGCCGTCGCGCTCGCGTTCGTACGGCGCGATGAGCGGCTCGTCGAGAGAACCGATCACCCGGAGCGGGTCGTTGAGGTCCAAGAGCATGGCGCCGATGCAGTAAGTGCGCATTGGGCCCGACACCGTGGGTCAGCAATAGCCAACCTGCCGGCGTTTCCAGAGGCGAGCCGCAGTTGCCGATCTGCACGAATTCCCAAGGAAGCCGCGGCATTTGCAGCAGTTCGGCCGTTTCCCAGAAATGAACGATGTCGGAATACATAATGAAGAGGTTTTCGCCGTCGATACGGGAGCACATCACATAGTGTCCGCCGATCCGCCGCGGAAAGAGCGCCATGCCCTTGTTTCGCGCGCAGGCGCCGTTGATCGTATGCACGCCAATCTTGAGAAAATCGCGGGTCTCGATCAATTGCGGGAGCACGTGGTAGCCGTCGAAGGCCGTGCAGGTGCCGTAGTAGGTGACCGCGCCGTCGTCATCCACGAAGCGGACCATCCGCAGATCTTCGATGCCGTGGCTTTCATTGCTGGTCTGCGGAAAAATCACGACCTCCGAAGCCGCCGCTTCGCGGGAAAGCTCCAGTTGGTAATTCGAGTGGGCCAGCCAGCGCATATCCTGAAGCGATTCCTCGATTTGAAGTTTCTCGGGGGCGGCCGCCCGGGCTTCGGTGACGGCATGTTCGAACTGGGTTGCGGAAAAGACATCGCCCAGACGGTCGAGCACCAGGTCCACCGCTCCTTCATTCACGCCGATGTCTTTGAGTTTGCGCCGGAAGAGCGATTTTTCGTATTCCTTGTCGGGCACGACGCGGATGGGCCGGATATGGCGGCTGCAAGCATCGATTTGGATTTGGTGATCGGCAGCGATAACGCCGGTGCGGAAGACGATCGACGACACGTGCCCCTCGCCGGTCGCCCGCAAACTCATAATGAATCGCACCGCGCCCTCGGGCAGATTCCGCTGGTTCTGATGCGGGACGATCGAAGGGTTGAACAGCGCCGCCGACTCGATCGAATACTCGGCGGTCAAGTATGATCCGATCAGCAGGCGGCGGCGGTCCGAAAAATCATCCGCAAGCCCGGTCATCGTCGCGGCCGTGTTGTAGTTCTCTTCGAGCACGGCGGCGAGGTCGTCGTGCCGGTCGCGGAATTTCGAAAGGACGTCCTCGAGCAATCGGTCAACCTGCGCTTCGTCAAGCCCACGGACGCGATCGACGACGGTGCAAATCCGCGCCTCTCCGCCGGGATCGAAAAATCGCGTAATCACGCGACGAATATCGCTGTTGAAAACAACCGGCAAACGCTGGACCTTCAATGCACCACGTCTGCCTTTGCGGTGTTTTTTCTTCGATGACATGATCCCTCGGTATTGATTTCATCCACGTGGGACAGGTTTTCAAACTGTCTTGACCGATCAAAATCCGCCCTGCGGGAATTATAGTTTTTGTCGTTACTGACCATTCTGGCGGTCCCTATTATAGTTTACCATGTCGCTATGGCTGGTACGAGTGCCAGAGGATTGGCTTGGGGGGAGGAGTTTCTCAATTTTCATACGGCCCGGGATCCGGAAAAGCGGCGGCGGCTTCCGAAATGATTTTGGCCCGTTGGGCCGGAGATCGATGTGGCGGTACGTTTTCCCTGGGCGATGCCCAGGGTTTGGCGAACTGCCAGGCCTTTGGCCCGAGAATTCTCACTCCGATAACATCATGCCCCGGCGTTTATTGTTTTTTGGGGCGGGGCATTTCCCGAGGTAGCCGAGGAGTTCGTCGAGTCGGGCCGTGGCCAGCGCGAGGCAAGTGTCGGCGCCGCCGTAATAGAGACGGATGACGCCCGAGGGTTTGTCGAGAATCCAGCCGCAGGGAAAGACGACGCCACCCACATCGCCGTGCCGTTCGTAAGGCGTTTCGGGCGCGAAGATCCACTCGTCGCTGCGGCGAAGAACCAGGGTAGGGTCGTCCAGGTCGAGCAGGGCCAGTCCCAGACGATAGAGACATCCTCCAGCCGTGTTCCGCACGCCATGATAGAGCAGCAGCCAGCCCGCGGGCGTTTCCAGCGGCGGACAACTCAAGCCGATCTTGTTGGCGTCCCACCATGCGCCGCGGCGGGCATGCAATAGGACGTGGTGATCGCCCCAATACTCCAAATCCGGCGAAAAGGAAATCCAGATATGCGCGCCGAAACCGCCCGTCGAGACCGGCCGATGAATCATCGCGTAGCGATTCTTGAAGCGGCACGGAAAGACGGCCGCGTCTTTGTCTTCGGGAGGCATGACCGGCCCAAGGCGGGAAAACGCGACAAAATCCTTCGTTTCCGCCAGCGACACCAACGGCCCGCTTTGCGAGTAGGCCGTATAAGCGATGATCCACGCACCGCGGTCTTCGACCCAAGTCAGCCGTGCATCTTCCACGCCCCACGCTTCCTCGGAGTAGTTGACCGGATCGGCCACGAAACTGGGTCGCGCGTCGATCCGCCATTTCGACACGCCGTCATGGCTGCGGGCGACGGTCAGATGGGAATGCCCGCGGCGGTCCTCGACGCGGACCAACAAAATCGTATCATCGCGCAGTTGGCATGCGCCGGCGTTGAAGACCGTATGTGCGGGGTACGGCCAGTCGCGTGCCGTGAGGATTGGGTTTTTGGCGTGGCGATGAAAAAGCTCCGGGTAGGGATCGTTGGTTTGAAATTCTTCAGGCATGATGCTTTAGCGGTCAGCGGGCGGTGGGCAGTTTAGCGGCGTGTTCCGACTGCGCAGACACGATGGACAATTGGCTTATCTCCGCGTTCAACATTTCCGTCCACAGGTAGGCGAGCGTCGATTCCGCGCCTTGATTGCGATTCACGCCCGAGGCTTGAAGGCCGTCGCAGCAAGCGCCGGAGTGAATATCAACAAGCGGCTGATGCAAACTATTATGACCGTGAAACCAACCATAAGATCGACCGAAGGCGTCCAAATATTTCTCTTCGCCCCGCAGTTCGAACGCAGCGAGCGCGGCTTCAGCCATGGTGACCGCCTCGATAGGCTGTTGATCGTACAAAGCCTTTTCCCCGCCGCGCGGATACCATCCCTCATTTCCCGCGGGCCAGAAGACATTTTCATTCTCCGCACGATCCTTCCCGCCTTGGAGAAAGGCGGCGGGGGCCGTCGTCTGACGGTCGAGGAAGGCGAACGACGCTTCCGCGATTTCAAGGAATGCTTCCTCCGGCCAATACTTGCCGGCGACGAACATGGCGTGCGGCAGCACCGCGTTGGCATAAGTCATACGCGACTCGAACCACTGCCAGTCCGGTCGCACCGTGCGAGAGTAGCATTCCACCAACCGCTTCGCCGCGGACCAGGCCACGGATTCCAACGGTTCGATGTCTCTAACCTCCGCATTACGAAGACGCCCCCACGCCAGAATTGTGTATGCTTGAGCGCGCAAGCTGCGCAGATCGGCAAGTTCGGGCAGAACGCCTTCGATCAACTCCCCGGCCAATGCGCGGTAACCGTCCGAGAGATTACTGGCGAGCAAGTCGGCCAGCGCACGAACCGCCTGGCCTTGGCAATCGCCGCAACCCTCCGCATCGAGCCAGCGACGGTCGTAACCGAGAAAATTGTGAAACCCATGGCCGATGCCTCGGGCGGATTCCAAAAAGCTCAGGTAGGTTGACACCCGCTTTAACATCGGCTCTTTAGGGTGCTGATCCCAGAGACGGACGCAAGAGCGCAACGCCCGGGCGTTATCGTCGGTCGTGTAGCCGCTTGCGCGCCTCGGCACGCTATAAATGGCATGTTGGATCAACCCGGTGGAGTCCGTCATGCGATCCAAATGATTTAAGTTGATTCCGTTTTGGACGTCCATCAAAATTCTCCTGACATGATTTCAAGCGATTGCCGATCTTCCCTCGACGTGGAATAAAACCGGCGGCGGCGTTCTTGATTCGCATTACACGCGGGGGCCATCCGGCCGAAGAATTCCAAGTAATCTCGGCCGACATTCAGCCAAAACATCGGTTTTGCATAATGATAGGCTCTGCGCCGGGTTTCCACCTGGAAGGCGGCATCGCCGAGGAAACGCAGCGCTGCATCGGCCATGGCTTCGCTATTCCCAAACGGCACGAGCAGGCCCCGTCCCTCGGCCAGCACTTCCTCAGCGTAAAGGTAAGGCGTACTAACCACCGCTCCGCCCGCGGCCAACGCGTACGCCAGGGTGCCGCTGGAAATCTGGTCTTTGCCGGGATACGGAGTGATGTAAACATCGCAAGCCTGCAAGTGCGCCAGCAGATCGTCCAACTCGAGGTACCGGTTGACGAAACGCACGTTTGGACCAACGCCCAGGTCCTCGGCTATTTTCGCCAGACTTTCCCGGTAAACCTCGCCTTCCTGACGCTTGACCTGCGGGTGAGTGATCCCAACAATCACATAAATCACCTGGGGATAGGCCGCCACGATTCGCGGCATGGCCCGAATCATGTGTTCCAATCCCTTGCCGCGATTGATGAGCCCGAAAGTGCAAATCACCTGCCGTCCCGCGAGTCCCAACCGTGCCTTCTGCGTGTCGTCGCGAAGAAAGGGGACCGACGGCACTCCATGCGGAATCACCTGCACCTTTGGACCGGAGACGCCATAAACTCGCTCCAAGAGGCTTGCCGCCACTTTGGTCATGACCACGATGCCCTTGCTGCGGGCCGACAACTGCTGGATCAAACGCTTCGGCAGCGGATCCGGCTGCGTCAACAGCGTGTGAAAGGTCGTGACGATGGGCTTGCGGCAGCCGCGGACGAACTTCATCACGCTCTCGCCCCATTCACCGGGATAGAGGCCAAATTCATGCTGCAAGCTCACCACGTCGCACGGCCCGTCGTTGGCCGCCTCGGCGGCAAGGTGATAGGCGTCCGGGCGGCGGTTGTCGATCACGTGGACGACACGCGGGTCGTCGTAGCCGACTGAAGGTGTTTTCTGAATCGCCGCCAAACACGACACGGGCTCGCGCGCCGCCAGATCCACCGCGTCGGCCAAGTCCTTGGTAAACGTCGCCAGGCCGCATTCTTCCGGCGGATAGGTCGATACGAAAAGGGGACGAACGATATTCATAAGGAATCTCCTGTTTTTGTTCTTGCCGGCGGACTCTTGGGAATCACCCGCATTTGATCCTGGACACTTTCCACGCCGGCTATCGAACCGGCTGCTTTGACGGCGATCCGCCGTTGCTGTTCGTACTGTATCATTCCCGAGAGCGTTACTCTCCCCTTTTTCGTCGCCACGATGATGCGGCAGGGCGCCCGCATTCCCCGGTTGGAGAGCATTTCGCCGACTTTTCGCGAGATCGTCGGGTCGGCACTTTGCAGACTGTCAAACATGGGATATTCTCCTTCAATGATTAATTAGGCTCAATCGGGAAGCTCGATCACGATGTGGTAAATGTCTGAAACCCCGATCAACATATTATGTTATTTCCCTTCTACTAAGCTAAAGGCCGACGAATCGTCAGTCCGACCGTTCTCGGTGCAAATTCGTTCCCAGACTTCCGAACGATGGACGGGAACATCGGCATCGACCTCGAAGCCCAGCCGCACGTTCCGGCCTTGAATGGCGAGCACCGTGACTTTCATCAGGCGATGCAAGCCGTCCGCCCCGCCGATGACCACCGATTCCTGACTTTTTCTTGATAAAACTAACATCATAGAACCTCCGTTTTCGTGGTTTTCACACCCGATCCGTTTCCGCTCCAACTGCCCGCGGGCACACCCCGCGCAAGCAGGAACACCTGCACCATCGTGCCGGTCGTAAACACCTGTACAACGGTGCCGGTCGTCGTTTCGACTTCCGCGGTCGCTTCGCGGACTTCGACCCCGGTGATTCGTTTGATCTCCCGCCGCAGTTCGTCGGCGGAGTCGATGAACAACTGCCGGTGAAACTCTTGCACCTTGGCAGCGTTCTCCGGGCTCTGCGTCACCATCGCCTTCTCGGCCGGCGACAAGGCTCCATGCAACGTGATCAACAGCGTTTCCCCGCTTAGAACCACGGCCACCGATTGCGGCTCGTGGCCCGTGCGCTGTTTCTGGAACGCGATTGCCGCTTGAGCAATCTGCTGCGCCGCGCTCGGATCGAGCTTTTCCATGGGATTGTTCTCCTCGTTACGTAGATCACTCGCCGTTCAAGAATGAAAAAAGCCGACGTGGTCGAACACCCGAAGGTGTTCGACCACGTCGGCTTACTCGTTAACGAGCCTCCCGGAAAAACCGGAGTGCTCTCTATTTAGTCATCCGACCATTTCAGTGGCAAAGCCGCTAGCATAAGCGCCATGTCTTGTCCACCATCCCAATTATATCCTGCGATGCGAGGAACACAAGGGGACTTTTGCTTTATTGCCGAATTTGTTATGATTCCCTCAACGTGCTTTGCCGACCTACTTACAGACCTTCGTCGCCAAATGCGTAAGTTCGCATCTTCCGTACCCCCGTACCCCCCCGCATGAGACGGACACTTTCAAGGTCGCCATGAAACCAGAAGCGGAAAAAGACGGATCAACGGAGGCTGCCATGAAGACCCAGGGTGAAATCGAAGCCGCTATCTGCGAGGGGGTCAGCCGATTCGAACAGGATTACATGGGCCGGGGACCGAAGGACATTCGCGCACACCTGCTTGGCGACCTCCTCGTCGTCCGCCTTCAAGGTGTATTGACCGCGGCCGAACAGCATCTGGTCAAGTCGCTTTCGGCCGAGAAGGGACGGGATCTGCTGAAGCAAGTGCGAACCCATCTGATCGAGACGGCCCGGCCGGTCATGGAGGCGATGGTCCAGGAGATCACCGGCGTCAAGGTACTGACCCTGCACCACGATATCAGCACCTCAACCGGCGAGGAAGTCGTCCTCTTTACGCTGGCCGAATCGCCAATTCTCCGCGATGCAAAGAAAAAATAGCAGGGCGGACTCAAGTCGTATCAAAGGCTGTCGCCTAACCTTTTCGACCCGCGGGCTTTTCGGACCATGCCCCTCCTCGCAACGAAAAGCGACGTCTAATCACACAAGCGTGTCAGATCGACCCAAGAGAACGCCAGCCAGACCCGGAATGAACAAACACGCGGGCCAACGGTGAGTGATTGCCATGATTATTGGCTCCCGAGAGAATAACGATGGCGGTGAACCCATGGTCGAGCAACCAATACACCGCCGCGGGACCGCTGCGCGTGACGGGTTACAACAGCCCCTTCGTACCTCGGGACAAGAATTTCTTCGAAGTGCAGATACCCTTGAAAGCCGTGCAGGGAAACTAAGCGAAAACCACGATAGTTTCGTGAAAATCGGAATATCGTTGAAACCATTGTTCGCACGCCGTCGAATCTACGGTGGAAGGATTAAACGGTTGAAAGGAATCGCTCACAAGAAGGTTTAAGTTTCTCAAAGGAGACCTTGCGATGAAATCCACATACTGGATTGCCATGATTCTAGTGATTGTTGGGGCCTTGAATTGGGGGCTGGTCGGATTCTTCCAATTCGACTTGGTGGCGGCATTGTTCGGACCGGCATCGGCGTTAAGCCGATTGGTTTATGCCTTGGTAGGCATTTCCGGCATCGTTTTGGCCGGAATCGGCCTTAGCTCGGCAGCAGTCCATGGCCCCGCACCGATGACCGCGGCGCATCGCTAGTCCGGCCAGACGAAGCGATTTGCATTTCGACGCATCGCAACCATTGAATGTCCGAGCCGACGGCGAGAGTGCAGGGAGTCCAGAATCTTTACCCGTGACGTTTCATCGCACTCTCCCGCCTCGCCGTCGCCATTGATCAGGGGCGCGCGATTCTGATGCTTGGAATCTACATGGCAATGAAGCGTCGGGGCGGCAGTTGTACTGTCACCGCTTGTGAAATTGCGAGGGATACGGGCGACGGTTCAACGGTCACTCCAAAGTAGATTCAGACGCTCGATTCGGCACTTGAAGATTTTCTACGTCGATTTCGGAGACAAACCCACAAGCGCGTTTCCGGCAGTGACAGCTTCAAAGGCATTTATCGCGAAGCAGTCGGCGGCGCACAAAGACAAATGTGGGCCGTCTGCGGCAGGCTTAATATCGCGAGGTCTCCAGCACTGCCAGCACATCAGCCAGCGTCTGTCGATCAAAGCCCGACTGCACGAGAATCCGACGGCCATTGTCCCATTGGATTTCCACGCCACCGTCTTCCGCCTTCCGATCCGGCGTCATCTGAACTGGCAGAAGCGAACGGTCTCCTGCGTGGCTCAAAACAACCTCCCGCAGACACCGTCAGCGGAGCGGCACTGAATCACTAACGCCGCGACTCACCAACAGCCGCGTCGATCCATCCTGATGGGCTAGACAAACTGAGAAAATAAGCAACCATCCTGTGGATTGATTTTTCGAGTAGTTAATTTAGAGTATATACATACCACTCTATATAGTGCAGCAAGTAATATGGACATATTGTTTTAAGTTAAGACCGAAAAGAAAAGGGACTTGGAAAACGTGTTGATTTCGGATATTTTTTAGGGTTTGGCGAATTCTAACATTTCAAAATCATCTTTCCCTTCGTTTTCAGGAGAAAAGGAACGCGTCATGAAAGTTTTGATTGTCGATAAGCTATCCCCCGAAACGGTTACTTCGCTGCAAAAACTCGGCCTGCATGTCGAGGTTCGCAGCGACCTGAACGCGGATAATCTGCCGGGGGCGGTGGGCGACGTCGATATCCTGGTCGTCCGCTCTACCAAGGTTACGGCAGCGACCATCCAGGCCGCGCCGCAGTTGTCGCTGATCATTCGCGCCGGGGCGGGCGTCGATACGATCGACATCGCCACGGCCAGTACTCGGGGCATTTATGTGGCCAATTGTCCGGGCAGGAACACCGCGGCCGTGGCAGAGTTGGCGATCGGCCTGTTGATCGCCGCCGATCGGCGGATCGTCAACGCCTCGGTTGACCTTCGCAACGGCGCGTGGAAGAAGAAGGAATACGGCAAGGCCCGCGGATTGGCGGGGCGGACGCTGGGGATCCTGGGCTTCGGAGCGATCGGCAAGGCGGTGGCGGTGCGGGCGAAAGGCGCTCGATATGAACGTGATTGCCTACGATCCGGTGCCTGCGTGCATGAACGAAAAAATCGCGGAGGAATTCGGCGTGGGCTGCGCGGCCACTCCGCTGGCCCTGGCGGTCGCCGCCGACGCGGTGTCGGTCCACATGGCCTCGACGCCCGAGACGAAGCATACGGTCAACAAGAAGTTTCTCGACGCGATGAAGCCGGGCACGATTTTGGTCAATGCGTCGCGCGGCAACCTGGTGGATACACAAGCGCTCAGGGCGGCAATTGCCGAGAAGGGCTTGCGCGTGGGGATGGACGTTTTCGAAAACGAGCCGACGGGCGGAGAGGCCGAATTCGCCGACAAGGAATTGGCCGCGATGGTCTCCGCCACGCCGCACATCGGCGCATCGACCGATCAGGCGGCGGAAGCGATTGCCGGGGAAGTTGTGCGAATCGTCGAGCGGTTTCTCAAGACCGGCCATCCGGCGGGCACGGTGAACCTTTGCATGAAATCGCCGGCCACGCATCGGCTGGTAGTGCGGCACTACAACCGCGTCGGCGTGCTGGCGGCGGTGCTCGACGGCCTGCGCGAGGAAGGCATCAACATCGCGGAGATGGAAAACACGATTTTCGCCGGCGCAAGCGGCCTGCTGTTCGCTGCAACTCGACAAGCCGCCGTCTTTGCAACTGGTCGGCAAGCTGCGCGGCGACGATAATATATTGCACGTGCTGCTGACGGCCTGTTCGTAGTCGTTTACGATCAATGTAAAATAGGGATTAGGGATTGGAACCGATGTGCCAATCCTTAACCCCCCATTCCTCCAAAGAACCTACAACCGTGGGCTTGGACATCACCTATTACAAACGCTTCCGCATGGAGATCAATTTGGCGGGACGCGGTTTTTCTCCGCGGCCCTTGCCGAAAGATTATGGGCTGGTGGCCTGGGACGATTCGTTGTTGGATGCTTTTGCCGAGGCAAAATTCAATAGTTTCAAGGGCGAACTGGACGCCAGCGTCTTTCCCAGCCTGAGCACGTTGGACGGCTGCCGTCAATTGATGACCGATATCACGCGCAAACCGGGCTTCGTGCCGGGCGCAACCTGGCTGGCGATTCATTACCCGGCGGGGAGCAATGCGCCGGAATATTGCGGCACGATCCAGGGCATTCGCGACAAATACGGATGGGGGGCGATCCAAAACGTGGGCATCACTTCACCGCACCGCGGGAAGGGATTGGGGACGAGCTTGATAACCCACTGTTTGGAGGGATTTCGCCGGGCCGGGATTTTTCTGTCGCATTTGGAAGTCACATCCCAAAACTCGAGGGCCATCGCACTCTATCGGCGGCTCGGATTTGTCACGGTAAAAACCATCTACAAGACGATATCCGATGATGAGTAGGATGATTAAAGCTTCCCGGCATTTATATTTTTCCTTAAATTCACCCTTTCTTCCGATGATCCCCCACCTGCGGAAGTAGAATGGTTATGGAAAAGGTCAATTGTCATCGATGTCATGCGGAAATCGACGCGGAAGATAAATATTGTCGCAATTGCGGAGCGCGATTGAAACCGTTGGCGGCGGGAGAATTTGCGCAAGTTCAAGTTGTGCCCGAACCGAAGCGAATCCGGCAGTCGCCTGGGGACAATCCCTGGATTGTATTGATCATGCTTTTTCTGGTACTTGGACCTTTTGCCTTGCCGATGTTATGGCAAGGCCGGGCGTTTACCCGGCGGTGGAAGTGGATTTTGACCCTGTTGCTGATCGTCTTTACGCTTTTTTTGTGCTGGCTGATTTGGTTTATCGCCGTAAAAATGATCCTGACACCGCTGCAACAGTTACGATTCTGAGTGAAGCAAAAAGGGTGCATTCGCATGATGGCTAATATGCGGTATCTGGACAGCATGGAGAAGCATGAAGGCATTTAAGGGTACAAAGGGGCAGGGGGGAGAGGGGGCAGGGTTTGGAGATTTTCTGCTGTGATCCGGCTGTGCGAAGTGAGTATTGCCATTTTCACATCTGCCCTTGACCCGGCATTTGCCGACCGGGACAATCACGCCCATGTATATTTTTACCAGGTATATCGTCACGGAGGTCTTGAAAATATTTTTCTTGACGCTGACGGCGATCACACTGCTGATCACGGTGGGGATGGGCGTCAAGGAGGGGTCGAGCCAGGGTTGTCCCCCCGGGGTGATCCTGCACTTGATGCCCTACATGCTGCCCGAGATGCTGGTGATCACCATCCCGGTGAGTTTGTTGCTGGCCGTGAGCATCGTCTATGGCCGCATGACCGGCGCGAACGAAATCGTGGCGATGAAATCGCTGGGCATTAGTCCGATGGACGTGATTTGGCCGGCGATCGTCCTCGCGTTGTTGTTCAGCATGGGCGTATTATATTTGCAGGAAATCGCGGCGACATGGGGGAGGCCGCGCGTGATTCAAGAAGTGGCAGATTCGGCCGAAGAAATTGCGTATGCAATGTTACGGAAAAATCATAACTGCACTTTTCCGCTCCAGGGGACGCCGATTTTTTCGATAATCGTAAAAGAGATGGAGGGAAAGACGCTGATTCGGCCCACGATCGTTATTTACCCGGATGAGCCGGAGAAAAAAATCACGCTTCGCGCGGAAAAAGCGGTATTGGAGACGGACAAGAAGGCCCGGGTGGTGAACATCAAGTGCTGGAACGGCGAGGCCGATTACGGCGGGCAAAAAGGCATTGGCATAACCTTCTATGAAATGATCGAGCAGACCATTCCGATCCCCATCGTGCCACGGGAAGAGTATCATCGCGATTGGGTCGCGATGCGTGAAATACCCGAAAAGCTCGACGAGCTCAAAAAGAAGCTTTGGGAAGTCGAGACCCGGCTTTCCGCGGCTCGTACCCGGAATTTGCCCGCCTCGCCCGCCGACGAAGGAACCTCCAAGGAGTTGTGCCGGCTCATCTACCGCTTGCAAACCGAGCCTTATCGCCGGCTTTCGAACGGATTCACTTGCCTTTGTTTCGTGCTCCTCGGCGCGCCGGTGGCCATGCTCTGGCGCCATGCCGACGTGCTGACCAATTTTTTCGTCTGTTTTTTACCGATCCTGGCGATTTACTATCCGCTTTTGATGATCGGGGAGGATCTTTCCACTTCCGGCAAACTACCGCCGATTTCCTTCTGGATGGGCAACGTGACGCTGATCGTGCCGGGGATATTTTTGTTGAAATGGGTCGTTAAACACTAGGGGCAAGGGGCGAAGTACGAAGTGCGAAGTGCGAGAGGGAAATTCTTCACACTTCACTCTCCACTCAGAGCCAACGCCATGAATATTAAAACACTTGCCACATTTCTCGAACAATTCGCGCCGCCGTATTTGGCCGAGGATTGGGACAACGTCGGCTTGTTGGTAGGGGATGGCGGTCGGGAGGCACGGAGGGTGATGACGTGCCTGACGATTACGCCGGACAGCGTGCGGGAAGCGATCGAAGCGCGAGCCGATCTGATCGTCGCGCATCATCCGCTGCCATTTGCGGCGGTGAAACGGATCACGGCGGAAACGGTCGCGGGCCGCTTGCTGTTGGATTTGATTGCCGCGCGAATCGCCGTTTACAGCCCGCATACGGCGTTCGACTCGGCGCCGCAAGGGATCAACGAGCGACTGGCCCGCGGATTGGATCTTTGCGACGTTATGCCGCTGAAGCATCACGCGGAAGGCGGCGGGAGCGGCCGCTGGGGAACACTCGCGACGCCGCTTGTGCTGCGGGAACTCGGCGAGAAATTGAAACATTTTTTGGGGATCGCGAGGCTTCAAATCGTGGGCGATGCGGAGCAAAAGGTGCGGAAGGCGGCGGTCGCTTGCGGGGCGGCGGGGGAGTTTCTGCCGCTTGCGCGGGAAAACGGCTGCGATTGCCTGGTCGTCGGCGAGACCCGCTTTCACACCTGCTTGGAGGCCGAAGCGCTGGGCGTCGGCCTGCTGCTGCCCGGCCACTTCGCCAGCGAACGGTTCGCGCTGGAGTGTCTGGCGGGCGTGCTTACGGAAAATTTTCCCAATCTGGAGATATGGCCCAGTCGGCGGGAAAAGGATCCGATTTGGTGGGGGTAAAGCGGAAGGATGAAGGATGAAGGATGAATGGCGCAACCCGCCGTCCTTTAAACTTCATCCTTCACATTTCATCCTTCCCACTTTCCCCACCCGGCTTCAACGCCTAAAATGGCTATATGGCCATTCGCACTTTAACGGCGTTGCCGGTTTATAACGAAAAAGCCCACGTCGAAGGGGTTTTGGCGGGGACGCTCAATTATTGCCGGGAGGTTTTGGTCGTCGATGACGGCTCGATCGACGGCACATCGGAGTTGCTTGCCGCCCGCGACGATATTCACTTGGTCCGCCACGAGCATAATCGCGGCTACGGCGCGGCGTTGCGATCGGCATTCGAGTTCGCGATTATCCGCGGCTACGACGTGCTGGTGACCATCGATTGCGACGGCCAGCACCAGCCGCAGCTCATTCCGCGATTTCTGGAGGCGTCGGAGGCGGCTGAGATCGTTTCCGGCAGCCGTTATCTGCGCCATTTTCCCGGCGATGCCAAACCGCCCGCGGAACGTCTGCGCATCAACCGCACGATCACCGCGGAACTGAACCGCTTGCTGGATTTGCGGCTTACCGACGCCTTCTGCGGCTTCAAGGCGTATCGAACCGCCGCACTGGCGCGATTTCGATTGACGGAAACGGGCTACGCCATGCCTTTGGAACTCTGGGTGCAAGCCGGTCAACTGGGCCTGAAGGTCGTGGAATTGCCCGTGCCACTCATCTATCTCGACCTCGAGCGATCGTTCGGCGGCGCATTGGACCAGGCCGAAAAGCGGTTGGCCGTGTATCGGAAAGTGATTGCCGATAGCATTGCAAGAAGCGGGAAGTGGATCGTGGGCGGTGGGCAGAGGACCATGCCCGCCGGCCACTTTTCACTGCCCACCATTCACTGACCACTGCTCACTGTCCTATGATCACCTCGAATACGACACAACTTTCCACGCGCCGACTCCGCGCACCGCGGGAAGATCGCGGCGTGGTGGTCGATCCGCCATGGAACGCGATCGCGCACGCGCTGTCGGAAAATATCGAGGTACGAACGGGTTGGGAGTACGATTTTCAAGGAAAATCGAGCCGGCGGCTGATTGCCGAAGCACGTGCGGAACTGTGCGCCGCGGCAAGCGGATGGTGGAATGCCTATGGCGGCGGGAGGAGGCAGCCCTTCGACGCCGGGGAGCCGATCCTTCTTGCCGGCCATCAGCCGCGGATGTTCCATCCGGGCGTATGGTTGAAGAATTTCGCGCTTGGCCGATTAGCCGAAAAACATGCGGCGACGGCGATCAATCTGATTATCGACAGCGACGCGGCCGCCAATGCGGCGATCCTCCTGCCCGGCGGTTCGGTGGCATCGCCCGTGCGCGAATCCGTAGCTTACGATCTGCCCGAACCGGTCGAGCCTTATGAAGAACGGCGGATCGAAGACCGCGCGGTGTTCGAGAGTTTCGCAAAACGCGCCGGTGAAAAGATTTCATCATTCGTGCAAAATCCGCTGCTCGAAAAATACTGGCCGCTTGCCGTCGCTCGGAGCCGGGCACAGGGATTGTTGGGCGCTTCGCTGGCGCAGGCGCGGCATCTTTTGGAGGATTCCTGGGGGAATTCGACTTGGGAAATTCCGCAGAGCGCGGTGTGCGATCAGCCGGCGTTTCTGCGTTTCACGGCCCATTTATTGGCTCAAATGCCGCGATTTCTGCCGGTTTACAACGCCGCGGTGGACGAATATCGGCAGATCTATCGAATTCGCAATCACGCGCATCCCGCGCCCGATTTGGCCGTCGAAGGCGACTGGCGGGAGACTCCGTTCTGGATCTGGACCGCGGAAAATCCACACCGCCGCCGGCTGTTCGCCTGTCCTAGCGGCGGGGAAACGGCGCTTTCGGACCGGCAGGAAATCGAGTTGAAATTATCGGTCACGCCGGATGCGGATGCCGGCCGAGCGGTCGAGCAATTGGCCGAGTGGCGGCGAAAAGGCGTCAAAATCCGCTCCCGTGCGCTGATCACCACGCTGTGGGCGCGTCTGGTGCTGGGCGATCTTTTCATTCACGGCATCGGCGGCGGGAATTACGACCACGTCACCGATGCGATCATCGAGCGGTTTTTCGGCTGTGCGCCGCCGCATTTCGTAGTCCTCTCGGCCACGCTGCTATTGCCGATCGAGCGGCGCGAAACCGGCGGAAGGTCCCGCCGCATTCGCCGCGAGGCTGCGCGATTTGACCTTTCATCCCGAAAGGTTCCTCGACAGTTTGCCGAACACATGGGGAGACGATTCCGCTTCGGCGTCGGCGCTGGTTGCCGAGAAGTTCCGTTGGATAGAAACGCCGCGGACCCGCGAGAACGCCAAGCGGCGCTGCCGCGCCATACGCCGCGTCAACGAGCGCTTGCAACCTTGGCTTGCCGATCTGCGGCGGCAATTCCAGGGCGAGCTTGATTTGGCGGTCGCGGAAGCGCGAAAGGACAAAATTCTCGATTGGCGGGAGTACGCCTTTTGCCTTTATCCCGAAGAAACGATCCGCGAATTTTTCGCGGGCTTGCTGACGGAGGTTTCCTGAATTCGCGGCAATCACCGTCGTTGGCTCCGGGAAAACGATTTTATTCGAATAGCAGCGTGCCGAATTTTTGGTATTCGTGGAAACTGGGGCCGACGGGCGTCCGGGGTCAGGCGGTCTTGTGCCACGCCGCTGAGCGGCCGTTGCCGGTGATCTGGAAGTCGTCCGAACGGCTGGCGCGGATCAGCTTGCCGAGCGAATCCGGGTATTATTGGTTCGAACTGCGGAAGTTTTGGATTCAGCCGCTTTTTTATCATCCCCGAAGAACAGCAGGCGTTCGGCATTTTTGCAATAGATTTTCTCCAGCACGTCCTTCGGCAAAAAGACGCCGTAGATCATCCAGAATCCCTGCAGGTGGTGGCTTTTCCGGCAGTCGAAGTATTCGTCGTCGGTTTCGAGGAAGCGGTAGTAGATTCGATAGGCCTCGCGGTCGTTGGGAGTGGTGTCGGTGCCGAACATTACGCGGTCTTGATATTTGATGAGAAATTTTCGCGCCGTATAGGGCTGCCGGCCGAGTTCCGAAATCCGCGCGTCGATATCGACATAGAGATTCGGATACTTGTCGAGCCACTCGGCCACCTGGGCCACGTTCTCGGCATAGTTGCCGAAATGTGCGCCGATGAAGGTCGTCTGCGGATTTTTCGCCACGGCGTGAATGAACGCGCCGAGCAACTGCTTCAGCGGCGGGTAATCATGATCGTACCAGAGCCAATCGGGGTGCTGATTCAACTCGTGCCAGCGTTCATTGTTCTTGTCCAAGGGGGTGAAGAACGCGACCGGATCGCCGGTATGGATCATGATCGGGCGGTGATGTTTGGCGGCACATTTCATAGATCGGATCCATTTTGGGATCGTCAGGCATGAGATACTTGCCATTCTTGAATTTCACTTCCAGGCCGAGCGATTTGTGGAACTTCAATCCCTTGGCGCCCAGCTTGAAACTTTCTTCCAGGCGTTTGGCCTCGCGAGCGCTCCAATCCTCGTCGTCGATGCCGTCGAAGTCGATTTGTGCGTAGGTGAGGAATCTGCCGGGATGGGCTTCGTCGAGCGCGGCCAAGGTTTCCTTGAGCCGGTCCCCCCACATGCCGTCCAGATCGACGACCGTGCGGACGCCGGCCGCGTCCATCTCTTCGAGATAATGCTTCACCCGCTCGGGCGTAAGAAACGCCTTGCCCGTGCCAAGGTGGTTGTGTTGGTCGATGACGGGAAACATCGGCTTATCGACTTTCGTGACCTTGGTAACGAGCATCGACTGGGGATGCCAGTCCTTCAGTTTCAAGTCGCGGATATCGTTCGCGTCCTCGGCGCGAAGAGGGACGCAGAAAAACATGCCCAGAACAATCGCAGCGAAAATGGTGCAGCGGTGCATGAAAAAACTCCTGGAAGGGTGAAGAACCCGGGGTGAAATTGTTAGTGTAAAACGGTGTGGCCGATCGGGCCATCCGGCCGATACATTCCCATCATCGCCGTCGGCTCCGGGCTAAATAACATTCGCGACCAATCTTCTTTACCGCCGCGGATCGAGCCCTTGCCAGCGGTGTTTCCAGCCGGTGGGGCCGGCGCTTTCGACGTTCATGTAATCGCCCTCGCGCCACGCTTTCAGCGGGATGTTGTTTTCATCGCGGAGATATCGCCGGGGCATGAAACCCGACTTGACCAGCGTTTCCAGCGAGTCGGGCAATTTGCCGTAAGCCAGCCGGTAGGCATAGAGCGCGCGGCCCAGCCCCAGCCGGATGAAGTGCGCCTCGTTGTCGGTTTTGACCTCGCGGACCGCTTTGGGCGGCAATTTCAACAGCCGCAGCATTTCGACCGCCAGGGGCTTCGCCGCCTTTTCGCCTCCGGGGGCGGGAACCTCGACGGCTTCGAACGTGATGTCATGCGATCCTTTGGCCATTTCATGGGTGCCGAGCAGCAAGTCCATTTCCCCCCCTTCGCCATCCGCGCCGCCCCGCGGCGCGAAGAAATTGGTTTCGGCCACCCGTTTGTCGTCGAAGAAAATTTTGTACCGCCCGAACTGCGGGCCTTGCATCGCCGTCAAGCGAACGGCATAGCGTCCGTCTTCGGCGACATTGAACGGCAGCGTCAAGCGCGCCCCGTTCTCCTTGTTGGGCCATGCCAGCACCGGACGGGAGCCGAAGAAGCCTTGCGTTTCCACTTTCAGCTTGGCCGGGCCGGTGGTTTTCGCCTTGAGGAACGCGCGGACCAGATTCTGTTGGTCCCAGGGCACGCGGCGCTCGTTCCAAGGCGGCATGCGGGCGAAAGATTTCGGCGCGCCGATCTGATACCAAAAGGCGACACTGCTGAAGAAATCGGGGCGTTCGACGAAGAATCCCCGGTAATCCCGGGGCTCGTTTCCTTTGTGTTCGATCGCGACTTTCAGCGATTTGTCGAACCGCACCGGATCGAGCACGTGCCAGCGGTACATGGTGCCGGTGTCGCCGGCGCGGTCGCCCTGCCAACGCGGCGAGCCGAACCAGTGGCTCGTTCTGGGGCGGAATCCCCAGGCATCGTTGAAATAATCTTCGCTGCCGGTGCCCTGCAAGCTGGGAACTTTTTCGCCGTCGATGTAGAAAAAGTCGTCGCCTTCGCCGAACCAGCCGTCCTGGGCGTTGGTGACCGTCATCACCGAGCCGACGTATTGTCCGCGGCCTTCCAAGTCGGCCAGCAGGTAATCGCGTTTCATCACGGCGGGATACTCCTGCCGATACTGGGCGTTGAAGTACATTGTCTGCGGCGGAAGCTCATCGACTTGCACCCAATCGACCTGCCAATAAAGCCCCGCGCCGCGGTCGGGATTGTCGTTGGCGACCACGATCTTCGCCGACTTGGCGAACGGCATCCGCCAGTAGCAGGTGAGCGCGCCGGTGGGCGACACTTGCACGGGCAGGCTCTCGACGACGGCCGGCTTGGTTCCGCAGCCGAAGAAATCGCCCAAGGGCGCTTCGACGCCCGGCTCTTTCCGCCCGTCCCAATAGATGCGGATGCTCAGGGCATTCAATTCATTCGCCCAGCCGGCGTGGCTGGTGAACCAGATATGGGAAATGTATCCCGGGCCTTCGAGCAGGGGCATTTCGATCGACTCGCCCGGCTGGAGCCAGGTCATATCGTTGTTGCCGTCGTTCCAATTGGGCTGCTCGTTGCTGGAGATGCGGCGATTGCGGCCCGCCGGCGGCAGGGTCAAAGATCCCAAGAGATCGCGGAAGAGCGAATCGGTCGCCTCCGCCGCGCTGCCGGCCGCTTTTCCCGATTTCGCCCGGGGCGTTTCCATGCCGGCGATTCCGCCTTCCGCCGCTCCGTCGTAATCGATCCACACCGCATCGTTCATGTAGGTCAAAGCGTACTCGTAGGTCATCATGCCGTCGCGGCTTTTGCCCGCCGTGTTGCGAAACAGAAAAACGCCGCCGCCGGGCTGCTTTTCGTCGTCGCGATATCCGACCAACAGCACGCTATGGCCGTCGATCACCTCGGAGCGCGGCAACACTTTCAGCAGGCCGAGATCCACATCCTTGCGCTTGGGCCAGAGAAAGCCGCCGCTCACCGGCCAGCGGCGGGCAAGCGTTTTTTTGATTTCGGCAAGCTGTTTCGCATCGACTCCCTTGTCGGCGTCCCATTCTTTGATCCAGTGCAGCTTCATGCCGAGAGAGCGGATTTCCTTGGCATGGGCGATCGCTTCCTCGGCGGGTTTATTGGCGGGATCGAATTTGTCGAGATACGGCATTTCCGCTTCGGGGCATATACCGCAATCTTCATAGCCCTTCCAGAGTTCCGAGAAGCAACCCCCGTCGGGGAGTTCTTTCTTCGTTTGGTTGCCGGCCCAATTGAGGAATTCCACGCTCAACCGCGTGCCACTTTGCCGCTTCGTCGCCAAGGCGTATTCGAGGGCTTCGGTCACCACGAAAACGGAACAGGTATCGCGATGGCCCTGCACGCGGGCGTCGAGTCCCCATTTTTGCAAAAACGGCCGCAAATCGACCGATTTCATGTCCTTCGACGGCACGGGAGATGTTTTTCGCACGTCAGACTTCATGGGATTGCCACCTGTCGAGGGTTCAGCCGCAATCGATGCGGCGGTAGTCATGGTTGCGAGAATAATTACTACTCCAAAGAGGATCATGGCATGGCTCGAAAGTGTTTGTGCCGGTTTCTTCATCGGGTGCTCCTGTGGAAAATGAGGGTTTTCGCCATTATCCCGCCGCGCATGCGGCCTGTCAAAGGTCGAAAGGCGGCAGGAGCATAAAATGGCAAAGCCGACAGGAACAATGTACCGCCCTTTACTCCGGCGAGCCGGGCCATAGAATTCCTCGCTGGGAGAGGAAAGGAACGCGTTTACAAGCAGGGCGTCCATGCAGAGGATTTTTCAAGCAGGTCCTCTTTTTTACCTCATTACGCGGGAGGTTGAAGATGATCATCCCCGACGTTCATGATGCGGGCACTTTCGATTCTGAGTTGCGGACCACGATGATGAACCGCATTACCAATGCGGAATTGACCTTGGTTCTCAAGGTGAACCTCCAACAGGCCACCGGCTCCGGCGGCACGATCAACGACGCCGACGGCACGGCATTCACCCTGGTGCCCTGGACCACCCGGGCGTGGAACCATTTTCGCGAAGTTTATCGGCTTTCATCCATAAGTTTTTGGAGCGGCCACTTTTGGTTGAAAACTCCGCACGACAACTCGGAGTTGAACTGGCCGTCCGCCCACGCGACGCATCGCTGCAACGTGTGGTGCCGTTTCCGCCTGGAGTTGGTGGTTTCCGGCGGTCATCGGACCATTCAAGTGGCGAACATTCGGCCGCCCCGGGGCGGCGGCAACGCGGGCACGTTCCGGTCGTACGACACGCTTTACGATGATTTCGATCTCGGCGTGGCGGTCTATCACCGCGGCGCGCACCATGTGTACTACCAGCGGACTTTCGTCCACGAAGTCGGCCATGCATTGGGGCTGCCGCACATCGCGCAGATGACGGGGAACGCCGCCTGCCCGGCAGCGAATACGAATGCCGACGCCTGCTACGGCACCGTGCCTTCCGAGCGCGAGGACGTGATGGGCTTCGGACACCATTTGTCGCTCCACGACGCGCGGCCCTGGATGACGCGCATCTACAGTCATTTTCGCGATACGTCGGGATTCATCGGGCCGCCTTCGTCCTTCGACCCATCCAAGCGGCGCGAATATCCCGTCCGGCTTGCACCTGTCGGCGTGCATTAATCGGTCGGCGACAGATATTAATTATTACAGCGTCCAGCCTTGGCGGTATTCGCGGGCGATCAGTTTTTGCGCCGCCTCGGAATTGGTAACCTGCAAATTCGGGCCATCCCAAAGAATTTTTTCACCGGCCTTGAACGCCACGCCGCCCAAGAGCACGGCTTCGGCGAGCGCACCGGAATAGTCGAAATTGCAGGTCGTCGGCCCGCCGTTCTTGCAGGCTTCGAAGAACTCCGCATGATGGCCGATCGAAGCGGGTATGGTTTTCGGCGGGGCTTGGAAATCCTTGAATTTCGCGGCGGGATAGAGCGTGTGAGATTCGTAATCCACGCGCATCATGCCTTCCTTGCCGATGAACAGCGCCCCGATGCCGCCGAGGGGAATATCCTCGCCGGGCGGAAAGGGCGGCCGCGACGAGCCGTCGTTCCAAGTCAGTTTTAGCGGCGGCCGTCCGTCCGCGGCGGGAAACTCGAAAGTTACGCCGAGATATTCCAGCGCACCTTTCCTTATCGACCGGCGGCCCTTTGGCTTCGATGGAAACCGGATAACGCAGCTGGAGCGCCAGAACGGCAAGTCCATGATATGGCACGCCATGTCGCCCATCGTGCCGTTGCCGAAATCCCACCAGCATCGCCAGGTTTCCGGCAGATAGCAGGGATTATAAGGGCGGAAGGGGGCCGGCCCGATCCACTGGTCCCAATGGATGTTTTTGGGCACGGGCGGATTTTCCGCGGGGCGTTTTCCGCCGCTCCAATTTCTGGGGCACCACGTCATCACTTCGGCAATGGGACCGAGCACGCCGGCCTGCACGATTTCCACCGCGCGGCGGTAGTTTTCGGTGGCGTGGATTTGCGTGCCCATCTGCGTGACCAGATTTTTTTCCTTGGCGAGCCGCGCCAGGAATCGAGCTTCATGGACGGTGTGAGCGAGCGGTTTTTCGCAGTAGCAATGCTTGCCCATTTTCATGGCCATCGCGCTGGCCGGGGCGTGGGTGTGGTCGGGTGTGCTGACCATCACGGCATCGATTCCCCGTTCCATTTCCTCGAGCATTTTGCGGAAGTCGAAATAGCGTTTCGCCTTGGGCACGCCGCGCACTACTCGGTCGAGAATGTTTTCATCGATGTCGCAGATGGCGACGACGTTCTCCATTTTTCTCGCGTCGCCAAGTTGGTAGCCGCCCTGGCCGCCGACTCCGATCAACGCCACGTTTAATCGGCCGTTCGGCGATTTCGCCTTGAGAAATGCCGGCAGAGCGATCGCAGCAGAGCCGAGTGCGGCGGAAGTCCACAAAAAATGGCGGCGCGTCAAACGTTGGCGGTTGGTCACGGTTCCTCTCCTTGATTTCAAGCATTATCGATCGAGCAAAGGGAGCCAAACATCACGCCAGCCGAAAGCCGGTTCTTGGAGCTTGTGCCGCTTGGCTGCACGACTTTGCCCTTTCGAGGTTACAGGTTACCAAGTTTCATTGGTTAATGATACATTGGTTCTTTGGTGAGAGGTGCAGAGCGAGGCACAAGACGCCCCCCCATAGACGGAATATTTTGACAGATTGGATACTACGGCATGACATCTGCCCGGCGATGGTTTATAATAATTTCGGAGTTCATGGCATCACATCAGGTTATTCGCCGCCGTTTTGCTAGGATGGAATCGCGCGGCGTCTCTTGAAAATCGGGTGAAAACCGTTGCATATCTACCGGTAGATTTATTCTTCCAACTCATAATCGTTCCCTTATTTACGGGAAGAGCAGGTGAAAAACAATCGTGCCCCATCGATTTTCCAGCATTGAAGCGGCAGTAGAGGCCATCGCCGCCGGCAAGATCGTCATTGTGATGGATGCCGAGGATCGCGAGAATGAAGGCGATTTCATCTGCGCGGCGGAAAAGGTGACGCCGGAAATCGTGAATTTCATGATTACGCACGGCAAGGGCCAGCTTTGCATGCCCATTTTGCCGGACGTCGCCGAACGGCTCGATCTGCCGTTCATCGTCGAAACCAACACCGCGCCGTTGCAAACGGCTTTTACCGTGCCGGTCGATCATCGTAGCTGTCGCACGGGCATCACCGCGCAAGAGCGGGCGACAACGATCCGGGAGATTTTGAATCCGGCCGGCCGGCCCGCCGATTTTCTGCGGCCCGGGCATCTTTATCCGCTGGTGGCGAAGGAGGGAGGCGTGTTGCGGCGGGCGGGCCATACCGAGGCCACCGTCGATCTCGCCCGATTGGCCGGGCTGAAGCCGACGGGCGTGCTGATCGAAATTCTCGACGAGACGGGCAATCGCGCCACGCGGGAAGGGTTGTTTGCGATTTCACAAAAATTCGGCTTGGAAATCATCAGCATCGAGGCGTTGATCCGTTATCGCCGGCGGAGCGAAAAACTGGTATATCGCGTGGAGGAAGCCGATTTACCCACCCGATTCGGCCCCGGCAGGATTATCGGCTACGGCGTGAGGTATGAGGACCAGCAGCCGGTGGCCATCGTGATCGGCGATCCGGCAAAGTCGGCGCAACCGCTGGTGCGGCTGCATTCTTCCTGTTTTACGGGCGATTTGATCGACTCGCTGCGCTGCGATTGCGGCGATCAACTTCGGCTGGCGTTGCAAATGATGAGCCAGGAGGGCGGGGGCGTATTGGTCTATCTGCCCCAGGAAGGGCGCGGCATCGGACTGATCGAAAAAATCAAGGCCTATCATCTCCAGGACCAAGGCCTGGACACGGTGGAGGCCAATCTGGCGCTGGGGCATCAGGTCGATAGCCGCGATTACGGGGTGGGCATTCAAATTTTGAAAGACCTGGGACTGACCCGCGTCCGCTTGTTGACGAACAATCCGAAAAAGACCGATGCCTTTATTTACGGCGGTTTCGATCTGGAGGTGATCGATCAGGTGCCGATCCTCAGCCCGATCCACGAGCACAACGCGCGCTACCTGGCGGCGAAACGGGACAAGATGGGGCACATTATACCATAAGATAGAGGGGTGACGATCAGAATGCTCGTCAGGGTTTCGCAATGGTGTTGGATTTCGCAAATTTTTCCGGGTGTGGTCCGGCATTGATCGCCGACTCGCCCTTTGACGAACGCATTCGCATTTGATAAACTGAATTTTGGTATTTTGTGAATTTGAAAGACTTTTCAAACCCTTAGAAAAAGGTGAAAAATTATGAGTTCACGTTTAGGATGGGGATTGGCGGTGTTGGGCTTGGTTTCGTTCGCGGTTTATGCGGGATGCGATCGTCAGCCGCCCCGCGTGCTGCAAACGCCGATCAGCGCCAGCGGCGCCGCTTCGAAAGCGATGGAATTGTACGACACCAACAAGGACGGCAAAATCAGCGGCGCGGAGTTGGACGCGGCTCCCGGTTTGAAGGCGGCTTTGAAGGTCATGAAGACTGACAAGGACAGGGGCATTACCTCAGATCAAATCGTGGATCGGGTCGATAAATGGAAGGAATCGAAGATCGGCCGGATGTCGGTCAGCGTGCAAGTCTATCGCAACGGCCAGCCGCTGTCGGGCGCGACCGTCAAGCTCGTTCCCGAAAAATTCTTGAGCGAATATTTGACGGTTGTCCCGCAAGGCAAGACGAATCAAACCGGGATGGCAATGATTTCCCTTCCCACCACGCCCGGGCCCGAAGGCGATCCTCCCGGCATGGGACCGGGAATATATCGGGTCGAGATCACCAAGGACGGCGAAGCCATTCCCGCCAAGTACAACACCAATACCGAGTTGGGCCAGGAAGTTTCGCTCGACAACATCGACATGCAAATGGGCATCAAGTTCTATTTGAAGTACTAGACCGAGATTTCAAATGATCAATTAGCCCCTGGTGAACACACCGGGGGCTTTTTTAATCCGCGAAATCCTCGTCCCCGATCATCATTTTTTGTTCCGGCATCTCATCTTTGAGAAAACATTTTCGAGGCTATTTTCTCATGCCGCAAAATCTGCATCCCGTCAATCGTCCGCCCAGTCAAACGAAGATCGTGGCCACGCTGGGGCCGGCCAGTTCCGATCCGGCTAAATTGGCCGAGTTGATTCAGGCGGGAGTCGATGTCTTCCGCATCAACACCGCGCACGGCACGCGGGAAGAGCATCAAGCGGCGGTCGATAAAGTCCGCGAAGCGAGCCGGGCGGCGAATTGCCCGATCGGCATCCTCGTGGATCTCGCGGGGCCGAAAATCCGGCTGGGCGAACTACCCGGCGGAAGCGTTTCCTGCAAAACCGGCGATGTGTTGACCTTCATCCGCGGCGAGAGCGCCGGCCAGGCGGGCCAGATGACCGCCACTTATGAAACCTTGATCGACGAGCTCGATCCCGGCGACCGCGTGATGCTGGCCGACGGCGCGGTCGAGCTCCGCGTCGATAGCAAGTCCGCCGACGCGGCCGTTTGCCGCGTTGTTCAAGGCGGAATCTTCCGCAGCCGGCAGGGAATCAATCTGCCGGGCGTCAAGCTCAGCGCTCCGGCATTGGGCGAAAAGGACCGCGACAACGCCCGCTGGGCCGCGGCCGCCGGCGCCGATTATCTCGGTTTGAGCTTCGTCCGCAAAGTCGAGGATTTGCAGGATTTGAAATCTCTCATCAAGGCGGCGGGCGGTAGTTCCCGCGTCATCGCCAAGATCGAAAAGCCCGAAGCGTTGGAGATTCTCGACGCGATAATCGCCGCGGCCGACGGGATCATGGTTGCGCGGGGCGATCTGGGGGTGGAGATCGACATCGCCCGGGTGCCGCTCGTGCAAAAGCGGATTATCGCGCTTTGCAATCAAGCCCGCAAGCCGGTGATCATCGCCACGCAGATGCTCGAAAGCATGCACCACTCGCGGCTTCCCACCCGGGCGGAAGTGACCGACGTGGCCAACGCCATTCTCGACGGGGCCGACGCCTGCATGTTGTCCGGTGAAACGGCCGTGGGCGAGTATCCCCTCGAAACGGTCGAAATGATGCACCGCATCGCGCTCGCCACCGAACCGCTGCTGCGGCAACGGCCAGTGAACGGATCAGGCGTCCCTGGTTCCATAACGCAAAAAGCGGCGGGAATCCAATCACCGAGGCCACCACTCGATCCGCCTGCCGATTGGCGGAAGAGGTCGGCGCGCGGCTGATCGTGGTGGCCAGCGTAAGCGGCGAGACGGCGCTGGCGATCTCGAAGCATCGCAGTTTCGTGCCGATTTTGGGCGTGAGCGAATCGGACGCCACGTTGCGGCGGATGTGCCTGTACTGGGGCATCATCCCGCACTTCGGCGCACCCGTCGGCGACAACGCGAAGCTGCTGGATTACATTTCCGATCGGTGGCGGGAATCCGGCTATTTCTCGCCCGGCGACCGCATCGTGTTGGTCCTGGGCACGGGCATCAGCGCCAGCCGGCACAACGCCATCGTCGTGCATCAGGTGGAATAGAAAGATGCAGGCCCAGAATCCGTAAGGCCATAAATTACCGTATTCCAGCGATTCCGCCCACACACCCGGCCCCTCTCCCTGAGGTCGAGGGGAGATTGGGGATAAGCTCGAATCGTCAGGATTTCTTCTTCAGCGCTTGTTTCATCGTTTTGCCCATTTCCGCCGGACTCCGGGCAACCAAAATTCCGGCGGATTCGAGGGCGGCGATCTTTTCGGCCGCGGTTCCCTTGCCGCCGGCGATGATCGCGCCGGCGTGGCCCATCCGCTTTCCGGGCGGAGCGGTGCGGCCGGCGACGAACGCCGCGACGGCCTTCGTGACATGCGCGGCGACAAACGCCGCCGCATCTTCTTCAGCCGAACCGCCGATTTCGCCGATCAGCAAAATTCCTTCCGTTTGCGGATCGTCCTCGAACATCCGCAGCAGATCGACGAACGACGTGCCCACGATCGGATCGCCTCCCAAGCCGATGCAGGTCGATTGGCCCAATCCGACGCCCGTCAACTGCCAGACCGCTTCGTAAGTGAGCGTGCCCGAACGGCTGATCACGCCGATCGGGCCGCGGCGGTGGATATAGCCGGGCATGATGCCGATCTTGCACTCCTCGGACGTGATCACGCCCGGACAATTCGGGCCGATCAGCCGGGAGCGGGAACGGCGGACTTCGGGCATCACGCGCACCATATCGAGCACGGGGATGCCTTCGGTGATCGCCACGATCAACGGAATTCCGGCATCGACGGCTTCCAGAATCGCGTCCGCGGCGAAGGGGGGCGGGACGAAAATCATCGTTGCGTCCGCGCCGGGTCCGCTCCACGGCTTCGGCGACGGTATCGAACACGGGCACGCCTTCGACGGTTTGGCCGCCGCGGCCGGGGGTCACGCCGCCGACGATTTGCGTGCCGTATTCCCGGCAGTGTTTGGCGTGGAATTGGCCGGCCCTGCCGGTGATTCCCTGGCAGAGCACGCGCGTGTTGCGGTCGATGAGAATGCTCATGGAACGTTCATTCCTGTTTTTGCGGAGCGTAACCCTTTGGTCACAACATGCCCACGACAAGCGTGGGCATGGCACCCTTAAAATAAAATAATTTCCGCGATCAATGTTTTTCTCGCGCCATGGCGACGACTTTTTTAGCGGCGTCGGTCAAGTCGGCGGCGGTGATGATGTCGAGTTCGCTTTCGGCGAGGATCCGGCAGCCTTGCTCGACTTCGGTGCCTTCCAATCGCACGACCAGGGGGATGGCGAAATGCACGGTGCGATACGCCTCGATCAGCGCGTTGGCGATGGTCGTGCATTGCATGATGCCGCCGAAAATATTCACCAGCACGGCGCGAACGTTGAGGTCGCTGAGCAGGATGTAAAACGCCTCGATGACCTGCTGGACGTTCGCGCCGCCGCCGACGTCGAGGAAGTTCGCCGGTTCACCGCCGTGGTGCTTGATCAGATCCATGGTGCTCATCGCCAAACCCGCCCCGTTGACGAGGCAGCCGATGTTTCCTTCGAGCTTGACGTAGCTGAGGCCGGCTTCTCCCGCCCGGACTTCGGCCGACTCCTCTTCGGCCAAATCGCGCAATTCGGCCAGATCGGAGTGCCGAAACAGCGCGCTGTCGTCGAAATTCATCTTGGCGTCCAGCGCCAGGAGTTGGTTGTCGGCGGTCAGCGCCAGCGGATTGATTTCCAGCAGGCTGCAATCGCGATCGAGAAATACGCGGGCGAGCGCCTGCATGAATTGTTCCGCCGAGCGCATTGCGGCCTGCGGCAAGCTCAGCCGCCAAGCAAGCTTGCGGATTTGATGCGGCTGCAAACCGGCGTGGGGGTTGAAGGGCTCGGCGTAGATGCGATCGGGCATTTCGGCGGCGACGCGTTCGATCTCCATGCCGCCTTCGGGCGAGGCGATCAGCACCGGTCCGCCCGCGCCGCGATCGACCACCGCGCCCAGATAGAATTCCTTGACGATCGAGCAGCCTTCCTCGACGAGCACGCGATGCACCGTTTTTCCGGTCGGTCCGGTTTGGATCGTGATCAGCCGGTGACCGAGCAGATTTCCGGCGACGGTTTCGGCTTCTTCCCGATTGCGAACGACCTGCACGCCGCGTTGGCCGGGGATTTCGGCGATGGTCCCCTTGCCTCGTCCACCGGCATGAATCTGGGCTTTGACGACGGCGATTCGGCCGCCGAGGGCGGCAAACGCCTCGCCCGCGGCTTGCGGCGAATCGGCGACGATGCCGCGAGGCACCGCGACGCCCGCCTCACTGAAGATTTTTTTTGCCTGGTATTCGTGAATTTTCATGGGGGGCCTGCTGGAATTCGGGAATGATACTCGTTCCCACGCTCCGGCGTGGGAATAACAAGCAGGTAATCTATCTACTTCGCGAGGATGGTTGAAATCTTCGCGCACAGGAGCGCGAAATCGACGGGTTTCTCCACGAAATCGACGGCCGGCAGCCACGTCGGATCGAGGTCCTTGTTGCTGAATCCCAAGGGGAACGACTGGTTGACGGCCGTCAACAGGAGGACGGGCAATTCGCCGAACGCGCGGCGGATCGAACGCGCGACCTCGAAACCCGCCTTGTCGTTCTCGGGGAACATGACGTCGAGAATAATCGCGTCGGGGCGCCGCTGGCGGATGCGGTCGAGCGTCTTCTCGCTGTCCGTCTCAATGCCGATTTCATAACCTTGGTTGGTAAGCACGGTGCTCACCGCCGAAGCGAAATCCGCGTCATCATCCACGATCAATAGGTAGGCCATGATTGCTCCTTCCGGTCAATTCGGTTTTTCTGGTTTGGGTGGCGAATTCGGAAAATCGAGGGCAAAAACGGTGCCCTGCGCCGGGGCGCTTTCCACGCGGACGCCGATTCTTCCCGCCAAGGCGGCTTGCCGCACGATGGCCAATCCCAAGCCGGTGGAGGCGTGGTTGTGCTTGACCGCCTCGGTCGTGCGAAAATAATCGTCGAAAATCCGCGGGAGTTTGTCGGGCAGAATGCCGATGCCGCGGTCGCGGACAACCACCAGCGCCCCGCCGTCCGGTTTCGCGCGGGAAGACACGGTCACCCGTTGCCCGTCCCGCGAGTAGTTGATGGCGTTGGAGAGAATGTTGTCGAAAATCATTACGGCATGATCGGGAACCGCCTGCACGACGGCGGGCGACAAATCTTTCTCGAACTCGATGCCCCGCTTCGCCGCCTGGGGCCGCAAGGCAGCCAGGCAGGATTGGATCAAAACGGATAAATCCACGGCGATCGGCGCGGGCGGATTCTGCGCATGGGACCGCAGATTGGCCAATTGCAGCATCGCTTTGATGCCCCGCGAGAGCATCTCGCAACGCGTGGCGATCTGCCCGATGACGGCGGTTGCCGCAACGGGCAGCGTGCCGCAATGTCCCCCGAGCAGGAGCTGGGTGTTCGCATGAATCGCCGCGAAAGGCGCCTTCAACTGATGGGTCGTTTGCAGCATGTGCCCGGCCCGTTCTTCCGTTGCGGCCACCAAGCGCCGATTGATGGCCGACAATTCTTCGTCCCGCTGTCTTAACGCACTCGAGAGCCGCGAGGCAAGATACCACACCGTCGCGGAAACGAACGCCACCGAGCCGAATCGACATGCCTCGACGAGGAGCGAAACGCCGCCGCGGTCGAGTGGAAACGATCCGGCCAGCATCGACTGCGGCGCGATAAGTCCCGAGCTTTCCAGCGATCAGGCAGGCGAGGTACATTCCCATCGCCGCGAGGGTCACCAGCAGGCTTTGGGCGTAGGGAAGGAAGATACAGGCCAGCACGATGTGGAACAGATACATGAACGGGGCGAAAGTCTCCAAGCTGCCCACGTAATGGACGACTACCGTGAGCACCGCCAGGTCCAGCAGGATTTGCAGCCAGAGGACGCGTTCGGCCGCCGCCGCGCGCTGCGCACTCAGCGAAACCTTCCGCATCATGGCGAGATACATCCCGTTGAGCAACAGCAGCGTTCCGGCGACCGCCAGCGGCCAAAGGGGTTGCAGATGAATCCCGGGCAGGGGAAAAGCAACCTTGGTCAACCAGCCCAGCAGTGCCAGCGCAGCCAGCGCCGCGACGACCAGCCACCGCAACGAACAGAACCAAATTCCGTTTTGCAGCAGAATCAATTCGTCGGATTCCGCGGGCGGCGGCGACGGATCGGCGGTTTCCGCGCCGGACCGCTCCTGGAGCGGCAGGTCGTAAGCGGACCAAACGGTGCCGGCCATCTCGGTTTTCAAGCGTGCCTCCGCGGGGATTCGAAAGAGGGAATGGTTCGTTCAATCCACGAGCCACGTCGTACCGGCGTTCAGTAGTTTCGACAGTTCGCCGCGGCCATTCTTGGCGACCGCGTCGTCGATCTGCTCCATCAGCAAATCGTCGTAAGTCGGCTTCTCCACCTGGCGGAAAATGCCCAACGCAGTGGGAAATCGGGCGGCCTGAGGTTGGCCAGCAGAAACGCCTGGGCACTCGACGCGCCGTTCGCGTTATGGCACCAGCAGGTCTTCTTCCCGCACGCCGTTCTCGCCCACCACGGCGACTTCCGGCTCCATGCCGCGCATCACGATTCCCTTGCGGCCGTCCTTGCCGAAGCGGATCGGCCGGCCCTGTTCGAGATACGCCCAATTATCGCTCGCGCAGATCCGGGTCGCTGAAAGTTCCCAGCACATTGTCGTTGAAGACGACGCAATTCTGCCGGATTTCGACGAACGACGTTCCCTTGTGCCGGGCGGCCGCCTCGATCATCTCTGCCGAGGTGCGCCTGGTCGGCGAACACCGTCCGCGCGACGAAGGTCCCTTCGGCGGCCAGCGCGATCGCCATCGGATGGATCGGCTGCTCGATGGTGCCCAGCGGGCTGGACTTCGTTTTCTTGCCGAATTCGGAGGTCGGCGAGTATTGCCCTTTGGTCAGGCCGTAAATCTGGTTGTTCAAGAGCAGGATATTGACGTCCAGATTGCGCCGCATGCAGTGGATCAAGTGATTGGTGCCGATCGAGAGGCTGTCGCCGTCGCCGGTGATGACCCACACGGACAATTCCGGATTCGCGCATTTCACGCCCATGGCGATTGCCGGCGCCCGCCCGTGAATGCCGTGCATTCCGTAGGTGTTGAGATAGTAGGGGAATCGCGACGAGCAGCCGATGCCGGAAACGAAGACGACTTTTTCGCGCGGGACTCCCAGTCGTGGCAGCACGTTCTGCACTTGCGAAAGGATGCCGTAATCCCCGCAGCCCGGACACCATTTGACTTCCTGGCCCGACTGGAAATCCTTCTCGGTCAATATCGGCAGCACCCCTTGCGGTTGGTCGGCGGTGCAGCATTCCGGATTCGGAGGTGCTCATCGGCTTGGTTCTCCCAGCATTTTTTCGAGATGTTCTTCGATTTCGCGGATGCGGAACGGCCGGCCTTCCACTTTGGGCAGTCCGACGGGCATCCACGAGAAACCGGTCGCGGAGCATCGAGCAGAGGTGCCCCATGTTGTTTTCCGGGACCAGAATGCGTTTGTATTTCGCGAGTATTTCGCCCAAATTGGCGGGAAAGGGATTCAAGTAGCGCAGGTGGACATGCGCGACGCGCCGCCCGGCTGTGCAACAGTTCGTCGACGGCGGCGGCGATCGCGCCGTAGGTGCTGCCCCAGCCGATCACCAAGAGATCGCCTTCCGCCGGACCGGTCGACTTCCGCCGGCGGAATGTCGCGGGCAATCCCGGCGATCTTTTTGCGCGCGCAAATCGACCATCCGCTGATGATTGGCCGCGTCGTAGCTCACCGCGCCGGTGACGTCCGCTTTTTCCAGGCCGCCGATCCGATGCTCGCGGCCCGGCGTTCCCGGCGCGACCCAAGGCCGCGACAGGGTCTTCGGATCCCGCCGATAAGGGGCAAAGTCTTCCGCGACGGAAAATTGGGCGCGTGCGCAAATCGGGCAAATCGTCGGGAGCGACAACCCGCCACGGCTCGGCGCTGTTGGACAGGAAGCTGTCCGAAAGCAGCATAACCGGCGTCATGTACTTGATTGCCAGCCGCACCGCCTCGAAGGCCATGTGGAAGCAGTCGGCGGGCGTGGCGGCGGCCAGCACCGGCCATGGGGCACTCGCCGTGCCGCCCGTACATGGCCATCAAGAGATCGGCCTGCTCGGTCTTGGTGGGCATGCCCGTGCTCGGCCCCGCGCGCTGCACGTTGACGCATACCATCGGCAGTTCGGTCATCACGGCCAGGCCCAGTGCCTTCAGCCTTCAGGGAGAGCCCCGGCCCGCTGGTGCCCGTCGCGCCGATCGCCCCGGCGAACGACGCGCCGATTGCCGCGACGCAAGCGGCGATTTCATCCTCGGTTTGCAGCGTGCGAACGTCGTATTCCTTATGCTTCGACAGTTCGTGCAGAATCTCGCTGGCGGGCGTGATCGGATAACTCGCATAGACCAGCGTTCGGCCGGCACGGTTGGCGGCGGCGACCAGTCCCAGCGCCGCGGCTTCGTTGCCCGTCACCCGCCGATATCGCCCCTTGGGCAGCCGCGCCGTCGCGACCGTGTGCTGGACGCGGAACAGCTCGGCGGTATCGGCGAAATTGTATCCCGCCCGCAAGCTTGCGCCGTTGGCGGCCATGAGGGCCGTTTTTTTGCGGAACTTCTCCATCAGCCATTCGAGCATCGGCTGCAGCGGGCGATCGTACAACCAGAGGGTCATGCCCAAGGCGAAGAAATTTTTGCACCGCGCGGCATCCTTGCGGGGAAGTTTCATGGGGCTTACCGCCTCTTCGTTGAGCCGCGTCATGGAGACGGGAATCACGCGATACGCCGAAAGTTCCTCGGTGGCAAGCGGATTGGACGAATAGTTCGCTTTCGTCAGATTGCCGGGCGTGAACTCGTCCTCATTCACGATCACGATGCCTCCCGGCTGCAATTCCGGCAAATTCACTTTCAAGGCGGCCGGATTCATGGCGATCAGGACGTAAGGCGAGTCGCCCGGGGTGCGCACCTCTTCGTCGCCGAAACTGAGCTGAAAGCCGCTGACGCCACCCAAAGATCCGGCGGGAGCGCGGATTTCGGAAGGAAAATCCGGTAGCGTGCGGACGACGGTCCCGGTCATCGAGGCGATATCCGCGAATTGGCTTCCCGCCAACTGCATGCCGTCGCCCGAATCGCCGGCGAAGCGCACGGTGGCCGAGCGCACCTGGACAAAATTCTTTCCCTTGGCTAATTTCGCTTGGGCCATGATCTACTTCATCTCCTCGGAAAAAGCTCGACACGGGACGCCCGTTTCCAGCGGCGGATTCGCGATCGCCAAATTCCGCGACAATTCGGCCAAAGTGGTATTGGTGAGGCAATCGTGAATTTGCTCCTGCAGCATCGATACGAGATTGCCCAACATGCAAATGCAACCGTTGCACTTGGGGTGATGCAACAGGCACTCCGCATGGGAAATCGGCCCGTCCACGGCTTCATAAATCTGGAGTAATTGAATCTCCGCGGCGGAGGCATTCAAGAGAAAACCGCCCTGCGGACCCCGCTGCGAACGCACCAATCCTGATTTCACGAGCATTTGCATGACCTTGGCAAGATGGTGGGTCGAGGCATTCAACTTTTCCGCTATCGCCTGATTGGAAAACCGCTGATCGGGGTTTCTTGCCAAGAGCGCCATGCTATGCAGTGCCAAAGAGGCCGCTTCGGAAACCCTCACTAGGCATGGCATAAAAATACACCGTTCAGGTTATTATTTAAATGTTTTAATTAAGTATTGCAGTACTATTATACCTATTACCCTTATTACGTCAAGTTGGAGGAGAAGTTCGCATCCAGCTTCTCGGAATTATACCCGGCAAGGCTCCCGCCGAACTCTATTTCCTCGTTACAATACAATGGATTCAACGATCCCGCTGGAAATCAATTCTATAATCGAACAAATGAGCCACGCCGACTACGCCCAGACCGATTTCGATCTCAATCCGCTGATGTTCTACTACGAGGTCACGATGGCCTGCGACCTGGTGTGCAAGCACTGCCGGGCGTCGGCGCAAGAGAATCCCGCCCCCGGCGAACTTTCGACCACTGAGGCCAAATCCTTGCTCGATCAGGTGGCGACTTTTCCTCGCCCGCCGATGATCGTGCTGACAGGCGGGGATCCATTGAAGCGCGCCGATTTATTCGAGTTGATCCGTCACGCCACGTCGCGCGGCCTGCCATTGGCTCTCACTCCTTCAGCAACTCCGCTGGCCACCCGCGCGGCGTTCGAGCGGCGCGGGAGGCGGGGGTTCACCGGCTGGGGATCAGCCTCGACGGCGCCGACGCCAAGACCCACGACGCCTTTCGCGGCTGGGAAGGGAGCTTCGACCGCACGCTCGAGATGCTCGAGGCCGCCCGGCAGCTCGGGATGGCGGTGCAGGTCAACACGACCATTTGCCGCCGCAACATGCACCAGGTCGATGCGATCGCGGAGTTGCTGGCGGCCCGGGGCATCGCCATGTGGGCGGCGTTTTTCCTGGTGCCGGTGGGGCGGGGGATCGAGGAAGAACGCATTACGCCCGAAGAATATGAAATCGTTTTCGAGCGGTTATGGCATCATGCGCGGCGGCAACCGTACGCGGTGAAGACGACCGAAGCGCCGCACTATCGCCGCTACGTGATGCAGCAGGGGGGAAATCCGCTGGCCGGCCCGAAAGCCTCGACGGCCCTGGAAGCCGCTTCCGCGCGCGGCCACCGCGCGCCGTTGGGCGTGATTGATGGCAAGGGAATCATGTTCGTCGGCCAGAACGGCGAGATTTATCCGGCGGGATTTTTGCCGATTTGTTGCGGGCATTTTCCGCGGGATTCGGTCGTCGAAATCTATCAGCATCATCCCACGTTCCGGGCTTTAAGAGACGTGGACCACTTCAAGGGGAAATGCGGTGTTTGCGAGTATCGCCAGGCTTGCGGCGGGAGCCGCGCTCGAGCCTATGCCTTGACCGGCGACTATCTGGAGTCGGATCCGGATTGCGCGTATGTGCCGAGGTCGATGGCGGCGGCGAGCGGCGGCGGCGAAGCATAAAGACGCTTGCGCCCGCGACGATTCCGAGCAAGACAGCCGGCGCCGCCCAGCGCGCATAGGCCATCCACGGGACGGGCAGATGCGCCAAATCCACGCAGATCACGAATCCGGCCGGGAGGGGCTTTCCAGCCGATTGAAAAACGGCGACGCCTTTTTCGCCCTGTTCATCCTTGCCGCGCTTTTCGACGGCGGCCGGCGACAGACTGCACGCGACTTCCTCCGGTTTCGGGGTTTCCACGCGAATGCTTACGTCGTCGCACGGCAAATCCAACGGCCGTTGCCAGGTTCGACTGATGGCGGCGTTGCGAATGACGTAGGTGAATTTCACTTCTTTTTTCCCCGGCGGCCAGGGCAGGCCGGTGACGAGTTTCCCCTGGAACACGGCGAAATGGCGGCCGAAATACTCTTCGTCGAAGGTCGCCCGCTCGAATTCCGGCGGGATGCTCAATTGCAGCGTGATGGGCTCGATTCCTTCCGCGGCGGCCCGGCCGACGTAACAGGCAGACGAGGGATTATCGACGACGAGCGTCTCGGAGACGTACAAAGCGCCCGGCTCCGGCCGCAGGCGGAACTCCTGCCGCCGGAGGACCAGCGGGCTGGGCGCGGCGATCGAATCGCAAACCGAGAATTCCACGGCGACGTGCGGCTGTTCGGGAGTCAGCCGCACTTGGGGGCCGGGGTAATGCACGCCGCCGCGATTGGCGCCCGGCAGGTACTCGCAGTACTTGCCCACCGGCAGGTTCGCGAAGCGAAATCTCCCCCAACGATCGGCGGTGTCTTCCCTGAAATTCACCCATTGGTTCTCCAATCGCACGCGGAGCACGACCTTGCACTCGCCGACCGGCGATTTGTTTTGCGAAGCGTTTACCACGACGCCGGTGATGACGCCCTGATTCTCCGCCGGCGCATCCGCCAAGGTCATGCATGCCAGTAATGAGAGGATTCGAATAATCATGGTCGATACTTGTGCGACAAGGATTGGAATTCAGGCAGCGACGGTTCGGTTCTCGGCGTTGCAACGCGCTCGCCAGGGCTTTGCGACTGCAACTTCTGCATTTCGCGCGACAGCCGCCGTTGTTCGCGATGCAGACGCGCGACGTAGAGAAATATCGCCAGCCAAACGACGATATACGCGACCACCAAAAGGTTATAAGCGGAAAAGATCATATCTCCGACTCCCTTTCCCAAAGCAGACGGGCTTGATGCAATTGTATCTTGCGGATGATCATCAACAAAACGAACAAAGCGGAAAAGCTTGCGAGGCTGACGATCAGCGCCACGCGCATGGAAGGCTCCAAGCCCCGTGAAACCGGGTGTATCCCGCGAAACCAGTGCGTCGCCAGGAAGACCAGCGGCAGATCGAGCATGCCGAGGATCGTCATCACGGCTCCCATCCGCGCCCGGCGTCGGGCGTCATCGAAACTTGCGCGGACCAGAAAATAACCCGCGTAAATCAGCCAGAGGATGAACGTCGTGGTCAGCCGCGGGTCCCATGTCCACCAGGCGCCCCAAGCCGCGCGGGCCCACAGCGAACCGGTGATCAAGACCAGCCCGCAACCGAGCCAACCCAGTTCCGCGGCCGCCAGCGACCAATGGTCCCATGCCGGGTCGCGGCGGACAAGGTAGATTGCGCCCGCAATCGCGGAAATGACGAGGGCCATCAAACCCGCCCAAGCCACGCCGACATGCACGTAGAAGATGCGCTGAATCTCGCCCATCGACGCTTCGACGGGCGCGAAGAAAAATATCGCGAGCATGGCGGCGACCGTCAAAACGGCGGCGAGGAGGTTGAGCGCTCCGATGCCGCCGGCGAGGATTCGGTTTTGCAATCTCATGTCAATCCTCCATCACGAAATCGTAGAGCAGAACACCGGCCATGGTGAACACGGCCGCAAATGCTCCCAACAATTGCACCCAGAGCCGCCAGTCGGGAGAGATTTGTTCCCCGCCCAGGCATTGCGTGGCCTTGGAAGCGGCGAGCACGACAGGGATCGTCAGCGGCAAGGCGAGGAGCGCCAGGAGGCTTCCCGAATGCCGCGTTCCGGAAGTCAGCGCGCTTAACAGCGTGCCCACCGAGGCAATCCCCAGATTGCCGAGCATCGCCACCAGGAGCATCGCTCCGGGGTGCATGGCCAAAGGGGCGTCGCAGAGCACGATGAAAAGCGGGATCAGCACGGTTTGCAACGCCGCCAAGGCGACGACGTTGACCGCCAATTTCGACAAAAAAATCGCCGTCGAGGAAATCGGATAGAGTTGCATTCCCTGTCCGCAACCTTCCTCGCGCTCGGCTGCAAAGGATCGGTCGATGGCCAACATTCCCGCAAAAAAGATCGCCAGCCAGAGCAGGCTGCCCGTAATTTGGGCCTTGTGCTCGGGGAGCGGATCGATCTGCACGCCGAACATCAAGGCGACCATTGTGCCGAACAGCAGCATCGCCGGCCAGGCGCGCCGCGCCCGCCACTCGGACACCAGGTCTTTGTGAATCATCCACCACAGTTTAGCGGCCAATCTTCTTACTCCTCAATTTCTCTTCCGTATGCAATCCGCAGGACAGGTTTCCGACCGGTTTTTTCAAACAAACCGCCTGCCGACAGGTTGGAAACCTGTTCTACGATGAATTTCATGCCGCGCGGGCAACTTTCGCCATATCCTGCTCCCAAAGTCGGCCGGCGTGCAGTCGGAGGACGCGGTCGGCATGATTTTGCGCGACGTCGGCGTCGTGGGTCGAGAAGCAGACGGTTTTTCCCTCGCCGCGAAGCATCCCCAGCAACTCCCGCAGCCAAGCGGAACTTTCCCGGTCCAAACCTGAAAACGGCTCATCCCACAATAATATTCGAGGGTCATGGATCAGCGCTCGAGCCAAGGCCAGCCGTTGCCGCATTCCTCGAGAAAGGCAGGCCGAAAAATCATGGCAATGCCGCTCCAGACCGACGCAGCGCAGCCACCGTTCGATCGGCTTCGAGGGTTCGGGAATACCGTACATCCGCGCGGAGAAAAGCAGGTTTTCCCGGACCGTCAAATGCGGATAAATCCAGCTTTCGTGCATCACCACGCCGAGCAGGCGGCAAGCCGGCGAATTCGCCCTGGCGGGGCGTTCGAACCAAAAGACCTCGCCGGAGGAGGGCCGGTTCAAAGCGGCAAGGCAGCGCAAAAGCGTGGTCTTTCCCGCGCCGTTTGCGCCGGTCAGAGCCACCGTTTGACCGGCGGGAATCGCAAGCTCGACTTGACGGAGGACGATCCGATTGCCGAAAGCTCGGCATAATTCACGCGTTCGGATTGCCATCGTGCGATCATCCATGGGAAACTCGCGAAGCCAGGGGCCGGCGATTCGCGTAAGACGCCGCCAAATGCGGAGCGGGCACGAAAATCCGCCGGGCGGCGAATCGCCGGGAGGGCAATAAACCCAACAAGGCTCCCAGACCGGCAATGCACCCGCCGAACCAGATCCAGCGCATCAAGGGATTTTCCACGAAGGTCAAATAGATTTTACCGCCGGCTTCTCCGCTATGGAGGATCACGAAGAAATCCTCGGTCCACGTCGAATGGATCGCCGCTTGGGCGGTCCACTCGTTCGAACATCGATAATAATTCTGGGCGGGTTGCAAGATGCAGAACGCCCGGCCGCCGCGCGAAATTTCCAGCCGTGCTTCGACGGCGATTTTGCCGGGCGAATCATGCTGGGTCAATCCCGCCAGGCGGATCGACCATCCCGACCACGCATAGGTCTCGCCTTCGTGCATGACCGCTTCATGTCGTTGCGCGCCCAGCGAGGAACCCGTTATGCCCACGGCAAGGCTGATGAATCCCAAGTGGATCAGAAAACCGGCATATTGCCGGCGATTGCCGCGGACTGCCGCAAGCAACCGCTGCCAAATTGTGGGGGATGTGCGATGCAGAACATCCAGGACCAGCGTCCCCGCGAAGGTTGCTATGCCGAAACATGCCAAACCGGCGACTGCCAAGGCGATCGGATGCCGAATCCCCGCAAAAAAAGCCAAAATTGTCCCGGCAATCGCGGTCGCCAGGGAGAGGAGAATCGCTTTCTTCTGCACCGAGGCGGGTGAAGCTCCCCATCGGAGTAGCGGGGCCAATGCCGTAGCCGTCAAGAGGACCAATCCGATGGGGACCATTGCCTTGTTGTAATAGGCGGCTTCGACGACGAATTTCTTGCCGAGGAAAATTCCGCTCAACGGAGCGATGAGCGTGCCCGTGAACGCCAATGCCGCCAACAATATCAACAATACCGAGAAGATCCAAATCCACGATTCCTTTGCCCAGAAGCTCGACCACGGTTTTTCGGGGGTCAATGCCGTTCGACGCCAGGACATGAGGACTGCGCCGCCAATCGCGACACCCGCCATGAGGACTAAGAACATCCAGCCCAGCGGCGACTGATTGAAAGCGTGGAGGCTGCTGAAAAATCCGCTGCGGGTGATGAAGGCGGCGAAATTGCAGAAGGCGAAAGTGGCGATTGCCAGGGCGACGGCGGTCTTCTTGAGAATTCCCCGCGACCGCCATGCCAAAGCGGCATGAAGAAACGCCGTGCCCAGCAGCCAGGGGATCAAGGAGCCGTTCTCGACCGGATCCCAATTCCAATACCCGCCCCAGCCAAGTTCTTCATAAGCCCAGAGGCCGCCCAAGATGATTCCCGCTCCGAGCAAACACCAGGCAAAAATCGCCCAAGATCGCGTTTGGCAAATCCACTGCCGATCCGTTTCCCGGCGGATCAATCCCGCCATGACGAGGGCGAAAGGGATGGTCCAAATCGCGTAGCCGAGAAAGACGATCGGAGGATGGATCAACATCACCGGATGCATTAATGTCGGACTTAGTCCCATACCGTCCATGGGCAAACCGAGGCTCGCCACAGTGGGATCGGCGGTAAACAACAATACGGCCGCCAGAAAAAAAAGATAAAGTAGAATGATCGCGAAAGCGGTTTTTTTTAGCGGGCTTGGTTGGCTAACAGCCTGTTGAAAAGGGGGACAGGCACGTCGCTGTAAGCCATTTTTCGCGGGATTTCCGGTACTCGGCTCCGAGCCAGTCCCCTTTTTCAACCGACTGCTGAGCGGCCAAAAACGAAAACAGATCGCGGCAATCCCCAACAACCACGTCCAAAACAAAAGGGAACCCGACTGTCCGACCCAGAACGCGGAGAGTGAATAGTACCAGGGCAAGTCAAGGTTGGAATACTGAGTTACATAGGCAAAATGAAAATCCTTTTCTATGAATGCCCGTGCCAACACGATAGTCACTATTGTCAGGCACGCTACGCCGAAAAAGGCCGAAATCTCGCCGCTGCGAAGCAGAGATCGCCGCTCTTGCCAGAGACCGGCCGTGCAGCCGAAGACGGCGTAACCCAAGCTGCAAAATGCGGCGAGCAAACAAAACTGGCTGAAAAAAACCATGGGAGCAGTTTGAACACTTTGTGGTATGACCGACTTTTTCCCGAGGAAATAAATGTTTCATCGCCGCCCGGTCGCCGTGAATTTCCCAACGCCCTGAGTGGATTACCGCGTCATGGGAGAGCCGGCTTTGGCCTGATATTTGCTTGCGCATTGTGTCAAGACTTTGTCGCAGCGGAGCACGGCGGACTCTTCCAAAACTCCTTCCGCCACCACATCGCGTTCTTCGGCGAAGTTGTCGGGCAGCAAACCGGTGCAATTCACCTGCAGGTTTCCTTCCGACCCTTGCAGGGAAAAACTCGCTTGTTTTCGATCTTTGGCAATCTGCAACGTATTGGCGGCAACTTTCCCGCTCACGCGGATTCGCTGACCGGTAAAAGCAGGAAGATTGGATAAACATTCATCGACCGTGGCGTAGTATCGCCAACTGCTCGAAGCACCGAGGTAGGCCAGGTAGGCTGTCAAACCCGCCAAGACAACACCCGCCAATGCCAATCGTTTTCCGGTAGTCATAAACGAAAGAATGGTTTGGGGCAGATAGGCGATATTCACACATGGACGCAAAGATCGAGCGACATCCAGGACATATCATTATCCCGCTCAATAATGGCAAAAGTGTAAAAACTCTATTCCAGGAGAAGGCTCTATAGCAAATTCCGGCCTGAAAGTCAAAGTCACTTTGGGACTTGCTCCGCGGGAGTGCAGGAATATAATATGCCGAATTATCAGCCAACCCATTCTTTCGCGTGCCTCCAGGTCATCGAGGGCTGTCTTGATGCGGCGAAGACTGAAATATGTTGGGCTAGCGGATTATTTAGACATATTTACTTGTTTTTAACTTGTCTCTTATTCACCAAAAATAAATGGCCGATTTGCACCTGAATTATGCCATAAATTATTGGCATTATTAGGTTTGCCGTTTTCGACATAAATTTTCCCAGTTCCCACGCAAGCCGGGGTTGGCGAGCGAAGGAACTTCTTAACATGTTGACCGGCCAAGATTTGTCAGCTAGACTGGCCGAATGAGGAATGTTGCGTGTTTTCGAACGGTTTTTTACGGGATGGTCGGGTTTTTTAGGAACCCAATTACGCAAAGGAAAACTTATGTGTAAGAAAGAAACCTTGCTTTTGGCATCGGCTCTTGCGGCGTTGTTGCTCGTGTTTTTGTTGCCGACAAGCGTGCCCTTGCAGAAAAACGCCTGGGGGGATCCGCTTGCCGATCCGGCCAAGGACGCCAAGGACAAAACCTACGTGGGCCGCGCGAAATGCGCTTCGTGCCATTTGAGGGAAAACACCGCTTGGAAGAAATCGAAACATGCGAAAGCATTCGAAGATCTTTCGGCGCAGTACAAGGAAGACAAGAGTTGCCTGGCGTGCCACGTGACGGGTTACGGCGAACCGACCGGTTTCAAGAGCGCCAAGGAGACGCCCCAGTTGGCCGGGGTGGTCTGCGAGGCATGCCACGGTCCCGGAAGCGAACATGCGAAACTCGGCGACATGATCGCGAAAAAGAAAAGGACAAGTCCTATTGGACGAAGCAAGTCCAATCCGAAGCGTGGAAGAAAGACAATGAGCTTCGCAAGCAAGCCATACATGGGATTAGTATTCCCGGAATAACCGTGAATGAAAAGGGCCAGTTCAAAGGGAAGAATGTGCATGAGATGTTCGAGGAATTGAAGAATGACAAGGGCGAGCCTGTCAATCTCACGGTGGAGCCGTGTAAAAAATGCCACACTTCGGAGAACGGCAAGAAAACGCATCCGGAGTACAAGAAATAGCGGCGAATGCCTGATTCGGGGTGGGGCAAGCGAAGCGAGATTCCGCCGACCGTTTTTCACCGGCCGAGCGGTGGGACTTCACTTCGCTTGTTCCACCCTGCATTCATATTATTCATAACTTATTCCCCCACTCATTGATCCGCCAGAAAATGGTTTCGATGCAATTCGTGCCGCGGATATCACTGGTAGTGATTTCGTTATTGACCGTCGGCGGAAATCTTTTCGCACAACCCCCGAAAGGCTCGCACCTTCCCGCGGACCAAATCGTTTGCATCACATGCCACGGCGAATCCGATCAATGGGAGGGCGAGCAGCGCAAGTTTTTCATCGATCCGAAGATTCTCGAAAAAGACGTTCACTGGAAGAAGGGGGTGAATTGCCAGGATTGCCACGGCGGCAATCCCGGCGCCGAAGACAAGGAAGGAGCGCATGAGAACCGCCGTCCTCTGGCCGACATGAAAAAAGTCTGCGGCAATTGTCACAAGGAGGAAGCGGTCGAATTGTTCAAGAGCGTTCATTCCAAGGCGGGGCCGAAAAACGATCGGGGCGAGGGGACGCTCCTGGAATGCAGCGCGTGCCACGGTCAGAACTCCCATCAGATCCTGCCGGCAAGCGATCACCAGTCGCCCGTGTATCTCGATAACCAAGTGAAAACCTGCGGTCATTGCCATGAACATGACTTGGGCACCTATACCAAGAACGTGCATGGGTTCGGGCTATTCAAGTCGGGATTGTCGATCACCGCGGTGTGCGCGAGTTGCCATGGCTCCCACGGCGTTTACCGCGCCGCCGACCTGCGCTCCACGGTTTCCCCGGTCAACGTGGCGACCACTTGCGGCAAATGCCATCGGTTCATTCCCGAACGGCTGGAAAAAAGCGTTCACGGCCGGGGGTTGGGGATCGGCGAACCGTCGAAGCGGGCCGCTCCCGGCGGCACGATCAAACGCCGGCCGACTTGCACGGATTGCCATCTGGGCCATGAAACCGCCTTTCCCGAGTCGTCCACCTTCCGGATGGAACTGCCGAATTTCTGCGGCAATTGCCACGTCGAGCTCTCGAGCACCTACCGGCTCAGCATTCACGGCGAGCTCACGCAATTGGGATACGTTCCCGCCGCGGGCTGTCCCGACTGCCACGGCGGCCACGATATCTTGGCGATCAGCGACCCGAATTCGCATCTCTCCCCGCGGAATCGCGTGGCGACCTGCGCCAAGTGCCATCCGAACGCCAACCGGAAATTCAGCCAGTTCGATCCCCATGCCGATTACAAGAACGGCGCAACCAATCCCCTCTTGCATCGCGTGTATCTCCTGTTGTTGACGCTGTTGATCGCCACCTTCAGCTTTTTCGGCTTGCACAGCGTCCTCTGGTTCGTTCGCGAGTTGGTGGACGTGCTGAAACACGGCCGCCCCCGGGGGCTCGTGCCCGGCGAGACGGCTTACGTGCGGTTCGTGAAGTACCACCAGCGGGCGCATACCGTATTGCTGCTCGCTTTTCTGGGATTGGCGCTGACCGGCATCCCCTTGAAATATCACAATACCATCTGGTGCAAGGGCTGATCCATTACCTTGGCGGATTCGAATCGACAAGTTTCCTGCATCGCATCTGCGCCTTGGTGACATTCGGCTGCTTATTCGCTTATATGGGCCGTCTGGTGCGGCAATACTTCGCCGCTCGCCGCGGCGGCAAATCGCGGTTGAAGGCGTTTTTCGGCCCCGATTCGCCGATCCCCAACTGGCGGGACTTCAAGGATTTCTTCCACATGATCCGCTGGTTCGTCGGGCTGGGCCCCAAACCGACCTTCGAACGCTGGGCTTATTGGGAAAAATTCGATTTTTGGGGTGCGTGCGCGGACATCGTGATCATCGGTTCGACCGGCTTGATCTTGTGGTTCCCCAATTTTTTCTGCACCGTGTTCCCCGGAGGCATCTTGAACTTCGCCAAGGTGATCCATTCGACCCAAGCGCTGCTGGCCACGGGATTCGTCTTCGCGATACATTTTTATCATGCGTTTTTACGGCCGGAGAAATTTCCCGCCGACATGTCGGTGCTGACTGGCCTGGTCAGCGAAGAAGAGTTCCGGCACGAACGGCCGGACTACTTCGAGCGCCTGCGCGTGGAAGGAGAATTGGACAAGCGGCGCACCACGGCGCCCGAGAAGAAACAACTCTGGTTCGACAGGGCCGAAGGATTTTTTGCGCTCGCCGTAGGACTGTTTTTGTTGATCGCCATGATAATCGCCAGCCTGGGAAGTTGAAGTCAGGCGCAGGAAACGCAACACATCGATGAACCAAGACCCCGCTCCACCGCCGCCGCCCGATCCCGCCGATTCCGCGGCGAACTCCGCCGCACCGCTGCCGCCGCCCGCGCCGCGGAAACCGCACAGGTTCCGCAAATTCCTGGTTCGCGTGGGGGCTTTTCTCGGCGCTTTCGTGTTGTTTCTCATCGTGCTGGTGGCGATGGCCGGCTGGTACACGTCGCGCTCGGAGTTTTGCCGAAGCTGCCATATCATGGAGCCGTATTATGCCTCCTGGGCGGCCTCGAAACACAATGACGTATCCTGCATCGAGTGCCATTTCGCGCCGGGGATCGGCGGCAAACTCCGCGGAAAAATGCTGGGTTTGGTGCAACTTGCGAAGTACGTCACGGCCAGCGCGGGCCCCCGGCCCGCGGCCGAAGTCCCCGACGCAAGCTGTCTCCGCACCGGGTGCCACGAAACCCGGCTCCTTTCGAGCCGCGTCGATTTTCACAACGTGAACTTCGACCACAACCGGCATTATCGCAAGGAAGGCGCGGATGCGGCGCCGGAAAAAGACGAAATCACGCGGGGGATCCAACTGCGCTGCACCAGTTGCCACAGCCAGATCGTGCAAGGCAAGCATATTGCGGTGACGGAAACGACCTGCTTCTTGTGCCATTTCAAGAATCAACCGTTCAATGAAGGCTTGGGCGCTTGCACCCACTGCCACCAAATTCCCACGCAAGAGTTCGATCTTGGCGGCGGCATGAAGTTCACCCATGAATTGGCGTACCGCAAAGGGGTGGACTGCAAAAACTGCCACGGCGACGTAATCCGCGGCAAGGGCGAAGTGCCTCGCGAGAGATGCCTGGTCTGCCACAACCGCGAAAACGACCTCGCGAAAATCGGCGATTTCAAATTCATGCATGCCAAGCACGTCAGCGAGCACAAAATCGACTGCTTGAATTGCCACCTCAGCATCGAACATTCGTTGGACAAGAAAAAACTCGAACATTTGGCGGGCGATTGCGCGAGTTGCCACCCCAATCACCATCAGGAACAAGTCAAAATGTTCGAAGGCATCGCCGAAGACAAGAAAATACCCGAACACGCCGGCGGAATGTCGATCACCCGCGTAGGCTGCCCGACTTGCCATCGCTTCAAGGAAGTCTCGGCGACGGGCACCGTGCTTTGGAAATCGTCGGTTTCGGTTTGCACCATGTGCCACGATGCCGCGGAAGTCGATCGGCTCAAGGCGTATCATGCGGAGTTGAGGGGAGCCTTGCCGGCGCTGCAAGACGGCATCGATCGCGCCCGCAAAGCGATGGCCGGGGCCGAGTTGCAACCCGACCGGATCGAGTCGATCACGAAGGAACTCGACTCGATCGAGCGCGATTTGTCTTTTCTCCGCGCCGGGGACGATATCCACAATATCCACTTTGCCGGCAAACTCGAACAAACGCTGCTCGATCGCATCTCCGTGATTTGCGGCGAATTGAAAATCGACAAGCCGGCGGTAACGATTGCTCCGCCGAAAGGCGCGGAAAAATGAGCTGATATTCTTCATCCTACTCACGTGAAGGCCAGCGGGCATATTTTCCATCGCAGCATGTTACGTGCGCCGTTGACGGTGGCGGTTGCGGCCGGTATAAATACGCTTTGATAGTCCTTTTCCAAAACGAGGAGAATCGCGCATGGCGGAATATCGCTCCCGGCGAGGGTGGCTTTTGACATGCCTCCAGTCGTGCATCGCCGTCACTCTGGCTGCCCTGCTTTATCCCGTAGTTCGTTTTTTGAAACCGCGCGAGGCCACCCGTTCGGGGGCGCTGGAGATGGTCGCCCCCTATCGCATGGATCAACTCAAGCCGAATGCGGAAGGCCATTGGCCGCCCCCCTTCAATTTCGGCGGCAAACCGTGTTTGCTGATTTTGGTGGATGGCGAGCCGCGGGCCTTCAATGCCGTCTGCACGCACGTCCAATGCACGGTCGAGTTCCGTCCGGCGGAAGGCGATATCTTTTGCAACTGCCATAACGGCGTTTACAACCTCAACGGTCAAAATGTCTCCGGTCCCCCGCCGCGGCCCCTGGAAGTGTACAAAGCCGTGAAGGGCAAGGGAAATCCCGGACAGGAGGAGATCATTGTCTCGAAAATCGTCTGAGGACACCGGAATCCGGCCCGGCTGGAATATCCGCCTGAAGGATTATTTTTTCGAGCGATTGGGGCTTGAGGTGGCCGCCGATTTGGCCTGCGCACAAGCGCGTGCCGATCCACGGCCGATCGTATTTTTATTTCCTTGGCGGCATGGCCCTTTTTTTGTTCGCCATCCAGATCGTGACGGGCATTCTGTTGGCCCTCTATTACAAGCCTTCGCCCGATCAGGCTTTCGAGAGCGTCCGGGCGATCATGACCGAGATCGACTACGGCTGGCTCTTCCGCTCGATCCACTCGTGGAGCGCGAACCTGTTGATCGGCATTTTGTTTTTACACGTATTGACGACGTATATGATGCGCGCCTACCGCCGCCCCCGCGAATTCACCTGGATGACCGGCGTCGTGCTGTTGGGATTGTTCCTGGCATTCGGTTTCAGCGGCTATTTGCTCCCCTGGAACCAGTTGGCGTTTTTCGCCACTCGGGTGGGCACGGCGATTGCGGAAGAAGTTCCGCTGGTCGGGCACTACATACTGCTTTTGGCCCGCAGCGGCGATGAAGTCACCGGCGACACGCTCGCCCGGTTTTATGCCTTGCACGTGGTGATCCTGCCTCTGGCTACCTTGGGTTTGATCGCCGTTCATCTGTTCCTGGTGCAGAAACACGAAATGAGCATCCCCGAATCGGTGATCCGGAAGTACGGGGACGAGAAAAAAGTACCTTCGATGCCGTTCGTTCCTCATTTCCTTTTGCACGACATGGTCGGGTGGTATATCGCGCTGGGGCTTTTGGCGGCGTTGGCGGCGCTGTTTCCCTGGGGACTGGGCCAAAAGGCGGATCCCTTCGGCTCGGCGCCGCCGGGAATCAAACCGGAGTGGTACTTTTTGTTCATGTTTCAAACGCTCAAGCATCTGCCCGCGCATATCGGCGGCATCGACTGGCTGGTAGGCGGCATGGCGGGGGTGTTGTTTTTCGGTTTCTGCGGGTTGGTGGTGTTGGCCGTTCCGTTGCTGGACATTGGGGCGAGCCGCGGCCGTTCCCGCCGGATCCTGAATTTCCTCGCCGCGCTGGCGGTGATTTTTTTCATCGTGATGACCGCTTGGGGGTTGATCGAGAAATGAGAACTTCTCAAGGATTTATCCTGCCGATCCTGCCGCTGCTCTTTGTCTTGGTGACCGCCTTTGCGGACGAGAAAGACAAAACCGCGGCCCCGCCGCCGGAAAACGAGGAGAACAATTGCCTCCTCTGCCACGGCAACAAGGACGTTTGGGAAGGCGAGCAGATGAAATTGTGCGTTACGGAAGCCGATTTGAGCCGCGATATTCATTGGCAGAAAGGGCTGCGCTGCGTGGATTGCCACGGCGGCAATCCCAAAACCGACGACGTGCGCGAGGCACACGCCGAAGAGGACGGTTTCCGGGCGGTGAAGTCGCCCGCCGACGTCCCCGATTTCTGCGGAAAATGCCACGCGAACATCGAATACATGCGGCATTATGTGGCCTCCCCGCGCACCGATCAACTTTCGGAGTATTGGACCAGCGCGCACGGCAAACAGCTCAAGGCGACGGGCGATCCGAAGGTGGCGACCTGCATCTCCTGCCACGACAAGCCGCACGGATCGGCTGAAGAAAAGGCGCGGCACGGAATTCGTCCCGTCGCGGAGTTGGAATCGCCCGTTTACCGCACGCGCGTGGCGAAAACGTGCGGCTCGTGTCATTCGGATCCGGAGCACATGAAAGGGGCGCTTTACCATGGCAAGCCTCTTCCCTGTGACGAATACGCGAAATGGCGGCAGAGCGTGCATGGCAAGGCGATGATGGACCAGGGTGACCTGAGCGCCGCGACCTGCAACAACTGCCACGGCAATCACGGGGCCGTTCCGCCGCAGGTTGACAGCGTCGCCAATGCGTGCGGCGCTTGCCACGGAAAAATCGCCAAACTCTTTTCGGCCACGCTCATGAAGCACAAATTCGAGGAGGCCGGCTTGCCCGGTTGCGTGACCTGCCACAGAAACCACGACATCGCCAAGCCCACCGACGAAATGCTGGGCATGAAGGACGCCGCGGTCTGTGCCAAGTGCCATGCGCATGGCAAGTACGGGGCCGACATCGCCGGCGCAAGCCAGCCGCGCACCCTTCGCTCCGATCTGGACAAATTCAAACTCAGCATCAGCGTGGCCGAAAACACGCTGCAGAAGGCGGAAGAACTGGGGATGGAGGTCAGCGCAGCCGAAGTTCGAACTTCGCAAGGGGATCGATGCCCTCACCAACGCCCGCTCGCTGATTCACACGTTCCAAGTCAAGCCGGTGGCTACGGCATTGGCCGACGGCGCGAAAGTGGTCACCGAGGTGCAACAGAAGGCCGATCGCGCCCTCACGGAGCACACCACGCGCAGAATCTGGCTGGCGGCTTCGCTCGTTCCCATTCTATTGGTCATCGTCCTGCTTTTGCTTTATATCCGCACTTTGAATCCCGCGAAATGACCGACCTCCGTCGGCCAAGAAACAACCGCGGCGTCCGCGAAAACACGGACGCCGTTCGGTTTTGGTTCATCGAAAACGAGGCCGGGTTTAGAAGAAGGCCGACAACCCTCCAAGTATCCCCTGCGCCGTGCCGGATTGATAGCCCGGAGCAATGTCTTTGAAATCGTACAGTTCGTAACGGTAGTAGTTGACGACTCGGGGGCTGATTTTCCAATCCATGCCCACGCTCAGCCGCGTGGTTTCATTCAGCACTTCGGAATAGCTGCCCAGGTCGGTCACCACGATATCGCCGGGGAACGTCATCGGGGAATTGCTGACGGCGTTGTGGCCGCGAATCCACTCGATCTGTCCCGTGAAGATCACCCGATTGGTGGCGGCGTATTGCGAGCCGAGGCTGATGACTTGCGCCCGTCCGCCGTAGTTCCAACGCCCGGTGACGGGCGAGGCGGCCGATCCGGGATTGCTGCCGTTGAAGACGGACTGGTCGGCGACGTTGATATCCTGGCCGATGAAGTTCGAGTACAGGGCGTAACCGGCCGAGAACGGACAATTTCTTGGTGTAGGCGTACCAGATATTGAACGACATCGGATAGTTTTCTTCGTCGAAATTGATTTGTTCCCATGTCTGGGCGCCTAATTGCTGGTGATTTTCCCCTTTTTCGACGCCCACGCAGGCGTTGAAGACCAGCCAATCGGAAGGAACCCAGTTGAAACCGATTTCCACGATGTTATCGTACTGCGGCAGCAACGAGTTGAAGACGCCGTTGAACGGCTGCAAACCGATCAGCGGTTGATCGGCCGTTTGATGCTTGTAGCGCAGGTAAGTGTCGAAGCGTTCCGACCATCGATAGTCGGGGCCGATCTGGAAACTGTTGGTGATGGTTTGCGATTGATCGACCGTTCCGCCCGTGGGGAATGCCACGCTGCCCGAATTCATCTCGTAAATGGCGAAGCTCCGTTCGAGATCGCAGTATTCGTAACCGGCCACGAGTGCCAGTCCGTCGCGGGTGTAGCCGCCGCCCCAAGGCCGCCAAACGCCCTTGATGCCGCCTGTCGATCGGCGGTAGTTGATGGGATGATCGATCTGGCCCGCCACCTGGGCCTCGGTCGGCCGGGTGTTCATCACGCCGTTGACCGGGGCGCCTTGGTTGATCGCCGTGATGGTCGCCGCGTCCGGCATCGATTCGTCCTCGTTGAACAACGTGCCGTATCCGGTAATGCAGACGTTTTGGAGCGAGTTGTTCGTCACTCGCACGTCCACATTGTTGAACCAGCGGTCCATGTTATTGGTCTCGTTGGCCGTATTCCCCAGCATCAGGTAGGTGTAGGCCTTCGTGTCTTCCGTAATCTCGGCGCCGATCTTGAGCTGATCCATCTGCGTATAGCTGTCGGGCACGACGGCGCTCGCATAGGGATTCGGATTGATAGCGGGATCATAGGAAAGTCTTCCCGTTCGATCGTAATACCGCGTCGCCAGCGAGTCGCCGGCGGAGAAATTGCGCATCGGCCGGGAGTATTCGACGTTGATGGAATCGTTCAACCTCCATGAAACGACGGGCTTGACTTCCGTGGTGATCCAATCGACCGTCTGCAGTTGGCTCAAGACGTGGCACTTGTTGCCCGCAAACTGCGTGAGCGGCGGATGGTCGGGCGGAAGCAGATTGTTGGCGACGCCGAAACCGGGTTCGTTGGCATAGCACATGGCCACGGCGTTGACCTGCCGCGTGCCGTCTTTCTTCAAGCCCCATACGTCGAGGCGGACTTGCAGGTCCTCGTTGATGTCCTTTTTGAAAGAGGCGTTGAGTTCCTGGACGCGCAGCACGTAATTCTGGCCGACGTTCAGATCCTGCTTGATGATTTTCGGATCAATCGGCGGAGAGACCTGCGCGGCTTCCGGCCCGGGAATGTTGTTCAGCGGATCGTGATTGAGTTGGTGCGGAAAGCGCTCGTACTCGATCCTGGCCGTCAGTCCCTGCTTGTAATAATACAGATTTCCCTGGGTCGATTCGCTGTCGGTGCCGGTGACCGTGAGTCCGAGGGTTCGATCCCCGTCGCTGGCAAGTCCGTCCACGTCGAAGAACGGCGAGGAGCCCATGTCCTGGTACTCGCCGGTTTTCACCTGTGAGCCGTGCGTCCACATGATCCACCAGCCGAAGCGGGTGTCCCACTCCGAGTAGCGGGAGGGTCGGCTCAAAAGCGCCGCATCGCCATTCGCCCGAGCACTGATATCGCCGAACAGGTTCCCTGCGTCGGCATTGGCGGCATCGGTGGGCGCGGTTTTCGAATCCTCGCCCTCCGCCGCCAATCCCCAAGAGGAGAGAACAAGCGCCATCAAAACAGCAAATAACGGTTGCCGCAGTGTCATAAGTCCCCCCTGTGACATTTCAGCAATTTATTGTGATAAAGGGTATTTGAATTCTTCTCCAAAATCCGCTCTCCCGCCGGGAGAGACGACTTTCAGGATAGACTCCTAACTCCAAAAACGTCATAGCGTGAAGAAACCTTCTCCGCGTTGCGAGTATCGATCGGTGCCGTGAATCTGGGTGTGGCACTGGGTGCAATTGGTATAAAACGGCGCCTTGATCGTGGGATCGGTCGTGACTTGCAGGTTATATCCTCCCGGCGGATGCACGCCGTTGTGGCCGGGATGGCAGCGCAGGCAGAGGAAGGTCGCCGGCTGCCTCAGCAAGTTGTTGGCCACGGCTCCGTGCGGCTCGTGGCAGATCGCGCAGTTCTCGCGCACCGGCGGGTGCTCGATGGCGAACGGCCCCTGCTTTTCCGCATGGCATTTGTAGCACAACAGATTGATCGACGCCTCCTTGAGATTGTCCAGCGTCTGGCCGTGCGCATCGTGGCAATCCGTGCAGACCATTTTCCCTTCCCAGATGGGATGGTGCGACGGGAGCTGGTTCAAACCGTAGATTTTCGGATGGCACTTGTAACACGTCTGCGGCTGTTGCACGCTCATCGCCAGACGTTTCGGCCGCGTGACGGTCGGGTGCGTGATATTGACGAATTGCGGCACGTCGATTTTCGGATGCGGATTGTGGCAGTCCGTGCAGGCGACGCCGTTGATGTTGTGCGTCGAAGAGTGCCACGCCATCGTGGGAGCGCACGTATGGCAGCTCAAGCAGAGGTCTTTCCGGCTCTCTTCCTTGATTTTTCCGTGGGGATCGTGGCACGTGGTGCAGTTGAAGCCGTTGGGTCCGCAAATCTGATGCGGGCCGGCGATTTGCTGAAGCTCCTGCTTGTCGCAGTGGCACTTGTAGCAAATTCCCGGCGAGACGGCGCCCAAATTATGGGAAGTGCCGCGAAGCGACGGCAATTGCCCGGCGGTGGGACCGGCGTCCGGAGCAGCCCCCGGGGCAGTGCCCTGAGCAGCCCCCGGCTGGGCGTCCTGATAACCGGTCAAAGAAATTTGCGGCCCATCGGCGCGGGGCAAAGCGGCTTCCGGTTCGGTGGTCGGCGGCGTGCCGGGAGGAACGTCGTAGTGTGCTCGGTGGCAGTCCGTGCATGTAACGCGATTGTGCGCGTGCGTGGAAGTCCTCCAAAGCGAACCCGGCGTGCAGGCATTCTGCTCGTGGCACTTGAGGCAGGCTTCCGCACGCGCCATCGGGTCGGAAGTCTTGAAACTGAAGATCAGGCCGGGTTCCTTGCCGCGGGTCTCGACATGGCGGCTCGCCGGACCGTGGCACGATTCGCACTTGCCGTTCCGGTGAACGTTGTTGGCAAAGGCCTTTGCATAAGCGCCATGGCAAGAAGCGAGATTTCGTCGTCATCGACGTATTCCGCGTCGGGAACGACCGGCAGCGTCGTCTTGACGACCTGATAGGAGACTTGCTGATAAAAGGCGTTCCCCTTGGGCCAGCCGGGATCCAGATTCGGTTGCGTCCGGCTCTCGGTCCGCTGCGCGGGCTGATTCTGCGATTTACATGAGGCAAATCCGAAAGCGAGCAGTCCTGCCAAGACCGCCCATTGGATTGATGCCCGATACGGATTCGTGCTAAAGAGGAATGAACGCACGTTGAACCTCCTTGTTACAGCGTGCAAGGGTATCGTAATAAAGGGTATTTAAATTTTTTCCATGAAGTTCTTATGTTTCGGTCAGCCCATAAGCGAACTGGGTCTCATCGTCCATCCCCGCATCATTTATTGCGGATGTGGTTTGCCGCATAATCATAAGATGACGCTATTGCTGGATTTAAGGTTTCGTTGGGTATTTTCGCCTGATTTTGGTGAGGTAGTTAAGTGAAATGCAAAAAATATGATTTTTGACATAGTTCTTTATCATATATATTGCTCAGGTCTCTTCAGCAGGTAGGGGATATTCGGTTTGGAGAAGATTTATGCTTGAATCCAATAATGCAAAAAGGGCAATATGGGCAAATTGCATTGGCATGTTACCGTCGAATACGTTTCAAATACTGAATAGATAAATAGATACTGAAAGGGCAAGCTTGTCATTTTCGTAATCGCAGTACATCTACGTAAAAAGTAATGTTGTTGACGCTGTTATGATCGGATAGACTATTTCAAGGGTGGATGTGAAAATACGACCGTTTTTGTATCCAATTTCGAACGGCCCAGACTCGCTTTTGCAGGATCGTACGGAGCTTTCCACCATTTCGAGCAACCATCCCCTCCTATAGCGGGAAAACGAACTTTTTAGGCTTACGGCTTGACGGATCGATAATGAATTCACTGCAAACAACCGAACAGCCCCTCGCGCGAACCAAAGCGGGGAGGGGCTCTTTTATTCTCGTTAGCCTCGGTGAAATTCGGCGTGGTTTTGATCGGTCTGCTCGCCGTCATTTTGATATTCGCCACATTTTTGGAAGCCGGCATCGGCACGTATGCCGCGCCGTTATTTCATTTTGCGCCGGGGATCGCGCATTTTCTGGAGACGGCAAAAGGGGCGGAGATCGCCAACTGGTATGTCTATAAAAGCACCTGGTTCGTCGCGCTGTTGTTTCTCTTGAGCGCGAATGTTTTTGCGGCCGTACTCGTTCGCATTCCGCGGAGTTGGGGTGGCGCGATATCGCTTCTACTCTCGGTTGCCGCGGTGGCTTTGGCCGCCTATTTCGGAGACAACCTGAGCAGTTGGTTCGGCCAAAACTATAGCTCCCCCTTGATGATCGCGTTTTTAGCAATCGCCGCCGCCGTCCTTCTTGCCGCGACCTTGTGGAATAAACAGCTTGGTTTTTTTGTCGCGCATTGCGGCATCCTGGTATTGCTGCTCGGGTCCTATCAATCTTTTTTATCGGGAATCGAAGGCCGAATGACTCTTGTGGAAGGAGACCGGGGAGATTCCATTCGGCTCATGGACCAGGCCAAATTCACCTTTTCGCGCATGGCGCAGCACGGCCAGGAATCCCCGACGCAGACGGCGTTCATTTTTCAACCGGGGCCGGTCGATTGGCCCGAGGGCAAGACCTTCGAGGATTGGAAGGAACTCGACGGCATCAAGCTGAAAGTGCTGAAATATTATCCCCACGCCCGCGTCGATGAAGAATGGATTCCCGACGAAACGAAAAAAGGCGAACCGGCGATTCGATTCTCGATCGCTCACGCGGGCGGGATGAAGATGCCGGAAAGTTGGCTGGCCGGCGAACCGCTGGGTGGTCCGGGAATACCGATGCTCGATATTCTGCAAGCGCCGGTCGATTCGATGCGCGAAGATTTTTTGGATCCGCCGGGCGGCGGGAAGGACGGCGGCAAAGTGGACGAAAAGGCGTCCTCTCCATTCATTGCGGCGGCAAAATGCAGCGCATTCCGGTCGGCGAGAACCTCGGGAAAAAAATCACTCTTGCGGACGGCAAGATCGAAGTGGAGATCACCAATTATTACGCCAACGCCAAGCTCCGCGGCACTGCGCAATTCGAATCGCAGGGGGACGAGCCGAAAAATCCGCTCTTGGAAATGCAAATTTATCTGCCCGGCCAAGAGAAACCGATCCGTGAAATTGCGTCCGCCAAGATGCCGGGCTTGAGCCTGGCCGCGGTGCACGGCGGCGATTGTCCGGTGAAGTTCTGGTATCACCAACCCGCATGCCCCGCGCCCGGCGGAATCGAGTTCCTGCGAACGCCCGACGGCAAACTCTATTGCCGCGTCGGGCTGGAAGGCAAATACGTTTCCCGGGGCGAAGTCAAGGAAGGAAGTACGATCGACTTTACGGAGACGCTCCGCTTCAAAATACTCAAATACCTGCCTTTCGCCATTCATAAAGTCGTTCCCCAGCCCGCCGAACCGGCTTCCGACGAAAGGAATCTGGGCCCGGCGGCGCTCGTGGAGGTGGAATTCGGCGGCGTCAAGCAACCCGTCTGGCTCGTGCGCGACGAACAGAAATACAATTTTCAGCCGATTTTCACGCCGGCCGGAAACCTGGTCGTCAATTTCGGCTTCGAGGACCTCCCCTTGGAGGATTTTTCGCTGAAACTGTTGAAATTCACGCAAGAGATGAATCCGGGCAACCAGGGAGTCGCCGCGTTCATCAGTTCCGTCCAGATCATCGATAAAGACGGCGGGATTGAAAAACGGGAAATCGCGATGAATCAACCGCTGACGCACGGCAAATACACTTTTTATCAAGCCGACTGCGGCCAACTCGACGACGGCCAAAACGTTTCCATCCTGAGCGTGTCCTACGATCCGGGTCGATTCCTGAAATATTTCGGCTGCCTGATGATTTGCCTGGGCATGGTACTGAAATACACGACACATCTCCAGTATTACAAAAAATTGCGCCGATTCGTTTTTCATGCGGAAAGTCGGGAATTTTCCAACAATTAAAAGATACATGCATCGATCAATCCAAGTATTTTCGCTATTGCTCCTGTGGGTAGCGCCGGCCATCGCCGGAAACCCGCCGGAGGCCAACTTCGATTGGGAGCCGTGGCGTTGTCTGCCGGTGCAAGAGGGCGGCCGGCAAAAACCCTTGGACACGCTCGCCCGGGAAAGCGCGCGGATGATGACCGGCCGAACGGGCGCCGCCGATCCCGAAACGGGGCGATACCTCGACGCCACGGCGCTGTACATGGCCATGCTCTTCGACTGGCAGGGTTGGGACCAGCCGGCGGCTCCCCATCCGCCTGCCGGCAACGATCTTTCCGCCGCCTATTTTCGCGCGCACAAGCCCGACAAATGGGACCGCGCTGACCTGCTTCTGGTCGAATCGAAAGGACTGCGAAAAGCGCTGGGCATCGCCGAGAATCAAGCGTATATCTCTCCCCTCGACCTGAAGGACGCAAAGCTCAACGATCCGCAATCGGGATCGGCGGCGCCGTTTCTCGATTGGGCGGAAAAGCTCGAACGCACGAAACGGAACGAGCTTTCCGATCTCGAAAAGAAGGGGCAGGATTTGTCGGAACGCTATTACGCCTATCTGCTCCATCGCATGGGCCGGCGGCTGGAGATCCTGCCGATGCGGGACGATCCGCAGAAGTCATGGGCGTCGCTCGCCGAACTCATGCAATCGAAATTCGACGGCAAGAACGACCAAGGCGGCGAGCTGCGCAGGCGCAGGACGCTTTCCGAAAAGCGCGCGCGGCGTATCGGGGGCAAGACGCAAACGCGTTCCGCGAGGCTTCCGCCGCATTTTTGAATACCGTTCGCGACGTCGGCCCGTCTTTGGGCGACTATCCATCCACGCAAACCATCGACCTGGAAGTTGACTACAACCGCTTCGCGCCCTTCCGCCTCGCTTGGATTCTGTCACTTGCCGCGTTGATTTGCGTCGTTCCGAGCAAGCGCTTGAATTGGCAGCCTTTGTATATCGCCGCGCTGGGAATTTTTACGGCCGGGATCGCGGCGATGTTCGCCGGATTCGCCATGCGATGCCTCATTGCTCATCGCCCTCCGATCACCAATATGTACGAGTCGGTGCTGAGCGTGGGCGCGGGAATCGCGATCCTGGGCATGATCTACGAGTTGATTTATCGGAAGCGGTATCTGCTGATCGCCGCGTCCGGCCTGTCCGCGCTGGTATTGATCCTGGCCGAGAGCTACCCCACACTTTTCGATCCCGGCATTCACCCTTTGCCGGCGGTTTTACGCAACCGATTCTGGCTGTGGGTGCATGTCGTGCCGATCATGCTCAGTTACGCGGCGTTTGCCGTGGTATGGATTTTGGCCAATGTTTCGCTCGGCGGTTATCTCGGCGGCCATGCCGGCAAGGAGCTCATGAACGCCTTGAGCAAGCTGACGTTGAAAATCATCCGCATCGGCATATTCCTCCTGACGGCCGGCACGATTCTCGGCGGTTTCTGGGCCGATTATTCCTGGGGACGTTTTTGGGGTTGGGATCCGAAAGAAGTTTGGGCGCTGATCTCCGTGCTGTTCTACCTGAATATCCTGCATGCGCGTTACGTCGGCTGGATCGCCGATTTCGGCATGGCGGCCTGGTCGGTGATCTCCTTCGTGGTGGTCATCATGACTTGGTATGGCGTCAATTTCGTGCTTGGTTCCGGTTTGCATAGCTACGGCGCCGGCGGAGGCGGCGAAAGAATCTACGTCGTCGCGGCGTTGCTCATCCAGGCGGCCTATCTTGCAGCGGCCTTTAGCGGATATTCCTATTTCAAGTCGGATTCCGCTGTTGAATAGGGTGTCATGCCCACGCTTGCCGTGTGCATGAGAACCGCCGAAAAACACCGCAACATGCCCATGACAATCGCGGGCGTGACACCCGTCGATTATCGTTTGCACGACCGCTAGGGTTTTGCCGCGATAACCTTCAGCGTTACCTCGCCCACCGAGACTTGCCCGGTCCCGCCCCAGAGGCCGACTTCCACGCTTGCCAGGCGGGCGGAGGCGGGCACCGTGATGCGGAGTTGGTTTTCGACCCAGTCGAAAGTGCCGGACCAGGATTTGGTCCCCTGCTTGGCAACCGGTTGCCGATTGGCGTTAAAGAAGACGACGTATAGTCCGGGGCGTTGCTCGGGCGATAAACCCGGCCGAACTTGCTTCCCGCGGACCCACAAGGAGATTTCGATCCGGCTTGTATGCCGGCCATCGACACCCACCGCTTGCAAAGCCTGCGCGGCGCGGCCGGGCGTATCGTTTCGAAAAGTGAGGCACTTGCCGTCTGGTTTTCGGCCGCCGGCTTCGATCTTGGCCTGGCGTACGTAGTACCAACCGGCGTTCGGCAGGCCGTCGGCGGCTTTTTCGAAGTCGCCGTTGACCAGCACCGGTTCGCCCGGCTTATCCGGCACGTCCCGCTCCTCTTCGGCCTGTCCCATCATCGGCACGAAGAATGTCGGCCGCAATGGTTCGGCCTGGAGTTTTCCTTTGACTTTCTTGAACAAGAACAAGGTTTGCTGATAACGCTGTCCGAGGGGAACCACCAATCGTCCGCCTTCCTTGAGCTGTTCCACCAACGGCTGGGGAACATTTTCCGGCGAGCAAGTGACGATGATTTTGTCGAAGGGCGCGTGTTCGGCCCAGCCTTGGTAACCGTCGCCGATTTTCGTTTTGACGTTCTCGTATCCCAGCCGGTGGAGCGTTTTTGCCGCCCGCCGGCCGAGCGACTCGACGATTTCGATCGAATAGACTTCGGCAACCAGTCCGCTGAGCACGGCGGCCTGGTATCCGCTGCCCGTGCCGATTTCCAAAACCTTGTCCGTCGCTTGCGGCTGAAGTTGCTCGGTCATGTAGGCCACGATAAACGGCGATGAGATGGTCTGACCCTCGCCGATCGGCATCCCCATGTCGAAATAGGCGTATCGTCGCAGCGAGAAGGGAACGAACTCGTGCCGCGGAGTAGTGCGGATCGCGTCACATACCCGAGCATCCTTCACGCCGGCGGCGACCACTTCGTCCTCGACCAGCCGCCGCCGCATTTCGGCCCAGGGGTCGTTGTTTCGCGCCGGGCTGATTGCTTGGGATCGGTTTTCCCCGGCTCCACTCCGCGGGCGGGGAGGCTCAAGCAGGCGCAAGCATGGCACAGACAGACAGGATTCGCGACAATCTGCCGATCATGGATCACTTACCAATGCGGATGACAATTGTTCGTAGTTCGCTCGGGAAAACACACGGCGTAGCGCCCATCTATCTTAAGCGGAGCGACACCCGGCCGTCAATCGGTTTTTCCGGCTTTCACCCGCGCCGCGGCCGCAATGGGAGCATTGGCCTCGCTTTGGAGGTTCATGCCGCACTCGAACGTGACGGTGATTTGACCGGAGTCGTTCTTCAATTCCCTCCAGTCGCTGCGGCAGCGGAGATAGAGGTCTCCGCCGGCCGCCACGGACAGCGAACCCCGGTCGCCCAGGTCGAACTCGTCGCCAAGTTGGAAATTTTTCATCAAGGCGCCCACCAGCCGGCCGCGTTTCCGGTCATCGCCGTTGGCATCGACGGCCTGCAATCGGCTCGCGATCCGCCAACTGCCGGCGGCGGCATAACGATATTTCCTGTCCGGGGCGACCGTCAGGCCGGTGGGCTGCCATCCGCGGCCGGCTTTGACGTTGGTTGTCAGCGCTCGTCCGCTGCTCAAGCCGGCGAACTTCCGGTCCCAGTCCCAGGCGCACAGATCGACGCGGTAGCCGCGGTCGATGTGCTGGAGGAAGAAAAGATACTCGAACCATAACTTTTGCGCGATCCGACCGTAGTTCTGCTCGAAGTTCATGTCCCTGCCCGCCAACGTCCCCCGGCCCATCGACCGGAACTGCGACGAGTAGTTGGGATTATTGACCAGGAAATGGCAAAGCGCACCAGCGGGAGGCGTAATTCTGCCACGAATCGCCGGTGACTTGCGAGTCCGAAAGGGTCGCGGCGAGCGAGAGTGGAGCGTGCTCGCGGAGAAACAGGATCTCGCGCTTTCCGGCATGGACGGCGCGGTCTCCCTCCTTCCAGTAGTGGCCCATTTCCGCCATGCCCTCGGAATACCAGATGGGGCCGATGTGGCCGAAGGTTTGATGACAGTAGGCATGGACCGCCTCGTGCAGGACGACCTCCGGCCGGGCGTTGGCGTAAACGACCGACTTGACCAGGTTGCATTTCCCGTTCGGAACGGTACTCATGAGGGTCACGCCCTCCGCCGTCTTGATCCCCTCTATCCCCCGCTGATCCATCGCGCCCGGCGGAAAGTCATTGAAGTCGCGGACAACGTAGCACTCGATCGTGCCATGCAGCGGCCGGCCCCAGTAGGTGGAGATCAGACGGAGTATGGCTTCCAACTGCTCGAGGAGGTTTTTGGCCTCTTGATCGGTTAGATCGGTGTGAACCACGAAATTGCGGGAACGAACATCCCGAACTCGGCTCGTAGGGGATGATTTTAACGAGACTTCTTGGGGCGTTTGTGCCTGTGTCGGAGATGAGCCGCACTGGAGCAAGCAGCCGAGGAGTCCAACGGCGGATGCGGCTCGAAGCCATCCGTAGCATCGCGTATGAGATGAATCCATGCGGTTCCCTTAGATCGATTCCCTGTGTGATCGATCTGCCAGGATGCCGTATAGATCACAGAAACGGATTTAGTTGCGAAGTCGAGTATAACATAAAGGAGCCGATTCCGATAGAAAAAAATTGCCGATTTTTCTCGAATTTGCCGGGGGGTTTGCGAACCGACATTTCCGGAACAGCCGTCACAACGCCCCGAACCGTTCCGCCAGGAGGTACTTTTCCGTCACGCCGATCAACTCTTTGAAATCCGCAAAGCTCATTTGCGATTCGGCGTTTGCGGCGCCATCGCGATAGATTTGTTCGTAAACCGCCCGCGGCGCCTTCGGCTATGTCTGCAAACCGCTGCAGATCGAAAAGGTGCGAGAGCTTGCTATTCAAGCACTGAAAGCTCGCCGGTATCTTTCTTGTTCGAATGGCCAGACGACTTCGGAGGATGCCCCGGTGCCAGCTATCGAATCAATGATCGGCGATAGTCCTGCCATGCAGGAGGTGTACAAGGCCATCGGTCGGGTGGCGCCGGAGAAAGTCAACGTACTGATCTTGGGCGAAAGTGGTACGGGCAAAGAACTGGTTGCCCAGGCCATCCAACACCACAGTCCGCGATCGTCCGGCGCGTTCCTGGCGGTTAATTGCGCGGCGGTCGCGGCCTCGTTCGTGCGGCGGATCGCGCCGGCCGCCAAGGGGAGCGGGCTGCCGCACGTCGAAGCGGTCCTCAAGTACCAGACACAGCCCGCGCCGCCGCGGTTCATCCTCGTCAAGTTCGTCGGCGGCGGGCTGGCCATCGGCGGCGGGTTCGCCCACGGCCGCGAAGGCCCCGGCATCCAAATGGGCGCGGGCGTCGGCGATATCATCGCCAGAATCTCCCGGCTCAAGGACGTGGATGCGATGGCGCTGATAGCGGCCGGCGGCGGCGCGGGACTGGCCGTGGTATTCAACGCGCCGATGGCCGGCACGCTGCTCGTCCTCGTAGAGATGATGAAGCGATTCGAGACGCGGAAGACCATCGCCGTCCTGGCCGCGTCGAGCAGTGCCATCAGCGTGTCTCGGCTCCTCCTAGGCTCCCAGCCGGACTTCAACGTCGCGCCGCTAAGCTTCTCCGGCTCCGAGGCGCTGCCGCTGTTCATCGTGTTAGAACTCGTTCTCGGTTTTCTCGGCGTGATCTTCGGCAGCCTCGGCGTCATGGGATTTCCCGGCTACAGTCCGCCCGCCATGGACTTCGCCGCGGTCGGCATGGCAGCGTTCTTCTGCGCCACCGTGCGAGCCCCAGTCGTCGGCATCATCCTTGCCATGGGAATGACGGCGAGCTTCACGCTCATCCTGCCCATGGTAGCGGCTTGCTTCGGGGCTATGCTGGTTGCCACGCTGATGAACGACGAGCCGATCTATGAAGCCTTCGGAAAGGCCCCCGACGAACGGGAAATCCTGCCGGAGTCGAAACGATGCCGTAGCCATAGCTGGAATTGGCAATCTACGGGCGGAAGATGTGTCGTTTCGGCCTGTCGGGCACTTGCGAGGCCCCGGTATGAGATGTGCTCACGATATTTGAGACACGATATTCGAGAGGGGGGGTAAAAACGACAGCCAAGGTCGGGACAAATGCTCTTTTCTTGTTGAGACCATCAACTGGTCGTTCCAGCCAATCAGGTTCAGTCATTTTCACCCCGAATCGAGAACACAGGGGGCGCGTTGCCCAAATCGTCGGGTGCGATCCGTCGGACTAGGTTTTGAGACCTGACGCTGAGCGGCGGGCCATGTTCCAGGGGGTCGCCTTGTACGGCGGGGCAAGCGAAGCGCAGACCCGCCAACATTCCGAGAAAAACGCTACTTTCCTTATGCAAACACTACGAACGCCAAACGGCGTGGAGAGATTTTGAGACCCGGCGGAGAATATTTCCGGAAAAGGCTTGCTTTCCGCCAACGATCCCGAGAAAACCGATTGCCAGCAACAGCCAGACACTGGGCTCGGGGACAGCGGTACTGGCACCGCCGATGATCAGAGTGCCTTGCGTGATACTGGAGGCGGTTAGCGTAGCGCCAGCGAGCACGCGTGTGGTTCCGGCGCCGGTGATGATGGGGATCGAGTGGGATGTCACTCCGGATATTTCCAAGGTGGCTTCATTGAGAATGGACGCCGGAAGCTGACCGTCGCCCGTGAGCGCGAGTGTTCCGTTGCCGATCACGACCGAGCCTGCGAAGGAGTTTGCGGCGGTGAGGGTCATAATTCCCCCACCCAGTTTAGTGAGAATCCCGTTGCCGTCAAGCAGACCGGAATAAGTGAAATTGTCAGCGTGGTTGAAGCTGAGCGCGGCATTGTCGGTGATATTGCCGGTGAGGCCGCCACCCACGCCGCCGTTGCCCAGTTGCAGTGTCCCGGCCCTAATGGTGGTTGTGCCGCTGAAGGGATGATTGCCGGTAAGCGTCATCGTGCCGGAGCCTTTCTTTTCCAGAGTTCCCGTGCCGCTGATGACGCCCGAATAAGTGAAATTGTCGGCGCGGTTGTAGATCAGCGCGGCATTATTGGTGATGTTGCCGGCCACACCGCCGCCCGCTCCGCCGTTGCCCAGTTGCAGTGTCCCGGCCCTAATGGTGGTTGTGCCGCTGAGGGGATGATTGCTTGTAAGCGTCATCGTGCCGGTGCCTTTCTTTTCCAGAGTTCCCGAGCCGCTGATGACGCCCGAATAAGTGAAATTGTCGGCGCGGTTGTAGATCAGCGCGGCATTATTGGTGATGTTGCCGGCCACACCGCCGCCCGCTCCGCCGTTGCCCAGTTGCAGGGTCCCGGCGGTGATATTGGTAGTGCCCGAAAAGTATTGTTTTTCAGGAGCGTGGCCATGTCTGAGCCGGTCTTATTAAGTCCCACGCTGCCTCCGAGGACGACGTTTAGCACGCCGGTCTGCACGTCGTAGGTTGCGTTGCCGGTAATCGTGCCTGTGCCGTTGACGGCGCCGCCGGTGATTTGGAAGGTTCCAATCGACTGCGAGAGAGCGCCGGTATTCAGCGTGCCGCCGCTGATATGGTAATTGCAGGCCGGCAGGTCGCCGGAGCTATATTCGAGGGTCCCATTTTCGATGGTCAGGCCGCCGGTGTAGTCGCCGGAAGAAACGCCCGCGATCGTCAAAGCGCCGGCCCCTTTTTTGACCAGTGCGAGCCTGCCGCTTGCTCCGCTGTTGTCTTGAATGGTTCCTCGGTAGGTATAGTTGCTGAAATTATCGACTGTTAGCGTCGCCAACGAATCGACCGTATCCTGATTTCGAACGACGGCGTTATTGTCGCCCGAGGCGTTCGAATCGAGCCCTGCCACGGTCAACGAATGGCCCTGCAGATTGAGGCACTGGGAACTGCTGGATGTCGAGAACGAGATGGTCTTGGCGGGATTGATCTGGTTGTCGCGATTGAGCGACACGGTCGAGGCTCCAGCAAAGACGAGGTTGCCGGGAACGGCGTATCCGACGCTCGAATCGAGCCGCCAAGGTGCCGGCACTGATCGTGGTATTGCCGCTATAGGAATTGTTGCCGGAAAGCGAGAGGGTGAAAGCCCCGGTTTTGTTGAGTGCGCCGGAACCGCTGATGATGCCGGTATAATTGACGTTCGTAGCCGCGGCGTCGAACTCCAGAGTGGCGTTATTGGTGATGCCGGCGGCGCAGAAAGAGGAGTCGGCGGTATCCCGCAAAATGAGTTTCCCGCCGTTGATCGCGGTTCCGCCCGTGTAAGTAATGTAGGCGCCGGAGAGCGTCTGCGTGCCTGCGCCCTGTTTTTCGAGCGTCAGGTTCACTCCACCGGAGTTGCGGAGGTATCCGGCAAAGGAGTAGGCGCCGGAATTACTGATGATCAAGTTACCGCTTTGGATGATGCCGCGATTATTCGTGCAGGAAATGCCGCCCACCGTCTCGGTATGCCCTTCGAGGTACAGGCGGCTGTAGCCGGACGGCGAGTTGCTGAGAGAAACGACGGCCGAGTCGGCGATCTGTTCGTCGCGGTTCAAGCGGACGTAGATATTGCCGGTCCCGTCGCCATTGACGTTCAGATTTTCCGGGATTGCCGCGCCGGAGGATTTATCCAACCAAACAGTTCCGCCCGTGACCGTTGTCGCGCCGGTATAGGTGTTGCCGGCGCCGCGAAGATAAAGGGTGCCCGATCCGGTTTTCGTCACCGAGCCCGTGCCGGCAATAGCCCCCGAGATAGTGGCGAAGTCGGCGGAGTCGGAGGGATTGTCGTCCACCTGGATCATGCGGCTGCCGCCGTTAAGATTGAGGCTGTTTCTAAGCTCCGTTTCGAAGTGCGCGGTATTGGAGCTTAATTTGAGGATTCCGGCGATTCCGTGTTTGCCGTCGGGATCGCCGAAGAGGATGGTTTGGGGGGTGGCGGCGCCGCCGATGTTGACGGTCATTTTTCCGCCCCCGGCGGAGAATCCGCCGCTCAGCCAGGTAACGCGGCGAGACGTCGAACCGCCGTTTCCAAAGAGGGGCTCCGCGTAGGTGACGGCGCTGTCGCTTTGCAACACGCCGCCGTCGAGGATCAGACCGCTCCAACCGGAAAGTCCCTTGTCGCGGTCGGCCTGCAGCGCGCCGCCGCCGATCGCGGTATATCCGTGAACGCCCAAACCATCGCCGTAGTCGTTGTATTGGTCCGCCGCGCCGCCGGCGAGGATCAGCGTGCCCGGTCCGGTTTTCGTTAGTGCGCCATTCCATTCTCCGCCGACATAATCGCTGATCACGCCCGAGATGAGGGCAAGATCTCCCGACGAATTGGAATTGTCTTCAACATAGATAGTGCGCGGGCGCCGTTCAAATTGATGCCGTTTTCGAGGGTCACGGTATTGGCGGCCGAGAGGGAGCCGAACTTCAGGGTTCCAACGATCTGCGAGCCTTTGGTGGTGCCCCAAGTCAGTGTGGACGCCCCGTTATTGATCCGCACCGTCATCGGGCCGTGCCCGCGGCGAAGCCGCCTCCATTCTCCTGCCACATGAACTTGTTGGAACCCGAGGCGGCGAGGCTGCGGGTGAACGTCACCGTGCCGTTGCTTTGCAGTACGCCGCCGTTGAGATTGAGGAAGCTTGCCGATGGCAGACCATGGCCGCTGTCGGCCTGTACCGCGCCGTCATAGATGGACGTCCAGTTCGTGTACTGGTTATCGGCGTTGAGAACGATGGCGCCGGGGTTGAACTTATCGATCCAGCCGCTGCCGCCGATCACGCCGTAACAATGGCCGACAATGCCGGCCGGTTGTGCGAACGCCACGCCGTGGCTGGACGCTGCCGCTTCAATATCGACGGAGTAATCGGCAGCGCCGTCGAGCCAGATGTAGGCCGCGTTGGTCACCGTGATCTTGCCCGGCGCGGCGCCCATCGCGTTAAGCACGCCGCCGCCGTCGAGCGAGCCGGAGATCGCCACATTCCCCGGTCCGGCAATGGTGAGATTGCTGATGATCGTATGCACGTCGCCGCCGATGGTCAGCCATTTGCCGCTATCGACGGTCCACGTCTGCGGGTCGCCGATGGTTACGGGCGCGTTGATCGCCGCGGTTTCATGGGCGGTGATCCCCCCGGCGGTGACCGTCAACGCGCCGCCGCTTACCCCATTGAAAACGTAACCCGTCGCCCCGGAGGCGATGGTGAGTCCATGGGCGATGACGGTCCCGCTCAAAGCGATGCTCGTCCCGCTGGAGGCATCGAAGGTCGCGCTGGTTTCCTTGTTTTCCCAAGCATAAGTCGGCAGGGCAGTTCCATATTGATCCACCCCCGACCAATTATTCCCGCCGCTCGACCAAGTGCCCGAGCCGCCTTTCCAGGCGACGGTGGCCATCGAGCCGGTGTAGTACACGGCGCCGTCAATGCCATTGACGTCGCGGTTGTAGTGCGGATTATCGTGGAAAATGTCCCACCAGTCATAGTACATGTCTTCGTAAGTCGGCTGCGTGCCATAGGCAATGGCGCCGTACCCGTCTTGAATCGTGCCCGTCCCGTTGGGATTCCACCCGGAGCCCCAACTGTTTTTGATAATCCAATATCCTCCGCCGGGGACGGCGGCATCGTCGTGGAATCCCACGATAACCACCTCATGACCGCCTCGCGCGGAACCCGGATCGGGGATGTAAAAATCGTCATCCGCGCGTCAAGTAAATGGTCAGCGGTCCGTACTTTTTCAAGCAGTCTTTTACATGCGCGATATTGCTTCCCTCGGAAATCCGGCCGGCGTTCGACGTGCTCTTAAAAACACGGTTTTCCCAACCGGGCGCCAAGGGCCAGTACGGGGCGACGCCCGTATCGGGACTGCTCGATTGATAGGGGCATTCCGAATCCAGGACCACGCCGTGGCTGGTGAAGTAATCCAACGCCTTCCAGACATAACCGCCGTTGGCGGAATCGCCCATATCGGGGTTTGTCTCCCAGCAGACTTGCTGTTCGGAGACATTGGGCTTATAGGTGTTGTCGTTTCTCGTCAGCATGTACTTCGCCTCCAAAGCGCCACACGCCGCAAAGTCCCAGCAGGTCCCGCCGAATTGATTTTTCACGGAAGTGACCCAGTTTTGGCCGTTGACGTTTCGCCAGTCGAAGTCTTCGGACTTGACCGTGCGAAGCGATATCAGAAGAACTGCCGCCAAAACGGCTGACCGACAGCCAAATAGGAACAATTGATCCGGGCAATATCTCATGATTCACCATTCCTTACGAGGAAAACATCATACTTCCTGCACTTACTTCGAGCCCAGCGCTAACTTGCAGGGGCGCGACTGTCCATCCACGATTGTGGCGGTCAGTTCGCTCTGTAAATTATATTTTGCGGGAATGTACTGCTGTGGGACGGCAGTCATTTGGTTCGTTTCCGGATCGAATGCTTTTCGCTTTCCCGCGCGGATGGCCGTTATTTCGACACGAAAAGTCCCCGCAAACGGCCCGTCTTCCGCGGCGATCGCAAATCGTCCGTTCTCGATATTGGCGCCGGCGGTGGGGCCCGGAGTTCCCTGTTGGGGAATAAGCCGAATATAGCCCTTTTCGATCGGCCGACCATCGAACGTGACCGTGCCTTCGAAGCGCTGGCGACGCGTATCTCCGCAACCGCACATCATCAGGATGCCGGCCGGAAGGAGCAAACAACGAGTCGAGAATAGGATTCGATTCATGGGCGGATGTTCCGATGCGCATCGAATTCAATCGGGGGGTGCGCTAATAGGCTCCCAATGCATGACCGTCATTGATTTGTCCCATATCTTGCCAGACATTCAGATCGATCGTGCTGGGTATGAACTCAACGTGAGCGTCGGCAAAGACGACATTCACGCCATTGTTGTGATAACTGCGCGCCGCCGCGTACGATCCATCGTACCCGGCTTCGCTGACGACGGCAGGATTGCAGGGCGTTCTAGGGCCGGGTATGCACCGCTCGTAGTGGACCGCCGACGGGGCATCGCCCACGCTCGTGTTCGGCGTATAAAGGTGCAAATACGAGGATGCCCCGCTATACTGGATTCCCCACATGCCGCGCGTATCCCATGGCTGTGCGCCGCCGATGCTGGGCGCGCCCGAGATGACCTCGCTGCCGAACGTCGTTTTCGTCGTGCCGTCGCGGAATTCTTTCAACTTTCGCGGGATATTCCACTGGAACGCCCCGTTACCGAGATAATAGGAATAGGACCACCCGCTGAGAGTCTCCTCCTTCAGCAAGGACGATCCCATCGAGATGACGAAGCTGGAGTGCGCGTAGTTGACATTGTCCACATTCCTGCCGGTGTTGGAATCGTCCGGGCAGTTGAAGGGCCCCACGGATTGGCGGATCACAAAGCGATTGATATCGCTCGTGCTCGCCAGCGCGCGTTCCTTGGGAAGATACTCTTTGAAAAGATCGTTGCGCTCGAGATACGGCAACATCCAAATTTGGGCAGTGTGCCCGAGGAATAGCGTGGGCGACACCATCATTCCCGGCGGGAGGCTCTTGCGGGCGTTTTCATAGTTCAACAGGGCCAGCCCACACTGCTTCATATTATTGCAGCATTGTGCCCGCCTGCCGGCCTCTCGCGCCGCCTGCACCGCCGGCAGCAGCAACCCCACCAAGATGCCGATGATCGCGATCACCACCAGCAATTCCACGAGCGTGAAGCCGCTTTCCGAGCGTTTTCCGTCCGAGTATTGGTTCCTTCTCATAGTTTCTTCTCAAAGACTGAAATGGAAACGTATGAAACAGTTCTTTCAAAATCCCGCCGGACGGACGGGCGAAAAATACACCCGTCCGTCGCGGCGAGAAATAGAAACTCTCCCCTGTTCCGAGAGATCTATCTGCGGATACGGTGCTTTTGCCAACCGGCAATGCCGAGCAAGCCGATGGTCAACAACATCCAAGTTCCGGGCTCGGGAACCGCCGCGGCACTGGCAGCCGCTCCGGTGCCACCGATGATCAGGCTTCCTTGCGTGATCGAGGTGGCCGAGAGGCTCGCCGAGTCGAGTACGGTCGTGGTGCCGGTTCCCGAGATCGTTCCGACCGTGTGGTCGCCGCTGGTGATTTTCAACTGGGCTGAGTTGACAATCAGCGTCGAGCCGCCCAGCTCCGTGTCGCCCGAGATAGTCAGCGTCCCGTCGTCGATGTCGATTTCGCCCAAGTTTGTAGTGCCCAAGTCGGCCAGTTCGATCTCATTCGTGCCGACCTTGGTCAGGGTATGGCCGTTGCCGTGCAGATAGCCGGGAGCCCAGCCGCTATCGGCGAGAGTAACGCCTCGGATCGACCAATCATAAGTACCGCCAATCGCCGCGTCGCCGGCGAGGGTGACGTAATATTGATGCGGATCATCAATTCCCGTGGTGTAATGGGGGGCGGTATTGACCAGCGCGCCGTTTCCATCCACACCCGCGCCTTGCAGGCTGATCGGTTCGCGGCGGAGATTGTAGTAGCCGTTGAGGTCCAGGGTGCCGCCGTTGACGACAGTGCCGCCCTCGATGCTGCCCAGGGCCTTCGTACTGCCGATTTTCAACGTGCCTTCGGTGATGTTCACCATGCCGGTGAAATCGTTGCCGCCGCCGAGGGTCAGCGTCCCCGTGCCGCTCTTGTCGATCCCCGTGCCGCCGGAAATCCAGCCGGAGCCGCTGAAAGTGAAATTTTTCGTGGAATTCACGGTAACGGAGGCGGGATAGAGGGCGGGATTGGCCGTATCGCCGAGCGTCACGGTCAGTTTATCGTCGGGGGCCGCGTCAGTGAAAATCACAGCGTCGGCCTGGTAGAATTGGTTGTCCACCGGCCCGCCCGTCCAATTCGCCGCGCCCTTGACATTCCAAGTGGAATCTGTGGCGCCCGACCACGTCAGCGTGGCGTGATGGTCGGATTCGACCTTGACCAGCAATGATTTGGGTGACGTCGTCGTATCGACGGAGAATGTGTAGCGGGTGTTATTGCCGGCGCTGTCCCACACAAAACCGCCGCCCCCGCCGAGATCGGTCCAATCATTCGCACTGGTCAACACTGTGTAGGTATCGCCGGCCGTCAGCGTGGTGTCGGGGATGATCGACACTTTGGTGAGAGAGTAACCGTTGAGCTCCACGGCTCCGCCTACCGAAATCTTGTCGTTTTTCGGATCGGTGGCGCTGCTTTTAAGCTTGAATTGCAGCGTTTCGCCGCCGGAGCCCAGTGTAAAGTTGCCCGCGATAGGCATCGTGCCGCCGGACTGATTGAAAGCAAAGGTGGAAGCGGCGAATTCAACCAGCGCCGTGCTGGGTGCAATGAGATTGGAGGGATCCGTCGTGGCAACGTTACCGATCACGTTCCCGCTACCGATCAGGTTCTGAGTATATCCCAAGGAAAGCGTCGGCGTGAACGACGTGGTCAGATCGAGGGTCGCCGTGGAATCGTTCAGCACGATTGCCGCGCTGCTGCCGATCGAGCCGTAGCCCGTCAGCGCCAGGGTGCTGCCGGCGTTGATTTCGGTCACGCCGGTGTAGGTGTTGTAGCCGGAGAAGGTCCAAACGCCTCCGTCCGCGAACGAGACGCTCGTCCAACTGCCGGTGACGGCGCCCGTCACCATTCCCTCGCCGGGCCCGCGCAACCAGAGGCTGCGAGAGCCGGTTTGGGAAGCATTGATAGTCCCGGAAATGGTCAGCAGATCGCCGTAGTCCGTCCCCGCGGAGCGGATCGTGTAAACGCTGCCGCCTCCCCATGAACCCGTATCGATACTTCCCGAAAGCGTGTTGCTGCCGCTGACATTCTCAATATGCGGCACGTAACCTGCCGCACTGATCTGGTTCGAGCTTCGAGGGACGAGTTCGATGTTCTCGGCAACCGTGACGCCGGCAGTCAGCGCGACGGTGGCGAAGCTGTAGTTATTGCCGTAGATCACGGTTTTGCCGAAGGTATCGCCCAGACCCGTGTCGGTCGAAAGCACCACCCTGCCTTCGTAAACGGAGGTGTCGCCGCTGTACGTGTTGGACCCGGAGACGTTGTACACGGTGTCGGCGAGGTTGCGATTTCCGCTTGTGCCGTATTGGACGGCATTTGCGGTCGCACCCGTGCCGACGATGCTGCGCGAAAGATCGATGGTCCCCTGGCGGTTGAGCCGCAAGGTCCCGGTCGATGCCAGCGTCGCCGGACCCAGCGTAATGTCGCCGGTCCCGCCCAGCGCCGCCAGCCGTGCCGCCGTTGCCGACCGACAAGGTGCCATCGGTAATCGTGGTGGAGCCGAGGTAGTTGTTGTCGGCCAACAGGACGACGGTATTCGCGTCCACTTTTTCGAGGTTGCCCGAGCCGGTGATCCGGCGGGCAAACGTTACACCCGCCGATCCGCCGAGTTGCAGAAGGGCATTGTTGGCAACGTCGGGCAGCGTGGCGGCGGTTCCGAGGGAATCGTTCACCTTCAACGTCCCCGCCGTCACGGTTACCGGACCGGAGAACGACGTCGTCGTCCCCATCAACGCCATGATGCCCGCGCCTTTTTTCTCCAACGTGCCGCTGCCCTCGAGATCATTCGCCACGGTGATATCGTCGGAGCGATCGAACGCCAGCGTGCCGCTCGGGTCCAAGGTTACCGTCCCGGGGCCGAGGTTGCCGGCCATCCCTCCCGAACCGACTTGCAGCGTGCCGCCATTGACGGCAATCGCTCCGCTGAAGGCGTTGGTCCCACTATTGGCGATGGTCAGCTTGCCCGAGCCGCTCTTCGTCAATCCCGTGCTGCCAAGGAGGGCGCCGAAGCCGGAAAAGACGTAATCGTGTCCCGCGGAATTAGCGACCGTAATGGAACCGGGATTCAAGTCGCCCGTGATATTCACGTCGGGCGAATTCGAGCCGCCGTCATCGAAGGTCACCGAATCGTTGTCATAAAATTTCTGAGTGTTGTTGTTCCAATTCGACGTTCCCACCAAGTCCCAAGCGTTCGCGCTCACACCGCCTTTCCAGGTCAGGCTTAGTGGTGCGCCGCTGACGATCAGGTTGACCTGGTTTGCCGTGCCGCCGACGTCGTTGCCGGTTTTAATGGAAAAACCCTGCCGCGTGGTCCCGGTGCCGATGGGGCTAAGGAAGAAGTTGGTTTGATCGCCCGTCAGCGTGCCGGTGTAGTCCATCAGTCGATAGCTCGCCTCCGCGAGGCTGCCGTCTAGCAGATTGACCGTCACGACGGTGATCCCTGCGAGACTCAAATTGCCGGCAATCGCGAGTCGGTCGTTGATCGCCGAGTCGATCGTATTCACGCTGGCCAAATCGAAGAGCAGTTCGCCGCTGCCGGTGAGGGCCAGATTGCCGTTAAAGGCGAGCGTTCCTGGTGCGCCGAGCGTCCCGGCGGCAATCTTGGCGCCGAAACCGTCTTGCACATTGCCCGTCACCGTGCCCGAACCCATCAGGGTTTGTGCGTAGCCGAGGGTGAAGGTGCTCGAAAGGCCGGAGACGTCGAAGAACGCCCCGCTCTGCACTTCGATTGAGGGCGTGGAAGCGATCGCTCCCGACCCGCTCAAGGCCAGCGTGCCGCCGGTGATCGTCGTCGCGCCGTTATACGAGTTGTAGGCGTTCGTCAGGGTCCAGGTGCCGCCATCGTACTTGTTCAATGGAACCACAAAATCCGGGTACGCGACATAATCAATCATTCCTTCGATCCGGCCGTTGCCCATTCCGCTGAGGTTCAGCGTGCGGGTACTGGCCGCCGCGCTAGTAAAGGTCCAGTCTCCCTGCACGGTTAACAGTCCGTCATCCGACTGCAGGCCGTAATTGGCGCCGTTGACGCTGCTAACAAGCGGTCCCGTGAGCGTGTTATTGCCGCTGATGTTCACGATATGGGGCGCTGTGGTGCTCCGCCCGTCGAGGCGGAATTTTTCGTTGGTGGTGATGTTGTTGACCAATTCCACGGCGCCCAAGCTCGCGCCGCTGCGGATCGCGGTGTAGCCACTGGCGTCCCCACCCTCTCCCAAGGCATAAGCAGTGCTGATCCGCAGGTTGCTGTTGTAAACAAAGGCGTTCCCGTTCCAGCGGCCCCCGCCGGAATTCAGGGCACTAATGGGGCTGTCGGTGTCGATGTACACGGTGCCTTGAAGGTCCCCGCTGGTGGCCCCCACGACGAAGCTCCCGAGGACGTTGTAGCTCGTGGATAAGTTATTTCCCATGCCGACCAAGCCGCCGCCCGCGCCTTGGATATAAATGTCATGCGGACCGAAGGTTTCGGTATAGTAGCCAGAAGTCCCGGCCCCCCCGTTTCCGACGTTCAGCAGGCCGTTGAACACGAGGTCGCCGGCGGCGGCAGTAATAAACCCGCGGGAGGAAGAGAGTTGGACGTTGAAGGTTTGCGTACTGGCGCTGTCGTTTCTCACTCCCGTGCTTTGGCTGCCGCCGCCCACCACGATCTTATCGGCATCGGTGACCGCGCCGGCCGGGTCAAAAGTGAAAGGACCGGCGCCGTCGCTGAACGTTATGGTCCGCATGTACACTACTCCGGCTTGCACCAGGATCGGCGCCGTGGGGCTGGTTCCCGAAAAGTGTACGTATCGGCGGCGTTAGTGAACGGAGGAGCCGCATCCGTGCTCCAGTTGGTCGCATAGTCCAGCGCGGGATTGCCATCGCCGCCGCCGCCGTCCCACGTCCAGGCGGCCGCTTGAGAGGCGCCGACGATCAGCCCGAATGTCAGCAGGCCGACAATCGAGCACAGGAACATTGTTTTTCGCAAGCAGAACAAGAAATTCATAAGACACCTCCAAGACGATTAGTTAGGGTTATCGACCGAGGTTGCAGGGCAACAGCGCAATCACATCTCGTCCATTTGCAGGCGACGCCGGGAAACATCGCGCAAATAGCCGGCTGATTGTCCAAGCAAGCTGGGTTTTCGAAAAAAATCGGACGCACTCACATCGGCATCAATTGCTCCCATCGTGGCTTGCTATTGCACTCCACAGCGCAGAGCAATCATTCGCACTCCAACTCGACTGCCGCAACCGTAAGGGGCGGCGGCGAGCAGCTATCGATTCATTTGCCGAAATGTCATGCCACTTCCGGCAATCTGCAGGTCAAAGCACAAACAAAGAGGCCAATATGTATACAATGTCATGAAACAAGCTATCTTCTTCGATCAGCTTTTACGCGGGGAAAAAAGATTTATGAAATAATGCCGATTTTTCTTGTAGATATCGTTGCAATCGCAAATCTTTTCGTTATAATACCAAGGTATACAATAGCTGTCAATCATCTTCGAAAGAATTTTTTTTCGACTGTTACGCCTTTCCGCTCGATGATTATAATAGTGAAATCACTGATCTTCCTGCAATAATAACTCCATCGGGTGGTTGTTGTTCCTTGTTATAAAATAACGGTATACCAAATAATGCTAACAACCAACAACGCGAAAATAGTCCGGAATTCCCAAGAGCCCGCGATAATTGGCCGGCCCTGTGAACCGCGCCAACGATTCGGGGGAGTTGTGGTCGCGATCATTACACCGTGTTTTTCATCCGGCGAAGTTGATCCCCCGGCCATGCAACGTCTCTGCCGGATCCTGGCCGATCGCGGTTGTCACGGCATATTTGTTGTGGGATCGACCGGCGAGATGCCGTTTTTGGACGAAGACGACCGCCGCTCGCTGACGGTTGCCGCCAGGCAAGGCTTGGGCGCCGACGCGACGCTTTACGTCGGCGTGTCGGGTTTGGGACTCAAGCAGACGATCCGGTATGCGAAAAACGCCGCCGAGGATGGCGCCGATGTGGCCGTTGTCATGGCCCCGATGGTTTTCAAATTTAGCCAGGTCGAGTTGGCGGCTTATACCCTCGCGTCGGCCGACGCCAGCCCGATCCCGCTTGCAATTTACCACCACATGCGGATGGCTACACCGTATGAACTGGAAACCATTGCGGAACTCGCCCGCCATCCCAATATCGTGGCCTTGAAAGACACCAGCAACGATTTGACCCGCTTGGGCCGCTTGATCGACGCCACGGCCGGCACGGATTTAGCCATTCTTCAAGGCTGCGAGAACCTCTTTCTCGATAGCGTGAAAATCGGCGCGGCGGGCTGCGTCAGCGCATTAGCCAACATCGTCCCGGAATGGCATGTGAATTTGTATCGCGCCCAGCACGCCGGCAACCTCACCGAAGCTGAAATATATCAGCGGCATCTCACGGCCTTAAGCCAAATTTTTCGCCACGCGCTATCCGCTCCCTCGTTCTCGTATTTCACCTATGCTTTGAAACGCATCCTCCAGCACCGCGGCTGGCTGAAGCACACCGCTGGTTTGATGCCCGGTTTCGTGCCCTCGGCCGAGTTCGAGGATGTCGTCTTGGACTACATCCGCATTATGGAGCTTTGAACCAACCATGCCGTTCTCCAAAATATCGGAAGATTCGAGTGTGTACAACCGTTTGCTGAAACTGGTTTTCTCCGGCGATCGCTCGCCGGGCGAGCGTCTGATCGAACGGGAATTGGCCGAGGAATTGGGCGTTAGCCGCATTCCCGTCCGCGAATCGATCCGCGAAATGCTCGCCCAAGGCTTGTTGGTGGGCGGGGACAAGTGGGCGGGCGCCTGCACCCGTTTCTACACCCCCGACGAAATCCGGCAACTCATCGAATACCGCCAGATTCTCGAGGGGGGCGCGGCGCAGTTTGCCGCCCGTCACGCCAACATCGAAGACCTGAAGCGGCTCGAAGAAATCTGCCGGCAAGCCCGGGAGAACATCAGCGATTTCAATTGGTCATTGCATGGCCGGCTCGACCATCAATTTCACGATGCCCTCGCCACCGCCAGCCACAACGAACGCTTGATCCGCACCATGCAGCATCTGCTCACCGAGTGCCACTATGTATTTTACATTCTTCCCTCCTCGAGATTGAAAATGAAAACACCCGAAGAAATCTCGGCGCATATCGTGCGCGTTTGGGAAGATCATCGCACGATCGTCGATTTGATCCGCAACGCGGACGCGAAAAACGCCGAGCGCGTCGCCGTCGCCCACCTCCAGGTCATCGGCCGCCAATCCGCCCGCAATTTTGCCGAATCATAACTCCTAGAAATGCTCGGAATTCGGAGAACTGAATTATATACCCGGGTTCATCAGCCTCGTTTTCAACATTCGACTCTCACCTCCAACCCATTGCAGGCAGCGTTTTTTCGATTGTGCCCATGGCGTGGTCTTAGCGAAGACTTGTTAACGATCGCGCTGATCGGTAAATGGCGGCACTTTCTCAGTCGCGCCGATCGTAATGCCTATCGAGGCTTGCCATCGATTCCTGCGTATTCAGTTGAGTACGCAGGCCGTGCGGCATTCGCGATTCGATGTGCAAACTGCCGGCGGTGAACGGACGCGATTCGCGGGGTTCAAGCCGCCGAAATTGCCATGAAAACGGATTGCACCGTTGCTCCAAGAGGGATTTCGTCCAATTTAACTTCGTGCTTTTGTCAATTTTCGTTTACAGGAGAGACAATCATGAACATTCATCGGATCTTTGCGATCACTGCAGTCTTGCTGTTGGGCTGGTGTGCCGCCGCCTCAGCCGAAATAATTCTGTTTCAGGAGGACATAAGCCCCGAGGCCGCCTACCAGGGCACTGCCTTGTACATTCGCTCCAATTCTGCCTACCCCGGGGACAACAAGGAGGGCGGCGCACTGCAAATCGGACGTACTGCGACTGCCAATGACTTCATCCGCAGCATCGTGGGATTCAATCTTTCCGCAATTCCGGCGGGTTCCACCATCAACAGCGTCACCTTAACGGTATCTCCCCGCCATAACGACGCAAATTCCCTCGATCAAAGTTTCGCGATCAACCTCCAACGGCTCGGCAACGATAATTTCGCCGAAAACACCGTTTCTTGGTATCGCCGAGATCTCGCCGATGGGCTTACTGACTGGGCAACTCCCGGCGGCGACTTCGACAGCATGGTGCTGTCGAGCATCACGGTGAATCCCAAGCATTGGGCGGACGCGCACGCCGCTGCGCCAGCGCCTGCGTCATCCGTTACGTACGTGTTCAACAGCACCTCAGACCTCGTGGCCGCGGCACAGAACGCCCTCGACGGCAACGGCGTGTTGAACCTGCTCATGCATTCGCCCGATGCCGAAGCCCTGGCGACCGGAAACCGGGTGATCTTTCAGATGGCAGGGGACGATCCGGTGATCAACGCCATTAGCCCCAATCGGAACACGATTCAGTCGCAAGCGCCGTTGTTGACGATCGATTTCACGCCGGTCCCGGAACCTTCGTCGTGGATCCTCGCCAGTTTCGCGGCGATGGGCTTGATCGGATACGCGGTTCGCGGACGAGGGCGATCATAAGTTGTTGCTTGCCGCATCGGTCCGCTGGCGGATTTGCGCCTGCCAAATCGGCCGCCGCATGGGCAAGGCTGCGGTGGTCGATAGCTGGTCGGTGCGATCCGCCAGCGACGTAAGCCGCGCTGAAACCACCACATCGAACTTGTAAGGACAATCCATGCTATTATTCTGCCTCAGACTCGCGAGGACGACCATCTTCACTTGCAGTCTTGCGGTTTTGGTCATCGTGGCCCCTCAGGGCATTGCGCAGGCCGCTGATCCGACTGGCCTGGGGCTGACGATGGTCGAGAATCGGATGATTTGGGAACAATCTCCCAGCAATGCATTCACCGACTTAATCAGGTATCAAGACCAGTTCTATTGCGCGTTTCGCGAGGGAGCCAGCCACGGTTCGGAAGACGGCAGCATACGAATCTTGGCTTCGCCCGACTGCCAAACATGGACTCCGGTAGCACAAATCAACTCGACAAACAATCTCGATTTGCGCGATCCGAAGTTCTCGATAACACCGGCCGGGCAACTGATGCTCACCAGTGCGGAACGCGATATTACCCCCCGCAATTACCAGTCGATGGTCTGGTTCTCAAACGATGGTGCGCACTGGGCGCCGGCCAAGACATCGGCGATCCCAACAAGTGGCTCTGGAGAACCACTTGGCACGACGGCCTTTGCTACAGTGCGGGATACGATACCAACCACGCGCAATCGCCGACGTTGTACACCTCGACGAACGGATCGAATTGGAGCCCGTACATTCCAGCCTTGGTTCCGCCCATCAATAATCCCGGCGAAACCTCCCTCGTATTTGGCGGCAACGGAATCGCTTATGCGCTACTCCGGCGCGATGCGGGCGATTATTCGGCCCTCTTGGGCACGGCGACGGCCGCCGGAAATTACGCTGACTGGACATGGCAAAATCTCGGCGTTCGGATTGGCGGACCAAACATGATCGCGTTGCCCGACGGCCGCCTGATAGCCGGAGTTCGCTTGACAGAGGGTGGCTTGCGCACCTCGTTGTGTCTGGTCGATCCCGTTAACGGTACGCTCACCGAGGCGCTAACACTGCCTTCCGGCGGCGATACCGGCTATCCGGGCATGGTGCTGGACGGCAACACGCTGTGGATTTCCTATTACTCCACTCATGTCGATGATAAATCCCGTATTTATCTCGCCGAAGTGAAAATCAGTTCCATTCCGGAACCGGCAACGACGACCTTGCTCGTAGTTGGTGGTATAATCCTCCTGGTATTCCTGGGGCGGCGCAACCGGCAATAGATATCAGCTGTAAATGCCGGCGTGCCAAGCCTGAATTGGGTGAAAAATGCCTCGATCGCCGTACGGATGCGAATCAGCGGCACCAATGGGGGCGCAGGCGCCGCGCACGCCCTGTGAGAAGCCGGTGTCCCTAACGTAATCCATTCGTCAATCTTCAGAGAACTAATGCCATGCGCATTTCGTTTTTCATTCTGATCTGCGTCCTGTTCGCGGGCATGGCTTGCGCTGCGCCGAGCCTCCTGCTCCTGGCCCCGACGGTGTGCTTTCGGCTCCCTCGATGAAGGCCTGGCGCAAGCCGGCCGCCGAACGCCGCCGGCGGATCATCTTCAATAACGATGGCAACGATGCCCGCACGCCGCTCGATGAGCCGCAGACGCGCGAGAACTTTCTCGGAAAACGCACCGCGGCCTTGGCCGGCAGCCAAGTGGACGCGATTTTCTATTGCACGGGGTGTTTCAACCTCTATACGCATCATAGCGCGGAGTCGGAACCCCGCAAATCCCGCGAGCAGAACGTTGTCGATTGGGCCTGGGATTTGGGAAAGAACGGCCCCGACTCCTTGGAAACGATGGTCCGTTTTGGCCATCAGAACGGCGTGGAGGTTTTCTGGTCGATGCGGATGAACGACTGCCATGACTCGACCTCAACGAGATATCTATCGCAATGGAAGAAAGACCATGCCGACTGTTTGATGGGCAAGAAAGGCGATAGATTTCCAGCCGGTGGAAATCGATGGTCGGCATTGAACTACGAGAAAGCGGAAGTCCGCGAAAAGGCCCTTCGCATCCTGGAAGATGTCGCCTCCCGTTACGATGTGGAAGGATTGGAAATGGATTTCTTCCGCTCTCCGATTTATTTCCAGCCGCAAATGTTCGGCAAACCGGTGACTCAGGAGCATTGCGACATCATGACCGATTTGTTGCGCCGCGTGCGGCGGATGGCGGATGAACGTTCAGTTCGCCGCGGCCGTCCGCTGCTGATCGCCGTGCGCGTGCCCGACTCGGTGGAATGCTCCCGCGCCATCGGCTTGGACATTGAACGCTGGATGAAGGAAGATTTGGTCGATCTGCTGGCGGTGAGCTGCCTGTTCCGCCTGAATCCTTGGGAAACGAGCGTGGCGTTGGGCCACAAATACGGGATTCCGGTTTATCCTTCGCTCAGCGAATCGCGTTTCAAAGATCGAAGAAGCGAAAGCTTTGCGGGCAACCCCCGCCTGCTATCGCGGTCGGGCTTTGGAAGCTTGGGCGGCCGGCGCCGACGGCATCTATATGTTCAATTTCAACGATCCCCATAGCGAACTCTGGAATGAACTGGGCGACCCCCAAACGCTGCTTTCTTTAGAGCATTTGTACACCACCGGCGCCACGCCCGCGATATCCAGCGTCAATGCGTGGTTGGCAAAGGGATCCCGATTTCTTCACCTGCCGGCCCCCTTGCCGGAACGCCCCGTGAAGCTCGAGCCGGGATCGACGGTCCGTGTGGAATTGCGCGTGGGAATGCCTCCGAATCACGATCCCGAACATGGTCCCGTGATGGAGGTGACGACCCGCTTGCATCTTCAAGATGTGCCGACCGCGGGAGCTGAAATCGAAGTCAAGCTCAACGGGCATTCGCTCGGTCCGCAAAAGCAAAACGGCCGCTGGATCGAATATCCGACTCTTGCGGAATGGATGCGCCGGGGTGCGAATGAGTTCGAAATTAAGCGCGCTCCCGGTGAAAATTATCGCCGCTGCGTCTTGCAGGATTTATTGCTGCATGTTCAGCCACCGTCGACCGCGAAATGGCGCGCTTCAAGACCTTCGGACAGGGATATTATCGGGACAAAAACCAAATAGTGGGCAATCACACTACCTTGATCGCGGAATGAAAGGATATCGCAAATGCCACGACCCGAACTGCCGAATTATTCCCGTATTTGCTCGCACTGGGCGCTATGGTTATTTGTTTTTGGGATGAGTTGTGCGGAGACCGTTTCCATGGCAGGCCCCCCGCCGCAAAGCGAACCGGCTGCGGCCGCCGCCGCGAAGGCTTCGCGCAAACCAGCGGCGGACCGCCGCCGGCGGATCATCTTCAATAACGACGGTAACGAAGCGGTGGCCCGGATGACGCGTCCCTCGGCCGAGGACTTCCTGAAATGCCGCACCACCGGCCTCATCGGCTCCCAAGTGGACAGCATTTTCTACTGCTCGACCGACGGTTTCGGCACGTTCAAACATCTCACGAAGGTCGGGCAGCTTTTCACCCTGCGCATGGAGCCGCACCCCGACAACCAATTGCAGGCGATGGCCGAGAAGGGTCTCGATCCGCTGAAAATCATCACCGATTTCGGCAAGCAACACGGCATGGAAGTCTTTTGGTCCTTCCGCATGAACGACGTCCACGACCATAGCGCCGCCCCCTTTCAAGCGGCCCGGTTCCACTTCAACAAACTGAAAACCGAGCATCCCGAATACTTGATGGGCACACCGCAGAAGCGCCCGAAATACGGCGGCTGGTCGGCCGTGGATTACGGCCGGGCGGAAATCCGCGATCTCGCCTTCCGCTACGTCGAGGAAATCTGCCGCGACTACGACGTGGACGGCGTGGAGCTCGATTTCTTCCGCCATCCGGTTTTCTTTCGCGCCACGACCCGCGGCGAACATGCGACTGACGAACAGCTTGCCGAAATGACCGCGCTTTTACGGCGGATCCGCGCACTGGCCGACGAAGCAGGGCAAAAACGCGGCCGGCCGATCTTGATCGCCGTCCGCGTGCCCGACTCCGTCGAATACTGCCGCGCCATCGGCCTCGATATCGAGCATTGGCTGGCCGACGATTTGCTCGACCTTATGATCGTCTCAGGTTATTTTCAACTCAATGACTGGGATTACAGCGTCGCGCTCGCCCACAAGTATGGCGTGAAGATTTATCCGTCCCTCGACGAATCGCGGGTTAAGGACGAGACCGCCAAGAAAATGCGATCGACCGCTCTGGCTTATCGCGGCCGGGCAGCCAACGTTTTGTCGGCCGGGGCCGACGGCGTCTATCTGTTCAATAGTTTCGATCCATCCTCGCCCGGTTGGCGAGAGCTTGGCGATCCGAAACTGCTCGCGAAGCTTGACAAGGATTATTTTGCTTCGATACGCGGTGTGATCGGCGCAAACGGCGGAAATTTGCCTTTTCAACCCTTCCAGAAATACGAAACGCTCAATCCGGCGAATCCGAAAGTCATTGCGCCGGGAAAAAAGCCGCCGCCCGCATCCGGCTGGGGGAAGATTTCACGAAGACCAAGCCGATTACATTAAAACTCCGTCTGCGATTCGTAAAACCGCCGAATATTTCCGCGATTCGCACGTCGATCAACGGCCATCCGCTCGCGCTGCAGCCGCAAGGAACCGGGTGGCTAGATGCCGTGGTTCAACCCGCCGATTTGCACGAGGGCGCGAACGCGGTGGAAGTCGGCCTGGCGGAAGACGCTCCGCAGGCGAAATGGACGGACCTCGTGTTGGAGGTGCGCCATTGATCAATCGGTTGCCCGGCTGTTGCCGTAGCACCGCACTGCGAAGAGCGCGGCGGGGACGCGTTCACTGGGAGGCGACAATTCAATTTGCAGCACGTCCGTTTGCACGTCCGCCAACATAATCGTCGCGCACGTCTGATGGTTCTCTCGGCATTCATGGAGCAACCTCCGGCGGCCGTCGAAAACAAGAAAATGTCGAACGCATTGCGGCATGATGTTTTGCGGGTTTCCGAAAAGCACGGAATACAGCGGATTGTCCCGATCCGTATCGAAAACCAACTCGATGCGGCCGATCGGCAATGGAGCCTTCCATCGCAAAAAAACCGAGGGCGCGGCGTCGGCAGGATCCGCAACCCACGCGTTCGGTTCCGAAGTGGGGCGCGTAATTCCATTGGTGAGTTGTTCGGGACCGAACCGGTCCAACGCAGGATCGAAGAGCATCGACAGATTGCGCCCTTCCGGCCCCGGCAAGGGACGCCAGAATTCGAACGCATCCACGCCCATTCCCGGCGGCGGACATTGTACTGCGCCGGACGTCACTTCGGCACGTCCGCGATGCGCGAGCGAAGCCACGCCTGTCACGATCCGATTGCTGGATAACACCGAAACCATTGCATTGGCCCGCAGACAAGCAAAAACATATTGGGGACGGCCGAGCATTGCGGCGAAGTCGACGCGGACTTCTTGGTCTCCGGCCTTCGGCAAATCGACCGTTTTGCAGGCCAGAACGATTTCCGGCGTGAAGCACCCCGGTTCGGCAGCCGTGCGAAGCTCGAATTGCAATTGCGTCGGTGCGGATGCACGAACTCGAAATGTCATGATGGGAACCGGTCCGGCGGACATCGGCAGAAGCATCGCCCGGGATTCCAGAAGTTGCAAGGCCGTCCCATCGGACGGAAACTCCCTCAATTGTAGTCGGCTGGATACCGTTACCGTGGCCTGCGTTGCCAAATCATCCGGATCGTCGAGCCGGTAACCGGGAATGTAACTGCCCCCTGCGCGTCAGATCACGTTGTAGCAACCCGATCCACGGCGGCGAGGCCGCTTCGGCCGGCTGCAGGCAATGTCGCCGGCAAATCGCCGCGGCCATGCCGACCGCTTGGGCGCTATGCGCACAGGTGGCCATCACGCGGGTGGAGCCGAAGGCCACGTGCGTGGCGCTGATAATACGTCCCGCCAGAAACAAATTGCGAATGTTGCGGCTGTAAAGCAGCACGGTAAGGAATCGAATAAATCCCCTTGGAATGCCATTGTCGGCAGGCATCCCGATCGGAGTAAACTCCGTCGGCAGGGTGCGAATCGAGCGACCAGCCGCCGTAGGATACGGCATCGGGAAAAACGTGGCGACCGACGACATCGTGTTGGGTCAGCAGGATATCGCCCTCGAACCGGCGGCTTTCCCGTTTGCCCGGCACAGTGCCGACCCATTCCAGGGTGAGTTTCTCCGCCTCGGGAAACTTGCCGGAGTTTTTGATATGATCCCAAATGCCATAAACGATTCGCCAGAGCTCCCATTTAATTTCTTCGCTGTCATGAATCGTATCCAACCGCCCGCCGAACTCGATCCACCAATATTGGCAGCCCTGATCGGTAGAGTTGATGCGCTGCCAGCGTTTGATTTTAGTAATGTCGATCATGGCGAAACGCGGAGCGACAAAATGCACCGTTTTTCCCGCGTCTTTCGAGTAAAAATAAATCGTGTGCCCAAGCAATTCGCCATAAGCCGCATCGGCCCCCAAAGGCTCGTGGAATTCCTCTTTCGACTCCGCCCCCATGCGATAAGCCGCACCGGCCAAATAACCGAGTATGCCGTCGCCCGAAGCGTCGCAAAACAATGGCGCACAAACCTCGTAAAGCGTTTGATTCTGGGAGCAAAAGCCTCGCGCTGCGGCGATGCCGTGGTCGTCGTGTTTTTCGGCGCCGAAAACGGCCGTATTCAACATCAAGCGGATATTTGGTTCCGACGCCGCCATTTCCAACAAGATCGTATCGCTGATGAGCGGATTGCCCTCGGGATTACGATAGGCGTTTTCGAGCAGAAACTCGTCGATCACGCCCCCCTCGCGAGCAAAGCGGTTGTTGTTGCTCATCGAGGCCGTTGCGCCAAGAATAACCATCCGCACTTCGCTCGACGCATTGCCGCCCAGAACCGGTCGGTCCTGAATCAATGCGACCCGTATGCCTGCCCGAGCGGCTGTAATTGCGCAACAGGTCCCCGCCAGGCCGCCGCCGACGACGGCCAAGTCGGCTTCGACGCGTTCGATGCGGAGTTCACGCCGGAAAACTGGGGGTGCGTGGAACATGATCGGCATCCGTGGCAAGCAAGCGCGTTGTGTTCGGAAGATTTCGTACCTAGAATGGAATCATTCTATTATTGAACTTATCGAAAATGCAAGCCCCTCTCCCGCAAGATCATCTTTATGAAATTTTCCTTCCTCGATTCCGCGGTCCTCGTCCTCTATATTTCGGCGCTGTTGGGCATCGGTTACTTTTTCATGGCGCGGCAACGCAACACCGACGATTATTTTCTCGGCGGGCGGAAGACTCCCTGGTTCGCCGCCGCCATCAGCCTGTTCTGCTCGCTGTTCAGCGCCGTAAGCTTCATCTCGGTGCCGGGAGAGGCCTATAACTATGGAATGATGATCTTTCCGCGCTACGTGATGTTCCTCTTGGCCGTGCCCCCGGCGGTCGTGCTCTTCGTCCGCTTCTATCGCCGTCTCGAACTCACTTCGGCCTACGAGTATCTCGAACGCCGCTTCGATGTGTCGGTGAGAGTCATCGCCAGTTTTTTATTCTTGATCCTCCGTTGTTTTTATCTGGGCGTCGTCCTTTATGCCTCGGCTCTCGCGCTGACTCCCATCACGGGGCTGAATATCGGGTACGGCATCGTTCTGATGGGCGTCGTCGCCACGGCGACGGCCGGCATGGGGGGGATGAGTTCCGTGATTTGGGCCGACGTCTTCCAATTCATCGTCCTCCTCGGCGGCGTGTTATTGGTGCTGGGACTGCTAATCGCCGACGCCGGCGGTCTGGGCGTAATCTGGGCCTTCGCCCAGCAGCACGACCGTACGTTCGGCATCTTGCGGGATCCCCAATTCTATTCCTTCGATCCTTTTCTTCGCATCACCTTGTTTTCCGCGATCTTTTCGGCACTCTTCACGAAACTCAGTTATTCCGGCGCCGACCAGGTCAATATCCAACGCTATCTCAGCACCCGCGGCGAAAAGGAGGCCGTTCGAAGTCTGGTTTGGGGAACCGTGGTCGGAATCCCCGTCATGTTTCTCTTGTTCTTGATGGGATTGGGTTTGTTCTGCTTCTACCGGAAGCATCCCGAATTAGCCGCGCAAGGAATGAAGGGCGACAATGCTTTGCCGCTTTTCATCGCCAATCAAATGCCTCGCGGCACGGGTGGATTGCTCGTGGCGGCCATTCTCGCCGCTTCGCTGGGCGCGCTGATTGCCGTGGTCAACTCCCTGGCGACGTGTTCCATAACCGATTTCTACACCCGGCTGCTTCGCCCCCATGCTTCAGAAACGCAAAAACTCCGCTTAGCGAAACGGCTCACCGTCTTCTGGGGAATGATGGGAATGCTGAGCGCGGCAATCATCATCTGGCTGTACGGCGTTCACGAAGGCCGGAATTCTTTGCTCCAAATCTCCGAGGTGACCATCGGCCTTTTTAGCGGAATTCTGTTGGCCGTTTTCCTCTTGGGAATTCTCACCCGCAGGGCGACCACGAAAGGGGTTTGGATCGGTGTCGGCAGCGGCTTGGCAATCGTGCTTGCCGTGACTGCGCCTGATTATTTCTTCGATCTCCACCCGGGGCAAAAACCCGTTTCGTTCATGTGGGTCAACATAATCGGTTGCCTCGCAACCTTCGGCATAGGTTACGCTGCAAGTCTTTTCGGATTCCCTCCGGATGTGGAAAAAATCGCAGGAATGACTTATTGGGACCATCGAGCATCGGCGCTGAAGCAACTGCGAGCAACAGAGCATCAAGTCTCAAATCGTCATCCAAATGAAAATAGCGAGCCGGAATGAGTTCCGAGGAAATATTTCGACGAGCGTTGCCACTAACTGTTGAGCGAGGATGGCGAAAAGACAGCGTAGATGAATCGACGAGTCGAGATCGGTTCGAACGCGGAAAACGAGAAATGCTGCGCGACGATAAAAACGGAACGACCGCGGTCTCGAGAGACCACGCGAGATCGCCCAGAAGTCGCGAAACTGCGTTACGCCATCCTGCGTTCGTAATGTTTGTGCAGCCCACCAGACGGCGTCGTGGACGATTTTTTTATGTCGCGCCAAACGGGCCTCGCCCTGGAAAACAACGTTTCCGGCGACGGTGCCTGTCCCCATTTTCCGCCGTCACAACGCCCCGAACCGTTCCGCCAGGAGGTACTTTTCCGGCACGCCGATCAACTCGTTGAAATCCGCGAAGCTCATCTGTGATTCGGGGCTTGCCGTGCCGTCGCGATAGACCTGTTCGTAAACCGCGCGCATCGCCTTTGCCGCCGCGAACAGCCCGGCAAGCGGATAGAGGATCAGTTGAAAGCCCATTTCCCGCAGTCGGTCGCGAGGCAGGATCGGTGTCTTGCCGCCTTCGATCATGTTGGCCACGATCGGCCGCGGCACCCGGCGGCCGATCTCGCCGAGTTGTTCGAGCGACCCGGGAGCTTCGATGAAGCTGGCGTCCGCGCCGGCCTCCCGGGCCGCCAGAATGCGGGACACGGCCTCATCCATGCCGCCGACCGCCAGCGCATCGGTCCGCGCAACGATGAAGAAATCGCGGTTGTCGCGGGCTTCGGTGGCGGCGCGGATCTTCTGCACGTACGCCTCGCGCTCGATGAGCCGCTTGCCCCGCATGTGGCCGCATTTCTTGGGCCACATCTGGTCTTCCAGAAAGCAGCCGGCGGTGCCCGCGGCAATCAATTCCCGCACGGTGCGATAGACGTTGAGCGGGTTGCCATAGCCGGTGTCGGCATCGACGATGATCGGGATATCCACGCTCATGCAGATCCGCCGGGCACGGTCGATGATTTCGGTTTGCGTCAAGAGACCCATATCGGGCTCGCCGATCGCCGTGGCGGCGACGGAGTAGCCGGAGACGAACGCCATGGGGAAACCGGTTTGCCGGGCCAGTTTCGCCGAGAGCGTATCGAAAACGCCGGCGAAGGCCAGCGTGCCGGACTGTTCGAGAATTCGATGGACGCGTGTATTAGTCATGGCTGGAATTATAAGTGATGTCTTTGCATTCCTTGTCCGCGCGAGGCTGCAATTGAATGCAGTGAAAGTTGGTTCCGCGAAAAGAAAAAACGCTTGGAGAACAATTCGCCAAGCGTAGGGGTATCTTGCGACATAATATCGACTTTCGAGCGGAGGGCACGGGGCTCGAACCCGCAACCAGGTTTCCCCGGCACCACATTTCCAGTGTGGCCGCTAACCATTCGCTTACCCTCCAGAAACTGCTTCAATTACCACCCTTCCGGGTGGAATATGCGGCAATGATTGCTCCTCCTCGAACCGCCCCCCTTGTATTCCGAGAAGGTTTTGCGAAAAAGGTTCACCATCGTGGATGATCATCACTCGCCGCACAAAGTGGAGCCGACCGGGATCGAACCGGCTACCTTCTGGTTGCAAACCAGACGCTCTCCCAAATGAGCTACGGCCCCCAAATTATCTTTCGTTGCCTCGAGGATTGATCGTTTTGAAAACTCGATTGACTTTACGATTTGCGCTCTTGGAGCCAATACCAATACAATTGAAATAAGCATATTCCCGAAAAATCCTGCCCTCACCCCCGGTCCCTCTCCCTGAGGGCGAGGGGAGTACCGGGATAAGCTCTTCATTTCTAACCTATTATACCATAATCACTTATGAAAATTTCAATCAATATGGGTGAGCAAAAGCCGGCCTTATCTACCACCCATAAGTCTGCTTGCACCCTAGTTTATTATGGACGGTGACAAATTGCAAGCCGTTGCGTAATTGGCGCAGCCTGAGAACAGATTTTCGAGAGCCAGGATCGAAGCGTCACAAATTGCAAGCCGTTGCATCGTTATCGCAGGCAACGGCAACGCCGGTCGAAACCAGTCTCATTTCCACTCATGCAACAGCTTCGGTCGTTTTCGCCAGTTTGGCATCTTCTTCCAGCACCCGCTGCGGCTTGATTATGCGGATGTTGCGAATTTCTCGGCATATACCCCGCAGATTCATGAAGAAAACCACGACCGCGGAGAGGGGAAGAAGTGATAACAGCACCGGGGCTTGCAGCAGCGAGGAACTAAACGCCACCTGGCTCAAGGTCCAAAAGGGATTGCTGATTTGCAGCAGCGAATAGCTTTCGTAGCGCAGATAGGGCGAGGTCAGTTGGATGATCAGCGGCACGACGCAACCCAGAAGAATCAACAACATCTGCATCAAGACCGACATCAAGAGCCCGGCCGAAGTGAAGCGCCGGAGCGTTCTTACCAGCAGCAGTCCGAGTCCGAGATAGATCGTGATGTAGGAAAGGCCGAGCACGCCGAAGGGGATGACGTGGTCCCAGATGCTCAAATTGCTCCCTCCCCATCGAGACGGCCCCCATCCCATCGCGATGGAAACGATTATGCCGATTCCCACGGTGGCCAGCGTGCAGAGCAAGCCGGTGAGCGCCATGGCATATCCGCAGCAAGGGCCGGGGTAGAACCAGGTTAAAAAGATGCGTCCTAAAAAACTTTGTGGCAGTTGGCGTTTCACCCGGCCGGAGAGTCTGGGTGATTCGCCGATCATCATCGCGCCGAGGAAATACCATTGGATGCCGGCCGCGATCATGAAGGTCATATAGATTTCCGGCTGATGGTTCCTTTCGAGCATCCACGGGAGGACCATCCATCCGGTGAAGAGCATCTGGTGCAGCACCATGATGGCGCGGAGGCGGCTCGAGCGGTTATCGCTGGCGAACGAAAGCCGCGCGGCCGAAGCTTCGCAGACCATCACGAAATAAGCGGCGAAGGCGGTCAGCATCGCGCCGTTGACGGCCCAGAACTGCCACTGCGCGAACATCTTCGCGCCGCCTTCCCAAAGAAAGGCGTAGGTGCCCATTATGCTCATGTAGAAGCTGAAGAAAAAGCCCAGCATCGACGCGACCATGGGGACCACCTGGAACTGCTTCTTGGGCGTCACGGTGGCCATCAACAGCCCGAGCGCCGAGAGTCCCAGCGAGACGACGGAAAGCCAGAAAATCACCAGGAAGATCGACAGCATGTCGATCCCCCGCAGCAGATACGTAAAGCCCAGGCAGGGCGAAATTGCCGAGAGGTAAACCGACATTTGCAGGAGGGCGCTGCCGAGCTTGCCGGCAACGATTTGCCGCGTCCCGAGCGCCGTGATCGACAGCAATTCATAGGTTCGCGTTTCCTGCTCCGCCGCCAGGCTGCGAAATGCGCCGAACGGCACGACAATGGTCAAGGGAAAGGCAAGGATCACGATGTAACCCATGAACATATAACTGCCGTGCGTGCCCACGAAAGCCCCCGGCCCGATCATGGCGATGCCCAGGATCGACCAGCCCCAGCCCAGAAACAGCAAGAGCGCGAACGTGATGAGGAACTGCCGGCTCTTGAGCGCCTGTCGGGTTTCCTTGACGAGGATCGGATTGAGGCGGTCGCCGATGCGTTCCAGCGCATCCTCGACGGACATCCAGGCGCGGCGGGCGGTCCACCGCTCGGCCGGCGGCGCGATCGGTTCGACATCGAGGGCGATCGATTCGCTATCTGCGCTCATTGAACCCGGCCCTCCGTCACTTTCATGAATACGTCTTCGAGCGTTTGCCGCCGCGCCGAAACTATAGACGCGGAATCCGGCTTCGATCATCGCGCGCAGGATGCCGGCCTCGGCATCGGGGCCGTCGGCATGGACAAACCGGACCATGCCGCCGTCAATCTGAATTTCGCTGATCGGTTCCCGCTGCTTGAGCCAATCCACCAATCCCTGGGCGTTTTCGAGGACTCCGACCGCCACGCGGGTTTGCGGCATATGGCCGTGCGCAGCCTTGGATTTCCTCGACGGTGCCCACGGCCAGGAGCCGCCCCCGTTCGATGATCCCCACCGTGTCGCACATCTCGGCCAGTTCGGTGAGGATATGCGAACTGACCAACACCGTTTTGCCCTGTTTGGCCAGCGAGCGGATCATCTCGCGGAGCTCGATCCGCGCCCGCGGATCCAAACCGGCGGCCGGCTCGTCGAGCACGAGCACGGCCGGATCGTGGATCATCGCCCGGCCCAGGCTCAAGCGCTGTTTCATGCCTTTCGACAGTCCCTCGGTCGGTTTTTCGGCCAGCACGTAGAGGCCCGTGAAGGTCATCACACGCTCGACGGCGTCTTTGCGCTTCTTTCCGTGAAGGCGGTACGAGCGGGCGAAAAAATCGAGGTACTCATGAACGTTGACATTGGGATACGTAACCAGGTAATCGGGCATGAAGCCCAAGCGGTGCCGCGCGGTCGGGATCGTTCACCACCGAAAAACCGTCGATCATGGCGTCACCCGCGTCGGGCATGTCGAGCGTGGCGAGGATTCTCATGCTTGTCGTTTTGCCCGCGCCGTTGGGGCCGATGTAGCCGAACACGTGGCCCCGCCGGACGGAAAACGAAACGTCATCCACCGCCCGCGTCGAGCCGAAATGGCGGCGCAACCCGCAAAGTTCGATCATCGTTTGCGAATCTGTCATCTTGCGTTTACCACTCTCCCACGATCACGTGAAAACTCGCTTCCTCCCGGGCGGAATCGGTTCCCAACTCGACATCGGGCATCCGCGACAGCAGGGCGACATAGGAGCCTTGCGCAAGCAACGGCATATTCTCGCTGAATGCCATCGTGCTCTGGCCGTCGTTCCCAGTCAGGCGATCCATCGTCCGCTCCAGCCGGGAACCGGCCAGCTCCACCGCATCCGAATTGCTGAAGTTGGAATAATAATAACTGCGTCTGTTTGTGAACGAGGAGCGGTTCCAATCGCGCGGATCACCGCCCGACGGATATACCGGTTGATTATCGAAGCGGCACTTGTTGAGCCAGGAACGTATCTCTTTCGCCGTCGTCTTCCTGGCGTGGACCTTCGCTCCCTCGCCGACATTCTCCGCATAATAGTACTTTCCGTCGCGCCCGCAGATCGCCAATCGGTCGATGGCCGCTCCCAGGTGATTTTCGATCGTCGGCAGCGCATTCGGATCGGAGGACTGGTCGATATTCAACCGGCATGCACTCGGTCCCGATCGAACCGTGAGATACTGCGTGGGCGTTCGGGCGTCGAGCCAGCCGTTGACCAGCCGCTGATCGTCCTCCCAGGTCATTTTCTTGCGGACCGAATTGTAGTAATCCAAAACTTCTTTATCGAGGATCGGATAGACGGCCGTTCGGGACGAAAACGTCAGCCCCTTCGAGGGCGCGATGCCGGCATAATAAGAAAGCCTGGTCCAAGTGACGGCTTGCCCGTTCTGCGCGTCCAGCCGGGTGACGCTCCGCGCCCGCACGCGAACTCCCAAACCGTCGGCTACCAGGGCGTATCCGAACAACAAGCCCGTCACCACACCGGCGCTGAGCGGCACCGTCAGCACCATCAGGTGCAATCGCTTTCGCCGCCGCAGCAGCCAATAGTTGACCGGCCCGATGCCCAGCACGAAGAGCGTAATGAAAACCTGGAACGTTCGCACCGGCGCCAAGCCGACGCCGGGAATCAGAAAATTCCAAAAGTCGTTGTTGATTTGCCCCACATTCATGCCGTGGCGGATATTCCACTGCCACCGGCCGACTCCGATCTCATGCAATAGCCTCGCCCAATCCCGCACCGTCCATTTCGCATCGCCCGCGAAGGGATTGGCCGACGCGATGCTCGTCACCGTGCCCATGCCGTACTCGCTGAGCAGCATTGGCTGCACCGGGCGAGGCGAGGCGGTCTTCGCGGCGGGATTCTTCTCCGGAGGTCGATCTGCTTCGGCAACCGTCGCTGCCGCGGATGCCGAAGGATTCATATTCGAATCGTTCGATTGCGGCACTAGGATGGCATCATCATCGGCGGGCCGGCGCCAGCCGCTTTCGTCCACCTTGGATTCGGACATGTCGCCCGCCGCCGCGGAAAAGAGCAGTTTGTCCAGATCCGGCAAGCGGTCCCAAGGTCCCTCGGTTCCCGATAGCCCGCAGATCCAAAGATTGCCCCCGGCGCGGGTCCAGTCCAAAATCGCCCGATAGGCCGCCGGACGCTTTTGTGCAAGATCGGCCAATTGATCGATCGAGAGGCAGACGACGTCCAAACTCGAATAATCGATCCACCGCTCGGGCAAATCGGCCGGGAGAACGGCGATTGCCGACGGCAGCGGAATATTGGGGATCTTCGGCGCAGTGTTTTGACCGGCGGTTGCTCCATTCCGCGGGGAGGAGGCGTCCGGCGATTCATCCTGCGGAGTATTTTCCGCGTTATTGGGGATGATCGAGTCGTCCGGCATGACGACCGTGCCATCCGGCATGACGGTCGCTCCCTGCGGCACGGCGGCCGGGGGAACATTTCCCTGGTATGCCGGATAAGATACGCCCGGATATCCCTGTAGCGGCGGCAGGATGGCGGTGATTGCGGACGTATTGGGGAGAGCATTGCCGACGATGAGGATGTGCGGATACTTCGAAAGGACGACGTCCAAGCCGTTCATCCCCAGACGACTCGTCACGCCCTTGATCTGCTGCTGTTTGAAAACGGTGCCCTTCGGAGTCGAGGGATCGATGATTTCGATTGAAAAATCGGTTCCCAAATGCGACGGCGGCACGGAAACCGAGGTCTTGATCGCCTGTCCGGCCGGCGCCACGGATGGAACGGAGAGGTATTGTTCGGTGACGATCAACGGATCACCGAAGTTGTAATATCGCTCGGTGGTGACGCGAATCAAGAGATCGCGGTCGGACAGCACGTTGGCAGCCGGCGTGACGCTGATTCGAATCGGCCGGTAGCCCGAGCCGTCGAGCCAGCGGCTGTCCACGGTGATGCTCAATCCGCCAACGGTTTGCGTTATCACCGAGCCGGAAACCACCGTGGGGATTGGTTGCAAGGGAGTCGCCGGTACTTGAGCCGAACCCGAATCGGCCAAAAACATCGTCAACGCCAAACCGACGATGCCGTGGAGAAAACGCCGCCAAATCCGATTAGGAAATTTTGACGCCTGGCGCCGCTTGAACGATATTTCATCAAAGAAACGAATCGGAATTGCCCGCTTCATGCTTATTCTCCCTCGCTGAAGAAATCGGGAGTCTTGGGTCGATCCGTTTCTCGAAAAGGCGATTGGCCGTCGGGCGGAATGGAATTCCGCGAGGAGCCGAAGGCGGAGAATATCCAGACCAAGGAAAAGAGCAAAGCACCGATCAACATGAAAAGCACGAGTGCGCCGAATCCGACCGAGATACCCAAGGCCCAGAGGTGACCCCGCATGGCCAAGGCCACGATCGAGAAGACGAACGCCCAGCCGGTCATCAAGCCCAACATCCAGCGGATGGTAAACTGCGGTATCGGCTTCTGCGGCGCCGGGATCTCCGACATAAATCACCCCTTTTCCCCAAATTCTTCGTTTCCTCGCACGGCATCGTTGAATTGCAAACTAATTACTTTCTGCCCGAATTCCGCCGCGGAAGGAAGATACAACCTCGAACAATCTCTCAACCGTCATCCTATCAAAAATGCCCGACATTACAAGATATTCGACGGGGATGGCAACATCTTGGATTCTTTCCCCCTCGCATGGGCGATTTCACCTGAAAAAAAATCTGCTATGTTAGTTGGTTCTGGTTGCTTGTCCTCCTTTTCGCCCGTTTACCGAACTTTTGCAGGAATCATGTTCGAACGCATTTTTCGCTTGCGTGAAAACGGCACGACGGTTCGCACCGAACTGCTCGCCGGGCTGACCACTTTTCTCACGATGGCCTATATCATCTTCGTCCAGCCGGCGGTGCTCACCGGCCGGATCACCGGTATGGATACCGGCATGGATTTCGGCGCGGTGCTCACCGCCACCTGCCTCGCGGCCGCGCTGGCGACGCTGATCATGGGTCTCTACGCCCGCTACCCCATCGCCCAAGCGCCGGGCATGGGCGAAAACTTCTTCTTTGCCATCACGCTGTTCGCCGCCGCCAAAATGATGATCGACGAGCAAATCAAGGCCGGCCAGATCGCCGCCGGATCGACTACCCCTTGGCAGATCGGCTTGGGCGTGGTCTTTCTCTCCGGTGTGCTGTTTTTCGGGCTTTCGATGCTGGGCGTCCGCGAAAAACTCATGGAAGCCATCAGCCCCAGCATGCGCCACGGCATCGCGGGCGGCATCGGATTGTTCATCGCCTTTATCGGCCTGCAATTGTCGAGCCTGGTGGTCATCGTCAAAGAACCTGTCGCGACGCTTGCCATGAACACGCATTTCGCTTCACCCGACTTGATCGTCTTCTTCTTCGGCCTCCTGGTGATGTGCGTGCTGCAAGCCCGCCGCGTGCGCGGGGCGATTCTTTGGGGAATTCTCGCCGGAGGCGCCTGGCCGTCGCTTTAAAGCTGGGACTGCCCTATCTCGGCGACGACGTGATGAAATCGAAATGCGTTGCCGAGTCGAAGCTCATGACGCAGTTTCACTTTGCCAAACAGATCATCGATCGGCCGCCGTCGCTGGCCCCCACGTTTTTCAAGATGGATCTCCGCGGAGCGCTTAGCCCGCCGATGATTCCGTTTATCTTCATCTTCCTCTTCATGGTGCTGTTCGATACGCTCGGCACGCTCATCGGCGTGGCCGAACGGGCGGGCTTCATCCGGGACAACAAGCTCCCCCGGGCGCACCGCGCTGATGTCCGACGCCGTCGGCACCGTCGCCGGCGCGGCGCTCGGCACGAGCACGGTGGTGAGTTTCGTCGAGAGCGCTTCCGGCGTCGAGCAAGGCGGCCGCACCGGGCTGACGGCGGTGACCGTGGCGGGGCTCTTCCTCTTTTCGCTGTTTTTCAGCCCCGTCATCCGGATGGTCGGCAGCTATCCGCCGATCACCACGCCGGCGCTGGTCGTGGTGGGCGCGATGATGATTGGCAACGTCCGGCACATCGCCTGGGACAATTTCGCCGAGAGCGTGCCCGCGTTTCTGATCCTGATCGGCATCCCGATGACCTACTCGATCGCCGACGGCCTCGCGCTGGGTTTCATCGCCTACCCGATCATCAAGCTCTTCTCCGGCCAAGGCCGCGACGTCAAATGGCTGATGTACGTGATGGCCGTCGTCCTTGTTGCCTATTTCATCCTCGTGTTGATGCCGATGGGTTAGCAGCCTGTTGACTCACTTTTCCAACTTGGAATCATCGCATTTCAGATCGCCGCTGGCATATTGGATGCCGTCAAGCAAAAACCGCAAGAGTGTGGGGGTTTCGTAGCTTTCGGGGAAATGACTTGGCGAACAATAGAAGACCCGACCTTTGTGGTAGGGCTTGATCCAGGCGACGTAGCGAACGATTCTGGCGACCCGGCCCTTTGGATCCTTGATTTCTTTGACATCCAGGGAAAGCAGCGGGTGGAAGTTCAGCTTATCATAAGGACCCTTGAAGCAATACGGTTCATCGCGATGGATGAACGGTTCCTTGCCGCGAAATGCCGCGAGCAGCGGATCATCGGCATTGACTGGACGGAGGGTCAGTTCTTGGTTTTTGGGATGGAAGTCGAACGCCGCGCCAACCATCTCAGTGAATTTGGCGGAGTTATTCAGCATCACCGGGGCGCCGTGAATTACGACGAGTCCCTTTCCGCCCGCGACATAATCGAGTATCGATTGTTCCAGAGAGTCTGCCTTCAATTGCCGTTCTTCCGCCGTCATGCCGCGATATTTCGGATTGCGTTCCAGTTCATCAAGGAACAAATTTCGGCGTGGGCTGATCGAGCAATTATTGTTGAGCACGAGCACGTCATAAGCGGCGAGGTTCTGAGGCGTCAAAGCCTCGATGTCGATGGTCCGCGTGGTGTCGAACGCGCCGGACTTCTTGCCGAGGACTTCAAAAACGCAATCGACGTACGGAACAACAGCATGTTTGTATCCGGTAAAGAGCGAGAACACGAGCAACTTCCGCTTCGCGGCGGCGATGGACGGTTTTTCGGGAGCAAGCTCTTGGATTTTGGCCGTCCACTGCGGCGTGAGCGGTTTGATTTGTAAATTTGCGTTAGGTGTTTTTTCGGGCCGGGCAGCACCGGCCAGCCCTGCGAGCAGCAGGAAGCAACTGGCAGCGAGGGAAGCAGGCTTTAACATAGTTTGGTCTTCCAGGGATAGAAAGGTGTATAGTTATCATTGTTAACGTTTTATCGGTCATGTCAAGAGGCGTCGCGGCGCAGGAAAACAGAGGGATGCACCGCTCGCCCCGAAGTTGACGGGCGGCTTTGACATCGGCAGAGGTCGCGATGGACGTGATCACCCCGTCTCCCGGCCATCCGTGGAGATTGTACAAGGTGAGGCTGATTTCACCGGTTCCACTTAAGCTTGGGAAACATGCGAGGATGCTCCAATCGCCATGTTCTGTGGCATCGTTCGAAACGCCGAGCAGATACTCTCCCATCCAGGGCGCCGTAAAAGGATAAATCCGGGCAATCTGTTTCATATCTCATCAAAGAAGAAGGGAAAAAGTGGGGGAGACATCGTTACGCGCAGTTTTCCGCCCAAAAACGGCGAAATTCCATTTTCGAGGGGCAACAGTTCGCAAAATCATCTCTTCTTTTCGCAATAATCTACTATATTCGCGAAATCAGTGTTAGTAAACTATAACGCCAGTAATACATCGGCCAACAACAGCCCCAACACGCAAACGCTCAATACGCATTTTTTGGCCATCCAAAGAGGAACGATCGGCGCCGCCGCGGGCGATTTCGTTTTCAATACGCCTTTCAACCTCGGAAACGGGTCGTCGAATACTTGCATGACGGACGGCGCTCACGACTTTTACATGAATTATGGCGTCACCGGTACGAAAGCGAGTTGGAATAAATCGTCCTCTACAGTGACGCCGCCCTTGGGCGCGGAAACTAAACATTTGTCTTATCCTGGCGCCTAGGCACCGACCAGGATGAAACAACTCACGAGAGCCACGGGCATCCGCTGGGAAAGGCGCGATGCCCGTTGCCCCTCGGAGTTATCGCCGTAAGATGAGGCATTGAAAAACAATAAGTTACCGGGATTTTAGTAGGCACGCTCCGTGTGCCTATAACACAATATTTCGGTAAGTTATTGTCTTACAGCGGCTTATACCAACCCGTACTTGTGCAGCGTGCCCCGCAAGCTCTCTTCTTCTTTGGCCGTCAGTGGCGTGAGCGGCATGCGGAGTTCGCCGGTGTCGCGGCCGAGCATTCGCATGGCGGCCTTGATGGGGATCGGGTTGGTGGCCAATCCGAGCATGTCGCGGCACAGCGGGAAAAGCTTGTGATGCCAGCGAAGGGCCTCGGCCGCGTTGCCGCGATTGAAGGCCGAAATCATCGCGATCACGTCCTGGGGAATAATGTTGCCCGCGACCGAGACCACGCCCCGCCCGCCGATCGACAACAACGGCAGCGTAAGGCTGTCGTCGCCGCTCAAGACGGTCAGATCGGTGTTGTTCAAAATCTGCGAAGCCTGATCCATCGAGCCGGTGGCTTCTTTCACCATCGTGATGTTCGGGAATTCGGCCAACCGGATGATCGTCTCGGGCTCGATGTTCTTCGCCGTGCGGCCGGGGATGTTGTAAATGCAGAGCGGAATCTCGACGGCCTGGGCCAACGCCTTGAAATGCTGATAGAACCCTTCCTGCATGGGCTTGTTGTAATACGGGCCGATGATCAGCGCGGCATCGGCGCCCGACTTGGCCGCCCAGCGCGTCAACCGCAGGGCTTCCTCGGTGCTGTTCGATCCCGTGCCGGGCATGACCTTGATGCGGCCGGCCGCCGCCTCGATGACCGCCGAGATCACGCGTTCGTGCTCGGGATGCGAGAGGGTGGGCGATTCGCCCGTCGTGCCGACGGGACAGACGCTCGTCGTGCCCGCCGCCACTTGAAATTCCACTTGCTGCTGCAAAGCCTCGATATCCACCTGCCCGTTGCGGAAAGGCGTGATTAAAGCCACGGTCAGGCCGGCAAAATCTTCGGATCGGGTCATTTTCAGGAACGTGGGGCTGGGGTTAGGGGCTTGGAAATAAACAAGGCGGAAGGGGGAAGACGGAAGGCGGATAGTTCTCTCCACCTTCCCCCTTCCGCCTTCCCCCTTCTTCTCAAACGACCAATCTCTTCATCTCTCTCACCGCTTCCTCAAAACCGACCATGATCGCCCGAGCGACGATGCTGTGGCCGATATTGAGTTCGTGCATGCCTTCGATCCGGGCGACGGGGCGGACATTGCGATAGGTCAAGCCGTGCCCGGCGTGCAGCGACATGCCGAGTCCGAAAACCATCGCCCCCATGGCCTGCAACTTCTCCAATTCTTTTTGCTGGGCCAGGCCCGGTCTGGCTTCGGCATATTGGCCGGTGTGCAGTTCCACCGCCGCGGCTTTCAATCGGGCGGCTTCCTCGATTTGCCGCGGGTCGGGATCGAGGAACAAGCTGACCGAAATGCCCGAGTCTTGAAGTTGGCGGATGACTACCGCCACTTTATCGCTCTGGCTGCATATATCCAACCCGCCCTCGGTGGTGACCTCCTCCCTGCGTTCGGGCACGAGCGTGGCTTGATCGGGTTTGATGCCGCAGGCGATCGCCAGCACCTCGTCATTGCAGGCCATCTCCAAGTTCAGCTTCACGGTGACCGTCTGGCGAAGAATTTGCAAATCGCGGTCCGAGATATGCCGCCGATCCTCGCGTAAATGCAGCGTAATGCCATCAGCACCCCCCATTTCGGCGAGGGCAGCCGCCCAAACTGGATCAGGTTCGTTCGTCCGCCGCGCTTGGCGCACCGTTGCCACATGATCGATATTGACGCCCAATTCCGGCATGGGTTTCTGGTCCCGTGAAGTGGTGATTTTACGCAGGTAGTTTCCCCAGATTAGTGGGGAAATATTGGTAGGGCACGAGAAAGCGACAAACTCGGACTTTTACGCTTGAATACCGGATTATATCTTGAATTAAGATGTCAACAAGTAACGCTTGCAAAGTGGAGACGTGAGATGGGAATCAACCGAAAGCGGGGCGATAATTCTTACCCTAAAGCCTCAACAGAACTATTTGATACTTCTCGATGGAAGTACACCCTCCCTTTGGTGATTCATCGTTCGAGATGCAAATCGTGGGCTACACTTGAGAGGCCGGCGGAAGGCTAATTTGGCCGGGTATCGGTCAGGCCGCCAAAACTATTTCGGCCGGACTCCGCGCTCGCGGATTATTCATATTGCAAAGAACAACTGGGTGATTCAATGAGCCTTTCCTGCCATGAACTGGCCCGGCGTATCGAGGAGCTTCAACCCGCAGCCCTGCCGCGCGACGTCGCCCGGCTGTGTTTGTTGTTGACGAATTACATGGGTGATCTGGAAGAATTGGAGGACGACTCCCGGCTGACCGAAGTCTGGCAGGAGGTCGGCATCCGCCTGCAAGCCGCCACCGATCAACACGCCGCGATGACCGCCGAACTCGAAGATCTCGCCCAATCGAACCCCAAGCAGTTTACCCTCGACCAAATCTGGACGCTCATTCGGGCGATCAAAGTGCAAAGCCAAGTGCTTCAACTTTATGTGGGCAAGCAGATGGACGAAGACGAGATCGTTTAGCCAAGAAATAAATCCGGGCCGGGACGCGCTGTCTGAGGTTAATAAACAGCGTGCCCGACCCTTAAGTAGCGAGTTATCGCTACGGTACCTGTTTTGTATAAAGCAAACGGCGAACTGCAACCAACACCGCTTGAACGATATCGAATGAAAACTCAGTAGCTGGGTATCGAAAGAGCATCAATCGAATGGTTCCATCCCGTCGATCGTGAAGCCGGACCAAAATAGATTGCAGATTCGGCAAAGATTTGACCAGCCACGACGCACTCATTTCACTTTACACCCAAATCGAAAAAAAGAAAAGGACATCTTGAAAATTTTTTTCAAGGAATGTTTTTCTAATTCCCGTCTTGCGCCGGCAAGTCGGATCCCTTGATAATTTTCAATCTTGTTTGGCGTTGAAGTCGAGGTTGGTTCCACATTGACAGCAATGATAGCATTCTTGAACTGTGCCGCCCCCAATCGCTCGGCGCGTGGCAATGCTTGCCCTGGACATGGAGGAGATGCGGATAATCCCTTCATGCCCGCGTCAAGCGTGGGGTGCGTTGCCCGCGCTTGCCGTGGGCATGTTGTGGTTTTTCAGCGATTCCAACATGCCCACGACAAGCGTGGGCATGGCTCCAGCCTTTCCACGGACGTATCTATCGAGTATTCGCGCTAATCGAACAGAATTTTCCCGCTCAGCACGAGGTCCAAGAAGTCCTTATTGCTGGGTAATAGATCGGAAAGCGACGCCATTTCCAAGGGTGTGAACCAGTGGATCGATTCGACTTCGCGGGGATTGGCCGCCGGTTGGGCGTCGGGGGCGATTTCGGCCAGCCACCAGGCAAGTTGAACCTTCCAGGCGGTCGTGCATTCCCATAGCCGGCGGATCGGATTGAGCGTGACGCCGATCTCTTCGCGGCATTCGCGGACCAGGGCCTCTTCTTCCGATTCGCCGTTTTCGATCCCTCCTCCGGGAAAACAATAGACCAGCGGCGCGACGACATGCCGAGAGCGGCGGATGACCAGCATCCGCTTTTCTCGCAGGGCAATCGCCACCGCGCCGCGGCGGCCGGGATCGTCGGGGATTTTTTGCATCGGACTGCTGGTTCTCAGGCGGAGCGAGGGAATGCCGCAAGCGGCTATTTGCGGCCGGGGCTGTGGAAATCTCCTTTGTATCGTATGATGATGGCTTTGGAAAGTGCCGCGAATGCCTCCCCTCAACGAACTACATCTCGACTCCTTCCTCACCCGCTTTGGGCTTTCCGCCTTTCGCCGTGGGCAGAAGGAGGTGATTTCCGAGGTCATGGCGGGGCAGGATTGCTTGTGCGTCATGCCCACCGGCGGAGGGAAAAGTCTCTGCTACCAACTGCCGGCTATCGCGTTGGACGGCCTAACACTCGTCGTCTCACCGCTGATCGCCTTGATGAAGGACCAGGTCGATCAGCTTCACGCCTTGGGCTTGCCGGTTTCGTTCATCAACAGCACGCTTTCGCTGGCCGAGCAGCAGGATCGGCTCGACCGGATGGCCGCCGGCGAATTCCGCCTGGTCTATGTGGTGCCGGAGCGGTTCCGCAGCGGGAAGTTCATCGACGCCGTCCGCGCGGTGGGCATCAAGCTGCTGGCGGTCGATGAGGCGCACTGCATCAGCGAATGGGGGCACGATTTCCGCCCCGATTACGCCCGGCTCGGTTATTTCCGCCGCCTCTTGGGCCATCCCACGACGATCGCGCTGACGGCGACCGCCACGGACAAGGTGCGGCGGGACATCGTCGAGCAGCTCGATCTCCATGACCCGCGGACGTTCATCACGGGATTCGCCCGGGAGAATCTGTTTTACGAAGTGCAATCGCCCCGCGGCGAGGGCAAAAAAGCCGAGACGCTGCTGAAATTCCTCGGCGAAACACCCGGTGCGGGCATCATCTATTGCTCGACGCGCAAACGGACCGAGGAAGTGGCCGAAATCATCCGCGGCGAAAGCCGCCGCCGCGTGACGGTCTATCACGCCGGCATGCTGCCCGAGGACCGCCGCCAGGCGCAGGATCGGTTCATGAACAGCACCGACGGGATCGTCGCGGCCACGAACGCCTTCGGCATGGGCATCGACAAGGCCGACGTCCGTTTCGTGGTGCATTACAACATGCCCGGCAGCCTGGAAGCGTACTATCAGGAAGCCGGCCGCGCCGGCCGCGACGGTCTCCCCTCGCGCTGTTTGATGATCTATAACGGCTCGGATCGCTTCATTCAAGAATTTTTCATCGAAAGCAACTATCCCGGCCGGGAGATTGTGGAAGCCGTTTACGATTATCTCCGCGAAACGGAAGATGACCCCATCCAGATCACACAGCAGGAACTCAAGGAAAAGCTCGGTCTGCCGATCGGGGCCGACGGCGTGGGCAATTGTGAGCAGTTGCTCGAAGGCGCCGGCGTGTTGGAACGGCTCGTGGCATCGCAAAACACGGCCTCGGTGCGGATCGACAGCGATCTGCCCACGCTGGTCGATCTGCTGCCCAAGCAGGCAAGAGTGCAGCGAAAGGTATTGAAATCGGTCGAGCGGATCCTCGGCGACCGGCGGGAAGAATTAGTGCCGTTCCATGTTCATCAACTGGATGCCAATCGGGAACTCGATTACGATTCGATCATCCACGCCTTGCGGGAGCTTAACGAGCGGGATTGGTTTACCTATCTTCCCCCGTTTCGCGGCCGGGCGATTCGCATGATCCGTCGCGATGTGCCCTTCAAGGAACTCGAAATAGATTTCGAGGAGCTTGAACGCCGCAAGGCGATGGAATTCGAGAAGCTCGATCTGGTCGTCCGCTTCGCCCTTGGCGGAACCTGCCGGCAGCGGGAGATTTTACGGTACTTCGGCGAAGAGAATCCCGCGCCTTGCGGCCATTGCGACAACTGCCGACAACAGGGGCGAGGGGCGGGAGGCGAGGGGCGGGGGACGGAGGACGAGGGGCCGGAAGTGAGGAAGGATATCCCGACCGGCAAGGCCCTCGAAGCTGTACGGATCGTCCTTAGCGGCGTCGCCCGAATGCAAGCCCGATTCGCCTGTGGTAAAAATCTGATTGCCCAAATGCTCTGCGGCTCGAAAAGCGCGAAGATGCATCAACTTCACTTGGATAAGCTCAGCACTTTCGGACTCTTGAAGCATTTACAGCAAACCGAAGTGCAGTTGTTGATCGAGGCGCTTGTAGCGCTCGATTGTTTGTATCAGGAAGAGATCGACAGGTTCCGGCACGTGATAAAATTGACCGATTTCGGCACGGCCGTGATGAAAGGCACGTCGCCACTAGAAATGGCGCTGCCGATCCCGCTCGATCTGCTCCGCAAAATCCGCGGCGAGAAAGTTTTTAATTCGGCTTCCCTCCCCTCTCCTTCAGGGAGAGGGGCCGGGGGTGAGGGAGTATCGCACGAAGACGATTCCGAACTCACTCAATCCCTGAAAAAATGGCGGCTCGAAGTCGCCAACGAATCCTGCGTGCCGGCCTTTTGCATATTTTCCAATCTCACGCTCCAAGAAATCGTCCAAAAGCGGCCCGCCACTTTAGAAGACCTGCGACGGATCAATGGAATCGGTCCCGGCAAAATTGCTCGTTTTGGCCGTACACTTTTGGAGATCGTCGGTGGCTGCACCCCTGGCCAGTCCTTTCTCGATCAACCTTCGGCCGATGCTCCGAGAGGAGCCCAGGGTGAGGGCGATCGGGAGACCGACAAGGAGGAAACCACGGAGCATGCCTTAACTGAAGATGACCAATCCTGGGAGACTCGCATTTCTCAGGACGAGACAGAAACTCCCAAACCTTCCTACTATTGGACGTGGCGGCTGCTCTCCTCCGGCTTCCCGCCCGAACAATGCGCCGCCATCCGCGGCATCCCGCGAAAAGCTGTTTTCGAGCATGCATTGCAGGCCATCGAAAGCGGCCGTGCGATCCGCCCGGAGTGGATTTTTTCGAAAACGTCGCTGGAACTTTTCAAGACGCTCCCCCCTGAGGCAATTTCCCTCGGCTTGCCTGAACTGATGCACCGATTCCCGCCGAGTATTTCCCACGAAGAAATTATGTTATTCCAGAAAATACTTTATCCAATGACATAGTAAATTCCGCTATTCCCCGAACGCCCGGCTGTGGGTGGCGTTGACGGTTTGCTCCATGCTGGTCCATTCGGCCTTGGCGCAGGAGAACTCGTGGGCGGGGCAATTGCGGCAATCGCCGCGGCCGCCTTCGGCCGGGCGGATGACGTGCATCCGCCGCACTTCGATGGTCGTTTCCGTGCCCGACGGATCGTAAGACACCGTTTGCGATACCGCCTCATTCTCGACGGCCATGATGACGAACCAGATAGTGCCGGGCTGGTCGAGGCATTGCCGGTTGAGCGCGCGGACGGTCGCCTCGGCGCGGGGATACTCGAACCATTCGCCACCCGACTTGCCTTGGGCCTGCCACACGCAGTTCGGCACGTCCAGCGGCGAATCCGGCTCCCAGCCTTCCGGCCACCAGATCGAAGTGACTTTGTAGGTCAGCGGCGTGCAAAGCCTCGCGGCGGGCCAATGCCGGCCGTGAACACCCGGCTCGATCACCACCGCCCAACGCAATTTGTGGAGCGCCTCGTCGCTTTCGTTGTGTTCGATGGCTCGAGCGACCGCATCGAACAGATCGTCCGACTCCGTCAGCACTTCTACCGGCCCGGAAAGCTCCAACGGCACGTCGTCCGGGCATTCCGGCTTCCAATCCGCCGGCCGGGGAATGACCGCCACTTGATATCGTCCCATGTTCAACTCCTTGGGGATGCAGAGATTGAAAGAATAGTAGCAGCCGGCATGTCGGACGGCAAGCGGGGGAAAGAGGCATAAGAGTTGCTCATTTCTATCTCTCCCCTGGGAGGGCGAGACTCCCACTAAGCCGTCGGCATGACAAATAATCGCCACTTTTCAGCAAACCGACATGGCTATAGCCTTTAGCCCCCATTTTCTAAGGATGCTTTTGCAGCATCCCTTCATAATGGGGGTTTGAATATTCCGAAAAAACTAATTATGATAGCTCCATTGTACTAATCCATTTAATCCATTGGTAGTTAACACTCATCGAGGGGAATTGGAGGGGCTGATGCGAAAACTCTACAAAGCAACGCAGCGGAAACAGAAATTTCAACATCGCCTGAGGTTCGAATCGCTCGAAACGCGAAATCTTTTGTCGATCACCATGGGTGAAACCGCCGAACTCTCCGGCGGTTTGCTCACGATGAACTCCCCTCCAAGTGAAACGTGGATCACCACAGGAACGCTCGTGGCAGAAACGACCACCGGGCTGACGTTATCCGGTGTGAGCAATCTCCAGATCGAGGATTCTACAAATTTTCTATCGATAAATTCCGGAACTTCCATTTTCTCCGCAACTGGAGCATTAGTCGTCGTCGGGAGCCATCAAGCCCCTTCCGGCGCCGACAATACGATCAACATCCAGCCGGAATTGCCCTACGTCTTTCAGGCATCCGACTTCGGCTTTACGGACCCTGCCGACAACGACACTTTCACGCGGGTGAAATTTTCCACCCTTCCCACCTCGGGCAGCCTGCTCCTGGCCGGCGCGCCGGTCGCCGCGGAGCAATTCACTGCCGTCGAAGATATCGCGGCAGGCAATTTGAAATTCTCTCCCGCTGCCGGCGCCGCGGCCCATCCGACGCTCACTTTCCAAGTCGAAGACGACGGCGGCGCCGACCCCGCCTCTAACCTCGATCCCACGCCGCGCACCATCACCTTCAACACCCCGCCCGTCGCTCAGGATGACAGCTACTCTGTCCATGAAAGCGAAACGCTTGACGAACGCTTGTTTACGAGCAATTTGTACATGGTCAGCCAGCCCGGCGATCCTATCGGAAACGGCCAGACTTACGATTGTAACGAAACCGCCTGCATTTTCACGGCGTTTCGCGACGAACAAAACGGCATCCATATCTCGATTATGAAGCCCGTGCAAACACAGCCGGGCGAGTTGCAACTTATGGAGATAGGACCTCAACTCTACTTTTCCGCGCCAGATGGCGAGGAACTGACGCCGGGCACTTACAGCGATGCGGTGTACCCCTCCACGCAAATCGTCGATAAACCGAGCATGTATGTTGCTCCAAATTTATTCATCGGCCAGATCATCGGCTCTTTTTCCGGCCAATTTACGGTCAACCAAGTGGAATACGGCGCGTCGGGTGAAGTGTTGAGCTTCGACGCCGCATTTGAACAACATGTCGAATTGGGCTTGTTCCCGACAGATCCCGGCTACAATCCCGCCGCCTTGATCGGCCGGATTCAATACCATCTCGCGAATCAGCAAAGCATCGGCATCCTTCAAAACGACGCCGACGCCGACGGCGATGCGTTGACCGCCGTTCTCGTCGCCGAACCCGAACACGGAAGCCTCGTCTTGAATCCCGACGGCGGCTTTGTTTACACGCCCACGCCGGGTTTTAACGGCACCGACTCGTTCCAGTACAAGGCCAATGACGGAAACGCCGACAGCAACATTGCCACCGTCACGATCGATGTCGTTCCTTTCAGCCATGCCCCCCAAGGAACGTCGGGCACCGTCAGCGTGCCGGCTGGCCCATCCTACGCGCTGCAAGTCGCCGATTTCGGTTTTACCGATCCGGACGACACTCCCGCCGATGGATTCATTCGCGTGAAAATCACTACCCTGCCGGCGACTGCCACCCTTACACTGTCTGGCGAGCCGGTGACGGAAGGGCAGTTCATCAGCGTGGACGATATCGCGGCGGGCAATCTCGTCTTGTCTCCGGCGACCGGCACGCCGCATATTAATTTCACCTTCCAGGTCGAAGACAGCGGCAGCACCGAAAATGGCGGAAAAATCCTCGATCTCGCGCCCAAAACACTCACGTTTGATGTCCCACCCGTCGCGGTGGATGATGCCTATTCGGTTCTCGAAGGCCAAGTTCTCAATCTCTCCTTGACGGGAGCATCCATCCTGCATAACGATACCGATCCCGATGGCGACGCCTTATCCGTCAGCTTCGTCAGCGGTCCAAAGCATGGCACACTATCCCTGATTGTAAACGGCAGTTTCACTTACACGCCGGATCGCTACTTCTACGGCACCGACAGCTTCCAGTACAAGGCAAACGACGGCCTTGCCGACGGCAACGTGGCCACGGTGACGATCGATGTCACCATGTCATCCAGCCCCCGACGGGAACCGACGGCACCGTCAACCTCTTACCGGCGGAGGAAGCCTTATCCGATGGGGCGGAAGATTTCGGCTTTGCCGATCCGCTATGACGCACCCGCCGACGATTTCACCCGCGTGAGATTACGACGTTGCCTAGCCTCGGAATCCTCGCCTTGCCGGCACGCCGCTCTCCGCCGGCCAGTTCATTGAGGTCGCGATATCGCCGCCGGCAATCTCACGTTTGCTCCGGTCGCCGCCGCACCGGCATATCCCCATCCGATTTCACGTTCCAGGTCGAAGACAGCGGCAGCACCGACAGGGGCGGGACGATCCTCGATCCCGATCCCAAAACTGCTGAGTTCAATCATCTTCCTGTCGCCAACGATGACTCGTACACCGTCAACGAGAATTCGACGTCTCGATCAATCGCAGTTCTTCTCGCGGCTGACCTTGTCGAGCGAAGCAGGCGATTGGGTCGGAGGCGGTCGGCAATACGATTTCGAAAACAGCGAGGCAACTTTCTCCGACGTATTCAAATTATGACAATGGCGTGTCGATCAGCGTGATCACCCTTGGCTATGGCGGAATGGTGGTATCTCGATTTTGCCGCCCCCGGGAGGCGCGAATCTCATTCCCGGAGGCGTGTACGAGGGCGCGACCCGCTTTCCGTTCCAGGGCGATGGTCCCGGCCTGGATTTCTGTGCGGCGATGGCCGCGGCTCGAACACCTTGACCGGCAATTTCACAGTGCTGCGGGTCATCTTCGGCCCGTCAGATGAGATCCTGGAGTTCGATGCGATCTTCGAGCAACATTCCGAGGCGCGGAGCCGGCCCTCACCGGCCGGATCCAATATCATGTCCCCGCACCGCACAGCGATCTCGATCCTGAAAAACGACGCCGAAGCCGATGGCGACGCCTTGAATCCGGTCATTGTCTCGCCGCCACAACACGGCGGCATCTCGCTCGATGCCACCGGCTATTTCATTTACACTCCCGACCAAGACTTTATCGGCACCGACACCTTCCAATACACCGCGAACGACGGCTCGGCCGACGGCAATGTGGCGACCGTATCGATCCACGTCCTTCCCTCGATCTCCATCGACGACGTCTCGCTGGTCGAAGGAAATGACGGCACGACGACGATGACCTTGACCGTGAGCATCTCGGGCCCCTATGATCAGGACGTGAGCGTGCATTTGGCAACAGCCGACGGGACCGCCACCGCCGGCAGTGATTATGAATCCGCAACCGGATTTCTCGTTTGGTCGGTCGGCGATACGTCGGACAAGACCTTCAGCGTCACCGTCTATGGCGATACGGACTGGGAACCGAACGAGACGTTTTTCGTCAATTTGACCGATCCGACGGGCGCTTCGCTCGCCAAGAGCCAGGGCTTAGGCACGATCCTGAACGACGAAAACACTTCTCCGTCGGTGACCGTCGTGACGCCTTCCAGCCCGCAATACGGCGATATTGCGATCCACTACACCTTGTTCGACAATGAATCGGACGCATGCGGCATCGTGGTCGAGGCAAGCACCGACGGCATCCATTGGTCAACAGCACCGCAAGGACAAGGCGGCGACGGCACGACGGACCTCGCTGCCTCTCCCATGGGCGTCGAGCATACATTCGTTTGGAAAAATTCGCTGAATTGGCCGCAAAACATCGTTAGTGGTGAACCGGCATACCACGCAACGATCCGACAATTCCGCATCACGCCCAGCGACGCCGTCGTAGCGGGAACATCGGCTACGACCGGCCAGGTCACGATCGTCGATTATTTGGACACCACCCCGCCGACGCCCAATCCGAGCGGGTGGGCCACTGCTCCGTACACTATTAGCGGCACCTCGATCAGCATGACGGCCACGACCGCCCACGACCCTGACGGCGTGCAATATTATCTTCCACTGCTTGACCCCCGGCGGCCACGACAGCGGGTGGCAAAATAGCTCCACTTATGTCGATACCGGCCTCACGCCGGTAACGACCTACACGTACGAAGTGAAAACGCGGGACCGGTTCTTCACTCCGAACGAAGGCGAGTACTCGGTTGCGGTCTCGGTGCTGACGCTGCCGGAACATGCCTTCCTCTTTATGGGCACTTCCGGAAACGACGTTTTCGAATTCCATGCCGACCTTTTGCCGTCCAATTGGTTCTTCGTGATCGACGGCGTCAAGCAAACCATCCCCGCCAACGCGAAGACCATCATCATCAACGGCCAAAGCGGAAACGACCAACTTTTATTCTTCGGCAGCACGGCCCCTCTAGACGCCGACTTGTATTATGATTGCGGTTATTTTCGATTCGGCGGCAATTACTTCGGGTATCAGAACTTGGAGTCCGTCACGGCCACGGCTGCAAGCGAGAGCGACACGGTCATGCTGCGCGACTCGTGGGGCGACAACACTTTCCAAGGACTGCCGAATTTCGCCCAACTCACTACCAGCGGCAAGTCCATTATCGTCAAAAATTTCAAAACCGTCGCCGCCTTAGCCATGGCGGGCAACGATTCGGCCGTGATGTACGGCAATCCGGCCGGCGACAGCAACTTCGAGGCCGGACCGCAGGGTGTCAAGTTCTCCGGCGCAGGCTTCAACTACGAAATCAGCGGCTACAAGTCCGTCTCCGCCTATGCATCTCCCGGCAAGAACAACACCGCCGTCTTCAACAGCACCGGCGGCAGCGACCTCTTGATCGCCTCCTACCTGGGCACGCAGTACATTGGCGACGGCTTCGCCTACGACGTCTGGAACGTAAATAATATCCAAGGCAACGGCGGCCCGGGCGATGAGGCCCGCTTCTACGGCTCTCCCGGCGGCAATACTACCTTGAATGCCTCCCCTTCCCAGGCGATTCAGACCGAAGCCAATTTGACACTTGCGGCAACCGGTTATTCGACGTTCTCCTCTTACGTCTATCCCGGCGGCAATACGACGGCCAATCTCGTCGGCTCGATTGGCGGCGACCGCGCCGTCACCTCGCCTCTGGGTGCGCAATTGTTCGGCACGAATTTCGAGCTCTCGGCCTGGACCTATCAGAACATCACCGTCGTCGGCAACGAAGGCAAGGATATCGTGCAGATGTACGGTTCCGGCGGTGCGGACGACTTCGAAGGCCATGGCACTTCGGCCGCGCTCGTTTCCGGCGGCCGCACTCGCGCCGTTGAGCGTTTCTCCCAAATATATGCCCACGGCAATGCCGCCTCGAAAGCGACCTTCTTCTCCCAAGCGGGAATGACGAACACCTTCGTCGCTTCGCCGACGCAGGCTTCGATGTCCAGCGAGGGCAATCCGTCGTTGGCCGAGCAGACTCACGGCCTCGGCGACATGCAGGACTCGAAATACGGCGCCGCTTACAAGATCGCGGCCCTGGGCTTCGGTTCGAATGCGGCCTATGGCATCGCCGGCGGCGACGATGTGGCGGAATACGCCGATTCCGCCGGGACCGACTACTTCATCTCGTCCTACCTGGGCTCGCAGATGTTCGGCAAGGGTTACAATAATTCCGCATGGAACTTCGCCTCGATGAAAGCACAATCGACCGGCGGTTCCGATACCGCCCGCTTTTACGGCTCGCCGACCAATCCCGACAGCTTCGTGGCCTCTCCGACCGATGCCAATCACTGCGGCACGGGCTACCACAGCGAAGCGAAAAACTTCGCCCGCGTCGAAGCCTACTCCGGCGTCGGCTCCGGCGGCACGGCCGAACTGACCGGTTCCGATGGCGATGATTTCTTCGTCGGCTCGCCGTTGGGCGCGCAGCTTTGGAACCGGAACTATCGCGTCGAAGCCTGGAACTACGCCTCGGTGAAGGCCGAAGGCGCCGGCGGCAACGATCTGGCCAATCTCTACGGCAAGGCGACGAACAACCGCCTTGCGGCCGACAACGTCTTCGCCGAGTTCTCCGGCGACGGCTTCGCCAACCGCATCGAACACTTCGCCACGACCCTCGTCCACGGCTCGGCCACCGGTTCCGACACCGCCGTCTTGGATCATGCCTATCTGGAATCAGGCGGGAAAAACTTGCCTTCGACCGATCCGGGCCTGACGATCAGCCGGAAACTCTGGCTCTACGACATCGACGAAGTCGCAACGACGGAGATGCCCGATGCCCCCTCGCCCCGTCCGCAACCCGTGGATAAACTGATGACGGCGTTTATGTTCGAATAAATGCGATAGAATTGATTTTTCCCGCGGGAAAGATAATTGCGGAATACGGTGCCATGCCCGCACTTGCCGTGGGCATGTTGATTTGCAGGCTATTTCCGGCATGCCCACGACAAGCGTGGGCATGGCGCCGTGCTTGGAAATCAGAATGGATTCTCGTTCGGATACCGCGTGCCCTCCGGCAGCGGAACGTTGATCTCCGTCACCCCCAATAGCTTCAGGGCGTCGAACAACACCGCACCCGAATGGGCGAACGAAACCGCCGTGTGATGCGGGAACTGGCGGCCGATGAGCACGTGCCGGTAGAATCGCAGGAAACCGGGGATTGCGATGATGCCGATGCCGCCGAAACTCCGCGGATCCATGTCGAGAATGCTCCCCTGGGCGATATATGACGACAGTCCGCCGCCGGCGAGTCCTTGGAGGCGGAAGATCGTCGCCGCGCCCGGCCGCAGCGTGCCTTCCAGCGTGCCGCGCGAGATGTTCGGCGGCTGCTTGGGATCCTCCATCACGCGGTGCATGATGATCTGATAATTCATCGCGCAGCTCTTCATGCAGCTTTTCGGCGTGTTGCCGCAGTGAAAGCCCATGAAGAGATCGGCGGCCGCCGCGCCTTCGAAAGAAGCCGTATTCTTCGGCAGCAAGTCGGCGGGGACCGAGTTGTTGATGTCCAGCAGCGTCGCCGGGTGATCGCTCGAAAGCTGGGCGAGATACTCGCTGACCGCGCCGTAAATATCCACTTCGCACGCCACCGGGATGCCCCGGCCCGCCAGCCGCGAATTGACATAGCAAGGAGCGAACCCGAATTCCCTCTCGAACGCCGGCCAGCACTTGTTCGCAAACACGCCGAACTGCTTCGAGCCGAGGTTCCGCCGCATGAACTTCAGCAGCGTCAGTTCGAGGCACGCCTGTTTCGGCAAGAGATCGGGATAGGTGTTGCCGGGGCCGAGTTCTCCGGCCATGTCGGCTACTACGGCCTCGATTTCGCTCTTCGCGGCGGCCGTCTCGCGGAACAGTTGAAAGAGATCGAGCTCGCTGTTCTCCATCACTTCCACACCCAGGTCGTAGAGCGCCTTGATCGGCGCGTTGCAGGCGAAAAAGTCCTGCGGCCGGGGACCGAATGCAAATACCTTCAGCGCCCGCAGCCCGATGACGATCCTTGCCACGGGCACGAACTTGGCGATTCGCGCCGCCAATTCGTGCGGCAATCCGACCGGCTGCTCCGGCGTATGCACGCGGGCGCCGCGGAGGCCGAAATTGTAGGCGGCGTTGAGCATGCCGCACAGGGCGTCGCCGCGTCCGCCGATCAAGTCTCCGCCCGATTCTTCGGCCGCGCCGCAAACCATCACCGGGCCGTCGAACTTTTCGGCGAAAATCGCCAGCGGGGCCTCGGGTCCGAAATTGCCGAGATAGACCACCGCCGCGTTCGCTCCGCCCTGCCGAGCTTCGGCCAGAGCGGCGAGCGTGTCGTTCTCTGTCTCGATGATCTTCTTGCAGGCGAAAGCGTCCAGATGGAGCTTCCCGCATTCCGCCATCAGCGCGGCCAAGCGCCGCTGGGACACTTCGATCGGAAAACAGTCCCGGCTGACGCCGGCGATCGCCAATTTCACTTCGGGCGTGTTTTGCATGATGATCGCTTTAATAGTTTGTTTAATACAAGTCAGGTTAGTAATGTCCGGGCCGAAGGCCCAGCAGTTCGGGCCGATATCCATCTGCAATCCCCAACGCCGTCGCCGTCGGCTCCGGGCTAAACGATTTTTTCAACGGCTATTACTCTTTCGCCGCCGGCATTTCCAGCGTTTTCGATTGCATTCCGGCTTTCGCCAAAATCAGGTACAAGACGAAGCCCACGATAAACGCGGCTACCGGCGGAGCAGGAATCATCCCTTTCATGCTGGGGATGAAATCGGCCGCCCCCACCACGAATCCGACCGCCCAGGAGATCCATCCCGCCGGATTGAAGCCCGCCCGCGGACCGTTCCACTTGCACCCCGCCAGCAAATAATCGGCGGCCATCGCCCCGCAGATCGGCCCGAAGGATGCGCCGATGATCGTGAAGACTTCTACAAGATTGCCTGCATAGCCGCTGACGGCCAAAATTATGCTTGCCAAAGCGCCAAGTCCCACCGAGACCACAGGATTGATTTTCGGCAAAGTCGTTTTGAAACTGTTAGCGGCGATGAACGACGCAAAACAAGTCGATGGAAATGATGCCAACGCCAGCAACCACATCAGAATGCCGGCTGGTTTTGCTCCTACGATATTGGGAAGCAAGTCTGTGGAACACATATTTGTCGTGGTCGGTGCGATGCCTAATCCATGCCCTCCCGCAACGACCAGCATCCCCAGCCCGCCCGCAATGAGCGTCGAGAGCGCGATGCCCATCAATCCCCCGAGGTAAACGTCTTTGGAATCTCGATTGTTCATGCCGAAATCGACGCCGGCGGCGCCTGCCGTGGCGAAGAATCCGACAATCAGTCCGAGTATCATGCAGAAGATCGTCGGTGCGGGTAGGGCCGACTCTGCATGATTATTCAGCCCTGCTTGGATGAGAGCTTGTGGATCGAACTTCGATAAACCTCCCAACGTTCCATACGCCAGAACTGCGAGCACGACGAGTGCGACGAGCGGTGCAAACGTGGCCACGCGTCCGACGTAACGAATGCCTTTAAGGCCGACAAAGGCAGCCGCAATCACCCATGCGCACGCTACGATTTTTGGCCAATAGCTTCCCTCGGGGAGATCGAACGGTTTGCACAGCAAATCCCCGCCGGCAAAGGCGCCCACCCCTAGCCAGCCGAATTGCAGCAAACCCATCAGGAATCCGGGCATCAGAAAGCCGCCGACCACGCCGTACGTGGATGTCCCCACGATGTACAAAGGCAGGCCGGTTTTCAAGCCGAGCATTCCGGGCACCAGATAAAAGGCGAAGTGGCAAATCAACGCCGCAACGATGACTCCCGCCAAGGCTACATAAATGCCGTGTGAAAGAAATCCGCCTGCGTAAGGATGACCGGTCGGCGAGATTGGTCCGGCGGAGATCTTCTCCCAAAACACGAACCAGAGCATGATCCCCGCGTAGGTCTGCGCCGTGCTCAGATACCACGGAACGCGGTTGGTCAACGGGACGGGACTCGCACTTGCCACATAATCCGGCAGTTCATTGCTCATTTTTCATCTCCATGAGAGTAGGGGCTGGGAATTCTCGCCGATGATCGGCAATGAGGAGAAATCATAACATTTTCGATAAAAGGAGTAAACGGGAGCCGCGCGCACGAGGCGTTTCGTTTCGTTTAGCCCGGAGCCAACGGCGACGGCGTCGGGCCAAGAGTGCAATTGCTTTCCCGCTCACGACTGCTCGCTCCGTCGCCGTTGGCTCCGGGCTGGGCTGCCAAAAATGGCTGATTTTTAGGCAAACGATTTATCCTGTTATTGTTCCCTTAATTAAGGGCGGTAAAGCACGCTGTCGCAGCGACTGGACGGAGCATCCCAGTTTTTCCTTGCACCATGCTATCACATCTTTAGTCTTCACCTTTTCCAATGCCGTCCGCACATGCTCTACCGTCGGTTCCACGACCGATGCGGCCATCCCCAATACCATTTTGGTGAATCCGCTACGACTTTGTTGTCCTTCGAGCCGCTTGCCTTTTCCAATCAGCGACTCCAGGCACTCCGTGCTTGCGGGGAGATGCTCCGCCGCCTCGGCCGACTGCGATTGCTCGGACACGAACGTCACCGCAAGCTCCGCCACGCGCCGGCTCAACTCGTCCCGGACCATGCTCGACAAGCGGTCGCGCAGCGTCTCCGCCGCCTTGCCGTGGAACCGTCGCGGCGGATCGCTTCCAAGGTCGCGTTCACCACCGCCATCATTCCGCCCCACTGATCCAAGGCTTCCCGATACTCTCGCAACCAGCCAAGCTTCTTCTCCAGTCGCTCCGCCTTGGCCACCGGCTCGCGCGCATCCGGCGGCGTGTCCAGATACCGCAAGGTCCGCCGGCCCCAGTTCACCATTTCCGCCATATTCATGTACCTCGCCTTGTCCTTGAGGCTCGCCGGAACGAGGCAGGCCAACTCGGTCTGTTGCATCTGCGATTTTGTCCGCCCCACCGCCAAAAGGAATCTCCGCCAACTGTCGTCCGCCTTCAGTTCCGCCTTCACCAAGAGGGCCGTTTTGTGTTTGATGTCCGACAAGGCGGCGACGTCCGCGTGTACTCCACAGAAGCCGAAAACCGCCTTTTCACGTCTTTTCCGCCATCGCTGAGATCGCGCGGGGCACTCCGGTTTGAGCAACCGCCCTTTCCAACTCCGCCTGCACCAGCGCCTCCGTGGACTGTCGCATCGGCTCCAACGCCAAGATCGCCAAGTCGCGATGTCCTAACGGGCCGCGACCGTTCGCCTCCCACGCCGACTGCCGAAAAGCCACGATCAACAAGCACTTCACTTGGCCAATCTGAATCGTATGGTCGATCAGCCAAATCCAATCCGCCGCGCGTTCTTTCGGACGCCGCAGTTCATAAAGTCCCAGCCGCAACAGCCAGGCTTGTCCCGTGTTGGCCGCGGGCGCCGACGCGACGCCGGGAAGAACGCCTTGCAACACTTCCAGCACCCGGCCCTCCGCGCGGAGGCTCGTGGCCGCCTCCAACACGAACTGCAAAAACCATCGGATCGTTCCCGCGCCGTAGCGGCGATGCCCGGCGGCAGTGCTTCGGCGGCAAGCGGCAAAGCAACTTCCGGCAAAACGGCGTTAAGCGTCTCCCTTTTTTTTAAGTCCGCCAGTTCGCGTTTCAGTTCCGCAATGGTCTGTTCCCGTTCTTCGGCCGCCGCCCGCCATTTCGCCCGGCTTTTTTCCACGGCACGAATCTGATTCTGCTGAAGTTTACAAAGTTTATTGGCTTCCGCTCATTTGCTTTTCCAGCGGTTTCGGCTCCTCGCGAAAAATCGCCACAACTTCCCCGGAGGGCTCGTGTAGCCATTTCCTATAATGGTATCGGAGTACGGACTGAAGTCCTTCGCTCACGATTAAGTAACTTGAAAATTTTCGCCGCCATCGTCGGGTTCCAACCCGTCTTGGTGGCTGATGTAGTCCATGATCGCCTCGTCGGTCACGTTACCGCTCGACGCCACAAAGTAGCCACGTGCCCACAAATGGCGACCCCAATACTGTTTTTGAATATGCTTGAACTCCATCATCAGTTTTCGGGACGTTTTGCCCTTGATGTACTGCATGATCTTGCTTGGCGACAGGTTCGGCGGACACGACAGCAGAACATGCACATGATCCGCAGATACCGCCCCACGCAATATCTCGATCTCATACGTTCGACAAATTTCCCGCACCAAATCGCGGAGACGAAGGCCCACAGCCCCCGTCAGAATCGACTTCCGATATTTCGTGATCCACACAAAGTGGTATTTAATGTCATAACGGCTGTGAGAACTTGTTCGATAGTTTTCCATGCCCCCCATTGTAACAGATAACCGAAGATCCTAAAGGATTCGCCTGAAGGCGAAACGAACGAAGGCAAAGCTACCCCCTCTGCACCGCCTCGATGAAAGCGATCAGGTTCTCCAAAGGGATATCGCCGGGCATCTCGTGCGAAGGTCCGATGATGAATCCGCCGCCGGGGCCTACCCGGTCGATCAGCCGGCGGACTTCGTCTCGAATTTGGGCCGGCGTGCCGAACGGCAGCAGCTTTTGAATGCTTATTCCGCCGAAAAAGGTCAGGTCCTTGCCAAATTTTTCCTTGATCTCGATCGGGTCCATCACTTCCGGCTGGAAGGGATTGAAGATGTCGAGCCCCAACTCGATCAATTCGGGGAACAGCTCCTGGACTTTCCCGCAGGAGTGGATCATCACGGCCTTGCCCGTCCGCTTCACCATGCCGTAAAGTTCGGCGATCCGCGGCTTGATGAAACGCTGCCAGTGGCGATGCCCGAAAATCAGGCCTTTTTGCTGGCCCCAATCATCGCCAAGGCGGACGCAGTCGATGTCGTACTTGAGCACTTCTTTGAGGATTCCGCGTTGCACGGCGGTGATGGCGTCCAGCAGTTCATCGACGAACTCGGGCGCTTCGAGCATATCGACCATCAGGTTTTCCATTCCCCGCAGCGACCACGCCCGCTCGTAGAGCGAATAGGCGATGCTGACGTAGCGGAATCGATCGGGATAGGACTCGATAAAACCCGGCAGCCCGGCGTATCGCGTGGGATCTTTCGGATCGGGAAAGCGGTAATTCTTGAACGACCGCTCCTTGAGGTGATATTCCTCGACCACGCCGATGTCCTTATCGACCGTGCGATTCCACACCACGCCGAATTCGTCGCGCCAAAAGCCGGGCCGAATCTCCACCATGCCGTCCGCCGGTCGCGCCCGATACTTGGCCAAATGATTGCCAAGCACTGCGTCCAAGTCCCGCGTACCGAAATGGGCCTCCAATTTAAGCCGCGTGGGCGTAGTGCAGTCGAACTGCCAGGGCACCCGGTCGGGTTGCCGGTGGCGGACCGCCTGCCAGACGCGTTCGCGGGGCGTCGTCACGAGGAGGCTCCTTCCGCGGCGGTCAAGCCGGCGGCTCTCAAGGCTTCGTCCGGATTTTTGCCGTCGTGAATGACCGCTTTGAAGGCCGCCAGCGCGGCCGAGATTTTGGGAAAGCCCCAGATATTCCGCCCGATCGTGGCGCCCGCGCGCCGCTTTGCACCACCTGGCCCATCAGCCCCAAAGCCGCCCTCAGGGAATCGCATTTCGGCCCGCCGGCGGCCACCAGGGGCATCGGGCATTCGGCCACGATCTCCGAGTATGCCTTGACCTCGCCGCAGTAGGGCGTCTTCACCACATCGACGCCGCACTCCACCGCACAGCGCACCGCGAAGGCGATTTCTTCGGCGTTGAACACGATCTTGCCCGCCTGCAAATCGCGCGGATACACGTGGCAGATGACCGGAAGGTCATACCGATTTGCTTCCCGCACGCAATCGGCTACCTGGCGCAAGGTGGCGGCGTCGCCCGGGCCGCTGATGAAGGCCGCGATCGCGATGGCGTCGGCGCCCAGCCGCACGGCGTCTTCGGGAGTCGCCAATTGCTCCCGTTCCAAACTCTTCGGCTGCATCGCCGTGCTCTGCACGATCAGCGGCACCACGCCCGCATAAGGAGTCCAGGCCGACGCGGCCACGCCCTTGTGCAGCGTAACGGCATCGGGCCGGCCGGCCACCAGCGAGGCCAGCGTGGACTTGATCTGCCGCAGCCCCGGCGGCAAACCCTCCCCATAACCAAAAAAGTGGTCCGCGGCCACCGAACACAATCGGCCCGAAGGATGCGAAAAAATCCGATTCAAACGCACGAGCTTTCCAAGATTCATCTTTTCTCCGAGGTAAAAACTTTCATGGCAATATTCGTTTCGACCCATAATCAATCAAATTCGTTTAGCCCGGAGCAAACGGCGACGGCGGGCCGTGCGAGGACATGGCGTCTCGACTATTCGGGAATGCCTCTCGCAATGCCGTCGCCGTTGGCTCCGGGCTAAACGATTATGGATCATTCTTGCTTCAAATGCGCGTGCAGCGATTGATCGACGACGTGTTTCGCGGCGATCGGACTGAGCGAAGGCTCGATGTTCCGGCCGTCGCCGACATACGTCGAACCGCAGGGCGCGGCCCAGCGAACGGCGTTGGCGATGATCTTCCGCACGTTGGCGTCGTAATAAAGAGGAAACGCCTCGTGGCCCGGGCTGAAGTAGAAGATCTTTCCCTTCCCGCGGCGGAACGTGCAGCCCGAGCGGAATACTTCGCCCCCCTCGAACCAACTGATCGTGATCAGTTCGTCCGGCCGTGGTATGTCGAAAAACTCGCCGTACATTTCCACCTGCGGCAGTTCGAAGAATTCTCCTTGCAGGCCGTCCACGATGGGGTGCGAGGGATCGATGATCCACACTCGTTCCTTCTCCGCGGCCTCGCGCCAGCGAAGCATGCAACTGGTCCCCATCATGCGGCGGAAAATTTTCGAGGCATGGGTCGAGTGCAGCGCCAAAAAACCCATCCCCTCCAGCACCCGCTGATGAACGCGCTCGACCACCGCATCGGCGACTTGATCGTGAGCGGCGTGGCCCCACCACGTCAGCACGTCGGTATTCGCCAGGACCTCCGCCGTCAGTCCGTGCTCGGGCTGATCCAGCGTCGCCGTGCGGACCTCGACCGCGGCGCCAAGCTGTTCCCGCAGCGCCGCGGCGACAGCCGCATGAATGCCGTCGGGATAAATCTTGCGCGTTCCTTCATTGGTCCGTTCGTGGATGAACTCGTTCCAAACGGTAACGCGAATGGGCTTGCCGGTCATGGAGCCTCCTTTTCCTTTAGCGTGATATTTCGAAATTGGGGACTGTCCCTTTTTAGCACCCATTTTACTTGACCAAGCATGGCCGTCCAGGCTAGTAGCCCCGAATATATGTAAAAATATGTAAACTACTTGTATAATCGCGGAACAAGGCATGACGCTCACCTCATTCCGCAAACGGACGACCCTGCCCTGAGAATTGCGCAATTTCATAAATCGTCTGCGCTATTCTGCATTGACGCAGGGGATTTTCTCTATGAAAATTAAAGGTAATGTTGAGGTTTTTGCACTATGGAATCGGCTCGTTTCGATATTCTCGGCTTGGGTTGTCTGGCCGTGGACGATCTGCTCTACGTGGAGCGGTATCCGCCGCCCGACAGCAAGACTCCCGTCCTGCGCCGCCAACGCCAGGGCGGCGGACTGACCGGCACCGCGCTGGTCGCCGCCGCGCGGTGGGGAGTTTCCTGCCGGTACGCGGGCTGCCTCGGCAAGGACGAACTTTCCCAGTTCACGCGCAATCGGCTGCGCGAGGAAGGGATCGGCTTGGAACACGTTTGCTACGACGAAAAGATCCGCCCGGTGCATTCGATGATCGTGGTCGATGAAGGCAGCCACTCCCGCACGATATTTTTCGACATGGACGGCGCCGCCCGCGCCGCCGACGACTGGCCCCCCGCACAAGTGATCCGCGGCCCGCGTGCTGTTCGTCGATTCCTTCGGAGTTCCGGGCATGATCCGCGCGGCCCGAATCGCGCTGGCGGCGGAGATTCCGATCGTCGCCGATTTCGAGCATTTTCCCGCCCATCAAGACTTTGCCGAACTGGTGGGCCTGGCCGATCATCCGATCTTGCCGCTGGATTTCGCCCTCCGTTTGACAGGTTGCACGCAGCCCGCCGATGCCTTGCGGGCGCTCTGGTCGCCGCAGCGGCGGGCGGTGGCGGTCACCTGCGGCGTCGAGGGTTGCTGGTATCTTGGCGCCGACAATCCCCGCGAGCCTCGGCATCAACCGGCGTTCCAGGTGACGGTCGTTGATACCACGGGCTGCGGCGACGTCTTTCACGGCGTTTATGCGGCGACGTTGGCCCAAGGCTTCGACCTGCCCGCGAATCAAGCGCGCTTCGGCTGCCGCGGCCCTCAAGGCCACGGCCTGCGGCGGGCAGACCGGCATCCCCAAACGTGCGATCGTAGAACAATTTTTACAAGCTCAAATCTGATGGATCACAACTTTCTCCTCGACTTGGAACAAGCCCTGGCCGAAATGCCGATGTTCGACGTCCACACGCATCTGGTGGGTGGAAAACTCGGCGCGCACGGTTTGCATGATATCTTGCTCTATCACATGGTCGTGAGCGATCTCTATGCCGCGGGATGCCCCAGCGGTGCCCGGCTCACCCAGTATCCGGGCTTTCCGAGCAGGGAAGAAGCCCACGAGCGCCTCGCCGAAGCCCTTCCCTATTTGCCCATGATCCGCAACACCAGTTGCTTTTGGATGGCCAAGACGATCCTCCGCGACTTGTACGACTGGGACCAGCCGGTCACCGCCGACAATTGGCGGCAACTGGACTCGACCATTCGCGAACGCGCCGACGACCGCGATTGGCACGCCTCGGTCTTCGACCGCGTAAACATCCGCCGCACCTGCGCCGAGCACGCCCGCCGCGAGGGAGGAGTCGATGATCGACTGCTCCAATATTCGCTCGAATGGGCGTTCTTCACCCGCTATCAATGGGGCGAATTCGACACTGCGCTCTACGAGTTGGAGCGCTGCTGGGGCCGGAAACCCGAACCGCCTTCGCCCATCGGGGGCCGCCGGCCGACGCCCGATCGCTCCATCCGCAGCCTGGACGACGTCCACGCCGCAATGGCCCATTATGTCGATAGCATTCCCTACGATCAAATCGTTTCCACGGCGACGGGCGTTTCCACCGACATCGACTATCGGCCGGTCGCCGACGAGGAAATGGCCGCCGCCATCCGCCGCCGCGGCCAAGCCGGCCCCCTCGAGCGCGACATCTACTCTTCCTACATCAACGAAGCCTTCCTCACCGCCCTCGAAGCCCGGCCCGAGAAGATCGTTTTCCAGTTCAGCATCGGTGCGGAGCCGCTCCCTTACGAAACCGGCAGCCTGCTCTATCAGCGGACCATCCGGCAAGTCGCGGAAATGATCGGCCGGCATCCCAAGCTGCACTTTCAATGTTTTCTGGCCAGCCGGCATTCCAATCAGGCGTTCTGCACGCTGGCCCGCGAATTGCCCAACTTCAGCCTGTGCGGCTATTGGTGGCACAATTTCTTCCCCGACGCGGTCCGCCAGGTCTTGTCCGAACGCCTCGACATGGTCCCGGTCAATAAAATCGTCGGCTTCTTTTCCGACGCTTATTGCGTGGAATGGGCCTACGGCAAGGCCCGCATGGTGCAAACGCAGATGGCCCGCGTGCTGGCGGAAAAAATTCAGCAGGGGCAATACACCCGCGACGATGCCCTCTCCATCGCCCGGAGCATCCTCTACGAAACACCGCAAAATCTCCTCGGCATGGTTCCCGCCGTCCCTGAAAGCGAATACGCCGCGAAGGTCAGTTGCTTGTGATTGATGGATGAATTGGGTGAATCAGCGTGCCGAACTTCAAACGCCTTCAGACCTCGGCTCCTCCAGGGAGGGCGTTCAGGTGTTCCGACCAAACTGGGTTTTCCCCTGCCCCCACCGGCCAATCATTTAGACCAGTCCTTCCGCAACTCTCCACAAATTGCGATCGAGTTCAAAAGGACCATTAAAAACCGACGCATCCGCAAATATAAACAAAATAATTAGAGCTTTCATGGCGGAATGAAGTTTATGTAAACCTCACGCTTCTCGAAGTTCACACATCGGAACTAGAATTCACCAACACCACCCACAAGAGTTATTGACAGCAAAATTCATAAGTTCTATAAACTCCAATTGGTTGTACTTGAGATGTTGAAGTAGAAGACATCCGTGTCTCCTTAACCACCCACATTACCCTTTTTTTAGAAATGGAGGTAACGTTTTGCGTCGAATCGAGGCTCGTCTTGAACAGTGCCTTGCCATTTTGACGCAAAATTGGCTCCCAGAGAGCTAGTTCATTGTATGGCTCCGTTTTTCGATTCCCGTAAGACAGGCGGTGCCATAGGTCTGAGGTGATTCTGCTTTTGTTGTTCGAAAGGAAAATAAGGGGATATTCGACCTTATTGTATCGTCTATCTGTTGTTTTTCGACAGCAGAATGTCCCCTTCTTCCTTCTCGCAGGACAGGTTTCCAACCTGTCTTTTTTTCGATTCGTAGAATAGGTTTATGACTTGTCACCGACGACAGGTTGGAAACCTGTCCTACGACTTCATATCCTTCTCGAATGTGGATTGTTGTGTAGTCCAAACCGAACCTTATTCGACAAGAATTTCTCTTTTCATTTGGGTCATGATCCGGGTGAGCAGCGGCTCGTTAAGGACTATGACTTTGTATTTAAGTAGAAATACAATTTACTCACCCCCTGAACGATGGTGGTTATTGCAGAATTATTTTGCTAAGTTAGAATGGTTCGTGGTAACTTGTTTGGATAAGGAGTATAGTGAACATGCGTATTGCTGTCGGGAGCGACCATCGCGGCGCGGAATTAAGGAGCAAGCTGATCGATTTCTTGCGGCGGCTCGATCAGGTGGTGGTCGATGCCACCGAGCATGCCTCGGAAAACGACGATTATCCCGATATCGCCGAGGCTGTCGCCAGAAAAGTGAGCACGCAGGAGGTCGATCGCGGAATTTTGATCTGCGGGACGGGCTTGGGGATGTGCATCGTGGCCAACAAGATCCCCGGCGTCCGGGCGGCTCCCTGTTTCGACGATTTGAGCGCCGAACTCAGCCGTCGGCACAACGACTTGAATGTGCTCTGCCTCTCGGGCGATATGATCGCGGAAAAGCTGGCCGACCGCATCGTGGAAATATGGTTGAAGACCCCCTTCGAAGGTGGCCGGCACGCCCGGCGGATCCTAAAAATCGCTTCTCTCGAACATCGAAACGGGCACGCAAAAGAACAAGCTTCTCCTTAATCGTTTAGCCCGGAGCCAACGGCGACGGCGAGAGAAAATCTTTCCACGTTTTCAACGCTCGCCGTCGCCATTGGCTCCGAGCTAAACGAGAAAAACGCGGACGTGGTGGAATGGCAGACACGCAGGTCTTAGGAGCCTGTACCGCAAGGTGTGAGGGTTCAAGTCCCTCCGTCCGCATTATCTTTGTAGGACAGATTTCCAATCTGTCGCGACAGGTTAAAACCTGTCCCGCGTTGCTATTGTTTCTCCTTCTTTCCTCCCACCGCGATGGCCACCGCCGTGGCGTGGGTGTGGCAGTGGGAAATGCTGACCTGGATTTCGCGGATGCCGAGTTGTTCGACGACTTGCTGCACGCCGCCGCGGACGGCCACCACCGGACGGCCGCTGGGACTGTTGCGGATTTCCATGTCGTGCCAGGAAATTCCCCGCACCCAACCGGTGCCGATGGCCTTCAGGATCGCTTCTTTCGCCGCCCAACGGCCGGTGAAATGCTGCGTCGATTGCTTGCGGTTCTGGCAATAGGCGATTTCCTCGGCCGTATAGACGCGGTCGATGAAAAGCTCCCCATGCCGCTCGATCATCCGCGCGATCCGCAGGCATTCGGTAATGTCGGTGCCGATTCCAATGATGTCGGACATGAGAGAGGGGTGAGGGGTGAGGGGAGTAGCCGCAAACCGCGACCAATGGTCAGGCTCCACAATTCGATCAACGACAACAAATCAGTGCGGTCGAACCGAGATCGCTTCGCCGCCGATGCGGCTCAAGTGCTGCTGGGCGATGCGGCAATGGACGATCACGCGGGAGTCGGTGTAGTGCTTCGAGAGCACTTCGCCCTTGGCGGCCAAATACGCCAACAGGCGGCCGTTCTCGACGCCGAACTCCACGTCCACATCGATAAAGGTCCTGCTCAAGGCGTTGCTCACGGCGGCGGCCAATTGCGTCAAGCCCTCGCCGCTTTGCGCTGATCGGAATCGCGTCGGGATAACGGTTCATCAGGCCGTCCAGGCGCAAACGGTCGGGGAGCGAATCGATCTTGTTAATCGCGAGCAACGTGTCTTTTTTTTGGATGCCGATTTCTTCGAGCACGCGGAACGTGGCGGAAATCTGGTCGTACACCGCCGGATTGCCGCCGTCAGCCACGTGCAAGAGCAAATGCGCCTGCCGCGCTTCTTCCAAGGTGGCTTTGAAACTCTCGATCAGGTGATGCGGTAAATTCCGGATGAAGCCGACCGTGTCGCTCAAGAGCACCGGTCCCCAGCCGGGCAACTGCCAGCGCCTCGTGCGGGTGTCGAGCGTGGCGAAGAGTTGGTCCTCGACATAGACATCCGCGCCCGTCAAGGCGTTTAGGAGCGTGCTTTTGCCGGCGTTGGTATATCCGACGAGCGAGACGGTGAGCACGTCGCGGCGGCCCAGCACTTCGCGCTCCTTGCGGCGTTCGATGACGTGCAACTGCCGCTTGAGATCCTTGATGCGGTTTTCGACGATCCGGCGATCTTCTTCCAATTGCGTTTCGCCCGGGCCGCGCGTGCCTACTCCCTTTTTCTGCCGCGAAAGGTGCGTCCACAGGCGTTTCAGCCGCGGCATCGAGTATTCCAGTTGCGCCAGTTCCACGGAAAGCCGCGCTTGAGCCGTTTGCGCCCGGGTGGCAAAGATATCGAGAATCAATTCCGTGCGATCGAGCACTTTGACGTTGAGCGTTTTCTCCAGGTTGCGAGTCTGGCCGGGACTGAGGTCGTTGTCGAAGATCACGACGTCGGCATCCCGGGCGTTGATCAACATCGACAGTTCCTCGACCTTGCCGGAGCCGAGATAGGTGGCGGCGTCGGGCGCTTCGCGGCGCTGCGTGAGCTTGCCCGCCACGCGCACCCCGGCCGCTTCGGCCAGGCCTTCCAGTTCCTCCAGCGGCGCATGTTCCGCGTAGTGGTCGGGAAGCATAATGCCCACCAGCACCGCCGTCTCGCTCGCTACACTGTCGGTTCGGGTGAGTTCGATCATTGAATATTAGAATGGGTTTCAGGGCAGAGTTCAAAGTTCAAAGTTCAAAGTTCAAAGTTCAAAGTACAAAGTTCAAAGTACAGAGTTCAAAGTACAAAGTGCGGAGTGCGGAGTGCGGAGTGCGGAGTGCGGAGTGCGGAGTACTGTATGAAGTACTACACATTATTATCAATCTCCCAGGACACCGTACTGTGAACTTTGTACTCTAAACATAGTTTCAATAAACACTTATCCTATGCTAAGCCGCGAGCGGCTACTCATTCATCATTCACACTTTTTCTCAACTCTCTTCTCCTTCGCGCAATTTACAGTAACTTTCGTAGCGCCGGTCGTCCAGCCGGCCATCGGCGACGGCGTCTTTCACGGCGCAGTCGGTTTCATGGGTGTGGGTGCAGTTGGGAAAGCGGCAATGGTTGATGTAGGGCCGCAAATCGCGGAAAAAACCCGCGACTTCTTCGGGAATCACGTCCCATAGCTGATACTGCCGGATGCCCGGCGTATCGACGACGTATCCGCCGCAGGCCAACGGGAGCAGTTGGGCGGTGGTCGTCGTGTGCTTGCCCTTTTCGTTTTCCTCGCTGACGGTCTGCACGCGCAGTTGCAGCAGCGGATCGACGGCGTTCAAGAGCGACGATTTTCCCACGCCGCTTTGCCCGGCCAGGACGCTCGCCCGGCCGTGCAGCATTCGGCGAAAGCGGTCGATGCCGAAGCCGGTCGCGGCGCTCGCGAGCAACACTTCGTACCCCATGCGGCTGTAAACGCCCACCAGGGGTTGCAGATCGGCCGGATCGACGAGGTCGATTTTATTGATGCAGACGATCGGTCGAACGCGGCCTTTTTCGGCGGTCAAGAGCATGCGGTCGATCAGCCCGGGCTTGATGCGCGGCTCGGCGGCGCTGGCGATGATGGCGATCTGATCGACATTCGTGACGAGGATGTGCCGCCGCCCGCGGACCGCCCGGCAGATCGTGCCGCGGCGCGGCTCGATGCGTTCGATGAAGCCCTCCCGAGGGTCCGAATTTTCGACGGGCCGGAAGAGCACGTTGTCGCCGGCCGCCACGACGTGGCGCTGGTCGGTCGAAAGCGTCCGCAAAATCCGCCGCGTGGCGCATAGATGGATGCGGCCTTCGGCGTCCTGCACTTCGCTGTGAAGTCCGAGCACCCGCAGCACGCGGCCGTGCAGGCAAACGTTCTCATCCACGGAAAGGTGCGCGGAGAGATCGCTGGAATCTTCCACTGTGGAATTATCGGCCACGATCGTACGCCGCCGGGTAAGTTCTCCCTTGCCGCTCACGCGTTCGCCGTACGGCGTGCTGTCTTCCTCGAACGATTGTTTGTCGAAATGCCTCGTCAGATCGGCGGTGCGAACGCGGGCCGCCCGATTCTTGCGGAAGTCGGCGCGGATTTTGTGCTTTTTGGACATCTATTTCGCGTGATGTTTGAAGCGGATCTGATTGGCTTCGTCCAGCTTGGCAAGATCGTAGCGAATGTCGCTGTAGCGATCGTGCTCCACTTTTTCCGGCTTGGCGCCGGGTTTGGGACGCTCCAAACCGGCTCGTTCCAAGAGCGATTTGCTGAAGATTTCCTTTTCCACGATCAAATCGCTCGGCGGCGGGCCGACCGCTCCCAATTCGGCGGGCGAGTAGCGCAGCTCATAATTGTGTTTGGCGATCGAGACCGTGTCGCCGGGATCGATGCGCTTTTCGGTGACCCGCACGCCGTTGACTTTGATGCCGTTGCGGCTGTTCTGGTCGCGAATGTACCAATATCCCCCGTTGATCGTCAATTGGCAGTGATGGGCCGAAACATTGCCGAAACGCAAAACGATATCGCAGCTCTCGCGCCGGCCAACCAGCAAATTCTTCTTCAACAGCGGGATCGGATCGCCGCCCTTAACCGGGACCAATTCACCATACATAATGTACCCTCTTGAGTTGAAATTGCATCCTGTCTAGGATTGGGAAGACAGGTATCTAACCTCCAGGGAGAAAGAGAAGTTTTTTTCGAATAATCGATAATCAAATTTTAAGTGCTTGCGGCAGGTTGAAAACGGGTCCTGCCTTTCTCCCTCTTTTAGTGTAGTCGGGAATCAAATTGCCGTCAATTCATTCGCACAATCCGAATCCTTTTTTACCGGATTGGTTATCCGCCGGTCTTTGTTATTATTCGCAAAATTACTTTTTTAAGCAAAAATTCGGCGAAAAAATCCGCAAAATCAGTCTCGACGCCGGGCTGGATTGCCCGAACAGGGACGGCTCGATCGGGCTTGGAGGATGTATTTTTTGCGATCCCGAAAGTTTTAGCCCCAGCCGCCGCTTAAAGCTTCCTTCTCTCGCTGCCCAAATGGAGGAGGGGATGCGACGGGCTTTGGTTCGCTGGCCGGCACAACGTTTTCTCGCCTATTTTCAACCGGGAACCAATACCTATGGCTCTCTCGATCGACTCCGCGGTTGTTATGAAGAGGCGATCTCCAACCCCCAAATAGTGGGGTTGGCGGTCGGCACTCGTCCCGATTGCGTCTCCACCGAAATTCTGGATTTATTGGCGGATTTCTCGCGGCGGACTTTTATGCTGCTGGAATTCGGTCTGCAAAGTTCCCACGATCGCTCGCTAAGGTGGATGAATCGGGGGCATTCTTATGAAACGTTTTTGGACGCCGTGGAACGCAGCAGCAAAAAGGGGTTGAACATCGGCGTACACCTCATATTGGGTCTTCCGGGCGAAACTCTTGATGATCTGCTGGCCACCGCGCGGAATCTGGCGCAATTGGAAATCCATTCTCTCAAACTTCACAATCTTTATGCCGTGAAGAATACGCGCTTGGCAGAGTTGGTCGAACGCCGGGAGGTGCGATTGCCCGATTTCGAGGAATATGTCAGTTGGGTTGTCGATTTTTTGGAAATTATTCCGCCGAATTTCGTGATCGATCGTCTCTGCGGTGACGCCCCGCCGCAATATCTCGTCGGACCACGGTGGTGCAGCAACAAATCAGCCGTTAAACGCGCCGTTGAGGAAGAATTTCGGCGGCGAGGAACGCGGCAAGGAAAGGGATTGGGGATTAGAAATAGTGGATCAAATGTCGGTGACCTCGATTTTTAATCGATGTACACTTCCAAAAGAGGCATCGGATGGTCTTCTCCTCCCGGTTCCCTTCTTTTCTTTGTCCGCTCTTCAAGATATGCTTATTTTGGCTTTGGAGTGGGCCGGATGGCCGCTGGCCAAGGATTCGTTTAAGCTGCCATATCAGCTTTCAAGAACCTCGGCGAGAGGAAAGTCCGGGCACCGCAGGACATGGTGATGGGCAACGCCCACCGGCCGCAAGGTCAGGGAAAGTGCAACAGAAAGCAAACCGCCAAGGTGGTTTCACGCGGGAGAAATCCCGCCGAAAACCGTCCGGTAAGGGTGAAACGGCGAGGTAAGAGCTCACCAGCAGGCCGGGCGACCGGCTTGGCTCGGCAAACCCCACCAGGTGCAAGGTCAAACAGGAAGCAGCCGCTGCGCCGAAGGACACGTTCCTTCCGGTGCGGGCAGGGAACGGTCCGGGCCCTCACGACTTCCGGGTGGACTGCTTGAGACGGCGAGCAATCGTCGCCCTAGAGAAATGGCCATCAACCCCGCGGGAACTCCCCCCGGGGCACAGAACCCGGCTTACAGGTCCGCTCCAAGCCTTTTTTTATTCGCTTACCGTTTCGACTTCTTATCGCTCGGCACCATTTCACTGTCGATAAACTGGATCAGCTTGGAAATGCAAAGCTGATTCACGCTGGTGCGGCATTGATAGGCTTCTTCCGTCAGCGTCTCGTGGATGCTCCGGGGGATCCGCACGGTGATGACTTGGATGTCTTCACCATCTTCGTCTTCAGCTTTTTCCGTAGCGAGGTTCCCCTTCGTCTGGCCGTTGTCCGTTTTGGTCTTGTCCTTCTTCGGGGGCTTCTTTTCGCGAAGCTTGGTCAATAGATAATGGATTTCCCGGTAGGCATCGCTTTGCTCGAAATCCTCGAGTTGCTTCCGGGTGAGGAAAGTCTGGAGAACAATTCCATCCACCCCCAAGATTTCACGATAATAAGTGACCCAATCGGGATTCTTCTGATACAACTCCTCGGCAATTTTGAGAATTTCAAAATGTTTTTCGACTTGGCTGCTTGACGTTTCCATACTCATCCATAACTCCTTGAACTCATGAAGGGGAAAGATCTCCTGGGGTGCCGTTTTCAATCGGCATTCGGTGAAACTATTCCCGAGAAGTCAAGTGCTGATCGTATCTGCTTGCAATGCAAGCACTTGCGTCACAGCTTGCAGCGTGCATCATTTTTGAGCATTGCCGCCCGATTATCGTGCGTTATGAATTTGCACAAATTTTGTGCAGCCGAAATATTCTCGTTTCCAGAGTGTCCATCGGAGAGGAGTGACAAAATAGGTGGGGGCTGTCCCGATTTTTGTGGCAGGAGGCCACATTAAAAAAAATGGACTGTCACCTTTAGCCCAATCGGTGGGCCGACAAATACCATGCGGATGCATTAATTCGCTAAATGGCTCTTTACGGATGGCAGGGGGTCTGAAATAATGCGGGACTGTATTTTTTACCTGACCCCCCAGCGTAAAACAACCCCGCAATCCCTGCGAAGTCATGTCGATCATCGTTCAAAAATTCGGCGGAACCAGTGTTGAAGACAGCAAGAAAATCCTCGCGGCAGCGCGGAAGGCGATTCGCGCGAAAATGGATGGCCATCAGGTAGTGATGGTCGTCAGCGCGATGGGCCAGAACACCGACGTGCTCATCGATCTGGCCAAGCAAATCTCCGATAGCCCACCCCCCCGGGAAATGGACATGCTCCTCTCGACGGGCGAGCAGGTGAGCGTCGCCCTGATGGCCATGGCGATTCATTCGCTGGGGCACGAGGCCATCAGTCTGACGGGCGCGCAAATCGGCATCATCACGGATAGCTCGCACACCAAGGCGCGAATCCACTCGATTTCGACTGACCGCATCCACAAGTATCTGGACCAGGGTAAGATCGTGATTGCCGCCGGCTTCCAGGGGATCGACGATTCGTTCAACATCACCACCTTGGGGCGGGGTGGAAGTGACACCACCGCCGTGGCATTGGCTGCCGTGCTGGGCGCTGTTTCCTGTGAAATCTACACCGACGTCGATGGCGTTTATACGACCGATCCGCGGATCATGCCCGAGGCCCGGCGGCTTACGCAAATCAGCTACGACGAAATGCTCGAACTGGCCTCGGCCGGGGCAGCGGTGATGCATAACCGCTCGATCGAGTTTGCCAAGAATTTTTCCGTCCCCGTGCATGTGCGGAGCAGTTTCAGCGACGTGCGCGGCACGATGATCGTCCACGAGCCGGAATCGCCGAACACGGCGGTTTGCGGCGCGGCGCTGAGCAAGGACGAGGCTCGGATCACGATCCGCGGCGTGCCCGACCACCCCGGCACGGCCTACGCCATTTTTTCGCGGATCGCGACGAAGAACATCCCCATCGACATGATCGTCCAGAGCGAAGGGGCGAAAGGCATGGCCGACATGTCGTTTTCCGTGCAGCGCAACGATCTCAAACATATCATGCCGGTGATGGACGACGCCCGCAAAGAATTGAACGCCGAGGTTGTCACTTGTGACGACGACGTGGCCAAGATTTCGGTCGTCGGATTGGGCATGGCCACTCAGCCGGGCGTGGCGGGAACGATGTTTACCGCACTGGCTGAAAAGGCGATCAATATCGAGATGATCACGACGAGCGAAATCAAGATTTCGGTGTTGGTCGCGCGCGAGTTCGCCTTGGAAGCCCTGCGCACGGTTCACAGCGCCTTCGAGCTGAGCGTCCCGCCCCGCGACTGCAAGAAGCACGGCGAAGAGTCGCAGGCATCGCCCGCGAAGCTCGACACACCCACGCTTTTGCGGCGATTGGAAAAAGTCGCCCAACTCGAACGCCTGGAGAAGCTGATCATCGACGAAATCACGCTTGATGAAACACAAGCCATGATCACCTTCGTGGGGTTGGCCGACATTCCCGGCCTGGCCGCGCAAACTTTCGCCGAACTGGCCGAGGCGGGCGTGGTGGTCGATATGATCGTGCAAAGCATCGGTCGCGAGAACCGCGCCGATATCTCCGTGACCGTCAAACACGCGGAATTGGAAAAGTCATTATCCGTCGCCAAGGAGATCGCCAAATCCCTGGGCTGCCCGATGCCGACTTATTCCGCGCGAGTTGCCAAACTATCGGTTTTCGGCACCGGCATCAAGAGCCATAGCGGTGTGGCCAGCCGCATGTTCCGGGCCTTGTCCGAATCGCAAATCAACCTCGAACTGATCAGCACCAGCGAAGTCCGCATCAACGTGGTCGTCCAAGGCTCCCAAGGCGAGAAAGCATTGGCCGCGCTGAAGAAAGAATTTGCCGATGCGCTGGTGACGGGCAACGGAGAGTAATGTGCCGCAGGGTGGGACAAGTTTTGACGCCGTCACGCCATTTTTTTGAGCAACCTCTATTGGGGAATCATTATCATGGGGAAAACGCATTCGGCTCTGGGCATCGCATCCTTTGCCATCAGCTTCATAGCGGCGTTCGAACTGCTGGCTACCGTTGTCGTTGTCGGAATGCTTCAAAGGACCACGCCGGGCGGACCCTGTGAATATTCTCCGGTACCCATGTTTTTCATGGCGGGGATAGGCACTGAAGTCGTTGCCTTCGCACTCGGCATCACGGAAGTGTTTCAAAAAGATCGTAAGCGCGTCTTCGCCATTCTGGGAATCGTGTTTTCCCTCCTCACGTTGCTGGGGATTCTGTCGATTATCGTTTTGATAATGATGATTACCGTAGCCATTTCCCCTTAATAATGATGAACGCATAAGGATAATTTCCATGTCCGACGAAACCCCCGCTCCGCAAACGCCTCCTACCCCGCGTTGGCAGCCCTTGAGCGCGATCGACCGCCGGGTGATCGGCGTGCTGGCCGAAAAGGCGAAGACCACGCCCGACGGGTATCCGATGTCGCTTAACGCGATTTGCACGGGCTGCAATCAGAAGAGCAACCGCGATCCGCTGATGCAGCTCGAACCGGAAACGGTGGAAGAATCGCTCGACCGGCTGCGCGAGATGGGCGCGGTCGGGATGGTCGAAGGTTACGGCCGCGTGACGAAGTTCCGGCATTATCTCTACGAGTGGCTCGGCGTCGAGAAAGTCGAACTCTCGGTGATGACCGAGCTATTGCTTCGCGGCGACCAGACCGAAGGCGAACTGCGCGGCCGTGCTTCGCGGATGGACAATATCGCGGACTTGGCCGCGCTGCGCACGCTGCTCGCCGCGCTTGCGGCCAAGAATCTCGTGGTTTCGCTCACGCCCGAGGGGCGCGGCCACGTGGTCACGCACAATCTTTACAAGCCGCGGGAGTTGGAGAATCTTCGCGCGAAATACACAGGCGCTTCGGCCGTGCAGTTTCGGGAAGAACCAACGGAAGACACGACGGCCGCTCACGCCGCCCACGCGCCGACGCCGCACCCTTTTCTCGCACCACGTCAAACTCCGCTCCCGAATCCGGCGGAACGGCCGAGCTTCGCCGCGAAGTGGCCGAGCTTCGCGAGCAAGTCAAGCAACTTCGCTCCGACATGGAGGTGCTCTCGTCCGACCACGCCCAACTTGCCGACGATTTCCGCAATCTGAAAGACGCGCTCGGGGCGTAAGACGGGGCTGCCGTACCTGGGCATCGGCAGGGCACCGTCGGCAACATCTTTCCAGAATCTCAATCTCGATGGTGCTCGAGTTCACGTTGTCCTCGCGTCGTTCGATCGTGTCGCAAATTTCGACAGACGTATCGAAAAATTCGACACGTGAAACTCGTTTCATCCGAACTCAAGGGATGCGTAACCATCGGCTTTTGGTGTCGTGACCGGACGGGATATGGCAAATCTGGGGATGCCCGCATTCAATCGGTAGAATGCAGATTGCAGAATGATCGACGGAAAGATATTCGACGAAACGCTCGGCATGCGATTTGCTATATATCCGGCGACACTATCGGACCCTGCACGAGTATTATATGGATCGGAAAAAATCTTCCCGCCGTTTCGCGTTCACGCTCGTGGAGTTGCTTGTGGTCATCGCTATGATCGGAATTCTCATGGGGCTGCTACTGCCGGCCGTTCAGGCGGCACGGGAGGCGGCGCGGCGATCGCAGTGCAATAACAATCTCCGACAACTGGGGCTGGCGTGTCTCGGCTACGAAAACGCCCGTCACGGGATGCCGCTGCTTTATGCCTCTTCGAATCAATTGGGGTGGATTCCGCAGATTCTTCCCTATTTCGAAGAGGGGGGCTCGCCAAGCTGTACGACTACAGCCAACCCTGGTTCGATGCCGTGAACGCCGGCGCGGTGACGCAGCGGATTTCGAGTTTATCGTGTCCGTCGAGTCGGGCGCCGCGCGTTTATACGGCCACCAACGCCGCGTTCGCGGGCCAGAGCGCCGATCCGCTCACGACATTCACCACGGCGACCACCGACTATTTCGCCGTGTCGGGCGCGTTTCTTCGACGACGTTGAAGGCGCCCAGCACGATCCCGCCGGGGTATTTTTATTATTATCCCAACGCCGCTCCCGACTTGGATCTCGGCGGCCCGTTCGGTGGGCAGAGCAAGACGCCAACTTCGCAGAAGCTCGCGAAGATCACCGACGGGCTTTCCAAGACCATGATGATTGCGGAGATGTCGGGCCGACCGTGGCTCTACCTTGCCAACAAGCAAAGGGTTTTCGCCGACGATTTTCCGTCCTACGTTTCCGCGGGATCAGTCGATGCCCAGGATAACATTCCGCTGAACTACGGCTGGGGTGGCTGGGCGCACAACAACAATTTTTCCGTGGGAACTTGGAGTTCGGACGGGACGATGCAGGGCGGCGAAGCGGTCGTGAACTGCAGCAACTACCGCGGCGTCTTCAGCTTTCACGCGGCGGGGGCGTATGTGGCCTTTGCCGACGGCTCCGCCCATCTGTTGGGCAAGGAAATGTCGCCCGAAGTGTTTTTTGCCTTGGCCACCGCCCACGGCCACGAAGTCGTGCCGGACCTTTCCTCGCTCCACTAAACTTGAAACCGTTCCATGTCATTTGCCATGCATCAACCGAGCCGGGTCGAGCGATCGCTGCTAGTGGGCGCAATGCTGCTCGGTTTCATTTCCTGCGGGCACGATAATCACCAGGAAGTCTATCCCGTTGCCGGCAAAGTTCTCTACCAAGGAAATCCTGCGGAAGGCGCCACGGTAACGTTGAACGCCATGGATAGTGATGCCGCAAAAACACCGAAGCCAGGGGGCCAGGTGCAGAAAAACGGCGAGTTTCGTCTGAGCACGTTTCGGTCCTTCGACGGCGCTCCCGCCGGTCGTTATGCGGTGACGCTCGTGTATCCATCCGCGGACCGCAAGGAAAATGGCGAAAACGTCGGTCCCGACGTGCTTCGAGGCCGCTATGCCGATCCGAAAACCACTCCCTTTCATGTTGAAATAAAAAGGCAAGACAATCGACTGGAGACGTTTAATATTCGCTGAATGCCCAATTATTCCGGAGAAAAAACATGCTTCGATTTCATTCCCCGTGTTCGTTTCAATGCGCCGCTTCGATCCTGCTAGTCGCCGCGGCGGCTTGCAGCCTGTTGCATTCCGCGGTTGCCGCGGAGCCACCGGCTGCTTCGTCCGAAAAAAAGGACGCCAAGGAGCGCCCATCCCAAGCAGCCGTGTTAGCCAAGAATACGAAATCAAAACTCGACGTTCCTTACGGGAAAGATGAAAAGCAGCGGCTCGATCTCTATCTCCCGCAAGGCGTCAAGGCTGCTCCGATCGTCATTTTCGTTCATGGCGGCGAATGGAGCAGGCACGATAAGGCGGAAGTCAGCTACAAACCAAAATTCTTCAACGAGCACGGAATCATTCTTGCGAGCATCAACTACCGGCTTTCGCCGCCCGCCAAGCATCCCGATCACGTGGACGACGTGGCTTCGGCAATTTACTGGGTGCATGACCACGCCAAAGAAATTGGGGGCGATCCGCGAAAGATATTCCTCATGGGGCACTCGGCGGGCTGCCATTTGGTGACGCTCGTGACGCTCGATCCCCGCTATCTGGCGAAAGTCGATCTTCGGCCGGCCGACGTGCGCGGTGTCGTGGCGTGGAGCGGCGGTGCGTACGACCTGGTCCAGAAAGTGGAAGACGGCGGCATGTACGCCGGCTACATCAAAAAGGCGTTCGGCGACGCGGCGGACGCTTGGCGCGACGCCTCGCCGGTTAACCATGTCAAAGATGTCCGGGAAAGTCCGCGTTTTCTTTTTATTTCCATCAAGCCGGGGGACGCATCGAACAAGGCGGCCGAGCGGCTGGCGGGATTGATCAGCGCGGCGAAGGGAACCGCCGAATCGAAATTGATTGCAGGCCGGGATCACTTCAACGCCAACCACTTGCTCGGCGTGCCGGAGGATGCCACGGGCCAAATCCTGCTCGATTTCATTCGCGATGCGGCAAAATAGTTCGGGAGGGGCGTCGGGAAAACGTCGCAATAAAGGGCAGAACCGGTATTGCTGTTTTTGCTTCGTTTTTACCGATTACAAGCAAATCGCCCGAAACAATCTTATTAATAATTCGGCGTCGGCGGGCGGTATTGGTCCAGGTCGATCGAGCGGAACCACGCAATCGTGCGCATCAATCCCTCGCGGAGCGTAACCGTCGGCGACCAGCCGAGTTTCCGGCGGGCGAGCGAGATGTCGGGCTGGCGCCGCAGCGGATCATCGGCGGGATGGGGAAAAAATGCCGGCTGCGAACGCGAGCCGGTCAGTTCCAATACCAGATTCGCCAAATCGAGCATCCTGCATTCTTCCGGATTTCCCAAATTTACCGGCCCGATGAAATCGTCCGCACCGTTCATCATGCGGATCAAGCCTTCCGCCAGATCGTCGCGGTAGCAGAACGAGCGGGTTTGCGAGCCGTCGCCGAATATCGTGATTTCCTCGCCCAAGAGTGCTTGCCGAATGAAATTCGAGATCACTCGGCCGTCGTAAGGGTGCATTCGCGGGCCGTAAGTATTGAAGATGCGGCAGATGCGGACGTTCACGCGGTTGCGGCGGTGATAATCCATGAACAGCGTTTCGGCCGCGCGTTTTCCTTCGTCGTAGCACGCCCGGGGACCGATCGGATTGACCGCTCCGCGATAAGATTCCGCCTGGGGGTGAACTTGCGGATCGCCATAGACTTCGCTGGTCGAGGCCTGCAAAACTTTCGCCCGGCACCGCTTGGCCATGCCCAGGACGTTGATCGACCCAAGCACCGAGGTCTTCATGGTCTTGATGGGATTATATTGATAATGCCCCGGAGCGGCGGGGCATGCCAGGTTGTAGATTTCATCGACTTCGAGAAAGATCGGCAGGGTGACATCGTGCCGAATCAGTTCGAAATTCGGCCGGGCGAGCAAATCCGCGATGTTGGCTTTTTGCGAAGTGAAGAAGTTGTCCAGGCAGATGACGTCGTGCCCCTCGTCGATCAGGCGTTCGCAAAGGTGCGAGCCTAAAAAGCCCGCCCCGCCGGTAACCAAAATGCGTTTCAGACTGGACATGAATCGGCAGACCTTTCGGCAGAGCTTCGGGCAGAGAGGAATATCACCATTTTAGCTCGGCAGAGCATTCGCAAAATATCCTGCAATCTGGAACTATCCGGCAAATGTGACAGAATTTATTGCAAATCCAGCAAAAAGGGGGGTAAACCTGACAGACGAGTTTGTTTATAATCCAGCGATCCATACCCCCCCTGGTAGATGTACTTGAGAGTGAATCTCTTCCGAATGATTTGAAACGCAACTTTTCACGACTTGGATGTCAGAGCGATGGGACGGTCCACATTTTCTGGCGAAAATATTTTTTCAATGAACTACGAAAAACACCGTAACAGTTCTGCTCGTCTCCATGAACGGCTATTTGAGACTCGGTATCTTGCCGAATGCTTCCGCCCTTTTCCGCCGGAGCACAACCAAGGAGAAACAGCGTGAGTTTTTTCGATGCAACTGTTTATGTAGTGGACGATAATCCAGCCATGCTGCAAACCTTGGCGGCGTTAGTGGAAGTTGTTTTCCCGCGCGCGGAAACTTTCAATTCGGCCGCCGACTTTCTCGCCGCGTATCGGCCGGATAGCCCCGCCTGCCTGGTGTTGGACGTGGCCATGCCGGGCATGAACGGCTTGGAATTGCAGCAAAAATTGTTGCATGACAAAATCGATCTGCCGGTGGTTTTCATCACCGGTCACGGCAACGTGCAAATGGCCGTCGGCGCGATGCAGGCGGGCGCCGTCGATTTTTTGGAAAAACCGTTTCACGAGCAAGAGCTTTGGGACAGCATCCGCAAGGCGCTGGAGATCGACGCCCAAAATCGCCGCCGTAAAGCCCGCCGCCAATTACTTCAGGACCGGCTGGGCCAATTGAATGAAGGCGAACGCGCGGTGTTGAACCTGATCCTCGAGGGCAAAATCAACAAGACGATCGCCGAGGAATTGAGAATCAGCACGCGCACCGTCGAAGACCGCCGCGCCCGAATCATGAAAAAAATGGGCGCAAACTCGGTAGCCGAGTTGGTCCAACTCGCGATGACGCATTGAGTATCCCCATTTTCGTAACAACCGGCATTGTCCCTGCAATTCTAATTTCCGTTCTGCCGCCGGCTCGGAGCATTTCTCATGTCTATTGAGGAAGGGATTTTTGCGGGGGATCTTCGCCTGCATGCGCGCCTAAGAATCCGTTTTGCCGAATCTGCCGGTAAGTGGGAATCTGCTCGGCGACGCTACTGGGCAAACGACGACGCGCAGCCTCGATAAATTGCCAAGCAAACGCTTAATTGGCCGATACTTACGTTGAAGAAGCGTATTATCGGCGGACTCCGGCATGTTCGAACACCGTAATTTAAAACTCGACCTTATCGGCCTGGCGCTGATGGCGTTGACCGTTTTCCTCGCCGCGGCGCTTTTGAGCTATGATCGCGCCGATCCGCCCAACGATTTGGTCTATCCGCAAAATTTTGAGATCCACAACATTTGCGGCCGTTCCGGCGCTATCGCAAGCTGGGGCTTGCTGGAAGCTTTTGGCAGCGGGGCGTATTACCTGGTCGTCTCGCTGGCGGTGCTCGACGCCATCCTGCTCACCCGCCGCAAGGTGAACCAGCCTTGGGTCCGCGCCGGCGGTTGGCTGTTGTCGCTGCTGGGCGTAACGGTGCTGGCCGCCATCGCCTGCCCGCAATGCACTCCGGGGCCGGTCATCGGGGCGGGCGGATACTTGGGGGCCGCGGGCCGGGGGCTATTGCAAATGCATTTCGCCCTGCTGGGAACGTGCATCATCGCCTTGAGCGCGCTATTCGGCGGGCTGTTGCTCTGCACCGATTACGTGCTGATCCGGCTCATCGCTTGGATCCTCCACAAACCGACGCAAACCTTCGGCCGCGGCGTATTGCAGGTCGGCACGGCTTACGCCCAAAAAATGGGCGGCCGCCGCCGCAGCGATCTTGACGGTTATGTTTCCGAAAAAGGCGATGGCCAGGTCGCGGTGAAGATTTCCGGCCGTGGAATCGAAGAAAAGGCCGGTGAAATGGTCGAAGCCACGAAGAACAAAAATGCCGGCCAGTCCGATATTCCCGTTATCGATTCCAAAACCGACAAGAAAGCGAAATCCGCGCGGCAAGAACTGGCGGTGGTCAAGCCGGCTTCGAAGAAGATCCCGCCGGACGATCGCAAGGAGATGATCGAGGAGCTCGAATCCGACGGCGGCAGCCCGCAAGAGGGCGATTACGTGCTGCCTTCGCTCGATCTGCTGTTGCAGAGCGAGCCCTTCTGCTTCGAGGAGCAGGAAAAAGAAGTGCTCCACCGCGCGAAAATCCTCGAAAAAACCTTCCAGAGCTTCGGCTTCAACGTCCGTGTCGTGGAGATTCAAACCGGGCCGGTCATCGCGCAGTTCGAGGTGGAATTGGAATCCGGCCTGCGGTTGAGCAAAATCACCTCGCTGGCCGACGATTTGGCCATCGCGCTCCGCGTCCCCAGCGTCCGCATCGTCGCGCCGATCCCCGGCAAGAACACCGTCGGCATCGAGGTGCCCAACACCGATCGGCAGATCGTCCGCATGCGCGAAGTGATGGAAGAGGCCAACGGCCGGGCCGCAAAGATGCGCATCCCGTTGTACCTCGGCAAGGACGTGGCCGGCAACCCGCTGGTCGTCGATCTCACCTCGCTGCCGCATTTGCTCATCGCCGGCCGCACCGGCACGGGCAAGAGCGTTTGCTTGAATTCGATGATCATTTCGATGGTCATGACCCGCCGCCCCGACGAAGTGCGGTTGCTGATGATCGATCCGAAGATGGTCGAACTCTCCGGCTACAAGTCCCTGCCGCATCTGATGCACCCGGTGGTCACCGACATGCGCAAGGCCGAGGCGATTTTGGGTTGGGCCGTCGAGAAGATGGAGGAGCGCTACCATCTGCTCGCCCGGGCGGGCGTGCGGCACATCAGCGTCTATAATCAGCTTGGCGAAGAAGAGCTGATGGAACGCATTCAGCCGGAAAACGACGAAGAACGCAAGCAAATCCCCACGCAAATCCCCTTCATCGTAATCGTCGCCGACGAGTTGGCCGACCTCATGATGACCGCCGCCAAGGAAGTCGAATCGCACATCATCCGCTTGGCGCAAAAGAGCCGGGCGGTCGGCATCCACCTCGTGCTGGCCACGCAGAAACCAACCGTCGATGTCATCACCGGGCTGATCAAATCGAACCTGCCCGCGCGTATTTCCTTCCAGGTCGCCAGCCGCACGGACAGCCGCGTGGTCTTGGACGAGATGGGCGCCGACAAGCTGCTGGGCAACGGCGACATGCTCTTCCTCTGGCCGGGCACGAGCACGCTCATCCGCGGACAGGGCACGTACCTGAGCGACGACGAGATTTCGAAAGTCATCGCCGCGGTGGCCACCGACGAGCCGCAGTTCGTCAAGGAACTGGTGCAACTGAAGGCCAGCACGCCCGACGGCGAGAAGAAGGACCTGTCGAGCCGCGACGAACTTTACGAGGCGGCGGTCGATGTGGTGATCCGCGAAGGGCGCGGCAGCGTTTCGCTGTTGCAGCGGTCGCTGGGCATCGGCTACGGCCGGGCCGCGCGGCTGATCGACTTCATGGCCGAGGACGGCATCGTCGGTGAATATAACGGCTCTCAAGCCCGGGAGGTCATCATCAGCCTCCAGCAATGGGAGGAGATGACCGGCCATGACGCATCGGCTGCGCCGACGTCGATTCTTTCCACGTCGGCCAAGCCGCGACGGACGAACAAGATCAAAATCGCTCCGCCGCGCGAAGACCCGCTCGATGACGAGGAGGAATCGCCGCCGCGAAAGCCGCGTTCCAATGTCATCAAGCCCGAGTTGAACGACGATCCGCCGTTCGATGCGGAGGAAAAAGATGGAGCCGACGAGCAGGAGGAAATGGAGGATTGGGAAGAGGAAAATTCCGAAGACGATTTGAACGAAGAGGACGAATCGGCGGAAGAATACGAAGCAGATGTTGAAGAGCACGAGGAGGAAGACGAGTTAGTCGATGAGGGCCCGGATGATTCGCCCAAAAAAGACCCCCCTCACTGGAAAGCGGAAAGTGCGTAAGAGGAAGTACAGAAGGGTCAGTGTAGCGGAGGAGGTTTCCGATTTCCAGAAAAAATCAATTATGGCTGAATCGTTCCCTGCAAATCCAGACCGCCTTGCTCCGCACGCCGCAGGGTTCGCCCCGCGCCGCTGGAGTCCCGATAGCCCCCAATGTTCTTTCACACCTTGCCGCGCGAGAGCATGTGGTACAATGCCCCCGGGAATTCGATCCGTAACGGTCGCGCCATGCCACGATTTTGCCCCGAGCACCCCGCATCCGCAATACTTAATCCCTAATCCCGACCTGACCCCAAGCCCGACGGATTTCCATCGTCACATCTCCGTGACAAATACGACGATTTAGGAATCTGTCTCACGTCAGGCGGCGTCCTCTTTTCCTCCGGCCCCGCATTTCCCTCAGCCTTCGACCGATCGACCAGGATCTGCCCGTCTTCGCTGACGTCTTCGAAGCAGACGGATACTTGTTTCGAGACGCCGGACTCCTGCATCGTGACGCCGTAGATGGAATTGGCGCAGGTCATGGTTTTTTTCGAGTGCGTGACGATGATGAATTGCGTCCAGGCGAGGAAGTCTTGCAGCACTTTGGTGAAGCGGTCGATGTTGGCCTCGTCGAGCGCGGCATCGACCTCGTCGAGCACGCAGAACGGGCTGGGCCGGCTGCGGAAGATCGCCAGCAGGAGCGCGACGCAGGTGAGCGTTTTTTCGCCGCCGCTGAGAAGCGAGATGTTCCGCGGTTCCTTGCCCGGCGGACGGGCGACGATCTCGATGCCGCTGTCGAGAATATCCGCGCCCTCTTCCATCACGATATCGGCCTGGCCGCCGCCGAACAGGTCGCGGAACAACTGCTGAAAATGGCCGCGGACCGTGTCGAGCGTCTCGGTGAACAGCCGCCGGCTGTCGGTGTTGATCTTCTCGATGATTTTTTCGAGCGAGTTTTTCGCGTCGGCCAAGTCGCGGTACTGCCCGGAAAGATTGTTGAACCGCGATTCGAGTTGTTCGAGTTCCTCGAGCGCTTCGAGGTTCACGTTGCCGAGGTTGCCGAGTTTCCGCCGCAGTTCGTCGATTTCCTGCTGCACGGCGTCGCGTTCGTGCTGCTCCTCGACGCTCGGGTCGTGCTCGAGTTCGGAAAGCTCGATGCCGTAATCCTCGCGGAGCCGGTCGGCGAGCGTGCCGCGTTCGTGGCGGATCTCGCCGGCGGCCAGGTCCTGGGCGTGGATTTTTTCCTCCAGCCGGCGGATTTTGGCGCGGATTTTCTGGGCCTCGGCGACGATCTCCGCGCGCTGCGCGCCGAGCGATTCGCGGTTTTCGACCAGCCCGGCGGTTTGCGAGGCGAAATTATCTTTGTGCAGATAGAGCTCGGCAATTTCCGCTTCCGCCCGCAAAATATTCCACTGTGCCGCCTCGGCGCGGCTTTTCGACTGCACGAGTTGCTCGCTGTTTTCGGCGATGGTCCGCCGCCGTTCCTGCCGGTTGTCGTCGAGTTGCCGCAAGCGGGCTTCGAGGTTCCGCAAGCGTTCCTCGCTCTTGGCGAGTTCGACTTTGATCTCCGTCGTCTCGCGGCCGCGCAACAGCCGCTGATTTTCCATCAGTCCAAGCTGCTCGTTGAGCCGGGCCATCAGGTTTTCCATTTCGGCCAGGCCGAGATCGAGCAGCCGCCGCTTTTCCAAAGCTTCCGCCAGCAATCGCCGGGCCGTCGTCGTGCAGGCTCGCGGCGGCGTCGAGTTCGGCTTGCTGCCGCGAACGCTGTTCGTTCAATTGCATGAGCTGCTGTTCGCCGGTGTTGATCGCAAGGCGGATTTCCGCCGTTGCCTCGACCGCTTCCTGAAGTTCGGCCCGGCACGCTTCCACGGTTAGCTTCCGCCGCGCGATATCCTCTTCCAAGCGGCGCACGGCGGCGTCGATTTCGGCGGCGCTTTGTTCCAGTTCGATGAGTTGGGTTTTCAAGGCCCGCAGTTCGCTCCGCCGGGAGATGATGCCCGAGGCGCCTTGACGCGGCCCGACGTGCAAGGTTCCGCCGGCTTCCAGCAATTCGCCCGCGAGGGTGACGAAATCGACGCCGATCCCCTCGCCCTTTAGGAGAGGGTGAGGGCCTTCGTTGAGATCGCGAGGCGCTTCCGCCCTCAGCCCCGGTTCTGCTCCCTGGCGGCGAGGGAAGGGATTATCACTTAGCATTTCCCTTAACTGGAACGCGTAAACGAGTTTTTCGACGAACCAAGTGCGGCCGAGAAGGCGTTCGGCCAGCGGGGCGAATAGCGGCGGCGTTTCGACGAAGCGGTCGGCGCGTCCCAGCACGCCGGGTCGGCCTTCCAGATCGACCGGCGGCGGCAGTTTGCGTGCCGGATCTTCGAACCATAAAAAACCCACCCGGCCGTTGAGCCGGCCCGATTCCCGATGCAGGAAGTCGATCAATTCCCGCGTCGGCGAGGCGACGACATATTGGGCGGCGGGGCCGAGGGCGATTTCGACGAGCGGAGCCAGATCGACGCTGACATTCACGAGATCGGCCACCAATCCATGCACGCCGCGGAGCGCGGTTTCGGCGGAATTGCCGCTGCGGGCGAGAATCTCCTTCACGCCGGCGCTCACGCCTTCCTGCCGCCGCACCAATTCCTCGAGCACGGCCGCGCGTTCGGTCGTGCCGCTTTGCCGCCGGCGAAGCGCGGCCGATTCGGCCTGCTGCGAGGCGAGATCATGCTGCAATCGCTCCAAATCATCGCCGGTTTCCACGAGTCGCAGCCGGCGATCCTCGGCCGCCTGCAGGCTTGTCTCGTGACGATGCCGCCATTGGACAAGTTCGGAAGACAATTGTTCGCGAAGGCGGTCGAGTTCGGCGATCCGCGCGCGGCATCGTTCGGCGACCGCCCGCTGCGCGGCGGCTTGCGTCTCGAGCGCGCTGCTCTCGTTGCCCAGCGCGGCGGACGACCGCATCTGCCGCATGTAGGCGGCGCGGCGTTCTTCGTTTTCGCCGCGCAGACGGTCGAGCGCGGCGATCGTTTCGGTCAAGCCGCGTTCGGCCTCGGCGACTTGCCGGGCGATTTGCCGGTAATGCTCCTCGGCGGCGATTTTCTCCTCCGCCGTGAGGATAAGCTGTTTTTCCAGATCGCCCGAGCGGGCGTTCATGGCCACCAACTGCCGCCCATGCCGGGTGATTTCCTGCTCCAAATCGCGCAAGCGGGCGCGTTCGTGCTCGATCGACGATTCGGCGGCCGCAATCCGTTCGCGATTGGCCGAGATCCGCGATTCCGCCGTGCGGATATGCTCGTTGATTTCGCCCAATTGACCGTCGATTTCCAAGAGCCGCGCTTCGAGCGATTCGACCGCGGCGGCGCCCGCGTCGCGTTCCTCGGCGCGAGCGCAAATTTCTTCCTCGATGCCGGTGAGTTGTTGGGTGAGCCGCCGCCAATCGACCAGCGCCACTTGGGTTCGCAGTTCCTGAAGCCGATCGGCGTACTCTTTATAACGGCGAGCCTTGCCGGCCTGGGCGCGGACGCTTTTCAGCCGGTTTTCGACCTCATCGACGATGTCGTGCAGCCGGAGCAAATTCTGATCGACGCGTTCCAGCCGCCGCTGGGCTTCGAGCTTTCGCATCTTGAAGCGGCTGATGCCGGCGGCCTCCTCGAAGATGACGCGGCGGTCCTTGGCCGACGATTGCAGCAGCACATCGACCTTCCCCTGTTCGATGACGCTATACGCCTGCGTTCCCATGCCGGTGCCCGAGAGCATGTCGCGGATGTCGCGCAGCCGGGCGGGATTGCGATTGATGAGATATTCGCCCTCGCCGCTGCGATAGACCCGCCGGGTGATATGCACCTCGTTGGCATCGATCGGCAAGAGGTGGTTGACGTTGTTGAAGGTGAGCGTGACTTCCGCGGTGTTCATCGCACGCCGCGAGCCGGAGCCGTTGAAGATCACGTCGGCCATTTCCTTGCCGCGAAGGCTTTTGATGCTCTGCTCGCCCAAGACCCACTTGATGGCATCGACGACGTTCGATTTGCCCGAGCCGTTCGGCCCCACGACCACGGTGATGCCCTGCGGAAACTCGAACCGCGTGCGCTCGGCAAAGCTTTTGAAACCGACGAGTTCGAGCGCCTTGAGCATGGGTCGAAAAATTGAGTTCCCACGCCGAAGCGTGGGAACGAGTTTGTAAATCCGATAAAATCGTCTCTAGGTGGCCGGATCCGATTTTGGCTTTTCGAGTTCAGGATTTGGAGCCAACGGGTCTTCCTCTTGGGGCGGATTGGCGGACACCTTCGATTCTGCCTTGGTTTCTTCCTTTTTGGAATCCCACCACTTCATTTTACTAAAGAAGCCGGGCTTCGTTTCAGTATTCGCCGTTTTACCCCCCTCGGAAGCAGTATCTTTTTTCGAAGATTTTCCCTGTTTGTAGGAAATTGCTTCGGCCTTCGTCTCGAACAACCACGGCAGGGGGCTTGAGAGCCTCTTCCCCGAGCTGCCGGGCTTGTCATTCTTTCCACTCGATCCGGTGGAATCGGACTCGGCGACTCGCTCATAGACTCGGCCCGCTTGGGGCAATGCATCGACCTCGAATCGCGTCGCCAGCGCGCCGTTAGCTTTGGCTTCCTGCAAAACCTGGACAACGTCGGGATACGTTCCGCCCAGTTCCACGATAGCTCGGACCACGTCGTCCACTTTCCGCGAGACGGTGCGTTGCTGGTCGGCTTCGTTGACGGCGAATTTGCTGACCGTAATTTCGCCGGAATCATCGCTCTTGACGATAATCTGATTGCCTGCGCAAGCGGTCAACGGCGTCTGGAACTGCTGATCCTTGCCGAAGAGGACCAATTCGGGCAATCGGCTGTGTGTGACGTGAATCATCGAAGGGCCACTCACATCGAGGACGTGGTAATGGAAGTTGTCGCCGAACACTTCGCCGCGCACGAACGGATCGGTGGGATTCATCGTCCAGAGCGAGCGGAAAGCGCCGTAGCGTGTTTCCGCGCTCGGCAGCGAAAGCATTTCCTTCAACTGTTCGAAGGCCAGCGGATCTTGCATCGCGCTTAAGGCCGTCAAGGCGAACACTCGGAACGCCGGTTCCTCGCGCCGCCTCGCTCAAAGGCATGACGGCCTCGTGGCGATCGAGATACGCCAGCGCTTCGGCCGCATAGAACCGCACTTCGAGATCGCGCGATTCGAGCGCTTTCAGCAGGGGGGGGATGCCGTCTTTGTTCAAGGCTTCGAGTTGCAGCGCCGCTTCCGCCGCCGTATCGCGGCTGAGGATTTCCTTTTCCAGCCGGGCGATGCGTTTCAACCGCTCGGTGTCGGTTTCGTTCAAGGCGATCGACCGGACCACTTGCACGTAGCGGTTGATGTTGTCCTTGTAGCGCGGGTGGACGCTTAATTTGATGTACTGCTCCGTCTGGGCCTTCGCCACGCCGACTTTGATACCGCTTTCATACGTGGCAAACCGCTTGTTCACCGCGTTCTGCACCCGCGAACTGTTGAGTATGCTTTGTTGGCCATTTCTGAGCACCAGTCCCAGTGGACGCGACTTGAGCGCGATCCCTGCGCCGAGGACTCTTCCGCGGGTGGATTTGATGCGGTCTTTTTTGGGATCGGCCGAAGGATCGACCAACAGCGGCCCTTCGGCGCGCGCCAAGACCGAGCCCTCATGGATCCGACCGTCGCTCATCGCGCCCAATTCGCGAAGCCGCGTTTCCAGCAGGTATCCGCCGCGGAGGCTGGTGGTGTCGCTTTGCGGGGGCGAAAAGAATTCGATGTCGAACCGATCGCCCTGCTGAACGCCGGGCCGCAATACTCCTCGAACCAAGACGAGCGCGGTATCGTTGGAAGCCAGAATGGAGCTCGGATTGGTGATTCCGCGAGTATGCATTTCATCGATGAGTTCCGTGCGGAGCGTCGAAGGGGCGGGATCGCTGCCCGTGCCATGCAATCCGGTCACGAAGCCGATCGACTCGACGCGGATCGGATACAGCCCGTAAGGCACGGCCAAATCGCCGACCAAACGGTTTTTTTTCGCGGTCTCTTTATCATCGGGGCTTTGCGAGCGAAGGCTTCGGCCCTCGAACCATGAGCAACCGCCGAGAAGCGTCAATAAGCCAACCAGCGCCCAAATTCGGATCCGTTTCATGCTGTCCTGCTCTCCCTCGGCCGGAAAAGGTCGGAAAAGTTTTCGTGAAAAGTTTGGAAAAGCACTCGAGAAAAGAAGGCAAAAATCGCGTGCAGACAATAGTGATTTTGCGATCCAGGGTCAACCCCGAAAAGGAAAGGTGCGGGACGCCAAATTTGGGCTATCTGGGAAATTTACGATACTGCAATCGCACTTTTTGCCAATTTTGGTTTATTAGGCCCTCCGCATCCGCAATGAGTCGATTCCATGCTCAACATTTTTACTATCTTTGCAGTCCGATTTGGCGCTCGCGCCTTTTCTCAGGAGGTCTGCAAGGGCCTCATTCCCACGCGGAGCATGGGAACGAGGATTTCGAGGACTTTGCAGACCTGTGCGCCTTTTCTGGGGAGACTGGCGAAATACGGCAAAATCGAGTACACTTGCGGGGGGATGGATTTTTTAATGAGCAATCAACGGCGATTTTACCTATTGGGCATTCTTTTGTTGGTGGCGGTCGCATTCGCCGGCTGCGACAGCGATCCGAATGCGATCGGCAAACTGGTCAAAGTTTGGGGATGGCACGGCATTTCGGACGGCCGGTTGCAAAAGCCACGGGCGATGGCCATCGACGGGCGGGATCGGATTTACATCGTCGATTACACCGCCCGCATCCAGGTCTTCGACACCGACGGCGTTTTTCTGCGCGGCTGGTCCACCCCCGTTCATAAAGCCGGCCGGCCGACGGGGATCTCGATCGGCAACGACGGCAACGTGCTGGTGCCGGACACGCATTATTTTCGCGTGCTGGTTTATTCACCGAAGGGGAAGCTGCTCAAAACGATCGGGGGCACGCATGGGGATAAGCCGGGCGAGTTCGGCTTCGTGACCGACGTCCTTCAAGATTCCCGGAACAACTATTACGTATCCGAATACGGCGAGTACGACCGCATCCAAAAATTCTCGCCGGACTGGAAATTCATCAAGCAGTGGGGCGGTCACGGCACGAAACCGGGCGAGTTCGGCCGACCGCAAAGCATGGCCATCGACAAAGACGACCACATCTGGGTGGCCGACGCCTGCAACCACCGCATTCAAGTGTTCGACACGGAGGGAAAACTGCTTCGAATTTGGGGAGAGGAGGGTAGCGAAGCCGGCCAACTTCATTATCCTTACGGTATCGCGCTCGCCGAGGACGGCACGGTTTACGTCAGCGAATTCGGCAACCACCGCGTGCAGAAATTCACCCCCGACGGCCGTTCGCTCGGGTATTGGGGCGAACCGGGGAAAAAAGAAGGACAACTCAACAACCCCTGGGCCATCGTCCGCGACAGCCGAGGGCTGGTTTATGTGCTGGATACGAATAACCACCGGGTGCAGGTGGTGAAAATGTGACTCATGACTTATTCCCTCGCCTTCCTATCCCCCTGGTATCTCCTCCTGCTGGCGTTTTTGCCGGCATTGTGGTGGTATAGCTATCGGCGGTTGGCGGGGTTGGGAGCGGTGCGGAAGTGGTTCGCGTTGTGTTTGCGGACGCTGGTTTTGTTGCTCCTCGTGCTGGCGCTGGCCGAATTGCAATTCGTGCGGACGAGCGAGAAACTCACGGTGCTTTATCTGCTCGACCGTTCGATGAGCATTCCGCCCGTGGATCATAAGGCGGAAATCGATTACGTGAACGCGGTGATCAAGGCGCAGCGCAAAGACCGCGATCGGGCGGGGGCGATCGTTTTCGGCCGCGACGCCGCCATCGAAATTCCGCCTTTCGACGACGCCGTGCAGATTCCCGGCGTCATCGAGAGCACGATCGATCCCGAATACACGAATCTCGCCGACGCGATGAAACTCGCCCAGGCTTCCTTCCCCGAGGATGCCGCCAAGCGGATCGTGATTTTAAGCGACGGCAATCAGAATCTCGGCAATGCGGTCGATCAGGCCAAAGCGCTGGCCGCCGCGGGGGTGGGCATCGACGTGCTGCCGATCTACTATCCAACCCGGCAGGAGATCATCGTCGATCGCGTTGCGATTCCGCCCGACATTCGCCGCGGCCAGCCTTTCGACATCCGCGTCGTGATCACCAACACCTGCGAGCCGACCGCCAAGAGCACCGGCGAAGTGCCCGGCCGGCTGGTCATTACCCGCATCACCGGCGAGCGGAAAGATATTCTCAGCGACGAGCCGGTCACGCTGAAACCGGGCAAAAACGTCTTCACTCGGCGGCAGGAAATTCAAACTCCGAATTTCTACACCTACGAGGCCCGCTTCGTCGCGGACAAGCTCGCCGGCGACCTGCCGCAGAACAATCGGGCGACGGCCTTCACGCACGTGCAAGGCAAAGGCCGGGTGCTGTTGATCGAAAACGGCGACGACAATCGCGGCGAGTTCGACACGCTGGTCGAGCACCTCCGCCGGCAGGATTTGGAGGTCGAAGTCCAACCCACCACGCAACTTTTCTCCACGCTGGGCGAATTGCAACCCTACGACGCGGTGGTGCTGGCCAACGTCCCCCGCGAACAATTCAGCGACGGCCAAATCGCCATGCTCGTGCGGAACACGCAGCAGATGGGAGCGGGCCTGGTGATGCTCGGCGGGCCGAACAGTTTCGGCGCCGGCGGCTGGGCCGGCACCGAAATGGAAAAGGCGATGCCCGTCGATTTCCAAATCAAATCGGCCAAGGTCGTGCCCCGCGGTGCGCTGGTGATGCTCTTCCACGCCAGCGAGATGGCCCAGGGAAATTTTTGGCAGAAAGTCATCGGCAAGAAGGCCATTGAGGCACTCGGACCGCAGGATTATTGCGGCGTGATGCATTATGGCAACATGGGCATGGAGTGGCTCTGGAGGAAAGGATCCGGCGGCTTGATCGAAATCGGCGAATCGCGCCGGCAGATGCTCGCCCGGCTCGATCGCATGATCCCCGGCGACATGCCCGACTTCGAGCCGGGCATGGCGATGGCCGTGCAAGGGTTCAGCAATCTGCCGGAATCCAACCGCGCCGTGAAGCACATGATCGTGATCAGCGACGGCGATCCTTCGCCGCCATTCAGTAGCACGATGACCAAATTGAAGAACATGGGCGTAACGATTTCCACGGTTGCCGTGGGCGCGCATCAGACTCCCGCCACGCTGCAATCGATGGCGAACAACGGGGGCGGGAAGTTCTACAATCCGAAGAACGGAAACGCCTTGCCGAAAATCTTCCAGCGCGAGGCCCGTCGCGTCGCCCGGCCGCTGATCTGGGAAAAATCGCCCGTCCGGCCGAAAGTGCGGCTGCAGCACGAAATGCTTTCCGGCATCAACGATCCGCTGCCGCCGTTAAAGGGCTTTGTGCTGACGAGCAAGAAAGAGAATCCGCTCGTGGAAACGCTGCTCACTTCACCCTTGCCGGCGGGCAGCGGCGACAACAACACGATCCTCGCCAGTTGGACCTACGGGCTGGGCAAAGCCGCCGCATTCACCAGCGACGCCGGCGCCCGCTGGACCGACGGCTGGGTCAATCAGCCGGTTTACGACAAGCTTTTCGGGCAGATGATCCGCTGGTCGATGCGGCCCGCCGGCGGGACGGGCAAGTTCACTCTCTCGGCCGACCCGAGCGACGGGCAAGTTCGCGTGATTATCAACGCGCTCGACAAGGACGACGAATTCCTCAATTTCCTTGCCATGTCCGGCTCCGCCGTCGGCCCGGACATGCAGCCGCTGCCGATGAAAATCGAGCAGACCGCGCCCGGCCGCTACGTCGGCTTTTTCCCCGCGAAGGAGGCCGGCAGCTACTTCATCACGGTCAGTCCCGGCCCGAACCAGGCCACCATTCGCGCCGGCATCAACGTGCCCTACTCCGCGGAATACCGCGAACTCGAGCCCAACGACGTGCTGCTGAAGCAGCTCGCCGAGACCGTGCCCAAGGGTGGAAAACCCGGCAAAATGATCGAAATCCCGCCGGACGCCGCCGGCATTCCGGGTCTCCTGGCCACCAACACCTTCCGCCACGATTTGCCCAAGGCCTTGAGCAGCCAGGATGCCTGGCATTATTTTCTTCTGATGGCGAGTTGTTTGTTTTTCTGCGATATTTTCGTCCGCCGCGTGCAGGTGAATTTCGGCTGGCTTGCGCCGTATTATCATCTCTGGCGCGATTGGATTTTGCGCCGCGAGGAAAAGCCCGCCGAAGTCGTGATGCTCGATCGCCTGAAGAGCCGGAAGGCCGAAGTCGCCGATCAGATCGAGCAGCGCCGCGGGGCGGTCCGGTTCGAGATGCCGCAAGCCGAAAAACCGGCCGATTTGACGGTCCTCGAAGAACCGTCCTCGCCGCCGCCGAAAGAAAGCAAGCCCGCCTCCACGCCCGAGATATCGCAAAAATCCGAGCAAGAAACCTATACCGAGCGGCTGTTGAAGGCCAAGAAGAAAGTTTGGGAAGATCGCGAAAAAGAGTAAAAGAAAGTATGAAGGATGAATGGAACGCAACCGTGACGACGTTTTTCGGTTTATTCATCCTTCATCCTTCATACTACTGTCAATCACCAACCACCCTGTAGGGAGCGTTTTCATGAGCATTGCAGAAGTAATGGAAAAACGTGCGCGGCAGTTCGTCGATCGTTATTCGGCCGTCCGCGAGCAGGTGCAGCGGGTGATCGTCGGGCACGACGAAATCGTCCACGGCGTGCTGACCTGTCTCTTCGCCGGCGGGCATTGCCTGTTGGAAGGCGTGCCGGGCCTGGGCAAGACGCTGTTGGTCCGCACGCTCTCGAAGGCCTTGGACCTCGATTTCAACCGCGTGCAATTCACGCCCGACCTGATGCCGGCCGATATCCTCGGCACGAACATGGTGATGGAATCGGTTGACGGCAAGCGGTTCTTCGAGTTCCAGAAGGGGCCGATCTTCACGCAGATCTGCCTGGCCGACGAAATCAACCGCGCCACGCCGAAAACGCAATCGGCGATGCTCGAAACCATGCAGGAAGGCGCGGTCACGGCCGCCGGCACGCGGTACGTGCTGAAGAAGCCGTTCCTCGTCATGGCCACGCAGAACCCCATCGAGCAGGAAGGGACTTATCCGCTGCCCGAGGCCCAGTTGGACCGCTTCTTCTTCAAGCTCCTGGTCGGCTACTCCGGGCGGAAGGAGTTGGCCACGATCGTCGATCGCACCACGCGCGGCGAAATCATCGAGCCGACGCAGGTCATGGACAGCGAGGAAATTCTCCAGTGGCAAGCCCTCGTGCGCGAGGTGATTTTGGCCGCCCACGTGCAGGATTACGTCGTGCGGCTGGTATTGGCCACGCATCCGCAAGGGCAGTTCGCCCCCGCGATCACCAATCAATTCATTCGCTGGGGCGCGAGTCCCCGCGGCGCGCAAACCGTGGCGCTGGCCGCGAAAGTCCGCGCCTTGTTGGACGGCCGTTATAATGTCAGTTTCGAGGACGTGCATCGCACGTATCTGCCGGCGCTGCGGCACCGCATCATCCTCAACTTCGAGGCCCAGGCCGAAGGCATCGAGCCGGATACGGTGCTGCTGAAACTGCTGGAAGAAGTGCCGCAGAAGGCGGAGTAGAATGCTTACGAACAAAGGAGAATGCCATGAATACATTTCGTTCTGCATCGCTAGTTCATTTATGCAGATGTTTCATGATTTGCACGATCGCGATCGGCGCATTTCGAGCCGCGCGGGCCGCAAATGTTTCATTCATGCCCGGCGACACGTTCTTTCATGTCGAAGATCGGCAGAATGCAAGATACTTCAAGCCGCTGAGGGTCGTCGTGCCCAAGGGCGTCCATTGGGCGATGCCGGTCGTCCCGCCTATCAAAGAACCCATTGTCGCTCAGGCCAAGGATATCCAGATCATCATTTTGCCGGAAAACAAGCTTAAAGCTTATTACCATCGAAAAAAAGAACATGATTTTTATCAAATCACGGTGGATAGTTTCAAAGTTCTGTCTTGGGATGAAGAAAGCAAGATTATCGAGAAGGATTTTGCAAGCATTGAAAAAGAAAGCAACGCGGTCCGGGATGACAAATAAAGTCCTGGTCCGAGAGTTCCGGCTGGATTCATGCTCCGTTTTGAATTATAATGAATCGCGTTGTGGAAAATATAGGAAAAGGTGCCTATTGTGACTGCTTATGAGGCTAAATTATGTCACCCATTCATTTCCAAACCGTGATTGGTCCGGAGCAAGTCATTCGACCGCCTGAGGGCATGATTTTGCCGGAAGGGCCGATTGATGTCATCGTTAAAACCTTGCCCAACGATGACATTGAAGCCGGCAATCGCCCACAAACCAATCGCGAATGGCTGCTTGGCCTGGCGGCTGAATCGGAACGCACTGCGCCGCTGTTGCCGGCCGATCTGGCGGAACGCCACGACCATTATGCGCATGGAAAATCGCTCTGACGGAACTTTTCGCCGATTCATTTTTCTTTATTGCCCTCTTGAATCCGCATGATCGTTATCATCGCGCAGCTATCGAGGCGGCTCAATCCTTGGAAGCCGCACTCGTCACCACGGCTTGGATTTTGGTGGAAACCGCCGATGCACTTTCCGCACCCGGCATTCGCCAGACGGTCTTTCGTTTGTTGCGGGACGCTCAACACAATCCGCAGTTGAAAATCTTATCCGAATCGCAATGGTATGAACGAGGTTTAACTCTCTACGGCGATCGACGCGACAAAGATTGGTCGCTAACCGATTGCATCAGCTTTGCCGCAATGAAAGCACTCGATTTGAACACCGCACTCACCGCGGACCATCACTTCGAACAAGCCGGTTTTCAAGCGATTTTCAAAGCAACGTGAATGACCTTTGCCGAAGAAGACGGCATCTTTTCGGAAGCATTCTACTACCGGTGTTCCCAAGCCGCCGCGTCGAACGAGGTTTCGCGCTGCCAGCGTTCCAGGGGGCGGTTGAGAATTTCGCTGATGATGACCGCCTGGCGGATGCTTAACGGATTGCCGAAGAGCGCGGCCACGTCGCCGGCGGCGACCGAGGGCGCAGCCATGGTGATCTCGGGCGCGGTGTCGGCCAGTTTGGCGGAGGGCGAGGAAGCCGTTATGCCCGGTGTGGAGGCGATTTTGCTGAGCGAATGATCGAAAACCGACTTCAGATGCCGTTCGATCTTGTCATCGGCCTCGGCGACATCCTCGCCCAGCATTTTCGTGCGGCGGGTAAATTCCTCTTCATCGAGAAATTTTTTAACGTGTTGCTCCAACTCGCCGCCAACGGGCCGCTCGCCCACCAACTCGGCGCGCACCACTTCTGCCCGCACAATCTCCGCCCGCACGGGCTTTTCGCCCAATTTGGGCCGGGTGGTCTGCGGGCGCTGCTGCCGGCCGGCGGGCGACGCCTTTTTCTGATTGGCCCGGCGGAGAAATTCCTCGATCTCGTTCTGCACCGAGCTTGGCGTGGCGGGCCGCGGTGGCCGTGCCGGCCGGACAGGGCCTTTCGGCGGAGGCGCTTTCATCAGGGTGAGAATTTTCCCCAGGAAGGGAACGAGGAAAAAAAACAAAAATGCAATTACAAGAAACAAATCGACGCCTTTGGCGGCGAACAACCATGCGTTGTTCAAACCACACGGATCGACGGCGGCAATGGTTAATAAGGTGCTCATGCCGTGCTTCCCGCTTTGCTGACTGTGCCGGTGCCGGCCTTGGCGATGGCCGAGCGCATGTCGGTGTCGGATTGAATGTTGCGGAACTTGTAATAATCCATCAGCCCGAGCTGGCCTTCACGGAAGGCTTGCGCGATGGCCTTCGGCACTTCGGCCTCGGCTTCGGTCAATTTGGCTCGATTTTCCTCGATGCGGGCGATCATTTCCTGTTCTTCGGCCACGGCCAGGGCGCGGCGGCCCTCGGCGTTCGCCCGCGCGACTGCGCATGTCCGCCTCGGCCTGATCGGCTTGCAAGCGGGCGCCGATGTTCTCGCCCACGTCCACGTCGGCGATGTCGATGGAAACGATCTCGAAGGCGGTTTGCGAATCCAAGCGCCGCGAAAGCACGGCCTTGGAGATGCGGTCGGGATTTTCCAGGACTTCGAGGTGCGTTTTCGAGGAGCCGATTGCGCTGACGATGCCTTCGCCCACTCGGGCGATGATCGTTTCCTCGGTGGCTCCGCCGATCAACTGCCGCAGGTTCGCCCGCACGGTGACGCGGGCCTTGACCTTCATTTGTATGCCGTTCTGCGCGATGCCGTCCAGTGTTTCCCTGCCCGAACGTCCGCTGGGGCAATCGATGACCTTCGGATTGACGCTCGTTTGCACCGATTCGAGCACGTTGCGGCCGGCCAGATCGATGGCCGTGGCGAGTTTGTAATCCAGATCGAGCTTGGCCTTGTTGGCGGCGATCAGCGCGCGGATGACCAGTGGAACGTTCCCTCCGGCAAGATAATGGGCTTCAAGGGCTTTCGAAGTGACGCCCTGTTTGTCGCTGATGCCCGCCTGCACGGCCATGATCTTGCTGCCCACGATCACCGCCGGATTGATCTTGCGGAAAGTCATGCCGATCAGGTCCAGGATTCCGATTCCCGCGCCCGTGCTCACCGATTGAATCCACCAGCGGAAAAAGCGGGCGAAGACGGCAAATGCAAGCAGGATGATGACGATGCCGATCAACACCACGGCTACAGTGATGTATGTCCAGATCGTGTTTGAATCCAACTTCTCGACTGGCTGGGCGAACAGATAAGACATCGCTTGCTCCTTAATATTTTTTGACGGGTGACTAACCACCACGTTACCCGATCGAGGGAAACTGTCAACTAGGGGGGATTTTCAAAGGGATCTTCGATCAGCTCCTCGATGGGTCGGCGGAGCGGATTCGCCGCATTCGGCGAGGGTGCGTCTTCATCCAAGGGCCGGACGACCACTCGCTTCCCGCGCACCTGAATAATGCGAACTTCCTGGTTCACTTCGATCGGCATCCCCTCGCTCACCGCGTCGATCTTTCGCCCATCGATGGAAATGATCCCGCTGGGGAGCATTTTGCACCTGGTTTTGCCAATTCGGCCGATGAGGCTTTTCAGAAATTCCTTTTCGGGATCATCGGGCAATGCACCACCTGATGGAGGGGCATCCAGCATGATCCGCCGGCCAATCGCCGTTTTCGGCCAATATTTGAATGCCATTACCACCATAATGGGGATGCCAATAATGATAAAGCAGACGATGACAAAGCAGCTTGCCGCGCCTTGCATGTAACCGAAAACAATGGCCCCGATGAGCGAGGCCGCCGAAAGAAACGCCAAAATGCCCGCCGAGGGGAAGAAAATCTCCATCACCAGGAGTATGAAGCCCAGCACCAAGAGCAAAATCGCCCAAAGCAGATAATAGTCCACGGGAAATTCTCGGCTTCCACAAGCAAGGTTTAGCGAACCGGACGCGAATCATTTTATTGTAACCAGAAGACGTGATATTTGCCACTATCCCCGCGAAGCGTCAGGATGTCTGCAAAGTCTTCGTTCCCACGCGGAGTATGGGAACGAGGGTTACTGAGAACTGCCGTTTATCCAGGACTCGAATTACGAAACTTCGCGCACCACGACCCGATTGCCGCGGACTTCGACGACCTCCACGGTTTTGCCGCGTTCGACGACTTCGCCGTCGGAAGAGACATCGACGACATCGTCGCCGAAGCGGGCTTTGCCGCCGGGGAAAAGCGGGGTGGTCGTGACGCCTTGCTGGCCGAGCAGGCCCGAGAGATTCAGCAGCATCTCGCGCTGATTGATGGCCTCGGCTTCTTCGTCGATCGGCGGCGCGAGGATGATGCGGTTTGCATAGGGAGTATAGGGGAGCCATTTTTGCAAAAAGTAGCCCGCCGCCAGAACGCCGAGTCCCGAACCGGCGATCACCAACAACGAATTCCGCAGTTGGGCGAATTGATAATCTTCGTGGGGAATGACGAAGGTCTGGCTGGCCAGCACGATCGATGTCAGCACGAGTGCGCCGCCGCCAAGGCCGAAGATGCCGAAACCGGGGATCACGAAGATTTCCAGCAAAATGCAAGCGACGCCGGCCGCGAACAAAAGCACTTCGAGCCAGCCGGCCGTTCCGCCGAGGTATCGGCTCCAGAAAAAGAGGACGAAACAAACGGCGGCGATGAAGGCCCCCAGGCCGACGCCCGGTGAATGAATTTCGAGATACAGCCCCACGAATCCGATGACCAGCAGCAAGATTGCCATGCCGGGCGATTTCAAGCCGTCGATCAACGTGTCGGCCCAACCCGGCTCGATGAGCGTGGGGTCGTTCTCCAGGCCGTAAATTCGCCGGAATTCCTGGAAACCGTTGACCACGTGATCGGCCAGCCGATAGTCGCCGGCTTCTTTGCCCGAAATCCGCAGCGGTTTGCCGGGCATGGTCACTTTCACGCCCTTGATCCATTGCTTCGAATCGGGCTGCGCGGCGAGTTCCTCGTCGCAAAAATAATCCACGTCTCCCAGCCGCGTGCAGCGATAAACGTCCAAATGCGGATCGAGCATCGCCGCCATCAGCGACCACGAGCACCCTTTTTTCATCGCAATCTCTTTTCGCAGGACGGTTTCGAGCGCTTCGACTTCCTCCTTGGAAAGCGCATAAGCGCCCGATCCGCCCAAAATCGCGCCGGGCTGCACCACGATCTGGTCGCACGCCAAGGCAATCATGGCGGCGTCGCTGCGGGCTTCGTGCGGAATGTAGGCCACGGTGCGGACCTTGTTCGGATCGAGTCCCGCCAGGAAAACCGCCAATCCATTGCAATCCAACGGCGTTCCGCCGGGCGTGTCGATCCACAAACAGATGAAATTCGCGTCCTGGAGGCTGATTTGGTCCTCGATCAGCTTTTGGATTCGGTCCGCGGCGTCGCCGCGCAACGGACCCTTGACATCGACGCGGACGGCCTTCCAGGGACGATCCAGCGAAGGGTCGTCCTCGACCGAAATCATCGGCAAGTTGAGGGCCGTCGCCAATTCGCGGCGGTCGGACGCCAAATAACTCACGAAGCTCATCTGCCGCGCTTCGCTCCCGGTGAACTGCGCCGTTTCGCCCGCCGGTTTCACGACCTTCGGCGTGCCCACCGCTTTGCGGCTTTTGAGTTCCTCCAAACCGTCGCGATCCACATAAATCCCTTTGGCTTCCTCGGTATCGACCTGGTAAAGTTCGTCGTCGGGATTCAACATCGCCAGCGCGATGCCTTCGGGCACGGTGCGGCGGCGGTTGGCGATGGTTTTGTAGAAATTGGCATACACCGGCTGAATCGTCTTCTCATCGATGCCCGCCGCGCCGATGGTGGCGTCCTTGTCCATGACGATTTGCTGGCAGGCAATGACTGCCAAAACGGCATGGCCCTGAATCGATCGGGGGATATAGGCAACCGTTCTCGCCCCGTTGAGTTCATCGCTAGTGAGATAATTGGCCACGCTCGAGGCATTGAAAAAATCGCTCCCGCGGCCGAAATTCTCCTGTCCCTTCGGCACATCGAACTCGAAAATCAACACCGGCACGGCGTTGTCAACTTTGGCTTGCTCGAACGACCGAGTCACGAACCTTTTGATCCGCGGCAACGTTTGGCCGTCAATCGGCAACTGGATGCGAAGCAGCCGGCCGATAGATTTTTTCACTTGGTCGGGTGCGTTTTTTTCGACAGGTAAATTTTTATCGATGGCGACCGGTGCAGGCTTTATAGGAGAGTTTACGTCCTTTTCCGAGAGCATGGGCAATTTATTAGCATCGGCAGCAAAAGACGCAAGCTGGGAAAACAGCACAATCAACATAAAATAGAGCCCATTGCGGAAAATCGCTCTCCGCAAGAGCACGTCGAAATGTAATTGTTGCCATTCCATGATGAACCCCTTCCCGCACGCAGGCAGTAGGTTATGCTTCAGCATAACTCGTTGATAAACAACACGTTATGTCATGCTCAAGCATAATCCGCATCTGAAAAACCCCACCATTAGTGTTGTCGCGACTACCTAGCAGGATGATTACCTATTCTACCATCAATTCAATAAGATTATATGGCTCAGGTGCGGAGCGTCAATTCTGCTCCGATGGGGCATTCTCTATACGGTACTTCTGTCGGAATGGTTGATTATTGACAAAAGTTGAGATCTGTTTAAGGAACGATTATTTTGCCTTGAAGGGGCAGATAAAATGTAAAACACTCTACAAAACTCGAATTTTCAGCTACTTTCCCGCCTCGAATCGATAGTTCAGAATTCGCGGACCGTCGATTTCTTCGGCGCGGAGCCAAAGAGGTTTGCCGAGCAGCGTATTGCCGTCCTCGAGCCGATAGACTTGCGTCTCCTCGCCGCGGCCTTGGCGGAGAATTTGCGTCATCAGCCGGCGGCGGTCGGGTGCGCTTAATTCGCAGCGAAAACTCAACGGCTTATCGGTCTCGTTGATGAAATGCTGCACGACTTCCAGTTCATTGCGCTCGTTGAGCCGGGTTTGCACTTCGATGCGCACGTCGTTGGTCCCCACTTCGACTTTGCGATAAACGCTGAACCGGTACGGCCGGTCGGCCTGGATTTCGAAATCGATGCGCACCGTATTTTCCCCGTTATTCGCGTCGGAAGGCAAGTTGACTTGGAATTTTTGCGTAACTTTTTCGTTGGCGGCCGCTTGAAAGATCATTTCCCGCGGTACGATGATCCAATCCCGGGGAGGGACAATCACCGCTTTTCCCGAGACCGCGTTCGGAAACGGATTATCCACGGTGAAGCCGTTGGGCTGGGATTGCCCGAAAACGCTCGACAGGCGTTTTTTCTCGATCTGCAATCCCACGCACCACTGTGCGACCGGCTTATTGATGCCGGTGACGAACGCGGGCCGGCGATCGACGTTGATGAGTTGATGCCCGTCGAGTTCGAGCGCCCTTTCGGACCGCCCCCAAATGCCGGTTTGTTCGACGCGTTCGCCGAGATAAAGAATTTCCTCGACGGGCCGGCTGTTCCAGACGTACAGCACCGCGTCTTTTTCGCGAACGAAGAGCCAGTTTCGACTGCCGCGGGGCAAGATCATCTCGCCGATGAATTGCGCTCCGCCGATTTCCAGGGCCGCGGTTCGCCACGGGATGAACAGTTCGCCCGGCGTGCCGTCGGGATTCATCAAGCCGCGTTTCGGATCGAACGGATCGGGACAAAACGCGGCGTCGGCGCCGTGGACTTTCGCGGTTACCATGCGGCCGACGAGGTCTTCCGCACGCGTTTGCAGCGGCAGCTCCCCGCGCGCCGTCGGCGAGATAACCACCCAGGATTTCACGGGCGATTGGCGGCCGGCCTCCAACTGCGCGGCCAATTCCCGGTCCGTTAGCGGCGGATTGGAGGAAATCGACACGAAATTCCAAGGCAGCTCCGCCGCCCCGGTCCCCGAAGGAAGGCCTTGCCGCCAATCCCAGCCGATTCCCAACTCCATGCCTTGCATGGCATGATCGAGTTGGCCGCGGATGGCCTTGAGCTTTTCGGTCCTGTTCGGCAATACCAAGAGGCTCCAATCGGCGTCTCGGCCTAATTGCCAATAATGAACCTTGTTGGATAATTGAATGATTACCGGCTCCAGCGAAGGAAACCACCTTTTCGGTTCGGAATCGAAGACCTTGGCGGCCGTCAGGGGTCCGATTCCGCCGAATTCATCACGCGCAGGTTCCGGCGGTTCCAACAACATGCCGGCCACTTCGATTCCCGCGTTGCGCAGATTTTCGGTGAACTGGAAAATTTTCTCAAGCTGCCGCCCGCCGTCTTCCTCGGAACACCAGAGCGGATACTTCACCCAACTGATGCCCGTCTGCTTGAGCAATTCGGCCAATTCCGGCAAGGCCAGCGGCGCGCGCCTTGCGGCAGGCTCCAGCCGAATATGCCATGCGGCGGCGGCCGGTTCGATTCGATGGACGCCAAAGTGATTTCCCGCCGATCGGCCGTCTCCACGCCTCCTCGCAGCGCGATGCGAACGCGGTAAAAGCCCGGTCCGGGCAGCGGCGGAGTCCAATCCGCCGTGTAAACGGACGCTGCGGAGGCGGCGCCGTCTGCACGCGCGGTTTTGATTCGCGGCGGACGTTTCCAAAGCCAGCGGCCGCGTCTCTTTCGACAAACTCGCCCCGGAGCAATCGAGCAACTCGAACGCAACCTCGGAAAAACGGCCGTCCAGGCCCGACGCCGTGCAGGTGACGGTCGCTTTTGCCGGACGGAGAAAGAGGTTATGCGGATGGTTGGTTTTCATCTCCATCCGCGGCAATCGGCCCAGCCAGACGTCGCTGAAGCAAACCACGCCGTGCAGATCGGCCTCGTCCCCCGGCTTGACGTGCAATCCGACGACGATCCAGCGGGCGTTGCGATCGGTGGTCTCGATGGTCCCCAAATGGATTTTCTTCCAGCCGCCGGTCCGGGTGACCGGTTCGCTTTGGGAGGTGGAAAGCGTGTGTTTTTCGGCGTCGAGAAAGGTCAGCGAAAGGAACGCGCCGTCGTGTTTCAATTCCTCGGTGCGAAGATAAGCTTCGAGTATATAGCCGTAGCTGATATTCACCGGAATCGGCGGCGAAAAAGCCGCCGCTCCGCCGCCGTCCAAATCGATCCGCAGGCAGTTATCCCCGCCGGCCGACTCCGCGGCCTGAATCCGAATTTTCGTATAGCTCGGAAAACCCGGCCCCCGTTCCCGCGTCCAACCATCGGGCCAGGTGTCGAAATCCTTGTCCGCATCGGCTTCGAATCGGCAACGGTAAACTTCCGCCGCCTCGGGAAATCGCCCCTCCGCGGCGATTCCCGGTGAATTCCCCAATAACAGTAGCGTCAGGAAAGCGGATAACATTTTTTATGATCGTGAAGGTTGAAGGAACGGTCTCCGTTGCAAAATGGCCCGGGTTGGCATGTCCTCGGCAAGCGTGGAGATGGAGCCTTGGATATCTGTGGTTGCTTCTCAATTACTTCTTGTCCTTTATCGCCTCTTTCTCCGGCTCGCCCGACAATTCGCGCCATATCTTTTTTTGCTCCTCGTCGAGCAATTCCAGGACTTTCTTCCGCGTGCCGTCGAGAATGTTCTTTCCGGCAAGCATCTTTTCCTTGTCGTCATCGTTGCTTAGGGAGTTGCCGAGGTTTTTTATCATGTTCGCCGCCGCATCGACAAGCTCACGGATTTTCTTTTGCTGCGATTCCGTGAGTTGTAATTGTTTGACTACTTCCGGCAGGGAAAATGGCATCGCCCCCGGCATACGCCGGATCGTCCTCCGCAAATCCGCAATTTTGTCGTTCAAAGGGGAGGAGGGCCTTGTCACTCCCGGTGAATAGCCGTTGTCGGCATTCGGCTGATTGGCATCCGGCGTATCGGTGCGAACCGCCTTGCGGTCCAACCACTGCGATCCCTTTTTGATCTCCGCATCGGCGGCATCGGAAGAGAGCATTTCCAGGGAAGTGAGGGGGACGATCACCACGAGGATCGAGAGCAGAATTCCCGCGAAGATCACTCCCCAAGAACCCGGACTGACTTGCCTCAAATGACATGTCAATCCTGCCAGGGAATAATAGGAAGGCCGGGTGTCCGGATCGAAAGCGTCGCCCAAACGGGCGAGACCGAGGCGATAACAGGGCGAGGTTTTTTCCGGCAGGGGTTCCGATGCGGACTCCTGCTTCGCGGGCGTTTTGAACAACGCTCCGGTGAGCGGATTGCCGTCATCCGCTTCGATCGGACTGGGCCCAATAGGCTCGATGTTAACGAGGCAAACTTCAAACCAATCCCCCCCGGCGCATAAAAGTCCCTTGGCGCCGATCCCGATGCCCGCCGGTTGTTCGCACAAGGCGCTGAACCCCCCCGCCGATTCATCGTAGAGTTGAACCTTCATCCGCTTCGACCCAAAGCGCAATTCACCCGTTTGACGCGAACCGGTCACCGGCCAGCGAAAGGTTTGACGCCTGTTGGGAAAACTAAACGATGAATCCATGACAGCCGAAAATCAAGCAAAGTCGAAAGTCCAACAATCATTAACCGGGATTATTCACAAATTCAGTAGCTGCGGCATCCTGCCGCAGTCTAAGGAAGAGCGGTAAGATGCCGTTTCTACAAACGGCGATTATGAATAATTCGGGTTATACAAATTTAGCTTCCCACAAGGTGGCTATTGGTATTTTTCACTTGGGGAAAGGGCAGTCTCAGGCATTTTGCAGGAATTTTTCCAATTCTCCCCGTTTTATCGCTTATGCCGTTGCATATTTTCCCCCGGTTTCACACTATATGGGCAGTAAGCGCATAATGGAGAATGGAGAAGCCATTAGCGATCAACGAACAATCCGCACCCCTTCCGATAGCGGCTGAACTTTATCCTTCCTCACTTTCCATGCCGCCGTTTCCACCACGAACGCAGTCGTCCATGCTTCGAACGGCTATCGAGCGAATCGTGTTGTTCGGGCTGTTTCTACTGATCTGCCAAACTTGGGCGTTGGACGGTCTGCTGCGGCCTTATACGATCACGGGCGCTTCGATGGCTTGCACTCTGTTGGGGGAACATCGTCAGGTCGTTTGTGGGGATTGCGGATATGCATTCAGTTGCGACTGTTCGTTTCAGCCCGTCAGCCCCAGAGCGGTTTGCCCGCTCTGCGGATATGCCGACAACGACCTCGAACCGCTTTCCGATCTGGATGGCGACCGCGTGCTCATCGATCGTTCGGCGTATTTCTTTCGCGCGCCTCGCCGCTGGGAAGTCATTGCCTTCCATGCTCCGCGGCAGCGGCGGCCATTGGCCGTCAAACGCGTGGTCGGCCTGCCCGGCGAAACCGTGGAAATCCGTCACGGCGACGTGTATATCGACGGCCGAATCGCGCGCAAACCGTTGGCGGTGCAACTTGCGACGGCAATTCCCGTGGATGACGCCGATTTTGCGTCGAAAACCTTGCCTTCCAGTTGGAAAAGTGACGGACCCGCAAGCCGCTGGAACATTGCCGCGAACGATGAAAAAGGCAAAAGGCAAATGATATGCGATGCAGCGTCCGACACCGTCGATTGGCTTGTCTATCGCCATGGGCGGCGATTGCCCGGTCCAGAAGCCCGCACGGAAACCGTGCCCGTGGAAGACACGCTCACCTACAATCAAAACCGACCCCGGCGCGTGGAAGACGTTCATGCCGTGAGCGATTTGCTGCTCTCTTTCCAACTCGCCAAAGCGGTGGGAAGCGGAAAGTTTTTCATCCGCGCCACCGATGGGCGAGAAGTTTTTCGCGTGGAAATGGACTTCGAAAACCACAGTTTGGCGGTCTTTCGAAATGATGATCCTCGGAAAATCGTGGAACATACTTTCTCTTTCCAAAACGGGATGCAGATTGTGGCTTCGCTTGTCGATCGACAATTCCTGCTGGCATTCGACAACCGCCAGGTTTTTGCGGTGCCCCTCGCGGATGATGGCAAACAACTCCTCTCGACGGCTGAACCGTTCGCTATTGGCGCATCAGGTCTGCAAGCGGTGGTGGAGGATTTGCGAATCTTTCGCGATGTCTATTATTCGGAGCCGATCGGCCGAAAACCCTATGGATGGGGTGGCGTCCAAGCCGTAATGGGGGATGAATCTTACTTTGTTTTGGGTGATAATAGCTCGATTTCCGAAGACAGTCGAACATGGGGGCCTTATGCGCCTGTTTTATATAACTCCTTGCTTGGAAAGCCTTTAGCAGTGATTTTCCCCGCCCGGTCTTGCACCATTTTCGGACGCCGATTTCAGATTCCCGATTTGAGCCGAATCCGTTATATTCGGTAGTGCGTAGAGAGAATATTGAATTTGGCTGGGACATGCGAAGCATGCAGTCCCGTTAATTGTGCCGAAAAAAAACTGAACAGAGAAGCAACTTGGTGCGACTGTGCTTCGCTCGTTCCACCCTTTATTTTGTAGAAAAAAATGACAAAACGCGTTCCACCTCTGCCGCCTAACCGACCATCGAACACCACGCCCCCAGCTCATCAATCCCATGCGGCGGCGATCCGTGAAACAATCGAATCGATCGCCATCGCCTTTGTCTTGGCATTTTTGTTTCGCACGTTCGAGGCCGAGGCCTTCGTGATTCCCACCGGCTCGATGGCGCCCACGCTGATGGGCCGGCACAAGGACCTCGAATGCCCGGAGTGCCACTATCAATTTCAAGTCAGCGCCAGCGAGGAAGTCGATCGCAATGGCGGCGTCAAGGCGAATCCCCCCCTGATCGATCGTTGTACTTGCCCGATGTGCCGTTATGTCTGGGATGGAAAAGAGGGGCCGATAGCATCGCCTTCCTATAACGGCGATCGCATCCTGGTCAATAAATTTATTTACGAATTCAGCGATCCCAGGCGATGGGACGTCATCGTCTTCAAATATCCCCTGAAAGCCCAGGAAAACTACATCAAGCGGCTGATCGGCCTGCCGGGCGAAACGGTTCGCGTGCATCGCGGCGATATTTTCACACGAGGGGGCGACCGAGACGCCTTCGAGATCGCCCGCAAGCCGCCCGAAAAGCTCCGCGTGATGCTGCAGCCGGTTTTCGACAACGACTACATGCCGGCTATCGAAAAGCTCGGCTGGCCGGCGCGCTGGCAGCCGGAACCTTCGGCGGACGAAAAGCCGCCCCCCAATGGACTTCGGCCGACGATGCCGTTTTCGAAACCGACGGCAGCGCCGAGGGCGAAGCCTGGCTCCGCTATCGAGCACCTCGTTCCCTCGCCGCGGCAATGGTCGGAGCACGAGCGTGGCGTGCCCTCTTCCGCCGATCCGGTCAGGCCGCAACTCATCACCGATTTCACCGCCTACAATACGGGCAGCTCGGAGGAGGATCGCGGAATGCGGCCGCTCGATTTCACCGGCAAGCATTGGGTCGGCGACTTGGCCCTGCAATGCCGGGCGGACGTGGAAAACGATCGCGGCCGGATCGTCCTCGAACTGGTCAAAGGCGGCAAAAGATTTCAATGCCGCATCGACGTCGGCACGGGCAAAGCCGAATTTGCGATCGGCGGCCTCGATAAAAAGCGGTTCAATCCCCAATTCCCCACCGTCCTGCATGGCCCGGGCAAGTACACGCTGAGGTTCGCCAATTGCGATCGGCGGCTCTATCTGTGGATCAACGACCGATTCGTCCAATACGCCGATTGCCCTCCCGATTTGAAAAACGACGTTCCCCAACCGTCCGATCTGCAACCGGTCGGCGTTGCCTCCGCCGGGGTGAAGATGAAAGTCGAGCATTTGAAAATCTTTCGCGACATCTACTATATCGCCACGAGTCTGCGGGATCGGCAAGAACGCATGTACGATTACCTCACCCTGCCGCTGGACATCCAAGACGGCAATTTCGAAGAATTCTTCTCCGATCCCGCGCAGTGGGGCGCTTTCGACGACAACAACATGGCCTCCGTCGAATTTCCCTTGCAACAGGACGAGTTCTTCGCCATGGGCGACAACAGCGCGAAAAGCCGCGACAGCCGCTCCTGGGGCACCGTCCCCCGCGATCTCTTGATCGGCAAGGCATTTTTCGTGTACTGGCCGCATTCGTGGGATCGCATCCCGGGGACCCGAATCCCGTTTCCGTATTTTCCGAATTTCGCCCGGATGCGTTTCGTGAGGTAATCATGTTAGAAGTCCAAGGATTGGTAAAAATATACGGTTCCCGACGCGTCGTCGATGGCGTCGATTTCCGCGTGAAAGAAGGGGAAATCGTGGGGCTGCTCGGCCCGAACGGCGCCGGCAAGACCACCAGTTTCCGCATGACCTGCGGCATGATCGTGCCCAACGCCGGGACCGTCAAACTGGGCGGCGTCGATATCACCAATTGGCCGATGTATCGCCGCGCCGCGAGGGCGGCATGGGCTATCTGGCCCAGGAGTCGAGCGTCTTCCGCAAGCTTTCGGTCGAAAAAAATCTCCTGGGCGTGATGGAACTCTTGGGCTTCGACCGCAAGACGCGCTACGCCCGCTGTGCGGAACTGCTCGAGAAGTTCGACATCACGAAGCTCCGCAAGTCGCTGGCCCAATCGCTTTCGGGCGGCGAGCGGCGGCGGCTGGAAATCGCGCGTTCGCTGGTTTCCAATCCGAAGATCATCCTGCTCGACGAGCCTTTCACGGGCATCGATCCGGTGACGATCGCCAGCATCCAGAAGATCATCCGCCGCTTGTGCGACGAAGGCATCGCGATTCTGATCACCGATCATCAAGCCCGGGAAACGCTGCAAATCACCAACCGCATCTACGTGATCCGCGCCGGCAAGGTCTTCTACCACGGCACCCCGGCCGAAGTGCTGGCGAACCCCGAAGCCCGCAAGCATTATTTCGGCGAAGACATGGACTTCAACCGCAAAACCGCCCCGATTCCGCACCATCGCGATCCGAATGTCCGCGGCGAAGTGCCGCGGAGGCGATAGCAAGAAAAGGGCACGGTGCCATGCCCACGCTTGCGTGGGCATGAGAAGCGGGGTAAACGTTGATCATGGAACCATACCATCGCAAACGATGTAAACGTTACGATATTGACGGTGACGCCCACCATCTTACTTTTTCTTGTTTTCAACGTTTGCCGTTATTTTCAAAAGATCGCACGCGCAATTGGATGCTCCAAGCTCTTCAATTGGGGCGAGAAAAAAGCCAATACGATCTATGGGCTTATATCATTATGCCCCAGCATGTCCATGTGATCCTGTTGCCGCACTTGGGCGTTAAAATGTCAGCAATTTTGACCACCATCAAGCAATCCGTTGCCAAGCGAGCACTACTTTGGCTGCAAAACAATGCACCGCAATTTCTTGTTCAGTTGGAAGATATCCAACCCAATGGCAATCGAAGTCATCGATTTTGGCAGAGAGGCGGCGGATACGATAGAAATTTGAGATCGGTTTCGGATATCTACGAAAAAATCGAATACGTGCATGAAAATCCGGTTAGGCGAGAGTTGTGTTTGAAACCGGAGGAATGGGCTTGGTCAAGTTGTAGAGCATGGGAGACGGGAGAGGATATACCGATTCCTATTGATCGAAATACACTGCCGCCCTTGAATCCGGGGGATCGAAAAGGAGGTTAAACGAGTACACGCTTCTCATGCCCACGCAAGCGTGGGCATGGCACCGATCACCTGTGGGCATGGCTTCGTTTAGTCTTCATCAGCAACGCCATTCCCGCTCGCCCAGCCGGCTATCTTTTCATGGCGGAAGATTTCGAAATGGTCTTGTTCGATGGCCGCTCGGGCGTCGGCGAGAAGTCGCTGGTAATAGGTCAGGTTGTGCAGCGTCAAGAGGATCGGGCCGAGCATTTCGTTGGCCATGAAAAGATGGCGAATGTAGCCGCGGCTGCGGCGGCAGGCGGCGCAGGGGCATTTTTCTTCCAAGGGGGCATCGTCGCGCTCGTACTTGAGGTTGCGAAGGCGGATCGGGCCGCGGTCGGTGAACGCCTGCGCGTTACGCCCATTGCGCGTGGGCATCACGCAGTCGAACAGATCGACACCCCGGCGCACGGCTTCCAACAGATCTTCGGGCCGGCCCACGCCCATCAGGTAGCGCGGTTTGTCGGCCGACAGTTCGGGGCACGTCGCGGCCAGAATGCGATACATTTCGGCCGGCTCTTCGCCGACGCTCAAACCGCCGATGGCGTAACCAGAAAAATCCATCTCCCGCAACTCCCGGACGCACCACGCGCGGAGCGACTGATCCAAGCCGCCTTGCACGATGGCGAACAGCGTTTGGTCGCTGCGGCGGGCCGCCTGTTGGCAGCGCCGCGCCCAACGCACCGATCGCTCGGCGGCGTCGCGGACGACTTCCGGCGGATTGGGCAAGCCGACAACGTGGTCCAGGACCATCGCCACGTCGCTGCCCAACGCTTCCTGAATAGCCACCGCGCGCTCCGGCGAAATGCTCAACAATTGGCCGTCGATATGCGAGCGGAAGACGACCTCCTCTTCGGTGACTTTCGCGCGATCGGCCAGGCTGAAAAGTTGGAAGCCGCCGCTATCGGTCAAGATCGGGCCGTCCCAACCGCCGAACTTGTGCAATCCGCCCAATGCCGCCACCACTTCCTCGCCGGGCCGCAAGGCGAGGTGATACGTGTTGCCCAAGATCATCTCCGCCCCGGTGGCGCGAAGCTGCTCGACTTCCAAGCCCTTCACGCTGCCTTGCGTCCCCACCGGCATGAAAGCCGGCATCTGCACCGCCCCGTGCGGCGTGTTGAAAACCGAACGCCGCGCGGCCGAATGCGTGTCGGAATGCAGCAAGCGGAAAGAAAAATTGGCGGAGGGCATAGCGAATTTGCAGGAATTATTGTTGCAAATTGATAAATCGATCAATACAAAACCCTCGGCAAATTCACCGAGGGCTATAGAAAATGGCACAGGAAAAATCATTCGCCGCGGAGCTTAAGCCCCATGGCGGTCAGTTTTTCGCGGACTTCGTTGAGGCTCGTCACGCCGAAGTTCTTGCATTCCAAGAGATCGTCGCCCGTGCGGCGGAGCAGTTCGCCCATCACGTTGATGCCCAGGCGGATCATGCATTTTCGGGCGCGGACCGAGAGATTGAGTTCGGAGATCGACCGCGAAAGCATCGCTTGCTCGTCGGCCGAGAGCGATTCCGGCTCGAAAGATTCGGTAAACTGTTTGTCCGCGGCATAAAGGCCCAGCCGCAAGCCCTTGGTGGCCAGCATTTCCTTGATTTCGGTGAGGCTCGTCTCGCCGAAATTCTTGCTGGACAGCAGATCCTGTTCGGTGCATTTGCACAAATCGCCGAGGGTCATGATGCCCATCTTTTGCAGGCAGTTGCGGCTGCGGACCGAAAGCTCGAAATCGGTCACGGGAATGCTCAGCACCTGTCCCAGGCGATCGCGCTTCTTTTGCGCGTCTTCGTCGTAGAATTGTTCGTGCGACGATTCGGTGTCCTTGAAGAAGAGCGCTGCCCGTTTGTGGTCGGGATAAACGTCCAAAACGCGCTGATAGCACTGCGCGGCCTTGTCGTATTGCTCGCGATCTTCATACAGCAGCCCGAGGTTCAAAAGCGAGCCGACATTGGCGGGAAATCGGCCCACGGCGCGCTTGTAAAGTTCCATGGCGGCATCGTCATTGCCGCGGCGGTCGTTTTCCATCGCCAAACCGAACAGCGCCGGGATGATTGCGATCGACCTCGACCGCCCGCTCGAACAGCGCAACCACCTCGGTCGGATTTCCGCCGATGGCCGAAACCGTGGCCCCCCGCTGGGCAAGATATTCGGCGGTCTGTTCGATGGCGCCGGACAGCCGATCGAGCACCGCGAGGGCTTCCTGGGGCCGGTTCGCGTAACGCAAGGCGGCCGCTCTGCCCAAAGCGCAATCGCCCATATCGTAGCCGGCCCTCTCGGCGGCAATGTATTCTTCCATCGCAAGGTCGAATTCTTCCCGCGCGAAATGCGATTTCGCCAAATAATAATGCGCCATCGCACCCCCATCCGCCTGCCGCAAGACCTCAATCGCACGATAGTACCTACCTAGGAGATGCAAACACACACCCAGACGAACATTACTCGCGGGGGTTGGCTCCTCGTTCTTCGCCTGAAGCTCATTCACCGCATCGCGGAGCACGGCATACTGGGAGAAATCGCGGGCGATAGCCTCCTGCATCTGATGGACCTCACGCGGTCCAAACGAATCATTGATCAAAACCACGCGTTTCAGATCGAATTCCACGGTTTGCGTCATCGGCCAAAACTCCTCTTCAAACTCAAGCAGCAATGAATATCATTTTTGCTGTCGATGAGGCTCAAGTGAATACCCCTCTTTCGATCAGAAGGGCAATCGTTAAAAAAAATAAAGCCAGCGAAGGGAGTCGAACCCTTAACCCCCGCATTACGAATGCGGTGCTCTGCCGATTGAAGCTACGCTGGCAACTCGTAATGCTGCAAAGACTTATAAAAATTCTTCCCCGCCGGATACCGAGGAATCGATGGATTCGGTCCCAACCTGCCGGACGGAAAATTGCTCAGCGGCATTCCAACAGCGGTTCCCTATCATATTGCAGGAAAACTAGTAATATAGTCCGATTGGCAATCATCGGCAAGAGGATAGAGCAATCCGGTAGTGGGTCAGTTCGAAAATTATTTTTTGGGGGATCACTTCAACCCCCAGAAGGGCCATTCGAGTTTATTTATGTTACAGGTAATATAGCTATTTCTATATAACCCGCATGGGTTATATGCACTGCATTTAAGAGGGTGTTTTTTACTTGCTGGCACGGAGCTATCGCTTTGCCCTTTCGGGGTTAATCGATGGGCCATCAGTTGAATCATGGATATGAGAATCATCGTTTCGCTGAATTCGGGCAGGTATTCATAATCCTTGCCGTGCCGACGATACCTTCCTATTCAGCCGAATGTTCGTTCGACCACCCAACACCGGGGCAGAACCTGAAATTCGTGGTAAAAATAGATCCACCAAAGACAATGCCAGCAAGCAAAAACTCCTTAGTATTCAACGCGAAGCGTGATGACGCCCTTTCCGGGGATCGATATCGCGCTTTTAGCGGAGAAATCTCTTCCTCGAACGGATTGCTCAGCCAAACCGCTTTCGGCTCCCTGCCTTGCCACTTGAGCTTGGTTTCCGTGTTTTTGCCGCCGACTTCATAAAGCCGGAGGATGATTGCCTTGCCGTCATTGCTGGGTTTCATCGCTACGATCAATACATTATCGGGCCAGTCTTGCAACGCAAGCAAACTCTTCATCGTGCTCGGGACATTGCCAACCACGAGCGGCTGGCTGCGTTCGATGCCGAAACGCATCGCCGCCACGGCGTCGTAACCGCCGGCGTGCGGCAGCAGGCTGTAGCGGAACGTCGTCGGGCCTTCCTGCTCGGCGCGGTAGTTCGTGTGCCAGTGGTTGTTCATCACCCAGGAAAAGAGCTTCCGTGAAGGCTCGTAGTGTTTGATCCAGGCATTCGGATTGGTCTGGGAGCCGATCAAGTTGGCCGTGATGCCGCCGAATTCCACCAGCGGCGCGTCGAGCGTCGCCCACGTGACGCCGTAGTCCTTATTCGAGACATCGACCCAGTGCTGGACGGTGTACCAATTCTTGCACGAGCCGGGCAGTTGGTCGATTTCCGGCCGCAGGATCGCCCACGCCAAATCCAGATGCACCGCGCCCTCGCGGACGTTGAAAGGATATTCGAGATGCACGCCTTCTTTCTCGCGGACCGGCTTCTTGTCGATGACGTTGAGCACATCGACGCGATCGAGGCCGTTGATCACGCGAATTTCCCGCGTGAATTTGTTGCAGCCGGGGGCATCGGATTCGACGAGCAGCGAATTGACCAGCGGCCCGGATTCCTTCACGCTGATTTTCGGGGGGCCGGAAGTCGTTGCTCCTTTGGCATCGCTGCCGATCACATAAAGGTAGCCGTTCAGGCCATGATCGGCGGTCGGATCGACGAGTTCTTCCTCGAGGCCGACCTTTTTCAGGCTCTTGATGTCGCCCGTCTTTTCATCGAGTTGAACGGCGATTTTGTCCGATGCGAGGGAATTTGTTTTAGCGCTACCGACTTCCTGGACGGGTGATTTGCCCTTCTTGAGTTGATAGGACCGGCATCCGAATGCGGGCACGTCCTTGGCCAAAAAGGCGAGTTCACCGGTCGTAAGCCGTTGCGAAAGAGCGATCCGTCCTTGCTTGTCGATGATCGTATCGCCAACCGTTGCGGTTTCCTTCGGCAGAATCACCAAGTCGGTTCGTGGCCAGGAGCAGGTGTTGGCGACTTGAAAGCGGCCGTTATTGTCGATAGCTTTTCCGCCGGGCGAGGCGATTTGATCGAGCAGTTTCCTTGATTCCGCGCCGGCATTCAACGCGAAGGCCTGCTTGATCTTCCACTGGTCTTTGACGAACGGCAGATCAGGTTCGGAGATGCTGTTGTACGCGCCCCAAGTGTGTTCGTCGTAGAGCACAACATTGCGCCAGGCGGCGGTGAAGTCGTCGCTCGGATACTTTCGATAATCGGACAGCGCCCACAGCGTTTCGGCCTGAGCGAGGCGTTCGGCCGCGGCGCGGTTCAGTCCGGTTTCGCGCGCCGAGGAGGCGGCGCCGTCTTCCCAGTAAGGCGTGATGTCGCCTTGCAGATGAGGGAGCTTGTCGCCGTAACGGCTCTCGAAATCCTTCATCATCTGCGTCGTGGTGGCGATTACCAATTTTGGATAGGCGTATTTTGCGTTCCATTTTTGGACGGTCTCGACCAGCGTCGTGTCGGGCGGGCCGTTGTCGCCGTTCACCGTGTAGCGCATTTGCACGAAATCATAAGGATATTTTTCGTCATCCAACTCGCGGAAATAGGCGAAAATCGTCTCATCGGGAGTTTGCGCAAGCGTTGCCCCGTGGAAAAACCCATAGCCAAGCCCGGCGACCCAGCAAAGGACTTTTTCCTTGCCCGAGGGTGAAACCCAATAGAACGGCTTGTCGCCCAGATCGGCCAGTGTATGGCCGATGCGGTCGCCCGGATTCGGCCCCACTGAAAAATACTTGACGCCGGCGGAAGCCAAGACGGGCACGACGCCCCAGGTATAACCCGGCACATCGGAAATCATCGCCGACTCGATCTTTACGCCGCAGCGCTTGCCGATGCAGCCCGCCGCGTCGATGAGCCGCATCAATTCCTCGGGCCGGCAAAGCGCGGTCAGCTCGTTGCCGTAGAAGGCGTCGAGTTCGATCTGGCCGGCCTTGATCGCATCGACCAGTGCTTGCTGCTTTTCCGGGGGCGCCAGCCGCAGATAATTGTCGATCGGCCAAAGCACTTCGGCGTTCCATTTGAAGCGTTCGCCGGGCGGATTGCCCGCCGATTTCTGCGCCAGCTCCTGGGCGATTTCCAAATTGTGCATCTGTTTCTTGAGCACGTCGGTCTGCAATTGCGTGTAGCCGATATCGACGTGCGAATGCGGCAGGAAATACATCACCCATTTCCGCACGGGCTTGACCATCAACTCCCGCGCGGCGAGAACATTTTCGCCGGCCTTGATTTCAAAAGTCGCGACGACGTCTTTCTCGACTTCGGGGACGGAAAACGCCAGATTTTGACGCACTTTATCCACCGGCAGCACGATGGCTTTCCGGCCGGGGATTTTCAACTCCGCCTGGGCGTCGGAACCGTGATGCAGGACGTCCGCCTCGACGGTTTGATAGAGTTTGCCTTCCTTGCTCACCAACACCGGCAGGCTTTCGATGTTTTTGATCGCGGCAAAATCGGCGAGCGGCGCGAGTTCGACGTCTCGCGGCGAAGCGAAACCGACGCAGTCGTAAACCATCCAACTGCCGTTGAGCGTTGTAAGCGTAATCTCGTTCGCGCCGGCCTTGAGATTGTCGGCGGGGATATCGATCGAAAACTCGGAGGCGCAGGCCCTTGGAGGAATCACCGTTGATCGCGGCATCCGATTCGCCCGCCGGCGGCTGACGCTTGCCGATCTGCCGGCCGTTGATTTCAACGCCGATCACGGGCGGTGATTGATATTGCGCATCGACCAGCGCGACCGTGAGCACGCATTTGCCCGTCGGCTTGTCTTTCAGCGCGAAGCAAATCGAGAACGCGTGCCGCCGCGCATCGGCCCACGCGTCCCTTGGTCCGGGCTGGACGTAGGGCCAATCTTTTTTCGCATCGGAAACGCCGACCAGGAAGACGGGATCTTCGCTGAATCGTTCGTAACCGTTCGGTCCGAGCGCGAATTCGGCCGCACTGCGATTCTTAGCGCCGATCCGCCACAGAGGTTTCATGCCGGCATTAGCGGCCGGTTCTTCCGCATGTAGGGAAGAGAGCAGGAACAGGTTTGCCAATCCGACGAGCAAAAGTAGCCTGCGGCAAGATCGAAACATGTCTGTTCCTCCGAATGTGATGTTAGCGGATTTCGAGGATTGAACCCCTCGCAGTAAATATCATAACGTTATGATTGTCCCATTGCAACCATCGCTCCGAAGCATTTAAACTGGGCCCCGCCTGTCGGGGTGGGGGCAAGGGAAACTATGCTCGCGGACGCAGCATTGTTATTCACACCAAGAAAAGTCCCGCCCGGCAGGCGGGACCTACCGCAGCCAGCGGACGGCGTCTTTGGCCCAATAGGTGAGAATGATGTTCGCGCCGCGCGGCGGATGGAGGTCAGGCATTCGAGCGCGGTTTTTCGCTCATCGAGCCATCCGTTGGCCGCGGCGGCTTTGATCATGCTGAATTCGCCGGAGACGTTGTAGGCGGCCAGCGGCACGCCGGGAAAGCGATCGTGCGCCATGCGGATGATGTCCAGATAGGGCAGCGCCGGCTTGACCATGATGAGGTCGGCTCCTTCGGCCAGGTCGAGTTCGATTTCGCGCATCGCCTGTTCGGCGGCCGCCGCCGGGTCCATTTGATAACTCCGCCGGTCGCCGAATTTCGGCGCGCTTTCGGCGGCTTCGCGGAAGGGGCCATAAAACGCGCTCGCATACTTCGCCGCATAGCTCATGATCGGCAGATGCGAAAAGCCCGCCTTGTCGAGCGCGCGGCGGATCGCGCCGATCATGCCGTCCATCATGCCGGAAGGAGCAATCATGTCGGCGCCCGCTTGTGCATGAACCACTGCCTGGCGGCCGAGCAGTTCGAGCGTGGCGTCGTTATCGACATCGTGGCGGCCGCCGATCTCCGCGATCGGGCCGCAATGGCCGTGATCGGTGTATTCGCAGAAACAGAGATCGGGAACAATCAAGAGATCGGGGAAAGCCTGTTTGGCCGCGCGAATTGCCGTGGCAATGATGCCCTTTTCGGAAAGAGCGTCGCTGCCGGCCGAATCTTTGACATCGGGGATGCCGAACAGCATCACGCCGCCCAAGCCCAAATCGACGGCCGTTTTCAATTCTTCCAGCAGCATGTCGGGCGAAAGCTGATAATTGCCCGGCATGGCGGAGATTTCCTGCTTGATCTTTTCGCCCGGCCGCACGAACAGCGGCAGAATGAAATTGGCCGGCGAGAGCCGCGTCTCGCGGGCCAGTTCGCGGACGGCGGGATGATAACGAAGACGGCGCAAGCGGGTTGTGGGAAACATGGGAATTTGAGTGATCGTTGGTTGGGTTTTACCCAATGATATCGGTGTTATGGGATCTTGCCCCAGTCAGTATTCTTAGTTTATCGAATTGGCGGGCAATGCCGATCCTACTTTCTTGCTTCCTTATTTGCCTCATTCGCCTCATTATTATCACTCTTCCCGCCCTCTTTCAATGCCGCCTTGGCGCGCTCGACGGCGGCGGCGGCCCAGGGTTTGGGGGAATAAAGTACGACGACCGCGCGGTACATCGCCGCGGCGCACGGGTTCGGCGGTTTTCAGGGCATCGATTCGGTCGAGGCGATCTTGAAGCGGCGGGAGTCGCTCGGCGGCGTGAGCGGCCGTTTCTTCGTGAAGTTGTATCAAGCGGCGTCGGGCCAGTTCGATGCAGCTGCTCGTCGGGCAGAGAGGCGTCAGACGTGGGAGCGTAAAGATCGATCACCGCCTGGAGTTTGGCGGCATATTTGTCCGGCTCGCTTTGCTCATAATCGCGGGCATCGAGATACGCCCTCTCGAGCGGCGAAAGGTTCTTCGAGCGGGGCAGATTTTCGCTCGATCGCCGTCGAGTTCGATTTCATGCTGATAGCCGCGGATTTTTTGCGCGCGGGATCGTTGGAGTATCGATCGAGGAAATTTTTGATATCGTCCTCGGCGGACCGCAATGAATCGTTCGAGACCGATTCCGCCGATTCGTCGCCGAAGCGGCTCATGATGCGGTTATAGAGACCGTCGGCGGTCGGCGGCTGCAAGAAGTACCACATGCCGCCGGCGACCAGGAACAAGGCGACGATCAACGTCCAGGTGCCCAGGGAAATTCCCAGGAATGTCAGCACCGGGTCCGACTCCTCGATTTCCTCGCGACCTAAATCCTCTTCGCTTACGGCGACGAAACGGCTGGCGGGTTTCGGCGCTTCCTTGACATCCGGCTCGATCGCCAGGATCGGTATGCCCGTCGAGGCGATCGTCGGGGCCAGCGGATCGGACGACGGTTCGACATAGGCCGTCGGCGCACGGACCGGCGGCGGGGTAAAATCGCTGGTCGCGGGACAATCGGCCGGGGACGAATTTTCGGCCGCCGCAATCGGCGCAGGCGGCGCGGCGGCTTCCGCGCCCGCCGGGGGGGGCAAACACTCGGGTGCGCCCGCCTCCACCGTCTCGCCGGGCACGACCATCGCCTGCTGCATCGCCTCCAACAAGCGGCCCAAAACCATTGCATTGGGTATCCGCCGCTCGGGGTCCTTTTCCAGCAATTGCGCAATGAGCCGCTCCAGCCGTTCGGGCATGTCGGCGTTGAAGTGCCGCAACGGTTCGGGGATTTCGTATTGCTGCTTGTGAAGCACTTCCCGCAGCGATTTGCCCTTGAACAGCGGCCGCCGCGCCAAAAGCACGTACATCACCGCGCCCAGGCTGTACAAATCCGCGCGCGGCTCGACGGGCTTCCCTGCGGCTTGCTCCGGGGCCATGTACTCCGCCGTGCCGATGATCGAGCCGGCGACCGTCAATTTCGAATTACCGAAGAATCGGGCGATGCCGAAATCGGCGATTTTCACTTGCCCCTCACCGCTGAGCAGCAGATTGCCCGGCTTGATATCGCGATGGATGATGCCGCGATCGTGCGCATGACAAAGCGCCTTGCAGACCTCGACGGCGATCCGCACGACTTCCCGCCAGTCGAAGCGCCGGCCCTTGCCCAATTCTCCCTCGAGGCTGTTCCCGGCGATCAATTCCATCGCGTAGAACAATTGCCGATCCTGCTCGCCGAATCCGAACAAGCGGATGATGTTCGGATGATTGAGCTTTCGCAAGGTTTCGATTTCGGCCTCGAAGCGATCGCGAAAACCCTCAACCTCCGCCAGATTCGCCGAGAGCAGTTTCACGGCCGCCGGCTGGCCGGTCTCGACGTGCATCGCTTGAAAGACCGTCCCCATGCCCCCCTTGCCGAGCCTGCCGACGATCCGATAAGGTCCAATCTGTTCGAGTTGCATAACCTGCTGGATAAAGGACAAACCTCGTTGAGGAACATATGGCCGATGACAACACAAATCCATCCTACCATGCCATTCCCCTGGGGGGAAGAGGGAAGAACATCTCGCGAATTTTACTGCTCGGAATCTCCTTTTCCCAAGTTCATTACGCGGATATCCTATTTAGCTGCCCCGATTTTAATTCGCCATTTCGAATTTTGCCCGCCATGACGCTCAAAGGCCTGTTGAATCTGAATAAACCGTCCGGGATGACGTCGCGCGACGCGGTGAACGTCGTGCAGCAGCTGGTTCGGCCGCTGAAAGTCGGCCATGCCGGCACGCTCGATCCCTTGGCAACAGGCGTTTTGGTCGTTTGCCTGGGAACCGCCACGCGGCTGATCGAGTACGTCCAGCGGATGCCGAAAACTTACCGCGGCACGTTCTTGCTTGGACGGGAAAGCGACACCGAAGACGTCGAAGGCCGGGTGGCCGAGCTCGCCGATCCACCGCATCCGACACTCGAACAGCTTGCGTCCGCGGCAACGAGATTAACGGGCGAAATCATGCAGCGTCCGCCCGCGTACTCGGCACTCAAGGTTGCGGGACAGCGAGCGTACGATTTGGCTCGGAAAGGAAAGCCGGTCGATCTGAAACCTCGGCCGATCAGGGTGCATCGTATCGAGATTGAAGCATATCATTATCCGGAGGTGGTTCTGGAAATCGAGTGCGGCGGCGGGACTTACGTCCGCTCACTCGGCCGCGATCTGGCCGAATCGCTGGGCACGGCTGCCGTCATGGCGGCCTTGACTCGAACGGCCATCGGCAGCTTCCGCCTGGAAGGCGCCGTCGAGCCGGCGTCGCTGACGGCAGAGAATTTGCGAAGCCGGCTTCTTCCGCTCTCAAAGGCGGTTGAGTATTTACCGCAACTCGAACTGACCTCGCAAGAAATCGTGCGGCTGAGCCACGGAATGACGATCGACAAACCTGCCAATCTGCCCGAAGCTGCCGAATATGCCGGCGTGAACGACGGCGGGGAATTGTGCTCGATATTGATCCCCCGCGGAATAAACCAGTTGACTCCCTCCTTGAATTTTCCCTCATAGAGCATGAAGAAACATTCCTTGACGCTGCTGCTTTTGCTGGTTACCGTTGTTTGGGGTTACACATTCTCGGTCGTGCAAACAGCGGCTAAGGAATACGGCGTTGCCTCCTTTCTGACCGTGCGATTCTCACTCGGCTTGCTGTGTCTGGCCGTTATCGGTTGGAACCGATTAAGCAAAAGGGCGCTGCTGGTCGGCGCCGGCATCGGAATCCCGTTGGCCGTCGGGTATTTCTGTCAAACACTCGGCTTGCGTTTCACCTCATCGACAAGCAGCGGATTGATCACGAGTTTGCTGGTTGTCGCGGCGCCGCTTTTCAATCGATTTCTTTTTGGGGTGCGCACGCGTCCGCTGCTTTGGATCGCCGTCGGTATGACGATGCTGGGGATGGTCCTCTTGACGGGAATCGGTCAGGCGGATCGGACGGGAGAGATCGATTCGACAATCGGCGATTTGTTGACATTGGTCGCGGCCATCAGCTTCGGACTATACATTGTCTTTTTGGATCGCTATTCCAAGCATTACGACACGCTCGCCCTGACGATCGGGCAAACGGCGATAAGCGTCGCAATTTTCGCCGCGGTTTGGCCGATGACCGATTCCTTTGCCTGGCCGAGTCACAACGTATGGATGGCGATCCTCTTGACCGGGATCGTCGCCACGGCCCTCGGATTCTACGTGCAGACGCTCGCCCAACGGGAACTGCCGGCGGCAAGGGTCGTCGTCATCGTTTCCTTGGAAGCCGTTTTCGCCATGTTTTTCGGATATCTTCTTGTCGGCGATCGGCTTACGGGAATTCAGCTTCTCGGCGCCCTGCTCATGCTCGCCGCCGTTGCGCTGGCTGAGATCGTGCCGGCGCTTTTCCCTGCGAACAGCCGATAAGCCAGACCGTGCTGGCTGCCATAATGACAGTCACAATCATCACCAATTCGACATAGATGCGGAAACGATGATCGTAGATCGCCGTATCTTATTGTATTGAAACAGGTTAGAGCATCGATGACGGATGATGCCTCCCTCGGCACACCCTTTGCTAATTATCCGTACTACTTCGGAAGATTGCCAAGGATGTCTGATTTTGTATGATTTGCAGAGAAAAGAAGGGAATTAAGCAGGGCCGATGGGCAATTCGAAGCCCGACTCCCCCCACAATAAAAAGGAGCTATTTTAATGGCGGTTACAGAAAAAATCATCGGTATCGACTTAGGCACCACCAACTCGGTTGTCGCGGTTATGGAAGGCAAAGAGGCGAAGGTTATTCCCAATGCGGAAGGGAACCGTTTGACGCCGAGCGTGGTGGCGTTCAACGATAAGAATGAGACCATCGTCGGCGAGCCCGCCCGGCGGCAAGCCATCACCAATTCGCATCGCACCATCTCGTCCATCAAGCGATTCATGGGACGGCGGCACAACGAAGTCGCCAGCGAAGAGAAGATCGTGCCCTATAAGGTGGTCGGCGGCCCGGAAGATTACGTCAAAGTCGATGTCAACGACAAGCAATATACTCCTCCGGAAATTTCGTCCTATGTGCTGCGGAAACTCAAGGAAGCGGCCGAATCGTACTTGGGCCATGCGGTGCATAAGGCCGTGATCACGGTGCCGGCGTATTTCAACGACGCCCAGCGGCAGGCCACCAAGGACGCGGGCCAGATTGCGGGCCTCGAAGTGATGCGGATCATCAATGAGCCGACGGCCGCGTCGCTGGCGTACGGGCTGGACAAGAAGAAGAACGAAAAAATCGTGGTCTTCGACCTCGGCGGCGGCACGTTCGACGTCTCCGTGCTCGAAGTGGCCGACGGCGTGTTCCGCGTCATCAGCACCAACGGCGACACGCACTTGGGCGGCGACGACATCGACCACGTGCTGATCAATTACGTGGCCGAAGAGTTCCAAAAACAGCAAGGGATCGACCTCCGCAAGGATCCGATGGCGCTGCAGCGTCTGCAGGAAGCGTGCGAAAAGGCGAAGAAAGAGCTCAGCTCCGCGCAATCGACCGATATCAACTTGCCGTTCATCACGGCGGACGCGAGCGGTCCGAAGCACTTGCAGATGAACATCACACGGGCGAAGTTCGAGCAACTCGTCGATCACCTGATCGAGCGTTGCCGCGGCCCGGTCAATCAGGCGATGAAGGACGCGCATTTCACGCCGAAGGATATCGACGAGGTGGTGCTCGTGGGAGGTTCGACGCGGATTCCCAAAGTGCAGGAACTCGTCAAGGGGATGTTCGGCAAGGAGCCGCACAAGGGCGTGAATCCCGACGAAGTCGTGGCCGTCGGCGCGGCCATTCAAGGCGGCGTGCTGATGGGCGACGTGAAAGACGTGCTCCTGTTGGACGTGACTCCGCTCAGCCTGGGCATCGAGACCCTGGGCGGCATCATGACCAAACTGGTCGAAAAGAACACGACCATCCCCACCGAGCGAAAGCAGGTCTTCAGCACGGCCGACGACAACCAGACGGCCGTCACGGTGAAGGTTTTCCAGGGCGAGCGGCAGATGGCCAACGACAACCGGCTCTTGGGCCAGTTCAATCTCGAAGGCATTCCGCCGGCCCCGCGCGGCATCCCGCAGATCGAAGTGAAGTTCGACATCGACGCCAACGGCATCTTGCACGTTTCGGCGAAAGATCTCGGCACGGGCAAGGAGCAAACGGTGCGGATCGAGCAGTCGAGCGGCCTGAACGACGACGAAATCACCCGGATGCAGAAGGATGCCGAAGCGCACGCCGAAGAGGACAAGCGCAAGCGGCAACTGGCCGAAGAGCGGAACAAGGCCGACACGATGTGCTGGTCGATGGAGAAACTCCTCAAGGAGCACGATGCGAAGCTTGCCGCGGCCGACAAGGAAGCGGTGCAAAAGGCGATCGACAAATGCCGCGAAGTGGCTAAGAGTGACGATCTGGAGAAGATCAAGTCGGCCACCAATGAGCTCGAACAGGCCTCGCACGCCTTGAGCAAAACGCTCTACGAGAAGGCCGGCGTCCATCCCACCGACGGCGCCGGCACGGGAGCGGCCCCCGGCGCAGACGCGACCGCCGGCAGTACGCCCGGCGGCACGACCGGCGGCGATGACGACACGATCGACGCGGAGTTCGAGGTGAAATAACGCCGCGAGTCCCCCTCTCCCTTTGGGAGAGATTTATCGTCCTATCCTATACTTATTAGGCGCATAGCTCAATGGATAGAGCTTCCCTCTAACGAAGGGAAAGACGTGGGTTCGAGTCCCACTGCGGAAGCAACTTTGAGAAAGTTTTTTCCGCGATGGGACTCAGATGGATTTGGATTTTTCATTGCCCCGGAGGGGCGACGTCATGTAGCCAGGGGCGAAAGCCCCTGGGACAGATGTCGCACTACTAACCCAAAGCCCCGGAGGGGCGACATTTTTCGGAGCAGGTGATGCCTTCGACTCACACCAACTTATTGTATCACCTTGTCTTCAGCACAAAATGTCGCATTCCTCTCATAACACCCAATTGGCAAGAGGAGCTTTACTGTTACATCGGTGGAATCATTCGCGGTGAAGGCGGGATATTGCTGGAAATTGGAGGAATCAGCGACCACGTCCATATATTGACGAAATTCAAACCATCGATATCCGTGTCGGAGATGTTGGCGAGCATCAAGGCGAATTCGTCGAAATGGGCGAATGAAACCAAAATGAAGATGCGAAAGTTCGGTTGGCAAGAAGGATACGGCGCGTTTTCGGTTAGCGAATCGCAAGTTCCAACCGTGACGAATTACATTCGATCCCAGGAATCGCATCACCATAAGCAGACGTTTCAAGAAGAATATATCGCGCTGTTGCAGCGGCATGGAATCGCATTCGATGAGCAGTATCTCTGGGATTGATGTCGCCCCTCCGGGGCTTTGAAACCTGGTGCGGCATCCCTTCCAGGGGCTTACGCCCCTGGCTACACGCCTTGGCCCCTCCGGGGCCTTTTTTATGCGGCCAAGTTTTGTGCGGCCAAGTTTTATGCGGCCAAATTTTGTGCGGCAATATTCCATATATGGGAGAGGGGAGATTCGCAATGGCATTTCGATTCGATAAATTGACTTTGAAAGCACAAGAAGCCGTCGCCGGCGCGCAGGCGTTGGCGGCGGAGCGGGGGAATCCGCAGCTTGATCCGCTGCATTTGCTGGCGGCGCTGTTGGCGGAGAAGGAAGGCATCGTGGGACCGATTTTCGAGCGGATCGGCGTCAATCGGACGCAACTCGACAAAATTACGGAAGCCGAATTGGGACATTTCGCCAAAATCTCGGGCGGCGCGCCCCCACAGCCGAATTCCGAATTCAATCAGGTCCTCGAAATTTCCCAACGCGAGGCCGAGACGATGAAAGACGAGTTCGTCTCGACCGAGCATCTGCTGCTTGCGCTCACGAAAGTCGAATCGAAGGCGAAGCGCGTTCTGCAACTCAACGCCATCACCGAGAAGGAAATTCTCCAGGGTCTCCAGCCCATCCGCGGCAGCGGCCGCGTGACCGACCAGACGCCGGAGGACAAATTCCAGGCGCTGAAGAAATACGGCATCGATCTGGTGGAACGGGCGAAGCAGGGCAAGCTCGACCCGGTGATCGGCCGCGACCAGGAAATCCGCCGCGTGATTCAGGTGCTCTCTCGGCGGACGAAGAACAATCCCGTGCTGATCGGCGAGCCCGGCGTGGGCAAGACCGCCATTGCCGAGGGGCTCGCGCTGAGGATCGTCAACGCCGACGTGCCCGAGAGCCTCAAAAACCGCCGGCTGATTGCCCTTGACATGGGCGCGCTCATCGCCGGGACGAAGTTCCGCGGCGAGTTCGAGGAGCGGCTGAAGGCCGTCTTGCGCGAAATCTCCGACGCGGGCAACGTGGTGCTCTTCATCGACGAACTGCACACCCTGGTCGGTGCGGGCCGGGCGGAAGGGGGCAGCGACGCCGCCAATCTTCTCAAGCCGGCGCTCGCCCGGGGCGAACTCCGCTGCATCGGCGCAACCACGCTCGACGAGTACCGGAAATACGTGGAGAAAGACGCGGCGCTCGAGCGGCGCTTCCAGCCGGTGATGGTCCTCGAGCCTTCGGTCGAAGACACGATCGCCATTCTCCGCGGGCTCAAGCCGCGTTACGAGGCGCATCACAAGGGCGTGAAGATCAAGGACTCGGCACTGGTGGCGGCGGCACAGCTTTCGCACCGCTATATCACCGACCGCTTCCTGCCCGACAAGGCCATCGACCTGATGGACGAAGCCACCAGCCGCCTGGCGATGGAGTTGGAAAGCGTGCCGACGGAAATCGATGAAGTCCAGCGGCGGCTGATGCAACTCGAACTGGCCGACCGCCAATTGGCCGAGGAAACCGAGGAGCACGCGGTCGATCGCCGCGGCGAAATTCAGGAAGAGATGTCCGAACTGCGAAAAAAACTGGCCGATCTGCGCAAACAGTGGGAGATGGAGAAAAGCGGCCTGGGCGACGTGGCGCAAATCCGCAAGAAGCTGTTCGAGGCGGAAAACCAGTACGATCAACTGGCCGCGTCGATCAAAGAGAAGCAATCGCAGGGAATGATCGTCCACGAGGCCGACTATCAGCAGCTTTACGAGTTGGATCTGGAAAAGAAACGGCTCTCGAAGCAGATCGAGCGCAGGATCAAGAGCAGGAAAAAGAGGAAGACAAGCCCGCCGGCGGCCATCGCCGCCTGCTGCGCAAGGAAGTCGGCCCGGAGGAAATCGCCGAGGTCGTTTCCGCCTGGACGGGCATCCCCGTCAGCCGGATGATGGAAACCGAGCGCGCGAAACTGCTGGTGCTCGAAGACCGCATCCATCAGCGGCTCATCGGCCAGGACGAAGCGGTCACGGCCGTGGCCAACGCGGTGCGCCGCAACCGGTCCGGGCTGCAAGACCCCAACCGGCCGATCGGCTCGTTTATCTTCCTCGGCCCGACCGGCGTGGGCAAGACCGAACTCTGCAAGGCGCTCGCCCAGGTGATGTTCGACGACGAAAACGCCATGATTCGGCTCGACATGAGCGAATTCATGGAGAAGCACACGGTGAGCCGGCTGATCGGCGCGCCGCCGGGCTACGTCGGTTACGAAGAAGGCGGAATGCTCACCGAGGCCATCCGCCGCCGGCCCTATTCGGTGATTCTGCTGGACGAAATCGAAAAGGCGCACCGCGACGTGTTCAACGTGCTGTTGCAGGTTCTCGACGACGGCCGGCTGAGCGATAATCAGGGGCACACCGTCGATTTCAAGAACACGATCATCGTGATGACATCCAATATCGGCAGCCAACTCATCCAGGAAGTCGCGCAGGAAGGCGGCACGGAGGATGAAATCCGCGAGGCGGTCATGCAGAGCCTGAACACCCGTTTTCTGCCGGAGTTCTTGAATCGCATCGACGAGGTTTTGATCTTCCATCCCTTGAATCAATCGCAAATCCACAAGATCGTGGGCCTGCAAATCGAACGGCTGAGAAAACAATTGCAGGAAAAGGGGATCGAACTGGAGGTCACGCCCGCCGCGATCGACGCCGTTTCGAAAGAAGGCTACGATCCGGTTTACGGCGCTCGGCCGCTGAAGCGGGTGATCCAGCAACGGATTCAAAATCCGCTGGCCGTGGAAATCCTCAAAAAAGAATTTCCCGAGGGCAGCCGTTTGAAGATCGATTACCGGAACGACGAGTTTACGTTCGAGAGAAACGATTAGCCCGCGGGTCCCGCCCGGCAGGCGGAACCTACTGGAGTATCCCTTGTCCGATAACGAACCGAAACAGCGCGAGATTGTTTTCTCCGGCCGCGTGCAGGGAGTGGGGTTTCGCTATACCACGCGCTCGATCGCGGCGGGGTTCGACGTCACCGGCTTCGTCCGCAATCTTCCCGACGGCAGGGTGCAACTCGTCCTCGAAGGGACCGACGAGGAAATGAATCGTTTCCTCATCGAACTGCACAAAGAGATGGACCGGTATATCTTCGATCAAACGGAAACCGTACGGCCGGCGTCTGAACGATTCACGGATTTCGAAATTCGGTTTTAAACGGCTATTGAACTGCATCATGAAGCAAGGGCGGGCCTTTCTCGGATAAAAGCGCTGCTGACCGCCGCAAGCTCCTCCCCTTTTTTTACGGCCCAATCGCTTTCCCTCAGAAATTTGCCTCCTGGTAAATTCAGGATTTTCCGTCACATTTTCCCAGATATCGGGCCTCACGTTGGAGTCATTATGGACAGACAGACATGAAAAGTGTATAGTAAAGGTCGAAAAGCATTCGCTTTCCCCCTCCACTTTAGCCCCACCTTTCCCCCACCCCCAGGAGTCGATCGATGCTCAAATTAATGTCACCGCGTGTTACTCCCTCTCTGGCCGGCCTTGGTTTGGGTTTGATGATTATGCTTTTGGGAGGCGCCGAGGCACCGCCCGATGCTCCACCCGTCTCGACTTTCGCGCCGGCGGAAGATCTGGTTCGAGAAGCCGATAAGTACATTAACGAGTTGGGCAACACGATTGCCGACGTGGAAAGCGGCGAGGAGAAATACGACGACGTCAAGGAAATCATCGAAAAGGATTCCAACACGCTGGTTATCATTGCGCTTTGTTTGGGAAAACACGACCAGGACAACAAGTATAAGGCCCATGCGGGCGCATTGATGAAGTCCGCCCAAGAAATGGCCGCCACCCAAGACATTGGAGCGGCAAAAAAAGCCCTGGAGGGCGTGAAGGATGCCGCCGCGGGGAAAAACAAGGTGGACGTCGAGTTGAAATGGGAAAAGGTGGCTTCGCTGCCCGCGCTGATGAAACACGTGCCGAAAATCAACACGAAGCTCAAGCAAACGGTGAAGCCCGCCAAATTCAAGGCGAAATCGAAGGATTCGGCGGGCATTACCGCTGTTTTGGCGGCGATTGCCCAAGGATCGATGGCCGACACCAGCGCCACGAAATCGCCCGACCAGATACCACAGTGGTACCGGTTTTGCAAAGAAATGCGCGATGAATCCGCGGCGATGAACAAGTCGATCCATGCCGGCAACGTCCAGGCCGCCAACGAGGATCTGCTAAAACTCGGCAAAAACTGCGAAGATTGCCACGCCGTATTCCATCCCGAGGCAAAAATCGAAGAATAAGGCCTGAGGACTTTTTGGTCTAAAGTTTTAGAACCGGTTTCAAATCCCAAGGCCAAAAATCAAAGAATTAATGCCGAAGACAGGACTTGAACCTGCACAGCCTTAACGGCCACATGGTCCTGAGCCATGCGCGTCTGCCAATTCCGCCACTTCGGCCTGATTCTCTATTTTTAGAACATCGGTCGCTGAAATGCAAGTGGGGATCGGATATTGGACAGGATTCCAACCGGTCTCGTGAAAGGGCTTGTTCTGAGCCTGCCCTGTAAACTCCACCGACAGGTTGGAAACCTGCCCTACTATGCCTTCCCCCTTCCCAATAAAAAACCGTCGCCTACCCGCGATGGGTGGGCGACGGCGGATGAAATCGAATTCATCACAGTTTACAAATTATCGGTTGCGGCGGGATCGTTGTTGTTCCGCGTGATGGCGAAGAACAACGCCTGGGCGTCAACGTCCTTTCGCACGCCGCGCACGCTGCCGTCGCCGAACAAGCAGTTGACGACCGACGGATGGCCCGAAGACGGACCGTATTCGTAGGCTTTAGTCGAAGAAGGCAGTCCGTTGCTGTGTCCTTTTTGGCAGGGAGAACCACCGTTATCGAGCGGATCAAGCTCGTAGGTTCCGGAATTCTTGCCGCTTACGCCGAATTCGAGGGAGAAATAGGTGACCAGATCTCCGGCGACGCCGGAGTCATAATAACTGCCGTTGTACTTGGGTTGGCCGACGAGCACGAAGAAAGAGTTGTTCCATTTATTCGGAGTAACGGTTGTGCTTTGCGGCGGAATGGTGGTGGGGATGCCGACCATATTGACGTCGCTGCCGGCGATCCAGGCGCTGGCGGTGTAGTCCATCGTTTCCCCGCACAAGATCGTATGCGAAGTGCCGTCCGCCAAGTCGCTGATGCGAATTCCGTTATTCGTCGGGTAAAGCCCGCCGTCGCAAGAGGTCCAACCGGGATAGTTGGACGCCGCCGCGGTACCGGTGTACTGAGTCGGCGGTCCGAAGCCTATGGTTTGCAATTTATCGAACGCGGAACACATACCTTTGTAATTCGTAACGGCAAATTTCTGGCCGTTAGGAGGGGTGGCCGTGGGCGCATTCTGATTTTCAAAGCCCGGATTGGGATTGCTGGGGCAGATGAATTCGCCGATGGCCGTGTCGCGAGCTACGGCAATGGCATATCTTCCCGAGCTTTGGGGGGCGGTGGCAGGGGCAGTGCCTATCGAGACGCGCGGAATAATTAGCGTTCCGTTCGCTCCTTGGCCTTAGGGTTGTATTCTTGATTTCGACCGGATTTATGGAATTATAAATCGTATCATATTCCATATTCGGGAGGATCTGGAACAAGAAGCTCCAACCGCCAACAGGATTGGCGTTATTCAAGGGGTTATTGACCACTTGTGCGGACCCCGGGAAATAATGCCGAGCGTCGTGGTAATTGTGCAGCCCCAAACCAATCTGCTTCATGTTGTTCGTGCAGTTCGCGCGGCGGGCGGCTTCGCGCGCTGCCTGGATCGCCGGCAAGAGCAAGGCGATCAAAATACCGATGATGGCGATTACCACCAGCAGTTCCACGAGGGTAAAACCTCGCTTTCGGGATTGTGTGACCATAACATGTCTCCTCTACAAAAAAAATGATGGAAATAAGGCACCAACCACGGCGACCACCGCCATGGAACAGACCCAAAAAAGGATAACGGAAATGAGTAAAAATGGGCATGCAACCGGTTGAGCCTAGCCGACAGCCCTTACGCCGACCTACTGCTTCTCCCTGCTGCTGATCTCACTGAAAATCCTCACTCCAGTTGCGCAGTATAGGGGCATACCCTGCAACCACCAATTCTAAGTCATCGGCTGGGGGCTTGTCAAACAATTTTTTAATATTTTCACTTTCGCCAAATTCACCTTCCCCTCGTTAGAATGGTAATGATAGGCAGAATGGAAACTAGAAATGAAAATAGGGGATTTAGGGCGTTTTTTTCGTACTGTCTGCTCATTGCAACACCTGATTCAATCAGTCAACCACCCGGACGAGCGATGCGCTGTGGGGGAAGAATTCGTGGATGATCTGTGTCCAACAAGAATCATCTACCGAGAATGTTCCCTATTTCTTCCCAGACTGAACGAATTCAGCCCAAAGTTCATCGAGCGTTTGGCCGGTATATTCTTGGAAGAGTTCGGGTTTGTATTTGCCGCGTCTTGCCGCGGCGTTCAACCGCGTAACGAATTGCGGGTCTTTATGCTTGACGATCCAATCGAAAAAAGCGGCGGTGGTCTGGTAACTGTCGGTGTATTTCGCCTTGCGCGGACGTGCGATGCGCGGATGGCGGTTCTCCGGCTCGAAATTGAACCAGCGGACAAAATCGGCAATGCCTTCGGTCACCCAGCCGGGCGGCCGCTTCGAGTGGTAGCCTTGAACCACATGACACAGTTCGTGAATCACCGCGCCGACGTCGTCGGGGTGAGCGGTGAACCATGCCGCCGAACAGGTGATCGTGTTGCCCGATGTATAAGCCACGCCTCCCATTTTCTTGAAGATGATTTTCGTTTTCGCGGGCGGATCGAATCCTTTCTCGCCGAGAAGTTTGACGATCATCGGATAGTTCTCCACGCACGCTTTCTTCGCCTTCTCCGCCCAGTCGGCCATCTCCGGCGCGTCCGACGTATCGAGCGTAATTTCGATTTTCGGTGTTTTCGCCGAATCGCTCGCTACGGTTGCCGGCGGTTTTTCGGCCGGCTCGCCGCCATGCGCCGACTTCACGCCATCAGTTGCCGCCAAGCCAAGGATTGCTGCCAAGGCAAGCATTCGCGGGAGTTTTTCAATTATAATTCTCATATTATTGGGAGGAAAAAAGTAGGTTGGGACTGCGCTTCGCTTGTCCCATCATGTTTCATAAATTACACGCGCCGTTTCACGCTCATTTTCAATGTCCAGGCCCAGAGGGCGGCCATGACGAGGGTGATCATCGCCAGGGCGGCAAAGCCGTAGCGGATGAGTCCCCTGCGCAGATCGCTCAAGGTGGTGCCGATCGCTTCGTCATAAGCTTTTTGGACGATCACCACCCAGCCGGTCTTTTCATCGCGGACTTTCACCGGTTCCATTCGCGCGAGCCAATGGCGATCATAAGCCGCGCCCTCGGCATCCCGGGCGAGCGGATCGATGTAATTCCGCTCGCGTTTCGGCGTGTTGGGCAAATCTTCGGCCGTCACGCGGTAATCCTTGAATCGGTCGGGCAACTTGCCGATCAATTCCATCATTTTGTCGAAAAGCGGATGCTGCAGGATCACGCCCGGATTGTCCCCCTCCCGGAGATCCGCCAGCACGGCAAACTGCTGTTCGTCGTCGAGCGGTTCGATGAAGCGGTTGACTTGAGAGGTACAGGCGACCACGCCAAGGAATTTCTTCTCTCGGGAATCGTCGAAGACGGGCGTGGATACGGCGACGACCCATTTCGAGGTGGCCTGCGAGCGAAACACCGCCGAAATGCTCGTCTGTTCAAGATTTTTTCCCGGCTTCGGCCGCCATGACTCCGGCATATCCCTCGGTCCGCCGTGAAAAAAACTCCGCCACGCATAATCTTTCCCCAAAGTGCTCGCCTCCGGCATGCGCACCGTCGAAACTCCTCGCGGGTCGCAGAAGAACCAACTGGCCACTTCTTCTTCCGGCCGCGGACGCACCGCCGCGGGAATCAGCGAGTGGAAGCATTTTTGCAGTTTTTTGCGTTCCGGATTGTCGCGAAATTTTTCCTGCAGCGCATTCTTTTCCTCCTCGGGAAGATTCGGATCGCTAAGTTTCGACAGCAATTCGCGAAATTCCGGTTTCTCCAGCGATTTTTTCAAGGGTTCCAGGAACCGATCGTCGCCGGCCACCTGTTCGACCAAATGAAAGCGGCGTTCCAACTCCTTGGCGGCGGTCCGGGCGATGTACTTCGCGGCAAAACCGTTGCTCTCCAACGCCCGGCGCGTCAACGCCGCGTTCGATTCCTGCATCGCCGCGCTGAAACCCTGCCAGGCGAACCACGCCACCACCGCCAGCAACAACGCTGGCCCAATCGCTCCCAAAACCATCATTGGACGCCGCGCCCTGCGCACAGCCCGGTCGTCCAACGCGCTGAGCACCGCTTGCACGTTGGGATAACGTTTTTTCGGATCAAAAGCCAAACAGCGATCCACGATGTCGGCCAACGGAGAGTCGACGCCCGGAAGTTGCCGATGCGCCTCCGGCGGAGGCGACTGTTCGATGAACAGCCGATATCGCTCCAACCGCATGCGCAGGTCGGGCGTGCGGTCGAACTCGTCGGCCGTCTCACCCGAGCGATGCGGCGGATTGCCCGTCAACATGCAATACAGCAAGGCCCCGAGCGCATAAACGTCCCAGCGAGCATCGGGAATGGCATCCAAATCGGCCTGCTCGGGAGCCATGTAGAACATCGTGCCCAAAGCCGGCATTTGCTCGTTGGAGAGTCGCGACTGGCCAAAATCGGCCAGCCGCGGCTTGTTGTCTTGATCCAAGAGGATGTTGGCAGGCTTGAGATCGCAATGCAATACACCCTTGCCATGAGCGTGGACTAGTCCAATAGCAACTTCACGGAACAACTCAACGGCTTCCTCCACGGGCAAAGGTCCGTTTTGCAGCCGATCGGCAAGCGATCCTTTCTCGAGATATTCCATTACATAGTAAGGCGGCGTCGAATCCCAGCCGACGGCGAGTAATTGCACGACATAGCGATCAGCGAAAAGAAAAGCGAGTTTTTCCACTTCCCGGCTTAAAAGAGACCAATCTAGCCCACCGCGATGGGAGTAGAACTTGATCGCCACGCGGCGACCGGTATTCCGTTCGATAGCCACCCAAACTTCACCATAGGCACCCATCCCCAAAAAACGTTCGGGATCATAACCAGGTACCTGTGCGGGGGGGCGTCCCCGCTTCAAGCTCATCTCGCGGGAGAGCAGGCGTTCCTCGCCCTGTTGGATTTGCGTCGGATCGGTACTCATGCCTTTCAGTATAACAGCGAAGGAGGAAGGAGGAAATGCTGCAAAATTCACAATCCCCCCTTGCCCCCGCATTTTTGCCCTTGCCCGGAATAGGGGATCGCGGTAAATACAGACCCCCGACGCTCGCTGTCCAAAGCCCCACACTTCTGCCGTTTTCCCAAATAGCAATAATGCAAACGCTCAAATATATTTTCTGCCTGCTGATCTTCCTAATTCCGCCACTTCATGCTCGTGGGCAGACGGCTCCCGACAAACCGGCGGAGCCGGAAGGCATTTCCGCGGAAACCATTCAAACGCGGATCAAGCAACTCGACGACGCGAAGGACATCGAGGATGCCGTCAAACAGAAAATCCGCGATTACTATCAACAGGCACTGCCGGAACTGGAAGCCATAAAAAACCGATCGGTCAAAATGGCCAAGTACGAGCAGATGACGGCTTCGGCCGCGAGCGACCTGCAGCAAACCAAAGCTCTCCTTGCCGCCGCGCCGGCGCAACCTGCCGCGGAACTGCCCGGCGGCCTGGCTCTTCCGCAGATCGATCAATTGATATCCAAAAAGCAGAGCGAACTCGATGAGGCGCGGGCGAAATCGACCGAAATCGAGGCCGAACCGAACAATCGGGCGGCGCGGCGGCTCGAGATGCCCAAAAAAACAAGCGAAGCGCGGGAGCAACTGGGCCAGGTGGAAGAGCAGCTTCATGCACCGCCCCCCGAAGGCGAACTCCCGGCGATTGCCGCCGCGCGCCGCGTATTCCTGCAATGCCAGCGCCGCTCGCTGACCCAAAAAATTCAACTGCACGAAAAAGAGCTTGCGGCTTACGAAGCCACGGCCGAACTGCTTCCCTTGCAGCGCGATCTTGCCGCAAGACGCGTCGCCGCCAGCGAGCAGCAACTCAAGCTTTGGCATGAGGCGGCGGATCGCCGCCGCCAGGCCGAGGCCGATAGGCAGGTCCGCCAGGCCCGGCTCGAAGCCGCCCGCGCCGACCCGGCCGTCAGCCGGCTCGCCCGCGAAAACGCCGCCTTGGCCGAAAGCCGCAAGCAACTCGCCGGAAAAATCTCCGAAAGCACCGGGCAACTCGAACGGACCAAGGAAGAACTCGCCAAGCTCAACGTGCAATTCGGCGGCACGCGGAAAAAGGTCAAAGCGGCGGGCATGACCAACACCATCGGCCTGCTATTGAGAAAGCAGCGTGAACTGCTGCCGAACCTAAGCGTCATGCGCCGCCATATCGACGTCCTGCAATCGGCCATTGGCGAAAGTCAATTATCCCTGCTGCAACTGGACGAGCGGCGTTCGGCGCTGGCCAACATGGATCAGCAGGTCAAGGCGGCGATGCACAGCCTCGATTCGTCCGCCGACCCCTCCAATGCCGAAGCGTTGGAAAAAGCCGTGCGGGAGACCCTGCACACCGAAACCGAGTATCTCGATGCCTTGATCGGCGACCACAATACCTATTTCGACAAGCTCATCGGGTTGGTGAACGCCGAGCAGCAATTGATCGCCCAAACTGAAGCCTGCACCAAATACATCGACGAGCGCGTGTTGTGGATCGCCAGCGCCGCCCCTTTGGGCCCCTCCGACGCCGCCGGAGCCGGCAATGCACTTTGGAACCTGTTCGGACCGGAATCGCTCTGGGATATCGTTCGCACGCTGCTGTTGGACGTGCGGCAGAATCCGCTCGCACTTTTGGCTGCCCTCGCCGTTTTTCTGCCGCTTTTCTTCCTGCGGCGGCAAATGCGGTGGAAAATCCAGCGCATCGGCGAATTGGCTGAAGGAATCCAGTGCTATCGCATCGCGCCCACCATGCTGGCAATCCTCTTGACGTGCGCCATCGCCGCGCTCTGGCCGGGCGTGATGGCCTACTTTGCCTGGCGGTTCGCTTCAGTGGCGGACGCCTCGCCGTTGAGCAAAGCCTTTGGGGCGGGCATGGCGGCCGCGGCAAGAATCTATTTCGTCCTGGAGTTGCTCCGCGCCATCTGCCGCCCCCGCGGGCTGGGTGAAGCGCATCTCGGTTGGCCGAGCGAAAATTTGGTCCTTATCCGATGGCACGTCAAGTGGCTTAGCGCCGCCGTCTTGCCGCTGGTCTTCCTCGTCGCCATGCTGCATTCGCAGGATAATGAACGCTGGAACGACTCGCTGGGGCGGATCGCGCTGGTTGCCGCGATGGCGTGCTTCGCGGTCTTCGCCGAGCGGATGCTGCGCCCACCGGCGGCGTGTTCCGCGACTTTCTCGCCGCGCGCCGCGGGGGTTGGATGGATCGCACCCGATACCTCTGGTATCCCGCGGCGGTGCTCCTGCCGTTGACGCTGGCGGGCATGGCGATCGCCGGCTATTACTACACCAGCCAGCAACTTGCTGCGCGAATGGTGCTTTCGATTTATCTCTTGCTGGGCTTGATCCTGCTGCGCTCGATCCTCTTGCGATGGATTCGCATGAATCGGCGAAAAATCGCCAACGCGCAGGTGAAGCAGCGGCTGGCATCGGGGCAATATGCCGCCGGCATGTCCTCCGCCTCCGATCTGCCCGCCGCACCGCCGGAGCAGTGCGATCTGGCCACGATCAATATTCAAACCCGGCATCTGGTGGAATATTCCCTGGTCTTGGCCGGCCTGCTTCTCGCCTGGTGCGTCTGGGTCGATGTGCTGCCGGCCCTGGGAATTCTCAATCGCGTGGAAGTTTGGCCCAGTATCCGCGTCGCGGAAACCATCGCCCCGGCAGAAGGCGCCGAGACGGCCCGTGCGATCGTCAAATCGGACACCGGCGCGCCGGTCACGCCCGTCACGCTGGCTGATCTGGGCTTGGCGATGCTCGTTTTGGCGACAACGCTGATCGCCGCGAAAAACATCCCCGGCCTGTTGGAAATGGCCGTTCTGCAGCATCTGCCCCTCGACGCCGGCGTGCGCTACGCCACGGCCACCATTTCGCGCTATCTGATCACCATCGCCGGCCTGTTGTTCGTCTGCTCCAGCATCGGGCTGGGCTGGTCCAAGGTGCAATTTCTCGTGGCTGCCATCAGCGTGGGGCTGGGCTTCGGCTTGCAGGAAATCTTCGCTAATTTCGTCTCCGGCCTGATCATTCTCTTCGAACGGCCGATCCGCGTAGGCGACGTGATCACCATTGCCGAGGTCTCCGGCATGGTCTCCCGTATCCGCATGAGAGCCACGACCATCGTCAACGGCGACCGTAAGGAACTCATCATCCCCAACAAGGACGTGATCACCGGCAAAGTGCTCAACTGGACGCTCTCGGACCAGGTGAACCGGATTCAAATCGCCATCGGCATCGCCTACGGATCGGACACCGAACGCGCCGCCGAATTATTGCTCGAAGCCGCCCGCAATCATCCCGACGTGCTGAAGGACCCGCCGCCGCGGGTGGTATTCGAGTCGTTCGGCGACAGCGCGCTGCAATTCGTATTGCGTTGTTTTCTGCCGAACCTGGAAAGCCGCCTGCACGCGATCCACGACTTGAACATGGAAATCGACCGGAAATTCCGCGAAAACGCGATCGAAATCGCCTTCCCGCAGCACGATGTCCATGTCCGCTCGGTGACCGGCAGCGGGAGTTCGATTGCCGCCGTTTTCGGCCAGCAGGAAGGGGATGAAAACAAACGCGACGCGGCGTAAAATAGGGAGCGAGCCGCCGGAGCCTTGCGGTTTCCCCTTTCCGCCTTTCCCCTTCGCGATATGCCCATCCTCCCGCCATCCCGCTTCTTTCCTCCGGCCGAGGATGCCGATGCGGAGGGATTCATCGGTTTCGGCGGCGCACTGGCGCCCGATTGGCTCCTGGATGCGTATCGGCACGGCATCTTTCCGTGGCCGATGGGCAAAGGCAATGCGCCGACGCCGTGGTTTTCGCCCGATCCGCGGGCGATCATCGAGTTTGATAAGTTTCACGTTCCGCGGCGGTTGTTGCGCAGTTTGCCGCAGCGGGCGATTCGAGATTTCGCTCGATCGCGATTTTCCCGCCGTGATCCGCGGCTGCGCTTCCGGCCGCGGCCGAAAAGGCGGCACCTGGCTCACGCCGAAAATGATCTCGGCCTATATCCACATGCACGCACTCGGCCATGCGCATAGCGTCGAGGCATGGCAAGAAGGCCGTCTGGCGGGCGGAGTTTACGGCATTGCCATCGCCGGCCTCTTCGCCGCCGAATCGATGTTCTACCGTGTGCCCGAAGCGTCGAAAGCGGCGCTCGTGCATCTGGTCCGGCATCTTCAATCGCGCGGTTATGAACTGCTCGACATTCAGCAGCTTACGCCGAATACCGCGCGATTCGGCGCGATCGAAATTCCGCGCCAAGAGTATCTCAAACGGTTGGCGGCGGCACTCGAAAAGCCGATTAAGTTTGCGTAATCGCCCAAAAATCAACCGTGCTCATCGCGGACCCGATTTTGCTGCCGGGTCAGTTTGCGAGTCAGATGAGCAAGGCGGGACAAGAGCGGCGGTGGGCCGGTATCTCGTCGCTTATGCCAGCTTTTTCATGATATTCTTGAACCTCGTGCCGCTGACCGGACGCTCGGCGATCACCTTTCCATCGTAGATAATGCTGAACACGCCATAGGGCGTCGGCAGCTCCCTTGACTGCTTGGCACTAGTGACGCGAACCACTTTCGGCTTCAGCCCCAGGGCTCTCGACGCCTCCGCAATGTCGTTCACGCACTTTGGGATCATTGGGCACTGATCGGCAGCCAGGATCGTGAGTCCCTTTTCGTACTTCTTCAATGCGCGCTCTCTTTCGACGATGAAATTTGGATCCGGGGCTGCTTTCTTGAACTTCTTGACGAGCAACTCGAAGGGAGGAAAGCTGTCCACCGAGACAAAACCCGCCTTGAGGAACAAACCGTTTCCTGCCATGAAACTATCGGAACTGGTCACGACCGCGACCCCGAGGCACTTGCTCTTCTTCGCATCCCTGAGACAACTATCCAGCAAGAGAGTGCCGAGTCCTTTGCCCAAGTGTTTGCGGATGACCATCAGGCAATGGATGACCAGATAACCCTCCGCCTCGACGGGTCTCCACGCATGACTGCCCGGAGCATACTCGATCACCCCGACATCACCGAATTTCCGTGAGCGGAGCACATTGTACCTGAGGCCTTCGGCGTAGCACTTCTTGAGCCAATCGCACTTGCGGCGATCGCCCTCCGTCCTGCCAGGCTTGCGGCCGCAGATGCCACAACCGCCGATGTTGTCCGCGGTGGTATCGACGATCTCGTACTCTCTCATCCTGATCCTCCCCTCAGTCTTGCCGGACTGCGTTTCGGCATATTACGCAGGCACGCCATCGACGCAACATGAATCACGGCAATCAGCCCCACGACATTGGCTACCTGACAATCAATAAACGTCGGCTGCTCGTCGTTAATCCTTTTTTCCGGATTTCCCTTCATCGCTTCTCGTCTCGCTCGCCAATACTCGATCGCTATCGGCATGACGGAGATGAGAATAATGGCCATGATCACGAAGATGAAATTCTCTTTGACGCCGTGCAGGTTTCCGAACAGGTAGCCGGCGAAGATGAAGGTGGCGACCCAGGCGACGCCGCCGACGATGTTGTAAATAATGAACCGCGCGTAGTTCATGGCGCCGATGCCGGCCACGAAGGGCGCGAAGGTGCGGACGATGGGGACGAATCGAGCGAGGATGATCGTCATGCCGCCGTATTTTTCATAAAAACGATGCGTACGCTCAAGATATTCCTTCTTCAGGTAGCGCCGTTTCTCGGTGAACGCCTTCGGGCCGATGTAATGCCCCAACCAATAATTTGCCGTATCGCCCAAAATGGCGGCAACGCTCAAAATGAAAGTGAGCACCCAAGGATTTAGGCCGGAGGCCGGATCGGCGGCAAACGTTCCGGCGACGAACAGCAGCGAATCGCCCGGCAGAAAGGGAGTGACAACCAGGCCGGTCTCGCAAAAAATGATGATGAACAACAACAAATACGTCCAAAGGCCGTATTGGGAGATGATTTCCTTGAAGTAAACATCCAAGTGCAGAAACTTCAAGAATAACGAAGTCAGCGGTCCCACGGGCGGTTCTCGTTTCTGATTTCAGGCCGCAAGCGGCGTCAATGGTTCAACCTGGCATCGAAGCGATAATCAAACGAGAAAAGACCCACGATTCTATCGCTTATTGCTCCTTCGTCAATTTATGGAACCGGGCCATCAGATCGCGGGTGATCGGGCCGGGTTTGCCGTCGCCGATCGTGCGGGCGTCAACCTTGACGACGGGCACGACTTCGGCGGCCGAGCCGGTCAGAAAACACTCTTCGGCGACATAGACGTCGTGCTTCGTCAGCGCCGTTTCGCGGACTTCGATGCCCGCCTCCCGCGCCAAGCCCATCACCACGTCGCGTGTGATGCCTTCCAGAATGCCGGCATCGTTGGGCGGCGTGTGCAAGGCGCCGCGGCGGACGACGAAGATGTTGTCGCCCGTGCATTCGGCCACTTCCCCCTTATGATTGAGCATCAGCGCCTCGATGCAGCCGGCTTGAATGCCCTCGATCTTCGCCAGAATGTTGTTCAGGTAGTTCATCGACTTGATCCGCGGACTGAGCGCCGCCGGATGATTGCGCATCACGCTGACGGTGATGATCTCCAGACCGTTTTCATAGTATTCCTTCGGATAAAGCGCGATGCGGTCGGCGATGATGACGATCTCGGGATTGCTGCAACGGTTCGGATCGAGCCCCAGCGTGCCCTCGCCGCGGGTGACGATCACGCGGATGTACCCGTCCTTGACTCCGTTCGCGGCCAGCGTTTCATCGATGGCCTGGGTCATGGCGTCTTTCGTCATGGGAATTTCCAGCCAGATGGCCTTGGCCGATTCCCAGAGCCGGTCAAGATGTTCGGCCAGCCGAAAAGCCTTCCCGCCGTAGCTGCGAATGCCTTCGAACACCCCGTCGCCGTAAAGCAGGCCGTGGTCGTAAACGCTGATCTTGGCGTCTTCTTTGTCGTAAAATCTGCCGCTAATGAAGATTTGTTGAGCCATGGAAAGATGTGATTTAAGTTAAAAGGGATTGGGGATATGGGGAATGGAGATTGGAAAAATAGGTCATCCAATCCCCGATCCCTAATCCCCAATCCCTCTTCTTACTCTTGGATCACCCCCCCCTTCAAGCGGACTATCCGGTCCGCTTGCCGGGCTAGTGACTGATCGTGAGTCACCATCACTATAGTGAGGTTTTGCTGTTCGTTCAAGGTTCGCAGGATTTTGAGAATTTCCTGGCCGGTTCCTTGGTCCAGATTGCCGGTCGGCTCATCGGCCAGAATCAGTTCCGGCTGCGCGATCAGCGCCCGGGCGATGGCCGCCCGTTGCATTTCGCCACCGGAAAGCTCGCGGGGCTTGTGCTTGAGCCGGTGTGAAAGCCCTACCAATTCCAAGATCGATTTCGCTGTTTCGTGAAATTTTCGCCGTTGTTTCCAATAACTCCAGACACCTTCGGCGATCATGAGCGGCGCGAGCACGTTTTCCAGCGTCGAAAGCTCGGGCAGCAGATGGTAGAACTGGAAAATCATGCCGATGCGTTGATTCCTGATCGCATCCCTGGCTTGAACGGGCAAATTGTCGATTCGCCGCCCATGAAAATATATCTCGCCCTTATTGGGGGAATCTAGCGTGCCCATCAGATGCAGCAAAGTGCTCTTTCCCGAGCCGCTTTGGCCCTCGATCGCCAGGAACTCGCCCTGATGGATTTTGATATCCACGCCGCGGAGCACCGGCACTTCGGTCGAGCCTTTCCGATAACTTTTGTGCAAATTCGCGGCGCGAAGATGTTCGTTCAGTTTTTCAGGCGGCGCGGAGTAGGCCGGTTCCGTTGGTTTGGGAGTGGGGATGATCGTCACCGACGTTTCGATGTCTTCTATCTCTTCTTCCTGTGGAAGGCTGAAATGCGGACCGGTGAACAACGCGGGGCGATCCTGAACCAAGGCTGCTTCCGGCGTGCTTCGCGGTTGCGCCGTTTCCGATTCCTCGTCTTCCGCCGCGGCATCCCAAGAGAACGGGATATCCAGCTTCGGGCCGCCTTGCAAGGGTTGCCCTCCATGCACGCGGGGCATCGCATGAACCTGCGGATTGATCGGCGTCGGCCGACGCGATTTTTTTTCGTGCAGAATCCGTTCAAGATCGTCACTCATACGCAGGGCCTCCACGGGATGCAAGCGCGCGGCGCGGCGGGCGGGCAATATGCTCGCCGCCACGGCGATCGCCACCGCCCCGAGCACGATGCAAATCACGGTATGGGGAACTATGCTGGTCGGGATTTTGTTGAAGTAATAAATCGTGGGATCGAAGACCGGCATGCCCCGGATCCAGCCCAGGAAATCGGCGATTGGATTGATGTAATGAACGAACAGCAAGCCGATGGCCAATCCCGCCCCCGAGCCGACCAATCCCAACAGCAGCCCATAAGCCAGGAAAATTCCCATCACGCCGCCGCGCGACGCCCCCAAGGACTTCAAAATGCCGATATCGCGGGTCTTTTCGACCACGATCATGTAAAAAATCGCCAGAATGCCGAAGCCCGCCACGGCGATGATGGCGAACAAGAGCACGTTGAGGATCGTGGTTTCCAACTGCACCGCGGCAAGAAGCGGACTGCGCCGGTCGCGCCAGGTCTGGACGCTATACAAGGTATCCGGAAAAACCGTCTTGAGTTTATCGCGGACCAGGTCGCCGTTGACGCCCGGCTTGAGCTTGATCAGAATTTGATTGATCATTCCGGCGCCGGTCGAAGGATCGATCATCCCCCGCATTTTCTGCAGATCGCGGATGGGAACGAACACGAAGCTGGAATCGTTCTCGCTCATCTTGCTCTCGAAAAAATCGACGACCGTGAAGGAGTCGCCGACTCTGGTCGGTTGGGAGCCCGCCGTCGGGAGCATGATGCGGACGTCGTCGCCGGGGAGAACGAAAAGCGGTCCTCGCAGCCGCCGCGCGGATTGTCCTTGTCTTTCAACGAGCGCCGGCTCGCCAGCAACATGCCCAGGACCACCCCCGTGTGCTGATCTTTCGCCATGTCGAACGTCGCCGCGCCTTCCGCGGTGATTGCGGGATTATTCTGGAAAATGTCCGTGGTCGGACCCTTCGCCGGGGGCGGCAGATTCGTGCTCGGATCGACTTCCACCGCGTCGCGCACGGCGTTGGCGCCGTCGGTTCCGTCCCAATACCCTTGTTGCCGAACGCCCGAGCCTTCGAGGCGGTTGCTTTGCTCCTGGGCGCGGATTTTCGCCAGCAAGCGGCGGTATTTCCAGCCCGCCTCGCCCATCATCGGCCGTTCGGGCGCATCCGCGTCGGCTTGATGATCGTGAACGTCGAAGCCGCCTTCCCGCAGTTCGAAACTCATCTTCTTGCGATTTTCCGGATGCTGTAAATACTTGTTGAAATCACTCACCAGGCCCTGCGTGTTCTCATCGATGCCGATCACTTGCACCGGCTGCGACATGCTGCGGCCGCCGTGGGTGATGTTCAGCATCCCGATCGTGAAAACCACCGGCGACATGGCTTCGATGTCATCGCCGGCCACCTTGCGAATCTGCTCGAACTGATAATCGGCATCGGGCATGCCGCTATAATCCAGCGCATCGATGGTGATATCCGAAGTCGAGCCGTGAATTCGGTCTTGCATCTCGTTGTTGAAGCCTTCCATCACGCTATTGACCACGATCATCACCCATACGCCAAGCGTAATACTAATGATCGACACCAGCGCGATGTATCGCGTGCGAAGATATCGCCAACAGAGAAGAAGTTTGTACATGGCGTTTCCTTATGTTTCCGGCCGCATCAGCGGGAACAATATCACCTCGCGGATCGTCTGCGTGTTGGTCAGCAGCATCACCAGGCGGTCGATGCCGATGCCCAGTCCGCCCGCCGGCGGCATGCCGTGCCGCAGGGCGCGGAGGAAATCGCGGTCCATTTTTGCCATCGAGTCTTCCTCTGCCTGGCCCTCGAGCTGCTTCGAAAAAAGCCGCTCCTGCAACTCGGGATCGTTCAGTTCGGTGTAGGCATTGGCCACTTCCATCCCCTGGATGAAAAGCTCGAACCGCTCGGCAATTTCCGGCTTTCCGCGTTTTCGCTTCGTCAGCGGGCAGATGCTCGCCGGGTAGTCGATCACGAACATCGGGCCGGCAAGCGCGTCTTCCACCTTCTCCTCGAAGACCTCGCTCTTGACGACGTCCGGATGCTTGCCCTTCGTCTCGAAACCGATCTTCTCCGCAACCGCCTTGATCGCCGCCGCATCTGCCGGATCGACGCCGGTATGCTCGCGGAACAAATCGTCATACGTTTTTCGCTGGAAAGGCGGCGTGAAATCGATCTCCTTCTCTCCCCAAGGCAGCTTCAGGCCCTGCCCCGTGGCCTGAATCGCCTCGACGATGATGCGCTCGGTCAAGTCCATCATCGTTTCGTAATTGCCATACGCCTGATAGGCTTCGAGCATGGTGAACTCGGGATTGTGCCGCGGGCTGACCCCTTCGTTGCGATACACCCGGCCAAGCTCGTAAACCCGCTCGATACCACCCACCAGCAATCGTTTGAGGTGCAGTTCCAACGCGATCCGCATGAAAAGATCGATATCCAGGGCGTTATGATGCGTCGTGAACGGCCGGGCGGCCGCCCCGCCGGCGATTGCGTGCAGCGTCGGCCCTTCGATTTCCACGAACCGCTGCGAATTGAGCGTATTCCGGATCGATTGCACGATTTTCGTCCGGCGCAAGAAGCGTTCCAAAACGCCCTCGGTATGGATCAAATCGAGGTAGCGCATCCGCTGCCGGAGGTCGGGATCGCTCAAGCCCGCCCACTTCTCGGGCGGCGGTTCGAGCGACTTGCTCATGAAATGCAGATTTTCGGCGAAAATCGTGGGCTCGCCCTTCATCGTGCGATGAAATTCACCATCCACGCCGATCAGATCGCCCAGGTCGAAATTCTGCGCCAATTCGAAATTTTTTTCGCCGACTTGGTTCTTGCCGATCATCACCTGGATCGTGCCGGTCCAGTCGCGAATTTGCAGCCAATGCACCTTGCCCGAAGGCCGCCGCAAGACAATTCGCCCTGCCGCCCGAACCTTCGGCCCGTGCTCCTCGGGGTGCTGGCCTTCTTCGGCAGCAGGTGTCACGATGATCTCAGCAATCCGATCGCGAATCTCCCCAATGGGTTGGTTATTGTCGAACCGCCCACCCCAAGGATCATGCCCCAATTCCTCTATTTTATGCAGTTTATTTCGCCGAGCCTCTTGCAGGCTCGCAGCGCCAGCAGCCGGAGCGGTGTTTTTCGTCGATTTATCGTCGAGATGTTCAGCCATGAGGGAAATTCGATCCGGTAAAATGGATACTAGAAAAATAGCTATCTTTCCAAGTGCGCAATCAGAGGTGGGGGCATTGTATAAGAATGGGCGATTGGGTCAATGTCAAATTGCCGTTTGCAAGTTGTTATTGATCCCCGAAAGTGGTACAACAGGGCATCGCTCGAAAACCTGGATTGAATTAGAACATATTCAAAAATCGAAGAGCGTCCGCATGAAAAACACAAAATACGCAACGAACATCCTCATCGCCTTGCTGGCAATGTCCCTCTCCTCCGCGGCGGCAGAGCCGAATATCAAGATCGAGGAGAACCAGGAGGCATTTCATGTCGTCGGAAAGTATTACAAGGTGCAGGTTTCGCTCCATCAGCCGCAATTTATCAGCCTCTCGGTCGATAGTCTCGGCCGAGGCCGATCCTCGCCCAATGCGCTGCAACCGCCGCCCGAAGTCCCGCGGCCGACCGTGGCGAAACGTGTCGGGCAACGAGTGGAATACCGCGGCCAGGGCGGCGACTCTTCAGCCCCGGCGCGGTGGACGTTCGAGTTCGAGGGAAAATCGTTGCGCATGGTTTCCGAGTGGTCCGAGAGCGATCCGCCGGAAGCGGTCGTGCTGCAATTCAACGCCCATCTCTGCCACGCGACGCTGTTGGGATTGGTGAATCCCGATCGCAGCGTCACCTTGCCGGCGATTTTGCATCTGCCCGGCCAAGGCACGTTTCGCATCACGGCGCCGCAGTCGTCGCGGGCGAAACTCGATTACGACGCCCGCCGCGCCGTAGGTCCTTACGTGCAAATCACATTTCCAGCCGCCACCAAAGAAACTCCCCGCCTGGAATATCGCTGGGAAGCGACCACGATCTATCCGCACCTCAAGGGAATCGAGAACGATCCGCGATTCAATGGTTTCCGCCGCAACTGGCTGAACATTCTTCAAGTCAATCCCCGGTTGGGCGTTCTCGGGAACAATTCGGCGAGCGATACCTGCGCCTCGTGCGTCATGGAATATGCCGATATCGCCTTACATACACCAAAACTCGCCGATTCGCTTTCCGCTCTCGACCTCATTCGCCAACTCTTGGATCGTTATATTGCCGGCGTGCCGGGCTATGGTTTTCCCGGCTGGTCCGCGTTCGACGGTCCCGCGTCGCCCAGCAAAAATCCGATTTTTCTCGATGCTTATCCGAACCTGCTCATCGGCGCGGCCGATTACGTGCTCGGCAGCGGGGATAACGCCTGGTTGAAAAAAAACTACTCGGCGCTGCGCGGCTGGACTGAAGCCTTGTTGGCCACCGACCGCGACGGCAACGGACTTTTCGAATACGAACTCAGCGGAAACTCGGGTTCCTGGCCGCCCGGCGTCCCCTTCCGTCCGAGCAATTGGTGGGATACCGTCGGTTTCGGCCACGAGGATGCCTATGCGAACGCTTTGGCGTATCGCGCGCTGCGCGGCATGGAAAAACTGGCAAGGTCGCTCGGCCAAAGCGACGATGCCGTCCGTTATCGCAAGGCCGCCGATCGGCTCCGCGGGGTGTATGTCAAGACGTACTTCGATCCAGCCACCGGCGTCTTGGCCGGTTGGAAGAGCGCCGACGGCAAGCTCCACGACTACTACTTTCTTTTCGTCAACGGCATCGCCATCCACTACGGGCTCGTCCCCAAGGATCAGGCCAACGCCATCATGGATAAATTGCTCGCGAAGATGAAGGACGTGGGCTATGCGCGTTTCGATCTCGGCCTGCCGGGCAATCTCATCCCGATCGCGAAAAAAGACTACGTGCATCTCGATCCACGTTGGGGCGGCGGACAAAAAGAAGACAATTCCGACGGCTTTCAAATCTATGAAAACGGCGGCGCGACGGCCTGTTTCGCGTACTACACCCTGGCCGCCCTTTATGACCTCGGCCGCCGCGAAGAGGCCGACCGAATCCTGTTTCCGATGCTCGATTCTTTCGAAAAAGGCTCCTTTGAAGGCACCGCCCCCAACGGCATGACCTACGACTGGAAGGCGTGGGACGGAACTCCCTGGGGTTACGAGGGATTTCTCACCGACAATTACTACGCCCTGCTCGCCGTTCTGGTCCGCGAAAAGAGCCTCAAACAAAACACCCTCCCGGAAGCGAGCGACTGACAACAAGCAGGCACCCCGGATACTGCGCGCGCCTTTTACGGTTTCGGCGGGATGCAGTAGGCTTCGAATTCCGTGACCGAGAAGACTCGATTCCGGTAGGAGTAGGTGCCGAATAATTTGACCGATTTGACCGGCATCCCGTTCAGGGGGATGATCTGCCATTTGAACGATTGGCCTACGTTGCGGTCGAGGAGCGGTTTGTAGTTCACGCCGTCCGCCGAGACCGCCATCGCGTAGTGGTAAAATCGCGCATCGCCGTCATAAAAGTGAAAGCGGATTTGCCGGAGTTGATAGACCTGGTCGAAGGTGATGGTCCATTCGCAGGGGACGGGACTGTTGGCGGCGCCGCCGTCCCAGGTAGTATTCCTGCTGTCGCCGTCGAGAAGCTTGACGGCATTGAACTTAACGCCCTCCACGTGCGTGCCGTTCTTCGCCAAGGCAACGTTCCCCGCTTGAATGACGCCGCGGCCGGATGCGGCCGCGGCATCGACGCCGGCGATGGATTTCATCCGCTCTTCGGCTTTTGCCTTGTCCAAACCCGCCAGATTCGGCAGCGCGCGGTCGTACCAATAATCCGCCCGCAAAAGCGCTCCGGACTTGACTGCCCCCTTCTCCTTTTCCTTTTGCGCAAAATCCCACCAGGCGTCGGCGGTGGCCAGTTGCTTGTCCGCGCCCTCGAGTGTGATCAGATCTTTTGCCGCGAGTTCCGCCAGTGCCGCGTCGGACGATTTCGCCAGCATGGGAAGCCCCTTGTCCCAGTCGTGGCTCTCGAAACATGTCCAGCGACCGGCCAGCGCGTTCGCCTCCGCGTCGTCGGGATTTTCCTTGAGCGCGTTGAGCGCCTTGCGGGCGGGCTGGTAGCGCGCCGCAAGCCGCTCGATTTCCTTGCCGAATACGTTCATCTCGCGTGCCAGCAGCGGATCTTTTTTCGCCAGTGGAGCGATCGCTTTGACCGCCTTCTGGGCCGCCTCGATCTCGCCCGCGTCCTTTGCTTCCTCGGCGAATTGCCGGCCCAGGAGGACAATCTCGCCGCCGTCGATTTTGGAGGGATTGACGCGCGCCGCCAGGGCGGACTGGGCGGCCTTAACCGACTTGACGACGGCCTGAACCTTGAGATCCCAAGGATCCGCCTCGAAATATTCCGCGAACGACTCGGCGCGGTTCAGCGCAACCTGCAACCGGCCCGACTCGCCTGCCAATTGGCAGGCAATCGACATCAGCGCATAACGTGCCGCCGCATCGTTTTCGGCATCCAAGGATTGACGCCAAATTTGGTTCGACAAGGCGATTTTTTCCGCGCCGTTCTTCGCCGCCGCAATTTTCAAGCCGTAAATTTCACGCACCTTCTTTTCGGCCGCCTGGCGAGCGGTTTCAGCCGGAATCGGCTGCCGCTTGCGGGCCGATTTCCGCGGAGACGACGGATCTTCGTCCTTACCGAAATTCGAGTCCAGAGAACCATGCTTACCCGAAGCTGCCGTGTTGCTGCCGGAATTCTCCGGCGGCAACGGATGCTCGATTATTCGCGGTATTTCAGTGAAGGGACTTGTTCGACCTCCTTCTTCGAACGGATTCGAGCCCGGAAAGTCCGGCTCAGCCGGGGGACTGCCAAAGCTCGGCGGAGGCGGCATGATTGCGGATGGACTGTTTTCTCTAACGGGGTTCATTGCGGCGCCGCCCGGCGAAACCGCCGGATTCTCCTTTGTCTTCTCCTTCGCCCTCTCCGCCGCGGGCTTGAGTTGGGGAACGGCGGGGGTGGATTTCTCGCCATGCACGATCTCTGTTTCAGGCGTTGTTCGAGCAATGGGAACGGACGGCGAAGTCTCGTCAACCCGATTGAATTTCACCAACAAGAAAATCAAAAGGCAAATGACGGCGGCCAAACCCAATATCATTGCCGCCAACCGGTGCCATCGTTGCTGCAAAGGACGCGCGGAATGCAGAGAATAGGCAGCCGGGATATGCAATTCGGGAATCGTAAATTCCGCCGCCGGAGCGAATGGCGGAGGGCTCCCGCCGACTGCGGCGGGAGTTTGACGCGCACGCGGTGGCAAGGGGACGGCTGCCGGTTTCGCCGGCGGGACCGCGGAAGCATTCCCCGCGGCGTACGGCGCTGCTGCCGCCGGATTCGGTTCCCTTTTCAAAGCGGCGATCCGACGCTGCAATTGACCGTCGTAAAAGGCCTTCTTCGCCGGATCGAGCAGGCACAATTGCACCTCCTTGATCTGCGCGGCGATTCGATCGGCCATGTCGGCATGTTTATCCTTCGACAGCGACCGCAAATACGACAGCCGCGCGTCCGCCGCGTTGACGATGACATCCGGATCCGCCTCGAACAATTCCAATCCCAGCAATCGATAATGATGGGGCGGTTGTTCCTCGGGGGGAATGCCTAACCACTTGCGATAAGGATCAAATGAATCGTCCACGGAGAGAGTGCTTGTAGTTATGATTGAGATGCCGATTTACATCAATTTCTTCAAAATGAATTAGGCATGAACGTTTTTTTAATTCTCTTCCTGATTCAAATCCATTATTTCATGGATTGATGCTTAAAGCAACGACAGATGGTCCCCTCACATCCCTCTGAAGAATTACAACATCAAACGCTTGTTGTTGACATCATTAAAGTTCACGTATATTATAGCTCGATATTAGAGTTGACTATCTTTGGAAAGATGATTAGGATTAAAATTTATTGCTGCCCCGAACGATTTGTTCGTTCCCGTCATTACGACGAGACTGGTCATTAAGGAGATTCAATCGTGTCCACGTCAGTCATGAAAAAGTTTTCGATGACATTACCCAATGCGTTGGCAATACGCCCTTGGTTCGGCTGAATCGGATCACCACCGGCTGCGCGGCGACTGTCGCGGGCAAGCTGGAAAACGCCAATCCCCTCTGGAGCGTGAAAGACCGCATTGGCCGGTCGATGATCGATGCCGCCGAGCGCGACGGACTCATCAAAAAAAACACCGTCATCATCGAACCGACCAGCGGGAACACGGGCATCGGATTGGCCTACGTGTGTGCCGCGCGGGGATACAAACTCGCCGTGACCATGCCGGAAAGCATGAGCGTCGAGCGCCGCCGGTTGCTGAAGGCGCTGGGGGCCGAGTTGATCCTCACGCCCGCCGCCGAAGGCATGCCGGGCGCGGTGCGCAAGGCCGAGGAGATTGCGGCCTCCAGCTCGAGCTACTACATGCCTCAGCAGTTCAAGAATCCGGCCAATCCCGAGATTCATCGTAAAACCACGGCCGAGGAAATATGGCGCGACACCGGGGGCGCGGTGGATATTTTCGTCTCCGGCGTGGGCACCGGCGGAACCATCACCGGGGTGGGGGAAGTGCTCAAAGCCCGCAAGCCGGGGGTGAAAATCGTGGCCGTCGAACCGTCCGCCAGCCCGGTCATCACGCAATTCCGCGCGGGCCAGGAATTGAAGCCCGGAAAGCACGCGATCCAAGGCATCGGCGCGGGTTTCATTCCCGCCGTGCTGAACGTGAAAATCATCGACGAAGTCGTACAGATCAACGACGAGGACGCCTTCGAAACCGCCCGGCAATTGGCAAAACTCGAAGGTTTGATGTGCGGCATCAGTTGCGGCGCGGCGGCCTGGGCGGCGGTTCAGATCGCCAAGCGCGAAGAGAACCGCGGCAAACTCGTCGTCGCCATTCTGCCCGACATCGGCGAACGATATCTCTCCACGAAATTGTTCCCGGAGTGAGCTGAATGTAAAGCCGCCATCATTGGCCGCGGCTTAACCTACTCTTTCGGTTCGACGTGAATCACGACCCGGCCCAGCCGTTTGACGCGGCTGCGCAAATAATCTTCCAACCGCACGGTGAACTCGTGGGCGTCGGTGATCGAAGTAGAGGGGGCGAGCGTGCAATGCAGCGAAATCGACAACTCGCCGCCGATTTGCTGCACGTGCAAATCGTGCGGATCGAAGATGATGCGGCGCTCCCGCTGAAATTGTTCCAGGACCTGGCCGATTTTCTTCTCGCCGACAGGTTCCGCCCGAATCGTGGAAGTCGAATCGCCCGCCGGTTCGATATGCGTTTCGATCCGCTCCAAGCCGGGAATCGCCTCCCGCAGCGCCGCCTCGAAAGCCGTCGATTTGCGATGGGCTTCGTTCAGCGTCAGTGATTCGCTCACCTCCAGGTGCAATTCCAGCCAGTGCCTGTCCCAGCTCTTCATAAATGCGGATGCCGTGCGCGCTAAGCTCGTGCCGCGTGGCGAGCAGACGCACTTTGGTGTTGATGTCTTCGGCGTCCGAAGCGACCGGTTCGACATGTACCACCACGTCGGCCTCGGGCAGCACTCCGCGGACCGCCGCTTCGACGGCGTCGGAGATATCATGCACTTTCTCGAAGGGAACGGCGCGCTCGACCGTGATCGTCACGTCGGCAAACACTTCCGGCCCGCTGCGGCGGAGCCGCAGCTTGCGGATCTCGCCCAGGCCGGCCACTTGCCGCACCGCGTCCTCCACCTTCCCGTGCAGGCCCGTGGGCACGCTGTCCAACAGATCGTCGATCGACTTCTTTCCCAGTTGCACGCTTACCCAAACCACGATGCCGGCGACGCACAGAGCGGCCACCGAGTCGGCGCTCTCCAGCCAATTCAGCTTGAGTCTTTGGGCAACGAGCACGCACGCCAGGCCGAAGAACACCACCAGCGACGACCACACGTCGGTCGAAAAATGCAGCGCGTCGGCCTCAAGCGCCTGGCTGTTATATTTTAAGGCGGCGTGTTTCAACGCCCTGGATCGGGAGATATCGACCACAATCGAAACGGCGATCACCGCGAAAGCCCAAAAGGTCGGATGCACTTCGACCGCGGAGTGGAAAAAAAGCCGGTGACAAGACTCGTAGATGATCCACACGCACGTGCCCAGCAAAAGCAGCGTCTCGAACAGTGCCGAAAGATTCTCGAACTTGCCGTGGCCGTACGAATGCTCGCGATCGGCGGGCAGGCTCGACATCCGCACCGCCCAGAGCGTCATGGCGGCGGCTACCAGGTCCAAGGCGGAATGCGCCGCTTCGGCCAGAATTCCCAAGCTATTGGTTAATATTCCCACGACGATTTTGATCGTCGTCAACAGCACCGCCGCCATCAGCGACCAGAACGCCACCACCCGCTTTTCGCGATCGGCCTGCGCAATTTCGACGGGAATTTCGGGCTGCAACTCGGACATGCCGCGTGCTCATGGGAGAGAGAAAACACTCATGATAACGGACGGCGCCACGAGCGGCAACCCAAGCCGGATCCGCCCTTTCTCCGGAAAATATCCGTAAAAAAGGAAAAAATGAGATTGATACTCAGTCCTGCGAAGCAGAATCGTTTCGCGACGATCAAGAAACGATCAAGCGGTCCGGCAAGGTTGGAACCGGACCGCTTGTAGTTTTCTTGGTGAAGTGTTGCGGACTGGAATCGAGAAAGAGTCCGAGCAGCACTCCAAGTGGCTTATTTGCAAGCCGGGGCGCAGCACTGGGGGGCTTCGCAGCAAGCCGGGGCGCAAGCCCGCGGACGGCAGCTACGAACTTTGCAGCAACGCTCGCGGTGGCAGCGCTCTTTGTGGCAGCGGACTTTTTCGCAGCATACCGGAGCGCAAGCCTTGGGGGCTTCGCAGCAAGCCGGGGCGCAGCACTTTGGACGGCAGCTCCGAACTTTGCAGCAACGCTCGCGATGGCAGCGCTGTTTGCAGCAGCGGACTTTTTCGCAGCACACCGGAGCGCAAGCCTTGGGGGCTTCGCAGCAAGCCGGGGCGCAGGGCTTCACTTCTTCGCAAGCCTTCGGGGCTTCGCAGCAAGCCGGGGCGCAGCAAGCCTTGGGACGGCAGCTCCGCACGCGGCAGCAACGCTCGCGGTGGCAGCGTTCGCGGCAGCAGCGTTCTTTGCAGCAAGTCGGCTCGCAGCACGCCGGAGCGCATACCTTGGGAGCTTCGCAAACCTTGACGGCTTCGCAGCACGGGGTCGGGCAGCAGCTCTTCGGACGGCAGCTCCGCACGTGGCAGCAACGCTCGCGGTGGCAACGCTCACGGTGGCAACGCGTCGGGCAGCATACGGGTTCGCAAGCGGGGGCGCAAGCCGGCGCACAAGCGGCCGGAGCGCAAGCCTTCACTGCTTCGCAACATCCGCCAAGCAGACTGGCGTTCGCGTTGTTGGCGGTGGTGATGGCAACAATCGCGGCAATCGCCAGCGCCGGCAACAAAATACGACGGTACATGTCTGGTACTCCTGTTAGGAAAGACCGTGTGGGATACGCACGCAAAATGGCGTAAGTGGGGGGTTTAGGTCCAATCTAAGTTCTGCTATCGTCCCGAGAACCTTGAATTCCTTAACCAGACAACCCATTTCTCGCAAAAGTTGCAACTTCTTCGGTCCGTACTTGACGACGTTTTCGCATATAATGCGATTAACGATTTTAACGACCGCTGCGCATAAGCGTGTCTAAGAGTATGGGGATGGGTATCAAGGATAGAGAGTGCGCATTACATATCAGGATGCGGTTTCGGTCCCATCGCTTCCGCGGCGATTTTCAGGGCAATCAAATACGGCACCGGCTCGCTGCCCAAGGCATTCAAAACCGTGCCGCCGGCCGTAAAGCAGTATGTGATCCAGTCGGGCTTGCCATATTTTTCCACTGCCGCGCCCCCTTCGCCGCCGCCGACATAGACCTTGAATCCGGCGTCTTTCATGCGTTTGAGTTGGGCGGTAAACTGTTTCGTGCCTTCCTCGAACCGCGGGTCCTCGAACATGCCGAACACGCCGTTGTGAAAGACCGTCACCGCGGCCGCGTCGTTCTGATGCGCGGCGATGAATTCGCCGACCTTTTGCGCGTACAACATACTCGACGCCGGCCCCACGTCGAATTGCTGATTGCCCGGCCCCACGCTTTCCGAAACTCGGCCGTCTTGCAGCACGGAATCGATGGGCATGATGAATTCGATGCCCTTCGCACGGCCGTCACTGATCATCTTTTTGGCCTGTTCGATCCGCTCGCGCGGTATGTAATACGGTTTGTCCTTGTGAGCGGGATCTTCCGATAATCCGATATTGAAATCCTTCCCTTCCAACTCGGCTGCCGCTTTCTTCAGACACATCGCCAGCGAACCGGCCGTGAGGATTTTGCGTATCTTTCCCCGTGCGATCATCGCCTGCAGATCGTCGAGCTTGTCGATCTTCAAACCGCTGAAGATCACGATTTGCGCGTTCATGCAGTCGGTCAAGGGGCCGGTGAATTGATCGGCTTCGTATTTCCCCAGGGCGACCATGTCCATCGCGGCCGGGACGGCGATGCTCGAAGAGTCGAGGCTGCCCGCCGAAAATGCCTCGTGGATATAGTATTTTGCCACTTTTTGGAAGAACTCGTTGGCTAACTTTGCCAAATTGGGAGCCAGTTTGGATAGATCGGCTTCCTTGGCCTTCCACAACACGCGTTCGAGATCGTACTTGCGCGTATTTTGCAAAACAATAATGCTTCCCGGCGCGGCATCGGCAATCGTCTTGGCCGCTCCGTCCTTGATGGTGATCGTTGCCTGATCGAGCCAATCTTCCAGGAACGCGACTTTGCAGCCCATGATGTCTCCGATCCGCGCCGCGACTTTCGCCAGCGATTTTTCCGGTTCCCGGCCGATATGGCCGAAAATCACCGTTTTCCAACCTTTATCGCGGCAGAATTGGAGAGTTTCTTTCATCGATCGCAGGCGAATATCCCCTTCGCCGACCGTTGCGCCGGGCTTGGCATCGACATCGCCGCGAATCAACACGGCCGTCCCGCTGGGCAATTTCCCCAGGCATTCCATTCGGGGGATGTTGGCCAAGTACTCTTCCAACGACAATTTGGGATAATTAGCGTCGAATCCCAATACCTTTCGCAGCCACGAAAGCATCGTCTCGGTAGTCTGTAACATCACAAATTCTCCTTACTTATTATTTAGATTGAATGTCGGTTTGATTGTTTTCCGGTCAAGAAAGATACCAGTTCTCCACATCGCCGGCTAGGGGATGCCAACGAACGGATTGCCGTGTTTTTCCTTGCCCACGGTTGTGCTCGGCCCGTGGCCGGGGTAAAGAATTGTATCTTCGGGCAAGGTAAAGATTTTTTCGCGGATGCCTTGGGCAAGCTGTTTGAAATCGCCGTCGGGAAAATCGGTCCGGCCCACGCTGCCGGAAAAAATCACGTCCCCCACGAAAATTATAGAGGGCCGGCATTGTTCAATTTGATAAACCAGATGCCCCGGCGAATGGCCGGGAATCTCCAGTACCTTCACGCGAATGCCCGCCGCCTCGAAATCGTCGCCACCTGACACCGTAATGTCGGCAGGTGGGCTGATCACCGGCAAACCAAACATCGCCGAGAGATTCAAATCTGGATCAGTAAGTTTGGGGGATTCTATTTTACTGATGACAATCGGACACATCGGCCAGCATTCTTTCAAAGCATGGTTGCCGGCAATATGATCGCTGTGCCCATGGGTGATTAATATAGCCGCAGGCTCAATACCCAGATTGCCTAAACATCCTATAATCTTCTCCGGTTCGAGGCCGGGGTCGATAACCACGCAATCCTCATGAGAAGGAACGCGAATCACAAAGGAATTTTCTTCGAACGGAAATGAAATTATTGCCGTAACATCGATATTCGTTGGGTTCAAGAAACTGACCTCCTCAATCATGCGGAACTTGGATAAAATAAACCTGTTGACGCGAGTATAGCTGGATTCTCCGGTCAGGTTTTATGGATCGGTTGGATAAACCGCCCCTACAAACAGAAACATTGTAATACTCCGTCCAAAGTTTTGCGATAACGATCAAGGCGACATATTGTCGGCTTAATTAATTCATGGAAGGTACTAATATGCATCGCACGGCCGGAAAGCCGATAAGGTTCTCGGCTCTCAAGAGCCGCGATGCCACACAGGGAGGGTTTTTCATGCTTCGCTTGAGTTGGATATATCGCCGGGGATTGCCCGCATTGGCGGTCTGTTCCTTGCTGACGGCAATCGTCTTCGCCCAAACACCCGCAGCCAACACTCCGAAAGTGGATGGGCGACCGCCCTTGCAGTTGGCCGAGCGAGCCGACTTGGTTTCGCAAGCGGTTGCGCCGCAATTGAACGCCACGGCCGCCAACGAGCATCCGTTGATGCCCGCGCTCCGTTGGGCTTACGACGGCATGGGCAATATCGAAAAAATCTCCGACTACTCCGCCACGCTGGTCAAGCGCGAACGCATCGACGGCAAGCTCGGCGATTTTCAGCACATGTACGTCAAGGTGCGGCACAAACCGTTCAGCGTCTATATGTATTTCATCTCGCCCGCCAAAATCAAGGGCCAGGAAGTCATATTCGTCGAGGGAAAAGACGACGGCAAGATGTGGGCGCACACGGTGGGCGTTCGAGACAAGCTCTTCGGCAAAGTGTTGATCCCGCCCGACGGCCCCATCGCGATGGAAGGGCAGCGTTATCCGCTGACCGAGTTGGGGATCCTCAATCTGACGAAACGCCTGGTGCAGGTCGCCGAGCAGGACATCAAGTACGGCGAGTGCGAAGTCAAGTTCTTCAAGAATGCCAAAATCAAACAGGAAAGCGGCGACCGCGTTTGCACCTGCATTCAAGTCAAGCATCCCGTGCCCCGGCGGAACTTCCTCTTTTACGAAGCGCGGATTTTCGTCGATGACGAGTTGAACGTGCCCATCCGCTACGAAGCCTACGATTGGCCCAAGGAAAAAGGCGGTCCGGCCGAACTCATGGAAGAATACACTTACATGAATTTGAAGCTCAACAACGGTTTCACCGACGCCGACTTCGACGTCAAGAACCCGAACTACAAGTTCCGTTGATACGCGGATAATCAGTGCATACCCTGCCTGAAAACGGCCTCGCGGATTTTTTCCCGCGAGGCCGTTGTGTTTCGAGGAGAAAAGCGGGAAGATGGGGATTGGGGGTTGGAGAAACTTCACGTCGGGATTTTTTTCCACTAGCGTTATCCAATCCCTAATCCCCGATCCCTGACTCTCCCATGAAAAAACTTCGCCGCTGGCTGAAAATTGTGCTGGGATCTATCGCCGTTGCCTATCTGATCTTGGTGGTGATGCTCATGTTCCTCGAAGAATCGCTGATCTTTTTCCCCTCGAAATATCCCGAAGGCATCTGGAATCCTTCGGGCTTGCCCATCGAAGACGCCCGTTTTCAAGCTGCAGACGGCACGAAACTTCACGGCTGGTACGTGCCCCGCGAGCATTCCGCGGCGGCCGTGCTCTTTCTGCACGGCAATGCCGGCAACATCACCGATCGTTTCGACAGCCTGGAGCGCCTGCACGATGTCGTCGGCGCGTCGGTGCTCATCTTCGATTACCGCGGCTACGGCCGCAGCGAAGGCAAACCAAGCGAAAAAGGCATCCTTGCCGACGCCCGAGCCGCACGCGCGTGGCTGGCCAAACAGGAACACATTCCCGAAAAGGAAATCGTGTTGATGGGCGAATCGCTCGGGGGCGGCGTAGCCGTCGATCTTGCCGCCGCGGACGGCGCCCGGGCGTTGGTGCTGGTCAGCACGTTCAACAGTTTGCCCGACGTGGCCGCCTATCATTATCCGCTCTTCCCCGTTCGGCTGCTGATGCGCACCCGGCTCGATTCGGAGAGCAAAATCCCCAATTATCACGGGCCGCTCCTGCAATTTCACGGCCGCGACGATACCGTCATCCCCTTCCGTTTCGGCAAAAAACTCTTCGACGCCGCCAACGAACCGAAAGAACTCGTCGTCTCCGAACATCATGACCATAACGATTACGTCCCCACGAGTTTCTATGAAAAACTGAAAAAGTACCTCGACGGTTTGCCGCAGAAGCAGGCTGAGCAGGCTGATAAGAAGTCCCCAGACGATGGAAGTCGATAATTGCAGGTCCTGCGAGCCGGATGGGACTTCTCCGTATGTACTCCAATATCAAATTCGGCAGAAACGCTTATCCGAGTCCCATTAGGCAGGCGGGACTTACCGGAATAAAAATAAACCCAAAGAAGCAATAATCACCGCAGACATTCTCTTTATGTATTCTGTTTATTCTTTTTATATTGCCCTCTCTTTTCCACTTAACTTGACACAAGCCGTCACTTGTTGGTAGCCTATAGTAAGTCCGAGATATATTCGACCTAGCATACCTTTAACGGGGGCGTTCCTATGTCTTTATCGCATTCCCGCTCACTCGTCGTCTGCATTTTCAGAATAGCTCTTAAATGCGCATTGGTTTCGCTATTAGTGGGGGTAACGTCGATCTTCGCTTTCGCTCAAGAGGGCAAGAAGAGTGCCTCGCCTCCTGCCGCGGGAACGGCCGCGGATAAAAATGGATACTTGGAAGACGCTCCCAACGAAAAACTCAAGAAAAATTTCATTGAAGTCCGGCGAATGGTGTTGAGAGACCGTTTCGAGAGTCCGGCGGCGAAGCAGATGTTCGACGACTATTTCACGGATTACGAATTCAAAAGCTGGACGCAAAAGGAGAACGCCGCCAAACTCATTGCGATGCGCAACCAGTACCGAAGCCTCTGCAAGCAAGCCAAATCCGGCCCGATTCACGACCGCCTCAATGAATTGGCATTGGAAGTCCTGGGCAAGAAACTTAAAAACGGAAAATACAGCCCGATTTTCCTGGTCAACGCCATGTTGACGATCGGCGAATTGAACGCCTCCGAGGGGAGCACCCCCACTCCCTTGCCGCAGGCCCTGACCGTGATGCTCGAAAACCTCGACGACGCCAAACAATTGGATGCCGTCAAGATCAGTGCGCTCGTCGGCATCAAGCGGCACGTGGTGTCGGGCCTGAAAGATCCGGCCGCGGCGGCGGCAGTCTCGGCGGCGGCCTTCAAACTGGCGTCCGCCGATGACAGCGACGTCGGCAAATCCTGGATGCGCCGCCAGGCCGTCGAAATTCTCGGCTATTTGCAATCGCCCGGAGCGAACAATCAAGTCGTTAAATTGTTGCTGTCGATGATTACGGACGACAAGTCGCCGTTTAATTTGCCGTGCGCCGCCGCCGATGCACTGGGCCAAATCAACCTCTCCGCCGCCGCCGGCTTGAAAGCCGACGACTTGATCGCCGCGCTCTCGAAATTGATGAAGGACGGCTGCGACGAGCAGTTGAAAAACGTCAAAGACAAAAAAGAGGCCGTCTCCCCGCGAGAAATGAAAACCTACCTGGACGCGGTGTTGGGAGGGTTCGGCGACGCATCGAGAGGTGTTGCCTCCCTGAAGGACCCGGCCGCGGCGAAAAAAATCGACGAACTGAAAAAGTTTTTCAACAAGGAATTGCTCTCCAAACTGGACGATGAAGATTCGACCGATGAAGACCTCGAAAATGCGGTGGACGCCACCCTGAAAAAAATGGATTGACTTTGAACGGGTTGTCAACCTGTCCTCCGGCAAGTGCCGCAGGTTATGCTTCGGCATAACTTGCGGGATGAATCGATAAACTGCAAACTTGTCTCGCTAACACACGCGGCAAACGGATTTGCCCCAATAAATGCTCCATCTCCGGCGATACACGGACGTAGCCATGCTCGTGCTGGGACTCGCTCTTTTCCCGGCATTCGTCGGCTGCAATGGTCTCGGTTTTGGCGTGAGCGGCCTTTCCGCCCGCCCGACGAAAAAAATCGCGTCGCAACCGGAATCGCCGGCAGCCGGTGCCGGTGCGATCGTCCCCGATGATCGGGCCGTCATCGCTCTCGTTCAAGAAAAGGACGCTCAAGGCCGCGAGCGCTGCGTGTGGATTCGCAATGTCGATCCCCAGTCGCCGTTTCGCTGGCATTATCCGAAATTGGATGCCGTGTTGGCCCAACCGGCCGAGCAGCGTCCGAACTTGAAGAATCTGCTCGACGATCGGGATCCGAAAGTGGCTTTCAACGCGGCGATTGCGCTGGGACGTTCCGGCGACGGCCAATCCCTTGCGCTCTTGGGCAGGGCGGTCCGGACGCCGACGCTGCCGCTCCCCATGCGGTGCGCGGCGGCCGAAGCTTTGGGATCCCTGCATGAACCGACAGCCGCGAAAAGGGCCGAAACAGTCGCCGAGCTGCGGAAACTGATCGACCGATACGGCCGCTATTCCCCGAAATCGACTGCCTCATACGTGTCCGAGTTGCACGAGGAACTGCTTCGCGGCCTCGCCCGGCGGGAAGACGCATCCAGCGATGAAAGGTTCGTCGCCGCGTTGAAAAGCCCCCGCGCCGAAGTTCGCTTGGAGGCATTGCGGGCGTGGTCGGCGAGCAAGAGCGGAAAATTGCCCATCGAGGCGACGGATCGGCGGACCGAGGTCGATCCGCGCGTTCGCGCTGCCGCACTGGCGGCGATCGTCGCGCAAAATCATCCGCAAGCACTCGATTATCTGCAAGAGGGGCTGGCCGACACCGATTTCACCGTGCGGCGGGCGGCGATCGCCGGCTTGGGCCGGCTCGGCGGGAATGAAGCTTTGGCGATCCTGAAAGAGCAATACAAAGACCGTTCCGACGGCATTCGCGGCGAAGCGGTCAAAGCATTCGCGGCGATGAAGGCCGAAAAGCCCGTGCTCGAAGCCGCAGACGACAAGTCGTGGCGCGTGCGCTTGAAAGCTGCCGATGCGTTGGCGGCGTTTCCCGGCGTGCCGGCCGCGGCCGCGGTCGAAAAGCTCTTGGACGATCCCAGCGCGGAGGTGCAAACGGCCGCGATCCGCGCGCTGCAAACATGGCCGCTGGAGCGCTCGGGCCCGATTCTGCTCGCGGCGATGGGCAAGCCGGCATTTACGGCCCGAAAAGCCGCCGCCCAAGAACTCGCCGAACGCTGGCCCCCCGCCGCGAACTTTCCCGTCGATGCGCCGGCCGATCGCCGCGCTAAAATCCTGCAAGACCTCGATATGCAATTCCGAAGCCGATTCGGCATAGTCCAAACGAACCAAATGCAAGCGGTCGATTCCAAGCGGCAAAAGCCCCAATCCATCTCGCCGCAAACGATTGCCGAAATCGAATCGCTGCTGGCCGCCGGCGACACCCGAGCCTTGATCGCTTACGGCCCCGCCTTGATCGACGTGCTGGATGTGTTGCGTTTCGAGCGGGAGCAGACTTTATCCGAGTCGGTTTATCGCGACGTGCTGCCGAAACTTCGGACGGAATTCGCCGTGATCGATCGGCTGAATTCCCAGGATGCAACCGAGCGCCGCGGCGCCGCACGGGAATTGCAGTCGTGTGCCGCCAAACGATCGTGCGGCCGCTTGGCTCTGGATCGCTTGTCCCAACTGATGGCCGCCGAAAACGACGACCTGGTTTGGCTGGGGGTTTTGCAGGCCATCTCCAACGAAAACGGTCCGGAAGCGGCTGCGATCGCCTCTGCCGGCTTAGGGCACCCATCCTCCGAAGTGCGGCGAAAGGTGTGCATCTATCTGGCCGCCCATCCCGACCGACAGCATATTCCCCGACTCCTCCCGGCACTGGAAGACGTGCAACCGCTGGTGGTATGCGCGGCCGTCGAAGCACTGGCTGCTTCCGGGACAAACGATCCGGCACCGTTCATAAAACTGCTCAACTCGACCAATGACGACGTCCAATTTGCGGCGGCAACGGCACTCGTGCAAATGAACGACCCCGCGGGCAAGCCGGCTTTGGAACGTCTGGCCTACAGCAACGACCCGCAAATCCGCGCGCTCGTCGCCCGTGCGATGGGCGAATATCCCGATCCCTCGTTTATCCCTATTCTCATCCATCTTTTAAGCGACAAAAACGCCGTCTCCCGCGTCGCCTTGTCAAGTCTTCCCCGAGTCGTGGGTGAGGATATCGCCAAATCCTCTTCGCAGCACCCCGCCTCCCCCACCGAGCAAATTTCCAGCTGGAAACGCTGGTATGAGCGTCAATAAAAAGGCACCAGCCGATATAGTCGGGAATCTTGGGTAGTTAGGTTATCTGCATAAATTGCGAATACACCGCAAATCTTATCGATTCCAAAGAACTGTCAAAGTTTAACGGTTAGGCGGCCGATATCAGGTTTGCCGATTTCTCTGTTCGGAGGTTTGCGCCATTGCGCGAGTTCCGGGCGAGGCGGCCTGGGGGGATTTTTCATGAATACCTACACCGAGAGGGGGTACGCTCGCGCGGACCTCCTGAATCGTGCAAACCGAATAGGAATGCAAACCCATGAGACGGCAGTCCCCCCTACCGTTCGCCGTGATCGCCGCCGCCTTCGTGCTCTTGGCTGGCTGCCTTCCGCAAGAACCTTTCTATTTCCACGAGATCAAAGACCCTACGCTGACGCACTACAAAGGGGTTGCCACGGAGATCGAGTACCCCGACGTGGAATCGAATTCGCTGGCCGACGCTAAGGGCGCCATCGAACCGTTCTCGCTCGGTCATAAGCAGCCCAAGGACATATGGGATCTCAAGCTTGAAGAGGCCATCAAGATCGCTTTGGAGAACAACAAGATCATCCGGTCGATAGGCGGCCAGGTCAGCCCGCAAGCGCCGATCGACAACATTCTCCGCAATCCCGACGCCGTGTCGTCGATTTACGATCCCGCGTTGATCGAAACCAATCCGCGGTCGGGCGTCGAAGCCGCGCTTTCGGCGTTCGATACGCAATTCGCCACCAATGTTTTCTGGCAGAAGGTCGATACGCCGCAAAACTCCAGCACGCCGCAAATTCAAGCCCAGGTGCTTAATGGCGACAATGCCAATTTCGTGGCGCAATTGCAGAAAATCAATGCCACGGGCGGCACGACCACGATCCGGCACAACGTGCAATACGCGATGGCGAATCAACTCTTTCAGCAGTTCCCCAGCGATTGGAACGTGAACGTGGAGATCGAAGCCCGCCAGCCGTTGCTGCGCGGCTCGGGCGTGCAATACAACCGCATTGCTGGGCCGGGTGCCCAGCCGGGACAATACAACGGCGTGATGCTCGCCCGATTGAACACCGACATCGCCTTGGCCGACTTCGAAGCCGCCGTGCGGAATCTGGTTTCCGACCTCGAATCGTCCTATTGGGAATTGTATTTTTATTATCGCAGCCTGGATGCCGTGATCAAGGGCCGCGACAGCGCCCTTTTGACCTGGCAGAAGGTGCATTCGCTGCGGGTTTACGGCGGCACGGGCGGCGGAGCGGCCGAAGAAGCCCAGGCCCGCGAGCAATATTTCCTTTTCCGCAGCACCGTCGAACAGGCATTGTCTTCGCTCTACGAATCGGAAGCGAAATTGCGCTACTTGATGGGTTTGGCGGCCACCGACGGACGCTTGATCCGCCCCCTCGACGAGCCGACCACGGCCAAGGTCTCTTTCGACTGGTATGAAATTTTGAGCGAAGCGCTGGTTCGCAACGTGGAAATCCGGCGGATCAAGTTCGGCGTGAAGCGGCAGGAACTCAACCTCATCGCCTCGAAAAACTTCCTCATGCCGCAATTGGACGTGGACGCCCTCTACCGTTGGCGCGGTTTGGGCAACGACTTGCTTTCCTCCAGCCGCGTGCCTGGCAATTTCCTCACGCCGGGCTCCAATGCTTATCAATCCCTGACCAGCGGCGATTTCCAGGAGTGGCAAATCGGCTTGCAGTTCCAAATGCCGCTCGGATTCCGCCGCGAACTGTCCACAGTGCGGAATGCCCAGCTTGCCTTGACCAAGGAACACGCGGTCTTGCAGGAAGCGGAATTGGAATTGTCGCACACCTTGGCGACGGCCTGGCGATCGTTGGAAGCCGACTATGAATTGAGCAACACGAATTTCCAACGCCGCAACGCCGCGCAGCGGAACGTCGAAGCGGTGGGCGCCGCGTACGATTCGGGCAACTACCCTCCGACGCAAATCGACGTGCTCTTGCAGGCGCAGCGGTTGCTGGCCCAAGCCGAAAGCGACTATTACCGCTCGTTGGTGAATTACAACAAGGACATCATGATGGTTCACTACCGCAAGGGCTCGCTGTTGGAGTATAATGGCGTTTATTTGGCGGAAGGCCCCTGGCCCGGCAAGGCGTATTTCGACGCCCGCCGCCGCGCCCGCGCCCGCGACGCCGCCAAGTACCTCGATTACGGCTTTACGCAGCCGAAGGTCGTCAGCCAAGGTCCGTACCGGCAATTTTCCGAGAAAACGCCGCTGTTCGGCGGCGAATCGGAACCCGTGCTTCCCGACGGCGGCGCGTCGAAGCCCGAAGCCGTGCCTACGCCCGCTCCCGAACCGCTCGAACCCGGTTATAATCGCAAGGAAATACAGCCGGTTCCGGCAGTTCCCCCGGCGCCCGAGCCTGATGCTTCGACGGTTCTCCCGCCCGCCAAGGCGGGAAGGCCGGCAGTAGAACGAAGCGTTTCCCGCGCAGCCAAGCCGGCCGGCCGCAAAACGTTCGACGTCGGCACGCTGCAACTCAGCAAGCTGGAAGACCACCCGATCCGGCAGACCTCGGCCGTCCAGCCCGTCAGCGGCCAAAATTCGGCCGCCAAGGTCCCGCAAAAAAGTTCGCGCCTCCAATGGTCCGCTCCCAAGCAAAGTTCGTCTTATGAATCCAACGCGAATCCGACCGCCGAATCGAATGAGCCCGCTTCCGGCTGGAAAAGCGTTCCACGTTAAGCGGCCGGCACGGGTATGCGGCGCCGGCAAGCGATCGCTTTTCCGCGATTTCGATTTGCCGCAGGCGTCGAACGCGCCGCTCATCTTCGACGTACGACCAACGACCAATGACGGGAGCGCGTAACCATGTTCTATTCGATCGACGGCGGCGACGGCGTGGGGAAATCGACGCAAATCGGCTTGTTCTGCAATTGGCTCCGCGAACGAGGACATGAAGTCGCCGCCTGCCGCGATCCGGGCAGCACCCGCTTGGGCGAGGCGGTGCGGGAGTTGCTGCTCCATCGGCACGATCTGCAAGTCCATCGCCGCAGCGAAATGTTCCTCTACATGACCGCCCGGGCGCAAATGGTCGAAGAGGTCATCCGGCCCGCGCTGGCCGCCGGGAAAACCGTGGTCTGCGACCGGTATCTGCTGGCCAACGTGGTCTATCAAGGCTACGCCGGCGGGCTGGACATCGAATCGCTTTGGCAGGTAGGCCAAATCGCCGTGGACGGTCTGATGCCCGACTTGACCATCGTGCTCGACATGCCGGCAAAGTCGGCTGCCGACCGGATCGACCGCGAACTCGACCGGATGGAGAAACAAGGCGCCGAATTTCACGCTCGGGTGCGCGAAGGCTTTCTGGCTGAAGCCGCCCGCCGCAAGGACGTCGTCGTCGTCAACGCGGCCCAATCCATCGAAAAGGTCCAGGCCGATATTCGCGAAGCGGTGATGAAGAGGGGAGAGGGGAGAGGGGAGAGAGGAGAGAAATGAGTCTCTTTGTTATTTGGCTCCGCCTGATTATGCAATGTCCGCGAGGCACCGCCGCGTAGAAGCGTTAACATGTAATGAATTTGAAAAGCCCGATGCTTGGTGCCATGCCCACGCTCGTCGTGGGCATGAAGCGTGTGATCCGGGGTTCCAACATGCCCACGACGAGCGTGGGCATGGCACCAAGCCGATTCGTAGAGCGATTCATGCCACGTTTCGTCATTTTAGAGCACGATCATCCTCGGGTCCGGCATTACGATTTCATGCTGGAAATGGGCGAGACGCTGAAAACATGGTCCCTTGCCGAACCGCCGGCAATCGGCCTCGAACAGTCCGCCGAACTCCTGCCCGACCATCGTCTCGCCTATCTCGATTACGAAGGCCCCGTCTCCGACGACCGCGGCACGGTGAAACAATGGGACAAAGGCACTTATCGACTCATCAAACAAACTGATACATCGCTGACCGTCGAACTCTTCGGCGGAGAAATTCGCAGCCAAGCTATATTATTAGCGGAATCAAAAAACTCCAAGCAGTGGAAATTCCATCTCGAAGTTTGCCATTGAAAATACAACCCTGCTTCCGTGTTGTATTTCTTCAGCTACTTGTTTCTCTGCGTGCTCCCCGAGAGAATTATTTTTCCTTCATTAAGTTTGACGGTCTTGATTTTGACCGCCAAATCGCCTTTTTCACTTGGCGAGCGGAAAGTGATCAGCGCCACGGGATCGCCGTCAGCTTGCCCCCAATTGAGCGTGAATTCCGCATTTTGAGCGGTTTCGGAGATGCTTTTCAGCACGTCGCTTAGCGGCAAGGGGAGCATGCCCGCCCGGGCTTTGACGATTCGCAGCGCCAATACGTTCGGCTCCGGCACGTAAGGTTCGACGGTGAGGCATAAAACGCTTGAAGTGGCGCCTTTTTCGTAGCGGCAGGCGAGCTGCAGCCGGTTCGGTCCGATCGCCACGCAGGGATCGTGAAACTCGGCCTGCAAAACTTCCGCATGATTCCGCTTCAAATCATAGGCCAGCCAGCTGTTGATCTGCTCGGCCGTGAAGGCCGCTTGCCAATCGCCTTCACGTTTCAAGCTGTTTTCCAGCGCCAGCACCCGGCGGAGCAGTTCGTTGCTCTCTTTTTCCTGCGTTGCCGAATCGATTCCCATCGCCCGGCGGTAAAACGGCGGTTCGTAGCGGGACGCCCAATACAATAAAAGAAGCACGACAAGCATCAATCCGAAAATCCCGCCGAGGATGATTATGATGACAGATTTTCGACCCATGACGGGACCCATCCATGTATTATCGTGAGGTTGATCTTTCGCGCGGGCAGGGTAACCTTCTATCGCCGTTGTTTTCCGGAAAAAAACGGCGAATCTTGCCAACGCTCCGATCCTTGGGATAGCGTCTATACGAACCTGAGCAAGGCATAGTTCTTCTTGCCCGACCGCAACACCATTACCGATTCGCCCGCCAAATGATTGGCATTCAGCATCATATCCACACTTTCGATCCGCCGGTTGTTTACATACGCCCCTCCCTGCGTGACGGTTCGCCGGGCTTCGCCCTTGCTTTTCGCCAAGTCCGGCTTCGACCAGGGCGTCGATGATCGGCAATCCCGGCGCTGACGTCAGCCGGTCGCGGGGCAACTCCTCACTGGGCACGTCGGCGAAAATGGCGGTCAGTTGGGCGTCGGAAAGTTCGCCGATCTCCGCGCCGAAAAAGATCTCCGTCGCGCGCTCGGCCGTGCGGAGTCCATCGTCTCCATGAACGAGCCGCGTCAATTCGGCGGCGAGCCGCCGCTGGGCCGCGCGGCGGCCGGGATCGGCTTCGTGCTCGGCCAAAAGCGAATCGATCTCCGCCCGATTCAAATCGGTGAAGAACCGCAGGCACTTGCCCACGTCGGCGTCGGCGAGGTTGATCCAATATTGATAAAATTGGTACGGGCTGGTCTTGTCGGGTGAAAGCCAGAGCGCGCCGGTCTCGGTCTTGCCCATCTTCGCGCCGTCGCTTTTTGTCAACAACGGGCAAGTCATGCCGTAGAGTTGCGCGCCGCGGAGCCGCCGGCAGAGGTCGATGCCCGCGGTGATGTTGCCCCACTGATCGCTGCCGCCGACCTGCAATTCACAGCCGAATTCGTCGTGGAGATGCACGAAGTCGTACGCCTGCAGCAGCATGTAGCTGAACTCGGTGTAGCTCAGGCCGGCGTCGGTCCGCTCCAGCCTGTCTCTGACCGAATCTTTCGTGAGCATCACGTTGACCGGAAAATGCTTGCCGATGTCGCGGAGGAAATCGAGATAGCCGAACTTGCTCATCCAGTCGAAATTATTGACCAACAAGGCGGAATTCGGCCCGCAGTCGAAATCGAGGAAGTTTCGCATCTGCGATTCCATGCCGCGAATATTCTCTTGCAGGATATCGAGCGAGAGCAGCTTGCGTTCCTCGCTTTTTCCGCTCGGATCGCCGATCATGCCGGTCGCCCCGCCGATGAGCGCGATCGGCTTATGCCCGGCCTGCTGGAACCGCCGCAGGATCATGAGCGCCATCAGATGCCCGACGTGCAGGCTGTCGGCCGTGGGGTCGAAGCCGGCATACACCGCCCGTTGTTTTTCGCCGAGCAGTTTCGGCAGAATTTCGTTGTCCGTCGTTTGGTTGATGAGCCCGCGCCAGGAAAGTTCTTCGATTATAGGGGAGAGGGGAGAGGGGAGAGGGGAGGTCATGCTTCAAGCTTCCTTTTCAATGATGTGGATAGACCGCTGATGAGCCGCGCAACTTCTTCGGTTGAATTTAATAATTTTGGTGTATGTTCTTGTGGATCGTAGCCCAGACGGTCTGCAATGAGTATTTGCGTTTCAACTTCTTTGATTGATCCGTAAGCAATCGAGAGAAAATGTAGAAAATCGCGTGTAGTTGTTCGAGCATTACCTTCTGCAATATTCGAAGGAATTGAAACCGCTGCTCTCCGAAGTTGGCTACTTAATCCATACACTTCTTCTCGAGGAAAACCATGCGTGTGGCGATAAACTTGCTCAACAAGATCCATCGCCTTCTGCCAGACGATCAACTCCCTATAATCCTTCACTGCCATTTCGGATACTCCATCTTTATCAATATCAGAACCATTCGTTCCTCACCCCTCTCCCCTCTCTACTCCTCATCGCCACTTATCATCATCCGCGAAAGGATTGCCAGCACCGAAAATTTTGGGTTTGGGGAGGGCTTTTAGGGCTTGTTCGGCCAGTCGCAGGTCTTCCCGTGTGGTGATTTTCAAATTGATCGTCGAGCCGGTCACGACGGTCACCGGATGGCCGATCCGCTCGACTAGTTGGGCGTCGTCGGTCGCCTTGAAACCTTGCCGTTTGGCGTAGGCATCGAGCAGCAATTGGCGGCGGAAGACCTGCGGCGTTTGGGCTTCCCAGAGATTCTCACGGCTGACGGTCTCTTGAATCTTGTGGTCCCCGCTCACCCGCTTCAGTGTACCCGGCACCGGCACGGCGAATATGGCGGCATCGCTCTTCTCGGCGGCTTCGAAGATCTTATCGATCCACTCGTCGCAGATACACGGCCGGGCGGCATCGTGGATGCAAATAAAATCGGCCGCCGGTTTGATCCGCGCCAAAGCGGCCTCGACCGAATCGGAGCGTTCCGCCCCCCCCTCGACGACCTCGATCCCCAGGATGGCGATATTTGCCCCGAATTTCATATTGAACTGCTCGCGATCTTCCGCCGCGATCACCAAAATCGTCTGCACTACGTCATCCCGGTTTAAAAATCGCTCGGCCGAATAGAGCCAAACCGCCTTGTTGGCCATCGGAATGAACGGTTTTTTGTAAAAAGTGTCTCGAAAGCGGACGCTTTTCCCCGCGGCAGGCAAAATAACGGCAAATTTCGACATGATTCTTCCTCAGTAGGTCCCGTCTGCCGGGCGGGACCTCTCGGCAAAATTTTCCCAACCAACTACCATCTCCCGCCAGATCCCGCCCGGCAGGCGGGATCTACTTTATGCTTCGATTCTTACTTAATACCCCCGCACTCCAATCCTTCCATTGTCCGATTTTGCCGAAAAGCGTCAAGATGAAGGGGGAGGGCGGAAGGGGAAAGGGGGATATCTGACAGCTCCGATTCTCCCATATCTTCCCTAATCCAGCCTATCTTCATGGAGGAAAAAACTTACAATGAGGTTCATCCATTCTGCTTCTATTCGAAACGGAGTCTAGGAGCAAACTTCTGTCACGGGGGTATTTGACATGACCGCGAAAAACAAGGCGGTGAATTGGCTGCTGGGACTGGCCGGAGCGGCGGCCGGGGGAGTCGTCGGATATTTCGTCTTCGTGTGGCTTGTTGGCCAAAATTTTTATGCCATGATCCTGCCCGGCGCGGCGCTCGGGGCGGGCGGCACATTGCTATTAAGAGAACGCTCGCAAGTGTTCGGCGTGGTCTGCGCCGCGCTCGCTATTCCACTGAGCGTCTTCGCCGAATGGAAAATGTTTCCATTCGTCGCCGACGACAGTTTCAGCTATTTTCTCACGCATCTGCAAGATCTGATACCGGTCCATATTATCATGATCGTCCTTGGTGTTCTTTGTGCTTACTGGTTCGGGCTAGGCACGATACGACCGCGGCAAGAAATTCCCAAAGAATAACAAGCATATCGCAAGAACAATCTTTGTGCTCTCGGCGTTCTATGCGGTTCTTGCCTTTGCTTGAATCGCTCGTATGATTACCGCAGTAACTCAACTCTTTTTCTTTTGCCAAAAAACCCACCATGGAACTCAAAGCTTATCGCCATCTCTGGGGCTATCCGATCACTTCTCCGGCGACTTTCCGTGCCATTCGCGAGGCCGGCTATGTCGGCATCGAGACCAATTTCAACTCCATCCCCGATTTTTCCTGTTTTCAAGAGGGGTTGCAGGAGAACGGCCTGGAATTCATCGGCCAGGTGCATACCGCCGGATTCACCAAAGGGCATTCGGCCGCGGAACATCTCGCCTCCCTCGAAGCGGAGGTGAAAAAACTGCTGCCGCTGCGTCCGGTACTCATCAATATTCATTCCGGCGAAGATACGTGGCCGCTCGAAGAAATGCACGCCTACTTTCGCGGCGCGGTGGAACTGGAAAAATCGCTCGGCGTACCGTTCGCCCATGAAACGCATCGCGGCCGCTGTCTGTTCCATCCGGCCGTGGCGAAAATCCTGCTCGAAGCACACCCGGAGATTTGCCTAGCCGCCGACCTGAGCCATTGGGTCTGCGTTTGCGAACGGCTGCTGGAAGATCAGCAGGAAACGCTCGCACTGACAGCCGAGCGCACGGTCTATGTTCACGCCCGGCAAGGATATGCGGAAGCACCGCAAGTTGCCGATCCCCGGGATGAGCGATTTGCCGAGGAGCGGAAGGCGTTCGAGTCCTGGTGGCGAATGATTTACGAGTCGATGCAGCGCCGCGGCTTCCCCTCGTACCGTTTCTGCCCCGAATACGGCCCGCCGCCGTATCTCCCCACACTCCCTTACACGGGAATGCCCATCGCCGACATCGAAAGCATCTGCGACTGGCAAACCGAACGGCTGCGGCAACTTTTCACGTAGGACAGATTTCCAATCTGTCGTTTTAATTACTCGTTCCCAGACTCCGCTTGGGAACGCCTTGTTGGAGAGGCTCTGCCCTGAAGCGGGCGTATGCTATAATGCTTACTGTTTGTTTTGTCTTCTTTCTTGACAGCAGAGTTTACGGATTAGAACCAATCATTTCGATATCCTTGGTATTTAAAAAAGATGGCCTGAGATGCAAAGCAAGGATATTATCGAACAAGCCAATATGCAAACTCCCGAAATCCTCTACCAAGCCAAACGTTTCCACATCGAGCGCGTCATCCAAACGACGCCGGATGGGCGGGAGCACGAGCGGGAGATCGTGCGGCATCCGGGCGCGGTGGTGATTTTGCCGATACTGCCGGACGGCCGCGTGGTTTTCGTGAAAAACTTCCGCGTGGCCGTCGGCGAGACCTTGATCGAACTGCCCGCCGGCACACTCGATCACGATGAACCGGTCCAAAGCACGGCCGAGCGTGAACTGGCCGAGGAAACCGGCTACAGGGCGGGCAAGATCGAACATTTGCTCACCTTCTGCATGTCGCCGGGCATTCTCGATGAAAAAATGCACCTTTTCCTGGCGACCGATCTAACGCCCGGCGAAACGGCCCTCGAAGCCGGCGAAGATATCCAAACCTTCCTCTGCCCCTGGAACGAAGCCCTCGAACTGGCCAAGTCCGGCCAAATCCACGACGCGAAAAGCCTGGTGGGATTGCTCTATTTCGACAAGTTCCTGTCCCAAGAAAAACACGAACCAGGGTTGGAAGTCGAAAGTTAGCAGACAGCAAACAGGAGGCAGGGGGGAGAAGATATTATTCTTCTGACGCCTGGCTTCTAGATTCCGACTGCTTTCCGATTTCGTTTCCCTGGTTCATAAAGTGTTGAATTCTGTCGCGAAGGATCAACGGCCGAAGGGCGTGGCGTTCAACTGGCCTTCGATATTGCCCCACATTCCGCCGCTCTGCGCACCGACGGTGCCGATCGCGCCGATCACGGACATCAAAATCAAAGCCAATAAAACGGCATATTCCACTGCCGTGGCCGCATCATCCTCGCGGAGAAAATTAAGTAAGTGTCTCATGTCCCACCTTCCCTTCTCGACAAGCGTGTGGTATGGGACTCGTGGTAAATCGTTAGGGGGTTCTCCCTTTGAAAGATTAGGTCGTAAATGCGGGAATGTCAAATTGCGAAAGGATGAGAGAGCGAGGGGGAAGGAGGGTTGCAACAAGCTGTTGCGGTTTCTCAACATTTATCTCTGATCCTTCATCTTCCCGCTCCCTTTCGGAAGCAAATCGCCATCCACGCCCGGCGGATCGAGAGTCGGTTGCGGGGCTTGCCAGCGCAGGAGCCGGGCCGATTGTGCGGGATCGGCGTTATCCACCGCTTTTTCGCCCCCCTTTTCGAGGTCTTCGGCAAATTCGAGGCGGCTCCGCACCATCCCGGCAATCGCCAGCGTGCTGTCGTCCAGCGGTTCCCAACGTTCGGCAGGTGTTTTCCAAGCGCCGACCGCGGTCTCGGCGGCGACGAGCGAACCCGTCCCGTCCCAGCGGATATTTCTCAGCAAGGCACCCGGCGGTTCGTTGCCTTCGAAAGCCAGCAGCGGTTCATTTTTTCGCGGCGAGAAAACACAGCTTTCGGCCTGAACGGCGATCTCGCCCGGCGGTTTTTCCGACGGCGAAAGCCGGCAATTCAAAAGCGGCCCCGTTTTCTGCATTGTCAACTTGGTCAGGTGCAAGGATAGCGGCTCGTCGAGTTCCGGCTGACGGTCGAGGTGCAGCAATCCGTCCATTTCCTGCAAGAGACAATTCTGCAAATTCAAGGCGATTGCTCCGCGGCGGCGGCTGTCGATGGCTGTGCCAACCCCATGGAAAATACAATTGGTAAATTGCAGACCGCCGCTGGGCAAGGCAATTTTTTCTTTGCCGGCGCCATTCGTCCAGCATATCACAGCGGGGCGAACGGAAGCCTCCTTGGCGGCGATAAACCGGCAGCCGCGAAATTCGGCCCGGCTTCCCGCATAGAGAATCATCGCCGCGCCGGCGTTGGGATTTACTCCCGCTTTCCAGCAAAAATCGAGGTTCTCCAGCCGGATCTCCTCCCCGTCGAGTTTCAGGCCGACTTGCGGGCACGAGGACCGTCGCGCACGGCCCAGGCGGCCGATGACTCGCTGCCCGCGCTGCAACGAAAACGCCTCCAGGGGCTGCGGCAACTTGGTTTCCAAGAGATAGTCGGGCGTGGCGGGCCGACGCGGCAAAAGCGGTTTTTCCGTCCCGTTATATCCCGCAGGCCGCACTTGCCGATCGAGCCTCCCGTGGGACAGGTTTCCAACCTGCCTGTTTTGAATCCCACGGGGCGGGTTTCCAACCTGCCCGTTCTTAGTAAATGATTGCCGTACTGCTCCCCGATGCCGGGTGACATTTTTCCCGGAATTCGCTCGCTCCGTCAATGTCTTGAACGTCGGCCCCAACAGGAGCAGCGCCGCCGAAATGCAGCCGACGATCACGGTCAGCCATACCGGCCAATTTCGCCTTAGCGACTGCCGCCGAAGATGCCGCTCGCCCAACCTGTGGGATCGATGATCGGCAACCATTGTTCGAGCCACGAATTGCCGGCTGCCCTTCTGTGGCGGACCAAGCATCGCACCGAGTTTCGCCAAACTCTCAGGGCGGCGGCCGGGCTCCTTTTGCAGACAAGCGGCAATCGCATCGGCCAGCGTCGCCGGCGTTTCCGGGGCAAACCGCCGCACGTCGGGAATCGCCGCGGTTTGAGCGGCGCGAAGTTTCGTCAAACTATCGCCGCCACCCAAAGGCGGCCGGCCACAGAGCATCTGCCACCACACGCATCCGCAAGCGTAAATATCGCTCGAAATATCGGGCGGCACGCCGCCGGCCACCCGTTCCGGCGCAAGATAATCGTAAGCCTCGGGCAGCAGCTCGGCAAAGGCGAAACCTTCCTCCGGCCGCAGAATTCCGCGCAACCCTGCATTGATGAAAAGGCAATCCCCTTCCGAAGTGAGCAGGAGGTTCCAGGGAGCGATGTCTCCATGACAACCGCCGGCCTTTTCCAAGGCCGCTAATTCACCGATCATCGAACGCGCGATTTCCCTCACGATCTCCGGCGAGAAACGCCCGTCGAAGATCAAATGCTGCGCGACGCTCCGGCCCACCACCCAAGGCGCGGCGAAATACAGCCGATCCCCCTCAACGCCGGAATCGTAGGACAGGTTTCCAATCTGTCCGACGCTTATGCCGGCGTTTGGATTTTCTTGATGATCTAATGCGACAGGTTTGAAACCTGTCCTACTACAAGGTTGGAAACCTGTCCTACGTACAATCGCCAACCGCACCATCGCCCCCGACTCCCGTTTCTTCGCCCGATAGGTGAGCAAATATGGCGGACCGGCCAGTTTTTCGCAAAGCAGATACGGGCCGATTTTGAGCAGTTCGCCGCGGCCGGCGTTGATCTCGCGAGCTTGGAACGGCGTCAGCCGCCTCGTCCGAACCAAAGCATCGATCCAAACCGAGTCGAATTGCTGCAATTCTCGCGCAGCGCGCCTGATCGCCCTCCCCGCGCGAAGCATCTGGGCAGAAGTCGCCACACCCAAGCGTTCCATCAACTCGACAAGTGCGGGCGGCGGCGGCAGTGACATTTTGCTTCCTTTTCCAAAACGCCGAACTATAGCCATCACGGGGGGATCGGGCAAGAGGAAAACAGCCGTAAGATAGGTTTCCTGGCAGACAGTTGACCACTTCAAACCCCTTCCGCACATTTTCGGCAATAAATTAGGCAATCTGTCCTACGTAAAACCGAATAAAATGCTTGTGACATCCCCCTTTTCGTGGTGTAATGGAGATGTGTCCTTGGGGCGACCCATTTTTCGGCAACCGGCGAAGTCTCCCTGAAGGATCGGCATCATGTCTCATCGTAAAAGGTTCCTCTTCCGAATCTTCTTCATTTGTGCGTATTTCACTGTTGGCTTATCACCCTCTCGGGCGGTGGATATTGGCAGTGTGATGCCTGCGGCGTTGGACCAGCCGCGCATCAATATCTTGTTCAAGACTACGCCGGACGGCACACCGATTAAAGACATTTTCGGATTGGATTGGTTCATGGACGATCCCTATCTCGATACCGGCGCAAGCGGAATCATGCTCAGCCAGTTCACCTCGATGGTATTCGATCTGCAGACGAAACTGTCCCGCTATCCCGAAGGCACCGGACCGCTGGTCGTTTACCAAGATGTTGGAGTAGGCGGCACGCAGGATTTCAACGTGTCAACTCCGCTATACATCGGGATCGCCAAGTATCATCCGGACGTCGATGGGACATCCACCGTGCCGTTCACGCAGACAACCGGCCCAGTGCGGCTGCAAATGACACCCGAGGACAATCCCGACCTCGGTCCGATCGATGTCGTGGGCATGCCGGCGATGATCGGAAAAGTAGTGGTGATGGATCCCAAGCCGGCGGACAATCTCTTCGACACGATGCAGACGTACATTTACGATCCCGGCACGCCGTTCAATCCCGCCGCCATCAACTCGGAGCCGGGCATCCCCGCCACCAATCATCACGTGAAACTCAGCTACGCCTCGTTCGATCAGTTCACCAATGTCACACCTGAGGGGGCACCCGGTCCGACGTTGGCTGCAAGTCCCTTCATCGGTCCGAATCCGGTCACGGGCGGTTCGGCCGACACGCCCGGCGTGACCGTCGAATTCGCCGGGCAAAGGACAACCGGCAGTTTTCTCTTCGATACCGGCGCCAGCACGACGATGATCTCGTCGTCGCTAGCCGAGAAACTCCAAGTTCGCTATCGGCCCGGCACGGAAGGAACCGCCGATCCGATTTTGGAGCATTTCGATTCGACGACCTCCCAGTGGTCGGAAATTGCCGACCAATTTACGCTGCCCGTCGGCGGCGTCGGCGGGATCGTCACGGCGGCAGGTTTTTTTCTCGACGACATGCTTATCCGCACCATCGAAGGAAACGCGGCGAACGATAACGACCCCAACCATCTCAAGTTCTTGAGCACGCCCGTATTGGTCAACGATATCACCTTGCGTGATCCGAACACGAATGAAATGCTCACGCTCGACGGCATTTTCGGGGTGAATAATCTGGTGGCCAACGCGATGATCATCCCCGGCGATCCGATACCGAGCATCTACAACCTGACGCTGAGCAATTTCAATTGGGTCGTCTTCGACCAGCCGAACGGCTTGTTGGGACTCGATGTAAAACCGCCGATTTCCGGCTGGACCGGCGGCGGTTCGTCCGAACTCTATCAGGAAGTTTACCAGAGCACCGATATCAGTTGGTCGAACTCCTACAATTGGGAAGGCGTCTCGCCGGGCGGAAATAGCGCCAATATCACGCTTGTCTTCAGCCAATCGACGCCCGCGAGCACGGACAATTTCAACGACTTTCCCGACGGCACGCCCTTCAAGGGCATCACTTTCAATGGCGCGGCGACTTTCATGCTTCAAGGAAACCGGATTGTACTGACGGGCGATGTCATCAACAACAGCGCTGCAGTTCAAACGATCGGCCTCGATCTCGAACTCAGCGCGGCGGAACGCACTTTCGCCGCAAATACTTGCGATATCGTCGTGTCGGGTCGGATCAGCGGCAATCAGAGCCTCGCAAAGATGGGCGCCAACAAACTCATTCTCACGTCCGCCAACACCTATACGGGCGAGACCGACATCCGCGAAGGAACGCTCACTTTGGACGGCGGGGACTTGGCCGACGCCTCGGCGGTCCACATCGCCGACGGCGCTGTCCTGGAAATCGTGAGCGGCACGCCAACCTTGGGAACTATCGACGGTCGCGGCGCCGTTGCCGTCAGCGGTTCCGGCACGATCTTGACGGCGAGCAGCATCTCTGCCAAAACGCTGACGATCGGCACCATCGCGGCATCGGCATGGACGGGCGGAGGCAATCCGGCCGATTCGCATTGGTCGAATCCGTCGAACTGGGGCGGTTCCGCGCCGAAAAGTTATGACAGCCTGAAATTTGGGGAATTGACGCCGGCGAGCGTCGCGAATTCGAACGATTATGCGGCCGATACGTCATTCTCGGGAATCGTCTTTTCGGGCGATTCCGCATTTACATTGCAGGGCAATCGCGTCATGCTGGATGGCAATATCGTCAACGGCAGTTCACAGCCGCAAACGATTGGACTCGACGTGCAACTGGCCGGGATGGCGCGAACCTTCAGTGCCGACACCGCAGATATCATCGTGAGCGGCCAACTAAGCGGCGGCGAAGGGCTGATCAAGTCGGGAGCCGCAAAATTGATTCTCACGTCGGCGAACACCTACACGGGCGATACGGCGATCCGCCAGGGCACGCTCATCCTCGACGGCGCCGACCTCGCCGATGCTTCGACAATCAACATCGCCGCGGGTGCGGAATTGAAAATCCTCAGCGGCGCGCCACCCTCGGCAACATCACCGGCCAAGGTATCCTATCCGTCTCCGGACTCAACACCCTCCTGACCACCCCCGGCATCTCGCTCGACACCCTCAGCATCACCTCCATCGCCCCGTCTTCCGTCCCCGAGCCGTCTCCCATCGTTCTCCTCGTCCTGGCTCTCGCCACGCTGCTTGTATTTCGGCGGCGCAACGGTTAGCAATCTGGATTGCATAAAGCCTCTTGCCCCGGAGGATAACACGTTGGAGTTAGAACCGCCAGCGTTACAACCAGCTCGTCCAGTAGGGTCAATTGAGAATAGCTAATCCCCAATCCCCGCCCCCCCAGACCACTATCCAATCCGCCAACTTTCTTCTAAAATCAACTTTCCTCCATCAACACCACCATGAATTCCACTCTTTCCTCCACCTCCTGGCACGGCCTTCGCGGACAAGACGGGGTCGTCGAGCAATTCCGCCGGGCCGTGGCGAGGGGAAGGCTGGCGAGCAGCTTCTTGTTCGCCGGGCCGCCGGGCGTGGGCAAACGGACCTTCGCCCTCAAGCTGGCCCAGACCCTGCTCTGCCAAACCAATCCCGAAACCGCCTTTGATCCTTGCGGCTATTGCCCATCCTGCGTCCAAGTCGAAGCCGGCACGCACCCCGACCTGATTTTCGTCTGCAAACCCGCCGACAGGGCGAATATCCTCGTGGAATCGATCATTGGCGATGATGAACACCGCATGCAGGAAGGTTTGTTGCATGATATCAGCCTAAAACCCTTCATGGGCGGACGAAAGATCGCCATCATCGACGACGCCGACTATCTCAAGGCGGAAGGCGCAAACGCCCTCTTGAAAACCTTGGAGGAACCGCCCCCGAGGTCCGTGTTGGTCCTCATCGGCACTTCTCCCGCCAAACAACTGCCCACCATCCGCTCCCGCTGCCAACTGATCCGTTTCCAACCGCTCGACGAAACGATCGTGGCAGACCTGCTTTTGGAAAAGGGCTTGACCCAGAATGAAGCCGACGCCCGACGTCTGGCTCAGTATAGCGGCGGCAGCCTCGAACGGGCGATCCGGCTTTCCGATCCGGAATTGTGGACCTTCCGCGGCACCCTCTATCAGCAATTGGCGGAAGGGGCCTTCGATAATGTCGCCTTCGCCCCCACGGTCGCCAAGTTTGTCGAGGCCGCCGGCAAAGAAGCGCCCCGCGCCGCCAGCGGTTTCACCAAATCGTCCAATTCGCCGCCGATTTCTACCGCCATCTGTTGCGCGCGCAAACCGGCGCAGCGGAGTCGGCCGACGCCGATCTCCGGCAGTTCCTCGATGCCGCCCTCCGCCGCGGACCGATCGGCGCAGAAACCACGGCCAATCGCCTCGATCGCTGCCTCGATGCCGATCAGCAAATCGACCGCAACGCCAATCAAGCCACCTCGATCGAAGCCTGGCTCGATGCTTTAGCCGCGGAAAAGGGATAAAATCGTTTCGCCCGGAGCCAACGGCGACGGTGGATCGCGAAATATTCTCGAACCGGTAAATCGGACGAATTCCCTTGAACGCCATCGCCGTCGGCTCCGGGCAAAACAAACAGACAATGAACCTTTTTTTACCGGACAGTCTCACTTGATTGATCGCCTCGGTCTCCCTCCCTTGACCACCTCGCTCATCGAGGGGAAAATAAATATTTTGGATTACTGTTAACTTTTGCCTATTTGCTCGCCCATGCCTGCCACGAAAGAAGTTCCCGATTCTGCCGGCCGATTTGGCTACTTCGGCGGCCGTTATGTGCCGGAAACTCTGACCCATGCACTCGAAGAGTTGACGGCCGAATATGAAAAGGCCGTCGCCGATCGGACGTTTCGGCAGGAGTTGGAGTTCTTGTATCGGAATTATGTGGGCCGGCCGTCGCCGCTGTATTTTGCCGAGCGGCTCACCCGAAAATGTGGCGGGGCGAAAATCTTTCTCAAGCGCGAGGATCTCAATCACACCGGCGCACACAAGATCAACAACACGCTAGGCCAAGCACTTTTGACGCAGCGGATGGGCAAGCATCGCGTTATCGCCGAGACCGGCGCCGGCCAGCACGGCGTGGCCACGGCGACCGCCTGTGCCCGATTTGGCCTGGAATGCGTGGTCTATATGGGCGCGGAGGATATCCGCCGGCAGCGCCCCAACGTCTTCAGCATGAAATTGCTCGGGGCCGAGGTTCGGCCGGTCGAAAGCGGATCGCGAACCTTGCGCGACGCGATCAACGAGGCGATGCGCGATTGGATGAGTTCGGTCGAAACCACGCATTACATCCTCGGCTCGGTCGTCGGGCCGCATCCGTTTCCGCGGATCGTCCGCGACTTTCAATCGATTATCGGACGAGAGACACGGTCGCAGTGTATCGAGCAGATCGGCCGCCTGCCGGAGGTCGTGGTCGCTTGTGTCGGCGGCGGCAGCAACGCGGCGGGCATGTTTTATCCCTTCGTGGCCGACGAGAGCGTGAAGCTGATCGGTGTCGAGGCCGGTGGAAGATCGACCAGGCCCGGCGAACACGCCGCGACATTGTGTTACGGCCGCCCCGGCGTGCTGCACGGCAGCTTCAGCTACGTTTTGCAGGATGACGACGGCCAAACTTCCGACGTGCATAGCATATCGGCGGGTTTGGATTATCCCGGAACCGGCCCCGAGCACAGTTATTGGAAAGAGACCGGCCGCGCGGAATACACCAGTGCCAACGACCGCGAGGCTCTCGACGCTTTCGACGCTCTCGCCCGGTCGGAAGGCATCCTTCCCGCGCTGGAAAGTTCGCATGCCGTGGCCGAGGCGATGAAGCAAGCCGTTCGCCTAAAACCGGAGGAAGTCATTGTCGTATGTCTTTCGGGCCGCGGCGACAAGGATGCCGCCGAAATTGCCCGGCTCCGCGGCGTGGAATTTTAACGTTCATATTTCATCATTCCGTATTTGTCATTTTTCCATGTCTTCCATCGACCAACTTTTCCAATCGCTGCGCTCCTCCGGCCGCAAGGCGCTCATGCCTTTCATTACGGCGGGCGATCCCGATCTGGAATTCACGGCCGCCGTATTGCAAAAACTGGTGGACGCCGGTTGCCCGCTTTGCGAGTTGGGCATTCCCTACAGCGATCCGATCGCCGACGGTCCCGTAATTCAAGCTTCCTACACCCGGGCGCTCGAAAAAAAGATCAAATTGTCGCAAATTTTGGGAATGCTCGAGAAAACAACACCAATGCTGCGCACGCGGTCGTGACGATGGTCAGCTACGCGATCGTTTACCGGCATGGGCTGGAGAAATACGTGACCGCAGCGAAGTCGTCGGGCGCGGCGGGTGTGATCGTGCCGGACCTGCCGGTCGAAGAATCGGGCCCGCTGCGGGAGATTTGCCGCCGTGAGGACTTTTCACTGATTCAACTTATTACACCGACCACGCCGCCCGACCGGGCGAAAAGAATCGCCGAACAAGCGACGGGCTTCATCTATTACGTTTCCGTGGCCGGCATCACCGGCGAACGCCGGTCGCTCCCACGGAACATCGTCGAAAACGTGAGCCGGCTCCGCGCTCAAACGCCGTTGCCCATCTGCATCGGTTTCGGCATCAGCCGCGCGGAGCACGTCAAGCTTCTCGCTCCCGTCGCCGACGGCCTGATCGTCGGTTCCGCCCTGGTCCGCCGGATGGCCGAAGCCGGCACGAAATCGCGCGAAACCGTGCTGGCAGAAATCGGGGACTTCGTCGAGGAACTCCTCTTTGGACTTCGATAATATCTGCTCGCGATTATGGGTTTCACGGCGTGATTTGCACGTTGACCATCACCTCCACCGGTTCGACATTGGGGAGATCGGTCTCGACACGCAGTTTGGCAGTTATTTGACCCGCGGCGTCGGCGCCTTTGAAGGTCACCGGCAAGAGATGCAAGGATTTGGCTTCGGGGGGAAGTATGATCTCGAATCGCGGATCGTCGCAGCGGACGGCGGTGATGTGAAACGGCACGGGGACGGCTGCCGTCGAGCGGATGACCAATTGCTTCGTCAAGGGCTGGCCTTTTTTCAACACGCCGATCAAGAGTGGACTCGGCTGCACGGTAAGCGGCGAAGCGACGATGGCCTCGACGGGAACCGGAACGCGCGTTGCCTGTTTGACGGAATCGTTGGTCACCAAGATCAAATTGTCTTTGAGATAGCCGACGGGAGCGTCGCCTTTTAGGGTGGTAATCAGATCGTAGCTTACCTTGATGCCCGCACGCGCGGTCTCCACGAGTTTCGTCTCCAGGGCGGGATTCGCGCTCTCGACGCTCAGGATTTTCCAATCGCCGCGGCCGGCGTAATTGATATGCACCTGCCTTTGCAGAACCGAGCCGAGTTTCACTGTGCCGAACTGCACCTCTTCGGGCTGGACGACAACGTCGCTGCGAATCCTGCGCGTGAATGTGGACTTGAACTTCCGCGGGAAAGGGCGCATCGAACTTGATCACGATCGTGACATCCCTTTGGCCGTAATAGTCCTTGGTATTGACCGAAGCGATCAGTTCGGCTTTATCCCAAGTTTTGAGAAAACGTTTGTCGAGTTGGGGCGTCGTGCATTCGCAACTCGAATAACACGCGGAAATATGGGCGTCTTCCTCGTATATGTTTTCAATGATGAACTTGTATTCGGCCTTGGCGCCACGGGCGATCGTCCCGAAATTGTGGGACGTCTCGCTGAACATTTTTTTCGCCCATTCTTGAGCACAAGCCGAAGTAGCCAATCCCAGCAGAAGAACCAGCGATAAACACGATATTCTCATCGAGGGTCATCCTTACGATGTGCAGAAATGCTTTCTGCAAGAACAAAACACAGGGTAGAAATGCTACAGGCATAACAAACTATCCATCTTAACAGGAATTAAGATATTCCAATCAGTCCCCCCTGTCAAGGTTGAGAAGCAGACCAAATGCAAAGTCTCCGCGGCAGATGGCGTTTGCAGCAATCGCCAAGTTGAATTGTGGAAAATGGGTATTTTGCGCAATGAACCGCAGGAATGGTGTCAACTATCGCAATGACATAATGAACGATCCGGGATTGTTCTTGAAAAAGTTCATTGAAAAAAAGCGCGAAGAGTGCATCCTTGTCGAGAAATGTCGGAGTATTAAGCGATGCAAAAATGAATCCTCGTGCAACAATTATCTTCGCAAGCGACGATTCGTGCGACCGGTTTGGCTACCGCTGCTTTTCGTTCAGTCGTTCGGCCAGTGAAAGATTACCCCCGGTGCCATCGAAGATGGTCCAGATGGGCGTGCGTTTTTCGAGGCGTTCGAGATATTCGCGAAATTGCCGTTCGGTCCGCTCCTCGGTGATTTTTTTACGGATTTTATCCTGGGCCTCCGTGAATTCTTCCGTTTTTCGATCCACGCGTTGAACAATGCGAACGATATTATAGTCCTGCGGAGTTTCAATGATCTGGCTGAGTTTCCCGACGGGTAAGTTCGGACTGAAGAGAGCCTCGTCGATTTCCTTGTCGGTCAGGCTGCCTTTCGAGACCCAATCGCGGAGACCGCCTTTCATGGCGGTGAAACCGTCGGAGCTTTGCTTCGCAACCTCGGCGAAAGGCTCGCCGCCCACCAACACGCGGTTTCCCATTCGTGCGATTGCCGCAAGGGCTTCATTCTTGCCGGCATATTTGGCTTTGCTGACCGTCAGTTCCTCCCACCTCACCTTGGCTGGAGTGGTGAAATCGTCTTTGTGCGTTTCATAATAATGGGTCATCTGGGTCACGGTGGGAACTTCTTCGGGCTTGATTTGGCGATGCACCCATTCTCCGATCAGCGCTTTTCGATAAAGGCTTTTTTTTCCTGTGAAATCGAACTGCCTAAAGTTTTCAATTTTTGTTCGAGTTCCTTGGTCGTGGTCACGTTTTCCCGTTTCATCAGCTTGGGAATTTCGGACTTCTCGAACAGTCCGCTCAGTTGCCTATCGACGCCTGCCATTCCTTCAGGGGGGATATCGCGTTTGACATCCTGGTAGATCAGCTTGGATTCAATATGCGACTTCAGACTTTTGATGATTAGCAACTCGCGCTGCTTTTCGAATTCTTCACGCTGCAAATCGAATTCCTCGGGAGAAATCTTGGCTTTGAACTCGGAGAGATAACGATCGATCGGAGGGATGATTTCGCTGGCGAAGATGGCTTCCGAACCGACGCGAGCCATAACCACCGTGCCCGGAATGAGCCGCGGCGCTCCGGTCAGATTTAGCATCTCTTTCGGAACCGGATTCGGATTGACACCGCTAAATCGTTCGAGGGGCGGATTGATTGGCGCGCTCATCGACGGCACGAACGCGGAAGAATCGGTTGACGGATAATTCGGCGGCGGATTCTGCGAATTGGAAGGGGCGTACCACTTCAACGGCGGTTGCGGTGGGACATTGGTTTGCGGATAGTCACCCGATGGCGGATACAGGTTTGGCGGTTGATTTTGCGGCAGTCGGGGATTCTGCGAAGGAGAATTATCGTTTGGCGTTGTTGCGGCCGCAGTTCCACCAACCCAATTCGCCGGCCGAGCGGACGTTGTCGGATTGTAGGGATCTTTCGGCGCGATGCCGTAAGCGTTTCCGTACCGCGGGACGGAGGAAGCCGAAACGGGCGCCATCGGCGTCGCGCCTGTTCCGTTGTCGCTCGGATTGACCGGAGATTGTGCATGAACCGAAAACGAGAGGATCGCCAATATTGTTCCGGCGATGATCGGCCAAACCGTCCTGTGATTGATACGGAGCTTCACGAGTGGTTTTTTTGAAAAGCAGATAACATTTCCGCTCCAATGTCAGAGCGAAGGGATAAGTCAAACAATACGAATTATCAAACAATACGAATTATCAAACAATACGAATTATCAAACAATACGAATTATCGAGACCGTGGGTTAACCACTATCACACAAAAGGCAAATTTACATCTTTTGCCCAGATCGACAATTTGGCACATTCACCTTACAAGCGGGCAGGAGTATATCGAGAACCTCACTCCGATTGCAACAGCGATTTTACCTCCCCAAGGAGGGATTTCGGTTGCCGGATGTCATGATCAAGGGGCAGATAAGCGCTCCGACCGTCCACCACGCGCAACCGCCCCCCGCTGGAGGAGGAAAGTTGATGCATCAGTCGGGCCGATTGGTAGGTGAAGACCATATATGGTTCTTCCAAATGGATTGAATCGATCTTCCAGCGGTGGGCGGCGATGCGGACTTCGGCCAAATCGAGCAGATGCTCAGCCATGGGAGGGGGCTGGCCGAAGCGATCGAGCAGTTCAGTACGGAAATCGGCAAGTTCCTCGAGTCGAGCAACCCGTGCCAGCCGGCGGTAGAGATCAATTTTCAGCCGCATGTCGGGCACGTAGGCGCGAGGAAGATAGGCATTGCCGGGCAGTTGGACATCGACTTCCACAGTTTCCTTGGGAGGCAGCCTTTTCAGTTGCTGGACGGCCGCTTCCAATAGCGAGCAGTAAAGCTCGTAGCCCACCACGGCGATATGCCCGCTTTGCTGCGTGCCCAGGATATTGCCTGCACCGCGGATCTCCAGATCGCGCATGGCAATGGCGAAGCCGGCTCCCATCTCGGAGAATTCCTCAATGGCGCGGAGCCGCTTGACTGCTGCCGCGGGAAGATGTTTGTTGGGATCGATCAGCAGATAACAATACGCCCGGTGTTTGTAGCGCCCGACACGGCCGCGAAGCTGATGCAGATCGGCCAGGCCGTAGCGGTCGGCCTCATCGATGAAAATGGTGTTCGCGTTGGGAATATCCAGGCCGCTTTCGATGATCGTCGTGGCCAGCAGGATGTCGAACTTTTGATTGATGAAATCCAGCATCACCTCTTCAAGTTCATGTTCGGGCATCTGGCCGTGCGCGACGCCGATGTTCGCTTCGGGCACGGTCTGCTGCAAACGCGCGGCGAGGAGTTGGATATCCTGCACGCGATTGTGGACGAAGAAAATTTGCCCCCCGCGGTTCAGTTCGCGGAACACGGCCTGGCGGATCAGTTCGGTATCGAAGCGGTTGACGCGGGTTTCGACCGCCAGCCGATCCTCGGGGGGAGTCTCCAGGTTCGAGATGTCGCGCAACCCGAGCAAGCCCATGTGCAGCGTGCGGGGGATGGGCGTGGCCGTCATCGTGAGCACATCGACGGTCCGCCGCAAGGCTTTCAAGCGCTCCTTGACCTCGACGCCGAAGCGTTGTTCCTCATCGATGATAAGCAAGCCCAAATTGTGGAATCGCACGTCCGGCTGGGCGAGGCGGTGCGTGCCGATGACGATGTCGATCGTCCCGGCGGCCAGCTTTTCCAGGATGTCCTGCTGTTCTTTTTTCGTGGCGAAGCGTGATAGAGCGGCTATTTGGAAGGGAAATTCCGCAATCCGCGCGGAGAACGTGCGGCGATGCTGCTCGCAGAGGATCGTCGTGGGCACCAGGATGCCGACTTGGTAGCCGGAATCGACAGCCTTGAATGCCGCCCTCATGGCAACTTCCGTTTTGCCGTAGCCGACATCGCCGCAAAGCAGTCGGTCCATCGGCCGGGGATCGTGCATGTCGGCCTTGATGGAATCGATCGTGCTGAGCTGATCGCGGGTTTCGTTGTACGGGAATGAGGCGTCGAACTCGCGCTGCCATTCGGTGTCGTCGGGAAAGGTGATGCCGGGCCGCGACAATCGCGCGGCTTGCAGTTCGAGCATGTCGGAAGCCATGTCGATCACGGCCTCCTCGACGCGCTGCTTCTGCTTCGACCAGAGCTGCCCGCCGATTTTCGCCAACTTCGGGCGGCCTTTCGTGCCGCCGACGTATTTTTGCACCAGCCCGATTTTGGAACTGGGTACGTAAAGCTTTGTGTGCCCCTCGAATTCGAGCTCCAAATGCTCTTCGATCTGGCTGTTCTTTTCCAGCAGTTTCATGCCGCGGTAGCGGCCGATGCCGTGCGAAACATGGACCACCAGATCGTTTTCCCGCAACTCCAAAAAGCTGTCGATCGCACGCGACAGCCGCCGCCGGGCCGGCCGGCGGAGATCGGTGCGGCGGAACAGTTCGCCGCTGCTCAGTAGCACGATTCGATCGGACACCAGCCGGAAACCGCCGTGCAACACGCCGATGGGAAACCGCAAATTTCCCGCGCGTCGCGATTTCCGTATCGGCGAAGAGATCTTCCAGCCGTTTGGCTTCGGCCTCGGTTTGACAGATGACGAACACCTCTTGTCCCGCGCCGGCTTCATCCAGTTCTTCGCGGACACGGTTGATGTCGCCGCTGAAGCGCTCCACCGATTCGATCTTGAGTCGGCAGGTCGTTTCCAAGGAGCCGGCCGCTACCGCCGAAGCGGTGACGGAAGGAAAATGAAACGCCTCGCGGAGCACGCTGGAAACGTCGTGCAATTGGGACGGGCGGTCGAGCCGTTCGAGATAATGCCGCCCCTGCTGTTCGAGTTCCATCGGTTCGATCAGCAAAAACCAGCTTTGCGGCGGGAGATAGTCGGCGAAATGGGCGCGATCGTGAATTCCCGGCGGGAGGATCGTCAATTCGATTTCGACAAGCGAGCCAAGGCTTCGCTGGCTGGCAATCTCGAACCGCCGCAGCGATTCGATCCTGTCACCGAAAAACTCCACCCGCGCCGGATCGTACCAATCCGGCGCGAATATGTCCATGATCCCGCCGCGAATGGAGAACTCGCCGGGCAATTCCACCGCCGGCAAATTTTGGAATCCGTTTTCCACGAGCCAGCGGGCAAGATCCTCGATGCTGAGTTCCTCGCCGGTGCGCAGCGTCCGCGTTTGCCGTGCAATAGTTTGCCGGTCGGGGACCGGCTGCAATAGGCTTTGGATGCTTGCCACCACCAGTTTCGGCGGGGCGAACGATTGCAGGCTTTTCAGCACTCGCAAGCGGTCACCGAAAACTTCGTCGCAGGTCGCCTTTTCGTTGGGCAGCGTTTCCCAAGCGGGGAATCGTTCCGCGGGAATATCGGAAAAAAGAGGAAAATCGTCGATCAAGTCATCAACGTCGTCGCCGTGCGAGCAGAGGACTACAAGCGTCGCCGGGGCATGCCGGAGGAGAGCTGCCGCGGCCAGCGCGCAAGATGATCCCCAGACTCCATCGAGGGTCGCCGCATGTCCAGCGTGCAAACTGGCGACCACTTCGGCAAAACCAGCGTGTAGTTCCAAACGGCCGGCCAAATCTTTCAGCCGATCGTACGTTTGGGAAGCCATCCCGGCTTGTAACATAAATTGCACTTTGCGCGATCACCGGCGCGACAAATCATCTCTTCGACGTCATAAATGCCATTCCTCCAAACGGCCGCTGCATCACCGCCGCCACGTTTTCAGCGGCGGTTTTCGCGCCGTCCGCCGCGGCCTTGATTTTGGTTTTTGCCGCGATTTTGGCCTTTGCCGCGAGATTCCATGTTTTTGGCGACCATCAAACCGATGGCGTCATTCCAGGTGGGAATGGAGCGAAAGGCGGGCCGGATATCGCGGCTGACCCGTCCTTCGGACTGTTTGGCGGAACTGCTTCGGCGCGAATATCCCTTGGGGTGCGACTCGAGTTCGTCTTCCTCCCACGGTTCTTCTACTTCCTCGTCGTCGAATTTATCGAAGGTTTTGGAGGGCGGCAATTTTTCTCCCGCGCTCTCCGCCGCCTTCTTCGCTTTGTGCGACCCGCGGCGCGGACGGTGACGCTTGCCGGGCCGCCTCTCGATTTCCTCTTCTTCCGGCTCTTCTTCCGAGGAACGAACCGCGGGGACTTCCGGCTCATCGAAGAAGCTGAATTCGTCGGCTTCCACCTCGTCCTCCTCTTCGGGAAACGATTTTGCCTTGCCGAACGCCGACTTTTCCCGCCCGCCTTGTTCCGCTTCAATGTCGCGTTCCTTGCGCCCGCGGCGGCGGCGTTTCTTTTTGTCTTCCGGCATTGCAGATTCTTCCGTCGGCGTGAAAGCGGATTCCAACTCTTCTTCCGCTTCCAGGTCTTCATCGAGAAAGAGTTCTAACGATTCGTTCGGCAATTCGCGGCGAGGCTTTTCGATCCCGCCGCCGCGTCGAGAATCTTCTTCTCTATTCCCGTGCCGTGATCTCTCCTCCCTTCCGCCATGCCTCGAATCCTTATGCCTGCCGCCGCGCCGCGATTTTTCGTCCCTGCGGCTGCGGTGCGGCTCTTCGCGACTCGCCCCGGATTGAGCTTCCTCGCGCCAGATGGATTGCTCTTCGCGGACGGGGGAAGATTTTTTTTCTGCTTCCGGCGCAGGATTCTTGGGAACTGAACAAACTATCGAAGATGCGCTCGGCCGCGGCTCGTTCAACCGTGGGCGAGGGAACCGTGGCGGCTGGTTCGGGCGATGGTTCGGATTCAGGCTCAGGCTCCGACGGCACTTCGATACCCAGTTCATTTGCAAGTAAATCCCAACTTGAACGCGGACGTTCCGCCGGAGCGGGCAGCGTCTCCGGCTCCGATGGTTCTTCCACAAGTTCTTCCGCTCCGACGGATTCCTCGACAATACTCTCTACCGCCATGAGGGGAACGTCCTCCGGCTGGAACTCCTCCTGGCCTGGCGCATCTTCTGCCAAGGGAGATGATTCTTCGGAAATCTCCGGTTCCGGGATAGCCGCTCCTAATTCCGTGGCCAGAATCGACCAATGATCTACTTTTTTCGGTTCAGACATTGAAAATCGCACTCCTCTTCGCGGTTACTTCAACCGTCGTATTGGAAAATTATGAAACTGCTGCAAACCAATTTTGTCCGTAATTGGTTTGGCCTGGATCACTATAAAAATATTATTTCCGCTGCATTTCCCAGATTATTCAATTTGACTAAAGCTTACTTCCACAAAAAAACCACGCCCTAGGATATAGTATAAGAAAAACTATTTCTACTGCAAAGATGGAGAAAATAGAAATATTCAACTTTCAAAGACTGATCCACCCCCTAAATAGATGGTCATCCCAAGGGCAAACTCGCTTCATAAACGAGTGCCTCGAGAAATTTTTTCCCCTGAATGTATTCGTTGGTTGGGATGCTATGAATTTTGTCCAGCATTTCGGCCAGCAATTTATTGGTGATTTGCTGCACCATTCGATAATTGTTGTAACTCATCATGCCGAGCTGATGACGTTCCGTGAAAGCTTTTTGGATGTCTTGGCGCACGCCGGCTAATTCATCGCTCTGCAGGAGCATCGGCCAATTGATGGTTCCCGATACGGGATCCAATTCCGAGGGTGATAAACGATTGGGCTTCACCGAGGGATGAAAACGGAGCCATTCCTGGGTAATCTGTCGTTCTCTGGCATTTTCTGCTTCGCGGGCCTGCCGGTTGAACGCTCGGATGGCGAAATACGCTTCCACGAAATCTTTCTCGTTTTGGATGCCTTGTTTTGCGGCGGCAGTCCAATTTACCGCGGCTGCCGAGGTGGAGAGGTTGTAATCGCCCTGCGCACGAACGACTGAAGCCAGTCCTTGCAAATAAGAACCGGGCGGGGTCGCGGCGGCTTCCCATCCCCACATCGAATATCCGCCACCAGGAGGTGGACTGATAACCGGGGGATTATTGTTGTTGATCCCTTGTGCCCAAAGCAGGCTTGACCAAAATACTATGGCGAAACCGCCAATTCGTGAAAAGCATCGCATGGTACGCCTCCCACTAAGTGGGTTATCGATCACTATCGGGGATTTTGGAAAATCGCGTCTTTTTTGCAGAATGCCTTATTCAGCACTTGTCTCGTGATAATCCGCTACGAAAAATAATGAAGAATTCGAGAGCACCCGGCGATTTGATCCGCTGCTCCGTTCAGCGACGATTTCAAGAGCAGGAATTTAAATTCGCCAGCTAATTATTTCATGGCGGCGGCACAAGTCAATCGAAATTTTATTCCGTTCGGTGCGGAGAGGGTTGCCTACGGATTTTTCGATGAAATACAATGTAATTTGACCTACCCGTTGATAAAGGAGTTTTTTGTGAACTGCAAATCCTTGATCCTGGGCGTTCTTTGCGGGTTGTTGCTGCCCTTGAACACTTTGTCGGGGGCCACGCCGAAGTTGCCGGATTTATTGAAAGACATCGCTACCGGCAATGAAGCCGAGAAAGTGAAGGCGATCAACCAATTGGAGGAATCGGGCGTCACGAATGAAGCGGCCGTCTCGGCATTGACGGGCCAACTCCAAAACGATTCCGCAACGGTTCGCGCCCATGCCGTTCACGCGCTGGGCGTCTTGAAGGCAACCGGAAGCGTCGAACGGGTCATCCCGCTGGCGTTCGACAAGGACGCCGAGGTGCGGAACGCCGCGATATTGGCTTTGCGGGAATTGAAACCCGGCCCGCAAGTGACCGTGCCGCTGATCGACCGGGTTCTCAAGGAGACCGATCCGATGGTGCGGATGCAGGTCTTGACGCTGGTGGCGGAGATCGGGAAACCTGCCGTTCCGTCGTTGATGAAACTGCTTGACAAGGAGGAAGAGCGCTCCATGGGGTTGCATTGCCCTGGGAGCGATTGGTCCGGACGCCGCGGAAGCCGTGCCCGCGCTTACGAAACTGTTGGGTGCGGCCCAGCAACCGAAGCTTCGCTTGGAAGCGGCAATGGCGCTCTCCTCGATCGGGCCGGCCGCCGCTTCGGCGCTGCCCGAGCTGATGAAAATTTTGGACAAGAAAGATCCCGTCGTGCTGCCAGGGGCAATTTATGCGATCGGCCGCCTCGGTCCCGAGGGCAAACCGGCCGAGCGGAAACTGCGGGACCTTGCCGCGCGCGGGGATCCTTTCACGCGCGTGATCGCCACCTGGGCGATATGTAAAATGCATCCCGAGAACCAAAAACTGCTTGCCGATTCTCTCCCGGTGCTGGTGACGGCGTTGATCGACAAGGAGCCGCGCACCCGGGCGGCGGCGACGAAAGCGCTAGTCGATTTGAAGCCCCGCCCGGCGCTATTGATGCCGGCGATCGGAAAAATCATGGACGCCGTGCGGCCGGAGTCGATGAATAACATCGTCGAAGCGGTAGCGGACGCGGGCGCGCCGGCGGTGCCGGTCTTGATCAAAGCGCTCGGTGAACCGTCGCAGCGTCCGAAAGTCGCGGCGATCCTGGGTCGTCTCGGACCGGAGGCGAAGGACGCCGCGCCGGCGCTGGCGGACATACTCGAAACGGACAAGTCGCCCGCCGCCCGCCGCGAAGCGCTGATCGCATTGGGTTCCATAGGTCCGTTCGCCTACCAGCAGGCGCCGGCGATCGCCAAGGTGCTCAAGGACGACGATGCGCAGCTTCGCGCAGCGGCCTGTTATGCCTTGGGCAAAATCGGCCCGCTGGCCGTCGGCAGCAAAGGCGAATTGCTCGACTGTCTGAAAAGCGAGGACGAACTATGCAGCATGGCTGCGGCCTGGGCGCTGACGCGCGTCGATCCGAATTGTCCCGAAGGCGCAAAAATCGGTCCCTTGCCTAATGAAAGGTTTGTTCAATCCGGACGCTCATATCCGCATGGAAGCCGTCACCGCGCTGCAATCGCTTGGCGCGCAAGCTCAGGAAGCCATCCCCGCCTTGAAAAAGGTGGCCGCCGACGATTCGCAAGCGGTCATTCGCATCGCCGCGGGGGAGGCGATCAAGACGGTGGAAAAATGAGAGGGAAGGTCTTGGGGCTTAGGTCTTGAGTCTTGGTATGCCAAGCGAACTTGCTATCGAGGATTGCAGTAACCTATTGGCGCCTAAGGAATTATGGAAATCGGCAGGTTGGCAGATTTCATTTTTTGGGTATCAGTTTGCGATTATTGCACGTTTTCGGATTCCGAACGTCTCGAACTCTCTTTGGTGTAACGTTTCGTTACAGTTTGTAACAGCGGGACGCCTTTCCAGTGCGCCAAAATATTACGACTTTGCGGTCTGTTCTAAGTCCTTGCGTATTTTAGGTTTAAAAAAAACGTCATCGTCGTAAATTCGCACAACTCGCAAGCGGGGTGCTCCGCATGAAAGATAGGCATTTTTAGTTTGGTGCTATGTCTATTTTATGGGATGTTTGTAAGGCTTGGTAGAACATAGGTACACTGTCTCCAGGAATAAGGTCAGCGTAGCAAATGCGGTGGCCTCATTTCAACAAAAAAATTCCAATTGCGGCCATTTCGAGTCATAATCGGAGTTCCCCTGGCGTTGTCCGGCTACGGCATCAACGCGACTCTCGACGCGGGTAATTATACGATTACGGTTCAGAAGGAAATTTCTGGAACCGGCGGATTGAACATCCTCGGTAACGGCAGCACAAAAACCGTAATCCTTTGCGGTTCGATCACCTGCTTCTTCCGCGGGCGGAGTGCGAACACATTATTTCCCACCAGAACGCTTTCGAAAAATGCCGCTGCTCACCACAGTTGAATGATAATAATATTGCCTAAGATTCGATTTCGCGATATAAATGTTTTTAGCAAATAGGCTTGCGCCCACCTCCGAGGAAATCAAAATGAAGAAAACTTTTATCTTATTAACGGCGTTGCTCCCCCTTTGTTTCTTCACTGCCTGTACGGAAGAGAAACCCGCCGGTGCTACGGCTTCTCCCCGATCTTCCGCGACGGCGAAACCCGTGACAGCGGATGAGACCAAGGCGATTGCGACGGGTGCGGTCGTGGAAACCATGAATACAGCCGGCTATACCTACATCCAGGTCGATACGGGCAGCGAGAAGCTTTGGGCCGCTGCCCCCGAATGCTCCGTCAAAGTAGGCGATCGGCTGGGCGTGCCCGAGGGGATGCTGATGCGCAATTTTCATAGCAAGACCCTTAACCGCGACTTCGAGCAGATCTATTTCGTCAGCGCGTTTGTCGATCCTGCCGGAAATTCCTTGACGAAGGGCATTGAAATGCCTGCCGCTCGTCCATCGCCGGCCGGCCATTCGCCAATGAGCCGCGACTCCGCTCCGACGGTCGATGTCGGCCAGGTGGCCAAAGCGGAAGGCGGCAAGAACGTGGGCGAAATTTACGCCGACAAGGCCAGTCTCTCCGGCAAGAAAATTACATTCCGCGGAAAGGTGGTCAAATTCAACGAACAGATCATGGGAAGGAATTGGCTGCATGTGCGCGACGGCAGCGGCGATGCAGCCGCGCACACCAACGACCTCGCCGTTACCACCAATGCCGTCGCCAAGGTCGGCGACACGGTGCTGGTTACGGGAGAGGTTCACGTCGATAAGGATTTCGGCGCCGGCTATAAGTACGACGTCATTGTGGAAGACGCACAGGTCGTTGTTGAATGACGGGTTTCAGGGTTCCACGGAAGATTACCGGAATGCCGCGTACAGCCCGAGCAGTTACCGGCGGGATGGCGTTTCATGTCTTGAACCGAGGCGTGCGGAGGATGGCCGTTGCGCGAGCGGGGGACAATTGGGAGGAATAGGTGAATGAGCCGCAATCTGAAGCCGAGCTGGAAGCGATTTGCCGGAGTGTACGTCGTTGCAAGCCATCTAGGCAGAAATGTGGGGTGAAGAATATCGCTCAGCAATTAAGATGGGAGTCCACGTTGCGATCGGGTGGAAGAGCGTAGAAGCACACCAACTAACGCTGTTTGTGCGGCATATTAAGATTTGGGTGTCCCGTTTATTTGACCACCCCCGGCCTTTACTGGCGGCGATTGGTAGGGTGGTAGCGTCGCATTTCGGCTGTTTGGCGGACTCGTGGGCGGAGGGCACGCGGAGCGATGACGCCGGCCGCGCGGTGGCGGCGTATGTGGCGCGTCGGCGTTTCGGGTACGGTGTGCGCGAGGTGGCCGGAGCTTTGGGTTATCGCAGCCACGGAGGAGTACACGACGCGCTGCTCCGCGTGGAGGGCGCTCCGTGCCTTTCAGCAAGCGTCGAGAGGATTTACAAGAAGATCGTTAATGACAAGGTGCGCTCTGACCCTAGTTTCCCCCTAGTTTCCCCGAGAAGTTGAAGGCCAACGGCGAGTTGCCGGAGGGCGAGAAACCTCAGCCGGCAGAAGGAGAAACCCCATGTGAATGACGGGTGAATGGTCCGAAATATGGCCCCCGCGATCCAGTGGAGTCTGCAACGATGCCCCGATCGGAGCAGTGATGCCTTAACACATTAAAACTAATGACACGAATAACCCTAAGGTTGCACCGATCAACGTACCACGCACCCTTTTTTGGGACACCACGAATCCAATCAGTCCGCCAACCGACGACCAATGAATGAAATACGAGAAGAAACTAACAATTACCGGAGTTGGTTTCAGGAATTCACTCGAAAACAAGAATCCAAGCAACCAGTACTGCAGAATTCCGAGCACGAGGAAGACGGCAAAGAACTGCGGAGGAATATCTGAAATGTCAGCCTTCCACCAATGGCGTTTGCTCGTCGGAAGCAACAAAGCCTCGGTGGGCGATCGGTACGGATTTTCGTCTGAAGGCAATTTATCGTCTGTATCCATTTCAAATTCAATATACCTAGACAACTCAGATTTACAAGAGACCTGGCAAACCAATTTATGCCCCTGCGTGCGCACTCCCCCTTATACCTCCTACCCCACAAACCGAACAAGGAGAGTCGCCATGAACCTGACGTGTGAATGGTCCGAGAACCGTCCGCTGCCCAGCACCGACCAGATCGCGGTCAAGGTCAAACGTCTATACGACGGTCGCCATGCGATACCGCCTGGCGGGAAAGGAGGCGGCAGAAGGCCGGATCATCCTCGCCCACCTCGGGAATGGCGCGAGCCTGGCGGCAGTGCATCACGGCAAGCCGGTGGACACAAGCATGAGTTTCACGCCGACCGCCGGAGTACCGATGAGTACACGCTCCGGCGACCTCGATCCCGGATTGGTTTGGTATCTGGCGCGCACCGATACCTGAAGCAAATGGTACAGGACAAGCTCATCGAGCACAAGCATTACATCGATGAGCACGGCGAGGACTTGCCGGAAATCCGCAACTGGAAATGGAAGGGATAACACCGCAATGGCGCTACGATTGATTGAAATGGTGTTGCCGGAGAAAGACGGCGGGGAAGTCCGCGAACTTCTCAAAGAGCACAAGGTGCTCGAACACCGGCAGGTCCGATTACCAGACGGGGAAGTCCTGGTGCGGATCTTGCTGGACGCGGAACAGAGCGAGGCGGTGCTGGATTTGTTGGAGAAACAGTACGCTGGTGAGGAGGGCAACCGGGTGGTGATTCTGCCTGTCGAGGCGACATTGCCGCGCGCCGAGCCGGAGTCGGCCGCCACGCCCGAACAACCGCCGACGGAGGAAAAGACGCCGGAACGGATTAGCCGAGAGGAGTTGTATGAGGACATTAAAGATGCCGCACGGTGTTCGCGGGTGTATCTGGCGATGGTGGTATTGTCCACCATCGTGGCGGCTATCGGTTTGCGCCAAAACAGCGTGGCCGTCATCATCGGGGCGATGGTGATTGCGCCGTTACTCGGGCCGAACATGGCGTTGTCGCTCGGCACGACGTTGGGTGATTTGTCGATGCTGTGGCGCGTACTCCGGACGAGCCTGGCCGGGATTGCGACGGTGATGGCGTTGTCGGTAATTATCGGCGTGCTGGTGCATGTGGACCCGGCATTGCCGGAAGTGGCATCGCGCACGCGGGTGGTGTTGGGCGACATCGCGGTGGCATTGGCGTCGGGCTGCGCGGGCGCACTGGCGTTCACCACCGGTGTGTCGGCGGCGTTGGTCGGTGTGATGGTGGCGGTGGCGTTGTTGCCGCCGTTGGTGACGTGCGGGCTGCTGCTGGGCGGCGGGCATCCGGCGCTGGCCATGGGCGCCTTGTCGCTGTTTCTGTTGAACCTGATTTGCGTGAACCTTGCCGGCGTGACGACGTTTCTGATGCAGGGCATTCACCCGACAACCTGGTGGGAGAAAGACCGGGCCGTGAAAGCCACCCGCATCGCCATCGGGCTGTGGGTGGTGTTGTTGGCGGCATTGGTCGGTATGGTTCTGCTGTTGCGAAAGGACGGAATATGAATGTGCAAGAGCTAATCGACACCGCGCGGGCACTGGTCGCTGGCGACAAGGGCCTGCTCGCGATGGATGAAAGTAATCCAACCTGCAACAGACGATTTGCCAAGTTGGGGATTCCCCAGACTGAGGAGGCCCGGCGTGCCTATCGGGAAATGATTGTGACCGCGCCAGGTCGCCAAGCGAGCCTATGAACTCTACAAAGAGCGAGTTCAGGGAATTCAGGACTGGAAAAAGGCGGAGCGAGAGATTCGGAAAGGATGAATCCCAAAAATAATCGGAAGTAAACAACACGGCTGACAGGACCGAAAGGATGAATTGAAGATGAAAATCAAGGCCCAAGATTTCCGTGTAAGGTTGCACATTTTGGACAGAGATCCGCTCGCCGCTTTTGCTCTGGTCAATGCGATGGACGATCCTGATGGCGATGTTCCTTGGCTCGCGGCTGTGGGAGTGGTTGCTTTGGGCCGAGATGGGCTGCAACCTATGCCGCACTATCGAAACTGCGAGAGTTGTCGTGAAGACATGGAGGAGGGGATCGACTGCCGACCGATCTATGTGCGTCATGCGTTAGCGGCGACGAGCTTTGTCATCGAGGATTCATTAACGGAATCGATGTGAGTTCCTGTAAAGATTGTGAGGGGCAGAAAAGCCGTCCTATTGCCTTTGACCCCCTGGCAGTGTACAATGATGCTATTGGAAGAATCGCGGTGCGCTTCACCGCGACTTTCAAACGAAATTGTCGGAAGACTAGATAGAGAGCAACCCGGCCGTGTTGGGGGGCTCGTTAGTGAGTAAGCCGACGTGGTGGAATACCTTCGGGCATTCCGCGACGTCGGCTTTTTTTGTTTTTTCCAAAAAGGAAGGTGTCAAATGTCGGAAAATCGTATCAAGCTCGCTCCCGATACAGTAGCGTATGCTGACGGGGAGACGCACAAGCTCGTAGTGGAATTCGCCATCCCGGGAGCGCCCACGGATACCATCGATGTAAAGATCCTGGGAGACAGCATCCACCTGACAGCGCCAGCAAGGGACATCGAGTATGTTGCGGCACTGGCTCTAGCGTGGCCGGTGAAACCGGGCAAAGCCGAAGCGATCTATGAGCACGGACTGCTCCGAATCGAGGTGCCCTTCAAAGATCCGATGGAAGATGCCGTGACGGTCGCCATCAAGACAGCTGGCGAGGAAACCAGGTCCAACATAGCCACTGCTGAAGAGGTTCCGCCGGCGGTTGGGCGCGGTAGCAACAAGCCGCTCGTCCGCGAACCAGCCCTGGCGCCCTGAACCAAGCCATCGCATCAGTTGCATCAAGCCTCGGGGTGGCAATCAGTCCCATGGCGTCGTTCCCCCGTCACGTAGGTGCGAGCCTCCGCGGAGGAAGAGCACCGTGCGGATCGGAACGCCCTATTACCTTTGCCTCGTAGCGGCGTACAATGAAAGTGTCGGATGACTAGATAGGGAGCAACCCGGCCGTGCTGGAGGGCTCGTTAGCGAGTAAGCCGACGTGGTCGAATACCTTCAGGTGTTCAGCCACGCCGGCTTTTGTCGTTTCGTGTTGGCTATTGTCCAAGACCCGCTTGTTACCCAATGAGGAACCTGATCATGTCCAAAATGAACTCCATTGTCGCTATTTTCGCATCTCACAACCAAGCCGAAGACGCCGTTCGCGAACTCCAGAAGGACGGATTCGACATGAAGAAACTCTCGATTGTCGGAAAGGATTGCCATACGGATGAACATGTCATCGGATACTACAACACCGGTGACCGTATGATGTACTGGGGCAAACTGGGGGCGTTCTGGGGCGGCTTCTGGGGGCTGCTCTTCGGCTCCGCGTTCTTCTGGGTGCCGGGCATCGGTCCGCTCGTCGTGGCGGGACCGCTCGTGACCTGGATCGTCGGCGCGCTCGAAGGCGCGGTCGTGACGGGATCGCTTACCGCCCTCGGCGCGGGACTGTACAGCATCGGGATTCCGAAGAATAGCATCCTGCAATACGAGACCGCGGTGAAAAACGACAAACTTCTCCTGATTGCCCACGGAACGGCTGACGAAGTCCAACGGGCCAGGGATCTCCTCCATCAGACTGAAGCGGAGACGGCAACGGTTCATGCCGAACCAGCCGCCGTCGGAGTGTAATGTCAGTAACTCAGGAGATGATACTCTGTGTTCGGCTTTTTTGCGGAAGGAAAACTGAGATGATTCACTTACTGAGCCGGATTATGTCGGCACTATCGCAGCGCTGGATGAGAAGATCGTGCAATGTCGGATTTTTTAGAAAAACTATTTAGGAGGTTCAAGTCATGTGGATGATCTATACTGTAATTAGTCTAGGGATCGCCCTGGCCCTGATCGTCTTGTACTTGTTGAGTTGCATCCGTATTCTGAACGAGTACCAGCGCGGTGTTATCTTCCGCCTGGGCCGGGCCATCCCCAAGCCCAAGGGACCGGGGCTGATCATGGTTTTCGGGCCGGTCGATAGCATGGTGCCGCGTGGACTTGCGGACCATAGCAAGAGTCATCGAGCCCCAAGACATCATTACCCGGGACAACGTTTCGGTGCGTGTCAATGCCGTGCTTTATTTCCGGGTCGTGGATCCGATGCGGTCCGTTTTGGAGGTGGCCGACTTCTTGTTCGCCACCTCCCAGGTGGCCTTGACAACCTTGCGCAGCACGCTGGGTCAGGCGGAACTCGACGACCTCTTGACGGAGCGGGATAAAGTGAACCGCCGTTTGCAAGAGATCATCGATGGGCACACCGAGCCGTGGGGGGTGAAAGTCTCCGTCGTGGAAGTCAAGGATGTGGACCTTCCCGAGCCGATGAAACGATCCATGGCCCATCAGGCGGAAGCCGAACGCGACCGGCGTGCGAAAGTCATCAACGCAGAAGGTGAGTTCCAGGCCGCGGACAAACTCCGGCAAGCCGCGCAGATCATGACGCCCTATCCCATGGCGATGCAGATGCGCTACCTCCAGGCCCTCGCGGAGGTAGCCTCGGAGAAGAATTCCACTATCATCTTCCCGTTGCCGCTCGAACTGTTGCGGCCGTTCCTCGGGAGCGGCACCGACGGCGCAAATGCCGCCACGCTGGCGAACGGGCGACCCGAGGATGCATCCCGTGGTGTAGATGATTCTGCCCAGTCCAGGCAGGCCACTGGGTCAGGAGCAACACCAGCGACGGTGGGGGGTAACGGTCGGTAGCATGCTCATGCGCCGGCGTGTAATATGAGGGTCATGAACACAGACCACGAGGAGGAGACTGAACGCATTCTTTCCGGCTGGGACGAGCGCTGAAAGCAATTTACAGCTTCCGGTTTTTGCTGATTCATCCAGATGCAGGGAGTGTTACGGATGACGCGTCCAGACTGGGGAGCGGAGCGATGATCGAATGTGGAATCACCCGCTGATTCCTGACTATCTCCACGGCAGCGGCGAGATCCGTCATGTCTTTGGCGACTTTCTTCGAACATTCGCCAGCGATTTTCAGGTTCATTCCGTCAACCGTCTTCTGCAACGTTCCACCAGCCAAGAGCGTCTCACAAATGTCATTGTACTTCTCCCACAAATGTGCCGGCCAATCGTCGCTCACGATCGTCGCCCGATAGAAAGCTTTGAAGCCTTTAACAAGCCGTTCTTGCGGAGTCCCGGAGATGCCACTTAGGATATCGGCAGCCTCGGTGATGCGATTGAATTGATCCAACATGGAAGGTTCTCCTTCGTGTTGCTACCCGATGTATCGGGCCAGGCACCGTGGGTGGTCCGTACAAAGTGCTCTATCCCTATTATACGGATGCCGACGCGTGCCAACTACGCCCCATTTGGCGAGACAAACCGATCGCGGGGCAGCAGCTGGTTCTGCAAACCGACTGGCGCTGAGCGCTCAGAATACTAAACCCAGGAAAAGAACAACATTCCGCTTGCATTCCCCTGCAATTACGGTACAATGAAATGGTCAAGAGAGTTATAGGATATGTTCATCGTGGCTCTGCGAAGCCGTGGATTTTAGTTCGTCGGGCGACTAGATAGAGAGCAACCCGGTTCGTCCGGGAGGCTTGTTAGCGAGTAAGCCGACGTGGCGGAATACTTTATGTTGTTCCGCCACGTCGGCTTTTTGTTGGTCGGGTGCTGAAGGGGACAGTCCCATTTTTGCGGCTTCCTACCACAAAAATCGGAACAGTCCCCGAGGTTGGCCTCTGAGATGCAAAATGTGAACGGTTCGGTGATCACCTTCAGTGTGGAGTAAAATAATGAACAGATTCAATGTGTGGATTCGTCCTTTGGTCGATGCCTGCGGAGTGCGAGTGGATAGTTTGGAAAATGCCCTTTGGCTTCTCAATCGTCTGAGTCGATCCTTCATTTTTAAGAGCAGCGAGCCCATGAACGAAACAGATTTTTATCCCTGTTGCTCCTTCCGAGTGGCATATAGCTCCCAGATGTGCCAGCCCGCGTTTCTGAAACTGCTAGCGACAATCTCGGAGGTAAAACTATTGGCAGAACCGGTACGAGAATAATGCTCGATGGCACTGCAATGCTGGCGGAGGGAAGGGGCCATTGCTGCCATGTGATGTGCTTTGCCGCCGATCGCTCCCCTTGCGGATATATTTTGGAGGCGTTGCCGGGCGAAGCGAGCCAGATCTCAATACTTTGCCGGTCTCGGATTAGCCCCGCTATTTCTTCTTTGCGTCGCGGAGAATCGGCGACTCGGCAAGGGTGAAGAGAACCACCTCCTCGCCGGTTGTGGTGCTGATGTCATGGTGCAGGGTCAACACTTTGACGTCGGTGATCTCCTGGACCATTGCCTCCATGACCGGCCGGGCCGTCTCGATCAGGTGGGACCGGACTTGCTTCAGCAGATCCCGACCCTTTTCGGCTGAAAGCGACTTGACCAGATGCTGTTCGGCCGCGGTCAACACGCCTTTAAGGCGGACGACGAGGAGATCGCCGAGCAGGTGGCGGCGAATATCCTTCGGACCCCGGCCCATGTAATCCTGTTCGAATCGACTGACCCCCTCGCAGATAGCAGCCTCGATTTCTCCCTGGGTCTTCATGTCAGTCTCCGTGGATTGTTCCTTTTCTGCTTCGGTTTTCATGGTGACCTTGAAAGTGCCCGTCTCGTGCGGGGGGGGTGGGGCGGAGGATGCGGACTTTCCGAACTGGCGACGGAGATCAATGGTAGGACGCGAAAGCACTTCAGATAAAATTATAACAAATTCGGAAATACGGCGAAAGTCCTCTTGTATTCCCCGCCTCGTGGGATATAATTAACGTGGTGGAAAAGGTCCGGCACACGTGCATGGGGCTTTTCCAGCAAAATGGTCGGATGACTAAATAGAGAGCACTCCGGTTTTTCCGGGAGGCTCGTTAACGAGTAAGCCGACGTGGTCGAACGCCCGAGGGTGTTCGGCCACGTCGGCTTTTTTTGTTCTTGGCGGCTGCCATGATCCGCTGAAACAAGGGTTGTCCGACAGCGAATGGAGTGCTGTCGCTTCCGGGTCTTTTTCGCCGCTAGGAGTTCCAGTTACCTATATCCTTCCCGATACAAAGGGGAATCCGATGAATGGCAGAAAACTGCTCGAACGAGGACTTCAACTCGGCATTCCGTTGTGGAAGATCGAAAAAGAATTGGATTGGCAAGAGAACCAAGCCTCACGCGGGGGCGATCGTGCCCCATGCAAGCCGAATGGGACTGTCACAGAAAACAAGAAAACCGTCTCGCGTTCGCATTCCCGCTTCAGAGAGATTAAGGCGGGCAGCAGTAGTGAACCTGAAAACAGCGTCTCTAAATAATCGAGTTGAGTCGTCGGAAGACTAGATCAAGAGCAGCCCGGTTCGTCCGGGAGGCTCGTTAAAGAGTACGCCGACGTAGCCGAACACTCATTGTGTTCCGCCACGTCGGCGTTTTTTTGACGATGTGTGATGTTCGTGTTAACAGGAGAATAATTCAATGGAAAAGCTCGATCCGAGCGCGGCACAGCAGATTGCTCAAGCGGCAATCGCGTTCCAGAAGCAGCGCACGGGCCACGAGCCGCAATCGGTGGCCGTGGTTCTATGCGGGGAAACGCTGTTGATCACGCTGCATGGCGCCTTGTCGCCGGCCGAGAAGGCGATGGTGACGCAGAGCCCGGAGAGCGCTGCCAAAGTACAGGAGTTTCACCGGCAGTTGTTCATCGACTCCGCCGACGAACTGCGGCGGGAAATCAAACGAATCACCGGAGTCGAGGTCCGCGAAGCGACCGCGGAAGTCGAAACGACGACCGGCACGGTAGTACAGGTGTTTACGACCGGCACGATGGTGCAAGTGTTCCTGCTCGCCCGAAGCGTGCCCCCGGGCAGTTGGAGCGGAAACGGATCGGGTGTGAAAACCACGAAAACGGAGGTTCTAAAATGCTAGTTTTATCGAGAAAAAGCCAAGAATCGGTGGTCATCGGCGGGAGCGGCTTGCATCGCCTGATGAAGGTCACGGTGCTCGACGTTCAAGGCCGGAACGTGCGGCTGGGCTTCGAGGTCGATGCCGATATTCCCGTCCATCGTGCAGAAGTCTGGGATCGCATCTGCGCCGAGCGGCAGGCAGAACGTCCGTTGGAAGACGCCATAACCGTCTCCCTCGGCTGAATGAAGAAACATCAACGGGTTTGCATTTGTAATCAACAGGCTTGTTGGAGCCTCTCCGACAATGCCCACATTTTGCGAAGGAGAATTGACCATGTTGCGACTTGCTATCGTATTCCTTGTGATCGCTTTGATTGCCGCCTTTTTCGGCTTTGCCGGAGTGGCGTCCCTTTCGTGGGCAGGGGCGAAGATTCTCTTCGTCATTTTCCTCATCCTCGCGGTGCTGTCATTTTTGGGATACGGGTTCAGAGGAAGACATTTTAATGGGTAACGAGAGAGCGGCTATCGTCAGAAGCCCGCTCACGTTGCATCGGATCGCACAAAATCAAGGAGGGTGCCTATTATGAATAATGGAAATATCGATCAACTGCGGTCGAATGGTTTGAAGCCCATTCGAGTTTTAATGGCTGATCCGGATGAATCACTTCATCCCGCGTATCGCGCGCCTCTTTTACGGAAAGGATTCGAAGTGGATCGGGCCTTAAGCGGGTTGGAGTGTGTTTCTCGGCTGCGCGAGCGCGTGCCGGACGTGCTGGTGATCGAGCCGGAATTGCCGTGGGGCGGCGGCGAGGGAGTTCTCGCCGTCATGGGCGAAGATCCCGGCCTTGCTACCGTTCCGGTGATGGTCCTTACCGCGTGCTGCGATCCTCACGTTATGAACCGCGTGGCGCGCTTTCCGATAAGCGACTATCAACTTAAACCGCTCGCGCCCGAACGATTGGCGGGGCGGCTCCGCTCCCTGCTCGATCATCCCCGACTGCGTTTCACCTTGGCCGAACAAAACGGCCGCCTGGAATGTTCGATCGCCAAGCGAACCGGCGGCCGCATCTGGAACCTAAGCGTTGAAACCGTTGACGGGCGCGTCATCGTGCATGGCCGCTCGCACTCGCACCACGTCAAGCAATTGGCCTTGGCCGCCGTGCTGGAAATGTTTGAAGTCTCGGAGTCCCAATCCGAAGGAGTTGAGTTGGATATAGAAGTATTGCCGGATGATTATCGGCCGTCCCAGCGAGATATTTCGCTGGGAACAAGATATGACAATTACTCGAATGAATTCGATCTCAAAAAGGAGAGCTAGTATGGACGTTCGTTATGTCTGCAATTGGTGCGTGGCCGGCACACTGCTGGCCCTGGTTTCGATGCTCGGCTTGCACAAGGCCCTCGCCGCGCCGCCGGTCCCGGCCGATGCCGAGCAAGGGGTGCAAGTGCTCACGCGCGGGCCGGTACACGAGGCTTTCGCGGAAACCGTGACTTATGATCCCGAGCCGGGCGTCGTGGCGCCGAAAGCGCCGCCGGCCGCCATCGAGGAAGTGCCGCCGGATCAGCGACCGGAGGGGGCCAACGTCGCGTGGATCCCGGGCTACTGGGGCTGGGACGACGAGCGAAACGATTTCCTTTGGGTCAGCGGCGTCTGGCGCGCCCTGCCGCCCGGTCGCCAATGGGTGCCCGGTTATTGGGGAAAGTCCGCGCAAGGCTATCAATGGACATCGGGGTACTGGGCCGATGCCAAAACCACCGAGGTGGAATACTTGCCCGAGCCGCCCGCGACCGTTGAAGCCGGCCCGAACATTGCCGCGCCTTCGCCGGACGACACTTGGCTGCCCGGCTGTTGGGTTTGGCAGCAGAACCGCTATGCCTGGCGTCCGGGTTTCTGGGCGACCGTGCAGCCGGATTGGGATTGGGTTCCCGCCCATTACGTTTGGGCTCCGCGGGGCTACGTTTATGTCGATGGCTACTGGGATTATAACATCGCCCGGCGCGGCGTGCTGTTTGCGCCGGTGTATTTCAATGCGGGCGTGTATGGGCGGCCGGGTTTCTCCTATTCGCCTTCGACGGTGATCGACCTAAGTGTGTTCGCCAATCATCTCTTTATGCGGCCGCAGTATCAACACTACTATTTCGGCGACTACTACGCCGCCAACTACCGCGGCGCGGGGTTCTTTCCCTGGTTTTCGATCAACAGCGGGCGTTTCGGCTACGATCCGATTTATGCCCATGACCGCTGGCAGCATCGGCAGGACCGTGGGTGGGAACAGCGCCAACAGGCAGACTTCCAAAACCGCCGCGATCACGAAAATTTGCGACCGCCGCGAACTTGGGCTGCCCAGAGAGCAATGGCCGCGAGCGCAGCACAAGGTGGACAACGGAACCGCATGGTTGCCACTCCCCTTAACGACTACCGAAATAACAAAAACATCCCGCTGCGATTCCAGCCGGTGGACCAGTCGGAGAGACGACAATACAGTCAGCACGCCCAAGACGTTCAGCGTTTCCGCGAAGAGCGGCAAAAACTGGAAACCAGCGCGGCAGGCGCTCCCGCCGATGTACGCAACAAGGATTTCGTGCCGGGTAGAACGAAACTTCCCGGTTCTCCGATCGTGGCGAAGTCCGGCGCCAATCCGGGTAAGAACCAGGTTCCGCCAAAGGTGTACCAGGCGCCGAAGCCGGATCCCAATGTGGTTGCCAAGCCGCGCGTGAATCGATCCGTGGATCAGCCGCAGCAACGCACGGTGAACAAGATACCGCTCGACCAGCCCCAACGACAGCCGAAGGCCTCGCAACCGCAGCCGCAACCGAAGGCCGAACGGGCGCCCCCGCGGCAGCAACCCAAGGCCGAACGGGCCGCCCCGCAACCCAAGGCCGAACGGGCCGCTCCTCAGCAGCCGCCGCAACGTCACCCCAAAGCCGAACGGCAGGTTCCCCCGCCGCGACCCAAGGCTGAAGGGCGCCCCCGCGGCAACAACCCAAGGCCGAAAAGGCCCCTCGGCAACCGCAAGGCAACACAGCGGCGGGTTCAAGGCAAGACAAACCCAAGGGCAAAGACAAGAACTGAACGATACTCGTTTCCACAAGAGGATTTGCAAATGAGGAACCTAAACATGTCCGAACAGAACTCCGTTGTCGCTATTCTCGAATCTCACCACCAAGCGGAAGACGCGGTTCGCGAGCTTCAGCAGAGCGGCTTCGATATGAAGAAGCTTTCGATCGTCGGCAAGGATTACCACACGGATGAGCATGTCGTCGGGTATTACAACGCCGGCGATCGGATGATGTACTGGGGGAAAATGGGCGCGTTCTGGGGCGGCCTGTGGGGAATGCTCTTCGGTTCGGCGTCTTTATCGTGCCGGGCATCGGCCCGCTCGTCGTGGCGGGACCGCTCGTGGCATGGATCGTCGGCGTGCTTGAAGGCGCCGCCGTGGTAGGCGGGCTCAGCGCCCTCGGCGCCGCACTGGTCAGTATTGGAATTCCGAAGAACAGCGTCCTCGAATACGAGGAGCACGTCCAAGCCGGCAAGTTCCTCCTGATCCTCCATGGAACGCTGCAGGAAGTCGTGCAAGCCAAGGATCGGCTGGACAACACACACGCGACCGAGACGACGGTTCATGCCGAACCGGTCGCCGTCGGCGTATGACTTCAAAGAAAAAGAAAGTAGGAGCCGGTTCCCTGTATTCGGCCTTATTGGAAAAGGAAAACTGAAATGTTAGGCACAATCCTGATTGTGATTCTGGTTCTGATGCTTCTGGGTGCTGTGGGGACACTGCCCACGTGGAATCATAGCAGAAACTGGGGCTATGGCCCGAGCGGCGTGCTGGGACTGATTATGGTAGTCCTGCTCGTTCTGCTGCTTATGGGACGCCTGTAATCATAAACGCCGAGAAGGAGATTTTGTCATGTCCCGATTTGTTTGGATGTTAATGTTGGCCGTGCTGTTCCCGTTCAGCGGGTGCGAGCAAAAGCCCGCCGATCGGACATCCGGAAAGGTCACGCCCGAGGACGTGCGCCGCGATGCCGGCCGAGCCGTCAACACGGCCGCCGAGTATTCCCAGCAGACCAAGGAAGAGTTCCAGAAAAGCTCAAAACCCAACTCGACGAGCTGGACGCCAAAATCGCCAAGTTCCGCGAAAAGGGTCGCGACCTGAAGGACGAGACGAAGGTCAAATGGGATCAGAAGATGGCCGAACTAGAAAAGAAACGGGAAGCGGCACGCGTCAAGCTGGACGAAGTTGTCCATTCGAGCGCGGCGGCTTGGAAGGATGTCCAAAAGGGAGCTACGTCGGCCTGGGATGAATTGGACAAAGCCTTCCGCGATGCGTCGAAAGAGTTCTGATCGATAGGCAGTCGCGAAAACAACCATGAAGGAGGAGTTACTATCATGAGCGGCAAGACAGACATCGTAAAAGGCCGAATCAAGGAAGCCGCCGGCGCACTGACCGGCAACGACAAGCTTCGCGAGGAGGGAAAGACCGACGAGGCTGTCGGGCAGACCAAGCAGGCCATCCAGGAGGCCGCCGACACGGTAAAGAAAGCCGTGAAAAAAGCGACCGGGTGAGTAAGGAGTCATACGATGAAAGCGACCATCGAGTTGCCGATAGCGTTTTCCGTACGCGATGACCGTGAATTTCCGCTCGTTAAAGACCTGCTGTCACGGTTGAATCCAAAGTTATTGGTCGCTCAGGCAGCGACGGGGGTGCATGTCGATGGCGGCTGCACGGTCAATTGGGGCCTCGTTTACTTGGATGGCCAGCCGCTCACGGACGAGGAGGTGGCTGCGGCATTAAAGGAGGCGGGGCTCGATGCACAGCACAACGCAGAGATCCAGCCATCGCGCATTTGGGTCAATAATGAACCCAGGTGACCGAAACATCGCCCGCGTGATCGTATCTTCCAGATAAAATAGAGACAGCCGCAGAGCATCGACTTGGTCGGGAAATCCGTCGATGAAGTGTGCGCGTAAAAGGATTCCTTCCTGGGAAGGAAAGCCGCCCTGTTTGGAAAGGTGAAAGCGATCATGAACGAAGCGAATGAAGCCGTCAGGAAAACGGCCAGGGACGTGACGGTAGAAATCCTTGGTGCCCTTGGAGTGCAACAGCAAGAAATGGATTCACATTTTGGGGAAGGGGCCGCAGGGGCCGCTATCGAACTGCGATTGTTACGGTTTGCCGGGGCGATTTTAGAACAAGCGAAAGTGAAGGAAAAAATAACATGAAAGCATTGATCTTTGTGGTGGTCTTGCTCTTGGTCATCATTGTCGGTCTGGGCTTTTATCGAGGTTGGTTCCGGCTTTCGGTGGACAACACGGAACACCAGCCCAGTGCTACGTTCACGATGGACAAAGACAAAATCCACGAAGATGAGCAAAAGTCCAAGGACGAGATGCATAGCATCGGACAAAAGACCAAGGAGACAATTGGCGACGAGGCCGACAAGGTCAAAGCACCGGAGCGCCACCCCCTGTCCCGCTTCCGATAATGTTGGCCTGCTAATTGGATTAAATGACTAGCGGAATGACCTTCTCTTTGGAAAGGAGAAAGTCATGAATCAGGAGTACTGGAAGTTCTGGAAGAAGTCAGCAGAAGAGAGAGCGGGGGGGAACGAGCTTGAGCGTAGCGAAAGCTCGTTCCCCCCGCGACACTGCCGGCCGAGGAGGGTCCGGCGGAGTCGCGGGACGAGGCATCGGGCATGGCAGATGGGCCGGTAGCCGAGTTTCCCGACGCATCGCCGGAGCCCGAAAAGGCGCTCTCGGTCAATGATTCCCCGAACGCTGAGATTGCCTCGGTCGCTGATGAGCCAGGGAACGTCCTCTCGGCGGAAGTCTTGCCGGCGATTGACGCCGAGTTGGAACGCGAGGCTTCCGCACAGGCCGCGGGAGAGTTGCCCGGCTTCAACAATCCGAAAAACGTGATAAAGGTGAAACCGCCTGGATACAAGCCCGGTTACGGAACCGGCTTCTTGCCTGGCGAGCCACTTCCCGGAACGTGAACCAAATGATGTCAGTCTGCGAATCACCATATGGCTTTGAAGATGGGGAAATCGTGAGCTACCGTGCTACGGCCGGACGACTTGAAGTGATATTTGAGTTCTGGAACGAACGACGCGGCACTATGTTGTTTGATGGACTCGTTGGCATCCACGACGCGGGCGCAATCGGTGTGACGGTTGGGTCTGTGTGCGAATTGATATCTTCTGACTTCCTCGCGTCCCTGGTCGCTCGACATTATGAGAAGCCGCCCGAGACGGTGACATGGAAGCACTTCAGGTTCCTTGATGTAGACGATGGTGCGATGCTTGACGTTGTTGCTGACTCGTGCTCATTCGCGGGGATTGAGCATGCACAAGGAGGTTAACGACGGCTACCTGCGAGAATCCGGTATAATGGCGGCTATGAAAACATCGGCTTTCATCTTGAGCGTGTTGTTGCTGGCCGCGCCGGCGTCAGCCGCCTTTCTTGATGCCAACACGCGCCCAGCCGAAAAACCCTTGCCTACGGCATCTATGGCTCTCGCAGGTGACGTAACTGCTGACCTGTTACCGGATTCTCGCGGGTCTTGCTTAGTCGAGGGGCCGAAACCGAGGGAAATCTCTTACATCCGCACCGGCACCTACAAAGTTCAAGAGTATATCACGAAACTGAAGATCGTTTATCAAGGAAAAACCGCCTGGGAGATCAGTGCGACGAATATCCCGCCCATGCTCCATCTGAAAAATGGGCAAAACCTAACGGAGGCCATCCAAGAGGTCGGCCGGCAGCCTTCCTACGATTTTTTCGAGCGCGTCGTGCTGCCCGATTTCCTGCAGAAACCCTCGGAAAATCAAAAAGCCGGCTCGGAGCAGACGCTGGGAACTTCTCTCGTGACACCGCAGGGATTTCGCTCATTATAAGCACAAATGAGTCGGCGCGACCGCCATTCGCTCCTTCCAGGGCATTTCAAATCGACTCTGAACGATAGGGTGGGTTTGGACCACCAGAGAACATGTCTTGTGTTCTCTCAACCGAGGTTGCCAAGAGGAAAACGGCTTACGCCTGCGTAAAAGTCGCGTTGCAGGCTTGGCAATTATATTATTATATTTTAGAATAGGCGGATATCCTTGGCAGAATAACTTGCAATTCCGCTGTTTTTGGCCTCCGCGGCACTCCGTGGCGGAGTGGTTATAAATATACTTTTCTCGAAAAAGAAGAAAAGGAGAACGCGACATGGGAGGATGGGAGACAGTATTGGGCGTCCTCTTGGTTGCCTTCGGCGGCTTGATCATGGGCGCAGGCGCGTGGCCGATGAAACTCATGCGCACGTTCCAATTCGAACATTGGTGGTTTTTATTCATCCTGTTTGGATTCGTGATCGGCCCGTGGACCGTCACGCTCGTCTTTTTCCCCCAAACGATCGACGCCTTGCGCGAGCCTGCCATTCAAAAGGCGTTGCTCACCGCCAACATCCTCGCACTTTGTTGGGGCGTGGCGAACATTTTGTGCGGGCTGTGCTACGTGCGGATCGGAATCGCATTGACCCAGGCGATCCTTTCCGGTCTTGGCGCGTCGGTGATGGTGGTGGCGCCGATGATCTTCAAGGCGTCGGGCCGGTTCAAGGACGCTCCCAACATCGTCTCGGTTTCTGGGAGCATCGTGCTTGCGGGAGTTGGAGTGATGCTGATCGCCGTGGTGCTGGCGTCGTTGGCCGGCTTCGGCCGCGACCGAACCCTGCAAAAGTCGCAGCGGACTTCCGGCAGCTTCCTGGGCGGATTGATCATGACGATCATCGCGGGTTTCACATCCGCCGGACTTTGGCTGGCCTTCGATTATTGCCAAGGACCGATTCAATCGCGGATCTGCATGGTTGAGCCCGACAGCACGATCGATGTCGCCATCTCCGACGATCCGATGCTTGCCAAGAAGTACGCGCTCGCCGAGGATGGCAAAGTCGTTCTCCGGAGCAAAATGACTTCCGCGTCGCCGATGGAGGATGAGATCGGCAAGAAGATCGCCGGCGCGTAAGCCATAAATACGCGATTGACGGAGCCGGAGAAATCGAAATCCCCGGTGTCGGCGCGATCAAGGTAGCCGGCTTAAGCACAAAAGCGGCCGCCTTGCGGATTTCCCAAGCCATGGAACTCCCGCAGCCCGAAGGTGATGAGGAGGTGAAACTCGATACCGGCAGCAGTTTGTCGATTCTCCCGGTGTGGGCACTTGGCGCCTTCAGCGGCGCGATGCTGAATCTTCTCTATCCGGCATACCTCATGACGAGAAAAAAATCCTGGGGAATTCTCCTCACGAACTGGAGAGAATTCGGATTGACGATCATCATGGGCGTCCAAATCGTTTTAGCGCTAACTTTGCCCGGCAAGGGAATGGTCATGCTGGTGCGCTGGGGGCCGCCATTGGCGGCGGCATTCAACAGGCGATGCAAATGGCCGGCGGGCAGGGGACGGGCTTCATCAGCGGCGAGTGGCGCGGCGTGCATGGCAAGCCGCGATGGCAGATGTTCTCGTCGATCGCCTTGCTGATCCTCGCCTCGCTCATCATGGCGTACGCAAAGAAATTCTGATCCGGATCCGGAAACTACGGCAAAATCAACAACACCAACATTTTTTCAGACCCTCAGGAGAAATTAACCGTGGCAAAGCCAAGAGTTGCAGTAACCGATTTCGGCGGCGAGGAATTGAACGTGGAAAAGGCGATTCTGGAGCCTCTCGGCTGCGAGGTCACCGGCCCGCTCCGCGGCACGAACGCCAAAGACCAAAAGCAGCTCAGCGCACTGGTCAAGGATGCCGACTATGTCATCACGCAGTTTTCTCCGGTCACCGCCGACGTCATTGGCGCCATGCAAAAGAGCAAGATCATCGTTCGCTACGGGATCGGCGTCGATAACGTCGATCTGCAAGCCGCGGCGGCGAAAAACATCCCCGTCTGCAACGTGCCCGACTACTGCATCGACGAAGTGGCCGACTCCGCGCTGGCGATGATCCTCGATCTCGCCCGCAAAATCACCCCGAACGCCATGCTCGTCAAGTCGGGCAAGTGGGGCCTGGCGGGCCCGCTGAAGTCGCTCAAGGTGATGAGCGAAATGACGATCGGCATCGTCGGTTTCGGGCGCATCGGCCGCGAGGTGGCCAAGCGGCTGCTGCCCTTCAAATGCAGGGTGCTCGTCTTCGATCCGATTGCGAACGCCGCCGCGGTCGAGGCCGCCGGCTGCACTCCCGCCGCATTCGACGAATTGCTGCAAGCGAGCGACCTCGTGACCCTGCACTGTCCGAGCAACGAGAAGACGAAACACATGATCGATTCGCAAAACATCGCCAAGATGAAAGACGGCGCGATGTTGGTGAACACCTCGCGCGGCACGCTGGTGAAAACGGACGACCTGGTTTCCGCCCTGGAAAGCGGCAAAATCTCGGCGGCGGCGCTCGACGTGACCGATCCCGAACCGATCAATCCCGACAACCCGCTCATCAAGATGGACAACGTGGTCATCAATTCGCATATCGCCTCCGCCAGCGAGGGCGCCGTCGAGAAGCTTCGCACCAGTGTCGCCCGCATCGTGGCCCTGGCGGTCAAAGGTGAGCGGCTGCCGAATATCGTCAATGGAGTACGGGCGTGAACCCGCTTCACAATTGATAATCCCTTGTGGCGCAAGGCTTTATGTTCATTGCATGTCCATTGCTCCAGGAATAGGCTTGCAATTTAAGGTGTAATATAATATTATGATTTAATAGGCATTCCCTGCTTCCGATCCTTCCCTGGCACTCGGTTAACATAGGTTTAAATTCCTCAACAAATGACTACCGTCACAAAAACAAAGTCCTTCGCCCACCCAACAATCATCCAAGATCTCGGTCGGGCAGGCTTGCTGCGCCTCTTCCGCGAAATGACGCTCATCCGCCGCTCGGAACTCTTGACCCAGGTGATGTACAGAAATCGGGAACTTCCGGGTTTTGCACATCTCTATATCGGCCAGGAAGCCGTCGCCGCGGGCGTTTCGGCGCACCTTCGACGAGACGACTGGATCACCAGCACGCATCGCGGGCACGGCCACGCGCTCGCCAAGGGCATTCCTCCCAAGCTGCTGCTCGCCGAATTGGCCGGCAAGGCCACCGGCTGCAACGGCGGGCGCGGGGGCACGATGCATGTGTATTATCCCGCCATGGGTCTCCTGGGAACGAACGGGTTGGTCGGCGGCGGAATTCCCGCGGCGGTGGGTTTGGCGATCAGCGCGAAGACGCGCGGCACCGATCAGGTGGCGGTCTCCTACTTCGGCGACGGCGCAAGCAACCACGGCGCTTTCCATGAATCGTTGAATTTTGCCGGCATCCAGAACGCGCCGGTGGTGTTCGTCTGCGAGAACAATCTCTATGCCACGGCGACGCCGCTGACGATGGCGACGCGAAATACCAACGTGGCCGGCAAGGCGGTCGCTTATGGTTTTCCCGGCGTGCGCGTCGATGGCAACGACGTCATGGCCGTGTGGCACGCCGCGAAAGAAGCCGTCCGCCGGGCACTGCGCCGGCGAAGGGCCGACCTTGATCGAAGCGCTGACGTACCGGCAGGTCGGACATCAGGAAGGCGACCCCGTGGTCGGTTGGGTGCGCACGCAGGAGGAATGGGACGCATGGCTCAAGCGCGATCCGTTGCCCAACTACCGCCGCTTCCTGCTCGAGTCGGGCAATGCCGGTGAAGCCGATCTCAAGTCGATCGAAGACGAAGTCGATGCGCTGCTCGAAGAGGCCGCCGATTTCGCCCGCAGTTCGCCACCGCCCGATCCGGCCGGCGCCGCCAAACACATTTGGGCCGAGCCGATCAATCCCGCGCTCGATTATATCGAACCGCGGGATAATCCGGCCGAGACGAAGGTGATGAGTTGGATGGACGCCGTGCGCGACGGCATCGCCGAAGAAATGCGCCGCGATCCGCACATCATCTATTTCGGCGAAGGGACCGGCGACCGCGGCGGTTCCTACGGCCACACGAAAAACCTTTTCAAGGAGTTCGGCGGCGGGCGGATGATCGACACGCCGATCTGCGAACTGGGCTTCACGGGGGCCTCGATCGGCGCGTCGGCCAGCGGCTGCCGGGCCGTGGCCGATCTGATGTTGGCCGATTTCCTCTGGGAGGCCGGCGGGCAGATCGTGTTGCAAGCCTCGAAGCTCCGCTACATGAGCAACGGCCAGGTCTCGGTGCCGATGGTCGTCCGGGCCGGCGTCGGGTCCGTGAAGAACGCCGGCCCGCATCACAGCGGTTCGTATTATTCCTGCTGGGCGCATTGTCCCGGATTGATCGTGGTCGTGCCTGCCACGCCCGCCGATGCGAAAGGACTCTTCAAGACGGCCTTGCGGGCGAGCGATCCGGTGATTTTCCTCGAACAGAAATCGCTGCTTTCGACGAAGGGACCGGTGCCCTCGGGCGAATATTACTTGCCGTTCGGCAAGGCAAACGTCGTCCGCGAGGGGACCGATCTGACGATCGTCTCCTGTGGACTTTGGCTGCACCGCTCGGTTGAAGCCGCCGAGAAGATGGCGGCGGGCGGAGTTTCGGTCGAAGTGATCGATCTGCGAACAATCGTGCCGCTGGACGTCGAAACAATTCTCGCGAGCGTGAAGAAGACGGGGCGATTGCTGGTGGTCGATGAGGATTACGCGATGTGCGGCGTAGGGGCGGAGATCTCGGCGATCGTCGTCGAAGAAGCGTTCGACGAGCTCGACGCGCCGATCGGCCGGCTGCATACCGAGCCGGTCTCGCACCCGTTCAGTCCCACCTTGGAAGACGCGGTGACGGCGAATGCCGACAAAATCGTCGCGGCGGCTCGGGCGGTCCTCGACGGGCGTCCGCACGCTCAGCGGCGCGCGATCGGCGCGCTGCCGAAAATCGTGGAGACGCCGATGGCGGGCGGCAACGGCCGCGGCCCGTCGCTCCCGCCCTCGGTCAAGGCCGACGTCGCGCACGCTGCGCCTGCCACGCACGCGGTGTTCTCTCCCGCTCCAGCTTCCGCGGAAGCGCCGAAAGCGGCGCCCGCGGCGAAATCGACGGCCGGCGGCATTCCCGTGGTGATGCCCAATATGGACCTGATCATCACCGAAGCCACGATCGTCGCGTGGTTCAAGAATATCGGCGAAACGGTCGCGAAGGGCGAGGCCTTGCTGGAAATCGAAACCGACAAGGCGGTGACGCAGGTCGAATCGCCCGCCGCCGGCACGCTGGTGGAAATTCTTGCGGATGCCGGCGCGGTGGTCCCGCTCGGCCAACAATTAGGTACGATTGCTCCATGAAAACACCGTCTGGCATTCCCATATCTCCCCGTGCGCTGCGCGTTTCGAATTCGCGGGGTTTGAGCGACGCGCACGTCACCGGCACGGGCCCGAACGGCCGCATTTTGGAGGCCGACGTGCTGCGCGCGATCGCGTCCTCGGCTCGGGCGGCGGGCGGTGCGCTGCCGGCCGGCTCGATCTCGACGATGCGCCGGGCGGTTGCCGCCAAGGTGACGGAGAGTTTCGCGACCGTTCCGCACTTCTATCTTCGCAGCGAGGTGGACGTTACTTCGCTCGTTCAACTCCGCGAACAGAACCTCGAAATCATCGAAAAATGCTGCGCGGTCCGGCCGAGTCTGACCGATTTTCTCTTGCGCGCGATGGCGTTGGCGCTTCGCGATCATCCGCAGGCGAATTCGATCTGGCAAAACGGAGCGATCGCGCAATTGCCGACCATCGACGTGGGAATGGTGATGCAGGTGGGCGACGGATTGCTGGTGCCGATCTTGCATCATGCCGACCGGCTGAGCCTGACGGAGATCGCACGGCGGCGGATCGAGCTGGCCGAAGCGGCGCGATCGGGGAAGGCATCGGCCGACCTATTCGCGGGCGGGGCCACTTCGCTGACGAATTTGGGCAAGCGGCGCGTCGATGAATTCGCGCCGATCATTTCGCCGCCGCAAAGCAGCATGTTGGCCGTGGGACGGCTGGCGGAGCGGCCCGCGGCCTTCGAGGGCCGGCTCTGCCTGCGGCGGACGCTGATCCTGACGCTTTCGGCCGATCATCGCGTGATGGACGGCGTGCCGGCCGCGGCATTTCTCGACCGGATCGCCGAATTGCTGGAAAAGCCGTTCCTGCTCTTTTGCGACGTGTCTTCCGCTCCCGCCGCGAACGGGTAAAATAGTTCAAAACAAAGGAACTCCCATGAGCACCAACGGCAGACTCGGCGGCAAAAAAGCTTTGGTCACCGGTTCCGGCACGGGCATCGGGCGGGAAATCGCCTTGGAATTCGCCCGGCAGGGGGCCGACGTCGTGCTGCACTACGCCCACGCCGTCGCAGGCGCGGAATCGGCCGTCGCGGAAATCAAGGCGATGGGCCGCCAGGCCGCGGTGTTCAAGGCCGATTTCGACAGCGTGGAAGAAGTTGTCGAGTTGGCCGAAAAGGCGCTCGGGCGGATGGGGCGGATTGACTGCCTCGTGAACAACGCGGGCATCACCTTCAATCGGCCGTTCCGCAAGGTCACGGTCGAGCAGTTCGACCGGCTCTATCACGTCAACGTGCGGGCGCAGTTCTTTCTCACGCAACGGATTGCGGAAAATATGGAGAAAAACGGCGGCGGCGCGGTGTGCAATATCACTTCGATCCACGGCGTACAGGCGCTCCCGAACACTCGGTGTACGCCGGCTCGAAGGGCGCGATCATCGCCTACACGCGCACGCTGGCGGTTGAACTTGCCCACAAGGGGATTCGCGTGAACGCCATCGCCCCCGGTTGCATTCCGGTGGAAAACTACAGCAAGGTGCTTGAAGGCTACGACGCCGAGGCGGGCGCGAATGGGCCAAGAACGCGATCCCCATCGGCCGGCCCGGCGGCACGGTCGAAATCGCGCGCATCGCCGCGTTCCTCTGTTCGAACGAGGCCGAATTCATCATCGGCCAAACAATCGTCGCCGACGGCGGCACGACGTCGCTCATGTCGCTGATCTCCGATTTCCGCAACGAGTCGTCGGCCCGTTTCGGAATCGGCTATTTGCCCGGAATCTGATCGATACGATTCTCAATTGCCGCTCGAAGGCATATCGCTACAGGTGAAGATCGTTGCGTCACTTCGAAACTCTGCATCGGCATAACCTACGAATTATCCCTTCGCTCCCCGATGACCTTGGGCCGAACATGCGGGCCGTCGGTGCGAAAGCCCTTGCGATTGAGGACTTCCAATCCGCTCTTGGGTTGCGGAACGTTGAGGTGCGGGGAACCGCACGCGCTATCGATGGCCGGCGACGATTCGCCATTCCGCGATCCCCTGCGGGCCGGGCCGAAACGCCTCAGCAGCGGCCACAATAGCGCCGCGTTCTCGCGCAGATAATCCCAGCGGAAGAAGAAGTGGTTGAAGCTTCTCGCGTGCAGGCGTTCGATGTCGGCCGCCGCAAGATGTTCATACTTCATCACCGGGGCGTAGGAGGAATAGCGGCTGAAATCGAAGTCGGCGATGCGGCCGCGGCGTTTTTCGTCTTCATAAAACGCCGTGCCCGGATAAGGCGTGACCACGTTGAAATTCGCATACGTCGGATTCGAGCGCCGGCGCATAGCGTGCGACGGCGCGGATCGAAGCTTCGGTGTCTGCGGGAAAGCCGATCATGAAGCCCGCTACGGTGCGAATGCCCAGCCGGCGGCAATTCTCGATGAACTCCCGCTGGCGGTCGCCGCCGGCGCTCGACCGCAGGTAGCTCTTCAGCATCGCCTCGTCGGGCGTCTCGATGCCCACGGTGATGCTCGTCAGCCCCACGCGCTCCAGCACCCGCAGCATTTCCGGCGGCATCAGTTCGATGCGGGTCTCGATCGAAAACTGAATCTTCCGCGGCAACCGGCCGATGAGATCGATGAGCTGACATGCCCGGGTGCGGTCAAGCCCGAACAAGGGATCGCGAAACTTGAACGAACGGAAGCCCCACCGCCGCATCCCCAGGGCGATTTCGTCGGCCACCGCCTCGGGACTGCGATACCGCGTGGAATTGTCGAGCAGCGTGTAAGGGCAATAATTGCACTTGAACGTGCAGCCCCGGCTGGCTTGAACGTAGGCCGTCGGAAACCGCCAAAAATCGTAGCCGATGCGGAAATCGCGCGGCCTGAACGGCGACCAGTCGGGCGTCGGCAAGAGGTCGAGATCATCGATCGCGCCCAACTGCACGGCCGCCTGCGGACGCTCGAGAACTTCATCCAACTTCCACAAAAGCTGCTCCGCCTCTCCCTTGACGGCCGTGACTTTCAAATCGGCAAACGCCTCCGGCATGACCGTAGCCAATATCCCGACCACGAACACCCGGGCGGAAGGATTTCCGTCGAGCAACTCGATGATCGCCTGCCGCTCCAACGCGAGCGTAACGAGCGAAGGGCAAAAGACGTATAGATCGCTGTCCTCGGGCAATCGGTCTTCGGCATATTCGACCGTATGCCCGAGCTGCTGGAATATTGCGGCCAGATAAGCGAAGATCAAGGCCGTCGGCCGCCGGTCGCGCTTGAAAAACCGCCGGATGATCCAGCCGCGGATTCCGCCCGTCCCCGGATGCTGCCCCACGCCGAATCCGCCGGCAAAATCCTTGGAAACGTCGTGCCGCCGAGTGTCCCAAAAGGTGATATGCATGGTGGAAGATGGTGGTCAGTGGCCGGTGGTCAGTGGCCTCTTACTTCCCCACGGTTGAATATTTCCGCGGGAAAACGGCACGTTTCTTCGTCAAACTGGAGATCGGCAAGGTAGTCGGCTCGTCGGCGCGCCAGATGGTTTTGATCTTTCCGCGGGAGGATAATCCATAACCAATGCCGCGCCAACTCACATGCCTTCCCGCGACCGTCGAGAGCACGACCGCCCAATGGCACAGACCGACCAACGGATTCAGCCAGATATCGAAACGTTTGGATCGCACGAGCGATTTTTTCAAGTGTGGAAAATACAGGTCGGCCAGTTTCTGCCGGACCATCCCTCGATACACGCGCGACAGATAAAGCGCAATGGCCACGCCGGCGGGAATCCAGGGCGAGATCGCATGGCTCGACAGGCTCCAAGCCAGCGCGGCCAGATTGCCCAGCCAAAGCAAATTGGTGGCCGTGAAACCCAGCACCGCGAAAATCCACCAATCGCGGACATATAACCTCCCCAGCAGGTACTGCCGCCGGACGAACGACAGCGCCTCGCGAAAATTGCCGTCGATCGGTGAGGCGACCACGCAAGCCGGCTCGAAACGAACCTCCAAACCGGCTTCGCCGAGCACGCGGCTGGCGATCAGATCGTCACTGAGCGTGCTTTTCCAAGCGGAACGCAGGCCGACCAACTCGAACACTTCGCGGCGGATCGCCCAGGAACCGCCCCAGATCAAATGATGGCTGCTGCGGCCCAGGAGCGCCATCAAATCGCAATTCAAACTGTACAGCACGCGGTTCGCCAAGGAGTCGCTTTGGGGGATGAACCAGCGATAGCCGGTCATCGCCCCCAGCTTCGGCCTCTTCAGCCGCGAGACGAGCATCCGCAGCCACTCGGGTCGCGGCCGGGCGTCCGAATCGATGAACGCCAGGTATTCGATCCGCGGCGAAAGCCGGCCGGTCGCCGCGCGCAAATTATGCACCTTCTGGCCGCAATCGACCGCCCGGCCGGCGATGATCAGCCGCACCGGCATCCACGGATGCGCGGCCATCACGCGGCGAATGACGGGCACGGCCGCGTCGAATTCGCTTTCGACGATGAACGCCACTTCGTAATCATCGTAGTCCTGCTCCATCAACGCACGGAGATTATCCTCCAAATCGACGTCGTTCCCCTTGCAAGGGGCACAGACCAACGCCCGACCGGTCGGTTGGTGGCGTTCCAAACTTCGCATGCTGCTGCGGACAAACCGCCGATGCTCCCACGTTTGCATCCCCAATAAAAACGATTGCAGAACCGCCGCCGCGGCCGCAAAATAATAGAATCCTGCGATGTAAGCTTCCATGCTTCACCTTGTTGCGCGGCGTGCTCCGGGCGTCATGCCCAGGCTCGATCTGACGGGCCGGCGCCCACGCGCGATATGCGGTTGATGTCGAGAATATCAGCCAATTGGGATGAAAGATAACCATCCTCCCCAAATGGGTCAAGCTCAATCAAAAGTTGACCAGCGAAAATTCGATGCAGGCCAAGATCATGAAAAATGGCGGGTAACAAAGTGAAAAATTGCTAATTCTCCATTTCTTCCAAATTAACCATTTTTCATGCTCTGCACCTGATATATTGCCACTTTGGGGAGTTGACGCTGCCTTTCCTATCGGGTTAGAATCGTATGACGATAATTCAAGGCTATATTCCCAAAAGGATATTCCTTCGGGATTTGGACGATGCCTGGAAATCTACATTACAATCAGTAATGGCTCTGTAATTACTGCAATATTCCCGGGGATGTTCGATGGCTGTCCTACGTGCTTTGCAAGGATTGAATCCCGGAGCGCTTTTCCCCTTGGAAACGGCTTCGGTCGTGCTCGGGCGGCATCCGCAATGCGATATCGTCCTGGAATCGGCGTCGGTCAGCCGGCAGCATGTGAGAATCACCTTGCGCGAGGGGAATTACTATCTCGAGGATCTGCATAGCCGCAACGGAACGTATCTTAACGGAAAGCTGGCCAATGCGCCGAAATTGCTCAAAGAGGGCGATGAGATCGGGGTCTGCGATTTATCGTTCGTTTTTCACCACGGCACGCCCGATGCAAACCTCACATCGGGACCGCTGCCCCGGCGCAGGCGCGGAGGCCCGGGCCGCGTTGGTCGATGATGAAAGGCCGGCAAGCGGTTCGGTGGTGATGACGAAGGTCGATCTCTCCTCCGGCCCGACCGGTCTCAGCTTGCAGGTCAATACCGAAGCGAAGCTCAAGGCCCTGCTGGAAATCAGCCAAAATCTGAGCCGTACTTTGGAGTTGAACGACGTCTTGCCCAAGCTGCTCGACAGCCTTTTCAAAATTTTCCTCCAAGCCGACCGCGGCTTCATCGTCCTCAAGGATCAGCGCTCGGGACGGTTGGTGCCCAAGGCCGTCAAGTGCCGGAATTCCGACGAAACCGAAGTCCTCCGCATCAGCCGCACGATCGTCAACGCCGTGTTGGATTCGAAGCAGGCCATTCTCTCGGCCGACGCATCGTCCGACTCCCGCTTCGACATGGCCGAAAGCATCGTCGATTTCAAAATCCGTTCGCTGATGTGCGCACCGCTCATCACCGGCGAAGGCGACGCCCTGGGCGTCATCCAGATCGACACCAACGATCAACGCAAGTGGTTCAATCCGGAAGATCTCGACGTCTTGGCCGGCGTGGCCTGCCAGGCGGCGTTTGCCGTCGAGAACGCGCAACTGCACGACATGGCCGTGCGCGAACAGGCCATGCGGCGCGAACTGGCCGTCGCCCACGAAGTGCAGCGGGGATTTTTGCCGTCCGAATCGCCGCAACTGCCGCATTACGATTTCTTCGAGTTCTACGAACCCGCCAACGCGCTGGGCGGCGATTATTACGATTACGTCGCTCTGCCCCGCGGCCGGCTGGCGGTCGTTTTGGGCGACGTTTCGGGCAAGGGCGTCTCCGCTTCCCTGCTCATGGCCAAGCTCTCCGCCGAGGCCCGCTTCTGCCTCATCAGCGAGCCGACACCCGCCGCCGCCATCGGACGCTTGAACCGCATCTTCTGCGGCAGCGGCTGGGAAGACCGTTTCGTGACGCTGGTGCTGGCGGTGCTCGATCCGTCGGACGACAAGGTAACGCTCGTGATCGCCGGCCACATGCCGCCCATTTTGCGGCGCGGCGAAAACGCCGTCGAGCCGCTGGGCGGGGACATCTCGAACCTGCCCCTGGGCGTCGATCACGACACCTGCTACGAACAAGCCGAGTATCCTTTAAATCCCGGCGATTCGCTCACGCTCTACACCGACGGCATCACGGAAGCGATGAATGCCGCCGGCGACCTCTACGGCCAGGACCGCCTCTTGCGGCAACTCGCCGCGGAAGTCTCCGGTGTCAACGCCCTCGGCCGGCACTTGCTGGACGACGTCAAGAAATTCGTCGGCAACCGCTCCCAAAGCGATGATATGTGCTTGACGTGCTTCGGACGAAGGGGCGAAGGAATTATCGTTTAGCCGCGACCATCGCCATGGCCATCAGCAATCGGGTAATGCCGAATTGAAATTTCATGAATTTGCAACAATATTCTGGCTAATCGTTTATTCCTCAGCGAACGCGAACCACGATGAACATCTCCCGCCGGGCGGGATCGAGAGAAAAAGTCGTGCTTTCCATTCTCTTCCCCCCGTAATATATCTCCATTGAGTAGCTCGAATCAACGGGCGGCTTGATGGGAATGAAAAACGTTCCATCTTCCAGGGTCTTGAACATGAGATTGAACGAATTGGGCGACTTCAAATCGATTTGGGCATCCGGAATCGAATTGCCGTCCGTATCTTTTAGCAGACCGTGAATGACGAACCGGCCGGGCAGCAGCACGTCGGCCTTCACAATGGCGGCAAGCTCGTTTTCCAACTCACTGCGTACGCCGGCGTTCAAGACCGTAATTTGCTTCATGAAATCCGTGTTGCTGCCCCCGCCTCCTTGCATGGGCATTTTTTCGCCGATTTCGTGAAGTTCGCCCATCGTCCGATAGCGAGGGCGATAGACCACTTCGAATCCTTGAGAATCTGTATCTTCCGTTATCGCCGGCGGTTTTTTCACAAAGGCGAAGTCCGAGGCATCGGCATCGAGAAATTCGAGTTGGGCCTTGGTCCAACGGTCCCAAGCCGTGAAGGCTGAGAAAATCATCGCAACCGCCGTCACCACGATCAAGAGCATTCGCAAGCTGTATTGAAATCGCCTTTGCAGCAAACGGTCAAGCACCCAAAGACAGCCCGAGATGAAGAGTGGAAGCAACACGAGAACCGGAATCACGAGAATTAAGACGATTAATATGCGAGACAGCATTTTTTAACTCAGACTTTTCTAGACTGCTGGCGCGGTTGAGTTGCCAATCTCATATTCGGCGATTTCCATTTGAATTCGGGAAACCAATTTACGTACACTTCCGACAGTAAGCCCTTTGAAGTTGGTTCTCTCGTTCGATTCAAGACTAGCCAGCCATTGCATCAAGAGGCTAACCTCTTCATGGGCTTTCCAATATTCATGCTCCGTGGAAATCATAGTAAACCTCGATTTATTCCGTGCATTGCCCAACTTTCTCCTTCATTTGACACTTTAGCGTGGTTAGACGACGCCAAAGTCTCTATTTATGCGCTCTTCCGCACCGTGAGCAAATCGCGCACCGCTTGCGGCATGGGAAGTTGGGGGGCTTCCGCGTCGTGGCAAAGGGTGTCGAGGACTTGATCGAGCTGCTCGGCCGGACCCAGGGCGAGATCGAGAAAGATAATTTTCCGGCCCCGCAAAATGCAACTGCCGCCGCCGTTGCCGCCCAGCCATTCCTCGCGGATGTCATAACCCAACCGCCGCGCCAAATCGAGACAATGCCCTAGAATTTCTACCGTGTGCATCCTTGCTTCTCCATTCTCCGTAGGACAGATTAAAAATCTGTCCTCCTTTTTCGTGTGGGAATTATAACTGCTTGGACTTGAGTTACCGATAGGAATTCGACGATAGGAGGTTCATTGACGTAAGTTCTTTTCCCGTAGTGAGTTAAGACGCAAAGGCTTCGCAAGATAGCAAGAAGGCTTGAACTCGGCAAAAGGGTAAAGATGGCGTTTTGAGTGAACTTGCGAGAGCCTGGGGAGTTGGAAAAGCGATTTTTCGGGCGTAGGACAGTTTTTTAATCTGTCATTTGAAAAAAACTGCCTGATTTTTCGACAGATTTAAAATCTGTCCTACGAGTTAAAAAGTAACTGGCCTTAGTATCAAATTGAAATCCTTCGAGCGACAGATTAAAAATCTGTCCTACGAGTTAAAAAAAGAACCCAGCTTCGATAGCATTTCAAAATGACCGACAGCAACGATTGCACCCAACTTCAGCAGCAAGTTGAAATCCTCAAAGAGCGTCTCAACCAAGCCCAGCGGTTGACGGCCGTGGGCGAGTTGGCGAGCACCACGACGCACGAATTCAACAATGTGCTGACGACGGTGATCAACTATGCGAAGATGGGGCAGCGGCACAAGGACGCCGCCACGCGCGACAAGTGCCTCGATAAAATCCTCACCGCCGCCAACCGCGCCGCACGGATCACGAACACCATTCTGGGAATGGCCCGCAATCGCTCGTCGAGTATCGAACCGACCAACCTCACGCAAATGGTCGAGGACACGCTCTTGCTGCTGGAACGTGAGATGAATAAATATCGCGTGACGGTGGAAAAGTATTTCCAGCCCATCCCGCAGGCAAACGTCAACGGCAACCAGATTCAACAAGTGTTCTTGAACCTGCTGATCAACGCGCGGCAGGCGATGCCCTCCGGCGGACGGATTGCAATTAAACTTCTTCACGACGTCGAGAACGACATGGTCGATCTGGTGGTCCGCGACAACGGCAGCGGCATTCCCCCGGACGTCTTGCCGAAGATCTTCGATTCGTTCTTCACCACGAAAAAAGGCCCCGACGCCAGCGGCAAAGGCGGCACCGGCTTGGGACTTTCGATGTGCCGCGAGATCATCGAATCGCATCACGGCCGGATTCGCGTCGAAAGTTCCGTCGGCAAAGGCACCGCCTTCACGCTGAAACTGCCCGTTGCCAAAACCGCACGGAAACCGGCGCCGATCGCCCCGGCAGTCGCCATGCCAACCGCCTTCGACGGATCGACGCAAAATATATTGGGAAGATGAGCTTCTCGTTTGTGTTTAATCCAACTCCTCCTCTTCCTCGAGCTTCAGAGCGATCATTGCTTCGTAGGCGTCTTCATAAGTGTCGTACGGGCCGGGATCGATCAATAGCCCCCCCCGCCGGCTTGCTGCTTCTTCCGGCGTGACACCCGTTGCGATTTCCGCCACGGCCACACCCTCGTCGGTTTCAATAAGTTCGTATTGCGTCATCGCGGTTCTCCTTTGCATGAAATAAAGTTTGGCGATCCGAGAGAAATTTTATCCTCGGCAGGCAAGGTTTCCACCCCCTCGCAATAGGCGGTAATTGCCGCATTTTCGCAAATTCCGCTCGACTGGCTGAACCATCGCACATCGGTTATCTTAGAAAGGATAGTCAACGGCGGATTTACCAACCAGCGAGTTGTCGCGAGAGGAATTCCCATGGATTCGATCAAGATGTTTTTGGCGGGGCTGAGTTTGCTTGGTCTCGTTTCACTTTTTCCGGTCCCCGGCTCCGCCTCGGCGGGAACGTTTCCCTTTCCTTACGAGCAACAGACGCTGCCGAACGGTTTGAAAATCATCGTCGTTCCCTTGGATACGCCGGGGTTGGTGACGTATTTCAGCATCGTGCGGACGGGCAGCCGCGACGAGGTCGAACCCGGCCGCTCGGGCTACGCCCACTTCTTCGAGCACATGATGTTTCGCGGCACGAAAAATCTGCCCGGCCCGGAATACGACCGCACGGTGATCGGCCTCGGCGCCGACTCGAACGCCTTCACCACCGACGATTTCACCGCCTACCATCTCACTTTTTCCAAAGCGGACTTGGAAACGGTGATGAAAATCGAAAGCGACCGCTTCCAAAACCTGAGTTACGACAAACCGGCCTTCCAAACCGAGGCGGGCGCGGTCTATGGCGAATATCGCAAGGACGTCACCAGCCCCTTCATGGTGCTGGAAGAAAAGTTGCTCGACAAGGCATTCGACAAGCACACGTACAAGCACACGACGATGGGCTTCGAGGCCGACATCAAGGCCATGCCCCAGGGCTACGATTATAGCATGTCGTTCTTCAAGCGTTTCTACCGGCCCGACAATGTGGTGATCCTCATCACCGGCGACGTCGAGCCGAAAACGGCCTTCGCGCTGGCGAAAAAATATTACGGCGATTGGCAAAAAGGCTATCAGCCGCCAATAATCACGCCCGAACCGCCGCAGCAATCCGAGCGCTCGGGCGAAATCCGCTACCCCGGCCGCACGCTGCCGATCCTCTGCATCGCCTACAAAGGCGCCGCGTTTGATCCCGGCGACAAAGACTATGTGGCTGCCATGCTTTTCAACGAATTGGCCTTCGGCGAAACGAGCGATTTGCACAAGAAGCTCGTGCTCCGCGATCAAACGGTCGAAATGCTGATGGCCGACGTGCCGATGAACCGCGACATGCCGCTCTTCACGCTGATGACGATGGTCAAAAACGAAAAGGACATCGCCGCCGTCCGCGACGAGATCTACAAAACCGTCCAGAAATTCCAAACAACTCCGGTCGATGCAAAAAAACTTGCAGACATGAAGAAGCGGATGAAATACGGATTCCTGATGGGCCTCGATTCGTCCGAGAAGGTGGCGGGCGCGTTGGCCCGAATCATTGCGATTACCGGCGGCATCGAAGCCCTCGACCGCCTCTACGACACCATCGAAAGCATCACGCCCGGCGATGTCCGCCGCGCGGCGGAGAAGTTTTATCAACCCAATCGCCGCACGGTGATGGTGCTGAAAGGTGAGAAGTGAATTGCAAATTGGCAATTGCAAATCGCAAAATGCAAAATGAACGAGCCGCTTGCGGCTTGGCAATGAAACAATCACGGATTGGATCGAAAACAGGTTTACACAAAATGGCCGGAAAATATATTATCGCAGCATCAACTTGGATACTCCTTGGGATTTGCCGCTTGTTCAACTTGCAATTTGCAATTTGCAATTGCCGATTTGCAATCCTCCTCCTGGTTTTCACGGCCGGCGTCGCGCAATCCGCGGAGCCCGAGAAGATGATCCCCGCTTCGCAAGTGATCGCCGTGCCCGCCCCGAAAGACCCGACCGTTTGCTTCCGGTTGTGGTTCAAGGTTGGCTCGCAGAACGATCCGCGCGGCAAAGAAGGGCTGGCCGCCATCACGGCCGCGATGCTTACCGAAGCGTCCACCAAACAGCATGGTTACGAAGAAATTCTCGACAAGCTCTCGCCCATGGCCGGTGGATACGGCTCTTCGGTCAGTGTCGAAATGACGGTCATTTCCGGCCGCATCCACAAGGACAATCTCAAAGATTATGTCCCTTTGCTTACGCAAGCCGTCCTCGAACCCGCTTTCAAGCAAGCAGACCTCGATCGCATCAAAAGCGGCACGCTCAACATGTTGGAAAACACCCTTCGTTATTCGAGCGACGAAGAGCTTGCCAAGGCCGAGCTTTACAACACGATTTTCGCCGGCACGCCTTACGGCCATCTGCCCGAAGGAACCATTGCCGGCGTGAAGAGTATCACGCTGGACGACGTGCGGGGATTTTATCGAAAACATTTCGTGCGAGATGCTCTCGTGATCGGCGTCGGGGGGGGCTATTCGCCCGATCTGATCGAGCAACTCCGCACGCGATTGGGCGTCCTCCCAAGTGGCTCCGACTGGATATGGGTTGTCGGCAACCCCATTCCCAAGCCGATCAAGGGTATCCGCGTCAAAATCATCGAAAAGGATTGCGAATCGACGGCCATCAGCCTGGGATTTCCCATCAATGTGCATCGCGGCCGGAAAGATTGGTACGCCTTGGCGATAGCGAACTCCTGGCTCGGCGAGCATCGCAACTCGAGCAGCCATTTATATCAAGTGCTCCGCGAAGAGCGGGGCTTGAACTACGGCGATTACACGTACATCGAACATTTTCCCAATGCCGGCGAGTTGCAAATGCCGCCGACGAACGTGGGCCGCCACTGGCAGATTTTCGAGATGTGGATCCGGCCCGTGCCGCATGCGGCCAAGCACTTTGCCGCTCTGCGCGGCGCTCCGCGAGTTCCGGCACGTGGTCGATCACGGCTTGACGGAGCAGCAATTCCTCGCGACGCGAAAGTTTTTGCAAAAATACATCCAGCACTACGCCCCCACCACGATGGACCGTCTGGCCTACGCGCTCGACGACCGCTTCTATGGCATCGACGGCAGCCATCTCGCGCTCTACGCGAAGATGCTCAACGAGCTCACGCTGGCTGACGTCAACGCGGCGATCAAAAAGTATTGGCAGTGCGAAAACATGCAAATCGTGATGGTTACCAAAGACGCCCAAGCTCTGAAAGACGCTTTGGTGAAAAACACCCCAAGCCCTTACACCTATCCCACGCCCAAGCCCCCGGCGCTGCTTAAAGAAGACGAAGAAATCGTCAAATATCCGCTCTCGATCAAAGCCGAGAACGTAACCATCGTGCCGGTGGCGGAAGTGTTCGAGAAATAATTTCGACGCAAGGCGTGCGGCAATCGGCGGCCTGCCCGCGGCATGCTTGGGCAAGCGTCTTATTCAGACCATCGATGATGGATGCCCCGCGGTGCGGCATCGCCCCGTTACGCGGCTTGATTCCTCTTTTGCCGCGGTTCCCGCGTGTCTTTCCAACGCCGATGAATCCACCAGTATTGCTCGGGACTGTTCGCGATCATTTCTTCCAGGCGCGAACTGTACCACTGGGTGATATCCTTGACCGAGGCGGAGGCGTTGCCTTGCTCCAGGGGATCGAACATGGCGTAGTTGTGCAGATGGAATTGCATCGGCCGCGCGGTTCGCGTCGATGCGCTTACGGCAATCACGGCGTTATGCTCCAAACCCAACAAGGCGATCGCCTTGTGCGCCGAGGCCGGCCGGTTGAAAAACCGGATCCAACAGCCTTTCGCTCCGGCATATTGGTCGGCCAGAAAGGTCATCGTGCCGTTGTTCGAGAGAACCGTTTCGATCTGGTCGTAGCCGCCGTTTTTCGGAATGATGAACTGCCCCGTGCGGCTGCGGAATCGATTGACGAAACGATCCAAATACGGATTGTCCAGCGTGCGCGCCACCGTGAATGTCGGGAAACCAAGGATCCCCAACACATAGCCCCCTACCTCGAAATTGCCGAAATGGGCCGTGGTGATCAACAGCGGCCGCTCCTGGAACAGCAGCCCCACGAGCATCTCTTCGTTGGTCAGCTTCACATACTCCCGCCAGTTGGTCTCATGGATTTTGCGCGGCGTGTGCGCGACTTCCAAAACCAGGAGGAATAAATGCTCCCACATTCGCCGGGCAAGCCGCCGCCGGCCTTCCGCTGTAATACCGGGAAATGCATGCGCGAGATTCTCTTCCGCCACCGCCTGGCGGATTTTGAGCACGTCGCAAAAAGCCAAGCCAATGCGCGGGCGACGAGTTGGCCCGTTTCGATCCGCAACGCCTGCGCAAAGGCGATCAACAAACGGATCGCCAGATAAACGAGATAATCCAGAGTCTGCTTGCGATTCATGCAGGATTCCCTCCTTGGAAGGCTGCGTGCGGCGCACGGGAAAACGCAACCGTTCACGGCCCAATAAAGTTGTAGGCACACTCCGTGTGCCGTTTTGCGGCAATTCATTGCTTTCAACGGATGGCACTCGGAGTGTGCCTGCAACTCGACCAACCGGCCCGTGAACGGTTATGGGAAAACGCTTCACACCCTAACCTGCGGACGGGCCAAACGGCTATTTTCCCAGGAATTGCCGATTGGGAAAAGACCGATTTCTCCCATTTTTATTTAGCGGCAGCGAAGGTCGACAGGACAACGAACCTTATGGAGATCAATCGCACGAAATCTTGCGGATTTTCAGCATCGGATCACCCGACAGAGGGAGCCGAACCGCTTTTCCCGTCTCCGCCGATTTATAAATCGCCAATATAATCTCCACCGCACGGCGCCCTTCGGGTCCGTCGATCGACGGCTTCGCGCCTTTGCGGATGGCATTGACGAAATCCTGGAATTGCCGGGCGTGTCCGTGATGGCCGATCGCCGCCGGATCGGCTGCCCCTCCGCCGCTGTTTTTCTTCTCGCCCATCTTTCGCAGCATCCGCTCATCGGCTTTGGTATTTTTTGCGAAGTCCCATTTCACCAAATTTTCCTCTTCCATAACCGCCGAGCCGGCATCGCCGTGAATTTCGATCCGCTTCAAATACCCGGGATAGGCGGCCGTGCTGGCCTCGATCATTCCCAGTGCGCCGTTTTCGAACCGCACCGCCGCCACGGCCGCGTCTTCCACCGCAATCCGCTCGTGCGCGAGCAAGCCCGTCAGCGCGCGGACCTCCGCCACCGGCCCCATCAGCCATGTGAGCAAATCGACGCTGTGAATGGCTTGGTTCATCAGCGCCCCGCCGCCGTCAAGCTCCCACGTGCCGCGCCAGGCCCCGCTGTCGTAATACGCCTGCGTGCGATACCACTTCACGATGGCATCGCCGAGCGTAAGTTTTCCAAACCGCTTCTGCTCGACCGCTTTCTTCAACTCCCGGCTCGATTCGTGGAACCGCGAAGGGAAAATCGTCGCCAGCGTGACGCCGGCCTTCTCGCATTCCGCGATGATCTTGTCGCAGCGGCTGAAGCGTGATTTCAAGCGGTTTTTCCACGATCACGTGCTTTCCCGCCCGCGCCGCCGCCACGGCCGGGTCCAGGTGTGCCCCGCTCGGAGTGCCGATCGTGACGGCATCGACGGCGTGATCGGCAAGCATCTCCGCCAAGGTGGCATACGCTTTGCAGCGATGCGCGGCCGCCAGTTTTTCCGCCATCGCGGGCACGGCGTCGTATCCGCCGATCAGTTTCGCGCCCCGCACGTCGCCGATCGCCCGCGCGTGAAAATTCGCGATCATCCCGCAGCCGATGATTCCAAAACCGAGCGTCATGGTTAGTTCCTCCACGGATAATTTGATGACGAAATCACATCATCGCCCATGCCAATCCCAAGCTGACGGCATTCAGCAGCATGTGCATCACGATCGAGGGGAGAAGGCGGCTGGTTCGAACATAGAGCGCGCCAAAATGACGGCAAAGAAAAATAGCGCGATGGGATCGGCGCAAATTCTTCCGGCAAAACCCAGCCCAAGACGATTTGCAGCACGTAAATCGGCAGCGCGGTGGCGAAAAAGGCGACTGCCCCCGCCGCCATATCTTCCCGCCATTTTCGCTTGTCCCAACCCAAATCCCGCGCGGCAATCCCATGCCGTTCGGTGATCCAAATAATCGCGCAGATCAAAGTCAGGAGGCTCACGGCGGCTTGAATGCTCATCGAAAGTACAAGATTCGTTTCCGGAATTTCCCGCGATTCAACGCGAAAATGCAACGCCGCGAAAACCGCCGCGGGAATGAGAATCGGCAAGACGCCCCGCGATCTGAAATAGGCGGGCCACCTTTTCCGGAAACGCCGCTCCACCGACATAAGCCAGCCCGTAAACAACAAACGGAAAATAAATTCCTCGAAAATCGGCGCGATCACCACGCCGAACAAAAAACACAACAACAGGATCTTCGGATCTTTATCCTTCAAGAGCTGCGCGAGCGGATGCGCCGTGGTCTCTTTTCTTTCCTGCTTGATCGGCGCTGCCATGTGCGCGGCCCGTTGTTGTTTCTCCGCTTTGGGTTTCCCGCCAATTTCCCCCACGAGGAGCACCGAGCCTTGAATGATGAAACTAAAGCACAAAAAAAAGATCACCACCATCAACAAGTCCAAACCGGTCCAAGGCACGGGACGGCGTGGTTCATAGCGGGGCAGAACCGGCTTGCCGGCCCGCATTCGCTCCGCAAGAAAAAACCAGGAAGCCAGAAAACCCAGCAAAACGAACGCGATGATCCCGAAAAAAATGTTCGGGATCGGTTGCTGTGCGAGAAGCTGCATGGAAGATGTGTGCAATGGGGACTAATCTATTCCTGCAATTGTTTGATCGCCGCGACAACATAAATCGCGCCGGAATAAATGGTGGAGATGACCGCCGCCCAAACGAAACCGACCAAAGTCAGCCAGACCCACGTGGGAGCGTGATGGGGATTTCCCTCGTAAGTCAGGTAAAAGATGCACGCGCCCGCGGCGACGCATTGCAGCGCCATCTTGATCTTTCCCGACCACTTCGCCGAAAAATCGCCCCCCCGCTCTTCGATAAAACTCCGCAGCGTCGTGACTAGCAACTCCCGTGCCACCACCACCACCACCATCCAAGTCCGCAGCCCGTACTCGACCTCGATCATCCCCGGATCAGCCGCAAGAAACATGAATGTGCCGCAAATCACCACCTTGTCGGCAAACGGATCGAGGATCCGCCCCAACGTCGTGACCATGCCATACTTCCGGGCGTAATAACCGTCGAGCCAATCGGTGCCCGCCGCAATCACGAACAGCACGAAACTCGTCCAGTAAAATCCCCAAACCAAAAAACCAAAGAGAATGACCGATAAAATCAGGCGCAGCGTCGTGAGCTGATTCGGCAAGTTGAAAAGCCGAACGCCTAAATGCTTCGCTTGTTTCGTCGCGGTAGTCATGGAGCGGAATCCATTGATTTTTGAGATCGGCGAATCGAAATGTCCCCGTTTCCGATTTTACATGACAAGATACAGGAAACCAAAGAGCACATACAGGGGGCGGGAAAAATGGAAAGAAATTTACCCTGTTCCCCCCTGATTGCTTCCGCGATCCATAATTTCCACGAGACAGACGGCTCGTTTCGCAAACTCCTCACCTCTCAATCGGCACATGACACACCAATAAGATCGTAATTTTTCGTGGTCACGATTTCACATGTCACAATCTGGCCGGGTTTCAACTTTTCCCCAGTTACGTAAACTATCCCGTCTATCTCGGGAGCATCAGCGTAGGTTCGCCCGATATAGGCATTGCTCTGGCCGGGTATATGACTGTCGATGATAACTTCATGTCGCCGGCCTAATTGCGATTTGTTCCACTTGAATGCGATCGGTTGCTGAATCGCCAAAAGTTGATCGCGGCGACAGTTTCTGATTTCTTTGGGAAGCACACCATCTAACTCTATAGCAGGGGTATTTTCTTCTTCACAGAAAGAAAACGCCCCCAACCGCTCGAATTTCTCCTTTTTCACAAAATCAACCAATTCGGCAAATTGTTTCTCGCTCTCGCCGGGAAAACCTGTAATAAAGGTCGTTCGCAAAACCAATCCAGGAATCCCCTTCCGCAGACGGGTGAGTATATCCATCGTTTCGGCTCGATTGACGCGGCGCCGCATGCGTTGGAGCACCTCATCGTTGATATGTTGAAGCGGAAGATCCAAATAGGGCAGAATCTTCTTCGCGCCGGCGATCGTTTCGATCAGTTCGTCGCCGATATGCATGGGATACAAATACATCAAGCGAATCCACGCCAACCCCTCCACTTGATCCAATCGACGTAAAAGCGTGGCCAATTGCGGCTTGCCACACAAGTCGATGCCATAGAAAGTAGTGTCTTGCGCGACCAACACCAGTTCTTTCACCCCATCGGCCGCGAGTTCTTCCGCTTCGGCTACGATTTGATCCATCGGTTTGCTTGCATACCCCCCGCGCATTTGCGGGATCGAGCAAAAACTGCACTGCCGATTACACCCCTCGGCGATTTTCAGAAAAGCCAGATGCTTCGCCGTAATTCGCAAACGATGCGTATCCTCGGGCGGCCTGCTGGGAGCGGGCCTGAAGATCGTCCGCTGCTCCAAAATTCCTCCCCTTGTCCGCTCGGCTGCCTCCACGATATCTTCCCGGCCAAATACTCCCACCAATTGGTCGATTTGCGGATATTTCTGCAACAGCCGGTCTTTGTCCCGTTCGGCAAGGCAGCCCGTCACAATCACCCCCCGCAAGTCCCCTTTGGTTTTCAAATCGAGCATCTCTTCGATGATTTTGTGCGATTCCGTCCGCGCGTCGTCGATGAATCCGCACGTGTTGATCACCACGAAATCCGCACCCGCCGGTTCGGAAACCAACCGATAACCGTCGCGTTGAAGCAGCCCCGCCATACGCTCCGTATCGACAAGGTTTTTCGGACAACCAAGGCTGATTAAGGCGTAAGTGCCTTTGGCGGAAGATTTTGACACGGGATAGAGTTGAGAAGATGGGTTAGGGAGTGGGGAATCATTTTGTTCACACGATAATGCTCTGGTTCGAGCATAATGGAGGGATTTTCTGGTCCATCCACCTGCTTCACGAAATACGCTTTGAAATCATTTTATCATATCTTCTTTCCAAGGATGACTTTTTCATAATAACATGTACTATATGCAGTAATATTTTTAAAAAAACTGGAAACAACGCTCCGAGACCGCTTGGCAACTGATTTTTCCTATGGTAAATTGCCGCCTTCTGGATTTGAGATAGGCTCATTTCCATTATTGGGAGATGCCGTTCGGCGTCCCGATTCTGCTCCTTAGACTCATCCACCTCCCTCAATTCGATAGTCTATCCGTCCCTAAAGGAAGGAGGTAGCTGCGCACATTCCGTTGCCAGACAACAAGGTGTTTGGTAAAGACTTTGTTGTCGAAGCTTGGTTCGTTGTGTTCCAAGTTGTTATGTGACGTTTGGGGCTTCCCTTTTCCTTCGACTGCGAAAGTAATCTCTTGACGGTGCTTTGCGCATCGATCGGGTTGCGGAGGGATAATCCAAACCTTCCTCAACCCTTTCTTTTTTTCCGATGGACGATGGCGAGTCCCAATCGGTAGCGCAACGCGCGCTGCTGCGACTAATACTAATATACTACATATATAATGTTACATTATATAATACTATATTACTACATATATGGTATTATATCGAATGGTGAAGTGTCCTGTGTATCCGGATTATCACTTGCAATCGGCCGGAAATTTCGCGGCTCGTTTTCTGGCGTTTTTCAAGGTAAAATAGAGGTACCCAAAGTCAATCGAAAACTTGAATCCAAAGTCAATCGAAAACTTGAATCCTGCGGTGGCATCCCATGAACGGCGGCTTTGATTTTACCTTCCACATCCGACGCTTGTGCGAGGACATGGTGACTCGCGCCGAGTCGCTCCAACATATCGACATGGCGCGCGTGGCGATCAGTTTTTCACAAACCCGATCCGCCGCGAAGACCGGCATCTTCGCCTCGCTCACTCCGCTGCGGTTCGCCGGCGGCGCCTCCCACACCGTCCGCCGCGGACGCAAGTGGGCGATCCAAAAAGTGATCGATCCCGACGGCCGGGCGATGCTGTACCTCTTGAACTTCTATCTGCCGCGCTTTCTCGATCTGGCCTTCCGCGAAAAACTGGAAACCGTGATCCACGAACTTTGGCACGTCAGCCCCAGGTGCGACGGCGACTTGCGCCGCCTGGGCGAGCGAAAATACGCCCATGGCGCTTCCTTGAAAAAATACGACGCCCACGTGAAAATGCTCGTCGATGAATGGCTGGCCCTCGGTCCGCCGGAACGGCTCTACGCCTTCCTCCGCGAGGACTTCCGCAAGCTCTCGGCCCAGCACGGCCGCGTCATCGGCACCAAAATCCTGCGCCGAAAATGGTCCGCGTGGATTGAACTTCTTCACTCCGCCTTCTTCGGCTCCCCTTGCGGCACGAGGAAGCGGTTCAGGTTGATGCCGCCGTGAAGATCTTCCTCGAGCAGCTTGATCCGCATCTCCAAGCGGTCCACCTTGGCCTGCAGTTGCGGAAGAAGGTAACGTTTGGTATCCTCTTCGCTCGGACGCGGCACCGCCGGATAGCCGAGGTGCCGTTGCATCGCGGCGAAAAGATAAAGCGGGTCTTTCTGCCGGTTCGCCAGCGCAATCCGGCCTTCCTTCTCGCCGAAGAGCACCGGCTTTTCGTCGTTGCCCCGCGTCTTGCGATAAAGCTCGCTGCGAACGTAGAGCATATCGCAGAAATCGACCAGTCCGACCTGCCGGCGAACGATCGAGATCCAATTCCGCCAGCCGTCGTCATAAATGCCGTCCCCGGCAATGGCGTCCAGGCCGCGGTCGTAGCCCAAGCGGTTGCGGCACAGCGTCTCGAACTGAAAGAGGAAGATGCCCTGCACCGAGGGATCCTTTGCGCGATACTCGGCTTCCTTCTGCAAAATCTCCAACGCCGTGCGGAAATCGAATCGCCCTTCGGCCTTCTCGGCCTCGGAAACGAGGTAGGTTTGAAATGCCGTAAAGTAATGCGGCAGCCGCGCCATGGCTGTGGCAAATCCGCCGGTCAGCCGCAGCTCGCTGGCCATGAAGTCGATGGCGTAAGGTAGCTGCGTCGTGGCCAGAATCTCCTGCCGCGCGGCCATCAGCAAATCCTGCGTGGACATGCTCTGCTGCATCCGCTCCCGGAGCGTCTGGAAAAAATAAGCCTGTTCGATGTACTCTTCGCGGTCTAAAAGCATGAATTGAGGGAACAAGGGGCAGGGGGCAGGGGGCAGGGGACAGGGATTACGAACGAGTTAGAAAAGTCCCAATTTTCAATCCCACATAGTTATGATAACATATTGGTAGTTTCATCGCCACATCGTTTACGCTTAAAGAAAACTTCACACCTCACTTCTGTCCCCTGTCCCCTGAACCCTACCTTGAATCCCCCCGACGATCTCCTCGCCGCCGTGCTGGCCCAGCATAATATCGAACTGCCCAACCAGCAAATCGCCTCGCTCGCGCGATATTGCTCGCTGCTCTGGGAGTGGAACGAAAAAATCAATCTCACTCGGCACACCGATTATGAAAAATTCGTCGGCCGGGACGTCCTGGATAGCCTCGCTTTCGCCGAATTTCTCAAGCCCGGCGAAAAAGTGCTCGACGTCGGCAGCGGTGGCGGCGTGCCGGGCGTCATTCTCGCCATCGTGCGGCCCGACCTCTCGATCACGCTCTCCGATTCGGTCGGCAAAAAGGCCAAAGTCCTCGACGACATCGTCGCGCGGCTGGAACTGAAAACGCCGGTCTTCCACGGCCCCGCGCAAGACGCCTTGAAAAACGCTCACTTCGACACGCTCACCGTGCGCGCCGTCGCCCCGCTGAAAAAACTGCTCGAATGGTTCAAAACTACTTGGAACGCCTTCGACCGCCTCCTGGTCCTCAAAGGCCCCGCCTGGATCGAAGAACGCGGCGAAGCCCGGCATTTCGGCCTGATGAAAAACCTCGCGCTCCGCAAATTAAAAAGCTATCCCCTGCCGGGCACCGAATCGGAAAGCGTGCTGCTCTCCATCAGTCCATTGCCAAAAGATTAAGAATCTTTATACTTCAAATCCCAGCAATCGCATCAGCACCAGGCCGTTTCCCTTGGGAACGACGCCGGGCCGCAGGCGGTAGTCGAAATGCAGCCGTCCGTCGATGAGTTGATCCTCGAAATGCACGTTCGCCGCCTGCGTCCCCAGCCGCTCGGCGATCTCGGCCAAGGCAAGGTCGTGCGTCGTGATGAGTCCGATCGCCTGCTTCTTCAACAAACTCTCGATGACCACTTCCGCGCCCACGCGGCGGTCGTGCGAATTGGTGCCGTGCAGAATTTCATCGAGCAAAAAGAGAACCGGCAGCGCACCGCCCGTCAGATCGCATATCGTGCGGAGCCGCTTGATCTCGGCGTAAAATGCCGATACGCCCTCCTGGAGCGAATCCACGTTGCGCATCGACGATGCAATCGCCAGCGGAGAAATCCGCAAACGGCCGGCGCACACGGGACCGCCGGCCAGGGCAATCGCCGCATTCAGTCCCACCGTTCGCAGCAACGTGCTCTTGCCCGACATGTTCGAGCCGCTCACCAGCAAGAGCTGCCGCTCGGCGTCGAGAGCAATATCATTCGTGACCCTGCGGTGGGCGGGAATCAGCGGATGGCCGATCTCCTTGGCGTCGATCGCGGGGCCGTCTTCCGATATCTCGGGAAAGGGAAACCCGGGATGCTCGAACGCATACGCCGCCAGCGAACTCAAGGCCTCGAACTCGCCCACCGCTTGCAGCCACCGGGCGACAAGACGGCCGTTTGCGATCCGCCAGCGTTCGATGGCGTAAGCCAGATGCACGAACAGCATCCAGATAAATGCGAAAGGCATCACGAACATGTTCAACCGCATGGTCTCCCAATATTCCGCCAGCCGGGCGAGCTGCGCGATCCGCCGCGAAGGCGCCTGCACGCCCGTCTGCAATCGGTCGAGGATCTCTCGCAGCAGCATGCACTCGAATTGCCGCGATTCGAGAATCCGCAGCACGCCGGCAAGCAGCTTCAAATTGCCGAGCGCGGAGTCGATGTTCCGCGTCGTTTTTCGGATTTGCCGCCGCAAGGCAAAGAGAAAGAGGCTTTGCAGCAACGCAATTCCCAAAAACCAGATCGCCCCGGAATTGAAAAACAACCATCCCGCCAGCGCGGCGGTCGATGCCAAAGCCAGCGCCGCGGCAATGGCCGGCCGCACGCGATCGGTGAGCGCGGGCGGAGCGGCCGCCCACTGCAGCAGCGCCGCGGGATGAAAATTCGCATTCGACAGTGCGTCGATCACGGCCAGCTCTTCGCGCAGATCGACTTTCCCGCGCAGCTCTTCGATCGCCGACTGCCGCAAGTGGATCGTCCGGGCGTCGGCGGGCTCGAGCAGCCAGGCGGCGAGCGCGTCCTGGCCCGTTTGCGTCCGCGCCGCGCAAAGCAACTGAAAGAACGAGCCGCGTCCGAACAGGTCGATGTCTCCCGCATAAAGATGTTCGCTGCGGCGGTAGCCTTCGCCGTCGGGCCCCGTTCCCGGCCAACGGTCGTTCAGTCGAGCGATCGCCGCGGCATAATAACGCGCGACGGCCCTCGCCCGTTCGAGGGCGCGGACGACACGGCGATGCCAGGCAATCGCGCCCACAAATGCAGCCAGTGCAAGCAGGATGCCGAAGTAGAAATAGGCGCCTTCATTCCGCAGCGCAAAGGCCACGGCGAAAATCGCCAGGAACGACGCCACCCGAGCCTGCCCGGCGAGATTTTCCCGACGCTGATGCTTGCGAATTTCTTCGCTCCGGTCCCTCCGTCGGCGCTCGTATTCCTCCGTGGGGGAGATTTGCGAAAGATTGCCGGAAGCAGCGTTGGTGGGCACAATCGGCTTTCTGCAAAACAGGAACAAAACTCCGAGATCGACCTCACAACCGCCAGGACAAGAACCACAAGATCGCGAACAAGACGGCCATCCCCACGACAACCCACAGGCCGAACCGCAACGCGTGCGGGAGAATGTCGCGCATCTCTTCATGGCGCGTGGCGGCATACACCAGGCTCACCGCAATGATCAACGGCACGGCATACCAGAGATTGGCCTGCCACAGGCGCTGGAAAAAATTCGCGGCGAATAACGGAAGTTGATCCATGAAATAATTTATGCTTTCTTTTTCGCTTCTTCTTTCTTCTTCCCGTCTTTTTCCTCTTTCTCTTCTTTTTTTGCGGACAGCAGGAATACCGGACCGGCGAAGGCGTCATAGATGGCCAAAACGTTCAGCAGCCCGCCGATCTCCGTATAGGTCGTCGCCAGTTCGAAATAATAATTCAAATAGTATTGCAGTTGATGCAAAGTCGGCTGCTGACTCTCTAGGGCCGCGTTCCCAAGGTTGTTCGGCTGGTTATCCAGCCGCGGCGGAGCCATGAAACTGTCGATCGGCTCTTTGCCGCCATTGACCCGCAACGCCTGAATCACCGCCGGAAGCGTCGGCAACCCAACGCCGATTTGGCAGAAAAAGTGCATCCGCCATTCTTCGTCGTTCCAGGCGAAATAGACCGCCCGGCCGTAACCGATCTTGATCTTGGTGCCGGGAATCACCTGGGAACTGCTCCCGAGATAAAGCCCGTAGCAGAAAATCCCCATGATACACACGAAGAACAGCACCGCTTTGGCGCGACGGCCCTGATACCAATGGCCCAGTCCCGGCACCAGCCACGCCAAAAAAGCCGCCAAGGCCGGATCTTTCAACTTGATCGCCGGAGGAATTTCGGAAGTAGGAGGCGTATCAGGCACGTTTCGATTTTACCAAGGATTCCCCTCGTTGATTCCGCGTGCGGATCGGCAACCTTCGATCAATGCGCATCTCGCGCCGATTCCGGTTTCCAATGCAGAAACTCCACAGCCAGATCAAGCGAGCATTTTCAAACGAAACAAGTCATTTTAATGAATTTTACACTATCCCACAATGGGTGGGAAAGAGGGATTTTTTGGGGCAGTGCTAAAAGGGACAGCCCCCCGGCCCCTAACTCTTTTTCCTACGTCGCTTCCTTTCTTCGCGTCTCCGCCAGCATGGGCTTGATCTCATCGACAAAATCCCGGGCGTCCTTGAATTGGCGATACACGCTGGCGAATCGCACGTAGGCTACCGGATCCAGGTCGCGCAAATGCCGCATCACCAACTCGCCCACTTGCCGGCTGGGCACTTCCGCCTCAAAATTCATTTCCAATTCGTTTTCCACCTCAGTGATGATCGTTTCGAGTTGAGCGTCGCCGATCGGCCGTTTCCAACAAGCCTTTTCCAAGCCGCGCTTGATCTTCTGGCGGTCGAAAGGCTCCCGAACGTTGTCTTTTTTGATGATTTTGACCGTCGTGACCTCGATCCGCTCATAAGTAGTAAACCGCCGCTTGCACGCCCAGCATTCCCGCCGTCGGCGGATGGCATCTCCATCGTCGCTCGGCCGGGTATCCAGCACTCGATCGTTATCTTCATGGCAAAATGGACATTTCATGGCACTGCTTGACTCCCATGGGAATACCCCCCACTATAAACCAAGTCCGTGGATGGGGGAAGGAGCGAAAAAGTCGAATGTACGCAGGATAAATGTTCAACAAGAGTCTTTTTTGGGGGAAAGGATAAAATAGATCGACTTTGCGATTGGAGCGTGCTCTCCTTTCTTTCTGCATCCTTCCCATTTCTGCTTCCCCCTTCCAACTTTCCTGTTTATAATACCCGCTCAGGTGGGATCAACCTCAGCGGACCTTTTTGGAGGGTGCTTTTCATGCGCTGTCCTCAATGCAAGACGGAAGTGTTGCCGGACTCGTTGTTTTGCCATAAGTGCGGCGAACGGCTCGATCAACACGATCCGGCGATCACCCGGGATGACGCCGGCCCGGCAGCCGAGAGTGAAACGCCGGTGGAAAAATTCAAGGCAGCCGCTTCGACCGTCATGGACGCCAAAGACGAACCCGAACTCGAACTCTGGCGCGGCGGCTATTCGTCCAAGGCGATGATCGGCAATTGGATCGGCAGCGGTCTGGGCGGCTTGCTGCTGCTGATCATCGCCATCCTTTGGGCGAGCGGCCATCCCCTCTGGTTCTGGCTGCTGATCCTCGCGGCGTTTGCGCCCGGCTTGTACAACCTGGCCGTGTTCTTGTATCGCAAAATGAGCGTGCATTATCTGCTGACCAATCAGCGCTTCATTCACGAGTCGGGCTTCTTGCGCCGCCTGACCAACCGCATCGAAGTGCTCGATATGGACGACATCGTTTTCGAGCAGGGCCTCATCGAGCGCTTGATGGGCGTGGGCACGATCCGCATCCTCTCCAGCGACGTCTCCCACCCCCAACTTTCCCTCCGCGGCATCGAAAACGTCGCCAATATCTCCAACCTCATCGACAACACGCGCAGAACGGAACGGCGAAAACGGGGATTGCATATCGAGAGTATCTGATTGCAGGAAGTGATATTAACTCATAGAGTTTATTTAAATCCCTTAAACCGACCTCTTGATGTGGTAGTTTTCCAAACGCCTGCGGAATCATGCTTACTAGACTTAAAATCAGAAATTTCAAGTGTTTCGATAAATTTGATATTGAACTGGGCAACTCAGTCGTATTCATCGGTCCGAATAATTCAGGTAAGACCACTGCTCTGCAAGCGCTTTCTCTCTGGAGCGTGGGGCTCCGCCAATGGAACGAAAAACGGAGGGGAAAAGAATCTCGCGAAAAACGTCCCGGTGTAACCATCAACCGTCGGGACTTGAACACCGTTCCTGTACCTGCCGCAAATCTACTGTGGAGGAATCTCCATACGCGAGAAGGCCAGCAAATAGAGATTGAAAAAAACGGCAAGATGGAGAAATCGACACAAACGCGGAATATTCGGATCGATATCGTAGTCGAAGGAGTCACCGCCGATAAGGAATGGTCATGCGGATTGGAATTCGATTACGCTAACGAAGAATCTTTTTTCTGCCGGCCAATGCGCAATAAAGGATTTGAAAAAAAGCCCATAAAGGACGCAAAATTCTCCGAAATTCCGCCCGAAGCCTATGGACAAAAAGTGGCTTATTTGCCGCCAATGTCCGGTCTTGCCGACCAAGAGTTTCTAAAACAACCGGGGGAAATCGAATTCTTGTTGGGACAGGGGCAGACTGCACAAGTGCTGCGAAATCTGTGTTACCGTATCTTTTTCCATCAAGGAGAATCAATTTGGAAAAAATTGACGGATCAGATTCATTCTCTTTTCGGCGTTGAGCTATCCGCTCCCGAGTATATTTCCGAGCGAAGTGAACTGATATTGAAATACAAGCAGGAAAAATCCCAACTGGACCTTTCGTGTTCGGGCAGAGGTTTTCAGCAGACGCTTTTATTGCTGGCTCATTTGTACGCCAATCCCGGTACGGTTTTGCTGCTCGATGAACCCGATGCACACCTCGAAATTCTCCGGCAACGCCAAACCTATAATCTTCTCACCGATGTTGGCGCGAGTCTTGACTCGCAAATCATTGCTGCAAGTCATTCCGAAGTAGTCCTCAATGAAGCGGCCGACCGAGATGTCGTCATCGCCTTTGTAGGCAAACCGCATCGCATCGACGACCGCGGCAGCCAGGTGGCTAAGGCACTGAAGGAAATTGGCTTTGATAATTACTATCAAGCGGAACAAACTGGTTGGGTGCTCTATTTGGAAGGCTCGACGGATTTGAGCATTCTGCAAGCCTTTGCGGAAAAATTGGAACATCCCGCCATCGAGTTTCTTAAAAGTCCTTTCGTGAAATATGTCGGCAACCAGTATTCATCGGTTCAATCGCATTTTTTTGGACTTCGAGAGGCAAAAAGCGAGTTGGTCGGCGTCGCCATTTTCGATCGGCTTCCAGACCGCTCCCTCCCGGAACACCCAGGACTTGTCGGATTGACATGGAATCGCCGCGAAATCGAGAACTACCTTTGCCTCCCCCGAGTTCTTGTCAAATACGCGGAAGATGAAAGTGGTGGCGATCTTTTTGCGAGTGCTTGGCGCAAAAAAATGGAAGAGATTATCGCTGACATCATACCGCCCGTAGCCCTCCGCGAACCGAACAATCCGTGGTGGTTCAATATGAAAGCTACAGATGATTTCCTGGATCCACTTTTTGAACGGTTTTTTCGAGAGTTTCATCTTCCTAATCTGATGCGAAAAACCAATTACCACGAACTGGCAAAGTATCTAACGTTGGATGAAATCGATCCGGAAATAAATGAAAAACTTGACGGCATTGTTAAAGTAGCTCAAAATGCAAGGCCAACGAAATAACATAAGGAAATGGCATGGAAAACCAAGAGCAATAAAATCATCTCGAACTTGGATTTATTGCAGCGGGTTCTCCACCCGCACCTTTCCATAAGACGTTCCACCAGGCAATCCTTCCGAATACAAAACCTCGCAATCCGCTTGTTTTGCAGCCGCAAAAATAGTGGCGTGCCAGAATGGAAGCTGACGGTCGCGGGAAAGCTCCACGCCGGTTCGTATCAAATCCAGCGTCAACGGAACAACTTCCAGGGACTGAAAAATCGTTAGTTCCCGTAAAACCGTCTCGCGCGATTGCCGGAGCCTCGTCAGTGCGAAGCCTGCAAATTCCTGCAAAACCTGGGTCGAAACCACTCCATTTCCGTTTTCAATGCAAAATCGCACTTTAGCAAGGGCTTTGCCCTGCTTTCGAGGGTCGCGCAAATCAAACATGGATATAAGGATATCGGTATCGAAAAAGAACTTAGCCATCGTGCCGCCCCCGCCGATGAATCTCCTCCCGATCGAATTTCAATCCCTCTTCAGAGTTGATCGCATGCTGCTTGACCAATTCATCCAACTCACCGGCCAAGGCTTCCCGATTGGGAATTCGTCTGATCAACGCGGCAAAATAATCGCGAACTAGTTGATTCAAGGTTGTATGATGCTCCCGGGCGTAATTACGAACCTTCCCGATAACTTCTTCATCCGCCGAAAGGGTGATATTTTTTTTCATAAACCACCTTGTGTATGCACATAATGTGTACACTTATTTTTCAACTCTGTCAAGTTCGACATGGCGATCACCCCATCGATGCAAGCTAGAACCCCCCCTCTCGCAATTCCCCGGGCCTTTGGTATCATCATCCGGCACCGGGAGGGAGTAGGGATTATTCATTAACCGCATAGATGCGGCATCCTGCCGCATGATAGTGAAGAGCGGCAAGATGCCGCTTCTACTAATGGCGTTTATGAATAATTCGGGATAACCGGAAAAACTATTTTTTTCCTCGCAAACCGTCCCTTTTCCTCTTGCTTAATGAATATTCAATCGATATACTGTTCTAACGTACAGTATTCAGCTATATTTGGATTCCTTCGCTCATTTGCAACCCCCCATTATTACGGCAACAATCATGGCTAAAAAATCCGTTTCCGTCAGTAAAACGTCCACCAAAGAAGTCGCCTCGATTTTCGATGCACACCCCGACTTGAAAAACACCGTCGCCCAAATCGAAAAACAGTTCGGCGAAGGGGCCATCATGCCCCTTGGCGTCGATCGTTCCGGCCCGATCGAAGGCATCCCCACAGGCAGTCTATCATTGGATATAGCACTAGGGGGGCAAGGTATTCCCTCCGGACGCGTGGTCGAAATCTTCGGCCCCGAATCGAGCGGCAAAACCACCCTCGCCCTGCATGTCGTGGCCAGCGCCCAAAAAAAGGCGGCATCGCCGCCTTCATCGACGCCGAACACGCGCTCGACCCCTCCTGGGCCAAAAAACTCGGCGTCGAACTCGAATCGCTCCTGGTGAGCCAGCCGGGCAGCGGCGAAGAGGCCATGCACATCACCGAAATGCTGATCCGTTCCAACGCCGTCGATGTGATCGTGGTCGATTCGGTCGCCGCCCTGGTGCCGAAGAAGGAACTTGAAGGCGATATCGGCGATACGCACGTCGGCCTGCAAGCCCGGCTCATGAGCCAATCGATGCGCAAGCTCACCGGCGCGATCTCGAAGAGCAAAACCGCGGTGATCTTCATCAACCAAATCCGCGAGAAGATCGGTGTGATGTTCGGCAATCCCGAAACGACGCCCGGCGGCCGTGCGCTGAAGTTCTACTCCTCCTGCCGGATCGACGTCCGCCGCATCGGCCAGCTCAAGGAAGGCGAAGAGGTCATCGGCCAGCGCGTCCGCGCGAAGGTCGTCAAAAACAAGGTCGCCCCGCCGTTCCGCGTCGCCGAATTCGACATGATGCACGACAGCGGCATCAGCTACGAAGGCGATATCCTCGATCTCGCCGCCGCCGCCAAAATCGTCGTCAAGTCGGGCGCATGGTTCCGCTATGGCGATTTGCAACTCGGCCAAGGCCGCGAAAAATCCAAGGATTATCTCCGCGAGAATCCCAAAATGGCCGCAGAACTCCGCCAAAAAATCCTCGAAATGGGATCTACCGTCGCCGCTGTCGCCGGCGGTGGAGCCGAAACGGCCGAATAATCAGTTCGAGCATTCGGAATCGGTTAAGAATACTCACACACTCGCCGCCGCCGCCCGGGCCGCTCGGCGGCGGTCGGTTTCTTTAAGGATAATTTTCCGCAGGCGGATTTGCGTCGGCGTCACCTCCACGTACTCGTCGTCGGCGACATATTCTAGCGCCTCTTCCAGCGTCATCCGTCGCGCGGGCCTGAGCAGGATATTCTCGTCGTGTCCGACGGTGCGCATGTTCGAGAGCTTCTTCTCCTTCGTCGGATTGACGTTCATGTCGCCCTCGCGGCTGTTCTCGCCGACGATCATCCCTTCGTAAACCTCGTCGCCCGGCGCGACGAAAAGTTCCGAACGCTCCTGCAAGGTGTTCAGCCCGTAAGCCACCGCGCGGCCGTGAAACATCGAGACCAGCACACCCGACGTGCGGCCGGGGATAACATCGGTCACCGGCTTGTAGGCCTCGTAGCGGTGATGCATGATCGCCGTCCCCTGCGTGGCGTTCAAGACCCGCGTGCGCAGGCCGATCAACCCCCGCGCGGGAATCGAAAAGGTCATGAACGAGTATTCGTTGTGCGTCGTCATCTCGACCAGTTCGCCGCGCCGGCGGCCGGTCAACTCCATCACCGGCCCCGAGCGGTCCGTGGGCACTTCAACCACCAGCGATTCGTATGGTTCGCACTTTTTGCCGTCGATTTCCTTGAAAATCACCTGCGGCTTGCCGATCGAAAGCTCATAGCCCTCGCGCCGCATCGTTTCGATCAAGACGGAAAGATGCAGCACGCCGCGGCCGGCCACCGAAAACTGCTCCGTCCCCGTAATCGGCTCGATCCGCAACGCGACATTCTTTTCAAGCTCTTTATAAAGCCGTTCGCGGAGGTGCCGACTCGTGAGGTATTTACCTTCCCGGCCGCATAACGGCGAGGTGTTCACGCCGAAGGTCATTTTCAGCGTCGGCTCATCGACCGTGATCCGCGGCATGGCCCGCGGCGTCTGCGGATCGCTGATCGTGTCGCCGATCTCGACGCCTTCCAACCCGACCACCGCGCAGATGTCGCCCGCATCGACCTCGTGAACTTCCGCCCGGCCCAAATCCTGGAAGAGAAAAACCGAAGCCACCTTGGCCGGTGTTTGTTTGTCGCCTTCCTGCATCAGCAGCACGCTTTGCCCCTTGCGGATCGTGCCCGACTGCACGCGGCCAATGGCAATGCGGCCCACGTAGTCGGACCAATCCAACGTGGTCACCATCATCCGCAGCGGCTCGCCAAGCTCGACGTCCGGCCCGGGAATCTTCTCTAAAATCAAGTCCATCAGCTCATGCACGTTTTCGCCGGGCACTTTCGGATCGAACGTGGCGAAACCGAGCTTCGAACTGGCAAAGATGTACGGGAAGTCTGCCAGATGATCGTCGGCGCCCAGCGAGAGGAACAGTTCCAGCACTTCATCGACGACTTCGTGCGGCCGGGCGTCGGGCCGGTCGATCTTGTTGATCACCACGATCGGCCGCACGCCGGCGGTGAAGGCCTTGCTCAAAACAAACCGCGTCTGCGGCATCGGGCCTTCCGCCGCATCGACCAGCAACAGTGCGCCGTCGGCCATGCCCACCACGCGCTCGACCTCGCCGCCGAAATCGGCGTGCCCGGGCGTGTCGATGATGTTGATCTTCACACCCTTGTACGGAATCGCGATATTCTTGGCGAGGATCGTAATCCCCCGCTCGCGTTCGAGATCGTTCGAGTCGAGAATCTGCTCGCCCACCAACTGCGCGTCGCGAAAACGCCCGCTCTGCCGCAACATGCAATCCACCAGCGTGGTCTTGCCGTGGTCCACGTGGGCGATAATAGCCAAATTGCGGATGTCGTCGCGACGCATAAATAGCAGGATTCCAGTAGGTAGAGATGTTTCTGACGGGTGGGAAACATATCAGTGTAACACGAGGGAGGGGAATGGGTCAAGGGACCGAGTCGGTGGTACTTGTTATGCTTGACAGGTAGTTCCTTTAGGGAGTATATTATATCTACAGGAGGCCCGACGATGAGCCAAATCATTCATGCAATCTATGCCAATGGCGTTTTTCGGCCCTTGGAATCCTTGGATCTTCAGAAGTCGAAATAGTCCACGTCACCCCCGAGTTGCAAACCGAAGGTTGGAATCTATTTAGCGAGCGACCCGACAAAGATTGGGGAATTACCGATTGTATCAGTTTCGTGCTGATGCGCGAGCGCGGCATCTCCAAAGCGTTTTCCTTGGATCATCATTTCGAACAAGCCGGTTTCGAGCGCTTGATCAAAACTTGACGACTGGGACCTATTCAGCGCATTCCAGGGACGAGAATTCTCGTTATGTCGTCTGATCTTCGACATTCTCGTCGGTTTCGCAATCGTTGGAACGATCGCCCTTTTGTTCGAATGGCGGCGCCGATGCCGAACTCGCCTGTTTCAGTTTACTCTCCGTGAGTTTTTGCTGCTGACGCTGATTGTGGCGATATCGTTTTCCTGGTGGCGAGTTCACCACAATCAGCGCGCTCATGAGCGGGAAATCGCCCGGTATTTTTCAGGCGACAGTCTCAAAGTCGCATACCGAGGACCGAGGATCCTTGCCAAGTTATTCGGCACTGGAGTTCTCACCGACTTTTTCGTTCACGTTGGATACCTCTGCAAAGTAAATAATCAAGAAGCCCAAGTGAGAATTCCTCTCTTGAAAGAATTCAGCGAACTTGAATGGATTTCCGACGTTGACAATTACGACAACGTGCTTTTCACGGATGCGGCACTCTTGCAATTGTCCTCGCTAAGAAAGCTACGAAGCTTGTCCATGAGCAATGCGCATATTACCAACTCGGGAATGGTGACAATTTCGCATTTCAAAGAACTTCAAGACCTTCAGCTCTGCGGAGCTGCAATCACCAGTCGCGGCGCCCGCTATTTGGAAGCAATGCCGCAACTTGAGATGCTGGACCTTGATGACGCCACGATCGACGACGATGTCGGCAAAATTCTTGGCCGACTACAGAATCTGACGTATCTCAGTGTCGCGAAAACGAGTTTGGCGGATAAGTCGGTTCCTTTCCTTGGGCGACTGGCTCGACTGCAACAACTCATCATTTCACACACATCTATCACGAGACGAGGTTACGAAGAACTTAAGGCGAAACTGCCAGCTTGTGAAATCTACTATTGAAATGGCTTTCTTCAGCAGGGGTGCGAATAAAAAACGGCATCCCCAAATTGGTTATTCGCGTTCAGAGGTTGGCGAAAAATATCAAGAAAAAGCTTGCTTTCTATCCTGGGAAAGCTATAGTAGTAGTGTTGGAACGTTAGGTGCGACTGCCTCGTCGCCGGCGTTTTAACAGGGACACCACACCGAGGCGTCAGGTTTGTGATCCCGTGGTGTAAGCCCGATGTTTGCCGATTCCTGACTGGCGAACACCGGGCTTTTTCCATGCGCCGCGTTACCCTTCCAGGGGATGCTCCCCACGCTTGCTGAAACGAAAAAAAGACGCCAGCAACAAACCCGTGAAATAGACGAAACCCCCCGCCCAGACCACGTCGCTGGCAAAATGGCACCGGCCGCCATGCGGGCAACGCCAATCGTGCAACCGGCGATCAATCCGAGAAAAAGGAAAACAACTGCCCAGCCCAAGCGACGCCGATAGAGCACGAATGCCGGGGCCATCAAAAAAAAGCCCATCGAGGCGTGGCCGCTGGGAAAGGAATTGCAGTCCCCCTCCAAATTTCCCCCCGTCACGAACAACGGCAGAAAATCCTTCCCCCCTCCGAATTGCTTGGTCAAATGCGGCCGGGGGCGTCCGCAGTAGGGTTTGGAGATGCAATTGACCATAATGCCCGGCCCCAGGAGCAGCATCAAGGCAAAAAACAGTCCCTCATCCCGGATCGGCCGAACCTTCTTCCAAAAAAATGCCAAAAGCCAAACTGCCAGCCCGACGACGCCAAGCATCCAAGCCGGGTAGATGCCGTATTTGTAGAGCCAGAGCCATGGTTGGGCATCACCCAACGGCCATGCAGCACCGGTGCCGCCACCCCGATAAAACAATCGTCGCAAGATACAAATCGGCATCCGAAAAACGGAAGATCAATGTGAAAACGCCGAAAAACGCCAGCGGAATCCAAAGTGGCGGCGTTGAGAAGATCGAACGAATCGACGCCGAAGTCATTTCCCATAAGCTTCTCAGCATCTGGGTGAATGTCCCAAAGTAAGGAATTTTGTCTTCGCAGGCAACGGAGTTTTCCATCTCTGGTGCAGTCATGGCAGCGCGAACGGCAAAATTAAGAGGCATCATCCTGAAGAGCGTTATTTGTATCGCGGAGGCGAATTTCAAACCAGACCGATTTACCATGAAATGGCATATTTATACATTCTTTATTTAATAATCATTATATATTCTCACTTTTCAATTCGCTTGCAGTTTTACCGCTTGCTGCGTAAAACGTTAAAAATGTGTTTTTCTGCGCACAACCCCCAGCTCCAATCCCATGACCCGCACCCCCGGCGAATTGCGACGCGATGCCCTGCGAATCTGGCAGGCCGGCGTGGAGGCCGTGCGCCCTGATCGGTTGCTCGCCGAATGCCTGCATGTCGATGGCCACTGGCTCCTCGTGGGAGACGAGGAGTTGGATCTGCGAACCATTCGCCGAATCGCCGTGGTGGGTGCGGGCAAAGCGGGGGCCGGCATGGCTGAAGCCGTCGAAAACATCCTCGGGCCAAAACTCTGCCGCGAAATCCAACTTGACGGCTGGGTGAATGTGCCGGCCGACTGCGTCCGGCCTTTGCCGTGCATCAATCTGCATGCCGCACGCCCGGCCGGCGTCAACGAACCGCGCCCCGAAGGCGTGCTCGGGCGCAGGAAATCTTGCGGATCGTTGCCTCGCTTGGCCCGGACGATCTTTGCTTGTGCCTGCTTTCAGGAGGCGGATCGGCATTGCTGCCCGCTCCGGTGGAAGGCGTCGCGCTCGAAGACAAAGCGGCTCTCACGCGGCACTTGAGCGCGGCCGGGGCGAACATCGATCAGCTCAATGCCGTGCGAAAACAACTCAGCCGGATCAAAGGCGGCGGACTATCGCGGGCGTGCCGAGCCGGTTTGATGATTTCGCTGATCATCTCCGACGTGCCCGGCGATCGGCTCGAGGTGATCGCCTCCGGGCCGACTGTCAAAGATACTTCCTCTCCTGAAGCGGCGCTCCAAGTCCTTGCCGATTTTCACGCCCGCGAAGCCGGCATCTCGCCGAGAATTTTTCAATATCTGGAGCAGAAAATCTCCCCTCGCCGGGCACCGACCGAAGGTTTGCCGGGAGAGGGGCCGGGGGTGAGGGCCGACTTCAATCGATCATCCCTATCCAAACTCTTCGCCGATAAACGAAGCAATTCACGCCCCGCAAATCCGCAACCTCATCATCGGCAACAATGCCATGGCCGTGGACGCGGCGGGCATGGCGGCCGAACGATTGGGATATTCCCACGCCATGTCGAGTTCCCCTCGACCGGAAGGCTTGGCCGACGACGTCGGCCGGCATTTGGCCGAAATCGCCTTGCGGATGCGCGCCGGTCCCGGTCCGAATTGCCTGATCTCCGGCGGCGAGCCGGTGGTGCGATTGGTCGAATCCTCGCGGCGCGGCCTCGGCGGACGGAATCAGCAACTAGTGCTTGCCGCGCTCGATTTCCTCGCCGCGGACGGCGCTGCGGCCATAGCCATCCTCAGCGGCGGAACCGACGGCGAAGACGGCCCCACCGATGCCGCCGGAGCAGTCTTGAATGAGGAAATTCTCGCCGCCGCCAAAACGCTGCGCATGAATCCCCGCGAATATCTCGCACGCAACGATGCCTATCATTTCTTCGCCCCCCTGGGGGCACTCCTCAAATCCGGCCCCACGCACACCAACGTCTGCGATTTGCGGATCGTCCTGGTTGACCGCTGATGGAAGTGCGAAGGTTGCGTTTGGTGTCGATCGCCTGGGAACGATCGCTCGGCAGCCGTCAAACTTTTCGCAGTTTGCCATTCTTCCGCCACGGATGCGTTTATTCCAGCAATCATGGTTTTTAGGCCGAAATCAGCCGAAGTAAATGAAAGATCGCAATATTTTTCGAGATCACGAGGAGAATACTCATGCGTAACTCGTATTTAGCCGGAACAATCGTGGGCAGCTTGGTTCTCTTTTGCTTGGCAGTCTCAGCCCAGGCGGGTTGCGGTTGTGGCGAGATGTCGAATCGGAGTTATTACTCGCTCAGCGGGCCGCCTTGCTTCTCGCCTCCGGGATGCACCCTCACCCCCGGTTGCTGCGAGTGCCCTCCATCAGCTTGCGACAATGCTTGGGCGGGATACTGCCAGCACAAGGCCAAGTGGCAGGCGTTTTTCACGAAAGTCGGCACGCCGCCGCCTTCCTATTACTATGGCAATTGTGGCAATTGCGGCCGCTGCGGATCATCGCCCACACCGGCAGTGAGAGAGTATCCAATCGACCACATGCCGTCTCCCAAGCCGGCCGTCGCTCCCGAACCGGTCAAGCCCGCGCTGCCGCCGCCCCCCGCGCCCGAAAAGACTTCGCGAGCCAAAGTTTTGTATCCTTGGATGCGATAGATCGGCGCGTAAGACTGGAAACCGCAAAACAGGAGCATGTCGCCCTTTCCTGAAGGATCGGTTTCTTTTCGTGCCAAGAAAGCGAACCGGGGCGGCATGCTTGGCCGCCCCGGAACGAGGTCTGCTCAAGGATCATTTTCTTCGAAAATCGAAATGACGGCAGCCTTGGCGTGTCGATGCCCGTCATTCCGACGGAAAGGCTAACTCTTGTTCAACTGTTCGAGCAGCGCTTTGGCCTTTTTCTTCATCGTCCAGGGAATATTGCTGTTGCTCTGCAAGGCCCGATTCAAGAGGCGTTTGGCCTCCTCGGGACGCTTGTTGGCCAATGCGACCACCGCTGCATAATAGGCGGTGTCGGGATTATAGACATTGGTGCCGATGGACTGGCGCAACAGTTTGTCGGCGTCGTCGAGATTTTTTACGGGATCGATCCGATAAAGCACCCAACCCAGCGTCGAAATGGCTTCCGCCGCATTTTGCGCGTTGGCCTGCGTATTCTGGCTGCCTTGAGTTTTCTTGACATTTTCGGAGGCATATTCCAGGGCTCGTTTCTTCTTCGAGTCGTCTTTCAGCTCGACCAAAGCCAACGCCAGATTGTTGGTCGCCTCGAAGTTGCTCGGCGATTGCATCACCGCTTCCTCGAAATACGTCACCGCGCCGGCGTAATCCTCTTGAAATAAACTCACCATTCCCCGCAGCATCAACGCTTCCAGCGATTTCCGGTCGATCTTCAAGGCTTCGGCAGCCTGGGTCTTCGCCTCGTCGAAATCGCCTTCCTTGCCCGTCTGCAGGTAGAGCTTGGCGGCCTCCAACCGCGTCCGCGCGTCTTTGTCTTTGGGGGCCTTTTCCAAGGCTTTCTTGATCCAACTCTTCGCTTGGTCCGGATCGCCGAACTGCAAATAGAAGATCGCCAGTTGGACCTCGGGCATGAGAACCTTCGCATCCGGAACGGCAGCCGCGGCACGAAGTTGTTCCAGAGCTTCCTGGGCCTTCTTCTGCTGGAACAACGCCTTGGCCTTGCGCTGCATGAAATTCACATTCTTGGGCTCCAGCTTCAGCGCCTCATCCAAGCGTTGCTGGGCCACCGGCCAATCTTCACGCATTTCCGCAATGGCGGCCAGGTCGCTGTAGATGCGGGGCATCAGCTTGTTTTTCCGCTCGGCGCTCTTGTTGAAATTCTTCATCAACGAGGCGGCCTTGATGAAACACAGATCGGCTTCGGCGACGCGCCGCTGATTCGCCGAAATTTCACCGAGTTGCAAATATGCCTCGGGATCGTCGGGATTGTTTTGGACCGCTTTCTCCAGGTAAAGCAACATCGCTTGGCCTTGTTTGGCCTGTGCCCACATTTGTGCCATCAGGATTTCGGCCGGCGGCAGATCGGGATTTTTCTTGCAGGCTTCATTCAAACTCTTCTCCGCGCTATTGATGTCGCCTTTTTGAAAAAAGCCGATGGCGTCTTCGATCTCTCGCATTTGCGGCTTCGGTTTCTCCGTGGTATCGCCCGCCCCGCCAGGCGGAAGAAGCGTTTGCCCGAACGAAGGAGCGACGACTGCGAGGCCCGCTACGAGAAAAGCAAAACTAAAAATTGTACGTGATAACGACACTCTCATGCGAAAAATTCCTTTCCTATCTTAATTGGTTGGGAGGGAAACTGGGTCCCAAGAATAGTGTAACGAATTAACTTGCTCTTCAAACATTACACTTCTTTGTAGCCTACGGCGGGAAAAACCACTTGGCAAGGGGGTTTTGTTCGATTTCCTTTTGCAAAATAAGCATTTTTTCCGGTTTTCCCTGCAAAGCAAGATTTTCAAGCAATAAACTACTTCTTTCAGGGTAAGTTTGATTTCGATTCGCACCACAATGCTTGCTCTCCACAAAATCCAAAATATCAGTTTACGATCTCCGCGGACGAAAAGAAAAAAACGCTCTCCCACTTTTCACCGCTTCGAAAAGCTGATATTTTTTGTGCGATCCTGGGGATAGTTGCTCGTTAATACCGGAATCTTGCGGATAATTCTTTCAAATCGAATATTTTGCGGCACAAATTTGTGGTTTTTTCGATTTCCGAGGGGATATACCCCACTTACTGATTCTTTTTCCTTTGAAGGAGCCTAAGCCATGTTGTTTTGCAAGTTTTCCCGAACGATCTTAGGAATTGCCCTCGGCGCTGCTTTGTTTTCGCTGGCGGCGGATCTGCCTTATGCTTCGGCCGCGGACGGTCAACCGGCCGGTCGGGTGGTCAAAAAAATTCGTTCCAGAGGTCGCCTGCCAAACCATTACGCCGACGTCGTCACCGAGAAGCAACGCGACGAAATCTATAAAATTCAAGAAGAATACAAGCCTAAAATCGACGCCCTGAAAGCACAACTCAATGCGTTAAACAAAGAAATGAAGGAAAAAATCTCCGCGGTTTTAACCGCCGATCAAAAGAAAAAGATCCAGGAATCCGAGGCCGCCGCCAAAGCCAAATCGTCAAAAGATGAAAAGCAGGCTGAACCGGCAAAATCTACGAAAAAAACAGAAAAATAGGGCTTTTATCGAGTTTTCTGTTGGTGGGGAGCATCAAAGCACATCTTGGCAGCCCGTTGATAAAGGGACTGGCTCGGCGCGGAACGCCGAAAATCACGCAAAAAACAACTTACAGCGTCGTGCCGGTCTCCTTTTTTAACGGGCCGCCAGGCAATCGCCCGCGGTTTTTTGCCGCCGGTTTTCGTTTGCGCAGGGATATTTCGAATGCAAACTACGTTTTCAGCGAAACAATCCGAGTGCGACCCTCATCGTCAACGACTAACTTGTCTTCCCGCGCCAGCCAACCCAGGGCCTGCATGACCGTATCGCGAGACTCACCCACCGCCTTGACCAACTTGGCCATGCTCATCGGACCGTTTTCGGTCAACTGCCTCCATACGATACCAGCCGTATCGCCGATTTGCTTAACAGGGTCTTTTTCGGATGTCGTTGTCATTAGCCTACCTCGCTAAATTTCAAGGAACTTAACGGTTAAACAAAACATTCAAACTAGATAAATTATAGTGCAGAAAAAATTACTGTCACAAGGGGGGTGGAAATCACGGAAATGTGACTTAAATGGTGTATGCATACCATACACCCCCCTATTAGTGAACATCAAATCAATCCACTCGGAATGAATTCTATCCAAACCAAGAAATCAAGAAAGGCCTAGTTGGACGGAAGAAGCCAACTAGGCCTTTCTACCACGAAAAATAAGCTAACCCGGGAAGGATTCGGTCGGATTGGACGACCAGCCTAAGATTTCGCGGACTGCACCACAACGCATTACTCTTTCCAAAAGGAATATCACACAAAACTTTGTATGGAGATTCATTGTTGAGGCTTGCAATGTTTCTCACGCTCTTTCTACGCAACCGGAACCTGGATGGTTTGCGCTTCTCGTAAAAATTTTCAATTTGACTCAATAAAAGCAGATTGGAAAGCACGGCTTTTATGTATTCTCAGGTCGCCCACCCTTTCCCCTTTCTTGACTTCATCAAAACCCCGGCTCAAGTTTCCGTTTCATGAGGAGTCGCGTCCGCCGCAAGAAGGTACTTCATGCCCTCTTTCAAGTCATCGTGGAACTAATGCTACTGGCGGGGGCTATACGGATGGCGCATCCTGGGTGCTCATGCTATCCGAAATCTAATGTCGCCATCACACCAGTTTCATTATCCCCATTTTTTAAAATTTTTTGGGAAAATGATTGACAATCTCCGCAAGCATGATATATTGCTCGAATCTGTTGTTTCCTATTCTCCTTGCGATTCCACGGAGGTAGCGGTGATCGGCCGATGGATTGGTTCTTGTGCAAGCTATGCATGAGATTTCCGTCCTTCGTTCTTCTCGAACCATTGCTTCAAGGCAGAATTTCCCTGTGCGTTCGCTTCTCTTTCGATTGGCGTTCCCATCGCGATGCTGTGTTGAGGCGCGGCCCTTGCACCGGTTTTTCGCGGAGGAAGATCAAGTAGTTGTATGGAGATTGTTCAATGGACGCCGCTTGCAGCGTAATCCGAAAAAAACTTCACCGGCTCGGATGGAATCCCAAACAACGGGAGATCGAAACCGCTGGAGGCGACAAAGTTTGGGTGGTCTTCAGCAATCAAGCCGGCCGTTCTTTCTCGATCCAGGCAACCAGCCAACGAGAAGCTTGGGAATCGGCCTGGCGGCTTGTCGGAAAAAATCGAACGACTCCCGTTGAACCTCGGATGATTCTGCCCTTCCCCGGAAGTGTTCCTTCCTACCATCGAGTGGCGTGATTCAATGTCCCTTGACCACCATGGGAAAGTCACAGAAGCCAAATTGCCATAATCCGAACAGGGGGATCGCAGAAGAGATAAAATGGAAAAACGGCACGAGAGCATAGAACAAAAACTTCCCTTCCACCCATTTTCCCCCTTTTTCTTCCCTCTTGCAATTAGTTCCTTCTGCTAAATGGATATCCTCCAGGCAGTTTCTGCTATAATGATGCTGATGGGTGAATTACCCTCCCCAGTCCTCTTTCTAAAACGGGTGCAACCATGGAAGAACTGCAAAAGCAAGTTCGCCGGGCGAAACGACGAATTACGCTCCAACGGTTTATCAACGTGCTCGGCTGGTGCTGGTTTGCCACCCTGCTCATGGCAGCCGTGCTGATGTTCATCGACAAATACTTCCCCATGCACGTGCCGCTCTGGAGTTGGGCCGCGGGCGCGATCGTCGCGGGCCTCCTCGCCGCGCTGGTTTGGACGTTGCTGGCCGGCGGCAAGCCGTTGGAAGCCGCCATGGAAATCGACCGCCGCTTCGGCTTGAAAGAACGGGTTTCCAGCACCTTGGCCATGCCGCGCGAAGATTTGGAATCGGAAGCCGGTCAGACCGTGGCGGCCGATGCCACGCGCCGCGTCGCCCGGTTGGAAATTTCCGAAAAATTTCCCCTCGCGCCGCCGCGGCGGTTGCTGCTGCCGATAATTCCCGCCGTCTTGGCGGTCGTCGTGGCATTCTTGCCCAATCCGTCCGCCGGCGACAATCCCGTCCCGCCCAAAAACGAAGACCCGGCCGTCAAGCCGCAAATCAAGAGAGCGAGCGAGGCGGTGCGCCGCGAAATCGAGAAAAGCGCGAGAAAGCGAAAAAAGAAAACCTGCCCGAGTTGGAAAAACTGATGGCGAAAATCGAGGAGGGAACGAAACAAATGGCTTCCTCCCCGCCCGACCGCGAAAAGCCTTCTCCAAGCTGCATGACCTCTCGCAGCAGTTGCAGCAACGGCGGCAGCAGATCGGCGGAGCCGAAAAAGTGAAGGAACAACTCAATCCGCTGAAAAAATTGGACCGCGGCCCGGCCGACAAATTCGCCCAGGCGCTGGCCAACGGCGAATTCAACAAGGCGCTCGAAGAACTCAAGGATCTCGCCAAAAATCTGGAAAACAACAAACTCGACGAGAAGGAAAAGGAACAGCTTGCCGAGCAACTCCGACAGATGCAGGAGAAGCTCGAAAAGCTGGCCGAAAACCATAAAAAAGCCCAGGCCGAACTCCAAAAACAAGCCGACGAAATGCGGAAAAACGGCCAAGACGCCGAGGCCGAAAAGCTCGAAGAGCAAATCCGCCGGATGCAAAATCAAAATCCTCAAATGGACCAACTCCAAAACATGGCCAACAAGCTGGGCCAGTGCGCGCAGTGCCTCAAGCAAGGCAACGGCCAACAAGCGGCCGAAGCCATGAAGCAAGCCCAAAAAGCGGTCGGCGACATGAAAAAACAACTCGACGAGATGGAAATGCTCGACGATGCCATGGAACAGCTCGCCCAAGCCAAGGATCAAATGAACTGCAAGAAATGCGGCGGCAAGGGCTGTGAATTGTGCCAAGGCATGGGCGATGGCGAAGGCGACAAGGACCAACCGCCCGGCATGGGCCTGGGCAAAGGACGCGGAAAAGGCCCCCGCCCCGAAGCCAAATCCGACACCAACACCTACGATTCGCAAGTCCGCCAAAAAGTCGGCAAAGGCTCCGCCACCATCGAGGGCATGGTCGAAGGACCGAATATGAAGGGGAACGTGCAAAACCAAATTCAGGAACAAGTCGATTCCATCCGCCGCGGCGACACCGATCCCCTGAGCAACCGGCAAATCCCCAAAAAATACGGCGAACAAGTCAAAGAGTATTACGATACCTTTCGCGAAGGTAAATAATGTCGGATCCGGCGTTATGCCCGCTCGGTTGTTGTCGAAGACTTCTTTTTCCGCCAATTCGGACGTCCGCTATGAATTGCCTCCGAGCAACGAATCCGCGACGGCGCGGCCCTCGCAATCTGGATTCAAACTGAACAGAGCATCCGAAAATCGGCGGGTTCTTCCCCTCCAACCGCGCCAATCCGACGTCGAAATTCCTCGACGTTGCAAAAAAACAACGTTTGCCAAAGCAAGGCCGAATATGCCTGCTCGCAACGGGGCGTTCTCCCGGCCCGATTTTTGACCTAAATCCATTCGTGACCTAGGCTTTCTTAATGGGATATTGCGCAGCGACTCGGCTTTCCTCCCGTTGCCCGATGGTCGGCAGTCGCCGGATAAGGCGATTGACGGATGATTCTCTCCACACCTTTCGGCAACCGGTCGATCGCCGGCCGGCAAGTCGCTTGGCGTTCATTTTCCCAAGCCTGAGCGATGATTCACGGCAACGATTCACCAACGGAAAAAAACCATGTCCTTTGTGCCGGGATTCGATACGGAACCGAACATCGAGTCGGACTACGCCATCTTGACGACGGGCGGCGCCGCGGCACCGGTCGATCCCTGGATGGGCGAACTGCACGCGCTCCTGCAGGAACTGGAATGCATCACCGCCGCCGAGCAAACCTTGCCGCCGGTCTTCGGCACGGAAGTCGATAATCAACTCGTGCAGGTGCGATTGGGAATCGCCAGCAGTCTCTTCGCCGCGCTGCAATGCAAAAATGCCGCCACCGCGGGACATTCGCTGCGCATCGCGCTTACCTGTTCGGCCTGGTCGCTGCAAATGGGCCTCCCGCCCGATCAGCGCGACGTCGTCGAAGTGGCCGCCCTGTTGCATGACGTCGGCGTGATCGGCGCGCCGGACAGCATTCTGCTGAAACCGGGCAATCTCGACGATGAAGAAACGGCGCTCATGAACCGCGCCCGCCGCGCCAGCGTGGAAATCCTCAAGCACAGTTGCACTTCCCCCGAAGTCCTGGCGGTCGTCGAGCATGTTTCGGCCTGGTACGACGGCCGCATGCCGGACTTCTCGCTGCAAGGCGAGCGGATACCGCTCGGCGCGCGGATGATCGCCCTGGTCGAGGCCTACGACTCGATGACTACCGACCATGTTTTCCGGCCCGCGCGGTCGCAGGAGTTCGCGCTGGGCGAATTGTTCCATTTCGCGGGCACGCAGTTCGATCCGCAACTGGTCAAACAGTTTGCCGAACTGCAACGCATCGATTCCGGGCCGTTGCACAGCGAAGTCGCCGGCCGCTGGCTGCGAACCCTCGATCCCGAACTGGTCAATTCCTACTGGGAGTTGAACAACGTCCCCTCCCCGCCATGCAGCGAAAAAAACGGAACGTTGTTCGAGGCAAAATTACTCGAAAACATGTACGACGCCGTCGTGTTCTTCGACTCCGCCGGCCGCATTTCCCTCTGGAACCGCGGCGCGGAACGCCTCACCGGTATCGCCGGCGGCAGCATCCGCGGACATCTCTGGCAACCCGAAATGCTCCGCCTGGCCGATGAAAAGGGAATCCCCATCCACGATTCCGATTGCCCCGTTTTCGCGGCTCTGCGCTCCGGCGTGCAATCGCTGCGGCGGTTGACGATGGTCGGCCGCACCGGCCGCCCCAATACGGTCGATACCCATGCCATTCCCGTCAGCGGCGATGACGGCGTCATGCTCGGCGCGATCCTCCTCTTCCACGATGCAACCTCCGAAACCTCGCTCGAACAGCGCTGTCAAACGCTCTACGATAAATCGACCAAGGACCCGCTCACCCAAGTGGCCAATCGGGCCGAGTTCGACCGCGTGCTCGAAATCTTTATCGCCGCCCACCGGCAGCAAACCGTGCCCTGCAGCCTGATGATGTGCGATCTCGATCATTTCAAGAATGTCAACGACGTTTACGGGCATCAGGCCGGCGATGACGCCATCAAGTGCGTCGCCGCCGTGCTGAAAAGCAATAGCCGGCCGGGCGATCTCGTCGCCCGATATGGCGGCGAGGAATTCGTCATGCTCTTCGCCGATTGCGACAATGCCACCGCCACCCGCCGCACCGAACAGATCCGCAAATCCCTCAGCCAGATCGCCCAGCCTCGCCTCGAAGGAAGAATCGTCACCGCCAGCTTCGGCGTCACCGAAATCCAGCCCGGTGACACCGCCGAAACCATGCTCCGCCGCGCCGACCGCGCTGCATGGAGGCCAAAGGCAGGGGACGCAACTGCGTCGTTCAACTCGGCACCGGCAGCAATGTCGGCAGAGCGGCCGATTCCGCCGCCGGACTGCGCAAAGAGGGACGCTCCAAAGACAAAATCCTGCTGGAAAAAACGCTCATTACCGCCGTGCCCATCAAAATGGCGATCGAAAAACTACGCGGCTTCGTCGCCGATCATCAAGCAAAAATCACTTCCCTCGACGGCAATAGCATCTGCCTGGAAATCGACGAATCGAATTCCGGTCGCCTGCGGCGATTCGCCGACCGGTTGATGACTTTTACGATCGTTTTGACCTTCGAGGAAGAACGAAAACGCCGCGCGGACGATCCCTTGGACGCCTCCGGCGCCGTGCGCACGAAAATCCGCTTTTGCATCCAGCCCCGGAAAACCAGGAATCGCCGCCATGACGAAATTTCACGCAAGGCACAAGAAGTCTTCGTCAGCCTCCGCTCCTATCTGATGGCCATCGTGGAAGAGGAATCCCCCCGCCGAAAATACCTTCGTCCGCGTGGGACGCGTCCTCGCGCCATGGCTCATCAAAAAGTAAGGATTCCCCCATGTCGCGGATCGGATTCACCCTCTCGGGCGTCGAACGGCAATTGCTCGCCAGCCTCTCGCGTTCCAATGCGAATATCGCCCTCAGCACGCTCCGCATGGCCACCGGGCATAAAATCAACTCCGCCGGCGACAACCCTTCCGCTTTCGTCCAACTCAGCGGCCTGCAAGCGCAACTCGGCAATGTCTCCGCCGCCATGACCAACATCACGGCCGCCGGAGCCATGATCAACCAAGTGCAATCGGCGATCGCCGGATTCCAGACGCAGCTCGGCGTCATCCGCACCGAATTGCTCAAGGACGTGAACCACACCCTCACGCCCGACCAACGCGCGGCCTCGCAAAACACGATCGATGCCGCCATCGCGCAAATCAATAATCTGGCCGGCACGCAAATCTACGGCAAAACGCCCCTCAGCGGCGCGGCAAACTACGATTTTTCCGGCCTCGACGCCGGCCAGGTCGCCGGCCTGCAAGTGCATGGCCTCGTCCAGCAAGGGCAAACTATCTCCGGTTCGGTCGCCGCCGCGGCGACGAAAGCGCAGCTCACCTATACCGGCGACGCTTCGAACCAGGTCACCGACGACGCTGTCTTCACGCTCGCCGGCAGCCGCGGCAGCGTGGTCATCGCCGTCACCGCCGGCGACACCCTCGATAGCGTCGCCGCCACGGTCAATGACAACAGCTATCTCACCGGCGTCACCGCCAGCGTCGATTCCGGCGAACATACCCTGATTTTCGCCAGCGTCGATTACGGCTCCGGGGCGAAAACGCAAATCTCCGCCTCCAGCGGAACCTTCGATACGGTCGGCAACACCGCCGGCACGAACGCCTCGGCCGTCATCAACGGCGAAACCATCGCCGCAACGTCCTCCAACGCAAACGGAAACCACTTCTCGGTGAACCAAAACGGGTTTAGCTTCGAGATCGAATTCCAGCCCGGTTTCACCGGCTCGTTCAACCAGATCGCCGTCAACGGCAGCGCATTGACCTTCGCGCTCTCGCCCGATTTGGATCAGCGATCCACCCTCGCCATTCCGGGCATGTACTCCGCCGAATTGGGCGGACTCAGCGGCACGCTCGATCAACTGGCTTCCGGCGGCCCGCTCTCCGGACTCGGCGAGAACACCGCGCAGGCTCTCCGCGTCGTGGATGAAGCCTCAGGCGACGTGACCCGAGTGTCGGGCGGCGTGAACGGCTTCTACGATTCCGCCGTCAGCTCCGCCTCGGCCTTGATGTCCGCCCTGCAAACCAATCTGCAAAAATCGATCGATGGCATCGACAAAACCGACGACGCCGAAGAAAGCGTCAATATCGCCCATTACCAAGCCCTGGCCGACAACGCCGTTTCCGGCTTGATGATCCTCAACCAACAACGGCAAGCGATCGTCAGTATGCTGCAATCGTTTGCCGGATTGACGCCCTCCGGCTCGTATCTCTGGTGATTCGTCACCGGGCGCTTTGCGCTAAACCTCGGAAAATAGCCGTCTTTCCGGAAACGATCCCGTTCTTTTCGGGGACTGTCCCCTTCAGAACCCTCCGCCGCAAATCCGCCAGCGTTTGTTGGGGACTGTCCCCTTCAGCACCGCAACTGATATAAAGTTCCTGACAGTCCTCTTTTCGCCGCGAATCCACCCGCATTTGCTGAAATAATTGCTTCCCCTAAGTCATTGCATCAAATAGACTTACGGAATCATTCCCGGCAAATCCCCGGTCCTGGGAAATATTTCTTTCGTTTCCACAAATTCGGCCTTGACCCAATCTCCGAAAATCCGTATCCTCCGCCGCAGACAACGAAACGCACGACCGCACGGAAGCTGTAATGCGTTCCGCTATCGATTGAAACAGTTTTTATCCGCGTGGATGGGTCTGCACCGGGGATCATGCCTGCGGCAATGTCCCTGCGGACCGCGAAGCTTGACCGCTCGCATGGAAGCGGGCGTCACGCTTCGATTACGCCACAAATTTGCCCGCCGGGCGCCGTTTCCAAACCCGCCCGCGGAGACCGTCCAATCGCTCCCGGAAAAGCCATGTCCTCTGCCCCCCTGGGACCTGAGCTTTCCGGGGGCCTTTTTTTTCTCATGACCCGACGCAAACGCTTCTTCCTCGGTTTGTCGAGCATCTTTCTCGTGCTCTTCTTCTACCTTCTCTTCCTGGGGTGGACCATGACCCGTATGCCCGGAAAAAGTTATCGCGGCGAACTGCCCCCCGCCGATGCCTCGCTCAAGCAACTTGCCGCGGAACTTAAAAAGATGTCGCCGTGCTCGCCGGAGAAATCGGCGAACGCAACGTCTCGAAACATCCAAAGAAACTGGATCGGGCGGCCGGCTGGATTCAAACCGAATTTGCCGCCACCGGTTTGTCGCTCGGCCGCCAGACCTATATGGTCGATGGACACGCCTGCCGAAATCTGGACGTCGAGATTCCGGGCAAGACCCGGCCCGCCGAAATCGTGATCGTCGGCGCGCATTACGACTCCGCCATCGGCACCCCCGGCGCGGACGACAACGCCACCGGCGTGGCGGCGATGCTCGCCTTGCTGCGCCATTTCGCCCATCGCCCGCTCGCCCGCACATTGCGTTTCGTGGCCTTCGTGAACGAGGAACCGCCCTATTTCCAAACCGAAAAAATGGGTTCGGTGGTGTACGCGGAACGTTGCCGCGCACAAAAAGAGAATATCACCGCGATGCTGAGCCTCGAGACCATCGGCTATTACACCGCTGCCCCCAAGAGCCAGCACTATCCGTTTCCGTTCGGCATGATCTATCCGTCGGTGGGAAATTTCATCGGCTTCGTGGGCAATAAGGAGTCGGCCAACCTCGTGCGGCAGGTGATCGGCACGTTCCGCCGCGAGGAACAATTCCCCTCCGAAGGCGCCGCCCTCCCCGAGTTCGTCCCCGGCCCCGGCTTCTCCGACAATTGGTCGTTCAACCAACAGGGCTACCACGCCGTCATGGTCACCGACACCGCCATCTACCGCTATCCCTACTATCACCAAGCCGACGACACCCCCGACAAAATCGACTTCGACCGCACCGCCCGCATCGTGCAAGGACTGGAAAAGGTGATCGAAGCATTGGCAAAGTAGCTGCGATCAAAAGGGGTCAGAACTAATTTACTCTTGTCAGAGCTCGTGTTCTTCGTTAAATTAGCGCCATGCTCCGACCTTTACGCCCCATCAACGATGGCCTGATATACCACGTGATCAGTAGCCACTCGGGCTGTGCAGCCACGGCTTCCCAGAAGACTTTCGACCCATGATTCAGACCTCCCATCTAGTTACAAAGAACTTCCACGGAAAGCCCGATGGTCGAGCCGCAGACCGGAATTAAGGGTATTTTCAGGGTACTGCGGATCGTCGCGTCGGTCGAGCGCTACGGGGCAGCGATGCAAGTCGTTGTCCCGTAGCGTCTTATGAAGTCGGGGCGACTGGATTTGAACCAGCGACCTCTTGGTCCCGAACCAAGCGCTCTAGCCAAGCTGAGCCACGCCCCGGAAAATTCCGGCTTTTCAGAATAGGCATTTTGCCCATTCATTGTTATTTAACTCTAGAAAAGCACAATCCTACCATAGGTTTTGGAGTTGGGCAACCCAGCTTTCATTGGAACCGCTATATATTGGTCTGTGGAGCAGAAGATCGGTAAAATCCCTGCCAAAGGAGGGGAAGGCCCCTGGTAAATTCAATGCAAAACTAAATCAAAGGGGGATAATGTCGACATAGCCCCCAGGCACTTGTCTCCGTCTGCATGAGCGAGGGCAAAGGTTTTGCCAAAACGGGCAAGATTCTTCATTAAACTAGCGTCGATTATTTCACGTCAAGCGCGAACGACGCGGGAAATCAAAGCGTTATAATCGGCTGTTCGTTTGCTCTTCCCATTCGTTTATCCAGTTGGAGTGTTCCGCCTTAAGAGAACGGCCTTGCCTTTAAGGCGGATCTTCCCGTTGAATTTTTTTATCGAACTTCACGGATTTTTGAGCAGGGGCATGATCTCTTCCAAGCAACGGTTCACGGCGTCGCTCAGATCGGACTCCATCCTGTCCGCTTTGGCGTTCGGCTTTTGCGTTTGCGCCCCTTCGGCGGGAGTCTGGCCGTAATGTCGTCTCGCGCAAAAGTGCTGGTTTCCAGACTAAGTATGCCCAGCGCTCGTTCCAGCGGAGCGGTTTTCTTGCTCAAATTATTGGTGGCGGCAATCAACGGATCACCTTCGATAAAGAGCCTGTCACCAGGCATGATCTGGTAGTTGGTCGCCGTGGCGCCGTGCTGCGTGATCGCCGCGTAATCGATTGCCAAGATCGTTCCTTTTTCGGGATTCGAGGCGGTAGGCCGGGCGATCCACATTTTTCGACCGGACAGTTGCGACAGCCCGCCGATGGCGGCGACCGCGTCGATCACCGTATCGTTGCCGGTGATCGGCAGTCGGCGCACGTTGTCGCCCATGCCGGCGCCGTCGGTGATCACGTAATAGGTCTGGCTGTTGTAGCCTTTCACGTCCACGCTGACCTCGGGCGACACGAAAAACTTGGCGAGATGTTTCTCGATCGCCAGACGGGCTTCGTCGATGGTCTTTCCCGAAATCAAAACGGTTCCGTATTGACGCAAGTTGATCCGGCCGTCGGAAGCCACCAAGATATTCGCCCGTGACGGGCTGAGTGCCGCTCGTTTTGGCCAATTGCACCGAGACTTCGGCCTTTTGAAGCACTTCTTTCAGTTTATTGGCAACTGCCTTTTGTGATTCGTCGATCGTCAAGCCCGTCACTTTGACGGTTCCATAGGCTGGCCCAAGATGCACGCTCCCGTCGCTCTCGACTATGAAGAAATCGTTGATTGGCTGATCAGGCAAGGTATCGGCACATCGGATTTGCAGCACGTCGTAGATCGCAATGTGGTATGGCTGCAACGGAATCATTTTCAGCATTTCAATGGAGAGCACATCGGGTGGATTGATGCGATAGACAGGCAATGGCTGCATGGCCAATTCGCGCGGAGGATTCGCCGTTGCCGCCTCCAGTTTTTTTGCTCCCTCGGTTTGGCCAATGGCCGCCAGCGCCATTCCGAAACTTCCCAGGCAGAATCCCAAGAGCATGACGAGGAGCGAAAATCGCTTCTTTTTGAGACCGAACATCATAGCACCTCCCTTTTCGAAAGATATTGAAAAACCGATTATCAGCCACGTTGGGGTTTTAAGCCTATCGACCTGCATCAAAATTGAAGAAATTCTGAAATGAGATAAATACTAAATGGTTTGTACGTAAGTTAGGTTAGGAAGGTTCGATAGAAAGCCAGAAAGGATTGGTATTTTGTTTTGAGTAATTTGGGGGGGGCTGATTCGTTGCCAGACAAGGGTCTTTTGTCGATTTTTCAGAATCCTACACTTTTAGGTTATGAGTACCCTACCCAGATTGTCTAATTTTCAAGAGAAAATTTCCTTTCTTGCATCCTCAATCCCCTGTTGCAATCCAATCGATATTTGTTAGACTGAGGAGCTTAGTATTCGTAACAAGTAACAAGTAGGTTAGAGGATTCACACAAGCGGTGGGAGGAAAGCGCTTCAAAAGTTCGAAGCATCCGAGCCAGCCGAGGTGGAGCCAGTCGCAAAGAGCAGATGACTATTACCAAAGAGCGGAAGACAGAACTGATTGGTGAGTATCGGCGGGCGCCAGTGGATACCGGCTCGCCCGAAATCCAAGTCGCCTTATTGACAACCCGGATAAACGCTTTGACCGAGCACCTGCGCGGGCACAAGCGAGACCACGCCTGTCGGCGCGGTTTGCTGATGATGGTGAGTCGTCGGCGTCGGCTGTTGGATTATCTGAAAAAGTAGATCCAAAGCGGTATCTGGACCTCATTCGGCGTCTCGAGATCCGCAAGTAATTGGCTCGTTCTGCCGTGTTTCGTGCTTCTTTCGGTGGAAAAGTCGAAAGCGAAAAGTTTTGTCGTCGGTGAAAGGTTTGCGCCATGCTCCGTAATGCCGTTCTTGGCGGCCGTGGCGAATTTGCCGTGATTTTTCCGCGAATCTCGAAAAAAGCCGGCTTAGATCCTCAGCGACTCTTCTCCCGCTCCTTGATGGAACCCTCGCAGATGATGAAAGTGAAAATCCATTGAAAGTACGAATTGAGCGTCAGATTGGGGCTTCCATTCTTTCTATCGAAACCGGCGAACTCGCCAAGCAAGCCGCCGGAAGTTGTCTGGTGCAATATGGCGAAACGGTCGTTTTGACCGCCTCCGCCTCGGGCGGACCCCGCCCCGGCGATTTCTTCCCGTTGACCTGCGATTATCGGGAACGCGTGGCGGCGGCGGGAAAATTTCCCGGCGGTTTTCTCAAACGCGAAGGCCGCCCGACCACCAAGGAGATCCTCACCGCCCGGCTCATGGACCGGCCTATCCGGCCCTTGTTTCCGGATTGGTTCAAGGACGAAGTGCAGGTGCAAGCCTTCGTGATGGCCAGCGATCGGCAAAACGACGCCGACGTGCTAGCCATGAACGGGGCTTCGGCCTGCTTGTGCATCTCGCCGTTGCCGTTCCAGGGGCCGCTCGGTTCCGTCCGTCTGGCCTTGGTGGGCGAGCAAATCATTCCATTTCCCACGCAAGACCAACTCGAGGAGAGCGACCTCGACCTGATCGTTTCCGGCAGCAAGGAATCGATTTTGATGATCGAAGGATTCGCCCGGGAAATCCCCGAAGCCAAGATGGCGGACTGCATCGTGGCCGCCCACGGCTTCATCCGCGAAATATGCGAAATGCAGGAAGAGTTGATGGCCAAGGCCGGCAAGCCGAAAATGCAGTACGAAGTTCCGCCGCCGGACGGCTTGTATGACCGGCTGAAGGACCAGTATTACGACGCGATCCGGAACGCCAAGGCGACGGAAGGCAAGCTCGCCCGGGCCGAGGCTTGTGCGGCGGTGAAGCAGCAGATCGTCGCCGAGGTGATTCCCGATCCCAAGGCCGAAGGCGCTATCACGGAGGAGGCATTTGCGTCCGCCTGGGAGAAATTGGCACAGCGGATCATCCGCGACATGATCCTTTCCGGCACGCGGACCGACGGCCGGGACACGAAAAAACTGCGGCCCATCAGTTGCAGCGTCGATGTGCTGCCACGGGTTCACGGTTCGGCGGTCTTCCAACGCGGCGAAACGCAATCGCTGGTGACGGTCGCGCTGGGTACCGGCCGCGACGAACAGCGTGTTGACGGGCTGATCGAGGAATACTCGCAGAAATTCATGCTGCACTATTATTTTCCGCCGTTTTCGGTGGGCGAGTGCCGCCCGATCCGCGGGCCGGGCCGCCGCGAAATCGGCCACGGCGCGCTAGCCGAACGGAGCGTCAAGCCCGTGCTGCCGCCGCCCGACAAATTCCCCTACACGATCCGCATCATTTCCGACATTTTGGAATCGAACGGATCGAGCTCGATGGCCAGCGTATGCGGCGCCACCTTGGGTTTGATGGCGGCCGGCGTGCCGATCAGCAATCCCGTGGCGGGCATCTCCATCGGGTTGGTGAAGGAGCCGGACCGTTACGTGCTGTTGACCGACATCATCGGCGACGAAGACCATTTCGGCGACATGGACTTCAAAGTCGCCGGCACGCAGAACGGCATCACCGGCATTCAGCTCGATTTGAAAATCGACGGCATTTCCGAGGAAATCGTGCGCGAAACGCTGGTCCAAGCCCGCGAGGCGCGGATCGAAATCCTCCGCACGATGTTGACGACGATTTCCCGACCGCGGTCGGAGATTTCGAAGTGGGCGCCGCGGCTCTTGCGGACGCACATCGATCCGGAAAAGATCGGCCTGTTGATCGGCCCGGGTGGAAAGACGATCCGTTCGATCCAGGAGACGACGGGCGCGATGATCGAAGTCGAGGACGACGGTTCGGTTACGGTCTCGAGCAACAACATGGAGGGCGCGAAGGAAGCGATGAAGCGGATCGAAGCGATGACCGCTTCGGTCGAGATCGGGCGGATTTATGACGGCCGCGTGACGAGCATCAAGGATTTCGGCGCGTTCGTCGAAATTCTGCCCGGCAAGGACGGGCTGTGCCACATCAGCGAGTTGGCCGACGAGTACGTGGCGAGCGTTTCGGACATCTGCAAGGTCGGCGACCCGATGCAGGTGAAAGTCATCGCGGTGGATGACCAGGACCGCGTGAAGCTCAGCCGCCGGGCGGCGATTCGGGAGTTGAATCCGAATGCCCCGCCCGTCCCGGCGAAATCGGGCCGCAACGGCGGCGGTAGATAATAATCAACAAACGTCGGCTCCATGCCCAAGCTTGCATGGGCATGGAATCTCGATGCCTAACGCTAGGGTTCAGGATTCGGGATTCAGGACTTGAGTTTTTGTCGTAATATCGGCGAAAATGAAATCCTGAATCCCGGACCCTGAACCCTCTTCCTTATCATGCCCACTCCCCACAAGCCCAATCCCGAGACGCAGCGGCTGGCCGATCAATACGCCGAGATCGCGCAATTGGCGGGCGGATTGGCGCACGAGATCAAAAATCCGCTCTCGACGATCCGCATGAACATGGAGCTTTTGGCCGAGGATCTGCGCGAAAGCGATTCGCCGCGCGACCGCCGCTCGCTGCGGAAGGTCGAACTCGTGCAGCGGGAATGCCAGCGGCTGCAGGATCTGCTCGACAACTTCTTGAGCTACGCCAAGGCCCATCATCTGCGCAAGCAATCGTGCGATTTGAATGCGCTCATTCGCCGGGCGCTGGATTTCTACCGGCCCAAGGCGAAAGAGGCCCATATCGAAATCGCCGACTATCTGACCAACGATCTGCCCACGCTTTTGCTGGATCCCGAGGCATTTTACGGGGCGCTCTTGAATCTGATCATCAATGCCGAGCAGGCGATGCCCGAGGGCGGGCAACTCGTGCTGCGCACGTACCTCACCCCGGACAGCGTGGCGCTCGATCTGATCGACACCGGCTGCGGCATGGACGAGCGGACGCGGGCGCAGATATTCGACGCCTTCTTTTCGACGAAACGCGGCGGCTCGGGCCTGGGCCTGCCCACGGTGCGGCGAATCGTCGAGGCGCACGGGGGCATCATCAATCTGCAAAGCGAGGTCGGTCTCGGCACGCGATTCACCATCCAACTTCCCTTGCCCGCCCGACTGCCGGCGGACGGAAATCCGACGGGCGAAAAGGCGTGATTTTGGGAGCTTAGGGGCGAGGAGTGAGGGGGATTTGCTCAACAGTTTTGAGTTTTTCCACTTTTAGGACAGGTGGCAGGGGGTTTTGCTCAACGGTTTTTCATTTTTCCACGTCTGGGACAGGAGCGAGGGAACTGGGGAATTTGGGGCGGAGGGGGAGTACATGAAAAATGGATTGATGGATGTTGGGTTTGGGGAGGGTAGGGGAAAACAAAATGGGCCTGTGGGGGGAATGAGCGTTTCATTCCGGCGACAGGCCCTGTTGGATACTTGAAGCAAGGTTCAAGCTCTTGGGAATACCTTTGCACGCATTTGGGATTAAGGGGACAGCCCCCGGATTCACTTGCGACAGCCTAACACAGGGAGTGGCCTCTTTTCTACAAAAAAATCTCAAATTGCAGCGCAAGGTTTTGCGAGGGAAGGAGATAAAATTTTTTGCGCGGGATGGATTCCGCGCCGGGAGGCGGCGGACCGGGACCGAGCGAACGCAGGTAAACCGTTACGCTGCACGGGCTTGGAAAAGGTTCGCGGGCATTGGCAGCGTGGACACACAACCGAAACCGGAAACTGCGAGGCAGGAGAATTGCCGGACTTGCTTAGCTTCCCCAGTTCCAAGCAGACTAAAAACTCCTTCATGGAAAAACATCGATTGTCGGTAGTTGCCCCGTTGTATCACGTTGCAGGACATTCCGGGAATTGCCGATCTTGCCCATCATGCCAGATTCATACGCGTTGTTTACCGTATGTCCCGAAACTATTGAAGAATGCATCCACTTATCAATAATTGGACTTATCCCCTTTTTTTCCCCAACTGCATCTTTTGATCTTGCGCTGGACGGGTCAAGACGTTTCACCGGGCTGCGATTGTCTGCGATTCATCGCCAAGATGAATAGTTGGGGCGTGGAGGGATGCCGAAGGCGGTTTGATCGGATTGTGAGGCATTTGTTAGTGAGACGCGCAGGCGAGGATTATTGGACTCCAGAATTCCCAGCTGGAAATGGGTCAAGAAACGAGGAGCCAAGCGAGTCTGCCGTCAATTAGTAAAGAGAACGATTCGGCGGGTGGAAAGATGAATGGTCTTTTCGCCGTCGCCAAGTAAATGCAAGCAGCCCAATCGCTCCCATGCCGAAGAGGGCGAGCGCAGAGGGTTCGGGGACAGCAGCAATAACAACATCGTTTCCACCAGTAAGGTTTCCGGTTGCAGCGTCGGCTCCATACCAAAGGTACCAATCGCGGCCGTCGTGATTGCCCAACGCAGCCCCATTTGCATAATTGCTAAAGGCACCTAAAAGCTTCCCGGTGGTGTCATTCTTAAGAATCCACAACTCGGATGTACTCGTCGAACCGCTCAATCCAGACCAATCAAGCGAAAGCGTCCCGCCAAGCGTGGCATTATATGTTATCGATCCGTTCAGGGGTAACAGCACCTGATCGTAGCCAGTTCCGGAAGCAATCCCCGCCAATTCGATTTGAAGCTGACCCAGCATATTGTAATTCCCCTGAACCGTCTCGATTCCTGGAGAATTTCCGGCACATGTATGCCGTTGACGGTGAGGTTGCCGACAATTGTTCCCGAACCCTTGAGCGTTTGACCGGTTCCCAAACTCCAGCCTCCGCTTACTTCCGAAACATTGAACGTAGCACCGCTGCCCACGTCGATCATCGTGCTGGCGAGCGTTCCCAAATCGCTTAAGGCTAGAGTCCCGGCGGCGATCGTTGTTGCACCGTTGTATGTGTTCACCCCCGCCAGCGACAAGATTCCGTCACCAGTTTTCACGAGTCCTGCCATCCCGCTGTCGTTAGAAATCGGGCCTGACATCACGGCGTAATCGGCAGTAGAAAGCGGATTGTCGTCCACCTGAATCGTGCGGTCTGCGCCGTTTAAGTCAACTGGGTTCTGGAAAGTCGTCACGTTGGCAGCCGTGGAGGAACCGAATTTGAGCTTACCCACGATGTTGCTGCCGAGATTGGATCCCCATGTGAGGGTTGCCCCGCTACCGCCGACGTTTACGGTCATCGGCCCCGAGCCGGCGGAGAAACCGCCGCCGTTGATGGTCCATTGAAACGTATCGCCGCTACTGCCCAAGCCGCGGGTAAAGTTGACGCTACTACTCTCACTCTGATATACACCGCCATCGAGGATGAGGAAGCTGCTTGCCGGAATGCCAGCGCCGATGGTGGCCTCCAAGGCACCTCCTTTAATGGTCGTCTGCCCGGTATAGGTATTGATGCCGGCAAGCGTCCATCTGCCAGTGCCGTCTTTTGTCAACGTTCTGTTGCCGGTGGTGATGGATCCACTGATGATGCCGTTGCCGGCACCCTGCAAGGTAAGATTATAGGAGCCTTTAACGGCGTTCGACGCACTGAGCACCAGCCTACCTGAATCCGACTGAATGGATGCATTGCCCGAGAGTGTAATTGTGCCACCCCAGGTATTATTGCCGGTAACATTACGCATGGCACCATTACCCAGAACACCGGTTCCTCTGAGGGAAATCGCTTCAGAGCCTACCGTAATGCCACTTGCATGCTGCAACTCTAATGCCGCATCACTAACAATGACCCCTCCGTCGGTTGTTCCGGTTGCTCGATCGTTTCGGATGTTCAGGACACCGGCATTGACTTTGACAGCACCTGTGTAGGTATTATTGCCAGAAAGGCTCCACGCCCCCGTTCCGCTTTTTACGATGGTTCCTGCTCCAGTTGCGATTGTTCCGATAATTGTTCCGTTACCAGCCCCTTGCAGCTTTAAATTTGTGTTCGTGCCGACAACGGCATTTGATGCACCGAGCGTGAGGTTGCCAGCGTCAGACTGAAGAGTTGAATCACCTGAGAGCGTAACCGTCTCGTCCCAAGTATTTACGCCGTATATGTTTCGCAGCGCACCATGGCTATCAATGCCAGAACCATTAAGGGTGAGGGGTTCCGAGGTAATAGTAATACCACTTCCATGTTGCAGTTCCAGCGCCGCGCCGCTGTAAACAGTGACGCCTCCAGCACTTGTTCCGGTTGCTTGTTCGTTTTGAAGGTTGGCGCACCGACATAGACCTTTGTCGCACCCATGTAGGCATTAGCGGAACTAAGTACAAGAGTACCATCGCCTGTCTTGGTTAGACCACCTGTGCTATTTGTCCCACTGCTATTAAGACCAATGGTGTTGCTGATAATAACGGTATTCGTATCGGTGCACAACCTAACTTCAACACCGTCATCAACATAGATCCGTCTGGTAACATAGTGCGTTTTTGTTCCACCCCATTCAAGAGATGCGTTGCCGGTGACAAATACGTCATTGGAGCCTAACGAATCGTCACCAAGAGGAGGCCGGCACTGATACTTGTTCTGCCAGTATAAGTATTTTTCACGAGTAGGTTTAACCTACCATTACCAGTCTTCGTCAAAGAATATTCTCCACTAATGGTGCCACTCACGGTTAAGCTGTCTCCTACGCAATTAATTTCGCAGTCGGCACCAGTAACCGGACCTTCACCCAGGCTCATGTAATGAAAGGTATCATTCACAATTCCAAACGAGAAATTACCATTCCAGGTCATCGCGTTATTATTTGAAAGCGTTATTGAACCATTTGAAGAATTGATGATGGTAGATTCCAGGTGCAGATGGTAAATGGACCGGTGCCAAGGGCTTTGGCGTTATTAATATCCAGTGTACCGGCACTGAGGATAGTGCCGCCACTATAGGTATTCGAACCGGAGAGAAGCAGTCTGCCCGTGCCGATTTTCGTTAACCCGCCGTCGCCGCTCAAGACCCCCCCATAGCTTCCGCAATTTGCATCTTATTCGGGCTGTCCCATATTTCTTCATTATTCATTCCCACGATTAGTGACACCCCCTGTCCGTTTACGTTCGTTAAGGCTAGACTCTGAGTACCCATAAGTCCGCCAAAAGTGACCGATGTTAATGTCCCAAAACTCAACGCACCTCCGTAATTGCCGTAGTCGAGTTTGCTATTTTGCAGGGCGTTAGCACTGGACGGGTGAGAATACCACCGTGGACGCTAGTATTACCGGTAAACGTATTCTCGCCCCCCAAGTCCAGCTCGTTGGCCCCAATTTTTCTGAGACAGATCTCCCCGGTGATGCTGCTGTCGTAAGTGGCACCTACCAACGCGTTCGTAGTGTCAAATCCGATGGTCGATTCGCGTTCAAATGTGGCGTTTGTTCGCAAAATATCAACGTCTGTTGATGTCCAGTCGCTGTCGCCACCATAATTAACTGCAATCGTAGTTGTCCGCATTACGTTGACCTTGCCAGGTTGGTCGTAACCCGGCAGCACGGCAGGCCGGGTGACTTGCAGAGTATTGCCTTGGATGTAGGTAAAGCCGTTATAGCTGTTATTACCGGATAGACTGACGTCCCAACTCCGCCCTTATGCAATGAAATATTTCGCTGAGAGAGCCTCCGATTGTGACTCGAGTCCCATGCGTGAACACTAATTGATGTCAGGACAATGACCGTAATAGGTGCATTGCCCAAATGGATGTCATCACCGGCGAAATAGACCGAAGTCAGTCGGAACTTGAGATTGTCAAGGAATTATCGGGCAGCTTAAGGGTACCGCCGGAGACATTTTGTATCGTAGTCTGGCTAGGATCATTCACGAGCGTAATCGGACCATTTCCTAAGGCTTGCGCGTTTCCGACGGCAAGGTCTCCACCCTTGAGGACAGTGCCACCTGTATATGTATTGGCAGCAGTGAGGGTAAATACGCCGGGTCCTGTTTTTGTTAAAGAATAATTTCCGCTAATTATGCCGTTAATGGTCAGCGTGTTTTTTCTCCAACTGACACAATCGCACAAGTGTAATAGGTCCGGTTTGGGTGAGTGAACGACTAACTGACTCATTATCGCCATAGGTGAAATCGCCATTCCAGATCGTAGCGTTATTGATGGAAAGGGGGATATGCGGACAGTCGATCACACATAAACCTTCTCCCCCGAGAGTAAACGTTCCGGTCCCGAGTTGCCATATCGTTCCCCAAATACAGGGTGCCTTTGCCGTGCGTTACACCACCGCTTAAGGTATTCTTGCCCGATAAGGTGAACTTGCCACTTACCGCTGGTGATCAAGCCAGCGGGAGTTGCGCCATCGGCGAGGACGGCAGAAATGGTGCCGGCTTGGGCATGGAAATTCCGCCATTTTTCTTGAGTGTGCCATTCTGCACGATTCCACCCAGAGAAACCGATCTGTCCGGTGGTCTCATGGGCAAGGCCGCAGAGATCCAAAGTCCCTGCCAATATTTGGAAACGGATACCGATTCGGCGGCGAGGGCATTGGAAAGACTCATGGTGCCTGGACCGCTTTTCGCCCAACACGAGTTGGAGGGCATGAAACTGCCGTCGAGAGTGCGCGTGGCAGTCACGTCGAAATCAATAATCGATCCGGCCATGAACTTGCCCGTGCGTAACATGGTCGCTGTGTTTTCCGCTGTGACACCATCGCCAACCATAAGCACGGCGCGTGCTGCGACGTTATACCTGCCCGGTTCGTCCCAGCCGGGTAAAGCTGCCACGGATGAAATCGACAAGATACCTTCGTTGATGTATGTGACGCCAGAATAGCTGTTTATCCCCGAGAGAGTCACCTGACCATTACTATTTTTGGTCAACCCGGCAGTGATTTTGCATCGGATAGAGCGGCGGACGCCAGTACCCTCTCGGGCATCGAAGTAGCCGCCATTCTTTTTGAGTGTGCCATTTTGGACAGTGCCACTGTGAATAGTAATGAGTCAGGAGGTTTCTTGCCAACCACCGCCTAAATCGAGAATTCCACCCGCAATCGTGATGTTTGCCACCAAAGACAAGCGATTATTGCCCGTCGCAAGACTCAGCGTACCCACGTTTACGAAGGTTCCTCCGGTATATTCATTGGCACCGGAAAGGACAAGCGTGCCGTTTCCTTCCTTTGCCAGAGAATAGTTTCCGCTCATCACTCCGCTCAACATGCAGGCCAGTGGTCGTCACATCGAACCCAATGGCTGAACCGTTAGTAAAATTGCCTGTGCCTAGCATGGTCTCTACGTTCGCCGCCGTCACCGCGTCGCTGACGGTCAGCGTGGTGCCAGCAGCCACAGCGTATCTGCCGGCAATATCCCATCCCGGCAGGGCAGCCGTGGAAGAAATCGACAAAACGCCCGCGTTGATGTTCGTGATGCCGGTGTAGTCGTTGACGCCAGTCAAGTGAAGAGTTACCCAAGCCTTGCTTATTCAGTCCGCCTGGACCGGAAAGTTTCCCGGAAAGAGTTACCGAATAACTCGCAGTATCGACATTTGCATTACCACCGTTCCCAGTTAAGGTCATGGGCAGCGTGGTGGAAAAATCGCCGCTTGCTTGGAGTGTGCCGGCGCCGAATTTAAAGGCAGCCGTTCCCGATCCCTTGCTGAGCGATTTCAATATAAGAGTCCCGCCATCGAGAATGTAAGTACCATTGCTTCCGGCATAGTATCCGAGATAAAGACCATTGGAAACCGTATTTGTGCCGCCTGACTGGATAAACACTCCCGTACCGCTGTGGCCGACTTTCATAAGATCGGTTGTTGACTTAGATATACCTGAACCAGCTTAGGTTATAAGTGCCCTGAGAGCCAGCAATATCTCCCAGATAGAGTCTTAATTCGTATTAGTCCCCGCCGCCTGCGTGAAGACGCCGACGCCCGTCCCTCCTATGTATTGGTACATGGCGGACAAGGATCCACCATTGATTCCTGAGGTGGAATCCTCCACGTGCAAGGAACCAGTCCCCGCATCGATGCTGCCGGAATCTTCAAGAATCAGTCCATTCATCAGATGCACAGCCCCGCCAAAGGTCGCGTTGATAGTCCCTTGGCAAACGACGGGATCCTCGATGGTTCCTTGACCGGCGATGGTCTGGCCGCTAGCAACCGATAGCGTCGTGCCTGCCGTGTGCGTTATTCCGGCATTGCTAAAATGCGCAAATTCAGCTTCCGGATTGAATCCCGCAGGCACGATCAATAAGGAATTGGCACCAGTGTTAAGGATGCACCTTGGCAATTGTTAGAGAGCCACCCGATAGAGCTAGGTTGATGATTGTATTGTCAGTGGCGTTAATCACGGCGGATCCGCCTTCGAAATCCAAAACGCCGCCGTTGTCCAACCCGCCGCTGATCAACAAAGTCCCATCCGAAAACTTGTATTGTCCCTTCGTGCCAATGGAAATATAGCGAGCTGAATTCGTTCCACCCGTCTGTTGAAACAATCCCGTCCCCGTTAAAATGCCGATAACCTCGGTGGAAGCAGATAATTCTCCGGTATCGCTCAGGAAGTAACTCCCCGACGCGTTATAACCTACGTACAAGTAACCGATCGTATTTGTGCCTGCTGAATGAGTAAAAGTGCCAACGCCGTAGTAGCCGTCAAAGATGCTCGTCGCGGCAAATGTGCCTCCAACCATTTGCACCGATCCCGTTTTCCCGGTTCCCAATTGTCCGAGGTAAAGGATGTTGCATTCTTCTCCAAATTGCGAGATGTAAGCCGTGCCGCCGTTCCCAATGAAGACGATGTCATTCGAAGTAGGTTCGATTCCACTCCAATTTGCCGAATCTGACCAGTCACCAATTGTCCCCGACCAGTTGAGGCTTGCGGCATGGATAGGCGTTGACACCCAGAGCATCACGAACATCAGCAATGGGACGCAAAAAGGCAAATGGGATTTCGATCTCGAACGAATTGTTGCTTGGCTGCGCAGTAGGTCTGCAAGGTTGATGTGAAATGCAACGGACATTCAAATCGAAATCTTGATGGAGGATTTTTTGTGGCATGATTTTGCATCCAGTTTTTACAGGCCAAGCGCCACCACGAATATGACGGAATACCAATCCGGGTTCGATAAAACGCATTCCCTAATTCAATAAGGGAAAACTGTCATGATTTGAGCCAAATTAAGAAAACACTCCAACTTTTTTCGGTCACCCAACGAGAACCGATGATTGGAGTGCTGCGTGCCTCTTCTGGATAGTGCATGTTTGTGACTTGCTTAATTCGGATTTTATCATACTTAATGCTAGAAGTCAATCACCACCTGTTTGGGTAGGCTGCCGGTGGGCTGGAAATGGATTGTTTACGTTAGTTTTGACTAGGAATCATTTGAAAAGGGTTGCCCCGCTCACCGCTCCGAACCATGACATTTCGGCTCGCTATGTCGCTCGCAACCCTGATTGTCTCTCTTGCCCCTGCCTGATATACTCGAAGAGGGTTGCCTCCGCTCACCGAAGCCAACCATGACATTCTAAACCGCTATAGCGGAGCCAACCCCCTCATAACCCGAAACGGTCGAACGGAAGAGAGACACTGAGACTTTGCCCCCAAAATGGGTCGACTGCGGGCGGATTTCAGGGCGACGGTGCCTTGTCTCTACTTGGCGACGTGATGCGAGAGCCGAGACAAGTCAATTGACGTAAGTTGTTGCAAATACTTGCGTTACAACGAAAAAAGCCGAGGTTTTTAGCCTTGGCTTTTTCTGTTAACCCGTGGGTCGAATTTGTTCGAAATTCGGGTTTTGAAGTGGCGGGGGTGGGATTTGAACCCACGACCTCGAGGTTATGAGCCTCGCGAGCTGCCGGACTGCTCCACCCCGCGATGGGTGTCAGTTGTGGTTCTCCCACAACCGAGTCTCGTAGTTTAACACAATTTCAAGCTTTGTCGAGGGGGAAAAGAGGAAAATACAGTCACCAAATTATTGATGCAACCTATCCATAAGGGGGTGTGGTGGGTGTCGAAGGCTTTGCACAACTGAGCTTTTACAGGCATGGAGCCTTCCGATCCGCTTCACCTCCCCGGCTTTCCTCACGAGCAGCCCATGCTGTTGCCGCAGTTATGGCAGAGGTAGCAGTTGCCGTTGCGGACGGTGATGGCGCCGCAATTGTCGCAACTCGGGGCGTCGGTCTGGAAGGAGGCGAATTGTTCGTTTCGGGCCGAGGCCGATCCCGCCGTCTCGGCAATCAGCAGGCCAGCACGCTCCAGAACCGTGGTGGAAGCCGCGCTGGCGATCGCACTGTTTGTTGCATTGCCGTGGCCGTTCCCGTTACCGCCAAAATGCGGCCCGTTGCTCGGGGCGGCGCTCGATCCGTTTGCCGAGTGACCGTTCGACTTGGCCGATCCTTGGGCGACCGCCGGCCCGCTCGCCGTCATGGCGGCGGGCTTATGTTTTTTTGGCTCGGTTTCTCCCTGCTCGCCGTTCGGCGTTTCGTGGCGCGTCGTGCGCGCCGTTGCTGATCGCCTTGTTTGCCTCGCGATAGCCGGGCAGGAATTGGACGCCCAGCCAGCGGAAGATGTAATCGACGATGCTCTTCGCGATGCGGATGTCGGGATTTTTCGTAAAGCCCATCGGCTCGAACCGCGTGTGCGAGAATTTGTTGACGTAAACCTCGAGCGGGACGCCATATTGCAGGCTCATCGAAACCGCCGTGCCGAAGCAATCCATCAGGCCGCCGATGGTGCTCCCCTCCTTGGCCATGGTGATGAACAGTTCGCCCGGCCGGCCATCGGGATAGAGCCCGACCGTGATGTATCCTTCGTGGCCGGAAATATTGAATTTATGCGTGATCGATTGCCGCGTATCGGGCAGTCGTTCGCGGCGCGGCGCGGCCAGCGGCTGCTTTTCGGCCGCTTTGTCCGCTTTGCTCTTCGTCGAGAGCGGCTGGATCTCCTTCGAACCGTCGCGGTAGATCGCCAGCGCTTTCAGGCCCAGCCGCCAGCCTTCCATATAGGCGCTGGCGACGTCCTCGGGCGTGCTGTCCTTGGGCATGTTCACCGTCTTCGAGATCGCGCCGGAGATGAACGGCTGCGCGGCTGCCATCATCTTGATATGCGCCCGCCAGGGTATCGAACGCTTGCCGTTCTTCGGCGGGAAGGCGCAGTCGAAGATCGGCAGATGCTCGTCCTGAATCTCCGGGGCGCCTTCGATCGTATCCTGCTTGTCGATATAGGCGATGATGCCTGCGATCTGCTCGTCCGTATAGCCCAGCGTCCGCAGCGCAAGCGGCACCGTCTGATTGACCATCTTCAGCATCCCGCCGCCGGCGAGTTGCTTGTACTTCACCAAGGCGATGTCCGGCTCGATGCCCGTCGTATCGCAGTCCATCATGAAGCTGATGGTGCCGGTTGGCGCGAGGACGGTCATCTGCGCGTTGCGGAAACCGTGGCGCCGGCCGTGCGAAAGCACTGCGTCCCACGTCTGCCGGGCGGCGTCCTGCAGATACTTCGGGCAGTTGTGAATCTCCTCGACCTTCTCCCAATGCATCTCCATCACGTGCAGCATCGGCTCGCGATTCTTTTCGAAACCGTCGAACGGGCCGACAGCCGCCGCCAACTCGGTGCTGGTGCAGGAGGCTGTGCCGTGCAGAAGCGCGGTAATCGCGCCGCAGATTCCGTGGGCTTCGTCCGAATCGTACGGCAACCCCCACGACATCAGCAGGCAGCCCAAGTTCGAGTAGCCCAATCCGATCGGCCGGAACAGATGGCTGTTCCGCGCGATCCGCTTCGTCGGATAGCTCGCGTGATCGACGAGAATCTCCTGGGCGATGAACACCGTGCGGCAGGCCGCGCGGAACCGAGCCACGTCGAACTGTCCGTCCTCGCCGCGAAACTTCATCAAATTGATGCTCGCCAGATTGCAGGCCGTGTCGTCGAGGAACATATACTCCGAGCACGGGTTCGACGCGTTGATCCGGCCCGAGTTCGGGCAGGTATGCCAGCGGTTGATCGTCGTGTCGTACTGCACGCCCGGATCGCCGCAGGCCCAGGCCGATTTCGCCATCCGCTGCAAAACCTCGCGGGCCGGATAGCTGGGGCCGGGCATGTTCGGCATCGTCACCCAATGCGTGACCCACGGTTTGTCCTCTTCCACCGCCGTCATCAACTCGTCGCTCAGGCGGACCGAGAGATTCGCGTTCTGGAAGAGCACCGAATCGTACGCCTCCTGCGGATCGTAACCCTCTTCGACCAGCAGGCGAACTTTTTTCTCCTCGCGATTCTTGCATTCGATGAATTCCATCACGTCGGGATGCCAATCCTTGATCGACTGCATTTTCGCCGCTCGGCGAGTCTTGCCGCCGCTCTTGACGACCGCCGCGATCTGATCGTACACCCGCATGAACGACAGCGGACCCGAAGGCTTGCCGCCGCCGGAAAGCTTTTCGCGGCAGGAGCGCAGCGTGGAAATGTCGGTGCCCGTGCCCGAGCCGAACTTGAACAGCATGGCCTCGCTGCGGGCGAGTTCCATGATATCCTCCATGTTGTCGCTCACGCTCTGAATGAAGCAGGCCGATCCCTGCGGATATTCGTAGGGATTTTCCGGCTGGATGGCATCCTGCTTTTCGGCGCTCCAGTGCCAATTGCACATCGCGCCCTTGATGCCGTACTGATGGTACAGACCCACGTTGAACCAGACGGGCGAGTTGAATGCCGCATATTGATGCACGCAAAGCCATGCCAAGTCGCGGTAAAACCGCTCACCGTCTTCGGCCGAGGCGAAATAGCCGTCCCGAATGCCCCAATCGGCGATCGTGCGGCAAACGCGATGCACCAACTGCCGCACGCCGGTCTCGCGCTCGGGGGTGCCGACTTCGCCGTAGAGATATTTGCTCGCAACCACGTTGGTGGCCAATTGGCTCCAAGTAGCGGGAATTTCGCAATCTTTCTGCTCGAAGAATACCTCTCCGCCTTCACCCTTGATCTGCGCGGTCCGTTTTTCCCACTCGACGGTGTCGAAGGGACTTGCCGCGTCGGCGGGACAAAATTCCGCGTCGATCGACAATCCATGCAGTAGCGTGTGGGCCGGTTTATGTGTGGAATTCTCACCTGGAATGGGTGGATCGAGCGAGATCGTGCGCGTGCGAACAGTGTTCTTTTCTAGCTTATCCATGATCGAGTTCCTTCCTCTGGAAAGCAGTTGTTCCGCGGTAAGGTGCTGAATACGCGCCCTCGATAAATTTTATGATGCGCTCCGCGCACCGCGATTCGTAAAACAACCACCGAATTATGCTGGGGATCTTATCTGCATACTATACATAAGTCCAGTATTTCTGCCACGCTTGGCGTATTTTTTGGGGGGTGCCGAAAAATCCAAAATAGGCATCGTTGCCCCCAATATCCCTCCGTGGTGTGGAGAAGTGCTGAATGGATGCTACACTATATATTGTATCCACATCTCTAATAGACCACAATATACAGGTGCGATCGACTTAATTTAACGTTTTCTTGTCCTCGGTCAATGAGCGTTTGGTTAGCATCGCTAAAGCTCTACGGGCACGGATTTTAGGGTTGATCGGCTTTGCTGGCATTGCCAGCAAGAAACCTCTGCTCCGTCTCCCTAAGTCCATGGAAAATAAGAGGTTGGGAAAACGCCAGCCGATCGTGGGCAACGTTTCTGCGGGATAAAGTTTTTTTAGGAATTTTAAAAATAAATTCAAAAAATTAGGCATTCTCCCAAGGCAAGGAAATGTAGGCAAAACAGCAAACATGAAAATTCCCTGCTATCGGACACTTTGCAGGCATCTAATCCGACGTTGAAGCACCAGCCATGATCGAAAGAAACCAGTCGCGCCCCAGTTTTCCATCTCGCTTGTCTTCCAAAATGCGATGAATCACGCATTTTTTGGCGTTTTCCGTTTCTTTCAGGGGGTTGACAATCTTGGGAGATATGAGGAGGATGAGACATCTGTACCCTGGGGGTTGTAGCTCAGTTGGTAGAGCAACGGACTTTTAATCCGTAGGTCTTGGGTTCGAGTCCCAACAACCTCACTTACCTAAGTACCGTCAGATGTTTAGCTTACGCTCGACGGCACTTTGTCGTTTTGGCCCCATTATGGTTGGTGTCACGTAAAGTGTCACGTTCTTGCTGACTCGGGTCGTTTGGGCCGTTCCCGCCTCCACTGCCGCGGCGTTCAGTGCAATCATCCTCAGGTGTTTCTCCGGAAGACGCGGCCGAATCGTTTCCATAACGTTCGCTCCTTTTCCATGAATGTGTTAAAATTTCACCCATGGCTCTTCTCATGCAGCGCATGTTTCTGCATCTCACCGGTTTGAAATGAAGGGGAAATCCGAGGTCCGAAATTGGTAAATTCATGGAAACGTTTGCTTCCGATCCATCCTCGCGATTCAAACTCAGCGCATCCGACGCCGCCGAACTGGCGGCCGGAGTAGGCGAGTTGACGAAGGCCGGCCTGCCGTTGCCGGCGGGACTCCGCGCGCTGGCCGAAGAGTTGTCCGGCCGGCGGTTGCGGGCCGAATTATGCGGGATGGCTGCACGGATGGAGCGCGGCGATTCCCTGGAAGATGTCTTGAATTTCTCCGCGGAAAGGTTACCGCCCCATCTCCGCGGCCTGCTCATCGCCGGTCTCCGCTCGGGCCGGCTGCCCGAAGTGATGGATGAATACGCCCGCGTCGAGCAAGAGCGGCGGCAGTTGCGGCAACGCTTGCGAGCCGGTTTGGCCTATGTGACCTTCCTATCCATAGCGGTGACGGTGTTTGCGTTTTGCATAGAAAAAATTTATCTCAAAGAGATGGGCGTTTTGATCGCACAACAACAGACAAGCTACTATGGCACGCCACAAGAAAAAGTGACTCTGTTGGGCCTGTTTACCGTCACTGCTTTGAAAATGTTTGGCCAGGTCGCGTGGATATCGGCCGGATTCTCGCTTTTTTTGTTGTTGATGCCCTTGTCGCTTTCCGACTTCCGCTGGCTCGCTTGGTTTACGCCGGTGAGCGACAATCTTCCTTTCGTCGGGCCGCTTTTGCGGAATCTTCGGTTGGCGAGTTGTTGCCGGGTGATGGCGCTGTTGCTGGAAAACGAAACGCGGCTGCCCGACGCCCTCCGCCTGGCGGGCGCGGCGGCGGCGGATATTTTTCTTGCGCGGGATTGCCGCAAGATCGCGGCTGAATTAGAGGACGGCCGCCCTCTGGCCGAGTCGCTGGCCAATTACCGTCGGTTTTCGCGCAACTTGATCCTATTGGTCGAATGGGGGCAGCAAACCGATGCCCTGCCGCAGAGTTTTCGCGTCGCCGCCCGAATGTATGAGGACCGCGCGAAGAACCAAAGCGTGCTGATCAATACCATTTTTGCTCCCTGGATATTTCTCGTCATTGCCGGTTTTATCTGTCTGGCCGGCTCGGTAATCGCCATACCGACAGCCAACTTAGTTCAACAATTAAGATTTATTCGGCCATCTATAAAGTTCGCCATTCCACCCGGCTTTGCCTTTTCCAGCATTTTTTCGCCCGTACTTCTAGGCGTTGCCTTGCTGACGGCGAAGCGGCTCGTCACGCTCCGGCGCGATCCGACCAACGAAAACATCATCGAGATGGGGCTGAGCATCACCGGCTGGGTTTTGATTGCCGTGGGCTTGGCCGGCAATCTAATGCTGATGATGGGCATCTTGTCATTGTTGTGGATTCCGGCATTGATCGTCGTAACGATCTTCATTGCCAGGAAACGGCAGCGCGCCATGCAGCAAGCGCTCCTGGGGACAATGGCCGTATCCGCCGAACGATTCATCCCCTTGGCGCCGCCATCGAAGCTTTTGCCGAAGATATTGGCGGAAAATTCGGCGTTTGCGCCGCGAGATTGGCAAGTTTGCTGAAAAACGGCATTGCGCTGCCCGACGCCTTGCGGCAAGTCAAGCACATCGTGCCAAGACAACTTTTTCCGATCATCCGCGTGGCTAATGAATCCGGCGCGTTGGCCCAAGGGCTATCTGAGGCTGCCGCGGCCGAGGATAAACAACATTCGCTGTGGGGTGCTTTTTCCGCGAAGATGCTCTATATCGCGGCCATGCCCTGCATTGGTTCCTTATTAGTGTTTTATATGCTTACGTTCGTCATTCGGGCCTACAAAGTGATCCTCAAGGATTTCGGCGCACCGCGGCTCCCCCCGCTGACCCAAGCCATGATAGATTTATCGGATTACGTAGGCTACGGCTGGCCGCTTTTTGCCGCGATAGAGATATTATTCGGGCTGTTATTCATTTATGGCATTTTACGCTATCTCGGCATGCCGCTGTTCGATCTGCCCGGCATGGGACGCCTGATGCAGCGACAGCATGCCTCCGCGATCATGGAAAACCTGGCCCTGGCCGTCGAACACAACCGCCCGCTTTCCGGCGCCATCCAATCGCTCAGCGAGTGCTATCCGAAGAAATCCATCCGCAAGAAACTCGAAAACGTGCGATTCGATCTCGAACACGGCAGTCTCTGGTGCGAAAGCCTCTATCGCCGCGGATTGATTCGAAAAGCCGATTTCGCCGTGCTTCAATCGGCCGAACGGGCGGGCAATCTGCCCTGGGCCTTGCGCGAAACGGCTGAAAGCAACCGCCGCCGTCTGTCCTATCGCCTGCACGTCCTCGTGCAGCTGCTCTTCCCACCGGCGGTGTTATGCTTCGGCGGGATGGTGTTGTTCATCGTCGCGGCCATGCTCATGCCCCTTATATCGATCATACAATATTGGTCCCATCCATGAATCGCTCCTACTTCACCATTGCCGAAATCATGCTGGTGATCGCGGCGACTGCCATCTTCTTGTCCGCCGGCCGCGTGGTCGTGCAAGATCGCGGCATTCCCACCGGTATCCGCGAGTTGATGATCCTGCGCCATCAGCGGAACGATCATCGGCGTGATTATCGGCGTCGGCATCGGGGCATCGCGCCGAAGAAAGATCTCGGGAGCGATTTACGGCTTTTTCGGCGGCGGGGTGAGCGGCGGCTTGGCGGCGACCATCATCTCCGTTCCGCAAAACATCCCCCTGGCATATATCGGCGCCGCCATGCTCTTGTTGGGCGGGATCCTCGTGCGGATTTTTTCGCGCAGAGCAACGGAAAACATCGACAAGTGAAGAGCCGTTTTCTTCGTTCTCGGAAAGCGCAGAAAAAAACGGCCGCAGGTAACTCTCCCTTGCCTGCGACCCTGGCTCGTCTTCCTCCGGCTCCCGCGGCGGCTTTTTTCCATAAGCCTATGATGTGAAGATGCCATTTTAGCCGTGTAATTTCGACTGTTCAATCTGGTCAGCAATACTCTCTTCAGACACCACCGGATCCTTACAAGTGGGCATTCTAAAACAGGTCCAGATATTGCCAGTGACCCAGAATGAGTGATAAATCCATCGTGAAAACAGAAGGATACTATCCCCGATCTCCGTGGAAGAATCGAGAAGCCGTTTTCTGCCGTCTCGATATCTTTCTGCAATTACGTCCCAAAACGCTCTGAAATCAGATGATCTCCAAAATCGTTCACGGTTTTTCTTGTGTTGCAAGTCGTTGTCATGTAAGCACTTGCGTCAGTCCGGCTTGCTTAAGCTGCATTATTCCAACATTTCAATTATCATGGAAATATGGAAAAGGCTGGGTTGATCGTGCCTCTGACTCCGAATTTCAATTTCGCTAGCAATCAAAGGAATCGTCCAATGCTTCGAAAGAGTTTTGTCTTGGTTTTATTCGTGATGAGTATTTCCCTGGGCATCTGTCAGCGCCTCGGCAGCCGAGCCGCTTTTGATTTCCGAATCCGTTGCCCAGCGGCATGGTTTGGAGCGATCCTGGTTCGCGCAAGCCAACATCGATCCCGGCCGGTCGCGGCTGCAAGACATGAATCTCTACGATGGCGTGCTGTACCTGATCTCGGATTCGGCGATGGTGCAGGCAATCGATGCCGAAACGGGCGCCACGCTTTGGTCGAAGCGAATCGGCAATCCCGATTATCCCTGCCTGCCGTTGGGCGTGGGCGGCGATATGCTGGCGGTGGTGAACGGGTCGCGGCTTTACGTGGCCAACCGCTACAACGGCGCCATCCTCTACGAGCACGTCGTGGACGGCGCGCCGGCGGCGGTCCCGCCGTGAGCGATCGCCGGGTTTACGTGCCCATGACAACGGGCATGGTCGTCGCCTATCGGATCGATTTGCTGTACGACGTGAATAAAGAGGTTTCAACGCGGAAAAACGAGTTATCGCCGGACGAGTTGCGGCAATTCGAAGCGGAGCGCCGGCAAAAGATCCACGTGAGCATGGCCCCCGTGCAACCGCTTTTCTCCCGCTCGAAAGGCCGGACTCTGGTGCAGCCGCTGGTGATGCGCCAATCGAACGAAGAGGAATATACATCGTGGCCCACCGACGAGGGCTATCTGTACATCGCACGCGTCGATCGGCACAGCAATCGTTACTTGGAGATTACCTCGCGGATCAAGACCAACGCGGCCATTACCGTGCAGCCCGCCTACCTTCCGCCGAATCCGAAAATCAATTCCGAAGTCGGCGTGCTCTTTTTCGGATCGAACGACGGATTCGTGACCGCGATCCGGGAAGACGGAGTGGTTTTGTGGCAGTTTCCCACCGGCGAGCCGATCGTCCAACCGCCCGTGTCCATCGGCGATCGAGTCTATTTTTCGACCAAGCACGGCGGCTTGTATTGCGTTGACGCCATGCCGGACGCGTCGAGCCGTGCGGTGCGGCGTTGGTACGCTCCCGGCGCGATGCAATTTCTCGCCGCCAGCGAGAAGCGAGTTTATGCCGCCGATCAAACCGGCAATACGCTGATCCTCGACGCAACTTCCGGCGCTCGCGTCGATTCGCTCGATACCGCAAAACTCTCGTTGAAACTCATGAACTCGCAAACCGATCGGCTGTATCTGGCTGCGCCGGGAGGCTTGGTGCAATGCCTGCACGAAATCGGGATCAAAGAACCCTTGCGTTACGAACCGGAGCAAAACCAAGCGGCCGAAAAGCCCAAGCCGGCTGCCGAGAAGAAAGCGCCGGGCAAGGCCGGCGAAGAAAATTTGCCCGCGAAAAAAGACCCCGCCAAGGCACTGATGAAATCGGTGGAGAAAAAAGGTGAAGAGCCGGCCGCCGAAGAAAAACCCGCTCCCGAGGCCGGTGGCGAAGCTAACCCGTTCGATGAAAAATAAAGTTTAGTGCCTTTGGCGATACTGGGAGCACAAGCTTCTCGCCCGTTGCGATGTGGCCAGGATAGCCGCACTCCCGGTTTTTTTCAGGATCTCTTAAACGGAAATCCTACCTCGCTGACAGAGGGTGGAATTATCCGTTATCATGGTTCCCTCTCTATCTCATTTTTTCGAAAGGAGCCAAGTAAATGTATTCCAAAGCGGTTGCCTTGTTTATCTTTGCCTTGTTATTCGGAGTTGTCCGCTCTGCTTGCGCGAAAGATCTGGCCGTGGATTTCGAATATCAACCGCCGCAGTGGCGAACCGCCATTTGTCTGCCGGACGACCCTTATAAAACTTTAGTCGATGAAAAAGGCACGCTTTTGTATGATTACTTCGGCGGGGATTTCCATACAAGGGTTTCCGTGGTCGTGGACGATGGCGCCAAGACCGTGGGCCAAAGTTTGGTCTCGCCGCGCGTGCCGATCGTGCGAACCACGCGAGAGACCCCCAATCTGCAAATCGTCGAGGAAGTTTTCGCCCTGAAAATGACCGGGCCGAAAATGTCGAAACCCGGTTTTTCGGCCGAGCGCAAAGACCGGGGATATACGGAACGGAACTGGGCCAAACCCGCTGCCGGCGTTACCGAAAAACTTTCGGCCGTCGCCGTGAGTTCTCAAAAACCGATTCACTATCAAATTCGTGTGCCGGAGGGCAAATCGGTCGCCGTGGCTCTGGGAATCTGCGAAGGCTGGCACGGCGAAACGGGCAAGCGGATTTTGGATCTGAATGTGGAAGGCGCCGATCCGCGGCAGGTCGATACGATTGCCGATTTGGGAAAGAACAAGGCGGGCGTCTTTTTGTTCCCAGCTAAGGATGCCAACGGCGACGGGCTGATCGATCTGAAAGTCGCCGCGGACCCGAAAGCTTCCGACAAAAACGCGATCCTCAATGGTTTTTGGGTTTTTCCCGCGTCGAAAATACCCAAAGGCGAAGCGATTCTTTCCGGCGAGTCCGATTCCGCGGCGGCCCTGGTCCGTTATGCCGGCCAAAGCGATGCCGATTCGCGCAACGATGTCGTTTTAGTCCGCGTCACCAACAAAAGCGGCACCGTGCGGAAAATCGAGCCGAAAGTGCTGATTCGCAGCGGGAAGAAAATCGATATCCGCGGCGATAATCGGGTCCGCATCGATTCCCATGAAACCGTGCTCTGCACCGAAAAAATCTCCGCGGTGGAAAAACGGAAAACCGATAACCGGGAAGAAGCAATCATGTCGCTCGCTCCGCTTTCGATCGAGCCTGGCAAAACGGCCTCTTTTGCCGCCGTTTATTGCGGCGGCGGGAGAATCGAGCCCATCCCGAGCACGCTTCCCGAGGCTCTGGATGAACGCCAGCGGGCGGAAACCTTCTGGAAAACCGTTGCCCTGCCGTACGACCGCATCGTCGTGCCCGATAAAAATATCCAGGCATTGATCGACAGTTCGATCCGCAACATCTGGCAAGCCCGAGAAATCAAGAATGGCTTGCCCGCGTTTCAAGTGGGGGCTACCTGCTATCGTTCGCTGTTCATCGTCGATGGCGCGTTCATTCTCGAGGCGGCGAATCTCGTGGGGGCGGGCAAGGACACCCGCGCCGGAATCGCCTATACGTTGACTTTCCAAAAGGAGGACGGGCGCTTTGAAATCCTCCCCCATTACTCCAAGGAAAACGGCATCGTCCTCTGGACTTGCGTGTCGCCACGCGATGCTTACGCAAGACAAAGACTGGCTGCGGTCGATCTGGCCGAAGTTGGAGAAAACCGTCGCTTTCATTCGACATCTGCGGCAGGAAAGCTATAAGGACCGATCTCCCCTGGACGACGGCCTGCTGCCTCCCGGTTATGTCGATGGCGGCATCAACTGCTTCGATCAATGCGAGTACTCGAACGTGTATTGGAATCTCGTGGGTTTGAAGGCGATCATTCAAGCCGCCCGCTGGTTGGACAAAAACGAGCAAGCCCGGGCATGGCAGAAGGAATACGACGACTTCTACGCGGCGTTCCGCAAGGCCGCCGAGCGCGACATGAAGACCGACGACCACGGCAACCGCTGCCTGCCGATCCTGATGGCCATCGACGAGAAAATCCGCCGTTCAGATCCCGATTGGTACATCTATTGCAAAGGTCAATGGACCTTCTGCCACGCAGTCTATCCGGGCCAAATCTTCGAGAAGAACGACCCCTTGGTGAAAGGAAACCTCGATAACCTCGCGACATACGAGAAGGAAGGGATGATCACGACCACCGGCTGGTTGACCGGCGGCATCTGGAACTACTTCGCCTCGTTTTACGGCCATGCCGTGCTCTGGCAAGGCGACGGTCGAAAAGCCGCCGAGGTACTGTATGCGTTCGCCAATCACGCATCGCCCCTGCTGGCCTGGCTGGAGGAGCAGGGATTGAAGAACGAACCCCTCCGCGAAAACGGCGACATGCCGCACAATTGGGCGAGCGCCGAGTTCATTCGCCTGGCGGTCCATCTCTTGGCTCTCGACCGGGGACGGGAGATGCATCTCTTCGAGGGACTGCCGTCCCAATGGACCCGGCCCGGCATGGTGACCAAGCTCGAAGGCATCGCCACGCCTTTCGGCCCTTTAACTTGTTCGCTCCGCATCAGCGAAGATGGCAGCGCCGCCGCGCTCAAGGTCGAGCCATTGAGCGATTCCTCTTGCGAAAAAATCGTTGTCCACCTCGGCCGCTGGGCCGCCGCCGATCCACAAGCCACGCAAACGCTCGATCCGCGGAAAAAACATGACCTCACTATTCCCATTTGCCGCACGGAGGAGAAATAACGATCGCCGTGATCCTCGTACTCTGCTTCCTTATGAGGAACTTGCTGCAAGAAGGCTCTGCCTCACTGAAAGTATTAAGCAGGCCGAACTTCGCTCAACCGTTTCGAGGCGGAGTCTTTCCAAAGTTGCGATTTAGGGGGGGAGTGCGGGACGAGGAATAACTCCATCTAATCCCCCTTCCGCCTTCCTCCTTCCGCCTTTATGCTGGGATCATTCGCTGTATGCGGCTAGGAAAGAGGTTTATTGCCATGCTAGACGACAATCCGGTAGGCGAGCAGGTTACACAAAATACGCCGTTTACCATTGAAGTGGCGGAACGGGTGCGGCGGTTGCCGCCGTATTTATTTGCACAAATCAACAAGTTGATGTATGAAAAACGCCGGGCGGGGGATGACGTGATCGATATGGGGATGGGAAATCCAAGCGACCCCCCCCACGAGTCGGTAATTGAGAAACTCGCCGAAGCCGCACGGGACCCGAAAAATCACGGTTATGCGCCCGCCCAGGGGATTATGAGCCTTCGCCGAGAGGTGGCGGCAAAGTATTTCAAGCAGTATGGCGTGCATCTTGATCCCGAATGCGAGGCGATTGTCTGCCTGGGATCCAAAGAGGGATTCAGCCATATTTGTTTGGCTTTAGTGGGGCCGGGCGATACGGCCATCGTTCCATCGCCATCCTATCCGGCCCATCTTTACGCCGTGGCTATGGCGGCTGCCAATGCGATTCTGCTGGAAGTAACCGACAGCGAACGGTTGCTGGCGAATATCGACTATACCTGCCGGCATATCGTGCCGCGGCCGAAATTGCTGATCGTCAATTTTCCGCATAATCCGACAACGACTGTGGTTGCTCCGGAATTTTATGTGGAAGTGGTGAAGCTGGCGAAAAGATACCATTTCATGGTCATCAGCGATTTAGCCTATGCCGACGTGGTTTTCGACGACTACAAAACGCCCAGTTTTCTGGCCGCGCCGGGCGCTCTGGAGGTGGGGATTGAACTCACCACGATGAGCAAGGGCTACAACATGGCCGGATGGCGAGTGGGTTTCGCGGCGGGAAATGCCGAAATGCTGCGCGCGCTTTCGACCATCAAGGGTTATTACGATTACGGCATGTTCCGGCCGATCCAGATTGCGGCAATCATGGCCTTGCGGCACACCGATGCGCATGTGGAAGCACAAGCGAAAATTTACGCAGGCCGCAGAGACGTGCTTTGCGACGGGCTCGAACGGATGGGTTGGCCGATTGGCGTGCGTCCCAAGGCCACGATGTTCGTTTGGACAAAAATACCCGAGACCTGGGCGTCGCAAATGAATTCTTTCGATTTTTCCTTGAAATTGTTGAAAGAAGGGGACGTGGTCGTGAGCCCCGGAGCCGGTTTCGGTCCCGCCGGAGAAGGTTATGTCCGCATGGCGCTGGTGGAAAATGAAAACCGCATCCGCCAAGCCGTGCGGCAAATCGGGCGCTGTTTGACCTAAAGCAAAAAAACCAGATTCTCGGAAAGGCCGCGACCCGTACCCGCGGTTGACACCGTTGCTTGATGGTCATTGAGGCGACAAATTGTTCGCGTCCCGGGTAACCGTTCGCGGGGCGGACGGGGACTGATCAATTTTCGGCGAACATGGATTGCCACGCGCATAAATCGTTGGCCGAAAACATGGACCTGTCCCCCTCCTTCCCGCTTTCTCGGGAGATTTCTCCCGGCTCTGGGCGAAAATGCAAGTATTTGGTAAAATAGCATAAATGTCAAACGCGGAATTTTTTTGCGCAAGAAGTTTGCGCATGAAAAAGGGTTCTCGTTCGCCGTACGAGAACCCTCGAGTATGGCTGCCCAAACGCGACCTCTTTGGAAAAAATGCCTTGTTCGGAGACCCACAGCCAGTATAACACCAATCGGGTAGAGTCGGGGCGGGACTTTAGTGGAGTTGCAATCGGCCACACAAAAAAACCACAGTTGGTGAATTAATCTTCGAGCGATGACAAAATAGAGAGACACTAACGGGCAATCGTGCGAATCGGTTTAGTTCGATATTCCGTGCGAATCAACAACGCCGCGCCGGGCGAATGCCTGTTAAGCCACCTTCAATCTAAAATATTTTCACGCAAAAATGATCAAAATTGCCAAGCTTGCTCTCGAGGATGGTACGATCTTTACGGGTAATTCCTTCGGCGCGGAGGGGGAAGTCGATGGCGAAGTCTGCTTTAACACTTCGATGACCGGCTATCAGGAGATTCTTACCGATCCGAGTTATCGCGGCCAGATCGTCACCATGACCTACACGCAAATCGGCAATTACGGCATCAACGCCGAGGACGTGGAAAGCCACAAGCCGCACTTGGCCGGCTTCATCGTCCGCGAAAACAGCCGCCGCGTGAGCAATTTCCGCGCCGACGGCGAACTGGACGAGTACCTCCGCCGCTACGGCATCGTCGGCCTCTCGGGCATCGACACCCGTGCGCTCGTCCGCCGAATCCGCACCCGAGGCGCGATGAAAGGCGTGCTCTCCTCCGTCGATCTCGAAGACGCCCGCCTCGTGGCGAAGGCGCAAGCCAGTCCGGGCCTGGTCGGCCGCGATCTGGTCCGCGAAGTAATGCCGGAAAAGCGGTCGAGTGGACCGAGCCGCTGAGCCGCTGGACGCGGCTGAGCAATGCGGTCAACGAAAAAGTTTCCGCCGATGCGCCGCACATCGTGGCGATGGACTATGGCATGAAATGGAACATCGCCCGGCATCTGTTCGACCTCGGCTGCCGCGTGACGATCCTGCCCGGCACGGCGACTGCCGACGACGTGCTCGCCGCCCAGCCCGAAGGCGTGTTTCTCTCGAACGGCCCCGGCGACCCCGAGCCGCTAGGCTATGCGATCGAAACGATCCGCGGCCTGCTGGGCAAAAAGCCGGTTTTCGGCATTTGCCTCGGCCATCAACTCCTGGGGCTGGCCTGCGGAGCCAAGACCTTCAAGCTCAAGTTCGGCCACCGCGGCGCGAATCAGCCGGTCTTGAACCAGCTCACGGGCAAGGTCGAAATCACCACCCAAAACCACGGTTTCGCCGTTGACGCCGATTCGCTGCCGGCCGAGTTGGAAGTCACGCACATGAATCTCAACGACAACACCATCGAAGGCCTGCGGCACACGAAAGTCCCGGCGTTCAGCGTGCAGTACCACCCCGAAGCCTCCGCCGGCCCGCACGACAGCGGTTATTTGTTCGGGCAATTCCGGAAGATGCTGTAATAACAAGCGCGCATTCGATTGTTACGACCGAGTTTTTTAGATCTTGAACCGGGTCGATGGCGAATCCGGGAGTGAATTGGGCTAAACGGTGTTCACTTCCTTCAGAATCGTCACGAACTCGCCCAGAATGCGGCACGTCGCTCCCCAAATCCGTCGCCCGGCCCAGTCGAAATGCGGAAAGACGCACCGCGCTCCGCGATGCTCGCGCTCGTGTGCGCCGAAGTTCTCCGGATCGAGAAAATGTTTGAGCGGGACCTCGAAATAGTCGGCCGCTTCCAAGGCGTTGGGCGAGAAACGCGGCCGCCGCGACGCGCAGCCGGCCCACGGCGTGACGAGATAATTGCTCGCGCGAATATGCCCGGGCGAAAGAGCGCCGAGCAGTTCGATCGGCGTGCCGTCGCCGCCCAATTCCTCGTGAAATTCGCGAACCGCCGCGGCGGCTGTGTCTTCGTCCGGTTCGACCGCTCCGCCGGGAAAGCAAATCTGTCCGGAATGCACCGTCGCGTCCGTCGGCCGCAGGAGAAAAGGAATATGCCACTCGTTCTCTCGCGGATACAACAAAATGAGCACCGCGGCCCGACGCACGTCGTGCGGCACCACGTGCTCGTCGGGCCACGGACTCGGCCATGGCGAGAAATCCGGCAGCGCCGGTCCCGGCAGTGGCTGCCGCAGACGCTCCCTCAGCCAAGTCGGAAGATGCGGATTCATGGGGCGTGTTCTCGCTCCCGACGATAAACGGCATAGCCCCCGCCCCGGACGGAAGCGCTTTTTTTTTGATAAATCAACTTCCAGCCCCGCGGCCGATTGCCGATCGGCGCGACAATGTACTCCGCGCGATATTTCTCGGCCAGCGAATCGAGTTGCTTCGGCTCCATCTCCGCGACATTCTCCCGCCAGCGGAACTCGGGCTGATCGCTGCCGGTGACAAACAGGTCTTGAATTCGCTCCCACCACGCGACCAGCGACGCCGCGTCTTGCGGCGTGTCTTTCCAAGTCGCGACGTCCGAGCGCCGCGCGTACCACTTGAACGTCTGGCTGAGCCGCGGCGTGAAGAATCGAGCGCCAGTCGGCGTGTTTTCCCGAACCCAGCGGCACACGTCTTGCCACGCCGCGAGGTTTTCGAGCCGCGCGGCCGCGGAAGGGGACGGCCGACCGATTTCGGTTGCCAGCGCGGCTGCAATCATATTCTTGTCGCCGCGTGCCGGCCCCGGATGGATTCGCGGCGAAACATAGCTCCCGCAGTGAACGCCGATCGCCGCGACGGCCGCCGCCAAGGCGAGTTTCCCGCCGATCGATCTGGCCGTGAGTCGCTCCTTGATCCAAAAAGTGACCAAAAGCGCCGTCCCCAGCGGGACGATGATATCGGCCAGCCGAAACCAATAAAACCGCAAGAGCCCGGCGGCAAAGGTTCGATCGTAAAAACTCGTCATATCGATCAGAATGCCGGCCAGCGCGATCGCCAGCGATCCTGCCACGAAACATTGCAGGATGCGGATTCGCATAAAGTCGCGGCCGGCGTCCGAGCCGTCCGTTCGACCTCGAGACGCTTCTCTTTCCAAGAATCGGTTGATCAGTCGGCAGAGAACGAGGAAACACAGCGTGAGCGCGGCGAATCGCCAGACGAAATCCATCTTGATCTGAAAAATGTCGAGATGATGCCGGAATCTGTCGAAGACGTAGATTACGTTGGCGCGCCGGACGGTTTCGGCGTCGATGCCCCAACTCAGCATCAGCGCGGGGATCAAGCCCGGCAGCGAGAGCAAGAATCCGCCAATTAGGCCCGGCAGCATGGATACCAGTTTAGGTCGGTCGGTTCGCATCAATAGCCATGCCAAGCCCGCGGCGGCGACGGCCCAGCCGCCGACGAGCGCGTGAAATCCCGCCGCCGCGCCGAATAATAGCCACGCGCGATTCCACCGGCTCTTGACCAGTGCTTCCAAGCCCAGCAGCATCAGCGCGTAGGCAAAGCCTTTCGCCTCGACGCCGCCGATGAACCATTCACCGGCCATCTGCAAGCGTTCGTTGAATACGAGAAACAGTCCCGCCGAGAGGATCGCCCAGCCGAATGCCGCTGCTGGCTTGCCGGGTGCCGCTGTTAACTCGTCCAGCAGTGGCGTGGTCGTGCTTGTTCGCTGTTCACTATTGGACAAGCCGGCAGTGGCACACTGCGGAGTAAGAATTGCCAGACTCAACCGCCGCCACGACCACGCCAGCAGCAGCCAGGTGATGATCCGGCCGGTCCAGGCCACTGCCGGCAGCGGAAGATACAGCGTCAGCCATCCGAATGCGAAATAAAACACCTTGTGCGAATCGGCCGAATCGAGAAAGAAATCCCCGCGAATCCAATCCGGATTCCAGAAATGCGCGGCCTTCCCCAAATAATGCGCCTCGTTCACGTCGGGCGCCGGCCAAGCGCCCTGCAATGCAAACATCGCGAAAATCACGAGGATTTCGGCGAAGGCAAGCCGGTAATGGGTGGGGGATGATTTTGCCACGATTGCTTTCCGTTTGCACTGTCGCTTCCTGACAACCTGCACGGAATTTTCGCATATTAAAGCGCACTAAAGTTATTCGCGGACGGGCGCCGCGAATATCATAAGAAATTATAATGCATCGCCAGTTTAACCACAACCGACAGGGGATGCGATGCATCAAGCGGCCTCGCTTGTCGTGCCGCCGGATATGATACATAATAATACCATTGGCGATCGAATGGCGTTGTGATTCTTTGGATGATGAAACAACTGCGAAACCCCCGACACAAGGACTCTGACGATGACGATTCGGCTCCGATCGATGCAGTGGAATAGTTTTCTTTGCGCCTTGGCCATCATTGCGGCGGCGAATTTTTCGCAATGCGTTCATGCCGGCGGTGCGCCCGGCGATGCCAAAGAGGCGAAAGCGTCCGATGCCGCGGACCTGCGGCCGGTGTTTCGAAGCTGGGATCTTCCGCCGCGCGTGCAAGGCGGCCGGGGCACCTGCTCGGTGTTTACCATGACCGGCGCTCTCGAGTTCGCGCTGGCAAGTCACGAAGGCAAGGGCACGCGCCTGAGCGTCGAGTATCTCAATTGGGCGAAAAACATCGCGTTTATCCGCACGCAGGACGGCGGGAATTTCGCCGACCTCTGGACGGGCTTCCTGGAAAGCGGCATCTGCCCCGATGCCGACATGCCTTATCAGCCGAGATACGACTGGAAGAACAGCCCCTCGCCGCAAGCGCGCGCGTATGCGAAAAAACTGCCCCGCGCCGACTTCCGCATGCATTGGATCAAGACCTGGAACGCGAGTACGGGCCTCACCGATGAGCAGTTCCGGGAGATCAAGCAAGTGCTGCACAACGGTTGGCCGGTGTGCGGCGGATTCCGCTGGCCGAGCGCGCCGGATTGGAAAGACGGCGTGCTGCAAATGGCGCCGGCCGACAAAGTTTTCGACGGCCATAGCGTTCTGCTGGTTGGATATCGCGACGATCCCGCTCTGCCCGGCAGCGGCGCGTTCGTCTTGCGCAATTCCCAAACCGACCGCGACGACGGCATGATGTGCTACGAATACGCCCGGGCGTACTTGAACGACGCGCTCTGGATCGACGCGGACAAAACCCCAATCCAACCGGCGAATGCCGCCATGCATGGCGCCGATAGCTTGACTTCCGGGCCGGCTCAATCGCACGAAGTGTCCAGACCGATTTCGACGCCTGCCCCTTCGGCGCCCCGATAGGCAAGCGTTCGGCACCCCCCGGAAACGGAACTTATTTCAACGCACAAGGCACATTTCCCACCCGGAATGATGCCAAATGAGAACATCGATCCTTTCCTTGGGACGGCGGGAAAACCATCTTCCCGCCGTCCAACCCCCTATTTTTCAAGGACTTCCGGCGACGATTCCGGTTTCTTGCCCTTCTTGGCACCCGATCTGCATATTTTCCGGGCATGGATTTGTTCGAAATACCGATGTAAAAGTTAGCAATGATCTTCAACCTGTCCCAAAATCGGCTTTTGAAAAACATGAGGCAAATCGAGATAATTCGCCAGGCCCGGCCAACTAGCATGGTGTGCGAGATCGACTTCCTGATTCGCAGAGGAGGAGGGCCGTTGTCTCTCGTCAAGAAATGTTTCTCTCGGCAAATGTTGCGAATAGGCATTTGCGCGATGTATCTATCGCTGCTCAGCGTGCTTCTTCTGTCGCCTCATCCCGCTGCAGTCTTCGGATTGAAAAGCATCCCCTCCGTGCCCGGCGGCGACGCCACGATGCACCTCGGCTCGTTTGCGCTGCTGACGCTCCTGATTCACTCGATGCGCTGGCCGAAGCCCATTCACTGGTCACTCGTTGTCCTCTTGCTGGGCTACGCCGCGGCGACCGAATCGCTGCAAGCCTTGGTGCCGCCCCGCACCGTCGAACTCAAGGACTTCATCGCCAACGTCTTCGGCATCGCCGCCGGCTCGGTTGTCTATTGGTCGCTGCAACGGACGTTCCAAGTGCTTTGCGGAATTGCGGTCAACATTTTGAAAAAATTCTCGCTCAAGGCCGCGTTCCACGCGACGCCGGAGTCCTGTCCGGACCTGTGCTCATAGTGCCGGCTATTGAAATCCTGGCGATTTCGCGACTCAATGCCGCGACTTTCTCTGACTTTCATTTCTCCAACCCTGCAATGCTCTTGAAATCGTCCTTGAGCGACCGATAAAGCTGCTGATAGACCGGGAACGCGCGGTCGTGGTATTTCGCGGCCTTGCGATTGGGGGCGGTTTCGCTCACGACACGGATCGTCGCCGCGCAGGCCTCACGGATGTCCTTGAACGCGCCCGCGCCGACTGCCGCCAGCAAGGCGACGCCGAACGCCGCGCCTTCTTCGCTGCCCAACCTGACGACCTTGCGGCCGAAGACGTCGGCCTGAATTTGACGCCAAAGCGGACTGCGCGAACCGCCGCCGGACGCGCGAATCTGTTTGACCGGCACGCCCAACTCTTCGATGATCGCCAGGCTGTCGCGCATCGAGTATGTCACGCCCTCCATGATCGAGCGGACAAGATGCCCGCGCGTGTGGGCGAGCGTGAGGCCCACGAAACAGCCCCGGGCGTCCGGATCGGCGTGCGGCGTGCGCTCGCCGGATAGATACGGCAGGAAAAACAGCCCCTCGCTGCCGGACGGCACGGCTTTCGCCTCGTTCGTGAGCAGGTCGTAAATCTCGCGTTTCACTTTTTTCGCGGCGGCATGGTCGGTCTTGCAGAGCTCGTTGCGGAACCATTGCAGCGAGCCGCCGGCCGAGAGATTGACGCCCATCTGATGCCACTTGCCGCGTACGGCATGGCAGAAGGTGTGAATCCGGCCTTGCGGATCGATCTTCACTTCGTCGCTGTGGACGAACATCACGCCGGATGTGCCGATCGACGTTGAAAGCACGCCGCGATTCACTATGCCGTTGCCGACCGCCCCCGCCGCGCAGTCGCCGGCCCCGCCTACCACCACGCAATCGGTCGAAAGGCCCAACAGCTTCGCCGCGGCGGGCGTAAGCCGGCCGGTCACGTCCTCCGATTCGTGGCACTTGGCGAAGAGGTTGATATCCAACTCGAGCGCGGCGAGCAACTCGGTGGACCAATTCCGCTTGGCGACATCCAAGAGCAGCATGCCGCTGGCGTCGCTGACTTCGGTCGCGTATTCGCCGGTCAGGCGGCGGCGGATATCGTCCTTCGGCAGCAGAATCTTTCGGGTCCTCTCGAAATTCTTCGGCTCGTGGTTCCTCAGCCAAAGAATTTTTGGGGCGGTAAAGCCGGTGAGCGCGGGATTGGCCACCATGCGGATAAGTTCCGCACGGCCGCCGGCCCGGGCTTCGATCTCGGCGCATTCGGCGGCCGTTCGCTGGTCGTTCCACAGGATCGCCCGGCGGATGACCTTGTCGGCCTTGTCCAAAAAGACCGAGCCGTGCATCTGGCCCGAAAGGCCGATCGACTTCACGTCGGCCGGCTTGAGTTTCGCCCGCGACATAACCTTGCGGACCGAACCGATGGTCGCCTTCCACCAGTCTTCCGGGTCTTGCTCGCTCCACATTGGTTTGGGAGCGTAGCAAGGATAAGTTTCCATCGCGGCGGCGAGGATGCGGCCCTTTTCATTGATGGCCAAGGTTTTCGTGCCGGATGTGCCGATGTCGATGCCAAGAAATATGCTCATGAGATTGATGGGGCTGGCAGTCTCTTGAAAAGGGGATTGGCTCGTAGCCGAGTACCGAAAATCCCGAAGTAAATCCCGCAAAAAATGGCTTCCAGCGACGTGCCTGTCCCCTTTTTCAACAGGCTGCAAGGCAACAGGGGTGGAGGCCGGCATTTTTCAATCGACCGATTTTACATGAGAAAATCCACTTTCGGCAACCGGGGAGGATTCAGTTATTGAACCTTTTGTGCAAAAACGGTTAAAATGCGGAAACCGAACGAGCGGAGTCCACTGACCGATTTACGGTTTTTCGACTACAGTGCGAAGATGCCCGTTCGGATGCTTTCCAAGGATTTTTCATGTCAACGATTTTCCGAAAATACTGTGCCGCGCTCTTTTGCCTCCTCTCGCTATTTCTTTGCGGCTGCCCTCAGTCGCGTTCCAATTCGGCAAAAGAGGCGAAACAACTCCCCTACGAGGGGGTGAAATTGAAGCTTCAGGTGGTTGACGATCCGGCAATGGCCAAAGCCATCGAGCGGTTGCGCGGCGAATGGAACGCGCAGAGCGGCTCGGATTTCGAGATCGTCCAAAGCGGCGGCAAAGAGGTCTCCGCGGCGGAGAACCTTTTCGCCGATGCGGTGCTTTGCTCTTCCCGCATGTTGGCCGTACTGGCCGAGAAGGGTTTGCTGGCCGAAGTGCCCGAGAAAATCCAGAACGGTCCAAGTTGGTCGAACATTTTCGAGTTGCCCAAGCTCCGCGAGGCAGCCTGGGGAGAAAAAATCTACGGACTGCCGTTCGGATCGCCTCTATTGACGATCTATTACCGAGCCGATCTGTTGAACAAGCTTCATCAGCGCCGCCCAAATCCTGGGATGAGTATCAGGAATTGGCGAAAACGCTGAAGGGTGCAAAGGCCTCCGCGCCCGATGCGCCCTGGTACGGCGCTCTGGAACCGCTTGCTCCCGGCTGGGCGGGAATGACGCTTCTCGCCCGTGCGGCGCCCTATGCCAAGCATCGCGACAATTATTCCACGTGGTTCGATGCCCAAACCATGGAACCGTCGATCGCCAATCCGCCGGTGGTCAAAGCGTTGACCGAACTCGCCGAAGCGGCGAAAACCAACGCCGGCGGATCGTTGAAATGCGATCCGGCGGCCGTTCGCCGCGCCTTTTGGGCGGGACAATGCGGCATGGCAATCACGTGGCCCACTGCAAGTGCGCAAAATAATGCGGAAAACGGCGCCGCAAAGCCCGATGCTTCAGCGGCGGATTCGCCCGCGAAATCGACGGGCGAGAAAGCGAATATCGAGGTGGGATTCATCGAACTACCCGGCTCGCCGCAAGTGTATAACGCGAGCGAACAACAATGGGAGGCCCGGCGGGAAGACGAATCGCCGTTCGTTTCCTTTTGGGGATCTCCGGCCGGATGGGCGCGGTATCCGCCAAATCACCCTCGCGCGAAGCGGCCTTCGCGTTGCTGGTTTGGCTTTCGGACGGGAAAAACAGTCTGCAAATCTGTCCCGTGAGCGCGGCCACGACTCTCTTCCGAAAATCGCATCTCGAAAAACCGCAACTCTGGACGGAGAAGGAAGTCCTGCCGCCGGCAGCGAAGCAATACGGCGAGTTGGTCTCGACCGCGCTCAATCGAGAAACCTGGCTCGATCTTCGCCTGCCCGGCCGGGAAGAGTATCTTGCCGCGTTGGATCAAGCGGTTCAAGCGGCTGTCGAAGGCAAATCGACCCCCGCCGCTGCGCTTTCGGAGGCGGCGGAAAAATGGCGCAAAATCACCGAAAAGCTGGGTAAAGATCGCCAAAAATCCGCCTATTTGCATTCGTTGGGCGTGGAATGAACGAGCGGGAACTTCTTTAAACGATATCACTACTAAATATCTCATTTGAAACTCGAAGTGCCCGACCCAAGCGGGGAGACTTGGAATTACTTTTTGGGTGTTAGTGTTCTTTGGGGATAATGAGCCGGCAGCGGATCGCGGCGCGGAACGAGTTCCGCTATGTGGATCGCGTGCCGGTCTTATACGGCCTGTTCGCGCGGTTTTCCACGCCATGATGGACGCCGCCGAGGAATTCGGCTTGGGTGATCGACAGTTGGCGTGCTGGAATCCCGACCATGCCAAACATCATCAATATATTCGTCCTCGCAGTGTGAGTTCCGGTGACAAAATTCCGGAGTACCGCCGACCCCGTGTCGGTGGAACGCATGATTGACAACTCCCGTGCCCCCACTCTCGTTTCCCGCCCCCACCGACCTCGTGTCGGTGGAGCGCATGATTGACAACTCCCGTGCCCCCGCTCTCGTTTCCCGCCCCCACCGACCTCGTGTCGGTGGAACGCATGATTGACAACTCCCGTGCCCCCGCTCTCGTTTCCCGCCCCCACCGACCTCGTGTCGGTGGAGCGCATGATTGACAACTCCCGTGCCCCCGCTCTCGTTTCCCGCCCACCGACCTCGTGTCGGTGGAACGCTGATTCGCCCCAATCCCCTCTCTCTTCCCGACACTCTGAGGGCCGTTCACGGCCCTTGTCCGCCTTGGCGGTAATAGGCCCGAGCGTTCACGCCGGGTTGGGCGATTCCGCATTCCCTCTCCCCTGTCAGCCCCGTTCACGGGGCTCCTGCTTTTTCTTCTCGACTCTCTGTCGTTGCGTGGAGCGAAACAGGAAGAAACTAACATAATGCCTTGTCCTCTTTTTCCTCCGCAGACACTCGATCGTGCATCCGGAAATCTGCTGCACTCCGAGACACAACATAAATCACATGAAAGCCAAACATTGCCCAACTGTGTGGTTGAACCACACAAGTCGCAAATTTATTGAGGAAAAAATGTATTGTAACCACCCTATCGTTGTCAAGTCACACACCTGGCATATCGGATTTATCACGACATTATTATTTCGATCATTTTCTAACCTATAGTTTCTCGATGGCATAATACAACCTCTTTTCGGCGTCATCGGCCTAAAAATTGCCTCCATGAACGAAGCAATGAAATCTCCGAGGGTTGGGATTTATTGGATGGACCATGTTGAATCGCATGCAAAGTTGGTTCAATAATCGAAGCTGTTGGCTGAACATTGGAGGGATTGTCGTCCTGTTTGGCTGTTGGAATCTTAGCCGATGCAATTTCTTGCTCTTCCACACGCTCGTGGAGCTCCTCTCCTTTGCCGTCGCTTTGATGATCTTTATGATTTATTGGAACACTCGCCGTTTGCAAGACAACGGCTTTTATCTTTTCCTGGCGATTGCCTGCCTGATCGGCGGCATTTTCGATTTGAGCCACGCTTTGACGTACAAGGGGATATTCATCATCCCTTGGGCGAGCGAAAACGCTTCAATTCAAGCGAAATCCGTCGGACGCTGGATCGTAAGCCTTTCGTTTCTCATCGCTCCCCTGTTTCTGCGGCGCAAAATCAACTACGTCAGCGCATTCGCCGTTTTTTCCGGTTTCTGTGCATTGACGATGACGTTGATCTTCATTGGAAACGCCTGGCCGGTCAGTTACGTCGCCGGGAAAGGGATGACCGAATTCCAACATCTCAGCCGGGGATTGAGCGCGACGCTATTCTTGGCGGCGGCCGTTTATTTGTTCCACAGACGAGGGGATCTCAAGGGGAAGGTCTTCAAGTTTCTTTTGGCGTCGTTGATCGCCAGTTGCGTCTCGGAGTTCGCCTCGACGATTGCCGTCGATTTCCGCGGTTCGTTCAAGGTGATTGCCCATCTGTCGCAGTTGTTTTCGCTCTATTGCCTTTACAAGGCGTTCATTCAATGGGGGATCCTGGATCCCGGCACGGTCCTCTTTCAGGACTTGAAACGCAGCGAAGCCGTCTTGCGCGACGAACGCGACTTCGTGTACACCCTGCTCCAATCGACCAGCGCGTTGGTGATTGTGCTCGATGGCCGCGGGCGGGTGGTCCGTTTCAACCGGACTTGCGAGATCATCTCCGGTTACGATTCCGCGGAAATCGTGGGAAAATATATCTGGGATCTCCCGCTGCTTCCACGGGAGAAGAATGATATCCGGCCGCTTATCGAAGAGCATTGCGCCGGCCGCCTCCATAGTTGGCACGAAAATCATTGGATCAACAAGGCCGGCGGGCGACGATTGATCGCCTGGACCAACACGATCCTCTCTCGCGCCCGGGAACCGTGGAGAACATTCTCTGCACCGGCATCGACGTCACCGAAGAGAAGATCGCCCGACAGGCCCTGGAAAAAGAATCGCAGCGTTATCGAGCGATCATGGAAGCATCGATGGACGGCATTTACATCCTCGACACCGAGGGCCGCCTGCTGGAATGCAACGCCGCCTTTCTCGATAACCTGGGTTATTCGCGCGAAGAGTCTCGGCATCTGAACGTGTTCGATTGGAATGCCTTGTGGAGCAGGGATGAAATTCTCGAACTGCTGCGATCGGACATGCGCCACAACAGCATTTTCGAGACCGTCCATCGCCGCAAGGACGGCACCATGCTGAACGTCGAGATCAACGCCACCTCCGTGATCCTCGACGGCAATGTGCAGGTGTTCAACTCGGTGCGCGACATTACCGAGCGCAAGCGGGCCGAGGCGGAACTGCGCGAAAGGGACCGGACATTGAAACTCATCGCCGAAAACATCCACGACGTCATCTGGACGATGGATTTTTCCGGGAAATTCACTTATGTCAGTCCCTCCGCGAAGCAACTTTTCGGTTATACCGCGGAAGAATTCGTTCATCTTTCCTTTGCGGATTTCATGGTGCCTGCTTCGGCGGCGCTTGCTTATAACCATTTCGCGGAATCCCTGGCCTTGCGCAACAGGGGCAGCTCATCCTGCAAAAAAACCTGGAATTCGAGTGCCGCCGCAAGGATGGATCAGAACTTTGGATTTCCGTGAATTACAATGGAATGCGCGATGAAGCGGGCACACTGATCTCTTTCCAGGGAATCACCCGCGACATTACCGAGCGTAAATCGGCGGAAGTGGAATTGCGAGAATCGGAAGAAAGGTATCGGCTGATCTTCGAAGGAAGTGCCGAAGGCATCATCATGGCCGATGCCGAAAGCCAACAAATTCACTATGCCAATCCAGCGATATGCCGGATGCTCGGCTATTCCGAGAAGGAAATGAGGGAAAAGAACGTCTCGGACATCCATCCCCCCTCTGCTTTACCGCTCGTGAATTCCAAATTCGATTCGATGCTGAAAGAAGAGCGTGTATTGACATTGCCGCTTCCACTCCTGCGGAAAGACGGCAACCTGCTTCACGCCGAGTTTTCCGGCGCATTGGTGAACATCAAGGGACGCCGATACGGCGTGGGGTTCTTTACCGATATTACGGAGCGCAACAAGGCGGAGCAAAAACGATTGCAACTCCTGAGACGCCTGGAAGGCCTGTACGTCCTTCAAGACATGTTGCTTATGCCGATGCCGTTGTCCAAAAAACTTCAGTTGATCGCCGACATGAGCGTCGAACTTCTCAAGCTCGATTCCTCCCAAATCTGGCTGATCGGCCCGGGCGACCAATGCAACTCCGGATGCGTCCATGCCGCGGAATCCGAAGAAGGCCCCACTTGCCTCCATCGCGAAAGGTGCCTGCATCCGCTCGCCGAATCGGGAGCCTCCGCCCCTGCCGGCGACGAGAATCGGCGCGTGCCCATCGGACGGTTTGCGATCGGCCGGATCGCCGCCGGTGAAATGGAAAAATATTCGGCCGACGACTTCGCCGCCGATTCCCCACATTGCGCGGGAACGGACAAATTCGGCGTCCGCTTTCTTCGCGGCCTGCCGCCTCCTGAATCAGCGAAACGAACCGGCAGGCGTGATGGCCATGACCGCCGGACATCCTTTTTCGGATGAAGACAACGCGCTGATTGAAAATCTCGCGAAAAAAACTTCCAAGGTGGTCATGGACCACCACACGAAAGAGGAGTTGTTGCAGGCGCAAAAACTCGAAGGCGTGGGACAACTGGCGGGAGGAATCGCCCATGAATTCAACAACCTCATGCAAATCATCATCGGCTTTGCCCGCTGCTGCATAAAAGGACTTGACCCCGCCGAAAATCGCTATGACGATCTGCAACAAATTCTCGAAGCGGCAAACCGGGCCGCCACGCTCACCCGGCAACTCTTGGGATTCAGCCGGCGGAGCGCGATCCAGCCCAAGCACCTCGATCCCAATCTGGTAGTCGAGAAATTGATTGCGTTCATTCGCCCCTCGATGGGCAGGCTGATTACCTTGAACTGCTCCCTGGGCGACGGCGTGGCAACGATTCATGCCGACGAAGCGGAACTGCAACAGGCCCTTTTGAACTTGTGCCTGAATTCCCGGGACGCCATGCCCGGAGGTGGAATACTGACGGTCAAGACCGAAATGGCCCTTCTCGGTCATGCCTTCCAGGATTCCCGTTTCGAAATCCAACCGGGTAGATATGTGGTCTTCAGCGTTTCCGATACGGGCTGCGGCATCCCCGCGGATATTCAACCGCGCATTTTCGAGCCGTTCTTCACCACGAAAGAGGTGGGCAAGGGGACCGGCTTGGGGTTGTCGATGGTTTACGGCATGGCGCGGCAGCACCGTGGAGCCATCCAGGTCGAGAGTGAGTTGGGCCGGGGCACGTGCATCAAGCTCTATTTGCCTTCGGGAGAATCCCCCTTTCCGGCGCAATCCGAAACGGAAAATGACGAGTTGGATGCCCTCGTTCTATTGAACAACTAAGGTAACAATCATGTCGGACAAACCCTATCGAGCATTGATCGTTGACGATGAACCCGCCGTGCGGATCCTGGCGACTCGCGCGATGCAAAGCGAGGGATTTTCCTGCGACGCCGCGGCGGACGGCGAAGCGGCCGAGGAAAAAATATCGTCCTGTTCTTACGACGTGATCATCACGGACCTGCGGATGCCGAACATGAACGGACACGCGCTGGCTTCCAACATATTATTGCAGGAGGACCGCCCGGCGATCGTGATCCTGACAGGCGTGCTGGAACCGAAGATCGCCAAGGATCTGACTTCCCGCGGCGTGGATTACATCGAATTCAAGCCGGTGGACTATTATCTGCTCGCCGCCAAGGTCAAGGGATTGGTCAACGGACGGAATCGCCGCGGCAAGACGGTGAAAACGAGTGTTGCCGCCTCCAACCAGCAATTGTCCCGAAATACCCTGGCGGCCTTGGAAGAGGTAAAGATCGAGCGAACCATGATCCGCAAGGAAGACATCGAAGGCAAGCTGTCGCAGCTCACCAAAATTTTGCCGATTTCGACGGTCGCTTTCGACGTTTTCAACATGACCTGTACCGAGACATACGAGAACGCCAAAATCGCCGCCGTGGCGGGGTGCGACGCCACGCTGGGGGTCGATATCCTGCGGATCGCCAATAGTTCCTTCTACAATTACACCAGCAAGAAAATCATCGACTTGACGGAGGCGATCGCCCACATCGGACAAAAACGGATCGGTGAACTGGCCCTCGCCACGAACATGATGACGGCGCTTACCCGCAACACGCTCCCCTGGATGGACGTCGATTTGACTTGGCGCCGGTCGATGGCCGCCTCCGTGGCCATCGATCATCTGGCCTCGAAACTGCACATTCCACGGAAGGAGAACCGCCTCTTCTTATGCTCGACTTCCTATCCCCTGGGAAGGATCGCCTTATGCATGTTGTATCCGGAGATCTATGGAAAGATGATTAAGCTTTGCCAAGGCAATCGGCAGTCGCTGAAAGACGAGGAACGGCAATTCTTCGCCTTGCCGCCGGAGGAGGTGATGGGAATTCTTTTGAAAGCATGGAATATCCCTTCTCTCGTCTTCGAGCCGCTCGTCCATTCCTCTCGCACCTATAATTCCATCGCCGCGCTCGGCGAGCCGCTTTCGACGCGGGTCAAGCTGCTTAAAATCGCGATTCTCATTGCCGAGATCTCCGTGGGAAAGTGGGAGTCGTGGGATCGAATCGAACTCCCGCCGGCGCAGTTGCTCACGCGCCTGGGCATCGGCTCCATCGGGGAGATCATCGAAAAAACGAAAAAAGATTCCGAGGAGCTGATTCGCTTCCGAGAAGACAAATCCCAATCCCAGGAAGCAAAGAACAGCGAAACAACGGAAAAATCGCCGGGCGCAGGTTTATTACTGCAATTTGACGGCCGATACGTTCGACTTCCTGGACGCGATCCTTACCCGCGGCGGACTGGAATTATTGAGATGCGGACTCGATTCGCTTCCCGCGGATGAACCGATCATCGTGAATTATGTCGGCAATCCTCCGCACAAGCTCGTTTCACACCTCAAAACGACCTCCGGAAATCCCAAAATGCTGATCGTGACCGATTCCACGCAAAGCGAAAACCTGAGCCGCTTCGGTCGAGTTTTAACGCTGCCTGCAAGTTACGGGGCACTACAGAGGGCTTGTGAAGGGATCGGGAGGGCTTGCGGTCAGGCCGGGATTAGGGATTAGTATTGCGGATGCATGCTGCTCGGGGCGGAATCGTGGCATGGCGCGACCGTTACGAATCGAATTCCCGGGGGAATTGTACCCCGTGTCTCGCGCGGCAAAGTGTGAAAGAACATTTTTAGTTCAATTCCGAGCATTTCTGCTGCCCAGAGAACGTCATATTGGGCGTCATATTGTTTGTTGATGTGTGCTTGACAAGATTAGGTACATAGCTCTTGATGCAAGTTGGCTTTTCAGAGGAAGAAAGCTCTTCTCTCTGAAAGGATGAACAATCAGGAGAACTTAGTGAAACAAAGCAAGAGGTGCCTAATGAAACGATGGGATCGATTAGTCGATCTTTACATGGAGGAGTACACGGCAGCAGGGAGGGCGGAAGAAACGATCAAGGGAGTCGCGGCGAGAACTGGATCGCTGGGGCATATGGCTGAAGAACCAACGCCCCCGTCCCGAACTGGCAGAAGTCGATGCCGATTCGGTAGTGGCGTACTTGAAGGGGCGGGGCGCTTTTCGTTCGAAGGCGACGGTCTATGCGGCGATGAGCAAGTTGCGCGGCATGGGCGAGTTTCTGGTGCGCGAGAACGTTTGGCGGAACAATCCGCTCCGTTGGATGCATGGACCGAAGATCGATTCTCCTTATGGAAGTTGGAATTGTTGGATTTTCTGCGCTGGGTCGAACGCGAGCGGGACGCCGGCCGTGGCGGGAACAGCCTCAATAAGAACCTCAGCCACTTGCGCGGATTTCTGGATTATGCCTGGCGAAGCGGCCGCGCGGATCGCAATGTCTTGGACCGCTTTCACCTGAAGGATGACGGCACCGTCGGGAACCGGAATCACTCAGCATCGAGGGAGCGGCACAGTTGGTGAAGGCCTGTCTTTCTGCAACGCCCCTGGAACGCCGCGACCGGATGGTGGTTTTACTCCTGTATGGCTGCGGTTTGCGCACCCAGGAACTCGGCGATTTACGGGTCCAAGACCTCAATGTACCACGCAAGGAGCTGCTCGTGCGGGCAGGCAAGGAGATCGGCAACGCGTCGTGCCTTTGCCGGAGATGGTTTATACCGAACTCCTGGCTTATCTGCAAGAGCGCGGGGGCAAGCGCGGTCCACTCTTGCGAACCGCGGCCAAAGGCCGGCCGTTAAGGGCGAAAGATATTTGCGGCATTGTTCGTTGTGCTGCGGAACGCGCCGGCCTGTCGCCGGAGATTACGCCCAAGACGCTGCGCCATTCTTATGCCACCCACTTGATGGATTGTGGCGTGGATTTGGCGGTGATTGCGCGACTGATGGGGCACCGGAGCCCGGCGGAGACGGGCGTTTACCTGCACGTGCTGAAGGATCGGCCGCGGCGTGCCGTTAATCGCTTAAACCTTCCCGGGAGCGAAAAGCCATGACTTGGGAATACTGGATTTGTTTATACACGCAGACCCATTGTGCGGCGCGGGGCCTGCCACGAACACGATCGCCGCCTATGAAAAGACCTTGCGGCAGTTCCGCATGTACCTTCGCCTGCGGCAGGGGGACGTCGCCCCTTATGAAGTGACGGCCCCCCATGCCTTGATGTATCTGCAGTATTTGCGGCAGGAACGCCGCAACGGCGATTCCGCCGTTCAGCGGCAACTGACGATTCTGAAATCGTTTTATGCCGCGATGGTGGCGATGGGGCATCTTATGCCTCAGGCCAATCCGCTGGCGCACATGCCGAAGATCAAGTCGAAGCCGCGGAAGCTGCCCACGGTGCTCGGGGAAGAAGAAGTCCAAAGGCTTTTGAACGGCCCGCCGATCGACATCGTTTTGGGGTTGCGGGACCGTGCGATTTTGGCCTTATTATATGGCACCGGCATTCGCGCATCGGAATGCGCAACGCTGAAAGAAAAAGACGTTGACTTGATCGAGGGCTCGATCCGCGTCACGGGAAAAGGGGGCCATGAACGGGCGATTCCGTTGAATCCCAAAGTAATCGAAGGGTTGGCAACCTACCGGCAAGCGCACGGTGAAGTGCCGCCACGAACCGCTTTTTTTCGCAGTCGTAAAGGGAAGGCAATGTCCCGCGGCGCGATTACGAGCGGGTGCGAAAATATTCCCGCCAGGCCCGCATTCCGAAGAACGTTTCGCCGCACACCTTGCGGCACACCTTCGCCACGCACCTGGTGAAAGCGGGCGTCAATCTGGTGACGATCCGCGACCTGCTGGGCCATCGGCAGATTTCCAGCACGCAGATTTATTTGCACGTGACCGCGGCGGATCTGCGTAGCGCGGCCATGCGGCATCCGGTCCAGCGGCTGGCCCCGACCGTGGGATTCCTCTTGGGGAATGTGAAATTGCCGCTGCAATACGCGCCGCAGCGGCACCCGCCCGCGAAACGCGAAACGGGTTAGGCCCGTTCACCGCCGCTCGGTGCTGCAAAGCGCGATTTTTCTGGCGCATTGAACCGGCCTTCAGAGCGCGGTATAAAGACGGTGCGCCGCCGAAGGCGTTCTTCAGCGTCGCCCAACGGCAAGAGCAGCCTGTAATCGTCGGGATGCACATCAAATGCCCCCCGTGATGCCCGTCTTCGCTTGCGAAAATAACCTTTGCCTAGGCAAAGGTTATTTTCCCATGAACATTGATTCTTTTCTGGGACT
>CAVQKP010000008.1:0-357528 GCA_963713065.1 Pirellulales bacterium | reverse complement strand
TAGCCGATCCCATTGCCGGAAAGATGGAACTTAGAACATGTCGATGGTCGGAGTGAAGCCATAACCTTCTTTCGCCCGACGAAAACATCGAGTCCAGGTTGGAAAAGGTGAATTGGTCATAACCGATCAGGTTGACGGCAAGCAAAGTCATTTTGTGTTCCATGAAGATGACCGCCGTTTCATCGGTGAGGAATGTATCGAATGGGCAAGCCCACGGTATTGAATTCAACGGGCAAAGGCTGGCACTGATTGATGTGACAACAATGAAGATGTCGTTCCCGGCTGTCAGTTAAAACGAAGATCGGCTCGCATTCATACAAGTTCAGCCCTGATTGTCGTTGGGTGCTGTACCAAGGGGAAGGAACTGAAGGCGAAGATTGTTCCTCGCTCCCGTTGAGATGCCGAAGGAGCAGTAACGGAGATCGTTTTTATGAAATTCTTCCGCTACCGCCGTCCTTCCCTAAAAACCCTTCTCGGCATCACCAAAGCCAAAAAACGGGTCAAGAAGGAACTGGGCATCACCGACGCATTGAAGCCGTTTCGATGGTGGACGAATACGAAACGGAAAATCAAACGGGATGTCGGTTATGAATCGGATGCGGGGAGGTTGATTCGGAAGGGCTTGCCGAAGCCGGGCGGGTGTTTGGTGGCGGTGATTTGGGTGTCGATTGTGGCGGCGGCGGCTGTTGTTGCACTGGCAAGATAAAAGAGCAAGCAAAGCGTAGCGGACTGCCGCACTTGTGATTGCTGAACAACGTAACGATGCGAGGTATGTGGATGCCAAAACTCTTTTCCTATGTCGTTGACCACGATCTCGGGTTTGCACCAAATCCGTTTGGTGGTTTCTGCACTCTGGCGAAATGTAAGTATGGAAAAAAGAAACGAAACATCGTTGAAATGGTTGAGGAGGGCGATTGGATTGCTGGAACAGGTGGGGCTGATCTTACAAAGAGTGCAGGTCACGGCAAGTTGATCTATGCGATGCGGGTTGATGAGAAGATTCCACTTGCCGATTATTGCCGCACAATGAGCGGGAATCGAATTGACGCAGAACACGAGACTATCGAAGATGGCCGCTACGCCCTGATTTCCCGGCACTTCTTTTACTTTGGAAGAAACGCAATCAACCTCACCGAGATTCCGAAGAAGCTCCAAAAGCATTCTTTTGAGAAGAGAGGGCCGGGGTATCGCTGTGACTTCACCGATGAGTATGTTCAAGAGTTCGTCAAGTGGCTGGAGAAAACGTTCAAGGGCGGCGTACATGGGCAACCCTGTAAGCGTCATCCCGAGCTTTGCAAAACGGGGTGTTCATCGACAGTGAGGCGAAAACCATGTCGAAGGTAGACAGACAGGTTGTTCTGCTACGAGTCGGAATTGACTCCGGGGCTGGCGGAATTCAAAGTCCGCTGTTTGAAGACGGTACATTTGAATTCGTGTGTATTCCTGACGGGTGGGGAGTTGGCACTCACACTTACAGCACCATGATCGGGCGGAACGGTAAGTCGCATCTCGGCTACTTTTCCATATCTCGGCAGCGACAAATGGCAACGCAAACTATCCACCTCGATCCCGAATTCGAGACCTTTACCTACGGCGATCCAACGATTCCCAAGCGGTCACTAAGAAATCTAAAGCCGGGCGACCTTCTTGTCTTCTACTGCGGATTGCAGAAATGGGACTCAGATTGCGGTTGGGATCGGACTTGTCGCCCTGCTCTCTACTTGGCAGGATTCTTTGAAGTATCGCTGGCTGGGATGGCTTGTGAATTCGACCGAAAGACTTTGAAAACCGAGTTCGGAAACAACTTTCATGTTCGTCACCGTCCGATATTCGAGCAGCAGAAGAATGATCTGATTTTGGTAAAGGGTGGTCCAGGCAGTCGATTGTTTCGCAAGGCATACAAAATCAGCGAGGAAGGCAGAGACCGAGCAGGAAAACCGCTGAAGGTACTCTCTCGCAAAATGCAGAAGATATTTGGAGACTTTGACGGGCATGTAACTATTCAACGAAGCCCACCTCGTTGGGTCGAACCGCAGTTCGTGGATAAGGCGATCAAATATGTTAGGAAATTGAAATAAGCTCTACGTTCATCATAGAACAGAATTATGTTCAAAGTTATTACGTTCAAGGAGACATTTTATGGCGACACGCAAATCGACACCATCCTTAAAGGACCACTCAAAGCAGGGCCAATTGCCCATTCGCACCAATGGGCTGTACATCGGTGAAAACAGCCTGAACATCTATTTGACCTACGATCAAGCTATCCAGGCTGCGACGAACATCCTCAAGAAGGCAGAGTTGTTGAAGAAGAACGAGGGCCGAGTCGTGCAGGTTGGACGAAGAAAGGCTCCGAGAAATTGTATTTTGGAATCACTGATGCCGTTCATAAGGGTGCAAAGGAGGCTTGGGACAAGTAATCGGCCATTTTCAGAGTTCAGATTATCAATCACCACCTTTAATTTGAGGAGGCAGAAAAATTTGGTTGAAAAATCTCCTATGAAAAACCGCCAACGTGGTTCCCTGATCGGTCTTGCCGTGGGCGATGCCCTTGGTGCTGCCGTCGAGTTCAAGCAACCCGGATCATTTCCCGAAGTCACCGGCTACCGAGGCGGTGGTCCACATGGATTGAGTCCCGGCGAATGGACGGACGACACTTCAATGGCACTAGCCCTTGCCGACAGCATCGCCAGCGTCGGTTGGGATTTGAACGATCAATGCCGCCGCTATGTTGCTTGGTGGCAGAAAGGTGAATACTCGGTCACCGGGGATTGCTTCGACATCGGCATCACGACTCGCCGGGCATTGGGTCAATTCCAAAGAACTGGGGATGCACGAACTTCCGGCGATCCGTCTGAATCTGCCAGCGGCAACGGATCGATTATGCGTTTGGCTCCGGTGCCGATCCGCTATGCAGACTTATTCTCAGGCCAACTGGATGAATTGATCGAAAAGCTTGTGGAATCAAGCCTTACGACCCATGCCAGTCCGATGTGCCTGTCGTCCTGTGCGTATATGGGACTGGTTCTTTGTGGTTTGATTCACGGATTGTCCCGTGATGAAGTATTGAGTCCGAACTGGGAGCCACTTCTCCATCTCCAAAAAACCTATCCCCTGCATCCCAAAGTCGATGCTGTCGCTGCCGGTGGTTTCCGCCAAAAGCAACCACCGGAGATCGAAGGATCGGGGTTTGTCGTTAAAAGTCTGGAAGCCGCTCTTTGGGCATTCCATGACGCTCAAGATTTCCGTCAAGCGGTGCTTAGGGCGGTGAACCTGGGCGACGATGCCGACACCACAGGAGCCATCTGCGGTCAGTTTGCCGGGGCGTATTGGGGCGAATCGGGAATTCCGATAGAATGGCGACAGGGATTGGCAAGACAGGACATGATCGAAAAGGCGATGAGCATCGTGGTGAATACAGATGAATAGGAAATACCGGCTTGCGACAGTCGATTCCCCACCGCCCCCTGCCGCAGGGTACTGGGTGGTGCCAAACCTGTTCCTCGCCGGTCCCTACCCCGGTCACTACGACCTACCCGAGCATAAGAAGAAAATCCGAACGATGGTGGATGCCGGTATCCGTACCTTCGTCAACCTGATGCACGAGGACGAGATCGACCATGAATGCCGCACGTTTAGGACTTACGACAAACTGATCATGGAGTATTCCCCGACAACAACTTTCGTGCGGTTCCCCATCGTTGACTTGTCCGTTCCCTCGGCTGAGGAAATGACACTCATCCTCGATGCCATCGATCAGTCCTTAGAAGGAAAAAGGCCAGTTTACGTTCACTGCTGGGGCGGCGTTGGGCGAACCGGCACGGTCGTCGGGTGTTGGCTCCTGCGGCATGGGTTCGCCACGCCAAAGAATTATCTGGACGTTCTATCGGGTCTTCGACGGCAGGATCGGCTGCGGGGGCAGCGTATGTCTCCAGAAACTGGGGAGCAGCAGCGGTTTGTGAGGGAGTGGTTTGCTGCGAACCTGAGAAAATGAAGGTTGTTCAGACGGTAATTTACGAGAAACGGTTGACAAAGCACACTATTTCGACGGCGGGTTAGACTATGGATGATACGCAAAAGATTGCACTCGATACTTTTCTGGCCGACAACGATGAGCTTGAACAGTTATCGGCCCAGTTGGCGACATTCAATGTCTTTAGCGTCTTGAAGGTCGAGGACGCTGAAATTCGGCATAGCAACACGCTGGGCTGGCTGCTCGACCCTGCCGAATCTCATGGGCTGGGCGATGTGTTTCTACGGCGAATCCTCTCCAACATCCTACTGAAGAGCGATCCCAGCATCGGGCTTTCCGCTGCCGAGGTCGAGTTGATGGATTTCACGGACATCGAGGTACGTCGAGAGTGGAAGCACATCGACGTGCTGGTGATCGACAGACAAAACAAACTGGTTTTGCTGATTGAAAACAAGATCGGTGGCTGTGAGGGACCGGGGCAGTTAGCCCGCTACCGGAAAACTATCGGGAATGAGTTTCCAACATTCAAACTGATCCCGGTTTTCCTCACACTGCAAGGCGAATCCAGCGAAGATGATGACGGTCAGACGTACATCACATATAGTCATGCCAGATTGCTTTCCGTTCTAGAACGCATTATCAATCAACGTCGGGATCAGATGCCAGATGCCGTAGGCACGTTTCTGAACCACTACACGAATACACTGCGGAGGCTCACAATGCAGGATCAAGACCTCGTTGCACTTTGTCAAAAGATTTACCGCAAGCACAAGGATGCCATAAAGCTCATCGTTGACTACGGTGAGGTCAGCATCTTTAGCCAACTCGCCACCGAGATTGTGACCCAGACCGGAGACGGCGAAGTCTTGAAGACGTACCCAAAGCAACTTTGGTTCATTCCACACTCTTGGGCGAAGATCGTTCCCGAGAATGGAACGGGTTGGACGCACCTCAGTAGGCCGGTCAGCGTAGTTTGTTGGGTTGAACTGTGGCAAGGGAAGATCAACATTTTGTTCGAGGTTTCCCGAATGGATGACCCAGCACTGCGACTAGCCTGCGTGAAGGCATTGAGCGAAAATGGTTTCAAGCTAACCAAGATGGCGTTTAAGGAGAATGCAGTCTACAGCCGGTTTTACCGAACGTCTCACGATGTGCGAGATTCGGGCGATGAGGAGGAAATGCGGGATGCCATTGAGAAGGTTGTTGGAAAGGCAAAAGAGCAGTTTTCAAAAGTGGAGGCGGTACTAAAGAGTGTGTTCCTGAAAAAACAATAGCAGACGCACACACTCAGGGAGCGATGGACCAACATAGGCTACGTCGCCCGACACAAGGAGACTGCTGATGCCTAAAACCACAAAAACAATTGCTCGGTATGGACAAGGGCGAGGAGAGATCGTCACCAACGCAATCTACCCCCTTTCGACTTTTCTCAAAAGACTAGGGATTGGAAGAACAACACTGATTATGCTTCGCAAGCGGGGTCTTCCAACCCATTGCATCGGTCGCCGCATTTTCATAGATGGCCAAGAAGCCGTTAATGCATTCCGACACATTTTCGCACAGGAAACTCCAGTGAATATCACTAAATCTGATAATCAAGGAGAAAATGACGGATAATCAAGGAAGCCAAACCGCCCCCAAACCGGCGACCAAGTTCGCCCATCTGCGGAAGAAGATGGAGAAGGCCAAAATTGGAAAGAAGAAATGATGGCCAAGGAGTCCCAGACAAGGTGAACACCCCGGCGACCACCCTTGCCGTCGCAGAACGAAGTTTTCATTTCTGTATTGTGCAAAATGATGCCAGGAGTCGTCTTCCTTTTTTAAAATCATCCTGAGCGATTCTATGCGATTTGGAAGGGCGTTGGCGGCATAAAGTGCGAAATCTGACAGCGGAACAGACAACTTGGCCGTAAGCGGAGCATTGGTCTTCGCCTTCGGAACGCTGGCGATTGCTCCCGTTGCCTTCGGCGTTCAAGCCATCGGCATCGTGGCCTTCGGCGTCAACGCAATTGGAATATTTGCCGATGGAGTATCGGCTTGGGGGATAAAAACGGGATTTCTGATGGGTTTTGCGGGACCAGCGTTTTCGATCACCTGTTTAATTCCTTGACGAATCCGAGAAGTTGTAATGTCTACTCCGCCTCGCCCAATAGCCAGTCCTTGGCACGTTCGACCAAAAGTATTTTGGCGGCATTTTGGCGAACATCCAATTTGATCTCAAATTCGGCAGTCTCAACGTCGTCAAGAACGGTGGGATCAAAACACTGCGATTGCCAATCCCTTTTCAAATATGCTGCCATTTGCCGACGCTCGAAGATCGTCTTGATTTCGGCAACAAAGGCGGGAATTTCCGTTCGGAAATCAGCGTCAGTTTCGGCGGCTGCCAGAAATCCATGAACTTTTCTCCAATGAGATAGTTTAAGGCTTTGTCCGCACCCATTTCGGCTTTGATTACCGTCGCCACTTCACATTCTTCAGCCCAGATTTGGCAGATATTCAACATAAGGCTCGTTCCATGAGATAATTTAATTTCCTTCACGACAGTCTTGCTGCCGCAGACTTTTTCATTACGGGCTTGTGTTGGAAATTGTTTTTAGAAATCCGACCAAAATGTTCTCCTTTTAGGTCAGGTAGGGGGAAACCCCATCGCCTAAATGGGCAGGGAGATTTTGTTGACAACATACACTGGAAGTGGAGATGAAATTCCAGAGAACCGCCTCACGACCACGCCCGTATCTAGCGGATTGAAGCCGGGCTGTTGATCATGCATCTATGAGTATTCCGGCTTTCGCACCCGTCCGTGGCGGTTCTGCGGGCGGGTGCCCTTTTCAAAATCCCAGCGGGAAAAACGCCAGTCGCTGCCCTTCGGGTTTTTCTGTTTCAATCTATCCCTTGTCTCTATCGCCATAATTCCTATGAATTCAAGCCGAGATTTACGGTTTGTTCATCCTCCGCTCTTCAAACAAGGAGAACCCAATGACCACGTTACAATATGTCATTGTTTTTGTCAGCAACATGGATCGATCCATCGCCTTCTATCGAGATATTCTGGGCTTTCCGGTCAAGCATCAGTCTCCGAAATGGACGGAGTTCGGCACCGAGGGCATTACGCTCGCTTTGCACTTGGCCGATCCCCACGACCATCCTCACACTCACGCTACGACTCCAGCGGGCCACAGTCAAATCGGTTTAACGGTATCGAACCTTGAGGCATTCCATAAGGAAATGATCGGCAAAGGCGTTGTTTGTTTGCAGCCGCCGAAAGAAGAAGGATTTGGTAAGTTGGCTGGCTACGCTGATCCTGATGGAATGTCGTTTTCAGTTGCCGAAGTGTAGCTTACGTTAGGTAAAGAATTTGTCGATCAAGGCCATTCTCGTTAAAATTAGGAATCGGCTTGTCGCTTGTCTGTGAGATTGGTGCCCCCAAAGGCTATGTGACTCGCAGTATAGCACTTCAGCAAGTCAAGTCAAATTCCGACGCTATGCGAACATTCAGAAAGAGAGGATGCAGAAACGATGCAGATCGGGTTCTCCATTGAAGACAAAGTTGTGGCCGGAATCATCGAGAACAGCCAGCAAGCCATCGAACGGACCATTGTCGCCCAGTTCGAGAGGCTGAGAGCCGAACTCAGCCAAAAGACTGAATCACCGAAACCGCCGCCACCAGCTAGACCGGCAGGCGTTGAACTTCCCGAAGGCGAGCGGCTGAAAGCAGCCGACCTGCGGACGGCGATCCTTCTCGGAAAAATCCCCGACGATTCTGGACTACTGATCGATGTGAAAACGACGGCCAACCTGCTTAGCGTATCCGAACGCATGGTGTACCGGCTGGCCGACCAGAAGGCCGCTCCCACACCGATCAGATTGGGTGCTCTCGTTCGCTGGCGGTTAGCCGAGATTATTGAATGGATCGATGACGGCTGTCCGACCAAGTGGAAGTGGCCTCGCTCCAGAGGAGAAAAACGCTGACGCTATGCGTGAATACCAGCATATTCTGAAACCATCGGTGGCCTATTTGGAAAACTGCGGTTGCCTTTTGCTGGACACTCGTAGCATGGCTCAGTTCCTGGGAATCCCGGCCAAGGCGGTGCAACAGATGGCGTGGACTGGTCGTGTTCCCGTGCCGATTCGGCTAGGTGGTATAATGCGATGGAATGTCCTTCGGTTGTTGGAATGGGTGGAATCTGGCTGTCCACGCCCCAAGGGCCGGTGAACAACACACGTCTGAACGAGGTTGCCTGATGGGAAAAGACGACCGGCGAAGACTGCTCTGCCCCAAATGCCATCGACTGAAAAAACTTGCACCCGTAAAACGAGCCTTCGGCACCAAGCAAGTCCTCCGTGGTTCGGGTGGGCCGACCTGCAATGGTCCTCGCCCACGAAAAGGGATCCAGGTCCATCGCCTTTCTGCTCGTCAGTGCTGGTTCGGACGGCTTTTAGCCGGATCGGGCAAATGTTATCATGAAGGATGAGTTGGGGGAGGGCGATTTTCCGATGGAGGTGAAGCTAGTGATGTTTAAAAAGTCATCGAAAACGAAATCGGATTAGAGAGATGACCATGACAGCATCGACAGAAAACCCTTACCAGTCGCCGCAAGCGGTGACCGCTGAGCATCGGAAAGCCGTCGCTCCCGTCGATTGGAAGTCGATTCTAAAACGGTGGGAGGTATTGCGAATCCCCTACAACTTGATCGTCGGCATAGTGGGATTATTGACATTGGCGATGATCCCGCTGTCGCAGTTGCCAATCGCCATAGGGGAGGCTATTGTTTACGGGATCGCTGCTAATGTGATGTACCTGCTGGGGCCGGTCGTAGAGTTATACCTAAACTGGTTTGTAGATGCCTGGGAGGATCGCCTGGTTCCCAAATGGGTCGCACAATTTGTACGATCCCGCTACATTATGATTCTGCTGTTTGTCGGGGGCTGCCTGGTTTCAGTGGGCCTAACTTTGGTGATCGGATTGAGCATTTTATTTGGAATTGCGTTACCAAATCAGCAATAAATTATCGGATTAAAAGCAACGGATATCGACCTCATGCGATCCAACGACTTCCACAACCAGTCATTTCTTTCGAGCCGATGAGCAAGCGGCGGCGTGGTTTCCCCTCCGAAACACAAGTTCGACGAGGCATGCGAATCGTCCACGGCGACAAGGAACTCCATAGAGAAACTCGGCAGGAACGACCTCTGTCCCTGCGGTTCCGGCAAACGCTTCAAGAAGTGCTGCCTCCAAGGGAGCCGGTTTTGACGGCGTGAATCGGGACGACTACTTTTAGAGAATGAAAAATCGAACTCGCTCAATCGGAAGGTTGGGCGAGTTTTTCTATTTTTTATCTACCCCTTGTCTGAGTCGCCATAATTCCTGAGATCGAAGCCTATTCTTTTCACTTGTCGCTGGCTAAGGTCGAGCGGAAGTAACGGGGAGTGGCAACCGACACTTGCTGGGGAATAAAGAGGAGAAATTGACATGAACAAGAGTGGATCGCAGAAAACAAAGTCTCCTTCTGAACTGATCGACAAGCGAATCAAGGAACTTGGCGACTGGCGGGGGAGATGCTCAGCCGGGTCCGTACCTTGGTCAAGGAAGCCGATCCCGATGTCATCGAGGAGTGGAAGTGGAGGGGAGTTCCGGTATGGTCGCACGACGGATTGATCTGCACAGGCGAAACTTACAAGAGCGTGATGAAGATGACCTTCGCCAAAGGGGCGGCCTTGAACGATCCTGCGGGGCTCTTCAACTCCAGTCTTGACGGAAACACAAGACGTGCCATCGACTTCCATGAAAACGACAAGATAGATAAGGTAGCGTTGAAGGCTCTCGTTCGGGCCGCTGTGACCTTGAACAAGTCCAAAGCCCGCAAGTAATCCATCGAACCCCGTCCTACGTGCTATAACGCCAAGTACAGAGGAAAACCGATTATGGCTCAGATAACAACTATCGTTCCTTGCCTTTGGTTCGATGGCCGAGGTTTGGAGGCTGCCGAATTCTACGTCTCGATTTTCTCCGACTCACACATTGATCGGATTCTCAGGTCGTCGGTCGATACGCCTGGGGCTAAGAAGGGCGACCCGCTCCTGATCGAATTCACTTTGGCAGGCAAGCAACACCAAGCCCTAAATGGCGGGCCGCATCATCCATTCAACGATGCGATTTCCCTTTCCGTTCTGTGCGGGGATCAAGCGGAAGTAGACCGACTCTGGGATGCACTGACAGCCGATGGCGGCAAGCCCATACAGTGCAGTTGGCTGAAGGACAAGTTCGGCGTTGCATGGCAAATCGTCCCAGAAATCCTGCCCCGTCTGCTGCATGACAAAGATGCCGAGAAGGCCAAGAGGGTAATGGAAGCCATGATGCAAATGGTCAAGATCGACGTGGCTACGCTGCAAGCGGCGTACAACGGCACAGAGGCTTCGTGAGTCCTGTCCCAACCCTTCGTTCCTTGTTGCATTCTGCTTGGTGCAATCGGTGGAGTCGCCGCCGCTGCGGGCTGAGATTGACTAACCATGCCGATTGATTTCGCTAACCTGCTCATTCAGCGTACAGAAGTCGTAAAGTATTCCCAATCCAAGCAGCCCACCCGTTACGAGGTAGATAATGCCCGTAATCCACTTCCCCAAGTAAAATCGATGAATGCCAAAAATGCCAAGGAAGGTCAAGAGAAACCACGCCAAGGTGTAGTTCAGATAACCCGCCTGATAACGGAAATCTGCCTGTCGATCCATGCCGGGAATCAGGAAGAGGTCGATTAGCCAGCCAATGCCCAGCAGTCCAAGAGTAAAAAACCAGATCGTTCCGGTAATGGGTTTTCCGTAATAGAAACGATGAGACCCGGTAAAACCGAAAATCCAAAGAAGATAGCCGATGGCAATCGAATGCGTTTCGTTGGAAAATGGCATGGGGAACTCCTCCTGCTAATATTTTACCAATCCCGTCGAGCCTCGATTTCTATCCCCCAATTTAAAGATTTCCGAACGTTTGGCGGCTTTCGTACAGAGTTTCTGCCGCACGGGCATCACGCCAACCCGTCCCAGATCGAGCCGATCCGCATCCCAGCAGGTCTGGATGGTGATGTCGGCTTCCGTATGGCCGTCCGTGTGCAGGCAGCAGGCAGTATGAAGCAAGTCGAAATCGTGGTCTGAAAGCATAAAATACTTGCCCCGAAACTCAGCCGCCAATTCGGCACCACGCTTGCCGTGCCCGTCGTCAAAGCCTTCACTGATTCGTCGGGAATCGTGGAAAACGGCAAAAAGCTGAACCACTTCGAGATTCGCTTCGGTCTCCTTGGCAAGACGACAACCGATTTCCAAAACCCTCGCCCAATGCGAAACGCCATGCGTCCCGTCGATGGGCAGGACATAATCTTCGAGGATGGCATGAACGAGGGGCTTGAGGTGGAGCATGAGGCCATTTTACATTGATTACTTGAGACGTGCAAAGTGGGCTTGCCGTTGGAGGATGATGAATGACACCACTTTTCGTTTGCAACGCCATAGAGAGCCAAATCCTTTCGCCTGGGGGATTGTCTTCGGTTGCCGCAGAACAAAACCTTCAAGCTGGTGCGGAACGACCGAATGTGACGACACCTCATTGGACAAACGTAGCGGATTACCGGAATACGAGCGGCGTAGCATCTAATCCCGTCGATAAGAATATATAGGATTGTCCCGAGAAGCGTCGGCTATTATTGATTCGAGAACGAATTTGCGAAAGGGAGACTACCATGCCAGTTGGAAATCCATCGGTCGCACTGTTAAGAGACACATTTCGACGTGCGATCAAGCAAGCTCTGGGAAATTGCGAGGAGTCCCATCCCAGTTATTATCGAAGTCGTTGTCGCTCTCTGGAAAATGCCTCGTGGGCTGAAATCGGACCAAACGTGCAAGCCATCCAAGTAGCCGAAACGGAGTTCCTGATTCGAGGCTCTTGGCAATTCACCATTGATCCCAGCACAAAGGGTCAGTTACAGATTGCCAAAGCCCAAATAGATGAAATGGCTTCACTCTTGGCATCGGCGGTTCCTAGCGGGAAACCCGTAAAGGCGACGTTTGATTTTCCGCCGACAGAAATCTCGGCAAGTGACGAGAAAATAACCTGTTCATTCCGAGGGGTTGCCTTTGGTCAAATGCTCTGTAACACTCCCTGCTTGGTAAATTGAAGCCAACGACGGCAAATGTCCTTGCCGTCAAAGTCGCCTTAATTTGCCAAAAGCTACCTCAAACCCGAAAGCCATGCAGAGTGGATCAAGGATTTGGGAAAAATCATGGAAAATCGCATAACAATCCTGTTAGAAAAAGCGGAAACTCCGAATCCCCACGCTCTTCCGATGCGTGAAATTTTAGAAGAGCTTTTTCAGTGGTGCCAAGCACGATTTCCCAAATTCAAAATCATCACAGCGGAAACGCATGTAAATGCTTTTTGAAAGGCTGGGATCACCACAGATTGGGAAGGAAAAAATCTCTTTGACCATTCATCAATCCCTCCCCCGCCATCTGTCTTATAATCGATCTTCTTCGGCAAGCCTCTTCCTTGCCCAATGCGAAATGCCGTGCGGCAAGGCATAATTCATTCCGCCGATTTTCCCAACCGCTCGCCACATTGATTTATAATTTGGAAAGCGACCTGATTGGGATTATAGCCGCCAGGAAGGCGGACCAAAGGCTTTCCATACTTGTCGCAATAGTCCCTGGTCTCCCCATAAGAATGGCTGGACCAACGGATTGCCAGCAGCACCACCGAAACCTCGGGACGTGCAATGTAAGGCTCGAAGCCTTCAATGGACTCATGATCTCGGGTCTCGATCCAAATCAATTCCTTCAATCCAAATGCGGTTTTCAACGCCTCCTGCGTGAATTGCCGTCTGTCGCCGCCAATCAATACGATACTTTTGCCTTCCAGAAGTTTGGCAACCGCTTTCACCTCGGGAGTGATTTCCTGTACGGTCTCAACGGCAGACGGCAATCGAGTCGCCAGAAAGCGGTCGATTTCGCTCAGTACTCTTTGGAATCCGGGGGGAATTTCATTGATCTCTGGCATATCCTCCACCACGGTCAGTAAAAGTTCCCGCAAGTCCGTATTGCTGGGGGCGATGCCATCGGCAATCATTTCCTCCACGATCTCAATGACCTTGGGCCAATTGTAATCCAGTTTCTTGCCCTCTCGAATCAATTTGACGTGGTATTGGCAGCGTTGCAGCCGTCCTTGCCGCCGTTTCTTTTCCTTGCGAATTTCCTGCAACCCGCTATCCAAATCTCCAATGCGATCTTGAATGTCCATCCACGCCTTGGGATCGACAGGATCATCAATCCGCATGTGGCGTTGAATGAATAATTGATTCTGTGAGGCGGTTTCTTTAAGCCAAATGAATATCTGAACTTGATCGCTGTCGGCGTTGCCTTCGATGGCTTCGATTGCCATGCGGAGAGCCGATTGGGCTTCGGCACCTAAATCTAAGGCTTTCTCAAAGACCTGACCGTATTCATCGAGATTGGCGACCACTTCTCGCAATAAGGCGAGGGCGGCGGCATTGGCATCGAAACAGCCCGCCACGTCTTCCCAGAGTTCCAAATTCCTGGGATTGGGTCCGCTGGGATGGTTCATCCATAAGAAACAATCCACCAGCGATTTGGCCTTGTCGATGATCTCCCGATCCTTGGGATCGATTTCGGTATGAAAATCCGCACCTTCCCGAATTCGTCGTTGCCGAGTCGCCGCCCAGCGTGCCCCTTCGGCCTTAAGACGGCAACGGGATTCCAGCAATTTCAGATCGATGTTGGCGACATCCAGCCGATTTGACCAGCCTATCGGAACCTCAATCCGGGGAGCCAACAATTCATGCTCGGGAGAAATTGACGGAGCAAAGATGGACGGCTGAGTCTCCAGAAATGTTTGTCAGCTTCAATGCCATTTTCTTCAATCTTTGAATCGGTTTTGCAGAAGGAAGTTGTGCAAAGTGGTCGTTCGGGATGCTCTCCGCAATGACGGGAAGCATTAGTTACGGCTTCGGGTTTGTGCGTGTTCCGAACGTTGGGAATTCACTCCTTGCAAAATCCCCGTTTGCAAGGAGTAGAAAAGACGGGCGTGCCCTCGGTGAACAGAATGGATTTAGATCGAGGGGAAAAACCGGTGATATCGGCTGTAAGCAAGACAATGAAACTTTTCAGCGGCGTTTCGAGTTTCTACATTTTTTATTTTTTTCTCGTCCGACGCTCCCATTCAATTCTTATAATTATTTGCGGTCTGCCCCTATCCCCAGGGCTTCTTTTGCATTCCAATTGATTATAATCGATTCTGGTGCGTTTGGTGGCATTTTGGGGGATGAGGACGGATGTTCGGTTACCGAACAATTCTGGCAGAATGTCGGAAAGTCGGAATCAACTCCTTGCAGAATTCCCGGTCGCTGCGAATTGAATTCGCCAAATTGACAATTCAACAGCCAGCCGATCCCTTTTCTTCTGGTAAAGCAAATTTTCGCTTAAAACATTCATTTTTTCAGATCGGCCTGCCGCTTGTACGCTTGGTCATACGGTCCCAGTCCTACGTCATTGGGCACCACATCGATATGGTTCTTTGGGGCATCGGAGAAGACCTCTCGCACGGCATCCAGGTAGCCAAAGCCGAATTCTCTGTGGGGAGCGATGTAGTGACCTTCGCTCCATTCGTTCCAGTTGTCCAAGAGCAGAATTTTACTCCCGAGTTCCGTTGCCGGAAAAGTGCGGACGACCGCTTTGGCTTTCTCCAATAGCTCCTTGTACTGTGGCGGTGGAATCTTCCAGATACTCCCTTCGTCGTGCCAACCGCTCCACCCTTGGGAAACGGTTACGACCTCCGGTAGGATGCCCAAGCGGCGTGTTTTGTCGATGGAGTCGAGTTGGGCGGCGATGGCTTGCTGCGGGGTCGGGTTTCCCTGGACGTGCCAGCAGTAGGCAAAAGTGTAGTCCAATCCCAACTGCTTCATCAACTCCAATTGTTTTGAATCCAGTCCTCGGTACTCGCCCAAAAGATAAAGCCCCTCAAAACCAGCCTTGTGGCAAGCTTTCCGCATCTTGTCGAATGCGGCTCGCACCTTTTCCACCCCGCCCAAGTCTTGAACGAGGAATTCGGGGCGGTAGATGAACAGAAGCGGCTTATTGTCGATTTTGAGATAACTGGAATGGCGGAAGTAGTTCTCGGTCCAAAACGGCAAGAGGTTCTCCATCAGGTCTGCTTCGCTGGATACTCCGGCAGTTCCTCTGGCCTGATTTTCCCACATGATGGCAAATTTCATTTTCGACACATACCGTGATTTCAGCAAGCCATCGTGGATTGCACTACCGAAGTTCATCTTCACGGGACCGCCCTGGCCGTTGCGATACCAGCAGTAAACAAAGAATGAAATGCCATGCTCGACCGCCCACTTGGTTTCCCAGTCGGCAACTTCCGGGTTCTCTTGCGAGTAAAACCCAAGGGTCGGAGTCCGTTCAGGGTGTTTGAGAACCTGATTCCACATCTGCGGTTTATCGGCTTCCCAGAGTGGGCAATTCTGGGCACCGACCAGGATTTGCGTGGTAACTGGCTGCGGCTCAGGGACGTAAGCTTTCTGGGCGGACGGCTTGGCGGTTGCTTGCTGCGGTCCCTGTTCCGCTGCTGGAAGGCTGTCGGCAAGAAATGCAATGCAGAGGCATGAAATGATGATAATCGGTTTCACGGCTTAGTCCCTTTTGAATATTTGGCGAGGTGATCGTTCTTGGCTTGCCTCAAAGGGCAGAAATCGGCTGGCATCGAGATCACGATAGTAGGCCGCCGCCTTCATCTTCTTGTCTCGCTCCCAGGGGAAGCGACCATTGGTTCCTTTCGCCATTGAATAATTTCCTTTTCTTGTAGCTGTTGCCGCCGATGCGGACGATGGGATATTTTACTTGTTTTTTTGGGAAATGGTCATACCGTCGCCCTTTTCCTCGGAAGCCCTGATGGTGACGGTGCGATAATTCGGGTCATTCAAAACGGTAGCCAAAAAATCCTTCATTCTTTTTGCGAACCGGATTACATTGTCAGCCACGATTACCGAGCCGGGCTTTAATTTCGGCTCGATTGCACGGAGGTACTTCAAATAGTCTTCCTTGATGGCATCAATGAAGACAAAATCGAACTTGCCCTTCAATATGGGTATGATTGCTAATGCGTCTCCCTCGATAAAGCTCACCGTCTCGTGCAATTTTACTTTTTTGATGTTATTGCGGGCGGTCTTCACCATCTGGGGATCAGGATCAATACTGATTAGTATGCCGCCGTTTCTCTCGAACCCCAAGCCCATCAGGATTGCACCGTAGCCCGTTGCCGTGCCGATCTCCAGCCCCCGCTTCGCCTTGGAACTCTCAATCATAATTCGGAGGAATGTCGCATCGCCCGGAGTCGTATTCATTTCGATCCGTTTGAAGTTCTTGATGAAATGGTTACGCAATTGATCGAGTTTTGTGGAATGCATTATTTTGTCACCTTGATTTCGGGAAACAATGGAATCATTTTTATCCCACCTTCAGCACCCGCTCAATTGCCGGTTTGCCATATTCAACGGCTCCGGTAAGCACTTGAAGGTTCGGCAATATCCTCACTTCGCCGCCGCCATGCGTATGGCCGCAAAGGACAAGCAAATTTACATGCGGATTCGCCTGCATCACCCGTTTGGAAACATCACCGACGACCTTGCAGGCGAAATAGGGCAAAAATTCGTCATTGGAAATCTTCCCTTGATACCACGCCGCCTCCCGAAACGGCGGGACATGAGTAACGGCAATGATGCTGGGATATTTCTTGACGGCTTCACCAAGGACACGCTCGAAATGTTGGGCGGCTTCGTCAGCCAAGGCAGTCAACGTCTTGCTCAAACCGATTTTATCGATTTCATAGTTTTTGAACCACTGGGCAAGCTCGGCAATCAAGAGATGGTCGTTCAATATTTCTTCGGTGCCTTGGTAATCGCCAAACCGTCCGTCGGCCCAGCCGTCATGGCCGATGATTGCCGTCTGCGGGGACAATTCAACGATATCCAAGTCCGTCAAATAGCGGAGAAAGTGGGATTCAGCCGCCAATTCAGCAATTCGCTGACGGGTTTTAACAATCGAATCCTTGTAGAAATCGTGATTGCCGAGGACGAAGAAGATCGGTTTCTCAATGATCTTCTCAATCTCCAAGAGAAAATACGCAACGTCATGGCTCTCGGCAATGTCGCCGCTAATGACGACTGCATCGGCTTTTTCCTTGACCATTTCCAGAAATTGCCGTCGCTGGTCTTCTTTGACGAAATTCAAGTGAATGTCGGTGAGCCAAGCCAATCGCATTTGGTGATTCCTGTTTTCGGGGTAATTGACACCAAGTTTCAATTGCAACGCAATAGAGGGCTAAAAGCTTTCGTTTAATGGGATTATGTTCTGTAGTCGAACATCTTGCATATTTCCACGGAAAGACGGAAATCGGCTCCTTGCAGAATCGTTGTTTTCAAGGGACAATATGACTTCATGGGACTGACCATCCATTATAGTCTGAAATCCGATTCCACAAGCCCAGAGCAGGCAAGGCAAGTGGTTGAACCACTTCGGCAAACGGCTCTTGATCTTGCCATGTCGGAAGTGGGCGAGGTCGTTGAGATTGCAGAAACCGCCTGCAACTTCCAAAACGCCGAAAACGGTTCACTGCGTTGGCTTCTTGTCCAAGCCCGCCGTATGATCGCTGTTGGCGAAATCTACCATCTGATCGTACCGAACCATATTTTCGCCTTCACAACTTGGCCGGGCGAGGAATGCGAAGCAGCCAACTTTGGTCTTGCCTGCTACCCAGCTACCGTTGAAAACCAAACCGGGGAAATGGCGACGGGACTGAGTGGTTGGTCGTGGCAGTCCTTCTGCAAAACTCAGTACGCCAGCAGCCCCGATGTGGGCGGGATCGCTAACTTTGTCCGTTGCCATCTCACCGTGATTCGGTTGCTGGATCACGCCAAAGCGATGGGCATTCTTGATGCCGTCAAAGACGAGAGCCATTACTGGGACAACAGGGACGTGAAAGCCCTAGTGGAATCGGTCGGTGAATGGAACCGCCATATCGCCGGGATTGTCGGCCAGTACAAAGATCGGATTGGCGGCAACATCGCTGCTCCAATCACCAAATTCCCCAATTTTGAGCATCTCGAAGCGGAGGGGCATGATCCGAATAAGCCGAAAAAAAATTGATTGCCAAGCGGCATACCTATCTGTATGACATTCAACACTTGGCTTCTCAATAAAGAAATCCCCGATTCCGACCGCCTCGCCATGCTGATCCAATCAGCGGGACCAAACGGCATCCCAGAAACAAAACTGCGTTCGGGGATCAAACTGCCGAAGAAACTGGTGGACGAACTTCTGTTGGCGTTGGTTCAGAGCAGGATCGTCAGGGTTGCTGAGCGGGATGGGATGCGGTGGTATTTCAGTTGGTGACCGTTATTTTCAATTTTTTTCAAAATTTCTGCTCCTTCCGCAGGTAAAGTGTTGCCCAGGCTGGATTTAATGGCATGAACACTTCGGATTTGACCATGAATTTCTTCCAAAAAATCATCGGCTGCTGCTTGATGGGTTAACGGCTTGCCAATAAATACTTTAGGATAGTGAACACTTTTCAATTCTTTTCCACAATGGCTGCCATGCCTACACTGCTCCTTCCTTTCATCATCTCGTTTACTTTTTGTTCCATTTCCAAGAGTTTCTTTGTTGTTAACTGGTCTTTTTTGACCACTAATAGTATAGAACAGAAGGAATTAGGGAATAGCGACCCTGGCTGATAGATGTTCGACCTGCCAAGCTTGCTGATAAGCTTGATGATTCCCAGCTTTTTTGAAGCTTTCAGCACCTTCTTTAAGTTGGTTCGTCGCAAATTTAAGCCAAACTGATCGAGAAAGAACTTCTGCCAGTATTCATAAATAATTCCATTTTCCTCTTTGGATTTGATGGCAGCCAACTTCGCCATTGCAGAAATGATTTTATTAAGCCTCTGATTGACAACGGAACGATACTTTTTGGGAAATGATCCCACAAACTCGGTGCCAATCTTGGACAACTGCTCAGCAGAAATTTGAAATGATCCATCCTGCAAATCGTAGGACGGCTTTGACTTCTCCCAGGTAGACGGATCGAAAATATCCCCTCGCCACTTACATTTGGAAAGTATTTCTTGACTTTCCCCCGGCTCCTTTTGACCACCACCATCGCTCATGTACTTGACTTTGCGTTCGATGTCATTGCGAAGTTTCTGTCGAGCTTCAAGGTCACCCTTCAAGCGGCTGGAACAATCTCTAGCATCATTGGGCAACTGATCGCACAAGTAGCTGATTCCTTCAATAATTTGTTGGTCATCGTAGCCCTGGGATTGGGCAACCCTGATCGTGACGGGCAAGATTTCATCCAAAGACCCCTTTGGGCAGTTCCTTCCGCTCCAAAAGTCGGTGACAATCTTCCATGTATTGCCTTTGAAGTTGGTGAAGTATTTATTTTTGACCGCTAATAATATAGAACAAGAGGAATTGGGTATTTCCGCTCTGGAATGCTCACTCCAAAGCCCCGGCGTATTCATCATCAAATAGGACAGAATCCGATCTGCGGGCATGTATTCCCGATTGGGATTTCGCAGCCAGTCCCAATAATACTCGACATCGGTTGCTCGTTTATTACGGCAGATGATGGGCTCAACGATCCGATCCAAGATTAGCAAGCGATTGGGATCACCTGGACAACGGCAGTTATGCCTTTCCTGGGGGAAGATTTCAACGTCATTGACACCAGCCTTTTTAACAAACGCTCCGCATAGGCATGCACGTCATTCAGTCGTTTTGGCTTGGCAAAGAATTTGGTAAAATAGATGCCGGTGATTTGCGGATCATTGACCTCCTGATGCCATCCGTTTCCATGACAAACTGACAATAGTCGTTCTGCTCGTTCAATAAATATATTTGGATCGTCTTTCCCCTCGTGGCAGTCTAAATCGAAGCGTAGCCATTGGGTCAGGTTGCCAGCTATTAGATGCAGGGTCTTGTTCGGATTGTTAAAATGATTTCGGAAGTGCTGAACGGATAGAGAACCCAACCAACTTCCCTCGCTGTAGTGCTTAAAACTGTATTTGCGATGATCTTCAAGAGCAAAGACATCCTTGCGAGCGGTTGCCCGTAATAAATTTGCAAATCGCTGAAGGGCCAGTTTTCTCCCGGTCATGGGGCGGGTCTGATCGAACGAATATAGATTCGCATCGGGATGAAAAACCCCGTTGTAGAACTCGCCGTGTTGGGCGACGGGGCATTGACCGGGAATGATCTCACGACAAGCCAAAGCCCAGTTATTCTTGGTGCGATAATCTTTGGGCCAAGTGTCGAATTGCAGCGGCCTATGGTCAATATTTGTCATCATTACTCCAATTTCGATGCCTATAAAGAAACCCGAGCGGCCCCGAAGGACCGCCCAGGTCTACCGAAACTGGAATATGATGTTAAGGATTATTTCATTTGCCGTGATTTCCAGTCTCGGCTTTCTGGTATATATGAGTGTCGGTTTGCAGTTTCTATAAATTATTTTTTAGAAATCGACGCACCATCCTCCCTACCTACCGTGATCTGGTGAGCAGGGGCGGGGCAAGGTCATCCGTGACCACCCCGTTGCAGTTGTCCGTTTAGCTCAAGTCGAGTTGTACGCACTCGCCATCAACTACCGCACCGACCTCGACCAACTCGACCGTATCGTCCATGTAATCCCAATCGCTGTCGCCAATATGTCGTAACAAACGCTCAAGGTTATCCCATACATGGGATTCGATTGTTTTGTTGTCCCATTCTGCTGGGCAACGCACCTCAAGAGATACTTCTTCAACGGCAGTCCGTTCAAGCCGTATCTGCACAACCTTCGCACCACTACATACAGAAGTCATAAATCACCTCGAAAAATAAATGAAGGCATTACGACCGAGGAAATTGTCCAGCCAAACAATGGAAGGAACTTCGTTTCGGTCGAGTTCCGGCCAACCGTTCCTTCGGTCGCCAGATTGGGCCAGCAAGGCTAGAAGGCTACGACGATTCCCGCCGCACACCCAGTTAGATAGTTGAGTTGGTTCAGAAAGTTATGAAGTTGTTATTGTTAAAAATAATATATCAGAAAAATAAATTAAATGCAATAGGAAAAAGTGATTTACGTTTGAGGTCTCGCACAATAACTATACGCCTGTCACCTTTCGTGAATTATCAGGCGTAGGTTTTACATTTTTTATTTCTTTCTTGAACCTTTGTCGCTTGTCTGTAAATTACTTTCGCCCCTCCACTCTTCAGGAGTTTAACGAGCGTCATCTTTTCCTGTTCACTGTCGGTTATGACGATCACGAGGTCGGGACGATTTCGCAAGAGCATTGTGACGGTGTCTTTGACATCTTGTTTGGTCATGGTCGGTTTCTCCAAATTGTTAGCGATTGGTGATTGAAATGGGGTTGCCTGATTCAGTAATCCGGTGATGATGCCCGCCCATCCGGCATCGACGGTCCAGGCAATCACCGATCCATCGGGATCAAGGATTACGTGGCCGCAGGTGACGGATCGGCGGTAAGCGAAGGGTTCGGTCATAATGGTTACTCTTTTGTTATGAGAAGTTCGCTGGTTTTCTTCGTACTACCGTGGCCAAGGCTATAGGTCACAGGCACCTTCTGAATGCGAGCCCAATGATAAAGTTGGTGAATGTCTGGACAATCGTCATAGGACAAAACCCAATGGTGCGGTGTCGAACGAAGGCGTGTCGCCAGCCGTCGATGATCGTCTGGGGAAAATGCCTTCTCGTAACACACGGAGCCCATTTCATAATAGGGCGGGTCCAGATAGATGAGGGCAGGCTCTGTCCCCTGAAGAATCTCCTCAAAGTCGTAAAATGTACACTTACCTGAAGAAATCTCGAACCGGGAAAATAAAATATGAAGTTCATCAATCCGCTTAATCAAACGAGCTGCTGACCAACGGCTATTGATTTTGTACTTGGACGTTTGGTTCTTGCCGCCAAGTGGACCGCCGGCCATTGTTCCCAACCCCGAATAGGACATTTGATGCACCGCCAATTTTTGCAGAGCATACTCAGCAAAAGCTTGCTCGGCGTCGAAATGGTGCCATTTCATCCGAAAGCCCTTTGGGAGGTCCGTTCGGCACTCCCAGAACTTCTCAACGCTCGGAGAAAACTCTTGAATGGCTATTTTCAGATCGTCGGGGTATTTGATAATGCAATCCCAAATCGAAGATAGCGACAAGTCTAGGTCGTTGATCCACACGGACCCACCCTTGAGTCGAGCCAACAGATTACAGCCGACTATCCCTCCACCAAAAAACGGTTCCCGGTAGCTAGAGCACTTGTTCGTTCTCAACAATCGAAGCAGTTCGGCCAAAATGACTTTCAGAAGTTTGTGCTTCCCACCGGGATAGCGAAATAAAGGTTTGTAATGACACATAAATGTAATCTCCAAAAAAATTAGTCCAACGACTCCTCTTCAACGTCCGTAAGATCAACCGTCGCTAATTTGACAGGGTCGAAATCGTCGTCCACGAATTCTTCCTCGGGTACTTCAGCGTCTTCCGGTCCCCGGGTTGCCATCCACTGTTTGGCAGCCTGCCAACCGCCAGGGAATAATTTTTCGATCAAGTAGGCGACGGCGGCTTGAATACACTCAGGGGCGAGCGGTTCATCGGGGTCGTCCCGTTCAAAGTCGGGATCGTCGTTACGAGGGTCAAAACAAAAAATCAGTTCCCGTGCCCACAGCCGCTTGTAATCTTCGTCCTCATCGCTGGCTAGTTCGGGTTCGTCGTCGGGCTCATCATCTTCATCGGAGTCATCATCAGGCCCACCATCGACCTGTTTGAGCACGGCCTTGGCTTTCGGACCTTTCCGTGCCGATTTGGCGGCAACTTGTTTCGCCGTCCCGCCTCCCGGCTTCTTGGCGGCTTTCGGCTGCTTTTCCGCCGCTTGTGCAATGTCGGCCAGCGTGCTATAGGACTGGCCACTGTCGCCTGCGTAGAGCACCGCTTCTTCCTCTGAGGTAATACCCATGTTCGTCAGGTATCTGTAGAGTGCCAGCGGGCGGTAGACCGCATTTTTATTTTTCAATAACTTGATGGCTCGTTTGCGGAAGGTGTCCCGGTGCTTGCCTTTCGAGCCCTCCATTTCCTTGGCGAGGGCGTCCAACTCGGCTCCCAGGAGAAATGCCTTACCGACCAAGTTGGCACGAGCGGCCAGGGCCTCAAACCGGACATCTTCGAGGTAAACTTTAGCCTGTTCTTCTTCCGCTTCGGCCTTGGTGACCTCGGCTTCGGACTGCTGCATTGCCTTGGCGGCTTCTTTGATGCGGGTTTCAAGTTGTCCCGAGGTTTGTGGCTCGGGACAACTTCGGTCGGCAGCCCCGTTGCCGTCGTCGGGCGGGGGCGTAGGATCGGCAGGGTGTCTGTCATCGGCGGGCGGATTGATCGGATTCACAGGTTCACTCATAGGACAACTCCTTATGGCTCAAGAAATAAAAAAACCCGCTGGAAGTTTTCGCAAGGCCGTCGTTCGTGGTGACCATTTGTGGGCCAGCACCAGCCAAAGCATGCAGCCTTGGCAAACGACCATGAGAAAAATCCAGCGGGCCTAAGTTGTAGCTAGTGCGTCAGGGCTAACCCATGACGGCCACGGTGTGAGGACCGCTCATATCTCAGAGCTTATCAGAAAACGGCGAAAATGTCAAATGATTTAATGCGGGTTATCGAGTAGGCCGGGACCTTAGCGGCGGCCACCTCGACGGAAAACGATTGAACAGGCTTTTCGGTTTTCTCGCTAACAGGCTCGAACGAGTTGTCCGCTATATTGCAGACCTTACTGCTTGGTCGATTGCAGAAAGACAAATGCCGATATGCCTGACAACTTTAGTGACTTATCAACCATCGGGGTTTTAATTTAATTCATAATTTAATTTCGTTTATTTGTGACTTACGACGTATCGGTTCTATTTTCTTTATTTGTGGAGGGAGCCGAGCTTTCCGCCGACCACCCCAAGCGTTGAGCATCTCGCCATTGTTCGACCGAGAAGTTGCCATGTGGCCTGCTCTGCATGCCTGTCCATTCAACGACTTCAGACTTTTGCTGCGAGAAACGCCGTGTCACCAAGTGAGGCCCGGCATGAGCAACATCACCACCTTGGTAATATTACTTGTCGACTTGGGTTGTGAACTAGCGGAGGAATTCGGCAGTCGGTCTGGCGTTGTAACTGTCGTTTCCGCAGCCTCAGGCACCAACACCTTGAGTTTGGTTTGTCTGGATAGGGGTAGTATGTTGCTCATTTCTTCCTCCTTATGCGGGGAGTCGTTCAAACGCTCTAATGATTTTTAAGTCCTGATTGATTTTGTTTCCATTTTCGTCGTAGTTCATCCATATAATTTCTTCCCTTGGTGCCCGACCACCAAAACACTTCGACACTTGGAAAATCTCCCGTCGCCAACCCAAAAGTTGAACATCGTACAGTCCATGCTCGTACCCGCAAAGCATTGCCCTTCCCTTAAATTGCTGAAGCCGTTTCACAAGACGCCATTAACGTATTCCTTTTATTTCGTAGTTGTATTTATTTCTACACCAGCATTATACTTCAGTTTTTGGATTTGTAGAGTAAAAAAATAAAAATTTCGAGAAAAGGTTCGTTTTGAACCTTTTGCGTATTTTTAACTTAGAATAGTTGTCAGGAATGCCAGAACAAGGGAATGAAACGGCACCTTGGGTAAAGGTGGCACTTCTGGCAGTCGGGGGAAAAGAAATAGGCTGCGGCTTTGGGCCACAGCCTCATTTAGAGAACTGAGTTACGAGAAGGGCGTTAGCCAGCCTTTTGAAAACGTCTACCAAGGCGGCAAGATCATCCAATGCTTGCCGTGCCCCACCGACACCGCCCAGCGAGCGTAGTTGCTTATCAAGCTCTTGTCGGTGTTGGTCGAGTTTCTCGGCTTCTGCCACCAATTCTTGGACCTTTTCCGCTCCACCGAGTTCATCGATTTTGGCAGTCAACTTCCTCACTTCTTTTCGCCAGTCGGCTGACTTATAGGATTCCGCCACGCCGAGCCGTTTCTTGGCTGCTTTCAGGATGGGACTGATCCTGTTCTCCATTTTCTTGGCAATAGCTGGCGAAAGCTGCAAGTCTTTTGGCTTGGTTTGTGCGGTCAATTTGCCAGCCTTGTGCATGTCCTCAATTAACTTTTCGACCACTTCGACTTCTTTGCTCTTGGGGCGAGGCATTTTCGTGTCCTCCTGTTTTCGTTAGGACTTGGTTTCTATTTTATTATAGAATACTTGTGACAATATGCAAGAGGGATAAGTAAATTATAGTTAATATTTATTTGTATTAAAATTAATTTATTAAATTTAATTTACTTCTGTTTAATTATTTTATTAATTATTTATTATTTGTAGGTCAGCTTTCAAAATGAGCGGCTTCATGGCGGAAGTGGTAAATATCCTTTTAGGGGGTCTGATTGATCGCCATCGGACAGAAATGACCGATGGTGCGGTATGATGGCCGGTCAGGAAGATGATGTCGAGCGAGGCGGTCGAACTTGTCAAACCAGTTGGTGGTCTCGCTCGCCTTTTGCTGTAACCCCCTACAACCCCCTACGGACCATCGGACCGATTTTTCTCGTGGTGCCGTCGTGGCGACGGTCGCCCAGAGAGACCAGTGATCCGCCGATGGTCAACTCCTCCAAAACCGCCGTCTGCAACCTGTTGGCGGGCATGTCGCCGGAAAGTCGGAATTTCGGAAAACCAACCCCCCAATAACCTTGCAAAATTATTGGCTACCTTATCGACCCGCCACACCCTGCACACCCACCACGGCTCCGACTGGGAAGCCGAGGAAACGGAACGAGAGTGTTGGAGGGGGATGATGGTTTCAATTTGTCCCACAAGTCTCGGGCGTGGGACAACTTCGCTTCGAGTAACCGGCTGGCAAGATGAGGGGGGCAGCCATCGGGCATCTGTCCGATGCTGCCGCATGGTGGCTTCGACCAGGAAGATATTGAGCGAGGCGGTGGTCTCTTGGTGCGTGATCTGAAAACCCTTGGACTTTTGGACCACCGATGTAGGTGGTGTCTATGCCAATCCAATCGGGCCATTTCGGGTTGTCTGCGGCTCGGACGACGATCCGCCGCCGATGGTCAACTTGTCAATTTGACCTGTTGATGACCCGACTCCTTGCAAAATGATCGCTTGCAACCAGTTGGCGGGCTTGCTCACTCTTTGCTGTGACCCAATACAACCCCTTACAACCCCCTACGGACGCTGATGGGCAGTGTTGGACGATCTGCACCTTGCCGCCAGCCCTAGTCCAAACCATCGGACATTTCTGACCGATGGTGCCGTTGTCGGTCACGAGAATCCCGCCGCCGATAGTCAACTCCTCCAAAAACCGTCGTCTGCAACCACTTGGCGGGCATGTCGCCGGAAAGTCGGAATGTCGGAAAGATGCCGCCCTCCCTTATTGACCCGCCACACCCACCACACCCGCCACGCCCCCGAAACGGAGCGAGAGGGTTGGAGGGGGATTGCTTGATTCTTTGGTGGGGGTCAATTTGTCCCACGGCATCGGCTGTGGGACAACTTCGGGCATTTGGAGCGGCGAAGTCGGCATCCTCGGCAGTCGTAGGGCACAAAAGCTGTGCCGATGATTTAGACGGTGGCGGCGAAGCCCGCAGGATGCCCTTGTGTCCGCTTCCAAGCCGCTGGGACGACCGAGAAAAACACCACAAAGCCGTCCCGCTAATCAGGCGATGCCCTACTCCTCCCAATCCAGCCCCCAAATCCATTGCAAAATCCATTGCAATTTGACTTCATTGCAGAAATACCACTACAATCAAATTGCTGTAAATACTTACTATTTATAGGTTTAGTGTCGCTTGATTTATTGTCCGTACACTAATCGCATCGACGGGGCAGATGTTGATGCAGTTCCCGCAACGGATGCACTGGTCGCTGTCGATCCAGATGTAGGTCGCGGCATCCGGCTGATCGGCGGGCACTTCGGTCCAACTGCGTGCCGTGCCGTCCTTGTCGCGCAGCAGTTTGCCGAGCCGCAGGATGCAGTTCCGCGGCGAGACCTTGATGCACCAGTCGCAATGGATGCATTTATCCTGGTCGATCTCGAATTTGTAATTGCACAAGTAACACCGCCAGGCGTGGACGTCGGTCGCCTCGGCATCGAAGCATAGTTCCACTTCGTCCGTGAGTCCGCGCTTGCCCGGCGGCAGCATCGGCATCTCGGGCGTATCGACCAGGTCATAGTCGCGCAGTCGCCCGGTAATTTCGGCCGCCTTCACGTCGAGATATTTTCTCCGGCGAACGCCGCCCATCAGATAGGTGTCGATCTTTTCCGCCACACGTTTGCCGTCGGCCACGGCGTTGATCACGTCGGCCGAATTCGTGCCCAGGAAGTCGCCGCCGACGAAGACGCCGAAAACGTTCGTCTCGTGGTCTTCGCCGATGCGCAGCTCGTGCGGCAGGATTTCGGTCTCGCGCTCCTGGCCGATGGCGAAAATGAGCGTGTCGCACGGCACTTCGAATTCGCTCCCGGCGACGGGCAGAAACGCCGGTTTGCCGCCTTGGAACGATTTTCCCAACACGTTCCGCCGGAAAACGACGGCTTTCAATCGTCCGCCTTCCGTCTTCGCGGCAACCGGCGTCACGAGCGTCTCGATGCGGATATTTTCTTCGCGCATCGCCCGGAGTTCCTCGTGCGTGGCGGCCATCTGCGCCTCGCCGCGTCGATACATGATCGTCACGTTCGCTATCGAGCCCAAAAGCCGCCGCGACGTGCGGGCGCAATCGACCGCCGTGAATCCGCCGCCGATGACGATCACGTCGCCTTCGATCGTCTCGGTCCGGCCGTCGTTGAAATGCTGCATGAAGCGCAGGCCCTCGATGGCGGCGCCGTTGTGCAGCCCATCAAGCTTGAGTGCCCGCGGCTTGTTTGCCCCGGCCGCCAAGAGCACCGCGTCGTACTCCTTTGCGAGAGCGATGATTTCGTCTTTGCGGATCGGATGATTGAGCTTCACCTCGACGCCCTGCGCGAGAATCGCGGCAATATCCTCCTCGATAATCTCCCGCGGCAGGCGGAACTCGGGAATGCCGATGCGAATCTGCCCGCCGAGATATGCTTCGCGCTCGCAGATCGTGACCTCGTGTCCGTAGCGCCGCAGTTCCCGTGCGGCGGCCAACCCCGCCGGACCGCCGCCGATGATCGCGGTTCGCTTGCCCGAGGGGCCGAAATACGCCGGCAACGGGCCGAACGGTTTCATTTTGCCGTCGGTCGCACAGCGTTTGAGATGGCAAATCCGCACCGGTCCCTTGATGCTCGTCCACTGGTAGCGGCAGCGGGTCTCGCACGGCCGGGTGCAAATCCGTCCCAGAATGCCCGGCAAAACGTTATCTTCCTGGTTGATGATCGCGGCCTCGTCCATCCGCCCGTGGGCAATGTGGCGGATGTACTCGGGGATGTTCGTCCGCGCCGGACATGCGGTGCGGCACGGCACGTCGCGCTCGATGGTGCGGAAATCGAGCGGCTCTTCGGCATGGCCGGTCAGGACCGTAAGTTCCAGAGGATTGACGGCTTTTTGATACTCGATGCCAAGCGACTCAACGGCACGGCGATACGGTTCCACTCCAACGCGACCGCTGCACTCTTCGAGCGTTTCATCGCCTTGCCGAAGTATCAGGTACGCGTCGAGGAATTGATCGACCTTTGCGTTATACTGCTCCACAGGCTTCGTGCCTTGGACGTTGATTGGTCCCGCCGCCTGTTGAAAGGCTTCTGCCGCAAACCTCTGGACGCTATCGGCAAGCGTTTCATGGTCCTGGCGCAACTTCATGAAGGTATCGAGAATTTTGGCCGTCACGCGCATGCAATCTTCTTCCTTGAACTCACCCACGGCGTGCCCGAACGACACTTGCGTCCCGCCGACGGTCACCTGATAACCTTCGCTCGAGCCTTCCATCCCGCGAATTCGCAGTCCGCGAAAGCCGATGTCGGCGATCCGGTAGGGCGAGCACGAATTCGGGCAGCCGGTGATGTTGACGAGCACCTGGTCACGAATCGCCGCGTATTTCGCGTCATGCACCAGTGCTTGCAGCTTGTCGAAAAGCGAATGTGTCGTGCTCACCGCCAGCGGGCAGTACGTCGTGCCCACGCACGTGACCACGTCGCTTAGGCCGAAGAAGTCTTCCGTCTCGAAGCCGAGGGCCTCAATCTCCCGTTTCAACTCGGGCAGCCGCCGCGGATCGACGCCGTGCAACTCGAGATTTTGCCGATTGGTGCTATAGACATGCTTGTCGCCGAACATTTCCGCGAGATCGGCGATGCGATCCAAAGCCGAACTGAGCAACTCGCCCTTGGGGATTTTGATCCGCTGGATGCACAGCCCATCGGTGCCGACCGGATTCGGCTCGCAGAGCGGGCGATCCGGCACGGCCAGCGGCCGATCGGGCATTGTCCCCCCGACATCTCGCACCTGCTCGGCCACGAAATCCGACCGATCGACGCCATCCTTGTCGAGGTATTCGTTCACTAACTCCCGGCAGCGATCGACACCCAAGCGATGCACGACAAACTTCAGCCGGGCGTACATGCGGATGTAGCGGTCGCCGTGGTCGCGGAAGAGATGGCCCACCGCGCGGCAGAGATCGACGATCTTGTCCGCCGGCACGAAACCGTAAAGCGGCTTGGCGACGAACGGCTTCCAGCCCATCCCACCGCCAATGACGACGCGGAAACCGTTTTCTTCCGTTCCGTCCTGGCGTTCGCGCATGACCGCCGTGATGCCCACGCAGTTGATGTGCGGCTGGCCGCAATCGCCCGAGCAGCCGGAGAAATTGATTTTGAACTTCCGCGGCAGGTTGTCCAGATCGCGCCGCGAGGCCAGATGCTCGGCCACTTTTTTGGCGTAAGGCAGCACGTCGATGCGCCGATGCGGGCAGATTTCCGCCCAGGGGCAAGCCGCCACGTTGCGGGTGACGTCGCCGCAGCCGTGGAACGTGGTGAGTCCGGCCGCTTTGATCTCGCGCAGGAACGAAGCAAGCTCTTTGAGCTTCAGGCAATGCAACTGCGCGCTCTGCCGCGTGGTGAAGGAGATGCGGCCCGGCGAATACTTGTTCGAGAGTCGCGCCAGTTCCCGCGCCTGGACCGAGGTGAGTTGCCCGCCAGGGATCACGACCCGCGCCATGTGATTGCCCGGCTGGCGGGAGGAATAGATGCCGTACCATTTCGAGATCGAGACTTCCTCGCGCGTCATCGCGCCTTTCCGCGCGATTTCGTCATAATCGAGCACCAATCCCGCTTCTTTGACGGCCTCTTCGTCGCTGCGGCGAAGTTTGGATAAATTGCGTTGCAAGGGAAAACCTTTCGATAAGAGTGGAATTACTTGTTCCCGCGCCGCGGCGCAGGTGCGCGGAGAGCATTGCCGATTTTACCTCACGGGGAGGCGCGGTCAAGGTTTATTGCTCGTTTTTCGCAGCAGGATCTGTCAGAAGGGGAGAGAAACCGCTTCTTTGCCCGCCCGGGTGGAGAGTGCCTGCCATGTCGCGCGATCGACTTCATCGGCGAAGAACTGTACGGAGCCGTCGGCCATCATGGCGTTGACGCCGCCGGGATGCTTGCTGCGCACGGCCCGCCAGCCGTAGGCCGAATAGCGCACGCTGAGGTTGCCGATGACCACCGCGGAGAGGCAATCGACGCATTCCGTGTTCGGCGTCCAATACTGGTTGTACAGTGCGCAGCGATACTCGCCGTTCGCCCAAGAAAAGCCGCGCAGGTCGCTGACGTTCCACATCTGCGCTCCCTGGCAGGCCGATTCCGTCAAGGGGACGGCATTGGCGAAGGCGTAAGTCGTGCGGCGATCGACGCCCGCGGAATCGAAAAGCGGCGCCGGCCCGTCTCCCAGCAGGCTCTCGCTCACGGCGACCGTGTGGCTCAGGCCGTCGCTGATTTTCGCGGCGGGGGTCGCCGAATTGACATAAAAGACGCCATCGCAATCGAAGGGCGTTCCGCCGCCGGCGCACCGAGCCGGTGCAGGCCGCGTAGTTCGTGGGCCCGAAACCCGCCGCCACCGGCTTTTGCCGGTCCGAAGGGCAAAGAAACATGCCGATCACCTGGGCCACGCCCGCCTGGTTCGCCGGAGTAACCTGCAAGTTCGATCCATAAAGCGGCTGCGACAAATCCAGAACGTGCAAGGCCGCCGAATGCTCCAGATAGGGCAGCAGATGGGCCAGCGCGGACCAGCGGTAAAAACTGTGCGGCGTCGAAGGCGCCGCCGCGCACGGATGCGATTCGGCTCCCGCCGGAAAACATTTTTTCACGCGCACTCGTAGTTTTGCAGCGCCACGCCCAATTGCTTGAGATTGTTCCGGCAAGTCATCCGCCGCGCCGATTCCCTGGCGGCCTGGATCGCCGGCAATAGCATCGCCACCAGGATGCCGACGATGGCGATCACCACCAACAGCTCGACCAGGGTAAAACCAAGGCGGCGGCGCGCATCTCGTTCGTTCACTTAATCGCGCCTCCGTAACCGGTGAGCGAGGATGCAAAATCCTCCCAGCAGCGCCAGCACGATCCCGCTCGGCTCGGGCACGGCTGGGGTGGAGCCGGTGGGCGAAATCGCGCCGATCGTCAGCGAATCGGCGACGATGCTTGCCGCGGTAAGTAGCGTTTCATCGCCCGTCACGATAATCTCGGGGGAGCGGGTCAAAGCTCCCGCGACGGTCATCGTTCCCTCGGTCACGAAGGTCGATCCCGTGTAATTCAAGTCGCCATCGAGCGCAAGAATGCCCGCTCCTTTTTGGTCAACGATCCCGCGCCGCTGATGCCGCCGCCGACGGTGATATTATTCGCGCCCGTATCGAACGATCCGCCGCCGAGCGTTAATTCCATATCGAGATCGATGGTTTGGTCGAGCGTGCTCTGGTTGACGACCGGACCGCCGAGCTTGAGGGCATTGCCCGCGAGCGCGTAAGCCGTATTGCCGCCGGTGAACGCAATCCCATTGAACTGCGTTCCCGGGGCGAAATCGTTGTTCGTCGTGACGGCCCCGCCGGAGGTCGTTGCGCCGAAGCGGACCGCGGCCGGATCGCTGGGGGGCGACCCGCCCCAATTACCGGCGGAAGTCCACAGGTTCCCCGCCACTCCGCCGGTCCATACCGCGTACGGTTCGATCAGCATGGCTGTGGGCTGCAAATTGTTCGCGTTAAGGATGAAATTCACGTTGATCGCCGCGCCGGTGGCGGCATTGAATTTTCCGACATAACCCGGAGCGTAGGGAAGGTTCGGATCGCTATTGTTGCCCAGACAGGAAACCAACAAGTTTCCGTCGGGATCCAACACCGCGTCGGAGGGAAAATACAAAGCTTGGGAAGCCGCCGGGACGAGTTCCTTGACCGGCGTTCCATTGGCGTTGAACTGATACACGTTTCGCGACATCAATCCGACCACGTCGAGTTTGCCGCTCGAATCGAAGAGCAGTCCATTGCTCCCCTGCAGTGCCGAATCACCGGCGAATACCACGGGCGGCGTTGCGGGATTTGTGGGATCGAACTGCAATATTTGCCCATAATAGAAGTTGCTGACATAGAGTTTCCCGTCTTGGCCGATCGCCATGTCGGCGTATCCGCCGCCCGTTGCCGCGTCGAATCGGCCGGTTTCCGCGCCGCTGGCGGCATCGAAACGGACGATCTCGTGGCCGTCGAAATTGCCGAACTCGCTGACGTAGAGGCTGTTCGATGCCTGATCGAAGAGCACGCCGCTCGGACCGTTAAGGCCCGTGGCGAAAGGCGTCGCCGCCGCCTCTCCGGTTTTCCAATTGTAGCGCAAAACGTTCCCGTCGTTGATGCTGCTGACGAACAGATCGTCGCCCGAGCCGAAAGCCATGCCGGAAGGGCCGTCGGGAAGCGTGGCGCCCATCCCGATCACGTTGCGGCGAAATGTGCCGTCCAGATTGTATTCAAGGATATGATTATCGAGCCGATCGCATAATAAAATCTGTGCGGCGGCGGTTGATGGGAACAAAAACATACTCGAAACACTCAATCCGATCCACAACCAAACTACTTGCAAACGACTCATGGGGTGATCCTTTTTTCTCGAAAGATGCAAAGTGCCAGGCGATTCTCCTCGTACATTCAAACTACCACACTCCGATCTTTGCATCAACCGGGACACCCCCCCAATTTGGAAACGATGCCGCCTCGAGAGGATAGAATCGCTCCCGCAGACGTCCCTAGTATTCGGCAGTCGCGCCGCTCGTCGGTTCGAGGATTTTTATGACCTGGAAAAGGCGGTGCAACGGAGTTTAACAGGCACTCTCGAAAAGTGCGGGACGTCTTGCCGCTTTACCTCCGCGGTCCGATCGAGCATAATGGTTTCCATGAAGCTCCCCCCCGAAGGCGGCTCGATGGCTGATCTCGCTCCGCTGGCTGGCCTGCGGTGCGGTATTCGGCATCACGGCGGTCACCTCTTCGCTGCTGCATCTCGTCGCCAATCCCGTGCCGCTGTACGTGATCGGCTGCGCGATGGTCGGCTACAACCTGTTGTTCAAGCTCGGCGAGAGCGATCCCGGCTCGGAAATCAACATCGAACGGAACATTTTCACGCAGGTCGTTTTCGATCTGACGGCCCTCACGCTGCTGCTGTATTTCGCCGATCTGCCCCGCAATCCGTTCCTGTTCTTCTATGTGTTTCACATGATTATCGCCAGCATGTATCTCCGCGGCCGCGCGCCGTATTTCCTGGCGGCGATGGCGATCGGCATGGTCGGGCTGGTGATGCTGCTGGAATATCTGGGTTGGATTTCCCGTTTTCCGCTGAAATTCCCTTCCGAAAACGGCATTACCCCGCCGCTCGATCCGCTCTATCTGCTCGGCGTGTTCACCGCGTTCGCCTCGGCGCTGTGGATTGCGGTCTATTTCACCACCTCGATCCGCCGCTACGTCGATCGGGCGCACGCCGAACTCCGGCAGAAGGAAAAGATGCTCGGCATCGGGCAGCTCGTGGCGGGCATCGCCCATCAAATCGCCAATCCGTTGGACGGCGTGCAAAACTGCCTCAAACACATCGGCGAAAAGGTGAAGGACGATCCGCACCTCACCGAATACGTGCAACTGATGACCGAAGCGCTCGAGCGCATCGAGCGGACGGCGAAGCGCGTGCAGGCGTTCGCCCGTCCCCGCGGCGTGACCCTGCAGAGCACCGAGGTCAATCAGGCGGTCGTGGCCACGCTCGAGGTGCTGGGCAGTTCGCACGGGAAGAACGTCGATATCCGCACCGATCTGGCCGGCGTCGCGCCCGTTCAGGGCGATCCCTACACGCTGCAGGAAGTGCTCTTCAATCTCTGCACGAACGCGCTGAACGCGATGCCCCACGGCGGCACGCTCACGCTTCGCACGTATTCGCTGGGCCGCCAGGACGAAGACCAGATGGGTTCGGTGGCGATCGACGTTTCCGACACGGGCGTGGGCATTCCGCGGGTGAACCTCGAGAAGATCTTCGAGCCCTTCTTCACCACCCGGGCCAGTTCCGGCGGCACCGGATTGGGCCTCGGCCTCTGCCGGATGTTGATTTCCGAAATGGGCGGCCGCATCGAAGTCCGCAGCGTGCTCGGACAGGGGACGACGTTTACGGTGATTTTGAATCGGATGGAGAAAACGGGGGCGAAGGATGGGGAATGATTCACGAGTTCGCGGCTCTTCCAATCCCGACCAATATCTGCTAAATTGGGGTGGCGGCACGGATGAACTGCCATCCATTGTCGCGGCCACTCCCTTTTCGCAGATTGCCATGACCATAAAAACTCTCGTGCAAGGTTTTGCCGAGCACATTGGACAACTCAAGGCTCCCCACGACAAGGAATCGAGCGTTCGGCTTCATTACATCGATCCCTTCTGGAAGCTGCTTGGCTGGGACGTGTCGAATGAATCGCAACTTCCTCCGCAAGATGTCGAGGTGGTTGTAGAACCGTCCATGGACTTCGTCGAAGATGATGGCCTGCGCTCCCGCGAACCGGATTATCTCTTTCGCGTAAACGGCTTTTCTCGTTTCATCGTCGAAGCCAAAAAACCGGCGGTCGATCTTGATACCGATAAGAAAGCTGTCTTCCAGGCCAAACGATACGCCTGGAACGCGGCGATCCCGTTCGCCATACTTACCGACTTCGAACAATTCCGGCTTTACGACACGACCCTTAAACCGATCCTCAACGAACCGCAGCGCGGCTTGGTGCGGGAGTTCACCATTGACTTTCAGGACTATCCCGCACGCTGGGAACAGTTTCTCGCCACATTCGGGCGCAATGCTGTTGCCGACGGTTCGCTGGAGACGCTTCGCGCAGAATCCGTAAAATCTCACCGAACCGCAGATTGCGCACCGTCGATCGAATGTTATTCGAGCTACGGGGCGATGAACCCGTCGATAAGGTCTTCCTCGGCTATCTGGAGACCTACCGCAAGCACTTCGCCCGCGCAATCTATCACGACAACAAAAAGAACTTTACTGAAGCCGACACTCTTCACGGCGCAGCGAGGTTGACGGAAGCTGTCCAGCGTTTGATCGATCGCCTGGTATTCATGCGAGTCTGCGAAGATCGCGGAATTCGGGAATACGGCTCGCTGAAAAAGATGCTCGCCCGCATCAGCGCCGAAGGGGGCGATTTTTACCCGGCCCTTTGCGCCGAATTCCGCCAACTCGACCGCGAATACAACGGCTACCTGTACAAGTATCACTTTTCGGAATCCTTGGTGGTTTCCGACCACATTCTCGCCGATTTGATTCGCACGCTCTATCCGCCCGATGGCCCTTGGGACTTTTCCGCTATCGGCGACGACATTTTGGGCATCGTCTATGAGAAATTTCTCGGCAATATCGTCGTCGTCAAACTCGGCGAAGCCGACGTCGAACAAAAGCCGGAAGTCCGCCACGCCAGCGGCGTCTATTATACGCCCCGCTTCGTCGTCGATACCATCATTCGCCGCGTCGTCGGGCCGAAAATCGAGGGCCTTTCGCCGGCCGAAGTCCTTAACGTGAAAATCCTCGATCCCGCTTGCGGTTCGGGCTCTTTTTTGGTGGCGGCGTTTCAATACCTCATCGATCATTGCATGTCGGCGATTTCCAAGGATACTTCGTTGGCGAAAGTCCGCGCTACTCCCAAATCGCGCAAAAAACGAAAAGATATTGCATTCCAAGACAAAAAAGGCCATTGTCAACTCGCCCCGGATTTCAAGGCCGCCCTGCTGACCAATTGCATTCACGGCATCGATATCGACCAACAGGCCGTCGAGGTGACGGTCATGTCGCTTTATCTGAAAATGCTCGAAGGCAATCTGCCGCCGAATTGGCAGCGCGACTGGCTGGAAAACGAGTTGCTTCCCGCTCTCGACAATAACATCCTCTGCGGCAACTCGCTCATCGATTCGGCCGATTTCGACGATTGGGTGGTGGCCAAACACGGTGGGCTGTTCCCCGTGGACGAGGACATTCGCTTCCGCATGAACCGCTTCGACTGGGAGAGCCGCACCCGGGGTTTTGGCCGGCTTCTGGATTCGGATTCCGAAACGCAGCGCGGCCGAAAAGGCTTCGATTGCGTCATCGGAAACCCACCCTATATCCGCGTCCAGGAACTCAATAAATGGGCTCCCGACGAGTGCGAATTCTACAAATGGCGCTACAAATCCGCGGCCAAGGGCAACTATGACATCTACGTTGTCTTCGTCGAACGCTGCCTGGAACTCCTCGCGACCGACGGGCTGCTCGGCTACATCATGCCCCACAAGTTCTGGCAGGCTAAATACGGTGAAGGACTAAGAGAGATCATTGCTGCTGGCAAGCATCTGCAAAGCATCGTTGACTTTGCGCATCAACAGGTATTCCAGGGCGCAACGACTTACACAGCCATTCATATTTTGGGAAAGACACCAGGCCCGGACAGAATCAATTATGCCAAGTTCGATGACCTGTACGACGGCGTTGGCCAATGCAGTTTGCTTGACGAAACCCAGCGGAAGACCATCCGTGGAGTTTCGCGGCACAAAGTCATGTCACCACCGCCGGGACCGCTGCCATTCCAGTTTGACAACTTTTATCGTGAAATCGTCGGCGATCCCTTATGCACGGTTGCGGACCTCGCACAGGGTTTCAAAACCGGCGCAGACAAAGTATTTGTCGTCGATCTCGTCGAACTGCGAAACGAAATAGCGGTGGTGCGATCTGAAGCAACCGGCATTACACACAAGATTGAAGCGGCTTCACTTCGTCCGCTCGTGAAAAGCGAACACATGAAGGCGTTTTTTGTTCTACCAACGGCGCTTCGCCTGATATTTCCATACGCGCGAAGAGAGGGCCGCTGGAGATTGCTGACTCCGAAAGAGATGGGAAAATTGTTTCCCATGCTATGGCATGACTATCTGAAGCCGCTTAGATCCCAACTCGCAAAGCGAGAACGTGGACGCTGGGACGGCGACGAATTTTATCGCTATTCACGCCCGCAGAACTTTGAACAGTTGTCAAAACCCAAAATCATGAATCCCGATATATGCGAGCATCCGCAGATGTGCTGGGATTCGACAGGCGACTACGTTTTTTCCGGCGGTGCTGCTGGTGGAGTAGCCATTGTTCCATCAAAACGCATTTCCGCGTTTCTATTACTGGGAATCCTCAACAGCAAATTCTCGGATTATTGGATTCGACGGAATGGGACTCCATTTCGCGGTGGCTACCTGAATTGTGAAATTCGATTTATAAAGGACACCCCAATCAAACTCCCCAAAACCGCGGATGAAAAAAAACTCGCCGACCGCATCGTGGAATCGGTTCGGGAGATCATGGACGCGAAAGTCAAACTCCGCGACAAGAAACTCTCCGACCGTGAACGTCGCATTTTGGAAGGCGACGTGGAAAATCACGAACGCCACATCGACGAACTCGTCTTTCGCCTCTACGGCGTAAAAGGCCTGCCAACCTGAGCGTTCAGCGCCGCGGAACTCGCCCGGGAGCTCATTGCCGATCGGCATTACGATTCGGCCGCCGCCCTCCGCGCCGTTCTCCGAGACGAGAGCGTCCCCGCCCTGAACCATTTGTTGAAAAAAGCCATCTCCTCTGCTATGTTGATCTTATCAAAGAGGCAGCATAGCTTCCGGTTTCCTCACCGAGCCGTTCGCATTGAGGAGACTGTAAAAAAATCGATGCAAACAAAACCGACGAAAAGGACGACAATGCTCATGGCCGCTCCCCGTTATGCAGCATGGATATCGGCAGCCGTATTCACGGCGATCGTTTGCGCGGCTCCGGCGTCGCTCACCGCCCACGACGCGCCGCAACCGGGCATCCCGATCGCCGAGCAGCTTCCGCCGCTGCAACATCTTCGGGATTCCTATCCCATCATGCCCTGGGACGATATCCACGAATCGAAAACGCCGGGGCTTGATCCGGAGAAGAGCTTGAGAGCCATCGCCGAATGCCAATTCACTCTGGCGGGCTTCGTCCAGCCCGAGGATTTGCCGCTCTGCAAGAAACTCGGACTGATGGCCCTCATCGCTCCCAAAAACGGCAAAAATCTCTCCAACAAGGCGTGGATCAAACTGAGCGACGGGGAGATCGAACGATACGTCGTCGCCCTCATCGGCTCGACGGCGGACGATCCGAACGTGCTGGGCTATTTTATTTGCGATGAGCCGAGGGCAAGCGGATTTCCCGCGCTGGGCAAGGCGGTGGCGGCCGTGAAGAGACACGCTCCCGGCAAACTGGCCTACATCAACCTGTTTCCCAGTTATTCCACACTCAATGCCGCCCGGTCGGCGCTCGAAACCGGCACCTACGAGGAATACCTGGAAAAATTCATCGCCGAAGTGAAACCGCAATTGATCTGCTACGACAACTACCTGATCATCCACACCGACGACATGCAAGAGGCGAGAAGTCCGGGCCTCTATTTCAAGAATCTCCTGCAAGTGCGCAAAGTCGCCCAAAAACATCGTCTTCCGTATTGGAACATCGTCTGCAGCAACCAAATCCGCCCCTTGACCACGATCCCCTCGCCGGCCAACCTCGCGCTGCAAGCCTACACCACCTTGGCGGCCGGCTTCCGCGGCATCTGTTGGTACAAATTCTTCCACTATGCCGACGGCGAAAAAGGCTATAAATTCGCTTCTTTCGACAGCGCGGGCAACAAGACCTCCACTTTCCTCGCCCTGCAAACCGTCAATCGGCAGTTGCGGTCCTTGGGGCCGGTGATCGACCGGCTGGAATCGACCGGCGTCCTGTTTTCCTCGCCGTTGCCTTATGAATCGCTTCCCGCGCTGCCGGGCCGCATCGTGAAGCAAGTACAGACAACCACCTCTGCGCGGATTCACAGAAAATTCGCCGCCCGTGATGATCGGCGAATTTCGCGATGCCTCCGGCGGCGATTACGCCTTGATCGTCAATCTCAGCCTCGAACGATCGATCCATTTCGATCTCGAGACGCAGAAGAAATACTCTAAGATTCAGGTTTATTCGCCGGTCGATGGAAAACTTTCGCCGTTCGGCGAAAGAGAAGGGCGTTGGCTGACGGCCGGGCAAGGAGAATTGATCAAATTCGAATGATTTGGAATCCGGAAACTACAATTCCACTTCCGCCGGGGCGATGACGCGGGCGGAATCTTTCGTGCCCGTCCACGTGGGAAGCTCGCACTTCACGGCCTCCCAACCGGGATGGACCAAGCGCCCGCGATAGGGCGGCTGGCCGGTCACGTTGCCCGTCAGGCGGAAACGGCCGGCGTCGAAGCCGGCGGAGACTTCCACGGCGCTGCCTTCCTCCTGAGCGACGGCCGGCTTGGGCTCGAACAATCGCTTGACGACCGCGCCGCAATCGCGATGCACGTCCCGGGCGACGGCCCCCACCTGCGCGTCGGCATATCCGGCAAGCGGCTCCATGAGGAAGTCGAGGAACCGCGCTTCGCGCTGCAAAGTCGCCAAGAGCGTAATCGCCTCGCTCCGCGGCGGCGCCTTGACCGCCGGAGGGGGAGGCAATTTCGCCGCCGGCGGCGCTTCCGGCGCCGGCAAGGCCGCCGGCGCCTTGCCGCTAAAGTGCTTCTGCATCACCTCGGCCAAGGCCGAATTGGAGAGGATTTTGAAAAAAACGCGGGTGGCTAATATAAGGCGCATGGGAGTTTTCGGGAGATAGGATTGAGGTTGGTTGGCATTTCGGCGACGACGGAGCGCCGTGGAAACGCGTCCCCACGCAGGAGCAAGGGAACGAGTTTATCCGACCTTATTTTCCCCCAATCCTATTGAATTTCAAGTAGCGTCACCGTCATCGGCGGGAATTCGCAGGGCAATTTTCCACCCTGGAGTCTCACCTGTCCGGGGACCGTGCGGATCCGCTCCGGCGCGCGCCAGGAATTGGCCGCATGCCGTTCGGGCGATTTAGCCGTATCTTCGACCGTATAAACCTCGGCGGTTTCGCCGCGCGGCGCGAAGGCCGACAGGTCGAACGTCCGCTTCTGCGCCGTGGACGAAGGATTGACCACAAAAATCGCCAGCCGCTTTCCGCCGGCCCCGAGCGTGGCGCTGATGTCCAGCGCGGGGTCTTCCGCCATGCCGTCTTCGAGTTTGAGTTCCAGCGGCGTTCGCCCGGCATGGTTGGCGTAAAGCTCCTGCACGTAATAGGTGGGCGTTTTGAAGAGTGCGTGATTGTTGGGCTGAATGATGCCGCTGCAAAAACTGTCGCAAAGATTGCTGCGATTGGCGATTTCCATGATATCGCAATTGCGGTGCATCAGATTTTGATAGCGGGCGCACCACAGGGCGTTGTCGAGCGTCCAGAGCATCGCCCGGGGCAAACCTACGTCGCCGGCGGTGGTGTTCCATTCGGTAATGCCCAGGCGAATGTCGCGGCCCCGCCCCTTTTCGGCGATGATCTGCCGGCACCACTTCACGTTATCCGCCGTCGCCGGCAGATTTTGGATGTCGTAATGGTGGGGGCAGATGAAGTCGATTTGCGAACCGGCCGCTTCCACGAGTTCCGGCGACGGGAAAGCCGCCATCAGCTTGATGCTCGGATCGACTTTCTTCATGGCCTTGCAAAATGCGGCCAGCCCTTTGTAATAGGTTTCATCGCCCAACTCGTTGCCGACCTGCCAATATTTGACGCGGTACGGCTCGGCATGCCCGTTCTGCGCGCGGAGCTTGCCCATCGGCGAATCGGCCGGACCGTTGAAATACTCGACCTGGTCGGCTGCGTCTTGCAGCGTTCTTCCCGTATAGCGAATGCAGATCAGCGGCTCGGCCTCGACCCACTTGCACAGTTGCAGAAACTCTTCAAGGCCTTCGTTGCCGGGTTCGAGGCCGCCCCAACAAGTGGTGAAGGGGACGCGCTTCGCCGGATCGCCGATGGTGGTTTTCCAATCGAAGCCCTCGATCGTGCTTCCGCCGAAACGGATAATGCCCGGCTTCAATGCCTTGAGCGCCTCGGCCACGTCGCGGCGCCAACCATAGATGTTGTCGGCGGGCATGAGCGACACCTGATCGATCCAGAGCGTGCCGGGGCCTTTGAACGAGATGCTTAAAACCGCGTCGATGCCGGTATCGTCCGGCGTCAATTCGGCCCGAAAGCGCTGCCATTTTTCGTTCGGACGGACTTCGGCGGTGGCATACGTTTTCCCTTCGCCGCTGAGCGCGATCTGCACGGGATCGACGACTCCTTGCATTCGCAGGGAGAGTGAACATTTCATTGGCACTCCTCGGCGGACGTATTTCCCGGCCTGTGCGATTCCCATCGTGCATGGATCGCCCGGCAGAGCGGTGATCCGCTGCGATTGCTTGCCGTTGAACGGTTGGCCGGAGTCGAGTTCATACTGCCCGCGATGCACGGCGCCTTCGGGGTACCACGGTTTTTCGTAGCGGTCGGTTTCTTTGCGGAAGGAGAATCCGTACGGCGGAACGCCTTCGAAACTGGCGTCGAAAACCTGTTCCGCGGACATCGTGAGCGTGAAGGCGAAAGATACTCGATAAACTGGCCGTACTGGAGAGGGCTGATCTCGCCCGGACAAAGCGGATGGCGCGTGATCCGGATCGTCGAATCGAGATCGCCCATTTCTTCCAGCGAAATGTCGTCGAACCAGGCCGCGCCCGTTCCTTTGCCGTAGCCGACGAAGAAGATTGCGATGCGCGTCATGCCGTCGCCGGGCGGAGTGAAATAAACGGTCTCCCGCGTCCAGTCGCTCGTGCCCTGATGATTCCGGCCGCTTGCGACCACGCCGTTTCCGCCCGGATTTTGGATTTGGAACGTCCCGCAGACGGGCGCATTGCGCGGATCCAGCTTATCGCAGCGAACCCAACCCGTCAGCCGATACCAACGGCCGGGTTGGAGTTGAACTTCCTGTCCTAAAGCCGTGTCGGAGGGTTGTTCGGCTCGAATGCGCAGCGACTGCCTGCCTTCATGGCGGATGCCGGTGTCGAGCGCAACCTCCGGTTGAGCGCCGAAAATATGGATGCTCCAACCCTGGTGGGGCGCAGCGGCTTCGAATCCGGCGTTTGTCAAGGGGATCGCATGACCGGTTTTCGGCTTCGAATTCGTCTCGCTTGCCGCACCGGCGGCGCACAAAGCAAATGCCATGAGGACGGAAGGGAGAAAAATCTTCATTGGAATGCTCCTGGAATACTGGAATCCCATGCGCGGTGAAAGCGTATTCAACCGGTTGCAAAAGATTGTAAAACGGGATTATCCGCTTGTCAATGAGAGGCTTGTTCAACTCTTATCCGATTCAGGATTTCCCGGGGAAGTTCTCCCGGGGCTTTCCGCGTGCCGATGCTCCTTCAAGTGCTCCTCGCAGAAACACGGCGTGCCCGGACATTTCGAGCAGTAGCGAAAATGCAGCGCGGGGTGCGTGATGTTCGTCGCCTTGCAGACGCTGCACTCGTGACGAGGCTTTTCCCGCTGTGCGATCTTTCGCACTTGTTGTGCCATGTGCCAGCGACCCGCTCGAACGCGCCAGAAAATATCCTTGCCGAAAAATATCAAGAAATTGCACACTGAGGCTGCCACTTTAATCCAGATCATCCAATGGCCTGTCAACATTGTGAATCCCAAGAAAATCCAATCGATCAAGGCCAGCCATTTGATTTTCACCGGCAAGACGAACATGATGCTGATTACGAAATTCGGATAGAGATAAGCGAATGCAAGAAACAGGGAATTGTAAAGAAAGAAATTGAAGGTGGGCGCGTTGGGGGTCAAGAAGGAGGCTCCCGCCGTCGCCATATAGCCTAACAGCAGAAATAGATTGTAATTGAACGTGCCCCAGTTGGCTTCAAGCGCCAAGCCGAAGAGATAGAATAAATACCAAAAGAATAACACGAAAAGCGGATTGTCGCTGGGTGGATAGGCCAAGAATGATAGCAGCCGCCACCATTCTCCTTCGAGCACTTTTTGCGGCACCAAAACGAGCCGATCGACCAATTCCGGCCGAGTAAATTTCAGCACGTACGTAACGACTTGGCTGAAGATCAAGATCAGCGTCAAATTCGGAATTGCATAGCGGCCGAATCGGCGATTGAGCGTATCGAGGAATTTCATGGATTATCGTTTTCGGCAAAGCATTAAAATTCGCATGAACTGTGCTGCGATTTCGCTTGGCATCCCGGCGACGCGGCACCCGTCGCCTGCTCGATCCCGCGCTCGATCGCCGACAAGATTTTGTCCAACTGCTCGATGGTAATCGCCAGCGGCGGCATGACCACCACCACATTGCCCAGCGGACGGATCCAAACGCCTTCTTTCAATGCGCATTCGCAAACCGCGTGGCCGCGGCGTTCGGTCCAGGGATAAGGCTCTTTAGCCGCCTTGTCGTGGACCAGTTCGATGGCCGCGATGAATCCGCGCTGTCGGGCATCGCCCACGTGCGGATGATGCGAGATCCGCGCCAGATGCTCCGCCAACCGCGCGATTTTGGGCTGCAACATTTCCAGCGTCCGCTCCTCCTCGAAGATATCGAGCGTCGCCAACGCCGCCGCCGCGCCCAGCGGATTGCCGCCGTACGTATGGCCGTGAAAAAAAGTCTTGCTCTCGCCGTAAGAGCCCAAAAAGGCGTTGAAGATCTCTTCCGTCGCGAGCGTCGCTGCCAGCGGAAGATAGCCGCCGGTGATGCCTTTGGCCACGCACATCAAGTCGGGCGTGACCGCCTCGTGCGCGCAGGCGAACATTTTGCCCGTCCGCCCGAAACCGGTGGCCACTTCATCGGCGATCAAGAGCACGCCGTACTTGCGCGTGAGTTCCCGCACGCCGCGCAGATAGCCCGCCGGATGCATGATCATCCCCGCCGCGCCTTGAACCAGCGGCTCGACGATCATGGCCGCGAGCTTTTCGTGATGCTCGGCGAGGACTTTTTCCAGTTGGTCGAGATAGAAATTGCAGAGTTCATCGGCCCTCACCCCCGGCCCCTCTCCCAAAGGGCGAGGGGAGGCATCGTTCATCTTGGCAAATTCAGCCGGCGGGCGATATGCATCCGGGGCGGGCACGCGCAGCGTGGGAAACAACAGCGGCTCGAACGCGGCGTGAAATTTTTCCACCCCGCCGACGCTCACACTGCCCAGCGTGTCGCCGTGGTACGCTTCGCCCAGTGCCAGGTAAGCCGTTTTTTCCGGCCGCGGCTGCCGGCGCTGCCGCCAGTATTGCAGCGCCATTTTGATCGCCACTTCGACGGCCGTCGCCCCGTCGTCGGAGAAGAAGACGTGCTTCAGTCCCGGCGGCGCCAGTTCGACCAACCGCTTCGCCAGTCGCACGCTGGTCGAATTCGACGCCCCCAGCGAAGTGACGTGGGCCACCTTGTCGAGTTGCCCGCGGATCGCGGCGTCGATCTTCGGATGCCGGTGCCCGTGAATGTTGCACCACAAGCTGCTCACGCCGTCGATGTATTCCCGGCCGTCGATGTCCCAAAACACGCAACCCTCCGCCCGTTCGATGAGAAACGGCTCGTACTCGGCCATCTGCGTGAAGGCATGCCAGTACAGCGTGCGGTCCCAGGTTTTCAGTTGCTCGACGGCGGGAAGCATACGAAAGTATGAAGTATGAATGCTAAAGGATGGAATTTGTGGGGAAAAACTGGGTTAAGTTGCCATGCGAAGTTCGCTGCAACTGCCCACTAAGATTCTCATTCCCAGCATTTGCGAAACAAAAGAATCGATCGCCGCTGGTTCTACAGGAAAAGAGAAGGATGCGGAATCTAACTCACCCAATGACTTGCATCGATCACCTCGAAGCTTGATATCGACTTTGCTATGTCCAGCTCGGTCGATGCAATGAAAGTGCAGCTTAATCCCACCACCGGCACAGGTGGGATCAAATGTGCCTAATTCAACATCTCGAAAATCCGTGTGAGATTTAGGAAATCCGTGTAATAATTTGCTTTTTTCCAGCAATTCCGAATGGGTGACATATAAATAATTTTCACCGGAAAAGCAACCATTCGAGCATTGAAAACGAAGACAAATTGCATCATCATCGAACCAATCGATTTCTATTCTAATGCCGAGATTCATAAGATTTCTCAAGAATAGTAGTGTTTTCCATTCTTACAAAGGCAAGAACAGAATCCGTCCGCTCCATTCCTCTTGTTCGCTGCATTCATCGATAAGCAGAATATCTTGAATAACTTGGCCGATGGGAAGGCGGTCGTTTACGATGAACGCACCCGGCATGCATTGGCCTGCGGTCACGCGGGAGTAAGCATAGGCGGGCATCGTGGCTCGGTCATGGGAAAGCAAAATGCGATTATTCTCGGCTGCCCAAGCCAACACGCCGGGATCATCGACGCCCAATAGATCCACGTCCTGAGTGCGGATTAAATCGATTCCCGGTTTGCGCAGCAATAGCCCCCGCACGATATCACCGCTTAAATTCTCATCGCTTAACAGTCGCAGCATCCGCCCACCTTATTTGCTTCGCTGAGCAAGCAGCCGGGCTCGCATTTCTGCCAAATCTCCCTGCCCTTTCTCGATCCGTTCGCGCACCACACCCGAACGCCGATCCTGTTCGGCAAGGTAACCGTCCATTTCTTCGCGATGCTGCAAATAATGGGTAATAACGGCATAGACATCGACCAAGCCGAGTGTCGGATAACGCTGGGCAATCGCCTCGGGCGTAGCCCCGTCTTGAAAAGCTCGTAACACTAACTCCACCAATACTCGCGTCTGTCCTATCCGCAGACTGCCCGTGGAATCCTGGCGAAGTACAAGAGGTTCAGTTTGGATGGTGATACTCATGGGAAGATCCTGTAGAGTCTTTTTCGTCAACGTGGCTTGCGCATTCTGCAAAAAACTGCAAAGTGGATGTAAACCTGATACAAGTTTCACCCAACGAGGGGGATATGTCAAGGGATTTAGCGACAAAGTGTCGTTCTGCACTAGCACAATACCTAATGGTGGGGTAAGTTGATGCATAATGTCATTAGTCACACCAATCCCCACTCCCTTTCCTCGAGTCCCCTCATGCCGCAACTTCCTGAAACAACTTTCATTCTCGGCGGAATTCCGCAGCATAATTGTTCGATTTATCACTGCATTCGCTTCCTGGCGGGCGATCCCGTCGCGTATTTGAGTTTTCCCGCCGCCGAGGGAAAAACGAGAACCGTGCTGATCATCCGCGATATCGAAATGGACCGCGCCGGAGGGTAGTGCCAGTCGATGAGATCGCCTGTCCCGCTGATTACGCTCCCGCCGCGGGCCTCTCCGGCGACCGCGAAACCGCCACCGCCCAGGCCGCTGCCGAATGCCTCCGCCGCGCCGGCGTCCGCCGCGTCACCGGCGACCGCTCGCTGCCGCTGCTGTACGTCGAGATGATCCTGCAGGCGGGCATCGAGGTCGATTGCGACTTCGATCTCGGCATCCTCGAACGCCGCCGCAAGGACGAGCAAGAACTGGCTTGGATTCGCGAGGCCCAGCAAGCGACCGAAGCGGCGATGGAGATGGCCTGCCGGCTGGTTGCCCATGCCCACGCACGCGGCGACGGCATATTGTTCAGCGACGGCGTGCCGCTCACCTCCGAGCGCGTCCGGGCGGCGATCGATCATTTTCTGCTCGACCGCGGCTACGCCAATCCGCCTGCAATCGTCGCCGGCGGACCGATCGGGGCCGATTGCCACGACTACGGCGCGGGCGAACTCCGCACCGGCGAGCCGATCATCATCGACATTTTCCCCCGCAACCGCACCACGCTCTACAATGGCGATTGCACGCGGACCGTCGTTCACGGCGATATTCCCGATGAATTAAAGAAAATGCACGCCGCCGTCCGCGCCGCGAAACGAGCCGCCATCGCCGCCGCCCGTTCCGGCATCACCGGCGAAACCATCCACCTCGCCACCGTCGCCACATTGGCCGAACACGGCTATTACGAAAATCGTCCCGGCATCGAGCCGCTCAATAAATCCACCGCTGCCGCGTCCGATGCCAAATCCACGCTTGTCGCGGACATGCCGGAGTCGGCGAAACCCGCCGCACTGACTCACGGCACCGGCCACGGCGTGGGCCTTGAAGTCCACGAGCCGCCGCTCCTGGACTACAAAGGCCCCGAACTCTTTGAGGGCGACGTCGTCACGATCGAGCCCGGCCTCTACCGTGCCAACTTCGGCGGGATCCGCCTCGAGGATATGGTTGTTCTTCACCCCGACGGTTGCGATAATCTGAACCGATTGCCGGAAGAGTTGCAGTGGAAATAGCGCACGAGTTCGCTCGCACGCCGGCAAGTGAGTAACGCCAACAATGATCTCGGGCGACAAACAGGCTGCATAAAATACTCCGATCGGTTGCGGCCCGGCCGCGCCAACCTGAAGCACGACTTACTGTTGCAGCGAATATAGAATCACGTTGATGCCGATGCGGGCGGCGTCTTCGCGGGTGTAGCCGCGGCATTCGAGAGAATCGCGCTTTTCGAGGGCGCAGCTCAGGTCGTAGGGGGAGAAGATCACGCCCCAGCGGTCGTCGAACTTGATGCCTTCCAGTTCGGGCGGGACTTTCTTGATCGCGGCGGTCACCGGCGCGGTGGCCGAGCGGTTTTGCGGATCGCGGCGCGAAACCTCGTGCAGATCGGATCCGCCGAATTTCGTCGTCAACAGCGGATCGTCGATGGGGATGCGCTCCAGTTTTTTATCGGGGAAAATGGCCGCCATCTCCGCGCGGAAAGACTTGGTGAACGCACTGCTGGCGCAAATCGAATCGGCAAACAACATGCCGCCGCGTTCGAGATAGGTTTTCAGGCGTTTGCGTTCTTCGTCGGTGAAGCGGAAGGCGTTCCGCCCATGCATGAAGAGAAGGTGGTAATCGAACAGGGCGTCATCGGTGAGGGAAACCAGGTCGTCCCGCGCGGTGACGCGGATTTTCAGCGAATTGTCGGCCGCATCGAGCAGATTCAGCAGCGCCCGCGGCGCGGCGTTGCAGCCGCCGGGGTGCTTGAGCTTCGCGATATGGATTTCGCCGGGTTCCGCTTGCTCGCCGGGCTTGCGTTTGGGGATTTCGCTCCAAACGTCCGTCTTGAACTTCAACTCGCGATTGGTGGCGTAAGCCAGGATGTTGATGCCGATGTCCAGCCCGGCGTCGATTTGCTTCTGCACTTTGTCCGGGTATTTTTCCTCGCGGCCGGAGGACGAAAGTTCCCAGAGGCAAGAGAGCGACGGCCGGGGCTTCTCGACCGGATCCAGGGGCGCGTAGATCACGCTCGTGCGGCAACCGTATTCCACGCCGTAGAGCGGCCGCACATATTCCGCCGGAATGGGCACTTCGTAATGCCAGATCGGATGTTCCGCGTCGAGAAATTGCAGGCGGTACTCCTTTTCGGGAAAGACGAGCGTCATCAATTCGCGGAAACCGCCGTCGAATCCGGAATCGCCGCAATACGCCTCGGCGAACACGAACCCGCCGCGGTCGATGTAATCGCGCAATTTGTCGGCCATCGCCCGGCGCTTGATCGGATCGTCGGGCAACGGACTGGCGCTGCCGCAGAAATAGAGCACCGGCGCTTGCAGCAAATCCTCGACGCTCGCCATGCGCAGATCGGTCACTTGCCAGGTCAGGTCCATTTTCCAGCGCGATTCGACGAACCGCGTGAGATTGTTGACGTCGTGGCGATGGCGGTTCCAGTCCTTCTCCGGCGCGTGGCCGATTTTGCTCATCAGCACCGGCCAGCGGCCCTTCGAGAGGAACAAGAGCGCGAAGCTGGTGCCGACCAGCTTGTCATTTTCCGTGATCGAGCCGACCCAAAAGCCCGAGAGCGGGTCTTGCCGGCGCACGAGATACTCGGCGCCTTCGCGGTACCAATCATGCTCGCCGATGAAACGCCGCGCGGTCAAGCGGCCGGCGCGTTCCAGGCCGTACAAATAATAGAGCGACCAGAGCTGGCCCGTGCCGGGATTGCTGGAGACGGAGAAGTTTCGGCCGAGCCAGTCGAGGGCGCGGTCGATGCGGTTGTCGCCCTCGGCGTTTTCGCCGGAAATGCAGCACTTGATCTCGCCGTTGACCACTCGGGCGTCGGGTGGTTGGATGCGGTCGGCGGAAATGACCATGGAACTGATGCCCGCGCAGGTCATGCTGCCGGTGCTGGCGTTGTTCGGCTTGTAATTCCAAGCGCCGTCGGGTTGTTGGCAATTTTCCCAATGCTTGCGGGCCAGCCGCCAGGTTTGATCGGTGGCCGAGACGCCGACCCGCTCCGCTTCGTAAAGCGCCAGCAAGGCGAATTGGGCGTTCGAATTATCGCCGTTCGATCCGGGATACGACCAGGCGCCTTTGTACGGGCCTTCCACGACTTGCGTGCCTTCGAGCCATTTGACGTTGCTGCGAATTCGCAGCCGGTCTTTGTCGGGTTCCGCGCGGCAATACACCATCGTTTGCAAGGCAATGACGTAGGTTCTGCCGGAATTATCGGGATTTATTCGGCGAAGAAATTTGAGCGCTTTTTGGATTTGCGGATCGGAAGGCTCGACACCGGCATCCAATAGCGCCAGCGTGCAGAGCGCGGTCGTCCCCCCCGGATAGCCCATATAATCGGACCAGGAGCCGTTCGGGTTTTGTTGCTGAGTGAGAAATTTGATGCCTCCGTCAATGGCTTCGCGTACCTGCTCGGCCGTAATTTCCGCCTGTAGAGGCGATGCATTTAGCCCAAACTGCACGAGGAGCAGCATTGCAACAAACGCAGAGAGTGAAAAATAACGAAAAAAAACCATGTTTTTACCCCTTTAGTAGGGTTGGAGAGGCAAATCCCAGTCCCATCATCTGATATCACAAAAAATTGCCGGACTGGGATTTGCTTGTCCCACCCTGTTCTTTCACATTATTATTTTACATCATTATATCTACCTACGGATTATATCGATTTCCATCAAAAACACAAAAATCTCCGATTCTGCAATAAAACTTTCTCCACCGCGTTTATACTCAATAGTATGGCTTCCAACGAACTGGATCATCAGACCGAACGGTTCGCCGCATGGGTCCGCGATCATAGTCGCGCAGTCCGAGGTTATCTGCTGGGAATGACGCCGCGACCGGACGCGGCCGATGATCTGCTCCAAGAAGTCTTTCGCCGCGCGTGGGAGGCGAGAACGAAGTATCGTGATAACGGGCATGCCCGGGCGTACTTGCTGAAAATCGCCGACCGATTGGTCTGCGATCGGCAACGCAAAATCCAGCCGGAAATCAGCCTCGCTGGCGAAGAGTGGAACAAAAACGAACCGCAATGCTCCGCGAACGATCCGTTTCGGGCATTGAATGCGCGTGAGGAAACGGCGCAATTGCAGAGGGCCATGCAAAGCCTTTCGCCCATCCAGCGGCGGGTGTTGCTGTTGCGTTTTTACGGGCAGATGGGATTCGCGGAGATCGCCGCGGAAATCGGATGTCCCCTGGGCACGGCGCTGAGCCACTGCCGCCGCGGTTTGGAAACGCTCCGCGCTTTGCTGGTGGAGGAATCGTCATGAACGTGAAAAAGGGGTCGGGCTCCGGGCCGAAATAAATTACCGTCTCCAAAAAAACATCGCCGCGAGGCGCCGGTCCCCATTTTCAACGGGGGAGTCATCATGAACGACGAACTCGAACAAGAAGAACTCGAACGCCGATTGGAGCAGGCTACCGATGCCGATCTGCAAACCGCTCCCGACGCGGAAACGTCCGCCTGGCGCGAGGGCTTCTCGACTTGGGGTAATTTGCTCGAGGCCGGCGATGCGGTGAATCAAAAGACACTGAATCGGTTGCTTGAGATCCCCGGCATGAAATCGGACAAGTTGGAAGTGCGGAAAGAACCCGCGCCGACGCGAGGGACATGGACCAGTTACGCGGGCATCGCTTCGGCTGCCCTGGTCGTGTCGCTGTTGGTGGGGTTAGGCATGTTGAAATATTCGCCGACCGTCGAACCGCCCCCGGACGAATCCCGTTCAGGAAAATCCATCGTCAACAAAATGAATCTGCCTTTTGGCAGAAGAGATCCGCTTGCCTGGGACGATGCCTTGGACAGACGTTTCGCGCGCATCGAACGGCAATTGAAGTTTGCGCAATATGATTCCGCGTCGCTTGGATATTCGTTTGACAACGTTCGTTCGAATCTGGACAGTCTTAGCAGGGAACTCGAACAAAACTCGATGTGATCGAATTCGCCCGTTCCCGATATTCCGGCAAGGAAAGGCGCGGCCGGCGAGGCTTTGCTCGTGCGAAGCGCGGCGGAGGCAGCATCCCTCGGACAGCGCGCTCCCAGACGGCGCCTGGGAAAGAGTGAAGGTTTAAATACGATAGGTTACCCCCTCACCCAAGGAGAAAGATCATGACATGGAAACGAGGATTTGCAATCGCATTATGCAGTTGCGCACTGTGGTTGTACGCCGATCGGACGGCCCGGTCGGATGATGGCCCGCCGAAAGGCGACAAGCCGCCGCGGGTGCATCGGAATCAAGATGCGCCGCCGCCAGGCCCGCCGCATGGCCAACGTGATCGCAGTCCCGACGAGGATTTTGATCATCCCATCCCGCCACCGGGCGAATTCGGTTTTCCCGGCCCTCCGCCGGGCGATGGAGGAATGGGACCTCCCGGTCCGCATCCGCAAGGTCCGGACGGCAATCCCCCCATGCGTCATCAACGAGGCGAAGCGATTCTCCAAGGTCCCCCGGGGAGTCCACCCCCGGGAATGCCGGGAATGGAAGGGAAGCTCGAAATGAGGTCGGACGGAGAAAACATGACTTTCCGGCGAATGTCACCAGAAGGGATGCCGGGAATGCCGCCGGGAAGAATGCCACCGGGCAACAGGATGATGTGGATGGGCCATCCGGATCCCGAAATGTTCGGACTCATGGAAAGGGAAGCGGAACTCGATCAGAACACTCGCGATCTTGCCGAGAAATATCGCCATATCGGCGAGGGTGAACGTGCGGAGATACATAAACAAATCGAAAAACTCGTCGGCGAGCAATTTGATCTCCGCCAGGAACGCCGCCAGAAGGAACTCAAGCGGGCCGAGGAGCAGATCAGAAAGCTCCGCGAAACGATTGAAAAACGCCAAAAGGCAAAGGCCGAGATCATCGACCGCCGCGTGAAAGAACTGCTCGACGAAGACGAGGATATGCGGTTTTAGCGGCTGAAAAGTGCATTTCGCGCAGCAAGCCAAAACACGCCCCGAAACAGCGAATTCGGGGCGTGTTGTTTGGTGTAATAAGCGTGCAATGATATTTTCTTGGGGCAGGCGAGATACCCTCACCACAAGGGTAGGCATTCACACCGATGTTTATGAATTTACGCAACAAATGCAGGAAATGATAAAACCTGCTCTTTCTCCCCCCCAAAGCATGGGATTTTCTGGTTATTCCGGCAAAAAAATTCCCAGTCGAGTCGCAATTCGCCATTCAGGCTATACACATCCGCGGGAAAACCGTTTAATATGGAGTTAGGTTGATTGGCGGAATCATTGTTGGTTTGGCGGGCTGTGGCGGGTGGATAAAACATCACTATTTTTTAAGGGAGTTGTTCTATGGGCGCACTAAGTCCTTTCCACTGGATGATCATCCTGCTTATCGCCTTGCTCTTTTTCGGCAACCGTTTGCCTACCTTGATGCGGTCGTTGGGCCAAGGGATCGTCGAATTCAAGAAGGGCCTTGCCGACGTGAAGGATGAGGCTACGAAAGCGTTGGACGACAAATCCGCGGAAACGAAAAAAGAAGTTTGACGAACGCTTCTTCAGTGACGTTCAGGACGAAACAAAAAGAGGCTCCGCTCGTTTTTTAGATCGAGCGGAGCCTCTTTTAATCGTCTAGCTTGGCGCCAAGGCAAGCATGCATGGCGGCGGCAATATCGAGCCGGCACTGCTTTTGCGAACTTTTTCGACGCCGTCTTTTCAGGTTTCGGGCGAACCGGGGCGTTACTCTTTGACTTCCCCCTCCAACCACTGCAAATAACTTTCACTGCCCGTGGCAATGGGGACAGCGAGGATTTCGGGCACCTGATACGGGTGCAAGCGGCGAATGGCGGCCTCGATGCGCTCGAAAAGCTCGCGGCGGCTTTTCGCCCAGCATTGATATTCCTGCGAAGTTTCGATCTGGCCCTCCCAGCGATAGATGCTGGTGATCGGACCGATGATCTGCGAGCAGGCCGCCAAATGCTGTTCGACCAGCGCCCGGCCGATGATCTCCGCCTCGTCGTGCGTGGCCGTGGTGGTGATGACTTGGATGTAGTCGTTCATGCCGTAACCTCTTATATCGCAGGTTCCGCCTGCCGGGCGGGACTTTAAAGGCTAACGATTTGATTGAGAAAATCCCATTATAAAAAGTCCCGCCCGGCAGGCAGGAGCTACAGATCCTCCGCCATCGCCAATCGTTCACCGATCGGCGGGTGGCTGTGGAAGAGGAACACTTCGAGCCGATGCGGATCGGGATCGTCCTTGTTCAACTTCGCCAGCTTGCGAAAAGCGGAAAGATAAGCCTCCCGGCGGCCGGTCCGTTCGAGGGCGTAACGGTCGGACTGCCGTTCGAAATGCCGGCTGACGGCGTTTTGCAGCGGTTCCAAGAGTTGCGCGAAGACTGCGAAAACGAACATCAGAAGCGGCAGCGTCCAGACCGGCAGATCGGCGTAGATATCGCCCGAGCCGATTCCCTTTTCCACGACCAGCCGCAATATGACGTCGCAGACGAAAAAGCCCGCGGCGCTGAAGAGGATGCCCGCCAAGATCATCTTGCGGATGTGGCGGAACACATGATGCCCGATCTCGTGGGCGAAAATGACTTCGATTTCGTCGGGCGTAAAACCGGTCAGGAGCGTATCGCCCATCAGCACCCGGCGGGTGCGGCCCAGGCCGGCGAGCATGGCGTTGGCCTTGACGGTTTCCGCGCTTAAGTCCATGCGATAAACGCCTTCGATCGACAAGCCGGTCCCCTCGGCCAGTTTGGCGATGCGGCCGGCCAGTTCGGGAGCGTCGAGTTTTTCGATCTTGTAAAACAGCGGCAAAATCAGCACCGGCGCGAGCTGTCCCAAGATCACGCTGACCAGGAAAAAGGCCCCCGCCGCCGCCAGCCACCACCACGGGCCGGCGGTCCAGATCAACCAGTACAAGCCGAGCATCAGCGCCAAGCCCAACGCAAGGCCGAGCAGATTGCGTTTCGAATAACGCCAAAGCCAACCGCCGAAAGTCAGCGTGCTAAGCTTGAACTTGTGCTCCAGCCGGTAACCCGAGTAAAACGAAACGGGAAAAGATACGGCGATATGCAAAAGCGTCACGGCGGCAAACAATCCCAAGAGACGCGGCGAATCGTGCTTGAACCAGGAAAAGGCGCTCAGCCAATGATCGATCGGTTTTGCGAGCAGAAAGGCCGCGATGCCGAGATAGATGAGATCGACGGCTTTATCGGCCAAAGTGCAAACCAGCTCCATTTGGCCGTAACGCTTCGCCTCGGCAAGCTCCGCGTCCGTCATGTCGGCCGAGCGGTCTCGCGGTTGCGGCTCAGGGGCGGCTTCGATTTCGTCGGGCATTTTTCTTTCTGCTCCGCTGGCGTTTCGCTTTTTTACGCGACAGGTTGGAAACCTGTCCTACTTTTTTCCGCCCAAGTCCAATGGCGGTCGCTCGTGGCGCGGACGCAGTTCGGATGGCATCCCAAACCGGCGAGAATCTCCCGAACTTCCTCGACGCGGAGCGCAGTGCGCAAGCGAATCTTCGAACATTTGCCGCTGGTGCGGATTCGCGCCGGCCGCATACATATCGACGAGAAAACGCGTTTCGTCTTCATCGGCGGGCCGGTTTAGATCGCGGACGAATATTACACCGTTGGGTGTTAAGACCCGCCACATTTCAGCTAAAACGCATTTCGGTTCGGGAATATGATGCACGATGCTGTTGGATATCACGGCGGTGAAACAACCGTCGGGATAAGGCAATCCCTTGGCGTCGATGCGTTCCAAGCGGATCCGGTCCCGGAGCCCTGCATCAATCACATTTTGACGGGCGACTTCCAGCATGTGCGCCGAAAGATCGACCGCGCGTACCTTTGCTTGCGGCACTTGCCGGCAAAGTTCGAGAGGAATCAGCGCCGTGCCGGTCCCCACGTCGAGTATTTCGCCCAGCGCGGGATTCGAATCCGCTTCGCGCAAGTCGTTCACGAAAATCCTATTCACCTCGCCGTGGTCCATCGAATTATAATCGACAGCCTCGTCGAGAGTATCCATGACTTCGGGTTCGAGAACGCGTGAATCAAGGGGGATCATCTGCATCCAATTCGATAAAAATGATCTGAAAGCCGTAGGATAACCGAATTTTCGCCCCTGGACAAGGGCCAGGGGGATTATTCAAGTTTTCTCTCGCAACGTCCCAGAATCGACCCCTGGAGTTTACTGACCACAGGAGAAGAACTGCCCGATAAAGAATATTGGGTCATGGTGATGGTGAAGTGGCGCTGAAACCGGCAATGGATACAGTTCTTTCTATATCGGGATCAAGACACTACTCCGATTCTTTATGGTGGGGATCGATTGACGGGGTAGAGGCCAACCTTATCAACAATGCCTTCGAGGCCTTCAGATCATCGGCAACATTTATGATTAAGACATTCAACTGCGCCATGAACATAAAAAGAAGAACGGCGATTGCTGCTGCCGAGATATTGTATATTATGCCCGGAAGTATAATAAACAATATTTCCATGGGGTTTTCCGCTGACGCTAAGATGAAAATATTATAAACAAGATAAATGACGCTTAATAAAACTCCGATCCCCGCAACAATTTTGAAAATACGAGGGAATTTTCTCAATGTGGCGTAGCTCTTCATGGAAATATCATTTTCGGGAGCTTTGTTTTGAGCTTCTTCTAATATCGAATTTCTCATGTTATAAGTAGCGGGCATCTCCAAATTGAATAATTGCCCTAGCGGTTCTTCTTGCGGGCGAATAGGACTCTGTTGCTGTAAATCATGCGCAATATTTTGAGAGGTTTCCTTCTTTTTCCGTTCGGCTTCTTCAATCTGTTTCCTTTTTTCGAACTCCTTGCGGTACTCATTTTGGAATTCGGGGGGAAGTTTTTCGAAAGGGGGCATTACAAAAGGCTTTTTGCAGTAACCACACTGGAAGGATTTGCCCGCATGAAGATGATTATAGGGGAGATTCTTCGTACAGTGAGGGCATGGAATTTTCATGGCTCTATTAGCTGTAAATAGAAGTGGCTGACCGATAAGCAGATTGATAATGCGGCGGGAAGGAATGAGTCGAAACGACGTGAAATGCGGATAATTATAGCCCCCTGCATTGCAGGGGGCTAATTAATCGCGAAACGGCTTTCACCCCAATCCTTTTCTCGAAGGGCGAGGGAAGGTTTAGGCTTAATTTTCGAGCATTTCCCGATGCACGGCGTCCCAATCGACGCCCAAAATTTCCTTGGCCAGTTGTTTAAGCACGGCCGGCTCGGCTTGAATGTGGATCGTGCGGTGGCAATGTTGCAGCGATTCGCCGGTTTTCAGCTCCTTGGCGGGCGAAAGGCTTTCGATCTCGTACATGTCGCCGAAGCCCGGCTTGTCTCCCTGCGGACCGTCGTTGTAGCTGTTGACCACGTCGCCCACGTAGGAATTCTTCTGCGGCAGGTCCCAGGCGTTGTTCAGATAAAGCTCTTTGGTCGGATCGGCCGGCATGTTGAAGCTGACCAGCGTGAGGACGTTATTCTTATAGTCGATCGAACCGAGCACGTTTTTCGCCCGCGTTTGCGGAATGCCGATCTTCGAGCGGTATTTGGCATCGGCGCGGAAGAGCACCGCTTCCGGCGTAACTTTCAAACGATCCGGCCCCGGGGCGGGCGGAAAATAATCGCTCTTCATAACGTGGCCGAGTTCCGCTTCGCTTCCCGGCTTGTAAGGAACCACGACCACGGTTTCCGGGCCCGAGTTCATCATGCCCAGGATCCACATCGAGACCAGGCCTTTGTCCTTGGTCATCGCCGGGCCGCGGTTGGTGATTTGGTTGCCCGTCTCGTAAGCCACGTGCTTCACGCCTTTGGCGGTCATTTTTTCGGCCGCCGCTTTGCCGAAGATATCGGCGAGGTCTTTTCCTTGAGCAACCGCACGGTGCGGGTCACGTCGAGATCGAATTTCGTGGCCGATGCATTGGCAAACTTCATCGGCACCGACATGCGAACTTCACCGTTCTCTTTGGAGAAGTTCCACGAGCCTTCATTGAACGCCGGCGGAGTGTACCAATCGGCCAACGTCTGCTTTTTCACGTCGGGCGTGAACCACAAACTGAACGGTCCGCCCTCGGGCGAAAGCCATAACCGCTCCTCGCCGCCGTAGTTGTTGAAGTGCTTGTTCAATTCGCCGGACTTGATGTAATCGAAATTGATGAAGCCGAACGAGGCGCCCCCCGTGCCGTCGCAACTCGAAGTCATTACGCGGCCCTGATAGTCGGGAGTAATCGCCACCATGGCGCCGCTATCGTCCTTGAGTTCAACGACCTTCGTATGTTTCGCCAAAAAATCACGCGCTTCGCCGTAAGTCATGGGGGCTCCTTTCTCGCTGGCGGAAAGTGATGTGACACCGATAAAAACCGCGACTCCCGCCGCCAGGGCGGTTCGCAAAAAACCAAAACTCGACAGAATCATGAGAAATCCTCCTTTAGGGGATAATGGTGGGATTCCGAAAAAACCGCGAATGAATTTTGATTATAACACATCGGCTGCGCTCGATCCCAGGCGGAGCCCGGGATCGAGGGAATTGCAGCCGAAGTGCCCCCATTTCGTTAAAACCGCTCCTCCCGCACCAAATCCTCGAACGTCTGCCGGCGTCGGACGAGGCGGGATTCGGCGGCATCGATCAGCACTTCGGCGGCCAGCGGCTTCGAATTGTAGTTCGAGCCCATCACGAAACCGTAGGCCCCCGCGCATTCGATGATGAGAATATCGCCCACCTTGGCGGGCGGCAGTTTTCGCGCGCGAACGAAGCCGCCTTCCTCCTGGGTGAAGATATCGCCCGACTCGCACAACGGCCCGCCGACAACGACTTCCTGGAGTTGTAGGTTCCCTGTTGCTTCCATTTCTCTCCCCTCTGCCTTCTCCCCTCTCCCCTCGGTCCACGCAACCGACATCGGATGATACGCTCCGTAGAGGATTGGCCGGGCGAGGTTGTTGAAGCCCGCATCGAGGAGGTAGAACAAGTTGTCGTCCTGCCGTTTGACGGCTCGGATCTCGGCGAGCAAGTAGCCGCTTTCGGCCACCAGGTAGCGTCCCGGTTCGATTTCCAAGTCGCACGTGATGGCCGAATTTTCCTTCCAGCCGTTTTCGCGCGGCATCGCAAAGGGCGAAATAGGCCCCGAGATCGACGCAAGATTCGCCCTCCCGATAGACCGTGGGCAATCCGCCGCCAACGCTGATCGAAGCCACCTCAGGCCCGGCAACCGCGGCTGCTTTTCCAGCGCACCGCAGACTTGGGCCAGATGTTCCATATCGGTGCCCGAACCGATGTGAATATGCAATCCGATTACGGCAAGGCGGTACTTTTTTGCCAAGGCAAGGCATTCGGGAATTTGCGAATGCCATATTCCATGCTTCGCTTGTTTTCCGCCGGTGTTCGTTTTTTGGCTGTGCCCGTGGCCGAAGCCCGGGTTGATCCTGAGCGTTATGCCCGCGCCGGGCAGATGCGACCCAAGCTGCTCAATCATGTCCATCGAGCCGCAATTGACGTGCAGCCGCTCCGCGACGCATAGATCGAGTGATTCGCGGTCGAAGATGTCGGCGGTATAGACGATCGGCGGCGGATCGCCCGCGACAGGGTATCCGGCTGCCATCGCCCGGCGAATTTCGTTCGCGCTCACCGTATCGACCAACGCGCCTTCGCGGCGGATCAACTCCAAAATAGCCAAATTCGAGCAGGCCTTTGCCGCATAGCGGACATGATCGAACGCCGACAATTCGGCAATCCGCCGCCGAATGGTCGCGGCATCATAAACGAAGGTCGGCGTGCCGAAGCGATCGACAAGGTCTCGAACCGGCACACCGGCAATTTCCGTGCGAAGCGGGGGATGTGGTAGAGAGGTTGGCATTTAAGACAAATGGAATAAATCGGCCGCCGCATTCTTCCGGCAGTGGAGGACCACGCCCCCCCTATGCGTTGGGGTAGACAATAATCCTGGTGGATCATCGCAATAATTCTTCAGTTTATGAAGAAGTGGATGATTTGCCCACTCCTAATGGAAAATTTCCCCGAAGATGCGATCTTGTGGGGATTTGGAGAAAAATCACCACCGCGAAGCATCGACGGCTTGCTTGTCGTTGCGGCTACCCGGTCGGTGCGCCGATTCCCGCGCGGCTTGAATCGCCGGCAACAGCAGCGTGAAAACTACTGGCCCCTGTCTTTGCGGTTGCCCAGCCGCCGATGAGTCTCCAAATCGATGTCGTACTGCATGGGATGCACCGAACCATCGCAAAAGACGGCATTGAACACGGTCGCATGAGCGCTGCCGAAACACCAGGCGTTATCGTTGCCGCGTTGGTCTCGAATCGGTTGGAAACTCGATAATGCGCCCCCGGAAGGGTTGTCATTCACCGTCCAACGGACGACATCGTAATCGTAAGCCTCGTCCCAACCCTGGTCATTTGTGGCGCTAATCCCCGTGTTATAAACGTCGGGAGAGATATATCGTTCGGCAACGAGATAGGTGTGGCTGGTTCCGTCGATGATCTCAACCGGTTTGACCACGAAATGCACGCCGAAAATTCCCGTGTTGGTATTCACGTTCCCGCCCTGTGTGAGCCAAGTAGCGTTGGGCGTCCAGTTATTGTCTCCGTCCGCGTAAGAATTAGGACCGGCGGGGATCGAGTCATAGACATCGCCGCCGTTGCCGGCGTAATCGGTGGGGGCCATTACCGTGGGACGGTCTATATTTCGAGGTGTGGTCCCATTTGTAAAAGGATGGGTAACATTCATGGGGCGGGAGGGGCATCGATAAAGATCCATCGGCGTTTCCGCCTGAAACTTGCCCATGGCTTTATTCCCCCCCTTATTCATCTCATGCAATTGTTTTTGCTCGACCCAAGGGAGGATACTGTAAAGAAAACCGCCGGGTTGCCGCGGGCCGAAACCGCGGTCGGCGTCACCGGCCCACGCCCAGCCCCAGCCGCCCGTCGGGAAGAACTTGTAACTGTCCACGTGGCCCAAGCAGCCCAAACCGATGTGCTTGAGATTATTGGAGCACTGCAAGCGCCGGGCGGATTCCCGAGCAGCCTGAATCGCCGGAAGCAGCAGCGCGATGAGAATTCCAATGATCGCAATCACGACCAGCAACTCGACCAAGGTAAAACCACGTTCATTACGGCGCGCCATGAAACTTCTCCTTTTGATCACCATGAGACTACTTGCCCACAAAAATTCATGCACCGGGCATTATCAAAACCAAAAAGGAAAAACGCCACTAGGAGATTTTTCGACCAGCAGACATGCTCATTATATTTCAAATTGGGGGATGTGTAAATATATATGGCCAACCCTTGGTCCTTACAACGGGTGGGTAGATACAATTGAAAGTCTTTGCGCAGTTGCTCACCATCGGGAACGGCCGGTGGTGTAAATTTCGTGCGATCCTGGGCTATTGGTCAACGCTTGCCCGCCATTTCGCCACAAAATTCCGGTAATCTTCGAGTGTGTCGATCCCAAAAGTGCGGTCATTCACCGCGCCGACGATGATCGAGTATCCCGCTTCCAAAACGCGGAGTTGTTCGAGTTTTTCGATCTTCTCCATTTTCGACGGTGGAAATTGTGTCAACTGAAGCAAGAACTTCCGGCGGTACGCATAGACGCCGACATGTTGGTAGAAACTGGGCGGATCGGCCTCAAGCAAGGCATCTTCCCATTGCCGCGGATAGGGGATCGGGCTGCGGCTGAAATACATCGCCCGGCCCCGAATGTCAAATACCACTTTCACGCAGGCAGGATCCTCGAATTGCCGCCGATTGCGGATCGGCGTCGCCAAGGTTGATATGACCGACTCGGGATTCTCTTCAAGCATCTGCACCGCTTTATCGATCGACGCGCCCGCGATCTCGGGCTCATCGCCTTGAACATTCACCAGCAAATCGGCTTCGGGCAACTGGCGTGCGATTTCTGCCACACGATCGGTGCCGCTGGCGCAGGCCGGGCTGGTCATCAGGGCTCGTCCGCCAAACGACTCCACCTCGCGGAGGATTTCTTCATGGTCGGTTGCAACGATGACGCCCGAGGGACGCGCGGCTTTCAGGGCCGCCTCGTAAGTGTGCTGAATCAGCGTCTTCCCCGTCTCGCGCAACAGCAGCTTCCGCGGCAGTCGCGTGGAAGCGAGCCGGGCAGGGATGACAATCATGCTTGTGAGAAGTGATTTATTGTGGAGTGCCATAGAACGAGATTGTGGCCTGAGATGCCGTTGTTGAAAAGGTGGGTGAGGCTTCCCGCTTCAGGCCGTTAACCGTTATGACTTGAAAATCCGGCTTTCCCGGCAAAATCAGATTTTCACGGATGGAAAATTATCTTCGGTTAACGATTAGTAAACCGGTTTATCTTCTCTTTTATTTTCTCTAACCCGAGACCTAGACTTGTGTGGATTGCATTCCTAAGCATTTTGAACCTCCGTCCGCGATCCTTCCAACAATGTTTTATATCATATTCATCGCGATTTTGAATTTAGCTTTTGGATTTGCCTTGGCGGTTTATCTTGGCGGGCATTATTGCATGATCCGAAAGTACGGATTGAAAATCCCCTTTCCCCAAAAAACCTTCTCGATCCCGATTTCAGTTCCATTAAATGCATCGGCTGTGGATTCGGAGGCTGTTCCATCTGCCGATCAGGCAACACCCTCCGAATAGGTGGCACTAAGTTTGGCGTCTGGCAAGATTTCGAGGACATTCTGCCGAAAATTTCATTCCACTAGCTGCAAGCGACGGTGAAAACGCCATTTCGAGCACGGGTTGGATCATTTCAAGAGTATTCTGGCGATTTTGCTTCTTGCTAAGTATAATAAAATTGGCTCTACAAACTGCGGAGTTTAGTTTAATTCACTGGTTACAAGAAAATCCGCCCTTTTACCGGCCTGGGAGAATAAATCGTGGCCCAACCTGATAAAGACGACTTCAATCTGGAAGATTTTCAATACTCCGGAGTGAAATTGACGCCTACGCCGGATTTCAATCAAAATGCGCCGGCAGAGGATCCTCTGACCCCCCCGCAGGCGAACGTAGCGGCGGACGCTTCAGTGTCCTCGAGCGAAGAAGTTTTGCCGGTGGAACCCGGGGATAAAAAGGCAAAGAAGAAAGCAAAAAAGGAAAAGCCGGCCAAAGTGAAAAAAGCGAAGGCTTTGGTCGAGGTTTCGGAAGGCGAGAAAACTCCATCGCCCTTCCTTAAAAAACTCAGCGAAGCCAGTCCCTACACCGTGCTCTTGGGTTTGACGGTCGTCGCGCTGCTCCTGGCGGTTATTTTCTTGTTTATCGAATTAAGCCGCTACGATTTCAACACCAAAGCCCTCGTGATGAATGAGTCGATCTCCGTGCCCTTCGGCCATTCCGGCATGGTGGATATTGAACATGGGCCAAGCGGGCTTTCCGATTTGGCATGAATAAGTCTGTGCTCAAAAAGCAAACCCGGAAAATCCGGAACCGGCAGTCGAAAGAAACGCGTTCTAGCTTTCAAGCGTTGACGGCATCTGGCGAACGTTAATCGGCTTTTGCTTTTCGAGATCATCCCGCTGCCCGCAAACGAAGTTTTTGCGCACAGAGTTCGAGCAATTGATCGGCGCGGCGGAGCAATGCGCTCGAAGTATCTTTCGCGGCGAAGACGGAGCTTGAGGGATCGATGGCGGTGAATTTGCCCCCGCAATGCCGGCAATGCAGTTTGCGGCCGCGATATTCGATGGCGATTTCCAGGGGCCTTCCACAGACGGGACAATCCTGCAAATAGCAATTCCGCGCAGGCGTCTTTGTTTTCAAAGGCGGCGCGGCGGCGTCGTTTTTCCGGATTTGCTTCGTCTTCATCGATGCAGAATCGCCGTCCATTCAATTCACCTCCTTGCCGGATTAGACACCAAGCGCTCAAAATGGGTTCGATTTTCCGAAAACTTTTCCCTGAGTTTTCATCACCTTCCACTGCCGATAGCAGATATTCGAAGAGTTTTTTTCCAACCACTCGATGCGAAACGATTAAAAACAATATTGCTACGCGAGAGCAATGGTCGCGGTTCATTTTTTTAAGGAAATCGCTCTAAGTACTTGGTGTTATGGAAGTTAGAACATGCGGCAAATCTTCAATCGGCGGCAAGAATCTCAGGAATGCATCAAAGGACCGCCAAAAACAGGAAACATCACTCCAACGATTCACATCTCTTGGAAGTGTTTTTGCGACAAGATTTGAATGTTGGCCGTTGGAATAGCGGCAGAACGTGAACGCGGGAGATTCGATCACGCTTGTTTCGCGGCGCAACGCCGGCCATCAGCCATTCGGCCGCAACAGCTATACCCTCGCCCTCCAAAGCGGAGACTTGATATACCGGCGCTTCCGGCGCAAGGCGTTTCATGTCGGCCGCGATCCGCTCGGCGTTGAAATTCAAATACGGCGCGAGATCGATTTTGGTGATGATCAGGGCGTCGGAACCTTGAAAAATCGCGGGATATTTCACCGCTTTGTCGTCTCCCTCGCTTGTGCTCAAGACGATGATCCGCAGATGCTCTCCCAAATCGAAACCGGCGGTGCAGACCAGATTGCCCACGTTTTCGATGAACAGAAGATCGATCTCCGCCAGTTCCAGTTGCGCAATGGCCGCGGCGATCATCGCGGCGTCGAGATGGCAGGCGCCTTCGGTGTTGATCTGCACGACGGGCGCGCCAATGGCTTCCATCCGCTCGGCGTCGATCGAGCCGGCGATGTCGCCTTCAATCACTGCGGGACGAATAAGGTGCCTCCCCTCTCCCATTGAGAGAGGGGCCGGGGGTGAGGGCGGTGAGATGTTTTTTTTCAATTCGGCGAATAACGCCTCCAGCAGCGTCGTTTTGCCCGATCCCGGCGAACCGACGATATTAACGACGAACACTCCGGCGGCATTGAATTTGGCGCGGTTCTCGGCGGCCAATTGATCGTTGATTTTCAGGATTTTTTTTGCGGCGATAATTTTCATTTACGCTTCCCTTTTCATTCACTCTTCCACGTCGATGCTCTGCAACAACAGTTCCCGGCCCCCGTCGATGACCACGTCATCGCTCGAACAGCGGGGGCATTGCAGCAGAAGGCCGTCGATTTCCGTTTCGGCATGGCAATGGTTGCAGCGGCAAACGGCCTTGGGTTCGAAGATGACGATCTCGGCGCCCGAGAGAATCGAATCCGCGGCGAGCAGATCGAAGGCGAAGCGGATCGAATCGGCATTCACGCCGGAGAGCCGGCCGATGCTCAATTCCAGCTTGGCGATCTTCCCCTCCACGCCCGCCCGTTTCACTTCTTCCTGCACTTGCTCGATCAGGGCTTCGACGATGGAAAGTTCGTGCATGGGAGCGAGGGGTTAATGATTGGGGGCTAGAGGCTAGAGAAACGGAGTTTGAGGATAACAATCTGCATCACACCCCTAACCCCTAATCTCGAATCCCTAATCCCCAGCCCCTAGTCCCTTCAAAATCTCCAGCGCCATCTCCACTGCCTTTGGAATCGCCGCTTCGACGGCGGGCGTGCAGTCTTCGCTGAAATCGAGCACGTTTTCGGCTTCGATTCCTATCAATATTATACGCTGATTTTCGGGAAGTGAAACGCTCGCCCGGCGGCCGAACTCCAAAGCCGTCGCCAGATTGACGTCGTGCGCCGAGGCGCTCCGCTGCGTGCCGATATCGTCGGGCGTGAGGCGGTGCAGCGTGCCCGGCGGCGCACCGGTGCGGATCGCGTCGATCACGATCGCCCGATCGTAACCGATCAACCGTTCCATGAGCCTAAGCCCGCCCCAATAATCTTCCGAAACCTCGACATCCTTGCGTCCGGCCAAGCGTTCTTTCAAAATCGCCGAAACCTTCAGCCCCACACTATCGTCCGAAACGATCGGATTGCCAAGGCCGAGGAGGAGGGTTTTCATGAAGGTGGGGCAAGTACGAGAAACCGTCTCTCGCCTAACGAGTTAGATGGCCATATTGTTCCCGGACCCACTGGCGAAATGACCGACGCCATGTGTGTTCGTCGCGATAATCGTATCTTTCGATGAAATGTTCAACTTCCCGCAAATCGAGAAACGGAAACGCCGCACTTGCCTGTTGCGGAAGATAAGTTCCACTGCTTTGCAGCAGATGGACGCGGATGGTTTCACCATCATAAAGCCATAACTCGGGGACGCCAATGGAGGCGTAAAGTCGCAGCTTATCGAGCGAACTGCGCGAGATATCGACTTCAAATGCCAGATCCGGCGGAGGATCGGTTGCCAAGTCGATCATTCGCTTTCCTCCCACCGCCTCCAAGCTGGCAAGATAGTAGCTTTCATCCGGCTCCACGCCGCGTTTTTGCAGTTGGTCTTTTAAAGTTGTTGCTCCGGTGCTTCGAAGAGGAATGTTCAATTCGTCAGTCAATACCTCGATCAGTCTGTCCAATAACTTATGAAAACCTTCGTGTTCATTCGATGGCGACATAATCTCCAAAACCCCTTGATCGTAGGCAAATCGAGTGGAAGCACAATTCGAATTGCCCAAAGCCTCGAAAATTTCCCAAGAAATGTCGGGAATCACGATTCGCGTTTCCGGTTGATGGGCTACAGCCGTGGACATAATTTTATGACAAACAGGCCGAATAATGATGCATTAGCGACACATCAATTCTAACGGATTGAATCGGGATTGTCAAAACAGCAAAAAGCATGAAAGACGCCGAACAAAACCGATCCGTCCGGCGTCTTTGATATTTATGAATGAAAAAATTCGCCAATTATTCCACATACTGCGACAGCCGCTCGACCACTTCGCCCTGCGGGCCGCGGATGATTACCTCGAGCGGCATCTGGCCGGGCAGGCTGTGCGTGGCGCAGCCGAAGCAGGGATCGTAGGCGCGGAAGGCCATTTCGACCATGTTCAACAAGCCTTCGCGGACTTCGCCCTTCTTGATGAGTCCCTGGGCGGCCTTCTTGACCGACATGCAGATCGGCGCGTTGTTGTTCGTCGTGCCGACGATCAAGTTCACCTTCGTCAAAATGCCGCGCTCGTCGGTGGTATAGTGGTGCGTGAGCGTGCCGCGCGGGGCTTCCACGCAGCCGACGCCTTCGGTCGGCGTTTGCGTCGGCAGCACGCGGTATTCCTTGCCGGTGATCTGCGGATCGGTGGCCAACTCGACCCAGCGTTCGGCGGCGTAGAGCAACTCGACCAGCCGCGCCCAGTGCGTGGCCAGCGTGTGGTTGATCGGCTTGCCGCCCAAGGTTTCGTACATCCGCTTGTACGCGGCGGCGGCCAGCGGCGTGGCCATGTCGTCGGCGGCGTTGCAGCGCGACAGCGGCGTGGCTTTATAGACGCCGGAATCCTCGCCATCGACAAATCCTTTCCAGCCGATCTTCTTCAAGTAAGGGAACTTGAGGTAGGACCACGGCTCGACGCGCTCGGCGACGAAATCGCGGTACTGCGAGGCGTCGTATTTGAAGAGTTCCTTGCCGCCGGGGCTGGTGACGCGGATTTTGCCGTCGTAGAAATTTGAACAATTCTTCGCATCGACCATGCCCATGTTGTGGGTCTTGTGGACGTAAATGTCGCCGGTAATGAGCTTCACGTAATCGCTGTTGGCCAGCACCACGTCGTCGAAGATTTTCAGCGAGAACTTGGCGAATTCGATCGCCTCGCGGCCGCGGGCTTCGATCTCCACGCGCTGTTCTTCACTGATGCCCTTGCTGACGCCGCCGGGCAGGCCCCAGTTCGGATGCACGCGGCGGCCGGCCATCATCTGGATGAGCGCGTGGCCGTCGTGCCGCATTTTCAACACGTGCTTGGCCACGTCCAGGCCGACCTTGGCGACCACGCCCAGGATGTTCCGCTCGCGCCTTGGGCGCTTCGGGACCGACGACGAAATCGGGCCCGCCCAGGGCGTAAAAATGCGTGGTGTGGTCGGTCGCGAAGAAAATGCTGTACATCAGCTCGCGGAGCTTTTTGGCGGTCGGCGGCGGATCGACGTGAAAAACGCCGTCCAAGGCCTTGCTGGCGGCCAAATGATGGGCCTCGGGGCAGACGCCGCAAATCCGCGACGTCAAATTTGGCATGTCTTCCGCCGGCCGGCCCACGCAAAACTGCTCGAAGCCGCGCAGCTCGGGAATTTGCAAATACGCGTTGGCGACATCCCCCTCGTCGTTTAAGAAGATGTCGATTTTGCCGTGGCCTTCCAGCCGGGTAATCGGATCGATGGAAATTCGCTTCATCGGATATCACTCCGTTTTATTATGTTCAATTTGCAATTTGAAATTTGCAATTACCAATTTGCAATTATCATTTGGCAACCGCCGCCTTGTTCTTTCGTCTGAGCAAACTCTTCGCCAAACTAAATCGATAGAACGTCCCGACCGGATCGGGGATGCCATCTTTGATGATCTTGTCAATCTCTTCCGGGTCTTCGGAGTCTATCACCGAGGCCATCGCGCTCATCAGCCGGGCGCCGAAATCCTCGACGCCGTCGTTCGGGCCGTGGCAGCCGATGCAGGGTGAATTCACCTGCGGGCAAAGCGCCCCGCAGCCCGCCCGCGTGGCCAGGCCGCAGCACAACAGGCCCTGCTCCAAGAGGCAATCTTCCTCGTTGGGGATGATCTCCCACGTGCGATGGAACTTCTTGATTTTCTTCTCGTGCCGGGTGCGTTTGCATTCATCGCAAACGGTCGAGTTCACGCCGATCACCGAGCCCTTCGGCGGCAGCTTGCCTTCCAAGATCGCGACGATCGCCTTCCAAATATTTTCCGCTTCCGGCGGGCATCCCGGCAGATAGTAATCGACCGCGACCGTCTGATCGAGCGTCTTCAAGGTGTCGTAAAAGATCGGCAGATGCAGCGTCCCCTCGGGCATTTTCGTCTCGGCCTGCGGGCGCTCATCTTTCGGATTCTCCGGATAGGTCATCGAGCCTTCTTTATAGACCGAGTCGAAAATTTGCTTTTTGTTGCTCAGGTTGCCCAGGCCGGGGATGCAGCCTTCGCTCGCGCAGGAGCCGAACGCTACCAGCACCTTCGATTTCCGCCGCATGAGCTGGGCCATGTATTCCTGCTCGCTGGTGCGGATGCCGCCGTTGAAGAGGCAGACGTCGATCGCGCCGTCGGGCATTTGCTCGACGTCGCGCACCTTGCCGTCCGCGCCGCAGGGGAACATGACGATGTCGAACGCCGCGGCGACGTCGAGAATTTTCTCGTCGATGGCGAGGATCGAAATTTCGCAGCCGCCGCACGAAGCGGCCCAATAGATGGCCAGTTTGCCTTTGGTTTTGGCGGATGTCGCGGTAGCTTCGCTCATGATTTCACCTCCATCGCCTCTTCGTGTTCCTTGACGATCGCATCCAGGGCGTGCTGGCGTTCGCCGTTTTCGGCCCAATTTTGCTGCCAATTGAGCGGACCGAGCTTGCGCACGTCCTCGACGAATTTGTCGATATGTTCGGCCAATAGCTGTCCTTCGGCGGCCGACGCCCACACCAGCCGCACGCGGTCTTCTTCGAGGCCCATCGCTTGGAGCGTGTGCTTGATGATATGGAAGCGGCGCATGGCCTTGTAGTTTTGTTCGATGTAGTGGCATTCACCGGGATGGCAGCCGGCGATCATCACGGCATCCGCGCCCAAGGACAGGGCCTTGAAGACGAACGACGGATCGACCCGGCCGCTGCACATCACGCGGATGATGCGGACGTTCTCCGGATACTTGATCCGCGCCGTGCCGGCCAGATCGGCCGCCCGGTAGGAACACCAGTTGCACAGGAACCCGACGATTTTCGGTTCGAAGGTATTGTCGGACATTATAGGGATTGGTTATGAGGGATTGGGGATTGATATTTTTTAATTGCAAATTGGGGATTGCAAATTTCAAATTTCAAATTGAACGAAAGCCACCGGCAGCTCCGTAACTCGCATCATTTCTGTTCTCGCACAAAGCCCCTTCAATCAAGTGCCACGCCGCCTGCCATTTCTTTTCTTCATTTCGGTGAACAAACCAACTTGTTCAATTTGCAATTTGCAATTTACAATCATCAATTTGCAATGGCAACTTCCTTCTCCGCCCCCGTCGCGTCCCACAGAATGCCTTCGATTTCGGAGTAAATCTGCCGGTTGTTGAAATGTGCGCCGGTGATGACGCCCGCCGGGCAGGCGGCGACGCAGGTGCCGCAGCCTTTGCACAACGCCGTAATCACGCGGCTGACGCTCTTTTCTTCGTCGAACTCGATGGCGTTGTAGGGGCACATCGTGTTGCAAATCTTGCAGCCCGAGCATTGTTCTTCGTTGATCGAGGCCACGATCGGCTCGATCATCACGGTGCCCTTGGTAATCATGCCCATCACGCGGGCGGCCGCCGCCGCGCCCTGGGCGACCGAGGCCGGGATGTCTTTCGGGCCCTGGCACGCACCGGCGACGAAAATGCCGTCGGTCATCGTGGCCACGGGATCGAGTTTCGGATGCCGCTCGGTGTACCAGCCGGCCATGCTGCACGATATGCCGCATTTCAAGCCGATTTCCTTGGCGTCGGCCTGCGGCTCGATCGCGCCCATGAGGATCACCATGTCGAACGGCATCCGCTTCTGCTTGCCCAAAAGCGTATCCTCGTACTGCACCACCAGCTTGCCGTCTTCCCGTTCGTTTCGGGCGGCGTTGTTCACTTCGGCCACCTTGCCGCGGATGAAATGCATCCCTTCGGCCAAAAGGCGTTGGTAGAACTCCTCGTAATCTTTCATCGGCGCCCGCATATCGATGTAGAACGAATACACCTCGGCGTTGGTCTTTTCGAGCACCAAGTGGCCGAACTTCAGCGCCGCCATGCAGCACACGCCGGAGCAATACTCGTTGAAATTCTTGTCGCGGCTGCCGACGCAGTGGATGATGGCGACCGATTTCGGCTCGGTCTTGCCGTCGCGGAGCACGATCTTCCCGTTCGTCGGGCCGGCCGCGTTGCAGAGCCGCTCGAACTCCATGTTCGTATAGACGTTGTCCAACCGCTTGTATTGATATTGCGGAATCTGCTCGCAATCGAACAGCTTCCAGCCGGTGGCCATGATGATGTTGCCGACCTCGATCTCGATGATCTCGTCCTGCTGCGTGTAATCGACCGCCTCGGTCGGGCAGACCTTCGCGCAGACCTGGCACTTGCCTTTCTGGAAGAACGTGCAATTTTCCGTGTCGATGACCGGAATCCGCGGCACGGCCTGCGGAAAAGGCGTGTAAATCGCCTTGCGGTTGCCCATGCCGGCCTCAAAAACGGTATCGAGCACTTTTTTCGGGCATTTTTCGATGCAGATGCCGCAGCCGGTGCATTTCTTCGCATCCACCATCTTCGCCTTCAGGCGGATCTTCACCTTGAAATTGCCCACCGAGCCGGAGACTTCCTCCAACTCGGCGTAGGTGTGCAGCGTGACGTTCTCGTGCTGGCCGACTTCAGACATCTTCGGGGTCAGAATGCAGGCCGAGCAGTCCAACGTGGGGAAGGTCTTGTCGAACTGCGCCATGTGCCCGCCGATCGACGGCTCGCGCTCGATGAGCGTGACGGGATAGCCCGCGTCGGCCAGTTCCAGCGTGGCCTGCAAGCCCGCGATGCCGCCGCCGACGACCAGCGTCCGCGGATTGACCTTCACGTACATCTTCTCGAGCGGTTCCTGATACGTCACCCGGGCGGCCGCGGCCGAGACCAGCGACTTCACCTTCTCGGTGGCGGCGGCTTTGTCCTTGGCGACCCAGGAAACGTGCTCGCGGACGTTTGCCATCTCGAATAAATACGGGTTCATGCCGGCGTTCTGGCACGCGCGGCGGAAGGTTTTTTCATGCAAGTGCGGCGAGCAGGCGGCGACGACGACCCGGGTGAGACCTTCCTTCCTGATGTCGTCCTCGATCATCTGCTGGCCGAGCGACGAACACATGAATTTATAATCCTTCGAGACGACGACGTTCTTGACGTTCTCGCCCGCCCACTTGGCGACCGCCTCGACATCGACCATGCCGGCAATGTTGCTACCGCAATGACAAACGTAAACGCCGATTTTCTCGGCCATGGCAATTCTCCTATTCGTAGGACAGATTTTAAATCTGTCGCCTCATCTATTGCAAATTGGTAATTGCAAATTTCAAATTTCAAATTGAACTAGCTAATCTCGCGGGTGGCACCGGTTCTTGATCTCTAATCCCTAGCCCCTAATCCCTAATTCCTCTCCTACGCCACCGCCATCTTCCCGTTGAGCTTCGCTTGCAGCACCGGCAGCGCGGGCACGAGTTCCTTGCCGAAACCGAGCGATTTCGGGTCGATGCCGAAGGCGATGCCGACCATCTGCGTGAAAAAGACGATCGGAATCTTGAAGTTCAAGTTGAAGTAGCCGTTCACCCGGCTCTGGTAGGCGTCGAGGTTCAATTGGCACATCGGGCACATGCAGAGGATCATATCGGCCTCGCTGTCCTCCGCGTTTTGCAGCAGGCGGCGGATCAGCTCGAACGACTGGGCGTCGGAAATCTGCGTCATGTGCCCGCCGCAGCAGTGGGCTTTGGCCGGAAATTCGACCACGTCGGCGCCCAGCCAGGTGAAAAGCTCGTCCATCTTCATCGGATACTCGGTGCTATCGACGTCTTTGTACGGCCGCACCACTTGGCAGCCGTAATATGGCGCGATTTTCAGGCCCGCGAGCGGTTTCACGACCTTGTCGCGCACGGCCGCTTCGCCGATATCGCTATAGATCACGTCCAAAATGTGGCGCACGCGGACCGAGCCGGGTTTGTACTTCAGCCCGCCCGCCGCCAGGCATTCGTTCACCTGCCGGTTCATGTCCTCGTGCTCGGCCATCAGGTGATCGACCTTCGCCAGATTCAGATAGCACGCCGCACACGGGGCGACGAGCTGATCGTACTGCGAATCCACGAGCGCCAGATTCCGGGCGATGACCGAACAGGCCGTCAATTCGTCCTGGCTAAAATATTCGGTCGCACCGCAGCAGTTCCAGTCGTCCAGTTCCATGAGCTTGATGCCCAACAGATCGGCGACCGCCCGAACCGAAACGTCGTACGCGGCACTGTTGACTTCCAGCGAACAGCCGGGGTAATAAGCGTATTTCACGGGGCGAACTCCTACAGGAGGTTGAGTCGTTTGGTTATTATTGCAATTTACTTCTTCCCACTCAGCTCACGGGCTTTCCCAATAATCGCCTGCAATTGGCCGATATTCTTGATTTTCGCGGGCGTAAGCGACATTCGGCCGCGGGCGAACATCTGGGCGCCCATCGGCCCCATCTTCAGCATCGCCAGCGGCCGGTTCAGCAGATAATACCGTGTTGCCAAGCCCAATTCGAAGCTGCGGCCGTACTTCTCGACCAGGTCCGTAAAAGTTTTTGCCAGGGCGGGAGCATCCGTATTCCGCGCCTTGCCTTCGGCGATGGCGATCCGCTTGATCGTGTACATGATGTCCGTAATGGGAATATTCTGCGGGCAGCGAGTAGTGCAGAAATAACAGGAAACACAAGCCCATTGCGTGTTCGCCGCCAACACCGCTTCGCGCTCGCCGGCCTGAATCATGGCAAAAATTGCCCGCGGCGTGTATTCCATATCCCCTCCGCTGGGACACGAACCACCACAGCTGCCGCATTGCATGCAGTGCAACAGTCGTTCGCCGTTCGGCGTGGCATTAACCACTTGTTCTAAAAACGATCCCTTTTTAATGGCAATCGCATGTGCCATGTTTTTTCTCCAATGATGGGCTTCTAAAGAAAGACGCCAAGAAGTTAGTAAATTTAACTGCTGCGCCGATCAATGCCAAGAGTATTATCAACTCTAATCCTGATTTCACATCTGTTCATCGATTTGCATTAAGCAATCATCGTGCCGCGAAGGAAAAATTTAAAATATTCATCCGAAGTAGTTTTCTCCAACTGAGTTATGGCAGAAGAGCATGACTGATCTCGAATATCAAGTGAACGCTCAGCTAACGGATTTCCGTTGCCGTCACGGATATCCGTTGAAATGTATAACAACCTATTTTTCCTAATCGCCGTACTCGCCTTTGCAAAGTAAATTGCCAATATTCTTTCAAGAGCGGGATGCAAACGCAAGCTGAAAAAAATCTGCTACAAAGTTCCTTCCCATTCCCTTCTTCTGGGTAAAATTCTTTCCTCCATCCACCGCTTTTCAGATTCACCTCAACCCGATATGATAGGGGGTTTAGTACGATTGTCACTCCCCACCCATAGTGGCCTGCAAGCGATGAATACGAATGAGATTCGTGAAAAATATCTGGCCTTTTTCGAGACCAAAGGCTGCGTTCGGCGGCCGAGCGACGTATTGGTTCCCCGCTGGGATCCGTCGGTGTTGTTCACGCCCGCGGGAATGAACCAGTTCAAGGACCATTTCCTCGGCCGCTGCAAACTCGAGTTCACCCGGGCGACGACCTGCCAGAAATGCCTCCGCACCGGCGACATCGACAACGTCGGCCGAACGGCCTACCACCACACGTTTTTCGAGATGCTCGGCAATTTCAGTTTCGGCGATTATTTCAAGCGCGACGCCATCAATTGGGCGTGGGAGTTTCTCACGGCGAAAAAGTGGCTCGGCCTCGATCCCGAAAAACTCTCCGCCACCGTTTATCTCGACGACGACGAGGCCGCCGAAGTCTGGGCGAAGGACGTCAAGCTGCCGCCGGAGAAAATCCAACGCCTCGGCGAGGACGAAAACTTCTGGCCGGCCAACGCGCCCAGCCAAGGCCCCGACGGCGTGTGCGGCCCGTGCAGCGAAATCTATTATCACTCGCCGTTCGGCTCGGTCGAAATTTGGAACCTCGTGTTCACGCAGTTCAACCGCGTGGGCAACCCGCCCAACAACCTCCGCCCGCTGCCGAGCAAGAACATCGACACCGGCATGGGACTCGAACGGACGGCTGCGGTCATGCAAGGCGTCGAGACGAACTACCATATCGATATTCTCCGCCCGCTGGTCGAAGCGGCGGGCGAAGTCTGCTCGGTGAAGTACGATCCGCAAAGCGAGAACGGCCGCCGCCTGCGCCGCATCGCCGACCACGTCCGCGCCTGCTCGTTCGCCATTCACGAAAACGTGATCCCGGGACCAAACAAGGAAAAATACGTCATCAAACGGCTCCTCCGCCGGGCGGTGCTCGACGGCCGGCAGATGGGCATCCGCGCGCCGTTTCTCTACAATCTCGTGCCGACCGTGGCCGACTTGATGAAAGTGCCCTATCCCGATCTGCTCGAAACGATTCCCAAGGTTCAGAACGTCATCGAGAAAGAAGAGGCGAGCTTTTTGGACACGATCGACGCCGGCCTCGATCGTATCGAAAGAATTTTCACGCTGATGAAGGCCGACCGCCGCGGGGTGGTGCCCGGCGCGGAAGCGTTCGACATGTATCAGACCTTCGGCTTTCCGCCCGAGCTGTTCGAGACGCTCGCCGCCGAGCGGAATTTCGCCTTCGATTGGCCGGGCTATCAGAAGAAAATGGAGGAGCATGGCGAGATTTCGGGCAAGGAAGAAAAGGCGCTGCTGTTCAAGCACGACCCGCTCGAAGCCCTGAAAAAGGTGATGAAAGGGAGCGAATTCCGCGGCTACGAGACGAACGAAGTGAAAGACGCCAAGGTACTGGCCATCATTTCGGGCGAGCAGCTCTGCGATCGAATGGAAGAGGTCGATCACGAGCATCCCGTGGTGCTGGTGCTCGACAAAACGCCGTTTTACGGCGAGATGGGCGGGCAGGTCGGCGACGTCGGCGAGATCGTCGGCGCGCATTTCCGTTTCGAAGTCACCGACGCGAAGATCGACGGCGGCTTTACGCTGCACTCGGGCCATCTCCGCGAAGGGCAGATCGAACTCGGCGCGGTCGTCACGGCGCGTGTTGATGCCCGGCGGAGGCAAGGCATCCGCCGTGCGCACTCGGCCACGCACCTGCTGCACGCCGCCTTGCGAAAAATTCTGGGCGCGCACGCCATGCAGCAAGGCTCGAAGGTCGATGACGACATTCTGCGGTTTGATTTCGCCAATCCTTCGTCGGTGAGCCAGGAAGATTTGATGAAAATCGAGATCGAAGTCAACGAGAAGATCACCGCGGGCTTGCCGATCGGCTGGCAGTCGTTGCCCATCGCCGAGGCGCGGAAGTCCGGCGCGATGATGCTCTTTGGCGAGAAATATCCGGACGTCGTGCGGATGGTGTCGATCGGTCCCGCGGCCAACGCGATCAGCAAGGAACTCTGTGGCGGCACGCATTTGGAAAACACCGGCCAGGTCGGACTGTTTAAAATCGCCGCCGAGGAGAGCGTGGCCGCCGGCACGCGGCGAATCACCGCCTTGACCGGACTTGCCGCGGTGGAAAGCGCGCGGAAGGCTCAAACCACGCTCAACAAAGTGGCCGCGATCCTCAAAACACCCACCGAGCAGATCGTCGATCGCGTCGAAGCGCTCTTGAAGGAAGTGCGGCAGTTGAAGAAACAAGCCGCCGCGAGCCCAACATCCGAAGGGGCGAACGTCGAGCAAATGCTCGTGCAGGCCGTGAAAATCGGCGACGTGAAGGTGCTGATCGCGGAAGTCCAGGGCGATCCGAACCATTTGAAACAGATCATCGACCTCCTCCGCCGCAAAGCCACGACGCCGCAGGCGATACTGTTCGGCAACGCGAAGCCCGAGGAAAAGAAAGCCACGCTCGTCGCCGCGTTCACGAAGGACCTGGTCGCCCGCGGCCTCGACGCCGTCGCCTGGGTTCGCGCCGCCTCGGCCGCCATCGGCGGCAGCGGCGGCGGCCGCCCCGACCTTGCCCAGGCCGGCGGCAAATTTCCCGAAAAACTCCCCGACGCGTTCCAGGCGGGGAGAGAGGCGCTGGAGAAGATGTTGAAGTAGTTGATCGCAACGACGAACAGGATAACCTTCGTCGATGTCCTTGAAATAATGAAAGAGGTCAGCATGATTTTCGATGAAATCCCCGCTTTCGCGACCCTGTTGAAAATGGCCAAGCGGCTGCGGGAAGTGAATATCGACTATGCCGTGACGGGCGATCTGGCGATGGTCTTTCACGGCCTCGATCGCCCCGTGGACGTGCTCGAACTCCTCGTCTCGCGGGAAAGCGTGAACGAAATTCATCAGCGGGTGACCGGGCTGGATTTTGCCTCCAGCGGCTATGGAAACAAGGACATCCGCGACAAGAACAACGGCGTGACCGTCAAGTTTCTCGTCACCGGCGATTTCCCCGGCGACGGCCGCCGCAAACCGGTCGTGAATCCCGATCCGATCGAGGCCAGCGACGAAAAAGACGGCATCCGCTGGATGAAACTGCCCGTGCTGATCGACATCAAGCTCGCCTCCGGCATGACCAGTCCGGCAAAGCTCAAGGATTTGGACGACGTGCAAGAATTGATCAAAGCCCTGAAATTAGATGCGAGTTACGCTGAAAACCTCAACGAGTATGTTCGCGAGAAATTCGAAGAATTGCAGCAGTCAGTCGCGCAGAAGGACGAATGATCTTTCAGTTTCATTGACTCCGTGACATGACCACCAACGCCGCCATCCTCGAATCGCTTCGCGGGAAAATATTTCCGGTGCTCGACGACGGCTTCGTCTGCCTCGCCGATGCGATGGGCGACGACCAAGCCGTGGTGCAGGCGGCCCGGGTGAGCTATCAGGCGGGCACGAGGGCCGTGTCGGATGACCGCACGCTGATCCGATACTTGATGCGGCATCGGCATACCACCCCCTTCGAGATGGCCGAGGTCAAGCTGCTCGTGCGCGTGCCGATGGATTGCTGGCGGCAGTGGATCCGCCACCGCACGGCGTCGATCAACGAGACCAGCACGCGGTATTCGATCGCCATCGACGCCTCGCAAGCCACCCCGCCCGACCGCTGGCGATTGCAGGCCGCAAGCAACCGGCAAGGGAGCGAAGGTTTTTTGGACTTGGCAACCGGCGAAACGCTTTCGGCAGCAGAATCTGCGTTGCAGGAACACGCCCGAGCCGTGTATCAGGCGCGCTTGGAGCAAGGCATCGCGCGCGAGCAAGCCCGCAAGGATTTGCCGCTTTCGACCTACACCGAAGCCTATTGGAAGATCGACCTGCACAATTTGCTGCATTTCCTCGAACTGCGGATGGACCCCCGCGCACAACGCGAGATCCGGCAGTATGCCGAGACGATCGGCCGCGAAATCGTCCGCCCGCTCTTTCCGCTCGTTTGGGAGGCTTTTGAAGATTATCACCTGTACGCTTTCGACCTCTCGCGATTGGAACAAGAAGTCATCGAAAAGCTTGCCGCAGGCAAATTGCCCGCCGGCGAAGAAGCGTTCCGCGCCGCCTGCGACCCTGCTTGGAGGAACCTCTTCCATTGCCGCGAACGCGACGAATGCCGGGCGAAGCTCGTCCGTTTGGGATTGATGAAACCGTAACGCAAAGGGCTTTCCGATGTCGAATCCAAACACCGAGGATCAAGAAACGATCAAGCTGATTCTCAGCCTCAACGAACAACTGCTGCGAAGCATTGCCGATGGCGACTGGGATGCCTATTCGAAGCTGTGCGACCCGACGCTGAGTTGTTTCGAGCCGGAATCGCGCGGGCAGTTGGTCGAGGGGATGGAGTTCCACCATTATTATTTCGAGTATGGCAAACCGGCCTCCGCCCGGAACACGACCCTCTGCGCGCCTCACGTGCGGCTTCTTGGCGATGCGGCCGTGGTTTGTTATGTGCGGCTGGTCCAATCGCTCGACGACGCCGGCAAACACGTCACCCACCGCTTCGAGGAAACCCGCGTGTGGCAGCGGCAGGAGGACGGCTGGCGGCACGTCCATTTCCACCGCTCGGCAAGTGCGTGAAGAGAGGGATTAGGGATTGGGGATTGGAAAAAAACTTTGCATTTGAATTCCTGTCCTCGGATGAAGCTTGAAATGAGGCATGACTAACCCCCTATCCCCGTTAACTAATCCCTAGCCCCCAATCCCCAGTCCCCACTCATGCGATCGATCGCCATCATGAACCAGAAAGGCGGCGTGGGCAAAACGACCACGGCCGTAAATCTTAGCGCTGCCTTGGCCGCGGCAGGGCAAAAAGTGGGGCTGATCGACCTCGATCCGCAGGCGCACGCCTCGCTGCATCTGGGATTGGACGTCCTGCCCGACGATCCTTCGATCTACAATGTGCTCACGAGCAAGACGAAGCTCAGTGAAGCCCGCAAGCCGATCGCCGAAAACCTTTGGGTGATCGGTTCGAGCCTCGATCTGGCGGCGGCGGAAATCGAGTTGGTCGGCGTGATCGGCAGAGAGATCATCCTTCGCGACAAGCTCCGCGACGAGCCGCCGGAGGTCGATTTTCTGCTCATCGATTGCCCGCCGTCACTGGGATTGCTGACGCTCAACGCCTTGGCCGCCGTGACCGAAGTTTTCATCCCCTTGCAGCCGCATTTTCTCGCCCTGCACGGCTTAAGCAAGCTCTTGGAAACCATCGATCTGGTCGCCTCGCGGCTCAATAGCCAACTGCAGTTGAGCGGCATTATACTCTGCATGTACGACGCCAACACTCGGCTGGCATTGGAAGTTGGCCAGGACGTGGAAGATTTTTTCAAGAACTCGAAGGGCCAATCGAAATCGTGGGCGAATGCCCGAATGTTCCAAACCCGCATCCGCCGTAACATTCGCTTAGCCGAAGCCCCCAGTTTCGGCCAATCCATTTTCCAATACGCCCCCGACTCGAACGGCGCGGAAGATTATCGAAAGCTGGCGGAGGAGGTGATTGCACAGAGGGGAGAAAAATAGGAGCGAATATTCGGTGCCATGCCCACGCTTGTCGTGGGCATGACGAAACCAGGGGATAAACAGCCAGCATGACAATCAATCCTTACGAATCGCCGAGCAATATTTCCGCCATTCCGCCGCCCCGAAGATGGAGTTTGCTTCGCGGGCTTGCGTATGCAGTTCCTCTCGGAATGCTTGGTATTTGCGTTCCCGCCGTTGGAATTGTCTGCTTGAAGATTGTCGATGCTGCCGGCATGGAATGGCAAGATTTGCCGGGAGAGTTAGCTCATCCCTGCTTTGACTGTGCAATTGTTTTTTTCTTTTCGGCGTTGGCCAACTACACACCCAAAACGGGGATCGGTTTCATACGATCGATAATGATATTGGGCATCCTTGCCATCGTTGCGGTGTTCATCGCGGTATTGATATTTCCGGTAGAATCGTACGAGGATCCCCATGAATGGATGCGCTTTGCGGCTTTCTACGCGATGATATCGGTCTCGGGACTCGCTCTTACGTGTTGGCAAATTCAAAGAAATCCCAAGCCTTCGCAATCGTCCGATTCAAACCAATGAAAATCGGACAGTAGTTTTCCGACAAGCACTCTAGTTTTGCGGATTATCTGGAATTTGCTGACCTTTGCGTTTGATCTGCGCTTGCTTCCCGCGGATTACGACCGATATTTGTTTATCCCCCGTTAAAGGCATTTTAAAGATAAAGTCATTCCAGAAATGGGGCCGGCCCGCGCTAACCCGAATTATTAATAAACACCGTTTGTAGCAGCGGCATCTTGCCGCGATTCCCTATTATGCGGCAGGATGCCGCGGCTACGTTGTTTGTGAATAATCCCGGCTCAGAGAAGCATCTCGATTATGAACGATTGCGAAAACCTTGAATCATCCGCCGTCGCCGCCGATCCCACCGGGGAAAATGCTACCGCGTGGCGGGCCGATACGTTGACCGGCGGCGTGCTGATCGTGCTCGTGCTGATGCTCGTGCAGCGGTCGATCGGGTTTTTGCGGGCGATTCTCTTTTGCCGCTGGCTGGACGCCGAGCAGTTGGGCCTCTGGGACATGGCTTTTGGGTTTATGATGCTCGCCGGTCCGCTGGTCGTGCTTTCGCTTCCCGGCGCGTTCGGGCGATATGCCGAATATTACCGCCGCCGCGGACAGCTTCGCGCGTTTCTTTGGCAGACGACGGCCGTTTGCCTGCTGTTGGCCATGGGCGGCGCGTGCGGCATCGTCTGCTTTCGACGGAATTTATCAACACTCATTTTCGGTGCGCAGAATCATGAATCGCTCGTATTGCTGCTGGCGGGCTGTTTGCTCGTCATTGTAGCTTATAACTATTTGATCAGCCTGTTTACCGCACTGCGGACCGTGCGATTGGCTTCCGCGATGGAATTCGTCAACGGCGTGATGTTCGCCGTGTTGGGAGTCGGACTATTGATTGGCTGGCGTTGCGACGCCATGGCGGTGATTGCCGCTTACGGCGGATCGAGCTTGATTTGCGTGCTGGGAGCAATTTTCTGGCATGGAAAAGCATGGCGGAGTGAGCGAACGGCTCTCACCCCCGTCCTTTTTCCCAATGGGCAAGGGGAGAATGATACCAGCGGAATCTGGCGCAAGCTGCTCCCCTTTGCCGCTTGGATATTACTTATCAACGTGCTCTCGAATTTATACGGCTACACGGACCGCTATTTGATTCTCCATTTTGCGCCGGGGAGCGACGCAGGGCGCCTGGCGATGGTCGGTCAATACTATAGCGCCCGGGTCGTGCCGCTGCTTTTGGCCTCGCTGGCAACGATGATCTCGGTGATCCTCTTGCCGCACTTGAGCTGCGATTGGGAATCCGGCCGGCGCGAACGGGTATCGTTCCGCCTGAATCTGTTTTTGAAGCTGGCAGTACTGGGGCTGTTTGCCGCCGCGACGGCCGTGCTGGCGATTGCTCCGTTATTGTTCGAGGTGGCGTTTCGGGGGAAATTTTCCGGCGGCTCGGCCGCTTTGCCGGGGATGCTTGCGGCGGCGGTCTGGTTCGGCGCGGCGGCGATTGTCCAGCAGTATCTCTGGTGCGCGGAGCGCGCTTCTTTGGCGAGCTATGCCTTGGTTGCAGGTTTGGCGTTCAATGCGACCATCAATCTGCTGCTTCTGCCGGTTCTTGGATTGACGAGCGCCGTTTTGGCGGCGATTGCCGCTAATCTGGCGATGCTCATGCTGATTCTGCTCTTCGCCCGGCTGCTCGGATTTCAGACGCATCGCGGGGCATGGATTCTGCTCGCGGCCCCGGCGTCCTTGTGCCTGGGACCTTGGGTTGCGATAGGCATATTGGCGGCGATCTCGTTTATCGCCTTGCGAAGCGAAATTATTTTCACCCGCGAGGACAAGGAGAAAATCCTGGAGCGTGGGGCCGATTATTTCGAAAAACTGAAACGTTGCAGTTCCTTTCCGCGCCGCGGCGTGAGGTCGAGCGAATAATCCAACATGGCTAATCCGCGAATCGTTCCTCTGCGAAACCTCGAAGAACTCCGCGCTCATGCGGCGGCGTGGAATGATCTCTGGCGGCGGAGCGCCGCCACGTTTCCCACGCTTCAAGCGGAGCATATCGCCCAATGGGTCGAACATTTTGCTCCGCGAGCGAAATTCATGGCCTTCGCGGTGGAAGAAAACGGGTGTTTTATGGCGGCATTGCCGCTGCTGCGGCGCAAAATCGCCCGCGTCTTCCGCGGCGGATCTTTTCCTTGCAACGAATGGTCTTCGAGCGGAGATTTGCTGCTGGAAGATGGCACCGAGTTTGGCTGTCATGCTCCACGCACGCTTGGGCAGGATGGAAACTCGGCTGGCGCCGGCGAATCGCGACCGCTCGAGCTGCTTTCCTCGGCGCTTGCCGATTCGCCGATTTCGCTGCTTTGGTTGGATGAAATTCTGCCGGAATCGAACCGCTGGAAAGCCTTTCTCGATGAATTCGAACGGCGGCGGTTGAAAACGGTCATCCGTCCGCGCTGGCAAGTGGGCCGGGTGGAGATCGGCGGGGACTGGCGGGCGTATCAGTCGTCCTGGTCGCGAAAACATCGCCAAAATATGGCCCGCTGCCTAAGGCAAATATCACAGTTCGGCGAACTCCGATTGCGTTTGCTCGCCGACTTCGCTCCCGGCGAAGCGGCTCGGTGGATGCGCCGCGGTTTGGAAATCGAGAATCTCGGCTGGAAAGGCGAAGCAGGCACTTCGGTCTTGAAAACGCCCGGGATGGAAAGCTTTTTCGTGCGGCAAGCGGAGCTGCTCGCTCGTGCAAAACAACTCGAATTGGCGTTTCTCGAATCCGCCGGCCGGCCGATCGCCTTCGCTTACGGGCAGACCGCCAAAAACGTTTTTCACTCGGCGAAGATCGGCTACGATCCTGCTTACGCAGAGTATTCGCCCGGCCAATTGCTGCGGTATTTCCTGCTCGAGCGATTCCATCACGAGCGCGGCCGGAAAGCGTTGGATTTTCTCGGACCGCTGACGGATTCCCATGCCGCATGGCGGCCCGAACCGTACGCCGTGGCGCGTTTGGCGGCGGCCGGCCATTCGCTGGGGAAAATGGCAATTGCAGCGTATGAACACTGGCGATAAGCGGTTAAGCCTTTTGCTCCCCCCGGCTATTTTCTTCGCTCGATTGCACCACCAGCGGCAGTTGAACGGTGACCGTGGTTCCCTCGTTGCGAGCGGATACGATTTCGGCCTTCCCGCCGAGAAGCCGGGCGCGTTCGCGGATGCCGCGGAGGCCGAAATGCTGGCCGTTGATTTGCTGCGGATCGAAGCCCACGCCCCAATCTCGGATTCTGAGTTGCAGAATTCCATTCAATTGCTTCAGATCGATCTCGATTTTTTTGCTTTGGCTGTAGCGGCAAGCGTTGGTCAGGCATTCCTGGGCGATGCGGAATATCGCGGATTCCAGCGGACCGGCCAGATGGCGGAAGTTTACCTCGTGGTTGAATTCGATATTCACCGGTTCGGTCTGCCGCTTTTCGCCGATCAGATATTCGAGGGCGGCGACCACGCCCGATTCGTCGAGAATCGGCGGCCGCAATCCGCCGATCAATCGCCGGGCTTCCTGAACGCATTGTCCCGCCATGTCGATGGCTTTCGGAAGCATTTCCAAAGCGGCGGGGCTTTCCCCTTCCCGCTTGGCTTGCATGACTTGCAGTTGCAGCATCAGGCCGGACAATTGCTGCGCCAAGCCGTCGTGAATCTCGTAAGCCACCAGTTTTCTGTCATTCTCCAACATTTCGAGGAGTTGCCGCAACAAACGCTGCTCCGCCTGCAAGGCGGTTTCAGCTTGCTTGCGTTCCGTGATATCGCGCGCCAAAGCCAAGAACAATCGCCGGCCGGCGCGATCCTGGAACGCGAGGCGGATTTCGACGGGAAACGTTTCGCCGTTCTTTCGGCGGTGAAGCCCCTCGAAAGTCATCGGAAATGCGGCTTCGGGAAGGTTCCAGGGAAGCTTTTCATCCGATACTTTATCGAGTTGAACGTCAATATCCCTGACGTTCATCTTCGTCAATTCCCCCTGACTATATCCCAAGCATTCGCAAGCGTGGAGATTGAGGTCGAGAATCCGTCCTCGGGAATCGTGCAGGAAAAAGGCGTCGCCGGCGCCGTCGATCAAACGGCGGAACCGCTGCTCGCTGATGAGCAAAGCTTCGGTGCGTTGTTTGACGAGCGCCTCCACTCGTTCGGTGCGTCCGGTGAGAAGATACAAATAGCTTACCAGGATCGCCGTGGCAAGAAGACCGAGGAAAACCACCCCCAAGGCTTCCCAACTTCGGTTAGCATGAGCATACGATTCGACAGGCGTGCAATAAACGATCCAGGAGCGATCCGCGATAGGCAAGTGGGTAACGTAATCCAAGTCCTGCGAAATTTCGGGCGGATGATCGAGTTGCGGCAGAGGACGCCCTTCAATGCGCGAAGCACGCGCGAGCAACAAAAGAGTATTTCCCGAGGGGGTTTTCTCGTAAAGGTATATATTCACGCCGGCGACCGGCAACAGCTCGATTTTTTCTTTCAGCAGATCGTAGAGCCGAATCGAACTGACCACCACGCCGGTATTGAACCGGCGGGAAATGCCGGGCTCTTGACCGGCGGACGGCGCCGATTGTGCGTGCTCGAAAAGACAAAGCGTTTTGCGGGAGGTGCCGTTCGGGCCCGGCAGGTTGCATTGCGCCATAGTCGGTCGATGCGTGGCCATGACGCGCTCGATCGCGGCCCGGGCAGGCTCGTCGGCGCTCAGATCGAAGCCGAACAAATATCGGCATTCTGCCTGCGGCTCGACGAACATAAAAGGGTAATATTCGCTGCGATCGCCCGCGGGGCGCACTTTGCCATCGCCACTAAAGTCGCTGATTCGGCAGTCCGCAAAGCCGTCCTGTTGCATCAGTTTTTCGAAATCGGTCCGGAGTCGATGCGAAACTCGAGGCAGCCAAGCCAGAAATTCGATATCCGCCTTTTCCTTTAAAATCGGTTGCATGAAGGATTTGAATTCATGCCGCTCGACTACCTCGGAGCCGGCATAAAACGACGACACGAATTTTAGAGTGGCGAACCGGTCTATCAAGGCCGATTTCAGGACTTGCGCGATCATCGGCATCGGAGTCGAATTGCATCTTGATGAGCTGGTGTTCGCGCTTGTGAAACACCCAGCCGAGATATAAAGAAATGCATATCCCGGCGAGACTCACGGCAATAATTAGTCCCCGGCGGCGGAGCAATAAATGCCGTGAATTTCCATTGTTATTTGAGGGAGGGGTCGTCATGGATGGAATGTCGAGCATCGTGCTCCCCCGCCTTTTGTTGGGAGAAATTACCGCTTTGCCCCTCATTTGACCAACCAATTATACACTATTATTGGGAGATTACTAGTGATAATAATTCCCAATAGCTACTTCTCTGGGAAAGAAAAAGGCTATCCAACGATTGAGGTGACGCTTATCGCCGGATTTTTTGTGAGAACTGCGGATCTTCGCGAAAGAGATAGGCTTGATAGTTTACCTTGGCGTACTGCTTGGTTTCTGCGAAACTCCCATGCGGGACGATCAGCCCCAGGTCATAAGCCAATTCATCGGAGTAACCGGGCAGGAGCACGCGGTAATCGTAGGGCACGCGATCCGGCTTGAGATGGTTGATGTGGCGGCGGATGTTCGTCGTGCAATTGTTCGTCAGCGTGTCGTAGAATTCCGGCTGGTCGTGCAGTTTATCAACCCGCTGCATGACATCCACGAACAATTCCCGAGCTTGTTCGGGCGTGGCCGTGCTGCGATAGACATAGACCTCGCAACGGTAATGATTGGCATATTTCGGAATCAAGTCGCGTTCGTCGCCCAACACGTAAATCAGTTCGTACTGCCGCAGAAAACCTTTTATGGGATTGTAACTCTCGCCTTTTTCCTTGCGGATTTCCACCGACGTGACCAGATAATCATTGCCCTCGAAGCCGAAACTGATCATCGTATGGGCGATGCCCGGAATGTCGTTGAAGGGCACCACGATGAAATCGACCGTCTTCAATTTGTTCAGGTCGAAGATCTTGTCGTAATAGGCCAGATCGTAATCGTCGATCGTCCGGTAGCGACAGTTGCGGATGTTGTGAATTTTTGCCGTGTTGCCCACGATCTTCGCTTCCGCCAACACCGCCTGGTCGGGTGACCAGTCTCGATCATTCGAGGGTTTGAAGGATTTATAGAGATCGGGATTCGGCTTCAACACGGGAAACATCCCCGCTTGTGACGCAGAGGAAGTTCCCTGGCCCGGTGGTCCATCCGCTGCTTGGCGGCTTGTTTTCTTTGGATCACGGCACATCCCGAAAGTGCCGCGAGCAGTATTCCCATCCAGATGCCAGGGGACAAAAATCTGCACGGACATTGCCGGCAGCGACAAAAATTGCTTTTGTCGGTCGGAAACACCATTTTCTGCCCTGAATCAATCAAATTGGGCATATTGAATAGGATGGGATAAATATTGGACAAGAAATTAAATCCCGTTTTGACGAGGAGCGTTTTTTAACGGAAGCGGCCTTAATTTGCAATATCAGAGAGAGGGAGAGAGTTTATTGATACATTTTCAGATTAGTAATTATTAAGAAAGCTCCTGGACCATCCTTTGGAGCTGTAGAAGAAACTTGGAATAAAGAAGTCTCGTGAGGGGCACTATTTGAAAGCGGGAAGTTCCCGCCGGCATTATATGCTTCTCTAATCTGCTTCTTCCATGTCTCTAGGAGCAAAATGCTGAGGAACTTCGAAAAATTGCTATCCCGCCGCGGTTTTACGTTGGTGGAATTGCTGGTGGTGATTGCAATCATCGGCATTTTAATCGCGATTCTCCTGCCGGCGATCCAGGCGGCGCGTGAAGCCGCGCGGCGAATGACTTGCACGAGCAATCTGCGGCAGATCGGGCTGGGCATTTTGCATTACGAAAACGTCCGCAAGGAGTTTCCGCCGCCTTATATCGACCGCCCCAGCGGGACCGACAAGCCCGCGCGGCACAGTTTATACCCGTTCATCATGCCATACATCGAATCGAAACAGATCGCCCGCGACTATCGTTTCGACAAGGATTGGAATTCAACGGAAAACCTGCCGGTTTCGGAAACGGATGTGGCGATCTTCTGCTGCCCCAGCGCACCCGCCGTGCCCCGGAAAAATACGGCGACGGGCCGGGCGATCACCGATTATGGGCCGTGCCTGCATATCGATCCCCAACTTGCCAAGCAATTGGTCGCCGCAGGACGGATTACAAAACGTATCGACCAGGAGTATCTCGGATTCTTCCAAGTTCGCACGGCGACCTATCCGGCGCTCCGAACCGCGTGCAAACGAAACACGTCCGGGACGGACTTTCGCACACCATGATGTGGTTCGAGGACGGCGGGCGGCCGCTGGAATTCATCGGCCCGGGCCACTCCCGCGGCGACAACGTGGTGAGCGGCTCGCGCTGGGCATGTTATCAAAACTATTGGGTGATCGAAGATTCCTGCGGCGAAGGCACCCAACTGTTCAATTGCCACAACAACAATGAAATCTACAGCTTTCACAGCGGCGGGTGCAATTTTCTCTACGGCGACGGTGCCGTCCGATTCCATGCCGATTCACTGAACATCGACGTGTTCGTTTCGCTCTTCACGCGCGCCTCGAACGATTCGATCCCGGATGGCGGCGTTCTTTGAGATGCTGCGGAAATTCAGCGGCCCGCGCGAATTGTCGCATCACTCCCACGCCAGAATGACCGGCGTGCCGACTTCGATGCCGAGCCGCCGGGCGGCATTGTCGCCGACGATCGCAAGTTCCAGGCAGCCGTTCGAGCCGATTACGGCGCAGAGCGTGCCGGAGAGTTGGTTGCCGTAGGTGCTGTAGATGCCCCAGGTTTCATAGATGTTGAAGACCACGCACACCCGATGGTCGGTCGGGCGATTGACGAGCATCTCGGCCGTGATATTGGTGATGAGGTTGCCGAATGAGTCGATCTCCAGCACTTCGCCTTCGATCTTCTTTTCCGAGATTTTCGCCTCATGCCACGAAAGCACGGCGGGATATTGTATGGGCGGGCCGAGCAGATCGGGATTCAGTCCCAAGCTCAGATGCGCCGCCGCGGGCGCCATGATGTTGCGCCCGTGGAAAGTGCTCGATACCTGCGGCAGCCAATATTTGGGATCGGCAAGGCGAAGGAGTTTTGCAGGCTTGGTGCGGGCGGACAAGCGGCTCAGCAGACCGTTGTCCGGCGCAATGTATTGCTGAACGCCGATTTTCGCGTAGAGAATCGCCCGATCGGTCCCCACGCCGGGATCGATCACGGCCACGTGGATCGTGTCGGGCGGAAAACGTCCGCTAACGTCGTCCAGCACGATCGCCCCGCGCTTCACGTCCTGATGCGGCACGTCGTGCGTGATATCGATAATCGTCGCCGCCGGATTGATCGACAGAATCACCCCCTTCATCGCCGCTTGATACGTGCTGCCGCTGCCGAAATCGGTGGTGAGGGTGATGATGGGCATGAAGGAAGGATGAAGGATGAATAGAACAAAAATTGCAATGAATATGAATTTAGCTTTGAAATACGTATCTAAGAAATTCACTAAAGGAATCTGCGATTAAGCGTGCTTCTTCCCAAACCATCCCAATGAGATGATGTATTCCTCTCGAGCCGGTAGTGAGCGATTGAAGTTTTCCAATTTCTGTTGCATTATATTATCCCCAAAAATTTCGATAGGCCGCACATTATGGCACGATCTCGACGAATCCAAATTGAGAAAAGTGTACGTCAAACGCGAAGGCTTTTGTGACATTCAGCTTTTTCATCACGACATAGCTCGTGCAATCGGTAAAACTCCAGCCTTTATCGCGATACCGCTTAAAAACATTCCAGGCACTTTCGATGTCTTCCAAGGAAACCAACATCAAATCGGCATAATCGCCGTAAAGAAACGATTCTCCAATCTCAAGAGCTTTATCGTATTCACCCCGTTGTTTCATCAAAGTGAGAAGTTCGTCGAAAATATAATCCGTAGTAACTAATTTAGCATCGTACCGACCGAGCCATCCTTTTGCCTTTTGGTGATTACGGTCGTTGGATACAAAAGCGGCAAACCATGCACTCGTGTCCACAAAGATCATAGCTATCCCCCGTAAATGACTTTATCGTGATCTTCGCTGGAAAAACCATCATCTGGGTTGCCAACAGGCATTGCCTCCAATTTTTCCATCAATTTTCTTATGTTTTCTCTCTGCTCTTCCAAAGTGGGATATTCTCGTTGTCCGCGAAGCGAGTGTGCCAACTCTTCGATGAGTTCCGCTCTTTCCGGGAGCGACATTTTTGCAACGATGTTCTGCAGATCTTTCTTTTCTCGCTGGAGATGCTCATGATTTTTCCTCCTCGATCAATTGAAGGCAAATCTCCTTCACCCGGTTTGGGTTCACGTTCGGATTCTTCTTCTTCGCCTGGCCGATGAGCTGTCCGATGCCTTTGGGTTGTCCGGCTTTGGCTTCGGCGACGATTTTCGGATTGGCGGCCAGCAGTTCGCGGCACAGGGCGATGAGGGCCGTGTCATCGACTTGCTCGATGCCAAGGAATTTTATTGCTTCGGCGGCGGTTTTTCCAGCATCGAGCATGACCTGGAAGACCTCGCGGGCGCGGCTGGTTTCGAGCTTGCCGGCCTTCACTTCGACGAGAAGTTCGGCCAAGCCTTTCGCGGTGACGGGGAACTGCTCGATGCCGATCTGCCGCTCGTTCAACGTGCGGAGGACGTCCTGCTGGAGCCAATTGCCGGCGGTTTTACCGTCGTGGACGAGTTCCGCCAGTTCGGAGTAATAATCGACCGCCGCCCGGCCTTGATTGACGATCACGTCGCTGTCGTAGGGCGTGATGCCGTATGTGGTTTCCAGCCGGCTGCGGATCGCGGCGGGCAGTTCGCCCAGGCCGGCGCGGATCGCCTCGATCTCAGCCTCGGTCGTGATAACCGGCACGAGGTCGGGGTCGGGGAAGTAGCGGTAGTCGCTCGATTCCTCCTTTGAACGCTGTTCGCGCGTGATCTGCGCGGTTTCGTCCCAGCCGCGGGTGGTTTTCGGCACTTCGCCGAGTTTTTTCCCCGTCTTTTTCCAGACCTCGTACTGCCGTTCGGCCTCGTAAGCGAGCGCCCGCTCGACGGCGCGGAAGCTGTTCATGTTCTTCACTTCGACGATCGGCGTGGCGATCTTGCCCTCCGGGGTGTCGATGTGCAGGTTGATGTTCGCATCGACCCGCAGACTGCCTTCCTGCATGTTGCAGTCGGAAACGCCAAGATAGTTCAACAGCAGCTTGAGTTCGGTCAGATACGCTTTCGCCTCGGCCGGCGAACGGAGGTCCGGCTCGCTGACGATTTCCAGAAGCGGCGTGCCGGCGCGGTTCAGATCAATGCGGCTGTCGGCCTTGCCCGCCACCTCGTCGTGCATGCTCTTGCCGGCGTCTTCTTCCAGATGGGCGCGAATGATGCCGATTTTCTTCGATTCGATCTTTCCCTTGGGATCGGAAATCATCAGCCAGCCGTTCTTGCTCAGCGGCAGATCGTACTGGCTGATCTGATAACCCTTGGGCAGGTCGGGATAATAGTATTGCTTGCGGTCCCACTTGGTGAATCGCGGTATTTCGCAGTTTAGCGCGACGGCTGTCTTGACTGACAACACAAATGCCTTGCGGTTCATCACCGGCAGTGCGCCGGGCAGCCCGATGCACACCGGGCACGTCTGCGTATTCGGCGGTTCGCCGAACTTCGTCGAGCATCCGCAGAACATCTTGCTCTCGGTGAGCAGTTGCACGTGAACTTCCAGGCCGATGATGATGGTGTAAGGATCAGGCATCATGTTTCAGATCATCCTCAAGTACATGACAGGTTGGCAACCTGTCCTACCCGCGACAAAAAATAATATGCCGCCGCCAGTGTTCTTCATCGAGGGCGGGGAAATCGGTGCGGATATGGGCGCCGCGGCTTTCGGTGCGCATCGATGGCCGCGTCGATCATCAGCCGGGCGATGCAGAGCATGTTCTGCAATTCCCAGCCCGATGGATCGGCGAATTGCCGCACCAACACATACCTGGACCAGTGGGCGATGCTCTCCCGGGCGTCGGTGAGGTCTTCGGCCTGGCGGCGGACGCCGACGTCGCGCCACATCAAGCTTTTCAGCGAATTGCGGATATCGGCCATATTAAGCGGTTCCGACGCGATCACCACGCGCGGATTTTCAATCTCCGGGGCGCGGAACGAATCGTGAATTTCTTCGGCCGCTCGCGAGGCCCCTTCGCCCGCGTGCGCGCCATAGACCAGGGCCTCCAGCAGGCTGTTCGACGCCAGCCGGTTCGCGCCATGCAGGCCGGTGGAGGTGACTTCGCCCGCCGCCCAGAGGCCCGGAACCGTGGAGCGGCCTTCGCGATCGACGGTCACTCCGCCCATCATGTAATGTGCGCCCGGCCGGACGGGAATGCGGTCCTTCGTGATATCGAGCCCAAACTCCGCGCACACCGCCGCGATTCCCGGAAAGCGTTTCATCACACGGGCGGGATCGATGTGCGTCATGTCCAAATAGACGTTCGTGTGCCTGGTTTTCTCTATCTGACTGACGATTGCCAGGCTGACCACGTCGCGCGGGGCAAGCTCGCCGCGGGGATCGTAGTCGGTCATGAAGCGGTGGCCATAACGGTCGATGAGCCAGGCCCCTTCGCCGCGTGTGGCTTCGCTGATCAAATGCCGGCTGCCGCCTGCGATATACAGCACCGTGGGATGAAATTGCACGAACTCCAGATCGCGAAGCTCCGCCCCGGCGCGGTAGGCCAGCGCCATGCCGTCGCCGGTGGCGACCTCGGGATTGGTCGTTTCGCGATAGAGCTGGCCTGCCCCGCCCGTGGCCAAGATCGTCTGCTTCGCCCAGACCATGGTCTTGCCGTGACGGCCGTTCCACACCAGTGCGCCGCGGCAGGCGGAATCACAGGTCAAGAGATCGAGCGTGAACGTGTTTTCCCAGATTTCGACATTCGGCAGTTTCTCCACGCGCGCCGACGACGGCGCGGATGATCTCCTTGCCGGTGGCGTCGCCCATCGCGTGGGCGATGCGGTCGTGCGAGTGTCCGCCTTCGCGCCCCAGGGCGAGCCGCTCGGCGGCGCGGTCGAAATGGACGCCGTAGTCGATCAACTCGCCGATTCGCCGCGGGGCTTCGCCAACAACTTGCTCGACGACTGCACGATCGCAAAGCGTGCCGCCCGCGACAAGCGTGTCCTCGATGTGATTCTCGAAGCGGTCCTCTTTGCCTAAAACACCGGCGATGCCGCCCTGGGCGAAGTGGCTGTTCGATTGCAGCACGCCGCTTTTCGTAATAATGACCACCGACAACTCCGGCGGCACCGCCAGCGCCGCCCGCAAGCCGGCCAGCCCGCCGCCGATTATGAGCACGTCGGTGAAAAAGTGCGGCACGCGCTTGGGATGAAAAGGAACCAGGTATCGCGGAATTTCGGACATTGCGGAAGAATTTCTCAAGGAGGTAAAATAGGAAAATGATTCGTCGCCGGCTCGAGCCGATTCGGTATGCTAAACATAAAAGGCTATATTCTACCTTTCTTCGCTCACCACGCCAACCGTGCCAAATCGGGAGAATTATCGACCTTCGGCGTTAGACTTGCCTTTAGAGAGGAGGAGCCTCCGGCGCAAGTGCATTCCCTGGCTGAGCACGGGGATGAGCATTACGCTCCCCACCACTCTGCCGAATTGAGGTTTAAAAGAAAAGGACCGGTCGGATTTCAGCGGACATTCGACCGGTTCTGCTGATGTTCGTGTTTCGCGTATAAAAAAGCGGCTGTATGGAGGCCCTCGCCGGTATCAAGGATTGCGAACCACTGCCGGGGATGCTTCCGCCGGCAGTCCGGGGATGAGGGCCGAGGTCGGCTGGCGAGGCAGGTTGTCGTGAACCATGATCCCTTTTTCACCGACGAAGTAAGTGTCGAAATCGGCGACGATCAGGTTGTAGGAATAGCCGGCGTAGGAGGGGTCGGTTTCAAGCTTCTCGATGCTCTCGATCGGCGTTCCGCCGGAAACCGTATGCAGGATCTGGCCGACTTTCAGTTGCTTGGTCATCTGCCAGTTCTTGCCGTTTACCCAAAACGGATGGCCGGGAGTGGCAATGACGGATTCCGCGCCGAAGCCGATTTTTATCCGTTCGTGCGGCGGACGGACGGTTACCGCGAGGACCGGCTTATAGGCCAACTCGCCGGTGTTCACGTCCTGCGCCAGCACGCGGTCGCCGATCTTGATTTTTTCGATGGCCAGCCGGCCCATCTGCGTCCAAACCGAGGTGCCGGGAGCAAAACAGCTTCGCACGGCGAACGTTGTCGGCGGCGAACTGGCTTTAAAAGAACCGGATGGCAAGCTGGTGGGAGCCGGACTGAACCCTGGATAATATTGGACGACATAAGACGAAAAGACGGGTTTGTAAGGCTGAGGTTCATAAGGGGAAGGATAGGGATCGTCGCCGGACGAACGATCATCGGCGTCAACGATCGCATCGGATTCGTTGTATTGATTCCACCACCATTTCCACCACGCCAAGGGCGCTTCGCCTAAATCCAAACCCGTGGTTTTGTTGAGGATGCCCACGATTCGGGCGTTGCTCTCCTCGATCGCCCGATTGCGATTCTCGATTGCATTATGGATGGCGTCCGCTTTTATTTGCGCTTTGGTTCGAGAAATTCTGGCGTTCATCTGCCGTTGGGCTTCCATTCTCATGCCGTCAACCAGCGGATACGTTTTTCGCGCTTCATGCAGTTTTTGATAAGATGCATAACGCGCCTTTTCGTCCGCCTGCCAGTTCGTCACCAGACTGGGGTAGGCTTTTTGCGTCGCAAGTTGGACCGGCGTCTCCGTCTTCTCCCAAGCGGCGAAATTCCCGGGCATATCCCGCCCGTCGCCGTAAAAATTGGAATTCACCGATTCCCTCGCGGGATTGCCGTAGTTCGCAGGAACGAACTGCGATGGCTGAGGCGTTTGCAGATTCATAAAAGAGTAGTCCGTCAAATCTCCCTCGCGAAATAGCTGCACTTTGGATATCAAATTCCCGTTGGCATCGGTGTCAAACCGAACGTCGGCCTCGAGGGGAGTTTGCAACGCGGCCAAGAGCAGCGGGACGTAATGGTCGAGCGGACGGCGCTTCAGGCCGGCGACGGCTGCATCGCGGACGTCGTCCCACTCGGTAAGGGCCGCCAGTTGCGTGAGACATCGAGCGGCGGCGGGATGTGGATTGTCGAGCAGCGTCTGGGCCAAGGCGAGGGTCAGGGGATGCAGCTTCGACTTTTTGCCGCCGGCCTCTTGTCCAATCGCCTGCTGCAAGCCGGCCATCGCTCCCGGATCGGAAATATTCGCGACTTTTCGCGGAACTCGGGAGGCGGGGCAGTCTCGCCGCGGTCGAACGCCTGCCGCCACTTGGCCACGAACGACCGCCATCCTTCGGGCGGCGCGCCGGTCTTCTGCGGCTGCGCCTTCGATTGCGCGATTTGCTCGTTGGCGAGTTTCGCCAGGAGACGCCTTTGCTGATCGAGCCGCCTGACGGCCTCGGGATAATTCGGCTGCATTTGCAGCACGAGAAGCCAATGCACCCGCTCCTCGTCGGCGAGCTTGTTCTTGCGGCACCACTGGGCGAGCGCGATCTGCCCGGAAAGCGCGGGACCGGCCGCGTCGCGGCGCCGGCGATATTCGGCCAGGCGGCGATCTTTCCGGGCGGCGAGTTCCACTTGCGAGACCGTGAGCCATTCGCCTTTGTCTTCGCCCTGCACTTCACCCAGGAGCCAATGAACCATAGGGTCGTCGGGCGATTGCTTGACCGCTTCGATCAGCAAGGTCTCGCGCTGGTCGTTGCGGCCGGCCAACTCGCACGACAAGGCCGCATGCACGAGATTGGCGGTGGTCGTGTCGCGATTGGTTTCTGTTTGCGGCATCGCTCCTCGGCTTGGACATGCCGCCGCCAACACAAGAATCACGGAGAAAAACACATCGTTGAGAACCGCGGAAAAGAACGATCTCATACCCCTTCTCCTTTGCAGGAAGAATGCCCTTTGGGAATATTTGCAGAAAAAACTTCGATATGAATCCCCTGTTCGATTAGATCCACGTCTCGAAATTCCCCTCACATTACTTCGTCATTCTAGCAAATAGATCATTAAAAGACCAGCATTTTGATCATATCAGCATGATATTCTATGGGGGTATTCAAGAATAGTCCGAGTCAGGGGCTGTCCCGATTTTTGTGGCACGAGGCCAAAAAAATGAGACTGCCCCCTTAGTACCGCCAACGGACACAAAATTCAGTACAGTCCCGAGTCAGTGGCATGGGATTTGCTCCAAAACTAAGGCCGCCGCATCGGGCGCGGAGATCCCTGCTGATGCGGAAAACGATTTTGTTTTCACGGCAATTTGCGACCGTGGCAAACGGCCGAGTCAGCGAACTTCGATGGAATTGACGAGTTGCCGACTGCCGGAGAAGGACATCGCGGCATGTTGCGCGAGTTGCTTGTGATAAAACGACTCGCAACGGCCGGCCAACACGACGCCTTCTCCCTCGACGGTGACCGAAAGTCCACGGACGCCGCGCCCGGTTTCCTGCTCGATCGCCGTTTCGATCAGTGCGGCGAGTTCCGCGGCATCATCCTCTGTTTCGGGTAGATAGCTCCACGACTTCCGCGCGGCCACTTCCAAAGACGGATCTTCCATGGCTGTCTCCTCGACTGCCGCACGAGAATCCATTCCTCCGTTAACGACAGCGGAAAGTTGAGGAACGACCGTGTTCCCCGTTAGAGACTAGAGTTGCAGGCCGGAGATGATGATGCGATGGAAATGAGGAAATGATAAACGCCTCGTTTTATCGCCCAAAAACTCCAACTCTCAGCCCCTAGTCCATAACGTTCTCGCGAACTTCTTCAGAAACGACGTGGATCGAATTGATGACGGAAATATCTTTGCAGACGGAGCGCACCACCTCTTGCGCCAATTGTTTGTGGTAGAAACTCGTGACGGTGCCGGATATCGTCAAGGAGCCATCGCGGTTTTCGACGTGCAAGTCGTGAAGCTCGTAGAAAGGGCTATTCGCCAACGCCGCTTGAGCGCGCGGTTGAACATCGTTGGGAGAGGAAATAGCCATCTCGCGCCACGCTCCTTCCAGGATCCCCGCGGCGCTCACGCCCCGGGCCGGTGAATTCTGCAAAAAGAGTCGTCAACATAGCACGCCGGCCGAAACCTCAAGAGGCAATCTCGGGGTGAACGCTGCACTATCCACTCTTTTCCAACGGTTAAAATCAACCGGGAAACCGCTATTTGCGGAATGAATGGAGAGTAATCCAAGCTACCCGCCACTTTAAATCCGATCCCAAGTCATGTCAATCCCAATTGCGAAAAAAGGCATTTTTTGTGTCAGGACTAGTTTCCCCTCGTGACGGAAAGCGAGCAGCCGGTCAATTCGTTGATCCCGGAGCTTCGCGGTAATCTAGGAAATTTTGCCCGCCGAGCGGAGATAGGCAATGACTTCCTCGGCCAGCACTGCGGCTGATTTTGTGCCGGCATCCAAGACCAACTCGGGCTTGAGCGGCGCTTCATAAGGGTCATCGATGCCGGTAAAGCCTTTAAGCTCGCCTGCTCGGGCCTTTTTATACAGGCCTTTGGGATCCCGAGTTTCGCAGACTTCAATTGGCGCATCGACGAAGATTTCAATAAAATCTCCCGAGGGAAGCGCAGCCCGGACGCGATCCCGATCCACCCGATAGGGGCTGATGAAAGCAGTGCTGGCAATGATGCCGGAATCGCAAAAGAGTTTCGCCACCGCGCCGATGCGGCGGATGTTTTCCTCGCGGTCCTGGGCGGAAAAACCCAAACCGAAACGCTTGGCAAACTCTTCGCCGTGCCGGTCTTTCAACATGCCCGGCCCGGCGTTCAGACCGTGGCGGATGTTGTCGCCATCGAGCACGAAACTGTGAATGCCGCGCGAGTGGAGTTGATGATCGACAAGATTGGCCACGGTGCTTTTGCCGCATGCGCTAAGTCCGGTGAACCACAACACGCAACCGGAGTGACCGTTGAGTTTTTCCCGCTCTTCGCGCGAAACAGCATGTTCGTGCCAATGCACTTGAACTTGATCGTGGGTCATGAAATCCTCTTCTAGTGGGGTATTAGGTAGGAAACAAGGCGTCTGGACAGTAATATTTTCTTTTCAGCCGGCTCTGTCTGGGAACGGAATAATAATGGAGAGTCTCGGTCTCGAAACGATTAGAAACTATTAATTGGCAAATTGGCAAATTGAAATCCAATAATTGTTCAATGTTTTCGATACGGGCATGCGGAAAAGTACATTCCCTGGTAGAGCCTGAAAAAGGGAATCTACTTTTGTCAAAATGGGGTAAATGTACCGCTAAATTCTGTAACCTGCAAAAGACAAGAATGATAGTTCCTGGGAACGAAAATGGCAATGCGTATTGCCCACTTTACCATGAATCATAGCTGCTCAACATCTTAGGCTTGATATCCGATTTTATTGGCCTATCGCAGCCGGGATCGCATCCTTTTTATACAAAATATATAATGATCGGCCGAATTATGAGCGATTACAATGCCGTGATACTCCTCAAACGGATTTCCCATTAGTTCATTCTGCATATAATTAGTAATAAAAGAAACGGCGGTTCCTCATGAGTCAGGTAGAAATGTTACCGATACAACGCACACAATCCTCCGTGCCGGCCGGACTCTCGGCGGAAAATCTTTACGAAAAATGCGTCTCGTTGGCCAGAAATTTGTGGTGGAGCTGGCATGCCGAGGTGATTAATTTATTCCGCGATCTCGATCCCATTCGCTGGCGGCAATTGGACCACAATCCGATCGCGCTGCTTTCGGAGTTCACTCCCGAGCGGCTCGAAATGCGGGCGGCGGAACTGGTGCTCTACAGCCGCATCAATCAGGCATATCGCCGCTTGAAGGAATATGTGGGCGAAACGCCGAATTGGGGCCGCACACATGCCGGCGTGCTCGGTTCGAAACCGGTGGCCTATTTTTCGCTCGAATTCGGCGTGCATGAATCGGTGCCGGTCTATTCCGGCGGTCTGGGCGTGCTCTCGGGCGATCACATCAAGAGCGCTAGCGGCTTGGGCGTCCCGTTGGTGGCCATCGGTTTGTTTTACGACCAGGGCTATTTCAAGCAGCATTTGGACATCAACGGCTGGCAGCATGAAGAATATCTGGACACCAAGGTCGAGAACCTGCCGATGGAGCCGGCTTTGGGATTGGACCGCAAACCGATCACGGTCTCGATCGACACTCGCAGCGGCAAACTGCTGGCCAAAGTGTGGCTGATGCGCGTGGGCCGCGTGAATTTGTATCTTTTGGACTGCGACGTGCCGGGCAACAGTCCCGAGGATCGCGAGTTGACTTCCCGGCTCTACGGCGGCGACAACCGCACGCGCATCCGCCAGGAATTGGTGGCGGGCGTGGGCGGCGTCCGTGCGCTCAAGGCCCTGGGCATATCGCCCGGCGTTTATCATTTGAACGAAGGCCACAGCGCGTTCGCCACGCTCGAAGCCTGCCGCGAGCGGATGAAAGACGACGGCCAGAGTTTCGACGCCGCGCTCCGCGACGTCGCCCAGCACACGGTATTCACCACGCATACGCCCGTGCCCGCCGGGCACGACCGCTTCGACAAAAACCTCATCGAAGAGCACTTGGGACCGCTGCGGGACGATTTGGGCATTTCTCTCGACCAATTGATGGGGATCGGCCGCGTCGAGCCGCAAAACGACCACGAAACATTCTGCATGACCGTGTTGGGGCTGAAGCTTTCGCGCCGTGCGAACGCGGTCAGCAATCTGCACGGCCATATTTCACGGCGGATGTGGGCGCACCTCTGGCCTTGGCGCGTGGAAGAGGAAATCCCCATCGGGCACATCACCAACGGCGTACATATCCAAAGCTGGCTGGCTTGGCAGATGCAGCAGCTCTACGACCGTTATTTCCCCGCCGATTGGATGGTGCGAATGGGCGAGCCCGAAGTCTGGCAGACGATCCATGAGATCGACCCCGGCGAGCTTTGGGAAACGCATTACGCCTTGAAGAATCTGCTCTTGGCGTTCGTCCGCCGCCGCGTGAGCCGGCAATGCCGTCGTCGCGGCGAAAGCGACGAAGCCGTCGAAGCGGTGCGCAATATTCTCGATCCCAACGTGCTGACCATCGGTTTCGGGCGGCGTTTCGCCACCTACAAACGCGCCGCGCTCGATCCTCACCGATCCCGACTGGCTCGCCGAAGTGGTCAACGACCAACGGCGGCCGCTGCAGATCATCTTTTCCGGCAAGGCCCACCCGGCCGACGATCCCGGCAAGCAGATCATTCAGCGGATCGCGAACCTGCGGCACGATCCGCGGTTCGCCGGCCGGATCGCGTTCATCGAGGATTACGACATCAACGTCTGCCGGCACATGATCCAGGGCGTGGATGTGTGGCTGAACAATCCCCGCCGCCCGCTGGAAGCCTCGGGCACGAGCGGCCAGAAGGCCGTCTTGAACGGAGCCCTGAACCTCTCGATTCTCGACGGCTGGTGGGCCGAAGCGTGCGACGGCACCAACGGCTTCGCCATCGGCAAAGGGACGGCGCACGTCGATGACCGCATCACCGACGAACGCGACGGGAAGTCGCTCCAAAAGTGCTCACCGAGGAGGTCATTCCGCTGTATTATGACCGCGATATCGACGGTTTGCCGCGCCACTGGATCAAGCGGATGATGAACTCGATCAGCTCCCTGGCCTGGCGGTTCAGCGCCGACCGCATGGTGGCCGATTACGTCCGCCACGCCTATCTCCGCGCCGCCGGCGGCGAAAGCTGCGATATGAATATCAAATAGAGGGGAGGGGCTTGAGATCAGGGATCAGGGGTCAGGGTAGACATAATACGGTGCCATGCCCACGCTTGTCGTGGGCATGTTTTTTTGCTATTATTCCTGAACCCCGAGCCCCCGATCACTAGCCCCTAGCCCTTTTTTTGCTGTCCATGAAGATCTTCGTTCTGATCGGTCATCAACGAGTTGGCAGTTTTTGCCATGCCATCGCCGCCACGGCCATTGAAGAATTGAAGGCGGGCGGCCATGAAGTGATTTATCACGATCTGTATGTCGAGAATTTCGATCCGCTTTTATACGAAGAAGAAATCCCCCGCAACGTGGAACTTCCACCGGTCATCGCGCAACACTGCGAGGAAATCGCCGCCGCCGACGGCTACATCGTCGTGCATCCGAACTGGTGGGCGATGCCGCCGGCGATCCTCAAGGGCTGGCTCGACCGCGTCTTCCGCCAAGGCGTGACGTATCAGTTCGGTCCGGGCGGCGTGGAAGGATTTTTGACCGGGCGGAAAGCGGTCGTCTTCACCACCTCGAACACGCCCCGCGAAGACGAACTGCGGCTCTTCGGCGATCCCTTGGAAAATCTGTGGAAAACCTGTATTTTCGGCATGTGCGGCCTGACGGATTTCTCCCGCCGCAACTTCGAGTCGATCATAATGAGCACGCCCGAACAGCGGGCCGGCTGGCTGGAAGAAGTGCGCGTGATCGTGCGGAAGAAGTTCGGTGCATGATTTTTCGCGAAGCAGAAGATCGGAATATCAACACGGAGACACGGAGAACACGGAGTCGCAAATATATCTCATTCGATTGCCTTCCTCCGTGGCCTCCGTGTCTCCGTGTTTCATCGATTGCGATTACAATTTGCCGCTCAACCGAAGTAACATAACGAACCATCTCGATGCAAATCATCGTCCTCGACGGCTACACGCTGAACCCCGGCGACTTGAGTTGGGCCGAGTTGAAGAAGCTCGGCCCGTGCATGTTTTTCGACCGCACGCCGGAGGACCAAGTCGTCGATCGTGCGAAAGACGCCGAGATCGTGATCACGAACAAAATCCCGTTTTTGCGCGAACGGCTCGACCGGCTGCCGAAATTGAAATACATCGGCATTTCGGCGACCGGCTACAATATCGTGGACATCGCGGCTGCGCGTGAAAGGGGCATCGTCGTGACCAACGTGCCCGGCTATGCGGCGCGATCGGCGGCACAGATGGTGTTCGCCCATCTGCTGAATTTCACGCAGCACGTCGCGGCGCACGGCCAGTCGGTCGCCGCGGGCGGATGGAGCCGCCGCGAAGATTTCTGCTACTGGGAGTTTCCCATGATCGAACTGGCCGGCCTGACGATGGGCATCATCGGCCTCGGTCAAATCGGCCGGGCGGTCGCCGAACTGGCCGTCGCTTTCGGGATGCAGGTTCAGGCCTACGATCCCTTCGCGACATCCCCGCCGCTCGCCGTGCGGAAGATCCCGCTCGTTGACCTCTTCCGCCAAAGCGACGTCATCTCGCTGCACTGCCCTTTGACGCCGGATACACAAAACCTCATCGACGCCGAGCGGCTTTCCTTGATGAAATCCACGGCGTTTTTGATCAACACCAGCCGCGGACCGCTGATTGACGAGAATGCCCTGGCCGAAGCCTTGAACTCCGGCCGGATTGCCGGCGCGGGCCTGGACGTGCTGTCGGTCGAGCCGCCGCCGCCCGATCATCCCCTGCTGCGGGCGAAGAACTGCTGCGTGACGCCGCACATCGCCTGGGCGACGGTCTCCGCGCGAAAACGCCTGCTCGGCGAGGTCGTGGAAAACGTTCGCGGCTTTCTCGCCGGAACGCCGCGGAACGCGGTGGGATGAAGAATTGAACTCGATCTTTTCGAAAAATGCTTAAAAGTCGGGATGGCAGTTTGGCTGCCATCCCTCGTACTTTCGCCATTTTCGGGCGGCGCGACGGCTGCCGCTCCGCCGCTTCGTGCCCGATGCGCCGCGGCGCTATTGCACGATGCGAACCCGGGGCGTCGAAATGATCTGATCGAACAACTCCCGAAGTTTGTTCTCATACGTGGTCGGGTCGCCGCTCGCCGCGTAGGGTGAGACGTCGGTTTGATCCGTCTTGCCCTTGGCGACCGAGTAGATTCGATTCATGAAGTCGCCGTCGCTTTCCAAACCCAAACACACGGGGAAGAACATCCAATTGCCGGCTTGCATGATGGATGCTTGCATGATTGCCGCGTCTTGCGGATAGCTGCTCGTGCCGCCGTAGAAATTGGTGTTCGGATTCGCCGTTCGGTAGCTGGAAATCGTGCTATAGCTCGACGAATACAGGTTCGGTTTTCCATCGGTCAGGAGCACGACCACTTTGTTGGTGTTCACCCTCCCCTGCGTTTTGAGCAGGTTGGCGGCGTAGGAAAGCCCCGTCTCGGTCGCCGTACAGGAAGAATTCTTTCCGCACGATTGAATCGTGCAACAGGCCGCCATGGCGGCGTCGTAATCGTAGCCCAGGTTGCGAACCGTCATCGCGTTCGACTGAACGTCGTAGGAGATGATCGACACCCAATCGCGCTGGTTGGGATTGGCGACGGCCTGATTTCGCTCTTTGACGACCTGGATGGCGCTGATCATCGAGCGGCGGGCGCTGTGCGTCGGCATCTCCCGCGGCGGGAAATTGAACGTGCCGGCGTCGGTCGATTCGGCATGATAGGGGCATTCCGGATTGAGCACCGACATCGGCGAATATCGCGAACCGTCGAGGACCTTCACGTCCCGGCCGTTCGGCTCGACTTTCCCGACATACGACTTGTATCCGAGGCTCGAACCGTTGCCGTCAATGTAACTTTTCCAGTAGCTGTAGTTTGCTGCCGCTGTCGAGCGCCGGCGTCGCGTTCTTCATGATGCCGGGCGCCGCGGCCTGTCCCGACTTTCCGGCGAGCTGCTCGTCAATGACCCAGGAATAGGCCTTAGTCTTGCAGGCCGTCGAAGTAGTCGCCGGTTGGCCGCTGCCATCGCCCGAGACATAGATCAGGTATTGGTCGGGAACCGTATAGCCGTATGTGGACAGTATCGTCGCTCGTTTTTTATACAATAGCGGACTGCTCGATGTGCTGTACAATGTGCTCATCGAGGTTGCGCCCAGCGGTGCGCCGACGCGTTGTGACGTTCCCGGATACGTGCCGTACCCCAGATCGTCGTAAAGGTCCTGCATCATTCGCGTGCCGGCGCCGGGGAATTGCGCGTCGATGCTCGAAACGTTCACCGGATCGGTGTCGTCGTTCATCGAACTCGACAAGTCCACGACGAAGCAGATATCGCGCGGATTGGCGGTCGCCACGGCCGAGGCCTGCGCGTTCACCGAATGCTTGTCGAACACCGCGCCGAAGAACAAGGGGACGGCCCCGGAAGTCGTGTTGTCCGCCCGGGCCGTGACTTTCACCGCATTGCTGATTCCGTTCTGGGTGGGCGTGAAGACCCGGTTCTCCGGGTCCCAAGTGCCATAGACGATGTCGGAGTTTTTCAACATCACGTTGTGTTCGCCGACCTTGTTCAAACCGGCGAAGTGGATGCCGGTGGCGATGGAGTCCGCCTGACTGTTGCCCATCGTTCCCGCCGCCGCCAGCGCAGCGGAGTCGGCCGCGGTCTGCAATTGCGTCTTCGCCAAGAGCACATAACCGAGATCCACCGAAAAGGCGATGATTCCCAGTAAAAAGATCAACAGAAAAACCGTCAACAGCAAAATTGCGCCCCGGCGCCGTTGTTTGCATCGCTTTACATAGTGAAACATGATAATTCTCCCCAAGTAGGTAATAGGTCTGAAAAGGAGATGAGCCCCTCCGAAGAAAATTCGGAGGCGTTATCCCGGTAATCGACTTGGAAAAAGGATGTGCCGAATGCCGGTTTTTCATGAATTGCGGAAATCGCGGAAACTTCCAACCGGCGGAATTCGACGCCTGTTGATCCACTCTTCCCTATTCAAAGCCACTGAAATTCAAACACACCTTTTCAGGTCTTTAATCAAACTTAGGTCATGAGGAGAGATTGTCAAATATATTAGGTAAAAATTACCGGCTGAATCGGAAATGCCGCTTAAACACCCCCCAAAAAGGAACCAATTTTCTGCCCGTAATGCGCACTCAAAGAGAACTATATTGTTTGGTCGAAATTTTCATAAACGCACTTCCACCTATCTAACGGGGGGGTTGATCTGCCGACTCGCATCCGTTAATCTCGATTACGTAGAACTTTACGTCGATTCGCTTTTCCCTGTCCAAGATTCGTCGCGTTTTTACGAATCTTCTTGTGGCATAAGCTAAAATCGTGGGGGAGGAAAACATGACTCTGCTATTCACTTTGTGCGCCGCGCTGGGCGGCACCATCCTCGTGCTGCAATTCCTGTTGGGCCTTGCCGGGTTGGGCAGCCATTCCGACTTCGGCGGCGATGCCGGCCACGATTTCGGCGGCAGTTTTCACGATGGCGGCGATTTTCACGATGGCGGCGATTTCCACGATGGCGGTGATTTCCACGATGGCGACGGCGACGTTCATGCCGAAGCCTCCCACGATTCGCACTGCTCCGATCAATCGGAAACGCACGATGCCAATTGGCTCTTCCGTATGCTCTCATTCCGTGCCATCGTGGCGGCACTGGCTTTCTTCGGACTGGCCGGACTGGCCGGCGGTGCCGCCGAAATCCCCGCGCCAATGACCTTGCTCATCGCGGTTGCAACAGGCTTTGCCGCCATGTACGGCGTCTATTGGATGATGCGCGCCATGCAATCGCTGCAAACCGAAGGCACCGTCCGCATCGAACGCGCAATCGGCAAAATCGGCACGGTTTACCTGCGCATTCCCGCCAATGAATCGGAAAGCGGAAAAATTCAACTCAACCTGCAAAATCGCACCATGGAATATTTGGCCATGACCTCCGGTCCCGAACTGCCAACCGGAACCGAAGTTGAAATCGTTGGCGTTATCTCCCCCACCACCGTTGCCGTACTGCCCGTCACGGGTCCGGAAAGGAACTGAAATGCATTGCCTCCCTCTTTTTGCCGCCGACAGCGAAGCTGTTTTCATGTTTGTCGCCATCATCGTCATTTTGGCGGCGGTTCTCTTTTTGAGTTTCGGGCTTCTTCTGGCAAAAAGATACCGCCGCTGCCCGAGCAACAAGGTCCTCGTGATCTACGGCAAGACCGGCAAAGGCCACGAAGCAGCCACCTGCATCCACGGCGGCGCGAAGTTCGTCTGGCCGTTGATCCAGGAATCCGCCATGCTGAGCCTCGAGCCGATGCAGATCGAAATCCCGCTCCGCGGCGCGCTCTCGATGGAAAACATCCGCGTGAACGTGCCCAGCGTGTTCACCGTGGCCGTGGGCACCACGCCCGAGCAGATGCAGAACGCCGCCATCCGCCTCCTGGGCCTCTCGCCGATCGAAATCAAGAAGCGGTCGGAAGACATCATCTTCGGGCAACTCCGGCAGGTCATCGCCTCGATGAACATCGAGGACATCAACCGCGACCGTGAAAAATTCCTGGAAGCGATCCAGAAATCGCTCGAACCGGAATTGCGGAAAATCGGCCTGGTGCTGATCAACGTGAACATCACCGACATCACCGACGAGTCGGGCTATATCGAAGCCATCGGCCGGAAAGCCGCCTCGCAAGCGATCCAAAAAGCCCGCGGCGACGTGGCCGACAACGAGAAGATGGGCGAAATCCGCGTGGCCGACGCCGAACGCGAGAAGATCGGTGATGGTGGCCAACGCCCACAAGACCCGCGAGATCGGCACCCGCGAGGCGATGCGCGAACAGGCGGTCCGCGTGGCCGAGTTGGACAAGGAACAGAAGATCGGCGAGCAGACGGCGGCGTTTCAGCGGGAGTCGGAAGTCAAGAACGCCGAGCGCGAGATGCGCGTGCAAATGTCCAACGCCGAAGCCCGCGCCGTGGAGGGCGAAAATCTGGCCAAGGCCGACGTCGCCGCGTCGCAGGCCGGCCTGCAAGTGAAAAAGGCCGAAGCCTACGAGTTGGGCGAAACGCGCAAGGTCCGCGCCGAAGCGGCCGTGAAGGAGGCCGAGCATCTGGCCCAGGCGAAAGCCGCCTTGGCCGAAGCGCAGCGGATCGAGGCCGAACGGCGTGCGCAGTTGGAAGCGCCGGCCAAGGCCGAAAAGGCCCGCGTCGAGGTCGATGCCGCGGCCGAAGCCGCCAAGTGCCGCATCGAGGCCGAAGGCGAAGCGGCCGCCATCTACGCCAAGCTCGAAGCCGAAGCCCGCGGCCAGTACGAAATCCTCGCCAAGAAGGGCGAAGGCCTGCAGCGCATCATCGCGGCCTGCGGCGGTTCCGAACAAGCCTTTAAAATGCTGATGCTCGAACACTTCGACAATCTGGTGGAAGCCTCGTCGAAGGCCATCTCGAACATCAAGTTCGACAAGGTCGTGGTCTGGGACACCAACGGCCAGAACGGCCAAAGCGCGACCTCGAACTGGCTGCAAAACATGGCCCGTTCGCTCCCGCCGATGATGCAGGTCCTCAAGGACGTCGGCGGCGTCGAATTCCCCGACACGTTCGCCAACTTCACCGGCACGAACCGCACCTCGGCCGCCAACATCGACGGCGACGGTGCAAAGCCAAAGGAAACAACGATCGGATGACGTCCTTATAAAACGTCGCGGGCCAACTTTTATTCCGCTCTTGCTCCCGCCACGGCCGTGCGCGATGTTGGCTGCGTCGGATCATATCGACGGCGATTTCGCTATCGACTTTAAGTTGGGAGTCGATCATGCCGACGGTGAAGAAATCGGCGTTCAGCCTACCTCAACATTCGCCCATCCTGCGTCTGCTGGGCCACTTCAATGCGTTCGAGCAATTCGAGGCTTGCTCGATGCCTCGGCTGCAAGGTCAGGGCTTGTCCCGCGGCGGCGGCGGCTTCGCGGAATCGGCCGGCGAGAAACTCGCCTTCGGCCAGCCGGCAGAGGAGATCGGAGTTGGGTTTGCCCCGCGCGACGGCCGCCTGCATCTTCTCGACGGCGTCGTCGTAGCGGCCCAACGCCTGGTAAGCGGCCCCGGTCAAGTAAAGGACGTTTTGCGGTTCTTCGCCCGGTGTGTAGCTCTCGGCCAGCGTTTGCAGAGTTTGCAGGGCGCGATCGGGCTGGTTCAGTTCGCGATAGAGCTCGGCGACTTCGAACAGAATATTGCGATTTTGCGGGTCAAGCCCCAAGGCGTGCAGATAGGCCGCCAGCGCCTGCTGCGGCTGGCCCGCGGCTTTCAAAACTCCGCCGTGGATCGCCCAGGCCGTTGCCGATTTCGGATCGAGGTTGAGCGCCTGTTCAGCAACTTGCGCGGCCTGCCGCGGCTTGCCGACAGCCAGATACATTTCGGCCAAGCGAACGCGAATGGCGGCGTCTTCGTTGGCGGTTTTCACGCCCGCCTCCATTTGCGCAATCGCCTCTTTTTGCGCACTGCGCTGCCAGAGAATCTCGGCGTAGTTCCGCCGGGCTTCGGTGTCGGACGGACACGCATGGACGGCCTTTGCCAACAGTGTTTCCGCCTGTTTCTGCTCCCCCCGATCCATGGCGGATACCCCTTGGCGGGAGAGTTTTCGAGATTCCACCAAGGACTGCGAAATCGGCGCGTCCCAACCCGGCAAGCGGCAACCTGCCAAAATCATTAGCAGGAAGAGCGCCATCAGGTTCAAAAGAACATGCCGCATGGGAATTTAAGTCGATTAGCTAAATGAGGAGGTTTTGTTGGGACGGTTTAGCCGGGAAAATGCGCAGCATCACCTATCATCCAATTCAATCGGAGACAGTAACAAAAGACAAAAAACGCCGCTATGGCATTTTTTTCTTTTATTCGCTAACGACCGGATTGCGAAGGATGCCGAGCTTCTCGATCTCGATCTCGATTACATCGCCGGGTTTGAGGAAGACGGGCGGACGCCGGGCAAAACCGACGCCGGGGGGAGTGCCGGTGAAAATCAGATCGCCCGGCACTAGCGTGCAAACATTCGAAATGTAGGAAACCAGGTAATCGACAGGAAAGATAAACTGCTTGGTGCAAGATCGCTGCATCGTCTGGCCGTTCAGCCGCAGCAGGATTTGCAGATTGCCGGGATCGGGAACTTCATCGGCGGTGATAATGGCCGGGCCGAACGGGGCGAAGGTGTCGAACGATTTGCCCAACAGCCATTGCACGCCGGGCTTGCGAAGTTGCCAATCGCGTGCCGAAACATCGTTCCCGCAACAATATCCGGCGACGTGAGCCAGCGCCTCTTCACGGGGAATATTCTTTCCCTCTGGGCCGATTACCACCACCAGTTCGGCCTCGAAATCGACCTCCCGGCTGGCACGCGGCAAAATTATCGGCTGCCAATCGCCGCAAACGGCCGAAGGAAACTTGTTGAAAATCACCGGCTCCGGCGGCGGCTCGATGCCGGTCTCGCGGGCGTGATCGGCGTAGTTCAGGCCGATGCAGATTATTTTTTCCGGATTGGGAATCGGCGGCGCCGGCCGGAAGTTTTCGGGGGGGATTGGCTTGCCGACGGCAAGTGCCGCCTCCGCCCGACTGATGCTTTCGGGGCCTTGGGCAAGGAGTTTTTTGATGCAGAAGGGGATTTGCGGATCGGTTTCATTCAGATCGATGCACCGTCCCTCGATCACGCCCGCCACGCGCGGGCCGTTGGGACTGAAATAGGTTATGAGTCGCATGAAATTGATCTTGGTGGGGGGATTTTTACAATCGACATTTACATCTAAAAAATACCCGTTAGGGTGGTTTTTGTCAACTCTTCCCCTTTTGCGACTATCACTCGCGGGCGAATTGATATAATAATTCGAAAGGATGATCTTCTCCATGACTCGTCAAGTTACCTTACCGCCGCAAGAAACCTTGGCAATCGGCGCTCCGCAACCGGCCGGTTGGTGGCACGATGCGGAGGACGGTGCGCGGATTGTCTGCGATCTCTGCCCGCGGGGTTGCGTGCTGCGGCAGGGCGATCGCGGCTTTTGCTTCGTCCGCGAAAATCTCGAAGGCCGGATGATCTCGACCACATACGGCCGCAGCACCGGCTTTTGCGTCGATCCGATCGAAAAGAAGCCGCTCCATCAATTCTATCCCGGCACGGCGGTGCTCTCGTTCGGCACGCCGGGCTGCAACTTGGGCTGCAATTTTTGCCAGAACTGGACGATGACCCGCTCGCGCGACCTCGAAGCCGCCTGCCAACGGGCCGCGCCGGAAAAAATCGCCCAGGAGGCCAAACGGCTTGGCTGCCGCAGCGTGGCGTTCACCTACAACGACCCGATCATCTGGGCGGAATACGCCATCGACACCGCGAAAGCTTGCCACGCCTTGGGCGTGAAAACCGTGGCCGTCACCTCGGGCTATATCTCCGATCTTGCGCGGCCGGCTTTTTCGAGCATATCGACGCGGCCAACGTCGATCTGAAAGGTTTTACCGACGATTTCTACCGGCAGTATTGCGGCGGGCGATTGCAGCCGGTGTTGGACACGCTCCGCCGGCTTGCGAAGGAGAAACGCGTGTGGTTGGAAATCACGAATCTCCTGATCCCGCAGGCGAACGACTCGCCGGAGGAAATCGAAGCGATGTGCCGCTGGATCGCCGCCGAGTTGGGGCCGGACGTGCCGCTGCATTTTTCGGCCTTCCATCCCGATTTCAAGCTGACCGACCGCGGCCCGACGCCGACCTCGCTTTTGCTCAAGGCCGTGGACCTTGCCCGCGACGCCGGCCTGCGGTACGTTTATACCGGCAATGTGATCGATCGCGAACATCAGAACACCTACTGCCCCGGCTGCAAGCAGGTGATCGTCGAGCGCAACGGCTATGAACTGGGGACATACCGTATCGCCGCGGGCTGTTGTGCGTACTGCAAAACGCCCATTGCCGGACATTTCGCGGACGAGCCGGGGCGTTGGGGTTCGCGGCGGATGCCGATCAGTATCGATGCGATGTGAAAGGAGCGAAACCCATCATGCAAATATCCCATGCAAAACCCGCACTCAGTGCGGAAGACGAACAGCGGATTTTCCGGGCGGCTGCGAGTCGGGTCGCGGCGGCGGTGATGGAAATGCCTTCCGAAAGCTCCGACAGGACCCTCGCCGAGATCGCCCGAACGCCGCTTTATGGAATTTTCGTGAGCCTCAAACACGGCGGCCGCCTGCGATCCTGCTGCGGTTACTTGAATCCCGTGGCGACTTTGGGCGAGGCGCTCGCTCATGCCGCCGACCGCGCGGCGAAGGACGATCCGCGGTTTCCGCCGATCATGGCCGAAGAACTCGAATTTCTCAATCTGGAAGTCTGGATCCTATGGGGAAAAGAAGAAATTTCCGCCCGGGGCGAAGACCGCGTGAAGGAAGTGACCATCGGCAAACACGGACTGCAAGTCGCGCGGGGCCTGTACGGAGGGCTGCTCTTGCCCGGCGTGGCCATCGAGCACGGTTTCGACGCCCGCACGTTTTTGAGCCAGACTTGCCTCAAGGCCGGATTGCCGCCCGACGCCTGGCTGGAGGACGACGTGAAGGTTTCCCGCTTCGAAGGTTATGCGATTCGCGGGAAATTTCCCTGGGACAAGAACGAGGCCCGCTTTCCCGCCCAGGCCGGCTCATTCTATCCCGGCAGCGCCGGCGAACTCGATCGGGCGGTGCAGCGTTTGCTTGACGATCCGCGATACCGCCCTTCGAACGGCTCCCGCAAACCGCAGCCTTGGGCGGCGGCCATGGTTCCGCACGCGGGCTGGGTTTATTCCGGGCGTCTGGCAGCGGCAGTCTTCGAGCGGCTGGAAATCCCCGAGCAAGTCATCATCCTCTGCCCCAAGCATCACGCCGGCGGCGCCGACCTGGGCCGTGGCGCCGCATCGCCGCTGGCGCTTTCCCGGCGGCGAGGCGCTCGCCGATCCCGATTTGGCCGCGCAACTGGCCGAGGCCGTGCATGGCTTGAAAATGGACGCCGAATCGCACCGGATGGAACACGCCATCGAAGTGCAACTGCCGATCGTCGCCCGGCTCGCGCCGTGCGCCCGCGTGGTGGGAATCAGCGTCGGACAAACATCGCTCGACGAGGCGATTGCGTTCGCTTCGCAAATGGCGGGCGTGCTCCGCGAGATGCCCAAGCGGCCGCTGCTCGTCATTTCCAGCGACATGAACCATTTCGCCGACGATTATGAGACTCGCCGCGTGGATAAGCTGGCCATCGGCGCGATCGAAACCCTCGATCCCCGCAAAGTCTATGCGACCGTGCAGGAGAACCGCATCAGCATGTGCGGCATGTATCCTTGCGTGATCGTGATGGAAACGCTCCGGCAACTCGATTCGCTCCATCGCGCGGAGCTTGTCGGCTACGCCACCAGCGCCGAGGTCAACGGCCAGCCCGACCGCGTCGTCGGATACGCGGGGATGCTGTTCGATTAGAAGAACGTAGATGCGGCATCCTGCCGCATATTGAAGGGGAGCGGCAAGATGCCGCTTCTGCAAAATGCAACATGCCCACGGCGAGCGTGGGCATGGCACCGGTTTGTCAATAAAAATCAACTACTTTCCCGCGGGGGCGGGGATAGCGGGGGGCATGCCCGTCGCACCCGGGGGAAGATTGCCCGGCTGTGCGGGCTTCGCTTCTTTCGTCTCCGGTTTCTTGATGATCAAGTTCTCGCGGCTGAGATGGATTTTGCGATAGGTGTCGTCGGAGATGATATAGAACCAATCGGCGAAGCGGGCGTTGAGTTCTTCGACCCGCTTCTTTCCGGCTTTGACTTTCTCCTCATACTCATCGCGCTTGCGCTTGTTTTCTTTTTCAACCTGTTCCCGCTCCGCTTCGAGCGCCTTGGGATTGGTCGGCAGCGCTACCGGATTTTCGGGTTGAGCGGCGGCGGCAGCCGGTTGTCCTTCCGCCGGTTTCTCGTTCGCCGCGGGGATTTTTTGAGCTTCCGCCGGCTTTTCAGCGGCTGTTTGCGCCTTTTGAGCATCCGCCGGCTTCTGATCTACAGGGGAAGGTATCTGCACGGCGGCCGGCTTTTCTTCCGCGGGTTTGTCCGCTGCCGGCTTTGTTTCCGCCGGTTTGACACCAGCCGGCTTTTCTTCCGCCGGCTTCGCGTCCGCTGTCTTGTCTTCGTTGGGATTCTGGCCGGTGTATGAAGCGGGCTTGGCTGCGACCGGCTTTTTCCCCTCGTCCGGCGCGGGCTTGTTTTGATCCGCCGGTTTTGGCGATGCACCGGGCGTCGGATTGGCGGCAGGCGCCGGCGCGTTCTCAGCGGGAGCGGGCTTGGTTTCCGGAGCCGGGGCGTTGGCCGCCGGCGCCGCCTCCTTGGCGGGCGTCACGCCGCCTGCCGCCGGTTTTTCGCCGGGTAGCGGTTTTTCTTCCGGTTTGGGAATGCCCGCCGGATTGAATTGCGCCATGACGAACAGATATCGGTTCACTCCGGTACCCTGCTTTTCGTCTTTCTTCCCGTCGGCGCTCTCTTTCGCGTCCTTGGCTTTTTCCCCGGCCGAGCCGGAGGCGGTGCTCTCGAGGGCGATGTCGCCGAAGCGCAAAACGTATTCCACGCCGTCCTTCATCAAGCAGCGGATTTCGCCGTTGTTGGAATACAACTCGTAGCCGTCACCCACGTTGGCCCAATGAAAACCATAATCCTCGAGGATGTCCTTGTATTTCGAAAGGTTGCTTTTGCCCCCCTTGGCTTTCAGATCGGCGCTGAACACCTCGGGCTTGCGGACCACATCGACAATCTGCAACTCGGGGAGCGCGTTTTTCATTTCATCGAGCTTCGCGGTGTTCAACTCCTGGTTTGGCGCAAGCTTGATCGACTCCCACTTGCTCTTGTCGTTCAGCACGCGGTTGTCGAGCAGTTCCCATTGCGGCTTGCCCTGATCGTTGTATTGCAGCACGATCTCGCCGCGTTGAATGAGTTGGCCCATCGCGGCGTCCACCGCATGATCGCGGATCCAAAGCTTCGAGATGTCCCAGGGACTGATTTGCAGCAGGCTTTTTCCGATCCAGCGGTCGAACCGGGTCGAAAGGCTGTCGGTCTTCATTGCCACGATATAAACGGGATTTTGATCGACCAACCGCACATAGCGCTGCCCTTTATGCCCGGGAACCTCCTTGCCGACGATCAACGCGGCGAGTTCCTTCCCCTTCTTGTTGCGCAAAATGACCCTCATCCCCACGCCCTGGCTGCCTTGCTTGATGTACTTCGGATTGGGATCGACCACGCCGTACATTTCATGATCGTCCTGGTTCTCGCCGACGACGCCGAGCACGTCGAGGCCCATCAGGCTTGTGGCGGCTTGCGCCACCTGATCCTTCGCGTCGGCGGGATAATTGCCGTGGGAAGGAATCGACCACACGGTTCGGCCCTTTTGCTCGACCTGCTTGACCTCGAAGCGCTGCGGCTCGCCGGTGGCCTGGTCGAAATCGAGAATTTCCAGATCGGCGGCCTTGAAAGGATCGAAATCCGCAATCAGCCTTTCGCCGACCAGGCTGGCGGTGTCGGTCTTCAAGGGAGCGGGGCGAGTCAGAAACACCGCCAACACCGCTGCAGCCGCCACCCCCAAGAAAATCAATGTTTTACCGAATTGGTTCATAGTTTGTCACCGTAGGCTATGCGATTACGCTTGATAAATTCGTTTTCTTATTGTTGATCAATCCTCGCTCCCGGGTTTGCCGAGGAACGGGAGTATTCCGGAAAGTCACGTACTACAATTCATGGTCGCGGCTTTACGGGACTATCGCATCCGCGAGCGGGCGACGCCCTCGCGCTCCCGGTTGCGGCGGTACAGGAACACGCCCAGCGCCACCGCCAGCGGGAATATCGGCGGCAGAAACAGCGCCGTTAATTTGTAAGTCGCCTTCACGTCGTTGAGTTTGGCTTCTTTTTCCCGTTCCACTTTCTCGATGTTGATGTCCCGTTTCCGCTGCAGCTCATCGATTGTCCGATCCATCTGCTGCTGGCCGCTGACCATGGCCAAACCCACCCGCTGAGCGAGTTCGTTGCGATCGATGTTCTTGCTGTTGCGAATCTCCTCCATCCGCTTTTGGAAGTCGGCCCGCACCTTGGCTTCCCCTTTTCGAAATCCTCGTTGAATTGCTCGCGGGTCTTGGTCGCCTGGTTCCGCGCTTCTTCGGTTTCCTGGTCGATCCGCTCCAGAGTGCGGTATTTGGGGCGGTGCTTGCGGATTTCGATGTACCGACGGTCGCCCGCCATCGCATCGAGAATATTGAGTATGAAGGTGACGTTGTCGAAGTTGAAATTGATGTCCATATCCGGATTGTTTGCGCCCAATTCCCGTAAACGGAAGAAATCGTCGGCCATCAAGTCGATATCGCTGACGAGGACCACGTGCATTTCGTTTTCCTTCGGGGCGGGCGTTTTTTCGGTGCTTTTCTCCGCCGGATCGGCAGCGTTTTGCTTGTCGTCGGCCAGGTCGGCCTTCCCGCGGATCTCGGCCGCCAAGACGTACTCGACGCCCGTCGGCGTGCGGCGGGGATTCTCCTGCAAGCCTTGCGGCCCCATGGGCGACATCCGCAACAGATCCGATAATTTGACCGTCCCCGTCCGGCGGCCGGTCTTCGCCAAGGGAATGAACTCCACGTTCGAGGCGTTTCGTCTGAAAATCGATCCGGTATAGGGGAACAGCACTTGCTGCAGGCCGGCGGTGATCTCGTTTTGCGGATTGAAGGCGTCGGGCAGAAGGGTCTTCGATTCCTTCGATTTGCTTTTGGCGTCAGCATCGTCTTCACTAATTGTTTTGGCGGAAAACTCGCCCTGATCCACGAAAGTGAACTCCCGCGGGAACATCTTCGATTTGGGATAGGGGTTGTAATCCTGGTAAACGATTTCATCGGCGGGAACATCGACGCCCAGCAAATCCCACAGCGGCTTGATGTCGCCTTTGGGCGGCGCGCATGCCCATCATCATCGCCTGCATTCCGCCCGGCGCCTGCCGCGGCATCGACGTGCCCGGCACTTCCGGCTTGAAACCGGGAAGGGGATCCTCGAAGATCGCCGTGGGCTGGCCGGCTTTCACCGCGGCGATGAAGCGCTGCATGTCCTCCGGCGAAAGCGACGACGGCTGCACCGCCAGGAGCACGTCGTACTTGAGCTGGCTCTTCGCTTCCGTGAGTACCTTCGCCTTGCACTCGTCGATTTGTTTAGGAGTGAGTTTTTTGCGGTCCTCGGGCTTGAAATCGAGCAACTCCATGCCCTTGGCGATCATCTTTTCCTCGTCGGTGGGATCGATGTCGAACGCCGCCTTCACGTATTCCTTCTCGCTGGTGACGAGCTTCGACGGCTCGACGGAAACGACTTCGTACTGTTTTTCCAACTCGTTGACGATCTGCCAATTCGACGATGCCTCCGGATTCATCATGTTGAAGCGGCCCATCACTTGCGCGTTGGTTGTGAGCACCCCGATGCGCTTCTTCTGCTGATCGCTCACGGTGCCCAGCGAGCGGATGAGTTCGTATTCGATCGGCACGCCGCGATCGACGAAGATCGGCGGCACTTGCTGCAAGCCGCTCGAGACGACCACGTTCATGTAAAGTTTCTTGAGGTTGATAACGCCTTTTCCTTGACGTAAACTTTTTTCGCTTCAATGCCGTATTTTTTCTGCGCCAAGGCCGACGCTTCGCTCAGCGGGGCGGTCTCGTGGATCGTGACGTGGATCATGCCCTTCCCCCGGGACTCGAATTCCCGCAGTATCGAGAGCAGATTCAGCTTCGTTTGCACGTAGGATTCGGGAACCTCCGGCGAGACGAACGCCTCGATCTGCACCGGCTTCTTGAATTTCAAATGATCGAGCAGGTTCAGCGTTTCCGGTGAAAGCGAGTTGATGCGTTCCGCGGTCACGTCGATCCGCGCGCTGGCCGCCCGGCCGACGACGACCGACGCGCCCACCGCGATGACCGCCATTGCGACGACGCGGACGAAATAATGGCCGACCATCGGGGCGCTCGCCGCCCCGGAGAGCCAATGCCGCCGGCTGATCAGCACCATGCAAAGATAGAGCATCATCGCGGCGATGGCCGCGAAATAGACTACGCCCGCCAAACTCACCACGCCGCGGCTGAAATCCGCCAACTGGCCGGCGATGCTGACGTGTTTGAAGAGCGAGGCCGCCGGCGCCCAAGGGAGCACGTCGGCCCAGCCCGCGATAACCAAGGGCGCGTTGAATATCGCGCCGAAAATGTAGCTGATGGTGAGATTGCCCGTGAGGAAAGATGCGACCATGCCGATGGCCAGCATCGCCATGCCGATCAGCCAGTAGCCGAAGTACGTGCCCAGAAACAGGCCCACGTCGGGATTGCCCAGCCAGCGGAGCACGAGGAAATTGCACAACAGCGAGAACACGAGCGAAACCGTGTAGATCGCCAGGCCCGCCAGGAACTTGCCGAGCACGATGTCGGAATCGCCGGCAGGAATCGTCAGCAGCAGTTCATCGGTGCCTTGCCGCCGCTCGTCGGCCCAGATGCCCATCGTGATCGAGGGGATGAACATCAGCATGATCAGCGGGAAGTAATAGCTCAACTGGTCCAGGTTCGCCAGGTTGTTGTTGAAGAAATCGGACGGCCAAAAGGTGGCCGCCGAACTCAACAGCACAAACACGCAGATGAAAACGTAACCCGTCGGATTGGCGAAATAACTGACGAAATTCCGCTTGAAAACGGCAAACAGAACGTGGGTATTCATGGGGATCGTGTATAACCGTTAATGAAGGGAGAGTAATTGTTTCAGTTGGAATCTTATTTCCTACGCCACGGCTTGGCTGCTCAATCGGCGGAACTGCTCGTCGAGGTGCTTGCCGTCCTTGGTCAGCTCGCCGATCGTGCCGTCGAAGACCATGCGGCCTTCGTCGATGAACAGCACGCGGCCCGCCATCGCCTCGACTTCCTGGAGAATATGCGTCGAGAGCAGGATCGTTTTGCTCTTGCCGAGCTTGCGGATCGTTTCCCGCACCTCGTGGATCTGGTTCGGGTCCAGGCCGGCGGTCGGCTCGTCGAGAATCAGCACGTCCGGCTCGTGCAACAGCACCTGGGCCATGCCGACGCGCTGCCGATAACCGCGGGAAAGCTTGCCGATCGGCTTGCCGATGACGCTGCCCAACGCGCAAAGATCGATCACCGCGTCGATGCGCTCGCGCTTGTGCGCGCCGGCAAGCCCGCGGGCGTCGGCAAAGAAGTTCAGCAAGGCGCGGGGCGTCATGTCGAGATAAAGCGGGCCGTTCTCGGGCAAATAACCCAGCCGGGCGGAACCCGCCAGCCGATCGCTCGCCATGTTGTGTCCGGCGATCTTCGCCAAGCCGGCCGAGGGGGAGAGGTAGCCGGTCAGCAGTTTCATGGTCGTGCTTTTTCCAGCCCCGTTGGGTCCCAGAAAAGCCACCACTTCGCCTTGCGGAATTTGGAAGCTAATGTCGCGAATGGCCGCGAAATTGCCGTAATACTTCGACAGCCCATCGGCTTCGATCATCGCCGAACGTTGTTCGTTACTCATCAATCATGCTCCTGGACTCGAAATGATGCGCGCTGCGCGGCCACCGGTCTGAAAATTTTGCACCAGTGAGGTTTGCATTCCACAGGATTGGCCGTTTGCAGCTTACAAAGCGGCCCTCATTCTATAAAGCGGGGGGGATCTGCCGCCAAGCGTTCCTCGCTAGATAATTTTTTTACGCAGCGAATGGATACTTGGTTTATCGTCAGCGATCATACTTGGGAAATTTTGGCGATAGGCGTTCGCTGTTGATACAGTTTCTCCAGAGATTGTACGCCCATCAAGGTGGGATCGAAAAGATTATTATACTCGAATTTCCAACGATGCTAAATACCCCCCCTTTGTGAAATTCATTGCCGTATGATACGTAAGATAGGCAAAATAAGAAGTTGTTTTTTGGCATTCATTCAAAACAAGTAATCCGCATAAAAATTGAAAAACGTTACCAAACAAACTACTGGTCCCGCAAATGATAGACGAGGGCCATGCCCACGCTTGCCGTGGGCATGTTTACGAACTAAAGATCCAAAGATGGATTTCATTTACCCTCGAGCATCGGTCGCCGGGTCGCTATCGAGCAAACCGGCGTGAAATTCATCGACGGCTTGTTGCGCGAGCTTGCCGGATTTGCGGGAGTGCCGAGAGGCGAGCAAGGCGGACTCCGCCGAAGCGGCGGTTTTCTCCTGCTGCAACTCCTGCAACAGCGACTGCAAGGCAAGCTGCCAAGCTTGCCGACCGACCGGCGCGGCGGAGGTTGACGACTGCGCTCCCGCGGCGGCATCGACCAAAGAGACTTCGAGCCAGTCGGACTGCCGTTCCAGCGGCGACGACGATTGGGGGAACGCCTTCGCGTCTTGAAGCTCCGCGAATGTCGCCAGGTAAAGCCCGGCGCTCAACGGCCAGTCGCGAGACTCCTCGAACAGCGGTTGGGCGATCAGCGATTCGCGCCCGCGGCTCCGGCAGTCCGATGGCCGCCAAGTGCGCGACCGGCTCCAGCGCGGCCGCCGAAACCGTCCGCCGGACGACCGAAACGATGGGAACCGTCAACGGATCGTCGGAAACCGTAATCGGGCCGATTGAAATCGCCGAAGAACCGGAGACAGACGCCGGCGCGGCAACCTGCGGCGCCGCCGTCAAGGCGATCGCGGGGATGCTCGGCGCGGCGGAGGATTGGCCCAGCGCCGCGGACACCTTCGAATCGAAAGCTCTCGCCGCGCCGGCGGCAGCCTGTTGCGGCGTCTCGAGCGTTGCGGTTGCCGCGGCAGCCGCCGCGGTTGAAGGCGACCCGATGACCAGCGTGTCGCAAACGATCGAAACGGCCGTGAGCGTGCCCGAGGCGACCGTGGTGGTCGCGTTGTCGATCGCCGTGGCGTTGACCTGCCCGTCGGCGGTTAGCGTGAGATTGCCGAGCGTCGAAACATGGCCGTTGAAGTCCAGCACGCCGCCGTTGACGGTCACGTCCGTATCGGCGGAAAGGGCGTTGTCCTGGTCGAGGATCGCGGTGGCGTTATTGACGGCGAAGGTGGGAATGCCCGTGCCCGTCGAAACGACGGTCAGCGTATCGCCGGCGCCGTTGCCGGTGATCTCGATGCCGAGCACGTTGGCCGGATTATGCGGCGGAATGGCGTCGGTCGTGGTGCCGGTCCGGTAAACGTGCAGCTTGCCGTCTTCGCCAAGCTGCAAGGTCAACGCCGTGGCCCAGTCGCCCGTGCCCACCGCCAGCATTTCCGGCAGATCGGTCACCGCGATGGTGAACGTCTTCTCGTAGTACAGTCCGCCGCCGTCGGTCGTGCGGACGAGCAGATCGACGGAGGGCGTAGTCTCGAAATCGAGCGTTTCGCCGTCCTTCAGCTTCAACGCGTCGCCGGCGATCTCGAACTTGCCCGTCGGATCGTTTTCCAGCAGGTACGTGAAGCTGCTTTCCAGGTCGGGATCGGCCGTCGAGAGCGTGCCCACGGCCGCCCCGGGCTGATTCTCATCGACTGCGGCGTTCGTGAGGAGAATGTCGGTCGGCGGGCGGTCGCCGATGATCGCCGAGGCGGTCCCCTGCACGCTCCCGGACGTCGCGGTGATCGTGGCCGTGTCGTTGGGCGTCAGCGGCGCGGTATATTGCCCCCACGTGGTAATGGTCCCCGCCGTGGCGCTCCAGGTGAATGCCACATTCACAACCTGATTGAATTGGTTGTAAGCGGCGGCCGTAAAGAGTTGCGTGCCGCCCGGCAGCAAATCGACGCCGGCCGGCGTAACGACAATGCTGGTCAGCGTCTGATTCACGGTCAGAAAAAACGCGCTCGTGGTCGTCAGCCCGCCGGAATCGGTGATCGTGGCGCGGAGGCGGTAGGTGCCAGGGGCGTAAAAGGTGGCCGTGGCATTCTTGGCGGCATTCGTGCCGTTGACCGAGTAAGTCGGCATGTCGGCGCCGGCGGGCCCGGTAGCGCTCCACGTATAAGTCAGGCCGGCCTCACCCTCCTCGTCGGCCCCCAAGACGCTGAGGTTCGCCGTGGTCCCGCTCAAAGGATTCGGATCGCCGGTGGCCGGGATGGCGACCGTCGGCGGGGCGTCGACCATCGTGATGGTGGCCGGATTGCTGAACACCGAACCACTCGACGCTTGGATCGTGGCGGTCGTGGAAGTCTCGGGCGCCGTGTAGAATCCGTTGGCGTCGATCGTGCCCGCCGTGGCCGTCCAAGTCAGCGCCGGCGGGACGAAAAGATCGTCGCCGAACTGGTCCTTGGCGGCCGCCAGAAATTGCTGCGTGCCGCCCGGTGCAAGGTTGACGGAAGCCGGCGTAAGCGCGATGCTGGTGAGGGTTTGGTTGACGGTCACGCCCACCGAACTCATAACCGAATGCCCGACGGCGTCGGTAATCGTCACTTGGAAAGCGTAATCCCCGGCCTTGACGAAGGTCGCGGTGGTGTTCTTGGCGGCGTTCGTGTCGTTGGCGCTGTAGGTCGGCGGAGCGCCGGCGGGGAAGGTCGTGGCGATCCAGGTATATGTCAAATTGGCCTCGCCTTCCGCGTCCGCGCCCAGCGCGCTGAGCGCCGTAGTAGTGGCCGTGACCGGATTCGGCGCGGCCGCGGCGGGCGTGGCGACGGTCGGCGCGTGCGTGTCCACCACGACGGTCGCCGTGCCCTGAACCGATCCACTCGTGGCGGTGACCGTGACCGGCGAAGAGGAAGCAGCGGTAAAATACCCGCTACTGTCGATCGTGCCCGAAGAGGCCGTCCATGTGATAGTGGTCGGAAAAATATTGCCAAATTGGTCCGTGGCAACGGACGAAAATTGCTGGTTTCCACCGCTAGTCAAGATGACGGAAGCCGGCGTCACGGTAATATCGGTCGCTGTGACAATAACGGTGACCGTGGCGGTCGAACTGGTGACCGACAGTCCGCCGGTGTCGGTAATCGTCGCTTGGAAGACGTAGCTGCCGGCCTGGGAGAAAGTGACGGTGGTATTCTTGGCGGTGTTGGTTCCGTTGACGCTGTAGGTCGGCGGCGTCTCCGGTGGGAAACGTCGTGGCGGTCCAGGTGTAGGTGAGATTCGATTCGCCGTGATCGTCGGCTCCCAGGACCGATAATGCGGTGGTCGCCCCGGTGACGGCCGCCGGGTTGGCAGCGGCCACCGTGGCCACGGTGGGCGCATTGTTGCTCAGGGAAACATTATTGAACGTGGAAGTGTTCAAAACGCCGTCGCTTCCGCTGGTCAGAGCCAAGCCGATATACACGGTCGATCCGGCGGCGATGTTGGAAAGAGTGCGCGGTGTGCCGACGTTTACCCAGGTCGTCCCGTCGGCGGAAATGGACGAGGTGAAAAGCGTGCCGGCGCGGGTGATGCGAATCCAATACGGCGCGCTGATCGACGCCGTGGTCGAAATGGTCGTGGAAGTGCTGTTGCGCAATTGAAAAACCGCGGTGCCGTCGGCTCGGAGGAACGTCGCGGCGTAGCGGGAATTGTTATTCAAATTCTGGCGGATCATCACGCCGGCCATCGCCGTCGTGCTCGTGACCTGCAACGAAGCCACGCGGGCGGTGATCGAGCCGTCGCCGACCAACGTTTGGTAAACGTAGCGGAATTCATCGTTGGAACCGGAGATACCCGCTCCGCTGCCGATGAGGGTGTAGGTACCGCCGCTGTAGCCGGCGGCGCCGGTCGCGCCTACGGCGCCGACGTCTTGCGTCAGCCAAGGGGCAGGGAGATCGGCCGTGGGAACGATGGCATGAATGGAACCCGAAGGGGCGCTGCTTTCGGTCAAACTGTTGACGCCGACGACGCGGTAATAATACTCTTGCAAGGCCGTCACTGCTGTGTCGGAATAACTAGTCGTCGCGACGTTCGAGGCGATCGCCGTGTAAGTGGATCCGCCGTCGGTGGAGCGCTCGATACGGTAGCTCGTTGTGCCCGTAAGCGTAGTCCAATGGAAGGTCACGAGGCCGAAGGCGACGTTGTCGAACGCCAATCCGCCGACGGTGCCCAGCCGCGTGGAAGCCGCGATCACGTTCGAGATCGCCGAGTCGCCGCCGCCGTCGATCGTCACGACCCGGTAATAATATTGAGTGCTGCCGGCCAGGCCGGTATTGTTGATCGTCGTCACATTCTTGCCGGCGGTGCCGACGGTGGTCCAAGCACTCGTGCCGTTGAACGAGCGCTCGATGCGGTAACCTGTTTCACCGCTGGCTTCCGTCCAATCCAAGACGATTTTGTTGGTGGTGTAGGAAATCGCGCGTAAATTAGTCACGGCGCCGGCTCGAGTGATGTCGCTGACGATGCCTGAGGGCACGGAGACGCCGCTGCCATCCTGAGCCCGCACGCGATAAAAGTACTGCTGGGCGTCGGAGAGGCCCGTATCGGTGTAGGTCGTGACGTCAGCCACCGTCGTGCCGACCTGCTTGAAGTCCACATTGTCGGCCGCGCGTTCAATACTGTAGCCTGTTTCGCCGCTGACGTCGCTCCAGGAGAGGCTGATGCTGGAGGCGGTTTTTCCGGTTACCGCCAACGAATCCGGAGCGGGCAGCGCGTTTAACGTCGGACCGGGATTGAGGGTCCCCGTAAGCGTCACGTTGGTGAAAGTGGCGGCGTTGGAATAAGCATTGTTGTGACTTGTCGAGACTAATCCGATATAGACATTCGTGCCCATGACGATCGAAGCCGCCCCGAGCGTGGTCCATGTCGATCCATTGGGGGATGTTTTGAAGGTGAATGTATTGCCGGTCCGTGTGATTTGCAGCCAATAGGCGCCGGTGGCGGAATTGCTGGCGACGGTGTTGGAGCCGCCGCCGGTGCTCGTGCGATCCTGGGCCCAGATGCCTGCCGTGGGGGTCATGATCAAATCGGCCTGACGAGAACCACCGTCGAGCGACTCGCGGATCATCAAGCCGGATTTGGCGTAATAATCCGTATTGGTCATGGTTGCGATGCGCGCCGTGATCGAACCGTTGCCGGAGAGCGTCTGATAGAGGAATTGGAAGCTGTCGCTGTTGTTCCAAATGTCGTCGCCGGATCCGTCAACGGTGAACGTGCTCGAAGCGGCATCGTAGCTGACGTAGCCGGGTTGGCCGGGCAAACCGACGTCGTTGGACTTCCACGCGGCGGGCAAGGGATCGACGCGGATGTCGTATTGCCCCTGGTCGCCGTAGTTGCCGTGGCATTCCACGACCGCGTAATACGTGCCCGCCGCAAGATTGATGGCCAATTCCTGATCGTTGACCATCGTGTAAGGCTGGGCGCGAGGGTCGCCGTCTTCCGAAGCAACGAGCGTATTGAAAGAGTCGTAAATCGAGAGTTTCAAATCCACGCCCGAAGGAGCGTCGCGGCCGGCGGTGATGGAATAATTGCCGCCGCCGCTGGTGAAAGAGAAGGTGTCCACATCGTTGAGCCGCTCGAGGATGCCGACCGCCGACTGGGACACGCCCGTGACCGTAAGCGCCATCGCGCCGGCAATCGATCCCGATGTGCCGGCGTAATCGTCAGGGCGGTAGCCGTCGCCCGTGTAGCCGCTGGGAGCGTGTGACTTGATTTGGTTGGCGATGATCGCCATGTCGTCCTGGTACGAATCGACGGAGGTGCTGCTGTGCCAGTTCGTCCATTTATGGATCACGCCCGCGAAGTCCACGCCCATGAGAGGGCCTTGCAAGGGACTGGGCGCTGCGGCATAAAGCCCCGAAGAATATTCCGAGACCTTGTTGCCCAAGCTATCGTAGTCGGAGGTGTGCCAGTTGCCGAAATTATGGCCGATTTCGTGCGCGATACCCGATTCGCGGCTTTGGGGGAAATAGGCGGCCTCGAAGGACTGGGCGCTGCTGTTGGGGTAAACCCCCACCCAACTCCAACCGTTGCCTTCATTCGGCGTAAGCACCGTCCAAGCCGTGGGCGTGACGCCGACATTGGGCTGAATGGTGGTGACATTGAGGTCGAACATCGCGAAATAAACCGACATCTGCCGCCAACATTCCACGATCGTCGCCTGCTCTGCCGCGTTGAACGTCGTGGGGTCCGCGTCCTCGGAATACGGCTGACACGCGCTGCCGTTGAGCACGTAAGGATCGCCGTCGAAATCGAGAAAGATCGTTGCGTGCGAAGCGGCGGTCGGATAACTATCGAGAATCGGCATCCCGTTTGGCAGGGTCGTGTAAGTGATCGTGTCTAACGGATTGATGCCGCCGACGCCGCCCGCGGACGGGTCCAACTGACCTTGCTGCCGCATCGAATCCGGCATGACGAGCAGGTCATCTCTGCTGATCGCCGGTTGGGAACCGGCCAGGATCGAGGGCATGGGAAAGACGCCGCTCAGCAAGCCGTCGCCGCTTAAGAGCATGCGCGGTTCGAGGGCTTCCAGCAGCAAGTGATTTTCTTTTCTTGCCGATCGTTTTTGCATCCGGGACATTCGTGAAAAAAAAGCGCATTTTTCGAGCCTCTCAAAAGGTGTCAAATCGCGGTTTCCATAATCCCCCGACAAACATGATCTCCGCCGTAATAATTACCCCGCAAGGCAAATGGCGTTAGGTGCTGTCCTCTCAACCGCGGCGGCTAATGCGGGAGCGGAAGGCGGTCATGGCCAATAATACGCAAAGGGACGCAAGAAGCAATGATGTGCTTGGCTCGGGCACTGCCGCGCTCGACCTGTTGGAGGATGAACAGGTGGTGACGAAGGAACTGTAATCGCCGCCGATCGCGAGGGTGTCTTGCACGATGCTGGCCGCATTGAGTTGGGCGGTATTTCCGACCAGGGTGGAGCCCGACCCCACGATGTCGCCGAGGGCGTGCGCGCCGTCGGCAATCAGGAAAGTGGCGTCGTTATCGATCAGCGAGAGCGAATTGATCTGTCCGCTGCCGGTCAAGGCGAGCGTTCCGCCGTCAATCCGGGTTGTGCCGCCGTAAGTGTTCGAGCCTTCCAAGATGGCGACGCCATCCTGGGTTTTGACAAGCCCCGAATCTCCCGCCAGAACCGCCTCGATGACGCCGCCTTGAACATCATAGTCGAAACTGCCGGTCAGCGTGCCGGTGCCGGCCAACACGCCGGCGGAAATTTGGAAAACGCCGATCGATTCGGCCAGCGCGCCGATGTCGAGCGTGCCCCCGGTGATCACGTAATTTCCGCCGGGCAGACCGCCGGTGAAGTTCAATACGCCCGCCGAGACGGTCGTCGTTCCGGTGTAGGTCGGTGCGTTGATCGTCGCGCTGTTGCCGGTAGTCTTGTTCAAGCCGACGCCGCCCGCCAAGACGGCATTGACCGTGCCGGCCTGAATATCGAAGTCCGCATTGCTCGTCAAAACCCCCGTGCCGTTTACCAAGCTGTTGGGATGGGTCAGTCGGAAGGTTCCGATCGTTTGTGAACCGGCGCCGATATTGAGCGTGCCGCCATTGATGGTGTAATTGCAGTATGCGCCGTCGGCGTAGCTCGGCAAAACCCCGCCGCTGTAATTCAACGTGCCGCCGCTGACGGTCAAACCGCCGCTGTAGCCGCCGCAGTTCGCGCCTGAAAGCGTCAGCGTGCCGGCGCCGGCCTTCGTTAGAGAGAATTTGCCGATTCCAGCGGAGGCATAGTTGCGGATATATCCGTTGAACGAGAAGTTCGAGGAATTATTGATAATCAACGCACCGGTGGTGGAAATCCCGGTTTCCGATTCCGTGTTTTCGATGACGCCTCGGCCGGTGGCGTCGGAGATGCCTGCCAGGATCTGGACCTTGCCGCCCAATTCGAAATAGGCGTAGGCGGAACCGCTGGGCGCGAACGTCATCACCGCCGACGAGTTGATTTGGCTGCTGGCGCCCAGCATGAGAAAACTGCTATTGCCCGTCGGAGTGTTCATCGTCACGTTGCCGGGGATCGCGGCGAGACCGCTAATCTTGGACAGGATGAGTTTGCCGTTGGAGATTGTAGTGCCGCCGGTGAAAGTGTTAGCCGCCGAGCCATAAAGAGTGGCGGTGCCGGTTCCGGACTTGTTCAACGCGACGCTGCCGGCCAAAGCGGGATAAATGCCGCCCGCTTGAATGTCGAAAGCGGAACTGCTGGTCAAGGTGCCGGTGCCGCTGACCGTGCCGCCGGTGATTTGGAAGGCGGGGATCGACGCACTCTTCGTTCCGAGGCTCAACGTTCCACCGTTGACGGTGAAAGCGCATGTGGGCAGCGTCCCGGCGGTATAATCGAGCATTCCGTCATTGACGGTCAGCCCGCCCGTGTAGCCGCCGCAGTTCGCACCGGCGAGCGTCAGCTTGTTCGGACCGCCTTTCACCAAGGCCAGCGTGCCGGTGCTGCCCGTGCCGTAATTGCCATTGCGGAGATACCCGTTGAAGGAACAGTCCGCCGTATTGTTGATAGTCAGAGTGCTGTCGGCCGTGATTCCGCTTTCCGATTCGGCGTGTTCGATCACGCCGTGTCCGGTGCTGTCGCCGATCCCGCCCAACGTCTGGTCGTGCCCGAGCAGTTCGAAATACGCGTAGTAATTCAGGTTCGAAGGTGCAAAGGTCATCACGGCCGAGGACGCGATCTGGTTGTTTCCGTTGAGAACCAAAAAAGTGCTGCCGGTCGCTGCGGCGGACGCCGTGCTGATGGTCACGTCGCCGGGGATGGCGGTGGCGCCGCCGGCTTTCTGCAAATAGACGGTGCCGCGGTTGATCGTGGTGCCGCCGGTATAATTGTTGCTTATCGAACCGGCGATCGTGATCGGGCCGTTTTCATCCGCCAGCGTAGGCGCCAATTTTCCCGAGCACCAAGCCGCCGGCGCCGGTAATTTTGCCGCTCAGGGTCATCATGCCGTTGTTGGTATAGTTGCCGATGTCGCTGGTGGCATTGAGGGTAATTTGCCCCGACAGCGTGTAGGCGCCCGATCCTCCGTCGCCGTAGATGGCGGGCTTGGCATGACCGTCGTTCGCACCGCCGATGCCGTTCAGCGTGAAGGGGGTCGAAAAGGTTGTCGTTGCGGAAGTCCACAGCGAACAAACGGCTCCGTTGCCGATGTTCGCGGCCCCCGAGCCAAAACCGTTGGCGTTGCGAAGATAAACGATGCCGCTTTGCAGGTTCGTGGTCCCGCTGAAGCCGGTCAGCGAAGTATTGTAGCCGCTGCCGAGGGAAGTGCCGCTTGTGCCCTGGTAGATCTTTACCGTTCCGGAGCCGGTAATGGCTCCGCCGAAGCCATAAGCGTCGGAGCGGTTGAAAAAGAGCGTGCCGCTCGAATTGACCGTGACGCCGCCGGTGGCGGGCAGCGTGCCGTGATTGCCGCCGTCGCCGATTTGCAGCGTGCCGCCGTTGACCGTCGTGCCGCCGGTGTAGGAATTTCCGTCGTTGGTGAGCACCAAGGCCGCGGAGCCGCTCTTGATCAAAACGACCCGGCCGGCGCCGCTTCCTTGGGCGCTGATTGCGAATTACCCCCTGATACGTGCAATCGAACGAGTTTGAGATAGTCAGGGTGCTGTCGGTGTTCAAGCCGGTGTTGTCCCAGAGGCCTTCGATCGCGGCCCAGGGATCGCTATTGATGCCCCCCAGGGTTTGCTGATGCCCATTCAAGTCCAAATGTGAATAAGCGACGGGCGTGGAAAACGTGATAACGCTGGAGAAAGCAATCTCGTTGTCCCCGTTAAGTCGAAGAAACGTGCTGTTGCCGTCGCCCGGCTCGCTCATTAATACATTCCCCGAGATGGCGCGGCGCCGCCGGTTTTGGCCAAAATTATGGTGCCGCCGTAAATCGTCGTCGTGCCGCTATCGGTATTCGACGCGGCGCCGCTGAGCGTCAGCGTATGTTGGCCGGATTTGTTGAGATTGATCGATCCATTGCCGATGATGGCGCCGAGAAGTCGAGATCGGCGTTCGCGGCGTTTATTTCCAGGACGCCGAAATTGTTGATGTTGCAAGCGAGGAAGCTGGGATTGGTGATGTCTTGCAGGACCAGCTTGCCGCCGTAAATCGTCGTCCCGCCGCTATAGGTAATATTGCCGCCGGAGAGCGTCAGCGTGCCGGCGTTGTTTTTCGCCAATGCCAAAGTGCCGGTGCCGGTTCTCGTGTTGCGCAGATAGCCGTTGAAAGAGAAGTTGTTTGCATTGTTGATCGTAAGCGTGCTTTTTTGCGTGACGTCGGTTTCATCGAAAGTGTTCTGGATGACGCCGTTTCCGGTGACATCCGAAATGCCGGCCAAGACTTGGTTGTTGCCGTGGAGCGAGAGATACGGCCAGGTGCCGCCGCCGAAAGTCACCGTCGCCGTGGGCGCGATTTGATTGGAGCCGTTGAGGATCACGAAAGTCCTGTCGGTCGTGGCGGTAATCGTCAGGTTGCCCGGAATGGCGTAACCCGAGGATTTGGCGAGAATCAGCTTGCCGTCAAGTACAGTCGTGGTGCCGGCGTACGAATTTCCCGCGCCGGTCAACCGCAATTCGCCCAAGCCCGTCTTCGTCCAGGAGCCGACGCCGCTGATGGCGCCCGAGAGAGTGGCGAAATCGCCGCTGGAATCGGGATTGTCGTTGACCTGGATCGTCCGCGCGCCGCCGTTCAGATTGATGCCATTCTGGATTTCCGTTTCGAATTGCGCGGAAGAAGAGTTCAACTTCATGGTTCCCGCGATCCCGACGTTGCCGTCCGTTCCCCAGACGATCGTGCGGCGATCGCCGAAGAGATTGACGGTCATTTTGCCGCCGCCGGCGGCGAAACCGCCGTCATTCCAAGTCAGGCAATGGGAATCCGGGGCGTAATACCAGAGCGGATCGCTGAAGGTGATCGTGCTGTTGCTTTGCAGGATGCCGCCGTTGAGAATGATCCCGCTATTGGGCGACAAACCCGCGCCGCGGTCCGCTTGCAGGACGCCTTCCTGAATGGTGGTGAATCCGTTATATCCCGCGCCGTCGCCGTACGTATTGGTTCCGCTTAGAATCAGCCGGCCGGCGCCGGTTTTGACGATCCCGCCGAGTCCGTTGCCGGCGGAATCGACGATGTTGCCCGAGATGGCGGCGTAATCGCCGGTGGAGAAGGGATTCTCATCGACCTGGATCGTGCGCACTGCGCCGTTCAGATTGAGGCCGTTGCGAAATTCCGTTTCGTACTGCGCGCTCGTGGAACTCAAAATCATCGCGCCCACGATCGAGGCCCGGGCGTCGGTTCCCCAGTTGACGGTTCGCCCGTCACCGTAAAGATCGACGGTCATTTTGCCGCCGCCGGCGGCGAAACCGCCGCTGTTCCAGGAGATGGCATTGGCGTTGGGCGTGTCATACCAGAAAACATCGGAGAAAGTAATGGCGCTGTTGCTCTGCAGCACGCCGCCGCTGAGGATCACGTCGCTGGACCAAGGCAAACCCGCGCCGCGGTCCGCCTGCAGCGCGCCTCCTTGGATAGTCGTCGATCCCGACTGCACGTTGTCGCCGTAGGCGTTCGCGCCGGTCAAATTCAAGGTGCCCGGTCCGGTCTTGATCAGGCCCGCCCAATTGGGTCCGGAAATATCCACGATATTGCCGGATATCACGGCGATGTCGTTGCTCGAAGCAGGATTGTCCTCGACATAGATGGTGCGGTCGCCGCCGTTGAGGTTGATGCCGTTTTGGAAGGTGGTGACGTTGTTCGCGGTGCTCGATCCGAACTTGAGGATCCCCATGATGCTGTCGCCGACGTTGTTTCCCCAGTTCACGGTGGCCCCGCCGCCGCCGAGGTTGACCGTCATCGGATTGTCGCCGGCCGCGAAACCGCCGCCGCCGGTGTTCCACTGGAATTTGTTGGCGCCGGAAGTGCCCAAGGTGCGGGTGAAAGTCGCCGCGCCGTTACTCTGCAGAACGCCGCCGTTCAAGTTGAGGAAACTATTGGAGGGCAGGCCCGCGCCGCTGTCGGCCTGAATGGCGCCGTCGTAGATCGATGTCCAGTTGCTGTAGTTGTTGCCGCCGGAAAGGATGGCCGTGCCGCCGCCCCATTTGTCGATCCAGCCGCCCCCGCTGATCACGCCGTGGTAGTTCGAGGAAGTGCCGGTGGGAGGTTGGAAGACCAGCCCGCCGTTGACGACGTTGGTGTTCACATAGTAGTTCGTGCCGCCGGATCCCCGCAGATACAAATAGGCCCCGCCGTTCACGGTGATGCCCCCCGGCGCGGCGCCGGCCACATTTGCCGCTCCGCCGCCGTCGATCGAGCCGTCGATGACCGTCCTTCCCGGTCCGTTGACGGTCAAACCGCTGATGATCGTATGCACGTCGCCGCCGATGGTCAACCACTTGTCGCCGGCGACATTCCACGTTTGCGGTGCGCCAATCGTAACGGGCGCGTTGATCACCACGTCTTCGCTCGTGTTGATGCCGCCGGCGGTGACGGTCAGCGAACCGTTGTTCACGCCGTTGAACACGTAACCCGTCGCCCCGGAACTGATCGTCACGCCGTGGGCGATGACTTTGCCGTTGATGCTGATGCTCGTCCCGCCGGAGGCGTTGAAGATGGCGGAGGTTTCCTTGTTTTCCCAGGCGTAAGTCGGCAGGGAATTCCCATATTGGTCCGCTCCTCCCCAGTTGTTCCCGCCTGCCGACCAGGTGCCGGAGCCGCCTTTCCACGTCACCGTGGCCATGGAGCCCGTGTAATAAACCGCACCGTTAAGACCGACCACGTCGTGGTTGTATTGGGGGAAAAGCGGAATCCAGGAATAATCCTCGTAGGAAGGCTGCGAGGCGTAGGCGATCGCGCCGTATCCATCGCCGTTCCATCCCGATCCCCAACTGTTCTCTGATGATCCAATATCCGCCGCCGGGTGCGTTTTCGCCGGGAAGATTGTCGTGAAAACCGACCAGCACCACCATGTGCCCGCCGCGGTCGGTGCCGGGCGGAGGATCGTACCAGTCGCTGTCCGCCTCGAGGTGGATCGCCAGCGGTCCATACATTTTCAAGGCCCACTTCACATGATTGATATCGGTTCCCTGCGCAATGTAAGTGTCGTCGGAAGTGGCCTTGAAATAGTTCGAACTGCTCGTGTACCAGGGATCGCCGGGACCGCGATTGTCCGTCCCCACCGTCGGAATTTCCGACTCCAACACCACTCCCCGATTGACGAAGTAATCCATCACCTTGTAAGTATTGCCGCCATCGACGCTGTTGCCCATGTCGGGATTTGTCTCCCAGTTGATTTGCTGCTCGGAGACGTCGGGCTGATAAGTATTGTCGTTTCGCGTCAGCATGTACTTCGCCTCGATGACGCCGCACCCCGCGAAATCCCAGCAGGTTCCTCCGAATTGATCTTTCACGGGAGTAAGCCAGTTGAGGCCGTTGACGTTTCGCCAGTCGAAGTCCTCGGCGGAAAGAGGTCGCGCCGAGAAAAAAACATCCGTCCCGAACACCGCAGCCATGCAAAGAACTAAAGATAAATGAATACTGCGACTCTTCATGAAAGAACGATCCTTTCGAATGAAATGGGACTTGTGGCGAAAATAGAAAAAAACAAGGAGAATATAGTGAAAAAACTCATTTTGCTCAAACGACCATTTATTCTAGAAAAAACAAGATTTAATAGCAAGCACATTATCATTATTTCCATAAATGATTATTTAATCTTCGAGTAGTCCTGCCCGCTAATCGTCGAATTGTCAACGCCGGGGTGTCGATTAGCAAAACCGGTTGCATAACAAATTGCTTTACTAACCACCATATAGAAGTAGTAGCAGCAAATTATCTATTTATACTCTCAAGAATGGTATGAAAAAACGCCGGGAATGAATTAGTCTGAAAAGCAATACCAACAATGATCAGCAAGCTATATGATAATATGTACAGGTAGAAGATGCCAAATTGGAATGCCGAGAACAAATTTCATCGCCAAGGCCGAAGGCGGCCAACAGCATCATCCTTTTTTTCATGAATTCTTCGGTTTATTTGGAGAGAAATTATCCCCGGTTGGATTCATGAATCCACATGAGTTCGGGAGAATAAACAAATGTTATGCCACCCATATCACAAATTGCCTATCTTGACATTTTTTCCTCTCAATCATCACTTGAATTTCTTTGTTTTCTTGAAAATCTAGGCAATTTTGGCATGGTGGGAATCGGCTGTTATTCTATATAATCCTCGCCGATCATCGAGAATCTAACTCGGAACGGAATCTTGAATTCTAACTTTGACAGCTACCCATGATCGGGCACGGACGTCCGTCAGCCTTGATATCCTGTTTTGGAACCCCTGCGAAAAAACACGCAGTCGGCAATCGAAGAAAATATGCAGTCGCTCAAGTTGGACATTTTCATCACATCCGTTTTGCGGCAACAAACTTTCGAATCGCAGCCTTGGGTTTCATGCTGATATTGTTGGCGGTCTCTCTCGCCACGGCGGAAGAGATGCGGATTCGGCTGGCTTGGGGAGGAGGCAAGGAACGGCAATGGCAGGGAACGGTCACTTTAAGCGAAGGACGCATGAGCGAACCGCGTCCGCTGGGCATCGAGGCCGACGAACCCGGCTCGATGTGGCTTGACGGCGATGGCCCCGCCGATCCGCCGCATCTCGTCGTTCGCGAACGCAGCGCCCGCACTTACGACGGCGTCGATTTGCGGGTCAATGCGCCGCTTTCCGCCAAACTCTCGTTGTCTTTTGCCTCCGTCGAAGAGCCCGACAAACCCGTCGCGGTTGTCATTCCGCTGGCCGGCGTCGTCGAGGAATTTTTCACCAAGGAAATCGACAACCAAGGCAATCGCTTGCTGGCGGTCCGCACGCCCGGCGATCAATTGCTGGTGAGTTTCGACCGCGATGCGCTCCTCTTCACGCCGGGTGAAACCTTCCGCTTCGCCGTCGAACCGAATAAACTCCCGCTCCCCGACGGCGCAAAAGCGAAACTCAAGACGTCGCTTTTCTCCGCCGCGGGCGGAAAGGAACTCTGGTCGGTTCAGCAGGATCTCACCGCCGGCAAAAATGATCCGCTTCCCCTCAATATCGCCTTGCCCGCCGAAGAAGGCGTGTACGACGTGATTCTTGCCGTGATCCAAAGCCCCGGCTTGTCGCAAGCGGTGCGGCGACCGCTGCAATGGAACAAGACGCTCGTCGAGCGGCGAATCCAAGTGCTGGTTCTCGATCCCCTTCGTCCGGCCGCAAGCCCCCGCGGCGACGGCGGATGGAATCAGGTGCTGGAAATCGATCCGGCCAATCCGCGGTGGTGGGAGATTCAGAGCAAGCTCCCGCAGTTGCAACAGCTTCGGCAACTGCAATTGCAGCGGATCAATCGGTTGTTGAAGGGCCCCCTGGGAAACGACATGCAGCAACCCTATAAGCACGCCCTCGGCAATCTTGTCCAACTGAAGCCCAACAGCCAGTCGCCCGACGCAAGCTGGGAGGCTTATACGCTGCCGATCGGCCAGCCGGGCCGGCCGCACGTGTTGGAGGTCGAGTATCCCAGCGACGTGCCGCAAACCTTGGGGATCAGCATTCTCGAACCGAACGCCGCGGGAGGACTCGCGCCGATCGGGCAAGACTCGGGCATCGACGTGCGCTGGCCGGTGGCCGAAGCGAACGGTCCGCCGCGAATGCTCAAGCATCGGCTGATCTTCTGGCCGAAAACCAACACCCCGTTGGCGCTGCTCTCCAATTTGCGCGACCGCACCCCCGCCGTCTATGGAAAAATCCGCGTGCTCGTCGATGGCGAGCGGCTGTCGCGCGCGGCCCTGCCGCCGCCCAAGCAAGGCCAGCGGCTGGTGGCCGCGTATCTCGACCGTCCGCTGATCCCCGAAAACTTCGGCGAGGCCGAGGCCTTCGACGCCTGGAGCGGCCGCAGCCTCGATGATTGGAACACGTTCTACGAAAGCGGCTCGCGGTTGGTCGAGTATTTGCAGCACGTGGGCTACAACGGACTTATGCTCTCGGTCCTCGCCGACGGCAGCACGATCTATCCCAGCGCGCTGCTGGAGCCCAGCCCGCGCTACGATACGGGCGTATTTTTCAGCACCGGACAAGATCCCGTCCGCAAAGATTTCCTGGAACTCCTCTTGCGGCTTTTCGACCGCGAAGGATTGCAGCTCATCCCCGCGATCGAATTCGCCTCGCCGCTGCCCGAACTCGAAACCTTGCGCCGCGAGAGTCTTCGCGGCGGAAGCGAGAAGGTCCAGGGCCTCGAGTGGATCGGTTCGGACGGCAAGACTTATTCGGCGAGCCATCCGCCGCAGCGTGGGCTGGCCCCCTATTACAACGCGCTCGATCCCCGCGTGCAACAAGCCATGCTCGCCGTGGCGAAAGAACTGGTCGATCGCTACGCCGGTCATCCGTCGTTCGCGGGACTGGCGCTGCGGCTCTCCTCCGACGGCTACGCGCAACTGCCCGGACCCGAGTGGGGACTGGACGACGCGACTATCGCCCGATTCGAGCGCGACGCGAAAATCCGCGTGCCCGGCGGCGAAGGGCCGGAACGCTTCGCCCGGCGCGCGGCATTTCTCGCCCAGGAAGCGCCGCGCCGCGCCTGGCTGGAATGGCGCGCGGCACAGTTGGGCAAATTCCATCTGCGGTTGCAGGAAGAATTGGCCGCCGTCAGGCCCGATGCCAAACTTTATCTGGCCGGCGCGGGCGTGTTCGGCGGGAACGAAGCGGAAAGCGATCTCAGGCCCACCCTCCCGCGCCGCGGGAGCATGGCCGATTCGCTGCTCCGCCTGGGGATCGATGCGCGGAACTATCAAGACCATCCCCGTCTCGTGCTGCTGCGGCCCGAGCAGTTCGCCCCCACCAGCGAATTGAACGCCAATGCCTTGGAACTGGAGTTGGCCGAGATGCCCGACGTCGATCGTTATTTCCAAAACTTGCCCGCGGCGGGCAGCTTGTTCTTTCATCCCCCGCGCGAGATGCGAATCGATTCCTTCGATGCGCTCAGTCCCTTCAAGCCCAGCTATACGTGGCTGGTCGCACAGACCTCCGCTTCCGAGATGCAAAATCGCCGCCGCTTCGTTCATAGCCTGGCCACCCTCGACGTGCAATCGATCTTCGACGGCGGCTGGCTGCTGCCGATGGGCCAGGAAGACTCGATCCGCGAACTGGTCGCCGCTTGCCGCGCCTTGCCGGCGGTGAAGTTCCAGCCCATCGCCGATCGGCAAGATTCCGCGCAGCCGGTCACTTTCCGCGCGGGCGTTCATGCCGGACGGACTTATTTATACGCCGTCAACGATGCGCCGTTTCGCGTCACGGCGAAGCTTCGCATCGCCGCCTCGAAGAATTGCCGTTTCGAAGAGCTTACCGGTTTGCGGAAAATCAATCCCTTGAAGCCCGATGCCGACGGCGGCATGGTCTGGGAAGTGCAACTCGAGCCGTATGATTTGGTGGCCGTCCAGCTTAGCGATGCCGCCGCGCAATTCGCCCGTCCGCAAGCGGCCTGGCCGAGCGATGTCGAATCGTCTCTGGGAATGGAAATTCGCAAACTGGGCGCTCGCGCGGCTGCCCTCCGCAACCCGCCGCCGTTGGCGCTGTTGGACAACGCCGATTTCGAAAAACCGACGCCGGAAAAATCCGCGATTTACGGTTGGGCGGCGACCTCGCGCGAAGGCGTCGCCATTTCGCTCGACGGCGCGCATCCCCACGGCGGAAAACAAGCGGCAAAAATCCGCAGCGGCGGGCCGATCGCCTGCCTGGTGAGCCGGCCCTTCGCCGCGCCTTCCACCGGCAGGATGTCGATGGCCGTCTGGCTGCGCATCGCCGACCCCGATCGGCAGCCCCCGTTCCGTCTGGCCGTCGAAAGCAAACTGAACGGACGCGATTACTACCGCTACGCGCAAGTCGGCCGGCCGCCCGAAGGCGGTCCGCCCGCCGCCGCGCTGGGCAGCAAGTGGGAACAATTCATTTTTCAAGTCGATGACCTTCCCTTGACGGGCCTCTCCCAACTCCGTGTGCGATTCGATTTGATGGGCCCCGGCGAAGTTTGGGTCGATGACGTGCAACTCTTCAGTCTGGCGTTCAGCAGGCCGGAAATCGTCGAACTCTCGAAACTCATCACGCTGGCCGACGTGAAGCTCCAATACGCGCAACTCGGCGATTGCGTGCGGCTCTTGGAAGGCTACTGGCCGCGGTTCCTCGATGAAAACGTCCCGCTGTCGGCCTCCGTCATCGCCAAAGAAGACGCTGCGCAAAAGTCCGCCCGGAAAATCCCCCCGCCGAATCCGCCGAACACACCGGATTGATGGACCGCGTCAAAAGCTTGATTCCCGAATCGCTGCGGTTTTAGTGGAAAGTTGGCGGTGCATAGTGGGCAGGAAGCGGAAAAAATCGAATACGGTTGTCATCGATTACTCGAACATGGTTTATAATGAAGCCGCTTCTGGCTGAAATTTCTTACTCTCCACTGATCACTTACCACTGACCACTCTCCACTTCCCCCCATGCTTCCCGGATTTTTCATCACCGGCACCGGCACCGACGTCGGCAAAACCTACGTCGGCGCCTTGATTGCGAAATCGCTTCATCAGGCCGGCCATCGTGTGGGTGTTTACAAGCCCGCCGCCAGCGGTTGCCGCCGTGAAGGCGAGGAACTCATTTCCGACGACGCAATGACGCTCTGGCATGCCGCCGGCCGGCCGGGAACGCTCGACCGCGTCTGCCCGCAGCGTTTCGCGGCCCCGCTGGCCCCGCATCTTGCCGCCCGAGCGGAAGGCCGCGAGATCGACCGCCAACTTCTCCGCAACGGCCTGAACTACTGGCGCAATCGAAGCGATATTCTCCTCCTTGAAGGCGCCGGCGGTCTGCTGGCTCCCATCGGCGACAACGAATATTTCGCCGATCTCGCCCGCGATTTCGGTTTCCCGCTTGTAATCGTCTCGAAAAACGCCCTTGGCACAATCAACCATACACTGCTTACACTCCACGCCGCAAAAACGCTCCCCGGTGGGCTCCCCGTCGCCGGCGTCATTCTCAACCATCCTGTCCCGCCAAACCCCAACGACTCCAGCCTCGCCACCAACCGCCGCGAACTCGAACGCCGCTGCGAGGTTCCAATCCTCGGTGAAGTTTTTTGGAAATCCGATGAAATTGATTCACCAATAGATTGGTTTGCATTGGCAAAGATTTGAAACCGTATTCGGCTTTATGGCATGCATCAGGAATTGCAAATCATGATCGCATACAAAAAGCCATGCGCTAGCCATCGCGCGCATGGCCATACCTAGCTCGCAATTTGTTCGCTTAACACCCGTTTCGCGTTTAATGCGCGGCGGTGGCGGCCATTTGCGACACGAGCGTGTCCCGGGCGAACTCCGCCAAGGTCGTGGGCGTGGTGGTTTGCGGCGAACGCGGCTGCAAGGTTTTGACCTTGCCGGACTCCACCGCCGCGTACATCTCCAGCAGCATATCGGCGAGATTCTCCGACATGCCGCCTTCGAGGAAGTATTGCCGAGCTTCCAGCGGATCGCACTTGATGTAAACGATCTTCCGGTTCAGAACTTCCGACAGGATTCGCGCTACATCGTTGAAGCACAAATCGGCTGGGCCGTGCAATTCGCAATAGTTTTTTCCGCTCCAGCCCGGATCGGTCAGTCTCTCGGCGGCCATGCGGCCGATGTCGCGTGCGGCGATCATCGGGAACGGCGTCGTGCCGGAAAGCGGCAGCGAAATGCGCCCCCATTTCCGGATCGTATCGATTTGCATCAGCAAGTTCTCGAAGAAGAAACCCGGCCGCAAATGCGTGATGCCGTCCGCCGCCTCGTTCAGCAGTTCTTCAACGTCGTGCAAGCCGCTGATCGGACCCGCGCCCGACGTCAGATCGGCGCCGATCGATGAAAGGTTGACCACGTGCGTAATCCGGTTGGCGCGGATGGCCGCGGCGGCGGCCGTGCCGAGACGATTTTGATAAGCCCGGAGATTGTCGGAACCATAGCCGGGCGGCGTGACCCAAAAGAGGGCGTTCACGTCTTTCGTTTCGCGGATCAAATATTCCCCGTCATCTTGGGAACCAATGCCCATCTCCGCCCCGCGCTTCAGATAATTCCGCAGTTTATCCGGTCGGCGGCCCAAGACCTTCACCTGGACGTCGCCGCCGCGATCCAATAGACATTCCGTAACCGCCCTTCCCACATGCCCCGTCGGCGTAGTAATGGCAATTTTCATCGCGATCTCCTTCATATGTATCCCCCGCTCTCGTCGGCCGGCAATAATGTTACTACGTGTAATCATTAGCTTTGCACGCCTAATCCGAGAGCTGTCCTGTAATATTTTAAAACGTGGGAATACCCGCAGATGAGGGTCGGAGAGGGAGTCGATCGAATATGAAAATAATGTCCGCTGCCACGCCCGCGAGAAGCGTGGGTGTGGCAGCGGACTTTTCGCAATCTATTTCGGCGGCGGAAGCATGATTGCCGCGTTCTCGGCAAAAGAAACTTTCCCGGGCTTGCCGTTGATTTTATATTGAATCTTCAACTTTTTGGGCTTTCCCGGCGCGGGATCGCCGCTGAAACCGGCATTGTAACTCGCGGAACGCAAAACGATCAGGGGGTAATCGCCGAGGCGCTGCCTCAGAACGGCGGTTACGTCCTTGGAATTCGCCTCCGAACCGTACTCCGCCTTGATGATTTCGACTTTCACCGGTTCGATATCCATCTCCGCGAGCAGCCTCCGGACCTCGTCGGATTTGCCGCCTAGTTTCTGCGCGATCAGAATCGCGACGCGCACGGCATCGCTTTTCAGGGAAGGATTTTTTCCCGCCTCGACGGCAATCCGCAACATGCCGATGCTCGGATAACGGGCGAGCACGTCGAGCGCCATTTTCTGCTCCTCCGCGCGCGTCGCCGTTGCGAGCGCGGCGCGGCACATTTCGATCCGTTGCTCCGCGGGCAAGGCGAATTGCCGCGCGATGCGGAGATAGCCGCGCATCGCCCGAATCCGGTATTTCTTCTCGGCGGCGGTTTTCGCCAAATCCAAAAGCGGCGGCGCGGCGTCCGCCGTGCTCCATTCGCCGAGCAGCCGGCCGGCCGTGTCGCGAATTTCCGGATCGGCATCCTTGGCGGCCGCCGCCACGGCTTGCAGAGCCTTCGTGCCGCCCGTCACGCTCAGGATCTTCAATAAGTTCCGTTTTGCCGGCGCGGACGATTGCGGCAGGACCGCCGCGATTTTTTCGGCGCACGCCTCGCGATCCGGCATCCGCGCACAAGCAACGCGAAGCGCGGCTAGCGCCGCGTCCGCCTCCTCCGCCTTTTGCGGATTCGTCGCCCGAGAGATCAAGACCGGCAAGTCGCCCAGTTCGATGAACTCGCCCAGGGCTGTAATCGCCGCGATGCGGGTTGCTCCGTCGGGATCTTCGGCGGCCTTGAGCAGGTCCGCTTTGGAAGACGCGAGATGCCGTAGTCCGGCAAGTTGGATGAGGACCAACCGCGCCTTTCCTTCCGCTTTCGGCAGCCGCCCGGCAAGATCGCCGTCGATCGCATCGTCGGTCATGTTTGCCATCGCCTTCACCGCCGCTGGGGAGATTTTCTCCTTGGATTCCGCTGCGGCCGCAAGCAACCCGGAAACGCAAGTCCGGTCGCCGATCCGCCCCAGCGCGACGATCGCCGCCAGGCGAACCTCGTCGGGTCCGCTCTTCGCCGCTTCGAGCAGGGCGGGCAACACCTTGGCGTCGCTGCGGTCGGCCAGGGCGAGGATCACCAAGGGCAGCCGCTGCGGCGGCATTCGGCTCAATTCGGCCACCAAGGCATCCGTCACTTCGCCGCCCGGAAGCTCGCGCGCCGTTTGCAATCCGAGGTTGAAGTTTGATTTATCGGCCGAATTCAATTGTTCGATCAACAGCGGCACGCCGGCCGATTGCCGAGCAAGGATTAAACCGCGAGTCGCTTCGAGAATCTTTTGTTTGGGAACATCGGCCTTGCGGACCGCCTCGTAAAGTTTTGAGGCCGCAGCCGATTTTCCCGCAGCCAGATATTTTTCCGCGCAGCGGATGCAGCTTTCGGCAACCTCCGCGCGGACAACCGGCGGTGCAGCGGCGAGTGATCGCTCCAGGGCCTTCGCCGCCTCGGGAGTTCCGATGCGGCCCAGCGCCGCGGCGGCAGCCGAAGCCGTTTCGGCGCTGGCGTCCTGAAGGAACTCGACGAGTTGGCCGGTTGCTTTCGCGTCCCGGCGCACGCACAGCGAATTGATGGCGCCAACGAGCAATTTTCCCTGCAACTTTCCCAACGATGCGCGCAGCGCGGCGTCCGCGGCCGGATCGGGAATCGCCTCCAAGGCGATCCTCGCCCAGGAGGCCAGTTGCTCGTTCGACAGCAGCGCCGCCAACTCGGGAGCCGCCTCCTTCGTGCCGCAAACGGCCAATCGCTTGCAAGCCATCGCCTTCTCCTGTGGTGGAGCATCCGAGCGAAGCACGCCGATCATCTTCTGCTCGCGCTCCTTGGCGGGAAGTTTGTCATCGGTCGCGGCAGTGCGAGCTTGGCAGGCCGCGATCGCCAAAATCGCCGCCGTCATGAAAAGAGCAGTCCCTGGGAAAGATCGATTTTCAAGCATGATGATTGGTTCCTCCTGGAGCGAATGATGAAAATATCGATGTTGTGCGGCGATTGAGGAGCGCCAAAAAACTTATAGTATTTTCTGAAGTTCGGTTTGCTGGAGATAGTTCGCAGACAACCATTCTCGAATTTGGAGAAGTTTATTTTACCCATTTCCTTTCGAAGCGTTACACCGGTTATCGTGGATTGTCATTTCGATCCACTAATATGTGGGGGTATTTCAGCCTTCCAAGCCGCTCTATTGGAAAATGCCCAAATCGCCTATAATGGCTGGGGATTTAGTTGAATGGGGCATTATTGGCTTGGATTACACCCCCGCTAACCGGCTATATCCCGATAACGAATGGCTACCTCGACTATGTCGTCTAGTTCGTCCGACCCCAACCGTTGGAAAAATATGCTTAAGCGCCCCAAAAGGGGGTGCCGGAGGGGCTTTGGAAAAGGTGCCCCGGCTGCCAGGGGACGATTTTCCGCAAAGAGGCGGATCGGAATCTAAACGTCTGTCCCGAGTGCGGCGACCATTGGTATGTGCCCGCCCGGCAACGCATCGCGCAGGTGCTCGACGAAGGAACGTTCGAGGAGCGATTCACCGAGCTTTCAACCTCCGATCCGCTGGGTTTCGTCGATCGGGTGCCGTATCCGCAACGCATCGAGCAGGAACAGAAACGGACCGGATTGCACGAAGCGGCTGTCGTGGGCACGGGCATGATCCGCGCTCGCCGCGTGGCCTTCGGCGTCACCGACTCGGGCTTCATCATGGGGAGCATGGGCGCGGTCGTCGGCGAGAAACTGGCGCGAATCATCGAAGTGGCCGTCGAGCAGGAGTTGCCTCTCATCATCATCTCCGGCTCCGGCGGCGGCGCGCGCATGCACGAAGGAATCCTCTCGCTCATGCAAATGGCGAAAACCTCGGCGGCCCTGGCCCGCTACGATTCGGCCGGAGGTCTGTTCATCTCGGTGCTCACGAACCCGACGATGGGCGGCGTGGCGGCCAGTTTCGCCTCGCTGGGCGACGTGATCTTTGCCGAGCCGAACGCGATGATCGGCTTCGCCGGTCCGCGGACCATCAAGGCAACGATCCGCATGGAATTGCCCAAAGGTTTTCAAACCAGCGAATTCCTGCTGGAGCACGGGTATATCGACCGCATCGTCCGCCGGAAGGATCTGAAAAGCGAACTGGCGCGGACGATCGATTATTGCGGAAAATAGAACGGGGGTGAGGGGCGAGGGAACAAAATCGAATCTCCCCTTGAGCCTCGCCCCTCTCCCCTCGCCCCTCAAATGCCATTTATCGAACAGATCAAAGCGATTCTCGGAGCCGGACGCATGAACGTCTCGTCGCGGTTCGCTTTGCTGCGCGAGGCGATTCAGGGGACGATGTCCGATTTCTACATGGCGCGCGACCTGAAAACCGGCAAGATCGTGGGACTGAAGATTCTCGATCCGAAGAAAACCGCCGAATTCGAGGCCCGCTTCCGCGGTTTGAAGAAGCCCACCGAAGGCGAAATTTCGCTCTCGATCAAGCATCCGCGGATCGTCGAAACCTTCGAGATCGGGTTGACGACCGAGGGCGCGCAGTACCTGGTGATGGAGTTTTTGGAAGGCGTGACGCTCCATTCGGCGCTGGTCGGCGCGATCCGCATTTCGAAGGCCGGCGCGTGAAATTCATCCGCGAGGCGGCCGAAGCCTTGGACGCGATCCATGAGGCGGGATACATCCACCGCGATGTCTGCCCCCGGAATTTCATCCTCACCAATGAGGGAAAAGACGTCAAGCTGATCGACTTCGGGCTCACCGTGCCGGCCACCAAGGAGTTCATGCAGCCGGGCAACCGGACCGGAACGCCGAACTACATGGCCCCCGAATTGGTCCGCCGCCGCCCGACCGACAAGCGGCTGGACATTTTCGCGTTCGGCGTGACGGCCTTCGAAATTTGCACCTACGAATTGCCCTGGCAGTGGGGCAACACCGGCATGGCGGCCATGACCCACGACCAACCGCCCGCCGATATCTACAAATACCGCCCGCAAATCAATCCGCTCCTCGCCAAGGCGATTCATTTTTGCATCGAACCCAACCTCAACCGCCGCTGCCCTTCCATGGAGAAATTTTTAAGGATGATCCGCGACGTGGAGAATGAAGATCAGGAGGGATTGGAGGAAGGATGAAAAATGAAGCATGAATGAACTACTCGTTCCCAGGCACCGCCTGGCAACGCGACATGGATGAAAGGAAGAGCCGCCGTTGCTCTATTACTCATAGCATCCTCTTTCTCGGCCTTGGTACTCGCATTGTTCTCATTAGCTGGCGGTGTTCGTATAACCGCCTCGATCGGGATTATTGTCGGGTTGGCGGAATTGATAATGTGTTTCAGTATTGGTCCATGATCTTTACCAAATCGAGTGTGAACGTAGAAATACTTTGAAGAATAGGTTGTTCGCTGATGCCGGAAGATAATAGCACTTTGCCGTTACAAAAGTCTCAAAAACCATTTTTCGTCGGCGTCGATCTGGGCGGGACGAACATCAAGGTCGGATTGGTGGACGATCTCGGCCGCACGATCTCGCATCTGAGCATCCCCACCGAAGTTCGCAAGGGCGTCGAAGACGGCACGCTGCGAATGGGCCGGGCGGTGAAAGATATCACGGCCGACGCGGGTTTGAAAATTGCCGATATCGCCCGGGTCGGGCTTGGTTCGCCCGGCGAAATGGATATCCCCACCGGCATGTTGGTCAAACCGGTGAATCTGAAGGGCTGGAACAACTATCCCATTCGCGACAAGCTGGCCGAGCAGTGCGGCGCGCCGGTGACCTTCGAGAACGACGCCAATGCCGCCGCTTACGGCGAGTTTTGGATCGGCTCGGGCCGCGACTGCAAAAGCATGGTGCTCTTGACGCTGGGAACCGGGATCGGCACCGGCATCATCATCGACGACGTGGTCATTCAAGGCGCGCACAGTTGCGGCGGCGAGTGCGGGCATATCATCATCGATTGCAACGAAGACGCCCGGCTCTGCGGCTGCGGCCAGCGCGGCCACCTCGAAGCCTACGCCAGCGCCACCGGCGTCGTCAAGCGAACGCAAGAAGCGCTCGACGCGGGCCGACGCAGTTCGCTCGCGGGACGGCTCGCCGGGGGAGGCAAGCTCACGCCGAAAATGATCGCCGAAGAAGCCGAAGCCGGCGATGAATTCGCGCACGAAATCATCGACGAAACCGCCCGCTATCTCGGCATCGGCATCGTCAATATCCTGCACACCGTGAATCCGGAAATCGTCTTGATCGGCGGCGCGATGACTTTCGGCGGCAAGCATTCCGAGTTGGGACGCCGGTTCCTGAAAAAAATCGAAACCGAAGTCCGCCGCCGCGCGCTCATTCTCCCTGCCCAAAAAACCGTCCTCGATTTCGCCACCCTCGGCGGCGACGCCGGCTACATCGGCGCGGCGGGCGTGGCACGGTTGGAATATCGAGCACAAGGCCGTAAATAATCGCGATATGTGGTCTCGGGCCTTGGAATTAGGCCGGATCATTCATAAACTCAGTCGATGCGGCATCCTGCCGCATTCTAGAGAAGAGCGGCAAGATGCCGCTTCTACATCCGGTGTTTATGAATAATTTGGGTTAGACTTAGGAACGCCTTTCCGTGCCGGAAACCGAAGAGCCATGTTTTTCTGAACAAATTCGGTCGCCCCTGCGGAACGGGTTTGTGGACCAGCACGGATTTCAATATTGAACGATGGCGGCTCGTTCGGCATCGGCCGCCACGGAGTTCAGCGGCAAGGTAATCGGCGCGCGACGATTGAACGACAATAGAGCGGCCACGTTCAACTCGTAGGCGCGGTGGCCGTCCCAGCCGGTCACCAGAGGCTCTTCAACTCCGCGGATTACCTGCAAGAAGTTTTCGATCAAGCCCATGAATCCGCCGAATTCTTCATCGAACAAGAGGGTGTTGGGAACCACCGGGCGCCACGACTTGGCCGGGCCTTCTTCGGAATCGTAAAGCCGCAGTTCGTACTGATCTTCGACTGCCAGCCAGGCCTTGTCGCCGTAGATTTCCACTCGTTCCCACGGCTTCAGACACACCGCTGTGGAACTCGTATAGAGTTGCCCGACCGAGCCGCTATCGAACTCGAAGGAAATCATTGCGTTGTCGAAAGGATACTTGCCCCGATTGCGCCCATACTTGTCGATGCCGATCGCGGAGAGCCGGGCGACATCACCCATGAAATGGCGGGTCAGATCGAAGAGGTGGATCGTGCCTGCTTCGAGCAGATGGACCACGTAATCGTAGCCGAGATTGAACTTGGCGGCGAACATCGCGGGATTGCCAACCGGCCCCTCCTCGACGAACCGCTTTGCACGGCGATACGGCGGGCTGAAACGTTTGTTGGCCACGGTCATGATCGGCACGCCGCGGCCGTCGGCCAGCCGGCATAGCCGCTCGCCGTCGGCCAACGAGAGCGTGAACGGCTTTTCGACGAGGATCGGCAATCCGCGATCGACGCAGGCCGTGCCGTGCTCGGCGTGGAGGTGATTGGGACCGAGGATCATCACGCCGTCGAGCGGCTCTTTGTCGAGCATTTCGGCATAGTCGCGATACCATCGTCCGCCCCACGTGGCTTCGATATTCTTGCCGGCCCGCTCGTCGCGGCGGCTGAACGCCGCCACAGCGACCGGTTCCCAGATGGTCTGCAACCGTTTCACGGCCGGGAAGTATTTCGACACGGCCACGCCGCCCGCGCCGATCATGCCCAGCCGCACGCGTTTTCGGCCGGCGCGCTCCGGGTCGTATCCGACGCCGTAAACGTCGGCCAGGTCGAACATTTTGTGGATGGGAGAATGGCCGTAGGTGTCATCGGGCATTGGCTTAATCCTCGTGGGCAAGCACTCCCACAATCGAACACGGTCCGCTGTCCATCCCTTGCACCAGCCAGGGATTGACGCGAACCTCGATAAGATTGTCGAGGTTTTGATCGAGATTCATCTCTTCGATAATGAGAAAACGCCGCCCGTCGCCGGCCAGCAATTCATGATGGGCCGCCATGGTGCTTTCCAGATGGGCGATCACGGCGACCGACGGCACATCCAGACCCAGGGCGCGAAGCCCGGGGCAATTCTGCCGCAACCAGCGGGCCGATTCAATCGCGAGACCGGGACACTGCGTGCTGAATCTTTTTGGATCGGTCCGCCGAATGCCGCCATAACCGAAACGAAACAGCGCCATGTCGGCATCCCGGATTTGCTCGATATGCGGCGCCAAATGGCCGGGCATCACCACCGTAGCGTCCGGAAGCCGAAAATCGATCACTGCCGGCCGCGTGAAGACGAACTCCTCCGGGCGAAAGTCCGTAATCGCCAGAGCGCCCTCCACCACATGACGCGGCGAATCGACATGCGTGCCCGTATGATTGGCCACGCGGAGAATTTGCACGTTCGCGCCGTCCTTGGCAACCGTGTACAAATCCGTCAGTTCCGGCGGCGGAATAGCCGGCGGACGCGGACCGTCGATCGTGAGCGGATACGAAAGCCAGACAGATCGGCGCATTACGGCAGCTCCGGCAGGTTCTCTTTGGTTTTACGGATGATTTCCACGTAGCGCGCCACCTGGCCGGTAATCCAACCGATCCCTTCCGCGGCGATCTTCTCGCGATCCATGAACGTGCGCCGCCCCGACACGGCGCAGGCGCCGCAGCGGATGAATTCGGCCGCGTTGTCCAAATCGATGCCGCCCGAGGGGATGAGATCGACTTCCGGGAAGACCATCCGCAGATTGGTCAGATATTTCGGTCCGCCGAGCCGGGCGGGGAATATTTTGATCATCGATGCGCCCGCCTGCATTGCGGAAAAGACTTCGGTTGCCGTGAACGCTCCGGAATAGACGGGCACGCAGTAACGGTTGGCCATATCGATCACGTCGGGGACCACCGCCGGATTGACGATCACGCTGCCGCCGTGCAGGATGACTTCCCGCGCCGTGACCGGATCGAGCACCGTGCCCGCCGCGACCCAGAGTCGGTCCTGGAACGCCGCGGAGATGGCCTCGATAGCCTCGAGCGCCCCTGGCGTAGTCATCGTCACCTCGATAATCCGAGCGCCGCCGTCGTACATTGCCTGGGCGTAGGCCAGGAAATCGTCCTTGGCTTTGAGTTTGATGCAAGGCAGAATGCCCGCGGCCTTGGTCTGTTCGATCACGATTTCCTTGAGATTCTTGTCGCTTCGAGCCATGCGAGTCTTTCTTTCATGGTTGCTTTTCGTAGATCACCAGTTCAGCGCCGGGCGTTTTTTCGATCTTCAACTGAATACCCGCGGCCAACTCCGCGCCGGTGCGAACCGCCTGGAGGCCGGTTCCCTGGCAGTCTATTGCGTAGTTCGATTCCGGATCGAGTCCTTTGGGCGCGAACGCAAACGCATCGCCTTCGGAATCCTTTCGTTTGAAGATCAACGCGAATCCCCGGTCCAGATCCGTGCGATGGAACTGGTAGGCGAGCCAGGGTTTGTCCAAAGTGCATTCCGTCAGCGGATAAAAGTCGCCCGACAACAACGGCCGCACGCTTTTGTAGAGTTGCACTTGCCGCTTCGCCCGCTCCATGGGGAAGTCTTTGTCCAACGGATGCCAGGCCAAGCACAATTGTCCGCCGAAGCTCGACCAAACGCCAAAATCATCGGTGGCTTCGGTCGGCACGTTGATCACGCCGCCCGGCAAGTACAGGTTGGCCCCGCACAGTCCGCTCTGATCGCTGACCGTTTTGAACCAACTGTCGGACTTCTGATGCCAGAGGAACCGCGAGAGGGACTCGAGGTCGATCCGCCGGCCGCCGCCGCAGCACCCCTCCCGCACCATCAAGGGATAGCGTCGGTAAAGCTCGTCTTGCATTGCATACAAACCGGCAATGTGCTTCATTTCGGCGACTCCCCGCCGATCGGGTCCACCCGGCGGCGGGTCGAAAGAGCAGTCCTGCCGATACATGCTCATGCCCTGATTCTTCACGTAATCATCGACGACGGCCAGGAATCGCCGACGATTCTCGGGAACGTCCATGTCGCCCACGATCTCCGCCCAAAACCAGAATCCAAACGCCACGCCGGCCTTGGCCAGCGGATCGGCGATCGGGCGAAATCCGCGGGGGAACCGTTCTTTCGAGTACGAGTAATCTTTCGTCGTGTTGATGTCCCACCAGTTCTTGCAGTTGAAGTATCCGGCATCGACCACATAGGCCTCGGCGCCCAGCTTGATGAACGGATCGACCAGCGCTGAAAGCGATTTCTCGGTAACCGCTTCCAAGTACCCGCCTTTTCCGTGATAAGTGAAACACGTATTCACCGACACCAGCGGCTCGTGCGGCTTTCCATTCGGGAGGCGCGGCACGTAATCGTCATAGAGCACGCGGCGGAGCATATTGCTTCCGTGCAGCGGCCGGCCGTTCCAGAACACCATGAGCACGCGCGGCCCGCGCACTTTTTCGCCGGCATGTAAGCGGAAATGCGTCGTCGGCATGCCCGCTTGCGCACTCGAGTTGCGTCCCATGCGCCTTGAACCGGGCCCGCCAATTGCCGCTCCACCCCAAACCGACCAGCACGCCGCGGCCTTCCGCGCTCTCGATGTTGAAAAAAGGCAACTCCTGATTGCTCGACATCGTCTGAGAGCCGAACTGCGTCGAGGCGCCGTCTTCGCGGGCCAAATCATCCAGGCGATGCGTTTGTCCTCCCTCGAGCGTAATCGCCGCTTCGGCCCAATCGGCGTGATCGCAAGCCGGGCCGTCGCCCGCGTCGTCCACGTTCAGATCGAGCGTCGTGGCGCCATGCGCGTCCACGTCAATCTTCACCGGCGCCTCGCCGCCCCGAAGTATGCCCGATTGGTAAAGTCGTCCTCGTTCATTGCCGATCAAGAATATCGCCGACCCCGCGCCGCCGCGCGTCCGCTCGTTGTGATCCACACCGATCCATGCCGTGATGCGTTCGATCGGCTTTGGTGATTCGATGCGGATCCGGCTGGCCGAATGTGTTCCCAGCCCATGCTCGAACTTGCGGTCGCCGATCACGAGCGGGGTCCGGATGACCGATTTGTCGATTTCCAGATTCTCATAGTCTTGGCGCAGCAGCGAGAGCGTCGGCTTGTCCCCATTGGTCGCTGCCGTCAGTGTGCGAGCAAAGGGCATCAGGTCGTCTTCGCCGCAGCGGCCGCCGTGGCAGCCGTGAACCGTAAACGTCTTCTTTTCGCCGGACTGCGTTTGCTTCAGCTTCAGATCAAGGTTCTCGACCTGTTCGATCATCGGAGTATCCTTGCCGCCGGTATTCTCGAATGTCAAAAGCGAATCCACTGCGGGATAGTTCGTGAAACGCCGCAGGCGCCACACGACCTTGAGACCGGTGTCGGCGTGCCGCCACGTCAAGTCTCGTGTTTCCCCGTCGGACTGCCGGGCCGGCTTTCCCGCTTCGAACCGCCACCCCGGGTCACGCCCCGTAAACTTCTTTCCGTCATAGCGAAAACTGAAAGGCAATTCGGTCCCGATCCAACTATCGAACCACGCCTGCGACATGGCTTTGGCATCCTGCCCGTCGACGATCGTCTTGAGCCATCCCTCGACCACGTCCACTTCCGGCTCGGTTGGAATGCCGCTTTCTGCAAGATGGTTCGCCAGCGATTTCACCGGTTGTTCGGACGCCTGCAGACACGCCAAAAGGCAGCAGAACATGCATGCCGGTCCGATCGATAGGCAAATGGCAGTTTTCCGTTTCATCAGCGTTTCTCCCTAAAATCCTTGGTTTGCATGATTGCTTCAACTTCGCTCCGCGTGACTTGTGCCACGTCGCCGGGTATCGTATGGTGCAAGGCGCACAACGCGTTGCCGAAATTCATCGCGTATTCCACGTCGTTGGTCTTCAGATACGCGGACAGGAAACCCGATCCCCAGGAATCGCCCGCGCCAAAACGGTCGATCACGTCGATCTCGATCTTGTGGCCATGCAGGATCTTTCCCTGATGAAGCACCATCGTGTTCCATGCCCCGCGGAGTACGTCATGAACCTCGCGCAGCGTAATGGCCACGATTTTGCAGCCGAAGTCGCCGTGGAATTGCCGGAGAATCTCTTCGTAGGAGCCGCGGTAGCCGAATACGATTTCGGAGTCCCATTGCGTAGTGATGAGAATGTCAACGTTCGGGATGATCTCCGCCATCGCGTTTTTCGCTTCTTCAGGCGGCCAGAGATGTTCGCGGTAGTTGACATCGAAGCCCACCAGACAGCCATTCCGCTTTGCGGCGGCGACAAATTCGCTGGCCGCAAGGCGACAGCTCGGGGAAAGGCCCGGAAAAATGCCGTCGGTGTAAGCCAGGCGCGCGCCTTTCAGGATTTCATCCCAATCGAATTCGCCCGGCGCGATGGTACTCGCCGCGCTGCCCTTGCGGTCGTACACCACCGCGCTGGCTCGCGGCGTCGCGCCGAATTCGAGGTAATTTACACCCAGCCGCGAATTGGGGATGAATTTGATGTGCGACGTATCGACGCCGCAACTCATATAGTAATCGTTGGCCAACAGTCCCAATGCATTGTCGGGAAGCTTGGTGACGAACGCCGTTTTCATTCCCAGCCGGGCGATGTTGCTGGCCACGTTGCCTTGCGATCCGCAGATGTGAACGTCCAGCGTCCGTGCGCGCCGAATCCGCTCGAAACGCGGCGGCGTCAGCCGCAACATGCCTTCCCCCACGGTTACTACGTCGTACATGCAATTTTCCTCGTTGCGCAAAAACTAGATGATGTCCGCCAGATCTTCGGGCTTGCCGTACTTGTACAAATATCGATGGCGTTCTTCGCGCCACAACTCCTCGGCGATTGGCCGGGCCCCGCCGAGCGACTCGGCGTGAATCCAAATCATGGCGGCCTTTTCCACGAACTGGCCGGCGACGACCGCCTCGGCCAGATCGCGCCCGCCGGCCACGACGCCGTGGTTTCCCAGAAGCACGGCGCACGCATCGGGGCCGATGGCTTCCGCGGCCGCTTGGGCCAATTCGCGATGCCGCCCTGCCGGAACGTGCGGGGCGCAGCAAACCTCTCCGCCGATCACTTCGGCCATGTCGTCCGTGAGGACCGGAATCGAGCGATGGGCACAAGCGCAGACCGACGCCCAGGGAGAATGGCTATGGATCAAAGCGCCGAGGTCGGGCCGTTGCCGCAATATCCGCCGATGCATCTCGACCTCGGAAGTCGGCACGCGATTGCCCCGTACGATGCCGCCTTCCCGGCCAACGACCACCAAATCCTCCGCTGCGACGACGTCGTAGTCCATCCGCGACGGAGTCACCAGCAGGCCGTCCTCCACGCCGCACCGAAATATTCCCCCACGTGCCCACAAAGTAACCCAGGCGGTCGCGCATGAACAAACAAGTGCGGATCACCGCCTGCCGCAGTTCCGTAGTATCGTGGTGACTTATCGCAGGCTGCTGGTTCATGCCGATTTCTCGTTTTGGGTGAATTGTTCGAGCCACCGCTTATCCCACAACGAGGGAAAGGCATTTTTCCGATAGGGATGTGCGGCGCAAGCGGCTTCATCGAGTTCGATCCCCAAGCCGGGACCGGCGGGCAGGAGAAACTCCCCGCGGGCGATCAAATCCCAGCCGCATACCAACTCACGACGCCAAGGCACGTCGTACTCCGAAAAATTTTCCTGCATGAAGACCTCGGGTGTCGCCCAGCCGAAATGCACGGCTGCGCAAAGCGCCACGGGTCCGATCGAAACGTGCGGAGCTAACAGAATTCCGTTCTTTTGGGCCATGGCGGCGATTTTTTTGCCGATCGACAATCCGCCGCAGTGGCAAAGATCGGGTTGCGCGATGTCGGCAGCCTGTAAGGACGTCAAGCGGGTGAACTCTTCCAACATGTAAAGCCGTTCGCCGGCGGCGATCGGAAACGGCAGCGCCGCTTTCACTTCCTTGAGCAGGTCCAGATCGTAGGGCGAAACCGGTTCTTCGTAGAAGCCCGGCTTGTATATCTCCAACTGCCGGCCGATGTTGATGGCCGTTTCGCCCGATAGTCGCCCGTGAACTTCGATGAAAATCTCCACATCGAGGCCAACGGTCTCGCGAACCGCCGCCACCCGAGCCTTGGCCGCCTCCATTTCGCTTTCGGACAGGTTTTTCCAGGCCGTGCCGAAGGGATCGAACTTCAGCGCGCGATAACCGCGGGCGACGACCTCGCGGGCGCGCTCGGCATACTCGGCCGGAGTGCGCGCGTTGCCATACCAACCGTTGGCGTAAGACGGCAATCGGTCGCGAACCCGTCCGCCGAGTAGCTGATAAACCGGCTGCCCGCATTCCTTGCCGAGGAGATCCCAGATCGCCACTTCCACGCCGCTGATGGCCGTCAGGACAGTCGCTCCGCCCTGGTATTGGTCGCGGATCAGTTCGCCGACGGTCTTTTCAATATCGCGGGGATCGACGCCCAGGATGCGGTCTTCGACCCATTCGTGAATCAGCGTCTCGACGGTTTTTTCCTGCCACTCGAGCGAAGCCTCGCCGACGCCCGTCAGGCCGGTGTCGGTCGTCAGCCGAACGAACAAGTAGTTTCGCAATCCGGCGTTGGCAAGGAATGTTTCCAGCTTTGCAATTTTCATGCCGCACCTCTTCCACTCGCCGAGGGTCGGATGCCCAGCAACCGTTGGGCCAATTCGGCGATCGCCGTTTTCGGCCCGCGAAACGCCCAGACCTGCGAAACATCGGTGCTTTCGACACACCACGGATTGCATCCCAACGCCGGTGCATGATACTCCAGTTCACAAAAATCGCCCAGGCCGCTCGATACGCTGACCGCATGGACCGCATATCCGAGATCGGCCGGTTCATCTTTGGGCACGTCAACGTACTCGCCCGAGGGATTGATGAAAAAATTCCGCACGACGAGGGACCAATCGCGTTCGGACTTCCAGACATAGCCGGCGCGTCCCGTGGATGCGGCCGCGCGAACTGCAATCTTGTGCTCGCCCGGAAGATTCACGCGAAAACGAATACCATCGGCGCCGGCGGTCAGCGATTGAGGAGGAATATCGCCGAAAAGCACCCGGGGCTTCGTCTGCGCAGGTTGGGATAAGCAATTCGCCGCCGAACGGAAGTTGGATCAGGTTCCAAATCCCAACCGGGACGGGCGACCGGGCACTTGTTCCCATGAGCTTTAGATGAGAGCGCTGCGCGTAGCCGGCATACTCGATTCCTTTCAGCAGTTTTTGCAGAAGGCGTTCGTGCCGCAACGGATTCCATGCGGGCCCGATCCATTTGCTCAATCGCAACCGGATTCTGCGGCGAGCGCGGGCGAAAGCGAGCGTCATCGAGCGGGATAGCGTTGCGCCGTCGCCGTGTGCTTCGAGTTTGAATTCCGCCGCATCCAAAGCAGGCGGCTCGACGTGTTGCTCGCAACGCGGAAAATCGGGGAAGAAGATATCGATTTCGGGCGAGAGCCAGGTGCGGTCGCCGCCCGTGTTTTGCCAGCCTTTGGCGCAAAATAGTTCCTGGGTCGAAGCAGGCTCGTTCAAGGCCGGATTCGTCCAATAGAAATTGCGTTCGCTCGACGGCGAAAAAAGCCCCAGCACGCTGCGCCGCGAGGCAGGAGCAAAATTCGCGAGCCGTCGGGCGATTCGAGCCGGAAGGTCTTTCGCCCTGCCGCCGCCAACGTTTCATGAATCGTGGTTCGTTTGCTCATGGCGTCAAAGTTTTTCCCCAGGCCAGAACCGAAACAGCCGCCAGCAGCACGAGGATTGCCGCAATCATTTGGCCGAGCGGCCGCCCACCGATGCCGCGCCATTCACCGCTGACGAAGCCGACGGCCTGATTGCCCAACAGTTGTAGAGATTGTTGAATGCCGAATCCCACGGCGGCGCCGGCCACGCCCAAGAGTAGCATTCCCTGGCCCATGAGCGCTACTCCCACAATGAACTGAAGTCCTAAAATTACGGCCAAAGCGGTGTCGCGCCCCGAAACCAACAACATGCCCCAGGATCGCCGCTTCGTCATCAGCCAGGCGGGATAGCCGAGATTCACGGCGGCGCCGCCGAGGAGTCCGATAGCCCAAACAGCCATGTTGGCCGGCAATATCGCGCCGCCCCTCGCGGTGACGGCGTTGATGATCGGGCCCTGGGTATAGACGAAACCCAAGGCCAGCCCGGCGGAGAGGATTCCCGCCGTCACGGCCATGATCAAGCCGAGCAGAAATCCGCCCGGCGCCCGTGAAGCGACGCTAATCTTGTGCTGGATTCGATCGCGTCCGAACCCTGCGAACGCCGAGAGGACGACTCCCAGCAGAACGATGGCGACACCCGACATGATTGCGAGTCCGGCCGGCGAAGTAATTTCCGGCGCATCGCGGAAAATGCCCGAACCCTTGAAAATCAAGGGTAGCGTTACGCCGGCGGCAACGCCGAGGCCCGAGAGTACGGCGCCGGTCAGCGCCGCGCCGATTCGCAACACGCAAATGCCGTAAAGCACGTTGGCGATTCCCCAGCCGATGGAAAACAGGTTGCACAGCAGGATCGGCCGCCAGCCGACTTCGGCATAGATTTCCGCCGGCTTCGGTACGCAACATACCACCACCAGCCAAGCGCAAGCACCAATGAAACGAGCATGCCGATAAACCAATATTGCTCGAAACTCTGGCGGCGCATGAGTTTCATCGGCCAGGCGATCGTTCCCGTGCCCAATCCGGCTAACGTCACCAGGAGGATGCCGGTTATGGTGCTCATGATGCGGAATTTTCCCTGCGCCGCTCAATCAAGGCTATCGCCATTTGCCGCTATCGGCGGGCAGATGGTCTTTTCGATTGCCGAGGCGACGGAAGGTTTCGCCGTCAACGGAATACGCGATGCGGTGCACCGATCCGTCGCAAAAAACGAAATTGCAGGCCGTGGCATGCTGCGCTGCCGAAGGGATAACTATCGGTGTAACCGCGGCGATCGCGTAGCGGCGGGTATTCCGCGAAGCGCGAAACATCGTCGTTGAAGCCGACCATCAGGTTCTCGTTGTCGGCCGGATCGAGGCCCGTGTAATAGGAGTCCGGATTCAAGTATTTTTCGCCGGCGAAAATTGTCTGGCTCAAGCCGTCGATGATTTCCCGGATCTTCAGCGTGCTACGGAGATAGCAGACGCCGGTGAATACATCCGTATCCGCCCAGGGGAAGTTGGGGGCATCGCCTTGCTCGATCGTGAGGCTTTGGTAGCGCCAGGTATTCACGTCACCGCTGCAAACGGCGTAATCGCCGCGGGAGACGGTGGGGTCGTTCGGCGGCGCGTCGTCGGCATTATAGCCGAGGAACGTGCCGTGCCAGCCATTCAAAAAAAGGATCGGCGGCCGGCGCGTGGGGCACATCATCACCGAGAGCGGCGTGCGCGCCAGTTGAGAAGCCGCTTTCCTTTTCGGCGACGCTGCCATTCTTCCCCATGTCGTGCAGCGAGCGCAGTTCCAAGCCGGGCAAGATGTTGTAGCACCAACCGCCCGGCTGCCGCTTGGCGTATCCGCGATCCGGATCGCCCAGCAAGTACGCGCTCCATCCGTCCGAGGGGAAAAACTTTTGCGCATCCAAATGGATTTGGACGGCCAAACCGATTTGCTTGAGGTGGTTCGCGCATTCCAGCCGCCGCGCGGCTTCCCGCGCGGCCTGGATCGCCGGCAGAAGCATGGCTACTAAGATCCCGATAATCGCGATGACGACCAGAAGCTCCACCAAGGTAAAGGCCGTCGAGTTTCGCCGGGATCGCATGATCAACTCCTTTTGCCGCCGCATAAGCCAATCCCTCCCTGCTGAGGAGACCAGGAGGGCGTAGATTATCGCAGTCGTGATACAATTCAGTATGACGAAAACGCCGGCTTCGTCAATGAACTTATAGGCCAAAATATTTGATCTTTTGGTTCAAAAGGGTATCGCCGCCGTCCACGCCTACGGTCTTGTGATCCTAATCGGTCCAGGCCGTCCGTTCCGGCCGCATCTTGCGGAAGCCGCCCGGGGTCATGCCGGTTTTGCGCTTGAAAAGCTTGCACATCGATTCGACGTGGCGGAAACCGGCCGATTCGGCGATCTTCGCGAGCGGCAATTTGGTAGTGCTCAGCAATTGCATCACGCGGTCGATTTGCAGGCGATGGATTTCATCGTTCGGCGAGCGGCGGAGAATCGATGTAAAACGCCGCTTCAAGGTGCTGCGAGAAATGTGGATCCGGCGAACCACGTCGTCAACGGCAATGCCCTCGCAGGCGTGTTCGCGAATAAACCGCACGGCGGCGGCCAGATCCGGATCGGAAATGCAGAGCAGGTCGGTGGACCGCCGCATGACAACTCCCAAGGGTGGAATCAAAATCCTGCCCTTCGGCGGAAGTTTGCCGCGCATCATTCGGTCCAGCAGAGCCGCGGCTTCATAGCCGACCTTCATCGGATTCAGGGCTACGCTGGACAGCGGCGGATCGCACAAATCGCAAAGCATCTCGTCGTTGTCCACCCCGATCACGGCGACCTCATCGGGCACCGCGATCCCGTATTCGCCGCAAACGTTCAACACGTGGTGGGCGCGGTCGTCCGTGGCGGCCATCAAACCGACCGGTTTTGGCAACGATTTCAGCCAGGCCGCGATATCGGCCGCTTGAGGCAGACTTTCCGACTCGATCGACGCGGCATCCTCAGGCCGCGCCGGCGCGGATCGGTGTAAACGCTCGCTGAATATCCTCGTTGCGCCAAGTATTCGAGGAAGTATTCGGAGCGCTTCTCGCTGAAGTGGATTCCCGCAAATCCGCAAAAGGCAAAGTGAACCAGGCCCCGGTCCAGAAGGTGATCGGCCGCCAACCGGGCCACCGCCCGATGATCGGTGATAATGGCGGGAATGTCCTTGATCTGGTGCAAACCCAGCAAATCGACCGTGGGCACGTGCAGTCGGCCAATTTGTCTTGCCAATCGCGGACTGGCGATGCGTGCGATAATTCCATCCCCGCGCCAACGCCTTAGCCACTCCGGCGCGACGTCGTAGAGCCGCCGCTCGTGATTATGAATGGTCCATGGACTGTGTTCCCGCATGAAAGTCGCGACTCCGTGCAACAAGCCGCGCCCGTAGCCGCGGGAGGATTCAACCAGAACGGCGACCTTACGTCGATATTTCATGACGCCTCTCTTCGATCACAAAAGGAAGGCATGAGCCATCAAAGATCACCTTGTCCTTGACGCAGTTTCCGCGGATTTCAACCGCGGCTTGAGCAACTGGGGTGGCAGCAAAGGAATGGAGAAGGCATAGCGGCCGGATCCCACTTCATAAACGGACATGAGATCGACGATCCCCGCAAACCGGACTCCTGGAGCTTGACCGGCCGGCTTTCCGCTCTCCAGCACGGAAGCCGGTTTATCCGTGGGAACGAATATTGTAGCCGAGGTGTTGGGAGGGACATCAATGGTTAGCAGCAGTTGGCCAGCCGTAACTTTCCACTCGCTGCCGATCTTTCCATAAAGCGAGTCGAATTCGCCGCGCGCCCAGTGGAGGTCGCCCACGATGCCGGGCCGAATCAGAAAATGTTTGTAACCCGGCTGGTTGGGATCAAGCCGAATTCCGGCAAGCCCTTCGATGAACCAGGATCCGATGGAAACGAAGGAGCTGTGCAAGAGGGAGTTTTGGCCATCCCATTGTTCCCAGAGCGTGGTGGCGCCTCGATCGAGCATATAACCCCAGCCGGGATAGGTCCGCTGGTTGGCCATCTGGAAAACCAAGTCGTTGCGATTCCGTTGGAGCAGCAGTTTTATCAAGTAGGCGGTTCCGTGGATGCCGGTGTCGATATGGCCCTTCTTGCTGACGACGATTTCATGTTCCAGCCGATCCATGACCGGCGTTTGGAGCGATTCGGGAACCACGCCCATCAGCAGCGGCATTGCTTCGTATAGTTGTTCTCCGCCGGCGTAGCTATTATTATCGGCGTTGAAAAATTCCCGCTGCGTCGCGCGAGCGATCGCTTCCGCTTCCTGGCGGTAGGCGGCGGCCTCCTCGGTTTTCCCCAACAGTTCGGCCACTTTGGCGATCGTGGCCATGTTGTCGCGATAGTAGCAATTATTGAACAGCCACGTCGAACGCTCGTCCACTCGTTCGCCGACATTCTGTCCTTTGCCGGGCGGGACCCAATCGCCCAGGAAATCCCAAATCCCGCCCCATTTTTGCAGCAGATGATTCCGGGATTTCGACTGCAAGAATGCGATCCAACGCTGCATGGTCGGATACGATTCCCGCAAGATGCGGCGATCGCCGTAGTGCAGGTAAACCTGCCAGGGAAGCGTGACGCAGATTCCGCCCCATGCCGGACCGCCGCCGCCGCCGCGGGTCGGTGCGGTGTAAGGCATGTCGCCGTCGGGACGTTGGACATCCCGCCAATCGGCCAGCCATTTCGTGTAAAACGCGCCCATGCCGAAATTCATGAGCGCGGTTTCCATCGTGGCATGGGCGTCTCCGCCGTATCCGAGGCGTTCGCGGTGCGGACAATCGACGGTGTAGCCCCCCAAGCTCAACGACCGGAACGTCCAGAGACTCATTTCGTAAAGACGGTTGAAGTACGGATCGGAACACTCGAAACGGCCGACGCGGTCGGTGTCGGTGCTGATCAGATAGCCGCGGATGTCGTCTTTGCCGGGGGCCGTCGAAAGACCGCTGATCGTAACCCAGCGAAACGCGGCATAGTTGAAGCGGTGGCAGAAGGTCCCTTCCCCGGAGTTTCCAAAAATGAATTCGCTGGCCTGATTATAGGTCATAGCCTGCTCGGGGCGTTCGGCAAACTGGAAGGTGACTTTTTGCCCGGGCGAGCCTTTCATGCGAATCTCGAACCAGCCGGCATAGTTCCGGCCCATATCGACGCGGTACCGACCCGGACCCGGGGACGTTATTTCAACCGGTTCGATGGTTTCCAAGCGGCGATTCGGCTCGACGATTTCCGCCGAAAGCCGAACCTTCGGCGCGAAGACCGCCGCCGCCGCCCAAGCGGAATCGTCGAGTTGCGGCGAATTCCAGAGCGGCAACTCTTTGGCGGCGTCGTAACGCTCGCCGCCGAAGTTCCAGAATGTCCAGCCGCCGATGGGCGCAAGCGGACTGACGCGCGTCTTCCACGTCGCGTCCGTGACCACTTGCATGGGCCGGCCTGCGGACGGAATGATTTCGAGTTGGGCCATTGCCAGCGGTTTGTCTTGGACTTCGAACTCGGCGAAATCGGCCCATCCCGGCGCGCGCCAGAGGGCGACAGCATTGGCGCCGGCTTGGAGATAATCGGCGACATCGTAGGTGACATAACGCGCCCGCTGAGAGAGATCGCTGATGCTCGGCGCCAGCACCCGATCGCCGGCTTTCTTCCCATTGACGTATAACTCGTGGTATCCAAGCGAGGCAACATACATCATCGCCCGCTTCGGCTTGGCGGCAAGGGAAAAGGTTTTGCGGAACCAGAGGTCGTTTCTGGGTTGCGCTGCCTGGCCCGCCGCGCCGATCCATTGCGCTTTCCAATCGGCGGGATTCAAGAGGCCCATCGACCACTTGGCCGGCCGGCTCCAAGGCGACGCGCGGCCGTCTTGATCCCAAATCCGAACCTTCCAGCAACACGGGGCTTGGCTCCGCAAAGGTTTTCCCTGATATTCCACCAGCGTCGATCGATCCGATTCCCTGCGGCCGGAATCCCAGAGATCGCCACGATCCGCTTCGAGTTCGGCGGAATCGCCGGCGACGAGGATTTGATACGCCGATTGGCGCAGCCCGCGGGCAGTCGGATCGACCGGCTCCATCCGCCAACTCAGACGAGGTTGGGCCACGTCGATTCCCAAGGGATCGACCAAATACTCGCAGCGAAGTTCGGCCGCGCGGAGGGAGCCTTCATCCGCCGAGAGCGCCTTGGCGAAGGAAATCATGGCGACGAATGCGAAAAACGCGGCAATTACACGTAAAGACATTTTCGGATTCTCGCTTTCTTCTTGGAGGCATTTGCGCGGCAAGCCGCCGCGATATCGTGCATAAAGCTTGATCGTACTGCATTTCCGCCGGTTCGCCAATAACCACCGAGTGGCGCGACGGTATGCGCACGGCGAACTCGATAATGCAGGGCGATTTGCCCGGAAATTGACTACCGTGGCATTTTCGACCATAATGATTATACTATGTGTTTCTGCGCATCCTGCCCTCTAGCCATCTTCGACGAGACTTCGATGACACTTCAACGACTTGCAGCTCGAACGGTTGTTTGGATTTGCCTGATTGGCTGCGGACTTGCATTCCGACCTGCGATTTCTGTTGCGGGCGAAGCCCCGCCGGCCAGTGGGATTGAACAAGCGTATTTCGACAAAACGGTCCGCCCCGAGGACGATCTGTTCCGGGCGGTGAATGGTCGCTGGCTTGCCCAAACCGAGATTCCCGCGGATCGGTCCGAGTACGGGACTTTCGCGATCTTGGCCGAAAATGTCGAAAATGACCTCCGCGAAATCATCGAAAATTGTGCCGCCGCCCAGGACAACGTGTCCGGTTCCGAACGCCAAAAGGTGGGCGACCTGTACGCCTCCTTCATGGACGACGCCCGCGTCGAGCGGCTCGGAATCGCACCGCTCGCGCCGCGGTTGGCGGCGATCGATGCCGTCAAGACCAAGGCGGAGTTGATCGAGGCGCTGGCCCGGTTGTCGAAGTTCGGCGTCTCCGCTCCACTCGGCTGCTCGGTGAGCATCGATGCAAAAAAGTCGGACCAATACATTCTCCATATTTTCCAGTCCGGGCTGGGCCTGCCTGACCGCGATTACTATTGGGACGAGAAGTTCAAAGCGAAACGCACCGCCTATCAAGCCTATATCGAGCGGATGCTGACGCTGGCGAAGATCGCCGACGCCAGACAGGCCGCGGCCGACATCGTGGCATTGGAAACCCGAATTGCCGGGGCCCAGTGGTCCAAAGTGGAGAACCGCGACGCCGACAAGACCTACAACAAGATGGACTTGGCCGCGCTCGCCAAGCTGGCGCCGGGCTTCGACTGGCATCTCTATTTCCAAAGCGTCGGCGTGAAAGACGTCCAGGAAGTCGTCGTTTCGCAGCCTTCGTATCTCACGTCGATGGCCGAGTTGTTCGACAACGTTCCGCTGGCGACCTGGAAAGTCTGGCTGAAGTTGCATACTCTCCATCGATACGCCAACCTGCTGAACAAGGAGCTGGCGGACGCCGACTTTGCCTTTTACGGCACAACCCTCCGCGGTACTCCCGTGGATCGCCCGCGCTGGAAGCGCGGCGTGGCCATCGTGGAAAGTTGCCTGGGCGAGGCGGTGGGCAAACTTTACGTCGAGAAACGGTTCCCGCACGAAGCGAAAGAGCGCATGGATCAGATGGTCGAAAAGATTCTCGAAGCGTATCGCGTCAGCTTCCGGGAATTGGACTGGATGAGCCCCGCGACGAAGGAGAAGGCTCTGGCGAAGCTGGCCATGTTTAGGCCAAAAATCGGCTATCCGGAGAAGTGGCGCGACTATTCCGCCCTCGAGATTCGGCGCGACGATCTCGTGGGCAACATCGATCGCCACGCGACCTACGAGTGGAACCGCGATCTGAACAAGCTGGGAAAACCGGTCGATCGCGGCGAATGGCACATGACGCCCGAGACGATCAATGCCTACTATAACGCGAGCCAAAACGAGATTGTTTTCCCCGCCGCGATCCTGCAGCCTCCCTTTTTCAACCTTACCGCCGACGATGCCGTCAATTACGGGAGCATTGGCGCGGTGATCGGCCATGAAATCGGGCACGGGTTTGACGACCAAGGCTCGAAGTGGGATGGTGCGGGCAATCTCCGTCAGTGGTGGACCACGGCCGATCGCAGGGAATTCGACAAACGCGGGGACGCTCTGGCGGCGCAATACGATCAATTCGAACCCTTTCCCGGTTTCAAAGTCAACGGCCGCTTCACGCTGGGCGAGAATATCGGCGACTTGGCGGGCCTATCGATCGCTTATCGGGCTTACCGCCTTTCGCTCGGCACGCAAGCGGCCCCGGTGATCGACGGCCTGACGGGCGACCAGCGATTCTTCATCGGCTGGGCCCAGATCTGGCGGCGCAAGCATCGCGAAGCGGATTTGAAGAATCGTTTGCTCACCGATCCGCATTCGCCGGCCGAGTATCGCGTGAACGGCATCGTGCGGAACATGCCGGCGTTTTATCAGGCATTCGGCGTGAAGGAAGGGGACAAGCTATATCTGCCGCCGAACAAGCGGGTGAAGATCTGGTGATGCTCGGCAACAACTGCTATCCTGATGGTCCGGAACGTTTTCGCGCTCCATGACCGAACCCAAGTCACCGCTGCACGATTGGCTGGTTAGCGCCGTAGAGGCTGAAGCCTCGGACCTGCACGTAGTGGCGGGCTATCCGCCAATGCTGCGGATTCACGGACAGTTGCGGAATCTGAACGAGACGGCCGAGAAGTATCTCAGCCCGGGAACGCGAGTTTGAACTTCTCCGCCATCGAGAATGTCCCTTTTGTCTTAAACAAGAACGTCGATGCCGTGCCAAACCAATATTTTCGAATTTGATCGCCAGAATTTCTTTTGCTGAATGATGAGCATACCTTAACCGATATACGCACGCCCCAAATCTCGTTCAAGCAGGACAACCGGCAATTTGCGGAAGACATTTGCATCATGAAACATTGGGAGATCGTGATTATCGGCGGAGGACCGGCAGGGCTGATGGCGGGGGCGCACGCGGCGGCAAAGGGGCGGCGGACGCTGCTGCTGGAAAAAAATTGCAAGCCGGGGGCAAAAATCCTGATTTCCGGCGGCGGCCGATGCAATCTGACTCATGCCTGCGACGCTCGAGGGATCCTCGAAGCCCTCGGAAATCAAGGCAAATTCCTGCATTCGGCTTTGGCCGCCTGCGGGCCGAATGAAACCATCGAGTTTTTTCGCAAGGAAGGCGTGCCAACCTGCGTCGAATCCGGCACGGGCAAGGTTTTTCCCCAAAGCAATCGTGCCGCTGACGTTCTCTCCGCGCTCTTAAGGCGGCTGAAATCCGCCGGCTGCGAACTGGCAACCTCCGAACCGCTGGTCGATTTGGATTGCAGCCGCGATCCTTCGGAAAACGGCTTTTGTCTGACTACATCCAAGCGAACTCTCCATGCCGAAAAAGTGCTTTTGGCAACCGGAGGAAAGTCTTATCCCGCTTGCGGCACTACCGGCGACGGTTTCCGTTTCGCCGAAAAACTCGGCCATGCGATCATCCCGCCGCGGCCCGCCCTGGCGCCAATTTCCACGCCTGACGAAGCGATCCGCGAATTGCAGGGAATTACGCTGCCGGACGTGGTCGCCAAGGTGGTGGAGCGTGGGGCAGGTTGCCATCCTGGACGAAAAAAATTGCCGCTTGGCAACCTCTCTTCCGGGACATGTCTCGGCTCGTGCCGCGGAGCTTTGCTGTTCACCCATTTCGGCGTCTCCGGCCCGACGGCAATGAACCTTAGCCGTCTAATCAGCGGCCATCCAAATCCCAGGACGCTTATCTTGGAATGCGATCTGCTGCCCCATTGGAATGAGAATGCACTTGTAGAATCGATCGGCCAAGCCTGTCCGGCGGGCGGCAGGAAAACGGCTTCAACGCTCCTTGATCCCTGGCTGCCCCGCCGCGTAGCGAAAATCATCCTGCAAGCGACCGCCATTCCCCCCGAACGACGCTTGGCGGAACTTTCCAAAGAGGATCGGCGCCGAATAATTCATCACCTGAAACATTTTTCCATCTCCGTCGCAGGAACCCTTGGGTTCCACAAAGCCGAGGTTACGGCTGGGGGAGTTGCCCTGGCTGAAGTCGATTCGCGGACAATGCAGAGCAAAATACGGCAAAATCTTTATTTTTCCGGCGAACTACTCGATCTTGACGGACCCATTGGGGGGTATAATCTTCAAATTGCCTTCAGCACCGGATTTCTCGCGGGCGAAAGCATGTAAAACTTCTGTAAAATGCCTGTAATAGGCAAGTTAAGCATGGGGAGATAACTTGGCAACCTATATTGAATATCGCAACATTGGCAGTGACAGGAGTTTCATCCCCCGGTAAAATTTCGCCCAGTTGGTATGTGAAAGTAATTTCATTGCCGATCCGAATCTACACCTTGTTGGTGCGGCAATCGCGGAGCCGCACAAGACAGGAATAGATTCGAACTCGACAAAGCATTTGCCTTGGTTTCACGGATCGATACACCCTCGGAAAAGGGCCTAGCCTTGCTTTTCTCGACCGAAGCCGCTGTTTCGAACATCATGCGGGTGGCCCCGTCGATTCACCCGGCCGCTGGAAAATGTCTATGGGTGGATGAGGCCATATCGCACATTGCGTCCTCGCCGACCGATCTTGAGCCGGCGCTCGGCATCGTCCGTTACCCCGAACGGATTGCCCGCAAAAATTTTTATGCTCTCGCCTATCCGCTGATGTTCCTTTCCCGTCGCATGGAAGAGCGGATGGTGGAGCTGTATAAAAAGGGTTACGTCAAAGGGACGGTGACCACCGGCGTCGGGAACGAAGCGACCGCTTTGGGGATGGCCCTGCCGCTGCGGCCCGGCCGCGACGTGGTTTCGATCATGCATCGAGATTTTCTCGGCCACCTGCTTTTGGGCGCGACGCCGCGTCAGCTATTCTGCCAATACATGGCCAATGCCGAAAGCCCCACGCATGGCCGCGAAGGCAACGTGCATCATGGCGATGCGGCCAGCCGCCGCTTTCCGATGATGAGCCATTTGGGCAAGATGCCGAGCCTCGTGGTGGGCGGCACGTGGGCCGCCCGGCGAAACGGCGAGGACGCGTTCGGCTTGTCCGTCATCGGCGACGGCGGCAGCAGCACCGGCGAATTTCACGAGTCGTTGAACCTGGCCGCGCTCCATCGCGTGCCCGTGCTCTTCGTCATTGAAAACAATTATTACTCGTTCTCCACGCCGATCAGCGCCCAGTATGCGAACAAGCAGCTATCCGAGCGGGCGAAGGGTTTCGGGATTTCCGGACGGACGATCGACGGCACCGACGCCTGGGGAGTTTACGCGGCCATCTGCGATGCGCTCGATGCGATCCATGCCGATCCCGGACCGCGGATTATCGAATGCATGACCTTGCGGCTTCACGGCCATGCCGTTTATGACAACGGCGAATACGTGCCCGACGAATTGATGCAAAAGTGGCGCTCGCAAGATCCGCTGCCCGCGGCGCGGCGAAAATTGCAGTCGCAGTGCGGCTTTTCGGAGGCCGCCATCGGCACGATCGAGAGCCGCGTCGAGGAAGAAATTCAAGCGGCGCTCGATTCGGCCTTGCACTGCCCCCGTCCCGCTCCCGGCCGGCAATCCTTCCCGGTCTTCGCCCCCGCCGTCGAGAGCAAGGTGGAACCGTTCCGCGCGCCGCCGATCAAGAATGGCGAAGCCGTGAAAAAGTGCAAGAGTATCTGCTCGCCCGCGATCCCCACGCCTTCCTGATGGGCTTGGATATCGGCCGTTACGGCTCGGCCTTCAAGACTTGCAAAGGTTTGATCGACCGTTTCGGGCCCGATCGAGTGATCGACATGCCGCTGTGCGAACCTTCGTTGATGGGCTTCGCGCTGGGGGCCTCGCAACTCGGTCAGAAACCGATTTTCGAATTTCAATTCGCCGATTTTTCGACCGAGACCGCCACGCAATTGGGCCTGAATATCGGCACCTGGTATTTTCGCACCGGCTGCTCCGTTCCGCTCCTCGTGCGGCTTCCCTGCGGCGGCGGCTTGACGATGGGCGGCTTCCATTCGGGCGAGTTCGAGGGCCTTTGGTCCCGCTTTCCGGGCTTGAAGCTGCTCTATCCCGCCACCGCCCAGGAAACTTTCGAGGCCCTCGTGGCCGGATTTTACGATCCCAATCCTTGCCTTGTCTTCGAACATAAATTACTCTATTGGAGCAAGAGCGGATCGGTCGAGTTCGACGGCGATCTGGCCAAGGTTTGGCGGGCGAGGCAATACCGCGAAGGCGGCGATCTGACCGTCGTGGCCTTCGGCGCGATGGTCTATGAAGCCCTGGCCGCCGCCGAAAAAACGGCCAGAAGCCTCGATGTTTGGAATCCCTTCGTACTGCAACCGCTCGGCCTCGAGCCGATCGTGGAATCGGTCCGCAAAACCGGCCGGCTGCTGGTGGTGCAGGAATGCGGCGCGACGCAGGGCTTGGGCGATTTGGTGATTTCGCGGGTCGTGCGGGAAGCTTTTTCCGCCTTGAAAGCGCCCCCGCAACTGGTTGCCGCGCCCGACATCCCCGTCCCCTTCGCGCCCGAATTGGAAAGCTGCTACCGGCCGAACGCCGATAAAATCCTCGCCGCCGCGGAAAAGTTTTTTTAAAGACGATCACTCCCAAAATTCCTTGCGAAGCCGCAACCCCGCTTCGGCATTTATCCATCCGCATTCAGTACATCGTTCGCAACTTCATGGATTCCGACACCTTTCGATTATCGCTGTACCTTCCCGCCGGCGGCGCTTCGGAAACTGAAGCCACGATCCTCGAATGGCACGTCGCCGAAGGCGACGAAATTCAGCAAGGCCAGCCGTTGGCGCAAATCGACAGCGCGAAGTCGGTCTTCGATTTCGAGTCGCCCTGTGCGGGCAAGGTGATCCGCATCCTGCATCAAAGCGGCGAGACCGTCCCGCTTACGGACGCGATTTTGGAGATTGAAACCGCCGACGCGAAGATGAGAGACTGGATTCCGCCCGTTGCCGCCGCGGGGCGGGAAATCCTGCCCGAACCGGTTGCGTTTTCCTCGGCTCCTTCCGTAAAAGAAGAAAGCACGGCGATTTTGGGGGTGGGGGGATATTTGCCCGAGCGGATCGTCACCAACGAGGAACTGGTCCGGGATTTCCCCGAAATCAGCGCGGACTACGTCTTTCAGGTGACGGGCATTCACGAACGGCGCTGGGCCGCCGCGGACGAAAAGCCTTCCTCGATGGCGCTCCGGGCGGCGCTCACGGCGATTCGGAAATCGGAAATCGGCGTGAAAGATATCGACGCCATCATCCTCGCCACGACCACGCCCGACGCCGCAATGCCTTCGACGGCATGCATCCTCGCCGACCAACTCGGCCTGCCGAACGTGCCCGCCTTCGATTTGAACGCCGCATGTTCCGGCTGGCTGTACGCCGTGGGCATGGCCCGGGGGATGATCCTCTCCGGCATGGCGCGAAACGTGCTCGTCGCCGGGGTCGATATGCAGTCGCGTTTGCTGGAGCCGTCGGACCGCAGCGCGCTCTTTCTTTTCGGCGACGGGGCGGGGGCGGGAGTCGTTTCGGCAACGGCGAAAGGCCATCGCATTCGCCGGATCATTCTCGGCGCGGATACTCACGGCCTGCACTTGGCCCGAAGAGAACAGCCCGGCTACCAGGTGCTCGACGGCCGTTCGAATTTCGATCCGTGGATCCGCCTCGATGGTCAAATGCTCTTCCGCTATGCCGTCGATAATTTTTCGCGATTGATCCGCGACGTCATCGCCCTCACCGGCTGGACCTCCGAGCACGCTCTGTGGATCATTCCTCATCAGGCCAACGGCCGGATTCTCAAGGCCGCCGCCAAACGCAGCGGCGTGCCCTTCGAGCGATTCTTTCTCAATGTCGAACGCGTCGGCAATATCTCCAGCGCCAGCATTCCCGTGTTGCTGACCGAGGCCGAACCGCAACTCAAGCCCAACGACAAGCTGGTGCTCTGCTCCGTCGGCGCCGGCCTGACCACCGCCGCGGTCTCCTTGGAGTGGTAAAAACGCTCGAACTTTTCCGGATTACGCACCCCCGGGCCCCTCTTAAGATTGGTTTGCTTGCATATCCCTGGTTTCCGTGCGAGAATTGTAAAATGCAATCCGTAAGGTCTTTGCAATTTACCCATTCTCGCCGCTTCGTCACGGCTCGATGGACCACCTACTTTGGAGATACTTTATGACATCCTCCTTACGTGTGCTGACAGCGTGTGGACTATCTTTCTTTTTGTTGATTGCCATTGCCGATGCTCAGACGCCGAATGAGGGCGAGAAAAAACCGGCAGCGGAAGCCGCGGCGGCGAAAGACGCTCCAACCAAAGAAGAACCAGCGGCAAAAGATGGCAAGGATGCCAAGGAGAAGAAGGAAGAGAAAGCGGAAAAGGCGGACAAAGCCGCAAAACCGGCGGCCGAACCGGCAGCCCCGCCCAGCTACACCGTCAAAAAGGAGCCGTTCAAGATCGAGGTCGATCTGGAGGGCGTTTTCGAAGCCCCGACGATGGCCGAAATGGTTCTGCGGCCCGAAGAATGGAAAGGCTTGACCGTTTTGGAAGCCGTCGCGCACGGCGCGACGGTGAAAAAGGGCGACGTTTTGGTGAAATTGGACATGGAAAAAATCGATCGCGCCATCGACGACCTCCGCGCGGAATTGAAGCTCGGCGAAATTGCCTTGAAGCAGGCGGAGGATCAATTTGCGTTATCGGAAAAGACCACGCCGCTCGATCTGGATGCCGGCCAGCGCGCCAGCGCATCGCCGAGGAAGACCGCAAGTATTACCAGGAGATCGGCCGGCCTTTGACGCTTAAATCGCAGGAAATGCACATGAAGTTCGCGCACGAAAATTTGGCCTACGAAAAAGAAGAATTGGCGCAGCTCGAAAAGATGTACAAAGCCGACGACTTGACCGAAGAGACGGAAAAGATCGTGCTCAAGCGGCAACGCGACGCCGTGGAGCGCGCCGAATGGTCGGTGCATGTGGCGGAAATCGAACACGAAAAGTATTTGAAGACCGACCTCCCCCGCCAGGATCGGCAAATGGACGAGAATTTCCAGCGGCGGACGCTGCAATGGAACAAGAACCGCATCGAGTTGCCGCAAAACCTGAACAAGGCGCGGTTGGAATTGGAGCGCGCCAAGATCCAGCGCGCCCGTTCGGAGGACAAGCTCGCGAAGATGCAGGCCGACCGGGAAGCGATGATCGTGAAAGCCCCGGCGGACGGCACCGTTTATTACGGCCGCTGCCAGCGCGGCAAATTCAACGAGGCGCCGGCCTTGGCCGAAGCGCTCCGCCAAGGCGGCGCGATCCAGCCGAACCAGGTGTTCATGACCGTGGTCGAGAGCGGGCCGCTGTTCGTTCGCGCGGCCGTGCCCGAGGATCAGTTGCACAAGGTCTCCAAGGGCGTCGAGGGCACCGCCGCGCCGACGGGTTATCCCGATTCGAAATGGGACGCCGCGGTGGAAGAAGTGAGCGCGGTGCCGGTCTCGCCGGGCAGTTTCGACGCCCGGCTGAGCGTTTCGCCCGAAAAACCCGCCCGGCAAATCGTCCCCGGCATGACCTGCAAGATCAAGCTCACGCCCTATTCGAAGTCCGAGGCGGTTGTCGTTCCGCCGAAAACGGTATTTTCCGATCCCGAAGACGAGGATGAAAAATTCGTCTATCTGCTGGACAAGCACAACAAGCCCGAAAAACGCGAGGTCAAAGTCGGCAAGCAGACCGACAAGCAAGTCGAAATCCGCAGGGGCTTGAGCGCAGGCGACAAGATTCTGCTCGAAGCGCCGAAAGATGAAAAGTGAAAGAACAAGCGGGCAGCGGACGGAGGCCGGCGAATCGCCATCGCCATTCGACCGCGAGACGCCGGCCGCTGCCCCCCGTCCCCATCCCCCTGCCCACGATCCACTGCCATGACAATACCACAACGCCTGCTGTCGATGCTGCCGATCGCTTTCGCCTGTGCCGCGGCGCTTGCCGCGGAACCGGCCAAGCCTGCGAAAGACCCGTTCGCCGCGGTGAAAAAAGCCTCGCCCTTGGCCGCGGAAGGGCCGCGGCCCGCGCCGGTTCCCACGCCCCCGGCCGCCGAGATCGACGCCTCGATCAAACGGGGGATCGAGTTTCTGCTCTCGCATCAGAACAAAAACGGCTCCTGGGGTTCGGCCGACATCAACCGGCCGGGCGACATTTACGCCCCGGTGCCCGGTGCGCACCAGGCATTCCGCGCCGCGGTGACGGCGATGGATATTTCGGCCTTGATCGAAACCGACAAAGACGATCCCCGCGTGGTCAAGGCGCTCGATCGCGCCGAAGAATGGCTCTTCCAGAACCTGCCGCACGTCCGCCGCGCCACGCCCGACTGTTTTTACAACGTCTGGGCGCACGCCTACGCCCTGCAGGCGCTCTCGAAAATGCTGAGCCTCAAGCCCAACGACGCGGATCGCGCCAAGAAAATCCACGACTTGATGAAGCAGCAACTCGATCTGCTCGACCGCTATGAGGTCGTCGATGGCGGCTGGGCATATTACGATTTCGACTACCATACGAAGAAGCCCGGCGGCTCCTCGATCAGTTTCGTGACCGCCGCGGTGCTGGTGGCGATGAAAGAAGCCCAGGCGGCGGGCGAGAATCCGCCGCAAAGGCTGATCGACCGCGGCATCGCCTCGATACTCCGCCAGCGCCGGCCCGATTACACCTACTGTTACGGCGAATACTTGAAATACATGGGCGTGCATCCGGTGAATCAGGCCGGCGGCAGCCTCGGCCGCACGCAAGCCTGCAATTTCGCGATGCGCATCTGGGGCGACAAGAGCGTCACCGACGCGATCGTGGAGAACTGGCTGGACCGGCTCTACGCCCGCAACGGTTGGCTGGATATCGGCCGCAAACGGCCCATCCCGCACGAATCGTGGTTCATGGTGGCCGGCTACTTCTTCTATTTCGGCCATTATTACGCCGCCCGTTCGATCGATCTGCTGCCCGAGAGCGAGCGCGGGCCGTTCCAGGATCAGTTGGCCCACATCCTGCTGGCCCTGCAAGAGAAAGACGGCTCCTGGTGGGATTACCCGATGTATAATTACCATCAGGAATACGGCACGGCCTTCGCGCTCATGTCGCTGGTGCGCTGCAAGCGAGCGGCCGCGGCGAATGCGCCGAAAAAGGATTGAAAGCCTCTCGAACGAAAAGCAAGTCACCGCCGAAACGCCCCCCACTTTTCTCTTTTGCACCGATGAAGATACGGTCGTGCCGGCGGAAAACAGCGTGCAGTTCTATCTGGCGCTCCGCCGCGCCAAGGTGCCCGCCGAACTGCATATCTATCGCGCCGGCCACCACGGCGTGGGACTGGCAAAGAACCTCCCCGGCGCCTCCCTGTGGCCGAAAGAATGCCGGCAGTGGGTGCGCGGCCTGAAGCTGCTCGACATCAGTGATTATTCATCCAAAACCAAATCACTCCCGCAATGACCAGCAGCGTGCATGCGCCCAGCGCGGCGATCAGCCAGATGATGCCTTTCGGAGCGGGGCGCGGTTCCGGGCGAGAGCGCGGCCGCCCTTTGCGGCACGATCGCCGGCAGCGCCGGAATATCCAATGCGTCCAGGGGATTCGTGAACGCAAAGTTAAGCTGCCGAAAAACGCCGCCCGCTTCCTGCCAATCGCGCCACCCTTCGCGCCACACGAGCGTGTCGGTGCTGATCCGCCCTTCGGCAAGCCAATGGCGGATGATCTCCGGCGTTGCCGGTCCGAATTGACCGCCTGTCGGCGGGCGGACATACCACACCACCTCGGCCGAATCGGCCAACGGATCGGGCGTTTTGCCCGATTGGTCGGCGAAACCCGCCGGTTGTGGAGTTGCGTTTACCGCCGCCGGCGGCGCATGGTCCTCGGCGGCATCCGCAAAAACGCTCGCGGCGCCCGCTGCCGCTGCTCCTCCCGCCGGCTCGGCGTTTTGCATCTCGCCTTCCACGTCCAGGGATTGCACGGGGGGAGTAAATTCCTCGTCGGCCGTTGCCGTGAATGTCGAGGAAGACCTTGCCCCTGCTAACGCCTTGACTCCCGCGCAGCGCGCTTGCCGTTCCTCTTTGCTGCTCGGCCGCGAACTCTGCAAGGGAATTAAAATTTTCTCCCCGCAAAAGGGGCATATCCCCCGCCTGCCGGCCTGAAATTCCTTGACATTCAGTTTATGCCCGTTCGGGCAATAAAACCTGATTCCCATAACATCACCAAATCACTTAGCCTGCATTCCCTTAATTCCATTATACTTAAGCGAAGAGGCTTGTGAAGCAATTGGAAAAACGGGCGGGCAAGGCGCCCGCGTCGCCGTTTCCAGGGGTCCGCCAAGTTTATTTTGACAGGTTGAGGTGTCATGGAACGCCGAATCCGTGTTCCTCCCCGGCCTTCCCTTTCCGGGTTCTGCTTTTGGAAGCAAAATCCGTAATAATTCGCCGGATTTCCCAATCTTTCAGGCGCGCCTCTTGACAAAAGCCCGCATTTTGCGTCAAGTTGAAGATAGGTGCACTTAAGGTGCGGCTTCACTAGAGTTTTATTGCCTTTTTTTGCATGATGGGAGAAATTTCATGGCAGCAGTAGTTGATAAGGAAAAATGCACCGGTTGCGAGACCTGCGTCGAATCCTGCCCGCTGGACGCGATCAAGATGCAGGATGGCTTGGCGGTCGTCGATGCCGACACGTGCGGCGATTGCGGCGCGTGCGTGGACGTCTGCCCGACCGAAGCCATTTCGCTGGACTAGCAAGGCGGAGCATTTTCGTGTAACCTCAAGGGCGGTTTGCGGCTGCGCGGACCGCCCTTTTTCGTTTTCTTGGCCTTGGGCCTTGGGGCTTCGGTCTTGGGTCTTAGCCTTTGAGACCCAAGCCCAAAGACCCAAGCCCAAAGCCCAAAGACCCAATCCACCATGTCCGAACCCGAAGGCTTGCTCGAAATTCCGCTGGTCGGCGACTTGACCGACAACGCGGCCGATTTATGCGACAAGCTGCTCTCCGTGCCGCCCGGCGGCGAGTGCATTATTTATTTCGATTCGCTCGGCGGCAATCCCTACACCGCCACCGCGCTGACGTCGCTGATTTTGCTTCGCGGACTGGATGCCACGGGCGTCGTCGCGGGCGAATGCTCCTCGGCCGCCTTGTGGCCCTTTGCGGCCTGCCGCCGCCGGCTGGTCACGCCGTTCAGCGTGATGCTTTTCCATCCGATGAAATGGCAGAGCGAAGAGAACGTGGTCATCGGCGAGGCGGCCGAATGGGCGCGGCACTTCACGCAACTCGAAAAAGACATGGACCGCCTGCTGGCCGGCCTCTTCGGCTTCCCCAACGAAAAGATCCAGGACTGGGTCCGCACCAACCGCTATGTCACCGGCCCCGAACTGGCCGAAGCCGGGTTGGCCGAACTTATCGAGCTGCAGCCGCTTGACGCGCTAAAAAAATACATCGCGGCGGAAGTTCGCAAAGGGCAGAGACGGTAACATTGGGGACTGCCCCTTCAGTACCCCAACTCGGTAGATGCGGCATCCTGCCGCATTCTTGGGCAGAGCGGCAAGATGCCGCTGCTACGAACGTGCAAACAATGTAAAGTGTGAGATGAGGACTCGGGCAGAGCGGCAAGATGCCGCTGCTACGGTAGATGCGGCATCCTGCCGCATTCTCGGGCAGAGCGGCAAGAGGCCGCTGCTACGAACGTGCAAACAATGTAAAGTGTGAAATGAGGACTCGGGCAGAGCGGCAAGATGCCGCTTCTACGGTAGATGCGGCATCCTGCCGCATTCTTGGGCAGAGCGGCAAGATGCCGCTGCTACGAACGTGCAAACAATGTAAAGTGTGAGATGAGGACTCGGGCAGAGCGGCAAGATGCCGCTTCTACGGTAGATGCGGCATCCTGCCGCATTCTTGGGCAGAGCGGCAAGATGCCGCTGCTACAAATGGCGTTGATGAATAATCCGGGTAAAAACTTATTATGGAGCAATCGAAGGGGGAAGGTTGTCGGCGCGGCGCAAGAAAAAGCCGCGGGCCGCCTTTTTCACTGGCGACCCGCGGATAAGAGTCGTTGTATGACTGCTACGCTAAATTACTTGCGGCGACGGATGAATACCAACGCCAATGCGCTCATTCCCAAGAAAACCAGCGTGGCCGGTTCGGGAACGATATTGACACTGGACAGGACTCACCCACGCTGATCAATCCACCACCGCTGGCGGCCAATCCGTTCTTGACAACGCCATCAATCTTGAAAGTAGCTGTGGCAACACCAGAACCTGGCTTTACGCAATTGACGGTGGAAATCATACCTGACGAAGTGCCGGGATCGCACGGAAAGGGAGAATATTCCCAAGGCATACATCGTGCTATCCTCAGTTGTGTTCACAGGATTAGCAGTTCGGAAATCCCACATAGTCGATGGTGTTCGTTCCGCCAGCAACTCCTATCAGGTCGGTTGTAACAGCAACGTTCTGATTTTCGTAGTAATTAAATGGGAGCAAGTATCCCTTGGTTACGGATCAATCGATAAGGCGCGAGCATTCGAGGGCATAAGTTGCGTTTGCTGAATGGCACCTGCAATGGTGGTCAACGACTCATTCGTGAAATCGCCATCAGTTCCACTGATCGTAGCCCAAAGCATGAAGTTGATTGTGGGCATTTCTCCAGGTAACACATCAACAGTTTTACCATCTGGCTCAATAGTCGTATCCTGCTCCAGCAACAGGTACAATATTCATCAAAAGGCCAGCATAGGCACTTGATGCCAAGATCACGATGGCCAAAGCAGCGAGGCCAACACAAAACGTTCGAATCATAACATATCTCCTTAGTTGATTGAAAAGAATCATTGTGTTAACGCTTCCGTAAATAAACAAACAAAGCACAAATTGCCGATGAGATCAACAAAATTACAGTCGAGGGTTCGGGCACTGCAATAGCTGCAGAGGCGGCAGCAGCTGATCCACCCAGGGATGGAAAACCGGACTGATAAACATAATCGATATAGCCATAATCGTTGCCATCGATCTGTCCGTCGTTGGTGTAGTCACCCCATATCCAACCCGTGAAACCAGCTCCAGTCCCGCCCGACTGATAGGCAAAATCGATATAGCCATAATCATTGCTATCAACAACGCCATCCAAGTTCGCAATCACCGTAATAGGTATATCGAATCAGGGAATCGTCCGAAGCAACTGTATGGCCGTAAAAAGTCGGGTTGCCGATGAGATTGAGTTCATCATCACCAAGAACACATGCAAGAGTCGTTGCTCCATTCGGATCGGAAGCTGCAGCAGAACTATTGATTCCACCGAGGCCGTTCCACGCTCCACCAGCTAGACCGTTGACGATGTAACCGTTAATTGTGGAAAATGGAGTTGGCGTGGGATGCAATACGTCTGCCGTGACGATCCCATAAGAACCTGTGGATTGCAGGTTTAACGCACTGCTGGCATCGATCGAAAGCTGGGCAACCGTAAAGTTATCCACGTTGACAGTCGCTGCCATCGCTCCTGCCGCCGATGCGACAAGCAACATGGCTGCGATAAATAACACTCTCTTCGAAATCATAAGATTTCCTCCATACAAAGTTGTTTTTTCAGAACGAGATTCATTGAAGAAGAAGACGTCAAAGAATTGACCTCATTCACGGTTGTACTTCTCTGTAGCCTTTCCTCCTTTCGTGAACGACGCACTTGCACCAAATGGTTGGTTAGATAAGACGAGTGATCAGAAGGAATTCCCGGAGGCATCTTTCTCTTCAGCAGGACAGGGTTCTAACCTTTCCCCTGGAAGGACAAGTCGGAGACCTGACCTACACGAGAAAAACACCAATTCCCACGATACACCTCCTACTTTACCAAGGATCAAACGGAATTTCAAGTACCCAACGAATAATTTTTACGGATTTTGCAAGCCGTAACGCCGGATGCTTGCTGATCCCCACCAATTGGGGTGCATAACCTCCATTCACTGTTACAAGTACCCGTGCCGCCGCTGTTCCGCAACAGGTAGCAGCCACATCCGAACGGATGGTGAAGACGGGATTTTGCCTCTTCGGGCGTCAAAGCACCGCCGACGATGCGTCGATTTCCGGTGATTCTCCGGTTTCTAGCGAAAAACCCCCAAAAAAACGGCACAATCGACAGCACTACTCCCGGATATTCACTACATCGCGAATATCTTCCTCTTTTGTACCAAGAAATCTGGCTTTGTCAACTTTTTTCCCCGGCTCTTATGAAAAAATCATCGAAAGAACTGCTTTAATTAACAAAGGGGAGGGTGTGCGAAAAATAGGAAGACCTCCATGATTCCCGCAAAAAACCGGGAAAATTCAACTCCCTTCGCATTTTTTCCCTCATCGACAGGGTTTCCGCAAGGGGAATATTTTTTGTTTTTTTCTTGAAAAAAATGAAATGGACGAAGCGGAAAAAATGAAACTTCCGAGAGATTCCCGCGGAGCCGGTTTTTACAAGCTCATGCCAGCGGCGAGCCAAGAACGAGAATCAGTTCCTCGAAACGCGTGAGATGGGCGTCGGCCTGGGCGTCGGCGTCGAAATTGAAGGCCACGGTGGCCATCCCCACCGCGGCGGCACCGGCGAGCTCCACGCGGTCGTGCCCCACGAACGCCACTTCCTCGGCGGGCGTATTCATCGCTTTTACCGCCGCCTGATAAATCTCGGGCGCCGGCATGCACTGCCGCAGATCGATCGACGAGATCAGCGTGGGAAAGAGTTTATCGATGCCGAACCGCTGCATCCGGCCGCGCAATTCGGTTGCCGAATGTTCCGAATCGCAGACCACTCCCATCACGAAGCCCGCCTGATGCAGCCGCCACAGCGTGTGGCGGACGCCGGGCAACGGCCGGGCGTGCTTCTCGAGATGCCGCCGCCGCGCGTGGCTTGCCGCCTCGACTTCGTTGATCTGCCCGTTCGATAACCCCGCACAACGCAGGAAACTCCCAAACGCTTCGCGAAACTCGCGGCGGCCGGTATGCACGTCGTCGAGAAAATCGCGGTCCCAGAGACGGAAAAAACTGCAATAGTTCGTATAGAGCCCCATCTTGCCCAACAACTGCAACACCCAGCGGCGCCAGACGGTATCGTCGTAGAGAATGTTGCACATATCGAACAACACGCCGCGCAGCGCACGAGTCAGCGGCTGCGGGGGAACCGCTTTGACATAACGCCGCGATTTCGCACGAACGTCGGCCACCACCGGAACAAGGTCGGGGAATCGGTTGAATTCGTGCGCCATCGGTGTCGGATCAAAGGGGGCGGCGGGAATTGGAATGTGGGCCGTGGAATGTTGCCGGCGCCAATCCTCACCGCTATTCAGTATATATAAAAGCAAGATTGCTCCGCAAGTTATATTTCAGCCGCCGTCTCCTTCTGTAGGACAGGTTTCCAACCTGTCCTACTGCTTAAATCCCCAATATTTCATACAGTCGGGGGTCGGCCAGACTGGAAAGCACCAGCGATGCGGCGCTGAAATCGTGATCGCTGCTGTGCGCTCCAGGAATGGCCACCGTAAACGCCCCCGCGGAGGCAGCGGCCTTGCATCCGTTTTGGCTATCTTCCAAAACCATCATCTCGGCCGGCGGAACGCCCAGCCGCCGGGCGGCCGTAAGATAGATTTCCGGGTTCGGCTTGCCTTGCCGCACGTCTTCGGCCGTCAAAAAGAATTGGAATCGGGAGTGCAAGTCGAAATGCGCCAGGCAGGCGTCCAGAAGCGGCTTGGCGCTGCTGGTGGCGATGGCCTTGGGAATCCCCGCCCGTTCCAAACGTTCCAGCAAGTCGAACAAGCCCGGCATGGGCAGGATATGCGCCGCGAAAATGTCGAGAAAAATGCGGTTCGATTCGGCCGCCAATTCCTGCCAGGATTCGCCGAGGTTGTGCCGGCGAATCATGATCGCGAACGATTGTTGCGGCGGGACGCCCATCATCTCCTTTTTGAGTTCGTCGGAAAAGACTTGCCCGCGGCGGCGCAACAACTCCCCGCCGACCAGCGTATAAACATCCTCGGTGTTGAACATCAAACCGTCCATGTCGAAAACTACGGCACGCATAGCATCTCGGATCTTGGGTTTTCGGTCTTGGTAAAGGAACAGTATGCAGGATGAATGCGGCCGAGAAAAGGGGGAAGCATGCGCGGGACAGGTTTTCTACCCCGTCCGAAAAGATCATGCTGCCGCCGGATTCGAGAGCCGGCCCAGGCGAATGCCGCGCCGAGCGAGACTTTCGGCGAGTGCGGGCGCAGTGAGAAGCCGGAGTTCGTGCGGCCGTTCGATCCGCCAACGGATCATTCCAACCGGCGGAGATATCATCGGAAAAATGCAAACCATGCTTTCCCGGATGCAGGCCGATTTCGATGAGTTGCGGGGCGGATTCGCCTTCCCCGCGGCCCTCGCCCCCAACCGCTCCGCGGCGCCCGCCGACCAACCTTCGGTCGATGTCCGGTGAAGGGAGCTCCAGATACAGCTGCAACAGTTCGAAATTGACGCGGCCCGCATGGGCGGTGCCGTGAAATCGATCCGGATGACGCACGCCGAGCCGATGGATGAGGGCATGGAACCGCCGGGCGTACCAGTGCTTGATTTTTGCCAGCAACCACGCTTGCGGCGAAAATCCCGCCAGCAGCGTGGTGCGGAAGAGAAACGGCTCTTCGGCGACGCGGATCGTGCGAATGCGGTAGCGATCGAGCAACTCGGGCAGCATGGGCGACACGGCCGGCAGCATTTCGATGTACTGATGGCCGTTCAGGTGCGTCGGCTGCAAACCGCGCTCGAGCGCGAATTCGATCTGCCGCGACAGTTCATTTCGCACTTTCGCCAGCGCGGCCGCATCGCACCGCCGCAAGCGGGAAAAGAGGGAAAAAACGCCGGGAAAACGGCCCTCGCGATCCAGGAGTTCGCGGGGATATTCCTCGCCCGAGAGGGGACGGCCCTGAGTCAGATTCAAATGCACGCCGAGATCGAAGGGCAGGGCGGGATCATGCAAACGGCGGCGGAATTGCTGCGAGGGAATCACCCCGGCGGAAAAATCGGCCGCGAGCCGCTTCCAAAGCGATAACGCCCGATCGGCGTCGGGCGCGTTGGAAAGAATCGAGGCGCTGGTCAGCAATCCCTCGCGAAAGCCATGCAAAATGCCGTCGGTCACGGCCGCGTTCAGGCCCAAGTCGTCGGCGTGGAGCACTACGCGGGTCGATGATTTTGGGGATGAGCCGGCATTTCGGCTTTTCCCCCCGGCAGGCCGGCGACCTGCTCTATGCAAGCGATGGAAATGGCCGTGCGGCGTTTTCTCCCTCAAACGCGTAAACATGCCGCCTTCCTCGTCGAACCGGCGCCGATCGTTTCCCGCACGTCCAGAAAATGGAATCGCGGCGGCTGGGGCGCATCGCCGAATCGCATCCGCAACGACAGGTTGACCAGATCGGCGAGCATGGGCAAGGCGTTGCGGCGGAGCGAGAGCGTCGAGGCATAGTCGTTGATCAAGGTCACCGGAATGCATTGGGACGAATAGCCCAGCCGATGCGTGAGATAGACTACTTCGGCGTCGAAGGCGAATCCGTCGATCGTCACGCGGGAGAAGATTTCCAGGGCGGCGCGGCGCTCGAAAATCTTCAAACCGCATTGCGTGTCGGTCACGGGGCCGGAAATCAGCGTTTTGACGATGCCGCGATAGAGGCACGTGGCCAGCGAACGCGCGAGATGACGCTTCACCCTGCAATTCGATTCGGCCAGATCGCGGGCGCCGAACACCACCCGGCAGAGGCCGGATTCGATCAGATCATAGCCTTTCTTCAGCGCGGAAAGATCGAAAGGCAGATCGGCGTCGGTGAAGGCGGCGATCCGGCCCGTGGCGCGGAGCATTGCGCTCCGCACGGCCCGGCCTTTTCCGCCTTGGCACGCCAGCCGCAAGGTCGAACAACGCGGCCCGAATTTTTCGGACAGCGCGGCCGTGCCGTCCGTGCTGCCGTCGTCGGCGACGAGCAGCCGATAATCGATGCCCCACGCGGAAAGAAAATTCGTGAGCTCTTCCAGCGTCCAGGGAAGGCGGCTTTCCTCGTTGTAGGCCGGAATGACGACCGTCAGATCATGATCGAGCGGGCGGACGTCGATGCGGCTCGGCGTCTCCTCGTGGAGAAGGACTGCATTACGATCCATCGTTGCACAGGCAGGCATCTTGCCGAACCCCCCTCTTTGTTATTCAAGCCAGGCATTCACTCGCAACAGATAAGAAATGTGCCTTGATAACTTTCAACTGCCACCCATTTGGGCTATCAATCCATGGTAGCCGTTCAAACTCGGTTCCAACGCGAAAATTTCCGGGCAATTGGAGACTATCCCGATTTTTGGGGCAGAGGAGGCCACAAAAATGGGTCGATCCCCTAAATACCTCTTTTAACGCCGCCCGCAATTGAAAGAGAAACCTTACTCCATTTCTTGATTTGAGTAAACAGCATCTCGCGAAAACGCGATTTATTGTGGCGAAATAGGATAAATAAGCGAGATGGGTTGAAGTGAAAACAAGCGGGAATTTTCACCAGGAGAGGTGTCGCACCATCAAGGAACTGCCCAACTTGCCGGTTCGTCAGATCCGACTTGAAATTCGCGGAATTTTCGCTGCCGATACCCTTAAAAATAGACAAATCATTTGGCGGCAATGATAATGGAGGCATGACTCGTTTTCCGGCAAAAGATCGAATCCTCTTCATGCATGCCGCTCATCAGGGCGTGGGCGTATCGCGGATTGCACCGTCGCAGCCGCCCGAATGGCGTGCGATTTCGCCGTTTGCGATCGATGTGTTCGTAAAACCCGGCGAACGAATTCTCGCTCGCCGATTAATCGAGTGGCTGATCTCTTTCGATCCCCAAGCCAATTGGCTTTTGCAATCGCATCTCGATAGCCGGCCGCGGGAAATCCTTTCGCTTGAAGAGTGCGATTGCGCGGTGATCGTAGGCGGAACGGAGCCTTTTTCGCCGGCGTTGTTGGCTCAATTCGAGAGGCATTCGCGGCGGGGCGGCGGCTTGGTCGCGATTCATGCCGGCGGCCCGCCTTCACCCGAATGGCAGGCGTTTGCCTGCGGCACGCTGGGGGTCTGTTTTGCAGACGCAGCGCAAACAACCGAAAAAATGAGCATGCGGATCGCCGCGGGACGAAATTATCATCCGGTCGTGCAAAATGTCGCTGCATGGGAGATCGATAGCGGTTGCAGCGCCGTTCTCGATTCGCGGGCGGAAATTTTTCTCGAAGGAATCCGCGGCGCCGACAAACAGCCGCTGGCTTGGGGACTCGATGCCGGCGGGGGCAGGGTCTTTTGCACCCGCTTGGGCGCGCCGCAAGATTTCCGGTGGCAATCTTTTTTTCGATTGATCTCGAATGCCTTGTCCTGGACGCTCGGTTTGACTTGAATCTTGATGGAAATTTCAGAGTCCATGTCCCTTGCCGATCTTGCCCAACTCGAACTGCTTGCCGAACTCGACTCGCTCGCCGCGCGGCTCGATCGTTGGGCCCGAAGCGCTCCCGACTGGCAGCCCGCCGAAACATGCCGGGCGATGATCAAACGTTTGAACCAGCGGATCGAGGGGATGCGAATTCGCTGGGATGCTCCGCTGGTAGTGGCCACGCTCGGCGGCAGCGGCTCGGGCAAGAGCGCACTGATTAACGCCTTGCTCGGCGAGGAGGTCGTGCGGACCGGCAAACAGCGGCCGACCACCACGCGGCCCACGCTCATCTGCCGGCCGGACATCACGCCCGAGATGCTGAGCATCGATCCGCAAAGCGTCGAAGTCATGCAGCGCGACTTGCCGATCCTCCGCGACTTGGTGCTCCTCGACTGCCCGGACCCGGACACGACGGAAGAAGGCGCAGAAGAATGCAAAAATATCGACGGTGCCATGCCCACGCTTGCCGTGGGCATGAAGGATGCGGTAGAGATCCGCCGCCAAGCCCACGGCAAGCGTGGGAATGGCGCCGAGTCCGCCGTCCCGACCCGCACCCCCGGCCCCTCTCCGCAAGGTCGAGGGGAGATCGGCGGCAGCAACCTTGACCGCTTGCGAAAAATCCTGCCGCATTGCGATGTCTTGTTGGTGACCACGACGCAGCAGAAATACCGCAGCGCTCGGGTAGCGGAGGAGCTTGCCGCGGCTGCCGGCGGCGCGAAGCCGGTCTTCGTGCAGACGCACGCCGACTGCGAGGACGACATCCGCGCCGATTGGCATCGCCTGCTGGCCGACCGTCACGAAGTCGGCCATATCTTCTTCATCGATTCGCCGGGAGCGCTCGAGGACGCGAAACAAGACCTGCAGCCGCGCGGAGAGTTGGCCGAACTGGCCGATCTCTTGCGCCGTCAGCTTGCCGGCGCGGCGGCAGCGCGCATCCGCCGGGCGAATTTCTTGAACCTGCTTTCGGAAACGCTCGCACGCTGCCGCCGCCGCCTCGACGACGGCCTGCCCGCCGTCGAACATGTGCTGGGGGCCGTCGCCGACGAGCGCGGCAAGCTTGCGGCGCTGCTGGCCCGGCAGATGAACGCCGAACTGCTCTCCAGCCGGCGGCCCTGGGAGAATCGGCTGCTGCAGCAGACCGCCGCCCGCTGGGGACTCAGCCCGTTCTCGCTGGTCCTGCGAATCTATCAGGGATTCGGCACGCTGGCGCTCGGCACGCTGCTGTTCCGCGCGCGGACGCCCGCCCAAATGGCATTGTGGGGCACGTTGGAAGGCGTTCGGGCGCTGAAAAGACACGGTCAAGAAAAGGATGCCGGCCGCAGTCTCGATCGCCTCGCCGCCGGTTGCTGGGACGACGCCGAAATCCGCCGCGCGGCGATGATTCTCGAAGGCTACGCGGGCGAAGCCGGTTTGAATCGCCAGACGGCATCGCCCGAGACGGTTCGTATCGAAGCCGAGCGGGCCGGCTCGGCCTTCATCGGCCGCGCCTCCGGGGAGTTGGAATCGCTGGTCGCAAAGCTTGCCGCCCGGCACACCGGCTGGTTTACCCGCGGGCTGTACGAGTTTCTTTTCCTCTCCATGCTCGGCTGGCTATTGTATCGCTTGGGCAAGAACTTTTTCTACGATTCCTGGCTTGCACCGCATCCCGCACCGGTCCATGGTCTGGAATTTTACCTGGCCGCCGGCTTCTGGCTGGTCCTCTGGTGCCTGCTGCTCCTCTGGATGTTCACCGCCCGGCTGCGCCGCGGATTGCGCCGCGAACTGGACCAGCTCGCCGAAACCTGGCGTCAACCCTCGACCGCCGCAGACCTCTTCACCCATCTCGACGCCGCCTGTCGCCGCATCCGCCAGTTCCGCGGCGATTTGGAAGCGCTGGAGCAGGATGTGAGGAATCTGCAACAAGAGATTTCCTGCAAGCGCGAGGGATAAAATAATGCTAGGGCTTCACATAGGTGAATTTTGCCGTTGCGAGAAGGAACGGTCCAAAAATAACTGTTGCAAGTTTTTTGAAAAAATACCTCTTTTACGATGTTTTTTTGGATCAAGTCGTAACACTGATTTTTTGAACTTTGAACGAGGAAGCGGACAAATATGGCTTGGGAAGCAAAATGATCCTATTTATGCTGGTTAGAGATATCCATTTATCCCTGATGTCTTTTCGCTGTAAGAAAAAGTGCAATCATTTGATGCACGGATTGGCAACAGACAGTACCCCCCCAAATTCACTGAAAATTGCAACCATCGGTTACAATTTTCCATCGCCCCGCCTTTATTCTTATCGGTCAAGATGAGCAAAATCCTCCGCAGCATTTACGCATCTCTTCTCGAAGAAGTAAAAGAGCGAGTCAGGTCTGCGCAGTATGAAGCATTGCGTGCCGTCAACAAGGAACTGGTGGCTCTTTACTGGGATATTGGGCAATTGATTGTCGAACGGCAACAAAGCGATTCCTGGGGAAAATCCGTGGTGGAAAAACTCGCGTCGGATTTACACCGGGAATTTCCGGGAATACTTGGTTTTTCGGTTCAAAATATTTGGTATATGCGGCAATTTTACCTTTCATACCGTGACAACGAAAAACTCCAACCATTGGTTGGAGAAATTAGCTGGACCAAGAATCTTGTGGTCATGGCGAAATGCAAAGACCCCCTCGAACGCGAGTTCTACCTCCGCATGACCAAAAAGTTTGGTTGGTCGAAAAACGTGCTCATTCACCAGATCGAGAACCAAAGCTACGAAAAAACGCTCTTGGGACAGACCAACTTCGAACGCGCTCTCTCGCCCAAACTTCGCGCCCGGGCAAAATTGGCAGTGAAAGACGAATACACCTTCGATTTTCTGGAGATGAGCGCGGAACATGGCGAGCGCGAATTGGAGCGGTCGCTCATCGCCCGCATCGAAGATTTTCTCCGCGCGATGGGCGGTCTGTTCGCTTTTGTCGGCAGCCAATTCCGGTTGGAGGTCGATGGCGATGAGTTCTTTATCGATTTGCTTCTCTATCATCGCCGGCTCCAGTGCTTGGTGGCGATCGATTTGAAAATCGGCAAGTTCGAGCCTGAATTCGTGGGAAAAATGCAATTTTACCTGGCCGCATTGGATGCCCAGGTCAGAGAGCCGGCCGAGAACTACTCCATCGGCATCATCCTCTGCAAGGAAAAGAACCGAACCGTTGTCGAATATGCGCTTCACGATGCCCGCAAACCGATTGGTGTAGCCTCTTATCGAACCATTAAACGGCTTCCCAAGGAACTCAAGGGCCAACTCCCCTCGCCTGAGGAGATAAGTAAAATTCTGGAGGATGTATCATAAATCCTTGAAATAAAAAACGTTAAGGACCCCATTTTAAAAACGACGGCCTTTAACGTCTGAATATTTCTCTTTGAATATTTCCGGAATCTCCTTGTTTTTTCTGGAAAAAGACGTTCAACCCCCAATAATTCAGCGCCTTCCCGGCCGGTTGTTTTCCGAACCAGGTCGGATTAAGCTAAAGGGTTTGAAAATCCAGGATGGATTTCTAACCTGTCATGACAGGTTGGGAAACCTGTCCTACGGCAAGGGAAAAGTTTATGCAGTTTCTGGATGAAGTCGAAATCGATGTCGAGGCGGGGAAGGGCGGCGACGGGCTGGTCAGCTTCCGCCGGGAGAAATACGTCGAGCACGGCGGCCCCAACGGCGGCGACGGCGGCGACGGCGGCAGCGTCGTCATCCTCGCGGAGGAAGACGTCGATAGCCTCTTGTCGCTGTCGAACCGCAAACTCTGGAAGGCCCCCGACGGCGAATCCGGCGGACCGAACAACCGGCACGGCGCGTCGGCCGAAAACCTCGTCCTGCCGGTTCCGCCGGGCACCATTGTCCGCGACGCCAAATACGGCTTCATCCTCAAGGACCTTTCCGCGCCGGGCGAGCAGGTCGTCGCGGCTCAGGGCGGAAAGGGCGGGAAAGGGAACACCCGCTTCAAATCCTCGACCAACCGCGCCCCGCGGCAGAGCACGCCCGGCGATCCCGGCGAAACGCGGACCGTCAAACTCGAACTCAAGGTCATCGCCGACGTCGGCCTGGTGGGCAAGCCCAACGCCGGCAAGAGCACGCTCTTAAGCCGCCTCTCCCGCGCCCGGCCGGAAATCGCGCCGTACCCGTTCACCACCAAGCATCCGAACCTCGGCCGCGTGCAGGTCGATTACGACCGCTCGTTCATCATGGCCGATATTCCCGGCCTGATCGAGGGCGCTTCGGACGGCGTCGGCCTGGGCCACGAGTTCCTGCGGCACGTCGAGCGGGCGTGCATTCTCGTGCATCTCGTCGAACCGGAGCCCGCCGACGGCACGAATCCGCTGGAAAACTACCGCACCATCCGCGGCGAATTGGAGAAGTACAACCGCGCGCTCGTCGAGCGGCCCGAGATCATCGCCGTCACCAAGGCCGATCTGCCGAAGGCGGATACGATCCGCAAGCAATTGGCCGGCGAACTCGGCCGCGAAGTGCTGCTCATTTCCGCCGTCACCGGCCAGAACCTCAACACGCTGGTTTCCGCCGTTGCCAAGGAATTGCAAGGCGAACCGCCGGCGTGGTAAATATGTCGAAAGGCATGATCCTTACGATTGGTGCAGTATTTGTCCAGTTAAAAGGTCGCTCCTCTCGGGAAATCGCACGTACACATGACAAACCTCCCGCTTATCGCCGTTGATATTGGCAACGCCCGGATCAAGATCGGGCTGTTTCGACAATTGGCAAGCGACGGTTTGCCGGAGCCGGAGCATCTGCTGTCGTTGCCAGGCGAGCCGCCGCCGCTTGAACGGATTGCGGTTTGGCTGGCGAAGATTTCACCGGCGATAGAATCCGATTCGCCGCCGTGGATTATCGCCAGCGTGAACCGGTCCGCCGCGACGCGATTGATCGATTGGCTGAGGGAGCATCGATCGGATGTCCGCGTAACGCTGTTGTCCGCCGCCGATTTGCCTCTCCGCGTGCAATTGAAATGTCCCGACATGGTGGGCATCGATCGGCTGGTGGATGCGGTGGCCGCCAACCGTCTGCGGAAACCGAACGCGCCCGCCGTGATCGTCGATGTCGGCTCGGCAATCACCATCGATCTGATTTCGTCCGACGGCGCTTTCCTGGGCGGCTCGATCCTGCCGGGTTTGGCCATGTCGGCTCGGGCGATGCACGAATTCACCGATCTGCTGCCGCACATCGAAACCGCCGACCTGCACGAGCCGCCGCCGGCCTTGGGAACTTGCACCGAGGACGCGATGCGTTCCGGCCTGTTCTGGGGCGCCGTCGGCGCGATCCGCCAGTTGATCGAAGAACTAGGACGTCATGCCGATGTGGAACCGCAAGTCTTTCTCACCGGTGGAGCGGGCGCTGCGGTGGCGAAACTTCTCGGACGGAACACGCGCCATGTTCCGCATTTGACCTTGGCGGGAATTGCGTTGTCAATGTGCCAACAGCAGGTCCCGTCTGCCGGGCGGGACGTTTCGGCCTGAATTCCCATGCGATGCTCGATAAGCAGAACATGCCAAGTCCCGCCCGGCAGGCGGGACGTGCTTTACCGTCGCGGTTTCAAAACCACCGAAGCCAGCGGCGGATAGTTGATTCGGATGGAGAACGGCCGGCCGTGGCTTTCGACCTGCTCCGCGTGGACGCCGGGATAATTTCCCAGGTTGCTGCCGGAATAATATTGCGAATCGGAGTTGAAAATCTCTTCGTACCAACAGTTCTCCGGCACGCCCAGGCGATATCCCATCCGCGGCACCGGCGTAAAGTTGTGCGCCGTGACCAGGAAATCGGCGGGATTCTTCGCGCGGCGGACGAAGCTCAACAACGAGTCGTCGTGGTTGTGGCAGTCGATCCACTCGAAACCGTGATAATCGAAATCGATCTCATGCAGCGCGTTTTCGCGGCGGAGCAGGCGGTTCAAATCGCCCACGCATTTCAGCAAGCCTTGATGCGACTGCCATTGCAGGAGATCCCATTGCAGGCTGGCATCGCAGTTCCACTCGTTCCACTGGCCGAAGTCGCCGCCCATGAAGAGCAGTTTTTTGCCGGGATGGGTCCACATGTAGCTGTACATCAACCGCAAGTTGGCGAACCGCTGCCACAGGTCGCCGGGCATCTGGTCCAGCAGCGAGCCTTTGCCGTGAACCACTTCATCGTGCGACATGGGGAGCACGAAGTTTTCGTGGAAGGCGTAGATCAGGCTGAAAGTCAGTTCGTTGTGATGGTAGCGGCGATGCACGGGATCGTGGTGCATGTAGCGGCGGGTGTCGTTCATCCAGCCCATGTTCCATTTCAGGCTGAAGCCCAGACCGCCCAAATACGTCGGTTTCGAGACGCCGCCCCAAGCGGTCGATTCCTCGGCGATGGTCAGCACGCCGGGGTGCTGGAAATGAGATTGCTCATTCAACTCCTTGAGAAACGAAATCGCCGCGAGGTTTTCCCGCCCGCCGTATTCGTTGGGCAGCCAATCGCCGTCCTCCCGGCTGTAATCGAGATACAGCATCGATGCCACCGCATCGACGCGGATGCCATCGATGTGATACTTGTCCATCCAGAACAAGGCGTTGGAGACGAGGTAATTGCGGACCTCATGCCGGCCGTAGTTGAAAATCTGCGTGCCCCAGTCGCGGTGCTCGCCCTGACGCGGATCGGCGTGCTCGTAGAGCGCCGTGCCGTCGAACTGCCGCAGGCCGTGCCCGTCGCGGGGGAAATGCGCGGGCACCCAATCGATAATCACGCCGATATCGTTCTGATGGCAGAGATCGACGAAATACATGAAATCCTGCGGCATGCCGTAACGGCTGGTCGCCGCGAAATAGCCCACGATCTGGTAGCCCCAACTCGCCGTCAAGGGATGCTCGGCGACGGGCATCAATTCGATATGGGTATAGCCGACTTCCTTGCAATAATCAACCAGTTGATGCGCCAATTCGCGATAGCTCAGCCAACGCGAAGGATCGTCGCCGGGGCGCTTCCAACTGCCGAGATGGACTTCATAGAAGGAAAGCGGCTTCTCCAGCCAGTTCGTCTCCCGGCGCTTCGCCATCCAGGCGGCGTCATGCCAGTGATAGCGGTTCAAGTCGATGACCTTCGAGGCGGTTCGCGGCGGCAATTCGGCGCCGAAACCGAAGGGATCGGCCTTCTCGAACGTCCAATTCTGATGGCGGATCTGGTACTTGTAAAGCGTGCCTTCCCCCAAGCCGGGCACGAACAACTCCCAGAATCCGCTGGGAATGTGCTTCCGCATGGGATGCCGGCGGCCGTCCCAATTGTTGAAATCGCCGACCAGGCTGACGCTCGTGGCGTTCGGCGCCCATACGGCGAAGTTCACGCCGTCCACGCCGTCGATGGTGCGCAGCTGCGCGCCCATCTTGTTGTAGCACTGCCAATGCCGGCCTTCGCCCAGCAGATGAAAATCGAAATCGGTCAACAGGTGGGGGAACGAATAGGGATCGTGCATCATGGTGACTTTCTTTCCGCCCTCTTCCGCGGCGCGGATCAAATAACGCGGCAAGGTGTCGCCCTTGGGGAGCGGGCAAATCGCCTCGAACAGGCCCGCCGGATGGATCCGCCGCATGGGCTGATTTCCTTCATGCGTGGGATGTATCACCCAGGCTTGCGAAGAGTGGGGCAAAAACGCTCGCACCGCCATCGCGCGGTGACCCGAGATATCGACCTCGTGCGGACCAAGCAACTCGAACGGGTTCTCGTGCTTCCCTTCGACCAAACGCCCTACCGTTTCCAACGACAGATTTGTACGCACTATAATCTCCTGGTGCAGATGTATATGTTATCCGGCCCCGCAGGGACCTGAAACCGCAATTTATCCGAAACGAAGGCCACTAATTTTTCGTGACTCGCTATCGCATTCCCAAACTCCGCCCGGGTACGCAAAATGCCGCCAAAAAGGAGATGATCGACCTAGCCTTCCGTTCCATCTCGATCGCGCCATGACGAACGGCTGGCGACAGCCGATTCCAGGCTTTCGCGGACCATGCTTTCACCGCGGCGTGAAACCGGTTTTCCGAAACCGCTCGCGGCGCCGAATAATTCGGCATCGCCGGCACGGGGTGCGCACCGTCGAGCCGCCGCACGCGGCACTCGACCCGATGGAACGCCATCAACCGATCCAGGCGTTGCCAAAGATCGGCGTTCTTCACGGGAACCATCTGGCCGAACCATTCCCAATGCCAGTTGTTCGACCGCCACTCGGGCATGCCGAACTGGATGCCTTGCCGGATCGGGTTCGAACTGCGGATTAAAGTGACTCGGGACGGTTGATCGAGCGACTCCAAGGCGCGGATCAGCGTCAGTAAATCGAGCCGCTCGCCATAAACGTCCAATTCGACATCCGCTGCTTCGAAATGCTTGACGCCATCGAAAGTGCGCAAAACAAACCGCCAGGCTCCGGCAATCCCGGTTTCTGCGTACAGCAGGAAATGTGGCATAGCAGAGTTCATCGGAGTGTTCCGAGGGGTAGTCTAGTAAAACCTTTTCGTGAAGGAATATGGTGATTGTGGCGGAAGGTTTAATGATTCCGCACTTTTCAACGATGACGGGACTGGAGTGCTTTGGCCAAGCAGTAGGTTTGTGAGGACAAACAAAATCCTGTCCTGGCAGTTCCTCATTTTCTTTTTTACTGAATCCGGGGGGTGGAGGATGTAAGCCCCTAAGTGGATAGGGGCTGATCATTTTGTTTTAACCCTCAAAGAGGCTTACACCCACAACCCGCCAGTTTATCCTGTAAAGAGATTCTGGCCATAGGGTCAACGTAGTCGAATCTTTTTTCCTTATCGTCAAGTGTGATGCAAAATCTCCACATTATCCATCTTGACTTATTTGATCTGATGTCAAGCTGAGTGACAAATCTAAGGCAAAATCACATTGGGTTGGTTTTTCTAATTCACAACTGTTTTCCTTGTTGGCTCCAAGCAATTAACTGCGCATTCGGTAAAAGTATGTCTAAAGGCATTATATGAGCGGGGAATGCAATTCAAGTCGGGTGAAGTCGGGTGAGAATTCTATCGCTAGTTAAATAGTAATGATATATGCCAATTATGTTGGCATTTTATATTTGATAGAATCATGGACGTTCTGCTGGTCATTGTCCTCACGATCCACAACCAACAATCGCGAACTAAACTGTGAAAGCTCTCGTCACTGGCGCTGGAGGCTTCCTCGGGCGATATATTGTCGAACAGCTTCTCGCCCGGGGCGATCGGGTTTCTGCAACCACCCGACGCTCGATTGGGGATCTTGAAGCTCTCGGGGTGACAGTTATCTCCACCGATTTGCGAGAATTCAATGCGGTGATGGCGGCATGTCAGGGCGTCGAGTGCGTTTTTCATGCCGCCGGAGTATCCGGTATTGGCCTTAAAGGCCGAGATTTCCATGAAAACAATACTTTAGCCACGCGGAACGTCATTCAGGCGTGCCGCTGCAACCGTGTGAGCCGATTGGTCTATACCAGTAGTCCCAGCGTTGTTTTTGACGGCCGGGACCAATGTGGAATCGACGAGTCGGCGCCTTATCCGACGCGGTGGCTCGGGCATTATCAGCGTTCGAAAGCAGTTGCGGAACAAGAGGTTCTGTCGGCAAACGGCGAGAACGGCTTGTTAACCTGCGCTTTGCGGCCACACTTGATCTGGGGTCCGCGCGACAAGGCGTTGTATCCGCGGTTGATCGATCGCGCCCGGCGAAAGCGGCTGATTCGCATCGGCGACGGGACGAACCTGATTGATACCGTCTATGTCGAAAATGCCGTCGCGGCGCATCTTAACGCCGCCGATGCGCTCGTTCCAGGTTCTCCGGCGGCGGGAAAGGCTTATTTCATCAGCCAGGGCGAGCCGGTGAATTGTTGGGGATGGATCGATGAACTACTGAGCATGGACGGCATGCCCCCCGTGCGAAAATCAATTTCGCTGACCACCGCTTGGCGAATCGGCGCGTGTTTCGAGCTTTTTACAAATTTTTCCGGCTTTCCGGCGAACCGCCGATGACGCGGTTCCTTGCCGCCCAGTTCGCCCGCTCTCATTATTACGACATCAGCCGTGCGCGGCGGGATATTGGATACAACCCGGCAATATCCATGCCCGAGGGGATGCGGCGCTTGAGAGAATGGATGGCAAAGCAAGCTTGAATCTTGCAGGATTTTCATCCGCCGGGTTTTTTCATCGCCCAGCTATGGAGAACAAGTACGCTGCCGAGCGACACCAGGGACCAGCCGATCCACTCGGGAGGAACAACGGTTTTGGGTGGAATGGCACTCCCGGAATTCGGAACCAGGGATTCCGTAGCGGTTTGCAGGGAAGCTATCGGATGGTTGGTCTGTTTGGCCAACAGCAGCGTGAATTCGGACGTGAGCGTAAAACTCTCGATGCAAAGCAACTCGATGCCCAGGAACATCGCCACCAATCCGGCTAAAAAATATTGATTTCTCGTGATGTCCATCGGAAAAGCTCCCATTCTATTCGGGGCTAATTTCTTCAATCGCCGAAAAACGCGAGGACCGCAGGGGCGGAAGCGCCGATGTATCTCCCGCGAGACATGACGGGTTCCTCGGAATGTATCGAAACTTTACCCAAGCCGACTTCAGATTGCCCGCTGGGGTAGCGTTTGTAACGACTTCCCTGGAATGCGGCAGGATGCCGCATTTACCGAGCTTGCGAATAATCCCTGTTGGACCGATTTTGAGGGAATGCTCTTCTCGGAAAAGGGCTTTGTCGTGGAGGAAATTCTCTCTGGTATGCGGCGTAAGTTGCGGATATTGTCCTATTATTGCATAGTATGACGGAACTTAATCGATCCGGAGACGGACACGGTTCGGCATCATGCGCCGAAATTATCAAATTCAGAAGAAGAGGATCAAACCATGCCGAATCGCGTACTGATCGTGGATGATTCCATGCTGATGCGAAAAATGGTGGGCGACAGCCTGTCCGACGATGGTTGGGAGGTGGCCGGCGAGGCGAGCAACGGCGAGCAAGCGGTCCAACAATATTGCCGCCTCAAGCCCGATGCCGTTACGCTGGATATCGTCATGCCGGGCACCGACGGCCTCTATGCCTTGGAGCATATCATGCTCTTCGATCCCGACGCCAAAGTGGTCGTCGTCAGCGCGCTGAACCAGACGAAGCTGATTTCGGAAGCCATCCGCAAAGGCGCCCAGGATTTCATTGCCAAGCCTTTTTTGCCGGAGCAACTCCAGCAGACCATGCTTTCCAGCGTGGCGGGATCGGCTTAACGTTCAAGCTGTGTCGGATGGTTGTGCTCAACTTAACCGGTTCCAAGCGGCTATGCAATGGTCGTAGGCAAGGGAGAATTACCTGCGGCCATTCGTTTTTCTTGCACTTTCCGCGAACGAAGAAAACGGCTCTTCACTCGTCGATATTTTCCGGTGCACTGCGCGAAAAAATCCGCACGAGGATGCCTCCCAGCAATAGCCCTTAGGCCAATGCACCGGATTTATCAGCCACGCGGATGATCGAAAAATTTGTCTTGGCACGATGTGCTTGACTTGCTGCAAGGCGTCGGACAACGCAACGCCGTTTTTCGGCAAACTTGCCAATCTCGCGGCGCGAACGCCGAATTTTCCGCCAAGATCTTCGGCAAAAGCTTCGATGGCGGGCGCCAAGGGAATGAATCGTTCGGCGGAAATGGCCATCTTCCCCGGGATCGCTTGCTGCATGGTGGGCGGCAACCGAGACGCGTATCCTTCGCATGGGACTGAACTGCCCGAGTGGTGAAAAGTGAAACCGGCTTCAATATACGGCCGCGGTCAAGTCCGTCAAGATATGGCGGTCGCCAAGCGCCCCCTGTGAACTGTGCGTGACGTCCTAAAGACCGTCCGTGGGTGATGCTCACCCTGCTACTTTTCATTTTGCGGCGGCGCGACTGACGGCAGCTGTTTTCTCGGCCCGTTCGCTCCCAATCTAATCGTATTCCGTGCCGACGCGTTTTAGCAACGGTTGCGGTTTTTCGACGCGATCGGGAGGACGCACGCCGGGGCCTGTGCCAACCACACCGAGATCAGTCCCCATCTTTTCAATGAGCGATTGCAGGCGCGCGACGATGTCCGGATGCTGCGCCGCAACGTCGGTCGTTTCGCCGATATCGGCGTCGAGGTTGTAGAGGCGGGGGCCGGTGTGTATTACGGGTTTCACATTCGGCACGCCCGGGGCTTGTGGCGTTACGGCGAGTTTCCATGCCCCCGATCGGACGGCTTGCAATTGATTGCCGAGGAAGTAGAACAGGGCATCGTGCGGCGACTGATTGGTTTGGCCGGCGAGCACCGGCCAGATGTCCAGGCCGTCGATCTTGTGATCCGTCGGCACCTTGCCGCCGGCGAGGTTGACCAGCGTGGGCAAGACGTCCATTTCGCTCATCATCGTATCGCACGACGTTCCGGGAGTGATCCGGCCCGGCCACCAGGCAATCGTCGGCTCGCGCATGCCGCCTTCCCAGGTCGTTGCTTTGGCGCCGCGCAGCGGTGCGGCGATGCCGGCGTTCTTGCGTAACATCATCGCTGGGCCGTTGTCGCTGGTGAACAAGACGAAGGTCCGTTCGGCGAGTTTCAGTTCGCGGAGCGTTTCGAGCACTCGGCCGACGCTCCAATCGACCTCCTCGACCCAATCCCCGTAAACGCCGTTGGCCGATTTGCCCCTGAAGTCCGCACCGGGATGCAGCGGCGCATGCACGGCGGTATGCGGGAAATAGAGGAAAAACGGCCGATCCTTGTTGTCGCGGATAAATTTTACCGCTTCCCGGGTATAGCGCGATTCGAGCGTGTCTTGATCCGCCGGCGCTTCGATCACGTTTGCGTCGCGGAGCAATGGCAGCGGGGGTTGCGGCCGGCTATGAGGGCTTTTGCTGAGACCGCCCATGTCGTTCGAGTAAGGCAGGCCAAAATATTTATCGAATCCATGCCGCGTGGGCAAGAATTCGGGTTGGTCGCCGAGATGCCATTTGCCGATGGCCATGGTGGCATAGCCTCGTTGCTTCAGCAAATCGGCGATTGTATGCTCTTTGGCGCTAATGCCAATCGGGCAGGCTGGAAAGATCACGTTGGGCAGGGAGACGCGTTTGGCGTAGCAGCCGGTCATCATTTGCGCCCGGGAGGGAGTGCAAACCGGAGCGGCGTAGAAGCTTGTGAGCCGCTTGCCTTCCCGGGCCATGCGGTCCAAGTGCGGCGTGCGATTCAGCTTCGAAGCGAACGGTCCGATGTCGCCGTAGCCCATGTCGTCCACCAGGATCACGACAAAATTGGGACCCGGGGGAGCGTCGGCAGCCGGCGACGACGCGGCGGAAAGCGGCAGCAGAATCGAGAGAAGGCTGTAAAAGAAAATCTTGCTCATAGGGGGGGCCTCCGTTGACATAAAACAAGGAGAGCGGTTCTTATTTTTGCAGCCATTCGACCTGCGAAATCATCGCATTCGATCCCTCTCTCGTCCGTCCGCACGACGGCAATGCCGACGACGCCGTGACGAACGCCTGATGACTGTCGTCCCTTTCAAGCCTTCCCCATTTTATTTTTTCTTTGCCGACTTCTTGGTCGGCCTGGCGACGGTGACGATTTTCTTGCCGTCGGGCGAAAAGGAACAGCAATAGAATTGGCGGTGCGATTCCTGCCCCGACAGCCACTGCGGCGGTTCCTTGCCTTCGACGTCGAGATAATAAAGCTGCTGATTCGGCCTATTCGTCGTGCGCATCAAGGCGAGAACGCGTTTATTTCCCGGCGTCCAACTGACATAGCGGTTGTACTCCGTCACGTCCTTTGCCGCATCGTTGGGAAGCAAGACTTTGAATCCCTGGTCCTTGCCTTCGGTGCCGACGATCGCCAATTGGCTCTCGCCGCCGGGCGCAATGCCCTGGAACGCAATCCACTTTCCGTCATACGAACAACCCAGCCCCCAATAGATCTGTTGAAATTCATGTTTGGAAAGCAGCAGGCGGGTTTTTCCGGTTTTGATGTCGGTCACGCGGATATGGCGCCGTTATCTTCAAAACTCGTATAGACGATTTCGTCGTTGTTGGAGGTCCAATCGGAACACCAGCCATTAGCGTCGATCAATTTCTTCTCCGAGCCGTCGATATTCATGATCCAGACGCCGCGGTTATCGTCGTATTGGCAGAAGGTGATTTTTTTGCCGTCGGGCGACACGGCGGGCAGCGCGCCTCGCCCGAGATCCTTGAGCGACGTGCCGTCGGGATTGACGATGATGACATGGCTCAAATCATAATCCTCGCCGCACCACGTCCGCCACGCATCATAAACGATTTTGCTTCCGTCGCGCGACCACCGCGGCGATCCGCAGGATGAATACTCGGGCGGCGGCTCCAAGTATTCCAATTCAACGCCGTTGGCGTCCATGATGAGCAGGGCATCGCCGTTGATTCGCACGAGGTCCAAGCCGATGCCGGCAGCATCGCCCGCGAAGGATTTCGGCCGATCCGCCGGGGCGTCGTTCAAGCGGATGAGCAGCGTATCGCCTTCCAATTTATAGATGCCCAAGAGAGCCTTGCCGTTGAAGTTCGCGTCGATGGCCGCGGGTGTTTGCCGCGGATCGAGCTTATAAGTCATTTCCGCGAACTTTTGCGAACCGACTTGGAGCGTGATGATTTTTTCGGTAAAGACGGCGTTTATCGCCCCTTCCGCGCCGAACGGCTTCTTGCTTGCCTTCGGAGGTGGATAATTTCACGGATTGGGCGTTCCATTGCCCCGAGAGGTTTTGTTCGGCCGGTTGCGAGTCGGTCTCCCCGGCGGTTGGCTTGTCGGCCTGTTCGGCGGCGGCCAGCATTGCAGCGGTAAACAACACGGCGCAAGAAATCATCGATCTCATGGCAATTCTCCCCAAGAAAGAACATAAATTAGGCGGCGTTAAAGGGGACAGTCAAATTTTTCGACTTCCTGCCACAAAAAATCGAGACAGTCCCCAAAGTTCGCAGAAAACCAACGCTGGGCGAGATTCTAACGCCATCTCCCCCCTGCCGCAAGACGCCAAGACAGCGAATTCATCGAAGGACGCCGCAGCGCAATCGGATAAAACACCGGCTCCGAGCGTAATTTTCCGACATCCGATAACATCGATGGCCGAAAAAGGACAAAAATCCTAGGCCGGCGCCGATTGCCAGAACAATCGTGGAAGGCTCGGGCACCGAGGATGGATCGTCCGAGGGATGCTGCGAAAAGGAAGCTGCGCCGCCGATCGTTAACGCATATACCGCAATGCTGTGCGCCATGAGCACACAAGGCGCACTTCCGCCAACCTGAAGATTTCCCGCGCCGGAAATATCCTCAAAGCTGGATACGGATCCCTCGATCCGCAGCGTTCCGGCTTGGATCAATGTCAAACCCGTGAACGCCACATTGCCCAGAAGCGTTACTGAACCGAGTCCGGTTTTCTGTAATTCGCCCGTCCCATTAAAGGTGTTTAGGAGGGTGAGAGAATCGGAGGGAAGCGGCGCGTCGAGGATGCCGTCGGCAAGCAGCACCGGCGGAGTCACTGCTCCGCTGCCGGAGATGGTTCCGCCCGAAAGATTGATGCCCGCGGCAGTCAAGCCGGCGCCGGCCGCCAGGGACAGCACGCCTCCCGTTTGAACATTCACCGTGGTCGTAATCGCCAGCGCATCCGTTTCCCCAACCGCCACCTGGCCGCCATCGCTCAACGTCAATTGATTGGCTTCTTGCGCGGAACTGACAAGGACTTTGCAGGGCGTATCGACGATCGCACGGGATGTGTAATTCGGACACGCAAGATATCCGGGGACCAGTCCGTCCCACGCGGTTTCCGCCCAATTTCCGTCACGGCCCGCATTCCACGTCAGATCGCGCAGGTCGGTAATGATGATTGAGCCGGAATGAATTATGGCCGCAACGCCGGCGAAATCGGTATTGAAGCCCGGCGGGGCATAATTTGCCGCCACGTTGACGAAACTCAGCGCGTACGGCACATCCGAAGCGGCAGCGCCGCTAGTATCGAGGGTGATGTAGGCTAAAGTTCCCGCAGCGGGGATTTTTCCGTCGGGCGGTTGCGTCGTGATCCAATCACCCCAGATCAAATAGGTCCCGCCGCTGTCGGGCAAGCACATAGCATGCGAACCCGTATTGCTTTGGGAAAACAAGGTTCCCGGTCCAACGAGATCGATGGCCGCGATTTTCGGCGCGGTCACGGTTCCGCCGTTGATCGGCCCGCCGTCAGCGAGTTGGACGTAAAAATTGATCCCTTCCACAAGTTCGCCGCCGCTTACCGTAACCGGAATCGTCCGCAGGTCGTTAGGCAGCACATAATGGACACCTCCCTCGACAACCGGATCCGCAAAGGCGGGTAAGGTTGCCGCCCAAAGCAACATCAGGCAAACGATGGGCCTAAGCATGATGGTTTTCCTTTTCCGCGAGTGAAGTTCAATGATTCGAGGGCTTATTTTTTATGGATGTCCGTGTGAAAGCCTTATTGTTTTCGGTCGCCGCGACCGCGGTTTTGGTGGCCGGGGGTCGGCATTTCGTTCTCGACGGGATCGGCGCTTTCAGCGTCGTCCTTGATTGCGGACTCCGATTCGGAGCTGCCTTGCAAACTGGCGGAAGCGACAGGAGGCGCAGCCAGCGGCCATAAGACGGCATCGACGTTATGTCGGGCGATCAAATCGTCGGTGGCGTTCACTTGTCCGTCGCGGTTGTAGTCGTAGGCGTTGGTCAGGGAAACCAGCGTGAAGCCGCTGTGATGATTGCGGGCGGCTTCTTCGTCGGCGATATCGACGACGATGTTGTCGCCCGATTCTCCCGGCAAATTGCCGAAATAAAACACGTCATCGCGGGCCAAACCGGTGTTGGCGGCCTTCACCGTTACTTGCAGCCACCCGTTTCGAATGGCATTATCGGCCCAAAGAATCTCAATTCGATCGGAACCGCCCGTTCCGGCGCCCGGCTGAACGGTGATGCTCTGCGGAGCGGGAGCGTCTGCCCATTCGCCCGGTTGGCCGTCGTTGCCGACCTTGAAGGCGAAATCCGCCGGGCTTAAGGTGGCGGTGGGCAAATCGGGGATGTCCACCATAATGCCATTGATGCCGCGATCATAGCTGGTGAAGTTTTTAAAGGCCGCTGTTTGGCCCGGTAAAAGGGCTTGTTTGTCGGTGGCGATCGCGGCGTCGTTCGATGCGCCGTCGAACCGGGAATTATTGTAGAAGACCTGGCGGGCCGCGACGGAGACGGGGACCTCGAAGACGCCCGAGGTCATTGAGTAGGGCGCCGCCATACCGGTGCTGAGCCAAGCCTCGAGCAAGGAATCTCCTTCGTTCGCCAGAAAGGCATTCTGCTTCCCGTTCGCCAAGAATAAAAACTGAATGTATTCCCAGGAGGTGGGTTGATAGAGGAGATCGATCACGACGTAGCTCGCGCCGGAGGGGGATTCAGGGTGATCTCATCCCAGCAATTATACTGCCCGATAGGTCCCGGATCGCCGTATTGGTCGTCGGGCACGGGCAGGGCATTGCGCAGCGCCGCGGCGTTGTAATCCATTCCGTATGGCGGAATCCGATTATCCTTGGCCACGTAATTGTTAAGCGCGAAGTGGAACGACTCGAGGAAAGATTCGGTTCCTTGCGCAAATCGCCGAGCGTATGCACAACCGCTCCCGTCGTGCGGTCGTAGCTCAGCGGCAGGGACGAAGGCAGGCCGACGCTCAGCAGTTTCTGGGCCCAGTCCTTGGTAATGGCGTAATGCGCCTCATAAATTTTGGTGTTCGGATCGTCCAGATCCAAAATGGATTCGACTTGCGTGGAGACTCCCCCAAGGGAAACCTCCATCGGTCCATACGCTCCGTCCTCGCGAAGGTGTTTTCCTTGTATATCGTACCAATTCATGTTCAACCACATCCGCCTGCCTTCGGGATACCCCGAAATCAGTTTGTGGCCGGTCAAATTATATACCCTCAGGATATTTCCATTGAGCTCCAATGCAGCCGCGTTGCTGAGTTGATATTCAGCTCTCAATTTACCGGCATTGAGGGCCGCTATTTCCTGCGACGTGAGGCCGCCCCCCATGCGCAGCATGCCCAAGGAGTCTAAATACTGGATCGCGTCGGGCATCCAATAATTACCTCCGGTCATATCGTGAAGCGGGAGGTCTTTGCGGACCGGCGGATTCTTGTTGCAGCCCTGGCCGGTAACGGCTGGCATGTGGCAAGTCTGGCAAGAAAAGTATGCGCGCGTGGTTCCATCGGCGTAGTTTCCGCCTGTTCCCGCCACGATGGAATTGTCGAATGCCGCCTGAATGGCGCCCTGCCGCAGAAAAGAAGGCAACGAAGCGTAGTTGGAAACGCGTGTTTGGGAGAGAAGACCGGACTTGAATTCACTATAAGTTCGCTCGACAATGCCGTATTGAAAGGGAAAATTATTGAAGGCTGCTTTGGTGGTTACCGGCGATCCAGGTTGCCCGCTAAAACTTCCCGGCGGCAGGGGCAGTTGCGCCCGTTATCGGGCGCCAAATCGCCCGCCACCGGATTGGAAACGTCGTGGCAGGTGCCGCAAAAATCGACCGACCGATGAAAACGCGATTGTTTGAATTTATGCGTGGCCTGAGCATCGCTGTAAGGGCCGAGTTTCTCGCTGCCGGGCCAGAGTACGTACATCCCGCTGCCGTAATATCCGATGGGTGGATTACCTTCGTCGTTGGCCAAAAAGGGAGGATTCTGCACGCCCAAGTATTCCGATTTGTCCGGGTTCGTCATCGTATGGCACGTATCACAGGTCACTCCGTAAATATCGCCCGACGCCAAACCCGACCCATCGGTGGGCGTGAGAGCGCCCGCCGATCCAACCGTCGGGAGTATGGCAGCGAAGGCAAAAATCGCCGGCGCCATCGAAATCTTGCTCGGCGACCGCTAACGTGGCCCAAAAAATCGGATCACGGGTGGCCTGGGACATCATGCTGCCGCGCCAGTTGAAAGCCGGTTCGACCGCTGCGTTGTACCCCCCGTGGCAGTTGTCGCATTTGGTCGGCGCTTCGAGGTTGCTCACCTCACGGGGTTGCGTGCCCGGCTGCATGACCTCGTTGGGCACGATCAAAGCCGCAAAAGCGACTCCAATCCCGAAAAGCCCCAAGAAAAGGAAAATTAGAGGCACGCGTTTCATGATGGACTCCTAGAGAGTGACGCTCAACGATATCCACAAGTGAAAAAAACAGTTCAGACTAATTCACAATTAATATAATTGAAGAGGTAATGGATAATTGCGTGCAGGAACGAGCACTCGATTCTACAGCCAATAACATGGCAGAATCTAATCACTAAATAAGGATTCTTGAAAAGGATTTTCGTAATCGATAATATTATATTGATTATTGTGAAGAAATCAAGCGTGTTGAGCGTCCGATTTACGAACATGGATCTGGCTCAGATCATCGAAAACCTGTGCGTTGAAAAACCGATTCTTGCGATCGAAGCTTTCCAGGCGGATTGAGGTAGATTTCACGAAGCGGTCGTGAAATCCTTCAGGGAGTCTTCCAATCCCTGTAAAACGGTCATCTCCGGCATTTCCGTTACCACGAGCTTGGTCATTACACGTTCAGGCGGTGATCTTGCACGCTATCGAACCGGAACAATGCGCGCTCGTTCATGCCTGAAGCCGGGCAGTCGAGAACTTTACTGCGTTACTTCGGCAGATGGCCGAGCTTTTCCTCCTTTCTATTTCTGCACCCATTCAACCATTGAGATCACCGCATTCGATCCCGTTCGGGCGTTGACCACTTGAATCGGGATTTTCCCCGCGGCGGTATCTTCGGCGGCGAGGGGCATTTCCAGCCACCGGCCCTTTTGAAAATCCTCGATCGTGCCCAAAGACTTGCCGGCCACGGTGACGGTTTCTTTTCGCCCGCCCATGAACCGGTCGGAATCCGACACATACAATCGCAACGTTCCAGATGCGCCTTTGGGCACGGTCACCTCGATTTCCACCGCCTTTTCCGACGCTCGGCAATGATAGACCGGCATTTCCCAGGCATCCCAAGTGTGGCCCGCCTTGGCGGCAGCCGAGTAACCAGGTTCGGCGTAGAAAACTTCGCGATAGGGGCGGCCGCAGAGCATGAGCAGTTTGACGCCGCGTTGTTTGAGCGATTCGATGGCGGGCAATATTTCACCCTCCCGCGGCAAGGCTCGCTCCTCGGCGGAGGGCATGGCGGGGAACGGGGCGTGCGGCTCGGTCTGATACCAATAGACCGTGCTGGAGAACTGCATCTCCGTGCCCGGCTTGCTGAATTGTGCATAGAAATTGGGATCTTCGTTTTTGCCGAAACCGATGGTCACGCGGAGCGATTTTTCGAAACGGATCGCATCCGGCACGAAGAAGCGATAAGCGGCCGCGCCTTTGAAGAAGGGAAGATAACCCGTGAGCGGAAATTGGCTGTTCGTCGGCGGGAATCCCCAACTGAAACCGAACGAGTCTTCGAGTCCTTGCAGTTCGACGGAAGGCGAGAGCTCGCCGTCGATGAAGAATTTCGCGTTTTCGTCCACCGGATATTCTTCGCCGTTTTTTCGGCGGACCGTGATGTTCCAGCCGATGAATTTTCCGTTGCCTTTAGCCTCCAAGGCCACGTACTCGCGCTTGCCCAGGAGCAGCGTATCTTGCCGCCATTGGGCGTGAAAATATCCCGCCGCGTCCGGGCACGCGATCGAGGGTCCGATACATCACATAGCCGTAACAAGGCATCTGCCGCCACAACGGATCGCGCCACTTATCCACTCGTCCCCGGCCGGGCTCCAGCGGTCCGTCGTACACCAATTCGACGCGCGCCGACTTGCGAAACGGCATCGGAAAATAAGCGTTCCAACCTTGCCGCTTGTTGACCATCGCCGTGTTGACCGCCTCCTGCACGCCCGCCGCGTCGCAGAAGAAATCGACCAGCGGACAATCGACGCTCGGCTCCTTCTCGCCGTCCCAATAGATTTTCAGCAGCACATCGCGGTTGAGCTTCATCGCCTGGGGAAGGGCGAAATGGATCATCGTGATCGTGGCCGGCCCTTTGATTTCGGCCATCACTACCCGCTTCGTGGAATCGAACCGCGTGCGCGGATCGTCTTCGAACCACAAGGCATTCAGCGCCGCCGTTCGGCCCGGCGTTAGCAGCGGCAACTCGGCCAACGCCGCCGGCGATTCAGGCGTTTGGCCGCACAGCCCCATCGCGAATACCATCGAGTAAAACGTTGCCGTCATCATGGCGAGCTCCTTGAAATAATTGATCGTGCGGAATCGTGTCGTAATTCGTTACCGTTGTAGAAACTAATTTGCTTCAGTATAACAGGTTCCATGTGGTGGTTAACGAGTTCGAGCGATAAATCGTTTTGCGCGTGGGGATCAGGACACCGGGTAAGGAGTGGCAATCCCATAATCAGCCATAAAACCATTCTTACCATGTTAAAGTTGCTTTATTGACAGGACAAGACTCAATAAAGTTTGACAAAATCGTCGCTTTATGGGATATTCAAATCCGAACTACTTGAACACCCAGTAAGCAGGGGCGACTTTTTTCTCCTATTTAATTCTACTTGACGAACGTGTTTTCGACACCGGGGTGGCAGGCGTACTGCCACCCTTTTTTAATGCGGCGCCTGTGTCGCACCAATAAGGTTTATTGGCAAGGCAAGGATCGAGAGTTGAACGGGCCATTTCGTTTCAACGCGGGACGGATGAAACTTTGTCCTGCCTTGAAACCATGGCAAAAATTTACATCTATTTTGATCTCTTTGAAGTAGCATGTCATGAAAAAATTTTCACAAAAATCACGGGCTCAGGTCCGGGCGGCGCAAAAACTATTGTTTGCGGTTGGAACCACTCGAGGCGCGGCTCCTCTTGAGTATCGACGCTTTGCTGCCCGCACCCTCGCTTCAGCCGCCCTCGATGTTGGCAGATTCCCCACAGTTGGTTGGCAGCGACGCGAACGTCCTGGCGAATAGCCGATTTTTCCTCTCGGCAGACACGCCCATTGCAGCGTCCGGGTCGCCGATCGGCCATCCCCTCACGCCGGTCTCGATTAATCCGCTGGAGAACACGACCTACACGACTCGGGCGGACGGCTTGCCGCTGTTGAACAGTCTTCCATCCGCGCCGGTGGCCATTTTTTTCGACGTCGATGGCGACACCACCACAAACGTTCAACCGTATGACCTCGATGGAAATCCGACAACCTTCAACGCCCAGGAGCAGAACCTCATCTATCAGAGTTGGCACGATCTGGCAATTTACTATGCGATGTTCAACGTGAATGTGACGACCGTCCAACCGAACGTCAGCGTCACGCCCACGGCTTGGATCTGCTGGGGCATAAATCCCTACACGACGGCGGGAGTGAGCGGCGTGGGGGTTTTCCCAAACACTCAACCGCAGTCTTATGCGGGCGGTGGTTTTAACCTGCAGGTTGGTGATACACTGGCGCATGAACTCGGCCATAACTTCGGCAACTGGCACACCTCGGAATACGACGACTTGGGCAACAAGATCGACGAATACTCCCCCGCCTTGGATCTCCTCCACGGCCCGTTGATGGGCGGCAATCCGTCACACACACCCTTCAGCCCCATCAACAAATGGACCATTTGGCATGGGGGCACCAACCAACAAGGGCAACCCGACCCCGGGTATATTTTGGACAATCTGGCGGTCATAGCCAACGCCTTGATCCCCTACACCGGCGGCGACGGTTTCCGCCCTGATGATTTTGCCGGCACGGCGGGATCGATCGCCGGCGCAACGGCGCTCACGGCCAGTGGAGGCGGCGTCACGCAATCGGCGGTCGGCGTCATCGAACGAATGACCGACGTCGATACGTTTTCCTTCACCAGCGCCGGCGGGCGGTATAACATCGTGGCCGGACGCGACGTGCCCTCGGGCGTCGATTTGAAGATGTCGATTTACGATTCCAACGGCACACTGATTGCCTGCCAGGACGGCGACCCGCGCGCAACCGGTCACGATGGTCAATAATCAAGAAACTGACGATGGACTTCGCTGCCGGCACCTACTATGTCACGCTGGAAAGTCACGGCAACTATGCCGACTTGGGGCAATATGTGCTGCGCGTGGATGAAATGGCCTCTTCGTGGAGCGCGCAAGATATCGGCATGGTCTATGGGCCGGGATATTCCAGTTACAACTCTTCGACCGGCGTTTACACGCTGGCCGGCACCGGCGCCGATATTTGGGGCTCGAACGATGGCTTCCAGTATCTCTATCAAACGCTTTCGGGCGACGGCACAATTACGGTTCGCGTAACGGACATGACGGACACCGCCTCCTGGGCGAAAAGCGGCGTCATGTTCCGTGATTCGCTGGCCGACAACGCCAAAGAGGCTTATCTCGTTGCAACGCCCGACAACGGGTTGCAATGGTCCGCGCGGACTTCGACCGGCGGCAGCACGAGCGCCTACACACCCAACACCGGCACCAGCTTCTCGCCCATGTGGCTGCGCATCACGCGCAGCGGAAATTCCTTCACCGCTTATAAATCGACAAATGGCGTTACGTTCACGAAATTCGGTTCGACTTTGAGTGTTTCAATGGGCACGAATATCTACGTCGGGCTCGTATGCTCGTCGGTAAATCAGGGTGTTCAAGACGGGGCTCTGAACACCTGCACCTTCTCGAACGTCACGTTAACGGGGACCTTGAATCCCGGTCCCCCGCTGAACGCATTGCCCGCGCCAACGGGTTTGACGATCACCGCCGCCACCAGCAACAGCATCAATCTCTCGTGGAACGACATCAGCGGTGACGGCGGTTACAGCATTGAACGCTCGAGCGATAGTATCAACTTCAGCCAGGCCGGCACGACGGCGGTCAATATCACCACGTTCGCCGATAGCAGTCTGTCAGACAATCAGCAGTACTTTTATCGCGTGCGCGCTCTGGGAGGCGGCGGGACCGTCTCCGATTCCTCCACGGTCGTCAACGGCGTCACCCGTGCCGGCGCGGTAACAAATATACGCATCATTTCTTACACGACTTCGGAACTGGTCTTGGACTGGTCCGACGCCAGCGGCGAGACCGGCTATCGCATCGAGCGTTCGCCTAACGGCACGTCCAATTGGACTACCATCGGATCGGTCGGCCGGAACGTGCCGATCTTCGCAAACACCGGCCTGGCGGGCAACACCCGGTATTATTATCGCGTGGTGACTCTCGATGGCGGCGGCGACGCGGCCACTTCGGCCGTTGTCTCCCGTTATACCCGCTTGGCAGCCGCTTCCGGTTTGAGATTCACCGGCAAGGCCCCCGATCAAATATCGATTTCCTGGAATGCCGTGGCCGGCGCGGCGAGTTATCGCATCGAGCGCTCCACCGACGGCATAACTTATTCCACATTGGCATCCAACTTGAGCAACACAGGCTACAGCGACAATGCCGTCACGCCCTTGGGGGAATATTACTATCGCGTGCTGGGCGTGAATTCCGACACCGAAGGCGTGCTCTCGACGGTTATTTTCACCGCCGCGCCGGCGGCCGCCGCTTTGCCCACTCCCTGGCTCACGGCGGACATTGGTTCCGTGGGCGGCGCGGGCGGCGCCAAATACAACAACGGCACGTTCACTCTGGTGGGCGGCGGAGCGGAAATCTTTTGGGGGAGCGACGAATTTCGCTACGTTTATAAAACCCTTTCCGGCAACGGCTCGTTCACGGCTCGCGTCACGTCGGTCGAAGAAACGAATTATTGGGCAAAGGCCGGCTTGATGATTCGCGAATCGACCGCGATCAACGCCAAGCACGCGATGGTCTATATCTCGCCGCACTTGGCAGTCTTTCAATCTCGCACCGCAACCGGCGGAAACGTGACCGACGTTTACGGTCCCAGCGTGACGGCCCCTTATTATGTGCGAATTACGCGAAACGGCACCCTGTTTACCGGTGAAATATCGCCCGACGGCGCCACCTGGACCACCGTGGGATCGCGGACCATCAGCATGAACACCAATGTTTTGATCGGCTTTGCGCTGACCAGCCGCGACGACAACTACTTGAACACTTCCACGTTCACGATCACTCCCGACGCCAATGCCGCTCCAACCGTGGCAACGCCCGCCGCCGCGACGCCCAGCCCTGTCGGCGGCACGACGGCTGCGCTCAGTGTCCTGGGCAACGACGACCATGGCGAGGGGAATTTGACCTACACCTGGTCCGCCACCTCCGTCCCCTCCGGGGCACCTACTCCGACCTACAGCGCCAACGGCATCAACACGGCGAAAAACGTCACGGTCACTTTCGGCAAAGCAGGCTTCTATACATTCCGCGTGACGATTACCGACACCAGCGGGCTGCTTGTCTTCAGCACGGTCAATGTCACCGTCAATCAGACGCTGACGAATATCATCGTCAACCCGACCTCAGCAACTCTTCGCGGCGGGCAAATGCGGCAGTTTACGGCCGCCGGTTACGACCAGTTCGGCGCCGTGATGTCACCGCAGCCCGCTTACACGTGGTCGGCCTCCTCGGGAAGCATCGATGTCGACACAGGAATGTTTACCGCGCCCTACACGCCGGGCGCAACGATCACGATCACCGCCACTTCCGGAGCAATCCAGAAATCGGCGATTGCGAACATCAGCAATACGCCCCCGTCGGGAATCCTGCTCTCAAACTCTCTCCTCGACGAGAACCAAGCCGGCGCGGTCGTTGGAACGCTCACGACCGTCGATCCCGACCAAGGGCAGACTTACGCCTATTTGCTCCTCAACGACCCCACCAACAAATTCGAAATCGTGGACGCGACCCTGCAATTGAAAGCCGGTCAGTCCCTTGACTACGAAACGCTCCCCAACGTTGATCTGCAAATCCAAACCACCGATAGCGGCGGCTCAAGCTACACGAAGACGCTGTCGATCACGATCGTCGATCAAATCGAGATGCTCGTCGCCGGGCCCAGCGATTGGACCGACGTCGGCCTGACGCTGACGCTCGGCGGCGACGGAAAACTCCATCTCTACCGCACCGGCTCGACCACCGACGCCGTTCCGCCGCACAACCCCGTGAAGGTTGCCGGAGTGAATCTTGCGGGCCGCGGCACCGACGACATCCTGATCGACGATTATCCCGCTGTTTTTGCCGACCTGCTCTTCGATCACGCCACCCTCTTAGTCAATCGGGACGACGCGTTTTCCAGCGACACCAATGTCACCGTCAACGGCGGCGTGTTGAATTTCAACGGCTATGGCAGCCCCCTCGGCAATCTCACGCTGACCAACGACGGCAGAGCTTACCTCGCCGCCCTCAACAACTCAACCACAACGGTAACGTCGGGCGTGCTTACGGCCGCCTCGATCGTCTGCGACACGCTAACCATCGGATCGGCCAGCGGCGCTTCCGCCGGCAATGCGGGCGCGGATATGGCAGTGCAAGCCGTCGAAGCGCCGTCACCGGTTGCCGCCGGCATCGCGCCCCGCAGGGCGACGATTTCGCCGGCCTCGCTCGATAGCCCGGCGATTACCGATCGGCCCATGATCGAGAACGCCGGCGAAGCATTCGTTTCGTCAACTACTGCGGTATCGGTTCCATCGATTGCCAATGCTACGCCGATGATTCCTCAAGAAGTGCCGCTCAACTTCACCCCGGAAATCACACCGCTTGCTCGTCTCACGGAACAGATGAAGCGCGACACCTCGCTCTTCGTCAAAGAGCCCGAATTGAAAGAGCCCGATTTGGCGGAGCATGATGGAACGCTTTTTATGACGGCGATCGCCCATAACTCATTGGCGCATGCATTTTCCAGCCCGCCGAACCTCATCGAGCGGCTCAAGGACTCGGTTTACGGCGAGTGGATCGATTCCTTGGCGGCGACCAAAAAACTGCCGGCAGCTCCATCGGCATCAAGCCGAAACACGCGCAGCCTGGCCTTGCAGTCGATTATCGAGGGCTATGGGGATAATATTTTCCCTGACGATTCCGAACTGCTCGCTAGCGGGCGTTCCCACAAACAAGAAAAACCGGCCAAGAAGGCGATCGATGATTTGCACGCAGTGTCGCTCGCAACCAACAGCTCACCCTGCTAACTTCGGCATTCGCCGCTGCGGTTGCTCGATTGTCAAATCTCCCCCCCGGTCATGACAGTCAACCGAGACTTTCTCTTTTGCCATGATTCTTCTCCTTTAAGCAAGAAGAAATCTACCCGGCTTTTAAAGATAATTTACCGCTAGGCACACATTATTCTAACATATCCGGCAATAATACGCGCTGGGGCATCGAGATTAGCGTAAGTGGAATCAAGGCAATAAAACTTATCGCGGAACCTCTTCAAGCGCGGACGGCCGCGGACGCCGGGCAGCCGGCCGTATCGCTTTGCGAGTGCCGGATCGTCGAACACCGCCGCCGCTTGATGCAAAGCACGAACAACAATGAGCAGGATTCGATGCTGGAAGAAACGCTGCAAGAATTTTTGGCGCGAAATCCCATCAAGGACGAGGCGGTGATCCTCGGCCTTCCCGATTGGATGGTGTTTCTGAAGACGGTGGAACTGCCGCCGATGCCGGCGGCCAAGCGGGAAGCGGCCATCGCTCATGAGGCCCGGCATCTATTCCCCTTGCAGATGGGTGAAGTGCTTTGGAAACACGCCCGATTCGACGATCCGAAAGACCCGGAGTCGCCAAAACGGCCTTTCACGGCGGCCTACATCGGCGTCCGCCATATTCTGCTTAAGGAACTCTTGACGCACTGGCGGAATGCCGGAATGAAAGTCGCGGGGGTGCAATGCGACATGGCGGCGCTTTACAATTTCGCCATGTTTCGCCAGGCGGAGAAAACAGGCAGTTCGTCCGTCTTCGTCGATCTCGGGGCAAATCGCTTGAATGTCCTCGCTTGTTCGCCCCGGCGAATCTGGCACCGCAGCGTGATGTTCGGCGCCGATCAAATCAACAAGGCGCTGGTCCGCGAATTCAAATTGACCTACGGCCAGGCCGAAGCGTGGAAACGCGATTCCACCCTTGCGCCATCGATCGGCAAGTATTATGAAACGCTGCAATCGATCTTCGATATTTATGTCGGGGAAACGATCGACTCGCTGGCCGCCTATCAAAAAGCCTTTCCCAAGGAAAAAATCTCACGAATCATCGGTTGCGGCGGAGGATTTGCCGCGCACGATCTGCCGCGATACTTTCTCTGGCGAAAGTGATAAATCCGCGGCAATCGGCGGAGAAATAATAGTGTTTTTTCTTCATATCTAACCGAATCCTAACAATTCGCACATGATTTTCTAACAATCGGGCTTTAGGATTTCTTGTGTCGGGGCGGCTGTTCGTCCGCTCTCTCCAGGTTATTGAAACATTTCCAACGGCACGAGAAGGAGTTGAAAGATGGAAAAAAATCGATTTCACGGTAGCGGATGGAAAATGCTTCTGGGGACGATGCTCGTTGGGGGGCTTTATTCCGCGGCCATGGCGGCCGTCACGGTCGATCCCGCCATCAAACCTTACGAAAAGGTTTCCGATTTGTCCGGCAACCTCAACAGCGTGGGGTCGGATACGCTGAACAATATGATGACTTTTTGGGGGGAAGCGTTCATGAAGACCTATCCCAACGTGAAAATTCAGATCAAAGGCGAAGGTTCGGCCACGGCGCCGCCGGCATTGACCGAAGGCACGGCCCAACTCGGCCCGATGTCGCGGGCGATGAAAGACACCGAGATCGAGGCTTTCGAGAAGAAGCACGGTTTCAAGCCCACGCGGGTCACCGTTGCGCTCGATTGCCTGGCGGTATGGGTCAACAAGGACAATCCCGTCAAAGGGCTTACGATGCAGCAAGTCGATTGCATATTCTCGCAGACCCGCAAGAGCGGCTACAAGGAGATTAAAACCTGGGGCGGGACCGGACTGACCGGTTCGTGGGAAAATCTGCCGATCAGTCTTTACGGCCGCAATTCGGTCAGCGGGACGTATGCGTTCTTCAAGGAACATGCCTTGCTCAAGGGCGATTTCAAGGACGCCGTCAAGGAGCAACCGGGGACGGCCGCGGTCGTCAACGGCGTGGCGGGCGACAGGAGCGCGATCGGTTATGGCGGCATCGGCTACACGACCGCCGACGTCCGCGCCCTGCCGCTGGCGAAGAACGGCGATTCGCCGCTGGTCGAGCCCACTTTCGAAAACGCCCTGGCGGGCAAATATCCACTGGGACGCGCATTATACATTTACGTGGCGAAAAAACCGAACGAACCGCTGCCGCCGACGATCAAGGAGTTTCTCAAGTTCGTGCTTTCGAAAAAAGGCCAGGAGATCGTAGTGAAGGATGGTTTCGGCCCCTTGCCCGGAAAGCAAATCGAAAAGCAACTCAAAGTGGTCGGCGAGTAATCGTCCGAGGATTCCGCTACGCAACCGTTTACGGGGCGATACGATAACGTAGAAGGCACACTCCGTGTGCCCGTCCATTGGACCGGAGGACGGGTTCTCGGCTTGTCGCGAGAGATTTAAAATCCGTTTCTCTCAGTGAGGGATTCATGTTGTGCCCACGATCGACAAAGCATTGATCCGCCGCGCGAAACGGCGCGATAAAATCGCCCGCTGGCTGATTACGTTGGGCGGTTTGGTGGTGATCGTCAGCGTGGTGGCGATCCTGTTGTTGATTGTTTCCGTTACATTCCCCTTGTTCTATCCACCTTACGCGGAAAACCGGGTTACGGCCCTTCTGCCGGACCACCTCGCCGAAAAAGACATTTTGGCGTTGGGCGTCGATCTCGCCGAATTGGGGAACCGGCGCGAGGACGAGTATTTGAGCGGCTATCTTCTCGGCCGCGACGGCACTTTCACTTTCCTCGATTTCTCGGCCGGCGCCGCGACGGCGGATGCTTCCGCTCGGCATGCGCCGACCGACGGCCGGCAGGAGATGGTGGTGTCGGGCCGGGAACGGGCAACGCTTCCCGGCGGCGGAAAAGATCGATCGCTGGCCTTCGTCGAACGCCATGGCGACTCGAAGTATTCGCTGCTTTGGTCCGATGGTTCGGCGTCGCTGGTCGAGGTAGTGCCGAATTCACCGCAGCGCGGGACTGCAAATCGGAAGCCTATTCCCGCTTCCACCTCGCAAGCGGAAACCGGGGAATCGCCGAAAAATGGCGCGACTGTCGGGAACGGTTCCAAGCCCTACGTGCAAACGCTGGCTTCTTTTCCCCCGGAGGGCAAGGAGATGCCCCTTCAGGCCCTCCTCCGCAAGTCGGAGGGCGGTGGAATCACGTGCGTCAGGCTGCTGCCCGACAATAGGCTCTCGGTCATCCGTCAAGTCAACGAGCCCGGCGAAAGCCTGCTCGATGAACCCAAGTCGGTCACCAAGCAATTGACCATTGCGGAAGGCATTCCGGGCAAGATCACCACTTTGACGATGACCGAAGCGGGGAAGATCCTTTACGCGGGCACGGCAAACGGCTGCTTGGCGCTCTGGGAATTCGACGACGTCGGCAAAGTCGTTCATCACGATGTTATTCCGGCCTTTCCTGACAAACGGACGATAACATCGCTGGCGATGATTCTGGGCGATAATTCCCTGTCCGTGGGCGACGACCGCGGCGAATTGACCTCCTGGACCGAAGTTCGCGAGGATGTGCCCGGCGGCGGCAAACAATCGCGGAAACTCCGCCAGATCCATCAGTTGTCCCGGCACGAACAGCCCGTTTGCGAGATCGTCTGCTCGCGCCGCAATAAAACGCTTTTGAGCCTGGGCAGGGAAGGGACGGTGCGGCTGGATTTCGTGACCAACGGCCGCGCGCTGCTGAGCGTTTCGGACAAGGCGCCGATCATGCACTGCGGTTTTTCCGCTCAGGGGAACGCGCTGATCGGTCTGGAAAAAGGTGGATATTTGCAGGTTTGGAAAATCTTTTGCCCGCATCCGCAAATCAGTTGGGATTCGCTTTTCGGCAAAATTCAGTACGAAGGATATACCGAACCGGTCTATAAATGGCAAACCACGGCCGACGAAGCGGCGGGCGAGGAGCCGAAATTCAGTCTCGTGCCGATTATTTTCGGCACGGTGAAATCGACCTTTTACGCGATGCTCTTCGCCTTGCCGCTGTCGCTTGCCGCGGCGATTTACGTGAGCTATTTCACCACGCCCGGCTTCAAAAAAACGATCAAGCCGATCGTCGAGCTGATGGCCGCGGTCCCGTCGGTGGTGATCGGCTTCTTGATTTTGCTGTGGTTGGCCCCCTTCATGAGCAAATGGCTGATAGCCGTGTTTCTCGCCTTTCTCACCATTCCCGCGACGTTCCTGATTTTCATGGGACTTTGGCAACTGGTGCGGAAGTACGACTGGGCTAAGCGCATCGAACACGGTTATGAATTCTTGGTGCTGGCGCCGGTAATCGTGGCCGGCGCCGGATTGGCCTGCGCGCTGGCCGGCCCGATCGAAATCGGCGTTTTTCACGGCGATTTCAAGCAGTGGCTGTTCAACGTGATGCAAAGACCCTACGATCAGTTGAACAGCCTGGCAGTGGCCTTCGGCCTGGGGTTCGCCGTGATTCCGATCATTTTTTCGATCTCGGAGGATGCGCTCTCGAATATCCCTTACAACCTGACGGCGGCCTCGCTGGCGTTGGGCGCGAGCCGCTGGCAAACGCTGTGGCGAGTGATTTTGCCCTCGGCCAGTCCCGGCATTTTCGCCGCGGGGATGATCGGATTCGGCCGGGCGGTGGGCGAAACGATGATCGTTTTCATGGCCGCCGGCAACACGCCGCTGATGGATTGGAGTCCGTTCAACGGATTTCGAACGCTGGCGGCGAACATTGCCGTGGAAATGCCCGAAGCCGCCGTGGACGGCACGCTGTATCGCGTGTTGTTTTTATGCGCCGTGTTGTTGTTCGCCCTGACTTTCTTGTTGAACACCGCCGCGGAAGTGGTGCGGCATCGGCTCAGAAAAAAGTACGGCAAATATTGAGGAAGCCGCTTGCGGCATGGCAGATAATCGCAAAGATTCGTAATGTACGCAAAAATCCAAACCAAACCGCGAGCAGGCCGTTTTTGGCGGCAAGGCGAGCCCTTCGTCTGGGCAACAGGCGCGGCGCTGGCGCTCACGTTCACGCTGACCTTCGCGCTGTTGGCGGTGGTGCTTTGGAACGGACTGGGAGTTTTTTGGCCCGCTCCGGTGGCCGAGGTCCAGCTCGCCGACGGCACCAAACTGCTGGGCGAGGAAGTGGAACGCGATCTCAACCGCACGCATACGCCCCGCTTTCAGGAACTGGAAGAAAAACTCGGCAAATTGCAGGAACAACTCGCCGGATTGCAGAACGAGTTGCAGCAGCAGGAAGAGCGGAAATCGGCCGGCAAGGACGGCCGAGAAATCAGGGAAATCGACGAGAAAATCGGGAAATTGCAGGGGGAAATCGAGGATCTCGAACCTAAAATCGTGAATGTGCGCGACGAGATGAAGGCCTATCCCGGGATCGAAAGCGTCAAATACAAGGTGGGAAACATGGAAGACGGTCCGGCGTTTCGCTGGATCGAGGTCAACCCCGACAAGTTCGTCGCGGGCAGATGGATCAAGGAAAACAACATCCGCGAGATCTCCTATCCCAAGAACGCTTTCGTGCTGGAGCGCACGACCAATATGAATTATTACGGCCTGTTCCAAAGACTCCACGCGCCGGGACTGGAACTCTCCGAAAAAGGCGCCGCGGGACAGCGGCTGACAGAGGCGCTGCAGGCGGTGCGGCGGCAATACGACCGAGACATCGCGCCGCTCGACTCCCGGATCGGCGACATCGGCCGAGAGTTGAGAGATCATTTGAAATACTTGATTCTCCGCATCGATTATCAGCGCAAGCAGTTGCTCGCCAAGGGTTATGCAGCCGATTCGGCCGAGGCGGCGGCGCTCGGCAAGCGGCTCGATGTGCTGCGCGCGAAGGAAACCGAGCTGAACCGCGAATCGATCCGGATCGCCACCGAGCGGACGAAATTGGAGCACGAATTGGCGCAAAACACTTTGATCCTGACCGATTCCGCCGGGCGGGATAAATCCATTCCGCTGCTGAACATCGTGCGGTACACGGTTCCCAACGAAATGGGATTTTGGGCGAAAACGGGACATTATGCGGCGAAAATCTGGGATTTGCTCTCCACCGATCCCCGGGAATCCAATCAGGACGGCGGATTGTTTCCGGCCATTTTCGGCACCGTGCTGTTGGTTTTTCTGATGGCGATATTCTGTTTTCCCCTCGGAGTGCTGGCGGGCGTTTACCTGGGGGAATACGCCAAGGAGGGATGGCTGGTGCAGTTGGTCCGCATCGCCGTGAACAACCTGGCCGGCATCCCTTCGATCGTGTACGGGATTTTTGGTTTGGGATTTTTCATCATCTTCCTCGGCGGGAAGTTGGACCACTGGCTCTATCCCGAATGCGCCGGCATCGAGCCGGTGTTCGGGCAGGGGTGCATTCTGTGGGCGAGTTTGACGCTTGGTTTGCTGACGATCCCCGTGGTGATCGTCTCGACCGAAGAAGCCTTGAGGGCGATCCCCCGCGGAATGCGCGAAGGCTCCTACGCGATGGGCGCCACGAAATTGCAAACCCTCTGGCGGGTGCTGATTCCCATGGCATCCCCCGGGATGATGACCGGCTTCATCCTGGCGATGGCCCGCGCCGCCGGCGAAGTCGCCCCGCTGATGCTCACGGGAGCGGTCAAAAAAGCGCCCGTCCCCTTCGACGGGTCTTTCCCCTACCTCCACCCCACCCGGGCGTTCATGCACCTCGGTTTTCATATTTTCGACATCAGTTGCAAATCGCCCAACGTGGAAGCCACCAAGCCGATGGTTTATGTCACTACGCTGCTGCTGGTGTTCATCGTGCTGACGATGAGCAGCCTGGCGATCTATTTACGCAACCGGATGCAAAAAAGATATCAGATCAAAAGTTTGTGACAAGGAAAGCCCTCCTGGAGCCAACGATGGAAACGGTTTCCGAAAAACCGATCCGCGATCAAATCGATTCCGGCGACAAGCGCCACGAAAGCCCGCCCGCGGGGCCGCATGTTCCGCAGGTCGCCGAGGCGATTCGCGATCCGATCGTGCAATCGCGGAATTTGCACCTGTATTACGGCAAGTCGGCGGCGCTGAAGGACATTAGCCTGGATTTTCCGCGGCACGAAGTGACTGCGCTCATCGGCCCTTCCGGCTGCGGCAAATCGACGTTCCTCCGCTGCCTGAATCGGATGAACGACCTGATCGACGACGTGCGGACGACGGGCAGCATCGCATTCGACGACCAGGACATCACCGATCCGGCGCTGGACGTGATCGAGCTTCGCCGCCGCGTGGGGATGGTGTTTCAGAAACCGACGCCGTTTCCCAAATCGATCTACGAGAACGTGGCGTACGGCATGCGAATCGCCGGTTATCGCCGAAAATCCGCGCTCGATGAAATCGTGGAAAAAAGTCTCCGCCGGGCGGCGCTCTGGGATGAAGTCAAGGACCGCCTGCACGAATCGGCGCTCGGTTTTTCCGGCGGGCAGCATCAGCGGCTCTGTATCGCCCGGACGATCGCCGTGAATCCCGAAATCATCCTCATGGACGAGCCTTGTTCGGCCCTCGACCCGCGTTCGACCACGAGGATCGAAGACTTGATCGGCGAACTGCGCGGAGAATACACGATAATTATCGTGACGCACAACATGCAGCAGGCGGCGCGCGTATCCGACTGGACGGCTTTCCTGTATGAAGGCGTGTTGATCGAATTCGGCCCCACCAAGCGGCTGTTTACGAAACCGTTGAAAAAAGAAACCGAAGACTATATTACGGGGCGTTTCGGATGAAATCATGTCCATACATTTGCAAAAAGACATCGCCCGTTTGAAAAAAGACTTGTTGTCGCTTTGCGCGTTGGTCGAAAGCCAGGTGGAGAAATCAGTCCGCGCTTTTTGGAGCGCGACGAGGAACTCGCCCGGGAGGTCGTCAATCGCGATACGGAGATCGATGACCGGGAAATCGAGGTGGAGGAGGAGTGCCTCAAGACGCTGGCGCTGCACCAGCCGGTGGCCGTCGATTTGCGGATGACCGTGGCGATTTTGAAGATGAACAACGATTTGGAGCGGATCGGCGATCTGGCGGTGAACATTGCCCGCAAGGCAATGGCGGTCATGGCGGAACCGCCTCTGGAGACGGATTTCGACATTGCCGGGATGGGCATGAAGAGCCAGGCCATGCTCCGCGACAGCATCGACTCGCTGATCGAGATGGACGTGGAACTCGCCCGCCGGGTATGCGTCCGCGACGACGAAGTGGATGACCAGAAACATGCCATCCGGATCGGCGTGGAGAAGTTGATCCGCCGGCAGCCCGAGCATACGCAGGCGCTGTTGCGCTTGTTGGCGGTGTCGCGGAACCTGGAACGGATCGCCGACGGGGCGACGAACATCGCCGAAGACGTGATTTACCTCTCCGAAGGCGAAATTACGCGCCATGGCCGGAACAATGCGACGCGCGGCGACTAAATTAAAAGATGAAGGAAATTATCAGGAATGTCATCTGTCCCTGCCCCCTGCTCACTGTCCACAGCTCACTGTCCACAGCTCACTGTCCGCTGCTCACTGTTTTCCTTCATCCTTCATCCTTCCGCCCCTACCACCTCTCCCTATTTCCCGGTAAACTAAATCTCATGTCTCACGAAAAAATCCTGGTTGTGGAAGACGAAGAAGAGATCCGCGAACTCGTCGCCTATAATCTCGTCAAGCAGGGCTATCGAGTGATCCCTGCCGAGACGGGCGAGGAGGGGCTTCGCCTGGTGCGTGCGGAGACCCCGGACCTGATCGTGCTCGATTTGATGCTCCCCGGCGTCGATGGATTGGAAGTCTGCCGCGCCTTGAAGCGCGATCCGGACACCGAGGCCATCCCGCTGGTCATGCTGACCGCCAAGGGAGAGGAGACCGATATCGTGACGGGTTTGGAGTTGGGCGCCGACGATTACCTCACGAAACCGTTCAGCCCGCGGGTGTTGACGGCTCGGATTCGCGCCGTTTTGCGGCGCAAGGCCGAGGAGCCGCTCGACGAGCAGGAAGAATTGCGGATTCACGACTTGAAGATTCATCCCGGACGGCATGAAGTATTGGTTGACGGCCAGCCGGTCCTGCTGACGGCGACGGAGTTCCGCGTGCTGCACGTGTTGGCGCAGCGTCCGGGCTGGGTTTTCACCCGCTACCAGATCGCCAATTCGGTTCACGGCGGAGACTATATCGTGACCGATCGCTCGGTGGACGTGCAGATCGTCGGCTTGCGGAAGAAATTCGGCGCGGCCGCCGGCTATATCGAGACGATCCGCGGGGTGGGTTATCGGTTTAAGGAATGACCATGCGAAAGAGACGGCTGCTTTGGCGAATTTACCCGTACTATCTCGTGATCGCGCTCGTTTCGTTGGCGGCCATGGCTTGGTACGACAGCGCGGCGATTCGAAGTTTCTATCTCGAACGCACCGAAGACGATTTGCAAGCCCGGGCCGTGCTTTTGGAAAAGCCGTTTACGGCCGAACTGGCCGCCGGTCGCCCCGAGCGGATCGATGCGTTGTGCAAAGAAATCGGGCCGCAGACGGCGATGCGGATCACCGTGATTCTGCCGAACGGCAAAGTGGTCGGCGATACTTCGGAATCGCCGGATCGGATGGACGATCACAGCAAGCGACCGGAAGTCGTCAAGGCCTTCGCGAGCCGGCCCGGCTGGGCGACGCGCTACAGCGATACGCTTCACGAATTGCGGGCGTACGTGGCCCTGCCCCTCTATGAAAAGAGCAATATTATCGGCGTCTTGCGGACCTCCGTGTCGATGAGCGCGATCGACGATGCGCTGGGAGCGATCCGATTTCGCATCGCGGCGCTTTGTTTGTTTCTGGCGGTTTTCGTGGCGCTGGCGAGTTGGTGGCTCTCGCGGCGCATCGTTCGGCCCCTGGAGATGCTTGAAACCGGCGCGCAGCGCCTGGCCGAGGGCGATCTCGCGCACAAGCTGCCGGTCAGCGATATCCGGGAAATCGGCGCGCTGGCCGAATCGTTGAACCGGATGGCCGCCGCGCTGGATGAAAAAATCCGCCATGTCGTGAACCAGGGCAACGAACGCGAGGCGATCCTTTCGAGCATGGTGGAAGGAGTGCTGGCCGTGGATTCCGGGGAACGGCTGCTGAGGATCAACGATGCGGCCGCGAAATTGCTGGGCATCGACGCCGCCAAGGCGCAGGGGCGGACGCTGCAAGAGGTCGTGCGAAACCACGAACTGCAGGAGTTGCTGGCCGGCGTGCTTTCCGCGCGGCGGAACAAGGAGGCGGAAATCGTGCTCCGCACCGACCGGGGGGAACGCAATTTACAAGCGCAAGGAACCGTGCTCCACGACGCCCGCGAGACGATCGGCGCGTTGGTCATCCTGCATGAGGTGACGCAACTGAAAAAGTTGGAAAAAGTCCGCCGCGATTTCGTAGCCAACGTCTCGCACGAACTCCGCACGCCCGTCACGTCGATCAAGGGCTTCGTCGAAACGCTGCTCGACGGCGCCATGCAAAATCCGCGGGAATTGGAGCGGTTTCTGCAAATCGTCGCCGTGCAGACCGATCGCCTGAACGCGATTATCGAAGATCTGCTTACGCTGTCGCGCATCGAGCAGGAGGAAGAGAAGGCGGAAATCGTCCTCGGGCAGGCTCCGCTGCGCGGCGCGTTGGAAACGGCCGTCGAAGTTTGCCGGATGAAGGCCGCGGAAAAAAACATCCGCCTGGAAATGGCCTGCGAAGCCGACTTGACGGCCGCCATCAACGCTCCCCTGCTGGAACAAGCCGTCATCAATCTCATCGACAACGCCATCAAGTATAGTTCGCCGGAACAAACGGTTAGCATCAGTGCGCAACAGAGCGACCGTGAAATCGTCATTCGCGTGCGCGATGAAGGTTGCGGCATCGGCCGCGAACATCTTTCGCGAATTTTCGAGCGATTCTATCGCGTCGATAAAGCTCGCAGCCGAAAATTGGGCGGCACCGGATTGGGGCTGGCGATCGTAAAACACATCGCCCAAGCTCATGGCGGCCGGGCGACCGTCGAAAGCGCGCCGGGCCAAGGAAGCACGTTCACGATCCGTCTCCCTCGCTCGCGGCAATCGTCGTGTTTGCCGAAAACATAAGAGGCAACAACCCCCGCAGCGAGAGAAACCGAAAGTTTCGAGATTGCCCTCCGTTTTTTTCCAATAGGGGCGTTCCCGGGGATTTTTGGCAGGGGCGGAGAGACGCGCCGGAAGAAGGAATCGGCCTCGACGGCCGCTTATTTCTCCGGCGTGGATTCAAAAGCCGGCGAATGTTCGGTCAAAGCGGCTTTCAACAAGATGCACTCATGCTCGAACGCGTTAACGGCATCCTCTGCTTCGGATGCTGCGCCGCCGCTCGTCTTGCAGAACCGCTCTACGCGCAGCGCGGCCTCCTTGGCTGACTGCGCCCCAAGATAGACTAGGGTTCCCTTCATGCGGTGTCCCATCCGGCCGACTTCCACAAGGTCGCCCTTTGCCAGGGCCGCACGCATTTGCGGAAACAAGTTGTTCACTTCGTCGATGAAGCACTGGATCATCTCCCCCACAATGTCTTTGTTGTTGAAACACAGTGCCAGCGCTTCTTCAGGATCGAAGATGACAGCCGTCGCCTGCGGGGATGTTTCTGCCGAGCCGGGCGTTGCCGCGGCGGCCTGCACAGCGGGCTCCGTTTCAAGCACCAGACTTTCGATCAACCCGAGCAACTCTTGCGCATTGATCGGTTTGGAAAGATAGCCGTCCATTCCGGCGGCCAGACACTGCTCGCGGTCGCCCTTCAGCGCATGGGCGGTCATGGCGACAATCGGCACTCGACTGCCGCCGTTTTCGCGCTTGCGGATTGCAACCGTGGCTTCCATGCCGTTCATTCCCGGCATTTGCACATCCATCAGGATCACGTCATAGCGGTTCCGTTCGGCCAGGAAAACCGCCTCTTGACCGTCGCCTGCGATCTCGACTGCGTGGCCGCGATCCTGCAAGATGTAGGAAGCCAACTTCTGATTTGCGGGATTGTCTTCCACCAACAGGATGCGTAGCGGGGGGCAAGCCATCGTGGGTGCAACGACCGTCACATTGAGGTCGGCGGGGAGTTCCTTTGCCAAAGGCAGATGGATTGTGAAGGAAAACGTGCTCCCCTTGCCCAGTTCGCTTTCGACCCAGATGCGCCCGCCCATCAACTCCACCAGGTTTTTGCTGATGGATAGCCCGAGCCCCGTGCCGCCGAAACGCCGGGACATGGAAGCGTCGGCTTGGGAAAATGGCTGGAACAGACGCTCCACTCCGGCAGGCGAAATGCCGACCCCCGTGTCGCGCACGGCAAACTCCAGGCAGGCATTTCCGTCCTGCGACAGGGCGCGAAGGCCGATCTCGACATCGCCCCGCTCCGTGAACTTGATGGCGTTACCGGCGAGATTGAGCAGAACTTGCTGCAATCGCATCCGATCGCCCACGACCGCATCCGGCGTCTCCTCCGGCATGCGGCAGTAGAAAGCCAAACCTTTCTCGCTTGCCCGTACGGCGAGGACTCGCGTAATCTGGTCCAACATCCGCCGCAGGCTGAATGGGGCCGCTTCCAGTTCCAGTTTGCCCGACTCGATTTTTGCTGAGTCCAGAAGGTCGTTCAGAAGCGTCAACAGCAGGTCGGCCGATCCCTTCGCGGTTTGCAGGCAGTCCTGGACGGTTGGATCGGCCGCTTTGGGCAGCGCCACGTCGATCATGCCCAGGATCGCGTTCATCGGGGTGCGCAATTCATGGCTCATGTTTGCCAAAAACTGGCTCTTGGCGATGTTGGCGGCCTCGGCGGCCTGTAGGGCCTGGCGCACCTCCGTTACGTCGGTGTTGGTGCCGAACCAGCGAACAACCCGACCGCCGGCATCCTTCAGCGGCAACACGCGAGTCAGGAACCAGCGAAACTGACCGTCGCGGCCTCGCAACGGAAATTCCATGTGAAACGGTACGCCGGTTGCAAGCGACGTCTTCCAGCGTTCCAACACCTGAGGAAGCGCGTCCGGGGAGTGGACGCTCTGCCAGCCCCAACCTTCCATCTGCTTGGGAGTCGCGCCCGTGTACTCGTACCATTGGCGGTTGAACCAGGTGACATGGCCGTTGCCGTTCGCCCACCAGGCGAGGTTCGGAATCGAGTCGGCCAGCATGTGAAATTGCCGTTCGCTTTCACGCAGGGCCTCCTCCTGCGCTTGCGTTCGGTGATGTCCTCGAACACCGTATAGACCTCGGACGGGCGATCGTCTCCGGGCCGGATTACCGGCACTGCGTCGATGCAAATCCAGCGGGAATCGTTTGCTTTCGGGTTGTAGATACCCATCACCACGCCGCGCAACTGCCGACCCGTTCGCAAGGCCACCATCGCCGGATGCTCCGAGCCGGGAAACGGCGAACCATCTTCGTGAATTGTGTGGTGTTCCTCGCGGATGGAACTGCTGCCAAGGAACTGCTCGGGGGTTTTGCCGAGGATGCGCTCCGCGGCCGGATTCATGGAGATGATCGTGCCTGCGGCGTCCTGGTGAACCACGCCTTGCAACATCGTTTCCGCCAGCAGACGGTGGCGTTGTTCGCTCTTTTGAAGCGCTTCCTCGGCCTGCTTCATATCGTCGATGTCGGTGCAATTGCCAAACCATTTGTAAATATTTCCATGCTCGTCGAAAACAGGCACGCCATGAATCAACCACCAGCGATAAACCCCATCAAATCGGCGAAGCCGACATTGAAGCAAATAGGGGGCGTGGTAGAGGACGGCATTCTGCCAGGCATCCCAGGCACGTTGGCGGTCATCGGGGTGGAATGGTTTGTTCCACCCCGTGCCATAGCTTTCTTCCAGCGTGAGTCCGGTATAATCGACCCACTTTTGATTGAAATAAGTGTTCAAGCCGTCTGCCCGAGTGGTCCAGACGATTTGGGGCATCGATTCGGCCAGCAGGCGGAACTCCCTTTCACTCAACGCAATCGCCTCTTCCGCCCGTTTCTGTGCGGTGATGTCGCGCCCGCAACCACCGACCCGATAATCTTGCCGTCTTTGTCGCGAATGGGAGCGAAGCTATAGCTTCCGATCCACGTTTCACCCGTGTCTTTGCGACGCAGGGAGTATTCGGCATTCGTGACCGTCTCGCCCCGCAGCGCCCTTGGAACCGCCCATTGTTCCACTGGCGCCAAGTCGCCATCGGTCATATACACATCCAGAATGTCGGGATACTCGGCAAACGTCTTTGCACACTCATTCTTGTTCTTGAACCTGTGGAATGTCGCGAAAGCATCGTTGAAGTCGATGAACCGCCCCTCCGCGTCGGAAATGAATATGGCGTCGGTCATGCTTTCCAGAGCCGCTTCCAACTTCGCCCGGCTTTCCCACAGTCCTTCCGCCACCGCTTCGCGTTCGGCGGCGAGCAGGGCCTGCGTTTCCGCCGCGGAGGCGCGGGCACGGGCGCGATGCAGGCCCTCGGTTACCCAGGCGATCATCACTCCGCTCAGCAAGAAGATTAGCAGGCCCAGCCAATTGGCCGGTTGCTCGATGGTGAACCGGCCTGTCGGCTCGATCCAGAAGAAATCAGCCAAAATCGCCGAGAGGGCCGTCGCCAGCAGTCCTGCGCCAGCCTCCATAGAGGGCGGCGATCATCACGGCGGGAAAGAAGACGACAAAAGGGGCATGCGTGCCCATCGCCGAGAGAAACACCAGACGCATCGCAGCCGCGGCAATCACCGCCACCGCTGCCATGGCATCTCGGTAGAGCGCCGGATGCAACTTTTCTCCCAACGGAAGAAGGGGCTGATTCGATTCGCGCAGCGCGGCGATGGCGGCTAGCAGCAGATAGAATCCGCCAAGCCATTGCGCCGTGCGGCTCAACCAGTTTACAACGCTCCAGAGCGATAACTGGATCATTATCCCGAACAAGCCCACTGCCAGCAGCAACAGGGCGAGGGAGTACCATGAAGTAAACGGGATGCTCGCCGCACGCTGGCCGACGTATAACAGGATGGCGGAAAGCACAAACATGGCAGTGGCGGAGATGAGCACGCAATAGCGCACCGCCGTGCCGCCCTGGCCCGAAATGAAGAAAACCGGGAGCCGGTGCGCCAACGCCGCCCACGTGACCAACCCTAACGCGACCAAGGCAAACGCGCAGCTCCCTCCCAGCCACAGAGGCTTTGCGCGAAGCGATCGCTGCGGTTGTAGCGAGGCAATCGCGCCCGCCAGATGGCACAGGCCCGCCAGCAAAATGCCGGTGTTGAAGATGGTGACGTTGATATTCGCATCTCCTCCGTCAACGAGGTCACCCACAGTGCCCGCCAGACTCCAGAGGATCACTCCGCACAACAACAACAGCATTCCCGGCGAACCCGACGCCAGAAAACTCCGTCCGATGAGAAAAAGAGTGCCCAACGAGACCAGCGTGTAGAAGGTGAAACTCAAGATGAGTCTCAGGACCTCGTTCTGGTAGGATTCATTCAGGCCCGCCGCCCTAGCCGCGAGGATGGCCGCCACCAGCAGGGGCACGGGCAGCCACGCGAATCGCTTGAGAATTTGTAGTCTTCTTTTCGGCGGAGCAACTCCTGCAAGGCCAGAGAGATACTCCCCCACTGCTTTGGGCTGAAGCCGTTCCTGTTCTCGCCGGGGTTGGGAATCCATAGTGCTTCCTCGAAGACTATTGGACTTGCAGGACTGCTACCAACCCGAAACAGGGGGGGTTGAAAAGCCGTTTACCTGATAAATGGAGCAGTATAACAGTATCTACAATGGAAAGGTATTCTGCAACCTGCTTTGCCGTCTTGTTTGTGCAATCCATTGCCGATCAATCCAGTTTGAACCGCTTCCTCATGCACGCCGAACAACGCAACAAGATCGCCCACGATGATATGTTCGCGAATTACGTTTGCCCCGGCGGCAAGCATTATCCGCTGGAATTCCGCCGTTTCAAGAAGCGCGCGCAGTGCGAGACCACGGGCGAAACCTTTGAGAACCATACGAAGTTGTTTTGCCAGTTGATCGATTGGGTGTGCGAACGCGACATCCCCGGAGATTTCGCCTTCGACAGCTACTTCGCCAACGCGGAGAAACTGCAGTGACGGTTGCCTGCCCGATCGGCCGGTTTTGACTCTTTGGTTTTGACTCGCCGGGGACTCCCGTCAACCTCTCCGCCGCCGATCTCGTTTGCCGAGAACTTCGTGGATTCCGAATAGCGCGATCGGCACTGCCGGCAGAGCGATCCAGGGCGCCATGTCGAACCAACGGGGCATCGCGGCGGACACTTCGACCGGAAACCTGGTGTCGATCCGGCCCAATGGACCGTCAACGAGAACCTCCGCCTGCCACGCGCCGGGAGACGGCAGCTCGAATTGCGCCGCTTGCAGCAGCCTGTTCGCCGCCGACCCGGCGGTTGCCGCGTGATCGACGGTCGGATGAGTTCCTGCCGACGGCGTCATGCGGAATACGATCCGTGCGTCGGACAACACCGCTCGCGTTGCCGCATCCTGGAGCAAAACGCTGAAATCCGCCGGTCCGGCACGTAACGGAGTGGGCGACGTGAAAACCGTGACTTGATACGGGCCGGAGCGCGTCGAAAGCCGCAAGAAGCCCCCGTCGCCGTAGCCGCGCTGAGCATGGGCCATCGCGGCCAACGCCATCAATCCCAGCAGAACATGCCGTGGGGTGCTCATTTCATGCTTCCCATGTTCATCATCATCGTGCCGCGCATCTGCATCGGTTGGAACAGGATCCAAATACCGACGCCGAACAAGAGCGCGATCAACGCCGCCCAGGGGCTGAACGCCCGCAGGGCTGCCGCTCCGCGCGGCCGGCCGTCTTGGGCGATGCGGTATGCCGTGTAAAGTGAGCCGAGCAGCCCCAAGTCGAGAAAAGAATCTGCACGATGAGAAGCCAATCGCCGACGCCAGCTGCGCAGCAGGCTGCCCCCATCGGTCCTCCCGTGCCCGAAAGCCCCAGGCCGCGGGCGAACGCTTGCATCGCGGGAACGACGGCGCCCGCACTGGTGAAAAAGTGAAATGAATAATGAGCCAGCCACATGCCGAACCCCAGCGGCGCTAAAGCATGGGCATATCGCCGCGCGGTCGCAAGGACGCCCGTGCTGTCGCCGCTCAATCGGCGGCTTGCCGCGGCCGCCGCCGTTACCGTGATGGCCGGCAAGACGAGAAGCCCAAGCACGGTCTCGGCGGTCACGAAGGGAATCGGGCTCGTCAGGCCCAGCCAAGCCGTCAGGCGGTCCTGGAGTCGCAGGACGGGACCGATCATCTCGGCCGCATTCAGGAATGCGGCGAAGGATAGCACCAGCACCATCACGGCCAGGTCCGTTCGTTCGCTGAAGCGGCCGATCCCGGAGCGGAACGGATCGTGGACGAGGTCCGCGCCCGGCATGGTCGTGAAAATCCCCACGTTGTCGTGCGGACAGGCGCGGATGCAGTCGAGCGCAAACGTGCAGTCCATGTTGCCGGATTTCCTCGGTTGAAACAGCAGCCGCTCACAACCGGGGATGCCGTCGCGCCCGCGAATGCAATCCTTCGTCGTGCAGCGGCCGCAGACGCCGGAATCGCGCACCCGCACCTCCAGGGGCGACATCATCGAGTTGACGAAGTTGAACTGTCCGACCGGGCAGACGTGTTTGCAGAAAGCCGCGCTGCGGAAAATGCCGTCGATGGCAAACGCCAAAAGAAGTAGGCGACCGCCACGCAGGCCGTGCGGCGAGGGCTGTCCCAGAGCGCCAACGCTTCGTAGGCCCAGAAAAAAGAACCAGCAGGACCACGGCGGGCCACTTGCCGGCCAGCCATCGCGGCCAGCTGCGGTTGCCCGGCAGCCACCGCTTGGCAAACCCCCGAACGAGCATGAACGGACACGTCATGCAGAACAGGTTGCCGGCCAGGAGCAGGCCGAACACCAGCAGACCACGCCAGATGATCCAGGGCAAAACGCCGGCCAGGTTCAGAGGTGCAATCTGCGGCCCGAAAAAGCCGTCGAAAATTACCGCAGTCGCCAGAGCAAGCAGCGGCAGTTGCATCGTCGGCCGCGCATGCCGCCATCGCAGGAAACTTCTCGCCACCGGCAAACGCAGGACGTCATGGCCGCGAAACGCCCAAGCAGGTCTGGCGGCAGGCGCCGCGCGCGGCAGCAGCAGACGCGCGGCGGATATGGTCAAAGACATCGGCCCGCTGTCGGCCGCGGGGTGCCCGTAGAGCAGTTCTTTGCCGATCCACACCAACGGCACCAGGTATGCGGCGGAACCACCGATCCACATAATGGCCCCCGCCACGGCTTGGTCGGTCAGCGGCGAGATATCCCAAAGCCGCGGAACCGCCGCATAGTGCGGGTAGAGCACGTGGTCGGAGAAGGTGATCAACGCGGAGAGCACCGTGCCCTGAAGCCCGGCCAGGAACAAGTAAGGCGGCAGCACCCACCGGGAGAACCGCGGCCGGCTGGGGTACGGTTGGACGACCGGAAACCAGAACAACAACCCGGTGGCAAAGAAGCAGGCGTGCTCCAGGTAGTGTACCGGCGGCAGTCGCAACGCAAGGTCGTAGAGTTGCGGGGCATGCCACAGCCAGAAAACAACCGTGCAGGAGGTCCAGGCAAACGCCGGATGGGTTAACGTCCGCCACGCGCTCTTGACCACGCGCAGCCGCAACAACGGCAGCACCCAGCCGTCGCGCAGCCAAGCGGGCAATCCCACTAGGCAAGGCAATTCGGGAGCGGCAAACCACAACAGCGGCGGCGCAACCAACAGGAGCAGCAGATGCTGGATCATGTGGACCTGGAGCAGGAAAACGCTCAGCGGCTCCAACGGCGAGGCCACCGCCACGAACACCGTCGCCAAGCCTCCCAGAAAGCAGGCCAGATGCCGGACCTGGAACCGCCGCTGACCACGCCGGCGCAGCATGAACCAGCCGCGAGCGTAGATCGCCGCCAACGCCGCCAGCGGAACCGTCACCTGGGGCTGCAGCGACCAGGAGGTCAAGAGGGCCTCGGTCATGGGTCACGCTCCTGTTTCGGCGGCGACGTTGCCGGCGGCTGGCCCCGCGGACGAAGCGTGCCCAGAAAATCCACCAGGGCGTCGATCTCCAGCGGACTGAGTTCCTGACCGTAGGCCGGCATCAGGCCGCCGCCTTGACTGACCTGGCGGATGAGTTGATCGTGGGTCAGCCGGGTGGCAACGGTCGTCAGGTCCGGGCCGCGGCGCCCGCCTTCACCCTCCAACGCGTGACAATTGCGGCAATCCTTGTATTGAAACGCGACGGCCCCTTGCAGTTGTTCCGGCGCGAGTCGCCGGACCATGTTGACCGGCACCGGCGTTCCACTCCAAGCGGCCATCGCCGGCGACCATGGCGCCTTCAGTCCCAACCAAAGCAAGACCGACAAGCAGACCGCGAGCAGCATGACCCCCAACACGGCCACGGGACGCCGCCGCGGACTGCGCTCGCCCTTGCCGGTCAAGAAGGGGACCAAAGCCAGCACGCCGAACAACAGCGGAGGCAACAGCAGCATCAGATAGGTTTCCAGCCACTCCGGACTCAGCGCCAGCAGGGCGAACATCGGCAGGAAGTACCAGTCCGGCCGCGGTTCGGCATGAACGATTGCGGGATCCGGCGGCAGTCCCGGCCCGGTGGGCCCCAACACGAACGACAAGGCCGCGACCGCCAGCAACGCCGCCGACACGGCGATCGTATCGCGGAAAAAGGGACCGGGATAAAACGCCGCCCCATTGGACTCCAGTTCCCTTTCATACTCGTGTTCGTAGGTTTTGGGATCGACGGGCTTGCCGGGCACCGGCGGCGTGGAAATGCCCAGCCGCACGACCAGGTAGAGATGCACCGTCAGCAGACCCAAAAGCAATCCCGGCAGCACGAACACGTGCAGGGCAAAGAAACGGCTGAGTGTATGGCCGCCGATCGTCTCGCTGCCCAGGAGCAGATGCACTACGGATGGACCGAACACGGGCACCCGGCCTGCCATCGCGGCGGCGACGCCGACTCCCCAATAGGCGTCCTGGTCCCAGCGGAGCACCTGGCCGGAAAACGCCATGCCCAGCGTGCAGGCCAACAGGCCGACGCCGACCAGCCACGTCAGCCCGCGCGGATACTTGTACCCGCCCATCAGAAACACCTGCGTCAGGTGTACTCCCACCATCACCACCATGCCGCTGGCGCCGAAATTGTGCAGCGCCCGCAGCAGCCAGCCTAGCGGCACGTGATAATTCAATGCCTCCAGGCTCGCATAGGCGCTATCGGCCGAAGGGACATAGACCAGCGCCAGGCAAATCCCGGTGACGATCTGGAGCAACAGGAACCCTGCCGTCATGCTGCCGAAAACGTACCACCAGCGTGCGCCCCGCGGCACGCGGTGCGTCAGCAGCGGCACGATCGTTCCCCGGATGCCCAAGCGGAAATCCAGCCAATGCCAGGCTCTCTGCAACCATTCGCGCAACATCCGCACGCGGCCGTCTTCATGCCGGTTCTTGCAGCGTGGGCAGATGCCCCAGCAAGACCAGCAACCGGCCGCCCTCCACGTGGTGTTCGTAGCGATACAGGCCGCGGGGCGGCGGACCGGCCGCACGCTCGCCGTCGGCATAGTATACTCCTCCATGACATGGGCACATGAACAGCCCCGACGCCGGAAACCACATCACCGGGCAGCCCAGGTGCGTGCAGTTCACGGAGAAGACGCGAAAACTGTCGCCCGACTGCCGCGACACGTACATCGCGATCGTCGCCGTCAGTCCGTCCCACTCCGTGTGCAGCGGATTGACCGCCTCGACTCGGCGGGTCTGGTGTTCGGGGAAAGAATCCACCGCTCCGACATCGACCCATTGATCGGGCCGGACGCCGAGCGCCGGCGCCAGAACATAGCCCGCCACCGGCACGCCGACCGCCGCGGTGGCCGCGCCGCCCAGGACCAGGCCGCTCCATTTCAGGAACTCGCGGCGCCTCCTGTCGATCTGCTCGTCAGCCGAGTCGTCCGGCAACATGTCATTGGAATCGGTCATCGGTGATTGGCTCCGCTTGAGGGTGCAAGGGACTGCTTGGCCGCCGCCGGCGCCGTCATCCGCCACGACACCAGATAAGCCACGATGTCGGACGCCTCGCGGCTGTCCAGAGGGCGGCCGCCGGCTCGCTTTGCTCCCAAATTGCGATAATCGGGCATGCCAAGATCGGGCCGGCCGGTGATCACGATTCGACGCAGCGCCTGCCGGCTGATCAGGCCCAAAAAGGCCGCCGAGTGCAGAGCGCCCGCATCGCCTTTGTCCCCCGGCTTTCCCCGGCCTTCCTTTCCGTGACAACGGGCGCAAATCCGGGCGAATAGGCTCGCACCGGTTTTCTTGTCGCCCGCCGGGGCCGCCGAGAGCAGATAAGGCGGCGGCTCGAACTGCTCCGCCGGATTCGACCATCGAGCGCGAATGCCGTGCGACCACGACTTCCACCTGCTGCCGGGTCAACGGCCCGCCCCGGTCATGGGCGAAAGCCGTCATCAGCGTGCCATGCCGTCCGTCGGCCGCCACGCGCCTCAACTCGTCGCCCGGAATGATCGCCAGGAATAAGGGATCGTTCAAAGGTGGCGCCGGCCCGAGCTTCCCATCGGCGCCGTGGCAGCCGGTGCAGCACTGCTGAAATAGCGTATCGAAATCCAGCACCTTCGCGGGGAGAATCGGACGGTCCTCGGGCTTGGGCCGCCCACAGCCCAGCACCGCCAAACCGGCGGTAACGACAAGTGCGTACTGGATCCGGTAAACACTCACGATTCGCTCCTGTCGTTTCCATCCTGCGTACCGTTCTCGCCCCCGGCAATGCCCGGTGCCTGGGGCGATCGCACCTTTTCCGAGAAGGATACGGTTAACCCGGCCGTCAATCCGAAAGCGAATTGCGAAACAATGAACCAAGGCCAATCCACCAGCCGATTCATGACCGGATTGAGCACGTTCATGAATGCGAAAATCGATCCGCTCCAGAGCAGCGGGCCGACCAATCCGCCCCACAGAATAGGTCCGCCGGGAAACGCCGGCAGCATCATGCCAAATAGCAGCCCCACGATCAGACACGTGATCCCATGAATCACCAACCCCGCCGCCAAGGCCGCCGGACTGAATTGTTCAAGCTGCGCCACGGTCATGCCGGCGGTGCTCGGCATCACCATGGCCGCAAGCAGATTGACGGGATACCAGATGCCGTGACTGCTGATCGCGCCATACAACAGGGCGACCAACGCCATCACGATTCCTCCGGCGATGCCGCCGCGGACTCCGGCCAGATAGGGATGCGTCGCATACGGGAGTTGGGCGCGATAGCCAATCACGCCGGCGGGCGGCACCATCCGCCGCTTCGACGGCTCCACGGGCCCCACTCGTTGTTCGAGCGGCACCCAGCGCCACCTCTTCCGTCCCTTGGCCCGGCAGAAGCTGGCTGATCCAGCCGGCAATCCCCGCCACGATCAGCACCAGCCCCACTGCGGAAAAAAACAGGTTCGTCACCAACCCGGCGGCAGCCAGCATGATGGCCAGCGCCAGGGCCATGGGCCACGCCGTGGGGCTGGGCATTTCGAAAGTTTCATGGGTTTCCGTCATGGCGCCCTCATCGTCCCACAAGGTAAACAAGACAGATGATGATGATCCAAACCACGTCCACGAAGTGCCAATACCAGGAGAACAACTCGACGGCCTGCGATCGGCCCGGCTCCAATTGCCGTGCCAACGTCAATCCGGCCAGCACGAGCATGATCAGCATCCCCAAGGTGACGTGCCCGGCATGGAAACCGATCAACGTGAAGAAAGTCGTGCCGAAGAGATTGCGTTGCAGGGTAAGCCCCTCTCGGCCGATCAGGTCGGTCCATTCCCACGCGGTTCCACCCAGAAAGAGCAGGCCCAGGGCGAACGTCGCGCCGAGCCAGAGCAGGAAATCCCGCTGCTTGCCGCGGGCGAACATGCGGCTTGCGCGGACCACCGTCACGCTGCTGCCGACCAGAAACACCGTATTGACGGCGGGAATCCAGTAGCCGAGCACTTCGGCCGGAAATGGGCCTACCAGGCTCTTGCCCAGGTATGTGGCATAGGCCACCAGCAGCGTCCCGAAGAAGGCGGCCTCCGAGCAGAGAAAGCACACCATGCCGACCTTGTACCGGTCAGGGCGGAACGAATCTTCGGCAACCGCGACGCTGGCACTGTCCCTCGACATGGCGGCGCCCAGAGATGGGTTGGCGGAACTCACGGCATCTGATCCTCCGTCTATTCGTACTTCCAGTCGGGATCGTCCGGGTGCTTCAGGTCCCACAAAGGACGGCGGCTGCGCACCGGCGGCACCTTCTCGAAATTGTACGGCGGCGGCGGCGAGGTCGTCGCCCATTCCAGCGTCCAGGCGTCCCACGGGTCGTCCCCGGCCGGCTTTTCCGCGGCGACACGAGACGATCAGGTTCCAAAAGAAAATGGCCAGCGACGCCGCAAGGACGAACGCCCGATCGTGGCCAGCAGGTTCCAGCTTTCCCAGCCGAACCCGGGGCGGTAGGTGTAGATGCGCCGCGGCATGCCCAGCATCCCGGCAATGTGCATCGGCCCGAAAGTCAGATTGAATCCGACGAACATCAGCCAGAAGTGCCAGCGGCCGAGCCGCTCGCTCAGCATGCGGCCGGTCATCTTGGGAAACCAGTAGTAGAATCCGGCCATGATGGCGAACAGCGTGCCGCCCAACAGCACGTAGTGAAAGTGCGCCACGACGAAGTAGCTGTGCGTGACCTGCCAGTCCCAGGGCGCGGTGGCCAGCATGATGCCGGTCAGTCCGCCCATAAGAAACTGGCAGAGAAAGCCGATCGCAAACAGCAGCGGCGTAGCCATCCAGAGCTTTCCGCCGTAGAGCGTGGCGATCCAGTTGAACATCTTGATGCCGGTCGGAACGGCGATCAGGTAACTGGCGCCGGCAAACAGCAGATCCAGGACCGGGCTGAGCCCCACGGCGAACATGTGGTGCGCCCAAACGCCGAAGCTGATGAACCCGATGGCCACCGTGGCCGCCGCCACCGACGTGTAGCCGAAGATCACCTTGCGGGAGAAGACCGGCACCACCTCGGAAATTATGCCGAATGCCGGCAATGCCATGATGTAAACCTCGGGGTGGCCGAAGAACCAGAAAAAGTGCTGCCAGAGCAGCGCCGAGCCGCCGGCCTGGGTGTCGAAGAAATGCGATCCCAGCTTGCGATCCAACAGCAGCATGATCTGCGCCGCGGTCAAAGGCGGCAAGGCGAACAGAATCAACACCGCCGTCGCAAACACCATCCACACGAACAGCGGCACGCGGCCGAGCGTCATTCCCGGCGCGCGGAGGGTCGCGATCGTGGCAATCAGGTTGATCCCGCTGCCCACGGTGCCGATGCCGCTGACCGACAGGCCCAGAATCCAGTAGTCGATGTTGTGTCCGCGGGAGAAAGCCGGTTCGGTCAGCGGCGCATAGCTGAACCAGCCGACGTCCGGAGCTGCCCCCGCCAGAAAGCTGAAGTACATCAGCACTCCGCCGAACAGCAGCAGCCAATAAGAAAACGCGTTGAGCCGCGGAAAGGCCATGTCGCGGGCGCCGATCATCAGCGGCACCACGTAGTTGGCGAGCCCGATCAACAGCGGCATGACGACGAAGAAGATCATCGTCGTGCCGTGCATCGTGAAAAGTTGGTTGAACGTTTCGGGCGAGACGACGTGCCCGTCGGGCGCCGCAAGCTGCACGCGCATCACCATCGCCTCGATGCCCCCGAGGATGAAAAACACCAGCGTCGTGACGATATACAGGATGCCGATCCGCTTGTGGTCGACCGTCGTCACCCAGCCGTACAGGCCCGTGGGCGGCGAGGCGCGCGTTTCGGCCACCGGCTCTGTCGCGGAACCCATCGGTTTCTCCTTCTGCGTCAGCGAAGCGTTTCCAGGTAGGACGCCAGCGACCGGACCTCGCGAGGCTTCAGCTTCAGGTCGGGCATCCGGCAACCGGGCTTGATGGCCTGAGGATTCCTCACCCAGGCAGTCAGGTTATCGGGCGTATTGGCGGCCGCGCCCGCGCCGATCGTCTGTCGGCTCATGAGGTGCGTCAGATCCGGGCCCACGCCGCCGTGTGCAAACGTCCCGCGGATCCGGTGACAATTGGCGCACGTTTTCGAGAAGAATAAGTCGGCGCCTTCCGCCTGGGACGGATCTTCCACCGCCGGCTTCTCCTGGTTCGCGCACCACCGCTGAAAATCCTCCTTCGACTCGACGATCACCAGGATCAGCATCAAGGCGTGCTCCATGCCGCAATACTCGCTGCACTGCCCGTGATAAACGCCCACCTTCGTGGGCACGAACGACATCGTGTTCACGCGGCCGGGAATCAAGTCGGTCTTGCCGGCCAACTGCGGTACCCAGAAACTGTGAACCACGTCGGCCGATTCCAATTGAAGATTCACCGGCCGTGGATCGGCCGGCTTGCTCACCGGCACGTGCATCTCGTTGGCCGTGGTGAAATGTTGACGCGGGTACTCGAACGCCCACCACCACTGGTGACCGATCACCCGCACCAGCAACGTCCCGGACGGCGGCGGCTCGCTCCGCATCGACACCACGGTCCGCGTCACCACCAGGAAGATCACGAACACGATCAATAGCGGCAAAATGGTCCATGCCAATTCCAGCCGGTTGCTCCCATAAATCTGGGGAGCCTCTTGTCTTTCATCGCCCGGCCGGCTGCGAAAGCGAACCACGGCGTAGATCGTGAAGCCCCCTACCAGAACGAAGATCGCCGCGGTGATGGCCAGCATCATCAGGAACAAACTCCACAGCGCGCCCGCCGTGGGCGATGCCGGTTCGATAACCGACGGATAATATCGTTCTGTCGCTGCTAGCAACATCGTGTCCATGCGGCGCCCTGCTTCTTGCATCGCCCTGTTGCCGCTCGCCGCAACATGGAGCGAAGGTGGCTGATCAGACGAAAAAGAATTGACGGATGACAGTTAGTTGGACGCTTGCGGCTCCGGTGTGAATTTCACGGTGCTTGCTCGGCTCTGCCGCCGGCATCGAATCGAATACGCCGGCGACGCCGGCCCGTGCGGTGCAGTCCGGTTGCAGCCCTGCTCTTGGCTGACGACTTCATCGATACGAATCGCACGAATTATACCGGGGCGTAACGAGAAAGCAAGCTGTGCTGCCCCCGGTTTGCGAGTCGCTCTCGGCAGACATTCGACAGGCCGCCGAATAAAGGGGACAATCGCATATATTGACGAGAATAGGGCGTCTCGGCAAGATTGCGGTCATGGCCACGAACCACCAGAATAGCGACGAGGGAGTGCTGTTTCAGGTCCTTAATCGTGTCCTTCCGGCAAGCGTGAAAAATCTGTTTGCCGGGCAGCGGGGCCGGCAGAGTTTCACGACCGCAAGACGTCGAAGTGGTTTCGCAGCGCCTCAAGTTCCTGGTCGTGGATGAATCCCACGCGGTCGGCCGCCGCCGCCGCGTCGCACCACCCCACCGCCTCGTCTGGCGGCAGGTAACTCGCCCGCGTGCTTGCGCCCGCTGAAAAACAGGGCGATCTTGCGGTCGGGGCACCCGCTTGCGGGTCGGGTGGATACAATGCCCGAAGTGAACATGCCTTTGCGCTCGGTCCGCGGTTTCTTCGCCACACCTTCGGCCGCGGTCTCGCCAGCCTCTTCCGCAAATGTTTCTTCCTTGGCCCGTTCGCCCATCAACTCCAGAATCTTGACTGTCGTATCATCATTGAAAAGCACCTCGCCTTGGGCCGCTTGGCGGATCAATTCCGCGAACGCCGGCTCGATCTTCGCGGCCTTCTCCGTCTCCGCAACGGTCGAAACGGACGAAGACGCCGATCGCGGCGACTCCGAATCCTTGCCGCCGCCGATCACCGTCTTCGTCTTCTCGGTCTGCATGCCGAAAAGCAGCTTGCGCAAGCGGGCGATGCTCGTATTCTTGTCCTTCAACAAGGCCGTCAAATGAACGTACGAATCGGCCAACGTCGGACCTTGGCCGGCAAACCTTGCCAAACGGTGACATGCCAGAATATCTTCTTCGGCATCCTTGAACGCCTTTTGCCGAATTGAAAGCATCGCCTGAGCCATCAGCAGTTGTGCGGATTCACGCAACTCTTGCCTAGCAAAAAAGGCATCGATCATCGAAGAATCTTCGCCCTCCGACACGACCGGAACTTGGAATTTCTCCCGCTACGAGGCTTCGCGGATTTTTTTCAAGGCTTTTTGATTGGTCTTTAGCCACGCGAAGCAAAGGGGTTGCTCTTCCGCGGACCAAGGCGCGACGACGGTACACTCATTACCACTAATGTTCGCTAATCGCTATCAGCCGTCCGTGATCCAGGGCCGACTCGCTGCGCGGGTGCCCCGCCTTTGCTGGGTGAACGGCTGGGCCTTCGGCCCGGAAACGGACGAATCTGCGGCGCGAAAACGATAATGGCTGCCGGGCAGACCAGCTCTTGAAGTGTCGCCTGGTCGGCAGGTAAAATTAGACTTCGCGGGAGATGGTTACGGAGAATGGAAATCCGTCGAAAACGGCGGTGCGGCGTTGGCCAAGGGCGAAATTTATTACCCGTAAAGGTAACTTCTCATGAAACTGACAACTATCTGCCTATTTACGTTGAACTTGCTTTTCTGCATCGTTCGGCCGTCAGCCGGTACGGAGCCGGTCTTCCGTTGGGCCGGCAATCGGCTCACGCTCGACAACGGCGCCGTATCGAGAAAGATGGTTTACGATCCGCGGCGGCATGTTTTTCAAAGCATCGAATTGACGCTGCACGGCGACAAATTCAATTTCCTGGGAAAAGGGAGCGGCGAGTTCTGCTGCGAGTTGAACGGCGAATCGTATTATGGCATCTCCGGATGGGACGTGAACGCCGTTCGCGCGGCAGCGGACGCGCGCGGTGGAGAAGGGGCCGAAGTGACCCTCATAAGCAGCGATCCGAAGCTGGCGGGCCTGGAACTTAAAATCGTTTACCTCCTCTATCCCGACTTGCCCGTGATCCGCAAGAAACTGGCGTTCACCAATCGGTCGGAGAAAGAGATCAAAGTCGAATCGGTCGATGTCGAGGAACTACACTTTCCGGTTGCCGATCACGTCGATCCCTATCAGATCTACACCAATTACGCCCGGCGCCCGCGCGTCGGGAGCTATCTGGGCGATAGCTACGACGCGGTGGTCGCCGTGCAGAATGTTCCGCTCGGCAACGGCCTGATCCTCGGCAACGAAGCGCCGGGGCCGCTGAAACGCACGAGCGTCTTTCTCGACGGGACGAGCGTAACGGTCGGCTTGACGCACAAAGAGCAGGCGTATCCGTTTCGAAAATGGCTCGCGCCCGGCGAGACCTGGGAAAGCACGTGGGCGTTTCTCTGTCCCTATCGAGAGACACGAAATCCCGAGAAGGTCATCAGCGGACCCGTGGCCGATTACGAACGGCGGCACATGGGCTTGCGGTTGGCGGAACTGAAGAACAAACCCATTCTCCTCTACGACAACTGGTATCCCTTCGGCGAGCGGATTTCCGAACCGCTCATTCACGATCTGGCGCAAGCCGCGGCGGAATGCGGCGTCACCGACTTCATCATCGATGCGGGCTGGTATCGCAACGAGTTCAGTCCGCCGCAGGAAGGCTGGGCCAGTGCGTGCGGCGATTACCTGGTTGACAGGGAAAAATTTCCCCACGGCCTCAAGCCGGTGTTCGCTCATATTCGCAGCTTGGGGATGCGGCCCGGATTGTGGATCAGCCTGGCCGCGGCGGGCGAGACGAGCGAGGCCTATCGCGAACACCCTGAATGGCTGGTGCGCAATGCCAAGGGAGAGCCGAGCAATCTGCATTCGAAAAGCAAGCGGTTTGCCACGGCGTGCCTGACGACTCCCTGGTACGATCACATCAAGGCCGTCATCCTGAAATACGGCAAAGAACTGGATTTGAAGTATCTCAAGATCGACCTCGCCATTGCTGTGGGTTGTTATCGGTTCGACGCTGAAAACACCGGCTGCTTTGCCGCCGGCCATCCGCACAAGGACCGCCCGGAATCGTTGCTGATGATTTACCAACGGGCATGGAAGCTGCTCGATGAGATCAACTCCGAACTGCCCGATTGCTTCCTCGATTTCACCTTCGAGGCCGAGGGCGGCTATCAATTGACCGACCTGGACCTGGTGAAGCACGCCCACGGAAATTGGTTCGCCAACTACCAGGACCCGCCGCCGCTCGGTCCGCTGCGATGGCGGAACACGGCGTGGTGGGCCGCTCCGGCCGTGCCCGCCTCGTCATTGATCATCAGCGCCCCCTTCGCCGATCGCCCGATGGCGGATCTTTCCGTGATGTCGCTGGCGGGCGCGATCCCCAACATTCTCGGCGATCCGCGGCAACTTACTCCGCCGCAGAAGGCGCGCTTCAAGCAATGGGCCGGCTGGCTGGCGACCATGGAGCGCAAGCATGACTTCATGATGTACCGCCAGGACCTGGACGGTTTTGGGGAACCGCGCGAGGGGAGCTGGGACGGCTTTCAACGCATCAACACCGACACTTGCTCGGGCGGCATCATCGGCATCTTCCGCCACAACGCCAAAGAGGCGCGGCGAACCGTCTTCATCGATCGTTTACAGCCCGATCGCCGCTATGAAATCCGCCGCGCGCCTGAAGGCGCTGTGATCGCCAGGCTCTCCGGAAAAGAGCTCGCTGAAAAAGGCTTCTCTGTTGACATGGAAGAACCGTATGACGGCCGGGTGTTCGAGGTGGATCAAGAAAAATAGGCCCGCACCTTATCTCACCACGCAGCCCGAAAAACGACCCCTTTTCGGGACATTTTGGCGGTTCCATGAAACGGAACTTTCGAGCAGCGTGGATTGAGCAGTCCGAGGAAGTGTTATTTTCTTGCGTTTTTGGTGCTCTCAGAAAATCAACTCCTCAAAGGGAGGAACGAGATTTTTTTGCTTTCGTCTTCGTCGAATCGACGTCGTGGAATTATTGTCGTTGCTTAATAATCCGTGCGGGGATGCTGTAGCCGTTAATCATGCGCTCCACCGACGCGGGATCGGTGGGGGCGTGCGCTGCCGTTGGACTAAGCGCGACGCCGACGCCGAGCTGATACGAGAAAGCCGATAGCGGCGAAGCCGAGCAGGACGCAGGCGGACGGTTCGGGAGAGACGGTGGCGATCTGCTGGCCGCCGGTCATTTGGGCATCGAGTTGGCTGACATAGAACGGCACGAAGGAGTCGCCCGAGGAAGCACCGTCGTACACGGGCCCGTCGTTGACGAAGTGGATTCCCAAGAGGGCCAGCGAGTTATTCACCACGGCGAAGCTCGGTCCGCCGGAATCGCCCGGCTCGACGTAGGCTTCATCGGGCCCTTGGCCGCCGGTGGCGTTGTAGCCGTAGTACATTACGCGGGTAATTCCATAGCCGACCAGTTCGGGCGGCCCGAGATCCTGGATGCTGTCGATGTTGTTCTTGCCGACGCGATTGGGATAACCGTAGGTCCAGTTGGTCACGCCAAGATAGGCGGCATCATTGGGCAATGTCAACACGGGATACTGTGCAATGCCGGCGTCCACCGGGGTAGTGAACCGCTCCAAGCACAGGTCGGAGCCATTGGCCTGGTAAGTGGTCTGGTAGTAGAAATTGTCAACGGTGTAGGTGAAACTGGTGCTGCCCAAGGAGTTGCCGGTATAGAAGGTGACGGTGCTGCCGGGTGCGGGATGATCGTGGTTGGCGGAGAGGAAATAGGTGGGCGAGATCATGGTCGCCCAGGCGCCGCCGCTGGATAGGCCCACGCCCGACCAATCGTAGGGCAGGCCGATGAAGGTATTGCTGTCCAAGAATCGGTCGTTGCGCGGGCTGGGGCCCTGGCTACCCTCGTTTTGCAGGCCGGTGGGTCCAGCCAAACCTTGGAGAAACGTATCGCCCTGCGCCGCCGGCCAGAACGGCGAGCATCGCCGCCGCCGGCAAAATGAAAAAGCGTTTCATGATTAGGGTGCCTCCGGGTGCGGAACTGCGGGGGCTGTCCCGATTTTTGTAGCAGGAGGCTGCAAAAAAATGGGACTGTCCCCTTCGGTTCTTAACCTTCCATTTTATAAAGAGATCCCCGCCGTGTCCAATAGAACAGGGACGGGGGCGTGGGGGCAAAAATCCAATTTCCAATCCCCATTCCCGAGTGGTCGTGCTGAAAGGCGGGTGGTCAACGGCTGCGAACGACCTCGCGTAATTTTCGGAAAACTATCCGCGTCCCGGTTTCGACTCCCTGTATCGACTCCCAAAGTTTTTGGTTAAAATCGATACTCTCATGGAACTATCTCGGACGAACTTTGTTTTGCTTACCACGAGGCTTCGCATGAAATTCGCGTCTTCCGTTATCCGTCTGCTTAGCATTAAAAATTGTCTTTTCGTCGTGGCGGTTCGCTGGATCGTCCTCGCGACCATTTGCACGTTTTTCTTTGCGGCTAACGGTTTCCCGCAGAGTCAGAGCGTCCAAGCCGTCGATTGGTCGAGATACGCCGGCATGACGGGAGTCCAAGCCGGCGATACCTTCGGCAAGCATATCGCCAACGTACTTCAAAACCAATCGCATTACCTTTATGGCTGGATAAATTCGCATTATGCAACCGGAACTTCGAACGGCGTTCCGGCGTATTCTTTTACCGGCGGCACGGAAAGCAAGGTTCGCCCCTTGGCACATTTCGCCTGGGGAAATGCCGTGATGCTCAAAACGGGGATTTACGATCCGGCCGTCACGGGCTTGTCGCGGAGTGATGCGCTCCATCGCACGGTGTTGGCGATTCGGGGCGTCGCCATGACCCATCGCGTGAACAACGCGGACAGTAAAACCTGTTGGGGGCAAGGGCTGGGCAATCGTCGATCGTGGCAGGCGGCGTATTGGGCGGCGCATGGCGCGGAAGCCGCCTGGATGCTGTGGGACTCGATCGGCGTCGAAACCAAGGAGGCCGTGGCCAAGATGGTCAAGTACGAAGCCGACGCTTTCATCAATTACGATGTTCCCTACTGGAAGAATGCAGACGGCACTTCGAGCGATCCGACCGACACTAAAGCCGAAGAAAACGCCTGGAACAGCCGCATCTTGACGGTTGCCCAGGCCATGATGCCGAACGACACGAACGTCGCTCGCTGGCGGACGAAAGCTTCGGAATTGATGGTCAGTGCCTACAGCCGCCAAAGCGACCTCCAGAGCACGGCCCTGGTGGACGGCATGCAGGTACGGCAATGGATCAAAGGCTATAACACGTTCAACGACGGGGTGGTGATAAATCACGGTTTGGCGCATCCGGGTTACATGGCATGTCATACCCTCACCTACGAGACCATGATCGACGCCACGCTCGCCGGGCAGTTGATTCCCCAGAGCGCTTTTTCAACGACCAGGTGACGTGGGACACGTTCACCAAGGTCCGTTTCGTGCCCGGCACCAATCCTTATGGAGCAAAGGTTGTTGTTTTGTCCCCCGGCGGAACGATCCTCCACAAGAAGGCGGATGGGACGCCGGATCCGATACCCTATTTTCCCAACGGCGATGATTGGTCGAAGAATCCGGCGGCGGACGTGGATTTTGTCTATTTCTGCGTCTATGCCGAGGTGCGCGGGCTGGATGCCGGTCAAAGCGTGGACGCCAGGGATTGGGCTACCGTGGAACTCGACGCCTTGCGAAAGCTGCAACTGCGCCCGGGACACAACGGCAATCTCTATCAAACCGGCGACTGGAAAGATGATCCGGCCAGGGAGGATATTGACACGTATCGTCAACTCTCGGCAGCGTGGTTAATCCATTGGCTCGCCCAAAACCGTCAACTATCGCCGATTGGCGATCATTGGGGACGAAGTTCTGGCGATCAACGACGGCACAACGGAGTGTGCCTGCTACAATAAGGAGCGTCTAGATTTTCACGAACGATTTTTGCCGGTACATATACAGCAGGATCAGCCAGAGGATGGCGAAGGCGGCGAAGTGATGCAGGGCGTCGGCGTATCCCGGCCAGGAACCGCCCCATTCCTGGAAATGGGCCATCAGCCCGCCGACGAACCGGTCGGCGATGTGTCCGAAATCGACGGTCATCGCGAGCATATAGGCCACGATCGCGTTGGAGCCGAGCACGATGAAGAAAAACGCCGATTTCCGAAACCCCAGCAAATCGACAAAGAAATGGAAGATCCCGAGGAGCAGATAGCACCAGCCGGCCGACCAGAGAACCATCGAGCTGGTCCAGAGGGGCTTGATGATCGGAAAACGCCACGCCGTGAGCCAGCCGAAGCCCCCGGCCCAGATCCAACCCAAAAGGAGGCAGACGGCGCCCGCCAAAATCAATCCGCCTGTCTTTTTCCACGGCGTCCACGAACTTCGCAGCAGGAGATGGCCCGACATCACGCCCAGGAGCACGCTGGCGGCGAAGCCCAACCCGCTAAGAATCCACGTGTACTCGTAGCCGGACTTGTGGTCCACAAAGCCGCGCAACACGAATTCATCCACGAACCGCGCGAGGTTGTGCTGCACTTCCAGCGTGCCCGCCGCACAGCCGGGCGAGGGCACGAGCATCATCACCAGCCAGAAACCCACCAGGAGAAGGCAGGTGAGGGCGAACTGGCCGAAGATCGGCAAATACATCAGCGCCAACGACGCCACCAGATAGCCGACGGCAATCGCCTGCAGCGTGTTGGAAAACAGATAGAGTTTCGACAGATCGAAGGCCAGCAAATTTCCTTGGACGACCATGCCGAGAATCCAAAGAATCAGCACGCCGCCGGAGAACCTTGAGGTGCATTTGTTTTTTGCTCTGCCCCGCGGCCAGACGTTTGCCGAAGGAAAACGGCATGGAGGTTCCCACAATGAACAGAAACAGCGGCATGATCAGGTCCCATGCCGTGAACCCTTCCCATGGGGAGTGATCCATTTGCCTGTTGATCCAGAGAGGCAGCGTGAAAAATGCCGCAAGAATCGCCTTGATATGATAACCCCCGGTCAGCACGAACATATCGAATCCCCGCAGCGCGTCGATAGACAGGACGCGGCCAGGTCGGACGGCGGGCTCGTCGGGCATTGTTCTTCCTCCGTTTTTCGCCGGGAGGATCGCGGCGGCCGCTCCCGGGATTGCACGATTCGATCAAGCGTTGATGGCGCTCATTTTAACGGAAAACCGATGCCGCCCGCAATATCCCCCGTGCCTGCCTTCAATTGCCATTTTTCGACTTTCCACGACATTTCAAGGTTGCCCTTATTCGTCCTCTTCCGATCCTATTCGACATGGGTTTTTTCGACCTTTTCGAAGTTCAGCGACAATCGTGCCGGATGGTTCTGGCATTCCGTCCTTCGCGCCGCTAGACGTTTCCGACACCACCGTGTCTGACGATGGAATGAAATTCGTCGGAATGGTGTCCGGTCTGAAAGACGTGGACCTTCCTTCCACTAACTTTTCCGACAAAGGGCTGCCGTATGTTGAAGGCTTGAACATGCTTTACACCGCAGTCCTGTTGCCGCGGCGTTCGACCGAACCTTTCGCGGCACAAAAGACTCCTGCCATGATTAAGGTTTTTCCCTACACGAACCAGGGATTTGCCTCTAATAGCTGGAAATGAACTTTTGGTACGATCTAAGAACTCGAGAACGGAAATCCCGGCTAGCCGAAGGGGACAGTCCCCTGAACCGTGGCAGCAGGATTATTACGACGGTTGATGCCGGAGAACCCGCATCCGGCAGTACGGAAGCAGATTTTTCACAAGGAGGGATTGACGATGTTGGTTCTAAGCCGCAAACGTGGAGAGGTAATTTCCATCGGCAACGAAGTGACGGTCACGGTTTTGGCTATTCAAGGCGACCGGGTGAAGCTCGGCGTGGCGGCTCCCGTCGAAGTGCCTATCCATCGGCAGGAAATCCAGGAGCGGGTTGGAGGTTGCTCGCCCCTCCCGGACTACGCCGCATGTTCGTAGGACTTCGTTCATTTCAAATCAGAAACAAGGAGTTCATCAGATGTCAATCTGCACCCACGAAAATGCCATTTGGAGAGAGCCCCGTGTCGGCACCGTAGATGTTTCCGAGGACAGCCGAAAGGCTCGAATCATGACGGCACTTGGCCTGACAGGCAGCCGCTTGCCGGAAGTGGATGAGGATACGCTGTTCCGGTATTACGAGTACCTCTCGGCCAACCTTTCGTTCCCCTTTGTCGCTCATTATCCCCATCCGACCAACCCCAGGGAACAAACCGAGTTTTGCTGTGAGGTGCTGGAATTGCTTGATCCCGCAAACCATTTCGGCGACGTGTTCGACGGTATTTTCTGCAAGACCCGCAAAGGGAAATACGAGTTGAAGCTGCCGCTGATCGAGTTGGAGTTGCCGCAAGACAGCCCCAACTGCCGGTTGATCGAGGACTATTGGTACTGGTTTTGGAATTGGCGGTGATTCAGGTTGGGGATGCTCTTTCCACATCGTCGCTCCGCGGAGTCCGCAAACCATGGGCATGTTCTTTCAGAGCAAAGGCGATTTGCGCTGTCCGGCGAAATCCGCGTCAGGAGTTTGAAGATCGCGGGCGGGCGGAATGGATCGGGCTATTGTTCCGTCCAAGGATCGCGGGAATCAGGATCAAGTCGGGCACGCGCTTGCCGGCCATTTTCCGATCGAGCATTCGCGCCGCTTCCTAGCCGACCCGCCGCGGATCAACGTCCATGCTGGAAAGGGTCGGCCGCACGGTTTCGCAAATCACGGGGTCGTTGCTTCGGCCGAGAATCGCCACATCCTCGGGCACGGCGATGCCGTATTGACGGCAGATATCCAGCAGGCATACCGAGTGCAGATCGCCGGGCGTCGTGACGCCGGTGGGGCGACGGGGACTCTCACGCTAGGCTCACCGGGTGGCACGGACTATCACGACATTGCGATCAACCAGCCGTTGGTGTCCGGAGTCGCCGGCGACGGCGGCCTCAAGAAACTCGGCGACGGCACGCTTGCGCTGAGCGTCGCGCCGACCTGCGACGGCGACACGAACGTCGTTGCGGGCACGCTGGACGTGCCGAGCTTGAACACGCCTTCGTCCGCCGTGAATGTTTATGGCGGTGGGACGCTAAACGCCGGATCGATCCTCGCGGATTCCCTGAACATCGGCGGCCCTGCGCCTGCCGCCGCAGTGAATTCCGTGCCCGAACCCGGCACCTTGGCCCTGCTGGTCCTGGCCCTGGGTTTAGCGGGAACGGCGTGGCGAAGAAAGTAGATTCCTTCTTGAAGGGCACTTCCGAAGCTGCCTGCCGGCTTTAGCCGGCAGGCAGATTTTTTATGGTTCCGGGCGCTCGGGTGTTTCCGGCATCGTGCCGGCGCTATAACAGTCCGGCTTTTTCAACCGCTCGCCCATTTTTGATTTTTGGAGAAATTTCGAGCGGTTGAAAAAAGAAGGTTGATTTGCTTTAAAAAGTGCAATTTCAAGGGCTGCAGGGCTCAAAATCTTGAAACGTGCATAATCCATGATATAGGGCCAAGTGCGTTCCGAACCCCACGCCGAATGAATGCCCACGAAACCTCCGCCGCCGCGGATGTACCGCCTGAAAGCATCGCGCTGAGCGTTGTTTTCGAAGGCCTCGTTGTTGGAATTCGAGAAAATGAGCGCGTTATATTGCTCCAGGTTCTCGTCGGTAAAAACCTTGGGATCGTCCGATTTCAGGAAACGATTCATCATGGTTTGTTTCTCCTCAAAGGTGGTTGGGATTGTTCGATTGGCGATCCGCAAGATCGATGCCATTTTCCAACTATTCCCTTTAGCTTTCGTTCAGCAGTTGGATGGATTGATGACATATCCGCTCACCGCCGTCTTTCGACAGCCGACTGGTCGATACCGTACGGTGGGTCTCGTAACAGCCGTGGGCAAACGCTCCCGGCGTGGGGACGTAGCCGCAGTAGCCGTTGGATAATTCCGAAACCAGCGTGACGGCGAACGGCGATCCGGCTCGGATGCGGCCGTCGTAGGCCGAAAAAAGCTCCGCCGGGTTGCTGACGATCGCGGTGTCGCCGAATGCGAGGCACTGCAATTCGATTTCGCATGCCGTCGGTCCACGCTCTTTGACGGCGGCCTCTTCGGGATCGTAACGGAAGCGAATACGTTTTTCGATTTCTTCACTATCGCCCCGGCAATGGTCGCGGCAGAAATCGGATTCCGCATACGGCCGATCGGGAATTAGTTCTTGGCGGATGCGGCAAGAAATTTTATCCAACGATTTGCGCAGAGCGCGTTGCAAATCGTCGAGAATGCGTTGCCCCAGCGAACGACCGGCCGCTTCCGCCAGTTGGAAAGGGTCGCCGGGAAAGCCGAATTCGTCCGGCCGGCGGCAGGCGATATCTCCGCACGGCGCGGGCAGGAAAACCGCAATGCAATGGGGATCCGAATGCTCCATCAAGCACTCGCCCGTCCAGCCGAAGAAGTCCGCATGGTAGGTCTCGAACACGAAGTTGTTGTGGCAAGGGATATTGAGCACCGCCGCGACCGGCTTTCCTGCGGCCGTTTCGAACGCCAGATAGCGGACCTGCAAATCGCTCGTGTTTTCCGGCTTCCACCCCGGCTGCAATTTTTTCTCGGGCATGAAATGCGCCTGCCCGGCCGCATCGATCCAGCGGCGGCACCAGCCGATCGGGCTGGGAAACGCGCCTGAGGCATAACGCACCGGTTGCAACCGTCCTTCAGCCGCATGGAAGGCTTGGCAGGCACGACCGACGATGAGATTCACGTACGCCGCATCGGGCAAAGCGCCGGAGAGGAACGACGCGCAGGTGGCCGGCGCGGCATGGGAGTGCGTGGCCGCGACGAGGATGTTCCCCGGCGGGATGCTCGAACGCTCCGCCGCGCGTTGCCGAATCTTTTCCGTCGTTTCCCGGTCGATGAACGTGGCGTCGATGGAAACGATGCCGCAGCCGGCATCGCGGTCCCGGCAGACCACCGCTCTCGCCTGCAAAGGGAGCGTCCGCGGGGAGCGATCGATGATCTGCCCGTTATAATTCGGCAACGGCCGCTCGGGGGTGATATCGGCCCAAGCGGCGCCGACGTGGAGGTTCGTTTGCATCATCGCGCCGCTTTCAATTCCTCGATATTTTCGACGACCTTCGCCACGGCGAGGGCCACGTCGTTCATTTCCTTTTCGCGATTGGGAAAAAAGGTTTTGATTTCAATGTTGCGATTGTCGCAATACTCTTCCGCCCGCGGACAAGTTCCGTCGGCATAGCTGGGACGCTGCGATTCCGGTCCGCGGTAGAAGGAGGGTTCGGCTCCGCGGCGAAACGCCCAATTGCGATACAGCGGATAGTACAGCGAGCCGGCCACGATTCCCTCGGCATTGAGCGCTTCCATGAATCGATTCCGCGAAACGCCCAGGGTCTCCGGTTCGTAGCGAATCATGAAGTTGTAATACACGCATTTCGTATCGGGAAGCGGCTTTTGCGTGGTGATTCCGCGGATGCCTTGCAGCTTTTCGCGCAAATATTCCGCGTTCTCGATGCGGAACTCATTTTGCCGATCCAAATCGGCGAGGCGAATTTTGCCGATCGCCGCATGAAGTTCATTCATCCGCAGGTTATTGCCGATCACGTTTTTGCCGAAGGTCCGATTCTGCCTGGCCTTTTCCGCCAGATCGTCATCGTTGGTGGTGATCATCCCGCCTTCGCCTAGCGGCAGGTTCTTCTTCTGCTGGAAGCTGAAAGCGTTGATGTCGCCGATGGCGCCGGTTTTGCGGCCGCGGCATTCCGCCCCGTGGGAGTGAGCGGCGTCTTCGATGACCGCGATGCCCCGCTCCTTGGCGAACGCCATCAGCGGATCCATGTCGATCGGATACCCGTTCGCATGAACGGGAATGATCGCCTTGGTCCGCGGCGTGGTCAATCGCATCACCTGCTCCAGATCGATTCCCTGCACGCGCGGATCGATATCGGCGAAAACCGGCACTCCGTTCACCTGGAGGACGCACGTGCCGGTAGCTAAAAACGTATAGGCGGGCACGATCACTTCGTCGCCCAAGCCCACGCCCAGGGCCTGCAATGCGATGACCAGCGCCGCCGTGCCGGTGCTCACGGCGATGGCGTGCTTGACGCCCAGATATTCCGCATAGGCTTCTTCGAAGTTCCGCACTTCGGGGCCGAATTCCGCGCACAGCAAACGCGAGCGGATGATTCGCGCCGCCGCTTCGACTTCCTTTTCCACCTGATCGCTGTAAGGCGGGTAGATCGTGGTCCAGGGTTCCGATCGGACGGGCTCGCCGCCATGGATTGCCAATTTCGCCTTCATATCGTGCTTTCTGTCGTTGGGTGTCGTTGTCGGGTGGGGCGATCGCAGTGCAGGCCCCTCATGCTTCTTTCTAGCCCACGGCGATGACCTTCTTTTCCTTGTGCGAGCGCACGGCGGCCTCCAGGATCGCGTTGGTCTTGCGTCCTTCCAGGCCATCGACGCAATTCGGCCGATTCTCCTGAATCGCCTGCGCGAAATCCTCGACGAGTCCCTGGTGGGTGATTGCCGGCGGCGGCAGGACCCAGCTTTGCCGGCCTTGCGCGTGGTCCAATCCACCCGGCCGGTCGCCAGATCGCACACGATGCGTCCCTTGGTGCCGCCGATTTCGATCGTGTCGCCGCCGCTCGGCACGTTCCAATGGTAGATGCCGGTTCCTTGGACGCCATTTTGGAAACGCATCATCACGGAGGCGGAATCTTCGACCGGCATCTCGAACGCGAGCGTGTCCAGGAACGCGGAGACTTCCGCGGCCTCGCCGGCGAAATGGACCATCAAGTCCAGCCGATGGCAGCCCACATCCCACAAAAAGCCGCCGCCGGCCACGCGCGGATCGAGCCGCCAGAATTTGGAAACATCGGCGGGCGGTTTGTAGCTGTCGGCCACTTCGGTGCGAATCTTCGTCATCTGCCCGACGGCGCCTTGGTCCAAGAGTTCCTTGATCTTCACGACCGCGGGATATTTCCGGCGGTAATAGGCGATCATCAGTTGGCCCGGACCATGCTCGGCCGCGCGAATCATGCGATCGCATTCTTCGAGCGTCAGTCCCATCGGCTTTTCGCAGAGGACGTGTTTGCCGGCGCGAAGGGCATCGATCGTCGGTTCCCCATGTGCGTTCGGAGGCGTCGCGACGTAAATCGCGTTCACTTCCGGATCGGCAAGCAATTCTTCATAGTTCGCGTAATATCGGCGGGCGCCGTGCCGCCGGGCAAAACTCGCGGCACGTTCTTCGTTCCGACTCATGACCGCCACCAGCGAACAGCCCGGCGTACTGTATAAGGCGGGGCCGCCCTTATTCCGGGCCACGTCGCCGCAGCCCACCAGTCCCCATCGCAGAAGGCAACGATTGCCGTCATTTGTCATCGAAGGTCAATCCTCATGGAACGTAAGTTTCTCAGTTTGTTCTCCACGAATTCTTTTCGCCAATTTGCCTCTTACTTGTTTCCCAACCGTTTCTGGTCGTGCATGATCTCTTCGTAAAGTTCGATCTTCGCTCGGTTGATCAGATAGCAAAAACGCAAGTGCTCTTTCGTCAGCTCGGCGGCGCGGGCCGCGTCATGATCGGCCAAGGCGTCATAAATCATGTCGTGGGCAACGGGCTTGATCCCTTGCGAAAACACCTTGTTGACGATGTGCTGAAACGTAATCCCAATAATCGAATGGGGCAAAAGGAAAAAGTAATATTGGAAAAGGACGATCGCCCGGGGAATAATCGTCATCGCCATCTGTTCCCAGACGCGGTTGCCCATGAGACGGACCAGCAGCAAATGAAACTTCAAGTCGGGATTCGATTTCAGGGGCATGTCGTAATAGGGGAAGAGATCCTTTGATTTCCGCAGCAGTTCTCCCGATCCGGCTTTGCAAACCTCTTCGAATCGGCCGGCGTAGTCGCACAGGGTCCGATCGAATGCGCACGAATGGGCGACATTTTTCAATTGCCGAAGTTCGTCGTCGGTGATCTTCGGCGCAATCTTTCGGATTGCCTCCAGCTCGACGGCCTGACGCGCTTCATAGATCTCTTCCAAGTCCCGCAAGGAGACGTGCCGCATGCGGCGCCCTGATTGGGGACCCTTTCCACCAATCCGAGATAAATCAAATTCCGCATGGCTTCGCGGACCTGCTCTTTGGTGAGTTTCAAAGTCCGCGCAATTTCAAACTCGTTGATTCGCTGGCCGGGCAAATACTCGCCGGTCACGATGCGATCCAACACATAATTGCAGACGCGGTCTTCCGGATGGTTTTTCCGCCCCACTCTTTCGCCTTCACGAAAACACGGCATCAAAGGCTGAAAAGGGGCGAGGCTTCAACTAAGTTCGCCATCGCAGGACACCTCCTCGAACAGGCACCGAAGCGGGGCACGGCACTTTGCCGGACAAATCCCGAGGGTGCAATTCCGATGATTTGGATTTGCAAAAGAAAAAATAATAATTATTTAGCGAATTGTCAAGCAGGATATAGCTACTTTAATTTATTTCCGTATGGATATTTCTGCAAATAGTATATTATCAATCATCTGCGGCAAGGTTTCTTCTGCAGTGTTGAATATCACATAAGTTATTGCTATGTAATGAATTACAGCGCAGCTATTTGCAATCCTATTTTTTTATCTAAAAAACTATTGACATTTCGCTAAAGAATTCATAAATTAACAACAACTCGCTACTGTTGTTCTTGAAGAATGCGATTGTTGTGACGCAGCCGGATTACCTTCTTTTTCTTTCATGGAGTTTCTTATGCGACGTCGTGAAATGCTGTTGACGGCGGGTGCCGCTGTTGTGGGAATGTCGGTTTTTCCTTTGGGCTGGGTCGTCGCTGAGGAGAAGAAGAAGCCCAAGGTGCTCTATTTCACGAAAAGTAGCGGCTACGTGCATTCCGTGGTGAAACGCGAAGGCGGCGCACTAGCTTATTCCGAACAGATGCTCACGGAATGGGGCAATCAGCACGGCTTCGAGGTCGAGTGCCGCCAAGATGCGAATGTCTTCGACGGTGATTTGGGCAAATACGACCTGTTCGCCTTCTACACTTCCGGCAGCGGCGGCCAACACATGAGCGAAACGCAACGGGACAAACTCTTGAAGGCCATCGCGGCCGGCAAGCCCTTCGTCGGCATTCATGCCGCCACGGGCACCTTCCGCAGCAAGGGCCTCGATCCCTTCATCGCCATGATCGGAGGCGAATTCCTCAGCCACGACAAGCAGCAAGAGGCGCGGATGAAAGTCGCCTCGCCGAAATTTCCCGGGATGGAAAAACTCGGCAGGGGCTTCAGCTTACTCGACGAATGGTACTCGCAACAGAAGTTCGCCAAGGATTTACACGTGATCCTCATCCAAGAGACCGCGGGCATGAAGGGCAATTCGTACAAACGCCCCCCCTACCCCGCCACTTGGGCGCGAATGCACGATAAAGGCAGGGTCTTCTACACATCGATGGGACATCGCGAGGACGTGTGGACCAATGAAAAGTTCCAGCAGGTCCTGCTCGGCGGCATGTCCTGGGCGCTGGGCCGCGCCGCTGCCGACGTGACGCCGAATATCGACCGCGTGACGCCCAAAGCGCGGGAATTTTCCAAAGAAGTGAAGTTGAAGTGATCCCGGCGTTTTTTCCTTTAAGCCGAGTAAAAATGCGTATCGCATCTGTTGTAGGCGTTGTGTCCCTTGCCGTGTCGTATGGTGCGACGCATGCGGCGCCGCCTTTGCAGGAGTTTACCTCCGGAAGTCCTGCGACATCCGCATGGAAGACCGTCCGCGGCATAAGGATTCCGGTCCCACCCTCCGAGCATCCACGACTCTATCTTCGCGCTTCGGATAAGGGCAACGTGGAATCTCGGTTCCGCGATCCGGTTCTTCAACCGGCGGTCGGGCGATTGAAACGACTCGCGGAAAAATCGCTGCAATTCCGCATCGAGTGGGATGCCCTCCATTATCTTGCCGCACCCGACCGTGATCGCGGTCGCTCGATCGTCGTGCGGACCTTGGAATTACTGAAGAAGACAGAACTGGGCGATGATCACAACGCCTATCGAGCCACCGGTCGCATGATGGTCACCGGCGCGATTGTTTATGACTGGCTCCATGCTCTGCTCACAGTCGAAGATAAAAAGGCGTTCCTCGAGCAATTTCTCCGGCTGGCAAAAACGCAAAAAAGCGGATACCCGCCCACGCAGGGCAGCTCGATCACCGGATTGACTTCGGAAGCGATCATCATGCGAGACATGCTCTCCGCCGGCATCGCGCTTTACGATGATTTCCCTGAAATGTACGATTTGGCAGCGAGCCGCTTCTTCGGCGAGCATTTGCCTGCCCGCAATTGGTTCTATCGGGCACGCGCCCATTATCAAGGTGATTATTGCGGTCCGCAGCGTTTTTCATGGGAGACGTTTCCTTTGTTCATTTTTGATCGAATCGGCGCCGGCAACGTTTATAATCCCGAACAGCGCTGGGTGTCGTACTATTTTCTCTACAGCACGCGGCCCGATGGCCAACGGCTGCGCAACGGAGACTCCTAGATGCAGCAGACGGTTCCCCGCGGTCAGCCGTGGGGTGAGTTTATCGGCACCCTGCTCGCCGCAAGCTATTACGGCGATGGCGTGCTGCTCGATCAGGCTCTGCGCCAGGGGGGCATTGGCGATGATGAAGCGATTTTCGAATTCCTTTGGCGTGATCCTCGACTGCAGCCTGTTGCGCGAGACGGACTGAACCTTTCGTACTATGCTCCCTCGCCGCTGGGATGGATGATCGCCCGCACGGGATGGGGCAATGACGCCGTATTGGCTGAGATGAAAGTCAACGAGTATAACACCGTTAATCATCAACATGCCGACGCCGGTGCTTTTCAAATCTACTACAAGGGGCCGCTGGCTATCGACTCGGGCATCTTTCTGGGCAAGGGTCCTGCAAGCTACGGCAGCCCTCACGACTGCAACTACTCCTGGCGAACGATCGCCCATAACTCGCTGCTGATCTACGATCCCCGTGAAAACTTCGATCGCAAAGGCTGCGGCAACGACGGCGGGCAGCGCTTGCCCAACAGCCGCCGCGAGGCGCCCACTTTGGACGTGCTTTTGAAAAAGACTTTCGCACCGGCAACGTCCTCGCCCACGGTTTCGGCCCGGAACCGAAAAATCCCGAATTCACCTTGCTGCAAGGCGATATCACGCAAGCCTACGGCAAGAAAGTAAAGCAAGTTGTGCGATCGTTTGTTTTTTTAAACTTGCGCAATGCCAAGGAGCCGGCGGCGCTAGTGGTCTTTGACCGCGTGGTGTCGTCCAAGCCATCGTTCCGCAAGTATTGGCTGCTTCATTCAATGGAAAAACCGCTGCTGGAAAAAGCTTCAGCCTTCATCGATCGTACGGAATACGGTGAAAGCGGGCGGCTCGTTTTAGATGTGCTTCTGCCATCACTGAGCAACCTGAGAATGGAAGCTATCGGCGGGCCGGGCAAGGAGTTTTGGGTCTTCGGCACCAACTATCCCAGCGAGCTTGATCCGGAACTGTACCCCCACCCTTCACTTGAAGCCGGCGCATGGCGGATCGAAGTTTCGCCCATCGCTCCTGCCGCTGAAGATTTGTTCCTCAACGTCATGCAGGTGGCCGATCGTTTCGGGGACAACCGTTTGCCTGTGTGCTTGCTGGAATCGGCCGAAGCGGTCGGCTGTCTGATCGAGGGACAAGGCATGAACTGGGCGGTTGTCTTTCCCCGCGACGGAAAGACCGTCACAAAAAATGTCCGCATGGGAATTCCCTCCTCCGCGCCTTGCCGTGTCCTTTTTTGCAATTTGCAGCCCGGCCTTTGGAAGGCGCAGCGAGATGACGGCGAATCGTTCCAAACCGTTCTTGTTGCCAAAGATGTCCAAGCTGCATGGCTGAAGGGTATCGGCGGCGTTTGGACACTCGAGAAGAACCAGTAGCCTGTGACACGCTGTGAGTCTGATTCGCAAAAATGGACGGCAGTTGTGGCTTTCACGGCAGTATTGGGGCAATAGCAGATTGAGGCAAAGCCTGTCCCGTCGGCTATTTTCCGCTCGACGAGACTGGAGGTTTTATTGTCCTTTATCGTGACCAAAGTAAAGAACCTTACACCTTCCACCCTAAACAACATAGTGAAAAAGAAAACCGTTCGTGCGGGCTTAGTCGGTTCCGGATTTTCCGCCGCGTTTCATTATCATGCCCTCTGCAAAGTGCATGGCGTAAACGTGGAAGTCGTCGGCGTCTTTTCGCTGGACAAGAGCGGCGGCCGCAAATTCGCTAAAGAGCGTGACATTCGGTTTTTCGAATCGCTCGGCGATTTGCTCGATGAAGTCGAGGCGATCCACGTCTGCGTGCCGGGCGTCGATCATGAGTCGGTTTCGGTCGCCGGCCTGTCGCAAGGCAAGTTCGTCATCTGCGAAAAGCCGCTGACCGGGTACTTTGGCGACGGCGCGGCCCGATTTCCATTGGGACCGCGCCGATAAACAGACCGCCCGCGCGGCCGCACTGGCCAGTGTGCGGCGGATGATCGACGCCGAGGCCGCGGGTGAGGGCCGCTTGCTTTACGCGGAAAACTGGGTTTACGCTCCCGCCGTGCAGAAGGAACGGGAGATCTTGGAAAAGACCAAGGCGCAAATCCTCTGGATTCACGGCGAAGAGTCGCACAGTGGTTCGCACTCGAAGGATTACCCTTTCGCGGCACGGGGCGGTGGCGGGGTGATGATCGGTAAGGGTTGTCATCCGCTTACCGCGGCGCTTTACCTGAAGCAGGTCGAAGGAAAGGTCCGCGACTGCCGTCCGATCCGGCCGAAAACCGTCACCGCCCGCGCACATGCCGTCACCCGTTTGCCCAATTTCCGCGACGCAGGGCACATTCGCTGCAATTACTACGACATCGACGATTTTTCGATGATGCACGTCGAGTTCGAGGATGGCACGGTTGCCGACATCTTTGCCTCCGACATCGTGTTGGGCGGCATTCACAATCAGTTGGAAGTCTGCGCCAACAATCACCGCACGATCTGCAACATCAATCCCAATACGGCGATGATGACTTACAATCCGGTGGAAAAGAACTTTGCCGACGTGTATGTGGTGGAAAAGATCGGCACCAAGCAAGGCTGGGCCTGCACCTCTCCCGAGGAGGACTGGTTCACCGGTTACCCGCAGGAGATCGAAGCGTTCTATCGCACCATCGCCTATGGCGATCCGCTTGAAAGCGATATCCATCTGGCCGCCGATGCGATTTCGACGATCTACAGCGCTTACCTCTCCTCCGCCCGGGAAGGCTGCGCAGTGGAAATCAATATCTTTTAACGAACGCCAACAAGGAACCATCCATCATGTCAAAGACGTTTTATCCCAACCGTCGCGATTTTCTCCGCACCGGCGCTGTCGTGGCCGGGGCTTGCTTCGCCCTGCCGACTCTGATTCCGCGCACTGGCTGGCCGCCGCTGATCAACCAGGCGCCAACGACCGCATCGGCATCGGCTGCATCGGCGTCGGGCGGCGATCACAACAACTCATGCCGAAAGTGCCCAAGGCGGGCCGATTTGTCGCGGTGAGTGACATTTGGCTCACGCGGGCAAAAAAGATCGCGGCGAAGTACGAGAGCCTTCCGCTGCAAGATTACCGCCGCCTGCTGGAGCGGAAAGATGTGGACGCGGTGATGATCGCCACACCCGACCATTGGCATGCCCTGTGTGCGATTTACGCCTGTCAGGCGAACAAAGACGTGTACGTGGAAAAACCGTTGTCGTTAACCATCGTCGAAGGGCGAAAAATCGTGGCGGCGGCGCGGAAAAACGATAGGATCGTGCAGTGTGGCAGCCAGCAGGCACGATGGGCCCGAATGCCCACGGCTGCGCGATGGTGCGCGAGGGCGTGATCGGCAAGGTTCACACGGTGATCGCATACAATTATCCCAGCCCGTGGGAATTCAGGTTCCCCGCACAGCCTGCTCCACAGGGTCTCGACTGGGATGTCTGGTGCGGTCAGGCCCCGGTGGTGCCGTTCAACCACGACATTTATCCCTGCCGCGCAAACCCGGCTGGGCGTCGCTGCGGCCCTTCGCCGGCGGCGAGATGTGCGGCTGGGGTGCGCACGGGTTGGATCAGGTGCAATGGGCGCTCGGCATGGACACCAGCGGGCCGGTGGAAGTCTGGACGGAAGGCGAGCGGTTTGCGCCGCCGACCATGACCGAGCCGCAACTCCCCGCGGCGGGCGATGAAAAAGCGAACCACCCGATGGTCTTTTTCCGCTACGCCAACGGAACCATCGTGAAACTCGATAACGGCCCGCATGGCGGAGCGATTTTCCTCGGTGAAAAGGGGAAAATCACCATCGACCGCAATCGCTGCAAGATCGAGCCGGCCGGTCTCGATACCGCTCCGAAAGAGAGCAAGACCAAGACGCAGGACACCGTCACGCACATCCAAAACTGGTTCGATTGCATGCGCTCGCGCAAACGACCGGCGGCCGATGTGGAGATTGGGCATCGCACGGCGACGGTTTGCCACTTGGCCAACATCGTCCGATGGGTTGACCACAAACTGAAGTGGGATCCCGTCAAAGAGACATTCCCCGGCGACGAAGAGGCCAACCAGCACCTGAGCCGTGCAGTGCGCAAACCGTATCAACTGCCGGAGGTCATTTAATCGCTTTCAGCGTGCTGGTTCAGCGATCTTTTGCATTAATTAAAATTGAACGCAATTCGTGAAACAGTAGTGGGTTAAGGTAAACTTCCGAAAACAACCACGGAACTCTCTTGGAAGCCCGCGCTGATCGTCATTCGTATGGCGTGACAGCATCCGGTCCCATCGGCCTTGGACCCGGGGAGTCATGCAATTATCGGTTTTGCACATCGACGAGGAAGGAATCGACTGCAAAAACAGAAGGGGATTCCGCGGTGATGACGATTGTTTGGTCCTTGCCGACTTCGATCTCGCCCAGCTTGATGGTGGATTGTTTCTTCGTGATCTTTGCGAGCGTTTTCGTCCGACCGTCCTTGAAGCCGAGGGAAACCGGCGCGGATTGTCCCAGATCGTAGAGTTTTACGGCGACCCGATACTTGCCCGGGGCGCGGACGGCGAGGGGGATATCCACCGCTTTGCCCGGGGAATCGATCCGCAGCACGCCTCCCATCAGGGAGTTTGCCCGCGGGGTGGTAATTGCACGAACCGCAATTCCTTGCCGGCGAAGAATAGGCTCCGCCTGGGTAGCGCAGATTTGCAGCGACTTGGGCACGGCTGCGGACTTCGATGAGTGTGTCTGGGGCAAATAATCGGGGCCCGCGGGCAAAGGATTGCGATGCGCGTTCGGTTCCAGTTGATACCAGTAGGCGACGCTTGAATAATCGTTCGGCTTCTTGCCTTGCCATCCGTGTTCAATAGTTACGCGAAGACTTTTCTTGAAACGGACCGGATCGGGAAGGTGAAACCGATAAGCAGTGGTTTGCGTCCAACCGTCGGGCTGCTCTTCCTTGAAGGGAACGCCGTAAAACGGATAGTTGTCGATCGCATGAAATCCCCAGGCATCGCAAAAATAGTCCTCGGTTCCGGTGCCGTTGATCGACGGCGTTTCTTCACCGTCGATGAACATCATGTCGTCGCCTTCTCCCCACCAGCCGCCGGGCGCGGAATCGACAAACAGAAAGCAGCCCACGTACTGGCCCTCGCCCCGCGCATCGAGAATCACATAGTTGTCCTTGCCCGTGATGTTGCCATCCAGCGACTGGGGCCGCAAGTCTTTCACGCGGCGGAATTCGGCATGGAAGAGACCTTGACGGGGCGGGATCGGGCCAAGCTCGTAGTCGATGTTGTAAAAGATTTTGCGAAAGGTGCGCGAGCCGTTATTGACGAGTTCCAACCGCGCGTGCTTGTAAAACGGCATTGGCCAATAACAATTCATCGCTTTGGGACTGGCGCCGACATTGATCGGCCGGCAATGGATCTGGTACTCCTTGCCGTGCCCCAATCCAAAGAAATCGCCCAAGGGAACTTCAACGGAAGGCAATTTGGCGTTTTCCCACGTGATCCGCAGCAACAAATCGCGCAACATGAAGGGATGGTTTTGAAAACTGCTCACCGTGAACCAGCAATGCGTGATCTCGCCCGGCCCGTCGGCATCGATCAGGACGATCGTCCTTCCGGGTTCGAAGCTGTCGATGCAATCCGCATTTCCGCCGGTCTTGTCGAACGAGGAGGCCCGATGCGATGACCGATCGACGACCGTTGCCCAATCGTCCCCCGCGGCCGCCGCCAAGGCGCCGATCAGGAGATTGGATGCCAAAATCGCGGATGTCAGGATACCAATGGTTTTGTCGTGGCTGATTTGCATGGTTGATCGCTTTATAATACGGGTAAGAGGATTTCAACTAGTGGTCCGACAAGTTTATTTTGACAGGTTGGGTGCCATGCCCACGCTTGCCGTGGGCATGAGAAACGCCAAATAGCACCGCAACTTGCCCACGGCAAGTGTGGGCATGGCAGCCGTCAATTATCATTTGCAGGACCACTAGGCCGGTGATGATTGTATTTGTCGAATAACTCTGCTGCGTTAAAAGCGGTTCTTGATCTTCGTGACCATTCCCGCCGCCTCCCTTCGCGACCAATAATATCATACAACGAACACCATGCATAATCCATACTTCATAAGTTCGATGCTTTATGTGACTGCTTGATGCCACTTTCCTCAGGTCACTTTACGGAAAATATCGGGATGCTAAAATACATCTCGGGGTCGTGACCTGGAGCGTTCGAATAAAGAAAAAAATGCCGGATTTGCCAAATTTCCTTTTTGTTTTTTCGGATCGCCATCGTGAAGTATGGAGTAACCGGCGCGGATTATGGAACCCGAGTGATGATCGCGTGGCTGATATTCGAATTGTATTCGCGATTGACTCGTCAACCGCCAATGTTGCTCCAATGGGAGTCAAACCATGTCTTGCCGCTTTATGTGGTTTTCGATCCTCTCCATGTTGCTGCCGGCGACATTGCTCTCAGCCGCCCCGTCTGAAGCCGAGCCGCCCCGACTGGACTTGTTGGCCATACCCACGGTCGATCCCTCGTTGGTAAAAATGCGGGCGGTCACTCACGGGCCGAAGTTTCATTGGTTCGGTTATTACAACAAGTACCAAATCGACTCCTCCGGCCGCTATCTGCTGACGATGGAAGCGAATTTCGAGCATCGCTCGCCCAAGCCGGAAGATACCGTCAAAATCGGCATGGTCGATCTGGCCGACGGCGATCGATGGATCGAACTGGGTGAATCCCGCGCATGGTCCTGGCAGCAGGGATGCATGCTCCAGTGGCGGCCCGGCTCGGAAAGTGAAATTCTCTATAACGACCGCGAAGGCGACAAGTTCGTTTGCCGGATACTGGACGCGAATACCCGCAAGCTGCGGACGCTGCCCCTGGCCATCGAGCATGTCACGGCCGACGGGAAGCGCGCGGTCTGCGCGGACTTCCGGCGGATCGCGGACACCCGGCCGGGATATGGCTACGCCGGAGTGCCCGATCCCTACCGAAAGGTAATGGCCCCCGATGAGATCGGCGTTTGGTCGATGGATCTCGATACCAGGGCCCCAAGCGCGAGCAAGTGTTGTATTTGTTCCATCTGCCCACCGGTCGAGTCGTGGTTCTGGGAAAGTTTCCCTCTCCCAAGAAATACGTTGGCGAATGGCGTTGCGACCTGCACCCGCGCATCTCTCGCGACGGCAAGTTCGTAACCATCGACTCGCCGCATGGCGGCAACGGCCGGCAGGAATATCTGTTCGATATCAGCCGCATCATCGCCGGCGAGAGGCTTCCGGATAAAAAAGTCACTATCCCGCAAACCTTCGGCGACAAAACGCCCGCAGCCGCCGCGCGGAGCGTTTTCGAGTTCGGGACCGCAACCTGGAACTAAGGATTATCGAAAAGGGAGCCGTTTGGAATAGGCGGATTGGGCAACACGCCGCCGATGTTCGAAATTGCCGGTGCCGCCCGCGGGAGAGCGGGATGTTCAGCTTTTTCCAGTGCCGCAAGGCCGCTGCCGACCCGTTACTCTTTGATCCGAATGTTTTTCCACCTCACTCGCAGGGGTTCCTGTTTATCGTGAACGCCATGCACTTGCAGCGCAATGAAACCTTTCAAGGTTTTATCATCTTTGAGTTCCGCCGCGGGCACGCCGTTGATCCACGTGCGAATGACGTCGCCCTTGGCCTCGATGCGAAGGTGGTTCCAAGCGTCGGCCTTGAAAGCCTTGCGCGGGTTCGTCCTTCTTTTTGTCCAGCTTGACCAGCCATCCCCGGCGGGATTCATCGTAAATGCCTCCCGTCCAGTTGCGTTCCGCCGTGTAATCGCCGATCTCCACTTGATAGCCGTGGACGACGCCTTTTTTGTAATCGGGCTTGCTTTCGCTGCGGATTTGCACGCCCGAATTCAATCCCGGATCGATTTTGAAATCCAACTCCAAGATAAAGTCGCCGTAGTTTTTCACCGTGCAGAGAAAACTATTGGGCGTTTTGGGAACGGTGGCGCCGACGATGGCGCCGTCTGCGACGGAATATTTCGCTTTGCCGCCGCGTTGAGTCCAGCCTGCCAGGGTTTTGCCGTCGAAAAGCGGCCGAAAACCCTCCTCGGCCCGTGCAATGCGCAAATCAAGCATTGAAATCCAACAGGAAAAGATTACACAGAACATTATGCCGGCTCTCATAAAAAGTCTCCTAAACACATGAATGATGGAACCAAGGTCGTTGAATGCTCCTGTGCGTCTCGATTCTCCCGGCTGCGCCGCATTGGCCGCTTCGCTTCACTGATCGATTGCGCTCTCCCTTCGTCTCTGCCATTTTACATTTCCAAGCGGCATAATACAACGAAGCCGCCCGCCAATGAGCGTGCCCATGATGAAGGACGATTTGATTAGGCATGTAGAGGGGGGGCGAAGACGAGCGTCATCGCCGTCTTGTGGATCACTTTCGATAAACCATCGTCCGGAGTCGATCCCTTTGCGCTTTCATCGTCCCCTGCACCCCTTGCATTTGAAACACGGAATTCTTGAATGAAATGTGAACCTGGGTTACATTGATGATATGAGTTTGTGCAACAGTAAGTCGAAATACAATCGCAGAACGTTGCTGAAGAGCGGAATGCTGGCCTCCGGCACGGCGCTGACTCTCCATGCTCTCCGGTTTCCCGTATCAGGACAGACTGCCGTGGCGAAATCCATACGAATCTCCAAGGTCGATTCCAATTTCGAGCGCGAGCCGCTAATCCGCCCCTTTGGTTTCAAGGGCGGCTACATGACGAAAATATGGCAGACGGCCTGCCGCATGGAAAGCAGTTCGGGGATGTACGCTCTCGGGCTCTGCTCGCAGAATGTCCTTTGGTCCGACGCGCAGGTCTTTTCGATGCCAACGGCCGCTATGAGAAAAAAGCATCGCTGTTGAGGCTTCTCGATCATGCGCGGAAGATCGGCGCCTTCGACCAGATTGCGATCGTCGAGGAACCGTTCGCGGAGGATGGGGAAATCGATGTATCCGACATCCCGGTCCGCTTGGCCGCCGACGAGAGCGCCCACACGAAGGCCGACGCCATCAAGCGAATCGAGATGGGCTGCCGCGCGATGGCGCTGAAGGCAATTGCCAAAACCCTGAGCATGACCATGAAGATTGCCCAGGCCGCTTATGAGCGCAAGATCCCCTGCCTTTGTGCCGACCTGACGGTTAATCCGGTATTGGTGGAATGGAATAAGAACGTCGCTGCGCGGTTGGCTCCCCGCGCCGCCTTTGCGCTGAACGAAGGCGAGATCAGCCCGCCAATACGCACTTCTTTCGGCGTACATCTCATTCGTTGCGACGCGATCCGCCCCGGCAAAAAACAACTTGCCGACGTCGAGTCCGAGGTTCGTGACGTGCTCGCCCGGGAATTGCTCGAAAATCTTGCTCAAGCCGAACGCCCCCAAACGCCGGTCAAATACGCCCGAAACTTTCCCCATCTCGATCCGCGAAGCCGCAGCTTGGTGAAACCGTGACTGCATGGAGATACAGGATGCAGCCGAGGAATAATCTTCTCTTTCACAACCCGTACAAAAAACGTATCGGCCCGGCTAGGAGAGAATTTTGTAGGATTTTCGGGAGGGGAAAATCCGCAAAAGAGTCATCAATTCGGCTTTCGAATCCACGCGCAGAGTTTTCATGGCTTTTGCGCGGCGAGCTTCCACGCCGCGGATGCTCAATTGAAGTTCCTTGGCGATTTCCTCATTGGTCTTTCCCTCGGCAATCCGATCGAGCACTTCGCGCTCGCCCAACTTCAAAAACGCCAGTTTCCGTTCGATGCATATTTCCTCATCGCGATATTGCCAAAATTCGATGTCCGCGCGAAGTAATTTTTGAATCTCATCGAAAAGTTCCTGGGGCCGAAACGGTTTTTCGAAAAAGTTCGCCGCACCGTTCTTTATCGCGTCCACGGCCATGCGAATGTCGGCATAGCCGGTAATGAAGATGATCGGAATTCTGCAGTCCGCTTCGGCCAACTGCACTTGCAATTCCAATCCGCTCATGCCGGGCAACCGCACGTCCAAAACGAGGCATGCCGGACCAGCGTAGCAAAATTTGCTTAAAAAGTCGTCGGCTCGGGAAAAGGTTTCAACGTTTGCTCCGATGGGTTTGACCAGATGCGAAATGGCATCAAGAACCTGGGAATCGTCATCCACGAGGTAAATCGTCGGTTTCCGATGCATGGCGAAGTTCCTCCTTGGTTACCGGGAGGGCGAAAACAGCCGTCGTCGTCCTGAACTTGGCGCGGGCGGCCTCAACCCCGTGAAATCCACCGAGAATCGGCGCACCGAATGGCTCGATTCACCTATCGTCGCCAATCGTGCATGATGCTTGAGTTTCGCCATTTTTCCGGAAATCAACGAGTTATGATGATGAAGCACGCGACTCATTCGCCGAGACGTGTCACAAAGGTGCAAAAGAGATTCCTCCCACAAAGTAAAAAAAGTGTTTTATGAACGGGCACAGCGGCTTTCGACCACGCATTCGTCCAAATGGGAGATTCCATAGAGAGCGTTTTATGAGTGACAGCCACTCATCTGAATATCTTTCCTTTAAAACTAATGTTTTGTAATAACTCTGCGGGGGGGTGGACTTCAAGAAAATAGCTATTAAATTAAATGAATGGCTATTTGTGAATTTCTCTCTCTTCATAATTCTGGAGGTAGCGGTGCGACGCTCGATTTTTCTGACGGTAAGTCTGTTTTTGGCTCACATTCCCCTAACGAGTCATGCGGATAGTTTTTCGATCGTTGGGGAAAATATCAATTGGGATTCCATGTCTCAATCTCCTCTAAATTATTTGATCGGCATCGATAATCCCAACGGTAGTTCCGAGCTGCTTTTCCTTTGGGAGTTGAATCTGAGCATCGTTCCAGCATCCCCGCAAACTACGGGAGATATCACGATTATCAATGCTTATCAGCCGACGCATGATTATCTATTGGAGGACAGAAATCTAGGGATCATTTCTACCTTCAGCGGGCCGGCAAATTCGATATTTCAAATTGGAGACTTCGATAATCCGCCTCTCGGCTCACCTGCGGGTGTTTCGGTTCCTTCGAGCGGCAAGTATCTTCTGGAAATGGATTTACAGGCAGAAAATAACGCTCAAGGCTTGTTCAACATTATCGTTCAACCATCTTTATTGTCCCCTCCCGATCAAACGCTCCTCTCTTATTGGTGTACGGAAGAAGATTTTTTAGCAGATCCAATCAACTTGAGGGAATTCGATAATCTTCCCTTTGCCTCCCCTTCTCCCATAATCATTGGCACAGTTATGGTGCAAAATGTGCCCGAACCCTCTTCGATTACGATCCTTTCGTTTGGAATTGCTGTTTTAATAGCCCAATGCTTCCGATTGGCTAAACAACAGGTGCTTCATTTTTTCGATGGCATCAACCGTCCATGGAAAATATCAGGATTTTAAAAATTTTTATCCGCAATTTCCACTTTTCCGATATCCGGCAGAAAGAAAAAATGTTAAGTTGGAGCGTGCATCTTACGACACCTGCAACCATCAATTCTTTCGGTTTTTCTCTGAAATATGCGGAAACAGTTCTCACTCGCGCAACAATCCCATTGGTTTAATTGCGAAATCGCTTTCAAACCGGGATGGATTTTTTATATTTCGTGAACCTTAAGGTGATTTATGATCAGCGACATGGAAGACTTTAGGCGGGTGTTAGACCAGGTAAAAGAGGGGGATGATGGCGCCGCATGGGAGTTGGTGGAACGTTACGGCGAAGATATCCGCAATGCCGTCCGTCGTTCGCTGAATCGAAGGCTGCGGCCGAAATTCGATTCTTTGGATTTCGTCCAATTGGTGTGGTCTTCCTTTTTTCGCAAAAATTACCAAACGGAGCGATTCGGAAGTCCGGAGGAACTGGTCGCGTATTTAGTCGCCATGGCGAGGAACAAAGTGGGGATGGAGACTCGTCGGCGCCTGATCTCGCATAAATACAACGTGAATCGCGAGTCGTCGTTGGAAGAGGAATCGTATTATTCCCGGGAAGAGATACCCTCTTCAGTGCCCGCGCCCCTGGAATTCGCCATTGCCAGAGAACGTTGGGATCGTCTATTGTCGAGCAGCCCGAATCATTATAAAAAAATCATCCAGTTGCGGTTGCAGGGGCGCACTTGTCAGGATATTGCCGACAGTTTGCAAATCGATGAAAGCACCGTTCGCCGATTTCTCAAACGTCTGCAGCAGGAAACCGCGGAATGAAAGCGACTCGCGACACCGATTCCCTGCCTGGTTCCACCGCCGAGCGGCCGGTCCATAGCATGGACCGGGCGTTTCTTTTCGCTTCGGAAGTGAAAAATCGCTGGCGCAAGGGGGCGGCGCCGATGCGAATGCAATCCTTGCCGAACATCCGTATTTGCTTCGCTATCGCTCTCTCGTCCTCGACTTGGCGGTTGAGGAATACAAATGCCGGCAAAAATCGGGCGAATCCATTTCTTCCAGCGAATTCATCGACCGTTTTCCGGGCATGGAGAAGTCGCTGTATTTTCTCCTCGAAGTCCAGCGGATGTTGAAACGCGATTCCTTCCTGGGAATTCCCGGGGAAGAAATCGTTTGGCCGGAAGTGGGCAACGAATTCCTGGGTTTCACGCTGCTCGCCGAGTTGGGGCAAGGAACTTTCGGCCACGTCTTTTTGGCCTCGGAACCTTCGCTGGGCAATCGGTTGGTGGCGTTGAAAGTGGCGCCGCAGGGCCAATGGGAAGCCGAGATACTCGGAAAGCTCAGCCACCCGAACATCGTCCCGGTGTACTCGATCCAGAGAGATCCGCAAACGGATCTCACCGCCGTGTGCATGCCTTATCTTGGCCGCGTCACTCTGTTGGACGTGATCGAGCGCGTTTTCGCCGATCGCGGACGGCCGCGCCGCGGGCGGATTTTTTTGGCCCTCTTGAAAGAATTCAACGAGTCCCAAGGAGCGCCGTCGCCCGGTGATTTCGACGTGTCGCTGACCCGCGGCACTTACGTTGACGCCGTGGTTCATCTTGCCGTTCAGATGGCGGACGCGCTGGCTTTTACGCACGAGCAGGGCATCTATCATCGCGATTTGAAGCCTTCGAACATTCTTTTTTCGAACAGCGGCCATCCGTTGATTTTGGATTTCAACTTATCGACGGACGAGAAGATTTCTCCCGCCCGCATGGGCGGCACGCTGCCCTACATGGCCCCGGAACAACTGCACTGCTTGCTGACGGACGGCGCTTCCGCGCAGCCGCCCGATCCGGCCTTGTCCGATCTGTTTTCCCTGGGAGTGATTCTGTATGAACTTTTGACGGGCGCCCTGCCTTATGGCCTGCCGAATATGAAGGGCGGCTGGGACGACGTCGCCTTGGATCTTTTGGCGCGGCAGAAGAGAGGCCCTCATCCGCTTCGAAACATCAATCCGGACGTCGATAAGGGGCTTGCTGCTTTGATCGAGGGGTGCTTGGCGTTCGATCCGCGACAACGCCCCGCTTCCGCCAAATCGCTCGCCAATTCGCTGCGCCGCCAATTGAGCCTATATCGCCGTGCAAGCCGCTGGTCGCGCCGCCATCCATTTCTGCTTGCCTGCAGCGGAGCCATTCTGCTGGTTTGCGGCCTGTCGTTCGGAATCTGGCTGGCTTTGCGCGATCCTTATCCCGTGCGTCTTTATCGGGAAGGTCTGGCGTACATCGAGCGCGGAGAATCCAGCAAGGCCGTCGAATGCTTCGATGCGGCTTTGCAGACATCGCCGGACAATAAGGATTTCCTCATGGAGCGCGGGAAAGCATACTATCGGCAAAGTAAATTCCCAGTCAAGCTTTTGAAGATTTTCAGCGAGTTTATGCGATTGATCCGACTGGAGAAGTTGCCGCATTTAGAGGTCATTGCTTATGTCAAATGCAGTATTATCCACAAGCAATATTGAGATTTCATAATGCAATTGGAGCAGGATATCAATCGATTAACCTTTTCAACAATCTCGGTTTTTGCGATATGCAAATAATGGACTTTTCGGAAGCCGATCGATGTTTTCGTAATGCACTCTCTTTGAATCCGCGTTGTTCGACGGCATTGCATAATTTGGTAAAACTTGCCATTAACCGATTTGACCGAAAAGAATTAACTCCTTCCCAGGCTGCCGAATCGATTGATAAAGCTCTCGATGCGGATGGGCTGAATGCCGATTTGTTGCTCGACATTTCCGTTTTGGAGGCGAAAATAGCAAAAAGCGACCCAAGTTTTATTCCCCGCGTCTTCGAACACTTGAAGAAAGCCATATCCCTCGGAGCGGACCCGCGCCGAATAGCGCGCGAGGCCGCATTCAAACATCTCCGGGAAGAAAAGGAGTTTTCCGCGATTCTGGCGCTGTCCCCCGGGACCCAGGCATCGCAAACGGCCGATGCGATAATGCCGCCGTTCTGATCTCCTTGCGGATTTATTTTGAAAATCCACTCTCGTTCAATCTTCGGAAATATACCTTCTTTCGAAGGCTTGATATTTGTTTAAGCAGGTATTTTGCCCGCTTAATCCATTGAAGTGCAATTCCCTATGAGGGGAAATGCTTCAATATTCTTTTACCGTCCTGCAACTTTTTGGGAGACACCATGTTTGCATCATTCAAATTGCCTTCGCACTCAATGCAGAATCGGGCAAGACGCCGCGCGCTTGCCTTGGAGACCTTGGAAAATCGGGTATTGCTGTCGGCGACGCCTCCCACCGTCACCGCCGTTCATCTCGGGAGCACCCAGTGGAGCGGCGATTTCGTCGATTTCATTCAATCGCAAGGCTGGGGTTCGGGCGGATACTCCATCCCCTCGGGGAGCACTCAATTGAAAACGCTTCCCTGGACCAATTTGAATAAGGTCAAGATCACTTTCGATCAGAACGTGCAGGTCGCGGCAGGCGATCTTTCCGTGAGCGGGACCAACGTGACGGCGTACGCCTTCAGCGACTTCAGCTACGATCCCAACACCTTCACGGCCACTTGGACCTTGTCGCAAACGCTGGCCAAGGACAAAATCCTTTTGAATTTGGATGCCAATGGCATGAATCCGGTTCACAACTCGGAGGGGCAAGCCCTGGACGGCGCATGGATAAACGGGACGAGCAGTTTTCCCTCCGGCAACGGCACTGCCGGCAACGAATTCCAGTTTCGAGTCAATGTTTTGCCGGGAGACATCGATGGAAATGCCCTCGTAAATATTGTGGATGCGGCGGCGGTGCTCTTGAAAAACGGCAAGAATGCCGGCGATGCGGCTTACAATTTCCGCTATGACATCGACGGCAGTGGTTCGATCACCCGGGACGATTTCAACCAGATTTATTACTCCCTTTTCGGAAACATGTTACCGAGCGGCAATCCGGCGGGTCTCTCGAACGATGCCCCGACCGCGCTTCCTTTGGGAAATCTGGGCGTCAATACCAACGCGGTGGACACCGTTTTCAACTTGGGAGATATTTTCGGCGACGTCGAAGATCCCGCCTCCAACCTGATGTTTTCCGTTACCGACAACACCAATCCCTCGATATTCAATTCCGTTTCGATCGACCAAGGCAAGTTGAACTTGTCGTTCGTGCCGGACACCGAGGGCAACGCCGCCATCACTCTCAGGGCCATGGACAGCGGCGGCTTGTTCGTCGAGACGACCTTCAATGTAACCGTCGCGGATACGCTGATCTGGGTGCCGGATGATAATCCTCCGGTGATCTCCGAATTTTGGAGGAATTCCCGCTCCGGATGGCATTTGGACTTTCTCGGGAACGGTGAGCGATCCGGATCAAGAGGTTGCGGGAATGATCGTCACCTTCGGAGGCGTACTGGAAGACTATGGCTATATCTCTATTGTGAAAGCCGACGGGACATTCTCGCTTACTCAAGATTTCCCTGGGATTTACACCGGGTCGGCCACTGCGCAAACTTTCGATGATATGGGAATGGCATCCAATGAGGCAATGTATTATGTCACCGTTTGATCGTTTTCAGTCTGCGACTTGCATCGAGTCCAAATATTCCCTGCTAGAATTTTCGGCTGAGTAAACATAAAAAGCCTGCCGGGTTTGTCGGAAACCCGACAGGCTGCTTTTTCGATGAAAAGCGATCTCGGCATGTTCTTTCGGTTTTTTTCAGTGTGACATTTGTCAGCCCGGAGGATCTGAAATAATCTTGACCATCCATACATCATCGTCTAAATGATGTATTATTTCCCAACAAATTCCGCGTGATTCCGATGAGCTTTTCAAATCCGGTTTCATAGTTGTATTCAGGTAATGAATTTTCTTGTATAATAACATTCCTTCTGCGCTTCCAAATAAACTTTCATTTCAAGACCGTATTTCGGCTCTTTTGTATTTAGCATTCGAACCGTTTTTCATTTGCCGGACGGCGGCTTCGCTCCAGCGGCGAACCGCAGCATCGGAAATCCTTGTCTGATTGATGAATTCGGTGTTATTCAAGCGACTTGTTCGAGCGAGCGGAATGCGGGAAACCAAGATGGCATCCAGAGAAAATTTCTCCCGTTCACGCGCATGCAAAAGCAATCGCTGCGATTCGCTCGAACAGCAGGAAGCATATTTTGACGTGATTTGCCGCCTAAAAGAAAATAGTCATTGCTTTCCGGAGAGCGGATTCACGCTTGTCGAGTTACTCGTGGTCATCGCCGTCATCGGCATTTTGATTGGCTTGCTCTTGCCGGCAATTCAGGAGGCCCGTGAAACCGCGCGGCGGACGCAGTGTACCCAACAACTTCGGCAACTCGGCTTGGCGGCGCTCCAATATGAAGAAGCCAACGGCCATTTCTCGATAGGGCAATTTGGTCCCCCGCTCTTCCAACCTCTCCCGCCCGATGGCCAATACTACGGATCGTGCGTGGGCACGGTGGGATTTCTGTTGCCCTTTCTCGAAGAGAAGGCCCTCGGAAGACGGATTCGACAAAATCTGAATCCGCAATCCCAAGCCCCGCCGTGGTGGAGCATCTCCGAACTGGTTGAGGCGGGCTCGACGGCATTGCCTGGAATGGTTTGTCCTTCGGATGCCGAAGAAATTCAAGGCATTCCCTATCTCGTGGCGACGCACGCCGCAATATACAAAGATCAATGGGCGATGAGATACAAAATTCTCCAGCCGGCTTCCTTGAACGGAATCCTGTTGTCGCGCACCAGTTATTTCGGCGTGGCGGGCTATTCGGGCGAGGTCGGCGAGCCGAACGTTGACCGATGGCGAGGCATTTTCTTGAACCGTACGCAAATTTCGGTAAAAAACATTACGGATGGCCAAAGCCATACGCTGATGTTCGGCGAATGCCGCTGCCGGCGAGACAACGCCCGCCTCTACAACGCCTCATGGTTGTGCGGTCCATTGCCGACCTGTGCCGGCTTGACCGGAAACAATTGGCCGCAATTCGGCAGCAATCATGCAGGAATAACGAATTTTGCTTTTGCCGACGGATCGCTGCATGGAATCTCCGTGGATATCGATCCGGAAACCTACCGCGCCCTCTCCGGAATTGCCGACGCCGAAGTCATCAATCAATCCTTGAATTGACGCGATTTGTCGGCACGACCGATCTTTCAGCCACTTGCCATTCCCTTGCCAGTTTTCGACGGAGCAAAGATCTTTTTTCTTGGCTTGGCAGGGGGAAATCCGAGATTTATGCCACTTGGGAATCGAATATTTTCCATAAATAATCAAATTTTTTTTCTTTGGCGCCAAAATCGTTATTTTGACGTGGATTCGAATAGTTGACCGTCATACGAATGATTGTTGTTGAATAATGACTGGCTGGTCATTATAATGAATGACTATGGCATTGAGATTTAAGATGCAGTAGGTTTTTAATATGATGAATCCTTGAAACCGCCGCCGAGTCGATTTTCATCGGAAGTGCGATATGCCTAAGTTGAGCGAGAAGCGTAAAGAACTGCTCAATGCAATGATGAAGGAGGCGATCTATGACGCCGCCGTTGCGGTGCTGCGCGAGCGCGGCGTGAATGGGATCACGATGGAGCGTGTGGCGGCGGCGGCAAACCTGGCGAAGGGCAGCCTTTACAACTATTTCGACGACAAGCAGGATTTGCTGCGGTTCGTTTACGGCAAGATCATGGACCCGGTGTCGCTGGCGATCGCCGCGACGGCGGGCGGTACGCTCACGGCGCCGCAGAAGCTGGAGTCGATTCTGCATACGCTGTTCGATCATTTCGGCCGGCACCGGGGGCTTCTCAGCCTGCTGCTCAAGGACGAAGCGACGCGGGCGATCGTGGAGCCGACGAAGCAGAGCGGCCGGGCGAAGGCACTAAGGCATTTCGTCGCCATCTTCGCCCAAGGCGTCGCCGAGCGGAGCTTTCGCGAGTTGGATCCCGAGGCAGCGGGGCGGCTGCTGCTGGGCGGCATCGGAGAAATTTTCCAGCAGCACCTCGCCGGCCAGGCCCGCGAGGCCAATGAAATCATCGCAGAAATCATGGCGATCTTCCTCCACGGAGTCGCCGCGGAATCCGTCGCTGCATCGTAATCGAGTCCTTTTCCATGGGAAAACGCATCACATGAATCGACAACCGTCGCATCGTCCGCTGCATCGAACTTTGGTCTTGGGAATTCCGCTCGGCGCGGCGCTGGTGCTCGCCGGATGCACAAAGCCGGCTCTGAAGCCGCCCGCGCCGCCGCCCGAGGTGACGGTCGCGAAACCGGTGGTCCGAGAAGTAACCGATTATTTCGAGTTCCCCGGCCAAACGGAGGCTGTGGACATGGTGGAGATCCGGGCGCGGGTGACCGGTTACCTCGACAAGGTCAACTTCGTCGATGGCCAGAACGTAAAGAAAGGCGAGTTGCTCTACGAAATCGATCCACGCCCGTACCAGGCGGCGCTGGACCGGGCGAAGGGCGAATTGGCGCGGCTTTTAGCGCTTGCGGACAAGGCCAAGGCCGACTTGGCGCGGAGCGAGCGGCTGCGGCCGTCGGGCGCAATCAGCCAGGACGAATACGAGCTGCGCGTGGCGAATCTGGCGGTTTACAAGGCCTCGATTCAGTCCGCGGAAGCCGCCATCCGCGAGGCCGAACTGAACCTCGGATTCACGAAAATCACATCGCCGATCGACGGCCGCGTGAGCCGGACGCGAATCACCGAGGGAAACCTCGTACAGCCGGGGACCAACGATTCGGCCGTGCTGACGACGGTCGTCTCGACGGACCCGATCTACGTCTATTTCAACGTCGATGAGCACGTGCTGCTGCAATATCAGGAATTGGCGTTCAAGACCGGGAAGGAACTGCATCCCGACAATCTGAAGGACCTGAAGTTTCCGGTCGAGATCGGCCTGGCGGACGAAACGGGCTACCCGCACGCCGGCGTGGTCGATTTTGCCGACAACCAGATCGACCGCAACACGGGCACGCTTCGCGCCCGCGGCGTTTTCGAGAACGCGAAAGAGTATCTCACGCCGGGAATGTACGTTCGCGTGCGGACGCCCTTCGGCGATCCGCATCCGGCACTAATGGTGGACGAACGGGCGATCGGCACCGACCAGCGGCAGAAGTATCTGCTCACGGTGGACAAAGACAACATGGTGCAGTACCGCCGGGTGAAAGTGGGCCGGTTGATGGAGGGCATGAGGGCGATCGAATCGGGGCTCAAGGCGGACGAGTTGGTGGTGGTGAACGGCTTGCAGCGGGCGCGTCCGGGTTCGCCGGTGCAGCCGAAGACGGCCGAGAGTAAGATGGCGGCGACGCAAGCCGCAGTCGCGGAAAAGCCGAGTAGCGGTTCCGAGAAACGAGCGAGCAACTAGGAGACTGACAGCCATGTTTTCGCGTTTTTTCGTGGACCGGCCGATTTTGGCGTCGGTGCCGTCGATCTTGATCACGCTGCTGGGCCTGACCGCGGTCTTCATGCTGCCGGTGGCGCAATATCCCGAGATTACGCCGCCGACGGTGCAGGTGACCTGCAGCTATCCGGGGGCGAACGCGCAGGTGGTGGCCGATACGGTGGCTTCGCCGATCGAGCAGCAGGTCAACGGCGTGGAGAACATGCTGTACATGACCTCGCAATGCGCCAACGACGGCACCTACTCGCTGACGATTTCGTTCAAGGTCGGCACGGACTTGAACATGGCGCAGGTGCTGGTGCAGAACCGCGTGGCGCTGGCGACGCCGGTGCTGCCCGACGTGGTGAAGCAGGTCGGCGTGACGGTGAAGAAACGATCGCCGGACTTGATGTTCATCATCAATCTGATTTCGCCCGACGGCCGCTACGACCAACTCTACATGAGCAACTTCGCGGCGATTCAAATCCGCGACGCGCTGGCGCGGATCGAGGGCGTGGGGGACGTGATGGTCTTCGGCCAGCACGACTACAGCATGCGCGTCTGGCTGAACCCGAATCTGCTGACGTCGATGAGGATTACGGCGGGCGACGTCGTCAAGGCGCTCCGCGAACAGAACGTGCAAGTGGCGGCGGGTCAGATCGGCCAGCAGCCCGCCGCCGAGGGAGTGAACTTTCAATACACGATGAGCACGCTGGGCCGGCTGACGGAGCCCGAGCAGTTCGGCAATATCGTCATCAAGAAGGGGGCCGACGGCCGCATCACGCGGCTGCGCGACGTCGCGCGGGTCGAACTCGGCTCGCGAAACGAGGACAGCAATCACTACATGGACGGCATGCCATCGGCGGGCATGGGCGTCTTTCAATTGCCCGGCTCGAACGCCCTCGATACCGCCGAGCGGGTCAAGGCGAGGATGCGGGAGTTGAAGAAGCGTTTTCCGCAAGGACTCGACTACACGATGTACTACGATACGACGCCGTACATCAGCGAATCGATCCAGGAGGTATTCCGGACGCTATTCGCGGCCGTGGTGTTGGTGGCGATCGTGGTGCTCGTGTTTTTGCAGAACTGGCGTTCCGCGTTGATTCCCCTGATCGCCGTGCCGGTGGCGATCATCGGCACGTTCGCCGCGATGGCCGTGATGGGCTTCAGCCTGAACATGCTTTCGCTTTTCGGATTGGTGCTGGCCATCGGCATCGTGGTCGATGACGCGATCGTGGTGGTCGAGGCCACCGAACATCATATCGAGCAGGGGATGATGCCCCGCGCGGCGGCGCATCAGGCGATGGAAGAGGTCTCCGCGCCGGTGATGGCCATCGGGCTGGTGCTCACCTGCGTGTTCCTGCCGTGCGTGTTCATTTCGGGAATCACGGGCTTGTTCTTCCGGCAGTTCGCACTGACGATCGCGGTATCGACCGTGCTCTCGACGATCAACTCCTTGACGCTGAGCCCGGCCTTGTGCGCGGTTTTGCTGAAGCCCCGCGGCGCGCATCGCGATCCGCTATCGGTCGCGCTCAACTTCGCGCTGGGCTGGTTCTTCAAGCTGTTCAATAAGACGTTCACGCTGTCGATCAACGGCTATACGAATGTCGTCGGCAAGCTGCTGCGAATGTCGGTGGTGGTGCTTTTGGTTTACGGGGGACTGCTGTATCTGACGGTTTGGAGTTTCGGAAAGATGCCGATCGGCTTCATCCCCCAACAGGATCAGGGGTATTTGCTGGCGGCGATTCAGCTTCCCGATTCCGCGTCGCTGGCGCGCACCGAAGAGGTCACGGAGAAAATCAGCAAGATCGCGCGGAGCACCAAGGGAGTGGCGCACGCGATCAGCGTGACGGGCCTGTCTTTCGTGCTCGGCGCGAACGGCTCGCACCTGGGCTCGATGTTCATCATTCTCGATCCGTTCGAGGAGCGGCAAGTCGCCCGAGTTGTCGGCCGACGCAATCGCGCAGACGCTGCGGAACCGCTACTACAAGGAGATTCAGGAGGCGAACGTGGCGGTGTTCGGCGCTGCTCCGGTGCGCGGCTTGGGAATGGCGGGCGGTTTCAAGATCATGCTCGAGGACCGCGGCAACGAAGGGCCGGAAATGCTGCAGAAGCAGGCCGATGAACTGATCGCCACGGGAAATGGAGACAAGACGTCCGGTTTGGTGGGACTGTTTACCGTCTTCCGCGCCAATACGCCGCAATTGTATATCGACATCGACCGCACGAAGTGCAAGACGATGGGCATCGCGATGAACGACGTGTTCGAGACGCTGCAAGTCGATCTGGGCGGGTTGTACGTGAACGATTTCAACCAGTTCGGCCGCACCTGGCAAGTGAACGCTCAGGCCGACACGCCGTTCCGCATGCAGCCGGAGGACGTGCGCCGCCTCGAAGTGCGCAACGACAAAGGCCAAATGGTGCCGCTGGGAGCCGTGGCCAAGGTCGAGTCCCGAGGCGGACCGTTCGTGATCACCCGCTATAACATGTATCCGGCGGTGTCGATCAACGGCGCGTCGCTGCCCGGCATGAGTTCCGGCGACGTGATCGAGAAGGTGGACGATCTGGCCGACAAGCAATTGCCCTCGTCGATGGGCTATGAATGGACGGATTTGATGTACCTGCAACTGCTCGCGGGCAATACGACCGCCTTCGTCTTCGGCGGCGCCGTGGTGCTGGTGTTCCTGGTGCTCGCCGGACAATACGAAAGCTGGTCGCTGCCGCTGGCCGTGATCCTGGTGGTGCCGATGTGCATTCTGTGCTCGGTGGTCGGCGTCTTCTTGGCGAAGATGGACATCAACGTTTTCACGCAGATCGGCTTCGTGGTGCTCGTCGGGTTGGCAAGCAAGAACGCCATTCTGATCGTGGAATACGCGAAAGCGAAACGAGAGTCCGGCCTGCCGCGGCGCGAAGCGACGCTGCAGGCGTGCCGGCTGCGGCTGCGGCCGATCATGATGACTTCGTTCGCGTTCATCCTGGGCGTAGTGCCGCTGATGATCTCCAGCGGGGCCGGCGCCGAAATGCGGCGCACGCTGGGCACCGCCGTCTTCAGCGGCATGTTGGGCGTCACCCTGTTCGGCATTTTCCTGACGCCGGTGTTCTACTACGTAATCCAGTGGTTCAGCGACCGGCGCATGGCGAAGAAGGCGGCACTGGCGGCCGCGGCTGATGAAGGTGAGATCGCGTTGCCGACGTAGGTTTGTCGGTTCCGAAAGGATCACAGCCATTGACGCACCGGAAAACGATGGCAACGAAACCGCTGGCCCGAGGCGGGGCAACGGTAGTTAATGATTTGGAATTACTGCCGTCCCTTGGGGAGCCTTTGATGATGGGATGTTAATCTGTGCTGATTCTATGGCTTGTGTCGGCAAAGTGCGGAATCTGTATCGCTTAGTCGGAATGTTCCAGGTGAAACAGATGTGCCGCTTCTGCCGAGGAAGTCAAGCAGAATCTTCAATCCGTTCCCAATGGTCCGAATATGACTATTGCAGCGGACCTGTGGATTCTAGCGAAAGGATCGGCGATGACGACCACGACAATGCAGCCGGGGCAGATCGTTGGCATGAAGGGATACTCTATTCTGCATGATTTGGCGGCGCCGGCGAAGTTGCTAGTACTCTCGCTTTTGTTGGCCGGCTGCACGAGTCCGGCGGAGTATATTCGAAACGGCTTCAAAGTTGGCCCGAACTACCGCCGGCCGGCGGCCCCGGTCGCGCAGCATTGGATCGACACCGGCAATCCGAACGTCAGCAACGATCCGCCGCGCGACGCCGCGTGGTGGCGGAACTTCCACGATCCGGTGCTCGATTCGTTGGTCTATACCGCTTACCGGCAGAATCTCACGTTGCGTGCCGCCGGTTTGCGGATTCTGGAAGCCCGGGCACAGCGGGCAATCGTCGCCGGCGAGCTCTTTCCGCAATCGCAACAGGCATTCGGCGACTTCACGCGCACGAACCTGAGCAAGAATGCACCGAGCCTCGCGCCGGTAAATAACTTCGACGAATGGACCGCCGGCGCGAGCCTGGCGTGGGAACTCGATTTCTGGGGCCGGTTCCGCCGCGCCGTGGAATCGGCCGACGCGAGACTGGACGCGTCGGTCGAGAATTATGACGACGTGCTCGTTCTACTGCTGGCGGATGTCGCGCAGCAGTACATCAACCTGCGGACCGCCGAGCAGCGCCTCCAGTATGCCGCCAATAACGTCATCGTGCAGGCGGGCAGGCGCGGTTGGCGGGCGTGAAGTTCAGCAACGGCGCAACGACGAAGTTGGACGTCACGCAGGCCAACACGAGCCTGGCGCAAAACGCAGTCGCAGATTCCGCCGCTGGAAGCCGCCCGGCGTCAGGCGGCCAATCAACTCTGCATCCTGCTGGGCATTCCGCCGGGAAACCTGTTCGAGATCCTCCGCAATCGGCAAGTCGAAGAGGCGATGGCCGACATGCAGGCAATCGTGGATAAACAGGACAAAATCGATATTCAGGATCTGATCCGGGAAATCCGCGCCATCCGCGACAAAAAGACGGAAATCATCATCCCGCGGACGGCGCCGCAGGTGGCGGTGGGCATTCCGGCGGAACTCTTGCGGCGGCGGCCCGACATTCGCCGGGCGGAACGCGACGTCGCGGCGCAGAGCGCGCTGATCGGCGTGGCCGCTTCGGAGCTGTATCCCCATTTATCCATCAACGGAAGCATCTTCTTCGACGCCGAACGATTCCAGGATCTGTTCAAGGCAAACTCGTTTGCCGGCAGCGTGGGACCGTCGTTCAACTGGAACGTTTTGAACTACGGCCGCATCGTGAACAACGTCCGCCTCCAAGACGCAACCTTCCAGCAGTTGGCGGTCGAATATCAAAACACGGTGCTCCAGGCAAACGCCGAAGCGGAGAATGCGATCGTCGGCTTCCTCAAGGCGCAGCAGCAACTGAACTTTTTGCAGACCAGCGCGAATTGGGCCGATCAATCGCTGGTGCTGGCCGAACAGCAGTATTTCGGCGGCGCGACGGACTTCAACCGCGTTTTCAACATTCAGCAAACGCTGACGCAGCAGCAGGACCAGTTGGCCGTGGCGGAAGGCGCCGTGGCGGCGAATTTGATCCAACTGTACAGAGCACTGGGCGGCGGGTGGCAGATCCGCCTCGGCGGTTTCGTCCCGCCGCCGACTCCCGTGCCCCAAGGACCCGTCGCCGCACCCGCGCCGGAACCGGTTCCCGCCATTCCGGTTCCCCCGGCAGCGCCGTAAACATCCAGAAGCAGCGGCAAAAATCGAAGCGCGTCCCGTCCGCCGCCTTGCGGCCAAGATGGCCGCGCTCCAGAGGTTTCGTCGAGGTCACAAACGATCAAAGGACAATACGGAAATGATTCGATCGCTTTTCCTTTTGCAGCGCTAACGATTCTTGCTTTCGGCGAAACCGCTTCGGCGGGCGATCCGTGCGCCAAGCCGCTCGGCCGCGAATTGCAGTGCATGCGCTGCATGACGATGCCCTGCCGTTGCTGCGACGATTACTGCCGCAAGCCGATGCCCTGCATCCCGTGCATGCAGCGAGGGGTTTGCGCCGACGACTATTGCCGCAAACCGATGCCCTGCGTTCCGCGTCCCGCGCGGAGTTGCTGCCCGGACGATTACTGCCGCAAACCGCTGCCAAATCTCTGCTGGCAGGTCGATCTGCGCTATTACCGATGTCCGCCTCCGGTATGCCGGGACGCAAAACAATCGACCAGGGCAAATGTTGCACGGTGAAATCCAGATTCGAATCGTGCCGCTGTTCGTCGGGGCCCCTTGGAATTGGCCGGGATTGCACGTAAAATCGCGATCATGGGGGGGAGGGCGGCTTGTACAACGGCGGCTAATTCCATTTGAATCTCCAACCGCGAGACCACGATGGCAGATGATCCCCAAGCAGAAGGCCAATCGGTCGATGAGCGCGATCGCCAATGGCTTGAGACGGTGTATCGAGGCGATGGCGAAAGGGATCTCACAGTCCGGGCGGTGGCGACCGGCATGATTTTCGGCGGCCTGATGTCGCTGTCGAACCTTTATATCGGATTGAAATCGGGCTGGGGCTTGGGCGTGGATATCGCGGCGGTGATCGTCATCTTCGCCGTTTTCAAGTCGCTCGGCGGACTCGGCCTCGTGCGGCGTGAATTCGGCTTGCTCGAAAACACCATGATGATGACGGCAGCCGTCGCCGCAAGCTGGATCTCCTCAGCCGGACTGATATCGGCCGTGCCTGCGCTCACGATGCTCACCGGTTACCAATTCGTCTGGTGGCAGCTTGCGCTGTTTATCGCCGTCATTTTGTACCTTGGTCTGTTCATGGCGATTCCCCTGAAACGGCAGATGATCCAGGTCGATCGGCTGCGCTTTCCCGCCAATATTCCCACCGCTGAAACGCTTTTGGTGATGTATTCGCAAGGCGGCGACGCGATGAAAAAGGCCGCGTCGCTGGGTCTCGCGGGCATAATGGGAATGCTCGTCGCGGCGCTGCGAGATGGTATCAGGTGGCTTCCCCAACAGCTTTATCCGCCGATTCGCATGCGTGGAGTGGCGATGGCGAAACTCACGCTCGGCTTCGAGCCAAGCCTGATTTTTATCGGCATCGGCGCAATCTGCGGCATCAAGGTGGGCTTGAGCATGTTGCTCGGGCTGGTGTTGAATTACGGAATTCTCGCACCGATGCTGATCGAAGACAAAATCATTGAACATCCGGCACCGGAGATTAAAGCCCTCGCCGCGATGGAACTGCCGCTTTCGATCAACGCCGGGGAGACGCTTGCCGTCAAGCTTGAAGAAGCCGTCACACAACCCGAACTTCCAACGCCGGAAGAGTTGAAAGCCAACCCCGCGCTGTCTTCCGCGGTAAGTACGAGGATCCTTCGCTACACTTGGTCGCGCCCGACGACTTACCATAAGCTGGACAATTTGATCCACGACCTCAACGCGCCAAGCCTGCAAGACGGTTCACCGAATCCGTTTCATGGCGTCCTCGATTTTGGCAAGAAGCGCGACGCGAACCTCAACGCCAACGTGCTTTGCGTGGAAGCGCCATCGGCCATTAAGTGGGAAGCCAGGCTCTCGTTTCCGGAGGAACAGCCAAAAGGCATTCTTGCGGCCCTCGGACTGATGTTGGGCGCGAATGCGCCGCCTGAAGCCGTCCAACGCGTGAAGATTAATGCAACCGAGAGAGCGAAGGATGCGAGTCCATCGGTCGGCACTTTCCGCAATATTAGCCTCTGGTCGTTATGGCCGGGAGCGACGATCTTGGTCGTCGGCGGGCTGCTGTCTCTCGCCTTCCAATGGCGGAGCATGGGGCGCACCTTCGCCAGCATTTTCACGAGCTTCGGGGGTAAATCCACCACGAAAGGCCCAGTGGATCATATCGAAATTCCGATGAGCTGGTTCGCCGTGGGATTTCTGGTCACGGGCCTCATTGCCACGTGTCTCTTGATGTGGCTGTTTTCGATCCACTGGTGGATGGGTGCGGTCGCCGTGCTGATGACGTTCTTCCTCGCCGCGGTGGCGGCACGGGCGGGGGCGGAAATCGGCATGAATCCCATCGGCGCCATGGGGAAAGTGACCCAACTCACCTACGGCGTGCTCGCGCCGGGCAACATTCCGGCGAACTTGATGACGGCCGGTGTAACCGCCGGCGCGGCTTGCAGTTGCAGCGACACGGTGGGAAACCTGAAGGTTGGCCACATGGTGGGCGCGAATCCCCGGAGACAGTTCATATCGCAACTCTTCGGAGTGATCGCCGGCGCGGTGCTGGCCGTACCGGCGTATCTCTTCGTGCTCGTGCCTGACCCGAACATCCTGGGCGGCGACAAATATCCCGCGCCTGCGGCACTCGTTTGGTTGGGCGTGGCAAAGGTGCTCTCGCAGGGCATCCACATGCTGCCTTACACCGCCAAGCTCGCCGTGATCGTGGCCCTTGCGGCAGGCGCGCTGATCGTCGTTGTCGATCGCTACTTTCCGAAACTCAAGCCCTACACGCCCTCACCGGCGGCCCTGGGCATGTCAATGACCATGCCGGGATACACCGCTTTCGCCATCTTCCTTGGAGCGGCGATCGTTTGGATTCTGGAGAAACTGGCGCCGAAGCTGAACGAGATGTACACAATCCCCATCGCCTCGGGGTGGATCGCGGGCGAAAGCGTCATGGCCGTGGTCATCGCGACGCTGATGGCGTTCAACGTGATCGGATAACGGCTGCTCACAAATGCCAAGCCGGCCTTTTCGCTATAGCCCGGCGAGGCGGCGAATTCTTCGGAAGGGCCGTCCACCGTCCAGATCGGCTTGCCGGTGTCGGGATCGAAACTGGTCACGTACCGGTCGCCGCATTGGACGAGTTGCATGCGGCCGGCATCCGCCAACAGCCGGACAGCATCGGTTGGAAACGAATTATCCGTTCCTTGGCGAAAATTTCCGGTTTATGCTACAATTGGTAATGATGATTCGAATTCACCCGAAAACGATGTCCCTTGCAACGCTCGCCTCGATCACCCTCCTGGCGGGGGCGATGCTGTTTTACTCCTCCTCGCCTTCTTATGCCGAAGATCTCGCCCGTTCGGCACAAGAGCTGAAGACGAAATATGCCGCCGATCTCCAGCAATTGGCTGCCTGGTGCGATGAGAAGGGATTGAAGGCGGAAGCCCGCAAGACACGAGCCGCTCTTGGGCCGAACGACCCGATGAAGTTCTATGTGCCGGTGTTGCCGGCCGAAGTGGGGCCGGCGAAGTTGCCTGAAGGGGCGTCGCTGGAGGTGGTCGAATGGGACCAGAAGTTCAACAAACTGCGCAAAGACCAATCCATCGCGCTTTACGATCTCGCGCGGCGCGCATGCGCAGCAAACAGCCGGGCTTGGCTTTGGAATCGGCTCTCGACGCGATCCGCGCCAACTCGGACAACGAGAACGTCCGCCGGCTCTTCGGCTATCAAAAATATCAAAACCATTGGCGAACCGCCTATGAAGCCAAAAAACTCCGCCAGGGACTGGTCTGGAACGACAAGTTCGGCTGGCTGCCGAAATCCTACGTCAAGCGCTACCAAGACGGCCAGCGGTTCCGCAACAACAAGTGGATCACGGCCGCCGAGGACGCCGCGGCGCACCGCGACATCGAGACGGGCTGGGACGTCGAAACCGAGCATTACACGATCCGCACCGATTTGAGCCTCGAAGCCGGCGTCGCACTGGGCCAAAAACTCGAACAGCTTTACCTGCTTTGGGGGCAGCTTTTCATTTGCTATTACGCCTCCGAAAACGACGTCATCGCGCTCTTCGACGGCCGCGCGCAGTGCCCAAGGTCCGTACCACCGGCATCAGGTGGTCTATTTCCGCGATCGGGACGAATATCTTGATTCCCTCAAAGCCGCCATGCCGAACATCGCAATCTCGATCGGCGTCTATATGGACAACATGCGCACGGCCTACTTCTATGCCGATCCGAAAGCCGACAACCGCACGCTCTATCACGAGGCCACCCATCAGTTGTTCCACGAATCGCGGCCGGTCTCGCCCAAGGTCGGCAGGCTGTCGAATTTCTGGATCATCGAAGGCATCGCGATGTACATGGAATCGCTCAAGGTCCGCGACGGCTTCTACGAACTCGGCGGCTTCGACGACCAGCGAATGCTCGCCGCCCGCTACCGGCTCTTGCACGACCATTTCTACGTGCCGCTGGCGGATCTGGTCGGTTACAATATGGAGAGAATCCAAAAAGACCCGCGCATCGCCACGCTCTATAGCCAATCGGCGGGACTGACCCACTTCCTCATCCACTACGACCACGCCCGCTACCGCGACGCCCTGGTCGCCTACCTCTCCGCCGTCTATTCCGCCCGCGACACCGAGCAAACCCTCCCCAAACTAACTGGCGAAAGCTTCGCGGAACTCGATAAGCAGTATAAGGAGTTCATGACGAGAGGGGATGGAAAAATTAAAGAAATGGTTACAACCCCCTAACGCAATCGATGGATGCTTTTTTCTTCAGTTCGAGCAACTTCTTTTTCAATCCACCCAATCAAATCCTCTACTACCTGCTCGCGTTCCGGCTCGTTGAAAATTTCGTGAAAAAGGCCCGGATAGAGGTGCAGGGTTTTGTCGGTCGAGGAAGCTCGGGCGTAAAGTTCGCGGCTGCCGGCGGGATCGGTGACGAAGTCCCGGGTGCCGTGCATGATGAGCAGCGGCAAGCGAACTTCTTCCATTCGCCGGCGGATGAGCTTCACCACGCGCAAAATCTCCGCGCCGGTGCGAACGGCGAATTTGCCGTGAAACACGAGCGGATCGCGATTGAAATCGGCAATCACCTGCGGATCGCGCGACATGAACCAGGTGCCCATCCGCCGCAGCCGCATCCGCGGAAAAATGCCGCTGAAAAAAGTCGCCAGATGCCGTAGCACCGGAAAAACTTTGCCGCCGATCGAAAGCGCCGGCGCGCTGAGAATGAGCCCCTCGATCTTCGGCTGCCGGGCGATCACCATCCAGGTGGCGATTTCTCCACCCATGCTGTGCCCCAATAGAAAAAGTGGCTTGCCGGGATGTTCAGCCGCGGTTCGGGAAAGAAGATACTCCACATCGTCCAAGAATTCGTCGAACCTCAGCACCAGGCCCCGCTCGCCGTCCGAGCGGCCGAATCCGCGAAGATCGATGGCATGGACGGCAATCCCGTGCTCGTTCAATTCTCCCGCCAGCCGGGCGTATCGCCCGCCGTGCTCATTGACGCCATGAACCAGCGCTACCGCCGCACGAACTTCCCCCTCCGGCAGCCACTGCTGCAAAAATAGTTTTAGTCCGTTCTTGCTCGAAATGCTTTCTTGAGAATATGACATGAAATCGCTGATGATATGATGATAACAGATTGCGTCATTCCCATGCACCGGCGTGGAAACACAATTCCACGACGCTCCTGCGTCGTAGAATTGGAGTTGATGCACGTTTTTTACCCGAAAACATGAAATTCCGAAAGCCCGATCAAAATGCGGGAGAAATCGCGCGGAAGAGCAAATCCGTTTTCTTTGTGCGGAGCCGGCGGCGCTGCCCCAGGATCAGCGGGCAAGTGCGGAAGATAACCCACTGCCGTCGCCGCCATGACTCCGAACGTCACGAAAAAACCGGGCGAGTCGAGCATTCGGCATCCCGCAAACCAGGAGCGGGGATACATCCCCAGTTCACGATAAAACCGCGGCTCGAGACACGTCCGGTGTTGTTTGGCTGCAAATCGAATTTCAATTAATCACATGCCCGATCACACTACCACTCAAAAGCCGACCCCGAAGCCGAAATTCCGGCCTTGGATGTAGAAACTGCCGCCCGGCGCCGCATAATATCCGTATCCCGGACAAACCGGTGCAGCGTATATCGGCGGAGCAACCACATAAGGGGCGGGATAAATCACTCGCGGCCGGTAAACGGGCGGCGCATAAACTCGATAGCCATATCCGCCATGGTAGCTATGATAATAGTTTCCGTGGTTAGGGTGGCCGCCACGATGCGGTCCATAACCGTCCGCGATCGCCGGCACGGACCCAAACATGAACAGGCCCAACGCAACAATCAGCATTAACTTGAACTTCAACATGGTGGCATCCTTTCATTCCAGGGGGGGAAGGTGATTTTGTATAATCCATAAGCATTCAGTGTGCCAATCAAATTGCTTCCGCCTTTAGTTATTATGCTGTAGAGACTTAAGTATTCCATGTAGTTTTCATTCTTACAAAGTATGTCATCTATCTGACTACAGTTAAGGATCATATTGACCATCATTTAAGACATGCTTATTTACTGACCGGCAGCAAATCCGAAACCTTACCGCAAACGCCATCGCGCTGAGTTGCGGCTCAGTCACGTTATGTTAAAGTGGAAAGATAGTCCGCCCCGTTCCGATCGCACCATCACCCAATGGCAACCCGTTTTTTTTTAATCGCGACTATTCTGGCGATATTTGCCGGCAGTTTTGCGCTGCGGGATCGGTTTTGCCGCAAGCCGGAGGAATCACACAGGTTCACGGGGAAATGTGCGCGGATTATTTCAATGGCTCCCAGCCTGACGCAAACGCTTTGCGATCTGGGCCTGCAAGACCGCATCGTCGGTGTCTCCCGCTATTGTTTGACGAATCATATTCCCCAGGTGGCCGGCAAACCGCAGGTCGGTGGATATTTGGATCCGAATTTCGAAGCCATTGTCAGGCTCAAACCCGACTTGGTGCTGCTATTGACCGAGCATGAAAAATCGATGCCCGGCTTGCGGAAGCTCGGCCTCAACACGCTCGTGGTGTGCCATCAGAACATAGCCGGCTGCATCGCGTCGATCCGCGCCATCGGATCGGCATGCGGCGAAGAGCAACTGGGCGACCGATTGGCGGACGACCTGCAATCGCGGCTCGATCGCATCCGCCGAAAGACCGACGGCCGCCCTCGTCCGCGGGTGATGATCTGTATTGAAAGGACAAAAATTCCCGGTCGCCTGGCCGACGTGTGCATTGCCGGCCGCGACGATTATTACAGCGAGATGATCGACTGCGCCGGCGGCCGGAACGCTTACGACCGAGCGAACATCTGCTACCCGACGGTATCGCCGGAGGGAATTCTGCATCTCGATCCCGAGGTCATCATCGATTTGGTCGATGGTTTGAATCAAACCGCCGATGCCTCCGAAAACACCCTGGCCGATTGGCGGCAGCTCAGCGGGGTTGCGGCGGTGAAAGAGCGGCGGATTTACGCCTTCGACAAGTCGGCTACCGTGCCGGGCACGAAGATCATCAAAACTATTGAAGACCTCGCCCGTGTGCTGCATCCGGAAATTTCCTGGGACGAACCATGACAGGCCCCGCCGCCGAAATAGTCCTCGAAGCGAAAAATTTCTCGCTCAGCCTAGGCGGAAGAGAAATCCTGCGAGACAGTGTCGTTTCATGTCAAACGCGGCGAATACGTCACGATCGTGGGGCCGAACGGGGCAGGCAAAACGACCTTGTTGAAATGCTTCGATCGGCTGATTGTCGGCGGCGACGGCGAGTTGACGATCTGCGGCATTCGCCGTGAAAAGTATCATCAAAGAGATCTCGCCCGGCTGATCGCGTACGTCCCGCAAGCCGACGGCCGGCTGATCCCATTCACCGTCGAGCAGTTCTTGCTGATGTGCCGCTATCCCTACCTCAGCCCTTTCGCCCCGGTAAGCAAGGAAGACCGCCGCACGGTTCGCGAGGCGATGGACCGCACCGAGACGGCCCAGTTCGCCGGGCGAATCCTCACTACGCTCAGCGGCGGCGAACGCCAAAAAGTGTATCTCGCGGCGGCGTTGGCCCAGGGCGCGTCGATCTGGCTGCTCGACGAGCCGACGACTTTTTTGGATTACGGCCGTCAAGCGGAAATCCTTTCGCTCCTGTCCGTCGCGAACCGGCGGTTCGGCGTCACGATCGTCTCCGTCACGCACGATTTGAACCACGCCGTGCTGGAAACCGACCGCGTCATCGCCATTAAGGAAGGCCGCGTGGAGTTCAACGGCACGCCGGCGGAGATCATGCAACCGGCCGTCTTGCAGCGGATTTACGGCACGTCACTCTTATTGGTCGATCATCCGCAAGCCGGCGTGCCCATGATCGTGCCGCGCATTGAGATGGAAGCAGCGCGATGAACAAAGCCTTCGTCCTCTATACGCTGTTGTTCTTGACGATCGTCACGCTCATTGCCGCGCCGTTTGTGGGCTGGCAGATGATTCCGATCAGTTCTTTGTGGCAATCGTCCGACGACGGCGGAACAGTGGACGTGCTTTGGAAGCTGCGCATTCCCCGCGTGGAGATGGCATTTTTGGCCGGCGCGGCGCTGGCCACCAGCGGCATGGTTTTCCAGGCCATGTTCCGCAATCCGCTGGCCACGCCTTATACGCTGGGCATTTCCAGCGGCGCTTCGCTGGGAGCGTCGCTTTGCATCCTCTGCGGTTGTTCGTTTACGATCCTCCGCATCCCTTCGGTGACCATCGCCGCCTTCGCCGGCGCGGTTCTTACCATCATCATCGTTTATTTCCTGACGACCCGCACTCCCAAAGGATCGACCACCGCCACCATGCTCCTGGCCGGCGTCGCGCTCAGCTTCTTCTTTTCCAGCTTGATACTCTTCCTGCAATATGTGAGCGATCCCACGAAGACTTTCCGCATGTTGCGCTGGACGATGGGCGGAACCGAAAGCGTCGTCGCGTTCGGCGAAGTCTGGACGGTCCTTCCCTTCGTGCTCTCCGGGTGTCTGCTGGTCGCGTACCTCATTCACGAGTTGAACCTGATGCTGATGGGCGAGGATTTCGCCGTCAGCCGCGGCGTGGCCCTCGAATCGACCAAAATGCTGCTCTACTTCGCCGTCTCGATGATGGTCGGCGCGGTGGTCGCGGTGTGCGGGCCGATCGGTTTCGTCGGCCTGATGGCCCCGCACATCTGCCGGCTGTTGATCGGCCCCGACCACCGCACGCTCTTCCCCGCCACGATGCTCTTGGGCGGCGCCTTCCTGGTGATCTGCGACACGCTCGGCCGCACGGTCATCCCCGACACCGAACTGCCCGTCGGCGTCATTACCGCGCTTCTGGGCGGTCCGTTTTTCCTCTGGCTCCTGTTCAGCCGAAAATCGGGATTCCAGGAATTTTAAACGGGAATTTGCCTTTCCGCAAAACCGACCGCATTCGCCGGTTCGCATAACCATCCGGCGGACGCTCAACGCTCCGTTCAATCCCGGATGTCGATCTCGGGCATCATCAACGCGGCCCGCTCCCGTTGCAGCAGATCGAGCCGATGCAAAGCCCCTTCGATCGTCTCCAGCCGCCGGCGATCGAGTCCCTTCAAGTGCGGCAAGGCCAATTCGAGGATCGAAGCCGTGCGGGACGCCTTGAACGGCGAGTCCGGCAGCGACAGATGGTTGGCGTCGCCGTCCTCGCCGGCAATGTCTCCCAACAGCGCTTCGATGAAGTTTTTCGGCTCGGGATACGTCCGAACCTCGTACTCCTTGATATTCGCCCGATCGGCGGCGTCGCGGATGGCGTCCTCGAGCGTGCCGATCTTGTCCACCAACCCGAGTTCCAGGGCCTGCCGGCCGGTGAAGACTCGCCCGGCGGCCAATTCGTCGATCGGCTTCTTGAGTTTCGCTCCGCGTGCCGCGACCACGTGCCCCTTGAACACGCCATAAATTTCGTTCATCCAGTTTTGCATCATGGCTCGTTCCGCGTCGGAATACACCGCGTCGGTGCTGAACAGACCGGCGTTGGCGCCCCGGCGTTTGCTGTCCCAATCGATCCCGATGCTGTTCCACATGTCGGTAGTGGCGAATTTCCCGCTGATCACGCCGATCGAAGCGGTGATGGTCGAGGCGTCCGCGAAGATCTCGTCGGCCCCCATCGAGACGTAGTATCCGCCGCTGCCGGCCACATCTCCCATGGAAACGACGAACGGTTTTTTGGCCTTCACGCGCTTCGTGGCGTTGAGAATGATTTCGCTGGCCACGGCCGAACCGCCCGGCGAGTTGACCCGGAGCACCACGGCTTTCACGTTCTTGTCCGCGGCGATTTTGTCAAGCGCCTTGCGCAGCGGCGTGCTATAGGCTCCGGAGTCGCCGCCGAAAGGGCTTGGCTCGGGCTTGCCGGGTAAAATCATGCCATCGACATAGACGAGCCCGATCACATTCTTGGCGGCGGGCTTTTTCTTGCCGCCCTCGAGCAACTTCGCCCAAAACTGAAGCAGGCCGAACGGTGTGGAGAGATCGATGCTTTCCTTTTTCTTGCCGTATTTCGCGTCGAACTTCACGTCTTCGCCGAACTTCTTGCGCAGTTCGGCCTCGAAGTCCTGGCGATATTGGACGCTGTCGATGATCCCCTGCTTCGCGGCTTTCTCGGGCGTGTAGATCGCGCCGTCGATCCACGAGCGCACCTCTTCGGGCTTGACGCCGCGCCCCTCCGCCACCGCTTTCTGATAATTCTCGTAAAGGCTGTCGAGGAGCCAACTCCGCATCCGAGCGGCTGCGGGACTGGGGCCTTTGCGCATGAAAATTTCCGCGGCGCTTTTGTACTCGCCGCAGGTGAGGAAATCGGGCTTCACGCCGATTTTATCCAATAGTCCCCGCAGGTAGGGCGACTCGGCATTGAAGCCCGCAATCATGATGATCGCCGTGGGCGTCGCGCTGATCCGCGTCGCCGCCGCGGCCAGGGCCAGCGGCTGCGTGGTCAAGTTCGAATCGATATGGGCGTACACTTCCTTGCCCGATGCCTTGATTGCGTCCACGGCTTGGCGCACCTCCTCGATCTGCGCCGTCCCGAGGCTGACCTCGTCCAACAAGAGCACGACGGCCTTGACGTTCTTGTCGTCCCGTGCCTTTTTCATCCGCTCGACGAGTTCCTTGAGCGTAGGTTGTTCGAGCGGAGCGAAAAGCGAGAGCTCCTCTCCGCGCGGTTTCTCCAACAGCGGCCTGTCGAACGAGAAGACGGCGATAACTCCCTTCCCCTCATCCTTTTTCTCTCCATCGCCCCATGCAGGCAGCGCCGCCATGAAGCATACAGCCAAGGTCAGCAATAAAAATTTCATCATTCGCGCCATGATTTCTCCTCTTAAAAAAATTGGTGAAAGAACGGAATGTCGAAATGACGCTTCATCGGTGGAGATTTGGCAATATTTCAAAACTCTGCAATGCCAAGGCGTTTCTCGTGTACAGAGAGATTATATGCCGGCAACTCAATCCCCCCTTCAGAGTCCCTGCCGGATTTCCCCCTTTTTCAAGATATTCGTTTGGCAAACGAAAATATTGTAAATGAACTTTTAGTTCAATTCCGAGCATTTCTGCTGCCCAGAGAACGTCATATTGGGCGTCATATTGTTTGTTGATGTGTGCTTGACAAGATTAGGTACATAGCTCTTGATGCAAGTTGGCTTTTCAGAGGAAGAAAGCTCTTCTCTCTGAAAGGATGAACAATCAGGAGAACTTAGTGAAACAAAGCAAGAGGTGCCTAATGAAACGATGGGATCGATTAGTCGATCTTTACATGGAGGAGTACACGGCAGCAGGGAGGGCGGAAGAAACGATCAAGGGAGCGCGGCGAGAACTGGATCGCTGGGGCACATGGCTGAAGAACCAACGCCCCCGTCCCGAACTGGCAGAAGTCGATGCCGATTCGGTAGTGGCGTACTTGAAGGGGCGGGGCGCTTTTCGTTCGAAGGCGACGGTCTATGCGGCGATGAGCAAGTTGCGCGGCATGGGCGAGTTTCTCGTGCGCGAGAACGTTTGGCGGAACAATCCGCTCCGTTGGATGCATGGACCGAAGATCGATTCTCGCTCGCGGATGCCGAAGCGGATCAGCGGTGAAGCGATGCAGGCGTTGTGGGAGCAGGCGGCCCATCATCGCTACGGCTTTTATCGCGGCTTGTGGATCACGCTGCTGGCGGTGTTTTACGGCACGGGGGCGCGTCGCGGCGAGATCTTTCGCCTGAACCTTTCCGATTGGCAGCGTGAGGAAGGCGTGTTGTTGATCGATGGCCGCAAAACGGGCCGGGAGCGTCACATTCCCGTGCCGCCTCTGAGCTACCAATGCCTGGAGGCGTATTTGCCGAAACGGCAGAACCATCTGGAGGCTTTGGGCCTGGCGGACGAACCGGCGTTGTTCGTCAATCGTTATGGCAGCCGGCTCTCGGCAGCAGCCATTAGCCGCGGCATCCAGAACCTCACCGATGGCAACGCGGAATCCTCGATTACCTTGCATCAATTCCGTCACACGTGCGCTTCCGACCTATTGGAGGCGGGCGTTCGCCTGCCGGAAGTCCAGAGTTTCTTGGGGCATCAAGCGATCGGCACCACGATGCGCTATCTCCATGTGGCTGATCCGCAATTGCATGCGGCCGTCAGATTCCATCCGATCAACAACATCTTATCTTCCGGAGGCACGCGATGAGCAAGGAGAAAAACCGGCAACCTTCCTTGGATCCGCTGATGGAAGGCTACCTGGATTACTTGGCCAATGTGGCGCGAAAGGCGGCGGGAACGGTGCGCGACGTGCGCTGCACGCTGCATCGGGTAGGCGAGGCGATGCGAGCCTTGGTTCCCGATCGTCCCTTATGGAAGTTGGAATTGTTGGATTTTCTGCGCTGGGTCGAACGCGAGCGGGACGCCGGCCGTGGCGGGAACAGCCTCAATAAGAACCTCAGCCACTTGCGCGGATTTCTGGATTATGCCTGGCGCAGCGGCCGCGCGGATCGCAATGTCTTGGACCGCTTTCACCTGAAGGATGACGGCACGCGCCGGGAACCGGAATCACTCAGCATCGAGGGAGCGGCACAGTTGGTGAAGGCCTGTCTTTCTGCAACGCCCCTGGAACGCCGCGACCGGATGGTGGTTTTACTCCTGTATGGCTGCGGTTTGCGCACCCAGGAACTCGGCGATTTACGGGTCCAAGACCTCAATGTACCACGCAAGGAGCTGCTCGTGCGGGCAGGCAAGGGAGATCGGCAACGCGTCGTGCCTTTGCCGGAGATGGTTTATACCGAACTCCTGGCTTATCTGCAAGAGCGCGGGGGCAAGCGCGGTCCACTCTTGCGAACCGCGGCCAAAGGCCGGCCGTTAAGGGCGAAAGATATTTGCGGCATTGTTCGTTGTGCTGCGGAACGCGCCGGCCTGTCGCCGGAGATTACGCCCAAGACGCTGCGCCATTCTTACGCGACCCACTTGATGGATTGTGGCGTGGATTTGGCGGTGATTGCGCGACTGATGGGGCACCGGAGCCCGGCGGAGACGGGCGTTTACCTGCACGTGCTGAAGGATCGGCCGCGGCGTGCCGTTAATCGCTTAAACCTTCCCGGGAGCGAAAAGCCATGACTTGGGAATACTGGATTTGTTTATACACGCAGACCCATTGTGCGGCGCGGGGCCTGCGCACGAACACGATCGCCGCCTATGAAAAGACCTTGCGGCAGTTCCGCATGTACCTTCGCCTGCGGCAGGGGGACGTCGCCCCTTATGAAGTGACGGCCCCCCATGCCTTGATGTATCTGCAGTATTTGCGGCAGGAACGCCGCAACGGCGATTCCGCCGTTCAGCGGCAACTGACGATTCTGAAATCGTTTTATGCCGCGATGGTGGCGATGGGGCATCTTATGCCTCAGGCCAATCCGCTGGCGCACATGCCGAAGATCAAGTCGAAGCCGCGGAAGCTGCCCACGGTGCTCGGGGAAGAAGAAGTCCAAAGGCTTTTGAACGGCCCGCCGATCGACATCGTTTTGGGGTTGCGGGACCGTGCGATTTTGGCCTTATTATATGGCACCGGCATTCGCGCATCGGAATGCGCGACGCTGAAAGAAAAAGACGTTGACTTGATCGAGGGCTCGATCCGCGTCACGGGAAAAGGGGGCCATGAACGGGCGATTCCGTTGAATCCCAAAGTGATCGAAGGGTTGGCAACCTACCGGCAAGCGCGCGGTGAAGTGCCGCCGCGAACCGCTTTTTTTCGCAGTCGTAAAGGGAAGGCAATGTCCCGCGGCGCGATCTACGAGCGGGTGCGAAAATATTCCCGCCAGGCCCGCATTCCGAAGAACGTTTCGCCGCACACCTTGCGGCACACCTTCGCCACGCACCTGGTGAAAGCGGGCGTCAATCTGGTGACGATCCGCGACCTGCTGGGCCATCGGCAGATTTCCAGCACGCAGATTTATTTGCACGTGACCGCGGCGGATCTGCGTAGCGCGGCCATGCGGCATCCGGTCCAGCGGCTGGCCCCGACCGTGGGATTCCTCTTGGGGAATGTGAAATTGCCGCTGCAATACGCGCCGCAGCGGCACCCGCCCGCGAAACGCGAAACGGGTTAGGCCCGTTCACCGCCGCTCGGTGATGCGTAGCGCGATTTTTCTCGGCGCCATTGAACCGGCCTTCAGAGCGCGGTATAAAGACGGTGCGCACCGAAGGCGTTCTTCAGCGTCGCCCAACGGCAAGAGCAGCCTGTAATCGTCGGGATGCACATCCAAATGCCCCCCGTGATGCCCGTCTTCGCTTGCGAAAATAACCTTTGCCTAGGCAAAGGTTATTTTCCCATGAACATTGATTCTTTTCTGGGACTGGGGAATCGAACTAAATATATATACTTTGAGCGCGTTTGTAGCAGTGTAGGTGCGGTGTCGAGCGAACTTGATGGCCATGTTTATTCCATCGGCGGATGGCCAATTGGTCGTGAATACATGATTCGTTTTGACCATCCACTCACTGACGATGCTCTTCGGCGTCTCGCTGCTACTGATCCAAAATTACGTCGAATATGTATCACTCTGTTTTTTACTTGTGAAGTTTCTGAGACTCGCCTAGCCACAATGCGAGAAGTGTTTGCGACCCATCGTATCTCAATTGTTGTCTCTTCTGCGGAAGAGGGCAAATGAGTACGCCATGCGAACTGAGCAAATCGCCGCGTGGCTCCGTTGCCGCTGACGCAAGCGTAAGCCAAGCATCGTGAGATCGTGCCCGGCCTTGCCGTTACCCGGTGGTGTAACGGTAACACAAGGGATTTTGGTTCCCTCATTCAAGGTTCAAATCCTTGCGCCGTGTTTGCGCCGTGTTTGCGCCGTGTTTGCGCTGGGCGGTGTGCTGGTCCAACGACTTGCGACAACCCACGAGACGAAGAATCGAATCCCGCTATACGGGAACGCAAACGAGTGAAAAAATGACATTTTTGTGGCTGCCTCATTTCGGACGAGGTTGAATTCCGCATCGTTTATGGGCAATTGGAACCCATTGTGGATTCGAAGAAAAAGAAATCGGTTGACAGTTAAATACGACAATAACCGATTATAGCCTTAGAAGAGTCCGTCACCGACTGATGCCGAAGAAATCATCCGTTCACATGACCGCTCAATCTATCCAAGAAAAAATCGTTCCTCACTCGTTCCACATTGTGACCAAGCACATAGGATCACGGTGTAATCTCGGCTGCACCTATTGCTACTACCGGGAAAAGGAAGACATCCTGCCTCACCAAGCAAACGGCGGCCAGATGGAGGACGGGCTACTTGAAAAGTTCATCCGCGAATATATCGCCGACCAGGACGTGGATTCAGTAACTTTCAACTGGCATGGCGGCGAACCGGCGCTTTTGGGCGTCGATTATTATCGCAAGGCCGTCTCGCTCCAGCAACGATACGCGGACGGCAAATGCATCAAGAACGAATTCCAGACCAATGGCACACTGCTGGACGATTCCTGGTGCGAGTTCTTCAAAGAGAACGATTTCTTTGTCGGCCTGAGCATCGACGGCCCAAAACACTTGCACAACGTCTTTCGAAAAGGCAAAAACGGTGAACCGACCTTTGATCGGGTCTATCGTGCGGCCCGCTTGCTGCAAAAGCATGACGTCCCCTTCAATCCCTTGACGGTGATCAATGCAGTGAACGCCAAGCATCCGGAAGAAGTGTACCGCTTCCTGACCGAGGACCTGGGCTGCACGCGTCTCCAGTGGCTCCCTTGTGTGGAACCAAAGGATTTTCGCACTGCCGCCCCTGGCATGCTCCGGTGGATCAAATGCCTATCCTAGGCACCGAAGCCGCCAGGCCCGGCCATCCGGCGTCCGTCGTCACCGACTGGTCGGTCGATCCCGACGACTGGGGCGAGTTCCTTTGCCAGACCTTTTATCTGTGGCTGAAGAACGATCTGGGAAAGGTGGTGGTCAACTGGTTCGAGTCGCTGGTGGGCCAGTGGATGGGAGATCCCGCCCAGATCTGCACCCTGGCCGGCGTTTGCGGGCGATCGCTGGTGACGATCGAGCGCGACGGCAGCGTCTATTCCTGCGACCGCTTCGTGTACCCGGAATACAAGCTCGGCAACCTCCGCGACGAAGGCGCTCGGCTCGTTGACATGGTCTATTCCGAAAAGCAGCAAGCCTTCGGCTGCAAGAAACACACTGGCTTGCCCGACTATTGCAAACAATGCCGATACCTGTACGTCTGCAATGGCGAATGCCCCAAGAACCGACTCCTCCGCACCCCCGACGGCCAGCCCGGCCTCAACTACCTCTGTTCCGGCATCAAACGCTTCCTGACCTATGCCGAGCCGTATTTCCAAGAGATCGTGGAAAAATTGAATAACCAAACTACTTCGAAGTTGCCCGCTATAAGCCCCTCGGTTACCCATGACGATCAAAAGGCCAATCGCGACAGTTCGCGGCCGAATGCGGCCATAAAGGGAAAACAGTCTGAGCACCACTGGAAGCACCGCGAATTATTCTCGTCGCCGTAACTCTTTCCCAGATAAAGCTTTAGAGAAACCCGCCTGCGGTCTCCGGAGCCGAAGGTTACAGGTTCGATTCCTGTGGCGCTTTGACATTCGGCGAAGTTACTTCGGCACCGGACCAAGGCCCGTCTTAATCAGATTGCGTTCGTTATCGAACCAGTCGCCATAGTCATTGCCGGGTCGGAAATCGTCATTCGCCCGGGCCAGCAAGGTCTTCAGGGAGCCGCGGAGCCGATCGAGGATGCCGGCCGATGCCTTGTCGGCCGCCAGATTGACCATCTGGTAGGGATCATGCTTGTTGTCGTAGAGTTCCTCTTTCCCGCTCAGCCACTTGACGTACGTGTACCGCTCCGTGTGGACAGCCCGCCACTCCGGCCAGGGCTTGCCGGTTTGCAGCGAATCCCATTGCGAGGTGTAGTTGGCCATCAGCACCTGCTGGCGATCGACGTCGCCTTTTCCAAGGATGACGGGGCTGAGGTCGATGCCGTCCAAGCTGCGCCGCACGTCGTTTCCAAGCGGTACTCCGGCAAGGCCGCACAAGGTAGGGAGATGGTCCATCGGGGTTTGCAGGACTGCCGTTCGTTTGCCGGCGGGGATCTTGTCTTTCCAGCGGATGATCAGCGGCAAGTTGACCGCCTCCGCATAGGGAACCATTTTGTTGATCAGGCCGTGGCTGCCGTGCATTTCGCCATGATCGGAGGTGAAAAGCACGATGGTGTTTTCGGAAAGGCCCGACTCGTCGAGGAACTTCATTAACCGCCCGACGCAATCGTCCGTGTTTTTGGCCATGGCGAAATAGCAGCGCAACTCGGCGAGGGGGCGCGGGTTGTCCGGCGGGACATTGGGCGAGCGGGGGATTTCCTGCGGGATTTTCTCCAGGTATCCGGCCGGACATGCCTGCGGCGCAAAGGGGGGATGCGGAGGGTGGGGGGCCATGACCACGAAGAATGGCTTGTCCGCATTCGCGTGCTTCCGCATGTAATCAATGGCCAGATCCGTTTCCGTCTCGGTTTCATACTTCGCCGAGGTGATCGGCTGCGGAGTGTCTGTGAAATACCAGAAGTGGTTAAAGGCGGCGTGGAAGTTGAAGCCCGCCCAGTATTGAAATCCCAACCGCGCCGGGCCGGGCGGCACGAACTGGGACGCCCGTCCCTTCAGCACGTTGGAGTCCCGCGGCTTGTGCTTATCGACATATTTCAGGTTGCTGGCGGCCAGATGCCATTTGCCGATGAACGCGGTGTCATATCCCGCCGCGTCGAATACGTCGGCCAGGCAGTGCGGATTCTGCTTCGGGCTGGCCTCGAAAAAATTCGCCAGCAGTCCGGAATGGGTCGGATACTTGCCGGTCATGAGCATGCCGCGGAACGGCGTGCAGAGCGGACATGTTGACAAGGCGGAGTCGAAGGTAATGCCTTCTTCGGCCAATCGATCGAGGTGGGGCGTAGAAATCACCTTTCCGCCGTACGCGTTGATGACATCCGCCCGGAACTGATCGGCAAACACGAACAGGACATTGGGTTTCTTGCTTGCGGGGGCCGGGCTTTCGCCGTGGACCGCGCCCGACAACAGCAGGGCTGCCGTCACGGCCGCGATGATGGTGAGGAAGCCCCGACCGCAAAATCGGCTAACGCGCATCTTCAGATCCTCCACAAACAAGCAAACGGGCCGCAAAAATGGACATCATCGACGTTGTGCGCGGCCCTTGCGAAACGTCAAAGATACTGTCGTTTAGTGCAGAAAGTGTCTTCGTTCGGTGAAGATCATGGGGATTGCGCGGCGGTTGCATTCGGCGATGACCTCATCGTCTTTTTTCGAGCCGCCGGGCTGGATGATGGCGGCCACGCCGGCGGCGGCGGCTTTTTCGATCGAGTCGGGGAAGGGGAAGAAGGCGTCGGAGCCGAGGACCGAGCCGGCGGCGCGCTTACCGGCCTTTTCGATGGCGATTTCGACCGAATCGACGCGGCTCATCTGGCCCGCGCCCGTCCCGAGGAGCATCCGTTCTTTGCAGAGCACGATGGCGTTCGATTTCACGTCCCGCACGATGTCCCAGGCGAAGCGCAGAATCGGCCATTTGCTTTTCGGTCGGTTTGACCTCGGTGACCACCTGCCAAAGCTCTTCGGGGTCGGGCGAGACGTCGGCTTCTTGCATCAGCGCGCCGCCGTCGATGCAGCGGAAAGTCCAATGCGGCGCGGCCGGCCCCAGTTCGCCGACCTTCAGCAGCCGCACGTTGGCTTTCCACTTGGGCACGGTCTCCAAAAGTTTGAGGGCCTCGGGGAGGAAGTCGGGGGCGACGATGGCCTCGATGAACAACCCCGGCGCAGAGCACGTGCGCAGCCGCGGCATCCATGGGTCGATTCATTCCGAGCACCGAGCCGAACGCGCTCAGCAGGTCGCCTTCCAACGCCCGTGCCAGAGCGGTCGCGAGGGAATCGTTCATTGCCGCCCCGCACGGATTGTTATGCTTGATGACCACGGCAGCCGGGTCGGGCATGGTGCGGACGATCTTCAGCGCGCTGTTCAAGTCGAGCAAATTATTGAAGGAAAGTTCCTTGCCGTGCAGTTGTTTCGCGGCGACGACGTTTGCGCCGGGGCAGTCGGGCCGGCTGTAAAGCGCCGCTTGCTGGTGGGGATTTTCGCCGTACCGGAGCACGGATTTCAGATTCAGGTTCATGCGGATCGTGGCCGGGAAGGGCCCTTCGGCCGTCTCGCCCGCGAAATAGTCGGCGATCAGCCGGTCGTAGCTTGCCGTGTGGGCGAAGGCTTCGGCGGCGAGGCGGCGGCGAAATTCGGCCGACGTGCCGCCGTGCGCGACGATCTGTTCGAGAATCTCCGGATACTGCGTCGAGTCGGTGGCCACGGTGGTGAAGGCATGGTTTTTTGCCGCGGCGCGGACCATCGTCGGCCCGCCGATGTCGATCTGCTCGATGGCCTCCTCGAAGGTCACGCCCTTCTTGGCGACGGTGGCTTCGAAGGGATAGAGATTCACCACGACCAGTTCGAAGGTGAGAATGGCGTGTTCGGCGAGCGATTTCATATCCTCGGGATTGTCGTGGCGGCAGAGGATTCCGCCATGCACTTTGGGGTGCAGCGTTTTCAGCCGGCCGTCCATCATTTCGGGAAAGCCGGTGTATTCGGAGATGTCGCGGACGGGAATTCCCTCGCTTTCCAAATGCTTGCGGGTGCCGCCGGTGCTGAAAATTTCCACGCCGGCGGTGGAAAGCCCGCGGGCGAACCCGGCCAGCCCCATTTTGTCGCTGACGCTGATGATCGCGCGTTTGATTTTTGGAGAATGCATGGGGATGCCTCGAATCAAATATTCCGAGTTGTATAAGGGCAAACGGATTAATAACCGAAATGTTTCACTTCACGGCCGCGGCGCCGGCGGAGGCCACGAGGTGATCGTTCTCGACGGTGCTTCCGGAGACGCCGATGGCGCCGATGACGACTCCTTGGACGGCAATCGGCACACCGCCGGGGAAGGTAATCAAGCCGCCGTTGGAATGTTCGATATTGTACAGGGAGCCGCCCGGCTGGGAGAGTTTGCCGATCTCGCCGGTGGGCATGTCGAAGAACCGCGCTGTTTTGGCCTTCTTGAGGGATATATCGATCGAACCGAGCCAAGCGCCGTCCATTCGCGCGAAGGCTTTCAAGTTCGCCCCGGCATCGACGACCGCGATGTTCATTTTCGCGCCGATTTCCTTCGCCTTTGCCATCGCTGCCGCCCCCGCCGCCTGGGCTTGCTCCAAACTGATATCGCTCATGTTCATCTCCGTCAGTTTTGAGGTTCTCGCGTAGTGTCTCGCGCCGATGATGATTTATGTACTCACTGCCAATCAGGAGGATAGACATTCCTTCCCTGCAATTGGCATTATAGAAAGCGAAACCCATCTAAACAACGGGCGGCCAATCCCAAAAGGGGAAAGAGGAAAAGGGGGAAATGGGGAAAAAGGAATCCGAGATTATTTTTTTGAATTCCCCACTCCCGACACTGCCATAGCTAACATTAATTATAAATAGGGCAACTGGTGGAATAGCTTAGAATTGGACTCCCCCATCCGCAGGAGGGGGCAAGGGCGGCTCGGGAATTGCAATGCCGTTTTTCTTCTCGCCCTGTTTGTTGCGAATTTCCTTGCTTTCCAGCCGTTGTTCCCAGAGCCGCACGATTCGGGCACGTTGGGGCAAAGTGCCCACCGGGTTGAAACCCAGATCCTTTTCGGTGATGAGTTTCAGGTCGCAGATGGCGAGCACCCTGACGGCCAGATTGTCGTCGTCGAGGTTGTTCACCAGTTTGGCATCTTCGCCGGCGATCAGATCTTTGTCCGTGTAACCCCATAGCATCCGATAGAGATTGGCGGCTTGGGGGCTGTAATTCTTCTCGAGCGACTCGCGAACGGCGGCGGCCGTCTTTGCATCGCGTTTCACGGCATCGCGGAGCCATTCGACATAATAATCCGCCCACTCACCTTTGTAGGCGGGATCGTTGAGCGCCGAGACCATGGGTTCGAAATAGCCGATATATCCCAAGCAGCGTACGGCCAGCCGTCGCACCTCGATGAGACGAGTTTGCACATCGGCCAATTCCAAGAGCTTCTGTTGGGCGGGCGTGTCGGGAGGGAAGGACTGGAGCATGACTTGCGACGCCCGATGATCGATTCCCTGAATCGCCTCCGCGCTCGAGATCCACTTGGGGAACTCGCGGGGGCGATCGGTAACCGGCGGGAGTTGCGGCAGGAGCAGGATTTTGGCGGGAGCGGCGATCTCCATCGGTTTTCCCGAACCGTCATCCCACCCCGCCCGATCCTTGGTGACGAAAACCTCGGTCATGAGCCGCGCCCCTTCGTCTTCGGGATTCGAGCCTGGCGCGTGAATTCGCCGGACTTCGATCCCCACGTTGGTATCAGCATCGAGAAACGTCAGAATTCCGGTCTGCTCGCCGATGGTGAGCCGCAGACGAATCCCGGGATTCGCCACCGAATTGATCACCACGCGGCCGTACCGAATCTTGATCCCCGAGGGCAGTTGCTGATCGCCGGGCAAGAGCGTCGCTTCCGTGCCGCCGAGCATCTGCAAAATCAGACCGGAAGCGAGCGTGACGGCGGGCCGGTAGGTCGGCAAGGCGAGCAAATGTTGTTGGGGAAAGAGGATCGAATCTCCCTTGGCGCGCTGCCAAATGCCGGAATCGCCGCTGGATCGCAGGAGAATCTGGTCGATCGACGTGAATCGCCCCATTGGTTTTTGCTGAAGGGCGGGAATCTCGATTGGTTTGGGAGGGACTTGCAAATTAGTCGCCAGATCGGCGGGATTGGGGCGGGGCTGCAGGGGCGAAACGGGATTTTGGCTGGCGGGAGCAGAATTTTCTCCCTGCGTGACGGCGCTGGGAAAGGCAGGTTGCGTTTCCTGTATTTCCCCTCCCGGTGCAGGCGGCTGTGGAACGTTTTTCGCCGCCTCCGGTGTGCCGGTTTTTTCTACCCCACCCGGCTGTGTGCCTGGCGGTTGGTTTAGCGGGGGTGGAAGGGCGGGATTGCCACTGTCGGGAACGTTTGCGGCTTTGTTTCCGGGAAGGTCTCCGTTTTTCTCGCTTGGAAGTCCACCGGTGGCCGCGGTTTTGGCATTATCCCGAGTGTTGTTCGCCGGTGTGGCATTCGTCTCGTCGGCGGATGTTTTGCTCTCTTCTTCTTTCACGGCGGTTTTAGTGTCCTGTTTCGCCTCGTTTTCCACTTTGGCGACTTCCGTTTTCGGAGTGACCCAACCCCAGCGGGCCAGGAGCTTTCCCATAGCCGAGCCGCGATCGAACGGCCGCGCGACATTCAATACGAGCAGAAACAAGAATATCACCGCCAGCGTTCCCGCCGCGATGGCGAACCAAGGGCGTTTTTTCCGCGGATCGCGGAGATACTCGGGGACCGTGGGCTTGGAACGCGGCTTGTATTGTAATAAATCCTGCGTGGCAAACGACTGCGGGGAGGGATGCGCCGGAATCGGCGGCGGAAGATGCGCGGATCTCGCTTGCGGCGCTTCCTGGTTTGCCTGGGAAGGAAGTTGATAAATCCGATCCCGCGAAGCGGGGTCGATCTCCGCCGGTTCGCCCAAGACCAGGGTTAATATTTGGTGGCAGGCGGCGACCTCGGCGAGATGAATGTCGGCCATCGCCGTGTTCGACTCGAGACAGACCTTTTCGAAATCGGTCACCCTGTCGGCGGGGAGGGTGTTGTCGAGATATTCCGCGACCGTATTGGGATCGAGGCCCGGCCCGCGTTCGGAAACGCTCGGCGCGGCCAAGCGCAAGCGGCGCATTAAATCTCGGATGCGGTGCATCAAGTCGGAGGCGAATTTGCTTTCCTCGATTTTTTTCGATAAATCCTGGGCGTCTTGCGGCTCCAGAATTCCATCGAGATACGCCAGCATGTTTCTTAAGGTAAGCCGCATGATGTTTCTCCGTTTACGTTATTTTAGTGGGATGATCGGCGTCATGCCCATGCTTGCCGCGATGCCAAGGGGGCAGTCCCATTTTTGTGGCCTGTTGCAAAGATCGGGGCCGTCAAAATCGGGAACAATTTTGGAAAATTCTTTTTACCCCCCCTGAGTATCCAACTAAATTAAATTCTTTGGGCATAATAAATAGTGGCGGTTGTGCGAAGATTTCGTGCAAAATTCGAGAAAAAAACGGGCAGCACTTGCTAACTTAGGGAATTTGATTAAAATGCAGGGTTCTAATAATATTGCTTTGGGCAAAAAAAATTCCGTAAAAATTCGATTGCGGCCTGTTGACGCCTTCGGTCGAAAAATGTATGATCTGAGGTTTCCGCCTTGAAGGCGATAGTTTATTTGGCAATTGGGAATCGGAACCAACATTCCAGATGACGGATGGCGGCAATCTCCCGTCCGCGGTGGAAAACCGCGACCGCGACTTGCGTGGGAAGATTGTGCCACAAACACCATCGGGCAGTGACAACTTAACCGGAGGACGTCCGTGGCCGGGCAAAGCAACGAAATCATTCGCATCCGGATGGAAGCCTACGATCACACGATCTTGGATCAATGTGCGATGGAGATCGTGGATACGGCCAAGCGCACGAGTTCAGTGGTCCACGGACCGATTCCTTTGCCGACGCGCATCGAACGCTACACCGTTTTGTCGAGCCCGCACATCGACAAGAAGGCCCGCCAGCAATTCGAAATCCGCACCCACAAGCGGCTGATCGATATCATGCAGGCAACGGCGAAAACCATTGAAGCGCTCAACAAGCTGAGTTTGCCGGCAGGCGTGGACATTAAAATCAAAGCCACCAGCCGCCATAAATAAATACAAAGCCGCGACCTTTGGCGGCAAAACGTGGCGAAGTCATGTCCCGTGGTTTCGTCAAGGGTGAGGTTTTTAGGTCCGCTAAGACCCAGTTTCAAAGGCTTAAGACCAAAATATATGTACTGGAAGCGTGACGGGTAATGCCGGATTCATCCCGGCGGTCCCATCAGGCGAGCAGCAAAGGCAAGAACGATGGCTACAGGATTACTCGGCCGCAAGGTCGGGATGACACAGATATTCGACCAGACCGGCCAAGCCGTTCCGGTGACCGTCCTTCAGGCGGGGCCGTGCCATGTCCTCCAAATCAAAACCGAGGCACGGGACGGTTATGAAGCCGTGCAACTGGGTTATTTGGATAAGCCGCGCCGTCTTGCCATTCGCAGCTCTCGGGGGCATGTCGCCAAGCTGGACAGCAAACGTCAAAAACGCCGCGCCGCCGCGGGCGTGGAAGCTACACCCAAGCCCAATTGCGAACCGCAGAGTTTCATCCGCGAGTTTCGCGTCAATTCCGAAGGGCTGGAAGTCGGCCAGCAAGTCAAGGTCGATATCTTCGCCGAAGTCAAAGCCGTCGATGTCGTCGGCATTACCAAGGGCCGCGGATACACGGGCGTGATGAAGCGCCACAATTTTGCCGGCCAGCGGGCGTCGCACGGCGTAAAGAAAGTTCACCGCCATTGCGGATCCATCGGGCGGAACACGGACCCCGGCCACGTCGATAAAGGCCGAAAAATGGCCGGCCATTACGGCCACGAACGCTGCACCATTCGGAACCTCAAGGTAGCGCGCGTCGATGTCGAGAACAACCTCCTGCTCGTGCATGGCGCCGTCCCCGGTCCGAACGGCGGATACGTCGTGATTCGCAGCACGAACAAACTGTAGGGATTGGGAGTCGGGGGTTGGTTGCAGGGAATTGTGAACAAAAAACCGAAACTGGGTATTAGTCATGGTCAGTTTGCCTGTTTACGATCGCTTGGGAATCGAGGTCGGCAAGTACGAGATCGATCCGGCCGAACTGGCTCCGCGGATCAGCAAGCAGTTGCTGCACGACGCGGTGGTGATGTATCAGGCGAACCGGCGTTTGGGCACGGTCAAGACCAAGGGCCGTTCCGAAGTCGCCGGCACCACCAAGAAAATGTACCGGCAAAAAGGGACCGGCAACGCCCGGGCCGGTTCGCGCACCAGCGGCATCCGCCGCGGTGGCGGCGACATCCATCCGCGGCGGCCCCGCGATTGGTCGTATCGGCTCACGAAGAAGGCGGTCAAGCTTGCCACGCGGATGGCGGTTGCGTCGCGGATCATGGACAACGAGGTGGTGCTGATCGACAAACTTGCCTTCGACCAACCCAAGACGAAGGAAGCCGCGGCGGTCCTGAAGAATTTGAAGGTCGCCGACGGCCGGGTGTTGGTGGCCGTCGAGAAATACGAGCCGAACGTGTACAAGAGCATCCGCAACCTGGCGAACGTGTCGGTTTCGCCGGTAATGGATTTGAACGCCTTGAGCGTGCTTCATCCGCAAAAGTTGGTAATGACCACTGCCGCGCTGGATGCGTTTCGGGCGAAAGCGGCCGCGAAACAAGTTTCCCGAGAATAGTATGATCGTAGGACGCCATGCCGACGGCAAGCACGGGCATGGCAGCGAGTGATCGAGGCGACCTGGAGTCCGGAAATGGCACGAGACCTGACGAAAACGAAAAACGTCCTGGAGCCGCATCAGATACTTCTTCGTCCCTTGGTGACGGAGAAAGGGCTGCACAAGGCGAACCGCAACAACGCCTACGCGTTCGAGGTCAATTCGCTGGCGGGCAAGGACGACGTCCGCCGCGCGGTGGAAGCGATGTTCGACGTGAAGGTGGTGAGCGTGAACACGCTCAATCGCAAGGGGAAAACGCGGCGATACAAAGCCAAACAAGGCAGCACGAATACGTGGAAAAAGGCGATCGTGACCCTCGACCCCGAACACCGCATCAATTTCTTCTAAGGCAATCGGGGCGGTAACGAGAAACGTTTTAGAAAACGAGGCGACAAATTTTGTGATGCAGGCGTTTTGCCCGCACAATAAAATCGAATCGAGCACGAACCATGGGAATTCGACGATACAATCCGACCACGCCGGGACGCCGCGGAGCGACGGTGAGCGACTTCGCCGAACTCACGCCCGGCGCCAAGCCGGTGAAAAGACTGCAGGTCCGGATGCGAAAAAAAGGCGGCCGCAATAACCAGGGCGTGATCACCACCCGGCATCGCGGCGGCGGCCACAAGCGTCAGTATCGGCTGATCGATTTCCGTCGCGACAAGGACGGCATTCCCGCCACCGTCCATTCGATCCAATACGATCCCAACCGGAGCGCTCGGATTGCGTTGCTGCACTATGCGGACGGGGAAAAGCGTTACATCCTCGCGCCCGAAGGCTTGAAGGCGGGCGACAAGTTGATGAGCGGGCGGGACGCGGCGGCCGCGGTGGGAAACTGCCTCCCCTTGACGCACATCCCGCTCGGATTGGACATTCATAACATCGAAATGCAGCCCGGCCGCGGCGGCGCATTGTGCCGTTCGGCGGGCAATAAAGCGACACTCGCCGCGCGGGACGCCGATTGGGCGCAAATCAATCTTCCCTCGGGCGAAATTCGCCGCATTCCCGCGGCTTGCCGCGCCACCATCGGCGTGGTCAGCAATTCGGAGCACATGGCCATTGTCCTGGGCAAGGCCGGCCGCAAGCGTTGGCTGGGCCGCCGGCCCCACGTGCCGCGGCACGGCGATGAATCCCATCGACCATCCGCACGGCGGGGGCGAAGGGCGCACGAAGGGCGGCCGCCATCCGGTCAGCCCGTGGGGACAACTGGCCAAGGGCGGCACGACCCGCAAGCGAGGCAAGGCATCGAACAAGGCGATTGTCCGCCGCCGGCGGTCGCGGCGCTACGGGCAATTGAAATTGAGATAAGTTATTAGGGTTCGGGGTTTGGGAAAAGTGTTCGTGACGTTCGCTTCCCGAGCCCTCAGCCTTGAACCGCGAACCCTAACGACGCAAGTGAAAGTGGATCAGCATGGGTAGATCACTGAAAAAAGGCCCGTTTATTTTCCCGAAGCTTTTCCTTAAAGTGGAGAAGCAGAACAACCAGGGAACGAAAGAGCCGATTAAAACGTGGGCTCGGGCATGCACCATCATCCCCGAGTTCGTCGGGCACACCTTCATGGTCCACAACGGCAAGGCCCATATCAAGGTGTTCGTGACGGAAGAGATGGTGGGACACCGGCTCGGTGAGTTTGCGCCGACGCGGACGTTCCGCGGCCACGGCGGCAAGTCGAAAAAAGGAGTCGAGGCGTAACGCGGGTTTCGAGCCTGAGAAGCGCATTAGGACAGTTTTCCAACCTATCGAAGGCGGAAAGATTTCCAGTTCATTCGGAGGAGAGGCGGAAAACTATCCTGCAACCTGAAGAGTATTATGGGATATTACGCAATACATCGCGGTGCGCGGATCAGTGCCCGCAAGGTGCGGCCCTTGGCCGACTTGATTCGCGGCAAACTTGCCGATGAGGCCTTGGATTTGCTCAAGTATCAGCCGCAGCGCGGGGCACGGATGCTCGAAAAGGTGCTTAAAAGCGCCTTGGCAAACGCCGAAGATTTGCGCGCTCCGAACCTGCACCACTTGATCGTCGTGGACGCCCGGGTCGATCAAGGACCGATCATGAAGCGGATGCGTCCGCACGCACGCGGCATGGCTTCGGTGATCAAAAAACGCATGTCGCACATTCGCGTGGAGTTGGAATAAATAGGGAAATCGGCGGGTTTTGGTTGCGTTCGACCCGCCCTATAATGCGAGAACTTTCGTATGGGTCAAAAAGTCAATCCTGTAGGATTTCGCACGGGCATCATGTGCGGCTGGAAGAGCCGTTGGTACGCCTCGAAGCAGGAATTCGCCGACCTTCTGGTCGAGGATCAGAAAATACGCAACTACATCAAGAAGAAAAAGGACAATTTCGGCAAACCCGTTTATCCGGCGATTGCCAAGATCGAAATCGAGCGCACCCGCGACGAAGTGAAAGTCGTGTTATTTTCCGCCCGGCCCGGCATTTTGATCGGCCGGAAGGGAGAGCGCGTCGAAGAGTTGCAGAAAGAGCTTCAAGAAAAAACGGGCCGGCGGATCAACCTCAAGATCGAGGAGATCAACCGTCCGGAAATCGTCGCGCAGTTGGTTGCGGAAGACATCGTCGAGCAATTGGAGAAACGCTCGGGTTTCCGTCGGACGATGAAACGCGCGATCGAACAGACGATGGAAGCCGGCGCCAAGGGCATAAAAATCCAGTTGGCCGGGCGGCTCGGCGGAGCCGAAATGTCCCGCCGCGAAAAGCAAATCGCCGGGGCCATGCCGCTGAGCACCCTGCAGGCGAAAATCGATTACGGATTCGCCGAAGCGTTGATCTCGCAAGGTCACCTCGGCGTTCAAGTTTGGATCAATCAAGGCACGTATAGCGAGGACGACAACGATGGCGTTGATGCCAAAACGAGTCAAGCACCGAAAAAGCCAAAGAGGACGTATAAAAGGTGACGCCACCCGCGGCAACCGGGTCGTCTTCGGCGACTTCGGCCTGCAAACGGTGCAAGGCGGCTGGGTATCGGCGCAAACCATCGAGGCCGGGCGCATCGCGGCGCAGCAATACCTGCGCACGGAGGGCCGGCTGTATATCCGCATGTTCCCCCATAAACCGATCACCTCCATTCCCTTCGAGACCCGCATGGGCAAGGGAAAAGGCGAGCCGGAATATTGGGCCGCGGTCGTCAAACCGGGTACGGTGTTGTTCGAGATCGGCGGCATATCCGAAGAGGCCGCGCGGATGTGTTTCACCCGCCTGGCCCACAAGATGCCGGTTAAAGTCCGCTTCATCCGCCGCCGCACGATGTAGAGAGACGAGTCATGCATAAAGCCAAAGAACTTCGCGAAATGAGCGACGAGCATTTGCAGCTCACGTTGAAAGACGCCGAGAAAGGTCTTTTTCGGCTCCGTCTGCAATCGCAGACGCGAGCGCCTCGATGCGCCCAGCGAACTGCTCAAGTCGCGGCGGTTGATCGCCCGCATCAAAACCGTCCAGCGGCAACGCGAACTGAATGCCGCGGCGAAACCGAGCGATTGATCGAGAGACGATCGCGGGCAGGACAAATGCCGTCGGGGAAATAAGACATATAGGACGGAGCAACGGGAACGGAACAACGGGAACGGAGCAACGGGAACTGGGCGGAACAAAGGCAGCAGGGCGGGACAAGCGAAGCGCAGTCCCGCGAAACGCACGAAAAACGCATGGTGGGACGCCGCTTCACTCGTCCCACCCTACCGGAACCAGACATGGCCAAGCGACAGGAAATCGGCATCGTCATCAGCGACAAGAGCTTGAAAACCCGCCGGGTGGAGATTCCTCGGCTGGTCAAGGACCCGCAATACGGCAAGTACATCCGCCGCAAGACGATATGTTACGTTCACGACGAAAACAACGAATCGCACGCCGGCGACACGGTCGAGATCCAGGAATCGCGGCCGATGTCGAGGATGAAGCGTTGGACGCTCGTGCGGATCGTCGAGAAGAGCAAACTGGTGGATTTGGCCGCCCTCCGCGCCGCGGGCCGGAAGCACGTGAAGCAGGAAGAAGAAACGGAGCCGGTCGCGTAGCATGTCCGGCGGCGGGCAAAGCAAAGCATGTTAAGTAGAATTTTTATTATTGCGACGAATGGACGAAAATCATGATCCAGATGCAAACCCTGCTCGACGTGGCCGACAACACCGGCGCCAAGGAATTGAATTGTTTCAAGGTCCTCGGCGGGTCGCGGCGGCGAACCGCCGGTCTGGGTGATATCGTGGTGTGCAGCGTGCGGAGCGTCATTCCCGGCAGCGACGTGAAAAAGGGCTCCGTGGTCCGCGCCGTGATCGTTCGCACCCGCTTCCCCAATCGCCGCGCCGACGGCAGTTACGTCCGTTTCGACGGCAACGCCGCGGTCATCATCGACAACGAAAAAAATCCCCGCGGGACGCGCATTTTCGGCGCGGTCGCACGCGAACTGCGCGACCGCAATTTCATGAAAATCGTGAGTCTCGCCGCCGAGGTGGTCTGATGTGGATTAAAACCAACGATATCGTCGAAGTCATCACCGGCAAAGACCGCGGCACGCGGGGCAAGGTCCTCCGCGTCGAACGGGACGCCGACAAGCTGGTGGTCGAAGGCGCGAACCGCGTCTATAAGCACGTTCCGCAAAAGCCAACGCAATCCCCGCGGCGGCCAGCTTTCCAAAGAGATGCCGCTGGCGATCTCCAACGTATTGCTGGTCTGCCAGGCGTGCGGCGCCGCCGTGCGGATGGGTGCGCGTTATTTGCGCGACGGCGCCAAGGAGCGGTACTGCAAGAAATGCGGCGCCGGCAACGGGCAAATCGCCCCCGCCAAGGCCCGCTACGCGAAAAAGTAGGACAGGTTTTCAACCTGACGAAGTGTATATCGGACAGTTTCCTGTCGGTGTGACAGGTTGGAAGCCTGTCCTCCATTTATCCGCTATGCAAAACCCATAGTGAGCGACCATGTCCGCCAAAAAAGCCAAACCCGCCGAAGCGCCCAAGGAAGAGATTCCCGCGCCCGTTCCGCGGCTGCTGGAACGATACGAGCAAGAGATTCTGCCCAAACTGGCCAAACAGTTTGGCCGCACCAACCGCCATTCCTTGCCGAAGCTGGCCAAAATCGTGGTCAACATGGGCGTGGGGAAGGCCATCGGCGAGAAAAAATACATGGAGGAGGCCCTCGAAGTGATGAAGCAGATCACCGGCCAGAAACCGCTGGTCTGCCTGAGCCGGAAAGCGATCTCGAACTTCAAGCTCCGCGAGAACCTGGCCATCGGCTGCAAAGTGACCCTTCGCGGGCGGCGGATGTACGAGTTTTTGGACCGGTTGGTTTCGATCGTCCTGCCTCGCGTCCGCGACTTCCGCGGTCTGGATCCCGACGCGTTCGACGGCCGCGGCAATTACAACCTGGGCCTCACCGAACAGATGGTGTTCCCCGAAATCAACCCCGACAAGTTCACTTACAACCAAGGCATGAACATCACCCTGGTCACCACGGCGGAAAGCGACGGCGAAGCGCGGGAATTGCTGCGTTTCTTCGGCGTGCCCTTGCGGGCGGCGTCATGAAAGACGGGGCGAAAAAGTCGCGCGGATCAAGCAGGGCGTGCGAATGCAGCCCCGCCGGATTTGCGATAGAATTGCATTACGGATAAATTGGTGGAACGGAGCTTCGCTTGTTCCACTGGCAGAACCGCGACAACGAATCGAACCGCGAAATTCAGCAGTCGAAAAACCTTATGGCCAGTAAATCGAAAATCGCCATGGCGCACCGCAAGCCCAAGTTTTCCACGCGGATAGTGCGGCGCTGCCGGTTGTGCGGGCGGCCCCGCGCCGTCTATCGGAAATTCGGCATTTGTCGGATTTGTTTCCGCAAGTTGGCGGATCAAGGCGTTATTCCCGGTGTTCGAAAGGCGAGTTGGTAAAGGGACCCTATACACATGATGACCGACCCCATCGCCGACATGTTGACCCGCATCCGCAACGCGGTGCGCGTAGAGCGGCCTCACGTTGACATTCCTCTCTCCAAGCTCAAGCGCGGAGTGGCGGAAGTCCTGAAGCGCGAGGGCTATATCTGGGATTGGGAGGAAATGGCGGCCCAGCCGGCGAGCCAGCTCCGCGTCCATTTGAAATACGGACCGAACGGAGAACTGGTGATCCGTCGCATTCGCCGCGTCAGCAAGCCCGGCCGCCGCGTGTACTGCGGATACGAAAAGTTGAAACCCGTCCTCGGCGGACTGGGGATTTTCATCCTCAGCACCAGCCGCGGCGTCGTCAGCGACCGCGAAGCGCGGCAACGAAAACTCGGCGGAGAAGTGCTCTGCGAAATTTGGTAAAAAAGTGGGACAGGTTTCCAACCCATCCCGCATTCAAATCCTGAATCATAACGGCATAACACCATGTCCCGGATCGGAAAAAAACCGCTGCCCATTCCCACGGGGGTCAAGGTCCAGCTTGCTGGCCGCCTGGTTACGGTGGAAGGCCCCAAAGGCAAGCTCGAATTCGAGCATCGGCCGGAAGTCGAGGTAACCAACGACGAACAATCGCAATCGCTGAAGGTCGCCCGGCACGACGACGAGGCCCTGAGCCGCGCCTTGCACGGGACGACTCGGGCGATGCTGCAAAACATGCTCGTCGGCGTCACCCAGGGGTACGAACGGCGGCTGGAGATCATCGGCGTGGGCTATCTTGCGGCGGTAATCGGCAAAGTGCTGCAACTTCGCGTCGGCTACGCCAACGAATTGCAGGTGCCGATACCCGAAGGGATCAAGGTTTCCGTGCCCGATCAACAACATATCGTGATCCAGGGCATCGACAAGCAGTTGGTCGGGCATTTCAGCGCGAGCGTCCGCGCCTTGCGCAAACCCGAGCCGTACAAGGGCAAGGGGATCCGTTTTCTCGGCGAACCCGTCCGCCGCAAACAAGGCAAGGCGATGGCGAAGTGATAGGGATTGGGGATTAGGGATACGAAGCAGGGTGGGACAAGCAAAGCGCGTCCCACCCGGCGCGGTTGGGAAAAAATGGTGGGACGGCGTTTCGCTTGTCTCACGCTACCGTAGAAATACTGCCATGCAACATCAAAAGCGAATTGGACTTCAGCGCAAGCGCCGCGGCTTCCGCGTTCGCAATCGGCTGAAGCGCGTTTCGACTCGGCCGCGGTTGTGCCTATTCCGCAGCCACAAGAATTTTTACGCCCAAATCATCGATGATGAAGCGGGGAAGACCTTGGTATCGGCAAGTACGGCCGAAAGCCAACTGCAAGGCGAAATCAAGTACGGCGGGAACAAGAACGCCGCGGCGGCGGTGGGCAAACTGATCGCCCAGCGGGCGATCGAAAAAGGCATCAAGGAAGTCGCCCTCGACCGCCGGGAGTACAAGTATCACGGCCGCGTCGCCGCCCTGGCCGACGCCGCCCGCGAAGCCGGCCTGGTCTTGTAAGGACGGGAATAACGCAACGACAGCGCACCTTCGTTCAGCCTGGAGCCAACGGCGACGACGAGGGGACGGTTTCATCAAGCGATCGACGATCCAGGTAGTGTCATTGCCGTCGGCTCCCTGCCGCACGAGAAGTATTTATTGCCAACAACATTTTTTGCGGGCCACAGAACCATGTCCGAAATCCAACAAGGTCAACTAATCGACAAAGTGATCAAGATCCGGCGCTGCGCCGCGGTGGTAAAAGGCGGCCGGCGTTTCAGTTTCACGGCGATGGTGGTCGTCGGCGACGGCCAAAGCAAGGTCGGCTGGGGCTACGGCAAGGCGAACGAAGTGCCCCCTTCCGTGGAAAAAGCCGTGAAGGACGGGACGCGGAACATGGTTCCCATGCATCTCGAAAACACCACCATCCCGCACGCCGTGAAGGGCCGTTTCGGCTCGGCGCAAGTGGTTTTAGTGCCCGCCAGTCCCGGCACCGGCGTGATTGCCGGCGCGGCGGTCCGCGCCGTTTGCGAAGCCTGCGGCATCCGCGACATCCTCACGAAAAGTTACGGTTCCACCAATCCGATCAATCTGGTCAAAGCCACGATGAACGCGCTCGGGCAATTGCGCTCGAAGGGCGAAGTCGAACGCCTGCGAGGAGTCTCGCTGACATGAACCTGCATGAAGTCCATAGTAACGTGCAAACGAACAAGCGCCGCAAGCGGATCGGCCGCGGGCCGGGTTCCGGCCACGGAAAGACCGCCGGTCGCGGCAGCAAAGGCCAAGGCTCGCGTTCCGGCTCCTCGTCGAAGCGCGGCTTCGAGGGCGGGCAGATGCCGATGATGCGCCGCATCCCAAAGCGCGGTTTCAACAATCGGTTCGCCGCGACAGTGGCCGTCATCAACGTTGGCGATCTGGAGCGGAACTTCGACGGCGGCGAAGAAGTGAATGCCGCCGCGCTGCGGGCCAGACGTCTCGCCAAGGGCCGTTATGACCTGCTCAAAGTGCTGGGCGACGGGACGCTCACCAAAAAGCTCAAGATCGCCGCGCACCAGTTCAGCAAGTCGGCCTTGGAAAAAATCGCGCAGGCCGGCGGCGAAGCCGTCGTCTTGCCCGGCAAAGCGCCCGTCGTCAGAAATAAAATGAAGGTCAAGCCGTCCACCTAATCAATATCGAGCATAAGGGCTTCGGGGTTTCGAGCCGAAATCGACACCGATCGGCGAACGGCGAGCCCTGAAACCTAAACTTCGTTCCTTTATCCGTAGGGTCCTGCAATGTGGGAAAAAATTCGTGTCATTTTCACGATCCCGGAACTGCGCAAAAAGATCCTCTTGACGCTCTTGCTGCTGGGCATCTATCGCGTGGGATATCAAATCCCCCTGCCATTGATGGATTATGCGCAGATGGTCAAATTCCAGGGCAGCATGGCCGATTTCATCAACCAAATCGCCACCTTCAGCGCCAGCCAGCTCAGTAATGTAACGATCTTCGGTCTGGGCATTATGCCCTATATTTCAGCATCGATTATCTTCCAGTTGCTGGGAAGCGTTTATCCGCCTTTGGAAAAATTGCAAAAAGAGGGGAGAGCGGCCGCAAAAAAATCAACGAATACACGCGGTACGCCACGGTTTTTCTCTGTATTATCCAGAGTTGGATGTACTTGGGTGGATTTGCCAGCCGTTTTATTTACCCCGAATATTTGACCGGCGGCGATGCAACCCATCTAGGTCACCTGTCGTTGTTCGCGCAGTTTACTTTGGTGATGATTATGACCTCGGGCACGGTCTTTCTGATGTGGCTTGGCGAGCAGATCGATGAATACGGCATCGGCAACGGCATCAGCTTGTTGATCATGGCCGGCATTCTTTCCCGCATGCCTTATGCCTTCAACGAAATCTACATACAGCTGAAAAAATCCGGTTTCGGCTTGGGCGCGTCGAAAGGGGAAATCGGCGTCGAAACCGTGGCCGTGCTGATTATCCTGTTTATAGCCGTCGTCGCGGGCGTGATCTACATGACCCAGGGCCAGCGCCGCATCCCCACCCAAACCGCCAAACACGTCCGCGGACGCCGTTCCTTTGGCGGCCAACGCCAGTATCTGCCCCTGCGGATCAATCAGGCCGGGGTGATGCCGATCATTTTCGCCAGCAGTTTGTTGTTGTTCCCCGCCGTGATATTGCGTTGGCTGGTCAGCGTCAACTCCTGGTGGACCCCCTACGAACAAGCTTTCCATCGCGAGAATTCATTTACTTATAATATACTTTACATCGCCTTGATCTACTTCTTCTGTTATTTTTGGACGGCCATCACGTTCAATCCCAAGGACATGGCCGACAACCTGAAAAATTACGGCACTTTCATTCCCGGCTATCGCCCCGGCCGCCGCACCGCCGACTATTTGGAAAAGGTGATGGTCCGCATCACTTATGTGGGTGCCGGCTTCCTTTCGGTCGTGGCCATCGTCCCCACGGTGATTACCTCCTGGCTGCCGGCAGTCGATCGCAACCTCACCAGCTTTTACGGCGGCACCAGCTTGCTGATTGCGGTGAGCGTCGCCTTCGACCTCGTGCAAAAAATCGATAGCCACCTCGTGATGCGAAACTACAAAGGTTTGTTGGAGAAGTAGAATTAGGGATTAGCGGATTAGAGGATCGCATTTTCCGGTAATCGGCTAATCCGCTCAATCCACCTTACGAGAAGATTTACCATGCGGATCGTTTTCATCGGCCCCCCAGGGGCAGGCAAAGGCACCCAAGCCGCCAAACTGATCGAGACCTACAGGATCGCCCATCTTTCGACGGGCGACATGCTTCGTGCCGCGCGGGACGCCAAAACCGAGGTGGGCCTGAAAGCCGACCGATACATGTCCGCCGGCGAATTGGTGCCCGACCAAATCATCATCGACATTATCGGCGAGCGGCTCGCCAAACCGGACTGCGAAAACGGCTGCCTTTTGGACGGTTTTCCGCGGACGATCGCGCAAGCCGAAGCGCTCGACGCGATGTTGGCGAAAAAAAGCACGCCCTTGAGCGCCGTGCTCGAACTTCGCGTGCCAGAGGAAGAATTGTTCAATCGGCTTTCCGGCCGCGGCCGCGCCGACGACACCCCCGAGGTGATTCGCCAGCGGTTGGTCGCCTATCGCCGCCAAACTGAACCATTGTTGGACTATTACAACCAGAAGGGACTACTGAAAACCATTGACGGATTGGGCACGGTGGAGGAAATTTTCAGCCGCGCTAAAAAGGTCTTGGAGCGAGTGGGGTGAGCTCCTCATGCGAGGACTAGATAGCATGGGAAAGCAATCTCCTCCACGGCAGTTACGCTCGGCCCGCGAAATTGCCGCAATGCGGCAAGCGGGATTGGTGGTTTGGAACACCTTTGCGGCGATCAAACCCCTGATCCGGCCGGGTGTGAGCACCGCCGAGATCGACGCTGCGGTGCGCGAGGTGTTTGCGCGCAACAATGCGCAGCCGCTGTTTTTGAATTTTCCCAACTCCACCGAGGGCGGCCCCCCTTTCCCCGCCGTCACCTGTATTTCGCTGAATGAAGAAGTGGTGCATGGCATCCCCAGCCGGCGGCGAAAACTGGCGGCCGGCGACATCGTCAGCATCGACACGGGCTGCAAAGTTAATGGGTGGTGCGGCGATGCCGCCTTCACCTTTCCGGTTGGCGAAGTCGAACCCCTGAAGCAGAAGCTGCTCGCCGTCACGCGGGGCGTGTTGCTGCTGGCGATCGACTTGATGGGTAAAAAATCCCGCTGGAACGAAGTCGCTGCCGAGATGGAAAAATTCGTCCGCAGCCATCGTTTTTCGGTAGTGGAAGATTTCGTAGGCCATGGAATCGGCCGTGAAATGCACGAAGAGCCGCAAGTGCCGAATTTCGTTCAGCGGCGGGCACCCCGCAGCGCCGACTTCCCCCTTGAAGAGGGATTGGTGATTGCCGTCGAACCGATGGTCAACGTCGGCACGAAAGCCGTAAAAACGTTATCCGATTGTTGGACGCAGGTCACGCGCGACGGCAAACCGAGCGCTCATTTCGAACATACAATCGCCATTACCGCCAACGGTCCCCAAGTGCTCACTGCTGGACCAAACGGCGAATTGTAAAACTAGCGTAAATGGGTAATATGGATAGGGTGATTATCTATTTGTAACATTTGGATTTTGAAAATATTTTGCGGGAGGGTTTTTTTGTTGGAAATCTTTTTCCCCGAGCACTTGTCAAAACTTGGCTTGATTCTTTATATTGATATGTTCCGACAAAATAGGTTTGCAGAACCTTCGATAATTAAGGCAACATAAACAATAAATTGGTGACGGTAACGGATCATGAAAGTACGTGCCAGCGTGAAACGAATTTGCGATCATTGCAAAATTGTCCGCCGCCGCGGGGTGGTATTCGTCGTTTGCAGCAACCCCCGTCATAAACAACGGCAAGGGTAATGCGTCAAGCAAAACTGCATGGATACGGGGTTGAGGAAAGACACGATTTTTAGTCCGGAATCCTGAGATTTCGTCTTTTGAAGAGACATGCCGAATTTTGAACTGCTGGTTTTAAGAGGAGCGCATTTATGCCGCGTTTGATGGGTGTTGATATCCCGAACGATAAGCCGACGATCATTTCGCTGCAATATCTTTACGGAGTGGGCAAGAAAATTTCCCGCGAGCTTTGCCACAAGGCAGGGGTGGACCCGCAAACGAGCGCGCGGGAACTCCGCGAAGATGAACTCGCCCGCCTCGCCGCGTTGTTGGACAAGGATTACACGGTTGAAGGTCAACTCCGGCGGCAGCGGAGCCAGAACATATCGCGTTTGAAAGACATCGGCTGCTACCGCGGCATTCGCCACCGGCGCGGCTTGCCCGTCCGGGGCCAGCGCACCCGCACTAATGCCCGCACCCGCAAAGGCCCCAAAAAAACCGTCGCCGGGAAGAAAGGCGTGAAAGACATCCGCTAGGATTTAAATGCAAGTTGCAGATTGGTCAATGCAAATTGCCTCAAAGGACACTGGCCCCATTCACCAATTGCATCGCAAAAACAAACGGAGCGATAATTCGTGGCTAAAGCACAAGCAACCGCACCTCGCCGCAAGGCGCGCCGCAGCGTGACCGTGGGCACGGCCCATATCAAGGCGACGTTCAACAACACGATCATCACGATCACCGATTCGAAGGGCGAAGCCCTGTGCTGGGCGAGCGCCGGCACGTGCGGATTCAAGGGCAGCCGCAAGAGCACTCCCTTTGCCGGGCAGATGTCGGCTCAGCAGGCCGCCGAAAAAGCGATCAAGTACGGCATGAAGGAAGTGGATGTCAAGGTGAAAGGCCCGGGCAGCGGCCGCGAAAGCGCGATCACCGCTTTGCAGGCGGCGGGCTTGAAAATCAAATCCATCGAAGACGTCACCCCCTTGCCGCACAACGGCTGCCGTCCCAAGAAACGCCGCCGCGTATAGAAATCCGTTTGGAAACCCAGATTATTTTCCGATCACGAGAAAACATTTAGCGAAGGGGTTCAGGGTTCAGGGTTCAGGATTTTTCAAACATCGAAGATCCCGAATCGTGCCCCTTGAACCCTGGCGCCTTAAGTTGGAGTTCAGTGGGATATGGCTCGAGAGCACGGACCAGTTTGCCGAATTTGCCGCCGCGAAGGGCAGAAATTGTTCCTCAAGGGGACTCGTTGCGACACGCCGAAGTGCGCGTTCGAGCGCCGCGACTCGCAGCCCGGCATGAACGCCCGCCGCGGCAAACTCACGGATTACGGCCAGCACCTTCGTGAAAAGCAGAAATTGAAAAAACACTACGGTCTGCTGGAGCGGCAATTCCGCAAATTGTTCGCCATTGCCACCCGCGGGAAGGGAAACACCGGGGAAGCCCTTTTGGCGCTCCTCGAGCGCCGCTTGGACAACGTGGTTTACCGCCTCGGCTTCGGCAAGTCGCGATCCCAGGCGCGGTTGATGATTACCCACGGGCACATCACCGTCAACAGCCGCCGCACGAGCATCCCCAGTTTCCTCACTCGGCCGGGCGACGTGATCCGCGTGAAAACCCGCAAAAAAAGCACGGAATTAGTACAAGCGAATCTGGCCGAACTGAGCCGCGAAATCCCCGATTTCCTGCACCGCGTGGACGGTCCGGAGCCGGAAGGGCATATCCTCCGCGTTCCGGAGGCCGCGGACGTTTCCCTGCCGGTGCAAACCCAACTCATCGTGGAGTTTTGTTCCAAGTAACACCCGGTGAAAATCATCGGGTCTCCGCCGGGGCGATCTCCGCGAAAACGATCGCTGTCCGGCTCATGCAATACACGAACGCCGCCGCTGGTTGGTTTTTTTACTGGCGAAATTTGCGAGACAGGACCGACGCTTCACCGTCCGACGACGGCCCGAGGCATATTTTCGCCAGTCAAGTTTTTCGGATTGGAGTAACCCATGCGAATTCGTTGGCGCGGACTGGAATTGCCCAGCCTGGTAACCGTTGATCGAACGACCCTCACTCCCACGTACGGCAAGTTCACCGCCGAGCCGTTCGAGCGCGGCTTCGGCGTGACGATTGGGAACAGCTTGCGCCGGATCCTGCTTTCCAGCTTGGAAGGCAGCGCGGTGACGCAAATCAAATTGCACGGTGCGCAGCACGAATTCAGCACCTTGCCCGGCGTCCTCGAGGACGTGACCGACATCGTGCTCAACGTGAAGGCGCTGGTCGTGAAGAATCACAGCGAGCAGACCCGCGTGGTCCGCATCGAAAAGAGCGCACCCGGCCCGATCACCGGCGCGGACGTGATCACCGACGACCAGATCGAAGTCGTCAATAAAGATCACCACCTCGCCACGCTCACCGAAAACGTTCAATTCGGGCTGGAAATGGTGGTGGAAAACGGCCGCGGTTACGTCCCGGCTGCCGAACACACCCCCCAAGCCCAGGAAATCGGCATTATTCCCGTCGATGCCCTCTACAGTCCGGTCGTCCGCGTGCGGTACGAGGTCGAGGAGACCCGCGTCGGCCAGAAGACCAACTATGACCGGCTGACTATGGAAATCTGGACTAACGGATCGGTCTCGCCGGAACTGGCGTTGGTCGAATCGGCCAAAATTCTCCGCAAACACCTCAATCCGTTCATTCAATACGCCGAATTGGGCCCCGCCGTCCACAGCGAAGGGCGTTCGGTCGGCGGCATGGGGGTCGATCCCACGCTGGAATCGAAGCTCAACATGAGTCTGGCCGAGTTGGAGCTTTCCGTGCGGGCGACCAACTGTCTGGAATCGGAAAACATCACCACGGTACGCGACCTCGTCTCGCACAACGAAGATCAGTTGCTCGAAGTCCGCAATTTCGGCGAAACCACGCTCACCGAGGTCCGCGAAAAACTGGCCGACATCGGTCTCCGTTTAGGCATGAAGCTTCCCGCCGCCACCCTTGGAATTCGATAAGACCTAAGATCAACTATAGCCGGGCGAATTATGAAGAAGGGTTCGGAGTTCAGGATTTTCCATGATTTGGGGATCCTGGATTTCGAGCCCTGAACCCTGAACCCTTTCCCTATCCATGCGACATCGTAGAAAAGGCCGCAAACTCGGCCGTAATCCGAATCATCAACGGGCGCTGCTCCGCAATTTGGCCAGTGCCTTGTTCCTCACCGAACGCGATGCCGAGGACGAAGACAATAAGCCCAAGGAAAAAGGCCGCATCGTGACCACCATTCAAAAGGCCAAAGAAGTGCGGCCGCTGGTGGAGCGCTGCATCACCATCGCGAGAAAAGTGCTGGATCAAAAAGCCGAAGCGGAGCGTCTCTACACGAGCGACAAACGCAACAGCGAAGGTTGGCGCGCCTGGCGTCAAAGCGACGATTGGGTCGAGTGGAGCAAGGCCGCGGCACCCGTGGTGGCCGCGAGGCGTCGGGCGTTGACGCTTCTAGGCGACAAAAAGGCGGTGAAAGTCCTTTTCGAGGAAGTCGCCCCCCGCTTCGCCGATCGCGATGGCGGATATACCCGCATCCTTCGGCTCGCCAGACCCCGTTTGGGGGATGCCGGCACACGAGTGATCCTCGAGTTCGTCGGAAAGAACGATCGGGTGCGGAAGAAATCGCAGCGCCCCGTTTTCGATAGCGACTCGGCCCCTCCCCAAGCTGCCCCCTCTGTAGAGTAGCTTAGTTTGCAAAGCCAATCCAGAAACCAACGAAACCGCCCTTGGGGCGGTTTTTTTATGGCGGTTTCCATCTATCGCAACATGGCCGCAAATCATCGGGTATGCTTGCAAAGAAAACCTTAGCCTAGCGAGATGGATTTTGCCCCTGACTTGTGAAAAATCGACGTATTTTCCGACAACAGGTTTTGCAGTTCGGAAATGCCGCCTGTAGTGGTTATGCCGGATGCACGAAGCGGTACCGAAACGGTAGCTCCCAATTCTAGTTTCCGCTTCGAGTTCTGCACGCGGATTTGTTAAGTAAGGTTATAATGGGGATTGTGGAATTGGCACACATCCCGAGACTATCTCGCCGGACAAGGACAGAATGTCAGCCGCGAGAGCGGCCTGGAAAAAGGCTTTGAAGGATTTGCATCCGGGTTGAGGTTTTTTCGCTCCGCTATCGATTTCGAAAACGAACCACGTTTTGCAAAGGGATATCATGTTGAGACTGTCGGTGATTTCGGCGATCCTGTCAGGATTGTTCCTGCTTTACGGCCCGCCCGTGCGTTCCTGCGCGGCACAAGACGGTGCAGGGGCCGAAGCCAAAGGCGATGCCAAGGCCGACGTCAAACCCGCCGATAAAAGCCGCGACGAAGAGGCAAAACCAGCGACGATGAGCGGCATCGAGTGGTTCATCAAGTCGTCAGGCTGGATCGGTTTGCTGATTTTAGGGCTTTCGATCTACTTCGTGTCGTTGATCATTCGCTTATTCATGGAGATGCGCCAGGAAATCGCGATCCCCGCCGATCTGGTGGCGCGCACGCAGGACTCGATCAAGACACGTGATTTTCAAGGGGCATTCGATGCGGCGCGGCAGGACGATTCGTTTTTGGGCCGGGTTTTGACGGCGGGCATCGCCGAGCTTCCCAATGGACTTCCGGACGCCCGGGAAGCGCTGGAACGAGTCGGCGAGGCGGAGACCGTGGAAATGGAAAAACGCATCAGCATGCTGGCCGTACTGGGCACGCTTGGCCCGATGATCGGGTTATTGGGAACGCTGTTGGGGATGATCGAGAGTTTCAGCGCGATTTCCATGGGCGGCCAAACCTTGAAAGCCAATGAAGTCGCCGGCGGCATTTCCAAAGCTTTGCTTTTGACTTTCGAAGGCGTCAGCCTCTCGGTGCCGGCGATTTACTTTTTCGCCTACTTCCGCAATCGCGTTTCGACGATTTCGGTCAATGCCATGCTTGAAGCCGACCAGTTGTTGCGGTTCTTCTACCGCACCGGACGCAGCAAGGGCGCGGCGGCCTCGGTGACCACGACCCCAGCGGCTCCCCCTGCGAGGTAACCTTCGATGTCCGGATCGCTATCCTCCGAAAACCGAGCCGAGCCGAACCTCACGCCCTTGCTCGACATGGTCTTTCAGCTCATCACCTTCTTCATGCTGGTGATCAACTTCAAGACCGCCGCGCTGGACTTGAATTTGCGGCTGCCGGTCGTCGGCTCGGCCCGGCCGGTCGAAATGCAGTCGGGCGATTTGCTGGTATTGAACATCGACAAGGAAGGCACGTTGAAGGTCTATAACAATCCGATCAAGGATATTCCCACATACATCGCCAACGAAGCCCAAGCCAGCCTGCTGGCGGCGCGGCGCGTCAATCCGAAATTCGAAGCCGGCGCCGACCTGCCCACGACCGTTGTGGTCCGCGCCGACAAGGAAACCCCCTTCAAACTATTGAATAAAGTCATTTCCAGTTGCCAGGAAAACGGTTTTCGCAACTTTTCCCTCAAAGTCTTGAACCGCAAAGAGAGTCAGTAAGGAATCCGCATGAGACGCCGGCGAAAAAAGAAACGACGCCTGCAGAGCGAAGTCACGCTCAACCTGGCGGCCATGCTCGACATGGCGTTCCAGTTGTTGACGTTCTTCATCCTCACCTTCCGGCCGTCGCCGGTCGAAGGCGATGTTCTGCTCCGTTTGCCGCCGCCGGTCTCCACCGTCGTCTCGGAGAAAGCCGAAGAGGCCGGCTCCAACGAGAAAAACACCAATCTCGTCAAGGGCTTGAACACGCTGACGATCACGGTCCTGGGCAACCCCAACGGATCGATCCATCAGATCATGTTCGGCAGCGACACGCCCATCGCCGGCATCGCCGCGTTGGACGCCAAGCTCCGCGCGACCTTCAGTTCCCCGAACGTCGTCATCGATCAGGTCATTCTCCAAGTCGGGTCCCTGCTGAGTTACGACCAGTTGATGCAGGTAATCGACGTTTGCACGCGGCAAAAACTGCCCAACGGCGACCGCCTCACCAAGCTCAGCCTGGTGGAAGCGCCGCAATAACGGCTCGTTTAGCCCGGCGCCCTCGGCGACGGCGCTTCGAGGTCGGCAATTGCGAAATGTAAATACGATTTCCCGCCTCAGCCGCCCATGGCTGCGGGCTAACCGGGATTATTCATGAACTCGGTAGATGCGGCATCCTCCCGGATGATAGGGAAGAGCGGCAAGATGCCGCTTCAACAGACGGCGTTTATGAATAATTCGGGCTAAACGATCGAGAACAACAACCTTGCGAGGCCCTCCATGTTTCGCGGCTCGGAACGGATCCGATTGATAACGATGCTCGGCACGCTCTGCATCCTGGGCATGATCGTCTTTCATTCGTATGAGTCCGGAAGCAAGAAGCCTCCCGCCGACGGCCGCGAGATCGAACAGACGCCAGCCGGCGCGGAAAAGCAAAAATCGCCCTCCGGCAAATCACTGCCTACCGAAAAGCCCGCGGAAAGGGAAACGGTCGCGCCCGGCCCCACCGACGAAGATTCGGAGGAATGGTTCGAGGCCGAAAACGAATTTCAAGTGCTGACCGACGGCACGCTCGGCATCGTGGATTTGGAGATGCCCGCCTACCGCCGGGTGTTCGAGTGGGTCCGGCATCAATCGTTCGCCGAAATGCAAAAACGGGCCGGCAAAAACGTCCCGCTCGACGGACTCATCCGCACGCCCGACAAATTTCGCGGCAAGCTCATCCGGATCGACCTCAACGTGCGGCATGCAATCCCCGTGGATGGCGCGCCGCTGGGCGTCAAAACCGTTTACGAACTCCACGGATTCAGCGAGGACTCGGGCGCGTGGATGTATTTCGCCATCGTCCCCGAGCTGCCCGAGGGAATGCGCAGCGGCGCCGATGTGGAAGAGCGGGTTCGCGTCGTAGGTTACTTTTTCAAACTCAACGGCTATCTCGAAGCGGGCGCCAAGCCCCGCGCCGCGCCGCTCAAAGCACCCTTGTTGATCGGCCGGGCGGAACTGCTCGCCGCTCCCGCCGAAACGGCGGCGCCGGCCGACTATGGCTGGCTCTATCCGGCGGCGGCCGGTTTCGTGCTGCTTAGTTTTATCATCACGCTTCTCCAATTTCTCGCCCGGCGGAATGCCAAGCGGCACCAGGTGCAACTCGATCATTATAAAATCGAACGCGCCCGAGCTGGTTTCAATCAAGAGCATTCGGCACCGGCCGACAATCCAACTTCGCCGGATGATTCTCGCGAAGACGCCGCGGAAGGGTTCGATTTCCGAAAATCCTAGGATTATTCATAAACGCAGTTTGTGAAGCGGCATCTTCCGCTCTTCCCTGGAGCGGAGAAACTCATTTTGCCGTAAGATGCCCGGAACGAGGAGTTTCCACCTTCCCGACGACCTTTTCCGCATTTCTTCCGCTCACGACGAACTTGGCCGTTCCGCCCATCGCTTTATTCCGATAGATTCCCGCCAGCAAGTCTTCATAGCCCCGCACCATGCGATCGATCGACCAGCGGGCGATCACCTGCTCGCGGGCGGCACGGCCGAAAGCGGCGGCGCGCGGGGGATCTTGCAGCAGCGTCAGCATTCGCCGTGCGATTTCTTCCGCGTCGCCCGGCGCGGCGAGCCAACCGGTCCGCCCGTCGAGAACGGTTTCCGGCACCGAGCCGACGCGGGTCGCCACCACCGGCTTCTCGCAGGCCATTGCCTCGAGAATCGAAACCGGATTGGCTTCAGAATGGGAAGTCAAAACGAAGACATTCATCAGGCCGAGCATCTCCGGAATATCGGCCCGTGTGCCGCAGAAATGCACGGCGTCCGCGAGCGACAATTCCGCCGCCATTTGCTCCAACATGCGCCGCTGCGGCCCGTCGCCGACGATCAAAAAATGCGCTTCGGGCATCTTTCGATGGACGATCGCCGCCGCCCGCAAGAAGAGCTCGTGATTTTTTTCCGGTCTGAGCGCCGCGACGATGCCCGCCACCGGGCCGTCTTGCGGCAGCCCGAATTCCCGCAGCAAGTTCCGATTCGGCCGCCGCGGATGATACTTCTCCACGTCCACGCCGTTGGGAATGACGCAAACCTTGCCGGCCGGACAGCCTTCCCGCTCGGCCAGATATTTCGCGTGCGGCTCGGCCACGCCGATGAAGGCGTCGGTAATCGGCGTCAGGAGCCGGTTGGCGAACTCGACGCGATCGGGCAGGCCCGTCGAGTGCAAGGCCGAGCAGATGACCGGCACACCGGCCAGCCGCCCCGCCAATCGCCCCCAAAACATTTTGTCCCCGCCCGTCCCCACCGTCACCACCGCGTCGATCTTTCGTTTCTTGAGCAGCCGCACCAGCCGCCAGAGCACGCGCAGGTCGAATTTATGAGAGATCAGCCCCGTGAAGGCGGGAACTTCCCGGGCAAGCTTCTCACCCAGCACATCGAAATATTTCAAGCAACAGAGTTCCGGCAGGCAGCGCCGGCGATCCAGTCGGCGAATCAACTCGACCAGCAGCACTTCCATCCCGCCCACCGGCATGTTCGTAATAACGAACATCACCCGCAGCGGGCCGCGGTCTTCAAGAGGTTGCAATTTCCGGGGGCGATTTGACATTTAGGGGACAGGGGACGGGGAAGGAAAGTGGGGTAAGGGGGCAGTGGAGAGTGGGAAGTGTGCCAGATTCCGGACATAATCCTCAGTACGAAGTACAGAGTAAAGAGTACTCCGTACTCCGTACAACAGATTCCAATCTTTATTCTCCCCTCATCCTCTCCTACCTAAATATGGCATTAAAAATGCTGCCCTGCGGGGTGCGATTGCAGCGGAAATAGCGATAATAACGGCCGCCGATCAGACCATCACTTCGACGGTATCCGCGGCGGGCGGGCGGTCCATGAGCATGATGCCGAAGATCGTCGTGAAGACGCCGAGCAACAGCCACGGATTTTGCGGCTCCTGGAAATAGATCATGCCCACCACCGCGCACATCGCCACCTGCGAGGCGTTCAAGACGCTGGCATGAACGACCGACGTCAATTGCAGTCCTTTAGCGAAGCCGAAAAAGCCGATCAGGTTGAAAACGCCGGCGCTGAGCATCCAGGCGAACGTTTTGGGCGGCGTGGCGAGCAAGCCGGCGGCGCCGACGCGGTAGAAACTCAGCGGCCACATCGCGGCCACGCCCATCCCGGCCACGATGAACAAAAGCGTCGTTTGCGGGAGTGCGATGTTCGCGGAGCGCCGCATGGCGATGCTCAAACCGGCGTACACCACGCCCGCCAGGCACGACGCCGCCACGGCCAGCGCGATCGTCTTCGGCACCATCGGCGAATCGGCGGCCGCCATTGCCCGTCCGGCGGCTTCCGCGCCGAAGCCGAGCAACACCAGGGCGACAATCAGCATCCCCAACGCCATCGCCGAGCGAAAGGTGACTCGTTCGCCGAGGATTATCCGTCCGAAAAGCGCGCAAATCAAAAGTTGCGTCCCGGAGTTGGTGGGAATCGAAACGGCGAGTCCGATTTTTCCCATCGACCACAACAGGCCCAAGTTGCCGACGAATTGCACGGCCAGCCCGACCGCGATTAAAATCGCCACTTCCTTCTTCGCCGGAAGAGCAAACGATCCGCGAAGAACTTGCACGAGAATGCAAAAACCGGCGAACATCCACGCCATCGATTCCTTGATGCAGGTCGTCCACGCGGGATCCTGGATGGTGGAGAGTTGTTTGAGGCAGGTATTGGCCGCGGTGTAGCTCACGGCGGCCAATGCGCAGCAGCATACGCCGAGAACGGCGGAGGAAATGACGGGTTTTCGCGGCTGCGGAGAATTCGATGGCATTTTCTTTTAGCCTATTGTAAATCCCTTCCGTTCCGCCGCCCAGCCCCCTCGATTTTTCCCGCCGTTTCGCTAGGATGAGCATCATGTCCGCACTCCAACTCCTGCAGCTCTCGAAAATTTTCCCCGGCGGCGTCCGGGCGGTCGAGGATTTCACCTTGGACGTGGCCGACGGCGAGCGGATCGTGCTTGTCGGCCCCTCGGGCTGCGGAAAAACCACCACGCTGCGGATGATCGCCGGATTGGAATCGCCCACGACCGGATCGATCCTGCTCAACGAACGCCCGATCCATCACTTGCCGCCCAAGGACCGCGACGTGGCGATGGTCTTTCAGAATTCGGCGCTCTACCCGCATATCAACGTGGGCAAGAACATCGGCTTCGGCCTTAAACTGCGCGGCACGCCCAAGCCGGAAATCCGGCGCCGCGTCGCCGAGGCGGCGGAATGGCTGGGTATCGCCGATCTGCTCGATCGCAGGCCCTGGGAGCTCTCCGGCGGGCAGCGGCAGCGGGTCGCCCTGGGCCGGGCGCTGGTCCGCCGTCCGAAAGTCCTGCTTCTCGACGAGCCGCTCACGCATCTCGACGCGCCGCTTGCCGAACAACTCCGCCGCGAAATCATTCGCTTGCAGGAATCACTGCACGTAACGATGATCCACGTCACGCACGATCAAGCCGAAGCCCGCGCGCTCGGCCAGCGGATCGTCGAGCTCCGCGACGGCCGCATCCGGCAAATCATCTCTCCCGAAACGTCAGGGCCGCCGCCGGAGTCTAAATGATCGTCAGGCGGGCAGAAAGGGCGGCGGGTTCGAGCATGGTCATAAGGTAATCCTCATTTTTCCCCGGATTTTACGAACATGCTTGAACACTTCAAGCCAACCCTCTTGTTTGCGGAGATAAAATCCGCTAAAATCGATTTAGGAGAGTCGAAAATGGTCATGCTCATCAAAGATCCCCATTTAGAAGAGAATCTTATCGAATCGCGGAAACGCCGGGACGCCGACCGCTGGGATGAAGTTTGGGAAGGAGTGTATGTCGTGTCGCCGCAGCCGAACAACGAACATCAGGAATTCGTCACTTGTCTGATTGAAATTCTTGCCGAAATTATTCGGCGGGCGGGACTCGGCAACGTCTATCCCGGCGTGAATCTGAGCGATCAGGATGAAGACTGGCAGTATAATTATCGCGATCCCGATGTGGCCGTATTTCTTAAATCCGGCAAGGCGGTCGATTGCGGCACTTATTGGCGCGGCCCCGCCGATTTTCTCGTGGAAATCGTCAGCCCCAACGACTCGACCTACGAAAAGATTTCCTTCTACGACAAGCTCGGAGTTGTCGAGCTATTGATCGTCGATCGCGATCCTTGGAAATTGGAACTCTACACGCGCATTGACGGCCGCTTGCAGAAGAGCGGCGAATCGAATCTCGAAAACGGCGCGATCCTGCAAAGCCGCTCCACCCAACTCTCCTTCCAACTCGTTTCCGGCAAAGACCGCCCGCAAATCGCCGTCGCGCATTCGCAAAGCGGGAAAACGTGGACGGTGTGAAATCATCGGGTGCGTCAAACGCAGCACAGACACACCGTTAGGAAACGGCAATCGATACTCGAATTGGCGGGACAGCGCTTCGCTCGTCCCACCCAATTATTCCCCCCGCTCCCGAATTTCCCCGCCCATAAGATACAATCGCCCATAAGCCCTCGCCTCCACCCGAAACTCCGACGGAATTTGCTCCGCCGCGGGGAAGGCGGATTGAAGACGGACGGATAGGGAGGATGAATCGAAATTGCACATGATGTTTTTCTTCGATGGTTGTAGAATAACCTATTCTTTCGCTTGAAAGTATTTTTTCATTTTGCGGCTTGAGTGTAGAATAATCTTATGTTCGATAAGAACTTTCTCGATTACAGCCCCAACGTCAAGAAGGGAGTGAAACGGTTTTGGGCTTGATGGTTCAATGCCATGAGATTTGTTACGCTCAATGCGAACCACCCCAGCGGCCCATGCGTTTTTTGGAATAATTTTTCCCGGCTCCGTGGCGATATTATTCGTCCAAAACCTTAGCTTAACTTCGATCATCTTTTCGCCTTGTTTAGCCTCATTGAAAGCGTCATTCGATTCCATAGTGTTCTCCTATTGACCTTTGCGTAGTTAATGAACCATCATTTATCAAATCACGTATATAAAGATGAATAGCTAGGGAATTCGAAATTTTAATGAAAATTTGGGGGATCAATAGCTGGGCAAAGGTCAATAAGTAAGAGAAGTTGTAAAGATCAAAACATGGAGTAGAGTGATTTACATATTGGTTCACAAATATCGTTTCCTCTCGCAAAAGGAGAGTGGGGTCATTCTTTTCTCCCCCGCCTTCCCCATCGCCGCCGCAATCACCTCCTTCACTTCGATCGGCCAGCGGAACAGCGCCAGCGTGCGGCCTTGCAAATTGAAAGGGGTTTTCGGATCGACTCGGCATGGCTGCGTTTCGGCTTCGGAGGTGTCGAGGATCAGTTCGAGGTGCGGGAACTTTTGCGTGACCGGCGGCAGCGCGAACGGGATCGGCTCGTAATGGGCGTTCATCAGAAGCAGCAGGTTATCGCCCACAATCTGTTCGCCGCGCTCGTCCATCTCGCCGCTCTGGCCGACCAGGAGCACGCCGATGCATTGGTTGAAACCGGCGTTCCAGGCGGCGTCGTCCATCTCCTTGCCGGTCGGATCGAGCCAATAGATATCCTTGATGTTCGTGCCGCGGATCGGGCGGCCGAGAAAAAACCGCCGCCTGCGGAGCGTCGGTTCGCCCAGCCGGATTTCGATCAGTCGGCGGACGAAATCCAAAAACGCCTTTTTGGCGGAACTCTTGGACGGCGGCTTGCGTGTTTCCGCGGCCAGCGGCGGCAGCGGTTTTACGGCGTCGGGCGTCTCGATCTCCCCATCGAGATCCCAATCGAGCCACGTGATTTCGTTGTCCTGGCAGTAGCCGTTGTTGTTCCCCTGCTGCGTGTTGCTCAGCTCGTCGCCGGCTAAAATCATGGGCACGCCTTGCGAGAGCAACAGCGTCGCCATCATGTTGCTGCTTCTGCCGCTCGCGCAGCTCAAGGATATTCGCGTCGGCCGTGGGTCCTTCCGCGCCGCAGTTCCAACTGTTGTTGTCGTCCGAGCCGTCGCGGTTTTCTTCGCCGTTGGCCTCGTTGTGCTTGCCGTTGTAGCTCACCAGGTCTTGCAGCGTGAAGCCGTCGTGGCAAGTGATGAAATTGATGCTCGCGAACGGCTGCCGGCCGCTGTGGGCGTAGAGGTCGCTCGAGCCGGAGAGCCGCGTGGCGAATTCGGAAACGGTGCCGCCGTCGCCCTTCCAGAAGCGGCGGATGCAATCGCGGTATTTGCCGTTCCACTCGGTCCAGCCGACGGGGAAATTGCCCACCTGATATCCGCCCGGCCCCAAATCCCACGGCTCGGCGATGAGCTTGACCTGCGAAAGGACGGGGTCTTGCTGGATGATGTCGAAGAACGCCGACAGGCGATCGACCTCGTACAACTCCCGGGCGAGCGCGCTGGCCAGATCGAAGCGGAACCCATCGACGCGCATCTCCGCGACCCAATAGCGGAGGCTGTCCATGATGAGCTGCAGCACGCGCGGCTGCTGCATGTTGAGCGTGTTGCCGCAGCCGGTGTAATCCATGTAATATCGCTTGTTGTCGTTCACCAACCGATAATACGCGGCATTATCGACGCCGCGCATCGAGAGCGTCGGCCCGAGATGATTGCCTTCAGCGGTATGGTTATACACGACGTCCAGGATCACTTCCAAGCCGGCGGCGTGCAGCGCACGGACCATCGTTTTGAACTCGTTCACCGCCGCGCGGAAGGCGCCGGGGGCGACATAGCTCGGATGCGGCGCGAAATAGCCCAGCGTGTTGTATCCCCAGTAGTTCACTTTCCCTTTATCGACCAGAAAGCGGTCGTCGCTGTGATAGTGGATCGGCTCCAACTCGACGGCCGTCACGCCGAGGCTCTGCAAGTGCTTGATCGCCGGCTCGGTCGCCAATCCCCCGTAGGTGCCGCGGAGATTCTCCGGCACGGCGGCGAGTCTTTTCGTAAAACCCTTGACGTGCAATTCATAAATCAGGGTCTTATGCCACGGCGTGCGCGGCGGGGTGTCGTTGCCCCAGGTGAAGGCCTGATCGACGACCATCGCCAGCGGCGCGAAGGCCGCGCTGTCGCGGTTGTCCAGCGCGAGATCCTGCTCGCGTCGCCCACCCGGTAGCCGAAAAGCGAATCGTCCCAAAGCAGCGGCCGGCCGATGGCCTTGGCGTAAGGATCGAGGAGCACCTTGTTCGGATTGAAGCGGTGCCCATTGGCCGGATCGTACGGTCCATAAACGCGGTAGCCGTAAAGCTGGCCCGGCCGGACGTCGGGGAAATAGCCGTGCCAAACCTGGTTGGTCTGCTCGGGCAGCGCGATGCGGTCGGTCTCCTTCGGCGGTTCGTCGCCGCTAAACAAGCATAGTTCGACCCTTTCGGCATGTTCCGAATAGATCGCGAAATTCACGCCCGCTCCGTCCCAAGTCGCCCCTTGGGGATAAGGCAGTCCCGGCCAGATGCGCATGATAGATTCTCCCGTTTTCCTCTATTTTACCGGCCTGTTTGCATACTTCAAGCTGTACCCTGCCATCAAAAGTCTCCCTACATTACCACAATTACATTGCCGCTTAAAACAAGTATTACACAAAACGGTCGCTGCTTTGCCTTCCCCTCTTGCAAAGCAGCCCAATAATCCTACAATGTGCAACATCTCATTCACCCTATTTCAGGAGGCGGAATCATGTTCGAGCGAATCTCTCTCGGTTGGGAATTGGTTGGGCAAAGCTTTCGCGTGCTGCGGGAAGACAAGCGGTTGATCGTGTTCCCGCTTTTAAGCGGCATCGCCTGCATGATCGTGCTGGCCAGCTTCGTGGTCCCCCTGTGGGGCACGCCCCAAGCCCAGGCCATTATGAACCAAAAGCAACTCCCCCACGATTTGCTTTCCTATGTGCTCTTGTTCCTTTTCTATTTCGCCAACTATTTCGTGATCGTTTTTTTCAACTCGGCGTTGGTGGCCTGCGCGATCGGCCGTTTCCGCGGCAATGAGCCCTCGATCGGCGACGGCCTCCGCGTGGCGGCCGCCCGATTGCCGCAAATCGTCGCCTGGGCGCTGGTGAGCGCCACGATCGGCTTGATTCTGAAGGTGATCGAGTCCCGCTCGGAAAAGGCCGGCCAAATCGTCGCCGGACTCCTGGGCGCGGCCTGGTCGGTGCTTACGTACCTCGTCGTGCCGGTGCTGGTCATGGAAAGGGCCAATCCCATCGATGCCGTCAAACGCTCGACCTCGCTGGTGAAAAAAACGTGGGGCGAAGCCCTCACCGCTCACATCAGCACGGGCTTGGTGTTTTTCGTCGTTTTTTTAGTGGCGCTGATCCCGCTCGTACTGCTGGGCATGCTGGCGGTTTATGCTTTTACCAACGGGCTCGTCGTTCTCGGCGCGCTCGCCGTTGCCGCCATCGTGATTCTCGTCATGCTGATCTCGCTGGTCTCCTCCGCCCTCAGCACCATCCTCCTGGCCTCGCTCTATCTCTACGCCGCCGAAGGCGCCGTGCCCGAGATGTTCGACGCCCAACTGCTTGAAGGAGCGTTCAAGAAAAGCTGACAAAATGCGATCGGCAAGGCTGTTACAGCCAGAGAAGATTATTTTTCTTTCGCCAGCTTCTCCTGCCACTTTTGCAGCAACTGCAAAGCGGCCAGGGGCGTGGTGGCGTCGAGATCGAGGCTCCGCAGGTCGTCGATGATCGGATGGTCGCCGGCGCCGAAGAGCGTGAGTTGAAAATGCGTTTTTTTCTCGGGCGTCTTGACCGGCCGGGCGATCTTTGCGCGCCCTTCCGCGTCGAGATGCTCGTCCTCCAATTGCTCCAGAATTTCCTTGCTCCGCTCGATCACTTCGCGCGGCACGCCGGCCAACCGCGCGACGTGGATGCCGTAGCTTTTGTCGGCCGCCCCGGCGATGATCTTGTGCAAGAACACCACTTCGTCCTGCCACTCGCGCACCGCGACGTTCAAATTCTTCACGCCCGAAAGCGATTTTTCCAAATCCGTCAACTCGTGATAATGCGTGGCGAACAGCGTGCGGCAGCCGACGTGCTCGTGCAGAAACTCGACCACCGCCCAGGCCAGCGAAATGCCGTCGTAAGTGCTCGTCCCGCGGCCGATCTCGTCGAGAATCACGAGGCTCCGCGGGGTGGCGGTGTTGAGGATCCGCGCCGTCTCGGTCATCTCGACCATGAAGGTGCTTTGCCCGCGCGTCAGTTCGTCGCTCGCGCCCACGCGGGCAAAAATCCGGTCCGCGATGCCGATCGTCGCCGATTTCGCCGGCAGGTAACTGCCGATCTGCGCCATCAAAGTCAACAGCGCGACTTGCCGGATATACGTGCTCTTGCCCGCCATATTCGGCCCGGTGATGAGCATGATCGAGCGGGGAGTGTGAAGAGCGGAGAGCGAAGTGCTAAGTGTACCGGAGAAATTTGCGTTTTTACCACTTTCCACTTCGCACTCCCCACTCCCCACTTCACACTCCCCACTTCGCACTTCACAATTTCCGTGATCAACGTTTCCCAAACACGCATCATTCGGCACGAACGTGCCTTCCGGCTCGATGATATCCAAGACCGGGTGCCGTCCATCGACGACCTCAAGCAGCGGCTCCCCGACCATCGTCGGCCGGCAGTAGTTCCGCTGCCGCGCCAACTCCGCCAGGGAAACGAGCACGTCGAGTTGTGCGAGCGTCAGTGCGGTCGAATGAATACGCCGCCGGACGGCCGCCACGGCGTCGCGCAGTTTCAGGAACAAATCGTATTCCAATTCCTTCGCCTTTTCGTCGGCCGTGAGCACTTTTTCTTCGTATTCCTTCAGTTCCGGCGTGACGTAGCGTTCCGCGTTCTTGATCGTCTGCTTGCGGATGTAATCGGCCGGAATCCGATCGCGATGGGCGTTCGTAATTTCGATGAAGTATCCGAATACCTTATTGAACCCGACTTTCAAATTCGGAATGCCCGAGCGCTCGGTTTCCTGCGCCTGGTAGCGGGCAATCCACTGCTTGCCGCCGCGGGCGAGTTCGCGAAGATTGTCCAACTCTTCGTTGAAGCCGTCGCGGATGAACCCGCCGTCGCGCGGCGAGAGGGGGCAATCGTCCGTCAAACCCGCTTCCAGAATTCCCGCGATCTCGGGACAAAGGTCGATTCCGGCTTCGAGTTCGTTGACGAGCTTGGATTTTGCGCGGTGATTCTCGCCTTGAGCGACGGCAACGCCCGCAACGTGCGGCCGAGAAAATTCAGGTCCCGCGGACTCGCCCGGCCGGTCGTCACGCGGGCCAGAAGCCGCTCGACGTCGTACACTCGTCGGAGCGCTCCTGCAAATCGCCGCAGAGCGCCGGCTCGGCCACGAACTCGCCGACCGCCTCGTGCCGGGCGGAAATTGCCGCGATATCGGTCAAGGGATTGGCGATCCATTCCGCCAGCAGCCGCGAACCCATCGCCGTGACGGTCCGGTCGAGCACCGAAAGCAGCGAGCCGTCGCGGCGTCCCTCGCGGATCGTGCGGGAGATTTCCAGGCTGCGGCGGCTGGCCTCGTCGATTTCGAGCGTGCCGGACGTGCGATAGGGAATCAGCCGATCGATATGTTCGAGCGAGCTTTTCTGCGTTTCGGCGAGATAGTCCAGAATCGCCCCCGCCGCGCGGATCGCCTGCACGTCTTCGCTGCTCTCGGTGAAGCCCAGCCCTTCGAGATTCGCCGTGCCGAAATGTTTCGCGAGCGCCGCGACGGACGCTTGATGCGCGAAGGCCCAGGCCGGACGGCGCGAGACCATCATCCGCTCGGCCAAATGCGCCGGCAACGGCTCGCCGTCCTCGTCCAAAAGACATTCCGCCGGCGCGATTCGCGCAAGCTGATCGGCGATCTGTTTTTTCGGCACCCCCGCCGCCACGAAGCGGCCGGTCGAAAGCTCGACCCAGGCCAATCCGGCCGGATCGCCGAGCGCGACGGCCGCCAGATAGTTGCTCTCACGCGGATCGAGCAGGGCATCGTCGGTCACGGTGCCGGGCGTGACGATCCGCGTCACCGCGCGCCGCACGAGGCCCTTCGCCTTCTTCGGGTCTTCGACCTGCTCGCAGACCGCCGCGCGAAAGCCGGCGGCGATCAGCTTGCCCAGATAGCTTTCCAACTGATGATGCGGAAAGCCCGCCATCGGCATCGGATTCTCGCCTTTCTCGCGGCTCGTCAGCGAAAGCCCCAGCACCCGGGCCGCGGTCTTCGCGTCGTCCTGAAAAAGCTCGTAGAAGTCGCCCATCCGAAACAGCAAAATTGCTTCCGGACAAGCTTTTTTCGCTTCCTCATATTGCCGCATCATCGGGGTGAGTTCCATGCGAAATATCGTAAAGGGGGAAGGGGGAAGGGGGAAGGGGGAGGGGAAGAGATTCCCGGTCCGGAACTGCGGCCAGTGGTCGCGGTACGTCATCGTCTTCATATAAAACGAGATCACTGATCGCGGCTTTGCATAAAGAAATAACCCACGAGATTTCTCCCGTGGGCTTCTTTAATTTCAAATTCAAAATTTTTAGCGCTTTAGCGGTTCTGTGCCAGCGATTCAATCTGCCGCAAGAATCGTTGATCGGCGGTGCAGAGTTGATTCATCTCGATCCGCACGTAGCGGCCGTTCGTCTTTTGCAGGCGGACTTTGCCGTCAACAAAACCGACGAACCGGGCGTTCACCTGGAACTCGCCGCTGGCATCGGTCCAAAGGCGGTATTGTTTCACATTGTTCTTCGTGAACGGATCAGCCTCTTCTTGTTTCTTCTCCGGCTCCTTGGGCGGTTCTGCCTTCGGTTCTTCCGCTTTTGGTTCTTCGGCTTTCGGCTCGGCGGCCTTCGGCTCTTCTGCTTTCGGCTCGGCGGCCTTCGGCTCTTCTGCTTTCGGCTCGGCGGCCTTCGGCTCGGCGGCAGGCTCCTCGACCTTTTTCGGCGGCTGGGCAATGACGTTGCCAAATGCATCGGTTTCCGGTTCGGCAGCTTTTTCCTTGGGTGGTTCAGCCTTGGGTGGTTCAGCCTTGGGTGGTTCGGCCTTGGGTGGTTCGGCCTTGGGTGGTTCGGCCTTGGGTGGTTCGGCTATGGGCGGTTCGGCGGGCACCGCCGGTTCTTTCGGCGGCTCGGCAATCGGCGATTCGGTGATCGGCGGAACCACGGGCTTCGGTTCCACGGCCCTTTCGGTAGGCGCGTTGGAATCGGGTAGGGGAGTCGGCATCGACGGTGCTGTCGGCTTCTCGACCGGCGGAACCACCGGCGTCTCTTTCGGCGGTTGCGGCTCAGCGACCTTCGGGGATTCCATAGGCTTCTCCGCGGGGCTGATCTTGAGCGTGCCTTGCTCGACATTGATTGTGCCCGGGCCAACCGGTTCGCATGTTTTCGGCAGACAGCAATCCGCCGGCGGACAGCATAGGTATGTCCAACCGCACGACCGGCGGGATCGGCAACCTGCATTATCCAAAAACTTGCAGGCCCAAACCGAATCGGCGGCCATGAAACTCAGTGCAACGGCCGCGGCAATCACGAATAACATCTTACGGATCATTGACGACCTCCTCTTCCCGCTATGAAAACGTTTGAAAAATTGCTCATGCATTCCGTAAAAAAATCAACAACACCTCATTAAAATTACCCAAACTCCGTTATTGGCACAACTATTAGGGTGCGAAAAATTTCAGCTACTTAACCACATACACTAATTTAGCTAATTTTTTAGTGCAGAAAGTGATTTTCCGGCAGGATTCCGGCCATGCACCCTCCTTGAGGCGGGTTTATGCAGACAATTTCCCTCTTTAGGACGAGAATTTTTGCAATTCTCGATATACCACCGCGGATTCTCCGCTCGATCCCTGGCAAAATGCCGGTTTTTCGGTGATATTGGGTGAGATTGGATGTACCTGCGGGGATTTTGCCGTTGAAGATTGGCATTCAGCCCCTTTTCCAAGACCCAGTACCTTAAGACTATCACTCCAATTCCAATGAAAAGCCATTCGACGACGATTTTGACGATTCGCCACAAGGGCGTGGTGGCGATGGGCGGCGACGGGCAGGTGACCGTCGGCAACTCGATCATGAAGGCCGACGCCGTCAAAATCCGCCGCCTGATGAACGACAAGGTGATTACCGGCTTCGCGGGCGCGACGGCCGATGCCTTTGCACTACTGGAACGTTTCGAAGCCAAGTTGAAGGACTATCCCTCGAACATCCCCCGTGCGGCCACCGAACTGGCAAAAGAATGGCGCACCGATCGTGCCTTGCGGCGGCTCGAAGCGATGATGGCCGTGGTCGATGCCAAGCACACGCTGCTCCTGACCGGCAACGGCGACGTGGTCCAGCCCACCGACAACGTCCTCGGCATTGGCTCCGGCGGAAACTACGCCGTGGCCGCCGCCCGGGCGCTCATCGCCCATAGCACGCTTTCGGCCGTCGAAATCGTCCGTACCGCACTAACCATTGCCTCGGGCATCGATATTTATACAAATACCAATATCATGGTAGAAGAGTTGGCGGAGGGGTGAGGGGTGAGGGGGAGTACAGGGTACAGGGTTAGAGAGTATAGAGTACTCAGTACTCTGTACTGAGTACTCTGAACTTCACACTGTCAACTGAATACTGAAAACTTTCGGAGCATAAATCGTGCATGACCTAACCCCTCGCGAAATCGTCACCGAACTCGATCGCCACATTGTCGGCCAAAACGAAGCCAAACGGGCGGTCGCCATTGCTATTCGCAATCGCTGGCGGCGGCAGCAACTCGATGCCGACATGCGGCAGGAGGTGGCGCCGAAGAACATCATGATGATCGGTCCCACGGGCGTGGGCAAGACGGAGATCGCCCGGCGGCTGGCCAAGCTGACCGGCGCGCCGTTCATCAAGGTCGAGGCCACGAAATACACCGAGGTGGGCTATTACGGCCGCGACGTGGAGAGCATGGTCCGCGAGCTGGTCGAGAACGCCATCGGGTTGGTTCGCGAGCAGGAGCAAAAGGGGGTCGAAGAGGAGGCCAAGCGCCGCGTCGAGCAGCGGTTGGTGGAACTGTTGGTTCCCTCGCCGCCGGTCTTCGACGCCTCGCCCGACAGTCCGGAATCGGCCGAACGCTTCGAGCGGACGCGGGAAAAAGTCCGCGCCATGCTGGTGGCGGGCGAGTTGGAGCAGCGCCGCGTGGAACTCTCGGTCGAGCACAAGGCGGTGCCGATGATGTTCACCGGCATCGGCATGGAGCAGATGGATTTCGATCTGCAAGGGATGTTCGAGAAGATCATGCCCAGGAAGACCTCGTCGCGCGAGACGACCGTGGCCGAAGCGCGGGGGATTCTCTTCGAGCAGGAGAGCGACGCGCTCATCAATCACGAGAAGGTGAACGCCAAGGCCGTCGAATTGGCCGAAAACCTGGGCATCATTTTCATCGACGAACTGGACAAGATCGTCGCCGGCGAGCAGACGCACGGGGCCGACGTGTCGCGCCAGGGCGTGCAGCGCGACCTCTTGCCGATCGTCGAAGGCACGTCCATCCAGACGCGTTACGGATTCGTGAAGACCGATCACGTGCTGTTCATCGCGGCGGGCGCATTTCACAAGGCGAAGCCCAGCGACCTGATGCCCGAGCTGCAAGGCCGGTTCCCGATTCGCGTGGAGCTGAAGGACCTGACGAAAGCAGACTTCGTGCGGATCTTGACGGAGCCCAAGGGCGCGCTCACCAAGCAATACGTCGCCTTATTGCAGACGGAAAAGGTGGAGATCGCGTTCCGGGACGAGGCGGTCGATTCGCTGGCCGAATACGCCCATCAAGTGAATCAGACGACGCAGAACATCGGCGCGCGGCGGCTTTACACGATCATGGAGCGGCTGCTGGAGGACATCGGCTTCGACGCCCCCGAAATGCCCGGCAAACGCATCGAGATCACCGCCGACTACGTCCGCGAGCGCTTGGCGGAACTGCGCAGGACGAGGATTTGAGCAAGTTCATCTTGTAAAAATCGAGTCGCAAGGGGACTTAACAGTTCCGGTTGATTGAAAAAGGCCAAAACACTTTTCAGGAAGGAAGCAAAATGCATCTTCATCCATTTCATTCCAGGCGGATGTTTCAATCCATTTTTGCGGCTGTAATTTTGTATTTATTGGCGTCATCCCCCCTCTTTGCCGCGCGGCCCACCGCGGCGCGGCTGCTGCCGGAAAAGACGGCGTTGATGATCTCGGTTCCCAACGTCCGGGAGTTGGCCCAAAAGTTCATGAACACGAACCTCGGCCGGATGACGCAAGATCCGCAGATGAAGCCCTTCATCGAAACGCTCTACGGCTCTTTCGGCGAACTGGTCGGTCAGGCGAAAGACCAGATCGGCCTCTCGCTCGATGAAATCGTCGCCCTCCCGCAGGGCGAAATCACGTTTGCCATAGTCACTCCCGAAGGAAGCACACCCTCGTTCGTGTTCGTTTTCGAGGCCGGGGGAAATATCGCCAACGCCCATAAATTGCTCGATCGCGGCCTGCAAATCCTGGAGCGCAATGGTTCCACGAAAAAAGAAGAGAAAATCGGCGATGTCAAGTGCAGCGTCTATGACAACAAAAGCGCCGGCAGTCCGGGGGCATGGCAAAACCTGGTTATTTTCGAAAAAGACGCCTCGATTGCGATTTGCACCGATCTTGAAGTCGCCAAACAGGTGCTCGACCTCTGGAACGAGAAGAAGGACGCCCGCTCGCTGGCCGAAAACGCCAATTACGGGGCCATCGCCAGCCGCTGCCGCGGTTCGAAGGACGAAGAGCCGCAAATTATATGGTATTTCGATCCCGTCGGTCTGATGAAGAGCATGGCCGAAACCAATGTAGGCGTGCAGATCGCCGTGGCGATGTTCCCGTCCTTGGGCCTGGACGGCTTCGCCGGCGTCGGCGGGAGCATTCTGTACGACACCGATCAATACGATTCGATGTTCCACCTGCACGTGCTTTTGACCAGCCCGCGGACGGGCCTCTTCAAAGCCATCGCCTTCGAGCCGGGCGAAGCCAAACCGGAGCGCCGGGCGCCGGGCGACGCCGCTTCCTATCTCACATTCAATTGGAACTTTCCGACGTCGCTGAAGGCCATCGAAACGCTGTTCGACAGTTTCCGCGGCGACGGGGCCTTTGCGCAAACGCTGCAGAATTTCGGCAACAGGATCGACGTCGATCTGCAAAAGCAAGTCGTGCCCGCCCTGGACGGCCGCGTGACTTTTCTCCGTTGGATCGAGAAACCCGCCGTCTCCCTGGAAAGCGCGACCTCGCTTTTGGCGTTCAAGCTGAAAGACGGCGAAGTCGAAAACATGCAAAAGATCCTCGACGGCATCGCCAAGAAATTTCCCGATAGAGTGAGCGCGAAAACTGCGGCGGGCAAATCGTATTACTGCGTGGAAATCCCCGCGCCCGATCCCGGCAACGGCCGGCGTCCGCCGCGGATGCCGCAGCCGTGCTTCGGCGTCGTGGAGGATTATCTGATGATCTCCAACTTCCCCGGCATTTACGAACGAGTGCTGGCCACGGCGGCCGACAGTTCGAAATCGCTGGGCAATGAGTTGGATTTCAAACTCATCGCCAGCAAACTGCAGCGCGTGGCCGGCGAAACGAAACCGGCGATGTTGACCTTCGATCGACCCGAAGAAGGCATGCGATTCCTGTACGACATGGCCACGTCCGACCGCGAAAGATATGCTGCAGAGGCGCTCGGACCGCAATCCCTTCTTCAAATCCATCAATACTTCCGTGGAAAAACAGCCGCTGCCGCCCTTTAGCGTGATTCAAAAATACCTTGCCCCGGGCGGATCGCTGCTGATCGACGACGAAACGGGCATGCACTTGATGAACTTTACCCTGAAAAGGGCAGCGGAGTAGGCGAGCGCCATAAACGGTTTTCGAAAAGCAAACTATTTCATTCAGACCATAAAGGGGAAGAAAATGAATCACAACCAATCCGGGGCAGCTCGAAGGGCGATGGCGGCATTATCGGCTGTATTCTTTCTTTCGCTAGCGGCAACTCCCCTTTTCGCCGCCCGGCCCACCGCGGCGCGGCTGCTGCCGGAAAAGACGGTGGTGATGGTTTCGGCGCCCAATGTCCGGGAGTTGGCCCGGAAGTTCATGAACACGAATCTCGGGCAGATGCTGCAAGACCCGCAGGTGAAGCCGCTGATCGAGACGCTTTACGGTTCGCTGGACGAATGGGTGGAGGCGTTGAAAGGCATAATCGGCCTTTCGCTTTCCGACATCGTGGCCTTGCCGCAGGGAGAGATCACTTTTGCGATCGTCGAGCCGTCGGACAACGATCTGGGATATGTCTTCATTTTCGAGGCGGGCGATCAAATCGCCAACGCGCGGAAACTGCTGAAAGTCGCCCTCGATCGCTTGAAACTCAACCGCGAGGAAACCATCGGCGAAGTGAAATGCTCGATCTACGACGCCGGCGGGTCCAATCGCAGCGTGATTGTCTTCGAAAAAGACAATGCCTTCGCTTTTTGCACGAAGATCGAGGTGGCCAAACAAGTGCTCGATCTTTGGAACGGCAAGAAGGACGCCCGCTCGCTGGCCGAAAACGCCAATTACGGCGCCATTGCCAATCGCTGCCGCGGTTCGAGAGACGAAGAGCCGCAGCTTATTTGGTACGTCGATCCGGTGGGCTACATGAAGAAAATGGGAGAGACGAACATCGGCGTGCAGATTGCCGTGGCGATGCTCCCTTCTTTGGGCCTGGACGGCCTTGCCGGCGTCGGCGGGAGTTTTCTGTACGACACCGCGCAGTACGATTCCATGATACATCTGCACGTGCTGTTGACCAGCCCGCGGACGGGCGTCTTCAAAGCGATTACCTTCGAGCCATGCACGGCCAAGCCCGAACACTGGGTGCCCGGCGACGCCGCACAGTACCTGACGTTGCATTGGAACTTTCAAACCTCGCTGAAAGCCATCGAAATGCTCTATGACAGCTTCAATGGCGATGGCGCCCTTGCGAAAGGGCTGCAAGAGGCATCCAAGGAACTCGGCGCCGATGTGCAAAAGCAGCTCCTGCCCGCTTTCGAGGGCCGCGTAACCTATCTCGTTTGGGTCGAGAAGCCCGCCGTCAGCATGCAAAGTTCGGCATGGCTTCTGGCCTTCAAGCTGAAAGACCCGGAGAAAGACGTCGAAACATTCCAAAAGCTTTTGAACCGCATTGCGAAGAAGGACCCCGCGACGATTAGCTTGCATACGTTCGCGGGAAAATCGTATTACCGCCAACATATCCCGGCGCCGACGAACCTGCCCGAAGGCGTCGAAGCGCCGCCGATGCCGCAACCGTGCTTCGGCATCGTGGAGGATTACCTGGTTTGCTCGTACTATCCCGGCGTTTACGAAAAGGTGCTGGCCACGGCGGCCGACAGCTCGAAATCGCTGGGTACGACGCTGGATTTCAAACTCATCGCCAGCAAGCTCGAGCGCATGGCCGGCGAAAAGAAACTCGCGATGTTGTTTTTCGATCGGCCCGATGAGGGCATGCGATTATGGTACGAACTGGCCACGTCCGAAAACGCGAAAAAAGGGTTGAAAAACGGATCGGAAAACAATCCCCTGTTCAAATCGGTGAATTCCGCGTTGGAGAAGCATCCGCTGCCCCCCTTTAGCGCGCTGCAAAAATACCTCACTCCCGGCGGAGCGCTGCTGATCGACGACGAAACCGGCTTCCATTTAACGGGCTTCACGCTGAAACGGCAGGGAGAATGATAATCACGGGGAACAATGCAATGGGTTTGTTGCGAAGGCAGCACCGGATTTTTTTAGGATCGAGGGCAACGGCAAGCGGAACGGCATAAACTTCCCGTGAAATCGCTTGAAAACGCTTCCGATGAAGGAGGTCGCCATGCGTCTGCTCAATTCACAGAACCTTATCGGCTTCCCGCCCCGCCGCGGCACATCTCAGGACAAGCATACTTCATCGAGAAACCGATGCCGGCCGCTGCGCCGTGAAACGCTCGAATCCCGGACCCTGCTTTCGGGAGTCACGCTGATTACCCACGGCTTCAACAGCAGCGTTGACGATTGGGTTACCGCCATGGCCGACGCAATCGCGGCGCGGCCCGATCTCTCAAGCGACCAACCGCGGTACCGCGTCGATGTGACCGATCCCGGTCACGACGGCGGCCCGCTCTCGGTCGTCAATACGTCGCACAGCGGTCCAACTCCGGCGGAGAGTTCCGGCGCCACGGACATCGTCATTCTGCTGAACTGGACGGACGTGGCGGGTACGTTGTCCCTCGGCGGCGGCTATCACCGCAGCACGGGGGACGTCGCGGCGGCGGTCGCGGAAAAGCTCCTTGCGCCGAATTTTCTCACCGCTCTCGCCACACCTCTGGCGGAATTGCCTTTCCACCTCATTGGACACAGCCGGGGGGCGTCGCTCGTCGGCGAGCTGGCCAAAAAGTTGGGGGAAGCGGGAGTCTGGGTGGATCAGGTGACCACTTTGGATCCGCACCCCGTCGATGGCGTGCGCGAGCCCTGGCTCTTCAATTACGATTTCGGCGATGTGCCGATGACCAGTTGGGAGAACGTCGCTTTCTGGGACAATTACTGGCGGACCGACGGGTCGAACTCGCTCGACTTCACCGGGGAAAGCATGACCAACGTGTATGATTTGCAGCTTAGCGAATCGGTGTTGTCCAACGGAGGCTATTCGTACGAGCATTCCGACGTGCATCTTTGGTATCACGGCACGATCGACACGTCGCCCACGGCCAATGACGGCTCTTACACGGTGCCGACCGGATGGTACGGCAGCGGCCAGCCGGAGCGAGATGCCACGGGATTTTATTACAGCACGTTGGTCGGCGGTCCGCGCCCGGCGGCGGGTCTTTCGGCCGAGTTGGGAGGCGCCGCCAACCGCACGGCGATCGATCGGTCGAATGCAACGTGGCCGAATGTCCTGGAACTTTCCGTCAGCGGGGACACCCTCCAGTTTATGCAGGGCGAACCGATCCCGGTAGCGTACTATTATCAAGATTACGACAGCGCGGCGACGATCAGCTTCAGTTTGGATCAAGATCAAAATCCATATAGCCAGAATGCGCTCGACGAGGGAAACCGGAACGTAGCGCAGACCGGCGCGGCCCTCGTGCAGAACGGCGACTCGCTGAACACCGGCGATGTCCCGCTGGGGCAGTATTATCTGGCGGCAAAGATCACGGATGCGAGCGGCCACACGCGGTACGCCTACAGCCGGGAGCCCGTAACCATTGCGATGCCTGTTCCCACGACCCGGGTTTGGGGCGGCGGCGGAACGGATAACAAATGGTCCACGGCGGCGAATTGGCTCGGCGGTATCGCACCCTTGCCCGGGGATAATTTGGTGTTTCCGGCGGATGCGATTCAGCAAGAAAACGTGAACGACTATTCCGCCGGAACGGTTTTCGGTTCGATCACCGTTTTAGGCGGCGGCTATCTCGTGCATGACGGGATTTTTTCATCGAGCAATGTGGAACTCCCGGCAGGCACGCTTGCGGCCGCCTCAATCGTCTGCGATACGCTAACCGTCGGGTCGGCCTCCGGCATCGCCGATAGTTCATACAAAGAGCCGGTGCAGGGAACCGCTTCTCCGGAAAATTTCCCGAGGGCGCCGACGTCGAGCGAAATCCCTCGCGATCGCCTGGACGGCGAACCAACCGCGAACCTCGCCGGCGCACTCCGGCAATCTTCCTTCACCGCCGATCCGCCGGAGAAATTGCCGCCGATAGCCGAAAAGGCAATTGCGACGAAAGCCCTTGCGACGAACGACCAAAGCGATTTTCATTCGCCTGCGGAAAATCGCGCGGAAGGGGTGAATAGCGGCGATTACACCGGCAGCGGATTAACCATTTTGGGAAAATCGGCTGCTCCCTTGGTCACAACGGCTTCTCCGAGGAGCGTTGCAACCGCCTTCGAGCATTCTCCGCCGCAATCGCCTGCTGGTTGGATGCCCGCATCGCAGGCGTTCTTTTCGTCGATTCTCGAAGACGGCTTGCCGAATCAATTTTTCGAGCAGAAATTCGATGATGCAAAAAAACAAACGAATCCGCTATTTACCCATGATGGTCAATCGCGCCAAATTGAGGGCCTGTTTGGCGACGATGATTTTTCGCAAAGCCGGATGGTAGCCCAAGGGAACCGCTTTCGTTTCGATCGTCTCGGCATTCCCGAAGGCGAGATGAACCGGCTTCGAATCGATTTCTCCTTCCTCGGGGAAACTGCCGATCATCAGTAGCCAATCGGCCTTCAACAAACCGAGCATCGAGCGGACCCATGCCGATAAGTGCGTCCCGGATTCAGGAGCGGTTTGACAAAGGATATTCGGATCGAGTGAAAAATGCCGCAGCAATGCCTCGCGCGGGGCGACGATTCCGCCCGAAAAGCACTTTTCCGAATCCCTCGCGTCGCTCAGCCAGGACGTGACAAGCCCACCGGTTCCCCATTCGACGACGGCAAGCGATTGCTTGCTTTCCGTGAGCAACCGAATTACGACGTGCTGCAATTCCTCGTCGCCCTCGCCGAAGACCAGATCGCCCAGGCAATCGCGAATGGTTTTTTCGGTCGGCTCGATCAGCCGGAGGCACTCTTCTTCGGTCGCGGCCTCGGCGGTGATGCGAAGCGATATCGTGGCGTTGCCGGCGGTGATGCCGACGGTCGGCGCGCGTCCGCGGCGGATCAGGTCGGGCAACATTGCTTCGATCCGGCTTTCTCCCGCCCCGAAGCAGTTGATCTTCCGACGCATGATCTTTTTCGCCTCTCCGGCGAGTTTTGCGATCTCTCTCCGCACATACTCGTTCCACATTTCGCGCATTTCGGCGGGTACGCCGGGCAGGGCAAAGAAGCGGCAGGAATTTCGTCCCGCCCGAGAAATTTCCAGATCGATGCCCGGCGCCGTGCCGTTTGGATTGACGATCATCCGGCTGCCGGCGGGAAACATGGCCTGCAATTCGTTTTGCTGGGGCATTTTCCACTTTCGCCGCGCGAACAGGCTTTGGATCTGCGCGAGCGCCTGGGGATAAATCGCCAATTCCCGGCCAACGGCCTTTGCCAGCGCTTCCCGCGTGAGATCGTCGGCCGTGGGTCCCAGACCGCCGGTAGCCACGACGATGTCGGCCCGCTCAATGGCCTGGCGAAAGACCGCCGCCCCCGGTTCCAATTCATCGCCGACGGTCGCGTGATAAAGCACCCGTACGCCGAGTTCTTCGAGTTTTTGGCTTAGCCATTGCGAATTCGTGTCGAGCGTTTGCCCGCTGGTGATCTCGTCGCCGACAGCCAGAATTTCTGCTTGCATGAATACTATCGAGAATCAATGCCGCGATTAGTGGAGTTGACCCAGCAGCCCGCCGATTTCCTCATGAACTTTTTCCGAGGCGCGAACGACCAAAGCGTGACCGGGCCGCCAATATTGAATCGAGCCGGGACCGCCGTTGATGTCCCAGGAAGCAGGTGAGATGGTCTTTTGAATCAGATCGACGAGTTCCTCGCCGGCATCCTGTTGGAAGCCGTTTGGCGGAATGCCGCCGAATCCGCGGCCTGAGCCGCGCGTGCCCGGATTGCCCATTCCACCAGGTTGATTCATGCCGCCGCCCATCTGGCCGAGAATATTCGGCCGGTCTTGAATATCTCCCAGGTTGGGCGGTGCGGAACTTATTCCATTTGCTGCGTTGCTCTTGCGGATCACTTCCGCCAAATGAATTAGCCTGCTGCGAATCTGGCGGCCTAATTCCAGCCGCGTGGAGCGTGCAAGGGAGGTATCCTGTTTGAGTTCGTTGAAGACCGAAATGAACTCCCGAGCGGCAGAGGGTGCGTTCGATTTATCGGTTTTAGCCCAACGTCGCAAGGCAACATGCACTGCTGCTTCGAGTTTTTTCCCCTTGCGAATCGGCGTTAACGACGTCTGCTGATCCACCGAGGTAGTCGAATCCGGTGAAACCGCCGCTTTGTGTTGAATATCGGAATTGATCCCCTCGGCCCGTTGCGCTGCAAATAGCACCAAAACGATACAGAATGTTGACATGATTCGGAACTCTCCCCTATCGCTTCAAATCCAAGATGCCCTTCCCCTATCATCGTAACAGGAACCTCCATTTATGACAATTGACGAGAAGGGCGAATGGACATGTTGTCCAAGTCGGGGGGCAATTTTTTATCCATTGAACCGACACCGATATTTTCAGGATTTGCTATTTTTAACCGGGAAATCACTTTCTGAGGAACTATCTAATGAATACCGCTGGAAATATCTTTTCTCTGTTTTTTAAACCAAAGTGCGATAAAACACGATTGCTATTGGTCAATGTGAATAAAAGAAATCGAGAAAAACAGGGCAGGATGGAGAGGTTAGTCGGGCCAGTCCAAACGATTTCCTGGCTTTCTCATTTTCCTGGATACCCTCATTCGACTTTTCACGAAAGCATACAGTGTCAAAGGAAGCGAAAAAACGGAGCATTTGGAACTTTCCCTACGCTCGATATTACCGTTCCAATCGTTACCATCGGACAAAGTTTCTAAAGTCCTATGCGGGAATAATCGAAGATGAATCATGAAGGCTTGTTCTACGAAGATCGAATATATTGATTCGGCCGGCGTGGGATAGGCTGCAGGGGGGAACCTGCCACATTAAGGCCTCGCCTTGACGGTCACCGCTGACTCTCCACAGCGGGCCGGCTGCCAGTCTCTCCCCGAACGAGAGGTGATTTGCCGGATAACTATGTGATGAATCAGAGAAAGTCGGTTAATTAGGTTGGGACGCACCTTCTCTATTTTACGGATTTTCTCTGGCTTCCGAATGCCCCGGTTGCCGATGTAATAACTACGGCAAGGGTCAGAAGGAGCTGAACCACAGCCAAACGGCGAATTATGTACGCCCCGACCCAGATACCTGTGGAAGGAGTCCTTTTCGACGGCGGACGGCCAAATGAAATACGAACCTTTTTCAGTAATAGAGGTTCGTGATTTTATGAACCGGAGACCGTGATCAGGATCAGTCGAAGGAACGGCAAGATTCCTCCGCGGGTAAGGGGCGCAAAGAAAGTCCGGCGAAGTTCAGGCTTCGTACGCGACGCAACCCAAACCAACGTGCAAAATATAAATCGGAGAGCCTGCGATGAAGGTCTTCACAACTGGTCAGGTCGCCAAAATTTGTAAGGTGGCCCCGCGCACCGTCAGCAAATGGTTCGACTCGGGCCGGCTTAAGGGGTATCGAATCCCCGGTTCACAAGACCGCCGCATTCCGCGCGAGTACTTGATCAAGTTCCTCAAGGAACACGGAATGCCCCTGGGAGATTTGGAAGACGAGGCGATGGCCAAAGTGCTCATCGTCGCCCAGGATCAGGTCTTAATTGAAAATTTGAAGCGCGAGTTGCCGCTCGACCGTTCGTTCAAGGTCGGCGTGGCCGCCAGCGGCTTCGATGCAGGGATTCAAGCCGAGAGCTTCCATCCCGACTGCATCATTGTGGATTTCTCGATTGGACGGACCGAAGCGTTGCAAATTTGCCAGAATCTCCGCCGTAACAGCGAGTTTACGGAAGTGATTCTGATTGCCTTGCTGCCCGACGACGGCAGTTCGCTGAGCTTCGATCGGTCGGCCATCAACGAAACGTTCAAAAAGCCGTTCGACGCCGCATTGTTAGCCGAACGCTTGCGAACGCTGATTGGAGCCAAGAAAGAGTTGGTGTAGGCTAAGTTTCCCGCCGGAAGCCGCTTACCGCCAATTTTATTTCGATCGCCGTTTTCCAATTAACCCGTCGCGGATAGACCCCCGCGACGGATATTTTTTTTCTCTGAGATTCCGCGTGGGGTTGTTTTCTTTCTTCCCCCCGGTTAAAAACAGTTATCTACTGGCAAAGGAGCATCGATTCTCGAAAAAAACTGGATGCAACGAGTAATAATTCATGGAAGCCGCGTCAGCGCAAGACACATTGAAGGTTTCCGATGATCGCGTTTCCGCGTCGGCAACGCTGCTCGTTGCCGCGGGCGTGGCGGGGGCTTGGATCGCCGCCGGTTCCAGCGGTCTATTAGCCCATTCGTTGCGTCATGCCCTGACATGCCTTATTCTTGGCGTGGGCGTGGTTACAGGTTGGCCCAGTCACTTGAAAGAATGGCGAAACTGGACAATCTTTGCGGGCGGAATCGCAATTGCGTTGGTAATGGCCGTGTCTCCCTGGGAAGTCATAAACATTCTCGCGGTAGTAATTATTCTGGCCACACTCGCGCAACTGCGTGGCGGATTGGATGGCCAGGCCATCTTCATCACGGCATTAGCAGTCCTATGCTTTGCGATTGCCCATTTTCTCTTATGCATCTATCCAAGTTTCTGGATCGTCGGAGATCATATTGGGCAGGCTCTGGGATGGCTGGCGGGCAAGATGACCGGCCGGCGATTGTCGGTGGGAGCAACCTTCGGGGGCGTGGATTTTCTACTGCTAATGAGTTTTTTGTACGGCTTCTGGCTCGCCAAGACGGCGCGGCCATGTGTCAATCGCGCCCTATATGGCGGACTGGCAATCGTCACGGCTCAATTGATGTATCTCGTCGTGCTTGCCCACGCGGAACAAATAACAGCCGCCCTGCCTGCTCCTGTTTACCCCGTTGAAGATGGTTACATGCGGATGGGCGCCTGGGTTTGGCAAAACAGCTTGCGGATGATGATCCCTTGGAACTTGCCGGTCATTGCCCTGCTACTGCAAACGCTGGTGGCCGCGATGATGTTCCATCTGACAAGTTGGCGGATCGATCCGCTCGTCATACCGATCAAGTCGCAACCTGCGGGCGGGAAAGCGAATGTTGGGGAAAAAGTTGCTCATCAAAATGCCAAGCTGCATGTCTTCAACAAAATTGGTCCGATCGTTACGGCGATGCTGCTGGCGGGGCTGACCGCGGTTTGGACGATCAAGCCCGATCTGGACGGGAAGACGATCATCGCCTACCAAAGCGATGAAGTTCCTTGGACAACGCCCAAGCTCGGCGAAGCTGCTGAAAACGGTTACGGCTTGCTTGCCGATTTCGTGCAAAGTCTGGGTGGAAAGTTTGTTTACTCCAAAAATCTTTCCCCGGAAGAGCTTGCCGGCGCCGAGGTAGTGCTCTTGCTCAATCCCGATGCGAGGTTTTCGCAAGAGCGGCAGTCCCGCCTCGACCGGTTCATCACGCGAGGCGGAGCGGTTTTGGCTGCATCCGACCGGAATACCACGGAAAGCGCCCGAAAGAAGCTGGACGAATTTTTGGAAACCAGCGGCATCCGATTCGAGGGCAGTTTCGCCGCTAGCCGCATTGAAAGCTGGGAGCAGACGCTCCAGGTGTTGAACCATCCCGTTACGCTGGGAATAAACGATTTCCGCAACGGTTTCGGATTGGGTTCGTGTTCCATGCTTCATCTGCAAGGGGCGGCCTATCCGCTCTTGTCGGGTCGATGGGGATGGAGCGATCCGGGCACCGATCTTCAGAACGGCTTGAAATCAACTTACGAGGCAGGCGACCGTTTGGGCGATCTGGCGATCCTCGCGGAGACGGATCGGCCGAACGGCGGAAAAATCGTCGTGCTCGGCGACATGGCATGCTTGAGCAACGATATGCTGCCGGTTTCCTACGAGTTCGCGGGACGGCTGCTGGGATATCTTGCGCAAAAAACACCGGCAATCTCTCCCTGGCGGACGGCGGGCGTGCTATTGGCCGCGGCGTTGCTCTTTTTCTTCGTCGCCGCCATGCGTAAGGCATCGCAGCCGGCGGCTACGGCCGCCGCATTTGCAGCCGCGCTGATTTTTTGCCGGTTCGCCACGCTCGATGATCCGCGAACGATGCCGGAAGAAAGTGAAAAAACACCCCGCAGGGTGGCGATTATCGACTCCTCGCACCTGGAGGCATATAGCGACAAGCTCTGGCATCCCCAGCCCTCGGTTAAGGAATTCAACTCCAAAGATTGGCCGGATGAAGGTTTGGGAAATTTCGCCCGTACGCTCGCGCGGAACGGCTATCTGCCGCTACGAATCAAGAAGTGGTCGGTGGCGCAACTCGATCGAGCAAGCCTGTTTATTTCCATTGCGCCTGCGCGGATTTACTCGGAGCCGGAGGCGGGAATCCTGCGAAAATTCGTCGAAAGCGGCGGAACGCTGGTGTGCATCGTCGGCGCGGAGGAATCGCGGGCGATCAATCCGCTGCTGGCGAAATTCGATCTCCTCGTTCCTCATTCGCCGGTTCGGCCAAACGAGACCGTTCGCGAGCCCGAGCCGATCGGCGCCTCGACTCTGCGCTACTTAAAGAACGAGAAGGACGAAGAAGACAGCGTCGAGTTCTTCGCGGCATGGGAGGTCGCATCGCTCGCAATTGGATCAGAAGGAGAGCAATTCGTCCCTTATCTATACCGCGACGATAAGAGCGGAGAGAAGACATTCGTCGGCTCGCGACGGATCGGCAATGGCTGGGTCGTGGTGATCGCCGACACCTACTTCGCCGCCAACGAGAACCCGGACCCCGCCCGTTTTGCCAACGAAAATCCGGACTCAGCCCGCAAAGCCATGGAAGCGAACGTGCGTTTCTGGCAGTGGTTATTGCCGCGGATCACGCATCCCGAGGCGATCCCTAAGAACAAGAAGCCGGCAACTTCGCCGACGGAGCTGCCAAGTGAAAGCATGCCGATGCAAGAAAGCGGGCCGGACGAAGGATAATCGATGAATATGTTGCGTTGCTGGATCGCCGTCGCCGTATTAGCCGGCTCATGGATGTTCGGCTTGGGGTATTTCTACCCTGCCGACTACGTGTCCGAGGCAGTTTTGGTGGCAGCGGGCATAGCTCTCCTCTATGGAACCATGGTTCCCTTGCCCGGCAAACGCGAAATGGCGATTGCCACCGCGCTATTGCTCCCAGCGGCGATTTGGGCGCCATGGCCCTACGCAATTATTCCCATTTTCCTGCTTCTCGGTTTGTTGCTGCAACTCCTGCCGATCCCCATGCGATGGCCGAAGCCCTTGGGGCAAGTAATCATCGCCGCGGGCGGAATCTTGTTGATCCAAGCCCTGGCGATCACAGCTTATGCAGCACAAACCGCGCGGTCACATGAGCTAACCTGGCCGCTGCCGGATTTTCTGGCCGCGGTGGCGCGGCTGTTTTCCATCGACGCGGCTTTCGACGGCGTGAATATCGTCTTTCGCACGATGCGGCAAACCCATCGCCTGGCCCCCGCATGGGAACTTTTCTTCGATCCCGTCAGTTTATGCTTTCTCGCCGGCGGAATATTTTTCCTGGGCTTGAAAATCGCGGCCGATTTCCCGCCCGGAAAACGTTGGCCGCAATGGATCCGCAGCTTGCGGATTTTTACGATTCTGTTCCTCGTTTGGCTGCCGGTTCGGGCAGGCCTGCTCTTGGCGATTTACGTGCATCGCGTGCTGAATTCCGATCCCGAACGCTCGCTCTACGTAATGAACCATTTCTTCGCGCCTTGGCCGCTCTTGCTCTATGCCCTTGTGCCGGCGCTGCTCGCTTGGCGATTTGCCTCCCCTCGCCCATTGGAAGAGGGGCCGGGGGAGAGGGCTGGAAGTGATGCACGACCACAGCCATCATCTTTCTCTTGGCGATATTTCGCAATGCTAGTTCTCTCCGGCGGCACCGTCGCGACATTCACAATGGCCGTTTGACTGGTCGCCCGTCGGCAAACGCAAAGAAGGCCGGGTGGCGGTCGTCGAGCGACATTCCACGTGGGAACCGACCGACAAACCGTACGACACCACGTGGTACGGCGAGGATGCAAGCTACAATTACGCCGCGATTTATGATTATCTCGGCCAATATTACAAGACGTCGCGGATCAAGGAGGAGGGGAAAATCGACGATGCGACGCTTGAACAATGCGATGTGCTGGTCATCAAAACTCCGACGACGCGATACTCCGAGGACGAAGTCGATGCCGTCTTGAAATTCGTCAAACGCGGCGGCGGCGTGCTTTTCATTGGCGACCATACGAATCTGGACCGCATGGCGACCACCATGAACGACATGGCCCGGCCGATGGGCTTTATCTTCCGCGACGATTTGCTGTTCAGCAACGAGCGAACGAAGATCCGCCGGTTGGAAGATTTGGAGAAATCCTCAAAACTTCAGGACGAACCGGCCTCCCCCAAAGAAAGGACCTGCTACCACCAACATTTTGACCCGCCCTGGCCGCCGCATCCCGCGCTGCAATATATGAGGCCGATGGAATTCGCGGTCTCCTGCTCGATCGATCCGGGTGTCAGCCGCGGCCGGGCCGTGATTGCCAATGTCGGCCTGTGGAGTATGCCGCCGGATTACCACATGGATAACTATCATCCCATCCCCCAACACTGCGCCGCCATGCGTTACGGCGCTTTCGTGCAGCTTTGGGCGGCTGATTACGGAAACGGCCGGGCGATGGCCTTCACCGATTCCACGATTTTTTCCAACTTTTGCATCTACCAGCCGGGCAAGGCCGAACTGATGCTCGGTATGATCGAATGGTTGAACCACGAAAATCCCCCGCTCGATCCTCGGTTGTGGTTGAATCTCCTGGGCACGTGTATGCTGATTGCTGTAATATGGCTGGCGTTGCGCAGCGGTTCTCACGAAGAGATCCTGATATGTTTTGTCGCGGCGGCATTCGCCGGTTGGATCAGCGCCTGCGGATTAACGGCGGAGCTGCATCGCGTGAATATGCCCCCGCCCAAGGCGGAAAAACCGCTGCTCCGCGTGGTCGTCGATCGCACGGCATCGAATGTGCCGCTTTCCATGGGCGCCTATACGAAAGGCGAAAACGGCAGCGGTTACGGCCTGCTGGAACAATGGATCCCCAGGCTGAGAATCAATGATCGCGGCTGCTATACCATTCGTCAAAAGGGCGACGCGGCTTTTTCCGGCGACGCCCTGGTGGTAATATGCCCGACACATGGGGTTTCGGAGGAATTCCGCAAGAAATTGGCAGGCTACGTCGAAAACGGCGGAAAACTCCTGGTCTTCGATGCTCCCGAGTCCGAACACAGCACCGCCAATGAATTGCTTTCGCCGTTCGGGATGCGAATCGAGCGGGAAAATCAGCTATCGGGATCTCTGGTTCTCAACGATCGTTGGCCGGGCATTCCCGTGGAAAAAGCATGCAAAGTGACGGGCGGTACATCGATCGCCCAAATTGACGGTAAATCGGTCGCCGAGGTGACGCATGTGGGAAAAGGGACGGTCATGGCCATCGGCTTCGGTTCGCTTTTCAACGACCGTAACATGGGCGGCACATGGACTGCGGATCCGGACGCTCCCGTCAAGCAACGTTTCAATGTCTTTTATTCCTTGGTCCGATCTTTCCTGAGAGCCAAACCGATCGAACCCACTACCGAAGCTTTCGGAAACGTGCCAGTTCCCGATTCCGGGTTGAATCCCCCGGAGGGCCAAGCAGATAATCCAAAAGCCCCCCTCGATCTGCCGGAATTACCGATCAAAGAACTGGGGCCCAAGGAATAGAGGCTGCACTCTCCAATCTGCCTTTGCACGAAGCGCTCCCGCTCCATCGAGGCAGACCTGCTCAATCGAGGCAGATTCCTTCGGTCCGCAAGGGTTGCGGGGCAACCGTGCCGCCGTCTTCGACATCCGCATAGCAGGAGTAGGCAAGCAGGTCGTCGATCAACTCCTGCATCCCCGACGCGCTGCTGACGATGCAGGGCATCAAACCTTTCCTGCCGTTTTGAAATCGCAGCAGCAAGTCATCGGCTTGATGGGCGAGTTGCCGCGCGGATTTGACGAGACGTTCCTTGTTTCGAAAGGGGTTGCTCTCCACGTCGGATAGCCGCAGGTATGCCGGGTCCACCAAGCCCTTGCTGATCGCCAGATTGTGGAACCAGCGCAACAACGACGCCCGGCTGATGGAACCGGTGGGCCGGCTGCCCCGGACGATTACCACGCGGCGGATGTAAACGCGGCAGAGAAATTCGTAGATCGCGCGAATCGGCGTGTCCTCTTCGTAAGTGATGACATTCGGCTTCATCGCGTCGCGGACCGGCAATTGCCAATAATCCACCGATACCAAAGTCATCATCAAATCGTTTTCCGAAAGCACGCCGACCAGCCGGCCCTCCTCATCGACGACCGGCGCGGAATTGATGCGCGAGCGGAGGAAAAATTGGGCCGCCTGCCCGATGGTTTCCTCTTCGCGGAGGCAGACCACAAGCGGCGTCATGACGTGCCGGGCTTCGATGTTTTGGAACAGATCGGCTTGCGGGCTGTTCTCGACTTTCAAGTCGCCCGACTCGTTCAGCGATTGATAGCGGATGATGCGGTCGCGGCCCGTGCGCTTCGCGCACAGCAGGGCCTGATCGGCCTGATCGACCAATTGCTCGGGCGTTTGCGTGTCTTCGTAGCGCTGGGCGACGCCGAAGCTGCCGGTGATCTGCAACCACGCGCCGCCGCTGGAAACCCGCTGCGAAGCCAAAGCGATTCGCATCCGATCGGCCCAGACGGCGGCCGATTCCTCGTTGGTTTCCGGAAGCAGCACGCAAAATTCCTCGCCGCCGTAGCGGCAGGCGGAATCGCTGGACCGGGTGTTGTCGATCATCAGCTTGGCCGCCGACTTCAACACCTGATCGCCCGCCAGATGGCCATGCACGTCGTTAATGCGCTTGAAGAAATCCAAGTCGATCATCACGCAGGAGACCGGCAAATCCGAGCGTTTGGCACGCACCATTCTTTCTGCAATATTTCGTAGAACATCCGCTGGGTCATCAAACCCGTCAGCCCGTCGGTGTTCGCCATGGAGTTCAGGCGCCGTTCCATTTCCACCACGCGCATTCCCGCCTGCAGCCGCGCCAACAAGAGTCCTTTGGAAACGGGTTTGGTCAGAAATTCATCGACGCCGTTTTCCAAGCCCGCGATCATTTCGTGGGATGAAGATTTGCCCGTCAGAATCAGCGTATAAACGTAATGCGGCAGTTGCAGCCGCCGCATCCGGCGGCAAAGTTCCAAACCGCCCAAGTGCGGCATTTTCCAATCCGCGATGAGGAAGTCCGGGCATTCGCGTTCGAGGGACTTGAGCGCATCGAGACCGTTCGCGGCAGGTTGCACCGCGAAGCCCGCTTGCGTCAACCAATTCGATATCCCCCGCAACACCGATGGTGCGTCATCAACCAAGAGCACTTTAGGGACAGTTGGATTCATCAAAAACTTTGGGGGGGAGTGATCGAAAATTCCGTGACTTGCGCGACAACCTCACACAAGCTTGATAGCGGGGCGATACCGAACATAAATTTTCATTCGTACACTTTGTGGGAGTACCCACACAAAATAAAGTGAACCCCCCCTAAAATAATGTGGATTTTAAAGCCACGAATCTTCGCAAACGTTGTATATTGTGAATAATCCACATAAACGCGACAGTTTGACACCAAAAATAAATCCGACCGACCGCCTGCAAGGATCTCGTTCGCATTTCTCAAGAGGGGCTTGCCGACAAAAGGTATAAATGGCACAATATTCAAATAAGGATTCGTTTATAAAGAAATTCTGCACGAATTCCCTAGATTGCCGCATTACCCAAATGTCACATGCTGCGGACAATACCCTAAGTGCTTGTCCAGTCAAGATTTACGATGTGACAACAGGGTGACGGCGGTTCATGCCGGAGTGGCGGAATGGCAGACGCGCTGGACTCAAAATCCCGTGCCCTTAACGGGCGTGAGGGTTCAACTCCCTCCTCCGGTACTTCTTATGAGATAAGGACTTACGTCAATTTGGCGTGAGTCCTTTTTTCATTGATGCAATGCTATCGTATGCAATCCGTATGCAAACATTTCAGTGCCATTGCCTTGAAATGGCAGAGCAACCCCAACGCAATGCTGAGGCGTAGCGGCGAGTTGTCGTCTGCCTCAACACCGCAATGCCCGCAGCGGAACACGGCGCCCCCTGTCCCTCAAAGAAAACGGGCCAACCGCAGATAGCCCGTAAGGCTCCATGACCACCCCGCCGACCCAGGGTTTTGCGATTATTTTCTTCAATTGTTCTTATTGAAACGGGAATATTGGCATCCCCGATCGTCGATCCAGTTGGCGGCGGCAAGCTTTTCGCCGATTTGCCCAAGCCCGATTTGGTGCTGGTGACCCATATCCACTCCGATCACTTCGATCCGGCGACATTGGAAGCCATCGTGCCAGCCGGGAATAAGCCGACGATCATCGCCCCCGCGTCAGTTGCCGAAAAATTCCCTGAGACGCTGCGCGGCAAGACAAAAGTGAAAATTCTGGCCAACGGGGAGAAGACCGAAGTCGTGGGGATCGCCATCGAAGCCGTGCCTGCCTACAACACGACTCCCGAAAAGGCGAAATTCCATCCCAAGGGACGCGACAACGGCTACGTGCTTTCAATGGGTGGAAAGAAAATCTACATCGCCGGCGACACCGAGGACACTGCCGAGATGCGCGCCCTCAAAGGCATCGACGTTGCCTTTCTGCCCATGAATTTGCCGTACACGATGACTGTGCAAAAGGCGGCGGAAGCAATCCGGCAGTTCAAACCCAAGATCGTTTATCCTTATCACTACCGCAACGGCGACGGAAAAAGGCCGACTTGGAGGAACTCAAGAAGCTTGTCGGCAACGACAGCGGCGTCGAAATCCGCGTTCGGGGGTGGTATTCGGAACGGTAGAACAGCCAACCCGACCAAGAAATGTCGGCTATAAGGCGTGACATTCAATGCCGAAGAACTTTCCCAGGACTGGCAAAAAAACCCGTCCGAAAACCGCCGTCAAAGGCAAGCGATTCCTCTGCGCCAAGTGCCGTAAACGAAGCCCGAAGCCTGTAAAGACTCCTGCTCCTTGGTACTGCCCGAAGTGCTTTAAGGAGAACGATACGCCAGGAAGCGAGAGTTGACCGTAAATCAGCATTTCCTATTAGATTTGTGCGCTCGTCGCTGTTGCCCCAGTGATCGAATCGGTAATCCATAGGTCTGGGTCATGCGGATCAGTGGCGGACCAGAGACTCGCGTAGGGCATCGGCTACGGCCTCGCTTTGTAAAGATTCCAGGTCAAGTGCGCCTGCCCCTGGTGGTGCGCCTCGTGCCAGACAAGGACAGAGTACACGTCACGAAATGTGAGCTTGCGTTCCCGTAGGGCTTCGGGGATTTCGTCGAGGCGGTCGTCGCCAATCGCGCGAAGCGTGCCCAGTAAATGCTCGCGAGCACCCGTCAACACTTCACGGATAATGCCGACCGAGGGCACGTCGTCATCGGGCGTACTGCCACCACGAAATCGCGGCAAGAGTTCCTTCCACCGCGATTCTTTCTGGGGAACCAGGCGTTCGGTAGCGAAGATTTCCTCGGTGACGGCAATGTGCATCAACTGCCAGCCGATATGTGCCCGGCCTACTCCCGGTCGCCACGCCAATATAGCTTGGGGATCAGGTTCCATCTCGATGCCGTCGAGGAGTCCAAGGGTGCGGGCTCGCGGAAACTCCAGGTGTTTGATCGATAGTTCGGTGGCGCTCACGGTTCGTTCCTTCTTTTAGAGAGTATCAATCAAGTCACGCATGCCGCCAAAAACTATCGTACGGACATGCTCTTTCTTGAAGAACTCATGGGGGAACCCCAATTCGATCCGACTGACCTCTTCCAAACGATTGAGATGCGGCTGGTCGAGTTTAATCTCGATGCTACCCAAATTGTCCTTCACCTGCTCCAGCCTTCTCGCCCCGATGATTGGGATCACCGGAATCGGTCGCTGTCGCAGCCATGCCAACGCCACCTGGGCAGGAGATCGACCGCATTCTCGGGCCACTTCCTGAACCGCTTCCGCAATGGCGTCCGTCCGTGGACCGGCGGCGCGGAACTGTGACATCTCCGCGGTGTCGAATCGCTTTGCGCCGCTTCGTCCCGCTTGGCCCCGACGTACTTGCCCGTCAATACACCGCCTGCCAGGGGCGACCAAGCCGTGACTCCCAGACCCATGCCGGACGCCATTGGCAGCAACTCCCGTTCCGGTGTCCGTTCAATCAGGCTGTACTCGATCTGCAAGCCCACAAAGGGTGTCCAGCCTCGCAGTTCCGCGAAAGTATTGGCCTTGGCGACGACCCAAGCGGGCATGTCGGAGACTCCCGCATAAAGGACCTTGCCCTGACGCACGAGGTCGTCGAAGCCTCGCATTACTTCCTCCACGGGCGTGAGTTGATCCCAGATATGCAGCCAATAGAGATCAATGTAGTCGGTCTGCAACCGCTTCAAGCTGGCTTCAACAGCCTGCATCATATTCTTTCGCTGATTGCCCGCAGCATTGGGGTCATTGCCAGGAGCCCAGAGTGTATTTGGTCGCAAGGACCAACCGCTCTCGATGGCCTCCCATAAACTCGCCGAGGAAGGTTTCGCTGGTGCCATTGGTGTAGAAATTGGCCGTGTCGAGAAAGTTGCCCCCGGCCTCCAGGAAGGCATCATAGACCTTGCGGCTTTCTTCCTTGGGCGACCCCCAGCCAAGATCCTCGCCGAAGGTCATCGTGCCCAAACACAACTCCGAAACTCGGAGCCCACTTTTCCCGAGCAGCCTGTATCGCATGGTTTAATTCCTCCATCCAAAGCGACTGTTGCTGTTTCTGACTGACTGAAAAGTCAATCTCGTTAGTACCACGGAGGCATGCGTGAACAATGCCTTCCCTTCCCCCAACAAGGTCATTTTACCGACTACGGCAACCGGCGTGACAGAACAGCGACAAATGGCGTGTTGCTTGTGATGGGTCTTGGCGGAGATATAATAATGGAGCAACAACTAACAAAAATATCTGCTTCCCGAAAGCTGGAGCCGCCGTCATGCCCGAGACCCCTCTTGCCACCTGCCGTGAATTCCTCAAGGACACGATTCGGCAGAATACCGACTTTTCGCAGACCCATCAGCAACAAGGCGTTCCGCCGCCCCCCTTGGAAAAACCTTATCCGCCCGATGCCGTGCGGATCAAGCTACTTCCGGTTGGCCAATGGCAGGGCATCGAATTGATCGATTTGGCGTCGGCCATCGAAGAACGCCAAAGCCACCGTCGATTCAGCCCGGAGCCGCTCACGCTGGACGAACTATCGATGCTGCTGTGGGCCACGCAGGGAACTCGCGGGCAAATTGATGACAGAACGCTGCGCACCGTTCCCTCCGCTGGGAACCGGCATGCTCTGGAAACCTATCTGGCGGTGCAGCGAGTCAACGGTGTGGAGCCTGGTTTCTACCGCTACCTTCCTTTGGAGCACCAGTTGTTGCATCTATTCAATGAAGAGCAAATGCCGGAAAAGTTGACGGAGGCGACGTTGGGGCAAGCTTTCGTCGGTCGGGCAGCCGTAGTTTTCATCTGGACGACCATCCCCTACCGCATGGAGTGGCGCTACGGGCTGGCCGCCCACAAGGTGATCGCCTTGGACGCCGGGCACGTCTGTCAGAACTTGTACTTGGCTTGTGCAGCCATCGGGGCGGGAACCTGCGCCGTGGCCGCGTATCACCAGCAACTTATGAACCAGCTGGTGCGTGTGGACGGCGAAGAGGAATTTGTGATTTATCTCGCCCCAGTGGGGAAGATTCTGTTTGAATGACCACACTTTTCGGTCGGCATAGTCGCATAAATCCACTATTTCGTGATTATTTTCCCAATCCCCGTCGGTTTCATCTTGGTTTCTCTCTCCGGCAATGGCGTTTTTACGTCGTTTGCTTCGGGCTCGATCCAAAAGACATCGCAGACGTTGCTCTTCGCCCACTTGTAAGTGACACGGGCGTAACCGCCAACCGCGGAATCTTTGGTGATGAAGCGTCCGCCGCCGGGCTGATTGGGATCGTCACGATAGCCGACGAATAATCGGCTGTGACCCGATCCGGCTCCTACCGGCCAGCCGTTTACGAGCGTTTGCTTGATCTGGGTCATTTGTTTGTCGGTCAAGCCGCGTGATGGCCCAAGGGTTTGATCCAGGTAATCTTTAACGCGATCTGTTTCAGGCTGGCTGCGTTTTCGCGCGCTTCGGACGACGGTTGATATTCGGGATCGTTCTCCATGCGATAAGGCATTAGGTCTTCGCGGCAGATTCCAAAGTCTTGATAGCCCCGAATCAAATTGTGGAAGAACTGCCCATTCGTATTATTATAATGGATAACTTGGTTGGCGGCCCAGTTAAGATATTCGACGCTCAACGGCTCAGGCTTATCGCTTTTCTTGGCAATGGCAAACTCCAACGCCGCCGTCACGGTGAATACCGAGCATGTGCCCCGATGGCCTTGACGCCGGGGCTCGAATCCCAGTTTTTTGAACTCGGGCCGCAAATCAACACGGGCAGGCAACGTAGCGGCGGTCTGTGCTTGCTGATTCTTTT
>CAVQKP010000007.1:0-354837 GCA_963713065.1 Pirellulales bacterium | reverse complement strand
GTGTGGAAGGATCTGGAGATCTACAGGGGCCAGAAGAAACTGCTGGACACCGATCGCTGTTTTCTTCGACATCAGCAACGACCGGAAGAAAACCAACGAGGGGATTGTTTTCGATGCCAACAACCGTTGCAATCAGGATAACTTGCTGGGGCAGCTCAAGAGCGGCGTCCGCTCGTTGACCGCTCCTGTGGACAGCCTGCTCTCGAACTGGGCCTACATGGTCATGGGTTCGCTGGCCTGGAGCTTGAAGGCTTGGTCGGCGTTGGTGTTGCCGGAGAACGGCCGCTGGCAAGAAAAGCATCGCGAGGAGAAGTCCAAGTTGCTGCGAATGGAATTTGCCACGTTTCGTCAGGCGATGATGAACATCCCGGCTCAGATCACCCGCACTGCCGGTAGATCATTCATCGCTTGTTGTCGTGGAACCCTTGGCAACATGTGTTCTTCCGGCTGTTGGACCAATTGAGCAAACCGTTAAAGTGTTAAGCACGCTCCATTGAAGCCGGAGTCCGGATGCTCCGGTCCACCGCAACGCCTAACCGCACCCTTGGTGCAAGCAAGCCCAAAATGAAACACCAAACAATTCGAAGTTGCCGACCGGTGCCATGGGCACCGACCGTGATGGTGTTGATTTAAAGAACAGCCAAAAATCTATAACAAAGGCCTTCAGCCTTCGCTTGAATTGGGACTAGGCCAGAGAGAGCGGTCTTAAAGGTGGTGTCACAATCATATCCGGCCCAAGCGGCGAGCGTCTGTTGACTAGGAAGATGGTCAACGTCGGGATCCAATTGCTTTTCCCAGATTGCTTGCAGGATATTCCGTTCTTTTTCATTTAGTTTATCAACTTGGTTTCGAATTTCATGGCAGATATCGTGATTTCGTAATTCCCGAGGATCTTCATTGGACCATTTCGCCACATACGTTCTTTGAGATCTTGCTACATCAAATGCATACCAGAGGGCACAGTCTTTGGGGACATCTCGATCCGAATACGAACCCGCATATTGCTTCATTTGGGACTTGATGACGTGTGTGATCTGGGAAGCATGCCCATGATGCAATTCGAATAACCGGCGATAACGTCTCGACTTGTACCCTCCAAGTATGGAGTTATGCGGCCAAGATCGGTGCAAACGCCCGTTGAAACTCTTGCGGAAACGTCATCGACTCAATTCGTCGCGCCGCACCAATAAATCGCTCCGCAAGAATTCGTTCTGGAGTTTTTGGGGAACGAGACCAGATACGGACTTTCGCGATATTGCGACTCTGGATCGTAGCGCTCGACATTGGCCCCGAGAGTGGCAAATCTTCGAGACAGACATTGCGAGCAGAGCCCGCAATGAGGCTTTTCGTGGTTGGTCTTTCGCGTATGGCTGCAACTGACGGTACCGCTTATCAAATCCGGATGGCCGAGTTGATGGAGCCGCTGGACAACGTCCTGCTTTGTAAGGTCGAGATAGTGGTTTCGGACATCAAAAGGGCCCTTCCAGACATGGCTCAGCAACTGCTTGAGCCTATGAATTGACTGAGGATGAGTGGTTCGGCTGGCTCTTGCATTCACTTCCTGGTCGCATAACGGCAAGTTCACGCTCACAATGCCATTTTCATAGAATTCGATCGCATCGAGTTTGAAGATCTCCGCTACGGCCGCTCCAAGGCTTGCAAACAGAAATGAACGAGTCCGTTGGGTAGAGTCGTGGTCGATTTGGCCGCTCTTGTTTGCAGTGATCATTAAATGAAGAGGCCTTTGTTCCTTGTCTGGAATTCGTTGGGTCAACTTCTTAACTAATGCCGCCTGTCGGGTGCCTAGATGCGAGACCGGTCGGTGGTGAACCAGGGCCACTTTCCTGTGATCGTGCAGAATTCTGGGACCGCGCCTGTCAACGAATCAAGCCCGCCGGAAAAGAGCACTATCCGCTGTATTCCCTCCGGATCGGCGCTACCGTAGCCAAGAAAGCCTGAAAAGGGAGTCGGCGTGTGATTCTTCGAAAAACGAAAATCAAAGTTATCGACTGTAAGGAAGTTTAGCGTCTCACTCAGGGAATCTTTCATGCAGGACTGATTCCAGAAATCGGGTTATCGAACGGCAATTTCGAAACGGAAATCGCGAATCCACTTATCGCCGTAATCGAATTACTTGTTTCCGGATCGGGATACCGCTTGATCTGCAGCGAAAACGAATGCAGCGATTTCCGTGAGATCGGCAATCTCATCCCGCACGTTGGAAACGATCCGTCGTGCCAAGGCAGGAATTTCGATCCGCACTGAGCCATTTTTATCCGATGTCAGCGTTTGAGACTTCGCGGATTTCCATGCCTTGGCCCCGGCGAAGCTCGGAACCATTACAAAGGAACAGATGCGATTCACTCTTCATCACCAGCCCCCTTCTGCTGAAGGGCAAATCGCATCTTGTCAATCGCGTGAGCGGTGAATCCTTTCGCCTTGCGAAGCGTTATTCCGCCTTCCCAGTTCCATTTGCTATACCAATCGCCGGCGAATTTCCGAAGCATCCGCGAAGACACGTGGCAATGGGCGTCCAACTCCCGCAAAAACTCATTGTGCTCGTTTATCGAGGCAAACCGCCGCCCGGACCTACGTGGTTTGGAAGTTCACGACTCAGGTGATAGAGCAAGTACTTTCTGGCAAGACGAGCATAGAAGTCTTGCGTTAGCGTGCAAAACCCTTCTTCGTGGATAACGCATGAAGGGAGTCCTTGATGGTTTCCAGGAACTCCCGAAAAGCCTCTGAGATATCGGGCTGCATAGTATGGTCAAACTTTCCGCCGCCGCCTGTTGGGCTATTTCACCGATGTCGGTTCGGGAACGAGTCTGCCTCAAATGCCGATCGACCGTCGATGTATACCTGGCGCTTAAATCCGAAATATCGTAATCGTCGGCACTAGAATCGGACGCGGATGTCGTCTGTACGACCTTCGGTGACGGAAGGCCCAGCCGATTAAGACTGGCAAGAAAATCCGGCTGACGGGCAGCTCGAGTGAGCTGTGCCAACAAATAGAAACGTAGTTCAACCCCTCATCACCTTTGGCCCGTTCTAATCCGTTAAGGGATGCATCCAGAGTCGCATCGGCAATGGCATCGACGGTACCCGGTCGACTCCAGCCAATCCCGCGAAACCGCCCCAACGCCTAAATGGCCAACGACACGTCTAAAAGGAACGGTCTTCGGAAGCCCCTGAAATTCGTGAGATCCCATAAGATTTTTGTTCGGAATCTATCCAAGATGAATAATGTCATAGCATTACGCAATCCACCGCATGTTGGATCGGCAAAATGAGCGTTTACCATGAGCCAAAGGACTATCCTTGGTATTTTGGGAAGCAGTTGGAAGTTAATATTCCACAAATATATCCCACATTTCCATGTGTTTATCGTCAAGAAATTGAGGCATCGATTGGATTTGGTGCAGATGAAAAAGAGTTTACGGTACTTTTCAATGTCGATGGGAAAAAGAAATTTCATGATCAAAATATTTCGTAACTGAATATGTATTTTTTATATTATTTTCGTCAATTCTCCTCTGCGCGGGTAGGTTAATAGATAGAAGAGACCGCAACAAGTCGCACAATCGACGATCCCGTTTAAACTTCTGTTCCAGAAAACCACATTCCCACACACTTCACCACATGGACGTTCAACAAGAATCAGCCCAAGATTTATCAACGCCTTTCCTCCTCACCGCCGCCGAGGGGGCCGCGCCTTTAAAAAGTCCGTCCGATCCTGGCGGAACTGGGACGCGACGGTCAAACTCTCTGCCCGATACGCATCGGGCGTTCGACCTTCTGGAAGCCGGAGGAAATCGATGCCGACATCGCGGCCGGCTGCCCGGACCGGGAAGCCTGGGAACTCGCGGAATCGTGACCACCACGCGAGTGATTTGTCGGAAAACCTCGCAAAACCGTGCGGTCTATCGGAGTGAAATCCTCCGCACCCGAGGACACTGTCACTGCGTTCGAAGCACCAATTTCTATCACCAAGCGAGGAGTTAGCATGGCCAGTCTGTACAAGAAACCCGTCGTCCAGAAAGACCCCGTTACCGGCGAAAGGAAGAAGACAACGTCGAAAAAATGGTGGGGCCAATACAAGGACGCACGCTCGGTCGCCTGCGCCGTGTGCCGTTGGCGATCGACAAATACGCCGCCCAGGCGATGCTCAATGAGATTGTGCGGAAGGTCGAGCGGGAAATGGCGGGGCTGATTGAGCCGACCGACCAGCAGCGGAAAAGACCGCTGCACAAGCACGTGGCCGAATACCGGCAGTATATGGAGAATTAGGGCAATTCCGCCAAGCAAACCATGGAAATCATCCGTAAGGTACAGAAGGCTGATCGACGATTGCAAGTGGAAATTCATCGGCGATATCTCAGCCACGGGCGTCTCTGGAGTTCCTGGGAAACCTACGCCGCGAGGGCTTAGCGCCGAGACGTACAACCATTATCAGCGCGCCGCCAAGCAATTCACACGCTGGCTGGTCCGCGATCGGCGCACGCCACACGATCCGCTTCAGCACCTCTCGCGGATTAATGTGCAGACGGACCGTCGGCACGATCGGCGGGCGCTTTCCGATGACGAATTCACGCGGCTCGTGGAAGCGGCCAGGACCAGCAAGACGAAGATCGAGGGGATTTCCGGTCCCGATCGGGCGATGATGTATATCTTGGCCTCGTGGACGGGATTCCGCAAAGGCGAGATCGGCAGCTTGACCCTTCGGTCGTTTGATCTTGAAGCCGATCCGCCTACGGCGACCGTCTCGGCATGTTATAGCAAGCGGCGGCGTGAAGACAGCCAGGTCTTACACCCGGAGTTGGTTACCCAATTCAAGGATTGGCTGGGACTCAAGCCAGACAGGAAACCGGATGCTATCCTGTTTCCGATCTCCGGCCGTGTGCCCGGCTGCGTCGAGCGGAAAACCAGCAAGATGATCGAGTGCGATACCATGGCGGCGCGGGACAAGTGGTTTGAGGACGAAAAGAATGAAGAAAAAAGGGCGGAAATGTTGCAAAGCGAATTTTTGTGCTATCTGCAACCACGACGGGCTGTTCGCGGATTTTCACAGCATGGCCGGCATCTTTTCATTACGAGCTTGGAGCGGGCGGGGGTCCGTCCCGAAACTGGCCCAAGTCCTAGCCCGGCACAGCGACATCCGCCTAACGATGGGCCTCTACACGCATGTCGAGTTGCACGACCAAACGGCGGCGATCGGGGCGTTGCCGGGGCCGCCAGTGTCACAACCGCAAGATTGCAAAACGGTTCCGGGGCAATCGGATGCCGCTTGAGTGAAATAACACAGTGTATGTAATCAGACTGCTGGCTTCTGAATTAACAATCTCTTAGACACCCGGGAGTCACGAAATGACATCTCCTGACGACGGCGACCGGATCAGGCTGATCGGTATGTCCAATGACCCTCATCCCATTCCGCATGATGCAACAGGCACCGTCAGATCCGTCAGAAAGCATGGTGCTGGAAGGGACGCGTGGATTCAGGTGGAAGTTGATTGGGACAATGGTCGAAAGTTGATGCTTTCAATCCCTCCTGACCGCATTGAACTCCTTCCTAGCGAGGTAGAAGAATAAGCCTACCTGGGCGATATACATCGGTTGAAAAACCTTCCAGCTAGGAAATCAGCGAGCAAAAACCAATTCGTTCCAGCAGTTTGGCTCGGAACGTCCTTCCTTGCTCCTCAAGATCGCCAGAAAGTCCAAACGTCGTCGTCCAGACGTGAATGTCTCCGCCGACAACCGAATCAAAGGTCTCGTTTAAGTGTTGAGGGTACACCAGCACGGCCTCTGGGCAACCGATCGCCTTAGCATAAGCGATTACCTGTTGCACGTCGCCAGAATTGGCAGACGTTGGGGTCTTATACTTAGTATCCAACAAGCAGAGAGGATTGCCACTGCACCGGTCAATAAGGAGAAGGTCGATACGGAACATGACTTTGTTCTCCCCACCGAAGCTGAATATTGCCTGGTCCTTCAGGATGATGTCGTCCGGCAGGTGCTGACGCAGCCACTCCGCTACAAACATTTCGTAAAGTCGCCCCATGTCGATCAGAAAAGGCAACATATAGTGAATGCCTTTCTCGTGGATCGGTCCACTATGCTCAAGGAAGAATCGGCACAGCGAATGGAGTGGTCGGTAATCTTCGTTCAGTCGGTTGTACTGACGTCTGTTGCATAGACTCGTCGGGCAGACTCTCAGCTGGGCAATACCTTGTGTCGCGCGAAATGCCCTACGCACCAGCTTCGCTACGTCTTCTCGACAAAAACCACTCCGTGCCATGCAGTAGAGGGTCCACGCGAGAATCTGGTTGTCCTCGACATCAGCCGTGTTCTCGTGATATTGACAGTCCAGTGAGATCTCCCACGGAGAGTGGAGCATTGTCTCCAAGACTAGTTTGCCGCGCAGGTAGGGTAGTCGGTCGAACCGAGCCATGTATTCGCGGTACAAGCCCTTGCGACTCCGATCGAGAATACGCATCGCCAAAATCTTGGCCAGCCGTTCGTAGAACTCTCTGAGCGACTGGGCTCCGATCATATCACCCGAGGTCAGAAAGTCCAACTTGTAGGCGTACTCCAGCATGCGAAAGAGGTTGCTTAACTTGACCTTTGGCGTAATTAACAAATGAACGAACTCGTCAACCGGGATATGTCCCACCCAACCTTGAGACGTAAGCCGCCATTGGTTGTTCGTTTTGAACGTGGGCGGCTCGACCTGGATCTTTTCTTCGTACTTCGCCCACAGGAGCTCGCCTGCCTGCTGAGACAATGCCTCGGCAGGCAAAGAGCACGGCATGTGTTCTTGAAGCTCGATGGTGTGGACTTTCATTCCAGAATTTTGTCCTTCACGTTGTCCCATGCAAATTGTTCGGCCTTATGAAGGTCATCGAAAAAGAATTCCTCTAGGCCCAATTCAAGCGAAGGCTGAAGGCCTTTGTTATAGATTTTTGGCTGTTCTTTAAATCGACACCATCAGCGGTCGGTGCCCATGGCACCGGTCGGCAACTTCGAATTGTTTGGTGTTTCATTTTGGGCTTGCTTGCACCAAGGGTGCGGTTAGGCGTTGCGGTGGACCGGAGCATCCGGACTCCGGCTTCAATGGAGCGTGCTTAACACTTTAACGGTTTGCTCAATTGGTCCAACAGCCGGAAGAACACATGTTGCCAAGGGTTCCACGACAACAAGCGATGAATGATCTTCCCGGCAGTGCGGGTGATCTGAGCCGGGATGTTCATCATCGCCTGACGAAACGTGGCAAATTCCATTCGCAGCAACTTGGACTTCTCCTCGCGATGCTTTTCTTGCCAGCGGCCGTTCTCCGGCAACACCAACGCCGACCAAGCCTTCAAGCTCCAGGCCAGCGAACCCATGACCATGTAGGCCCAGTTCGAGAGCAGGCTGTCCACCGGAGCGGTCAACGAGCGGACGCCGCTCTTGAGCTGCCCCAGCAGGTTCTCCTGATTGCAACGGTTGTTGGCATCGAAAACAATCCCCTCGTTGGTTTTCTTCCGGTCGTTGCTGATGTAGAAGAAACAGCGATCGGTGTCCAGCAGTTTCTTCTGGCCCCTGTAGATCTCCAGATCCTTCCACACCACCACGACGCGATATTCCTTCTTGCACTTCACAGGGCGGTAGGAGAACTCGGCCACATGTTCCTTGACCAGGCGGATGTCCTCAAACTCGCGCTCTTCAACCACGTGCTGCTTGACGTTCTGCGGACGTTTCCGCGGGGCGGTTTTCACCTTGTGCTTGGAGGGCCGGACGAGCGTTTTCCAGGCCGTGAGAGGCAATGCTTCTGCCAGGGAGTAGAGGGTTGGCGTGGCGTCGATGCCGAACACGAACTTCACGCGGTCCTCATCCCACCGGTCCAGGTGCTCGGTCTGGGTAAAGTCGGTATCGCCTCGCAGGCGGATGTTCCGAAAGCCCGCCTTGCGGCACAACTCGATGGAGCAGTCGAAATACCAAGCGGCCTGCTCATGGCTGGGCCGGTTGCCACTCCGGTTGACCACGAACAGCGGTTCACCCGTGTTGGCCAGGGAAAGCACCAAGGCATGATAGCCCCACTGCCCCTTGTAGTTGATGTCCATGCCTTCCTTGCACTCTCCGGTCGTCTCCACCATCGTGCCGTCGCCCTCGATCACCGCCTCGTGGAAAAAGGACCGCGGTTGCTTCGCCCAGACCTTCCTGCGGATGCGATTGAAGATGGTCTGCAAACGGAAGATGGCAACCTCGTCAAAGCGGCGGCAGAAGTCGCCGGCCGTGGTGGGATCGGGAACGCGACGAGCCCCCAGGGCATCCAGGTAGGCCCGGTCGCTACGAAGCAACTCCAGGTGTTCCAAGCACGTGCCGCCGGCCAGGAGATTGTAGGCGATATTGAGCACGTGATCACTGTCGTGATAGGGCAGATGGATCTTCAGCAAGCCGAGATGGGAGTCAATCATCTCGGCCAGGCCGAGACGGCGGGCCAGCAAGTGCATCGCACCAATGCCGCCGTGGACGGTGGCTCGCGTGCGATCGGCAATTTCATAATGGATGTTCGAGGCCGTCATGATGGGCTGGTCGCAGCCGCGGTTGTCGTTCTTGTCCAATCGGCGGGCGATCTCCCGCTTGCGTTGTTCGATTTGTTTTCGTATCTTGGGACTCACTTGAAAACCTCCGTGCGTTGGGTGACGTGGTATTGTGTACACATCATGAAACCCCACAAATCGCCGGAGGTTTTCGAGTTTTTTGTTCCGCAACTCACGCATTCCAAGCCGAGTTCGCTTGGCTACGGTCTAGATGGTCGCCCATTCTTGCCAATGTCGAAAATCGGCAGGCCGTGGTATCGTGTTGACTCAAAAAATCCGCAAGCCAAATTTACCAACGTTTGGGATAAGCTGTTGAATCGAGTGGGAAAACACCATCCTGGTTTCCGACGATTGCCTTTCGGCAGTCTGCGGGATTTGCTGCCGAACATCATTGAAAGGGAATTCAACAAAGAGACGGCTGATATTGCGTTGCAGCACGGTGAACCAGATCACGACATTTTGCGTTGTTATTCCAACGTTCCTTACAAAAAAGTGTTCAAGGTAACTGTTGCCCTGAAGGCAATGTTCCAGCCGTTTTTGAATGAATTGATGCAGACGGGCTCATTGGCGAGTTGACCATCGGCGGATCACGGATCTCTCTGGACGACCGCCGCCACGACGGCACCAGCGGCACCACCGGACAAACCTGTCCGATGGACCGTAGCGGGTTGTAAGGGGTTACAGCAAAGGGCGAGCGAGACCGCCAACTGGTTGAAATCGATCATATTGCACGGAGTCGGAGCAACTGGTCAATTGACAAGTTGACTATCGGCGGCGGATCGTCGCCCGAGCCACCGGCAGCCCAGAGCGGCAAACGAAAAAGGTCGATCCGACCAATTTGAATGCATCGGTGGTCCAAAAGTCCAAGGATTTTCAGATTACGCACCAAGAGACGACCGCCTCGCTCGACATCTTCCTGGTCGAAGCCACCGGCATCAGCGACCAAAATGTTCGTTCAGAGCCTTTGCTGTCCCCACCACCTACTGTGTTCCGTTGGATTTCAAACAAGCCCACCGGCGACCATATGCACGAGCAAGGCAAACAAAATGAACATTCGGAAGCCGAGCCATACGGTCAAAGTGTTTTTCATAGTGGGTGTAGCATGCGGTGTTTCTTTTGATATTCTGATAGGATGGCTTAGATTCCGGGGCTTTCTGTCGAACTACAACCTTTTCTGGTGGCAGATGTTCTCGGTGCCGATTCTTCTCATCACTTGGTTTCCTGCTATGGCGTGGATTACTGAACAACCGCAGTCCCAAAAGTGGTTTGAACGATTGGGGATGGTGGTGCTGTTTGTGATTCCTACTATCCTCGTTTTGTTAGTCATCAGGATGCTAGTTGCAGGCTTCTAAGACAGTTTGACCGCAAAACGAGTCGCCGTTCTATGAGGCAGGCTGTACTTGAAACATGCTTCCCTGTTCCATTTTCCCCACGCTCCGAACAACGCCATCGCCGCCGCCACGACGAAGAAGATCATAAAAAGTGTTGATAAGCGGTATTGCATCATGCGAGTTTGCTCCCGAATATCTCCAAAAAAATAGAATCTCGGCACTGATGTACTTGATTGCCTCGATCATACCAAAATGAAGTCGTGACCGCAAGCAAACGTTATGCGGGCGGATCGAAGTAACGGCACAGACCCTGCGGCTGCCCACGCCTTCGCCATGCACGATCCAAGATGCTCGCCGCCCACGAATGCCCGTTAAACCTTCTACAATCAATTCTGGCAAGGGTTCAATGGAAACCTGGAGATCGATTCATAGCAAGCCCAAGGCGACCGTCGTTCGATTGCCTGCGGGTTCATTTTTGCAAAAACCAAGATTGAAAGTTTGTTTCTATACGGCACCCCGCAAATATCCCACTCTGGGAAAAATGGTTTCCGAGTTTCCGCCTTTCCGATGAGCAACTGGTCATTTGACCAGTTGATTTACTCCTTGCAAAATATTTGATTGCAAGGAGTTAATTCCGTTTTTTTTTGTTTCCCTCGGTCTCAGCGGCGGTGGCTTTGCCGATTGTTCGGAAAGCCGGAAAGTCAGAAATTGGTTTCCGGTTTTCCGCCTTTCCACTGCTCCTCTTCATTCCAACGGCAATCCGTTGGTTTTACAGCTTCATGCCATCGAACATCATTTCCAGAGCCGCTGGTGGGGGACGTACCGGCAATGGCACGACCTCGGCTGCTTCATCAAGCGTCGTCCCGATGATGTCGATCCGGGCAAATGGGGGTGCGGGATTGTAGTCTATATTCCCGTCACCAAGGAAACCATCAACGAAAAAACGGGCGAAGAGGAGGAGGAAAAATACTGGATACTGCGAAAATTCGTCGTTTTCAATGCCGAACAAGTCGAGGGACGGGCGGCATCCGTTCCGCCTGTTGGGGTCAAAAGGGGGACGATGGACAACAGAAACGCACCGTGACTTGGGCAACGGCTCGGGGCGTTGAATCGACCGTTTTTTCGGGTGGCCTGATTATGCTCTCGAACAGGGCTTTGGATGATCTTCCCGAGTTGAAAGCAATCAAAACCCGAATCAGCCACCTACACCTTGAAGTCTGCGATGCCGAAATCGCTGCCCAAATGCGTCGGCTTGCCCACAACGGATACAAGCACGGCGACCAGGAAATGACCGCCGATGAATGCGAGACAATTTGCGAATTTGTGATACTTGAAAGCCAGAACAAGCTTTGCCATCTCGACATGCGGCTCCTCGACAACGCCTTCAGGGATTTTTTGCAGTGGCGGCAGGGACATTCGACGTGTCATTGGCAGATACTGGTTGCGACTCGATTGGACGGAAGGAAAGAGGAATCCATCAGCACCCCTCGTGATCGGCAGTTGGATGAAGACCTCCGTTGTTTGGAATCCGTCCTAGCCCAATATCCTTCGACACTTTCGGCACAGCGGGAATGGTGTCGAATTCGTGGCAAGTCCCGAGCAAGTTTCTTTCGTTACAAACGGGCGTTGGAAGAGGGAATCGTGGCCCAAAATGCGTGACACTGCCTGAGACTTGATGGGATTATTCGCCCTCGGTGTCGGGGCTGACTGTTTAGATTTTATGAAAGGAACGGAATGATGAGCAAACAAAGCAACGATCTCTGGTGCGTTTTCCTTTGGAATCCCAAGCATGGATTGACGGTTCTCGATACCGGGCTGTCCGAGGAAGAAGCCCAACGGCAAGTGGATCAGCAGATCGCCCAGAGCGAGAGAGACGTTCAGCGGCTGCGGCATGGGGAATTTTTCAAGTTGTTCGGGCAGCATCCGAAAATTAAAGCGTGAAATTATGACGATTTGCCGCTGCGGTTCCGTGAGACCTACTGAAACCGAAAAATAATTTCGCCCTCCGATCCGGGGCAGTCGGTTTTGTTCTCTTGAAAGGTTAAAACAATGCGAAACAACGTCAAATGTCGGTCGGGTCTGAGAGGGTGGCAAAGTCGCCTGCAAGAGGTCTATGCAAACTTCGAGGAATTTCTTGCGTATGCCGAGACCTTCGGTACGCATCTAAAACTGGGATTCAAATCGCCCATCAATGCTTGGAAATCGAATCCGATGGTTCAAGGCTCGGTCGAACCGAGCGACTACTGCAAAATAATCAAGGGCAAACGGGTGTTTGGTAGAAATCTAGTGTAAATCTTCGCCCTTCAATCTGGGACAGCCGGTAATGTTCTCTGAAAGGAAACGACCATGAACAAATTCTCCCTCGGGCAAATCGTCGCTACGCCTGCCGCCTTGGAAGCAATCAATGAGGCTGGGCAAGGACAGGTATGTTTTGTTCGGCAAGGCGTTTGCTACGGCACTGAGGACGCATATCGCTGCCTATCCCAACAATCGGTATCTGTTTCAAACCCGAAGAAATGGAAAGTTTACTTCCCGGCGAGTTCAACAGATCGTCAAGGGTTACGCCAAGGAAGCCGGTGTCAATGCCACGCCGCACACTTTCCGGCATCAAGCCATTACTTGGCTGACCCGCCATTCAGGGATGGCTGATGCCGAGCTTCAATTCATCACCGGACATGCAAGGCGGGAAACGCTGGCGATTTACCAGCACGTCGCCCTGGACGGTGAGTTGGAAGCTCGTTACCAAGAGGCGATGGGGAAGGCGGGATTATGAGTATCCGATATATTCCCTGCCAAAATTGCGGAAAAATGCTGCCCCAGGATTGGAGATGGTACGTCTGCGACAAGTGTGGTTTCAGGATTTGCCGTCACTGCCTCGGCAGTCATCGTGGTCAGCATGGTCGGGGCTTCCGGTGAGCTGGTGTCCTTATGGGCAAATGAAAGAAGCGAGATAGTTTTCCTGTACAATAAATTCCTTGTACGGAAAAGAACAATTCAGAAATTCCCGGCGAATTCCCTGGGGATCGGTTCCATACCCTGCCCCTGTGGAGAAACTGCGGGGTCGGCTGTTCTCTTCTATTCCCGTTGCCTTCGCCGTCTCCATCCGAAACCGAGCAAGCTGGCGGCACCGATGCCGGACAGCACTAGGATTGATGATTCGGGGACCGGGGCAAATGCCAGTGGCATTTGCAGTTTAGAAAGAATAGTTGGGACGATAATGTTTTCGCAGTGGAGGGCGGTGCCGGAAGTCCCTGTTTCATTCCCCCTAAAATTGCGATAGAATTGGGATGAAGGGAAGGGTCTGCGTTGCGACCCTCTTTGGCAGATCGTAGTTTAGGAACCACTGTAGAGTTGGGGAGATGGAAGAAAATCCTTATCAAAGCCCTGTTCACCAAAGCCCCGTTGCCCCTGTAAATGTCAATTGGCGACGACCTTGGCTCGCATGGGTCGCTTTTGGCTGGCTCGTTTTCTTCTGTTTATTAGCCCCTGCAATCTCAAATAACCTCAGAACCCCCGCTGGGACATTACTTTGGTTCAAGATTGTCACGACGACAATCTCGACTATTGCTGGTTTTGTCTTGATTTGGATTCCCCGTGGATGGTGGAAGGTTGCGACTATCCCTTTGGCGGGTTTCCTCGTGTTTGAACAAGTATGCTGCTGGTTGTGTCTGCCATAACCGTGTGAACCTACCGCATCGCTACTTCGCCTAATTGGGAGTTTCCGAATTAAAACCCCGTTTTGGAGCCGGAACCGATCTCCCAAGCCTCTGAAACCCGTCCTATTTCTTGACACAAATGGGAAGTGCAAAGTGTAAATGGTCAGTGTTCGCCAATAATCGCTCTCCGTACCACTGAAAACAGGGAATTTACGACAGCATCATTTACCACGGGTCAATCAAAAACGACAATTTACAACTTGGGATAATCCCGAGTTCCAATGACGGCGTTGCCAAATCCTTGACCAACACTGGAAACCATTGTTCCTGTGTGAGGACGGGGCAGAAACATTTAGAACAATGGAGAAATTATCTTCATTCCCTTGGGGCCTGGAGCCCCTTCCCCCGCCTATGGAGATTTGATGGGGGGTGGCTTTTTCTTGGGGACCCCCTCCACCCTCGACCTTCCTCCTCCTCTCCCTGCTTATGAAGCATTGATGCGGGACTCGGATGATTGCCAGTGTTGAACAAAACATCCCCAAGTCAAAGGTGAAATATCCCCTGTCCGCACCGTTCCTATTCCTCATCTCGTGGTTTCCGTTATATTGTCGGAATGGATTCACCTGAACCAAAACGCCGCTGGTATCATCTCACGCCAGGGCATTTGCTCGCCGTGCTACTAGTGATGGAAGGGATTCTGTTCTTTGCCAACTGGCTTCATTGGATTCCCAAGGGCTGGGCGGTGTTGATTGCCTTGGCGGCTGTCGGCGTGTTTTATTGGGATGCTGCTGTGGTTCGTATTGGCCCTTTTCTTTCGTTGGCGGTTTCAGTTCAGCATACGCTCCTTGACCGTTCTGACCCTTGCCGTTGCGTGCCGTTTTCTTGGCTTGGAGTAGAGATGAAGAGGGCGAGGGAACAGAGGCAATCTGTCGAGGTAATACGCAAATTAGGAGGAAAGGTCAATCCGAATTTATTATGCCAGTCGTTGTCGATTACGTAAATGGTTGGAAGATGCATTTGGAGGGGATGACTTCTTTTGTTGCATCCCTGCTGTCTTTCTTTATGATTCAAAAGCCACTATATCGACTTGGAGTCTTTCAAAGGGTTAAACCAACTCCAATGGCTTGTGTTGACGGACACCCAGATCACGGACAATGGGCTGGAACGCATCAGAGGGTTGGATGAACTCACATTGTTGGACTTACATGGCACTAACGTAACGGACGTTGGACTAAAATTCCTCAAGGAATTGCACAAGCTCCAATGGTTGGACTTGGGGAGGACGAAGGTGTCCGACGTTGGACTGAAACAACTCGAAGGATTGCTCCAACTCAAGTCCCTAAGGTTGGATCGCACCGAAGTCTCTGACGAAGGCGTAATGAAGCTCCAGCAAGCATTACCAAAATGCAAAATTCACCATTGAGCTTCTCCTCGCCCTTCCTTCATCAGTTTCATCGCATTCACAAGGCGGCGGCGGGCGAAGTAATCGAATACCTTTCAATCCATTTGAACGGGACATCGGAGTCAAAACGGGTGATTCCCGATCTCGTTCAAAATCCGTAAGGCTGGGGTTCCTTGGCGTGGGTGGCGAAAAGGCTGGGGCGGGAATTCAATTCACGGAAGAAACCCAAGAAAACAAAATCGCCCGGCCAGCTTCATCGAAACCAACCGGGCGACGAATTCTTTACCATTGCAGCGACGGTTAAACTGCCTTGTTACTTCGGCAAAATCACGGCATCGATGATATGAATCACGCCATTCTTGCACTTGATGTCGGTATTGACGACGTTTGCATCGTCCACTTTCACTTTTCCACCCTTGACTGTGATCTTCACCTCGGAGCCTTGAACCGTTTTGGCTTTCGACAGTTTGACCACATCGGCAGCCATGACTTTTCCCGGCACGACATGGTAAGTCTGGACAGCAGCTAGCTTGGCCTTGTTCTCAGGCTTTAGCAGGCTCTCGACGGTGCCCTTGGGCAGTTTGCCGAATGCCTCATCCGTGGGTGCGAAAGGCGATGGGCGTTCCCATAAAGAAGACCAGAGTACCCCATGAGGGTAATTGACCTGCGACCTTTCACAGTTCCTTGCCACAAATATGCTCTTTGATCGGCTGATACCCATCAAGGAATTTAAGCGAGAAACATTGACCTCGCCTGTAAAATTGGTTTCAGTCTATCAAGTAAAAGTAAGGCGAGATTCAGTCATGGAAAGCATCCCTTTGAAAGAAATTATCGAAATTCTGAACGCACTCGATCCGTCGCTGAAAGTACAGAGTATCCAAGTGAACCATCCACCTGGAGATAATCTGTCGATATTTTTCAGGGATAAGAAAGGAGTCTTTACGCACAGGGTCATTCACCTCCCTGACAAAAAAATGACAGATCAAACATTCTGAGTCACAGCGATCTCGTCCAATTCTGAAGATGTTTTTTGCATAAAATTCTTTCTTTATTCCGCCTTGAGAGGTTTCTTATAATTCCCTCTTCGTCGCTTACAATAAAAATTTACCTTTTGTCAGTCGTTCTCTTCAGGCTTAGAAAATGGAAGACATCAGCGTCGAAAAAATTACAAAAATTCTGAAAGAGCTTGACCCTTCTTCGCAATTTCATAGCATCCTTGCGAAATATCCCAGCCAGGACAATCTGTCAATCTTTTTCACCGATAGTAATGGTGTCTTTACGCAACGGATCGTGAAGTTTCCCGAAGAAACAATAACCGATCATCCATTTGATTCGGCAAACGATCAAGAACAAAAAAGTTAGGAAACCGCACGTTATCCCCGGTAAGGACACGAGACCAGCAGGTGTTTATCGTCTTTAGCAGCCTCAAATACCCGCCTATAGCGAATTTCGGACATTTCCAATTTAGACTTTTGCGGCATGAGTCTACACATCTGACGGCCTATACGCCCAAGCCAAGAAGCTTGGATTCACGGGGAAGTAATCCGCATCAGTTTGTCGCAAAGGGAGCCCGACTAGCACTGCCATGAGCAATCCAAAGCCAAAACCGAAAACCAAATGGTGGCAGGTCGCTCTGATCGTCCCGTTCGTTCCGCTCCTGCTTGCACTCGTCCTCGTGGCGATTCCACTTTATCTCGCTGCCAGCCTTTGCTTGCATTTCGTAATTTGGATTTGGTGGTGCGTTCGTGGCTGCGACATCCTTTTGTGTATTCGGACAGCCCCATCTGGCACGACTACATCGAGCAGCGGATCGTGCCTTACCTTGGCGAGCGTGCCATCGTTCTCAATTGGTCGGTTCGCAGGCGTTGGCGGCTATCACTGGCACGGATGGCGTTCTATCACTTTGGCGGCTACCGGCAGTTCAATCCGTTGGCGGTGGTTTTTCGGCCTTTTCGCCGCACACGCACGTTTCGGTTCTGGCAGCCGTTCAGAGACTTCAAGCATGGACACGCAGAGTCGCTCCAGAAAATGGAGAGTGAGTTCTTTGGATTGATTGAAGTTCAGAGAGATGATCCGTCAGCGTAACACCGATTACCCATTAGCTTGGCTCAGTTTTCGTGGAGTTTGGTTTCCTTGGACGGGCGGGCTGGGGCGGCGGAAAATGGCGGGGGCGGCTTCTTTTCAAGCGACTCCTTTTTTGTCCAAGAAAAGCGGAAGTCCCGCCTTCCAGTTGCTCTCCCGTAGACTAAGCTGGATTTCCCTGGATATTAAAGTCCCTTGGGTGGGGCAGATGGAAGAACGGCGGGGGCGGCTGTCGGTCAAAGGGAGTCTTTTTTGTCCAAGCAAGCGGAAGCCCCGCCTTCCAATTGCTGCCCGTTGGCTCGGCTGGAAATCCGTGAAAATTGGGGGCGGCTCCCCTGGGCGGGGCTGGGGCGAAAAGGCGGGGGTGGCTTATCATTCAAGCGACTCCTTTTTTGTCCAAGCAATCTACCGAGGCATCTGGCAGCCCCGAACCTTCGACCGCAAAATCTCGCAGCCGTCTATCGATGTTGTGGATGCCAGCTTCCTCAGCCTTGTGGCGTGTCAATTCGAGCATCTCTGGCTCGATGTCCAATGCATATACGGTGCCCGAAATGATACGAGCAGCAGGGATCGTGAAGGTGCCGTAGCCGCAGCCAAATTCCACGACATCCTTGCAGTCCGAAGAAAGTCCCAATTGTTTCAAAATGGTTTCGGGATCAAAGAACCCCTGCCAAATATCTTCGGAAGGCATACCGCTTTCATGGATTTTCATTTTTTTACGATCTCCGCTTAAAATCATTGTATTCAATTCGGCAAGAAAGAACTGGATTGGGACTACAGCTTCATCAGTTCCATCGCCTTCGCTTGGCGGCAGCGGCGGGTAGCCACCCCTTGGTTCAACGCAGGTTTCCGAAGAGTGTGGTTCGTTTTACCGGAACTGGGAAGAGAAGGCAGGGGCGGCGTTCAAGAAATAAAACCGCCCGGCCAGTTTCTCAAAACCAGCCGGGCGAATTCGATCGGCTTACATTATCTTCTGAATTTCAACCGCTGCCGCCAATGCTTCCTTGGCCAGGGCGATGCTGCCGCAATGCTTCAAGAGAGCAAACGCCGCTTTGATCTCGGGAATGCCGACACCAGTTTTGACCGACATGGCATTCGCTGCTGTATGACGACGCTTCCGCTTTCCCTTGCCTGCCGCCATCTTGCTCTTGATGTTAGCAACGTGGTTGGCGGTGAGTTTAATTCCTTGCTTTGTCAGGGCTTCCGCAACCTCTTTGTTGGCAGTGCTGGGATGAGTTTTGAGGTAATCACGGACAGTCTGGGATTTGTTGACGGACTTTTTCGCCATGTTGGGCTCCTTGTGATAAAGAAGGATGGGAATAAGTGAAAGTTTGGCGGGGAGATAATGAAGTGTCAAGTGGGCAGCTTACAGAGCGCATATAATTCTATTGGAGAGTGCGACTCCAAACAGAGCAGAATCTTGAAGAAAGGAGATAGTCATGAACGACCTCTTTCAGAAAAAGGTCAAAGCCGCTGCCGTCGCTGGGTGGTGGACGGTACTGATTGCGGTGGGATTCATCGTGCTTCAATGGATTGCCTACCTCGTTGCCATTTCGTCTCGGCCTACGTGGGTCTTGTCCATGTGGGGACCGAATATCAGTTGGGATTTCGTTCAAAACGTTTGGTTCTGGGCAGTGGTCGTCTTGAAGTTCGTTGTTTGGCTAATGGCATTGGCAGCCCTCTGGCTGACGCTCTGGGCACGACAACTGCGGAAAGGAACATAATGATCGGCAAATGGATCTTAATCCTCGGTGGAGTGCTGGTCGCCGTGGGAGCGGTGATTTGGCTCATCGAAGCTCTCGGTTTGCCGCTGGGACGACTTCCAGGCGATATTCGCTGGAAAGGCGAAGGTTGGTCCTTCTCTTTTCCCGTCTTGACGTGTATCATCGTCAGCATTCTACTGACAGTCGTGCTCAACCTTTTTTTGTGGCTCTTTCGACGGTAGACTCATGCGAGGAGGACAGTTTCCATGCCCAGCGACAATACTCTCGAATACGAACCTGACGTGCTACGAGTACTGCAAACCAAGGAAGAAACGAAGGCGTTTTACGACAAGATCGCCAAAGTGTACGACCTTTTGGCCGAGCATTCCGAACAGCCGATGCGAGCGTTAGGGATCGAAATGCTCGCCCCCGCTCCAGGTGACCGACTTCTGGAAATCGGCTCGGGACGGGGCACATCCTTGTCGAACTTGCCAAGGCGGTAGGGCCAACAGGTGAAGTTTTCGGGATCGACCTTTCGGAAAACATGCTGGCCCGTGCCCAGGATCTCATGCAACATGAGACGGTGGCTAACCGAGTGAAATTGACCTGCGGCGATGCCGAGAAATTGCCCTATGGCGACGAATCTGTGGACGGCATTTTCATGTGTTTTGTGCTGGAACTTTTCGACACGCCCGAGATCCCTCGGGTGCTGACTGAATGCCGACGTGTTTTACGGCGGGACGGTCGGATCGTAGTCGTCGCCGTCTCCAAAGAAGGAAAGCCTGGACTCGTGCTGCGGGCCTTCGAGTGGACCCACCGCCATTTTCCCAATTTGCTGGACTGCCGACCGATCTACGTCCGTCGTGCTTTGGAAGCGGCGGGGTTCATAATCGACGAATTCCGAACTGAATCAATGTGGGTTAGCGGCATCGGCAAAGAACGAGAAGACCTTCTCCTGCGGCAAAAGAAGGGCCATCGAGGTTCGCAAGGTATGCAGCACGGTCGATTCACCCATTCAGCCGCCAAATCGTAAAGTTCAGCACGCTTGCGAAGCCGACCCAGCCCAGGTACGGCAGCATCAGGATTCCAGCCGCCAACGACCTCGGCCAGAAGGCAACGGTCGTCAGCAGGATGGCGGCGAAGAGGATCACGACTTCAATGAAAGCCGTTCCCGGCATGTGGATACCAAAGAATATCCACGACCATGCAGCGTTCAAGATCAACTGAACGGCGAAGAGTGCCAACGGCCACTGCCACAGTCCGCTGTTTCGCCAAATCAACCATGCGGCCACGGCCATCGAGATATAGAGGAATGTCCAGACAGGGCCGAAAATCCAGTTCGGTGGATTCCAATTCGGCTTCGCCAACCCCGCATACCAAGTAGCGATATTCGGGGTCGTGGCGAGCAATCCGAGGCCCGCTGCCGAAAAGCAGATGGAAAGGGAGATGATGAGGGCGAGGATTTGCTTGGTCATTTCTTCGCCAACTCCACCTCGATAACCTTGATGACCGAGGGATCGTCTGGTTTCGTCCGAGGAGCAAAGCGGGCGACAACTTCCCCCTTTCGATTGACGACAAACTTCTCGAAATTCCAACTGATCTTCCCGGCTCCTACCGGCTTGGTATCGAGGGCCGTCAGATATTTATACAAATCGCAGGCTCCATCGCCGTTGACTTCCACCTTGGCGAACATATCGAAAGCAACGCCGTATTTTACTCGGCAAAATTGCTTTATCTCCTCGGCGGTGCCCGGCTCCTGGGACTTGAACTGATTGCAGGGAAAGCCGAGGATCGCCAACCCTTCTTTGGCGTATTTTTCGTGCAACGCCTGCAATTGCTCATACTGTGGGGTGAACCCGCACTTGCTGGCGACGTTGACGATCATTACCACTTTGCCCTGGTATTTGCCGAGGTCAACATCCTTGCCATCCAGGGATTTCATCTTGAAGCTTAACGCTTTGGGTGTTTTCTTTGCCTCTTTTTCGGGAGCCTCGTCAGAGACGGCAATGACGGCTGAACACAGAACGAGCAAGGGGAAGACGAAAGGCATAGATTTCATAGCGTTCCTATTCGATTCGGGCAAGGGATGTCGTCGGAAAAACGTTCAATTTTAGGCGGCTGGTCATCAATGGGCAAATTGTGGCGGGGCTCAAAGCACTAGCTTTTCGGGCCGATTTACGGGATTATCCGCCAAAGGTACAATTGGAGCAAAATTGCGTTTCCACCATCAACGACATTTTTGAAAGGGAATTATCATGAAGAAGACCTTTGCTCTTTGCCTTATGTTTGCAGTCACTCTTTGGATCGGCTTTGCGGCCAATCACTGCCCCACACTTGCCGCTGATTCCAAGGAGCCAAAGCTGGCTCACAACGTCTATTTCAGTCTCAACGACAATTCCGATGCGGCGAAGGAAAAATTGGTTACGGCATGCAGAAAATACCTCTCCGGGCATCCCGGCACGGAATCCTTCACTATCGGACGGCTTGCGAAAGACCTCAAGCAGCCCGTGAACGATCAGGACTTCGACGTTTCGATTCAATTCGTTTTTACGAACAAAGCTGCCTTCGAGAAATATTCAAAATCGGAGAAACATCTGAAATTTATTGAAGAGAATAAGGCCAACTGGAAGAAGGTTCGAGTTTTTGATTCGTACTTGGAGCCGTGAGCGGGTTGTCGAGAGCCATCGATGAACTCACCGCAGCGTTCTGACGATCATCCGTCGTCGTGAACTGGGGGCGTCACCGTTTTCTTTTCGTCAGGTTCAGCGAATTTGGAAGGCGAATACGATCAACTTCGACGGCTTTCGATTGCCTACCTTGACGAAGCAAGCGAGGTTGCATCAAGGGCGTTTTTTCCTACGCCGCTATGGCGATACGTGTTTACCGACGACTCAAAGCGGGCAAAAATGCTGTCAGGGTTATATCGGGTGTTCTATGCATTTGGCATCCATCATGGGCAAGTCTATGGCGTGTCGAGTCCTCTCGAAGGGGTTGCGGTGTGGAGTCTCCCCGGTCAACACACGGCGGTATTTCGAGGAATGGTCAAAGCGGGTTTCCTTCGGTTATGTTTCGGGCCAATGCTCTTGCCAATTCTCAGATCGAAACAAATCTTCACAAAATTCGAGGCTCTGCAAAGTAAGTACGCACCAGAACCGCATTTTCAACTTAGAAGCGTTGCTGTCTCGCCCGATTCACAAGGGAAGGGGCTGGCATCGAAACTCATCAAACCGTTCCTCGCCCTGGCTGACGAACAATCCATGAGCGTTTACACTGAAACCACGGTCCCCTCCAACATTGGGCTCTACGAGCATTTCGGATTTGAATGCAAGGAAAAGGCGGCGGTAAATGGCACGGACATCAGCGTTGCAGCGTTATATCGACCGGCGAAGATGTGACGCATAGAAGAGGATTATTGGCGATAAAATTAGGTTTAATTGACTTTCCATAGACCCGTGGGCTGCCTTGGGAGCCTGCTTCAGTCAGAAATCAGGTTCCTTGGGTGGCTTGCGAAGATGGCAAGAACCTCGTTCTCGGTGTGGTCTGATAAGGCATTGACAATGGTCTGATAAGGATTTTCTGTAAGTTGCAAGTGCTTGTGCAGCAATACTTTACGGAAACGACAGTTCGACTCCCCTTGGGGGTAGTAGTTACCACTTTGAAACTTCCGTCAGGAGTGGACAAGACACGATAAGAACCCTTGTTTAGCAGGGGTTTTTGCGTTTCTTGGTTACTCTGGGGATTTTCTTGTCTCGCTGTGTTTGGCGTTGTCATTGCCGTTTTCATTGCCGTTTTCGGAGCTATGGCCCTTTTCCACTCTGAATCATCTGGCATTGCATAATGAATATCAGAGACTTCTTCTGTGTGCCCCATCCATCTCAAAATATCCACTTTATCGTACTTCTCTCGTCGTAATTCGTTTACCCGACTAGCCCGCAAATTGACGAACAGCTTTGGCCACGGCTCGACACCAGCTTTTCTTGATAAACCGACGAAGTTGAGTTCTTAAATTGGCTGCGTCGGCGTTTGTCGTTCACAACGTCTTTCTCCCGGCGTATTCCTGATCGGGAATACCGATCACTCGTCTTTTGGCCTTGTCAGCTCGGTGTACCGCTCCTGCACAGACAAGTTCATCAATTCCCGATCGGGAATACTTAACCAAAGTATCACGAGTACTATTCCACTGTCTCTGTAGTATATATACTACAGAGACAGTGGCAATAGGATGGTTTGGCGTGTTCGTAACCACTTGTGTTTAAATAGTTTGCGACGCTACGCACAGTGAATGGTGACATAGGGCATGCACAATCGCGGGTTTTGGCCTTCTGAGTATGGATATTCCCGATCGGGAATCAAACTATTGCTCTTTCCAAAAGGGAATGCTACAATTGAATCGGTATTCCCGATCGGGAATATCATTCCACACCAGCGGAAAAATGACGAGTGGATTAAACCATGAAGAAAACTGTCAGTGAAAGCCCGCTCGCAGTCGCCAAGTTCGTTAAAACACGGCGAGCGGCCAACGGACTTACCCAACGGGAGTTAGGCGAGTTGGCGGGGGTCGGAACACGGCTTATCTCTGATCTTGAGCGGGGGAAGACAACTATTCGGATGGATGCTGTAAACCGAGTGCTTGCCGTTTTTGGGCAAATGCTTGGGCCAGTCGAGGCCCCAAGGGAGGAAGGAGATAAACAATGAAGAAAGGACGAGTTGGGGCTGTAAGGCTGGACGGGCAACTAGTTGGCAAAATCGAGGAATTCGACGGCGAGACAAGGTTCACCTATTTGCCGGAGTGGCTTGATCGGAAAGACGCAAGACCAGTGTCACTTACGATCCCGCTACGCGCAGAGCCCTATACTTCGACAGGCTTGCACCCGTTCTTTGAGAACTTATTGCCTGAAGGCTGGTTACTGGAGGTTTCATCCAAAGCGCTCAAGATTTCGAAAAATGATCCTTTTGGGATGCTGCTCGCAACGTGTTCCGACTGTGTTGGAGCGGTCGAGATTGAACCTCTTGAACCTGATGCGGATTAATCATGTCAACCTGCGCTATATGCCTAAGAAAAACGATCGGTTCGGATACCTACCACCAAAATTGTCTTAGACTGTTGTTTGGGGCAGACACGTTCCCGAAGTTCGACACGATCGACCTTAGCAATCTCTACCGCAAAGCGGCAGAGATGGCGGGCAAAATGTCCATATCTGGGGTTCAAGAAAAAGTCTCCGTTGCACTCACTCCCGACAAAAGCGAGCTTCAGCTATCCGCAACCGGAGGGAGATATATTCTTAAGCCCGAGCCTTCGAGGTTTGCTGCTCTCCCACAAAACGAACATGTGACAATGCTGATGGCCGCATTGGTCGGCATTGATACGCCGCCCTTCGGTCTAGTCCGGCTGAAGGATGATTCTCCTGCATATCTGATAAAGAGATTCGATCGCCTCGACGACGGAAGCAAATTGCAGGTAGAAGACTTCTGCCAGCTATTCGGAAATCCGCTCAAAGACAAGTATCGTGGTTCGGGTGAGGAATGTGCTAAAATCCTCGACTGGTTCGCCTCAGAGCCGTTAGTCGAGAAACGAAAGCTCTTCACCATGCTGCTGTTCAGTTGGTGGGTAGCCAATGGCGATCAACACTTGAAGAACCTAGCTCTCTTAACGACGCACGAGGGGATTCGTCGCCTCACGCCAGCTTACGATATAGTTTGCACGCGCCTTGTTTTGCCGCAGGATATCGGGCTAGCCATGCCGATAGGTGGGAAAACAACAAAATTGAAGCGAAACACTTGGCTCGCGTTTGCTGAGTTCTGCGGAATTCCGAAGAAGGCTGCGGAACGACTGCTGTCCCGCCAGATCGATGCAACCGGAGGGGCAATCGAATTGATTCGTAGTTCTTTCTTGCCGGACGCACAAAAAGAGCAGTATATCGAGATCCTGAACGTGAACACGGCGATTCTAGGTTCGTAACGTGATTGGATTGCGAGAACGATTCCAGTACGCGAATAACGCTCTATTTCCCAATGACCGAATCCGAGATCCCTGCTAATCGCAAACAACAGGCGTATAGGGCCTATCGCCACTTCACTGAGGTAATGCTGAAACACTTGATACAGCAAGCCGAAGGATACTGCAAATTGATGGATCGGCTGGGAATCGCTCATGCGCCGTTAAAAGTGAGCGTGATTCCTGAATTGAGCCAAACCCACAGCCTTAAGAGGCTACTTCAATGGCTTGTTCAGAGGTTAGCAATCGTGGATAGCAGGGAGCCGTTCAACATGGAAATCTGTGACACCATCGAGGAACTTCACAACTTTGACCCCGATGGGCAGACGTTTCGATATGCCTAGAGAAAGGTCAAGAAGGCAAAGAAAGACGCGCTGCCCGTCGCGTGCGTTGTCGTAGCGCGATCGTTTCGCGGGCGGCGCCGCTGATGTTGAAGGCGACTGTTGTCGATCCGGCGGTGGGTGTGGGGGATCGGTTACCCTTTTAACTACCGCTGTTCAACCTAAATTATATTAAAACTAATTGCCGGAAGCCATTGCATAATATTTACTTAAAGAATGATCTTTGTTGACGGCTGATAACTTGCTCTCTACAATGGGGCATTCGTAATCTTCCTCTCCGCACCCCTAAACTCAAGATTTCCATGACCACCTACAGCGTCAGTCCCTCCGGCGAGAAGTTTCCGATTCCCGAACCGCATGAGTATGCCGCCGAGATGGAGCGGCTCGCGAAGCTCGTCGAGCGAGCCCGTGCGGAAGGGAAGGAAATCGTCGTAGTGATGGGCGTCGGGTTCGTGGGCGCGGTGATGGCGGCGATCGTCGCCGACACGGTCTGCAAGAAAACCGGCAAGCCGAGCAAATTCGTGATCGGTTGCCAGCGGCCCAGCACGCGAAGTTATTGGAAGATTCCGCTTTTGAACCGGGGGGAATCGCCGGTGAAGGCGGAAGATCCGGAAGTCGATCCGATGATCGCCCGCTGCGTGCGGGAGAAGAAGACGCTGACGGCCACGTTCAACAGCGATTGCCTCGCGCTGGCCGATTGCGTGGTGGTGGACGTGCAGTGCGATTACACCAAGCACGAGCTGGGCAACATGCGGAACGGCGACGCGGAGATGTCGGCGCTGGAAGCGACGATGCGGGTGATCGGCCAGAAGGTGCAGCCGCACTGCCTCACGCTCATCGAGACGACGGTGGCGCCGGGCACGACCGAGTTCGTCGCCTGGCCGATCATGAAGAAGGCGTTCGCCGCCCGCCGGCTCGAGAGCGAGCCGCTCTTGTCGCACAGTTTCGAGCGGGTGATGCCCGGCCGGGAGTACGTGGCCTCGATCCGCGATTTCTGGCGGGTGTGCTCGGGCTGCAACGACGAGGCCCGCGGCCGCGTGGAAAAGTTTCTCCGCGAGGTCCTGAACACCGAAAAGTTTCCGCTCACGGTGATGGACCGGCCGATCGAGTCGGAGACCACGAAGATCGTGGAGAATTCCTACCGCGCCACGATCCTCGCGTTCCTGAACGAATGGAGCCTGTTCTCCGAGCGCAACGGCGTCGATCTGACGAAGGTGATCGAGGCGATCCGCATGCGGCCGACGCACAGCAACATGATCTTTCCCGGGCCGGGCATCGGCGGCTACTGCCTGCCGAAGGACGCCGGGCTGGGCTATTGGGCCTACAAGCACATTCTCGGATTCGAAGACGGCGACGCGGTGTTCAAGATCAGCCCGACGGCGGTGGATATCAACGACACGCGATCGCTGCACGTGGCCGAACTGACGCGCGACGCGCTGCGGAACATGGGCCGCTACATCGCCGGCTCCGACGTGCTCATTTGCGGCGCGAGCTACCGCCAGGACGTGGGCGACACGCGCTACAGCGGATCGGAGATCGTCGTCCGCAAGCTGACCGAGATGGGCGCCGAGATGCGCGTACACGATCCGTATCTCGATCACTGGTACGAACTGGAAGCCCAGGACGTCTATCCCGCGCCGGGCCATTCCTGGTCGCGGTTCTTTCACAATCAGGACGAATTGCAGAACCTCCGCGTGCAGCACGATCTGGCGGCGGCGCTCGATCACGCCGAGGCGGTCATCCTCGCCGTACCGCACGAGGCGTACCTGAAGCTCGATCCGGAACAGGTGGTGAAATGGGCCGGCGCGCCGCTGGCGGTGATCGATTGCTTCGGTATTTTGAGCGACTACGACATCCGCAAATATTTCGAGCTCGGCTGCGAAGTCAAGGCCCTCGGCCGGGGCCACATCCAGCGGATCAAAGAACAAGTGCGGGCCGGGCTGAAATAATAATCAGATTATTCGTTGGCCCGGAACCGACGGTGACGGCGTTCGGTTCGGCAACGATATGATGGAGCGAGATGGCGGGTCGGCGCTGCGTTTGACCCACCCTGCATACCGGTTTGGCCGTGGTTTATACTGTAGAGTGGGACAAGCGAAGCGTGGTCTCCTCAAAGTGTTGACCGAAAACGAAGCGAAACCATAAGGCGGGACTTCACTTTGCTTGTCCCAATCGGTCTTGGCGTTATAGAAATAATCATCAAGGAGTCTTTCATGCGTAACTTCCACGCCGCGGTTCGTTTTATCGCTCTGTTTTTTATGTTATTGGTTTCATCGGTCAAGTGTGGCGAGTTTTCCTATCCTTCCGCCAAGCGCGGCAGTCAGGTCGATGACTATTTCGGCGTGAAGGTGGCCGATCCATATCGCTGGCTGGAGGACGACGTGCGGACGTCGAAGGAGGTCGCCGATTGGGTCGCGGCCGAGAACAAGATCACGTTCAAGTATCTCGAAGCGATTCCCGCGCGGGAGAAAATCAAGACCAGGCTCACGGAGCTTTGGAATTACGAGAAGTACTCTCGCGCCGATCAAGGAAGGCGGACGTTATTATTACTTCAAGAACGACGGTCTGCAGAATCAGGACGTTCTCTACGTACTGGATTCGCTCGATGCTCGGCCGCGCGTGCTGATCGATCCGAACACGTGGTCGAAGGATGGCACCCGGGCGTTGGCGGGGGCGACTTTCAGCGACGACGGCAAATACGCCGCCTATGGCATGAGCGAGGCCGGTTCCGATTGGACCGTGTGGCGCGTGCTGGAGATCGCTTCCGGCAAGCGGCTTGCCGACGAACTCAAATGGATCAAATTCAACCATGCCGCTTGGACGATAGACGGCAAGGGATTCTTTTACAGCCGCTATCCCGCGCCCGAACAAGGCGAGGAATTCCAGGCGTCGAACTTGAACGAGCGGATTTTTTATCATCGGCTCGGCACGCTGCAATCGGAAGACGCCTTGATTTACGCCCAGCCGGATCACCCGGAATGGAACCTCGCCGGAGCCGTCACCGAGGACGGCCGCTATTTGATCGTCACCATCAGCAAGGGCACGGACGCGAAATTTCGCATCGCGGTGAAGGACTTAGATGCCGAAGCGGGAAAATTCGCCGATTTGACCGACAATTTCGACGACGAATACACGTTTGTCGGCAACGACGGCCCGACGCTCTACTTCATGACGGATCATAGACGCACCGCGCAAGAAGCTTATTGCCGTCGATTTGCGTGATCCCGAGAAGGAGAATTTCAAGGAAATCATTCCGCAATCGGACGATACTTTGCAGCAGGTTTCCTTTGTGGGCGACCGGTTCATCGCGTCATATCTCAAGGACGTGGCGTCGGAGGTGAAGGTATTCGGCAAAGATGGCAAGTTCATTCGGAACGTCGATTTGCCGGGCATCGGCACGGCCGGCGGATTCCACGGGAAACGCGAGGACAAAGAGACGTTTTACGCATTTTCGAGCTTCACGACGCCGCCGGTTATTTTTCGCTATGACATTGCCGACGGCAAGAGCACGCTCTTTCGCCGCGCGGAGGTAAAGTTCAATCCGGACGATTATGAAGTCGAGCAGGTTTTCTATTCGAGCAAGGACGGGACGAAGATTCCGATGTTTCTCGCGCATCAGAAGGGGATCGTGCGGGACGGTTCGAATCCGACGCTGCTTTACGGCTACGGCGGCTTCAACATTCCCGAGTTGCCGCGTTTTTCCGTCGGCTATCTGTTGTGGATGGAGATGGGCGGCGTGCTGGCGGTGGCCAATCTTCGCGGCGGCGGCGAGTACGGCGAGGCTTGGCACCAGGCCGGGGTCAAGCTGAAGAAGCAGAACGTTTTCGACGACTTCATCGCGGCGGCCGAGTGGCTGATCGAAAACAAGTACACTTCGAACAAGAAATTGGCGATCCTCGGCGGCAGCAACGGCGGGCTGCTGGTGGGCGCGGTGATGACGCAGCGGCCCGATCTGTTCGGCGCGTGCCTTCCCGCGGTGGGCGTGATGGACATGCTGCGGTTCCACAAGTTCACCGAGGGCCGGCAATGGGTCGATGACTACGGTTCCGCGGACGATCCGGAGCAGTTCAAGGCCCTGTATGCCTACTCGCCGTACCACCACATCAAGGACGGCACGTGCTATCCGCCGACGCTGGTGATGACGGCCGACACGGACGATCGGGTGGTGCCGGGCCACAGCTTCAAATTCGCCGCCGCCTTGCAGCACGCCCAAGCGTGCGACGCGCCGGTGCTGATCCGCATCGAGTCCCGCGCCGGTCACGGCGGCGGAAAACCGACCGCCAAACGCATCGAACAGCTTGCCGACGAGTGGGCTTTCCTGGTGAAAAATTTGGGGATGAAATCGCCCTGAAGGCGTGCCGTCCTGTAATTCTCTCGTTGAACAATGCCCCAAATGGATCGGGAAAGGGAGCGGGGGCGAGGGTCGGATTGGCCGGACAAGGCGAGCGCCGCGAATTGCGGGGACGGGGCTACGAATCGGAACTGTACTGCAAAACCTTTTCGTCCCTCGCGGATTGGCGCGTTGGCGCCGCAGCGCCAATGGTCTTTTTTTGGGGGGGACTCGTTGTTCTTTCGTTGGGATTGCTTTTTAACAAATGCCTCGCGAAACCCACCAAGGTTCGAAAGGACCAATGGTTCGCCCGATGAAATCGATTGGAGAATGTCTTGCGGAGCAGGACGACCGAGGAATATTGCTCGGAATATTGGTTAGGAAACAGGTGGCCGGGATCTCCGAATCCGAGCTTCACGATCTTGACCGGCCGATATCCGAGAAGGTCCTCGATGGCCAAGTAAAGCATGGTGGCGCCCGGTGAAAAATGGGCGTAGCGTTTGTTGTAATTGGTGGTCCACATATAGTACGCGTCGCGATACTGGCATCCGGAAATGTAGCCGAGGTATTCATCGCCCGCCTTGAGAAAATAGCTCCGCAAGAGGCCTCGCTGCACGAGGTCCGTCATGCGGTCGAATTCGTCATGCCCGTTGCCCGCGTCGGGGCGAGTCCAACCGGGCCGTTGCGCGTGTTCGATGATGTCGCGCGCCTTGATCCAGAGGTCTATATCGGCCTGGGAGACGATGCGCACGAGTTCGATTCTTTTTCGCAAATTTCGCCGAGTTGCTTGTGCTGCCGCTTCAGATTGTATCTTTTCTTGCGGCCGATGAGGGTTTGAAAGTCGGTGAAGGTCGGCGCCAGGGGAATCATATAATAGTTGCTTATGCCGTCAACGTAGTAGGGCAGGTAGTGCCGGCGAATGACTTCGGATTCGTGCAGATACCGCCAGGCAAAGCTCGCGCACGGCAACGTGCCCAGGAAAATGCTTTCGTAATCCGGAAAAGCCTCGCGGATGGACAGGAAGAAGCGATCGTACAGATCCTTGTCCGGCGGTAGCAGCGGTTCTCCGCCGAGGAGGGAAATTTCGCGCAGGCGCACGGACCAGAGATTTCGGCCGGCCACGTCGAACTGCAGCGCGCCTTGATGAATGCAGAGCGGGACGACGCCCCGCAAGTTGCCCGCTGCATTTCTGGCGACGGCGACCGCCACCGGGTCGCCTTGTCCGGTGGCGTGCAGGTAAGCGAGCCACTGTGGAGATTGATGCATGACGTTATGATTGCAACTGCCGTCGAGGAGAAACTTCCACTCGCGTTGCAAGGCCGGGTCCTGCCAGTGCTCGGGGGAAGTCAGAAAAGCGAGGGCCCGTCGATTACCGAACTCTCCGGGATATGCTTGCTGTCTTTTCTCAGTGTCAATCATGGCAGATTTCACCCGTTCCTCCAATTGTTGATTTTGTTTTCTCGCGTTAAGCCGCTGTAAGACAATAACTTACCGAAATATTATGTAGTAGGCACACTCCGTGTGCCGTAAACTTGGGACGGCACACGGAGAGTTCCTAATACAATGCCGGCAAGTTATCGTTCTACAGGGCTTAACAAGGTCATGTTCCGTCGTTCATAAGTCGTTGGGTATCCTTTTCCCCTTCGAATTTATCCATATTTTATAACCCTGCCTCCCTCGGTGAAGTTGAATTCCGGTAGGATGAATCCTTAATTTCTTGTGGTGTAAAAATGGAGTTGTCTCTTTGTTCTGCCATGGAGCGCGAATGTTTAGGTAAAATACAGGAAATAGGTATTTGATTAAATTGATGGTGGTTGTGAATTGATTTTCGACTTGTTTTCTGGAATAAACGAAGCTTTTTGGGTAAAAATTGGGAACTGAAAAATTGCTTTCGGCCCGATGGTGTGGTGTTGAAATGGGATAGAAATCCATATTTTTTTAGACAACGATGAGTCGTAATAAACACTTGGGCTGAAGAAAAAAGATTCGCTTTTGATGCCGATGGACAATATCGGTTAGAGTAAACGATCACGATGCCCCCGTGCCGACGAAGCGTCAACCTGGGTTGGATCTTTTGCAGAATTTTGGAAATGCGGGCATTGCAGATCCGCGATCATGCGGGTTTTTACAATTAACCCGGCTCCATGCCCGCGTTTGCCGGCATTGCGGCGTTTGTTTCCGCGCGCATGATTCGCCACAGTTGTGCGAGACCCGCCGCGCCGGCAGCCGGAAGATTGAAGGGGGCGTAAGCGACCTGGCAATAGAGATCAGCCAGCCGCGCGGCGTCGTCGCCCAAGGCCGGCGAATGTGCGGCAAGGCCGCGGACGAATTCATGCGGCGTTTCATCGGGATGCCGCGGGCAGCCGCGGTCGCGGGCCCAGGCCTCGAGGGCTTCGAACGTGTATCGCACCAACTCGGCGGGCGGATAGCGGCCGGCGGCGCCGGAGGCGAAGGGATCCTTGAAGTCGGCGAAGCGAGGGAGCGGTTTCTTGACTTTTGCATTTTCGGCAGCTTCTTCCGCTTGCCGTTTTCCGCCGCCGAAGAGATTTTGCCAGAGATCGATGAAGAATTGCACGAAGTCGCAAAATGCCTTCCAGAGCGCGTCGCGATTCCGCCAGACCAAATAAATCACGACGATCGCCAGCACGCCGTAGAAAATCCATTTGAACAAGCCGACCAGCCAGGCGATGCCGGCGGGCGAGGAGAGCCGGGGCATCGTCGGCGCAGGCGGTCTGCCGCCGGCAGCGTGGGTTGCCTTTTTTCTGCTCCTCGTCTTTTTTGGGCGATTCCTTCTTTGATGAGGAACCGCCGGAGGATTTTGAGGATTCTTGCGGTTTCTTTTCCGGGGGCGAGTTTTTCGCCTCCTTCTTCTCCGATTTCTCGGGGGGCTGTTCTGCAGTGAATTTATCGGAGGAGGAATTATCTTGCGATTTGTTTTCCGAAGAAGGTCGCTCCGATGAATTCCGGTCGGGCTTCTTTTTTTCTTTCTCCGCTTTTGTATCTTCCGACAACGACTTTTCGGACGGTTTCTTATCGGAGTCGGATCGATCCTGCGAATTCTTCTGCGAAGCGGACTCATCCGATTTCTCGCTATCGCCTTGCGAGGGTTTTCCCTTCGTGCCCTTCTCGTCGGACTGAGAGTTGTCGGTCTGTTCCGACGGTTTGTCCGTCGTGGCGTTGGCCGGCTCTCCTTCGCGCTCCTCAGCTCGGGCGTCGGGCTGATCCTCTTCGACGCCTTCGGAGCCAACGGCATATTGCGAGGAACTCTGGTCGGGCGAGCCGATGCGGACCGCCAACTCGGAAAGATCATACTCCGCGTTGCTTCGCGGCAGAATGAGCGCGAAGAACATCGCGGCGACGATCATCGCGCCGCCGATACCCAGCCAGAGATTGACGATCGGCAGCGGCATTTCCTGCCGCCGCTGGCGGAGGTAACGCCGCAGGCCCAGAAAGCTCGTCGCCAAAAGCAGCGCGCAGCCCGCTGGCGGTGTAGATGCAGAGAAGCTGAAACGCGTATTGCCGGTTTTCCTGATCGCTTGCGGGAATGAAGAATTGTCCGATGCCGAAAAGCGGCAGGGCGGCGAGCGAGAAATAGACGACCCAAAGTCCCGGGGCGTGCGGCCGGCGGCGGCGATCGAGGAACCGCCGCCACCACGCTTTCGAGGCGTCTCCAAGGCTCCTCGCGCCCTTTGGGAGAGGGTCGGGGGGCGAGGGCGAAAGGGCAACCGGAGCAATCTCCTTTTCGAGTGCCGCCTTGCCGGGCTGGTCCAATCCGACGGCCTCCAAAAGCCCTTCGCCGGAGTCTTCGGCGTCCTCGTCGATCATCGTGCAATCCCAGGTAAGCTGGTTCGCCGACCACCAGACGATGGCGATCAAGCCGATATTGATGAAGAAGCTGAACGCCTGCAAGGCGCCTTGAAATTGCACGAATCGCATGATGGCCAAGAGCGTGACGATGGCCAGCGGCGCGGCGAACAGCATCGCCCGCTCGCGGCTTTCTTCGATCGAGATTCGCGCGACCAGCACGGCGGCGAAGACGAACAGCGCGAAGATGACGTTCAGCCGTCCGGCGAAGTTGCCCTTGTAGAAGACGTCGAGCAGGAAAAACACCAGGCTCCCGACCAGTGTCATAATCAGCGCCGGGCTGATGGCGATAATCAGGTAATCGATCAGCGTTTTGTTGAGTCGGGCCATATCGTGTAATCCACAATTCAACGCAACACATACTCCCGGCACAAGGTCGGCAGCATCTCGACGGTTTTCAAATGGCGGGCTTCGATCCCTTCCGCGGCGAGTTGGGCCGACGCCTGCTCAAACTCGTGGTCTTCGTACAAATTCAAAATCGCGGTAACGGCGAGGCCCTTGCGGCGGAGTTCGCCGAGCGCGACGGCGGTTTCGACCTTGAGCGAAGCCAAGATCGCCACGACGGTGGCATCGCGGGGGATGCGTGCCGCCGTCTCGAACACCAGTTGGGCGAAACTGAGGCCGTCGGTCAGTTCCACGCGAGCGAGTGTCTCCAAAATTCGCTGGATTTGCTCGGGCCCGCGGCGGGTTTCGACGCGCACGGGCTGCAGCCGATCGCTTTTTTCGAGCATCGCCGCGGCCAGCCGGGCGGCCTTGCGCGAGCGGATATCGTAGTCCCAGCCTTCCTGGCGGATGCGGTCGGCGGCGTCGCGGCCGTTGGTGACCAGCCCGATCTGCTGATCCATCTCATAAACCGCGTTGGCCAGCGACGCAGCGGCGCTGACGGCCAATTCGGAACGATACGGCTCGTGCCGGGAGTTGTAGGCGTCCTGGTGGAAATCCAAGAGGATGGTCGCTCCGGCGACGCAGGACGGTTCGTAGATTTTCGAGTGCAGCATGCCGGTGCGTGCGGTCGCCCGCCAGTGGATGCGGTTCAGCGGATCACCCGCCTCGTAGCGCCGCACGCCGGCGATGCGCGTGGGGTCTTCGTAGAGGCGATGCGCGATGTGGATTTCGCCGATCGGGCGGCGGGAGGCCAGTTCGAAACCTTCCAGCGGCACGATTTTCGGATAGACGAGCAGGAAATGCGGTGAAGTGAGCACGCGGTAGCGGCGGTGCAAGCCGAACAGGTCGCCGGTTTCGACGATCAGCGGGCCGATCTGGTGGTAGCCGCGGCGGTTGCACAGCAATTGATAGAACATCGTGTGCCGGCCGCGGCCCTTCAGCCAGCAGAGTTGGATGCGCTGCCCTTTGACCTGCAAACTCGGCGGCCGGTAGAGGAACGCACGGCGGGGCAGCATGTCTTCAACCAGCGTCCAAACGACCGGCAGCCGGCCGGCGTTTTCGATTTCGATCACCACCGCGACCGTTTCGCCCTCGTTGACCGAGTAGCGATTGCACTCCCGCACCGCGGAAAGGTTATGGATCCAATATCGCGCCAGCCAGCGGCTGACCAACATCACGCCCAGCAGCGCGTACATGGCATACGCCAGCAGGCTCAGCCCGAAAGCCAGCGCGGCGAGCAAGATCAGCGTTGCGGCGATGAACCATCGCATAATGTAAGGTTAAAGTAGGTCCCGCCTGCCGGGTGGGACCTCCGGTTATCGATCTCAACACCTTTTCCAGCAATCAAACTCTGCTTGGTCCCGCCCGGCAGGCGGGACCTACTTTAAGATGCGGCAGCGGACTCCGTCTTGTTTTCGATCATCGGCACGGGGACGCTTTCCACGACTTGAGTCACTACGCCCGCGGCGGTGAGCTTGCGGAGGCGGCTTTCGGGCCGCAAAATCAAGCGGTGATTCAAGACCGGTCCGGTCATTTGCTTCACGTCGTCGGGCCTCACGAAATTCCGGCCCGAAACGGCCGCCAGCGCCTGCGCGGTGCGAAACAAGGCGATCGAGGCGCGGGGGCTGCCGCCTAAGCTCACGTCCTCGCAGGTGCGCGTGTTTTGCACGATCTGTGTGATGTACTGCCGCACCTTCAGATCGACATGCACATTCCGCACGGACTGCTGCGCGGAGAGCAATTCCTCCGCGCTCACGACCGGTTCCAAATGATCGAGCGGATTGCCGTGTTCCAGGATTTCGAGCATCTTCAGCTCTTCCTCGGGCGTGGGATAGCCGAGCGAGAAACGGACGAGGAAGCGATCCAATTGCGCCTCCGGCAGCGGGAAGGTGCCTTCGTGGTCGATGGGATTTTGGGTGGCGATCACTAAAAACGGCTGCTTCAGCACGTGCGTTGTGCCATCGACCGTGACGCGGCTTTCGGCCATGGCTTCGAGCAAGGCGGCTTGTGTCCGCGGCGTAGCGCGGTTGATCTCGTCGGCCAGCACAACCTGGGCGAAAATCGGGCCGGGCCGGAATTCGAACTCCGTGGTCTTTTGATTGAAGACCGAAACGCCGGTCACGTCGGTCGGGAGCAGGTCGGGGGTGCATTGGACGCGTTTGAACGAACAGCCGACGCTGGCGGCCATTGCCCGGGCGAGCATCGTCTTGGCCACGCCCGGCACGTCTTCCAGCAGCACATGCCCGCCGCAAAACCAGGAAACCAAAGATAAAACCAGTTGCCGGCGCTTGCCGACGATCGCCTTCTCGACGTTGCCGATGATTTTTCGCGCCGTGGTCGGGATGTCGCTCATGCCTTGCCTCACAGGGAAAAATACCATGAATCATTTCCCCCCTCTCCCTTTGGGAGAGGGGCCGGGGGTGAGGGCATCTCGGTCAACCCCCAAGAACGCCGCCTTGGGCATTCATGCCCCGCCGCATTAGAATGTCAGCTTTGTATTTTAGCAGAATTACGGCAATATTGCGATAATTATTTCGAGAAATATGTGCCGAGAAAATAGGGTTCCAAACCCATGTTTATTGTAGGCATGTGGAACACGTGAGATAAAACGCAACATGCCCACGGCACGTGTGGGCATGGCACCGAGAAAGTCGTTTTTGGCAGCGGATATTATACTGCTCAAATTGATTTGGATTTCGAATCCTCCGCTTTCTTTTCCACCTTCTGCGGGAATCCTTCAACATTCTTGTACCGTACGAACTTGCCCTTCTTGTCGAAGGTGAAGATTTGATTCATGATCTGAAGGTCCTTGCCCCAGATCGTGGCCACGTATTTGTAGCGGATCGTGGAATTGCCGTCCTTATCCTTTTCGACGTCGCCCCATTCGAGGGTTTCGCGGGAGGTGACGTCGCGGAAGTTGTTCGCGAAAAGTCCTCGACCAGCGCCATCATGCCTTCCTTCTTATCGACATCGACCTTTTTAGGCTGCTTTTTCACCGGCGGGCCGTCGGCGTCATTGTAGCTCAGCATGACGTTGTCTTTGTCGAATGTGAAGATCTGGTTGGCGACCATCGTTTCTTTATCCCAGATCCGCGCCTCGAATTTGTAGCGGATCGAGCGGCTGCCGTCGGGGTTCTTCTTCACTTCGCCCCATTCGAGCGATTTCCGCGCCGTGATGTCATGGGCGTTGTTCACGAAGAAATTCTCGACCAAGCCCATCAGAAGCAATTTCTCCGCATCGGGCGTAGTCGCTTTGACCGCCTCGTATTTATCTAGTGGCAGTTTGAATTCGTTGCCCGGTTTCGCGGCTGGTTTCTTGCCCGCGAGTTCGTCCTTCACATCCAGGAAGCTCTTCCAGAAGGCGTCTTTGTTGTGCTCAAATTTCTGTCTGGCCGCTTCGAGGCTCGGCATGCGGTCTTCGCCGAGATTCTTCCACTGACCATTGATTCGTCCGAACGCTCTTGCCGAAAACGGATCACGGCCGACGCCCTCGGGGAATTTCAACTTCGAGATGACCACGGCCAAGTCGTCTTTATAGGTGAGCACTTCAAGCACTTCCGCATCGAGCACCGCTTTGAGATAGACGTCCATATCCGCGGGCGTGTCGCTCTTCCAGAATCGCTCAAGGTCGTCGATTTCCGCCTGTCCGTGTTTTCGCCAACCGAGGTCCAAGACGGCCTTCGTGTCCTTCTTGGCGGTCGCGCGATGATACGCCGCCAGCGCCGACTCGGGCGTGGAGAGATCGACCTGCTGCGCTGCTAATAATTCCATCGCCTTTGCGCGGCCTTCGGCCGCGACCATTATCGACTTGGAAATAGCGGAGAAATCGACCTTCTCGGGGAAATCCTTGACGAGCTTGTTGACAGGGCGGCGCTGGATGGTGTCGGGTGTTTTCGTCCCCGCGTCGCGCGGTTTGACGTCGTTCTGAGTCAATTCGAGCGCGATGTCGGATAGATGCAGCGTCTCGCCCGACTTGACGGTGAAGTCTTTCACGTCCCATTCATTGGATTGATGGTAGATGTTGATGCGATAGGTCGCGCCGGGAATGAGCACGGGGAGCGTGCAGCGGCCTTCGCCGTTGGTCTCGGGACCGTGCCAGTAATGCATGCGGTCGATGTTTGCCACGTAGCCCTGATCGGCGGCGACCGCCTTTCGGGTGTTGACGAAGCCGTAGCGGCAGACGCCCGGAGTGGCGACGAGACTTAAGTCAGGCGTGTACTTCACCAACGGCTTCCCATCTTTGCCCAGGAAGCGCCCGACGGCTTTTCCGCATGGCTCAAGCCGCACGATGAGCGGTTCGTTTTCCGCCGACTTGCCCGAGATTTCCGCCACGGCGCCGAGTTCGTTCTTCGGATCGAGGAAAAAGACCGGCACGCTTTTCTGCGGGTCGAGGCCATGCAGTTCGAACTGCCCGCCGCGGATAGCGACCGGTTCGCAGCGGGCCCAGGTCTCGTCGGCTCCCAGGAAAATGCGTGAGACCATCAAGGCTTCGTCGAGCGGCTTGTCGCCCGGCCCGACGATCTTGCCTTTCACGGTGACGCCGCGAGTGAGCGACACCTTTACATCGTCGGGCCGGCTATCGGGTTTTAGGTCCAGTGGAACGATGGCGTTGGCATATTGCCGCATGCCGGTGGCGACGCCCTTTTCGATTTCGCCCATCGTCGTCTGCTGGAGGAGATGGTCGCTTCCCGGCCCTTTCACAAACAGCACGCCGCGGCCGGGCGGAACGGCAATCTGAAACTCGCCTTCGGAATTGCTCAGAACCGTCGCGCATCCAGCCGACGAGGACGCCGTCCTTCTTCTGCCGATTATTGCACTCCTGGTACTGAACGCCGGCCCCGGCGACGGGTTCTTCCGTCCCCGCTTCCGTGATTTTCCCGCGAATCGAGATGCCGCACGGCACGGCGACTTCGATCTTCTCGGGCAGTTTGCCGTCTTTTGTCTCAATCTTCTTTTCGAAGACCAGATACGGCTCTCCATCGGGCGGATAGGCGGTGATGAAAAATGTCGTGCCGGAGTATCCGTTGACCCGGAAATGCCCGTCCGCGTCGGCTTGTGCTTGCATATTCATGATGCAGCGCGAAGGATCGCGGCTTGCGCCGATGATCAATCGCGCATGCGCGACAGGTTTTCGCGTGTCTTCGTAGAGGACGTCGCCTTCGAGGATTTGCGCCGGCGGCGCGGTCAATGTCAGCGTCTTTCCGGCAGTTCGGTCTTTTGGCTTTACGTCGAGTTGATCCCGCGCAAGCGATCGTCGCGGACGGTTATGCCGAACTGCTGGTCCGCCGCGATTCCCCGCAACACGAACCGGCCTTCGTCATCCGTCACAAGCGCCGCCGGCCAGTAGGGCTGCGGTCCGCCAAGGTCGGGGAAGTAAAGACCGACGTAGTCTTCGGGGCCCTTGCCTTTACCGATCGACGTTACACAGACCTTCGCTTTGCCCGCCGACTTACCGTCAGCATCCACCAAGCGGCACTGCAAAATCTGTTCTTGGGGAAGTGCAATCTTCAATTCCGGCGATTCCACGTCCAAGCCGATGGGCCGAAATGCGATGCCATAGCCGTTGGCCCGAACGATAGCGTTCGCCTCGTAGTACGCAGCGGACGACAGCCGCGGCAACGAAACGCGGAACCGACCATCGGCGTCGGTCTTTGCGCCGCCAAGCAGAGTATGCTCGGTTTCCGACCAGGAGGCCGCGCTGGCGCGTGGTTCACGCCGCTTGCCGACGATCGAGATTTCTACGCCCGAGAGAGACTTGCCGTTGGGATCGACAACCTGTCCGCGAACGAGGGTCCCCTGCTTTGTCGGGTCTTGTTTCGCAGACTCGTCTTTCACGATGTCTTGCCTCGCGGGATCCGCGACTTTGTCGGCCGCCGGCTTCTCGTCGGGCGTTGCGGTCTTCGGCTCCGCCTTCGAAATCCTCGCGCCTGCTGCGGCGAGCGTGATCGTGAGGAAAACCATCGCCATGCCGAGCGCCGCCCATCGATTGATTTTCGTCATCACATTTCTCCTTAGGTCGAGCAGGCCGGCCACGCGTTTTTCCAGCGGACAGTGGTGCTGGAAGAGGCCGACCGGCGCGAGGTTGGGGGAGAGCGGATGGATCCGCTCGGAAAGACCGAACAAAGTTTGAGCGTACTGCGGCCCGGAGGCGTGCAGGAGGACGTAGTTGTCGCAGACTTCCTCCCGGGCGAGGGTTAACTGGCGGTTCAATAGCATCACCAGCGGATACGGCCAAAATAGCGCAGAGCGCGATGCGCTGCAACAGGCCGACGGCCGAATCGCGCCGCAAGACATGCGCGCATTCGTGGACCAGCACTTCGTAAAGTTCCTCGGGCGTCATGCTTTTCAGCAAGTTTTTCGAGAGCACCACCACCGGCCGGAAGATGCCGATCGTCAGCGGTGTGATGCGCAGCTTGGGATCGCGCCAGAGCAAGACCGGCGGCATTTTTTTCAGGCCTAAATGCCGCTGGATCTGTTCTAAAACCGGACGCAGCCGTTCATCCCGATTGGCGAACTGGGCCATTTTGAGCAGTCGCCGCAGGGCCAGCCCGCTACGGCACAATCGCAACAGTCCGTAAATGACGCCCACGAACCAAATGCCGAAAGCCGCGCCCCCGAACGCCCGCAAACGTGCGGCGGTTGACAGTTTCCGAACCACCGCGGGCGGGGATGTTGCAACCGCGGTGCTCTCCATTGCGACAGCGACTGGGCGAGCCGAAGAGGATTCGGCGGAAGGAGCGGCATCGGCCGATGCAAACTCTTGTGGGAACCTCGCTTTGTCCGCGTCGTCCCGTGCCTCGGCCCAAAGCCGATCGGGCGAGCGGACGGGAGCGAGGGCCTCGCTGGTGAAGATCGTCGAGTTCAATGCCCCGGCGTTATTACTCGGCAATCGCACAACTTCCGCCGTCTCCTCGTCGTCCGTCAAAAACTTCGGCAGCGAAAGCGAGACGATCCGCATGTCGGCGGCATCCATAATGATCGCCGTTGCCGGACTGAGCAGCACGAGGATCAGCGCCGCCAGCCACAGGCCGTGTCGAACGGCGGCGTGGCGGTGAAACACGAACCGCGCCAAAAGCCATGCCGCGAGGATGACGACCGTCGCTTGCAGGAGCACGTTGACTGCCAGCAGCGCGAGCTTGTCGCCCGGATAGAGATGCAAGAGCAGGCTCATGATTTGTCCCCTTTGTTTTTGCGGTTGGCCTTCAAGATCATCGCGCGGATGCGTTCCGACTCGGCTGGCGAGAGTCCGCCGCCTTGCAAAAGCGTCATCACCAATCCTTCCGCGGAGCCGTCGAAAACGGTGTTCACCAGCCGGCGGATTTCATCGGCCTGGGATTTTTCGCGGGGCCAGGCGGCCGTATAGCGGAAGGCGTTGCCCACCCGCCGCGTGCGCAGCCAGCCTTTCTCGACCAGCCGCGTAATCAGGGTCAGGATGGTGTTTCTGGCCAGCGGCCGCCGGGCGGAAAGAATCCGCCAGACCTCGGCCACTCCCACTTCGCCGCGGTCCCAAACGAGGTTCATGATCTCCCGCTGGGCGTCGGAGATGGGCGGCGTTTTCGACTTGTCTTTCATGGTTTGTTCCTTGTATTAACTACTGACTGTAGTCAATATACCGACTTACGTAGGTATATGTCAAGCGTTATTTTATTTTTTTCGTGAAGGTGGCGGGGCCGGCCGAATTTCCGCGAAAAGCCCTCCTGGAGAGTTGTTTTTGGCGATAAATCAACCTTGCCGGTTCCAAAACGGTTAACAAGCCGCTGGTTTACCCGTACTATAGTATTTTTGAGAACGTCACAATCTCCATGCGGACTCGATCGACAAAAAATTGGGAATCAGGGGCCGACTGCACAGCCGTTAACTAGCTCAAACCTGCCGTTTGACAACTGGAACGCCTTGTATAAGGATTCCTGACATGAACGTGAAAAAGATATTCTGTGCTCTAGGAACCTTGCTTTTGCTTTGCGGGAATGCACAGGCCCAACACCTGTGGTGGAATCTCGAAAAACAGGAGGGCGCCACCTGCGTTTACGGCGAAATCACCGTCCTGGCGTCCTATCCGGCCGTTTATTATTGCGGCGCCAACTGGCATCCGGGCGAAGCGGCGGGGGGCTATTGCGGCATCCAGCACAACGGCCTCAAGGAGCGCTGCACGATTTTCTCGATTTGGGACACCTCGCCCGCCTTGCATCCGCGGACGACGGCGGCCGATCCGCTCACGGTTCATAATCGTTTTGGCGGCGAAGGCGAAGGGAGCCACACGCACATGCCGTGGGATTGGAAGGAAGGCGAAACTTTCCGCTTCTTCGTGCAAAAACAACCCGCGCGAAATCCTGACGAGATCGACGCCCGGTACTATATCTACGATCCCAAGCAAAAAAAATGGCTGCACGCGGCCACGATCACCAGTCCGAAGGGCGGGCAAAAAAGCGTGGGCACGATCGGCGGCGGATTGAACTCGTTTCTGGAAAATTATCTGGGGAAAGACCGCGACGTGCCGAAAATCGCCCTCTATCGCCTGTGGCTCGGACCCGCCGCGGATAAAATGAAATGTCTCACGCGGGCAGAGGGTGACGGCGTATGGGGGCAATTGCACGACGCTTATTTCCTGGCGGAAGGCGCGCCGAAAAAGCTGGACGCCGCGTTTTCCAAGTTGGCGAAGGAATATGGAAAGCCCGTCTTCGGCGGGAAGCAGGAAGGCCGGAAACTGGAGCCGCTTTCCGACAAGCCCCTGCCGCAGACTCTGATTGACGCGCTCCAGCATCTGCCGCAGGCCGCGAAGACGAAAGACGGGTGAAGATCGCTAAAAGGCGGAGCAATGCTTATGCCCAGGCTCAGCGCGGGACTGTTGATGTATCGCATCAAGAACGGGAAGGTTCAAGTTCTTCTGGCTCACCCTGGCGGTCCCTTCTTTCGCAACAAGGATGACGGCGCATGGTCGATCCCCAAGGGGGAGCCGGAATTGGATGAAGATCTGCTGGTCACCGCTCGCAGGGAGTTCGAGGAAGAAACCGGCGTCAAGCCAACGGGCCCCTTTCGCTGTCTGGCTCCCATCCAACAAAAAGGCGGCAAGATCGTGCATGCTTGGGCCTTTGAGGGGGATTGCGATCCGAGCGCCGTCAAAAGCAACACCTTCACCATGGAATGGCCGCCGCACTCCGGCCGGCAAATGGAATTTCCCGAAGTCGATCGGGCGGAATTCTTTTCCCTGGCGGAGGCGCGGAAGAAAATCAAAGCGGGCCAGGAAAAATTCCTCGCAGAGTTGGAAAATAGCATGCAATCGGCAGGAGATTGACTGGCCTCCAAAAATCCATCATAATAGAAGCTCTAGAGTCTGTGGTGTCTCCGAGCGATTGTGATTGGAGGACGTCATCTTCTACCAGCGAGCAAATAATCTCCCGATGGCTCATCTTTTCCCGCGGATCGCATTGATTGCGTCTATTCTCATTTTGGCGGCGGCAGACCGAGCGCTGACGGTTGAGCCTCCTGCGGTTCCTTCACCGCCGACAAACAAGCCAGTTGTGCAGCCGCCGGCGAAAGCCGCCGTCGCCGTGACGATCTCCAAGGAAACGACGTATATCACGGAGCCGCTGCGGAAGGACGGCTATGTGGATTATGTTGCCGCGCTCGACCGGAAGTGCCGCGAGGGCATCACGCCGGAGAACAACGCGGCCGTGCTCTTCTGGCAGGCGATCGGCCCGGCGCATCTCTCGGAGAAGATCCGCGAGAGTTATTTTCGACGGCTCGGCATGGCGCACCCGCCGGAGAAAGGCGACTACTTCGTCAACTTCGAGGAATTCCTCGCCGCGAAGAAAGTCCGCTCAAAGCGCGAGGATGAAAAAAAGGCCAGGCTGCAACCGGACCAAGACCTTTATGATATGCTCAAGCCGCTCAAGCGGCGGCCGTGGTCGAAAACGGAATTCCCCGTCATTGCCGAGTGGCTGGCGGCCAATGAAAAGCCGCTGGCGCTGGTGATCGAAGCCTCGAAACGCCCGCGATTTTACGATCTGCAAATTCAAGGCGGAAAGGCGCCGATGATCGCCGTCCAGTCGCCGAGCATGGATTGTCTTCATCATCCGGGCGACATCGTGAGCGCGCTCATCGTTCGGGCGATGTCGCGGCTGCGCGAAGGCAACCGCAAGAAGGCGTGGGACGACTTGCTGGCTTGCCACCGGCTGGCACGCTTGATCGGCCAAGGTCCAACCATCGCCGAAGCACTGGCGCGACCTGGACGGACGAGAAGGCATGCTCGGCCGACCAGGCGTTCCTGCAACACGTTCATCTTACGGCAGCCGAGGCGGCCAAGATGCGAGCCGACCTCGAACGGCTGCCCCCATGCCACTGTTTGGCGAGAAGATCGACTTGGCCGAGCGATTTGCGTTTCTCGATCTCGCGGCGACGTTCGCCCGCGAAGGAAGGGCGTCGATTAAGTGTTTTCCGTTTTTTTCCGTCAAGGAATCCCGCCGCGCGATCAATTTGCTGCTGGTTTACAGCACCGAAACGCCATTGGATTGGGACGCAGCCCTGCGGATCGGCAACGCTTGGTTCGACCGAATCGCCGCCGCCACTCGGCTGCCCACCCGGGCGGAACAAAGAAAAACGCTCCACCAAATCGAGGAGGATTTCCGCAAGCTTAAAAAGATGGTTGGCGACGCCGATTCGCTCGAGAAGTCGATGCGTGACGATCCCCGCAAGGCGCTCTCGCAGCGGCTCGGTGAGTTCATGGTCTGCTATTTCGTGTCGGATACCGTCACATCGTCAGCCATCAATTTCAGCGATCGCCACGCGATGCGGTTCGAGTTGGACAAACTGTCTTTCGCGCTCGCGGCCTATCGGGCCGATCACAAAGCCTATCCGGCAAAACTCGACGATCTCAAGCCCCAGTACGTCGCGGAAGTGCCCGAGGACCTTTGCACCGGCGACCCGCTGCGCTACCGGCGCAAGCCCGGCGGCTTTCTGCTCTACAGCCTGGGCAATAACGGCCGCGACGACGGTGGAAAAGGCTACGACGACCGCGACCGGGAGAAGGACTGGGACGAGTTGGTGAAGTCGGGCGAAGACTGGGACGATCTGGCCGTCGTCATGCCGGCGCCCGCCGAGAGGAAGGCAAAAAGTTCCGCAAAATCCGCTGAGCTTTCGGTCTCCGATTTGGTGATTCTCTACTTGCTTTCGAAGAAGATCAAACAGTCGGTCGTGGAACTTGGCTATTCCGACGAAACCGCCAACGACTTCGCACAGATGGCTCTTGATTGGAAGGATTATCGCGGCCGCGTAGTGCTCCTCGCCTTAGCCAAAAAGATATCCAATGTGAAGCAGGACTTCGAAAAGCAACTCCTCAACAAGTCCGATTTGGCCCGTGTCGAGGCCGAGGCCGTCGATGAATTCAGGCAGGCCGTGTGTTCCAATGTCTTCCCCATAAGCGAACGTGACTATTCCTTGGAGACAGTCGTCAAAGATAAATCGGCCAATTGCCTTGGATATACTCAAGTGACCTGCGTGCTTGGAAATTCGATCGGACTATCGACGCAACCGATCTTCGTCCCGGAGATGTTCGAACACCCGATGCCGTGGGGCATGTCTCACGTCGCATGTCTCGTGCATCTGGCCGACGGCAAGGTAATCATGGTCGATTTTGCGACCGAAAACGTCAGCGAGCCGTTTCTATTTAAAGACCACTTCCGCGAAGCGGGCATTTATTGGGAGCTGAAGGACGGGCGGAACCTCCTGGGCGTTCACCCCGTGATGCAACTCCTCGATCAAAAAGGACTTCTCGGCTGTATCGATGTCTGCCGCACGAAAAAGATGTTCAAGGCGGGAAAAGCGGACGAGGCCGTCCGGCTGCTCACGAAAGCGATCGAAGGATGTCCGAAAAATCCAATGATCCTCAGCGGCCGGGGCTGTGCGTACTTCGAATTGGGACGATACGACGAGGCAGTGGCCGATCATGACAAGGCGATCGAACTGGACCCGAAATATTCCTCGGCGTACGTGGATCGGGCGCGTTGCTACGCGAAGATGCGTCAATTCGACCGGGCGGTAGCCGATTGTTCCAAAGCCATCGAATTGAATCCGAACTCGCCCGAACTCTATTGCGTCCGAGGTATGACCTATATCATGCTGAAGGAAAACGACAAAGCCCTCGCTGATTGCGAGAAAGCGTTGGAAATCAATCCGAAATTCGGCAAAGCGTATCTTGGCCGGGGCGGAGTACGCGCGATGCTCGGCCGGAAGGACGACGCGAAAAGCGACTTAAAAAAGGCCGTCGAACTGGACCCGTCATTGAAAGGTCCTGCAGAAGAAGCAGCCCGGGAATTCAAGATTGATTGGTAAGGAACCGGTGGACAATTGCGATTACAAAGGGCTATTGCGGAAGCCCGAAGGGTCATGATATGGCAGCCCAAGACAACACCCTGGGTATGGGTTTTGGCTTGAATATTTGGCCGTACTATTGTTTGCGACTTTTCGAGCCCGATTATTTCCCCGGGCGGATGTGCAAGCAGCAGCAGCCTTCGCCGCCCGGCTGATAGGTGTCGGCGTGGAACTGGAAGCCGGCGGCCTCGAAGGTGCCGTTGTCGATCTGCGCGGCGATGCGGCAGAGGGCGGCGATCTCTTCTTCCGGCAGGCCGGCCTCTTTCCAGGCGTCGCGCAGCGGGCAGGCGTGGAACTTGATGTCGATGCCCGCGGCGTCGCTGCGGAGCACCTCGGGCTGGAACATGCGGCCTTCGTCGGGGATTCCGCCCAAAAAGCTTTTTGCAGCCCGGCGAGATCGTTGGGCGCGAAGCGGGCATACTGGGTCCGGCCTTTCTCCTCGCCGCGGTGGTAAATCGCCCGGCCGAGGACTTCTTCGGCGCGGTCTTCGCCGCACTCGTTGCGAAGCTCGTCGTAGATCAGGTGATAGATCATCGCCCGATTTTTGAAGGAATCGTAAAGTTGTTGGCGGAGGGTTTCTTCGGACATGGCTTTTTTAGAAGGTGTCTCTACGATTATCGAAGGAAATAGGGCCAGGGCCTGGAGATCAGAGACAAGGGCTTTGAGAGCATCCTGTTGCGGTCTTCCAATCTCCGCCCCCTAAACTCCAGCCGCTGGCCCCATAGTGCTTATACTAATGCACTTGTTTGGCAGCGGTTTTGCCGATCCGCACGGAAGTCTGGGGACTGATTCGCTTCAGCACGACCAGATAGCCTGGCCGCGCATGAAACGACTCGATCGGCCTGGCGACCGTCGTGAATCGATGCAGACGGAGCATCTGAGCGAACTCGCCCGGATTATTTTTCTCGATTTCCGCCGCATAGTCATCCAAAGTGATAATATACGCCCGAGCTTTTGAGTCAAGGAATTTTTTCAACTGCTCCGGCGTATCGCAGAGAGCGATCGGATGCCCTGCATAATAGACCGAGCTTTTGCGATGGAAGCCGTATTCGCAAATGGCGGCCTCTACGGGGCAGTCGCGGTGGATGGCGGCCATCATCGGCCGGGCGTTTTGGTGCCGATCGACGCCGATGGTGACGAAGCCGAACGCGGCCGCAAGAAAAATCACCGCGGCAACGGCATAGCAACGCACGGCCTGAATCCGGTTGGCTTGGGCGGTATAATGCCACCCCAACCAGCCGCCGAGGATCAGGATCGGGCCGATCGCGCCGATCCACTCTTCGCCCGGCAGCATGAGCCATGCGACGATCGGCAGCGCGACGGTCATACCGGCGCCGACGACCATTGCGCTCGACCAGGCGGCGCCATCCAGCCTGGGCGGAGCTTCACGTCGCCGGTAATCCATCCCTCGAGAAAACAGGCGGTCAGGAGCGACAGGGCGGGATAGACCGGCAACAGATAATGCGGCAGTTTCGTGCTGCAAATCGACCAGAACACGAACCAAACGCCGAACAGGCAAACCAGGAGCACGAGGCCGTCGCGCCAGGGGTGGCCGCCGCGGATGCGGCGATAAACCTCGATGCACGCCGGCCCCAGGAACACGGACCAGGGGAAGAAGCCGACCAGCACGGCGGGGAAATAATACCAGATCGGGCCGCTGTGCCCGAGGATCGGCTGCGTGAAGGGGCGGATGCAGAAATCGAAAATGAAGGTCTGCACCCACGCGCCGTGCGTGCTTGCGGCGACCATCGCGTACCAAGGCAGCGCGACGGCCAGCGTGACGATCAGCCCGGTCACGGGGCGGAGTTGCCAGAGGCTTGTGAAGAACGATGCCGTGATGCGTTTTGCCACGCCGAGGAGGTCCATCCCGCGAGACGCGGTCGTCTTGGGCCGGTAGTTTTGGATCATCAGGAATAGGCCGAGCGCCGACATCGGCAGCAGGAAGCCGATCGGGCCTTTCGCGAGGACGGCGAGCCCGAGGAAGACATAGAAGAGGAGGAAGAGGAGGTACTTTTTTAATGGAATGATTGCAAAATGGCAATTGCAAATTGCAAATTGCAAATTGAACATCAGATTTGCTACTTATGTCTGATTCCTGTCTTCTCTTCTCTCCACTTTCCCCTCTCCCCTCTCCCCTTATTATCACAAAACACCACACCGCGGCGGTGGTGAGGAAGACGAGCGCGGCATCGACGGTCGCGGCACGTGCGGAAACGGTGAAAATGATCGACGACGCGGTGATTATTCCGCCCCAAAAGCCGATGCGATCGTTGAAGAGTTTCCGTCCCAGGTGATAGGTCAAAAGCGCCGTCGCCATGCCGAAGACCGCCGAGAAGAAGCGGGCGCCGAGTTCGCTCACGCCGAAGAGGTGGAAACCGGCGATCATGGTCCAGAACATGAGCGGCGGTTTTTCGGGAAATACTTGGCCGTTGAACATCGGCACGACCCAATCGCCGCGGTGCATCATCTCCCGGCGCACGAGGCGTACCACGTTTCATCTTCGTCCCACAGGGCTGCGGTACCGAGACAGGTGAAGAAAATGAGCCCGGCGGCCAAGAGAATCCAAATTTGGTAACGCGCGTTCTGGGACATGGTAATTCCGTGGTAGATATCATTTTGTCCGAGTCTCTGACCCGACCGTGGCGATGGCAGCGTGGCCTTCAACGTGGGGGTCACTTGGCGGAACGAGTTCGTCGCGCATGCGTTTGGCGGCTTCCGAGCGCGAGATGCCGTGGGCTTTGGCGTAGCCGTCGATGGAGTTGGCGGGCACGCCGTATTCGTGTCCGTTTGCATCTTTCCCCATATTTGCGAAACGCCGCGATTGACAACCGGTTGCCGCAATCGCCAACGTTAACGCCGTGATTGCCCAAATCATTCCGCATTTCATCGTGAATCTCCGCAGCGCATGAAATCGAGAAAAGACGATCTTGACATTTCTTGGCGGGCAGTCTAAGGAATTCGTTTCAATGTGCCAACAGCATTTTTGTGTGGTTTAAGTAAAGTTAGGCAATTTGCGTGATCTGCAAAAGCCGCACTCGTAAAAACAATGTCTATTTCATGCCAACTTGATAGTTCTGATTTACCGATGACGGAATCGGAGAAGAAATCTTCCCTTTGGGCTGCCGTACGCCGGGAACTGGCCTGGCTTTGCATTCCTATGGCTTTTGCGGTGGCGGCCGTGCTGGCATTGGGGATCGATTGCCCGTTGTCGCGATGGTGGTTGGGGTGCTTTCAAGAAACGAGCTATCCCAAGCTGTTCCACAATGGATTGTTGTTCGTTCGCGATCTGCTCGGAATTTTCGAGAATTTCGGGAACGGATTGGGCGTGGCGGTGATCGCGCTGACGATTTTTGTCCTCGATCCCGTGCGGCGATGGGCATTGCCCCGCGTTTTGGGCTGTGCTTACGGGGCGGGTCTGGCCGCCAACGGACTGAAGCTGTTGCTCTCGCGAACGCGGCCCCACGATTTCAACTTCGCGGGAGACGTTTGGACCTCTTTTGGCGCTTGGCTGCCCGGCACTTCGGCGGGCAGCATCGGGCAAAGTTTTCCTTCCGCCCATACGGCCACGGCGGTCGGATTCGCGGCGGGATTGGTTTGGTTGTATCCGCGCGGCCGCTGGTTGTTTTTTCTTTTTGCCGCGCTGGTCGGCTGCCAACGCATTGAAGGCGGCGCCCATTTTTTGAGCGACGTGCTGGCCGGCGCGGCCATGGGCAGCCTGATCGCCCTGGCCTTCTACAAATGCGGTTTGCTGCCGGGCTGGATGGATCGGCTGGAGAGTGTGATGAGGAACAAGCGAAAGTAGGGTGAGACAAGCACAGCACAGTCCAGAGTCAACACGAGAATAATTCCCATGATATCTTGCATGGGAACATGATTCTTATCTTGATGTTCAGCCTACTTTTGCATCACCGAGAATTGTCCCACTTTGCGGACCGATACTCCTTTCAGATCGACGTATTCTCCTGCCCTTTGGACTCGTTTTTCGGGCACGACCACAACATCGCCGGATTGAATCGCGGATTTCAGTTTTTTCGCGTCCTTGGGCCGCGGGATTTCTTCCAACTGGTCTTTGGCAAGCGATGCCCGCAAGACAGGATTGAGATAGAAGACGAAGGAGCCGATGCGCTGTTCGACAAAATACATTTTTTTCGGTAGTTGGACGGTCGGGCGATTAAAATATGCCGCCAACTGTTTTTCCGAATACCGTGCGGCGATGATCGGCACGAGGAGGAACATCACGAGCAGAAACTGGGCGGCCGTCGTGAGCGCCGAGGCGGTAAGCATGGCTTGCCATTTTTCGCGGAACAGGAACCAAAGCGGCAGGAGCGTTCCCAGCCCGACGATGATTGCCGCCGCCCAGATTAGCGGGCTGAAGCGAATGCCGAAGGCTTTTTGCAGCACGAGGATCGCGATCGGCAGCACGAGTGGGCCAACGAACGACGACATCATGAAGTTTTTGCGAAGCGATTGTTTGGCCGCCGGGCTGAGAGTGCCCTCGAGCAACTTCGACCAGCCGATCGCGGCCAAGATCGCCACCGCGGGAAATACCGGCCAGAGATAGGTCACCAATTTCGACTGCGCCAGCGAAAGCAGCAGCGTGCTGCCGATGAGCCAGCACCACAAGAGGCATGTCGAGGGTTTTTTCAAGCAGGGCGCCACGCCCACGCTTGCCGTGGGGATGTCACTTTGCTTCGAGCGTCCCCAACATGCCCACGGCAAGCGTGGGCATGGCACCGAATTGGTCGTAAACAGTTCGCGGATCGTGACCGGCAGGTAGCCGATCCACGGCAATCCGCCGCCGAGCAGAACGGGAATATAGAGCCACCAGGCGCGTCGCCGTGCGATTGCGTGGCGGTGGCGAAGCCGAGCACGTGGCGCTCGAGGAAATAGTATCGCAAATAGCCGGGCTCGCGCCATTCCACGGCGAGATACCAAATCGAGGCAATCGCCGCCGCGATCGCGAGCGCGACCGATCCGCGATAGCACGCGGCGAACGTAAACTGCCGCGTGAGGAGCAGATAACCGCCGTACGTCACTCCGACCAGCGCTACGCCGACGAGTCCTTTGGCGAGGATCGCGAGTCCCAAAATCGCGCCGATGGCGACGGCGTAACCGGTGGAATCTTTCCACGATGGAGCACGGTCGGACATCCAGAAGAGCAAGATCGCCAGATTCACGCACGGCACGAGCGCCACGTCGTGGGCGGCGGCCTGGGCGAGCGCGACGGGCAGGATCATCGTGCCATAGAAGATGCCCGAGACCAGGCCCGCGGTGCGGCCGAACATCCGCCCGCCGACAATTCCCGTCGTGATGCAGCCGAGAAGTCCAAGAAAAAGGCCCGGCAAGCGGACGGCGAATTCGTTCATGCCGAAGCATTTCAGCGAAAGCGCCTGGCACCAAAAATAGAGAATCGGCTTGTCGAGGAAGGGTTTTCCCAGGAAGTGCGGGACGATCCAATCGCCGCGTTCGACCATTTCCTGGGCGATCGAGGCGTGCAGGCCTTCGTCGGGATCGAGCAAGGGAAAATTCACCGTCAGCGGCAGGATGAAAATGACGATGGCCAGCGCCGCGGCGAGAAAATAGAGCGGTCGATCGTCGCGCTTTTCGTTGATCGACGTCATTTTTCCAATTTCCGGCAAATGGCGGCGGCCATTTCGCGGGTGCCGACGGCGGTGGGGTCGTGGCGGTCGGCTTTCATGTCGTAGGTGACGTCCTTGCCTTCGGCGATCACTTCGGCGACGGCTTTTTCGAGGCGGTCGGCGGCTTCGAGTTCCTTGAGATGCCGCAGCATGAGCATGCCGGAGAGGATCACGGCGGTCGGATTGACCTTGTTCAGTCCGGCGTATTTCGGGCGCTGCCGTGGGTGGCCTCGAAGATCGCGGTATCGACGCCGATGTTCGCGCCGGGGGCGACGCCAAGGCCGCCCACCAGGCCGGCGGCGAGATCGCTCAAGATGTCGCCGTAGAGGTTGGGCAGGACCATGACGTCGTAATCTTCCGGCTTCTGCACCAATTGCATGCACATGTTATCGACGATGCGGTCCTCGAACTCGACGTCGAGGTAGTCGAGCGCCACGCGACGCGCGGTGGCAAGGAACAGCCCGTCGGTGAATTTCATGATGTTCGCCTTATGGATGGCCGAGACTTTTTTGCGGCCGTTTTTTTTGGCATAGTCGAAGGCGTAGCGGATGATCCGCTCGGAAGCCGAGACGCTCAGCGGCTTGATCGACACGCCCGTCTCTTGGCGGCCGGTCTTGATCTTGCGGTCGCAGAGGCGATTGATGACGTCGAACAGTTCGCCGGTGGCGGGCTTGCCGGCCTCGAACTCGATGCCGGCATAGAGGTCCTCGGTGTTTTCGCGGACGATTACGAGATTGATGGGCAATTCGCAGTACAACGTCCGCACGCCGGGATAGTACTTGCAGGGGCGGACGCAGGCGAACAGATCGAACTCGTGCCGCAGATGGACGTTGATGCTGCGGAATCCGGTGCCGACCGGCGTGGTGATGGGGGCTTTCAGGGCACAGTGCGTGCGGCGGATGCTGGCGAGGGTTTCCTCCGGCAGAGGGGTGCCGGTCTTTGCCATGATCTCGACGCCCGCCTCTTGGACGTCCCAATCGATTTTCACTCCGGCGGCATCGAGGCAGCGCCGGGCGGCATCGGCCAATTCCGGTCCGGTCCCGTCGCCGCGAATCAATGTAACTTGGTGTGCCATAATGAGTTTCGCCAATTTGCTTGAGTTTGCTTTACCAGTTTCAGATGAACAGCCTAACAGAAAGTCAGGCGGTGGTCAATGAAATGAGGACTTCCACGCCAGCCGGGACCTTTATATTCTTACGCCAAGGGGTGACACCCGAGAGCGGAAAAATTCCAACCTATCCTTTATAATGGGAGCAATTTTCGGAAATCAATACCGGACGATCAGACTCTTTGAACTCGAAATCCAACCGCGAGACACAACGTGAAGCTGCAATTTTTAGGGGCGACGCGGCAAGTTACCGGTTCGCAGTATTATCTCGAAGCCGACGGCGTGCGGCTGCTGGTCGATTGCGGGATGTTTCAGGAGCGTGAATTCCTGCCCCGCAATTGGGCGCCGTCGCCGATCAAGCCGCAGAAGCTCGACCTCGTGCTGCTGACGCACGCGCACGTCGATCATTGCGGGCTGGCGCCGAAATTGGTGCAGGAAGGTTATCGCGGGCCGGTGCTCACCACGTCGGCTTCGGCCGATTTGGTCGAACTCGTGCTCCGCGACGCGGCCGAGATTCAAGCGGAAGACGCCTCGTACAAGCAGAAGCGGCACCGCAAGGAAGGCCGCCAGGTGAAGCATGCGGTCAAGCCGCTTTACACCGTCAAAGACGTCGATCGCACGATTCGCCTGCTGCAAACGGCGGCCTACGGCAAGGAAGTCGAACTCAACGAGCACGTGACGGCCGTCTTCCACGACGCCGGGCATATCCTCGGTTCGGCGATCATCGAGGTCCGCGTGCGCGATCACGGCCAGCCGCGGAAATTTCTCTTCACCGGCGACTTGGGCCAGATGAACAAGCCGATCGTTCGCGACCCCGAGACTTTCACCGAGGCCGATTACGTGGTGATGGAATCGACTTACGGCGACCGCAACCACGAAACGGCCGAGGGCGTGGAGACGCAACTCGAACGGATCATCAAGGAGACGGCCGCGGCCGGGGGCGCCATCGTGGTGCCGATTTTTGCCATCGAACGGGCGCAGGAGATCATCTACCACCTGAACCGGCTTTTGTACGCGGGAAGGATTCCCGAAATGCCGGTGTTTCTCGACAGCCCGATGGCGGCCGACGTGAACGAAATTTTCCGCGACCACCGCGATTGCTTCGACCAGGAGGCGCTCGACATGCTTTCGGCGGGGCGGTCGTTGTTCAAGTTCCCCGCGCTGCGAGTGCTCCGCAGCCGCGAGGAATCGCAGAAAATCAACGGCTATCAAGGCCCGTGCATCATCATGTCCACCTCCGGCATGTGCACGGCGGGCCGCATCAAGCACCATTTGGCGCAGCGCATCACGCGGCCGGAAACCACCGTGTTGTTCGTGGGCTATCAGGCGCGGGGCACGCTGGGCAGGCAGATTCTCGACGGCAACCGCGAGGTCCGCATTCACGGCCGTTCGCTACTGGTCCGCGCCCGGGTGACGCAGCTTCAAGGCATCTCCGGCCATGCCGACCGCGACGGCCTGACGAAATGGCTCGGCTATCTGCAAACGCCGCCGCGGCACGTGTTCGTGGCGCACGGCGAAGAAGACGTTTCGATCAGCTTCGCGAAGCACGTTCGCGAGACGCTGCACTTCGACGCCACGGTGCCGGAATATCAACAGGTGGTGGAATTGAAGTAGCAATTTTCCAGTCAATCGTTTAGCCCGGAGCGATCGGCGGCGGCGGGGGTGGCAACTCGTACACCGTGCCGTCACCGATGGATCCGGGCTAAACGAAGTGGTGACGTTTTGTTCAATTTTTCGCCAAGTGGCGTCCGATGATAATTTCGTGTGGCTTGATTTTTGCGGTTCCGACGCCTAGGATTGGGTAATCCTGCGGGAATTTGCGGAGTTGCCGATGAGCATGTTCTACATTCATTTTCGCGCCGGTTGCTGCGCGTGTCGCTGTCCGGTTTAAGGCCGGACAGCCGAATGCTCACTTTTGCGCGAGTGCGTTTTCTTTCGATAAAACCCTAGGGGAATGAGCACGACGGAATTTCGTCCGGTCACCCCAAGTGTTGTCCTGCGGATAGTCCTTTGTAAAATAGCGTCGGTTAGCAGTTCGCCGACGCTAAAGCGTGGGAACAAGTGGAACCCAAGATCTAAGACCCAAATCCCAAGGCCCGACAAATCATGGCCACCGATTTTCGCGTGAAGGAAAATTTGCCGCTGCTTACGGAGCGGATCGTCGATACGTACGCCGAGGTGGGGAGCATCAGCCACCTCGGGCACTGCCCGCTGCCGAATTACGAGACGATGGTCGCGGCGACCGAGGACTTGAAGGAAGTTCTGTATCCCGGCTACCGCCGCCGCGACGGGCTGCACCTGGGCAACGTCACGTACCACGTGGGCGACCTGATCGATCGGCTGCACGACACGCTGACCGAGCAAATCGCCAGGGCGATTCGATATGATGCTTCGCTTGGATATCAATGCAATCCGAGCGAGGTCCCGTCCGGCAGCCGGGACCTGCTGGACTTCGAGGCGCTGGGCCAGGCGAAGGCGGTGCAGTTTCTGGAGCAATTGCCCGAGCTAAGGAAGATTTTGGCCCTGGACGTCGAGGCAGCGTACAAGGGCGATCCCGCCTGCAAGAGCCAGGACGAAGCGATCTTCTGCTATCCCGGCTTGGAGGCGATTACCGTTTATCGGCTCGCGCATCTGCTCGACAAGCTGCAAGTGCCGCTCATTCCGCGAATGATGACCGAATGGGCGCATAGCAAGACCGGCATCGACATCCATCCCGGCGCGACGATCGGCAAGCACTTTTTCATCGATCACGGCACGGGCGTGGTGATCGGCGAAACGACCGAGATCGGCGAGTGGGTGAAGCTCTTCCAGGGCGTTACGCTGGGCGCCTTGAGTTTCGCCACCGATACGGAAGGCAATTTGGTTCGCGGCAAAAAACGCCATCCGACCATCGAGGACCGCGTGGTGATCTACGCCAACGCCACGATCCTGGGCGGCAACACGGTGATCGGCCACGATTCGGTCATCGGTTCGAGCGTCTGGCTCACGAAGTCGGTCGATCCCGGCACGACAGTCATCATGGAGACGCCAAAGCTGCGCATCCGCGGCGAAAAGGGGAGCGACGCGCTGGAATGGGTGATTTGAGGAAGGGTGAAGGCGGAAGGGTGAATGTTGTTTTTCGTGACGATCACGACTCCGCGGTACGATGATTGAGAGCTGCGAAACACAGACAAATGAGAATGATTTTCTCCGCCTTCTGCCTTCCGCCTTTGCTCCTCTTTCCCTCTACCTGAAAATCAGCTATCTTGGCGGTCTGGAGAAGTTTTCATGCTGCCTGGACCGATGTTTTCTCTGGAGATGGTCACCAGCGCCCGGCGGACGCGGTATTTCGTCATTCGTGTGCTGTACGCCGTGGTGCTGCTTTTGTGTCTGCTGATGATCTATAGCGACAACTCGTTTTCCAATCGCGAGGCGGATATCGCCACGATCGCCCGGATGTCCTATGGTTTTTTCGTCGCCTTTTCGATCGTGCAATTGCTATTGGTGGTGGGGCTTGGTCCGGCGATGGCGGCCGGCACCATCGCCGTGGAACGCGAGCGGCGGACGATCGAGCATTTGTTCGTCACGCAGCTTGGCAACGCGGAGATCGTGCTGGGGAAGCTTTTCGCTCGGCTGATGCAGATCTCCTATCTGGTGCTGGTCGGGCTGCCGGTGCTCGCGCTGGCGATGCTGATGGGCGGCATCGCGCCGAGGCGCTCGTGATGCTGTTCCTGATCACGCTTTGCACCATGCTCACGGTTTCGATCCTTTCGATTACCGTTTCGGTCTGGTCGGCACGTTCGCGTGATGCGGTGGTGCGGGCGTATTTGCTGATCTTCGTTTGGCTGGTGCTGCCGTTGATCCTCTATGTTTTCAACCGCGGCGTGCTGCAAAGTTTCTTTTGGCGAGCATCAACGATGAAATGCTGCGGATGAATCCTTTTTGGGTGCTCTTCGCGAGTATCGAGCGCCAGCGGCTCCCAGGTCCTCTCCGCCTGGGAAATGCTTTGGCACATGGCGCGAAATCAGGGCGTCATCTGCCTGGTCTGCGCGATCGCCTCGACGCTGGCCGTGCGCCGGGTGCATCTGAAGGATCGCAACAAGGGCGGCAAGAAACGCCGCCGCCGGCTGCAATGGCTGCGGCCCGCCGTGAGCAACCGGCCGATGCTCTGGAAAGAACTCTTCGCCGAGCCGGCCGCGAGCAAGCTGGGCTGGCTGGGATCCATTTTGATGGGAATCATCGTGCTCGCCGTGCTCGGCGGCACGGCATACGCCTTTTACTATAATGTTTATGAGTTCAACAATCGAAACTATTACGGCTCCGGTCGTCCTGCATACACAGGTTATCTGATTTACACCGCGGTGATGACCATGATTCTGGGCAGCGGCGGTCTGCTGCTCATGGCGGCGCGGGCGGCCGGCGCGGTCACCTCGGAAAAGGAACGCGATTGCTGGGTCTCCCTGCTGAGCACTCCGCTGAGGCCGGGGGAGATCGTCTGGGGCAAAGTGGCGGGCAATTTGTATTCCTCGCGGTGGATTCTGTTTCTGCTCGCGGTCATTTGGGGGTTGGCCGTGTTGCTCGATCCGTTATTCCTTGGCCCCGTGCTCCTCCAGGGATGGACGTATTTAAGTGTCGCATTTTTCGTCTCCTCGTTGGGAATTCTCTACTCGTTGAAGTGCAGGACCTCACTAAAAGCAATGGCCGCCACGCTGGCGACCTTGATCTTCGTCGGCGGTGGATATACGTTTTGCTGTCTGGTGATGATGATCGGCAGCCATGGACCAGGCAACGGAACGCAACTCATCGTGGCCGGCGTGATTCCTTTTCTGCTGATGTATCCCGGCATGATCTACGCCGAACCGCACGCTCCCGACGGGATTCACGCCGCCTACGTGATCGGCCTGCTCTTTTACAGTGTTGCAGGGCCCGTTTTGCTTAGCATCGCGATCGCCAATTTCGACGGTTTGGTCGGTCGGGTGGGACGCGACTTCGTGCGTCTCCCCCGGCGGATGGCGGACAAGCCATCGAAGAACGCGTCGCAAGAAACGATCGTCGACGAGGTGGTGGAAGAGTAATTAGTTTCTGTTGCGAAAAGTCCGGTGCCATGCCCACGCTTGCCGTGGGCATGAGAAACGTGCAAGAAACACCGCATGCCCGCGACAAGGGTGGGCGCAGCGCCGAACGGTCTTTGGTTCAAAATGTTTTCGCCCGGCGGGCGACGAGAATTTGCGCCCGGCTTTGATCGACGGCGCGCTGGCGCACAGCCAGCAGTTCGGGCGTGCGGGCTTCTTTGGCCAGGGCCGATTGAAGCTGCTCGGCGGCGATTTCTTCGTCGATCTGTTCGGCGGGAATCGCCCGGCGCGTGAGCACCGTGACCACGTCGTCGAGCACTTCGACGAATCCGCCCTCGACGTAATAATGATCGGTATGATCGCTGCGGGTGATCCGCAATTCGCCGAAGCCCAGCCGACCCAGCAGCGGCGTATGGCCCGGCGCGATGCCCAATTCGCCGTCGAAAAGCGTGACGGCGACGAATTCCGCCGGCTCATCGCGGACCGTGCGTTCGGGAGTGACAACGATGCAGTGCATGGGAGGGTTCAGGGTTCAGTGGACAGGGGACAGGATTGAGTGGGACAGTGATGAGTGCGGAGTGCATTGTTCACTATCCACTATCCCCCATTCCACTTCTCCACTATTTTCCTTCCGCCATTTTCTTTGCTTGGGCCTCGGCCTGTTCGATCGGGCCGACGTACATAAAGGCTTGTTCGGGCAGGTGGTCCCACTTGCCGTCGGCGATTTCCTCGAAACTGCGGATCGTATCGGCAAGGGGGGTAATTTCGCCGGGCTTGCCGGTAAACGCTTCGGCGACCAAAAACGGCTGCGACAGGAAGCGTTCCATCCGCCGGGCGCGCTGCACCACCTGCTTGTCGCTTTCGCTCAGCTCATCGACGCCCAGGATCGCGATGATGTCCTGCAATTCGCGATAGCGCTGCAAGGTCATCTGCACTCGCCTGGCGATGGCGTAGTGCCGGTCGCCGACATATTGCGGATCGAGCACGCGGCTCGACGAGGCCAGCGGATCGACCGCGGGATAAATGCCCTTTTCGGAAATGGCGCGTTCCAAGTATAAAAAGGCGTCGAGCTGGCCGAACGCCGCGGCGGGGGCGGGATCGGTGGGATCGTCGGCCGGCACATAGACCGCTTGGACGGAGGTGATCGCTCCTTTGCTCGTCGAGGCGATGCGCTCCTGCAACATCCCCATTTCGGTGGCCAGCGTCGGCTGGTAACCCACGGCCGACGGCATGCGGCCCAAAAGCGCCGACACTTCGCTGCCGGCCTGCGAGAAGCGGAAGATGTTGTCGATGAACAAAAGCACGTCGGTGCCGGTCGTATCGCGGAAATATTCGGCCATGGTCAGCGCGGAAAGAGCGACCCGCAAGCGGGCGCCGGGCGGTTCGTTCATCTGGCCGAAGACCATGCAGGTTTGCGAGAGCACGTTGCGGTCGGTGTTGCCGATCTTGGCGTGTTTCATCTCCAGCCAGAGGTCGTTTCCCTCGCGGGTTCGCTCGCCGACGCCGGCGAAGACGGAAAAACCGCCGTGTGCCGAGGCGATGCGGGCGATCAGCTCTTGCAGGATCACGGTTTTGCCCAAGCCGGCCCCGCCGAAGAGTCCGGCCTTGCCGCCGCGGACGAACGGCGTCAAGAGATCGATAACCTTGATGCCGGTCTCGAAAATTTCGGTCTTGGTCGAAAGATCGACCACTTCGGGCGCGTCGCGGTGGATGGGCCAGTGGTCGTCGGCGGAGATCGGCCCGAGGTTGTCGATCGGCTCGCCGAGCAGATTGAAGACGCGGCCGAGCGTGCCTTTGCCGACGGGCACCTTGACGGGCAGGCCGGTATCGAGGCAGTCCATGCCGCGGACCAGGCCGTCGGTGCTGCCCAAGGCTACGCACCGCACACGTCCGCCGCCCAAGTGCTGCTGCACTTCGCCGGTGAGGTCGAGTTTCACGCCTTTCACGTCGCTCTCGATCTTCACGGCATTGTAGATCGAAGGCATGTGCGCTTCGGGAAATTCGGCGTCGAACGTCGAGCCGATGACCTGGGTGATCTTGCCGAGGTTCGTTTTCGCGGAGGATTTGGGCGGGGCGGCGGTTGACATGGGTATTTAATTGCAAATTGGTAATTGCAAATTGCAAATTGCAAATTGAACAATACCGAGGTGAAATTTGGTTGCGTAATTAACGTCTTTTAGTGATTTTACTTTTTGCGGTGAGGATAGATTGGGCGATAACCTTCATCAACTGCTCACATTCTTCCAAAACCGCATGCATTTTTTGTTTGGGAAGCAGGTTTGCTTTGATGATCAATCGCAGCCAAAATCTGGATTCCCTAAGTTCTTTCAGGCAGATACTCAACTTATGGACGAAATCTGCTCTACTTTCCCCAGCGCGGCCTTCTTCATAATTCGGCGGCGCAGATGTTCCGCAACGCACAAGTTGGCCGGCAATATGCCGTCCCAATCGAGTATCCGGCAACGCATCGACCACTTTTCCAATCCGTACTGCAAACTCCAACAAACCGTTCCGAAAGGTCGTCCGGTGTCATTTTGCCGCTTCCGTCCAATTCCCGAATCAATGTTGTTCATTTTGCAATTTGCAATTTGCAATTGCCAATTTGCAATTATTCGTTCAGTGCTTCCGCGCCGCCGATGATCTCCAGCAACTCGTTGGTGATTTGTCCCTGGCGGGCGCGGTTGTAGGCGGTGGAGAGCATGCCGATCATTTCGTCGGCGTTTTCGGTGGCGGCTTTCATCGACACCATCCGGGCGATCTGCTCGCTCACCGCGGCGTCGAGGAAGCACTTGAACAGCTTCACCTTGAAGCTCGTGGGCACCACTTCGTCCAAAATGCTCGCTGCCGAGGGCAAAAATTCGTAGGGCGTCTCACCGATATGCTCCATGCCGGGTTCTTCCTCTTCCTCCAAACCTTCCAGTCCGGCAAGCGGCAGCAGCGTTTCCACCACGGCTTGCTGACGGCTGGAACTGATGAATTTCGTATAGGCGACATCCAGCCGGTCGAGCCGCCCGGTCACGAAATCGTCCATATAGCGGTCGGCCAGCAGATTCACCTCTTCGAACGCGGGCTTGTCCTCGAAATGCGTGTAACGCTCGTCGATCTTGATGCCGCGGAACTTGAGCGCCGAAATGCCGCGCTTGCCGGAGACTTCGAGTTGCAGTTCGTCGAAGGAAGCGTCGAGCTCCTTGTAGCGCGCGGTGGCCAGACGCAAGATGCTGCTATTGTATCCGCCGCACAGGCCGCGATTGGCCGTGAGCACCAACAGGATCGCCCGATGCGTCGTTTCCCGGGGCAGGAGCAGCGGGTGCGTGATCTCGAGGCCGCTGCGGGCGAGATCGCCGACCAGTTTGGTCATCCGTTTCGTGTAGGCCGAGGCGGCAATCGCCCGATCCATCGCCTTTTTGAACCGTGCGGCGAAATCAGCTCCATCGTCCGCGTGATTTTGCGGATGCTGCGGATCGATTTGCGGCGTCGGTCGAGTGCGCGGGCTTTAGCCATGAAAGTATTGTCGTAAATTGATTTTCGGGCCGAAGGCCCAGCCGTTCGTCCAGCCCGGGGCAACGCCCTGGGAGGAGGGAAAACGACGAATTATTTTCCGGCCCAACGGGCCAACCGTTCGCCGCGCGGCAAGGCGAATTTTTGGCCCGTCGGGCCGATCGCACATCGAACAAAAAAATAACGGTGGGCGTTCCGATTACCCAGGGCGTTGCCCTGGGCTGGGCGAACGCATGCCCCTTCGGGGCGAAAAACCTTCATCACGCAATCTTCAACATGCAATCATTCTCTAATACGGAACTAATTTTTATACCGTCACGGTCATTTTTTCGGCTTGTTTGGCGAAGCGTTTCTGGAACTCGGCGATGGCGGTTTCGATTTCCGCGGCGGTCGCGTCGTCGAGTTGCTTGCTGTCGGTGATCTTTTGCCATAGTTGCTTGCGCTCGTCGTGAATGAACTTCAAAAAGCCCTGCTCCCAGTTGTGAACTTCGGCAAGCGGCACTTTGTCCAAGTGGCCGCGGGTGCCGGCGTAGATGCTCAACACCTGGTCGGTCACGTGCATCGGGTGATACAGGCCCTGCTTCAACAGTTCGGTCATGCGGTAGCCGCGATCGAGCCGCGATTGCGTGGCGGCGTCGAGGTCGGTGCCCAATTGGGCGAAGGCCTCGAGTTCGCGGAAGGCGGCCAGATCGAGCCGCAAGCCGCCGGCAACCTTTTTCATCGCCGGCACCTGGGCCGACCCGCCCACGCGGGAGACCGAAATGCCGACGTTCATCGCGGGCCGCTGGCCGGCGAAGAACAAGTCGGGCTGGACGTAGATCTGGCCGTCGGTGATGGAAATCACGTTCGTCGGGATGTACGCCGACACCTCGCCTTCCATCGTTTCGACGATCGGCAAGGCAGTGAGCGAGCCGCCGCCGAGCTGGTCGCTAAGTTTCGCGGCGCGTTCGAGCAACCGGCTGTGGCAATAAAAAATATCGCCGGGGTAGGCTTCGCGCCCGGCGGACGACGCATGAGCAGTGAAATCTGCCGGTATGCTATCGCCTGTTTCGAGAGATCGTCGTAAACAACCAGCGTGTGGCCGCCTTTATACATGAAATATTCGGCCATTGCACAGCCGGCATAAGGAGCGATGTATTGCAGCGGGGCGGGCGTGGCTGCGCCGGCGACGATCACCGTCGTGTAGTCCATCGCGCCGTGGGCTCGCAGCGTATCGATCAACCCGGCCACGGTCGAATCCTTCTGACCGATGGCGACATAGAAGCACTTAACGTCCGTGCCCTTCTGGTTGATGATCGTGTCGATGCAGATCGCCGTCTTGCCGGTTTTGCGGTCGCCGATGATCAGCTCGCGCTGGCCGCGGCCGATGGGCGTCATCGAGTCAATCGCCTTGATGCCGGTTTGCAGCGGCATTTTGACCGGTTGGCGGCCGGCGATGCCGGGAGCCGGCGATTCGACCAACCGGCGCTCGGTGGTAACGATCGGACCGGTGCCGTCCAACGGATTTCCCAGCGGATCCATCACACGGCCCAAGACGGCATCGCCCACGGGAACGCTCAGCAATTTGCCGGTGCTGCGGACTTCATCGCCCTCGTAAATCTTGAGATAGTCGCCCAAGATGATCACGCCCACCGAGTTCTCTTCGAGGTTGAAGGCCAGCCCGAAGATATTGTTGGGGAATTCGACCATCTCGCCGGCCATCACGCCGGAGAGTCCATAGACGCGGGCGATGCCGTCGCCGACCTCGATGACGCGGCCGACCTCGCGGACGTCGATCTTCGACTCGTACTGCTCAATTTCGTGTTGGATTAACGAAGCGATCTCGTCGGCTTTGAATTTCATGGGCGCTCCAGTCCATCATTTCTTGACGGAGAGTATTCAGTTGATTTTGGATCGAGCCGTCATAGACGGTGTCGCCCAAACGCAGGACGGCGCCGCCGATGAGGTTCGGATCGACCACGGTTTCCATAATCGGTTCGCCGCCCAGTTTCGCCCGCAAGTCGATGCGAATCTTGGCTTCGAGTTCGGGCGTGAGCGGCTCGGCGGTGATGACTCGCACGCGGACGCGGTTTTGCAGGATGTCGTACAGCACGCGCGTTTGCAGATGGATCGCCCGCAGGCAATCCAGCCGGCCATGCCGCGCGACGACCTGCAGGAAGTTCATGAACAAGGGCGAAACGCGGCCGCCCACGATGCGGTTCAAAATTCCGGAGGTCTCCGCGGGCGATATCAGCTTCGAGGAAAGAATCGCCTGAAAGCGGGGATTTGCGTCGAGCACCTCGGACATCAGCGCATCGAACTCGGCGACGGCCGCCACGGTTTGGCCGGCCTTCTCGGCGGCGCTCAGGAAACCCTGCGCATAAACGCCGGCAATGTGTTCGACGCCCACCTCGGCGTCCATGCGGGCTGCGGTGCGGGCGTCTTCGGCGGTTTTGTCGAGTGGGGCGGCCATAAAAGGATTCTATTTCATTGCATCAATTCCGACTCGCGAACTTGCCCCCCTGCTTGCTCACGTCGAAGCCGCTGACGGCTTGATCGATAAGCTGGGCGTGGTCTTTGGGGGTGAGCTTGGCGCGGACGATCTTGCCTGCCAGATCGACGGCCAGTTTGGCGCTGCGGTCGGCGAGATCCTTGGCGGCGGCGGCGGTGGCGGCGGCGATTTCCTTCTCCGCGCGCTCGAAACGGGCCTTGGCGTCGGCCTCGGCTTTCGCCTCGCGCTCGCGGGCGGCTTCGTCGGCGTCCTGCCGGGCCTTGTCGAGAATCGCGCGCACCTCCTGCGCCGCCCCGGCCAGTTTCTGCTCGTGGGCGGCCAGCAACTCCTTCGCCTGCTGATTGGCGGCGTTGGCCTGCGCAATCTGATCGGCGATGTGCTTTTCCCGTTTGTTCAAGCCCTCGGACAACGGTCCCCAGGCCATCTTGTAAAGCACGGCCAGGAGGCAGAGGAAGACCACGGCGGACCAGAGGGCCAAATCCGTTTCCCAGGCACCCTTCTTATGGTCTTCGCCATGCTCGAATTCCTTGGTTGCCGACTCATTATCGGCGACAGCATAGCATTTGGCCGGCCTGGCAATCGTGATCGCCACTGCCAAGATCAGGCCTATCGTGATAGCGGCATGCGTGCGAGTCCACATCGTCGAGTCGCCTTGGGATAAAGTTTCCTTACTTATTGAACAACATGCAGACCACCAACGCGAAAAACGTCACGCCTTCGATGAGCGCGGCGGCGATAATCATCGCGCCTTGGATCTTTCCGGCGACTTCAGGCTGCCGGGCCATGCTCTCGGTGGCGGTGGCGCCGATGCGGCCGATGCCCAAGCCCGCGCCCAAAATCACGAGGCCCGCGCCGAAGGCCGCGCCCAAATTCATCGAAAAGGCCGGCGCGGCGGAGGCGGCGGGGGCTGGACCGGCGGTGGGAGACTTTTCGGGGTCGGCGGCGAAGGCCGGCGCCGCCATCAACAACAACATCGCACACCAAATAAAAATCATCGAAAACTTGTTCACGGGCAACTCCTTGTGCAAAAAGTGATTACGCCGGCGAGGCCGGTTGAACCATCTCGGGTGGATTGAGTACTTGTTTTTTTGTGGCGGCGGGGTGCCGCCGGTTGTTTTCTGGTTATCGATTTACGAAAAATTCGCATTTAATGCTGATGCACCGCCATCCCAATAAAAATCGCGGCGAGGAAAGTAAAAACATAGGCTTGAATGAAGCACACCAAAAGTTCCAAAAGGTTCAGCGCGACCGAGCCGAGGACGCTCACCGGCGTAACGCCGTACCACAACCAGGTGCCGGCCAACTGAACGATGAAGCCCAGGATCACCACGAGGACCAAATGACCGGCAAACATGTTGGCGAATAAACGCATCGCCAAGATGATGTGTTTAATGAGCATTCCCCCGAACTCGATGACGAAGAGCATGGGTTTGAGAAAAATGCCCATCACGAGGGGCACATCCATCTCCGGTACTTGCCCTTTTAAATATCCCCAGAGTCCAAATGTTTTAACGCCCGCGCCGATGACGACCAATAAAGTGATCGCCGCCACTGCCGCCGTGCAACTCAGCGAGGCGTTTGGCGAGCCGAGCCAAGGCACCATTCCCAGCAAATTGCCGAAGAGGATGAAGAAAAACAGCGTCCACAAGAACGGCAGGAATTTATCGGCATGATGATCGCCAATGGAGGGCCGGGCGACCTCGTCGCGGATGAAAACGAGCATCGCCTCGAAAAAGTTGGCCAAACGGCCGCGAGGCGTTTCGCCGCCGCGCAGTCGCCGCGCCAAGGGGACGAAAACCGCAATCATCAGCAGCGCCGCGATCAATTGGACGACCATGAACTTGGTGATGGGAAATGTCTCCCCGAACGGTTGAGGAATGTGAATTACCCAACCGTGAATGATATCAAACGCCTTGGCGTCCTGAACGTGCGAAATCAGTTCATTAGGGTCGGCCATGGTTTATTTCGAGGGAATTTTCGCCGCCTTCGGCTGAGCATTGTCCGCCGAGCAATAGGCTAGAACGACTTGGACGATCAAGGCCCCAAAATAAAAAACTATAAGATAGCAAATCGCCGCCGGTTCGGCAAACGGACCGCCTGAAACATTCATCAAAAGGACCGCAAGCAAAGGGATGCCTGTGCGGGCGGTCATCGCCCAATAGGTTCCCAGAACGGCTTGATCCCGAACGGAGAAAAACTTTTCGCCGAGCAAAGCGAGCATGGCTGAGACATAACAGACGCCGGCCAATCCGGCGGCAATGCCCAGCATCTTCGGCTCTTGCAAGCGCCAGATGAGCAGTGCGGCGGTCGAATACAGCGCGAACATCACCGCCGTGAGAATAATTAAATGTCCCATTAAAGTTTGGAATAAAACGTGTTTCAGCCGCGAATACATGGGAATTAAAATATTCAGGTGGGATGAGCTACATCGGAAAAGGCATAAACATTCACTCTTTTTCCGATTTTGATTTTTCGTCGCCGGCTCCAGACCCGGATGCCTGTTTTTTGTCCCCTGCGGCAAGCACTTTGGCAATACGGAGCAAATTCCAAATTCCGAGCCACAATCCGCAAATTCCCCCGAGCACGGCAAAAACCGCCTTGATGCCCAATCGGCTATCAACCCATACCCCAAGCAGGATCGGTAGAACCATCTCGACGGAGATGGCTGTCACTTGGGACGCCCAATGCATGGCCACGGCAATTGGTGAGCGACCATCGCGTATATTATTCACCATCGGGCAATTAGGGAAAGAGTTTGACCGATGAAACCGCTCAATCTACTTGCCGTGGGTAGGGAAGTCAATGCTTTGAATGGGTTTGTGAAGTGAAAATGCTGGTGGTGAAAATCAACAATCGTACTCTCCAATCATGAATTCACGATTCAGTAATCTTAGCCCCACTATTGAGTTATTCGATTCTTTCTGTCTTTTTTATAAATATCGACAGATCAAGGACTTATGTTCAATGATCTAATAGATTCTCGTGGCAAAATGGTTGCGTTTTCCGGGCTGATGGATTATAATCAAAGCTATCGGAACTTCCCGCCTTGCCTGACTTGCCCGACAGGCCCTGCCAACGGCGGAGGATTCCGATCCAGTCCTAGCACTGGCGGCTTAATTCGAGCGGCCAATAAGAGTGGCAAACCTCACCCCGAGGGAAAATTGCCGTAGTAATAGATTGTGCCAAGCTCAAAAAGCCTTTCTGTGTCACGGAAGACGTGACTATCCGGTCGACCTTACCTCTGCTCCGCTCCGTAAATAATTACAGAGTCGCGCAGCAAACAGGAGGATAGCGTCTGAATGAATTCTATCGATCTGAAATCTCGTACGGCCAAGGACTTAGCAACGATGGCCAAAAAAAAGAATATTCCCGGTTGGCATGCCATGCGAAAAGGCGAATTGATAAAAGCACTCGTGAAATCATCTCGTTCGGCGGCTAGTGCCCGAGCCAAAAGCACGTCTTGCAAGCCCCTCAATACGGGTGAGAATCCTCAATCTTCGAAAAACGGCAATCAACACCATTCCGACGTGGGGGCTGAATCTCGATGCCTGCAAAATGCAAAAAAACAAGTCCGTAATCCTCGAATTGCGGAGCGATTGGCGGAAATCAAGGAAAAACTGGCGCATTTGAAAGACCTTTCCGAAAAGTCGGAAAACGGCATTGCCACCCCCGCCAAGGACCGTTTGGTGGTGATGGTCCGCGATCCGTTCTGGCTTCATGCCTATTGGGAATTGACGCGGAAGAGCATCGAGCGCGCCAAAGTGGCGATGAACCATTTCTGGCACTCGGCGAAGCCGATTTTACGCCTCAGCGAGGTCCATCGCGACGGCGAGAAAGTTTCCGCTCGGATAGCCGTTCGGGACATCGAAATTCACGGCGGGGTGCATAATTGGTATATCGACGTGCATGAACCGCCGAAGACGTATCAATTGGAAATCGGCTATCTGGCTGCCAATGGAAGTTTTTACGCTCTCGCGCGAGCAACGTCGTCTCTACACCAAAGGTAGGGGCAAACAATGATTTTGACAAAAACTGGGCCGATGTGGCAAAAGATTTCGACCGGATCTATGCCATGAGCGGCGGTTATGCCGACTCGGAAGCCATGGGCGAACTGAAAGAAGTGCTGGAAGAGCATTTGCACCGTCCCATGGGGGACCCGATGGAGACCCAGTTCGGTCTCGGTGCCGGTGGGAAGATGGGCGACCAGCCGTTCCAGTTCACGGTCGATACGGAACTCATCATCCATGGGGTGACCGACCCTAACGCCCATGTGACGTTGCACGGCGAACCGGTGCGACTGCGTAGCGACGGGACTTTTGCGGTGCGTTTTCATCTGCCCGACCGCCGGCATATTTTGCCCGTGGTCGCCAGCAGCCGCGACGGCGCCGAACAGCGCACGATCGTGCTCTCTCTGGACCGCAACACGAAAATCATGGAGCCTTTGCTTCGCGATCCTACCGATTGATAACCGCGCGAGTCGAGTTTTCCTTGTTCCCGCGAGAGACAGCCACGCCGGTCGTGTGCAGATTGCGTTTTTTCCGCCTTTCCATCATCTCCACGGCGAGCGCAGGCATGGCGTCAGGAAATAAAATCACGGAGGGGCGATCATGGGCAAATTGATTGTTCTTTTGGCGCTGGGATTGGCGGGCCTTGCTGTTGTCAAAGCTGAAGAGAATCAGCCCGAACGGTTGGATATCCCTCTGAGCAACGCCCGGCTCCAGGCTTTGCCGCGGGAAGTGCGAAGAGTTTACGTCGGGCCGGATGGGCGGATTTGGTTCAATCTCGACCCGTCGCAGCTTGCGCGGGGCGGAAAAGCGACGATAACGTACCGGCTTTTCGCAACCGCATCGCTCGGGAATTCACGGAGAAATCGCCCCAATATTACGGTGCGGACCTGGCCCTCTTCGAGCCGGGCGGCAGGGTTTGGTTCTTTCTCCCCCAGCATTGCCTGCTGCTCGGATACGACGGCAAAGCCTGGATCGACCATGTCATTCCCGACACCCGCGATCGAATGGTCGGTTATTGCGCGACACGCGGCGCCTGCACGGCGGGCAGGGCGAATCGCTACGCACAAGGCGCCGCTTGGTTCGTTTGCGCCCGCGGCATCCTGAGTTTTGACGGCAAAAACTGGTCGAGTCAACCGCTTTCCGAGAAGCCGCAACCGAATCCGGGAAATGTTTTGCTTTCCGTGAGTCCCGACGGGCAGACGATCGCGGCTTGTCAGACCGATTTCTCGCCGACGGCACAGCCGAAATACCGGCTTTTCCAAAAAGGCCGGTGGGTCTCTCGCCAACCGCCGGCCGATGATCCGCAGAATCCGGGCGCTAATCGCCGCATCATGAGCATGGCGCTCAGCGATGCCAATACGCTCTGGCTGGTTTACAACAACGGCCAATTGGAACGCGTTAACCTCGGGGGCGAAGAACCGCAAGGCGAGGTTAAGGACGTTTCCGATTTGATCCGCCAGTTGGCCGACGACGCTTTCGCCGCGCGGCAGCGGGCAACTCGGGAATTGCAGGCCATCGGGCCGTCGATCAAACCGCAACTTGAAAAGCGCTGAAAGCACAATCCGATCCCGAACAAGATTATCGCTTGAAGTTGATTCTGCAATCCTTTTTACCCAAGCCGGCGGCCGGCGGATCGGCGCCGGCGAGCGAATTCGGCGGGGTGCGGGTGATATTCGCGCGGCAATTGTTTCAAGATCCGGCGGGCAAGGCGGGAGTGATCGCCCAAATTCTCGGCGATGCTCAATCGCGCCAGGGGCCCGGCATCGCCGTGCTTGATGACGATCGTCATGCCAGGGCGATCTTCACGAAAAAATCCGCGTTCGGCGGCTTCAATTATCAAAATGCCAACCTGCCGGTCCTTACGGCGTCGGGGCGGCGCGCTTGGTGGCCCCGAAATCTTACCGGCGAAGCGGTGCAACTCTACGACGCCGAAATCGACGAATTCATCGATACCGCGCCGATGCCGCTGTATGGCGGGATCCAGGCGGTTTCCACCGCAGGCAGTGTTTTCCTCTCGAAAATTGCCCCCGGCAATTCCGGGGAGCAAGTCATGGTTTACACGCCAAAGGCCCCTGAAACGCGTACGATTCTGGAGATCGAAAAGATTCGCGTCCAGTCTCCGCTTTTTGCCATCACCGACGATGGCGTAATTTGGGCGTTGCAAAGAGAAGAAAATCCCCAGTTCCGGCCTGGCGGCAATTGGGGGGGAAACTCGTGCGCTACGACGGCAAAACCTGGAAAACGCTCGAAACCCAGCCGTCGCAAATGGTGCAATCGATGACACCCGGCAAAGGTGGCATGCTGCTTGTGCAAAATCAGATGGAAAGCATTCTCTATCATGGCGAGAAGGAAATCGCCTCCGGCGATCTGGTCGATCTAATCGAAAAACACCGCGAGGTATTCCAAAAAAGTTTCCTATCGGAGAGGGGGGATTCCACTTTTGGTCCCCTTCCGCGGCAAGGCAGCCGAGTGTTGGCCGACAAGGGCGGCAATATCTGGCGATTGGAAGAAGGCGGCCGCTTGCTGGCGCTCGTCGGCGCTCGTTGGCAATTGGCCCATGAGGCGCTGGTCGCCGCCGGTTCGCCTGACGGCATGGCATCGAACATCATGCCGCTCGGTGATGGACGAAAAATCTACGCCATCGGACGGAGCGGAACGCGCGGTCGGTCGGGCGCGTTCTTCGGCGTCGTAAAGGACGACAAGGTATCCTTCTCCGATGCCCCGAAAATCGAGATCCGCGACAACGATTCGCTCAAGACGCGCGATGCGGAAGGCTCGATCTGGGGGATCTGCAACCTCAAAGAATCGGACGGGAACGCCCGGCGATTTATTATCCGTCTCGGAACCGAAGGCGTAGGTGAAAAGCTGGACTATGTCGGCACGCCGAGATTTATCGATGCGGCGGGCAACCTTTGGGTGGAAAAGAACACCGGACCCGCCAATTGCATTTATAAGTTGTGGGGAAAGGGCGGCTGGACGCAGGAACTCACCATCCCAAATATCACGCGGAGTATTCCGCCGTGCTCCGATCGGCCCGGCTCGGCCTATGTCTGGACCTCCCTGGGGTTGCGGCGACTGCTTGCCGAACCGCCGGATTTCCATCAATATCGCTTGGGACAGCTCTATTCGTTCGACGACCTCGCCGGCGAAGTGAATACTCTCGCGTATAGCAAGCAAGGATATATGGTGTTATTAATGCAAGGCGGCGCCAATAATTCGCCTTGGTCGCTCGGGCTGCTGAAATTGCCGGAAGAGAAACCTGGCGGATAAAGTTATCGCCTGCGAGGTGAACCGAGGTTTTTGTTCGATTGGGGGGGTTGAATGCGTCTTTTTTTTCGGTAAATTATAAGGCTCGCGCTTGTCAAGCAACTGCGTGGACGACGGGCCGGCTTGTTGAAGCATGTTTTTCGCGCAAAGTGCGTTGCCCAACGTTGGCGAACTTTTACGTTGTCATAATTCATCCTCGAGGAGATTTTCGTGAGCAAGAAATCGAATACCGAAGAATTGGCGAAGATCAAAATCATGCTTGCCGAAAAGTATGAACGTTTGGCCAAAGTCACCCCCAGCGTTCCGAAACGGGCAACCTTGTTGCGGCACGCCAAAAGCTACCGTCGCCAAGCGGAGTTGCTGGCTCGTTAGGGATGCCGCGGGAGACTGTTTGCCGCCCCGCCCCGATCTCGGTTTTTGGCAAGTTGGCCTCCTGCCTTGCATTTCGAGTTCCCCGACTGCCGATTGACTATCTGTGAAAAGCCCCGCGTAAACGCCGGGATCAGGCCGTTTTTCAATAATCCCTCAGATGCCTTTTTTGACTGCCCACCTCCTGGTTGCTTCGCCGCATCTGCTGGATCCGAATTTCGTGAAAACGGTGGTTCTGTTAGTGCAGCATAACAAAGACGGGGCCTTGGGCCTGGTGATCAATCGGCCGATCGATAAGACCGTGCAGGATTTGTGGCGCGAAGTGGGCGGCGGTCCCTGCGAATGCAAGCAACCGGTATATCTCGGCGGACCTGTCCCCGGTCCACTCATGGCCGTGCATGGCGACGCCGAGGCGGGGGAACTGGAAATTTTGCCGGGCATCTTCTTTTCGGCTTCCAAGTCGAATCTCGATGCCCTCGTCGCACAAACCAAAAATCCCTATAAAATCTTCATCGGCAATTCCGGCTGGGGTGCGGGCCAGTTGGAAAACGAGCTCGAGGAGGGCGCCTGGCTTTCTCTGTCCGCAACCGCCGAGTATCTCTTTCACGAGAGCACCGAACTTTGGCGCCTCGTCTCGCGCCACATCGGCCGCTCGATGCTCGAGTCGATGCTCAACATCAAGGATATCCCCAAGGATCCGCGGGTGAATTAGGGAGATGGAAAAAGCCCTCGTCAACTGGCTTCGCCGCCGCCTGCCCTCCCATCCGCTGTTGAAACTGGGGATTGGAGATGACGCGGCTATTTTGGATCTGCGCAGTGCGGCGGAGTGCGTCGTGACCGTCGATGCGCTGATGGACGGCGTCGATTTCGATTTAAAAGCAATCGATCCCCGCCGGGCGGGACGCAAGGCACTGGCCGTGAACCTTAGCGATCTTGCCGCCATGGCCGCCGAGCCGCTGGCCGGCGTCGTCGCGTTGGTATTGCCCAAAACCGGCGGGCTGGACCTGGCGATAAAGCTCTTCGAAGGGATGCTGCCGCTGGCCGAAAAGCACGGGCTCGCAATCGCCGGCGGCGACACCAATAGTTGGGACGGTCCCTTAGTCGCAAGCGTCACGCTCCTGGGCGGAGTCACGCCGCGCGGTGCCCTGCGGCGCGGGGGGGCGAAGGTCGGAGATCGGATCCTCGCGACCGGCGCGTTCGGCGGCAGTATTTTGGGCCGGCATTTGGACTTCGAGCCGCGGGTGGCCGAATCGTTGCTTTTGAACGAGCTTTATGAGCTGCACGCGGGCATCGACGTCAGCGACGGATTATCGCTCGACCTCAACCGCATGGCGGAGGAGAGCGGCTGCGGCGCCTTGTTGGAACTCGAAAAAATTCCCATAGCCGACGACGCCCGGCGGCTGGCGGCACAACTTTCCGATGGTTCTGGTTCGCTAGATCACGCACTTGGCGACGGCGAAGATTTCGAGTTGCTCCTAGCCGTCGGGCCCGAAGAAGCTAAACGCTTGCTTGCCGATCAGCCGCTTGCCGTACCCCTCACCGAGATCGGCGAAATGATTCCGGAATCGGGATTGTGGCAGCGCGGAGACCATGGAGAGAAGATCCCGCTGAAACCCCGCGGTTGGGAGCATGAATTCGATTGAGAGGACGGTTCACAAGCTTCCCCGATAGCCGCCTGCAGGCGTATAATTTGGCGAATGCACCTGATCGGGAGAACTTTTCCGTGGAAAGGGTTTCGCCATGAACAAGTACGCCGTGAAGCTGGCTCCGTATGTTTATGCGGTCATGCGGATCATCGTCGGTTTGATGTTTGCCCTGCATGGCAGCCAAAAATGGTTCAACTTTCCACCTTCGGAACAGTCGATGCCGTGGAGTGCATTAATCGCAACCGCGGGCACCATCGAACTAGTTTGCGGACTTTTGATCGCCGTGGGCTTCTTCGGCCGCCCCGCGGCTTTCCTGGCAAGCGGACAAATGGCGGTCGCCTACTTTATGGCGCACTTCCCCAAGATTTTCAAGTCCCTCGTTTATTTCTTCCCAATTTTGAATGGCGGCAACGGCGGCGAACCGGCAATTTTATATTGTTTCATCTTTCTCTATATTGCGATGTTGGGATCCGGCATTTGGAGCGTGGATGATATGCTTGTAATATCAAAGACGAAAACCGCCTGATGGATTCATTGACTTACACTGCCGCCGACGAATCCGCCACCGCCGCCTTGGGTTCCGCATTGGCGGAGGTCTTGCCCGGCGGCAGCACGGTGGCGCTTTGCGGCACGCTGGGTGCGGGCAAAACCCGGCTGGTGCAGGCGATCGCCGAGGCCTTGGGCGTCGATCGCCGCACGGTCGTAAGTCCCACGTTCGTCTTGATCCAGGAATACGCCGGCCGGCGAATGATCTGCCATATCGACGCCTATCGGCTGAAAGACCGCGACGAATTTCTCGCCCTCGGCCCGGAAGAATACTTCGAGAGCGACGGACTGGTGCTCATCGAATGGGCCGATCGCGTGGCGGGATGCCTGCCGGAAGAATTTTTGGAGGTCCAAATTTCCGTGACAGGGGAGAGTGAGCGGCGGTTCGAGATTTCATCGCGGGGGAATGGTTATTGTACGGTGATCGAACAATTGACGGAAAAATTATTGCACGGAGCCTGATTGAATTGTGAATTGCAGTGCATCGCCAAGATTGACGGTGGCACAGCGACGGTTCGGCAAAATGATGCGCGGCAAACCATGACCTGGCAAGCTTGCAACATAGGTTTCACACACCTATGACACTGCAATATGCAATTTGTCGGGAGCGGCATTATATCACCCACTTGACAACTTCCAATAAAATGGGGAAACTATACCTTTTGCAACCCGAACTCTATCAGAAAGTGCTACCATGGCTAAGAAGTCCAGTGTCAACAAATCTCAAACTGTGCGTGATTATCTCAAGTCTCATCCCGGTGTGGCCAACAAAGAAGTTGCCGATGCGCTGACGAAGCAGGGCATAAAGCTATCACCCAACTACGTTGCCGCCGTAAAGGGCAAGATGTCGGCCGTCAAGGGGAAGCGGCGCCGGCGGGGCAAAGCGGCAACTGCTATGTCGGCCAAAACCGGCGTCGGCATTCCCGAAATCAAGGCGGCGTTTGCTTTGCTAAAACATTGCGGCAGCATCAATGTCGCCAAGGAAGCACTGACGGCGGCCGTGGAAATTCAAAAAATACTGTAAAATCCGGTTTCCAATCAATTGCCGTCGTGCGCAAGAGATGTTATACGCTCCGCCGGCCTATCCACCCGATCGCATGATCTTCTTCCCCACCGCTTCCGCCACGCGGCGGCAGAGGGTCATGAGTTCCTCGAATTCGGCGAAGTCGAGCGTTTGATAGCCGTCGCTTAGGGCTTTTTCGGGCGTGGGGTGGACTTCGACGATCAGCCCGTCCGCGCCGGCGGCGACCGAGGCGGCGGCCATCCGCGTCACCAGGTTCGAGTGGCCCGTGCCGTGGCTCGGATCGACCACCACCGGCAGGTGCGTGCGGTCGTGCAGATACGGCACGGCGGAAAGCGAAAGCGTGTAGCGGGTGTGCGTTTCGAAAGTGCGGATGCCGCGCTCGCAGAGCATCACGTTCGGATTGCCCGCGTTGAGGATGTACTCGGCCGCCAAGAGCAGTTCGTCCATCGTGGCAGCCGCCCCGCGCTTCAAAAGCACCGGCTTGCCGGCCTCGCCGACGGCTTCCAGCAGGCGATAATTCTGCATGTTGCGGGCGCCGATCTGCATCACGTCGGCATACTCGGCCACCAGCTCGACGTCGGCCTCGGAGAGAACCTCGGTGACGACCGCCAGGCCGGTTTCTTCGCGGGCGGCAGCAAGAATCTTCAGGCCGAGTTCCTTCAATCCTTGAAAGCTGTAGGGGCTGGTTCGCGGCTTGAAGGCCCCGCCGCGAACGGCCGTCGCGCCGGCGGCTTTCACGGCCTTGGCGATGCCGATGAGTTGCTCCTCGTTCTCGACGGCGCACGGCCCGGCAATCACGCCGAGATGGGTGTTGCCCACCGTGAGGCTGCCGGCGCGAACGATGGTCGGCTCGGGCTTGACCTCGCGGCTGGCGACTTTGTAGGGCGCGAGGATCGGCACCACCTCGGCCACGCCGGGACCGCTTTCGAGCGAGGCCCGATATTCGTCGCGCTTCTCGCCGATGGCCGCGATCACGGTCCGTTCGGTGCCGATGATCGGATGCGCCTTGAGCCCCAATTCTTCGACGCGCTGGATCATGTGCTCGACTTGCTCCGGCGTAGCGCCTTTTTTCATCACGACGATCATGGTTTTGTTCCTTGAGTTGTTAGTGGTCAGTGTGCAGTGTGCTATCGATTCTCTTTGTTCATTTTGCAATTTGCAATTTGCAATTGCCAATTTGCAATCCCTCTCAACAAAAAAGCCCTGTCAACCGTTTCCGGCCGCAGGGCTTTTTGGGTTTGTGTTGTGATTTTGCTCGATTACAAACCGCCTCCGGCCCCGCAACCTTTGCGGGTAAAATTAAAGTAAAACCAATAATAGGCGGTTTGGATCGGAGGCATGTTCAAATTATCGTCACAAAATAAGCGATACCTCAATCTCTCCATTTTCATAAATTCCGGAAAAAAAGCAACCCAATTTTCAAAACCGGGGGAAATGTCCACCCCCCCACTTCGAATATTCCGAAATATTTTTTCCAGGGCTTGACAAGAAGATATATCTTTATAAGATATATCTGTTGATGACACTTAAGCGGCCCCTCTTTACGGCGAAACCAACATGCGGCAAAAACAAATCGAACCGCTCAACTCCTCCGAGTTTCACATTCTCCTGGCGCTCTCGGACCGCGAACGGCACGGCTATGGCATCATGCAGGAGGTTGAACGGCGCTCGGCCGGCAGCGTGCGGCTGGGGCCGGGGACGCTCTATAGCGCCATCAAGCGGATGTTGGCGGCGGATCTGATCGAGGAGTCAACCGACCGACCTTTGGAAAAAGACGACGACTCGCGGCGGCGTTGTTATTACCGTCTGACGCGGCGGGGGCGGCAAACCGCGGTGGAAGAGGCCGAACGCCTCGCGGCATTGGTTCGCGTCGCCGAGGCGAAAAGACTGTTGGGCCGCAAAACGCCCGCCGCCGCGGGAGGTGCATAATGGCAAACTCACCACGAATCGTGCAGTGGACGGTCCGAATTTACAAAACACTCATCAAGTCGTATCCGGCGTCGTTCAATAAAAAATATGGAGACGAAATGGTCGTGATCTTCCGCGAATTGGCGGCCGATGCGCATCGGCGGCGAGGGATTGTCGGGCTCATTGCGGCGTGTTTTTGCGTGCTCTTGGACCTCGCGCGGACGGTTCCCAAAGAACATCTAACCGAATGGAATAATCAAGGAGAAATTGCCATGTCGTTCAGATCTTTGCTAACTCGAAAAATTGGCCCCGATCATATCAACCCACGCTGGTCTCGAATGTGGGTTATCGTTTTTTCGTTCATTTTGACGGCGCTGTACATTAAGGCGCTCACCAACATGAAATTGACGAACTTTGAATTAATTTGCGGCATCCTGCTGATTATGGCAATGACGCTACAAGGCATTTTCTACGGGCTGTTGCTTCCTTTGTTCCATCAAACCAACTCTTCGAGGTACAATAATAGTATAAGTCAGATTGCTATTTACGCGGCTTCAGTGATCGTGATGACTCTCGGCATCTTGGGCCTCATGTCAATCGTGCAAACGGAGTTTCAAGTGTTCATTGGCGTCCTATTGTCTCTGAACGTAATGATGAATGGCTGTTGCATCGCAGGAATTCTGCCGATATTACAAGCCAACAGCACAAAAAATATCGAGCAACAACAAACAAAGAGAACCGTCACAAATAGTTGAGCGCGACAATGCCCGCTTGGAGGCAGTAGGCTTCGATCTTGCAATCGCGAGTGGAAAATGTTATTCGATCTGCAATTTGCGATTCGCGATCTGCGATTCCATCTCTTTGAGAATCTGTTCGACTTCTTGTGAACGGCCGACATCGAGCGACAAGCGGCCGAAGCGAACGTGATAGTAGGCTTCGACGACGTTAGCGGGGAGCGGCAACAGTCGCGGTTGGCCGGTTATGGCAGCTAGCCATTCGCCGGCCACCAGGGCGAACTCGCGGGGGGTCTGCCCCAACGGGCGGGACAGGCCGTTTTTCTTGAGCAAGTGCTCCAGGCGGCGATAGAATTCGACCTCGATCCGCGGTCCGCGGCGGCGGCAGCCGTGCCGGTTGGCATACCTTCGCCACAACATCCGGCCGAGCAGCCAGAAAAAAAGTCCGCTGAAACAAAGCAGAGCGATAACGGCCGCGATGGTCACGGTCAGAAGCACCCAGGCAATGCCGCCGACCAGCCCGCTGCTATGCAAGGCATCATCGATCCGTTCGAATAGATTCCGCCAGGTATGCGGATCGCGGAGCATTTCGACGGCCTTGGTGAACGTTTCGGCGATCGGCGCGAAGATCGCCTTGCGCTGCCGTTCGTAGTTCAACTCCACCACGTAATAGGACCAGGTGAAATCGAGCCATCGCAAGCCCTTGGCAATCGGGGCAAAGAAGCCGTTCTTCGATTCCTCGTTGCGGCCGGGCGTGGGATCGAGCCGCAGCCAACCACCATATTTCTCCCAGTACCAATAATCTTCGCCGTGGAGCGATTCTTTGGGCAACTGCTTGTAATTCAGGTAAGCTTGCACCCAAGTGTGGGCATGTAATTGCCGAACCTGATAGCATTGTTCCGCTTCGTGCCATTCGTCGCATTTAAAGCCCACGACCATCCGCGCGGGGATACCGACGTGGCGGAGCATGAGCGTCAGAGCGGTGGCGAAATACTCGCAATGGCCGGCACGGTGCTTGGTCAGGAAATCTTCGATGGGATCCACCGAAGGATCGCGATTCTGTCCATCCAGGCTGTATTTGAAGTCGCCGGAATAAGCGAATTTGTGTTCGAGATATCGCGCCCGGCCCATCACGTTTTCCGGAGGCAAGTTTGACTCGGCGATCCACGCATCGGCCAACGCCTTGAGTTTTTTTAAAGCGGGTTCGCCCGATTTTTCCCGAGGATACCCGGTAGCGAATTTTTCTTCGGTGCTCCCGTTATCTTTCACCGGCGGTCTACAAGGTGTCAGCGGCGATTGAATGCCTTTGAGGAAAGCGGTCGTGCCCAGATTATAGGAGAATTTCTGTTTGCTTAACGCCTTATCACGGAGCAAACGGCACAGTTTTTCATCCACGGTGATGTAAGGATTTTCCTCGACAGCCACAGCAGGCGCCAAGAAGAATAATTCAGAGTGATCCAAACCTTCCAAGTCACATTGCTGCCGGACATAAGTCCGCGGCAGCGTGGCTCCGTTCTTCCCAGGCTTTTTTCTCAAAGTTTCATCGCCGATTTGGGAATAAACCGCGGTAACTCCCGTTTTCCAGCGGCCGTTACGATAGTCCATCAGCAAGCCGCCGTAGAGGTAGATCTCGCCGCTGGTGGGATAAGGAGTATCGGTTTTGCCCTTGAAGAAGCGGATGCGCATGACTTCGCTGGGGCTTTCGATGATTTGGCCCATTTCGCCGAGCGTGACCTGGTCGTTGAATCCCACCGTCGCCTTGGGTTGGGCGAATCCGCCGCTCCAGCCGAGTTGCCCGAAACGCGGCACGATGATGAACAACAACATCGTCAGCCCCAAAGTCCGCGCCGACATGCCGGCCAGCCGGCGGAAAAGCTCGCCCACCACTCCCTGCCGGCTGCTCCCGGCGGAAGCGCCGTCGAATTCGGGCGGATGATCGATCAAGGGCCACCGCGAAACCAGGGGGTTTTTCGCGCCTTGCGGGGAAACGTTCGAGCTCGCGGCGGCGCCGGGCCGATCGGAAATCTTCCCGTCCGCCTTCGTGCTCGAGGAGAAAAAGCCTTGCCATTTGGATCGCGGCGCTTCGCCCTCACGGTTGAGCATCAAAAGCGTCAAGGCCAAAGACGCCAAAACCATATAAAACACCAGCAAGATGCCGAAAAACACCCCCTGACTGAACAGCGCGGACACGATGACCTGCAACAGGCTGAGCATGATCAGCAGCCAGTAAGTGCGGCTGTCTTTTTTCTGAAAAGGAGGATGATTTGCAGATAAATCAAAAATTGCGCGAAGGTAAGCGCCTGCATTTCGCTGTAAATATTAAAGATATCGCGCAACGAAAACAACGCCGCCGCCAGCATGATCACATTCGCCACGTTGCGATTCAAATACAACCAGCCTTTGATATCCGTCAGCCAGACCGACAAGCCCGCCGCCAGGATCATCAGCAGGGTCATGCCAACCTCCCGCTGCCCCATGCCCAAGAGCATGGTGCCCATGGCTGCCAAGGAGGCGACGACGATTTGCAGCAGGCGGTTGAGGGGCATGAGGGTGGAAGCAGGAAGTGGCCAGTGGACGGCGGTCGGTGGTCGGTTGGAAGTGGAAATGTCCACTCACCGCTATCCACCTCAACCCTCCACGTCGAAAAAATGTTTCAATTGGTCGCTCGAGGCGTCGATCGCGCGGATATGGCTTGCCAGGTGGCGGCGATGGGGGTCGGAAAACAGGGGTTGCAAATATGCGGGATCGTTCAAATCGACGGGCCGCGTGGAAACCAGAATGATCTCCGTGCCCGAGGCGATGCGGTTCAAGGCATGATCCATGAGCGCCGGCAGGCAATCGTCCGAACGGCTTTCTAGGACGGCGAGAATTTTCATCATATCTTGCAGCAAGGCCGCCGCGGCCGGGCCGTCGAGACAATGCGGTTTGTCGTTGTGGGTTGCCAGATGCACTTTGCTTCCGCCGCGGCGGCAAAGGTCGCTCAAGACCGTGGCCGCGAAACTGACGGCCAGTTCGACGTTCTCGCGTTCGCGGGCGGTCGGTTTTTCCGATCGCCACAGATCCAGCAGGATCGCCACGTCGCGGTTGCGGGGTTGCTCGAACTGCCGCACGACGAGCTTGCCCGTCCGGGCGGAGGAGCGCCAATGGATGTAGCGCAAGCTGTCGCCGCTGCGCCACTCGCGGACGCCGTAAAAATCCCCTTCCGGCCCCGGTCGGCGTTCGCGGCGGTCGGCGCCGGCCAGCGCCTGGCGGTTCCGCTGCAACCAGTTCCGCGTGAGGCGGCCCAGGCGCGGATAGACATAAAGCGTATCCTTTTCAGGGGCGCTGATCGTGCGGCTGAACAAGCCGAAGGGAAATTGCGTGGAGATTCGCACCGGGCCCAGTTCGTATTTTCCGCGGTCGAACAACCGGCCGCGGTACGTTCCGGTGCGCTCCTGACCGGCCGGCACATAAGGAAAATAAACCGTCGTTTTCAGCGTTTTTTCCTTCGCCGCGTAACTCCAGAGCGAATGGTTCTGCGCGGCGTCCGATTGCCGGTGAATTTGCTCCTCGATCGTTACGGCCCAGGAGCTGAAATGTTTGCGTTTGTTGATCAGCCTCATGCCGACGGTCAGCGGATCGCCGGCGCAAACGGCCTGCGGGCTTTTTCGCTGCAACTCAAGCCCCTTGAGCGTGAGATGCACCGCCCGCCAGTTGAACAACAAGGGCCCGAGCATCATGCCGCCGAGAATCAAGAGCAGATTCACCTCCTTGATCATGGCGCCGGCAAAAACCAGGATCATAATCAACAAATAATACCATCCCTCCCGGGAAAGACCGGTGCGCGACCGCAACCACTGCGATAGAAATAATTGACGATCCATTTTTTTAGGATACATCGAAATTGCCTTGATGCTATTTCCATCCTACGGGAAAACCGTTTTTTTAGCGAGACATGCAACTGGGAAAATCCGGTGCGGGAAAGGGAATGCGACCGAAGAGAGCACCCTGCGAATCCAATGAGTTTTCTTTTAGAACCGATAGGAACGCATTTCAATGCGAAGTCACAGAAGAATTCGGCGCAGCACATCTTTGATGCCCTCTTCAGACTGGTATTATGCCATTATATTATACTATAAATTTTGCTTGTATTGTCTGCTGGGCAAATTGTGGATAGCCGTCGCAGATAGCTCAGCCGCCAAATGAGTAAACTATACTTCTTTAGGGACGTCATTTGAGAAGCATTCGCTCCAATGGGGAGGAATCGCCGTGAAAACTCGATGGAATCAGGCGTTAGTCGTGGGCAACAACTTCGTGCATCGCACGATGTTGGAGTTCAATTTGGCGAAATTCGGCTTCATCGTCACCCTGGCGATGGATGCCAAGGAAGCGTTTCGCCTTGCCGAAAAGCAACATTTCGGCTTGGTTATCACCGACTCCCAGACGCAACAAGGCACGGGATCCGACCTCGCCCGGCAGCTTCGGTTTCTGGGACCTTATGACGAAACGCCCATGGTTTTGTTGGCCGGCGAACAAGAGGATCTCGATGTGAATTACTTGCGCGACGAGTTATGGATGCTCGTGGTTCGCGAGCCGTGCAATTTGGCGGAAGTCGTGGAGAAACTTGCCTCCTTCTATACGCCGGAACAGGCTTCTTGCTGATAGTTTATAGGTGAATTCCGGTGCTTGCGCCTACCTTGCAAAGCGGCTAAAGGCTATTCTTCTTCATTTTTTTCCTCTCCCCATGTTTATCTTTCAGGAACGCCCGACCGCGGCGTGATTGCATTCCCCTTCGCTGATCGAATAGAATAACGATAGTCGATAGGGAAAGTCTCTTGTTCAAGGAGAATCGATCATGGTGCGGCGTGATGTTGCGGACGACGACTGGAACGACGATCCCGACGATGACTGCACGATGCCTTGCCCGTATTGCGGTCAGTCAATCCATGAAGAGTCCGTTCGTTGTCCGCATTGCGAGAATTATTTGTCCGAGGAGGATTTGCCGCACAACTCCAAGCCGCTTTGGCTCATTTTTGCCGTGATTGTTTGTTTGCTTGCCATCTTAACGTGGGTGTTGAGCGGAATATTTTTGTGAAAAATTCAAAGAATGTTGGCGACGAATCTCCGGCCGATGAAAAATTCGTCAGGCGCGTGATTTTTTTGATGCTAAAGAACCCGCCGGACCGCAAGAAATAAAAAACCTTCGCAGGCGGGGCAGGAACCTGCGAAGGCTCAGAGGCAAGAGCAGTGCCCTTGCACTAGTTCCATAATATAAAAACGAAAATCAACATTCAACCCCCATTTAGAATTATTTTCTTTTCCCTAATGGACTAGTTTGACTTTCGTAGTATCGTATTACAAATTACGCAGTCGAAAATGTTTGCCCCACTTTACGGATTGTATCATGATAAAATATCCGCACCGCTCGTCATTCGCGATGCATAATGCAAATTACATGGGCCGATTTGCAATCCTCCTCGTGATCCTGCTGGCCGGCTGCTCTGAGCAGAAAGCTCCCCAAAGCACGATGGCTTCACCGTCTTCGAAAAGTTCCACTTCACCCGAGCGGGAAACATGGGACGCGTGTTGTCTGCAAGGCGCTCGCGTGGGCTATGTGCATACCAGGGTCTATCGGGACCAACTCGATGGTCAACCGGTCGAACGGATTGAATGCCTGAATCAAATCGAGGTGCAGCGTTACGGCCAGGCGTCGCAAATGAAAATTCAATTTACGAGCGTCGAAAAACCGGATGGCGGATTGCTTCGTTTCGAGAGTGAATTGCAGATGGGTCCCCAGCCGGTCCGCACGACCGGGCGCGTGATCGGCAAACGGCTGGAAATGGAAACGGTTGCGCAAGGGAAAAGCATCCCGTCCTCCTTGGATTGGTCGCCCGAATTCGGCGGTTTTTTCGCCCTCGAGCAATCGCTGCTTCACCGGCCGATGGAGCCGGGGCAGCGGCGGACGATTCATTCGCTTCAACCCGAGACCAATCAACTCGCCGACTCGGTGCTATCCGCCTGCGATTGGGAACAGGCGCCGTTGCTCCATGAGACGAAGGAATTGCTGCGCATCGACGTCGAAGTGAGCCTCCCCGGCGTTCGAATCAAGCCCCGGTTCGCCGTCTGGACCGACCGCAGAGGCGAAATTCTCAAGACGCACTTGGACGCCATGAACATGGATAGTTTTCGCACGACCGAGGCGGAGGCGTTGAAAAAAAACGAGGGGGAGTTATTCGATATCAACATCCGCACGGCGGTCAAGCTTGATCGGCCGATTCCCAACGCTTACGAGACGAGAAAGATCCGCTACCGGCTGCATCTCGAAGGCGAAGATCCGCTGAAAGCGTTTCCGCCGGGTCCGACGCAGCAAATCAAATCCATCGATGCGAACACGGCCGAGTTGACGGTGTTTTCGATTCGCTCCGGTCGAAAGGACGGCAATCTTGACGCTCCCGCCGATCCGCCCGGCGATGCCGATCGACTGCGAAACAGCATGGTGCAAAGCGACGATCCGCTGGTGGTTTCACTTGCCGAAGAAGCCGCCGGAGAGGAGACCGATCCGTGGCAAACAGCGATGAAGCTGGAAAAATTCGTGCATGGCTATATCAAGTTGAAGAATTTTTCCCAGGTCTTCGCCAGCGCGGCCGAGGCGGCGAAATCTCGGGAGGGCGATTGCACTGAACATGCCGTGCTGTTGGCCGCGCTGTGCCGCGCAAGAAGATTCCCGCTCGCGCGGCCATCGGATTGCTATATACCGAGCGTCGAACCGCCGAAGGCGTTTCGCCGGAGTTCGCCTATCATATGTGGACGGAAGCGTATATCGGCGGCCGCTGGATTCCCCTCGACGCCACGCTTGGCCGCGGCGGCATCGGGGCCGCGCATCTGAAAGTCGCCCACAGCGACCTCCAGAGCGCTTCGATGTTCGGCAGCTTTTTGCCCGTCGTGCAAGTCGTGGGCAGGTTGAAAGTCGAAGCGCTGGAAGTGGAGTGACGCCGCTCGAAACAAGAAGATGGCTGCCATGCCCCAACTTGCGTGGGTGTGGCGCCAATTACGCGGAAAAATGCCGCGTCACCGGATGTGGCAACTCGCTTCCCGCGCTTCAGCAAATACTGCTGATGGTACTCTTCGGCGGGATAGAAAGGAGCGGCGGCGGTGATTTCGGTGACGATCGGGCGTTTGAAGCGGCCGCTTTTCGACAGCCGTTCCTTTGAGGCTTCGGCCGTCACCTTTTGAGCCGGCGTGTGATAGAAAATCGCCGAACGATATTGCTTGCCCGAATCGGGGCCTTGGCGGTTGAGCGTGGTGGGGTCGTGGGCGCTCCAAAACACATCGAGCAATTGTTCGTAAGACACTTGGGCGGGATCGTATTCCACGAGCACTACTTCGGCATGGCCCGTTCGATCGGTGCAGACCTCTTCATAGGTCGGATTTTCCAGCGTGCCGCCGGAATAACCCACCGTAGTCTTCAGCACGCCTTCGACCGTGCGAAAAGTCTCTTCCACACCCCAGAAACAGCCCGCGGCAAAAGTTGCTTTCTCCATGAGAATACCCTTGGGATTTCGTATTGGATTGGACGGCAAGGCCGTTGCCAAATTTTCCCGTGATGATTTACCGCACGAAATCATTCCTGCGAGAAAACAGGCGCTGACGCACACAAGCATTATTTTGCGGCTTTTCATCGACATCGTATTGAATTATAAGCCGCTCCACAATCCTGGGAAAATCTAGGTTTCGTGAATGACAGGTAGCGCTCGTCGTGCTGATCCGTGCTGCAAAACGCAGGGATAATGTATGAAACGCACTTTGGCGACTTGACTTCTTTACTAGAATCATCATAATAGTGATATTGTATTTCATTTCCAGGTTCATTCCCGTTTTCTCGGAGCATAGGTGCTATTATGGACATTTCAGAGACCTCGGGGCTTGGGCCGGGGACCCTTGCCTTGCACGCCGGGCAGCAGCCCGATCCGGGCACCGGCTCGCGGGCGATGCCCATCCATCAAACGACCAGCTATGTCTTCAAGAGCACCGAACATGCCGCAAATCTCTTCGCTTTGAAAGAGATGGGGTGGATCTACACCCGGCTCATGAATCCCACCACGGATGTTCTGGAACAGCGGCTCGCGGCGATGGAAGGCGGCGTCGGCGCGGTGGCCTTTTCCAGCGGGCAACAGGCGATCACCGTGGCGATGCTGAATCTCTGCCATGCCGGCGGGCATATCGTCTCGGCCGCGGCGCTCTACGGCGGAACGATCACTCTTTTCGGCCAAACCTTCAAGCGGCTGGGCATCGAAGTCACGTTCGTCGATGCCACCGATCCGCAAAATATCGCTCGGGCGATCCGGCCGAACACCAAGGCGGTTTACATCGAATCGGTCGCCAATCCGAAAAACGACGTGCTCGACTATCGGGCGATTGCCGAGTTGGTCCATGCCAACGGTCTGCCGGTGGTTTGCGATAACACGGTCACGCCGCTTTTGCTGCGCCCGTTCGAGCACGGCATCGACATCGTGGTTTACAGCTTGACGAAATTCATCGGCGGGCACGGCACGAGCATCGGCGGGGCGATTATCGACGGAGGCCGTTTCGACTGGACGCGGGAGCCGGAACTATGGCCGCAATTCAACGAGCCGGATCCGTCGTACCACGGCATGATTTTCCGCGAGGCTTTCGGCCAGTTGTGTTACATTCTCACTTGCCGCACGCATTGGCTCCGCGACATGGGCGGTGTGCTCAGCCCCTTGAATGCTTTTTTATTTCTGCAGGGTTTGGAAACGCTGCACCTGCGCATGCCGAAGCATTGTGAAAACGCCCTGGCGGTGGCGAAGTTTCTCGAGTCGCATCCGCTGGTGGCTTGGGTCAACTATCCCGGCTTGCCGTCGCATCCGGGATACAAGTTGACTCAGAAGTATCTGCCCAGCGGCCAGGGCGCGATCATGGGTTTCGGCGTGAAGGGCGGCCGCGAGGCGGCGCGGAAGTTCATCGAGTCGGTCAAGCTCGCGTCGCATCTGGCCAATATCGGCGACGCGAAGACGCTGGTCATCCACCCTGCCAGCACCACCCACAGCCAGCAGACCGCCGCGGAACTCGAAGCCGCCGGCATCACCGACGACTATATCCGCCTGAGCGTCGGCTTGGAAGATATCGAGGATATCAAGGCCGATTTGGACCAGGCGCTCAGGGCGTCGCAAAAATGATAATGGAGAGTCCGGCTAACAAGGATGCCTGGCCGCGGTGTTTGGACCGCGCGTCATTTCAGCCGGAAATCGGTAAATTATCACGCTTTGCCGAATGACGAATTGATTTTGTTCGAAAAGTTGTTTAAGATGGTTATCCGACTGCAAGGACTTGGATTATGTACACGATGCGCATATTTACGGATGTGGGAGCGGATCGGCAGATCGTTCATACTTTGCCTGCCGAAGTGCCCCTCGGCCAAACGGAAATTGAGGTGAATATTACTCCCCAAAGCGAACAAAAAAAGCGTCCGCGGACGAGCTTAACCGAATGGGCTGAGGAATTTGCCGAACACTGGGGCGATCACTTGAAATCCACCGACGTGGAAGGATTCACCGGACGGAGGTATTAAAAGTGCCCCAGCGAATAGTCTTGCTGGATACCAGTTTCATCGTGGCATTGGAAAATCGCGATGACCCGTATCATGCGAAAGCATGGCAAATGGAGAGGCAAAATGTCCAGGACAATTTGCCTTATCTTCTTCATTGGGGAATTCTATTCGAAATCGGCGATGGTTTTGCCCGTCAAGGGCGTCGAGAAGCCGGTAAACGTCTCTTGCAGATGTTTCTGACCGAAGAAGGATATCTCATTGCGCCGATCAATCAAACACTCCCTGAAGAGGCGATTGCCTTGTTTCAAACCCGCTCAGACAAAGAATGGGGATTAACCGATTGCTTGTCATTTGCTCTAATGCAGCAAGAAGGGATTCATGAATTGCTTACTTCGGATGTGCATTTTTGCCAAGCTGGTTTTCAAGCGTTGTTGTTGGAGGATTGATTTTTTCCGGAATCACTCGTTTCATTTCCCCTTCCATGGCCGATCTTTTCGAAAGCAGCGACAGCATCCGCAGCGGGAAACCGTTGAAATACGCGCAGCGCGTCACTTTTTCCGAGCCGCTCGATTTGGAGCTTGACGGGCGGTTGCCGCAGGTCTCTGTGGCTTACGAGACCTACGGCCGCTTGAACGCGCGGCGCGACAACGCGGTGCTGGTTTGCCACGCCCTCTCCGGCGATTCGCACGTCGCAAGGCACGACGAAGCGGACGATCCCGGCTGGTGGGACGTCTTGATCGGTCCGGGCAAGGGCATCGATACCGACCGCTATTTCGTGATCTGCCCGAACACCCTGGGCGGTTGCCGCGGCAGCACCGGCCCGAACAGCATCGATCCCGAAACCGGCCGCCGCTACGGCACCGACTTTCCCGCCATCACGGTGGGCGACATCGTCGAGACCCAGCGGCGGCTGATCGATCGCTTGGGAATCGCCAAACTCCGCGCCGTCTTGGGCGGATCGCTCGGCGGACACTCCGCCTTGACTTGGGCCACGCGCTATCCCGACCGCATCGCGGGCGCCATCGCGATCGCCACTTCGCCGCGGCTCACCAGCCAGGCCCTGGCTTTCGACGTCGTCGGCCGAAACGCCATTCTCTCCGATCCCGAATATCGCGACGGCAATTACTACGAGCAAGGTCAGGGCCCGGTGGTGGGGCTGGCGATTGCGCGGATGCTCGGGCATATCACCTACCTCTCGCGCGAGGCGATGACGCAGAAATTCGACGCCGAACGATTCCAGCCGCGCTCCGTGCAGACCCAGTTCGAGACCAAATTCTCCGTCGGCTCCTACCTTGCCTACCAGGGCGACCGGTTCGGCGAACGGTTCGATCCGAACAGCTATCTCACGCTGACGATGGCCATCGACTTGTTCGATTTGGGCGACACGAAAGAAAAGCTGGCCGCCGCGTTCCGCGCGTCGAAGTGCCGCTGGCTGATGATGAGTTTCAGCAGCGACTGGCTTTTTCCGCCGTTTCAAACCCAGGAAATGGTCGATGCCCTGCTGGCCGAAGGCAAACCCGTCAGCTCCTGCAACATCGAAACCGATTGCGGCCACGACGCCTTTTTGCTGCCCAACCAGGTCCACATCTACGGCGAAATGATGCGGGCGTTCTTGGCGAATCTGGAAGACGGAGGCGATGCCGCCGCCGAATCCGGCGAGCCGAGGGGTTCATCCGCTCGGTTGGAATCGCCGGGGGAATCGAGTGTTTTGGACGGTTTGGCGGCGCCGTCCGCCGGAACAACCCCCGCGGCGCGCCCGGAGGACTCCGCGATCATTCCCGCGGGGAGCATCTTCCAGAGCCACCGCTTGGATTACGAAACGATTTTGGGTCTGATTCCGCTCGGCACGAGCATTTTGGATCTCGGTTGCGGCACGGGGGGCTTGTTGGCGCGGCTGCGCGAGCGCGGGCACCGGCGGATCGTCGGCGTGGAACTCGACGAGCAGGCGATTTTGGCCTGCGTTCGCCGCGGATTGGACGTCGTGCAGGCGGACTTGAATCGCGGTCTGCCCGGCTTTGTCGCGGGGCAGTTCGATTTCGTCGTGCTCTCGCAAACGCTGCAAACGGTGCTCGACGTGCCGCGGGTGCTGTCGGACATGCTCCGCGTGGGCCGCCGGGCGATCGTGAGCTATCCCAATTTCGCCTACAAGAAGCACCGCCGCCAATTGGCCGAGGAAGGCCGCACGCCGCGGAGCCTGGCGCTCAACTACCCCTGGTACGACACGCCCAACCTGCGATTTCTGTCGATCGCCGATTTCGAGGAATTCTGCGAGGAGTTCAATTTCCACATCCTCGAGCAAATCGCCCTCGACACCGAAGCCGACAGGCAAGTGCTCGACGACCCGAACCTGAACGCCGACATGGCGATTGCGGTCTTGGGAAGATAGTGTGGGGCGGGTTTCGACCACCAAAACGCTGGTGCAAGAAATCACCATTACTTGCCCTGCCATTCCTCAAAAAATCCATCTCTGAACTACCAGTTCAGACGGTGATCTACCTATCCCCGTTTACGCACAAATTCCACGGAAGACCTTATTTTCGCTTGTTGATGCAGTCGAGGTTCTTTCTTACAATCGACGCCATTGAAAATCGCTTGTTTTTCCGTGTTTTTCGATAATCGGCGAATTGTTCCCACCGGGATAGCAAGCTGTTTTCGAGGGTTTTCGGAGGTTTGGGAAAACCGAGTCGCCGTTTTCTCGAGAGTTACGCGGTTTTTTCGCGCGAATTTTTGCCGCGCCGCTCGGTCTTCTCCCGCGATCGAGGGAAACGGTTTTTTCGGTGCCGATAGGCGATTTTTCCAAGTTTGTATGCGGTTCATATCTGCTCCTTCTTGGTGGAGATCGGCGGCAATCGGTGTTCTGTTGGCCATCGGGGAAGGGAACACCGATCTCCGCTGATCTACGCAAATCTCGAAGCGCAAGCAGTCTCGGGCTGTGAGGTGGTTTGGGAAGAGTGAAGCGTCGGGAGGATTCGTTGCATCGCCCGGGATTTTTTGTTCGGGCCGGTCCGAAGGTTTCTTCACCCATACGAAAACAACCTAGCAGAAGTGCTGGCCTACTTTCAACAAAAAAATGCGAATTCCAAGCGCGAGACGCTTCTAACGCCAAGACGGCGAACGAGTTGGGGAGACGAGAAAATTTCTTTTTAGGGAGCAATTTGGGGTGTTGCGATTCCTGATTCCAACGAGAATGCCAAATAAATTGTTGGGCAGAGACTGTTCCGTAAAATGGTAACCGTTCACGGGGTGTGAAACTGATATTGGAGGATTGAGGTAAATCGGCTATGAAGGAGGCATGGCGAGACTCTTTACTCGCGAGGAAGTTGACGCGATGATCGAGGCGGCGGTGGCGAAGGCCACTGCACCGCTGTTGGAGCGGATTGCCGCGTTGGAGGCGGAGTTGGCGAAGGCGAAAAAGAACTCCTCGAATTCTTCCAAGCCGCCTTCCAGTGATTTGGTCAAGCCGCCCACGCCGCCGCGCAAGGACGGTCAGCGCCGCCGGCGGGGCAGGCAGCCCGGCCATGAGCAACACCTGCGCGCCGACTTTTCGCCCGGAGCCATCGACAAGGTGGTGTCTTACGCGCTCGACCGCTGTCCCGATTGCGGCGGCAAACTGCGGCCGTTCGAGCGTCCGGCGGAGGTTTTGCAACAGGTGGAGATCGTGGTCATCGACCGGCGGATTACCCAGGGGACGCGGAGCGAGAACGGCCGCCGGTGGTGCGAGCGGATCTGGACAGTGATCGCCACGTGCGCCCAGCAAGGTCGCGCGGCCTTTCAGTTTGTGTTGGATTCCGTCCAAGCCCATCTCTCCGGCGCCTTACCGCCATCACTTCTGCCGTCAGGGCCTTGAAAGTGCATCGACGGATCTTCTCTCTCCGTTACCTCTGCGATCTCGCGATCACACCTCGATTAGCCCGTGAACGGCTATGAAACTTATTGCGTCGGATACACACTTCCTCAAGTTCCGCGTCGCTTACTTTTAGTCCTTTGGGATAGTCGCGTTCATCGAGCCAAGCATGAACTTCCAAGCCTTCCGTCGTTCGCGTCGAGCCGATGAGATTCACCACGATCTCGTGCGTCTCCAAGGGCACGCCGCGCCAGTTGCGCGTGATGTGGCAAAACAAGCGATGCTCGATCTTGTTCCATTTGCTCGTGCCCGGGGGAAAATGACAAACCTCCACAATCAGGCCCGTGCGATCGGCCCGCGTTTTTGTGGTTTCCCAGCACTTCCTTCTTCTTCGTATCGACCGAAACGGCAGGCTGCTCCCGACGCAGGCAAGCCTTGACGCGGCGGTTAATGTGCTCGAATTGTGCGTTGCGATCAGGGTGTTGTTTCCCTTCCCGCGTCTTGCGATTGGCTTGCAAACTGTACCCTTTCGCCTTCAGCAGTTGTCCCACCTTCGTATGGCTGAGCGAAAACCCTTGACGTTGCAACTCCTTGGCCAAAATTCGCATGCTCTTGCAACTCCACCGCAGCGGCGACATCGGATCACCACGCGAAACGGGTTCCACCAGCCTTTCCAGCGCCGCCAGCAATTTCGGCTGTTCGTCTTCTCGCGCCAAGCGACCGCTGCCGGGCCGTCGTTGCCGATCCGCGGAAAGCGCGTCTTTCGCGTTGATTTCTCGAATCCCATTGTGAATGATTCGGTCGGACATTCCCGTCTGTCCTCCTGATTGCCAAAAACCATCATCTGCATCAGAACAGGGCGACATCTTATGCCTCGGGTTCATAGCCGCAAGGATTTCCCCATTGCCGTTTTCCTGATCTGCCTGGCCTGTGCCGTGTGCCGCGGCCAGGACGCCGCGAACTTTCATCCAGGCCAATGCATTCCCCTGCTGGGCGACGATCAACAGAACCTCGTGCCCCACGCCGGCTTCGAGTGCGGCGGCGACGGCTGGGGATCGACGGAATGGGAAGTGCTCCCCGGCTGGCACGGAACGCTCGACGGGCTGTTCGGACAAATGGACCGATCGACGGCGGCGCATGGAAATGCGAGTTTGAAGATCGAACTACAGCCGGAAAAATGGCAATCCAGCGATAGGATCCCTTTAGATCGCGATTTTAAGGTCAGCTAATTGCTGCTCATTCAGGGATTGCCGTCCATTTACCCGTTGCTGATTTCCCCCGGCATGGTTTATAATCCATCGATTCATCAAAAATTCCCTGCAAAATGCCATTTTTCCAGCGAAGGAGAAATTTCCGTGCCCGAAGGTAAATTCTTATTCACCAGCGAAGCAGTCAGCATGGGCCATCCCGACAAACTAGCCGACCAAATCTCCGATGGCATCCTCGACGCCCTGCTCGCCAAGGATCCGCTCAGCCGCGTGGCGTGTGAAACGCTGGTCACCACGGGCATTGCCATTGTCGCCGGCGAAATCACCACCAACGCCGTCATCGACTATCAAGAAGTCGTTCGCAACGCGATCCGCGACGTGGGTTACATCGACGACCGGATGGGCATTTGCGCCGACACTTGCGCGATCATGTTCTCGATCGACCGCCAAAGCCCGGATATCGCCCAGGGAGTCAACGAAGACGCCGCCAAGGGGAAGGAAATCGGCGCGGGCGATCAGGGGCTCATGTTCGGCTACGCCTGCAACGATACGCCCGAACTGATGCCGCTGCCGATTCAACTCGCGCATCAGATTCTCAACCGGCTGACTGCCGCACGGAACAACAAAGAAGTCGCCTGGCTCAGGCCGGACAGCAAGAGCCAGGTGACCGTCGAGTACGAGAACAACAAGCCGCTGCGGATCGACACCATCGTGGTTTCCACGCAGCATGCTCCCGAGGCAACGCATCAGGAAATCCGCCAGTTCGTGATTGAAAAAATCGTCAAGCCTCTTCTGCCCAAACAATTGGTCAACGGCGAGATTACTTATCACATCAATCCGACGGGCCGATTCGAAGTCGGCGGCCCGCACGGCGACTGCGGTTTGACCGGGCGGAAGATCATCGTCGATACCTACGGCGGCTGGGCGCGGCACGGCGGCGGGGCCTTTTCGGGCAAGGACCCCACCAAGGTCGATCGCTCGGCGGCCTATATGGCCCGGCACGTGGCGAAAAACATCGTCGCCGCCGGTTTGGCCGACCGTTGCGAAGTGCAGTTCGCCTATGCCATCGGCGTCTCCGATCCCGTCAGCGTGCTGGTCGATTCCGAAGGCACCGGGAAGATCAGCGATCAGAAGCTTTGCGAGATTGTCCGCAAACTTTTCCCGCTCACGCCCAGCGGCATCATCAAGTATCTCGATCTCCGCCGGCCGATCTATCGGAAGACGGCCTCCGGCGGTCATTTCGGCCGCAACGAGCCGGAATTCACCTGGGAAAGCACCCATCGCGCCGCCGAATTGGCCGCGGCCGCGAAAGGATGAAATGGTATGCCATGCCCATGCAACCATCGCTGAACTGGGAACCTGCGATGTCCGGCGACCATGCGCGGCGATTCGTCGGCGAACGGCTCTCTTGGTTGGCCGGCGCGGCGGCGGCGGCGTTGTTCGCGCTCTCGGTTCTCTTGATATGGCGGCGCGCGGCGCATGCAATCCACGCGCCGTTGCCGGCGGCGGGCATAGCCGCCGCGGGCGTTTTGTTGGCGGGCGCCGCTTGGATCGCCCATTGGGCCGGACGGCTCTCTTCCGCAAAAAAGAACAACGCGCTGATCGCGGAGATTGCCCTTTCTCTCGCGCTGTTCGCCGTTGCGGCGGCGTTGTCCCTGCCGGGCACGCCCGCCGCGGGATTGAGCTTGTTCTGGCTGATCTTGCTCGTCGAAGAAGGCTGGGCGTGGCGGACGCGCTTGTTTCGCGTCGTCAAACGCGCGGATGATCCCGCCGCCTTCCGGGCGAGCGAGGCTCCCGCCGAGCCGCGGAGTCCTCCGGATATTAAGACGAGTTTCCCGGCTCGGCAGGAGACTCGCGCTCCCAAAATCGTGGAGCGCGCTTTCGATTCCACCGCAGCGATTCCGCCGGAAGGCGTGACTCAGCAACTGACGCGCGGCACCGACGCCGACGGGACGGAAGAGCTTGCCGGCTGGTTGCGGATCGCCTTCGCGGCCGGGCAGCGCACGCTCAGCGCGCACCTCGCGTTTTGCCCGCCGTTCGCCCGTACGCCGGAGTTGAGCGTCGAGCAGATCGACGGACCGGAGACGCGCATCAAGACCGCGCAAGTCTTGCCTTACGGCGCTCGATTGGATTTGAAGCTTCACGCTCCCCCCGAAACGCCCGCCGCCGTCGTGCTGCAATTTTCCGCGCGGCTGGAAGCCGGCGAGAAACAGGCCCACGATCACCGGCCGACTCCCAGCGACCAACGGATATCCCCTTGAACTATCCCAACCTGCTCCGCACGCGTCTCGGCCGGATGACGGCCCTTTTTTCTCTTTACGCGTGCAAGGGAATTCCTTACGGCTTCGCCAGCCTCGCGATCGTCAACGAGATGAGCGCGCAGGGACTCTCGAAGCAGGTCATCGGCTGGTATTTCAGTTCCTTGACGTGGCCCTGGGCAATCAAGTGGATGTTCGGGCCGGCGGTCGATCTGTGCTACAGCCGCCGTTTGGGCCGCCGGCGAACCTGGCTGTTTTTCACGCAGATTGCCATGGCGTTTACGCTGTTGATCGCCTCGCAAGTGGATTTTTGCCTGCACCTCCGCATCTTCATCGCGGTGATTTTCATCCACAACATTTTCGCGGCCACGCAAGGGGTGGCGATGGGCGCGTTGGCCTGCGACTGCGTGCCGGAGGAAGAGCGGGGCATGGCGAACGGCCTGATGTCGGCGGGGGCTTATGCGGGCTCGGCCCTGGGCGGATCGGGCGCGATTTTCCTGATCGACCGGATCGGCTTTTTCGGCAACTACCTGCTCGTGGCCGTCGCGATCCTGGCGATTGCCGCGACCATCACGCTGAACATCCGCGAAAAGCCCTTGCCCGAAAAAGAAATGCGGCCCAAGGAAGGATTTTGGAAGCCGCTGACACGCGAAGTCCACGTCTATCTTCGCGACGCCTGCCGGGCGATGCTTTCAACACGGCAGGCGGTGTTCGGCATCTTTTTCGCCCTGCTCCCGCCCGGCGCCTTCGTCTTGAGCCTGGCTTTCGCGACCACGTTCGCCAAGCAGGAACTGCGGATGTCGAACGATAATTATGCCTTGCTCTCGGCCGTCGCGCCTTTGGCGAGCGCCGTCTTTTGCATCCTTGGCGGCGTGCTCTCCGATCGTTTCGGCCGGCGGCGGCTGATGGTGATCTCGATCCTCGGCGTGGCGATTCCCACGCTCTATCTGGCGTTCGTTTTATGGCGGCAGGGAATCGCGGCTCCCGGCGACGCGAAGCACCTCCTTCCCGAAGATTTGAATCGTTTGATCCTTGCGTATTGGATCGCGATGCTGATTTATTCCGCCTTGCAAGGCATCGGCTACAGCGTGCAGGCGGCGATCTTCATGGACGTCACGTCGCCCCTGGTCGCCGCCACGCAATTCACCGCCTACATGGCGCTGATCAACTTCGGGCGGTCCTATTATGCGATCCTGCAAGGTTATGCGGAAGTATCGATCAGCTATCCCCTCATGCTGATCCTCGACTGCTGCTGCGGGCTGCTCTGCCTTGTGCCGCTCTTTTTAATGAAGACGAAGAAAACGAAAGCGTCGTAAATTCATTTTTCGCTCGGTCCTGTTTCCTCCGTTTTCATTTCTTCGGCCTTCGCCGGCTCGGCTTTCTCGGCTTGCGCCTTCTCTTCGTTTACTTCATGCAGCCATTTCCCCCGCAGCAATCGGCCGGCGGCGTCGGGGGCCTCGGTGTACGAGCGATAGAGCTTGACGGCCTGGTCGATTTTGCCTTCGGCTTCGAGCGTGCGGCCGAGATTGTAAATCGCCCCCGTCGTCCAGGGGCAGGGGCCGCCGGGCCAGGCGTTCAAAGTGTACTTGCCGAAATAATCGAACGCCGACTGATATTTCCCCCGCTCATAGGTCACCAGGCCAAGCCAATAGCTGGCGTCCATTTTGCCCAGCAGGATGAGCGTCGTTTGCTCGTCAACGAAAGGAGCGTCGTTTTCCCGGATCGCCAGGACGAGCCGCTGGCTTTCGGCATTTCGCAAGGTTTTCCCGGTCATAATGGCTTCGACGATTTCGCGAACGAGCTTCTCCTTATCCTCATCGCTTAATTTTTTATTGTCCGCCAGATAAGCGCTCGCGATTTGGTCGAAGAGTTTTTCCTGGATGAATCGCAATTCCGCGTGCGAGGGGCGCGACATTTGATAAAAGTTCATGGCGCTCTTTTCGCCGGCGTCGCCGCTGACCTGCCCTTTGAGTTGCAGCACGCGGCCCTTGTAGAGCGGCGCGGTGAACGTGGCGCTGAAACGGGTGATCGCTTTGAGTTGGCGCTGCAATTTCATCGAATCCGTATCCTGCAAAGTATCGGGGGTTTTCGAGCGCGAATTGCCCCCGTCCTCCGCGGCAGTCCCTTTGTAGATGTCCTGCATGTCTTTGGGCGTCTTGCCCGCGTCTTGCACGACCTCTTGGGCATGCAAAAGCTCGGCGGGCATCGCATAAAAAGGCAGGAAGCTTGCCAGCAACTTGGCGATCTCGAGCGGTTTCAATTCGGATCGCCGCCGGAGGGTCTCGTAGGGCATCCGCCAAAGCTTGACGCCCGTCACGCCCGGCGTCGTTTTCCAGCGGTCGGCCTGTTCCACGCCAGAAGCCGTCAAGGCCATCTTTTGCTTTCCCTGCAAGTGCGATTCGACGGCCTTCATCCGCCGCGAAAGCGCCGTCGGCGAAGCTTCCACCAACACCGTCACGTTCTTCAAGTCGGCGGGCGTGATCGGATAGGGATGTTCCGCGTCGGCATTCATTCGGGCCAGTAGCGACGGATCGGCCGAAAGCTGATCCAACGTGGCGGGAACCACGTCGAGCCGGCCCTGGTCGTCTTTCCGCAATCCCGCGGGACCCGGAATCGGCAGTCCATAAACGGGATCGTACAGATAGGCTTTGCCTTCGATTCGCACGGCCACGCACCAAGCCCTCACCCCCGGCCCCTCTCCCGAGAGGAGAGGGGAGGTTTCGCCGCTCTTTAATGTTTCGCCCTTCTTTAATGTTTCGCCCTTTTTCAATGTTTCGCCCTTCTTCGAAGTTTCGCCGCTCTTCGAAGTTTCGCCGCTTTTCGAGTCATTGTTGCTCTTGGCGTTTTCACCGCTTTTGGGATCCGCGCTATTCTTGGCGTCGTCGCTTTTCTGGTCGATCGCCAAGATTGCCGCATCCAGCCCTTCTTGTCGGGCGAGCAAAACGAATACCCAGGCCCGTTCCCACGCCGTCCCCTGGCCGAAGAACAGCGTTTCCCATGGGAATCGCGGAATATGTTCCGGTGTATCTGCTTCCAATTGGATGTTGCGAACCATCCAATCGAACAGTTGGCTCGCGCGCAGCCGGTCGTCAATCGATTTGCCGCGCGCCGAAAGCGAAACGGCGCGCAGATAGACTGCCTGCTGCAAATAATAACCGTCGAAAGGGCCGATGCTCATCTTATCCAGCCCGGCCACGATCGGCAAATTCCGCAGCGCTTCGGGAAGCTCGGCAAGCAGCGGATCCAACCGCCACTCCGGCGGCTTCTGCACGCGAATCCATTTATTCAATCGATCGACGATTTGCCGCATGGAATCGGATTCGGGCCACGCCGACAACAAGGTGGACGCGGAAGGATTCGAGGCGGGCGTCGCCGCGGATTGACGCAGCGAATACATTTGATGCCTGATTTCCTCTTGGACGGAATAGCTTTGCGATTGCTCCAAATGGTTCAGGCTGGCGATGGTGTAGTTGAACAGGTCGTTGTTTAACCTGCCGCTGCCCTGCTTGGGCGACGCTCCGCCGGACTGCGGTCCCTTGGATGACGGCGATCCTCCATCACAACCGACTAGCGACAAGATGAAAAGCATCACGCACAAAATGACGTATTTTTTCACGTTAAATTCTCCACCGTGGAACGAATCTTCAAAAGCCGCCGAAGCAGGCCGGGAAAATCGCCGAGGGGGACGATGTTCGGACCGTCGCTGGGCGATCGATCGGGATCCGGATGGACCTCGAAAAAAAGGGCATCCACGCCCAGGGCAACCGCCGCACGGGCGAGCGGTTCGACCATTGCTCGATTTCCGCCGGTCGCGGCGCCCAATCCGCCCGGCTCTTGCACGCTGTGTGTGGCGTCGAAGACCACCGGCACGCCGAGCGACTGCATTTGGGGAATGGCGCGCATGTCGGTAACCAATCGGCCGTAACCGAAGAACGTCCCCCGTTCGCCTAATATTATATTACGGCATCCGCCGGCTTCGAGTTTGCCGACGACGTGTTTCATGTCCCAAGGGGCGAGAAACTGCCCTTTTTTCACATGCACCGCCCTGCCTGTCGCCGCCGCGGCCGTGAGCAAATCGGTTTGCCGGGCGAGAAAGGCGGGAATTTGGATCACATCGCAAACTTTCCCCGCCGCCTCGGCCTGATGCGTTTCGTGGATGTCGGTGGTGACGGGCAGTCCGGTCGCTTGCTTCACCTCGGCGAGAATTTCCAGCCCCTTTTCCAGGCCCGGCCCGCGATAGGAACTCACGCTCGTGCGGTTGGCTTTGTCGAACGAAGCTTTGAAGACGATCGCCAGCGCGAGTTCGCCGGCGATTTCCTTGAGCCGTTTGCCGATCGCGATGGCCGAAAAGGCGTCTTCCAATACGCACGGCCCGGCGATAATCAAAAGCGGCTGGCCGCGTCCGCAACGGTAAGGCCCGATGGTGGCAGGATTTTGGGGCACGGTGATTCCTATCTATAGGGTGCGTATTCACACGCACCACTCTGGTTTTGCCGGCAATCCCATGCATGCTCGCACGCGCCTTGTGATTTGTCATTCCCGCATCGACAGCGGCGTGAGCCATTGTTCGAAGAGGGCGGCGATGGTCTGCAAACTGATGTCCGGCGTCCAGCGGCATTGGACGATGACGCCGCCGCGACCGTAATCCAGGGCGCGGCGGATTTTCAACAGTCCCTCTCTGACCTTGCATGCATCCGGCGCGCCCAGGGCATTCAGATCGAACTCGCCCCAAAACGTCACCCGCCCGCGATACCTTTTGGCGAGTTTCTCCACGTCCATCTTCAAAACCTGCGAATGGACGGCATCGACGCCGATTTTGATCAGATCGCCGAAAATATCGATGATATTGCCCTGCGAACCAAAGAACACGAACTTGTCCCTGGCATGCAGGATTTTGCAGTAATCGCGATACAGCGGCTTGAAGATTTCCCGCCACATTTCGGGTGCGATCAGAAGCGAATCGTCGCCGCCCAAGTCGTCGCGAAACACCACTCCGTCCACTTCGGTGTTCGCCCAGATTTCCAGCTCTTTGCAGGAGAAATCGTGCAGCATGGCAAGCAGTGCGCGGATTTCTTTCGTGCCGCGGGCAAGCTCCACGAGCGCGGATTCGCCGCGAAGATACCGCAACCGGTCGAAGGGCCGCGTATCACTCGCGGCAAGCACGAACCGATTCGTTTCTTCGCAACTTCGATTAACCTTCGCAAAACGGCCGGCTTCGAGCAACTCCAGCGGCGGGTGATAGTCGGCGGCATTGCCCGGCTCGGCCAGGGGCGAAAAACTCAAAACCGGCAGCGTTCCCTTCGCGGCAATTTGCCAGCCGCACCCCCAAGCATCCGTAAATACCCCTGCTTTGTGGGATTTGCCTTGCGGCCGCCTGCCTTGCGGCGTTCCGACCTCGGGCGGCACGATATCGATCGGAAAGCGAATCCCGATTTCCTCGATCGCATCGGCATGAGTGCTCTCCATGCCGGGAGAAATCCATAAATCCCGCGGAGACCGGGGGGCCGCTTCGTGATTGAGCGTATTGATGACCAACTCGCGCGATGTCATATTGATTGGTTCTCGGTTTGCGGTTGTTGAAGCTGCGAAGATTATACCATGCCAAAAACCGCGTCAACGGGGGCTTGGGGCCGGTTTCCCCTTATTCCCCATATAACCGTTCTCCCTCTATGCCGGGGGTTAAAAAAACCGCCTAAAATCCGTGTGGGGGGGATATTTGCAAGGTAAATATTGTTGATGGGAACACTTTCGGCCGATCGTCGGCCGGGTGATCCATGCAAGGCGGGCCGGCAAAATCGCTGACAGAGCCGATTTTGCATTCCATCAAAATATACGGAATTCATCCGCTTGGAAATGGAGATTTCGGATTTTTACGTCGTTCAACCGCTCGATTGTCACCCTATCCCGTGAGCCTCACCCATGATCTTTACGCGGAACAGAAAGTTGGCGATAAGCAATTTCGTGCTGAAATTGGTCAACAATAATTGCCCGGATATTCTCCATCTGCAAGATGGTCCGCGCAACGATACGCGTGTCAACCTGACGGTCGTCGTGCTGGTCATTCCGCTGGAAAAGAAGAAGGCGGAGATTACCAAGGCTTTCCACGCCGTGACCAAGGATTTCGCCTCCACCAGCGTGAGCGTGATGGTCGATTCGCCCCGTACGGTGGGCGACGCGATCCTCGTTTTCCGCTTCGAGGGCGACATGTACTTCGTGCGCTCGAAGGCCAAACACATCAGCCCCTTGGGCGGCGGCTTCCATCAACTCGGCTTCCAATTGGAAGAAATGATTTCGCCCCTCGATTATCCGGGATTATCGAGTTTGAGCTTCTAACTCGCCGGAAGGGTTTCTAAATCGACGATTTCCTGGGGGATAATCCCCAGCTACGCCTGTTCGTCGGAAAGCGGCGTTTGAATCTCGTGCAACAGATGCCGCGTCAACAAGCTGTGGCGATGGCTATAGGTGAAGTAAATCACCATGCCGATGACCAGCCAAATCAGCAATCGCCACCATGTGCTGAGCGGCAAAAAAGCATCAGCGACAAATTCACGATCATGCCCGCGGGCGCCACGGCAAAGAGCCAGGGGCAGCGGAACGGCCGTTTGACGTCGGGCTGCCGGATGCGAAGGATCATAACCGACGCGCAAACCATCACGAACGCCATCAGCGTGCCGATATTCACCATCTTCGCCAGATCTTCGATGGGCGTCAGGGCCGAGACCAGGCAGATCACCGTGCCCGTCAGCATCGTGGCGATGTGCGGCGTGCGAAATTTCGGATGCACCGTGCCGAAAACCCGCGGCAGCAGTCCGTCGCGCGCCATGGCCATGAAGACCCGCGCCTGGCTGAGAAACAGCACCAGCAGCACGCTCGTCATTCCGGCCAATCCGCCGGCGGCGATCACTCCCCCGGAGATGCGCAGGGTCGCGCTTTTATCCACCGCGGCGCGATCGGTGAAGGCCGCCGCGATGGGCGCGTTGATGTCGATTTTCGGATAAGGCACCATGCCGGTTATCACCGCCGCCACGACGATGTACAGAATCGTGCAGAGCACCAGGGAAGTGATGATCCCGATCGGCACGTCACGCTGCGGTTTCTTCGCTTCCTCGGCGTGCGTGGAGATCGAGTCGAAGCCGATGAACGCGAAAAAGACGATCGAAGCCCCCAGCATGATTCCCGAAAATCCGTAGGGCGCAAACGGCGAGCGCGTGGCGTCGTCGATCGGCGCCAGCCAGCGGTTCAACCCCATCTCTCCCAACAGCCCCCAATGCGAAAGGGCCTCGTTCTCCCCTTCCCGGCGAAGCTGCGGCAACAGTTCATCGACGGTCTTGTGCTCGGCCGCGGTGGCGGGAAGATCCGGTTCGATTTTCCGCCTGGTGTCGGCGATGATCTCCGCGGCCCGCGATTCGCTCATGTTCCCCGAGGCTTGCAGCCGCCTGGTCTCGTTTTGCAGCCACTCCCAGCGATACGCGGCGGCCAGTTGTTTCTGCAGGCGGAGTGACGTTTTTTCTTTTTCCAGCCCCGGCGCTACCGCCTTGAAATGGTTCTTGACCAGGTCGGGAATCACGCGCTCTTGCGGCAGAACGCGGTCGGTGACGGGGATGGAATGCCAGTTTTCCGGTTTCGTGTAAGACCAGCCGGCGATGATCACGAAAAACACCACCGTTATTTTGATCATCACCAAGGCGGCATTCGTGCGCGCTTTCGCGGATGCCGATCACCAGCACGCACGTCACGGCGATCATGATCAGCACCGCCGGCAAATTGAACCAGGCGTGCGCCGTCGTGCCTTCGATATCGGTGAAAGGATCGTAGCAAATGACGTTCGGCAGCGTCCAGCCGTCGCCGAAAAGCGCGGCCAGCAGTTTATTCAGGTAATGCGCCCACGCCGACGCCACAGTGGCGCAGCCCATCGAGTATTCGAGGATCAGGTCCCAGCCGATGATCCAGGCGAAAATTTCGCCGAGCGTGGTGTAGGCATAGGTGTAAACGCTGCCCGCGACGGGGGCCATGGCGGCGAATTCGGCATAGCACAGCGCGGCGAAGGCACACCCCACGCCGGCCACGCCGAAGGAGACGATGATCGAAGGGCCGGCGTAGTTGGCCGCCGCGACGCCGGTGAGCACGAAGATCCCCGCCCCGATGATGCAGCCGATGCCCAGCGCCGTCAGCGAAATCGGTCCCAGCACCCGGTGCAAGCGGTGCTCGCCGGCCATCTCGGCCAGCAGCATTTCCAAGTCTTTTCGCGCAAAAATGTGTTTCCAACTCATGGGATCGGGGTCTAAGCGCTAGAGTATCGCGGGAATTTTTTCCGAATATTGCTCGGCAGGTGATTCTTGAAGTATCGGCGGCTCTTCCACGCCTCCCCGGCCGCGGGCGAACGAGATCAACGCTTCCACGATCAGCCATACCGCCATCAGCAGCACCACGATCGACACCGAAAACAGCGGCCATTTCTCGCCTACCCAAAAATCCGCCAGACTCGCGATGATGGCCCAAATCGACATGGTTAGCATGATGATCATCGGCACAAGGGTGTAAATCATCGATCGTCCAAGTTTGAAAAGAAACACGCTAACCGTCAAGAGGGTCAAGCCTGCCAAGAGTTGGTTGGTGCTGCCGAAAAGCGTCCAGAGGGTCTTGCCGGCGGGAACCAAGGCGAAGAAGGCGATGCCCATGACGGCGATCAGCGAAGCGAGATAGCGATTGGCGATGAAATTGAGTCCGCAAGGAGCGTCCAATCTCTTCCACGTTGAACCGCAGCAACCGTGTGGCCGAATCGAGGGTCGTCAGCGCGAAAGCCACGACGGTCACGGCCAAAAATGTTCGCCCTTGCGCATGGGGAATGCCCAGATGGCCGAGGAAATTGGCTCCGCCGCGGAACATCGCATTCAATTGGACCGCCAATCCGCCGCCGCCGATGCTCGCCCACGTGGCGTAGGCCCCGCCTCCCTTCCAATTCTCGGCCCCCAAGCCGGATACGCACGCCATGATGACCAAAATCGCCAACGCCCCTTCCACCAGCATCGCCCCGTAGCCGATCGGCAACGCATCGGTTTCCCGATTGAGCTGCTTCACCGTCGTCCCGCTCGAAACCAGCGAATGAAAACCGCTCACCGCTCCGCAAGCGATCGTCACGAACAAAAACGGGAAGACGTTCGGCGCGCCGGGCACTTCCGTTCGCAGCATCGGCGCGTCGATATGATTCTCCGGCGAGCCGGTGAAGCCGGCAATCACCAACCCCAGAAACATCGCCCCCAAGGCGAAATACAACTGAAAGCTGTTGATGTAATCGCGAGGCTGCAAAAGCAGCCACACCGGCAACACGGAAGCCAGAAAACCGTAAAACAATAGCACGCCGATCCAGGCGTAATTCGCCTTCCAGACCGCGCTCCCCGATACCGTCACCGATCCGATGTCCCGGGCGGCCTGTTGGTCGCCCGCCGCATCCAAATAATGCGCCGCTTGAACCGCGCCGTAGGGAAGCTCGAATCGCGGCCGGCCTTCGGTCGGCGAAGCCGCCTTGGCCGCCTCCAGGGCAGAGCGGGTTTCCGGCGAGGAAAACCATTCGTAGGACAGCACCGGATTTTCCACCCCCAGCAAGATCAGGCCGCCGAACACCGCCAATGCCACCACGGTGGCAAGAACCAGCGGCACGTGGAATCGATAAACCGAAAGCCCGAAAACCACGGCCACCACCATCAGCCCGACCGAGGGAATGATCGCGTCCGGATTGTAGTTGACGAACAAATCTGCAATCGCGTTGCAAAAGGCGCCCATCGCCAGCGACATCATGAAAAAAATGATGAAAAGAGCCAGCAATCTGGCGCGAAATCCCATCAGATGCTGGCAAGTGTCACCGATCGACCGCCCCTTGTAGCATAGACTCAGCTTCAAGGCCCCCAGATCATGCACTGCTCCCAGAAAAATGCTTCCCACAACCACCCATAGCACCGCCGGGACCCAACCCCAAATAACCGCGATCGCCGGCCCTAAAATCGGCCCCAGCCCGGCAATCGAGGCAAAATGATGACCAAAAAGGATGGGTATCCGCGTCGGAACATAATCTACCCCATCCTCCTGCGTATGCGACGGCGTTGGGCGTCGCGCATCCAGCCGAAAAATCCTCCGTCCCAAAAATCGGCCATAGCTGAAATAAGCGGCAATTAACGCCAAAAACGAGAATAGCGTAATAAGTGCGGCATTCTCCAACATGAAACAGACTCCTCTTACCCTTTACCATATCGGATCACAAGCCATTAAGCAACCGCGGGCATGGACGCAGCCGCCGGGGGGTCTATAATGGGCTTTTATGATTGCAAATTGCATATTGGTCATTCCAATATTCACTATCGACAGTCCTTACTCGGAGTGCCACAATGCCCGAAAAAGTCATCATTATCGGCAGCGGCCCGGCAGCCTGGACCGCAGCTATCTACGCCGCGCAGCAAATTTGAATCCCCTCGTCCTCGAAGGGGCGATTTCCGAAGAAAACCGCTTGGCAGGCACGCTCCCCCTGGGCCAACTCAACCTCACCACCGAGGTCGAAAACTATCCCGGCTTCCCTTGCGGCGATATGAACGCCTACCTCGATAGCTCCATCGCTCCCGAGACTCGACAGACGATGGCCCCGCACAAGAAAGAAGGCGTTTCCGGGCCGGAACTTATGGAACTCATGCGGCAACAGGCCAAGAATTTCGGCACGCGGATCATCACCGAGGATGTTAACGAGGTGAACTTCGATGTTCATCCGTTTCAACTCGCCGCCTCCGACGGCAACACCTACGAAAGCCTCGCCGTCATCGTCGCCACCGGCGCTCGGGCGAACTACCTTGGGCTGCCTTCCGAGGAGAAATTCAAGAACCGCGGCGTCTCCGCCTGCGCCGTCTGCGACGGCGCTTGCCGCGCTTCCGCCAAAAACCGCTGGTGGTTGTCGGCGGCGGCGATTCGGCCGTCGAAGAAGCCGACTATCTCTCGAAATTCGGCAGCATCGTCTATATGGTCCACCGCCGCGACCAACTCCGCGCATCGAAAATCATGGCCGATCGCGCCAAAAACAATCCGAAAATCAAAATACTCTGGAACCGCACCCTGGCCGAAGTGTTGGGCGACGACAAGAATGGCGTCACCGGCGCTCGGCTGGCAAGCACCGTCGGCGAACCGGACATGACCGTCGAAGCCACCGGCGTCTTCCTGGCCATCGGCCACACGCCGAACACGGCCTTCCTCAAAGGCAAACTTGAATTAACCGACAAAAAGTACGTCAAATGGCCCAACCCGGCGCGAACCTACACCAGCGTGGAAGGCGTCTTCGCCGCCGGCGACATAGGCGACGACTACTACCGCCAAGCCGTCACCGCCGCCGGTTCCGGCTGCATGGCCGCCCTCGACGCAGAAAGATGGCTGGCGGCACAGGGGGATTGAATTCCTTTCTATTCGAACAATCAATGGTGGAATCATGCGAATTCAATCAATTAAGGTAGAAAACTTCAAATCGCTGGTCGATTTCGAGTTGGATTTGGAGAAATTCACATGCCTGATCGGATTAAACGGTTGCGGCAAATCCACGGTACTTCAGTTCATCGACTTTTTGTCGCAATTGGTCCGGGGTGATATGAAGGGCTGGTTAACCCAGAGAAAATGGAAACCGCTCGATCTCAAGTCAAAACTGACGAAGAAAGTGAATGTTGAATTTTGCGTGCGATTCCTGAACGATAATGGCGAATACGCGGGACGCTGGGAGGCAACGTACAGTCCCAAGAATAACCGTTGTATTAGAGAGCGCATCGATCTTCTGGATTCCCTGCTCGAAATGACGAAAGACAAGGTCAAAATCTCCGAAAAGCTTGAAATCTCCGAATACGATCTAAAGAACAATAAAGAAAAGATATATGAAATCGCTTTAGGCTATGAAGGGTCAATTTTGTCGGCGTTGAAAGAGGAATTGCTTCTCCCCTCGCTCCGAAAATGCAAGACATTCTTTCAAGAAGTGAAATCTCTCGAACTTCTCGATCCCGAACATTTACGGCAGCGCACGCGAGAATCCTCGGGATCGATTGGAATTGGCGGGCAAAATTTTTCGGCGTTTTTGCACGAAATGAGCGATCGAAATAGACTCGAACTACTTTCTGCACTGCGAAAGGCTTATCCGCAGCTCCGAGGACTGCATGCCAAAGCACTTCGATCGGGTTGGAAACAAGTCGAAATCAATGAAAGCTACAGGGGATCGGAATCCGGATTGACGCCGTCAATGACCACCGAAGCGCGGCACGTCAATGACGGTATGCTTCGACTCATGGCGATTTTCGCGGAACTTCAGTCTGGGAATCGGTTTGCGCTTTTCGACGAGATCGAAAACGGCATCAATCCGGAATTGGTCGAATTCGTCATCGACAATCTCGTCCATGCAAAAAAGCAAGTGCTGGTTACCACGCATAGCCCCTTGATTTTGAACTACCTCGAAGATGAGGTGGCTAAAAAAAGCGTCGTTTATTTATACAAAACACCCCAAGGACACACGAAATCCATTCCTTTCTTTGCGATTCCGCCAATGGCCAAGAAATTGAAAGTCATGGGGCCGGGCGAAGTCTATGCGGATACGGCCCTCCCCGATCTGGCCGATGAAATCATCGAAATCGTTGGGGAGGTCGAGTGAAATGTATTTCCTGCTCAGCGGCGAAGGACCGACCGATATGGGCGTCGGCATTGGAACGGCGGATATTTGTGAAGGCGATGAATTCCTTCCCGGCCCAATGGCGATATTCGTCGATCAGATCGTGGAGGAACAACACCAGTACTCGCCTGCCGAAGCTGAACGATGCGGTCTGGTATCAAAGCGTTCTCTCAGTCGCGAGGAAGAACGATTGAAAGCAATGGGGGAATTCCGCCTCCCCGGCAAAAAACAGGGCAGGGAAATTCATTACTATTTCAATAATGCACGAGTGTTGGCCAGGATCGCTCGGAAAAGCGATTCGCATCCGACGAAGTCGTTGCGGTGTTGTTCCGCGACGAGACGTATCAATCGAGCAAGCGTCGCGAACGCACGGACTGGGATGATCAATGGAAAGCGATACTGGATGGCTTCGCCGAAGAAGGTTTTGACAAAGGCGTACCCATGATCCCCAAGCCCATCTCGGAAGCGTGGCTTCTGTGTGCATTGAAACAGAATCCTTACCAGAACTGTAAAGAACTGGAACATGGCTCGGGGAGCCGCCGTTCTCCTAATAGCTTGAAAAAGAAACTTAATAATATTCTTGGCCAAGAACCGACTAGCGAGATGCTGTCCGAATTGGTCATGAAAAGAAAAATTGACCATTCACGCATCGACATGCCAAGCTTTAATGCGTTCAAGAACCGGTTGTTGGAAGTCTTGAAATGAAATGGAGGGAAATATCGCATCATGGCGTATTCCACTGACATCAGCAAAACGCTTGCCGAACAGATTGCAAAGTTTGTCACCTATAACCGCCACCAATTGGCCGGGCATTTCAAGCCGCGTGCGTCGGGCATGGCCGGTCGCGGCCTCTGCCGGCGGATTTTGAATCCGTTTGCCTGTGCCGCATCTTGGACAGAAGTTTTTTGTGCATGCGGCCGAGCAGGGCCGGCCCGAAGGTGTCGTCCGGATTCGACTCTTGCATCTGTTGGCTGTACTTGTCGAATAGCTGTTTAATAGCGCCGAAGGGATGCTCGGTGAATTCTCGCACCCGGGCCAGTTGCCGGGCCATGGTTGCAGTCAAATCGTCGGCTGCGGCGGCGGCCTGACTCTGCAGTTGCGTAGTTGCGGACTGCGCGGGCGAGACCGACGGAGAAGCTCCAACCAAGTTGCCTTGGCGGTCGTAGGTGACGCCGAGAGGATCGGAGCCGGCCTGGACTATGGTCTGCTGGGTGATCGATACCGCCTGGGAGTAATTCATCTGCAGGGACACGCCGTCGATCGTATCGAGTTGGGTCAGCTTCTGGGCTTGGGCCGCCATCGGTTCGAGACGGCCATTAACGAAACTGCCCAACATCCGGTCGATCGTGGTCAAGACCTGGCCGATATCCGTGGCCTCCTCCGCACTGAGGTCGCCTTGCACGGTTATGGTGAAGTCCTGTTGGGAAGCCGCGGCAAGCGTCGTGGATACCGCGGCCTTGCCCGGTTCGGACTTGAGACTGTCGAGGTAAGCCGCCTGGGAGTTGGCAGCCAGGGAGATATTTACGGTATCCCCGTCTTTGGTGGAAATGCTCAGCAATACGTTTTGGCTCTTGGATGACAGAATTGTCTGAGTATTAGTGACCTGCGCTGATTGGGAGGGTGACTTAAAGACCTGACTGTTCCACAGTGAAGACGCACTCTGAGTGCTGCATTGAATCTGGCTCATGACGCGCTCCTTCTGCCGCGGAACGGACGAACATTCGCAACGATTGCCAATGGACCCACCACGCCCCCTTGTTTAGGTATTCGGCGATAGTGGCAATGTCCCTTGATCGACAATCCAAATTCCCCTATGAAAATTGGGGATCTTTCATCTTTTTGTGGATTGTAGCGGGGCGTCTGCATCGATTCGATGTCGGTGTTGCACATTGCCGAGCGATATGCCGCAGGGCGTTGAACGCAAAGGACTTCGTACGTCTGGTTTCCACAATGCTTCCCTTGTTATAATAGCCAACTGAAAATTCCCCCCATTTTGTCAAAAAAACCAGCACTTTAAAAAACGAATTAAGAAAAATGCTCTCGAAACTCTCCATCGCCAAGGCTCGGAAAGCCGAATCAATCGGTCAAAATGCCGTCATTCAAGGTTGGGTCCGCACCCGGCGGGACTCGAAAGGCGGGTTCAGCTTCATCGAGCTGAACGACGGTTCGTGCTTTGGCAACATTCAGGTCATCGCCGAAGCGGCGCTGCCGAACTATGAGTCGGAAGTGAAAAAACTCACCGTCGGCTCGAGCGTTCGCGTCGAGGGCGAAGTCCGGGCGTCACCAGGCAAGGGACAGGCGACCGAAGTGCTCGCCAAAAGTATCCTAATTTATGGCATCGCCGACGCCGAAGCCTACCCGCTGCAAAAGAAAGGCCATTCGTTCGAGTTTCTCCGCACGATCGCCCACCTGCGGCCGCGGACGAACACTTTCGGCGCGATCGCCCGGGTGAGGAACTGCGTCTGCAATTCGATCCATCAGTATTTCCAGGACGAAGGATTCCTCTACCTGCACACGCCGATCATCACCGCCAGCGATTGTGAAGGCGCGGGCGCAATGTTCCAAGTCACCACGCTCGATCTGCAAAAGATCCCGCAGGAAGACGCGAAAATCGATTTCCATCTCGATTTCTTCGACCGGCCCGCTTATCTCACCGTCAGCGGGCAGCTCGAGGGCGAGACCTACGCCTGCGGCGTGGGAAAAATCTACACCTTCGGCCCCACGTTCCGCGCCGAGAACTCGAACACGCCGCGGCATCTCGCCGAATTCTGGATGGTCGAGCCGGAAGCCGCCTTCAACGACATCTTCGACAACATGGACCTCGCCCAGGGGCTTTTGAAACGCATCTTCCGCGACGTGCTCGAAAAATGCCCGGAAGATATGCAGTTTTTCAACGAGCGGATCGACAAGACCGTCCTCGATACGCTCCAGCACATTTTAGACAGCGATTTCCTCCGCATCACTTACACCGAAGCGATGGAGATCCTCGAAAAATCAGGCGAAAAGTTCGAGTTTCCGGTCGCTTGGGGCAGCGACCTGCAATCGGAGCACGAACGCTTCCTCACCGAGAAACACTTCAAATGTCCCGTCATACTTTATGACTACCCAAGAACGATCAAACCGTTCTACATGCGGCTGAACGACGACGAAAAGACGGTCCGCGCGATGGACGTGCTGGTGCCGAAGGTGGGCGAGATCATCGGCGGCAGCCAGCGCGAAGAGCGGCTCGACGTGCTCGAAATGCGGATGGCCGAGCAGCACCTCGATCCGGCCGACTACTGGTGGTACACCGATCTCCGCCGCTACGGCACCGTGCCCCACGCCGGCTTCGGCTTGGGCGTCGAGCGCGTGCTCTTGTTCATCACCGGCATGGCCAACATCCGCGACGTGATTCCCTTCCCCCGAACGCCCGGAAATGCGGATTTTTAAAGGAACTATTCATGAATTTCAAAACCGACGGCCGCTTCGTTACGTTGTTCTTCCTCGCGGGTTTGTTTTCTTGGTTGAGCCTGCCACAAGCATTTGCCGATGAGCCTTGTGCGCCGATGACCTTGGACCAACTCCCCCGATTGCCCCGCAACGTGAGCGTCCACGAGTTCTCCTCGCACAACAAAAAAGGAGCCAACGGCGACGCGGAATGGTTTTTGTATAAAGATGAAAACGGCGACGCGGTGGTTTTCGATGCCGCCGGTCCGGGCTGCGTGCGGAGCATTTGGCAGACCTGCATTCCCGCCGGACAAGTCATAAAATTCTATTTCGACGGGGAGACAAAACCGCGTTATGCCATGCCGTCGGTCGATTTTTATCGCGGAAAAAATCCCGCTTTCCCCCCGCCCCTGAATTCGTACCAAAAGCTGGGCTATTACATCGAGGAGGCGTATGCCGGCAATTGTTTCACGCCGATCCCCTTCGCCAAGTCGCTCAAGATCGCCTTCCAAGGGCCCTGCAGTTTCCATCATTTCTTTTACGAGCGGTATCCTTACGGCACGCCCGTCGCCACGTTTACCGGCAAGGAAGACCGGCAATATCTGTTGAAGGCGTTTGCGCAACAGGGTGAAGAGTTGAATCCGCCAGCCGATGAGCAAGTGATTCGCACGACGATAAAAGAATTAAAACCCGGCGAGCGGCTGGATCTCTTTAACGCCCAGCGGGCGAATACGGTCACTCGCCTCGTGATCGAAGGTGAAAGTTCCGCAGAATTTCTGCAGGAGGTGGAGCTTTTGATGCAGTGGGACGAATCGCCGCGGCCCGACGTGCTCGCGCCGCTGGGCATGTTTTTCGGCCCCGCCGTCCGGCCCGAAGCGGTTCGCGCGCTGCCGGCGAAAGTGGAACTCTTGCCGGAAAACCGCATCCGCCTGACAAGCTATTTCCGCATGCCTTTTTGGCGGAGAGCACGCATTTCATTGCTCAGCCGTCCTTCCTCGGCGGCGAAAGCGTTCGGTCCCATTTCCGCTTCTATTTCGCTCATCCCGCAACACTACCCCGAGAACGAGACCGGTTATTTCTGCGCCCTCTACCGCGACGGCCGCACCGAAATGGCCCGCGATTGGCTGTTCTTCGACGCCGCCGGAACCGGCCGGTTCGTGGGCGTGGTGCAGACCATGCTCGGCAGCCATTATTGCGAAGGCGACGAGCATTTTGTCATCGATGGCACGGGCATGCCGCAGATCAACGGCACGGGCACCGAAGACTACTACCTCGCCTGCCTCTGGCCCAATCCGAATTACAACATGCCTTTCGCCGGCTGCATCGGCGATATCAAGCAGCAACCCGGGACGGCCTGCTATTATCGCTTTCATCTGGAAGCTCCGATCCCGTTCTACGGATCAATCGACGCCCGCATCCAACACGGCGGCATGAGCGACATCGTCTCGCATTACCGGAGCCTCGGATTCTGCTACCTCCGCAAGCGGCCCGTTCTGCGGCAGACCGATTTTCTCGACGTGGCCAACGGCGCCAGCGAACGATCGCACAACTATCGGGCGGCACAATCGAAATCGACCGCAGAATTGGAAGCCGCTTATGAAGGCAATGCGATGGGTACGCTCATTCGCGATCGCGGGCGAACGCACGACGGCGGCGAAATTACCTTCACCGCGGCGATCGATCCCGACAATCACGGCGTGCGCTGCGCCGCCGCCTCGATCAAGCCCTTTCGCGGCAAGCGGCCGACGTTTACGTGAACGATCAATTTGCCGGCACTTGGTATCACGCCGATCAGAATCCGTATTTGCGATGGTTCGACTCGGATTACGACTTGCCGGCCGAATTCACGAGCGGGAAATCGGAACTTCATATCCGGCTGGCCGTCAAAGCAGGCCGCGGTTATGGATTCTTCAACGATTTCCGCTATGAAATCTTTACCTTTACGGGAAAATAATCCGCCACACCCCTTGGATAGTGGGTTAGAAACATTGCGCGGCCGTTCATGGAAGAGATTTCCTCGGTTGTCCAATGGCGTATCCCGAGATAGCCCAAACTGTGCCGCCTTCCGGGTTCCCCCTCCGCAATGGGTTGACGATTTGCCCGAACTCTTTGTATATTAGAATGTTCGGGAGATTTTCTTGGAGGAGAATGATAATCTTGCCAGGGTATAATTCCCCATAAGTGGCAAAAGAGTAACTCGGCTTTTCATGCCCCTCCCCGCATACTTTACCTGAATAGTGTTGCTTTAATTGCGAAAAAACGCTTGCGAATTATATGCCGCCATTGGTCATCGATATTCAGAACGAGGAAGATTGGCGCGATGTGGTGCATCGTGCGGTTCAAGTGCTGGCGGAAGGCGGACTGGTCGTGTTTCCCACGGAAACGGTTTATGGATTGGCCGCCAGCGCCTTGGACGAACGGGCTGTTTCCCGGGTGGTGAGGGTGAAATCGCGCACCGGCGGCGACAAACCGCTCACCCTGGCGATCAAAAGCGCCGAAGAAGCCTTGGATTATGCCCCCGACCTTTGTCCCTTGGCGCAGCGATTGGCGCGGCGCTGCTGGCCCGGCCCGATTACCCTGGTGGTGGACGATTCGCACCCCCAGAGCCTGGTCCGCCGCCTGCCCGAAATGGTCCGTAAAGCCGTTTCGCCCGCCAACGCGATCGGTCTCCGCGTGCCGGGCCATCAAATCATCCTCGATGTGATGCGCATGCTTGCCGGCCCTTTGACGCTTACCAGCGCGAATCGCGCCGGCAAGCCGGAAGCGATCACCGCCGCGGAAGTCCTCGAAAACCTCGACGAAGAAATCGATTTGGTGCTGGACGACGGCCGCTGCCGCTTCGGCCAGCCTTCGTCGGTCATTCGAGTGCAGGGCAGCAAATTCGAAATCCTGCGGCAAGGCGTCGTGCCCGAACGCACGCTGCAGCGGCTTTCGAGCATGATGATTTTGTTCGTTTGCACGGGCAACACCTGCCGCAGCCCGATGGCCGAAGCTATTTGCCGCGGCCTGCTGGCGAAGAAGCTCGGCTGTGAGATCGGCGAGTTGGAGGATCGCGGCTTCCTGGTGATGTCGGCGGGCATTGCCGCCATGATGGGCGGCCGGGCGAGCCACGAATCGGTTTATGTGATGCAGCAATGCGGCCTCGATTTGACCAATCACGTGACCCAGCCGCTGACCGAGCCGCTGGTGCGCCATGCGGACGTGATTTTCGCCATGACCCATTCGCATCGCGAGGCGATCCTGGCGCAGTGGCCTTCCGCCGCCCCGCGCGTGAAATTGCTTTGCCGCGACGGTGCGGAGATTTTCGATCCCATCGGCGGCCCGTTGGAACGGTACGAGCATTGCGCGCGGCAACTGCATGAGGAAATCTCCCTCCGCTTGGAGGAAATAGACGACTTGTAGAGCGTGACAAGCGATGCCAAGTCCCGCCCGGGATCGAAATCGATATCAGAAAAATACCGGGATTTCGCTTTGCAGGCCCCGCCCCAATAACTCCGATCGATTTTCAAATTCCCTGTCCCAATCCACCGAAACATGCGTATCGCAATTGGCGCCGACCACCGAGGTTATATCATCCGCACGAAAGTCGCGGAATTGCTGAAGCAACTTGGGCACGAAGTCGAAGACGTGGGCACGTTTTCGCCCGAGGCGGTCGATTATCCCGATATCGCCGCCGAAGTGGCCAGCCGCGTCAGCCACGGCCAGGTCGAACGCGGGATCTTGGTCTGCGGAACCGGCTTGGGCATGTGCATCGCCGCCAACAAGTTTCACGGCGTCCGCGCCGCGCCGTGCCATGACGATCTGACCGCCGAACTCAGCCGCCGGCACAACGATTCGAATATCTTGTGCCTCTCCGCCGACCTCTTGGGCGAACGGCTGATCGACCGCATGATCGAACTCTGGCTGAACACGCCCTTCGAAGGCGGCCGGCACGCCCGGCGCATCGAAAAAATCATCGACCTCGAACACCGCGTGGAAGAAGAGAAGAAATAACCATTTCTTCCTTCGCGCCGGAGCGCGGGAGCGAGCGAGGCTATCTCTCCTTTTAGGGCAACAACTCCCTGACTGCCCTGATCGTCGGCTTATCGGCATTTCCGACCGGTGTGCCGGTGAGAAATTCGGCCAGATAGCGCTGATGTTTCTTCTGGCCGGGATGCGGTTTGAAGTTGTCCCCCTTCTGCAGGATCGGGCGGGTCTCGGTGATCCCGCCGAACTGCTTCGAGCCGGCTGCCTGGCAAGGGAACCAATGCCCCTTGCCTTGATTGTCTTCCAGGTAAAACTCGGGATAGCAGTGTCCTTGCACCCAAACCGTCCGCGCGGGAATCTCGGCGGCCCGGCAGAACGCGATGAAAAGCGAGGTCAACTCTTCGCAATCGCCCACGCCGTCTCTCAAGCCCGCCAAGGCGCCTTTGATCGGGCCGGGTTTATATTTCACATTCTTGCGGACCCAATCGTAATAAGCTTCCACTTTCTCCCACGCCTTCTCTTTGTCCGCCCCGATCTCCTTCGATAACGATTTGATTTTCGGATCGGTGCTCTCGATCAGCGGGCTGGGCGTGAGATATCGCCGAACGTCGGGCGGCAGTTTTTTCACGTTCGGCAGCACGAAGCTGTCGGTGTCGTCCGGCGGCAAGATCGCATTGCGGCGAATCTCCAACGTCACGACCGCCTTGACCTCCTGGCCGGCCGAAAGCTGCGGAATCCGAATCGTCATCACTTTGGCCGTCCCCTCGCGCATCACATAATCGATCTTCACGCCCGGCGATACCTCCTCCTTGACGATGCTCACCTGCTGCTCGGGCCAGTCGATCGGAATCGGCGCGTAACCGGTGATATTTTTACACGGACCGCCCGAAGCCGTTATCGTGATCCCGGCGCGCCATTTCTGCACCTTGGCTTGACCCATTTTCACCCCTTCCGGATCGGCGTCCTTGAATTGCGCGAATACCGTCCCGGCCGCCAGAATGAGCAGTGTCCCTGCATAAAAGAATGAGCGTAAAATCATGGTCTGATATCCTTCGAGGAAAGTTTGCCCTCGTTTTCCCATAATCTCTATTTTAGTGCGATTTGTCATGCACAGGCCGAGAAAAAATGCGAAATATCAAATACGAATACGCCATTTGGGTGGAAAGTGTTCGGATTAAATATTGCCATTCTTGTGAAAAGTAAAAGTATCGGAAATAGATTTTCGAAAATTAGTTTGAAACCAACGGCGGCAGGGAGGGGGAAAATTGGAAAATCCGCGAAATCCATTTTCCGGCCTCCCTTTTTTTCTGCCGATTGTTTTGCTGGAATCCACAGGGCTTGTCGCGGCCCGTGGTTTTGAAAACAATGGGAGAGAAAGATTTGCCGACTTGGCCGGCCGAAACATTCTCATAATCCAAGCGAGGTCCAGCATGTCCGAAGCAATTCCCGGCGGTCAACAAATATTGGAAATGATGCGCGCTTTTCAGCCGGCCTGCGTCATCGGCGCGGCGGCGGAACTGGATATTTGGGGAATGCTCGGCGAGAAATCCTTCTCGGCCGCAGAGGCGGCGCAGAAACTCGAAGCCGACCTTCGCGCCGCGACGATGTTGCTGGACGCCCTCGCCGCTTTGAATCTGCTCGTCAAAGAGCATGGCCGCTACCGCGTGCCCGCCGAGTTGCGGCCGCTTTTGACACACGGCGCGCCGCAATCCGTCCTGCCGATGGTGCTGCATTCGATGACCATCTTGCGCGGCTGGTCGCAATTGGCCTGGGTGGCGAAGTCGGGCGTCCCCGGCCCGCGCACCGCAAGCATCCGCGGCTTCGAGGCCGATCGCGCCGCTTTCATCGCCGCCATGCACACCGCCTCCACGCCCTGGGCCGACGAGCTCGTCGCCAAACTCGGCCCGCCGAATTTCCGCCATCTCCTGGATGTCGGCGGCGCTTCCGGCACGTGGACCTTGGCTTTTCTCCGGGCGGCGCACGAGGCGAAGGCCACGATTTTCGACCTCCCCGACGCCATCGAACAGGCTCGCGAACGATTGGCGAAATCCGAATTCGCCGCGCGAGTGTCTTTGGCCAAAGGCGATTTCTACGCCGATGAACTGCCCGCCGGCGCCGATTACGCCTGGGTGAGCGCGATCTGCCATCAGCACTCCCGGCAGCATAATCGGGCACTGTTCGCCAAGGTCTTTCGCGCCTCTCGCCGGGCGGGCAAATTGCCGTTCGCGACATCGTTATGGAGCCCGACCGCACGCGCCCCGCGACGGCGCGCTGTTCGCCATCAACATGCTCGTCAATACTCCCACCGGCGGAACCTTCACTTTCGACGAGTATGCGGAAGATCTTCAATCCGCCGGCTTCGCCGAGCCGCAATGGCTCGTCCGCCACGAAGGCATGAACGCGGTAGTCGGCGCGAAGAAGCCATGATAATTTTGTCCGCAGCCGGCGGCGATGGCGGGCGACATCGGTCTGCGCGGGGACAGGATAGATTGCATCTCTATCGATTTCCACCCGACCCCTCGCCGCCGTTGGCGCCAGGCGCTCAGATTTTTTAGCCGCGGCTTATTCCGGCTCGCCGGGCAGATTGCGAGGATAAGGCAACGGCTCGACGTCCGGCACGGGTTGGCCGTACGTGTCGGCCCAGTCCAGCCGTTCCTCTTCGGTGGCGTAAAATTTCAACCAGACCTCCGGATCGACGTTCGTTCCGGTGCAATCCCAATGCAGATAGTTGGTCGGCCATTCGACCTTCTTTTCCCGCGCCGGGAGAATGTCGCGGAAGATCAGGGAATACAACTCCCGGTCGCTCAAATGATCGGTGAAATCGAGCACGATGTGCTGCGAAAAGAGCTTGCGGATCACGTCGCCGAGAATTTTGTGCAAGTTCTCGTCGTTGAGCGATTCCGGCCGCGGCGGACGCATTTCCGGCTCGAACCAGCGATAGATCGGCAGCACCGGCGCTGCTCCCAGGCCAACATGCAGCCCAAAAACTCATTTTCCTGGGCGAGCGTGGAGTGCTGGATGTTCACGCGGCTGATCGATTCGTCGTAATAACGCTCCAGCTCGTCGCGCAACTCGGCGTTGCGGAGCAATTGATCGACTTCATCAGGTTGTGGAATGCGAGGTGAAGACATAACACGGTATCGGGAAACCGAGGAGCAGGCGCCGTTTGAAGACCTTCAATAACTCACTCTCTCTTGAGTTTACTAGGGACGGCTCGCAATTCCAAGAGATTGTTTTCCGGAAGATGAATTTTCTTGAGTGTTTTTCCCAACTTTACTCGTTAATGTCGCCACGGCCCGGAAAACTTACCGTTAAATTCGCTATATTGGGAAAGGCTTGACGGCGAGCGTGGAGAATCTGCGTTTTCGGGGAGGGCAAGGCCCTTGCCGAGCCGCTTTTCGGGGACCGTCCCGATTTTTGTGCCAGGAGGCCACAAAAATGGGACTACCCCCCTTAGTCTTTTACGGTTCGGCGATAGCCTGCTCCTCCCCTGCCGCATACCACTGGGTAACCATCGCCGTCAACAACAGCGCGGCGGTTTCAATCCGCAGAATTCGCCGGCCAAGATCGATCGTATGCCAGCCGGCGGCGACGGCAACCGCGATTTCATGGGGCGAAAAACCGCCTTCCGGCCCCACCGCAAGCAAAACGCACTTCGGCGGCTTGGCGTGCGGCAGCGGGCCGCCGCGGTGATGAAATCCTTGCGGATGGGCCAACAAACGGCAAGGTTCCGCGGCCGAATGTTCCACGAAGTCGGCCCAGTTTTGCGGTCTTCGAATTTCCATCAGCCGATTCCGGCCGCACTGCTTCGAGGCTTCGACGACGGCGCGGCGCAACCGATCCAAAGCCTGCTCCACCGGCTGAGCCACCGCGTGTTCGGTCTTTAGCGGAATCAATTTCGCCACGCCCAATTCCACGGTCTTTTCGACGAGCCACTTCTGCCGGTCGCCCTTCGGAAGCGCTGCGCCGAGCGTGATTTTCAGGGGCAACTCGCGATCGACCTCGGTGCGCACAAGGATGTTCAGTTCGATCTCGCTGCGTCCGACCTTTTCGACGGCGGCCGAATATTCCGCCCCGCTGCCGTCGAACAGCACCAACCGCGAACCGCGTTTCACGCGCATCACATGCATCAAATGATGCGCTTCAGCTCCCCCAAGCGTCGCCCGGTCGGAGGCAATCGGCGTTTCGACGAAATAGCGGTCAGCCATGGATCCTGCTGATTATGGAATACTGACGGAATACTGACGGTGGAAAGAACGACAGCCGCTTGCAGCTTCGCAACGGCGGAACACTTCCTTCCCACTTCCTTCAAGTCGGCTTCCGATTGTACCGATTAAAGAAAAGATAAGGGAGGGAGTCGGCGGATTTTGCCCTTCCTTGTATCTTGTGCATTTTCCCTCGTCAAACACCACGATTTAAAAATAGAGGATTAGGGTAAACTATGTACCAATCACATTGGGGACTTCGAGCCATGCCGTTCAACGGTCGTCTCGATCCAAAGTACTTTTATCCCAGTCCGTCGCAGGAAGAAGCGGTCGCGCGCTTGCATTTTCTTGTGGAAAATCACCGCCGGCTGGGATTCGTCCTGGGACCTGCCGGTTGTGGAAAATCACTGCTCCTCGAAGTTTTCGCCGGGCAACTTCGCCGCGGCGGCCGCGTGGTCGCCAAGGTCAACCTCTTGGGACTCGACGCCGCCGAAATGTTGTGGCGAATCGCGGTCGATTTGGGGCTCAATCCCCCGCCGACCGCTTCCCCGTCGGGCATCTGGCGAATCCTGGACGACCGCTTCCTCGAACATCGTTTTCAGCAGCTCGATACCGTAATTCTCTTGGACGATGCCGATGCCGCCGGCTGCGGCCTGCTGCCGCATATTGTGCGGCTCGCCGAGTACGATCCCTCGCCCGACGCCCGGCTGACCGTCATCTTGAGCGCAGAAAAAACAAACGCCGGCAATCTCGACAACCGGCTGCTGGAACTGTCCGATTTGCGAAGCGACCTCGAACCGTGGACGCTCGCGGACGTCGAGGGTTTCTTGACTTCCTCCTTGACTCATGCGGGCGGGGAAGAAATGATTTTCACCGAAGATGCCGTCGCGATGCTCTTCGATCTGTCCGCAGGCATCCCCCGCCGCGTCGTCCAACTTGCCGATCTCGCCCTCCTGGCCGGCGCCGGCGCGGAACTCTCCCAAATCGACGCCGAAGTGGTCCAATCGGTGTATCAAGAGTTGGGCGCCGTCGCAGTCTGAGGCGCAGGGCGCCATGCCCACGCTGGTCGTGGGCATGATGAAGAATTTTGCCATTGCTCGGCATGACCACGGCAAGCGCGGGCCCGGCGCCGGCCGAGATCAACTCGGAGGCTTGTCGAACAACCGGCTCACCGACTCGTTGCGGTGGATGCGTTTGATGGCTTCGCCCAGGAGCGGGGCGATGCTGATAACGGTGATTTTCGAGGATTCTTTTCCGGTCGGCAGCGGAACCGTATCGGTGACGAACAGGCCGTCGATGGGCGCTTGTTCGAAGCGTTCGAACGCCGTGCCGCAGAACAGCCCGTGCGTGGCGGCCAGATAAATCTGCTTCGCGCCGTTGGCCTTCATCACTTCGGCCGCGCCGCAAATCGAACCGCCGGTGCTGATCATGTCGTCGAAGATGAGCGCGATTTTCCCTTCCACGCCCGAACCGATGATGTTTGCCTGCCGCGTGTTCTCCGCGCTGCTGCGGCGTTTGTCGATGATCGCCAAATGCCCGCCGAGCCGGCTCAGATGCACGAGCGCCCGCTTGATGCTCCCCTCGTCCGGACTGACGACGACCAACTCGTCGGGATTCAGGCCCAGTGTCTTGAGGTGCCCGTCGATCACCGGCGCGGAATACAAGTGATCCATGGGGATGTCGAAAAAACCCTGGATCTGGGCGGTGTGCAAGTCCATGCCCACCACGCGGTCGGCGCCGGCCCGGGTGATCAGGTTAGCCACGAGCTTTGCAGATATCGGCACCCGCCCCTCGTCCTTGCGGTCCTGCCGTGCGTAGCCGAAGTACGGCATCACCGCCGTGATCCGCTCGGCGCTGGCACGCTTGAAACTGTCGATCATCAGCAGCAGTTCGATCAGGTTGTCGTTGACCGGCGGGCAGGTGGGCTGCAAGATGTACACGTCCCGCCCGCGCACGTCCTCGTCGATCTTGCACGAAATTTCGCCGTCGGGAAAATTTGCGAGCTTCGCCTGACCGATGGGAAGGCCCAAGTACTCGCAAATCTTCTTGGCCAACCCCGGATGGGCACGTCCGGTAAATAATTTCATCGCGTTCATATTGGAATAAGCATTTATTGAAGCTTGTCTTCTTTTTCCACGTTTCTACGTGGATTAATGTTAGCCAAAGCTTAGAGCCTATCATTTTATGGCTTCGCCCCCCAGCCACGCTAGGGGACCCGGAGAACGAAAATAACCCCTAGAATGGTCGTATATAGTCCACCCTATGAAATCTCTGACGGTGCAATCAACCGCTGGCCGATCACGCGGAGAATTTCCCGGCCGACCTCCCGTTTCCCGCCGGAAAACCCGGCCACGATTTCGCCGGACTTGTCGAGAATCTCGACTGCCGTCTCCGTGGCGTGGACCGCCTCCGGCCCGTTGACGACGATCAGATCGCAGCTCTTCCGTTCCAGTTTTTGCATCGCCCGCAGATGCCGGTCTTCGGTCTCCAGGGCGAACGCGACCATCCATTGGCATTTTTTGATTTTGCTCAAACCGGCCACCACGTCGGGCGTTTCCACCAGTTCCAGCGCGAGCGCGTCGCCGGTCTTGCGGATTTTGTGTTTCGCCACCGCCCGCGGACGGTAATCGCAAGGGGCCGCCGCCGCAATCAAACCGTCGCATTCGGGAAAAATCTTCAAACAGTTCTCCAGCAGTTCTTCAGTGGAAAAAATCTTGACGACTTCCGCCTCGGCCGGATACGCCACCTCGACCGGCCCCGAGACGATCACCACCCGATGCCCTGCCCCTATCGCCGCTTCCGCCAACGCCGCGCCCATCCGCCCGCTCGATGCATTCGTCAAATACCGCACCGGATCGAGATACTGACGCGTGGGACCGGAAGTTATCAAGATTCGAGACATGGGCCAATATCAATTAATTACTGGAGTGGTAATTGTCAGAAGTAGAAGCAGAAACGACAAGATTATTGTGAAACCAAAGAGAATATTTTCTTTCTCTCCCACTCTCCATATAAGAAGAATAAATCCCGTAACGGTACTGATAAGACTCAATATGGCTATCGCATTGAGGACTAATGACAGCTCCGCTGCATGATGTCTGGTTGCATAATGAAAATAAGAGAATGCAAAGATGCTACACGCGATTAAAAAGCACGCAAAATGAAAAAACAGAATTGTTCTTCTCACCGTTTTTGCCTTGAACAATTTATCGTTCGTTTTCTAATTGTTTGGAAATCGCTTGAAAGATTTCCTCCGGCTCCGCCATTCTTCCCGCGCCGATCGCGCCGCAACTCAAGCGGCCTTCCCCGGGCTCGAGCAGGACGATGCCGTCGGCGCGAAGCTGCGCGAGATTCCGCTTGACGGCGGGTTTTTTCCACATCTTCGTGTTCATCGCGGGGGCCATCAGCACCGGGCCGTCGAACGCCAAAAGCACCGTGCTCACCAGATCGTCGGCCAATCCCCAGGCCGCTTTCGCAAGAATGTTCGCCGTGGCCGGGGCGATGCAGAACAACTCGGCCTTTTCGGCCGCTTCGATGTGCGGATGCGCGCCGCGGCCGAAGACTTTCACGCCCACCGGACGGCCGGTGAGCGCCTCGAACGTCTTCGGGCCGACAAGCAGCGTGGCGCTGCGGGTCATGATGACCGACACGCCCGCCCCGGCTTGCACCAATTTGCTGACCAGAGCCGCCGTCTTGAAGGCGGCGATCCCGCCCGTCACGCCGATGAGAATTTCACGGCCGTTCATGGGTGAAAGGGGAAAGGGGGTAGGGGACAGGGTGCAGGGTGCGGGGGGGACAGGGTGCGGGGGAAATGAAACGGGCGTTGTTACTGTCCCCTGTATCCTGTCCCCTCGAATTTACAGTGCGTCGAAATCCAAATCCAGCGGGCCGACCGCGGGCTGGCCGCCGGTGATTTTCACGTTCAATTCGGTATCCAAATAGATCTTGTCCTGCAAAATCTCTTGGACCACGATCTGCATTTTGTTGTCCGATTTGATGTTCACCAGCGGCCGCGCGCCGCCGTTGATGGCCACCAAACGCTTTTGGATCAAGGTCGAAAGCTTGAACCGCCCGCCCACCTTTTTCACGATTTCTTCTTCACGAAGTTCGTCGATCATCGTTTTTTTTCTCCCATTCACGAGCCAAAATCTTGCATATTTCCGCAACGGCTTGATCGATATCGTCGTTCACGACTTGATGGCGGTAATGCCGGGCCAATTCCAATTCCTGCTTCGCCCGGGCGAGCCGCCGCTCGACGGCTTCCTCGGTTTCCGTGCCGCGGCCGCGGAGGCGTCTTTCCAATTCCGCGAACGAGCCGGGACGGATGAAGATCGACAGGGCGTCGGGGAATCGCTCCATCGCCGCCAAAGCGCCTTGCACGTCGATCTGCAGCACCACCCACAGGCCCGCTTCGAAGCCCGCCTGCACCTCGCTCCACAGCGTGCCGTACCAATAACCCCGGCCGAACACCTCGAAACATTCGAGAAATTCGCCGCGTTCCCTTCGCTCCGCAAATTGCCGCGGACTCAGGAAATAATAATCCCTGCCGTCCGCCTCGCCCGGCCGCGGCGGACGCGTCGTGGCCGAAACGCTATGTCTCAGCGGCGCCCGGCATTCCGCGAACACCCTCCGCATGACCGTCGTCTTTCCCGCTCCCGACGGACCCGACACAATCACCACCTTGCCCGGTGTGATCGTCGGCTCACCCGGGGTTGTTTTCATAGGTCCGTCATGGAAGTTCGTTAACATCTTCGAAACTTCGTCATTCGAGCTTCGCCAGACCCTCACCCCCGGCCCCTCGCCCCTCACTCGATATTCTGAATCATCTCCCGAATCCGCTCGATGGCCGTTTTGATCTCGATCACCTGCCGTGCGATCTCCACGTCGTTGGCCTTCGAGCCGATGGTGTTCGCCTCGCGGACCATTTCCTGCGTGAGAAATTCGAGCTTGCGGCCCGCGCTCTCCGGCGCTTCGAGGATGCCTAAAAACTGCTCCACGTGGCTCCGCAAACGGACGATCTCCTCGGAAATGTCGGCCCGATCGGCGTATAAGCTGACCTCCTTGATCAAGTCCGCCGGATCGAGCACCACCGCGTATTCCTGCAAAATCTTCTGCAATCGTTCGTGCAGCCGGGCGCGGTAATCTTCCGCCACCGACGAGGCGCGTGCTTCGATTTTCGTCAAATTGGCGGCCACCGTGCGGCAATTGGCGGCCAAGTCGGTGGTCATCGCGCGGCCTTCATCCGCCCGCATCTTGCTCAAGTTTTCCAGCGCCTTTACCAAGGCGCGGCCGATGATCGGCCAATCGGACGACATATCGTGGGGGATAACCGATTCTTCCACTACGCCCGGCAACGGCAGCAATACGGCCAGCGACAATTCGTTTTTCACCCCCCACTGATTTTGCACGTCCTGCAACTGCCGATGATACCGCTCCAGCACGTCGTGGTTGATGCGGAAATCTTCGGCCGGCCGCTGCCGATCGACGCGCAAACCCACCTGGACCGTGCCGCGGTGAACCGTCTTGCGGATCACTTCTTCGAGCTGCGGCTCCAGCGAACCATAGCCCTCCGACGAGCGGACGGACAACTTGAAATAGCGGCTGTTGATGGTGCGGATTTCAATCGAGACGGTCAGACCGTTCTCCTGACAATGCGCCTCGCCGAAACCGGTCATGCTGAGAAGCACGAAGGGGGGTCTCCATGGGGTGAGCCGTGACGTCCTCGTCCCCGGCTGCGTTTCACTTTTCGGTGCGGGCGTGGAAGGCAAACTCTTCTCCGGCGCCTTTTCACTCGCGGGGCCGGGCTGTTCTTTTTGTTCCACCGTTTGGCTCCCCAGTTGCTCCTCGATCTTGCTGGAGGGGGCGAGTCCCTTGCCGGCCAGGAGGCACAAAATAATCCAGAACGCGGCCACGCCAATGGTAATTTTCGTGAACAAATCGCCCGCTTTCGTGCCGAAAGCGCTCTGTCCGCCCATGCCGCCCAAGGCGCCGGCCAAACCGCCGCCTTTGCCGCGTTGGATCAACACCAGCACGATCAGAAAAATTGCCGTGACGAGCAACAAAAGCAACAAAAGCCATTGTCCCAAACTCATGTGAGCCAATCCTCTCGAAAAATTCTCGTTTTGCCGGAAGACAATGGCGACAACGCGATACGGGAAAATCGTCGGAAAAACTATTTTTCCCACGATCCGCCATTGCCGCTGGCTACCGGCTAATCGAAATTTAAAGTGCATCAATCCGCGCTCAAGCCGAAATCGGCATCGAGCACGGGAAACCAATAAGTATGATGTCTTTTCGCAACTATCACAATGGGAGGTTACCGTTTTTCCTTCGCTCCGGCGATAATTCCGCGGAATTGTTCGACCTTCAAACTTGCCCCCCCTACCAGAGCACCATCAATATTCGGCTGTCCGAGAAGCTCGGCGGCATTCTCCGGCTTTACGCTCCCCCCATATTGTATAACAACTCCCTCGGCGGTGGAAACATTGTAATGTTCGGCGATGATCTTTCTCAAGGCAAGATGCACTTCTTCTGCCTGTAGGGGGGTTGCGACTTTGCCCGTGCCGATCGCCCAGACCGGTTCATAAGCAATCACGGTTTTCGCCATTTGCTCCGCAGTCAAACCCGCCAGCGAACCGGCGAACTGGCATTGGATGACTCCCAGCGTTTTGCCTTCTTCGCGATCGGCGAGCAATTCGCCGACGCAAACGATGGGCGTCAAGCCGGCGGCCAGGGCGGCATGGACTTTCTTATTGATCGCGGCGTCGGTCTCGCCGAGGATGTGACGGCGCTCGCTGTGGCCGAGGATGACGTACTTGCAGCCTATATCGACGAGCATGGCCGCGCTCAGTTCGCCGGTAAACGCCCCGTCCTTTTCGTGATACATGTTCTGCGCGCCCAGGCCGACTTTCGACCCGGCAAGCGCCTTGCCCACCGTTTCGAGATAGCAACTCGGCGGGCAGACGGCGATGTCCACGCCCTCGACCGGCGCGGCAGCCTTGGCAACTCCCTCGGCCAACGCCGCGGCCGAGGCCCGATTCGTGTTCATCTTCCAATTTCCGGCAATAAACTGACGACGCATGATTAACTTTTCGGGGGTTAGGGGATGGGGGGGCTTCCCTTCATTCCACCGTGGTGGCGGCGGGGAAGGAACCTAATATTTCCAAACGCAGCGTTTTCTTCTGCAATTGGCCGACCGCTTTGCGAAAGCGGCTGTCGGTCGCGTGGGCTTCCATTTCGACGAAGAAAAAGTAGCCCCGCTTCGAGCCGGGTATGGGGAACGATTCGATCCACGTCATGTTCAAGCGGTTGCGTTTGAAAATCATCATCGCTTCGGCCAGCGCGCCCGGCCGATGCTCGATTTCCAGCAGGATCGCCGTGCGATCGTCGCCCGTGCGCTCCGGCGGCGCGCCGCCGATGACCGCGAAACGCGTGAGATTCCCCGGATTGTCCTCGATTTTCTCGGCCAGCACGTCGAGGCCGTAATGCACGCCGGCTTGAATGCTGGCGATGGCCGCCGCGCCGGGCTTTTCCGCGGCCAACTGGGCCGCGATCGAAGTGCTCGTGACCTCGATCGGCCGCGCGGCGGGCAGATGCTTCGCCAGCCAGTTTCGGCACTGCGAAATCGCCTGCGGCTTGCTGTAAATCTCCTTCACTTCCGCCCGCGGGCATTTTGCCAGGAGCGTGTGATGGATTTTCAAATCGATCTGCCCACTGATCTTCACCGGGATGCGGATGAACATGTCGAGCGTATCGGCGATCCGCCCGTCGGTCGAGTTCTCGATGGGCGCGAGTCCGTAATCGGAATGACCGCCGTGGACTTCCTCGAAAACGGCGGCGATATTCGCCACCGGCACGAACTCCACGCTCTGGCCGAAATGGTGGATCGCCGCCAGATGGCTGAAACTGTAGAGCGGCCCCAAAATCGCGATCCGCGGCTCCCTGACCAGCGCCCGGCACCCGCTCAAAATCTCGCGGACCACCGCCGCAACGCACCGCGGCGGCAGCGGCCCGGCAATTTCTCCGGCCAGCTTCTGCAACCGCTCGCCGGTCAAGGCCGAGGCCAGCGCCTTGTGTGCCGCCGAATCGGCCTCGCGCACCACCTTCAACACCATCTCCGCCCGCTGCTGGATCAGCCGCAGCAATTCCCGATCAATCTCCCCAAGTTCCCGTGCCGTGGGGGTAATGGATTTTTCTCCGCTTCGGCACTGTTTCTTGGGACTGGCGTCAATTTCGGACTTGGGTTTCGATTTGGACATAGTGAACTCATTATCGGAAATGTTTTCTTTTAATGCGCCACCAAGATTGTGTCAATCCACTGGTTAATTTAACAATAATGCCAGATGAAATATCGCGGAAACGTTGCATCATAGAATCGAATACGCCATCGGGCAGTTTTTTAAAAAGCAGCCGCAAGTCTTTTCAATGCGAATTCGCCTTTACTTTCATGGCATCAAAACCGAGGACACATGCATTATTCTTGTAATGTTGCAGTGGGCTTCCGCAAAAACAATAATATGCGTTTGCTCCGCCCATGATTCGGAGATTACTCTTGCCCTTTGCGACTTGCTTTTGTACTGGTCGCCGATGGCAATGTCCAAGGTCAAGTCGATTTCAGAGTGAATCAATGTTTTCCTCCGCCTTGCACGGCGTAACCAATTCGAACCAGACCAACAACGACTACGGCAACTGCAACACAACTGTTATCCTAAAAGCGTTATTCCTGCCCCGAGTGCTTAATGCACGTCCTCCGATTTGTAAGGGCTGATGTCTTTCAAACCGCAAGTGGGACATTCGTCGTCACAATGCAGTCCCATTCATCTTCCCATTCTGTGGCGCAAGTGGAGCACTTATAAAAATTGTGAAAACGTAGTTCAACTTCGGAGGACATAGTTCTTCTCTTGAAAGGTGGCGTTCATAATAAGCGGTTAACCGCAATCAATCTTTTATCCATCACAATGATTTATTAGAAGGGAAAATGAGGGAAAAGAAGATGAACAATATTTTCTTTTCCCCCCATTTTCTTTTCTTTAATTACTTCATTATTTAACTCTCAAAATTAATAGAATGATAATTGCTTCGAAATGTCCATTTTTCATATCATCATCATCCCATCTACGCCCGAATCCACCAACTTCATCAATTCCGGAATAATCCGCCGTGCCGCGCGGGAGCGGTGGCTTAAGCAGAATTTTACTGTGGGACCTGAATTCGGCGAACGAGCGGTGGTATTCGAGAATTTCGAAAAGCGGATCGTAGCCGAAACCGTGTTGGCCACGGGGTTCGAAGAGGATTCGACCGCAACACGAAGCCTCGCTTTCCGCTCGGATCGTACCGCCGGGATCGGCAACCGCGATATGGCAAACGAATTGAGCGGATCTGCCCTCGGGGGGAATATCCGCGATTTTCTCCAACAAAAGCTGGTTGTTTTGCTCGTCGGTCGCCTCGGGACCCGCATAACGGGCGGAATAAACGCCCGGCTCCCCCTGCAAAGCGTCCACCATCAGGCCGCTATCGTCCGCCAACACCCATTTTTGCAACTGTTTGGCATAACCCGACGCTTTGAGAATCGCGTTCGCCGCAAAAGTCTCTCCGTCTTCATGAATCGGCGCAAGCGGCGGAAAATCGGCCAGCGTCAGCAGTTTCACCCCCACACTGGCGAACAATTCCTCCAATTCCTCGCCTTTTTTGCGATTGGCCGTGCCAATCACTAATTCCGCTGTTTTCGACATGTCAACTTTCGTGATTCGATGCAAAAGTGTTCTCGTGCTACTCGCGATTTTTTATCCCTAGTGCCGATATTACCTGATAGAACTATCTTCATAAACCCCTCTGTAGCATGGAATGCCGCCTCCGCCCCTCGACGAACGGCGCGCAGCTATTAGAATTGTGTTTGTAGAATATTCCAATTCCTCGTTGCCTCATTCGATAACCGCGCCAAGCTACGGGAACGCCTGATGGAACAAACGCTATTCGCTCCCGCAACCGTCCCCGCCTCTCTGCGCACGATTTATGCCCCGATTACGGCGCAACTTGCGCAGGTCGAGGATCTGCTCCGCGAGGAGTTGCGGAGCGATCATCCCTTTGTCGATCAGTTGGTCAAGCACGGTTTTCACCTGGGCGGGAAGCGTTTGCGCCCGGCCTTGGTGCTGCTTTCCAGCTTGGCGGCGGGAAAATGCGAACGCTCGCAGGTCATTTTGGGGGCGGCGGTCGAGTTGATCCACACCGCCACGCTGATCCACGACGACGTGCTCGACGAAGCCACGATGCGGCGCCATCTCGACACCGTCAACGCCCGCTGGGACAACGAAGCCAGCGTGCTCCTGGGCGACTACCTCTTGGCGCATTCGCTCTGCCTAACCAGTTCGCTCGACGATCTCTTCGCCGTGCGCGAGCTGAGCAATTCTGCCCGCACGATTTGCGACGGCGAACTCCGGCAGATCGAAAGCCGGGGGAATTTCGATCTGCACGAGGATCAATACGTGGCGATCATCGGCAATAAAACCGCCGAATTGCTCGCCTGCTGCTGCCGGCTGGGCGCCTACTACGCCGCGGCGAACGCGAATATTCGCGAAGCGCTCAACCGCTACGGTCATTATCTGGGCGTGGCCTTTCAAATCGCCGACGACGTGCTCGATCTGTTGGGCGACGAGCAAACCGTCGGCAAATCGCTCGGCACCGATCTGAAAAAACAGAAAAACACCCTGCCGCTGATCCGCCTGCTGAACCAGGTTCCCACCCGCGAACGGCCGGAGTTGCTCGATCTGCTGACCTCTTCGGACAATCACCGCCGCGACGCGCTGCGGCCGTGGTTCGCGCGCTACGACGCCATCGGCTACACGCGTGAACAAGCGGAAAAATTCGCCCGGCTCGCGGCGGAAGAACTGCGCTCTCTCCCTGCTTCGCCCGCCCGCGATTCGCTCGTGGAATTAACGCGTTTCGTGGTGCAGCGAAAACAGTAAATTGGAATAACGATTTATAAGCGATTTTTTTCACCCAGTACTAGAAAAATCGCGATAGCAGTATCTTTTCTCTAGCCCAGGCGTTTACGCCTGTGGTCGGGGTTAGCTTAGCCTCATTTCTTTTCCTTTCAGCCCCTTTAGGGGCGAGTGAGGCGGACTCACGCTCGCCCCTAAAGGGGCTGAAGAGAAAAAAGAAACTAGAGGGCGATCCGCAACCACAGGCGTAAACGCCTGAGCTAGAGAAAAGATACCGATTATTTGCGGTTTGACCACATCGGGTTTTAGCAATTCTTCATCAAAGGTACAAATCGTTATGGGCAGCCGTGTCAACAACCATCGCAGCGGCGCGGCGGAACCGAGCTCCATTTCCTCGACGCTGCTGGATCAAATCCGCGCCAAAAAGCCCGAAGCCTGGCAGCGACTGGTCGATCTCTATGGCCCGGTGGTCTATCGTTGGAGCCGGCAGTTGGGCGCAAGCGACGCCGACGCCGCCGATGTGGTCCAAGAGGTGTTCGCCGCCGTGCTGGAGGGCGTGGATCGCTTCCGCCGCGACCGGCCGAGCGGCAGTTTCGAGGCCTGGCTGCGGACGATCACCCGGCATCGGGCCATCGATTTCTTTCGCCGGCGGCAAGGCCGGCCCGACGCCGAAGGCGGCACCCGCAATTACCGGCAATTGCTTGAACTGGCCGAGTCTTCCGCGGAATCTTCCTTGGCCCCCTTGGTGGAAAAAGACGGATCCTTCTCCCGCCGCGTGCTCGATCTGGTTCGCGTGGAGTTCGAGAACCGCACCTGGGAGGCCTTCCGGCGGGTCGTGATCGACGGTCAAACGCCCGCCGACGTCGCCGCGGACATGGGCCTCAGCGTGATGGCCGTCTATAAAGCCAAATCCCGCGTCTTGCGGCGATTGCGAAAAGCATTGACCGAAGTCATTGATTGATCTCCCGTAGGATAGATTTTCAACCTGTTGCCTCAAGTAGGTTATGCTTCAGCATAACATCGCTGTATGCTGAAGCATAACCTACAGCCAGCCTGCCGCGTGAATAACCGCGGAAATCCCCATCTTCCACGGGTTCGAAAAATGGTGTCAAACGTTTCCGCTTATAATAGTAGGGAAATCAAGTCCCGAAAGGACGACATACTTTGCTAGTCCCGAAAGGACGACATACTTTGCTAGTCCCAACGGGACGATAGTCATTAGCCAGGGGTGTAAACCCCTGGACAGCGGGAAAAGCGGAGTTGTCAGCCCTGGAAGGGCGGCAGTAGTTTGGCATGGGGCATTACTGCCGCCCCCTCGGGGCTTCAGGTTGGTGCTCCTTTCTCTTCCAGGGGTTTACACGCCTGGCTAATGACTGCCGTCCCTTCGGGACTGAACGATCGCAACATCCGCACACGGCGTGTGCGGCATACATTAAGGAGCAGATCATGGCATTAGCTTTATGTCCAACGCGGGAAGAGTTGCAGGATTATCTTCGCGGAAAATTGTCCGACGAAGCGTCCGACTTGCTGGCCGATCATCTTGATTCGTGTCCGCAGTGCCAGGCGGAATTGGCCACTCTTCCCGATTCCGACGACACGCTCATTGCCCGGCTGAAGAGCCCGGAGACTGCCCGACCCTTACGCCGACGAGCCGAATTACCAAGAAGCCTTGGCTCGGGCGAAGTCCTTGTTTGCCGCTTGTGGGGCAGGCGGCAAACTTTCACCCGACGGCTTCGACGACCTTTTACAACCGGACCTCGGCGAATATCAACTCATCGAACGGTTGGGCCGCGGCGGCATGGGCACGGTCTATAAAGCCCGGCAACCAAGGCTCGATCGGGTCGTGGCGGTGAAAATTCTCTCCCACGGCCGCACCGGCGACCCCCAGGCGATCGCCCGCTTCGAGCGGGAGATGAAGGCCATCGGCCGGCTGGATCATCCGAACATCGTGCAGGCCTACGACGCCCGGGAGATCGACGGCACGCTCGTTCTCATCATGGAGTTCATCGACGGGCTGGATCTGGCCGAGCTCGTCCGCCGCGTCGGCCCGCTGCCGATGGCCGATGCCTGCGAATTGGTTCGCCAAACGGCGGTCGCCTTGCAATGCGCCCACGAGCACGGACTGGTCCACCGCGACATCAAGCCGTCGAACATCATGCTCAACGCTCGGGCGAAGTGAAGTTGCTCGACCTGGGCTTGGCCCGCTTTTTTGCCGAAAGCGTTCCGCCGCGACCCCTTGCCGTGCCGTCAGGCGAGGCGGAAGCCGGTTAGAATCCGAATCCTGCCGCGGTAGCGACGAGATGACCGGCACCGGCCAGGCGATGGGCACGGCCGACTACATGGCCCCCGAGCAAGCCTCCGACAGCCGCACGGTCGATATCCGCGCCGACATCTACAGCCTCGGCTGCACGCTCTACAAGCTCTTAAGCGGCCGGGCCCCGTTCAGCGGCCCCGAGCATCGCGGCACGCTCGACAAGATGAACGCCCACGTGCATGAAACGCCGCCGCCGTTGGGGCAATTCGTCCCCGACTTGCCCGAGAACTGGCCGCAATCATCGACCGGATGCTGGCCAAAAATCCCGCCGACCGCTTTTCTACGCCAGCCGAAGTCGCCGCCGCCTTGGAGCCGTTTTGCCACCGCGTAGGACAGGTTTCCAACCTGTCAAATCACACGGGACAGGTTGGAAACCTGTCCTACGGAGCCAACCTACCGGAGTTAATCTCGAAGGCGATTTCTTTGCCTCGTGAACAATGGGCGAAGGCCGAAAAATCACACGACGCGAACTTCATCACCCCTCGGCCCGCTACCTCCCCAAGCTCGCCGCCGCCCGATAGTAAAATCTGCTCTTGCGCTAGGCTTTTTCAGGATGTTGGCATTGGCTTTTGCCGGCGGGATCATCATCACGATCAACCGCGAAGGAAAACCGCCTACGACGGTAGAAGCGCCGGACGGAAGCAAGATCAAAGTCAACAACCAGGGCGACGTAAAAATCGACCTCCAGCCCGGCGAAGACGGCGACTATGTGTTCATCGACCTGACCGGCAAGAAGGCAATGCGGCGCTTCCGCCCGAGCCGTACAAGATCGCGCCGGGCGACTACCTTCGCATTCATGTGGCGAACACGCTTCCCGACCAGCCGATCGACGGCGTCTATCGCGTCGAACCACTCGGAACGGTTCCGTTGCCGCCCGCGTACGGACGCGTGGAAATCGACGGCCTGTCGCTGGTCCAGGCTGAGGCCGCGATTGCCAATCATCTCCGCGAAGTGCTGCTGAATCCCGAGGTTTCGGTCACGCTGGCGGGCTGAAAGAACGCACGCCCGGCGCCGCCGCCGAACCGCACCGCATCACCCCGGGCGACATTCTAAACATCCAGGTCGCTGGCTCCCTGATCGACCAGCCGATCCACGGTCCGTACTTGGTCGAACCGGATGGGCAGGTCACGCTCGGTCCGGCGTACGGCCGCGTCAATCTAAAAGGACTCACGTTTGAGGAGGCCGAGAACGTCGCGCAACACAAGCTGGGGGAAGTCGTGCGGCAGCCGGAGGTGTCGATCACGCTCGAAGGATGGCGGATGGACGTCAAGTCGTGGAATTCCGAAAGAGCAAAAGATGAAAACCAAGCGGCGGAAATGAAACCCGCCGCCGGGGAACGAAGCGAAACCGGCCTCAGGGAAACCCTCAAAACCCGCCCCTGAAACTTCACTGCCGACTCCAATACCAGGTTTACCCAAGGAACAAAACCCCGTGACCTTCCGCACCGCGAAAATCACTCACGGCGATATTTCGCGCCGTCGTAACTGCTACCGGGACGACCGAGCCGGAAGAAGTAATTGACGTTTCCGCGCAGGTGAGTGGGAGAATCGTGAAGTTGCCTGTCGATTACAATTCGCACGTCAACGAGGGCGAGGTTTTGGCGGAGCTCGACAACGAAATCTATAAGTCGCGCTTGATCCAGGAACAGGCCGGCAGCGAACGTGCCAAAGCCGAAGTGGTTCAGGCCGAAACAAAGCTGACGTTGGCGAAATCGGAATTGGACACGGCGACGGAGGCCAACAAGAGGCTGCCCAACTCGTTGCCTCAGTCCGAGGTGCGAAAACTGCAAGGAAATTACCAAGCGGCTGCCGCGTCACTGTCGGCCGCCAGGGCCAACCTGACGCAAGCCGAGAGTGCGGTGGAGATTGCGAGTAGGAATCTCGAGCACACGGTCATCCGCTCGCCAATCAACGGTACAGTCCTTGCCGCCACGTCAGCGTTGGGCAAAACGTAACGCCCGACGCGAAGAACGGCGGCTTGTTCCTGATCGCGAGGGATTCCGACAAGATGCAGGTTTGGGCGCTGGTCAACGAGGCCGATATTGCGCACGTTCGCGAAGGAATGCCCGCGAGTTTCACCGTCGATGCCTATCCGAACAAGACCTTCAAGGGCACGGTGACGCAAATCCGCCTTAACGCCCAGCAGACGCAGAACGTCGTACTCTACACGGTCGTGATCACTTTCGACAACAAAGATGCGAAGCTGCTGCCGTACATGACGGCAACCGTGCGATTCGAAGTCGAAACGCATCGAAACGTGCTCCTCGTGCCAAATGCCGCGCTTCGCTATGAACCGATCCCCGAATCTCCAGAGAGGCCCGAGTATCCGCCAATGGTGTTCGTGCCGAGGGGAACGACGCACGACGGACGCCAAAATCTGGAGTCGCTGCATGTCCAGGTCGGCATCTCGGACGGAGAAATGACTGAAATCAGCGGGGAGAAGGTCAGCGAGGGGATGGAAGTGGTCGTCGGCGACAACCGGCCATCCAAACCGAGCGAAAATCCGTTCAGGCCGGTCGATCCTTCAAAACGTCGATCTTCCACGCCGTCGTCGCCGGCCGTCTCGGACGAGCAGGCGATTCAGGGCGCGTGGGAGGTCGTCGATAGTACGTTGCGCTTGATTCGGAAATTGCCCGACGGCGAGGATGTATCGGCCGATGAATTGCGGAAGACGACTAAAGTCATCATCACCGGCGAGATGCTGAAAATCGTCGGCGAGCACGTGACTGACTTGGCTTTCGCTTATCGGCTGAATCCGAACGCGAAAACGAAGATGATCGACCTGCAAACCGGCGGAGAGGAATATGGCCTGCTTTCTTACGGCATTTACGAGTTGAAGGGCGACCAACTTACGATTTGCGCCTCGCCGCTTGCGCCCAGCGTTTACAGCAACCCAACGACCGGCGCCGACGAACCGCCCGACGCCAGAATTCACCGTCCCACCGAATTTTGGGCGGAACTCGGATCGGGTAAGGAACTACTGGTTCTGCAACGGGTCGGAAAGGCCGTCGAAAGCGAAGACGAGAAGAATATCCAAGGAACGTGGATAGTGGAGAAGACCTCGCCTGAGAACGGCGCCGGCGGATTCGGGGAGCTCGGCTTCAAGGAAAAATGCCGGGTAGAGTTCGGGCCGGACTGGTACGGCTCGCACATCCAAGCCGGGGGAGGCCAGGACATGGATTACAAGGTCGGATACGCGCTGAACCCGAACGCAACCCCCAAACAAATCGATATCGCCAACATCATGATTCCCGGTCTCATGCCGGTGCATGGCATCTACAACCTCAAGGGCGACGAACTGACGATCCACTGGGCGTTCTCGCCAACGTCGGGCGGTGAGTTGCCCACTCCGGGCGATTTTAATTCCGCCGGCCAGTCGGTTTTCGCAGTCACGCTCAAGCGTGCAACCGCTTCGCCGCCGAATACGGCAAACGCCCCTGCATCCGCCACCAATCCCGCCGCCGATCTCAAGGCCCTGCAAGGCGCATGGAAGGTCGTGCGGCAGGAGAACGGCGCGGCGGCCGATACCGAATGGGATATGCCCTGTCCCACGGTTTCCGTAAACCTCGATGTCTCGAAAATCAACCGGATGACGTTCGACAGTCAGATTATGAAAATCAGGAATGCCGAGAGGAACCGAAACAATCCCTGGGGCTATGCGCTCGACTTATGGTCCTATTATAACTATCAAATCGATCCGGCCGCTACTCCGAAAACGATCGATATCGTCAGCGGGCAAGATAAAGAGAAATTGATCGCCGTCGGGATCTATGAATTTGAAGGGAATACCTTGAAATTGTGCCTCGCGAAATATCAACCCTCATTGAAGAACAACCAGCGGCCCAAGGATTTTTCGATCGACCCGAAGTCGGGCGATATCTCGCTGGTACTGGAATTATCCCCTGATGCCAAGGCATTCAAAGGCACTTGGATGATTGCCGATCAAACGGATAACGGCCGAAAAACACCCGCTGAAGAACTAAAAAATGGATTTTGGGGATTCGGCTACTCGGATGTTGTTTTCCCCAATGAATTGGAAAAAGATCACGGTTCCATTGGTGGATTCCTTCTGGAAGAGAACCAAATGCCCAAGCAGATTCTGATTACTGCGAGCGAATCCGGAGATAATAACGAATTGAAAGACGTTCAATTCCGGGGTATCTACAAAATCGACGGCGACAGGTTGACAATCGCCTACCGCAAGAACGGCCCCGCGCCGGACAAATTCGAATCCGCACCCGGTTCCGGCGTCACGCTCCTCGAATTGAAAAGAAGCGCGCCGCAAAACAAAGCACCGGAAAAGATGCGCGAAAACAAGATTGATCCTGCTGCGCCTGCCGTAGCCAATCCCGCTGCCGACCTGGAGACTCTGCAAGGACAGTGGAAAACGATTCGGCAAGAAAATGGTGGAAATGGAGATGCGCAGGTGCTCAACTCTCTCAACCTCCATTCGATCAGCCGGTTGCGTTTCCAACAAAATACGGCAGTCTTCGTGAATCTTGGGGATGCGCAAGCACTGATCACGAATTTCAGCGATGATCCCACATCGTCGCCCAAAACGATCGATATTCACAAGGATAATGATCCTCAAAAAGGACAACTGATCGCACTGGGCATCTATGAATTCGAGGGGGATCTTTTGAAAATTTGCCTGACGAAATATCAGCCTTCTTTCTCAAAAGACGACCAGCGGCCGAAGAGTTTCGCAATTGATCCGAAATTGAGCGATACTTTGGTAACGCTCGAGCGCTACCGCCCTTCCGAAGAGGAAAAGAAGCTGCTGGGTCATTGGGCGTTCGCCAACTATGTTAAGAATGGCGATCCAGCCCCCGATGAGCAACTTATTGGAAAAACATGTGAATTCAAAGATTGCTTTTTCTCTATCCACGAGGAGAATAGAGGGGGATACATCGCTCATTGGGGGCCGTTCTTTTTGGATGAATCCAAGGAACCGAAACAGATCACGTTTTATGCGCAGATGAGCGATTATGCCTATGCACACACTCAAATTCACGGAATCTACAAAATCGAAGGCGACCGGCTGACCATCGCCTTTCACAAGGACGGCCAACTGCCCGAGAAATTCGAATCCATCCCCGACTCGGGCATTTCGCTCCTCGAATTGAAACGGGGCGACGCGAGACCGGTCACCGATGCCACGGCGAAACCTGACGATTCCAAAGCAAAAAACGAATCTTCCGAGCCGCCCAATACCCCCGACGCGACCTCGAAGCCAAGACGGTGATTCCCCTCAAGTAGGTCCCGCCTGCCGGGCGGGACAGGGCAAACATCGCTTATCGGGCCGGGCATCAATATTCCTGCCGAAAAGTCCCGCCCGGCAGGCGGGACCTACTGAGTCATTTCCCCGGCACGGGCAGATTCGTTTCGGCGTCGTCCAATCCGTCCGACCACATGAGCGGCGCGAGATACAGTCCGCCCTGGCCCCAGCCGGCGCGGCTGACGTACCACTTGCCGTCCAGATCACGGACCACCTCCGCCGCGTGCGAGTTGATGTGGCCGACTTTGTTCTCGATGCTCCAGTGCAGCGGATCGTCGCTTACGAACACGTCGGTGCCGTTGTAATCGGGCCGCGGGCCGATGAACAGATAATAACTCTTCCCCCGCCGTACCACGAACGGCGATTCCGTCGGCCCACCGTAGGTGCCTTTGCTGGGATCGATGTAAACCACTTTCTTGTCGCTCCAGGTCGTCAGATCGTCGCTGCGAACGCAGGCGACGATGTGGTTGCCGCCCTCCGGCTTCGAAGTGGCCGTGTAATACATGAGCCACTCGTCGCCGTGCCGCATGACGAACGGGTCCCGGGCGTCGAAGCCATCGACGACCATCGGGTTCTGCGGATTCCGCGTCCAATTCTTCAAATCCTGCGAAGTCGCCAGATGAATCTTGTATTTCGCGTGGTCGTTGTCGCCCGCACAGTAGAACATGTAATACATGCCGTCGTGGCGGATCACGTGCGGCGCCCAGAGGTGGACTTCATTCCAAGGCTTTTCTTCCGCCGCTTCCAGGGCGAACGGCTGCTTGTCCCACGGCTGTTGCAGCAATGTCTTCGCCGTGGCATGGGCGAAAAACCGCTCGTGCATCGGATCGGCCGCCTCCTGGTGCGTGATGCCGAACATCTGCCATAGTCCCTCGCCATGGATGAAGCAATGGTCGTTGAGGTACCATTTTTCCTTCTCGCCGGCGCTGGGGTCGTAGATCTTCACGAACTCGCCCGCCCGGACCAACGTCTTTTCTTGCGGTTTTGCCGGATAGAGCGCAAAGTCCCAAATCGTCGGCCCGACGGTCGCGTCGGTGACGGCCAGCCGAATCCTGTCGGCCGTGACCGGCGGGAAAGAAATATCCGCTCCCAAACCGCCGATGCGTTTGCCTCGGTAAATCGCCTTCCAGCCGCCTTCTCCGTCGGGCACCTGAAGCTCGAAGGCGCGGATGTAATCGAAGGCTTCGGTAACGGTCGCCCGATCGAAGGTCTTCTCGCCGCCGAGATCGACTTCGAGCCAGGCCGACTTGACGTTATCGTCGGTCGCCCAGCGGGTGCCGCCTTCGGCCGTGACATCCATATCGACCGCCTGCTGCGGCCCCCACTTTTCCCGGTCGTTGTGATAGACGTTCGAGGCCTTCGCCGGCCGACCGACCAACAGCGAGTCCTGAACGCGCTCGGGATGCGCGATCATCTTCGCGACTTCCCGCAGCCGTGCAACCATCTCGGCGGGAATTCGGCCCGTTTTGTCCGGTCCGGCGTTCAACAGCAAATTCGCGCCGCGGCCGACGCTCCGCTTGTACAACTCGAATACCTGCCGGGCGGGGCGAACGCCGTCGTTCGGACCCCAAAACCAACGCTCTTGGCCGAGCGTATCGCAATCTTCGTCGGGGAGGTAATACTGCTTCCCCTCGAACGTGATCCGCGGATTGTGGCCCGATGCCGGCGGCGGCGTCCGCTCGCCGTTGTTGATGTCCTTCGGCCAGATCGGCACGGGCGTTTTCGACAGGTCCTTGCCAAAATACGAAGGCCGCCGCTGCTCCACGAAACTCCCATCGACGAAACCCTGATTGAGCAAGATCAGGCAGTCGGGCTGCAGCGACTTGCAGTGCGCGTAGAGCCGCGCCAGCGCACCCGACATGTCCGGCCCCATGTCCCAGGGGATGTCGAACCAGAGCATCGTGATCGGCCCGTAGTTGGACAACAGCTCGGTAAGCTGAGCATGCACGAACTGCTCGTACTCCTCGGGCTTCCTCTTCTTCATGTGATGCGAGTCCCAGCCGAGCGAATAATAGAAGCCGGGCTTCAGATCGTATTTTCGGCAGGCGGCGACGAACTGCTTGACCACGTCGCGCTTGTTAGAACTCGTGGCCACCGTGTAGTCGGAAACCTTGCTCGGCCACAGAGCGTGGCCGTAGTGATGCTTCACGGTCAAGACCATATACTTCATGCCCGCGTCTTTGGCGGTGCGCGCCCATTGCTCCACGTCCAAGTCGGTCGGCCCGTAAGCGGTGCTCGGCGAAGGGATGCGCCCGAACTGGTCGCCCACGAACGTGCTCAGCCCGAAGTGAATGAACATGCCGTATTTCAGCGACTCCCAATCGCGCAAGACCTTCGTCGGCTCAGTCGCGACGGCAGGGACGGTTTTCGACGGTTCGGCGGCGAAAAGCAAATTCGCCGAGAGCACGATCGATAGGCAGGACAGTTTGCTCAGCATGGTCTTTCTCCTTCGAAATCCTGTAACTTTGATGCCAGGCGCTAGCGACGCCGATTTTGACGCCGCAGCAATAAAATCGAAACCGCTCCCATGGCGAACCAAACCGCCAAGAAGATGCCGATAATCGCCCAGACGCCGAGATGAACGAAACTTTTCCAAAATACGAATGCGAGCACGCCGCCGAGGAATGCGCCGAATGCAAACAGCAGCATTCTCAATTTTCTTGGCTCCATGTTTCTACCCTTCTTCTCTTTTCGGGTGCCCTTGAGCGAACGGCCTCACCCCTTTTCCAACTGCTCATTATCGGCTAAAATCTCCCCTTTTCCAAGCCCTCCCGAAGAATGAGGGGGATTCTCGCCCAAATCGACTGACTGAGAGGAATCATCATGGAACGAACCTTGGTCTTGCTCAAACCCGATTGCGTCCAGCGCCGCTTGGCCGGCCGGGTGATCGGCCGTTTCGAGGAAAAGGGCCTGAACATCATCGCCATGAAGCTCATGCGCGTCACGCCCGAACTGGCGAAAAGGCACTATGCCGAACACGTCGCGAAGAGTTGGTATCCCGAGTTGGAAGGCTTCATCACCGCCAGCCCGATCGTGGCGATGGTCGTCGAAGGGCCGGAGGCGATCCGCGTGGTCCGCGAAATGGTGGGAGTGACCAACGGCCTCAAGGCCGACCCCGGCACGATCCGCGGCGACTACGGCACCAGCCAGCAGATGAATCTCGTCCACGCCTCCGACGGCCCCGAAGCGGCCGTCCGCGAAGTCGGCATCTTCTTCGCGGCGGAGGAAATCCACCAGTACGACCCGACCCTGCGGCGGTGGACGCACGCGGTTTGAACTGCAAAGGATTAATTTCGGTCTTTTGCCGCAACTGGAAATCCAGCGACCGGAAATGGTATAATAGAATAGAGGGAGTATTGAACGCGACACATCCGAAATGGTCGAGGAACCGACGTATGTTGCAATCCATCAAAGGCATATTTCATGCGGGCAAGATCGAACTTTCCGAGTCGCCGCCTGCAGACGCTGAGGGACCGGTCATTGTCACGTTCTTGAGCGGTTCGGGCGTGAATTTGTCCGAGCGCGGAATCGAGCCGGAGCAAGCTCAGGACCTCCGCCATCGCCTTAATGCATTCGCCGAAGATTGGCAACGGCCTGAAATGGATGTTTATGATGCGCCATAATCGCGGCGATGTAGTTCTGGTCTTGTTTCCCGCATCGAACGACGCGAGAGGCTCGCTCGCTCCAGCGTTGAAACTGCCTTCCTGTGACCTACGGGCACACGTGGTCATGCACCCCACAAATTGAAGGCAATTTCCATAAAACAGATTGAGGAAATCGACACCGCGAAGATAGAAACCAGTGTCGCAATCAGTAATCTTGATCCAAACTGAATTGTGGGTAATGTGTTACGCCAAATTAGGCAAAAGTAAGCACCAAACACTACGAGCGACGGCGAAAAGAAAAACAAGAAGATCAGAGTCCAGGACGGCCAGATGGTCTTTGACTCTTCCGTAGTAGAGTCCGGTAAGCAGAATCACGTGCATCAACCCGACAAGCAACATCTTGAGGGAGAGACACAAGATTCGTTGGCCACTGTTGTGTGAGGTGCATTTCATAGCCAGGACTACCGGTTTCTCTGCTAGGACCGGCAGCATTCTCGTTTGAAAAACTCTGCCCCTTGGAGATACAAAGATTTACACTCTCACTTCCTCTCGATCGTCACCACCGCGTGCAGGCCGTCTTCGAGGAAGGTGAGTTCCGCGGTCAGGCCGTGAAACTCTTTGAGGATTTTGTCGAGCGGGCTGTTCGCTGCGGGGGCCAACAATTGACGGGGATTTGCGGCATCGCCATGCAGCGAGCAAACGATACGGCGGACGCCGGGACGATTGCCGTCGGCCGCAAATTCGTACCGGCCGCCGTCGGGACAATAGAAATGAACGCCATATAGCGAGTCGGCCTCGCGCAACACTTCGTCGATCGTCGCGTTCGCGTTCTGCGACGCCACAGCCCGGGCGACCGACGAGAGCGGCCCAAGATTGTTCAGACATGCCTCGCGGCTGCCTTCAGCCCAGCCAAGCTTGAAGTCGGGCAGCGTTTCCTTCCAATTCTCCGGCCGCACGCGAACCATCGCATGCGCCGTCGGGCCGTCGTCAGTTTTTCCCTCCGTGCTTTCGTCTTGGCCGGCTTTGGCCAGTTTCGAAGCCGCGGCCAGATCGTCCAAGATGAACTTCTTGCTGGCCACGTACAGGCCGCCGTCGATCCGCGCGAAAAACACCCGCCATTTCACCGGCCCGAACTCGACGGCCAAGCAGCGGAACGCGGGCGAGTCGCCCGCGGCCGCCACACGGTAGTAGTCGTAGTCGAAATCGATGAATCCGCCCTGCTCCTTTTGCCTGGCCAGGACCGCCAGCACTCGGTCGAGGTCATCGAGGAACTTATCCACCACTTTCTCGTCTTTCACCGGCACCGAAATATAGACCGGCGAATTGAGCGAGGAGACCAGGAAGCTGATGGGTATGATTTCTCTCGGCATCGAACTGGCATGGCGGAAATTGCTGGTCATTTCGCCGAGAAACTGCGTCACGTTGAAGTCGAACATCGGTGAGGCGTCGTAAAGGTTCAAGGCAATCTGGTTTCCGATTCCGTCCGCCATGAATTCCTGAATCGACTTGTCGAATCCTTCGAGGTCGGGCGTTTCCTCCATGACGCCGTGCCTGTCCATGCGTTGCACGTCATGAAGAAACGGCACTCCCTGCAACAGCAGCACTTGTTTGTTGACCCGCATCGCCATCGTGAAAATGTTTCGCTTCGGCCGCGGCAGCGCATCGAGCGGTTCCGGCTCGCCGCCCAAGTAGGTTGCCATGCCGGTATAGACGGAATTGTCGATCAGCGGCAGGATGATCGTTTCCGCCCGATATTGCTGCGGCGTGACTTGCAGGCGAATCGCGATCGGATCGAAATACTGCCGCCAGTATCGGCTGTATTCCTCGACGAATTGCCGGTACTCCTGGGCTTCTTCCGCGGTCACGCGGGACGAGCGGAATCTCGCAGCAAGGCGTCAGTTCGTGCGCGCCGCCATGATGCGAGCAGACGCCGTAGAGCCCGTCCGCCGAAAGCGAATATTCGCCGCCGCAGGGGCAAACCAGCATGTTCGCTCCGGATCGTGCCGTGTACCAACCCGGGCGCAGCCGGTTTCGCTCAGTTCGTCGAGCGACTTCGGCGCCTTGCCGAACTGCGTGCGATAGAGCATCGCCGCGTGGCCGATCATCCGCAGATGGTTGTAACAGAGCATCCGCCGGGCTTCGGTCAGCTTGAGTTCCGGCCCGACGAGCCGGCGAATGAACGGGTCGGAAAGATAGACCAATCCGTCTTCGCGCTTATCGCCTCGCGGCATCAGCGTGCGGATGTATTTGAACTCGGTCGTCTCGCCCAGCCGCGGAATTCCCTTGTCGCCGGCGATGGTCTTGAGGATTTTCTCCAGGGCGGCCTTCGAGTTCGTCCGCACGTGCAGATTCGGCTTGGGATACGCCGAAAAGGCGTGAATCGCCCGGTCGGGCGTGGTGATCGAAACATACTCGACCTCGCCGATCCGGCCCGTGCTGCGGACGGCGTCAGCTCCGCGACTTTTCCGCCTCCGCCAGGAAACCGTCCATCCGCGCGGAACACCGCGGGCTGCTTGATCTGGAAGAGCAGCGTCACGTCGCTCCCCTCGCGGAAGAAAATATCGCTGCCCGTGACGGCCGCCTCCTCGACCACCAGATCGTAGAACGGCCGCGTCAGCGGATCGGTCTTGATCGCGAGTTGCCTTTTGATCCGCTCGCCGGTCCGCTGGTCCTTGGCCGACTTGTCGGCCTGCGCGAAAAGGTGCGTGCCCCAGAGATCGCCGGCGTCGATGATATCCATCAACTTCGAGAGCGTCCGAAAGTGCAGATAATACTGATCGGCCGGCACGCTAGACGTCCAACGGCCCGATCTCCGGCCGATTGCCCGACACCATCTGCGCGGCCAGCATCTTGTCCCACGGATGGCTTTCGACCGACGGCCCTGCGAGCGAACCGATCTTCACGCGATTCCTCGTCGGATCGGCCATTTTGCCGAGTTTCGGATTATCCGGGTTGCGCATGGCGTCGAGTTGCAGGCTCTCCTGCACCGCCAAGGCCCCGCTGAACAACGAAAATAAATCCACGTCCCGCTCTCGCGACTGCCCGAAGAATCCCCAGCGCTGCCGCGTGAGTTGATCGATCAGCGATTTGGCCTCCTCGGCCTTTCCCTCGTTTCGCGCAAGTTGCAGCGCGACGTATTGCAGATAGACGTCTTCCGGATTCAGCCAAAGCTGGGCGGTCGCCTCCTCCCGAGTCCACGCCTGAGCCGTTTTGGGCGGCGTGTTCCTGTCAGCCGCTAGCGCAATGCTTCGCGCAAGAAATAGCAATAGAAGAATCGCTGATACGCCGTGACATTCCCACGCTCGTCGTGGGCATGTTGCGATTGGCCTGTCACCTTTGATAAACCCGCGACCGCCGGTCGCGCCGGATTGCATTTTCGTCGAAATCATCACAGAATCTCCTGCGTAAAGAGGAATCCTAGGCTGGGGGGCCCTCCTTGCCCTGATGGTAAGTCGCCGCTACCCTTCGGAATAGTAGGCTCGTTCGCGGGACGAATATAACGACCTCATTTGGATAATCTCGGTTTCCAGTTCCGTTGTGATGGACCATTACACTCGAACACAACACTCGGAGTCGAAAGCAACACTCAGGTCAACAAAATATAAAATATCAGCGAAGGTTTCCCACCCCGCTTCCGAAGTCCAAGCACAACCTTTGGCGCAAAATTTGCACAACCAAAACTCCCGCCTCCCCAAAATCCGCGGTTCATTCAATCATTTTATCAACCCTGCCGGACTTCGGGCATTCAGTCTTTCGTCCTTTCGTGTTGAAAAACAATACATCAAGCATCTTCATTCGTGTCGAAATGGAACAACCGCGGCAGCACAGGCGGATTCGACCATGAAAAACCACATTTCAGCCGTTTCCCTGATGTTATTCTTCGTTTTTTCCGTGATGGCACAAGGTGCAGAGACCGATTCCCCCGTCTGGAAAACAGTTCCGCCCATCAAAGCGGTCAAAAGTGAAACCTCGCCCGCCGCGATGAAGGAGCACATTGCGGAACTCGAGAAAAGCTGCCGAGCGACGATTTCACGATCGTCGAAGCGCGGCCGTTCGTGGTGATCGGCGACGACGAGCCGGACGAAGTCCGCCGCCGGACGGACCAGAACGTGCGTTGGGCGGTGAAAATGCTGAAAAAGTCGTACTTCGCCAAAGACCCGCCGATCATCATCGACGTCTGGCTCTTCAAAAACAAGGAAAGCTACGAGACCAACGCCAAAACACTTTTCGGCAAAACGCCGGACACGCCGTTCGGCTACTATTCCGCCGAGCATCGCGCACTGGTGATGAACATTGCGACCGGCGGCGGCACGCTGATCCACGAGATCGTGCATCCGTATATGGCCGCGAATTTCCCGGCGTGCCCCTCCTGGTTCAACGAAGGTTTGGCCTCGCTCTACGAGCAGTGCGGCGAGGAGCACGGCGAAATTCACGGCTACACCAACTGGCGGCTCGCCGGCCTGCAAAACGCGATCCGCAAAAATAAAATCCCCTCCTTCAAAACCCTCTGCTCGACCAGCACCGACGAATTCTACACCAAAGACAAAGGCACGAACTACGCCCAGGCCCGCTATCTGTGCTATTACCTCCAACAAGAAGGAATTTTGAAAACCTACTACAAAAAGTTCCGCGGAAACAGCGCCAAAGATCCCACCGGCTACAAGACTCTCCAAGACGTCCTCGGACGGAAAGACGATGACGACATGAAGGCGTTTCGAAAAGCATGGGAAAATTGGGCATCAAGCTGAAGTTCGGCGATTGAGGATAAATCTTCGTTTAGCTCGGAGCGGAGCGGCGGCGCGGGCTGGTGGGAAATCATCGCATCGATAATGGTCGATTTTTTCTCGAAACACCGTCGCCGCCCCGCGTTTGTCTTAATGATTTCGATTGCTTCACTCGCATGAACCCAAATAGAGAACAATAAACAACCTTGCGGAGCACGCCTCTCGCTCACCTCAATTCCCGGTGGAATTTCACAAGGCCCTCTAAGTCTTGTCTTGAAAATGGCCGCCTCTTGTGCTAAACTCAAGCTATGAATGGACTTCGGTGCACTGATCGCAGATTAGATCGGGAAACCCGTTAGGATGAAGTATCGAACAACGACTGGACTTTCTGGCATGATCCTCCTGATCGACAATTACGACTCCTTCACTTACAACCTCGTGCAGCGGTTGGGCGAGATCGATCCTTCCCTGGATTTGGAAGTGCATCGGAACGACAAAATCGCGGTCGAGGAAATCGAAGCCAAACGGCCTTCGCATTTGATCATTTCGCCCGGCCCCTGCACGCCGGACGAGGCCGGGGTTTCGCTCGCCTGCGTGAAGCGATTCGCCGGCAAAATTCCGCTTTTGGGCGTGTGCCTCGGGCATCAATCCATCGGCCAGGCCTTCGGCGGCAAGATCGTCCGCTGCGGCCGGCTGATGCACGGCAAAACCGACAGCATCCACCACGACGGCCAGGGCCTGTTCGCGGGCCTGCCCAACCCGTTCGTCGCCACGCGGTATCACAGCCTCGTGATCCAGCCCGACACGCTCGCCGGCGAATTCGCCGTCAGCGCCTGGAGCGACGCCCCCGACGGCGTCCGGGAGATCATGGGCATCCGCCACGAAAAATACCCGCTCTTCGGCGTGCAATTCCACCCCGAAAGTTTTTTGACCGATTGCGGAACGAAAATTCTGGAGCAGTTTTTACAAGTGAAAATGTAATCCTATCCCGCACAACCTCGTTCCCACGCTCCGCGTGGAAACGCAATTCCGCGATGCTCCGGCGTCGCTGAAGTGCCAACCAACGTAATCTCTCCGCGTGGAACGTAGCGGATGACCTTCCCCCAATTTTTCAAATCGCAGACTTTTCTTTACGCGGCGGCGGGGGCAGCGCTGCTTTACGCCGCATTGCCGCCGCTGGACTTGTGGCCGTTGGCGTGGATCGCGCCGGTGCCGTGGATCATGCTCATCCGGCGGAAGGAACTCGCCGGGCCGAAACCGTATCTCGCGCTCTGGCTGGCCGGTTTCGCGTTCTGGATGGCCGCGCTGCATTGGCTGCGGCTTGCCGATCCTGGCGACGTGTTTCGGCTGGATCGCGCTGTCGTGCTACTTTGCCTTCTATGTTCCGGTTTTCATCGGCCTCTCCCGCATCGCCGTGCATCGACTTCGCTGGCCGTGATGCTCGCCGCGCCGGTAGTTTGGACCGGTCTGGAACTCGCCCGGGCACATCTCCTGACCGGCATGTCGATGGCCGACATCGCGCACACGCAATATCGTTGGACCGAGGTGATCCAAATCGCCGATCTGGCGGGCCAGTACGGCGTCGGCTTTTGCCATCGTCTTCGTCGCCGCCTGCATCGCGCGGATGCTGCCTTGCGAAGAAACGACTCCATCGCCCGCGTTTTCCCTCGCCGCTCAGCACCTCGCCAGCTCGCTTCTGCCGTGATTCCCGCCGCGGCGGTTCGCGTGCTGTCGGTTACGGCTATGGCGGACCGCATACGTCGTCGACGCGGCCCGGCCCGCGGATTGCGCTCATTCAAGGCTCGATCGATACGAAATTCGGCGGCGACGAGGACGGGGAAGTTCTCCACGAGAAGTTCTACGATCAGTATTTTCGCTTGTCGCGGCAAGCCGTCGAGAAAACCGCCGAAAAGCCAAGCTGTCGATTTGATCGTCTGGCCGGAAATATTTTTCAAGGAACCGCTGATTGTCTTCGATCGCCGACGCCGGAGATAACGATCCCGTCGTCAAAACGGGAATAATCTCAGCGCGCGGACTGCCGCCTGGAGCTGTCTCGAAGGCGCCGAATAAACGAGGCAGGATTTCATCGAGACCACCGCTCAACTCGAATGCGCCGATGCTCATCGGACTCGATACGCAGCATTACACCGACGGCGGCGCGAAATATTTCAATTCGGCCGCCTACCTCTCGAAAACCGGCAAACTGCTGGGCCGTTACGACAAAATGCACCTCGTGACGTTTGGCGAATACATCCCTTTCGCCGATCTCCTGCCTTGGCTTTACAACGGATTGACGCCGCTTAGCGGAGGCATGACGCCCGGCAAGAAGCCGGTGGCGATGGAATTGGAGTATCACGTCTCCCCGAAAGAAAAAAAGACAATTCTTTTCGCCCCCAATATCTGCTATGAAACCGTGCTTTCCCGCGTCATCCGCGGGCAGATCAACGTGCTTAAGGCCCAAGGCCGCGAGCCGGACGTGCTCATCAATCTCAGCAACGACGGCTGGTATTGGAGTTCCAGCGAACTGGACATGCTCCTCGCTTGCAGCGTGTTTCGCGCGGTCGAGTGCCGCAAGCCGTACTTGATCGCGGCGAATACCGGCTTTTCGGCCTCGATCGACGCCGGCGGCAATATTCTGGAAAAAGGCCCCCGCCACGATTCCGACACGCTTTTGGCCGCGGTGCGGCTCGACCCCCGCCGCAGTTTCTATCTGCAATACGGCGATTGGCCGGCGGGAATTTGCCTCGCATGTTGCATTTTTTTCGCGATCGTCGGCTTAGGGAATCGCTACTTTCCTCGTCGGCGACCGGAAATGAAGCGCTAACGAGGAGCGGACGCGTTATGATGATCTGCGGATAAGCCGAATTGCACTTGGCAGTTTGACTTCCTTCCGTGGACGAGGATGCCCGGATTCTCTGCCATCCCACACATCCCCCCCTGATAGATTTTCTGATGACCAATCCTAATACCCCCTAAAATTCACCAATCTTTCATGCCCCCTATATGAGTGGAATTGTCCGCCATTTCTTCTCCCATCTTTCCTGGTTTACTTCCTTTTGGTTGACATGAGAAAATAAGCGAAGTTATACTAAAAAGATAAATCGTGCGGGCACTTTGCCCGCCGGTGGGCTAAGATTAATGGAAGTGGTGTTTTAGGACTTCGCGGTAAGTTCAACAGGAAAGGTTGCGCATGAACCTCATCGGAAAAATTTTTACGGTGCTGATTTTCGTGATGAGCATTTTCTTCATGACCATGGCGATCATGGTCTATTCCACGCATAAAAACTGGCGCAACATCGTGAAGAACCCATCGACGGGCTTGGAGAAACAGTTGAAAGACGCCAAGGCCGAAAATGAAGAGCTCACGGCGCAAAAGGACCGGATTGCAAAGGAATCGGCCGAACTGACGAGCGCCAAGCAGAAAGAGTTGGCGGCCCTGGAAAACAACGTCTCGCTGCTGAACGACGAAGTGAAGCGCCGCGAGCAGGAGCAGGCCAAATTGACGCAGCAGGTGCGCGAAGCCGCGGCGGCCATGTCGGTCACCCAGAATGAAGCCAAAAAGCTTCGCGAGGAGGTCGAAGGCCTGCGGCAGAAGGAAGAGCAAGCCCAGGCCGACCGCGACAAGCATTTCAAGGAAGTCCAGCGGCTGACCGACGAACTTCACGACCGCGTGAATGAATTGTCCACCCTCAAGGAGCGCAGCCGCACGCTGTCGGCCGATCTGGCCAAGGCGACCGAGACGCTGCGGTTGTTCAAGCTCAATCCGAACATCGACTACAAGGACCTGCAGCCGCCCGACGTCAACGGCGTCGTGCTGGCCGTGCGCAGCGGCGGATACGTGGAAATCTCCATCGGCGCCGACTCCGGCTTGCGGAAAGGCCACAAGCTCGAAGTCTATCGCGTCACTCCTTCGGGCAGCAGTTACGTCGGCCGCATCGAAGTGACGGAAACCACTCCCAATCGCGCCGTCTGCAAAGTCGATCCCAAATTCCAACAAAGCGACATCAAGAATGGCGACAGCGTTACCTCCAAGCTCGACCGATAAACCCGCCGCTGAAACGCTTTACCGCAAGCCCCGGGCCGATCTCTATACCCTCATGCTGATCATCGCGCTCGCGGCGATCCTGGTGGGGATCCTGTTTCTCGTTTTCGAGAATCAAGGCTATGACTGGAAAATGAAAGACAATGTCGTCACCGGCATGATCGCACTCGGATCGACGATCAACGCCTGGCTCTCCGGATTCCTCGGTTGATCCATTCTCCAATTTGTGGATAATAAACCGCTTGCGGTTGTGCAGCGGGGGAATGAAAACTCCCTGCCAAACCGCGAGCGGTTTTTTTCAACTTTCCCCCTTCCGCCTTCCCCCCCTTCTTTTGAAGCGCATCTTCGATCATTTCCGCAGCGACTTGGCGGTTGACCTGGGCACGGTCAATACGCTTTTGGCCATTCCCGGCGAAGGCATCGTCGTCGATGAGCCGACCGTGGTGGCGGTCGATAAGGCGACGGGCCGCGTGCTTTCCGGCGGCGGCGCGGTGGGATTGATCGCCAGGCAGATGGAAGGCCGGACGCCCGATTCGATGTGCGTCGTGCGGCCGATGCGCGACGGCGTGATTACCGATTTCCGCCTTTGCGAAGCGCTGCTCCGCCATTTCCTCCGCAAGGCCCGGCGGCCCGGTTGGCGGCTCAGGCCCCGCCTCTTGGTGGGCGTGCCGGGCTGCATCACGCCCGTCGAAAAACGGGCCGTGTTCGGCAGCCTGCTGCGGGCCGGCGCCGGCAAGGTCTGGATCCTGCCCGAAGCCATGGCCGCCGCGGTGGGCGCCGCGCTCCCCATCGCCGAGCCGGTCGCCAGCATGGTCTGCGATATCGGCGGCGGAACGACCGAAATCGCCGTCATCAGCCTCGGCGAAACCGTCTCCGGCGAATCGATCCGCTTGGGCGGCGACGCGATGGACAAGGCCGTCGTCGATTACCTCAAGCGGCACTTCAGCCTCCGCATCAGCCTGCCGGCGGCCGAACGGCTGCGGATCGAAATCGGCAGCGCCTATCCGCTCGAAGAAGAATTGACGGCCGAAGCCAACGGACTGGACGCGGTGACGGGCCTCCCTCGAAAAGCAACCGTCGCCAGCGAGCAAATCCGCCAGGCATTGGGCGAGCCGCTGGAAAAAATCCTCGCGGCCCTCCGCGACACGCTCGACCGCTGCACTCCCGATCTGGCCGCCGATCTGGTCCGCGGCGGACTCACGCTCTGCGGCGGCGGGTCGCTGCTGCGCCGCTTGGACCGCTATCTCCACGAGCACACCGGACTGCCCGTCCGCATGACCGCCGAACCGCTCACCACCGTCGTCCAGGGCCTTTTGATCTGCCTCGAACAGTTCGACCGCTGGCGGCCGCTCTTGGAATCGAGCGACGACGACGTGTGATTCAACCCGCCCAACGTCATTTCTTGCCCTATTCCCGAAACAGGGCATGTTGCCAAAAGGCAACATCCGCTCGCGGAAATCGCCGTTTTGACGGAATGCCGCTCTCCTAAGTTGTTCCCTGATAAAGAGTTGCAATTATCTTCCCCCTGCGGCAATCAACTTCTCGCAACGGCATCGAATTTGCCCGTTTCTATCTCCACGTCGTGACCACATGTTGGCATCTCGTCCAAAAATCAAGCACAAAAACGCGGCCGATAAGACAAAACTCAGCGATGCAATCTCACGAACTGGTTGAACTTGCCGCGATCGTTTCCGCCCACGGGCCGGGCTTGGTGCAGGGTGTCGAGCGGCTCTCCGAAAACGGCCTCGAACAGTATTGGACGGCCTCGAAGATTCGGCTCGACCGTTGGTGCCGAAGCCTGCGCAACTTCGCCACGATGGCCGGCGATCCCAATTGGCGGCGCCACCATTGGCCGCACGTCCGCGTCATCATGGAAGAGATCATTTCCAGCGAAATGCTCACCCGCGTATGGTCGGCCGTGCTCTGCGCCCACGACCGGCGGCATAAGCTCAACGAATCCGAGCCCATCGCCCGCAGCGTGATGCTCGGCCACCTCGAAGCGCGGCATCGCGTGCTGATGATCCTCTTGCATACGCCGGGTCTCGAACTCAAAGCCGCGGCCCAATTGAATCAGCTTCAAAATCTCAGCCAGCGCTGGACCGATCTGCTGGTCGGCTATCTGATCGCGCCCGGCGACTTGAGCGAATTCGCCGTCGATCCCGCTCGGGCGAAAGATTTCTCGCAAGACCTTCGCGACGAAGGCGTGCATCCCGGCCGCCGCCTCGTCTGGCCGCTGATACTTACGGCGCTGCGCACGAGTTTTCGTCAAGAACTCGCGGACGAGTCGCCCAACGCCGACGTCAATCTCCGCATCGCCGCCGCCATCCTCGCCTGCTTTCCCGGCAATCTGTTCGATTCGACCGGCCAGTTTCAATCGCTCTGGCTGATCCGCCTCCACAACTCCGCCGCCGACGCGCAGATCATGCTCGACGAGCTTCTGGGGGTTGCGCCCGCCGACGCCAAGTGCCAAAACGCTGCGCCGCCACGCTCGTTCAATCGACCGCGGCGAACCTAGCGGCTGGCCGACAAACGGAAGTTGAAGACAGCCGGACAGGTTCCCAACCTGTCGTGAAGCGACGGTTGAAAAGCCGAGTTCCAAACGACACCTTGGAAACCTCTCTCGCGTGAAAAGACGGCTCTCACTCTACGGCCAGTTGACCTCCAGCTTTCCGAGCGTGACGTTCACCTTCCGCTCGCCGGCCCCGTCGGGACGGAGCACGCTCAGTTCGAACGCCTGACCCGGTTTTTTCTTCATCATCATGAATAACAATTCTTCCGCGAGCCGGACTTTCGTCCCCTCCGCGGCGACAATCATCTCTCCTTTTTTCAGTCCGGCACGTGCCGCGGGACCGTCGTTCTGCAGCATCGCGATCATCAGCCCTTCGGTCTGCGGCGGAAAGCGGGCGATCGTTTTCCCGTCCTGCTGCCAAAGCTCCTCGATGGCCGCGCCGAGCGACGGCGTGCAAGCCGTTTTGCGATTGGCAAGCAACGTGCGCAAGGCCGGCAACGGAATGCTGAACGCCACGCCCACGGGCAGCGAGTTTTGCGACATCACGGCCGAATTCAGGCCCACCACTTCGCCGCGCGTGTTCAGCCACGGACCGCCCGACATCCCGATCGGCACCGTCGCCGATAAGTGCGTCACTTCGTTGTAATGATCTTCGTAGTACTCGAAGGTCGTATTGTCCCGCGCGACCGATCCGCGCAGCAGCACCGCATGCCGGTAGATCGGCGCGCCGAACAGAAAAACCTCTTCTCCCGGCGGCGGCGATTTCTCGGCCAACGTGAGCGCATTATAGGGCACGTCCCGGGCCGGAACCCGCAACAGCGCCAGATCGTGTCCTAAATCCACCGCCACGACTTCCGCTGCCACTCGGCCGATGCCGGGCGACATCACTTCCACCTTCTGTCCCGGCCGCTCGATGACGTGCGCTGCGGTGAACAGAAACCCCCGCGGATCGGCAAACCATCCCGAACCGTTCAAATGCCCGTTCACCAACACCTCGACCGACGCCGCCTTCGCCTTCTCATAAACCGGCCCAGCACCCCGTTCCCCGCTGCCTTGCCCCCGCGCCGGTTGCACGGAAACGACGAGCGGAAGCACTACCAATAAAATCAAGAACGATGGAGCACAACGGCGAATAAAGATATTTTTCATTGGACTCCCATATTCTTCAACTTCGATGTGCCTTTTGATAAAACGCCGACCAGAGACAAATATCTCAATTTATCGGTATCGTCCCGGCGAAAGCGATCGCCCAAATAGCAAAGAATGCGATGATTCCTAACATTAGAATCAAGTTGATGCTGACATAGATCCAAAAAGTATGCAGCGTTTCCAATCCCTTTTCAAGTACGATATCTTTATTTCCGTACTGCAGCCCCCCCAGACGATTCGCATAACTCAGCAACATGCTGCCGCCAACCATGGCGTCTATGCCATATACCAAACCAAAAAGCCCTTCAGCGACAACCGGCGGCAAATGATGATCGGCAGCCGAGATTAATAAAATGATTCCGCCCACAATGGAAAGTCCTGCAAAGACGAAGGCGACAACCGCAATAAAAATAATCCAGGAACGCGAATTGGCGGCGGCTTTGCAAAGGCTGGGTGGCAGATCATGCCCTTTGTCCTCCGCGCCATTGCCGGTAAATTGAAAACCCTGAAGCGGCCTCGATGTCTGGGGGGAGGCGAGTTCCGGAACCTGCCGTGCCGGAAGCCATTGAGGCATGCCATCGGCCCAAACAAAATCATCCGGGCTGAGCATTCCGGATGTCAAGTATTGCTGGAGAACCTTTTCCTCGACAGGCCCAACTTGCGAGTCATTCTTCCGATACCACCACCGTCGCCCGGCTGGCGGAACAAGTTCTTGAGTACCGGCCATGGTTGGTTGAGTTGGTCGCATCACTTGGGGAGATGCTGCTGCTTGTGGAATATCCTCGCCGACGAACAATTTCGGATACTCGGAGGCGGGAACCCAATTGATTGAGTCGGGTGATACTTCGTGCATCCTGCTAAGTTGCCCCCGCTTAGCGAGCGACTGCAATTTTGCCGTGTCGTACCGGCCGAGTACCCGGCCGCGTACCCGAATGTATAATTGGTCGTTCATTTGTATAGTGACCATAATTCTCAGGATATTAAATTTCGCATTTTCAGAGTATTTTCTAGGAAGGGTTCAAAATTCAAACACTAGTGCTATAGGGGGCATCAATAACATTATGCCGAGCCTTCATTGAGTTTATTGGCATAGGTATATGCATCATAGATCAACCAAATATGTACCAAAAGGCCAAAAATAATTGTAAAATATAGAAATAGGCAGAGTATTCCGACAAGTATTCCCAACCCAATTTGCCCGTTATATACCTGGCCGAGTCCAGGTAAAACGAAGCTGAGAACTGCTGCAAGCCCTGGATCTTTCAGTTTCTGTCGTGATTGTTGGGTTACTCGGTGTGCGGGGGCTTGCAGTGAACGCATAACCGGATCGAGGATCTCATTGCAGTAGCGACATTTTTTGGCGGCGAATACAATGGTCTCGGCACAAAAAGGGCACTGTTTTACGGTATTATCAGGTGTAGGGCCAAAAGCCTGTCGGGCAGGTACCCATTGCGTCATTCCTTCACTACAGACGATATCGTCGGGACAAAGGTTTCCCACTGCCAGCATTTGCTCAGCGTCGCTTGATCTACAGGACCGGTTTCGATACCGTTATTGTTGTACCACCACCGTCGCCCTGGTGGCGGCAAACATTCTTGGTTTCTGTTAGCGGACTGTGTATTTATCTTTACCGGCTGCGGAGAGGCTGCTGCTTGTGGAATATCCTCGCCGACGAACAATTTCGGATACTCGGAGGCGGGAACCCAATTGATCGAGTCGGGTGATACTTCATGCATCCTGCTAAGTTGCCCCCGCTTAGCGAGTGATTGCAATTTCGCCGTATCGTAGGGGCCGAGTACCCGGCCGCGAAGCCGAACGTAGAGTTGATTTTCCATCACCGATTTCCTCCGCTATTTCGAGGACCACACCACCCCGTGGCTTGTTCGTCCACGAACATGATTGTGCAAAAAGTCGCAGTCGAACGGCTCGTATTCCGATCGATGAAAAAAGTCTCCAGCATGAACTCCGTGCTTCATTAAAATGATTCCAGATACACGGGCCGCCCTTCAACCAGTATCGGATTCGATTTTGCGTCGATAACGCATTTTTTGCGATCGAGCCGGCCTACGGCCACGAGTAACAACTTACTGTTCGACGGCGACCGGCCGACCGCAAAAACGTTGCCGCTTCCCTCCATGCCTCGGTTCGCCACACGTTTCCAACTCCCGTCTTTTGTGCGTCCCAGCCAACCGATCCAACGATACTCCGGTATTTTGTTTTTCCCCAGGGATCTCAATTCCTTTTCGAGGGATTGGTCAGGCTCCGCGTTCTCTGGAAAGCTCTTCATGACCTTCACCGCCGCTTCGCGCGCGGAGACGCTCAATATTTTCGGATCCAGCCAATTGGCGGAGGAGTTGATCCTGCGCCTCCTTGAGCCAATTGAGGTGGCGGCCGAATGCCTCCGAGAAACAATAATCCCTTTGGCCCCGGTTTCCAGAACTTGCTGCAAGAGATTGAACTTGAGGAACGGGTCCGTTTCCCGATCGGCGGAAATCACGGCAAGCATGTCGCTGAAGGACTTTTCCCAGTTGCTCGCATCAAGAGCATTGAGGATCGGCCGCACTTTTCCCGCGATCGCGACCTGCGGCTGCACGGCCCGCATATTTCAGGTCGTCTTCCCTGACGATCGTGCCTTTCGTATTTCCATCGAAAGTGATTATATATTGAATGTTTTCGCTTTGCTTGAGATTCGGCTCGGATTTCACGTAAAACCGGCTGCCGTCTTGTTTTTCCACCATCCAAACGTCGGCCACTAGCGGATGCCGAATGTTCTTCAAGGGAGATATTCGTTCGCCATCCTCGATCCGTTGCAAAACCGCCTTTAGTACTGGCACATAGCGCCGGGAAATGGCCGCGATTGCGCAATCGGAGGAATCGGCGAATTTCCTGTGATTGCTTTTCCATCGACTCGACATCCTTTTGAGCCGCTGCGGGAGCAATGCTCAACTTCCCCCTTTGCCGCAATTGCCGGGTGAAATCGTTCCATTCCGCCAGGCGTTCCAGTCGGTCGATTCTTCGGCGGCGCGGTTGAGTGCGGCGGCGCTTTCAGCAGCCGGATGATTCTTCGCAAAATCCCGCAACGCCTGAACGTATGCCTTTGCGTCGCCGACCGCGGCCGTGATCTTTTTGCGGTCGGCGTCTTCCTGCTCCTGCCGCGTTATCTTGTTTTCGAGTGGTAAGAAGATCGTCAACTTGAAAAAAGTTCCTTCTTGACATCACCTAGTTGCCCCCTAGTTTCCCCGATGCAATCAGTCTGCAACTTCCGGCGCTCTCCTTGCGGACTTCACCATCCTTGCTTTTCATGTGCCATTTGAGACAGCCGGTTTTCCATCTCTCCATAATGGCGGGCAAAGGCCCGTTCGGCCAGCCGATCCCATTTTTCATTCACCTCCGCGGACAGTTTCACCGTATTGGCAAGTCCTTTGCGGTCTTCTTCGATAGTGCCATGTCGAGAAGCCCGTTAAGGAATTGCGATCGAGTTGCAGATCTATCCATGCGCGAGCCAAAACCGATTGCCACGGATCGTTTGCGAGCGATTGCGAAGTGGCCTGCAAGGAAAGTTTTGCGGTTCGAAGCTGCTGTGTGAAATCGGCTTGCCGATCGTGTTCCTTCTCGGATTTCTTCTGTAACAGCGCGGTCATTTCCTGGATTCGAAGAGTCTCCCGAACGTGTTCCGGGAGATCCCGCAACATCGCTTTCGCCTCCTCCAACTGGCCGCAGTCGATCATCTTATTCATGCTGGAATACGCCGATTCGACTTCCTTTGCGAAAAAATAGGCAACAGTATTGAAGGTCCCGGTAAGTATTACCAAGATGGTTGCGGCGGTAAAAACTCCAATGCGGATGGCCCGACTAACGATATACGGGCAGAACGCTCCAACTCGACGAGCCGGGCTTGGTACGCTTCTTCCAGCGGACGGGGCAGCAGATCGAATTTTTCGGCGCGTTGATGAAGCTCCATGAGCCGATCGGGTGAGCACACCGAACGTATCCCGCGTTCCAGCCCGCTCACGGCGGATTCCTGCTGCTGCTGCCGGTCGCGCAATTCGTCCATCTCCTGGAGCCAATAGAAAACCGCCTGTGCTTTTTGAGCGGCCGATTCCTGGGGCTGATAGCCGTAATCCGCGATGAGCTTGTTCCACGATTCGCGAAGTGCTCGGCCGCGTTCGATGTCAAAATTCGCGAAGGCCCCCTCCAACGCCTGTGCAGTCCGCGACAACTCCGTCTGCACCGACCAGTACTGCATTCGCGTGAGCGCTTCGGCGGCCGAGGCGACGATATTCTTGGGAGTTGGATTTTTCCAGTCCGGGCGGCATAACTCGGCTTCAATGCCGCGACGGTGTTTCCGTCGCCGACACGCGCGGCCGCCTCCAATTCGGCATGAATCTGTTTTTGCCGTTCGCTCTCGAAAATTTGCAAATCCTCCTGCCAAACGGGATTGGAGAGATCCATGTCCGCTAATTTCCGCAATACTGCAATGCGCAATGTCAATGGACCGTGTCCCAACGCCAGCAAACGATGCTGGCGCAGCGATCGGCCAGCGGCTGCTCCAGGGCATACGCCTGATTGAGTTCAGCCGCCACGTCGAGCTTCAAAGGCGTCGGCGGAGCGAGACCGCAAGTGATCGCCATTCCCAACCATTCCGTGCGTTCGGGAAAATCGAGAATCGCCACGATATCGAGCAGATTCGGCTCGTTTTCGCCGAGTTGAATGGCTTCGCTCCGCAGCCCCTGCCGCAAAAAAGCCCCGCATTTCCGCAGCCGATCGTTCACTTCGTCGCACGCCATCGAATACTCCGCCGCCGCCTGCCGCAGAAAATCCAAATCCTGCACGTCCCGCGAATACAGCGAGCCGCGAAGATCATCGACGATGCGTTGATAGTCTAGCATAACGAGATTTATACTCAGAAATATTGGATCAAGGTTTCGATTCCGGTCCTCTTGTTGATATTAAATCAACCTGGTATTTATTGCCATTATCTTATTGATGTGAATACGGTATTGTAATTTGATTTGAGGATCGAGTAGTTTTTGAAATGTGGGGATAATTTTTGTTTTAAGTAACTTTTCTTCACTTAGGAGCTTTACTTTTTCTTTTTTTTTATTTCTTTCATCCTCATTGTCTTTATGTTTTGCCAGTGCTTCAATTTCAATATTTATATTAGGAAGAATAATTCCATTGATATTAGCAAGTCTATTATCAAAATCATTTTTACATTTATAGCTCCGAAACTCATTAACTAAATCCAATCCAAGACCGCAATATTTTAGGTTAACAATAAAATCATCTTTGTTTGAATTGTTTCTAGAGGGAACGGACTCCAAACTCAACTTAAAACGAAGTTAAACCTTATCCTTAAAATCAAATGAATTGAAGATAGTGAATTATTATTGTTAATTATCATTTGTCCATTTTGCAAAATTGGGAATGATTTTTTATAACGGGCATGTTTTCTATGCTGATTTTAGAACCTAGTAATGAATCACTATCTCGTATGAATGTAAAATCCAACGAGGATAAGTATTCCGGTTTTCGAAGGGAAATAATTGCGGGAGTTTTTGAGTCTGCAATTCTTACACTCAGAATACAGTTACGCAACAAGTCAGCCTCTCTGCAAAAGTCTTTGCTCTCATCGAGCCATTTAAAGCATAAATGATTCTCTTCATGCAGAAATTTTGCAATTGGAATCTTCTTGTCAATTGACAGGATGCTCTTCCGTAACTGAATAGCTAGTTCGTCACCATTTCCAATAGATAGAGCAGCACTGTTGAAAATATCTTTAAGACCTAGGATTTTGATATCCGAAATAGAAACGTTGGACAATTGCGTTTGTAACGTCGACGAGTGGATGCCTGGAGAATTTGGTCCGCAATATGGTGGAAATCAATGGGCCTTTCAATATTTGCTCTCTTTCCATCTGGGCATTCTCAATAGCAGCTTTTTCTTCTGCAGCTTTCTTCTCTGCAATTGCTTTCTCGGCAGCGGCTTTGTCGGCAGCGGCTTTGTCGGCAGCGGCTTTGTCGGCAGCGGCTTTGTCGGCAGCGGCTTTGTCGGCAGCGGCTTTGTCTTCTACAGAATTTGTTTTGAGCGTAAACTTGTCAGAAGAACTATCCTCCCCTGCAAGTTGTTTGTCTTCAAAAGATGTCTTTTTGGAATCAGCTTTTCTAACAGCAGATTTGTTTTGTGAATCTTTCATTCTCCAGAGAATTGGATAACAGACAATACAAATGGATGAAATAGCGAGAAGCAAGGCCACAATTGCAATCAACCACGGCCAACGTGCTGGCGGTTTGGACCTAGGCTGATGTTGCCGGAAGCTAGGGGGTTGTTCTATACAAAGGCCCCCCTGCACAGTAGCGAGGCCGCCCATTTGTGCAGTCGTGGGGGACAATTGACCGCCACCAAGGATTCCTGGGTTCATTGTTGAGGGCTATTCAAATTGTTCCATTGCCGCTCTCCGCGATCCATTTGGGAACGGTCTCGATGTTCGAGAAATCAACGTAGGCATTTTGCCATACGGGCAGCTTCAACATAAGCACTCCAACGGCCGGCGGCAGCGGCTGGCAGAGATCGATGACCGTATTCGTTTGCGACTCGCGGCGGGCGGCGGCGGCTTCGGGCGTGCCGTCGGCCAGGCAACGACATTGGCAGGCGATCCCGGCCGGCAGCGTCGTGAAATAGGTGCTGAACGTGACGTTCCAACGCAACTCCACCGGCAATAACGCCATGCTCTCGGCGAACAACGGAAGCATCTCCATGCCGGGCCGAAAGATGATTGACACCGGCCGGTTCCCCGCCGCCGATTCGGCCAGCACGCCGCCCCAACCCGCATCGCCCGTCAGCCCTTGCCAAGCGTGGCAGATGCCCGGCGGCGAATCGCCGCGCGGCAAGTTCGCTCCTGGGGGCAACCACGCGGGATCGCCCTCCCACCGGTTACGGAGAAAACCGGGGACCGAGAGCAGCCACGCCGGGCCGGCGAGCGGCAATTCGGCGGCATCGAGCACGATATGATGAGCGAATTTGTTCGTGCACTGCGTGTAATCGAGTCCGGCGTCGCCGATCCGCGAAAGCACGTGGCAGCGGCGGCCGGTCAGCGAAAGCGCCAAATGCGAATAAGCCACGGGATTAAGCTTTACGTTCGGATCGCCCGGCCCGAACAAATTCCGATAGCCGCTTAACGCTTCCAAGCGGTCGATTATCTGCTGCTTCATGCCCTGCGTGCAAGCGACGGTGCAAAACCCCCGGCTTCCCGCTTTCAGTCCGCGCAGCGCGGAAGTGTATATCAATTCGAGGCTCACGGAGTATCCCTCCAGCGATAATCGGCTTTCAAGGGATTGGTCCCGGGAGGCGTCGGCCATCTCGCGTGCGTTCTGTGGTTGCCGCCGCCCGCCTTTTCGGTTTGCACGTAAGGGGATCAAGCTGCCCATCCAGTCGCTCATGACATAGAGCAGCGTATTTCGGACCAGATGGGCTTGAGATTTTGCGGGCGGAAGCCGAATCCGCCGTTCTGCGAATTGATTTCGGAGCGCAGCCCGTGGCGCTGCAGGGGATATAAATGACTTGGTTGGAAAAACTTTCGGCCGCGGAAACGATTTCGGGTGATACGCCCCAAAGCAATTCGCGCACCGCTTGCGAAACTTCCTCGATCATGCCCAGCCGCAAGGCATAGAGATCCGTCTTTTTATTGATGACATAGGGCGGCGGAAGTTCCTTCGAAGGGAAGCAGTTTGGCCCAACTATCGTATTTCGAGATGACCATCACCAAAGGCCGGGTAAATCTTTGATTTTGGCCGATCCCCGCATATCGGCGCACCCGCATGGCCGCCTCGGATAAAATGGTTTCCTGGCGGACCGGCTTTTCCTGGGCAAATCGTTCGGAGCGGACCATCATCTGCGGATCGCTGGTTTTGCCTTCGCAGAGGCGGCGGAATCGCATGTCCTGCGTGGGATCGAAGAGAAACATCAAGGCGCGCGATTTTGCCAGATGCCTCGTCACCGGACTGGTGGCGGTATCCTCACCGGGGAGAAAACTTTCGCCCGCGTTGTCGTAAAAACACAAGACCCGCGATATTTCCTTGAATTTGGAATAAAGCGAATGATTTTCCATCGGCAGTCAGCGAAAAAACGAACGGCTTAGGGTAAGTGATCGTTTGCTCGCCGAAAAGCACCGTGTCGTACAAATCGCCGTGCGTTTGCGTTTTTTCGATGACGACCAATTCGTCTTGCTTATTATTGAGAAATTGCATCGATTCATATTCTTGCAGCCGGTGATTCAAATGCGGATCGGCATCGTTAAAACCTAGAGCAAAATGTTTGGGCAGATTTTCCGCAGTTTCCAAGTCATGGACGCGAGGAAAGTAAGACTTTCCCGAGGCCGGCCCGCCCAGCATCGAAAGAAAAACCGGCAGCATTTCATAGAAGGCCCGGGGGACCGGCAAGTGGCATGAAGGACAGGCCGTTTCGTGGCAGGGAAAACCATGGTGAATCGAGGCGCCGCACCTTGCAGGTTGAACCGCGTGGGCAGGAAACGCAATGGTTGATCCGGTCCCAGCGCACATCTCCCATAAGCTCTGGATGCTGGGCGATCCAGAGTGTCTTTTCGGGCGGAAAGGTCTCCCAGCAATGCGGACAGGAAACGCGTTTCATCAATGCGATGCCGTTGTCTTGCTGGTGGTGAATCTGAGTGTTCATATAACTCTTGAGTTTACACTAACCGTCTGTTGAAAAGGGGACTGGCTCGGAGCCGATTACCGGTAATCCCGCGAAAAATGGCTTACAGCGACGTGCCTGTCCCCTTTTCCTCAGGCTGCTAGGATTCCCTCGCCGCGCTTTCAAGGGGGCAGTCCCAACGCGCGTCTCTTCTGCATCTGGAGCTCTTTGTTCTTGTCTGCTCGCCTTTGGTTGATTTTGTCTTGCGATTCGTGCCTTGCATGGACGCTCTGTGCGGCTGCAGCCTGTTTCTTGATTGCCTCTTCGATTTCTTTCTTCGGATCATTGAGTTTAAGATATCTTTCCGCTTTGTCTTTTTGCGCAAGGGCGACCTTCACATTGGTGAGTTCCAAAGAACAATAGACGAAGTCCCTTTCCTTTCCTCGTTGTGTTCTCGATCCGAGCACTTTGTTTTCGCTTTCCAGGGTGCCGTAATGATACAGTGGCAACTTGACCCCCTCTCGGATTTCGGTGGAGGCCGGATCGGTCCTTGCTTGTGGAGGCGAATATGTTGGGCCGGATTTCTTGTTCGAGGAAACGCGATTAGTTTTCGGACCCGAGCACTATGGGGTTCTCGCGCCATTGCTTGCCGTAAGGCAATTCAAGAATCCCCTCACTGATACGACATCTCCACTTTGAATAATCGCCGAGTCTTTCTTTGCCAAGACCAAATAACAGTCGGGAATCGGCACGTCCCGTATGTCCAAATAAACTTTCACCTTCACGGACTTGGGCAAAGCGAGTCGATGGTAGCCGGATGGCAGGTTCACGTTTCGATAATCCTCGACGAAATCTTCTGAGAGATTGATTACTTCGCTCTTAAACAAAAAAGCTTGCCAGCGTATTTGGGCGTAAAGACGTTGACGTCGAGATTCTCAGAACAATCCTTCGTCAGCTCTTTCACGAAGTATGAACCAATGAAATTCTGATCTTCGAGCGAAAGACTGGAGAATAAAATGTTCTTTGTAACCCCCCGGTTTTCAAGCATGACGATTTTTTTATCGGAGATTTCTTTGAAGGTCCATATTCCAATGGATTCTCCCCTGTTGTCTCTCCATTCTTTGGCGATTGACAAAGAGGACAAAATAAATGCAATCAGAAACATGCCAACCAGCTTGAACATTGACGATTCTCCTGGAAAAGTAACGGATTTGTCGGAATTCATCGTCAAAGCATTGAATATAACCCTACCTCCAATGAAGTGCAATACTACTCTATATGGGGGATGCTACGCTCTCAGAATCTTTCTGGCTTGATGGAACCATGGAATCACAAGCATCGAACAAGCCTCACGCAACTCCTTAACTTCACGCTGGCTTGCCGTTCGCAACACCCCCGAATTTCTTCGAAAAAGAAATTTTCTCGTCTCCCCAACTCGTTCGCCGTCTTGGCGTTAGAAGCGTCTCGCGATTGGAATTCGCATTTTTTTGTTGAAAGTAGGCCAGCACTTCTGCTAGGTTTGTTTTCGTATGGGTGAAGAAACCTTCGGACCGGCCCGAACAAAAAATCCCGGGCGATGCAACGAATCCTCCCGACGCTTCACTCTTCCCAAACCACCTCACAGCCCGAGACTGCTTGCACTTCGAGATTTGCGTAGATCAGCGGAGATCGGTGTTCCCTTCCCCGATGGCCAACAGAACACCGATTGCCGCCAATCTCCACCGAGAAGGAGCAGATATGAACCGCATACAAACTTGGAAAAATCGCCTATCGGCACCGAAAAAACCGTTTCCCTCGATCGCGGGAGAAGACCGAGCGGCGCGGCAAAAATTGGCCGAAAAAACCGCGTAACTTTCGAGAAAACGGCGACTCGGTTTTTCCAAACCTCCGAAAACCCTCGAAAACAGCTTGCTATCCCGGTGGGAACAATTCGCCGATTATCGAAAAACACGTGGAAATCTGGGGACGCAATACTAGTTATTGACACATTAGGCGAAAATTGGTAAATTCGGGGGATGGCAAGATTAGCACGATTGGTCATTCCGGGGATGCCACACCATATAACCCAGCGGGGGAACCGTCAGCAGCAGACTTTTTTTGGCGAGGGAGATTACGCGGCATACCTGGAACTCATGGCCGACTTTTGCCGCGAGGAAGGGGTCGAGATTTAGAGCTATTGCCTGATTGCCCAATCACGTCCATCTGATCGCGGTCCCGAAAACCGAGGACGGCCTGCGGCGGGCGATCGGCGAGGCGCATCGACGCTACACGCGGCGTATCAATTTCCGCGAGAAGTGGCGCGGCTATCTGTGGCAAGGCCGATTCGCTTCCTTCGTCATGGATGAGCCGTATTTGTTGGCGGCGGCGTGGTACGTGGAATGGAATCCCGTGCGGGCGAAGTTGGCGGGCAGCCCGGACGAGTGGCGTTGGAGTAGCACGCGGGCGCACCTGTCGGGCCGCAATGACGACTTGGTCAAGGTCACCCCTTTGCTGGCGATGGTCGCCGATTGGAACGGTCTGCTCGATAGTGCCATTCGAGAAGAGGAATTGATCGAGTTGCGCGGTCATGTCAGCACGGGCCGACCGCTGGGAGATGAAACATTTTTGGACCGTTTGGAATCGCTTGTCGGCCGCGTCCTAAAACCGCAAAAAGGCGGTTGCCCCAAAAAACAGTGAAACTAGTATTGCGTCCCCAGATTTCCGCCCAGATTTCCGCAAGGCGGTGAAAATATAATCGTGGTTTCGGCGAACTTTGGCATCATCTCAATCAATCGTTGTTACCAGATCCGCGAAATATTCATCGCCGGCCTTCCTGGCGAGCGTGTCTTCCTTGCGAAACCGTTTATTGACGAGCAATTCGGAATCTAATTGCTCGAATGCAAGGTTGTGCTGATACTCTCCGACAAGTGATTGTAGAGCGAGTCGGTATGCATTGTAGTTTGTCGTCAATGCGATGGCTGGCAGTTTTTTCGTTCCCGCCAAGGAATCGGCTAATTCGCCATAAAACGAATCTTTAAGCCAGACTATCGAATAATCGCTGGAAAATGCTCCCGTGGATTGATGGTCGAATCTCGCAGCCGGATTAAGTTCGGAATAAAATGCGCCTGCCAAAAACTCTCTGGACAAAGGTTCGGCGAAAATGAATTCTGCGTTCTGCCGTTCCTGTCCCGACAACAGGGTGGTTGGTGCATTATCCGCTGCCGAAAGCACTGGTTGACGACGGATACGGCAAAGGGGATCGACGGAGCGTTGGAAACAACCGGTGCCACAGCCGCGGCATCCACCAGGGCGAATTCTTCGCTGGCTTGGTCCGCTCCGGGTTGCTCGACAATGGCCGGGTTGTCATTCGAAGCGGCAGGAATCGCTGCTTGAACGACGACTGCTGATGTTGAAAGATCGCTTGCAACCAATAGCGGCACTTTAGCCGTCTGCACCGATTTGTCAATCATCGAATTTGCATGAATGGGAATGTCGGCCGTTCCGGCAACCGAGCCAATGTCGAGGGTATCGCAGACGATGGCAGAAACCGTAAGCTCCGCGCTGCCCTGAACCGAGACCGTCGCGGATTGAATGAGGTTGTTTTGAATGTTATAGTTGCCGCCGGCAACGACAATCAAACCGAAAATCGTGCCCGACGGATAATCATTGACGTTATTCATCCGTGCTGCGCCGTCCGGAAAGAGCAGGTTGTCCCCGGGGAGCGGCGCGGCGTGGCCGGACCAATTGTCCGCGTCGCTCCAATTTGCCGTGGTCCCTTGACCGGTCCACACGCGGTCGATCGCCCCAAGTTGAATCTCCCAAATCCCGCGTCCGTAGGTCGCCGCAGCGAGGACATTCAAGTCGGGCACGAGTTGCAGGTCGGTCACCGTCGAGTTGGGCAGCCCGGCCCCGAACCGCGACCACGTTTGCCCGACGTCGGCCGATTGATAGACGCCCCTGGCCGTCGCGATGTATAACACGGGCGTCACCGGCCGCCAATCGACGGCAATGCCGTTGGTCCAATTGGCCGGCGGCAGGTTGCCGGTGATCTCCGTCCAAGGGCTGGCGCCGCCGGTCGTCGTCATCCACACGCGAGCGCTGCCAAACACGTTGTTCGGGAAGCGGCCCGGCACGATGAACGCCCGGTCGGCGTTGGTCGGATCGACCACAATGGAAACGATTTGATCGAAGAAATCTTGCGGCAGGCCGGCATCGATCTCGGTCCACAGGCCGCCGTCGTTTTGCGTGATGAACAACCGGCCGTCGGCCGTTGCCGCGTAGATCGTGCCGGGATCCGACGGAGCGATGGCGATGGCCGTGATATACTGATCGAACAGGTTCGCGCTGGGCGAGAGCACCGGGCTGATCGCCGTCCACGAGCCGCTGCCGTTGGTGGTTTCGTAGATTTGGTTCGTACCCAAGAGCAACCGTTGCGAGTCGGTGGGATCCATGACGAAGGCTTTCTGCGAGGCATAAGCAAGGCCGAATCCGGCGAGCGCCGTGGGAATGCCGGCTCCGGTCTCGGTCCACGTTGCGCCGCCGTCGGCGGACGTGACCACGAAATTGCCGAAATCGGCCGGGGTGTAGCGGTAGAGAATGTTCGGCGAAGTGGGATCGACGAGGATTTTCCCGGTCTCGCCCGCCCCTTCGCTGTCGCCGCCGCCGCCAATCTGTCCGGTCGAGTTCCACACCGGGTATCCCGTGTACTTGTTGGCGGCGAACTGGTCCTGCGCAAGGCCGTACGCGACGTTGACGTTGGTCGGATCGAGGGTCAGCGTGTAGAACTCGCTGGTCCCGAGGTTGCCCTGTTTGTTGACGAAGTCAGTGCCGCGATAGATGCCGTGGTCGCCGGTGAGTACGAGGCTGCCGCTATCGTCGAAGAAGCCGCCGACCGGGTCCTCGAAGTCGTTCACCAGCGTCCAACTCGAGCCCCCGTCGATGCTCTGGTAAACCGTGTGGTCGCCATTCACGTAGATCGTCTGCGAATTCACGGGATCGACCGCGAGCATGATGTGCCAGTAGCGCGGCTCGTCACCGGTGGGAAGATCGGGCAACGACGTCCAATTCGTCCCGCCGTTGGTGGATTGGTAGCGATGCGGAAGCCCGTCGGGGGCGTTGCCCAAGGCGGGATCGAATACGGTGGCGTAAAGGGTTTGACTCGCCGACGGCGCGACCTCGACGCGAATGCTCGCGCCCACGGCCGATCCCGTCAGCATTCCGCCCGAAAGACGCGTCCACGACGCGCCGCCGTTCGTCGATTTGTATAAGCCGTTCGTCGTTCCGCCGCCGCTGCCTTGAGTCAGACCGGCGTACAGAACCTGCGGGTCGTTCGGATCCATGACGATGTCCGTCGCGGCGCCGGTGTGAATTGCCGCCGTGGTGTTCGTCCAAGTCACGCCGCCGTCGGTGGATTTATAGACGCCGCCCGAATCGGCGTTCGGCCCATACCAGACCGTGGCGAAGAGCACATTCGCGTCCTGCGGATCGACCAGCAGGGACCCGAAAGTCACGCTATCGAAAACCGAACTGCCCAGAAGCGTCCAATTTGCCCCACCGTCGCTCGACTTGAGAATGCCGCCGCCCGGGCCGGCGGCCGCAGCGTAGATGATCGAGGGATTAGCCGGATAAACTACGAGCGACTTGTAGGCGAGATTGGCGCTGCCCGTGATGGTGCTCGACTGCGCGTCGATCAACGGCGTCCAGGTGGGCGAAACCGAGAGCCAATCGGTCGTCTTCCAGACGCCGCCTCCATCCGCCGCAAGGTACATGATGTTGGAGTTCGTCGGATCGGGAGCAGCCGTCACGATGCGGCCGGCCATGACCGGGCCGGAATATTCCGGCGATTGGGCAATGGGCGACGGCCCCAGCGATTTCCATGTCGTGGTGCTGAGTGCAAACGCCGACATCGGCAACTGCCGAGCGCCCGAGAATTCGGAAGTGTTTCCCGCAGGATCGGTTGCCGTGGCGGTGACCCAATCGCCGGTCGAAGTCGCGGCGGAGAGACTTGCGGAGAAGTTGGCGTTGCCCGTTGCGTCCGTAATGACGGACATGCTGCCCAGGTAACGCTCGCCCGGGCCGTAAAACGTGATATCCGGCGTTGCGCTGGCGTAGAAATCAAGCGTGTAGGTCGTCGTGGGCGCGGCGTTCAGTACCCCGTTCACGGAGGTGGTCGCGCCCGGGACTCCCGCCGTAATCAGGGGATAGTTCTGAAGATTGTTCGGGCCGCTGGTTGTCCCCGCGTGGTTTACTTGCACGCCGCTGTCGCCCAGGTCGATGCCGAGTCCGCCGTTGCTGAAAATCCTGTTGCCGCGAATGCTGTCCCCCGTCGTCGCGGCATCGGTGAGGGCGACGCCGGCCAGCAGGTTGAACGCGATCGCGTTGCCCAGGGCGGCGCTTCCGCCGATTTGATTGGCTTGCGCGCCATTGAATATTACGATGCCGTTCTGGACGTTGCCCAGGGATGTCGATGCAGCCGCATTTGTGCCGATCCAATTGCCCGCGACGAGATTCGAATTTGTGTTGGGATCGCTGATGCCAATACCGCTCCACAGGTTGCCGGCGATGAGGTTCCCCTCGCCCGCGATATCGGCATCCGCGCCATTCGTGCCGATTCGATTGTACTGCGCTCCGGCGTTGATCCATACGCCGAAGCTTTGGTTGGCCAAGACCGAGGTTCCCGCGGCATTCGTGCCGATTAGATTCCCGGCGAGGATATTCCCGGTGGTGTTCGCGCCGGATGAAGTGCCTTGAATAACCACCCCTTCGTAGATGTTGCCCGAGATGACGTTTGCCTCGGATTCGTCGGCCACGCCGTTTCCATCGCTCCCGATCCGGTTGTTTTGGGCTCCGTTGGCCAGATAGATTCCGACCCCCGAATTCGCCATCGCCGCCGCGCCGCTGGAATCGACGCCGACGTAGTTGCCCGCAATGACGTTCAAGTTGGTGCCGGGATCGGCAATGTAAATTCCCGCATAGCCGGGCGTTGAGCCGTTTCCCGAGATGATGTTGCGTTCCAACGCCGCGACGGCGGCCGAACTGATCCCGTCGAATCCGATCCGATTGGACGAGGCCCCATTGAGGATGTCGATTCCACCGTCGGCATTGGGCATTGCGACGGTTCCCGTGACATCGGTACCGATGAGGTTGCCGGCTATGACGTTGGAATTGGTCCCCGCATCGGCCAGTGCTACGCCCTGAAAAGTGTTTCCGGAGATCAAGTTCCGTTCCGCGGCCGCATCGACGTCGGCCCCGTTTACTCCGATGCGGCTTTGCTGGGCCCCGCCGAAGATGAACACGCCGTCGGAGCCGTTCGGCAGGGCGGCCGTGCCCGCGGCATTCGTGCCGACGTAATTGCCGGCCACGACGGTGCCGGTGGTATTTGCGCCGGATGCCGTTCCCTGTATGTCGATTCCTTCGTAACCGTTGCCGGAAATGATGTTTCGTTCCGCGATGTCATTGACTCCGTCGCCATCGGTCCCAATCCGCGTGTTTTGGGCGCCGCCCGCCACGTAAATTCCAGCGCCGCTATTTCCGAGCGCGGCCGTGCCGGTTTTGTCCGTGCCGATGAAGTTGCCGGCGAAGACATTTCCATCGGTTCCCGGGTCGGCGACGTACACGCCCGCAAATCCGTTGCCGGCGCCGTTTGCAGAGATGACGTTTTGGATGATTTGGTTGTCCGCCGAGCCTCCAAAAATCGCGAGGCCGTCGTCCCGGTTCCCTGCCGCAAGAGTGCCGGTTGCGTCGGTGCCGAGGTAGTTGTTCGCGATCAAATTCGAGCCGCCTGTCTGGAGGATGATCGCTGTGCCGGCGAAGCGGTTGATATCCAGGCCCTTGACCGTAGAGTTGCCTGCGATGATATAGATGCCGGTCACATCCGTACCGGCCGACGATCCGTCCAGTTGGATGAGCGGGCTGCCGGCATAGCCGGGTTGGGTCGAACCGTCGATGCTCACGCCTTCCGTGATGGTCGGGAGCGGCGAAAGCGGTTGAATGGTGTGCGTCCCTGCTCCGGCGATGTTGAAAGTAATTGTGTCCAGACCGGCGGTGCTGTTGGCGTCGAGAATGGCTTGACGCAAGCTGCCCGCTTCGCTGTCCGCGGTAGTTGTAACGGAAAACACGGATAACATCGCCATTTCTTCCAGGTGTTCGAAACAGAGACGAATAGTCGGGCGGTTTCGGCGTGCATCGCCCGGCGGGTGAACTTGAATTTTCGGATCCAATCGTTAAGAGTGTCGGCAAACATGGGCTTCTCCCAAATGAATTAGGATGCATCGCAGACCGCGTACTCCCAGTGGAGACGGCGACGCGCCATCGTTGAGGTTTCATTACAGTAACCATTACGCAACAGACCACGTTTCTTTGGGCAAAGAATCCGGGCTTTAAATGCGCGTCGGAGAGCATAGAACTCTTTGCCGTGAAAAATGATGCAAATCACTCCAATTGTTGGAGCATTCACGAATTTGGCAAGTTTTTTTAACAATCATGTCCGGCATCCGGCGTTTTTTCAGCCGAGTTGGGGGTGCCGGCACACCAATGGGCAAGCGAGGAATCGAGCAAAACGAATCCTTTTTGACATAGGGGTTTTGAACCACTATATTATTATTCGAGAGGCGCAACGTCGCCCATTTTCATAGGGATGAGACACCCCAATGTACAAGAAAAAAAAACTCACCGGCAGCTTGTTCATCTCCGCCGCCCTGCTGCTAGTTTTGCCGGCCACATTGCACGGCGCCGATTTACCGAAAGCCGGCAGCAAGCCGAATATAATTTATATTCTCGCCGATGACCTGGGCTACGGCGATCTGGGCAGCTACGGGCAGAAGAAAATCAAGACACCGCATCTCGACCGCATGGCGGCGGAGGGAATGCGCTTTACGCAGGTCTATGCCGGTTCGACTGTTTGTGCGCCGTCGCGGTGCGTGCTGATGACGGGACTGGACACGGGGCATTGTCCGATCCGCGGCAATGCGCGAGTGCCGTTGCGCCCGCAGGACGTGACGGTGGCCACGGTTCTGAAAGGCGCCGGCTATGCGACCGGACTGATTGGCAAGTGGGGCCTGGGCGAGGCGGACAGCAGCGGCGTGCCGACCAAGCAGGGATTCGACTACTTCTTCGGTTATCTGAACCAAAACCACGCCCACAACTATTATCCGGCGTTTCTCTGGCGCAATGAAGAGCGCGTGCCGCTGAAAAATGAGGTGCCGGCAGGAGCGCGAGACGGCGAGTTCGGGCAGGGCTGGGCGACAAAGAAGGCGGAATACAGCCACGATCTCTTTGCCGCCGAGGCGCTGAAGTGGATCGAAGAACACAAAGACGGGCCTTTTTTCCTTTACCTGGCGTTGACGATTCCACATGCCAACAATGAAGGCATGCATGCCAGCGGCAACGGACAGGAGGTGCCCGACCTCGGCATTTACCGGGACAAAGCTTGGCCCGAACCGAGCAAGGCGTATGCGGCGATGGTCACGCGCATGGATGCCGACATCGGCCGATTGCTTGAATTGTTGAAAACCCTGGGCATCGAAGGGAGCACACTGGTGGTTTTTACCTCCGACAACGGTCCCCAGAAGGAAGGCGGAAATTCTCCGGCGTTTTTCGCTTCCGGCGGGGTACTTCGCGGCATCAAGCGCGATCTGTATGAAGGCGGCATCCGCGAGCCGTTCATCGCGCGCTGGCCGGGGCGCATCAAAGCCGGCAGCGTCTCCGATCACGTCGGCTACTTTGGCGATTTCATGGCGACGGCGGCAGAACTTGCCGATGTCGAACCGCCGCCGAATCTCGAGAGCATCAGCTTTGTGCCGACCTTGCTCGGCCAGCCCGAGAAACAGAAACGACACGAGTACCTCTATTGGGAATTTCACGAAGGCGGTTTCAAACAGGCCGTGCGGATGGGCGACTGGAAGGCCGTGCGTTTGGGGATGGGCAAACCTGTCGAACTCTACGATCTGAAAATCGATACCGAAGAAAAGCTCGACGTAGCCGCAGAGCATCCGGACATAGTAGCGAAGATGGAAGGCGTGATGAAATCGGCGCGTACCGAGTCGCCCGACTGGCCCATCAGGCGCGCCGCCCGATCGAAGGCAAAGAAGAAACGCGCACCCTGAACCCGCGCAACCAAAACCCAAGTACAGAATCGAGTCGTTGGTCCTCGGCATGGCGCCGCTGGTTTATTGACTGTGCCTCACACGGCTAACTGATCTTCCGGAATCATGCCGTCGGCCCATCAAGTCATCCACTTTTTGGAGGCGACGAAAAATGACCCCATTTTCGGACGCGGCTTTTACCTCCGCATCCGTGCATGTGGGGGGAATTTAGGCGTGGGACTTTGGATCAATCCACACGGAGCCAATCCGCGGCAATTCGGTGTGCCGAGAATTCAACATATTTTGAGACTCAAGGACCTCGCCGGGCCGTTTCTCTGGACAACTTCCGTCAGCACGTATCTAAATGTCCGTCGAGAATCCGTAGTAGAACAATACCTGCCAATTCGTCGTCACTGATCGTCAAACGGATCTAGCAACTATTTACCCTAAAAACACTTACGGCGTCGCAGACAAGTTCTGCTCCTTTAGAAAACGAGGGTGATTTAGGTCTCCCATCGACCCTTACTACCCCCCAATGAGTTAATGTCTAAAATTTTCGAGAATAATCGTGAGTATTTCCATGACTTAGCTGACCTTATCACTTTCAGAAAAAGAATCGCTGGGCATGCAGAGTCTGCCTGCAAGATGAATATTTCCGCCGCCCTAGGCAATGCCGTTCGCGAGTTCCTTTCGGAGACTGACTTCGTCGATTCTCCTGCTTGACTGGCCGTTTGTTCGCGCCGGCAAGTCTGATATACTTAAATGCTAGCATAAACAATTCCCACAAATCATGTGCTCAAGTTACTCATTCCCACGAATATCCGTCCGCTGCGTGCCTGCGGTCATATTTCTCTGGCTGATCGTGCTATGCGCGATACCCTCGCCCGGGCAGCAAATCGTTTCCAACCTGCAAACGGGCTCCTCCCTTCAATTGACAACGGAACAAGAGCAGATCCTCGCGCGTGCCCGCGAACTTTTAAAGAAGACCAAGCTCGGCGAAGCAGAGCAGGAGGTGCGAATACAAGTCCTCAAAGCGGCGCTGACTGGAACCGTCATTCGGCCGAGTGACGATTATCCCGAGATGCGCAACCCCAAACACTGGACGCTGTCCAACGATGTTTATGTCGTGTCCCCTGAGAGCACACCCGTCGAAGCCATCACCGATCTATGGGTGGTCCATGAAAACGACGGGGTACCCATTCCACGCATTCGCTGCTACAAGTACTCTTCGCTGATGCTTATTCAGGGATTCATCCAATACTTCCGCGAAACGCGCAATACAGCAGGGTTGGCTGCACTCAATCGGCTGATCGGCCATCGGAATATTCCCTCCGGGTTGCCCAACGGCGGCGAGGACCTGCTTTGGAAACGGCGCTCGGAGAGCGGCCATCTGCTGCCGGGCGACCAGGTGTGGTTCGATAATCCTTTCTTCGAGCGAGGCAAAGAACTGATATGCGAGGAAAACTATCAACAAGCGATTCGCGAAGGCAAGTTGCCCGAAGAGGCGGGCACTTCGGCCAAAGCGTTCACCGCATCGTTGACTGCCGGCGAAGAGGGAAGCAATGTATTTTACCTCGGAGACGAAAAGTTCATCCGCGGCGCAAGCTCCCTTTCGCGGCTATGCCGCGATTCATTTCAACGAGGTGACATTGAAAACGTAACAGCCCACGAACAGGTCTTCACTCCAAAAATTCTCACACTGACGCGTTTTCAGCAGCACATGATCGATGATAACTATACGGCGCAAGCCTGCATGCGAGCGAATCCCGAGACCGTCCGGCCCGGAGACTTTAAAATCGAAAGCGTCCGTTCACCGATCGACCCGGGGAATCTCTTGCGGCTCTACGCCTGTTTTACACCGAGTCAACCCTTGGAATCACTGATTGATGCCATGGCCAGCCGCAACAAACCGCCGCGGCTGGTGACTGTTGGCGATGTCATGGACCCGCTTTTCGGCGACGACTACGATTGGTCGGAACAGCAGCGCGTGCGCACGGCGATCGGCGCGGTGATGAGGAGCAAGAGCGACGACTCCTGGTGGCAATTGCGGGCGCATATCCACGACGACCGCTATGTCTTGACAGCCAGTCGCGGCGGGATTGCGAAGAACTTCACTTTGGGCGCGCTTTGCAGCGACGAGGTTGATGCGCAACTCTGCCTCGGTTTCACGGCGCATTTGCCTTTGGTACCCGGGCGGTTGCCGGCGAATTTCCGGCCGGAAGAGGTGTATTGGCAGCATGAAGCCCAGTGGGCGCGTGAGCGCACGCCGCTCTATGCAATGCAGGCAGCCTTATGCGGGCGTGCGATCGAACAGTGGGAGTCGGTCCGCGGAACCTTGCCGGGCAGCGACGGTCAGTCGCACATTTATACGGCCGACGAGAAGGCCCGTTTTGTTGCGGCGATGAAGCAGGAAATCGCTGCGCGGAACCAGACGAAAAGGGCTGCGACCGAGGAGGTTGTCGTGCCCTGGCTCCCCGCCCCTAGCGGCTGGGAGGGATTCGACGCCCAGCGCGCCAAGGAGGCGCGGGAGGAGTACGAAAAGAAGACCGTAGTGCGAATCGATGGAAAGGCGACGAATAAGCAGCCAGAGGAGCTTCGCAGGGGTTTTATGCCCTAACATAATCAAATAATGCGAATTTCAGCGGAATCAATGGACCTGAAAAACACGAGAACCACGATCCTCAATCGGGGTGACGCCGATGAAAAGCGAGAGGAAATCAGACAATATTTCCACGCCACCTTCAGTCTTGATGAGCAGCTCTACGAGATTCTGGCCTCAGAGAAGGCATTCTACCTGCGTCCCGAGCCGCTGCGGCACCCCCTGATCTTCTATTTCGGGCATACGGCCGCCTTTTACATCAATAAACTCATCGTTGCCAAAATCACAAATCAAAGGATCAATCCCCGGTTCGAATCCATGTTTGCGGTGGGCGTGGACGAGATGTCATGGGATGACTTGAATGAGGCGCATTACGACTGGCCGACACTTGCCGAGGTGAAGGCGTATCGCGACACGGTGCGTGGCGTTGTGGACGAGACCATCAGGACCATGCCCCTGACGATGCCCATCGATTGGGATAATCCCTTCTGGGTGATTCTGATGGGCATTGAACACCAGCGGATCCACGTGGAAACCTCTTCGGTCATCATTCGCCGGCTTCCGATCGAGATGGTCAGGCAAATGCCGCTTTGGAACATTTGCCCCGAATCAGGCGCGGCACCGGAGAACGAACTTATCCCGGTTGCCGGAGGGTGCGTCGTTCTGGGTAAATCCAGGGACCACTCGCTCTATGGCTGGGATAACGAATTCGGCCGCCAGGAAAACGACGTGTGGGACTTTTCAGCCAGCCGTTATCTGGTCTCCAATCAGGAATATCTCGGCTTCGTCGAAGACCGGGGTTATGAACTCGAGGATTACTGGACGCAAGAGGGCTGGAAATGGGTCGGCTACACCAAGGCCAGGCACCCCTTGTTCTGGATCGAGTCGCCCGGGGGCTTCCGGTTGCGGACCATGGCCGCGATTATCGACATGCCGTGGGATTGGCCGGTCGAAGTGAATTATCTCGAGGCAAAGGCATTTTGCAACTGGCTGTCGAGCAAGCGTGGAAAGCCCATACGGCTGCCCACCGAGGCCGAGTGGTATCGCCTGCGGGACCTGCACGAAATCCCGGACCAACCCTATTGGCAAAAGGCGCCGGGGAACATCAATCTGGAACATTGGGCCTCGTCTTGCCCGGTGAATCGTTTCCCATTCGGGGAGTTCTTCGACATTATTGGCAACGTCTGGCAGTGGACGGAAACGCCGATTACGGGTTTCGACGGATTTCAGATCCACCCGTATTACGATGATTTTTCAACCCCGACATTTGATACGCAGCACAACTTGATTAAAGGCGGATCGTGGATTTCGACCGGCAACGAGGCAACCCGCGACAGCCGCTACGCGTTTCGGCGACATTTCTTTCAGCACGCGGGATTGCGTTACGTTCATTCGGAGCAGCCGCTCACGATGCCGGAAGCCATGTACGAGACGGATATCGCGGTTTCGCAGTACTGCGAGGCCCATTACGGAAAGACCTATTTCAAAGTACCCAATTTCCCTGCGCAATGCGCAGCGGCATGTTGCCATTACACACAAGGGCGCTCGCGACTCAAAGCCCTGGATCTGGGTTGCGCCGTGGGGAGGGCATCGTTCGAACTGGCCAAGGAGTTCGAGTTCGTGACAGGTATCGATTTTTCGGCCCGGTTCATCCGGATCGCATTGCAACTCAAGGAAAAGGGCAATGTGCATTTTGAACTCGTCGAGGAAGGCGATGTCGTTTCCTACCACGAAGCCTGTTTGTCCGCAGCGGGCCTGGACCGCGTGGCGGAACGAGTGGATTTCTTCCAGGGGGACGCGACGAACCTCAAGCCGCAATTCACCGGTTACGATTTGGTTCTGGCCGCCAATCTGATCGATCGGCTTTACGACCCCCAAAGGTTTCTGGAGACCATCCATGAACGGATGAATCTTGGGGGTATTCTTGTGGTTACATCCCCATATACTTGGCTGGAAGAATTCACGAAGAAGGACAAATGGCTGGGCGGCTTTCGCGAAGGCGGCGAGCCGCACATGACCTTGGATGCCCTCCACGACCTGCTAAGCCCTCATTTTGTAATGCTGGATGCACCGAAGAACGTGGAATTCGTCATTCGCGAAACACGACGAAAATTCCAACATACGGTCGCAGAATTGACTGCCTGGGAACTTGCCAAATAGGAGAGAGTATCTTTGTACGCACGGCGATTTTCAGGAAGTCGGCCGCCTAGGGCACCTGCTCCTAAGTCCATGTCAGGAAATGACTCCGGCGTGTCGCCCCGACGCGGCTTAAGGCAGCTTTGTGGGGGGAGGGACATTACCGGCCGTTGGTCGGCGACGAAGAGAACACGTTACTTGACTGAAAAACGGAGACGTCATCCCGATCGACTTCGGTCTCGATCCGCACGTCCCCCAGGAAGAGCAGAGGAAAACCATGAGCCAAGAAACGGCAGACATGGCGAAGGTGCCAGTCATCACCCAGGTACGGCAGATGGGTTCGATGTTCTGGATTGCCAACGGTTCCGAGGCGTTCGAACGATTGGCTTTTTTCGGCGTACGGGCGGTTTTGCCCCTCTATATGTTCGGCAGCGACTCGGTGTTGCATCTGTCGATGACCGAGAAAGGTATAGCGGACCCAAGAAACTGGACCACGACATTGAGTCGAATTCCTGGTAGGATTGGTCCAGTTTTTGGGAGGAAGACATGGGAGCGAAACGACGGCGGATCGAAGCGGCCTTGAAGGCCAAGGCAGCGTTGGCGGCGATACGAGGGGACCGGACGGCGGGCCAACTGGCCGGGCAGTTCGGCGTGCATCCGACCCAGATCGGACAGTGGAAGCGGCAGTTGCTCGACGGAGCGGTGGAGATGTTCTCAGGCGAGCAACGCCGCAAGGCGGAGGACCAAAGCACCCTGATCGCCGAACTGTACGAGCAGATCGGCCGGCTGCAAATGGAGGCGGCGTGGCTGAAAAAAAAAGTTGCCCGACTCGATTGACTTCAAGCGCGAGTGCATCGAACGGGAACTGCCGTGGCTGAGCGTCCGCCGGCAGTGCGAACTGCTGGGGTTGAATCGGTCGAGTTGGTACTACCGGCCCAGCGGCGAATCGGAAGAGAATCTGCGATGGATGCGGCGGATCGACGAGCAATACCTGAAGACGCCCTGCTATGGCAGTCGGAAGATGGCCAAGGAACTGGGCATCAGTCGCACGCGGGCGCAGCGGTTGATGCGGCTGATGGGCTTGGAAGCGATTTATCCCAAGCCGCACCTGTCGCGAAACGACACGGAGCACCGAATTTACCCGTATTTGCTGCGGAATATGGCGATTGTGCGGCCCGACCAGGTGTGGTCGAGCGACATCACCTACGTGTCGCTGCGGCACGGCTGGATGTACCTGACGGTGGTCATGGATTGGTACAGCCGTTACGTAGTCTCGTGGCGATTGTCGAATACGCTCGACGGCCAGTTTTGCCTGGAGGCGTTGGAAGAGTCGCTCGCGCGCGGCGCGGAGATTTTCAACACCGACCAGGGCGTGCAGTACACGGCCACGGCATTCACCGGGCGGTTGGAGTCGGCGGGCGTGGCGATCAGCATGGACGGTCGCGGTCGTTGGATGGACAACGTGTTCGATCATTCTTGGCGTCTGGGCCTTGATCCAGTGCCTCCTGCCATTGGTTTCCGGCGGGTACACGGAGGCCTATGGTTATCGCAAGAGCCTGGTGATTGCCTTCGGTCTCAACACCCTGGGGTACGTTCTGATGGCCAACATCATCACCCTGGCGGGCGATTCCCCTTGGGGCTGCTTTGGCTTGATGATGGCCGCGGCCTGTCTGGTGGGCACGGGCACGGCGATCTTCAAACCGCCGGTGCAGGGGATGGTGGCCAAGACCCTCAACGAAGGCAACTCCAGTCTCGGTTTCGGCATCTTCTACTGGATCGTGAATATCGGCGGCGCTTTGGCGCCAACCTTCGCAGCCTTGATCCGGGGCACCAAGGAAGATCCCACCTGGGGAAACGTCTTCTACGGAGCAGCGATCGTCAGCGTGATCAACCTCCTCTATTGCCTTGTCCTCTTCACCGAGCCTCAGAAGGACGAGGCCAAAGCCGGTCGGAGCCCATTCATGGTCTTTGCCGAGACGATGAAGCAGTTATGGCAAGACCAGTCGATGTTTCGTTTCTTGTTGGTGATCTCCGGCTTCTGGTTGATGTTCATGCAGCTTTGGGATCTTTTGCCCAACTTCATTAACGAATGGGTTGACGCGCGGGATTTGGGTGGGGCGCTGACCTTCCTGCTGGGCGAGAGCGCCAAGGCCGTACTGACCGCGGACGGCGCTCTCAAACCGGAGATGCTGATCAACATCGACTCCTACACGATTATTATATTCGTGCTTCCCTTGACCTGGTTCTTGGGACGTTATTCGATGCTCTTTTCCCTGGTGCTCGGGATGGCGATCGCCATGGTCGGTTTCCTCGGCGCCGGCCTCGGTCACACGGGCTTCCTGGTGGCCCTGTTCATCTTCATCTTCGCCATTGGGGAGATTATTTGCAGCCCGAAATTCTCCGAATATGTCGGCATGTCCGCCCCGCCCGACAAGAAGGCACAGTATATGGGGTACTCGAACATGCCTTATGCCTTCGGTTGGTTCATCGGCAATATCATCTCCGGGCCCCTCTACGACACCTTTTCCTCGAAGACTCAACTTGCCGGGCGTTACCTGACTGAGCAGTTGGGAATGTCGCCCGCTGCAATCCAGGCCCTCGGCAACGAGAAGATTGTCTCTACGTTGGCTGCCAAGCTCGGCGTCAACGAATACGCGGCGACTAAAACCCTGTGGCAGACCTACCACCCATGGGTCATCTGGATCATCTTGGGCGCCATCGGCTTGGCATCCTTGTTCGGGATGCTGCTCATGGCCCGGAATAACTCCAAGGGCCGGCGTTGAGACAATATTTTTGGGCGCGGTAACGTGCTACTGATTCTTGACGATCAATACGCCCGTGCCGTTGATGCGGTCTTCCTTGAGTTCTTGAAGCGCCCGATTCGCTTCGGACAAGGGATAGGTCACGGTGTGGGGGTGGATGGGGATTTTTGCGGCTTCGGCCAATAGTTCACGGCCGTCCGCGCGGGTGTTGCTGGTCACGCTGTGGATGTCGCGTTCGAAGAAAACGCAGCGCTCGTAGTCCATCGACGGGATGGGCGACATATAGATGCCGGCCAGGGCCAGCGTGCCGCCTTTGTCGAGTTTTTCGAGGGCGGGGGGAACCATCTCGCCGACGGGCGCAAAGAGAATTGCGCTTTGAACGAGCACGGGAACGTCTTCGACGCGAGCGCCCGTCCATGCCGCGCCCAATCGCCGCGCCAATTCGCGATGTTTCTCGTCGCGGGCGACGACGTAAACTTCCGCGCCGCGATGCCGAACGATCTGGATCAGCAGATGCGCCGACGAGCCGAAACCATAGAGGCCGATTCGTCCGCCGGGCGGCAGTTGGCTGCGCTCTTCAGGCGCGGTAGCCGATGATGCCGGCGCAAGGAGCGGGGCCGCTTCGACGTCGGTAAAGGCGGCGGGAATTTCGTAGGCGAATTCCTCGGGCACGACGGCGAATTCGGCATAACCGCCGTCGGCCTGGTAGCCGGTGAAGCGGGCGGACTCGCAGAGGTTTTCGCGGCCTGCGGCGCAAAACCGGCATCGGCCGCACGTCCAACGGAGCCAGGCGACGCCGACCCGCTGTCCGATCCGCAGGCGACGGCAGTCCGGCCCCACGGCGTCAACGGCGCCGACAATTTCGTGGCCGGGAATCAGCGGCATTTTTTGCGGGGCGAGGTCACCCTCGACAACGTGCAAATCGGTGCGGCAAACGCCGCAGCAATGGACTCTCACCCGCACTTCACCGGCCGCGGGCTCGGGAGTCGGCAGATCGACGAGTTTCAGGGGCGAAGATTCGATTGGGGCGGCATGTTCCAGCAGCATTGCTTTCATGGTCGTGCAAACTCGCTTTCCCGGACGAGCAGGGGGCAGGTCCATGTATTCGGACGACGGCTGTTCGGCACAAAACAGGTGCGCGCCGGAAATACATTGTCATTTTATGGCCGCGCTTGGCGGCGAAAAACCGGGAAACTCCCTATAGTCGGGAAAAATGGGAACGTGCAACTTGGGGCGGTTTTGGCGGGATTATTCATAAACGCTATGGACAGCAGCGGCATATTGCCACCTCTCATAGAATGCGCGAAGATGCCGCATCTGCCAGGTCCCGGTTAGAGGCTCCAACTGGATCGATATTCGCGTTGCACGAGGCGATTCAGTTCGGGGAGGTTGGTCGATTTCATATTGGGGCCGTCCCACAGGACTTTTTGCCGACTCCCGCCCGGACTGCCAGATTGCCCAGCAGCACCATTTCGGTCAGCGGGCCGGCATGATCGAAGTTCGAGAAGGCTGCGCGTCCGCCCTTGCAGGCCGTGACCCATTCGCTGAAATGGTTGCTCTCGCATCGCGGGATGCTGGCGCGGGGATTTCGAACGCCTTTCTGCGCTCTTCCGACATCAGCCTTGGTTCGCCCGTCATCTTGCCCTTGTCGCCGATGAAGATTGCGCCGTTATCGGCCAGAATGTTGGGCACCGGAAAGAGTCGTGCTCCGGCGGCTGCCGCGGCAAGGGCGGCCGTCTTCTGAAAGAATCGACGTCGGTGAAAAAGTGCTGACATGGCGCCATCTCCTCGGGAGTTAGACTCGCATTCCGGCGGCTTCAGAATGGCGGGTGGGCGAACCGGATCGTGCATAAAACAACCGTTTACAGGACACTCCCAAAGGGTTGTCGAGTCGGACGGTCACGGTGAGGGCGGGATAAAAACGGGAGGAAGGATAGAATCGAAAATCGGGAAACGACTGTGCCTGCAATTTTAGTCCCCGGAACAGCGACTTGTCAATCTTTTATGCAAGGCGGTCTTTCGCGACGGACTGACATGCCAGTGAGAGATTTTCCAAGGGATGTATCGTAATGGCGTTGTTTTCCATGATGTATCACACGTTGTGGCTTTCCGGAACTTTGGTTTTGCACTTGCACATGTAAATGGGTCTATTTTTTGCAGCTGCGTCGGTGTGTCGCTATCGATGCGAATCACGGCCCAATTGCCATGAACGCCGGCTTGCGGGTCGGTTCGGTTCCACTTAGAATGACGGTGCAAGAGGGGCAAAGGGGTTGTTAATCGGCCAAGCGGCTAACCAGTCGATCAAGAAGGGGGAATTGTCGATGCGATACCCGTCAGCTTTATGCCGCGGCGCGGTCTGGGCAGCGGCGGTTTTGTGGTTCTGCCAGAGCGGATGGTCACAAGAGCGGACGGCCGGGTTGTTGGACGCGGCGCGCGAAGAACTTCGAGCCGTCAGGCTTTCGGAAAAGGAGATCCAGGTACGTTTGAAGATTGTGGAGAATGCCGCCACGGTCAAGGCTTATTATCCACATGCGGACGGCGGCCGGCCCGAGAGCCGCAATCCGAAATACTGGAAGCTGAACCAAGATGGTTCTTACATCCCCCGGGGAAGCCCCACGCGGGCCATCAGGGATCTCTGGCGGACCGAGAGCGGAATCCGCTGCGCCAAATTATCGGCACTCGTCATGCTCAAGTCCATGATCGACGTGGCGGACGCGGAGCGGCTCGCCGAACTGGACGACATGCTGCGGGGCAAAGTCATTCCCAATGAGCTGCCGAAGAAAGGGATCGGGACGCTGTTCGACAGGCCTGATCCGAAGAACGGGAAAATCTTCCAGACGGCGGAACTCCTCGCCGGCGATGAAGTATGGTTCGAGAATCCCTACTTCGAGCATTTGAGCCGCTCGCTGCAGCGAAGATACGTCGGGCAGGAAGGCCACCACGTCTTCTACATCGGCGGCGGGAAGGTCATGGACATGTACAGCCGAAAGCCGCTGTCCGTGGAGGATTTTCGAAAAACTTTCCTGCGCTGGAAGAGCGTGAGAATCGCGGCCGAGCAAGAACAGCGCGAACCGAAAGCCGCGGATTTTCAGATCAAGGCCGTCCGCCGGGTGATCGTCGATAAAGCGTGAAGGGACCGACTCCGTTTTCGGCAGTCTCCTTCCCCAACCTGATCTTGAAAACAGGTTTTCGAAACTCGCTCAGCACCTCGGGGACAAGTGCGTCGCTAGCAGCCTGTTGTTTTCCCGATAGTCGCCCTTTGCCGAAGGCCAGAGGAAATGCCCGGCTACTGCTGCGGTTTTTCGGTTTTGGCGGGGGGGTTGAGCCGAACCATCACGAATTGTTCGCTGTGGTCCGGGCCGGTATGCACCAGCGCCGTGGATTGCTTCAAGGTGAGGTTGTAAAGGCCGGTCTCGACCACCAGATTCTTGTTGTTGCCGATGTGCCATGCTGCGCGCTGGCTTTTCTTATCGACGGCGCCATGCACGGGCAAGTTGGTTTCGGCAATCTGGTCGTAATAATTGCCGCGGATGACGCCTGAAGGATCGATGGCCAGTTGGAAGACCATCTCCGGGACTTTCTGTCCCTCCGCCATGAGGCCGAACATGCCCAGCGGGAGCCATTTGACATCTTCACCCGACGGGGCATTGGCGCCCAAATTGGCCAGATTGTCGGCTTGCTGGTAGTATTGCTCCGCGGTGGCGACGGGTTGCGAGCCGTAATAGACCTGGTCTCCCTGGTAAGTGATGTTGGTTCCATAATCGTAATACACCGGTGTGGCAGGCATGGCGAGCACGGGATAGACTGAGGACCACGCGGCGGCAGTCCATGCGGCGGCGGCCCACGCGGCGGGGGTGTATCCAAGGGGATGCCAAGCCCAAGGATGAACAACACACCAAGACGAGGTGAAACATCCGGTGTGGTCGCACCAATGTTGCGCATAACCGGCTTGCACATGATAGTAAGTGTGCGAACTGTAATGTGCGCCACTTGCCGAAGTGAATCCACGACCCGCCGTAACCGATCTGCCGGCGGCGACTCCGCCGGGTCCGGCGGCAAAACCGCGGCTGGCCGAACCGCCGGAGGCATAGACGTTGCCTTCCGGCCCTTTGACAACCGTACCACTGGCGACACGGCTTCCGCCGGCAGTTCCCTCCGGTCCGGCCGCGATACCTTGAACTCCGGCCGTGCCGTGGGCGACGGTGGCGCCCCTTGGTCCTTGATAAACGTGGCCGGTTGCACCGCCGCGCCACGCGGCTGCGCCTTCGGGTCCGGCGACCGCACCGCGACCGCCCCAGGCGCCGCCGGCAGCCGACATTCCCCCATCGGTTGGCAGATGGAGGAAACTATCCAATTGGCTGCGATTGACTGCAGATTCCCCGCCACCGGCGCGATTGCCGCCGGCCTCGAATCCACCGGCGTGGTAGCCGCCCGTCTCTCCGAAACCACCGGCGCGATAGCCGCCTGTTTCCCCGAACCCGCCCGCATGATAACCGCCGGCATCAAATCCGCCGGGATGGTATCCGCCCGTCTCGCCGAAACCACCGGCGCGATAGCCGCCGGCATTAAAACCGCCCGCGTGAAATCCGCCCGCATCGAAGCCGCCGGCGTGGAATCCGCCGAAACCGCCGCCGCCGAATCCACCGGCGTGAAATCCGCCGAAGCCACCGAAACCTCGACCGAAAGCATCAAGATGCGCAACCGTCGCGCCAACTACAAACGCCAAGGCAATAAGACTTGAACGAAACATGGCATTCACCCTTGCAATAGGAGATGTTGAGATGCTGGGATGGACATGAGGACCCTTCGCACCATAATTTTACCGGACTAGGGATTCATTTTTTTTCGGAGACGCGATCGAGGACGATTTCCTCGGTATCGGGCAGAGCGACTTGGCCGGCGATCCGCTTACTCGACCGCCAGCCGAATACCTGGTTTTCGCCGGGGATGCGGATCAGGGTATCGCGCGATGCGGTGGGGGTGCCGTCGGGCAGCACTCCGGCGGTTTCGATGCTCCAGCCTTCCGCCGCCGGCGACCAGAGGCCGGTGCCGTATCCGCCCGCCGAGTCGAAAGTCCAGGACTTGATTTGCGCGGTGGCCGGATCCCAGCCGATGATTTGCAACCCATTGGAAAACGCGATGCCGTTTTTCTCCACGGAGTATTTGCGTTCAAGGAAACTCTTGTTGGCGATCCAGCGGATTTCCGTGTGCAGCGAAGTGTCGTCCGTTTTGGCCTCCCAGTCGCCAACCAGCCATTCAAGATCACGTAATTTGTCGTAATTCGAAGGGATCGGAATGCTCGACTCGCGTACGCTCGCCATCAGCCATTTGCCATCCTCCTTGACGTGAACGACCGAATAGCGGCCGGCGGTGGGCGGGGCGCCCCGTTCCACGGCGACCGTGGCAAGGCCGTCTTCGATGGCCAAATTCGGGGCCGGAAAATCGATGGATTGTATGCCGACATGTATTTTCGCCCCGGGTTGGGCTTTGAAAAAGGCGGCATATTCGTTTTCGATGGCTTGGCGGCCCTTGAAGATTATGCCGCGCTCGTCGGCCAGGGTGCCGTTTTCGGTCCAAAGCGCCGCCACCGCCTTGGCGTCACCGCGGTTGAAGGCCGTCACGAAGGTGTCGGCGGTGGAGCGGATCGCGGCCTGATCGGCCATTTTTTCGTCGGCTTTTGTGTCTTTCGGTTCGTCTGCCCCGACAGCAGCGGTAGCGAGCACGATGAAGCAGAGAGCGAGCCCGATCCTGCGAAACCAAGTCGATGCCACGAATTTGGAAGAGGGATGAGTCATTGTATCTTTTCTCCAGGTGGAAAAGGAAATGGAGGTAGAATGATGTGAACGACGCGATCCAGCAAGCATCGCTTACGGGGGCAGGACCTGCGTTAGGGTCGCATTGAATTATAGCGGAGGCATAACCCCCCTATTATCAGGAACCGCTGGCTTCGATATGTTTCCGAGGACATCTCGGTGTGTCGCAATGAAGCGCACAAGCATCGAGTCGTGCAGCAAAGGCGGTCCCTTGCAGGTCGAATGGCAGGCGGTGTTGCACGACGGCGACAACTACATCCGGCAGGAGCAGACGCTACGACCGGAGGCATATCGCCCTCCCTCTTCTGGCTCTGGCACAACGATTCGATCCGGCGCAACGGCGATGACAGCGACTCCTGTTCGACACCCGATTTATTGCCATTGCGTCTCACGACGGTTTCGGGGTACAATCCGCCCGCACCGAGCGGAGCCTGACCGAAGCATCTTGTCCCAGAAGCGTGGTTCGGCGATGGTTCCCGACCGTAAATTTGCCGCCCCGTTCTCTTGCACCAGGCGTGTGCCCTCATGGATAGGTCGTTATTTCTTGGGGTCGATGTTGGTTCCACGACGCTGAAGGCCGTGCTTCTTCGGTTTGATGGCAAGATCGTTCGCCATTTGTACCAGCGCATACAGCCACATTCTCAGACGGATATAAAGTGCGCGGGGAGCTGTCGGATCTGTGGCCGGTGCAACCTTGGCGCGGTGGCCAAGACTCTGAACGATTTTCTCGCTCAGTTCGGCGGCAGCCGAGAGGAGGTCGCTTATACGGTTGTCACCGGCAGCCAGGTGGTGGATGACCTCTCCCGCTTTGTGCGTTTCGACACTTTTGTCAGCGAGGTATCGGCACATATTGCCGCGGCGACGCATTACTATCCCGATTGCCGGGCCGTTCTCGACGTGGGCGGACAAGACAGCAAAGCGATGTTGTTCGACGACGCCATGGAGATCTGGATGGCGAAGATGAGCGGTATTTGTGCCGCAGGCACGGGCGCGTTTTTGGACAGCGTGGCGGCCAAACTGAGCGTGCCCGTGGAAGAGTTGGCCGACCGCGTGAACTACGAATCGACCCTCGAGCTTTCTTCGGTCTGTGCCGTGCTCGGCGCGACCTCGGTCAACAAGTTCAAAAATCGCTATCCCCTTGGCGACGTGATTGCGGCCGCCTGCCGCGCTCAGGCCAGAACGATTGTTTCCGGCGTGGGCGACCTGTTCCTCAACTACGATGGAGCGATCATTTTCCAGGGAGGGGTCGCGTCGAATCGCGCCGTCGGGCACTATCTTCGGGCGATCACGGGCAACCGCATCCTGATACCGGAACTCAACCAGGTGATGGGGGCGCTGGGGGCCGCGCAGATCGCCCGCGATTGCTGGCAGCAGGAAGGCAATTCGACACGGCGAGCCGCCAAGGCGGAACCTACGCCGCGCGTCTCGATATGGCGGGATCCGCCAAGCGCCGCCGGCCGAGTGAAGAAATCGGCCGCGATGCGGATTCATCTTACGCGGCAGGAGTTCCTGTCCAGGGGCGACGCCCCTTTGGTGTGGCGCAACTTGTTCTTTCCCGCGGAGATACTCAATGCGCTGGGTGTCCGCATGTTGACGCTGGAAACCTATGCCGCGTTGCACGCCCGCAGCGGAAAGAGGCTGCGGAAAATGTTCGATCGCGCAGCGCGCAAGGGCTTTTCGGCCGAAACTTGCTCGTTCCTTCGCGTTCTCGAAGGCGACGATCGTCTGCCGACGCCGGACTTCGTCGTCGGCACGAGCGAACCTTGCCAGCAGGGCGAGAGAGTGCTCGCCGACCTCGTGCGCGACCTGGGGTGTCTCGATCGCTACCATCTCTTGCACACGCCGATTCATCAAAACGACCGATCGGTCGAGAGCATAGCGGCCGGACTGGAGGCATCGGTCGCCCATCTCGAGCAAGCGCTGGGCATGAAGATGGATCCCGGGCGGCTGAAAGAGGCGTGCGCGCGATCGAACGAGGCGCGTGCGATCGCGATTCGGTGCAATCATTTGCGGTCCACAAGTCCCCCGTTGCTCCGCGGCGGCGAGGCCATTCTGTTTGCGATCATGTTCTCGCAACTGTGGGGCAAGAGGGAGTTGGTGGAATTGCAGCGGACTTTGTTCGAAGAGCTGTTGGAGGCGAAGGAGTCGGTGGAACGGGAGATCGGCATCGACGATACGCATCGGCTGGTATGGCTTCATCTGCCGCCATTCTACAACAGCCGGCTGATGGATTTCATCGAATTGACCTGCGATGCGCCGGTGGTATTCGAAGAAGTGAATTTCGTGGGCTGGCAGGAACTCGATCCGGAAGAACCGTATCGCAGCCTCGCGCGGAAATTGTTGACGGTCGGTTTTCTCGATCCCGAGCGGCGAGCGAGAGAGATCGGGGATTTCGCCGGCAGGTCCCGGATCACCGGCTTCCTGCTCTATAACCACATGTTCGGCCGATGTTCGATGGCCGATAGCTGTTTCGCCAAACGCCTCCGCGCCGAGCTTCGCACGATCGGCGTGCCGCTGCTGGTGCTGGATGGCGACTGTCTCGACGAGACGATCGATCCGTGCAGCACTCATACCAAGGTGCGGGCGTTCATCGAAGCGCTCAATCGGAAAAAATTCGGCAGCCTGTTCGGCGACCGCGGCGAGCAAAGCCGCCCTCTCCTCGAGGCACTCGCGTGCAAAGCGGCGTAATCGCGGTCTTCCGATCATTCCGTACCTTCGAGCGGCAAGGATGCGCAGCATCCGCTGGGGCCGAGATTGCGTCAACGACCCGTAATCGCATCCCTATTCCGAGACGTGTTGATCGGGACGATCAAGACGGCCGCCGTTGCCTTTGCCGTCCCTGCGATCAGTGAGATGAATCGGCGGTTGGCGAGACGGAGATCCCTGCATGTCCGGCCCGGCGGACATGCGACTGCGTGGCCTGAAGGATCACGCAGCCTTGCGAGACCTCGGCGTTGCCGGGGTTTCCCACGCCCGCCGTCGGGCAAACGATGGTGCCTTGAAGCCGGCTCCAGGTCCTCCGCAAGGCGCAGGGAACGGAACAGGAACTGACGTTGCCGAAGTCGCCGGTTACACCGTTGACCAATTCCCCGCGGACGCCGATCTCTTCGAGCTTCATAGACGTGAGGCGGATGATCCCTTTTCCCGCCTGATGCGGCACGATGAACCGCACGTCCTCGGGCCGGATGTCGATTTTGCCGAGCGCTTTGGCGGTGGCGCCGGCCATGGCTCGGGAAGCCGCTTCGGCGATCCCCAGCCCGTCCAGCGAAAAGACCATCCGCCGCGCGGCGCAACTCTTTCCGCCCTCGGGGGTGGGCACAACCACGTTTTCGGCGAGCCGGTAGTCGAATAGCACTCTTTCGCTCGGCTGCATTTCGGCCCCGGCGTAAAGCAGGTCGAAATGCACCGGGTATTTCTCGCTTTCGGCCGACGAAAGAATGGTGGCCGTGGCCAGATCGCCGAACAACGGGCCGGTCTGCTTGCATCCATAGTCGGTGATCCGGCTGATCCGGCTGGCGGTGGCCACGAGAACGAACTGGTCGTGCCGCAGCCTGAGCGCGTGAAGAATGCGCCGCTGGACGATCGACAAGGCCTTGCTGTAGCCGCTGCAACCCCAGTTGATTCCGTAAGCGTGTATCCCCGGGACTCCCAAACGCCGCACGAATTCCTGCACCGCGCGGTCGGCTGACTCGAGCCAAACATACTGCTGGTCGAGATACTCCCGCGAGATCGACTCGTGGATCACGGAAGGCGACACGAAAACCACCGCCGCGCAGTTGCGCAGGTCGAAACGTGTTTCGCGCGCCAGGTTCTCGACCGCGCGGACGCCGATCGCCACTTCGTCTTCCTGCGAGATACGGCGCGAGAGGATGCCCGTATGCTGCACGAACTTGCGAGGCAGGATGTCGGCAAACCAATCGTTTCCCAATATCCACGGCGGTTCATGGACGGCGATCGCCGAAATGCCGATTCTCTGGGGCTGCGATTCTCGAATCATGGTGTTTCTTTCCCTGCGACATGGGATATTGTTTTGATCGGCTACTCTCCATGACCACTGTATTATAACGATTCGGGTTAGAGAAGCTGGGCAGGGTTTTCCGGATCGGCTGGTAGGAAAAATCCGAAAACACCGCCGATTGGCACACGAAAATGTTTGCTTCCAAGGCAGAAACCAGGTATCATGGTGGCATTCGACTGCAAGTCAACCGGCAACGGTTTGACCTTTTCTCCTACCCTCGGAGTTGCTTATGCACTTCTCGGTCTTCGACAAGATCACCGCCTGGGAGCCGGGCGATTGGATTCGGGCCGAGAAACATCTGCGCGTGGATGAGCCCTTTCTGCCGGATCACTTTCCGGGAACTCCAGTCATGCCGGGGGTACTCACCCTGGAAGCGATGGCCCAGGCCGGCGACTGGCTCGTCCAGAGCAGCCGCGGCGAGCCGCCGGGAAGGTTCTGCCTGCATGGAATCCGCGCCGTCAAGTTCCTGCACTTCGCGCGGCCGGGTGACATCGTGACGGTTTCAGCCAAACTCGTCGCAGAGCATGCCGATGGAGCCGAATTGGCCTGTCAGGCGATGGCTGGAGATCGCACGGTGGCCTCCGCACGCATGACACTCGGTGTGCGCGACAGGCCTGCTCCCGTCACGCTGGATGTCGGCATCGCATTGCCTGAGGCGTCCGAGACGAGCCGCCTAAGTGCCGACGTCGCCGCGAGGGGCGTTTTTCGCTGGCTTTGGCTGGACCGGTTCGTCGAGTTCCGCGAGGGGCATGCGGCTAAGGCAGTCAAGCGAGTTCCACACTTGCGGCAAGGCTCCTCGCTGGGCCGCCTGTTCCCCGAGCAAATGACCGCCGCGCTGGTGCTCGAAGGTCTTGCCCAGACGGGCGGACTCCTCGCGTTCGACGCGATCCGCTTTCGCAAGGCGCCCATCATGGCCAAGATCATCAAGGCCGAGTTCCACGGCGAGACCGAGCCTGGGACCGTACTGGAATACGCGGCGGAGTTGGAACGCTTCGATGGCGACGGCGCGGCAGTCCGTGCCGCAAGCCGTTGCGGCCGGCAACTCCAGGCCGAAGCGCAAATCCTCTATGCTTTCGTCGCAAGCGAAGGCGGCGGCGCGGCCGTCGATCCGGCGATATTCTACGCGATGATGTGCGACACGGGGGCCTTCGGCGTTCCGCGGCATGAACTGCCGCCGCCAGAATCCGCTCCACGATTGTCGGCCGACGACAGCACCCAGTTTACAGAGACTCGGTGAAGCATTCGGTGATGTTCTTGCATATTCAAGGTGCCACTTCGAACTCGAGCGGCGAAAGATCGTGGCCTTAACCTCTATCAAGCGAACTTCCACAGGCTAATTGCGGCCGGAGGCTGTCCATACTGCCGAAGCGGAAGGAAACGGGACTGCGCCGCTTTCGCCGGAGCGATTGCAAGGGCAGTCCCGATTTGGTTTTTCGACATTTGTGCTTCGAGGTTCAGGAAATCCCAGTTGGATTCGAACCCTTGTTTACGAACGCCGTTTCTTGAAATACACGAGGCCCAGACCCATTGCCGCGGCCAGCAGCATAGCGATGCTGCCGGGCTCGGGCACGGCTTGGGGGGCGGATTCGTAGGTTATCGCGAAGACGGGCGTCGGGGCGCCGATGATCAAGGTGTCCTGCACGAGACTGGACGTGACGACGACGGCGTCGTCGCAAACGGTCAGCGTACCCGTGCCGATGATCGAGGGAGCGATGGCGACGCCGCCTCCGGGGATGATGAGGTCGCCGTTGTTCTCGATCGGGAACGAAAAGGCGAGGGGAGCGGAGTCGGACAAAGCCGACGGTCCGAGTTCGCCGGCCGCGGCCGCGGCTGAATGCCCACCTCCAGGATAGATGAGCATGCCGCCGTTGATGGTGATCGTAGCAACCGGGCAGCACGCCGTTGGTCAAGTCGAGCGTGCCGGCGTTGATGGTCAATCCGCCGGTGTATCCGCCGCAGTTTCCGCCGGAGAGGGTGAGGGTTCCGGATCCGCCTTTGACGAGCGCGAGTTTGCCGGTGCTGCCGCCGAAGTTTCCATCGCGGACGTAGCCGTTGAAGGAGTAGTTCGCGGAATTGTTGACGGTGAGCACGCCGTTGGCGGAGATGCCGTATTCCGATTGGGTATTTTCGATCACGCCGGTGGCGTTGACATCGTAGATACCCGACACGGTCACGGCGTGGCCCAACAACTCGAAATGCGGCCAGTATCCGCCGGCGAACGTGAGCACCGACGAGGCGGCGATTTGGTTGTTGCCTTGAACCTGGGTGAACGTGCTGCCGTAGGGGGCGGACATCACCAGGTTTCCGGGGATGGCGACGCCGGAGGATTTGGCCAAGACGAGCACGCCTTCGGTCATATAGGTGCCGCCGTTATAGGTGTTGGCGGACGATCCGCTCAAGACGAGCGTGCCGGGGCCGGATTTGGTGAAACCGGCGGCGCCGGCGCTATTGGAGATGACTCCCGAGATCGTGGCGTAGTCGCCCGAGGAGGACGCATTGTCTTCCACGCGGATGGAGCGGTAGGCGCCATTGAGATTGATGCCGTTGCGGATTTCCGTCTCGTATTGGGCGGAGGTCGAACTGAGGACCATGTTGCCGGCGAGGTTGACGTAACCGTCGTTTCCCCAGGTGAGCGTCCGGCCGTCGCCGTAGAGGTTGACGGTCAGCTTGCCGCCGCCGGCGGCGAAACCGCCGCCGTTCCAAATCAGGAATCCCCAGTCGTACCAGAATCCGGTATTGAAGGTAGTGGCGCTATTGCTCTGAAGGGTGCCGCCGTTGAGGTTCAAGCAGCTTCCGTTAGGCAATCCGACACCGCGGTCGGCCTGCAGCACGCCTTGATTGACGGTGGTGAAACCGATCCAACCTTCGCCGTCGCCGTAGCTGTTGTTGCCGGTGAGGGTGACCTTGCCGGGGCCGTTCTTGATGACCTCGCCGACGGCCGCGCCGTTGCTGATGTTGCCGGTGAGGGTGATGTTGGCGGTGGCGGCGTTGATCTCGAGAGTCCCGCCGTTGACGATCGCGCCGGCGAGGAAGCCGGCGTTGGTGGTGTCGCGCAAGGTGAGCTTTCCGGCGCCGATGGTGGTGCCGCCGGTGTAGCTGACGTTCGAACCGGCAAGAACCAGTTGGCCGGGACCGGTCTTATTGAGGCCGCCGTTGGAAAGGCCGCCGGATAGGGTGGCGAAGTCGCCGCTCGAGTTGGGATTGTCGTCCACGCGGATCGTGTGGACGCTGCCGTAGAGGTTGATGGGGTTGACGATCTCGACTTCGCTGTCGGCGAAGAGCGAATTCAAGACCATGGTGCCGCCGATGCCGCCGTGGCCATCGCCGTTCCAATTGAGCGTCCGGCCGTCGTTGTCGATATTGACGGTCAGCTTGCCGCCGGCGGCGGCAAAGCCGCCGTTATTCCAGGTGATGATGTTGGTGTACCATTCGTAGTACCATCCGCGCGTGAAACTGCCCGAGGCCTGATAGACGCCGCCGTCGAGCTGGATGCAGCTTTGGGCCGGGACGTTGCCTTGCAGCACGCCCGCGGCGATGATGGTGCGGCCTTTGTCGCCGTAGGAATCGCCGTAGGAGTTGCCGGTTCCGCTCAAGACCAATCGTCCGGGGCCGGTCTTGATGATTCCGCCGTAGTGCATTCCGTCGCCCGGGTTGTAGTCTCCGCCGGTCAGATTGCCGGAGATAGTGGCGAAGTCGCCGGTGGAATATACATTGTCCTCGACATAGATGGTGCGCTCCTCGCCGGCAAGGTTGAGGGCATTGCGGATTTCGACCTCGTATTGCGCGGTAGTGGAAGAGAGGATCACGGTTCCGGCGATGCCCGTATCGCCGTTGCCGGTCCAACTGACGACGCTGCCGTTGTTGCGGAGGTTGACGGTCATTTTTCCACCGCCGCCCGCGAAACCGCCGCCCCACCAACTGACGCAGCGATAGTCGGGCACTTCGGCCCAGAACTTGTCGGTGAAGGTGACGGCGCTGTTGCTTTGCAGGACGCCGCCCTGGAGAACCACGGCGCTTTGGTTGGGGATGCCGGCGTTTACGTTGGCCTGCACGGCGCCGCCGAAGATCCGCGTCAAACCGGAGTAGCTGTTCGAGCCGGTGAGCATGACCATGCCGGAGTTGTACTTCTGGACTTCCGCGCTGCCGCTGATATTGCCGTAGAAGTTGGCGCAATCCGCGCCGTTCTGCTCGAAGCTGATGGTGCCGGAGGCATTCAGCGGCACGCCGTAACCGGCCGCTCCGGTGAGATGCAGGGTGCCGGTGCCGGTCTTGGTGATCGCGCCCGGCGCGACGCCCATGTGGTTTACGCGCCGCCGCCGTCGATGGAGCCGGTGATGGTCGTATTGCCGTTGCCGTTGATCGTCAGCGGGCTGATGATCGTGTGGAGATCGCCGGAGATCGTGAGCGACTTGCCCGCGTCAACGGTCCAGCTTTGGGGAGCGCCCACCCAAACGGGCACGTTGATCGCGACGCTTTCATGAGCGGTGATGCCGCCGCCGGTGACGGTCAGCGAGCCGCCGTTGGCGCCGTTGAAGACATAGCCCGTCGCGCCCGAGCTGATCGTCACGCCATGGGCGACGACTTTTCCGCTGATCGTGACGTTTCTTCCGTTCGTGGCGTTGAAGGTGGCGGAAGCTTCACTGTTGTTCCAGGCGTAAGAGGGGAGCGAATTTCCGTACATATCGACGCCGGACCAGGTGTTCCCGCCCATCGTCCACGTCCCGGATCCGCCGTTCCAGGTGACGGTGGCCATCGAGCCGGTGAAATAGACCGGGCTGGTGATGCCGTTCACGTCGCGGTTGTATATCGGCCAGAACGGGATCCAGGACCAGTCGGAATAGTCGGGCCGCGCGGCATAGGAGATTTCACCGTATCCATCGCCATTCCATCCGGCGCCCCAACTGTTCTTGACGATCCAATATCCGCCGCCGGGCGCGTTGGCGTCGTCTTGGAAGCCGACGAGCACAACCATGTGGCCGCCGCGATCTTGTCCGGGCGGAGGGTTGTACCAATCGTTGTCCGCCTCCAAGTGGAACGCCAGCGGTCCATAGGTTTTCAAAGCCCACTTCACATGATTGATATCCGTCCCTTGAGAAATGTAGTTATCGTCGGAATTTGCTTTGAAGACGCGGTTCTGCCAACCGCTGCTCAGCGGCCAATACGGCGGGGCGCCGACATCGGTCCCCTGGGTCGGGCATTCCGACTCCAAGACTACCCCGTGGTTGATCAAGTAATCCAACACCTTGTAGCTGTTGCCGCCATTGACCATGTCACCCATATCGGGGTTGGTCTCCCAGTTGATCTGCTGCTCGGAGACGTCGGGCTGATAAGTCGTGTCATTCCGTGTCAGCATATACTTCGATTCGATGACGCCGCACGCCGCATAGTCCCAGCAGGTTCCTCCAAATTGATCTTTCACGGAGGTAAGCCAGTTCTGCCCGTCAACATTCCGCCAATCGAAACTATCTGCCCTTGCGCAAACGGGACATAGACAAGAGATTGCCGCCAAAGCGACGATCAAGCCCCCCAGGGGCCATGCCCCGAAAAAACGACTCCTCATAACGAAGACTCCTTAAAAAGGGTGAATAGAAAGAAGAAAATCGGCGACTATTAGCAGATATCCTTAAACTGCCAATCGACTATTCCGGAAACGCAACATGCGAGAAGCAAAGGAGAAGCGACGGGAGACTCTTTTCCGGAGGTCACAAACACACACAATGCGGGACGCTGACAAGCCAAGTTCCAACTCATCGAATCGAAAAAGTTTCATCTCATTTCGACTGTATTATCGGAGTGCAAAAATGATTGTCAAGTGCATTTTCTCGATTTAGTTGATTAACTGTTTCTTTGATAAGGACGGCGCTCGTTCAGATCGGAAAATTGCGCAAAGATCCGCGAAGGAGTGCGTTGGACATCTGCGACGACATTCCCACACATACTTTTGACAAAAAGGTGGATATATCGAAAAGCAGTGTGGTAAAACCGCACTTTTTCTATGAATGACGGAGGTCATCGAGATGGTCAACCTCGTTTCAATCGCCGGATTTGCTTTTTCGCTTCTTCGAGCGTGAGATGCACGTCGGGCAGCGTGAGGTAGGGATCGGGATTTTCCTCTTCGATGATCGGCGCTTGCACCTGAGCGGCTTCGTCTTCCATCGAGGCGAGCCATTCGGGCGGTTCGTAGCCCGCGCCGGAGATTTTCCGCGTGAATTGGCCGACGAGTTTTTCCAGAACGGGGAAGGTCGTCAAGGGGCGGTTTTCGCGGATTTCGTCCATTGCCGGCTTGACGAGCGCCACGAGTTGATCGACCAGCAGGGGCTTGGTGAATTGTTCCTCCAGCCGTTCGGCGATGCTGGGGAGCCTCATGCCGTATTTCCGGCACAATTTTTGGAACTCCCGCAGGCACTCTTCGGCGACGTCCGCGGTGCGTTCGGCAACGGCGAGCCGCCAGCTTTCGGCCGCTCGTTCTTTTCCGTCGCGGACGAGCACTTCGTGGATCAGGAGCACGGGCCGGAGGTTCCATGCCACGCGGTCGTAATTCGCACGGAGGCGGAGGAAATCCAGGAGCGTGTAGAGCATGTCGCCGCGGTCGGATTGCGTGGTGATGCTGTTGTAATCGATGTATTCGCCGTAGTTTTCGACGATCGCTTCGACGATCAGGTTGAACATGAGCGCGGCGGCATCGCGGTCGAGCCTGCCGTCCAAGTCGGCGAAGAAGCGAAAGGAGCTTTCCTCTTCGCCCAATTCCTCGACGGAGTCGATCCAGGCATCGACGCCTTCGTGCAGGATGGCGCGGAGGTTTCCCAAGTTCATGAACTGCTGGGTGAAAATTTCGCGGCCGTAACGTTCGATAAACCGCCGCAGTTCCTGCCAGCGATCGTCTTCGTTGAAAGATTCCATGACGGAGAGCCGCACGCCGCGGCTGTGGCTGAGCCAGCAATCCAAGAGGATTTTGGCGGTTTGTTCGAGGAGACCGATCAACTCGGCTTCGGCGAAAAGCGGCGGGGCAGAGCTTTTTGGGCCGCCCAATCGTCCGCTGCGTCGGCCAGCGCGTGGGCGATCGACTTGCAGCCGATGGCGAAGATGCGGTCGAATTCGGTAATTGCGCCCTGCCCGAGCGAATGCTCGATTTCCATGATTTGCAGCGTTTGCAGGAGTTTCGCCGTTTCGAAGATCATTCCCAAGCGGGGGAGATAGGCCAGCAAGCGGCGGAGGACCGAGTGCATGGCCCGGGTGCGGACGATGCGCTGGGGATTTCCGCCGCGGGCCAGCGGCTGGTAGAGCATCGGGTGCGGCCGCAGGGCGGCCAAAAGTTGGGGCCAGTTTTTCCGCACCGCGGCCGCGTCGCCGCGAAGCACCGCTCGCAACGCCCGATGCATCGGTTCTTCCCACTTTTCGCCGACAGCGATCGCGGCCGGTTCCTGCATTGCCGCGCGGATCAGCCGCAAGCAGTCGGCGGTGTCGATGCAGACGCTGATGATGTTGTCCAAAAGCATATCCTTGAGGCTGCGGCGGCGGTCGTATTCGAGCATCGATTCTTGCGAGCCGCGCGGGGCGGGGATGGGGAAGCGATGCACCGTGGTGAGCAAATCCATCAGGCCCTGGTAGTTGTTCTCGGCCTGTTTGAGCCAGCCGCGGAGGATTTCGTCGCGTTCGCCCGGCGGGGAATCGTCCGGCTGCGAAACCGTGGCCGTGAACTTCCACAAGTGCGCCAAGGTGGCCAGAAATTGGAGATGATCGGTGATCCGCTCGACCTCGAACGAGAGTTCCGATTCCGTTTCGTCCGGTTCGCTATCGAACGTGGAGCTCTCCATGCCGTCGTCGGTCGTGTCGCGGTAGGTCATTTGTTCGTAAGCGGCGCCGAAGAGCGTGTCTTCTTCCTCGGGCGGCGGTTCGAGAGCAACTTCGTCCGGGGCGGTTCGGCCATCGGCGTCGCTCAAACCCCATTTCGGCAACTGCCAGTAATGTCCGGCGTTGGCTTCGAGATAATCGAAGAATTTCCGCGAAAGCGACCATTTTTGCCGCCGCGTGAAAGCGGGGGTGTTTTCCTGTCGGGGCGGTGCTCGAAAGCCGCTCGGGAGAGGAGCGGTCTCCGGCGGGGTCCATAGATCCTCCATCCAAACCAGGCACAATTCCTGGAAGGAATAAGGCTCCTCGGCCAGCGAGATCTCCCCGGCCTGGCTGAGCCACTGGATGAGCAGCGCCATGGCGGCCACCGGATCGCGATGCTCCAGCAGCGTGTCGATGACCTGCGAGTAGAACTTGGGGGAGTTGAAGTTATCCACGCGTCCGCGCCAGAAAGCGATGTCGCCCGCGGCCGCGCCGGCCTCGTGCCACGCCCGCAGCGCATCGCAGACATGGGCGGTCGATTCGGATGTTTCGCGTCCCGAGCAGCCTTCCACGGTGCTGACTTCGGTGGAGCCGAATTGGTCCCACCAGTCGGAAAAACGGCGCATTCGCTGCGCGACGTCGTCGAAGATGTGTTGCTCGCCCCGCGCGGCGGCCTCTTTTTCGAGGCGGACGTAGATCGTGAAAATTTCCTTGATCACCTCGACCAATTCGTCGATGCGGTGATCGTGGACGCTGTTTTCCGGCGAAGGGAACAAGCCGAACTGCGCGCCGAAGCCCAGCATATTCCAGGGATCGACGAAGGCCCCGCATTCGATGCCGCGGTGCAAAAGGTCTTCGATATCGTCCCAAAAAGCGACGGCGGAATCGAGCCGCCCCGCGTCGATCGAGCGGTGCGCGGCGGTAATCCGGCATTGCATTTCGCAGCCCAGGCGCGCCGCGGCCACCGGCAGCACGCGGACTTGCCTTTCCGCCGCTTCCACATAGCCCATCCGCGCGAAGAGCACCGCCAGATGGACGTGCTGCAATTGCTGCGCGCGGCGCCGCGCGAGATAATGATTGAAATGCTGCCGTGCGCCGCCGAAGGGCTGCTTCAGCGCCGCCGCTTCTTTTCGCAGCCGTTCGCCGTGCGGGCCCTTCAGCCGGCCGAGCAGGCTTTTGTAGAAGGCGTCGCGGTAGGCGGCGATTTTCTGCACCAGCGCGGCGAGCGTGACCGTCGAATCGTGATCGTCGGGCCGGCTGCCGCTGACGCCCGATCCCATCAGCATCGTGCCCGCCAGCACGGCGGCTTCTTCGAAGAGCACTTCCTTCAAGGGCAGTTTGCCGCGGTCGCGGAGCCGATCCAACATGCCGTCCAAGGCCGCTTGTTGCAGCACGAAGCGCCGCGCGCGGCCGGCGTTGTCCAAGCACTGCAGGTCCCACTGGCCGAAAAGATAGTTTGGCCGCTTGTTAACGGGATGATCGAAATCGTACGCCCGGGGATCGAAAGCCAGTTCGTCGAGTTGCTCCAAGGGGAAATGTGCTTCGAAGAAGATGGCCGGATCGGTGTCGTGGAGGATGCTCAGCGCCGCTTCGACGAGTTCTCGATAGGGTCCGTGCGCCGTGCCCGCGCCTTGGATGAATAGCGGCACCGGGCGGACCCATTCGTGCTCGTAGGGCTGAATTTTCCGTTCGCTGTGCAAAACCGCCACGGGCCGATAACCGAGATAGTCGTTCAACGAAGCGATTGCGCCGCGGACAATACGTTCGCTTTCCCGCCACGGTCCGCCTTGCCGCAAAACGGCCTCCGCCGCGCGGCCGATGAAAAACGGTTGCAAGAGTTGCGCGTCGGATTGATGGAAAAGCAGGTCGCGATGATATTCCCGATAGCCGGGGAGGACCATTTCGAAAAGAATATTCAGCACGGCGTCGGCCTGCTCGGCGGCGCGGAAAGTGCTCGAATCGTGGTGCAGGATCTCAAGCTGTTCGCGCAGGAAATCACCCAGCCGGCGCCAAGCAGGCAAGTCTTTTTCGCCGGAACGGTCCAAGGCGCCGAAAAGATCGCTTAGATTTTTCAGAAACTTAACGTCCGTCGCGCCCGAGGAGAAATTCAAATAACCCAAGATTTCCTGGGCAAGTGTCCGGACATCGAGGTCCGGGTGTAGCTTTTTCATGCAGTTTTTCTCCCGAGATCGGCATTCATAAATCGATTGGCACAACGTTTTCCCAAGGTGGATTCCTCCCACGGATCACTTGGCAGGAAAAACCCATCCAGCCATTTAGTGGGGTATTTTGACCATCTGTGTTAGGATTTGCATCAATACTTTTGCATAAACCTATTATCCTACGAAGCCCAAGCCAATTGGTCCAGCGGGTTGAATGCCCCCCGAATGCCGTTCCGTAGCATACTACTCGCTTCAAGGCGGAGCCATGATCGGGTATTCCATTACCCAATTAAGACATAATTTCATTGCTGACATTCAAAAAACGTTCTAAGGTGTTAAAATTATGGGCCATTTAGAACACCCACATGAAGGCGGAGCACGCCTCATCATCCAGCAAGCAACACGGCTATGAGCAACATCCCCCAAATTTCCCCCGGTAAAACCCGCCTCGGCTGGATCGGCGCCGGCGTGATGGGTGCGAGCATGTGCGGGCACCTCTTGCAGGCGGGGTTTGCCGCGACGGTTTTTACGCGCACGAAATCCAAGGCCGGAAAACTGCTCGAAAGCGGCGCCGTTTGGGCCGAGAGTCCCAAGGCCGTCGCCGAAGCCGCCGACGTGGTTTTCACCATCGTGGGCTATCCGCAAGACGTGCGGGAAGTTTATTTAAGCGCGCATGGGGTGCTGGCCGGATGCAAGCCGGGCGCGATCGTGGTCGATATGACGACCAGCCAACCGGCGTTGGCCGTCGAGATTGCCGCGGCGGCGGCCGCGCGCGGAGTGCATGCCGTGGATGCGCCGGTTTCCGGCGGCGACGTCGGCGCGGGAAGCGAGGCTTTCCATCATGATCGGCGGCGAAAAAGCCGTCGTCGAGGCGCTGCGCCCTGCTGGCGGGCGATGGGCAAAACCTTCGTCCATCAAGGGTCCGCCGGCGCGGGCCAGCACACGAAACTCGTCAATCAGATCCTCGTTGCGGCCGGCATGATCGGCGTTTGCGAAAGCCTTTTGTATGCCTATAAGGCCGGCTTGAATCTCGAAACGGTTTTGCAATCGGTATCGCCCGGCGCGGCGGGCAGTTGGGCCTTGTCGAATCTCGCGCCGCGGATCATCGCCAACAATTTTGCGCCGGGATTTTTCGTCGAGCACTTCATCAAAGACATGGGCATGGTCCTGGACGAAGCAAAACGGATGCAACTCTCCCTGCCGGGCTTGGCGTTGGTGCATCAGCTTTATATCGCGCTCTCGGCTCAAGGCCACGCCCGCGACGGCACCCAAGCCTTGCATCTGGCGTTGGCGAGCATGTCGCATATCGATTGGAGGAATCGCTGAGCAGTGGTTTTTCCGTTTAGAAAGATCGTCGCTATGCTGCGCTTGCCGTGGGCATGTCACCGCTGAATAGATTTGATGCTACGGCCGGAAACTTTGGCCGTTAACCTAATGTCGCTACGAATTAGAGATCGAAGAAACCATACCATTGGGGGTAGTCTTGTATAGTATCAATGGATATAGACAGAACGTTTTATATTGAGTATTATAATTTTATATCCCCCCCCATTAGTTCTGGCTGTTCGACCAGTTTTAATTGTTTTGGACTACAGATTCTGCCTTTCCTTCCCGTATGCGCTCTACGCTTGTTTCGCTGATTTTCCTCGGATTTTTGACCGCGACCGCGCCTTCCCGCGGCGAAGACTGGCCGCAATTCGGCGGCAATTATTCACGAAACGCGGTTTCCGACGAAAAGGGCATTCCGGAGTGGTTCGAGCCGGGAAAGAAGAAATCGGACGGTTCGGGCGTTGAAATGGCGACCACCAAAAACGTGAAGTGGGTCGCGCGGATCGGGACCGAAAACTATTCCAGTCCCACCGTTTCCGCCGGCAAAGTATTCATCGGCACCAACGACCTGAACCTCATCGATCCGCACTATCGCCCCAACGGCGGCGGGGTACTGCTGTGTCTCGATGAAGCCACCGGCAAATTACTCTGGCGGCTGGTGGTGCCGAAGACCGAATCGAAACAGCATAGTTGCGATTACGACCAGATGCAACTGGGCATCTGCTCTTCGCCAACCATCGATCGCGACCGCGTCTATGTGGTCACGAATCGCAGCGAAGTGGTGTGCCTGGACATCGAGGGCATGCACAACGGCAACCAGGGGCCATTCCTGGGCGAACGCCGTTTCAGCGGCGAACTGAGCGATCCCGAAACCGGCCGCGACGCCGCGGATGCGGACGTCATCTGGCGGTTCGACATGATATCGGCGTTGCCGGTATTCCCGCACGACGCCGCCAGTTGCTCGGTGCTCGTGTTCGGCGACGTCGTTTACGTGGTGACCGGGAACGGCGTCGATGACGGCAAGACCCCCTTCCCCATGTCGCCCACGTTCATCGCGCTCGACAAGCACACCGGGCGGCTGCTGGCCAAGGACGACGAAATGATCGGCACGCGCGTCTTTCACGGGCAGTGGTCTTCGCCTTCGCTGGGCCGGGTGGGCGATAGAACACTGGTCTTTTTCGGCGGCGGCGACGGTGTCTGCTATGCATTCGACGCGCTGCGTGCGGCACAAACTTTTTCGCCGCCGGGCTATCTGCACAAAGTATGGTCCTGCGACGCCAATCCCCGCGAGTATCGCTACCGGGACGGCAAGCCGCGCGATTACTGGAACGGAGACAAGCGCGAGCGGAAAGGCAACAACAACGACGGGCTTTACGTGGGCCCCAGCGAAATCATCGCCACGCCGGTGTTTTATAAAAATCGCGTCTATACCGTGATCGGCCAAGACCCGCTGCACGGCCGCGGCAAGGGCTGCATGACGTGCATCGACGCGTCGAAGGAAGGCGATCTCTCGGAATCGGGCGTGCTTTGGACCTGCAAGGATCTCGACCGCAGCCTGTCCACGCCGGCGATTTGCGACGGGCTCGTTTTCGTCGCCGACATGACGGGGTTGATTCAATGTCTCGACGCCGACACCGGCCGGTGTTATTGGAAGCACGAAACCAAGTCGGATTGCTGGAGTTCGCCGATGGTGGCCGACGGCAAAGTGTATCTCGGCACGCGGCGGGGCTTGGAGATTCTTGCCGCCTCGAAAGTGAAAAAGGTCTATAAGGAAATCAAGCTCGGTTCGCAAATCCGCTCCACGCCGGCCGTTTCGGACGGCGTGCTCTACGTCGCCTCGCAAAAATACCTTTGGGCGGTGCAGAAGAACGCCCATAAAGCGGGTCAAATCATGGCCTCCGGCGGTGAAAATTCCCTCCCCGCCAAACCGCCCGCGACGCGGTGAAAGGCCGGCGACTCGAGCTGGAATTTTGGGAAACGGGAATTATACTGGAAGTACTCGTTCCCCGGCTCCGCTTGGGAACGAACTGTCGCGGAGGTTTTGCCGTTCCGAAGCGGGAATCGGATATATCCGGGAATGCGCCGATCCTGCTTTCGCCGTCGCTTCCCTTCATTTTCAACAACTCACCGGAAGACATCCCATGGATTGCAAGCGAATTATTCTCGATCAGAAAGAGATTCCGACTGCGTGGTACAATTTGCAGGCCGATTTGCCGGAGCCCGTTCCGCCGCCGCTGCACCCGGGAACGCGGCAGCCGCTGCATCCTTCGGAGTTGGAGCCGATTTTTGCCAAGGGGCTCATCGCGCAGGAGATCAGCCGGGAGCGTTGGATCGAAATTCCCGAGCCGGTGCGGCAAGTCTATAAAATCTGGCGGCCCACGGCCTTGGTCCGCGCGACGGAATTCGAAAAGGCTCTAAAGACCCCGGCGAGGATTTATTTCAAGGACGAAAGCGTCAGCCCGCCGGGGAGCCACAAGCCGAACACCGCCATCGCCCAGGCGTATTACAACAAGATGGAAGGCATCGACCGCCTTTCGACCGAAACCGGCGCGGGCCAATGGGGCGCGTCGCTGGCTTTTGCCTGTGCCCAATTCGACATGCAATGCAAGGTCTTCATGGTGAGGGTGAGTTACGACCAGAAACCCTATCGCCGCTCGATGATGCAGATTTGGGGGAGCGGCGTCACGCCCAGCCCATCGCAGGAAACGCAGGCCGGCCGGCAGATTTTGGCGGCCGATCCCGAATGCCCGGGCAGTTTGGGGATTGCCATCAGCGAAGCCGTGGAATATGCCGCCACCCGCGAAGACACGAAATACACTCTCGGCAGCGTATTGAACCACGTCATGCTGCATCAGACCGTCATCGGATTGGAGGCGGAAAAACAGTTCAAGCTGGCCGAGGATTTTCCCGATATCGTGATCGGCTGCGTCGGCGGCGGGAGCAATTTTTCGGGCTTGAGCTTCCCGCTCCTGCGGCACAAGCTGACCGCTAAAAAAGAGATGCGTTTCATCGCCTGCGAACCGCACTCCTGCCCATCGATGAGCCATGGAGAGTATCGCTACGATTACGGCGACACCACCAAGTTGACGCCGCTGGTGAAAATGTACACGCTGGGTCATAGCTTCATGCCCCCCGGCATCCATGCCGGCGGATTGCGCTATCACGGCATGGCTCCGATGGTGAGTTTAGGCGCGAAAATCGGGCTGATCGAGCCGGCGGCGTTTCATCAGATCGAGTGTTTCGAGGCCGCACAGCTTTTCGCCCGTACCGAGGGCATCATCCCCGCGCCCGAAACCTCCCACGCCATTTGCTGTGCCGTCAAGGAAGCCAACCGCTGCCGCGAGGAGAAAGAAGAAAAGTGCATTCTCTTCAATCTCAGCGGCCACGGTCTTTGCGACATGGCGTCCTACGACCGTTTCCTCGGCGGCCATCTGGAAGATTACGCTTATCCGCGCGAAAAAATCAAAGAAGCCCTCGCCGAACTGCCGGTCGTGGAATAAGCAGTTTCTGCCGCGGACGATGGACAGTCGGGCGCTATGCCCACGCTTGTCGCGGGCATGGAAGAAATGCGGGAAAACTGCGACATGCCCACGACAAGCGTGGGCATGGCACCGAACTTTCCGCGACGGGACTTAAGAAATAAGTTTTACGCTTGTTCTTCTTTATCGAAAGAGGCGTCGAAGGCGCGGCGGCTGGGCTCGAAATCGAGGCGGCGGACAAAATCGCAGGCTTCTTCCGCGCCGTGATCGCGGTCCATGCCGCAATCTTCCCATTCGACCGAGAGCGGGCCTGCATAGCCGATCTGGTTCAGCGTGCGGATGAGCTCCTCGAAATTCACGCCGCCGCGGCCCAACGAGCGGAAATCCCAGCCGCGCCGCGGGTCGCCGAAGTTCAAATGGCTCGCCAGGATGCCGGTCTTGCCGTCGAGCGTGACGATGGCGTCCTTCATGTGGACGTGGTAGATCCGGTCGGGGAATGCGCGGAGGAATTCCACCGGATCGACTCCCTGCCACTGCAAATGGCTGGGATCGAAATTGAAGCCGAATTCCTCGCGGTGATTCAACGCCTCCAAGGCGCGCTCGGCGGTGTAGAGGTCGAAGGCGATTTCGGTGGGATGGACTTCGAGCGCGAATTTCACGCCGCATTCGGCGAACACGTCCAAAATCGGATTGAACCGCTGGGCGAGCAGTTCGAATCCTTCATCGATCATTTTCGGCGATACCGGCGGGAACGAATAGATCCACTGCCAGATGCTCGATCCGGTAAAGCCGTTGACCACCTCGACGCCGAACTTCTGCGCCGCCCGGGCCGTGTTTTTCAACTCTTCGGCCGCCCGGGCGTTGACGCCGGCGGGTTTGCCGTCGCCCCAAACGTAGTCGGGGAGGATCGATTGGTGCCGCGCGTCGATGATATCCAGCACCGCCTGACCGGCAAGGTGTGCGCTGATGGCATGGCATTGGAGATTGTTCTTTTCCAGCAGTTCGCGTTTTTTGGCGCAATAGCTGGAATCTTCCAACGCCTTTTTGACTTCGAAATGATCGCCCCAGCAGGCCAATTCGAGGCCGTCGTAACCGAAACCTTTGACTTTGCGGGCCAAATCGGCCAAGGGCAGGTCGGCCCATTGGCCGGTGAACATCGTGACCGGTCGTGCCATGTTATTGCTCCTCGAGAAGAAGTTTTTTTGCGAAACAAAATACGAAAGCGGTTATTTTGCCATATTCGGCGGAAAAGGGGAAGAAGGGGGAAGGAAGAAGGGGGAAGGCGGAAATGGGCGATTCGAGCCATGCTATAATAATCATAGTGATTTTTGGTTTGATTTCGACCAAGAGCCAGACCTAAGGCCGAAGATCCAAGATCTAAGATCTAAGCCCCAAGGCCAACCACATCGGGAACATGCCATGTTGACTCGCCATTTTGTCGGAATTTTCCTTGTAATCGGGCTGGTCACCTCCATCGCCAACGCCGCGGGGACGGTGCAATTGGAATTGGTCGGCGGCCGGTCGGCCGCGGTGGCCTTTCAGGATTGGGCGAAAGCCTTGGATAAGGGGGGCATTCCGAACGTGCGGATCCGCAGCGGCTCCGGCGAGGAATTGAAACCTGGCATCGAAACGGCCGGCACGCCCGAGCGGCCCGTTTATAACATCACGGGCGTGGTGGTTTCGCGCGAGGAGATTCTGCTGCCGGGCGGACGTTACAGGCGGAGCGAGATCGGCCGGCTGAAAGCCTGGCTGGACGATCTGGCGGAGAACGGCCTCCCCGGCCAACGGCCGGCGAAGGTCGCCTTTGGCCTGACGCAAGCACAGTATAATGACGTCCGCAAGGCGCTCTCCAAGCCGGTGAACTTCTCCACGCTAGGCGCCGCCCGAAGCGAAGCGGTGGAGAAGATTGCGCGGGAGTTGGCGATTCCGCTAAAGTTCGCCGACGGCTCATTGCGCGATGTCGGCAACGACAAAGTTGAAGACGAATTGACGGGGCTGACTTGCGGGACCGCCCTGGCGGCGCTCATGCGTCCCGCGGGATATTGCCTGGTGCCGAAAATGTCCGCTGGGGAGCCGGAGCTTTCGGCGGTCAAGTCACGGCCCGATCTGAAGGATATCTGGCCGGTCGGCGGGCGGATGGAAAAAACCGTGCAGGAAACCTTGCCGAAGTTGATGGAGTTTCTGCCCGTCAATGTGCAGAACGTTTCGGCGGCGACGGCGGCGGCGGCGATCGGCAAGCGATTGGGAACGCCTTTGATTTACGATCGGGTGGCCCTGGCGCGGCACGGCATCGATCCGGCCAAGGCAATGGTCGCGCTGCCGCGGTCGCAGACCACCTATAGCCTGGCGCTGAGAAAGCTGCTCTATCAAGCCGGTTTGAAATTCGAAGTTCGCGTGGACGAGGCCGGCACGCCGTTTTTGTGGATCAGTACGATAAAACCGTTGTAAATGAAGGATGAAGGATGAATGAAAACGAAAATCGCTAAAGTAAAATCCGATTTGCAGCGCATTCCGGGCGTGGGGCCGCGGATGGAGGAAGATTTGCGGCTCTTGGGTTATCGTTCGGTCGCCGATTTGGCCGCGGCGAACGCCGAAGAGATGTACGAACGGCTGTGCCGGAAAATGGGCTGCCCGATCGATCGCTGCGTACTTTATGTCTTCCGCGCGGCGGTCTATTTCGCGGGCCGGAAAAAGCACGATTCCGAACTGCTGAAATGGTGGAACTGGTCGGATGAAAATCTCAACGGCCGGGCTCGCCGTTCATGAGGGTAAAAGTTGTAAGGTGGGCGGAGCCACCCCTGCATTTCCGCAGCAGCGGAGGTAAAATTGCTGGTTGAGGCGGTCATTTTCTCTCTACGGCTTTTCTTTTCATCCCCATGCCCGATCCAGAAGTCATTTCGCCGATGGAACTTTTTCCGCCCGCCGCGGCAGAGTTCCGGCTTTCGGGATTAGCCCGGTGGTGGTTTCTTTTTACGGGCGTGATTCTGCCGGTGATTTGTTTTGTCCTTGGATATCCGGAGAAACCTGACTGGCAATCGGGGGAGGCCGTGGCGTACGCGGAATTGTTTCTTTCGCACAAAGGGTCGCTGCCATTTTATCCGTTGCTGTTTTACTGCATCGCCAGCATGGGACTTGTGGTTTATCGTCCCCAGCGGTTTGTTCGAAATGCCCTGCTGCGGTTCGGCATCTATAGCGGCGTGGTAGTGTCGATCGGATTTTTTGCGGTCTTTTCAATGACGTTTTCTCACGCATTCAACTCTAGATTTTGGGAGAGTTATCTTTTCTGGGCCGTCCTTTGCACGATTGTTTTCGGCGTAATTTTATTCTTTGGTTCCAAATCCGACACTGTTGCCGCACTATCGTATCTGCTGATTTTTCTCTGCATTGGGGCCTTCCCCATATCCATCGGGTTTTCACTATTTTTTGCCACACCCTGGGCGGTAGCCAGTTATGCGACGATGTCTTTTTTCATACTCCGCCACCGCAGGAAAAAAGGATTTCAATTCTCATTGGCCCAACTGCTGGGAGCGGTGACGTGGTTCGGCGGTTATTGCGCCGCGTGGAAGGTCGCCTATTTGAACGTGCTCGAAGAATATGCGAAACTTCCGACCGCCTCGCCGCCGGGATGCTACCTCTGCACCGCGGCGGCGCGCGGCCATCGGCGCTTCGTAAGAAGCGAAGAGTGCATGGCGGCGGACGGCAGAAAATTCCGCGTGAACGACCAGTTGCGCTGTTTGAAGGCCTTCGAGTTCTTGTTGCTCGCGGTCTGCCCGAGATTGCATTGGCTTTGCCGGCGCATTTATGATCGGGTGGGGCCGGAACTGGCGAGGACGGTGGAATATCCGCTTCTGGCGGACGCCGTTTATGCCGTGCTTAAGCCGCTGGAGTGGATTTGCCGGGCGCGCTTTTTGCGGTGGTGCGGGATCGAAAAGAATACTTGAGGCTTTATCGCGGTTCTTCACGCGGCGAAAAAGAAAGGGATTAATTTCTGTCGATTGTCGGTCGAAAACGATGAGCGCTCATCGATCGAAGCGGTTTCTCGCCGAAAAGAATTCCAGGAGAGTCACGTCGCGGGCCAATTCGGGGAGGGAGGAGGCCTTCATTTTCCTCATGATTTTCTTCCGCCGTTCTTCAACGGTGCGGACACTGATCTTGAGCGAGTCGGCAATCTCTCGATTCAACTTTCCCGCCAATAGCAGATCCAGCGACTTGCTTTCACCCTCGGTGAGTTTTTCCATCCGCCGGCGAATGCGCTCCATTTGCGCCAGCCGGCGGCGATATTCCGCGTCGCGCGAGCGCCTCGCCAAGCGAATCCCAAAGCTGCCGCTCGGCGAGCGGTTTTTCCAGAAACGTGATCGCTCCGGCGCGCATGGCGCGAACGACGGTGGCGAGGTCGGCGTTGGCCGAGATGGCGATGGCGGCGATATGGCTCCCGTCGCCATGAAGTTTTTCCAGCAGTTCCAGCCCGTCCATGCCGGGCAAGCAGACCTCCAACACCAGGCAACCATGCTGCAAGGGATTATGCTTCTTGAGAAAATCATCGGCCGAGGCGAGGATTTCCAACGGCATTTGCAGCAATCGAGTCAGCGCGGACATGGATTGCCGCACGGCCGCGTCGTCATCGAGCAAAAATACCGTCGGTTCGCAGGAGTGGGTCAAGGCGCGTGCTCCATGCGCATGAAATGCATCCATTGAAATATTTCCCCCATGCGATTTCTTACGAAACTGCCTATTTGGCGAATTTTTCGAGTTCCTCGGCGGTGGGAAGCGAGGGTTGAGCGCCGAGCTTGGTGACGGCCAGCGCGCCGACGAGATTCGCCTGACGGACGGCATCGAGCAGCGGTTTTCCCGCAGCCACCGCGCAGGCCAGCCCGCCGTTGAAGGCGTCGCCGGCGGCAGTGGTATCGATCGCCTTGACGGGGAAGCTCGGCACCAGATGCTTTCCTTCAACATTGACCGCCAACGCTCCCTTCGAGCCTAAAGTGATAATGACGTTTTTTACGCCCAAGTCCAGCAGTTTTTTCGCGGCGGCGCAAGCGGACTCTTCATCGCGGACGGCGATGCCGGTCAGCCCTTCGGCCTCGGTCTCGTTGGGAGTGAGATAGGTAATCAACCGCAGGACGGAGGCATCCAAGGGTGAAGCGGGAGCCGGATTGAGGATCACGGGCACGCCCGCGGCCGACGCCAGTTCGGCCGCCTTCTGCACGCAATCGGTCGGAATCTCCATCTGCAGCATCAGGAGATCGGCGTCGCGGATGAGCGGCAGGGCCTTTTCGACTTCCGCGGGCGTGAGGGCATGATTGGCGCCCGAGGCCACGGAGATCTGGTTCTCGCCTTTTTCATCGACGAGGATCAGCGCCACGCCGGTGGCGTTGAGCGGGTCGCGAATCACGCCGTCGGTGATGATCCCTTCGCGTTTGAACTGTGCGACGGCTTGATCGCCGAACATATCCTGCCCGACTTTGGCGACGAGTGTGACACGGCCGCCGAGGCGTGCGGCGGCGACGGCCTGATTGGCGCCTTTTCCGCCGCCGGCGAGGACGAATTGCCCGCCGGTGACGGTTTCGCCCGGTGCGGGGAGGCTGGCCCTTGACGACCATGTCGGTATTCACGCTGCCGACGACGACGATTTTGGGAGGATTTGGCATGGTGGAAAAATTTCGAGGATGTTTCGAGGATGTGAGGATTATAATTTCGTTGCGATCAATAGTCCGAGTCCGACAACATAGCCGATGAACATCAGTGCAAGCAGCACATTGGTATTTTTGGGGGCATTGCGAAATTCCCGCCAAATAAAAACGCCCCAGAAAGCGGCGATCATCGTGGCGCCTTGTCCCAGACCATAGGAGACGGCGGGGCTGGCTTCACCCAAGGCGATGATGTTGAACATCATCCCCACCGACCAAATCATCCCGCCGACAATGCCCCACAGATGATCGCGGGCAGTGCCTTGGAAATAGGCCGAAAGGGGAACGGGCGCGCCGGTAAACGGCTTGATCATAATCGCCGTATTCACCACGAAGTTGCTCAGGACGATGCCCAGCGTGAAGAAAACCATCGCGGTATAGGGCGTCAACATGCCAGCCGGCATTTCGAGCAGTTCACCGGTTGTGTTGGGCATTGCCGCGGCGACGAAGCGATAAAAATAGCCCATCAAGATGCCGCAAAGCACGGAAAGGATCAACCCTTTCATCCCGCCGCCCTTCTCGGACCCGGGGATCTTGCGATAAGCCAGTGCATCGAGGATGATGGCGACAACGACCAACGCAACGCCGAGAAACAACATCACGCGATTGCCGGGATTGTCCGGATTATAATTCACCACCACGCCCAACACCAACGCGATCCCGATTCCCACGGGAAAAGCGACCGACATGCCCGCGATGGCGATGGCGGCCACCAGCAGGATGTTGGCGACATTAAAAATTACTCCGCCGAGCATGGCGGAACGGATGTTCTTCAGATCGGCTTGGGCGAGATCGGCGAAAAAACCGCGTCCGGCGGAACCGAAGCTGCCCATCGTCAGGGCGAAAATGACGGCCATGAGGAAAACGCCGAAGACGTAATCCCAATAGAACAGCTCGAATCGCCAGGTCTTGCCGGCCAATTTTTGGGTGTTCGCCCAGGAACCCCAACAGAGCATCGTGATGAAGCAGAAGACTACGGCCAGCGGGTAGTTTGTCAACACGAACATGATTCGACCCCCCGGGTTTTTCGGAAAAAGACGAAGACGAGTTTAGCAGACATCAATTCAACTGTAAAGGCAACCGCTGTCAGCCGGCCGTTCGCCAAGCGGCGGCGTCTTCGCCGTCGAGGCGGAGCGTGAGGCATTTGGCGGAACCGCCGGCCTTGAGAAACTCGTCGAGCGGCGTTTCGCGGACTTGGAATCCGCGCTGCCGAAGCTACGGTTTGCAAGTCCGGGCAGCCGGTATTGGTTACCACCGTCTTACCGACCACGACGGCATTGCAGGCGAAGTCGCCGGGCTTCTACGTCGCCGACCTCGATCAGCTCCGGTATCCATTCCTTCAATGCTTTTTACCCATAGTCGTCGAACGCCGCGGGATGATAGAGGGCGAGGCCCGGGCGAAGGGGCAAAAACAGGTGTCGAGATGGTAGAAATACGAATTCACCAGTTCCAGGGGAATGACGCGGCACTCGAGCATTTCGGCGATTTCGTTGTGCGCTCGCGGGCGTCGCTGCGGATGCGATAGCCGGCGAACAACGTGTCGCCGCAAAAGAGCGCGTCGCCGGCGCCTTCGAAATACGCGTCGCTGCAAAGCCGGCGGATTTTCATGCCCTGCTCGGACAACCAGTGCTCGCCATGCGGCGTTTCGCCCTGCCGCTCGCGGATGATGAAACCGCGAGAGCACGGCCGTGTCGCGAAAAATCAGCGCGGCATTGGCGGTAAAGACCATGTCGGGCAGGCCCTTGACCGGCTCGATAAGGGAAATCTTCGCGCCGCATTCTTCCAGCAACCGATGGAGCGATTGCCATTGTTCGACGGCCAATGCGGAATTTGCCTGCCGAGTGCGGCTCATCCAGGGATTGATTTCGTATTCGATCCCGTAATAATCGGGCGGGCACATGAGGATCTGAGCGGGCATGGGGGATTTCGTGTTGGGTGCCATGCCCGCGCTTGTCGTGGGCACGTTAAGTGATTGCACTCGTCCAGCATGCCCACGACAAGCGTGGGCATGGCACCCTATCATTCGTTTAACTTGCCGATTCCAACGCCAGCACTTCCTCGAGCAATATCCGCAGGAACGGCTCCACGTCGGTCACCAAGCCGACGGTTTGGAACGAGCCGCGGTCGGAAAGCTTGATGGCCGTCGAGGGATTGATATCGACGCAGACGACTTTGACCCAGGCGGGGAGCAGATTGCCCACGGCCACCGAATGCAGCGTCGTGGCGATCATCAGGCAAAAGGTGACGTCGCGGATTTTTTCGCGCATCTCGCTTTGCGCGACGATCGTGTCGGTGATGACGTCGGGCAGGGGGCCGTCGTCGCGAATGCTGCCGGCGAGCAGGAAATCGACGTTGTTCTTCACGCATTCGTACATGATGCCCGAGCCGAGCACGCCGGTCTCGACCGCGCGGCGGATGCTGCCGGCGCGGCGGATGCGGTTGATCGCGCGGAGGTGGTGGGCATGGCCCGCTTCGGCCAATCCTTCGCGGTCGAGATACACGCCGAGGCTGGTGTTGAACAGCGATTGTTCGATATCGTGCGTGGCCAGCGCGTTGCCGGCGAAGAGTTTGTCGATGTAGCCGCGGCGAATGAGTTGCTGGAGAAACTCGCCGCTGCCGGTGTGGACGATGGCCGGCCCGCCGACCAGCAGCGTCTTGCCTCCGGTCGCCTTATTTTCATGGAGCCAGCGGGCGATCTGGCGGATGGCGAGCCCTTTCGGCTTCTCGGTGGAGACATTGCTTTCCATGAAGGCGAACAACTGCGCCGTCGCGCGACCGCTCTTCGGGATATATCCGCACGCCCTTGTGGCCGACCACGATCAGGTCGCCGCGGCGGACTTCGTCCATGGGGATGCAGCGGGCGGCGGCGGCCCGAGGATCGACGAGGATGCCGCAATCCATTTCCTGATCGGCCACCGGCGTCCAGTTGCCGGCGAGGCGGATTTCGGTGCCGCTGGTTGGTGGTGCTGTAGAAGCATTCGGGAAACGCGCCGGGGACGTCGGCGGCTTCGAGGCGGCAATCGCGCGTGGTGGTGGGCACGGCGCCGTGGTCGGCAATCTCGTCGAGAATATGGTTCAGCGTGGTTCGATCGTTCGCCCGGACCTCGACGAGCGCGTGGCTGGCGTCCTCGTGCGACTGGCCGATGGCGATTTCCTTGATTTGAAACACGGCTCCGTGCGAGGAGATGCAGTCGAGAATTTTCGGCAGCATCAGGCTGTCGATGATATGGCCGTGAATTTCGACGTCCTCGAAAAAACCGTCGGCTGGTTCGCGTGGTTTTCCGGCAAGGGAATTCATGAGCGGTTCCTTTCACCCCATTTTATCGTTATCGAACACGTTTGCAACCTGCCGCACGACCGGTCTTCGCGACGGGTTGGAGACCGATCCCGCGATTCGAATGCTCGTTCCCGCGCCAACGCCCGGAAACGAGGAATTCGAAACGCGGAGGCACGGAGAACACGGAGGAAAAACAAGTCCGATCCTCCGCGTTTTCCGTGCCTCGGTGTGGCAATCGGATCTTCCCTCGCCCAAGGCTCCCTCCCGGCCAACCTTCGGTCGGTGTCTGGGGGAGGGAGCTATGCAAGGACATTCAACGCGTTCGCGGTTGTTGATAAGCGGCCGGCACCTGCCGCGCGGCGGCATTGACTTCCTCCGGGTCGCCAAGCGGCTTCCGGTTCGGCGCACGGCTGCTGCCGGTTAGATAGTTGTCGATCGAGGCCGCGTTCTGGATTTGTTCATATCGCTGGGCCATCTCCGTGCGGAGTTTCTTTTCATAAAGGTCGTCGCGGATCATTTTTTCGACTTGGGCAAAATCGACTTTTACGGGTTCGGTGTAGCCCTCGCAGCGAAGGATGACGAACTTGTCTTCGACTTGGACAATGCTGGAGAGTTCGCCCGGCTTGAGCTTGAAGGCTTCCTCTTCCAGTTTCCCCTGGCCGCCGTTTTTCTTGATCGGCGGAACTTCGCCGCGGAGCGCCTGGCTGCCGGGCTCGATCGAGTATTCCGCCGCCAGGTCGCCGAAGTTTTCCGAGGTGTTTTTTTTGCGGGCCATCTCCCAGACTTCGTTTGCGCGGCGCTGGTTGTTCAGCACGATGGCCAGACAGCGGACGCGCGGGCCGAAGTTCGCCTCGAAGCCTTTTTTCAGGTCGTCGTCGGTGATTTTGACGTTCGGCTCGGCAAGCTTGCGGAGCACGACCGCCGGCCAGACCGCGTCGTGGAGAAAGACGTCGAATTTGATGTGCTGTTCCGCGGCGATCATCTTCTTGTAGCCTTCGACGTCGGGTGAACCGTCGGGAAGGGGCTTCAGCTCGAGCGCGGCCGAGCGCGCGATTTCCGCCGCCAGGTCCGCATTGCTCACGCCGATGTTCTTTTTCTGTGCTTCGATTTCGATCAGCGTGCGGCCGATCATGCCCTGCAGCACTTCCTCGCCGTGCCGATCGAGGCACGCCTTGATGAACTCCGGCATGGGAATCGGTCGTTTGTCGATCAGCGCCGCCACGTCGGGATTCTTCGCGTGCGCCGCCGGATCGTTCCACACATCGACGACTTCTGCGTGTTCGCGGAGGTCCTTGAAGATTTCAGTCGCCACGGTGCGGAGCTTGCGGTCGCGGACGATCTCTTCCAGCTTGCGGGCCAATAGCTGGTCGAGGTTGGTTTTGCGTTCGGGAATCTCGCCGTCCTTCCGCAGAATCACGTATTGCTCGCTCTGCGCAACTTTGATCACCGGCGAAACCTCGCCATCCTTCATGGCGAAGGCCGTCCGCTCGATTTCGGGATAGGTGCCGTGCCGGAGAATGGGCTGGATGATGCCCTTTGCCGCCGCGCTCGGCGCATCGACCGAATACTCCTTGGCGAGTTTGCCGAAATATTCCGGATCGGAGGCGTGGGCGGCGGCGTCCTTGCGGACTTTTTCCGCTTCCCGCGGATCCTTCATGGCGATCAAGCGGGCGCGGATCTGTTTTCCGTACATGATCTCGAATTCGCGGACGATTTCTTCCCGCGTGACCTGTGTTTTCGGGCCGGCCAGCTTCCGCAGCGCCAGGGTGGGCCAGATGATTTCATTGGCGTATTGTTCGCCGCTGATGCCGCGCTCCTGCTTCAACATTTTCAGCCACTGATCGACCGGCAGGCTGAACCGCGAGGCCATGCGTTCGATTTCCGCATCGACGTCCGCCCGGCTGATGCGGATATTCTGCTTCTGGCAGGCGACGGCGATCAAATATCGATTGCGCAGCGATTCCATCACTTCTTCGCCAAAGTGCCGGAGGCAGTTTTGGGCCAGTTCGTCGCGGGTGATCCGCTGGCCGTTGACCTCCGCCACCACGGGAGTGACGAGTTTTTCGGCGTTTTGCCGGCGGAAGATCTTTGCAGCGCGCTGGAAGTGTTGCCAGACGCCCCGCCGCGCTGCATTGTCGAAACGTTGCGCGAGCTTGTCGGCGCGGCGGCCGAAAACGTGGCCGGCGTAGTAGCCGTGGCTTGCCGCACGGGATAATTTTGCGTGCGGGATTGCTCGGGCGAGGTGGCGGCGGCTTTTTCCGGTCCGCCGCTAAAGTGGCGAATCGCCACGCAAATGGCGACCACCACAATCGCTCCCAACACAAATCCCAGCCGTTTTTTCCAGACACGGACACGTGAAACAGTCGTCCCTGATGTTTTTCCGGTCATCTCGGTTCCTCCTTAAACCGTTGCCTAGATAGAATTTGCGCACGCCTGCCCCGGCGCACCTATGATCGCGGGTGTCGTAGTATAGAAATCCCCGGTTTTTTAGACAATAGAGAAAAGGGGAGAGTCGCCTATTTTTAGGTAATCTGGGCAAAATACCAATAGATTGGCAGATTAATTCTCGTCCACGAGCTTTCCCCGGGGGCAGGCATTTTCCCTTGACCAGCTTGTACAATTCAGCAGAGATACATCACTCGAAAGGAAATGAAACATGAGCGGCGTTTTGCAGCAACAAAGCGGACTGAATTCGCAACAGGTCGAGTTTTTCCATCGTGAAGGATATCTTGTGCTCGACGACCTGTTTCTCGACGAGGACCTGCAACCGGCCATTGACGACATCAATCAAGCCATCGACGCTAAAGTGGCGGAATTGCTTCGCTTAGGCGAGTTGTCGCGCAGTTATGCGGAATACGACTTCGAGCATCGCCTGGCGGAGATCAGCCGGGAGACCGACAAGGTCGCCCTCAGCCTTTGGAGCGGCATCTTGCATGGGCCGGGCTTTTTTCGCTTGATCGTCAATCCCAAACTGCTCGACGTGGCGGAGTCGCTCTGCGGCGAGGAACTGATTGCCTCGAGCGTCTATCGTCTGCGTCCGAAAATTCCGCATTACAATTACGGGGCCGTGCCTTGGCATCAGGATTCGGCGTATTTCGAGCCTTATTGCGACCGCGGCCTGGTGCTGACGGTTTGGATTCCATTGGTCGATGCCAACGAGGAGAACGGCTGCATGTGGATCATCCCCCGGGTCCATGCGGGGCCGATCGTGCCGCACCGGCCCGCACCCGACAAGGCGTATTTGATGATCGATGACGAGCACTTGCCGGAAGGTCCGCATGTTTGTTGTCCGATGCCCAAGGGGAGCGCGTTGCTGTTGACCAATCGCACGCCGCACGGGAGTTATGAAAATAAAAGCGATATGGTTCGCTGGTCGATGGATTTGCGCTATCAAAATGCGGCCCTGCCGACGAACGCGAAGATTTCGCGCCTGCCGGGCGAAGACTTGCCGCACGGCGCGACGATCGCCGATCCGGGATTCGTTCCCGTCGCCTGCCATCCGCCCGAGGCCGATTTCCTCGTGCGCAGCAAAGCCCGGCCCGACGAGGTCTTGCAGACGCCCGAGCAATTTGCGCAATTGCGGGCCACGCATATCGCCACGCCCGTTTCCAACCGCTGGGGCAAGTGGTGGGAGGGCGGGGAGGGCGAGGCGAATAATCCGGGGCGCGATTGAGCGGCGGAGGGTCGATTCGCCGGTGGGCTTCGCCCACCAAGAATCGCGAGCGAAATCGTAGCGCGGGAAGAGCCCACCCTACGCTTTTGTGATTATTGGTGGGCGGAGCCCACGCAACATTGAATCTTTCCCTCATTGCTCGACAGATCGGCGGCGGTGTCGTTGAGCTTGAAATAGAGCGTGCCGGATTCTTTCGGTTCCAGCGCGGCTTTGAGGCCGATGGAGAGGGGATGCAGAAAAACGGCGGATTTCTCCGGATTCGGATGATCGGGGCGGACGGCGGCTTGCAGAATCCCTAGCGGCAGGCCGTGGTAATAGCGGATCGAGATGCCGTTCGGTTCCAACTCGATCCGCTCGGGCAAATCCTTCAATCCGCTCCAAAATGCGGGCGGCACGGTTTTCGTCCAACGGCCGGAGGCGGTGATTTCATACTTGCGGCCGCCTTCGAGACGCAGGCCGCTGTTCTGCCAGCCGCGGTCGGACGAAACGCTAACCGTCGCCGGTTCGCCATTTTCCGAACTTTCCGAAATCGGTTTGCCGGGCGTAAAGTCGATCACCGTGCGGGGAATATCGTACCCGTATTCCAGGCCGGCAATGAACACCTGCCACTCTTCGCAAAGCTCGGGAAGGTCGGCGGCGAAGAGTTTATAGAAATATGCGTTGAAATCCGCCTGTAAGACGTCTTTGGGCAACTCGCGGAATCGCTTTTGATAACGGGGATGCGTGTCGAGGAATTTCGCGGCCGCCCAGGACCAGGCGTAGGCGTCGTTGGAATGATGCGCGGAGGGAGGATACTCGATAATTTTCTTCAGCAGCAATCCCCGATTGGCCGCCAAGTCGTCGTGAATGATGCGGATGCGGCCCCATTCGGGCACTTCTTCGCGGCTTTGCGGGAAATAGTCGAGCGTGAGACGGCCGTCGCGGTAGCTGTGCGTGGCCAGCATTTCGGCGACGCCTTCCATAAACCAAGGCGCGCCGCAGCCGCCCAGCACCGTGTTCATGAAACAGTGAACGCCTTCGTGGAGGAGCAGATGCCGCCGATAATAGTCGCTGGGCTGATCGAAGAGCCAGAGATCGTAGTTCCAGGAAAAACCGTGGGGAAAATTGGGGAGCGCGGCGGGAATGAGGCCGGCCGCGACGAACCGTTTTTTGTCCTTCATCAAAAAGCCGGTCGCGCGCCAATCGCCGAGGCTTTCCGGCTGGATGTGAAAATAGTCGCAATATTGCGGGAAGGCCAGATCGAAAATCGCCGGCAGGCGGTCGATCTCCTCACCCCGCACGTCGGTATAGAGCGTGATCCGCTTCCCGGCGATTTTGCGAATTCCGGCGGCCGCGGCTTTTTCCGCATCGACTTTCATTCGCGGATAATCGGGGATCATCCGCGACATGGAATCGGGCGGCTGTTTGAGCAGATCGCCCAGCGAGGCGTAATTGGGCTGCTTTCCGGGAGATGAACCCGGTTGCTCGGCGGGCGCGGGTTTTTGGGCTACTTTTTGCGGTTGGGTATCGTGCGACGCCGATTTTTTCTGCGGAACGACGTTTTTCACAAGGGGTGGTTTCTTCTCCGGCGGCGCCTTCATTGGATTGTCATTCTCGGTTTGACTCCCACAGCCGATCGAGAGAATGAGCAAGAGCAGAATCATCCAGGAGGAAGGAAAGAATCGGTGCATGGCATGAACCCGGTTAGCGGCGTGCATTGCAAACGGCCAGCATGCATTATATCCTAGGAAGAGAAACGATGGATGGGGTTCTATTCGAAAAATCGAGATGGGGAAAATATCGAGGAGTTCCATGAACGGTCCGATCGACGAAAGCGATTTTACATTTATATCGCGAAAAACAGGATGCGCGATCCTGCTTGCCTGCCTTCTTCCGCTCTCGGGTTGTTGGGCCTCTTCTTCATCCGAGGTGGTGGTTTATACCTCGCAGGACAGCGAATTTTCCGCGCCGATATTCGCCGATTTTACCAAGGCGACCGGGATTGCCGTGCGGCCGAAGTTCGATGCGGAATCGACGAAAACCGTGGGGCTGGCCGAGGAGATTTTGGCGGAAAAAGGCCGTCCACGGTGCGATGTCTTTTGGAACAATGAAATCCTGCACACGATGCGGCTGCAGAAAGCGGGCTTGCTTGCCGAGTATCATCCGGCGATCGCCGCCAAATATCCGGCCGCGTTCCGCTCGCCTGAGGGCTTATGGCACGGATTCGCCGCCCGGGCGAGGGTGCTGCTGGTGAATACGAAACTCGTGCCGGAAAAGGAGCGGCCGAAATCGATCTTCGATCTCGCCGATCCGCGCTGGAAAGGCCGAGTGTGCATCGCCAAGCCGTTGTTCGGCACGACCGCCACGCAGGCAGCTTGCCTGTTCGCCGTGCTGGGCGAAGAGCAGGCGAAAGATTTTTATCGCCGGCTCAAGGCCAACGACGTGCAAATTCTTTCGGGGAACAAGCAGGTGGCAATGAGCGTGGCCGGCGGGCAGTTGGCGTTCGGCCTGACCGACACGGACGACGCGATCATCGAGGTGGAAAAGGGGATGCCGGTGGCGATCGTTTATCCCGATCAAGGCGAGGGCGGCTTGGGCACGCTTTTCATTCCGAACACGCTGGCGATCCTCCGCGGCTGTCCGCATGAAGAGAACGCCCGGCGGCTGGTCGATTATCTGCTCTCGCCCGCGGTGGAGAAGAAATTGGCCGAGGGCGCACAGCGCAAGCGCCCTTGAACGGGGAAGTGGATGCGAAGGTCCGCATCGAAACGCCGCGGACGATCAAGGCCATGCAAGTCGATTTCGCGGCCGCCGCCGAGGAGTGGGACGCCGCGGCGAAGTTCTTGCGGGATGAATTTACGGGCGGATGATTATTCGGCCACTATTTGCATTACTTCATCGAAGAGCAGTCCGTTGGTGGCGATGCCTTCACGGGAGTGGATCGTGGGATTGCCTTTCCAATCGGTGAAGGAGCCGCCAGCTTCTTGCAGAATCGGCGGCAGCGGGGCCAAATCCCAGACGGCCACGATCGGGTCGATCATCACTTCCGCGCGGCCGGTGGCGACCAACAGGTAGCCGTAGCAGTCGCCCCAGGTGCGCGTGAGCCGCGCGGCGGCTTGCAGCCGGTCGAACGCCGCCCGGCGTTGGGTCGTCTCATAAGCAGCCACTTCGCTGGTGACGAACAGGGCTTTGCCGAGCGGTTGACGGCGGGAAACCTTGGCGGGCTTCGGCGGATCGTCGCCCTGGCGATACCAGGCGCCTTGGCCTTTCGCCGCATAGACGGATTCGTCCAAGGCGGGAATGCGGATCACACCCAGCACGTTCTCGCCGTCCTTTTCCATGCCGACGAGCGTGCCGTAGAGCGGCACGCCGTGGATGAACGACTTGGTGCCGTCGATCGGATCGAGAATCCAGCGGCAGCCGCTGCTGCCTTCCCGATCGGGAAATTCCTCGCCCAGGATGGCGTCGTCGGGAAAGCTTTCGGCGATCAGGCTGCGGAGTTTCGTTTCCACAAGCCGATCTGCCGCGGTGACCGGCGTGTCGTCGGCCTTGAGATCGATCGCCAGGTCCTCCTTGCGGAAGTAAGCGAGTGTGATGTCGCCCGCGACGTGAGCGGCATGAACGGCGAATTCCAAGCGGGAGGAAAGGTCAGACATAGGAAGGGTTCAGGGTACAGGGTTCAGGGGGCAGGATTGGATTTAGGGGGCAGAGTTTGAAGTATAAATATCTATGAATTATGCCTTCCAATCCCTGAACCCTGAAACCTTCACTCCTACCGTTTGATCAGCGGCACGAACTCCCGCTTGCTTTGGCCGATGTAGAGTTGGCGGGAGCGGTAGAGGCGGCGGTTGGGGGTGTTGTGCATTTCGGTCCAATGGGCGATCCAGCCGGGCAGGCGGCCGATGGCGAACAGCGCGGTGAACATCTGCTTGGGGATGCCCAGGATGCGGAAGATCAGGCCCGAGTAGAAGCCGACGTTGGGGAACAGATGCCGCTCGATGAAGAACGGATCGCGGAGCACGATTTCTTCCATTTTCAGGGCCAGTTCGTAGATCGGATCGCGTTGCGGGTGTTTCTCCAACAAGCGGTGGAAGATGCCCTGGACGAATTTTGCGCGGGGGTCGGAGTTTTTATAGCTTGGATGCCCCAGCCCTTTCAATACGAACTTCGCGTCGGGCGACTTCGCCAGATCGATGTATTTGCCGAGGTTGGCGTCATCGGCGAGAATGCGTTCGAGCATGTTGATGCAAGTCACGTTCGACGCGCCGTGGAGATCGCCCAGCAGCGCCCAAATGCCCGCCGAGATGCAGGAAAACAGGTTTACGTCGCTCGAGCCGACCATCCGCACCGTCGAGGTCGAGCAGTTTTGGCCGTGGTCGCCGTAGAGCACGAGCATCATGTTCAGCGCTTCGACGAAATCCGGATTCATCGAGTACTTTTCGCTGGGCGTGGCGAACATCATGTGCAGAAAATTCTGGCAGTAGCTGAGATTGTTTTGCGGAAAGACGAACGGCTGGCCGATCGATTGCTTGTAGCCGAAGGCCGCGATGGTCGGCAGTTTCGCCAGCAGGTGGTAGGTCGCCAACTCGACTTGCCGGGGATCGAGCACGTTGAGGGCGTCGGTGCAATAAATCGCCAATGCCCCCACGACCGAGCCGAGAATGGCCATCGGATGGGCGTTCGGCGGAAAGCCGGCGAAAAGCGTTTGCATTCCCTCGTGCAACAGCGTTTGCCGATGGATGTTGAGGCGGAAAGTTTCCAACTGGTCGATGTTCGGCAGTTCGCCATGGATCAAAAGGAAAGCGGCTTCCAAAAAATCGCAATGCCGGGCGATGTCCTCGACCGCATAGCCGCGATACCAGAGCAAGCCAAGGTCGCCCTGTTCGCCTTCCTTGTAGCAGATTTTACTTTTCGTGGCGCCGGTATTGGAAAAGGCATGATCGAGCGTGATGTGCCCGGTCCGCTCGAAAAGCCCTTCGATATCGATCACCCGATTCCCCTCGGTGCCGACAAGCACGGGAAATTCGTACTGTTTATCGCCGAGGATGAGTTTCGCGGTATCGGCCATGATTTTTCCCTTTCGAAATGTTACCGAAGCATCACTTCAGTGTAACAATTCACGTATTTTTCACAATCGCCCGGAAGTTGGTCGGAAAATCCAGAAATCGGCGCAAAATTCTTGCCATGGCCCTCCCTAAGGGGTATGATGATACTTCATAAACGACGGCTTGATTTTGTTTGGCCACGAGCCGTTCAAGGGCAAAACCATTTTTTTGCATCTGTTGCAATGGGGAGGTTTCTTATGAAAAGCCTGGGTATGATCTCGATCATCGTGGTGTTGTGTTTGACGGGCAGTGCTTACTCGCAAACACAGTTCGGTCCGATTCACCAGCGATCCGCCGTCCCGGCGGCCGCGGCCGATCGAAACGGCGAAGAACCAGAACCGCCGCTAGTGGTGCGCGTGTATGAAGTCGGCGATCTGTCGATGGCCGATCTGCCGTTTTACCCGGCAGAAAAATTGAACGATATGGGCGACGGCCGCTCGTTATTTTCGGAGAAATTCGAGCCTTTCGATCAATCGTCGCCGCAGATGCTCGGCGGGATGGGCGGTTCCCATGCCGTAAAAAGTGCCGCGAACTCGGACAAGAACGATGATTTAATCGATACCATCACCGGCGTCATTTCGCCCGAAGTTTGGGAAGAAGTGGGAGGCCGCTCGTCGATCCGGGGTTACGGCCATCTCCTGGTCGTCTCGGCTCCTGAAAAAATTCAAGCGGAGATTCGCGGGCTGCTCGGACAGCTGCGCGGGCACATCGCCGCGCGGAGAACCGTGGTCGTCGAAGCCCACTGGCTTTGGCTGACCGAAGAACAATTGCGGCGTTTGGTTCCCGATTCCACCGGCACGGTCGATGAAAAGGCTTGGGAAGAGCATCAAAAGGAGTTGGCGGGCGAAGACAGCGAATCGATCCCCGGCTATCACGCCGTGATTACCTGCCTCAATGGGCAGACCGTTTCCACGGTGGCGGGGCGGCAGCGGCGTTTTATTATTTCGCTCATTCCCGTCGTGGGGGACGACGGCACGCCGGCGAGCAGCCGATCGGTCGGCTACCAGCCGCAATCGACGACGGTCCAGGAAGGTGCCGCCTTGCAAGTGCGGCCGATCCTCTGCGGAGACGATCAAGTGCTATTGGACATTCACGGCCGAGTGGTCGAGGTGGAGACGCCGGAGCCGGGTGAGGACCCCTCCGCCTGCCAAGCATCCAAAAAAGCCGATGGCGACGGGACGGATGTCCATGCCATTGCGGCAGCCCTCGATCGTCCGGTGGTGAACGTTTCACGGATCGATACTACGTTTCGCGCCCCGCTCGGCTCCCGCGCCTTGATCGGCGGCGTCACCGGTTCCACCAGTCCCGAACCGGATGAGCCCAGCCTCTATCTTTTTGCCAAGGTTTCCGTGAAACAACCGCTGAAGGAATCGCAAAAAAACAAATAACTCAAACTGTAAACGGGAGTTGATAAAGGGGACAGGCACCGTCGCCAGCCATGTTGTTTCCCTAGGAAAGCACATCCAGCGACGGAGCCAGTCCCCATTTTCGGGCTACCGTGTTTACGGTTTGGCTGATTATAAATAACTATCCATGCTACCCCTGCTTCGCCAATCGCCCGCCCAACTCGAAGCCTGGTTCCGCAGCCAGGGTTTGCCAGCCTACCGGGCGAGGCAGTTGCGGAAGTGGATTTTCGACCGCCGCGCAGGCGCATTCGAGGAGATGACCGATCTGCCGCTTGCCTTGCGCAGCCGATTGGCCGAGGAATTTTCCATCTGGTCTTGCCGCATTGCCGCGCATTCGGTTTCCGAGGACGGCGCGGAAAAATTGCTCTTCGAGCAGGCCGACGGCAATCGGGTGGAATGCGTGCTCTTGCGCGACGACCGGCACCATCGCACGGTTTGCTTAAGTTCGCAGATCGGCTGCGCCATGAAGTGCGCCTTTTGCGCCACGGGCATCGACGGCGTCGTTCGCAATCTCGCCGCCGAGGAAATCGTGGAGCATCTGCTCCAACTCCAGCGGCTGCTCCCGAGCGACGAACGGCTGAGCAACGTGGTCGTGATGGGCATGGGCGAGCCGCTCTTGAATCTCGACGGCGTGCTTCCCGCCTTGGCGGTGGCGGCCAGTCCGGAAGGATTGGGCATCGGCGTGCGCCGCGTGACGATCTCGACGGTCGGGCTGCCGAAGGGCATCCGCCATCTGGCCGATATGGATTGCCCCTACCATCTGGCCGTCTCGCTGCACGCCCCTAACGATGAACTCCGCGACCAACTCGTTCCGGCCAACTGCAGCGTCGGCATCGACGCTATTTTGGCGGCGGCCGATTATTATTTCGATAAAACCGGCCGCCGTGTGACCTATGAATATGTGTTGCTGGCCGGCGTCAACGATGGCCCCGAGCATGCTCGGTTGCTTGCCAAAATCCTGCGCGGCCGGCCGTCGCTCATCAACCTGATCCCCTACAATCCGATCCCCGATCTCCCGTTCCGCACTCCGGCCTCCTCGGTCACGGCGATGTTCGCCGAAATTCTCACCCAGAGCGGCCTCACCGCCGCCATCCGCTACCGCAAAGGCGACCGCATCGCGGCCGCCTGCGGGCAGTTGCGGCGAATTCAATCAGGATCATAGCATTCATGAAACTCGGCATCGGATTCTACCGGCACATGCTGACGGACGAAAACTTCCGCTTTGCCCGGCAATGCGGTTGCACGCACGTCGTGGCGCATCTGGTCGATTATTTCTCGAGCGGGCAATTGCATGGAACCGATGAAACCCGCACCTGGGGCATCACGCAGAATGAAGGCAAACTGTGGTCGGAGGAAGAATTGCGCGAGCTGAAACGCGCGCTGAACCGCCACGGCCTGGAGCTGGAGGCCATCGAGAATTTCGACCCCGCCTTTTGGTACGACGTGCTCCTGGATGGGCCGAAGAAATCACGCCAACTCGAAGATCTCAAAACGCTCATCCGCCGTTTGGGCAAGGTCGGCATTCCGACGATGGGTTATAACTTTTCGATTGCCGGCGTTTGGGGGCACGTAACGGGAAATTGGGCCCGGGGAGGCGCCGCCTCGGTGGCCTTCTTGGGCAACGACGGCCCGCGCGAAACTCCCATCCCGTGCGGGCAGGTTTGGAACATGGTTTACGATCCCGAGGCGCCCCCCGGCGTGCTGCCGCCGATCTCGCAGGAACAACTATGGGCACGTCTGGGCGAGTTTTTGGAGAATCTCGTCCCCGTCGCCGAAGATGCCGGCGTGAGGTTGGCCGCGCATCCCGACGATCCGCCCATGCCCACCATTCGCGGCACGCCACGCTTGGTTTACCAACCCAATTTCTATCAAAAATTGCTGGATGTCGTGCCCAGCCGGGCAAATGCTTTGGAATTTTGCCTCGGCACCCTCCAAGAAATGTCGGAAGGCAATGTTTATGAAGCGGTCGATCGCTACAGCGGGCAGAATGCCATTGCTTACATACATTTCCGCAATGTCAAAGGCAAGGTGCCCCGCTATTACGAGGTGTTTGTGGATGAGGGCGATCTGGACATGCACCAGGTGCTGAAAATCTTGCATAAAAACAGATATCAAGGCGTCCTCATTCCCGATCATACCCCATCTCTCGATTGTGCCGCCCCTTGGCATGCTGGCATGGCTTTCGCCTTAGGGTACATGCGAGCGGCGATAAAAAGCCTGGAATAGGTTTTGGTTCTTCAGGGCCCCCACCCCCACCCCACCAAATAGATGGGCTAGTGGGGCGATTTCACGCCGCAGAGAAACACCTGCTGGGATCCGGGGTTTTATCCAATAGAGATTTAACGGCGTCAGGACCTTGGATTGGTAAAAAAAAGACGGCGGTGGAGAAGCCATCGAGGAGGGTGGTCGGGTGGATCGGCTTGCGATAAACTAAGGATTGAGCCATAGGTTATGCTTTTGCATGACAAAAAGATCTTTTCACGCAGTTTTGATCGAGCAGTTATGCGGAAGCATAGCCTAAAGGTCTCATTTCCGATCGATCACCCCCCCCAGAATAAGCCAATTCTCCCCCTTGGTCGTCAGCGAATCGTCTGCCCGCCGTTACGCGCTGGATCCCGACGTCCGGCTGATGCTCGAAGTTCGCGACGACAACGCCGCTGCTTTCGAGGAGCTTGTGCTGCGCTATCAGGACCGCTTGTTGAACATCCTCAAGCATTTGCTGGGCGATGCCGAACAAGCGGAAGACCTCGCGCAGGAGATTTTTCTGCGGGTGTATCGGTCGCGGAAAACTTACGAACCGAGCGCGAAATTCGCGACCTGGTTCTTTACGATCGCCAATAACGCCGTCTTGAACGCGATGCGTTCGCGCAGCCGGCGGCACGAGCATACGATCTCGTCGCGCGACAGCGGACCACTGGGCGCCCGGCCGATGGACGTGCTGTTGACTGTCAGCAGCGGTCAGATGCCCTCCCGGCTGTTGGATAAGGCGGAGATGCGGGAGATCGTGCGAATGGCGCTGGAATCGATACCCGAAAGGCAGCGTTTGGCGGTGTTGCTTTGCAAGTTCGAGGGCCTCAGCTACGCCGACATCGCCGCGGCGTTGGACTTGACGCCCCAAGCGGTGAAGTCGCTGCTTTCCCGCGCAAGGATCAATCTCCGTGAAATTTTGCAGCCATATTTCGAAAGCGGCGAACTGCCGAATAAAGGGACCGTCGCCGCGGATAACGGAGATGAAAAGATAATTTGACCATGTCCACCGATCCCGTAAAAGCCGAAAATTCGCTGGAAGAGCAATTGGTCGCGTATCTCGACGGCGAACTGGACGCGGAGGCCGCCCGACGAATCGAGGAGCGCTTGGCCGCCGAGCCGGAACTCCGCGAGGCGTTGAATCGGTTGGAGCAGACCTGGGAGATGCTCGACGAGTTGGGATCGACGCCGGTCGGGGAAAGCTTCACGCGAACGACTCTGGAAATGGTCACCGTGGCGGCCGAGGAAGACGTTCAACACGCGCTGGCCGAAGCGCCGCTTCGCCGCCGCCGCCATTTATGGATGGCTTGCGCCGGCGTTCTCGCGGCGACCGCGGCCGGATTCCTCGCGGCGCATCTGGCGCTGCCGAACTCGAATCGACAACTCCTGCACGACCTGCCCGTGCTGGAAAATCTCGATGAATACCGACAGGTGGATGACATCGATTTCCTGCGCCTGCTGAAAGAACAAAATCTGTTTCCATTACCTCCTCCAACAGGAGTTCCGGTGCAGGAACCGCCACGGGCGGCGAACATGACGGTGGGGGATATGGAAAAAATGTTGAAAAACATGCCTCCGGCGGAAAAGGCGGAATTATCGCAAAGAAAAGAAATTTTCGACAACCTCACTTCTCTCGAGCAGGCGAAACTGCGGGAATTGGATCGAGAGGTGCAAAAAGACGAGGATTCCGCCGAAATTCGCCGGTTGATGCACGACTATTACGAATGGTGGAAATCCCTGCCGCCGATTTCCCGCAACGAGTTGAGCTTGCTCTCTTCCCCGCAGGAGCGGATCAAGCGGATCGAGCAACTGAAGCGAGAGGAGCTCAATCGCAACCCGGCGCAATTTCTCTCCGACTCGGATAAAGCGGCCCTACGGGATTGGTGGGAGCGATATCTCGTCGAATTCGAAGCGCATTTTCGGGAAGGACTAACGGAAAAAGAACGCAAACTCTGGGACCTGGAACCGGCGTCGCAGCACCGGATGAAGATCCTGGGTTTCTTGTTCTGGCAGCGCGGGCAGGGGGGCAGAAATCGATCGCTGCAATTGCCCGACAACTTGGCGGATTTACCTGCGAAATTAAGCCCCAAAGCGCGGATGCGTCTTGCAGGGAAGCCGCTTGAGGAGCAATGGAGAACGATTCAAGGTTGGCTGTTTGCCATCGCCCGATCGCAGCATCCTCCCTGGATGGGCCGCAGATTCGGCACTTTGGTGGATGAAAACGAGCTGGCGAAATTTTTCGAAAGCCTGCCGGATGCGGAACAGATGCACTTATTGGATCTTTCACCCCAAGACATGCAGCACCAACTTCAACGCATGTATATGTCGCGCAAGAAACCGATGGAACCGTTCTTCGGCCGACCCGAGGGGCCGCCGCCCGATGGTCCCCGCGGACCGCGCAATAATCCCCCCCGGAGGCCGATGAACAGTCTCGAAAAGCCGCCCGTCAAGGATCGATAGCCATTCTCCCGCAACCGCGCTGCAGTGCGGAAAGTAGCTGGTTTTTTACTCCGGTTTCGCGGCCGATAGCGGCAGCCACGTGCAGAGGTAGTATGCCCGCGGCGTCGCCGAATCCAGGAGCGCGGCCCAATCGATGCCTTGTTGAGCTTTTGCCTGGCCGCCCAAGATCGCTTCGGCGAGCGTCGGTTCGGATTTATAACGCACCACTTTAACGTCATTTTCCGGCAGTTTCGCGAGCGCGATCGCCCGTTCGACGGCTTCTTCGATAAATCCCACCTGATCGACCAAGCCGCTTTCCTTGGCCTGATCGGCGGTGAAAACCTGGCCCGTGGCCAGTTTATCGAGCGCGGCGGGATCGGCTTTGAATTTCGGCCGTCCCGATTGAACCATTTCTTTGAACCGCGCGAAGCCGTCGTTGACCAGGCCTTGGAAGATTTTTTTCTCCTCCTCGGTCATCGGCCGCGAGATGCTGCCCATCCCTTTCAAGTGGCTGCTCACCACGTCGTCTTCTTCGATGCCGACTTTCTTCATCAAGTCGGCCAGATTGTAATGCGGAATGATCACGCCGATCGAGCCGGTCCAGGTGGTGGGCTCGGCATAGATCGAATCGGGCGTGTCGCCAACCGCCATCGACACGTAATAGCCGCCGCTCGCCGCCATTCCGCCCATGCTGACCACAATGGGAACTTTGGTGTCCTCCTTGAACATGCGGAGATGATGCAGCATGTAATCGCTGCCGGTAATCGTTCCGCCGGGCGAATTGACGCGGATCACCAGCGCTTTCAAGTCTCCTTCCTCGTAATCTTTGTAGGCTTGATCGAGTTGCCGCTTGAAAAAGCCTTCGCCGCTGGTGATCAGGCCTTCGATCGAGAGGATGGCGACTTTATTCTTCGAGACATGCTCGTGCGAAAAATATTGTTCTTGGATCCTGGTTTCTCCTCCCGCTCCGCGAATCGCCACGGCGACAAACAACAGCAGGTTCAAGAACATCGAACCCAAAAAACCCAGCAACAGCAGCGCTAGGAAAAATTTGGCCAGGAAAGAACTTTTTTTCGGCGGCGGGGCGATGGTGTAAGGAGTCACCGCGACAGCTTGCACCGGTTGTGCGCTGCCGCCTTCAGGGGGAAAAGGGGCGTTCATGGTAATTTTCCTCGGAAAAAAAGAAACCTCGATCGTTCTCGCGGTCCGGTTTGGGAGCGAGCGGGATAGGTATTGAACAATTATAGCCCCTATTTTGCGTGAAGGGGACTTTTAACATCGTAGCACCAGAGCGTACCCTGGTCGCGAAGGTAAAAACGGCCATTGGCGACGACGGGGTAAGGCCAGGCCTTTTCCATCGGACCATGCAGATGTTTCGGTTGATCCGGCGGAGTGAAACGGCCTTTTTCTCGATAACCCTCGGGTGTGGCTTCGACCAATGCCGCATCGCCGTTCTCCCCGTGGATGTACAGGCAGCCGTCGGCATAGCAAACCGCCCCGATGCCGATGCACTTGTCCTGCCAGCGCACTTTGCCGGTGGCGAAGTCGGCACAAAGCAGCCCGTCTTTCGTGGTGCCGTAAAGGTCCTTGCCGAAGAAGATCGCCCCCCCGACGCAATTAGGCAGCCCGCGCTCGAAATACACTTGCTTGGCCGCGACGCCGCCATTTTCGGCCTCCAGACGAACAAGCCCTCCGCCCGTGCGGCCGGCAGACGAATAAACGCAATCATCGTGAGCGACCGGGGTGGGAATATTGGCGGGGCCTTTGCCCGTCTCGTTGTAACGCCAGAGGAACTTGCCCGTCTCGGCATCGGCGCCCACCACGCCTTTTTGCAGGAATTGGACGTATTGTTTATGCCCTGCCGCTTGGACGATGATCGCCGATGCATAGGCCGCCTCCTCGCCGCCGGGGACGGCACACTTCCAGACCATCCGTCCCGTTTTCTTGTTGAGCGCAACCAGCGTCGCCTCACTGCCGCCCGGCGTACAAACGAGCATGTCGCCATCGACAAGCGGCGATTCGGCATACGCCCATTGGCCCGGCTTGCCGCCGAAATCGGTCCGCAGATTTTTTCGCCAGCGCCTCTTTGCCGGAGGCCGTTTCCAGGCAAACCAAATCGCCGTCGGAACCGAGGGCGTACAACAACTCGCCGTCCACCGTGGGAGTCGAGCGGGCCATGGGGAAAGGCGGCATCTGCTTCGGATTTCCCACCTTGCCAAGACGCGTGGACCACTTCTGCTTGCCGTCCTCGACGCTCAACGATTGCACGAACTCGTCGTCCAGACCGTGGCTGCTTAATAGATACAGCCGCGAACCGACCACGGCGGGCGTCGAGTAGCCGTCGCCGATATCCTTCACTTGCCAAAGCAGCTTCGGCCCGTCCTTCGGCCATTCTTTCAGCAATCCGGTTTCTTGCGAAATTCCATCCCGCTTGGGACCGCGCCATTGTGCCCAATCCTCGGCTCTCGCCGACAGGCAAAAAAGTCCGATCCCGATCACGGCAATCACGAACCGTCCAATTTTCATGTTTCACTTTCTTGAAATGATTGTTTCGTAGGGGAGGAATGTTGGCTCGGAGGGAATTTCCAGTAACCATCAACGGGGGTGTCTTGTTTCTTGCAGCGTGCTCGATATTACCTCGCCGCGGTGTGCAAGGACTGTAAAAAATGGGGACGATCACCTTCGCAATGTCACCGGCAATCGGCCGGGAACGATACCAGAAGCATTCTACCCGGAAGAAAAATATTATCCACGGGTGCAAGCGGGAGCCGGAGATTATGGAACCGAGCGGATCGTGGTTCGTCTTTTTCCCGATCATTCCCACAAACAGCCTATTCGTACTGCAGCGCGATCAGCAGATTCAGCCGCGCGGCTCTTTCGGCGGGAATCCAGGCGGAAAGGAGAATTACGAAGAGTCCGCCGGTAAAGCAGGCCACCAGCAGCCACGGGTGGATGGAGAAGGAAACGGCCTTGCCGAACAAGGGAATGGAGCAAAGGTTCATGGTCCACGAACCGACCAGGCCGCCGACCGAGCCGACCAAGAGTCCGATGAACCCGATGATTGCGGCTTGGGCCAGAATGGTTTTTCGAACTTGCCGCCGGGTCATGGCCACGACGCGGAGGAGCGCCAGTTCGCGGGTTTGTTCGAGCACGTTCATCGAGAGGGTGTTGGCCATGGCGAAAACGCCGACGATATATCCCAGCGCCATCAATCCCCACAATCCGGCGACGGCGCCGTTGATCAGCGAGTCGATTCTTACCCGCAAGTCGGCCAGGGACAGCAGCATGACACCGCGGTCGTCGCAGAAGTTTTTCAATTGATTTTCCATAGCGGCGAGATTCTTGCCGTCGGTTTGGATGACGAACATATCGGCGCCTTGCACGCCCATCAGTTGCCGCGCACGATCGCCCTCCATGTAAATCACCATGCCGCCGACGAGATAAACGTTGGCGATGCCCGCGACGCGGAGTTTTTTCATGCCTGCCGGGGTTTCGACGTTGATTTCGCCGCCCAAAGAAGTATGTGTCCGATTGGCCAAAACGCTGCCGAGCACCACTTCGCCTCGAGCGAGGCCGCGGCGAACTTCCTTCATCTCGCCTGCGGTGATATCGAGAGGCAACTGTGCGTCGCCGGTGAAGTCGCGAATCACGACCTTCGCGTTTTTGGCATCGTCAGCCGTCTTGGCATCGACAGAGGATACTTTGGCATCGACGTAACGGATGGAATCGAGATTGGTCACTCCGGGGAGGCCGCGAATTTCCTTCGCCATCGCATCGGACATGAGGATGTTCGAATTGGCGGCGGATATCTGCGTGGAGGAGACGGGCCGGATGAAAAAATCGCCGACCATCGCCTTCTTGTACCAGTTGTAGATGTCGTCCACGTTGTTGATGATTGAAGTGCCCATGCTCACGGCCGTGCTCACCGCGATATACAAAATGCCGATCGTCAGCGTGGTGCGCACGCGGCGGCGGAGGATTTGCCGGCTGGCGATTACGCCTTCCGTTTTCAAGACCGGATACAACAAATAGGACGTTCCCAGCGATAGTTGCCGGAGCACGATGGGAATCAAGAGCACGAAGGCAATGGTGAATGTCACGCCGATGGGAATAATGCAGACCACCGGCAGCCAGCCGATGATGCACGCTCCCAGCATCGCGCCGGTAAGGAGGAAAACCGCGATGCTGAAAAGCAGGTAGGAGAAGGGGATGCGGCGATTGGTTTCGCTGATGATCGGCCTCATGCCTTCCATGGGGGTGATTTTTCCGGCCAAATAGGCGGGAATGAAAACTCCCAAAAGCGAGATTGTCGGTCCGACCAAAATCGCGAAAACGAAAGGCCAATAGGTGATGTGCAGCGAGGAGGCCGCACCGTTGAACATGCGGGTCATTGCGCTGGTCAGCAAGTAAGCGCCTCCCACGCCGACGATGATCCCCAGCAGGGTTCCTAAAATCCCCATTGCGAGTCCTTCGGTCAGAAGCATTTTCATGATCTGCCCGCGCGTGGTGCCGATGGCTCGCAAGATTGCCAATTGCCGGCGGCGTTCGCCGACATTCATGATGAAAGTGTTCAGGATCATGAAGATCGCCACGGCGAAGCTAAGGCAGAAGGCGAACCACAAACCGATTTCGGCCATCTTCAGCGGATTTTCCTTGGCTAGTTGGGACTTGGCCGCCGGCACCACCACTTTCATGCCCTTCGGAAGCATCGCGGCGATGGCTTTTTGGACGGTTTCCTCGTTTGCATTCGGATCGAGAATCAGGCTCACGCGGTTGATGTATCGGGGTGCGGCAACCAATTGTTCCGCGGTTTCCAGGGGCATGAAGATCACGCCGCCTTGATTCAAGTTCGCCGCATTTTTCGGCTTGAGGGTGCCGATCAGGGTCATGGGGACGAGTCCCACCCCGCGAACTTTGATTTCGTCGCCGATTTTCACTCCCAAGCCCCGCGCGAATCCGGCTTCCAGGACAACTTCATTTTCGCTCTGTTTTCCGAAAAACTTTCCCTCGACAAGCTGGTAACTGTCGAAGATTTCCGAACGTTTGGGATCGATCGCATAAAGGAGGCAAACCGGTTTTTTCTTGTTGCAATAGATTTGGTAGGAGCGATAGATCAGAGGCACGGCCGATTTCACGCCCGGCGTTTTTTCCAGCTTGGGGACGATGGCGTCCGAAAACCAGGCCTTGTCGGAAGTTTCGTCATCGGGAATGACCTCCAAGGCCGCCTTGCCCGTCACCGCCTCGAACATCTGCTTGTAAGCGTCGTTCGTCGCACGGGTCGAAATCGAGACCGCCACCACTGCCGCCACGCCGATGACAATGCTCAAGAGCGTCAAAATCGCCCTGCCGGGACGGTTTCCGATCTCGCGTGATGTAAATTTCCAAAGGACCATGGAGATATTCAATGTTTAGAAGGAAAGGGAAACATCCTTGACTGTCCAATCCCGAGTCCGAGATCATACCCGCTTTGCAGGGGGGGGCATGATGAATTTTACAACCTCGCCCGCTCTCGGCAAGCGCGGCCAGATACCTTAATGGATGACTTTTTCGGTTACATCGTCCGCTTGAACAAAATCGACCGAACGGCGGGCTTCGTTGGATTCACTTGGATGTCTTTTAAAGGAATCACTCCCTGATAAACGGGTTGTCCCTTTGAAACCAGATGATCTTTTTCCACCAAGCCGTCCCGAAGGCGCACGATCCGATCCGATTGGTCGGCCACCTCGGCATCGTGCGTAACGATCACGATGGTTTGGCTATGTTCGCTGGCCAATCGACGCAACAAAGAGGTGACTTGCTGGCCGTTCGCGCTGTCGAGATTGCCCGTCGGTTCATCGGCCAAGAGCAAAGCGGGTTCCATGACCAACGCTCGGGCGATGGCGACGCGCTGCTGTTCGCCGCCGGACATCGTACTGGGGATGTGGTGGCGTCGGTGCGACATACCCACCATTTTGAGCATATCGAAGGCGCGGCCGCTTTGCCTCTCCCGAAGGGATGCCCGCCAGTTCCATGGGCAACGAGACATTTTCCTCGGCGGTAAATGCGGGCAGTAAATTGAAGGATTGGAAAATGAATCCCATCCGTTCGCGGCGCAGGAGCGTCCGTTCATCGTCGCTCAACGAGGCAAGATCGACCCCTTCCAAGAGAATTTGGCCTTCACTGGGAACTTCAACGCCTCCCAGGATGTGCAACAGGGTGCTTTTACCCGAGCCGGACGGTCCCATGATGGCGAGCAGTTCGCCTTCCTCGACTTGCAAATCCACGCCGCGCAACGCTTGCACGCGGGCTTCATCCACGGAACCGTAAGATTTGGTCAACCCTCGGGTTTCTATCACATACATCGACAGTTTCTCCCTTTTCGACTTCGGAAGGCGAGGCATTGCCGGCGTTCGCATCAGCCGAAGGCAGCCGAGGAATTCCGTTCCACTCAGCCTCGGGCGTTTCCATTGAAGAAACAAGCCCTTGCGCACGAAACAACTCACCGCTTCAGGAAAAGTCTCTTTTGTCTGGGATGAAAAGAACTATTTCCCTCTCTGGAATTTTATCTTTGGGGATCAAATTTCAAGCAATGGGACAGCGGTTCACAGCTCAACCAAGTGATGATTTTATGAACACCTTTCACAAAACTTAAGGAATTTTGGAATGCCAAACTAAATCAAACTTTCCCTTTAATCGGCTTTTATGGCGCATCTACAATAAAGAGAACGTGAATTCTTTGCACCTAATTTGCTCGTAAATGCTAAAGCCATCATAACTTTTTGAATTTAACCTGACAAGTCATTAAGATAGTAAAGATGCAATATATAAACAATATGCACATTATGGTGAACAATATTCCCGCAAGAAGAGCATAGATTATGCAATTACATATTACGAGGTAAATGTCACCCCACCACAATCAGCGAAAATTCAAAATTTGTTCCTGCCGATCGAGAGAAAACCAAGATTTACGGCATTTTTGGGGTCCGCAACCTCCACTTTCTCGCCCATCTTTCGATTCTTCCGAAAGTCTTTGTTAAACTTTGCCGATTATTCCGAATGTATCGAGTAAATCGATCATTCGGATATCTTTATACCTTTGCATATTGCCCATACTATCCATATTTACTTAAATCAGCTCCCGGATATTATCCAAAACTGAAGGCCCAAGACCCAAAAACCAAGTCCCAAGTCCAAAACCAACGACCTCCCTAACTCGGGCAAAGTCATGTTGCATATTTCATTCCCCTTCCGCCATCACCCTTCTGCCTTCCTGCTCCTGCTCTTGGCGGTGGCGGCGATTGCCTGCGCCGGCTGCCAGCAGCCGTTCGATCATTACACCAACACGTTGCAGGCCCCGGTGCCGCCGGAAATGCAGCCGCCGCGGGAGATCAACAAGGTTTCGCTGCCGGCGTACATCGTCGAGCCGCCGGACATGTTGTCGATCGACATGCTGAAGATGATCCCCAAGCCGCCGTACCGCATCGACATCTACGACGTGCTGCAAATCCGCGCCTCGTTCGCCCTGCCCGACCAGCCCATCAACGACTTCTACATCGTCGAGGCCGAGGGGGTGGTGAACCTGGGGCCGGCCTACGGCAGCGTGCGGGTGGTGGGCATGTCCATCGACGAGGCCACCCAGGCCATCAAGCAAAAGCTCAGCGAAGTGCTCCGCCAGCCGGAAGTTTCGGTGCAGTTGGCCCGCACCTCCGGCACGCAGCCGGTTTCCGGGCAGTACCTCGTCGCCCCCGACGGCACGATCAACCTGCGGACCTATGGCACGGTGCGCGTGGCGGGCAAGACGATGACCGAAATCAAGATCGCCCTGCAGGAGCACCTCAAGCAGTTTTTCGATTCGCCCGAGGTCTCCGTCGATGTGCTGGGCTATAACAGCAAGGTGTATTACGTGATCACCGACGGCGCGGGGATGGGCGACAACGTGCGGCGGCTGCCGATCACCGGCAACGAGACGGTGTTGGACGCGGTGTCGTCGGTGGGCGGATTGTCGCAGCTTTCGAGCAAGGAAGTGTGGGTCGCGCGGCCCGCCCCGGCCGATTACGGCTGCGAGCAGATCATGCCCGTCGATTACGTGGCCATCACTCGCGGCGGCTCGGCGATCACGAACTACCAGATCATGCCCGGCGATCGCGTGTTCATCGCCGACGACAACGTGATCGGCTTCAACAACGTGTTGGGCAAGTTCACGGCCCCGGTCGAGCGGCTGCTGGGCATCGCCGGCTGGGCTCCTCGACGGTCCGCGGCTACCAGACCCTGGGCCGTGGTTACAACTCGCAACGCCTCGGATTCTAATCGGATAGGATGACAACGCGGCGGGATTGGTCCGCCGTAAAAGACAAGGAAGACGTTCCATGATAAAACGCATATTCTGTTTTAGCCCGGCAATGATTGCCGGCGCGATCGGGCTGGTTTATCTGCTTCACGATGTTGCGGAGGCCGGCACGTATAATTTGGAGTATCCGGCTAATTACGGCTGCAATTGCACGCCAAATTGGCGGAATTTCGGGGCTTTCACGCCAAAGTGGCGCCCTTGGCCGGGCGAAGAGCGGCTCGATCAAGAGTTCCCGAGAGTCATCGGCGCCGAGAGGCTTCCGCCGACCCAGGGATACGAGGAATTGCCGTTGCCCCGCAAGAAGCTCCAAGAGTTGCAGCAGAGCGCCCCGCCCTCGGAAAACGAGCCGCCGCCGTTTTTGCCGAACGAACCGCCGAGCGGGCCAACCGTTCCGAGCGACGGAAGCTTGCCCGGGCCGAAACCGGAGCCGGGGGGCTTAATCCTTCGCCGGGTTTGCCTCCCGATCTGAACCTTCCGAATGCGTTCGAAAACCCCGAAAACAAACCTTTCGAGCTTCCCAAGGATTTAACTTTGCCGTCGGAAAAAAACGAAAAACCTCCTGCCGATCAGCCCAAGGACACAAAAGACAATGCAAAACCGGCGGTCGGCGGCTTGAAGTTCAAGCCCGAGCCGCCGAAGAAAGCCGCCGCGAATCCGCCGATCTTGAATCGGTATTCCGAAACCGCTGAATTGGCGACCGGCAGGCCGACGAGACTGCCCGACACGGCGCCGGCTAAACCGGCCGTAGAGAGCGTCGAAGCCACGAACCAGGTTCATCCGGAAGCGGATTGGAATTCGGCATTACAGCCGGGGAATTATGCTGAAACATTCCGTTCGGGCACAATCTATCCTTCCACGGACTTGCGCGGCAGGCCAATTATCAGGCTCCCGCCGATTCGGGCGGCAAGAGACGATTATCCAGCGAGGTGGTGCAGCAATCGTTCCAGCAGTCCGGGCCTGCCGCGGGAACGCCCGCCTTGGCAATGCCCGCCGACGTGCGGCAGTTCAACGCTCCGCCGATCGCCTTAAAGGGGTATTGTCCCGTGGAGTTATGCCGTAATGGGCAGTGGGTGCAGGGCGATCCGCGGTGGACCGTAATTCATCAGGGAGTGGCTTATCGTCTTTCGGGCAACGAGCAGCGACTGCAGTTCCTCGCCCATCCCGAACAGTTCGTGCCGGCCAACGAAGGGAATGACCTGGTGATTTCGATCAACCAACATCGCAACGTGCCCGGCGAATTGAGCTTCTGCGCCGCCTTCAAAGGGCGGATTTACATGTTCAGCAGTTCCGCCACGCAGTTGGAATTCCAAAAGAATCCGGAGTATTTCATCGGCGCGCAAAATTCCGACGCGGGCAGCCCGGATCCGGGCACAAGTTCCTTGGGCGTTCGAGGATATCAAACCCTCGGACGAGTTTACAACCGGGAGCGCGCGGGTTTCTGAGAGCATCTAACAAAATGAGGGCGCCACTGCCGGACAAGCCAGCAGTGGCGCCCAGCGGATTCTGGAATTATCGGTTAAGTTACCTCGGCACGTCGTGAATCTCCCAAAGCGAGTGCGTCACGAGGCAGCCTTCTTCGAGATAGCTTTCCAACGTCAGGCAGCGGTAGCACTTCAGCACGTCCAGCAGGACGTGGATTTGATCGATCGCCGCCGCGCGATCGCCGCCGAGACGGGCTTCGTCGATTTGCTCCAAGCCATAGTCGATCCAGGGTGTCGCCACATCGAGCAGCGCCGCCCAATTGAACCAGACGGCGACCGCCAGCGGTCGATCGGTCTTCGACAGCACGCCGCCGGCCGTAAGGGGCGTTTTTCGGAGCAGCCGTTCGGTTTGCGTTGTGGAGAGGGACAACACCGCCACGTTATCCGACAAGCCGGCGTTCGGAATGATATTTTTATCCAATCCGCACTCGGGCGGCGGCGGATAGCTGTAAATCGTGCCGCCCGAGGCTTCGGTCACCTGCGGCAGCGGCAGACGGAAGTTTTCCGGAATCGCGTGCGGATCATGCTTGCGAATCACGTCGAGCAGTTCGCCCGCAACCGCGAAATATTCGCTCACGCCCTGCTTCAGGAGTTTCGCATCGCTGACTCCGAGCACCAGGCCCAATTCGGGCAAGGGCATGGCCTTTTCCCATTCGGGCAACTCCGCCTGAAGCCGCTTGGTTGCGAACTTTCCGTCGATCACCAGCGCCGATTGCCCGTCGGCCAAGGCGGGGATCATCGAATCGCGGGTCGCCTTGCCGAGTCGCTCGACCAGCGGCATGACGTCCTGGACGTAAGCCTGGAACTTTTCGCGGTCCTTTTCCTGCATTTGGGGCACGGCGAATTCGTTGAAATATTTCCACCCGGTCGCCAGCCACTTGGCCAGCAGATCATAATCGGCGACGTTCATCTTGCCGCGGCTGACGAAGCCGAACAGCGGATTGCCGCCAACGTGCTCCAGCAGGCCGAGCGGTTTCGAGCCGTCGATTTGCGAATGGTCCCCCCAACGGTAGTCGTAACTTTCAAGGCCCCGATCGGCAAGGAAGCTAAAGGCTATTTCCGCTCCGACCTCGGGAATCATGCCCTTCAGGTCTTCCACGAACCTTTGGGCGTCGCCGAGGATTTGTTCGGTCTTTTCCTCGCCGATGTCGGCCTGGGAGAGGTACTCATCGAACGCCGCGTACAACTGGTCGAGATCTTTCGGTTGGAAGCTGACTGCCCGGTTCAAGTCGGCGCTCGCATAAGAGATGCCGGTCAGTTTCTGCTCGGCGAATTTCAACAGCGGTTCGAACTGCGGCAGGTCCATGAGTTTTTCGCCCGCGCCCAGTTTCTCGATGCACACGGCCGACGAGCCGATGGAAGCGAGCAGATAATTCTCGCGGACGCCGAAGGCAATGACCAGGTTCATCTCCTTGAGATGATCGAGGAGTTTCCCGGCTTCTTCCACATCGAGGCCGGCCTGCTGCAATTTCTCGCTTTCCGTGCCGGTCCAGGGGATCATCTTTCCATTGAGCCGCAAGACGAGATATTCGTGGCCGGCGATGGTTTCCCGCTTCAAGGCGCCCTGGAACTGCGGGGCGCTTGCGACAAGCCGACATTCAGTAACATTTCGAGCTTGATGAGGGCTTCGTTGGCGGCGGCGGGCTTGTCGAGTTTGAAACCCAGGAGCATGTTCGGCACGGCCACGGCGTCGAGATTGTCCATCAGGGTCGAAAACGCTGCTTGCGCCTGAAGGTTCCGCCTGCTTCGTCCGTTGTCCGCTCCTTGAATATTAAGCATCAAGGGTTCGAAACGCTGCGCGGCGTTGAGTTCCATGAGCAGATCGAGGAAATCGATGCAGCTTTTGTCGCCGTAGAGGAAAATTTCATGGGAGAACATGTCCGCGGCCAGATCGACGAGCTTCTTGACCTCCGGATTTTTCAGCACCGCAAGCGCTTGGGCCACTTCGCTTTGCGGATTGGCCGCTTCGGCGCGAAACATTTGCAGCCCCATCTGCGTGACGGGCAATTCCTTGAGTTTGGCAAAAGCGTTGCTTTGCAGAAACGACTCGAATTGTTCGCGATTGCGGAGCATGGAGGAATAGAAAGCGGCGTCGGCGGGAATGAGCTTGAGCGAGGCGTCGAGTTTTTCCAACGCGGTTTCACCGGCGGCGGTCGCCGCCGGCCAATTTTCCGCGCCGAGCGCGAAGAGCGAACATGCGGCCACCAATAAACGCAGCGCAGAAGTCTTAAACATGGGGATCTCCTTCCAAAAGCATCTTGAATCCCGCCCGAATCGCCCCGGGCAACCTGGTTTTCGAAGAACACGCTTTCTCGCGTGCATCGGTAGGAATTTTAACGGATAACCAAACAGGTCACAAGAGGACCGAACAGGCGGATGGGGAGATAGTCGGGCACGATCATCGTTTTGCACCGGCATCGTTCCCGGAAGCACGATCGCAACGGCTGAAATTATCGGAGTCGAGCGAGGAGATCGAGTTCTATTCGACCACTTCTTGCGGAATCGAGGGCGCCGCCACCAGGCAAACCGAGCAGGGGGAATTTTTCGCCACGCGATGGAAATCCAGTCCCGGCCGCTCCGGCAGGTCGGATTCCTCGAGTTGGCCGATCACCACCAAACCGCATTCCAAACGGCGCGCCAGTTCGACGACTTGCTCGTTCGGATCGCCTTCGGGCAACGGATGCACTTCGACTTCGCGATTCAATTGTTTGGCGCGTTGGAGATCGATCTCGAACCAATCGGTTTCCGCCGTTTCCGCCGTTTTCAGCGGAAGGCGAACCACCGAGAACGCCACGAGCGGATCGAGCATGGTGAGCGCGGCGGTGAAGAGGTCGCTGCTCGCGGAATTCCCGTAATGCACTAAAAGCACGTGCCGCACGCCGACGCCGGCTTCGCGCAATTCGGCCACCGAGCGGGCCTGGCGTTCGCCGATCTTGGGAATTCGATTTCCGCCGGCCAAGTCGAAGTACAAATCGCGGCTGCGGCTCAGGAGCCGCACGGTCAGCGGTTCGGTTTCTGCCACCGAAAAGGCTGATCCAGTAAAAGGCGATCTGTTCGATCTGGTCGTCGGCGTTATGGATATTGGAAACGCCCAGGACCAGTTCCTGGGCCTGCACTTCTTTGGCCGTTTGGACGATCGAGTAGAGCGGATTGTTGGTCCGCACGATCAGCGGCTGCACGTGTTTGCCCGCTTTTTCCGCGCGGTCCACCACGGCGGTCATCAGTTCGCGATTGTAGTGGTCCAAGTCGGGTCCGGCGAGCGAACTGTCGCCGCGCGGAGCGACCTGCGCGGTCATCACCACGACGTCGGTGGTGAGAGGATCGGTTTCGGCGAGGGTTTTTTCCAGCATGTAAAGGTTTTGCGTGGAGCGGATGGCCACCAATTTCCGGTAGGATTTATCCAAGCCCAACGCGGCCGGCGCGAGTTGGTCCGTCGAACTTTGGTTGAATTGTTCGAGGTGTTTGTGTTTCGCCGCGCCGCGGAGTTTTTCGTGGTAACGTTCGGAGGCCGTGAAAATCACCAGGAAGATCGCCGTGAAAATCGAGCCGCCGATGGTGGCGACTTCCTTGGTGAGCAGGTTCACGCCGGCGGTGAAGAGAAGAATCGCGAAAATAATGCACAAACCGACCGGCACTTCGACGCCGCGAACGCGGATATTGAGCGGCACCTTGAATTCCCGCGGGGTGCGGTCCTTGAATCTCAGCACCACCATCGCCATGGCGTTGAAGACGAAGCTCCACACCACGCCGAAGGCATAGGCCTCGCCCAGCATGTACATGCTTCCCTTGCTGAGGACGATCACGGCCAGTTGCAGGGCCGTTATCAGGTACAGCACTCGATAGGTGGTGCCGTATCGGCGGTGGGGTTTGAGAAACCAGTCGGGCATCACGCCGTCCTCGGCCACGCGGTTCAGCACGCCGTTCGAGCCGATGATCGCCGTGTTGACCGCGCCCGAAAGAATCAGGAAGCCGACGATCACCACGAAGGCATTTAAAAATAATCTCACGATCGTGGGACCGATCATGTACATCGCCAAACCGCCGATCAGATTGCCGGAATAGTCTTTCATGCGGACTTCGTCCGGGATCAGCATCACCGCCAGGAAGGAAACGCCGGCCGTCAAGACCAGGCTGTAAACGAAGACGATGAACGCCGCTTTCTTGAAATTCGGCAGTTTGGGCGATTCCACCTCGCGATAGACTTGCGCCAAGGTTTCTTCGCCGCTCATGGCGAGAATCGAATGTCCGAAGGCGATCAAGATGCCGATCAGGCCGACGATATTCCACCAACTCGCCGGCGCGCGCAATTGCCTGGAGAAGTTCGGAAACCACCGTCCGATCAGCCCCAGCGGATCTTCCTGGCGGCCGGTGACCGGGTTGATTTTGGGATTTACGGCCGGATGCCCTTGCCGATCGCGCACCAACTCCGGTTCGAGCTTGCCGGTTTGCGGATCGCGCTTCCACATCGATTCCTCTTCACCCGTCAGGCGGTCCTTGGCCGTCACCGTTTCATACTCCACTTTGCGCGAGAGATCCGGTTGGAGGGGCAAAGGGTTGACGGGACCTCCGCGAACCAGCAGCGTGGCGCCGCTCCAAATCAAAATCACCGCGCACATGACCGTGGTGACGATCATGATCTTCAGCGCCTTGCCGCTCGATTCGTGAATTCCCTTCCGATTCTGGAGAAGGAAATAGACGGTAATCGCGCAGGCAATGGCCACCGATCCCCATCTTCGCACCTCATCGGCCGCGTCGTCGCCGAGTTTCAGCGCGGGGTCGAGGGTGGCGATCGTATCGAGCAGCAAACCGACGATATAGTGTCCGGCGGAGACGCCGCTGATGGGGCCGGTAAGGATGAAATCGAACATCAACGCGGAGACGGAGAGTTTGGCGAGAAAGCCGCCCATCGCTTCCTTGACCACGCGATACACGCCGCCGCGAACGAAGAGCGAACAACTTTCGATGTAGATCGAGCGCACGGCATAGCTGAAAATCATCACGGCCAGGATGAACCATGGCGCCGCCGGCCCGATGGCGCCTTCGACGATGGCGCCGATGTAATAGGCCGTGCTGGCCAGATCGCAGAGCACGACGGCCGCGGTCCGCCAGAAGGAGATGAACGTGAACATCACGCTGCTGACGATGAGAACCTGAATAGGACGGTTGAGTCGCGCGCCCGAACCCAGCAGGGGATTGGGTGAGGAAGAATTTTCGGACATTTTGTACGGCCTACGAAATGGCAAGCGCTTGGGGGTCAGGGTTGCTTCGCCAGCGCAGGCGACACGAAGGCCCTTTCAAATGAGGTCGAATCGAGCGGGTCCATCGAAATGATGCGTGCCACGGGAACTGGTTTGACCAACCGAGCTTTTTCCTGATGGTCCCGCACTGGCGGTCAAGCCGGCAGTGGCAACCAAAGCAACAACAACGACACAAACCGCTCGCTACTCGACGCGCCGACGAGGTTAGCTGTCGGGCTAGGGCTTGAAAGTACCCTGGTTCACGTATGAACCTGCGCCCCATGCCGGAATTGCCGGCAAATTGGGTCCCCCGCTTCCCACCAATGTAGGGAGGAATTTGGCTTTCTTTTGGAAATTCTAGCGAGATTTGGATAATGAACAAGAGGCGGGGTTAGAATCGGATTGCGTGAAGCCCCCCCGAGGTTACGGCCCCGTTTGCTGCCAAGGAGCGAAGATGAACAAGGCTCCGCCCGCGATGAAACAGAATCCGAGCAGGTAGTTCCACTTCAGCGGTTCTTTCAGATAGCACATCGAGAATACGCAAAACACGGTGAGCGTGATCACTTCTTGGACGGTTTTCAGTTGCGCCGTGGAGATGCCGGCGTTGTGGCCGAGGCGGTTCGCGGGCACTTGGAAACAATACTCGACGAAGGCGATCATCCAACTCACAAGCACCGCCAGCCAGAGGGCCGAACGCGCAAACTTGAGATGGCCGTACCAGGCGAAGGTCATAAAGACATTGGAGATGGTGAGCAGCACCAGGGTAGCGATCCACATGATGAAATGTTTTATTTCTTCTTGGTTGCCGGCTTCTTCTTGGGAACCGCCTTTTTCTTGACCGGGGCAGGTTTTTTGGCGGCGGCCGTTTTGCGGCGGACGGGACGCCTTTTGCTCGGACCGGCTTCGGCGCGGGCCTGGAGGAGGGAGAGGGCATACTCGAACGTAATTTCCTCGGGCGAGGCGTCTTTGGGGAGTGAAGCGTTCGTCACGCCGTCGGTGACGTAGGGACCGTAACGGCCGGCCAGCAGGCGGACGGGTTCGTTGGTCACCGGCGAAGCCTCGAAGACCCTCAGCGGCTCCCTCTTCGCCGAGCTAGCCGGAGCGCCGCCGCGGCGGGTCTTTGGCTGCGACAACAGATAAACTGCCTGTTCCAGCGTGATATCGAGCGGAGAGATGTTTTCCGGCAGCGAACGGGTGTCTTCGCCGCACTTGATATAAGGGCCGTAACGGCCGTTGAACGCTTCGATCGACAGGGCGCTGGCCGGATGATTGCCGAGCGTGCGCGGCAGGGAAAGCAATTTCAGCGCAATGGCAAGATCCACGTCTTCGACGGACATTCCCTTCAGCAGCGAGGCGTTTTGCGGTTTTTCCCGGTCTTCGGCCGTGCCGCGCTGCACGTAAGGGCCGAAGCGGCCGGTCTTGACGAACACCGGCTTGTGCGTGTCGGGACAGATTCCCAGCGGCTCTTCGCTCTGGCCGGCTTTCTCCAGCATTTCCAGCGCCGAAGCGAGCGTGAGCTCGTCGGGCGCGAGCTTGTCGGGCAGGCTCGCGCGGCGCTCGCCTTGTTCCAGAAACGGGCCATACTTGCCGACCCGGATGAAAATTTCCTCGCCTCCCTCGGGTTTGCCCAGCGAAATGCGGCAGACTTCGCGGGCGTCGATTTCGTCGATCTTATTGGCCAGCAGTTTCTTCAAACCCGGATGCCCGTCGCCGAAATAAAAATTGGTCAAATAGGCGGTGGGATTCATCTCGCCGCGGCTGATGGCGTCCAGTTCGTCTTCCATCTCGGCGGTGAATTGATAATCGACCAGGTCCGGCAGGTGCGATTTGAGCAGTTGCGACACGGCGAACGCCGTCCAGGTGGGCACCAGCACGTTGCCGCGCTTGATTTTGAACACGTATTCCCGGGCGAGGATGGTATCGATGATCGAAGCGTACGTGCTGGGCCGGCCGATGCCCATTTCTTCGAGCGCCCGGGTAAGCGCGGCTTCGCTGTAGCGATTGGGCGGCTGCGTCGCGTGCATCTTGGGCTCGAGGTCTTTGCACGTGAGCATATCCCCCACGGATACTTGCGGCAGCACGACGTCGCGTTCGGCCAGATCGGCCTCGGGATCGTCGGAACCTTCCACGTACGCCCGGAGATAGCCGGGGAATTCGATGGTTTTGCCGCTTACTTGGAATACGGCCCCATCGACTTCGACGGTGACGGTGATGCGTTGTCCGCGGGCGTCGGCCATTTGGCTGGCGACGGTCCGTTTCCAGATCAGATCGTAAAGTTTGAATTGGTCGGGCGAGAGGCGTCCGCGGAGCGATTCGGGGAAGTCGAACGGATGACCCGCCGGGCGGATGGCCTCATGCGCTTCCTGCGCGTTCTTCACCTTGGTCTGGTAGATTCGCGGCTTTTCGGGCAGATATTCGCGTCCGTATTGCGAAGCGACCAGATCGCGCGCGGCTTCGACGGCCACCGATGCCAGGTTCGTCGAGTCGGTGCGCATATAAGTGATGTGGCCGTTCTCGTAAAGATACTGCGCGAGTTGCATGGTATGCCGCGCCGTGAAGCCGTATTTACGGTTGCCTTCCTGTTGGAGCGTGCTGGTGGTGAAGGGCGGATATGGCCGAGTCGTATAAGGCTTGACTTCGAGACTGGCGACCTTCGCCAATCGGCCGCGAAGCTTGGCAAGCAACTCTTTCGCCGCCGATTCGTCGAGCAGAACCAGCGCGGAGTCTTTCAACATGCCGGTGGCCGGATCGAAATCGCGGCTTTCGGGCACCTTGCGGCCGCCGACGGAAATCAACTCGGCCTGAAAACTCTCGCCGTTTGCTTTGGCGAAGAGACCCAGCAAATCCCAATACGTCGCGCTTTTGAAGGCCATTCGCTGCCGCTCGCGTTCGACGATCAGCCGCACCGCCACGCTTTGCACGCGGCCGGCGGAAAGCCGGGGGCGGACTTTCCGCCACAACAACGGCGAGACGTCATAACCGTACAGGCGATCGATGATCCGCCGTGTTTCCTGGGCGCGGACGAGGTTTTCGTCGATATCGCGCGGGGTTTGCAAGGCGTCGAGGATGGCTTCTTTCGTGATTTCATGAAACACCAACCGATGCACCGGCACGCGCGGCTTGAGAACTTCGCACAAATGCCAGCTAATCGCCTCTCCTTCGCGGTCTTCATCCGTCGCCAAATAGAGTTCCTTTGCCGATTTCAAGGCGTTTTTCAGCTTGCGAACCTGCTGCATCTTGTCCTTCGAAATCACATAGACCGGTTCGAAATCCCGTTCGACGTTGACACCCAGGTAGGCCCAATCCTGGTTCTTGAATTCCGCGGGGATTTCCTTGGCGCCTTCGGGCAAATCGCGGATATGACCGATGCTGGCCTCGATGGCATAGTCGGGCCCGAGAAACTTGCTGATCGTTTTGGCTTTTGCCGGCGATTCGACGATGACCAAAGAGATGCCATTGTCGGATGATTTTTTCTGGGGCATGGTAATTTGGGTAATATTTGTTGCTGCAGTAATGTTGTGAACTTGTATCAGCAATTAAGGCGGGCTCTTATCAGATTACTCCCGCTAGAGTGAATTTTCGGCCTGTTCGTTGTGATCGGAAAGGGACCGAGGCATAAAAATTGTAACAGGCCATAAAGTCGGTGCAATCGAAAGAATTCTAAAACGGTTCCAAAGGAAGAAGATCCCATACATTAGGTGGTTTGTTACGAATGGACTAACAAGTTTCACTCAATAGGCATTATTTGTTTAAATTCTCCAGCACGCCCATTCGATTCATTTTTCTTTTGTCTTCCTGGGATTGCATTTACGTCAAATTGCAATAGAATCACTAGTTTCGACATTTACAAGGGGAATGTGATACCATTACTCTTGTAGCGGTCGGCTTGTCAAGCCGAAATAATGATCCACCCCCACATGAGAAGGATTAACCTTCATGTCCAGTCCGTTCAAAATATTTCGTAAGCATCAAAAGGTCCTGCTCGTCGTTGCGGGCTTATTAGCCATGATCGCCTTCGTGATCTTGCCGATCGTTCTTCAAAATTTGGGCATGCGTCAGGGGGGCGACGATCCGGTGGTGGTAAGCACCACGAAGTACGGCGATCTCACGCAGCGCAGCCTGCAAAACATGCGTTTCCGCCACGAATGCGTGATCGGCTTCTTGTCGTCGGTGGCAGGCAGGCTTTTCGGCTTGGAAGATCAGGTATTCCGCCCCGTTATGGAAAATATTCTCGGTTCTTCCAGCGAACGGGAAATCGTGAATCGCTGGTTGATGGATAAAAAGGCCAATGAGATCGGAATTCACGTGAGCGATAAAAGCATCAGCGAGTTTCTCACCAACAACGACAACGCATTCGTCGATTTCATCAGGCGGGATCCCACGTTCGCCAGATATTTGCCGGTGCTTATGCAGAACAAATCCTTGGAAAAATTGACCGGCAATGATTTTAGGGATATTTTCAAAACCTATCAACAACAACACATTACACAGGACATGCTTTACGATATGCTGCGCGAGGAGTTGAAAGTGCAGGAATTCGAGAGAATGTTCATGACCAGCATTCGGGGAGTCCCGCCCGGCCAACGCTGGGATTATTACTGCCGCACGCATCAGCAGGCGCAGATCGAGTGCATCGCCGTGCCGGTGGCGCAATTCACCGACAAAATCGAGAAGCCGGACGAGAAAGTGTTGGAGGATTATTTCAAACAGTATAAGGACAATGTCGCGAATCCCTATTCTCCCGAGCCGGGGTTCCGCGCGCCGCAGAAAATCGATATCGAGTATTTTCAAGCGGATCTGGAAAAATTCGCCGCGCCGGAAAACGTCACGGACGATGAAATCCAGACTTATTACGAAAAAGATCCGAAGACCTACGACGAGATGAATAAGAAAGTGTTGCTGAACGAAGTGGAAAAAGCCAACGAGAAGAAAGAGCCGGCGGGAAAAGAAGGCGCGAAAAAGAAGCTCCCGAAGCGGCAAAACCCAAGGCAGGAGACAAACCGGCGGAAAGCGCCACACCGGCGGAAGGCGGCGCACAACCTGCTCCGTCGGAAGTCGAAAAGAAGGATGCGGAGAAAAAAGAGGCCGAAAAGAAGGTCGGAGAGCAAACGCCGCCCCCATCGGCCGATGGATCAACCGGCAAATCGGCGGAAACGCCGGCCGCAGAGACGGAAAAACCGGCGCATGAACCAGCCGACAAACCGGCGGATAAAGCCGGCGAAAAATCGTCATCAATGGTGCGTTCTCCTTATCGATTCGCATCGATGCAAACAGACGGCAACACTAAGGATAATCCCGAACCGCCCAAAACCGAAGCGCCCACGGAAGAAGCAACAAAGGCCGAAACACCCAAGTCCGCAGCGCCAAAAACAGAAGTTTCCGAAACCGGGGGAGAAACGGCCGCATCCAAGCCGGCGACTCCTTCCGCGGAAGCAAAACACGCCGCTGTGAAGCCCGCCGAGACCCAGCCGAATGAACCCGCCGGCGGTCAGCCGCCGGCTGCGGGCGAGGCTGCGGCGAAAGCGCCGACCGGCGCGGCGGCCGAACAGGCAGCGCCCCCGCGGCGGCAGTTGACGGAAGAAGTGCGGAAAGTGATCCGGCAGAAGGTTGCCGCCGACAAAATTCACGACATTTTCGCCAAACTCGAAGGCCGAATGAGGGAGAATGCGATCGAGTGGAAAAGCTACGAAGCGGCGAAAATCCAAGGGAATGCCGAGATCAAGGAGCCGGCCGACTTGGATTTCGCGAGCTTGGCCAAAGAATATGGCGTGACGGCGGGAGATACGGGCGAGATCACCTACTGGCAGGCCCAGGATACGGAAATCGGCAAATCGTTGCTGGAAAATAGCAATGAACGGTATGTACTTGCCGTTTTCGACAATTTGTCAAAGCGTTCCGAGATCAGCAAACATTCACCGATCCTCTCGCGTGCCGGGAACGAGTTTTTCCTTTCCTGGAAGTCCAAAGACATCAAGGAGACGGCCTCCAAGTGGGACGATCCCGGTGTGCAAAAGGAGGTTCTCGAAGCATGGCGGCTCGAACAAGCGCGCAAACCCGCTCTTGCAAGGGCCAAGAAATTGGCCGCGGAAGCAGGCGCGGGAAAAACCACGCTGAAGGAGGCTTTCGCGGGGGTATCGGGCATAGAAGTCGTCGCGCCGCCGCCTTTCACTTGGATGATCGGAGGCTACTCCCTCAACGAACAGTATCGGTTGAACATGGACATCAAAGGCCTGAAAATGCCCGGCGAGAAATTCATGAAGACCGTTTTCACGTTGAACGAAATGGGCGTCGGCACCGCGCTCAACGAGCCGCAAACGATCGCCTACGTGATACAAGTCGAAAAATTCGAGCCTTCGAACGAATTGCTTTGGAAACGATTTCTGGACGACGATTACAGCCGGTATGCCGATGCCGGGAGCAGTGACATGCGAGCCGCCGTGAACGCCCTGTTCAATGAATTGAGCAAGGAAGCCGGTTTGAAGTGGAATCGCAAGGCCGACCACGTCGAGAAGGAAGATGCTTCGGGTCCTTGATCGAGGCGTGAAATTTCGAAACAGTCGAATTCAACCCGGCGCGGCGGCGCCGGGTTTTTTCATCATCGCCCAGCAAACCTGAATCCCGGCGGCGAAGCGAGGAGCAGACCACGCTTTATGACGCTGGAGCGCTTGGGTAAAATAACGCCGGCAACACGAGAAATAAATGGTTTTGTGGTAGGCAAAATCAAAAAGCCCCGCCGGACGCGGTTAAGCGATCGGCGGGGACGGAACAGAGTAGAGGCCGTAGAGATAGAATTCCTGTTCCAAAGGGGATGAATAATAAAGGATAATTCAATTAGCCCCTCTCGCCATTGAGACGAAAAATAATTTCGCGAATCATAAATATGATATTTTACATGTTACTAAAGTCGATGATAGCAAGTTTTTTTATTTTGTCCAGCATTTCCACTCCAGGTTTTTTTCAAATTATGCTGTTTTAGATCAGTTGCCTCCATAATGGGGGATTTGTAGAGCAATATTGCGACAAATTCGTTTTGGATCATTAGGTGAATAGGGGGTGCGAAAAACAAATCGATGAATATGAATTCTACCCTCGATGAATATTTGAAAACTTGCGAAGATGCGGTACGAGCCGGCGGTGAAGCGGTTCAGAGCTGGGTGGGCAGATTCGAGGTTCGTAAAAAAGGGCCCGCCGATCTCGTCACGCAAGCCGATTTGGCATCGCAAGAGGCCATCCGACACGTGGTTTTAGGCGCCTATCCAGAACACTCGATGCTTGGCGAAGAAGAAGACCCCCGGAATACGGGTGAGAGTCGTTCAGGATACCGTTGGATTGCCGATCCACTCGACGGCACGACAAATTTCGTGCATGGAGTTCCCCACTATTGTGTCTCCGTAGCGTTGGAACACCAGGGAAATCCGCTGGTTGGAGCGGTTTTCAATCCAGTCAATGGAGAATGTTTTACGGCCGCGGCAGGCCGGGGAGCATGGCTTGACGGAAAGCCGATCCGAGTCAGCCGGACTACGGAAATATCGGACGCCTTGGCGATAATGGGTTTCCCCCCCAGGTGAAACCCGATTCTCCTGATTTTCTCATTTTTTTAGAGGCGGTATTTTGCTGCCAGGGAATCCGCCGTTCCGGATCGACAGCCTTGAACTTAAGTTATTTGGCTGCAGGACGTTACGACGCGTATTGGGGCTATGAAACGAAAATCTGGGATGTTGCGGCCGGCGTGCTTCTGGTGCGCGAAGCCGGCGGAGTGCTATGCTCGTCCCAAGGGCGTGATTACCGGCTTTCGGGTATCCCGCTGTTTGCCGCTGCCAATTCCGAACTCTTGGCCCAAATGCTTAGAATCGCAGAAAAGGCTTTACTTCATCGAAAGGATATTGCATGACTATCTTGAGGGGTAAGCTCATTCTTTGATGGATATCGAAACTGTTCAACGGGAACGCTCCCCCCCTGTTTCGGTCCTTTCTTCGCGTCTTTTCTCCAATTACACTAAAAAGAGCTGCTTTTCCAAATCTGGTTGAATCCATTTCCGTGGTCACAAGCGTAGAAAATATAAATACTTCCGTGGACAATAATCGGCCGAAAGCTGGAGAAATCCGATTGTACAAGCTTTGGGTGGGGGGAATTGTTGCAATTGTGTTTCTGTTGCTGTCGGGAAACCAGCTCACGGCAGCGGAAAGTAACGTTTCTCCGCCGGCAAGCGAACCGGTTCCGGCTGTTTCTCCGGTTTTGCCGAAAACCTCTCCGGCAAGTCTTCCTTCAGGGTCACCGATCGATATAACGTCGGCACCCGTGCCACCTTCGAAGGTTGAATTGCCACCGGGCCAAGTGGAAGAATTGAAACCCAAGGTTTTTTACCTTCCCGACAAGCAGGGCCGGCTGCAAGCGGTGTTCGATTTCAGTTACGAGGATTTCGTCGAGCTTTACAAGCTGAAACGGCAATTGGAGCAAAAGGAGCAAAAACCGCGCTATACCCTGGAAAAGCTGATTGCTTTGGGAAAGGCGGAAGGAAGTCATGCAGACTTGACGGTCCGCGCGCAAATCGCCTTGCATGACGCCGGTTGGGTGCGCATTCCCCTTCGGCTCGATCAAGGGTTGCTGCTCGAGCCGGCGAAGTACAAGGGCGGCGGCGAACTGATCGTGCAGTATCTCGGCGGGAGCGAGGGTTACGCGGCCTGGCTGCGCGGTCCGACGGACAGCCCTCACGAGATCGAAATGCGGCTTATGGCGCCGATCGTCTCGGCCGGCGCGGAGCACAAACTCAAGTTGTACATGCCGCGCGCGGCGATTTCCGAGCTGAAACTCGTGGTGGCCGAAAATCCGGTCGCCGCGCAAGGTTCGGAAGGCGCAACCGTATTGCCGCCGACATCGTCTGCAGCGGATTCATCGGAGATTACCGCACGGGGTTTGAGCGGCGATTTCGAACTTTCCTGGCGCAAGGCCGGCGACGCGAGTGCGCCTTCGCCGGCGGTTCTCGAGGCGGTGGGCACGATCCTCGAGCGGTTGGACGATCGGGGCATTTCGAGCGAGGCCGCCTTGACCCTCCGCAGTTACGGCGGTCCATTCGACCGTTTTACGGTGCGTTTGCCGCAGGGCGCGGAGTTGACTCCCGGCAATAACACCGGATATACAATTGCGCCCCTGGAAGATAGCCAAGCCTCCGCCGAACGGGGGCCAGCGACGGGTGAGCACGGGCGCTTAGTGGAAGTCCGCCTGCCGAAAAAGTGTTGGGGCCGGTCGAAGTGCATCTCTCCTGCCGCAGTCAAGCGGAGGCGAAAGATCCGTCGGCATGGCGGGATCTGTCGGGCTTCGAAGTGTTGGGGGCGGCGCGGCAGTGGGGCGTTATCGCCGCCGCGGCATCCGGCGATTGGCAAATCCTTTGGGGTGCGAGCCGCGGCGTGCGGCAGATCGATCAGTTGCCGGAAAATCTCCGCGTGTCCGGCCTGGCGGCCGGATTCGAATATTTCACCCAGCCGTTCATGCTTCAAGTTCGGTTGAATCCGCGGCGGACGCGAATCAACGTGGAGCCGGAATATCTTTTGTTCGTGGACCGCGACCGCGTGCGTCTCGACGCAAAATTGACCTACGCCATCCACGGCGCCAAGGCGCATGCGCTGAAAATTTTGCTTCCCGGTTGGCAAATCGACCGCGTGGAGCCGGAAAATCTGGTGGCGGCGGAAGGCATCGAGAGCGACGAGAGCGGCATGTTGAACATTCCGCTGATCGAGCCGGCCTTGGGTACGATCGAATTGCGATTGAAAGCGCAACAACCCCTGGCGCACGGCACGACGGCAATCTCGGTCGGCCTGCCGCAACCGCAGGCGACCGCTTCGGTTTCCGCAGTGGTGGCCGTTTCGCCGGCGGATAACGTGGAGTTGACGCCCAACGACAACGCGAATCTGGGTTTGATTCGTCAGCAATCGCCCTTGCCGCTGAAACTTCCCGAACGGCGACAGGCGCCGCTGTTTTATCGAAGCGAAGGCAAGGCGGCGGTTTTCGCGGCCGAGATGCGGGTCCATGCGCGGCGGATCACCGTCGAAATGACCGATCGAGTGCAATTGAGCGAACGTTCGGCCCAGGTCGAACAGAAGTTCGCTTATCGGATCGATTTCGACGCCGTCGATCATCTGTTGGTCGATGTTCCACGATCGCTTGCCGAGGAAGCGACGCTCGCCTTCGAGCGCGAAGGCAAACCTCTGGCGGCCAATGCGCTGCCGCCCGGCGAAGACGCCGCGTCTCGGACGGGGATGGTGCGGATGCGGATTTCACTGCCGGAAGCCTGCCTCGGCGGTTGCGAGATCACCGCCCGTTATGCATTGCCCCTGCCCCCGCTGCAAGCGGTCAAACCGGCGGCCAAAACGATTCCCTTGATCGTTCCGGCGGAAGGCGAAGTGACGGGCAATGAACTGCTGCTTGCGTCCGCGGTCGGGGTCAAGGCGTCGCCGCCGGGCAAGTCTTGGCAACCGGCGGAAAAAGAGCCGGTCCGCGGCGGGCATCGATCACCGCAAAGTTATCGGGCGGAAGGGAACGTCGATCGCGTGGACCTCGAACATCGGCAAGGAAGAAGTTTCCGGCGTCAATGCGACAGTCGTCGAGCGCGCCTGGATTCAAACCTGGCTGGCCTCCTCGGCCCGGCAGGACCGAGCGGTGTTTCAACTGCTCACCAATCAGCGCGAGCTGACTTTGAAAATGCCGCCGGGCGCCGCGATTGCGAAAATGGCCGTGCTGCTCGACGGCAAGCGGATCGAAGTGCAACCAAGCGGAAGCGAGCGGCTGTCGATTCCGCTGGCAAACGAGGGGGAATTGCGACGATACGTTCTGGAGATCATTTATCATTTCGATGAAACTCCGCCGATTTCCGCGCGGAAGGAGTTCGCCTTTCCGCAAATCGGCCCGGGAGCTTGGAGCCGGCGGTTGTATTGGCAATTGATCTTGCCGCAAAACGAGCACGTGCTCAACGATCCCAAGGGTTTCGCGAGCGAATGCCGTTGGGGATTCATGGGATATTTTTGGGGCCGGCAGCCCCTTCTCCATCAAGCGGAATTGGAAACTTGGGCCGGAGCGACACATCGAACCGCTCCGCCGGAGGGCTTCAACGTTTATTTGTTCAGCACTTTGGGGGCCATTGAAGGCGGAGTAGTGCGGACGGCCGGGCGGGCGTGGATTGTCCTTTTTTCCTCGGGAACGGCGCTGCTATTCGGGTTATTGTTGATTTATCTGCCGTCGTTGCGCCATCCGGCAACGCTCTTGGCGCTGGCTTTGGGATTATTGAGTCTGGGAATGATTTATCCCGAACCGACGATCTTGCTGGCACAGACGTCGAGCATCGGGTTGGTGTTGGCGTTAATCGCCGGATTGTTCGTGCGGCTCTTTCCGTACCGGCGAACGAGCGCCGTCGAAGCCGCCCTCGTGAAAGTGGAGCTTCCCTCGACCAAAAGCCCCCGCACGGTTCCCGCCTCGGCGGTGTCGGTGTCCTCCACGCAGAACCTGCCGACGCTGCTGGAATGAGGGAAGCAGGATGGAAAATTTCATGAAATGTTTCCTCCCGATTCTCGTTTTGCTGCTTTTGCCGGCGATTCCCGACGGACCGGCGCGTGGCGAAGAACGCGATGGGAAGGCAGCGCCGCTCCAATATCGTCGGATATTGGCGCCAGCCGACCGAATGGCCGATTGGCCGACGGGTGGCGGAAAATACCTTCCCTTGGAGACGGAGGAATTCGAGCGGCTTACAACGATGTTGGAAGCCGCGGGAGATTCGCCGCCGGCCGCATCGGCACAACTTGGCAAAGCGGAATATCGCGCCGCTCTGGAGGGCGGTCATTTGCTCGCGGGCAAAGCCGATTTGGAGATCTCGCTTACGGCCAAATTTCCGGTGTTGCTGCCGCTCGATCCCTGCAATCTTTCGATCGGCAATCCGCACTGGGATATCGCCGGAAAAACTTCTTCCAAACAGGCCATGCTGGGCGCCAATCCGCAAGGAAATTTGGGCATCGTCGTCGAGCAGGGCGGAAAATTGCACTTCGACTGGTCGCTGGCGGGCCGCCGCGACGCAAGCGGCAACTTAATTCTCTCGGGCGAAATTCCGCCCGCCGCGGCGAGTTCGCTGGTGCTCGATCTGCCCGAGAATCTCATTCCGCAGATCGAGAAGGGATTGGTTTTGGACCATCTTGCCGCGCTCCCGGGAGGGCGAGCCTCCTGCCGAGCCGTTGACGCCGCCGAAAATTCCCGCCGTCTCTGCCGTTCGGCAGGAGCCTCGCCCTCCCGAAATAGCGAAAACCAATCTCAAGCGCTGGCGCATCGAATTGGGAGGGAACAGCCGCTTTCAATTGAAACTGGTTTCCGACGCTCTGCAGGGAGCGGAAGGAATTCCGCCGCTGTTCAATGAGACACGGGTTTACGACCTTTCGCCGCGCGGCATCGATGTTTCGATACAATGGAAGCTCCGAGGCCGTCCGGAATCGAAGCCGCAGATTGCCGTGCTCCTCGATCGGGGACTGGAATTGGTCGAAGCGAGTTGCGGCGAGACGGCGGTCGCATGGACCATCGAATCCTTGCCCGACAATCGCGGGGAGCGGGCGATCCTGCAATTCCCGCCCTCTTTTTCGGTTGCAAACCGGGCTTTACGGCTTCGAGCAATCGCACCGCTCGTGATGGGTCGTTTATGGCGGTTGCCGAGGATCCGGGCGGAAGGGATGACCTGGGAAGACGGGACCATCAGCGTAGCGGCGATCAGTCCGCTTTCGCTCGAGCGGCTGATGCCGGTGGAATGCAGCCAAACGGCGACCGGCCCGCTGGCCGCGCCGCGTCTCGGCGAGTCGGCGCAGTTCCGATGCTTCAATTCCGAAGCGACCATCGAAACGGCACTAGCACTGCATCGGGGGGAAGTGAAGGCCGCGGTGGCGACGGCGGTGGCAATCGGGGGCGGAGAGATTTCGGCGCGCGTGGCGGGCGATTTTCGCTCGGCGGAATCGTCGCAATTCGCGCTCGAGGCGAACGTCGCGCCCGCATGGCGGATCGATGAAGTGACTTCCGTTCCCACGGAAGCGATCGCCGACTGGAATTTCGAAACGCGGTCCGACGGCGATCGAAGGCTGACGATTCGCCTGGCAAGATCGATCGGACTGGATCAACCGGTGCAGGTCATCGTCACCGCGCGGCGGTTGCGGCTTCCAACGGAGCGGGGATTGAAATTTCACGACCTCCAACCCTTGCATTATCTGCCGCCGGTCGAAAGCCGCCGCTGGCTGTCGCTTAAATCAGTCGGCAGGAACGAGCTTGCGATTCGAGGGAATAATCAGCCGCGGCGCGTGTTGCTGAAGGACATTCCGGCGAGTGAAAGCGGATTGTTCAGCGGCATTTCGGATGAGATGCTGTTTGCGGAAGACGACGCCGACGACGACGCGGAAGTCGTCGTCGAAGGCCGCCTGCCCGAGTATTCCGCCGCCATTCGCATGGAGGCGGAGGCACGGGGCGGCCGTCTTCAAGAGAGTTGGAAAATTCGTTGCGTGCCGGCCTCCACGCCGGTCGAGAAAATATTGGTGCGGATTTCGGGAAAAAGCGATGCGCCGACGCGCTGGCAGGCGAGCGGCGCGAAGGGATTGATGTTGACGGCTCGGCGTTTGCCGCAAGGCGCAGGAGCGGCATCCGGAGCAAAAAAATCCGCGGAAACCTGGCAAATCACATTTAACCAACCGCAAAGCGATCCTTTCGAACTGCACGGGGTGCGCGAGTCGGTTTTCGAGGGCCCGTGCCCGCTTGGTTTGGCATCCTTGCCCGAGGCCAGCCGTCAAAACGGGACCTTGATTATTCGGCGAACGGCGAAAACGGGAATTCGGATCGAGAATCGCCGCCTGAAGCGTTTGCCGCCGGAACCGTCATCGCTGGCATCGTTTCCGACCATTTGGGCGACTTTCAGCTACGATCCGACGCGCGATGCCATCAATGCGAATGAACCGTCGATTTTGCTTGCGCCCGCCGATCGGCCGTTGTCCTCGGCATGTGCATGGAGCGTGCTTTTGGAGTCCTGGCACGAGCCGGGGGGCGTTTCCCGATATTCGGCCGTCTGGGAACTGCAATTGGGCGACCGAGAGCGGGCGCAGATTACTCTGCCGGCGGGAATCGATCCCACCGAGGTGAGCGGCGTTTGGATCGACGGACAACCCGCCGCGTGGCAACCGATTATCGAGGTCAACACCGCGGCGGAAAACGCCGATTCGAGCAAGTTATCGGTGTTGTTTCCGGCGGAAAAGCGTTTTGCTACGCTGGCTGTTGAATTTGCGGTGCGGGACCAACCGTTGGGAATAACGGGGACCATCGCCTCGCGTTTGCCGAACATCGATTTGCCGGTGCTTTCAGCGAGTTGGCGGATGTGGCTTCCGGCGGATTACGAAGCCGTGGAAGGCCGATCGCCCGGCTGCCCGCTTTTCGCGCACCGCAAGACGTTGGGAAAATGCCTTTGGGGCCCCTTGGGCCGGGACGCGGATGAGCGGCGATTCAGGATATTCTCGGCTGAAGATTGGATCGGGATCGCGGGCGATCCGGACCTGCGGCGCGCCCGGCGGAATTTGGAGAAGATGCTCCGGATTCTGGACCAGGCGTTGGAGCAAGCCGAGTCGAAGGGAAAAGACGCTCCGATTTTATGGCGGGATATTCTGGAATCGAACGCGGATTGGTCGAGTTCGCCGCGTTTGCTCGTCGATCGCTTGTCCTTGGATCGGCTGGGCCTTTCCGGCCAAACTCCGCTGGCAGCGAGCCGCAGAGCAGGAACCCACGCGCCGTATCGAAGATCTTTTGGAGAAGACGCGGCTTGCCCTGCTGGTTTCCGGCGATTCGGCGCTATTGACCAGTCGAATATCGGCGGCGCTCTACAGCCTGCAATGGAGCGCATCGGAGGTGTCGGCGGCGGGAATTCTTTGCGCGGCCCGCTTGCCGATCGTTTGAGCGAGGTTTCCGCAGAAGAAGGAGAAGGGCGCTATCTGCCCGCGGGAATGTGGGCGCGGTTGCCGCCGAAACCGGAGTCGCCCTGGGATCGCGGCGGATCTTTGGGGGCGAAGTCTTATGACATGCGCGGTTGGAATGCCGTTCGGCGGGAGCTTTCCGTGCGGGGGACCGTCTCCGTGAGCTACCTTCATCGTCCGGCATTCCAAATCGCCGGCCTGGTGATATTTTTGGCCGTGGCGGCAGGCGGATGGTGGTTTTTATTGCGGCGATTGCCTGTTTTGATCTTTATTGCGGCTGGTTTTGCCTTGACGGCCCTGGTGCTTTCGGAGCCCTACGCGGCTTTGGCGTCCTGGGCGATGTTGGGAACCTGCTTTTGCATATTGCTGCGATTCGCGATTCGCGATCGGGCAACCGATGACACCCGCGCGTCGATAGCGCCGAAGTCCGAAAGTAAACCGTCGATGCCTGAAATTCTCGAAAACACCGTCGTGAGCGGGGCGGGAAGTTTCAACGGCGCTGCGGACGGTTCGGCCGGCGATTCCTCCCGGGATTCGGCCTCGGGATCGGTGGCGAAGTTGCTGCTGATCGCGGCGGCGTTAACGGGCGGTTCCTGGTTGCAAGCCGACGAGTTGCCGATAGAAGACGCGGCGACGCCCGTCTCGGCTTCGCCGGTGTACCGCGTGTTCGTGCCCACGGATGCCGCGAAAAAACCGGTGGGCGATAAAGTTTTTGTCCCCCAGGGTTTTTATGACGAGTTGTATCGCCGGGCGGGGAAGGTCTCGAACAAGCCTCGGGACTGGCTGTTGACATCGGCCGTTTACCGCGGTTCCTTGGTTCGGGACTCGGCGAGCGGGCGAATGGCGATCGAGAGCTTGCAAGCGCGGTTGGAACTGCATACTTTCAGCCGCGCCGTTCGCGTGCGAATTCCGCTCCGGCGCGATGACGCCAATCTCCTGGCCGACAACGTTTTGCTTGACGGCCGCCCGCTGCGCATCCAGTGGGAGCCGGGTGGCAGGGCTGTCTTTTTCAATATCGATGAGCCGGGAGATTATCGGTTGGAATTATCGCTTCGGCCGGAGGTGCGCACCAGTTACGGCGGGGCAGGTTTCGAAGTCTCCATTCCGCGATCGGCCGATGCGAGATTGGAACTGCTTCTGCCTTCCGATCCTCCGAGTGTGGAAGTGCCCTCGGCGTTGGGCAAAGTCGAGCAAGAAAACGAACCGCCGCGAATCATCGCCGATTTGGGCCCGGCCGACCGGCTGTCGGTCGCTTGGCAGGAAGGCGGGGCGGGGGAGGCGGTGGCGGAAATCGACGAGCTTCTGTGGTTGAAAGTGCAGCCGGGTTCGGTAGTGCTCGACGTGCGGCTGAAGGGCAACTCGATTGCCGGACGCTTGCAAAAAATGCAGTTGGCGGTCGATCCGCGGCTGCGGTTGCAGCCGCCAACCGGTCCCGATGCGCCGACGGTGCAAGTGCAAAATCCGCCGGATCAGCCACAACTCATCACGCTGCAGTGGGCGCAGCCCCTGCCCGAACAAGCGACCGTCGGGATTTCGTTTTTGATGACGGGCGCTTCGGGGGTGGGGAGTCTGCACTTGCCTCTCCTCCAAGTCCAGCATTTTCGAACCGGAAAACGATGGTTGGGAATTTCGGTCGATTCGCAGTTGGAATACAACGCCCCCCACCCAACCGGAATGGGGCCGGCAATCAAAGCGGAGGTGGAACTCCTTGCCACCAACGAATTTCTCAAAGCTTGGGTAACGGCGTCTTATGCGCCGCTGATGGCATATCGCCTTGGCGCTGCCGCCGACTGGAGTCTTTCCACCAAACCGCGCGAGCCGTCGATTACCGCCGAACCGACGTTGGCTTTGAGTTTCGACCGGGAGCGGGTCGAGATGGATTTCGCGGCCCGATTGACCGTCGTCTCGGGCTATGTATTCCAGTATCGGCTGCTGGGTCCGAAAGAACTTTCCGTGCAAACCGTCTCGGTGAAAAAAGACGGCATGGAGATGGTCGGCCGCTGGACGCAGGACACCGACGGCGCAATTACGGTTTTTCTCACGGGTCCGGCCGAGGGACGCCAGGAACTGCAGCTTCGCGGCGTCATGCCGCTCTCGAGACGATTATCGCTGCCTCTGCCCGCGTTGAGAATGGAGCAAGCCGGTTCGGAACCGATGCAGGTGCGGGTATATCGCCGCCCCGGCGTGCTGGTGGAGGTAACTCCGCCGTTGGGCGCGACTTCCTTTGCATTTCCGGATGCGCGCGGGGATGCAGTGGGAAAAGGATGCGGCGTCCCCAGAGCAATCGCGGATTCGGACGCCGGAGGGTAATTCTTTCGCTCCTGGTCATGCGGAGAATTTTCTTCCCGCGGCGGAGCGCGTCAACGAGCAGGAGCACGATTTCACCGCGCGCGGGCGGCTTGTCCGCGCATATCGGGTCGCCGAAAAATCGCCCACCTTGGGTGAAGTCGCCCTGAAACCGAACCAGCCGGTTTTCAAGGCGAAACAACTGCTCTGGCTGCGGCAGGAGGATCGGCAATGGCGGGCGGGAGTCGATTGCCGCGTTCAAGTCGTCCAAGGATTGGTCGATGAATTGCACTTCGACGTTTCCCCATCCTGGACGGGACCTTATGCGATCTCCACCAACGCCAAGATCGACGCCGCGGATATTCCCGGCGAACGGCGGCGCGTGACCGTCGTTCCATCCAAGGCGATTGCCGGCGAGTTCGGTTTTTGCCTTAGCGGACTGCTGAAATTCGAGCCGGGCGAACGGCCGGTGATGCCGGAAATCGCGCTGCGTCAAGCCCGGGAATTATCGCGCTGGGTGGCGCTGCCGCGCAATTTGCAGGGACAGGAAACGAACTGGGAAGTCAGCGGATTGAACGTCGTGAATTTGCCCGGCGCATTTTCCGGTTCGATCGATCCGAAACTCTACGATATCTGCGAAGCAACGGCCGAACATCCGCAGGCGGTGTTGCGCCAGCAAGGACAAAACACCGCCTCCCCGCATGTCGGCTTGGCCGATATTCGATTGGCTTGGCAAACCGACGGCGCTTGGCGCGGCGTGGCAACTTTCGATCTCGCGCCGGACGGGGCGTCGGCTTGCCCCTTGCAGCTTCCCCAAGGATGCGAACTCGTTGCCGCAACCGTCGATGGACTGCCGGTCCAGCCCCAATTGCGAAAGCAGGGCGAGTGGAACTTGAACTTGCATTCCGATCGTTTGCCGCAACGGGTGGCCGTGGTCTATCGCGGGACGATCGCCGCGGCCAATCGGCCGGGAATCCATGAATTCTTCGCGCCGACTTTGGGTGAAATTCCGGTCGAGCAGACCCTTTGGACGGTCGCCGGGCCTTCCCGCTTTTCCCCGGACGAACATGCGGAAAAAGAGACGACAGGCGCGCTCGATCTGCAGTGGATTCGCTTCCGCCGGATCGCCGGATTGATCGAACGGTCGGCCGGGCTGTTTTCCGAGGATAACGAGGAGACGCGGCGCTGGTATCAACTCCGCGCGCGGAATTGGGTTTCCGCCCGGGCGGCGGTTTTGCGGGAGTGGCTGCCGATTTCACGAACCGAGGCCGGTCGTTCGATGCAAAAAGAAATGGAGCTGCTCGACCGGCAGCAATCGCAGTTTGCCGAACACTTGGAGATGTCCGACGTATTGCGGCAATTACTGGCGGCAACTCCCAAAACCTACGAACCCGCAGAGTGGTGGCAAGAGACGCTTTTCGATCCCGCCGGGGCCGTCAGACTCGAGCAAAAAGGGCGGTCGAGTAACCTGCAACTTCATTACAGATGGGCGGAAAAGGGCCAAACTTTCGAGCGTTTTTGGTTTGCATGCGGAATTTTGGCATTTCTGGCCCTGGTAAGCTGGGGAATTCGGAAAAAATATTGGGAAAAGCTGACGACCTTCGCATCATTAGGCTCTGTAGCAAGTGTCGCCTTTGGGTTGGTTTGCTGGCTGTGGCTTTCGCCAAGTTGGCTGGGCTTGGCAATCATCCTGGTAAGCGCGGCAAGTTGGGGATGGTCGTGGAGATATCCGCGGAAGATATCCGCGTAAATCCGCTTTGCCTTTCTCCGATTTCGTATTGGAGATTTTTTTGGGGTTTGTTACTCTATATGCCCCGTGGAAAAGAACGCCCCTTCGAGGATAAGGAAGCCTTGGATTCGAAGGACGTCGGGCGCGACGGAACGCCCCGGGAATAGGTGAAAATCACGTTCTCTTCGACACGTGATAGGCCGACAAGGAAGGAGGCCGTCATGCAATCCGAGCAGAAGCTAGAGGTTCGCGTCCACATTCGTTGGATGATTCGCCGCGACATGCCCGAGGTGCTCGCCATCGAGGGCGAAAATTTCGAGTTTGCATGGTTGGAAGAAGATTTCATACGCAGCCTGCGGCAGCGAAATTGCATCGGCATGGTCGCCGAGCACGAGGACCGCGTGGTGGGGTTCATGATTTATGAACTTCATAAAACGCGGATCCACGTGTTGAATTTTGCCGTCGCGTGCGGCTATCAACGCCGCGGAGTGGGCAGCCAGATGCTTGCTAAATTGACCGGCAAACTATCCTCGCAGCGCCGCAGCCGGATCGTGCTCGAGGTGCGCGAGACGAATCTCGCCGCGCAAATATTCTTCCGCGAGAACGGCTTTCGGGCGGTTTCGGTGCTGAAGAATTTTTACGCCGACTCGCCCGAAGACGCTTACATGATGCAGTTCCGCTACCGGCCGGACAAAACGCCCGCAACCATTCCCTTCAACCGCATCACGCGGCTCGCGGGATGAAATAATTTTCACAATCTCACCACTTCCACGCTCATCTCCCGCACTTTGACGATGGCCACGCTGGGTTCGGAGGTGCGGTGCAGTGCGCCGGGGTTGACGACCAGCGTCCGCCCGCAAAAGGACCATGTCGCTTTGTGCGTGTGGCCGTAGCAGATCAAGTCCCATTTCTGGCTGGAAATCAAGTCGCGGAGCATTCTTTGATCGTCGCCGTGCAAGAGGGCGATTTTCCGGCCCGCAAACTCCAATTCGCCCAAAGCGCCGTGATAAGTCTGCGAATCGCCGCTAAGGGCTTGTAGCAAGCCTTCTGCGCTGTCGGTATTTCCGCGGACGAAATGCGAAGTCATGCCGCGCAGCTCGTGCATCACTCCGGCGCCGACATCGCCGCAATGCAACACGACATGCACCCGATGGTCTTCGAAGATGCGCATCGCGTCGCGGGCGGCCCAGATATCGCCGTGGGTGTCGCTCATGATGCCGATCCGCATGAAGAGGAACCTCGAAATTTTTGATTTTCTTGCTTCGCTCGGCGCCATGCCTGCGTTTGTCGTGGGTATGTGGATTTTTAACACGCCCTTCATATCCACGAAAGCGTGGGCATGGCGCCCAACCTCAGTCTCTCCTACTCCGAATACCTCCCAGAATAAGCTTTTCCGAGAAAAAATTCCAGATTCCACCGTCATGCGATTTTTTTAAGCTATATTTACATTAGACGGAAATGCTTTTCAGTTTGTGCCGCTATTCACCTGACTTTTTGCGATTTTTCGGGATCATCCGGAGTTTGCCACGATTGGTCGTGCATGGTTTTATCGGACGAGTGCCTTGTCTCGAGCAGAACCGTATTAGAGCCGAAATACGGAGTCAGCTAATCCGAAGCCCTGACAGCCAATTGCGATTGGCTGCAAGGTACAGGAAGCGACTCCGTATTTTCGGCTTGGCTGGGTTTGGGGCAGAAGATCGAATTGAGGAGAACCTCCGACAGGCGCGTACCCCCCGTCGGTTCCGGTGGCGTTCACCGGAACTGATGGAGGGTTTTTTATTTGGCCTCAGCGGGAAAACTGTTGCACCCAGTAGATTGTGCCGCCTTCGGTGCGATAAGCGCCCACGCCGATATGATGGTGGTTCGGATTCAAGATATTGGCCCGATGGCCGGAGGAATTCATCCACGAGCGGACGACCTCTCGGCTGCTGGGCTGGCCCATGGCGATATTCTCGGCCACGGGTCGCCGCGTGTGTTGGAAAATACGGTTCCATGTCATCCAGGAGCAATGCTCCCGGGCGGTTTTCATGAGTTGCTTATCGACTACGAGAGGGGGCAGGCCGTATTTCGCCCGCTCGTTGTTGGTATAAGAGATTATATTCGCTTCGATAGGAAGCAACTCCTTATCTTCCTTTTTCTTGGTCTCGGGTATTTTCTCCGCTGTCTTTTCGGAGGATGCCTTGTTTTCTGACTTTGCGGCTGATTTTTCCGCTGATTTATCTGCCGGAATCGTCTTTTCTACTTTTACTTTGACATCCGGAGAGGGCTGGCTTGTTTCCGTAGTCTTTTCCGTTTCAGCCAGGGGGAGTAATAAGCTAACGCAAAGGGTTAAAGTTGTTAACATGATCGGATATCCGTTGGGAGAGGTGTGGTTGAGGATCGTTTCCGATCCCCGTGGATATAGCTGGGGTAAAAAATGGATGGGAAATTGCACTCCGCGCAGGGAATCAAACAAAAAATCAGCCGAGTTTGTTTCCCGATCCCTGGGGGGTGTCAATCCTCGATCTATGGAAACAGCGGCGAGTTCCGGACGTTGGAAGCCGCTGATAGGTGGGGGTTTGTGGCAGGGAGGAGGGACTTCCGTTCCACTCCCGCGACAAAAAGGAAGCCGAGGCTGACTTCTTTTCTGCCACGCCGATCACCCTTTGTTTCAACCTTGGAATACCAGGGTTTAACAAAATGGGGGGTGTACACAAACTTTTCCGTCGGTGTCGCCAGGATACCAGGATGTTTTTTGATTTCAAGAGGCCCGGAGGCCTTTCGAGTAAAATTTCTTGGAAATGATGATAGAATGGCTAGCCAAAGGAGTTTTCGGAAGTTATTTAATAGGTTTTGTGATAGGCATTTGCGTGTTGGTGTGCCCAGAAGAGTAAAAAAATCAATTTCCCCCGATTTCGGCGGGATTGTGAACACTCCCTGTACATTTAGAATAGAATCGAGTCCTTGAACCCCTGTGGGCAGAACCCACTCATTCCAATCTCTTACCGCTCAATCATCATGTCCCAAAATTCCGCACAGCTTTTCGACGATGTCTGCAATCACGCCCGGCGCACGGCGATGCTCCTTTCGATCTCCGCGCTTTTGGAATGGGATGAACGTGTTTACCTCCCTGCAGCAGGCGGCGACTATCGAGCCGAGGAATGCACCTGTCTTGCCGGCATGATGCACGAGCGCTGGGTCGATCCGAAATTCGGCGAATCGCTGGCCGCGCTGGCCGAAAGTCCGCTGATCGACGATCCGGCAAGCGATGCGGCCGTGGTCATTCGCCGGCTCAAACGTCAACGGGATAAAAAGGTCAAGCTGCCGCAACGCCTGGTCGAGGAGCTTGCACGGACGGCGGTGCTCGGCCAGCATACTTGGCAGGAAGCGCGAAAGCAGAATGATTTTGCGATGTTCCGGCCGCTTTTGGAGAAAACCGTCGCACTGAAAAGGAGCAGGCCGAAGCCTTGGGTTACGCCGATTGTCCCTATGACGCTTTGCTCGACGATTTCGAGCCGGATGAGCTGACCGCCAACGTTCGCCGCGTGTTGGCCGATTTGCGCGAGCAGCTTGTGCCGCTGGTGGCGGCCATCGGCGCTTCATCGCGGCGGCCCAACGGCGAGATCTTCAAGCGATCGTTCCCCGTCGATCGCCAGGAGGCGTTCGGCAAGCAGGCGGCGACGGCGATCGGGTTCGATTTCAGCGCCGGCCGCGTGGATGTGACGGCGCACCCGTTCTGCACGACGCTCGGCCCGCGCGATTGCCGCATCACCACGCGCTATCACGAGGACTATTTCCCGGCCGCGTTTTTCGGCACGTTGCACGAGTCGGGCCACGGGATGTACGAGCAGGGTTTGCCGCCCGAAAAATACGGCCTGCCCACCGGCGAAGCGATTTCGCTGGGCGTTCACGAATCGCAATCGCGGATGTGGGAGAATCTGGTCGGACGCAGCCTGAGCTTCTGGAAGCACTTCTATCCCGAAGCCCAAAAGCAGTTCCCTCAAGTCTTGAACGATGTTTCGCTCGAAGATTTTTATTTCGCCGTGAACAACGTGCGGCCGTCGCTGATCCGCATCGAGGCCGACGAGGCGACCTATAACCTGCATATTCTCATCCGCTTCGAGCTGGAGCAGGACTTGCTCGACGGCAAGCTTTCGGCGGCCGATGCGCCGGAGGCTTGGCACGAGAAATATCGAAAATATCTCGGCGTCAGTTCTCCGACCGATGCCGACGGCGTTTTGCAGGATGTGCATTGGAGCGCGGGCCTGATCGGCTATTTCCCGACCTATTCGCTCGGCAATCTCTACGCCGCGCAGTATTTCGAGCAAGCCCGAAAAGACCTGGGCGATCTCGACGCGATGTTCGCGCGCGGCGAATTCCAACCGCTCCTCGCGTGGCTTCGCGAAAACATCCACCGCCACGGCCAGCGCGTACACCGCCGCCGAACTAGTCCAACGCGTCACCGGTCAGCCGCTTTCGCACGAGCCGCTGATGCGGCATTTGCGCGGGAAGTTCGGGATGCTGTATGGGGTCTAGGACGTGCGGCGTCGGTTGGAGGAAAAGATCTCCAAATGGAATACATGAACGTTTGTTATCTCGCGCTGGCGAATCGCCCGGGGCATACGAGAAGAAGATCGAACGATCGCCTTTCGGCGATGGCTTCTGGAATCGTTCGCGATGCCTCGCTAAGTTCGTGCAGCCCCATTCTGTTTTGCTCCGGGATCCATCGGCTCGAAATCCAAATCCATTTTCCTCGTCAACTGGCCGTTCCTACTGCCGGGGGTGTTTCCTGCCGCGGGATGATTAGCACGCTGCCGCCGTAATCGAGGTCTTCGACTTTTTTGCCGCGGTCGTCGAGCTGGGTGTCGGCTTCGGTGGTGCGTTTTTTGGCGAGGGCGAGGAGGTTTTCGTAGATCGCCTCGCGGTTGCCGCCGTTGATCTTGGCGACCGCCGTGGCGACTTCGCCCACGTAGCGGAGGAAGAGCGTGCGGCGCTCGCCTTCATGTCTTACTTTCAGCCGGCGGCGGAGGAACATGCCGAGCTTGCGGCCGACGGCTTGGATCGCCAGGCGGATTTCCTTCTGGATTTCCGCGTAGGAGGCAACCGCTTCTTTCGATTCGCTGGTGAACGGCACCCAGACGCTGGCCATGTGGACCATGATCGTGACGGGGCCGGCGGGGAGCGACCCGCGGCTTTGCGAGAGGCCGTAGCTGCGCCAGTTGGTTTGCATCACGGTCTGCGTGATGGCGCACGCACCGGCCTGGAATTGCAGCGGCACGCGGTTGGCATAGCGGAGGATGTTCATCGACTGGCCTTCGCTGACGTTGATGGTTTGCAGGGCCTCGTGCAGTTTGGCCATTTCGCCGGGCTTCAAGTTGCCCGGCGAAACGCGGGTTTTCAGGCCCGACTCGCCGAGAATTTTGTCGGCGCCGTCGGCGCCCAGGCCGGTGAACGTGGTGATGAGGAACTGGCGGAGCGTGCGGGCGTCGCTCTCTTCGAGGAGTTCGGCGAGCGCCTCGCGGGAGACTTTATGCGAGACCGGCGCGCCGCCGTAGGCCAGGCCGACTTCGATCACGAACGGATTGCCGCGATAGACCGACGGCGGCCGCGTGGCGGCGGCATAGAACTCGCCGGGCACGATCTGATGCAATCCCTTGATGATCAGCTCTTCGCCGATGGGCGCGATGCAATCGGTCGCGGGAGCGGGGATTTTCGTTTCCTGGATGGCCTTGTAAAGCGAATCGGCCTCGGTCCGTCCGATGTTCTTCGGCCTCGCCCGAGATTTGAGCTTGGCGTGTTCGCAAATCTTTCGCGCCACGCCGGACGAGACGCGGGAGAACGACTCGCAGAGGAACTGCGAAAGCGTGCCGGCCTTGGTGTCCTTGAGCATCGCCACCAGCCGGCCGAGTTCCACGCCGTAGGGATGGGGGAGAATTTCCTTCGGCTCAGGCGGGAGTTGTTCCGACACGCGGGCGTATTCGGTCTCGACGTCGTCCGGGTCCTTATAATGGATCGAGACGTGCGGATTGGCGATGGCCGTCTGTTCGAGGTATTCATCGACGCTGCCGCGGCCGCGGACGTGTTTGCCTTCGAGTTCGATGGTGACGCGGGTGCCGTGGTCGAGATCCTCCCATTCGATTTCGTGTTTTTCGATCGCCCGCTGGCCGGCCTCGCCGGGCGGGACTTCGACGCCTTCGCCCTTGCCGTTGAGGATTTCGGGCAGGTTGCGTTTGGTGTCGATTGCGATTTCGTAGTAGTGGGCCGGGTCCTTGCGGGAGATTTTCGACATGATCTTGACCGGCTTGCCCGTGGTCAAAAGGCCGTACATGCCGGCGGCGCTGATGCCGATGCCCTGCTGGCCGCGGCTCATTCGCATGCGGTGGAACTTCGAGCCATAAAGCAGCTTGCCGAAGATGAGCGGGATGGTCTTTTTAAGGATGCCGGGGCCGTTATCCTGCACGCCGACGCTGAAGCGATCAGAGCCGGTCCGCTTGAGATGGACCCAGATTTCGGGGACGATGCCGGCTTCTTCACAAGCGTCGAGGGCGTTATCGACGGCCTCCTTGACGGTTGTCAGAAGCGCCCGGCGGGGGCTGTCGAAACCTAAAAGATGCCGGTTCTTGGCGAAAAACTCGCTGACGGAGATATCGCGCTGGCTGGCGGCCATCGATTGGGCGGTGGCGCGGCGTTTCTGGCGGAGGATGATGGGAGATCCATTGCCATTTGCTCCGGCAGGGGAATCGCCATTACCCGATGTGGTGGTTTGCATTCCTTTGACAGCTTCCAATGACACTCTTATGCTCCCTCGGATGAATTTTTAAGTTGATTTGATGTAATTTTACTTGTTTCAAAGCTCCGTGTAACGCAAGTGAAGGACGCGCCTTCGTCCCCGGTATGAGAGATTTCACACAGACACACACTTCTCGACGCGGAGCGTCGGGGAATTGCGTTCCCACGCCGGAGCATGGGAACGAGGGTTGAATGACAGGCTGAAAACCCGTCCACCGGGTGGTATTTTAAAAACCTGTCTTCCGCGTAAAAAGACCGATTATACCGATTATACGTCCATCCGCCCACATGGGTTTATCGCTGTTTTCGGCATAGAAGTTCCGATTGTTCCGTCCGGCATATAAAGATTTATCCCTAAGTCCGGTGCAAGCCGAGAAAGGGGAAAGAAATCGGGAGGCGCTAAAGGGGACAGTCCCATTTTTTTGGCTTCCTGCCACAAAAATCCGGACAGCCCCACAGCCGTTCCCTCCGTAAAGACTCAATCGGTGCTCTGCCCACGCTTGTTGCGGGCATGATGGAGAACGGAAACCCGGCAACATGCCCACGACAAGCGCGGGCATGGCACCGTGCATAAAGAACTATCGAAAAAGGAGCCTCAAGCATGGCGCGTAAAATGTTGCCATTCGTATTATCGATTTTGTGCATTGCCGCGGTGGGGGAGCGCTCTGCTGACGCAAGTCCGGGCGGAGATACCTTATTATGGCCCGAAAGATTTGTTCTACAACTATTATGTATCGCCCGAGCCGGGGCTAGTCGGGCGCGGAATTGTATCTTTGCCCGCGACCGGTGCCGCCGTTGACCGGACACACCTACATCACCTACCCGCCGTTGATGCCGCACGAATTTCTCTACAAGCATCATCGCACGTATGTGACGAAACACCCCGATGCGCCCGCAACCAGAACGAGAGTGCATTGGCGGTAGAGAGTAGTGTATGGTGTGCGGAATGCCAAGTGGGCAACGGGCAGAGTGGGATTTAAGCCGTTTTTCCCCAAAAACAAGGAAATTTTTCGATGAAACATATCCTCGCAATCACGATCGCCGCGCTCGCGTTGTCGCTTGCGGTTAACGCTTCGGCACAGGCGGCCGGCTTCGGCTCGCTCAAGGGGCGCCGTGCGCACAACCAGGCGCAGACCTATCCCTGGCACGGCATGTATTACGATTCGGCGTGGAACATGCCCGTGGCGTTGGTCGTGCCGCCGCGCGCGGAGAATCAGATCAAGTACAGTTGGGGCGTGGGGAGCAGCCGGGTGGTGCCGATCGAGCATCAATTCGGGCGGAATTACCCGGGCACCGGGATTTACGACCGCGGGAATTTCCGGCCCACGCCGGCATGGCCCAGCGACACCGATCAATTCGGCGTGTATTACGTCCGCGGACCGTGGAAATAAATTGCGGAGTGGGACATGCAAAACGCAGTTCCACCATTCCTCCAGAGGGAGGCGGAGCCTCCCGAACAGTGTGCTCTCAGGCGGAGCCTGGGAACGAGCAGATGGGCGGAACTTCGCTTTGCTTGTTCCGTCCTGCCAATCTTGCGGAATCGACCGAAGGCAGGATGCCTCGGCAGCGCGTGATATCTTTCCTTTTTAACCAGGTCCGCTCGATGCATCGGGCGGCCTGTTTTTTTGCGCGATGGATGCGAAAAGGTAATTTTTACACGAACTTCGACTTAAAATGGCAATGAGAAAAAACTCGGCTTGACCAAAATCGGCCGAACTGCTCCATTATCAATAAGTTACAAGGAGGAGTGCCGCTGCGGCGAATGTTTGGCATTCAAGTTGCGGCAGGAAAACGATAAAGGAGTATCGTCCGATGGTATTTTTCATTCCCACATTGATGATTTCGATGGGCGTGGCCGTGTATGCGATGTCGTTGGCGATCTGCGTGCGGCCGTAATCAGGTCACTTTAGCAGGTCACGTGGGCGAGAATCGCTTTGCGGGCTTTTGACTTGTTGTAGTTTTCTACGGCCTTGCCGGTGGGGGCTATGTCAAGTTTGATCGAGCGATGGGCCAGGAACCGCTGCGCATCGTCGGTGAGTTCGACTGCGGCGTTTTTGCCGGTGCCGATGAAAAGCACGCCGGGTCCGCCGCGGCAAACTTTTTCCAATTCTTTCGGTCCGATCACGTGCGGCGAGCCGCTTTCATCGCCTTCTTCGCGCCGTTTGCGTTTTTTCACCTTGCCGTTGACTTGGATGTAAATATCGCGATCGTACGTCTTCCGGCCGATCGTGATTTCGCCGGGCACATAGCGGGTGATTTCGGGATAGGTCGGCTTCACAAGGAAACGCTTTTTGAAGGGGTTGCGGCCGACAAGGCTGCGGGCCGCGGCCACGGCGCCCATCGCCACGGCGTCGTCACCCAGGGCGGAGAGCAGAATCTTGCCGCCGTCGCGGGCGCCCGCCAGGGGGTCTTGGCCGACGATGTTTTCGATGATCGGCACGATGAAATCGCTGCACGCCTCGATGACGCCGCCGCCGAGGACGATCGCCTCGGGATCGATCAGGTGGCGGACGTTGAGGCAGGCGTAGCCGAGCACTTGCGACGCGTGGCGGACGATTTCGGTGACGAGTTCATCCTGCATTTCGAGCGCCTTGCGGATTGCTCCGCTGCGGATCACGCTCAAGTCGCCGCCGGCGAGTTCGGAGATAGCGCTTGTCCGGCCGGCGGCCGCGCTCTGGCGGATGTCGCGTTCGATGGCCGTCCGGCTGGCCAGCGCTTCGAGGCACCCGTGGCTGCCGCAGCCGCATTTCGGTCCGTCGATTTGCATGACGAGGTGGCCGATTTCGCCGGCCGACTCGCGGTCGCCGCGCCAGAGCTTGCCCTTCATCACCAATCCGCTGCCGATGCCGGTGCCGACGCAGATGTAGAGCGCGCTTTCGGCTTTCCTCGCGGAGCCGAGCCAGCATTCGCCGAGTGCGCCGAAGTTGCCGTCGTTGCCCAGGGCGATGGGGGTTTTGAAGCGGGCCTTCAAATGCGCGCCGAACGAAACGCCCGTCAATTGCATATTGGGGGCGACGACCACCAATCCGCGGTCGGGATCGACCACACCCGGCACGGCGATGCCGATGGCTGCCAGTTCGTCGGTTTTAACGCCGCCTTTTTTGATGGTCTCCGCAATCACCTTTTCGATGGCGGGGACGACTTGTTCGGGTCCGCCGGTGCGGGGCGTGGCGATTTTTTCACGGCAGAGGATTTCACCCGACTCGCGGACCAGCGAAGCCTGCATTTTCGTGCCGCCGATGTCCACGCCCAGGTAAAGCCGCGATTCCGCAGAACCGTTTGGAGATTTCATGGAAAAGTCCTCGTTGGTTGGCGATGCATTGCGGAGCCGATAAGCAGTCCGATCATTCCCTGCGCAATGTCATCACTGCTTATTGAACAGGAAAACCGGCGGCTTGTAAAGCTTCACTTCACCACCAGCCCTTCCAATCCTTCTTCTTCGGCGGGATATTGGGGATTCATTTTTTCCAGCGTTTGCCGCAAGATCCGGCTCACCACGAGGTTCCGATACCACTTTTTGTCGGCGGGGACGATGTACCACGGGGCGTATTCCGTGTTGCAGCGGGTGAGCGCCTCGTCGTAGGCCTTTTGGTAGTCGGTCCAAAACTCCCGCTCGGCCAGATCGGCCTTGCTGAACTTCCAGTGCTTCTGCGGGTCGTCCAACCGCGATTGCAGGCGTTTTCGCTGCTCCTCCTTGCTGATGTGCAGGAAAACTTTCACCATCGTCGTGCCGCCCTGGTACGCCATCTTCTCGAAGAGGTTGATCCGCTCGTAGCGCGTGCGCCATTCCGGCTTGGGAACGAGATTATGCACGCGCACGATCAGCACGTCTTCATAATGCGAGCGATTGAAGATGCCGATGTTCCCCTTGCTCGGCATCATCCTCACGATGCGCCACAAGAAATCGTGATCCAACTCCACAATGCCGGGCTGCTTGAACGACGTAACCTGGCAGCTCTGCGGATTGAAGCCCTTCATCGCGTGGCGGATCGTGCCGTCCTTGCCGGAGGTGTCCATGCCTTGCAGGACCAGCAATAGCGCGCGGCGGTTCTCGGCGTAGAGCCGGTAGCCCAAGTCGGCGAGGACCTCGATGTTTTCATCCAACTCGGCCTGGGTGTTTTTTTTGTTCTTGATTCCGCCGCTGTAGGACGCGTCGAAATCTTTCAAGCATATTCTCTCGCCGGGCGAAACGGTAAGCGGCTGGCTCATGACGGGAGTCCTCGAGGAGGATGGGGATGGAAAGGCGTTATTGGAGCTAAATATAGCTCGCGCAAAGCATAAGAAATAATAGCCTTTTTCGAGAGGAGAGCAATTATTGAGTTTTTGCAGAAAAAGCGGGGATTTACGCCCCACACGTTTGAGAATTCGATTCGCGATTCGCCGACGCCGGAGCGTGGGAACGAGTGAATTGGCAAGAAATAAGACAGGCGGCAGAGTTTCCGCCGCCTGCTCGAAGATTCCATTTCGATGGATCAATCGTTCGCGACTTTTTTCAATTCGACGGTATCGATGCCGAATAGATAGGACTTGGCGGCCTTTTCGTTGCGCCGGTGATCTTCACGGTCAATTTTTGTTCACCGGCGGGAAGCTCGAAGGTTCCCAGCGGAATCGGCGCGGTGTTCGTGACCTTCTCGTCGTAAAGATCGACCGGTTCGCCGGCTTTCTTGCCGTTGACGTAGAACTGGACGATGCCGTAATCGTGAGCCTTGGTCAGGACCACGCTGACGCGATATTTTCCGGCCTCTTTGACGGGCAGTGCAATGTCGAGTTTGGCGCCCGGCTTGGCATTCGTCCACCAGAGTTGGTCGTTGTTATCCCATTTGCCGTCGGACCATCCTTCCATGTCTTGGGTCTGCGCGACGCCGGCGGTGACGCGCAAGACCTTCAATCCGCCTTCGACGGCGGCGGGCCGGACGCAATATCCCCATCGCTCGGCGACGGGAACCGGGCCGTAGGGATCGACGCCGCCCGCGGCGAGATACCAGCGCACCGTACAGGCGTAGAGCGTGGGCTTTTTATTGGGATAATACTTTTCGAGGATTCCCTCGAAGGATTTTTGGAAGGGAATGTTTTCGAGTATTTCCCAGCGATGGACCGATTGATGCCCGGCGTTGTTTTCGGTCATCGACTGGCCATGAAACGCTTGTTGGAAGAGTCCCGGGTGGCACCAGGCGTAGCCGAAATAGTCTTCCGAGCCGGTGCCGAAGGTGGAGGGGAATTTTTCGCCGTCCACGAAGAATTTTTCATCGCCTTCGCCCCACCAGCCGCCCCGCGGATTCCAGACATGCAGATTCACGCCGACGAACCGGCCGCGGCCCTCGGTTTTGAGCAGCATCCAGTCGGGCCAGCGGTCCTTCGGCAATTCGACGGTATCGCGGTGCCACTTGCAGTGGAAATATCCGAGTTCGTCCATCGGCTTCGCCAGCGGAGCATGAACGACTTCGTAGGTGAAGGTGCGGTCCGAGTCGCCGTCATTGACGATCCGCAGTTCGGCGCTTTTCCGAAAGGCATGTACCAGAGGCAGTAATATCCGTCCTTGGTCATTCCCAGGGGGAAGGATTTATAATAGTTTTCGCCCGGCGCGGTCCCGAAGAAATCGCCCAAGGGGCAGCAGACCGCCGGCTCTTGCTGGCCATCGAAGCGGATTTCGAGCGTCAACTGCCGCATGGCCGCCATTTGATCTTCGCGGTCTTTGTAGGGCGAGGTGAGCTTGCCGCGAATGGCGGTGATCGCCCGGGCGCCTTCGATCCGCAAGGATTCCGTTGCCGCTCCGGCGGGGATCGTCACGTCACCTTCGAGTGTTTCCTCATCTTTACGGGGGCCGGCGGGATCGGTGCCGAGCTTTTCTTCGAAGTAGGCATTCACTTTGGCCAAAGCTTCCTTGGCTTCCGCGCTCAGATTGGTGTTGAAAGTCGGCAGCTTCGTGCCCGCGGGATAAGTCACGTAGTCGAATTGGAAATACGCCCCCCAGCCCCTGTCGGCGACGATCTTGCACGATTTCTGGTAGGGGATGGGGAAATACAAGTTCTGGCCGCTGCAACCTTGTTTGTTGAGGTCGTAAGAGAGTCGCGAGTAATTGAAGGGGGCGGTATCGCCGGAGAAATAGTTCTCGAAGGGCAAATCGACGGTCGGCGTTTCGCTGCCATCAAGATAAATCTTCACGTGACCTTTCTGTGCCCGCGCCGACCAAATCCGCCAGATGCAACCCGGCCCTTCCATCTCCGCCATCACTTGCTTGCCGTTTTTCCGGCGAATGATGCCGTTGCCGTCGCCATTGGCGTCCCAATGGATATATTTGCCGCTCGCTTCGTCGTATTTGCTCGCGCGGTCATAGCTCGACCACTGCTTGCAGGTTTCGCCGGGGGCAGGCAATACGGATAGATGCTCCAGGTCGATCATGCGGTTGACCAGATCGACGTAACTCAAGTTTTCCTGGGCGGAGGCAGCCGCCGCGAGGAAAAACAACGCCACCAGAGAGCAACACCATCGAATCGTGCAGTAGCGCATCTCGGTCTCCTTACAACATGAGGATGATAATGGGGGAGGGAACGAATTTGGCGGGGAAAGTCGAAGCAAAATCTTATTTTCATTAGACACGGCTGAGCGTTGTCTGTACAGTAGCCCCACTATTGGTCTGCAAGAAAAAAATCTCGCGTTGGAATTTTATGTATGGGCAATTCAGGCCGAGCGGATTTCCATGATTTTGCATGATCCTGGCCTTGTTCGAGTTCTTTCCCAAGCCTACGGCGTATGATATCTTGGTATCGTCATGGTGGTGTGATGCCAAACCCGGCGTCGCGCCTCAATCGTGGGAGCTTGCAGCGGCGAAAAATGAAGTCGAAGCCTGCCAACTGGTTCTCGTTTCAGATCAATCGATCGAGGGGGTGACCGTGGCAGCGTCATCGCTGCGGGCAGCGAGCGGAAACGGCAGCCTCCACCCGGCGCTTTTCAAGGTGGACTATATCCCCGTCAAGAAGGAAAAGATTCCCTATCCCGATCCCTTGCCGCCGCTAAACGGCGCTTTCAATCTTCAGCCCAGCCAAGCGCAGCCCGTCTGGATCTCGGTTCGCGTGCCGAAGGATGCGGCCGCGGGGACATATCGTGGGACGGTGAACGTCAAGGCCGGTTCCTGGGCGAAGGAATTTCCCTTGAGCGTCACGGTCTGGAATTTTGCGTTGCCGGAGACGCCTTCCAGCGCCACGGCGTTCGGCAACAGTTACGATTTGATCGCCGATTATCACGGCCTTGCGCCGAAATCGCCCGAGGCGGTCGCGCTTTCCAGGAAATACTACGAGTATCTGCTCGATCACCGGCTGTCTTCTTATCCGCTTCCGGTCGATTTGATGTCCGCGGAGGCCGTCAAGTATTTGGAAGATCCGCGGATGACGGCCTATCAGATTCCCTACGACGCGAAAAGCGACGAGGAACTCAAGGCGATTGTTGGGCGGCTGCTCGAGGGGGGATGGTTTTCCAAAGGCTTTTTTTACGTCGTGGACGAACCGGTCAACAAGGCGGCTTACGACGCCTTCGTCACCGTAACGGACCGGCTGCGAAAGATCGAACCGCGTTACCGGATCGTCTCGCCATTTTACGCCAATCCGGATTTCGACAAGACGCTGCACGCTTGCGATCTGATGTTGGGAAGGCTCGACATTTGGTGCCCGCATCTCAATTATCTCGACTCGGAACCGAACTTCAGAAAGTTCCTCAAAAGCCGCAAGTACGCCGGCGAAACGATTTGGTGGTACGTCTGCAACAATCCCCGCGAACCGTACAATAACTTGCAGATCGACCAGAACGCGATGGCTCACCGCACGCTGCTATGGCAGCAGAAGCGGGAAGGGATCGACGGCTTGCTCTATTGGGACACGACCTGCTGGCCGAAGAAGCTCGGCGATCCGTGGCAAAACATGGACACACTCGGCACGGGCTATTACGGCGACGGCTCACTGCTGTATCCCGGCAACAAAGTCGGCATCGACGGGCCTGTGGGTTCGCTGCGGCTGGAAGTGCTCCGCGACAGCCTCGAAGACTTCGATTGCCTGACGCTCGCCGACCGGCTGCTGGGAGCGGAAGCGACCCGTGGCTATATCGCCAGGATCGCCCGGAGTTCGACCGATTACCAGCGCGATCCGATTGCCTTCGAGGCGGTTCGCCGCGAGTTGTGCGCCGCGCTGGAAAAAGCCGCCGCGAAGCGCGAATAAAATTCGGTAAAGTTCAAGGTGGGGCGGAAGTTTACTTCAGCGTCGGCACCGCGGACCAGTAGTAGAGGTGCGGCTTGGCGGAAGTTTCAGGGTGGAAGAAGAAACCGGGGATTTGCAGGTTCTTAAGCGTTTTAACGGGCACCCCGGCCAACCGAGCGGCAAAAGCCGTCATCGATTCGTCGTCGTCGCGGTTCCCGCCCAAGATTTCGAAAATCGATTTCTCCTCGGGATACTGCACGATCTCGACCTCCTCGTCGGCCTTGAGGCCCGCCGCCTGCTTGGCCGCGGCGATGGCGTCGGCCAGCGTGCCGATCTCGTCGATCAGCCCGAGCTTGAGCGCCTGCCGGGCGGTATAGACGCGGCCTTCGGCCAGTTCGGAAACCTTCTCGAATGTCATCCCGCGGCACTTTGCCACCTTCGACTTGAATTCGCGGTAAGTGTCTTCGACCATTTCGAGGAGCACCTTGCGTTCGTCGGGCGTGAACGGCCGGTCCAGTTCCATGCCGCTCATCTTGCCGCGGCCGATGAACTCGGTATTGATGCCCAGCTTTTTCATCAGCGTTTCGGTCACGAGTTTGCCGCCGATCACGCCGATCGAGCCGGTGATCGTGCCCGGCTCGGCGAAGATTTTCGTGCCCGCCACGGCGGTGTAGTACGTGCCGCTCGCCGCCACGCTGCTCATGCTGCTGACGACCGGTTTCTTTTCCTTCAGCCGCATGGTTTCCTGCCAGATCAAATCGCTGGCCGTGGCCGAGCCGCCCGGCCCGTCGATTCGCACGACGACGGCTTTTACGTCGGCGTCGTCGGCCACTTTGCGGAGCAGTTTGGCGATCGTCGTCGAGCCCTGCGACTTGCCGGAAAGCAAGCCGCCGGCGTTGCTTGTGCCGGTCGTGATTTCGCCGGTCTCGTAAACCAGCGCGATCTTCTTCTTGCCGGTGGCTTTTTTGGATTTCTCGCCGCCCGCGAAGAGCTTCATCAGATCGAAAATGCTGGAGATTTCCTCCTTTTTCTTCTTCTTGTAATTACTCACGATTTTCAGGTTCTCGTCGGCCTTGAGCGCGGTCTTCAACTCGTCTTCCATCCGCGAGGCATAGACTACGTAATCGACCAAGCCGGCCTTCAAGGCGGCGTCGGGCGTGAAAATGCCGCGGTCGATCAACTCCTTCACCTTCGCCGCTTCGAGATGCCGGCCCGCGGCGATCGTCTCGACGAGCTGCTCGTAACGGTCATCGACCAGCGATTGATAATTCTCGCGAACCTCCGCGCTCATCTTCTCGTGGGTGAAAGGCTCGTACGCGCCCTTGCAGCGGCCCATCCGCAGCACGTCGAACTGCATTCCCAGCTTGTCGAGCAAGCCCTTGTAATGCTGCCGGATCACCCGGGGACCGAGGATTTCGATTTCCGTTCCCTCGGGCATGTAGATTTTGTCGCAAGCGATGGCGACCTGGTACACGCCCGAGTCGGCCCCGTCGAGCAGTTCGGCAAAGACCGGCTTGCCTGCCTTGCGGATGCGTTCGACAGCCGCGCGGAACTCGTTGATATTGCCGCCGCTGGGTTGAAACCCGTCGAACCGGAGCCAGACGGCGACCACGTCCTTGTCCTTGGCGGCGGTGTCCAGGCGTTCGATGATTTCGTAAAGATTCGCTGACTCTTCGCCCAGCGAGCCAAGCTCGGCCATCAAGCCGGCGCCGCCTTTCTCTTCGGGATATTCGCCGCTGAGCGTAAAGCGAACGAGGTTCGTTTTCTTGACTTCCTTCTTGGCTTCCTTTTCGTTTCCTGAGGCTTCTCGGTTTTGGATTTTTCCTTTTCCACTGCGTTGGGCTTGGCGGCCTCCGCCGGATTTTGCGAACCGTCGGCCGGCTTCTCGCCTTCGATCACACCCAAAATCTTATCAACCAGAGTGGCCTTGTCCGCCGCCGACTTCTCCTGGTTTTTCGCTTGATCTTTCGACTTGTCCTTGTCTTGATCTTTGGTCTGGTCTTTTTGGGTTTGATCCGTGGCGGGCTTGACGTCGTCAGCCCTCGTCCGCAGGAGCGGCGCTCCCAAACAAATCGCCCAAGCCATACAGCCTACAAGCAGCAATCGTCTCATCGGAATCTCCTCAGGGATGCCATCCAACCGGAAAAGCGTAAATTCGTTAAACTTCTCTCATCTTGGAAAAAGCCCAATTGGGAAAAGCTGCCCAAACTAGGGCATCCTAAAAGTTTAACATTTTTTTCGCGATATCGACAGAGCTGCCCGAAAAATCCCCTCTACTGGACCGATTATGCAGGTTTTTCCGACAGTTTATCGGTATCACAAAATACTGGTTTTTGCGATGTTTCCGCAAACGTACGGAATTTTTCCCGCCGGTGTAACTCGAAAGAAACGCCCCTTTTCTTGGTTTTCTGAAAGGCGGCATCTCGTTTTCTCGAGGTTTACGCTGTTTTTTGGGCCGAATTTTTCTGATTGGGTCTTTTACGGGCTGAAAATCAAGTTTTTTCAAAAACGCACTCGCGACATCCTGGCCCATTCGGTGGCTCGGCAAACGATATTTGATAGTTTGGGTGCTCTATCCACGTTGCCGCAGGCATGAGGAAGGCGATATTCACTCTATTTTGCGCGTCATCCGACTCCACATGCCCGTGGGCGTTTGCTATATAAGAACAAAGTATATACGGGATCATAAGAATACTACTTCGCGACTAATCATAGCGTAGTCGAAGTGGCGGCTCATTTTCAAGAAAATTCTATTTCTTTTCTTCTAACGCCAAGAGGGCGGCGGAGTTAGGAAAAAAATATTTTTTCAAAGATGAAAATCGACCTTCTCCGAATTGCAGCATCGCCCCGTCTGGCAAATCGCTCGGCACGGGGAAGATGCCCGCGGCAAACAGAAAATTCTTTAAAATGGAGAACTTTCACCAGTAGCACTGGGGCGGGCACTATGTTTATCCTTAGCGTCTGATTTGCACGTCAGGCAATACCTTTCTCAATGCCTCGACTCCTGCGTCGGAAATGTGCGTCTTTCGGATGGCAATGAATTGGAGTCGCTTCAATCCTTGCAGATGTTTCAACCCGGCGTCTGTGATTTTTGTTTCATCAAGAGAAAGTTCTTGAAGCTGGCTTAGACTCTTGAGTTGCTCTACCCCCGCATCTGTGATCGAAGTTTCATCAAGGTAAAGCGTCTGCAGTAGTTTCAATCCGCCAAGCTGTTTCAGTCCAGCATCCGTGATCGAGGTTTTCGTAAGATAAAGGCTTTCGAGTTGCTTCATCTCTCCAAGCTGTTCCAATCCAACATCCGTGATTTTAGTACAACAAAGGTCAAGGATTTTGAGATTATTCATCCCCTTGAGATGCTTCAGCCCGGCATCCGTGATTTTTGTCCAACCCAAATCGATTTTTTGCAGACTATTCAGTCCCTTGAGATGCTTTAATCCGGCATCCGTAATTTCTGTGCTGGAGAGCCATAAATATTCGAGTTGATTCAGATTTTCCAACTGCACCAGACCGATGTCTGTGATTTTGGTTTGGGTCAGTGAGAGATTGATAAGTTGAGGTAGATATTTCAAATGCTCGATCTCGGCATCGGTAATCTCGGTATCATCAAGGCCAAGATAATCCACATTGATAAAGAAATCATCTCCCAGCACATCTCGCAGCCAAGATGGACCGGGTGGTATTGCTATTGCTCTAGAATTAAAGGGGATTTTACTCTCATAATCATATCCTACATTACCCCCTAATTTATCCACAGCGTCCTGCTGCTCCCTCGCCCATTTTATTTCCGTCATCAGCCAACTACACGGCACCGCAACAGCCACCGTCAACACGAACATCGACCGAATGGAAAATTGAAACTGACGTCGAAAGAGGAGGGCGGAAGCGAGCCAAAGAAGCATGACGAGGAGAAAAACGGCGACAGTCGCGATGGCGATCAAGACCGCCCAACCTTTGGGAAACCAGGGCTTGGACAACAGCAACACCGCTTCGACCAAAAGCAAGGCCGTGAGCAATTTACCCGGCGTTGGTTGGAACCAGCGGAGTTTGGGTTTCGGGATGGGAGGTTGGTCGCCGGGCATTGTCATTTACCTTCCCGCCGATTTTACTAATTTTTACGGGAGGGATGCAAGGCTTCGCCGCAGGAGGCAGGGGTTTTCGATTCGGCGTGGAGACGTCAGTTGGTAGCCTTACGACGCTAGCCCCTGGAAAACGTTTGCCATTCCCAACAAACCCCAGCGGGGTGGCAGTAGCGAGAGATTCTATTCTACTGTCGTCCCTTCGGGACTCTACTGTCGCCCCGTTGGGGCTCAGTTGGGGTTTGTGGCCGTTTTCCAGGGGCTTACGCCCCTGGCTACCAACTGCCGTCCCTTCGGGACTGAAACAACAGCCGTCCCTTCGGGACTAAAACAACTGCCGTCCCTTCGGGACTGAAACAACTGCCGTCCCTTCGGGACTGAAACAACAGCCGTCCCTTCGGGACTAAAACAACTGCCGTCCCTTCGGGACTAAAACAACTGCCGTCCCTTCGGGACTGAACATCAGTTATTTCATTCCTTGCAGCAGGCTGAAGGTCATTGCTTGAAAAACTTTTTGGACCGCCTCGAATTCCCGATCTTCAGCTTGGCAGAAAATGGTATAGGTGGCGTTTGGGCAGCTAATCGCCCGGATTTGGGCAGTATTTATCAGGTCGAGATAGATGAAATTGAAATCGTAGCCGATCAAATCGCAATTCAAGAAAGAATCTTCGGCGTCTTCGACTTCCACGCCCTCATATTCCTCTTTCATGGCTTTGACCGCGGCGGAAGCCAGCTTTTTGGGATCGGAATTTCGGGGATGAACCGTCACCGTCCAAAACGCCCCGCCCGGACTGTAAACCGTCACCGCGTGATGCTCTTCCGGCAGATCTTCCAGTTCCTCTTCATCGAGGGTCCAATTCTCCGGATATTGAAACGAAATGCCGTATTGGTTGAAGTGTGCGGGCATGGTGTAGCATGAAATTGTTAAGCCGCGATCAGTGATCGTTGTTGATATATGGCTGTTGTTTGCAGCAATTGCTAAAGCGGCATGCGGGCTTTTACCTTCAATTATACGTCGTCCTCATTGCTTCGCTCAAGTCGAGAGCGCCATAATCGCCTGCCGCTATCCCGGGACTTTGCCAACACAGGAAACCCTCCCCTGTTCTTGCACCGGTGAGTGAAGGGTCGGGCCGAACCAACTGCCGCGCGCGGTCCAACCGCTGGCGAATTTGGAAGCCCGCCGCGGGGATGCCAATGACTTCCGGCCAATGCTTTTCCAACGGATCGATTGCGAGACGCTCGACCGTCGAAAACGCCTCTTCAAACAATCGCTCGCCGCTAATGGGATGCCGGGCTTCCTGGAGCGCGGCGAGCACTTCGGCAGCGGCCTCTTCTTGTTGAGCAAGCGTTTTCAGCGGTCCGCCGCCAAATCGTTCGGGCGTGTTGAGATAGACGAAGGCCGCATTCTCGCCGTGCAGGCTCAACGCCCGCGTGCGACGCCAATCGACCGGCAATAATCCATCCAATCGATGTTCCTGCGCTGATACCGAAGCCGAGACGCTTTTTATGTTTTCTTAAAAACCGCAAACATTCGTAGCGAAATCGAGTTCGGCCCTCGGCCACGTGCAACAATCTTTTTCGACGCAGCAGTTCGTTCAAAACAATCTTCTCTCGGAAAGGCACGAACCCATAAGGACTGATAAGCATAATTGCCGAATGGTCTCTTGCGGCGATTTCGAAAAGCGTTCCCAGTTGTTCATCCAGCGTGCGGAATACATTTTGCGTTTCGGCAATCCAATTTCTTCTCCCTCCCGACCTCTTGGCGATTCCCAACAGATCCCAAAGCCGTAGAAAAAGCGAATCGAATACCGTCAGGTTCAGCACAATCAGCCGCTGCTTGCCCGAAACATATTCCGCACGCACCTGTGCAAAGCATTTTTCGAGGATTTGGTTCGTGCGGGCAAGGCCGCATTCCAGTTCATGCCGATCGGACGGTTTGGCGGGAAAAGCAATCGCCAAGGCCGAGTTTCCCGCGTCCGAGATTTCACGGATCTCCTGCGGTTCGATTTTGCAGCATTGTGATATACGCTTAGCGAGATTTTGCGAACCGTCCGTTTGGGGCAGCGATATTGCAAGCCGCTGCCGCGGATGATCTAAAATAAAATCATCGAGCACGCCATGCCAACTGCTTTCGCGGCCGGTTTCCAAAGTCGCCCAGGAAGCAATCGGGCTGGAAAAAAACGGTTGCCGCAATTTCGCCCAGGCCAACAATGGTAGAATTCGCCCCACATTCGGCATCACTCCCTGCTCGACAAAACATTGGAGCACGTCAAAGCTCAACCCCCCTACACCAATCAGCAAAATTCGCTGCACATTTTCGAGTTGTTGAGCGATGTGGTGCATAAAAGGGAATAATTGAAGATAGCAACAGTATATTCTTTCCCCAAGTTGCCATCAGGCGTAAGGAGGGAATTCGGGTCCCTGCGCAAGGTCCTCAGCATCATCCCGGGACATTTTTTTCAAATTTTCAGGTATGACATATATTATGGTGACACGTATGATTTGAAAAAATGGTTAATCGACATAATATAGGGAATATTGGAAAAATCAGCTACTCATACTCGATCGATTCTATATATTTCAGGTCTCCAGCCGAAACTGAGGAAGAGACGTTAAAGTCTTTGTCGGCAACACATACAGGGACTGCCCGGATATTTTATCCATCCTCCCTGCTTGGGTGCTTGTCGATTTCCCCTTATGATAGGTCGAGGCGGCTTCGTCCGATAGAAAAAAATTTGTTCGTAATTTCTTGGCGGGCTGAACCCGTCTTACGTGTTAGGTGGCTAACGTGTCCCTTGGAACATCCCGCCAATTTCAACGAGCAGGACTTCGCGACGACCGGCGCCGCCGGTTGTTGATGGAAGAAGCTCAGGGGTGGCAGGATGACGCGATTTTTTCAACCCCTTCGGCAAATCCTCCACCCCCGCATTATGGAGATGCTGCGTTCATGGAAGAACAAAAACGGCTGATCGATCTGATTCCCCGGCGTTTGCCGGGCGTGGGGGCGGTTTGGTTCGCGGGACTGGGACTGATCGCCGGTTTGATCGGCCTGCACTATTGGGCCGGCACCACCGCGTCGCGTTATCCGCAAGGGACGCTGGCGGCTCTGAACTTGACGGCAGCGGGCAGCCTCGCCCAGTGGTTTTCGAGCCTGTTCTTGCTGGCCGCCACGGGAGCGTCGCTTTTGATCTACGCCATTCGCCGGCAGCGGAACGATGATTATCAAGGCCATTACCGCGTGTGGCTTTGGGCGGCCTTGTGTTGGTTTCTTTTCGCCATGGACGTCTCCGTGGGATTGAACCGCACGCTGCAGCAGGTTCTCGTCCATCTCACCGGCGCCCCTTTATGGAAAGGCGGCGTGCTTTGGTGGATCATTCCCTACACCGTCGTCTTCGCCGCGCTGGGATCGCGGCTGGTCCTCGACATGTGGCCCTCCCGGCTGGCGATCGCGGCTCTCGCATTGGCCGCGGCCGGCTACCTCATTGCCCTTTTGACGGGTTTGGAAGTCTTGCCGGGCAGCTTGGCCATCGACAGGATCATGCTGCATGGCGGCGCGATCATGCTCGGCCATCTCATGCTGCTTATGGCGATGATCCTGCAAGCGCGATACGTCATGCTGGATTTCGAAGGATTGCTGCCGCTGCGCGAGATAAAGGCCGCCAAGCCGAAAAAAATCACCCTAAAAAAAGCCGCCGTGAACACAATGGAGCCGGAAGCGGTGGATTCGAAGGGGGGGCTCTGGCGGCGCGTCGATTCGCCGCAAGGGACGCCGCAGCCGACGCTGCGCCGCACGGCATCCGCCGCTTCCCCCGTCTTCGCGCCTGCCGCCGCAAATTCCTCTTCCGCTGACGACGATCCACCCAATCCGACCAATCGCAAACTTACCAAGCAAGAGCGAAAAGCCCTCAAGGCCCGATTGCTCCGCGAGCGCGCGGAAAGGGAGAAGAAACAAAGTAAATGGTAAACCCAACTTTTTCCCACGCTCCGGCGTGGGAACGAGTGCGGTTGTCAGAATCCAAGACCTAATACAATGATTCGCACCCGATTTGCACCCAGTCCCACCGGTTATCTCCACATTGGCGGCGTCCGCACGGCGTTGTTCTGCTGGCTTTTCGCGCGGAGGAATAAGGGCCAGTTCGTTCTCCGCATCGACGATACCGATCAAGAGCGGAACGTCGAAGAGGCGTTGGCGCCGATCCTTCATGGACTGCACTGGCTGGGCATCGATTGGGACGAAGGGCCCGAGGTCGGGGGGCCGCACGCGCCATACTATCAATCGAAGCGGGCCGAGCGCTATCAGGCCGCGGTCGATAAGCTTCTGGCCTCCGGGCATGCTTACCGCGATTACGCCACGACCGCCGAAATTCAGGCGGAGCGCGAGGCGGCGCAGGCCGAGAAACGCTCGTTCGTCTATAGCCGCCGCTTCATGGCCGAAACGCCGGGCGATTGCCGCCGCTTCGAGACGGAAGGCCGGCAGGGGGTGGTTCGTTTGAAGATGCCCCGCGAGGGTGTTTTAGTATTGAACGACCTGATACGCGGCGAAGTACAATTCGATTGGGCGCGGGAGCAGGATCACGTCATTCAGCGCGCCGACGGCACGTGCCTCTATCATCTGGCGAACGTCGTCGATGACGAGGATTTCGAGATCACGCATGTGATTCGCGCCGAGGAGCATCTTTCAAACACGCCGCGGCAGGTGTTCATCATCCAATCACTGGACTTAAAACTGCCGCAGTACGCCCATCTGCCGTTCGTGGCCGAGCCGGGCAGCAAGACGAAGCTCAGCAAACGGAAACTCGACAAGTATCTCAAGAACAAGGATTTCGCCGATCTGGTCGAACGCGGACGGAAGATCGCCGCGCGGATCGGCCACCCGACGGAGGCTGACGCGTTCAATCCGGTGATCGTCGATTTCTACGAGACCGTGGGTTTCCTGCCCGAGGCGATCGTCAACTACCTCGCGCTTCTGGGCTGGTCGCTGGACGACAAGACGGAGCATTTTAGCGTTCAAGATCTGATCGAGAATTTTTCGCTCGAGCGCGTGGGCAAATCGCCGGCGAGTTTCGACTGCCAAAAACTATTGGCTTTTCAAGACCGCCATTTCCAACTGCTCCCGCAGCCGAAGAAGCTGGACATGGCAACACCGTTCGTTGAAAAGCCGGTTTCACCAACCTGTCTAGAGAGCGCATTCAGGCCGTGCTCCTGGCGGCGGGCGACCGCATCAAAATCGCGGGCGACATTCTCTCGTTCGACGAATTCTTCTTGCCCGACGACGGTTTCCCTTATGACGAAAAGGCCCTCGAAAAGCATCTCCGCCAAGGCGACGGCCCGGAACTCCTGAAAAAGTTCCGCGAAAAGCTCGCCACTTTCGATCCGTTCGACGTGCCCGCGCTCGAAAAGCTGATGCACGATTTCACGGCGGCGGAAAATATCAAAACGAGCCAAATCATCCACGCGCTCCGCGTCGCCGTCACCGGCAAATCCATCGGTCTCGGTCTATTCGACACGCTGGCAATCCTTGGAAAAGCGGCGTGTTTGGCGAGGATTGAGCGGACATTACGCATGATGAGGGTGTAAAATATTGAATTGAGTGTTACAATAAGTTATCAAAACTGTTAAGAATTCCTTACTTGATAATACCTTTAAATACTCCAATTTTTTCGGGGTTGTATGATGATTTCTAAGATTCAAATAAAGAATTTCAAAAGTCTTCGAGACGTGACAGTCGAGCTTTCGCCTGTCACTGTGTTCATCGGAAAAAGCGGTACAGGAAAAACAAACTTTGCCTCTGCAATTCGTTTTTTGCAGGATTTGTTAGCAATGAATCCTCAACAAGTGATGCATTTGTATCCAAATTATCAGTGTGCGACGAATCCGAATGAACCAACAGAATTTTATTTAGAGTTCGTTGTTCCAGGATATGATAACCAATTTTTTTACAGGATCATTTTTGGTCAGCATATCGCACATCCACCAATATTAGAATCGCTAGAATTCGGAAATAAAACGGTTTTCAGACAATCGCAAAATAATCAACCTTCCTTTGGCCAATCTTTCCGATGGGAAACCGAACCTGCATTAACGGTAATACCACAAGCAGGGCCAATCGCTTTAGGACGCCTTACCGGAATCGAGGAAGCGGTCATAGCTCATACCGCTCTTACTGAAGCAATTGGAGTTTATACTTTTCCTTACGATGTTTTGAAATCTAGATCACAACAAAATCATATATCAGGTCTTGCTTGTGATGGAGGTAACTATCTCGAAATAATCAGAGATATCTCCCGTGATCTCCAGAACATCATCGCCAGAAAGGCAATTGTCGCCTCACTCCAGCGAATCAATCCGACGCTTTCTAGTGTGGAATTGGATTCTCTGCAAAGTCCACAAAAAGCACTTGTTGGCCATCGTTTTCGTGAAAAAACTTTGACCTTGGAACTTAATCAGGAATCAGATGGGTTTCGCCGTTTCTATGCCTACTTATTGGCGTTGTATCAAAAGCCGTCAAAGCAAGCATTGGTATTTGAAGAGCCGGAAAATGGGATTTATCCGGGAGCGCTATCGCTGCTAGCCGATGAATTCAAAGCTGCCCCGGAAGCGGGACGAGGCCAAGTCTTGCTGACAACACATAGCCCTGCTTTGCTCGACCATTTTGCGGCCGATCAAATTCGAGTTGTCGAGCTTGTCGATTTGGAAACGCAAATCGGCCCTCTTGCCGAAGAACAAAAAGAATCACTGCAAGAAGAGCTTCTCCATGCAGGCGAGTTGTTGACCGTTGATCCCGCACGGAGGCAGGAATAATGGGGCCGAAGCGACTTGTGCTGCTCGTCGAAGGCGATGGCGACGTGGAAGCCGCGCCTATATTGGTGAAACGCTTGCTGCAAGAATATTCCGCTTCGGAAGCAGTATTTCTCGATCCAAATCCGATGCGTGTCGGAGAATACTCGAAAATCCGTAAATCTGACTTCGGAGAATGGCAGCGATATTTAAAGATTGCCGCAAAACGGAAAAACTTCGGCGGATGTATCCTTCTACTCGATGGCGATAGCAATGCCAAAGTCGACGAAAAACCTTTCTGTGCTATGCGGGCAGCACGGCATCTGGCTGACGCAGCAGCAAAAGAAGGTGCCGGTAAAATATTTTCTGCTGCCATTGTCTTTGCTTGCATGGAGTTTGAATCCTGGTTGATCCCTTGCGCTAATTCTTTCGTGAATTGCCCCTTTTGTGACGGTCGCAAAGAAATTCTCAAGCCGGTCGATAAGATCCCACCCGACCCAGAAATTGCTCCAAGAGATGCCAAGGGGTGGTTTCGAAAAATCATGCAAACCGGATATAAACCAACACGCGATCAAGCGGAATTGACCGCGTTAGCCGATCTGAGGCTTGTTCGCGAACATTCAGGCATGCGGTCCTTTCAGCGACTGGAAACGGCAATTCAAGAGCTTATACACGCCCTCCGCTCGGGCAGTCATATAATTTCGCCCCGATTAACAAGAAATTGACATTCTTGTTAAAATATGTTATTCCCATGTTTTATCATGAAGATGATGATTTGGCTAAAACTTACCTGGCGCAAATGGAATCCGCCATGCAAGTTGGTCGGAATGTTTCTTTGATGGATGAGTACAACGATTACGATCCGAACCGGAGTTTATTGCGAGGGGCGTGAAAGAATTTATAATATCGAGAAACAAGAGGATTTAATTATATGTCCACCGAAAACACACCCCTCTCCACCGATTTTATTCGCGACATCATCAACGAGGACAACCGCACCGGGAAACATGCGGGACGGGTGCATACGCGGTTTCCGCCGGAACCGAACGGATACTTGCACATCGGGCACGCCAAGTCGATCTGCTTGAATTTCGGCATCGCCCAGGATTACGGCGGATTGTGCAACCTGCGGTTCGACGACACCAACCCCTGCAAGGAAGAAGTCGAGTACGTCGATTCGATCATGGAGGACGTCCGCTGGCTGGGCTTCGATTGGGAAGACCGGCTGTTCTACGCCTCCGACTACTTCGAGCAGATTTACGATTGGGCGATTCAACTCATCAAGGCCGGCAAGGCATACGTGTGCGATCTGAGTGCCGAGCAGACGCGGCTGTACCGCGGCACGCTCACCGAGCCGGGCAAGAACAGCCCGTACCGCGACCGGCCGATCGAAGAAAATCTCGATCTCTTCGAACGCATGAAAGCCGGCGAATTTCCCGACGGCTCGCGGACGCTGCGGGCGAAGATCGACATGGCTTCGCCGAACCTCAATATGCGCGATCCCGTGATGTACCGCATTTTGCACGCCGAACATCATCGCACGGGCGACAAGTGGTGCATCTATCCGATGTACGATTTCACGCACGGACAGTCCGACTCGCTCGAACGCATCACGCATTCCATTTGCACGCTGGAGTTCGAGAACCATCGGCCGCTCTACGATTGGTACGTCCAGGAACTGGGCATTTTCGCCCCGCGGCAGATCGAATTCGCCCGGCTCAATCTGACATACACCGTGATGAGCAAGCGGCGACTGTTGGAGTTGGTTCGCGACGGGCAGGTATCCGGTTGGGACGATCCGCGGATGCCGACGATCTGCGGCCTGCGCCGCCGCGGGTATACGCCCGAGGCGATTCGGAATTTCTGCCGGCGGATCGGCGTGTCGAAGGTCGATAGCGTGGTCGATATCGGGCTCTTGGAGCATTGCCTGCGCGAGGATTTGAACAAGCGCGCGATGCGGGTGATGGCCGTGCTCAAACCGCTGAAGCTCGTGATCGACAACTATCCCGAGGGCCAAATCGAGGAGATGGAGGCGATCAACAATCCCGAAGACGCCGCGGCGGGCACGCGGAAGGTGCCGTTCTCGAAGGTGCTTTATATCGAGCAGGACGATTTCCGCGAGGAAGCGCCGAAGAAGTATTATCGCCTCAAACCCGGCCAGGAAGTGCGGTTGCGCTACGGCTATCTGGTCACTTGCACCGGCTGCGTGAAAGATCCGAAGACCGGCGAAGTCGTCGAAGTGCATTGCACGTACGACCCGGCGACCCGCGGCGGCAACACGCCCGACGGGCGGAAGGTGAAAGGCACGATCCACTGGGTATCGGCGGCCAAGGCGGTCGATGACGGAAGTGCGGGTGTATGACAATCTCTTCACCAAGCCCGACCCGGGCGACGTGCCCGATGGACAAGATTATCGCGTGAATTTGAATCCGAATTCGCTCGAGATCATTCCCGCGGCAAAGGTCGAGCCGAGCTTGCTTACGGCCAAGGTGAACGACAAATTCCAGTTCGAGCGGATTGGCTATTTTTCCGTCGATAAAGACTCGAAGCCCGGCAAGCCGATTTTCAACCGCACGGTGACGCTGAAGGATACTTGGGCGAAGATTGAAGCGCGGGAATAGGAATGCGGAACGACAACATCCCTCGAAAACTTGTTCCCAGGCTCCGCCTGGGAACACACTGTCCGCGAGGCTTCGCCTCGCTGAACTGGGGAGCGTACCGCCTTTCTTTCCAATACTTGACGGCAATGATTGTCAACATGAGACTCGCATGTTACAATTGATTACTCGGAGGTGATTTTATGACCTATCGCGGTTCAATCCAAAACGGCGTCGTCGTGTTTGAAGGGCACGTTCCTCTTCCCGAGGGAACCGTGGTTAACGTGGAAGCAGAAACGCCGGCTGCCGCTGAAAGTGCATCCGATCCAGTCTATCGCATCTACGAATTGGCCGCTCCCACGGGCGTTCCCGACTTGTCGCTCAATCTCGATCACTACCTCTACGGCACAATCAAGGGGCAATAAATGCCGGAAGTCAGCCGTTTTTTCGGGATCATCATCCGCATGTTTTTCAACGACCATGTCCCGCCTCATTTCCATGCGTATTATGGAGGAGAGGAAGCGGAAATCGGCATCACGCCCATTGCGTTACTTACGGGACACATCCCGCCAAGAGCACTGTCGTTAGTAGTTGAATGGGCCGTGCAGCATGAGCGGGATTTGATGGACGATTGGGAACGATTGCATACCGACCAGCCGATATTAAAGATTGAGCCTTTAAAATAGAATCCTTGTGCGATAGAAGTTCGAGGAGGAGATGATATGTTTCCTAGAATTTTGTCAGTCAAACCACTGGAAAATTATTCGGTAGAATTAACGTTTACCGATGGCCTTTGTGCAATGGTAGATCTAAGCAAATGGATTGTCGGACACGGCGGAGTTTTTGCGCCTTTGCAAGATGAAAACTATTTCCGCTTGGTGGAAGTCGATCCCGAAGCAAAAACCATCTTTTGGCCCAATGGGGTTGATTTTTGTCCTGATATGCTTTATGCGGAAGCCACGAAAGCGATGGTTCCGCAATCATTGCGGTAAATGAATTTTAAGCGGATTCCATGCAATATCTCTGCTAACGGACTACCCGCTAAGTTAGCTATAATTTTACATGGCCACTGATCTTCAATCGAAACTCGAAATTGTGTATGACGAGGTGTCCTTCGTTGCTTTCATCGTGGCCCTTGCCACCGATAGAGAAGATGAGGTCACTAAGGAAAGAGCGAGTGCGTCGTCGCCATACGGCCCTGGGGCAAATGGATGGGAAAACGAAACGATTGAGGCTTTTTTGGCAGCGGCGGCCGCTTGGGCCACATCATCCCGAAATGGATTAGAGTTTTACCAGAAACCTGACAATCCTTGGAAGCGATGTGCAGAAATCATCTATATGGGCAAGATTTACGAATAGGATACCAAGTGACCTCTATAGCTTTGCTATCGGGTGCTGAAGGCACAAAGGGCGCGGAATCGATAGCGATCTTGCATCTTTGTCGCACGATATGCGAGCATCGGGGGGCAGTCCATGCCATTTTTATCATCCATCAACCTCATAGGAAATCAACATGCCCTTAGTCGTCGTCGGTTCCGTTGCGTTAGACAGCGTGGAAACTCCCACCCAGAAGCGCGACCGCATCCTCGGCGGATCGGCGGCGTATTTTTCTTACGCGGCGAGTTATTTTACGCCCGTCCGACTAGCGGGCGTGGTGGGAGAGGACTTTCCGCCGGAGCATCTCGCCTTGCTCAAGTCGCGGAATATCGATACCGTTGGTCTGCAAGTCGTCAAAGGCGGCAAGACGTTCTATTGGAAAGGAAAATACTTGTCCAATATGAACGATCGCGAGACGCTCGAACTCGAGCTCAACGTGCTGGGCGACTTCAAGCCGGAACTGCCGGAGACGTACCGCCGCTGCAAATACTTGTTCCTGGCGAACGGCTCGCCGAAATTGCAGATGCAAGTCCTGGAGCAATGCCCGGGGGCGTCGCTGGTCGTGGCCGACACGATGGATTTTTATATCAAGACCGAGTTGGACGATCTGCAGAAGCTTTTGAAAAAAATCGACGGCCTGGTGATCAACGACAGCGAAGCCAAACTGTTGACAGGCAACGAGAATCTCGTCCAAGCAGGCCATGCGATCCGCGCGATGGGCCCCCGGTTCGTGGTTATCAAGAAGGGCGAGCACGGTGCGATGTTCTTCAGCGAGTTCGAGACGTACGTCCTGCCCGCCTACCCGACGGAAAAGGTCGTCGATCCGACCGGCGCGGGCGACAGTTTCGCCGGCGGCATGATGGGCTATCTCGCCGAGCAGAACGACCTTAAGCCCAAAACATTGAAGGAAGCCCTGGCCTACGGAACACTCGTCGCCAGCTTTACCGTCGAAGATTTCAGCCTCGATCGATTGCGACAGATCGAACGCGAAGATCTCGATCGAAGAATGGTGGAATATAAGAAAATGTTGAGCTTTTAGGAGGAAGGGGGAGGGGGGAGGGAAAAATCCGTTGGTTATTGGTAGTTGGTAGTTTCATTATGCGTTCATACGTCATCCTTCCCCCTTCCGCCTTCCGCCGTTATGAAATCCATTCGCACCTTTATCGCCGTCGAAATCAGCGCCGCCGTCCGGGCGAAAGCGGAGGAGTTGATTGGTTTGCTCCGTGATAGCCGGGCGGACGTGAAATGGGTCGAGCCGCACAATCTGCATCTTACGCTGCAATTTTTAGGCGACGTGCCGGAAAACCAGATCGCCGAGGTCTGCAAGGCGGTGGAGCATGGAGCATCCGCAGTGAAACCGTTCACTTTGGAAATCCGCGGAGCGGGCGCGTTTCCCAATCTCGGCAAGCCACGCACCATCTGGCTCGGCGCGAAGGAAGGCGCGGAACGAATGGCCGATCTGCACGATAACATCGCGCTCATGCTGGCCGACCTCGGTTTCCGCGACGAAGAACGCCGCTATCAAGCGCATCTTACGATCGGCCGCGTCAAGAGCATGAAAAACGTCTCCCCGTTAGGCTCGCTTTTGCGTCAGCACGCCGAATTTTCGGCCGGCGCATTTTCCGTCGAGAAGGCAATCGTCTTTTCCAGCCGTCTCGAGCGCGGCGGGCCCATCTATGAAAAACTGAGCACCGCCCCTTTGGGCTTTCAGCAGGTTTAGAAATCCCTATCATGCGGGGGTTGACAAGAGATATTATCACATTCCATAATCTAATTGTGTTGTATTATGTAAGATTAGTTGAATTTACTAACGTAATTTTGTTCTTATTTCACAGGAGCCGCCGCTCATGAAAAAATTAATTTCCCGCAGAGATTTGTTGAAAACCGGTTTGGCAACGGGAACGGGGGTGCTTGTCATCGGAGCAAGTTCGCTTCCGAAAGCATGGGCGAAGGAGGAAAAAGATAGTTTTTGCATGGCGCTATGCACTCATTGGAGCTATACCGGCATCGGGTGGCAATCGGGAATCGAATCCAACATTCTGGCGGTGACCGACGCCATGGAAATCGTCGATCTGGCGCCGCACGTAAAAACATGCATCAATCTCGATGCCAAGGCGTATGAGCTCATCGCCGAAAAATTCCCCGAAGTGGCCAACCGCTTGAAAGATTATCTGGCCGCGGGCAAATTGGAGTTGATCGGGGGCACCTACGGCCAGCCGATGGGCACGACGATCGGCGGGGAGTCGAACATTCGCCAGATCGTTCTCGGTTATGAGGCGATCCGCAAGGCTCTGGACTATGATCTGGCTACCTTTCTCGAGGAAGAAGAATTCACGCATCCGCAAGTTCCGCAGCTTGCCGCGGGCGCCGATTTCAAGTATGCCAGTCTCGCCCAGTTGGATACCTGGGGTTTGACCGGCATTCCCTACCAGGAATACAACGTCATCGACTGGAAGGGCGTTGACGGGACGACGATTCGCAGCGTTCCGAAAAACACTCTTTCTTATCATCTCGATGCGAAAAATTTTACGGCAGAACCGCTGTTCGAAAAATTAAAAGCCTTGGGCATGCCCCTGGTCTTCGGCTGGGAAGAGTTCGGCTGGGAGGATCCGGAGCATCCCGCGTCGCAGCAGGGAACGAAATTGGAAAATCCCCTGCCCGATCTTTATCCCGTCGCCTGGGGAACGTTGCGGCGGTTCAAATCGATGGCGGAAAAATATCCCGTCGAATTCGTGACGCTGAAAGAGTATCTGGACAAGTACGGCGCCAAGCCGGAAGAGACGATCTATCTGCCGATGGACGCCTTCGACAAATGGCTCACGTGGGGTTTGGGCGGCGATCAGGTGCGGATACTCGACCGGAAAGTGGAATCGCTTCTTTTAGCGGCGGAAATTTTCGACGCCGCGGCCGCCTTGCTCGGAGCGAAATCTCAGGCCGCAATCTTGGAGCAGGCGTGGAAAGATCTCTGCGCTTCGCAAAGCCACGACGTCGGCCTCTGCGAATACTCGCGCTGGCAAGGCGACAGGATGGCCCCGCTCGAGCGGATCGAAGACACCCACAATTTCCCCTGGGGCGCATGCGGATACAACCTGCTCGACTCCGCCCAGAAACAAGGCCAGGCTTCGCTCGATGCCGCGCTGAAAACCTTGGCAGACCGGATCAACTCGCGGGAGAAAAAACAGGGACAACTCGCGGCCACGGTTTTCAATCCGTTGGGCATGGACCGAACCGACGTGGTAATGACCGGCCGGATCTATCCCCTGCCCGAGAAGACGCAAGCAATCGTCGTCAAGGACGGCGCCGGCCGCGTGCTGCCTTCACAGGTGGTCAAAAGTGAAAAGACCGCCAAGGCAACATCGTCATGGCCGAATTGGCTTTCCCGGCGGCCAAAGTCCCCTCGGCGGGTTACGACACGTATTACCTGGAAACTGCCGCCGGACCGCAACCGGAGGTCAAGACCGACCTCGCCTACGATGAATCGAAGCTGATCATGGAGAATGAATTTCTTCGCGTTCGGCTCGATCCGAAGACGGGCGCGGTGGCCAGCCTCGTTCACAAGAAGTCGGGCCGCGAAATGATCGACGAGAAGGGCGGGGCCTTCCCGCATTTCAAGGGAACGCCGAATCCGAACCTTTCCCGCCGTCCCCAACCGCCCGCCAAGTATGACAGCGCTACTTCGCAAGGCCGATTGGATTGGTACGCCAAAGGGCCGATGTTCGCCACGGTCCGCGCCCATCACCGCTGGAAGTATTTGAGTTTCGAGACCCGCGTCACGCTTTCGGCCGGCCGGCCGTATGTGGAGGTCGTCAGCCGGGTGTTTTCGCAAGTGCCGCCGCTGTTCGCCGGCACGGGACCGCTGGACATGACTTCCTCCGCTTATTGGTTGTCCTTCAAGCCGGCGTTGGAAGTCCAAAAGGTGGTCCGCGACTATCCGCTGGCCGTCGAGGCGACGGAGAAGATGACTTTCCATGCGTTGACCTTCGCCGATCTGATCGGCAAGGATGCGGGCCTCTTGATCTTGCATCCGGGCACGCAATGGTTCGCCCGCGATAAGGAAGGGATCGTCGGCAATCTCATCATGCGCGAGTGGGAATCGTATTTCACCAACGAATACGGCTGGCCGCTTTACTCGGAATACCGCCATGCGTTGATGCCCCACGGACTCGCGGAGATGAACAATGCCGATCGATTGCGCGCCGCCGCCGGATTTGCGCAAGCGATTCTTTGCCACGTCGGCGCACCGCAGCCGGGCGATCTGCCCGCGTCGAAAAGCTTCATTCGCGTCGCGCCCGAGACGGTCATGCTTTCGGCGTTCCGCAAGAAGACGGGGCCGGGGATGGAACTGCGCGTGATCGAGACGGAGGGAAAATCGGCCGATGCCGGCGTGGAACTCGGCTTGCCGGTTGCGGGCGCCGTGGAAACCAATTTGCGCGGCCGCAAAATCGGCGACGTCGCGCGCCGCGAAAACAAGCTTTCTTTCCGTGTCGATCCGTGGAAGATTCGCACTTTCGAAGTCACATAGATTCCCTAATCCATCCTCACGGATCGGGAGAACATCCGGCATCCGTGCGGCTAATCTCGTCGATTGTGAACCCTCGCGGGCAATCTCTACCGATGTTTTTGCGAAAAGCCTTGACAACTGCATTTCCGTAGCCCAAAATAAAATGCAACCGGTTGCATAGGCCGAAAATTGCTTGCCCTGGTTTGACGCGTGTGATTTCCGAATGGTTTTTCACTCAGAGTGATTTTGCAATCCGTGAATTCCGACCTGCCCCCAAAGGATAAAATCATGTTTGCCAAGACTTTCCTGACGTTGTCAACAGCGATCCTTTTCAGCCTGTCGGCCCTGGCCGGGTATGCGGCTGATCCGAAGCCGGGGAATATCGCGCCCAGGCAAAAGCTTCGGCAGGCAGTTCGCGGCCGGAGTTTCCCATTGCCGGCGTCAACGATAGCCGAATGGATACGCAATGGAGTGCTACGCGGGAAAAGAAAACCGGCGAATGGTTGCAATTCGATTGGGACAAACCGCGGGAAATCTCGGCGGTGGCCCTCTATGCCACCGGACCGTGGATTCAATCGCTCGACGTGCAAGTGAATCGCGACGGCGCTTGGGTTTCCGTAGGGAGAAGCGGTTCCAAGGAAGAGCGGATGCCGGAATATGTGGTCGTGACGTTCAAGCCGGAGAAAACGAAGTCGCTGCGGTTTGTTTTCGATGGTCCCGGCGCGGCATTTCATGAAGTCGAAATTTACAACGATCCCGCCGTGGCTGCCAAGTTAGCCGCCGATTATGCGAAACCGGAAATCGTCCTCGCCGGCGATCTCCGCGGACATCTCATGGGCACGGTTTCACGGGTTAACGGCAGCATCGTCATCAGCAATGCGGAAGTGACCGTCACCGGCAAGACTCCCGGCGGTTCCTGGAAAGAGACGGCCAAGACCGGACCCAACGGCGATTTCGAAGTCCCGTTCCCCTTCGGCACAACAGGGCAGATCGAAGTTGCCGTTGCAAGAGACGATTACCGTGCGGAGCGAGAGTTCGAGAGCGGAGGCATCTCCACCCGGCTGACGCCATTCTCCGTGGAAAGTCGAAAACATAAAGTGTCACTGCAGGGCACGTGGGATTTTGCCGTCGATCCGCCGCAGGATTTCCCCGCAAATCCGGGAGGACTCGCCTGGAGTCCCATCAAAGTGCCCGCTCACTGGGCGATGGAAGGCTTCACCGCGGAATCGGGAAAGGCGGTTTATCGGAAAAAATTCGAGGTCCCGGCCGATTGGACCGGCAAGCGAATCAAGTTCCGTGCCGACGCCATCTACAGCCACGCGCATGTTTGGATCAATGGCCAGCGGATAGGCGGCCACGAAGGCGGCTTCACGCCATTCGAGTTCGATATTACCGAAAGCACCAAGCCCGGCGCTCCCAATGAGATTCTCGTGCTGGTCGATGCCCGTTCGCGGGCTAGCGACATCGACCACGGGAGCCTTTATGCCTATTTCGAACTGGCGGGAATCTGGCAGAAGGCCGCGGTTTTTGCCGTCGAACCGGTCAATATTTCGCATTTGGCCGTCACGACCGATTTCGATAAAGAGTATCGCGATGCCGACCTCAACGTGGAGGTTGACGTGGTCAACGAACACGCGGCCGCGAGCACCTCCACCCTCCACCTTCGCTTGTTCGATCCGCAAGGCAAGGAAGTGCGATTGGAAAAGCCGTCGGCGGCCATCCCGCTCGGTCCTTGGACTGCGCAAGACGATCAACTTGAGAAACACCGTCAAATCGCCGCAGCCGTGGAATGCCGAGCAGCCCCGGCTCTATAAGTTGACGGCGGAACTCGCGTCAGACGGCAAAACGAGCGCCATCGAGCAGCTATTCGGCTTCCGCGAAATTGAAGTCCAGGGGCGCGTGCTGACGATCAACGGCAAGCCGGTGAAGTACCGCGGCGTCAATCGGCTGAGCGCACACCCGCTGATGGGCCGCGCGATCACGCCGGAGGTCATTCACCGAGACACCGAATTGATCAAGGACGCGAATTTCAATCTGATCCGCAACCACATCGGGCCGGCCGATCCGCTGGTGATGGACGACGCCGACGCGTACGGCCTTTACGTCGAGGCCGAAGGGCCGGCGTGCTGGGGAGATCATAACGACGATCCACGCTACGCGGCCATGTATCAAGGCATTTTCTCGGAGTTCATCGAACGCGACCGCAATCATCCCAGCGTGGTCGATTGGTCGATCTGCAATGAAAGCAATTATCCCGGCCGGACATTCGTGACGACCTTTCATAAAGTGAAGTCGCTCGACCCGACGCGGACTTGCAGCGCGTCCTGGGACAACAAAACGCTGGACCTGAACGTCTATCACCATCCGATCACGCTGCGGCGGATCGGAGAAACGAAAAACGAGGAAAAGCCGGTCTTTTTCGATGAAGTGCTGGGCGTCTTCCACGGCTGGGAGGATATGGCGATTTTCGAGGATCTCGATCCCGGCGTCCGCGACTACTGGGTGACGGGCATTGCGGACATCCTGCGCGCGATCGATACCAACGAGAACCAGGTCGGCGCCAACCAATGGGCCTGGGTGGATGACACGTTCCTCGTGCCCGGCAAGGGCATCGGCTATTGGCGCCGCGGGTGTACGCCGATTCGTTATGGCGACGCCATTTATAAACTGCCGCAACGGGGCATCGTCGGCGACGTCCTGTGGGGAACGGTGGACGGCTGGCGGCGGCCGCGTCCGGAATTCTGGCTCTCGAAAAAGGTCTATTCGCCGATCCAGATCCCGAACGAGCCGCTCGTCCCGCCCGCGGCCGGCAAGCCCATCGAGATCTCTTTGGAAAATTGGAACCAGATGATCGATCTGAACCAGTACGTTTGCCGCTGGGAGATGGGCGGCGAGCATGGCGAGGTCCGCGCCCAAGCGCCGCCCCGAAGCAGAGGCAGCTTGAAAATCGAAACCAAACGTCAGCCGCGGCCGGACGACAAGCTGACGCTCGAATTTTACGACGAGCGCGGCAAAATGGTCGATGCGTTCCGATTCTCGTTCAAGCCGCACGAATTGCCGCAGTTGCCCAACTCCGGCAAGCCCGCGCGGATTGCCGAACAGTCCGATTCACTCGATCTGGATGGGACGACAGCCGTCCGCCTCTTAGGCCCGAAAGTGGAGTTGGCCTACGACCGGGCGAGCGGCGGGCTTTACCGTGCGCTGGCCAATCGCGAAACCGTGATGACTCTCGGTCCGAAACTCCATCTCCTCAAAAGCAAGGCCCCCGCGTTGGAATATCCCGTGGGCCAGCGGGGAAAGTTCGGGGGGGCTTTCGGTCCCGAGGACGTGCCCGGCGATTCGGTTTGGCAGTTTACCGGTGATGAGCACCACGTGGAGGGCAACCAGGCCGTCCTTCGTTGGAACGGCAAATACGGCAAGGATTTCAGCGGCGGGTTCGAGATTCGCATGGACGACGCGGGCGACGCCGAATTCCGCTACGAATTCACCTACCACGGTCCCGAAATGTGGGTCCGCGAGATCGGTTTGGATTTCGAATTGCCGCTTGATTTCGACAAACTGCGTTGGGACCGCAAAGCGGACTACAACTATTATCCCGCCGACCACATCGGCCGACCGCAGGGCGAAGCCGTAGCGCATCCGGCGGTGGCGCAGACGGTTCCGCCCGGCAATCGGCCGTATGCCTTGGACGATCATCCGCTGGGATGCAACGATTTCCGCAGCGCGAAGCGCAACATCTACACCGCCAGCCTGACGAACAAAGTCGGACAGGGCGTCGAGGTAATTTCCGACGGCACGCAGCACGTCCGCGCAACGGTGGGATTGCACGAAATCCACCTCAAGGTGCTCGACTTCTACGGCGGCATGTCGTGGACTTACCACGGCGGCTACCATTACGGTCCCGGCCGCCTCGTGAAAACCGGCGAAGTCCTCGGGGGCACGGTCCGCTTGAAGTTCCTCGGCGAGATCGTTAGATAGTGCTGATGCGAAAAGACCGGTGCCATGCCCACGCTTGTCGTGGGCATGGTGTGTATTTTTTAAACAATTCCTGCATGCCCACGACAAGCGCGGGCATGGCACCCGAAGATTCTTCTATTTTTCCTCCGCGGGCAACTTGCCTGCCGACCAGCGGATGGCGTTGCCCAACACGGTGCGGAATTCCTTTTGCCCATAGATGCTCGTGCCGTGGCCCAATTGCAGGTAGCACACCGGCGACTTGCGATAGGTGTGAACCCACGCGATCTCTTTGGTGTTGGTCGGCTCGTCGGTGGTGAGGATCACGTGGACCTTGGGATCGGCCTTGTCCCCCTTGTACGTTTCATCCTTGACCGCAAAATCTTCGAGCCCTTTGACGATCGGGTGCGAGGGATCCTCGATATGGATGGTGTAATCGACGTCGTCTTTCGCTGCGGCGACGTACGAGGTGATGCCGGCGATCTTTTGATATTCCGGCCAGCTTTTATAGGCGTGCAGTCCGTGGTGCAAAATGACCAATCCGACCCCGCGGTCCGTCAGCTTCAAAAAGTTTTCTCTTGCCTTTTCCGAGGGCTTTTTCTCGTAGTTGTAAAGCACGATGGCGTCGTACGGCCAATGGTCGATATTTTCGAAGGCTTCGCCGCCGACCTTCTCTTCGACGAAAGTGCATTTCATGTCGGGAAAGGCGGCGAAAATTTCGTGGAAAGGCTTTTTCGGGAAACCGTGGCCGCCCACGAGCACGAGCACCTGGATTTTTTTCGCCGGGCCGACGTCTTGGCCGCCATCCGCCCGGACGACGCCGGCCGGGGGCAAAAAAGCGGCAAGCAAGATCGCGATTGAAAACAATTTCAAAAAGTTCATGATGGTTCTCCCAGGAAGGTAAAGGATTGAAGCTGCACGTTTCAAGCATCGAGTTCGGCCAGCACTTTGTTCAAGTTGGGGAGTGAGATATGTTGTCGCAATTTCGTCTCCGGGAGCGATTATAATCCACTCCAATCCCGATGCCAAGTACAGCAACAAGCGATTCATTTGTTCCCCTCGAGCTTTGCCGGCAGTTCAAAGTTCCCCCGCCGCCGACGCCGCGACCGAGCGGGGAAATCCTCCAGGATTTTTTCCGCGCCTGCAAGCAAGGGGGCCATCCGGCTTTCTCGAACTTCGCCGATGTTTCCGGCCCCTTCACCGAAGGACTGCTGACCGGCCACCTTGCGATCCGTGCCGGCTTGAACCAACGCGTCGAATGGGATGGTGAAAAGATGCAGTCCCCCATTCATCGCGAACTCAGTCGCTGGGTCAAACAAGAAAGGCGAAAAGGGTGGGAGTTGGTCTAAAAATACTTGATGATCCGCGAATTCTTGGGGGGGCATCCAGCTTGCCCCACCCGAAAAACCCGCAATAAAGACTGTAATACAAGAAGCAGTCCCGGCATCTCTCGAATATTGTTTTCAGTGCTCGGTTCGAAAGGCATGAGATCCCTTCTCCGTCGTAATTTCTCACAAGTTCCGAAAAATATTGTGAACCATTTCAGGTTCTCATTCGTAGGTGCATTATCGAACGAATAATGCAGAAATGTGTGTTATTTCGACTGGTCGTTTTCTCGTAATTCTTTTTCTTAATCCGAGGGGGACGAATCATGTTTGGCAAATCCGTTGGACGTGAAAATCTATCTGCACATACCTGCGCAAAAAGGCGGATTAATAAAATTACGAGATTCATGCTTTGCAGCTCGGCGGCCCTAGCGGTGATTGCCGCTGCGGGGAGACCGACAATAGCGGACGCCTTCGACTGGAGTTCGGCAAAGGTCAGCGCTAATGCCTATCTGCGAATTGCACTTCCCTCCAGCGGATTAATGCCCCCCGGCGGGCAAGCGGTTCCCTTCAGTCAAGCTGAGTTCGACATCTTCAAAAACACGCAAAAGCAGCTTCTTTTGAGCAGGATGGTGCTGTGCGCCGCCTTGAAACAACCGGGAATCAGCGAGCTCGATGTCATCAAAAAGCAGAAAAACCCGCTCGATTGGCTGAGCAGAAACCTGCAGGTCACGTTTCCCGGCAAAGCCGAGATCATGCAAGTCAGTCTCTCGGGAGCAAGCCAAAAGGAGCTTGCAGAAGCTCGTCAATGCCGTGGTCAATGCCTACATGACGGAAGTCGTTGGTGCAGAACGGGCAAGACGCGAGGATCGGATCGGCGAATTAAAAAGAATCCAGAGCGAAAAATCACAGGAAGTGAAAAACACGATTGTCGTATTGAAGAAAATGGCCGAAAATCTCGGCACTTCCGATACGGAAACTCTCACCGTCAGGGAAAAAAATACGCTTGACGAGTTGGTGCTATATCGAGCGGAATTAGTTCGCGGCCAGTTCGAATTGAATCGAATGATGATCGAGTTGGCGTCTGAAAAAGCGCTGCGGGATGCGGCGGAAAATGCGGAGATTACGGATTTGGAGTGCGAGCTGAAATTCTGGCGGCGAGATTTATTCTGGGAAAAGCTGGGCGAGGAGATCATCCGCCAAGAGATCGCCCCGGACGCCAAGAATGAAGCCATTCGGGATGCCATAAAGAAGATGTATTTCGAACGGATTGAGGAGTTACGCAGCGAACTCCGCAGGAAAAGAATTGCGGAATGCGAGAAACAAATCAAGAAATTCGAGGCCCGAATCGAAATGGCACGAAAGCAACAAGAGGTCACTCAGGAGGCAGTGAATCACTTGCGAAAAGAAGCGGACCGGATCGGCATTTCTTCCACCGACATGCAAATGAGGCGTGCGGATATTGCCAGTCGCGAAAAGATCGCTCGACACCATTACCGACGAAATCGAAAAACTGCGAATGCAGTCGCTTGCCCTTCCGCGCGTAAGCGTGCTGCAAAAGGCGGAAGTGCCGGAATAAGACATCCGTAAGATAGATTTCCAATCTGTCTCGACAGCTTGGAAACCCGTCTTACTTCGATGCATCCCTCACTCGCGGGCATGGGGCAGGGGGTGAGGGATGTTTTTGTATGGTACTTCGCATGCGAACATCATTTGCGTGGCGGTTGTTGCCGGCACTTTTCACTTGGTTCCCCACTCCTTGTTCGATAAAAGGGTGGATAATAAATACTGTGCAAACCATCTACCACTCGTTCACGTATCAGTATGATTGCGATCGAGCGATTTCTTGTATTGCAAATCTCTTAACCCGGGAGGGGATCATGGTCGATAAATCTGCGGAGTGTGTAAATCCATCCGAACGAGCGGCCGTAAAATGCCCATGCAAAAAACTCCTGAGGTTTTTTCTTTGCGGTTTGGCGGTTTTGGGGATGATGGCCGCCGCGTGGTGACCATTCATATCCGAAGACGAAACGAATTCGCAAAAGGACAAAGCCTAGGCATTCCTGCGAATTGCATTAACTGAGCCAACGATGGTTCCGTCCTCCGCGCAATTTGTTCAATTTGAGTTTGAACTCTTCAAAAAGACGCAAAATTAATGCTTGTTTATAGGCTTGTGCTCAATGCCGCTTTACGCAGATCGGAAATCTTCAAGCTTCCGATCATCAAGAACCAGAAAAATCCGCTCGATTGGCTGGGCGAGAAACTTGCATGTCACGTTTCCCGGCAATAGCGAGATCATGCAAGTCCGTCTCTCGGGAGGAAGCCCGAAGGAACTTGCCATGCTCGTCAATGCCGTGATCCATGCCTACCTAAAGAGGTTGTCGAAGCGGAAAGAAAAAGACGCCAGGACCGCATTTACGAATTGAAGAAACTCAAATTGAAAAAGGCGGAGGAAATCAAAAACTCCCGACGAGTTGAAAAGAATTGCCGAAATCTCAGTACTTCCGAGACGAAAACTCTCTATCATTAAGAAAATGTTCTTCGATGAATTGCGACTCTTCGAAGCGAGTCCATCCGCAACCAGTTCGAAATTATCTGTTGGTGATTGAATTGACTTCGCAGAAAGGGATGTTGGACGATGGAGAAAGGAGAGATTGCCGATATCGAGTGTCAGACATAGCCGCTGGGGATGTTTTCTTGAAGAAACTCGGGAAAGAACTCATCGATCGAGGAAATTGCTCTGGACTTTAAGGATCAATCCATATTAGATAACTTGAAAAAGAACTATTCCGAACATATCGAGCAAATCCGCGCGGAAATCAGGCGAAAGGTCAGCTGATACCAAAGAAACAAAATCAAGAAGCTCGAGGCGGCCATCGCAGTGGCGAAAAACCAACAAGACGCTATCCAGGAAGATCTAAAACAATTGCAGAAAGACGCGTCGATTCTGCATTCCTCCATCGATTTACAAATGAGACGCAAGCGTCAGCAATCGCCAAAAGACGCTCGATGCCATTTCTGCCGAATTGGACAAATTACAGATCGATTAGCAAATGCGAGGCTACGCGTCATGTTTGATGCAAGAGGCGGAAGCGCCGGGCTTGGATACCCCAAAAACGGATTTTTATCTGTTACGTCAATAGATGGAAACCTGTGCCTACTTCAACTGACAGGCTAAAAACCTGTCCTCTATCGGTTTCAATACATCCCTCACTCGCGGGCAGGGGGTGAGGGATGTTTTTTTACATCGCGCTGCGCAGCGGGCGAATGCGCTGGCCGGATTCGGCGCAGGCTTCGAGCAGCCGCTTCCAACTCTGCGGCGAGCCGGGGGTCAGCCGGCCGAGGAACCGGGGAGTGGCCGTCTTGCTGATCGCCGTTTGACTCGCGGGTGTTTGGTCGATGTAAAGCAGCGCGAGCACGCCCGCGCATGCCGCTTGAAATCCCTGTTCGGGAAGCTGCAGTTCGGCAAGGCGGATGAGGGGGAGTTGTGTGTGCCGGGCCAATTCGCGGAGTAAAAATCCGTTCTGTTGTCCGCCGCCGGTCACCAGTATTTCATCCACCGGCGCAGCTTCCGGCGTCCAGCGGTGAATTGCTTGTGCGGTCATTTCGGCCACCAGGCAAGTTGCCGTGCAAAGCAAATCGCGGATCGGCCAGTTCTTCGTTACGGCAAATTGCAGGGCATCACCCAAAAATCGTTCGATTTGCACCCCGTGAGGGTGCCAGCGAGGCGGGGGCACTCCAAAGTGCGGATCGCGGAGCCAGTGTTCGAGAAGTTCCGGTATGCATCTGCCCTGCACTGCCAGATGCCCCCCCTGATCGAACACATGCTCTCCGCCCGACAGCCGTGCGGCAAGCGCGTCGATGAGCGCCATGCCGGGGCCGATTTCGAACGAGAGGACCTTGGTTTCCGCGCGATCGGCCGATGCGGCAGGCAGATAACTCATCCGCACGGTGCGGCCCAAATCGATCAGCACGCGATGCCGAAGTTGCGACCGCAGCAAAATCCATTCGGCCACGGCCGTCACCGGTCCGCCTTGGCCGCCCAGCGCGAGATCGCGGGCGGGAAAGGCATCGAGGATATTCATGCCGGTCGCTTCGGCTAAACGGCGCCGCATCGCACAGGCCAAGGTATCCCCGCGTTTCGCCGTTGCGGATGTCCCACAAGCCCGCGTCAAGCACGCCCACCGCCAGAATTCGGCTGTGGTCGAAACACCGTGAAGTGAGCAACTGATTGACAAGTGCGGATTGCACATCGGCCAAATGACTGCGGCCGGCGGCCAAGGACAGGATCGGCGGCGAGTTTGGCGAAAGGCCCGACAAGCCTGAGAATAGCGCGGCGGTTTCCCCGGGAACTTCGGCGGAGAGGGCGCCGGCGACTTCGAGCAGCATCTCGTGGGCAAAACCCAAACCTCCCACGAGTACCGCCGAGATCTGATCGCACTTCGACGAAACCTGCACGCCGATCACCCAGCGGCGACCGTCGTCGGTTCGCGGTGTTTCCGAGCGAAATATTCGGGGCATTTCACCTCAATGGCTTTGATTTGCCGCAGGAAGATTGAGATATCAACACGGAGTATCCAGGGACACGAGGTGCAAAGCTTCGGGACGTTCGAGTTGGATAGTACAATTTATTGCGTGATGCAAAAGGAATAAAAATGGAAAAGGGGAAAACATTTTTGCACGTTGCTCGGTTCTGTTGCCGAGCGGGATTTCCCTTTCCCCTTTCCCCGTTTTTCCACTTTCTGGCACGCACTTTATTCTGCCAAGTGCCCGAATCACGCTGCTTCCGCGGTTTGCATCTCCACGATGGCTTCGCCGGTAATTCCGGCGATGAATTCCTCGAAAATCCGCAAATCCAGGGCCGATGCCGATTCGCCTTCGGGATGGAATTGGGTGCCGAAAGCGAACCAATCGTCTTGCGTGCTTTCGATGGCCTCGACGACGCCGTCGGGGCAGCGGGCGGTCACGGCGAAGCCCGGCGCCACGTCGTCGATCGACATGTGGTGCATGCTGTTGACGCGGATTTCGCCTTCGCCGTACACGCGCTCCATGAGCGAGCCGATTTCGACCACGAGCGCATGGCGATGGTTGGGATCCATCGTGTCGAGATGCGGCAGGGCCTTGGGGAGATCCTCCGGAATGTGATAGAACAGAGTGCCTCCTTGGGAGACGTTCAACAATTGCATGCCGCTGCCGATGCCCAGCACCGGCATCCGCCGCATGGCGATGAGGTTGATCAGCTTGCGGTCGAAGGTTTCGCGGCGGGCATCCAGCAGCCGCATCGACGGATGAACCATGTAACCGTCGAGACGCGGATCGAGATCCCCTCCGCCAACCAGGACCACGCCATCGAGATGATCGAGCACACGGGCCATGTCCTCGGCATCGACCAGCGGAGGAATGATGATCGGTGTCGCTCCCGCCTTGATGAGTGCATTAAAATATCCGGCGGTAATGTAAGAAACTGCGGGTGAATCCTTCCGTGAGGAACGGTATTCGGCATTTAGAGCGATCAAAGGTTTCGCAGCCATCAGACACTCCTTTCAGGACACATCCTTGTCCAATTGGGTGTAGAAGCTGGAGCGGGCCTAAAGAAACATCGCCTCCACGTCCTTCTGCAAACGGTTTCTCCAAAGCAAATCGTTCCTCTCGATAACGATTTGCCACGGCAATAGTTTGCAGAACTTGAAAAGGATCGCCGTTTTTCGACTCTCATCAAACGGCGAAACTGGAAAATGAAGCACGCATGAAAAGGCGCCGTGAAACCACAACGAAGCCGTTCATTTGCACCAGTCCCTGGTGCATCGATCGGCAGACCTTTTCCACCGGTTGACTGTGTCCTCTCGGGGGCACTTTTGCCGGGGCGATGTCCCTATCGTACGGCCTTGAACTCCTTTACTTCGACGAGTCAACGTCGATTGAAATGCAAGCTTCGGCAGAGTTTAGATAACCGTTAACCCCAACGCAAGTTAACGGTCTATTTTGTGGCACGTAAATCCTTACACCACAAGATGTTGTGTTGATAGCAATGCTAGCGTTGTGGTTTGCCACATGAGCGGCAAATCGATTTCATAAGATAAATCCGCCGAGATCGCTAAAAAATGCCGCAAAAAAGTCGGCCCATAAGTTTTCCGGAGGAACATCCGGCATCGATCCGTGGCTATAATAAGTCCTTTATTTCCAACAACTTAACACTTCCCCCTCCATGCGATACCAACACGTTTGCCTGGAATCGATCGCCTACACTTTACCCGAGGAAATCGTGACCTCGGAAGAAATTGAAATCCGTTTGGAACCACTCTACACCCGTCTGCGGCTTCCGCAAGGTCGGTTGGAGTTGATGACCGGGATTCGCGAACGGCGATTTTGGCCGCCGGGCGTGACCGTCAGCGAAAAAAGCATTCTTTCGGCGGAAAAGGCGATCGCGCTTTCGGGCATCGGGAAGCAACATTTCGGGGCGCTGCTGCACGGCTCCGTCTGCCGCGATTTTCTCGAACCGGCCACGGCATGCGGCGTGCATCATGCCTTGGGACTCCCGCGCGAGTGCGCCGTGTACGACCTTTCGAACGCTTGTTTGGGACTGCTCAACGGCGCGGTGCAGATTGCCAATATGATCGAGCTCGGCCAGATTCGCGCGGGCGTCGTCGTCGGCACCGAAAGCGGCCGCGCGCTCGTCGAAAACACGATCCACCAACTCAACGGCGATCTTTCGCTCTCGCGCAACGAGATCAAGCTTTCGGTGGCGTCGCTAACGATAGGCTCGGGCAGTTCGGCCATCGTGCTCTGCCATAAAGATCTAAGCCGCACCGGCAATCGATTGCTGGGCGGCATCATGCGAACGAACACCGACGGCTGCAAACTCTGCCATAGCGGCCGCGACGAAACGGCCGGCGCCGCCATGAAGCCGCTCATGTGGACCGACTCCGAAACGCTGATGCATGAAGGCATCGCGCTGGGCAAAGAAACGTTCCGCTTATTTCTCGACGAGATGAAGTGGAAGCGGGAAGACGTCCAGAAGACGTTTTGCCATCAAGTCGGCAAGGCCCATCAAAAACTGTTGTTCGACATGCTGGGGCTCGATCCGCGCATCGACTTCAGCACCTTCGAATATCTCGGCAACACCGGCACTGTCGCCCTGCCCACCGCGGCGGCAATCGGCATCGAGAAAGGACGCATCCAAGCCGGCGAAAACGTGGCGCTAATGGGAATCGGCTCGGGAATCAACGTGATTATTTTGGGTGTGAAATGGAGTGCGAATCGCTGATTTCACCGCAAATCGGTGAAGTTGCATCAGAATCGACGCATTGCAAAAATAATGCCATTCTGTAGAAAACGTTTGTTGAGCGATACTTTCACCTCGATAAAAATTCAACCTCCGCTCATACCGTCAACACGATCTTGCCGACAAGCGTGCCGGCCTTTTTCAAGGTGTTTTCTTCTTGCAGCCGATGCGCGGCGGCGGCCTCGGCAAGTTTCATCTTCTTGCCGATCAAGGGTTTCAAGCGGCCCTTGGACATCCAGCGGTTCATCTCGGCGGCGCATTTGCGCTGTTCCTCGGGCGAGGCGTTGAACATCGCGAAACCGTACATCGTCAGGTCCTTGGTATAGAACGGACCGACGGGGAACGGCGGCCGTGCCTCGCGGCCCGCCATGACGATCAGCCGTCCTCGCTTATCGAGATGCTCCAGGGCGAGCTCGAGCTTTGGTTCGCGGACGGTTTCCCACCACACGTCGATGGGGCCGAATTTCGTGATCGCGGAACTCAGTTCGCCGCTCTTGTAACTCACGGCCGACGCGGCGCCGAGTTGCCGGCAGATCTGCAATTTCTGGTCGTTGCCGGCGGTGGCGAAAACACGCGCGCCGACCGCCCGCGCCATCTGAATGACGCAGGATCCTACTCCGCCCGTCCCGCCATGAACGAAGACGTTTTCGCCCATCTTGAGATTCGCCAGGCGGAAGCATCCCAAGTGGGCGGTGATTCCCGTGAGCGCCAACGCCGCGGCATCGGTATCGGCCACCTCGTCGGGCGTGTTATAGAGCCAGCACTCGTCCACGGCCGCATATTCGGCGAAAGTGCCTTGCCGGCCGAGCAAACCCTGATTGCTTCCCCAGACCCGATCGCCGGGCCGGAAACGTTTCACATCGGGCCCGATCGCCTCGACCACACCTGCCAAGTCGCAACCGATGATGAAGGGTTTGGGTAAATCGATTTTGATCAGACCCGAACGAATATAGGTATCTATGGGATTCACGGACACCGCTTTGATCTTCACCAGAACTTGGATGCCGCTGGGCTTGGGTTTGGCGAGGCTTCCAAAGATGATTTTTTCGGGAGCCCCTGGATTTTCGATATAGGCGGCTTTCATAACAATCCTCAAAGGAAGCAAATTCTAAGGAGGGGGTGTGTTTACCAAATTTAACATTTTATAGCCCCAATGTAATTTTAACAGAGCAGGCTGGAGGAAAACCGTGCAAATGGCAAAAAATCTTTCCGAAACATCAAGAGTGCCACTCGTGGAGGATAAGAGCCTAGGCATCTAGTAGCCCGTTTGTAGAATGATAAGGGTCATCGCCTATGGAATGCGTGGCTCAACTATCGCGTTGAAACAACCCCTCGAAGACAGAACAACCATGCGGCAATTCCGGCCAACGATAAAAGCATCCCCACCGAAGGTTCGGGCACGGCGGCAACCAGCGAACGATCGTCAGGGTATCTTGCACGATAGATTTCACCGCGAGCGTCGCGCCCTTGCCTGAAACGATGGTCTTGCCCGTGCCGATGATGGTAATCGGAGAATCGGAATAGAACGTGCCGGCATTGTTGAAGGTTTGCCCCGATCCCGCAGCGGTGGAAATCGAAGAATTGCTTCGGCAATCGAAAACGCCGCCGCTGAGGTTGTCGATCGTGGCGTTGGTCCCTTGGCCGAAGAAATTGCGGGAGCCGGATTGCAATCGTGCCTGAGTTGGCAAGCGATGTGCCGCTGAGATAGAGATCGTTTCCGCCGACTGCGAGATTTCCGCTGGAAGCGATGGAAAATCCTCCACCGCTCAAGATCGTTCCTCCGCTCCAACTCATCGTTCCGGCGACTTGAAGGGCCCCGGCTCCCCGAGAATTCCCCCGCTCAACGAACATCCGCCGTCGATTTGCAGCGCGTTTGATACCGAGAGCGTGCCGCCGGAGATCACGAGCATTTCATTGCAGGTGAGATTTTTGATCGTATCGCTGCCGCTCTCATGGCTCACGGTAACCGACGCCTCCGGACGGTCGATGAGCACGTTGTCGCCATCGCCCGGCATTTGGGGACTCCAATTGCCCATGGCGTTCCACGAGCCGTTCGCGTCGGTATTCCAAAGGACGGTATCAGCCGACAGGGTGTCTTAGGCGAAGATCGCCGTTGTGAAGAGAAGAGTCGCGTCGCGGATGCAGCGCAAAAAGGCGTTGTGTAAGAAAGATGCTGCCATAACGCCAATCCGTGCAATCTGCATGGCAAGGAAAAGTACTTCAGTTCTCAGCGGAAATGTTACCACGAACAGGGTACAAGTTAAAAAAACACCGCCTTTGGGGTTCAAATTATACTACAATCGCGTCAAGAAGCGCCTAGGGGGAGGCGGGAGAACGGCAACGACCATATTGTGGGGATTGCGATGTTTTGTCCGATCGATATTTCTTGCATAAGCCGCCCAATTTTTCAACATTGCTCGACGGGAGCCGCGCCATCCAGATTCCTCCATGCTAGCGTCGCGTTCCAGGGAGGAGGGGGTTGTAATATCCCTCCTTTCGTGTATCCTGACAAGATTATGGACATTGTTGCTCAGTTGGAGCGAATCGGCGCTCCGTCAGATTCCCCCCGATTCGACCGGATAGCGCTCGATGCAGCAAATCCTCTTCGATTATCGAATCAATCCGACGACCTGGGCCTACCTGTCGTCATTGCTGATGATCGGCATCTATTTCAAATTCCACCGCTTCTGGAGCGTGCGAAATTTGGATCTGGTGGCGCTGATCGGCTTTGCGCCCGGATTGCTCATGATCTATTACGGCCTGCTCAACGACAATACGGGGTTGGTCCGCGGCGGCTATGTCTGGATGTTCGCGATCAACGGTTTCTTTTTGATTCGGATGTTGTTGGATCCGGTGATGGTCCGCCGACCGCTCTTGGAGCCGAATCTCTCGGTCAGCGGCTTGACGTTCACCGGCGCCTCCTTATTGGTGTTTTTGATGGCGAACGTCATTAACACTCCCTCGGAAAGGCTCGAGACATTGCTCAGCAAATCGGCGGCGAAGGCCGATGCGAAGAATTCACAGCCCAGTCCGGGCTATCCGTTGTTCTACGAGTTGGCGGGCTATTCGAACATGGCGAAGGCGCCCGCCAAAGGGGATCGACCCGAAGTTTATCGCCGGCAAATCATTCAACTTTCGGCCGCGCGGGCGACCGTGATTCTTGCGCATTTGGCACTGGTGATCGGGTTGGTGCTGGTCGGATATCGCCATTTCGACAACATCCATACCGGCGTGGCGGTGGGAACGCTCTACCTGCTTTTTTTCTACACCAGTCAGATGACCGGCCAGATCGATCACGTGGTGCCTGCCGCGCTCCTGGTTTGGGCGTTCGTTGCCTACCGCCGGCCGATAATCGCCGGCATTTTCGTGGGGCTGGCGGCGGGCATTATCTATTATCCGCTTTTCCTGCTCCCGCTGTGGTGCGGCTTCTATTGGCAACGAGGCGTCATGCGATTCCTTTCCGGCGTCGTGCTTGCGCTGGCCATTCTGGTCGCTTCTCTGGCAGCCACCGCCGGCGGCATGGACGCGTTCCTCGGTCAACTGCGGTTGATGTTCGGCGTGCGCGATCCGTTTCACGTGGCGTGCGTGGGATTTTGGCAGTTCCATGAACAGGGATGGCGGATCTCCGTACTGGCGGCGTACGTCTGTCTCTGCGGCAGTTTGGCTCTATGGCCGCCGCAAAAGAACTTAGGTACCCTTTTAAGCTGTTCCGCTGCGGTGATGATCGCCGTTCAATTCTGGCATGCCAATCAGGGCGGGATTTTCATCGCATGGTATCTCCCCCTCCTGTTGCTGACAATTTTCCGTCCCAACCTTGAAGATCGCGTCGCTCGTTCCGCCGTGCGCGATATCCGCTGGCCCTGGCGCAAAGGAGGCAGGCAGTTGAGAACCTAAGGGTGAAACCAAACTTGGCGCGATGCCCGCGCTTGCCGCGGGCATGGCGCCGGTCAAGTCCGCAAACAAAAACTAATCCCGCCGCGCGTCCAGCGATTCGGACTGCTTCTGCGCGGCCGCCCAGGCTTTCCAGGCCGCTTGGTCCCATGAGAAATTTTGCCCGGTGATGGCCACCAAGGCGTCGAGCACGGCTTGATTGGCAAAGTTCCTGTGAACGATTTGCGGCCGTCCGCCCACGGAAAGCCCGCCTCCACCCCCGCCGGGGCCTTTGCTGAACGTGGAAGAAGTGCTCCCTTCGCCTCCGCCTTGAATGATCTTGAATTTGTGCGTCGTCACCACGCGCGTCGATCAGCGGCCCGATCGCCGACGGATCTTTCATTTCCCGTAAAGCGACTCCCGCCAAATTCACCGTGATGTTGTCTTTCGCCTTCAGTTTGCCAACGAAATACCCCACGACCTCGGGCCGCTTCTTCGTTTTCAAATAATCCAGGCACGTCAGGCGGACTTCCTCGGAGGCATCGTCGATCGCCGCGATCGCCAGCGCACGCTCGGATTCCGGCGTATTGATGTTTCGCAGCACTTCGATCAATAGCAACCGCACGTCGGCCGAGGCTTCGCTCCGCAGCCCGACCACGATCGGCTTGATGGCGGCCGGATCGGTTATTTTGCGAAAGTTTTCCCTGGCTTCGTCGTTGCGCTTCGTGCCCAGCCACTTCCGCCAGCGACTGATTTTCTGGGCCCATTCGGCCGCCGCCGCTTCATGTTTGGCCTTTTCCGCCTGCTGTTCGACCTCCTGCGGCAGCATCCACCTGCCCTTCGAATAAACGTAGCCCCGCTCTTTCATGAGATCGCTGCGCCGCTGCCATTTGCCGTCGATCTTGGTATAGCCGAGCAAGCGGCGGGCATCGGCGTGATCGGGATCGAGTTCGATGATCCGGTTGAGATGCGTTTCGCGCTTGTCGAGCAATTTCTTCTCGCGGCACCATTCGGCCAGAGCCCATTGCCCCTCCACGGTGTCGGGATAGTCGCTGCGGATCTTTTCGTATTCGAGCACCTCGGCCTTGGGACGCAACACCTGCTCGACCTGGGCGGCGTCGAGTGTCATTCGGCTTCCGTTGTCGAGTTCGATAATGTACTTTTTGCGCAGGATTTTCCTCGCGATTCACCAATTCCCCTACCACCCGGCCCCCGGTGGTCAACACAAAAACCTCCGCTCGCGCTATTTCGCCGGCAAGACCGAGCAGCATCAAACCGATGATCGGTGAAGTATGCAAACAACGCATCGAATGCTCCTTTATTCTTCGAGACAATTATAAGTATAAGGATTCCCCCCCAAATTCGGCAACAAAAATCTTGGGAGACAAGCCTGATTTACGATATATTGGGAAATTTATGAAGAATCTCCCGATACATAGTCAAATAAGGCCACGATTGATAGCGCAAAAGGATTGTTCATAAACCCGCCTTTAGTGGCATAGCCCCCATTCACTGTTTTCGGTATCTTGTGATGGTTTTTTTACGCGAATCCAACTCTGAAAAAATCATTCCCGTACAGTGACTTTCGCGTTTTTTCGTGGTGATTGAGATTACTTTGCAAAAGCAATCCTTGACCGAAAAATGGGATCCCCCCTTGCATCGCGTTCAAGGTAGAATGGGTTGTAAAAAATTGGTTTCTGAAGAGCGTAATTTCCGGTAGTTCATCAAGACGAACCGTGTGGATCGATTGAAGAAAAGGATTTTATCATGGCTAGTCGGATCGTTTTGGGAATCGTGATCATCGCCTTGCTCGGGACAACCGGCTATTTCGTCATGAATTTCAAGATCGAATCGCATTATGAGAATGGCAAGCTTTCTTATATGAAGATCACGCCTCGCAAAAATTCCGAGAGTTCGCCGTCGATCTTGCCCGAAACTTCCGCCAACAACAATCTTCCGCCGCCGCAAGCCAACCGATCGACCTTCCGCATCGCCGCTTACAACCTCGCCGGCTTGGACGAAGTCAAACTGAGCAATCCGCGGGTCGGCGAGATCCTCTCCCAATTGCTGCGGCGATTCGATCTCGTCGCCGTGCAAGGCTTGCGCGGGAAAAATCAGGGCGTGCCGGTGCGGTTGATCGAGCAACTCAACGCCGCCGGCGGCCGGCAGTACGATTTCGCGACCTGCCCCACGCAAAAGCGCGACGGCATCGAACATTATTCGGGTTTCATTTTCGATAAAACCGTTGTGGAAGTCGATCGTTCGACGGTGCATTTCGTCGAGGATCCGCAGCGCCGCTTCCGCCACAAACCCCTCGTGGGGCTGTTCCGCACGCGCGCCTCCCCCGCTTCTTTCACGTTCTACCTGGTCGCGGTCGATACCGATCCCGAGAAGCCCGCCGCCGAACTCGACGTGTTGGCCGATGTGTTTCGCGCCGTGCGCGACGCGGTGCGATCCGACGGGCTTCAAGAGGACGACGTGATTATGCTCGGCGATTTCGAGGCCGACGACCGTCATCTCGGCCGATTGGGAAAAGTGCCGGGCATTGCGGCGGCAATCGGCGATGTTTTTCCCACCACCGTCCGGGGCACGAAAATGGCCGACAATATCCTGTTCGATCGCCGCGCCACCACGGAATTCACCGGCCGCGCGGAAGTCTTCGACATGATGCGCGAGTTCGAACTGACCGTCCAGGCGGCGGCCGAGATCTCCGAACATTTGCCCGTTTGGGCGGAATTCAGCGCCTTTGAAGGCGGTCCCCGCGGTTATGTGCCGCTACCATCGAAGGATGGAGCATGAATTTCGCCATGGGCTGGTTTCAGCTTGCTTCATCCTGCACATTTTACATTTCATACTGCGTATGCTTACTTCCCGTTTTTCAGACGCTTTCCTTTACGCCGCGAAGTTGCACGCCGCACAGCGGCGGAAAGTGAGCGGCGAACCGTATCTCTCGCACTTGCTGGGCACGGCTTCGATCGTATTGGATTACGGCGGCAACGAGGAAGAATCGATCGCCGCCCTGCTGCATGACGCGGTCGAAGACCAAGGCGGTCCGGCGACGCGCGGAGAAATTCACAAGCGTTTCGGCGAGAATATCGCGGCGATCGTCGATGGCTGCACCGATGCCGACACGTTTCCCAAACCACCCTGGCGGCAGCGCAAGGAAGTCTTTTTGGAACGGCTCCGCACCGCCTCTCCTTCCGTCCGCTTGGTTGTGGCGGCCGACAAACTGCATAATCTCCGCGCACTCGTGCGGGAATACCGCCGGCAAGGCGAGGGCCTCTGGCGATATTTTCAGGGCGGCCGCGAAGGAACGCTGTGGTATCATCGTTCCGTCGCCGAAATTCTTCAAACCGGCGGCAACGACCTGCTGGCCAGGGAATTGCAGCATACGAGGGAAGAATTGGAACGGTTGGTCGTGGAAAACCTGCAATGAATGTCGAATTGACGCTGCCGCGCGCACGCTGCATTCAATCCCGAACTGGGAATCTACGATCTCGATTGGAACGGACGCCCCCGCCGCAAAAGCTCCGGCAGTTATTATACGCCTGCTTGCCTCATCGATTGCCTCCTGGATCATGCCCTAATCTTGGAAAAAGGTTCAGAACAGTATATTTCGAAGAGGCCCGCCGCTCTCAAAATATGCGACCCCGCCTGCGGCACGGGTCACTTTCTCGTGCCTGCGGCAAGGAGAATCGCCCGGCAGTTGGCCGTCATCGGCTCGGGCGAAAAAAATCCAGCGGCGGAAATTTTGCAGGTAGCGCTCTGCCGCGTTATCGAGAATGATATTTATGGCATGGATATCGATCCTTCCGCCGTGGAGTTGTGCAAGTTCAATCTTTGGCTCGAAGCGGGCAAACCGGCCGAATTGCCGGCGATCCTCGACCGGCGCATCCGCTGCGGAGATAGCCTCTTCTTCCATTGGCATGCGGCGTTCCCCGAAGTTTTTGCCGAGGGCGGTTTCGACGTGCTGATCGGCAATCCGCCCTTTGTGAACGCCATCGAAGGCGCCATTCCGCCGGAAACGAAAAAAGCTCGCCGCCGCATCGGGCGAGTTGCGCGGCACGGCCGATTTGGCGTTCCACTTCGTGCGGCTGTGCCATGAGTTGGCCAAACCGGACGGAGCCGTCGGGTTGGTGCTGCCGAAAACTTTTCTGAATGCCGACGCGGCCGTCAAACTGCGTGAGAGACTTTGCCGCGAGCGGCCGCCGTCGATGATTCACGTTCCGCGGAAAGCGGTCTATTTTCCGGCGCCGCGGCTTACACATGCCTGCTGGCGCTTGGCGGCGGTTCGACCTGTGCGGTCTCGGAAGACGAATCGCCCTGCAATGCGTCGTGGCGGCGGGGCGCGATCTCGCATTCCAACTGGTGGCGTTCGGTACAGACCGTTTTGGGGCGCCTCGAAGACGCGCCCCCCGGCGAATTTGTCCCGCTCGGCGAGCGATTCGAAGTCGCGGCGAGCATGACCGCCGGCGACGCTTACGCGATCAAGCCCTGGGTGCGGGAGGATTCCATCGCAACGGGACCGAAACTCGTCACCACGGGCCTGATCGATCCGTTCGCCTGCAAATGGGGGCGGATGGAATGCCGCTACTTGGGTTCGATTTACGCCCGGCCGCGGATCGCCGCCGACGCGGAGATTTCATCCTCGCTTTCCGCCCGGCTGCGCAAAGCGGCGACGCGGCCGAAACTGCTCGTGGCGGGCTTGTGCAACCGGCTCGAAGCGTTTTTGGATCGAAAAGGCGAGTATCTCGGAGCGGTATCCACTTATTCGATATTCCATCCGGGAAACGAGGCGGAATTGCTGCAAACACTTTGCACGTGGCTCAATTCGCCCCGCGCCAGCGAATTGCTCCGCACCGAATTGGGTGCCGCCTCCGTCGGCGGCGGTTTCATGACGCTCAAGAAAAAGTTTCTGCAAGAATTGCCCGTGCCGAAGTGAAAAAGCAACTCGTTCTCAGGCAAAGCCTGGGAACGAGTTGCTTTTTACACTATCTTTCAAGCCCAATTGCCTATTTTTTTCCCTTCGCCGCAACGATTTTCTTCAGCAAATCATTGTACTTTGCAACCATGTCGGGACCGGAAAGTTTGGAGTATTGAATCAGTGTCGTTTGCAGCAATTGCTCGGCGGGATCGAGTTTGGACTTGTCCCTGCTCGTTTCGTATTGCCGGTAAAGGCCCTTGGCGATTTTGTAAATCACGTCGAAATATTCAGGGCGTTTCCGGCTCTCGCGGCCCAAGAGCTGGCGGACTTCGTTCCACTGCAGGATGGCGTCCTCCAATTTCTTCGGGTCCTGCTTGGCCAAGTCCTCGAGAATATCGGCCCTGATCATCTTCGGCGAAAGCACATTGGGATTTTTCGCGACAAGTTCGTCAACCTGCTGCAGCGCTTCATCGAGTTTTCCTTGCGAACGCAGCGCGCCGACGAGCTGCGATCGGGCGAAGACCAGGACTTTTTCCGATTTCTTCGCGAACGCCGGATCATCCTTCGCGCGGTCGAGCAGGTTTTGGTAAATTTGCCCGCCTTCATCGGCCAGGTTCAAGTTGAAGCATGCATCGCCCAAAAAAAACAAGTCGGAAAGCGAATGCGCGTTGCGTTTGCCCAACGGTTCGATCAGCTTGCGCATTCGTTCTTTGAAGGCGTCGCGCTTGGCGGTCGCCGCCTCGATTTTTTGCGGTTCGCCGCCTTGCGCCGCGGCGACTGCGGCTTCTTTCGTTTTCAACTCCTGATTGAGCAGCTTGGCGATGTTCACCAGTTTGGAGTTCACACGGGGCTCGTCCTCCGAGTGCGCGAGCAGCGCGAGTGCGTATTCGGCGGCTTTGTCCGCTTCGCCCAGCGCCAAGCAGGCGCGGATCGCCGCCACGAAAACCGCGGTCGCCGCATCGTTCGCTTTCGAGGAATCCAATTTGATTTTTTCGGCGAGCGGCTCGAGAATCTCCGCGGCTTTCCGGTACTCCTTGCCGTCAAGATAGATCTCGCTCTGCAACAACTGCACATCCTCCTGCAATTGCAGGGTCCGCGCCGCTTCGGAGGGATCGTCGTTTTCGCCGCCCGTGAGCGTGCTCCCCGGCGCGAGGGATCTTTGCAGCATCTCCGCGCATTTTTGCAGCGCCAGCCGGGCTTTCGCCGCCGCCTCGGCCATTGCCTTCTCGTTGCCGCCGCCTCCCTTATTCTTCTCGTCCAGATATTTGAGCCACTCGATGCGGCCGATGTTGAACAACGCCCAGGGATATCGGCTCGATTCCGGCTTCACCTGCCCGAAGAGCGACAAGGCGGCGGCGGTATCCCCTTTTTGCAGAAACGACTGCGCGAGAATCATCCTCGCCTCGTCGGCCACGGGTCGGCCGGACCACTTGTTTTTTACGAAGTCGGCGGTCTTTTCCAAACGGGCGTAGGCATCCTCCTTGTCGGGCGACGTCGCACCCAGGAAGAAAGCCGACCGCAGCGCCAATTCCGCGGCGCCTACCGTGCTCGGATCGGCGGGATCGCCCTGTGCCATAATTTCGGCGGCTTGCAGCGCCTCCTCATACTTCTTTTTTTCGAAAAGAGTCTGGGCTTGCATCAAGGACACCCGGCTGAGCGAAAGCTTCGCTTCCTCGGCAGCCTTCTGGTCTTTGGCGTCAAGCGCCTTTTGCCGGGCTTGCTCATAGTTTTTGGTCGCGTCGGCAAGATTATTCTCCCGCAGGGCGACGTCGCCCAAAGCGAGAAATTCCGCCGCGCCGAGATTCTCCGTGCCAAGCTGCTTCCAGATATCGCGGCGCAAAAGCAGGATATCCGACTTGTAGGGGCTGTCGATCTTCGCGGAATCGGCCAGCAGGATCGCCGCTTTCTGCAGGATTTTCCGCTGCGATTCTCCAGTCGCCTGTTCAGCCTGCGCCTGATAGGCCCGGGCGAGTTCGAGCACCGCACCGTTGAAGTAGGGATATTTCGCCCAACTCTTGCGCAACTCCGCCCACTTGCTCCCTTCGGCGACCAGCGCGTCGATCTTGCCCTGCTTTCGCAGGATGCCATAGCGGAAAAAAGTCGCCTGCGTGTAAATCGGGGTCAATGCCGTTTCGCCGGCGCTGGTATCCCCGGCAAGAACTTCGTCGAAATCGTCCAGGGCGGTTTGCTCGTCGCCCAGTTCTTCCAGCGACTTTCCGTGCCAAAGACGGGCGACGATGCAGCGCTCGTCCTCCGCGTTGAGCCGGTACTGCTGGAAAATGTCGTCGAAACCCTTGGCCGCCGCCTTGAGCAATTCGGTGCGCTCGGGCGCCTTCGGATCGTCGTAAGTCTCCGCGAGGTGATATTTCACCAACCCCAGCTTGAATCGAGCTCGCACGGCGCCGAGTTCCATCTCCTGCCGCTCGCCGGAAATCGCGGGTATCTTCGCCCCCGTCTTGCGATCGACCTGCGCCTCATCCGGCGTCAATTGCGCGAAACGCGCGAGAAAGCGATCCTGCGCGTCCCCGTAGCGGCTGCCGGCCTGCTTGAAGTAGTTCCGCGCTTCGGCGAGAAACTTGGCTTTCTGCGATTGATCCGTCGCCCTCCGCGCGGCGGCGAGAGACCGCTGCCCGAGTTCGAAGAGCGAATCACCCCACATCAGGATCGAAGAAGCGGCGGCGGGATGATCGGGATGACTCGCCAGGAATTTATCGAGATACTTCTGGGCATCGGCGAGCAATTGCTCCGACTGCGCGCGTCATAGGCGTTTTGCGCCGCCGCGCGAAGGCAATTCGAACGCTCCAAGTCGAGCGTCTCGCGGATCTCGGGCGGCAGATCGGGACGTTTTTCGATCCGATCGAGATATTCCAATGCCACGTCGCTCAAGCCGTTTTCCTCCAAGGCGCGGAGAAATTTCGCGTACGGCTCCTTCGCCGCCGCGGAATCCGCCGCGAAAAGACGGCTGGCAAGGCGATCGCCCAAGCAAAAAACAGATTGGTCAATACGGACGCACAACGGACGCGGAGATAACGGGCAATCAATCCGGCAACGGGAAAATGGACACCATTCATTTTGTTGATCGGCGATAACGAAATCGGTCGAATCGGACTCACTCGTGTTCCTCCGTGTATTCCGGGGCCCCGCTTTTTAGATTTTAGATTATCGAACCGGGGATTTGTTCGCTGCCGCACGACGGCCATTGGTCGTTCATGCACCGTCATTTCTCTTTTGCCGCCCCGCCCTTCGCCGCTTTTTCCTCTTCCCTATCGAGTTGATAGAGCGGTAGATAGCGGTAATACACCTCAAGGGTCAGTGCGGAGAGGCTGGTCATCATCACGCGGCCGCCATAAGTGCCCCAATTGTCCTTGGTCGGGACGACGGGGTCCCAACTACCGGTGGCACAGCCGGTTTTGCACTGCGTTTCCACCAGCAGCTTGCGCATCTTGCGGTTCCACGTGTCCCAATCCGCGTCGCACATGTTGTGCATCACCTGGGTGGCGTAGTACCAATAATAAATGTCGCGCGATTTCACGTCCGGAAGGTTGTCCATCAGATAGCGCACGCCGCCGGTGATGGTCGGATCGTTTTTCGTCGCGCCGAGATATTGGGTGATCAACAGCCCGATGGAAGACCGGCAAGGCGTGACTTGATCGCCGGGCACGTAGGAGAACAGGCCGCGGCTCTGCGAGTTGTCGCCGGTCGGCTGCACGGTTTCCAGCCACTTTCGGGCTTCCTCGACCTTGGCCGGATTGACCTCGAGATTGGCCATCAGCGCGCTCTTCAGCGCCATCATCTGCCAGCCATACACGGAGATGTCGGAATCTTTCGAATTGTAATAGTATCGCCATCCGCCTTGCGCGTTTTGCGAGGAAAGGATGAATTGCACTGCCGCTTGGGCGGCATGGCGAATGTGCGAATCGTTGGTCATGCCATAGGCCTCGCAGAGTGCGATGGCCGCCAGGCCGTGCGAGTACATTTGCGGGCCGCCGGCCGAGAGATCGCCCGTGCGGTCCTGGTGGCTGATGAGCCAATTCAGGGCCTTGTTGATGTGCGTTTTGTAGGGGCCTTTGCTCTGATGGGTTTGTCCCGCGGCGAGAAACGGCAGCACCCCCAGTGCCGTACCGGCGGCGTTCGCGTTGTGGATCGAGCCGACTCCCGTGCAGGATTTTTCGGGACAGGGGAAATTATCGATGCTCCAACTGCCGTCGCCGCTTTGATGCCGGGCGAGCCAGTTGAGCGCGCCGGCGACGGCGCGTTCGGTTTGTTTCGTTCCGCCGGCGCGGGCCAGCATGGCCTCGCGCGCCCTTGCCCGCGACCGCCGAAGCCTATTCCCGCGCCGCCCCTGCCGAAGCCATGACCCGTGCCTTTGCCCGACTCCACGCCGCCTTTGCCGCTCAGTACCGGCCCCAGGCCGACGGCCTTGATGTTGAGGCCCAGCCCGCCCGCCCCTGTTTCGGAACCGCTCTCCGTGCCACCCCCCTCCATCTCGAACGGCTTGTCGGAATCGTCGTATTTGATCGCCTCTTGGGCCTCCTGCCCGGGAGGCTCCATGGTCAGCGATTCCGTGGTCAATTCGGTGGGTTCTTCAGGCGTTCCGGTGAGGTCGAATCGTTCCAGCGGCTTGGGATCCGGCTCCTCATTCGCGGATTCGATCACCGTGGAATCGGCCATTTCCTGAACAATGACCTTTCCGCCCATGAAAAGTCCGACCAACAGCAACAGCACCGTATGAAAGAAGCGCACTGATCATCCACGAAGGAGAATCATGCATCAGCCATTGTTTGAAGCGTTCTGAAAGGCTCAACTCCTCCTCGATCCATTCCGGTTCGGCGAGAAGAGTGGACGGCACTTCAGCGGTTTCTTGTTTTTCTTGAAAAATCCCATGCGCATTCCTCCCCCGGCCCGATCCTGAAGCGGATCACTTCATTATAACCTGAATTGCGGATAAATATAGGAATGGAAAAGGTCGATTGCAGGGTTCTGGATACCGAGACAAGCCATCATTCCAGCAGAATAATCTTCATTCACCCTCTGCAATCCTTTCCCCTTACCTCTGGGGGACTTGGCTTAACGACTTTCGTGCGTTACCATGACTCTCAGGTAGGTAGCGATGAATGACCACTAACATAATGAGGATTGCGCTGGCCCTCTTGGCCCGTTTTTTGAGCGGGGCCAGTTGCCGTTGGATCGATTCCCAGCCGGATACTTGTCAGCGGGTGTATTTTGCGAACCATACCAGCCACATGGATGCGATCATCATTTGGTCGTCGCTTCCTCAGGAGGTTCGGTCATTGACGCGACCCGTGGCTGCCAAGGATTACTGGATGGCCGGGCCCATTCGCCGGTTCATGGCGACGAAATTGTTCAATGCGATCCTGATCGACCGCACCAACATCAAGGCGCATCAGAGTCCGGTCGATTATATGATCCGCGAGATCGGGCACGACCACTCCCTGATTGTTTTCCCCGAAGGCAGCCGCGGCGACGGCCGGGAGGTCGGCGAGTTCAAGAGCGGCCTGTATTACTTGGCGAAGAAACGGCCCGACCTCGAATTGATTCCCGTGCATTTGGACAACATGAATCGCATTTTGCCCCGCGGGGAAGTGCTGCCGGTGCCGCTTTTGACGTGCATCACCTTCGGCCCGCCGATCTGGCTCGAAGCCGGAGAGCCGAAAACCGAGTTTCTCGCCCGCGCGGGAAGCGGTGAAAAGGCTCAAAGAACCCGATGAAACAAGTTAATCGTTAGCCGCGGCAATCGCCGCCGTAAACCGCCAAGCCGAAATATCTACGAAAAGGGATCCCCGTGTTCGATGCTCGCACCTTCGGATTGGTCGGCGGCGTGCTGTTGCTCTTGGGAGCGGCGACGGGCCTGGTGCAGTTCCTCAAGCACCGCCACGAAAGCGGCGTCGATCCGGCCATCGTCGAAACTTTTCGGCTCCGCGTCCGTTCGTGGTGGATCCTGTTTTCGGTGTTGACTTTCGCTTTTTTTCTGTGGCAATGGCTGATCGTGCTGCTGTTCGGATTCCTGGCTTTTTGGGCGCTCCGCGAATTCATCAGCATCACGCCCACGCGGCCCAGCGACCATCGCGCGATGATCATCGTGTTCTGGATATTTACGCCATTGCAGTTCCTGCTGGTGATCATCGACAAATACGGACTTTACGGGATCATGATCCCGGTCTATGGATTCCTCTTCATCCCCGCCGCCATCGCGCTGGCCGGCGATCCGAAGCGGTTTCTCGAACGCACGGCGAAAATCCAGGCGGGGCTGCTGATCTGCGTCTATTGCCTGAGCTATGCGCCGGCGCTGATGACGCTCAAACTGCCGCCGCTCTCCGACGACAACGCCGTTCGCGAACAACTCCGATCCTACCTGGAATCCCCGGAAAAATTTCAGAAAGAATCGCCAGCGCCTCCGGCGAGAAAGACAAAGCCGTTTTCGAGCGCTACCGCGGCAGGATGCGGCATTTGCAGCAGGAATTGAAAGACGGATTGATCACCCAGGCCGATCTCGATCGCGACGCCGAAAGAATCCGCAAGAAATCGGTCGATGAACTTTCCTCTCCGGACGTTGCCGGCAAGGCCCGGCTGTTGTTTTTCTTCATTCTCATGGTGCAGCTCAGCGATGCCCTGCAATACCTTTGGGCGCAACTGCCCAGCAAGCACGTCATCATCCCCGCCATCAATCCCAGCCGCACGTGGGAAGGGCTTCTGGGCGGCACCGCCAGCGTCACGCTCATCGGCGCGGTCCTCTGGTGGGCGACGCCTTTCCACGGCGGAAGCTGGTGGATGTCCGGCGTGATGTCGGGCGTCATCTCGCTGATGAGTTTCGCCGGCGGGATCACCATGTCGGCCATCAAGCGCGACCGCGGCGTCAAAGACTACGGCACGCTGGTCGAAGGACACGGCGGACTGCTCGACCGCATCGACTCGATCTGCTTCGCCGCCCCCGTCTTCTTCCACTGCGCCCGCTGGTGGCTGATCCTCAACGGATATATGGAACCGATACCATGATGTACTATCTCGTCGAAGATCCGACGTTGTTCATTTTCCTGGGCATTGTAATCGAGGCCGTTTTGGGAATCGTGCTCTTCCGCACCGGCCGGGGATTTTTGCTGTGGGTCATGCTCGGCGTGCTGGTGGTCTGCCTGACGGGCGTTATCGGCCAGCGGTTCATCATCACCGAGCGGAAACGGGTAATCCAAACCCTTGACGGCATTGCTGCCGCACTCGAGGCGAACGATGTTGATCGCGTGTTTAGTTATCTCACGCCAGATGCCAACTATAGCCGCAGTGAAGCGCAGGGCGCTAAGTTTGGTCACCATCGAAAGCGCCAAGTACAGCCAATTGAGTATCGAATTCAATGAAATGACGAGCCCCTGGACGGCCAACGTCAAATTCTTTGGCGTGATTAACTTCAATGATCCGAAAGGTTTGTCTCCTTATAACACATATCCTAAGCGATTTCTTCTCATCATGCGCAAGATCGACGGCCGCTGGTTGATCGAAAGCCACAAGGAGGAGAACTAATTTTGCCCTAAAGGAGCAGCCTTTCCCCAACCCACGGCACGTCCTGGGGTATGGGGAAATGATATTTTTGTCCTTCTGCCCAATAGGTCAACAATCCCCCTTGATCCGTTCCTCCCATGAGCTTCAACTCCTCCACGCGACGCGACTTCCTTAAAATCTCCCTCCAAACAACAGCCGTGGCGGTCGTTATGAATCGGCTGGGCGCAGTGCCTGGCTGACGCACCTACAACCACAGCGCCGCTTCCCCGGCCCGATTTCTACTGGGGCGTGGGAATCGAAAACTGCTGGATCGCGCAAACCGATCCGCGGAAAGACGGCAAGCGGCGGCTGTTGGACGTCTTCCTGCAAATGCAGCACTATGACAAATGGCAGGATGACCTCGACCTGGTAAAGCACGTCGGCTTCAATTGCATTCGCTACAGCGCCCCTTGGTACAAGACCGAGCCGCGGCCGGGCGTTTACGATTGGTCGTGGCTCGACAAGCCGGTCGAGTATCTCGTCGAAAAGTTGAAGCTCATCCCAATCATGGATTTGATCCACTACGGCACGCCCGCCTGGATGGCTGACGGCGTCGTCGATGAGCGGTTTCCCGAGGCGATCGGCCGCTACGCGGAGGCCATGGCCGCGCATTACGGGGGCCTGGTGAATCATTATTCTCCGCACAACGAGCCGGGCCTGAACTGCCAGTTCTGCGGTCTTTGGGGACGTTGGCCTCCTTATGGCAAATCGCTCGCCGATTGGGCGAAAATCGGCGTTCGCATCGCCAAAGGGATGGTGCTCGAAACGGAGGCGATTCGCCGTACGCTTGCCGACGCGGCGATCGTATCGGTCGATCCGTTCTTCTACGGCGTCGTCGAGCCGCATCTGCCGCCCGCGCCGCCGGACGATCCCGTGCGGCGGGAGTTGCTGCGCGCGGCGGCCGCTTATCCCGCGTCGCTCGCGTATGGCAAGGTGGGCATCGATCATCCGTTCGCCAAATTCTTGATGGAGCATGAGGTGTCCGAGTCCGATATCGGCTGGTTCGAAAAACGGGCCGCGAAGCCCGACATGCTCGGCTGCAACAACTATCCCGGTTTCTCCCAGCCGATTCCGAATGAAGCAACGGGCGACGATCGGAACAAGCTCGAAAAAGCCGCCCAAAAATCCGCCGAGTCGGTGAAAAAGGCGATCCTCGATTCGCAAACTTATTTCGATCTGCCCGTTTATCTCACGGAAACCAGCGGCGGCCTGACCACGGCGGCAAAGATCGCCTACATCAACGCCTTGTACGAAATGATTTCCAACCTGCGCCGCAAGAAAGTGCCCATCGTGGGCGTGAACTGGTGGCCGCTTTTCGACACGATTCAATGGGATTACCGCGAAAACCTCGACAAACCTTTGACCGACTTCATCTATCCCGGCGGTTGGAACAACGGCCTCTACTTGATCGAATCCGAACCCGATGGCAATCTAAAACGTATCCCCACTCCCGCCGTCGAAGCGTATCGGGAAGTCATGCGGAGGAAGATTTAGACCGACGGTCTGCCGAGTGTTCTAATTTTCAATAGATTTTTTCTCCCGTGTTTTATTTTCGATTATTCCATCTTTGGAACAAGGAGCAAGGGATTAGGGACAGGGGGTATTGCTCAACACTTTTTGGTTGAAAACCGTTGAGCATAAACCAATGCCCTCGCCCCTCGCCCGACCTCACGTCCAGAAATTCCGATCCAGCATCCGGTAGTTGATCGCTTCGTTGAGATGCATCGGTTTAATGTCGTCGCTGTGATCGAGGTCGGCAATCGTCCGGGCGACGCGGAGAATTTTGTCGTGCGCCCGGGCGGACAGGCCCATTTCCGACATCGCGGCCTTCAGCAGGTTCTGGCACTCGTCGCCGAGCTTGCAGAACTGCCGCACCTGCCGATGGGCCATGTGCGCATTGTGGCGAATTTTGCTGCCGTCGAATCGGGCCGCCTGCCGGCCGCGGCAATCGGCCACCTGGGTGCGCATCTCCGCGCTCGACGTGCCCGGCGTCCCGCCCGAGAGATCGCGAAACGCCACCGACGGCACTTCGATATGAATGTCGATGCGATCCAAAAGCGGCCCGGAGATTTTGCTCATGTACCGTTCGACCATCGGCGGAGTGCAGTTGCACGAACGCCGCGAATCGCCGCGGTAGCCGCAGGGGCACGGATTGAGCGCGGCGATGAGCATGAAATTCGCCGGAAACGTCGTGCTGTTCAACGCCCGCGAGATGGTCACCGTGCCGTCCTCCAACGGCTGCCGCAGCACTTCGAGCGTTTGCCGGTTGAACTCGGGCAGCTCGTCGAGAAAAAGCACGCCGTTGTGGGCCATCGAAATCTCGCCCGGCGTGGGTGTCGAGCCGCCCCCGACCAGCCCGGCGTTGCTGATCGTGTGATGCGGCGAGCGGAACGGGCGGACCGCCAGCAGCGGCTGCCCCGGCTGCAATCGGCCGATCGAACTGTAGATCCGCGTTGTCTCGATCGATTCGCCGGGCAACAGATCCGGCAAAATCGTGGGCATCCGCTTGGCGAGCATCGTTTTGCCTGACCCCGGCGGCCCGAGCATCAATAAATTATGGTTCCCCGCCGCGGCGACGGTAAGCGCCCGCTTGGCCATTTCCTGGCCGCGAACATCGGCGAAATCCACGTCGTAGGCCGAATAAGTGCGAAAGAGGTCCTCAATCCGCGACGGCGTGGGATCGATTTCGATCTCGCCCGTCAGAAAGGCGACTGCCTGGGCGAGGCTCGAAATCGCGATGATCTCGATGCCTTCCACCACCGCGGCCTCGCCGGCGCTGGCGGTGGGCACGAGCATCCCGCGGAGATGGTTTTCCTTCATCGCGGTCATCGCCATCGACAGCGCGCCCTTGGCCGGCCGCGTCGTGCCGTCCAGCGCCAACTCGCCCACCACGGCATACTCCGCCAGCCGCTCCGCCGCCATCTGCCCGCTGCCGGCCAGAATGCCCAGCGCGATCGGCAGATCGAACGAAGCGGCCTCCTTCGGGAGATCGGCCGGGGCCATATTGATCACAACGCGATTTTGCGGGCGTTGAAAGCCGGAATTGACCATCGCCCGCTCGACCCGGTGCGAGCTTTCCTTCACCGCCGCTTCGGCCAGTCCAACCAGAATCAACTTCGGCAGACCGGCGGGTGAGACATCGACTTCGACTTCAACCGGCAGGGCGTCGATCCCGACCAACGAGAAGGTTTTGAGTTTGGCGAGCATGATTGTCCAATTCCTGCGACGATTGAAATGAAAGGACGAAGCAAGTGAAATGAAGGGCGAGGCAAGCGAAGCACGGCCCCGCCATGCATGCTTCTTGTCAACTGGCGGGACTTCGCTTTGCTTGTTCCGCCCTACAACCTGCGATGGCGAAGTCTGGGGTGAATGTATCAGCGAAAATGAGGGCAAAAGCATCGATCACCCACAACCCCCATATTGTGGCAGGGATCGGCGGACTCTGCAAGGGGCGAAATTTGAGTGTGAGCCGGCTAGGAGCATGCAGTGGCTCGCATATTGACGCCGTCGGCTGCTCCGGTATGCTAATGGTTTCTCTCGGTGGGTGGGACCAGCGACGCGCGGTCCCACCATGTTTAATCGAGCCATGTTTAATCGAGTCACTGGTGGGATCGCGCTTGGTTTGCCCCACCCAATGCATGTTGAAGGAAACCGAGATGAGCCCAGCGAGCAACGTTTCTCCAGCCGCCATGAACGATTCCAGCAAAGTGTGGTCGATTCGCTTTTTGCTTTTCATTGCCGGCTTGGGCGGATTGCTCTACGGCATCGACGTCGGCATCATCGCCGGCGCACTTCCGTACTTGGAAGCCACCTCGGGTTTGAACGCTAACGAACTTTCGTACGTCGTCGCCGCCGTGCTGTTGGGTAGCGTGATTTCGACGCTTATTCGCCGGAATGCTGGCCGACTTGATGGGGCAGAAAGACACTGATGGCCGCTGAGCGGACTTCTCTTTGTCGCCAGCATTCCGCTGATTGCGCTTTGCGCACGGGCTGGCATGGCTGCTGATCGGCCGGCTGTTGCAAGGAGTCAGCGCCGGATTGATCGGCGTTGTCGTGCCGCTCTATCTGGCGGAATGTCTGAGCGCTGCTCGACGCGCGGCAAAGGCACCGGCATCTTTCAATGGCTGTTGACGCTGGGCATCGTCGCCGCGGCGTTCATCGCCATCTTCTTCAGCATGTGGCTGGACGGCATAAAGACTCGCGGCGACGCCGTGAAACTCGCTTAACGCGCAAGAACCTCGCATGGCGAAGCATTTTCTGGGTCTCGCTGCCGCCGGGAGTCTTGTTCGTCCTCGGCAGCCTTATGGTTGCCGAATCGCCGCGCTGGCTTTTCCGCCGCGGCCGGAAGGATGAAGCGCTGGTGCCGCCCTGCTTCGTTCGCGCACCGAAGAACAAGCCGCCATCGAATCGAAAGAGATGGAGGACGCCGCCGCGGCCGAAAAGGCGAAAGGCACGTCGACCGGGGCACGGCGGCAAAGGAATCGCTGCTGCGGCGCAAATACGTCATTCCGTTCCTTCTGGCCTGCATCATCCTGGCCTGCAACGCAGGCCACCGGCGTCAACTCGATCATCGGCAATACAGCGCCACGATCCTACATTCAAGCCGGCCTTTCCGACGTTCAAGCCCACTGGGGCTACGTGATTCTCACCTCGGTCAATTTCCTGCTGACCATGCTTGGCGTTATGCTCGTTGATCGCAAGGGACGAAAGTTTCTGCTCTCGCTCGGCAGCGCGGGCATCATCTTTCACTTGATTTGTACCGCGGCAATGGTCTTCCATCAAACCGAAAAACAACGCGTCGATTGCAGCGAAACTCGGTCCAAGGCATGATCGACGCCGAAAAGCAGACAGGTCGAGATCCTTTCACTCAACAGATCTGGCCGATAAGCTGTTGGCCGCGCAAGGCGAAATGGGCAAAGCGTTGATCGGCAAGCCCGTCTACGTTGATCGTCGTCTATTCTTACGGCGATTTCCGCGCGGCGACGAAAGTGGTGCGTTCGGACGATGAAAAAACCCAAAATCTCTGGAAATCGAGCGAAAGAACTGCGTGCCCGCAAGCACCCTGCAAGCCGTTATGTCTCGAATCCCTTCGCCGACCGTGAAAGCGGCAAATAAGGCTCCGCTGAAAATCGAGAACGCACTGATCACGCCAGTCCCCAGCCGCGGCAATGGCTGGCTGACGGCGTTTTTTACGTTTTGCTTCATGGCGTTTTTCGCAGTCGGGCCGGGCGTGTGTGTTTGGCTGGCGCTGTCGGAGTTGATGCCCACGCGGATCCGCTCGAACGGCATGAGCATCGCGCTGCTGATCAACCAGGCCGTCTCGACGACCATCGCCGCCGTGTTCCTGCCGACGGTCGGCAAATACGGCTATTCGACGATGTTCTTCGCGTTCGCCGGCTTCACCGTGATTTACTTCATCACCGCCGCCTTCTTCCTGCCCGAAACGAAAGGCAAGACGCTCGAAGAAATCGAATCGCATTTCAGCGGAAAGAAGTAGGTCCCGCCTGCCGGGCGGGACCTTGCGAGGTTTCGGCGGCGGAGGCGGGGTTTTTCAATGTTCGGGAAATTCTTGGCGATTCGCGCCGTTTCGCACATCAGGTCCCGCCCGGCAGACGGGACCTACTTCAGCAAAGTCCCGCCCGGCAGACGGGAGTTACTCCAGGAACACCACGGCCAATCTTCAGTTTCCTTGATCAGTCCAGCCTTCACAGGATTGTTGCGGATATAATCGACGATTTTCTGATCCTCTTCCTCGGAGCGAGACCAATGATCGAACCATTCTCGCTGCCAGAAGCGCGATTCATCTTCAGCGAGAATCGCCGCGGCGCGATGTCCGGTCCAACGTTTGAAGTCCTCCACGGCCTTCTTCAAGTCCTGATCGCCAACTTCCAGGAAGAGATGTAAGTGAGATGGCATGACTACGTATTCAAAAACGTTCCAAACGTTCCGATCCCGGCGATGTTCAATGGCCTCGACTACCAACTCCGCGATCTGACGGTTTATCAACTTTGGATTCCACTCCGCCCGGTCGAGCCACTTCTCCATCTCGCCAAAGATGATGCGTTGGAGAGACAGCCATTCGGGCGATTCTCGGTCTCGAATTGAACGAGATCTTTCCGCGAGTTGCATTAGCCTTTTTCGGCCGCTCTCCGGAATAGCGCCGGCAAGATGCAGGGTGATAAAGTATCGTCCGTCTTCCACTTCCCAATGGGGAAGCCGGCCGGTCCAGAATGCCCTGGTTTTCGGTTTGCGCGTCATAAAGTAGGTCCCGCCTGCCGGGCGGGACCTTGCGAGGTTTCGGCGGCGGAGGCGGGGTTTTTCAATGTTCGGGAAATTCTTGGCGATTCGCGCCGTTTCGCACATCAGGTCCCGCCCGGCAGACGGGACCTACTTCGCCTGCCGTTCCATGTCGAGCAGATGCTGTTTCGTCTCGGTTCCGCCGGGGGCGGAGTAGTTGCCCAAGCGGCTGCCCGAGGGCACGACGCGATGGCAGGGAACGACCAGCGGCAAGCGGTTGCGGGCCATGCAGCTACCCACCGCTCGGGCCGCGCCGGGTGCGCCGGCTCGTTTAGCCAACTCGCCGTAGGTCATCGTCTTGCCGAAGGGAATCCGGCGGCAGAGTTTGAGGACTTTTTGTTGGAATGGCGTTTTTTCTCCCAAATCGACGGCGACATCATGAAAATCGTCGGCTTGCCCTTCGGCGTAGGCGCGGAGCCGCTTAGTGAGCGGCGAAACGGCGTCAATCGGCTTGGCCGCGGCAAGAAGCTGCTTGTCCAATGCCGCCAGGGCGGTTTTTTTCGACGGATACCCGAAAACCAATTGCTTGAGATGATTCTTCTCGGCAACCATCGCCATCCAACCCAACCGGGTGGCAAAAGCCGTATAATAACAGTCGCTCACGGCAGAGTGCATGGGTTTTCTCCTTGATAAAGGATGAAGCTGACGAAAAAGCTCGCCCTTTGACGCGATTTGGGCAACGTATTATATTATAGGGGCTTGGCACGGTTGATACCAAGTGGGCGATGCGTTAAAACTCAACGAAAATTTGGCATCGTTTGGCACTTGTTCGGCGCTGGAGCGTCGGGGAATTGCGTTCCCGCCGGAGCGTGGGAACGAGTAACACGGGCAATATTCGAGGTTTTTTCGCATGAATCCGTATGCTTCGCTCGCCGACGATTTTTACGTCAACATGAATCTCAGCACGGAGATGGAGCTTCCGGCCAATCGGGAGACGGTGCTGCACTTCTTCGAGCAGGTGCAGAAGACCTATCCCACCATGCGGAATTTCTATTCCCGCGAGCGGGGCGATTTCGTCCTCGAAGAAGACAAGGAACGCGGTTGCTACCGCTGGTGCACGCTCGAGCCGCGGCGGATCTGCTCGGGCCAGGTCAACCCGGAAAACATCGAGGACGCCATGCAGCAGCATAAGCTGGTGCTCGATTTGGCGCCCTACGCGCTCTCGCTCAGCCCGATGGATTGTGAAGCGCTCGATCTGCTCTACGGCTTCGATTTTCTCTACCGCGGCAATCACAACCAACTGTTGGCCGAGGCGCTCGGCGTCGGCTCGGCGTTCGAGCGGATGATCGAACTGCCGGGCTCGACGATCATCAATTACGAGCCTACCCTCACCATCGCGCTCGATGAAGAGTGCCGCCTGCAATGCCGGCTGAGCGTCGAAGCCCGGACGAACGCCTACCAAATCCGCATGGGCGAATATCCCGAAGAGCAGTTGAGCGTCTATGTCACCGCCCGGCAGTACGGGAGCCTCTCGCCATCGACCACTTTCGTGCAGACGCTCGATAAGCTGTCGCAAGTCTGCCAGGAAATGCTCGAAAACCACGTCATCGAGCAGATTTTGCAGCCGCTGCAGAGGACAATTTCGATGAAGTAGGGAAGAGGGCCGAGGGGAGAGAGAAGGACATGGCATGCATTGTTGATCTTTGTTACTACCGCGCCGCTCTGGAAAAAGCCGGCGTGATTTTCGAGCAGGGACTCACCAAATCTGAGATCGGCCGAATCGAAACCGAGTTCGGTTTCACCTTTCCACCCGATCTTGCTGAATTCCTGTCGTTTGCACTTCCGGTTTCCGGAGGATTCATCAATTGGCGTTCTGCGCCGAAGGAAGTTCTTCTCGAAAGGCTGGACTGGCCTGCCGATGGAGCCTGTTTCGATATTGAACACGACGGTTTTTGGTTGGGAGAATGGGGGCCGCGGCCGGCTGCGCTTCCCAAGGCATTCGAGGTCGCGCGGGAGATGCTCGCACAAGCGCCTAAGTTGATCCCAATTTTCTCGCACCGATATCTGCCGGATCGACCGAGCCTGCCGGGCAATCCCGTATTCTCCGTTTACCAAACCGACATCATCTATTACGGAATCGATCTTTTCGACTATCTTAAGAACGAGTTCTACGTTTCATTTGGGGGCAAAGGCCGGAGCGGCATTAACATTAACGACGTGCGGAAGATCGATTTTTGGTCGGACTTGGCCCAATGAGGTTTCCACGGGACTAATCCGCCGTCGCCGTATCGACCAGCTTCTTCCAAAAATCGCGCGCCTTGCGGTGGTGCTCCAGAACTTCTTTCTGCTGCTCGGCATCAACGAGCTTGATTTGCCTGGCGCGTTCGTAAACCCAATCGAGAAAGAACTGGGCGGCTTTCTTGCTCACGCGCGGCTGGTCGCCGATCACGACATAGTACGGCCCGGTCATCGCGAAACGGTAGGTTTTCGGCGAATCGCAGACGGCGCGGACGAGGAACCAGCCGCTTTCGGTGAATTCGATCTTCGGCAGCTTGTTGTTCTTCACGTCTTCAATGTAATCTTCCATGCGGATCGACTTTTCGACCAAGCCGTTCTTGATGATTTCGAGATAGTGAATTTCCTCCCGGGTGGAGAGCGTCATCGCGATTTCGAATTCGAGTTTTTCGCCCTTGGCGGCGGCGAAGACATGGCCCGGCGGTTGCCCTTCGACCGACACTCGCACGAGCGGGCCGTTGGTGATGAAAACTCGGCCGTCGCGGAGGTTGTCCCACCAGGCGTCGTAGCTGAACTGGCCGTCGATATTCACGTACGCTCGATTGTAGCCGACCGGATTCGGCGCCGCGCCGATCCGCTGCCGGCGGTGGGAGGTATGCGAATCCCGCTATCCAAGAGCTTGAAATATATTTCCTGCGACCATTGGGCGCTGCCCCAGGGATCGGGATACTTTTTCTTGTTCCGCGGCCGGCCGCCGCCTTCGTCTGTCGCTACCTTGTCGCGGCAAAGCCGGCTATTGGCAACTTCGATCGAATCGGCCAGATTCAAAGCAACCAGCGTGGGCATGTCCCACGACGACGGATTGGCGATTTCGATCCAGGCGTCCTTCTGTTTCCGTGCTTCGATCGCATTTTGAATGATCGACGGATATTGCTTGTCGGGGGAGGCAATTTCCAAAGGCGCGGAGAGCCGATGGTAAATGACCTCGCTGCCCGACCGCGATTCCACGCCGGCCATTAGTTGATAGCAGCGGTTCGCGTCAAAAGCAACCAACGGTCCCTTGTTCCCTTTCGGCTTCGATTTTTCCTTGTCGCCGGATTTTTCCTTTTCGTGGGACAGATTGCCCCACGTAACGACCTCGCCGACATGCAAATCGTCGGCCAACATGAGGAGTTCGATGTCCCCGGCCGGGCGGCGGATATCCATGTCGCCGCTGAACCAACCTTCGGCGGCCATATCCGCGAACCGCCGAAGTTCGATTCGCTTCGAGTCGTCGGCGAAGACGTTGAACGTGAAAGTGCCCGTCTGATCGAGGTACTCCAAACCGCGTTCGAGGACGAAGGTATAATTGCCCAGCGGGAGTTTCAACATCAGCTTGCCGGGCAGCGCGAAATGATCGTTCCAATAAGGCACCTTTTCCACTCGGCGAGGCTGGCCTTTGGCCGTGAGCAGATGCATCCGGCAAGGGATGGGCTGGCCGGTGTCTTTGTCGATCACCGTCAGTTCCAATTGTCCCGTGGCCGATTGGAGAGTCCTGCCCTGCCCTAGAATCAAACCCAGGCAGAGTGGTAAAATGAATAGTCCGGCCCGCTCAAAAGGACGCCAGCCATTCAAACCGTGAAAATGTCGGGCCTTGTGTAAAAAATGGCTATTCATCTAGAAAATTTCCCTGCGAAGCAAATTTGCGAAGGATGCAAGTGTAAGGGGAGGGTGAACAGGAAGAGAGGGAGGAGTGAAAACAATCTTCGTCTGGAACCAATAATACTTCAATATTCCCATCTTTTCCATTTTTCCTCTTTCCGCATTACAGATTAGGATTATCGATTTGTCTGAAATTATATGTATATTATGCAATATATTTATTGATAATGCATAGTAAATGCTATACTTCGTGGTGGAAGGTATATACCCAAAAATGGCAGAAGATTACTACAAAACGTTGGGAGTTGCAAAGAATGCCACCCAGGCTGAAATTCAAAAGGCCTATTACGAGTTGGCGAAAAAATATCATCCCGATAAAAATCCGGACGATAAAACCGCCAAGAAGAAATTTCAGCAGGTCCAAGCGGCATTCGACGTACTAAACAACGCCGAAAAGCGGGAGATGTACGACCGTTACGGCAGTTCCTTTGAAACTCGCGGAGCAGGCGCCGGTGGGCCGCAATATAACTACTCCTGGGGGGGTGGTCCAGGGGCGGGATTCGGCGGGGCGAACGCTGGACCGGAAGATTTCGACTTCAGCCAGTTCTTCGGCGAACGATTCGGCGGTGGCGAAGGCGGCGCGGGGCCGGGCGGATTTGCCGACATCCTCAAACAATTTCGCCGCGGCGGCGGAGGCGGTGGCCGAACTGCGAAGGGCAGCGCGGGAGCGAAAAAAGGCCAAGACATCCTTCACGAAATCCAGATTCCCTTTGCCACCGCTGCTACGGGCGGAGAGGTTTCCTTTTCCGTGCAACGTCCGTCGGGCAAGGTCGATACGATTGCAGTGAAGGTCCCCGCGGGCATTGAGGACGGCAAAAAAATCCGCGTTCGCGGCCAAGGCGGCCCGGCCGGACGCGGCGGCACGCCGGGTGATATCGTGCTCGTGGTCCGCGTCCAGCCGCACATGTATTATCAACGCCGCGGAAACAACCTGCTCGTGCGCGTGCCGGTCACGCTGGGCGAAGCCGTGGCGGGCGCGAAGATCGACGTGCCGACTCCCCAAGGGACCGTCTCGCTGCACGTTCCGCCATGCACGTCGAGCGGCACGAAACTCCGCGTTAAGGGGCACGGCGTGACGCCGAGAAATGCCCCCGCCGGCGATCTGCTGGCCGAAGTGCAAATCGTGCTGCCGAAAACCTTAAAGCCTGCCGACCGCGATACCCTGAAGGAAATCGATAGCCACTACACGCAAGAGCCGCGCAAGGATCTGCGTTGGTAAAAGGTAAAAGTAGGATCAAAAATAATTACAACACGGAGGCACGGAGGTCACGGAGAACAAATTTCGATTTTTTCAGCGATTCGATTATGATCAGATTAACTGAAGCACAAAGTGTTATTGATATTAGCCTCCGTTTTGTTTTTTTTGGACTGGAATGTGCGTTGGGTGTTGAATTTGACGCGAAACAAGTTGAAAAAGTATTTTCCGATGAAATCAATGATCAACGCTCTGCAAAGGAGTATGTATTCTTCAACAAAGACAAGCTTGTTGTAACGGGTTACGTTGATGAATATGAACCGGAGCTAATTCGTTTACATGTCGAGAGCACAATCATCGATCAATCTGGTTTGAATTCAATATTGGAACGGGCAAAGTATCAGGCAATGAGATTAAATAAAGCGCAGAATCGATTAGTTTAACAATTCCTCCTTGAGCATTGTCGCCGTTTGTTTTTGCTCCGTGTTCTCCGTGCCTCCGTGTTGCAATTATTATTCTCAACGATTTAATACTGACTCATAATGCCGTCGAGAATGATACATTCCGTGCCAACCTCTTCCGCCAATCATCAGCGGCTATTGCCGGAATATCGAATTCGGCGGAGCTCGGATTTCAAACGGGCGTATGATCGTCGCTGTTCGGCTTCGGACGGTTGTCTATTGGTTTTCGGCTGTGCGAATGATCTGCCGCATCCGCGGCTGGGTCTTTCCGTTTCGCGAAAAGTGGGCAATGCGGTCGCCCGCAATCGCTGGAAGCGGCTGATCCGCGAGGCTTTTCGATTGACCCGGCCGAAATTGCCGGCAGGGATCGATTTCGTCGTCATTCCCCGCGGCTTGGAACCGCCGGCATTAGCCGCCCTCATGGATTCTTTGCCGCGGCTGGCAAAACGGATTGAAAGGAAGTTGTCTGTATAAAAAGTTTGTGATAAATAATTTCCTAACCTGAATTTCGGACAAGCAATTTAAATTCAGTCCCGAAGGGACGGCAGTTGGTAGCCAGGGGCGTCAGCCCCTGGAATACGTTTCCCATCGCCAACAAAGCCCCAACGGGGCGGCAGTAGCCCCGAAAGTCCATCCTACTGTCGACCCTTCGGGGCTCAAAAATTCGATAGTTGTCCTTTTTCCAGGGGCTCACGCCCCTGGCTACCAACTGCCGTCCCTTCGGGACTTAACCATCTCAGAAATTCAACTTCCAATGCAATGCCCCCGAGCAATCCGCTTTCTTCTTTCGCTTCCCAGCTTTCTGCTGATTGCGATGGTGCGGGTTTATCAGTGGACGCTCAGTCCGATCGTGGGACAGCAATGCCGTTTTCAACCGACTTGCAGCCGGTATTTTATCGAAGCGGTGAAAAAATACGGCGCGATTCGCGGCGGATGGCGCGGCGTGAAACGCATCTGCCGCTGCCATCCGTGGAATCGGGGCGGATATGATCCGCCATGAAGCCCTCACCCCCGGCCCCTCTCCCAAAGGGAGAGGGGAGGATCGCAACAGCTACTTTCCCGCCGGCCACAGGCGGATGACGAACGTGCCGTGGCGGCCGACTTTGGTGGTGAAGGAGTCGGTGAATTCGCCGAGGTCTTTTTGACGCCAGACGTCGCGGACGCGCTGACGGCCCTGGACGCCGAGGTCGGACCATTTCGCGGTGACGTCGATCGGCATCTCGCTGCGGTTCACCAAGCCTGCGGCTTTCGAGCCGTCTTCCATATCCTTCACGAACAGGACGGACACATCGCCTTGCAGCACCGTCCGGGCGGATTTGCCCAGCGGATCCTGGTCGATTTCGATAATTTCCGGGTTGCATAGGACGCTCTGCAAAAAGTCGTCGATCTTGTCGAGGCCGTCGCCATAGACGAGCGGAACGGCCAGGAGCGACCAGAGCGAGACGAGCGTGTATTGCTCGTTGGGTGTGAACATTCCCTTTCGGCCCATGTGCAGAAAGAAATCGGGATCGTTCCAGCCGCCGGGATGGTTGTATTTCCCGTAGGAGGCATTCTTGATGGCGATGTCGATGAAGCGGCCCGGCTCGTGGATCAAATCGCCTGCGGTCCGCCAGCTATGCCCGCCGACTTCTTCGCCCCACTCCCAGACATTGCCCATGCCGTACTGGCAGATGTTGAAGACCATGTCGCGTTTTTGCTTTTTGAGAATATTGCCCATGAGGATGTAAGGCTTCTTCAACTCGTCGAGGTCCGTTTCATTCTTGGCGATTTTGTTGTAGTGGCACCAGTCGTATTTCAAGAGGTCGAAGCCCCAATCGGCGAACTGCTTGGCGTCTTGCTCCTCGTGCTGGTAGGTGCCGCCATAGCCGGCGCAGGTCATGGGCCCGGGCGTGGTGTAGATCGCCGCTTTCAGGCCGTAGGAGTGGATGTAATCGGTGAGCGCCTTCATGTTGGGGAAATGCTTGTTGGGCATGATGTTGCCGTCGGCGTCGCGGAGCGGTCCGCGGCGAAGCGGATCCTTGACGTGCTTCGAGTCTTCGGAGGCGTTCATCCAGCAATCGTCGATGCCCACGTATTGGTAGCCGGCGTCGGCCAGGCCGGTTTCGACCAGTTTGTCGGCGGCTTCGCGCATCAGGCGGTCGGTCACTCCGTCGAAATAGCCGTACCAATCGTTCCAGCCCATCGGCGGCGTCAGGGCGAGTTTATCGCCGCTAACGATCTTGAATTTCTTCTCGCAGGAGCCTTTTTCATTGGTCGCGCGGAAGGTGACGACATATTCGCCGCGCGGCGGATTGATGCCGGTGACGATGCCTTTTTGAGCGTCCAGTTGAAGACCTTCGGGCAGATTGTCGGCGGTAAAATTCATCGGCCGCTGGCCGGTGGTGGGAATGCGGTAGATGAAGGGATTGCCCGGCCGGCAGCCGTAAACGGCCGGTCCGTTGATCCGGGGCTTGGCCGACGGTTTGGGAGTGATGATCAGTTCTTCTTCGGGTGCGGCGACGGCTTGCGGTTTCGCGCCGGTGATGGTGAACTGGGCGTCGGCCCAATCGGCGTGATCGTTATCGGGGCCATCGTTCGCCGAGCCGACATAGAGGAGCGCGGTTTTGACGCCGCGGAGATCGACATCGACTGTTTTTGCGGAATCGCCGGGCTTCAACACACCGCTTTTGAAAAGTGTTTTTCCGTCGCCATAAACGCGGAACTCGACCGAAGCCGGGTGGCCTTTCCGGTTGTCATCGACGCCGACTATGGCCGTAAAGCGGCTCGATCCGCCGTCGAGACTAATGTAGAGCCGGCTCTCGGCGTGGGTGCCGACGCCGTGGGCGAAGGTTTTCCCGCCGATCGAGAGCGGCCCATCCATCACCGACTTGTCAACTTTCGGTTCGCCCCAGCCCTGCTTGATCTTGCTCAAATCGAGTGAGCCGAGGGGGACGGAGTCGTCGGCTTGGAGGGAAGTGGAAAGTATGAGGGCCGTAAGCAACGCGATGGCGGCGGAAAATTGAAAATGTTTGTGCATGGGTTTCCTTTCGTGAAAGTAATTCGCCGAATTGCCTAGTCGCCACTCGCTCTGCGAAAGTAGCGTTCATCATTATCTTTCGTTCCTCTCAACTATCGCTACTTTCGCGGATTGAAAGGCGACTTTGTCATCATACCCTATCAGGAGGGAGTCTGCCAGGGAGTCAGGAAAAACGCATCCTCACTTTTCATGGGAGGGCGAGGCTCCTGCCGAGCCGCTTTTTGTATTCTAAGCCGTTTCACACGGCTCGGCGGGAGCCTCGCCCTCCCGAAGACTTTTCTCTCGGAGGCGTGAATTATTTCCGCCGGTGCAACACGAGAGAAACGGCCTTTTTCTTGGTTTCTGAAAAGTCGAGGTCTCGTTTTCTCGGGAGTTATGCCGTTTTTTGGGCCGAATTTTTTCCGATTGGGCATTTTTCTTCGGGGTTTACGACATTTTGTCATCAAAGTTACGTTTGTACATGTTTTCAGATTGAGGGCAAACATTATTCATCCTCGCGAGGGGCGGGGGTGCTGGGGTTTGGTTTTTTTGAGGGGCAAATTTCATTTTTTCCACGTTGTCCCGTTGAAGGCAGTCTTTTATCCTTGCCGATGAGGGGTTGATGGCGTCGGGAATCGGTTTTTGGTCATCAAATTTCTGTTTGTACACGTTTGCTTGCTGCGAGTTATCTTTTCTCACCTAGGCGCCATTCTTCTGAATGGATTAGGCGATCTACAAGGTTTGCGTCATCGCGGAAAGCGACATCCACGAATTTGATACATTTGTACACTTCACCATAATCACCTTAGCATATAGAGTGGCTCAATTGCAAGCAAAATCTTTGGGGTTTGTTTAAGTCTTGGGGCGGCAAGGAGTTGGGGCGAAAAATAAATTAGATTCTGCTTTAAAGCCCCAGCAGATTGCCTTTATCGCAGTTCTCATGCCCTCGACAAGCGTGGGCATGGCACCGTGCTCAATAGGATTCATTTACGTGTTTGTCGAATAGAGTCGACAAGGGATTTCAGATCCTTCGATGGGTACAGTTCCAGAACCACGGCCATCAGTTGAAGCAAATCTTGTTTTTCGAGAGTAAAAACCAGTTCTTCGTTGTCATAACGCATTTCTATCATGTTCATATTCACATAAATAAAAATCATAAGCAGGGGTTGCTTATCGCCTTGCTTTCCATCATAGGTGATCGAACATTCCGGTTTGATTTTATGTGAAGACGGCGCATAAATTTTTATGTTCGCGTCTCGGGATAATTTCTTCAGGCAATTGTTCAGCGTTTTAAGCTGCTCTCTGGTCAAGGTTACAGTTTTCCCCATGCCTGATATCGTACAGGAGACATCGTCACTCTCGATTCTTTGAAGAATTTCAGGAATGCCTTTGGCGATAATCAAATGATCCGGATGGAATTTCTCGCGAATCTGCAGCGTAATCGGAAGTGTTATTGCAATAAATAAAAACAATAACACGACCCAGCCCAACCTATACAGAGATCGTTTTCGCATTATTTGAAAAGAAAAGTTCACCAACAATAAGGAAGCCCCATATTTTTCTAATCAACCCATTTGCATTCTCTCCTGAGCCCTCACCCCTGGCCCCTCTCCCAAAGGGAGAGGGGAGAATCGCAACGATTATTTTCCTGCGGGCCAGAGGCGGATTAAAAAGGTGCCGTGGCGGCCGACTTTCGTGGTGAAGGAGTCGGTGAATTCGCCGAAGTCTTTTTGCCGCCAGAGATCGCGGACTTGCTGCTTGCCTTCGAGGCCGAGGTCGGACCACTTGGCGGTGATTTCGATTTCCATTTCGCCGCGGTTGCACAGGCCCACCGCCTTCGAGCCGTCTTCCATGTCTTTCACGAACAAGACGCCGTTTTCGTCGAGTTCCACGGTCCGGGCGCACTTGCCGAGCGGATCCTGATCGACGTCGATCACCTCGGCGTTGCAGAGGATGCCGAGCGAGAAGTCGTCGAGTTTCGGCACGTCGCCGCTATAGAACAACGGGGACGCCATCAGGCACCACAGCGACATGAACGAGTACTGCTCGTTGGGCGTAAGCGGGCAAGGCTGCGGCTGGCCGCCGGTATGGGCGCTGCCGATGTAGCCGATCTGCAGATAATCGGGATCGTTCCACGAGCCGGGCTTCGAGTACTCGCGGTGCTTGGCGTTGGCGATGGCGATGTCGATGATCCGATCGAGCTCGAAGCCCAAATCGCCGGCCGTCCGCCAGCTTTGGCCGCCGACCGCTTCGCCCCACTTCCAAACGTCGGCCATGCCGTATTGGCAGAGGTTGAGTTCGATGTCGCGTTTTTGTTTTTTCAAGAGCGAGCCCATGAGGATGTAGGGCTTTTGCATCGCTTCCAGGTCTCTGCCTTTCTCCACGTTGCCGTAGGAGCACCAATCGTATTTCAGCATGTCGAAGCCCCAGTCGGCAAACTGCTTTGCGTCCTGCGCTTCATGCCGGTATGCGCCGCAGAAGCCCGCGCAAGTGAACGGGCCCGGCGAGGTGTAGATGCCGGCCTTCAACCCGTAAGCATGGATATAATCGGTCAGAGCCTTCATGTTCGGGAAATTCTTGTTGGGGATGATGTTCCCGTTTTCATCGCGGAGCGGCCCGCAGCGCGACTTGTCGTAGCCCGATTTCTCGGGGGCGTTCATCCAGCAATCGTCGATGCTCACGAACTGGTAGCCGGCGTCGGCCATGCCGTTTTTCGCCATGCCGTCGGCGGCCTCGCGCACCGTGCGGTCGGTCACGCGGGCGTAATAGGCGTACCAGTGGTTCCAGCCCATCGGCGGCGTGAGCGCGAGCGTGTCGCCGCTAATGATCTTGAACTTCTTCTCGGCCTTGCCCTGCGAGTTCTCCGCGCGAAGCGTGACAACATATTCGCCGCGCGGCGGATTCACGCCGGTGATGATGCCTGTCTTTGGCGTCCAACTCAAGTCCTTCCGGCAGATTTTCGGCCGTGAAACTGATCGGCCGCTGGCCGGTGGTGGGAATGCGGTAGATGAAGGGATTTCCCGGGCCGGCAACCGTAAACGGCCGGCCCGTTGATGTGCGGCTTGGGCGAAGGCTTGGGGGTGAGGATGACTGCTTCCTCGTGCGGACCATCGACGGCCCTGGGCTTTACGCCGGTGACGATGAACTTCGCATCGGCCCAGTCGGCATGGTCGTTGTTGATGCCGTCGCCGGCCGGATCGACGCATAGGAGCAACAGCTTCGCGCCGCGGAGATCGACATCGACCGTCTTCGGCGCGACGCCGGGCTTCATCACGCCGCTTTTGAACAGCGTTTTTCCGTCGGCGATCACGCGAAAGTCGGCCGACCCCGGCGTTGCCCTTCTGGCTGTCATCGACGCCGACCTTGGCCGAAAAGCCGCTCGTCCCACCATCCAGTTGCACGTAGAGAATGCTCCGAGAATGCGTTCCCACGCCATGCTCGAAGGTTTTCCCGCCGAGCGTAAGCGGCTTGCCGGTGACCGCTTTGTCGATTTTCGCTTCGCCCCAGCCTTGCTTCATCTTGTGCAGATCAAGCGAGCCGAGGGGCACGATTTCGTCCCCATAGAGGCACGAGGAAAACAGGCAGATTAATGCGGATAAGAGAAGGAACGCTAACAGTCCGATCGACGTTGAAAAATAATAGTGCTTGCTCATCGAAAGTTCCTTTCAACAGGCGCTAAAGGGGACAGTCCCCGTCAATGAAGTTGATAATCCGGCATCCTGAGGGAAGAGGAGTTAACCGGTAGGATTTCCAGTTACTTTTCACATCTTACGTCAATCTCACTGCTCTTACAAGTAGTATTGAAAAAACCAGATTATCCGGGGAACAAGCGTATTGTGAGTTGTACGCGCGTACGAAATGAAAGTGGTGAACTATCAAAAATAGGGGGCAGGGAGATCGATATTTTTGCGAATGACAAAAGCCTAGCGGAAAAATATTCACGCGTTATGCAAATGCAATCCGCCCCCGCCAGCACTTGCCTCAACTCGCAATCGGATGCCGCCAGCCGCCGGAGCATCCTACGGCAAGGACATCCGCTTCGGGCGGTCCCCAAGTTCCCGCGGCGTAATTCGGGAAGGTGGGCGGCGTTTCCGCGGTCCAGGACTCCAAGATCGGAAATGATAATTATCGCTGCGCCTCTTCGTAAAAGGCCGAAAACAAGTACCGTCCCGATTCGACTTGAAACACCGCCCGGCCGTTCTCGAATCGCAGGAAGGTCGCGCCTTCGGCTTGTTTTGCCGGTTTTCCGGATTCGGTGACGGCGTCCGGCCGCGTCGTGGGCACGTAAATCGTGGCGGTCGCGTTCGCGGGAACGACGGCCACGATGACCAATTTGTCGCCGCGCTTGCACCAGCGGCTGACAATGCGGCCGTGTACCGAGTCGTACCAGCATTCCACCCAGTGCAGGTCGCCGACGATGTTCGGCTTGATGATGATATTCTTGAAACCGCAATGGTTCGGGTCGGGCCGGATTCCGCCGAGCGACTCCATGTTCCAGCCGGCGATATTCCCGCCGAGCGACGGCATGTTGATGGGCCTGCCGCCCCATTCTTCCATCATCAGATCGCAATCGGCGCCCGCGGTCATGGAATACCACGAAGGATAATCCTGCGCAGTCGTCATGCGGTAGCCGACTTCCGGCGCAAGGTTCTGGAGAATCTCCAGCAAGTAGGGCGTCGAGACGAAGCCGGTCGAGACGTGTCCCTTGTCGGCGGCGATTCGAGCGAGCAGCGTTTTTTCCACCGACTTTCGCTCGTCCGCGGGCGCCATGCCGAGCGCCAGGGGCAAGGTCTGCGCCGCTTGCGTGCCGCCGTCGTAAACGCCTTTCTCCCGATCGAGGAACTTCGCGTTGAATTTCGATTTGATCCGCTCGGCCAACTCGGCATACCGTTCGGCTTCGTCCGGTTTGTTCGATCATCTTTGCGGTTTTGCCGACGACGATGGCCCAGAAATAATAGGCGGGGGTGTTGATCAGCGGCAGGGGCGTTTCGACGACGGGCATCCAATCGCCCAGGCCCCATTCGATCATCGAGTCTTTCGCGGTGCCGGTCAGGAAATCGACGTATTTCTTCATGCCCGGATAGCTTTCGCGGAGCAATTGCGAGTCGCCGAAATAGAGCTTCCAGTGCCAGGGGATCCAGACGCCGGAGCCGCCCCACCAACTGCTCGTGAATTCGTCGAAAAACGCTCCGGGAGCGACGTTCGGCAGGTTGCCGTCGGCGCGTTGGCCGTCGAGGATGTCGTGCTGCCAGCGTTCGTACATGACCTGCGATTCGTACATGTACAAGGCCGACTTGAACATGTTGTTGGGGTCTTGCATCCAGGCCTTGAATTCGCGCGAGGAATCATTCGGCAAATAGGTGACGTACGTCGCGTGGCTGCGCCGGGCGGATTCGTGCAGCCAGTTCACGAGATCGTTCGAGCAGCGGAATTCGCCCGACACGGCGCCCACGCCGGAAATGCGGCAGCCCGTCAGGTCGTCCAATTTCGGCGGTCGCTCCGCTCCCCGGATGCGGACTTGCGTAATCGAAGTATAGATGCAATCCGGCCGAAATTCCTCCACGCCGTTAGTGGCGAAGGTATAGGTGTTGACTCGCGGGCACGGAGGGATTCGCGGGATCGTGCGGAAGCGTGATGACCTGCACTTGCTTTCCGGGCGTTCCCGCCGCGCGGAACGAAAAAAATCCGGTGAACTCGCGGTTGAAATAGTAAATCCAAGTGCGCGAGGATTCATCGAATTCGAGCCGCTCGGGTTTGATCGATTCGACGAATCGGGTCGGCAGCTCTTTCTGCGAAACCAATCTCCCGGCCGGAGCGGAAACCAGTGAAACTTTTTTCCAATCTTTTCCCGCAAATCCGGCGGAATCCCAGCCCGGCATGTCCAACTGCTTGTTGATGTCGGCCTCGCAGAGCCAGGCGCGGCGGATGGGGCCGTAAGACCACTGCCAGCTTGCATCGGAGGAAACGACTTCCTCGGTGCCGTCTTCATATTCCAGATGCAAGTCGAGCAGGAGTTTGGGCTTGTCGATATAGGGATTTGTGTGGAAGCGATGCACCCAGGGGTCGTGAATCAAGGCGTACCAGCCGTCGAACAAAACCACGCCCAGCGCCTTGACGCCGGGCTCCGCAAAACGGTCGGTAACGTCGAAAACGAGGTATTGCACGCGTTTGTCGTAGGTGGTGAAGCCCGGCGCGAGCAGATAATCGCCGACCTTCTTGCCTTCGATCGTCAATTCCGACTGGCCCAGACCGCAGAAAAACACCGTGGCCCTTTTCACGGGCTTGGCGATCGTGATTTCCTTCCGCAGGTACACGGGTTTGTGCCGCGGATTTTCACTCGCCCCGATCCAGCGGCCTTTCCAATCATCCGCTGCGAACTTCCCGGTGACGAATTGATCCGTGCGCCTCCACTCGATCGGCTTGCCGTCCTTGTCCCACGCCATGACCTTCCACCACAGGGCTTTGCCGGAAGGCAACGGCTTTCCCCGGTAGATGACGGCAACCGATTGATCGCCGGCCATTTTGCCGCTGTCCCAAAAATCGGCCCTGTCGCGGTCCAACAATTCTCGCGACGATGCGACCAAGATCCGGCAAGCCGTTTGCTTCTGGCCGCGCAGTGGAGACTCCAACCACCAAGAGAAGCGGGGCGACTCCGCATCCATGCCCATGAAGTGCTCGCGGTTTTCGCAGCGCAACCGCCGCACGACCGTCGTCCTTGCCGCTTCCGGAAGTTTTACGTCCAACGGACCGGCCGGCGTCTCTTTTCCGAAAACTTCAATCTCGGCGAGTTGGAAACGGTATCGGCCTTTCTCCGCCTCGTTCAATCGCGTTGCTTCCACCTTGACGAAACGCGCTTTGGCGCCGTCAAGGGCGAACTTCTGCGGCACGCAACCGGCTGGAGGGGGATAATCGTGCTGTTTCACAATCGTCCGCCAAGGCTCGCCTTCGTTGCAGACCTGAATAGTAAAGTCTCTCGGAAAACCCTTGCCGGCGTTGTCGCCGTCTCCGCGAGTGTGCAAATTGACGAATTCAATGCGGGCGCAATGCCCCAGATCGACCGCCACATACTCCGGATACAACGTATGATCCCGATAGGCGGAAAACGCATTGCTGCTCCAACCCAGACCGCCCGTTTCGCCGTCGGTTAGGGTGGTCTTGGACCAGCCGTCCGCCTCGTAAGACGAGAACACTTGGCAGGGACGGCCCAAAGCCAGGTTTTCTTCTGCCGGTTCGGAAGCCCAGACAGAAGAGAAAACATTGGTGGCAGCCAACAACAGGGCAGGTAGTGTGAACGCTGGGATTCTCATCCCTAAATGATAACTTCGTGGGAGGAGTGATGCAATCGCATCAAAGGACCATTTGCACCGAGGAACAGGTGAAGCGAGAACTGACATTCCGGCAAAAGAAGGGGGACGTAAGCTTGCCGACTTTTTGGCGTGTCGCAATCGCCCAGATGAACCACCTCGCCACCTACCCTGCGGTAGGCTTTGCCAGAGGAGCGATGCAAATAATATTCCGGGATGCGCGGCGGTTTTCGAGGCACAACCCTTCATCTTCAAAAGCGCGTAAAATACGCGCTAACGCCAGGCGGGGTTGAATCGCACTGCACTCTCTTGAAATTGTGCCTTGGCGAGAGGTAAAATGGAACGAGCGGGAGTTAGCCAGGGCGAAAGGAAGGCCGGTGCAAGAGGCTATGCGGCATCGTGCAGAGGTCAATTCCTCTACCAATTAATCACCAAAAATTGGGCCAAATTTTCGTAACCGTTCACGGTGACAGAGTGTAGCCGTACATCCGCAGACAGGATCATTAAGAGGGCAGTGGGAAACTATTCAGGGGCCTGAGGGTAGCAGCGACGGAGGCAAAGCGCCGGAGAAATGCGCGTTGATCGAATCCAACAAGAACTGGAAAACCGTCCGACCTTGCTGGGCGCAGGTGGCGATCACGGTCCAAATGCGCTCGCACCAGCGCCGTCCTTTTTCGCTGCGCGTCCCTTGGGTGATCCGCCGATCGATCACCACGAAGCGAATTGCTTGTTCGGCCAGGTTGTTAGTCGGCCCGATGCCCGGCGTGGTAATGAAGCGAAAATAGGCTTCTCCGTGCCGGCGAAACCTCTCGGCCAAGTTCTGGGCATGTCTGGTGCGCGGCACGTCTATCGTGGCCGCCCAGAGCACGCGACGACGCGCCATGTCCAGCGCGTTGCGAAAAGCCACCCTGCTCATTTGCTCGCGGCAGTGGATGACGGCGAACAATTCTCGCAGCAGGTCGCACAGCCGCCGCCCGTAAGCCCGGTCGGCCGCACTGGGCAACGACAACAGGAACTTCACGTCGCGGATCAGATGGGCCATGCAGAATTGCACCCGCACGCCAAACTCCCGCATGTACTTGCGGTAGGCGCTGAAATAATCACAACCCAGCACGCCGTTGAATTCCGTACCCAAGGTCTCCATCAAGACCTCCGAGCCGCGCGACTTGTCGATGTGAAACAGCGTGAAGAGGTGGGCGCGGAAGCACCAAGTCCAATATTTCCGGCGGTTTTCCGGGTGGCCCGTCTCGTCAACGTTCAGGGCGGCTTCGTCCGGCAGTCGGTCGAGCAGTTCGCCGTGGCAGTCCGCCAACGATCGGCTCGCCTTGGCGATCAGCTTGGTCAGGTAGCCGCGGGAGACCGTCACCCCCGCGACGTCGCGGAGGAACTTGCGGATGGTGCTATACGAGGCGTGGCAGACGCCTTTGAGATAGGCCACCAGGCTCGTCAGACGCGGGCCGAACAGGCCCGCCGCTTCGACCGCCTTGGGCAGCGCGGCATTGTGGTATTTTTGGCAGTGAGCACACCAATACCCCGGCACGCGATGTTCGGTGACAACGGTGGGCGCGGCGACGATTTCCACCTGTTGCAACACCTCGGCCGGATGCTGGAACGGCCGCAGTTTGCCGCCGCAATCGGGACAGCAATCGAGCGTGTACGAAACCACTTTATCAATGGCTTCGGGCGTAAAGTCGGCCCGCAGATGTTGCTCATGGCCGGGTTGCCCGCCCCGCTGGCGGCGCTGGCCGTCCTTTCGCGGCGGCTTCGGCGGTTTGACCAGATCGCTGGAAGGCGGCTTGGAAGAGTTCGAGGAGTTCTTTTTCGCCTTCGCCAGTTCCGCCTCCAGCGCGGCGATCCGCTCCAACAGCGGTGCAGTGGCCTTCGCCACCGCCGCCTCAATCATCGCGTCAACCTCCTCGCGCGTAAAGATTCTCGCCATGCCTCCTTGATAGCCGATTTACTTCATTCCTCCAATATCAGTTTCACACCCCGTGAACGGTTACTATTTTGAAGGGGAGTAGAATTCAAGACCCCTTGGGAGAAAAACCATGCAAGGCAAAGGTCCGTTGCGGGATTTGGAGAAGGAGCGGGAGTGGCGGGAGCGGATGCGGCGGCGGGAGCGGAGCGGCGAGTCGGTGCGGGCGTTTTGTCGCCGGGAAGATTTGCGGGAATCGGCATTTTACGCTTGGCGGCGGGAATTGGCGCGATGCCGGCAGGCCACGAGCGTGAAAAAATAGGTCCCGCCGGGCACGAAGAAACGTCGGTAGTCGGACATCGGCAGCCTCCTCGCAGGCGCTTCATCGTAATCCCCCGTAGTTCTCCTGGGCATCGTCCACGGTAAGCAAATCAGCAAACAGTTTACCATTCTCCCTGCCGGCGTTCCAGATGAAACCGTATTGGTGGGCGATGCCCACCCTACTGACTCATTAAACGGTGGGTAGTGTCAACGTCGTAGAATCCTGCGCCAGATAGGCCCACCACACAAACCAGCAATCAGCATCATCAATATCGTGTTCGGCTCGGGCACACTCAGGTCGGCAATGCGAAAGCCTTTCGCCGAACTCTCGCTTGTCGGATAGGTCCCGATCCAGATGCCCTTCGACATACTCAGACGCGGGCCTGAGAAGTCCGTACCATACGTGCTGCGCCATGCGCCACCAATCGCCGTTTCATTCCAGACTCCGACATCGGCTCCTTGATCGAATGTGCCCCAAGGCCCAGGAGATGCGGCGAAGGCACCAACTTCTGTCCGGTAGTATGGTGCGCCAATGGTCAATCGATGTGCGACGTCATCGTAGAAGTTGGCGTTGTTCGTCCCGGTCGGGTCGAGAATGTTAGTGGGTGGCGCGTTGTGCTTCGTTGGATAGAGCCAGTAGCCAGGTGACCCTAGGTTATTCTTATCTGGATCGTAGAACGCAGCCTTATATGTTTCGTCCAAGGTTGGGATGACGTATCGCGCGTTTGAATCGCGAGTTACCTGCATCAGAAGCGCGTTGGTATTCGCGCCGTTGAGCGTATAGGCGCCCGTCTCCGTTGTCAATGCGTCCTCAACGCCGTTCTTTTGCCCGTTCGAGAGCCAGTTGCAGAACCGCGCCGCGTCGCCCCAGGAGACGAAATTCACCGGGCGGTTCGCCCAGTCCGCCGCGACCGCGTAGCTGCTAGTTGCCCGCCGCGCCGCTCCGCAGGATGTTGCAGCCCGTGCTGTAGTTCGCCGTGTTCATGTTTGTGTTGTACAGCCCGTACGGGTCCGACTTCGTCGCCACGGCGTTGAGGAACTCGCAATACTGCCCGGCCGTTACGTCGTACTTGCCGATGTTGTACTCGTAGCCCACCGCGCCATAGCCCGTATCCGGGTCGGCCGCATTCCCCGCATCCCCCACCGGCACGAATTCGACGCTCGCCAGTCCCGTCCACGTTCCCGTCGCCGGGTCGCGCACGCCGCCCATATCAAACACGTCCGCGTACCCCGGCGCAGGTGAGAATCATTCCGATCAGCAAAACGGCGAATCCAGCCAGTTTTCGGAAAACCATGATGCAAATCCCAGGAAAAACCCCCTCCATCACCCGCTAGACAGAAGGCTAAAAACTATCAAACTTTGACTATTATAGTGAGAAGTTGGATTATTCGCAAGCGAATGACTATTATTATTTCCATTAAAACCGGAAAGTTCCTTTAGCTAGCCAACGCGAAGGGCTTTCAGGGAAGTGATTTATGACAAATTAACCAATTACAATTAGCGGAAATCATCGGTTGCCGGATTATCGGCAGTAATGGCTTCGCCACGCAACGAACCAAAAGGAAGCTGGACTTTCGCAGAAGGCGCGATTCCCTATTGCCCGGGCCGCTCTCTCAGCCTGGTCAGAACTGCTGTTTTTGTCAAAGCCGTCAACAAGACGCGCCTTGCGGAAAAATGCAAAAGCCTCCTCATCTTGCCGAGAAGATGAGGCCGTTGGTTAATCCCTCCCGCGCGAGCAGAACATGCGCTTCCGGCAGATGGTGCGAATCAGAGTGAGTTGCGGAACCACGCGGTGAGCGATGTTATTTTTACTGTATTCCGAAAAGCTTGTCAAATTAATTTTTTGCAAGAACGAAAAATATTTTTTGTTGCTGTTTTTTCTGGCTTTTTTTATCTCATTGTATTTCAACAGCTTGCATAAAAAAAGAAATGAGATATCCCCCCCTAAAAATATTTTTTATCTTTATGCGATTTACAACTCGAACAAAGTTACACGATCGTTGTCATGGCCACTAAATGATCGCGAAAGAAAAAATCCTTTCCGATGCAGAGCAAATTTTCAACAGCGATTTAGAGTGAGGTAAAAAACTATAACCACATTAAAAACCACACACCTTAGGTCTCATAATCGTTGTCGTGGCTACTATAAAGTTGTGAACGATCATTTTCTCTCTGCAGATCAAAACTTCAACAGCAATTTATTATGTGGTAAGAACTATAACCACATTAAAAACTATGCACCTTTCTCGGTCGCCATAAACCAGGGCGGGACAGCGATCAGCGGCATCCTCATTTGTTCGCGCGATTTGCAAGCGAAAAATAATTTCTAACCTCGTTGCTCACAAACGCTTTCAGAACAATCCGCCGAGATTTTTGTTGAAAATAGGCCAGCCCTTCTGCTAGGCTGGCTATGAACAGTCTCTCAAGGTCGTATAAAAAAGAAAATCTCCCAAATCTACTACTCTCTGGGGGATTTTCCCTGAAAGGTTTTGTTTTCCCTCGCAGCCGGCTGAAGTGGGGCACGCTTGCCGGGACAAACTTCCACCACGATTCGAACCCTCCTTCCCGCCTCCACCCCGCTTGATTACTGCTTGATTGTGTGTCATATTGCTAGTTTCGACCTTTTGCCTTTGCCTAGGCGGGAGCTTTTTCGCGTGGAAATATGGCCGGCCATTGACATTCGCGGGGGGAATTGCGTACGCCTAAAGCAGGGTGATTACAGCCGTGAAACCGTTTTTGGCAATGCTCCAGCCGACATGGCTCGTCATTGGATCGAGTTGGGTGCGAAATGGCTGCACCTGGTCGATCTGGACGGCGCACGCCAGGGCCGCCCGGCGAACTTGTTGACGGTTCGCGAGATCATCGAGGCCGCGGGCGTGCCTTGCGAGTTGGGCGGCGGAATCCGCGATGAAGAGACCATCCGCACGCTCCTCGACCTGGGCCTCGAACGGCTGGTGATCGGCACGCTGGCCCTGAAGCAACCCGGCTGGTTCCGCGAGCAGTGCCGGAAGTTCCCCGGCCGGCTGGTGCTGGGCATCGACGCCCGCGGCGGCTTCGTCGCCACCGAAGGCTGGTTGGAAACAAGCGCCACGCCGGCGATCGAACTGGCCGGACAATTCGCCGGCGAGCCGATTGCGGCGGTGGTTTACACCGATATCGCCGCCGACGGCATGTTGGCCGGTCCGAATGTCGCCGAAATGGCCGCCATGCAACGCGCAGTCCAGTGGCCCGTCGTCGCTTCCGGCGGCGTGACGACCAAAGCCGACGTCGAGCGATTGGCCGCCACGGGACTTTCCGGCTGCATCATCGGCCGGGCGCTGTACGAAGGAACGATTACCTTGCCGGAAGCCCTTGCGGCGGCAGGATAATTGCAAATCGGCAATTGCAAATTGAACGAACGGCAGCTTGTGTTTTTTTTACAAGATAATATGTTCAATTTGAAATTTGCAATCACCAATTTGCAATTTGCAATCCCACGATTACCTTTTAGCGTGATTTTCCTCACGCCGAGTTTTTTTCGAGGACTCCATTCATGCCCAGTTACCAAGTCGAGGACATTCGCAACATCGTCATCTGCGGACACGGCTCTTCCGGCAAAACCATGCTGGTCGATCGGATGCTGACCCAAACCGGCACGCTCACCCGGCTGGCGAACGTGGACGACGGCACGAGCATCTGCGATTTCGACGAAGAAGAGAAGAACCACAAGTACTCGATCGAAGCCTGCGTCGTGCATTTCGACTACGCCGGCAAGCGGTTCAACGTGATCGACGCGCCGGGCTATCCCGACTTCATCGGCCAGACCATCGGCGCGATGCGCGGCGTCGATACCGCGGTGATCGCGATCAACGCCCTGTCGGGCATCGAGGTCAACACCCGCCGCGTCTTCAACGAAGCGAAGAAGGCCGGCCTGGGCCGCATCATCGTGTTGAACCGCATGGATCTCGACAACATCGAATTCGACAAACTTATCGAAAGCATCCGCGAACTGTTCGGCAAGGCGTGCGTGCTGTTCAACGTGCCGCTCGGGCAGGGGCCGAGTTTCCGCGGCGTCGCCGCCACGCTCAAACCGCCCGCCGATACCGCCGGCGCGCTGGTGGATCCCGCCGAAATCGGCGAATCGCTGCTGGAAACGATCATCGAAGTGGATGAGGCCGCGACCGAACGTTACTTCGAGGGCACTCCGCCCGGCGAGGAAGAACTTGCCAAACTCATCCCCATGGCCGTGGCGCAAGGCTCGCTGATTCCCATTCTTTGCGTCTCGGGCAAGACCGGCGTCGGCTTTACCGAACTGCTCGATGCCCTGTCCCTCTGCGCCTTCCGCCGACGCTCGTCGAGCGCAAGGCGCAGAACGCCGCCGGCGAAGAGGTGGAACTCAAGTCCGACCCCGCCGGGCCGCTCGTGGCGCAGTGTTTCAAGACCCGCATCGATCCGTTCGTGCAGAAGCTGAATTTCATCCGCGTCTTCTCCGGCACGCTGAAAAGGACAGCACGCTCACCGTCTCCGGCGTGCGAAAACCGGTAAAAATCGCCGCACTGCTCGAAGTCCAGGCCTCGGAAACCTCGCCCGTCGATGAAGCCGGTCCGGGCAGCATCGTGGCGGTCGCCAAGGTGGAAGAATTGCACACCGGCAGCTCGATCGGCGAATTCGCCTTGCCGCCCATCACCTTCCCCCGGCCGATGGTCGGGCTGGCCGTCACGCCCAAGACCCGCGGCGACGAAGGCAAACTCTCCGGCGCGCTGGCGAAGATCGCCGAGGAAGATTGCACTTTCCATCGCGAACTCGACGCGCAAACCAAGGAGATGGTCATCAACGGCATGAGCGAACTGCACTTGCAGATCCTCCGCGAGCGGTTGAAACGCCGCGACAAGGTCGAGATCGACACCCGCGAGCCGAAAATTCCCTACCGCGAGACGATCCAGGCCAATGCCGAGGGCATGTACCGCCACAAGAAGCAGTCGGGCGGCCGCGGCCAGTTCGGCGAAGTGCATATCCGCATGCTGCCGCTCCCCCTGGGCACGAACATCGAAGAGTGGGCGACCAAGGACCGCTTCCCCTCGCTCAAGCAGATCCACTACGACGAAGCGAACAACTTCCTCTGGATCGATTCCGTCGTGGGCGGCACCATCCCCGGAAACTTCATGCCGGCCATCGAAAAGGGCTTCCGCGAACGCCTCGAACGCGGCGTCATCGCCGGCTACAAGGTGCAAAATCTCTGCATCGAGGTCCATTTCGGCAAGCACCATCCGGTGGATAGCTCGGAGCAAGCGTTCAAGACCGCCGCCTCGATGGCCTTCCGCAACGTGTTCCAGTCAGGCGAAGCCGTCGCTGCTGGAGCCGATCGTGAAAATGGACATCACCGTCCCCAGCGACAACGTCGGCGACATCAACAGCGACATGTCCGGCCGCCGCGGCCGCGTGCTGGGCATGGATTCCGCCGGCGGCGACCTGCAAACCGTCCTCGCCGAAGTGCCCCTGGCCGAAGTGACGACCTACGCCCGCAGCCTTTCGAGCATCACCGGCGGGCGGGGAAGCTACACGATCGAGTTCAGCCACTACGACGTGGTGCCCGGCAACGTGATGCAGGAAATTCTCGCCAAATCGAAGGTC
>CAVQKP010000006.1:0-328940 GCA_963713065.1 Pirellulales bacterium | reverse complement strand
CCAAAATGAATATGAAATGTGGACCATTAACAAAATACTCGATTGTTATAATAATGATGCAACTCGATGGATTGCAATTGAAGGTTTCTCAGAATATACTTTTAATGAAGCTTTAAATGCGATTGATCTATTAAAATAAGTATAGACAAAGCAACGGAATATCACCTATCCTAATAGATGAAAAGCTTTTAAAGGATGTCATTGAAAGCAACTAGCAAGCTTCACAAAACCTACTCCGACACGAAATGACGACAAGCCTGCATCATCGCCAACTTGCGGACAGAATCCGGGAACGCCCGTTGCCGCTGACGTAAAGCGTCGTGAGATCGTGCCCAGCCCTGCCGTATTTGTTACCCGGTGGTGTAACGGTAACACTAGGGATTTTGGTTCCCTCATTCATGGTTCGATTCCTGGCGGGGCTATTTCGCAGGCGACGGGCGGTACGGCGCACCGTATTTGCGCCGGCTGGGGAATTTTGGAATCGGGCTCGCTTCGCGGCGGCCGGCTGGGCACAGCACACCGGATTTGCGCCGAATTCAGTTCCACCGCGTCACTCCGTTTTTCGACCAGCGTGATTCAGACAAATCTGGACCGGGTGGCCTCGGGCGGTTTCCCGCCCAGGGCCACCCGCCGTCCAGATTTCCCCAGATTTCCAGAGCGATATAACAGACTTGGTGTTATTGGTGTGCGATCAGAGCGGCCTGGAGGCTTCAACCAAAATCCGATCTATTTCTGATGCTTTGTGTAGGGAGATAGGATTATGCCGAAAGAACAATGTTGGAATTGCATTGTGATGTTTCTTGGATTATTTGTAACCGTTCACGGGCTAAAATGTGGTCTTGGTGGAAATGAGGCCGATGTGTTAGGTTGCTGCTATGGCAGCGACAACAGGCAATGCACAAGGCGGATGTCCTCAATGTGCCGAGCGCGATCGGCAGATTGCGGATTTGGAATCGCGGCTGGCGCAGACCGAGGCGGAATTGGCCAAAGCCCGCAAACATTCGGGGAATTCCTCGAAGCCGCCGTCGAGCGATATCGTGCGGCCGCCCGCCAAACGGGAACGCAAGGCCGGCCGGCCGCGGCGGCGGAAAAGGGGCGGACAGCCCGGACATTCCCGCCATCTGCGAACGCCTTTGCCCCCCGAGTCCGTCGATGAAATCATCGAGTATCGCTACGAGGCCTGCCCCTGTTGCGGCGGTCGGTTGCACGACGCCAACGAGCCGCCGAAAATTCTGCAACAGATGGAATTGGCGCCCAACTGGTGACGGTCGAGGAGCACCGCCAAATTGCCCAGCATTGCCCGCGATGCCGGGAAGTATTCTATCATCCGCTCGGCATCGCGCTCAGAGAACGCGGGCTTGTGCGGGCCGCAGTTGACGGCGCTGGTCGGCTTTCTCAAGGGGGCCTGCCACATGTCGTTTTCCACGATCCGCAAGTTCTTCCGCGACGTGATGGACGTTCCGATCAGCCGCGGGCAACTGGCGAAACTCGTGCAGAAGGTGAGCGCGGCGTGGAGCCGGCCTATGCCGATCTCTTGGCCCGCTTGCCCGACGAGGACTTGCTCAACGTGGATGAAACCGGCCACAAGGATTCGGGCAAGCGGCTGTGGACGTGGTGTTTCCGGGCGGCCCTGCATACCGTGTTCAAGGTCTCGCCGTCGCGCGGCTCGGATGTGCTGCTGGAAACCTTCGGGCAAAGAGTTCGCCGGACTGTTGGGGTGCGACTATTTCAGCGCCTACCGCAAGTACGCCCGCTTGAACGAGAATGTCCTGCTGCAATTCTGCCTGGCGCATTTCATCCGCGACGTAAAGTTCTTGGCGGAACATCCCGATCCGCGGAACAAAACCTACGGCGAACGGTTGCTGGGACACTTGAAAACGCTGTTCGCCACCATCCATCGCCGCGGCGAGTTCGCTTCGGACGCGACCTTTCGACGTTCGCTGGAGCGGATCGAAAACGATCTGGTGTGGGACGCGACGTGCGAATCGCCGCACACCAAAGAGGCGTTGAATCTGGAAGAACGCTTTTATCGGCATACGGCAAGCTACTTTCGCTTCATCGTCCACCCGGAGATCGAACCGACCAACAACTTGGCCGAACAGGCGATGCGGTTCGTGGCGATCCATCGGCGGATCACGCAAGGCACGCGAGGCGAAAAGGGCCAACGCTGGTGGGAGCGGATCTGCACGGTGATCGCCACTTGCGCCCAACAGGGCCGTTCGGTGTTTCAATTCCTCCGCGACGCGGTGGCCGAGCGGTTTTCCGGCCAGCCGCCGCCCTTGCTCCTGTCCGAAGGTTCTTAGTCCCGCTTCCCAACGCTCCATGACACGCCTTTCCGTAATCCTGCGCCCATGTTATGCTGATTCCCTGTGAACGGTTACGATTATTTTGCATTGGATGTGGCAACACAACGAAACGATCAGTTGCTGATGAATATCCGAGTGTGCTTCCAATCTGGATCGTCGAGGACGATCCGAATAATACAATTTATGCACGGAAAGACCTGGAACGCGACCGCGAAGTAGGCAAGATGCTGGTGATTCCGTTGTATAGATATTTTCAGCAAGATGGAACCACCGAATTCCTGGCGATTGCCCATCCTTTCGTTTATAAACAAGGGGAAGATATTGAAAAGCGATTGTCTTCCTTTGAGCAGCGAGAGAATCTGCGCAGGCTGATTTTTTGGGAGCCTGGATTTTTTCCCGATGGACTCGGAAGAACGCCTTCTTGGACGCCTATCATCAATGGCAAGAGAATGATTGTCAAAGAACTGCAATCCTGTATTGGAACCGAAGAGAGCGAAATCAATTTGGCCATGAAGAACTTGCTGCTAAATGGTGACTTCACGGTTGGAAAAAGGTTGTCCTCAAGCCTCCTCCCCCACCTTATGGCCCTGCAAAAATGAGCAAGGATTCCTACGACGCCTCTGAGGTCGTGCGATCAGAATACATGGGAAGATACTTTAACCATGAGTCACCAGAGAATACACACATTCTCTGGGCATTTCTACCAGGAACAAAAATTGTCAATCGCCTAAGTGACGAGGAAAAGAAGACCGTTGCCGCATTTTTTGACGAAGCAACGAAGAATTCGACGGAACACCCTTCCAAGAATGATAATCTTCACGCCCCAGCCCCTCCTCCGACGCCAAATGACTAATTTCCTTCACGGTGCATCGTCGCCAACTTGCGGGACGGAATCCGGGAACGCCCGTTGCCGCTGACGCACCGTTACCCGGCAACACTAGGGATTTTGGTTCCCTCATTCATGGTTCGAGTCCTCGTGTCCTAGTCCAGCGATTACGATAACCCGCCAGACGAAGAAACGAACCCCGCTATGCGGGAATGAAAACGAGTGAAAAAATGACATTTATGTGGTTGCCTCATTTCGGACGAAGCTGAATTCCGCGTTGATCTTTGGCAATTGGAACCCTTTACGGAATCAAAGAAAAGAAGTCGGTTGGCATAAAATACGACAACGACCGATTATAACCTCAGAGGAGTCCGTCACCGACTGATGCCGAAGAAATTATCCATTCCAATGACTGCTCAATTTATCCAAGAAAAAACCGTTCCTCGCTCGTTCCACATCGTGACCAAGCACATCGGGTCGCGGTGCAATCTCGGCTGTACATACTGCTATTATCGGGAGAAGGAGGACATCCTGCCTCACCAGGAAAACGGCGGCCAGATGGAGGACGGGCTACTTGAAAAGTTCATCCACGACTACATCGCCGATCAGGACGTGGATTCAGTAACCTTCAACTGGCATGGCGGCGAACCGGCACTATTGGGTGTTGATTTCTATCGCAAAGCCGTCTCGCTCCAGCAGAAGTACGCAGAAGGCAAAACCATCGAGAACGAATTCCAGACCAACGGCACACTACTGGACGATTCCTGGTGCGAGTTCTTCAAAGAGAACGATTTCTTCATCGGCCTGAGCATCGACGGTCCAAAACGCCTGCACGACGTTTATCGCAAAGGCAAAAACGGCGAATCGACCTTCGACCAAGTCTATCGCGCTGCCCGCTTGCTACAAAAGCATGAAGTGCCCTTCAATCCCTTGACGGTCGTCAATGCGGGATATCTAGGGACGCAATACTAGTTATTGACACATTAGGCGAAAATTGGTAAATTCGGGGGATGGCAAGATTAGCACGATTGGTCATTCCGGGGATGCCACACTATATAACCCAGCGGGGGAACCGTCGGCAGCAGACTTTTTTTGGCGAGGGAGATTACGCGGCATACCTGGAACTCATGGCCGACTTTTGCCGCGAGGAAGGGGTCGAGATTTGGAGCTATTGCCTGATGCCCAATCACGTCCATCCGATCGCGGTCCCGAAAACCGAGAACGGCCTGCGGCGGGCGATCGGCGAGGCGCATCGACGCTACACGCGGCGAGTCAACTTTCGCGAAAAATGGCGCGGCTACCTGTGGTAAGGGCGTTTCGCCTCCTTCGTCATGGACGAGCCCTACTTGCTGGCGGCCGCAAGATACGTGGAATTAAATCCGGTGCGTGCCGGCTTGGCCGTGGACGCCGCCGATTGGCCGTGGAGCGGCGCGAGAGCGCACCTCGCGGGCCGCGACAATCCGCTGGTCCAAGTCGCTCCCTTGCGGGCGATGATCGCCGATTGGCGCGGACTGCTCGACAGCGCGCTCGACGAAACGCAATTGCCGCGACCATCTCCGCACCGGCCGTCCGTTGGGCGAAGCCGCATTCGTAGATCGCCTGAAATAAATCGTCGGTCGAATCCTTCGCCCCAAAAAACCGGGTCGCCCATCAAAACTACTCAAACAACCATAATTGGTTCATGTCCCAGATATCCCCAGATATCCCCAGATATGCCTTGGCTTTCGTGGGGATAGTTTCCAACCGTGCCTGTGGCCTCAGACTCCGTGGGGGTCATTTCGGACTTGCCGTTGACGTTCGACATGACTATTGCCTTCCCCTTGTCAGAACAAGGTCGGCCACCGCAAAAGGATGTTTTCGGAGCTCAATACACCGCCCGGTTGTGCCTCTGTGAACGCTTCGCCCTGCCGGTTGCCCGGCACGCGCATCACTCGAGGCCGAGGCGACTGGCTAGGTCTTACCTCGTGCGACTCTTTCATTCGCGACTTTCCTCCGGCTTGCGCAACGCACTCTGCCCCATTTTCCCCCCCATTTTCCCCGAGGGAAGGATCCAATCCAGCAATGAGCGCTTTCTCCTTCCCTATTTCCGTTTCAGGAGGCAGATTTGCACTCGCCGATTCGGCGCCTGAGCCTTCTTGTTCGCCTCCGTCGGATCGCGGTTCTTGTTGTCCACGACCGGTTGCTCGTCTCCCCAGCCCTGCGGTGGTTTCACGTCGTTAGCCTTCACCTTGCCCTTGGTGGAATCGGTAAGCCATCGAACGACGGCCGCCGCACGCCGTTCTGAAAGCTTCTGATTGTACTCTTTCTCTCCAATGCTGTCGGTGTGCCCGCTGACCAGGGCGACGCGCGTGGGAGTTGCCCGAATGAGACGCGCCGCTTCGGACAGTGCCTTCTTGGCCTCGGCCTGCTGCTCGAAATGCCAGGCTTCGCCGGGTCTCGGGCGGTCGAATGGGAATAAGATATCTGCGGGGATCTGGATGCACGGGATATCATCTTTCTGCGAGATCTGGAAAGGAAACTTGGTGGGCACCGGATCGTCATCCAAGTCCACATTGACCCAAGAATGCCCGTTGGTGCAACTCGGCTGCCCATTGCCATATTTCACGTACAGACGTCCTTCGATGCCAACGTAGATCACCGAGGCATCGACACCCCACTCCGACCACTTCACATTCGCCTGGTCAAATTTCTTTTTGTCAAAAACAATCGAGAGCTCGACCCAATGCCGGAATATCAGCGGAATGGCCTTCGTTTGCAGTATCGCTTGCGTGCCATCGAAGTCCGCGAAGCTCACTCGCCGCTTGGTCTCAAAGGTGGAATAGTTCGGGCAGCCCACGAGCGAAGAGACGGATACGCCTAGGGACAACGGGCCGCCCCCCCCATACCAGAATACGGTATGTGCCCGGAGCGTTACCCGATTGACCAGTTCGAAAACAGCCGCGGCAGGTGTGTTGCCAAGGCTTCCCCGGTAGGCCATGGCCCAAAGATTCGACCGGTGTTTGTCAATTTCCGCGATTTCTCCCATGTGCGGCCTCCCGAGAATCGACGGCACACAAGACTTGCGTCACCAATTTAGCGACAGTTCGTCTGCCGATAAAGTCCGCAGTACCAGTGGAACTTACAAATTTCCTAGAAACGCCGCTTGCATTGTATTCGTGCCGGGATTCAGCGTCAAACTGTCACCACGACTGCCACGCCTTCAAGGGAAGAGCGAGGACTTCGACGCGACGGTTCCGGTCCCGTCCGTCCGTGGTCGCATTCGATGCAATTGGTTCGGTCAGACCCATTCCAACCGCCTTGAACCAACCGCCCGGCAGGCCCATGGCCATGCTGGGAGGATTAGGGTAGTTAATGGCGACGAGCCACTTGACCACGGTTTCGGCACGTTTCACGGAGAGCGTTTTGTTGTAGCCCGGGTTTCCGATGTTGTCGGTATGCCCTTTGACGAGGAAGCGGATGCTTGGTGACGCCGTGAAGTGCGACCAATGTCCGGTTTTCTCGAGGCTTCCTCGGTCTGCTGCCCCGGCTTAAGTGTTGACCTTTTGAATGCGAACAGGACATCGCTCCCAATCTGGTAAACAAGAGGAGGAGGGTTCTTGGATGTGATTCTGACGGGATCCGGCGGTAATTCGCTCTTCGGCTGCTGGATTTCCAGGTCAACTAATCCGAGCGGTTTCCCGTCACCGAACATAATATTGATAACTCCGTTGGACACTCCCAATCCGGGAATGTTTAAGCCTCCGCCCGCAATCCTCACGGACATCCCCCAAAACGATACGGTGGTCCATCCGTAGAGGCCGATATCGGTTTCCCGGATGGTGACGTCAGTCCCATCGAAATCGAGAAAATTCTTTGGTTCAGTCGTCTGAAAGTTCACATAGTCGGAAGAGCCAATCGACCCCGAGAGAATTGGGCTCAACCCGACTCCCCCCGTCCACACTTCGAATCGGTGCCCGCGATGTGTCGTCCGATTTACAAGGTGGAACAAGGATACACCCCCGCCAACAACTACGCTCACTCCCTCCGAACCGAGGCTCGACAAGGCCCAGAATCTACTCTTTTCGTCATCAATCTTATGCTTGAACTTCAGATTACTGGCCATGACGATCCTCCGCTGGATGGTATCGAGTTCGGCCGACAAGGAAAATCGGGCCGCCGCCACGCGGCTACTGATGATCCGCAACTTAGCGGCCACCGGTCATCGCCGAGTAATTCTACCCTTCAAGGTGCCGTGGAGCAATGAATTTCCGAATGTCAGCGCGCAATTGCAGAAAGGATGCGATGACATGCTGCCTGGGCTGGACCCTACTTTCTGGGGCCGAGGATGACGTCTGCTGCACGTTGCCCGCCGGAGATTGCCTACTTACATGCATCGGCCCGCTATACGGCGTTCGCACGCCCGAGTCATCTTGGCCAGGCGTTGCCGGACCGCTCTTGCAGAAACTGGACCAGCAGACGACCTCCTTCCCTCCATCGTCCGTCCCGTCGTCGAGCGTAGCAAACAACCCGTAGTTAGTCGCGGTAATATAATCGGTATATCCGTGTATCCTTATCTTCTGGAGTTCGGGATGCGGAGTACCTCACTCGTTTCTGTCACGGAAAAAAATGGGGGCCATGCCCACGCTTGTCGTGGGCATGAGAAGCGTTTTCATGCGTTTTTTGCATACCCACGACAAGTGTGGGCATGGCGCCGGCCTTTCCGCAACATAACTAATTCGCGGTTTTTCGTGCTCGCGGTTTGTGTGGTTGTCGCCTTAGGACCGGGTATCTGCCGTTTCAAGACGCGGCCAACCGGGCTCTCCAATTGACTCGAGAAGGACGAACGTCGGGAATGGATGGAATGCGTGGGGTGTTCTGTTAATCGAAGGCTGCAGGCGCTGCTTTCCGCAGCGCATTGGAACATCGCATCTGCCGCCCACGGCGCCATTCGTGAATTATCGTGGCCGACCCCGGGGACGGTTTTCAACTCCCACTTCAGCGGCGCCGCGAGTCTGTCCGCCGATTCTCGCGCCGTCCGGAAGAATTCCCGGCCGCGCCAAACGATTTGAGCCTTGGGCCATCGCCGCGGGAGTATTCAACAGCGACTCGTCGTGCGGATCCGTGTCGGCCTCTCCCAACAGGACCACCAGCCGCCGGCCGAAAGCGCGCTGGAGACCGTCCGGCGATTGCCCCGACTGCTTCAAGCCATAAGGAAACTCCGCATCGTTCGGCATCGTGTAATACCCGGCATTCGCCGCGACGGCCCGTTCGATTCGCGCGTTGGGCCGGAAGATGACCAGCCGATGGACAAACTGCGCCGCCCGCCGAATGGCCGTACAGGTAATAGGTCGGATTGACGCCGCCAATCATCGTTTTGACGCGATCGAAGAGATGCTCGATCGCCGAGAAGGTCCATCTGGATCGATCGCAGGGCTTTCCCTGATCGTCGAACATATTCCCGGCGGCATACATCCCCGGATAGTTCTCGGCGGAGAACTCCGGCACGATGAGAAGGACGCCGAAACGTTCCGCTTCGGCGACCCATTGGTCGCGATAATCCCGGCCGTTCCGCAAAGTCCCATGCATCACGAACAGAATCGGATCGTTCACCCGGTATCGTTGGGGACGATAGGTATAGACGGTAATGGGCCGGTCCGCATTTCCGTCCAAATCGACGAACACGAAACTGCCGTCGCCGACAGGGATCTCCGCAGCGCGATCCGCGGCCCTCGCGCCGGCCGTGAAGAGCAGGGCAACCAGGACGCAAAAAACGCGTCCCGTCATGCCGGAGAAAACTCCATCCCGCGTCGAACTTGCCTTCAATGCTGCGTGCTCCGTGGTGAAATGTATCAGCCTGGCAATTCTTCCTCGTTGTCAGATCCGCCGCAATCGCCGGCCGCGCCGAATGGGATTCTGCAAGCCCGAATCCTAGCATGGATGCCGATCACGGTCAAGAACCAGCGAGAGAAATCTCCATCCCGGCAAAATGGGAAGTTCCTTTGCGACAACGCGGACGGGAGCGGCGGACCGGGCCTGTAAGGAATTTTGTGTCAGTTGGCGACGCCGAAGGGGACAGTCCCATTTTTGCGGCCTCCTGCCACAAAAATCGGGACAGTCCCCGGGGCCTACTCCGCCACGCGTGCAAAATCGATGTTGGCCGGAGTATCGCCGGCTTCGTACGATAAGCGAACGACTGCATCGGCAGGGACTTCCGCTCGCACGATCACCTCGGCATAAGCCCCTTCGCCCTGCCACTTGCCCGTGGCGGGGAAGGCGATCTTCCGCGCCGCTGTGTCGTTGATGCGCAGCGTGAGTTGGGCCGCCTTCACGGCCGAGTAACGGAGCTTGAGCTGTTTGCCGGCGGGCAGATCGCGCCACACGACGCCCGAACCGGGCGCATTGATGTAGCCGACGGCAATCCCCTGGGTGGCGGCGGGATCATCGTAAGGGCCCGCGTTGCCCAGAAGTTCGGGCAGTTTCTTGATCGCTCGCGGGGGCTCCCCTTCCCACGCGTGCGGCGTGACCGGGAACATCGAAATATGGAACTTGGCGCAGCCGTAGGGGACCAGCTTGACCATCGCCCGGTCGCCGCCGGCCACCGGCGCCGGCGGCAGGGCCTGCGTCACGCTCGGCTTCCAGTCAAACGGCCGGACGGGCACTTCCAGCGACAGCGGCGCGTCATAAGGCCAATCCCAATGCGCCGGCATGGGTTGCCGGGCGACTTTGACGCTCGCGCTTTCGGCGGGCTGCAAATCGAGCGCGTATTGGTACTTCGCGCCTTCCACCGGCGTGTTCTCATCCTTTTCGGGAATCGGCAGCGCGAACAGCAGCGGCCCATAGTTCACGGTCGCAAAAGGCAGCGCGCACGGCAGGAACAAAGCGGCGGGAATGGGGTAGGGAGGCCGCGCGAAATAACCGCGGATCGAACTCGGATACGAGCCTTCCGTGCCCCGCGACACGCTCACGGTCATGGGGAGTCTGATCGTAATCTCGTCGCCCTTCCGCCACGTGCGCGAGAGGCGGACAAATCCCTTCTTGCCGGGCGCAGTCTCCGCGGCCGTTTCCCGGCCGTTGATGGCAATCGCCGGCGCCGTGCACCAACCGGGGACGCGGAGGTAGAGCGGAAACTCGACCGGCTCTTCCGGCGTGACCGTCATGCGGATCGTTTCCTCGAACGGATAGCCGGTCGCCGATGCGACCTTCACCCGGACGTGGTCGCCGGCCAGTGCGCTCACGGTGCAGGGACCGTAGAGCGTGGCGGCCAGGCCGTTGTCCGCCGTGGCCATCCACATTTCGGAGAGGAAATACGGCAGGATGCGGTTGCATGCGCCGATGCAGCAGAGAACCTTGTCGCACGCGAGCGGGCCGAACTTAATGCTGCTGCCGCCCACTTCGCAGGGAGCGGTGGAATCGATCGGAAGGACGCCGAGGCGGATGCGGTTGGGCGCCTGGTAGTAGGCGGCGGTCCGGCAATCGCGCGAGAGCGGCGCGGGGCCGGCGTTGAAGAAATCCTTTTCCATCCGGTCGCCCCATGCGCCGTCGCCTTCGATGCGATACATGCGATCGGCGGCCAGCAAGAGGGCGGGGATATTGCAGGTTTCCGTCTTGCGTCCCGCGCCGACGCCCGCGACAAATTCTTCTCCGGACGCCAATCCGTAGGGCATTTGATGCCGTTCCTCCAGCCAGAGGATGGCCTTCCGGGTGGCGTCGAGGAATTCCCGCTTGCCGGTCCACGGATAGGTTACCGCCGGGAGGCGGAGGTTCTCGTAGGTGCAGACGAGGTGGCTGCATTCCGTGTCCGGCGCGCCCCAGGACAGGCAGGTCTGCCGCACTTGCGGTTGGTTGATGACGGCCAAGACGCGAGGCAGGATGCGGCTGTCGCCCGAGAGGGCGTAGGTCTCCAGCATCGGGTCGATGTTGCATGCGCCGAGGACATCGTGAAAATGGATCTCTCCCATGTTGTCGGGATAGTCGGCATAGACCTTCACCAGCGCGTCCAGGACTTTTTTCTCGCCGGAGCCGGAATAGAGGCCGAGCAACGCGCGGCCCATGTGCGAATGGGCCCAACTGTTGAAACCCGAGGGTTTCCAGTTCTTCTTCCAATAGACGAAGGTCGTGCCGAAGTCGGCCCGATTCACGCCGTCCACGATAGGATCGAGCCGGGCGCGGATTTTCTCGACCAGCGGCTCATCGTGGAGGATATAGCCCAAGCGGATGGCGCCGTCGAGCCAGTAGGCACACTGCTCCAACGGCCAGCCGGTGCCGTCAGGCTTGGCGCCGGTCCAGGCGATGGGGATTCCTTTCCATCCGTCACGGAAGACCGGACTGCGCTCGTCGAGATGGCCGGTGATCCCGTCTTTCATGGCCACTGCCCAATCGCGCAGCCAGCCTTGCGGTTCGACATGCCCCAACGGCAGCGGCGTGAACGCGGGCGCCACCGCCGGTTGGGCGGCACGCGGGTAGTTGGGTTTGATCGGAGTTGCAGAATCGGCAGCAAAGATTGCGGATTCTCCGAAGAGGATGGGGACGAGAGCGACAGCGGCGAAAGTTAGCAGGAACTTTTTCACGGGAGCGGCTCCTTAATTGATGGCTGGATTGATAATGATCCCTGTATTGTACCGCAAAACGCGGCGGCCGCGTAGAGTCACCATATCTCCGAGAGGAGTTTTTATCGATGACAAAACGCGCCAGAGGGTTTGTCAATTAACGACATGCAATGAAATCGCGGCGACGAATTTGAAAATTTCAAACTCCGCCTGATGTGGGTTTGTTCCCGCCTTGCCCGTCGAAAACATCAAGAGATTCCGGGTTTGCCGGCACATCGATAAAGCAAGGCATGCAAAACGCGTATTTCGCCCTTTCAGGGCTAAAAAATTTATCGGCGACCCCCTACCCAGGGCGTTGCCCTGGGCTGTCATATCCCGGCCCTTCGGGCCTGAACAATTCAACCTCCAACGTTCATCCTTCAATCCGTCCACGATCCTTTATACTTCAACCTTTATACTTCATCCTTTATCCTTCAACCTTTATCCTTCAACCTTTATTCTTCAACCTTTATTCTTCAACCTTTATTCTTTATCATTCTACTTTCATTCATCTTCTTTTTCGCCGTTTTCTTCTTTGGGCACGCGTTTCACGGCGACGAGCGTATCTTCTTCGTCCATGCCCATGATCTTCACGCCTTGCGTGTTGCGGCCGATGATGCTGATGTCGGCCACGGCGATGCGCTGGAGTTTTCCACGGGAAGTGATCATGAAGATTTCATCGTCGTCGCGGACGCTGGCGATGCCGATGGCGGGGCCGTTCCGCTTCGTGGTCTTGATGTCGCGCAGTCCCTTGCCGCCGCGGTTTTGCGTGCGGTAACGCTGGCCGGAAGGGCCTTCTCCCTCCTCGCCTTCTTCCGCTTCGTCGATGGCAGCGTCCGCTTCGACTTCGGGCGTTTCGTCTTCGCGATCTTCCGCGTCGCCCGCCGAATCGCCCGTGCCGGCCGATTCGTCATCAACCGGGGGCAGATTCGGCCCGAAAGGGGTGCGCTTGCCATAACCGTTGGCGCAGGCGGTGAGCAACGTCGCCTCGGGATCGACTACGACCATGCCGATGACGACGTCGCCGGCCGTAAGCTTGATGCCCTTCACGCCGCTCGAATTGCGGCCGACCGGTCGGGCGTTCGCGTGGCGGAAGCGGATCGCCATCCCCTTGGCGGTAGCCATGAGAAGTTCGTCGCCGGGGCCGGCCACATCGACATCGACCAGCTCGTCGCCTTCCTTGAGCTTGATGGCGATGATGCCGGTCTTCATCGGCCGGCCATACGCGGCCAGCGGCGTCTTTTTGAGCAGCCCTTTCGCCGTGGCCATGACCAGGAAATGGTTCGGCTCGGCGAAATTTTTGATCGCGCGGCAATCGGCGATCCGTTCGCCTTCGACGAGACTCAGCAGGTTGACGACCGCCCGGCCGCGGCTGTCGCGGGCCAATTGCGGCAGGTCGTAAACCTTCCGCCAATAGACCTTTCCCCGATTCGTGAAGAACAAGAGATAGTCGTGCGTACTGGCGACGAAAAGGTGCTGCACGGGATCTTCGTCTTCGGTTTTCGCGCCGGTCAAGCCTTTCCCGCCGCGGCGCTGGGCGCGGTAGGCCGAAACGGGCGTCCGCTTGATGTATCCGTTGCTGGTGATCGAGACGACCATCATCTCTTCTTCGATCAAATCCTCGAGGTTGATGTCGCCGATTTCCTCGCCGGAAACTTCGGTCCGCCGCGCGTCGCCATGTTTCCGCTTCAGTTCCTTGAGTTCCTCGCGGATGATATCGAGAATGTTTTGCCGGTCGGAGAGGATGCGGTTGTACTCCGTGATCTCCGCCAGCAGCTTGCGATGTTCGTCGCCCAGTTTTTCCTGCTCCAGATTGACCAACTGGCCGAGCGTCATCCGCAAGATCGCGTCGGCCTGCACGGGCGTGAGCGTGTAGGTCTCATAGCGGCCTCGTTCGGCCGCGAAAATTTCAAAACCTTCGTCGCCCAACGCCCGTTGAAGCAGGGCCGACGGCGTTTGGATCTGCATCAGCCGCTGTTTCGCTTCGGCCTGGTTCTGCGAACTGCGAATGACGCGGATCACTTCGTCGATATTCGCGTGCGCCAGGAGCAGGCCCTCGACGGTGTGCTTCCGCTGCCGCGCCCGGAGGAGCAGGAATTGCGTGCGGCGGCGGATCACGGTCTCGCGGTGCCGCAGGAACTCGTAGAGCATTTCCTTGAAGTTCAGCACGCGCGGCTTGCCATCGACCAGGGCCAGGAAAATCAGCGAAAAGGTGTCTTGCAGCGGCGTGAACTGGTAAAGCTGGGCGAGCACGACTTCCGGGTCGGCGTCGCGTTTCAAATCCAGCACCAGGCGCACCGGCTCCTCCAAATCGCTCTCGTTGCGGCAGCCGGAAATGCCGGGTATTTTGCCGTCGTTGACCACCTCGTGGATTTTTTCCTCGATGCGGTCGCGCGTTTGCTGGAAGGGAATCTCGCTGACGATGATGCGAAATTTGTTGCCGCGCTCCTCGATCGTCGCCCGGGCGCGGACCACGATGGTGCTGCGGCCGGTGTAATAGCCGCGGCGGATGCCGGAGCGGCCGCAGATGATGCCGCCGGTGGGAAAATCGGGGCCGGGCACGATTTCCATGAGTTCGTCGATGGAGACTTCCGGCTCGTCGATGACGCGGATGAGCGCGTCGCAGATTTCGCCCAGGTTGTGCGGCGGAATCGAGGTGGCCATGCCCACCGCGATGCCGTTCGCCCCGTTCACCAGCAGGTTCGGAAAACGCGAAGGGAGCACCACCGGCTCCAGACGCCGCTCATCGTAGGTAGGGACGAAATCGACCGTATCGAGCTTCAAATCGTCGAGCATCGCCGCCGCAATGGCCGACATGCGGGCTTCGGTGTATCGCATGGCCGCCGCCGGCAAGCCCGCGATGGAGCCGAAATTTCCCTGTTTGTCGATCAGCGTGTGCCGCATGTTCCATTCCTGGGCCATGCGGACCAATGTGGGATAGATCACGCTCTCGCCGTGCGGATGATAGTTGCCGCTCGTGTCGCCGGAGATTTTCGCGCACTTGACGCGGGCCGAGCCGGGGCCGAGATTCAGATCGTTCATGGCGACCAAGATCCGCCGCTGCGACGGCTTCAGCCCGTCGCGCACGTCGGGCAGCGCGGCTGACGATCACGCTCATGGCGTACGTCAGGTAGCTCCCCTTCAGTTCATCCTCAATGCCCAATTCCAATATTTTGCCCATGTTCATCGGCATGGCGCCCACCGGCAGATTTTCGGAAGGAACGTTCTCCGGCGCGGGATTTTCGGGAGAAGGATTTTCCGGCGTGGGATTTTCCGGCGTGGGATTGTCGTCCGGAGCAGACGGATCGGGATCGTTCGAATCGGTTGACAAAGCGAGTCCTTTCGGCAAACAGGATCGAATTCATCCCCCCTCCCACGCTGACCCGGAGTATAAAGGCGTGCAGCTCAATGTGTTGACCGAAGGCCGCTATTACAAAAATCCCTATGAATGGAGTTGTCAGGTCGTGCCGCAGGTCGAAATTCCCGATAAAACCTTCGGGGTGCGGATCCGCATGTATGGTGAGGATCTCCCGACCGGCGAGTTGATCGCCCGCAAGGAAAATCAAAAGGAATCATCGCCGAAGTGCTCAATCCCGGCCGTTACCCGATCAATGCCTATGTGGTCGGTAAAGAGTGCCGAGCGCGAAAAATTCCGCCGAAATCATCGAGCTGCACGAGCCCGTGACGATCGATGCCGGTTATAAAGGGCTGGTCACGGACCTGACGGCCGCCATGCCCGCGCAGCCCAACGAACTGGTCTCGGCCAAGGGCGAGCGCAGCGTGCAAGCCAATACGCTGGAACCGGGCACCTACTATTTGAATCCCTATGTGAAGGACGTCCGGTTGATCGATTGCCGCAGCCAGCGTTACAACCTCACGGACATCGGATTCCCCACGAAGGATGGTTTTTGGGTGAGCCTCGAGGCGATCATTGAATTTCGCGTCAAGCCCGAACAGGCCGCGAAAACCTACATTCTTTTCAATGAAGAGCGGGAAGGGAAAACGCTCGCCGAGCAAATCATCGCCAAGGTGATTCTGCCGAACGCACGGGCCTACACCCGGCTTCAGGGCTCCAATTTTTCCGGCAAGGAATTCATCACCAGCGATACGCGCGGTCCTTTCCAGGCGAATTTCCAGAAAACGATGAAGGCCAATTGCGACAAGCAGGGCATCGAAATCATCCAGGCGCTGATTACGGCCATCAATCCGCCCGACAAGATCGCCGATCCCGTCCGCCGCGGGAAATCGCCGTGCAACAGGAGAATCAATACAAAAAGGAAATCGAGCAGCAAGAGGCGGAAAAGAATCTGGCCGTGCAAAAGGCCTTGGTGCAGCAGAAGAAAGAAAAGGTGGCCGCTAACCAGGAAGTGGTGGTCGTCACGACTGAGGCCAAGAAAAAGCGGAAGTGGTGCTCATCGACGCCAACAAGCGGCTGGCGGTCGCCGAACAAAAGCTTTTGGCCGCTCAAGACCTGGCCGCCGCGATCCTGGCCAAAGGGAAGGCCGACGCCAACGTGATCAACTTCGCCAACGAGGCCGAAGCGGCGGGTTGGCGAAATCGGTCGCCGCCTTCAGCGGCAAGGGCGACGAATACGCCCGCTGGACACTGTTCAAAAAATTGGCCCCTCGCCTTCCGCAGTATGATGATCAATACCGACAGCAGCCCGCTGATGTACCTTTTCAAGACGTTCGATTTCAAGCCGACGATGCAACGCCCTCCACTGTCCCCGCTTTGCCTAAAATTAAAAAAATCTCCCCTCTCCCTGGGAAAGAGGCGGAGAGAGAGGGCCAGATGCCATGCCCACTCAAGCGTGGGCATGGCTCCCCAACACCACCAACTATTTTATTATCCATAAAATTCTCTTACGGAGAAATTTCAATGACACGCTTCAAATTGAACATGGCCTCGTGGCTTGTGTTGGCGTTTTTTTTTATGGTCTTCGTTGCAACCATTATCTACCAGGGATTTAACTGGACCGTAAACCGGATTTACGTGCCCGCGGGAAAAAACCTGTTACTGCGTTACAAAGTCCCGTTGTTTTTGACCTGGAACAACAAGTATGCCGAGCGGCCACTTCGCACAAGAAGGCGAAATCGGCGTCTGGGAAAAAATGCCCGGTCCCGGACGGCATTTCTACTGCCCGATCTGGTATGAACGAACCCTCGTGGACGACGTCGTCGTGAAACCCGGTGAATTAGCCGTCGTCACTAGTAAATTGGGTGATAATCTTCCCGGCGGCCAATTCCTCGTCGATGGCGACCTGGGTGAAGCCAAAAGCAAAGGCATCTTGCGGCAGACCTTCGGACCCGGCCGCTATCGCATCAACCCCTACGGCTATGAATGGACCATCGTCAAGACCGAAGAAGTGGATGCCGGCAACGGTCAAATCAGAAAATCGGGTTGGGTGCAACATCTATCCCGGCTATGTCGGCGTCGCCACCTACTTGACCGACAATCCGAAGGCGACTCCCAAACGCACGGCGGGCATCCAAAAAAGACACCTTGCCACCGGGCTTGAATCCGATCAATCCCCGTGAAATACAGATCGATATGGTTTCCATTGGCTTTAACGCCGAGGAAATCTCCACCGAAAAAGAAAGACGCCCGCGGCGGCGTCATCTTCGACGAGAGCGGCGAGGAACTGCCGGTCGCCAACACCGGCATCAGCTTCCCTTCCAGCGACGGTTTCAAGATCTACATGGATTTCAGCGCCGTCTGGGGAATCATGCCCGATCAGGCCCCGGAACTCATCGGCCGATTCGGCAATCTGGAAGCGGTCAAGCAAAAAGTGATCCTTCCCCAATGCGAGAGCATTTGCCGCAATAACGGCTCGAAACTGGGGGCCGTCGGACTCTTGATTGGCGACAGCCGCCGCAAATTCCAGGAGAACGTGGACAAGGACTTCAGCAAAGTCCTCGAAGAGAAAAACATCAGCTTGCTTTACGGATTGGTCCGCCATATTTTCATTCCCAAGGAAGTCCGCGAACCGATCCAAAAAGGCTACGTCGCCGATGAATTGGCGCTCACCCGCACGCAGGAAACCACCACCGCGAAAATGGAAGCCACCCTCCGCGAGGCCGAGCAAACTGTGCTCCTCGAGGCGGCCAGAATCACCGAGGGCACCAAAAAACTGATCGCCGAAACGAAAGCCTCGGGCCAAAAAGACGCCGAAACCATCGCCGCCGAGACCGAAAAGATGGTCGCGGCCATCGACCGTCAATGCGCCGAAATCGACGCCAAGAAAACCGTGGCCTTGGGCGAGGCCGAAAACGCCTCCAAAAAAATGCAGCAAGAAGCCCATGCCCAATTGTTCGAACTCGCCGTCAAGGCCTTCGGCGATCCCACGGCCTACACCAAGTGGCAATTCGCCCAGGGTTTGCCCGAGGACATCGATTTGAAGATGATCTATTCGGGGCCTGGAACCTTATGGACCGACCTCAAGGGCCTGACCCCCGTGTTGAACGTCAAGCCCGAGAAGAAATAATGCTCGTCCCCAGGTTCCGCCTGGGGATGCAATGCCCCGGAGTCTCCACCTCCCGGGAAACAGCCAACTCGTGAACGAACATTGACAACTCGTTCCCCCGCTCCATGCCTGGGAACAACTGGAAATTTTGGACGATGCCGGATATGTTGGAGATGTAAAGCCTGGAGTGAACTTGGAAGGCTGTAAGGAAATTGCGCATGCTAACGATCCTGGTAACGCTCATTTTGCTGGCGATCATATTTATGGTTTTTACCATTCCCTTGCTGCTGAAAGCATCGAGCGCGGCATCTGCGCAAACCCATAAGCTGGGCCGCCAGCCGGAGGAAGCCGATCCTTTGGCGTTGTTGAATCAGGCCGTGGATGACGGCGTGGCTTCTATCCAGAGCGCCAAGATCGGCTTGGATAATTACCGCGTGTTGATCTTGTCGGTGCAGCGCCAGGTGGAGAACGGCGAGAAGGAAAAGGCCCGCCTCGAAGCCCGCATCAAGGAATCGCTCGCGGAGGGCGATCCGCACGCGCCGCGCGGGAATATGCCTTGATGCTCGCCGACGTCGAAGAAAACATTCAAACCAACCGCGAGCAGCTCAAGCGGCATAGGGTAACCTTCGAAAATTTCGCCAAGCAAGTCGAAGCCGGCCAAAGCCGCGTCACCGCCGCCCGGCAAAAAGCCATGCTTTTGGGCCTGGAACTCGAGCAAAGCAAGCGCGAACGGGAGATGGCCCGCTTCGCCCGCGATTTCTCCTTCGATCCCAACGGTTTGAATTCCGATCTCGCCCGCCGCCGAGGAACTGATCTACCAAAAGATCGACGCCAACCGCGCCGTCGGCCACGTCGCGGAAGACTTGACGAAGCCGGTTCTCGCCGAATCGGTCGATGAGGAAAAGAGGCGCACGGCCGCCGCCGCGAAAATTCTCGAACGTTTCGCGCCGGAACCGCCGACGCGGCAGAGCCAATGACCGTGCGTCGCGGGCCCCTCGCCAGTGTCGTGGCGGAAAGGCCTTCTCGAGTTAACCGGCCGTTTTTCGCAGTCTGCCGCTGCCGGCTCGTCCAGCAGTGCGGAACCGCTGACAATTCCGGCGCTTCTGGAGAAGCCGCTAGCGGCGTCGATGATTTTTCGCACCCCCGCTAACGACCATTTTTGCCCGCGACAGCCTACGTCGTTATAATTCGTTGTCGCCGCTCGCAGCGGGGACATCAATACGCTCTCAGGGCTTCGCGGCAGGGAATAACCGGATGGAGAAAACGACTATGGCGAATCCAACCCGGTCGAGATGGCCTCCGGCGTCTTCCGCGGAACTCAATCGCGATTGTCGGCTTTCAATCCGCCGATCCTGGTCGAAGAGCACTTGGTTGACGATCCCGTCGCGCTCCACTCGAAAGGAACATTGCCATGCCAACTCCCTGGCTCAAACGCATTCGAAAAGACGGCCAATTGAAGGTCTTCAACAAGGCCGGCGCGTGGTCAACGGCCGTCGATGCGGCGATCGCGACGTTCAACAATCTCGGCCTGGGCGTGAAACTGATTGCCGAGAAGGAGGAGAAATCGGCGAACGTCGTGGTCGTGCTTGCGAACGGGCCGGACCAGTACAAGTATTACGGCGACACCGCCCACACGCGATCCGACTTCAAACCCGACGCGCTCCACGGCCAGACCACGACGCTAACCGATCAAAAGCGGAACGAGATTTTCTTCGCCGTGATCTTCCTGCCGGGCAAGATCAAGAAAGCGACCGCCAAGCAGAAAGAGGTCGTCACCGTCCACGAGTTCATCCACTCCTGCGGACTGGACGGCGGCTTGCCGGGCGGAAAGAAAGACCCCAATCAGGATCACGACGTCGTCGGGATCATGTTCGGCGTCATGAAAGAAGACGGCGACGGCTTGATCGAATACATGCCCGAGCGAGACGCCAAACCCATGCCGCCGATCCGCGTCGGCGCGCGGACGATGTGCAAAGTGCGGATGATTTGGGCGGACGGCGAGGCGTGCAAGGAGGATTGAAAACCAATCCGATTCTCCGCAACGGGCCGGCGCGTTAGATGACCATTGACAATCGCTTGTCCCGCCGTCAGAATGATCCCCGTGACAACACCGCATAACCTCCGGATGAGACCACAACCATGCGCAAAAAAAACTCGATTCTACTTGTCGCGTTGCTCGCAGGAATTTCGCAATTTGCTGTTTCTCGAGCGGCGGCGAAGGAAGTGCCGCCGGAGGAGTTTATCATCAGTTTTTGGCTCGGGCCGGCTCCGGAAGACAACACACCCGAACGATTCCAGGAGATCGCGGATGCCGGCTTCAATCTCGTCACGCCTTATTACTCCCCCGCGCCCGAGAAGGTCAAGTCGAACAATCTCAAGATCCTTGATCTCTGCGCCAAGTACGGGATGAAGGCCCTGATCGCCGATTTGCGGATCAGCGAGGCCGATCCGAAGGCCAGCGACTTTTCGGAGAAACTGGCGGCCGCGGTCGCCGATTACGCTTCGCATCCGGCGCTCTATGGTTACTTTATCGCCGATGAGCCGGGAAATGCGGCGTTCCCGCGGTTGGCCGCAATTTGCCGGAAGCTGTCCGCGTTGGATGCGAAACATATTGCCTACATCAATTTGCTTCCGATACATGCGACGAGTTGCATCGGCGGTTATCCATTCGTCAACGACGACGCGCAGTTTCCGCGGATCGTCAAGGACTACGACGATCATCTCGAACGGTATTTGACGCAGGTAAAGCCCAACCTGCTCTCCTACGACGAATACGACCTGATCGAGAGCGGCGGGCCGATCCCTCTGGAAGGAAACGGAATGCTCGGGATGTATTATCCGAATCTCGAAATAATCCGGGAAAAGGCGCTGAAGTACGGGATTCCTTTCAACAACATCATTCTCGTGACTCCGCACAAGCATGCCTTTGGCACTTATCGCGATCCGACGTTCGACGAACTGCGGTTCCTGGTTTACACGACCCTCGCTTACGGCGGCCGCGGCATCATGTACTTCACTTACGCGTCGGTGCCCGAATTCGGAACGGATGGCATCATTACAAGGGACGGGAAGAAGTCGAAGCACTATGATGAAGTATCCCGGTTGAATCATGAGATCCGGGCACTCGCGCCGGTGTTGAACACGCTCCGCTCGGAGGCCGTGTATCACGTTGGGCAGATGCCGAAATTGAGCCGCCCGCTGCCGAAGGACGGCCTAGTCCGACAAGTCGCGGGTGCTGATGCCGTGGTTTCGTATTTTTCCAGCGATCGGGGACCTCGCTATGTGATGATCGTCAATAAGGATTATGCCAAAGGCCATTCGATTGCGACCACGTTTCAACAACCCGTTCGGTTGGAGATGATTTCCCCGGTCAATGGAGAACCGGAAGCAATCGCAACCACGTCGCCGGGAAAAGACTTTCGAGAAACGTACGAACTAACCTTCGGGCCTGGTGAAGGGAAACTCTTCAAAGTCGGTGAGTTGAAGAAGGCCCCATAGCGAGCGACACCCGGCTCAAAAATACGCGATCCGGTCGGGCAAGTTGCCAGCGGCACCTAACAGCCGGTTGAAAAGGGGCAGGCACGTCGCTGCATGCCGTTCTTCGCGGGAATTCCGGTATTCGGCTCCGAGGGGCAATGCCCTTTTTCAACAGGCTGCTAACTCAATTATGCGCCGCTCCGGAGTTCCCATTCTCTTTATTGAGTAGTTTGCGCAAGAAACGGGCTCGTTCGATGTTGCGGTCGGAGGTGTCGAGCTCGCCGCCGGTGAGTTTTTGGAGATGGGCGGGTTGCGTGCGGAGGAATAGCTCGTTCACAACGGGAATCGCCAGATCGCGGATCAATCCGAGATTCACGCCCATCCGCACGCTGGACAAGAGGTGCATGGTCTCCTCGGAACTGATGGTTTGCGCCGTCCGCAGGATGCCGTAGGCGCGGCTCACGCGGTCGTGCAGGTTTTCGTGGCTTTCCTTGATGAGAAACTCCCGGGCTTGCCGCTCGTAGTCGATGATCACGGGCACGATGTCGCCCACCTGTTTCACGAGATCGGTTTCGGAGCGGCCGAGCGTGATCTGGTTGCTGATCTGGTAGAAATCGCCCATCGCCTGCGAGCCTTCGCCGTACAGTCCGCGGACCGCGAGGTTGATCTTTTGCAGGCTGCGGAAGACTTTGTCGATCTGCCGCGTGATCACCAGCGCCGGCAAATGCAGCATCACGCTCACGCGCAGGCCCGTGCCGACATTGGTCGGGCAGGCGGTGAGATAGCCGTATTTTTCGTGGAAGGCGTAGGTGACTTTGGCTTCGATCGCGTCGTCGATGCGGTTGATCTGCTCCCAGACGTTCAGCAGATTCAGCCCGCTCTGCATGGCTTGCATCCGCAAATGGTCCTCCTCGTTGATCATCAGGCTGTACTTTTCCGCCGTATCGATGATTGCCGCGCGCGCGCCCTGGATTTCGGCCAATTCGCGGCTGATCAGATGGCGTTCGACGAGGAACTGGCAATCGATCTTCTCCAATTTATCGACTTCGACGTAGAGCACGTTGGTTTGCGGAACGACTTCGAGCACTCGCTCGCGGAGGATTTTTTTGACGTTTTCGCGGTCCTGGGCGGACGCCCGGTTCATGAACGGATAATCGGCGAGATTCCGGGCCAAGCGGACGCGGCTGCTGATGACGATGTCGGCCTCCGGTCCCGCGCCGCTGAGCCACTCTCCGGTGTGTTGCACTAGATCGTTGATTTCCACGTTAATTGTCTTCCTTTTCCCGCTGCTTGATTTGATCGCGCAACTTGGATGCCAATTCGTAATTTTCCGTATCGACGGCCTCCTTGAGCGACCGGCGGAGGCGGATGAGTTGCGTGCGATTTTCACTGCCCTCCGCGGGCTGGTGCGGCCGCTTTCCCACGTGCTCCAATTCGCCGTGGATATTCATAATCAAGGGTTCCAACTGCGTTTGGAAGCAAACGTAATCGTGTGCGCATCCCAGCCGCCCCTGGCTGCGGAATTCGTAAAACGTGATTCCGCAAACCGGACAGGACTGCTGGTCCAATTGCGCCAATTCTTCCGCGGTCTGGCCGACGGCCATCTGATGCGCCAGCATCGCCGCCATGCTCCCCACCGCCGCCGGCTCGCTCGACGGCGCAGTCAGATACTGCCTTGCATGCTCTTCGCAAAGGTGCAACTCCATCGGCTTGCCGCCGGTTAGCTCGGTAATGTGAAACGTGGCCGGCTTTTCGCACTGCTGACATTTCATTTTTTTCTATCCGTTTGTTCCGGGCCGCACGAGGCTGAAATCAGGGGTAAATTCACCTCCTAAAAACATCTCTCAGGCTAAAAGGATTCTATCAGCAACCCCCCCTGTGTCAAGGCGAACCAAAGTCGTGCATCGGATTCAACATGTCGTGATGTAGTGGTATCCGTTGGAGTATGAGTTGCCGTAAACCGTTCCGGTTGGTAAGCTACGGGTTTCGAGATCGAGCTTCGACCGCTCGGACGTCACTCGCCGTTGTTCGTCACGATCCGATCCGCATTTCACGAGGTTGACATGATGCGGTCACGGAGACATCAGTGGTTCGTGTGCCTGCCGAAAACCTTGAAAACGTGGGTAAAGTGAGAATCGCCGAGGTCAATGAACCATGTTTTATCACGCCCTGTCCTATTAACATGAACAGCCCTATACCGCCACATTATCCCGATTTCGATGTATTCGTCAAATTGGCCGGCGACGCCCATTTGGTGCCGGTCTATCGCCGAATCAGCAGCGATGCCCTGACGCCGGTTACCGCGTTTCACAAGATCGACGCGGGCCGGTGTGCATGCTTGTTCGAAAGCGTGGTGGGAGGCGAGAAAGTCGGCCGCTACAGCTTTCTGGCCACCGAACCGTTCTTCGAGATCGAGGCCTATGGCCGGCGAGTGACGACCAACGCCTATTCTGCCGTATCCGCGGGGGGTGCGCCGACCCTCGTTACCCGGCAATTCGAGTGCAACAACCCCCTTGAAGAATTGCGTCGCCGAGTAGAGGCCGTCAAGGCCGTACATTTACCGGAATTGCCCCCCTTCTGTGGTGGAGCTGTCGGCTATGCGGGTTACGATACGGTCCGTTACTATGAACATTTGCCCCAGGTTCCCGCGGATGATCGCCAACTGCCCGACATGGCGTTCAGCTTCTACGACCAGATGGTGATCTTCGATCACGTCACGAAAACCATCGATGTCGTGGCCATGGCGCGGCTGGACAAATTCGGCTCGAACCATGAAAAAGCGTATCAGGATGCATGCCTGCGAGTGGACCGGTTGGTGCAGGAACTATCCGACCGGCCCTGTAACCTGAACCCCTTCGATATTCCCGCAACGGGGCAGGTATCCATTCCTTACGAGTCGAATTTCACGCAAGCCGATTTCGAAAAAGCCGTCCGCAAGTGCGTCGAATATATTCGGGCGGGGGATATCTTCCAGGTGGTCTTCAGCCAGCGGCTCAAAGTGCCGATCCAGGCCCATCCCTTCGAAATCTATCGCACGTTGCGGGTAGTGAATCCCAGCCCCTTCATGTTTTACGTTCGCACGCCGAGCGCGACTTTGGTCGGCAGTTCGCCGGAGGTGATGGTCCGCGTGGTCGATCGCCAGGTGACCGTCCGCCCCTTGGCGGGCACGCGGCGTCGCGGCGCGACCGAAGAAGAGGACGCCCGGTTGGCCGAGGAGCTTTTGGCCGATCCCAAGGAGCGGGCCGAGCACGTGATGCTCGTCGATCTGGGACGCAACGACGTCGGCCGCGTTTGCGAATATCGCACGGTGAACGTCTCCGACGTGATGACCATCGAACGTTACAGCCACGTGATGCACATCACCTCGAACGTCAGCGGGCAACTTGCGCCGGGCAAGAGCGCGTTCGACTGCGCTGCAAGCCTGTTTGCCGGCGGGCACCGTTTCCGGCAGCGCCGAAGGTTCGCGCCATGCAGATCATCGATGAGATCGAGCCCAACCGCCGCGGCCCCTACGCCGGCGCGGTGGGCTACGTCGATTTCAACGGCAATATGGACACCTGCATCGCGCTGCGGACGATCGTCATTCACGACGGCGCGGCTTATGTCCAGGCCGGCGCCGGCATCGTCGCCGACAGCGTGCCCGCGAACGAGTGGAACGAAACCCTGAACAAGGCCCGCGGATTGCTGAAGGCCATCGAATTGGCCGAACGGCAGCGGACCTGACTCGAGAAGCGGGCGAGCGCTTTGCGATCCGGTCCCTTCAGGACTGCGCGAAAACGGGGAATTTCGTTAATCCGCCGGACGTGCGGCGATTCATACGGCGTCGGCTTCGGCGACAAGTTGTTCGAGCGTTTCGATGAGCGATGCCTTATCGAAGGGTTTGACGATGAAATCGCTGACTCCCATCCGGAAAGCTTCCTTCAGCACGTTCACTTGATCGAGCGCGCTGACCACCACGATTTTGGCCCGGGGGTCGATGGCTTTGATGCCGCGCACGCCGTGCATGCCGTCGAATTCGGGCATCACCAGGTCGAGCGTGCAGACATCGGGGCGCAGTTCTTCATACAATTCGACTGCCGCCCGCCCGTTGCCGGCTTCGCCCGCAATTTCCCAGCCCGCGCTTTGCGCGGCGTCTTTGATGATTTCGCGAATGATGCGCGCGTCGTCGGCGACCAGCAACCTTTTCGACATGATGCAGTTCCTTGCCAATGAATTCCGCGTTGAGTTTTCGTTTTTTTCGGCGTCTCGGCCGGAAATCGTCGGGTGACGGATATGCGGCGGCATTTCACGCAAGCGGCCGCGGCGATTCGTCCTTCATCCTTCGATATTCTTCAACCTTCATTCCTCAAATGATGCGCGGCGTCAGGCCCACGGATTCCACCTTGACCTGGCCGGAAGCGGCGTCGAACTGGATTCTCCGGCCGCAGCTTCCGCCCAAATTGCGCCCGATGATTTTGATGCCGGCGGATTCCAACGCGATCGTGGTGGCCTTGATGTTTTCCTCGCCCACCTGCAGCGGTCCGCCGTTGCCGAACATGCAGGAACCGCCGGCCATCTTGGCCACCATGCCGGAAGAAAAAGCGCCGTGCTTTTCCAACAAAGCGAGCATGTGGGGGATGGCGCTATCGGCGAATTTTCCCGCCGTGCCGGTGCGCCCGTTGGAATCGGGCAACACCACGTGGCTCAGCGCGCCGACATGCAACCGGGGATGGTACAGCACTACGCCCACGCATGACCCCAAAACCGCCGCCAGGCGATTCGGAGGCTGCGCTACGACAACCTGTCCCATTCCCACGAGGGTAACTTTAGGCGCTTCGGCGATCGTGCTTATCGTCATCTTCTTGATCCTCAGGTTGCCCGGACTTTGTTATGCTTCGTGTTTAAAGGCTGGTGATAAAGATTTGCCGTTCGTTTCGGGGAGGGTGGCTATTCCCTCGATGTTTATGTTGCCCGCAAGTCGCCGGCAGGCCGGGTGCGACGAGATTCGGGCGGACTTTCCGGTTGTGGGAACGGCTTTGCCGAGCAGGAAATCTCACTTATGAAAGGCGTTTTCCATGGCCCGGCGCAGCGACGTGGTGGGGACGAACAGCACGCGCCAATTCAATTCCGCGCTTTCTTTATGGAACCCCGTTCGGCAAATCAACACTTGGTCGCTCGTGAGCGCTTGCACCATCAAAGCTTGCTGCAAAACGCTGGCCGCGTAATCTTGGAGAAAATAGGGAGCCGAGGGGACCAGTTCGCGGTCGATCAATCGGGAAATCGCGTTGATGTAGGCGCAGCCCAGGATGTTGCCGGTCTCGGTGAGCGCGGATTTTTCCAGATCGTTCCATTGCGGGTTTTTTCCGACGGGCTGGCCCAAAAGCGAGGCCGCCAATTGCCGTCCATTATGATCGTCGAAAGTGAGGATCATTTCCCCGCCGAATTCGTCTTCCAAGCTGAGCACCACCATGGTCAGCAGATCATCGCCCAAGTTGAGTTCCACCGTCACGTTTTCCAGCGGGATCTCCCGCACTTCGTCCAGGGTGAGCGTGATCAATCCGTCGGTCCAGCGGCACATTGCCGCCGAAGCGTCGTGCGTCGCCGAAGCGAAGAGGTGATGCAACAAATCGAGTCGTTGGTTTTCGAGGCAACTCTGCGCGGTCATGGAAATCTACTCCTCCGGCGATGGGGACCGCCGATTCGTTGGTTGTTCACGCTTGCACTTTTTGACAGGTAGCCATATCGATCAAGGCGGCGACGTCGAGAATCAGCGAGACTCGGCCGTCGCCCAAGATGCTTGCCCCGGCCACGCCCGGCACGTTGCGGTAGTTTTCGGCCATCGACTTGATGACGATATCCTGCTCGCCGATCACATGGTCCACGGCCAGGCCCAGTTCGCGTCCGTTTTCGTTGATGATCACCAGCGTCGAGGCGGCGTTTTCCGCCGTGCCTTGTCGGGACGCGGCTTCGCTCTTTTCTCCGTGCCAGGTGAAAATCGACCCGAGTTCGACCATCGAAATCACGCCGTCCGCGAACGCGAGCCGTGGGTTGGCGATGCACGGTGCAGATGTCCTTCGTCGCCACGCCGACGATTTCCACCACCGATTCCAAGGGCATGGCGAAGATGTCGCTGTCGATGGAGACCATCAAACTCGGCAGGATCGCCAGCGTCAGGGGGAGCTTGATCGTGATGGTCGTGCCGCGTCCGAGTTCGCTGTCGAGTTCGATCGTGCCGTTGAGCAACTCGATCTTGGATTTGACGATGTCCATGCCCATGCCGCGGCCCGAGACTTCGGTCACTTTTCCGCCGTGCTCAAGCCCGGCTCCCAGATCAATTGGAAGATCTGCTGCCTTGCTCATGCGTTCGGCTTCGCTGGGCGCGATCAACCCTTTTCCACGGCCTTGGCCTTGATCCGTTCCGCGTCGAGACCCCTGCCGTCGTCGCTGACGCGGACGTAAATGCTGTTGCCGCGATGGAAGGCGTCCAGCGTGACGGTCCCCTGGGCCGGTTTGCCGGCGGCCAGGCGGACCTCGGGCGATTCGATGCCGTGGTCGGCCGAGTTGCGCACCATGTGGATCAAGGGATCGCCCAATTCGTCGATCATCCGCTTGTCCAATTCGGTCTTTTCGCCGTTGATTTCGAGGCGGATGTCTTTCCCGTTCGCCCGCGTGATGTCGCGGATCACCCGCTTGAATCGCTGGAACAGCGGGCCGATCGGCAGCATCCGCGTGTCCATCACGCTTTGCTGAATGCCGTCCGTCACCCGATCGAGCTGATGGATCGTCTCGAACAGGTCGTTGACCGACGCCCGAACCACGGCCATCGTCTCCACATCGCGGCGGATTTCCTCCATATCCTGCTGGATCCGCCGCGCTTGGTTCCGTACGGTTTCCAAATCTTGTTGCATCCCGTTGCCGCCGGGTTCGCTCATTTTCTGCCAAGATCGCGGATATATTGCTCATCACGTTCCGCGATTGCCGCCCGCCGAGCGTCTTTTTCAGTTTGTCGCCGATTTGTTCGAAGCGGGCCTTGTTGATCACCAATTGCCCGGCCAGGTTCATCAACTGGTCCAGCCGTTCGATATCGACCCGCAGGGTTTCGGTGGGTTTCCCGCTATTGTGGTCGGCGGCGGCCGGTTTTTCAGTTTTTGCCGCGGCGGATTCGGCGGCGGCCTCGCGGGGAGATTCATCCGCGGCCGAATTGCTCTTCGGCCCTCCGGCTTTCGCGGCGGGATCATTTGCCGCCGGCAATTTCTTTGGCTGAAACGGCCCCGCCGATGCTGCGCAGCGTCCGGCCGCCGGTCGGAGTGCAAGCGACTCGATCTCGACCTTCGTCACGCCCCCTACATGCAACAATTGTTTCACCGATTCCAAGGGTTTCTCGGTGACCACGCCGAATTCGAGGGAGGCCAACTCCTCGATCTCTTCCAATAGCTCGGCGGCGGGGTAAAAATGGCGGATTTCGCCGATGTTCGCCAGCTTCTCATACAATAATCGCCCCTTCAGGCCCGCCAAAGGCAACTGCGGCTGAAATGAAACGATCCCCAGCAGAGCCGATTCTCCTTCCGACTCCTTGATCTTCTCCCGCATCCGGCGCCGAAACTCATCATCGATCCGAGCGGCGGAGGGCGGAACTGCAGTGCCGGGCGAAGACGCGCCGAAAGTTTCCGCACCTCTTTCGCGGTTCAGCGCTCGAGTTCCGCATGCCGCATCGGCCGCCGGCGCCGTCGGGCAATTTTCCCCTGACTCATCGCGCGCCGATTTCGCGTCGGTTTGCGAGGCGATCAACTGCTTCGCCAAGGAATTGAAATGCGCCGTTTGCGAACGGCCGCCCTTCAGGCTTTCCACATAAGTTTGCAAACCGTCGATGCAGGCCAGCAGCGCATCGGTCATTCCGGGCGTCAACGACCTGCCGCTGCCGGAGAAGTCCTGCACCAGATCTTCCATCAAATGCGCCATTTTTGCAGCGCGATTCAATCCGATGGACGCGGCCGATCCCTTGATCCGATGCGAAGTTATCAGAAGTTGTTCGATCGCCGCATGGTGTCCCTTTTCTTCCAGGGCCAACAGCACTTCCGTCAAATTGCCGAGGGAAAGTTCCGTCTCGTCGATAAAGATCGGCACGTATTTCGATTGCACTTCGGTTTCGTCGGCCACGTCCGCAAAATAATCGACTTCCGCGGCAGGGCTGCAAGTTTCCGCCGAATACGAAGCGGATTCCTCGGCTTTTCCCGTTGGTTGCGGCGCTTCGACGGGTGCTGTGGCCGAAACCGCGGCCGTTCCCGCCGCGGCCGGGGATTTTGCCGCTTCCCCTTCGGCCATCAATTGGTTCAATGCCTTTTCGGCATCGGCTTGCGAGGCGACATTTTTCTCCACTCCGGACGATGCCAGGATGTGATGTATCCCGTCGAGAATGTCGCTGCAGTCCAGCGACTCGCTGTTCGGCTCTTTGAGCACGTCCACCAACCCCCCCAGGCGATCGATGGCTTGGAACATCAGTTCCACGACGTCGCAGTTCAGCGGCAGTTCGTCTTTCCGCGCCGCGTCGAAGACGTTTTCGATTTTATGCGTCAGATGGTTGATATCGCTCAACCCCAGCATCGCCGAAAGACCTTTCAGGCTATGGGCGGAGCGAAACATCTCGTTCAACAAGTTCATGTCGCAATGGTGAGCGCTCGAGTCTTCGAGACTGCGGAACCACTCGTCCAATTGCAGCATGTTTTCGTTCAAGCTTGCGAGCAGTTGCCCCGACTCGTCGAGAAAATCGCCCAGCATGCTTTCGAAAAACTCGTCCCGGGGGATAGCGGCGTTTTCGCTCATGACTTGTTCCATCCAATCTCAAATCTCGGTAGTTTGGGACAAGCAAACCGAAGTCCCAATAATTCCTTTTTCGCTGATGCGCACCTACTTTTGATACAGCCACGGCTGCAACCGCTTCCAGTCCTTGACGATCTCGGTGATTCCCTCGGCGGCGCCGGCCACGAGCAATCCGCCGGGCCGAATCACCGCCCGCACATTGTTCATCACCGTGCGTTTCGAGGCCGCGTCGAAATAAATCAGCACGTTCTTCAGGAACACGATATCGAACGGCTTTTCCTTCAACGGCGCCATCAGGTTGTGCTGCTTGAATCCGAGCATCGACGCAAGCTCCGGCCGGGCCTGCCAGACCTGGGCTTTTGGGGCCTTTCTGAAAAATCGCCGGCGGTAGTCCTCCGGCACCAAATGCATCGATCGCTCCCCGAAAATCCCCGCCTCCGCCTGTTCCAAAGCGCCGATTCCGATATCGGTGCCCAAAATCCGGATATTCCACTGCGCCAAATTAGGCAGCGCCGCGGCGATGCAGCAAGCGGCGGTGTATGGTTCGTCCCCGGTGCTGCAAGCCGCCGACCAGATCCGTAATTCCCGCTTTCCTCCCGCCGCAGGCGATTCGGCGGCGCGAGCGGCCAAATAAACGGTGCGAAACCAATTCCATTGGCTCTCGTCGCGGAAGAGATACGTTTCGTGCGTCGTGATTTCTTGCAGGAAAGCGTCCCACTCGGGATCCGTGTCCTTCAACCGCTTCAAATACTTGTAGTATTCCGTGAAGTCCTCGATCTCAGTCTCCCGCAGACGGCGTCGCAGCCGATTCGACAGCAGCATCTTCTTTTGCGGCGAGACGTGGATGCCCGTCCGTTGGTAAATCAATTCCGCAAAGTCTCTCAACTCGGCGTCGGTAACCTGCTTCAACGTCGAAGGATAAATGACAGGCGGTATCACGATCGGTGTGGTCATGGCAGGTTCCATCATCTATCCTTGGTGTCTCGCACTCGGTGCTTTCTTTTCCCTAACCTCTCGCCGCATTCGCCGCCACGGCCGATTCTTCCTCCCCCAACATCTGGTCGATGTTCAACAGAATCAGCAATCGGTTTTCCAAATTGACCAAACCGTTGAGATATTCGCGGCCTAGTCCGGTGACCGTCGGCGGCGGGGGCGAAATTTGATCGCCCGAAATCCGCAGCACTTCGCTCACCGCATCGACGATGATGCCGATGGTCTTGCCGGCCATATTGACCACCATGATCCGGGTTTCGTCGGTCGGTTCTTGAGGCGGAAGGCCGAACCGCAAACGCAGATCGACGATCGGGATCACCGTGCTCCGCAAATTGATCAAACCCTTGATATAGTTCGACGTTTGCGGGATGCGCGTGATCTCGCCCATCAAGATGATTTCCTGCACCTTCGTGATTTCGATTCCGTACTCTTCCTGATCCAAACGGAAACTCACTAATTGCATCGATCCGCCGCTCTCGGCGCCGAGCATCTCTTTCGCAGGCGATGTTTGTATGCTTGTGGTCACGATCTTGCTCCTTGGCTTCAAGTCGTTATGGGATAGGCCGGGTGCAAAGCGCCGTCCCGGCAAAGTTTTGCGGACGTTGCGCCATTTCCCCGGCGTACGAAAACCCTTAGGCGGTTCTCCCACACCTGCCAAATATAGGTTATGGATCACACGCCTCGGCTGAAAATTTCCGCTCGGAGAACAAATTCTCGCTCACTCCCGTCGCCGCACACTCGCTCTATTCCCGCTCAAAACAGTGCTCTCCCCCCGATAGACGCATGCCGCGGCGGAATTTCTGGACCTGTTTTTTCGCGGAAACATCGCTGGGAAGCGGTCCAGGAGGCTGATTTGCTCGATAATCCCCGTTCGGGATTGGTGGTCATGGACATTATCGAAAGGGTAAAAGGGTCATTCCTTCCGTTTGGGTGAGGATTATCTAAATCATGAGTATTTGACTTGCCCGGCCGTCAACCTATGCTTGTTCGTGAAAGGGAAGGAATCCGAATGTGCCAAGGGGTTCATTCGGACCTCCCCAAACGGACCGATTGCGAATTTCGAGGAGCCATCATGAATAGTCGAGTTCTGGTTGCCGACGATTCCAGCACGATGCGGAAAATCATCATCCGATCCTTGCAGGCGGTGGGCGTCACCGAGGTGACCGAGGCATCCGACGGCGCCGAGGCGATCGCCAAGTTTCAGCCGGGGCAGTTCGATATGGTGCTGACCGATTGGAACATGCCCGGCAAGTCGGGCCTGGAAGTGGTGCAAGACATCCGCGGCCGCGATGCCAAGATCCCCATCATCATGGTCACCACCGAAGCGGAAAAAGGCCGCGTGATGCAGGCCATCCAAGCCGGTGTCTCCGATTACCTCGTCAAGCCGTTCACTGCCGAAACGCTGCGCGAAAAACTCAGCAAGCACGGCTGCACTTGAAAACGCGGCTGGCCGTTTCAAGCGTTCCATAACCATTCAAAAAAATAACCCGCGAGATTTTCTCGCGGGTTTTTCTCTATCTTGCAAGCGTTCGGAAACGCTCTAACCTTAAGCTGACGCGTCAAGATCTTAAATCGAGCAAAACTTCTGGCAGTCCGCTTGTCGTGATACCTGAATTTGGAAACGCTCTCTCGAGACGACGATTTTTCAGGTATTGCTGCGCAACAACCGGCGTCCGCCGCCTGCTTACCCCAGGGCCTTATCCGAAATATCTTTCCGGCACCACGCTCCCGGCCAGCGAATGCATTTGACCGCGCGGTAGGCATTGAGCTTGGCTCCGGCGATCGTGTCGCCCAACGCGGTGACGGCGAGCACGCGGCCGCCGGCGGTGACTACTTGATCGTCTTTCAGAGCCGTGCCCGCGTGGAAAACCTTCACGTCGGGCAGCGATTCGGCGTCTTGCAGGCCGCGGATGGGGAAGCCCTTCTCGTAATTCCCGGGGTAACCCTGGCTGGCCATCACCACCGAGACCGCGGGACGAGGGTCCCATTCCAACTGCTTGATCTCGTCCAAGCGGCCATCGACGGCCGCCTCGAGAACGTCGAGCAGGTCGGACTTCAAACGCATGAGCAGCGGCTGGCACTCGGGATCGCCGAACCGCACATTGTACTCGAGCACCTTCGGTCCTTGCTTGGTCATCATCAACCCGGCGTAGAGCACGCCGCGGAACGGCCGCCGCGAACGCTTCATGGCGTGGACGGTCGGCACCAGCACGTGTTCCTCGATCCAATGCAGCGTTTCTTCATTCAAGAGCGGTGCAGGGGAGTAAGCGCCCATTCCGCCGGTGTTCGGGCCGGTGTCGCCATCGAAGGCCGGCTTGTGGTCTTGCGCCGGCGGCAAGGTGATGAGCGTCCGTCCGTCGGTGATGCACAGCACGCTCGCTTCCTGGCCGTCGAGCCGCTCCTCGATCACCAACCGATCCCCGGCCGTGCCGAAGATTTTTTGCCGGGCGATCTTTTCGACTGCCTCGAGCGCCTCCTGGCGATGGGCGCAAACCACCACTCCTTTGCCGGCCGCCAAGCCGTCGGCTTTCACCACCACCGGCGCGTCTTCCCGCTCTTTGAGGAACTTCACGGCCTCGTCGGGTGAGTAGAATACCTGATAATCGGCCGAAGGAACATCGGCGTTCCGCAAGAGCTCCTTGCAGAACACTTTGCTCCCTTCCAATTCGGCGGCGTTTTTCTTCGGACCGAAGATTTTCAGCCCCGCCTCCTCGAACGCATCGACAATGCCCCCCGCCAACGGAGCTTCCGGCCCGACAATCGTGAGTCCGACTTCATTCTGCCTGGCAAATTCGATGTGCTTCGGGAAATCGCCGGGCGAAAGGGCCACGTTTTCGCCGTCCAAGTCCGTGCCGGCGTTGCCGGGCGCGACAAAAACCCGTTCTGCGCGCGGACTTTGCGTAATTTTCCAGGCCAGGGCGTGTTCTCGCCCGCCGTTGCCAATGATTAAAATGTTCATTAAGTAAATAATGGTAAACAAAAGAAGATGGACAAAATATTTCAAGCATTAATTCTATTTTCCCCCATCAGGCCGCGTAAGGGGGGCGAATGAAAATCAGGAATAGCTGATTGTTTATTGACGAATTGTGAATTCCAGGTGCGGCTATCCGCCGTTCGAAATAATAGGTATATTCCATATAACTTTGCCTCTCGTCATCGAATCCAAACGCTTATGCTCTCCCGGAAGCAAAAAAAGTTTTCCTTCGACTTGGAACTGCCGCGGCGGAGTTTTGTCCGGCTGGCATCGTGGGCCTTGGCGTTGGGCTTTGCCGCGCTGGCTGGAGTATTTGCTCTCTGGACGGCTGCAATCGCGCGCTTTCTCGTGCCCAACGCGACCAATGAAGCGCGTCGAACCTTCAAGGCCGGCTTTCCCGGCGATTATCCCGCCGACAAGGTGGAAACGAAGTTCCTTGCGCGCTATCAAACCTGGATCGTCGCGCTCTCCCAAAACGGCCGCCGCAAGATCATCGCCCTCCGCGCGGTCTGCACCCACTTGGGCTGCATCACGCTGTGGAATGAAAGCGAGAAACGCTTCAAGTGCCCCTGCCACGGCAGCGGCTTTTCTCCCGAAGGCGTCAATCTCGAAGGGCCCGCTCCGCGGCCTTTGGATCGTTACGCCATCCGCTTGGCCGAGGACGGCCAGTTGGAAATCGACCGCGCGAAGGTGTTTTCTTATCGAGCCGGCGGGGAATACGAACCGGGAAGTTTCGTGGAAATTGGATCGTTGCCCGCCGGGGACCCGAGGGTTTCCTCGTAGCAAAAGGGATCATGGAGCGCATTTCATGCCGCGGTTTCGCCTGGAAATCGATTATCCGCCGGAGAATGGAAGCCGTCGAGGATTTCGGTTTGCCCTCTTCCGGGTGATATTCCCGCAATTGCAGCCGATGATTTGAATCAGGACAAGTAGTCCATCGTTTCCAGCATCGCCGTGATCGGCGCGCAGCGCTTGCCGTCGTGATAATAAGATCGGTCGCCGCCGCGGCGAACGGCGGCGTCCAACGCTTCTTCGGCCCGTTGGAGCACGGAAATGGAGTCGTCTTTCCCCATGATTTGCGCGACGCCGACGCTCAACGTCAACCGGCAATGCTCTGTTTCTCCCACGGGATGAGCCAGCGCGAATCCTTCCCGCAGCCGCTCCGCAACCTGGATCGCGTTGACGAGCTTGGCCGTGGGCAGCATTAAAGCGAAACATCCGGGCGCATAACAGCCGAGCACGTCCATTTCGCGGGCCGACGCGGTGAGAAATTTGCATGCCGCCCGCATGGCGGCCGTGTGCGATTGCTCGTTGCAAAGCTCATCGCTGACGCCGTACGGGTTTACTTCGAGCAGAATTACCGAGAATATCGAGCCGCCCCGTTTCCACTCCGCCGTCCGATAGCGAATTTGTTGGCAGAAAGAAGAACGGTTGGGAAGGTCCGACGGAAAGTTCGCGGCATTGGGATTGGCACGATTGAGCTGTGGTTCCGCGATGGCGGTTTCCGGAGGGGAAGGCTTTTCTTCGACGGTTTCCTGCTTTTTCGGCCGCGGTTCACTTGGCGGTTGCCGATCGGCCTTGGGAGGAGCCGGTTTCTTGGCGGGAACCGAGCGATGAATCATCTCGCCGTCGTGCCGGTAAACGCAATTGCGGCCCCCTTCCTTGGCGGCGTAAAGGGCCTTGTCGGCGCGCGCCACCAGGGTCATCCCGTCGTCTTGGTTCCGAATTTCGGCCACTCCGAAACTCAACGTGACGTGGAGTTCCTTCCCCTCGTGCTTGAACCCGGATTTCTCGATGCCCTGGCACGCTCTCAAGGCGGCCTTTTCGGCGTCGCTCAAGCCGGCCCCCGGCAGGATGACCGCGAACTCTTCGCCACCGTAACGCGCCACGAGGTCCATTTCGCGCATCTTCCGGCGGAGCACTTTCGCCACCCCCCGCAACACTTCATCGCCCGTCGGATGGCCGTGCGCGTCGTTGAAATTCTTGAAGTGGTCCACGTCGGACATAATCAGCGAGAAGGCATGGCCATGACGCCTGAACTCGGCGCAACGACGCGTCAGTTCGTCATCGAACGCCCGCCGGTTGACCAGCAGCGTGAGCGAATCGGTCCGGGCCTCGGCTGCATGGACTTGGATCTCTACGGCCTGTTCGCGGAGCTTGTCCTCGGTCGATGCGAGTTTATCGTGCATCTGCTGGTTCGCTTCGATGAGCTTCGCCACCATGTCCACGATCAATTTCGGTTCGGGCGCTTCGGTCGAGGTCAGCGTTTCGTTGATTTCTTCGACCCGATCGTTGTGCTTGTCAACATCGATGGCCACGCGCGTCGCCAATTCCTGAAGATGGACCAACACATGGGCGGCATGATGAGCGTCCGCTCGGCTATGCGTCGCCGTTTTGCGGCGAAAATGGGACCAAGAGAGCCAAACGGCAAAGAGCGCCCCCAAAACCATGGTGGAAAACCCGAAAACAAGATTGACGACGATCGTAGGCATCTTGACTCCGAACTGAAATACTTTGCGATTCGGCCGGGCGTCGAAAAATCGCCGAGATCCACATTCGGCGCGGGGACATCGTTTTGTGGTTTTAATAGATCGAACCGCATTCAACCACAAAAAAACTGTAGCATGGAATTCATGCAGATGACCCCAGAAAATGTAATATTTATGGGGGGATAGAATAATAGTGGCGTGCTTCTACCGCAATTTCAAAACGAGCGGGCCGTCGCCGGGATTTTCGAATGGGCCGGGCGTGGGGCCCGACGCGTCCCTCTGCTTGCCGAAATAATCGGTGTCGATCGATAGCGGCGAACCATCCCGATTTTCGTAGGGAAGCTCCGAAATCTTCGTCTTGCCCAACAGATCGGTGGTGACCGGCCGGCATCTCCGTCCGGCGGACCAGGCTCGATCGAACGTGATTTCCAGGTAAAGGCCGTCCGCCTTCTCGACCAGTTTGATCGCCGGGTCAAGTGCCGGCTTGAGGAGCGGATCCTTTTCGTGCTTGCAGGGCTTGGCGCCTTGGAGAAACACGTTGCCGCCCATCCGCACGGGCATCCGCGCCGCATCGTAGGGGCTCAAGTCGCCGCGCCGGACGAGAAGATTGTTGTAGTATCGGTCGTCGCCGCACGGATTGTCGTGCAGGCCCGCAAGTTCGGTCGAGTGCGCCTTATGGAAGGGCGTCTGGCGGGCGTCATAATTCGACAGGCTCAATCCCCCCGCGATCAAGTTATGCACATACGCGCCCCCCTGCGAATTGACGACGAGCGCGCCAGGCGAGAGAAAAATGTTGTTATCGACCAGGAAGGGGCCATGATTCACCTCGACGAACAGATCGTTGCCGTTGTCGTGGAAGAGGTTCGCCGTCACGCGCGTGCCTTGCGCCATCCAGTCCAGCCAAAGTCCCAGGCAAGTCCGGTAGATGTGGTTCCGGCTGATCTCGACGTCGATGGCGCCGTGGAACTTGATGCCCGCCATCTCGGCGCCGGAAAACAACCGCCGGACGTGGATATCGTGGATCGTGTTGCCGGTGACCACGCTGAAAATAGCGCCCAGGCTGCCGACGATGCCCGCCTGTTCGCAATGGGAAATGGTATTGTTCCGCACGATATGGTGGCCGATCGCAGCTTGGTTCCAGCCGTTCTTCAGCGCGCGTCCGATGGTCTCGACATAGCCCTCGGCGGAGTTGGCGGACTTGTTGTCCCACTGGTCGCCGTATTTTCCCAGCGAGATTCCCGCGCAAACCGAGTGGCTGACCACGTTGTTCTCGATGATCCAGCCTTTGCTCCAATGCGTGCCGATCAAGCCGATTTGCTCCGCGGTGGGCGGCGCCCAGGGCGTGGCCGCTTGGCGCAGCGCGAAGCCGCGCACGGTGATGTAGTTCATGCCCGGCTTTTCCGGGTAGAACACCGTCCGGCGGACGTTGATCTCCGCGAGTTGCTCGTTGGGATCGACTCCCTTGAACTGCGCCCAGATCGTGGTGTCGTCTTTGCCCACTCGGCCGAACCAGAGCGCGGCGTCGCCGGCGGGTTTGAGCACGTCGTCCAGTTTCGCCGCCTCGGTCAGCCACTCGCCGTTGAGATAAACGGCTCCGGTATGATGCTCGCGGCCGCGGGGATCGAACCAATCGCCGTGGATCAGATCGCTATAGGGATTGAAATCGCCGAAGAAGGAATTCGGCAGGACCGCCTTCCAGACATCGTCCTGAACCTTTACCCAGCCCTTGACCGCTTCCGATCCCTTGATCTCGACCTTTTCGCCTTCGGCGGCTTGATAGACGATGCGCTTCCGGTCGGATTCGCCTCCGCGCGGCGGCTTGATGCGTTCGCGGTAAACGCCTTCATGCACGGTGATCGAGTCGCCCGGCTGCGCGAGGTCCGCGGCGCGCTGGATCGTGCGCAGCGGCGAAGCCTGCGTGCCGGGGTTGGCGTCGTTGCCGCTTATCGCGACATGGAACTCCGCGGCAAGTGCCGTGCCTTGCGCCAACAGCAAGGCGGCGGTTAAGGCAAGAAGCGTGGATCTTATGATTGTGATCATGGGTGACTCGCATTCGCATGGAGTTGGGCGATTATTCGGCACATTTCGACCGGCTGTGGCATTGCCCCCCCATTCTAATGCAACAGAACCGCATGTCAAGCGACGCGTTTGTTTCGTTGAGGCGCAGGAAGTCCCGCTTTTCCGGCGGGCGCCCCCATTCTCCATTTTCCGCAATGGATGAGATTCATTTCGCTGTGCAACCTTGTCAAACAATCATATCTGGGACATAATGCGCAAAACTTTCGACCCGAGTTACGTTCAAGGTTTTGTAATCGGGCTGTTCCCGAGCAGCAAAGCCGCGTAGCCGATTCAACTTCAGCCCACAGAACTGACTTTTCCTGCGCCAAATTGTCAAAACATGCCAAAAAATTCCCCACAAGGTTCGTTGGCGTTCGTTTTGTTCGCCACGGGCGTGACCGCCATCGGCGGGTTTCTCTTCGGCTACGATACCGCCGTCATCAACGGCGCGAACTCGTATCTCATGGCGCACTTTACGCTCGACGACAAGCAATTGGGGATGGCAACCACCAGCGCCATACTCGGCTGCATCCCCGGGGCGATGTTTGCCGGATTTTTGAGCGATCGGTTCGGCCGAAAGCGGATGTTGTTTCTCTGTGCCTTGCTTTATGCCGTGTCGGGCGTGCTCTCGGCAATTCCGGTAACTTTCAATCAGTTTCTCGTCGCTCGGCTGATCAGCGGATTGGGCATCGGCGCCTCTTCGATGATCTGTCCGGTCTATATCGCGGAAATTTCGCCCGAGCGCTGGCGCGGACGCTTGGGCTCGCTATTCCAATTGGGCATCGTGACGGGTATATTCTTGACGCTTTTCATCAACATGCTCATTCAAAGCCGGGGCGATCCCGCTTGGAACACGACGACGGGCTGGCGTTGGATGCTGGCCATGGAAGTCGTGCCCGCCGTGGTCTTCATCGGACTGTTGTTCACCGTGCCGGAAAGCCCCCGCTGGCTGGCCCAGCAGGGCCATGAAGACGAATCGCGAAAGATTCTCGAAAAGGTGAGCGGGGCGGAACAAGCGGAAATTCAATGGAATGCCATCCGCGCCGTTCTCGGCGAAGAGGAAGGGAGTTTTTCCGAATTGTTCACGCCCACGTTCATTCGGCCTCTGACGATTGCCGTGCTCATCATGGCTTTTTCGCAGTTTTGCGGCATCAACGCGATCATGTATTATTCGACGGAAATTTTCCGCACCGCCGGCGCGGGCGACAAAGCGGCTTTCATTTCCTCTTTCTGGATCGGTTTGATCAACCTCCTGTTCACTTTCTTGGCGATCGGATTGGTGGATAAAGCGGGGCGAAAACCGCTCTTGATCATCGGCACGGCGGTCCAAACGATCGCCTTGAGCCTCGTCGGATGGATGTTTCACGCGCAAGCCAGCGGCATCGGCTTGTTGTTGTGCGTCATCGCGTTCACCGCCGCGTTCGCCATGTCGATGGGACCGATCGGCTGGCTCCTATGCTCCGAAATATTTCCCGGCAAAGTGCGCGGCCGAGCGATGTCGATCGCGGCCCTGGCCGTCTGGGTATCCTGCGCCATCGTGACGCAAACGTTCCCCATGCTTAAAGGCAGCGCGTTGATAGGCCCCGCCAAGACGTTTTGGATTTTTGCCGCCGTCAGCCTGGTCTCCTGCCTCTTTATCTGGCTCATGGTCCCCGAAACCAAAGGCCGCACGCTCGAAGAAATCGAAAGCCACTGGATTCACGCGGGCAGTTCCGAGAACGGCTGACAAGATTGAGATGATGATGGAGCGGTCAATCGCCTTCCGCACTTTGTCGCCGGATTATCGAGTGCGGCGGCTGGACCGCCGCGCCGACTCCGCGGGAAGCAACCGTTTCCCCGCTTTTCGCTTTTCCCAAAATGAGAAGACGTATTGGAACGGTTTGGAATATATTTATGCATGATTGCACGAATCTATATTGCGAACTCCGCGCCGTTCGTTATGATGGAGATATCTTCTGAAGACGGCTCGAGACGATCCTCCGGAGAAGTAGAACCGATCCAGGAAAATTTCGTAGTGGGCGATCCCCTTTTTTGACTTAACGAGTTCGAATCGCGAACCGATCCGCCGCCATGAAAATCAACTTCCTTCTCAGGCCCGAAGACCTCTTGCCCAAGATCGAGCGCTTTGGAGCCTGTCGGCGGCAAAAATATCCTCGATCGAGAAGCTGCGCGAACCTGAAGATGGTTCGCCGGTGTTTACCGTTGAAGGGCGAGTATACGGCCCGCGGCTGGACCGAATGGACGCAGGGTTTTCAATACGGATCGGCCCTGCTGCAATTCGACGCCACCGGCGATCCCGCCTTTCTGGAGATCGGCCGGCGGAACACGGTCGGGAAAATGGCGGCGCACGTGAGCCACGTCGGCGTCCACGACCACGGCTTCAACAACATCAGCACCTACGGCAACCTGCTGCGCCTGATGAATGAGCGGCGGATCGAGGAAAACGCGTGGGAGCGCAACTACTACGAGCTCGCGTTGAAGCTCAGCGGCGCGATCCAGGCGCGCCGCTGGACGAACATCCCCGGCGGCGGGTTCATCTACTCCTTCAACGGGCCGCACTCGCTGTTCGTCGATACCATCCGCTCCCTGCGGGCGTTGGCCGTCGCACATCGGCTGGGGCATGTTTTGATGGAGGAGAACGACCGCCGGGTTTCGCTCCTCGAACGGCTGAAAGCGCACGCCGTCAGCACGGCGGCCTGGTCGATCTACTACGGCAAGGGCCGCGATGCCTACGATCTCCGCGGCCGCGTCGCGCACGAGGCGATTTTCAATGTAAACGACGGCGGCTTTCGCTGTCCCAACTCGCAGCAAGGCTATTCCCCGTTTTCGACCTGGACCCGCGGCCTGGCTTGGGCGATGTGCGGCATGGCCGAGCAATTGGAGTTCCTCGATTCGCTGGGCGACGCCGAAATTTCGCCGCTGCTGCTCGAAGCCGCCAGGGCGACGTGCGATTTCTACATCGATCGCGCCACCGCCGCCGACGGCATCCCCTATTGGGATACCGGCGCACCGAATCTTCACCGGCTCGGCGACTGGCAGTCGCGCCCCGCCGAGCCGATCAATCCTTACGAGCCCGTGGACAGTTCCGCGGCGGCCATCGCCGCGCAAGGCTTGCTGCGCTTGGGCCGTTATCTGCAGAACGATCGCTACCGGCAGGCGGGCCTGACGGTGCTCGATGCGCTATTCGGCGAGCCGTATCTGAGCGTCGAGCCGGATCATCAGGGGCTGATTCTGCACAGCATCTACCATCGTCCCAACGGCTGGGACTACGTGCCGCAAGGCCGCTCGATTCCCTGCGGCGAGTCGAGCATGTGGGGCGATTATCACGCCCGGGAAGCCGCGCTTTACGTTCAGCGGCTTTGTCGAGAACAAACCGTATTTGACCTTCTGGGGGAAAACAGCATGATTATCGCCGATCTGGAGACGATCGAGGGCCGCCGTTATCCGGCGCGCCGCCGCACGCAGAATCTGGTGGGCGGAGCCTCGCCCATCCATGCCGACGCATTTCAGCATCGGCAACGTCGTGCTCGAGCCGCAAGGGCGGCCAGGTGCCCTGGCACAATCAGCGAGCAGGAGGAAGTCTATTTCATCATCGAGGGCACGGGCGAGATGTGCCTGGGCGGCGAGCGGCAAATCCTGAAAGCGGGGCAGGCGGTTTATATTCCGCCCGGCGTCTTCCATCAAATCACCAACGTCGGCGACACGCCGCTGAGAATGCTCTATTGCTATGGTCCGGCGGGCGACGTCGCCCATTGGAAACAGGAGCTTAACGGCACGCTTGCCCGTCGCGGGAATCGACGCTCCGCCGCTTCCCCCCGGTGCATGGCCGCAATGCACGGAAAAACCCGCAGAATAGTCATCGGATAAAATTGAAAGCCTGGGGGGCGGAAGAATTTTCGCTCCACCGCCGAATGTGTGAACCGCGACGGCATATCGCTCGCTACCGCCAACAACCAGCTTCGGACACTTTATGAGCAACCGCATCCGCCAGATCGGCATCATCATGAACGGCGTAACCGGCCGCATGGGCACGAACCAACACCTGCTGCGTTCGATCGTCGCGATTATTCAACAGGGCGGCATCAGGATCGGCGAGGAAGAAGTCATCATGCCCGACCCGATCCTGGTTGGCCGCAATCCGGAAAAACTGGAGAAGCTTGCCGCCCAGGCCGGCGGTTGCCGTTGGACGACGAACCTCGACGAGGCGCTGGCCGATCCGCGCGACGAAATCTATTTCGACGCCCAAACGACCGCCCGCCGCGTGGAAGCGGTCAAAAAGGCCATCGCCGCCGGCAAGCACGTCTATTGCGAAAAACCCACGGCGACGAACACCGCCGAGGCGTTGGAACTCTATCGGCTTGCCCAGGCGGGCCGGCGTGAAAAACGGCGTCGTGCAGGACAAGCTCTGGCTGCCGGGGATGCTGAAATTGAAGCAGCTCATCGACGGCGGTTTCTTCGGCCGGATCCTTTCCGTTCGCGGCGAGTTCGGCTACTGGGTTTTCGAAGGCGACACGATTCCCGCGCAACGCCCCGCCTGGAATTATCGGAAAGAGGAAGGCGGCGGCATTATCATCGACATGCTCTGCCACTTCCGCTACGTGCTCGACAATCTCTTCGGCGAAGTCCGGGCGGTTTCCTGCCGCGGCGCAACGCACGTGCCCAAACGCTGGGACGAAGACGGCCGTGCCTACGACTGCACCGCCGAGGACGCCGCCTACTCCACTTTCGAATTGGCCGGCGGCGTCATCGCCCAGATCGACGCCGGTTGGTGCTTCCGCGTCCGCCGGGACGATCTGCTTGTCGCTCCAGGTCGATGGAACCGCGGGCAGCGCCGTCGCCGGATTGCGCCACTGCTGGGCGCAGTCCTACGCCGACACGCCGCGCGCCGATCTGGAATCCGGATGTCGAAAGTCCCGTCGATTATTACGACGAGTTGGCGGGAGGTCGAATCGGAGCAAACCTATGCAAATGCCTTCAAAGCCGAGTGGGAGCTCTTTCTGCGCCACGTTGTCGACGGACGAGCCGTTCCGCTGGACCCTGCTCGAAGGCGCCAAGGGCGTGCAGCTTGCCGAAAAAGGCGAAGAATCCTGGAGAACGGGGCGTTGGGTCGATATTCCGAAATTGGAAGCCTGATCCAATGTCGCCGCAATCAAAATCATTTTACCCATTCCCACGGCTACGCGTCGGAAAAACAAACAATTCCCGAGGGAGGATTTTGCGATGGACTCGACATGGACCAGACGCAATTTTTTAAGCGCGGCCGGCGCGTTGGCTGCCGGTTCAACCGTGGAGGCCGCCGCGGGCGGAAATGCGGATCGACCGGCATCGCCGCGACCGAAAAAAATCATCGGCGTATCTTGCAGTCCGCGTAAAGGCAAGAGCACCGCGATCGTCTTGCGCCCTGTCTGGATGCCGTTCGGGCAGAGTTGCCGCAAGCGGAAATCGAACTTCTCGAACTGGCCGGTTTGAAAATTCCCGGCGCTCCGGCCGCCGGCGTCCCCTTGGATGCCGGCGAAAAGGACGATTTTCCGGCTTTGGCGCCTAAACTCTCCGCTCCGAACGTGGGCGGCATCGTCATCGCCACGCCGGTCTATTTCGGCAACATGTCGTATTTGTGCAAGGCATTCCTGGATCGCTGGATGGTCTTTTTTCAAGATCGGCTGCTCGCCAACAAAGCGGCCGGCGTGATCGCCGTCGGCGGAGCGCGGAACGGCGGCCAGGAGTTGACCGTCCGGTCGGTCCAGGTCGCCCTGATGAGCCAGCAGATGATCGTGATCGGCGATGCGCCGCCAACCGGCCATTGGGGAGGCACGGCTTGGAGCGGCATGGAAGGCGGCGTGGAAAAAGACGAGTTTGGCCTTTCCACCGCCCGAAACCTCGGCCGCCGCATCGCCGGAATCGTTGAATTGCTGCCCTACGCGCACGTCGAAAATGACACAAGAAACGCGAGAATCGGAGCCTTTTTCAGGGGCACGGTTCGGGTATCCTATAGGTAGAATCTCCCGCCGTATATTGGGGCCAACCGCTTTGCGATCGCCGTCCTCACAAAAGGAATCCCGCCGATGTTCCATCGAAAATCGTTCCTGACATGTTTTGCGATCTTCCTTGCGGGAAGCTTCTCGGTTCGGGTCCGCGCCGCGGATGCTCCCGGTCCGGAATACCTTTCCGAATCGCTATCGGACCTCCTTCTTTCCGCATCGCAGGATTGGGGCCGGTTGGGCATGAACACCGCCGCCTTTGCCACGCGCGAATCGGCCTTGAAGCTTCGGATCAAGGACAAACAGTACGCGCATGGAATCGGCAGCCATGCCAACGGCGAAATCGTCGTGGAATTGGGCGGCCAGTTCAAGGAATTTCAGGCGGAGGTCGGCATTCAGTGGGTGGGCGGCAAAAATCCCGGCTCTGTCGTTTTCCAAATTTACGTCGATGACAAAAAGGTTTTCGACAGCGGCGTGATGCGCGAAAACGATCCGCCGCGGCCGGTTGCCGTTTCCGTCGAAGGCGCTGAAGAATTGCGGTTGGTGGCGACCGACGCCGGCGACGGCATCAACAGCGACGTCGCCGATTGGGCCGACGCTCGACTGACCCGCAATCCGGCGGCGGCAAAGAAAAACGTCCAGCCGGCCGTCGATATTGCTCCCTTTGGTCAAGTCGCCACGTGGAATCCGCAAGAGACGGCCGGCACGAAGGCGAGCCGCGTGCAGGAAATGCCGGCCGCAGATATTTGCACGTCGAAGGAACTTCTGCGGTCCGAGCGCAGGGACCTACGTCGTGCCCGTCGAGAAAGATGCGGGCTGCATCGGCTTGCAATGGGATGAGAACCGAATCCTCCGCCGCGTGGCGCTTCAATTTGCGGACGCCTCCGCGGCGCCGCCCGCCGCGTCGATCAAGCTGCAGTACTGGACCGGCGAGTCGGCCTGGCAAGGCCAATGGCAACCGGCCGACATCGCGCCGGTGAAGGCCGGGAATCGTTTGACGTGGACGTTCGGCCTGCAAGAAATACCGCGCGGCACGCAAAAGGTGCGCTGGCTGTTCGCCGGCGCGAAGAAACCGATCGAATTGCAGGAGATTTCCGCATTTAGCCGTTCGCGCTGGAAAGCGGTTGATGTACGCCTGGAATCTGCGAATGCCGATTCTCCGAAGAAAGTGGAAATCGAGGTTTACAACGGCGTCGTCCTGGGGGAGAACGGCAAATCGGCATGCCATTTGACGTGGGACACTGCGAAGCCGCTTGCACTGAAGGTTCTCTCGAGCGTTCCCCAGCATTACAAGGCCGACCGGACCGTGCTGCGCCTGAAAACTTCCGCGGCGCCCTTCGGCATCGCGATCGAGGACTTGCTCGCCAACGACTGCGTTTATGTGCCGCACGCGGGCGTGTTCGCCACGCGCGAACCGGCGCCCGTCACGCTCAAGGACTATCTCGCCAGGATTTCGGGCAAGCAGACGGTGCTGGAAGAAGTGCGGCAGTCGGCGGACCAGGATTTTCCGAAAGCCTGGGCGGCGGTTCATCGGCCCATCGAGGACCTCATGCCGACGATGCTTTCGCTGGCTTGCGACAATCGGAAATACGTCGTCCATCGCGGCGGGACCGTGGACTTCGAGGACTATGACGATCCCGAAGGGCCGCAGCCGCCGCTTACCTCGTCGTACACGCCGTTTCCGCCAAAATGGCGGCTGTCGCCGACCTTCGGCAGCGGGCAGAATCTTGGAATCAATCGGCGGCTGCACGGCGGCTGGCTGCCCATGCCGGTGACGAAAATCGAGGACCAGGGTATTTCCTACGAGCAGTTGACCTACGTCGCACCGGTTGGGGACGCCTCTCCGGACAAACCGGCGTGGTGGCGCGACCGCGCCTTATGCACGGTCGAATACAAGCTCAAGAATGAGGGGGCCGGCGCGGCTGCGGCACATCTCTTGCTCATCCTCGCCGGCGTGCGCGACGCGAATCAGGCCATCGAATATCGGCAAGTTGAGGAAGGGTACTTGGCAACCTCCGGCGGGCGCGTTTTGGCCCTCATCGACGCGCGCCAGGCGGCTCCGTTGAAAATCTCTCGCGACGGCAAGGGCGTGTTGCTCTCCGGATCCCTTCCGGCCGGTGTCGTGTCCCAGTGCATCGTCTATTTGCCCGGCTGGAAGCTCACTGCTGCCGAACGATCCGAACTATCGGCCACCGGGTCCGGAGCGGCGAAGACGGAAGAGTATTGGAAAGCGCTGTTCGCGCCGGCCATGCAGATCGACGTGCCGGATCCGCTGCTGACGAATATCATCCGCTCTTCGCAGGCGTGTTGCGCGATTGCCGCGCGAAACGAACAGGGCGGCGCAAGAGTCGCGCCCTGGATCGCCGCGACGTATTACGGCCCGCTCGAAAGCGAATCGAATTCGATCATCCGCGGAATGGGCATGACCGGCCACGGCGATTTCGCCCGGCGAAGCCTCGACTTTTTCCTCTCGAAGTGCAGCCCCGAGGGTTTTATCACCACGGGCTACACGTTGGTCGGCACGGGCGAAGTTCTTTGGACATTGGGTGAGCAATACGAACGGACGCGCGACCGCGTGTGGCTTGAAAAAGTCGCGCCCCAGGTGGTCCGTGTTTGCGATTGGGTCATTCGGCAGCGCGACAAGACCAAACTCCTTGACGCCCGCGGCCGGAAGACGCCCGGCTATGGACTGATGGTGCCCGGCGTTTCGGCCGATTGGAATCGATTCGCCTTCCGTTTCTTCAACGATGCGCAGTACTACGCGGGCCTGGAGTTGGCCGGTCGGGCGCTTAAGGATATCGGCGATCCCGCCGCCGCCAAAATTCTCGCGGATGCGAAACAGTACCGCGAGGACATATTGCGGGCCTACGGCTGGATGCAAGCCCGCACGCCGGTCATGCCGCTCGGGAACGGGACCTGGGTGCCGGGCGATCCGTCGCTCGTGGGTTGTTTCGGGCACGTCGAGGATTTCATCCCCGGCGAGGACGCCGGCCGCACGTGGTGCTACAGCGTGGAAGCCGGAGCGCATCATCTCGCGGCCGATCGCGTCCTCGATCCCGCTTCGCGCGAAGCCGCGTGGATCATGGACTATCTCGAAGACGTGCAATTCCTCCGCGCCGGCTGGGGCGATTATCCCGAACAGCAGACTCGGCAAGACGTTTTCGATCTGGGCGGATTCGCGAAACTCCAGCCCTATTATTGCCGGAATGCCGAAATCAGCGCCATGCGGGACGACGTGAAGCCGTTCATCCGCTCGTATTTCAACGCGATCCCGTCGCTAATGAACGCCGAAAACCTTTCGTTCTGCGAGCATTTTCACAACTTGGGAGCGTGGAACAAGACGCATGAGACGGGTTGGTTCCTCTGCCAAACCGCGATCATGTTCGTCATCGAGCGCGGCGACGAATTGTGGCTCGCGCCCTTCGTGACCAGCCATTGGATGAACGACGGGCAAACGGTGTCGGTCCGCAATGCGCCGATGCGCTTCGGCAAAGTGAGCTACACCATCAATTCCGCGGCGGCAAAGGGGCAAATCGAGGCGGTCGTCGAACTGCCCGCGAAATGCTCCGCGAAAAAGATCGTGCTTCGGCTGCGGCACCCCGAAGGAAAGCCGATGAAGTCGGTCACCGTGCAAGGCAAACCGCATGCGGATTTCGATCCGAAAAAAGAGACCATTACGCTCGAACCTGCGGACGGAAAGATTACGGTTCGGGCACAGTATTGAATCGGTCGTCATGCCCATGCTTGGCGTGGGCATGGCGCCGAACATGCGCAGGCATTCAAAGTCGAAATCATGGAAAACACGAAACGCGTGCTGGTAATCGCGGCGCATCCCGATGACGCGGAATTCCTCTGCGCCGGAACGCTGGCGCTGCTCCGGGCGAAGGGCTGGGAAGTGCATATCGCCACGATGACGCCCGGCGACTGCGGTTCCGACCTCTTGCCCGCCGAGGAAATCAGCCGGATTCGCCGCATCGAGGCGGCCGATGCGGCGGCCGTGCTCGAAGGGCGCTACCATTGCCTGGAGTGCCGCGACGGGCTGATCGCCTACGACGAAGAAACGAATTTCAAAACGGCCGCTTTGGTGCGAGAAGTCCGCCCGCAATTGGTGATTACGCTCAGCCCGCACGACTACATGATCGATCACGAGGTTGCGAGCGCGTTGGCGCGCAACGCGGCTTTCATGGCGGGCGTGCCGAACTGGAAGACCGAGCCTTACCCGCCGCTCCGCCCGGTGCCGCATTTGTATTATGCCGATCCGCTGGAAATGAAGGACATCTACGGAATGCCGGTCGTTCCGACGACGCTCGTGAATATCACTTCCGTCATCGAAACCAAATCGCAAATGCTCGCCTGCCACGCGAGCCAGCGCGATTGGCTGTTAAAACAGCACGGCATCGACGAATATATCAACGCCATGCTCGAAATGGGCCAGTACCGCGGGCGAATCATCGGCGCGCGTTACGCCGAAGGATTTCGCCAGCACCGCGGACACGGATATCCGCAAGATAATTTGTTGGCCGCCGAATTGGCCGATTTGGTGCATGAGTTGTAATGGATTTTTTCGGAAGCCGGGCAGGGCGGGACAAGCGAAGTGCAGCCCCGTCACGAAATAATAAAATGAATGCCTGTGGGACCGTGCTTCGCTTGTCCCACCCAACTTGGCCGCTGTAAGGCAATAACTTACCGAAATATTGTGTAGTAGGCACACGGAGTGCGCCTCCTAATCCCGGTAAATTATTGTTTTGCAGTGCCTTAAAAGAGGAACTCGTCATGGCAACCGCAACCGCGGCACGGGAAAAATTGGCGATCGAGGGCGGCCCGAAGGCGTTTCCCAAGCCGCAGGGGACGATTCGGCCGAAAATCGGCATCGAGGAGTTCATGTCGATCGCCGAACGATTCGGATTTCCGCCGGCCGCCTTGCAGCGAATCCGCGCGGCCGTCTCCGATGAAGATTTGGGGGCCGGCCCGACGCTCTCGCGGTATCTCACGGCACGGCCGCCCGCATCGAAGAGCGCCGCCTTCGAGAAACTCGCCAGGGAAATCTTCGGCGTGAAATTCGCCTTGCCGGTAAGTTCCGGGACGGGCGCCTTGCACGCCGCCTTCGTCGGCGCGGGCGTGGGGCCGGGCACCGAGGTGATCGTGCCCGCCATCGGCTTCGCCGCCACGGCCGCGGCGGTCGTGCTCTGCAAGGGCGTGCCGATCTTTTGCGACGTCGATGAATCGCTGAGCATCGATCCCGCGAAAATCGAGCCGCTGATTACGCCGCGGACGGTGGCGGTCGCGCCGACCTGCGTCATGGGCACTGTGCCCGACATGGATGCGATCCTGGCCGTGGCGAAGAAACACCGCCTGAAAGTCATCGAGGACTGCGCCCAATCGCCCGGCGCGAAATACAAGGGGCGCTACATGGGGAGCTTGGGCGACGCGGGTTGCTTCAGCATCTCCGCCTACAAGATCGTCGGCGGGGGCGAAGGCGGATTGATGTTGACGAACGACGAGCGGCTTTTCGAGCGCGCCTGCCAACTCGCCGAAGGCGGCGGCCTGACGCGGCCCGACCGCTTCGCGCCGCCGCGCTATGAGAACGAACTCTTCTGCGGCACCAATTACCGCATGTCGGAATTGGAAGCGGCCGTGGACGTCGTGCAGTTGGAAAAGATGCCGGCGCTGGTCGCGAGGTACAACAAGATCAATCGCGGCATCTTGCGGAAATTGAAGACCTACCTGGAAATCACGCCCCAAAAGATCAACGACGTCGCAGGCGAGGTGGGATACAACATCCGCTTCTTCCCCGCGGCCATCGAATTGGGGGAGAAGATCGCCGCCGCATTGAATGCCGAAGGCATCGGCATCGGGAATTTCATCTGGCCCGCGGAGTGTTCGATTCGCGGGCCGGAAGCCCCGCCCGACTGGCACGTTTATTCGCACAACTTCGCCATCATGCTCAAGGCCGACGCCGAACGCTCGGGCTGCTCGTTTCACTGCCCGATCTATCGCGAAAAAGGCGGCAGCGTCGAGTACCATCGCGGCGACTGCCCCGTGGCCGACGATCTGTTCGACCGGAACATCATGATCTGGCTCGATCCCGGCTATTCGGAGGCCGACTGCGAGGCCATCGCCGCCGGCATGAACAAAGTCTTTTCGGCGTATTGCACCGAGGATCCGCAAGGAAAGAAGTGGATTTAGGCATTGAAAAACAAGAAGTTGCCGGTATTGTAGTAGGCACATTCCGTGTGCCGCCCCAAACTTACGGCACGGAGTCTGCCTACTACATAACATTTCGGTAAGTTATTGTCTTACAGCGGCTTAGCATTGGAGCGGGAACAATCGTCGCCATTCGCTCCGTGTAAGCCGCGTATCTTCGCGGAGCGAAAGGCGGCGTTCTGAAAGCAAAACAAAATATGATCAAAATTTCGGTCTGTCTGGAAACGGTCTTCACCGATCTGCCGGTTTCGGAGCGCATCGCCGCCATTGCCCAAGCGGGTTTTTCGGATGTCGAATTCTGGCATCCGGAAGGGACTTTCGACGGGCGGGCCGTGCGTTTCGATTTGCCGAAGGACGCGGCCGAATTGAAGCAGTCATGCCGGGATTACGGCGTCGCGATCAACGATTTCGCGATGCACGCCTGGGACGGCTCGATCGGCGGCTCGCCCGTGAAAGCGGCCGATCGCGCAAAATATCTCGAACAGATCGCGCGAATGATCCGGTTCGGCAAGTCGATCGGCTGCGCGAAGGGGATCACGCTGTCCGGCGTCGTCGATCCGGCGCTCTCGCGGACGCAGATGCGCGGCAACCTCGAACGGGCGCTCGGCGAAGCGGCGGAGATGGCGGAAAAGGCCGAGTTCACGCTGCTCCTGGAGCCGCTCAATACGCTGGTCGATCACCCCGGCTACTATCTCGACTCGTCGGCCGAAGCCGCCGCGATCGTCCGCGGCCTCGGCAAGCCGCGCCTGAAGCTGCTCTACGATGTTTACCACATGCAGGTCATGGAAGGCAACGTGCTGGCGACGATCGAGAAGAATATCGACGTCATCGGTCATTTCCATAGCGCCGGCGTGCCGGGCCGGGCGGAACTTTTCGATTGCGAGTTGGACTACGCGACAATCGTCAAGCGCATCGACGCGCTAGGATATCAAGGCTGTTTCGGCCTGGAGTATTTTCCGCGAATGGCGGACCATCGCCAATCGCTGGAAACCATCCGCCGTTGCCTGGGCGGGTAGATCAACCTTTCGACAAGGACTCTTCATGAACCGTTTTAGCGGACCGGCCTACACGTTCTGGATCGCTTTCGTCGCCTCGGTCGGCGGCTTTTTGTTCGGCTACGATCTGGCGGTGATGAGCGTGGCCAATCTGTATCTCAAAACGCAGTTTCAGCTCTCAGAAGGCTGGTATGGTTTTACTACGGCCAGCGCCACCCTGGGCTGCGCTGCGGGGCCCTTCCTCGGAGCCTGGTTGTGCGACCGAATCGGACGCCGCAACACATTGCTTTGGGCATCGTTTCTGCTGGCGTTGGGCGCGCTGCTCACGGCTGTGCCGCGGGATATCGTCACGTTCAATGTCTTTCGCATCGTCGGCGGCGTGGGAGTGGGTCTTTGCTCCATCGCCTCGCCGATGTATATCGCCGAAATCTCGCCGCGCGGCCGGCGCGGCGCGTTGGGGTTCATGTATCAATTGGCAATCGTCGCAGGCTGCATTCTCTCAATCGCGGTGGCGTGCCGATTTGCCGATAAAAATCTCGATAGCGCTTGCTGGCGTTGGATGTTCGGTTCGGAGATGATTCCCGTCGCCTTATTTCTCGGTTTTCTATTTTTCATCCCGGAAACTCCCCGTTGGCTTGCCGCCCGCGGACGGGAAAAGGAGGCTTTGGCGGTTTTAGCGCGAGTTGACGGGGAGAACTATGCCCTGCAAGAAATCGGCGAGATTCGCAATTCACTGCGCGAAGAAACGGGAACCTGGAATGAACTTTTTCAGCCTGGCCTGCGAATGGCCTTGCTGGTCGGCATCCTACTGGCAATCTTCAATAATTACACCGGTTGGAGCGGTATTTATAGCTATTTTCCTTCGATTTTCAAACAGGCGGGCTATTTGGATAACAAGGATGCGAATTTTCAAAATTTACTGGCCTTCTCATTCATGGGTGTGATGACCTTGATCGCCTGCTTCTGCGTAGATCGGTTCGGCCGCCGTCCACTTTGGCTAATCGGGGCGCTCTTGATGATCGCGGCTAATTGTTTTGTCGCCGTGTTGTTTCAGTACAACGTCACTGGCTTCCCGATTCTTCTCGGCGTATGCCTGATGGCTATTCCGCACTCCTTCGCCCTGGGGCCGTTGCCCTGGTTGATGATGTCGGAACTTTACCCCACGCGGAACCGGGCACGAGCAGTGGCAATCACCACGACGGTGCTTTGGGTCATGTCTTTTTTTCCGGTGTGGCTGTTTCCGTTCTTCGATCGAATCTCCAGACATTACTTTGGCACGGTATCCGGCGTATTTGGCCTCTATGCCGCCCTTTCCGCGTTGGCGCTGCTATTTGGCTGGTACTTGTTGCCGGAAACCAAGGGCCGAACGCTCGAAGAGATCGCCGCCTCGTGGAAGCGGCGTTCGCCCGAGTAGGTCCCGCCTGCCGGGCGGGACCTGGGGACTGTCGCATTTCTTTGCGACGCGATTGACCCCAACCTGATGCTTCGCCCGATCGCCGCAAAAATATGGGACTGTCCCCTTCGGCAGCCCGAAGGTCCCGCCCGGCAGGCGGGATCTACTCGCCGTCATTTCACCGGCGCTGCGGCCGGCTTCTCCGCTTGATATTTCTTTACGATCGTCGGAAAATCCCAGCGCGTCTTTTGATCGGGTCGCGAAATCACTTCCACGCCGGCAAGTTCACCAACCAACGGCCGTGACTGGGGCAGGTGCAGCACGATGCGCTGCGGCGGATTCCGCGCGGGCTTGGTGAGTTGCACTTCAACGCCCGACGGCGTGCCGCGAACTACAAGGCTCAGCGGACCGAAATGCGTCGGGGCGTTCTCGACCTTGATCTCTTGCCCCGCGGCCAGCCACCAGTCCGGTACGGCGGGCAGCATGTGCAAATCGTCGCCCTGCTCATGGACGAGCATGTGGCGGAGCAGGATGGCATAGTTCGACGCGCCGGTCCCGTGCGGAATCGTATCGCCCCAGGCAAAATTTCGCTTGAAGTGGATGCCCTCGGGAAACGCGTGGGCGGCCGTCGAGTGAAGCAGATACCAATAGAAATCCTCGACCACTTGCTCATCCTCGCCCCGGACCAGCGAGGCCATTGTGGTGTAGGCCGACATGTACGGATGAATGGCGTCTTCCTTCAATCCGACCCAATGGATCGTCCCTTCCGTGAATCCGCCGCCCAGAACTTTGCGCGCCTGGCGGATCGTGGCCGTCACGAGCGGATCCTCGGGGGCGAATAGCGGCGTCGGCCACAGCGTTTCGGTGTTGCCCCAGAACGTGCCCTCCTTTTCCCAACTCGCGGGAAAGTAATCGATGCCGGCGCGTTTCACGGCGGCGTCGATCGCCTTGCGATAATCGCCGGCTTCGGCGAGCAGCTCTTTCGCTTCGGCGTCTTTGCCGAGCGTTCGGGCGGCATCGGCGGTGCAAAGCAGGCCGCGGAGGTTCCAGAGATCGTAGCCGACGATATGGTGCTTGCGATCGTAAAGAAATTCGCCGTCGGCAAACGCAGCGGGCAGGAGGCCGGCGAACGGCGAATCGGCGGGAGCCAGGCGGCGGGTCTTCATCGTCCAGCGGCATCCTTCGAGCATTTGCGGAAATGCTTTCTCCAGCCACGCCCGATCGCCGGTGATCTTGGCGTATTGCCAGAGCGCCCAAATCCCTTGCCCGTTGCCGTCCAGTTCGTTGTCCTGGGTTTCGAAATGTCCATCGGGCTTCTGGCACGTGAGGAACGAATCGATCGCATTCCGCGCCGCGCCGTTCAGACCGGCTTCCTCCAGCTCCATGATCTGATAGGCGCCGTCGCGGACATAAAACTCATCGTAAAAACCTTCGCCGCCATGCACCACGCCATGATCGTTGGCAATCAACTGGCAGACGTGCGCGGCCTTGAGCGTGTCGGTCGCCTTGCGGCAGGGCACTTCGATCTTCGCCCCGCCGGCCAGCACGCTCCGCCAATAATCGACGGTTCGCTGGAGCCAGAGTTTGGGATCTTCATTCTCCAGCGCCTTTCATCGGTGATTGGCGCAAAGGGAAGCCGCACGCACCATTCGCGCGATTCGCCGGAAGCAAGCGGCCAGTGTTGAAACTCCACTTTGGCGCCGACGCGCGGCTCCAGTTGACGGTGACTTTCGCATCGGCCTGCTGTTTCCCCGTATTCGTGGCCTTGACGGCAATCCAGTTGAGGTAATTTTCGCCTTCCGTCGGCCAATCGAACGCCTTTTGCCAATCCTTCACTGTCGGCAAGGGTGTCGCCCAGAGCGTGAAATCGTATTGCACCGCGCCGTCTTGCGCGGAGAGCAGGACGATCGGCATCCAACCATCGAGAAGCGTTTTCGTTTGTTTCCGGCTGAGCGGAGTGTTTTCCACGCCGATACTCAACGCCGCCTTTCCGCCGCCGGCCAGTTGCAATTGATTGTCCGGCGTAATCCGCGTGCCGTCGATATAATCCTTCAAACCGATGACGTTCCAAGAATTTTGATAGTAGTCAAAAGGTTCTTCGGCATGAAGCGCGGGCGGGCACAAGAAAACAAACATCGCGCAGAAAAATACGGAACGGCCGCTCCACGGTTGAAGACAATCTTGCATGGGGATTCTCCTGCTGAATGAGTGACGGGATTTCAAGATCCAGTTCGCGAAATGCCCCGGAAGGCGTCGGCGCGGCATCAGTATAGGGGAAGGCCGAGGGGATGTCAATCAGCGCTGATCCGGCGCCATGATTCCGCGTCTAGCCGCTCGCAATAACGCAGAACCAGGTTGAAATTGATCGACAAACGGGTAAAATCGAGTTTTTTGCCGTAGGACCGGTTTCCAACCTGTCCTACGTGTGCGTCCCCAGGGTGATCCGGTCATGAGCCGCATTCAACGCATCGCATTGCTGATGAGCCAGGACTCCGGGTTTCATCGGCAGGTGTTGCTCGGAATTCGGGATTACGCGAATACGAAAACGCATTGGCAATTTCACGGCGCGCCGCCGGTCAAGGAAATCTTGCGGCCGCTGGCCGAATGGAATCCGCACGGCATTATCGCCCATCTGAGCGGTCTTTCCTTCGCCAACGAGCTTCTCAAGCTGGGCAAGCCGCTGGTGGATACGGCTTTCATGCTCGAGGGGCTTGGTGTGCCGGCGGTCGATGTCGATCATACGGCGGTGGGCCGGTTGGCCGGGGAATACTTTCTTTCGCGCGGATACCGCCGCTTCGGTTATTTCGGCAGCCGTTCCGTTTGTTACTCGCGGATCCGGGAGGAGAGCTTTCGCCTGACGGTGGAGAACGCCGGTTTCGAGCTCTCGGTTTGTCATGCCGAGTATCTGCCGCAATTGTCGTTGAAAGCGAGTTGGAAGAGCGTCAATCGGCAGGTGCGGCAATGGTTGAAGAGTTTGGCGAGACCGGCGGCGATTCTGGCCGATCACGACGCGGCGGCGCACGATCTGGCCGACATGTGCGAGCTTCTCGGCCTTCGCGTGCCCGAAGAGGTCGCCATTTTGGGCGTGGATAATGACGAGTTGGAATGTCAATTGGCCTACCCGCCGCTTTCGAGCATCGCGCTGCCTGCCGAGAGAATCGGCTTCGAGGCGGCGAAACTGCTCGACCGCATGATGGCCGGAAAAGCGGCTCCCGCCGAGCCGGTCTGCCTGCCGCCGGTCCGCGTGGTGACCCGGCATTCGACAAGCCTTTCCGCCGTCGAAGATCCCTTGATCCTCGCCGCTCTCGAGTACATCCGCGAACACCTTGCCGACCCGATCCGCGTGCAGGCAATGGCCGAGAGCCTCGTTGTTCGCAGACGGCACCTGGAAGAAAAATTTCGCACGGTCTTGAAGCGCTCGATATTGGCGGAAATCTATCGCGCACGGATCGAGAAGGCCAAAGAACTATTGAGCCAAGGCAATCTTCAAATGTCGCAAGTCGCACGGCAATCGGGATTTTCCGCGGCGCAGCGGCTGGCGACCGTCTTTCGCCGCCTCGCCGGAATGTCCCCCCGCGAATACCGCCGCCTAACCCGGCCCGGCGTGCATCGAGAGCATGGTTGATGTGCATCGCATCTACCGCGCGTATGTCCGCAACCGGGCGAAGCTGGCCTACAACAACGTCGCCGCCTGGCTCGAAGACGGCGCGACGATGCCCGCGGCCGTGGCCGCCCTGCCGGGCCTGGACGAGAATCTCCGCCTCCAAGACCGTGTCGCCCAGCGGATGTTCGAACTCCGCCGGTCGCACGGCGGCCTTGAGCTTGGAAACCCTCGAGGCCAGGCCGGTTTTCGAGGGCGGGCGGATTCATCGACTCCCTCCGCGCGGATTGAATGAGCGGTCTTTTTCCGGTCTTCGAGAGAGAACCGGGATTGGATGTCTAGGTCCCCGGCTCGGCATTATTCTCGTTATCGTTCCGAGCGGCATATCCGGCAATATAGTCCCAATCATCGCTTGGTAGCCTGGGAACTCTGCGGATCGGAGTGTAGGGTGAATCCCGATGAATGTGGTTTCGACTTCGGTTTTTGGGGGGTGGCCCCTAAAAAAAAATCTTTTTTGTGGATAAATTTGTGGATTTTTCTTTGGAAAAACCTACATTTCATCAAATTGCCAGGAAAGGCGCGTAAACGGCAATGCAATGATGCCACTCCTTTTTCAGTTCCTATGCGAGGTCGAACGTCATGAATTTTCGAACAAAAGTATTTTGTCTCAGTGTCAGCGGAATTGTAGCCACGGGTTTGATTTCGATCGGCGTCGTGATTTATGAACGCGGACAATTAAAGTCGCAGGTCAGCAAGCAAATCGACGAACAAGGGCGCAGCGAGTGCGCGAAGATCGCCAAAGACGTCTATCTCATGCTGGAGATGGAAGAAGAAACCCAAAAGAACAAAGTGGCCGACGACCTCAATGTGGCGTCGCTGATGCTGGAACAAGCCGGCGGAATTTCCTTCGCCGACGAGAAAATCAAGTGGAATGCCGTAAACCAGTTGACCAAAGGCGCGTCTCGGCGGAACTCCCCAAAATGCTCCTGGGCGGCAAATGGCTGGGGCAAAACACCGATCTCAAGTCGCCGTCGCTGCTGGTCGATGAGGTCCGAAAAATATCCGGCGACGTGAGCACGGTGTTTCAACGGCTCAACGACGCGGGCGACATGTTGCGCGTCTGTACCAATGTTCCCGACAAGCACGGCGCGCGCGCCATCGGCACGTACATTTCGGCGGTCAACCCCGATGGCAAGCCGAATACCGTGATCGAGAAGGTGCTCCGCGGCGAAACGTTCGTCGGCAGGGCTTTCGTCGTGAACGACTGGTATGCGACCGCTTACAAGCCGCTCTATGACAAAGACAAAAAAGTCGTCGGCATGTTGTTCGTCGGCGCCAAGCCTCAAAACGCCGCCCGATTGCGAAATGGCATAATGAGCATTGTGCCGGGCAAAACCGGCTATGTTTATATTCTGGGAGCATCCGGCGATCAGAAGGGGAAATACATCCTTTCCTATAAAGGAAAGCGGGACGGCGAAAATATTTGGAACGCCAAAGACAGCGATGGCCATTGCTTCATCCAATCCATCATCCAAAAAGCCTTGGCGGGAAAAACAGGCGTCTGCGCCTTCGAACGCTATCCTTGGCTCAATATCGGCGAGACCAGCCCGCGTTACAAAATCGCCGCCATCACCTATTTCAAGCCCTGGGATTGGGTGATCGGCGTCAGCGCCTACGAAGACGATTTCCGCGAAGCCTATGACAAAATGGACCATGCCCTGGCGAATCTCCTCTATGCCGGATTAATCGGCACCGGACTTACTCTCGTGGTTTGCTCGATCATCGTCTTGTGGGTATCGAAGAGAATGGCCAAGCCGCTGACCGAGACCGTCGGCGTGATGGAAAAAGTGGCTCAAGGCGACTATTCGCAAAGGTTGGTGATTCATTCCCGCGACGAGTTCGGCCGCATGGGCGTTGCCGTCAACGCCGCCATCGAAACCACGGAGCGCGCCCTGCTGGAAACGCAGGAGGCCACCGAGCGCGAACGCCGGGCGCAAGAGGAACGCCTGGCGGCCGAACAGCGCCAAACCCGGGCCGAGCAACAACGCCTGGCCGAAGAAGCCGATAAAGAACGCCTCCGCAATGAAGAGGACCGCCGGCGGCAGGAAGAAGAGAATGCCCGGCAAAAAGCCCAGGCCGAAACCGAACGAAAAACCGCCGAAAAGCTGCGCCAGAAGGTGAACGAACTGCTGCAGGTCGTCGCTTCCGCGTCGAAAGGCGATCTCACAAAGGAAATCCGCGTTGCCGGCGACGAGCCGGTGGATGAATTGGCCGGGGGTTTGAAGCAAATGTTCTCCGAACTATCGTCCATCATCGGCCAAGTCACGGAAAGCGCGAACCAATTCACCGAAGGCGCCAGGGTCATCGCCGAAAGCTCGCAATCGCTGGCGCAAGGCACGCAGTCGCAATCGGCGAGCGTCGAGGAAATGACGGCGTCGATCAACGAATTGGCGCAGTCCATCGAAACCGTGAAAAACAACGCCTCCGAAGCCGATAAGGTGGCCAAGTCCACCAATCTTCTGGCTGAAGAAGGCGGCAACGCGGTGCAAAAGTCGGTCGAAGCCATGGATTTGATCCGCACCAGTTCGCAGCAGATCAGCGAGATCATCCAGGTAATCTCCGAAATCGCCAGCCAAACCAATCTGCTGGCGTTGAACGCCGCGATCGAAGCCGCCCGCGCCGGAGAACATGGCATGGGCTTTGCCGTGGTCGCCGACGAAGTCCGCAAGCTGGCGGAACGCTCGAACCAGGCGGCCAGGGAGATTTCGACGCTCATCAAGGAATCGACCCAACGCGTCGAAGAGGGAGCCAAATTGAGTGCGACTACCGGCGAATCGTTGAAAAAAATCGTCGAAGGAGTCGAAGCTACCGCGAAAAAAATCGCCGAAATCGCCGACGCGACCAATCAACAGGCCTGCAATGCCAGAGAAGTCTCGAAGGCCATCCATGAAATTGCCCTGGTCACGGAGCAATCGGCGACCGGCGGCGAGGAAATGGCCTCCAGCAGCGAGGAGTTGGGCTCGCAGGCGATGGCGCTTAAGGATCTCGTCAGCCATTTTACGACGAATTGATGCGTCGCTCCGCAAATAATTATCAGCCAACCCGCGCATGCTTCCCGGCACTTGCCGGGGAGCATTTATTTTTAGCGGAACTCTTTCTCCGCCCGGGTGATGCGGCGGCGGAGATTTTCCTCGCCGATGTAGAGCTGCTCGTTGGGCGCGGTCTGCTGCAATTCCTCATAGAGTTCTTGCACGGCCTTGTTGCGCTGCTCGGCCGGCGGATGAGTGCGAAAGTAGGAGGGTAAAAAGGCCGTCGGTTGATTCTTCTCCTTCCGGCCGATCGTGGCGATCACGCGCATCATCTCCCGCGGATCGTAACCGGCCGCATAAGCCCAGCGGGCGCCGTCGAGATCGGCGGTTTGCTCATCCTCCGGCCGGAAAGGTCGCGACCAAAGCCGGGCCATCGCCGCGCCGGCCGCGAAAAAATTCCCGGGAGAAAAGCCGTTCTGATTCGAAAACGTCTCCTGAGCGAGCTTCATGCGGCGAAGATTTACCAGCAGATGGTCGTGATCCAAATGCGAGAGTTCGTGGCCGATCACGCCGATAAGGGCCGCCTCGCTCTCCGCGCTGTCCAGCATCCCGCGGAAAATGACCAGCGTGCCCCCCGGCAACGAACGGGCGTCCGGCCGCGGCGAATCGGCGACGAAGATCGTGATCTTGCGAAAGCGTTCGGCATGTTTCATCGACGGCCTGATCGTCTCGACCAGCCGCCGCAGGTAATCGACGTCCTTTCCGCGCGAAACCACCGGAACGTGCTGCTGTTTGAGGTATTCGAGGAACGATTTGACCGCCGCGCGGCCAAGTTGCTCCTCTTCCTTCGGCGTGACCTCGATTTTTGCGAGCGCCTTTTCATCCTCCTCCCGATCGCCGCCGAAAAACCGGTCGAACATCGCCGACGGATCGGGAATGAATCGCTCCGGCCGCTCCTGCGGCGGCTGGGCTTGCAGCGGAGGCATGAAACCGCAGCCGATCCCCAGCATCGACAAGACGATAACCGTGGGCTGTAGATGGATGTTCATAACCGTTGTTCTGTTCGGCAAACATTTGACAATTATTTCATTATACCCTCGATGATAATGATTTGAATCAGCATGCAGATCAGCGATGGCGGGTAATTCAAAGCTCTTTTGTACAAAAATAATCATATTAAAATAGTAAGGCTGGGTATTCTAGGGGCTGTGCAGGCGTTTGATTAATGCAATCGTACAGTACAAGGTTCGGGTAATCGGTATAATCTGAATAACCGATTCATTTTCCTAGATTCTCCGGCCGATCTAGCGTAAATCGGTATATCGTCTTAAACTTCATCGTGCGCGAAACTTTGACGGTTCGGAGAATTGCGCATGATGCGGCAAGATAATCTGTCATTCCACCCGCGCGTTTTGCAAGGAGCCAGCCAGTGACGCATTTTGCCACCCGAGTTTGCAGCGGTTTGCTGTGCGGATTGTTTTTCATGGCGGGAATAGCGCAAGCCCAAAAGGTTCCGCCGGCCGAGAAACTCTCCGAGGAAACCCAGAAGGCTCAACCAGTCAAGAAACTCCCCGAGGACACCCAAAAGGTTCCGCCGGCCGAGAAACTCTCCGAGGAGGCCCAAAAGACTCCACCGGCTGAGAAACTCTCCGAGGACACCCAAAAGACTCCACCGGCCGAGAAACTCTCCGAGGAAGCCCAAAAGGTTCCGCCGGCCGAGAAACAATCAACGGAAAATCCGTCGGAGGTGGTCGAAAAAATACCGGCGGCCGAGAAACTTTTTCCCCAATCGACGCAGGGATTCATCTCGATCGCCAACGTGGAGAATTTGATCCGGCATTTCGACAACACGCAACTCGGCAAACTGGCGGCCGATCCGGTGATGAAGCCTTTTGCAGAGGACGTCAAACGGCAGTTCGAAAGCCGTTGGTCGAACGTTCACGACCGGCTGGGCGTCACCTTGGAAGATCTGCGCGACGTGCCGAGCGGAGAGGTCAGCATCGGGCTGATCGAGCCGGCGAAAAAACAGTCCGCCATTGCGATCACCGTCGATATCACCGGCCGCGGCGAGCAAGCCCGGGAGATGCTCGAGAAAATCAATCGGAACCTCACCGTGCAGGGAGCGAAGCGGACGGAACTGAAAGCGCCGAATTATGCCGAGCCGATCATCCAGTTCTTGCTGCCCGTGCCCGAAGAGGAGCGCGAAGCCGAAGGGACGCAGCTTGCGCGCAGCCGAGCGCGGCGTCCGTCAATCCGGTGTCGCCGTCTTCCGCCACCCCCCCGGCGCGATATGCTTTTTATTTCATGAGCGGAAATTTCCTCTGCACCACCGATAATCTCGAGGTGCTCCGCGGAATTTTGCAGCGGTTCTCGGGCAAAGGGACCGCGGAAGACTCGTTGGCCGAGGCGCCGGGCTTCAAGATGGTCACGCAGCGCTGCGCGGCCGACGCCGGCGAGGTCGTGCCGCAGTTCCGCTGGTTCATCCATCCGGTCGGCTACGCCGCGGTCGCCCGAGCGGCCACGCCACCCCCGCAACGCCGCCGGGGCAAGAGCCTGTTGGAACTCATGCAGAACCAGGGCTTTGCGGCGATCAAGGGCGTGGGCGGATTCGCCAGTTTCTCGGACGAAAACTTCGACCTCATCCACCGCACCGCCGTCTATGCGCCCCAACCGTACGAGAAGTCGATGAAGATGTTGAAATTCCTCAACGGCGACGATTACGCGCCGCAGGATTGGGTGCCCAGCGACATCGCCACCTACAGCACGTTCTATTTCGATATCCTCAACGCTTTCGACAACTTCGGACCGCTGTTCGACGAGCTTTACGGCGGCGGCGAAACCGGCGTCTGGGAGGATACGCTGAAGAGCCTCAAAGAGGATCCCCACGGCCCCCAAATCGATCTCCGCCAGGAATTGATCGAGCACCTGGGCCACCGCATCACGCTCGTGACCGATTATCAAATGCCCATTACCACCACCAGCGAGCGGATTCTGTTCGGCATCCAGGTCAAGGAAGGCAAGGACAAGGACGTGGCCAAGGCGATCGAGAAATCGATGAAGGGAGATCCCAGCGCGCGGACGCGCGAACAGGACGGACTGGTGATTTGGGAGATCGTCGAGCAGGAAGCGCCGCCCCCCGAAATACCCGGCGTGCAGATCGGCGACGAACCGAGCCTCAGCACGCCCCCCAAGCATAAGCTCAAGACTGAGGAACGGCTGTTCCCGCACATGGCGATCACGGTGTCGAACGGGCAATTGCTCGTCGCCTCGCATCTGGACTTCTTGCAGAAAATCCTCAAGACGCACGAGCCGCGGAACTTGCTGCGAAACGACGCCGATTACCGGCTGGTGAGCGAAACAATCGACAATATGCAGCCCAAGGAAAAGTGCGCCCACGTTTTCTCCCGCACCGACGAGGAATACCATCCGACCTACGAATTGATCCGCCAGAACAAAATGCCCGAGAGCGAATCGCTGCTCGGTCGCATCCTGAACCAGCTCTTCGGCGAAGGCAAGAAGGGGCAGCCGCGGCATCAAAAACTCGACGGCTCGCAGCTCCCCGAGTTCGACACCGTTCGCCACTACCTCAGCCCCGCCGGCCTGCAAGCCACCGCCGAAGAAGACGGCTGGTTCATCAAGGGCTTCACCATCAGCAAAGAGGCGGCGCTGGGCGAAGAAAAAGAAACTCCGAAGACCGAGGAAAAAGCGGAACGGAAACCGGCGCCGCAGTCGGAGTTGGAAGAAGGGCCCGCCAAGGACGACGCGGCAGAGCCAAACCTCGTTCCGCAGCCGAAGCAGCCGGAGGAGCCGAAAGTAGAAAACAAGACCGGCATGAAGAAAGTGAATCGGCGGTAACGACGCGCGATTCGCGGAACAAAGAAATCCAGGGACATCGCCGATTTCGCGAAAAATCGGCGGTGTCCTTTTTTTCTTTTTTTCGATCAAGTGATCCCCCCTTTCCGCAGGGATTGAAATGTTTTAGAACCAGCATTACAACTGGTAGGATTGGAGGACGGGATAATCCGGGTGCGCAGCTTGCCATTGCTCGTTTGGGAATTAATCGTGATAATCTGACCGGAGTTTGTTGGAATTGCCAAGATATTTTCCCAGAAAGGTTTTCCTATGTTCTCGCGGATTTGCAACGTGATAAGTAAGAGCGATTCCCGCAAAGAAGACGGCCTGGCCTGGTTGTTCACGCCGGAATTCCGGGCCGACGTGGAGCATAATTCACGGCGTTGGGATGACGAATGGCTTTCTTATTGGGTTACGGAAAAAGAATATTCCTACAAGTATTTCATCAACCGGCGAAACATCGACGAGGAGGAAGTGCAGGCGCACAAGCCGCGATTAAAGGGCCTCTCGGAGGAAGAATTATTCAACTTCGATCTGGCGGGATATAATGGCTTCGCAATCTGGGCACAAGGCGACTGGGTCCCTGGAGCGGCCATCGCCGAACTCGGCTGCGGCCCGGGCATTTTGGGAAAAGTCATCGCCCCGTTCTGCAAGCAATATATCGGCATCGATTACTCGCCGCTGGCTTTGCACGTCGCCAAGCTCACCTCGCCCGCCAATTGCCGCTACTTGCATCTCTCGGATTTGCATGAATTGGAGTCGCTGGGGGACGCTTGCGACTTGTGCGTCGGCCGCTATTTTTTCATCCACCAAAATTGGCGCAACGCTTGTTGGGTCTTGCGGTTATATCGTCATTTGCTCAAAAAGGGCGGCCGGATATCGGCCGACTTCTTCTCCCAAGGCGGAGCGGATTGCGTCTATAACAACACCTGGATGATCCGCAATCCGGAAGATTCGCTGAATGAAGAGCATCCGAGCTGCATGTTCTCCTATACGGACGACCACATTCATCGGCTCGCCCGGGAGTGCCAGCTCACCGTGGAACGCATCGACTATCGGCCCGCGCTGCAACGGCGATTCGCCATATTCGTGAAGTAAGCCGAGAAGATCGACTGAAGTATGTTGGGAAAAATGCGCGATGCGGGAAGGGATCCCAACCTCTCGCGTCAGATCATGAATCCGTCCTACATCGCAAAAAGTTCCCACCAAACCTGCATCGCCTCGTTGGCGGTGCTTGCGGCGGCGGGGTCGGCCAGCAGACGGGCGATTTCGGGTTGGGATTGGAGGTCCATGCCGCCCAGATAATCTTGCAGTTCCTTCATCGCTGATTTGTCGCCTCTTTGGCTCTTGGCGAACGTCTCTTTATAGATCTTTTTGTAAGCCGACCGATTGTCGAGCAGGTGCCTTTTCAGATCGGCGGCCGCCTGTGCGGGCGTCTTGGCCGCCTTGACGATGGCGATCAGTTTCGGGCGGATCGACGAAAGCTCGCCGGTGCCCGCGACGCCGGCCAGCGGGCCTTCGTCGGGTGCGGGCTTGCCGCCGGGCGCCGGATATTTCCCGCCGCGAACGATCTCGTATGGTTGGTCATTCCCGGACTTATAGAGGACGGGAAAGGAAACCGCGCGGCCGTTTTCGAGCCGATCGACGAAGAAATGCAAATGCGGCGTGGCGGAATAGCCCGTGTTGCCCGAAAGCGCGATCACCTCGCCTTCCTTCACGGCCTGGCCGACCTTGACCTTCACGCCGCCCCGGGCGAGATGGTAGTAATGCGACCGGCTGCCGTCTTCGTGCCGGATGACGATGTAATTCGCTTTGTCTTTCATCTCCTCGGTCAAGCCCGACTTCGCGAACGCATCGACGGCTTCGACGACCACGCCGTCGCGCGCGGCCAGGACCGGCGTTTCCTCGGGCATCAGCCAGTCGATGGCATACAAGCCTTCGTGAGTGGGAGCCTCGAGATATCCCTGGCCCACCAGGAACGCCAATCCCGGTTCGTAAGGCAAAGAATAAAGCGGCCCGCCCGGCTTGGCCGGATCGGGTCGCGGTTGTTCTTGAGCAGCGAGCGTGCCGGCACAAAGAAGAAGAATTCCGAATCCGGCGAGGATGTATTGTCGAATGAACATGAAAATCCCTCCAGAAACAATCCCCATCGCATTGGGGGGATGATGAAATCGATCGGCCAAGGCCATTTTTCAAGTTTAGGATACGGCAGAACGAATTTGTGCGAAAAAAACGTCCTGCCTCCAGTTATGCCGGGCGTTATAATCGATTCCCGTAAAACGCATGCCGGGAGAGAATTCCCGAAAGAACCGCTTGAATCGCATCGAGAGTACTTTGAGTGAGTTGTTGCAGCGAAATACAATGAAAGATTACTATTCTACTGCCGAAGTTGCTAAGATTCTCGGCAAGGCTGAGTTCACGGTGCGAGAGCGCCAGCGGGTTTCAGCGGGCACTGGCGGCGGCACGGAACGACGTGCTTTGGGCGGGCCGGGCCTGCGTGCCGGACACGAAACATGCCCGCAATCTGGCCCAACACTTTCGAAAGCATGGGGCGGCGTACTTCCGTTTCGTCACCACGCCGGGAATCGAGCCGACCAACAACTTGGCCGAATAGGCGATTCGCTTCGTGGTCATCGACCGGCGGATTACCCAGGGGACGCGGAGCGAGAACGGCCGCCGGTGGTGCGAGCGGATCTAGACGGTGATCGCCACGTGCCGCCCAGCAAGGTCGCGCGGCCTTTCAGTTTGTATTGGATTCCGTCCAAGCCCATCTCTCCGGCGCCTTACCGCCATCACTTCTGCCGTCAGGGCCTTGAAAGTGCACCGACGGATCTTCTCTCTCCGTTACCTCTGTGATCTCGCGATCACTCCTCGATTAGCCCGTGAACGGCTACTAGGTTGGAAGCCTAGCGTGGTTTTGAATTCTGCTCAATAGATAAGTTAATGAATAATGTATAATTGCTCTTAAAACTGCCTCTATCGCCCGAATCGTCACTTCCTAAAAATATGGATCGTCGCAGTTGACAGATATGCCGACAAAACATATAGTTGTCAACCGTTGACAAATGGTGTAGAATTTGTATAATTAGTCAACAGACACATGGGAGGACCGACGTGTGATTGGAGACCGCATTAGACAATCGAGGTTGGCAGCAGGGATGACTCAAGAGGAAGTTGTACAGCAGTTGGCAACTGCTGGGCATCCTATTACTAAAGCCGCGCTGTCAAAGTACGAGAAAAGAAAAGTGAACCAAAGCAAGCTTTGCTGGTTCTGTTGGGAAGAGTGCTAGGGGTAAAGCCCAATTACTTCCTGTCCGAACCGAAATTGGAAGTAAAGTGGGTTGCATTTCGTAAGCAGACGAAGTTGTCACAGGGGCGGCAAGATCAAATCAAGGCTTATGCGGAGTTTGTAGTGGAACGGCAAGCATGGCTTCAGGAGATGCTTTACCCGCGACAGGTTGCATCGTTTCCTAAGCCCGCCAAAGTCCATGACCTCGAAGACGCCGAAGAGGTTTCGCAGAAGCTTCGTAAAGCGTGGGAGCTTGGAGATTCTCCCATCGATAGTCTTGTTGAAATGGTGGAGGACAAAGGTGGTTTTGTAGTAGAGTATTCCGAATCAGGGATTCAGTTCGACGGATTGTCGGGAAGAGCCGATGGCAGGCCAGTGATCGTTGTGAACACCGGTACTGCCGATGATCGATACCGTTACAATGTGGCTCATGAGCTTGGTCACGTTTTGACGGAATGTCCTCGGTTCACGGAAAAGGAACAAGAGGCCATTGCGCATCGGTTTGCGGCGGCTCTGCTAGTTCCCGCTAGCAAGGCAAAACAGGAATTGGGGGAAAAGCGAAGGCATCTTTCGTTTGCTGAACTCGGGTTATTGAAGGAAAAATACGGACTTAGTATGCAGGCGTGGATTCGTCGTGCCAAGGATCTAGAGATCATCTCGGACAGTGTTTATAAATCGATGTGTATTGATTTCAGTAGCAAAGGTTGGCGGCAACACGAACCAGTTGCTTTCCACGGCCATGAGAAGCCGAAAAAACTAAAGCAGATGACTGTACGTGCCGTGGCGGAAGGAATTATAAGCCCTGATGAGGCCAATCGAATTTGTGAGGGATGTGGTACTGACACTGTTCGTGAGGTTGAGGGTTCTGCCATGTCACCGACCAAATTATTACGATTACCGAGAGAGCAACGAGTCCAAGTCCTTGCCGAAGCAGCCTCGAAGGCGGAAAAGGAGTACAGGACTAACAAAGAATTAACGGAATATAACGCCTTCGGAGAAAATGACCTCCATGTCGAAAACACAAATGCCAAAACGGGGTGAGGTTTGGGATGTCAATTTCGATCCTGCACAACAGGCGGAAATTGGGAAAACAAGACCTGCCGTCGTGATAAGCGAAGATGCCATTGGGCGTCTTCCATTACGTATTGTCGTGCCGATTACCGAATGGAAGCCTGCTTACGCAAGCTGCCAATGGTTCGTGCGTTTGCTACCGAGCAAAATGAATGGTTTATCAAAAGAATCTGGAGCAGATGCATTTCAGGTGAAGTCAGTATCCGAAAAGCGGTTCGTAAAACGTCGCGGTTCGTTAGCCGCCGCTGAATTGGACGATATTGCAGCAGCAATTGCTATTTGTGTGGGCGTACCGTAGCTCAAAACAAATCCCAGGAACAAATCCCAAAAAATAACCGGTTCGCAGACATATTTAGCGATCTGCTGCGAACCGGTTCAGTTGTGGTCCGACGAGAAGACCCGTCAGCCAGCTATTAAGTATAGCTCTTCTCGCAGACCTTTCAAGTCCAAAAGGCTGACGGCGGAAAACGGAGCCGTATCTCCAAAGGAGACCTTTTTATGAAAAGGTTGTTTTTAGGATTGTTTCTTGCAGCCCCCATCTTGGCCCTCGTTGCCCTCGCTGGCGAAGAGGGGAACCAGGTCGAGGGCAAGGTGTCCAATCGGACGGTAATCGTCCCGCAGGACAACACCCCGTTCAAGGTGCAGATGGACCAGCGGGTTCGCATCACGGGGGAAGGCATCGCGGGATCTAAGCTGGTGGCCGACGTGGACGGCCCGGCGAAGATCGTGGCCGAGAACTCCATCCTGACCATGAAGGGAGGCCACCTCCTGATCGGCATGGCGAAGGTGGAGTACGAGATCAAGCCGACCGGCCAAGGCACAGTCAAGGTGAAGATCACGTCCACCCCGCCGCAGTCGAACGTTGAGTCAACCGTCAAGACCTACACGTTCGAGGTGAAATGATCCCCGATTGTCGTCGGCGTTGCCGACAACCGCCAACATCGCCCTCGGCAAAATAAATTGCCGAGGGCGACTTGTCGTGAAACTAATTGCCTGGGAATAAAGCAGTGAAATTGGTAACGCGCGAGCAGTACACGCAGCTAACCGAGAGTCAGAGCTAAAACAATGGTCTAAGAAAGATTGGGGCCTCCCCTTATGACGCTTTTTGATTCCGATTCGCAGTACCGAGAGAAGGCGACAATTTTCCGAATCTTCTCCTTGCTGCCTCTTTTTTCGTCGCTACTCGCTGGCTGCGTTTGCCGCTGGTTTGCTGTTAATATTCCGATGGACTTAGGAACGAGCGGTGGATACGAGGGGGATACCCTCTTGGCGTCAGAGAAGATACCGCGAGACCAGGTCACGCAATTTCAATAATCGCCGTGATTGCGTGAACTTGTTTCCAAAGGCACGGAAACGATGGATTTAGCTGTATTTTCTCCAATCTAACATAAATAACACCGATCTGGTAGAGTTGGCGACGGCGACCAACTATCCGGGTAATCGGGGGGGGAATCGAGATACTATGAAAGAGCCGAGGGGTCTCCAAGAAAAGTAGTTTTGGGAGTCGTTGCACAACCCAAATCTAATGTCCTTTCAAGGAGACCCCACGATGTTATATCTCGGTATCGACCAGCACAAGAACCAACTTACGGTAAATGTCCGGAATGAGGCGGGAGAAGCCATCCTCAAGCGGCAAATCAGCACCCAATGGTTTCAGGGAGGGGACACGATCCGATTATGGTCGTTTAAGTAATTTTGTGGGCGTCCGGATTTCTGCGGGTGAGGGATGCGACCGGCTACTTGTTCCAGACGCTCCACAAACGTGGCGTCTCCTGGATTACCCCGGATTATTTCGTCTCTTCGTCCCGCGGATTGTCAAAAGTCGCTCGTTCAACACACAGTTGGCATTCGCGAAAGCTGACATCGAGTAAGCGATATACTCTGGCTGTTGGCGGCCTTCTCACTTTACTTTTGGACATCCGCCGGTTTAATTCTCTGGCGGACCGTCGGCGAATGTGGAGGTGTCGATATGAAGAATTTCGAAGATCCCGGAATCACGCAGGGGAATGTGTTGCGGTTCGACGAGAATCGCATTCGCGCGGCGGCGGTCTATTGCAGCGATGGAAGATTCGGCGAATTTTTTGATGATTTTCTGCACAATAACTTGAAGCTCCCGCGTTACGACCGCCTCGCGGTGCCGGGCGGGGCGGCCTGCCTTGCCGGTCATTTTCTCGCCCATCGCGAAGAAGAGGCAATGATCGAGCAATTGCGATTCTTAATCAAGGTGCATGGCATCGAACGCGTCGTTTTGATCGCCCACCAGGACTGCGCGTTCTATTCCGAGCGGCTGCATGTCTCCCCGCTGCAATTGGCCGAGCGGCAGCGCGAAGATATGCAGTTGGCTATTCAGAAGGTTCGCTCTTTCGCTTCCAACCTGCGCGTGGAGGCATTTTTCGCACGAAAATGTGACGATGGCATGATCCAATTCTGTCTTATGGATCAATAGGTAGCCGCCATCCAAAATACAGAACGCTTCTCTATTGGGGCATGTAGTAAATAATAATAGCCATTATAAGCTATTATATACTAACTCTAAAGTGGCTGTTTCTTGAATTGAATAATCCAAACCGTCGTATTTAGGAATATATTGGTACTATAACTATTATTTATACCGAGAATTTTTTCTCGATATCTTGTAAAGCGTCACCCGAATGTGTTATTATCGATAAGGTGAGATTTGTCTTACAATTTATCCGCTTTTTGAGGTGCAATTGCATAATGGCTGCCGAGCAAATGAAGTGTCCGGGGTGTGCGGAAGCTACCGAAGAAGATCTTCTCCAGCAACTGGATGATGTGCTCCATGATTACATCGGCACGCCGGGAGCGTTGATTCCCGTGCTGCAAATCGCACAGACGCTGTTCGGTTATCTGCCCGAGGCGGCGCTGAAGAAAATCGCCCTGGCGCTGGGCAAGCCGTTCAGTGAAGTCGCCGGCGTCGTGAGCTTTTATTCCTTCTTTTCGACGGTACCCCGCGGCAAGCATTTGGTCCGCGCATGCCTGGGCACGGCCTGCTACGTTCGGGGGGGAAGGAAGTGCTCGCCGCACTGAAGCAGACCTTGAATGTCGAAGTCGGCGAGACCACCTCTGATCGGCTATTTTCGCTTGACGTCGGCCGCTGCTTCGGCGCTTGCGGACTGGCCCCGGTGATTATGATCGACGACGACGTGCATCAGCGCGTCAAACCCACCCAATTGGCGAAGATTCTCGACCAATACCGCACCGACGAAGAGATCGCCCAAAAAGCCAAGGCCGCCGAGGAAAGCGATTACGGATTCCGCTATTGAAATCTCCACCGGGAACAAATTCTTCTTCGGTCTCTCCAAGGACAAATTTTTTTCACTCTGGAGTGATAGCTTCAAAACCGGTTCCATTTCCGACTCGCGAACGACTGATATCATTGCTGACCGCCCATCGACCAAAGTCCCCTGACCACGCATAAAAAAATGTTCTTCGAAACTCAAAAAGAGCTGACGGCGTTGCGCGACCGCGTTCGAGCCGAAGAGGCCGCCTCGAAAGAGAGCCGGCATAAGAAAATTCGCCTCTGCCTGGGCGCGAGTTGCATCGCCTCCGGCGCTTTGGCGGTGCGCGAGGCGTTGCAGAAGGAAATCGCCGATCGCGGTTTGTCGGGCGACGTGTCGATCGTCGGCACCGGCTGTCTCGGCCCCTGCTCCGGCGGACCGGCTTTGATGATCGACGATACCTTTTATGAATGCCTCAAACCCCAGGACGCCGCCGAATTGGTCGGCGAACATCTGGTCAAGGGCCGCGTGGTCTGCCGGCTCACGCACAAGCGCCCCGACGGCCGGGCCACGCCGGCGGCCGCCGAAATGGATTTCTACAAGCGGCAGATGAAAATCGTGCTCCGCAATTGCGGGCAGATCGATCCGCAGCGCATCGAGGACTACATCGCCCGCGACGGCTATCAGGCGCTGGCCAAAACGCTGCTGCAAAACAAGCCCGATGCGATTCTCGACGAAATGAAGCTGGCCGGGCTGCGCGGCCGCGGCGGGGCGGGCTTCCCCACCTGGCGCAAATGGCTCTTCACCCGCAACGCCCCCGGCGACGTGAAATACGTGGTCTGCAACGCCGACGAAGGCGATCCCGGCGCGTTCATGGACCGCAGCGTGCTCGAAGGCGATCCGCACAGCGTGATGGAAGGCATGATGATCGCCGCGCACACCATCGGCGCCGATCGCGGTTACATTTACGTGCGCGCCGAATATCCGCTGGCCGTCGAACGCTTGAAAATCGCCTTGGGGCAAGCCCGCGATTGCGGCCTGATGGGCAAGAATATCCTCGGCTCGGGCTTCGATTTCGAGTTGGAAATCCGCATGGGTTCGGGCGCTTTCGTCTGCGGCGAAGAGACCGCCTTGCTCACCTCGATCGAAGGCAACCGCGGCGAGCCGCGGCCCCGTCCGCCGTTCCCCGCGCAAAGCGGCCTCTGGGGCAAGCCCACCGTGCTGAACAACGTCGAAACCTACGCCAACGTGCCGGCGATCATCCTGGGCGGCGGCGCGTGGTACGCGGCCAACGGCACCGAAAAAAGCAAAGGCACCAAGGTCTTCGCGCTGGCCGGGGCGATCAAGAATTCCGGCCTGGTCGAAGTTCCGGTGGGAATGCCGCTGGGCGATCTGATCTACGACATCGGCGGCGGCATCCCCGGCGGAAAGGAATTCAAAGCCGCGCAGATCGGCGGGCCTTCCGGCGGCTGCATCCCCAAGCAGCACTTGAACGTCCCCCTCGATTACGAATCGCTCGCCGAACTGGGCGCGATCATGGGCTCCGGCGGGCTGATCGTCATGGACGAAGACAGTTGCATGGTCGATGTCGCCCGCTACTTCCTCGAATTCGTGCAGGAAGAATCGTGCGGCAAGTGCGTCCCCTGCCGCGTGGGCACCAAGCGGATGCTGGAAATTCTGAATCGGATCTGCGAAGGGCGCGGCGAGGAATGCGATTTAGAACGGCTCATCGACCTCGGTGAAATGATCAAGGACACGTCGCTTTGCGGCCTCGGCCAAACCGCGCCGAATCCCGTCCTCTCGACGATCCGGCACTTCGGCCAGGAATATGTCGAGCACATCCGCGACAAGCACTGCCGGGCGGGCGTGTGCCCGGCGCTGGTCGATGCCCCGTGCGCTTCGGCCTGTCCGGCGAACGTCGATATTCCCGGCTTCGTTTCGCTGGTGGCCGAACGGCGCTGCGCCGAGGCGCTGCAATTGCATCGCGAGCGCAACCCTTTCGCCGCGGTCTGCTCGCGCGTTTGCTTCCACACCTGCGAGGACAAGTGCCGCCGCTCGACGCTCGACGCCCCGGTTTCGATCCGCGGCGTCAAGCGCTTCATGGTCGATCAGGAGATCGTCATCCAGCTTCCCGAAATCCGCGAAAGCGCCGCGAACGCGCGGAAAAAAATCGCGATTATCGGCGCCGGCCCGGCGGGCCTTTCCTGCGCCTACTTCCTCGCCCGGCTGGGCTATCAACCGAAAATCTTCGAGGGCGGGCAGCGCCCCGGCGGGATGCTGGTGCAAGCGATTCCGGCCTACCGCCTGCCGCGCGAAATCGTCGCCCGCGAAGTCCGCATGATCGAACAGTTGGGAGTCGATATTCAGACCGGCGCATGGCTGGGTAAAGAGGTCACCCTCAAAAAGCTCCGCGCCGAAGGCTATGACGCCGTGTTCATCGGCGTCGGCGCGCCGCAAGGAGTGGCCCTCGGCATGCCCGGCGAAGACGCCGAGGGGATCACCGACGCGCTGCACTTCCTGCGAACGTACAACACCCGCGGCTCCGTCCCGGTGGGCAAGAATGTGGTCGTCATCGGCGGCGGAAATTCGGCCATCGACGCCGCCCGCACCGCGCTCCGCCTGGGCGCGGAAAAGGTGACGGTCGTCTATCGCCGCAGCCGCGAGGCGATGCCGGCCTACGAGGAAGAAATCGAAGAGGCCGAGCACGAGGGCGTCGCGCTGAAATTGCTCACCGCGCCCACGGAAATCCTCGTCGAGGGCCGCCGCGTGGCGGGCATCAAGTGCATGCCCATGCGCTTGGGCGAATTCGACCGCTCCGGGCGCCGGCGTCCCGAGGAAAGCGGCGAAACCTTCGTCATCCAGGCCGACCACCTCCTCGTGGCCATCGGCCAAACGCTCGATCTGAAAAAATATTGCGGTGAAATCTCGCTCGAAACGCGAAACCAGGGCTTCGTCCACATCAATCCCGTCACCGGGCAGACTTCCGAAAAATGGATCTTCGCCGGCGGCGACGCCGTGAGCGGGCCGAGCTCGGTGGTCGAGGCCGTGGCGGCCGGCGAACGCGCCGCGGCGGGCATCGACCTGTACTTGAGCGGCGCGAATCACGCCTTCTGGCGCGAGGACAAATTGATCGACACCGCCTTCGATCCCGATGCCGAACCGTTCGACGCCCCGCGCAAAAACTCAACCTCATTCCCGTCGAACGGCGGAAATCCAACTTCAACGAAGTCGAAATGCCCTGGTCCGAAAATGTCGCTACGCGGCAAGCCAAGCGTTGCTTGCGTTGCGATTACGGCAAGCGCGGAATAGTGACCGCGATCGATGCTGTCAACGCGACGCATAAGTAACAATGGAGCATGTGACAAGCTTTAACACAGTCCCGCCAAATGCAGAATCACGTCCGCAGAACATGAGTGCGAAGTGTTAAGTACCGAGTACTAACAGCCCGTTGAATAAGTATTCGGGTGCCATGCTCACGCTTGCGTGAGCATGAGAAATCGCGGAAAAAAACATGCCCACGGCAAGCGGGGGCATGGCACCCACAACAAATTGTCCCCTTTTTCATCGGGCTGCCAAGTGCCGAATACCGAATACTCTACTCCGTACTCTGTTCTTGGTATTGATAACAGTAACCTGACAACGTTAAACATAATCCACTTCGCACTGCCCACTGCCCACTAACATGCCCAAGCTCACCATCAACAACGTTTCCGTCGAAGTTCCCGAAGGCGATACGATTCTTCACGCGGCGAAAAAAGCCGGCGTGCGGATCCCCACCATGTGCCACGTCGAAGGCTTGCATCCCATCGGCGCCTGCCGGGTGTGCGTCGTCGAAGTCGAAGGGGCGCGGAACCTCGTCGCTTCCTGCGCCATGCCGGCGGCCGAGGGCATGAAGGTGCATACCAACAGCCGCCGCGTGCGGGAAGCGCGGAAAACCGACGTCGAGTTGCTGCTCTCCGAGCACAACGGTGACTGCCAGACCTGCGACCGCAGCGAAGATTGCGAACTGCAGGCGCTGGCCGCCGAACTGGGCATCCGCGACATCGCCTACACGGGCGAGAAGACCAGGAAGCGGATCGACGCCTCGACGCCCGCCTTGATGCGCGACAACGGCAAGTGCATCAAGTGCCGGCGCTGCGTCTCGGTCTGCGGCGAAACGCAGATGGTCGGCGCGTTGTTTCCGCAAAACCGCGGCTTCGAGACGTTCATCGGCCCGGCGTTCAGCCGCGATCTGGACGACGTCGCCTGCGTGCAGTGCGGCCAGTGCGCGGCCGTGTGCCCCGTGGGCGCGATCACCGAACGCGACCAGATCGATGAAGTCTGGAAGGCGCTCGACAATCCGAACCTGCACGTCATCGTGCAGACCGCTCCCGCGATCCGCGCCGCCCTGGGCGAGTGCTTCGGCTATCCGCCGGGCACGCTGGTGACCGGCAAGATGACCGCCGCACTCCGCCGCCTGGGCTTCGCCGCCGTGTTCGACACGAACTTCGCCGCCGACCTCACGATCCTCGAAGAAGGCGCCGAGTTGTTGACGCGGCTCAAGCAGGCGCTCGTCGAGAAGAAAGAAGTCGCCTTGCCGATGTTCACCAGTTGCTCGCCGGGCTGGATCAAGTTCATGGAATATTTCCATCCCGACCTGCTGCCGAATCTCTCCACCTGCAAGTCGCCGCAACAGATGTTCGGCGCGGTGGCGAAGACCTACTACGCCGGCAAACTGGGCAAAAAACCCGAGCAGATCGTGGTCGTTTCCGTGATGCCCTGCACGGCGAAGAAGTTCGAGTGCGCGCGGCCGGAGATGGGCGACAGCGGAGTCCGCGACGTGGATATCGTGCTCACGACGCGCGAGCTGGGCAAGATGATCCATGCGGCGGGCATCGAGTTCGACTGCCTGCCCGACGAAAAGATGGACGCTCCTCTGGGCCTTTCCACCGGCGCGGCCGATATCTTTGCCAACACCGGCGGCGTGATGGAAGCCGCGCTCCGCACCGCTTATGAAATCGTCACCGGCCGCCCGCTGCCCGGCGACAATCTGCACGTCAAGCCGATCGAGGGCCTCAAGGGCGTGAAAGAAGCGTCGCTGAAGATCGAAAAAGTCAAGCCCGAGTGGAAGTTCCTCGAAGGCGCGACGTTGAACGTGGCCGTGGCCAACGGGCTGGCCAACGCGCGGCAAGTGATCGGCCGGATCAAAAGCGGCGCGAAGCAATATCATTTCGTCGAAGTGATGACCTGCCCCGGCGGTTGCATCGGCGGCGGCGGCCAGCCGCGCTACACCGACAACGCCACCCGGCAGGCCCGCATCGACGCCATCTACCGCGAAGACGAAGGCAAGGCTCTCCGCAAATCGCACGAAAATCCCGCCGTCGCCAAACTCTACGAAGAATTCCTCGGCAAGCCTCTGGGCGAAAAATCGCACCATCTCTTGCACACGGAATACACGCCGCGAGAGAAGGTTTAGGCCTTTCCAAAATTCGAAAACCGTTTAATGAGGACCAGTCATTACCAACCCCTTAATAAGAGGGTGTGGACAACATCCGCAAAATCGTCTATTCTCATCTTATTAAACCGATTGCATAGTCGGCTTCCGGCCTGCTTCCCGGGATTGAAAAATTCGCTGCGACTGATTCGTAGTCCCTCTCATTTGCACAAGGAATATCGATCGTGGACAAAGTTATGACCTCGCGTGAAAGAGTTTTGGCCGCCGTCAACCATCAACCAACCGACCGCGTGCCCGCCGATATGTGGGCGGAAGAGCCGGTTTGGGAGCGTCTGTTAAAGGACTTGGGATCGTCAAATCGTGAGGAGATATTAAACCGGTTGCATGTCGATCTTCGGTACATCTCCGCGATCTATCCGCCCGATGTCGTCACCGACGGCGTAAAGCAGAACATGTGGGGCGAGCATTGGATGATGGCCAACACGCCCTGGGGCGTCGATTGGGAGCACGTCAACGGCGCGCTGGCCGGCGCCGCGAGTCTGGCGGAAATCAAAGCGTTTCCCTGGCCCACCTGCGACCAGGTCGATTACTCCACCCTCGCCTCACAGTGCGACAAATACGAAGGCTATGCGATCGTCTGCGGCAACGCCGACGTCTTCGAGCGTCCCGCTTTGACACGCGGGCTGGAAAACTTCCTCTGCGACACCGCGCTCAATCCCGATTGGGTCGATTTCATCACGAAAACATTTTTGGACTTCTACGTCGAAGACTTCAAGCGATACTGGGAAGCCTCGAAGGGGCGGATCGATATTTTTTGGGCATTGACGGACCTGGGCACGCAATCCGGGCTTTTTCAGAGCCGCAAGTTTTTCCGGCGGTTTATCGCGCCTTCGATTAAAACCTTGGTGGACCTCGTGCATCGCCATGGCGTGAAGTTCATGTTTCATTCTGCGGCGCCGTGCGCGAATTGATCCCCGATCTGATCGAATTGGGCGTCGATATCCTGAATCCGATTCAGCCGGCCGCGGTGGGCATGGCGCCGGAAGGGCTGAAAAGCGATTTTGGCGACCGCCTCTGTTTCCACGGCGGGATCGACGTGCAGTACCTCTTGCCGCTGAAATCGGCCCAAGAAGTCCGCCTCGAAGTGGCGCGCCGCGCAAAACTTCTGGCGCAGGCGGCGGTTACATCATCTCCCCGTCCCACAACCTGCAACAAGACACTTCCACGGAAAACATCGTCGCGATGTACGATCTCGACCTGCGCGGGTGCTGAGAATCTCCGGACGTTCGCTACGGAAACCACTTCATCAATTCTTTCGCCACCAACTCGTGCCCTTGCCGGTTGGGATGATTGACCTGGGACATCAGATCTTCGAGCCTCGCGCCCTTTGCGACTTGCTCTTGAAAAACCTTCGTGCTATCGGCCAGCGCCACGTGATACTTGGCGGCCAGTTCGCGAACTTGTTCGGCATGCCGGTTGAGCGGATCTTGCGGATCGTCCAATTTGGCACTCTGATCGGGCGTGGGCGTCAGCAGAATCACCTTGACGCCGGCGGCCCGGGCCTTTTCGATCATCGAAATCCAGGCCTTTTTCGCCCGGTCCAGGCCCAGCGGGCGATCGTTGAGGCTGTAATCGATGGTCACCAGGTCGGGCTTCAGCGCCAACACGTCGCGCTCGAAGCGGGCCGCCCCTTGTTCGGAATTTTCGCCGCCGATGGCCGTCACGATGACGTTGATCACCGCGTGCGGAAATTTCGCGGCGAGTTCCTTGTGCAGCAGATGCGGATAAGCGTTCATCGTCTCGACTTCCGGCGTCTTGAAGTAACCCGCCGGCACGCTGTGACCGTGGCAGACGATGTTGATCGTGCGGTTTTGCGGCCAGTCGATCTGCAATTGCTTGCATAGTTCTTTCAGATAGGTTTTTTGCCCGGCGAGCCGCGGGCTTTCGGCGGCCGCCTTCTCCGGCAAGGATTGCGCCATGCAGCAGCGCCAGGAGAAAAATAAACAAAAAACTGCGACGAGGGAAATTGTTTTGTTCATTTCGGACACTTTGCTTCCGCTTTAGAGGCTAACTTTTATTTCGTTCCTACGCTCTTCCGCCCCATTTTCTTCGCCTTTTCCAAAATCGCCGGCCGGGCGGCTTCCATCATCTCGCGTACGTCTTCATAGCGCATCGTGCGCTCCGCGAAACTGCGCTTTTCCACAGCGCCTAAAAACCGTTTTTCGAACTCGTCCAGGTTCGAGCCGTAAATGTGGAAACTGTCGGCGATGTGGCAGTAGCGGCCGAGAAAAATTTCGCGTCCGCTAAGATCGGAAATCCGCCGGGCGATGAGCGATTGCAGCCGCACCAGCGCGAACATGTTCATGAACGCCGCCTTGTACGCGTCGTTCGAGCGGAAGCGAATGTTCATGCTCAGCGTCGGCCGGCCGTCCTGCTCGATAATCCGGCACCATACGCTTTGCAGGCACGCCGGATCGTAGCAGCTTTGATCCTCCCAGACCTTCCACGTAATCGCCTGCGCCCGCCGCGTGTGCGGGGCGTCGGCCAATTGCCGGCAAAGCTGCTCGATCTGGTCGATCGGCGGCAGCGTCGGCGCCTGGTAGTTGAACAGCCGCTGATGATAGGTGTACTCCCAACGCGTGTCCGCCGGATCGTTCGGATCGCGCACCAGATGGTCCTTGATCCCCTCGCAGACCTCCATCACGTATTCCTCAAGCTCCTCGAACCCGCCGGGAAAATCGCGGTGGATCATCGGCTCCGACAGCGGCTCATGCACGGTGACGATCATCGTGGCGTCCTTGCTCGGCCGGTCGTCGGGCTTGTCGTACTGCGTTTCGATGTCGCAACCCGAGCGATACAAAGTCAGCAATGCGTTCTCCCAAGCCTGGGCGATGCAATTTCCTTCGGCGGATAAAACGGGGATTCCATTCATGATGAACTGTTGATTTTCGAATTTTTCAGCGTTATTCGATTGTCGAGCGACGCCCAATTCGCAACCACACTTTTCAGTATTTTCTCTTGTTCGAAGCGTTTCCGCAAGCACCCTAAAAAGCGGGAAAATCGAGTGCGAAACGGGACTGTCCCATTTTTATGCCCTCCTGCCACAAAAATCGGGACAATCCCCCTCGCGCCGGCAAAAAACGGCTGCAATCGGCAGCAGGCGTCGGTCTATCGAGCGACGAATATCGGGCTTTATCGTCGGTCATCTTTTATGGTAAAATTCAGATGGGACCGGCTCGTCGCGTTGTCCCCGGTAGATTTTCCCCGCCCGCCATCCGGCCGCCGCCGTTTGACGGGTGAAATCTCCAACCTCGCCGCATCCATGCTCTTCAACCTGATATTATCGCTTTGCGACGCCTTCATCTTGCGGATGATCGCGCGCCGCACGAAAATCGGGACTTGTGCGGCGCTTGGCGCGTTGTATGCAACGGCGGCATTCGGCGCGGGAGTATTTTTGGCGAAGAGTCCGTTCGACTTGGTTCATCTGGCGGCATACGGCATCTTTTTGCACCTGCCGGTCGTGTTTCTCGGCGCGGCGGTCGTCTGGTGGAAAGTGCGGGTAAAAATAGCCGTGGGATTGGTCCTCGGCGCCGTCGGCATCGCCGCCGTCGGAGTCTATGCTTTCTGGATCGAACCGTTTTGGCTGGAAATCACGCATTATGAAATCGCCGCTCCAAAAATCAAGCAGCGTTTAAGGATTGTGGTGCTCTCCGATTTGCAAACCGATCGGTTCGGCGAGTACGAGGAACGAGTGCTGACGGCGACGCTGGCGCAAAAGCCGGATATCATTCTCCTCGCCGGCGATTACGTGCAAACGTCCTTTGAAAACCATCCATCCTTAATTCAGAAAATCAACATCTTCCTGCGAAAAGTGAATTTTTCCGCGCCGCTAGGCATTTTTGCCGTGCAAGGCAACGTCGATGGCGACGATTGGCCGAACTTGTTTGCCAGGTTGGAGGTCACCGCGGCGAAATACCGGCAGATTATCGAACTGGATGATCTGTCCATCACGTGCTTAAGCCTGGACGATTCACGCCGCGCCATGACTTTGGAAAATCCCCGTCCGGAAAAGTTTCATCTCGTGCTCGGCCACGTGCCGAATTTCGCCTTGGGAAAAATCGACGCCGATTTGCTCGTGGCCGGACACACGCACGGCGGACAGGTGCGGCTCCCTTTCCTGGGCCCCTTGGCGACCCTCTCCGCCATTCCGCGATCTTGGGCGGCGGGCATGATCGACTTGCCCGGCGGCGGCATACTTTTCGCCTCGCGCGGCGTCGGCATGGAGCGCGGCGACGCCCCGCGAATGCGTTTTTTATGCCGGCCGGAATTGGCGGTCATCGATCTTGTGCCTATGAAGCGGGAAAAAGGATGAATGCCGAAGAATCGACCGGAGATTGCGAATCCGGCCGCTTGCGGCTTCGCACCGTCTGCGGAGGGCAGCCGAAAGAACCAAAATATTGCGAGTTTTCCCCTCGCCTTTGGCGGGCTACTCGGTAAAATTCTTAGGCGGGAATTCGTAAAATCCCGAGCTCTACAAGTTGCAGCGGGAGATTGTCGTGAGCATCTACAAACCATGCGATATTCGCGGCGAGGTTGCCGATGAATTAACTCCCGAGTTGTACCACCGCTGGGGTTGCGCCCTCGGAATGCAAATCAATCCGGGCGAGAAATTCGTGGCGGGGGGCGATTATCGACTCTCCACGCCCGATTACCTCGATGCGCTTCTCGATGGACTGGCTGAAACCGGCGTCGATACCATCAGTTTGGGCCAACTCCCCACGCCCATGATCTACCATGCCAAACGCCGCTTGAAGGCCGCCGCTTGCGCAATCGTCACCGCGTCGCACAATCCGGCGTTTGTCAATGGATTGAAGTGGATGATCGGCAATCGACCCCCCGCGCCCGGCGACGTCGAAGCTCTGCACCGTTCGGCGGAAACGGCGTCTCCGCATGGCCGCCGCTCGCGCAAGCCTCCCCGCTCGCTCGATATCTCGTTCGACTACGTGGCGAATCTGCAAGAAACCTGGCTCGAAGCCATGAACGCCCAGTTGCACCTCGTCGTCGATCCCATGCACGGCTGCTGGGCGGGCAGGGGCCGGCGTATCTGCACGCCGTCTTTCCGCAGTGCCTTTTCACCGCGATTCACGATACGCCCGAGGACGATTTTGCCGGCCATACGCCCGACTGCTCCCAGACTCCGCTGCTGCACGAGTTGGGCGAGGCCGTCTATCGCGAACGGGCGCACGCCGGACTGGCATTCGACGGCGACGGCGACCGCCTGGCCGTGGTCGATGATAACGGCTCGCCGCTCTCGGCCGAAGAGACCGTTTGGATCCTGCTGGACGGCTTCGGCGCTGAAATCCGCGGGCGGCGGTTCGTGCATGACTTGAAATTCTCCGAGCGGCTCGTCGCACACGCGCGGGAACTCGGCGCCGAACCGGTCGCCGAACGAAGCGGACACGCCTTCATCCGCGCGAAGATGGCCGAAACGGAGGCTTTGTTCGGCGCGGAAGTGAGCGGGCATTACTTTTTCGAGGCGCTCGGCGGCGGCGACGACGGCTTCTACACCGCTTGCCGTTTGATCGCGCATTTGGCCGCACACCGGCACGCCGTTGAGCAAGCTCCGCCGGAAGTGTCCGACCATCTATATCACGCCCGACATGCGGCTTTTCGTCCCTCGCGAGTCGCAGGCCGAAATTTTGGAAAACGTGCATGCGGCCTGGGAGTCCTTCGAGCATACCAACATCGACGGCATCCGCATCTCCACGCCGGCGGGCTGGATCCTCGTCCGCCCCTCCGTCACCGAGGAAGCCCTCACGTTCCGCTTCGAATCGATCGACTGGCCCGCCCTCGACGACCTCGTCGAACGCTTCTCCGAAACGCTCCCCGATGAACTCGCCGATGAACTTCTCAGCCAATATGCTTTGGCGATGGGAAGAGAATGAAAGGCGGAAGGCGGAAGAGGGAAGGCGGAAAGCGCGATATGGAATTATCGCGTTGCCAGATTCTGCTTGGGAACTCAGTTTCCGCGGTGCTCTGCCTCGCCGTTATATCCCGGTGGCAGCACGTGGCCGATTAGATTGTCGCGGTCTTCCCCCTTCCCCCTTACTTATCCGGCGCGTACGTCGCAAAGCAATGCGGCGTCTCCCACAGGCGGACTTCCACCACCGGCACGCCCTGCTCCCGGGCGACGTCGGCGATCAGCTTGGCGATGTTTTCCGCCGTTGGATTCACGTCCAAAAGATACATCGGCTCGCCCAGTTTCTCCAGCATGGGCACGATCGGATCTTCGCGGTGCAAAATCATGCGGTGATCGATGTGCTCGTCGATCCAGGTGTTGATGCGGCGCTTGATTTCGTTGAAGTCGATGACCATCCCCTGTTCGTCGAGGCTCTCGGTCTCGATCGTGATGATCGCCCGGCCGTTATGCCCGTGCAAATGCCGGCACTTGCCTTCGTAATGCAACAGCCGGTGTCCGTAACAGAAGTCGATCTCTCGGGAAACTCTGAACATGAGGAGGAATGATTAACGATGTTGGATGATAGCCGGAGGGTGAATTGCCGTTTCGCACATCATTCAAGCTTCAGCCTTCAGCACGATTGTGTTGGCGAATGGTGAATGGCAATATCTTGTTGGATCTTCCATGCCGATCGACTGAAATGCAGCCTGTCTCTCGGCGCACTTATTGCAGCAGCCGCAGTGCATGCCGCCCTGCGGGTCGATGCACGAAAACGTCAACTCCAGCGGCAAGCCGCGGCCGAAATCCATGACTTCGCGTTTTGCCATCTCGCCGAACGGGCGCAGGATGCGCACCCGGCCGCCGACGGCATGATGCAGGGCGCTCTCGAAGTCGTCGAAAAACTCGCGCGAGGCGTCGCCGAACGGATTCGAACCCAGCACCGCCAAGGCCAATTGCCCGATGCCGTGCAACCGGCACCAGACGGCCGCCTTGACGATCAAGATCGCGTTTCTGCCCGGCAGATAAACGGCGTCGTCCGCGGTTGCGGCATCGGGCACGCCGCGGCCGGTGATGCTCCAATGCTTGCCGTACACGTCGGCCAGCGGCATTTCCAGCGTCACCAGCGGCTCCACCCGATCGGAGTGCATGGACTGCATCCGCAGCAAGAACGATTCGAGCGCGGCAAGTTCGTCGTGTTCCCAATGCAGACCGGCCCGCACGTAAAACGGCTGCACGCGGCATCCCCGCCGCAGCAAGTGCCCGAGCAAGATCCCGCTGTCCAGCCCGCCGCTTAAGAGCAGGCCGACGGAGCATGGGGAATTGGGTATTGGCATGGCGAGAAGCAAGGAGCTTGGAACCGGCTATTATGATCGGATATCGAGTAATTATTCCCCAAAGGAGCTGTTTGGTCAACCAAAACCGGATTATTTCCGCAGCTTTTCTCTTTCCCCCCTGGACACACCCGCCGAATGTGCTATACTACGGTATTCAATCCTCTCGGCAATGACCATTGGATTACTGCCAGGTCCAATGGCTTTTTTGGAGAACGCAGCGCGCGTTCCCTGCTTTACGGTCCTGGGAACCCCACGGACCATCTTCGAGCAAGACGGCCCGCCGACTTTTTTGGCGGTGTTGTTCCGTTTCCCGCTCATTATGGCCAGAAAAGGAAAAGATGTCTTTTGAAAAGCTTGGGCTGATCGAGCCCATTTTGCGCGCTGTCGTCGGCGAAGGCTACACCACCCCCACCCCCATTCAGTCCCAGGCCATTCCACAGGTGATGGCCGGCCGCGATCTGCTCGGATGCGCAGACGGGCACCGGCAAAACCGCCGCTTTCGCGCTGCCTCTGCTGCACCGCTTGACACACGCCGGCAATCCGCCCAAGGGCCATGGACGCCGCATCCGCGCACTGGTGCTCTCGCCGACCCGCGAGTTGGCCGGCCAGATCGCCGAAAGTTTCCGCACTTACGGCCAATACACGGCGCTTAAGCAAACCGTGATCTACGGCGGCGTGGGCCAGAATCCGCAAACCCGCGCGCTTCGGCACGGCGTCGATATTCTCGTCGCCACGCCCGGCCGCTTGATCGACCTGATGAACCAGGGCTTCATCGACTTGAGCCGCGTCGAGGTGTTCGTCTTGGACGAAGCCGACCGGATGTTGGACATGGGCTTTATGCCCGATGTGAAGCACATTATTTCCGAATTGCCGGCGCATCGGCAGACGCTGCTGTTTTCGGCCACCATGCCCGCGCCGATCGAACGGTTGGCGAGTGCGATCTTGCGCGATCCGGTGCGGATCCGCATCGCGCCGGTGAAGGCCACGACGGAACTCATCGAACATGCGGTGTATTTCGTGCCGCGAAGGCAGAAAAGCCGCTTGCTGGCGAGCTTTTTGCATTCCCGCGCATTCACCCGCGCGCTGGTTTTCACCCGCACCAAGCGTGGCGCCGACCAGGTGGCGAAGCATTTGAACAAGTCCGGCATCTCGGCCGACGCCATTCACGGCAACAAGAGCCAAAACGCCCGGCAGCGGGCGCTCGACGATTTCAAGGCCGACCGCACGCACGTGCTGGTGGCCACCGACATCGCTTCCCGCGGCATCGACGTGGAAGGCATTTCGCACGTCCTCAACTACGACTTGCCCGACGAGCCGGAAACCTACGTGCATCGCATCGGCCGCACGGGCCGCGCCGGCGCGACCGGCCGCGCCGTCACGCTCTGCGACCACGACGAGCGGAAGCTGTTGAAGGCCATCGAACGGCTGATTCGCCATACGCTCTCCGTCGAAACCGACATCCCGCTCAGCGAATTGCCGAAAGAAGAGACCCCGTCGCGGAGCGAGCGATTCGGTGCGCCATCGCCGCGCACGCCGAAGATCCCCGTCGGCTCCCGTCAGCGCCGCGAAGCGCATCACCATGCCGCGCATAAACCGCAGGCTGTCAAATCCCCAGGCGGATACGGCCATCGTCCGGCGAAGAAAAAATATCCCTCGAAGCGATTCTCTTGAAAACGGATGGTGGGATTTGCCCGCCAAAGAGTGAAAACTTTTTCCGCATTCGGTGCCATGCCCACGCTCGCCGTGGGCATGTTGGTCTTTTCCGTGGCGCCACGATGACCTCGATCAGCTTCGGCATGGCGCCGATCTGTCCGCGATCAAAATGCTACTTCGTCGGTTCCGACCAGTCGAATTCGACGGTCTTGCCCATCAGTTTCCAGTGGCGGGGGTGCGGCGTGTCGAACCAGTCCAGAGGCTCGCCAAGCGGCTGCGGCTTCGACGCAATCTCCAGCGCCGCGGCAACCTCATTTTCCTGTTCGGGCGAAATCGTCCCTTTCTTGAACGAGATGAAAAGCGGTGTCCCCGATCGAGCCAGCAACATAAGCCACTGACGGTTCAACTCCCAGGGAATCGCATTCGCTTCCGTCAAGCCTACGCAATCGGCGTCCGCCGAGAAGAACGCGCCATGCTGCGGTCCCCGAAAGGCAAGGCAATTCACGCCCATCTTCCGCACGCGTTTCCAATCCCTGCCGCTTGTGTCGTCGCCGATCCGCTGCAACTCGAAGATACCCGCGCTCAAATGATTCACGGTATTGCAACCGATGACCACGCAATCATCGCCCGCCGCTTCGCGGATGCTCCGGTAATGATCGACGATGATCTCGGCCGTGGTCCGCGAACGGTCGGCGAAGGACCACATCGCCTTCGGATCTGCCGCCGGCCGCATTCCCCACCCTTCGGTCAGGTCGTAAGTCGAATAATCGTGCTTGATGAGTTCGTAGCCCCAGTCGCGCAGCTGCGAAATGCATTTTTTCACGTACGCGCGGACCTCCGGCTTCGACAGATCGAGGCCGAGGTTTTTCTGCTCGATCAGCCACGAGGGCGGAATTTCCTTGTGATGCGACATCAGGCGAATCCAAATGCCCGGCCGCGCTCCCGCGTTCTTGATCTCGGCGGCGGTCCCGGCCATCGACGCGAAGTTTGATCCGCATTTATCCCACGGGCCGCCGCCGCCTCTGCCGCCGCCCGGTTGCCAGCCGTCGTCGATCACCATGAAGGGGCGGTTCTCTCCCTTCGGCGAAAGCCGCACGAGGAAATCCGCGTATTCTCGCACGCTTGCCGCGTTGTTTTTGCCATAGTCGCAGTACCAGTCGTTGAAACCATATACCGGCTGCTTGGGCAATCGCGGCCTCGGACACATCATTTTGCAAAAGGCGCAAGCCGCCGCAAAGGGCGTCTCCGGGGCAGTTCCCCGCCGGCAAACCACGGTGCAAACGGTGAGCCGGCGACCGCCCGGCATCACTCCCCGGCCGCCGTTGCGAACATCCAGCGTCAGCGTCACGCCCTGCGCGTCGGCCTTCCAATCGCAAAATGCCGCCGGAGTCGTCATCACGCCGTAACCATGCGTGGTCTTCTTGTCGCTGGAGAGGAAATACCACGGCATCTCCCGCTTCTCGTCCAAAGGCCGCCACTCAAGATTGCCATACGCCCGTTCCCATGCGTCGCCGAGATATCGCCACTCGCCGCCCGGCATTTCACCGTTCCATCTCAGTTTCAGATACTTGACAGCCGTTTCCGGCGCAACCAACTCGACTTGCACGGCCACACGCCTCGGTGTCAGTTTGGCGTTCACCTCAATTCCGCTTCCCAACCAGGCGGCATCGTTGACTTTTGTCAAATTGACCGTCGCCGCTTCAGAAATCGCCGTCACCGCATCGGGCGATCGCAGCAAATCAAGGAAATGATCGTTCGGCTCAGCCTCCGCAACCGACGAAAAGAAGAATCCCATCGAAAAACACAATATTATTACGGCAGCCAGTCGTTTCATGATGCGTTTCTCCCAAAATCAGAGTTCGATCTGGCCCCCTGTTTCCTTGCTGCCTATTATCCTAGCATCAATCGAATTCGTCATCAATCAGCGCAAGAGAAGCGCATTTCAAGGCGAGATCTTGAACCCCGGCTTGTGATCGTGATGCGCGACGCCGCTGTCGTGTGCCGCTTTGGCAACCGCTTTTGCCACCGCCGGCGCCACGCGGCGGTCGAAGACGCTCGGAATGATGTAATCGGCCGTCAGTTCTTTCCGCTCGATCACGCCGGCAATCGCCGTCGCCGCGGCGATTTTCATCTCCTGCGTGACCCGCCGGGCGCGAACGTCCAACATGCCGCGGAACAGGCCCGGGAAACAGAGCACGTTGTTGATCTGGTTGGCGTAATCCGACCGCCCCGACGCGACCACCGCGGCGCACGTCGCCGCCAGATCGGGATCGATCTCCGGATCGGGATTGGCCAGCGCGAAAACGATCGACTGCGGCGCCATCCGCTTGATGTCGTCGATCGTCACCAGATCGCCCGACGCCACGCCGATGAACACGTCCGCGTCGCCCATCACCTGGCCGATCGTGCCGCTGAGTTGTTCCGGGTTCGTATGCTCGACCAGCCACTGCTTCACCGGATTGCCGTTGATCTTCCGGTTCTTCGAGAGCGCGCCCTGGCGGTCGCAAACCACTATCGGCCCGACGCCCACCGCTTGCAGCAACTTGACGATCGCCTGCCCCGCCGCGCCCGCCCCGCAGACCACCACGCGGATGTCCTGCATCTTCTTTTCTACCACCGCAAGCGCGTTCTGCAGCGCAGCCAACACCACGATCGCCGTGCCGTGCTGATCGTCGTGGAAGACGGGAATGTCGAGCCGCTCGGTCAATCGCTCCTCGATTTCCACGCACCGCGGCGACGAAATGTCCTCCAAATTGATGCCGCCGAACGTCGGCGCAAGATAGGCGACGGTGTCGATGATTTGCTCCACGTCCTTCGTGTCGAGGCAGATCGGAAACGCATCCACCCCGCCGAACTCCTTGAAAAGCATCGCCTTGCCTTCCATCACCGGCAGCGCCGCCCGCGGGCCGATGTCGCCCAGGCCCAGCACGGCCGTGCCGTCGGTCACGACCGCCACCATGTTCCGGCGAATCGTCAGCGTGAACGCCGCGTCCGGATCGTTGCGGATCGACCGGCACACCCGCGCCACCCCGGGCGTATAGACCATCGAGAGATCGTCTCGGTTCTCGATCGGCACTTTCCCCTGCACTTCGATCTTCCCTCCCAAGTGCAGGCGGTAAGTGCGGTCGGACACCCGCAGCACCTCGACGCCCGGCATCGCGTGCAGCCGCTCGACGATATGCTCGCCATGCCCGACATCCCGGGCGTTGAAAGTGATATCGCGGATAATCAAATCCTTCCGCACCTCGACGATATCGACCGACCCGATCATCCCCTCCGTTTCCCCAATCGCCGAAGTAATCCGGCCGAGTTGGCCCGCTTTGTCGGGATAACGCAAACGAACGGTAAGACTGTAAGAGGGGCTTTGACGTTTCATGGTTTTTCTCGATCAGTTATTGTTATTCGGTCGAACCGGCTCTTCCATGCGAGAAGTTTGACCAATTGTAATTGCTGGAAAGCAATCCTTAAGTTCTTTCATTCCGTCCTTCGAAATAGTGCTAGGAAGAACCAATCCATTGAGTTTCGGGAGCGTTTTGAGATTTGTCAAACCTGCATCGCTGATTTTGGTTCCGCCAATATCCAAATAATCGAGCTTCGTAAACTTTTTGATTTCAGATAATCCGGCATCGCTAAATTCCGTATCCCGAAGGGTCAGCCATTCGAGTTCCGACATTTTGCTTAAATGGGCAATGCCGGCATCGGTAATCTTGCCGCTTCGAAGCAAAAGCGTTTTCGTCTTTGTCAATCCTGCAAGATGCGCGAGACCGGCATCCGAGATACTATCCTCTCGCAGGTCAATTTTTTCTAATTGCGTCATGCCCGCCAGATTTTTCAACCCTGCATCAGTAATTTGAGTCTTGAATAGACGTAATGTTTTAAGCTGTGTTAATTGTTTTAAGTGTTCGAACCCGGCATCCGTAATCGGTGAGTTATAGATTTCCAAAACCTTGAGATGCTTGAATTCTCCTAGCTTCTTCAAGTCGTCGTCCGTCAAATTATTCTCACAATACACTTCTTCAACGTTGCTGAAAAAATCGATGCCCAACAAGCCTCTTAGCCATGCTGTAGCGGGCGGCTGAGGATTTGAATTGTTTTTCCTAAAAGAAGCCACTTCGAAATCGTAACGGATTCCGCATCCTGATTTGATAAGCTGCTCAACGATTTCCTTCTGCCGCTTCGCCTGCCCCATTTTCACGGCGACCCAACTGCAGACAAAAGCGAAAACGGTAACCAAGATCAACAACGTACGCAGACTGTACTGATACCAACGAAGTTTGCGTTTAGGATTGGTATCTCGATCGGCGATTGGTGAAGTTGCATTCTCCATAATTTCGCTCGAATCGCATTGTTCCATCTGCCCACTGTCCACTGACCACTATTCAATCACCTCAAACCGATTCTCCTTCACATTCTTCCGCGATTTCTTCGGATCAAAAATCTTTCCGTTCATGGCGATATACACGCCCGGCGGGAGGCACTGGGCGGCGACCAGCGCGGAGCCGATGTTAAACACGGCGTCGGTCACTTTGAATCGGGCGGGCTGCATCGAGCCGGTCAGCACGATGGTCTTCTCCGGCAAGCCCAGCAAGACCTTGCCCGTTTCGATCATCGTGTCCGTGCCGTGCGTGACCATAATCCGCCGGCACGGCTCGACCTCGACCAGCCGGCGAAGCGTGAGCCGGTCTTCCATGGTCAAGTCGAGGCTGTCCTTGCTCATCACCGGCTCGATGCCGTACTCGATCGCAACGTTCGCCTCGCGAAGCACTTCATGAATCGACGGCGGCCCGACCTCGTAATCGCTCTTCGCGTCGAAGTAAATCTTATCGATCGTCCCGCCCATTGTGAATATTTTTACATCCATTTCAACCTTCCTCGTTCCCAGTAACCTGAGTTTCGGATAAGGTAATTGACGCTCAGTCCCGAAGGGACGACAGTTGGTAGCCAGGGGCGTAAGCCCCTGGAAAACGGCCGCAAACACCAACCGAGCCCCTATGGGGCGACAGTAGAGTCCCGAAGGGACGACAGTAGTACAGAATTTCGAGCTACTGCCGCCCCTTCGGGGCTTTGTTACAGGTGGAAAACGCTTCCCAGGGGCTCACGCCCCTGGCTACCAACTGACGTCCCTTCGGGACTAAACGCTACACTTAACCAAAACTCAGATTAGTACTTAGTACCGGAGTTCTGAGTACCATTTAACTCTTACATCCTCTCGAACTTCGCCTGGAAAAACCGCAAATACTTCGGCTCGTAAATCATCTTGAGCCCGCGGGCCTTTTCGCGCTCGGCATAAACGGCTGCGACCGATTCGGCCGTAACGTCCATGTGCGCCTGCGTGTAAACGCGGCGCGGGGATCGTCAGCCGCACGAGTTCGAGTTTCGGGAAGCGGTGTTCGCCCGTCTTCGGATCGCGGCCCGCCGAGACGATGCCGCGCTCCATCGCCCGCACGCCGGAATCCAAATACAACTCCGCCGCCAGCATCTGCGCGGGGAACTGGTCTTGCGGAATCTGCGGATAGAAATGCCGCGCGTCGAGAAACACCGCATGGCCGCCGATCGGCCGCACGACCGGCACGCCCCACTCGACCAGCTTCGCTCCGAGATACTCCACCTGCCCGATCCGCGCACGGATGTGATCGTCAGCAACCGACTCGACAATCCCCCTCGCCATCGCCTCCATGTCGCGGCCCGCCATGCCGCCGTAGGTGTGCAATCCCTCGTAAACGACGACCAGATTCCGGGCTTCCTCGAAAAGCCCGTAATCGTTCATCGCCAGCCAGCCGCCGATGTTCACCAGCGCGTCTTTCTTCCCGCTCATCGTGCAGCCGTCGGTGCAGCCGCAGATTTCGCGAAGAATCTCGGCCGTCGTCTTGTTCTTATAGCCCTCTTCCCGCTGTTTGATGAAATAGGCGTTCTCGACCGCACGGGTGGCGTCCAAAATGATGCGAATGCCGTGCTTCTGCGCGAGCCGCCCGAACCTGCCGGAGATTTTTCAGCGAAATCGGCTGCCCGCCGGCCATGTTCACCGTCGCCGCCAGGCTGATGTACGGAATCTTCCCCGCACCGACGCGGGCGATGAGCGATTCGAGCGCCGCCAGATCGACGTCGCCCTTGAACGGATGCTCGCTCGTCGGATCGTGCGCCTCGGGAATGATGATATCGACGAACGTGCCGCCGGCCAACTCCTGATGCAGCCGCGTGGTGGTGAAGTACATATTGCCCGGTACATAATCGCCGGGCTTGATGAGCATCCGCGAAAGAATGTTCTCCGCCCCGCGTCCCTGATGCGTGGGCACGAGATATTTGTAGCCGTAATATTCCTGCACGGCCTCTTCGAGATGATAAAAATTCTTGCTGCCCGCGTACGCCTCATCCCCCAGCATCATCCCGGCCCATTGCCAATCGCTCATGGCATTCGTGCCGCTATCGGTCAAGAGATCGATATAAACATCCTCCGACCGCAGCAAAAAAGTGTTGAATCCCGCCTCGGCAATCGCCTTCTCCCGCTGTTGCCGGGTGGTCATCTTCAAAGGCTCCACGACTTTCACTTTCCAAGGTTCCGCCCAGGAACGTTTCGCAGGTTTTTTAGCGGCGGCGGTGGTGTTTTCAGTCATTTAGGTTTTCCTGTGGGAAATCTTGAGTGATGATCGTTCATTTGTTCTGCTGATAAATCGCCTCGATCAAACTTTGCACGTCCTTGTATTTCTTCTTCGCGGCCAAGGCCGTGTCGATCAGCCGCCGGGCTTCGCTTTCGCCGTGGCCCAAGCCGCGGAGGATCTCGAAGGTCTCGGAAACCACGTCCGGCTCGACTTCGGCCTCGTGCTTCTCGGTCTGCGAGACCATCAGCGCGAACTTCGGCACCTTGCGCCGCAGCTTGGCGATGATCCGCTCGGCCATCGCCGCCCCGATGCCCGGCAAAGCCGAGAGCGACTTCGTGTCCTGCTCTTCGATCGCCGTGGCCACCTCCTTCACCGGCCGAATCATCGACCTTAGCGCCTTTCTTTACGCCCACGCCATCGACCGAGCAAAACAGCTCGAAAAACTCCCGCTCGATCTCGCTTAAAAAACCGATGATCCGCGGCGTCATCCGCCCCTGCATCGGATTGCCTTCGAGATATTCGATCGTGAACAGGCTGATTTCCGTATTCATTTCGCTCTGCAACCGCCGCCGCGTGAACTCGGGAATCAGCACTTCATACTCGAAAGCCCCGATTTTCAGCGTCGCCAGATCGTTCTGCAGGGCAGTCAATTGGCCGGTGACTTTGGTGATCAAGGAATTGCTCCGTTTTGTTCGATGCTCAACGAATAGAAAATGTTTCTCGCAAAGACGCAAAGTCGCAAAAAAAACTACAATAATAACACATATCGAATTGAAAATCTTTGCGTCTTAGCGTCTTTGCGAGAAACCTATTCATCGGGGCTAATACTGGACAGGTTGGAAACTTGTCCTACTTTAACATCTTCGGTTTATCCTTCAAATACCCATGACAAAGCGCAATCGCCAGCGCGTCGGCGATGTCGGGCGGATCGGGAATTTCCTTGAGGGCCAATTCCCGCTGGATCGCCCGTTGCACTTGTGCCTTCGGCGCGCGGCCGTTGCCGGTGAGGATCTTTTTGATCTGCGTGGCCGAATAATGCAGCACGGGTATGCCCGCCTCCATCGCCGCCAGCACGATCACGCCCCGCGCGTGACCCATCAGAATCGCCGTTCGCGGCCGTTCGTAGTGCGAATAAAGCTCCTCGACGGCCATCACGTTCGGCTTGAAACTCTCGATCACTTCCGCCACCCCCTGGTGAATTTCCAACAGCCGCTTGGCCAGCGATCCCTTGCTCTTCCCCCGCACCACGCCCGCCTCGCAAATCTTCGGCGCCCCGCCGCCCCAATCGAGCACGCCATAGCCCGTGATATTCAGCCCGGGATCGATGCCGAGGATGCGAAGGGGCGAGTTAATTTCGGACATGATTGGAAATGAATTTCAACACGCAGACACGGAGAACACGGAGAACAAAGAGGAACGCTAATCTTCACTAACCACCACTAATGAATCTTTATTAGTGGTAATCAGTGGTTATTAGTGTTCTTTTAAAAGCAATCTGTTTCGGTCCTAAAAGTGGAAAATATGAGCATTGCTAAGCCGTATGCGGCTTTCCTTCATCCTTCCTATTCGCGCTCCACTCCGTCCCGCCAGGCCGATCCTCCAAAATCACCCCGATGGCCGTGAGCCCGGTCCGGATGCGGTCGGCGGTGGCGAAATCTTTTTTCTTTCTCGCTTCGGCGCGGAGTTCGATCAAAAGCTGCATCAACTTCGGAGTCAAACCGTCATCGGCGGCCCCCTCTTCCTCGACCGGCTTGCGGAAGAGGCCCAACGCGCAGGCGATCTCCTTCAAAACCAGCGTGCCGCGTTTGAGCGTATGCACTTTCGCCTGCTCGCGCTTGGCCGGGTCTTCGAGCTTTTCATCGTCGGCGAATTTGTTGAGCAAGCGGACGAGATCGAACAGCGAGGCGATGCCGCCGCCGGTGTTGAAATCGTCGTCCATCGCTTCGAGGAACTTGCTTCGTTCGGCGACCACCGCCGTTAAGAGCGGATTCTCGCCGGGCGCGAAATCGCCCTCCTTGCGGGTCTTCGGCGCTTCCAAAGCGTAAAAATTCTCGCCCGCGATCCGCTCGAACCGCTTGAAAAATCGGTAAAAAGTCTCCATCCCGGTCTCGACTTCCTTGATCCGCGTCTCGCTGTAATCGATCGGCCGGCGGTAATGCGTCGAAAGGAGAAAAAACCTGATCACTTCCGGCGGAAATTTTTTCAGTAGCTCGCTGAACGGCGCCGAACCTTTCGATTTGCTGATCTTGCCCGCCTCCTGCGCGGCCAAGTCGCCTTCGGCCGGCTTCGTGCTCCGCCCGCCGACTTTGCCGACCTCGTCCGACGCCTGCATCAGCCCGTTGTGCATCCAATATTTCGCCATCGGCTTTCCGTGGCAGCACTCGCTCTGCGCGATCTCGTTTTCATGATGCGGAAAAACCAAATCCAGCCCGCCGCCGTGGATGTCGAACGTCTCGCCGAGGATCTTCTTGCTCATCGCCGAGCATTCGATATGCCAGCCCGGCCGGCCCTTGCCCCACGGACTGTCCCACGACGGTTCGCCCGGCTTGGCCGATTTCCAGAGCGCGAAATCGGCCGAGTTCCGCTTGCGTTCGGCCATTCCGCCCCCTTCGCCTTGCATCGCTTCGAGTTCGCGGTGGCTCAGCTTGCCGTAGTCTTTGTCCTTGCTCACGTCGAAATACACGTCGCCCTTCGCCTCGTAGGCAAAGCCCTTGTCGATCAAATCCTGCGTGAAGCGGATGATCTCCGGCATCGTTGCCGTGCAGCGGGGGAATTGATCGATCGAATCGACGCCCATCGCCCCGATGTTGTGCATATAGTCGGCCGTCATCTCTTCGGCCAGTTTCGCCATCGGCATCCCTCGGGCGTTCGACTCGCCAATCAACTTGTCATCCACATCGGTGATGTTCACCACCCAAGTGACTTGATAGCCGGAGTAAACGAGATACCGCTTGATGGCGTCGAAAATCACCGGCCCGACCATGTGCCCGATGTGGCTCGGCTTGTAAACGGTCGGCCCGCAAAGATACATTCCCACCTTGCCGGGCTGGACCGTTTCGAACGGTTCCTTGGTTTTTGTCAGAGTATTGAAGACGCGGAGCATTTTTTTAAATTGGTCTTGGGTCTTGGGACTTTGGTCTTGGTTTTTTATTGCAAATTGGTAATTGCAAATTTCAAATTGAACGATCAGCCGCTTGCGGCTTCGCAGGGAATTGTCAAAAGCATTTTCAACACGGAGGCACGGAGAACACGGAGGAACTATTCTTGAATCCTTTTGTGAACTCCGTGTTCTCCGTGCCTCCGTGTTGATTTCAATCAAAACTTTTTATAAAAGTTATTTCCCAGCATCTTTGCCGAAAAGTTTTCCATGTCATCGCGCATATCATGGAATGCACGATCTACCATGCGGCGAATTTGCTTCTCGGTTTCGTCGATGTTCAATTTGCAATTTGCAATTACCAATTTGCAATCTACTTTTCCTTCTTCGGTTCCAGCAGCACCACGCACTCGGCGGCGATGGCTTCTTCGCGGCCGATCGGCCCGACCGATTCGCCGGTCTTGGCTTGCAGGCCGATGCAATCGATTTCGAGATCGAGAATTTCGGCCAGCCGCTCGCGAATGGCTTGCCGATGAGTCAAAAGCCGCGGCCGCTGGGCGAAGACGATACAATCGATATTGGCGATCTGCCAACCCAGCGCGACGATGTCATCGAGCGCCCCGCGGAGCATTTCGGCGGAATCTCTTCCCTGATTGAGGGGATCGGTGTCGGGAAACATCTGCCCGATGTCGCCCAAGGCCGCCGCGCCCAGCAAGGCATCGGTGATGGCGTGCAGCAGCACGTCGGCATCGCTATAGCCGATCATCTCCTGATCGTGAGGGATATCTATACCGCCCAGCCTGAGCGGTCCGCCCGGCTGCAAACAGTGAATGTCGTGGCCGATTCCGATGCGCATCCCTTCCATGACAAGGCCCTCCTTGAAAAATTGAACGGTCTGGGGGTTTTCGTGGCGAATTATACCCCAAACAACTTGGGGGAGAAAGAGGAATGGAAAGAGGAAGGATAAAGGATTAAGGATGAAGTATGAATGACACTACATTGCTAAGCCTCAAGCGGCTTCCTATTCATCCTTCATCCTTTCATCCTTCATACTTTCTCTCGCTCTTCCCCCCGCTTCGGATGGGGTCTATAATAACGGCATCATGGCAACGATCGAAATTCAAGCCCTGGCGAAATCCTACCGCGTTTACCAAAAGCGAGAAGGCCTCACGGCCGCGCTCACCGGGCTGTTTCACCGGGAGTATCGCGCGGTCGAAGCGGTGAAGGGGATCGATCTCACCGTCGAGCGGGGCGAGTTCGTCGCCTTTCTCGGACCAAACGGCGCCGGCAAGACCACCACCTTGAAACTCCTTTCCGGCGTGATTACGCCCACCGCCGGCACGGCCCGAGTGCTGGGGCACGTGCCGTGGAAACGCGAAAACGCCTATCGCCGCCGGTTCGCCCTGGTGATGGGCCAGAAAAACCAGCTCTGGTGGGACCTGCCCGCCGCCGAGTCGTTCCGGCTGCACCAGCATATCTACCGCATCGAACTGCCGCAATTCGAGCGCACGCGGGATGACCTGACCCACATGCTGGGCGTCGAAAAACTCCTCTCCCAGCCGGTCCGCGAGCTTTCCCTCGGCGAGCGGATGAAAATGGAGCTTATCGCCGCGCTCCTCCACTCCCCCGAAGTCCTCTTCCTCGACGAGCCCACGATCGGCCTCGACGTCGTCGCCCAACATGCCATTCAAGTTTTCTTAAGGGAGTACCAAAAAAACAAAAAGGTGACGATCCTGCTGACGAGCCATTACATGAAGGACATCGCCGCGCTTTGCCGCCGCGTGGTGATCATCGCCCAGGGCCGCATCATCTACGACGGCTCGCTTTCCGGCATCATCGACCGTTTCAGCTGTCACAAAGTGATTTCCCTCGAACTGGCCAACGGAAAGCCGCCCGAAAACCTCGACCGCTTCGGCGAAGTCCTCTCGCTCGAAATGCCGAAAGTCAAAATCCGCGTTCCCCGCAACGGCGTCCCCGAAGTTCTGAGCAACATCCTCGCCTCGCAAACCATCCTCGATGTCAGCGTCGAAGACCCGCCCCTGGAAGAAGTGATCGCGGAACTGTTCACCAATGCGAACGGGACAAAAGAATAGAGCTTGCGTTTAGAATCGGATCAACGTCATTCAGTCCCGAAGGGACGCCATTTCGCAGTCCCGAAGGGACGCCAGTTGCGCAGTCCCGAAGGGACGCCATTTGGCAGTCCCGAAGGGACGCCAGTCATTAGCCAGGGGCGTAAGCCCCTGGGAGAAGGCCGCCACCACCAACAAAGCCCCAACGGGGCGACAGTGAGTCCCGAAGGGACGCCAGTGCAGTCCCGAAGGGACGCCAGTCATGCCCAGGGGCGTAAGCCCCTGGGAGAAGGCCGCCACCACCAACAAAGCCCCAACGGGGCGACAGTGAGTCCCGAAGGGACGGCAGTAACTTTCGAGGTTCAATCATGCCCCAATCTTTTGTCTGCATGCACAGCCACATCATTTTCAGCACAAAAAAACGCGATCCCCTCCTCATGCCCGATTTCACGCCGCGGCTGTTCGAATATATTGGCGGAACCTTGCGCAATCAAAAATGCCTTTTGCTCGCGGCGGGCGGGATGGCGGACCACGTCCATTTGCTCGTTGGATTACACCAACAAAAAGCCGTATGCGATGTGGTCCGCGATATCAAATCCAACTCGTCAGGTTGGATTCATGAAACATTTTCCAATTTGAAAGGATTTGCCTGGCAAGCCGGTTATGGGGCGTTTTCGATGAGTTATTCGAATATCGGCCAAGTGAAAAAATACATCGCCGATCAAGCGGAACATCACCGCGTCCGATCGTTCCAAGAGGAATTCATCGAATTTTTACACCGGCATGACATGGAATACGACGAACGATATATTTGGGATTGAACATTACTGTCGTCCCTTCGGGACTAACTGTCGCCCCGTGGGGGCTTGGTTGGTGATGGTGACCGCCCTCCAGGGGCTTACGCCCCTGGCTACCGACTGTCGTCCCTTCGGGACTGAGCAACAGCCGTCCCTTTGGGACTGAGCAACAGCCGTACCTTCGGGACTGAGCAACAGCCGTCCCTTTGGGACTAAGCAACAGGCATCCCTTCGGGACTGAATACATCACACTCAACGATCATGCAAACCGAAACCCCATCCCCGCCGTCGAAACCGCGTCTCCGCTGGTATCAATACCGGCTGCGAACGCTGCTGATCCTCATGACGGTGTTTGCCGCTATGGTTGGCGATCATCAGCCATCACGCCAGGCAGCAGAAACTGGCGGTCGCCAAAATTCGGGCATTGCATGGCGAGATTATCTATGATTATCAAAAAATAAAAGGGAAAAATTGGGATGATATCAACCCGAAAGCGTTGTCGCCTTATCCGAAGTGGTTGCGAGATTGGGCTGGCGAAGATTATTTTCAAACGGTCGTACAGGTCAATCTTAGCCGTACGTCCGCCTCCGACGCCGATCTTGCGAATCTTGGAGAACTTGCCCGATCTGGAATGTCCTCAAATCACCTCCGACAAATCACCTCATCAAGGCATTATTCATCTGAAGGGAATGAGAAAACTCAAGGGATTGAGCCTTGAAGGCGTGCCGATTGACGACAGTGGATTGGCTTATCTTCTCGGATTTAACCGAATTCGACTTCTTCATCTGCACAGTCCAAGATCACTGATACGGGAATTGAAAATCTGCAAAGATTGACGAAACTCGAGCAATGTTTGTCTCGTTGGCTCACCGATTACTGATGCGAGTTTGAAAACCATCAAAAAGTTCAAAAATCTCCAATTCCTCGGCATCCTAGATTCGCGAATCACTAAGGATGGCTTTCTGGAACTGAAAAAGGAACTCCCTAACGTTGAGATTATGGACGAATTCAATCTCGACATAAAAATCACGTGGCCCGATATTTTAAAAGGCATCTTTTATAATTTGTTCTGATTTCTCCATGCTAAAATCCCTCACCACCTCCTGGATCATCCTTCGCATCAGCCTTGAAGAGCGGCTGGTCTATCGCGGCGATTTCGCCTTGAGCACGCTGATGCGGTTCCTGCCCATCGTCACGCAGATTTTCCTCTGGGGAGCGGTGTTCTCGGCGATCGGAACGCAAACGACGAACGTGCCGGGCAAAGCAACGACCATCGTCGGCTATTCGTACCACGAAATGATCGCCTATTATCTCTTGACGATGATCGCCCGCTCTTTCTCCTCGATGCCCGGCCTGGCCTCGGGCATCGCCCGCGATATCCGCGACGGAAACATCAAAAAGTTCCTCATCCAGCCGGTCGATATGCTCGGCTACCTGCTGCTCTATCGCGTGGCGCACAAAATGGTGTATTACGTGATCGCGTTTGCGCCGTTCGCTTTGCTGTTTTTCCTCTGCCGCGGATATTTCGGCGGCTGGCCCGACGGCCCGACGCTTGCCGCGTTCTTCGCCGCGCTCTGCATGTCCTTCCTGTTGGGCTACTTCCTCGAAGCCGCCTTGGGCATGATCGGCTTCTGGTTTCTCGAGGTCAGTTCGCTCTTGTTCGTTTTCATGCTCTTCAATTTCTTTTTCTCGGGCCACATGTTCCCCATCGACATGCTGCCCGGCATTTGGGGCACGATCGTGAAAATCATCCCCCTGCAATACCTCGCCTATTTTCCCGCCGCCGTGTTCCTCGGAAAAATCCAGGGCCCCGCGCTGATCTGGGAATTGATCGTCGAATTCGGCTGGGTCGTCGTTTCCATGTTCGCCTGCCGATTTATATTTTACCTGGGTACGAAACGCTACAGCGGTTTTGGAGGATAAAAACGGACCCACTCGTTCCCACGGCCGGAGCGCGGGAACAAGGAATTGAAAATGAACTACCTAAAAGTATTCTTGACTTTCGCCCGCAATAGCCTGGTGCGCGACATGACGTTCCGCGCCAATTTCCTCATCGAGACGTTCACGTCGATCGCCTGGGTGATGATGAATCTGGCATTCTATATGTTGATCTTTCAGTACGCCCCGTCGATCGGCGCCGGCACGGGCTGGGAAAAATATCCTTTCTTCCTCTTCCTCGCCACTTCTCTCCTGATCAACAGCCTGGTGCAGGTGTTTTTCATGACCAACATCGAGGAAATGAGCGAGCTGATCCGCACCGGCGCGATGGACTTCGCGCTCTTGAAACCGATGGACCCGCAGTTCCTCATCTCGCTCACCCGCATGGAATGGTCCTCCTTCGGCAACTTTTTCGTGGGTTTCCTGCTGATCGGCTATTCGCTCGCGCGACTCGGCTACGTGCCGGGCGTCGTGGAAATCGCGCTCTATCCGCTTTACGTCCTCTGCGGCGTGGCGATTTATTACAGCCTGATGATCGCCCTGGCCGCCACCACCGTCTGGCTCGGCCGCAACGTCACGCTCCTGGATTTCTGGTTCTACCTGACCACGTTCTCCCGCTACCCGATGGAAATCTATAAAGGCACGTGGGGCACGCCGCTGCGTCTGGCGTTCACCTTCATTATCCCCGTGCTGGTCGTCGTGAACGTGCCCGCCCGATTGCTGGTGAAATCGCTCTCGCCGCACTCCGCCGAAGACTGGCTCCTGCCGCTGTTTACGCTCGTCGCCACCCTCGTCAGCGTCGCGGCCGCCCGGCTGATCTTCAATTTGGCGCTGCGGAGCTACCGCAGCGCGAGCAGTTGAATGCATCGTAGGGCGGGCTCCGCCCGCCACGGTTCCGAAAAAATGAAATACATCGAACAATCGGCGGGCAATCGAAACTCAACCTTGGAGAAACCCCCATGAAAACCTGGCATCTGTGCATTACGGCGATCGCTTGCATCGCAATCAACGGCAATTTCCTTTATGGCCGGCAAACGGAAGAAAAATCTCCGCCGCGACTTGCCAAAGGCCTCGTCTTCCACGACGCCAACGGCAACGGCAAATTCGACGAAAGCGAGAAACCGCTCGCCGCCATCGGAGTTTCCAATGGCCGCGACGTGGTGGTGACCGACGCAGCCGGCCGTTATGAAATTCCCATTGACGACGACGCCGTTCTCTTCGTCATCAAGCCCCGCGGCTGGCGGCCGCCGCTGAGCAAGATGAATTTGCCGAAATTCTACTACGTTCACAAGCCCGCCGGCTCGCCGAAATCGCAATACGCCGGCGTGGCCCCCACCGGGCCGCTGCCCGAGTCGATCGACTTCCCGCTCGCGCCGCAAGACGAGCCGGACGAATTTCAGGCGATCTTTTCGGTGACACGCAGACGCGGAACATCCGGGAAATCGAGTATCTCGAGCACGACGTCGTCGAAGAATTGATCGGCACGAAAGCCGCCTTCGGCGTTACGCTCGGGGACAATGCGTTCAACGATCTCACCGTCCTCGAGCCGGAAGCCGAGGCGATTTCCGCGATCGGCGTTCCCTGGTTCAACGTCATCGGCAACCACGATTCCAATTGCGAATCCAAAGACGACCTGCACAGCGCCGAGACCTTCGAGCGCGTGTTCGGACCGCCCTATTACAGCTTCAATTACGGCCCCGTGCATTTTCTCGTTCTCGATGACGTCGAATGCTCCCGCAACGCCAAAGACGAGTGGAACTACCGCGGGCGGATCGGCGAAAAGCAGCTTGCTTTCATCAAAAACGATCTGGCTTTGGTGCCGGCCGAAAACCTCGTCGTGCTCATGATGCACATCCCGATCATCGAACTCGACGACCGCGCCGAGGTCTATCGGCTGATCGAAAAACGCCCGGCGACCCTATCCATCTCCGGCCACACGCACTCGAACGAGCAGCATTTCATCGGCAAGTCGGGCGGATGGAACGGTGCGCAGCCGCACCATCACATCATCCACGGCACGGCTTGCGGAAGTTGGTGGGAAGGATGCCCCGACGAGCGCGGCATCCCGCACGCGACGATGATGGACGGCACGCCCAACGGCTATTCGATCATCACGTTCGACGGCGCCAAGTACGTGCAGGACTACAAAGCCGCGGGGCGCAGCGAGAACTATCAACTTCAGATTTACGCCCCCGAGACGGTCGCCCCGGCCGACGCCGTAAAAACCGATATTCTCGCCAACGTCTTCAACGGTTCCGCCCGCTCGATGGTCAAAATGTGCGTGGACGAAGGCGGTTGGGTCGATATGAAGCTGGCAAGAGTCGAAGATCCCGCCTACCGCAAGGCCTACGAGCTCGACCGGCAACTGAAAGACAATCCCTGGGTCGATCTTCCCAAGCCCTGTCGATCGACCCACATCTGGTCCGCCCCGCTCCCCGCCGCGCTGAACGAAGGCATCCACGTCATCAAAGTCGAGACGATCGACATGTACGGCAGGAAATTCACGGCCAGCCGCGTGTTTCGCATCGGCGTGCCGCCGGCTCCTCCCGCGGAAACCAAATGACCAAACGCGTTCCGGAATGGCAAGATCAATTCAATCGCTCGCGGTGCCATGCCCACGCTCGCCGTGGGCATGCGGACATCAAATCAAGTTTACGCCGGGCATTGCTTGTTGCTTCTAGCGGCGAGTTGCGTTGCGTTGGCATCGCTTGCACTTGGTGAAACAAGCGTCGAGCGGAATAAATTCGACTGCGGCGGTAAATGACGCCCGATGAATGAGCTGGAATGAAAAAAAGTTACACGTCTATTCCATGAAATCGCGCACCAGGCTGCTGCCGGCCGACTCGCCCTCGGGAAGCGACAAATGAACGCGGGTGATGCCTTTTTCTCATCCCAATCGCAGCCTTCGCCGCGCAATTGGCGGCCGAATTCCAGGTTCACTTCGAGCGGCTGGTTCTCGGGATTCGAGACGGCCGCCCGCACCTTCTTCTCCATCTCGCGCACCATCAGCAAACATGGCTTGTCGCTGGCGACGCTCATCGCGCCGGCCGTCAACCGCCCCGGCCGGTAGAACGCAATTTGCGTGATCCCCAGTCCTCGATGCCGAACCGCTTGCAACTCCGGCGTGTTGCTTACGACTTCGATTTGCGCTTCCGCGACGTAGCGATCCATGTCGCGGGCCGCGATCCCCGGCACGACGAGATATTCATAATTTTTCGAAGCGGGCTTCTTGCCGTGATCGATCCAGAGGCAAAAAACGTCGCCCGAGACTTCGTCCGGCCGCTGAAAGTCGTTGATGCTCTTCCAGCTCCCCTTCCGCGTCTCGTTTTCCAGATTGACCGCCGCATCACTCAAGAAAACGTATCCCACGCCGTCGTGATGCACCCACCGTGCGGCATCGAGCGCCCGGCTCCCCTTCGCCGGCGTATGCGTGCCGCCGGCGTCGCGCACGGTGACGTCGCCCTTAAGCAGGCATTGATTCACCGAGGTTGCCGCCGCTTCGTCCGCGTCGCAGGTGATACCCGCGCCGAGACAGGCGTATTCCCGATCGAAATAGAACCAGGCTTTCTTCGCGGTGATGCCGTCCACGGCGAAATCGAACGCCGCGCATCCATAACTGCCGTCCGACACGCCGCCCACGAAAGATGTTTTGCCCATCCCCGCCTTGCCGGGCGCGAATGGCCGATCTCCTTGCAGGCACGTGGTGCCCGGCAACTTCCGCCAATCCCAAAGCGGAAAGATATTCTTGTATTCGTCGCCGCGGAGATAGAGGTACGTCAAGCCGTCCGAGAGGTGGTCGCCCTTGAGGTTTTCGCGGTTGACGACCTCCGTCCGCCGCATCCGCGTGGACGCCATGCGGACCGAAGCGTTGTAACCCGGCCGGCGGTGCATCATGTAGTCCGAGGCCCAGAAATGCTTATTGCCCGCCAGCGCCGCGCCAGGCTCCTCCTCGCCCTTGAGCGTGCGGGCGAAAGCCAGGAACTTCTCCCGGTCGGGCGTCTCCAACTTCGCCATTTCCAAACAACCTTCGATCATCCCGGCCCCCGAGGCATCGATCCGGGTGATCGAGCGGCCCATCACGCTGTAGTCCATCTGCTGGCCTCGGAACATCCACTGCTGTCCGTCGAGAATATAGCGGCTGAGAATTTCGATCTTCTCTTGCGGCAAGGCGAAACGCGTGCCCCGAAGCAACACCGCGATCCGCGCGCAGTCGTTGGCGAATCCCATCCCATAACCGCCGTTGTAAAGCTGCGCCGTGCTGATGAAAGCTCATGTCGGGCTGGATGCCCTCTTTGGTGGTGATGCGGATTTCCTTCGCGATCGCCCCGAACGCCTTCGCGCAAAGATCCCCGTCGCCGATCAGACACGCCCGCGCGCCGGTGATCTGCGCGAGCCAAACCAGGTTTTGCCCCGTGGCGCGAATCGACGCCGCTTCCAGCACCTTCAAACCGGCCTGCATCCGCTCGGGCGAAAGCTCCGGCTCCAGCAGAAAAAGCACTTGCAGCATCCGCAGCGGAACGCCGATCTGGTTGCTCCACCAATTTTTGCAGCGCGGGGGTTTTTTCGTCCAAAAGTCATACGCCGCGAAGATCGATGCTTTCAGCTTTTCGTCGGCATGGAGCCTGCTGTCGGCGCGGCGATAAGCCCTGACCATCTCGAGTAACCGGCCGATATGCGTATTCGGCTGCCAGTTGGTGAGCGAGGGGTCCTTGTAATCGATATCGGCCCAACTTCCGTCGGCTCGCAGCGAACCAATCTCGCCTTGAACGGCCTGCGGATTGATCTTGCCCTGCATGCTCATCTCAAGCAGCCTGTCATGCAGAACCTTCAGATCGGCATCGGCCCCCCGGCTCTCCGCGGTATAGGCAAAAAGCGCGGCTAAACCTACCGCTGTCGAATAGATCAGTCGCGAAGCTCTGCCGGATTGAAAATTATTGGATCTCATCGTCATTCTCCTCTCCAGTTGCGTGTTTGAGAAAATTATGCAGACGCATCGGATGCATCAAGGAACACCAAAACAAAATGAATTATAATCGTAGTATCCCTGCAATGACCAGATAGCAAAGCTAACAAGATGCCGCGGCCTTAGTGTTCTTCGATCCAGCCGGTGAATGCGCGGCGGTTGATCGGGCTAGACATCCAGGAGGTGTCCGGTTCGGGAAGAAGGAGGGCCTTGCCGACCGTCAGCCATCCCTGCGGCAAATTCAGCGAACTTTTCGAGCCTTTGCGCGTGATCCACTCGAATTTCCGCCGCTCTTCGCACTTCAAGGCAATGCCCATCGCGATGCGCACGTCTTGGGCGACATAGTCCAGCACTTCCTGATATTTTCCTTGTGCCCAAAGCCGGGGGGCCAACAATCCCGACATGCCGGGCGGCTTGCCGGGAATGCCAAATATTTGCGTTTCATGTCGGGGAATCACCATGTCGTTTGGCTGATTCGCAAACCGGTTGAACTCTTTTGTCGGCAGCGGCCGTGATGGCTCTGATATCAGCCCCTCCCGTATCAATCTGCTCATCAATTATACGGCCCCAGAAATTTTAGCCCGTTGAAATGGATCATGTGGTCGGGTGTCTCTGCAATCCAAACCTCGGTTTCCCAGGCGATATCGGCCGCATACTTGCGGAAATCGGCTTTATCGAGGAAGGCCGTAACATAGACCCGCTCGGCCGGGCATTCCGCGAGCATGGCTTCGATTTCGGCGTGTCGTTTGGGATTTACGGGGCCGTGAGTGGTTACGGCTTCTATGAGAAATAACCAATTTTTTGCGGCGTCGAACAAGACGATATCCGGCAGCTTGTCGTGCTCCGTTATGCCGATCTTCAACTTTGCCAATTCATCGGCCGCGCAGACAACGTGCTTTTTCGCCGTGTCGCCAAGGTAAAGCAATTTTGCCGCCGGGTGCGAACCGTGGCCCCATCTCTTCAACCGCCGCGGCCTGTAAGGCATTGTGTTTTCCCGGTGAAAGTCGAATCGCAACTCCCGTTGGCAGTTCGAGTTTGATCTTCTGCAAATTGCGCCGTTTGTTGTAAGCCTTTTCAAGTTGGCCAAATTTTTGAACGAACTTTTCAACGGAATCTTCGAAAGCAGCCGTTCCGTAGTCTTCAAGACCGCGATTGCCGCATCGGTCAAACAATAGCAATTGTTCCCGCTGTTGGTCGGACGGGAAGGATCGTCGGGGTTGCGGTCAACGATCCTTGCCTGTTCGAATTGATGGATTGTTTGACGCCTGATAGTCTCGCGCGAGTTTGCGGCATAGTCTTTTTCGTATTTCTCCCGCATGAAACCCATAATGTCCCAAATACGGAACAATGGCTTTTGTGCTTTGCGCCAGGAGCCTTTCGGGCCTAATTTTGCCAGGGCAAGCAATGTCAATGCCGAACGCTCGTTTTGTTGAGCGCGTGGAAGACCGAACGATTTAAGAATCTCCAGGGCTTCATCTTGTTTGCTCATTTTACTTTCCAGCCAGGCAACTATGCAGGGAATCGGCAACGCCCAACTCTTTCAGTACGACGGCTTCGGCGTTTGCGGTATTGCCCCTTATTCGCTTCCCGATTCTGCTTAGTAGTTTCAACTCGGGAAAGTTCATTGACCGTATCTCGGTTGCATTGACCTGAGTATTGCCGCTGATCGTGCGGAAATAGCGGTCGATCAGAGTGCAGTTGAACAGGGCGGCAATCCCGTACGCCTCGTCTTCGGTCAAGTCTGCGCTCGGCGTGGTAAACGTAGTTGACGTGGTTTTCGATTCCAACGTAACGATAAGGGAAATCGCCTTTCAGGAGGCAAGCGGCGGTCAACCTTCGCTTCTCTTCCTTCGAACTGAATCGTTTGATTAAGACGTAATTCTTTAGCGGAACCAACAGACGCAGCGAGTCTTCGCAACACTTGAAGGCTTGATGCTTTCCGTTCTTTCGCCAACGGCCAGAGCGTCGCGAACGGTTTGACGTTGTGAGGATGGAGCAGGGGAACGGCGCCCTTGTCGGTTGCGTCGCCTAAAAGGTATTCGGTGGCTCGGAACAGGACAACGGGCCCCGGTCGAGATACGCAAGCCGGTCTCGGCGAAACGAAGCGGGAACGATTCGACCAATTGCATTATTTCTCGGTCGTCTTCGCCTTCAGGGATGCGGATAACGTAATCGCCCGAAGAGTTGTCGATAATGTCGCTTGCCGGAATCTCGAGCGTGCTGCAGGACGTCGGTCAGGTTCGCTCCAAAACTGGTTGTAACCGCGATCGTCGGGGATGGAATTCCCAACCTGTGTGCTTTGGTGATGATGCTCTCTTGCAAAACATTGGAATGCTTGAAGGTTTCCGTTCGGGATTCGAAAATGTGGATGTGATCGAGGGCCACGCGGTCGAAGTACCAATGGCGGAAACCGCGAAAATACAAGCCGTTGCAGAAGCTGCGGGGTGTTATGGCCACGATCTCGCCGTTCCGCTTCAGCAGTCGTGCGGCCAGCGCCATGAAGAAGGCGTAGATGTTCGGTTGGCCGTGAACGATCTTCTCCATCAGCTTCGCGTGCACGGAATCCTTGCGTAATTTGAAATAGGGCGGATTCATGATCGCGCCGTTGCATTCCACGCCGAAGCCGGTTTCATCGAAAAGCCGCTTTCCGTTCAGACCGTGCGACGTTGCAAGAATGAAGTCTTCCGCGTGGAGAACGTAGTTGAAGGCATGACCGGCTTCGGACAGAACGCCGCTTGCAATTGTCGAGGTTCAGCCTCAGCAGAGGAATTAGTTGGGCGTCATTCTCGAAAACATGGGCGGAAACGGTTCGCGGCGAACGCAGCTTGCCGATTCTCTCGCAAAATGCGGCGGTCAACGTGCCGATGCCTGCCCCAGGGTCGAGCAAGACATATTCGCGGGAATCGTTCCGAAAAGATTAGCCATGAACCGGGCGATTTGGGGCGGCGTGAAAACCTGCCCCCTCTCTTTCCGATGTTCGGCGCTGACGCTATTTTCAAATCTGTGTTGAAGTTCCAGGGCATATTTCAGCATAACGGCATTCTACCTTGGAGCTAACCGCCTATTTATATGTGCAAGGTCACTTTGCCGACAATGAATAGCACCTCAATTGGGCGATATCTGTTACATGAGACTAATAGCGAATCTTGACCTCCCACGCAGGATGTAACGGTTGGCTTGTCCAGCGTGTTGTTTGAAATTGCAAATGGGCTCTATTCATTTTCGAGTATCCTACCCTTGCCAACTCTGCTTGACAAGCTACCAAAGGCATCGCGAAGTATCGGTTGTCCGTGGATCTGAAAGTTATTTGTTTGTTTTCGACTTGGATTATTCGTCTTAAACCTCTAATCATCAAGAGGTTAAAACGCCAATTAAAATTTTCTGCTTGAAAATGTGCCAGGCTATCCGCTAGGATGAAACCGTGAAATAGTATTCAAATCCGCCGGATCGTCTTTTCCAGCTAAAAGCCGTCCGGCAGAAGGGGAAACGATTTGAGTCAAAACGTGGAAATGCCATGCGATATTCAAACGATTCGTCCGAGGGGTGTAAGTGAGCGGCTATCGATAAAAAACGTGGAATAATCGATTATCGACCCCGAAAAATCCAGTTAGGGGGGGCTTTCAACAATCGTGGAGATCCAAACGTGGAAAAAGTGAGAATCAGCACCGAAAATACTTTTATCTATCATCACCATATCCTCTAGATTGCGATTTTTAGAGCTACTGCCGGGTGCGGGGACTGCCCGGCTTGCTAACTATGCAAACTTTTGACGTGATCATCATCGGCGGCGGACATGCCGGCGCGGAAGCGGCATTGGCGGCGGCGCGGTTGGGAGCGAAGACGGCGCTGCTGACGAGCAACCTCGACTCCATCGCGCAAATGAGCTGCAATCCGGCCATCGGCGGGGTGGCCAAAGGGCAAATCGTTCGCGAAATAGATGCCCTCGGCGGAGCCATGGGACTGGCGATCGATCGAACCGCCATCCAGTTCCACATGCTCAACCGCCGCAAAGGGCCCGCCATGCATGGCCCCCGGGCGCAGGCCGATCGCCACGCCTACCAACGCGAAATTCGCCGGATACTCGAATCCCAGCCGAACCTGTCGCTCCGGCAAGATACGGCTGACGAATTGCTGATCGAAGAAAATGGCGGCCCGAAAAGCCGAAAACGGGTGGTCGGCGTGAAAACCTCGAGTGGCGAGATTTATCGCGCCGAAGCCGTCGTGCTTTGCGCCGGCACCTTCATGCAAGGGCTGCTGCATATCGGCGCAGAGTCGCAGCCCGGCGGACGGATGGGCGAACCGACCCACGCCGGCTTGAGCCGCTCGCTCGCGCGCTTGGGATTCAATATCCTCCGCTTCAAAACCGGCACCCCGCCCCGCGTGGATGGCCGCACGATCGACTACGATCAGACCGAACGCCAGGATGGCGACGCCCAACCGGAGCCTTTTCCTTCCTCACCGATAAGATCGAGTGCGAACAAATCCCCTGTTGGATCACCCACACCGACGATGCCCTGCACCAGTTGGTCCGGGCGAACTTGCACCGGGCGCCGATGTTCACCGGCCAGATTCAATCGACCGGCCCACGCTATTGCCCCTCGCTGGAGACCAAAGTCGTGCGGTTCGCCGATAAACCACGGCACCAGATTTTTCTCGAACCCGAAGGACGGCAAACGCCCGAGGTTTACCTCAACGGCCTTTCGACCAGTCTGCCGCGCGACGTGCAGCGAACGATGGTCCGCATGGTCCCGGGCTTGCAGCGCGCCGAAATCCTCCGCTGCGGTTACGCGATCGAATACGATTACCTTCCGCCGGATCAGTTGCAGCTTTCCTTGGAAACGAAACTGATCGCAGGCTTGTTTTTGGCCGGCCAGATCAACGGCACGACCGGCTATGAGGAAGCCGCCGCCCAGGGGCTGCTGGCGGGATCCAATGCGGTGTTGGGACTCATGAAAAGGGAGCCGCTCGTGCTGGGGCGCGACGAAGCGTATATCGGCGTGATGATCGACGACCTCATCACCCGCGGCGTCGATGAGCCATATCGCATGTTCACTTCCCGAGCGGAATATCGCTTGCTGCTTCGGGCCGATAACGCCGACCGCCGCCTGACCCCACGCGCCCGAGAATTCGGCTTGGTGGATGAGCATCGATGGATGCGGTTCCAGCGGAAGCAGCGGGAAATCGAACGCGTCACGCAGCTTTTGCGGCACACCCGCGAAGCGTCGTCCTCACTCGAAAAAATCCTCCGCCGCCCCGAAACCACCTGGCCCGAGATGGTTGCAAGACTGCCGGAACTATCCATAACCCCCCAGCAGGTGGTGGCACAAGTAACCTATGACGCGAAATACTCCGGCTATCTTGCCCGGCAGCAGGTGGAGATCGAGCGCGGCCGCCGGTTGGCGGATAAGCGTATTCCCCGCGATTTCGACTATGCTGAGGTGCGGCATTTACGGCAGGAAGCACGGGAGAAGTTCGCCCGAGTGCAACCCATGAATCTCGCCCAGGCCGGCCGCATCAGCGGCGTAACACCGGCGGATTTGGCGGTATTGATGATCCACTTGGGGGCGTGCGGAGAAGGGAAATGACGAAGCCCGAATGACGAAAATTTCCACAATTCGGCATTCGTGATTCGTACTTTCGAGTCGCGGCAAAACCCCATCGCACGGCTAAACTGTCTCATCCACCCACCTTCGCCAATAGCCAAAAAAAATCCCCCAATTCCCCCATCAAATTCCGTAACTCCTTGCCTTTTTGTAACTTACAAAGTTTGCATTCGTATTGACAGGCCCGGAAGGATAGCTATAATTAACGCCAGTTGGCAAGTTCGGTAATGTCGGAAAAGCCGGATAAGCTTGCTGTTTGTAGTATATTCGCGAAGTAAGGGGTTTGCGAATGCCGCGCGTTCAAGGCGGTTTGCATAGTAATTTCCACGGAGGACACGAGACTTTTGGATAGGCTGCCGACACCTGACCGAAAAGTCTCCTTTACGCTAGCTCTTCTTTCGGCTAGCCGGAGGGATGGTGACGCTTTTATGAAAACAGTGTTTACGACCGGCGAAGCGGCCAAAATTTGCAAGGTCAGCCAGCAGACTATCATTCGATGTTTCGATTCCGGACAACTCAAAGGCTTTCGCGTGCCGGGCAGCCGCTTTCGCCGCATTCCCCGCGATCAACTCTTTCTGTTCATGCGCGACAACGGCATCCCCACCGATGCCCTCGAGAGCGGCAAACGCAAAGTGCTGATCGTCGATGACGACGAAGAATTGGTCGAACTGATCACCGACGTGCTCGAACGCGACGGCCGCTTCGAAACCCGCAACGTCAACAACGGCTTCGACGCCGGCATGATGGTCAAGGATTATCGCCCCGACCTGATCGTGCTCGACGTCATGCTCCCGGATATCAACGGCAAGGAAGTTTGCCAGCGGGTCCGCGGCGACAAGAGCATGGACGACGTGAAGATCATCTGCATCTCGGGCATGGTCGAAGACGACAAGATCGGCGAACTCAAGCTCGCCGGCGCCAACGACTTCATGCACAAGCCGTTCGAGGTCGAAAAGCTCATCGAGCGGATGTGCCACCACCTCGATATCGAAGTGCCGGTGACCGCGTAAGGTTGCCGTGCATGCAAGCGTCTCCCGCTCGGATGGTTCCTCATTCCCGCTCCTTCGGAGCAGGGAACGGTAGAGTATTCTCCCCCGGTATCTGCCTTGCCGGGGTTTTTTATTGCAGGACAGCTTTCAAATCCGTCAATCCACCTTTCGGCAGGTTGGAAACCTGTCCTACATAACGATGTCCGACGATCCGGCCCGGCTGCACGAACTGGAAGCGAAATTCGCCCAGGCCCTGGAGCGCGAAAAGCTCGAGGCGATGGCCGAGTTCGCCGCCGGAGCGGGCCACGAGATCAACAACCCCCTGACGGTCATCGCCGGTCGGGCCCAGCTTCTGCTTCAAGGCGAAACCGATCCCGAACGCCGCCATGCGCTGGCGCTGATGAATGCGCAGGCAATGCGGGTGTACGAGATGATTGCGGACATGATGCTTTTCGCCCGGCCGCCGCAACCGAATTTCGCCAGATTCGAGGCGGTGAAGTGGAGCGATGAACTCATCGCCGAACTGCAACCCGCGGCCGCCCGGCAAGAAACCGCTCTGACGCGGATCGGCAGGCAAGAGCCGCTCGAAATCGAAGCCGATCCAACGCAACTCGCCGTCGCCGTCCGCGCTTTGCTGCAAAATGCCTTCGAAGCGTTGGTGAGCGGCGGCTCCGTGCAAGTCGATGTTCAATCGAGCGAAAATGAACTGCGAATCAGCGTGATCGACGACGGGCCGGGCGTGTCCGAAGCGGAACGGCGGCACATCTTCGATCCCTTCTATTCCGCCCGCCAGGCCGGCCGCGGACTCGGTCTCGGCCTCTCCAAATGTTGGCGCATCGCCACCAATCACGGCGGAAAAGTAGCGGTCGAAAGCAGCCCGGGCAAAGGGGCGGCATTTACCATGACGTTGCCGATTGCGCCGCGGGATTTTCAACACGAAGACGCGGAGGATACGGAGAAGCATGAATGAGAATTGATTAACCAACTGTCGCCCCACCTATATTACTTTCGCTCCGTGATCTCTGTGTCTGCGTGTTGATGTTGTCCCTCATTCTTCCCCTTATCACGGCGGCTTTTTCAACGATTTTTCATAAATCCCGCCGTCTTTCATCAGCCCGTTGGCTTTGCAGAACGCGCTCAGTTTTTTGAATCGCGCAACCGGATCCGCGCCCGTGGCAAAACAGAGCTTGGCAAGACAATTCGGGCAGACCTCGAGCGGATGGCGGTCGGACTCCGGCAAGCTATTGCTCCCGTTCATGTTGCACTCGAGTTGGATGCAGTGTTGCATGGAAAACATGTGCCCGGTTTCGTGCGTGGCGACTTTGATCGTTCTTTCCAAACATAAGCGGAAAGCCTCCTTGCTATTCTCCGGATTCCCGTAGCGGCTGAACGACCACACGCCGACCCTGTCGCGCAACGATGCCTGGCCGAAAACATAGTTCCAGCCTTCGCCGGGCCAGAGATCGGCGGGTGTAATCGCTATCAGCGTGGCCGCATCCTTGGGCAGCCGCGGTTTGAGCACTTTATCCAAGATATATGTGGTGAGCAATTGTCCTTCGTTCCCTGCACCCCCTTCGCGCCGCGCCGCAGCGGAAATTTCGGAAAGCGGCAGAGGTTCAAGGATTTTCACCGGCAGCATGAAGTAATCGCCCATGAACTCGGCGCTGAGATCGACAATTTTTCGCTGCGTTTTGCCAAGCTCGCCCAACGGTTGGATATAAATCGTGCGGCGGTTCTTCTGGACGCGAATCGGGTGGCTGTCGAGATATTCTTGATAAGTTTGTCCCGATTCGCGATGCTGCGCAAGCCAATCGGTCCCCTCCGGCTTGCCTAGCGGTGAGTGCAATGGCAATAGATTTTCAAACGGTGCAGGAAGTTGACTCTCTCCGCCTGGCTCGGCGGCGGAAAGAATCGCCATGCACAAGGCAATTGCCGGAAAATACAAAGCAAATCGGCATCGGCGATTGGTGAGAATGGAAGCGAGAACGTATCTGACTGAAGACATCGGAACTCCCCTTGGCTCTTCCGGCATTTTAGAGCGTTGAAGTCAATTTCGCAATGAACTTCGCGAGTTTCTTGGAAGCAACCAGCGAGTTCTCCTTGAGCGCCCACAGATCCTTGATGCTCGACGGCCTTTTCCACAAAACGCCCACCGCCGCCCCCAGCCGGGCGGTCTCGGTCTTCTGATCGAGCAGCTTTTCGATGTCCGGCGGCAGCGTCTCGCCGGCCGGATCGTGGATGATCCGCACGGCAATAAACGAAACCTTGCGGCGGCGGCAGACTTCCGCTACGGCAAAAGTCTCCATATCGACCGCCATGGCGCCGGTTTTTTCGAAAAGCGTTTTCTTTTCGTCCGCAAGCCGGATGACTCGGTCGGCGCTGAGAAGTTTCCCGGTGAGTCCGGCCCCCTCTTCCAAAAGGAGAGGGGGGATCGCAATGCTCTCGCCCGATTCGAGCATTACTTCGTTTCCCAGCAAAATATCATGGCGTTTGAGCCGTGGCGACAATCCCCCGGCGAATCCGGCGGATAGAACGTATCGCGGTTTGTGCCCGTCAATCAACCTCTCCGTAGCTTTAACGGCATTCGTACGTCCCGGCCCGGAGAGAAAGACCACGACTCGGCGGCCCTGCAAACCGCCTTCCTTTGCCTTAAAGCCCTCGCCCCTGATCGTAACCAGCCCTTTGAGCGAATCCAGCAAGAAACCCGACTCGATTCCCAGCGCGAAGATGATGCCAAAATGGCAAGGTTTTATTTCGCCGGCAATCAAGTTGTTTGGCATCGGACGTCAACTCATCTGCCAAACGGCCATTTTCAGCATATCGCGCAGCCCGCCGTTGGATCGCAGCACGGCGGCGGGCTCGAAGCCGCAGTGGACGAGGCAATGTTCGCACTTCGGATCTTTGCCGGGCCCGAGTGCGTCCCAGTCGGTGGCTTCGGCGAGCATCAGATAGCTTTCGTAATGGTTCTCGCCGCGCAAATAGCACGGCGCCCGCCAGCCGCGGACGTTGTAGGTCGGATTCGCCCAGGCGGCGCAAGGCAGTTCCCGCTTGCCGCAAAGAAAATCAAGATAGATCGGCGAGGCGGTCAGCTTGAACTTTCCGAGAATTTCCTTCGCCTGGCGGAATTTTTCGTGAATCTCCGCCTTCGTCATGAAAAGATCGGCGGCCTGACACGGCGTCGAACTTTGCACCGCTTCATACCCGTAGGCGGGCGAAATCATCAGCCCCTCGACGCCCAGCTCGGTCAAGAAAGCGAATAGCACGGCGATTTCGTGCATCTCGGTCTCTTTATAGATCGTGGTGTTCGTGCAGACGGCGAAGCCGGCGGCCTTGGCGGCTTTGATGCCTCGCACGGCCGCCTCGAACACCCCTCGCCGCTCGACGATCCGGTCGTGGGTTGCTTCCATTCCGTCGAGATGCACGTTGATGAACAGCCGCTTGTCCCGAGGCAAGTCGGGCAGCTTCTTTTCCAACATCAGCCCGTTGGTGCAAAGATAAAGATGCTTCTTCCGCTCGAGTAGTTTTGTCGCCAACTCGCCGATCTCCGGATAAATCAGCGGTTCCCCGCCGCAAATGCTCACGATCGGCGCGCCGCATTGCTCGACCGCCTCCAGGCAAGCCGAAACGCTCAACCGCTGGTTTATCGTGCCGGCGTATTCCCGAATCCGCCCGCAGCCCGAACAGCGCAAATTACAGGCGTGCAAAGGTTCGAGCATCAGCACTATAGGAAAGATCTTCTCGCCGGAAAATTTCTTGCGCAGCAAGTAAGAGGTCATCGAGCGGGTGAGCGAGAAGGGAAATCGCATGAGATTTGATTAACTCCTTACCATCCGGCATCACGACCCGGCCATAATTTGGTTCAAGGATCTGATGATCGGCATGGTGATTTTCCGCTGTGAAGTGCGTGGCGGGGGGAGCGATAGCACGTCGTCGGCCAGCACGGGATTGATTTGCACCGCCCATTGCGCCAAGGCCAGGAGCGGAAAGTATATCGGGTAGTAATGATACTTCAAGTAAAACACTTTGGGAAAGCCCGTGCCCGTGAATTCCGGTTCGTCCCAAGAACCGTCCTCCCCTTGCATGAGCGAGAGGTAGCGAATCCCGCGAGTGACGGCCGCATGCCCCGCCAATCCGGCCGCCAGCAGCCCCATCACGGCCCAGGCGGTTTGCGAAACGGTCGGCGTTCCCTGCCCGCGGAGCTGCGGATGCTCGTAGCTATCGGCCGATTCGCCCCAGCCGCCGCATGCCTGCTGATGGGCGAGCAGCCAATTCGCTCCCGGCCAGTATGGCGGGATCGTTGCCGGGCACGCCCACGGCCGCCAGTCCGACAATCGACTGCCACGTGCCATAGATGTAATTCACGCCCCAGCGGCCGAACCAACTCCCGTCGGCCTCTTGAGTTTGCCGCAGGTAGGCCACGGCCCGATCGACCACCGGATCGCCCAGCCGGCGGCCGAGCTTGCCCAGGCACTCCAGCACGCGGCCGGTCAGGTCGGGCGTGCTGGGGTCGATCATCGCATTGTGATCGGCAAACGGCACATAACAGAGGAACTGACGGTCGTTGTTGCGGTCGAACGCGCCCCAGCCGCCGTCCTTGTTCTGCATGGCGAGCATCCACTTCAGACCGCGGTCGATAGCCTGGACCGTCTCGTCCAAGGTGGCGACGGTCTCTTCCTCCTCCCGCTTTGCGACTTCATTTTTCCCGGTGAAAGCGGCCAGGTCGATAGTCATGCCTTCCGCCCAATCGCCGTCCGCGCCGTCTGCGTCATCGACGAGACCCAAATCCGGCGGCAAGGCCTGCGCGTGCCGCGATGCTTCGGGGAACTGAGGCGCAGGGCCATCAGCGCCATCGCGGTGTCGTCCACGTCGGGGTAGAAGTCGTTGGCATATTCGAAGCACCATCCGCCCGACGGAGCGGCGACGGTTTCGGACCAATCGCCGGGCCGGCGAATTTGCCGCTTCAAAAGCCAGGAAACCGCTTTGCCGATGGACTTGTTCTCAGAGCAGATACCCCCGGACGATAAGGCTCTCAGGGTTATGGCCGTATCCCAGACCGGCGATTTGCAAGGTTGCAAGCGAATCGCTCCGCTATCCTCGTCCCGCAGGATCAAGTCTTCCAACTGTTTGTGGTTATATAATACTTCGGGGCTGTCGTCGGCATAGCCCAGGCATTTCAAGGCGATGATGCTCCAAACGATGGGCGGATAGATCGCGCCGAGCCCGTCGCTCCCTTGGAATCGCTTGAGCATCCAAGCTTCGGCCGCTCGGACCGCTTTTTGCGCAGTGGGAGAAATCTCCGCCGCTGGCACCATTTCAGCAGCCCGTCAACACAGCGGAATAAATGGTCCCAACTGAAAATGCCCGTACCGCCGGGCAGGCCGGCGCATCGCAACGGCGGCCAATTCTTCGGATCGCGCATGAAAAGTTCGCGGATGCCGAATTGCGGCGAGATTTTCGCCACCGGCCGGAATGCCGAAATGATCGAAAGCGGCACGATGATCGTCCGCGACCACGCGCTCACGGCATACAAATTCACCGGAAACCATTTGGGGAGCAGCATTGCTTCGGGCGGAACCGCCGGGCACTGCTCATAGGAAATTTGCCCCAGCATCGCCAGGTAGAATCGCGTGTAGCTGTTCACGGCGTCCGCCCCGCCATGAGCTAAAATCGCCCGCCGGGCGCGCTGCATGTATTCCGCGCTCGGATCATGGCCCGTCAGCTTGAGCGCAAAATACGCCTTCACGCTGCCGGAAATATCAAGCGCGCCGCCGGGATACATCGCCCAGCCGCCGTCGGGAAGCTGCTGCTCGACGATCCGCGCGGCCATTTTTCGGGCGGCATCGCAGTTCGCCCGGCCGAGATAGGCGTAGAGGAGGATGGTTTCGCTTTCGAGGATCGTGTCGCCTTCCAATTCGGCGCACCACGAGCCGTCGGAAAACTGCCGGTCGAGCAGCCACTTGCGCGTCCGCGCGATCGCCCGCCGCACCGGCATCGCAAGCATTTTGAGAGTCTGGGGATCGGAAGAAAAGGATGCACAATCTCCGTCTTGCCGATCCGTCGGCAGGGCATGAATATTCCCGGTTGAACTCATGTAGGCTCCTCCTAACCCGGCGGTCGTCCTTGACGCGCTTACCCGATAACTTCGGGAGCATTCCTAATTTAGGAGATCGGTGAACGATCAACAAGAGCAAATTGGCGAAAATCGTGCTAGTGATGCTAGCAGTGCGGAACGTGGCAATGGTTTGGAACCGCTAACGAAATTATATGGAAGGCGGCCATCTCGGCCGCTTATTGGCGAAGGAGGCGCCCCGATTTCGGATTTTATTGGAAATCCTTAGCGGAATTTCTTTTCCACCGCCGGTTTTGAGAGGAGGATCAGCGCCATCAAGCCGAAGGGCAGGGTAACCGCATTGAGCACCGGAAGGCAAGCCACGAAGGATCCGATGACGGCCATGCCGTGGTCTTTCGCGACTTTCATGCATTTGCCCGCCCGTAAAACGACGTTGTCCGCGATGAAGAGAAAAACGAACAAGACGAGATAGGCCACATCTCGGTCGTTGATCGGTTGATTGAGCAATTGCCGATGAAACTCGTTGATTTTTACGTAGATAAAATCTTGCGGAAAATCGAATGCCTGAATCAGATAGTAATAGGTAAGGATGTACGACAAACCGAGCAAGCCGATCGTTATGAACACCAGATGAACCAGATTGAGAACCTGTAAAATGCTCCCCAAGGTTTTCAATTGGGCCATTGTCGCCGCAAGCGAGTAATCGGCTCGGGGTGCGATGTGCGCGGAGTATCCGTCCAAGCGATTTCGCATCGCCAAACCAGCGCCGAAAGCATCGAGTTCATCGGCCATGCATCGATAAAATCGAAAAGAAACATCGTGGGTTGGGTGGAAGAGAAACCTTACCTTCGAGAATAATTGGAAAAAACCTTCCATCAATCCCCCGCATGGAGAAATCCCGAATCGAAAGCGGTGGGGAGCGGAGATGGGGTTTGTCAACCCTGGGGCCAACGGCGACGGCGCGGGGCGGACTTTTTAAAAAAACCAGAACTCATGATGCAGCCAAATCCCAACGCCGTCGCCGCCGGCTCCAGGCCGAACAACGACGATTATTCATAAAATCCGCGGCGTTTGCCGAAACGGCTCGATTGCCGTTTTGGCGCGTGGCCTTCCCAGCGTTTAACCAGTTCGCGCAACTGGCAAACCATGCGACGGTTGAATTCCAAATAGGGCCGCAACTCAACCCGCATGGGAACATCCCAATGGTCCGGGCTGATGCTGATCAGTCGTTCGAGTTTTGTGTGGATATTCATCATTTCTCGACACCTTTCCGGCCCTCTACCCTTACTACGTTAGACACGCGTCCCGGGTTCCTGGTTCCAATAAAAACAGATAATTCTGTAAAATTATTGTGGATTCTTGGAAGGCAAATTAAAACGCCCGGCAGAGTGGATGTCCTCCGCCGGGCGAGGTGCTGGCCCGAAAAAATGCATTGTGACCGTACTTCTTGATGACAAACTATTCTGGCTCAGGATTTTGAGATTGCGGTCCATGGCCTTGGCGACCTGGAGACGGCGATCCGTGATCGCGTGGGCCGCGGCCTTGGGCATGCGGTCCAGGACCCATGCCCATGCCACGGCCAGGACCCATGCCCATGCCACGGCCAGGACCCATGCCCATGCCACGGCCAGGACCCATGCCAACTCCAGGACCCATGCCACGGCCAGGACCCATGCCAGCTCCAGGACCCATGCCAGCTCCAGGACCCATGCCAGTTCTAGGACCCACGCCAGGACCCATGCCAGGGCCAGATGAATGTGGCCCGCGACCTGGAAACTGGTTCATCGCGTAACCGTGAGATTGCGGACCATGACCTTGTGGCCCGCGGCCATGCTGCCATCCGTAACCATTGCCGCGGAATTGGGGCCCGCAACCTTGCTGCCATCCATAACCATTGCCGCGGAACTGGGGCCCGCGGCCATGTTGCCATCCATAACCATCGCCGCGAAACTGGGGCCCGCGGCCATGCTGCCATCCATAACCATTGCCGCGGAACTGGGGCCCGCGGCCACGTTGCCATCCATAACCATCGCCGCGAAACTGGGGCCCGCGGCCACGTTGCCAACCATAACCATCGCCGCGGAACTGGGGCCCGCGACCTTGTGGCTCAGGTCCCTTGAATTGCGGACCAAGACGATCGGCGGGCTCCCAACCCGTTCGACGCATTGCCATCCATGGCTGCGGCTGCCGATCATCGAGTGGGCCTGCAACGCGTTTGGCCGCGATGCGATTACCGGGCATCCGTGTGGTAAAATATTGATGCAATTTTTCCATGCCGACTTTGAATTCGTCGAAGCTCAATTTGCCGTCTTTATCGGTGTCCAATCGGTTAAAGATTGCTTTGAGATTGGGCAATTCAGGCAGATTTGCGCGAATGCCTTGGAGAGAACGCTGCCCTAGCCCTGCTTCGGGGCGGCCGAAGAACTGTCCGGGGCCAGGGCGGCCTTCAGGCCGGGTCTCCGGCCGATTTGCTGGTCGGCGGTTCTTGAATGCCTCTTTCAATTCTTTCGGCGTAAGCTTTTTGTCGCCATTCTTGTCGGCTTTGATTAGCATTTGCTTCATCCGTTCCGGCATCCCGGCGGGAATCTCATCGGCGGTGACGATGCCGTCATTATTTGCGTCCAGACGTTTGAACATCACCTCGGGATTTGGGCCTGAGGGGCCTTTTCCCGCCCGGCCTTCCGGACGCCGCTCCGTCCGGCCCTCAGGCCGTTTGTTCGGCTCGCCTTCCGGTCGGCGATTCTTGAACGCCTGCAACAACTCTACCAGCGTGACTTGCTTGTCGCCGTTTTTATCGGCTTTGATCAACATTTGCTTCATCCGCTCCGACATCTCGGCGGGAAGCTCGTCGGCGGTGATGACGCCGTCTTTATTCGCGTCCAGACGTCTGAATAACGACTCCGGATTCGGCCGCTGAGGCTTGGGAGTTTCTTCGGCATGCACAATCTGCGGTAGTGCGACTACCGCCACGAAAAGCATGAATTGAGGGAATAATTTTCGCATCTTGCACGTTTCTCCTTGAACTGGGGTCATTGGATCGCGTCACTGTTAGAATAAACCGGGGCCGGTTGCAAAAGTTCTCATGAATTCGTGAAGTTTTTTGCTTTACCCCCCCCACGGAATGGAATATGGCATGAGTCGCAGCAAACACGTCTTCTTTTCGCATTCCTTGCAATGAATCAGGAAAGATAGGAGAACATTACATCTGGATTTGCTGAGAAACTGCTCTTCGGGAGGGGGGATAACAATTTCTTGATCTTGTCCATTTTCCGGCCTTTCCCTATAATCCCGCCCGGAAAAAAACAATTTCCTTGGCGAACGCTTGCGGATGGATATCCGTATAGTAGTGCAATGAGCCTTTTCAGCGGGAATCGCGGAAGATTCCTCTTTTCGAATTTGCCGCGGGAAGGCAGAATGGACACAGACGCACCTTTTCGCACATTAGACATAAATAGCGAAGCCAGCAACCGCCGCAGGAGAAGTTTAATTCGACCTTTCCATTCGACCATAAACCGCAAGAGCCAGTCGAGGGTCGGGTGAAAAGAGCGGCACTGCGGAGGATTGCGGTTGGGATGATCGAGGTGACGGAAAGGGGAAAAGGGACCGCAAAATCCGCCTGGTTGTTCCCGCTGACGCGACAAAATCGGCGCAAGCGCCAGTCGCCGCCCCCGATGGCAAAATCGCGCAAACGACCCGCTGCGGCATAAATTCACCGCTGCGTGTGGCCGGAAAACATCACGCGATACGAGCAAGCATCACGAAGGCGAAGTTGCGCCCGCACAAAAGTTACAAGCAAAGAATCAACTCAAATCCGCATTAGCGTAGGGAGTTCGGATTCACTAATCCCCATCGCCGCGCAAGCCGATGACACGAGTACCAAAACGATGTGCCTGCCGAAATTCAAGGCGGATGGTCAGCGCGGCAACGGTGGAGGGTAAGGTATAATAAAGCAAGGACGCAGTTCGGCCTCGTCTTTTCCAGGGAGTGTTTACCATGCAAATTTACGGACCAACTCACTTGCACGGCGCGCAACCGCTGAATGCCCCGCACGGCATTCGCAACTCGCAGCCTGCCGCGCGAACGGAAAATGCGTCTTTCAAGGACTCGGTGGAAATCTCCGACGCCGGCCGTCTGGCCGACCAGATGTCGCAGATTCCCGATATTCGGCAAGATCGCGTCAATGCCATCCGCGCTCAAATCGCCGCCGGCACGTATGAGACCGGCGCCAAACTGAACGCCGCCCTCGATCGGTTGCTGGACGAAATCGGCTAAGCCCCGCTCCAACCGGTGCGCTGCTTAAAAAAACAATCTGTTTCCCCCCGAAACCGCGATTCCAGTTGGAATGGCGGTTTTTTGTATTCCGGGCCCAAGATTGACGATCGGGGGATATCCGATAAATTGGTAGTTCTTTCGTCATTCGAGCTTGGTCCTTCGTCATTCCAGAGGTGACACATGCCAAAAAGCTTTTCCCTGGGGCCGATCCACGTGCCCGCCCCGCCGATCGAGCGTTTCCAGCAGTTTCTGGAACGCGGCGGCAAACGGCTGACCCGGCAGCGGCGGCTGATTGTCGAGCAAGTCTTCAGCCATCACGATCACTTCGACGCCGACGAACTTTTGGAGCACCTGCGACCGCTTCTGGCGGAGCGAAAGCTCAGCCGGCCGACGGTCTATCGCACGCTTTCCGAACTGGTGGAGGCGGGGCTGATCCGCAAGCTGCCGTTGGGAGCCCGGAGCATCTTCGAGCATGAGTACGGCTACCCCAGCCACGACCATCTTTATTGCCAAAACTGCAACCGGCTCATCGAGTTCCACAGCGCCGATCTGGACCGCATCTGCGCGGCCGTGGCCAAAGAGCACCATTTCGAAGTCTCCGGCCATCGGATGTTCGTGATGGGGTTGTGCGAGGTGTGCCGGAAATAACTGCTAACCTGAGTTTTGGATAAGCGGAGTGTGAAGTCCCGGAGGGACGGCAGTTGGTAGCCAGGGGCGTAAGCCCCTGGAAAACGGTTTCAATCACCATCTGAGCCCCAACGGGGCGGCAGTAAAGTCCCGAAGGGACGGCAGTAAAGTCCCGAAGGGACGGCAGTAAAGTCCCGAAGGGACGGCAGAAGGATAGAATTTCCCGCTTCTATCGCCCCTTTGGGGCTTTGTTGGCGATGGGAAACGTCTCCCATGGGCTTACGCTCCTGGCTACCGACTGTCGTCCCTTCGGGACTGAGCTTCAATTTGCTTATCCATAACTCAGGTTGATATTAAACTTTTACCTCCGCCTCTTTTTGTGAGACGTTGGCAAATTTCGCGCGAATGGGAGCGATGGTCTCGGCGAGGAATTCGGCGACTTGTTCGGGGGCGCGGCCGACGAATTGGCGGGGATTCATTAACGACGTGAGATCGACTTTGGAAAAGGCCGGATCGGCGGCGAGGCGCTCGATCAGATCGTTCCGGCCGCCTTCTTCTTTGACGACTTTCGCCGCCGCGTGGCTGTGTTGGCGGATCAGTTCGTGAAGTTCTTGGCGGTCCCCGCCCGCGGAAACGGCGGCCATCAAAATGTTTTCCGTGGCCATAAAGGGAAGTTCCGCGTCGAGGTGGGCGGCGATCACTTTCGGATAGACGACCAGGCCGGAAGCGACATTCTGGCAGAGGATCAGCACGGCGTCGGTCGCCAGGAACGATTGCGGCAGCGAAAGCCGGCGGTTCGCGCTGTCGTCCAGCGTCCGTTCGAGCCACTGCACGGCGATCGTCTGCGCGGCGTTCTGCTCCAGGCTCATCACGAACCGCGCCAACGAGCAAATCCGCTCGCTGCGCATCGGGTTGCGCTTGTAGGCCATCGCCGAGGAGCCGATCTGCTCCTTCTCGAACGGCTCTTCCACTTCCTTGCGGTGGGCCAGGAGGCGGATGTCGGTCGCCATTTTGTGGGCCGATTGGGCGACGCCCGAAAGCACGGCCAGCACTTGAAAATCGATCTTCCGCGTGTAGGTCTGCCCGCTGACGGCCAGGCTCGAATCGAAGCCGATCTTTTTGCAGACCAACTCGTCCAACTGCCTCGCCTTGGTATGATCTCCCCGAAAAAGCTCCAAGAAGCTCGCTTGCGTGCCGGTCGTCCCTTTCGACCCGAGAGCCTTTAATTGCGATAAGCGGAATTCGATCTCTTGCAAGTCCAAGACGAAATCGTACGCCCAAAGGCAGACTCTTTTGCCGACCGTCGTGGGCTGGGCGGGCTGGAAATGCGTGAAAGCCAAGCACGGCAGGTCGCGGTATTTTTCGGCAAAGACCGCCAGCCGCTCAATCACCGCAACGACCCGGGCGCGGACCATTTCCAGACCTTCGCGCAAGAGCAAAAGGTCGGTGTTGTCGGTCACATAACAACTCGTCGCGCCCAGGTGAATGATCGCCTTGGCCTCGGGACAGGCATCGCCGTAAGCGTGAACGTGAGCCATCACGTCGTGGCGAAACTTCTTTTCATGACGTTCGGCCGCCGCAAAATCGATGTCGTCGATATGTTGGCGAAGCTCTTCGATCTGTGCCCTGCTCACCGGCAGCCCCAGTTCCGCCTCCGCCTCGGCCAGCGCCACCCAAAGCCGCCGCCATGTGGAAAACTTCTTCTGCGGGCTCCAAAGCTCCGTCATCTCGCGGGAAGCATAGCGGGTGAGGAGGGGATTGTCGTATTGGGTGTAGTTAGTGGTCATTATTTCAAGTCCCGTCATGGCTCAACTTCCTTGTCGAGGGGTTTGTCGCGTAACGTCTTATGCGGCAAGGAGGTTACAATTTTAATGGGCTACGTATAATTCATGTCATTGTCTCAGTATAATATATTTACCGTTTGCCGTAAGGGAGGGAACCGCAGAGAAAAATACATGTACAAATTTTCAATTAAGCTGATGGCTACATGCACCCGTAGCAATCAAATCATCTTGTATTGCTGCAAGTAATATGTCAGCAAGGATTTAGCAATTGTTGTCTAAACTCGGAAAAGAGTATGGTGACATTCCAATTCTTTTAACAAAATTAAAATGTTCCTTCCACCTGATAGGCATCGCCGGCATTGGCATAATTCGCACCCTATCGCCAATATATTTTGAATATGGCTTTACATACTCTCGGAGGAATTGCTCATGAAACTCAAATTCAGTCTGGTGCTTGTTGTTGTGAGTGTCTTGTCAGTTTGCCGGGCGGCAACGAACATGGCGGCGCAGCATGAGGATCAGAAGGCTGCAAAACTTCAAAATGCCCCGGATAATTCGCGAAAGAAGGCTGCGAAGGTGAACCCCGTTTTCGCGCCCGTCAAGGACGTCCCGGACCTGCCCCGCGTCCTGCTCATCGGCGACTCGATCTCGATGGGCTATACGCTCCCGGTGCGCGAATTGCTCCGAGGCAAGGCAAACGTCCATCGTCCGCCGGAAAATTGCGGCCCCACCACCCGCGGAGTCGAGAAGCTCGACAAGTGGTTGGGCAAAGGCCGTTGGGACGTCATCCACTTCAACTTCGGGCTGCACGATCTGAAATTCGTTGACGGGAAACCGCAAGTTTCCCTGGAAGACTACGAAAAGAACTTGCGGGCGATCGTCAAACGCCTGAAGCAAACCGGCGCGAAGCTCGTTTGGTGCATGACCACGCCCGTTCCGAAAAAATCGAGTCCCCCGCGGCACAATGAAGACGTGCTCGACTACAACGCGGCGGCCAAGAAGATCATGGAAGAAAACGGCATTCCGCTCGACGACCTATATGCGTTCGCCGAGCCGCAGATCGAAAAAATTCAACGTCCCAATAATGTACACTTTACTCCTCAAGGCTACAATACGCTGGCAGCCCAAGTGTCCAAGGCGATTCTCGATGCGTTGACGAGCGGCAAGTCAAACGATAGTGCTACGAAATAGTGCAAGGATGGACATTCCTGTCCGTCTGATCGTATCTCGCCGATGGACCGGACACACAGGAATGTCTGTCGTCACGATGCCGAATTTATGAATTGCTTGAGTTTCGAGCCCCCATAGCGGGTCGGCTGCTGGAGCGATCTCCTCGCCACCTTCAGATAGGGATAGCTGCCCAGAAGGCCGTCGATATGGCCGAGATGATCCGCGACGCCTACGCCGCGTGCCGGGTGGATGAATTTTGCGTGATGTGGGAGGAAGTGGAGGAAGCCTTCGGCCCGCTTTCGATCGAGCCGCCCCCCGAAACGCAGACGATGCACGGTTTGCAGTCCGCCGTTTTTCTTGGCGGTAGCCCATGCAGAAAGGCATTCTCGCTGCTTCTCGGGCGTTCGCCTACCGGTTCAAATGCCACCCGCGTTATTGTCGATATCGGTAATGAGCACAACGCATTTTGTAAATCGCTGATTAAAACAATGTTCGACGGTTGTTCGGCGAGCGAAGCCTCGCGGATAGTGTGTTCCCACGCGGAGCCTGGGAACAAGTAGATATTCTTTGAGGTCCCACCCGACAGGCGGGACCTACTTTTACGGCGTTTTCGGCGGTTGGTAGGGGATGGGGGTTGCGCCGCGGGGACTGGGGCCGGGGGCGATTTCGATGGCTTGGACTTGGGCTTCGCCGCCGAAACGATTGGAGAAGCGGATGGCGATCACGCCGTGCTCGGGCTTGATGTCGTTGAAGACCAAGTCAACGGGCTTGCCCCGGCCGCCGGCCGTGGCGGGGATATCGACGTCGGGGGCGACGGGCTTGCCTTGAATGTCGATCGACGTGGCCAGCGCGCCGGCGCGGCGGGGGCGTCGGCCTGGCAGAGCTTGATGCGTGCATGAAAAGTCTGTTTGGGATCGACTGTGAAATACGCGGTAAAATCCTTGCCGTGAACGCCGTAGCGATAGAGTTCCGCGTCTTTCGTGCCTGAGACTTCTTGAATTTTCGGCTCGGTCCAACAGGCTATCGGCTCGAGATCGGCTAAGTAGCCGAGTCGCATGATGTATTCCGCCGCGGGCCGCCAGGCGTGGCCTTCGGAATCGACGTAGTCGTTGCGCTTGATGTAGCCGAAAATCACACGCTGTGCGCGGCGGGGCCGGACGCTTCGCCGAGCCCGGCTTCGCCTTGGGCGGCCGACCACTGGAGCGAATCGACATAAACGCGCGTGCCTTTGGCGTAGAAATTCTTCGTGCCGGTGGCGACGATTTTCAGCGTATGCTCGCCTTGCGGGAGGCCGTTTTTATAGCACAGGACTTGCCGGTCGCGGGGAACCGGAGACCAGAAGTCGATACCGCAAAGTTGCTTGACGCCGTCGAGATAGACGTCGGCGCGGCCGCCCTCTTGGTCGGCGCGGCCGATGAGCCGGACCTGGTTACCTTCGAACTCGAAGCTGGCGGAAGCGTTCGGTTCCGCGGTGACATGCAGCTTTGTATCGGAAGCTTCGGGCGATTGCTCGATCGTCCAGGCTCCTGCGTATTGCAGCCGGTCGTGGGCGATTGCCTGTTGCGGATCGTCCCCTTCGACGACGACTGTTTTGCAGCCGTCGTGGCGGATCGTCACGATGCAGTCGTCGTTGGGAAGCGGTTTGACAGTGAAGCCGTTTTCGCTGAGCGTTTCACGCTTCGCCAGCGGATGGCCGTCAGCCGTGATCGATTGAGGAGTGAAGGCGAGTCGCAGCACGTCTTCGTTCGGCGCGGGGCTCTCGAAAGTCTTGTAGGTGATCTTTCCCTTTTCGTAACGCACGTCGGTCACGATCGACTTGCTTCGCATGATATGGTTTTCGCGGCTTGCGCCGAGCAGTTCGGGCTGCCAGGACATTTGGTCGAGGACGCAGCGGAAGGGCCAGGTATGGCCGCAGTTGAACCAGATGGCGGCGACGTAGGTTCCGCCGCCGATGAGGTCTTCAATGACGCCGGTCTCGTGCGTGTCGTAGGTCCAGAGGGTAATCTGGCGGCGGGCGATTTCGCGCGCCCAGGGGTCGCCGGCGAGCGCGGCGTATTGGGCGATGATGTCGGAGCTCATGGCGGATGAATATTGGAGCGAGGTCAGGCAGCAGTTGTTGGCTTCGGGATGCGCCCATGCGCCGGAGTAAACGTCGCCCTTCGATTCGGGATTGACGCTCAAACGGCAGAACGACTGCGACATGATGTTGCGAACGTCGTTCTTCCAATTCGGAAACGCCTCGGGCCGCCGCATCATGTATTCCGAAACAAAACCGGCGACGGCGGGCGTATAAACCTTATTGTCCCAATCCCAGTAGTAATAGCCGAACATGGGGCTGAGATTCCACTGCGGCAGCAGTTCGTCGCGGAGGTATTTTTCGCCGATGTCGCGGGCTTTGACCAGCGAGTCGTCCTTTCCGCGGTAGCCCGTGCGAATCACGTCGTCGAGAAATCGCAGGATGAGCGAGGCGCTGCCGGTCTGGACGTTCGCCGGTCCCCAATCGACGCCCTGAACGCCGGTGGGTGGAACGTCTTCGGGATTGGCGTATCGCGGCCACGGCGAGGCGCCCGGTCGCGGTTTGCAGTGCTCGGCGAAGAGATCGGCCCAATGCTTGGCGATCTCCCAGTATCTTTCGTCGCCGGTGATCTTATACGCGCCGACCATTGCGCAGCCGACGTAGGCGCTGATATCGATTTGAATGAAGCCGTGCGGATCGGCCTTTTGGTAGGCCTTTCCCTTGGTCGGGCAACTGATGAAGAATCGCGGCCAGGGATGATCGGCCGAGGTCAGGCAGTTTTCGAGCACGTTGTCGGCGGTCATCTTGATAATGCCGATGGCGGCCGGATCGCCGGAGTAGCGATAGTAGTCGAGCTGGCACATCAGCAACCCGAACGTCCGCTGGCCGACGTCGCCGTTGTCCCAATCTTTCAAGTTATAGTCGATGGTGATGGCTCCGTCGGGCTTGATGTTCCAGACGCCGTTGAAGATGTAATGCGGCCCTTGCATGGCGGACTTGCCCGGCTCGGTCCAGGGATAGCGCTTGAGCGTTTCCTCGGAAATTCTCACCCGAAAATCGCATTGGCCGTTTTGACCGCGATACCAGGGAGCGATTACACCATAGCGGTCCTCGACGGCCTCGTGGGCGAAGTACTTTTTCGCAGGCTTGGCGTCTTCGGCCTTGAGGTTGGCTGCGAAGAGCAAGATGACCATGGAGAATGCGGTAAAGAGGGATCGCGACATGGTGGGTCTCCTTCGGTTGTAGCAAGTCAGACTTACGTTGTAACGGGAAGGCGAGGCTCCCGCCGAGCCGTGAGTGATGGCTTAGGATCGATCGAAAAACAGCTTCCGTATTTGGTAGTTGGCAATTGCCTTATGCCGGATTTCCGCACACGGCGTGTGCGGGATACTTTTTCCGCGGCTCGGCGGGAGCCTCGCCCTCCCGGGACGGTTTTACCGAGTCTAATTGTAATACAATTTCAATTATATGACAATTCGAGGACCGCGACCAATTTTTCGAGTCCCTGGCGGTCGATTTCGTCGAAGCGGCCGAGATTCGGGCTGTCGAGATCGAGCACGCCGAGGACTTGTTCGTCTTTGATGAGCGGGACGACGATTTCGGAGTTCGAGGCGGCGTCGCAGTCGATGTGGCCGGGGAATTCGTGGACGTTTTGGACGACGAGCGTTTTGCGTTCTTTCGCCGCTGTGCCGCAGACGCCTTTTCCGAAGGGAATCCGCATGCAGGCTACTTGGCCTTGGAAGGGACCGAGGACGAGGATGTCGCCTTTTTCTGTTAGTGCGTCATCTGCCGCAGCCCTCACCCCCGGCCCCTCTCCCAAAGGGCGAGGGGAGATTGGTTTGAGGAAATAAAAGCCGGCCCAATTCAAGTCGGGAAGCGAATGAAAGATAGAGCGCCGCCATGTTCGCCGTGTTGGCGATCAGGTCGGTCTCGCCTTCGAGCAGGGAGCGAAGCGTCGTTTCCAGGTGCTGGTAGAGAGCGGTTTTTTCAGTCGGGAGGTCTTGGGGGATTTCGTGCATGGCTTAGAGATTATAGCAAAGCAAAAGCAGTCGTGGCGACGCGGGAGCGTCGCGGAATTGCGTTCCCACGCGGAGCGTGGGAACGAGGGGTTTTCCTACATATTCGTAACGTCATCGACGCTGCTGCCGGTGAGGCGTTCCAAGGCGGCGGCAAGTTCGGCGTTGTGGGCGTGATCGAGCGCGTAAATGCGGCAAATGCGGTAGCTGATGGCGATGCGGCGGAAAAGCTCGCGGTCGTCCAGGCGATGGATGCGCTCGGTGATCGGATCGTACAAAAAATTCTGCCCGCCCGCCGGCGCGTGGGTGCCGGGACGATGCACGTGCCGGGCCGTATCGACCTTCAGCGGCAAATCGACCAAAGCCGGCGGCAGCACTCGCGAACGGCCGACTCGAACGATTTCGTATTGGCAAACACGCTGCTCTGCTCGGACTCGCCGGGCGCGAAGAAAATCGTCCGCTCGCAGGCCATTCTTCCAGCGCAGCTTGCGGCCGAGGAATTTTTCCCACCGCAGCCCCAACTCGCGAAGCGCCGGATCGCTGCTTTTCGGCCACTGGGCAACCTGCATGAGCATCGACCATTCGGTCAGATGCAGGTATTCGTCGAGATGTTCCAGCGGATTGCCGGGGAACAGATATTGCTTGCTGTCCAGAAAAACTTCTTGCAAGCCGAGGTCGATCGCCCGCACGGTGCGATGGAAATAGATCGCTCGAAACAGTTCGGCCCGAACGGAGATGAACCGCACGAGGGCCGAGAGGCCGCGCTCGTGGATGGTAAGCCCTTTTCGGTAAACAGGCTGTAATGCAGGAGGCGGTCGATATCGAACGCCTTGGTGCTGTAACCCGACATGTAGGCGTCGCGGAGCACGAAGTCCATGTTATCGACGGTGTAAAGCCCGCTGAAGAGGCTCCGCAGAAATCGCAGCCAGCGGGGGCCGTCGTCGTCGGCAACATTTTTCGGCCGGGTGATGAGGTACGTGATTTGCCCGGGATCGAGCGTTTCGCCGGGCAGCAGGCGGCTTGTCGGATTGCCGCCGACGCGGCGAATCAGATCGGCGAAATCGCGGCGGATGATTTCGCTCCCCAAAGTTTCGTGCGTCAGGCCGTAATCGCCGAGAAAATGCTCGTCGAAAAAATGCCCGAAAGGCCCGTGGCCGACGTCGTGCAGCAGGGCCGCCAGCCGCATCAGCGACTCGATGTAACCCCGGCTGGGCACGTCGGGGCAGACGGCCTTCAAACTGTCGAACAGCGCAGCGACCGCTCGCGAAGCCAGATGCATCGCCCCCAGCACGTGCTGGAAACGGGTGTGCTCGGCCGTGGGGAAAACCCACCATGCGGTCTGCAACTGGTGAATCTGCCGCAGCCGTTGCAGCCAGGGATGGTCGAGGAACTGCTGCTCGGCGACCTCTTCGGGGCGTCCCCCTTCGCCGACCGGCAAAACGGACGACGTGAACGGAATATAACCGTGGATCGCATCGAGACTCAAGCTTTCATGTTGAAAGTCGCGCATAATGGGTAAATATAGCGGTTTTTACAATTCATGGGGAGGGGCGACCGGAGAACTGCAATGATGCAAAAATCAGGAGGCCAGACATTCCTGTCTGGCAGAAAAGACAGGCAAGAATGCCTATCTTCCTGACATTGCAAACCTCCCGAAGGGGCGGGAATTCCGGACTTTCGCGAGAAAACTCCTCTGCCATGCGGTCTATCCCACGAAATAATGGTCGATTCCCTTGGGTTCGATCTTATAGGGCAATGTCGGAATGACCTCAGGAGGGCTTCCTGGGAGAGCAAAATGAATCAGGATTGATGTTGCTTTTCATTATGTCTTCCTTCGATTATAATAAGTAGGCTAAAATCTATCGAATGCCGAATCACCTGCCTCTCTTGGATCGAAACATGGGGCAATTACTTAAAATAATTAGCCGACTGGAGTCCGAGAATCGATACTTAATCGGTCTTCATGCCTTGGAACGGCTCGAAGAACGCCAGATTCTGGAATGGCAGGTCGTTACGGGGCTTGAAGAGGCGCATTTGATATTAGAACGTCCCGAGGCAATGCCGAATCCGGCCGTTGAAGTTCGAGAGTTGCTTCCCGATGGAACCGAAATCAAGGCCGTGTGGTCTTATCTTCCGCATAGCAATGTGGCGAAATTGGTAACCGTTCATTATTTCGATGGGTGAAAACATGCAAGTTTCCGGAAAGCGCGTCAAACGAACCCGACTGATTCGCGGCGGCCGCTTTGTGATCGAGGTCGAAGTGGAAATGGTCATTCCGCCCGACGACCCCAGCGAACCCTGCCTCGAAGCCGAAACCGTAGATCTTCTCCGCGAGATTGCCGAACATGCCCAGCGCGGAGATCGGGATTGGATCAAGCAAAAGGGAAAGGTTTACGAGTTGATAGAATTGGCGTGAGATGATTGTAAACTATTATGCAAAGAGATGAATTATTCACATGTTTAGGAGGAGTAATATGATTGACGCCAATTATTTCAATGGCCTGTTTTATGAACAAATCAATGAATTAACACTAAAAGATGCGGAAAAACAACATGTGATGGGATTTCATGCAAAAGCATAATTTTCCGTAGCGTTTCTCTCTGAAAAAATGCTCCTGGCCTACAGTTCCAACGCGTACCTGAACTATTCGCTCGAGGAAACCATCGCGCGAATCGCCGGCTTGGGCTTTGAAGGCTTGGAGCTTCTGGCCGACGTGCCGCACGCCTGGCCGGCGGGCTTGCTGCCGGAGCGGAAACGGGCGATCCGGGAGTGTTTGGAGAAGCATCGGCTCCAAATTTCCAACGTCAACGCCTTCATGATGAACGCCGTGGCCGACCCGCGGCAGCCTTATTGGCATCCGTCGTGGATCGAGCCTTGCCCGCACTATCGGGCGATCCGCCGCGAACACACGCGACGCGCCTTGCAACTGGCCAAGGAACTCGGCGCAGCCACCCTCCAAACCGAGCCGGGCGGGCCGCTTGCCGAAGGACAATCGTGGGCGGCGGCGGCCGCCGTGTTTTACGAAGAGATCATGCCCTGCGTGGAATTGGCCGAACGGTTGGAAGTGATGCTGCTGATCGAGCCGGAGCCGGGGCTCTTGATCGAAACGTTCGAGCAGTATCTCGAATTCGCCGGCCGCATCGGCTCGCCGTGGATCGGTTTGAATTTCGATATCGGCCACGCATATTGCGTCGATCAGGCGCCGGAGCAGTGGATCGCCCGAATGGCGCCGCATACAAAGCATTATCACCTGGAAGACATCGCCGCCACGCGCAAACACGCCCATCTGATACCCGGCCGCGGCGCGATCGACTTTCCCGCCGTCTTTCGGGAGATTGGCAAAAGCGGCTACCGCGGCTGGATCACCGTGGAACTCTATCCGTACATCGAGAATCCGGACGACGCGGGTAGGGAAGCGAAGAAGTTTGTGGAAGAAATGGTCTTGGGTCTCGGGGCTTGGCCAAGACCTGAGACCTAAAATCCCAGACCCTAATCGTAAGGAAAATACCCATGCTTGAAGAAGAGTTCGAAAAAATCGAGCCTGCGGATCACAATCCCCTGGTGGGATTTTTGCAACTGATGCGGCTGCCGAACATCTTCACGGCGATGGCCGACGTGGCGATGGGTTTCTTCTTCGTGATGGGCGACACCGATCTGTCCGACTGGTGGGCGCTGGCCTTGCTGCTGGCGGCTTCGAGCATGCTCTACGTCGGCGGCGTGGTGCTGAACGACGTGGTCGATCGGGAGTTGGATGCCGTCGAGCGGCCGCATCGCCCTTTGCCCTCCGGCCGCGTCACGCTGAGAGCCGCTTGCGTATTCGGCGGATTTTTGTTGCTCGCGGGAACCGCGTTCGGCTGGATGGCGGCGCTCGCAATCGGCAAAATCCTGCCCGGCGCCGTGGCAAGCCTGCTTTTGGCCTGCATCCTGCTTTATAACGGCCTGCTCAAAACCACGGTGCTCGGCCCGGCGACGATGGGTGGCTGCCGCATGCTCAACGTGCTCTTGGGCATGAGCGTGACCGGAGGATCGTTCGCCGCCGAAAATTGGCTCGTCGCCGGCGGCATCGGAGTGTATATCGCCGGCGTGACCTGGTTTTCCAGGACCGAGGCGGTGCGCAGCAAGCGGGCGATCCTCGCGGCCGCCACCACGGTGATGATGCTGGGAATCGCGATGATCGCCTGCGTGCCCTGGTCGAACTCCGAACGCATCCTGCCGATCATCCGCGCCCAGCCGAGCGGTTGGCTGTTGTTGATTCTGCTGATGGGCGTGATGATCGGCTGGCGCTGCGTCGCGGCGATCGCCAAGCCCGATTCCGCTTGGGTGCAAAGGGCCGTCGCCCATGCCGTGCTGTCGCTCATCATGCTCGATGCCTCGGCCTGCTTCGTGATCCGCGGTCCGTATTTTGCCGCCGCCATTTTGTTGCTCATGCTGCCGGCGATGTTCATCAGCCGGAGAATTTCGCCGACGTAGGGTTCAGTAGGTCCCGCCTGCCGGGCGGGACAGAGCAAATCATGGCGGTTGCACGTGATATCGGAAGCGGCCATGAAAAGTCCCGCCCGGCAGGCGGGACCTACAGTGTGGTGACAGAAAATGTTCCTCGGCTACAACACCAATGGATTCGCGCATCACGATTTGTTCGACACGGTCGAGATATTAGCCGAGTTGGGCTATCGGGGCGTGGCGATCACCATCGACCACGGGGCGCTCTCGCCCTTGGACGAACGGCATCAGCAGCAAATCGAGCGGTTGCGCGAACTGCTCGAGAAGTACAAAATGCGGTCGGTCATCGAGACCGGCGCGCGATACCTGCTCGATCCCCGCTGCAAGCACGAGCCGACGTTGATTTCCGCCGATCCGCGGCTGCGCATCGACTTTTACAAATACGCTCTGCAATGTGCAGTGATCCTGGGCAGCGATTGCGTTTCGATCTGGTCGGGGGCGATCCGCGACGGTGTTGGCCCCGAGGATGCCTTCGAGCGTTTGACCGCGCGGTTGCCGGAGATACTCGATTTCGCCGCGGAAATGGACGTCCCCCTCGCTTTCGAGCCGGAGCCGGGCATGTTGATCGATTCGACTGCGGCCTACGAGCGGCTTGCGGAACGCATCGCGCATCCGAATTTATTTTTGACGCTCGATATCGGCCACCTCCAATGCCAGGGCGAAACGCCGATTACCGAGACGATTCGCCGCTCCGCGCCGCGGCTTGCGAACGTGCATCTGGACGACATGCGGCGGGGCGTCCACGAGCATTTGATGTTCGGCGAGGGCGAAATCGACTTCCCGCCCGTGTTGCATGCGCTCGCCGAGTCGGGTTATACTAACGGCGTCTATGTCGAACTGAGCCGACATAGCCATGAAGCGCCGGAAGCGGCGCGAAAGGCGATCGAGTTTTGGCGGAAGTTGGGGCTTGGGTCTTAGTAGGTCCCGTCTGCCGGGCGGGACTTGGTCTAACCAATACACACGGCGTCCCGCCCGGCAGGCGGGACCTACTCAAAAAAAATGTCCCAGCCTCTCATTTTACTTTCGATTCCCGGTTTACGCGAAAAAGACGTCGCCGTGATGCCGAACTTGCGGCAGTTGATGGCGGGCGGGGAAATCGCCGAGCTAACCCCCGGCTTTCCTTGCGTGACTTGCTCGGTGCAGGCCGCGATGACCACCGGCAAACTTCCGCAGGAGCATGGCATCGTCGCCAACGGAATTTATTGGCGGGAGAAGAAGCAGGTGGAAATGTGGACCGCGCCGAACGACTGCATCGAGCGGCCGCAGATTTGGGATTTGCTCTCGCACCACGAAAACCGGCCGACGTCGGCGGTGTGGTTTCCACTGCACGGCAAAGGCTGCGAGGCGGACTACGTTTGCACGCCCGCGCCGATCCACAATCCCGACGGCAGCGAATCGCTGTGGTGCTACACCCGGCCGTTGGAGCTTTACGGCGAACTGCGCGACGGCTTGGGCCATTTTCCGCTGCAGCATTACTGGGGGCCGATCGCGAATGTACAGGGCAGCCGCTGGATCGCCGATTCGGCCGTCTTCGCGGCGCGGCGGTGGCATCCCGACTTTTTCTACATCTATCTGCCGCATCTCGACTACGCCGCACAACGCGCCGGCCCGGATTCCGCCGCCGCGGACACCGCCGTCGAGGAACTCGACGGCGTGCTCGGCTCCCTGGCCGAGCAGATGAACGACGCCTACCTCGATGTGCCGCTCTGGCTGGCCGCAGGCGAGTACGCCATCGGCAAGATCGATCACGTCGAGTTTCCCAACCGCGTGCTGCGCGAAGCGGGTTTGCTCGCGGTGAAGGAAGATCCCGCCTCGGGCGGCGAGTTGATCGACTTCGAGCGGAGCCGCGCGTTTGCCATGGCCGATCATCAGTTCGCGCACGTTTTCATCGCGGGCGGCGACGAAGCGATCGCCCGTCAAGTGACCGAGTTGTTCCGCGGCCGGCGCGGCATCGCCGAAGTGCTCGTGGGCAGCGAGCGCGCCCGCTACGCGCTCGATCATCCCCGCAGCGGCGAGGTGATTTTGATCTCGAAACCGCACAGTTGGCAAGCGTATTATTATTGGTTGGACGAAGCGAAAGCCCCGCAATTCGCCCGCACGGTCGATATCCACCGCAAGCCGGGCTACGATCCGGTCGAGTTGTTTTTCGACCCCGCGACGAAAAGCGTCCCGCTCAACGCGCACCTGGTGAAAGGATCGCACGGCGCCGGCGGTCGAGCACTCGCAGCGCACGGTGCTCTTGGCGTCCGAGCCGACGTTGTTCCCGCAGAAAAATCTCGCCGATACCGATGTTTTCGATATCGTCATGAAACATTTCGGCATCACGATGCGATGAAAAGTAGGTCTCGCCTGCCGGGCGGGACATGACGAACGTTGTGTACCGGTCGTGGCATTGGGATTCAAACTAAAAACTCCCGACCGACAGGCGGGACCTGCAGTGTGCGAAATCGGGAGAAGAGAGCATGAACCTTCGGTTAACAACGGCTTGTGTTGCGTTGACGCTTCTTGGTGGAACGGCCGCGTTATTCGCGGCTTCCGGCCCGCCGGATCCCGCACGGGTAGCATTCTATGAAAATCTGCTGCCGGAGAAGGCTCGCGGCGTGGGCGTGCCGATTTCCGACCGCAAGGCCTGGGAGGAATTGGCGAAACAAAACGATTCCGTCGGCGAGATAAGAAAACAGGCGGAGGCCGCTTCCGCCTCGCCGATGCCGGAGTTGACCGACGATCTGTATCTCGATTACTCCCGGACGGGCAAACGCGATGCGTGCCAGGCGGTGATGTTCGCCCAGCGCAACCGCTTCCGTGCGCTGGTGCTGGCCGAATGCATCGAGAACCGGGGCGCGCTATCTGCCGGCGATCGAAGCGGCGATTCGCATGTTCTGCGCGGCAGAAATCGTGGCAATATCCGGCGCATGACGTCGGCCTGAAAGTCTTCAAGGGCGAAATGCAGGATATCGACCTCGCCACTTCCTATTCGGCGTGGCAACTCGCCACGGCGGATTATTGGCTCGGCGAGAAACTCGCGCCGGACGTCAGGAAGCTCTTGGCCGATGAATTGGAGCGGCGAATCTTTACGCCGTTCACCGGCATGATGACGCGAGGCAAGCCATACATCCGCTCTTTCAATGCGCGGGGGAATCATTGTGCAGTCGATCTGGCCGGTGCAATCGGCTCGGCCTTGGCATCCATCGACTCGCGCGAACGGCGCGCGTTTTTCGTCGCGGGAGCCGAGAAATACATCGAGGCGTTTCTAAACGGTTTCCCACCCGACGGTTATTGTTCGGAAGGCGTCGGCTATTGGGGTTACGGCTTCGGCCATTACGTGATGCTTGCGGAGACGATCAAGCAGGCGACCGGCGGCAAGGTCGATTGGCTGTCGCAGGAACGGATCGAGCCGATCGCACGTTTCGCGCGGCGGATCGAAATCCTGCCGGGCGTCTTTCCCGCCTTCGCCGATTGCGACGTCGGGCCGCATCCCGATTATCTGCTGATGAGCTATCTCAATCGGCGATACGGCTGGGGCTTGGCGGAATACGCGCTGCCGACGGAGGCCGTGCAGTCCAAGTGCGTGGAAGCGGAAAATGCCTTGTTCAAAATCGGTTTGTATGCTTTTCCGAATTCGCTGTCTTCAGCGGATCTGTCGAAAAAGACGCCCGACTGGAATCTTCGCGATTGGTTTTCCGACGGAGGCGTGCTCATCTGCCGGCCGAAAGCAGCCGGCATTCATGGCTTGGCGCGGCGCATCAAAGGGGGCCATAACGCCGAACAGCACAACCACAACGACGTCGGTTCGTTCGTTGTCGCACTGGGTAATTCGACGCCGATCGTCGATCCCGGGCCGGTAGTTTATGACTCGACCACTTTCAGCAAACGGCGTTACGAGCATAAGCTGTTGAGTTCCTTCGGCCACTCCGTGCCGCGCGTGGCGGACCAGTTGCAAGCGGCCGGCGCGAAAGCCCGGGCGAAAATCGTGAAGACCGAATTCACCGCTGCCGCCGACACGTTGGTCTTGGATATCGCCTCGGCTTATCCGGTCAAAACGCTCGAGAAACTGACGCGCACGTTCGTCTTCTCGCGGGAGGGGGCGGGCAAATTGACCGTGGCCGACGAGGTGGAATTCAGCCGCCCGGAAAATTTCGGCACGGCGCTCATCACGCTCGAAAAATGGAAGCGACTCGGCCCCGACCGGTTGCAAATCGGCGCAGGCGCGGACGCGGTGCAAGTGGAAATCGTCGTGGAAGGCGGCGAAATCAGCATCGATCCGCAGAATCAAGGAAGACACGCCCGACCATCTCGTGCCCATCCGCTTAGGATTGGATATGACGCAGCCGGTGAAGAAAGCGAAGATCACGACGATCATTACGCCGGCGGCGTGAAGGTGAAGCCGCGGCTTTGGTTGAAGAAATTCAACGGATTGTCATACACGATCCGCCGGATGAACGAATCGGCATGTCCGCGGCGGCGCAGAGCGCGAATGAAAGCCGTCACGGCCAGCGGATCGGAAGGCCCCCAATCGGCCGAGGAACTGACCAGGATGCGTTCCGCGCCGTACATTTCCACCATATCCGCGGCGCGTTCGGGCGTGGCCTTGGTGAGCGGGTAGAGCGTGATGCCCGCCCAATAGCCTTCGTCGAGCGCCATCCGGATCGTATGTTCCTCGCAATGATCGATGCACACGCGGCTGCGATCGGCGCGGGCGTCGGCGCGCAGCATATCGAGAATCATCCGCGTCCCCTTGTATTTGTCCTCCAAATGCGGCGTGTGGAAGAGCATCTGCTCGTCCCGCTCCAGCGCCAATTCGATCAGCGCCGACAGCGTGGCGACTTCGTTCTTCGTGCATTTGTGCAGACCGATCTCGCCCACGCCCAGCACCTCGGGCTTGTCCAGGAACTCGGGCAGCAGGGCAATCACTTCCTTGGCGAAGGCCGTGTTCTCGGCCTCTTTGGCGTTGACGCCGACCCAGCAGTAATGGCGAATGCCGTAGTTGGCAGTCCGCTTCGGCTCCCATTCGGTCAGTTGGCGGAAGTAATCGTAGAAGCTGCCGGCGCTGGTCCGGTCGTAGCCCATCCAAAACGCCGGCTCGCCGACCGCCACACAGCCCGAGCGGGCCATGCGTTCGAGATCGTCGGTTGTCCGCGACGCGATGTGGATGTGAGGTTCGAAGAAGTACATGATTATGTGGGGATGAAGGATGAAACAGGGATGCCGGGCCGGTTGCTTCACAGGCTGCGGCGTACTGGACAATCATTTCAGCCAATGCTCATCATAGGGCAACGAGAACAGCATTTGAATCTGCTCGGCTTTATTAGCGGCGTTGCCGAGCAAGACTTCGATGGCCTGGCGGATTTTTTCACTCCGCGGATCGCCGCTGGTGAATCCCGAAGCGCGTCCGATGCTGTCCAACGATGCACCCAACTCGATCAGCCGCGCACGCACGCCTAAAAATTCCCGCTCGAAGACTCTGGGGGCCGAAATTGACTGGGACATGTTTTTTCCTCGATTACTGGATTAGCGAAAATTCGCTACGAGTGTCTCATTTTACATCAATCCATAACGAAAGTGGTAGAGTTTCGATGCCGTAGGATATGGTGATAGTAATATGTGTCTCCAACCCCAGGCGTAAATGTCCCTTTGTATGTGAATATGGGGATATTGGGAAATATCGGTCGAGATATGTGTAAGCTATGAAGTTTTCTTTCTTTGACGCCGATTCCTGAAATACAGTTTAATCTTTGCAGGAGGGCCGGCGTGGTTTCGGATTTAGCGACGACCTTTAATGTTTTGGCGAAAACGGACAACAAAACAGCGGTCCGTGTGTTGCTGCCTGCGCTCAATTCCCCTCGCTCAGCGATCCAGGAGGGGGCGTTGGCGGCTTTGCTTCATCGCCATGAGCCTGATGGACAACGTGAAATACTCTCCCGGATTTCCGATCTCCCGCACCGCTGGAAAACGCTCATTCGGCAAAATGCCGAGCGGTTGACCGGTGTGCTCCGCGCCGCGCTGCTCGACACGGACGAGTCGCTGTGCCTGAATGCGTGCCGTGCGGCGGTGATGTTCGAAGATTATGAAGTCATCCCCGCGCTTTTGGCCGCGATGGAAAAGGGTTCGCCGGACAAAGCCGAAATGGCGGCGGAGACATTATTGCAGTTGGTTGTCAAGCTTTGCGCCGAGTTGGAACGTCCCTGCGACCGCGGCGATCATCGCGACCTGGGATGGCGCCGGCGGCACGTGATGGCAAGCCTGGAACATGCGGTGCAACGTTTCGGCCGCCACAAGCGGCGGGAAGTCGTCGAGGCCTTTTTGCTGTTGGCCGACAGCAAAAACGCCGTTTTGAACCAGATTCTGCGCAGCCCGCATCATCTTCGGTTTCTTGATCACGATCGATGTGTTTTCGAAGAGTGAGCAGGGCGGCGTGATGCGGTTGCTGCTGAGTTATCTCGACGATCCGCATCCGCCTTCCGCCGTGCTCAATGTCATTTCCAATCGCTGCGATCCGAAATTCGTCCGCTATATGCTGCGGCATCTCGGTTTGGAGTTTTCACCCGCGGTGCGGCAAAACCTGAAACGCATCGAGAATCTGGCGTGGCTCAAGATCGGAGGAGGAATTATCGATTATCTCGACAATGCCGCGCAGGTCGGCGCCGTGCAATTGGTGATGACGGCGGGCATCCCGCGGAACCAGGCCTTCTCCACAATCAAGCATCTCCTGCTCAACGGCAAACCGGCTGGCCGCCGCGAAGCCGCGCATGCGCTGGCCGACTTCAACGGGGCCGATGCCAACGCCCTCGCGCTGAGCGCGCTTGGCGATCCCGATCCGCAAGTACAGGCGAACATCCTCGAGCATATCCGCCAGCGGGCGATCCCCGGCATTCTGCCGCGCCTGGTGAATTTTACGGACAGCCCGCACCTCGCCGTCCGCCGTGCCGCCCAACAATGCCTGGCCGAATATTCATTCCCTCGGTTCGTCAACTCATTCGATATGCTCGATGAGGAGGTTCAGCGAACGACGGGCGTTTTGGTGAAGAAGGTCGATCCGCAAACGCTTCCTTTGCTGCGGGAGGAATTGCTCTCCGCGGTCCGCTCCCGGCGGATTCGCGGACTTCGGATCGCCGCCGTGCTCGATCTCTCCGATCGCGTCGAACCCTTGATCCTGGATATTTTGCGCGACGCCGATCCCGACGTGCGCTCCCAGGCCGCGCAGGCCTTGGCCGGATGCCGATCGTCCGCCGCCCGCCGCGCTTTGGAGGAAACGCTGCAAGATAGCAGCCCCCTGGTTCGCGAGGCCGCGCAGATGCCTGGAACAGTACCCGCGGCAGGAAATTGGAAGGATGAAGTTTGAAGTGTGAATTGGCCGCTTGCGGCCCTGCAAACCAGCATTGAAAAATCACCTGAATCGAAGATTCAAGACCCAAGACCAACATCGTCCCTACAGCATGGTTGCCGAATTCAAAACGCTGATTTTCTTCGCTGCCGGCGATCGAACTCGCAAGGTGATGCAGGCTTTTCGAGCGACAAATAACGAGGAATGGGACTATGCGTGGCTGGGATCGATGATTTTTGCGGCAAGTCTGGTGTTGCTGACGTTGATCGCGATGATCGTGCATCGGCAATGGCGGCGGCGGATGGCCGCCAGTCCGCGCGGATTATTCATCGAACTCTGCCGCGCGCATCACCTGAAATGGTCGCAGCGCCGGTTGCTGTGGCGTTTGGCGCAATCGCAAAAACTAGCCGCTCCCGCCGGTTTGTTTCTCAGGCCGGAGTCCTTCGAAATCGGCCGCTTGACCGTGGAGATGCGCCCTCATGCGCAGAATTGCGCGGCTTGTGCGAGCGGCTCTTTGCCGAAACCGCACCGGATTCGATGAGCGAATCGAAAAGCGCGAAAAGCGGCTTCTTCGAAGAAGACAAACCCACCGCGGCGCTTCCCTTGTCGCCGATCCCCCCACCATCGACTTGCCGCAATGGAATCTCAACGCGGAAACCGGAGTGAGAGATTAGAGTTCAGGTGGTCGTTCGCGCGTGCCGCCGCGCGTTTCGACCTTCAGTTCAAACCCTTCCTTTCAATAAGCTCCACTCGCCGGCTGCCGGGGTTGAAAGACGTCGGTGGATTTCGTGCGCTGTTCGGTGCTGCCCGCCTTGGGGCGGGAGGGGTTCGTGTTGGGAGTTTCGCTGCCGGTAGCTCGTGTGCTCACCGGGGCTTTATATCCCATTCGCTGCAAAAGATCTTGAAGCGATATCGTTTGCACGCCAAGCTCCTTGGCTTTGCCCTTCATCGCCGCCAGTCCGGAGGCGACCGCGGCCAATTTCGCTTCTTTCTTTGGTTCGCCCCCCTGCACCAAATATCGGGTGTTGATCGACATTTCGCTCAGACCGTGGACTTGGCCTTTATCGTCTTCATAGCTGTCCACCACGCCGTTGTTCATGGCGATCAGGTTTTTAACCAGATCCAGGTCGTTGCGGCCGTCGCCGTTGACGTCCATCATCCCGGCCAAAGCGAAGTGCAATTGCTCGCCCGGATTCCACAGCGCGGTGTCGATCTTGTCGCCGGGCATCAGCGGATCGGTGATCGTGTCCTCGGTGATCCGCGCCTCGGCCATGTGGTCGCCGAGAATCTGGGTGACTTCGATGGTGCCCTTCCGCGCGCCCTTGCTCAGATCGCTGATGTCGGCGGGAAAGACGGAGAAGGTCATCAGCGGCTGCAAGCCGTCGGCGCGGCCGACGTTGATCCAGACCAGGCCCGTCCGCTGGTTGACCCAGCGGATCTCGCCGTCGGGAACATCGACGATGGTGCGCTTCAAGTCATCGATCACCGTGGTTTTCTGCTCGAGGGACGTTTGCGTGGTGGCGAGCGATTTCTTGAGTTTTTCGAGGTCTTCTTTTTGCTTTTCGATTTCCGTCGTCAAGTCTTTCCGCACTGACGACAGCTTGGCTTGAGTGTCGGCCGCGAGTTTTTCGACGTCCGCGCGGCGGGCGTCGAAATTCTGCTTGGCGGCGGCGAGTTCCTGGGCCGCCTTGTCGGCTCCCTCGCGGAAGTCCTTGATCTGCGGGTCCTTGCTCGCCTCACGGAACTTGTATTTCACGTCCCACTTGGCGATCTCTTCGTTTTTCTTTTTGAGTTGTTCTTCCAAATCCGCTTTTATGCGGCCCAACTTGACCACCAGCGGATGATAGGACAACTCTTCGGGCTTCAAGGTCGCGCCGTAATCCTTCATGTCCTGGTCGGCTTGCTTGCGCGTCGTCGAACTTCCCCGAAGCGCCCGGGCCGGATATCAGCTTGCTGAACTCCTTCGAGTCCTCGTTGGCTCTGTCCGCGGCGAGAACTGCTTCTTCTTTCGCTTTGGTTTCGGTTTTCAGCTTCTCCGCCGTCTCCGTGGATTTTTGGTAGAAATACCATGTCGTCGCGCCGAGAATCACGGCAAGCATCACGAATATAATCAACGCTATCTGAAGACCTTGGTTTTCCCGTGCCATAAGAAATTAGCTCCTAAAGGCTTAAGGGCCGGAATGCGGCCCTTTGTTTGCTTAGTGAATATTGCTCCGCTCCACGGATGAACGATTCTCCGCGGAGAGTGCCTAAATTCGATTTTAATCGGACATAAAGGGGGTGTCAACGAAATAGATTGCCCAGCCTCTCCCATCTCGCCAGGCGTTAACAATCCACGCTCAATCATACAATGCCTTTTTTGCTGCGATAGCGTTATAATCCGAAAAAAACTGGTTTTCCCTCGTGAAAACGACTCCCCCTCTCAAGAGCAGGATCGTTGGCCATCTCCCCCGATTGTGCTAAAATTCCACTTGGCAGTGACAGGAGATATTTTTCCAAGCATCCGATTTTTCCCCCCCAGTGCTGATCATGCTTGGTCAGGAAATGCTCGAAAAATACCACCGCTTGAAGAATTTCGAGCGGCTGAAATTGACGCTCCACATGATCAACGAAAACTTTCCCGATATCTCGCAGGATGCATAACAAAGATGACTGAGCCTCTTCGTCAAAAGTCGTTGCCGGGCTTTGATCTCGATGGTAATCAGGAGGATTCGTCACCGAAGATAAATGAACTTGCTCAATTCCAGGATCCTTGCACCCCCAAGATCACACGAGATGCTTTAGTTGATTGTCCGACCAACGAACCTCCTTCCTCCCTCGCCCCTTTTTCCTTTCCCCTCGCCGGACAAACCGTTTGGGTGATCGACGGCCACTCGCTCATTCATCAAGTTTTTCATGCCTTGCCGGAGATGAGCAGTCCGCGGGGCGAGCCGGTGGGGGCCGTGTTCGGCTTTGCGCGGGACCTGTTCTATCTGCTCGAGGACAAGCGGCCCGATTATCTGTTTTGTGCTTTCGATCTGCCCGGCAAGACCTTTCGGCACGCGATGTTCGACCGATACAAAATCCAGCGGCCCGAAATGGACGCCGATCTGGTGCCGCAAATCGCCTCCGTTCGCCGCGTCCTTTCAGTGCTGGGCATTCCCGCCCTCGATCGCGAATCGTTCGAGGCCGACGACGTGATGGCCACCGTGGCGCGGATGGTCGAAGAACTCGGCGGCGAGTGCGTGTTGGTGACTTCCGACAAGGATTGCCGGCAACTCATCACCGACCGCGTCAAAGTCTATAACATCCGCAAAAACGAGTTCATCGACCGCGAGAAATTGAAGGATGATTGGGGGATTGCGCCCGAGCAGGTGATCGATTACCAGGCGTTGGTCGGCGATGCGGTCGATAACGTGCCGGGCGTGCCAATGGTCGGCCCGAAGACCGCCCGGCAATTGCTCGATCAGTTCGGCACGCTCGATGAAACGCTCGCCCACGCCGCGGAAGTCAAAGGCGCGAAACTCCGGGAAAATTTGGCGACGTACCGCGAACAAGCGTTATTGAGCCGCGAATTGGTGCGATTGAGAAACAACGTCCCGCTGGAAATCGACTGGAACGGCAGCCGGGCGGGCCGCGTCAACCGTGCGGCGTCCGTCTCCCTTTTCCGTGATTTCGGCTTCCGCGGCTTGACGCAAAAAGTCGAGTCGCTCTGCAATTCATTGTTTTCGCCATCGAACCTGGGACAAGTTTCCAACCCGTCTGAAATTCCAGTGCCTCACGACCCTCACTCCCGGCCCCTCGCCCAAAGGGAGAGGGGAGAATCGGAAGAGCATCCGCTACCCGCACCAACATACCATCTCATCAACACGCCGGAATTATTCCAGGATTTCCTCCTCCGGCTGAGCGAACAAAAGAGCTTTTCGTTCGATACCGAAACCACCGACATCCGGCCCCGTTTTGCCGATCCGGTGGGATTTTCCTTCGCTTGGAACAATCGTGAGGCGTGGTATCTGGCGGTGCGCGGGCCGGAAGGCGAGCAGCACTTGGAGTTGCGGGAAACGCTCGCCGCTTTGCGGCCGATTCTCGAAAATCCGGCCATCGAAAAAATCGGCCAGAATCTGAAATACGATATTCTCGTGCTCCGGTCCGCCGGCGTGGATCTGAAGGGCACGGCTTTCGATTCGATGATCGCCGACTATCTGCTCGACGCCGGCCGCCGCGGCCACAGCCTCGACGATCTGGCCCTGTCTTACCTCGGCCATGCGACGATCAAAATTTCCGAGTTGATCGGCAGCGGCAAACAGCAGAAACGCATGGACGAGGTGCCACTGCGGCAAATCGCCGATTACGCCGCTGAAGACGCCATCGTTCCGCTCTGGCTGCGGCCAATCCTCGCGGAAAAACTCGAAAAATCCGAACTGACCGATTTATTCACTCAGGTCGAATTGCCTTTAATCGACGTGCTGGTCGAACTCGAATACAACGGCATCAAGATAAATTCCGCGCGCCTCGCCGAACTAAGCGGCGAGTTCGGCCGGCGGCTGGAAACGCTCGAGCGGGAAATCCACTCTCTGGCGGGCCGACCGTTCAACATTGCCTCGCCGAAACAATTGCAGGAAATTCTTTTCACGGAATTGAAATTGCCCGTGCTCAAAAAGACCCCCAAAACCGGCCCTAGCACCGATGCCGAAGTGCTCGAAGAACTGGCGCCTTTGCATCCGCTGCCTGCCAAACTTGTCGAGTACCGCCAGTATGCCAAGCTCAAAAGCACCTATGTCGATGCCTTGCCGATGATGATCCACCCCCAGACGGGCCGAATCCATGCTTCCTTCAATCAGGTCGTGGCGGCTACCGGCAGATTAAGTTCCAGTGATCCGAACCTGCAGAACATTCCGGTACGTACAGAAGAAGGGCGAGAGATCCGCTCGGCGTTTATCCCCGGCGAGGAGGGGTGGCTGCTTCTGGCAGCCGATTACTCTCAGATTGAGCTCCGTGTTTTGGCCCATTTTTCCGGCGACCAGCAGCTTGCCGAGGCATTTGCTCGGGATGAAGACATCCACGCTCGGGTGGCAAGCCAAGTCAATCACGTCCCGCTAAAAGATGTGGAACCCTCCATGCGACGGGATGCTAAAGCAGTCAATTTCGGGGTAATTTACGGCCAAAGTGCCTTTGGTCTGGCGAAATCACTGGGGATCGAACAGGAAGCGGCACAAAAATTTATCGATGACTATTTCGCCAGCTATCCCGGCATTGAAAAATTTATGGATCAGGTACTAGCGGAATGCCGTCAAAATGGGTATGTTAAAACTATCCTCGGCAGACGGCGCGCGATTGAAGGAATCCGCGAACATGCCGGCCGGCAGCGGAACCTCGCCGAACGAACGGCCATCAACACCGTCATTCAGGGTTCGGCTGCCGACCTGATTAAGCTGGCTATGATTGCCATTCACCGCCGTCTCTGCAGGAAGAAGGATTTCCCCGCCCGGATGCTGCTTCAGATCCACGATGAGCTGATCTTCGAAGTTCCCGCCTCGCGCCTTTCCGCTTTAGCCAACCTTGTCCGCGAGGAAATGGTTGGCGTCCGAACTTTGAATGTACCCTTGAAGGTGGACTTGAAAGCCGGTCCCAACTGGGCCGACGCCGAAAAGTTCGAAATTTAACGCGGTATTGTCACTCGAAACGACTTGCCCCCACGCTCCGGCTGGAAAAGAATTTTAGTGCCGCATAAGTGTCGCTGAAATGCTTACAAATGTCATAGTATTACTCATGTGTTTAGTCTTCCGGACCTCACCTATTGCGTTCCCAGGCTGGAGTGTGGGAACGAGGATTTCAAAATGCCTTCCTCGCCCCAAACCACGCATCCTTTGCCCTTTGCCCTGCTTCGCACAATTGGGCTATTGGGCGGCGTGGCGAGCGGCAAAAGCTTGGTTTCCACGATTTTTGCGGACCATGGTTTGGGTGTGTTGGATGCCGATCGGGTGGGCCACGAAGTGCTGCGAATGCCGCATGTCCTTGCGGCTGCCCGAAATCGTTGGGGCGAGATAATCATTAGCGCCGATGGCCAGATCGACCGCGGCCGGTTGGCGAAAATGGTTTTCGCGGCGGACGAAACCGGTATCCGCGAACGAGCGTTTTTAGAGCATTTGACGCATCCCGAAATCGCTCTGCGGTTGATGCTGGAAGCGAACCAGTGGGCCGCGTCGGGTGTTCCGGCGGTTGTGCTCGATGCCCCCGTTTTGCTGGAAGCCGGTTGGGACGAATGGTGCGATAAGTTGGTTTATATCGATGCGCCGCGTACAATTCGATTGGCCCGAGCGTTGGCCCGGGGTTGGAAGGAGGAGGACTTTAACGCGCGTGAGGACGCTCAGGAATCGTTGGATTTCAAACGCCGCCGAGCCGATGTGGTATTAGACAACTCCGGTTCTACGGAGCAAACCCGCTCGCAAATCGAGCGCTGCCTGCCGACCCTCCTCCGCTGATTCCCGCCTGCATACGCTGTTCCCCATGTCAAGTAATATGAAATAATCCCGCCCGTGTTTTCCCCCGCCGCCGGCGCCTTCCGTGCTCTGGCAACCTTTCCCTATCAGGAGTGAGCTAATTATGACCCTTGAACGACAATCCGATAATGAATTCGAAAATGAATTCATCGAAAAATCTGAAAATGAACTCAAAAAAACCACCGCCGAGCGGGTCGATCCTTTCGAATCCGAGCCGGGCGATGGTCACGGCGCCGAAGCGGAAAAAACCGTCGAAGCCGCGGCTTCGCGCGAGCATGAACCGCGGCCGCTCTACCGATCGGCGCGGTTTTTCGGCCAGCATCGCTATGAATCCCGCCCCCGCGAGGAAGGCCCGGTGTACCATCTCGACGACGAGGACGATCCACTGTCGATCGCCGAGGAACTTGCCAAGGAAATGGACGCCGGCAAGGACATCCGCAAGAATATCGAACAAATCCGGCAATCGAACGACACGAACATCGTTCAACTGCAGAAGATGTCGATGGCCGAACTGATCGAGGAAGCCCGCCGCGAAAATCTTACCGATATTGCGGGAATCAAGAAGCAGGATTTGATTTTCCGCATCCTCAAGGAGCGGGTGAAACTCAACGGCCTTATGTTCGGCGAGGGAACCCTGGAGATCCTGCCCGACGGCTTCGGCTTCCTCCGCAGCCCCGATTACCACTACCTCTCCTGCCCGGACGACATTTACGTCTCCCCGAGCCAGATCCGCCGTTTCGGTTTGCGGACGGGCGCCTGGGTGACGGGACAAATCCGTCCGCCCAAGGAAAACGAGCGCTACTTCGCCTTGCTTCGCGTCGAGGCGATCAATTTCGAGGATCCCAACGCGCTTTCGGCGAAAATTTCCTTCGATAATCTCACTCCCTTGCATCCCGATACGCGGATCCGCATGGAGACCACCCCCGATGAAATCGAAATGCGGGTGGTCGATATGATCGTGCCCATCGGTTTCGGGCAGCGCGGCTTGATCGTCAGTCCGCCGCGGGCCGGCAAAACGATTCTCATGCAGAAAATGGCCAAGGCGGCCTTGGTGAACTATCCCGACCTTTACGTCTTCATGCTGTTGATCGACGAGCGGCCGGAAGAAGTCACCGATATGGAACGGCAGGTCAAGGGACCGAATTGCGAGGTCATTAGTTCCACCTTCGACGAGGACTCCGCACGGCATATCCAAGTGGGCGAAATGGTGCTGGAAAAAGCCAAGCGGATGGTCGAATACGGCCGCGACGTGCTGATCTTCCTCGATTCGATCACGCGCTACGCCCGGGCGTGGAACGCCGAATGCCCGACCTCGGGAAAAATTCTCTCCGGCGGCGTCGATGCCAATGCGCTCACTCGGCCGAAAAAGTTCTTCGGTTCCGCCCGCAAGGTCGAGGAAGGCGGCTCGCTGACAATCATCGCCACCGCGCTCGTCGATACCGGCAGCCGCATGGACGAGGTGATCTTCGAGGAGTTCAAGGGGACGGGCAACCTCGAGATTTCGCTCGACCGCCGCTTGGTGGATCGGCGGATTTGGCCGGCGATCGACATCAACCACAGCGGCACCCGCCGCGAGGAAATGCTGTTGGATCCCGAGGAATACCGGCGGATTTGCATCCTCCGCCGCGTGCTGAACGACATGAATCCGCCCGACGCCATGGAACTCCTGGTCACCCGGCTGCAAAAAACCAAGTCCAACGCCGAGTTTCTGATGAGCATGAATTTGAAGCAATAAGAATGCTCTTGCGTCTTGGGACTTCGTTGGCGCGAGGAAACCAAGACCCAAAGCCCAAGACCCAAAGCCCAAGACCCTGGACCCAAAGCCCAAGACCATGAACATTTATCGAGGCAATCCATCGCCGTCGATTGGCCGTTTTGGGATCGTCGTGTCGCGATTCAACGAATCGGTGACGACGCGGCTCTTGAATGGCGCAACGAAAACCCTTGCGGATCGCGGGGTGCCGGAGGAAAATATCGACGTCGTTTGGGTGCCCGGCGCATTCGAGATTCCGCTGGTCGCCGGCACGTTGTGCGAATCGCTGGAGTACGAGGCAGTGATCTGTCTGGGCGCCGTCGTTCGCGGCGAGACCACGCACGATCAGTACATTAATCACGCAGTAAGCCGATTGCTGGCCCGAATTGCGGTGACGCACCAGACGCCGGTCTTGTTCGGCATTTTAACCTGCGACACGCTCGAGCAGGCGGTGGCACGATCGGGCGGATACGAATCGACCACCGGCAAGGACGCGGCCAACGCCCACCTCGGCAACAAGGGTGTCGATTGCGCGGAAGCGGCACTCGAGATGGCCGATTTGATGGCTCAATTACGGGATGTCCTGGGCACCACTTACGTTGACGACGACGATGAAGATTATTGATCGTCGGCCGTCGATGGCTGGTCGTCGATGACTCCGCACTCCTTAAAAGAAGACTTGCCAACACGCGAGCGACATTCCTCCTTCATCCTTCCTAATTCGAACTTTGTCATCGATGACTCGCCGCAGCAAAGCCCGCCAGGTTGCGTTCCAGGTCCTGTATCAGGATGATCTGAATCCACGGGTCAATCCGGCCGAGGCCGACGCGCTCGTCGTCCGCCGATTGCGGAAGGACGACCTGATCGAGTTCGCCCGGGGGTTGGTGGCGGGCGTGCGTCGGAATCGACCCGACATGGACGCGCGGATCGAGCAAGTCGCGGAGAATTGGTCGCTCAAGCGGATGGCGGCCACCGACCGGAATATTTTGCGATTGGGGGCTTACGAAATTTTGCACACCGACACGCCGGAAAAAGTCTCCATTGATGAAGCCGTCGAACTGGCCAAGCGATTCGGCAGCGACCAATCGGCGCAATTCGTGAACGGCATTTTGGATAAATTAATGCGTTCGAAAGAAAAGAAATAAGTCAGTAGGTCCCGCCTGCCGGGCGGGACTTGCCGGGAACCGATTCCACACCGTCCCGCCCGGCAGGCGGGAATTACCATCCTTCCATCATGGGCTTATTCGAAAAATTCAAACAGGGCTTGAAAAAGACGGCCCAACTGTTGAACACCGACATCCGCGATATCTTCAAGGGGCAAGGCCGCTTGGTGGATGAGGGCTTTTTGGAGGCGTGGTTCGAGGCACTCGTCCGCACCGATATGGGCGTCGAGGCGTCGAAGGAATTGACCGAAGAAATTCGCAAGAGCTTTTTCAGCCGGGTCGTTGAAGAAGCGCAGATTCTAACGTTTCTTAAGGAAAAATTGAAGTTCCTGCTCGCTCAGCCTTCCGCGCCGATTCGTTTCGCCGAGACCGGCCCGACGGTCATCATGGTGGCCGGTGTGAACGGCTGTGGCAAAACCACAAGCATCGCCAAGCTCTCGCAGATGTTCATCGCGGACGGCAAGAAAGTGGTCTTGGGAGCTGCCGACACCTTCCGCGCCGCGGCTGTCGAGCAACTCACCATTTGGGCCGGCCGGTTGGGCGCGGAGATCGTCACCGGTCCGTCAGGCAGCGACCCGGCAAGCGTCGCCCATCGCGCGGTCGCCAGGGCGTTGGAGTCCGGCGCGGAGATTTGCATCATCGACACCGCCGGCCGCCTGCAAACGCAGCAGGGATTGATGCAGCAACTCACGAAAATTCACCGCGTGCTGGGCAAGCAAATTCCCGCCGCGCCCCACGAAGTGCTCTTGGTGCTCGACGCCACGACCGGCCAGAACGGCATCAGCCAGGCCAAGCATTTCACCGAGGCCGTCAATTGCACGGGCTTGATTTTGGCGAAACTTGACGGCACCGCCAAGGGCGGTGTGGTCATCGCCATCCGCAAACAGGTCGGATTGCCGGTGAAATATGTCGGCGTCGGCGAAAAAGCCGAAGATCTCGCCCTCTTCGAACCCGATTCTTTTGTCGATGCGCTCTTCGCCGATATGGCGGGAAAGTAGGACAGGTTTCCAACCTGTCATGCAATATTTGTCGGCCGGATGGGGTTCCACCCTGTCGAGGCAGATTAGAATTCTTTCCTGCAATTGCTGAATCCGATTTGGTTTCGCCCTTCCGCATTCCAACGGTTGGCGGTTTCCATCTCGATGGCGGTCGAAAAATCCTGCATCGAAATCGGCCCCGACACGTTGCGCTTCAGCGTCAACGCGAACGCCTTGTGCCAATAATCCGTCCATGCTTTTGCCAGCCGGTAAAGCTTTTGCAATTCTTTTTCGAGGATTCGCGGTTCGCTTGCGAGTCGATATATTCGCGGCGAAAATGAAACACCTGAACCGCCGCCTCGAGGAGCTTATCGTCCGATGCAAACGGGGAGGGAGCCTTCGGCATCGCCGCCTTGCCGGTCCCGGCGTCCGTCTCGCTCTTCCCTCGGTTTTTCTGCTTGTGCGTGTTCATGATATATTTCTGTGCAATACGATTGTGACAACCGTGTGCGGAAACAGATTCACCGGAGACCACAAAACAGCCCTGTTGAGATAACGGGCGTAAAAATGGCTAAACCTCTGAAAATCAGGGGGGAAACTTGCTTTTCTTGAACAATAGTGCTATTAAATGGATGCTGTTGTCCTGAGTCCTTTCTTTTCTCGAGGAGATTTCAGATGAGACCTTCACATTGGCTGGATGGCGTAATCGGCGATCTGCGGGATGTGGACGATATCGCCCTGGCAATCGCCGAAAGCCCGCGATTTCGCCAGGCGATCCAACAAGGCATCGATGCGGCTTTTCAGTGGGAGGGACTGCACGAGCAAGACCCCAAGCGGCAAGCGAGCAGCTTCGAGCAGGAGATTCGCATCGCCATCGTGGAATCCATCAAGCACGAACATTGATTGGAATCCCCTCGACCTCTGGAAGAGAGACCGGGGCTTGGCTTTTCGCCGCCCGTCCCGCTTGCTTTCCGATGCTGCTTCCGTGACAATGGATCTTTCAAAGCTGGCGGTGTATCCGCCAATCCGCAAGAAAAGGGGGTTGCCTATCTTGATCAACGTCGTCGATTTCCACAAAACCTACCGCGAAACCGTAGCCGTGGCGGGCTTGAATTTCCACGTCGGCCCAGGCGAAATCCTGGGCTTGGTCGGCCCCAACGGCGCGGGCAAGACGACCACTTTGCGGGCCGTGGCAGGGATCATTCCACCCACTCTCGGCAGCCTGATCGTCGCCGGGCACAACATCGTCTCCGATCCGGTGGCCGCCAAGCAACGGATGGCCTACGTGCCAGACGACCCCAAGCTGTTCGAATCGCTCACCGTCTGGGAGCACCTCGAGTTCGTGGCCGCCGCCTACCGCGTGGCCGATTTCGCCGCCAAGGCCGGCGAGTTGCTGCGGCTCTTCGAGTTGCAGGAGAAACGCAACGCTTCGGCACAAGAGCTTTCCCGCGGGATGAGGCAAAAGGTGGCCATCGCCTGCGCCTACCTGCACGATCCGGACGTGATCCTCTTCGATGAGCCGCTGACGGGCCTCGATCCCCCCGGCATCCGCACGGCAAAAGAGTCGATCGTCCGCCGCGCCCGCGACGGCGGCGCCCTCGTGGTCAGTTCGCATTTGCTGGCGCTGGTCGAGGACATCTGCACGCACCTGTTGATTCTGCACCGCGGCAAACGGCTCTTCTTCGGCCGCGTGGACGAAGCCCGCGATTTTTATTCCCGCGCCGGCGACCAGGCTTCGCTCGAAGAAGTGTTCTTTCGCGCGATCGATCCCCCTACCCAGCGCCGGAGCGACTAACCATGGACCCCGCTTTAGCAATGCTGCTTCGATTTCGGCTTCGCGGCGCGCTGCGGCGTTCGTTCCGCGGCCTGAAGACCGCCCGCGGCCTGGTCTTCTTCCTCTTGGGCCTCATCACACTATTATTGTGTTTCGGTCCCCAGGCTCTAATTGCCTTCATCGAGCACAGGCATGCGGATCCCGAAACGCTGCGCGACGTGCTCCCGCTGGGTTTGCTGGGATTGACGATGATGGCGCTTTTAAGCGGCACGCGGCAAGAAGGCATCTGCTTCACGCCCGCCGAAGTCGATTTCCTCTTCAGCGGCCCATTTTCGCGGCGGCATTTGCTGCTTTACAAGTTGGCAACCGGCCTGGTGGCGGCGGTGTTCTCCGCGCTGTTCTTTTCCCTCATACTGCTGCGTTATACAAGCCTGTGGATGGCGTCGTTTTTGGGCGCGTTCCTGGCGCTCGTATTTATTCAATTCCTTACGACGTTGCTGGTGCTCGTCGGGCAGACCTTGGCCGAGCAAGTCTATACCGTCGCGCGGAAGGCGGTGTTGTTCGTCATTCTCGGGCTGGCGGCGGTGATCGTCGCGCGCGGACTGCCCGCGTTCCTCGATCGGGGTTTCGTGGAAGCGGCGCACGGCCTGCGCACATCGGCTATCGGAAAATGGCTCTTCCTGCCGCTGGAACCTTTCGTGCGAACCATCACCGCCGAGAAGATTTTTCCCCAACTGATCGGCTGGGCGGCGGTCGCGGCGGTCCTCGACCTCGCGCTCTTGTCGCTTGTGGTTCGGATCGACGTCAATTACCTCGAATCCTCGGTTGTAGCCAGCCAAAAACGCTATCTCCTCATGCAGCAACGCCGCCAAGGGAGGTGGATCACCAAACCGAAAATGTCCTGGCGGCTGCCGTTGCTTCCCTGGCTCTACGGCGCCGGCCCGATCGCCTGGCGGCAGCTCACCACGGCGCTTCGCGGCCTCCACGGTCTGTTGCCTTTTTTCCTCATCGTCGTGGGTTTCTCGGCAATGCCCTTGGTTTTTCCAAGCCATTAAATCGCCGGGAGCAATCGCGGCGCTGATCGGCAACGTCGCCGTGCTCACGTTGCTGCTGACTCGCATGGTGGCCTTCGATTTCCGCGGCGACTTGGACAGCATGGATTGGCTCAAGTCGCTGCCGCTGCGGCCGATCTCCATTACCCTGGGGCAACTGGCCACGCCCGTGCTCCTGTTAACGGCCATTCAATATATTTTCCTTGCGCGGCGCTGATATTTTCGCAAGGCTCGTCGGAGACGCTCGTCGCCGCCTCGCTCTTCGCGCCGTTGTTCAACTTCCTGGTGCTGGGCGTCGATAATCTGCTCTTTCTGTTGTTCCCCTCGCGGATCGTGGCGACGACGCCCGGCGACTTGCAGCACATGGGCCGCACGATGTTGGAAATGTTCGTAAAGATGTTCGTGCTGTTCTGTTGTTGCGGGGTGGCGGCCGCAGTCGGTTGGGCCGGCTATTGGGTCACCGGCGGATCGCTGCCCGCGGGCTTGGGTTTGGCGTGGTTCGTGCTTTTTCATTTGCGGCTCGCTGATCGTCCCCTGCGTCGCCTGGGCTTATTGCCGTTTTGACATCAGCATCGACACGCCGCCCTGAAAGAAGGAAAAAATGGCAAAAAATCAAGATTTCTTCGCCTCCACGAGGATGACTTCTCGCGGAGGAAGCTCAAGATCGATTTCGCGCAGTTTCGGAAATTCACCTAAATCCTTCTGCTCGGCCATCCCCGCCTGCCGCAGTTTATACGTCCCCTTCGGCAAGCCGAACGAAACCGGATCCACCGGCAGATGCACCAACTCTTTGCCGTCGGATCGAAGGTTGACGAGCAGAATTCCCAGCCGATTACCCTCAAGCGTGTAAGCTTGACATAAAACCGAGGGAACTGTTAACGTTCGCGTGCTGCGCCGGAGTGGCTGGTGCCGCCAACATCTCCTTGACCCATTGTTCCACCGAGAGCTCTCCCGGGCGGTCCTGGTTGCCGGCCGGTTTTTCGGGAGTCTCAAGAAGCCCCGGCAGGACGGTACGGGGTTGATCGAAGCGAATCTTTCGCAGCCAGCCGCCTTCGGCCAGGCCGTGATCGATCTCGATCGTCCCGCAGTCGATTTCCGGCGGTCGATGCATTCGGCCATATGCCAAATAATCCCGCGCGAAATTCATCCGCGCCGCCGCAAGGCTTCGCAGATAACGGATTCGGCTCTCGGAAGGGGCGGCATCTTTCGTTGTGGGAAAACTGACGATCAGGCCTCCCCAAAGCACGGCCCGCGCCTCGGCCCAGGTGAAGAAATCTTCTGCTGCGGGGAGGTTCCACGGATTCACGGCGTATATCCCCTGCACGGCCACCGGTCCGTATTCGTGGTAAACGAAGGGAAACAGCGGGACGATTTCCATCCGCCCATCCGGCAGCCAAGTTAGCCGCCGAACGTACGGGGCATTCTCCATATCCAAGGTCAAACCGGCATTGCGCGATAGTAGAGGTCCAGGCAGCCGACGAACGGCTCACTGACGCACTCGGTCCCGACGGGAACATAACGCGCCTTTCGCCTGCGAAGCCCTCTTCCGGCTTTCCTCGAACAACGACACGTATGCTTGTGTGATTTCCCGGCCCGCGCCGGGAGTGTGCGCGTGATTTGTCGCGTAGCAGTGCGTGGGAACTCCGGCACACGGACCGATGTCATAGTAGAGGCAATCCGCGTTACAGCCCGTCCGGTTCTCGTCCACCCAGATCTGATGGTGCCGCAGAGGTTGTTTGCCGACCATGTCCTCCGCCGTTTCGCACACGACCTTCCGCCATCCCGGTTGGGCCGGACAGAGCGCGACCCAATCGGGCGAGACCGACGTCGCCGGGGGCACAATCTGGTCCCCCTCGTGCGCCGCGAAAGTGCTATTCCCCTTCAAAGCCAGAAAGGGGAAATAAAACGGGCCGAAACGATCCCCTTCGCTCTGGGCGGCCTCCCGCGAGGGACCGTCGCGCCACCAAAGCTCCAGGTGCAAAAGCGGCGATCCCCAAAGCTTGCGCGTGCGATAAATATCCTCGCGGATATCGTTTCGGAAGGGCCACCACATTCCCACACTGCCGATCTTTTCCAAAAGCCAATCGCAGGCATCACCCGCCGCAACGCGCCGCCGCAGCGGCCCTCGTTTGCACCAGGGCTGTTCGACCGCCCACGTTCGATACCGCGATGCGGCTTCCTGCCACGTTCCCTTCGTCAGCGCGGCGATCACAACGGGATAGTCAACCGCCAGGCTTTTGCCCGGCCGGGCGTCCCACTGAATATGCGCGATTTCACAAGTCAAACTCCGGTTGTCCTTGCGCCTTGAAAAAGTTCAAGTCCTTGTCGCCGCATCGATTGTCCTTCGCGGCGATGTAGAATCCGCCGCGGCCTTCCGCATAATAGGCCATCAATTGCAGGGCGGAACCGTGAAAGCCGTTGGGATACCGTGAAACCAACAGGCCTCTTGCGAGCGGATCGGTGGCGTCGCCCTGAAACAGGTGAAACGGATCGAAGAACAGCGCGCCCATCATCGTCGAATGCAATAATCGGTCCCGAGCGCCGTCTTCCGAAAGCGTCCCGATGCCTTGGATCGCCGGATAGCGAAACGCGAGGATCGTCCGCTCGCCGGAGTTCTCCGCGGCACACCGCAATTCCAACTCGTCCGCGCCCGCCGCCAACCGGGCCTCGGCTTTGACGGTGATTTGGTAGGGTGTCTCCCACTCCATCCTGATCGTCCGGCCGCTGTTTTCATCCCCAGCAGTGATGTGGAACGCCGTAAAATCCGATACCAGATCGAAAGGCGCCAGCAACAACGCCCACGGTTGTCCTGATTTCGGCGCATCGGAGATAAGTTCGATTTGCTTTTCCTTGTTCCTCAACCGGATGATGGAGCCGTCCTCTCGCGAGAATTCGACGAGCAAATGCTCGTTTTCCAGCGTCAAGGCAGCGCGCCCCCCATCCGCCGCCGAGGAAAGCAATGACAGCATCAGCAGACAACTTGTGATCATGGAAGTAACCTTGATATTCGAGTTGAAAATCGGCTTTTAATACTTCGCCCGAATCGCGATCGTCTCGCCCGTGGCGCGAAGGTGATCGTTTCCTTCCGCGGATCGAAATCCGCATGGGGCTTGCCCTGCACGATAACCGATCGCATCGGCTTGCCCTCGGGATGGCGCAGCCGGAGAACAACGTTTTTCGCCGCGCATTTTGCCGGCAGTTGCACGTCGGCTTCGATTTCTCCCCGGGCGGCTTTCGAGGTGATCGAATAACTCACCGCGCCGAAACGGGTCGGCGCGTTGCGGACTGCTATCGCCGGCCATCCTTAAGCCATTGGTTGGTTACCAGCGGCGCCAGCCACAGTTCATCGCCGCGCTGAGGATGAACATCGTTCTGGTTTGCCCGAGAAACCAGCCCGTCTCGTGCGTTTTGTTCCAGGCGCCAGCGGCATAGCCGTTGCCAAGCATATCCTCCCAAAAAGTCAGATCCTCGAAATTCACCAGCGCGGGAATCATATTGAAATATGACCGGAGAAACGGCTTCACGTCGTCGCGCTGAGCGTAAATCTCGGCGATGCGGCAGTAATACGGCTGCATCTTCGCGAAACCTCCCCAGTCGAAGGCGTCGCTCTTGCTCCAATCTTTGACCCAGGACGTGCGGAGAAACTGCACGTCCTCAAGATAGTCGATCATCCAGTCGGCGTCATGCGAAGACCGATCGAGAATCCCATTGGCGACGAGATGATTTGCGCCGAGCTCCACGCTATAAACATAACTGCGGTTCTCGTCCTCGCCGGGCAGAAAGTCCTCCACGTTGCCGTAACAGCCCAATAGCGATGGATCGCCCGGCGCCCATGTGCCGTTCTGAGCGCAACGACCGGCATTTTCGCCTGCATCGCGTGGTACGCCCGCACGATGTCGTCGCGATACGCTTGCGAGTCCGCCAGCATCGCCGGCGCCGAGCTATCGCCGATGTCAGCGAGCGCTTCGCCCGCCTTACGCAAACCGCGGCAATACTGCGCGTCGTTGAAAAACCGGTAAGCGAAGCGATTCCAATCGGCGCTCACGCCCGGCGGCATCAGGCCGTACTCGGGCACTTTTTCGCCCCGTGCATCGACACGTTTCGTCTTCTCCCGCTGCCGCATCACCCACTGGCAAATGCGGACGACGTCGGGAGCTACCTTTCGCATCCATGCTTGATCGTGGTATCGCTGATAGTGTTCGCCGATCGTCCAGAGCACTTCGCCGGTGCCGACCAACGTATAACCGCAGGAAATGCCCGCGACCTTGTTATGAACCAAAATCGTGATGAAGCCCGCCGGATTGCTTTCCTTCAAGTAGAAGTCGAGTCCGCGACGGGCGAACTCGGGGTGGCCGGTCATGTCCATCCCGCGAATGATCGAATTCGCTTCGCTCTCGGGGTATGCGAAGTGGATCGAACTGATCCATGGCATGATGTACTTGGATTCTTCCTGATTGCGGGCCGCCAACATGCAATTCACCTCCGAGGCGCGGATGAGGTTCCCGAGCAACACGTCTGGAATCTCGATCTGCATCGCCGGTTCGAGCAGGCCTTTCCAGTATTTTTCCGCCTGCTCGGGCAAAGATATTTTAAGGCAAGAATCGAGATCTTCTCCTTCGATCTTTCCGGCGGGCAGGTAGATCGTGCATCTCTTCTCGTCGCCGGCCGGCACGGTGCCGGACAGCGTGATGCCCTGCGAATCGGTTTGGCACGACAAGGAGGACGGTTTGTCGTCCCTGAATATCCAAGCCAAACCACGGTCGCCTCGCCCCGCCACGATCGCGTCTTCAAGATCCTCATAGTTCACCGTTCTCGCAGGCACTTGCTCCGACTTGACCTGAAGGGAAATATGAACATCGGCCGGCGTCGTTCCGTTGTTCTTCACACGATACTCGACCACGCAGATTGCCTTTTCGCGGAACCAAGCGGGCTTGCCGGCCGGAGCATCGCCAAGAGGGGCGACGCAGGTCGTCTGTTCATATGTCACGTTTTTGTCCTTGATCGTGGTGACGGGCATTGGCAGCCAGCCGTTCCTGAGATGCCGCGCGATCTTCAGGTCCTCACCGCTGCCGAAGGTCGGCACGAACCGCCATTGGCCGATATTCGCGGCAATCGTATGCACGCCGTCGCTTTCGCCCGGATAATCGTCCGGCCGATTGTACTCGTTGAAGACGATCGAGCCGTCGCGATAGACGAGGAACTTGCGGTTGTCGCAGGCCAGCGAAATCAGCGTCGGAACCCACGAGTGAATATCCTGCTGCCGATGATGAATGACCTCGCAGGCGTGGCGAAGATCCTGATCCGGCCGTTGGCGAACCTCCTCGACGGTCGATTTTCGTCCCGCTATACTTTTGAGATGCGCTTCCGGCGTCACCGGCGGCGGATCGCGCGTCACAAAGACGTTCGCATGCGGAACATACACGCAATCGTGAGTCAGCAAGTCCTCGACCGCCACGCCAAACGCCGCGTCCGGCATTTGAAAACGCAGCACCGTCCGATCGGCTTTGTATGGCCGCCGTGCGCTGGCTCGGACTTGAAGCGCGAGCGGCTTCGAGCCGTCCCACGTGCAATGGCTTGAAGTTTCCGCCGACGGGCCAACAAAGTCGCCGTTATAGATATCGATCTCCGCTTTCTTGGCCGAGCCCTCGCGCGCCGGTTCGATGCGGATACCCACCGTCTCCCACCGCGACCGCGTGAATGCGGAAAGTTTGCTCAGCACGACCGGTTCTTTTACACCCGAAAATACCCAGCGGATTTTCGGCGTACCTTGCGGCAACTCGCGCCAGTCAAGCCGCCAAACCAGCCCGTTTTCGTCCTTTTCGGGCGCGGCCTTTGCTGGCATCCATTTCCCCTGCCAGATCGAGTCCCCCATCCAGCATTGCAACTCGACCGATCCCGGCGGCAGAACCGCGGCCGCGCCGGGAAACTGAATTCCCACCCGCCGCAAGATGCGATTTTCGTCCCATTGCAAGCCGATGCTGCCCGACTCGCCGATCATGGGAACCGCATAGGTCTTGTCCGCCGAGGGAAGGATTTCCCTGTAGGGGGCGATGTCCACGGCGGGAAATTCATCGGAACGGAGCGCCTTCGTGCCGTCCATGACCTTCGGATCCCAAGAAAGCACTTCGGCGAATCGCGCGATATCCACCGCCTGTTCGCCGCGATTCTGCGCGGCCGCCTCATCGCGCGTCAGCCGGGCGTCGGCCCAGTCGGCGGTGTCAGCGGTGATCCCGTCCCCGGCATCGCCGGCGACCAGCCGCAACTCATCGGCCCCTTTCACCGAGACAGCCACCGCCCGCGGCGGATCGCCCTCACGAACGACGCCGCTGTCGAAAACCTGTTTGCCATCGACGAAAATCCGGAAAACGACCGAACCCCGGCTGTGTCCGTCCGACCACTGGAGGCCGACCTCGGTCTGGAAAGTCTTAAACTGTTCGCTTAGGTTAATCACAATCTCTCCGTTGGCATGATGACCCAGTCCGTGCGCATACTCCTTGTCCTTGATGCGAAGTTTCATGGGCGTTTGGCCCGCCGCCGCGGCCGATGCATCTATTCCTAACCCTCCCCAACCCTGCGTGAGCGATATCAATCGCTCCGAAAGCGAGTCGGAAAGATATTCCACGCCGGGTGTTCCGGCATCGGCGGCGGCTGCTCCACCCATGCAGCAGAGAATGGCGCAAAACAGAATGCTCCAAAATCCCGGAAAACCGACAAAACGCCGTAGCAAACGATTATTGCCGACAAAGTGACGCGAAGATCCGCGGGGACTGTCGCATTTTTTGCGGCGAGAGCGATATTCCTCTGCAAAAGAGATCGCGCGCCGCGAAGAATGGGACTGTCCCCTTTGCTCCGCCACCAAAGCCTGGACACTTCCAAAGTGACGCCGATTCATTTACATGTTCCTCTCTGCTGTTGATGTGAAGCCAAGAAATGCCGGAGAGTCGTGAATCTTCTTGCATCCGCGCGTGGCTGGAGTACGGCCCATATTCTACTGCAGTGGATAACTGTTGTAAAGTCGGTGCAACCGCATTGCAATGCGGCAACGCCTGTAATAAGATGCTTGGAAGAGAAAATAGTTTTGTTCCGAAAAACATCTTGAAACCGGTTCCCTATCACGTCTTCTTCAAGGAGCTTGATGATGTGCTGCCGAAGACCGACGCTGTGCCGAATGTTCCTCCTTGGCGTTTTCTCTATCGCCCTTATCCCCCGGGCGATGTGCGCCGATCCGCCTCGACCTCTCCCGCCTGCTGCCGCAACCGCCGTTGCCGACTCTCCGGCGCCGTCCGCTCCCGATGCCGATTTGAACCGTCTTATCCGGCCCTATTCCCCGCAGCGAATCGTCAGCCTGGATGCGAACGAAACCTGCGCCTTCAAACTCAAAAACGGCGCGGAACGCGCGATTCGTCTGCTCTCCGTCACGGAACATCGCGACAGCGTCGTGCAACTCATGCGCCGCGCCGAAGTCCGCCTCGAAATCGACGGGAGGCCGCTCGATCTGGTTTGCGAGCCCTACACCATGCCCCGCGAAACGGCCGGGATGCGGCTGCTGGTCGATTCGACCGCCGGCTGGGGAAATGTTCCCAAGCAAGTCCAGCTTTCCATCTGGGACGCCGCCGATCCCGTCATCGACGCCAGGCGTTTTGTTTTTCCGCTCCGCGATTTCCGCATGTTTTCCCACGGCACGCAGGCCTACGACGAGCCGGTGCATCTCGGGGCGGGTGACGACGATCCCGCGGGCCAGCGTTTTTATCACGATTACGGTTTCGACCAGGCCGGCTTCGAGGGCCGCGACTCGGTCCTTAGTGCAACAGACGGAGAAATCGTCCGTTTCTGGCCCAGCCGCGACGATCCCTGTTCGGTGCTCGTCCGGGACCGAAACGGTTTCGTTTGGGATTATAGCCACTTGAAATCATTTACGCCGGAGACCGTGCTTAAGGCGGCATGTCGTGCCCGGCCAAAAACTCGGTGCCCTGGGCAAGAATGGCCCGTCGGGCAACTTCGCCCATCTGCATTTGGGTACCTATTGCCGCCTTCAAGACACCTCGCTGAACCCCGGCGATCCCGATAATCCGAACCGCCGGCTGAATCTCTATCCCTGGCTCGTCGCCGCGTACCAGGCTCGGCATCCGAAAGGGCTTGCGGCGGTCGCCCGGCCGCACCATATCGCCTTGACCGGCGAGAAAATCGTCTTCGACGGCGCGCACTCGCTCGCTTGGGGCGGCGGCCGGATCGTCGAGCGGCGCTGGGTCTTCCCCGACGGCCAGACGGTCGATGAAGCCACGGCCGAAAAAACTTTCGACCGGCCCGGCGCCTATGTCGCCGAGCTTTGGGTTAAAGACGACCAAGGCGCCGAGGACGTCGATTTCTGCCAAGTGAAAGTCTTTTCGAAAGAAAAGCCCGAACAGAACATGCCCCAGATCTTCATGACCTACACGCCGACCGAGAATATCCGCCCCGATCAGCCGGTGACTTTTCGCTTCTGGCCTCAAGGCGGCGGCTGTGGGCCGATCGAAGTGGAATTCGACGACGGCTTCCAAATCGAAAACTACGAGCCGTATTCCGAGTTCCAACACCCCTTCAAAACACCAGGCATTCACGTCGTCACCGCCCGTTGCCAAGCCGGCGGCAAGCAGATCATGCAAAAACTGAAGGTAGAAGTCGGAAAAAAATAATCATGCTGTATTTGCTGATATCGGACGCTCGGAATATCCTCCTTGGCTTCTCTCGAAGATAAGCGGTTATGATGTTTTGTGTTCAATACAAGGATACGGGACTCAATAGGTATGTATCTTCTTTTCACTTCACCGCTTCCGCCAATCCTTTGCGATAGGCGTCGAGATTCAGCACCGCCCCCTCGCTCAACCGGGTGACGCGGCCGGCGGCCAACGCGGCCATGAACGGCTCGAATCGGGCGGCGGCGATTTTTTTCATTTCGGGATCGACCGGCTGCTTTGCGGCTTGCAAGTGGCGCACGCGCTCCAGCACCACCCAATCCACGCTCATCCGCGAATATTTCACGCGCTCTAGCGCTGCCGCGTCGCTCTGCACCCGATTCTCCGCCTCCTGCCAGAGAGCGTTCGCCTTGATGAGGATCTCGTCGGTCAAGTGCGGACTGAATATCCCCACGCTCTCGCCCACGTGGACGTCCTGTTTCTCCGCGTAATCGTGAATCAGATCGAGATACTTGCCCACCGCTTCCGCGGCCGCCCCGTAATAACCGTCGAGAAATTCTTGATACGCCTTCTTTGCGTCGCAGCGGGGATTCCAAAGACATTTCGCCATCACATAACCGCTCAATTCGGCCATGTCGCCGTGCGGACTTTCATAAGCCCCTTCCTCGAAAATTCCTTTTACGCCGTGCTCGGCGAAATAGCGGATGTTCGGGCCGAGCACCCGCTGGTTCGGAAAGGGAATCATGTAGCCCGCGAAATTCGTCACGTAATCCCATACCCAAATCCGCGCGCCCGTCTTCGACCAGCCTTCGATATCCTCGCGGAAATTTTGGTTCTGCGGGCTGTCGCAAGTGGCCAGCGGATGGGAAAAACAGCACTCGATCGAGCACAGGCGGACATCAACATTCTTACGCGGACGCAGGTTCTTCGGCGGCTTCCGCGTCCATTGATACGCCAGTGTTTCCACCGTTTTGCCCGGAAATTCCCGCTCCACCGCCGCGGCCACGCAATTGACCAACTGCAACACCGGCGCCATCTGCGACTCTTCCGCCTTGGCCAGCGCCTGGCACTTCTCGCACTCGCAATACTTGAAGCAATCGTTCTGCGACACGGAAATCACCTCCGCTTGCGGCTCCTCGCGCAGCCACTGCAGCGCCCTCTCGGTACAGATGCGAATCACGTCTTCGTTCGTGCAGCAAAGCTGCGCGTAACCGCTTTGACGCTGCCCGTTCACCAGGGAAAAATACTCCGGATGCGCCGCGAAAAATTCGCTCGGCGGAACGAGGGAACTGAACGTATGCGCAGGAGCCCTTGGCGAACGTGATTCTGCCGCCGTGCCTGGCCTCCAGTCGGGCGTAAGAGGAATTCATCCGGTTTCGCGCGGCCCAATCGCCGTCGAAGCAGTCGAAAATAAATGGTTCCCGATATTCCAATGCCGGAATCTGCCGCTCGTGAATCGGCGCGATCGCCAAGCGTTCTTGTTTCGGAATGCGGCTCACCGTCGGCGTGAACCAGCGGCAGCCGAGATGATCTTCCAACAGCCCGTAAACTCCGTAGAGATTTCCCCGCAGCGCTCCACCGGCGATGACCAGCCTTTCGCCGGCGGTCTCGATGACATAGCCCTCGTTGCCCAGCGCCGGCAGATCGAGTTTCAGATCGAGTTGTTGCAGATGGGCGTTGTCGCCCAAGATGATTTCCTTCGCTCCGAGCGGCTCGCCGTCCGAGACGATCGCCAGTTTGGCCCCGCAAATCCGATCCAGAAACAACTGCAATTCTTCGGCGGCATGTTTCGTGGAAGGTAATGCCCTGTCGGCGACCACGATCCGATATTCCGTCTGCCCCTTGTCGGCCAGCACCAATTCTTCACCCGATGCCAGAGGGATGCACGAAATCGCTGCGGTAGCAAAAACAATTCCGAACCAGAGGCGAGTCAACATGGCAAGAATCCTTGAATGGGGGCAGGATGGGGGGGTAGGACAACGCAGTAGTGCCCCGAACCTAGCACACCCGGCAAGAGATTGCAAGAGTTTGCCGGAATCGAAAATCGTTTAGCCCGGAGCCAACGGCGACGGCGTTCCCGGTTGAGAGTGTTATCTCGCAATCCAGCATCGCCGTTGGCTCCGGGCGAAACGATCGCTTCAATCGCAATGGAATACTTCTTCCATATCCGCCCACCATCCTTCGGTGGGGATGTCGGGCAGCGGCTCCTGGCAGGGCTTGCAGACGGCCCACCATTTTTGTGTTTCCGGATCGGCCGCCATCTTCGCCATGTCGGCCGCAAAATCCTGCCCATGATATTCGAAATAGCTGAATAGATAATATTTTCCATCCGGCATCTGCCGCAGATAGATCGAATAATTGCGGATGTTGCAGTCCGCAATCATTTTCAGCACGCCCGGCCACACGGCCGCGTGCAGCCGTTTGTATTCCTCGATCTTCTCTGCTCGCACGCCGATGATGGAGCCGTAGCGTTTCATGATCTTCCTCGACCTTTACCAAAATATATAATACAACACGACAAACACCGCCATCACGACGGCGGCGAACACCCGATAGTTGCCCAGCCAATGTCCGTGCGCTTCCCCGCGCAGCGGCTCCCGCCAATCCTCCCAGACCAGCGGCTTCGCTTCCTCCTTCAGCGGCTCGCCAATCACCAGCGACGCAATAATCTGAAACACCACGAGAATGGCGAACATGCCGAAACACGTGAACATGAAATCTTTCACCAGATAATTGTAAATCACATTGAGAATCGGCGAATCCGCAATGAATTTTGCCGCTGCGTCGGATTTCATGAATTCAGCGACGGCCGCCGGTTTGATGGCTTCGGGATAGAAGTGCGTTACCACGTCATTCTTGAAAAAATCGAGCGTAAACCCGACCGCTCCCATCACCGCGCCCGCGACCATCGTCATAAACGCGGCTCGCCCGCCGGCTTTCTTCCAAAAAACTCCCACCAGGAAGACGGCGGTGATCGGCGGCGAGATGTAGCTGATCATCACCTGAATCCCCTTGAAAATCGTATCGTAATGTCCGAACACCGGCGAAAGCACGATCGCCAGCACCGTGGCGAAGGCCGTGGTCCAACGGCCGATTTTCACCAAACTGTGGTCCATCGTGTTCGGACGCCACCGCTTCCAAATATCGTACGCGAAGAGCGTGGCGGCGGAATTCAGCGCCGCCGAGCAGGTCTGCATCGCCGCGGCCAGCATGGCGGCGGTGACCAAGCCCATCAATCCCTTCGGCAGCAGATGGGCGATCATGAACGGATACGTGTCTTTCGAGGTCGGCGGCGCGATGGTCTTGGCCACTCCCTCCACGGTCTCCACGAAATAGCCTTTCTGCACCAAGGCGACGCAGATGATGCCCGGCACGACGAACAAAAAGACCGGCAGAATCTTGATGAACGCGCAAAACAGCGGCCCCAGCCGGGCGTTCTTTTCGTCCTTCGCCGCCAGCACGCGCTGCACGATCGTCTGATCGCAGCACCAGTACCAGATCCCCAGCACCGGATAGCCCAGCATCATCGAATACCAGGGGATGCTGTCGATCACCGTCGTATCGTTCGCCGGATGCATCATGTGCAAAAAGCTCTTCGTCGAAAGCGCGGCCCCGCCTTCTTTGCCCAGCAGGGGATGCGGCTGCGTCGCCAGCAAGTGCTGCATCGAGTCCCATCCGCCCACGGCGATAAATCCGGCGACGGTGATGCATACCGCCCCCAGCAGCAAGAGCACCGTCTGCAAACTCTCCGTCCATACGACGGCCAACAATCCGCCGATCAGCGTGTAAATGCCCGTCAATACGCCCATGCCAATGATGAAGTACATCAACGGGCTGATGCCCAAAAAAATCGGCTCATCCGGCTTGGGAATGCCGAAGATGTAACACATCACCGTCGAGGCCGTGTAAAGCGCAATGCCGATGTGAAAAACGATCGCCGAGAAGAGCGAAACGACCGATAGCATGTCGCGGCAGTTCCGGTTGTACCGCCGCTCCAGGTAATCGGGCAAAGTGGAAACCCGCGTCCGCAAGTACAGCGGCGCGAAAAACAGCGAAAGCAGGATCAGCACGAACCCCGCCATCCACTCATAATTCCCATACAGCAAACCCGACGTATAGGCATTCTGCGCAAGACTAACTAAATGCACCGTCGAGATATTTGCGGCGAACATCGCCAGCCCGATGACCGGCCAGCCGAGCGTATTGCCCGCCAGGAAGTAATGCCCGCCTTCGCCGCCGCCGCCACGCCGCTGCACCATCCCCGCGTAACAACCCAGCCCGACGATGCCCACCAAATACGCCAGCACGATGCATAAATCAAAAATGGAAATTTGCAAATTCATGATATTTCGCGTCGATCCGGGGGAGCTAAGAGCCTATCCCAAAACTCCCCTCGCCCTCTGGGAGAGGGGCCGGGGGTGAGGGCAGAAAATATGCTGGAAAAGGTTTGCATCAATGTTTTTGGGATAAGCTTGAAAGCTTTTGTGCGTTTTTATGGAATTCTTCCAGGGACTGTGGCTGCTCGACTGCGTGACTTTGCCTCTGCGGGGCGGCCGGAAACACTGCCTGCTACAAGACGCCGCATCGTAAGATTACACCATCGTCCTCGAAAAACAAGAGGGGCCATTCAGCCTCGCGCGGCAACGGCGGTCGTGATAAGATAATCGGTTATTCGTGGCGATATCCCGCCGACAATCCCGCTTCAGACGTCACGACCATTCATGCAGACTCGCCCCCTTCGCTTCGTTGCCGGACATGAACAGTTGCCGGACATCAAGGGCTGCGGAAAGTCGATTCGTCCAAAGTCGGCAGCGCTTTCGTGTCAACCAGCGTGGGCGTCGTGTTCATGTCGATCGCGTAACCGCCGCGATCGAAGGGTATCATAATCCGCGCATAAACGGTGGGATCGATGTCGGTGCGAAGGCTGTTCGAACTGCCGTCGCAAAACAGCGCCATCACGATGCCGCCGCTATGGGAAGATGAGAGTTTATCCGTCGTCGGGAATTGGTTCGCGACGTAACCGGTCGGCTTGGGCGTAAGCGTCTCCGGTATCGGCGTCAGACCCTTCCAATTGATTCCCAAATTTTCCGCCGTTTGACCGATCGAATCTGCGTCGCTATAGGGGGACGTGCCCGGAGTCGTAGGCGTTGAACCCCAAATCATGTTCCAAAAGATATGGACGTTATTGGCTTTACGGAAAGTGTTGTTGTTGTTTTCCGCCAGCAACAAGGTGCAACTCGTGCCGTCGTGGGTGGAGACATAATCGATGTTCACCCGCGCGGGCACGCCCTTCACGGGAGGCGAAGCAAGCGGATTGACATACTGATCCAGGCAAACTCCCTCCTCCGCTCGATTGCTGATGAAACCGGGCTGGAGTCCTTTCTCCATAACGACTCTCGAGTTCTGGCCCGTATTCACACCGTAAGATAAATTATCCGGTTTATTCCGCGCGCTGGGGCACAAAAAAATCGGGACCGATCCCATATTCTGGTTGCTGTACTGGTTGAACACTCCCGTCGCCGAGTAGGGATTCGTCGCGTAGATGTTTTGCGCCCAAAAATCAAATTTCTCTTTCTGCTCCATGTAAGGCGAAATCGCCACCGCCCAAGGCACCGGCGCGGGTATCTTCGTCCGATCGGACGCGGCGGGCGGCACGTTGCTGCGGAAACCTGGGAAACTCTTTTGCACTTCCGCATAGCCGAGAATCGCCACTCCGATTTGATGTTCGTTATTCGAACAAGCCATCCTCCTCGCGGCCTCCCGCGCGGCTTGTATTGCCGGCAAGAGCAAGCCGATCAGGATCCCGATAATCGCGATCACTACCAGCAATTCGACAATCGTAAACCCCCTCTGGGGATGGGCATGAGAGTGTGTTCTGGATTTCATTCTCCAATTCCTTTCTTCCTGCCGGCCCGCTGCGGATGGCTTGCCCATATTATATCGGATTACTATGCCCAAATGCTATTCTAATCCGGATCGAAAACCGCCGCAATCAATATTTTCCTAGCGATAGTGCTCCCGCGACAGGTCCAGAATCCGCTCCACGTCGCCCTGGGCGACAACGCCCGCCCCGGCGTCGATGTCGGATGGCCGAATGCCATAGCGGCAATAGAGGGCGAGTTGCACCACGGGATAATACCCCTGGGTATAGGGTTGCTGATCGATCGTGCATTGGATCACGCCCGCCTTGATCATCCGCAAAATCTCCGGCGAGAGGTCGAATCCGGCCGACTTGTATCCCTTGCCGGCAAACTCGCGTTCGATCACCGCGCCGGCCGATTCGGTGTCCGTCTGGCCGGTCCCTAAGACACAGCGAATTTCCGGATCGGCCTTCAGTTCCGCGGCGATCCGTTCCGCGGCCTTTTTCGGCTCATTCGTCGAGCAAATCACCTTCGCGGCAATCCCTTCGCGTTTCAACACTTCTTGAATTCCCGCTGCCCGCTCGTCGAGGGCCGAAATGCCGTTGTCGTGCAGCGTGATGAGCACCTTGCTCCCTTTCGGCATGAAGGCAACCGCCTTTTCGCCCAAGGTCCGTCCGGCCTTGACGAAATCCTGGCAGACGGCGCTGAGCCTGTGCGGCTTATCGGAATTCTGCCCGGCAGGCCCCTGCGCATCCACGTTGAACGCGATCACCGGCACGCCCTTCTTGATCGCTTCGGCGATCACGTTGTCGAAAGCCTTTGCGTCGATAATGTTCAACGCAATGCCGTCGTAGCCGTCGGCGACAGCTTTGCGGACCATCTCGGCCTGCGCCTGCAAATCGACCCCCTCCGTGCCCGTGAAATCGCATTGCACCTTCATCGCCGCGGCCGCGTCCTGCATCCCCTTTTTCACCGGCGCGAAAAACGCTTCATCTTTGCAGGTGGTGATAAAAATAAATTTCAATGGTTCCTTCGCCTGCGCAGGTCCGGCGGCGCAAGCCGACATCATCAAGACCAAAACGACTAAGAAATTTTTCTTCATCATGGGAAATTACCTCTCTAAAAGTGTTGCTGCGCCGCTCCATCAGCGCCGAATATACCAGAAACCCGATTTTGCGTCAATTTTCCGAACCTCCGCCCCCGTTTTCCCCTCTGGTTGTTTTGCCCCCATTAGGGTAGAATTCAGCTTTCCCTGGCGTTACGCCACATTAGTTCTCTGCCCACCAGCGAAATTTCGGAGACCTCGCATGCCCGATCGCCGCATCCTCGTCACCAGCGGTTTGCCTTACGCCAACGGACACATCCACCTCGGCCACCTCGTGGAATACCTGCAGACCGATATCTGGGTCCGCTTCCAGAAACTTCGCGGGCGGCGCTGCATCTATATCTGCGGCGACGACACCCACGGCACCGCCATCATGATCCGCGCCCAGCAGGAGGAAATCCGCGAGGAAGAACTGATCGCCGAGATGTGGGAAGCCCACGTGAAGGATTTTGCCGGTTTCCAGATCGAATTCGACAACTACGGCAGCACGCACACGCCGGAAAACCGCGCCGTTTGCGAGGAGATATGGAAGGCCGTCCGTGCGGCGGGCCTGGTCCACGAGAAGAAAGTCACGCAACTCTACGACCTCACCGCCGGCACTTTTTTGGCCGACCGCTTCGTCAAGGGCATCTGCCCGGTGTGCAAAACGCCCGACCAATATGGCGACAACTGCGAAAAATGCGGCGCGCATTACGATCCGACGGAACTGATCGAACCCGTGAGCACCCTCTCCGGGGCCACGCCCGAAGTCCGCTCGGCCGACCATCTGTTCATCGAAATCGAGCAACTTCATGCGTTTCTCGAAGAGTGGACCCAGCACAGCGGCGCTTTGCAGTCCGAAGTCAAAAACTATCTGGCGGGCCACTTCTTGCATGAGCCGCTCCGCGATTGGGACGTCTCCCGCCCCGCCCCGTATTTCGGCTTCGAGATTCCCGACAGCCCTGGCAATTACTGGTACGTCTGGTTCGACGCTCCCATCGGCTACATCGGTTCGACGCACGAGTGGTGCAAAAAGTGCGGCGAAAAGCTCGAAGATTGGTGGAAGAATGAAAAACTGACCGAAGTCCATCACTTCATCGGCAAGGACATCACCTACTTCCACACGCTCTTCTGGCCGGCGATGCTCAAGACCGCCGGCTTCAACTTGCCGGAAAAAGTCCATATCCATGGCTTCTTGACGGTCAACGGCGAGAAAATGTCCAAAAGCAAGGGCACCTTCGTCCGCGCCTCGACGTATCTCGAGTTCCTCGATCCGTCCTACCTGCGCTACTACTACGCCGCGAAACTCGGCAACGCTCTGGACGATATCGATCTGAATTTCGACGATTTCATAAGTAAAATTAACTCCGATCTGGTCGGCAAGGTCGTCAACCTCGCCAGCCGCACGGCGAAATTTGTCGAAGCGACCGGCCTCTCGCCAAAGTATCCCGACGACGGCGGCCTGTTCGCCCAAGCCGCCGCCGATGGCGAAGCGATTGCCGACGCCTACCACACGTGCGATTACAGCCGCGCCATGCGGATCATCATGGCCGCCGCCGACCGCGCCAACAAATACATCGACGACCAAAAACCCTGGACCATCGCCAAGGAAACGGCCGGTTCTCCCGAGAAAAAGCAGACTCTCCAAGAAGTCTGCACCGTCGGCCTGAACCTCTTCCGTCAACTGGCAATCTACCTCGCTCCGGTCTTACCAAAACTCGCCAACCAGACGGGCGATCTTTTGAATGACCCCATCAAAAATTGGCAGCAATCGCAGACGCCGCTCACCGGCACGCCCGTGCGAAAGTTCGAGCACCTCATGCAGCGCGTCGATCCGAAGCAAGTCGCGGCGATGATCGCCGCCAGCACGGAAACGGCCCCCGGCGAGAAGCCCGTCGGCGCCGCCGAAGGATCACCCGTCGCGGAAAACGCCCCGGCGACGATCCCCTTCGATACCGACGCGGCGCTTTTGGCCGAACCGCTGGCCGAACAGATTGCGTTCGACGATTTTGCCAAGGTCGATCTCCGCGTCGCCCGGGTGTTGGCGGCCGAAGACGTCGAAGGCGCGAAGAAATTGTTGAAACTCACCATCAGCCTCGGCGGCGACCACCACCGCACCGTGTTCGCGGGCATCAAAGAAGCTTACAAACCCGAGGAACTCGTGGGCCGGTTGGTGGTCTGCGCGGCGAACCTCGCCCCGCGGAAAATGAAATTCGGCATAAGCGACGGCATGATCGTCGCCACCGGGCCCGGCGGCAGCGAAGTCTATCTCCTCTCGCCCGACGCCGGCGCACGGCCGGGGCAACGCGTGCATTGAACTGCATAAGATGAATTGCCCGATAATGAATGATGGATGAGGAATGGTAAATCAAGAGCGTCGAGTCGCTCGCGGCATGACTCGGACACATACGATGCGCGTCTTTCGCTGTGATCAACTATCGGAGACCCCACGTCCTAATTTCCGCCAAGGCATTCCCATGAAATCCCTCCTCGTCTGCCTCATTTTTTCCGTGCTCGTTTCGATTTTTTCCTACGTATGCATGAGCAATCTCGCCGAAAACGCCTCCTGGGTCGTGTATCTCAATCCCGTCGGCGTCGTGCTCGGCTTCGTCATCGCCCTGCAGGGCGTTTTGCAGTCGAAAAAATACGTCGGCCTTTTGGGCCTTGCCCAACTATCCTTCTGGCCCCTTTACGGCTTCTTCCTCCGCCTCTTGACTCCGCCCAGCCCCGTCCTGCAAATCCTCCTCACCACCGTCATCACGCTCTACCTCGGCGCAAGCATCGTGATTTTCGGCCTGGCGTTTTATGATCTTCGCTGGGGAAAAAAACCGCAAATTCCCGCACAAGAATGATATTTTAATCTCGCTTACAAGGATTTCCCTCTATGTCATTCCGTCGCATCCTCGCCTCGAACCTGCTTTGGAGCATTATGATGAGCTTGCCGGCAGCATCTTTCACCGCTGAACCGAACGATCGAAATCTCCCCGACAACGACGCCCGCGCGAAGGCCTTCATCGCCGCGCACGTCGCCGCCGCGCAGCCGTTGGAGATGGAAGCCGCGCGCTGGTCGTGGGCGGCGAATGTCAGCGGCAAGGATGAAGATTTCAGGCGGAAGGAAGAAGCCGAAAAGCGGCTCGACAAGCTGCTTTCGAATCCGCAAACGTTTGCCCGGCTGAAGGCGATCCGCGGCGCAACGATTGCCGATCCGCTTTTGGCCCGGCAGATCCAGGTTCTCTATCTGCAATATCTGCCGAAACAGATCGATCCCGAACTGCTGGCCCGCATGTCCGCCCTGCAAAACGCCGTCGAGCAGCGGTTCAACACCTATCGCCCGAAAGTCGGCGGCAGGGAGTTGACCGACAACCAGGTCCGCGAAATTCTCGAAAATTCGACCGATTCGGCCGCGCGCCGCGCCGCTTGGGAAGCAAGCAAGTCGCTAGGCCGATTGCTGGAAGGCGATTTCCAGCGGCTGGTCAAGCTGCGGAACGAAGCCGCCCGAAAACTCGGCTTCAAGGATTATCACGTGATGGCGCTCACCGCGGCGGAACAGGATCAAACGCAAATTATCAAACTCTTCGACGATCTTGACGCGCTCACCCGCCGCCCGTACCACGAGGCCAAGGCGGAGATCGACGCCGCGCTGGCCAGGCAAAGCGGCGTGAAGGTCGAGGACCTCATGCCGTGGCACTATCACGACGCGTTTTTCCAGGAATCGCCCGATATTTACCCCAACGATTGCGAGAAAATCTACAAGCGGATCGACATCGAGAATCTGTGCCGGAAGTATTACGCCGGCATCGGGCTGCCCATCGACGACGTGCTCGCCCGCAGCGACCTCTATGAAAAACCCGGCAAATGCCCGCACGCTTTTTGTTCCGATCTCGACCGCACATTCCCGGGCGACACCCGCATTCTCTGCAACATCGTCCCCGGCGGCAACTGGCTCTCGACGACGGTTCATGAGCTGGGCCATGCGACGTATTCCAGCCGCAATATGCCGCCGGAGTTGCCCTACGTGCTGCGCGACGCGTGTCATCCGCTGACGACCGAGGGCATCGCCGAGATGATGGAGCGGTTCGTGGGTAATGCCGAGTGGCTCCAGGCGCTGGGCGTGGAAGTGCCGGATCCGCAGGCGTTCGACGAGGTGCAATCGAAAATCCGCCGCAACCGCCTCTTGATCTTCTCCCGCTGGTGCCAGGTGATGTTCCGTTTCGAAAAGGAAATGTACGCCGATCCCGACCGGGACCTGAATAAATTGTGGTGGGACTTGGTCGAAAAATACCAGGAATTGAAACGCCCCGCCGGCCGCAACGAGCCCGACTACGCGAGCAAGATCCACATCGTCACGGTGCCGGTCTATTATCATAACTACCTGATGGGCGAACTTTTCGCCGCGCAGGTCCACTACAAAATCGCCCGCGACATCCTCCACAGTCCCGATCCGCACACGGCGATCTATGTCGGCAACAAGGCGGTCGGCGCGTTCCTCCGCGAGAAAATCTATGCCCCCGGCCTCTCCCAAAGCTGGAACGACCTCACCCGCTCCGCCACCGGCGAAGAATTGAACCCGAAAGCGTTTGCGGCGGAAATTGAAGCAAAATAATCATTGGTATTGGTGAATAGGTGAATGCAATTGATTGATATTTAAATTTATTATGCGAAAGAGCATCGCATGGCTAACCGCTGGATATGTATTGTGGCGATATTTGCAGGTCTTGCTGCGATGGGAAACAGCGTCTGGACGCAGCGTTCATTTGCCGCGGAGCCTGAAAACAAACCGGCCGCCGTGAATTACGGGCGGCCCTTCGAACCGCCGACGCGGCCGGCGTTCATCCCCCTTCCTCCCGGCCAAATCGAACCGGCCGGCTGGCTCCGCGATTGGGCCCTAACCGCCAGGGACGGTTACACGGGCCATGCCGACGAGGTCGATCCGGCCTTCAAGCAGGCGTGGGCCGCCGATTATAAAATGACCGGCGAGCAGCTGACCTTCTGGGACCGCGGCGCTTGGCCGTACGAAGGCGGCGGATACTGGTTCGATGGCCTGACCAAGCTCGCCTATGCCTTGCATGACGAGGCGCTGATCCAAAAGCTCGATCCCGCTTCGCGCCCGTCATGGACAACATGAACGACCGCGGCATCCTCTTCATGTGGTGGCTCGACCGGAACAAGCCCGAGGATATGGAAGCCGCCATCCGCCACGCCGGCGGCGAAGCCAACGCCTGGCCCATCTGGGCGAACGGCCTTTTCGGCCGCGCGCTCACGGGCTACTATCTCGCTTCCGCGGATAAAAAAGCCCTCCGCGCTCTCGAACTCGCCTACGGCGGCGACCTCTGCTGGACGCGCAAGGAAGTCATGCCGACCAACGTCTGGTCCGCGTTCGAAACCTACACCTGGTCGGGCAACGAAACCATCTCGACCGCCCTCACCGAGTTCTTCGAAATCTACAAAATCGAACCGCCCGCCGATCGCTCGGTCCGCATGATCGACACCTGGTACAACCGCCCGCCCGACGAAAAACGCCCCTGGTTCAAACAGCCCAACCACGGCGTGTTCTTCAACGAAAGCACTATTCCCTGGGCGGTCGGATACCTGTGGACCGGCGATCGCGCCTACCTCGAAGCGCCGTTGAAATGGTACGACATCATCGAGTGCGGCGACGACGGCATGCAGCCCCAGGGCGTGCCCGTCAGCGATGAAAACTCCGGCCCCACCGGTTCGCTCCGCGGCAGCGAAACCTGCAGCGTCGCCGGCTTCATTTGGAGCCAAATCACGCTCCTCCGCGTCAGCGGCGAAGGCCGCCTGGCCGATCGCGTCGAACGCGCCGTCTTCAATGCCGGCCCGGCCGTCGCCTCGCGCGACTGCAAGACCCACGTCTATCATCAAACACCCAACCGCATCAACGCCACGGCCTATGGCAGTCCGGCCTATCTCTACCAAAAAACGCAGAGCCCCCTCTGCTGTACCGCCGCGCAAAATCGCATCCTCCCCAACTACCTGGCGCATCTCTGGATGGCCACCTACGACAACGGACTCGCCGCCGTGCATTATGGCCCCTGTAAAGTCACGGCCTTGGCCGCCGACCGCGTCCCCGTCGAACTCGATTGCCGCACCGACTATCCCTTCAACGAGACCATCGAAGTCGCCGTCAAACCCGCGCGAGGCCGAATTTCCGCTTTCGTTCCGCATCCCCGGTTGGTGTGCGAATCCGGAAATCACGCTGAATGGAACAGTTTGCAAAGAAACCGCCGACGCCCGCGGCTTCGTGCGCATCGCACGGGTGTGGAAGGCCGAGGACCGCGTCCGCCTGCGATTCCCCATGACCCCCCGCGTGAAAATGGGGCACGACAACAACGCCGAGGATACGCCCTACGCCACGGTTTCTTATGGCCCGCTCCTCTTCGTCCTCCCCATCCCCGATACCACGGATGCCAACACACCCGACGAGACCGCCAAGTGGAATTACGCGCTGGACGCGCCGGGTGATAAACCGGGATTCGAGATATCCGTAAAGCGGCGGCCGATGCCGGACACGTGGAACTGGCAACTCGACGCGCCCCTGAAACTCGTCGTCTCCGGCCAAAGTTTCGCTTGGAATCCCACCATTCGTCAGGCGCTGTCAGTTAATCCGGTGGGACCAAACGACGCTTCGCCGTTCCAACCCGACGTCATTATGACGCAGTTGCCCAAACAGCCAATTCCGAACGGAGAGGCAACTGAAAGAATCAGCTTGGTTCCCTTCGGCTGCACGAAATTCCGCGTATCCATGTTCCCCGTCACCGAGCGCGCCTGCAAAGCCTGGGAAGCGGAAAAGCGGCTGATCCTCCGCGGAAATGAAGGCACGGCGACCGGTGCCATGCTGGCTCCCGCCGTGAGCACGAAATAACCCCCATCGGAATTTTCAATCCGAGAAAATCCCGCCGGTTCAAAAGAGAATCACAAATCGTCCGCACCTTTTATGAACTTTACCGACGCCAATCTTCGTTTCACTCCCTGCCGAAACTTCACCGCCGGGTAGCCCAGCGCCATGGATAGGCCGGCCTTGTTCTCGGCCGGTATGCCGTACTGCGCCTTGAGCTTCTTGTCGTGATTCAGCGCGACGGCCGTACCCAGCAGGCAACTCCCCAAACCCAGCGCTTCGGCGGCCAGCATGGCGTAGGTCGCGGCGATGTGGCAGTCCGCACCGTCGTCCAATGGCCCGTGATGGAAGAGCAGCGCGGCCGGGGCGCCGTAGGTGAACATGTCCCGCCCTTCCTCGTGTTTTTGCGAGAGCATTTTGAGCAGCGGCAAAACGAAATCGCGCATCGTTTCATACTCGGTCTTTTTCGTCCACAGCCGCGTCAGCCCGAGCATGAACGGATTGAGTTGCTTCGCCATTTGCCCAAACGAGGCGCACATTTCGGCGGCGAACCGTTCGACTTTCGCCAGGCCATGAAAGACGACCACACCCACGTCGCTCGGCGGAATGCCCATCGGGGCGGTGGCGGTCATCTCCAGGATCCAATCGATCTTTTCCCGCTCGACTTCCCGTTTCGCATACCGCCGCACGCTTCGCCGGCCGTAGAGCAGCGAGGCGATTTGCTCGGCCGTCGCCGGCCGTTCGACTGCCGGCAGCGGCAGCCGGTCGTCGCGCTTCATGCCGCGCCCTTCGACCGCGATTGCATCCGCCGGGCAGATTGCAACGCATTGTCCGCAGGCGATGCACCCGATGAAAATTCCGTCCCCCGCGCCCGCCTTGCCTTCGACCAGCGACAAGACTTCGTCGGGGCAGTTTTCCACGCACAGGCCGCAACCCGTGCAGGCCGCCTCATCGACCATTGCCCGACCATGATCCTTGAACGAAAAACTCATGATTGACTCCGTTTGACATCGAGAAACTTGCAGGCGATTGCGCCTGAAAGAGTGTAGCGTAAGCAGGAAAAATGGAAAAGGGGAGAATGGGGAAAACAAAAAATATGACTAGGTTTTATCTTTTCCCGATTTCCCCCTTCCCTTGCGCTGCACATGGCGAAAGCGCCGCCGATGTCCTATTCACCTGGTTTTTTCCGCTCGATCGCCGCCTTCATTACCGCGAAAATATCGGTGTCATCGACGTAATCGCCGGAGATGTTCCACACGCCTGCCGCCTTTTCATCCTTGCCGCGGGTCAGCTTGAGGAACAACTCGGCATCCTTGCCCCGGGCGTAGATCGGCACCAGGCTGTTGGCGTGGTAGTCGTAATTGTACTTCATGCCCGGCATCTTTCCCGGGCCGTGATCGACGAGCGGTTGGTAGGGAATTTTGTCCGAATCCGGCCCCCACAGATGCCCGCACTCGTGGTCGGCAGTGAGGATCAAAAGCGTGTCGTCCCAATTGCTGTTCTTTTCGACCCATGCGACGACCGCTTCGGCGGCCTGCACGAAATCGACTTGCTCCTCGATCAACCGCTCCGGCTGATTGGCGTGATTGGCCCAATCGACCGCCCCGCCTTCGATCATCAAATAGAAGCCCCGCGGATTCCGCTCGAGCGTGCGGATCGCCGCCTTGCTCATCACCGCCAGCGAAGGCACGTTCGCGTTGAAGGGAATCTCGTATGGCTGACGCTGAACCTTCTTCTCGCCGGGTTTCGGTGCATCGCCGAAATTCCGTTTCTCCTGCAAGGTCTTCGCCGCCTGCGGCACGCCCAGCAACTTCGCCGGCGGATCTGCCTCGCCATCGGCCAGCTTCTCGAACTCGTCTTTGCTTTGGATCAGCTTCCAACCGGCCGGATGACGGCCCTCCTTGAGCAGATTCCACGTCCGCCGCCCGCCCTCCAACTCGTAATCTTCCTTCGCCGCATGCCGCGGCTGGCCGTCTTGGTCGAAATCCGGATTGCTGGCCCCCATGATTACGTTGAGCCACGGTGCGCAGAGCATCTCGTTGGCGATCTGCACGTAATTCTTCCGGCTCGCGTTGTGGCGCCGCCGAAACCGGCCGGCGTGGCGTCGCACCAGAAGACCGTGGTGATCACGCCCGCCGCTTTGCCGTGTTCCTTGGCGATTTCGGCGATGTTCTCGCCGGTCATCGGCTCGCCGTTGTCCGTCCAATTGATGGCGCTGTTGTAGGTCTTGTGTCCGGTGGCCATCGCCGTGGCCGAAGCCGCGGAATCGGTGGGCGTTTTCTTCAAATACTTGTAGCCCACGCAATCGTCCGGCTTCGGGCCGATCCGCGTGGCGTCCCATGCTTGGAATGGATCGTACACCACGGTCTTGTCTTGCGCAAGATTGCCCGTCGGCACGGTCGAGAGATTCAACGGATATGTCGTGCTCGAAACGGTTATCCAGCCGGGCCGGTCGTACACCTGCTTGCCGACCCTCCCCTGGTACATGCTCCCTGCCAGCCAGGAGTTATAGCCCGCCCCGTCGCTAATCATGATAATCACGTTCTTCGCCGCGTAAACCGGCGAAATCACCAGGATAAAAAACAGCAGGGCAAGCAGAGACGCAATCCGAATTTTCTTGAAGTGTGAAATCATGGTGCGGAACAGTGTTGAAATGGGGGACGGTCCCCTTCGGCGCCGCCAACTGACTCAAATTTCAGTACAGCCCTGGAAATGGCGGCAAATATCAATGCATCGGATGCCTCTATCTTATCAAGCCAAATAAGAGTAAGCAACCAAGTTCTTAGCGGGCTCTTTGTTTATAGGAATGATAGATAATCGATGTTAGCGATCGATCAGAAACCGATGAGAAATATGTAAAAACCCGCACAATATAAAATTCCCCCACGCCGGTATGCCGTCCGACCAGCCGTTAATCACTTCTTGATGAAAAGAGTGCGTTCGGCGGATTCACTCCCCAACCGGAAATCTCGTACCGTGCAAGAGTGTTCAAGGGGCCTCGTAAGCCTGCGTGAACCTTTCCACTTCTTCGCCGGGCGATAGTCGCTCGTAACGGTTTCGCAACAGGAACATGCGGATCGCCAAATAGACGACCGGCAATATGCCGCCGATGATGAACAGCAGATCGCCCGGCAATCGCAGCCATTCGATGAACCTCACCGTCGGCTGTTGGAAGAACTCGGCCTGCCGGGCGTGCCAATAACCGTTCCGAAAACTGTCGTAAAGCTGCACGATCCCCAGCGGAACCAGGTTGGCAAGCAGCATCCAGGCCAAACCGAGGTTCAAGCTCCAGAACGAGATTCCCATCGCCCAGCGGCTGCGGCGGTCGGGCGGAATGAAGTATCGGGCGACGAACATGAAGAAACTGATCGCCAACATGCCATAGACCCCCATCATCGCCCCGTGGGCGTGATTCGCGGTAAACTGCGTGCCGATCTCGTAATAGCTCACGATCGGCAGGTTGATCAGGAAACCGAAGACGCCGGCGCCCAGAAAATTCCAAAACCCCACCGCAATCAGAAACATCACCGCCCAATAATGCGGGAAATTCGGATTGCCCGCGGCCCGTGAAAGCTCCGTCGTCTGCGAACCTCCCAAACGGACGAACCGCCAAGCCTCGAAAGTCAACAGCACAAGCGGAATCACCTCCATCGCGGAGAATGTCGCCCCCATCGCCATGTGGATCGCCGGTGCGCCGCTGAAATAGAGATGATGCATGGTGCCGACCACTCCGCCGATGGAGTAGAGAATGATATCGAGATACACCACCCGCGTTGCCGTTGTCTGGCGGACCACCCCCAGCAGCACGAAGAGATAAGCCACCATGATCGTGGTGAACAGTTCCAAGAAATCCTCCACCCAGAGATGCACCACCCAAAACCGCCAGAAATCCATCACCGCGAAGTTGGCGTTCTTTCCGAAAACCAGTCCGGCGGCATAGAACAAGGGGATCGAAAAGGCGCTGTAGAGAAAAAGATAGGGGAGGTTGCCGGGGTGCTCGCCCTGCAGTCGCCGCCAAAGACCGCGGATGAGGATCGCCGCCCAAAGGAACATGCCGGCCACGAGCAGGATTTGCCAGAGCCGCCCCAGGTCGAGATATTCCCAGCCTTGATCCCCCAGCCAGAACCAAACGCCGCTTTGGCCTAAAAAGCCCTTGATGCTCGCCGCCTCGCCCGACAGGCTCCCCAGCACGACCAGCACCACCGCCGCGAACAGGCCGATGGCCAGCTTGTCTTGGTGCCGCGGCTCATGGCCGGCGATCATCGGAGCAATGAAGATCCCCATCGCCAAATAACTGGCCGCCACGAAAAACAAGGCCAACTGCACGTGCCAGGTTCTCGTCAGGTTGTAAGGGAGCCATCGGCCGAGATCGAATCCATAGAATCCTCCCGGCTCGACGTGATAGTGGGCGTTGGCGCCGCCCAGAAACCCTTGAAGCAGGAACAAGCCGGCCACCACGAGAAAATACCATGCCGTCGCACGTTGCGCCGGAGCGAGTCGAACTTCTTCCGGCGGGCGGAATGTGAGCAGGCGGCCCGACTCCTCTTCGTCGGCCCGATGCCAACCCAGCAGATCGTATTTGCCGACGAAAAAAAGCACCAGCCCGGTGCCGCCCAAGAGGCCGATCAGGCTCAGCACGCTCCAAATAAAAGCGACCGCCGTCGGGCGATTGCCGACCATTGTTTCCGGCGGCCAGTTGTTCGTGTAGGAATAATCCGCGCCCGGCCGTTTCGCCGACGACACCCACGCCGCCCAGGATAAATAGGCCGTTAGCCGGTGAATATCCCCGGCATCGGCAATGTGCGGCCGCTTCAGCCCTTGCTGCTCGCCCGTATCGGTGAAGAACTTCGCGTAATAATTTTGCAAATGGTCGAAAGCGGCACCTTGTCCGTGGGTATAAACCAGGTCGCCGGTGGCCGCGTCGTAACGATTGGATTTGAATTCCGCGATGACTTTGCTTTTCGCTTCCGGCGTCGGCTCGCCCGAGCCGCTGTAATCTTCCTGCATCCGCAGCGCCGCCCGGTGCAGGTATTCGGCGTTGAAATCCTGTCCCAAGTAAGCCCCATGCCCGAAAATGGTGCCGTGCTGCATCAGTCCGTACTTTTGAAATACGTGCTGGCCGCCCATGATGTCGTCGCCGGTGAAAAGCACGCGGCCGCTTTCGTCCAGCACCCGCGCGGGAATCGGCGGATGTTCCGCATGGATGCGATAAGCCAAATATCCTAAAACGGCGAACCCGGTGGCGAAGGTCAGCAGCGATGCCTCGAACCACCACGATGAAATCGACATTTTCGCTGAAGAAGATTGCATGGAAACGGCTCCCTGGCATGAGTGATAAGCCTTTCTCCAAACACAATACTATCCGCCGTGTCAAGCTGCACGGCCGGGGAACGCGGCTGCCGCCGGAAATCGAAAAGATTGCACGGATGCGTATAATGGGAAAACGGTCCGTTCGCCCGTATCGCCGCGCAGGGGATCCGCCATGAAACGCAAGAGCTTGTGCGATTGGGGGCATGTCTGTGCGCTCGTGCTCTTGCCGGGCCTGGCAGCATGGGTAAATGGGCCGGGTGGCCCCGGGTGATTGCTCACCTGGGGCTCCCGCAGATCCGGACGTGCGGGATTACCGCATCCGGTTCCTCAAGTAATTCCTTCGCTTCGATGACGGCACACCGAATGGATGGCTGCCGCGTTGATGAGGGGGTAGCGTTGCTGAAGTCTGGCGAACCAGGACCACGACAGCCTATTCCCGCTCTTGCGGCGGCCAAGCCCTTTCCACCACAGACGCCGCACCTCCTCCCGAAATCGCTGCAACGCAATGTAGTTGCCCGTGATCCCGTAGTAAGCGTAGTGTCCGCGGAGTTTCTGATTCAGTGTCTGGTGTTGCTCCGCAATCGGGCGGTGTCGGTTGAACCGGCACCACTGGGCAATCGTCCGGACTGCCCGCGTAAATCGGCTCGCGGCCGTTTTGCGCTTCACCACCCAGTTCCCTTGCCGGGATCGTGCCCAATAATGGGTGAATCCCAGCAGGTCGAACGTTCCCGGCGGCGACCGCGGCGGCTCATTCCGCGGCGTTTCCCGCAGCGGTGGTCGCCGAAACGGCACCCGTCGGGTCTTCTCGGGATGAATCGCCAGGCCGTACTTGCCGAAACGTTTCGGCAGCACGTCTAGCACGCGTCGTGCGTCTTCCTCGTGGGTGATCGAGGTGGTGATTCAACGAGGTGAACGCCATCTGCGGCGATTGCTTCGCCAGCATCGCTATCCCCAGCCGGGATGGCTTCCGTGGAAACGACAGGATCTCCCACGTTCCTGGGGAACCTCGATTGTGCCTTTGCCCTGCTCTCCGACCCCGGTGGGACCGATCCCGTCCGGCCTCTGGCAACGGATCGGCGCGGCCCCCGTCCTAACCACAACGAAGGCTCCACACGATGTCACTTTCGGGGCTCAATGACACAGCTTCGGCACTGGCTGTCTACGCTTTGCCGGACGGGTCACCCCGCCGCGACACAAGACTCGCTTCCGGCAGTTGGCCAAACTCTGCCGGACGGGCTTGCTTACCCGCAAGGTTCCTCTGAAAGGTTTCAAAGTGTATGCTACACGTTATCCTCCTTTCCCAAGTTTTCGTGGCGCAAGGTCAGGCCGGGATTAGGGACTAGTAAACCGCTGCCCAAGCCGTTGAATCGTTCCCTGCAAATCCAGACTGCCTTGCTCTGCACGCCGCACGGTTCGCCCCACGCCGCTGTAGTCCCGATAGCCCACAGCGTTCTTTCACACTTTGCCGCGCGAGAGCACGGGTACAATTCCCCTGGGAATTCGATTCGTAACGGTCGTGCCTGCCACGATTCTGCCCCGAGCACCCTGCATCCGCAATACTAATCCCTAATCCCGGCCTGACCCAATGCCCTCCTTGAGTCCGGTCCAGTAGCGATTGCCCGGCGTTCTCCTCGGTCAGTCCCCTTCCCTCCGCCGACTCCGCAGGCAGCAGCGCGCCGCCCTTGTTTGCCGGTTCTCCGGTACTATGGAACTGTCTGACTCCCCGGCGACGTGCATGCCGGACTTGTGGCATCGCGCCTTCGCCGGCCGATCCGCTTCCATGGGAGAAGCGGATGCCGCCGGGGTCTCTTGGCTTCCGTGGGGAAAGTTTCCAACCGTGCCTGTGGCCTCAGACTCCGTGGGGGTCATTTCGGACTTGCCGTTGACGTTCGACATGACTATTGCCTTCCCCTTGTCAGAACAGGGTCGGCCACCGCAAAAGGATGTTTTCGGAACTCGATACACCGCCCGGTTGTGCCTCTGTGAACGCTTCGCCCTGTCGGTTGCCCGGCACGACGCATCACTCGAGGCCAAGGCGACTGGCTAGGTCTTACCTCGTGCGACTCTTTCATTCGCGACTTTCCTCCGGCTTGCGCCAACGCACTCTGACCCCATTTTCTCCTGAATGCTGTTCTCGATTAAGGCGAATTGCCAAGCACCTCCCGCACGGGCCGGCCGAGCTTTTTGTTCTCGGGTTTGTTCTCTTCCAAAAGCTTGAGTTGGATTTGCCAGACTTTCGCCATGTCGGCAAGGCCCGCCCGCGCGAAACAGTCGATCCCGCGTCGATACATGGCCAGACAGTAATCGCTGGGCTCGTCCCCGCGCATGCGGGGAATCTTGGGCAAAAACTGCTGATAAAACCGCGCCAGCCGCTCTTCGCTCTTCTTGTCTCCTTTGCAGAGGTTGTCGAGCTTGTCGAGCAACTTGGGAACGTATCGCCCTTCATCCGGGAAGAGCATCACGGCCGCGGAGAGGCTCATTATCGCTTCCGCAGTCTGGTTATTGCCGACGAGCAAAGCGGCGTGTTTCAGCCGCGCCTCGCAGGAAAGGTCGATGCGGTCGGCCCGCTCGTACATGCCCGCCAACCGGGCGTAAAGCGCCGCACGCTGCGGTGCGCGATCCTCGAACGAAATCATGTCATCGAACACGACCCAGGTAAAATCGGGGAATTTCGCGAAAGTATGGAACATCGTGTCCAGTGCGCGCTGCATGGGCTTGCTGTTGGTTTTGGTGATCTTCCCTTCTTTCGACATCCGCGCCAGGGTCTTCCAGACGATTTCGTTGCCCGGACAGGATTTTATCGCCAAACCGAGAAAATCCAATTGCTCCGCCAGGTCAAGATGGAGTTTCTCACACAACATCGGATAGGCTCGCATCACGAGATCGGTCTGCCGCTCCGCGGTCGGATCCATGCCCAGGGTGTGCAGCCTCAGTTCCACCTGACGGTCCGTGACCGGTTGGCCGGTGTGCGGATCCGCGGTGCCGCCGACGTAATATTTATCGCCGAAAAAACGGCCCTCCGATTGCAGCGAAAAGGTAAAACCGGTGCGCGTAACGGAACCCAGCTCGACCCACATCGTCCACGCATGGCCGCCGCCGAACTTGTTCGCGGCTCCGGCGGAGAATGCGGGAATGCCCAACGATTTCGCTACGCGGGTCGCGTAATCCGACTGGCTGCCGCAAATCCCGCCGTAGGTCCGCTGATTGGGGAGCGTGAAGAGCTTGCCCGCGATTTTCGGCGGCTCCCCCTTGAGCATGCCGTAATCGTATGGCACGTCGTTGCGGCACTTGCCGATCATGGCCCGCTTCGGCAGATAATTGAGAACGGCCCATTTGCGTTCGGGCAGCGTCGTGCGGTGGTTGACCACGTAGATCAGAAATTCCCAGGGCAGGTAGCGAATCCGCCCCTGCAGCACCGGTTCCAGGTGCGTGTAATATTCGAAATTTTCGCACGCGCCCATCTGTCCTTCCGGCATGATCGCGCGATCGGAAGGACTGCTGTGGATCGCTCCCTCTTCCTTGTCCCAAACTACGGAAACGGCGATCGCCAAATTGGAGTATTCCGCGAATTTATCGGGATAGCGATCGTGCAACTCCTTGAAGAGCGACAGCGCAGGGGGAGATCGTCGTGTTCGGGATCGAGCGCCAGGAAGAACTCTTCTTTGATTTCCGTCCTCTTGCCGAGCCATTGCCGGAATGGACTTCCCGGCTCTCCGAATGCGCCGCGAATGGCGTCGTTGTGCTCCTTTTCGAAACGCGCGGCAAAAACGTGGCGAATCTTCGCGTATTCCGCCTTGGCGAGGATCTTGTGCGATTGGTAGAGATCGAGGAGAACCTGGCCGCCGGCGTCGCCGTCCGATTCGACGTCGGCCTGCCGGCCTGGGGGCGTAGTTTTCCGAACTTCCGCCGACGAGCACAACGAGATCGTGGCGAAAGCGAAAATCGCCGGCATCAGCTTCTCGATTCCAACAAGGAATTTTATCATGGGAAACGAATCGGGGGGTTCGAATACATGATGATCCGAAAGACGAACGACATTTATTATCCATGACGATGTCGAAAAGCACAACTCGATTCCATGCCCCCCCTGCTAAGGCAGGGGCAATTTGACCGCGGCACTGAGAGAAACTGCTTTGCAATGCAGAGATGCCGAGGAATGATGGAATATCCGGTTTTCGCCCTGGCCGCGTTGCGTTATAATGAATGGTCAACCCAGCCCTTCGGCGGTTTAAGACAACGATAAAATCATTTTCTGACGCAAGGCCGGCTGATGTACCGTTTTCGAGTCCTCACTTACGGGATTCTTTTTTGCTGCCGGCCGCTTCTCCGGTTTGGCCGCAGGTTATCCGCCGTATGCCGGCCAAGCCGCCGGAACTGCCGAAGTTCAACCTCAGTGGGACCGTGGAACACATCGACCGCGGCCACATCGAACTGAAGACCGACGCCGGCTACACTTGGGTCTTGATGCCGAAACGCGATCTGAAAGTCGAGTTGACCGGCAAGTCGAAGCCCGCCATTCTGGCCCCGGGGCAGTATGTCGAATTTCTCGCCAAGCTGGACGCGCATCGCGGCGTGACGGTGGAGCAGGTGGTTCGGCTGACGATTTTCACGCCCGACAAGCGCCGCATGCCCGGCATCATGCCCGACTTGGGCTTCGGCGACATGGAGCGAGCGACGCTCGCAAAACACCGCGGTGAATCCATCGCGCCGCCGTCGGACGGCAAACGACCGCCGGCGAAACCCGCCGGTTCCGCGATCGAGAAAGGCTATGTTCCCGGCGGCACAATCGAACCAATTCGGCGAATTCGAAAAATGAATCCTTTGCCATCCACGGGAAGATCATTTCCGTCGGAAAAAACGGCAAACTCACGGTCCAGGTGCCGGAAAATCCTTTTACGAAGAGCAGCTTGACTATCGAAGTGGCCGGCGACGCCGACATCGACGTGGAGCTCAACGATGTTTCCGCCCTCTTGTTGGTCCGCCCCGGCGATCACGTTCAAGCCAGTGGAGTCCAGACCGGAGAAGGTGCGGGATTTACCAATCATCTGACGATTCGGCTGGCAAAAATCCTCGGCGAATCCGCGCCGCCGAAAAAACCGTCGTCCAAAGCCGACCGCCCGGCTCAATCGAATTTCACTCGTCCAAGCAAAGCCTCCGCCGCAAAATAGCACCGGTAATTATTCTTCGTTAGATCGCGAAAATGCTCGATCGTCTCCGCAACACGCAGCTCTGGAAAAGCGTCTTTCGGCACGATCCGCCGGTGGACCGGCGGAACCGCGTATTGGCGGTGTTGAGCAACCTGATTCTGCACTTGCACCCCGTCTCGATTCCGAAGCATGCGCTGCGGCTGCGTTTTACCTGGTGCATGGGCGGAATCACCGCGTTCTTGTTCCTCGTGGAAATCGTCACCGGCGTCTTGCTGATGTTCTATTACCGGCCGACCCTCGAACTGGCCTACCGCGACATGCTCGACCTCCGCGACGTGGTCTCGCTGGGCGTGCTCCGCGAAATCCATCGCTGGGCCGCCCATGCCCTGGTCATCGCCGTGATGTTGCATACGCTCCGCGTGTTCCTCACCGGCAGCTACAAGCCGCCCCGCGAGTTCAATTGGGTGATCGGCGTCTCGCTGCTGGTGTTTACGCTGTTGCTCTCCTTCACCGGATACCTTTTGCCTTGGGACCAACTCTCGCTCTGGGCGGTGACCGTCGGTACGAACGTCGCGGGCGCTGCGCCCCTTATCGGCGCCGGCGGACCCGGCCATGAGCTTATCACCAGCGGCGGCCGGCAACTCATCACCGGCGGTTCCGATCTCCGCTACTTGCTCTTGGGCGCCGGCGGTGTTGGCGAGGAAACGCTCAATCGCTTTTACGTCCTGCACTGCATCGCCCTGCCGCTCATGTCGTTTTTCCTCATGTCCGTTCATTTTTGGCGCATCCGAAAAGACGGCGGCATCAGCGGACCGCTCTAAAAGTATGAAGGATGAAAGATGAAGGATGAAGGATGAAGGATGAATAAATCAGCCGCTTGCACTTAGAGCAATCCATGAGTACATTGTACTGTGTACTCTGTACTGTGTAGTGTGTACTCTGTACTCTGAATTTTGAACGACCAACTACCAACGAAGATGCCCCCCACGCCATCCGAATTCGCCGCGCAACTGGCCAACCCGATAGGAGGCTGCTATCTCCTCGCGGCGGCGGCGAATATTGCCGTGGCGGGCGTCGCGTGCAAGCAAAGAAGTCCCCTCAAGTGTCTCGGTTGGTCGGCAATCGCCGTTGGTTTCGCGGCGCTTGCCGTGATGTCCTTTTGTGGATCGCCGTTGCAAATTCCTCACAGTTTGAAAACCGCCATCGACGCCGCACTCACCCCGGCCGTACTGACATTCGCTTTCTTCGCGGCCTTTTTCTGCCTCTTTGTCGCGCGAGTTCTTCGCCAATCCGGCGGTTTTCTGGATCGGTTTCAACGCCGCCGTATTGTTCTTGGTCGCATCGCTGACCGATCCGAACTTTTTTGCGGCAGTGACGCGGCCCGACGACGTGCCGATCGTGGCGTTCGTCTTCCTGCTGGGATTCTTCCTCTGGCTGGCAATGTATCAAGCCGTGCAAAACGACCGCCGATTGGCGAACGATCGATTGACTGTTGAAAAGAGCATGCCGAAAAGTGTTGGTTTGGCCCGACCTGGTTTACGCCGAACTCATCTGCATGGTCGCGTTTTCGGCCTTGTTGATCGTCTGGTCGCTTATGCTCCGCGCCCCCTTGGAACAGCCCGCGAACCCGGCCGTCACGCCGAATCCCTCGAAAGCGCCGTGGTATTTCGTGGGCTTGCAGGAACTGCTGACCTATTCCGATGCCTGGAATGTGGGCGTGGTCGTGCCCGTTTTAGCCACTCTCGGACTGATGGCCATCCCCTACCTCGACCGCAACACGGCCGGCAGCGGATACTACTCGATTCGCGGCCGGCGCTTCGCCTGCTTCGTCTTCCTCTTTGGCTTCCTGCAACTTTGGATCTTGCCGATTCTCATCGGCACTTTTTTGCGCGGTCCGAACTGGAGCTATTTCGGACTCTATGAATCCCGCGATTCGGGCAAGCTCCTGACGGTCGAACATTTCTCGCTTGCACAAGCGTTCTGGACCAACCTGCTCGGCCGCCCATTGCCGCAGGCTTCGCCGGATGCCGGTTTATTCGCTCAAAGCCTTGATTTCCTCGATCGTGACTTCCCCGGTGTGGGCCTCATGCTGTTCTACTTCTTTGCCTTGCCGCCACTTTTTGGCCGCACGGTATTCAAACGTTTTCGCCGATCGCTGGGCGGCGTCCGCTTCTATCTGATGATGTTTTTGCTTCTCTATATGCTCACTCTGCCGCTCAAGATGATTTTGTTTTGGCTGTTCGGTCTCGATTCATTCTTCGGGTGACGAGCGGCTGGCAGGGAGAAGGCAGAGTGGGTCAAGCTTTCGCGCCGACCCACCACTGTTTCTCGCCCATTACTTTTTGCGATCCCCCTTCCGCCTTCTGCGTTCCCCCTTCGCCTCCCCCTTTATCCACGCCTCCAACTTCTCCTTGCCGCCGAACTGTTCGAGCCAATATTCCACATCTTCCGGCAAAAGCGGGACCGGCGGCTGTGCCGGAGTATTTTCCCGGGAAAGCTCTTGTCGCTCGCGCCGACTGCGAGAGCGCCTCCGCATACCAAACGTCGCTATCGACTGCCCGGGCGCGGCGGCGTTTGGCGGCGCACTGCAGGCGGTGGTCGCTCGATACGACCGTCAACCGCCTCGGCGCGGATTCCTTTTCGATGAGTTCCTCGATCAGACAATCGGCATCCGGATACTTCGAAGCATATTGAACGGATAATCCCCGATGCAACACCGTCCGCGGCAAGCCCCACGGCGCTTCGCGGGAATCGAAAACCACGATAGTTTTCGAGATTTCCTTTGGATCGAGCGATTCGGCGAGAAAATTCAAAAGCGCCAGCCTCGCCCGCTCCAATCCCCCCGGCCCGATTCCGCGGCCGACAATGCCGACTACGTTCAACAGATTGTAGCCGTCAATGAGGAGGGACATGGGAGGGGGTTAGAAATCAGGGACGAGAGATCAGGGGTTGGAGATTATGGGGTTGAGGATGTTTTATCCTTGTTCATGCGCTATATGATTTGGCAAGCCGGATTTTGCCCGTTAATACGTTATCCCCGATCTCAAGCCCCAGATCTCTAGCCCCTCCCCTCGCCCCTACCTCCTGAACTTCACCTTTCCCCCGACGATCACCATCTCCGCCCGGCCCGTGAGCTCCATGTCCGCGAAGGGCGTATTGCTGCTTTTCGAGCGGAAATTCGCGGGATCGACTGTCCATTTCGCTGCCGGATCGATGACGGTAATGTCCGCGTCGGCGCCGATTTGCAAAGTGCCTTTCGAGATGCCGAGCACTTTCGCCGGATTGATCGTCATTTTGCGGATCGCTTTCGTCCAGTCCAAAACGCCCGGCAAGATGAGCTTCGTGACGACCAGCCCGAGCATCGTTTCCAGGCCCACGATGCCGAACGGCGCCTGGTCCAACTCCTGCATTTTCTTTTCCTTGGCGTGCGGGGCATGGTCGCTGGCGATCACGTCGATCGTGCCGTCGGCCAATCCGGCGAGGATCGCCTCGACGTGCTCCTTGCCCCTTAGCGGCGGGTTCATTTTATAATTCGAATCGAATGTGCGAAGGCACTCGTCGGTCAGTGTGAAGTGGTGCGGCGTGACTTCGGTCGTTACGCGCACGTCGCGGCGCTTCGCGCGGCGGACAATATCCACGCTGCCCAAAGTCGAGACGTGCATCAAGTGATATTTGCCGCCGGTGGCTTCGGCCAGCGCGATGTCGCGGCTGGTCATCACGTCTTCCGCGGCGGCCGGCATGCCGGAAAGACCCAGGCTCAGCGAGACCAGTCCCTCGTGCATCACGCCGTGTCCGGTCAATTCGCGGTTTTCGGAATGATTCAAAACCGGCTTGTCGAACATCAGGCAGTATTCGAACGCCCGCCGCATCAGTTCGGAATTGCCGATCGATGCCCCGTCGTCGGTGAAAGCGACCGCCCCCGCCTTGACCAATTGCCCGATCTCGGCAAGCTCTTTCCCTTCGCGGCCCTTGCTCACGCAGGCGACGACGAACACGTTGCAGTGGTCGATCCGGGCGGCCTGGCCGCGGATAAACTCGACCACCCCCTGGCTGTCGATGGGGGGATCGGTGTTGGGCATGCAGGCGATCGAGGCGAATCCGCCCGCCAAGGCCGCCGCCGTCCCCGTTTCGACGGTTTCGTCTTCCTCCCGCCCCGGTTCGCGGAGGTGTACGTGCATGTCGATCAGCCCCGGGCAGACGATTTTGCCCGACACGTCGATGATCGACTGCTCGCCGCCGGGTTGTACGTCGTATGCGGCGATGCGGCCGTCAACCACCAGTAAATTAGTTACCCGGTCCATCGATTGCGACGGATCGATCACGCGGCCGTTTTGAAGAAGCAAGCTGGTCATGGGAAATTGTTGATCTTGTATCCGAGGTTTCAGGTCTTGGATTAATCCTCGTTCCCATGCTCTGCGCGTGGGAACGAGTTAAGACCCAAAACCCAAGACCGTTTCATCATCCTTCACTTCTTTGCCCCAGCAATAACCACAACACCGCCATCCGCACCGCCACGCCATTGGTGACTTGTTCGAGTATGGCAGACTGCGTGCCGTCGGCCACGTCCGGCGTCACTTCCACGCCGCGATTGATCGGGCCGGGGGCGAGGATCAAGATGTCCGGCTTGGTCTTCGCCAAACGCGCACGATCCATCGCATACAAATGGGCGTACTCGCGAACCGACGGGAATGGCCGGGTGTATTGCCGCTCGAATTGGATCCGCAGCAAGTTCAGCACATCGACGCGGGGCAAGATCGCGTCCAGACTGTACGAATATTCGACCCCCAACTCGGCCCATCGCGGCGAGACCAGCGTCGATGGCCCGCACACGATGACATGCGCCCCGAGTTTTTTCAAGCCCAAGATGTTCGACCGCGCCGTGCGGCTGTGGGCGATGTCGCCGACCATCGCCACCGTCAGCCCTTCCAGGTTCCCTTTCCGTTGACGGATGGTCATAATATCCAACAATCCTTGAGTAGGATGTTCGTGGGCCCCATCGCCGGCATTGACGACGCTGCATTGGAGATTTTCCGCCAGCAATTTGGGGGTTCCGGGCGTGTGATGCCGCATGATCACCAGATCGACGCCCATCGCCTCGATGTTTTTCGCCGTGTCGATGAACGTCTCCCCTTTCGAGACGCTGCTCGTGGACGCGGAGAAATCGACGGTGTCGGCCCCCAAACGCCGGGCGGCAAGCGAAAAACTCGTCCGCGTCCGCGTCGAGTTCTCGAAAAAAAGCGTCACGCAGGTCTTGCCGCTCAACAGCGGAAGCCGCGAACGATCCCTCGCCATCGCCTGCTTGAAAACCATCGCCTTGTCGAGAATCAGCATGATTTCCTCGGCCGTCAGGTCTTCCAGGCCCAAGAGATGGCGCCGCGTCCAATTGGGGGGAACAAGCCCGATCTCGAAAGTTTCACTACACATTTTGGTTTAACCAATTTGGGTGGGGAAAACCGCCTCTTCCCTTCCGTGGAGTGGATAAATTCCTGTATTCGGAGCGGATAAATGAAGAGAAACGGCCTCTATTCATCAACTCCCTTGAATTGCGGGTAATTGATTTGCGGGAATAAGCTATGTTTATTCAGCATCCTGCATGATTCTACCACTCCCGGAAAATGCTTCAAGACGCGGAGCGGGAGATCCAGGCGAACTGCAAAGTCCGGAGACCGGTCCATTTTTCGGCGAGAAGATGCATTTTGCCGGGAAACTATCGTCCGAAAACATGGACCAGTCCCCTTTGTGCGGGACGAAATAACAGCCTCCCGCGACCACTCGCGGGGACAAACGCATTTTTGCGGTGTAACCGGAGGATTTTGGAACATGAATACCGGCTTGATTTCCGTGGAAAATCCCGTTGTCCTCATTCTCGCGCAAACGCCGGAGAAGGCCGAACGCTGGGCGGAGATGATCCGGCCGGTGGCTAAAAAAATTCTCGTTAACCCCGAGGAAATTACCGAGGAACTCCGCCCGGAGGTTATCGTCACCGACTCGGCACGATGGAACGGAACCGAATGCGGCGTCATCCGCATCGGCCAGTCCGGACCGGCCGACATGCTTTTGCCCGAACAGCCGACCGAGCGCGAATTGCAATTGACCTGCCGGCTGCTCGGCAATATCGTGCGGCTGCGGTGGCGTGAACATCGCATCGCCGAACTCCAGCGGCATTGGCGGAGCGAAGCCTATACCGATCCCTTGACCGGCTTGTACAATCGCCGGGCGTGGGACGAAGAACTCAAGGAACGCATCGAGTGCTTCCAGCGCGCGGCGGCTCAGGAGAACGTCAGCGCCGCGGAATCGAAGGCCTTCCTCTGCCTGGCGATTTTCGATCTCGACAACTTGAAAAGAATCAACGACACCTTCGGTCATGTCACGGGCGACGATGTCTTGAAACACGCCGGCAAGGCGCTCCGCGAGAGCCTCCGCCCCGACGATTTCGTCGCCCGGCTCGGCGGCGACGAATTCGGCCTGCTGTTCTGGCTGCCCAATGCCGATTGCGCCCGGGGGTCATCGAGCGCATCCGCACCACCGTCCCCCGCCAATTGGAACGAGCTTCCGTTCCCGTCCTCACCTTCAGCGCCGGCTATCGCGTCGTCGGCCATCGCGATTCGCCCGAAGTCTTGAATTCCCTCTTCGGCATGGCCGACGCCGCGCTCCGCCGTGCCAAGGAATCCGGCAGGAATTGGAGCGTTCAGGAGCGATAACCTTTCAACTGCTCACCCGCCACCGGGCGTTGAAAAATTCGACGATCGAGAACAGCAGCGCCAGGTTGATCACGCCGTAAAGCGCCATGTAGCCGAAAAATACGGGCCAATTTCCCGGAATCGGAGTTTCGGTGACGCCCAACGGCAGCGCGTACGCCGCGGCGAACGGACTGGTGAACGTCAGCTTCGCCACGACCGCCGTGCCTGCCGCTCCGGGATAAAGCAGCAGCGAAAGCCACTGAATCACCAGCGGCGCGGCGTAAAGCAGCATGATCAGCATGTAAGATGTCATCATCGCGGTCGCGGTCTTGCGGAATATTACCGAACAGAAGATCGCCAGCGTCGTGGTCGTCAGCCCGCTCATGAGGATGATCGCCAGGTAGCCGAGGATCGTGGGCGTGTCTTTGAAATAGGTCCACGGCGGCAGCACCCATGCCAGCAGCAGCGGCCAGCCGACGAACGCCGTCAAGACGTACGACACGCGCAGGCTGGAGTACATCTTTCCCCATAAGATCTGCCACGGCGAAAGCGTGGTCGTCAGGAGCAGTTCGAGCGTCTGCCGCTCGCGCTCGCCGGTGATCGCTCCGGCGGAAAACACCGGGCTGACGAGGATGTTGAACAGCACGACGTAGCCCGTGTAAGCGGGCAGCAGGATCGGCTTCACGAAGCAGCAGACGGCCATCAGCGGCAGGGCCAGGAACATGCTCAGTTGAATCACCAGCCGCAGCATCAGCGTGCCCTGGCCGAACAGCTCGCTCCGCATTTCCTTGTCCAGGATCGGATTCAGCTTGTCGGCCATCACGTCGGTGCGTTTCGGCGGGGCGAAAAGCCGGTCGGGAAACTGCTCGCTGCGAATTACCATCCCCACGGCCGCTTTCTGCTCGACGTCGGGATCGACCACTTCCTTGGCTTCCGCGCCGACGTCGGGCGGATGCAAGAGCCGACGGCAGATCGGAAAGAAAAGCGCCGTGCAGACCACCGCACAGCCGGCGGGAAAGACGGTCGTGATCACCACCAGCCGAAACGCCCCCTCGAACGCCTGATACATGAGAACGCCCAAAATCACCAGCGGCAGAATGATCAGATACGACACCACCAGCGACGCCAGCGTCCGCGTGAAATAGCTGCTCGTGCTCAGGCAGATCATGCCGAAAGTGATTGTCGAGGCGGCCATGGCGATATACGTGGCCCCCACCTCGTAAGGCGAAACGCCGCCCAACGGCAGGCAAAGCATCACGATCGGCAGCGAGGAGAACACCAGCACCGCCAAATGCGCCATGGCGGCCATCAGCTTGCCGAGTACGATCGCCTGCGGCGGCATCGGGCTGGCCAGCAGCATTTCGTAGGTCTGCCGCTCCTTCTCGCCGGTGATCGCCCCGGCGGCGAAACTCGGCACCAACAGCGACATCAGCACGTACTGCCCTAGGAAGAACAGATTCACCAACCGCTGCGCCTCCTCGGGGCTTCTCGTCAAATCCAACCGGTAATCCTGCGGCCAGGCCATCAGCACCACCGCCCCCAAGAGCGCCACGTACGCAAACAACAGCACGAACGCCCTGGTCATCCGCAGGTTGACCAACAGCTCGCGTTGCAGCACAGGGTTTTCGAGAAGGTACATGGCGAAAGGGGGAAGGATGAAGGGTGAATGATGGATAACGAAATTGAAAATCTGAAGGATGAATGGAGAAAAACTTGGTTCCGAGGTTTGGGTGAGGGAACGGGCCGCACAAGAGGCTCTGCTTGGCTGACACGATACATGCCGTTCCCTGCTCCTATTTTAATTTGAGCAAATGTTGCCCCTTTCCGCAATCGCCTGTGGCGATCTTGCCTATTCTCGTAAAATCTCTCGCGCAATTGGCGATTTGTACACTCACCAACATCAGGAGGACATTCCTGTCTCTCTTGCCGGTACACGAGATAGACAGGAATACTGTCCTCCAGGTACCAAAATCAAATTATCTCATTAGGAGGCTTCACACTAACGGTGAACCGCGACCGCTGGCGGCGGTTTTTAGAGGAGCGCCCGAGGATGGGATGGCACTGAATGGAACCACCCCTTGCCGCGACACGGAGCAAACCGGCCCCGAGGTTTTTCCCCTCGAACGCCATTGTAGCAGATGGTCCGGCGATTTTCTTGAAAATTGCCGATTATTCGATCCTAAGTTCCGGAATAGCCGAGAGATACGAAAAAATCAAAAAGTTGCCGTTTGCGAGAATCGATGGTGCGAGAGTCGAAGGTGATTGCCGTAACCTGTTCCAGCGAAATGACATACGCTGAACTGAACCGCTCCATCGCGGCCGTGAAGGAGAACGCCGGACAGGCCGACAAGATGGCCCGCCAGACCAACCGCCTGGCGGCCGACGGCGGGGACGCCGTGCAGAAGTCGGTCGAGGCCATGGAGCTGATCCTGCGCCAGTTCGGCGCAGATCGGCGAAATCATCCGCGTGATCGCGGAAATCGCCAGCCAGACGAACTTGCTGGCTTTGGAGAATTCGATTTCACCGCCAAGAGAGAGGGTGATTCGGGCGGGAGACAGGAGTGTGTTAAAATGTTCCTTTGTTCGCTCGATTGACGGGGGATTCTCTCGCTGGTTAGTGTCCCATCATCTCGAAATTATCCCCGGTACCGTTTGGACGTTTAAATAAATCATTACCCATTGAATCCGGTCCATGCCGATCCGCGAATAGATTTATAGAGCTTTTTTATAAGCTTGGAAATCCGCGGCGTTATTATGCTTTAACTATGCGTCTTGGATTTTAATCGTGAATTCTTTACCGGATGGAGAAAGGATATGCGTATATCACTTAGCAAATTTACTGCGATTTCCCTTTCGACACTCGCTTGGCTGGGAGCTCTCTCCCTGCGGGCTGCGAGCGTTAAAGGAGAGGAGTCCGAAGCATTCATGCCCATCAAGGAAGCGGAGATGCCCAAAGGCTTCCCCGCCTATACTCCCGTAGGACAAATCGAGATCAAGAGATATCCCACCTACCGCAAGGCGACGGCTTCTGGGATGGCGGAATTTTGGACGCTCTTTCGGCACATCAAGGATAACCACGTCCAGATGACCGCCCCGGTGGAGATGGATTATGGAGATCCTGGCGCAACGAAAAATCGAGAAAGATCGATGTCGTTTCTTTACGAGCGACCCGACCAGGGCAATATCGGCAAGCAAGGCCGGGTAGAGGTCAGCGACATCGCGGCAATGACCGTGGCGAGCATTGGTTGCAGGGGCAGCCAGACACCGGCGGCAATCGCCGAGGCTCGCGAAAAATTACTGAAGTATCTAATCGATAGAAAAGCCGAATACACCGCTGCGGGACCGCTGCGAGTGATGGGTTATAACAGCCCCTTCGTACCTCGGGAAAAGAATTTTTTCGAAGTGCAGATACCCGTGAAAGCAGCGCAGGAAAAACTGAGCGAAAACCACTAATTTGTCTCAAAACCGGAATACCATTGAAACCATTGGTCGCTCGGCGTCGAATCTACTGTCGAAGGATTAAACAGTTGAAAGGAATCGTTCACAAGATGTATTGTTCTAAAAGGAGACCTTGCGATGAAATCCACATACTGGATCACCATGCTGCTAGTGATTGTTGGAGCCTTGAATTGGGGCTTGGTCGGATTCTTCCAATTCGACTTGGTTGCGGCATTGTTCGGATCGGCATCAATGTTAAGCCAATTGGTTTATGCGTTGGTAGGCATATCCGGCATCGTTTTGGCCGGAATCAGCCTCATCTCGTTAGGAGTACATCGCCCCGCACCAATGAACGCGGCGCATCGCTAGTCCTATCGAATGCAGCGCTTCGCATTTCGGCGCATCGCAACCATCGAATGCCCAAGCCGACGGCGAAAGTGCGGAGAGTTAGAATCTTCACCCCTGACGTTGCATCGTACTCTCCCACTTCGCCGTCGGAATTGATTCGGGCGCTCGATTCGACACGGGAAGATTTTCTACGCCGATTTCGGGAACAAACCTACTCAGCGCGTTTCCGCAGGCGACGGCTTCAAAGGCATTTGTCGCGAAGCAGTCGGCCCCTAGAGATTTTACCATTTCCGGGGCATTCCTCATTCCGTATCCGCCCACGATAATCTTGACATCCGCACCCCACTCAGTTCCGCGGATAGCCGCGATGGTCTGTTCCAGCGCCGGTAGTTGCGTAATGAGCGATACGGAGAGCGCCACGATGTCCGGATGGTAGAATTCCACCACTTCGACGAGGTCCTCCACCGGCACGTTCGCCCCAAGTAGCACAACCCGCCACCCATCACTTTCGAACATATCGGCCACCGATTGAATGCCGAGATCGTGCAGATTCGAAGCCACGGCGGCGGCGAGAAGCGTTTTGCCGTTCACCGGCCGATATGCCGCGCGAGCATGAAGTAGGGCCAAGACCGACCGGGTGGTGGCGGTGGCGAAATGTTCTTCCGCGATGTTGATCTCGCCCAAAAGCCACATCCGGCCTAATTCTTCCTCCGCCGGCTGGAGCACTTTCAAAATCAACTCTGCCGCGGTTTTCCCTTCGTCGGCGGCCGTGAGTATCAATCCAATTGCCCGACGGCGGTCGCCTTCGAGGATTGCCAACAAGTAGGTGGCCGCCAAGCGTTCTTCAAGGGAATCGGCGTTCAAACGCGGAGACATACCCGCCGGCTTGCCGCCGAATTCGGCCAAAGCGCGGTCGAAGTATTCGGCAGCCAGCGGCGAATGTTCCGGTGGAAGCTGGTTGGCGAACACGTTGCCGAGCGCCTCGATCTTCGCTCGCAGCAAATCGGGAGGAATGCCTCGCGCCTCGAGCGCCGCGCGGGTCCACTGAACTTGCTCGACGAAAAACTCCGGCCGGCCGGCAGCAAGCGCGACGGCCAAATCCTCGATCCGGGCGCTCAAAACATTTTGCCAACCGCCGAACTGCGCAGCGGACGAAGCGATAGGCGATTCGTCGTTGTTGATCGACGCATCGCTCGCTGCATAGCCGGCAAACGCACGGGCGCTGTTTTTAAGGATTTTTGCGAGCGCATCTTCGGATGGCGTCATAGCATTACTCTCTCGTTGGGGAAGAGGGATATTCCGGGGACGCTTTATCGGGGGCCGCCGATTCAAGTAATTGCCGTAGGCGCATCAGCCCCCGCCGCGCATGGGTTTTCACCGTTCCCAGCGGCAGCTTGGTGGCAGCGGCAATCTCCTGTTGCGACATTCCTCCATCGAATGTCAATTCCAACACCTGCCGTTGTTCGGGCCGCAACTGTTCGAGTAGCCCGCGGGCGTGTCCGGCTTCCTCATGCGTCGCCAAGCTTTCCGCCGCCGAACGTTCGCTGCCGGCCGGTTCGGCGGCGAAGGGAACGGTTTCCTGCCGCCGTGCTCTGCGACGATTCCGGTCGATAAGACGCCGCCGCGCCACCGTGGTAATGAAGGCGCTCTCCGGTGACAAGGCGGCATCGAACCGCCCCGCATGACGCCAAAGGTCGATGAAAATTTCCTGGACGGCGTCTTCGGCGTCGGCATGATTATTGACGAACCGCCGCGCCAGCGACCAGACCAATCCGCGATACCTTTCCAGGCAACTGTCCACAGCCGCTGGATCGCCCGCAGCAACGCGTTCCAGTAAACTAGGCTCCATGTTTGGCATCGGCGAATAAGGATTGGTACGTAGGGACTCACGATTACTGCGACATCCTCCCCATGGGTAGCTATATAAGTTTACCCCTATGAGGATTATGCGTCAATTCTCCTCATAAATGATCGCCGAGGGACGAATCGAAATCTTTGCAATTATGTGGAACTCCGCCGATTTGCGCGTATCAGTCGGCAGTACACAAATAAATGTGGACCGGAGCGGTAGGCTTAGATGATGCATTGATGGTGATCCCCCCCTGGTGCATTTTGATTCCTATAGATAAACCAATTGGCAATCTGATCAATCAATAAGTTGGTCCTTGTAGTGAAAATCGCCCCCCAAAATCCGTGACGGCCAGGAATTTTGAATCCAGATCGTTCCTTACGGCGAACCATAGCATGTGCAACTTAACAGTTGCAAAATAATAACGTTTTTTACCCTCCCTGTGAACTGTTTTTAAAGGAGTCCGAGTCATGAAGAATCTTAGTTTCAGATTGTCGAGCACGTTAGCCGCCATGCTCATCCTGGCGAGCTAATCAATTGCCGCTGAATGCACATCCTCAACCGTCAAGACGAAAGACATCGTCGATACGGCGGTAGGAGCAGGCAATTTCAAAACTCTTGCGGCGGCACTCAAGGCTGCAGGTCTCGTGGATACCCTCAAGGAAAAGGCTCTTCCTACGGTCGGATGGCAGGGGCGTACTTGCGCGCATTATTAGAAGAAGATCGGCGAATAGCAAGCCAGCGTATCCTCGACGCAGCGAAACGGAGCTCAAGCGTACGCGATCTCTATCTGCAAGTCCTCTTGCCGTCGCAGAAGGAATTTGACCACATGTGGGTGTCCGCCGAAATAGATGTAGTCTCGATCTGCGCAGGACCTCATGCAAATTGCAGCGTGACTGCCTCCGATCGAGCGCAGGTTGTCGAACCGGACTCCGACTTCGCTCGCAGGTCGAACCTGCTTATCGGACGGCATCCTCATTTGGAGAGCTTTGTGCATGCCGAATCGTCCCCTTTGGTGCGAATCGATATTCACCGTTATTTCGTCGTCGGTCGTTTTCAAGAGGTGCCGCAGTGGGCGCCGGACGGCATTGCGAACTCCTAGTTGCTAAAGCCAAGAATATGAATACAATTCGCAGCAATGATTATGTCAACTGACAAGCGCCGAATTCTGCTCACCGGAGCGACGGGCTATATCGGCGGTCGCCTGCTCCAGTTACTCGAGCGAAGATGCGTCCGGCTGCGATGTCTGGCACGACGACCGGAAAATCTCCGCTCACGGGTTGCCGGTACTACGGAGGTAATAGCAGGCGATGTTCTTGCTCCTGAGTCGCTCCAAGAAGCCTTCCAGGGCGTCGAAACGGCCTATTACTTGATTCACTCGATGGGGACTGCGCGGGACTTCAAACGCGATGATCGGCGGGCAGCGGCCAATTTCGCAGCGGCCGCCAAAAATGCGGGGGTGCGCAGGATCATCTACTTGGGCGGGCTAGGAAACCCGAAACACGATCTTTCCGAGCACCTTCGTAGCCGGCAAGAGACGGGTGAGCTGCTGCGTGCGTCGGGAGTGCAGGTGATCGAATTTCGTGCCTCAATCATCATCGGCTCCGGCAGCTTCTCTTTCGAGTTGATTCGGGCCTTGGTGGAACGGCTTCCCATCATGGTCTGCCCAAAATGGGTAGCCACGCCTGCGCAACCCATCTCCATCGAAGATGTGCTCGACTACTTGCTTGCAGCATTGGAACTTGCGGATGGCGATAGTCGCACCTTCGAGATCGGCGGTCCCGACCGATTCTGCTACGGTGATATCATGCGCGAGTATGCCCGACAGCGTGCATTGACCCGTGTCATGATCCCCGTTCCGGTCCTTACGCCTTATTTGTCGAGTCTATGGCTGGGATTGGTCACGCCGATCTATGCGCGGATTGGGCGGAAACTGGTCGAGAGTCTGCGGACCCCTACCGTAGTCGAAGACCAGTCTGCTCTGGAAGCTTTTTCGATTTGTCCCCGCGGGCTTCGTGAAGCGATGGCGCGGGCGCTACTGAATGAAGATCGCGATTTTGTGGAAACACGCTGGTCCGATGCGTTGTCCGCGAGCGGTCTGAAATCAACGTGGGGCGGTCTTCGCTTCGGCTCCCGAATCGTTGACACCCGAACAGCGGCCGTCGATATGTCACCCGAGGTGGCCTTTGCACCCATTGGACGCATTGGGGGCAAGACCGGTTGGTACTATGGAAACTGGTTGTGGCGGCTTCGCGGCGCTCTCGACTTGTTAATCGGCGGTGTGGGTTTGCGGCGCGGTCGTCGCGACGCGACGATCCTATGCGTGGGAGATACTGTCGATTTCTGGCGAGTGGAGATCATCGAGCCTAATCATCTGCTGCGGCTTCAGGCGGAAATGAAGCTACCCGGCCGGGCTTGGCTGGAATTTGAGGTCACCGGGCAAGAGGGAGCATCCCTCATCCGTCAGACGGCGATTTTCGATCCGGTAGGGCTTTTCGGCTTAGCCTATTGGTATGCCTTGTACCCCGTGCATCGCGTCGTGTTTTCGGTCATGTTAAAAGGGATCGTGCGTGCCGCGAGAAAAAAGTAGGCGATCGGCGGTCCTTCACACGCATGAACTACGGCAACGCGTCGCCACTTTCGACAGGCCGCAGCGCGCCAGCCGGGAGCTGCGTCTGCTGCTCGCCAGACAAGCCATCGTGAGGAAATGACCTAATCTACTGCAATGCACCTCCACCGTTTGCCGGACGTCTTGTAAACCATTCCTTTTCGGCGGCAGTTGCTCAATTCGAACTGGGACAAAGAGTTTAGCCGCCCAGATGTCTCAAATTGCCGTCTTGAAAATCAATAAGCCGGAAACTCATCAAAATGGGTGAAAATGAGGCTTGCCCGAGCACAACGCAACACCCCCCTTAATGAAGGGCGATTCAGGCAAGTGGATGACATCGTCCGCAATCGCCGATAATGCCGCGTGCTTGTCCACTCGCCGTTGATCGAGTACAACCGAAGTACTAGGTTTTCCTTTCTCCGCAGTACTTTCCTCCCGCCCAGCCCTGTCCTGCCATGCATGCTCTCATCTTATTCCGCCGCACAGCAATAATGTGGCTGGTTCTGGCTCCGGCTTGGGATCCTTCGATAGCTCATGCCGAAACCGACGCGCCAATGGCAGTCGAACTCTGTCGGCGATTTCGCAACTACGATCAAAATGGAGACGGCGTGGTCGAGATCCGGGCACTCGCGCCGATCGCCCACGGCGGCGCGGCCGGAGATCGGCTGTTGGTGCTGGTCGAGCAGCGAATTCTTGAACCGCTCGACGGGGCTGAGGATTTGGGGCCGCATATCAAGCGGCTGGTTTCCGATCTCGCCGCCGAGGGGTATCGGGCCGACGCGATGGCCGTCGAACTGGGACACGCCAAGATCCATCAGGACGGCCGATATCTGCTCGCGCTGCGCGAGTTGCTGCGCCCGTCAAGCAAAAAGACAAGTTGGCGGGCGTGATACTGATTGGCCGTTTTCCCGATGCCTATCTGGTGCGAACGTGCAACTGGCGCCGGTCCGGTCCGGTCACGCTGCGCAGGAAGCAGAAATCGCGGCAGGATTATGAGAACGTACCCTATCTGCGGCGCGTGCCCGAGGGCGTGGCGCGCCGAGCCGATATTGTTTTGTCCGACCTGGACGGACGCTGGGAGGATGTCTATGTCCAGCCCAAAACGCAGCTCAAGGCGACTATCGCCGTATTCCCGGACGGGGTGCCGCCCAAGGAAGGACTTTGCGCCGACCTCGAGCGGTGGCACGTCGCGTTCGCGGACTTTTTTCACATTGCCGACGGCCAACTGGCGGTAAGCGAAATCCGCAGCCCCGATGGAAAGTTGGCGACGTCGATTCGGCTGGCCGACGACGACCGAGATCAGGAGTGCGGCCCGGCCGATCGAGACCAGCCGAACGTGTTGGCGCGGCCTGACATTCGGATCTCGCGTCTGGACGCCCGGGGCGTGGCATTGCGGCCGCGTCCCGACGTGGTCGGCGTGGACGGCGGCAGATTGCTGGACGAGCGCGGGAAACCGCGGTCCGTGCGCTTCGCCTCGAAGAAGGAGGTTCCCAATTGGCGCGACGCGATATGGGAACCCGATCCACGGCTCGAACGGCGGCTGCTGGCCGAGTATCTCACGCGCAATCATGCATATCGGACCCGTTCGGCCCGCGTTGCGTGGCGGCCCGCCTCGTTCGCCTGCGATCTGCGGTCGGGTTACAACGAGGTATCGCGCGCGGCCCGCGACTGGGAACCGGTCGATCGAATGAGGGCCGATATCCACGGGCGCCCCACGCTGGCGCAGTTTGTCGATTGGCTGCAATACCCGGCCGTTCTGAGGACGCTTCGCGCGCACAGCAACGCCGAAGGAAGCCAACTCCGCAAGGGCGGCCTCGACGTACTCGACGAACGGGTTGGCGGGCAGGCCTGGTCGTGGACGCCGCGCGGCGACCGGCTCGATCCCTCGCTTTCCGCCGCCTGCCGCAGTGGCATGATCAACTGGTTCCTGCTTCGCACGCTCTGGGAGAACGGAGCCGTCGCGCCGAACCGGCTTTTTATCTTCACACGGGCTGCAACGGCATCTCGCCCCCCGGCGCGAGCAAGCTTCCCTACGACGATCCCGCCTACGGCCGACGCCAGGGCGCCGAATCGTTGCTCTTCTTTGCCAATGGGCTGGCGCTGATCGGTCGCGCGAAGGTTTTCTACGACGAGCCGCGCGGATTTGCCGAGGCGCTTCGCCAGGGTCGCACGTTCGGTGATGCTTGGGCGCGCTACTTCGAAATCGAATCGGCCGCGCCGACGGGCGGGGACATCGGCCGCAAGCGGGCCTATTTCTGGAGCGTGTTGGGCGACTGGACGTTGCGGCTTGCCAGGCCAGAACCAAACTCCTGAATCTCGCCAAAGGCTATCCGGTTCGAACGTCGCTAAGGATGATCTGCGGATATGAACAATCCGCTGATCGAAAACGGTTTACCCGTTGCAATCCGGTCTTACCCCACCGGGAAAAAAAGGTAAAATATGTCGAGGTTTGCAAATCCGGGAATTTCAGAGGTTCGTTATCGTGGCGCGATCTAACAACCGATTGCAAGTCGTTCTGGAACGCTATCTCCTCCTCTGGCTCGTGCTGCTCTGCTGCATCGCCTACGGCTGGCCCTCGTGGCTCAGCAGCGCCTCCAAACAAGCTAAGCTCTTCGACCCTTTTCTGGCGAGCCAAGGATGGCTCGGGTGTATGATCGCCCTGACGATGCTGGCCATCGGTTCACTGCTGCCCCGAGAAGAGGTCGATCAGGTTTTCCGCCGCTGGCCGGCCGTGTTGGCCGGCACCGCGATCCAATACACGTCGATGCCCTTGCTCGCTTACGGGATCGGCCGCTTGTTCGGTCTGGAAGGCCCCTGGATGATCGGCATCGTGATGGTTGGTTGCGTTCCGGGCGCAATGGCCTCGAATGTGCTGACCATGATGGCTCGCGGGAATGTGAGTTACTCGGTCAGCCTGACGACTTCCGCAACGATCCTATCGCCGTTGGTGGTGCCGTGGGTCTTGTGGCTGTCCCTGGGACGAATGGTCGAAAACTTTCCGGTGGGCGATGTCTTCTTCCAACTCTGCTGGATGGTTGTGCTGCCGGTCGTCCTCGGATATGCGCTGTCGCGGGCTTGGGCTGTTTGGGCTGCCGCCGCGCGGCTCGTCGGGGCAATCATCGCCAATCTGACCATCCTCTGGATTATCGCCGTGGTGGTTGCGGCCAATCGGGACGGCGTATCCCAACTCGAATCCAAATTGATTCTCGCGCTGCTCGCGGTGAATCTGGCCGGTTATGCCGCCGGCTATGCCGGTGGGCGACTGATGCGGCTTCCGGAAACGATGCGCCGAGCGCTGACGCTGGAAATTGGGATGCAGAATGCCGGACTCGGCACGACACTGGCGATGGCCCTGTTCGACGATGGAAGGATAGCCCTGCCCGCCGCTCTCTACACCTTCGGCTGCATGTTCACCGGCACCGTGCTGGCCCGATTTTGGGCCGCCATCGGGACGAAGTCCACGGACTCGCCGGAAGAACCGACGAATCGTCAACCGAACTTGTAGTGCTTGCGGATCGCCTTATTAACCTTCCAGGTGCATGTCAATCCCTCGGGAAACACCACGCAGTCTCCCGGACCGAAGGAAACTGACTGGTCTCCCGCCTCGACGGTGACGTCCCCTTCCAGCACCAGGCACGTCTCCTTCTGGTCGTAGTGTCAGGGGAATTCCGATGGCTCTTTTGACCAGGTGGGCCAGGTTTTCATTTCCGTCTCTTCCTTGGGCGTGGGTTTGCGAACTTCGATCGGCATGGCGACTTTCTCCTTTCTCATCCGTTTAAAGTTCCACTCCTGCCGCTCGGAGACGGGGAGAAGTGAAGTCGTCCTATTCCCGCCGGCGAACGGCCAGTACAATGCCCAACCCGGCCAAGGCCAGCAGGACGAGGGTGTTCGGTTCGGGTACGGGCGCCGCGGAGGAACCGCCCGCGGCCGCGACCGGAGGGGGCTCCGGCATAAGATCGATGCCGATGCTCAAGGTATCTTGCGCGATCGACGTAGCGGTCAAAATCGTATCGCCGATGACTTGAGTGGCGCCGAGGCCGTCAATAGTGCCAACGGTATGCATCGCATCGCCTTCGAAGCTCAACCATGCATCGTTGGTAATGGGCGAGGAGATGCCGATCTGGCCGGCGCCGCTGAGCACTAACGCACCCTCTGAAATCACCGTCGGGCCGGTATAGGAGTTATTGCCGCCGAGCGTGGCTGCACCCGGAGAGGATTTGTTCAGGCCGGCGCTGCCGCCCAAGATGACGTTGACCGTGCCCGCCTGGACGTCGTAGTCGGCGTTGCTCGCGAGCGTGCCGGTGCCACTGACCGTGCCGCCGGTGATCCGGAACGCGCCGATCGACTGGGAGAAAGAGCCGAGGCTCATCGTCCCGCCGGTGACAGTGTAGTCGCCGACGGGCAGGGTCGAAGCGCCGGTGTAGCTGAGCGTGCCGGCGTTGACGGCCAGATTGCCCGAGAAAGAATTGTCCGAAAGGGTCAGGGTGTTCGAGCCGCCTTTGATCAGAGTGCCCGTTCCGTCGAGTTTGCCGGAAAAGGTGATGTTGCTCGTACGGTTGACGATCAGCGCGCGGCGGCATCGATGGTAATATCGCCCGCCACGTTCCCGGCCGCTGCGCCGTTGCCGAGTTGCAGGGCGCCGGCGGTGATGGTGGTCGGGCCGGTGTAGGTATTATTATTAGCGAGGATTGCCGTTCCCGTGCCGGTCTTGTTCAGGCCGACGGCGCCGGCCAGGATCGGGTTGACCGTGCCTGCCTGAATGTCGTAGTCGGTGCTGCTGGTGAGTGTGCCTGAGCCGCTGACCGTGCCGCCGGTGATTTGGAAGGAGTTGATGGAATGCGAAAGCGCGTTGAGGTTGAGCGTGCCGTCGGAGATGGTGTAGTCTCCGCCGGGCAGGCTCCTGGTCAGCGACACGGTTCCCGGCCCGCTTTTGTTCAGCCCCGCGTTTCCGCCGAGGCCGACGTCAACCGTGCCATTCTGGAGGTCGTAGGTTGCATTGCTGGTCAGAGTGCCGGCGCCGCTAACGACGCCGCCGGTGATTTGGAACGCGCCGATCGATTTGGTGAGCCAGCCGGTAAGCAACGTGCCGCCGTTGATCGTATAGTCGCAACTGGGAAGCGTGCCGCCGCTGTAATCGAGCGTGCCGGCATTGACGGTCAATCCGCCAGTGTACAAACCGCACCGATTGCGCGAGGGTCAGTGTGCCGGATCCGTTCTTGACCAGGGCGAGTGTGCCGCTTCCGGTGCCGTTATTGTCGCGTAAACAGCCGTTAAAGAGCGTATTCGCCGCGCCATCAACGATTAGTACGGCGGTGGAATAATTGCCGGTTTCCGACTCGCAGTTCTCAATGAATGCCAAGCCGGGGGAATCGGAGAGCCCGGCTACGGTCAATGCATGGCCGAGCAGTTCTAAAATCTGGGTTGTATTTCCCAGGAAGTTTAGTGTGGCGGAAGGTGCGACCTGGTTATCCCCCAAGAGCCGAACGAAAATTGCCGAAGAGGCGGGCGAGAAGTTCAGATTTCCCGGAATCGCGTAGCCGGAGGTTTTGTTCAAGTCCACTGACCCTTGGAGGATATTGGTGTCGCCGTTGTAGGAGTTTCCAGTCGAGCCGCTTAAAGTCAACTTCTTCACGCCGGACTTGTTCAAACCGCCGGAACCGCTGATAGCGCCGGAATAGTCGGTGTCGATTATGACAGTATTGAATTCGAGCGTGCCGCCGCCCACCGAAAAATCGCCGGCCAACAGATCGGGGTTGACGACGTCGCGCAGGCCAAGTGTCCCGCTGACGATTGTCAGTCCATTGGTATAACCGCAATTTCCGCAGAGAATGGTTTTGCCGGGCCCGTCCTGAACGATGGGACCGGAGGTGTTGATGGTGCCGGAGAACAAGCTCGTGACACCGGCCGCCGGCATGAACTTAAGCGTGCCGGACTGCTGCACATTGAGTGTGCCGCTGTAATTCGAGGCGCCGCCCAATGATACAACGCCGGAACAGTCGATGTTGATGGTGCCGCCGCCGAGGAAAGCGCCGTCGAACGCGACGGAACCCGCGCCGGGTGGCTGGATGTTCAGTGCGCCGGCGCCTAATTGGGCCGTGATGTCTCCGGTGAAATGCGACTCGCCGGACAGGGTGACGGTGCCGGCGCCGGCCTGGATCAGACCGCCCGGCTTCGCGCCGCCGACAAGATTTAGCACGCCGCCGCCGTCGATCGTGTTGGAGATGGTCGTGTCGCCGGCGCCGGTGAAGGTCAAATCGCTGATAATCGTGTGCAGCGGTCCGGTGATGTTCAGCGATTTTCCGGCCGCCACGTTCCAGGATTGTGGAGCGCCGATGTAGATTTCGGAGTTGATCGTGACGCTCTCGCCGGCCACGATCCCGCCGCCGGTCACGGTTAACGAGCCGGAAGAAATGCTGTATCCCGTGGCCGAGAAGTTCAGGCCGTGTGCGATGGCCGTGCCGTTGATCGTAATCGCCCTCCGGTTCGCCGATGCCGAGGAGGTGAAATTCGCCTGGGTTTCCTGGTTTACCCACTGGTAATTGACTCCTCCTTTCGACCAGTTGCGCCGAGTGCTGTAAGTGGTGTCCCAAGTGCTGTTGGTCGTGCCGGTCCACGTCACGGTGGCCATCGCCCCGGTATAGTAAACACCGCCGGTGATTGCGCTCACGTCGTTATGCACTTCGATATTGCCGTAGGGGATGAGGTAGTAACCGTTGTTGCCATAATCGGTGAAGTTGGTGTTCGAATACCCCCAGCTATTCTTGATTACCCAGTAGCCGCCGGTGGGAACTTGGGCGTCATCGTAGTAACCGACCAGCGAGACTTCATGATCGAAGCCCGAGGCGTCCGGCGCGCGGTAATTCGCGACCATGTCGCTAACTGATGTATATAAATCGTGGGAGGCCCATATACCGACCTCCAACGGACCGCAACTCTTCAGGTAAGCCTTCATCGTGTTGGTGTCGTTCGTGAAATCATTCAGATTGGAAGTGCTCTTCCAGACGCGGTCCTGCCAACCGCTGGCCAAAGGCCAATAAGGGGCGATGCCGACGTCCGGACTGGATGACCGGTACGGGCATTCCGTCTCCGAGACGACGCCATGCGAGGTAAAATAACTCAAGACGGAAGGTCCCCAGCCACCTCCCGTGCTCCCCATGTCCGGGTTCGTCTCCCAACAGACTTGCTGTTCGGAGACGTTCGGGCTAAAGGCAGCATCATTCCGCGTCAGCTTGTATTTCGCTTCGAGCGTGGCGCACGCGGAAAAATCCCAACAGGTCCCCCCAAACTGCGACTTGATGGGAGAATTCCAATTCAGGCCGTTGACGTTTCTCCAATCGAAACTATCGGCTTCGACAGTTCGTGTTGTCCACAACGTTCCCGCCGCAACCAATGCGAGTAAACCGATGCCACGGATGAAACAGGCAAGGCGACCGCTCATGATCAAATCTCCATTCGAAAATAATTGGGGTAGTATGAATATGCCAAGGAATCCTCCTTTGACCGTCGAGGAAAGAGAATCCCGAAAAAGGACTCAGAAACCAAGACATCCCGGAACAAAGTGAGAGAAAACGCCCATTACTCCCTAAGGGGTAGAGAACGAATAAAAAAACTGAAAAACCGACTCCCTCCATAAATACTCAATATAGTGATAGTTAATTTTTTTTTCAAGAAGTGTAAGAAAATTTGCATTCTTCCAGCCCTCGCTCTCTACTCGACAACAGAAAGCGAACACAAGAACATCTTTTCGTGCGCTGGAAAAGTTTACGTACACCAAGAGGTGGGGACCATCCCGATTTTTTTGTGGCAGGAGGCTGAAAAGGGGACTTTTCCATTTGGCTCCCCCCCAGAAGAACAGACATTCCCGTCCGTTGTCAATAATAATCGTCGCCTTTCGCTCCGCGGAGGAGGCAAAGTCGCCATACATGCACTATCCTAGGCAAAAGGGCAGATGGACGTAGAACCCGATCGGCGGCAGAAATGAACTCTGCATTATATTTCTTCGCGAATTAATTTCAGCATAAAAAATTGAGTTAAACCACGCAAAGATTCAACGCATGCTGTAATCGGACTTCAGTATCAGGGTCGGTCACGATCCTTTTTGGGGAGAATAAGGGTCGGTCGGATGCGAGATGCTGCGATCGACTGCAAAATTTCAGGCCCGCAATTCTTGCGATCGCCGGCGCGGCGATAAAATATGTTGCCTTGGCGTAAACGTCCATTCCCTTCACGGCTCGGCGCCGAGCAGATTGCTCACGAAGTAGTCGGCTCGGCGGCGCTTTGCTTGACCCGCCCTACGATGATTTCCGCAACGGATGCTATTCAGGCCGCACACCCTGTAGAGCCAACTTTTTCACCGCCAGCCGGCCATCGTCGGCACGCTCAACCATCCATTCTCCCAAGGTAACGCGATGGGCATCGCCTTTGGCGAGCAGCGGCGAGCGGTTCGGCAACTCCGCTTGATAGATGCAGACGCTGTCCGATAACACTTCGCCGGCTTTGGCCGAAAATGGTTCGCCGCGAATGGAGCCGAGCAGGCCTTCCTTTTCGACTTTGCCGCCGGCCCCGCCGAGAATTTGCATTTGCAGTATGCCGTCGATCGACCACACCCCGTCGCCGCGCTCTTGGACCGTGCGCGTCGGCAGATAGCCGGGAATCGCCATCCAATAAAATGGATGATCCACCAGTTCGCCGACTTCGATGTTCTTCAGCGCCCGCCATCGCGAAAACACCAGCACCTGGCCCGTCGGCAGGGCGCAGTAACCCGCTTCTTGCGTGGCGATGCCTGGAATCGTCCGGCTGAACGATACCGTCAGCCGGTCGTTGTCCCGTGTGATAACCGGCTCGCCGTCCACGCGGAAGGATCGCAATTTCTTTTCGCCCCGCAACAGAATATAGCCCAACCCGCTGATTTGCCGTTCCTTCGCGTTGCAGCGGTAAGCCGTGAAGGAAGGATAATCACCGAGCGCCTTGAGGTCGTTCGGGACGACCATTACCGCCTGGCGCGAGCGGAACCAGGTGACGGACGAAACTATCTCGGGCGTCCGATACAAGCCCACCGAAACGTGAGGAAACACTTTCGCGCCCTGCGGCTCGTTGAAGACATCCTTGCCATCGGGTTTGCCGAAATAGCGATGGAGCAGATAACTATAGCTCCAGCAGCAAGCCAGATCCGTCTCGTAGCCGAAATCGTTCGCGTGCAGCGCCCCGTCGCCGAATTTCTCCTGGCGCTCGGTGAGCAACTTCAGGCAGCGCGCTTCGGCGACGCGCGCCCACGGGACATCGAGCAGCGTTCCGAGTTCGGTGAAGGCCCAACTATGCTGCACATCCCGCTCGGCCCAGTCGAGCCCTTGGGGGCAGAGCAAGTCCCCGTCAGCCAGCGTCATCCATGACAGGATGTTCTCGCCCTCCTCCCGCGCATTCAGGAAGTACGAGTCGGGAATTATTTTGCCCGTCAGATGATATGCCAACGCCGGCTCGGCCAGCGCCGCGAAACAAACCTGGTATGGCAAATCCCAGAAGCCGTGGTTCTCCAGGGTCAGGTCGGGATAGACATTGGTGGAGACGAGCCAATCGCCCAGCGGTTTGCCGTCCACGACTCGCGTGCTCTTCCGATCGGCCTCTCTCGCCTCGGTGTTCAACGCCCAGCGCTTGCCCCATTCGTCCCATGAGGCGGCGCGGGGATCGTCAGCATATATGGCTGCCGCGACACCGAGAACGCCGGCGTTCCATACGCAATCATCGGCGGCCGTATCGCCGGGCTTGGCCGAAGGAATTGGTTTCTTCGCCAGATCAGCCTCCGCCGTGGCGACCTCCCGGACGAGTGCCTTCGTGTCATCATCGAGTTCGCGAGCGAGCAAATAAGCGGCGACTGCCCAATGCTCCGTCTCCAGCCCGGACTGCCAGTGTCCGCCCCGGCTGCCGTCGGCTCCGCCCCAGGTACCCGACTTCCTGGCGCGGGGATCCGTGCAGCACTTGTTGGTCAGGCAGAGCGTGCGCAAGGTGCGCCGCACGTGCTCCACCATGACTTCGCGAGGAATTTTGCGAGGCGAAAACGTCGCATGATCCGGAAGCGCGGTGAGCAGCACAGCATAAACGATGCACACATCGCCATTGCCTCGCGCCCATGTCACCCCGGCGCCTTTGGCATCGTAAGATTGCTCCTTTTCGTTCCAATGCTGTTCCGCCCAGCCGGCAAAATTCTCGAGCAACTGCAGGTACTGGGCGGACGCTTTATCCGGTGCAACGGCAGCCGGCGGGGCGGCCCGCGCCAGTAACGGCGAACTGGTCCAGCAAGCCGCGAGGGCAAGTGTCAGGAAGTATTGACTAATCGAAATTTTGATCGTGTCCAATACCATGGATAGTCGCATTACGGAGAGGATTTTGTGATCGTACCCAACGCCGTTGATTCTAGAGCAGATGTCGAACGCTGTCAAGAACTCAAGGCAAATCCCGCCAAACTCTGGCACTTGAATTGATTTGATTCGCTAGCCGGCGGGTTGGGCCGAATGGCACGCCTGACGCCCGTGACTTTTGGAGTTCGTTCGCGGACCTTCGGACCCCGCCGCCATTGTTGTTGAGTTAGCCCAAGTTCGCCGAAGGCAAAACAAGGTAGTAGGATGAAACGCGCCGGGCGGTGCGCCGTGCCTCGTTGGCCTTTCCCTCGATGGTCCTGAAGAACTGCATGACAACTATCGAATCGATTCGCTCGGACAAGGTTCCTTCGAGCGGGTTATGAAGTCGTTTCGACTTATGCAGAAACATGGCGTAGATTTCAATGTCATTGCCTGCATCCAACGCTGCAACGCCGATCATCCTCTCCGCGTTTACCGCTTCTTTCGTGACTACGGCATCAAGCACATCCAATTCGTTCCCATGGTGCAGCCGGTTCAAGAAGTAGTCATCAATGAGCCGCTGTCGAAATGTACTCCCGATCAGTGGGTAATTCCCGAAAGCGTTTTGCCAGTACAATTCGGTAATTATCTCTCGGCAATTTTCGACGAATGGGCCTATCCTGATATTGGGCGGATTCAAGTTCTAAATACTGAAGGAGAAGTTTATTGACCGTGAATTCTTCTGACTGAGCAGGCATATGGCTTTGCATTAGCCTTCAACCAGTGGCCTGCCATACAGCGATCAACCTGGCGTATTTTTCGTGACTCCCAGGAGAATCACAAGCCCCAAGATAATGGTTTTTGCCGTCGATGGTGACAACGGCACAATTTCGGGCTTTATGGAGACGATACAACGGTTGCCGATCACGAAATGGTAGCTGATATTTTTAAATATTGACGGCTCTAATGATCCTAAAACGGTACATGTACCGTTTTTTTTAGGACTTGTTGCCGCACTGCTTCAAATCAGCAAAATGCCTAACTATAGGTATCGGCTAGACTTACGTAAATGGGCGCTACAAGGCTCGAACTTGTGACCTCCAGCTTGTCGAGCTGGCGCTCTAACCAACTGAGCTAAGCGCCCTGGGGGGGGCTTGAAATTTCTTTTCTGGCGACCGACGACAAACAATTTTCTAAAACATCATCATGGTACTTTCCCCGGCTGGGCTGGTCAAGGTACGCTTAACAAATCAGTTTCCATCGCTTCTGCCGGTCATAAGTCGAGGAATAGCAAGTGGTTGGGAAATATATTCTCGAGTATAGTTTGAAGAATAAGCCGAAGTTTTTCGATTTGCACCCGATCGATTGCCGATAGGGACTTTACAGCTTTTGGCGATTCATAGTATGATAATATGAATATTTACATCACGGTATTCGTCAGAGGTGAAGATCGTCATGAAGCGCGTGGTTGCATTCGGCGAGTTGCTGCTGAGTTTAGGAGCAAAGGGAAACGATCGCCTGGTGCAAGCCACGGAGTTTTTTGCCCGTTATACCGGCGCGGAGGCGAATGTCGCGGTCTCGCTTGCGCATTTTGGCGTCGCGTCCTACGTGGTCTCGAAGGTTCCCGCCCATGAAATCGGCCAAGCCTGCATCAATGCGCTGCGGCGGTATGGAGTGAATACCGATCACATTGTTCGCGGCGGCGACCGGTTGGGTTTGCTCTATATGGAGACGGGAGCATCGCAACGCCCGACGAAAGTGATCTACGACCGCGCCCCCAGCAGTTTCCGCGAGCTTCGGCCGGACGAAATCGACTGGGATGCCGTTTTTGCCGGCAAGGATTGGTTTCACTTTTCCGGCACGGCGCCGGCGTTGGGCCGAGAGGTTGTCGAAGTTCTCGCAGCCGGACTGACGGCGGCGAAGCGGCTGGGGCTGGCCATCAGTTGCGACTGCAATTATCGCAGCAAGCTCTGGGGTCCGGCTGAAGCCGGCGGCATGTTGACGTCGCTGATGCCGAATGTCAACGTGCTTTTGTGCGGGAAGGACGACCCGCAAAAACTTTTCGGCGTCGAACCCAAGCCGCAAGCGGCCGCCGGTCCCGAAGAAATGGCGGAACTTCTGCGGCGGCGGTTCGATCTCGACACCGTGGCGATGACGCTCCGCGAGGCGGTTTCCGCTTCCGTGAATCACCTCTCGGCAATTCTCTGCCAGCGCGGCGGAACCTGCCGCAGCAGCCGCTACGAGATGCAAATCGTGGATCGGGTGGGCGGCGGCGACGCATTTGCCGCCGGATTGATTTTCGGACTGCTTTCCAATTTCGCTCCGCAACGGGCCATCGATTTTGCCACCGCTGCTTCGTGCTTGAAACACTCGATTCCCGGGGATTTCAACCTTGTTTCGCGCCAGGAAGTGGAACAACTGCTTGCCGGAGCGTCGTCGGGACATGTGAACCGTTAAAGGATGAATAAAATCGTCGTCACAAATATCCGGACAACCATCAATCATGCAGCAACCGACCGATACGTTTACCATTTCCGTTTCCGAACTGACCGATTTCTGCGTGACTGCGCTCTGCAAATGCGGCGTAAGCGAGCCTGACGCCATCACGACCGCCGACGTTCTCGTGACCACCGATACCTACGGCGTTTATACGCATGGGGTCAAAGCCCTGCGGGGATACGTAAAGCGGCTTCGCGCAGGCGGCCTGACGGCCGGCGCCGTCCCGCGAGTCGAGCGCGAAGGCCCGGCATGGGCCATCGTTGACGGCCAATCCGCTCTCGGAATGGTCACCTCCGTTTTGGCCATGAACACCGCCATCCGAAAAGCCAAAACGGCGGGCGTGGCCTATGTAGGCGTGCGCAACAGTTGCCATTTCGGCGCGGCAGGGTACTACGTCAACATGGCCGCGAAGGCAAACATGATCGGCCTGGCGATGGCCAACGATTATCCCAGCATGGCGGTGCTCGGCGCAAAAAAGCCGTGCTGGGGACCAATCCATTCGCCTATGCGGTGCCGGCCGGCGAGGCGGATCCCATTTTTTTGGATATCGCTTCCAGCACTGTCGCAGGCGGCAAGGTGCGCATTGCCCAGATGAAGAACCAGAAGGTTCCGGACACTTGGATGGTCGATACCGAGGGCGTGCCGACAACCGATCCGTTTCTCTATCCTCATGCCGCGTTCCTGCTCCCTTTTGCCGGACATAAGGGCTATGGACTGGCGATGATGATCGAGAATCTCGCGGGCGTGCTGACCGGCACCGGCGCGATGTACGATCTGCACAATTGGGTGGACCACGATCCCGCCCTGCACACCAATCACGGAGCGGCGTTCTTGGCTTTCGACGTGGGCGCGATCACGCCGTTGGCTGCCTTCAAGAAACGGGTGGATCAGATGATCCGCGAGATTCACGAAACACCCAAGGCCAAGGGCGTGGACCGGCTCTACGTGCCCGGCGAGATGGAATGGGAAAATCGGCGGAAAGCCCTGGCCGGCGGCATTCCGCTGCCTGAAGACGTACTGGAAAGCCTGCGCGGACTGGCGGGTGATTCGAACATGAACGTCGAATGGCTTAAGGCATCGATCACGAAGTGAGGAATATGCCGATGCGAAGCAAGGATTTGGTGAAGCAGGCGATTCGATTTCAAGGGCCGGATAGAATTCCCTTGTCGTATCCTTACGACTTGAACATATCGGATATCGTCAACGTCGATGTCGTGCGCAACTTCATGGGCCCGAATCAAACGCTCTCGGAATGGGGTTTCGAATGGTCGCATCTCGAGAATGACTTGACGATGGGCCAGCCCATGGAACCGATCGTCAAGAGCGGGGACGATCTCGCCGGTACCGAGCACCCGACCCTCGCGATCCGAACCGATTCGACGCAATGAAGGACACGCTCGCCAAGTTGGGCGAGGATAAATACTACAAGGCTAATTTCGTGCTTTCCGGTTTCACCGTCATGGCCTTTCTCCACGGTTTCTCCGAAACCCTGGAAGATCTTTACCTCGAGCGGGAGAAGATCGAAAAATTGGCCGATATCGTGTTCGGTTTCGAGGAGGAGCTGATCAAGCTCTTGAAGCCGCAGGGATTCGACGCAGTGAGTTTCGCCGACGACTGGGGAACCCAGGAGAGTCTTTTCATCTCCCCCAAACTCTGGCGAGAGATCTTCAAACCTCGTTACAAGCAGCAGATCGATCTCGCCCACGAGAACGGTCTCGACCTCTATTTTCATTGCTGCGGCTACATCTACGATATCATCCCCGATCTGATCGAAATCGGGCTCGATATTTTGAATCCCGGCCAGCCGAACATCAACAACATCCGCCGGATGGGCGAGAATTTTTCGGGCAGGATTTGTTTTGCTTGCCCGGTGAGCTACCAAACCACGGGCATCTCGGGGAGCAAAGAAGACATCTACCGCGAAGTGAAGGAACTCGTCGATTGCCTGGGAAACCGGGGCGGGGGGCTCATCGGGATCATCCCTACAGACATCGTGGGCCTTGGCGCAAAACCGGAAAATGTCGATTACATGCGCGATGCGTTCAGAACATCGTACAAGAAAGAGATTCGGCGATCGTCGCCTGAAGAAAGGACCGCAAAATTCTCATGCTGACGGGAAAGGAACGATTTGCGAGGATATTGAAGCATCAGCCGGTGGACCGCATCGGGTTGTTCGAGGTCTTCTGGCGCGAGACCGCCCGGCGGTGGGCGGACGAAGGCCATCTTGCCGATCCCGATTCGATCAGCGATCATTTCGGGCTCGACGTTCGCCGTACGGGCAACGAAATCACGCCCGTGCTCTGGACGATCATCGATCTCGTCGCGAACCTCGATTTCGGGGAGCAGATCCTGGAGGAGACCGAAACGGCGAAACTGGTCCGCAACGGCAACGGCACGGTCTTGCGCTGGGGCAAGGACCGCGGCAGCGCGCCGGAGCATGTCGATTTTCTCGTCAAGAACCGCAGGGACTGGGAGGAGCACATCCGACCGCATCTGGTTGACGAGAGCAACTACGCTCGGCGGTTGGCCCTGGAAAAATATCGCCAGACCCGCGCCGACTGCGCCCGAAAGAACGTGTTCCTCTCGACCGCGGTGCTCGGCGCCTTCGATGCGATGAACGCGCTCTGCGGCCACGAATGCGTGCTCACAGGGATGGCGCTGGATCCCGACTGGATTCGCGAGATGTGCGACGTTTACGCGACGATCACCATCGACATGCTGGAGATTGCTTATGAGAAAGAGGGGCTGCCCGACGGCCTTTGGGTGTGGGACGATCTGGGATTCAAGCAACGCCCTTTCATGTCGCCGGCGATGTACCGCGAGCTCGTTTTCCCGGCGCATCACCGGCTGTTCAGCTTCGGTCACAGCAAGGGATTGCCGGTGGTATTGCATTGCGACGGGCTCGTGGAATCGCTGATTCCCAGTCTGATCGAGGCGGGCATCGACTGCCTCCAGCCGTTGGAAAGCAAGGCCGGGATGGATTTGCTGAAGATCAAGAAAAAGTTCGGCGACCGCATCGCCCTGATAGGCGGCATGGACGTCCGCGCGCTGTTGACGAACGACGTGGAGGCCGTCCGCCGGGAGTTGGAGTCGAAAGTGCCCGGCGCGATGGAGGGCGGCGGATACGTCTTGCAGATCGACCATAGCGCGCCGAATCAGATAAACTACGAGACGTATCGGTATTTCATCGAAAAAGGCCTCGAACTGGGGACTTACAAATAGGTCAGGCATCGAAACAAATGGCTTCGAAAGACGGCACAAGCATGAATTCCCGCGAGCGCGTTCTGTGTGCGTTGAATCACGAAGAGCCCGATCGCGTGCCGCTGTTCATCGGCACGTCGGGCGCGACGACCGTGTTAGGCCCCGGTTACGCGAAGCTCAAATCGCACCTCGGCATACAAGGGGGCCCGATTCGCTGGTTTTCCAAACCGCTGCAATACACGTGGATGGACGAAGAAGTGATGCAGCGATTGGGCAGTGACGCGCGGGCGATCGCGCCCGGCCCGCCGGACTCGACGCTCGCCAAGGAAGCATCCGACGATCACATCATAGACGCCTGGGGGATTTCATGGCGCAAAGCACCAAGCAGCCTTTACTTCGAAGTCGCCGATTGTCCCCTGCGCAAGGCGACGCTCGACGATCTGGAAAGATATCCCTGGCCCAATCTCCATGCCCCGGCGCGGTTCGCCGGCCTGGCCGATCGGGCGAAGGCCATTCAGCGGGCGGGTTTCGCGACGGTCCTGGTGGCGGGCGTGACGATTTTCGAGCAAGCGTGCCTGATGCGCGGGCACGACATGCTGTTGATGGACATCGCCGCCGAGGAAGAATTCTTCACGGCGCTGGTGGAGAAGCTCAAGCGACTCGCCATCTCCTGCATCGATGCGATGCTTAGCGAAGTCGGCCCCTATGTCGATGTGCTGGTGACCGGCGACGATCTGGGGATGACCGCCGGCCCGATGATCTCGCCCGCGTCGTATCGCCGCATGATCAAACCGCATCACGCGGAGTTCCTGGGCGAGATCAAAAAGCGGATGCCGGGGAAGATATTCTTTCATTCGTGCGGAAACATTTACCCGCTCCTGGGCGATCTAGCCGACGTGGGTGTCGATCTCTTGAATCCGGTGCAGGTCTCCGCCGGCGCGATGGGGGACACCGCCCGGCTGAAGCGCGAATTCGGCGATCGGCTCTCGTTCTGCGGCGGCATCGATACGCAGAAGGTCATGCCGCACGGCACGCCGGACGACGTTCGCCGCGAAGTGCGGCGGCGGATCGAGGACCTCGCACCGGGCGGGGGATACGTCGCGTCGGCCGTCCATTGTCTCCAGCCCGACGTGCCGCCGGAGAACATCGTCGCGATGTGCGAGGAGGTGAAAACCGCCGGAGAATACCCCCTAACCATTTAAAAGGCAATCGTGAACAAGAAAGAAGTCATCGAGCGGATGTGCGCGACGGGCGTTCTGCCCGTTTTTCGCACGTCGGATATCAAGCATCTCACCACCGCGAGCAAGGCGCTTTACGACGCGGGCATCGCATGCATCGAATACACGATGACGATGCCGAACGCGCTAACGATGATCGCGGAAGGCGCGGCAAAATTGCCGAAGGACGCGTGTCTTGGCGCGGGCACGGTCGTGGACGGTGAAACGGCGGATAAAGCGGTTGCAGCGGGCGCAAAGTTTATTGCCAGCCCCGGGATCAGTCCGCCGATGATCGAGGCCTGCCGGCGCCACGACGTGGCGAGCGTGGTGGGCGCGGTTACGCCGACTGAAATCATGACTGCCCTCAGTCTGGGCGCGGACGTGATCAAGGTTTTCTGCGCCGGCTCGGTCGGTCCCGTGTTTTTCGAGAACATGCCCGGTCCGTTTCCCGGCATTTGCATGATGGCGGCCGGCGGGATGACGCTCCAGAACTTGAAAGACTACATCATGGCCGGTGCAGATCGTCACCTATGTCCCCAACCAGGCCGATCCGGAGGCTTATGCCGCCGGCGATCCGGGGCCGATCAGCCGCACGGCGGCGAAATGGGTGGAAGCCGTGAATGCCGCGCGAAAGCCGAAGCGGGACTGAAAATGACGCTGACGGAATAATGGGGATCGTTTGAAGTCCACTTTCACTCGATGGATCAATTGCCATGGCAAAGAAACATGAAGTGTTGGCATCCTTGCGAGCCAGCGGTCGTGGCGGTCCTTCGCACCGAGAATCCTGATGATTTGGCCGCCGTTTCGCGGGCCTTGGCCGCGGGCGGCGTGAAGTTCGTGGAAATCACGATGACCGTGCCGGGCGCGCTGGAGATCCTCCGCGACGCCGTAAACGAGTTGAAAGGCACGGACGTGTTTATTGGCGCGGGCACGGAGAACGCGGACAAATTCATTCGCATCGTGCGCGAAGCGAAAGGAACGAAAGCGTGAAGCAAGTACGATATCGACTACATCGTCGATCGCGTCGGCGGCAGCGACGCCTATTCATCCGGCATCATATACGGTATCCTGACTGGCCAGGATTTGCAGGAAACGGTCGATTTCGCCGCGGCGGCCTCCTGCTTGAAGCATTCCATTCACGGGGATTACAACCTCGTGACCTTCAACGAAATCCTCGCCCTGATGGGCGGCGACGCCAGCGGCAGAATCCAACGCTGATCGGTAAAGGAGATTGCCATGTCGAAATCACTGATCGAGTCGATCCAAGCGGCGGGCAAACGGCTGGAGTCGTGCTCCATGCCCGATGGTACCCGCTTGCTCATGCTGCCCTTCGGGGCCCGCGTGCTGGCGTTATATTCTCCGGAAAGCGAAGAGAATTTCTATTGGACCAATTCCGCTCTCGCAGAGGCAGACACGGCCCGATCGTTTTTTGCGCGGATGGGTGGCAGAACACCGGCGGCGATCGCACGTGGATCGCCCCCGAGTTGGACACTTTCTTCACCGATGCCAAGCTCGACAAGTATTGGCAGCCCCGGCAACTCGACATGAGCGAATACCGGTTCGAGCGCGCGGGCGGCGGATGCCAACTTTCGCAGGAGATGAAGCTGCATCTTGCCCGTTCGAACGGCGAAGTCGCGGTTGGGCTGACCAAGTGGTTCGGTCCCGCGGCCAGTCCGCTTCGATTCGACCGCGACATGGCGGAAGTAGTTGCCAAGACGCAATATGCCGGCTACACCCAGCGAATCACGCTGCGATCGCTCGACAGGATCTTTCAGCCTTCGGCCTTGGTGGCCGTCTGGAACCTCATTCAACTGCCGGAGGGCGGCGAGATGATCGCGCCGATCTATTCGCGGACCACGCCGCAACCGTGTTTCGGCAATGTGCCCGCCGATCACGTGACCATCGAGGACCACGTCGTTCGCATGAACATGGATCTTCGCGGCTCGCATAAATTGGCGCTCAAGGCGACCGCCAGTTGCGGCCGCGTGGGCTATGCATACGGCCGCGGCGATATCCGCACGCTGGTCATCCGGAATTTTCCGGTGAACCCTTCGGGCCAGTACATCGACGTCCAGCGGCACGACATGGAGGACTTCGGCTACGCCGTCCAGTTGTGCCGCGTCGATGAAGCGGAGTTCGGCAGCTTTTGCGAGTTGGAATATCATACTCCGGCTTTGGGCGAACTGCCCGATCCGGCAAAAAGCGAAGACGTCTCGCAGGTTTGGGCGTTTCGCGGCCCGTGCGAGGCCATCGATGCCGTTGCATTGAAACTTCTAGGCGCGAGAATAACGCCGTAAACAAGGATTGCGCTCATGAAAGCAGATCTTACCGGAAAAGTCAGCTTGGTGACCGGCGCGGCGCAGGGAATCGGCGAAGCGATTGCCGATCGTCTGGCGGGCAACGGGTCGCGCGTCATCTACGCCGATCGCACCGACGCCTCCATAGCCGCACGAAAATATCCCGGGTCGATGGCCATGAAGATGGATGTCACTCGTCGAGAGGAGATCGACACGGGGATTGCGCAAATCGTCGAGCAGTTCGGGCATCTCGACATCCTCGTAAACAATGCCGGCGTCAATACCGCCAAGCATCGAGTAACGATTGACGAATTTCCGCGGGAGGAATGGGACCGGATTCTGGCCGTCGATCTCACCGGCCTTTATGAAGTGAGCCAAGCGGCCGCGCGAATCATGCGAAAGCGGAAGTCGGGAAGGATCATCAACATTTCGTCGGTTTTGGGGCTCGTGCCCGCACGGCTGCAATGCGCGTTCATCGCGGCCAAGGCGGGCGTGGTGAATCTGACCAAAGCCATGGCTCTCGAACTAGGCGCGGAAGGAATCCTCGTGAACGCGGTCGCACCGGGATCGATCCTGACCGAGGGCACGAAGCAGTTATTTTACGGCGAAAACGGCATGTTCAACACCCGCGTCCAGCAGATGCTGGCCCACGTGCCGCTGGGCCGACCGGGAACGACCGACGAGATCGCCGTCGCGGTCCTGTTTCTGGCCGATCCCGAGAACAGTTATACCAACGGCCACGTCCTCACCGTCGATGGCGGCTGGACAGCGGGTTATGCACGCGAGTTTTAGGCACTCTAACGGAAATGGCAGGCAACGAATTCGGGCGCTACCGCCGGCATGTTTAGCAGTGTGAAACGGAGAGAAATCCCGCACTGCGGGACGAGCCGGCAGTGGCGCCCTCATTTCGACCTATCCCAAGAAAATCACTTACCACTCCACCCCCTTTTAGAGAGGTTTCTTTCATGAAAATCGTTCGTTTTCTCGACTCCGACGGGCAAGTGAAATGCGGTTCACTGCAAGCTGGCAATACGGCCCTGGAAATTTCCGGCGACATTTTCGGCGGCTACACCGTGGGCACGAAGCCGGTGCAAATCGCCAAGCTGCTCGCTCCGATCATGCCGACCAACATTATCTGCATCGGCTTGAACTATCGGCATCATGCCACCGAGTGCCAGGCACCGTTTCCGGAGTTTCCCGTGGTGTTCATGAAGAGCACGACTGCCGTGCAAAATCCCGGCGATCCGATAGAATTGCCGCGGAAATTGCGAAGCGATCAGGTCGATTATGAGTGCGAATTGGCCGTGGTGATCGGCAAGAAATGCAAAAACGTCTCACGCGAGAAAGCGCTCGATTACGTGCATGGTTACGCCTGCGCGAACGACGTCAGCGCCCGCGATTGGCAGGGCAAATGGGGCGGCAGCCAATGGTGCCGCGGCAAGACGTTCGACACGTTCGCGCCCTTGGGGCCATGCCTGGTCACGACCGACGAGATTCCCAATCCCAACGCCTTGGCGATCAAGTTGGAAATCGGCGGCGAGACGCTGCAGGACTGGAACACGAACGACATGATTTTCGACGTGCCCCAACTCGTCGAATTCCTCAGCGGGAGCACCACGCTGCTGCCCGGCACGGTGATTCTCACCGGAACGCCGCACGGCATCGGCGCGGCGCAAGCCGCAACGCTTCCTCCAACCGGGCGACGTCGTCACCGTGACCATCGAAAAGATCGGCGCGCTGACCAATCCCGTCGTTGAAGAAGGCTGTTGAGCGGTAACCGAAGACGTAATTGGTTATCGTGACGGACAGAACGGATGCAGAGCCGATTCCAACATTCCCCCGGGAATGCCTCGACTGAATGCCGGGTATATGATTATCACATCGTCATAGTTTACGCAGTTTTCCATCGAGCGTTTTCCTTTCGCAGCCCCCCCCCAATTGGATGAAAGAAAAGCCGGTCAACTTGCCTTGAGGACACCTTTTGCACCATAATGTAGTTCAAGCATTTTTATTTCTTGACATTTTCGTTGCTATTATGATATGATAATAACATCATATTTGAAAATGCAGCGGTTTTTTCCGCCGGTTTGGCCTGTTGGGGGAACAAAACCTTGCCGGAAAAACCAATCAATAAGTAAAAAGGACTTATCGCCGTGAAAACGAGAACGCGAACCCGGTGCGGATTTACGCTGGTGGAATTATTGGTGGTGATCGCCATCATCGGCATTTTAATTGCGCTGCTCTTGCCGGCGGTACAAGCGGCGCGGGAAGCTTCCCGGCGGATGGCGTGTCAAAACAATTTGCATCAAATGGGTTTGGCAGTGCAAGCACATCTCAATACCCAGAAGCACTTTCCCACGGGCGGTTGGGGAGCGTGGTGGTGCGGTGATGCAGATAGCGGATTCGGAAAAAATCAACCCGGCGGCTGGATATACAACATTTTACCCTTTATGGAACACAAGTCGCTTCACGACATGGGGAAGGGCACCACCGGAGCGCAGATGATGGACATTCATGCGCGCATGTGCGAAACGCCGCTAAATGAATTCAATTGTCCCACGCGACGAAAATCGATCGCTTATCCCACCGGGCCTTATTGGAACGAAGGAGGTCCACACTCGAACTTTGGGGCAACCACCGCTCAAGCGCGCAGCGATTATGGCGGCAATGCGGGATCGGGCAGCGACGTATATAACGTCGGGCCTGGCCCCGGCGAACCGATCCTTAACTTTGGTTGGACGCGGGAGGAGTGGTTTAACGGCGTCATTTTTCAGCGCAGCACGGTCGGAGGAAAGGATGTGAGCGACGGGCTGAGCAAAACCTTTCTCTTTGGGGAAAAGTATATCATGCCCGATTTATACTTCAACGGGAATGCTCCGGGTGATAGCGGACCCATGCTTCAAGGTTACGATTGGGACATCGTTCGTTTAGGCAACGAAGCTCATTCTCCCGCTCGCGACCGATCCGGTTTGGAGGACAGTTGGAGATTCGGAAGTGCGCATTCCCAGGGCTTCAATATGCTATTTTGCGACGGCTCGGTTCATGCGCCTCAGCTATGACATCGATATTCCCACGTACATCGCTCTCGCCTCCCGCAACGGCAAGGAAGTCGTCGATTCCAGCAAGGCCGGTCTCTAATGGGTTACCGGCAACCGCCCTCCAAACTTCGTCGCCAAAAGACTCCCATTCACACTTGTTGAATCGAAAAAGGCTTCTCCCGGCTTGAGCAAGAGCGCTCTGAACTTCGGGGCAAAAATGGTTGCAGGCGTGGATAAATCCCGCACGGATCGCAACCGCCTTGCTCCGCGAACGTCCAATAATGGCAGGGAATTGCGAATCGCGGCTTGGCTTGTTGGATCAGACGCGCGGCATCGATGTGATTCATGTTCCCGAAAACGCCGTTGATGCAGGGTAAGATCATGTCGGGCTTCAAATCGACAAGCGGTTGCATCAGCCCCGGACGCCACGAAGTGTCGCCGGTCAAGATGATCCTAATTCCGTCGAAATCCAACAGCAGCGACAGCGCCGAAGGGGAAAATCGCCGTGATCGGCGGGAACGGAATGGACCGTGACCGATTCCAATTCGCAAGCCGTGTTCGGCTTCAGCAAGACCCGCCGTTCCGGCGGGATGCCCGCCGCCGTCAATCCTTCGTCGCAGCCGCACGGCGCCGCAAAACGGCACTGCGGATTATTCTTCGCGATAACCGGCATGGCGTCGGGATCGAGATGGTCGGCGTGTTCGTGCGTCAGGATCAGCAGATCGCAAGGCAAATCTTCCGCGGCAATCGGGGCCAGGGAAAGTCTTTTGAAGCCGAACAGCCGCTCCACGGCGTCGGAAAGATACGGATCGACGCAGATGACCTTGCCGGCGGGCGTTTTAAAGGCAAAACCTGCCTGGCTGAGCCACCACATTCGCAGCGATGCCTCCGGCACCACGGCCGTTCGCATGTCTTCAGCGAGAAGAGTCATGATCGTCTCGAAAATATTATTGAACTCGGAATTTCATGAACCGCGGAATAAGGTAAGCTTTCCGGTAGCGATAACTTGTGGCATCTGATAAATTCAGCAAACGGACTCTTTTGAAAGGTGAGGCCGTTTAGAATATAATAAGATTGTTATTTGGTCAACGGATATCCGCAATATTGAACGGACCAGTCATGAAACAACCCAGTGAAAAACCGATTCGGCATTCCAAGCTCAATGAAGTGGTCGCTTCCCGGATCAAGGATTACATCATCGAGCACTCCCTAGGAGAGGGGGACAGGCTACCTACCGAGCAGCAAATGACCGAAATGTTCGGCGTCAGCCGGGTGAGCGTCCGCGAGGCGACCCGGGCCTTGAATTTTCTGGGGATCATCCAATCGGCCCCGCGGCGCGGGTTGACCATCGGGCAGGTCGATATGAAGCGCGTCACGGAGTATTTGGGATTCCACTTCGCCTTGAACGACTATCCTTTCGAGCAATTGCGCAAGACGAGGATCGTCATCGAAGTCGGCGCGCTCTCGGAGGCCATCGATCGGATCGCCGATAATCCAGCCGTTTTCCAGAAGTTGACGGCGCTGAATGAAACGATCCGGGAAGCCAAAGATGTTGACGCCTTTATCGTCAGGGATCTCAATTTCCACAGCGCCCTGATCGAGTGCAGCGACCTCGAGCCGCTGATTGCTTTCAATAGTTTGCTCGATGTCTTTTTCAAGCGTGTCAGCAAAGAAGAGGTTTTTAAAAAGCGGGAAAACTGGATCCGCGGCGTCGAATCGCACAAGCAAATACTTACCGAGCTTCGAACCCGAAATTTGCACAAGGCCCAAGAACTGATGCGGGCCCATATCGGTACTCCCCGATCACCGGGCTATAAAGAACTCGCCTGAGGTAGAGCCGATTTCCGCAGTGGCGCCCCGTTGCGCCAACCCGTTCGGTTTAAGGCGGCGGAACGGAACATATTGTATTTATCGACGCACCGGCAATTGTATCGCACTTATTTCTCTTTTTCTTCGGCATCCTTGCCGCGGCGCTCGTTTTCTTCCATCTCTTTGACAGTGACTTTCGTAGCCGACGAATGTTTGAGTTCCTTCGGCGGACCGCTGGTCGGCGGAGGAGCGATTTGCTTCACGATCACGTCGTCGAAATCCACTCGACCCGCGCAAGATAGGCATAGAGCATGACTCGGCCCCACTTGGGCGAGTATTGGGTATGGCGGGGTGTGAAATCTTCCGTGTGGGTGTTCCAGGAATTTTTCGGGCCCGAGAGTTTCATTTGGCAGCGATAGACTTCGCGGCGCTGCGAGTTTTCCCGGGCAGGCGTTTTCTCATGAGGCAGTTTCGACTTTCCTTCGCCCGGAGTCGGCGATGAGTCCTTGACGATTTTTTGATATTCCGTTTTCGTATCCTGATAGCACTTGAGAAAGACTTTCACGGCGGGGCCATCGGTGCGAAAGCGGCACTGAAAGCGGTATTTCGCACCTTCTTCAACAGGAAAATAGTTGCTGTAGTACATGACGCCTTCGTTGTCGCCCACTGCGGAGGGGAACGCAAAGCGGATGAACTTGTTCGCGGCAAAGTTCGATTGCGTTCCGGGCTCGGAGATCCAATTCACCAATTTTCCCAACGGTTCGCGCTGTTGGCCGGCGACTTTTTCCCAACCGTTGGGCACACCGCCCGCGCCGCTCTCGAAATCGCCCCCGACCACCAAATTCGGCCCGGATTTCCATTTCACTTCGGCAGGATTGTCGCTCGCCTGCTGAGAACCCGGCTTTCTTCCATAAAGCGCGTCGATGAGCGCTTTTCGTAAACGTGCGGGATTTCGCTGACCGTTTTGGTGCGGGCCTTGATCTCATAAATCGTTTTCGGGCCGCCCTGGGCCGAGAAATCGACGCACTTGATCGCCAAATCGTAAACGTCGCCCTCCGCGCCGGCGGCACGCTCCACGCTCCCCCAAACGCCGATCTGCGCGTCGAAATCCTCTCGGACGATTTTTTGCATCTTCTCCAGCGGCATGTCGGGCGAGGGGGCGAGATGCCGTCTCTTGCAGAAGTCGCGCACCTCTTGCAAGGAATCCGGCACCACGAACCCCCCTTCTCGGCTCAACTTCATCCAGATCGATTCGCTTATTTTCTCGCCATACCGGCCTCCGTCGAACTTGGAGACGAAATCGAAGGGGATAATCACCTTCTGGTCGTCGCCTGCCCGGGCATGCATGGGGAAAGCCCCCATGAAAGTCCAAATAATCAATAGACAATATGCGTTTCGTGGGCAGTACGTATTCATGGTATTCTTTTTACTCCTCCCCTACCATACACTGTGCATAATCGTTTCAATCCGGTCAAGGGGAATCCATGGTTATCTTCCCCGGATGACACGTTGATAATTTAGCAAAATAGTTGACAAAGGCGAATTCAAACCTATTTTTCCACAGAGCCCACACACTAAAACCACACAGGGTGATTGAAGTATCGGGCATTTCTTCAGTATGCCAGGAAAAAACGACGAATTAGGGGATCGAAAGATGGGGCAAATTACAATTCGACGTCTTCAATACTATTGGGCACGAAAAAACGTACAGTTGAAAACACAGTGAGATCAAATCCATGAAAGTCAGTGAATTCGTTTTTTTTCCGAGGGGTACTGTTATGTTCAGAAACATGAAAACCGCCACGAAAGTCGTGGCCGGGTTCATAGCGCTTCAACTGGTTCTTATCGGTTTGGGGATTGTCGGCTACATCTCCTTCAGCCGAGTCAATACGAATGTCACCGAACTTTCCGATCACAGCCTTGGCGCGGTGAAAAACGCCATGGGCGTCGAACGCGCCACGTTCGAAAGCATCTCGCAAGAAAAGAACTACCTTCTCGAAAATAACGACCAGTTCCATCTGGAGGCCAAGAAACACCTCGAGGAATTGAACACCAGCCTGAACGCCGTGGATAAGGTCGTCGCTCAATTCAACGATGCGAAATTATCGGTGCAATCGAAGAATTTGCGTGAACAGGCCCAGCGATACGGCAAGCTTTTCGGAGAAAGCGTCGTCGCTCTGAAAGAAAATCATAAAGCCGAAGAGACGATGAATGCGAAAGGCGCTGCGGTAAGCGAGGAAGCGTCAGCCTATCTGGCCGCCAAACAGAAGCAATACAACGAAGCCAAAGACTCGCTGGCGAACGTCAATCGCATCGAATCCTTGGTTTGGCAAACCCGCTATACGCGGCAGAAATATAAAAATGAAAAAGACGACAATTTGGTCGATACGATCATGGGCAACGGCAAGACGTTGATGGAATATTTCGACAAGTTGGATAAGGCAAACCCGGACGCAGAGGAACAGAAGCAGATCGGCGATGCGCAAGGCCGCCCAACGCTATCTCGAGACGATGAAAAAATGGCAGGAGGAGCGCAAACGCGACGAAAACAGCGCGCAGTTGGCGGAACTCAACAAGCAAAGCGCCGCAGCGGGCAATGCCATGGGCAAAGCCGCCGCCGACTACCTCTCCGCCAAGGAAGCGAAGGTGAACAAACTGGCAGAGTCGGTTTCGATCATGTCGGACATCGCAAGAACGATCACCCACGCGCACATGGCGACGCGAAATTACATAACGACTCAAGACGCCGAACAGTGGACGAAGTTCACGGAAGATCTCGACAAAATGATGGTGTTGTATTCGGAACTCCGCAAGCAATCGATCATCCAGGAAGAACTCCAGCAAATCGACCGGGCCGAAGCCGCCACCAAGGAGTTTCAAACCTTGACCGATGCCTGGACGGAAAACGACTCCAAGCTCCGCGAGGAAATTCTCCCCGAAATGAAGAAGGCCGGCGAAACCGTCCTTGCCGCCGCGCGAACCGCCGAAAGCGACGCCTGGAAGAGCGAAGAAGAGGCCGCCGGGTCGCTTTCAAACATTGCAAGCTCGTCGAAAATGACGATCATCATCGCGCAGCTTCTCGGCATCGCCGTGGCCATGGTGCTGGGGTATTTCATTCCGAGGAGCATCAAGAAAGTCATCAACACGCTGATCGGAGAAACCACCCGGCTCTCGAAAGCCGCGGCGGAGGGAGATCTTAGAATCCGCGGCAATCCCGAATTGGTGAGTGGAGAATTCCAACCGATCATCACGGGCATCAACGATACGCTCGGCTCCGTCGTCGGCCCGTTGACCGTCGCCGCCAACTACATCAAGAAGATCTCCGAGGGAGACATTCCCACGAAGATCACCAAGGAGTACAACGGCGATTTCAACACCATCAAGAATAATTTGAACCAGTGCATCGACGCGCTGAACGGATTGCTTTCCGCCCGCACGGAGATGAGCCGCCAACACGATCTTGGATTCATCGATGCGGAGATGCCCGTCGATGCTTTCCAAGGCGTTTATGCGGAAATGGCCGCAGGAATCAATACGCTCGCCATGTCGCACATCGCGGTGACGATGAGGGTGGTGGAGATTGTCAGCAAGTACGCGGAAGGCGATCTCACCGTGGATATGGAACGGCTGCCCGGCAAAAAGCGCTGATCACGGAAGCCATCGATGAGGTAAAGAAGAACATGCTGGCTCTGAACAAGGAGATCATGACCTTGGTTGAGGCGGCGAAGGCCGGCAACTTGAATACTCGGGGCAATGCGGCGAATTTCCAATTCAGCTTCCGGGAAATGGTGGACGGCATCAATGCGATTCTCGATGCCATCAATGCCCCGTTGAACGACATTCGAAAGTCTCTCGACTCGATGGCCAACAAAAATTTCACCCGGACGGTGGACGAGGAATATCCCGGCGCCTATGGGGAGTTGCGGAACAACCTGAACGCGGTCATCAAGAACATGCGCGACGCCCTCGAACAGATCAACGAGAGCGCGAACCAATTCGCCGAAGGGGCGCGGGTCATCGCCGAGAGTTCGCAAAACCTGGCCTCCGGCGCTCAGGCGCAAAGTTCCAGCGTGGAGGAGATGTCGGCCAGCATCGAAGAGCTCGCCCGTTCGGTCGATGCCGTGAAGGAAAACGCCACTCAAGCGAACAAGGTTTCCACCGAGGCCAATCAACTGGCGGAAGAAGGGGGCAAGGCGGTGCAAAAATCGGTCGAGTCGATGGAACTGATCCGCACCAGTTCGCAGCAAATCAGCGAGATCATCCAAGTGATCTCCGAAATCGCCAGCCAGACCAATTTACTGGCCCTGAATGCCGCCATCGAAGCGGCTCGAGCGGGCGAACACGGCATGGGTTTCGCGGTGGTGGCCGACGAAGTCCGCAAGCTTGCCGAGCGGTCGAACCAAGCCGCCCGGGAAATTTCGAATCTCATCAAGGAATCGACCCAGCGGGTTGAAGAAGGCTCGCAACTCAGCGACCAGACCGGCGAATCGCTGAAAAAGATCATCGCGGCGGCGGAAGCCACCGCGGCCAAAATCGCCGAAATCGCCACGGCCACCGTCCAGCAGGCAGCCAATGCCGCGGAGGTATCGAAAGCCATTCAAAGCGTGGCGCAGGTCACCGAACAATCAGCGGCCGGCAGCGAAGAGATGGCCTCCAGCAGCGAGGAATTGGGCGCGCAAGCCACAGCATTGCGCAAACTGGTAGGCGCGTTCGACATCGGCATAAACAATTACTAACCCTCAATTCTCCAGGATTCATTTCATGGCCACATTTACCAAGCCACAAAACGATCAGGAAAACGCCATTTCCGAAACCCAAGGCACGATACAACTGGTCAGTTTCCAACTGGACAAGGAGTTGTACGGGATTGAAATCACCAAGGTCCGCGAGATCATTCTGATTGCCGAGATCACACGGATCCCGCAATCGCCGCATTACGTGAAGGGATTGATCAACCTCCGCAGCACGGTCATTCCGGTGATCGATTTGCGCAGCTTTTTCGGTTTGCAAGAAGGCGAAATGACCGACGAAAGCCGGATCATGGTCTTGCAAGCCTCCGGCAAGACGATCGGAATCGTGGTCGATGCGGTAAGCGAGGTATTGCGAGTAAAGCGCGACCAGATCGCCCCGCCGCCGCCGACCGTCGCCGGCCTGGGCCGTGAATATCTCACGGGCTTGGTCAAGCTCGACAAGCAGCTTTTGATACTATTGAATATCGAACAGATATTAGGCAAGAATGGCGATGAAGTATTGGATGCCGTCGCCGCGGCTTATTGATAGAGCACTATGCCTCTCCCCCTCGAAAAGCCCGCAACCGAAAGGTTAGCGGGCTTTTAGGCCATTGGGAATCGGGCATGGGAGTTTGGACCGGACATTTAGAGTAAGCGGGGACTCGCATCCTGAGCGACCTGCAAACCGGATTTCAAGTCGTTTAATAGCAAAGGCTTGCGAAATCAATCGCAAGCCATGAGTGGAGGCGGCGGGAATCGAACCCGCGTCCCGCGACATTTCCGCACAAGCTTCTACGAGCGTAGTCGGATGTTTGAGTCTCGCCGCCGCGGCCCTCGACCGACGGAGTGCCACGGCAGCCAGTGGGGAACGTTTTTAATCTCGGGCGTACCCCACGTTGACTCGAGACGGTCCGGAATTAACGGCCGGTTTTTGGTTCTCTCCGGCGAAGAACCTCAACCGGGGCAGTCGTTGTTAGACCGCCATGCTGAGTTTAGGCTCGGCATTTAAAAAATTTGGTCTGCTTTTAGCGTGGCCTGCTGACCAACCACGGCGCGCCACTTGCACTTCAACCTGCCCGGTCGAATCCAATTCGCCCCCGGAAAAGGGAAAACGACAACCACGATATCCTATTATAGCGTGAAAAACTCCGCATAGATAGGGATTCAAGACTGTTAAAAATAAATCAAAAACACCACCACCAGAGCTGCCAGAACAAGGCGATACCACCCGAAAGGCACAAGCGTGTGCCGGCTGAGGAAACTGATGAAAAATTTTACGGCCAGCCAGGCGAAAATGAACGAAACGACAAATCCGAGAGCGAGGACCGCAAAACGGTCGGGAGAAAGAAGATGGTGGCTTTTCCAGAGTTTATAAACCGTGGCCACAATCATGATTGGCACGGCGGCGAAAAAAGAGTATTCAGTGGCCGTTTTACGCTCCAAGCCGGAGAGCATACCACCGAGGATCGTTGCAGTCGATCGGGACATGCCCGGCCAGAGGGAAAAACATTGGAATAACCCTATGGATAGCGATTCTTTCCAAGTGAGCAAATCGACCCCTTCTTTTTTTTGTGCAGGCAGATAGTGCTCGACGAGTAGAATCCAGACGGCCCCGACAGCCAAGGCGGCGGCGACGGGGAGGGGGAAGAAGAGGTATTTTTCGATGAACTTATCGGTGAATAGTCCGAGCAGTCCGGCGGGAATTGAAGTAATCGCCAGCAATCCAAGGCCGCGAAAACCGGCAAGACCTTGGTTTTTTTTGAAATCCACAAGCCCGAGGAACCGACTCGGATAGGCTGCCACGACCGCCAAAATCGCACCGAGTTGAATAATGATTTTGAAGGCATCGGCAAAATCTTTTCCGCCGACGAGTTTTTCGAAACCGAGCAAGTGGTCAGTCAAAATAAGATGCCCCGTGGACGAAATCGGCAGGAATTCGGTGATTCCTTCGACAATGCCCATGATGATCGTGCAAAGGTATTCCATAGTGGTAGAAAACAAGTTCCAGGCGGGGGTGGAAACAAGGGTAAGCGAAAGGAAACTGCAATATTAGTGGAAATACAGGTCAAAGAGCAATAGGCAGACAAAATAATCCCCTCATAAGGATGGGCTAAAAGTTGACGTGACCTTATTTGACCGCAGATGGCAACACAATGCCTTGGCCCCCCTTTTCAAAACGCTTGAAAATTGCGAAAATTCGGGATTCACTGTTTTGATCGGGCGTGGCCCGGCGGTGGGGTAATATGAAGTTGGAAGTTTATTCACGGAGTTTGTCATGTTCAAGAATTTGAATCCATCCTATTTAGGCATATCCGGGCACCAAAGCGAGGTTATCGAACTCGCACTGACTTACGGTTACGAGGGGATGGAGTTGAATATTGCGGATTTTGCTACGCGCGTCCGGCTGAAGGGATTGCCTTACGCACGGCGGCTGCTGGACAGCGCGCGGATTCGGGTCGGCACATTTTCGCTGCCAATCGAATGGGATACGGACGAGGAGATCTTCCAAAAAGACCTGAAAAAACTGCCCGAATATGCCGATGCGGCGGCTGCATTGGGCTGCAAATGCTGCACGGCCATTTTGGCGCCGGCGGGCGACAAGCGTCCGTATCACGAGAATTTCGAATTTCACCGCCGGCGATTCCAGGAGATCACGGCGGCATTCACACCCGCGGGCGTACGCTTGGCGCTCGGTTTTCATGCCGCCGAATACCTCCGCCGCAACCAGGCATTCCAATTCATCCATGATCTCGACGCCTTACTGATGCTTTTGAACATGATCGATTCGCCCAGTGTCGGCTTATTGTTGGATGTGTGGGAAGTATTTGCAGGGGGGGGCTCGATGGAAGCGATCCGGAAAATACCAGCGCAGCAAATCGTGGCGGTGCAGATTGCCGAGATGCCCGCCGCGACGCCGCTTTCCGAACTGGACGAAAAATCGCGGCTATTGCCGGACGTCGAAGGACGGATCGGCGTGCCTTCGATCCTCACTTATTTGGCCGGACAGGGTTACGACGGCCCGGTGACGGTAAAGCCCTCGCGCAACGTGTTCCCGAATCGCCGCCGCGACAACGTGGTCAAATTCACCAGCGAATCGCTCGATCGCGTATGGCGCGCGGCCGGTTTGCCCACTCCGCCGCGGCTTTTCGTGGCGACTGCGGGCAACACGAATGACTAGAATATTCGATCGCGGTCATTGTCGGCCAACGATGTTTTTTTGATATCCGGCGATCAAACCCCACCCGCAGGAAATGGGGCAACTGTTTAACAGTTGCCTTTTTTCGTATAATGAGAGCGTCGCGAATAATCGCGCATCCTACCATCCCGCCTGAAAAATCCGGGAGAACGTTTTTACCAAGAGCTTTCGACAAAAGGTATGTTGCCGGCTTGTCGAGCATTGCCGGATCGTGTTGCGTTACCGCACAGAACGACCAGCCGGCAGTGGCATTCGACACAGTCGTGCGATTCCTTTTGCGAGAGACTCGGAGTCGAAACGCGCGGCAGATCTCCTACCCACCCTCCCCTGCCCCATTGCACCTTCTTTGTAGGAAACATCATCATGCACCATCGCGCAATTATCCGGGCAACCATCGGCTCGATCTTTCTTGTGGCGCTATTTTTCGTCCCGCTGCACGCAGACGTGGCGAAGCCGGTCGTTCCGGACGGCAAGCCTTTGCTTGTCATCGTCACGCCGCAGCAGTTCGAGAAGGAGTTGGCTCCTTTTATCGAGTACAAGAAAAAAGAATTGTCCGTAGAAGTGGCAGCCTTGGAGAATATTCTTGGCCATAATCAAGGGGTGGACGATCCCGAGAAACTCAAGCATTTTCTCTATCAGGCTTGGCGCGATGCCGCCGCGCATTACGTTCTTCTGGTCGGAGACGCCGCAGTGATGCCGGTGCGTTACATGGTGCTCGACCGCATTACACCGGCGGCTTTCGATTACTCGTTTTATCCGAGCGATCTGTATTATGCCGACGTAGCCAGGCAGGACGGTTCGTTCGACGATTGGAATGCGCAAAAGGAGGGATTTCACGCTCAATATTTCGGCGAGATCCGCGGCGAGAAAAACAAGAACGATCCGATCAATTTCGATGGGATCGACTATCGGCCGGAGTTAGCAGTGGGCCGCTGGCCGGTCAATACGCCGGAAGAGGTGCAAACGATGGTTACCAAGACGATCGGCTACGAGAATCGCATTGCGACTCAGCCGCCGTCGGCGTGCCGAGCGGCTTTGATCTGCAACAGCGGCTGGATCGACGCCCGCGGCGCGATGGATGGGGAGGCCGAGGCGCTGCCCAAGGGCTGGAAGTACGAAAAACGGTATTATACGAATCCGGGGGCCCAAGCGATTACGCCGCCTCCCGATCACAAAGAAATTTTGTGCTTATTGAACGAGGGCGTCGATCTGATGCTTCATGCAGGGCACGGCTCGGGCGATGAATGGGAGCAATCGCTGCATCTTCGAGAATTGTCAAAGATCAAAAATGCCAATCACCTGCCGGTGATGATGTCGATCGGCTGCGATACGGTGCGCTTCGCCACGCTTCCGCCTTATGAGCCCTATCTGGACGTGAACGGGGTGGAGCATAAAGGGACGTATGCGGGAGAAAAGTTCGATGCACCGCCGCCTCCGCCCGTCGTCTATGAGAAGGGCAAAATCTATAATCCGATCGGCTTGGGCAAGCAGTTGCTCCGCGCAGGTCCCAACGGCGCGGTGGCCTACATCGGCTGCAATACCGGCGGCCAGCCGTGCGGTCTGACCCTGATGGACGGTTTTACCAAGAGTTGGGGGCGGAATCCGACCGCCCGGTTGGGCGATTGCTGGAAGGATGCGGTGGCATATTATTACGAACAGCAGCATTTGGATACCATCAAGCCGGACGCGGGTTGGTATCCGGCCTCGATATTTTTCCAAGCCATGAAATTCATGGTTTACGGCGATCCGTCGCTGAGATTACCGCACTAAATTTCCAGAACTACTCGTTCCCACGCTCCGGCGTGGGAACAAGAGTCTTCATCGAATGGTATTGGGGCTAAACGAAAAAACGACACTGAAAACCGAGACGATTTTTCACTGGGAAGACGGTCTGAAACTGACCAAGGCGGGGCTGGCGATCGATTTTCGACGCCGGCAACCCCGGGCGTTCATTTCGCACGCGCATAGCGACCACATCGGGCGGCACGAATACGCCTTATGCACGCCCGAGACGGCGGCGCTTTATCAATTGCGTCTTGGACGGCGAACGACGCTGCATCTGTCTTATCGGCAGCCGATCGAGTGGCGCGGCCTGCGGTTGACGACTTATCCCGCCGGACACTGCCTGGGATCGGCGATGCTTTTGGCCGAAGACGGGAGGGAGTCGCTGCTTTACACCGGCGACTTCAAACTCGGCGAGTCGGCCACGGCCGAGCGGGCGGAACTGCCGCACGCCGATATTCTGGTCATCGAAAGCACTTACGGGACGCCGGCCTACCGTCTGCCGCCGCGTGAGGAAGTGATCGAAAACTTTTTAACTCTCGTGCGGCAAACGCTGGAAAGTGGATCGGTGCCCGTGATTTTGACATACGCCTTGGGCAAATCTCAAGAGGTGACGAAGATTTTAACCTCGGCGGGTATCGGTGTGGTGCAACATCGCAAGGTTTTCGACGTCAGCCAGGTTTACGAACAATGCGGCATGAAGTTGGGCGGATTCGAATTGTTCGCAAGGCCATGTCGAGCCGGGCAAAGTGCTCATCGTTCCGCCGGGCATGGGTCACTTAGACAAGATCGGCCGGCAAACGCGTTTTGCCGTGACCGGCTGGGCGATCGACCGCGGCGCCAAGTATCGCCTGCATGTCGATCATGCGATACCCTTGTCCGACCACGCCGACTACGACGAGTTGCTCAAAGCCGTGGAAATCGTCCAGCCGCGCGTGGTTTATTGCACGCACGGTCCCGAGAGTTTCGTCGATCGCGTGCGCGACATCGGCTTCGAGGCCCATCCGCTGGGAAAACCGAGTCAAGGGCGGCTATTTTGAGTTTTTTCAACGATTCTTAAGGCCAACGTCTTATCGACAAACGCGAACTGGAGAACAAGGCATAGACGTAAACGCCGACGGAAAACACGCATGGCCCCACGATGCCCCAAAGAATGACGTTCGGATTCTTGGAAAAAACCGCGGCGACTAGAATCGGAGCGGGCAGTAGCGAGAGAAACAACAAAACCAGGCCCGTCGTGAACTGTTGGATTGTCCGCAGATCGTCGTTCATATCTGGAGTCCCGGGAGTCCTCCGAGTCTTTCGTGTATTTATACAATCGGGCTGCGAAGGAGGTTCCCCGAAAATTCCAGATGAGGTGAAATAGCGTCGAGAAGGGAGCCGATCTCAGAAAAACTGCCAGCGGCATTCATGGCAGCGGGGAGCGCAAGATCAAGAAATAAAAAATCCGGCGACACCTACTCTCGCACTTTTGGTACTACCATCGGCTCAAAAAGCTTAACTACCGTGTTCGGGATGGGAACGGGTGTGGCCTTTTTGATATTGTCACCGGAAAGGGGCCTCCGCGCCGGTTAAGACGCGGAAGCCGATATAAATTGGTTGTGGTAAGAAAATGGCGATCTCATTTCCCTCACTCCCGGCCCCTCTTCCAAAGGTAGAGGGGAGGGACGAGGAGATATTTCCTAAATAGGGCACTTAGGAGCAATGGATACATATGGTCAAGCGTTCGTCCGTTAGTACCGTTTAGCTGAATGCATTACTGCACGTACACATACGGCCTATCAACCTGGTGGTCTTCCAGGGGACTCTCGCAATAAATTGCTACGAAACCTAATCTTGGAGAGGGCTTCACGCTTATATGCTTTCAGCGTTTATCCTTTCCGTACATAGCTACCCAGCCGTGCCGCTAGCGCGACAACTGGCACACCAGAGGTACGTCCATCTAAATCCTCTCGTACTAAAGAAGAACCTCCTCAAGTTTCGTGCGCCCACAACAGATAGGGACCGACCTGTCTCACGACGGTCTGAACCCAGCTCACGTACCACTTTCATTGGCGAACAGCCAAACCCTTGGGAGCTTCTCCACCCCCAGGATGTGATGAGCCGACATCGAGGTGCCAAACCGCTCCGCCGCTATGGACGCTCGGGAGCGATAAGCCTGTTATCCCCAGAGTACCTTTTGTCTGATGAGCGATGGCCCTTCCATACGGGACCACCGGATCACTAAATCCAACTTTCGTTTCTGCTCGATACATCTATCTCGCAGTCAAGCACCCTTTCTACTTTTGCGCTCGACGACCGATTGCCAACCGGTCTGAGGGTACCTTTGAACTCCTCCGTTAACGTTTTGGAGGAGACCGCCCCAGTCAAACTGCCCAACTGGCAATGTCCCCCGCCCGGATATACGGGATCGAGGTTAGAACTAAAATATGCCCAGGGTGGTATTTCAAGGTTGGCTCCACCGATACTAGCGTACCGGCTTCAACGCCTCCCACCTATCCTACACAAAACATATCACAGCCCAATACCAGCCTACAGTAAAGGTTCATGGGGTCTTTCCGTCTAGTTGCGGGAACGTGGCATCTTCACCACGGCTACAATTTCACCGGGTCACTGGTTGAGACAGTACATCAGTCGTTACGCCATTCATGCAGGTCGGAACTTACCCGACAAGGAACTTCGCTACCTTAGGACCGTCATAGTTACGGCCGCCGTTTACCGGGGCTTCGGTCGCGGGCTTCACCTTGCGGTTAACCCTCTTCCTTAACCTACCGGCACCGGGCAGGCGTCAGACTCTATACATCCTCTTACGAGTTCGCAGAGTCCTGTGTTTTTGATAAACAGTCGCTGATGTCGATTTACTGTGGCCTCCAAGAGCGTAAACCCTCGAAGGCACCCCTTATTCCGAAGTTACGGGGTCATTTTGCAGAGTTCCTTAACCAGTGTTCTCCCGAGTCGCCTTAGACTACTCGTCTCGCCTACCTGTGTCAGTTTTAGTACGGTCACCCATGCTTCGTAGCTTAGCAGCTTTTCTTGGACGCTTGTCTGATGACTATCGGAACATATACGCCTTTGTCCCGAGTTTGAGGTCTGGCGCCGCGGATTTACCTACGGCGACCTCGCGCTCAGGCGAGGGACATTTCTAGTCGTCCCCTCACCTTTCAAGCGCCGTCCCTGCAATCGCTCCACATGGGTGGCGCAGGAATGTTGACCTGCTATCCATCGTCTACGCCTTTCGGCCTCGACTAAGGTACCGGCTAACCCTGGGCGGAATTACCTTCCCCAGGAAACCTTAGGCTTTCGGCGAGCAGGATTCTCACCTGCTTTATCGTTACTCATTCCGGCATAAGCACCCGAAGACCCCTCCACCGCTCCTTACGGTACGGCTCGTGTCTGATCTTCGGCGCTCTCCTACCACTGCCCTTGCGGGCAATCCACCGCTTCGGTGTCGGGCTTACTCCCGTTCATTATCGGCGCAGAACTGCTCGGCCAGTAAGCTGTTACGCACTTTTTAAATGGTGGCTGCTTCTAAGCCAACATCCTGGCTGTCACGGCAATTCAACTTCCTTAGTGACTAAGCCCGACTTCGGGACCTTAGCGGATGATCTGGGTTGTTTCCCTCTCGACTACGGAGCTTATCCCCCGCAGACTGTCTCCCGAGATAGTCGCACCGGTATTCGGAGTTTGGTTCAGCAAGGTAATCTGGTAAGATCCCTAAACCGATTCAGTATCTCTACCCCCGGTGCGTAGTGGCTCGAGGCTATCCCTAAAGATATTTCGGAGAGAACGAGCTATCCCTGCGTTTGATGAGACTTTCACTCCTCCCCACAAGTCATCCCCTCGGTTTTCAACCCAAGTGGGTTCGGTCCTCCACGCGGTATAACCCGCGATTCAACCTGCTCATGGGTAGTTCACGCAGATTCGCGTCTGCTGCCAACGACATATTCGCCCTATTCAGACTTGGTTTCCCTATGGCTCCGGTCCTTAAGACCTTAACCGAGCCGCAAACAGCAACTCGCCGGATCATTATGCAAAAGGCACGCCGTCACGCATGTCAAAGACATAGCGCTCCGACCGCTTGTAGGCACATGGTTTCAGGTTCAGTATCCTCCCCTAACAGGGGTTCTTCCCATCTTTCAGTCGCCCTACTGAGTTCACTATCGGTCGTCAGAGAGTATTTAGCCTTGCGGGATGGTCCCCGCGGATTCAGTCGAGATTCCACGTGGCTCGACCTACTCAGGAACTCTTCGAGAGACTGCACGAATGTCGCGTACGGGGCTGTCACCCGCTATGGCCTGCCTTTCCAGACAGTTCCGCTAATCGGCAGTTTGGTAACTCTCATGTGAAAAGCCCTACAACCCCGCAGGGAAAATCCCCGCGGTTTAGGCTGTTACCCGTTCGCTCGCCGCTACTGAGGCAATCGATTTTTCTTTCTTTTCCAACGGTTACTTAGATGTTTCAGTTCACCGTGTTGGCGACCTGCACCTATGTATTCAGTGCAGGTTAATTAAGGAATCCCGGGATCAACGCTCGTTTGACAGCTTCCCCGGGCTTATCGCAGTCTTCCACGCCCTTCATAGCCTTCTGACGCCAAGACATCCCCCATGCGCCCTTAGTAGCTTGACCACATGAATCCAATGCTCCTCAAAGCCCCGAGATGCCTTGCGGCCTGCCGGGTTCCTCGCGGAAGCAATGCTTTCATGTCGATCCTGCTACCGGAACCGCTGCATTACGGTTCCAGTAACGATTCGCTCATGGACCCTCAATTCCGTTCTCCGATGAAACCATCGGCGACGAGGAATTGCGGATCGTCTAAGTGCTCTATTCAAGTCCAGTGCAATGCATCGAAACGATGCAAGCACGTGGTTCATTGAGATGCCACTTCCATTACCACAACCGAATTGTCAAAGAACGCACAAGGGGCCACCGGGGCCATAAACCTCGCTGTCAGATCGACAGGGGCCGCACTTCGCCGACCGCATTTGCAGTCCTTGGGGAAGCACGACCCCTGTTGATCTGCCGGGGATTTTTCAGTAATCACCCCTTCGCTTTTGCCATGCCCCCACAAGCGAAACACTGACTTTAGCAAACTCTCAAATCCCTGTCAACAACCTTCCACGCCTAAAACGGAAAAAATTTCAAAAATCTTTAGTGGGGGTTAGTTTCCCCTCAAATTCATGAAATCCGACCCCTAAGCACCTAAATTCTATCGGTCATATTCGCACTGACAACCCATCCTAAAAAATTTTTTGTACATCTCCTGATGATGATTCGAAAGCCTTAGGCTCTTCTCCCCCCATTAACCGGAAATCGCGGCTGCAAGGAAAATACATATTGGAATGACCGATCTTACAAATCCATAAGTCTTTGTCTGATAAAGACATAGAGCAATGATGCCAATTTCAAGCAGATTCGGGAAGTTAAGTGTGCGATTTTCAGTGTTAGATTAGAATAGTGTTGAAATTGTGGGCGCGATTCGAATGCAGGACAGGTTTCCGAAGCGTGATTTGAAGCGCGTGGAAAATCTGCCGCAGATCGCCAAGGACGGGATGGAAATCCTGTCCTGCAAAAGGCCGGCAGTTCGGCACACAAGGGCGCGTTCATGCGAATTTCCTCGATCCCGCAATTTTACCGACATCTGAACCGCTGGTATGAAATTCTGGCGGTGCTGGTCAAATATGAATTGGCGTCGTGGATCGGCCGATTGGGGCCGGATTTTGCGAAGGATATTCTCAAGACGCCCACGAAAGCGGCGATCGCGCGGCATCGTTGGGAAACACGGCTGCGGATGGCGCTTTCGGAGTTGGGTCCGACCTTCATCAAGTTGGGACAAATTCTGAGCACTCGTCCGGACTTGGTTGGCGTGGCGCTGGCGGAGGAGCTGCAATCGTTGCAGGCCGACGCGCCGGCCGATCCCGCGTCTGCGGTGCGGAAGCTGATCGAAGCGGAGTTGGGCCGGAAAATCGAGGATGTCTTCGACGCTTTCGAGGACGTTCCGATGGCTTCGGCTTCGATCGGTCAGGTGCATCGAGCGACCTTGAAGAGCGGCGAGAAGGTCGTGGTGAAGGCGCTTCATGCGGATATCGAACGGAAGTTTTCGGTCGATTTGGACATAATTGCCGGGTTGGCGCAACTGGCGGAGATGATCCCCGAATTTCAACCGTATCGGCCGCGGTTGCTGGTGGGCGAGTTCCAGCGGGCCTTGCGGCGGGAGTTGGATTTCGCCCGGGAGTTGCGGAATTTGCAGCAATTCATACACGACTTTCGCGGCAATCCGATCGTCCGTTTTCCGAAACCGTATCCCGAATATTCGACGCGTCGGGTGTTGACGATGGAGTTGCTGGAGGGCCGCTCGCTTTTGGATTTGCACCGTTTGTCGAGCGAGGGCTACGATCTGGAGGAGATTGCGCGCCGCGGGGCGACGATCTGCCTGGAGATGATTTTTTCGAACGGTTTCTACCATGCCGACCCTCACCCGAGCAATATACTGGTGATGCCCGACGGGGTGATCGGGATGATCGATTGCGGGATGGTGGGGCGGTTGGACGAGCAGTTGCAGGACGATTTTTGCGAATTGTTGTTGGCGCTCGGCGAAACCGACGCGGAATACTTGACGACGCTGATATTGCGGATGGGCAAATCGCCGGGCAATTTGGACCGTTCGTCGCTGTCGCTGGACGTGACGGATTTCTTGGCGCATTACGCGAGCCAGCCGATCGAGCATTTCGACTTGGGCGGCGCGTTGAAGGAGATGACCGAGATCATCCGCCGCTATCACATCATGCTGCCGGCGCGGATTGCGATGCTGCTGAAAGCGCTGATCACGCTGGAAGGGACGGCGCAGATGGCCAGTCCGCGGTTCAGCCTGGTTGAAATGATGCGGCCGTACCGGAAGAAGATGCTTTGGCGGCGGATGTCGCCCAGGCGGCGGCTGAAGAAATTCCGCCGTTTCATGTCCGAAATGGAGCATCTCATCGAGTATTTTCCGCGGGGCGTGATCGAGATTTTCGAGCAGGTGCAAAGCGGGAAGTTCGACGTGCATCTGGATCACCGCGGGTTGGAGCCTTCGGTCAACCGGTTGGTCTATGGCTTGCTGACGAGCGCATTGCTGTTAAGTTCCGCGCTCTTGTTGAGTTTCAGAGTTCCACCGATGACACCGTTGTTTCCGGAAATTTCCTTATTCGGTTTTCTGGGCAGCTTGTTGAGCATTGCGATGGGATATCGCTTGTACCGCGCCATTCACAAATCGGGCCATTTGGATCGGCCAAAGCGGGATTAGCGCAAGATCGGATTTCAACCTTTCATTCTTTCATTCGATGCGCGTTGCATCCGCCAAATCTTGCGATGGGACGCAATCCCAGGGACTGTACTGAATTTTGTGTCAGCTGGCAGTGCTAAAGGGGACAGTCCCATTTTTGTGGCCTCCTGCCACAAAAATCGGGACAGTCCCCAATCCCATCCCACAAAGTCTGCCGGCAGGTGTGAAATCCGTCCACTCTTCTACCCCCCCGTGGGATTCCGGAAAAGGATTCTTGCGTCGAAATTCTTGATGAAAAGGGCGAAAAACCATTTGAAAAAAAGACCTTTTCCATTATGATAGCGGGAGATTCGGGCGTTATATCATTCCTTCCCATCTTCCTTCCCTTCCCATCTTCCTTTCCATCATGCGAAAGAACATCACGCAAGCGTTGGCGGTTGGCATGGTTTTGGCAGGTCTCGCGACGGCCGGCCAGGGAATTACGATCGTACCCAATTATGTTGGCGGCGGGGGTTACACGTGGTCGGCGACGCAAAAAGGCGTGATCCAACAAGCGATCAACGATTGGCAGACGGCGCTGCCGGATAGTCATACGGTCAACGTGACGTTCGATTTTCTGAATGCGGGCACTAGTTATCTGGGCGAGTGGGAAGGGGGCTATTCGCTCTATGCAGGGACGGACGTTTACCCCTGGACTTCCGGCGTGACGCACAGCATCCACTTCAACACGTACTATTTCACGGGCGCGAATACTACCTGGTGGGATCCATCGCCCACGACCAGCAGCGACTTGCCTTTCGGCAACTGGGATGCGTTGTCCGTCGCCCGCCACGAGATCGGGCACATGCTGGGATTCACGGACCAATTCTACGTCGATAATTTTTATACACCCCAGGAGTTCGACAAGTGGGGGATCCACATTTCGGGAACGACGTTCGATCCCGGCGGGCTGAACGTTACGATGCAATCGTCTTCCGACTGGGGGCACGTGAGCAACAGCGGTTCGACGGCCGGCGATCTGATGGTCACCGCGCTGTCCAACGGCACGCGGCGGGGGATCAGCGCGACGGATTTGAACATGCTGCAACTGGCCTACGGTTACAATGTCGTCCTGCCGGCGACATCCACCACTTATACGCTTTCGGCCGTCGCGGGCAAAACCAGGATGCACGCGGGGGACAGTTCCGCGATCACGGCGACCATCACGAATACGGGCAGCGGAACGGCCGATACGCTCGATTTTACCGATCTGCGCAGCCACCGTTTCGGTGGGGACCATGAACGGTTCGGGCACCTCGGGCGGGCCGCTTAGCAACGCGGGCGGCAGCAGTTCGAACACGGGGCTGGCGTTCACGTCTTCGACGGCGGGCACGTTCACGATCACGCCCGTCGCCACCGCCACGAACCACACGCTGGGCAGTGCCGCAACGCTTTCGGGCACGACGAGCGCCACGGTGACGGTTTACTCGGGGCAAGGCGTATGGAATAGCACCGGATCGGGCAATTGGCTCGATACGGGCAAGTGGACGAATTTGGGGGGCGTGCCGGGCATCGACGGCGCGTTGAGCGCCAGCGATACGGCAACTTTCGGCCAATCGGTTACCAATCCTGTCACGGTTAATCTCAACGGGGCCGCGCCGCGGCTGGCAGGTTTGCAACTCGACACTCTCTCGAACAATTTCACCATCACCCCCGGCACAGGCGGAACGCTGACGCTGCAAGGTCCGCCCACTGCACCTTTCTACAGCGAGGCATTGGTTTATGTCTATGGCGGCTCGAACACGATCAGCGCGCCGGTCATTTTGGGAGGCGATGCATGGATCGGCGTTGACTACGACGCAACGATCAACTTTTCCGGCGGGATCAGTGGAAACCATACTTTGACCGTGGGAGTGAACGGGATCAGCGCTTCGAGCATTCGGGTGGATACGCTTCAGATCGGCGGAACCTTTGCTTCGCTGGCCGCCGCCGTGCCCGAGCCGTCGGCACTCATGCTGCTGATGCTGGGCGGGACGGGGTTGCTTGCCTTCGCTCGGCATAGGTGGAAGGCATAGCCTTTCATGCGAAATCCGCGGGGAGCGAGCATTTCTCCGAGTTTGGCCTTTTCATGGCGGAGAGCGCGGCGGATTTTGTTGCGAAGCTGGCGAAGATAAGTGCGCTGGCGGTGTTCATGCTGGAGTCGGGCGAGGAGTTCGCGGACCCACTTGGCAAGGTCTTCGTTGCGGCCGAAGTAAATCGACTTTCGGCGACCGGCATCCCAAAACACCACCTTGTAGTAGGGGCCGAGCCGTTTGCCGCGATAGGTTTTCCAATAGCTTTCCAGATGTCCGTAATGAGAGATAATATCTTGCCGAGCAAGGATTTGCGATTGAATTCGAGCGAATCGAGCTTCAACTTTTTCGGTGCCGATTGACGGTTTTTCCACATCGAAAGGCACGAGATCCGAATCGTCTTGCTGGAGAGATGCCTTGGGGCTTTTTTCGGTGCCGATTGACGGTTTTTCCACATCGAGAGGCACGAGATCCGAATCGTCTTGCTGGAGAGATGCCTTGGGGCTTTTTTCGGTGCCGATTGACGGTTTTTCCCCATCGAGTTGAGGACCTCTCTCACTTGCTCCCCGTCTCTCTTGGGGGATGGGTTATCGATCGCGATGCTAAGGGCTTCAAAGCGAGCCGATTTGATCCTAGCAGAAAGGGTGGCTCAATTTCCAGAAAAAAATATTCGAAAGGTGCGAAATGAACGGGAATTTACGGTCGAATTCGCATTTTTGCGGAAGGGGAAATTTGCGAAAATCGCCGGCGAAGGACAGCGATTCGAAATAATCGGCTGCGGGAGGCGAATAGTAAGCCAGTATAAGGAGGTTGTCGATGCGAGAGGGAAAAGCGATTTTCAGGTGGATTTGCATCCTTGGCGGCGCGATGCTTGTGCTGCTGTTGGTTCTGGCGGGGGGGTATTATTGGATTTCGGGCCGGCCGCTGGCCAGGAGGCTTGCCGAACTGCGGGCGGCCGGGGAGCCAACGTGTTTGGCCGATCTGGAGAAGCCGGTGCCGGCGAATAATAACGGGGCCCTCTATCTGCTGGAGGCCAAAGCGGAGGTTGAGGCCGCGGAGAAGGAAATTTTTGCGGTTGAAGATAGTGCCGAGGGAAAACCTTCGCGGGAAGGAAAAGAGAAAATCCACAAAATTCTCGAATCACATCCCACAATCATGCCGCTGTTGCGGAAGGCGGCGACTGCGACCGAGTTTCGATTTCCGTTCGATTATCACGTTAAGCCAAGTCAATTTATCAGCACGATATTGCCGCTCATGCAATTCAAGCGGGAATGCATGCGATATTTGAAATCGCAGGCGGATGATTTATTGAACCAGGGGAAGCGGGCGGAAGCATTGGAAACGGACTTGCTCATGCTGCAATTGGCGCGGCAATACGACCGGGACTGCCCGATACTGGTCAATAATTTGGTTGATATCGCCTGCAAGGGAATCGCCATGAGCTCGGCCAATGAAATTCTGCAATCGGGGCCCGTCGAGGAAAGGCAGCGTGCGGCGTTGGAGGCCGAGTTAGCGAAGAACGATTCGCTGGAGACTTGCCGCGCGGCGATAAAGGGCGAGCGGGCTTATTGCCTCGACGCTCTGCAAAACGAGATGCCGCCGATAATAAACGGCCAATGGCAGCTTGCCGCGTTGGAAATGTTCGACGATTTTTTCAAATGTTCCAAGGAACCCTATTCCACGGGCGTGGGGAAAATGAAGCCACCCTCCGGCACGAGTTTTTCCCTCCGGAGCGGTCCCATCAGCTTAAGTCTGCCTGCTTTGAAAGCTTTTCTCGAAGCTTCTTTTCGCAACCAGGCGATGGTTCGATCGCTAAGAATCATCAATGCGCTGCAACGCAAGGCTTTGGCGGAGGGCGACAAGATTCCGAGCATGGAGGAATTGGGATTGCCGAAGGAAACCGGCGTCGATCCGTTCAATGGGCAGGCGATGATCGTCAAGAAAACGCCCGAGGGATGGCTGGTCTATTCGGTGGGGCAGAATTTGCAGGACGACGGCGGCAAGTTGGGCGACCGTCTCGACGCGGGTTTCGGGCCGCAGAAATACATGGCGGAGGAAGAGGAAAAAGAGGCGGACGCGAAGAAGACGACGGAATGATTTCGCCACTCTTGGCATTCAGGAAAATCATGTCATAATGGCCGGCGGCAAGATGCCGCCGGATTGCATCTGGCGGAAAGGAGGGGGACAGGTCCATTTTTCGGCCAACGATTTATGCGCGTGGCAATTCATGTTCGCCGAAAAATGGACCAGTCCCCATCCGCCCCGTGAACGGTTACACAAGAGGATTTTCCAAATGATTTCGAAGAGCTTATTTTTGGGTGCATGCATGTTGACGGCCGTGCTGCTTCGGGAGGATACGCCCGTCAGGTTGCCGCAGCCGCGGTACGAAAAGAAGGACGCCGATCCGGCGTGGCTGCAAGCGGTGGTGCAGTTTCACGGGCACTTGGGGCCCTCGATCATCGCCGGGGCGCGATTGGGGATGGCCGGAGTTCGGGCGGTGGAGGCGAAGGGGTATTTCGACGTGGAAGTGACGTGCGAAGGGCCGTTCGCCAAGCCGCCGCAATCGTGTTTCCTCGACGGGCTGCAAGTCGGCACGGGGGCGACGTTGGGGAAGCGCAATCTGCAATATGTCGAAGCAAAAGAGATCGTCGTTCGCGTGAAGAACACGAAGAGCGGCAAGACCGGGGAGATTCGGGCCAGCGCGAAGCTGTTGAAGCTGCTCGGTTTTCTCGAGGCGGGGGGCAGAATTCAAGCCGAGGAGCGAGAAGAGGAGGCCGACCATCAGCATGTCGATATGGAACACATCGAAGCAGCGGCGAGAAAGATTGCGGAAATGCCGGACAACGAGCTATTTTCCGTCATCGTGGAGCCGTAGTGGTGCATCGATGGATCAATGGCAGTTCGAGATGCCAAGCGCAGGATAAGCGTGGAGCATGGCACCCGGCCAAATGGATTTTCGGGTGATTCTCCTTGGGGCCGGGTTCCCGCATTACCATCGGCTGAAGCCAGCCCCCATCGAGAACGCTCGTGAACGAGCGTCGATTACTAATGCAACAATCAAAAAAATATTTACCCGATTCCGTACCCGGCGTGAACGCCTCGTTGTTACACACAAGTCAGGGATGTTTCTTGGGCCTCCGGGCCAAAAAGTTGCCAGCAGGTGGCGAAATCATGCATACGTTGAAGTCCAATCCACACCGTTTGGGGCCCAGGCGGATCGTCACGTTTGCCGTTGACGTAGCCGCCGAGCTGCGCCACCAGCCGGACGAAGACGCCCAACGCCGGCGGCGCGACGGGCGGATCTTCACGATGCACCACCTTCCAAACCGATTTCCACTCGGCGGGCTCAAAGATCGCTTCGCAACTGATCTCCGGGCAACTGCGCCCCAAGCGACAGACATACAGCGTCCGCCAAGCAACAATGAGGTACAGCGCCACGCATGTCAAAAGACGGTCCATATACTCAAACAGACGTTCCTCGACACGGCAGCCCGATTTCAAGACGCGAAAGAGAATCTCGATCATCCACCGCACACAATAGTATTGGATGATCTGCTGCACCTGCTCCAAAGTGTCGATCGGCAAACTGGTCAGCAAGAACCATTCGACAGGCGCTTCACCAGGCGGCGGATTCCATTCGCTGACCAACACCACGTTGACTGTCACCGGTGGCAGTTTGCGGTCCGGTCGCCATGGCGGACGCAACATGACGCGTGCCGCACGCGCGACCACTTCCGCTTCTCGCGACTGACGCGGTTGAGTTCGCCCGCGGGTGCTGCATGCCACTTTGGCTTTTCGGCCCCGAATGTGAATCGTCTTTCGGAATAATATGGGCTGCGCAAGGACATGCTGGCGGACGTGGGATTCTTCGACGTTTTCGCCACTTTCACGAAGCAAGGCGCGATCCTGACAAGCGCGCACAATCCATTCGCTATGCCCTGGCTGCGACGTCCCCTCCACCAACACTTCGTAAATGTCGGCCTCGCTATCGGCCACGCAAATCAACTGCGTCTTGGGGCAATGTCGAGCTTCCTCAGACGCCTGTCGAAGCATCGCCACCCAACGATAGCTTTCTTTCTCCTCGATCGGACGGGCAGCCTGTTGGGCAGGCGACATCCGGGAATCGACCGGTTCTTCTTCACGAACCCACGCCGCGGCATGGACGGTTCCCAACGGCGTTCCATCCGGTGTGAAGGCGTGCAAGGCATGCAGCAATGCTCCGCGCCGCGAACTGCCGTCCAAAGGTCCTGCTCCCATCACCTGCTGATCGGGTCGGGTAGTGTCAATTTCGGTTGTGTCTTGCGCGAGGACCACCACCGGCTGAGCTGCTACCCGTTGTCGTGTCGCATCACGGTGAGGCGACAAAACGTTCTCAAAGCTTGTCTTCTCATTCTCGCAAAAACGATAGGCAGCGACCATCTCAGCCCGACCACCACACGCGGCGGGAATGCTCGCATTCGGATGCGCTGCCAGCAGCGACAGCACGTCCGCAAGACGCGCATTCAATCGTTTATCGTTAAGTTTGGCCGTCTTCACTTCATCCATTACCCATGGGGCAAGCATTTACGGTCCTCCTTGACCTGTTTTCCTCCCTCTCAATTAACCTGAACACTATGGTTACTCAATATCCCCAAATTGCCAATACCAACTTTGACTTGTGTGTAACAACGAGGCGTGAACGCCGGGCCGAATACCGCCTGCGGCGGACAAGGGCCGTGAACGGCCCTCAAATCGGGAAATTATTTCTCGGCCGATCCGAAGCGTGGAGCAGGGCACCCGGCGATGCTTTTCCGCGATTCACATGCCCACGCAAGCGTGGAGTATGGCACCCGGCATGGTACCCGGCGACGTTTTTCCGCGATTCACATGCCCACGCAAGCGTGGAGCATGGCACCCGGTGATTCACATGCCCAGGATAAGCGTGGAGTATGGCACCCGGTGACGCTTTTCCGCGATTCACATGCCCAGGATAAGCGTGGAGCATGGCACCCGGTGACGCTTTTCCGCGATTCTCATGCCCACGCAAGCGTGGAGCATGGCACCCGGCATGGCACCCGGCGACGCTTTTCCGCGATTCACATGCCCACGCAAGCGTGGAGCATGGCGCCCGGCATGGTACCCGGCGACGCTTTTCCGCGATTCTCATGCCCACGCAAGCGTGGAGCATGGCACCCGGCAGGGCACCCGGCGACGCTTTTCCGCGATTCACATGCCCACGCAAGCGTGGAGCATGGCACCCGGCATGGCACCCGGCATCCGGCATCCGGACGGCGGCAGTTTGCCGCCGGAATGCGGGATTTTATCGAAATTTTCCGAATTCGAAGCTACCGATTCATCGTGACATCTTCGCGGGACATGCCGCGGATGTGCTGGATGTACTTGCCGACAGCCTTGAGCACTTCGGCGGGCACGACGAGGGTAGCTTGCAGTTCGTTGGGGGCGGAGGTGATGGCGAATCCCAACGGGGGTGTTTGGGGGAAGTCGGGGATGCTGAGGCGGTCTTGCATGCCCGGCGGCAGGTAATCGGCCAGCATCCGCTTGACCAGATCGATAGTGCCTTGAGGGCTGAGATAAGCGACGAAGGGCGCGTCGGGCGGCAGCAGGGCGGCGGTCTTCGCCAATTCGGCGTTTTCGACCAGGCCGGGTTTCTTCTGCTTGAGGTCGGCGATCAATTTCTCCATCGGCTCCTTGCTGACATAGCCCGTGACGACGGTATGCTCGTCGGCGGGCGCGATCCAGAAGACCATTTTTCCGCCGGGGCCGAACATGGCCTCCATCACTTTATCGTATTGGGGGGGCATGGGTCCGGTTTGCGGTTTCGGGATTTCCATGGTGACTTTCAATCCGTGCGCACCGGCGAATTCGCACTTTTCGACATCCATCTTTTTCAGCAGCGGACTTTTGGAGTCTTTGATCAATTCGTTGTATTTTTGGAAATATTTTTCGTATCCATCCATGAATTCTTGCGCATTATCGACGCGCATCAGGCCAAGCATATTGGCATAAAGCGGCTCGTCGCTTTTACCCACGCCCAGCACCATCGACATGGAATGGAGCCCTTTGAACTGGGGCTTCGCCTCCTTGCTCATTTTTTCGATTTGCTCTTCGCTGAGGCCATAGAGTTGGGGCATGTTTTTCATGAGGTTGAACGATAACTGCATCATGCTGTCGATCATTGCGCCGGAGAGCGCGGCGCCGCCGGCCGCGACGTATGGTTCGCCGGGTAGGCCGGCGAGGAGATTTTCTTTGGCCGAGGGCAACTGGGCGATGAATTTGGCCCAATTGCCGTCGGGGATCAATTCGGCGCGGTCGGAGGCGCGGAGCGTGTTTTGCTTGTCGAGTTGCAGTCCGACGCCGTAAGCGGAGATTTCCTTTTCGGCGGTTTGGAGCAATTTTTCGTACATCGTGAAGGCGGCCGCGATTTGTTTTCCCTGATCGCCGGCTTGACCGAGTTTCATTTTCATGATGTTAAGCAAGTATTGCCCTTTGGCCGAGAGGCTTTTGATGCCCGGTTGCAGGAGGACGCCGACGGCATCGTGCTTGGAAATCCAATCACTCCAGCGCTTCAAGGAAGCGGGAACTTCGCCGGCGAGTTGCAACGACTCGAGGCACTTGGCGTTCTCCGAATCGGTCAAAGCGGCATACGCGCCGAGATGGCGGACGAACGCCGATTTCCCGGCAAACGTGACTTCGGTCACTTCGCCGGTCTTGCTTTTCGGGTTTAAACCGTCGCGAAAACTGTCGTAATCGGCAACCGGGAGGAGGAGGACGCGAGCGGGGATTTCTGCATTGGCCGGCGGGGGGAGAAACACGAGGGCCGCCGGGGATTTTTCATCGAGGCCCGCTTGAATGCCGGTGACTTGCTTGAAGCCGGCAAGCAGTTTGGGGATGGGGAGTTGCATCTCGTCGCCGAGGGCTTGACTTTTCGCGTCGGCGTCGGCCAGACTGGTAACGGATACGAATCCCCATGCCGAGTCGGGGACGAGTTGCAGGATGTTGTCGGCGGCCGCCGCGCAGGGAGCGAGCAGAAGCAGAACGCCGATGAGCGGCAAAGCGGAAAGGGCAAAACGTCGAGTCATCACAAGTCTCCTTGCTAAAAGAGGTGCGCGGTATCCGGCATCTGCCCAACAAACCCGGCCGGATACGTTTCGGGCAGAGGTCACCCCCCATTTTTACCAAATCGACGCAAATGTCAACCGGGCGGCATCGGAAAAGGAAAGCATTTCCACGACTGATTCGGGCCATCCGATGCATGCCGGCAGGAAAAAGGGTGATGGACCGAGCATCAGGAAAAACCCTATAATTCAGTCGCCGTTTGGAATTGCCGACTGTTGGTGATTTTCAGCCAGCGGTGGATCGGGGTTTTGCGTTCTCGAACGGGAGTTTGGGAACGAGTCATCCGCCGTGAAATCAATTCATAAAACAGGAGCACGACGAGCATGGCCGGAGAGCATACCGCGAATCCCCTGGGCCGCGATCCATTCGCCGGGAGCGTTCGTTCGAATCCAACGACCGGCACTTTCGGCAATGCCAGTCCGAGCGGCGTGGACACGGAGGAGCCGATCGAACTCGGCACGAACAAGAAGATATCGAAAGTGACGAAGGATTGGAGCGATCCGCCTGCCGTTACGCCGACGCTCACGCCGGAAGTATCGGGCGGTTCGCTCAAAGACGTTTTAGTCGAGTTGCAGAAACTGACCGAGTGGGGGAGCGGCGGGGGAACGCTCGAAGGCACCGGCAGCAACGGGGAAATCCGCGCGGAGCCCGCGGACGACGGCAAGAGCTACACGGTGGCGCTGCACGGCAATTTCATCCTCACGCTGGTGAAGTGGAAAGAGTACGGCAGCATGACTCCCGAGCAACAGAAGGCGTGGGACGACATGATCGCGCTGTTGACCAAGCACGAACGAGAGCACGTCGCGATATCGTATCGCGGCGCGGAAAAACTGATCAGGACGCTGACCGGGCTGGATGTCATGCTCGCTCCGCAGAAGGTCGCCGACGCGAATACGGCCATCCAGGCCGATCAAGACGACTTCGATTCCGCCGCCAAGACCGATCACGGCAGAAACGATTTCGGGGCATTCAAGAAGGTCGTGCTCGACACCTCCGCCGATCCGCCGCCGAAACCACCGCCGACGAAGCCGTGAATGAGGGTTCAGGGTTCAGGGTTCAGGATTCGGAAATCGGAATTTAGAAGGGGGGAATTGGGCGATAGACATTTTGCGTTATATTCGAAGTCGATCTTCAACCGAGTCAAGTTCCTGAAAATGCCCCACAAACGCCGTGCCCCTTAGTGATTTGTCACGCTATAGAGTTGGGATTTACCAAATCGTTTAGCCCGGAGGCAACGGCGACGGCGCTGATGACGCTAAATCCGCTATCGCCGTCGCCGTTGGCTCCGGGCTAAACGAATTATCCCAAAAACATGATGTGACAAAGCATTAGTTGCTCTTACGCCGCTTCGGTTCGGGCCGCCGGCGGTGTTTCGGGGCGCGCGGCAAAATACATTCGCCGAGCGTCTTTTCCACCCGACGGTCCAGCTCATCGAGGCGCTGTAGCAGATCATCCTGCCGGGATTCGAGGTCCAACAACAAATCCAATTGTGCGGAACGGTCGAACATGGAAGAAAATTCCTGGGTGCAAAACGAAACGGAGGCCGAGAGAAAGCCCTTTCTCGATGGTCATCACCGTGGAAGAGAACGAGCGGAGCGGGATTGATTGCGGCATTTGCACCGCTCATTCCTCCTTGAATATTATCGGGCTTGTGCCGTGGGGAACCCCAGCCGGATTGGACATGACGACAAGAAAGCCTGTTTCCAGGCGGACGGGCTTGTCCGATGGCGGAGATTGCGTTGTCCACGCAAGACCCGTAAAACCATAAACTACCGCAATGCAAAGCAGCAGGCACACGCCGGATGCCGTAAAATGAGTACGGCACACGGAGTGTGCCTGCTACAAAGCCATTGTCTTACAGTTTCTAAAGTCTGGCGGGGGCAAATCCGAGGCAGCAAAACCGGGGCCGGTTCAAACGTAGCGGGACCGGTTTTCCAGCCCGTCAAACGGACGGAAGTTGGAATTCGCTTAATCACTCGGGACAGGTTGGAATCCTGTCCACTAATAGCGAGGTTGCCGGCCGGGCGCGGCGGCTTGCTGGGGTGTTCCCAGGGCTTGGCCCATGTAATAGAAGGGATTCGCGCTGAATTTTTGCAGCGAGGCCTCATTGGCGAAAAGGAAAATACGGTCTTTGAAGAATACGCCGTGTTCTCTCATTCCGGGCACGAGTTTATGTTCTTCGGCGGCGATTACGACATCGGCGCCGGAAGCGACGGGCGCATAGCGGTCGTAGTTGGAATTGGCGAGAAACTTGCTTTGCTCTTCCGGCCCGGCGAAGAGATAGGTCCGTCCGAGATGATAAGCCCCCCAACGCTTGTCGCCGGGGACCCATTTATGTTTTTCGATGAGGCTCACGGGGCAAAACCCATCGAGCGCCAGCGGCGGATTGACCGACGGCGAGAGGGCGGCATTCGCCGGCGGCGCGATCGGCGGCGCGATTCTCGGCGTGGCAGGGGGATTTTGCATCAGGGTTGCGACGGCGTTGTCGATCTTCGCGTTCGCGGCAGGTTGAGCGTTGTTCAACAGGGGAGGATTGTTCACCTGGCCCGGATTTTGCGGCAAGGCCGGCGGAGTTGTTTCCGCGGGAAGAGCGTTGCCCGGCACACCGGCGCCGTTCGCCGGTCCATTCATGCCGAGCGATTGCCCATAAGCCGGAGCGGGCGTCATCGGTTGCGACAAAGCGGGATTGGGAAGCGGAGGATTGATCGGCGCGGCAGACGGCAAGTTAGCCAGCGGTGGATTTGCCGCAGGCAAACTGACGTTTGCCGGCGGCGCACTCGCGGGCAGGGAAGCCAGCACGCCGGCATTTTGTTGACGAAAGCCGGCCGACAACTGGTTCAAACGGGCGACATATTGCGCCGCATCGGCTTTTCCCAAGACGACGCGAACGACCTGCCCTTGCGGCGTCAGGACCACGTCGGTAGGCAAGCCGGAGATACCATATTTTTTCGTGAGTTCCGGATTTTGGTCTGCATCGAGCTTCACCGGGACATAGTTCGCTTGAATTTGCTTTGCCACTTCGGGATGGGCGAAAACTTCGGCGTCCATCCGCTTGCAATATCCGCACCAAGGCGCCCAAAAATGCACAAGCAGCAGACGATTCGATTGCGCCGCCATTTGCGAAGCGCGATCCAGATTCGTTTCCCATAACAGAGAGTCCGCTGCCACGAATTTGGTGCAAAGGAGAATCAAAACCGCCAACATCCATGCCAGACGGGAAGAATGCCTCATCGTTATGCCTCATGCCGAATTACGGAAAATGTTGGAAAATAACGCAGCCAATCATCAACTCGCAAACTTCGATTTCGCTCCTGCAAATGATTTCTCTTGAATCGACTCTTCGATTCGCATAACCCCCCGTTGTAGTTAAATTCTTTTTTGGGGGGGGGATACATCGTAGCCGCCAATTTCGAGAATCATCTTATTTATCGGACCGTGTACGGATGGAAATAGTATGAAAGTTGGGGGAATGCAGGGATTTTGTCAGTAAAAGCGATACAAATGAAAAAAAGCCGGATTTCGACTTGCAACGTTTGGATTTTAAAAGTATAAGGGGATATGAAGTTGGGCAATTATTGTGGTACAGGGCCGATCTGCCACCAACCGCTCATTGACAATAACGGTTTGCCGCGCGATTGACTGCGTATCGCATTGATCCCATAATAGATGGGAATCGAGGTTCTCTTAGGTTTTATCCCGGTTCAGGATGGCCAGAATTCGGTCGTCTCTCTCACCTTCGCATAAAATACACCCTCCGCGTTAGTGGTTGGTTATGGTTAGAGGCAGAGGGATGAAGGGATGAAGGGAGTCTTCTTTCCGCGGAATATGGGGAAGCATGAAGTTTGGCTTTTTTAGGCAGAGAATCAACCAGGCCGACACAAAATGTTCCTTTTCGTCTTTCAAGCGATTGCCCCCTTGAACGGGAAGGATTTTGGGAATAAACTAGGAATCGCCGCTTGACAGCGAGCAGTACGGGGATATGATACATTTAGAGTCGGTTTTCAGAAATTTCCGGCACGTTCATTATTTGGCCATTAAGGGCTGCATTCGCCGTTCTGGAACACTTTCGCTGCACGGCCGATGGCAGCGGCCAGATTTCCTCGAGGTGAAGTTAGGTATCCTTTCAGGGCGATTGCATTTTATTCGTTAGCGGCTCTTTGCGCTATCGAGTCGAGTTATTGATATTGCGGAAGCAGGCAGATGCGGAGCCGAGCTCGATTTTGTCCCTGGGCCGAATAGGAGCGTGGATATTTCGAGCGGCGAGTTAGCAAGGTTCCCGTAAATTCGGAAGTCAAAAGGTGGGCGAGATTACTCGGTTGTCGGTTTCGGCCGAGGGTTGGCTTTCCGAAGTGCGGCCGGGATTGATCTTCAGAAATCCTTTTCGGCTGAAGATTGGTTTCGCCGGGCACCGCAAGACATGCGTTCCGATCGGATCGTGGAAGATTAGTTCTTTCATGCTGCACAAGTTTTATGCTTTGCACGGCCATGCATTCGACAGCTCTTTCTCCAAGAGTCGTTTGTCGCAATGCGGACCGTATGGAGCATGAGGGAATTCCGGAAGGAGTATGCGAGGAATTTCCAGCGCGGGACAGATAAACCGCGCATTCGGTAAGATTGTTTTAACACTTCAATACCATTCTTTTTCTTACAGGGTATCGATCCTCGAAGCCGCGTATCGCTCTGCGTGGATAGACGGCGCGAAGGGATCAACAATGGATTATGGTCATGGGTAAGCGACAAAAAGGCGGCCGGAACGGCAATTACAACAGCCGTGGGCGCGTCTCCGGCATGCAACAGAAGTACCAAAGCAACAGCCTGCGTCCGCAACCGCGGAACCGCTCGGCGGCGAACGCCTACAACAACGAGGGCGTGACATTCCCCGATGCACCGCCCGACAACGGCGAAATCGGCCCGTTGGAGCCCGGCGGCGGCGTGCTGGAGATGCACCCGAACGGCTACGGTTTCATGCGGGATCCGAACAACAATTACACTCGCGAGTTGATCGATCCCTTCGTGCCCGGCAGCATGATCGAGAAGTACAATCTCCGCGAGGGGATTTATCTGCGGGGTCTGGTGCAAGGTCCGCGTCGGAACCAAGGTCCGCGGCTTCGCGAACTGCTCGAGGTGGAGGGTATTTCGCCCGAGGAGTATCCGGCCATCAAGACGTTCGACGAGAAGACGCCCATCAATCCGGAATCGTGGCTGCAATTGGAGGTAGGCCCGGAGCCGCTATCGAACCGCGTGATGGATTTGCTCACGCCGCTGGGCAAAGGGCAACGCGCCTTGATCGTCTCCCCGCCGCGAAGCGGCAAGACCATTTTGCTGCAGAACATCAGCCAGGGCGTTTCCACGAATTTCCCCGACGTGAAGCTGATCGTGCTGTTGATCGACGAGCGGCCCGAGGAAGTGACCGACATGCGGCGGGCGATCAAGGGCGAGGTAGTCGCCAGCAGTTTGGATCGCGAGATCGAGAGCCACGTGCGGCTGTCGCAGTTCGTGATCGAGCGCTGCAAGCGTCTGGCCGAGATGGGCAAGGACGTGGTGTTGCTGCTGGATTCGATCACGCGGCTCGCCCGGGCGTTCAACAAGTGGGTCGGCAACACCGGGCGGACGATGTCGGGCGGCGTGGATATCAAGGCGATGGACATTCCGAAGAAGCTTTTCGCCACCGCGCGGCTGTTCGAGGAAGGCGGTTCGCTGACGATCGTCGGCACGGCCTTGGTCGATACCGGCAGCCGGATGGACGAACTGATCTTCCAGGAGTTCAAGGGGACGGGCAACATGGAGTTGGTCTTGGACCGCAAGTTGGCCGACCGTCGGGTTTGGCCGGCGATCGACATCAGCCAATCGGGCACACGCCGGGAGGAGAAGCTGTTGCCGCCCGAGACTTTGCGGGCCGTCACGATGCTCCGCCGGACGCTTTCTTCGATGCACCCGGTGGATGCGATGGAACAACTCACGACGAAGCTGGCGAAGTTCAAGTCGAACCGCGATTTCATCAATTTGATCGCGGCGGCGCGGGATTAAAGATCGACGATAATATGTCAAAGATCATGGGCTGGAGAAAACTCTGTGTTAGTGATTTTCTCTAGCCCAAAGTTTATTGTATTTTGATATGAGCTTGCAATCGGCACTTTTCTCTAGCCCAGGCATTTATGCCTGTGGTTAAGAATCATCAAAAACCCTTCTTTTTCTTTCTAGCCCCCTTCAGGGGGCGGCGCGTGCGGGGAGATTTTTGCAATGGGACACGCATTCCATCAGTTGTACTATCATTTCGCTTGGGCCACTCATTCTCGCATTAATCTGATACGCCGCGATCAACGCCCACAGATATTATCGATCATCAACGAAGAAACTAAAAAACGCGGCGGCTGGCCAATTCGACATAATGCCATGCCAGATCATGTTCATTTATTGGTCCGCCTTCCGCCGACGGTTAAAGTCTGCACCTTCATTGGCGAAGTAAAGGGAGCGGCTGCGCATCGCATCAACACGGAACTCAAACCGAATTTCAAAGTCGGCTGGCAAGATGGCTATGGGGTCGTCAGTTTGCGGAAAGGCGAATTGGAAAAAGTCTCGCGCTATATCGATAATCAAGAAAGGCATCACGCGACCAGAAGATTGTCTGATCTATTGGAACGAACCGAAGACAAAGAAGAATCTTTCCCCGATGGTCCGCCCCCTGAAGGGGGCTAGAGGGAAAAGGAAGGGTTTCTTGGCGATTCCTAACCACAGGCATAAATGCCTGGGCTAGAGAAAAGGAACTGATGGCAAATCATCACGAAATACCAAAGTCCACGTAGCCATCGATGATATTTTACGCTCGCGGGTGAAATTTCTTGTGGACGGCTTTTAAGCGCGTGGGATCGACGTGGGTGTAGATTTGGGTGGTGGCGATGCTGGCGTGGCCGAGCATTTCTTGGACTTGGCGGAGGTCGGCGCCGCCGGCCAGCAAGTGCGTGGCGAAACTGTGGCGGAAGGTGTGGGGGCTGATTTCCGCGGGGGCATCGACTCGCAGCGCGTATTTCTTCAGTAGCTCCCAAATTCGCTCGCGGCGCAGGCGGCGGCCGCGAGAGCTCAAGAGGACCCATTCGGCGGGCGTGCCGCGGCGGGCTTGGAGTTTGCCGCGCTCGTGTTCCAGATATTCCCGCACGGCCGTCACCGCCCGGACGTTCAAGGGGACGAGGCGTTCTTTATCGCCCTTGCCGCGGCAGAGGCAGTAGCTTTCGTCGAGATGCATGTCTTGCATCTTCATGTTCGCGATTTCCGAAACGCGGCAGCCGGTGGCGTAGAGGAGTTCGAGCATCGCCCGATCGCGGCGGAAACAGGGGTCGTACGATTGCGGGGCCTCGAAGAGATGATTGATCTGCTGCGGGCTCAGAATTTTCGGCACCCGCTGCCAGAGTTTTTGGCTGCCCAAGAGTTCGGCCAGATTCTCGGTGAGCACGTTTTCCAGTTGCAGGTAGCGGAAAAACACTTTGAGCGAGACCAGATGCCGGGCGATGCTCGCCGGGGCGAGTTTTTTTTCGTGCAGCCAGCCGGCGTAATCGGCCAAATCCCGGATGCTCAGTTTGGGGATGCCTCGGCCGTCGAGCCACTGCATGAATCGCGTGAGATCGCGGCGGTAGGCGGCGACCGTGTTTTCGGAGAGGTGGCACTCGCCCGCCGCGTAGTCGGTGAACGAATCGACCCAACTTTTCGCCGCGCTGAGGGGCGCGGGGGGCTTGGGTTTCGAGAGTTTTCGGCGGGGGAGGGACATATTAGTAGTTCCCGCCTGCCGGGCGGGACTTTGCGGGACAGCGATTCGGCGTCGATCGGTCCCGCCCGGCAGGCGGGACCTATAATTATTCGGAATTTTACTTGATTTGGCATGATGGAACCAAGGGCGGTTGATGCAAACGGCCCCTCCTCTCCTCTGCCATGAGAGATTTCGCTACAATCGGTAGAGTTTTCCGATGCTTTGGTGGGCGAAGCCCACCCTACAACTTGATTTGGCATGATGGAACCAAGGGCGGTTGATGCAAACGGCCCCTCCCCTCCTCTGCCATGAGAGATTTCACTACAATCGGTAGAGTTTTCCGATGCTTTGGTGGGCGAAGCCCACCCTACAACTTGATTTGGCATGATGGAACCAAGGGCGGTTGATGCAAACGGCCCCTCCTCTCCTCTGCCATGAGAGATTTCGCTACAATCGGTAGAGTTTTCCGATGCTTTGGTGGGCGAAGCCCACCCTACAACTTCTTCCGGGGCCGAGGGCGTCCCGGCTCGCTATTCATTATTATGACAACACGCACGATACCACTGCTTCCGTTGGAAGAAATGATCCCCGGCCAGGAGGCCGATGTTTTTCTGTTGTTAACGGCGAAGGAAGAATCGACCACGAAGACGGGCAAGCCGTATCACAAGGTGGCGTTTCGCGGCGGCAATCGGGAGGTGAGTTTTCCGATTTGGGGCGACTCGCCATGGTCGGCCGAATGCCGGGCGGAGTGGACGCCGGGCGTGTTCTACAAAGTGCGGGCGGTATATCGGGAGACGAATTTCGGCCCGCAGTTGGACATCCACAAGATTCGCGAGGTGATCGAGGCCGACGCGGCCGACGGATTCGATCCAGCCGCTTGCCAGCCGAAATCGCGGTTCGATCCGGAGGAAATGTTTGCGGAACTTGCGGAGATCGTTCGCAAGAAGATCGAACGGCCGGATTTAAAAAGGCTGGTGGAGTCGATTCTGGCGGAGAATCGGAAAGAGATTCTCGTTTTTCCCGCCGCGCGGCACAATCATCATGCATTCGTGGGCGGGCTGTTGGAACATACGCTGAGCGTGACGAAGACCGCCGTTTACCTAGCCGAGAAATACGCCGATTATTATCCCGAGATGCAGCCGCCGCTGGACAAGAGCATGGTCGTGGCGGGGGCGATATTGCACGATATCGGCAAGTTGCGGGAGTACGAACCGCGGCCGGAAGGGGCGAATTTTTCGGCCGAGGGGGCGATGATCGGCCACATGCTCCTGGGCCGCGACATCGTCCGCGAGGCGGCGGCGAAGTTGAAAACGCCGCTCGATGCGGAAACGCTTTTGCGATTGGAACATGCGGTTATCGCCCATCAGCGGCTGCCGGAGTGGGGATCGCCGAAGCCGCCAATGACGCCCGAGGCAATGCTGATCCATTATGCCGACGACATTGACGCGAAGTTTCACATCATGATGAGCGTGCTTCGGGACGATGCGAATCCGGGGCCGGTGACGTCGAAGAAGAATCTGATGATGCAGCACGTTTATCGGGGGGATGGAAACATAAAATCAAAGGCGAAAGCTTGAAGAACAAGGCGATATTCGCCTGTCTTTCGAGACTCATCTCAACGACCCTCACGCCCGGCCCCTCTCCCAAAGGGCGAGGGGAGGCGCGGGGCGGATTCTTTCGATGCGGGCGCCGAGTTGGCGGAGTTTGCGGTCGAGGCGTTCGTAGCCGCGGTCGAGATGGCGGACGGCGTGGATCGTGGTTTCGCCGTGGGCGGCCAGTCCGGCGAGGACCAGCGCGGCGCTGGCGCGAAGATCGGACGCGGTTACAGCGGCTGCGCTTAAACGAGGGACGCCTTCGATCGTTGCGGTATCGCCATGCACCGAAATCTTCGCGCCCAAGCGATTCAGTTCAGCCGCATGCAGGAAACGATTCTCGAAAATCGTGTCTCGTAATCGGCTTGAGCCGTTCGCTATTGATACAAGCGTCGTCCACTGGGCTTGGATGTCGGTTGGGATGCCGGGGTACGGCTCGGCAATGAGTTCGCCCGGCAGGGGACGACGATGCATGGCGAGCGAGATCCAATCGGGACCTTCCGCGATTTCCGCGCCGGCGTTTTTCAGTAACGCTAGCACCGAAGCGAGATGCTCGGGCACGACGCCGGTGATTTTTATGTTACCGCGGGTGATCGCCGCGGCCATAAGCAGCGTAGCCGCTTCGATGCGATCGGGAATGATGCGGTATCGCAAAAAGGGGTCAGAACTATTTTTTTGGCATTGACTCGCTTCGCCCGTAAAATAGTTCTGACCCCTTTTACTCGGATTTCTTCCGTGCCGAGGCCGGTGATTTTCGCGCCCATCGAATTGAGCATGCGGCCGAGATCGACAATTTCCGGCTCGCGGGCGGCATGGGTGATGGTCGTCGCGCCCTCGGCCAGCGTGGCGGCCATCATCACGTTGGCCGTGCCGGTGACGGTCGTGCCGCGCGGGCCGAGGAGGTCGATTTTCGCGCCCACGAGCCGCTCGGCTTCAGCGATGATGTAGCCATGTTCGAGCCTCACTTTCGCTCCCAAGGCGGTGAGTCCCTTGAGGTGCAAATCGACGGGGCGGTCGCCGATATTGCATCCGCCGGGAAGCGGCACTTCCGCCCTGCCCCGCCTGGCCAGGAGCGGTCCCAAGACGCAAAAACTCGCCCGCATCCGTTCGACGAGACGATAGGGAGCGCGGATTCTCGTAGGATCGACGGTTTCCAGCAGCAGATCGCCGTCTTCCGTTCGTTCGACGTTTATTCCCAACCGGCGCAGAACGTGCGAAAGCGTGCGGACATCGGTCAGATGCGGCACGCCTTGCAGGCAGACGGGTCCGTCGGCAAGGATTGCGGCGGCCATCATCGGCAGGGCGGCGTTTTTCGAACCGCTAATGCGAACTTCGCCTTCGAGAGGAATACCGCCGTGTATTCGGAAGATGGTCATGGACTTTCGATTCAACCTAAAACGAAAAACAGATAGCAGCCCAGGAGGAAAATATAACTTATAGTATTGCCGATAATAAGCGGAAGGGCAATCCGGTGAAGACCCAAGATTTTCTTCATTGGCAAAACCGTAAGCAACTCGATGATAACGCTTAGTAGCCAACCTTGAAGAAATGCCATTCCGATGAGGAATCAAAAACTGGGATGATAATGCGAATCTATCACATCATTTCGCATTTTCGCCGAATGAACTATTACAAAATACCAGGCAACTCCAAGCTTTTCCGGCAAATAGAAGCCGATTACCGCAGAAACGTAATTCATCAAAATCGAACAGAAGTTGCAGCCGTACCATGAAGTTGATCGATTATAGAGCCATATTATCCCCCCTTCGATGAGCACAACGGCAACAATGATTGGGACAATTGAAAATCCAATCAAATCCGAAAGCGTGAAAAAAACAACGTCTGCAATCGGCATGAGCAGTTTCCCGTTACGTGTTTCTCCAGCAGGAGCGCATCTATATCCCCGATCGCCTACCGGGTGATGAGTTGGCTCCGAGAGGATCATCAATCCATTGGCGTCTTTGTGATAAGAATATAACAATGCCGCTGCCAGAAAAGCTGCATGCATGAGTACGGGCAAGAATTGCCGAAAATTTACACTTGGTGGGCGGTGCCCACCCTACATTTTCTTGGCTTGGATGACGCGGGGTTGACGGGCGAGGTCTTTGATGGTGGGGAGGAGTTCGAAACTGCCGTGAGCCTCGATGAGTTTGCGGACCTTTTCCTCGATCATGGGACTGATTTCCATGAGCAATTGGCCGCCGGAGTTCAATCGCTCGGCGGATTGGGGAATGAGGCGTTCGATGACATCGGTGCCATTGGGTCCGGCGAATAAAGCGGCGTGCGGCTCGAATTTTAGCACGTTGGGGGCGAGAGTCGCCGTATCGCCCGAGGCGACGTAGGGGGGATTGCTGACGATGAAGTCGAATTTTTTCTCCTGGGGGACGGCGGCGAAGAGATCGCTTTCGAGGAACTCGATCCGCGCGGCGACGCCGTGTTTTTCGGCGTTTTCTTTGGCCACGGCGAGCGCGGCAGGGCTGATATCGAGGGCCGTGATCCGCGCGGCGGGGAGATTTTTCGCGGCGCAGATGGCGAGAATGCCGCTGCCGGTGCCGACGTCGGCAATTGTCCATGCCGTATCCTTCGGCTTGGACTTTGCCAAATCGAGCAGCGTGACGACGAGGTGTTCGGTTTCGGGCCGGGGGATGAGCACGTCGGGTGTGACGCGGAAATCGAGCGAGTAGAATTCTTTATGGCCGACCAGATACGCCACCGGCTCGCCTTCCGCGCGGCGTTTGACCATGTCGCGGAAGGCGGCGCGCACGATTTCAGCGGGTTCTTCTTCGAAGCGGACATAGAGGGCGGTTTTCGTGCAGCCCATCGCCCGCGACAAAAGCAGTTGGGCATCCAACAACGCGCTCTCGGAGCCGTGCGCCTTCAGGTAATCCGCGGTCCACTGCAACAATCGGCCGACGGTCCAAGGAGCGATAGTGGACATGGTGATCAGGTTAGTCGATCGTGCCGAAGGCGGCGCGTTGTTCTTGGCGCTCGTATTCCATCAGCGCGTCGATGACGGGATGGAGGCTGCCGGCGAGGATTTGGTCGAGCTTATAGAGCGTCAGACCGATGCGGTGGTCGGTCACGCGGTTTTCGGGGAAATTGTAGGTGCGGATGCGTTCGCTGCGGTCGCCGGAACCGATCTGGCTTTTGCGCTGGTCGGAGCGTTTTTTATGTTCCTGCTCGCGTTTGATCTCATAGACCCGGGTTTTCAGCACGCGGAGCGCCTTGGCGAGATTTTTATGCTGGCTTTTTTCGTCCTGGCAGGAGACGACGACGCCGGTTTCGTAGTGCGTGAGGCGGATGGCGGAGGCGGTTTTGTTGACGTGCTGCCCTCCGGGTCCGCTGGCGCAGAAGATATCCTTGCGGTAATCGTCGGGTTTGATGTCGATTTCGACGTCTTCCGGCTCGGCGAGCACGGCGACGGTGGCGGCGGAGGTGTGGATGCGGCCCTTGGCCTCGGTCTCGGGCACGCGCTGCACGCGATGGCCGCCGCTCTCGAACTGCAGACGGCGATAGACGCCCTCGCCTTCCAGGCCGATGACGATTTCCTTGAAGCCGCCGAGTTCGGTGGGGCTCATTTCGAGGAGTTCGACCTTCCAGCGGCAGTTTTCGGCATAGTGGCGGTACATTTCGTAAAGATCGCGGACGAACAGCGCGGCTTCCTCGCCGCCGGTGCCGGCGCGGATTTCCATGATGCAACTCGAGCGATGGGCGTCCTCGCCGCCGATGGTCATATCGAGCAATTCGATCCAGATTTCTTCGCGCTCTTCCCTGAGTTTGGGCAACTCGGCCGCGGCCAATTCGCGGAGGTCGGGATCGGCGCCTTCGATCATCTCGAGGGCTTCGCGGATTTGCTCGTTGAGCTTCTTGAAGTGGCGATATTTCATCGCCAATTTGCTCAACGTGCCATACTCGCGGTAGATGGCCGATTGGCGTTGAGAGTCGGCCAACACGTCGGGATCGACAAGCAGCCGCTCCAACTCCTCGAACCGCAGCAGCTTCTCGTCAAGCGGATTCGCCATGGCAGGGGAGAGGGGTGAGGGGACGGGGGAGAGAAAAAATGAACGAATGAAGAGGGGAAAGAGAGCCAAGTTTTCTCTCCCCACTCCCCTCTTCCCTCTCCCCTAAAAAATCAACCTTGCGCATCGGCGGGGGCTTCGGCGGCGGGTTTCTTGCCGCGTTTAAGGCTGGCGTAACCGGTGGCGGCGAATTTCTTTTGGAATTTTTCGATCCGCCCGGCGGTGTCCACGTATTTGAGCTTGCCGGTGTAAAACGGATGGCAGTTATTGCAGATATCGATCTTCATCTCGGGCAAGGTGCTGCGGGTGATGAAGGAATTTCCGCAACCGCATGTGACCTTGGTCACTTGATACTTGGGATGGATTTTTTCTTTCATGGTTTGGATCCTGAATAATCTGTACTCTGTGGTGGATTTTTCCCACCTTGGAAATTTTATGGATTTTGGTCAATGAGCGAAGTCCGCTTGTTTTATCGTGCAGGACAGGTTTCCAACCTGTCATAACACAGGCGAGGAATAAGTCCAACGGAAGTTTATCCCCCATTTCAAGGGATATCCCGGTTGCGGAAACCTTTTAGTTTAGCATCGAATTCTTTTGCGGACAAGAGAAGGGAAAGACGAATATAAGCAGTTTCTCGAACAGCACCACCCTTTATGATGGACATTTGATGCCGGCAAGCCAAGCATTATGAGGATCAAGAAGATAATGTATTTTCCGAAAAGTGTCGGACGCAGTTTTTTGCTGTTGGGGCCTGCCTACTGAATAACGAACTATCTTTGGAAGGGAGAAAGTCACTTTTTCGATATTTTTCGGATCGTGAGGGCTTCCCCCCCGTTTTTCGACCTAGGATTGATATGGAGATGCAACGCGTTCCTGTCTGAATCGGAGGTATCTTTTATGTCATCCGCGCTCGAAACCCCCACCGTGGATTCCACGGTTGTAACGGAATCGCCGATCCCGTTCATCGATCGCCGCAATCCGTTGGCCACCGATTCGCCGTATCGCGAACGGCGGCAGTTCACGAACTCTCACGAAGAGCTCTCGCCCGAGGCCGCGGAGCTTGCCCGAGCCATCGATGGCTACAAGCTGATGCATCGCCGGCGGTTCATCGATTTCGAGGAGATGCTCGGCGTGATCAAATCGCTGGGATATTCGAAGTAGTCGGCGGAAGCGGGGCAGGTTAATTTTTCGGCCGACGGTAATCCAAGAAATGCATTTTCTCGGTGAGAATTGATTCGTCCCGGCGAGCATTCACTCGTCCAGCGTGGCTCTGCCGGTGGCGATATCGAACTCGAAGATTGCCGGGACGAGCATGGCGATGGTGGTGAAGCCGTAGGCGGCGACGATCGAGAAGAACATGGCCAGCGTCGAATCGAGGAGATAGCTGGTAATGGCATAGAAGGTGGCGACCGGGCACAGAGCCGAGGCGAGTCCGATAGCCGCCGACGGATTTCTGCGCCGAGGACGACGTACAAACCGGCCGCGCCCAGGACCATAAAGGCGAAGAACGGCACGAACTGGGCTTGGAACGAACCGCTGAAAGCCGTCATGATTCTCATGCAGGCCGCCACACCGAGGGTCAGGAAGAAGAGCGTTCCCAAACTGGTGGCGATGGCGCTGGCCGACGTTCCGTAGGAAATTCCCGCGTGCAATCCCAGCATGGCGACGAAGAGGTACATCACCGCCAAGCCGGCCAGGAGGAATATCAAATTCTCGATGCCGAGGACGCCGCTTGCGGAGAGATAGACGCAAAGGGCCATCGGCAAAACGATCATTTCTTTGGTGTTGTACAAGACGCCGCCCAATTTGCCGAACACGATCTCCTTGGGCGAAAGATCGGTCACCAGCAGCAGGTCGAGCGCCTTGGCGTCGCGTTCACTGGTCAACGAAGTCACCGCTTGCGCGTTGACGAGGATCAGGCTCAGCAGAAAGAGCGGGATCAGCACCACGGTGCCATTGTCATAAGCCGGCAATCGTCCGGCATGGATCATCCAATGCAGCATGGCGGCGGCGAGGGCGAACAGCACGAGATATGCCAAGCGGATAAACAAGGTTTTCCGCCCGTAAGCCCACGTGCGGATTTCGCGCCAGATCACCGGATTATCCCAGACATGGCGAGTGCGCGAGGGGGGACGGGAGTATTTCGGCGGGATGGCTGAAACTTCCTTGGCAACCGTTACCTTTTCGCCTTCCAGCGGCAGTGCAACCGTGTTTCCGAGCGGAATCTGCGTCCCAAGCGCATTTACCGGCGCAGCATCAGGTTCTCCTTTTCCGAACGGATATTGCCAGGCGTGGGGATTGGCCGCCGCTTCGCTCAATCGTTCCTCGGTGTCGAAGATGGTATCTTTACGGGGCGACGCTTCTTCGGCGGTCCGCGGCATTGCTTCGCGCGAGGGATTCCACACGCGCACGAAAGCGATCGCCAGGACGTTGAGCGCAACGGCGATCCCGAGGGAAACGAAGAGGAACAAGTAGAGGGGCGCTTGCAGCCGGCCCAAGGCGGGATCGAGGGGAAGCCAAGGTTGCGTGGCATCCAGAATTGCCCGCCAGGGGCTGATTCCGCCGGCCAGGGTTTTACAGGAGACACCCAGCCAAGCCTCGCCGGCCATGCCGGCCGCAATGATTTCACCGAGGGCGATCCAGAGCACTAGCATGAGCACGGCGAGGGCGAGGGCCTGAAAGGTTTTCTCACGCCAGAGCGCGATGAGAGACCCCAAACTTCCGCAAGCCAGAACGCTGGCGACGGTGACGGCAAAGACGCGTGCGATTTGCCCCGCGGAAACGCCGCCGAGCATGGCAAGGATGATAAACAGCGGGAGCGCGGCCAAGAGCATCACAAAGACGCTCAACATGCTGGCGAAGAGCTTTCCGAGCACCAATTCGCAGTTTGTGAGCCGGGTGAGCAACAAGAGGAGGAGCGTTTTGCGGTCTTTTTCCTGTGCGACCGCGGCAGCGGCCAGCATGGCCGAGAAAAACACCGCCCAGGCCAATTGCAAAGGGGCCAGAAGCTGGAAGAGGATCGCGCCGAAACGTGCCAGATCGCCCGGGTCGCGGACATTCTGCGAGCCGGCAAGCACCATCCACGCGGTGAAGACCAAGAGCAAAAGCCCTGCCACATAGGCCGTGCGGGCGATGTAAATCCGCAATCGGCGCGGCGCGATGATCGCCTCGCGGTTGAATACTGGTCCAACAAACAACGCTACTCTCCAAGGAGATGGGACTCGGGAAGTGATATAACTTCATCATACCAAGGGCGGGGGGCAGGAAGCTAGGGGGAGAGAATTGGGGGGAGAGATAGGCTATTTAGTTACTGTAGCCGAAAGTCCGGTGCCATGCCCACGCTTGTCGTGGGTATGCAAAAAACGCGTGAAAACACTTTTCATGCCCACGACAAGCGTGGGCATGGCACCCGATTTCTTTTTCTGCAACAGAAACTATTTAGCCTGAGGCGGACACGATTCCCGCCGAGCCGATTTAATTACAGGAGGTGGAGTGCTATCATCGTACGGCTCGGCAGGAGCCTCGCCCTCTGTATTGCAGGAATTAAACAAAATTGCGATGGCGGAATGGCCGCCATCGCAATTTGGCTGTTTTCAAATAGATCGAAATGAGAATTTACGGGAACTTATCGCGTTGTCTGGACGGTGGGATAGGATGCCGTGAGTGCGGCCGGTTTATCGGCAGGTTCATAGGATGTCACACTGCCCGGCTGATAGGATGTGGAAGACGTCGAGTTTCCGCCGGCAGCACCCGTGCCGGGAAATGAAATTGCCGAACCGTTGCCGGTTGCAGGGAGACTCGCGCCGTTCGGGTTTGCAACCGGCGCCGCGGAGGGACTGCCATAGGCGTCACCGTATCGGCTATCGGTCGTCGGGGCATAACGCGAATCGGAGGTTGAGGCGGTCGGTGCGCTGCCGTAACGCGAATCCGCCGTGACAACCGGGGATGATCCGCCTGCCGTGTCGTACCGGTCGCTGCCGCTGCCATAGCGGTCATTGGATGCACCATAGCGATCGCCGTCGGTGGGTTGAGTAGTCGAACGGGCGGGATTTGCGGATGAAGTGTTCCAGCCGCCGGCATCATAATTTCCCGTAAGCGGCGCAGCCGGCGGAGTGGCGGGAATAGAATTGGGGTTGGATGCGCTTTGCGGATAGTTCGAAGCGGCCGGCTGCGCACCGGTCGGGGCGCCGCCATAGGGAGACATGGGCTGCGCCGCGGCGCTTCCACCCGGCGGGTTACCATAGGTATTGTTGTAAGTATTGCCGTAAGTGTTGCCGGGAGGATTGCCGTAACCGGCCGAATTTGCATTATAGGCGACGGGAGGAGTGGCGGCGTTATAAGGTGAGGAAGCAGTCGCCGACGAGCCGAGGGAACTCGGAGCGGGGTATGCAGTCGATGAGTTTGTCGTATTCGTGGGGTAAGCTCCTTGTTGCGGAGCGGTGAAAGCGCCCGCTCGTGAGGCAGCATTGTTGCTGTTGGCGGTGTAGGCCGTGGCCGCGATTCCGGTCGGGGGATTCGTGGGTTGGTAGGCGGGTGCAAAATTGTTGCTGTTATTCATTCCCGGCGCGGAACCCGCATAGGTCGGATAGGTAACCGGCGGTGCGGTGACGCCGCTGGGCGGCGCATTATTGGCCAGCGTAGAGGGTTTCGTCACACCCGCCACGCTCGATGAATTAGACGCATTCGACGAGCTGAAAGGGCTGCTGCTTTGCCAAGGCCACTTACCGCTTGCACAGCCGGAAACCATCATCGCCAAGGCGATAATCCATGCAGATTGGGTAATAGAACTGCGCATAATTCGAGAGTCCTTTGCAAGGGGACAAGAAAGAAGTCCGTTCGTTCGACGACCTCCCTGTCAACTGCCCGAAACGGCCGGAATCATCCATGAAACCGGTTTGGCACTCAAAAAAGGGTACTGTTAATATGAATCGTACTATTCAACCTGAAGGGTTTATTCGTTTTCGGTAAAATTTACGGTTTGCATAACAAGGCCGTTCATGGCAGCCAGGAAAAGGTTCGCTGCAAACCGCAAACCGAAAAACTTGGGCGGATTATAGAGTTCTCTGGGATTGGGTCAATGGCAAAGTGAAAAGTTTGATTATTTTCGAGCGGCACGAGCAGAGTGCAGATGCGTTAAATTGGGTGATATGCAATGGTCGGGAAAGTAAAACAGCCTGTCTGCAAGAGAGGAAAGTCAGGGAATTGCATTCCCCTGCCGGAGCAGGGAAAAGAGGAGGAAACGAGGGTTGATCCTCGATGCCGGAACCTGCCGTGAGGCAGCGGATGCGTCATCAGCCGATTCGACGCCGCCAAACCAAGGCGGTCACCGCGGCGGCGAGCAACAGGACGAGGGCGGCCGGTTCGGGGACGGGTTGGCCGAGGGTGGCGCTCCAATCGAAATCGGTGGAAGTATAACCGATCGGCTGCATGAAGCCCGTGCCGTGGCCGCTGTCCTTGAAATAGCCGTTCGCTTCAACGCCGCTGATGGACATTGCGCTAGCGAGCAGGCTGCCGTACGTAGCGTCGGACGTGATCGCCGGCAGGAGGGCATTGGTAAAATAACTGGTGCCGTTCAGATCGGTGTCGGAATAAGCGACGCCGTTCTCGGAAGACGAGGCCAGGAAGCTGATGTTGCGGAGCGTTTGCAGATCGCAGTCGCCGTCGGAGTCGTTGTTCCAGATGCCTTCGGAGTGGCAGCTATCGATCAAGAAAAACTTGTTGGCGTCGGCATAGCGGCTATCGGCAAAGACAGAAGTCAAGGAGTTGTCTTGATAACCGCCGCTTTGGACGGGATTGATGAAGTCTTGCACGCCGAGTCCCGAACCGCCGGTGCCATGACCGGAGTAGTAGAAGAAGAACGAATCGCCCGGATTTATCTTGGCGGCGATGGCGGAAGCGGCCGATTGAATATCGCCGGCAACGGTATTGGGATCATCCCATTTGTATTTCAACACGAAAACATCGGAGGCCCAAGAGAGCTTGGAGGCGACATTGTCAACGTCCAGATCGCCGCGGATCGCGTCGGCAATTCCATCCGACGGGGCCTGGGAGCCGATGAGAATGGCATAGGTTTTCGGGCCATTGCCGGAGTCGGAATTGCCGCCGCCGTTGCCGCCGCCGTTGCCGTCGTGGATTATGAAGGTGAAATCAGCCTGAGCGGTGGTGGTGCAAGCAAGGAGTCCGATTCCCAGCAGAAAGGAAGCCAGATATTTCAGTGTCATGTGTATCTCCCGGCTACCGAAAACGAATCACCTCTTCAAGATGTATTTGGGGGTGAAACGAACGGATAATCTCAATTTACCCGTAATAGCGAAAATGTCAACTTTTTGGTGTCGATTTCCGGCGAAGCAGCAAAATTGTCCTGCGATCGCAGGAAGTGGGAACTTGAATCTGGCGGGCGGCGGGTGGCGCAACTAGGCGGCAGGCAATGACTTACAGTCGAGGGCGTTTATCCCCTGGCATCCCATGGTAGCTTAAGGTAGAATTCTTCATTCCCCCGCCAGCAGCAAAAATAGGAGGTTTTTTATCATGATTGTCACTACCAAGCAGCTTTTCAAGCACGCCTACGGCCGCTATGCCGTGGGAGCGTATAACATCAATAATTTGGAACAGACGGTTGGGTTATTCCGCGGGAATTTGGGCAAATCTGCGAAAAACGAGGATCCCAGCGACGCGGCCAAGAGCGCGCCGTTCATTCTGCAGATTTCCCGCGGTGCGCGGGGCTACTCGGACAAGCGCTTTTTGGAAGCGATGATCCGCACGGCCGACCAGGTGTTTCCCGAGGTGATTTTCGCCGTTCATCTGGACCACGGCACCGAGGAGGTTTGCTACGATTGCATCGACAGCGGCTTCTATAGTTCGGTGATGATCGACGCCTCGCACGAGGAGTTCAAGAAGAATATCGAGATCACGCGCCGAGTGGCCGACCGAGCGCATGCCAAAGGGATCGTGGTCGAGGCCGAATTGGGCCAGCTTGGCGGCGTCGAAGAGGACGTGACGGGCAGCGTCTGCCTGACCGATCCGGCGCAGGCGGCGGAATTCATCGAGAAGAGCGGTTGCGACTCGCTGGCCGTGGCCATCGGCACATCGCACGGGGCGTATAAGTTTTCCGGCAAGCAGGGCTTGCGGCTGGACGTGCTCACGGGGATCCAGCAGGCGGTGCCGCGGAATTTCCCGCTGGTGATGCATGGGTCGAGCAGCGTGCCGAAGGAGTGGGTCGATCGGATCAACGCGGCGGGCGGGAAGCTGGGCAGCGCGAGCGGAGTGAACGAGGATCAATATCTGCCCGCCGCGAAGCTGGGCGTGTGCAAGGTGAACATCGACACCGACGGGCGGTTGGTGTGGTGTGCGGTTCACCGCGAGTCGTTCCGCGACGACCCGGCGAATTTCGACCTCCGCCCGATCGGAAAGGTGTTCATGGCCGAATACGCGAAGTATATCATCCACAAGAACACCAAACTCGGCTCGGCGGGCGAGTTGGAAGGCGTGCGGAAGACATTGAGATAGGGATGCCGATATACAAACACCAGCCTATCACAAGAGGCGGCCTCTTTTTGCACAAAAAAATCTCGAACTGCTTTGCAAGGTTTTGCGAGGCAAGGAGATAAAATTTATTTGTGCGGGATGGATTTCGCGCCGGAGGTGAGTGAGCGGGACCAAGTGAACGCAGGAAAATCGTTGTGCCGCACGGGCTTGGAATGTTGTCGGGCTTTCCTGGCATTTGATTTTGTCAACTTCGATCTTGCTTCTCCGCCGCTCGCCCTTTTCTTCCGGGAGTTGGGATTGGTTGCGCGGAGGTGGACTTCGCTACGAACGACGTCGCATGGACGGAAAACTAGCTGCGTCCCGGTTTCGACTTCCATTAATTGGACTTATCCCCTTTTTTCTGAATACGTAGATCGCCCAGCCCAAGGCGTCTCGCCCCCACCTCAAGTAAGCTGATTTCTCCTTCGCCACGCGCTCAAGCAGTTCTGGAAGATCAGCGTCATCCCGGTCGGTGGCGGCGTAGTCCGCCATGGCATACCACTGAAGACCTTCGTATCGGTCCCAGTCGTCCTTGCTGCTCACCAGAGTATGCACGAGGTCGAGCCCTCGCTGGTGGCCTGCTTCAACATTTTCCGCGTGGCTTCCGAAGGCATCTCTTGTTAGCCCCAACGCGTGCAAGTACTCGTCCGACGGCTCCTGCAACCAGTATGGCTCGCCCACGATCACCCATCCGTCGGGCTCAGCCATGCCGATGAGCGCGTCTAGAGTCTTCGCGTGCCCGCCGAAAACCCAGCTCGCCCCAATGCACGAAGCTAGAGTGAGGCTGTGTGGCTTGTCGGGTTTGAAAGCAGCGCCATCCATTTGGGTGAAGGTGATTCCTGCTTGTGGCACACGCGCTTGGAGCATTCGTTCTGCGTCGGCGATGAAGAAGGGCGAGAGGTCCACGCCTACGCCGCGCACTCCGTATGCTTCGGCCAGACGTATCAGGAATTCGCCCTTCCCGCAGGCGATGTCAACCACACGTGCGGCTGTCGGAAGCTGCACCATGTCCACCAAGCGTGCGAGCTTCTCCTCGCTCGTGGGATTGCATATCACGCACTTACGATGAGTGATGTCGTAGAACTTCCACATATCCATGAATCGGTTGCCTTGTGTATAGGGAGTTTCTGCCAATCTCCAGGTCCGTGTCATCCAGGGCGATGAAGCACGTCAGATGCGCCATGGGCGTGGTGCGGGTCCAGTACGAATAATCCTGGCGCCATGCCACCACGCCGCCGTGCAGCGGCGGCTTGCAAAACAACTGGCCGTGCCAGAACCGCACGCTGCCGCCGAGCAATTGGCCGGCCGGCACGGTAAAGTCCGGATTCCAGAGGATATCGTGAAAGGCCCGTGCAATGCGCCAGGCGCCGAGCGCGTGGAACAGGACGGTTTTGGCGTCCCGCGGACTCGTTGGAATGGAACTCGTGGAACAGGCCGTGCCGGGAATGCGAATCATGGAAGTGACGGGTTGGTGGATCAGAGACAGGTCTTCCATCGAATCCACTCTCGATGCGGAGGTTTGGCTATGGACTCAGGCACTATTGCGATCACATAATCGATCATCATATCCATCGCCCGAATCGCCGGCAAGAGAGGTTTCGGGCGGCTTGCCGAGCACGCTGGCCAACACCGCCCCGATCCCCTATAATGAATTCTCCAATGAGACAGCAAGGGGAATTCAACCGGAGATAAAAGGAGCCGCCGGATCATGAAACGCTCGAGCGTTTGGATTTTCGTTTCATTTCTGATTTGCGGATGCCCGGCGATTGCGCAATCGGTGAAGTTGGACGAGCGACCCGCGGAGGCAGGGACTTGGGGGTATCGACCCGAAGGAGCCGTGTCGCGGACCGATCCACCGAGTTTTAGCTGGCGGCCGCAAAAAGGCCTAACGTGGGAAATCGAGTGTGCGTCCGACGCTCGATTTGCGGATGTCGTCTATCGGGCCGCGGGGATCGAATTCAACGTGCATTGTCCTCCGCGGACTTTCGGGCCGGGCAACTATGCGTGGCATTACCGCGGCGAGGACAAGGAGGGCCGTCACAGCAACTGGAGCACAACGCGGAAATTTTCCATTGCAAGCGATGCGGTGCAAATGCCCCTGCCCCGTCGCGAAGAGCTGATGGCGCGAATTCCCAAAACCCACCCCCGGCTTTTTCTGCGTCCCGAGAATTTGGAACGGCTGCGCGAGCTTGCCCGCGGAGAGTTGAAGGACAAGTATCTCGAGCTCGTGAGCGAGTGCGACAAAATTCTCGCCGATCCGCCGCCGACGGCGGAGCCGCCGAAGTATCCGCCGGGCACGGTTTACAAGAGCGAGGAGTGGCGAAAGATTTGGTGGGGAAACCGCACCTACACGGTCAAAGCCCTCAACAGCGCCGCCACGCTCGCATTCACCCGGCTGTTGGGCGGCCAGGAAAAGTACGGGCGGGAAGCCAAGCGAATTCTTCTCGAGTGCGCCAAATGGGATCCCAAGGGGAGCACGAACTACCGCTACAACGATGAAGCGGGCATGCCGTACATCTATTATTTTTCTCGGGCCTACACGTTCGCCAACGACCTGCTGACGGAAGAGGAGAAGGAAAGCTGCCGCAAGATGATGAAGGTTCGCGGCGACGAGATGTACCGCTATTTGTGCCCGCGTCATTTCTGGAAACCGTATGCGAGCCACGACAACCGCGCCTGGCACATGCTGGGCGAAGCCGGGGTCGCTTTTCTCGGGGAAGTCGAGGGGGCCGACGACTGGGTTTGGTTCGCGATGAATAATTTTTTCAACGTCTATCCCGTCTGGAGCGACGAGGACGGCGGCTGGCACGAAGGCTCGGCCTATTGGGACAGGCTATTTATCGCGTTTCACGTGGTGGGCCGACGTGATGCGCGAAGCGATGGGCGTCGATGCGTATAAAAAGCCCTACTTTTCGCAGGCCGGGTTTTACGCCATGTACCTGATGCCGCCGGGCAAGACGGGCGGCGGCTTCGGCGACCTTACCGCGGGAAAAACCGCCAAGGCGAATGTCGCCGCTGATGACCGTTTTGGCGGCCGAGGCCCAGAATCCGTATTGGCAATGGTATGTCGATCAACTCGGCGGGCCGGTCCCGACCGAAGGCTACATCGGTTTTATCCGCGGGCAGTTGCCGCAGGTTTCCCCCAAAGCCCCCGACGACCTGCCGGCGTCGCGCCTCTTTCGCGGAATGGGAGAGGCTTATCTCAACGGCAACTTGACCGACGCCACGAAGAGCGTGCAGGTCGTGTTCAAGTCCAGCCCCTTCGGCACCCAATCGCACGGTTACGAGTCCAACAATTCGTTCCTCCTCGGGGCCTATGGCGAGCGGCTGCTGATCAGGTCCGGCCGCCGGGACATTTACGGGAGCGCGCACCACACGAAGTGGATGTGGTCCACTCGATCGACCAACTGCATCACCGTCAACGGCAAAGACCAGCGAAAGCACACCGCGGAAGCCCGGGGGCAAATCACGGGATTTCTCACGACGCCGCAAATCGACGCCGTAATCGGTGATGCGAGCGAGTCGTACGAGCCGCCGGTCGAGCAGTTCAAGCGCGCGATTCTCTTCGTCAAGCCCGACCTGGTGATCATCTACGACCGCCTGAAAGCAAGCACGCCTTCGACGTATGAGTACTGGCTGCATGCCGTCAACAAATTCGAGATTCGCGACCAAGAAAATATCAGCGTGCAAAACGGCGACGCCGCTGGCGATATCGCCTTTCTCGCGCCGCAGAAACTCGCCTTTGCGCAGACCAACGAATACGACCCCAATCCCCGCCCGCGGATTCAATTGCGCGAATGGCACCTGACGGCCAAGACAGTCCGGCCGGAATCGCACATGGAGTTCGTGACGATTTTCCAGCCGCACAAGGCCAAGGATCGGGCCCAACGAAAGTGCGAGCTGCGCTCCGTCGAGGGCGGCTACGCGCTGAATATTTCCTCCGCGGCAGGCAAACTCACCGCGCTTTTGCCGGTCGATGACAATGCCACGCTAAAAGGCGGGGCGATGACCGCGCGGGGAGCCATCAAAGTCTCGCTGGAGCCCGCAGGGCAGCCCTCCCGGACCGTCGAAGTGCGCGAAGACGCCGGGGATCATGACGGAACTTGAAAGGAAACGACATGAGCTATCGAGAACTGTTTCAGATCGAGCCGGGGAGCAAGGTCGATCTCGGCAAGATCGATCCCGATTTCACCGACAAACACGCGGACAAGGCATCGGCCCGGAAAGAGCTGGACAAGCATGCCAAGAAACTCCGCGAGTTGCAGTACCTGCTGTATGCCGAGGGGAAGCGTTCGCTCTTGATCTGCTTGCAGGCGCTCGATGCGGCGGGGAAGGACGGGACGATCAATCACGTTTTGGGGACCATGAACCCGCAGGGCACCCGCGTGCATGGCTTCAAGGTCCCTTCGCAGGAGGAAGCCGCGCACGATTTCCTTTGGCGGATCCACCGGCAAACTCCGGCCAAGGGCGCGGTGGCGATCTTCAATCGCTCGCATTACGAAGACGTGCTCGTCGTCCGGGTGCATAAGCTGGTTCCCAAGGAGGTCTGGTCGAAACGCTACGATTCGATCAACGAGTTCGAGAAGAGCCTCGTGGAGAACGGCACGCACATCATCAAATTCTTTTTGCACATCAGCCCGGACGAGCAACTGCGGCGTTTCAAGAAGCGGCTGGACGATCCCGCACGGCATTGGAAGATCAGCGAAACGGATTACAGCGAACGCGAGTTCTGGAGCGAATACACGAAAGCCTACGAAGACGCGATCCGCGAGACGAGCACCAGGCACGCTCCGTGGTACGTCATTCCCGCCAACCGGAAATGGTTCCGCAATCTGGCGGTGTCGCGGATAGTCGTGGAGACGCTGGAATCGCTGGGCATGAAGTTTCCCGAACCTGCGGTGAACATCGACGAAATGAAGACCAAATATCACCAGGCGGAAATGGAGGAGGAATCCTCCGGAAGCGGCAATAAACATAAATAGGACAAGCGGCACCACGTACCCGCGGGAGAAGAAAGCGAGGCGAGCTCATCCTGCGCAGCAAATTTGCGGGGGGAGATGATGATCCACAGATCCGTTTTGTTTTACAAGCAAGCGCCCACACCCAACCTACAAAGGCAAAACATGACTCACCACGGCAAACTGCTCTTCACCGTCTTCTTCGCCCTCACCGGCTTAGCATCCGCCGTAACCGTTGACGGGGCGGGAAGGAGTGGGACAGGTCCATGTTTTCGGCCAACGATTTATGCGCGTGGCGACACAAGTTCGCCGAAAAATGGACCAGTCCCCATCCGCCCCGTGAACGGTTACGTGTCCGCCCAGCAGGCTCCCGACGTGTCCAAGCCCGATCCGGCGAAGGTCGTCAAGAAGACGGCGGCGGACAATCTGGAGTGGCATGACGTGACGAAATGGGGCGTCGAAGGCCGGATCCTGCCCGGCCAGGAGCGGCTGCGCTGGTTCGATTGCCTGCCCGCGAGCGCGGAGAAGACGGTGACTCCCGCCGTTTGGAACTTGAGCCGCGATTCCGCCGGAATGATGGTTCGCTTCAAGACCGATGCCGCGGCCATCAGCGTGCATTACAAGCTGAGCAAAAAGCAACTCGATATGACGCACATGCCGGCCACCGGCGTGAGCGGGGTGGATCTTTACGCCCGGGACAGCGACGGCAAATGGAAGTGGGTGATGGTCGCGAAGCCGCAGGCCCAGGAAGTGCAGACCGAGATCATCAAAGGACTGGCCCCCGGCGAGCGCGAATACGCCGCTTATCTGCCGCTCTACAATGGAGTCGAGTTCATGAGTATCGGGGTGGCCAAAGGCAGCAAGTTCGAGGGACTCCCCCCGCGTCAAAAGCCGCTCGTTTTCTACGGCACGAGCATCACCCACGGGGCCTGTGCCAGCCGTCCCGGCATGGTGCATACGGCGATTCTTGGACGCCGTCTGGAGATGCCGGTGGTGAATCTCGGTTTCTCCGGCAATGGCCGCATGGACAAGGCCGTCGGCGAGATTCTCGCGGAGGTCGATGCCGCGGCGTATGTGATCGATTGCCTGCCGAACATGGGGCCGAAGGACGTGGCGAAAAAATGCATTCCCTTGGTGAAATTGCTCCGCGACGCCAAGCCCGAGACGCCGATCATCCTCGTCGAAGACAGGCGCAATCCCAATAGTTGGATCCTTCCGGCAAGATCCAGGTTTCACGACGAGAATCATGCCGCCCTGAAGGCGGCCTTCGAGACGCTGCAAAAGGAAGGCGTGAAGAATCTGTACTACATCCCCGGCGACCGCCTCTACGGCGACGATACGGAAGGTTCCACCGACGGTTCCCACGCCAGCGATCTCGGTTTCATGCGACAGGCCGACGTCTTCGAGCCTGTGATTCGCGAAGCTCTGAGGAAATGAACGGACGTTGACCTTCTCCGCTCTAAATCATGTCCGACGGACAATACGGACCCAATCCAAGGAGAATTCTCAATGAAACGTGATGCTGAAACCTCTCCGATGAGAAGCGTTTTTCTGTCATTGATCGCCCTGGCCTGCTGTCCGATCGCCTCTTGGGAGGCCGATGCCGCGACGGGAACGCCGCGGCCCAATTTCATCGTGATCCTCATCGACGATATGGGTTACGGCGACATCGGTCCTTTCGGCTCGAAGCTCAATCGCACTCCCTCCCTCGACCGCATGGCTCACGAAGGGATGAAGCTGACCAGTTTCTACGCCGCTACGGTCTGCACGCCGTCGCGGGCGCAAATGATGACCGGCTGCTATGCCAAACGCGTCTCACTGCCCGACGTCCTTTGGCCGGCTTCGCGAATCGGCATCAACACCTCGGAACAGACGGTGGCGGATTTGCTCAAACGGCAGGGCTACGCCACCATGTGCGTAGGGAAGTGGCATCTGGGCGATCAGCCGGACTTTTTGCCGACGCGGCATGGATTCGACCATTACCTCGGCCTCCCTTATTCCAACGACATGGGCGATTCCGGCAAGCAGGACGACCGCTGTCCGCCGCTTCCTTTGCTGCGAGACCAAAAAGTGGTCGAGGCGCCGGCACGGCAAGACACGCTCGTGGAACGATACACCGACGCAGCCGTGAAGTTCATCACCGCCAATCAGGACCGGCCCTTTTTCCTCTATCTGCCGCATACGGCGGTCCACGTGCCGATCCATCCGGGCAAGGCTTTCCAAGGCAAATCCCGGAACGGGCGTTTTGGCGACTGGGTCGAAGAAGCGGATTGGAGTACCGGAAGGGTGCTCGATACGCTCCGCGAGCTGAAGCTCGACTCGCGGACGTTGGTGCTGTTCACCAGCGACAACGGGCCGTGGCGCAGCAGAGGCAAGGACGGCGGAGTGGCCGGGCCGCTTCGTGGGGGCAAGTCCTCCACTTGGGAAGGCGGCGTCCGCGAGCCCACGATTGCCTGGTGGCCGTGCAAAGTGCCTGCGGGAACCTCCTGCGACGCGATGATGAGCGAAATGGACGTGCTGCCGACCCTTGTGAAACTCGCGGGCGGTGAAGTGCCCGGCGACCGGGTGATCGACGGTCGAGACATCTGGCCCTTGCTATCGGGTCGGAGCAAGCAATCGCCGCACGAGGCCTTGTTCTACTTCAAATTCAACCGGCTGGAAGCGGTCCGCTCGGGTCCGTGGAAGCTGGCAATTGTTCGGCAGCTTGAAACCGGCATGGATAATATGAATGTGCCGCCAGAAAATAAGTTCACGCCGAAGCTCTTCAACCTGGATGCGGACATCGGCGAAACGACCGACGTCGCCGCCCAACACCCGGACGTCGTCGAGCGGCTCCAAAAGTACGTCGAGCAGATGGCTCAGGATCTGGGCGTGACCGGCAAAGGGCCGGGCGTGCGTCCCAGCGGAGTGGTCGATCGGCCGCAGCCGCTCCTGAAACGCAACGGCATGGAATATGATTGACAGCGCAACTTGGGGAATTCTCCTGAGAGGGAAAACTCGCTGCTCTCTCGGAGGAGTTGCGCGAGGGTTTGTTGCCGGCGACAACGGAGACCTGCGCCGCCGATGGAGATCCGATCGGGTGACGCGCCCGGGATGCCCTTTGCTTGGGGCTCAGGGGACGTGCCACCCGAATTGCCGGGGGAAAAATCAATACTCCCGATCGGTAAGGATGCCGGGCATGGGGACCGGATAGGAGCCATCGGGTCGAGCCTGGACGGGGGCGGGCGAATCCATGGTGAAGTCCGCGGCGCCCGGCGCGTATTCTTGTTCGGAGTTGAGGAAATCGTCGAGCGTGATTTCGACGCCGGTATGGGCGGCCTTGCGGCCGAGCGAACTGACGAGGCTGGCGTAAACGCCGCGTTCCAACTCGTTGTAGGGTTTATCGCCGCGGATGGCCTCGATCAGGTCGTTCCATTCATTATGGTAGGGATTTTCCTGGCCCGGAGGCGTCTTCGACTGCCAGATCATCTTCTTGCGGCCGGGATTCTGGCCGCGGTACGTGCTTGAGGGCGAGCCGCAGTCGCCATGCTTGGAAAGGATTGCCATGCCCTTGGTGCCTTGTGCGGCGCTGCTGTAGATCTGGCGCAGCCGTCGATGCATCGGCCGTCCATGATGAACCGCGCGCCGTCGTCGAAGACGTATTCGACCGAATAAACGTCGAAATTCTGATCGACGGCCGGTTTGCCGTCCTCGGTCAGGCGATAGTGCCGGCCGCCGAGGGCCTGGGCCTTGACCGGCCAGGCGTTCTTCATCCAGCAGCAATGGTCGATGATGTGGATGTAGAAGTCGTTGAAAGCGCCGCCGCTGGCCCAGAGGAAACTGTGGAAACGCCGGATTTGCCAGAGCAGTTCGCTGGGGTCTCCGGGCCATTTCGGCGAGGAGAAGGAGGCCGCCGGGCCGTGCATCCGGTAGCCGCGCATGGTGACGATATCGCCGATTTCACCATCCTGGATGCGTTTTTGCAATTCCTGGAGGTGCCTGGCGTGGCGGGACATCAGACCGACGGCGACCTTGAGGTTTTTGGCCGACGCCTGTTTGCCGAGTTCGAGCAATCGGCGGGAAGTGGGGCCGTCGGCGGTGAGCGGTTTCTCCATGAACACGTTGAGTCCCTTCTCGACGGCGTAGGCACAATGGACACTCCGGAAAGCGAGCGGCGTGGCGAAGATCGCGACATCGCCCGGCTTGAGGCAATCGAGGGCCTTTTTATAGGCGTCGAAGCCGATGAACTTACGGTCGTCGGGCACATCGACCTTGTCGGCAAATCGCTCTTGGAGGTTGGCGTAACTGCTTTTAAGGCGGTTGTGGAACACGTCGGCCATGGCGACGATTTTGACCGGTCCCTGTTTGACGGAGATGGCATCGCCCGCCGCGCCGGTGCCGCGACCGCCGCAGCCGACGAGGGCCACGCGGATGGTGTTGTCCTCCGCGGCGTGGACGAAAGGAATAGCGGCCCCCGCCAGCGCCGAGGCCGCGGCGACACGGCCGGTGTGCTTCAGAAATTCGCGACGGGATGCAACACTCTTAGCTGTTTCGTTCATGGCTTCTCCTGGGAGGTTGGATCGGGGATAGGAAAGCATGCGGGGAATCATTGGGGCAGGCGGCCTGGCAGCAGTCCACCGCGGGCACCGCGGGGCCAGCCGCCATTATAAGCGTCGCGGGCGGAGGTGGCAAGCATGGGACAACAGCCGGACCAAGTGCGAGCGGCCGCAGCAAAGCCGACAATCACCCCTTCCCAATTCCTGCTTGCCGTTCCGATGGAAGGTTTCCGTGCCTGTCCGGCGATACCGATACCCCAGCCCTATCCGGCACACATCGCCAGCCGCGCGAATCGTCACCAAATGCCTTCCGCAATTCCGCATCGTGTTTTTTGTCCCCGATGAATACCAACCGTATCTTGTGGTTCGCGCCGGGGATGTGGGCCGAGCAAGTGAAGCAGGATGGCTGTTTTTTGCCGCGGCGCTCCGGATTTTCCCCATCCGCTCGATGTTGCGGTTCTGCTTCAATCCGCCCATGTCTCCGAGGGCGCTTGCGGTGATGAAATCGCCCATAAATCGTTCTGCAATATGCCGGCACTTGCCGAATTCGGTTGACAGGGGCATCCTAATCGGAGAAGATGATTGCACCTCGAAACCAGGGAGTCCGCCATGCAACGCCGCGAATTCATGGGATTGTTTGCCGCCGCCGGAGCGGGCGCGTTCTTGTCCGCCGATGCCACGTGCGAGGAGACCGCCAGCCCACCCGCCGACAAGAAATCGATCGGAATGTACGTGCATGAGTGCTGGGTTTACAACCGTCCCTATGCCGCGCGTTCCTGGACGGACGAAGATTGGCACGGCTACCTCGACGGCCTGAGCCGCCTGGGCTTCAATCTGATTTCCATTTGGCCCCAACTGGAAATCATGCCGCATCCTTTGACGCCGAGCGATCGGGCCAAGTTGGAGCAGCACCGGCGCGTGATCGAGATGGCGCATGAGGAATTCGGGATGAAAGCATGGATCATCCTTTGCCCCAACAACGTTCCCATCGACGCCTACGCGCGGCGCACGACGTTCGAAAACCGGTCCTTCTCCGCCACCGAGATCCGCATCAATCCGGCCGATCCGCAAGCCGTGGACGCCATGATGGCCCGGCGCGGAGTTGCTCGAGCCCCTGAGCGAGATGGACGGCCTGGTCGTCATCGACAGCGACCCGGGCGGCTATCCCAATTCCACCAATAAAGAATTCGTCAATCTGCTGATGCGGCATCGGCAGGCGCTCGACCGCCTTCGTCCCGGCGCGATCGAACTCGTTTATTGGGTTTGGGCCGGCTGGCAAGCCTATGGGCGATTTCACGCCACGGGTGAATTCGCCTATGGAACGGCGGCGGAGTATCTCGAAACGCTGACGATGTTAAAAGAGCAAAATCCCGAGCCTTGGGGAATCGCCCGAGGTTTGGAATACGCCGAAAAGCTCGGATTGCAAGCGAAGGTCATCAACTTCAACTACGGCGCGATCGAGTTGGAGCCGGTGTTTCCGATGACCAATTTCGGCCCTCATGCCGGCGGCGATCCCTATAAAAGCGGACAAGACGCTGGTCCGCGGGGCACCCAGGCCAACGCCCAGACTCATTGCATTCAGTTACCGGGCACTTTTGCCTTTGCCAGGGGCGCCCGGGGATTGCCGCTTGCCGATGCGGATTACATCCAGTTTGCCGAGGACCTGATCCCGGGCCAGGGCCAACGGATATTTTCGGCCTGGAAAGCGCTGAGCGGCTTGCAAAGCGAAGCGATGAGACAATGCGCCGCCGAACTCAAGCGGTTGATCAAGGAAAAGCTCGAGCCCGGGCCTCTCAAGGGACTGCTTTTCGGCAATGCCAATCGATTCATAAAAGATCTTTACATCATGCTCTGCCTCAAGGCGGCCGCATTGGATTTTATTGAAGCTTCCGAAGCGAATCGCCCACTTTTGCAGCCGTTGGAAGAATTGATTTCCCGGCTCGATCGTTGGCAAGTCACCACCGGCTACGATGGCTGGTGGGGCTGGGCGTGTGGCTGCGATCTCAATAAAAGCCTGCTCAAGCTCAATTCGCCGCAGTTGGCCGAATTCATCCGCGGTTCCGGCCTGGGTTTCATGAAAACCGAGGCAGGCACGCCGATGGAGCGAATTGTTTCGGGTCTTTACCGCAATGAGTCCGAAACATTGCGATTGATCAGGACGCTTAAAAAAACGCTTTGGGAGCGGGATTTGCAGGATTCGAACCCGTAAGCTTCGACTATGGAGGTGAAATCACGCGCACGGCGAGTCGTTCGGCCGGGACCTGGCCTGCCTGTTGATAATCATGTTCGGCCTGCACAACACGTATTCGGCCTAGAATGGCGGCAACTTATTGTATTACGGCGCCTGACGATCGATCGGTCCAACAATGTCATTTCATGGAGAAGAAATCATGCTTCGAACTCACGGCAAACTTTTCGTTTTCGTCGGGCTTGTCAATTTTGCACTGTGCTCGTTTCTCTTTGCCGGAGAGCCGGCCGCGGATGGCGGGCAGAAGACCCTCTGGGAAATCGGCAAGCAGGACCATAGCGCGGCCGAATTCGCGCAGGCTCCGCGGGGTTACACCCCTTTTCGCGGCGATGCCGCCTTCCTGGTGGGCGTTTCGGACGCGAAACAAGACTGGCCCTATGTACACCCAGGCCCGCGCGACTCCTGGGCGAATTCGCGGCGGCATTCGTTCCGCATCTATTTCGCGCTCGAGCAAAAGCCGGCGGAGGCCTGTTTTCTGACGGTGGCGGCGGTCGATGCGCAAAAGCGCCGCCCCAAATCGAAGTCGAAGTCAACGGGAAAAAACAGACCGAATATCAACCGCGGGCGGGCCGCACGGATGCCACTTTGCGCGGCAATTTTTCGCAAGGCCGTGCTTCGCGGGTGCGGCTCGCGATTCCCGCCGGCGCTCTCCGCGCGGGAACGAACGAGATCTCGCTCACGACGGTCGCCGGCAGTTGGCTGATCTACGATTATCTGGGCTTCGAAGCGCCGCGCGAAGCGGAGCTTGCGCGGTTGGGCGATATCGCCCTGATTCGCAGTTGGGACAGCCCGTCCGCACTGGTGAAGGAAAACGGCGCGCTGCGCCAGAGCCTCAGCGTGCAACTCATCCATCACGGCAGAGAGGCCGAGGCGAAGTTGAGAATGCCGGGCCGCGAGACGATCTCCCAAGCGGTGAAAAACGCGCGGGAAACCGTCACGTTTTCACTCCCGGCCGTTGAGCGGGAAACCGCCGCCACGGTCGAAGTCACCGCGGATGGCCAAGTGCTCGCCACGCGCGAGATCGCCGTCAAGCCGGTGCGAAAGTGGGTGATGTATTTCCTCCCGCAGTCGCACGTCGATATCGGCTACACCGACCGGCAACCCGAGGCGCTGGTCAAGCAGATCAAGAATCTCGATCTTGCCGTGGAACTGGCGAAGAGGACCGCCGGCAACCCGCCCGGCGAGCGATTCGAATGGAACACCGAGGGTCTCTGGGCGGTCGATCATTATCTCCGCGAGGCGCCGCCGGAGAAGCAGCAAGCCCTTATCGCAGCCGTCCGCGCGGGGCAGATCGAACTCGACGCATTCTACGGCAACATGCTGACCGCGCTTTGCCGGCCCGAGGAACTGATGCGGACGATCGACATGGCGGGCCGCCTCAGCCGCCGCTGCGGCGTGAAGATCGAGTCGGCGATGATATCCGACGTGCCCGGCTACACCTGGGGTGTCGTTCCGGTGTTGTCCTCGGCCGGCGTGAAGTACTTTTCTTCGGGGCCGAATTACCAGTCCCGCATCGGCCGCACCTTGTCCGAGACGGGCGACAAGCCGTTCTATTGGATTTCGCCCTCGGGCACGGAAAAGGTGCTCTGCTGGGTCGCCGGCCGGGCCTATTCGAATTTCCACCGGCAGACGCTTGCGCAGATGGGGGAAGCGCCGATTCTCGAGTATCTCAAGGAACTGGAGGAGAAGAACTATCCCTATGAGCTGGTGCAAATGCGCTACTCGACCAACGGCGACAACGGCCCGCCGGATCCCACGCTCGTCGAGACCGTGAAGAAATGGAACGCGAAATACGCCTCGCCGAAATTGGTGATTGCCACCACCACGGAGATGATGCGGGATTTCGAGCGCCGCTACGGCGGCAGAATTCCCTCGATGCGCGGCGACCTCACGCCGTACTGGGAAGACGGCGCCGGCTCCTCGGCGCTCGAAACGGGTTTGAACCGCGCGGCGGCCGAACGGCTCGCGCAGGCCGAGACGCTTTGGGCGCTCACCGACTACAGGAATTATCCGAGCGACGCCTTTTCGAGAGCCTGGCGGAATGTCATTCTTTACGACGAACACACCTGGGGCGCGCATAACAGCATCGCCGAACCCGATAACCAGTTCGTCAAGGACCAATGGAAGATCAAAAGCGGCTTCGCCCTGGAGGCCGACAAAGAGTCGCGAAAACTGCTCGACCAAGCGGCGGGAACGAACGAGAAGAAAGCGGAAAAAGGCGAGATTTTCCTGGTCTGCAACACTTCCTCCTGGCCGCGCACCGATTTGGTGATTTTGCCGAAGGAAGCCGCCGCCGAGGGCGCGATAATTCTCGACGAGCAGCGATCCGTTCCTTCGCAGCGGCTTTCGACCGGCGAACTCGCCTTCGTGGCCAAAGACGTTCCCGCGTTCGGCTGCAAGCGGTATCGATTGGGCGCCGGGCAAGCGGCGCCGCAAAACGGCGCCAGAGCGGCAGGGGCGACGCTCAGCACAGCGGAAATTGCCGTTCGGCTCGACGAAAAAACGGGCACGATCGAGAGCCTCAAGCGGACGGGACTGGCTGCGGAAATCGTCGATGCCGCGGCCGGCGGACTCAACAAATATCTTTACGTCGAGGGCACGGATGCCCAAGGCGCAACGACTTCCGGACCGGCGAAAATCCGCGTGAAGGAATCGGGGCCGCTGGTGGCGTCGCTGCTGGTCGAGTCGGACGCTCCGGGCAGCAACAAATTCACGCGCGAAATTCGCGTCACCAGCGGCCTCGACCGCGTCGATATCCTCGACGTGATCGACAAGCAGCCGATCCGCAAGAAAGAAGGCGTACATCTTGAATATCCGTTCAACGTTCCGGGCGGGACGATGCATATCGATCTGGCCTGGTCGGTCATCCGGCCGGAGATCGACCAACTCCCCGCCTCGTGCAAGAACTGGTTTACGGTCCAGCGCTGGGTCGATGTTTCGAACAAGGATTACGGCGTCACCTGGGCGACGATCGACGCCCCGCTGGTGGAAATCGGCGGCATCACGGCGAATCTCACGTTCGGCTCGGGAAAGCCGGAAGACTGGCTCGCCCATCTGGAGCCGTCGCAGAAACTTTTTTCCTGGGTGATGAACAATCACTGGTACACGAACTACCGCGCCGAGCAGGAAGGCCCCACGCCGTTCCGCTACAGCGTCCGGCCGCACGGCGGCGGTTACGACCCCGTGGCCGCGATGCGGTTCGGCATCGAGCAAAGCCAGCCGCTGGCGGTCGTCAATCGCGCGATTGCCGGCCGGGGTTTGCTTTCGCTCGAGGGCTGGCCCGACAATGTGCTCGTGGCGGGGATGAAGCCCGGCAATGACGGCAAGGCGGTCATGCTCCGGCTCTATGAAGTCGCCGGCAAGGCGACGCAAGTCCAGCTCCGTTGGAAAGCATCGCCACCCAAGGCGGTTTGGCTCAGCAATCCCTACGAAGAGCAGGTATCCCCGGTGAACGGCGCCGTGACGGTGGCGGGCAACGACGTGCTGACACTCCGCGTCGAATGGTAAAATTTCGCAAAGCGAGAAGCCGTTGCCCCGGTCCAGCGATTTTTGCACCGATCAGGTTCCGCCCCGCGTCAGGTCGGCAATCCCGCACGGTCCAAGGCAAGAAAACGCCCTTGCCTCGGGCTCTAGAATAGAAAAGTAGTTGGTTGGCAATTCGCTTCGATGACCGCCGGGTCATTGCGGGAAGCGGGAGGAAGCATGATGGTTCATCGTCAAGATTTCAGCCGGGGAGAGCGGCTTCCGAAAGCAGGAGGCGGCGACATTCCAGCAGTAGAGGAAAGCAGCGGATGCGGACGGCAGCGGGTGACGATCGAATCTCTTTCACCGCTGGTGGACGGCGGCCATTTTCCGATCAAGCGGGTGATTGGAGAATGCGTATCGGTGCGAGGCAGGATCTTCGCCGATGGCCACGATGCCATTCGAGCGGTGGTGAAGCATCGTGCAGCCGGCAGTGAGTGTTGGCTGGAAGTTTCGATGCGTCCGTTGGGCAACGATTGGTGGGAGGGAACTTTTCAAGTCGATGCGTTGGGGCGGCACGAATATACGGTTGCAGGGTGGATCGACCGCTTCGCGACATGGCGCCGGGATTTTTCGAAGCGCATCGAGGCCGGCCAGGATGTGGCCATCGATCTGATGATCGGCGGCGAGTTGGTTCGCGCAGCGCATGCTTCAGCTTCCGAGGAAGTCAAACGGCTTTTCGAACCTTGGGTCAAAGCGCTGGCCGATTCGCCGGATTTTGTCGAACGGACGAAAGCCGCCGTGTCGGATGACCTGGCGCGGTTGATGCAAGAACATCCGGTTCGCCGCTTTGCGACCGAATTCGCTCCGGCGATTCCCATCACCGTAGAGCGGCAAAAAGCCGCATTTAGCACCTGGTACGAAATGTTCCCGCGTTCCTGCGCCGCGGAAGCCGGCCGGCACGGCACGTTCAAGGATTGTGAAGCTCGGCTGCCGTATATAGCCGAAATGGGATTCGACGTCCTCTATCTTCCGCCGATCCATCCGATTGGAAAACAATACCGCAAAGGAAGGAACAATGCAATTGCGCGAAGCCCGGATGACGCCGGCTCGCCTTGGGCCATCGGTTCCGAAGAGGGCGGTCATAAGGCGATTCACCCCGCGTTGGGCACGATGGAGGATTTTCGCAGCCTGATCGGCAAGGCGGCCGAACACGGGATCGACGTGGCGTTGGACATTGCGTTTCAATGTTCGCCCGATCATCCTTATGTGAAGGAACACCCGGAGTGGTTTCGAAGCCGACCGGACGGATCGATTCAATACGCGGAGAATCCGCCGAAGAAGTATCAAGATATTTACCCGTTCGACTTCGAGTCGGAGGACTGGGAAAGCCTCTGGCGCAGAACTGCGGGACGTATTTTCGTTCTGGGCGGATGAGGGAGTGCGCGTGTTCCGCGTGGACAATCCGCACACCAAGTCATTCGGATTCTGGGAATGGGTGATTGGCGAAATCAAAGACGCTTACCCGGATGCGATATTTCTTGCCGAGGCGTTCACTCGTCCCGCGGTGATGTACCGTTTGGCGAAGCTGGGATTCAGCCAATCCTATACTTACTTCACCTGGCGGAACACCAAAGCGGAATTGACGAGTTACTTCAGCGAGCTTTTCCGGCCGCCGGTGTGCGAGTTCTTTCGCGCCAACCTTTGGCCGAACACTCCCGACATCCTGAGCGAGTACCTCCAATTCGGCGGTCGGGCGGCATTCATGGCGCGGTACGTTTTGGCGGGCACCTTGGGGGCGAGCTGCGGGATTTATGGTCCCGCGTTCGAGCAGTGCGCGGCGGCGCCGCGCGAGCCGGGCAGCGAGGAGTATCTCGACTCGGAGAAGTATCAGGTTCGTCATTGGCGGCTCGACGCGCCCGAGAGCTTGCGCGGGTTCATTGGGCGAGTCAACCGCATTCGCCGGGAGAATGCGGCTTTGCAGAGCGATCGGAATCTGCATTTTCATGCGGTGGACAACGAGCAGTTGATCTGCTACAGCAAGTTTACCGACGACCTGTCCAATTTGATCATCGTCGTGGTCAATCTGGATCCGCATCACACGCAATCGGGGTGGCTGGATTTGCCTTTGGCGGAATTCGAGATAGACGCGGAGCACTTATTTCAGGCGCACGATTTGCTGGGCGGAGGCCGATTTTTGTGGAATGGGCCGCGCAATTTCGTGGAATTGGACCCGCAAACATGCCCCGCCCACATTTTCAGCATTCGGAAGCGCGTGCGTTCGGAATCGCAATTCGAGTATTTTCTCTGATCGGATTCACGGCGTCTTTGGAAGAGCGTTTTCCGGATGCGGCGAATTGCCGCGTGCGGCAAGACGGCCGCGGGGGCCGTCCGACAAGGAGAGGGAAGATTATGTTGGAATCGGATCGACGCTGGTATATGGATGCAATCATATATCAACTGCATGTGCGTTCCTTTTGCGATTCGAGCGGCGACGGCGTGGGTGATTTCCGCGGTCTGACGCAGAAGTTGGACTACGTGCAAGACCTTGGCGCCACCGCGGTCTGGCTGCTGCCCTTCTATCCGTCGCCGCTGCGCGACGACGGCTACGACATCGCGGATTACACCGGCATCCATCCGAGTTACGGCACGTTGCAGGACTTCAAGGCATTTCTCCGCGCGGCGCATAGCCGAGGGTTGAGAGTGATCACCGAGCTGGTGGTGAACCACACCTCCGACCAGCACCCCTGGTTCCAGCGCGCAAGGCGGGCCAAGCCCGGCAGCCGCCACCGCGATTACTACGTGTGGAGCGACACGCCGGAAAAGTACAAGGACGCGCGCATCATTTTCAAGGATTTCGAGACCTCGAACTGGACGTGGGATCCGCTGGCTCAGGCTTATTATTGGCACCGGTTCTACGGCCATCAACCGGACTTGAACTACGACAATCCGGATGTGCGGAAGGCGATCTTCCAGGTTCTGGATCACTGGCTGGCGATGGGGGTGGACGGCCTGCGTTTGGACGCCGTTCCCTATCTTTTCGAGCGGGAGGGCACCAATTGCGAGAACCTGCCCGAGACGCACGCTTTGTTGCGCGAGATCCGCTCCTACGTGGATGCACACTATCCCGGTCGGATGCTGCTGGCCGAGGCGAACCAGTGGCCGGAGGACGCGGTGGCGTATTTCGGCAACGGGGACGAGTGCCATGCGGCCTTCCACTTCCCGGTGATGCCGCGGATGTTCATGGCGGTGCAGATGGAGGATCGGTTTCCGATCATCGACATCATGCAGCAGACGCCGGAAATCCCGGAAACGTGCCAATGGGCGATATTTTTGCGAAACCACGACGAGTTGACCTTGGAGATGGTCACGGACGAGGAGCGGGATTACATGTACCGGATGTACGCGCACAATCCGCAGGCGCGCATCAATCTCGGCATCCGCCACCGGCTCGCGCCATTGTTGGGCAACCACCGGCGGAAGATCGAACTGCTGAACTCGCTGCTGATGTCATTGCCCGGCGCACCGGTGCTCTACTATGGGGACGAAATCGGGATGGGAGACAACATTTTTCTCGGGGATCGAAACGGAGTGCGCACCCCGATGCAGTGGAGTCCCGACCGCAACGCGGGATTTTCCTCGTGCAACCCCCAGCAACTCTACCTTCCGTTGATCATCGACCACGAGTATCATTACGAAGCGATCAACGTGGAAACGTCGCGGCGGAATCCCTATTCGCTGCTGTGGTGGATGAAGCGTCTGATCGCCATGCGGCAGCAGAGCCAGGTGTTCGCCAAGGGGACGCTGCGGTTTCTCTTGCCCGAGAACCCCAAAGTGCTCGCTTATTTACGGAGCTACCAGGGCGAGTCGATTCTGGTGGTGGCCAATCTCTCGAGGTTCTCCCAGTTCGTGGAGTTGGATCTGGCCGAATTCCGGGGGAGCACGCCGGTCGAGCTATTTGGGCAGACGTTATTCCCGCGGGTGGGCGAGTTGCCCTACCTGCTGACTTTGGGGCCTCACGGTTTTTATTGGTTCGTGATGCAGGAACCGGCGGAGCGGCCGATCGTCGTGGCGGGCAGCGAATCCGCGGCGGCAGAAGACGCAATGGTCTTGCCGTCGCTGCGGGCGGCGCGCCGTTGGCAGGGAGTTTTGGGAGGCCAATCGAGGAAAGCCCTGGAGAAGTGCCTGCCGCGTTTTCTGGCGGCGCGGCGGTGGTTCGGCGGCAAGGCGAAATCGATCCGTTCGACGGCGATTGCGGACGTGGTTCCGCTGGAAATATCGGACGAGGAACTGGAAGTCAACCTTTTGCTGCTGCGGGTGGAATACATCGAGGACGAACCGGAAATTTATCTTTTGCCGCTGGCATTCGCCGAAGGGGACCGCGCGCAGCAAATGATGGACGAGCGCTCGCCGGCCTTGGTCGCTCACGTGCAGATCGCGATCGAGGACAAGATCGAGGAAGGCGTGCTCTACGATGCATTGGGCGAGGAACGATTCAGCCGCGTCCTGTTGGACATCATCGGCTTGCGGCGTCGTATTTCCGGTACGAACGGCAAGCTTCTCGGCCGGCCGGCGCGGTCGTATCGGGAATTGCGCGGCCCGAGCGACGAGCAATTGCCCGCAAGACTGCTCAAGATCGAGCAGAGCAACAGTTCCGTGGTTTACGGCGACCGGCTGCTGTTGAAGCTTTTCCGGCGGCTTGAGGAGGGAGTGAATCCGGACGTGGAGCTGGGAGTATTCCTCACGGATGCGGCAAAATTCCCCCATATCGCGTCCGCCGCGGGCTCTCTCGATTACCGCGACGCGAATGGGGCATTTTTCACGGTGGCGGTGCTTCAGGGATTCGTGCGCAACGAGAGCGACGCGTGGAGCTACACCATGGACGCGGTCTATCGTTTTTTCGAGCGGGTGCTGACGAAGCCCGGAGAGCCGCCTCTCGAAGTGTCGGCTTTGCCCGGGAATGGGCTCGTTCGGCTCGCGGATCAAGAGACGCCGCCGCTAGCCCGGGATTTGTGCAACGCCTATCTCGAATCGGCGTCGCTCTTGGGCCAGCGCACGGCGGAGCTTCATCTTGCGCTCGCCTCCTCGGCGGACAATCCGGCGTTCGTCGCGGAGCCATTTTCGGAACTTTACCAGCGATCGATGTATCAGGCGATGCGCGGGCTGACGCGTCGGACGTTCAGGCTCATGCGGAGCAAGTATAAGGATCTTCCCGAGGACGTACGGGAGGACGTGAAGGCGCTGTTGGTCGTGGAGCAAGAGATCATGGACCGTTTTCGCTCGATCGTGGGGCGAAAACTCACCGGCGCGCGGATCCGCTGCCACGGGGACTATCATCTCGGACAAGTGCTTTTTACGGGCAAGGACTTCGTAATCATCGATTTCGAGGGGGAGCCCTTGCGCCGCATCAGCGAGCGGCGGATCAAGCGGAGCCCGCTTCGAGACGTCGCGGGAATGATCCGCTCGTTCGATTATGCGAGCCAATCGGTGCTGTTCAACCGGTTGAGCGGGATCGTGCAGAAGGAAGCTTTGCCGATGCTCCAAAGCTGGGGAAAATTCTGGTCCTTGTGGACGAGCGTCCGGTTTCTCAAAACGTACCTGGAGACCGCGGCCGGGGCATCGTTCGTACCGCAAACGCACGACGAGGTGCAATCGCTATTGGACGTATTTCTGCTGGAAAAAGCGGTGTATGAACTGGGATACGAACTGAACAATCGGCCGACCTGGGTGCGCGTGCCCCTGCACGGCATCCTGCGGACCTTGGAATCGCAGGAGTGAGGAGGAATCGAGATGGGCTTCAGCTTGCTTCACGACGACGATCTCTACCTATTCAATGAGGGGACGAATTTGCGCCTTTACGAGAAGTTCGGCGCACATCTCGTCGAAGCGGAAGGCGTCCGGGCGCCTACTTTGCCGTCTGGGCTCCGAACGCCCGGGAAGTCTCGGTGGTCGGCGACTTCAACGGCTGGGACCGCGTTGCGCATCGGCTAGCGCCCGCGGAGTCTCCGGCGTCTGGGAGGGATTCGTGCCGGGTGTGGAGCAGGGCGCGCGCTACAAGTACTGGATCGAGTCCCAACAGCACGGTTACGCGATGGACAAGGCCGATCCGCTGGCATTCGCCGCCGAGACACCGCCGGCCACGGCGTCGGTGGTGTGCGGTTTGGACTTTTCCTGGAACGACCGCCGGTGGATGGAAGAGCGTTATCGGCGGAATTCGCTATCGGCCCCCATCTCGATCTACGAGATGCATCTCGGATCGTGGATGCTGGCGCCCGAGGGAAGAGAAGACATCTGCTCCTATCGCGGTCTGGCTCCGCGGCTGGTGGAACACGCCGGCCGGTTGGGATTCACGCACGTCGAGTTCCTGCCGATCATGGAGCACCCGTTCTACGGTTCCTGGGGCTACCAGACCAGCGCCTACTTGCGCCGACCCGGCGCTACGGCACTCCCCAGCATCTGATGTATCTCATCGACTACCTGCACCAGCACGGAATCGGCGTGATTCTGGACTGGGTACCGTCGCACTTCGTCACCGACGCGCACGGTTTGGGGTTCTTCGACGGCACGCATTTGTACGAGCACGACGACCCGCGGCGGGGGATTCACCCCGATTGGAACAGCTTCATTTTCAACTATGGCCGCAGCGAAGTGCGCAGTTTTCTGTTGAGCAACGCGTTGTTTTGGCTGGACAAGTACCATGCGGACGGATTGCGGGTGGATGCCGTGGCATCGATGCTCTACCTGGATTACTCGCGCAAGGAAGGCGAATGGATTCCCAATCCCCATGGCGGGAGGGAGAACCTGGAAGCGAGCGCGTTTTTGCGAAAGCTGAACGAGGCGGTTTACCGGGAGTACCCCGACGCGATGACGGTGGCCGAGGAATCGACCGCCTGGCCCAAAGTTTCGCGACCGGTGTACGACGGCGGATTGGGTTTCGGCTATAAATGGGACATGGGATGGATGCACGACACGCTGAGCTACTTGGGCAAAGACCCGATCCATCGCAAATACCACCATAACCAGATCACATTCCACACCGTGTACGCGTTTTCGGAGAATTTTATTTTGCCGTTGTCCCACGACGAAGTGGTTCACGGGAAAGGCTCCTTGTGGGGAAGCATGGCGGGCGACGACTGGCAGAAGTTCGCCAATTTGCGGCTGCTGTTCGGTTTCATGTACGCGCAACCGGGCAAGAAGCTGCTGTTCATGGGCGGCGAATTCGGCCAGAAGCGCGAATGGAACCACGACGATCTGCTGGATTGGGAACTGCTTGCGCTGCCCGCTCATGGCGGAGTGCAAAAGTGGGTCGAGGACCTGAATCGGCTTTACGCGGCGGAAACGGCAATGCACGCCCTCGATTGCGCCCGGAAGGTTTCCAGTGGGTTGACGGGAGTGATGCCGAGCGAAGCGTGCTGAGCTTTCTCCGCCGCGGAGGGGAACCGGGCGAGGAGGTGTTGATCGTCTGCAACTTCACGCCGGTGCCCCGGACCAACTACCGGGTAGGCGTGCTGCAGGGCGGCTTTTTCAAGGAACTCCTCAACAGCGATGCGCGGATTTACGGGGGAAGCGGTTACGGGAACATCGGCGGTTGCGAGTCCGTTCCGGTTCCCTGCCACGGCTTTATGTGGTCGCTCAATCTGACCTTGCCTCCGCTGGCGATCATGTTCCTGAAACGGGCGGAATTGCCGAGTTTGGCGGCGCGGGGCGTATCGTCCGGCTAGGGGCGGCTTTCCGGGCGAGGCAACTCTCGAGAACCCAGGAATGGAATACGGGGCGAGTTTGCCCGCGCCGGCGGCTTATTGACAGGCATGCCGCAGCAATTTATCATTTTGGCGAGGGGGCCGGATGGAAGGGTGGGATTCCAGCGGGCACACCGCATTAAATTCCAAATCCGAAACTCATGGTCCCATACGATCGGCGCGACACCTATTTGATTGACACTGCCCTGCGACGCTTGGGCATTCGCCGGTTCGCAATCGCCATTCACGAATCGAGTTTTCCTTCGACGCCCGAAGAAGACATCGGCCGGGGAAGCCCCTACAGCCGCGGAGGGCTCGGCTTCTTGAAGTTTGCGCGTACCCTGGGATTCAACGCGGTGCAGTTCGGCCCGCAGGGCAAGACGGCGCACAACGATCCCTCGCCTTACAATAGCTGTATTTTCTCGAATAATATTTTATCCCTGGCCGCGTTCACTCTTGCCGACGAGAACCGTTTGCGAAAAGTGATTTGCACGAGCGACCTCGACCGGTTGCGCTCTCGACAAGATCGGCTTAAACGGGGAACATCCGCCGATCGGGTCGATTATGCGATGGCCTGGGAGATTTCGCACGGGCTGCTTGCAAGCATGCATTCTCGTTACCGCCTGCAAGGCGACGCGGCCCGGGAAACTGCCGCAGCATTTCATCGCTTCCTCGCCGCCCAAAAGTCGGCTCGGGTGGACTGGCTTCGGCGCGACGGCGTTTATGAGGCATTGGCTTTGGCTTCGGGCGAGGACGACTGGAGTCTTTGGGGCCGAGAAGGCGCGAGATCGCTTGCACTCGACCGGCGGCTCTACCATCCTGAAAGCGGAGAAGAAGAATCGTGCAAGCGGCGGATCGCCGAAGTCTTGCGGACAAATGAAGCCGCAGTCGAGCGTTTCGCGTTCGGCCAGTTTCTGCTGCAAGTGCTGCACGAGCGGATGCGCGAGGAAACGCGGAACCTCGGGTTACTCGTTTACGGAGACATGCATATCGGCTGCGCGCATCAGGATTGGTGGGCCTGGAGATCGCTTTTCTTGCCCGATTATCTGCTGGGAGCGCCTCCGAGCCGCACGAATCGGCAAGGCCAACCCTGGGGATATCCCGTATTGGATCCGCGGAAAGCGCATTCGATCGGTCCGCGCGGAGAGAGCGTTTCCGGGCCGGCCCTGGAGTTTGTGCGAGCGCGTGCGGAAAAGCTGCTAACGGAGTTCGACGGCATGCGCATCGATCATCCGCAAGGGCTCGTGTGTCCGTGGGTCTATCGAGCGGACGCCTCCGACCTTTTTCTCGCCGTGCAAAACGGCGCCCGCCTCAATTCGGCCGCCAATCTTCCCGATCATCCGGGACTTCGGCGTTTCGCGTTGGTGCGGCCCGAGCAGTTGAACCCCGACGAGGATTATCCGCGTTATGGAGATGAATATGTCAAAGAACTTCTACCCGAGCAAATCGACCGCTATGCGGTTTTTCTCGACGCGATACTGGAATCCGCGAGTGCGGCCGGAAGAGGGCCCGATGATATTTTGTGCGAAGTGCTTAGCACATGGGCTTCGCCGCTGAAGGCGGTGATGAAGCGCCGCGGCATGGGAAGATTCTGCATCACGCAGAAAGCCGATCCCCGCAATCCCGGCGACGTGTACCGGCCCGAGAACACGTCCGCAAACGACTGGATCATGGCGGGGAATCATGATACGAAGACGCTTTGGCTCGTCGCGGAAGAAAGAAAAACGTCCGCGTGGATTCGCGATCGCTCCCTGCTCCTGGCTCAACGCCTTGTTTCCACGCCGAATCGCCGGCACGAATTCGCCGCACGGATCGCGGCGGATCATCGCTTGTTCTGCGAAGCCATGTTCGCGGAGTTGTTTCTCGGGCCTGCCCAAAACGTGTCCGTGTTTTTCGCCGATCTTCTCGGAGAAAGGCAACTGTACAACCAACCGGGGACCGTCGGTGCGCATAACTGGACGCTGCGAGTCGGAAGCGATTACCAAAAAAAGTATTTCCACAACGTCGAACGCGGCGATGCGCTGAATATCAAACGAGCGCTGGCTTTGGCGCTCGACGCGAAAGCGGATAATTTGGGAGTGGAAGCGGTGGCGTTGGCCCAAAAACTGCGGAATGCCGGCGGCGGTCATGAGTAACCATTGTCCCGGACGGCTGTCGGCAAACATGGCTCGATTGCCATGGTGGAGCGAGTCACGTGTGGAATGGGAGGAGTGGGGGATGGCGTTTTTTTGATCCAGATGGAAAACATTCGACTCAGCTTATGAATGCCACAGGGCTCGAACCTGTAACCTTCGGTTCCGCAGACCGCAGGCAGATTTTTGTAAGTGGTTTATTCGCCAAAGAGTTACGGCAACGAGAATTATTCGCGGTGCTTCCAGTGGTGCAATACTACTTGCATCTGAATTGCAGCAATCGGCTGCAATCAGCCGCAATCGGCCATCTGAGGGCCTCTAGCCGAGAGCCCGCACTTCGAGCCACGTGCCGCCTGTCCGCGCGCCTCTCCATGCGCCGCACCACAGACGTTGGTGAAGGGGATGGCGGGCGTCAAGTTGGAACTCGACGTTTCTTTTCTCGAAGGCCGGAAGCATCTTCCGCTCATCAAGCTTCGTCGCGTGGTGTAGATGAAAAACACTTCCAACAACGAAGTGTCCGTTCGGCCAACCCCGGTTACGCTAGCTCGCCGGTCTCCGATTCCGACAACGAACGCGCTTAACGTGCGCACTTGCATTGACTGACAAGCCGTTTTCTAACCGAATTGTCAAACATCAACGCGGAATTCAGCCTCATCGAACACCGGGCCGCTACATAAATGACATTTTAACTCGTTTTCGTTCCCGCATAGCGGAGATCGCTCCTTCGTCTTGCGGGTTGTCGTAAATCGCTGGACCAGGACACAGGGAGTGCTTCCAAAAAAGTTGAGTTTCGTTCACACAATATAAATCCCAACGCCCGCACCCGGTAACCCAAGAGCGGGCGTTGGTTGGTTATGACGCAGTAATTGCGGCATTAAAGTTAGTCTTGGCGGAATCGGCGAATCGCCCAGCCGAATAAGCTCAATCCGGCCAGGATCAGCATCGCCATTGTGCTCGGTTCGGGAACCGCGCCGCTCACGCCGGGTGCGGAGGCCGCCACGTGGGGAACGCCGCCGATCGAGAGCGTGTCGGCCGTAATCGAACCGGCAGTCAGGATGGCGTCCGCAGCGACGTAAACACCCGCGTTCGGCGTGTTGAGCACACCAGAGCCGCCGATAATGAGCGTGCCTTCATTCACGGCCGTGTCGCCGGTGTAGCTCAGGCCGCCGGTCAGCGTGAGGGTGCCGATGCCGGACTTGGTGAGTCCGCCGCCGACGTTTTCGACGATGGTCGGCGTTCCGGAAATTGCGCCGGTATTGCCGATGCCGCCGCCCAACAGGCTGAACGAGGCATTGGTGTAGTTCACGCCGGGGTTCGTAATGGTAATGCCCGTCAGGTTCCCCAAGGAGTCGATGGTCGCCACGGCCGTGGCGCCGGCGCCGTCGCCGGTGATCCGTACGATCGGGGCGTCGATGTACCCGCCGCCGCTGAAGGTCAGCCCCTCCGCGGTGACTCCGCCGCCGGTGGGAGCGGTCAGCGGCTGGGCGATCGTGACGTTGAACCCGCCATCATCGATTCTCGCGCCGCCGCTATAAATGCAGGCATTCGCCAAACCTTGCAGGAACGTTGCGTTGTCGCCGCCGGCCTGCAGCGTGCCGCCGTTGAAATTCAGGACGGCGGAGCCGGCGCCTTGCGACACGCCGGCGGTAGTCACAGTGCCGCCCAGCAGGTTCACGACGCCCGTCGCGCCCGAGTTGTGGCCAATTCGCAAACCCCATCCGGAGAGATTGAGATTGCCGCCGGTGACATTGAGCGTACCGGTACCAAACTCGCCGACGAAGATGCCGCCGATCGTGGGACCGTAACCGCCGGTGGCCAATGAATTGACCGTGCCGCCCGCCACGTTCATCACCCCGATCGAACCGGCGTTGCCGGCCGCGACGCTGATCATATTACTGCCGATGGTCATAGTTCCGCCGTTAAAGTTGGCGACGCTGCGGTCGTTATTCAAACCGACCACGAGGAAACTGCCAGTGGTCGCCGAGCCGCTGTTTTGCGTGTAAGCCGCGTAGCCGCCGGTTCCGGACCCCAGGCCGAATTGCGATCCGACCGATAACGCGCCGCCATTGAGCCGCACGCTGCCGGCGCCGGTGGCATCACCGCCGACGACCATGCTGGACGTGAATTGCCCGGGGTTGTAGTTGGCGCCGAAGGAACTTCCCAAAGCGATATTCAGGATCGCATTAGCGCCGGCCGCACTGCCGACATAGTCAGCTTGCGTCGTATTGGCGTGCGAACCTTGGAAGTTCAGCGTGCCCGCATTGACGTTGACGGCGTCGTCGATAGCGTTGCCGCTATTGGTCAGGGTGAGCGTGCCGGCGCCGCTTTTGCTGAGCCCCGATTTCGATGCACCGCCGGAAATCACGCCGTCGAAGGTGCAGTCGGCGGCGTTGTTGACAAAGAGCCATTTGTCCTCGGCGCCCGCTTCGATCGTACCGGCGCCGGTGAGGCCGCCGACGTGCAAGTCCTGCAACATGCGGATCTTGCCGCCCTGGATATCAAGCGGGCCGCTGATTGTCGAAGAAGATCGCCAATCGTTGTTGGCCCCATTGATCACCAGGATGCCCGCACCGGTCTTCTTCAAACCGACGCCCGCGGCACACGCGGTGATCTGAGGCAGGGTGACCGTTGCCGACGCCACATCGATCGTGCGTTGGCCGGCCGCGCTTCCCAAGCTGGCGCCGTCGGTCGTAAGGCCGCCGGCGACCGAGCCCACACCGAGGTCCAAATCGTTGGCTCCGGGGAAAGAGGCATTGCCGTTGATATGCACCAGGTTGGAAGTCGATAGGGCGAGGCTCGCGCCGCTGGCGTTCTCGAGCGCGCCGCCGTTGAAGGTCAGCACTCCCGCGCCAAGGGCGGTAGCGTCGTTAAGCACGATCGTGAGCGTCCCGCCGTTGAGGTTCAGGGCGCTGGTCGCGATCGCCGAAGCGACGTTGAGGTTGACGACGCCGCCGCTAACGTTCAGGTCGTTGGCGTACATCACGCCGGTGACATTAACGTTGAGCGTTCCGCCGGCGACGTCCATCGGACCGGTGCCGATGGCGTTAGCGGCGTTTAAGTTCAGCGTTCCGCCATTAAGCATGGTCCCGCCGGTGTAGCCATTGGCATTCAAGATGGTCAGCGAGCCATTGTTGTTCTTGACAAGCACGCCGCTCGAAATGCCGAAACCGCCCGTGCTGTTGAGGGTATAGTTTTTCGTCGAGTTATTGAAGGTGGCAACCGTCGGGGCCACCCAATCGGCGATATTGACGGCCGTCGGGCCCGTGCCGACGGTATCATCGAACAGCACCGCATCGCCCGCGACAAAATTGGTCGGGGTCCCCCCCGGCAAGATTTGCCAATTCGGGGTATCGCCGCTGACGGGAACCATATTGCCGCTGGTAAACCAGTCGGCGCTGATGCGCGCCGGTCCACGCGGGAACGGCGCCAATGACCGACAGCGCGATGTATCCAGTCGTGCCCGCAATCGGATTTGTCAGGACCGCGGTTTGACGCGGGCCGAGCGCGGGAACAACGCTTCCCAACGTGAAATCCGTCAATCCAACGGACGATCCGGTCGTCGTGTAGCTGACCAGATCATAGACCGTTCCGGTGGTCCAGAGGGTGCTGGCAGCGTTGACCGTGATGAGGTTAGCAGTCCTGCTGGTGGTCAACTTGTTCGTGACCAGGACCGGCGAGGTGGAGGCGGTCGTCAGGTTGAGAATGCCTGCGCCGCTGAACGCCAGGTTGTTGACCGTTAGTGCGCCGGAGCCGGAGTTTCCGTTGGCGATGGTGTTGTAATAAAAATCGGCCACGTTGACCGTGTTGATGGTTCCCGTGCCGTCAACGGCGCCGTCCGCCAGCGTCACAACGGGCGAAATCGCCACGGAACTGGCCTGCACCAGTTTGGCGGAATTGACGGTGATGCCGCTGCTGGAATTGATCGCACCGGCGCCGCTTAGGATCAACGTGCCGCCGTTTACGGCAGTCGCTCCGGTGTAGGTGTTGGCGCCGGTGAGAGTGGTCGTGCCATAGCCGTTCTTGGTGAATCCGCCGCCCGTATTGGCGACCAGAGCCGCCGTGCCGCCGATGGCGCCGGTATTGCCGACGCCGCCGCCGACGAGAGCGAAGGTCGGGGCCGACGTGTAACCGACGCCCGGATTGGTGATGGTGATGCCGATGAGATTTCCACCGTCGTCGATATTTGCCACGGCCGTCGCGCCGAGCCGCCGCCGTCGGTGATCGTCACGAGCGGCGTATCGATATAGCCGCCGCCGCTGACGGTCAGTCCCGCGGCGCTAACGCCCTTGCCGGTCGGGGCGAGGAGATTTTGGCCGATGGTGATCGTCGCATAGTCGTCGATGATCGCGCCGCCGCTATACACGTAGGCATTGGTCAAACCCGTAAGGAAGGCGGGATTGTCGGCGCCGGCGCTCAGCGTGCCGCCGTTGAAGTTCAGCGTGCCGGTTCCGGCTCCCTTGGAAACGCCGTTTGTGGTTACGGTGCCACCGAGCAGATTGACGACGCCGACGCCGCTGGCGTTTCGGCCGAGTTGCAGTCCAGCGCTGCCGCCCGTCGAAAGGGTAGCTGAGTCCGAGATGCTGAGGTAGCAGGTCCCGTTTTCGCCGACCCAAAGGCCATTGTCACCGGTGGTGGTCTGCGTGAAACTCGCGGTGCCGCGCACATTCATGACGCCAACGCCGCCGCTGGTGGCTGAACCGGTCACCGGACCGTTCTGCGTGAAATACCCACCGCTGAGATTAAAGACCGACGAGGCGCCGCCCAGGCCCAGCGTGAGGAAACCGCCGACAGAAGCCGAGCCGCCGGTTTGCGTAAACGCTCCGTATGAGCCGCTGTTTCGGCCCACGCAGAGTTGATGGCTGGTCAAGAGGTAGCTGCCGTCCACGACCTTAAGACAACCGGCGCCGGCGGTGCCGATCTCCAAGCTGGAATCCCAAACGGCCGTCCCCGAGCTGGACGTGAACGTCGCGCCCGAGGCCATGACCATAATGCCATTGGCTCCGGCCGTCGTTCCCACCGCGTCATATTGCAAGGACGTGTGGGAACCGGCAAAAACCAGCGTTCCCGCGTTGACGTACACCGCATCGTCGATGGTGTTGCTGGCGTTGGTTAGGGTCAGCGTGCCCGCACCGCTCTTGTTCAAGCCGATCTTGCTTCCGGAGCTGGTGATGACGCCGTCGTAAGTGCAATTCGCGGCGTTGTTGACGAAGAACCACCTGTCGGCGGTGTTGATATTGTCGAGCGTGACCCCGGCGGATCCGGTCAGGCCTGTGACATGCATATCGCTGTCGATCTGCATCGTTCCGGCCTGGATATTCAACGTGCCGTCAACATAGCTGTTGGCTCCGGCCACGTACAGCGTGCCCTCCCCCGCCTTGGTCAGGCCGATTCCCGCGGTGGCCGTGGGGATACCGCCGGTAGTGAGCCTGGACGCCGCCACGGTGATCGTGCGGCTGGTGCCGGTTCCGCCCAGCGTGACGGCGCCATTGCCGAGGCTCAAATCGCTGCTTCCCGTGAAGGTGAAATCGCCATTGACCGACACCAGGTTGTTGGTCGCCAAAGCGACGGGGGCTGTGCTGGTGTTGTCGATCGTTCCGCCGTTGATGACGAACGTGCCGGTTCCGATGGCCGAGGCGGCGGGCGTTGCCGTTCCGCCGTTGTTGATATTCAACGTGCCGGCGTTCAACGTGGTCGTGCCGGCATAGGTGTTGGCGTTATTGATAGTCAGCGAACCGGCGCCGGCCTTTAACAGCAGACCGGACGCAATGCCGAAACCACCCGTTCCCTGGAGCGTGTAGTTATGGCTGGTATCGTTGTCGAACGTGGCGCTGATGGGGGAGACGTCAGCGATGTTGATATCCACCGTATTATAGGTGGTGGTGTTATTGAAAAGGACCACGTCGTTCGTTTGGAAATCGGTGGGATTGCCGCCGATCATCCAATTTTTCGGGGAGAGCGTACGGGTGGACCATTCCGTCCCGGTAGAGAGGCTGCTGCTCCCCTTCCAGACGACGGTCGCGTCGGTATTGTAGGTCAACTGCACTTTCCCCGTGATGACCTTGGGGGTATAGGCGCGGGTGTTCGTATAGAACGCATCCACGGCGCTGGTTACATTCGGCGTGCTCAGCGTGCCGCTGTAGCCGATGACATCGTAATCGCCTGCGTTCAAACCGGCGCCCGAGGCATTCAGCAATATCGAGTGGATGCCGCCGTAAACGGTGAGATTCGCCGCGGAGATGGGCGTATAGCCGGCGGCCAACGTGGCGGTCACGGTGCCGGTAACGCCCGATTCCGAACTGAGGCCGAAGGCCAAGTTGCCTGTCGTCAGCGTTCCCGCGCCGAGCACGCCGCCTTCGATGGAGCCGCCCTTCTTGATGGTCGTGCTCTTCGCGCTGCCGGCGCCGCCGAAGGCAGCGCCACTGGCCACGGTGACATCGCTATTAAGCAGCGTCCCGGTGGCGGCTAGCGAGAGCTTGCCGAGATTGACCGTGGTCGGGCCGTTGTAAGTGTTCGCGCCGCTCAGGGTCAGCGTGCCCAACCCGCCGCTCTTGGTGAGGCCGCCATCCGTCGCGGCGTCGCCGCCGATGTTGCTGTGAAGGAGCGGTTGGGCAATGGTGACATCGAAACCATTGCTATCGATGATCGCACCGCTGTCTCGCACATTGGCGACGGCGCTGCCCGTGCCCAGAGCGATAAAGTTCGTAGTCGAGGCGGTCGGTTTCAGGGTGCCGCCGTTGAAATTCAAGGTCCGCGTGCCGATGCTTTTCGAGGCCATCACCTGGCTGATGGTCAGTGTGCCGCCGTTCAAGTTCAAGGTGCTGGTGGTGGTGGTGGCGCCGCCCGCGTCGGAATTCATCAGATCGATCACACCGGAGCCGTTGGCGGTCGCGGCATTATCGCTGTAAGAGGTGACGTTGCCTCCGCTCACGTTGAAAACGTTGATTTCGTTGCCGTAGCCTCCGGTTCGGAAACGAATGTCGGTGTTAGCGTTCAGGTTCAGATTTCCGCTGTTCACATCCACGGTGTTGTTGGTGTAATCATACTGACCGACGATCATCCAGCGTTTCGTAGCGGTGGCAATATTAAGGGTTCCGCCGTTCACGGTTAAGTGGGATTGGTCGGCGGCGGAACCGGCAAAGCCGAGGAGGACATCGCCTTCACAATTCAGGGTGGCCCCGCTGTTGATGGTCACCGATCCCACGTTCCCCGTAGAGTTGTTATCATTCCTTGCGATGGCCAGCGATCCCGCATTGAGCGTGCCGCCGTTCATGACGAGCGTGCCCTTGCTGCCATTGTTTCCGATGCGCACATTGGCCGCCGATGCGAAGACCGAGGCGGTGTCATTGATGGTCAGCGTCATGTCCGACCCGTTCGACTCGCCCACGAGAAAATTCGCGCCGGTTACGGTGAAGGTGGAGGTGTTATTGAGAGTGATGGCGCCCTTGGGCTTGTTGGCGGCATTGCCGCCGTTAAAACCGGCGTTTAAATTCGCCGCCGAAACGGCAGCGTCGTTGTTGAGGATCAAATTGGAGGAAACCCCGCCAATGCCATTACCGCGTCCCATGGAAAGGTAGCCGGAAACATTGAGCGATCCCCCATCGATTTGCAGGGTGGCGTCGTAGCCCGCGGCGCCGTCCGCCGTCGTGAACTGGCCTCCGACGACTGCTTCTCCCGTGACGGTGTTGGCGCCGCCGTTCAGCAGGAGCGTGCCGCGACGAACCACGAACGGAAAGCCCACAGCGCCATTGCCGGCATACGTGCCGCCGTTGTTCAACTGCAGTGTTCCCGTACCAAGCTTAACCAACCCGACGCTGTTGGCCGAAGTAAACGCGTTGTCAAGCACGAAAGTGCCGCCCGGCGCATTGGTGGTGTCAATGCCGACCGACGAACCCGAATCCAGCGTGACGGGGGCGCCCTGCCCGCCGACGCCGTTCAACAGTCCATTGGTCGGACCCGCGATCGAATCGTCGGTAAACTCTCCGGCGCCGCCGGCGTTGACCGCCAGCGTGGTGCCGGTATACATCGTCACGGCGCCCGCGGCCGGCATCGAAGTCGTCTTGGCGAACTGAATCGTCGCGCCCGAATTCTGCAGCGTCGTGCCGGCGGTGTAGCTTTGCGCCGGAGAAGAGCACATAGCCGTTGCGGACGGTCACGGGGTAGGTTGACGAGGTGATCGTATTGTCGCCCGCGATTGTCAGCAGACTGGAATTCGCAGCGGTAGCAAAAAAGCCGCCGGAGCTGGTGGCCGCATTGATCGTGATGCTGCCGCTATAGGTCGCATTACCGGAGGGCACATAAAGCACGCCTTGACCCACGGCACCGCCGCCGTCGATGATCAGCGAGTTGCCCACATTGACGCCGTTGCCGAGTTGAAGCTGATTGTTGGCCGCATTGTTGACGGTGACGCTGCCCGTTCCCAGCGCGGAATTGTTTCCAACCTTCAGGTATCCCGTGATGGTGGTGCCGCCGGTATAAGTATTTGCACCGTTGAGGGTCAGGGTGCCGGCGCCCGACTTGTTGATGCCAAAGCCGTCGCCGCTAATGATGTTGTTGGCTGTGAGCGAGGTTACGATGTTCCACGTGTCGGTGGCGGTCAAAGCGATGTTGACTTCCTGGCCGGCCGTGGCCGAGCCGATGGTGACGGCCCCCGCGCCGGTGTTGACGGTAATGCCGCCCGACCCCAGCGTCAGCAATTCCGTGCCGCTGCCGCCGGTAAGGGTCGTCGTACCGGTGTTGTTGAAGGTGAGCGAGTTGGCCGACTGGTTGGCGTCGAGCGTGATGGTTTTGGCCCCGTTCGCCGTCGTAATGTTGAAGATGACGTCGTCGCCGATACCCGGAATGGCCAACGGATCAGGAGTCGTGGCGTTCGACACGGTGGACCAGTTCGAAACCGTGGCCCATGACGCCGACGTGCCGTCCCAATAGATGACGGCAGCCTGCGCTGCAGCCCCCGTCATCGCCAACGCCGCGATCGCGATCACCACGCGGATCGCACTTTGAAATCGGCGCCGATGAACCGCCAGCGGGCGCCTTGGGAGAATTGAACGAAAATGTCGCCGAATCATACGATTCCCTTTCGAAAAAGTCGCGAAACAATTGGATTAGTTGAAACATGGCGGATCACATTCCTCCGCGTCATGTCGGATTGACTAAGGCTGTGGAATAGGGCGGGCGGAGAGCCGCGTCCAAGTTCTCACAACCTTGAAAAAAGACGAAAAGAAAACTCGTATCTCGCCAAATCGCCTGGACGAATCCGGTCGAACGACTCCGGGAGGGCGTTCGCCGTCGCGCCTCTCGCGCTGGCGGATGTTTATTCTTCGCGTGGCCGCATTCCCCAGGAACACTCTTCGTCAAAACCTCAACGACTGCCCGACTACCTCCTTTCCAAAAGCCGAATTGCCGAAACCTGGCTGCCGATGGCCCGAAAAAGCCTGGGAGCATCGCGGCCCGTCTAATTATCCTGATTGTAACTATATCCTGCGGCTTGTCATTCAAAGTTTACGCAATAATATGTCAAAATAGCGCACCTGCGGGGAATCATCCCGCGTGGTTGGCGGCGGAGTCGGGAGTACCCGTCATGTTCGCGAGTCGATTCATAGTCTGCCATGCAAAAAAAGAGGTCTTGGCATTGTCGTCTTGCTGCGGTTTCACGCGGAGAATACACCTATTTTTTCCCGAGGCGGCCATAAACGGCCGCAATGAGCAGCCCCATCGCCAGCAGCGCCGCCACTTCCGGCTCGGGCACGGCAACGGCATGGCCGCCGATGGTAAGCGTGCCGACGCTGATGCTCGCGGCGGTCAGTTGCGTGGAATCGGCGACTATCAGCTCGCCTGCCCCGGAGATGTTCCGCAACGTCACGGCCGAGCAGTTCAACTGCAAGGCGCCGGCTTCGATCCGCGTATCGCCCGTGTAAGCGGGCGCACTGGTGAGGGTCAGCACACCCGGTCCCATTTTTGTCAACCCGCCGGTAGTCGAACCGGCCAGGAGCGGCTGAGCGATGGTAACGTTGAATCCGTTGGTGTCGAACATCGCGCCGCCCGCTTGCACGTCGGTCAGGTCCAAGTTTTGCATAAAGGCCGCCGTGGCGTTTCTCGCCTTCAACGTGCCGCCGTTGAAGTGAAAAACGGCCGTTCCTCCGCCGTCTTCGACGAAGGGCGTGAAAATCGTGCCGCCATCGAGATGAACTTCACCGCTGCCTGCGGCGCCGCCGTAGTTCATGCTGACGCGCAATCCGCCGGCGGTATCGAGGAGGCCGCCGCCGCTCACGGTGAGCGTGCCGGTTCCCTGCTCGCCGACGATAATCCGGGTCGCGGCGTTGGTTTGAAACAGCGTGCCGTTGCCGATGGAACAGTCGCCGACGGCGCCGGCGTAGCGGCCGATGGAAATCCATACCCTGCCGTACGTCGTTCCGCCGGTTTGCGTGAACGTGCCCCGGCCGTACTTGCCGATGAAGACGTTGCTATTGTTTCCGGCGTCCAAAGTGCCGCCGGAGATGGCATAGCTGCCGACGCCGTAGGCGTTATTATCCCGGCCGCCAATCACCACGCTGTCGCCGCCTCCGGTAATGGCGACGGCGCTTCCGGATTGCGTGACGGAACCCTGGGCGTTGCCGGTGGAGAATCCATCGCTGTATCCCGAGCCGACAAAAAGATTGGGAATGGTGATGTCGCCGTTTTCCACGATCAAATATCCGTGGGAGCCGCGAATATCACCGACGTTGAAATCGCCGCTGACGGAAAGCGATCCGCCCTGCAAACGATAGGTTCCGACGCCGTACCTGCCGATCGAGGCGAATCCGTTTACGGTAACCGAGGTTGCGCCGCTTTGAACGATAGTGCCGTTGCCGGGGATGCGATCGCCTACGACCAGGCCATTCGGCCAGGCGGCGTTGATGCTCACGACGGCATTGTTCGAGATGTTGAGAACGCCCGTGGACGTCTCCCCCACGTCAATTCCGTTAAACGTCCCCGAGGGGGACGATGACATGTTCACGGTGAAACCGCCTTGAATAATGGGAACTTGGTTGGCCCCGGGAACCGACCCGGCAAACCAGTTGGCCGCGGTACTGAAATCCGTGGTGCCGGCGCCGCCGATGAATTCGTCCTCCGCCGGCTTGTTGGAGACGTGCGAGGCCAGGTTTTGGGCGACCGCGAGGGGAACGGTGAAAACGTCTCCGTGCCGGGCGTCGTTGGAAGTGAAATTGCCGGGGAAGGCGACATACGCAGTGTATTCGGTCCAAGTCGCCATGCCGTCCGTCGATGCCATGGCTCCCATCACATTCGACCCGTAGTGGTCGTTGTACACGATCCAAGTACTTCCGATTTTGATTGCCGACGGGCCTTCCGAAGCGTAGCCGGAAGTGAGCTGTTGCAGATCGGTCGAATAGGGTCCGTAAAGGTTGGTCCCGCCCTGTGCTTTCGCAGTGCCCGCGAGAAACATCACGTAATTCGCGCCGTCTTTGACGATATCAGCGTCGATTTTCGTGTCGCCGTGATCGTACAAGACGGCCGGGCTGCTGAAAGTGTCAAAATCCTTCGTGGTCGAGTAGTAGATCTTGAAATGGGCTCCCGATCCCGTGCCGACCTGCGAAGACCAGTACACCATATACTGACTGTTGGCCGCATCCCAATAACACTCCGGCGCCCACGCTTGCTGCGTGCCGGGAACGCTCCCCATAATGTCGATGTATTTCTTATTCGACCAGGTGATCAAATCCGTCGATTCGCCGTAACAGATTTTGGAATTCACGGACCAGGGTTCGGTGGTATGCAGGCAACGGTATTTTCCGTCCGCTCCGAGAAACGTATAAGGATCGCGCGTGGTCGTGCCGGCCATCGGCCCGGTTACGGCGGCATCGCCGTTCACCGCATGATAGCTCAACCCGTCCAGGGAATAAGCCAAATGCAGCCCATCCGATCCGTCGTTGGCATTCTTGAAATAAGAGAACATGTAAACATCAGCGGCGAAGGCGGCTTCGGAGCCGAGGAATATCGCGCACACCGCCAGCAGGATCGCTGCTCTGGCCATTGATTTATTGCAACCGGCGATGGGCGGAAAAATTGCCCTAAAGCCGCGAAAAATCGCCATCGTGGGAATGTCTCGATTCATCGTTTCGCGACAATTGCGGGTGCTGACACGGTGCATCTTGGGATCCCTTTCCAGTTGCGTGCGTCTTAGCCAACTCTGCGGACAGACAGGAGCGTCTGTCCTCTTGAAAATGCCTATCCTCCTGAAACGGTATTTATGTTTGCGTTTCTCACGCGACATTACCCGAGAGAATACCGATGATGGCAATCACGACCAACAATTCAACCAACGTGAACCCGCGAGTTCGTTTTGGGTACAACATCTCCGTCGTTCCTTTGTCGAAAAACCGGACAACATTTAGAAGAGATCGGCAAGAACATTCCAAATTAGCCGCTCGTCCCATGATAATCGAAAAACCCCCCCTTGTCATTAAGTAAAAGCGCAAATAAATACCAAAATAGCGCAGTACGAGCAAAAAGTCGAATCGCCAAGGAGCGGCCGGCGGCGGTTAACCTCGGACCGCTTGACGGCCGGATCGCGTCCCGTTCGCCGCGTACCCGTGCCACCGCTCAAGTCGTGCGCATCTTGGTCCTGTAACGTGCGGGAGTGATGCCGACCTCATGGGAAAACACTTGGACAAAATAGCTTGCGGTGCTAAATCCGACGCCCATGGCGACTTTGGGTATGGGCAGATCGGATTCAAGCAGCAATCGTTTGGCTCTTTCCATGCGGACCCGCAGCAGTTCGTCGTGTATCGTGCGGTTCATGGTCTTTTGAAAACGGATCTCCAAGGCACGGCGCGAGAGTTGAACGTACTCGACGATGTCTTCGATGTAAACCGGTTTCGTCGCGTGCTCGTGGATGAACTTCAAAGCGGCGGCCACTTCGACATCGTCCAGAGCGACAATATCGGAGGACCGCCGCGTGACCACATGCAGCGGCATGACCGTCAGCCGCTGCGGTTTGCGGATGCGGCCCTGCATCAGTTTTTCCAACAATGCCGCAGCTTCGTAGCCGCCTCGCTCGGCATCCATGGCCACGCTGGAGAGCGGCGGGTCGGAAAGCTCGCACAGTAAATGATCGTTATCCACGCCCACGACGGCGATTTGCTCGGGCACGCGGATATTCGCCGTGCGGCAGGCTTCGAGCACTTCGCGCCCGCAGTCATCGTTGCAGGCCATCAATCCCAGCGGCGTAGGCAATTCCTTCAGCCAACCCGCGAGGATCGACTGTTCCTGATCCCAAGCTCGATCGCGCTTTCTGCGCAGGATCGAGTACACGTGCGGCTGAAATCCCGCCGCGGCAATCCGCGCAGAAGCTCTCCAGCCGCCGGTCCGACCATACCCGGCCGGCGGTGCCGACAAAGGCATAGTGCGGAAACTTGCGATCGAGCAGATGCTCGGCGGCCATTTGTGCAGCGCGGTAGGAATCGGAAGCGATTTCGCTAAATTTCGCCAGCGGATTGCCCGGCTGAAGCTCCTCATTGCTAAGATCCAAGGCGATCGTCGGAAGACCGCAGTCGAGGATCGCCTTGGCCACTTTCGGCGTGGCGATTCGGGCGATGATGCCGGTGCATCCCCAATGCCGCATCTTCGGGACCACTTGTTCGAAATCGCCCGGTGTCAAGTAAAATGACCATGGCCCGTTGAGTCGCGAGTAGCGCACAATTCCCCGCAACACCCCGCGGCCGTAACCGCGGGCCGTTTCGATGAGCAATGCCACTTTCGGATTGCCGTGCTTGGTCATATCTCACTATCGTGACGTGAAGCCAACGCGCAACACAGCCGTCTTTGGCGAGCGCATCCATGACGCGAGCGAGAAGTTCCCCCCCTGCTAAATGACCTTACGTGATTATGGGAGAGATCGTTGGGGCGGCAGTTGTACTGCCGCCCCCGGAAAACACGGCAGATCGGGGTGGCAGTACAACTGCCACCCCAACGGCTGTTTTTTTCACTATCCCAGGATCACGCAAGTCTCTTTAGCAATGATCTCGCACGCCCGTTTCTTGAACCTTTCTTTCTCGCATCGAGTATGCGAGTTGTCAATGGGGGTGATGCGCTAATTTGATAAATATTTGCGCTAGTTTTGCTTGTTGGCGGCCTGGGCGGTTCCTATACTGAAGTTTGCAGGCAGGTATCTCTTTGAAGCGCGGAGAACTCTGCGGAACATGGCCGGATGCGCTAACCATAGCTGAGTCAAGCAGTAAGAGGAATCATCACCATGGAATCGAATGCTCCGGAAGTGTGGTATGTGACAGGCAGCCAGGTCCTCTATGGGGAGGATACGCTCCGCCAGGTCGCCGAGAACAGCCGCCGCATCGTCGATGAGCTGAACGGTTCGTCCCGCCTGCCCCTGCGGATTGTCTCCAAGCCGGTCGTGACTTCGCCGGAGTCCATCCTGCAATTGTGCCGAGAAGCAGGCTCCGCGGAGAATTGCTTCGGATTGATCTGCTGGATGCACACCTTTTCGCCCGCAAAGATGTGGATTGCCGGCCTTCGAGCGCTGCAAAAACCCATGGCTCACCTGCACACGCAGTTCAACCGCGATCTTCCGTGGGAGACGATCGACATGGACTTCATGAATCTCAACCAGGCGGCGCACGGTGACCGCGAGTTCGGATTCATTTGCGCGCGGCTGCGGAGGCCGCGCAAGGTCGTCGTCGGCCATTGGCAAGATATCGAGGTTCAGGAACGCCTCTCGGCATGGATGCGGGCAGCCATCGGACTGCAAGAACTGCGCCGCTTGAAGGTCGCTCGTCTCGGCGACAACATGCGCCAAGTGGCGGTTACGGACGGCGATAAGGTCGAAGCGCAAATTCGTTTGGGCATGGAAGTCAACAGTTACAGCGTGGGGGAATTGGCGAAGCAAATCGGCGAAGTGGCCGACGCGGAAGTCGATCGAGTGGTCGCAGAGTACGACGAACTCTACCACGTTGCGGAGATGCTCGGTCCGGCCGGCGAGCGCCGGGAGTCGCTGCGTTACGCCGCCCGAACGGAACTGGGCTTGCGGGCGTTTCTCGAAAGCGGCTCGTTCAAGGCGTTCAGCGATACGTTCGAAGACCTCTGCGGGCTCGACCAATTGCCCGGCATCGCCGTGCAACGGCTCATGGCCGACGGATACGGCTTCGGGGCCGAGGGGGATTGGAAGACGGCGGCGCTCGTCCGGGTGTTGAAAGTGATGGCGGCGGGGCAGCCGGGAGGGACGTCGTTCATGGAAGATTACACCTATCACCTCCACCCGCTGAGCCCCAAAGTGCTCGGTGCGCACATGCTGGAGATATGCCCCTCACTGGCCCCGAGCCGCCCCTCCTGTGAAATCCACCCCTTGGGCATCGGCGGCAAGTCCGATCCGGTGCGGTTGGTGTTCACCGCGCCGCCAGGTCCCGCGGTCAATGCGGCGATGATCGACCTTGGCGACCGTTTTCGAATCTTGGTGAACGAGGTCGATGTCGTCGAGGCGGACCATCCACTGCCGAAGTTGCCTGTCGCCCGGGCGTTCTGGTCGCCGCGTCCCAACCTGAAAACCTCCGCGGCAGCGTGGATCCTCGCCGGCGGTCCGCATCACACCGTCCTTAGCCAGGCACTAACGAGCGAAACGATCGAGGATCTGGCGGAAATGGTCGGCATCGAATATCTTTGCATCGACTCGGAAACGCGATTGGGGTCGTGGAAGGACCGAATCCGCTGGAATCAGGCATATTACGGCGTTTAGGACATTATTTAGATCCGTTGTTCCTTGCAGTTGCATTTCAATTTTAACAGCGGGAATTTCGCGGCAAACCCGTGGGGATATGCAAAAAATCGATGAGAAGGAAACTTGGAAATGAGTATCGCTCGATTCGTCTTGATCTTGACATGCGGCCTATTGCTTACTGATTTCGCCGTAGGAGCGGAATCCGCGATTCGCTCGCGAGAATCGTTCAACAGCGACTGGCGATTCGAGCGTTTCGGCCCGATGCCCGATGGTTCCACCAGGCCCGAGCCGGGAGGTCAGGGGGGCTGGAGCATTTCCGCGAGCGCCTCGAGCGAAGAAACCGACAAAGGCAACCTTGCACAAAACGCTTTTGACGATGACCGCGGTTCTCGCTGGTGTGCCGAAAACGGCGCGGTGAAGCAGTGGCTGGCGCTCGACTTGGGCCGCGAGATGAAACTTGGCGGCATCGAAGTCGATTGGGAGTTTCCCGATCTGACCTACCAATGCGTCATCGAGGGGAGCGAGGATGGCAAGAATTGGAGATCCTTGGCGGACGGGAGTTCTTTGAACGGGCCCAAGTTGCTGCCGCTCACGGCAACGGTACGGCATATCCGCGTGTGGACCACCGCCTTGCCGAAAGGAAAATGGGCCAGCATCCGCGAAATCAGGCTCTTCGACGCCGATCAAAAACCGATACTTAATCGCCGTTTGGAATCGCCCCTGGGGAAGTCGCCCGGGGCCATCGATTTCGACGACTCGGCTTGGCGGAAGTTGAATGTTCCGCATGATTGGGGAATCGAAGGCCCCTTCCGCGACGAGCTGCCCGGCGATACGGGAAAGCTGCCCTGGAGAGGCATCGGTTGGTATCGCAAACATTTCACCGTTCCCGCCGCCGATCAAGGCAAACGGGTGTTCATCGATTTCGACGGTGCGATGGCCAACGCCAAGGTGTGGCTGAACGGCGAATATGTCGGCACGTGGCCTTACGGCTACAATGCCTTCCGGCTGGAGTTGACGCCATTGCTCAAGTTCGGCCGGGAAAACACGCTCGCCGTGCAACTCGATACCGTGCATTGGGGCTCCCGCTGGTATCCCGGGGCGGGCATTTACCGCAACGTATGGCTCGTGAAGACATCGCCCGTGCATGTGGGCCAGTGGGGCGCGTACGTCACCACACCCTCGATTACCGCCGAAAAGGGGGACGTGAAATTGGCGGTGGCCGTGGACAATCAGACGGAAAAGGCGATCACTGCCTCCGTGCAGTCGGACATATACGAATTAACGCCCGCGGGCAAGACGGGAAGGAAAGCCGCTTCCACCGCCGCGGTGGAAAAGCAAATTGCCGGGGGAGGAACGGCGACGATCGACCTGAACGCAACCGTTCAGCAGCCTGCTCTTTGGGATCTCGATAAACCGAACCGCTATCTCGCCCGAACCGCCGTCACGGTGGATGGCGAAGTGGTCGATAGCTACGACCAGCCCTTTGGCTTCCGCACCATCGAATTCACGCCGCGCGACGGTTTTAAGCTGAACGGCCGCCGCGTGCCATTGCAAGGCACCTGCAATCATCACGATCTCGGCGCTTTAGGCGCCGCGTTCAACTTTCGCGCGTTGGAGCGGCAACTCGAAATCCTCAAAGAGATGGGCTGCAACGCACTGCGCACCTCGCACAATCCGCCCGCCCCGGAACTGCTCGAGCTGGCCGACCGCATGGGTTTCGTAGTCATGGTCGAGGCCTTTGATTGCTGGCAATCCGGCAAGACCGCCAACGACTACAGCCGCCTGTTCGCCGGATGGCACGAGCAGGATCTACGGGCGATGGTCCGCCGCGAGCGGAATCATCCGAGCGTGATCATGTGGAGCATCGGCAATGAGATTTTCGAGCAAAACGGCCCGCGGTTCTCGAAGATGCTTCGCGACATTGTCCATGCCGAGGATGCGACGCGGCCCGTCACCGCCGGTTGCAACAACGCCGATGCGGCAGTAAACGGTTTCCAGGCCGGCGTGGACGTTTTCGGCTTGAATTACAACACCGGCTCCTTCGCACGGGCGTTGGCTCATCCGGGAAATGAAAATAAACCGATGTACTCCTCGGAATCTTCCTCCTGCGTCAGTTCGCGCGGCGAATACTTTTTCCCGCCGAAAAAGGGAGCGAGTCGGAGGTGAATTTTCAGGTTTCATCCTACGACGTCGATTATCCCGGCTGGGCGCAATCCCCCGACGAGGAATTCGCCGCGCTCGACCGAAACCCGGCCTTCATGGGAGAATTCGTCTGGACCGGCTTCGACTATCTCGGCGAGCCGACGCCGTACAATTCCGACGCCACCAACCTGCTGAACTTCTCCGATCCCGAAAAACGCGCGGCGATGAAGAAGGAGCTCGATGCGTTCGGCAAGCTGAAAGTGCCCTCGGCCAGCAGCTATTTCGGCATCGTCGATCTCTGCGGTTTCAAGAAGGACCGCTTTTACCTCTATCAGGCGCGTTGGCGGCCCGATCTGCCGATGGCGCACGTCCTGCCGCATTGGAACTGGCTCGAACGCATCGGCAAAGTCACGCCGGTGCATGTCTATACCTCCGGCGACGAGGCCGAATTGTTCCTCAACGGCAAATCGCTGGGAAAGAAAAAAAGGGGAATTTCGAGTATCGGCTGCGATGGGACGACGTGATCTATCAGCCCGGCGAACTCAAGGCCGTGGCGTATCGTGAAGGCAAGCCCTGGGCGGAAGACGTGATGAAGACCACCGGAGAGCCGGTCAAACTCCTGCTCTCCGCCGACCGCCGCGAAATCCGCGGCGACGGCCAAGACCTGGCGTTCGTCACCGTAACCGTTGCCGACAAGGACGGCCTTTTGGTTCCGCGGACCCACAACCTCGTAAAATTCGAAATCGAGGGGCCGGGCGAAATCGTCTCCGTCGGCAACGGCGACGCCGCCAGCCACGAGCCCTTCCAGGCCATACAGCGGAGCGCCTTCAACGGCATGTGCCTGGTGATCGTCCGCGCCAAGCCCGGCCAGCCGAATCCCATCACGCTCAAGGCCGAGTCCGACAACCTAACGGGCGCCGAACTCAAGATTACAAGCAAGTAGAGGCATGCCTGCTATTTTTTTCCTCGATTCCATCTCAAAGCGCCGTAATAAAAGTTTGTAACCGTTCACGGGGTGTGAAACTGATATTGGAGGATTGAAGTAAATCGGCTATGAAGGAGGCATGGCGAGACTATTTACGCGCGAGGAAGTTGACGCGATGATTGAGGCGGCGGTGGCGAAGGCCACTGCACCGCTGTTGGAGCGGATCGCCGCGTTGGAGGCGGAGTTGGCGAAGGCGAAAAAGAACTCCTCGAATTCTTCCAAGCCGCCTTCCAGTGATTTGGTCAAGCCGCCCACGCCGCCGCGCAAGGACGGTCAGCGCCGCCGGCGGGGCGGGCAGCCCGGCCATGAGCAACACCTGCGCGCGACTTTTCGCCCGAAGCCATCGACAAGGTGGTGTCTTACGCGCTCGACCGCTGTCCCGATTGCGGCGGCAAACTGCGGCCGTTCGAGCGTCCGGCGGAGGTTTTGCAACAGGTGGAGATCGCCGCCGCGCCGACCGTGGTTACGGAACACCGCGCCGGGATACTGGTGCCCTCATTGTCGCAAGTAGCACAGCGCCGCGCTGCCCGAGGCGGTCAAGGCGGCAGGCTTGTTCGGCCCCCGGCTGACGGCGCTGGTGGCCTACTTGAAGGGCGTCGGCCACGCCTCGTTCTCGACCATCCGCAAGTTCCTGCGGGACGTGGTCGGCGTGCAGGTCTCGCGCGCTGCGATTACTTCAGCGCCTACCGCAAATACATGCGCGAGTTCGACGTGCGAGTGCAGTTCTGCTTGGCGCACCTGATTCGCGATGTGAAGTTCTTGCTGACGCTGCCCGGCCGAAAGGATCAGGCCTATGGCGCGCGTTTGCGGCGCGCGTTGCGGGAATTGTTTGCCGTGATCCATCGGCGCGAGACGATGAGCGCCAGCGGGTTTCAGCGGGCACTGGCGGCGGCACGGAACGACGTGCTTTGGGCGGGCCGGGCCTGCGTGCCGGACACGAAACATGCCCGCAATCTGGCCCAACGCTTTCGAAAGCATGGGGCGGCGTACTTCCGTTTCGTCACCACGCCGGGAATCGAGTGGCCTCGGGCTGATCCTGGGCTTGGATGATGACAGCCAGGGCAAGGAAAACGGCGGCAAAGAGTAGCTTTATCAATTTTTTGGGGGGGGTAATGCATAAAACCATGATATTATGGGGGGATTACTTGCAATTGCCGAGGGGTTCGCTATATTGACGGTATTCTCTATTTCTTTTCGAGGCCCATCCAGTGAGGCAGCGGTACGCTACCTAGACATATCGGGCAGATTTCTTTCTAGGTGTTTTCCTTATATTTTTCGCGTAAGTCCGCGCACTTTTCAACGACGGGAGACTTTACGATGAAACGCTTGATTATTGGAATTGGTTTACTAGCTGTGGTTTTGGGAATTTGTTCAAACACAAGGGCTGCTGTCGTACTGCAGTCAGCAACGAGATCCGTTGCGATTTATGTTGTTAATAGTGTAGATGGAACTTTTCAAGCTCAATCTGCAGAAACGACAGAATTTGGTTATTTCCATGAGTCTTTTACTTTAGGCAGTGGTGCACCATCATTCCCAGGATATGCTACGGCAAATCAGACTTCGGACATTTCGACAACTAGGATAATTGTCGATGAGTATGCCTATGGAGTCCCAGGTGGCTGCCAAGCATCATCCCTTTGTTCTGTCGCTTTCTCGGTGATTGACAATCCGCAGGTCTTTCGTTGCACCCTTAGTTATGACTTATACATGCTTGGAAAACTCGACTTGTACGACTTGACACATTCTCAGTGGATCTTCTCAAAGCCAGGATTTGGTCGAGACGGTAAATTAGACTTATTAGACGGCGGCACTTATCTGACGACACCAGTCGAATTTCAGGTAACGCTTCCAGTGGCCGATTATCTTTTAAGGGCTAACTCAATAGCAATCACTGACGAACCAAGATATTATGGTAGAATATCTCTTGATCTTGAGACGGTTCCCGAGCCCTCCACCCTCGCCCTCCTGCTCACCGCCTCCATCGGCGGCTTGGTCTGGTGGCGTCGGCGGTCCTAAACGCTCCAAATTATCGAAGCAATTCTACCCGCGCTATTTGACGCGGGTTCCCGGCGGCGTGCAACGGCGGACGTCCGAGATGATGGAAGACGATCTCAAGTCCGCCCGCAAAAAATGGATCAAAGAATCCAAATCGAAAAATGAGAAAGCCGAGCGAGAAAAGGCGGACTTTTTGAAATACCAAAACGATGCTGGCCTCTTCGCCGACTTCCATTCCAACCGCCACACGTTCATCACCAATCTCGAGCGGTCGGGCGTTTCGCCGCGGCGGGCACAATCGCTCGCCCGCCATTCGGACATTCGGCTGACGATGGGCATTTACACGCACATCAATTTGGACGACCAGTCATCTGCGATTGAACTGCTGCCGGCGCCGCCAGCAGTAGGAAATTAGCGACAATAAGATTATAGCCCCAAATGTGACAAAAACCGAATTAAACCAACTAAATTCAATTTGGGGCAATCTGCCACATAATGTTAAGGCCCAGATTTTGGCATTGGCAAATACCTAAGCAAAACGGCGTGGAAAGTGCAACTTAATTGATTCAATAAACCTTTATTCCAGAACGGCTGGGTGCATCGGTCGATGTGACCGAAGCACGTTAACCTGCGATGAGGATAAGTCTCAGGCTCATAAGAAGCAAACGATCAGAATCAACTCGTGCAAAATCCGTTGCCGCCTGCGAACATTTACACAAAATGCCCAGCGTTTGTGTTTTGGCGTCGACTTACAATCAGGCACTCGCCACTGGTGTAACGAAATCATCGCGCATCCTAAATGCTGCTGAAGAGCCATTTTCAACCAGCAAATCAAGCAAGAATAAGATAGCCTCCCTCAAATCCTTCTGTTGCTTCATCTCCAACGGCCTTCCATAGACATATCTCCGAAGAAGAACCTCCAGCATGAAAACCGTATTTTCTCTTCTCAACATTTCACTGGGCTTTCCAACCCGAAAGCGTTTCGCTATGCGTATAAATGTGTCGGGAAGTGACTGCTCGCCGATATGGTAAAGGAATCGCAAATAATCATCCAAGACTATTGATGCTGCCGGTAGGTCGTCAAAAAGTTTATGAACGCGCCATGCGTTTCCTTCTAAGCTCCGCCAATGGCGGACACCCTCCTTCCAATACAACGTGAGAAAAATGGCAGACATGACTTCGCTTCCAATAGCGTGTTCGGCATCAATGTACTGGAGCCATTTCGCTTTTCTTACTTTCTCGGAAAACAACTCCCAAATGGCCCAAAACTGCTCTGTATTAGGATTCCGATCCTCAATACAGATTATTCCTTGGATTAACCAATGAACTTTCCGCGGATGACGATCAATGGCGTCCACAATAGGTTTGAGAATACTTGTGGCGTCTGCCAAAGATGTCTTTAGCACAAAAGATTCAAGAATGCTAGTTAACGCGGATTCCGTATCGTGATTCCGCTCCTTTGAACGTGAACTATGTTGGTCGGCGTCCTGATCCCACCAAGCTACCAGAATGTTCGAAAGGTTCTGGAATGCCACTGCCGAAATGCCTTCTGTCGGCGCTTGCCCTAAGATAGCCAGGATTTTCCCATTCGCGTCCGCGCCAATCCACCTAGAAGCGTCCAATCGCTCGTAGGCGTTATTCGGTATGTTATTTCCAAGAAAACGCTGACGGACCAGAAACGCCATTTCCCTCTCAATTTCGCCTAATTCTCTCTGTTCGCCAAACGGGGCTCACATTCAACATCGTACGACTGTTGCACAAGCGTCGCCTCAAGGGCTAAGGCATTCACGCAACGCAATGTAAGCTCACGATCAATCGTCCACAGGTTGATTCCAATTCCCCAGGCGGCATACCAGCGAACCTCGTTAATTGCGTGCGTCACCGCCACCACAAGCGCGTGCTGAACGCGAGCCAATTGGCGTTCATCGAGAATTTTACCGAGGAGCAACGGAACAACCCACGCGCAAGCTCGATCTGCGGACATACTATTCCGTTGCAGTCGCGCCATTTGAGACCACTGACTTCTCTCTCGCTCGACCTCGGCGCAGACGCGATCTACACACCAAGTCCTTTCATCATCTTTCAATTCATCCCAGTGGTCGCGAACGCACACGGCAGCCACTAGCTCTGGTCCGCCCCTTCCAAGTTGTGCCTCGTCTTCGTCAATAGGGGCTTGATCACTCAATCGCAGCGCCTCATCTAGTTTGGTCCGCCATTGGCCACTGGCGTCGACTAGGTTTTCTTCCTTCCGAAAAACTTTTAATCCCCACACGTTCAAGCCTAACCTGCTGTTGAGCGCCTCGTGTTGTGTGGCCGACTCATCGACCATCTTCTTAATTCGACCTCGCAGGGTCACGGCCATTTACAACGAACAAGGTCTTTCAGATAAATGCCAATTTGCCGTAGTTTTCTGCGTGTTCGCTTGATGTGGCACCGCCGGGCTGCGGCGATTCGTTGTTGCCAGTGTTGGATTCTCCCTGCCGTCGCCTCGATCAACGCGGCGGCCGGCGCGGCCGCTAAGCCACCAACTTGGCACCAGCGATCCCACGGCCATATGCACCTGGCACACGGTCAGGTCCGGATTTTTTTTCCCGCAGTTGCTCGCGGACACGGGCCAGGAACAAGTAACTCACCGAAGTCAGGATCAAGTGCCGTTTCAATCCCAGCCAGTGACGGCCCTCCCACTGGTCCAGCCCGACCTCCTGTTTCCCGTCCTCGAAGCACCGCTCCACTCGCCAACGCGAGAACGCCACCAGCAACAAGGTTTGCACCTTCGTCTTCGGCGGCGCGTTGCTGACGAAGAACTTGATCTCCGTCGGATCCAGAACGTTGCGGGCCACCACCAAGTGCAGCCGCTTGCCGGGCAGGCCGTTCTCGTCCGGGACCGTGATCCGCGCGTGCTTCACCTCCCACACCATCGGCCCCTTCTCGCCGTCCTTGACGCGGAAGCGCCGCCACGTTTGCTTCTTCAGTGCCGGATGCCACCACAGCAACTGTTCGACGCTCTTGGCGGGCTGGCTGCCCGCCACGATCCGGGGTGTCTTGCGGCCGCGTCCGCGGGCCTTCCGAAAGGGCCGCTTTGTGACGCGCGGCGGCGCGAATCCAGGCGGTAAACGTCGTCGGCACCTCGGCCACAAAACGCTGCTTGCGGCCCTGCAACTCCCGCAAAAACGCCGGTTTTCCGCCGTATCCTTCGTCGAACGTCAGCCAGTGGAACGTCACACCGTTGTCGCGGGCGCGGTCGAAAAGCTCCAACGCAATTCTCCATTTCGGTCGATACACGACCATGTCGGGAATGCCCGCCGCACGACAACGCTCACGGTCGTCCGACCAATCCTGCGGCAGAAACAAGTCGCCATCCAGCAGACAGTGGAAGTCGCCTTGAGCGTAGGCCAGATGCACGGTCACGATGCAATTCTCGGTCTTGCCGCGAGTGCCGCACCATTGCCGCTTCACTCCCGGAGTCTTGTCGCCTTTCTTCACGTCACTGGTTTCGTCGAGGATGCCCACCGAGTTCGGCCCGCCGTGATCGCGGACGACGATCTCCTGCAAACGGTTTCGCGCGATCTTCCTCCCACTTGTAACGGGACAAGAACTCCTGCAAGTTTCGCGGCGGAATCCCCGCCGCCAGGGCGATCGGCTCGCAGCTCTTCTCGCCCAAGTCGGACAACTGCCCCTCAACATAGGTCGAGAAATGCTCGCGCGTCTCGCAACGAGTAAAACAGTCGTCGAACTGCCGCAAATAACGTGTCAACATCGGTTTCAACTGGCGAATCTGGTTGGCGTCCATGCCGAGTCCTCCGTATCGGATCGCGACATTTTCGCCAAATTCACCGATTTACGCAATATCAATCGTGCGCAGTAGAATTAAGGTCTGGCTCGGTAATCTTCAAATCGAGCCGCACGTATTTATGTTTATCCACAGCCGATTCGTTATCATCATCTTCTGCCGGCTGTGCTTCTTCCTTGGCGACGACGTACTGCCGCATGTCCATCCGATGCAGCGCGAGCCGCCACAATCGATGATCTTCAGTTTGCTCTTCAGTCGGCGGCATTTCTGCCCGATATTTATCGATAATCTCGTGCACATATCCAGCTAGAGGACCAAACTGCAAATTGGCTATTGCGAATTCAAGATCGTGGCGGCGGTGAGGAAGGGCGTCTGCGTCCTTTCGTTCATTGTCGTAAACAATGTTCCGCGAATCCAAATTTGGCATCGCATTCAGCATGCCTGACATTGCCTGGCACTCGGCCACGAGCCGCTGGCGATCCAGCATGATACAAATTGGAGACTGCAAAAGAACCAAGAGCGTTTCGCCAGACAAATGCGGATAAGCAGTTGCGACACTCGCCACAACTGCCGTTATTGCCGCTGAGTGCTCTGCCGTAGCAAACTCAAAAGAACAGCATCCAAGTCCCCCGGACTTGCCTCGGCAAATCCTAATAGCCAGCGTTCCAAGGCCATCAGGAGCGATTGAAGCGAGTACGGGCCTACCGAAGTGCCCCGATATAGGTTCCAAAGCCTGCCATTGCACCACTGATCTTGGAATAGTTCCGACGAGAACCTCAGCTTTATTTGAAAAGGCGGTTCGACATACTGCATCTGTATTCGTGGCCGCGCATACCACTCAGCACTATGGTTAAACACGTTGAGGATGAATCTGATGCCTATGTGAGGATGATAGTGCAGGAGATGGAGAAATGATCCGCGGTACGCATCGGCGGGAAGAAACCAAAACTTCTGTTATGCTTGATGCCAAAAAGAACTTCCATTTCCAAGGAGCCACCGAAATCTCGACCCTTTCGTAAATCATCTTCAGAGCACAGGAGATAATTGGTTGCGGCGGCTGCAAACACCTCGGGAAGGTCGCGAGCCACTGCCATGCCATCAATTTCTTCAAAGACCACCTCCTCCAAGTCCTCTTTCAACTGGTCCCGTGTTCTGGGCTCTGCCGTACTCTGGAAGATGGCGGCGAAACTGTCTCGGTCAGCATTGGGAATCTTGGCAAGCAGTTTCAATACCCGCGTGTCGCTCGTCGTCCGATCTATAATCATCAAAACGGTGCAGTAACCAGTGGCCTATCGCCGCAACAGCCTCCGCTCCCGCCGGATAGGGAGTGTGCCACGAAACACTCTGCCCCCAATCATCGATGAAGCCCAACAGCAGGAGATACTCCTGCGGCGTAAACTCTCCAAGATGATTTCTTACCAGGGTTAAAACGCACGCCCATGCTGGTCCATCGGGTATGTTGAACAGAAATGAATTGGATGATACCGTTCTCAGCCAACTGGGCGTGGTTACGCATGCTACGCGCACCAGGTGAATCACTCGTGTGAGAAGTGCTTTATTGTCCTGAAAGAGCTCTGCTGCATGTCTTTCTAAGAACACAGGTGAGGCATCGGATCGAAGTAACGAGACGAGGGTGTCATCGCGAAACTGCGCCGTGATTTCGGCCTCCTTCAGAACACTTTCAAACAAAAGGTCCGCGGCATCCGGATTTGACTCTAAGAGTTCAGTCAACCATTTACGATAGGTCCGCCGAATCGCGGGGCATGTCCCCAGCGCGGCGGACAATTCTTTAACCGATCCATTATGGAGTGCGTGCTGTCGGTCAATCCATTGGATGATGGCCCAGTCTTCGAGAACATCATGGGCAGCGGCGACAAGCGTTTCATTTCCCTGGGGCGATAGTATTAGAGAATCTCGTCTGAACGCCTCGATAACCGCAGGATCAAGATCGCCGCAAGGTGCGTACATATTGAGCGCTCGAGCGCACTGCAATGCGATTTGCAGAAACGCTTCCTCGCGGCGGCGGGGCATTCCGCCTACGTTAGCGCTGTCATTCCGCACAATGTCCTGCCAAAAACGAAGCCGCAAATCTCTTTCGCTTTGCGGCAGTGGGCGTTCCGCCGACCACTGAATGCGAAGGGCCATATCGAGAAAATAGGGATTGCTTAACAGTCTTCGCAACGAGGCATTTGTAAAAGGCAACTCCAGTATCGGATAGGAGGTCTTCGTCTCCTCCAACTCCTCGTCGGAAAGAGGTGGAACCACGACAGACGAGTGGCCGATGCTCCTCGCCTCCAGAAAAGAAGTTCGAACAAGGTCAGATGAATAGTCGCGGCACGTCAGCAACAGCCGCCAACTTTTGTCTTTGGCGACGAGCGTCAATAAATCAAAGAACGCGTCCCGTGTTGATTTTTCTAGCAGACGTTCGACGCTCTCAACAAGCAGGACCTTTCTTCCCTGGCCAGCCAAAACGGTGCCCAGTTCGGTAGCACTCGCTGGGATACGGCTATTTCTGAACACCTCGTCCAGATGGGGTACTGCAAATTCTTCGGCGCGGAAGGAAAACACGAAGTGATCAGCAGTAAGAATTTCGATCGCATCCTTCGCGATCCCCGACTTGCCACTGCCTGCGAGTCCTGTAATCAGGACCACTTGCGTCGATTCCATCTGGTGAAGGACTTGTTGCACAGCGGAAACACGGCTCAAATGCAGGTTATTTGCCCCAATGGAGGAGCGAATTCCATTTACGATGAGTTCTGAATGGTCGCGTAACGCCCGCAGAACCTGCTGTTCAGTGTCACTTACTGTCGAATGCCGGTTTCGCAGTATTTCTGGCAGATCATCCCGTCGAAAACTGCTTGCAGTCGGCATTCCTTCGCCGATTTTCTGGAGTAACGCATTCCATGTTGTTTCAGCGGCGCCAAGGGCATCTTGTTCAGAAGTCGTGTAAGCGAGGAGGGACTTGATCATCGCCTCTGTTTGCCCGGTTGGAGTATTTAGGTCCAAGCTCAAAACATGAATGACGCGAAGAAATGGCCAGATTTCGCCGGCAGATACATCTCTTCCCTCAATCCCCTTTACGATGGCCTGAAGTTCTTCGCAGTACCGGATAGCCGACCTACTTAGGAATCCGGGAGTCTCCAGACGGCGTTCAAATTCTCTTCCGTCACGTACAACCCGAGAACTATCCAGCAGCGCTGAGAAGTGCTCTAAAAGTGTATTTGTACCACGGAGTGTCACGATTGAGAATCGATCCAGATTCGCCAGAAAAGCCGCGAATTCAAAAGTCCTTCCAAAAATCCTGAATTGTGTTTTTACAATCCTCGTCACTTGCGCTTATGGTAAAGGTCCGCTTGACTTGGCCTGCCAATTTTCGCCTCTCGCCTGAGCCATTTTGTCCCACAATTAGGAAGTCGTCAGTGTGCCAACCCAGATGTCGGTTTGCAAGTGAACTTCCTCCACCGAACAATCGATCAAAATCGGTGGAATACATCTCACTAGGAGTTGGGCAAGCCAATAGGCATCGACATGCTGCTCGAAAAACGTACCCGCTCCACCCGTAGCGACCGGACTTGAAATGCGACTCGTTTCAGGTGATTTTGCAGCATCACTTAACAAATTGTCCCTCTTTCTGCCCATGACTAGCAATTACATTAACTATCAAGACTAAATTTGAAAAGGAAGGTACTTTTTGAACCAGAGACAACGGCTTATTATCATCCATTCGTTGGTTTTTTCAAGCACGTTCGATCTTCGTGTTTTTGCGGATACAAATTACGTCACCAGAACCGGCGTCGGTGCAATACACCTAAGCAGTTTGCATTTGACAAGCGATAACATCGATTTCTTTTCAGTCCACACCGGCAAAGCTTCTGCCACAGGCTCATACTCGTATAGGTTGGCTACCAGGCATGAAGTGGATGCGCACGTCGTTTTTTGCCATTTTGCCACTCTAAAGGGTGCCGACAGTGGTGCCGAGCTTACTAAAAGGTGCCCATATTGGTGCCATCGAATTTGCGCTGAAAACATATGGTATATGTCACTTTTTGCAACGAAAGCCACCCGAAAAGAGGATAGACACCCCCCGGAGATCACGTTTCACAAGGCTTTGCCCCGTTAAGAGTTACGCGACCTATATCCTTGTCACGAAAAGGATCTTGCGACGACAGGTCATCTAAGAAATGCAAAATACACCCCACAGGGCTCGAACCTGTAACCTTCGGTTCCGTAGACCGAGGGTGAGTTTCTCTAAAGCTTTATCTGGGAAAGAGTTACGGAGACGAGAATTCTTCGCGGTGCTTCCAGTGGTGTAAGACTACTTTCATCGAATTGCACGGAAAGCGTCGCGAATTGCGAATTGCACCAATTTTCCAAATAGTCGCATTTGCGGAAAGCACAACTACGATAGAAGGAAGTCGTTTTGCGACGCCCGTTTTCCGGGATTTTAGTGCGGTCTCAAAACGTTGTCATCTCGATTGTAGTCAACAAGTTAAAGCATTTTATCGCAATGACCCGCTTCATGCATCCCCTGTTGATTTTGATCGTCCGCTTTACCAACAAGGAATTGGCCAAGGTCATCGAATACTTGCTTGCCGAGAACCGCAGCCCCCGATTCGAGGCTCGCGCCGCTTGGCCTCGCGCCTCTCCGTGCGCTGCGCCGCAGACCTTGGTCAAAGGGAGACCGGGTGTTCGAATCGAACTCGACGTATCCTTTCTCGAAGATCGAAGGCATCTTCCGCTCATCAGGCTTCGCCGCGTGGCATAGGCAAAATGCTTTGCCAAGCAGCGACTGCGCTCGATGAGTGCGCTCGCATTGGCGAGCAAGCCATTTTCTCTGTGAATTTTCAAGGAACAACGCGGATTTCAGCCTCGTCGAAATGAAGCCGCCGCACGAAAATCATTTTACGCTCATTTTCATTCCCATCTAGCGGGGTTCGATTCTTCGTCTCGTGGGTTGTCGCATGTCGCTGGACTAGGAC
>CAVQKP010000005.1:0-171648 GCA_963713065.1 Pirellulales bacterium | reverse complement strand
TTAATCGTTGACTTCAGGCCGCACCGCCGACTGTCGGCAGATATCTTAAACCAAGATTCAGCAAGGGTTTAGTGGAATGGGCGGCACACGGCTCGAACGTGCGACCTCCACGGTGTGAGCATGGCGCTCTAACCAACTGAGCTAGCCGCCCTTCAATACTCATTATATTCTAATCGTTCCGCAAACCTTGGAAAGGAGGGGGACTCCGGGGAGACAACGGGAAATCAACCTCGATCAGGCTGGCGGAGGCTCGAATTTCGGCGCGGTTGGTTCTTCCAGGTCGGAGACAGTTTCAACGACCGTGCTTCGGACGGAAGAAGTTGACGGGGTGGTAGTGGTGGTTTTGGTAAGCGAATCCAAAGTGGAGAGGGCCGAAGTGAATCGAGTGGTGGGAATGCCCAGCCCGCCCGTGGTCGAGCGGATTTCCTCTTCAATCCCGCGTATTCCTTTGCGCAATGTGCCAAGTTGTTTGCCTAACGACCGGCCCACTTCGGGCAGATTTTTCCCGAAAAGCATTACCGCAATCAGACCGATCACCATAAGTTCAGTGGTGCCGAAATCCAAAATCCCAAATAATGTCAACATAGGCAGATGTTCTACCTCGAAAGGTGGATGAAACCGCCGTTCCAAACAACATCAAGGAGAAAGAGGTGTTAGTTGATTCAAAACCACCCCACATAAATTAACTTGCGTAACGGCAAGAAGTTACGAATATCAGCCTTTATTTTACTCGTAAATCCATCACTGTCAAATGGACCGAAAAGCCGCTGGAAAATGAGGAATAAAGATCTGAAATTCAAGAAATGTAAATTTTGATACTTCTTTTGGATGTCTTTCCATCCTCCATAATATCTTGATTTTGCCGTCTTTTTGATTATTCTGCATAAAGTGGCAAGAAACGATAATAGATTTCCAATGACAGCGCAGCAATGGCCGTAGTGTAGATGCGGCCGCCGTAGCCGCCCCAGACGGTGTCGGTGGCCCAAGAGCCTGCAAGGGGGCCATCCTTTATTTGACTGTCGAGAAGCGTTTTTTGCAGGGCTGCGTTCCACTTGCGCCAATAATCGCCCTGCAATTGGTACGTGGCCAGCGTGCCATAATACCAATAATATTCATTGGGTTTGCTGCCTTGGCCGGGCAACTCCGTCAAGAGAAAATCACCGGCTTCATTGCATGCCGGATGGCTGCGGGAAAGGCCCAGGAACTGCCAACAGGCGAGGGCCTCGGCGGTCATCGAATGCGAGACCTTTTCGCCCGTTCGATAAGATGCCAATCCGCCTTGCTTTCCCGAGGAGACGCTTTGCAGGAAGCGGACGATTCCGCGGCGGGTCGTCTCGGGCATGGGAATGCCGGCCAAATCCGCGCTTTTCAGTGCCATCAACTGCCAGCCAAGTTGGCTGGTATCGCCGGGATCGCCGGGCCGATACCGCCACCCGCCGCCTTTAGGATCCTGCGCGGCGATGGTGTAGCGAATCGCGCCTGCACCGGTTCGCGGAGCCGTTCCTCATGGGTCATGCCGAACACTTCGCTCAGGGCGCAGGTCGCCATGGCATGGCAATACATGAACTCGTAAATGGCCGCGCTGCCGCCGAGATTGCCGTCGCGGGCTTGGCTGCGGAGCAGAAATTCCAATCCGTGGCGGATGTTGTCTTTGTACTCCCCTTGTTGATGCGTGTTGCCGGCGGCAAGGAACGCGAGCAAGGCTAGGCCGGTGACGCCGGTGTCGGCTTCGCTGCCGGCGTTCTGGCGCGCGTGCCCGAGCACGTTTTCATCGCGGCCCGCGCCGTGTTCGCCCGCCTTCCAGCGGCCGTCGGCGGCTTGATTGTCTGCAAGCCATTTAAGCGCGGCCTGGACGGCTTTTTCGGTTTCCGGCGAACCGCCGTGATGCCGGGTGACGTCGGAACGGTTGGGCATGACGCGGAGTTTATACATTTCGGGAATTTCGGAGGCGGCATTCGCCCGAGCCGGACGTCCCCCCGGCTCATTGGAAAATGTTGCGTCACCCAGCGAATCACCCGGCTCGGGCATTGCCGGCGAACCGATGCGCGGCGGGGAGACCATCGGCTGCAAAAGCTCGCGGGGAATGTCGCTTACAGACGATCTCGTCGGTTCCGGAGATGATTCTCCAGCACGAAAGGGATTCGAAACGGGCGATTGTGGAAGTGCTGTGATCGACGCCGGCTCGGATGGCTCGCGGTTTTGTGCCGGGGGAGCTTCCAACGGCGGCGCCACGAGTTCGGCAGGCACGTCGGGAGTCAGCGGCTCATCGAAATCCGTCATCTTCGGTTCGGGCGCAGCGATTTTGGAAACGGCCGTTTTTTCCAAAGCGGGATCGCCCGGCAGTTTATCGACGTCCACATGCACGATCCGCTCGGGGGGCGGCGAGTCGGTCTTTTGACGTTCGAGTTTCGCCGGCGCGGGTTGAGCGGCGGCTTCGTGCTGCAAAACTTCCCAAGGTTGATCGGTTTTCGTCAAACTCTCGCCGCTCGAAACTGTTGAAGCAGGCACAGCGTTTTCCTCGGCGTCGCCTTCCACGAGGGCGACTTGAAAAGCGGGTTCGCCCGGCGGAAGGGGCGCCGCTGCCAAGGAAATCGTCGTGGCGTAACCGAGGAGTAACCCATGCGCAAGCAGTGAAAGGCCCATGCATTTTTCCAAGGGATGGGATTGTCCCCAACGGGTGTACATCAGAATCAACAGCCCCACGCTGAATACGCAAAGTCCCAGCCAAACCATGCCCATCACCCAGCCGACGCCGGCGAGGAAATGCAGGATTCGCTCGAGGAATTGGAGGTTCATCGTTTGGGACTTGGGAGGTGGGGCTGGGGTCTTGCTTTTAGTTGCGCTACGGAGCTCAGTCGAGAAGGGACTGGATCCTTAAATGAATAGCTTCATATTTTCACTCCCGTTTTTGATTTGCCGGCATCGGGCGGACGGCAATGCCGAGATTTTGGATGCCGGCCTGCTTGCAGGCATTCAGCACCGAGACGATTCGCTGGTATTTGTCGTCACCATCGCCGCGGACGAGCACGCCGAGCTCGTTGTATTGGCGGCGCGCGGACTTCAACTTGTCAACCAGCTCGGGAAGCGTGACTTGCGTTTGATCGAGCGTGATGGCCCCATCGCGATAAACGTTCACCGTGCGCCTGGCGGGAGCGGGCGTGAGCGCGCCGCGGTCGATAACCTCCGGCACGCGCAGGCCGATCTTCCGCTCGTCATCGACAAAACGCGTGCCAAGCATGAAAAAGATGATCAGCAAGAACATGATGTCGAGCATCGCCGTCAAGTTAAGCGTCGGTTCGTCGTCGAGATGGGTTTTAAGAGGCATGGGAGGAAGAATGCGGGATGAAATGGTCTTGGGTCTTGGTGAAGATCTAAGATCTAAGATCAAATATCTAAGACCTAAGACCAACGATTTACCTACGCTGCTGCTTCTGTTTTGCTCGTGCGGCGGGATCGCGAGGCGCCGGATCTCTTCTCGCGGTCGGAAAGCTCTTCGGCCGAGATGGCGTTGGCCACCTGCTGCGCGAGTTCGTCGATATCGATCACCAGGCGATCGACCCGGCTGACGAAAAACACGTACAATATCGAGGCGGGAATGGCGACGGCCAATCCTCCGGCGGTATTCAACAGCGCCTGGGCGATGCCGCTGGCAAGCTCGGCGCGTCCTTGGGTTTCGGGTCTCGCGATCGTGTTGAAGGTGCTGATCATGCCCAGTACGGTGCCCATCAGGCCCAACAGGGGACCGACGGTGGCCACGCCGTAGAAAACGCGGAGGTAGCGGCGGAGCCCTTGGGTGGCGCGTTCGCCGCTGTCGATCACGCCCTGCTCGACTTCCACGCTCGGCCGCCCCCATTTTCGCACCGCCCCGGCGAAAACTTGCGCGACGGGACTGCCATTCTCACGGCACAACTCCAGCGCCTGCTCGCGGTCGAGGTCGCCGGCCCTGAGTTGCCCGAGAAATCGTTTGACGAACGGTTTGGGAATCACGCGGCTGCGGCGCAGGTTGACTATCCGTTCCAGGAAAAACGTGACCACCAGCACGGAGCAGAGTGCGATGGCATACATCAACGGGCCGGCTTCCTGGAAAATCCTCCGCACGTTGCTCGTGGGAATGCTGAAGGCGGAGGCGGTTTTTTCGGCCGCTTGATTCTCGGCAGTTGTGGAAACAGTCGTTGCCGACGATGCGGCCGGCTTCCCGTCGGCGAACGCCCGATTCGTCAGATCGATGAGCCAGGCGAACATCGCCAGCATGAGGAGCGAGAGAATGGCTTGCGTTTTGAATTTACTTTTTACGGTGGCGGTCATGGGAGGATTCCGATATGAAAGGTCTAAGTGGGTCTTTGTTATTCCAAATCCTGTTTCTTCTTTTCTTCTTCCAATTCTTTAGTCACTTCTTGAATTCGTTGTTTGGCATCTTTTGCGGAAGGGGTATTGCCGTAGCGGTCGAGTATTTTCCGATAACATTGCTCGGCTTGCTTATAATCGCGCAGAAGTTCGTGGCACTTGGCGGCTTCGACGAGGGCCAAGGCTTGCCAAGCGGGATAGGCGTACAAGATATCCACCCGCAAATACTCGCGCAGGGCGGCATCGTAGTTTTTTTGATGGAAGAACGTCTCGCCGATCAGCCATTGGGCCATCGCGGCGGTCTCGGTTTTTTCGCCGGCCGGCGAGCGGATCACCTTTCCATAGGCATTACGCGCCTCCTCGAATTCCGCGTGGTTGGCCAAACAGCGGCCGATCACGAGGTCGGCCTCGTATTGCTGGCAAAAATCGGGAAAATTCTTTTCAATACCCGCCGCCAGGGTGAAGGCATCGTCCCAGTTCTTCCGATAGAGCGCAATTTGCGCGCGCCGCAGCGCGATCATGGCCATCCAAGGTTCTTGCCGGCCGGGAATCCGCTGCGAGATGCCGTCGAGCCGCTTTTCGGCCTCGTCGTAGTTCTTTTCGCGATAATCGCTTTCGGCGATCCAGAATTCGGCGAGCAGCCGCTCATGGCTCTGGGGGAATTCGTCGAGCAGCCGCATGAACGCCAGGCGGATTTTGCTCCAATCCTTGCCGGACAGTTCGATTTGAGCGCGGAGATAGAGGGCGAATTCGGAAAGCGGCGGTTCGGGCTTGGCGGCGAGCAGTTCATCGAGCAGGGAATTCGCCCGGAGGAGTTCCCGGTTGTCGAACGCCCGCTGGGCCAGGCGGCAGGTGGCATCGGCCCAGTAGCGGCTTTTGGGGAAATCCTTTTTCAATCGCCAGTAAATTTTATCGGCTTCGGCCAACTCGCCCAACTCGCGCAAGGTCCACGCCCAATCGTAGAGCACGGCGTCGAGCTTGGCGTATTTCGGACAGTCGCGCGCCAATCTTTCGTAAAGCGCCGCCGCCTCCCGATTCTGCCGCAATTTCATCCGCAGCCGCGCGGCGGCGTAGATCGCATCGGGATGTTGCGGTGTTTTCGGATATTTCTCGACGACCAGATCGTAGATCGCTAACGCTGGATCGAACCGTTCGAGCTTTTCCAAGACCTGTCCGCGGGCGTAAGCGACTTCGGCCGCCAGCGCTTCGGGCGGCTGCATTTGCAGCACACGCTCGAAGGTTGCTGCCGCCTCATTCAGTTGGCCGGCCTTGTATTGGCTCCAGCCCAAGCCGGCCAGCCCTTTGCGTTCGTATTCGGCAGCCTCCGGCGGCGGCGAGGCCGACTGGCGCGGATCGGACGCCGAGCGGGCTTCGGCCGATTTCCGCTTGCCCATCTCCATGAGGGAGGATGACAACTCGGCCGACCATTCGGCGTCGTCGGCGTCGAAAGCGGCCTCGGCAAGCTGTTCCGTAGCGGGCGCAAGCAGTGGATGTTGCGGATATTTCTCCTTCAAGTCGGCATACAGCTTTTTGGCCTTTTCAAGATGTTTGCCGCGCACATAGCAAATCGCCAACTGGCCGGCGGCTTGAACGACGCCGTCGCCGGAGGGATCGCTCCGCAAATAGGCTTCCAGGGACGATGCCGCTTCGGCGTACCGGCGCATCGCCAGCAAGACCGAGCCGCGGAGCAGTTGGGCGTCGGTTTTCAAGCGGCCCGAGGCCCCATCGACCACCGGTGCGAGCATTTGCAGGGCCAGGTCGTATTTCCTTGATCCTTCTTCGGCGGCGGCGAGCAAATAGCGGGTTTCCCATTCTTGCTCTCCGGGCGGTTGTTGCGCCAGGAGCGGCTCGAGCGCGGCGGCGGCGCGGTCATATTGCTTTTGTGCCAGGAGCGAGCGGGCGTGAATTCGCGCTACGTCGCCACTGAGGATGCTGCCGGAATATTGCTTTGCGAAATTTTCCGCCTCGCGATCGACGGCCGCATAATTCTTGGCCAGCAAAGCCGTTTGCGCTTTTCCGCGAGCGGCCTGTTCGCGCCATTCCTGGTTGGGGTTTGTACGCTCGCTTTTTATGAAAGAACCGGGTGGAGGCGGAATGATTGCCGGCGATTCCGTTTTCGCCCCCGACCCCTCATCCAATGGGAAAAGTGAGGCGGCGAGGACGAGATCGAACTGCTCATTCGCGGCTTTGAGGTTGCCGGCTTGCAGCAAGGCGTCGCCGGCATGGAAGCGAATTGCGGGAAGGAGTTCATGCCCCTGCGCGGCGGCGGCCGTATCCAGCAAGGTTTTCGCGGCTTCGAGCCACTCATGCCTGGCCTTTTGCACAAGCCCCTGCCAGTAACGGGCTTCGACGCCGAGCTTCGGATCGGAAGCCAGGCTTTGGAAAATCGGATAGGCTTCATCCAACCGATTGAGTTTCATAAGCGCCCAACCACGGCCCAACCGGGCATTCGCTTTCCGGGGGCTTGCCGGCCACCTGTTCTCCAACGCTTGGAAGGTTACCAAAGCGGCGGCGTATTTTCCCGCGGCATATTGCATGGCGCCTAAGTGATAGAAGGCATTTTCGGCCAACGGGCCGTCAGTCTTTTTTGACAGCGCCAAGTACAGCTTCTCGGCTTCCTCAAACTTATTTTGCTTATCCAGCGCGCGGGCAAGGCCGAAACGGCAATCGTCCTGCAAGCCGTTTTCGGGGAAGCGGTCGAGCCCCTCGCGGAAATAACTCTCGGCCAAGGGATAGTCTTTTTTGTCCGCGGCAATGTCGCCCAGGTAAGGCAATGCGAAGCCGTTCAGGCGATCTTCGGGATATTTTTTAACGAACGCGCCCAGTTCCTTTTCAGCGAGATCGCTTGTGCCCGCCAAAAAAGCCGCTTCACCTGAGCGAAACATCGCCGTCCGGGCAAAACCGCCCGCCGGCTCGCGTTTCAGATATTCTTGAAATTTTTTGTGCGAGGCATCATATCGAGCAAGCTGCAGCAGAGCCTCGGCCTGATAGAAGAGACATTGATCGACGTTGGGATGAGCGGGAAATTTGTCGAGGAAGACCTGAAATTCTTCACCGGCGAGCTTCCAGCGTTTGGCGTCGTAATGGCTCGCCGCCACGGCAAATTGATCGCCGGCTTCATCGGCGCGCGCAAATGCGGCCGAAAGAAATACCAGAAAAATCGTGATGATGCCGAAGACTCGCATGAATATTTTACCGTGATTCAATCCGCAAGGCGTCTCGGTTGGATTGCCTAACCATATCGTCACGGTTGGACAAGACAGCAGTGGCGCCCAACCATTTGGATTTCGTGCAACGCGAAACCCCGAGGGCTTCGGCGTTTGCCGCAGCCTCCGGGGCGTTGTGCTCCTGTTCAGACCTGACGCAAAGGTCGGCAGGTTTTCAGCTTGTCGGTTTCCGCGGTCATTTCAACGGTTCGGGATAGCCGGTTCCCGGCCCGGGATCGACGTTGCCAACCATGTGCAGGTGGTCGTGGTCGATGTAAATCACTTCCTGCGCATCCTCGTTGGTGACGGTGTACGGGATCGGCCAGCCGACGTGCGTGATTTCCGTGAAATAAACGATGCACTTGTAATGCGCGTGGTGCAGTTGGGCCGGTCCCACCAGCGGATACACGCGCGGCGGATCGATGTAGTCGGAGATCGGCTCGATCACGATCCGCACGTTGTTGCGCTGGACTTCGTGCAACAGGGGCACACCGCCTTGGACGGGCCGGGCCTCTTCCAACTTCCGCATGACCTCGTCTTCCGATGGCGTGTCCAACGCCGCCGCCGAAGTGCCGGGCTGGATCGGTCCCAGGATCGGCATCCGGGCGTAATATTCCTGGTTGTGGAATTCGTCTTCGAATTGCTTTTGCCAGTAAGGCGACACGGGGATGGGGTAGGCCAAAAATCCGATGCTCGGACCGAACGCGCCGTTCGAGCAGCCGGAAGCTGATACGAGCAGCATAAGCCCAAGCATACAGGCGACTGCGGAAGCGGTTTTTTTGTGCATTTTCGTTCCTCGACTCTTGAGGGCCGGAAAACCAATGTCGCGAGGCTGCTCAACCTTTTAGCCGATTCGCTCGATCAACATCAGCCCGCCGTGATTTAACTTTCTATCTGACAAGGAGTTTCGACTTTGGGACCATCGGTTTCAGCAGTCGCAATTGGCCATTCTCACCCCTCAGGCGAGGAATATGTCGATCTACCCGCACCGTGGTTACCAATACTTATCGTGTCAAACTGTGCCGAACTTGCGGATTTTTTGGGTTGTAACGAAAAATCTGGCAGGAAAAGGAAATGCGGAAGGCAGAAGGCAGAAGGGGGAAAAAGGTTGGTCGTTGATTGCCATTGACCGACGACCTACGATCAGCAGCCTTCCGCTTTCCCCCTATCAACGACAAAACCCCCGCACCGGCCAATCCGGGCGAGGGTTTTTTGCGTTAGGAGGTATTTCGATTCGGTTCCGTTTGACAGATTACCGATGCCAGCAGCGATTCGGTTCATCGCGGAAATCGAGGAACCACCAGCCATCGTCCCACTCGAGGGTCACTTTTCGCCATCCCATGGGGACTTGAGGATAGGGATAGAACGGTCCGATGTACGGCCAAGCCGTCGGCGAGTATTGTTTCGGATAGGTGACGGCGGCGTAGTTCGGGTAAGCGGCATAGCTCGGCCAGGCATAGTTCGGCATGCAGGGCTGGTCGTATCGGGCCGGAGCCACTCCGCCTTGGGCCGCCTGATTGTACATCGGGCGCGGCGCGGCGCCGGCGGGCATTGCTTGGTTGGGAGCCGGTTGGTTCATCGCCAACGGCATGGGTTGCTGTCCGGTGGGGCGATAGTAGTTTTGGGCGACGCGGAGTCGCGGCAACACCCGCGGCTCTTCGGCCGACACCTGCTTCGCCGGAGCGGGAACGTAAGAGCTGGGCACTTGCTGGGCGACGGCAGATTCTTCGTCGTCGCTCTCGGCGATCGAGAGATTGTTGACCACCCGCGAGACGCCCCGAGTTTTATAAACGATCTTGATCGCGGCGCTCATCTGCGATTTGTCGGCCACATGGCCTTGAAGCCAAGCCGTGCCGTCTTGGAATTTGACCGCAATGCGGTACTCGCTCATCTTTCCGCTGTCGCGGAGGTTTTGCGCGATTTGATTCGCAACATCCTGATTGCCCGCCAGAGCGAGCGAGGCCGTCAGGACCACCATGAGACTAATGAATAGGCGTCGCATTCTTTCCCTCCTCTTAGGACTCGTTCCCACGATGCGATGTTTCGAGGCTCTCGTGGAACATCTTCCACGGGGTCGAACCTCGTTCCGGCACGCTTTTGGACCGGAATCTCCACATCGGGGCAAGCTGTTTTGATTTCCTGATTTTTCGCAATCCGCACGCCGGTTGCCGCGAGGAGGCGGCCACGAACCATTCCCCAGGGAATGGACGGGATTCGTGGAGTTGCCCCCCAGCAACACCTTTTTATACATTGTGGGGCTTAAGCGGCGACGAATTCGATTCAATATCGATTTGTCGCGATTTAGACCCCTCAACGTATTGCGTCGATTGCATCCTAAATATAGGTTTCGGTTGCCGGATGTTCGGAAAGGAAGATATTTTTCGATTTTGACGATTTTCCCGTTTCTGCCGGGAAACCGATTGTAGCGATGAACGGCGCATATCTTTACGCATCACGGTGTTATGACCGCCAAACAGGGATCGCCAAGAGCGTTTTCGGGGTTGTGGGGTTTGCGAAAAAACGAAGCTGCGAAACTTTTTCTTCCTTGGTGAAATTTGCCGCCCGGCGGAAAAGTTTTCCCAGAATTCCCGGCTTTTCTTGGTCCTAACACCTTTGTTTGTTACAAACCTGTTACTTTGGAGGGGGAGATTTTCTGATACAATCAACGGAAGAATTGAACTTTTATCCATCGGGATCATTTTTGGTTTGTTGAATAAGGAGCCTGATCATGCGATCTTTGCGATTATCGACGCTTATGGCCATGCTGATTCTGGCTCTGGCGACGCGAACGTACGCCCAGGCCGATGCCCAAAAGGCATTCCAGGAGGCGAAGACGGCTTACGCGGCGGGCAAATTCGAGGAAGCCCGGCTGGCGGCTCATAAGGCGATCCAAACCGATCCTCAAAATGCCGAAGCTTTTTTGTTACTGGGAGAGGCGCAATATCAACTTGGGCAGATCGATGAAGCCCTCGAATCCTGGAAAAAAACGCTCGCCTTGGCCCCGCAGGAACCTTATGCCGCGAAGATGATCGATCTGCTTCAAGCCCAGCGGGCGGGCGTGGCCGATCGCATCAAGCTCATCGAAGCCTTGATCGACGAAAAGCTTTTTGGGCCCGTGTTGGCCGAAACGGAAAAATGCCTCTCGGAGAAAGCCGTTTCGCCCGCCGCCCGATCGCAACTGCTGACATTGCGGGCCGAAGCGCTCGTCCGCGTCAACAAAACCGTCGAGGCCCAAAAACTGCTCCATGAAGTACTGGTTCTCTATCCCCGGCAGGCCGATCAATCGAAGATCTCGCTGATTGCCGGCTTGGCAAAACTTGCCGCGCCCGAGACTGCTGCGGAAGGCACGGCGATTCTGCAAAAACTCGCCGCCGATCAGGCCGCAACTCCCATCGGCAAGTCGGCGCAATACGAATTAGCGGTCTTTGCACTGGGTCAGGAAATATCCAAGGCAAAAGTCGAAGCGCTTGCGAAATGGCTTGCGGAAAATCCGCAGCATCCGCACGCGATGGACGCCAAACGAATGCTGATCCCCGCGTATCTCACGCTTTCCCGGCAAGTCGAAAGGCCCGGGATTGACACGAAGCTCAACGAATACGATCAGAAGGCGCTCGCCTTGGCAGCCGAAGTGCTGCCGGCCACGGTCCGCGCCGATCAGTTGAAGGCCGTCGTGCAGCCGATCTTCGATCATCTGGATACCTTTTACGCCGCCCACGATGCCCATGCTGCCGCGCTTGCCGGTTTGGATGTTCTGCTGAAATCGTCCTTGGGCTGCGAAAACCGCCTGAAAGCATTGCGGCTCATCACGGCATCGAAGATTGCATTGGCAAACGAATGGCTTGCTGAACAGGCCCGGCTTGGCAAACTACCGAATGCCGCAGCGTTGGGCGATTTGCCGGAAGTGTTGGAGGATGCTTACGCCGCCGTTTATGCAATTAGCGAGGAATACCCGGCCGAGCCAACGTGGCAGATGCTTCTTAAACTGGCCGCCGACGTAAGAATTTATGCCAAAGTCATCCCTTGGCCCAACAAGATCGAGCAACTGCGGGGACCGGAAGCTTGGTCGATATCGCTGGCGTTGATGCTTGTGCATCCCTTTCAAAAGGACCCCGCGGCCGTTCAAGCGGCGGTCGATTTCTTGATGAAAACGGCCGATGAGCTTGCGGCGGGGCCGCAGCCTCAAGATCGAGAAGAGTTTCCGCTCGACATCTCCCAAAAAGTGGTTGAATCGCTCTCCGGAGAGCCTATGCATCCCGGTTGGCCGAAGGCGATGCAATGGCATTGCAAGTTGCTGGCGAAATGGATGCAAAGGCAATTCCAAGAGAATGCCAAGAAAGGCGATTCTGCGGCGAACTCCGCGGTCACGAAAGTCCAAGAGAATTTGTTGCTGAAATTAGGGATTCTTGTCCATGAAAATATTGCGAGCGCGACGTATGCGCGGAACTTGTTGTCCGCCACGCTTGAACCATGGAAAAATGCGGGCCAATGGGCGCTGGTCGAAGATCTTGAACGGAAATTAGCCAAAGCGCTCCGCCCCAGGAGCAATTGTTGGCTGAAATCGAGATCGCCAATCTCTGGATCGAACAGGCGAACCGCAACCATCAAAAAATGTTGCAGGCCGGAATCACCATCCCCAAGGAACTCGATCCGCTGCATCGAAAGGCTTTGTCGCGATTGTACGAATTGCAGGCGAATTTATCCGACACCAGTCCGCTTCTGCCGGCGATCCGCGCCGTGGCTTGGCGTCATCTCCCACTACAAAGCGCTCGAGTATTACGAAGTCGCCGAAGCCGCGACCGAGATCAAGGCGGAAAAGGCCGTGCCCGTCGCGGACGAGTTCGCCGCGTTCGAGCGGCTTTTGCTGCAAACCGAGCAGGCCCAACGCGACTTCAACGATTTCGTGAAGCAATATCGACCGCCCGACCAATGGGAACTTCTCCCCGCGCATAAAGACCTGCTCGCGGCGTGGGAGAAATTCGTCGCCGATCATCCCACCGGCCCCTTCGCGTCGCAGGCGGTTGCACAGATTTTCGACTTGGGGCGTCTTTACGAACGGCAAACGGCGTTCAAGGTCGCGGCGGGCGTTTATGCCGATCTAGCCCAATTCGCCGCCGGGCAGAAGATTCTTGCGCAGAAAACCGGAGGCCGCCCAAGCATTGCCGAGCGTGCCGCGCTGGCCGCAGCGATGGCGCTCGACGCCCACGCCCGCAAGCTGCTCACGCGCTGGGCCGCCGATCGCAAGCCGGACAGTCGGCCGCCGGACAAGTTGAGCGAAGAATTTACGACAGCCATCGCGGCCTACAAGACGTTCATCGAGCAGAACGGCGATGGTCCGTTGGTCGGCGAAGCCGTGCGAAAGATCATAGCGGTGGCCGCCGAATACGCGAAATACAATGCCTGGGACGTGGCCGACGGAATCTATGCCGACCTGCTCGCGTCGAAACTGAAGCTGAATCATCCCGAGCGATTGGAGTTCGCCCGCGGCCTGTGCCAACTCGGCGCGGCGCTACCCGATCACGCGCGGCAAATGCTCTCGGCAATTTCGATCAGCGACGCCAGCGGTCCTGCCGACGGCAAGCCGGGCGATGACCCGTTCTCGGACCTCGGTCAACTGACGGCGAATTCCGCCCTGGCGATCAACGGCGTGCCCCGTGCAGGCGACCTGTTTCTCTCGGCGCGGATAAGCAGTCGGCCGGGGGCGTGGGTGGGAACGCCAATGGACCCGCGCCGGCATCGCGCGCCATGGCGGCAGGCCGCGTTCCATCCGATACGACCACGATCGACGCCACGCGGCAGGGATTTGACTACCTCCAACAAGACGAGAAGCGCGATTCGCAACTTCTGGCCATGGTCCGGCAGGAAGAAACGGCACGGGCGCAGCGCGTGGCGCAACTCCGCGAAGGGGCCGTGCAGCAGCGAGTCCAGCCGCAACCGCCGAATCAACCGCCCGCGCAGCAACAGGCGGCGCAGGGCCAGCCGCCGGCGCTTTCCGACGCCGAACTCGCCCGGCTGGAAAAATCGCTCGCCGCGGCGTTCGACATCTTCACGGCCATCCGCAAGAATTTCACCCAGACGCCGACCGCCGAACAGGCCCGCGGCGAAATTCTCGTCATGGCTTCGCACTGGCGCGGCTTGATGGAATGGCAGCGGGCGGCGGCGCTGATGACGAAGTTCCTCGCCGACAATCCGACCGATCCGCAGCTTCCGCAACTCCGCCTGGAAATCGCCCGCGATCGGCTGTCCTAGGCCGCAAAGCCGCTCGAAAAGCGGACCACGCGACAGGAAATGCTCGCCGAAGTCGAGAAGCGCTTCGACGCCGCCCGTGCGGCGCTTAACCAATTGCAAACCGACTTCCCGCAGGAAAAGGAGTTGTGCCAGAACGGCGCAATGGGACGTCGCCATGAGCTACCTCACGCAAGCCCGCATGATCGACGCGTTCAGCCCGACGCTCGCGCAAGGGCAGTACGTCCGCACCGCGAAAGAACTGCGGCAAATCGCCGCGAAATATCCCGATCACCCGCGGCTCGGCGAGATCCCGCAGATTCTCTGGAACGTCGGCCAGGAACTGGACGCGCGCGGCTACAACGAGGAGGCGATCGACGTATGGAACGAGTTGGTCCGCTTCGATCCGCTCAATAATCTCGCCGGGGAGGCGGAACTCCGGATCGCGCAGACGTACCAGTTGAAGCTGAAAAGCCCGCTCCGCGCGGCCGAGGCGTATCAGGAGCTGATTTTCATTCGCGGCGGCAACGACGTCGGCCTGCAAAACACGATCTTCCAGATCGGCGCCGAATTGAAGAACGAACGCCGCTGGGTCGAATCGCTGCACGTGCTGGAGACGTTCGTCGATAGCTTCCCGCGGCATCCCGAGGCGGCCCAGGCCCTGACGATGATGGGCCAAATCCACCAGACCAACGAGGCCTGGAACGACGCCATCGCCGCCTATCGCCGCGTGATCGACGAGTTTCCCGACGGCCAGTGGGTGCAGGAAGCCAAGTGGTCGATCGCCGAATGCACGATCAACCTGAGCCAATGGCAGGAGGCCGCCGATGACTATCGCGCGTTCGTCCAGGCGTATCCGCAGGACGCGAAAGTCGCCGAGGCCAACCGCCGCATCGATGTCCTGAAGGACCTGGCCGCGCTACCAGGGCTTGTCGACGAAAAAGCCGAGCGAAAGGCTTTCGACGCCCAGTATCAGATCGGCGAAATCGTGCGGAAGCAGTTGACCAACCCGGTGAAGGCGATCATCGAGTATCGCAAGGTGGTCACCAACTGGCCCGACAGCCATCTGGCCGACGACGCGCTCTACGCGGTCGGCGACGACGTACCTTTCGCTGGGCGAGTCGACGAAAGCCCGCGAAGATCTGCAGCTCGTGGCCGAGAAATACCCGACTCAGCCGACCGCCAGCAACGCCCTGTTCATGGTGGGCAAGAGCTACGAGGACGAGGCCGACAAGCTGGCGACAGTCACCCGGCGGGCAATGGAGAAACCAAGGAAGTCGCCCAGCGCGGGGCCTACGAGGCAGTGCAATTCAACCGCCGGGCAGCAGGAAAGCCTCGGCAAGCGAAAGGTCGCCGAACTGAAGGCCGAGGGCAAGGCTCAAGGCCGAGGTCCAGGAGGCCGCCAACGCGGCCGGGCAGCAGCAATTCGACCTCGCCAACGTGGAACTCTTCGCCAACAAGGCCAGCCAGGAGGTCGAGACCATGACCGCCTTGCAACTCGCCGACCGCCAGGACAAGATCAACGCCGCGCTCCGCAAGGCCATCGAGGCCTATCGCGCGGCGGCGAAGATCGCCGGCGGCCGACAAGGCCGACGAGTGCCGCTCTTGCAGATGGCCACGATCTACGACCAGCAGCTCAAGGACGCCAAGGCCGCCATGCAGACCTGGCTCGAGATCGTACGCCAGTTCAGCGGCACCAGCGTGGCCGAGGACGCCTGCTTGGCGGATCGCCCAATACTACGAGCGCGAAGGCAAGTACGCCGAGGCGGTCGATGCCTACCAGGCTTTCCTGCGGAATTACCGCTCCAGCCCCAACGCCGGCCGGCCCAGTTCGCCATCGCCGAGAACTACGAGCACCTCGGCCAGTGGGTCAAAGCGATGGACTCCTACACCAACTACCTCACCAACTTCCCCGACGGTCCGCTGGCCAACAAGGCCAAGGAGCAGATCAACTGGATCAAGACGTATCGGCTGTAATACCTAACCCGAACTCCGCTCTCCCTTTGGGAGAGGGGCAGGGGGATGAGAGCTGAATTGACTCCAAGTGCAAGGATAATATGAAATGAAATCTACTTTGTTCCTGTTCATCGCATCATTGACGTGCCGTCTTTGCCGACGATCCCGCACAAAACCGACGCCGCCAAACCGCCCGCCGCGGAAGAACTCTTCACGCAAGGCCGCGACGCCCTCTTCCAGGGCGAATACGACGAGGCCGTCGATCTGCTCGCCAAGGCCGTCGCGGCCGACGGCGGCAAGACCAGCTACCGCCTGCACCTCGCCCGGGCCTATCGCTACGCCGGCAAGGAAGACGCGGCCGTCGAGCAACTCGAGGAGATCCTCAAGACCGCGCCAGACCACGTCGAGGCCGGCCAGTTGCTGGGCGAGATCTACGCCGCGCGAAACGATGGAAAGAAGTCGTCGCCGTGCTCGAACCGCTGTTGAAGTACCGCCACGACTACCCGACCTACCACATGCTGGCCGAGGCCCAGTACAACCTGGGCGACTGGACAAGGCCCGCAAGAACTACGAGGAGGCCGTCAAGCTCAATCCGCAAAGCGCGGCCGACCACTACCAGTTGGGCAACATCTATCTGGGCATCAACCTCGTTCGCCCTGGCCGCCGAGTCGTATCAAACGCGCCCTGAGACCTGGGCCTGGACAGGCCGGTGCTGCACTACAAGCTCGGCTCCGCGTTCTTCAACCTCCGCAACTACTTCGGCCGCATCGCGCGTGCGCACCGTCAAGTCGGGCAAGCCCGGCACGATCGAAGAGAAATGGTACCTGATCGAGCCGGTCGCCGGGGCGGAAGGACCCCTTCCGCTGCGCCCCGGAAATCTCCGCCATCTACCAGGTGGCCAAGGCCGCTGGCCGACGGCATCGAGGACCGGCCCGACATCCACGTGCTGAGGCGTCGATCTACCTGAACGCCGGGCGCTATGCGCAGGCCTACGACATGTTCGCCAAAATCGGCCCGACGGTGCCCAAGGAAGAGACAAGGCCCTGTTCTACTACTACCAGGCCCAGGCCGCCTTCGGCATCGGCAAATACGACCGCTATCTCGAACTGCTGGCCGAGGCGATCAAGCTCGAGCCCGAGGCCTACAAGTCCACGCTGGTCGACGCCTACGTGCAAGTTGCCGATCAATACAACCAGGCGGGCCAGTTGGATCGTTACATCGAGTTCCTGGACGAAAGCCGTGGCCGAAAGCCCGCAGACTGCCTCGCTCCATCTGAAGCTCGGCAACGCCTATGAAGAAGCCCGGAAACTCGGCCCCGGCCGTCGCCCAATGGCAGATGGTGCTCGACCTGGAGCCCGATCACCCGCAACGCATGAAGCTCCTCAACCTGATCGACAAGTACCGTAGCGAAACGCCGATCAAGATCGTTCCGAATACGGAAGTCAACAAGGAGAAAGAGCCGGAGAAGAGAAAATAGGACCACCCGCGGCATTCGATCCGTGTGTTCTCATTGCTCCGGGCGCCAACCCCCATGGGACGCCTAATCATAAGCCAACGCCCGCGGAGCGCCCCATCCTCAGCCAGTCCTATCGGGACGCCAGTCGTTACATGTTTCGATGCACATCCTTGTGCAATTCATTGTCGGCCATCTGCGGCCTCCTTTCGCGCCAATTTGCCTAAACCCAAGCGAAGGAAAACGTTATTTCGCGCCTACGTCAAGATCAATAACTGGGCGAACTCCAATCCTCGCCCTGCTTGACGGCACACAACATGGCAGTCATGCTTAATGGGTGTGCCATCGAGAACAGCCGCAATTCTGCGGCTCATCCAAATCGCGAATTCCGAATTCCTTTTCAATTCCAGAGGGTGTCCAAATGATGACCATTCAACGGTTCTTAATTAACCTCGTGGAAGGAGCAAGAGCTGTTTTGCAGGCGCGTCTTCCGAGAGAGCATAGAAACTCTCTCTCTGTCAGCCTGCGCGGCGCGATATGCTTTCTGCTGTTGATCACTGGTCCGGCCCAATCGGCGCCACCGGCTCCCGATCTGTTGAACCAACCACTGGTCAATCCCTCGCTGGTCGAGATGCGTGCCGTCACCCGGGGCCCGAAGTTTCACTGGTTCGGTTACTACAACAAGCATCAATTTGATCCCACGGAAAGGTATTTATTGGCGGCTGAAGTGGACTTTGAAAATCGCTCGCCCAAGGCGGATGACGTGATCAAGATCGGCATGGTCGATCTGGCCGATGGCGACAAGTGGATCGAGTTGGGCGAATCGCGGGCGTGGAGTTGGCAGCAGGGGTGCATGCTTCAATGGCGTCCCGGTTCGGCGAGCGAAATCGTCTTCAACGATCGTGAAGGCGACCATTTCGTCTGCCGTATTCTCGACGTGAAAACCCGCAAGATCCGCACGTTGCCGATGGCCGTCGAACATCTCTCGGCCGACGGCAAACGGGCGGTGTGCGCTGATTTCAGGAGAATCCAATATATTCGCGCAGGTTACGGATATGCGGGATTACCCGATCCGAACCGGAACGTTTTGGCGCCTGCGGACACGGGCATCTGGTCGATGGATCTCGACTCCGGCGAAACGAAATTCCTCGTCTCGGTCGCGCAAATCGCCAAAATCCCTTACCCCGAATCGCAACCCAAAGACAAACATTACCTCAACCACCTGGAATGGAGCCCGGACGGCAAACGGTTTTTGATGTTCGATCGTTGGGTGGGCGGAGTCACGGGGCAGCCAACCCGAGTATTTACGGCTGCCGGCGACGGCAGCGATCTGCGGCTGCTCTCGGCCCGCGGCGCGTCGCATTGGGCGTGGCGCGATCCGGACCACGTGCTCTTCTGGGGGCTGGGCGGATATAAGATCTTCAAGGACGACGGCTCCGGCGAGCCGAAGGAAACGCTCTGGACCGCCCCCAACGGACACGAGTCGTACATCCCCGGCACAAACCGCCAGTGGCTCTTAAGCGACACCTATCCGGAAGGCGATCAACGCCTCCAGGTGCTGTACCTGTTCCATCTCCCCACCGGCCGGGCCTTCATTCTCGGGCGCTTCCACTCGCCGAAACAGTACACGGGCGAATGGCGATGCGATCTGCATCCGCGAATCAGCCGCGACGGCAGATACGTCGTCATCGATTCGCCGCACGGCGGCAACGGGCGGCAGGAGTATCTTTTCGATATCAGCCGCATCGTCTCGGGCGATAAGATCGGGAAGGATGCCCTCACAGAGCCTGTTTTCCCCAACCGGCCCGCGGCCAAGCCCGGTATTCGCCCGATTCCTCCCGCCGGTCCGCGCGATCGCCAAACCGAACTCCGCTACAGGAAGCTCCAAGTGCGTTTGGCGGAACTCCGCAAGCAGTTCGAGCCGTACCTGCGCAGCCTGCCAAAGCGATTGGGAGTTCGTGTACAAACACCGATCGATGCCGGCTGGCGTTCCAAGTTCGAAATCGCGAATGCCGCCGCCGATGCGATTCCCGAGCCGCCCGAGTGGTTCCGTGAAGATCTCGACGACTCCGGTTGGGAGAAGACCACCGTGCCCGAGTGGCGCTACCAGGCCGGCGGCGACCGTCAGGCGGTCAGTTGCATCCTCTGGTACCGGACGCATTTTTCGGCGAACAGTCCCGCCTCTGCAGACGCCGCAGCGCCGCTGAAGCGGACTTTTCTGGCGTTCGACGGCGTCGATTGGGAAGCGCAAGTCTGGCTGAACGGCAAGCGGATCGGCGGGCACAAGATTTATTACGAACCGTTCCGCTTCGACGTAACCGGTTTGTTGAAGAAAGAGAACACGCTGGCAGTGCGGGTGATCGATGGTCCGCGATACGGCGAGCCGCGGTCTTACTGGTCCTTGTTTCCCATGGTTCCCGCGGCGCGGCAACGCTACGTCCGCGACCGCGCAAATTCGATTCCAGGATATCGAAGCGGGGACCAGCAGATCGGCAGCGGCTACGGCATCCATCGCGAGGTCTATCTCGAAGTGACCGGCGGAACGTGTATTACGAATATCTTCGTCAGGGGGAACCCCGAGACCCAACAGGCGACTGTCGCCGTCGAGACCGATTCCGTCGCCGCGAAGCAAGTGGTCTTGGACGTGCAGCTTCTTCCGGAAAATTTCGAAGGACGTTCGTATCACGCGGCTCTGACGTGCGAAGTTCCCCCAGGGTCGGGAATACAAACGCTCACGATCCCCATGCCGGAGATGAAGATCTGGACGCCCGAAGCTCCTTGCCTTTACCGCTGCCGCGGAACGGTCCGCAGCGGCGGAACGCCGGCATCCACGTCCCACGATTCCATCCCGGGGGATACGATCGATGCCCGTGATGCGCTTTTCGGCTGCCGTTCGTTCGAACTTGTGTCCGAACGGCATCCCCGCCAAGGTTTGCCCGAAGGGATGTTTCTGTTGAACGGCAAGCCGCTTTATCTGCGCGGCACGAACATTCAAGGTTTCAACGCGTTATGGTATTGGAAGGAAACCGATCGCTTGATCGACGTGATTCTCATGCTCAAGGCGGCCGATTTCAACGCCATTCGCGCCTGTCAGCACGTGTGTTACCCGGAAGTCCGCGAGATGCTCGATCGACTGGGAATGATGTCGGAACAGGATCAAGGGAGTGGCAGACCGAGCTGCAGAACTTTCCAAGAATCTGCCGCCCACCGGCACTGCGCTCACCCGCGCCTGCTATAACAATCCGGGAGTGGTTCTGCTGTCGTTCGGCAACGAAACGCACTTCGATCCGACTCCGGTTATCGAGGCCGTGCTGGCCGTAGATCCGCAACGGATCGTGAAACCCATCAGCGGCAACTTTTTCCCAAAAGGCGGTCCGCATCTATCCGATTGCCACGCGGCTTTGGGCGAACGTGATCCATGATTTTCACACCTACGCCGGTTGGTATTCCGACCAGGGAACGCTGTGGGCCCTCGCAACGGTGAAAAAACCAGAAAGGCTGATGACGGTCGGCGAATACGGCGCCGAAGCCCTCGATAGCTATGAAACGATGACGCAACACTATCCGTTGCATTGGCGGGCGATACCACCGGCCGAGGCCGATACGCTCTGGGGACACGTCCAAACGAAGAAGGCCGATTCCCGCCAATTCGTCGGCTTCCGCGGCAAGACGGCCCGTCAATCTCGGGCAATACATCGAGGCCAGCCAGAACTTATCAGGCCGACGTCTTGGCCGAAGCCACGAAGGGTCTTCGCCTCTCGCCCCGCATCTATAAGCGGATATTTCCAGTTCCATTTCATCGACGTGCTGCCGGCCAATTGGCCGAAATCGATCGTGAGCCACGACCTGATGCCGAAGAAAGGCTATACTACGTTATGGCCCAATTGAATCAGCCGCTGGTTCCGCTGTTCGATCTATCGAACGGGGAAAAGTCATGGGACTCTGGACAGCCAACGATCGTTGGAGCCACTGCCGCGTTGCCGCTTACGGTGGCTGATCGAGGCTCAAGGCAAAACGCTGCTTGAGGGCGAGAAGACGTTCGATGTCCCTGCCATCGATGCCGTCGCCGCGGGCAAGGTCGATCTGTCCGCGATTCCTGCGCGATGTCGACACGATCATCGTACGATTGACGTTGAACGATTCGACCGGCAAGGAGCTTTCCCGTTACGAGCAGGAAGTATTCTTGCGCATCTGGCGCGAGTAAGAGGGACTGTTGAAGAATCACTCTATCCCCTCGCCGCGTACGTCATTCCCCCTTGATGTGCCGACCCAGCGTCGCCACCGTAACCGCGCCAAGAATCACGATGCCGCCCAACAGAACGCGAATGCTCGGCACTTCGCCCAACAGGAAGATCGCCAACACAATCGCGTAAAGCGACTCCAACGCCGTCACTACGCTGGCCAACTGCGCCCGCACGTACGAAAGACTTCTGATAAACAGGTAATGTGCCAATGCCGTGCAGACTACGCCTAACAAAGCCAGCAAAAAAATCTCCCAGAGGCTGGGGATGACGCCGAGCCAAATCGCCGCCGGAAGCAGGACGATGCTCACCGTCAGATGCTGGCCCCACGTCAGCATCAATACCGATTCGACCGCGAGAAGTTTTCGGTTCAGAATGCAAAGCACGGCGTAAACCAGTCCCGAGAGGACGCCCCAAAGAGCGCCCTGCGTGATGTTGTTGTGAAAGTCGAATTTGGGAATGATCAACACCAGGCCCAACACCACCAACACGGCGGTGCATAAATCGAGCCACCTCCTCCGCTCGCGAAAAAACCAAGGTTCGAGGAGCGTCACAAACAGCGGAAAGCTGGAGAAGGTCAGCAGGCCGACCGCCACGGTGGAGACTTGGATCGCTTGGAAGAAGGCGACCCAGTGGATGGCAAGCAGCACGCCTGAAACCGCCGCTCCTCTCGAAGGCAGCATCCACCGGGCGTGAGCCGCTCGCCTTAAAGTCAGCATCACCAGCGACAGCGCCATGCTGGAGAAGGCAGCGCGTCCGAAAACGATCAACACGGGCGAAAAGCTCAAGAAACTTCGCGAATAGGCCGGCCAACCCGAGCAAAAGAATCGCCGCGTGCAGTTCCAGCAGGCCTTTCCGGTGATTTTGGGAATTGCTTTCACGCATCGCATGAAGATACCAATAAATTCAAGGTGCCATGCCCACGCTTGTCGCGGCCATGTGATCGATCGCCCACCCGCGCCATGCCCGCGGCATGCCAAAACATGGCGCCGAATGATCCTTGATGAGCACGGTCAAAAACCGATGCTCGCTCCGCCATCGACCGGCAGGACCACGCCTGTGACGAATTTCGCCGCCGGCGACGAGAGATAGACCGCGGCCATGCCGACGTCTTCCGCCATGCCGAAGGTGCCCATCGGCGTGCGGCCGAGGATCTTCTGCTTGCGTGGCGGATCATTTTCCAGCGCCTGGCGGGCCATATCGGTCAAAATCCAGCCGGGTGCGATGGCGTTCACGCGCACGCCCTGCGGCGACAGTTCGCTGGCCAGCGCACGCACCATTCCCACATAAGCCGACTTTGCGGCGCTATAGGCCACCACCTTCGGCACGCCGATCAGCGACGCCATCGAGGCGATAAACAAAATCGAACCGCTCTTGCGCTCGATCATTCCCGGCGCGACCGCACGGCAGATGGCATGCGCGCCGAGCACGTGGGTCGTCAGCACTTGCAGGAATTCCTCCTCGGTGGTTTCAACGGCCGACTTTTTCAGATGGATGCCGGCGTTGTTGATCGCGACCGTGATCGGCCCGAACTGGTCGCAGATTTTCGCTACCAGCGGCGGCGCTTCGTCGAGTTTGGTGACGTCGTGGCAGATGTAATGTGCCCGTGGACCGATGCTCTCGACCGCCTGCCGCAAGACCTCCTCGCGCCGACCCGAGAGAACCACTCTCGCTCCGGCATCGACCATCGCGCGGGCCATCGCCAGGCCCAGCCCCGAACCGCCGCCGGTGATCAACGCCAACTCGCCGTTCAGCCGAAACGGGCAGGGCCACCCAAACAACTGCGCAGTCCTTGTCCTGCGGAGTGCAATTGTGGCAGGTTTCAACGGGCGGGGCAAGTGAGTTCGGTTCGGTCATGATTGCGGCTGGCTATAGAATAATTCTGTATTGGTTGGCGTTTAGCCGACGAAGTGACGCCCCCTTCCGACAACAGCGTCGCTCCTCACGCAACGCCGAATTTTTCGATTGCAGCGGCGCAGGCGTCGTTCCCGCGCCGGGGTTCTGCGGAATTCGGAAACAGCCGTCTTCGACCGTGGCCGGTTCGTCGAAACAGTCGCGGAGCCAGGGGATATACTCCAACATTTCGCACGCCGGATGAGCGATCGACAATTGCAAGTGAACTTGCATCATGTCGCCGACGTGCGCAACGACCGGCAAACGATGGGCGAAGGCCAGATCGGCGGCCTGCCACCACGGCGCGACGCCGCCGATCCGGACGGCGTCGGGCTGCACGAAATGAACCGCGCCGGCCGCGATGAACTGCCGGAACGCGTCGAGTGAATATTGCTGCTCGCCCAAGGCGATCGGCGTGGCGATGCTGCGCGCCAATGCCGCGTGGCCGGCCACGTCGTCGAACCACAGCGGCTCTTCGAACCAGTGAACGCCGTAATCGGCAAAATGCCGGCCGATGCGGATCGCCGTCGGCAAGTCCCAGCGCCCGTTCGCATCGACCATGAACCGTACTCGCGGACCGATCGCCTTGCGCACGGCTTCGATCCGATCCAAATCGTCGAGCGGGTCGGGACTGCCGACCTTGATCTTGATGCCGCGAAACCCCTCGGCGACCAGTCGCTTGGCATCGTCCGCGAGTTGGGCCTTGGTCCAGTTCAGCCAGCCGCCGTCGGTGTTGTAAGCCGCGATGCGGCACGACCGGCCGCCTCCCAGCAGTTTCCAGAGCGGCATCCGGGCATCTTTGGCCTTGAGGTCCCAGAGCGCAACGTCAATGGCCGACAGGGCCAACTGCGTGATTCCCGCCCGGCCAACCCAGCGGATTTGCGGAATCTCGTCGAGCTTCTTCCATAGTTGCCCGGCTTCCCGCGGATCTTCGCCTAAAAGTGTGGGCCCGAACGCATGTTCGATGCAATCGCGGATGAGCCGATCCGTCGGCAGATGGGCGTGCGTGCCCGTGTAGCCGCAGCCGCTAAGACCATTGTCGGCATGAACGACGACACCCACCGCCCCCCAGTGCGTGAGTTGGTGCATACTATCGGAGATTCTTCCGCCGGTGACCGGAACGTGCAGAATGAACGGTTCGAGGGCGGTGATTTTCATGGTCGATGGATCTCGTGGGGTAGGCTGCCAACCTGCCCCAGTCGGATGCCGAGCGCCAATGGAGGGGACTTTCCCCTTCAGAGATTTGACTTCGTCTTTTCAACCGAAATCCACGTTCGCCGCGTCGAAGATCGGGCCTTCGACGCACGTGCGGCGATAGTCCCAATTGCCGGCGGCATCGCGGATTTTTGCCACGCAACTGAAGCAAATGCCGATGCCGCAGGCCATCGGCGTCTCCAGCGAAACTTGGCACGGGATGTTCAACTTGGCGGCGAGCTTCGCAACGGCGTCCAGCATCGGTTCCGGCCCGCAGCAGACGATGCGGCAGGTTCCTTTTTCCGAAAACGCGGCCGGCTCGATCAACTCGGTGACCAGCCCGTGATGGCCGGCAGTGCCGTCGTCGGTGCTCAACCGCACGTGGACGCCGCATTTGCGGAAATCGTTCATGCCCGCCAAAAAAGCGGCCGTCTTCGCCCCGTAGCAAAGCGTCACTTTTTTCGCCCGGGCGGCGGATCGCGCGTCCGCAACGCTGCCGCTCGAACTGCCGTACCGCTCGTGGCCCAGATATTCCTTAGCCAAGGCCACGAACGGCGTTTGGCCGATCCCACCCGCGACCATCAGCAGATGATCGGTCGGCTCGGGCGGGAATCCGTTGCCCAGCGGCCCCCAAACTTCCAGCGTTTCGGCGGGAATCATTTCCGCCAGCCACTTCGTCATCTTGCCGATCGTGAGGTAAACGATATCGATCCAGCGCGGCTCGCCGCCGTCGCGAATCACGTCGTAAAGCGCGAATGGACGCCCCAAGAGCGGGTCGTTTCCGTATTCCATCCGGAACATCACGAACTGCCCCGGCACGATCCGCCGCGCAATTTCGGGGCAATCCAGCCGGATGCGATACGTGTCCCGGGCGAGAACGGCATTCTCGACCACGGACACGCGGCCGTGCCAGAGATTGTTGGCGTGCTTCGAACAGTCGTAGGGTTGCATGGGAGTCAACACATGTAGGCGGAATCATGCACTAACTACTTCGTGTAATAGAAGGAAAAATGGGAAATGGAAAGCGGGAAAAGAACAAAATAAAAAAGACGATGTTTTCCCTTTTCCCCCCTCCCTTTTTCCTCCTTGCACGGATCCAATATATCGGTTGAATTTCGAATGACTATTGCGGAACCGCCGAGTTTCGCAAGGCGGCGAGTTCCTCCTTGGAAAGCTTCCTCACCGAACCGGCCGGCATTTCGCCCAGGCGAATCGGGCCTACCGCGATGCGCGAAAGCTTCATCACCTTGTGGCCCAATCGGGCGAGAATGCGGCGGATTTCGCGATTCTTCCCTTCGCGGAGCACGATCTCCAACATCGTGCTCTCCTTGTGATGCGATTTCACTTCGACGCGTTCGGCCCGTGCCACGCCTTCCGCGAGATGCACGCCGCGGCGAAGTTTCATCAGTACGTCTTTCTCCGGCCGCCCGGCAACCAGCGCGCGATACGTCTTCTCGACGCCGTAGCGCGGATGCGTGAGCAGATTGGCCAATTCGCCGTCGTTGGTGACGAGAATCAAGCCTTCGCTGCTCAGATCCAAGCGGCCGATGGTGAAGAGGCGGGCGTCGTTGTCGGGCAGCATATCGATCACGCGCGGCCGCCCCGCCGGATCGTTGTTCGTGCAGACCACGCCCGCAGGCTTGTTGACGGCATAGTAAAACAGCTTCGTCCGCGGCAGCGGCTCGCCATCGACGCGAATTTCCTGCCGGGCGGCGTCCACCCGGCTCCCCAGTTCGGTAACCACCTTGCGATCGATCTCGACACGGCCCGCCGTGATCAACTCCTCGCACTGCCGCCGGCTGCCCAATCCCGCCGCGGCAAGCACTTTTTGAATGCGTTCCCCCCGCGTATCGGCTGATTTTCTCGGCGCACGCGCCGGTTTCGCTGATGGAGCATGTTTTGTCGAACCGGAAGAAGGGAAGCGACGCTTTTTAATTGGCCGGCGGGGAGGCATGGCGAAATCCCAGGTAATCATCAATCGGTTGCGATAACTAATCCATCTTACAGGGGATGGGAATCGGGGGACAGGGGATAGGGAAGCCGGATAAGAGCAGAAGACTCTCCCGCGGAGCGTTCCCGGACGGGATTTGGGAACATGGGCCGTCGCGGTTTCACGGTTCCCAATGATTGAGTTCCCAACGCGCTTGGGACGGTTCGGCTATGGGATGCTCGAATCCACGGGGCCGGACATTAGTCGTTGAGGGCCCCATACTCGTTTCGGGGTAGGGATCATAACGTTTCGCTCGCCGCAATTGATCGGATTCCGAGCCGGGATGGAGCCAATTCGGCCCCGCAAGGTTGCGGCAGCCGAGCATGCCCATCATGAGGCATAACGTCAATCCAAAACCGAGAATTTTCTTCATCAATTATCTCCGTGCCATCGAAATGGAGGGGCGGATTATACCAATGTCCCCCCTCCATGAGAATAGTAATAAGACAGGCTAAGCGGACATACTGGATCGCCGGGGAAATATAGGTTAATATGCCTTTTATAGTGAACATTTGAAAAATCCCGGCTTTATTCAAAACCTTCTCTGCACGCCTGTCATTTTTTTCATCATTGTTTCCGGCGTTTCGGGGTGTTACTATGAATAGCTTACGGAGTCTCCCATAGTTTTTTGATGTTGGTATGCCGCGACCGCAAGATGAAGATTTATTTGCCGAAAGCACCATGACCTTCGGGGAACACCTCGAAGAGTTGCGGAAGTGCTTATGGAAGGCCTCGCTTGGCCTAATGGTGGGGTTCGCCATCGGCCTCTACTTTGGCACGGACGTGGTGTATTTCATTCAAAGTCCGGTGACTAAAGCGCTGGAGCGCTACTACCAAAAGGAATCGAAGGACCGGCTGCACGAAAAGGCAGAGAAAGAGTATGGCGATCCGGAACGGGTGAAGGAGATCGAGAAAAAAACGAATGTGCTGTTCGATAAAGACCAAATGCTGGCTGACGAAGTGTTCGTCGATCCGCTGGAACTGGCCGCGCAGCTAAAATCGGCCTACCCGGCCGATTTCAAGAGTCTTTCGGCCCCGAAAAAGATCGAGAATTCCGCGAATCCGGGCGGCATGATGCGGCTGACTTTATGGCACCGAATGCAAGACGATCCGCGCGTTCGCACGAAAAGTTTCAGCCAGCCCGAAACGTTCGGCATTTACGTGAAGGCGTCGCTGCTGGTGGGGGCGATTCTGGCCGGCCCCTGGATATTGTACCAATTATGGCTCTTCGTCGGGGCGGGTTTGTATCCGCATGAAAAGAAATACGTGCATCTCTATCTGCCAATGAGCGTGGGTTTATTCCTGCTCGGTGCGGCAGTGGCGTTTTTCTTCGTTTTCGGTCCGGTCCTGGACTTCCTGCTGCGATTCAACCACTGGATGAGCATCGATCCCGACCCGCGAATCAGCGAATGGCTCAGTTTCGCGCTGATCTTGCCTTTGGGCTTCGGCGCCGGCTTCCAGTTGCCGCTGGTGATGTTTTTCCTCGAGCGCGTGGGAATCTTCACGGTGCAAAACTATCTCAAGCAGTGGAAGATTTGCGTCTTTGCGATCGTCGTCGTGGCGGCGATTCTCACTCCGCCCGATCCCTACAGCATGTCCTTTCTCGCCTTGCCGCTCGTGCTCTTGTTCTTCGGTGGAATATTGTTGTGCAAATTGATGCCTAGGAAGAAAAGCGAATTCGAGACGCCGGGCAATTAAAAGTGCCGTCTGAATCCTGACTCGTTTACCCGGAACTCATGGCGACGGCGGAACGTGGCTAGCGATCTTGGTAGATTTCTACATTCTCTTCCAAATGCCGCCGCTGTTGGCGCCGGGCCATGCGATCCATCGGACGGCGCTAATCCAGCAATTTCGGGCGTTCCTTGAAGGTCTTCAGAATCAACTCGCCAAAGAGTGTGTTGGCCCAGGCGAACCAGGGACGGGTATATTTCATGGCGTCGTCCTTATTGAAGGCTTCGTGCATGAATCCCGTGCCCGCGTGGGTTTTCCGCAATGTAATGAGGCAGGAGCGGATTTCCCGGTAGTCGGTGCTGGTCAATGCGCGGAGGATGATGCCCAGCGGCCAAATCATGTTTAGTCCCGCATGGGGACCGCCGGTCCCTTCGGCCGCTTTGCCGCGAGAGTAAAACGGATTCAGGTCGGAAAGAATCAAGCGGCGCGTGGCCTGATAAATCGGGTCGTCGAGTTCGACCGCGCCAAGATAGGGAAGCGAAATCAAGTTCGGAATGTTGGCGTCGTCGGTGCAGTAATGGTTCCCATAGGCGTCGATCTCGAAGGCATAGACGTGGCCCGCCCGAGGATGATTGACGATGGCATATTCTTTGAGCGCCTTTTCGACTTCGTCGGCCAGCGTACGGCACTGCGAGGCGAGATCGCCATCGCGATGAAGACTTTCCAACATTTCCGCCGCCTGCCGCAACGCGACCACGGCAAAAAAGTTCGACGGAATCAAAAATGGAAAGATCGTCGAATCGTCGCTGGGACGGAACATCGAATGAATTAATCCTACCGGATTGGCCGGCTGCCCGTAGCCGCCGCAAGCCACGGTGTCGGTGAGCGTGGCGGTCACGCGCTGGAAGTGATATGGCCCTTTGCCGTTTTTCCGCTGTTGTTCGCGGAAAGTCCGCACTATGAGCAAGACCGCTTTGTGCCACGTGTCGTCGAACGGCGAAATGTCGCCTGTTGCCTTCCAATAGCCGTGGGCTAGCCGAAGGGGGTAGCAGAGCGAATCGATCTCCCACTTGCGCTCATGAACGCCGGGCTTCATTTCGGTCAAGTCCCTCTTCCATTGGCTGACTTCGTGTGGATCCTTGTAGAAGGCGTTGGCATAGGGATCGAGGAGGATGTTCTTCGTCTGCCGGTTGATCACGCCCGCGATCATCTGTCGAAGTTCTGGATCATCCTTCAGCAGCGGCAGATACGGCCAGACCTGGGCGGTGCTGTCGCGCTGCCACATGGCGGCAATGTCGCCGGTAATGACGTAGGTGTCCGGACGACCGTCAAGCGTGGTGAAATCGACCGTCGTGTCGAGCGTGTTCGGAAAGCAGTTCTCGAACATCCAAGCAAGTTCTTGGTTGCCGATTTTCGATTTGATTTCCCCAATGGTTCGCTCAACCGCGGCGCTTTTAAACTTTCGCTTCGCTTGAGGCGTGCGAACTACGGGGAACGGCGCCTCGGCCGCCCGGCCAACTTTTCCTAACGCGGCAGCGGAAGCGAATGCGGACGCATTTCGAATAAATTCTCTTCGGTTCATGGTCGGGAGGGGAATGAAAGTTGTTAGTTGCGATCAAGCGTTCAATCAAAAAAACCGTCCTCTGGGATATGTCTTACGAAAATGCTTGGACCAAACCAGTCGACACCTTTTGCGCGGCCGAAGAGATTTTGTTCCCCTTCCGATACCCGCCGGGATAACTTTGCATGACATCTATCCTTCACGACAAGTGATTGCCGTCCGGCGGCTATGCGTAATTTCGGCTTGTTAGGCAAGAGTATGAATTGCATAACGTGGATGCCGGTCAAATGCGCCGAGGACATATCATCGGATTAAATCGCTTCGCTGCCGCGCTCGCCGGTGCGGATGCGGATGCAATCTTCCAAGGGGAGGACGAAAATCTTGCCGTCGCCGATCTCGCCCGCCGCGCCGCTGCGGCCGCCTTGGATGAGCGCGTCGATCGTGGGTTCTAGAAACTCCTCGTTGACGGCGATCATCAATTGCACTTTGCGCAAGAGATTCACCGAAAATTCATGGCCGCGATAAGCTTCGGTCTGCCCTCTCTGCCGGCCAAAGCCTTGCACGTCCATCACCGTCAAGCGGAATACCTCGACATCTGCCAGGGCCTGTTTGACGGCCTCCAAACGATGCGGCTGGATAATTGCGATAATGAGTTTCATGGAATTGGATATTGAGGTCTTAGGCTTGGCGCTTGATAACAATGGTCTCTCACCATTTATGATAACGTATTGCGAGAAAAATGCTAGATGGGGGGCAGCAACGAAAATAACGATTCAATGCCGCTCACACCAAAAATCAAAAACCAACACCCAAAAAGCACAAGACCGCCGACGGCAATTCGCCATCGACGGCCTTGTTATGGTTATCCGTTTCGAAAACGGAAAGGTACCTTAGAACGTGAAAATTACGTCGCAGCCGCCGGAGAGTTGGCTGGTGGCGTTGCCGTTGTTGAATGGATTGTTGCCGCCCGCAACCGTGCCTTGATACCAGTCGTAGCGCAACTCGGGCCGAACCATCACGTTGGCGTGCGGCCGCCAGTTGATGCCGGTGGCCATTTCGTAGTAGTTGCCCGCATTCCCTTGAACAACGCGGACGCCATCGTCGTCGCGGAACCACTCGAAGCGGCCGCCGAATCCCCAGCAATCACTGACCTTGTAGAACAAGTACTGGTTGATGCCGTACCATAAGTGATCGCCGTCGGGCAAGTTGTAGTTGTCGGCGTAGTCGAGTTGGAAAACGTAGCTCCACCGCGAGGTGATCTGGTGAGTGATCACGAAGCTGTTCATGTACAGGTCGCCTTGCGCGGCGAGGGGAACTCCATTCGGGTTGACGAACGCGAAGCCGTCGCCGTTGTAACCCCAGGTCAGATACCAGGCAATATTCGTGCGGGAGTTCAACTTATAGGTCAAGCCGCCGAGGAACATCGAGCCGTCATTCTTGTCCTCGAAGCCGCTGTCCCAACCGTCGGTCCAGCCGCCATAGACGGTGAGCTTCTCGCCCAGCTTTTGCGAAGCCAGCACGCCGGTGTTGGTGAACGGCTCGCCGAAAATATTCATGTAAGAGTGCGAGTAGAAGAAATTATTGACGGCGGGAATCGATTCATAACCGATGGGTGTATAGAAATGTCCGCCGCGGATTTTGAAGTTGCCGTAGGCCGCATCGACATAGGCCTGCGGAATGGCGGAACCGTACAGCGGTTGTCCGCCGAAGCTCGAACTGTTCCAGCCATAATCCCAAGTGCGATCGCCGAAGGCTTGCGTAAAGGGGGCGTCGGTGCCGAACATGTAGTCCATTCGCCCGCCCCAATCCCACTCGTAGGAATCCTGGCGGACGGTGCGTTCGACATATCCATCGAGCTGATTCAAATTGAAAAATTTGTTCGGACGCAAGCCGACGGGTCCGTTGAAATCGGCATCATATTGATTGGTGTAAACGCCGGCTTCGGCCCAACCACCGACCGTCACGCGGCGGTCGGCAAGGAAGCACGGTTGGGGGATCGTCCAGGGATCGCCCAAGTCGCAACAACGGAGGTTCCAACCCCATCGACGTTCGCGGCAGTCGTTGCAGCCGTAATTTTCACATTCGGTGCAAACATCCATGTGCTCTACTTTTGCGGGTGCAGCCGCCGTGCTTTGTCCCGCAGCCGGAGGAGCCTGTTGGTCACTGGCGGTCGCGCTGCCGCCGTCCCCAGGCGAGAAATACAGATAATTATCGTATTCGAACGCCGTGCGTTGAACCGAGGCCGGTTGACGCAAGTAATTCGGCGCCGAATCCTGAGCAAAGGTTGTCGCAGTAAGCATGACGGTGAGCATACCGCCGACAACGGCCAAATGTGTGGGCCTCATGGTCTAAACTCCGTTTTAGAGAAAATGGGAAAACTTTGCGGTTTGGGTGATCGGAATATTGGCAGATGTCCGATCGAGCGGGGAACCATCAGGTTTCCGGGTAGGTTCCCGCGCCTGTCCTATCAATGTGCTATCGGTAACCCGGCCAAGCAGCATTCACGGGAAAGAGAGTAAAAAGGGGGCAAATAGAAAATCCTGTCTCGCCGGACGGGAAACTGTACCGAATAGTGAAACTTTTCAAGAATAAACACACCGCAAAATACGATCTCGGCCTAAGAATCCTCACTGGCAACTCTATCGGTATTCCTATAAAGAACCGCTGGCAATTGCACCTGCAAAACACTTCCAATCGAATAATTATCCAGCTAAAAGGTCTCCCAATCTACCTTGTTTCCAAGCCAAAAACCGTTTAATATTTCCCAACTGTCATAGTTTCTCATGTGGGAGAATGTGCTTCAATCATGCGCAAAAAAATTACAATCATTTCGGGTGGGCAAACAGGTGTTGATCGAGGGGCATTGGAGGCGGCACGCTGCCTCGGCATTCCTCATGGCGGATGGTGCCCGCGAGGTCGATTGGCCGAGGACGGGCGAATTCCAGAGCAGTATGCACTTCAGGAAACGGAAACCGCCGACTATGCGGCTCGTACCGAAAAAAACGTGCTCGAGAGCGATGCCACGCTGATTTTCTGCCGGGGTTCGCTTTCCGGCGGGACGCTCCTGACGTATCGCTTGGCCGATCAACATGGGCGGCCGTGCAAAGTCGTTGATTTGAACGAACCGCTCGATTGCCGCGACATTCTTCTTTGGCTGGAAGACAACCGGGTCTCGACCCTGAACGTCGCCGGACCGCGGGAAAGCCAAAATCCCGGTATCGAGGCACAAACGCGGAAGTGCATGGAACAAGTGATCGCCTTCGAATGACTTTCAACCTCCACCCCGCTCTCCAAAAGGGAGAGAGGGGCATGGTCGAAAATTCTTAAACGACGCCTTGATTGAGCATGGAGTTGGCGACTTTCACGAAACCGGCGACGTTGGCTCCTTGAACGTAGTTGACGAACCCGTTCGTCTTGCCGTGCCGGACGCAGTTCGCGTGGATGTCGCGCATGATCTGCTGCAATTTGTGATCCACTTCTTCGCGGGTCCAGCGCGTGACGCCGGAGTTTTGCGTCATTTCCAGGCCCGAGACCGAGACCCCGCCGGCATTGGCCGCTTTGCCGGGACCGTAGAGAATTTTCGCCTGCAAGAATACATCAACCCCTTCGGGCGTTGTCGGCATGTTGGCGCCCTCCGCCACGAGATGGCAGTCGTTGGCGACCAACCGCTTGGCGTCCTCGGCGTCGAGTTCGTTTTGAGTGGCGCTGGGGAAAGCGAGATCACAAGCCACGTGCCAGGGACGTTGATTGGGTAGGTACGTGGCGCGTTTGAATTGTTCCGCGTATTCCTGTATGCGGCCCCGTTGGACGTTCTTCAGCTCCTTGACCCAATCCAGCTTTTCGACGTTGATGCCCTCTTTATCGACGATCGTTCCGCTCGAATCGGATAGCGTGATAGGTTTCGCGCCAGTTCGATCAGTTTTTCGACGGTGTACTGCGCCACATTGCCGGAACCGGAGACCACGGCGGTTTTTCCCCGCACGCTGTCGCCGCGGGTGGCCAGCATTTCCTGGGCGAAATAAACGCAGCCGAAGCCGGTCGCCTCGGGCCGCAGCAGGGACCCGCCGTACTCCAGGCCCTTGCCGGTCAGCACGCCGTGAAAACGATCGACGATTCTTTTGTATTGGCCGAAAAGATAGCCGATCTCCCGGCCGCCCACGCCGATGTCCCCGGCGGGAACGTCGATGTCGGGCCCGATGTGGCGGTAAAGTTCGGTCATGAACGATTGGCAGAAACGCATCACCTCGCCGTCGCTTTTCCCCTTGGGATCGAAATCGGAGCCGCCCTTGGCTCCGCCCATCGAGAGAGTTGTCAAACTGTTCTTGAGCACCTGCTCGAACGCCAGGAATTTCAAGACCCCGAGATTGACCGAGGGGTGAAACCGCAGCCCGCCCTTGTAGGGGCCGATCGCGCTGTTCATTTGCACGCGGATACCCCGATTGACTTGAACGTCCCCCTTGTCATCCACCCACGGCACGCGGAAAAGGATCACCCGTTCCGGTTCCACGAGGCGCTCGAGAATGCGGGCTTTCTGATAAGCCGGCGTGGATTGCACGGTCGGCATCACCGATTCCACGACTTCCCGAACGGCCTGATGAAATTCGCGTTCGCCGGGATCCTTGGCAATGACTTTCTCCATGAATTCCTGCACTTTGTTCAACGAGGAGGAAACCGCGGGCGCAGGAGCAGTAACCGTTGCCATGCCGGATCTCTGGGAGGTTGCCAGGCCGTTAATCGAAGGACGCATGATAAATGAACTCCGTAAAAAGGTGATTATGGAAAACGCGAAAGTAGATAATGCCCTATTCACAATGCAACTTCGCGCCTTGATACAGAGGAACTTATCCGCCTCGCGGACATTTTTGCCGTGCGTGATGAACACGCAAAAGAGGTTGTTGTGCAATCCAACCTACAAGTTCGAATGCATCAAGACTCTATCTGAAATATATTCAATATTGTTTTTCATTACCAGTGGAGAATTGATTATTTCTAGATAATTACAACAATTTTTAACCTCTCATTCAATGCAAACTCAGAACAACTATTAGCGTACCGAAGTCCATCGCGGTCGATCATTTCATTTGGTAATGGAATGCCGCTGATTATGCAGTGCGACTTTCCTGCGACAAAAAACCCGCCGCTACTATTAGCCACATGCAAAGTAGTGTCACGGAATCATTTCATTCGATAATGAAATGTTTGGATGAGGCAAACGAAAGAGTGAGCGAAAACGTATTCATAATATAGTAAATCGTTGAAAAATGGTGTACACTCCATGTTCAGTCTCCATGACGCATGAAACATTTTGGATTTGGCAAGCCTGCAAAGCACCTTTTTTCGCATGAAGGCCGAGATAATTTTGCACCGATCTTTTCCCTTCAAAAGCCCGAAAGGGGAATTAGACAGCTAGTGTTGCGAGGGGCGTGGGGGGCGGAATTATGCCGGGAACGGCGCGGAAAAATGGATATGTCTTTTGCGGCATCGGCGCGGTGATGGTGCTTTATCCCGCCATGTGTCTGGCGATGAAACCGCAATAAGGTGAAAAGTCGTGCCCTTGTGTAGGACAGATTTTTTTACTTGTCAGTGTTTTTTGGGTAAATTCAATTTTTCTACCATAGACCAAGTTGGAAATCTGTCCCGCAACGGTGTCTGGCATCTCGCGAGGGGGGAGTTTATAATCGAGCGTCATGGGTCGCATAAGACCGAAAATATAGATTAACGAATAGATAAACATTAACATTCCTTTCATCATGCCCAGCGAAACTTCCCAAATCACTGTTCCACAATTCACCGCCATGAAGGGTACCGGCCGGAAGATCACAATGCTAACCGCTTATGATTACTCCCAAGCCAGTTTAGTGGATGCCGTGGGGGTGGAGGGGATTTTGGTAGGGGACAGTCTTTCAATGGTTGTACAGGGTCATGGCACAACCCTGCCGGTCACGTTGGAGGAGATGATATATCATGCGGAAATGGTGGGGCGGGCGGTGCGACGTGCCTTGGTGGTAGTCGATATGCCTTTTCCCAGCTTTCATTTAGGAGCGTATAAGGCAATCGAAAATGCGGGCCGAATTTTGAAGGAAACTCGTTGTCAAGCGGTGAAATTGGAAGGGGGCACCGAGCAAGCCGAGGTAATTGAAGCCCTCGTATCGGCAGGCATACCTGTCATGGCGCATTGTGGTTTGCGGCCGCAGAGCATCCACCAGATGGGTGGGTATCGTGTTCAGACCGACGAGAAGCAACTCTTGGCGGACGCGCGCGCCGCCGAGCAGTCGGGATCTTTTGCCATCGTGCTCGAATGCATTCCGGCAGAGATTGCCGCAAAGATTACGCAAGCGGTAAACATACCCACCATCGGCATTGGGGCCGGCTTGGAATGCGATGGGCAGATACTGGTTTTCCACGATCTTTTGGGGCTCAACACGGGCTATGTCCCGCGGCACGCCAAGTCCTATGCCGATTTGAAAAACACCATTCAACAAGCCGTGGCGCAATATCGCGAGGAAGTGCGTGGGGGAAAATTTCCCGGCAAGGAAAACGCTTTTTAGAAGTAGATGGCGCAAAACGCAGAGTGCCCGGTGATCCACGGTCGGTGGAGGGTGTGCAGCGGGCAGCGGACGGTTGCCTGTTATGAAGTGGATGTATAGAGTTTTTTAGAGAGATACCGAGATCAATTTCCACTTTACGTTTCCACCGTGTCCCATGCCCAATCGACTTGCAGGCGAATTGAGTCCTTATTTGCTGCAACACGCGGTAAATCCGGTGGCATGGAAACCATGGGACGAAGCGGCACTGGAAAAATCGCGCCGCGAAGACAAACCGATTTTTCTTTCCATCGGTTATTCGGCCTGCCATTGGTGTCACGTGATGGCACATGAGAGTTTCGAGAACGAGGCCATTGCGGATTTTTTGAACGAGCATTTCGTGAGCATCAAGGTCGATCGAGAGGAGCGGCCCGAGTTGGATCGGATCTACATGGAGGCGGTGCAACTGATGAGCGGCCGGGGGGGCTGGCCGATGTCGGTTTTTTTGACACCCGACTTGAAGCCTTTTTACGGTGGAACGTACTGGCCGCCCGTTCCGCGGCAGGGGATGGCCGGCTTCGGGCAGGTGCTGCAAGCGGTGGCCGAAGGGTGGCGATCGCGGCGGGGGGAGATGCTCGAACAGGCCGCGAAAATCACGGAGACGTTGCGGCGGAACGAGATGGCGGAAGCGGGTGAAGGGGCCGATCTCGACGATCACTTGCTGGAATCGGCTGAAGAGATTTTGATGGGTTCATTCGATCCGCAATTCGGTGGTTTCGGCGGGGCGCCGAAATTTCCACAGCCGCTCGCAATCAAGCTGCTTTTGGACCGTTGGAAGCGCTCGGGCGATGAAAATCTTTTCGATGCCGTGACGATCACGCTGGACCACATGGCGCGGGGCGGGCTGTACGATCAACTCGGAGGCGGCTTTCATCGTTACAGCACCGATGCTCGCTGGTTGGCGCCGCACTTCGAGAAAATGCTCTACGACAACGCCCTCTTGGCGGGCTGTTATCTCGACGCCTGGGTTTTAACCAAGCATCCCCGCTATGCCGAAGTGGTCCGCGACACGCTGAACTACGTGCTCCGCGACATGACCGATCCGGAAGGGGGTTTTTATAACGCGGAGGACGCCGACAGCGAGGGTGGAGAAGGTAAATTCTACGTTTGGACGCCGAGCGAAATTGCCGCGGTTTTGGATGCCGAGGCGGCGGCCACATTCTGCCGCATTTACGACGTCAGCGAAACCGGCAATTTCAAGGGCCGCAACATCTTGAATCTATCGCGGCCGATCGAGCAGGAAGCCAAGCTTCTCGGCCGCGATCCCGGCCAACTGCAAAGCGAACTGGCCGCAAGCCGGGCCAAGCTGCTGGCGGTCCGCGACAAGCGGACCCCGCCCGGGTTGGATGATAAAATCCTCGTGAGCTGGAATGGTTTGATGATCGACGTTTTCGCCCGGGCGGGAGCGGCGCTATCGGAGCCGCGTTATCGCGCCGCAGCCGAGCAAGCGGCGAAGTACCTTTTGAAAAATCTTCGCCGCGAGGACCGCCGCTTGCTGCACTTCGCCCGTCACGGCCGGGCGAAAGGGATCGCCTATCTTGACGATTACGCCAATTTGGCGAATGCAGCGGTCACGCTGCACGAAAGCGACAAGGGAGGCCCTTGGCTGGATGCGGCCGTCGAGTTGGCGGAGAGCATTCTCGGGCATTTTGCGGATGCGGACCGCGGCGGATTCTTTTTCACCGCTGACGATCACGAACCGTTGATCGTCCGCATGAAGGAATTCGTCGATAGCTCCACGCCCAGCAGCAACGGCATGGCGGCGATGTTGTTCTTGCGGCTGGAGAAACATCGTCCCGACGAACGCTACCGCACGGCCGCCGAAGGTGCGCTGCGCCCGGCTATCCTTACATGCGGCAACACCCGAGCGCAGCAGGCATGATGCTATTGGCGTTGGAATCGCTTTTCGGCCGCCTGGGCGTGGCGGCGAAATAAATCTCAAAGCTATTGGAATTCCGACGTGCAATGATTTAGACGTGCAAAACGCCGCCGTTGTCGCCTATGGGTGGTCAGCGGCGACCGGCGAGAATAGCACAAATTCGTATTTGGGATGGCAGTACAACTTTCACCACGACGCACGTCGGTCAAATAGCATTCGCCGGGCCACTTCGCGTTTCGTTCTTTTTTTGGGCGTCGTCGTCGAACCTGTCGCCCGGCTGGACGGGATAACCGCGCAAGAATTCCTCAACGGACATCACTCGCTTTCCGGCCGGCTGGATGGTCTGTGGCGAGATCGCCCCGCTGCCGGCGGCGACCAACAAACCCTGTTCATCGGCGCAGGACCGTGCCGGGAAGCGCTGACTTGTCGGGATTTTCTTCGACATTTGCGGGCCCGAAAATAAGCCGCAAGGGCGGGCCGTTGCTGCGCAGCCAAAACGTGTAGGTTTTCGGCCACGGCTCCATCGCCCGAATCTGGTCTTTGATGGCCATCGCCGGGCGGTACCAGAAGATCAGCCCATCGGTTTTTTTCAACCGCGGAGCCTTTGACGCCTTCGCTGAATCTTGTGGCAGAGCCTCCATGCGGCCGGCTTCCATGGCGTCGAGCGTTCGCCGCACGAGCCACGCCCCCAGTTCCGCCAGCCGGGCTTCCAATTCCACGGCGGTTTCTTCGGGCTCGATATCGGTGGATGCCTGGGCGATGCACGGACCGGCGTCCACCCGCGGAGTCATGTGAATCACCGTGACGCCGGTTTGCCGCTCGCCGTCGTAGATTGCCCAGTTGATCGGCGCCGCTCCGCGATATTTCGGCAGCAGCGAGGCATGCAGGTTGATTCCGCCCATGTGCGCCGTGGCCAAGGTTTCGGCCGAAAGAATCTGACCGTAATCGCACACCACCATCAAATCGGCGTCGTATTGTGAAATCTGGATCTGCGATTCCGGTTCGTTGATGCTCTCGGGATCGAAGATCGGGATGCCGTGCTGATGGGCGATGTCGCGCATCGGGTTGAGGGGAATCAATTCCCTTCCCCGCTGCGGCCTCAATGGCGAACATATCAACGCGATCACTTCATGATGCGTTTCGAATAGTCCCCGGAATGTCGGCGCCGCAAAGGGCCCCGTCCCCAGCATCAGTAATCGCATTGCATGAGCCTGGCAAAAAGTTGAATTCTTACGTCCGCAACGCTTCCAGTTCGGCCAGACGGGCGGCAATCTCCCGATCATCGGGAATGAATCCCCGACTGCGGTCGCCGTGAAATTCCCGCTCTAAATCATCCAAGGCGGATTGAACTGTCATTCTCGCCACAGGCGAAAGGCGATCGATGAACAAGATCCCCTCCAAATGGTCGTATTCATGCTGCGCTGCGCGGGCGAAGAGGCCATCGAGTTGATAGTGGATTTCCTTGCCCGTCAAATCGTAGGCCGAAATCACCGCTTTAGCAGGACGCTTGACGGGCGCATACAGTTCCGGAAAACTCAAACAGCCCTCTTCGGCCTCCGCGGTGCCCGTTCGGCGGCTGATGACCGGATTGATGAAAACATACTCCGGCGCTTTCGTTGGGTCGTTTTCGAGATTCAAAATAAAAAGTTGATACGGCAAATCGACCTGATTGGCAGCCAATCCCACCCCTTTTTGTTCGTACATCAAGTCGAACATCTCGGCCACGATTTTCTTCAGCTCCGCATCCACCCTTTTTATAGGCTTCGACTTATACCGCAGAGTGGGATGGGGGTATTTGATGATCCGCACGATCGAGAACTCCAAAATTAAGGGACTTCTCTCCCATTATACCAGAAAGAGGGGATAGGAACTAGAGGAGATAGAACCGTAGAAAAGGAACGGCAACAAAAAATCTTCTCGTTCCCAGGCTCTGCCCGGGACCGCACTGTTGGAGAGGCTGCGCCTCGAAGCGAATAAGACGCGAGTTAGTTTGATAACTCTAACTCTGCTTACCTCTACGCTCCTCACCCCTCGGGATTCTCCAGCAACTCCCTCAGCCGTGCGGCGAGTTTCGGCGGCAGCGAGGCAAGGTCTTTTTCGCCGAGCAGGGCATAAGAGATTCCCGCTTTTTCCAACGCCGCCGCCGCCCTTAAAAGCCGATTGCGCACTTTTTCCACGGCTTGCACCATCCTTTCCAAAACCGGTAATTGCGGATCAATCGAGGGCATGATTTGCTATATTTCGCCAAAACGAACCACCGCGCCACCGCATTTCAGGCTTGAAATGGTCTGCAGATTTCATTCTTCGCTCGCCTGGAAATTTTAAGCTCTTCGACTTCTCATGCTTCCACAGCGCCGCCTCGCTAACTTAATTGATGCCGGCCATTCTCGAAATCGTGAATCGCTTGCAACGCTTTTCCGCGGCGCCGTTCGTACGCCTGCTTCTTCTCGTTAAACTGGTTCGATTTCGAGAGATTATAGAAAAGGCCGAAAGTCGCGATGAGAATGAACGCGATTCCGAACAGCGCCATCGGCGGAGCCATGCTCCCCGCCATGATGGTCCAGAAAATTCCGAAACCGATCACAAGCATCGCGCCGATGGTTCCCGCGACGGGTGAAGGCTCGCTGAGGCTGCCGTTTTTGCCGCGGATCATGCAGCTTTCGCGTTCGCCTTGCCACTCTCGATCGACGCGTTCGAGTTCGTTTTGCAGTTTGAGGATTTCGACGTCGTCGGCGATTTCCGCGGTCCTTTTTGCAGGGCTTCGAGCACCTCGGTGTAAATCGCCCCGCCCGAGCGGTGGACTTCCAGTTTCGAGGAGCAATAACCGCACGTCACATAACGCGTTTCCTCGGGCACTTCCAGGGGAGCGCCGCAATGGCCGCATGTCAGACTCAGAAGTTCCATAATCGTTCGATAGCCTGGCAAAATGGTCGAGCAGGCTCCGCCCTCCAACATATCCGCATGGCAGGCTCCACCCGCCAAAACCCCCTTTTAGCCGTTTCTCCAGTGGGCACGGCCCACCCTCCCATTATGAAACAGACGAAAAAAATTGCAAGGCGTCATCTCGAATCCCGCAGATTATGCTTCCACATCGCCCGGCGCAGCCGCAGCCAAAATCGTTTAGCCCGGAGACGACGGCGACGGCGTTGGAAAAGGTCGAGGAATCCGCCGTCGGCTCCGGGCTGGACAAGAAAGCTTTGAGGATAATGTCTCAATCCGAAAAGTTAATGAAATAATAAGACGGCCGACAGTGAAGCTATGCCCAAACATAACCTGCGGCTATGACAGGCGAAGCTGGCTGCCGACTTTCGGCAGTTCGAAGAGCGACTGGCTTTTGACGATCGCGCAATCGTCGGGGAAGGTATGAAAAGCTTGGACCACGAGATGCCTGCTGCGGGTTTCGACATAGATGTAGCTGAGCGCGCCCAAGGCCATGCGGCCACTCGAATCGAAGCGATGCAACATGCCTTTGCGCTCGCCGTCGGCCGCAAGCTCCTGTTGGACGGTCCAAAAAACTTCCGGCTCGACGGATTCCAATTGGAAATTCATCAGGTAGTTGACGCCCCCGCGGCAATTGATGCAGTCCTTGCGCGAGCCTTTCAGGCTATAGGACATCAAACGCCTTTTTTCGGGCAACGGCTGCCGGGCCGATGCGCAGACTTCGGTCAGCGTCAGACCGCCGCTACGCCACGTAATGACGTGGCCGGCGCTGGTGATCTGGATTTTGGCTCGATAATCGCCCCGTTCGAAACAGCGCGTGTCGTAAAATTGGAATAGTTCCGGATGCAGAGGCCGACCGTAGAGCTGAAAGACCAATTCCGCAATTTTCGGTCGAGCGGTAAGCACTGGCTGGACTCCTTTATCTTGAGGGGAAGCCGTCGTCGTGAATCGGAAATCGGAAAAATCAAAAACCTGCGCTCGTTTTCTCCCGGCTTCCGAATCCTGATCCCCAGCTTCCTTTGTTAATTTTCATCCCCGCGGCAACTTCGATCTTTTTATTATAAGCGAGAAATCTTCTTTGATGAAAGGGCGCTTTCACAAAAGAAAAAAACTTTGCAAAACGATCTTGACAAATTTGCGGCGAGTAATTTTTGCGCAAAAAGAATGTCCCATCGAAGAGCAAAAAACATGCCGAATATTTTGTCAAGCCTCTGTCGCAAAATAATCTTGGTATAGTGATATAAAGTTTGTGTAATGGAAAGGAAAAAAGAAAAAATGGGGGAAAAAGATACTGTTTTCATGAAAAATATACACTGATCCGTGCGAAGGAGAATTTCCATTTCATGATTTTTCGTCTTCTTTCATTACAAAAAACCCCACCAGCCGCAAAACGGTCTGCTAAAAAATCACCACGGAAATGTCGTAAAGTGCGTGCGCCCCCGCGGTTATGCCGAATCCGCGATAAATAAAGAGCACGGCAAAAAACAAGCCCGCGACAAACCGAAATGAAAAGGAGAACCAATCGAACGGGTATCCCGCCGTGCCCACGTAATGCGCCGCTGCGAAAAGGAGGCTTGATGCTAGCACTGCTAGCACCAGGCTGTTCCGTTTATCGGGCAACCAGAGCCGAATCAACCACATGGCAGCGGTGATCAGAATCAGTCGGAACAGCAATTCTTCGTAGATGCCCGCCCCCAAAAAGCCGACGGCCTCGCGGAAATTATTGGTCCAGGTGGGGCCTAGCGACTGCCCTCCGGAGATTTGCAGCCTGATCGTGCTTTGCAACACGGAAATCATCCGCAGGCAAACTGCCAAAAGGAGCGATTCGACCGCCATCGTGGAAAGCACACCCGCCGAAAAACGCCACGGATGATGCGTAAGATGATGCCAGGCGAGAAGAATCGCCACCATCAAAAGCGGCAAAAAAATATGCAGCCGGAAGTCCATCATCGAAAGGACTTTGGCCATCCACTCGTCCGCCCCGTTTTGCACTCCCAATTTCCACACTCCCGCCTCATAAATCAGCATCATCGGCGTGATGAATGCCAAGCTCGCTAAAGGTTGCCGCGACTCCGTCCAATAGGACTCTGCCAACGGGGATATCAGCGGGGAATCGGGCATGGGTCTTGGTCTTTTAGGTCTTGGATTTGCGAATTCGGAAGTAACTCTTCAAATCTTATCGAATTTCATCGTCAACATGGTCCACCTCCCTATTCAATCGTTTTGCAATAAAATTACCCCAAGTTCCTCTTTCCAAGCCCCAAGGCCAAAAACCCATGACCGGCAAAATGCTTCAAGTTTACCAGCATCTTTATAAAGTTTTAGGACCGCAGCACTGGTGGCCGGGCGATACCCCCTTCGAGATTATCGTGGGGGCCGTGCTCACCCAAAATACCAATTGGCAAAACGTCGTCCGGGCGATCGAGAACCTCCGCGAGGCCGATCTGCTCGAGCCTCTTGCCCTTTATAGCGTGCCGCTGGCAGAACTGGAAGAGTTGCTCCGTCCGGCGGGCTACTTTCGCGTGAAAGCCCGGCGGCTGCTGAGTCTGCTCGAGTTCCTCGTCGAACGCTACGGCGGCTCGCTGGAAAAGATGTTCCGCACCGATCTCGCCGAGTTGCGGGCGGAGTTGCTCGCCATCAACGGTATCGGGCCGGAAACCGCCGATTCCATCCTGCTCTACGCCGGCAACCTGCCGACGTTCGTGGTCGATGCCTACACGCACCGCGTCCTCGCCCGGCACGGCTGGATCGACTTTGAAGCCGATTATCACCAAATCCAGGATTACCTGCTATCGAGCCTCCCGCAGGATGCGCAAGTTTACAACGAATTCCACGCGCAGTTCGTTTACCTGGGCAAACAATACTGCAAGAAGACCGCGCCGAAATGCAGGGAGTGCCCGCTCTACAAGATGCTGCCAAAGGGCGGGCCGCTAGCCCCGGAATGAAGCGTTCTCCTTTCCGGGCATCGACCAAAAATTGGTCGGGTGATGCATGCCGGAGTGAGGACTTGCGAACGCATAGGTTATCCTTCATCGTAAAATCAATAGAAGCGTCATTTCTGTTGTGCCGGAGCATATCCTACGAATTCGAAAATCATTTTTTAACAAATTGATGTCACTCCGTGTCGAGAGAGGAAAACATGATTCCCGGCCTGAACAAGTACTCAGTCGAAAATGCTTCGCCACAGACGACGGAAATATCGACCGAGAGGCAATTGGCGATCGGTCGCTATATTCAGCAGTTTCAAGGAATCCTGCTGGACGCCGACGACAAGTGCTACGGCGATCAGATGACTGAAAGCGAGATCGGAGAAGCGAGAAGCTTTCTCACTCAGCAGTTAAAGAAACTGACCGCGGAAATCGACAGGCTGGACGAAGCCGACAAGTATCTCGCGAATCATCTCTGCAATTATGCGCATTATTATTGTCTCACCGCATTGGACGACGCGGTCGAGAATTTCAGAAACCCGACGGCGGCGGAATTTCTGGATCAAAAAATTCGGAAAACGCCTCGGTTTCGAAAACAATAGGGAGTGCGGAGCAAACGGCGCGCGGAGACGGTTGGTTATGTCATCCAGAGCGGATCGTCTTCGAAATGAAGATTGTTGACTTGGAGCCAGTGCCGTTCCGGCTGATTCGGGCCCGGACTGTAGGGGCGGGTGAGGCCGACGCAGAGAATCACGCCGCGCGAGTGGGCGAGAGCTTGATTTGCGGCGCGTATGGCGGCGGCGTCGGGTGTGGCGTGATCTTCGGCGAAAAGGCGCAGATCGGTCACGCTGGCCTCGACGCGAAGCCGGCCGTCGCAGAACTTCATCCGCAACCGACGGCCGCCACGATGGTTTTCTTTGAAGAACAACTCGGCCGGAGTCTGCAGTCGCAGGCAGCCGAGCGAAACCCGGCCCGTGCCGACTTCCGCCGCATAAGCCCCGCTGCCGGCGGGCCGCAGGCAATCGCCGAAAATCGCCGCAAGACCGGGCTGCGCGATCTCATCGAGCAATCGCCAAAACTCTTTCGGACAGGCTCGGCGAATCTTTCTCGCGCAGGCAGGCACGAAAACGCAGTCTTCGACATGCGGTGGTACGGGCATTGGCCGCGGCGAACCGAGGTCCAAAATCCGCGCCATCTCGATCGGCCCATCGTACTGCGACAACACGTAAAACGGCAGCGGTTTGCCGTCGAAGACCGGCCGTACGTGCCGCCGCGTTTGCAGATCCACGCCCGCCGTGCAAATATGCCCGCCGTGCATCCGCGTCAGATGATTGATGACGATCCGCATGGAAACGAAGTGCGCAAAAGAAGGAGGAACGATCGATCTTGCTGAAGTGTGCCGCAACCGAACCGTGGCAAAGCTCGCCTTGTTCGATGTCGTAGCATCACAAATGCACGATTTTCGCCTCTCCCCAATGTTCCGCCAAATATTCCGCCGCCAGCCGGCGATGACAACGTTCGGCAGTCGGCTCGCTGCATAAAAGCACCGCGGGTACGTCGAACAAATGCCGATCGACCATCTTTTCCGCCTCCCGCGATATCAACAAATCCCGATACTGCCGGGCGTACCGGTTCCAATCGATCACTTTTTTCTTGTAGGCGTCCAGTATCTCCTGCGTGGGGGCTAAAAACGGTTCGTGAATGTAATCGGCCGCGCAAATTTGCCGCAAGAAATACTGCAAGTCGTCGCGCTTGGCGAAGCCGGCCAATTGCGAGGTGTTGTTCAGCCGCACGTCGATCAGCCGCCGGATTCCCGCGCGGCGGAGCGCCTCGAAGAATTCGGCGGCGGATTTCTTGGTAAAACCGATTGTGTGGATTTCCACTCGCGGGTGTCCTCCGTTTCGAAGAGCGAGAGCTGGCCCTTGGTTTTTCGAAATTTCTCTTCTGCGGCAAGTTCGGCTTCACTCTGGACGCGGCCGTCGCCGCGAATGTGCATGACCGTGACGCCGCGCTCGCCCAGCACGCGGCCGATCAGCAGGCGACGGTGGCAGTTCGCGGGGTCTTCTTCGCCGCAGAGGATGGCGATGCGATACGAGCGAAGCCCCTTGAAAAGACGCTCAATGCCGCGTTGAAAGGCATCCGTGGCAGCGACTTTGTCGTAGAGGACGCGGCCGTCGGCGTCGTAGAATTCGTCGCCTTCCGCCCGGCCGCCGACGGAATCGCCCAGGAAAAGATATTGCATGGCCGCGGCTTTTACCGCCGGCTTGATTTGCTCCAAATTGAAATGCGGGCAATAGCCGGAGTAGGGGCTCGAGCGGACATCGACCAGCACTTCGATCGCGTGCCGGCGGAGCAGATCCAAGAAGGTTTCCAGCGGGTGATTCGAGTGGCCGATCGTCCACAGGATGTCGTTTGGCCGCGCGGCTGCATCCGTCATATTCACCCCCGCCAGGTAGGTTGTGCTTCAGCCTAGCACGGCTGAGCCGCAACCAATCGGTGCCTTATAGGTAATCCAGGCGGCCGCGCGAAACGCAAGAGCAGATCACTCGTTTTCCTCTTCCTCTTCTTCGTCTTCATCGTCGTTGAAATCGTCATCGTCGTCGTCCCAATCGTCGTCGTCCCAGTCCTCGTCGTCCCAACCTTCGTCTTCGTCTTCATCGTCTTCGTCTTCCTCTTCGTCGTCATCGACTTCTTCCCACTCGTCTTCCAGTTCTTCTTCGTCTTCTTCTTCCTCTTCTTCATCCTCGTCGTCCTCGAGGTCATCGAATTCTTCGTCGTCTAAGTCCTCGTCTTCCTCATCGTCTTCGTAGTCTTCGTCCTCGATTTGATTGCAGGGGACATTCCGTTCGGCTAACTTGCGGCGCTCAGGCTCCATCAAAGCAGCCGTGGACTCCTGGCCGATAATCTCGGGGCGGGCCTTGGTGGTGGTGAGGGTTTTCACGTTTTTCTCCTCTTCCGCTTCAGGGAATTGTATAAGGTGGTTTCGGAATTTTCACCGCGGTATCGGCGGGAAATGCCGCTGCATTCCCTGCTTCGCCGCCGCTTTTATTAACTCCATTTGAGGCAATTCGTCAAGATGCCTCAGGCCAAATACCTGCAGAAACCGTTTGCCGGTGCCGTACAGGAACGGCCGGCCCAGTTCGTCCGACCGTCCCACAATCCGCACCATATCACGCTCGATCAATTGACGCAACACCTCACCCGATTGTACTCCGCGAATGGCCTCGATCTCGGCGCGCAACACCGGCTGGCGATAGGCGACGACCGCCAAGGTCTCCATCGCCGGTCCGGACAGTCGGATTTCCACCGGCGCGGCATGTAATCGCCTCAGCCAGGAGGCAAACTTTTGGCGAGACAGCAACTGGAATCCGCCGGCCACCTCCTCGATGCGAAACGCCCGCCCTTCGGCATCGTACAACTGATTCAGCTTTCGGACTAGTGTACGCGCTTTCGTGCCGTCCGCCAAGTCGGCCAGTTGAGCCAGTTTTCTGCTCCCGACCGCTTGCGAGGAGAGGAAAAGTGTCGCCTCCACCTGCGCCAGCCGCTCATCTCGTGCATAAATATTGTTAACCGGCGGTGGTTTTCCGCCTTTTTCCCCACCCCAATAGGTTATGCTAAAGCAGCCGATCGATATTTCAGCGGCAAATTTTTCGCCAGGCTGCCGGTAGCGTAATGCCACACTTCGCAATAATCGGCCCGTTGCTCGCGCGCGGTTTCGCATGAAGGTAAAAAATGACGAGAAAAAAATTTCACTTACGGCTCACCAAAGCCGGATAATCCTTAAAACTTGCCGAAAATTACCATTTTTTCGAGCACTCTAAGCCTAATACGAAGAGGGGGATTTTGGCAAGGGGCATTTCCAAAATAACCTTGTTCAATCCTCAAGTGAAAAGAAAATGCGACTCCCAAGCTCCACTAACGGAGCGCATTTGACCGGAAAAATTCGGCGACTTTCAACCGAAAATATTCCGCAGGGAATTTTCCTAGCTGCAGATGCATATTCCTTAGGGCATCGGCATGACGTTCGGCCCTGAACCGGGCACTGGCAATGCACCACTGCCCATTCCCGGCATGATTGGAGAATAGTTGTTTCCGAAAGGTACTTGATACGGAGTTGGATAATTGGGCCAGACCGGCCAGGGCGGATTGGGCAGCCTCCCCAATCCATAAGGATTCACCCAGGAATCGAAGGGCAGTGTCCATGGCCCTTGCGGATTTCCCCAAGGGCCGTACGGAGTTGCTCCTGCCCGATAGGGGTATTCCCATTCACCATAAGGTCGAATCTGATCGCCACGACCCCAACTTTGGATGAGATGCATGGCATCGATGCTACCGTTTGGCCCGCGTAATATTTCTTGAGTATAGTGGAAACCACTCTCCTGATATGTGGGGTCATAGGGGGGATAGACTGTGGGAAGCGGGGCGTATTGAACAACACGCCGGCCCGTCTCCGGATCGTGACTATAAAAAGATGGCGCAAAAATCCAGCTTGGGCCTTCATCATCCTCCACACAGGGGGATGATGCACATCCACAGGGTTCCCCCCAAGCTGTGGCCGTCAACAAGGCATAAAGCCATGCGGAAATCAGGATCGCCGGATAAACGGATAATCGGATCGTTTGCCGTCTCATACGTTGTTCAACTTGTTGTTAAAATTCATCACGTTGCCGGGGATTGTCGCAAAAACGCTTCAAAAACACTTTTCTTCCGCCGTGCTGACATCGTTGTTCACTGAGTAGCAACTGGCATTCCGTTTTCTTGCTTTTTTTCAAAAACATTTTTCCGTCTGGCGACGTACTTCCCGCCGGAAACAGTAAAAAAACTGAAATATCGCTCTTGGTGATATTTTGCAGATCGAGTACATTTTGGAAATCCTCAAATCATTCCCTCGATAGACATCGAGCGGACGCAAGGTGGGACAAGCGGCTATGCCGTCCCGCCTTTTATTGAAAAAATCCCGGAGGGACTGAGCAATACGGTCCCACCCGGTTTTCCGCAGCAACCGATCGGTCTTGCATCCCCGCCAAGCCGATTGGCCAAACGTCGGGCGCAAGGACATGCCCGGCGGTTCCACTTTCGCACGACAAGGAACAACAGAGCATGGAAGCTCGCCTCCTCCGCGCCGCCTTCGTAGCGGTTGTGTTGCTGGTTTCGATGGGCGCCAAGTTCCGCAGCGCCAACTTCATCGTCGAAACCGCCGATCCCCGCCTGGCCCGGCAATTCGCCGAGGCCGCCGAGGAATATCGCGGCAAGCTGGCACTCTCCTGGCTGGGTGATGAACTGCCCAAATGGTATCAACCTTGCCCCATCAAGGTCATGGTCGGTCCGAACCTGGGGGCGGGCGGAGCCACCACGTTCACTTTCGACCGCGGCGAAGTCTTCGGCTGGAACATGTCCATTCAAGGCTCCGCCGAGCGCGTGCTCGATTCCGTCCTGCCGCACGAAATCACGCACATGATCTACGCCTCGCACTTCCGCCGCCCTCTGCCGCGCTGGGCCGATGAAGGCGGCGCCACCAGCGTCGAACACTTCAGCGAACGCAACAAGCAGCGGGCGATGCTCGATCAGTTCCTCCGCACCGGCCGCGGCATCGCCTTCAGCAGGATGTTCGCCATGACCGAATATCCCGCCGACATTCTGCCGCTCTATGCCCAAGGCTATTCCACCGCCGAATTTCTGATCCAAATCGGCGGACGGCGAAAATATGTCCGGTTCCTCGACGACGGCTTGAAAGACGGCAATTGGGCCGCCGCCCTGCGGAAAAACTACAACCTGCAAAGCCTCGGCGAACTCCAAAAAACCTGGCTCGCCTGGGTGAAGCAAGGCTCTCCGTTGAAATCGCAGGCCGCTGCGCCCGAAATGCTCGTAGCCAACAACCAATCCACCCGAACCGACCCGAATTTAGTGCTCCACACGCGCGACAAAACAACCACATCGCCGGTGCCCAAACCAATCGCCGGAAATCCCAATGCGGAGAAGAATTCCGCTGTCGCCCTTGCCGCAAAAAATGCCCTTGCCGGAAACGCGGGCTTGCTGCCGAAAAAACCGTTAGTGCCGGTGCGCGACAAACCTAGCGCGGATTCAAGCGCCGCGATCAAAGCTTTGGCAGGTGTCCCGGCGTCAGCGAAGAGCAATCCGGATACTCCCTACACGCCCGGCTCGACAATCGCGGTTTCGCGGCTCAGCATTCCTTCCACCGGTTGGCGTTCGTCAGGCACATCACCGATCTCGGCCACGCTGGCCGCCGCATCGATCCCGTCGAACCTCGCCGCCGATCCCTATCGCACCCAAGTCAGCCGCCCGCAACCGCTCGAAGGCCCGACTCAGACAACCATGTGGCGATAAAGTGATGGACCGCTTTCTATTTTGCCCCCCGTAAGCATACTGGGGGCAACGCGGACGCCCATCTAGAATTCACTCTCTTCCGCCATACCTATCGCACTATCGATCCGGCATTGCGCCAGTTTTCGACTTGCTTGAGCACTTCGGCCATGGCTTGGAGAGGATCGGCGCCGATGTACTCGAAACAATGAGTGTAATTTGCGTTGCCGCCGACCGCCATTTTGCAATAGAATCGATATAACTGCTGCTGATTGCCCCAAGTTTCCAGAAGATAATAAGTGGCGCCCAGTTGTTTTAGGCGATCCTGAATCTGCGAGAACGGATTTCCCGTGACGGTTGGGGCTTCCGGCGGGGTCTGATAATTGACAGGCACGACCGGCGAGTCACCGTTATTGGCCGGCTTGGTCGGCAGGTATTCGTCCGGCGGGATGGAAAGCAGCGAGGCCGAACCGTCCACGGCCAATTTACGCGGCGGAACCTGATTCTCCGGCGATGCCGGCAGCGCGGCGTTCACGCCCATCGCCGTTTTATTCGCCTGCGGATTGTTAAACAGCGGCGCATTTCCGGTAGCGCTCCCCGCACTCGAATCCTTGGCGTTTCCGGAACCCGCCGAATTGCTCGCCAAGAACGTCTTCGGTAAATACTTTTCGATTTGCTTCCGCACGGCGTCGGGCAGGGCGTTTCCGCTCACCGCGGCGTAGAAAATTACCGCCAAAAAACCCACCATCACCACCGCCCGAAAGAAGACCGACCCGGTCGAGTGCGTCGAATGCATCATGCCACCTCCCTGCGGCGAATTTCGTTGTTCAAAATCAACAGAAAATCATAACCCTTTTGCGTCTTCAAATGCAACGCCAAAAATGGGACAAACGCATATCTTGGGAATTGCGGGAAATATAGATAATATGCACAAATTCGAACTGTCTTATCGTTCCAGTAAACGTCAAATGGGTTTCGGTAATTTTTCGACGGGCTGACGATTGTCTCGAATGCTGATTGCTGTTTCCCTCTTCATACCGGCAAAATACCTTGATCTGGCACGGCATTCATTCTTTTTGTTGTTCTGGACGATCTGGTCGAGGCGTTCGCCGTCGATGTCGGTTTTGATTTGCACCCAGACGGGGAAGTGGTCGGAAATTTGGAAGCTGAATTTCACGCTGTCGTAATTCTTGCCGGGAAACAATTCATCGATGAACGCTTTGCCGTCGAAAAAGTCGAGCGTGCCGCCGACGTTGGAGAATCGTTTTTTGAGGGACGGCAGGTGCAGTATCTGGTCGTAGCGAGCGTCTTTCTTGAGATTGGTCCCGCCGACGACCTGGTCGCCGAATTTGATGTTTTGCAAGACGTCCGGAATTTGGAGGCCGCGGCTGGTCAGCGCATTGAAGAGGTCATCGCCGATCGCCGGCGTGTTGAAATCGCCCATCACGACGAGGTCGTGGTCCTCGGCGAATTTTTCCTTGAAGTGCGCGTCGATCCAGTCGGCCAGCAATTGGAGTTCGGCGCGGCGGCCTTCGACGCTTTTTCCCCAGCGGGCGTGCGTGGCGATGGCGATGAAGTCGAAATTGCCCGCGCGGAAGGAACACATGTAAGGAGCGCGCCAGAAAGACTGCTCGGCGAGGTATTCCGTCCCTTTTTCGAACGCGGCGCGTCGGCCTCGGCGGCCAAGCCGTTGAACGTCACGGCGCGGCGGTCGTAGAGAAAGGCGACGCGTTCGTTGTAGCCGCCGCTGTCCTTGATCCAGTCGGAATAGACGATATCCCAACTCGGTCCGAGAATGGGCAGCACGCGGCCCAGATCGGTGAGATCGCTCTAAAGATGTAAATGAAATGGGAGATGGCAAGCTTGGAAAATATGACCGGCGGCAATCCGGCCGGCTCTAGCCATCAAAGTTTGGCGAGGCTGCTTCGATTTGCGTTAGGGTTCGACGCGCCGCAGATAGAGCCACGTTCCCACGCCGAAACAGGACAGGGCGACCGCCAGCGAAATGATCCCAAAACACATTTGGAGAATGAATCCGGTTGCAGGCCTCCATTGGTCTCCTTGGATCAGATAGTTGACATACAAGATAAGACTCCAAACGATCAAAGGCGCTGCCAGACCCGCGATGGTGGAAAATGTAGGGCTCGTGAGGAACGATGAAAAAAACCAGGCCACGCAGAAGAACACGAAACCGATGATTGCAAGGTTGATCATCAGAATCGGCGCAAAGGACGCGTCTCGCAAGACTCCTCTGTCCAGGGAAGCAAGGATACTCCACACGATAGGCGGATTCGTGAGCCAGATGGCGGCGGCAATCGCCAGCGCCAACAGCATCTTGCCGACGAGGATTTTTTTTCGCGAGATCGGCAAATAGGCCTGAAATTCCGCGGAGCGGTCGGCGCGCTCGCCCGCGATGGCGTTGCCGCCGATCAAGGCGAGCGCGAGCTGTGAAATCGCCAAACTGTAAAGGCTTGCGCCGACGAGATTTCTCAGCCAAGCGTCCGCGGCATGCCGCGGCGCACGAGTTTCTTCCCAAGAGGCGAAAAGCCCGAAGAAGTGCGGCAATATCAGCATTACCATCAGGGCGATCACAATCGGCCGGTTCTGACGGTACTCTTTCCAAAAAAGCCATTTCATATTGCTACCCTCTATTCGTGGGGGAATTCCATTAACTAGCAGTTTCTTTCCTCGTTGACTGTCAATCATCGCTCCGCCAGCACAGGATCGGCGGAGGCGTTTGCTGTTGGCTGTCTCTGCCCCTTAATGTAATCCTTAAAAAGTTCCTCCAGATCGAGATCGAGCACTTCGACGCGTTCGGCGAATTCGAAGGCGCGAACCTGCCGTTCTTTTTCGGGCGAGAAATCGCCGATCGTGGCGAGCCACTCCCGGCCTTGGATGCGCTGCCAGACGATCCCCTTGGGCGTCTTCTCGGGATGGGAGCCGTCGCGGAGGGTGACCGAAACGCGTTTCGTCGTCGCCAGCAGTTCATCGACGTTTCCCTGCACGAGGATCCGCCCTTCGAAGAGGATACCCACGCTGTCGGCCAACCGCCGAACGTCATCGAGCATGTGGCTGGATATGAGCACGGTTTGCCCGCGCTGGCAGATGACCTGCAGCACGCCGTCAAGAAACTCTTCGCGGGCGATCGGATCCAGCCCGGCAAGCGGTTCGTCGAGCAGCAGCAATTCCGGCTCGTGCGAAACGGCCAGCAGGAGCGACAGCTTGACGAGCATCCCTTTTGAGAGATGCTTGACATTCTTGTCCGGGTCGAGCGCGAAGCGGTCGAGCATTTCCCTGCAAGTCGCGTCGTTCCACGTTTTATAGCACGAGCGGCAAAAGCCGATGACTTCCCGCACGCGCATCCAGCGATAGATATGATGCGTTTCAGGGACGTAGCCCACACGCTGTTTCACTTGCTGGGGGTCTTCGCGAACGTTGATCCCCAGCACCCGGGCTTCTCCAAGCGTGGCCGAAAGCGTGCCTATCAACATGCGGATGGTCGTGCTTTTGCCGGCGCCGTTGGGACCCAAGAGTCCGAAGGCGCAACCGCGGGGAACCTTCAGATTGAGATTTTTCACCGCCAGGGCGCGGCCAAACCGCTTGGTGAGGCCGACGGTCTCGATGGCCGGTTCGTTGTAGGTCGGAACGTTCATAATGCTTTCTCCCTGCCGGAGTGGTGCGATCGAGCTCGGTGATGCGGCGAGCGGACCCGCTCTGCAAACAGCGCCATGTCCTTGCTCGTTGCGAGCATGCACGGGTATCTCCCACTGCTTCCCTCACGCCTGCGGCAAGCGTGGGCGTGCCATCGCTGGGGATTATTTTATGTCATGCGTTTTGGCGGTTTTCGCCAAAGCGGCGTTGAATATTTCGCGGATTTGTTTGGCGCGCATTCCTGCGGCGAGGCTGGCGCGGATGGCTTGGTCGAAGGATCGGCGGATGCCGTCTCCGGCGGTGAGTTGGGCGGAGGCGGTCCCCTGCTCGGCGACGAAAAGCCCGCGGCCGCGTTGGGAATAGACCAGCCCTTCGCGTTCGAGTTCATCGTAAGCGCGTTGGACGGTGTTCGGATTGACTTGAACCTCGACGGCCATCACCCGCAACGATGGCAGCGTCTCGCCCGGCCGATAGAGTCCGGCCGCGACCGCCGCGCGGATTTCGTCGGCGATTTGCAGGTAGATGGGAACATGGCTGCGGGGATCGATCCTCACGCCTACCTCCTTAGTGAATTAGACAACTAATTCACTATAGCAGAATCGGCGGCGGAAGGCAAGCGAAATGAAACGAAAAAGGAAAATTTTCCGAAGAAAAAATTTCGGGGGGGAACCCTTGATTTTCTAGAAGTCTGGGAAAATCGTTGCCACATTTCTTGAACAGCTTCGACGACCGATGTTCCATCTTTCCTATCTTATACATGTTCGCAGTGATTTCTCTTGTTCTTACTTCCTATTCCCGATAAACTCCGCACGCGAACGATAACCAAATCAACTGGGAGGCACTCCTTCGGCGCGAAGCGCCGGGAATTGCCTAGGTTTCGTACACGGGAACGAGGAACAATGACGGGTGAGAAACCTGTCCTGCACGGCAAGGAGGCCGTCGGTGCTGCATCATTGGACGATTCGATTCAAACTGATCGTGGGCCTGGGCCTGCTGGTGCTGGTAGTGGTTTCGTTGGGCGTCAGCGGGCTGATCTCGACTTATGCCTATCGCGATCTGGTCAACAGCATGAGTTGGCGCGTGGCCGAGTTGCCGCTGGCCGCCGAACTCAATCAGCATGTCGCCAATCTGCGGATCACCGTGAGCGAACTTCGCGGCTTGCGGGCGTCGGGCCTGCGGGCGATCACTTTTTCTGACACTGAAAATAACCAGGTGCCGATCCGCGTGCGTTCGTGCCGAGCACGGTTCAGTTCGGAGTTGGACGAAGTCGAGAACACGCTGACGAATTATTGCAGCCAGCTCGACCACGAGTCGCGGCCCGATTGGCGGATGGCCGACGTTCGCAAAGAGCGCGACACGGTGCTAAACATCAAATTGGCGCTCAAGGAACTGCGCAAAGCAGACCGCGACGAAGAATGGATGCTCGACAATCTGAACGACAGGCTGGACCGCGAGTTGGGACAGTTGCAAGATCTTACCGACGAGTTGCCCAGCTATCTGCATAAAAAGATGACGAACTTCAACAATGAAGTCCGCGGGCAATCGCGGGGATTGATCAATTGCGTGTGGATTTTTACCATCTCGGCGTCCGTGTTGTTTGCGGTTTTCATGCAGTTGTTCTACCGCTGGATTTTCCGCCCGCTGAAGATTCTCGTAGCCGGTTCGCGGCGGGTGGCGGCGGGCGATTTCGACTACCGCATCGGGCTCTCGACCAACGACGAAATCGCGGAACTGGCCGCGGCGATGAACGACATGACCGCGCGGTTCCAGGACATCCGCGACGACCTCGACAGCCAGGTGCAGGAGCGGACGCGGCAAGTCGTTCGCGCCGAGCAGATGGCGAGCGTGGGTTTTTTGGCGGCAGGGGTCGCGCACGAAATCAACAATCCGCTGGCGTCGATCGCGATGTGCGCCGAGTCGCTCGAGGGCCGCATCGGCGAGGCGCTCGAGCCGGGCGACGAGCAGCAGGAAGTGATCGCCCATTATTTGCAAATGATCCAAAGCGAGGCGTTCCGCTGCAAGGACATTACGGAAAAACTGCTCGATTTTTCGCGGATCGGCCCGGTGAAGCGGCAGCAAACCGATCTGTCCGAACTGACCCAAAGCGTCGTCGAGATGGTCCGGCACATCGGCAAGTATCAGCGCAAACAGATCGATTTCGAGTGCCGTCGGCCGGCAATGGCGAACGTGAGCGCGGCGGAGATCAAGCAGGTGGTGCTGAATTTGTTGACCAACGCGCTCGACAGCCTCGACGAGAACGGGACGGTGCAGGTGGAAGTGACGGCAATCAGCGATTTCGCCGAGATCATCGTGCGCGACAACGGCTGCGGCATGGCGCCGGAAGTGCTGAAGCATATTTTCGAGCCATTTTTCACCCGCCGGCGAGGCGGTCAGGGGACCGGCCTGGGACTTTCGATCAGCTACCGCATCGTTTCCGACCACGGTGGCACGATCGAGGGACAAAGCGAGGGAGCCGGCAAAGGCGCCACTTTTATCGTGCGGCTGCCGCTGGCGGAAAGCGGAAAGCTGGCAGCGTAAGGAAAAGGAGCATCATCATTATCCACAAGCCTCTCAAGCGATTGAAGTTGCTGTTTGCCGACGATGAAAAATCCCTCCAGGAGGTGATGCGGTTGGAGTTGCCGCGGATGGGGCACGAGGTGACAGTCTGCCCCGACGGCACGACGGCCGTAGCCGCGCTCGAGCGGAACACCTACGATTGCCTGTTGGTCGATTTGGATATGCCGGGGCTGAAGGGGATCGAGGTGATTACTCGGGCGAAGCTGCTTTCCCCCGAAACCGACGCCATCATCTTGACCGGCAAATCTTCGCTCGATTCGGCCGTGGCGGCAATCCGGCAAGGCGTTTTCGATTATCTTACCAAACCTTGCAAACTGGCCGATCTGGAAGCAGTGCTGCGCTCGGTGGCCGAGAAGCGCGAGTCGAACCATAAGTATCAAGCGATAAAGAAACGTCTCGAAGGTACTGAAGGTTCGTCCGACTTGATCGGCGATGGCGAAAAAATGCGGCAAGTCAAACAGCTTATCGCCAAGGTCGCGCCGACCGACTCGACGGTGCTGATTCTGGGCGAGACGGGGACGGGCAAGGAGCTTGTCGCCCGGGCGGTGCATAACCGGAGTCTCCGCGGAGACAAGCCGTTCGTGCCGATCAACTGCGGGGCATTGCCCGAGAATCTGATCGAAAGCGAGTTGTTCGGGCATCGCAAAGGGGCGTTCACGGGTGCGGACGAACATCGCACGGGACTCATCGAAGTGGCCGACGGCGGGACCCTTTTTTGGACGAGATCGGCGAATTGCCCAAGCCGCTCCAGGCCAAGCTGCTCAGGTTCCTCGAAAGCGGTGAAATCCGCCGAGTAGGCGATAACGCCTCGTTCACTTGCGACGTGCGCGTGGTTTGTGCCACGAACCGGCATCTCGACGAGATGGTCGCGGCCGACAATTTTCGCGAGGACCTCTGGTATCGGGTCAATACCTTCGAGATCGAGATTCCGCCGCTCCGCGAGCGGACGGAAGACATTCCGCGGCTGGCGAGGTATTTTGCCCTCCGCTGCGGCGTGCGGGCAGGCGAGGACTCGATTTTCACGCCCGAGGCGATGGACGCCCTCAATTCGCATCATTGGCCGGGCAACGTCCGCGAGTTGGCCAACGCGATCGAACATGCGATGATCCTCTGCGAGCGGCCGCCGATCGGCGTCGAGCATTTGCCGCACCGTTTCAGTGCCCGCCGGGCCACGGTGCCGATGCCGCGGCCGGCCGGTTCGCCCACCTCCAGCGCCAATCTTCGCGAACGCGAAATGCAGACGATCCTCGAAGTTCTCGAGCGCCACAACGGCAACAAGCCCAAGGCCGCCGAAGAACTCGGGATCAGCGTGAAGACGCTCTACAACAAGCTCAATCAAACGGGAACGATGAGCAAGACGGGTTGACGAAGGGCGGATCGCCAACCTGTCAAAACGAGAGGAAGCAAATTCTCAATCGACACGGAATAAATCGAGTAGAATGACATTTACGGCAGGTGAGGGTTAATGAATATTTTTTTGCAATTTTTTTGGAGATCGCCATGCGTCATTGGATCCTTGTCGCCATCGTTTCCTCGCTGGGTTTGGGGCTGATCGGCTGTTCGGACGAGTCGCCACCCGCGCCGAGTGCGCCGGCGGGCAGCATAGTCGATCAACCCAGTCCACCACCCCCGCCTCCCCCACCTCCTCCGCCTCCGCCGCCTCCATCACCACACCCGGTTCGGTTGTCCGCCGAGGAACCCCAGGCGAATGAGAGCAAATCCACAGTGAGTCCGTTCCTGCAAAGCGAACCAATATCGCCGAAATCTCAAACTAACCAAGGTGGTCTGACACTGGGTGCGGCTCCGCCCACTTCGGCAGGGCTCACGGCGGGCGTGCCTCTTCAAGTCACACCATTTACTCCCCAATCGCCGACATTGCAAAAGAATTCCATCAAGAAATTGGCGAAAGGCATAGAACAGGTTAAGCTTTCGGCCGGTGTTTCGCTGCCGCAAACGGGGCCGGAGGGAATCCTCATGAGCTTCAGCGTGGACTACGAACTGCAAGGTTCGGCAGGCAATCTGCAATATATTTGGGTGATTGACCGCGCGAAGGCGTGTCTGCCAAAATTCCCGTCCGACTGACCAAGAAACAAGGCAATCTCGTGACTTTGATTCGGGATTGGCGGCCCACTGACGGCCCCTTCCAAGCGCACCTCGAAGACAAAAGTGGAAAACAGATTTCAACATCGGTGGAGTTGATTGGGCAGAATTAGGGACGGCGCTGGAAGCTCGGCACTCAACTGAGCTTTTCATGGATTGTGAGGATGTGCGAAAAAATTTCCCCAGACTCGCGTTACGTACCGGTAAGGTACGCCGAGATCCAGTTCTTATCCCCTCCCACACCCCTCTAAATGGGTGTAGATTGTATTGTGAATTCATGCTGTAATGGGTGCTGTAATAGTCCTTCTCGTTTGATTTCGTTCAAACATCGCTTGCGGCCTTGGAGCCATCGATCTCCGATTCGGAGCGATCTCGTTCGAGGAATTTTTTGTTTGGATCAACATTTCTCTATGACAATACCTCCACTATCTCTACCACTCGAAAGGATCGGACGCATGAGGAACAAATTTCGCATCGCAGTTTGTGGAATTACTCTGGGGGCCGCGGTATGTTTCTGCACGATTATCAACGCCGCACTACTCACGTTCAATATTCCGACCGCGGGCAATCCGCTCACCATGACGACGACCATTGTCACGGACAATTTCTTGATCGGCACGATAAGCGATTCGCAAAACACCACGGGGAGAGGCGATTTATCGGCGAGCGTGGATGTCACAGTCAATCCCGTCACGCGTCAAATATCGGCGACGAACATCTCTTTCATTGAGCAAACGCCTGGACATATTACCTTGGATCCGATGACATTTACCCTGTCGAGGATCGTAACGGAGACGGTTACGACCACCACCTTATCCGCCACGCCCAAATCGCCCAGCGGGGCGACCGCCCTGACGCCAAGCGGCAACGGCTTCACTTTCCCCGTAAACACCACGCAACTTGTGATCAACCAGGGGTCGCTTAGCGCGACCGGGGTGACTGCCTACGATCAGAATTTTCAAACTGCGCCCATTACCACGTCGATGCAATCCGGCAGCGGAACGCTGACCTTCCATAAAATCTCGGATACCTTAACCTCTCTGGTTTATTCCATCAACTTGAACGTGCCGGTCAGCTTCGATAATGTAATTACATCCGGATCCACTTCAGTACCGATTTTGGGAACGGTTAATTATACCGTGAGCATGTCCGGCTCCGGCACGCTCCTTGCGGACACAACGACATATTCCCAAAGCTATGCAAACATGACGGTTTATTGGGACACCAGCACCGCCGCCGGATTGCAGGCCGGCAATGGCACTTGGAGCACATCGAATCACGCTTGGAGCACGAGTACACAGGGATCGAATCCGCTTTATAGTTGGACCGCCGACGCCGGTACGCTGAATGCATATTTCGGCAATTTTTCCGGTTCCGACACTTCCACAGTCACCGTATCAGGAGGCGTGTCCGCCAAGGCATTGATCATCAACGGCACGGGCTATTCCTTCACTGGCGGCACGGTTACCGTTAACAGCGGCGGCATAATCGCCAGCGAGTCCGCTACGATCGATTCCGGCTTGACGCTCGGCGCCGCACAAACCTGGACGCCGGCGGCAAACAAAACGCTCATCGTAAACGGCAACGTCTCCGCCGGCGCGAATGCCTTGACGATTCGAGGAGCGGGGGAGGTCAGCCTGAGCGGCGTCAACAGCCTGAACCTCGTGAAAGTGGGTGATTCTTCGAGCGTCGGCAATCTCACGCTGGCCGGCGGCACGACGACGATCGCCAACGGACTCATCTTGGGCTACGGCAACATCGGCAACGGCACCGCGAATCTCAACGCTGGAACACTCTCGGTGGCGAGCGTTTCACGCAGCGCAGGTTCCACCGCCGCCACCATCTTCAACTTCAACGGCGGAACGCTGCAAGCCGTGGCTGCCGAATGCAACTTTCATGACCGGATTGACCAACGCTTATGTGAAAGAAGGCGGCGCAAAGATCGACACCCAGAACTTCGATATCACCATCGGCCAAATGCTGCAACATGGGGGCATCGCTGCAATCGACGGCGGCTTGACGAAATCCGGCGGCGGCAAGCTGACCCTCACCGGCGCGATCGCTTATACCGGCCTCACCACGATCGACGGTGGAACCCTGGTGATCGATAACGGCCTAACTTCGACCTTGGGCGCGATTTCGGGGGCGGGAAACTTGAGCATTGGCCCCACGTCAACGCTCTACGCCACTTCGATCCAGGTAAGCGCGTTGAATATCGGATCGACCGGCAGCGCGATGGCCGTGCCGGAACCGGCCTCCCTGCTGCTGTTGGCGATTGCCGGCATCCTCGGCGGTTTCGCGATTCCGCGTCTCCGCCGGTAAGAAGCAAGCTCGATTAGTATTTTTCTGCATTCCCCAGCCAAGCGATTCATTGAATCGCTTGGCTGCTTTGTTTAAAAAATGCCAAGAAAAAACAATCTACAATAACTCCACAGAGGGGTATATCTCTGGCGCTGGATTCAAAATCGGACAAAAATCGAGTTATTCCTGGAGAGTTGGGAAAACTTTGTCGATTATCCGTCCTGCGTAAAAAGTGTGACTGTTGTGGGGTTGCACGCGCTAAAGAACAAGGTGGGGGGAAAACACCATGTTCAAAAGCCATGTCTTTTCTAAAACGACTTAATACCGTCGCTCTGCTTGGTCTGGTGGTCGTGGTGGCAATTCTAGCGTTGCTAGCAGTGCTGCCCAATGCCTTTGCCCAATCCAAAGCGGTTCTCAAGAGTTATCCCTGCCCTGCCGATCGGATCGAAGCCGTGGCGGAACAAATTCGCGCGGTCTTCAAGGATGCGGCCGAAGTGCGCGTTGCCGTCGATCGGCGGAACGGGCAGATTTTGGTCCATGCGCCGGCTGAAGTTCAGGACCAAATCGCCGCGCACATGAATCCGAACGGGGTGCCGTCTGCCGCGGCGGCGCAAGCTCCGGCGGTTGTCGCGATCCCCGCGGCAGCCCCTCCGGCGCCGGCAGCAGACGCAAGCGCGCTCACCGCGATTAATGTCCCCTTGCGCAACATCACCGCCCGGCAGTTCGAGGCGAAATTATGCGACATTTTGAAAAACCGCCTTGCAGCTTTGCCAAGCCTGATGCCGGGCACAGACCGCTACCAATTCGCGTCAGCCCGCCAAGACGGCGTCGAGTTCTCGATCGATCTCTCCACCAATCAGGTCATGCTGCGCGGGCCGGCGCAAAGCGTCATGGGCGCGGGCCAATTGGTGCGCGCTATGGACTCCGTGGCGAAAACGTCCGGTGAAAACGTCCGTTTGATCGCCTACCAAGCGGCCAAACCCGAAAACATGAAAAAAGCCGTGGACGCTATCCGCCTGGCCGAGACCGGCCGCGGCAACGGCGTGCCGATGGTGGCCCGGCTGTTCGCCGGCCGGCCGGAAGACCCCGAACCGAAGCCGAATGAGCAGACGGCCGCCGACGAAAAACCTGCCGCCGCGCCGGAAAAGCCGCGCCGAGGGGCGAGGAAGGCAAACCGAAAACGGATCAGGAGAAAGAAGGCGAAAGCACCGGTTTGAGCGGCTCGGTGCAGGTCGAAATGCTCGAGGGACTGGACGTGATCGTGATTCGCGGCAAAAAGAAGGACATCGAGCAGGTCGCGTCGATCATCGAGCAGATCGAAAAACTCAGCGCGCAGACTGAGCCGAGCATCGAAGTCTATCCCTTGGCGAACGCCAATTGCGAGGCCCTGGGCGCGCTCATCAAGCAGCTTTACGACGAAGTCTATTATGCCAGGCAGGGGAGCGTCAGCGTCACCCCTCTCGTCAAGCCGAACGCCTTGCTGTTGGTCGGCCGCAAGGAAAACGTGCAGACGGTGATCGAATTGATCAAGAAACTCGATACGCCGGTTTCGCCGGACGCGGAATTTCGCGTCTTCCCGCTGCGGCACGCGTCGGCGGCCTCGGTGCAGACGACAGTGAACGATTTTTACAACAACCGCACCGGCGCCGGAACCGGTTTGAGCACGCGCGTTTGGGTCACCGCCGACGTGCGCTCGAACGCGGTCATCGTTCAGGCCGGGCCGCGCGACATGGTCGAAGTCGCCGCGCTGATCGCGCGCCTGGACACCGCCACCAGCCCGCTGGTGAACGAAGTGCAAATCGTCAAGCTCGAACACACGATGGCCGACGAGTTGGTGCAAGTCATTCAGGGCGCATTCAACGTGAAAGGCTACGTGCCGACGACGACGGGGCAGGGAGGCGTCTTCGGCGGAGCGCAGCAGCAGATCACTTCCGCGGCTGCCGCGGCCACGCCCGAACAGCGCTCGGCCATCCTGCGATTCCTGACGATCGATGCCAAAGGCAAGCGGCGGCTGGAATCGGGATTCCTCAGCGACGTGCGGGTCACGGCCGATTTGCGGGCGAATGCGCTGGTCGTCTCCGCGCCGCCCGAAAGCATGGAATTGCTCGTCACCTTGATCCACGAGCTCGATCGCCTGCCGCTCGCCGAAGCGCAAATCAAGGTCTTTACGATCATGAACGGCGACGCGACGAACTTGATGATCATGCTGCAGAATCTGTTCGCCAGCAGTGCCCAGCAACGAACCACGGGCGGCGGCGGCGCCTTTGGCGGCGCGTTCGGCGGCGCAATGGGCACGCAAAACCAGCAGGCAGTCGTCTTTGAAGGCGGCGAAGCGCTGATCCCGGTCCGTTTGGCCGCCGATATCCGCACCAACAGCATCATCGCCTCCGGTGACGCCGGCAACTTGCAGATCATCGAGGCGCTTTTGCTGCGGCTGGACGGGACCGACGTCCGCAACCGGAAAAACCACGTCTATCGCCTGAAAAACTCGCCTGCCGCGCAAGTCGCCCAAGCAATCCAGAACTATCTCCAGCAGGTGACGCAGATGCAGTCGCAGAACGGCGGCGTGGTCAGCGCTTTCTCCCTGGTCGAACAGGAAGTGATCGTAGTCGCCGAAGCAAACAGCAACAGTCTGATCGTCAGCGCGACGCCGCGATACTACGATGACATCAAAGACATGATCGAGAAGATCGACGAGCGTCCCCCCATGGTCCTGATCCAAGTGCTTCTGGCCGAAGTCACGTTGAACGACAATGAGGAATTTGGGGTCGAGTTGGGTTTGCAGGACGGCTTGCTGTTCGATCGCAGCACGGTCGCCGCCAGCAGCGGCGCCGCCGGAAATCCCGGTTATAACTTCATCGGCCAGCCGTTGGGCAACGGCAGCACGGTCGAGGCGCCGCAGGTGGGTTCCCAGGGAACGACCAATTTCAACGTGGGCCGCTCCAACGGCAACCTGGGATTCGGCGGTTTCTCTTTTTCGGCCTCCAGCGAAAGCGTCAGCGTGCTGATTCGCGCCTTGAAGGAAGACGATCGGCTGGAAGTCCTCAGCCGGCCGGTGGTGCAAATGATCGATAATCAGACGGCACAAATATTTTCCGGCAAACAAGTTCCCACGGTTTCGGGCACCGCCACCGCGGCAGCCACCCAAACCACGACCACCATCAATCAAATGGTCGGTTTGGGCATCACGGTGACGCCGCGGATCAGCCCCGACAATCTCGTGTCGATGTACATTTTTGCGGATAATTCGGCGATCGATCCGGGCGCCGGCGTGCCGGTCACCGCCGTTAATGGCCAGGTCATCACCCAACCGATCATCGACACCACACAGGCCACGACCACAGTGAGCGCTATGGATGGTCAGACCGTGGTTCTCGGCGGCCTGTTCACGAAGACGAAATCGGAGATCCACCGCAAAGTGCCATGGCTGGGCGACGTCCCCTACTTGGGCCGGCTGTTCCGCTACGACTTCACGCAGAATTCGAAAAAGGAATTGCTGATCATCATGACGCCGCATGTCGTTCGCACGCAATCCGACTCCGACGCGCTGAGAAAACTCGAAGAGGCGCGGATGAATTGGTGCCTCGCCGACGTCGTCAAAATGACGGGCGACAAAAGTCTTCTCGAACGCGGTAGCGATTGGTCCGATAAGGATACTCCGGTGGTGTATCCCGATCTCGATCCCCGGGCGGAGAAACAGGCGTTGCCCGAAGTCCCGGAACCGATCCCCTCGCCGGACGGCAATTCGAATCCCGCTCCGAAAATTCTGCCGCTCAAGCCCCGGAGGGCGCCGTCGGGCGTTCAACCGCCGGCGCAGCTTCAACAACCGGCGGGAGTCAATGGAACGTTGCCGCCACTGCCGCCCGAACCCGCGCTGCCGCCCGCGGACAGCGGAACCAGCATGATCCCCGACCGGCCCTCGACCACCACGCCAAGCAGGCTGCCGCCTACCGTGCAGCAGACGGACTATCGGTCTCCGGCCGGTCCGTCCCATGCGCAACCGGCGATCTACGATCGGCCGGCGGCCTATTCCGATCCGCGAAACAATCCCGGCGCGGCGCCAATTTATTACGATGCCCCGCCAACCTATCCGACGACGCAAGCATCAATTTATCGATAATAGGACAGGTTTCCAACCTGTCAAGGAATATTTTTCGGGCCTGTAAGGAATGTTGTGTCAGTTGGCAACGCAGAAGGGGACAGTCCCGAATGGCACTGTCATGTCGGAAGTTGGTTTAGGTACCGTGTTTACGCAATTCGGCGCGGAGCGACTCGCGAGGCTTTTGCATAAGTTTATAACCATGTTTGCGTCTTTTGAGAACTCTTGGTTCGAGGCGACCCGGGCGGTTGGCGACTTCGCAAGCGGCGATATGGCGGAGTATCGTAAGGCAATGAGGGACCAACTGCGAGGTCGGGATCAGTCGGCAGGAGAGCGACATCCACGATGCCAGCACGTATTGACACGTCGCCGTGAAGCTGATTTGACGGAGGTTTTTGCCGTGCACCAGGGCTGCAGCGGCGGCCGTGGTGCGGATCAGGTTATAGGCCAGCATGGTAGTCCAGAATTCACGGCGGACCATCTCCGGCGACTTGCCACGCACGTGGACGAGATTCAGATTGGATTTGATGCTGCGGATGTCCAACTCCGCATTCCAGCGAAAACCATAAAGTTGAGCAATTTCGTCGCTGGTAAACTCCTCGGCATCGGTGAGGGTGGTAATGACGTCGATCGTGCGGGTGCGGCGGCCCGGCTCGATCACCGTGTAGCGAATCTCGCGCAACTCAAGGGTTTCGGGAATCTTTTGGTAGGTACCTTCGTCCATCCACGCGGGCCGCGAGGACGAGTCCATACAATAAGGTGATCGTACTTGCCAAGCCGCTGGCCGCGACGGAAGTCGCTGTGACGCCGCTGATGCTTTCGTGCGCAGACGTGGGTGCCCTGGGCCAGCAGCAGGGCGATCATCATAAAGGAGCAGTAGTAGCGGTCCGCCACCGCGATGTCGTCCGCGCCCAGCCGCCCGAAAAGTTTCCGCAGCAGGGCGGATTCGCCCGTTTGCTTGCCGGCGTAAGGGCCCAACGCGGCATCTTTCACGCAGGCAGTCGCCAGCGAGAGAATCGTCACCACGCGTGCGATCGGCAGTCCCACGCCGGGTTTCTGCGATTTCTGTTGGGGATACTCGGTTTGGTTTTCCGCTGTGTCGGGCATCGTAAACGTGAAGCCGTCGATCAGGTTGGGGTGTTTGGCATGCCACAGCCAGTCCGCTTCGGCGGCCGCTTCCGTCCCGGTAGCCACCTCGCCGCTGAGTTCATGCAGCGCCGCTTCGGAGAGCTTCGCGCGCACGGCAATAGTTGCCGGTGTCGGCCGTCGGCGGTGCCATCTGCTCGTGTTCGCAGTAGCTGACCACCCGCGCCACGGCCGCTTGACACGAGGCTTCCTTGCCGTCGCGCAGCACTTGGCCGAGAAAGGACCAGACCATCATCGCCGTCGAGTAGATCCCCTGCGCACAAACAATCCCCCATGTTTGGCGAACACGCGGCTCGATACGGTTGGCGGAAAGGATGGGGGCGAAAGGCAACGCCGCACTGGCCAGAAAAGAGGCTACCACTTTCTGAAAACTGCTAATGCCCGTGTTGGCAAAATTTGGTATATCCCAAGCCATGAAAAAACCCTCCTTGGCATTTTCACGATCGCCACGCCAAGGAGGGCATACGAATTATCGCCAAGAGCGGGCCAAACGATCAATACCAACTCCGACGACCGGGAAATTTACAAAAAAAACCGCGTTCGTCAAAGCCCAATCTGCGCACATCGCCACGTGACAGTGCCATTCGGGACAGTCCCATTTTTGCGGCCTCCTGCCACAAAAATCGGGACAGTCCCTATTTTTCGATCGACGTGCCTTTTCTCTAGCCCAGGCGTTTACGCCTGTGGTTAGGAGGCAGCCACCTATTTCTTTTTCTATCAGCCCCTTTAGGGACGGGCGAGGCCGACGGGCGCTCACCCCTAAAGGGGCTAACGGGAAAAGAAAAAAGTTGGGGAAATTCGCATTCCCAGGCGTAAACGCCTGGGCTAGAGAAAAAATCATGAAAATCCATCATCATTTTTCCGCCCTCGTCTTCCAGTTGCTGCTAATCGTGCTCACGGGCTGCACATCGCTCGGCCTGAAAAAACCGGATGTTTGGCCGCTGAACTCTGGCGACAACAAGCCAATCGTGCCGAATCAGGTGGTCGCCAACTGGACGAATACCGTCATGTACCAAGGCAGCAGAATTCCCGTGCGCGGCTTCGGCGGCCGGTTGCTCTTTTATGCCGACGGGAAAAAAGATCCCGTCAAAGTCGATGGCACGTTGGTCGTTTACGCCTTTGACGAGAAGAATCGCGATCCGAACAACGCCAAACCCGACCGGAAATTCGTCTTCACCAAGGAACAACTCGCCACGCACTACAGCAAAACGAAAATGGATTATCATTCCTACAGCGTCTGGCTGCCCTGGGACGAGGCCGGCGGCGAACAGCGGGAAATCAGCCTGATCGTCCGCTTCATGCCCGAAAAGGGGAACGTTCTCGTGGGCGAGTTGACCAAACAGATCTTGCCGGGCAAGACCGAAAACGTGACGGGGAATGCGAACGCGATCGTCGCGACTTCCGGTAATGGTTCCATTCAGCCCGTTTCTTACGAGAGTTCGGCGATGCCGGCTTATGGCAATGTCCCGCAAATGGAAGCCGGAAACGGCGCATCGCGGAACATGACTACCACGACCATTAACCTGCCGCGATCGAGCGTCTTGATGACGCCGGCGGTTTGGGGCGCGGGAGCAAACAACGGCGTCTCTAATCCTCAAGCAAGGCCGGCGGCGGGGAATAATGCGATGCCGTGTGGACAGATGCCGTCCTTATCGCCGAGCACAGCGGCAAGCCCTTCGGCGAATGCTTTTAGCGGCTTCGCGGCGAATTCGGCGATCGGCGGAGGTATGAATGCCATGAATTCCGCGATTGGCCCGGCGGGCTATCCGGCGGTCGGGGCGGGAATCAATGCGATGAATTCTTCATTCCCGCAGAATCCGAATTGCCAACCGCCAAATCGTTTTGGACCTGGTCAATCCCGGGTTCCAGGAGCATCAATTTCTCGGCCAACACCTTATCGTGCTCCGTGGCAACCGTACCCTTCAGCACCAGGGTTCGGCCCTGGAGCGTCGCCTGGATCGTTGACAAACGCTGGATACCCCGCATCTCCCGGAGTTGCCGGTTCAACGACGTATTGAGCGACGCGGATGCTCGAACGGGAACTTCGAAATCAACTCGCGGAGCCGTGACGAGTTGTCGCTTTTGATTGTTTTGATTGCCGAAAGCGCCCATATTTCCCATGCCGAATTGGTTCTGGCCACCCATCATCATTCGGTTGCCCATCCCGAATGAATTCATGCCTAAGCCCTGTCTTCCCATTCCCATCCCTTGGTTTCCAAATCTCTGGTTTCCAGTCGTATTGGCGCCAATGAACGAATTATTGGAATTGCCGCCAATGAATCCGCCGGATTGCGAGTTGGAAGAACCATTCATGGAATTTTGGCCAAAACCACTGGTGCCATTCATGCCTCCCATCCCACCCATGCCCGAACTGCCCCTTCCCATACTACCCATGCTTCCCATACCCATACTGCCCATGCCAGTATTTCCCATACCCATACTCCCCAGACTTCCCATGCCCATACTGCCCATGCTCCCCATACCCATATTGCTCATGCCCATGGTGCTTCCACTGGTCAAACCTCTGGAAGTGGTTCCAAACATCTGGGCATCGGCAATCGAAGCAATGCTAAAACTCGCTATACTCAGCAGAGAAAGGAGGATAGTTTTCATGAGCAGACTCGCTTCTTGAAATATTGGCGTGCAGATAGTGCCCTTGGTTGGTAAACACCAGGAACGAGGGAAAGTAACGCACTAATAGCTGATGCCCATTGCCCCTTATCTTCTATCGTACTCGATTTGCGAAAAATGCCAACAAGGAATGTTTTTATGGATTTTTATATTTGGGAAAAACTTGCACAAACAAAAATACGATGAGTTGCCACTTTAGAGGTATTTAGAGACCTCGTCCGCATGCTTTTCAGGAACATTTCGGTAGCATCGAACAAAGCATAGATAAGCTAAGAAAATTCGATTATACGACTATCTCGATCTTTTAAGTCGTATATCACGAGCCAAAACACGTACATTACCACACCTAGTGGAAGGAGCATGATCGCGGCGGGGTGAAGCAGGGTCAGGGGCTTCTCGATATCACCCATGCCGACCAGCCCAAGAATGAGCCAGGTGGCGATCGTCCAACCGCGATGGAAGAACAAATTGAACCGAGCACCGAGTGTTTGCGGGCGGTTTTTCCTCGAGGTGAAACTTACCATGACCGCCCAAGCCGCGGAAGGCGCAATAATGCCGTACGTGATCTGTTCGCTACCGGGCCCGAAAAGCAACTGCCAGGAAACCCAAATCGAAAGGATTGTGGTAAGCAGCGCTCCTATCGGATAGGTGAAAACCTCTCCCCTGCCATGCTTCTGGTTGCCGCAAGCAGGAGACGAAGCACAAGCGGTATCTTTCATGCCCACGGCAAGCGCGGGCGCGGCGCCGGCAAATGGAGAATGGGCGTCCGAGATAAGGCGTCGCCTTTTCCACAGACACCAGCCGAGCACGGCCAATGCGGAGGTCATTTGCAGTATTTGATAACCTTTGCTGGGCCAACTCACCGGCCAATGAAATAGGTTCCCGAGATTTTCCCAAATCGTCCAGGCGTCGCGGACACCCGGCCAACGAACCTTTTGTTGCGGACCGAGCAGGCTCTCGTACCATTCTTGATACTGCCCGGTCACCACGGCCGGCGGACGGGTCAAAAACGGAAGCAGCGCAAACGCCATGGCGACGACGGCGAATCGCCAGGAAAGCTGTTTCGGGAAACAAACAATCAAAAGCAGCACTACCGCCAGCGGCCATATTTTGATGAATACGGGAATCGCGAGCAGAAACGAGGCCATCCACCAACGCCGGTTTTTGATTGCCTGCATGGCGAAGATCACCAACGCCACCAAGATGGCGTTGCTCTGACCGGACCAGATGCCCGCCATCGCTCCCAGAAGCGTCAATCCCAAAAAAACACCTTGCCGGTCGGTAGTCCAAAGGCCGGGGAGGAGCTCTCGGGCCGCGACGCGCACTGCCGCCACGAACAATCCAATGCTCAGCAGTCCCCACAAACACGCCCCCAGCCACTCGGGAAGATAGGCAAACGGACCAAAGAGAATTGCGATCGTCGGCGAATAGCGGTAGATGTCGTGCAGATCTTCGATATATCCGTGCAGCGGCTGATCGGCCCACCAAAGTTTCGAACCTTCGGCGAGTATCGGATAGACCGTATGATCGAGGTGTCGATCGGGATGTTGAATTGCCTGCACGATGATCCGCGCAGACCACGATCGCGAAAATTATCCAAAGTCGATAAGCGATTGTCAGCCAGCGACCGGAGGGGGAAGAGAGTGGCCGCTGCGCACGGATGTGTTCTATTGGTGGTGCAGCGGGGGAAGATTGGAAAGATTCGTTCGATTCCATGAGCATCAAGGCGGTGCTAAAGGGGACAGTCCCATTTTTATGGCCTCCTGCCACAAAAATCGGGACAGTCCCCGATTGTTTTTCTTTTCATTGCGGGATGGTATGATAACCTTTGGAATTCGTCAAGCCTGCTCGACGCCGTCATGCTTGTAGCGGAGAATAAAATCGTCATCATGGAAGGAATGTGAAGCCGAGGGGCAAAGCTCGATTCGGCTTCCTTGTTCACCACCTGTAAGCGGGGAATTGCCGCCTCTCCAAATCTTTTCATGCCGGGACAGAATGCACTGATTGAAGAAAAATCACTCAACAAGCCGCGTTACCAGCCATTGGTGATCGTGCTTGCGGCGGTGTCGGCGGGGATGATCGGCGATCGTTTCTGTCCGCTGGGCGTTTGGTTCTGGATGGCTCTTGCTGGAATAATGCTGTTCGTTTGGTGGGGATTGATTTGGCGCGGAGCGGGGAAAATTGCATCGTTTGCGATCCTCATGGCAATGGCCGCGGCGGCGGGGGGATGGCATCATTGCCGCTGGGATTGGTATCCCGCCGACGATTTGGGCAACTTCGCGACCGCCAACGCGGAACCGGTTTGCTTGGAAGCGGTGGCACTGAGCGCACCCCGCGAGCTGCCCGCACCGCCGATCGATCCCCTGCAATCGCTGCGGCGGGAGCCGTGTTTCCGTCTTGAAATTGCCGCCAAGGCCGTCCGCGACCGCGACCTTTGGAAAACCGTCTCCGGCCGGGCTGATCTGCTCGTGCAAGGCGCCGCTCCGAAAATCCAGGCGGGCGACCGTCTGAAAATTTTCGGCAAGCTCTCGGCGCCCGCGAAACCGCACAATCCCGGCGAATTCGATTACGCCGCTTATCTCCGCGCCAATCGCGTGCGCGCGGAAATCCAATCGAAAACCGCGGCGTGCGTATCGCTGGTCGCGGAGGGCAGTTCCTGGAATCCAATCCGTTTGCTCGACCGCCTGCGGCTTAAAAGCGGCGATATCTTCCGCCGCTATCTCGATCCGAAGCAGGCCGAACTGGCCTCGGCCGTCCTCCTGGGAGAGCGCGAACGCATCGATTCCGAGCAAACCGAGGCCTATATGGCCACCGGCACGATCCATGTGATGTCGATTTCCGGCCTGCACGTCGGCGTTCTGGCCGGCGCACTGATCTGGATGATGCTCCTCATCCCCATCCCGCGGATCATCGGCGTGACGGCGGTCGCCGCCGTCACCGGGCTGTATGCTTTGATGGTCGAGGCCAATCCGCCGGTGATTCGCGCCACGATCCTGGTGCTCGTTGCCTGCGGCTCGCTCTGGCTTTACCGCCGCCGCTTGGGCTTCAACAGTCTGGCGGCCGCCGGATTGGTCGTGCTGGCGATCAACCCTTCCGACCTGTTCAACGTCGGCGCACAGCTTTCCTTCCTTTGCGTGGCCGTGCTGATAGGATTCGGCGCACGATGGATGGAACGCAAGGAAGTCGATCCTCTCGAACAACTGGCCGCCAAGAATTATTCCTTCTTCACGGTTTCGCTCCAACGACTGAAAAGGGGCGTGATCGAACTGACGCTCTTCGGTTTTGCCATTTGGTTGGTTTCCACGCCGCTGGTGATGGCTCGCTTTCATCTCTTCTCGCCGGTGGCGCTGGTGATGAACACGCTGCTCTGGGTCCCCATGACGCTCGGGCTGCTGGCCGGCTTCGCGCTGCTTTTTTGCGGAATGGTTTTTCCCCCGCTTGCCGGTTTATGCGGGATTGTCTGCAATGTTAACCTTTGGCTGCTGGACAGCAGCGTGCGGCTCGCCGAAAAAACGCCCGGCAGCCATTTTTGGGTCGCAGGTCCGAATGACTGGTGGCTGGCCGTGCTCTATGCCGGTTTGGCGATGGCGGTTTGCTTCCCGAAAATCCGTCCTCCGCGGCGCTGGTGCGCGGTGATTTTAGCCGGCTGGATCGGCGCGGGTTTTCTCGTCTCGTTTGCGGGGCACGGCTCGGGCAAGCTGCAATGCACGTTCGTTTCGGTGGGGCACGGATCGGCGACGGTCGTCGAACTGCCGTCCGGCCAAACGTGGCTTTGCGACGCCGGGCAGATGGGTGCGCCCGTTCACGCAGCGAAAAGCATCGCCGGATTTCTATGGTCGCGGGGAATTACGCGCCTCGACGCCGTCGTGCTTTCCCACGCCGACATCGATCACTTCAACGGCCTGCCCGAATTGCTGAAAAAGTTCTCGGTGGGCGTGGTTTACGTCTCGCCGGTGATGTTCGACGACCATGCGCCCTCGATCGAGGCGCTCAAAGCGGCCCTCGATTTCCATAAAACGCCGTGCCACGAGTTGTTCGCCGGCCAGTGCTTGCCCGGCGGAGAAAATTGCCGCATCGAGGTGCTGCATCCGCCCCGTCGCGGCATCGTCGGCAGCAACAATGCCAACAGCCTCGTGCTGGCGATCGAATACCGCGGCCGCCGCATCCTGCTCCCCGGCGATCTCGAAGCGGCGGGCATGAACGACCTGCTGGCCGAAGAGCCGCTCCCCTGCACCGTCCTTCTCGCCCCGCATCACGGCAGCCGCCAAAGCAACTCGCCCGAACTGGCCGCTTGGTGCAGACCGCAATGGATCGTCCTTAGCGGCGACGGCCGCTGGAGCACCCCCGAAATCGACGCCACCTACCGCGCCGTCGGCGGGCAAACGCTGCACACTCACAGCGATGGTGCGATCACGTTTACGTTTGATGAGAAAGGTGTGAAGGTGGAGAGGTTTTTAAAGCCGAAATAGATCAATCACATCACACCCAACAGCGAGCCGGGGCGTCCTCGCCCCCGGTGATTCTGGAATTTTCGCGAATATCGGTTCCTGGTGGAGTTAAAAGTCGAAAATCTCGCCGCTTGACTCGATCGCAAATACCACAGATAATAAAGTAGTTGCTGGTCGTTTGTTGCCTTGCGATGGTTTCCCATCAAAATGAGTTGGTTATGGAAAAAATATTGAACATTTCCGAAATCTACTCCCAATTCGTCTCGGAGTGGGTGCTCATTGACGACCCGATAACGAACGATGCACGTGAAGTGCTCAGCGGTTCGGTTAGCTTCCATAGCGCCGACCGTGATGAAGTTTATCGCAAAGCGGTGGAACTCCGTCCGAAACGGTTTGCCGTCATTTACACCGGCACCATTCCCCAAGGCACGGCGATCGTGCTATGAGCTTTTCGTTCAATTCGGAAAAGGGGTTGATTGTCGTGCCCGTGGAATTGCACGGACCTTCAGGCATTGCCATTTTGAAAATGGCAATCGATACGGGTGCGACAACCAGTTTAGTCAATACTGCCTTGTTGGTCTCGATTGGCTACGATCCCGCCCTCGAATCGGAGCGATTGCAAGTGACGACCGGCAGCAGTATCGAATTCTTGCCGCTCATCAAATTAGACAAGATAATCGCCTTGGACCAGGAGCGAAAAGACTTTCCCGTTCTTTGCCATACGCTTCCCTCCGCAAGCAGCGTGGATGGACTATTGGGCCTCGACTTTTTACGCGGGCATAAATTGACGATTGATTTCCGCAAGGGGGAAATTGAGATCGAACTAAGTTGGACGTTTACGATCTGTAACAAATAAGCGATTTATAACCAATTCACTTCGCTGTCATTACATGAGCAAACTTGCCGACCAAATCACTACCGAACTTAGTTTGCTGCTAGGTCAACCGATCGGTGGTTGCTGGCGTGCTGCCAACATGCAGATTTTCGAGTTCGGTACGCGGCACCTAATTCTCAATCGCAAGGGCGAAGAAATCGAAGTTGGTGACATCAACCTCCACGTCCAGTGCCGTTGGCGGATGACGGATGGAACGCGCATTATCTTTGGGCGCGATGATTTGAACTCCCCAGCCGATGCGACTATCCCCATTGAGGAATTCGATTGGGACAAGCAGTTATCCGTTTTAGATGTAATGCAAAAGCAATGGTTCAAGGATCATCGAGACCAACCGTTGAAGGTCGTCGATGCCTGTGGGGATGCTTATGGCGGGTTCCGCATCGCGCTCGAAGGCGGCTTCAACTTGGAGGCGTTTCCTTGTGATTCATGCACGGATGAATACTCTCAGCACTGGCGTCTCTTCGGACACCGAGCCGACGGCTCGCATTTCGTCGTCACCGGCTATGGTGTCGAAGGCGAAGTACCGGCTAACTAGGGTTGAGCAATGCCAGAAAATAGCTGCTGTCGGCGAATACGCGATTCACTGCTTGGGCGTCCCGTGGAGATAGTGATCGTGGTTCTGCGCCAAATCGGTGGGCAATCCGTCCGCCTTGCCGGCATATTTCATGAGACGTTGACCGAGACCGGACTATTCAGTCGGTGCAGGCGGCAGGATTTGAACCTGCACCTCGGTCCCCTCGGGAAAATGAGGGGCGTCGTCCAGAACAACCGTTCCGTTTTTTATGAAACCGTGATAGGTCATGGTTCTTTATCCGCTTAGGCCGGTGGGTTCTCTCTTTCTTCCTATTGTAGCATAGAACCGGGCTTAATCCAACCGCCCTTCTCGCAAAATAAGCGTCCGCTTCGCAATCGTCTCCCGGAACTCGCGATCGTGAGAGACGACAAGCATCGACTGCGGCAGGTCTTGCAGTATTTCTAGCAGTCGGCAGCGCGAGGTTTCGTCGAGGCCGGCGGTGGGTTCGTCGAGCAGTAGAACCTCGGGCTGCATCGCTAAGACGGCGGCCAAGGCGACCAACCGCTTTTCGCCGCTGGAAAGTTTGTACGTGATCCGATGTTCGTAGCCGGAAAGCCCGATCTTTTCCAGTGTTTCCCCAGTAATTTGCCGCACTGCGGCACGGTCGTGGCCCAAGTTGAGCGGACCGAACGCCACGTCTTCCAACACCGTGGGACAAAATAACTGGTCGTCGGCCTCTTGAAAAAGCAACCCGACGCGGCGGCGAACATCGTGAAAATCGGACTCCTTCCGCCGCGGCTTGCCGAAGATTACGATTTCGCCTCGATCGGGCTTGAGCAGGCCCACAATCAGGTGCAACAATGTCGTCTTTCCGCTGCCGTTGGGGCCAACTACGGCCAGTCGTTCGCCCGACGCCAAACGGAATTCACACCCCCGCAGCACCGGACGGTCCGGCCCGTAGGCGAAATCGACATCCCGAAAAACGATCAACTCCTCAGGCATAATTCCATCCCGGTAACGAGAATCAAAACCGCAACCGACGCCGCGCAAAACGGCAAGTCGTTCTTCGTGAACGCAAAATGATCGAGCAAATAAAACCGGCCGGTAAATCCGCGGCATTTCATGGCGGCCAGGATGCGTTCCGACCGGTCGAGACTGCGAACCAACAGCATTCCCACAAGGAAACCGAACATGCGATAGGTGTGCCCGCTCATGCCGGGCCGAAACGCCCGCACGCGCATCGCCGCCCGCAGCCGCGAGTACTCTTGATGCAGCACGTCCAGATAGCGAATCGTAAACAGCAAAAGCAGCGATAATTTCCGGGGAAAGTGCAAATGATTCAAGGCATGGCCCAGCGTGGCCGGCTCCATTGTGCCAAGCAGATCGATCGCGATGAGCATGATGGCGTTGCCCTTCAGCGCAATCGCCGCCGCCAGCAAAAGCCCCTCGCGCGACAGGCTTATCGAACCAACCCCCGCCATCTCTTGCCCGGGCGTAGTGAAAGGCAGAAAGATGAAAAGACAGAAAAAAACCGCATTCAAAGGCAGCAACCGTTTCACAGCGGTCTTGAGTGAAACACCGGAAAAGAACCAAGCAAAGATCGCCGTCCCCAAAGCCGCCTCCATCGCGGGAAAAGTTTGCACTACAGCCGTCATCGCCGAAAACACCGCCGCGAAAAGAATCTTCGCCCGCGGATCGACGCCGCTTAGATAAGCGTAGGTCGGGCCGGCGGCTGGTCGAAGGAGAGAAGACATACTTCGATTAGGTGTCAAATATTCAGGACGGCAGGCGACCCGCCGGCTTTATCCCCGCGCTTCGGCTGGAACGCAGGAGAACGAAGCGCCGGGAGAAGCCCGGCGGTTCGCTGTCAGTTCACAATCAAGAAAGACTCTTTCTTCGATACCTAACGGCCACGGCATATAATCCGAACACGCCGAAAATATACCCGACGCCGCCCAACACGTCGCGGACGCGAATCGCGCTCTCGCTCGACTCGAGTTTTTCCTGCAAGGCGTCGAGCTTGGCTTGCATCACGCGAATTTGCTCCGCCGTCCAGGGATTTTCATCGCCAATGTCTCCGCCACCGTGATGATGAACGCTCTCGGTCGCGTTTTTCACGGCTGCCGGCAAATTCTCGCGCGGCGGAAGATCGCTGGGCAACAGCGCCGATTTCAGGACATATTCGCCGCCGTGGCCGTCGTCGGTCTCGGCTTCAAGATGATAATCGCAGCGCCACTGCGCTGCGAGCGAAAAATGTCCGTCGGCGCCGGTCTTCGTTTTGCCCAAAACCTCATCGGCGGCGTCATGACCCGTCACGGTGCAGTTCCTCACCGGCGAACCGCCTTGATAAGTCACCCGGCCCTGAATCGTTTTGCCTTCGACCGAAGCCGTGATGTGGATGCCGTGCGCAAAAGCAGACGAAGAAATGAAAATACATACGAGAAACGCTAATGGAAGATTGCAAATTGCAAATTGCAAATTGCAAATTTCGAATTGATATCCTTGCTTATCCATTCTCGATCTCCAGTGGAATTGGCGTGAGAAGCGGCGCATCGAGCAATTCCGGCCGAACCTTGCGGACCAACGCCACAACGCTCGCGGTAACCAATCCTTCAATGATCGCCAGCGGCAACTGCATGATCGCGAAAAGTTTTCCCAGTGAGTCGAACTCGTCCTTGCCGCTTAAGCTCAGCAAACCGGCGACCAGCGTCGCGGCCAGCAGTATCGCCGTGCTCCCGGCGGCAAATCCGCCGCAGAGGGCCATGTTCTCATGCTCCGAGGCAACCGCGCGGCGGAAAAGGTAATGACACGCCACGGCCGGAGCCGCCATGATGAACGTATTCAATCCCAAGGCGGTCAATCCGCCGTAGGAAAAAAGCATCGCCTGAAGAAGGAGCGCGACCATGACAACGGGAAAAGCTGCCCAACCGAGCATCACGCCCATCAGGCCGGTGAGCATTAGATGCACCGAGGAAGGCCAAAGCGGAACATGAATCAGCGAGACCACAAAAAACGCCGCGCTGAAAACGGCCGCCCGCGGCAATCGCTCGGGCTCGAGTTTTTTCAAGCCGAGCGCCGTGCCGGCCGCCGCCAGTGCCGCCCCGGCGAGCAAAATTTCCCGCCCATTCTGAGTAGCCGATAAAACACCTTCGTAGATATGCATGGCCTGTGGCAGAGGGTGTGGAAGCAAACCAACAATGGTCTATCCGTAATTCAGCGTGTTACTAATTAAAGCATTGTAACACGATTTGGTTTCCTTGGCGAGTGGCCTACTTTTGAGGGATAAGATAGATGATTTAGGTGCCTTCGGTGGTTATGATACCTGCCTCCCTAACAACCCTATAATCATCCTTTAGTAGATTATACTGAAAAGATACTTCCTTCGGCGGAGGATAATATTCAATTCGCAGGAGCGAATTACACGACGGGAAAGTAGATTTTCTTCGTCTGATCGAAGCCGGCTGGCAGCTTTACTGTGAACAAGAGCGATATTTCCTCCCTGGCATTTGTGAGGGAAATGTGCGATACTGAAAAATAGTGGAATTAGCGAATCGGGAAAGGCTGGGGATCGGCCTTTTTGAACTTTTTCATCATTTTAATCGTAGTTATAGCATTTAATCGCGGCCTTGCCTTCTGCATAGGATAATGGAGGAGGCAAAGCGAAAAAGTGGGAGTACGATTATGACCGACATACCCAATCTCGATGATTTTTCGGTTGTTTCGGACGGGCCTGCCCCGATCGCGAAAAAAGGTTTCGATTGGAAGAAATCAAACGGCGTGAAAATCGGCGTGGCCGCCGGGCTGGTATTGTTGACCGTGTTGATCTTCGGCTGGCAGTTCGGATTGTTCGGCGGCAGCGGCAAAAGCAAGATAGCGGCAAATCCCTCGGGCGGAACGAACCCCACTCCTAATAACAATCCAGCGCCGCCGCCGCCGCCACCGCCGCCGGTTACGCCTCCTGCTGCCCCGAGCAATACACCCGCCGAACCGCAACAAACGCCACCGCCCTCTACCGCTCAACCTGGATCCGCACCGGTAACACCTGGCGCGCCTGGCCCGACACCGGGTTATCGCCCTGGGATGCCGCCGGGATATGGGCCTCCTGGAATGCCGCCGGGATATGGACCACCGGGGATGCCGCCGGGTTATGGTCCGCCGGGGGCACAGCCGGGCACCAATCCCCCGGGAGTCGAACCGCTTCCCGACGATATTACAAAATGGAAAAAAGACGATTACCTGCGTGCCCGGCGGGAAAATCATCCCAAGCTGGCGGAAGCCGTGTTTTATGCCAGCAGGAATACCGGGCGCAACGAAAATAGCGCCCAGGCCTTTATCGATCTATTGAAACCGGTCAAGGTACAACCGAACCCCGACGAGCCGCCGGGTTCGTATGTCCCGCCTCCTGCCATGGCGTCGCCGCAGTTGATCGAGTCACTCGTCAATGCGTTGGCCGATAACGGCACGCCGCCGGCGAAGGAAACACTGAAGGGAATTCTTACGGGCGATTTTTCCACCGACGACGATCGTACGGCCGTCGATGCGGTGATCAAGAGCATGGCTTATCATCCCAGTCCCGAGAACGACGCCCTGTTGCTGCAAATGCTAACGCAGCCCCAGTCGGTGCGGAAAGCCGTCCCCTTGAATCCGGCAAGCCCGATGAATCCGCAAATGACCATATCGCCAAGCGACCTGCGAATGAAAGCGCAGGAAGCGATCAAACTTTCGGCTTCCGATAAACTGCGGCTGAGCTTGGCGGAGCATTATGCGAAGTCGGGCATCGATCCCAACGACCAGACCGTGCAACTTTTGCTGCAGGAAGACCCGGTGAATCTGAGCGCGCAATTGGTTTTGTATAAAGCCGACGAAATTAGCAACGAGACGAAAACCAAACTGGAGCAATACTTTCTGGATTACGCTTCGCTGGCGGTGGGGCTGACAATGGGCATTCCATCGGGCGTGGAAGGAATGGCGATGGGCGGCGCTTTGGGGATGCCGGGGGGCGGGCCGGGAATGCCGCCGGGTTATGGACCGCCGCGATATGGGCCGCCGGGTTATGGGCCGCCGGGCATGCCGCCGGGATATGGACCGCCGGGCATGCCGCCGGGCTACCGGCCCGGACCGCCTCCCGGTTATGGTCCTCCAGCCGCACCGCCGGGTGGAAGTGAACGGGGATTTGCGTCGCCGGGCGAGGGAACGCCGAGTTCCGATGCGTCCGCTGAAAAAACGACGGAGTTGGATCGCGGCGTCAAGCTGGCCGAGGGAATGTGGACGAGTTCTTTGGTCGCTTCCTTGGAGGAAGAGCTCGGCGAAGTGCGGTCGCTGGAAAAGAGCGCCCGACCGTCGTGCTGGCCGGCACGTTTCCGCTGGATTCGATGCGCGCGGCGATGTATCGCATGTTGAAGAAGAAGCAAGCGGACGGTCCGCAGGTTCTGGACGCCGCCGGTTTCGGCGACCGCGTGTTGAACGATCCCGGCACCTTGGTGTTGGTGAAGATGCTCAACCGCAAGGAATTGAAAAACTCCAAGGGCAATTCGCTGCGCATTCCGGGCTACGGGCCCGGTCCCTCCGGCTCGAATCCCAGGGCGGAGGCCGCGCAGAAAAAACTGCAGGCCGAATACGATTGGTTCGATGAATCGCGGAAGCTGGTGGGTTTGTGGTGCAGCCGATTCGATGCGGCGGCCGAAGCGCGGAAGAAGGCCGCCAAAAAGGGCGCGCCGATCGGCGAGCCTCCGCCGGAGAAACTCGACGAATTCGAGTTGCCCAAAGATAAGGACACCAAAATCGAGGCGGCCTATCAGCTCAATTGGCCGGAAAAGGTCCCTGCCGGCCTCGCGGCCGCCAAGCCCGGCTTGCTGAAAGTCCAGTATTTCCACCTCACGCAGACCGGCACGATCAAGAAGGCGATGCTCAATCTGAAGCGGGGCATGAAGAACTCCGAGCTTCATGAAACCGACTTGGGCCTCTGGGCCGAAGTGTCGCCGAAAACGACCGGCCCTTCCGCGCCGCGGCGCTCGGTTGACGTGCTGGTCACCAAGGCCGACAAATCGGCGTACGATGCGACGCAGAGGGAAGAGCCCACCGACCTGGACATTCACATTCTCGCCGTCGAGATCGCCGATCCGGGGGCGGGCAAAGATTAAGGCGGTACGATCACGGAGCGACTGCCGGAAACAGGTCGCGGGATTGATTTGCAAACCGTCCTGCGTCAGATGCGTTTGAACTGCCGGTCCAATTCTTCGCGGGTGAAGATCAGTGCGGTGGGGCGGCCGTGCGGGCAGTGGTGGGCGTCTTCCACGAGGTGCCGCTGCGTCAGCAGCGCGCCGATCTCTTCCGGCGTGAGCCGGTCGCCCGCCTTGATCGCCGCCTTGCAGGCGATGGTGTGCAGCAGATCGTCCATCAGATCCCTGCGCTCGGGTTGCTTGCCGCCGGCGAGCAATCGGCCGATGAGTTCGTGGAGCATTTCGACGGGGCTCAAGTTCGCCAGCATCGCCGGATAGCCGGAAACGAGCACCGTTTCGCCGCCGAAGGGCTCGATCTTCATTCCCAGTTCGGCCAGAAGCGCGCGGTTTTCCAAGGCCGCGGCCGCCTCGGCGGGACCGAGATCGACCGGCTCGGGCACAAGGAGACTTTGCGTTTCCATCGCGCCGGCCTCGATGCGGCCGCGCAACTGCTCGTACAGAATCCGCTCGTGCAAGGCGTGCTGATCGATGACCATCACGCCTTCCTCGCTTTCGGTGATCAAATAGCGGTCGTGGATTTGCATCGCCGTGTGATGCCGCACGGCCGCCCGTTGGCAATCGCAGTAGCGCGGCGCCGGATCCGCGTTTGCCGGGAGGAGAGGTTTGCCGCCTGCCGCGCGAAATTCATTCGGATCGCTCTGGTCCTCTGCCGCGGGCACATCCGCCGGCGAACCGCTCGAGACGGGCCGATCGAGGCGATACAAACCCAGCGCCGGCCGTTGGTCGGGGAACGGCCGAAAGGGCATCGTCGCCTGCGCCGCCGCTTCCGCGCCGCCGCCGTCGGGCAGATTCCATTCGGAAACCTTTCCTTTCGCCCAATCGACCAGATCGCGACGCAATTGCTCCGCTCGGGCCGTATCGACGCCGCCGGCTTCCGCGTCGCCGGCGTCGCCGTAGGTTCCCATTGCGCCCGTCTGCGGGATGCCTGCAACCGGTGCTTGGACCCGCGTATCGAGGTCGGTCGATAAGAATTTGTTCCGCAAGGCGGAGAGCAACTGGCTATACAAGCGGCCGGAATCCTGGAAGCGGACTTCGAGTTTCGTCGGATGCACGTTCACATCGACCATTTCGGGCGGCATCGTCAGTTCCAGAAAGGCGATCGGGTAACGGCCGGTCAAAAGCAGCCCGCGATACGATTCGCCCAAGGCGTGCTGCAGGGAGCGGTCGCGGATGTGCCGGCCGTTCAAGAAAAAATACTGCATCCGGTTGTGGCTGCGGCTGTGGCTGGGATGGGCCGCGAAGCCTGCCAGCCGAATGCCGCCTTCCTCGCTCTCGACCCAGATCAGCCGCTCGGCCAGGTCGCGGCCGAAGAAGCGGGCGATGCGTTCCTTCCAATCGTCCGCGGCGGCCAATTCGAACACGGTCTTCTCGTTATGCCGCAGCGTGAAATGGACGCGATGCGTGGCCAGCGCGATTCGCGTGAAGGCCTCGGCGACGTGGCCGAACTCGGTCTGCGTGGTGCGGAGGAATTTTTTGCGGACCGGGGTGTTGAAGAACAGGTTGTGGACTTCGACCGCCGTGCCGACCGGCCCGCCGGCGGGCGCGACGTCGCCCGGCCGCCCGCCGACGACTTCAAGTTCCACTCCGCTTGGCGAGTCGGGCGTGCGGCTGCGGATTGCCAGGCGGCTGACCTCGGCGATCGAGGCCAGGGCTTCGCCGCGAAAGCCGAGCGTGGCCACGCGGAACAGATCGTCGGCCTCGGCCAGTTTGCTCGTTGCGTGGCTGGCCACCGCCAGCGGCAGTTCTCCGGCCGGGATGCCGCCGCCGTTATCGGCCACGCGGACCAGTTCCAATCCGCCCTGCACGACGGAAACGTCGATCCGCAACGCGCCGGCATCGACGGCGTTCTCCATCAACTCCTTGACCACGCTCGCGGGCCGTTCGATGACCTCGCCGGCGGCGATTTTGTTGATCAGGGATTGGGAGAGAACGCGGATGGGCATGGTGGGAAATGGGGAGTGGATAGTGGTCAGTGCCAAGTGGTCAGTGGAAAGCAACTCGATCCCACGTCCCAGCGTGGGAACGCAATTTCGCGACACTCCAGCGTCGCAGAAGTGTTAACCGACGTTCCAATCTCGTTCGTCGAGAGATTCTACAGCAAACGCCTCGGAGTTTCAAGAAACCCTCCTCCTTGACCATGCCCCGCAATTTGCGTATGCGGGAGTCATGGCAACCGCTGAAAAAACGATGACGGCAGACGAATATCTGGCCTTGGGCGATATCGGTCCCAGTGCGCTCATTCAGGGGGAGTTGGTACATATGTCGCATGGTTCAGAAACATGCCGTCGATGCGGCATCGCGTCGTGGATTTTCGCACAATCTTCGGCGATGGAAGGCGTAGCCTTTCATGCGGAATCCGTAAGGGCGCAGTTCGAGTTCGAGGAGTGATTTCCGGCGGCGGAGTTCGGCGCGGAGGCGAGCGCGGAGGCGGCGGAGGAAGCGGCGTTCGAATTCGGGCTGTTTGAGATCGGCGAGGAGTTGGGCGACGCGCTCGGCGAGGGTTTCGGAACGGCCGAGATAGATCGATTTCTGGCGGCCGTTTTCGCGGAAGGCGATGCGATAGTAGGGCCCGAGCCGCCGGCCGCGATGTTGTTTGAAGTCGGCGACGATGACGCCGGAGGCGGCGAACAGCCGCGGTTGGGCGAGAAGGGCGGAGCGGACGCGTTCGAAGCGGGCTTCGAGGTTTTGCTCAACGGGATTCGTTTTTTCCATGATTGGATCTTGGGGTTTGGGGTTTGGATTTTAGATTTTGGATTTTGGAGTTTGGGATTGGACGAGGCGTTCGAGTTTTGCTCAACTTTTTTTGCTTTTTCCACGATTGGTCTTGGGACTTGGGTTTTGGATTTCAGGTCTTGGGTCTTGGGATCGCACGGGGCGCAGGGATTTTGCGCAACGCTTTCCGGTTTTTCCGCGATCGGCGTGCTTTCCGGATTCAATAGCGCGAGCATGGACTGGGGCATTTCGGACGAGCGGGAGAGGGAGGCGGCGATGGAAGCATCGAGGGGGAGAGGTTCGGCGGGGTTGGTTTTGGCGGGCCGGGGAGGAGAAGACGACCGATCGCGCGATTCCTTGAGACGGAGTTCGCGAAGGCGGATCAAGACGTTTCCGAAGCGAAGCTTCGCATTGAGGAGTTTCATGTAGTGTTCGATGGCCAAGGAGCGGTTGCCGTCCAGCCCGAGCCGCAGTTCCGCCGCGCAGAACATCTTTTTCATGTCGTATTGGTCGAGGAGTTCGAGCCAGAGGAGATAAACGATGGAAGCGCCGAGGGATTTGTCCATGCCGGAGGAAGCCTCGACGACGAGGTTGTCGTAGGCGGGTTTGACGATTTCGGCGACGGCCTGGCGGAGTTCGACGGGCATGCGTTTTAAGTCCTCGCCTTCCGGCATCCAGAGCGGGTAGCCGGGGGTGCGGGGGCCATCTTCGATCGCCGGCAGCATGTCGCGAACGCAAGCGTCGGGCGCGAGCAGATTTTGATTTTGGTTCGGGTTCCGGTCTTGGTCTTGTTTTTGTGTTTTGGCGGCGACTCTGGCTTCGATTTGCTTTTTGTAGGAGAGTTTGGCGCGGGTTTTCCAGTCACCGGCGGCAACGGCGACGGACAGCGGATCGGCCGGGTCGCATGGCGATTTTTTCGCACGGGAGGCGGAGGGGGGCATGGGGAAATCTCCTTGTGGAAAAACATGTACTAGTTACACCAATCGAATTTCAAGTTAGCAAGTCGGGTGTCCGATTTCCAGAAAAAGTTTTCCATTTGCGGCGCAAGTTGTTTGGCATCAAGGAGATGAAAATATTTTTGGACGAGTCAATTCGTGAATTTTTCGGATCGATATTTCGTCTGCGGGACGCCGGCAAACGGAGGTAAAGTATTGGGGAGCAAAGGATTAGAAAAATGCCCGAGCGGCGCGAGGGAGGCGGTTCCTTTTTTGGCGGCGATTGGGCGTCTTCGCCTGGAAGTGTCGTGCCGGCGGAGAATCGCACAGCCTTGGTTCCGTCGGAGTGCGGAACTAGGGCAAGCGGGAGAGAATGGGGATCAAGGAAGGGATAGAAAGGAAGATGGAGGAAAAGAAGATGAGCGAGAGCGATTTTTTATAATTGACGTAATTTATCCACGGTCAAAAGGGCGACGACGACAGACTTGTCAGTCCTTGTCCGCCGACTTGCGACAGTCTGCGAGACGAAGGAATCGAATCCCGCTATGCGGGAATGAAAACGAGTGCAAAATGACTGTTATCCTATTCCCTCCAAGACCTGCGTCGCGCCGCCTCGACCTGCTTTCCCGCCTTGAAGGAAATCGGATTTGTGTAGATACTAATGGGCAGAGCCAGTGGCACGCGATGGAAGCTCGCGGCCGAACTGGAGGCGAAATTGCGATGGGGTTTATTCACTATTCAAGCTGCGACCCCATTTCCTCCCCCAATAGACCGCCATCGTTCCCATATTGCCCAATATATGCGCCTATCCCCTTTATCTGTCCTGCGTCGCGGATCATGGTGGGCGATGCCCACCCTACTTGACTGGAGGCGAAATTGCGATGGGGCTTATTCACTATTCAAGCTGCGACCCCATTTCCTCCCCCAATAGACCGCCATCGTTCCCATATTGCCCAATATATGCGCCTATCCCCTTTATCTGTCCTGCGTCGCGGATCATGGTGGGCGATGCCCACCCTACTTGACTACTTGACTTGAAGGAAATCGGATTTGAGCAGATACTAATGGGCAGAGCCAGTGGCACGCGGTGGAAACTCGCGGCCGAACTGGAGGCGAAATTACGATGGGGCTTATTCACTATTCAAGCTGCGACCCCATTTCTTCGTCGATTGGTGAGTATATTGGCACAAATAGGCCGACCATGAATTCCTTGATGGCATTCGGAAAGGGACTGTTATGGGCGGTGGCAATCGGAATTGTCACTTTCTTCTTCGGATACTATGGCGTCGCTTCGGGGTGGCTGGGGCTTTGGACGCTGGTCGTGTTAGCGATGGCCTCCGTCGGCGTCCTGTTTCTGTTTCGTAGCTGTTCCAAAGGGATCGCGATGGTCAATTATCAGATGTGCATTCTGGCCATCTGGTTCGGCCACTTGATGGGAACGATGGCGCTGGACGGCGGAAGCGACACAGAGTGGTTCTGCATCAGTTTCTTGTGGCCCTGGCTGTTTTTCGTGGTAGTTGGAGGAATCGTTGTTTTTGCTTTGTCCCGCAAGACAGATTTCCCGAGCCGCCGCACGGCTCGTGTAGCCGTGGCACTATTGTTTGCCACTGCCGTACTTGTGGCCTACGGTTTTGCACAACTTCGCCTTTGCGGAGAACAACCCGTCACCATGTTCAAAGCGGTGCGATTCGACCTTCAAGGAATCGCGTTTTCGCCCGATGGCAAGACCGTCGTTACCGTGGGCGGGATCAGCGGGCGGGATAAGGATGTTCGACTATGGGATGCCGCCACCGGCCGTGCAGTGGGTGATTGCGATAAGGAACGAGCCAACAACGGAATGGAAATGGCCGCCGTGCAATGCTGCGGGTGTCCGCCGGTGGTTGCTGCTTCGTCGTATCTGTCTGCATTTCCGCATTCGGACAACAAAATCGTGATCCAAGTCTGGGATTTGGCAACCCAGAAGTTGAAGAAGCGGTTGCTCTGGGACGACAGTCTCGACATTCGCAACTCCGTGTTTTCACGCGACGGCCGGTGGTTTATCTATTCCAATGGGAATCTGCGGGCGTTCGATTTGCAGAGCGAACGGATAGCCGTGGACCTGAAACGCCCAGAAGGCAGCAACGTTCGTTGCGTAGCCATCTCGCCGACACGAGATCAAGTGGCCTGTGCCACCTACAACAAAGAATTGGAGATCTGGAATGTCGCTGGTGCGCAACTGATACACAAACGCCCTATTTCCGACCAAATATCCTGTATGGATTATTCGCCAGATGGGCGATTTCTGGCCTGTGGCACAGACAGCGGCACCGTTAAGCAAATCGAGATCGGCAGGGAAGAGGCTGTCCGCGACTTTGTGTGTTTCTCCTGCCAAAATGGCGTGGACGCAATCATGTTCTCGCCAAACGGCGCCTTGCTGGCCTGCGCTGGCGGGGATGGGGGTCAGACGAAGGTGATCGACTCAAGTCGTTGGTCAGTCGTTGCCGTGCTGAGAACATGGGGTAGTTGGCGCACCGAATGTCTAGCCTTTTCCGCAGACGGTAGCCGACTTGCTACCGGCGACGCCAATGGCCGTATCGGAGTGTGGAATACCACGAGATGGCTGATAGACAAAAACGGGAAGTAAGTAGGGTGGGCACTGCCCACCAATACGGTTTCATCTGGAACGCCGGCAGGGAGAATGGTAAACTGTTTGCTGATTTGCTTACCGTGGACGCTGCCCAGGAGAACTACGCGGATTTACGATGGAGCGCCTGCGGGGAGGCTGCCGATGTCCGACTACCGACGTTTCTTCGTGCCCGGCGGGACCTATTTTTTCACGCTCGTGGCCTACCGGCGTCGGCCGCGGTTCGCCGAGCCCGCCGATGTGCGGCGTCTTCGCAATGCGGTGGCGTTCATCCAACGCGAGCAACCTTTTCGATTCCTCGCGGCCGTGATCCTTCCCGACCACATGCATTTTATTTGGACGCTTCCGCCCGGCGATAGCGACTACTCTCGGCGGATCGGGCGGATGAAGGTCCACTTCACGCGGAGTTGCGACGCCGCCGCCCGGTCAGAAATCGGCGTCTCGCCTTCGCGTCGGAAGCATCGGGATGCGGACGTGTGGCAGCGGCGATTTTGGGAGCATACGATTGCGGTGGAAGAGGAACTCGAAACGCTGCTCGATTACATCCATTATAATCCGGTCAAGCACGGCTGCGCGGCCTGCCCGCATGACTGGGCCGCCTCCAGTTTTTCGCGCTGGGTTGCGCGGGGGCAATATGATCGATCGTGGGGATGCTATTGCGCGCGGGAGCGCCGGCCGCCGCGCGATTTCACCCGCGTGGAAGGAGTCGTCGCAGAACCGTGACGTCGCACGGCGGATCGGATGTGGGCGGGAAACGCCGTGGTGCGCGGAAAATCATGCGTCGCGGATCATGGTGGGCGATGCCCACCCTACTTGACTGGGCCGCCTCCAGTTTTTCGCGCTGGGTTGCGCGGGGGCAATATGATCGATCGTGGGGATGCTGTTGCGCGCGGGAGCGTTGGCCGCCGCGCGATTTCACCCGCCTGGAAGGAGTCGTCGCAGAACCGTGACGTCGCACGGCGGATCGGATGTGGGCGGGAAATGCCGTGGTGCGCGGAAGATCAAGCGTCGCGGATCATGGTGGGCGATGCCCACCCTACTTGACTCGAAACGCTGCTCGATTACATCCATTACAATCCGGTCAAGCACGGCTGCGCGGCCTGCCCGCATGACTGGGCCGCCTCCAGTTTTTCGCGCTGGGTTGCGCGGGGTCAATATGATCAATCGTGGGGATGCCGTTGTGCGCGGGAGCGTCGGCCGCCGCGCGATTTCACCCGCCTGGAAGGAGTCGTCGCGGAACCGTAATGTCGCACGGCGGATCGTATGTGGGCGGGAAACGCCGTGGTGCGCGGAAGATCATGCGTCGCGGATCATGGTGGGCGATGCCCACCCTACTTGACTGGGCCGCCTCCAGTTTTTCGCGCCGGGTTGCGCGGGGGCAATATGATCAATCGTGGGGATGCTGTTGCACGCGGGAGCGCCGGCCGCCGCGCGATTTCACCCGCCTGGAAGGAGTCGTCGCAGAACCGTGACGTCGCACGGCGGATCGGTGTGGGCGGGAAATGCCGTGGTGCGCGGAAGATCATGCGTCGCGGATCATGGTGGGCGATGCCCACCCTACTTGACTTTTCCCAAGCCCGTGCGGCACAACGGTTTATCCGCTCCGCTATTTCATCACTCTTCCCTGCACATAAACATCGCCGTCGAGGAGTTCGATGGAGGGGGTATCGAGCATTAAAGATTCGCCGAGGCTGGGGAGCCCTTCACCGGCCACGGGGCCGGGAGCTCCCAGGCCGCCGATGAGCTTGGGGGCGATGAAAACGTGCGCCTCGTCGATCTCGCGCATGTCCAGGAGCGAACCCAGCACGCGGCCGCCGCCCTCGACCAGCACGTTGGTCAAACGCCGCCGGCCGAACTCCTGAAGAAACACCGCCAGGCGTTCGACGTGCGTTTCGCCGGGACAGACCAGCACTTCGCAGCCGGCGTCGATCAGCCGCCGCCGCCGTTCGATCGAGGATTTTTCGCTGACCACGACCATTACCGGCAACTCCCGCGCCGTGCGGCACGAGCTTCGTCTCCAGCGGCAAGGACGCGTGAGTATCCAACACCACGCGCAGCGCCGTGCGCGGACCGGGCGGCCGGGCGGTCAACTGCGGATCGTCGCGGAGCACCGTCTCCCGGCCCACGACGATCGCGTCCACGCGGCCGCGCAGCTTATGCACCACCGCCCGCGAACGCTCGTTCGAGATCCACTGGCTTTCGCCGGATCGGGTGGCGATTTTGCCGTCCAGCGACATCGCCCATTTGGCGATCACCCAGGGCCGCCCCTGCTCGACGAGCTTCAAATACGGCGCGTTGAGCCGCCGCGCTTCGGTTTCCAGTTCGCCGACGGCGGTTTCGATTCCGGCCGCTTGCAGTTCGGCAAAACCGCCGCCGGCCACTTCCGCGAAGGGATCGGGCATGGCGGCCACCACGCGGCGAACGCCCGCCGCGATGATTGCCTGCGTGCAAGGGGGCGTTTTGCCGTGGTGGCAGCAGGGTTCGAGCGAAACGTACATCGCGGCCCCCGCCGCGCGCGAACCGGCCAAACGCAGTGCCTCGACTTCGGCGTGCGGCCCGCCGAATTGGCGGTGCCAGCCTTCGCCGATGATTTCGGCTCCGCGGGCGATGACGCAGCCGACCATCGGATTCGGCTCGACATAGCCTTGCCCCTGAAGGGCCAGTTCCAATGCACGCTGGAGATGCCAACGATCGAGTTCGGCGAGGGTCATGGGGGGGTTGGGTGATTTAGAGACTTTTAGCCGCGACCTGTAGGGGAGCGCGTTGGGAGAGTGAATTGCAAATTGGCAATTGGAAATATCAAATTCCAAATTGGGCAACAATTTGTTTAGCGTTTTTGTAGTCGCCGATTATAACACATCCCGCCCATCTTGCCATTCCAAAATAAATAGGTAAATTGGCAGAAGTTTAGCGGCTATTTAGAACATTTCTTACGCATGTTTTGATACATGGAGGCGATCATGGTTTCCGCACGGAAAAGAAAGGTCACTGCCCCAAACATTCTGCTCCCCTCGCGGGGGATGAAATTCAAAAAAAACAATCCGAAAAGAAAGAAAACCGCCTCGGCCAAGAAGAAAGTTTCCCGCTTGCGCAAGCCGGAGGACATGTCCTTGGAGGATTGGCAGATCGAGTTGCGGCGGCAGTTCGGCCGGGAGCAGAAATTCAAGTTGAAGAACACCGGCGCGGAGCCGCTGTTTTCGGAATATGAGGTGACCAATCCGCAGTCGGGCCGGAGCTATCGCCTGGCCATTCGCGGCTCGGCGCTGGGCGAAAACTACTGTTCCTGCCCCGATTACGCCGTCAATACGCTGGGCACGTGCAAGCATATCGAGTTCGCGCTCGATCGCCTGGGCCGGAAATCGGGCGCGAAGGCCGCCTTGGCGCTGGGTTATCAGCCGGCTTATAGCGAGGTCTATCTGCAATACGGCGCGCGGCGGGAGATCGTGTTCAAACCGGGAACCGGCTGCCCGGCGGAACTTAAAAATCTGGCCCGGGTTTATTTCGACGGCGGCAATCGCCTCAAGCCGGACGCTTTCGACCGTTTTCCGCGTTTCCTGCAAAAGGCGATCGCCGGCGAGCACGATTTTCGCTGCTACCCGGACGCCTTGAATTTCATTGCCCAGGTGCGCGACCAGGCGATGCTGGCCGAGAAGGTGAAGGCGATGTTTCCGCGGGGCGTCCGCAGCGTGGAGTTCAAAAAGCTGCTGCGGACGACGATGTATCCTTACCAGTGCGAGGGCGCGCTGTTCGCCGCTTCGGCCGGACGCTGCCTGCTCGCCGACGACATGGGTTTGGGCAAAACCATCCAGGCGATCGCCGCGGCGGAGATTCTCGCCCGTGCGGCGGGCATCGAGAAAGTGCTCATCATCTCGCCCACTTCGCTGAAGCATCAGTGGCGGAACGAGATTGAAAAATTCACCGGCCGCGAGGCGACCGTGGTGGAAGGCATGTTGACCGCTCGCCGCGAATTGTATCGGGCGGAGTCGTTCTTCAAGATCACCAATTACGACGTGATCCACCGCGATCGCGAGCCGATCGCCGAGTGGCAGCCCGAGCTGATCGTGCTCGACGAAGCCCAGCGGATCAAGAATTGGCAAACCCGCACGGCGCAGAGCGTGAAGATGCTGGATTCGAAATACGCCATCGTGCTGACCGGCACGCCGCTGGAAAACCGGCTGGAAGAGCTGCATTCGATCGTGCAGTTTGTCGATCGCTTCCGGCTCGGGCCGATGTTCCGCTTCCTGCACGAGCATCAGCACGTCGATGACCACGGCCGGGTGGTGGGCTATAAGAATCTGGATAAAATTTCCGAGACCTTGCAGCCGATCCTCGTCCGCCGCACGAAAGACAAGGTGCTCAAGGACCTGCCCGAACGGCTCGAAAAGCGGTTTTTCGTGCCCATGACCGAACCGCAAGCGAAGCATCACGAGGAAAACCGCGAGACGGTCGCGCGTATCGTGCAAAAGTGGCGGCGGTACGGTTTTTTGAGCGAAGCCGATCAACTTCGCTTGCGGATCGCGCTGCAAAACATGCGGATGTCGTGCAACAGCACGTATCTCTTGGATCATCAAACCGATCACGGCGTGAAATCCGATGAACTTGTGGCGTTGTTGGCCGAAATTTTCGAGGAGCCGCAGCACAAAGTCGTCATTTTCAGCCAGTGGACGCGGATGCACGAGACCGTTCAGTGGCGGCTGGAAAAGAAGAAGTGGGAGCACGTGCTGTTTCACGGCGGCGTGCCGGGCCCGAAACGGAAGGACCTCATCCAGCGGTTCAGGGAGGATCCCAAGTGCCGGCTCTTCCTCTCGACCGACGCCGGCGGCGTGGGACTGAACCTGCAACATGCCTCGGCGGTGGTGAATCTCGACCTGCCCTGGAATCCCGCCGTGCTCGAGCAGCGCATCGGCCGGGTCCACCGCCTGGGCCAGCATCGTCCGGTCCGCGTGGTGAATTTCATCGCCCAGGGCACGATCGAGGAAGCGATGCTGGGCGTGCTGGCATTCAAAAAATCGATGTTCGCGGGCGTCCTCGATGGCGGCGAGAGCGAGGTCTTCCTGGGCGGCTCGAAGTTGAAGAAGTTCATGGAATCGGTCGAGCAGGCCACCGGCTCGATCCCGGTCTCGATGCCCCGCGAGGAAGAGCCGCCGGTCGATACCCGCGCCAACGGAAAAAAACCGAAAACACCGGACGGGCAGGATGGTTCGCCCGCCGATTTCGAGGTCCTCGCCCCCGAAGAGCCTCGTCGATCGCCGCAGAATGCCTGGGCCGATGTCTTTTCGGCGGGGCTTTCGCTTCTGGAAAAGCTGCAAAACGCCGTTTCCCCGGATCAGCCGAACGAGCCGGCGGCAAAATCGTCTATCATATCATCAGGCATGATCGCCACCGAAGACTCGACCGGCCAACCCTACCTCAAGTTCCCGTTGCCCGAACCGCAAGTGCTGCAGAAGATTTTCGATTTCGTCAAATCGCTGCGGGGGAGTTGACAGATTCACCGAAGAGATTTTGCATTCCCTTCCTTACTGGGAGAATACAAGACCGACGATCCCAAAATCGTCAGGCAGCATCTGAAATGGTTGCGGCGGGCGGGGGTGGATGTGATTTTCTACGACGTGTGCCGCGTCCAGCCCGAACTGACCCTTTTCGATTGGAACGATTGGGCGTATTGCCTGTGCAGATCGAACCGGCAAAAGAATATGGATTCAAATACGTGGACATCGCCGCTCGATTGCTCGGCCGCGAGAAGGAGACGCTTCCATACCGTGAACCCTAGAACCAGACGAATCGAGGCCGCCGATGTTACTCCAGTTTCTTGAAAAAGTTCGATAAATCGTCGTCCACTTCTTCGGGCGGCGGGGGGGTGATTTCCAAAGGCGGCTTCGTCGGCGGCAAAGGCGAGGCGGCAACGTTCGGCACCTCTTCGGACCAAGCGCCTTTGGAAACGGGCGGAGCGGGTTTCGCCGGTGCGGCGGGAGAATTGCCGGCGGGGGACGCCGGAGGAAAATTCGCCTCGGCAGCCGGGCCGAGACCATCCGCGGCCGGTCGGACCTTTCGTTTCCGCCGCGGGGGCCGCTTGCTGAAATAGTCGAGAAAAGATCCGCTCGACTTTTTTTTTCAGCGGCGGCTGTTGTTGCACCGGCGGAAGTTCGGACAGTATCGAATCGACGTTCAATCCCGGAATTCCCCCCTCCGATTCCATGGCTTGCGTGGAAGCCACTTCGTCGCCAGCTCCCGCGGGAGGCGCAAAATCCCCAAAGCTTGGCCCCGTCGCCAAACCCGGCCCCGGCAATTCGGGAACTTTCGGCAAAGGCGGCGGCATCGGGGGCTGGTGCTTTTTGGCATCTGCCGGATTGTCCGCGTGTTGCTTTGTGACAATAGGCGCAGCAGGCGGAGTGAACGATGGTCCCGGCTGCTGCCGCGGCTGAACCACGGTGGGGAAATTCTCCTGGCTTTCAAAGCCGAAAAACGAAGGAATTTCCTGCGCCGCGGCACTCGGCTCGGAGAGAACCTCGCCGTCCCGGCTTTCAGGAGCCTTGCCGTTGTTTTGCTGAACGGGTGCCGCGCCTTGCAAATGTTGCGGGTGTTCGTGTGGAATAGGTTCTTGCGAGGCCGACAGCGGCGTGGGGACAGGTTCGGCCTCCGGCTCGTCGAAGAAAGTTTTCGGCAAGGCATCGAGACTGCCCGAAAAAGCGTATTCCGCGCGAAACGTGAGCGGGCCGACCGTAAACTCGGCGCCCGGCGGCAAGGGGGCCATGATGATTTTTCGTCCGCCCACGAAGGTTCCCTGCGCCGAGTTCAAGTCCTGGATCATAAGCAGTCCGCCGTTGTCGAAGAGCAGGCAGTGCCGTTGGCTGACCGTGGGATGGGGAATAACGATTCCGATCCCTTTGGCGCGGCCGAGGATTCGGGGCCGTTTCACGAAAATCTCTTTCGTGCCGGTTTTCGCGCTGACGACGATCAGTTTCACATCCATAAGACGCCGCGGAGGTTGAATGGTCGGTAGGAGGATTCCAGGCGTATTTCCGTCCTCGAAAAAACAATCGCTGAAATTCACCGCTATCCCTAGAATAATAATTCCCACGAATCGAATCCAGCAAAGGCAACCCGTGTTCCTCTTTTTGAGCGAAATATTATTTTTTTATACTGTGTATATTGACTGTTATGCGATATATAATTCTTATTGTGATATATTAATACCTATTGGTGGGGTGGCCTTGACTCATAAATAACATTGGAGTTTACTGAATTGCGATTCATTTGCCCTTGAATGTCTTCGGAGGGGATTTATAATTTCGGGACTTGCTGCATATTGGATGCCCTAGTCGGCGAGATGCAGGATTCGGGGGTTTGGGGATGAAACTTGCCGAAAAAACTAGGCGATTGAAAAACATAGCGTATTATTTTATTATCGAGGCCGAGATTTAAGCCGGCCACGGCGAGTTGTGTTTCGGCATAACTTGTCGGAATGCGTAAATATTGCGGGTGTAGCTCAATTGGTAGAGCGCCACCTTGCCAAGGTGGTTGTCGTGGGTTCGAGTCCCATCACCCGCTCTTTTTTATTTTATCTTGGCTCGATTGAACGAATGAATCATGGCTGATACCGAACCGACCGATTTGGACGAATCCTTGCACGACTCCGACGAAACCGCCGCCGCGGAGGGGGAAGAGCGCGAGCGTTTGAATTTAGACGTGAAGATCGAGAGCCGCGGCACGTGCGAGCGGCACATCACCGTGACGCTCCCCCGAGAGGACATCGAACGCTACTTCGACAAGGAGTTCAGCGACATCATGCCCGAGGCGCAGGTCCCCGGTTTTCGGCCGGGCCGAGCGCCGCGCAAGCTGGTCGAAAACCGGTTCCGCAAGGAAGTCGCGGGCAAGGTGAAGAGCCAGCTCTTGATGGACAGCCTCACGCAGATTCATGAGGAGAACCAAATCGCGGCCATCAGCGAGCCGGACCTCGATCTCGACGCCGTGGAAATGCCCGACCAGGGGCCGATGACGTTCGAATTCAATCTCGAAGTGCGGCCCGAGTTCAAGATGCCCAAGTGGAAGGGGCTGAAGATCGAGAAGCCGGTCCACGAGATCACCGAGACGGACGTCGAAGACACGCTGCAGCGCATCTTGGCCAAGCGCGGCAAGCTGACGCCCTTCGATGGGCCGGCCGAACCGGGCGATTACGTCACCTGCAATCTCACTTTCAAGGACGGCGAGAGGGTGATTTCGAGCGCCAATGAAGAGGTCATCCGCCTGCGGCCGGTGTTGAGTTTCCGCGACGGCAAGATCGAACATTTCGACGATTTATTGGCCGGGATACGCGCCGGCGAGACCCGCTCGGCCGAGGCGGAAGTATCGGCCGACGCGCCGAATTTCGATCTCCGCGGCAAAATGGTCACGGCGGTTTTCGAGATTTTGGAAGTCAAAAAGCTGGAACTGCCCGAACTCACGCCCGAGCTTCTCGACGAACTGGGCGGCTTCGAACTCGAAGCCGATCTCCGCGACACCATCAAGGACCAACTCGCCCGGCAGTTGGACTATGAGCAACGCCAGCGCCGCGCGGAGCCAGATCACGGCCGCGTTGATCGAAGCCGCAAATTGGGAGCTGCCGCCGAAAATGCTCGAACGGCAGAGCCACCGCGAATTGGAGCGGGCGGTGATGGAAATGCGCCGCAGCGGCTTCGCGGACGACGAAATCAACGCCCACGCCAACGAATTGCGGCAAAACAGCTACATCGGCACGGCCAAGGCCCTCAAGGAGCATTTCATTCTGGAACGCATCGCCGAGGAGGAAAAGATCGACGCCGATGAGAAGGATTACGATTCCGAAATCCGGCTCATTGCCGCGCAAAGCGGCGAATCGCCGCGGCGGATCCGCTCGAAAATCGAGAAGGCCGGCAATATGGACGTGCTCAGGAACCAGATCATCGAGCGGAAGGTAATCGACCTGATCCTCGAAAACGCGACATTCAAGGAAGTGCCCTTCGAGTTCGAATCGACCGACGCCGAAGCCATCGATCAGGCCCTCAGCGGTCCGACGCACGGCGACATCCCCGAGGCCAAGGCCGAACCCCTGCACGAAGAACTGCCGAAACCGGGATACGAAAGAAGTTAAGGGATTGGGGATTAGGATTTGGGATGAGAAAAAATATTCCAATACCCAATCCCTAATCCCTTGAATGTAGGAAGGATTCCATGATGAGCAATTTCCCCCGCCCCACCCCGATCGATCCCCGCCTGGCTTACGGCGATTATCAGCGGCAGCGGCAGCTTACGCTGGGCGATCTGCTGTTGGAAAACCGGATCATCTTCTTGCAGGGCGAGATCCACGACGGCAACGCCAACGAACTGGTGATGAAGCTTTTGTTCCTGCAGAGCGAGAATCGCCGCAAGCAGATTCATTTCTACATCAATTCGCCCGGCGGCAGCGTCAGTTCCACCCTGGCGATCTACGACACGATGCAGATCTTGAGTTGCCCGGTGGCGACCTACTGCGTGGGCGTGGCGGCCAGCGGCGGCGCGGTGCTTCTGGCCGGCGGCACGAAAGGCAAACGCTTCGCCCTGCCGCACGCCAAGGTGATGATCCACCAGCCCTACGGCCAAGTGGGCGGGCAGGTCTCGGACATCGAAATCCAGGCTTCCGAAATTCTCAAAACCCGCGACGTGCTGAATCAAATCCTCTCGAGCCACACCGAGCAGCCCATCGATCGCATCGCCAAGGACACCGACCGCGATTTCTATATGGATGCCCAGCAGGCCAAGGACTACGGCATTGTGGACGACATCCTCAGCAAGCAGGCGGTCGAAGTCGATGAAGATGAAAAGTAGGGATCAGGGGCGAGGGGTGAGGGAAGAGAGCAAGATTCGAATGACAAATGTTCCGAGTTGTTGCTTTGGACTCCTCACTGCCCCAAGTCCCTTGCCCCACGCCCCAGCCCCCTAACCCCGAATACCGAAATGCCCCTCATTCCCTACGTCATCGAAAAGAGCGGCCGCGAAGAGCGGGCGATGGATATCTACAGCCGGCTCTTGAAAGACCGCATCGTTTTTCTCGGCGCGCAAATCAATGACGAAATCGGCAACGCCATCGTCGCCCAATTGCTTTTCCTGCAATCGGAAGACCCCAAGGCCGACGTCCACATGTACATCAATTCGCCGGGCGGAAGCATCTCCGCCGGCCTGGCGATCTACGACACCATGCAGTTCATCAACTGCGACGTGGCCACCTACTGCATCGGCCAATGCGCTTCGATGGGCGCGGTCCTGTTGGCCGCAGGCACCGCCGGCAAACGCAAGGCGCTGCCCAACTCGCGAATCATGATTCACCAGCCGCTGGCCGGCATGGAAGGCACCGCCGAGGAAATCCTGATCCACGCCAAAGAGTTCCTCAAGGTCAAGGAAAAACTCAACCGCATCCTCCTCAAGCACACCGGCCACCCGCTGGAAAAAATCGAAAAAGACACCGACCGCGACCGCTTCATGTCCGCCGAAGAGGCACTGGCCTACGGATTGATCGATCACATCATCGAACACGCGGGATAAAATTCCGGCACTTTCTTGTTTGCCGGGAGTTCGCGGCAATCACGATTTCGGCAATTTCTCAGAAGAATTCGGCATTTGATGTCAAAATAGTCAATCTGCGCTGACTTGCCTTCGCCATTGGCTCCAGGCAAAACGATTGTGACTTTAAACAAAAGCCATCTATCACCCCCCCAATGGCCACCCATTGACCGCTTTTCGATTTGTTGTTATCCTCCGCGCGAAAACTCATCCTTACATCCCTCGCGAGGTCGCCATGAAAATCTGGCCCATCGCCGCTATTACATTGACTTGCCTGATTTTCTCGGGCTGCCGCACCGATCCACGCATCACGCTCGTGGAGCGCGACAATCGCCGCCTGGAGGATGAAATCTACCGGCTCCGTGCCTGTCTCGCCGATTACGAGTCGGGCACGGAATCGACCGGGCCGGAAGTCACCACCAGCCGCTCTTCGCGCCGCAGGGAGCGCGACGAGGAAAGAGAATCCGCCGCTTCGTCGCGCAATCACGACCTTCCGCCCGGCGCTGCGACCACGCCGCCTTCGGTGGAACTCGAGGAAACGCCCGAGAATGAAGTTCCGGGCATCAATAGACGTTCGGGCGGCGCGCAACGCGCGTCAACAAACCCGCCCATCCGCCCGGCACTTTCAATCCGCCGCGAAATCCGCGCGCCATGCCGGGCGTGGAATCGGCCGGTCCCGCATTGGGAGGCTCGGCCGAGGAAGACGCCGCACCGCCGAGAGTGCCCGCCGAAAACATGTCTTACATCCCGCCGCCGAAGGGCGACAGCTATAACGCCGTGCAAATCGTGCTCTACGACCGGCTTTGCACCGCCAGCGAGAATGACGGTATTCGCGTGGTCTTCGAGCCGCGCGACCGCCACAACCGCCGCGTCGATGCGCCGGCCGACGTGAGCATTGTGCTCATCGATCCGACGCTCGTTCCGCCGAAATCGAAAATTACTCCGCCCGAAGCCCGAGTGGCGCGCTGGGATTTTCCCGCCGATGCAGTGGCCTCGATGTTCCGCGGCATGAATACGAGCAAAGTTATCAGCATCGAAGCCCCTTGGCCCGGCGGTGTTCCGCAGCAGAAAAAACTGCTGCTCTTCGTGCGATACACCACCCGCGACGGGCGAAAATTGGTGGCCGGCAATATGCCGATCGAAATCAAGCGCCCCGCCGATCGCACCACTCGGGAAAGACCGCCCGAGCGATTGCAACCTCTCGTGGAGGAACCCTCCGGACCGGCATTGGCTCGAGAAGAGCCGCCGCCGGCCGAGTCCGCGGACCTTCCGCCGGCCGATCGCCGCGAACCGCTCCGCACCGCAAGCCGCGAAAATGCCCCCCGGCTGCAACGGCCGGTATGGTCGCCGGAGAGACGGTAGTATTATATGATCAGTTTATCCGCCGGATTAAATCCGGTGGCTCGCAATCTTGCTTTGAACCTCTAAACCACTTTGCTCCATGCGCTACGCTCTCATCATGGCCGGCGGATCGGGGACGCGTCTGTGGCCGATGAGCCGCGGCGATCGGCCCAAGCAACTCATCCCGTTTCTCGAGGGCAAGTGCCTGTTGGAAATCGCGTTCGAACGGCTGGAAGGTTTGATCGACCGCAAGCATCGCTATGTCTGCGCCGGCCGGCGGCATGAGCAGACCATTCTCGCCGCAATGCCCGGCCTGGAAAAGCGGAATTTCTTGGGCGAACCGTTGGGCCGCGACACGCTCAACGCCGTGGGCCTTAGCGCCGCCGTTCTGGCAACGAAAGATCCCCGCGCCGTCATCGGCGTTTTCACGGCCGATCATCTCATCGAACCGGCCGGCGAATTTCGCCGTGTCGTCGCCCAAGGCTTCCAACTTGTCGAACGGATGCCGGAAATATTGGTCACGTTCGGCGTTGCGCCGACCTGGCCCGCGACGGGCTACGGTTATTTGGAACTCGGCGCGAAGATCGGGGAAGCCGATTTCGCCTGGAACGTCGAGAACTACAAGGAGAAGCCGCCGCTCGAGCTGGCGAAACAATATCTTGCCGCGGGTGCGTCGCGTTATCTTTGGAACAGCGGCATGTTCGTATGGCGGGCGGATACGCTCTTGGACTGCATCCACCGTTACGAGCCGGCGGTTTACGAAGGACTCGCTGAAATTGCCAAGGCCTGGGACACGCCGCGGCAAACGGAGACGCTCGAAAGAGTCTTTCCGCAGCTCAAGAAGATCAGCGTCGATTTTGCCGTGATGGAGCGGGCGTCGCGCGACGAAACCGTTCGCGTGGCGGCCATGCCGATGCCGCTTACCTGGCTCGATGTCGGCTCCTGGCCGTCCTTCGCCAAAACCTGCCGCCGCGACGAACGCCAAAATGCCCTGGCTGCCGGTGAACACGTTTTGATCGACAGCGCGAATTGTCTCGCCGCCTCGAGCGATCCCGATCATTTAATCGCGCTGGTGGGCTGCGAAAACCTGCTCGTCATACACACTCCCGACGCCACGCTGGTCTGCCCCGCCGATCAAGCGGAGCAAATCAAGGAACTCTACAAGCAGATCGAAAGCCGGTACGGGCAGAAATATCTCTAAAAAGGGGCCAGGGGCACATATTGCACCCAATAAATGCGACTGTCCCCTTTTTTAGGCCCCCATTTTTTTTAGGCGGCTTTCCGCCGCTGCGCATTGGAGGCCCAATAATCGATCTCCTTGTGTTGGACGCAGTAATAGGTTTTCGCCCTGTCGGCGGCGCTCGATTCGAGCAGAACCAGCGAGCGCTGGTGCAGCATTCGCGGCACGAAGAACCACATCCGCTCCAGGCGTTTGGCGTCAAGGGACGCGGAGATCAAGAGCAGATCGACATGGGTCAGCGAATTAGCCGCGCGCGAGCGCCTCGCAGGGATCGCCGGGAATGAGCTTGATTTTCGCTTCGGACAGCTTGAGCAGCCGATGCGCTTCGATCAACGACAGGCCCGGCCCGTCGGCAGGGTTGCGGCCCTCGAACGAATCGATGCCGACATAGTGGATATTTTGCCGATCCGCGTGCCGGGCGGCGGCGTCGATCATCCGCAGCGACCGGCTGCCGTCACCGATCCCCAATTCCACCATGCGGCCGATTTTATCGCGCAAAATCGCCCGATAAACGAGTCGATCCGCGGCAGGTTTTGCGAGATGAGCAAGATAGAATGTCTTCCAGCGGCTGGTCGGTGGCAAAGTTACCCTCCCTGGCAACTGTGCAAGGCTTCGAAACAATCGTTCATGGTTCTATTCGACAATTCGGCGGCGAGAAGTTTAGCCGCAAGAATTTTTAGCCGGGCGCCATTCCCACGTTTGTCGTGGGCATGATGAAAACGCGCAATCATCCATTCCATGCCCACGGCAAGCGCGGGCATGGCGCCGAGCGGAAAAATATTAGCGTTTACCGGCGTTGCGTGCGATAATTTTCCGGCGCGACAATATTGCGATTGGCTTCGAGAGAGCCGGCCGCCTCGGGAACTTCTTCGGTGACGCCGTCTTGATAGAAGAGCGTGTTCTTTTCGGAAATCAGCCGCGTTCCCATCGCCTTGCAATGCACTTCGGCGCGGAAGACGTGGTTGCCCGCCGTTTCCGCCTTGGCGTGAACTTTGAACACGGCCTCCGTGCCCGGGGCGAGCGAGGCCAGCGGCGCGAAAGCCACTTGTCCCGGCCCGATGCGGTTCGGTCCGCCTTCGGCGCTGGTGGGCTCGATGCCTCGGGAGAAGTAGCTCAGGACTTCCACGCCTTCGGCTTCCTTCGTGCCGCGATTGCGGACGCGGACTTCATAAACCGTTTCTTGATCGAGCGAGACCGGTCCGGACGGATCCTGCACTTCGAGTGTCAGGCTGGCCGCCGCATCGACCTGCGTATTGACGCCGGCGACGGTGTTCAACTCATCGTCGGCCGTAGCGGCGACTTCCACGCGTGCCGTCCCCGCGGCGCCCAAGCGGCACTTCAAGGAATAAACCTGCTCGAGTTGCGGGTTGAGACTCTCTAAAATCCATTGCAGCTTGACGCCCGCGGCATCGGTTCGGGCGCCTTCGATGCCGCCGACATATTTTATGCCGGCGGGCAGATTGGCGGCGAGGCGGATGTTCAAGGCGGGGGCATTACCGGGATTTCGCACGTGGATGAGATAGGCGCCCGTCGAGCCGACGTATTGCAGGCGCGGCCCCTCGACGACGACTTCGAGGCTTGCGCGGCGGACCAAAACCTTCTCCGACAGTTCGGCGTGAATGCCGGCGTCGCCTTTGGCTTCGACTTGAATGCTGAGTTCGCCCGCCTGACGGGCGGTGAGTTCGATTTCAATGTTTTTGCTTTCTCCGGCGGGCAGCAATCCCATTTGATAAGTCGCCGGCACATTCTCGCCGGAACCGATCGGCATCAGTTTGACGATCACACCCTCGGCATCACCCGTGCCGGTGTTCATCATTTTCAGCCGATACGATTCTTTTCTGCCATAGAAAACGTCGCGGGGGCCTTCGAGTTGCATTTCCAGCTTCGGTTCCTGGACTTCGATCATTGCCTGGGAAGAGACGGGTTTATACTCCCAACGAACGGCGAGGTCGAAAGGCCTGCTCATCCGGGGGATAATTTTCAGCATCAACTTTTCCTTTGCTTTGGCTTCCAGGCGGCCGACTTTCCATTGAAACGGCGCACCGGTCTGACCCGGCGCCGTGTATTGCGGGGTTCCGCTGCTGGATTCGGCGCCGACGACTTCAGCCCATTCGGGCAAGCTCACGAAAACGATCAAATCTTCGGCGGCGACTTCGCCGGAGTTCGACAGCACGACTTCGTAGGTCGATTCCTTGCCCACGATGATTTTTCGCGGCCCGAGGGTTTCCACGCTCAACACCGGCCCGCGGCGGGCAAAGAGGATTCCCTCATCCTTCGCGCTTAAGGCGGGATTCGCAACGCGGGCAGGATTGGCGGTCGGCTCGGCTGGCGGAATTTTCGCGCTCATGCCGGCACTTTCCGAGTGCATGTTCGGCAGGGTGCGCTGCGCAATGATGGGCCTTCCCGCTTGACCGGAAATCTCCTGCCTCCTGGCAAGCGTAGGCTGACCGGGAACTCTCGGCGGCGCGGCCGGAGTCGGCTGATGTGCGGCGTGTGGCGCCGGAGTGTCGGCAATCGACGATTGTCTCGCCGTCCGATATGCACTTGAATCTTTCACCTCCGGCCGGGATTGAAATTGCGATTGGGGCGAAGCGGGGGGATTATTCGCGGTACTTGTTCCGCCCGAGGATGCGTTATTATTCCAGTTAGCGGGTGTTTTGAATGCCGAAGTGCGCGATTGCATTAATCGATTCTGGATCGGCTGAGAGGGTGGCGGACCGAAATCATACATCGGCGCCGATTGAGTTGTTTGATTGCCCGGCGTGACGACGCGCCCCGATCCGATGTTGAATTGACTCGCTCCAGCGGCGGTTTGCCTCGATTTGGCGGTAGCTTTATCGGCTGGCTCCTCGTCATTGAATGGCGAAACACGCGGCAAAGGCCCATAGGGCTGGGAAGTCGCGGACGGGGGCGTTTCCGAATATCGCAAGCTATTTTGGGGAGCGGCGGCATATCTGCCCGCTCGATCGGTCGGCGCGGAAACGGGGGAAGTTCCGGCCCCGTAGCGTTCTTTGGCCGGCATCGGCGCTTCCATGATGCTGCCCGAACGCGGCACCGCGGCATCGCGCGCAGCTCCTTCCGAAGCGGACTTCTTCGCTACGTTTTGGGTGCCCGATTGAGCCGCGGATGGATCTTTTTCATCCGCCCCGCCCGCGCCGAAAAGCGTGCGCCCGAAATCATCCAGGCGTTGGCCGAAGGTTTTCCCTCCGAAGACTCCTTGTGCGTTGGCCCGTGCGACGAAAACCAACATCGTGCAACTTATGAAAACGACGACAAATTTTTTTGTAACCGGCATGATTTTTTACCCTGTGCAACACAAGGGTTGATATGACTAGGGAATTCCACCATGCGGTATCGGCAGTATGATATTGAGTGATTAGCAAACTTTTTATGAATTGCCCGTTAATGCATCTTGGGCAATATGGAGAATTTGGATAAAATTAATATCCAAGAAGAAGATTCTCCTCTGCACGAAAAAGAAGATCGATGTTCGAAAAATCGAAAGTATTCACTTGCTCATGGCTTCGCTAAGCGTAATCCGCGACCATTTCCGGCGAGTTTATCCTGTTCGGATTCAGTGGTTGATGGCGAGTCGAAAATGACTCATTTCAGCTCCGTTTGAGAATTTGCCGCTCGTTTGATCGAGGCTTTGAATTCCGCCGATTGTGATGGAAAGCGGCGTGCAAGACGTTCGCTCAACATGCGGGGTGGTTTTTGCATGGCAAGATCTTGAAGATAGCCCACCAATTCTTCATGTGCAGCCGTTGGCCCTTGACACATGAAATGAATCCACGCCCAGGAGTCTCGATATTCCGCTTTTCCCATGGCCGCTACGTCATCGATCTGTTCGAGTTTTTCCAGGCTCGGTACCATGCCGAAGCGGGTGTTCCAAAGCACGCTTGAAAAATAGGGTGCTTTGTTCAGTCGGCTTCCCGCGGGGACCTCGAAATAGCTCGCCAGTCCCTCATCCAACCAAAGTGGGACGAGGGGCAAAACGGCATGCAGCAGCGCATGGGTGCATTCATGCCGCAGATCGGCTTCGAATTGAGGGCTTTGGAAGGCAAATACCCGTCCCAATCCGTGCTCCTTGATGAAAAACGCCCGTCGAAAAGGCAATGTCGGGTAGAACCGCTTCAAATAGTGTCGGTAGGTATCTTCGTTGTGAAAGAGATAAACCTCGATTGGTTCCTTAGCCGGAGCGATTTTGAGCGTCCGAACCAGTTCGCTTTGCAATTCGCCAAGTTCGCTCAATAGCCGCTGCTGTTGAGTCAAGGAAAAATCAGCGCGGCAGACGAAGGGGCCATAAACCCTCGTATCCGGCCACTCGGCAGCAGAAACGTTAGGGGATGAAAGCAGCAATACTCCGATAAATGCGGCGAACCAGCTTGTTTTCGAATTCCGTGGCATGCAAGTAAATCAGTCGAAAAAGCTCAATAACCGGATTGAAATACGAGAAAGTCCCTTTGCATTTCGCTGCGATAATCCGTATAAAGGATGGGCCGCGAAGAGTAAAGCAGCGCGGCAAAGCCGTCAAGGGCAATCGATACACCGCTCGTTTACCGTTGACGGTTTTGTTAAAAGGCGACATTTACCCGCCTAAATGGGTGGTGTGCTCTTGTAGATATTCCAATACCCGGCGAAACGCCTGATACCACCCTCAAACTTCATCCCCTTCGGCCCGCCGCCCCCATCGACATTGGGGATATGCTGATTTCCTTACTTGATGCATAGAGGACGAACTCGGTTATGTCACATTCTGCCATTGGACCGATTGCCATATATTTGCCGGAGCGAGTTGAAGACATCGATCAATTGGCGGCCGAATTTCCCCGGTGGGACATCCCCACGATATTTGCCAAGACCGGGATTCGTGCACGCCATATCGCCGCAGCCGATGAATGCGCTTCGGACCTTGGAGTTGCGGCGGCGGAAAAGCTTTTTCACGAACGCCACATCGACCGGGAGTCGATCGATTTTCTTCTTTTTTGCACGCAAACTCCGGACTACGCCCTGCCGACGACCGCGTGTCTGATGCAAGATCGGCTGGGGCTGCCCATTTCCATCGGCGCATTGGATTTCAATTTAGGCTGCTCGGGTTTCGTCTATGGCTTGGCGCTTGCCGACGGCATGATCAAGGGCGGCATTGCCCGGCGGGTGTTGCTCATCACCGCCGAAACGTATTCGAAATACATCGATCCCATCGACCGTTCGTTGCGGACGATATTCGGCGACGGCGCGGCGGCCACATTGGTTGAAGCTTCCGAAGAGCCGTCCATCGGCCGGTTCGTTCTCGGCACCGACGGCCGCGGCGCGAACTCGCTGATGGTGATCGGGCAAGGCGCGCGAAAGCCCGAGCAAGCCATTCAGCCCAGCAAGCGCAAGCGCTGGCCGAGCAGTTTGTACATGGACGGGCCGGAACTGGTCAAATTCACGCTGGATGTCGTGCCGCCGATGGTCGAACGCCTGCTCTGCACGTCGGGCTGGAGCCGCGAAAATCTCGATTTTTACCTCATGCATCAAGCCACGTCTTTCATGCTCGAGCACGTCCGCGAGCGGATGAAACTCGGGCCGGAAAAGACGCCCGAAGCCATCGAAATGGTCGGCAACACCGTCTCCTCGACGATTCCGATCCTCATCGACGAACTTCGCACGACAGGCCGTTTGAAGCCCGGCATGAAATCGCTCCTGATCGGCTTCGGCGTGGGCCTCTCCTGGGGCGGTTGCGCGTGGACGGAAACGTGGCCGGGGAAATAAAAAAACAGAAATTAGCGGTAGGTCAATAAGAGTCGATCCGCAACGACTTCCTCATCGAGCGTCTGGCCATTCATTTGAAATCGACGGAGCATCGATGTAAAACATTATTTATTTATCGATGCCCATTTCACTTGGCGGGTCTGCGGCAAATCCTATCTTTGCCGCATAATGGACATGCTTCACATGGGTTACGTTGATGAAGTATTGTTTGGTTATGAAGTCGTTGAAGAATTGCCGCGAATCGTGAGAGAATGGGTTTCTCTTGCAAAGGCTTTGAAAAAGTGAACGACTCAGGCTAAACGCATGAGTCAGGAAGCGATTTTCTCGACAAAATGCTCAAGGCTCGACTATGGCGAAAAATCCTTAATAATCGCTAATCTTTGCCCAACGTTCAGCGTCTCATCTTCGGCGGCGAGCTTCTCAGCGAGAATTCCGTCGTTTGGCGACGGCAGATCGACGGTCACGCCGCCACAGAGCACTTCCACCAGCGGCTCGCCCTCTTTTACTTTAGCCCCACGTTTTGCCAGCCAAACACTCAACCGGATCGGTTGATCGTCGATACCGAGATCGGGAAGTGTAAGCGAATGCTGAAACATTAGTCGGAAGTGCGAAGCAGGCAGGATGAAGTATGATCGACCGCTGCAGATGGTCTTCCTCGTCGTTCATGCTTCATATTTTTTCGACCATTTGCGCCGCATGATAACTCGACCGCACGAACGGGCCGCTCGAAACTTGCTCAAAACCGATCCGCCGCGCCATTTCGCCCAGCTTATCGAATTCTTCGGGCGGAACATATCGCACGACCGGCAGACAGGCCGGGTGTGGCTGCAAGTACTGGCCAAGCGTGAGCATTTGGCAGCCGGCGTCGGCCAGTTCGGCGAGCGTAGCGAGCAGTTCCTCGGCCGTTTCACCGAGGCCGAGCATCAAGCCGGTTTTGAGTTGCACTTTCGGCGAGCGGCGGCGGATGCGGCGGAACATGTCGAGTGTCCAGCGGAAATTTGCCTTCGGGCCGCGGATCGCGCGAAACAACCGCGGCACGGTCTCGGTGTTGTGATTATAAACCTCGGGCGCTGCGTCCAAAACGCGATCGACCGCCGCCGCGTTGCCGGCGAAATCGGAAGGCAGCACTTCAACCGCCGCGCCCGTCGCTTCGCGGACGGCGGTCACGGTCTGATAGAAATGCTCCGCGCCGCCGTCGGGCAAATCGTCCCGCGTGACGCAAGTCACGACCACGTGCTTCAAACCCAACCGCCGCGCCGCCTCGGCCACCCGCCGCGGTTCGTCTGCATCGACCGGCCGCGGTTTTCCCTTTTCCACGCTGCAAAAACGGCAATTCCGCGTGCAGACATCGCCCAAGATCATGAAGGTGGCCGTCAACTGCGAATAGCATTCCATCCGGTTGGGGCACTTCGCATGATCGCAAACCGTTTGCAGTCCCAATTGGCCGATCAACTTCGACGTGAAGTGATTCGCACTGCCCAACGGCACATTGCGCTTCAGCCAGCGGGGAAGCGGGGCGAGAGGCGAGGGGCGAGGGGCGGGGGGCGAGGGATCGGACATGATTTTTATCTGTCAAAAATATTCGTCATTCGGACTTCGTCATTCGTCATTTTCCTTCGCCTCCCGTCCTGCATCCCCCGTCTCTCAAAAAGGGTGGCCCGTAAACAGATGATACCGATCGCAGCCAAACGCGTCGGACAATCGCTCGACCAACGCGGCGCGGACCATGGTCATTTTAATCGATCCCCGGCGTTCGGCCATCAGGCTGCTCATCGATCTTCCCTCCCTGGATGAGAAATGGGTGGGGGGTAGGGTATCACAATTTCCATCTCCCACCGAGAGAGGGGAGGTGGTTGAGGGCTGTGCGGCATCTGCTTCCAGCAGTCGGAAAAGTCCCAACGGCGGATCGACATTCAGGTAGGCGCCAAAGTACGTCACCCAATTTCGCACGGCCACACCCACCGCGGCAAGTTGGCCGGTGCGGCCCCAGACGCCGTGTTTTCCCGGCAACGTTCGGGCGGGGACGTTCAAATCATCGAGCGCCTCGATGATGCCCGCCTGCAGCCGCTCGACGAATTCGCCCACGCTGAAACCGTGCCAATAAAGCGGCACGATTGCGTAAATCGCCAATTGCCCAGGACAATGCAGCAGGCAGCCGCCGCCGCGATTGACGTAAACCGCCTCGATCTCCCGACTCTTGAGCGCGGAGCTATCCAGCCGGATATTGGCCGGCGATCCGCCCCGACCAATGGTAATCAGGTGCGGATGTTCGCAGAGCAAGAGCACGATCTGCCCATCGTCTCGATTGCCCACCTCGACCAACAGCCGCCGTTGCAATTCGAAGCAGCGTTCGAAAGGCAACCGGTCCAAAAAGTACGCCAAAAGTGCCGGGGCGGGTGTTTCGTCGTTATCCGGCCGATTCTTCATGGTGGAACTTGAGTTTGGCGGCGAAAACGGGTAAAAGTAAGATTATCACAGAAGAAGGGGGAAGGCGGAAGGCGGAAAGGGGAAGGGCACGAATGATGAAATCCGACTGAACAATAGGACCTGCGTTTTCCCCCTTCCCCCTTTTTACGACCGAGAATGAAATTTGTCGAAAACCAGCAAAAAATCCGCCGCCGCTTCAAAAGATCGGGTAATCTCCCAGAATCGGAAAGCAACGCATAATTTCACGGTGCTGGACACCCTGGAGTGCGGCATCGTGTTGGTCGGCAGCGAGGTGAAGAGCCTGCGTAACGGGAAAATTTCGTTGGAAGAGTCCTATGCCCGCGTCAAAGCGGACGAAGTCTGGCTAATCGGCTGCGATATCCCCGAATATACCGAGGCGAATCGTTACAATCACCTCCCCAAACGGCCGCGCAAACTGCTTTTGCATCGCCGCGAAATCAAGCGATTCGCCGGACTTGCCACGCAAAAAGGCCTCACACTGGTGCCGCTGAAAATCTATTTCAAGGAAGGCCGCGCGAAAGTTCTTCTTGGCCTCTGCAAAGGCAAGCAACTTCACGACAAGCGCGAAGCCATGAAAAAGAACAAACCCAGCGCGATATCCGCCAGCAGATGGCAAAACGATGGTGAGGAATGGATCAATCGAAGATTCTCGCTGCCGCTAAAATTTGACGGTCAAAAAAGAGCAGTATGATCCATGTTCCAGGCGTTGGAAAATCGCAATAATTGAGCAATCAATAATTCAGAATATTCCGATTAAGCTGCCATTTAACGATAAACCCACCCACCAGAGGGCCGATGTCTAAGGAAAGGCACTCCCGATTTTTCTCATTCTCAATTATCATAAAGAAAGAACATCATGCCCCGTTCGGACGTATAGATAATAGGAACGTGGATGATTTTTTGAGTTTAACACTTTGATTGAACTACTTGGTTCGATCGGCATATTGCAATCCTTTCTCCCGCTGCACCGCGAGCAATGGCCGCGGCTTTACAGACCGAAAATCCAAGACCTAAGGCCGAAGCCCCAAGATCCATGCCCGATATTCTGCATCTCCGCGACGTCAAAAAGAACTACATCCAGCCCGACGGGACGGAGTTGAAAATTTTGGACATTCCCGACTTCCGCGTCGCGGTTGGCGAGCAGTTGGCGCTCGTCGGCAAGAGCGGCTGCGGAAAGACGACGCTGTTGCACGTGATCGCAGGCATCAGCCGGCCCGATTCGGGAAAGGTGCGAATCGACGATTTCGACATCACGCTTATGACCGAAGCCGAAAGCGACCGATTCCGCGCCGAGCGGATCGGTTATGTTTTTCAAACCTTCAACCTGCTCTCGGCTTTTTCAGCGCTGGAAAACGTGCTCATTGCCATGCGCTTCGCCTCCGGGCGGCCGAACAAGTCTCGAGCACGGCAGCTTTTGGAGCGTGTCGGCTTGGGCCACCGCGTTACGCACCGCCCCACACAGCTTTCGGTCGGCGAACAGCAGCGCGTGGCGGTCGCTCGGGCGCTGGCCAACAAGCCGAAAATCCTGCTGGCCGACGAACCGACAGCGAACGTCGATGCGGGCCATCAGCAGCAGGTGCTCGACTTGATCCGCGATACCTGCCGGGAAGAGAACGTCGCCATGATGATCGTGACCCACAGCGCGGAAGTCGCGGGCCAATTCGAACGCGTCGATCGGCTCGACGATTTTAATTTGGCGGCGGTGAAGTAGGGGCGAGGGGATGGAAAGCAATGATAATCCGTAACCTGCCCCCTTTAACCTGCCCCCTGTTACTGTAACCTGCACCCTATTCCCTGTTTACTGTAATGTCCCTGATTAAAATAGCTTGGCGCAGCATCCGGCAGCGGGCCTTGGCCTCGGGAATGACGGCCTTTGCGATGGGCTTGGGCGTGGCCTTGGTGGTCACGGTGCTGGTCATCCATAGCGTGATCGAACAATCGTTTAAACGTGGCACGATCGGCTGCAATTACATCGTCGGCCACACGGGAAGCCAATATCAACTGGTATTGAACACGATTTTCCATGTCGAACAGCCGCTGGGCAACATTCCCTATAAGTATATCGAGGAGTTGGAGAATAAATATCCCTCAAAGATTTTTAACGCCCTGGTGCCGATTTGCATGGGGCACGATTACAGAACGAAAACCGGCTCTTATCCGGCAATCGCCACGACGCAAGATTATTTCGACAAACTCACCTATAAAGACGGCGAAAAATTCACGATTGCCCCCGGGGGACGGAACTTCGGGTACGATAATTACTTCGAAGCCGTCATCGGCTCGAGAGTCGCTCAGTGGACGGGCTTGGCGGTCGGCGACAAAATCAAACCCATCGCACCCGGTGAAAAGGGCGACAACGATCATCCCGATTTTACCATCGTCGGCATTCTCGAACCGACCGGTACGGCCAACGATCGTTCGGTTTTTTTGAATATCGAAGGATTTTGGAGATGCCCTTCGCATGAACATAAGGCAGCCGATACGCCGATTCCAAGCTCCGACAAGCCGACCGATAAATCCGATGTTGCCGCCGCGGGAAAAAACGAATCTAAAAGCGAAAAGACCGCCGACCATGACCACGAACACGAGATCCATCGCGAGGTATCGGCGATTCTCGTAAGCATGAATTTAGAGGACAAAGTCGCCGCGTATTACGCCGCCATCATGGCGCGGGACATCAACAACGGCACGGTTGCGCAGGCGGTAAGCCCCGCCAGCGTTCTGACCACGCTCTTGGAAACGATGGTCGGCAAAATCCAGATGATTTTGCTGATCCTCGCAGTCTTAGTCGTAGTCGAGGCGGGCATCGGAATCATGGTGAGCATGTACAACTCAATGAGCGACCGCAAGCACGACATTGCGATTATGCGGGCCCTGGGCGCGAGCCGCTTCACCGTGATGACCATTATCTTGCTGGAATCGATTCTGCTGGCACTCGGTGGGGGACTATTCGGTCTGCTGGTGGGCCACGGCATGGTCGGCGCGATGAGTTCGGTCGTTGCCGAGCAATCGGGCGTGTTCATCAGCGGCTTGGATTTCCGCCCCGTCGAACTGATCCTCGTTCCCGGCTTGATCGTGCTTGCCGCGCTGGTCGGCTACCTGCCCGCCATGTACGCCTACAAAACCGACGTCGCGAAATCGCTGATGGCGGGAACGTAACGAGAACAGGTCTGTGGTTTTTTTGCCTCGGCGCTTGGAAGCTAAGACCCAAAACCAATGACCGAAAACAAAATATTATCGCGCTTTCACGCGCAGACGAAAAAACTGATCGAAACCGATGTCCACAGAACTCGAACCTCACTTGATCGACGAATCGGACGAGGCGGCGCCACCCCTCCAATACCGCTCGCTCAGCGCGCTGGCGATCGTCGGCCTGATAGCGGCCGCGTTTTCGATTCTCACGGTCTTTCATTGGCTGTTTTGGATCATTCCCCTGGTGGCGATCTACTTGGGCTACCGGGCAATCAAGCAGATTCGTTTCGCGCCGACCGAATACACCGGCTTGGGATTCGCGCGTTCGGGCATTGCGGTCGCGGTCGTGTTGGGAATTCTCGGCACGGGCATCAGCGATTACCTTCGAAAACACACCGTTCCTTACGGCTATAAACCCATCACTTGGGAACTCATTCAACCCGATCCCCACAAGCCCGCCGAAATCATCCCCGATGCGGCCTACGACCTGGAACCGAGCGATAAAGACCCCGACCGGCGGGTTTATATCACAGGATACATCAATCTCAACATGACCAATCGGACGAGCAATATCAAACAATTCATTCTGGTTCCCACCGCCAGCCACTGCAAATTCTGCCAGCCGCAACTCAAATCGACCGATATGATTCTCGTCAAGTTCGTGGGCGGCCTGTCGCTCGACGCCACCCAAAACGAGATCAAACTCGGCGGCAAGTTCACCATCGACCGCGATCAAGCCGCCAATCCCTTCGGCGGTTTGCCGTATGAGATCGAAGCCGATTTTCTGCAATAGTGAAGCATTCGAATCGGTTCCGAGAGGGCAAGGCTCCCGCGGAGCCATTGGAAAGATATTGCATTTCTCCCTATCCATGGCTCGGCAGGAGACTCGCGATTTCCGCATACCCCTCCTCCCCATCCTGTATTCCGCCGATCCCCCCACGCTCTTCTCTTCCCCATCGGTCGAAATTGGGGTATATTGAATCGTTCTCGATATCCAATGGCCATCTCATGCTTGCTCGAAGTTTATGCCGGAATATATAGTTCGTTATGGAGCGATGCATTTTTTGGGTGTATTTACCGCGCCTGTCGGTCTGGAACTGCACCGGAACGATCAGGTTATCGCCCGAACCGACCGCGGCTTGGAGTCCGGCGAAGTGCTGTGCGAGTCGTCGCCCGAGGCGGTTGCCCGGCTCGTCGATCCCCCCACCGGCCAGATTCTCCGCATCATGACTCCCGAAGACGTCAACGAGCAATCGCGGATCGTCAAGCATACCGTCGCGGAGATGAAAATTTGCCAAGGCTACGTCGATAAGTTGGAATTGAAGATGCAACTGGTCGATGTGGAGCATATTTTCGGCGGCGAGCGAATCGTGATTTATTATCTCGCCGAAAACCGCGTCGATTTCCGCGAATTGGTGCGGCAGTTGGCCACGGAGTTCCAGACGCGGATCGAAATGCGGCAGATCGGCGTCCGCGACGAGGCGAAGTTGCTGGCCGATTACGGCGATTGCGGCTGTCCGGTTTGCTGCAATTCGCATTTGGTCGAGATGCCGCCGGTTTCGATGCGGATGGCAAAACTGCAAAAGGCGACGCTCGACCCGACGAAAATCTCCGGTCGTTGCGGGCGGTTGAAATGCTGTCTGCGATACGAGTTCGACACGTATGAGGACCTGCTCAAAATCCTCCCGCCCATCGGTTCGATGGTCGAAACGCCGGAAGGATCGGGAAAGGTCGTCGGCCACGAAATCCTCGGCGGTCAAGTGCAAGTCACCCTCGAAGACCAGCGCCGCTTGCTGGTGCCGCTGGATCAAGTGCAACTCGCCCAGCCCGTGAAACCGCACAAGGATTCTCCGCAAACCGAGCATGTCGAAAAAGAGGAATTGCCGGACGAAGCGTGAAAAATTCAACGCCAAGCGCCGTTCGATCAACGATCATCCGCCCACTTCCCAATGGACATTGCATCCCATGCACGATCCCCGAGATTTGCTTGCTCCCTTGATCGCCAATGACCGCCGTTACAAGCGTGAAGCCTATCTTTTGGTGCGCGAGTCGCTTCAGTTTGCGCATGAGGTGTTGGGGCTGGGCGAGGAGCAATCGAGCGAGCCGATGCCCGATTTGCCCGAGGAATCCGAAAATACGCCCGATCGGCACATCACGGGCCAGGAACTTTGCGAAGCGATTCGGCAATATTCTTTGCACCTTTACGGCTATATGGCGAAGACGGTGCTGAACAGTTGGGGGTTGCGCAGCACGGCCGATTTCGGCGAAGTCGTCTTCAATTTGATTCGCGCCAAGCAGATGTCCAAAACCCCGCAAGATTCCCGCGCCGACTTCGAGGACGTTTACGATTTCGAAGAAGCATTTTGTAAAAATTTCCACATCCAGCCGCCGGTGTAATCAACTTTCCCGTCTCCCTTTGGGAGAGGGTCCGGGAGTGAGGGCTGATTTTATTATGAGCCGCCGTTCGAAAAAACATCACCGTGAAAAGCCGCCCGCCGGGATTTCGCCGCGCGAAGCTTCGCCGCCCGCCGGCGCCGCGATCAGCGCTTCCCAATCGCTCTCTCCGCCGGGAACTCCGACCGTGGTGCAGAAATGGTGTCTTGCGGCGGCGATTGTCCTGGAAATCGCTTGGATAACAAGCTTGATTTTTTTGGCGATTCCCATCTGATATTCCGCTTGGATTAGCCGCTCTTTTCCGTTACAATCCGCTTTTCTCCCGCCCCCGAACTCAACACGGACGTTGCGATGTTCGCTTCAGCCCTGCTAGCAGTGCTTGCAACGCTTTCCGCGCCGCCGGATGAAGGAACGCTCCCGCCGGAAAAACCGGTTTCCGCGGCGCCGATGCAAAAGGAGGTGTCCGATCGGCCCGATCCCTTCAGCCCCGATGCCCGGTTGAACGACGTCTGTTTCACCGATTTACAAAACGGGTGGGCAGTCGGCGACCGCGGCGTCGTCTGGCACACCGCAGACGGCGGCAAAACCTGGCGGCAGCAGAATTCCGGCGTGCGCTGCACGCTGGATTCGATTTATTTTCTCGATCACAAAACCGGCTATGCCGCCGGCGGATACGCACTTCCTTACTCTCATCGCGGCGTGGGCGTCTTGCTTTCGACCCGCGACGGCGGACAAACGTGGAGCTACAATCCCCGCCTCGCTCTGCCCGCGCTCAAGCGGATCGGTTTTTTCGACGCCGCGCGAGGCTGGGCCGTCGCTACGCCTTCGGCCATGTATCCTTCCGGGGCTTTCACCACCGAAGACCGCGGAAAAAGTTGGAAACCGCTTCCCGGTCCGGGCAGTCCCGGTTGGCTGACGGGCGTGTTTTTCGATCTTCGCACCGCCGTTTTGGCCGGCCGCAACGGCGCGCTGGGAGAAGTTGCCTCCGGCAGCGCCGACTCACCCGCCGAATGCGTTTTCGGCTTGAGAAACATAAACCAACTCCGATTGGGCCTTCAAGGTTTGATCTGGCTCGCGGGCGACGGCGGCCTCGTCGCCGCGACCGATAAACTAAGCGGCAGCCGGCGCCCCCGCAAGCTCCTTTGCCGGGAGGAACCGCCGAGAACTTCGACTTCGCCGCGTTGGCCGTTCGCGGTCCGAAGATCTGGGTCGCCGGCACGCCGGGAACGCGAGTCTTTCATTCGGCCGACAACGGTCGGACATGGAACTCGTTTCCCACCGGTTCTCTTCTTCCGCTGCACGCGATTGCTTTTGTCGATGACGAACATGGTTGGGCGGTTGGCGCATTGGGAACGATGCTTGCCACTGTTGACGGGGGCCGCACGTGGCAGTTGCAGCGCAGCGGAGGCTCCCGGGCGGCGATCCTGGGACTTTTTGCCGAAGGCGACGGCATTCCCCTGGAACTCTTCGCTAAAATTTCCGCCCAGGATGGATTGCTCGGCGTGGCGGAAGCGCTCACGCGCCGCGATGTCGAGGTTCCCCCGCGCGATGAAGTGCCGCTTGCCGATCGCGTGCATCAAGCGGTCGTCGCAGTCGGCGCAAGCGAGGGCGTGACGGCTTGGAATTTCCCGCTGCGGCAAAAAGGCATCCAACTTTCCGCCCGGCAAATCGTCGCCGGCTGGGATCGCGCCAACAACGGGCGCGGAGAGGCCGAATTCCAGCGGCACTTGGTGCGGCAAATCCGGCTGTGGCGGCCGGAACTCGTCGTCACGCAGGAAGTTGCTCCGCGGACCGAAGACCGCTTGAGCCAACTGGTCGGGCAGTCGGTGCTCCAAGCCGTGGAAGACGCGGCCGATCCGGCGAAGTTTCCCGGCCAAATCGATCGAGCCGGATTATCGGCGTGGCGGGTGAAAAAAGTTTTCGCCGTCGCGGCGCCGGGAACGCACGGCGCGGCCGATCTGACAACCTCGCAACTTTCCTCCCGCCTTGGCGTTTCGCTTGCCGATGCGGCGGCCGGCCCGCGGGGACTGATCGCCGAACGGTTCACGCCGACGCCGGCCACGATCGGATTCCGCTCCCTGTTGGGCGGCACCGCCGGCGAAACCGGCGGCCGCGAATTGTCCGCGGGGATGGGAATTCAGGCGTGCAAGGAAGCGCGGCGGCAATTTCTCGCCCCGCCCGCCGAAAATCTCTATGCCCTGCAACGCACCGCCTTGAAAAAACGCAATGCCCAGGCCATTATCGAACTTTCCGCCAGCAACGCGCTAAGTTCTTCGCAGTTGCTCGCCCAGGCCGATTCCTTGATTTCCGGCTTGGACGAATCGAGCGCGGGCCGAATCCTCTTTCAGATGGGCGACATGTACGCCCGCGCGGGACGTTGGTCGATGGCCGCCGAAACCTATCGAGCGTTCATCGAGCGCTATCCGAACCATCCGCTCGCGCAAGTTGCCATTCTCTGGTTGCTGCGCTATTACGCCAGCGGCGAGGCGGCCTGGCGCGAACTGTGCGAACAGGGAATCGGCCGCCGGCCTTCACAAACGCCGAATGTGGCAAAGCAAGTCGCGGCGGCGGCCACCGGGCAACAGGTGACCAACGCCGAAGATCGGTTCCACCGCGCGTTGGCGCTCGGCCAAGAAATCGAGCGCACGCGGCCCGATCTGTTCGCCGATCCCTTGCTCCGTTTTCCGCTTGCCGCCGTGCAGCGCCAGAAATCCGTTTCGCATCGGACCGAACAATTTTATTTGGCGGAGAGCCGCAATCCCTCGCAGGACGTCTGGTCGCGTTGCGCTGGGCGAAATCTATTTGGCCGATCGCAAGCAAAAGAACGCTCGACCGATACTCCCCTGCCCTCTCGCCAAGCAAAAACCGAAATTGGACGGCGTTTTGGACGAGGAAATTTGGCGTAAGGTCAAGCCCGTGACGCTGGTGAGCGCCCGGCACGATGACGATGATTGGCCGGCCGTCGTGGGATTTGCCTACGACGCCGATTTCCTCTACGTCGCCATCTCCTGCAAGAAACAGGGGACGGGGGATGGGGGACGAGGGGCCATGACTGAAACCTCCCCTCGGTTTTCGGGAGAGGGGCCGGGGGTGAGGGCTGAATCGGAACTCAACTCTGAAACCAAAGAAGTCCGCCCGCGCGACGCCGATCTCAACGCTCACGATCGCGTCGATATCCTCCTGGACATCGACCGCGACTATGCCACCTACTATCGTTTCACCGTCGATCATCGCGGCTGGACGGCCGAAAGCTGCTTCGGCGATTCGCGTTGGAATCCCACCTGGTACGTGGCGGCCAAAGAAACCGAACAGACCTGGACCGTGGAAATCGCCATTCCTCTCGATCAACTCGTCGAAAAAGCCCCTCGGCCGCACGACGCCTGGGCGATCGGCGTCCAGCGCACCGTGCCCGGCGTCGGCTTCCAATCTTGGACCACCCCCGCTTCAACCGACATCCTGCCGGAAGGCTTTGGATACTTGATTTTCGATTGAGCCGCGGATACTCCCAGGAGAGATGCGGTTGCTCTATAATGGGAAAGTGATCCCATTAGCCATTCGGTTGAAAAGGCCATTATCTTATGTCAACTGCCCCAAAACTCAGTTCTGGATTTTAAGACCGAACAAATAATGAATCTTGTTGCCCTAACACGAATCCCCTCCATGCCCACCACAAAATCCAATTCTCCCGATTCACACGAAGTGCAACTCTTTGCCGACGGCGCTTGCAGCGGGAATCCGGGGCCGGGTGGCTGGGCGTTTATCTTGCGGCATCCGGCTTCGGGCAAAGAAATCTCCAAATCGGGCGGCGAACGCGAAACCACCAACAACCGCATGGAACTCACGGCCGTCATCCGCGGACTCGAATCGCTCAAGCGGCCGACCAGCGTGGAATTGCTGACGGACAGCGTCTATGTCGGCAAGGGACTCACCGAGTGGATGCCCAAGTGGAAAGTGAACGGCTGGCGGCGCAAAGAAGGCGGCCGGATGAAAGAAGTCGTCAATCTCGATCTCTGGCGGCGGCTGGATGACTTGATCGCCCGGCACCAAATCAAATTCACTCACGTTCGCGGCCATAGCGGCCATGTCGAAAACGAACGCTGCGATACGATGGCCGTGGCGGCATATCAAAAGTATATGGTAAGGCGGTAAACCATGCTCCTGACGACTCCCGCTTTTTCCCGAAAATATTCGTTTCTCCGGCTTTGGAGATTCTGCCGAAGAAAAGAATGAACGCCAATTTTATCAGGCAGCCATCGAGGCAGGCAACAGCGTGAATTTGCATGGCATGTTTAGTATAATAGAGGTACAAATCATCTCACTAAATATACTAAATTAATTTTCCCTGATTATTAGGGTTTTTCTTCAGCTTTTCGGTGAAGTTTCTTTTATTTGAGTTTTTGTGGTTTAAAAAGAAAATTTGTTTGACAAACAAGTTTCAAGATTGTTTAATAGATGGTAACGCGGGATACCTGTAAACTCGTCACAGGAAATTTCGACATACTTTAGTAATTCAATTCACTATATAACATCCGGCCGTCTTTCTGATTGCCGTTCGCTTTATGGCTCCCACAAATACCAAACCTTCCCGCATGATCGACATCGCTCAAAAGGCGAAAGTCTCGCGGACTGCGGTCACGCACGTGTTAACGGGCGCGGGCCGAGGGAAGATCGGCGGAGTGAGCAAGGCGAAAGCGGATGAGATTCGCCGGATTGCCGCTGAGCTCGGCTACGTGCCCAATTTAACGGCGCAACAGTTGGCCGGAAAAAGGAGCGGCATCGTCGGCGCGATCGCCAGCCAATGGTGGTCCACGGAGACTCGTTTTTTTTCGATCCTCCAGCAAGCTTGCGCCGTGCGGGGCCTGGATATTCTCGCCATGCAGGCGGATGATCGAGTCGAATCGGTCGAACGGTTCGTGGAGACGTGGCTGGGTCGCGGCGTGGAAGCGGTCATCGTCTTGTCGTTCGTCCACGATGCGTTCTGGTCGCAAGTCGCCGGGTCGCTGGCACGGTTTCCCCGCGTGATTTCCGTGGTCGTCGATCCGGAAATTCCAGGGAGCCGCACGGTCGAAAGTGATATCTCGGGGGGGATGCGCCAGGCCGTCGAGCACCTGCACCGGCAAAATCGCCGCAAAGTCCTCTGTCTTTTGGAAGACCTCGAGACGAAGATGAACCGTTTGCGGTATCGGACTTTTTGCGGCGAAATGGACAAATTGGGACGCCCGGTGGGGCCGGATCAATTATGTTTGGCGACAAAAGGCTGGTCCGACGAGAGCTATCCGCAATTCGTGGAACTTTGCGATGAATTGCTCCGCCGCGGGGCGGACGCGATCCTGGCAGATACCGACTACAGCGCGGCGTTTCTATGCAAGGCATTGCACCAGCGTGGACTGCGCATCCCGGAGGATGTTGCCGTCGTGGGGTGGGGCAATGAAATTGTCTCGCGTTGGTGCAATCCCCGGCTCACCACTGTCAGTTACGAGTTCGAGATGATCGTGGAATCCTGCCTCGATATGCTTGCCGGCTGGTCCGATAATCCAATTGAGGACCAATTTCACGCGAAAATCATCCCTATGAAGCTAATGATTCGCGAATCGACCTAACAATCATTAACGGCACACGATCCGGGCATGAAAATATCCCGGGAATCCCTCGTACAGGAAAATTCGAAGCGTAAGATAATTCCTTATCCACATTTTGGTCGCGGTAATTTATAATAGAATGCACCGCATCTGCCTTTTCGAAAGGTTTTAAAAATGTCCCGATCCAAACGAGCTTTTACGTTGGTGGAATTGTTGGTGGTGATCGCCATCATCGGAATTTTGATCGCCCTCTTGTTGCCGGCGGTTCAAGCCGCGCGGGAAACCGCCCGGCGGATGCAGTGCCGCAACAATCTCAAGCAAATGGGCCTGGCGTGGACCAATCATATGGATGCGCAGAAGCACTTTCCCTATGGCGGATGGGGCGCCGTTTGGATCGGCGATCCCGATCGGGGTTTTGGCACGAGCCAGCCGGGTGGTTGGATCTACAATATTCTGCCCTTCATGGATATGAAATCGATTCATGATATGGGAAAAGAGGGGAGTAGTTCCGGGAGCTATTCCACGAATAAAATCAACGCGATAAAAACGCGCGAGGCCACGCCGATCGGCTTTTTCAACTGCCCGACCCGGCGACCCCCGATCACCTATCCGTGCGGCACCAGTTGGGGGCCACAAGGTTGCTATAGCAGCATGGTGGCACGCACCGATTACGCCGTAAACGCGGGCGATTCCTCGGCTATCGAATTTGGCAACGAATGGCCCTCGAACTTTGCCGGTGCCGTGGGGTACAGTTGGCCGGTGGATCATGCGGGCAATGCCACCCCAACTTCGCAAACCAAGATATCGATGACCGGGGTGAGTTTCGAGAACTCGCACATTCGTCCGCGCGAGGTCATCGATGGTTTGAGCCATACGTACTTGATCGGCGAAAAAAACCTTAGCCCCGACTTCTACAGAAACGGCGCCGATGGCTCCGACGATTGGAGCATGTACTCCGGCGCTCAGAACGATACCCAGCGCCTGTGCTGCAACGACGGCTTGGGTTCCTTTCAGCCTGCGCGGGATCGCGCCGGCACTGCTTGGGAAGTGAATTTCGGCAGCGCACACGCCGCAAGTTTCAACATGATGATGTGCGACGGCTCGGTGCAGAGCGTGCGCTACGATATCGATCCCGTATTGCATAGCCGTTTGGGCAATCGGAAAGATCAACAGCCCATCGATATGACTGCGCTCTAATCGCAATGCCGTTTGGCGCGCCATCGAGCCTCCGGCGAATAGGCCGGTAACGAGTTGCGATTATTCCGCGAGCAGCGTTTCTACCGGCGAAATTTGGCGGGTGAGGAACTGTAAGACAATAAGTTACCAACATTGTAGCAGGCACGCTCCGTGTGTCGGACTCATTTTATGGCACACGGAGTGTGCCTGCTACTTTACATTTCGGTAGTTTATAGTTTTACAAGGTCTCACTCTTTTCGCCGGCATCACAATGTCCACGGCGGGCGCATTGCGCGGTGCATGAGCTTCGCGGCTTCTTCGTCGCCGAGGATCGTTTCGGATCGGGGATCCCATTTGATTTTCCGGCCGGTGCGGACGGCGATGTTGCAAAGCTGGCTGATGACGTCGCTGCGAACGGCGTCGGCCACGGAACTGACGGGTTTGCCGGAATCCCGAATCGCGTCGAGGAAATTCTGATCGTGCCGAATGCTCTCGGGCAGACGCACGTCGTTTGCGCCGAGATTGACGTCCAAGAGCGATTTCGGTTCGGCGTCCAGGCCCCCGCGGGAAACCGCCACCCAGCCTTCCGTGCCGATGAATTTCGTCAGATCGCCTTCCATGGTGGTGAACGCGAATTTCACGCCGTCGGCGAAGCGGCCTTTCATGTTCCAATGGATCACGGTGTCGTAGAGGCCTTCTTTGGGGATTTCGCCCGTGCCTTCGATTTCATAGGGGCCGGCCAGATCGCAGTCGCTCCCCCAGACCATGATGTCCAGCGGATGCGCGCCCCATCCGCCGAGATAGCCGATCGAGTAGTCGTAGATCCAGTACGTGCCGCACGGCTCGCAGCGGCCGAGCGAATAGGGAACTTTCGGGGCAGGCCCGGTCCACAACGCGAAATCGAAGCCCGGCGGCACGGGCGCCTTTTTTCGAGCCGCCCGCGGCGCCGTCGTAGCAGGCGACTTCGATCCGTTTCAATGTGCCGATCTTCCCGCTGCGGACCAGTTCGCAGCCGAAGCGGCAGTGCGCCATGCTGCGCTGTTGGGTGCCGTATTGGAACGCCAGCTTGTTTTCCTGGAAGAGCTTGCGACAGGCTAAATCCTGCTCGATGCTTACGGCCAGCGGCTTTTCGACATAGGCGTGTTTTTTCGCCTTCGCGGCGGCGTTGGCGATGGGCACGTGCCAATGGTCGGGCGTGGCCACCACCACCGCGTCGATCTTCGGATCGGCCAGGATTTCGCGGAAATCGGCGTATGCCTTGCCGCCGCATTCCTTCGCGATCACCTCGCGGCGGTTGGCGTAGCAGTCGGCCACCGCCACGCTTTGGGCGGTTTCGCACTGCCGGAAGCCGCGGAACAGATCGCGCCCCGCCGCGCCGACGCCGATGTGCGCCAGCGTAATCCGTTCGCTCGGAGGAGCTTTCGCGTCGTCCCCCAGGGCCGTGGAAGGAATCAAATACGGCAGCGCCGCTGCGCCGGCGGCGGCGGAAGCGGCGGTTTTCAACAACGTGCGGCGGGAGTATCTTTGACGGGTCATCATGGGCTCCTGGAATGAAATTTGTTTGGAATCGAATGCCCGCTTTCTTCTCCGCGTCCTTCGTGTCTTCGCGTTTCATCCTAGGCAAGGACTTTCGGCGCGACATCGGCGATATTCGGCTTGATGTCGGCCGCCGCGTTGCCCAACGCCCAGGCAATGCCGCCCAGCAGCACGTCCTGGAAGATTTTGTCTTCCCAGACTTTTTCGAAGTGGCCCATCGAGGTGTAAAACACGCGGCCCTTGCCCGACATTTTGGCCCAGGTGGCGGGATAGGACGGCCGCCGATAGTCTTCGCCGCGCATGCCTTCCGTTTCTTGCAACAGGATGACGTGCATCTCCGGCGAGAATTTTTTGAAATAATACCATTCGTCGAACAATTCGAAGCCGCCGCCGAGGTCTTTCATGCCCGGAAAGCGCGGCGAGACAATTTTCATTTTCGCTTTCTGCGGCGCACCGTGCTTGACGAACTCCTGCGCCGAGCATGGCGGTGAACGGATCGACTTGCTCCTTGTCCGGCAGGCGAAAGGAATCGGTCGTGCTGTGCAGGCCCACGAACGGCTTGCCGGCGGCGACCGCGTCGAGCAGATTTTTCTTCTGCTTTTCGTCGAGCATGTTCCCCGACGTGTAAAACGCCAACAGGTCGTACTGTCCCAAATCGCCGTCGAAAATGGCGGCATCCTGGCTGCATTCGACCGCGAAACCGTGCTTTTCGCCCAGCGTGAGCAGAATTTTTTCGGAGAAGGCGAGCGGTTCTCCCTTGCGATCGACGACCGAATGCACATATCCGCCGCTCTTCGTGAAATACAAAATTTTGGGCTTCTTCTTCTCGTCGGCCGAAGCCCATTCCAGAGGAAGGGCGGAAATTCCCAGCAGAGCGGCTCCGGAAGTCCGCAGCATATCGCGGCGTTTCATGGCGGATACTCCATCTAAAGAGTGTCGGGGGAAGGAGTTTTTGGCGGGATCAACGCTTCATTGTAGCTCATGCGGACGTGGATGCAATATGCGGCGGTCCCTCCCCTCGCCGCTGGCCGAGAACCCTTCTAAAATACCATGTATGGCCGACACACCATCTACGCCCGCCCAAATGCTTTCCACGCCGGTGCAGTTCTTAAAAGGCGTCGGTCCGCAGCGCGCGGAATTGCTCGAACGCTTGGGCCTCCACACCGCCCGCGACGTTCTCTTCCACTTTCCCCGCGATTACCAGGACTTCACCGACCAGCGGGAAGTCAGCCAACTGGAAGAGGGCAAGCTGCAAAGCGTCCGCGGCGTCATCGAGGAGTTGGATTTCCGCACCACGGCCGCCGGCGGCTCGGTGATGGGCATGCTCGTCCGTTCACGGACCGGCTACGTGCGCGGCTTGTGGTTCAACCAGTTTCATTTGCGCGACAAATACGCGCAAGGCCAAAAAGTCCTGCTTTCGGGCAAGCCGAAATACGAAGGCCTCGTCTGGCAAATGCACCACCCCCGCGTGGAAACGCTCGACGCCGAGGAGGAAGAGCCGCTCGGATTGATCCTGCCGGTCTATCCGCTAACCGAAGGCTTGCAGCAATGGCATCTGCGGAAGATCGTCCGCGGCGCGCTCGACGCATATCTCGGCTTGCTCGACGAAGTCTTTCCCGACGATTTCCGCCGCGCCCACGATCTTTTGCCGATCAAAGAAGCCTTGCCGCAAATTCATTTTCCCGCCGATCAAGCGAGCATCGGCCGTGCGAAGCGGCGGTTCGTCTATCAGGAGCTTTTCGTGCTGCAACTGGCGCTTGCCGTGAAGCGCCGGCAGCAGCACGACCAGCGGAAGGCGCCGGCCTTGGAGGCGACGGCCAAGATCGACGCCCGCATCCGCCGGCTGTTTCCTTTCGAATTGACCGAGGGGCAGGAAAAGGCGATCGCCGAAATCTCCGCCGACATGGCCGGCCCGCTGCCGATGAACCGGCTGTTGCAAGGCGACGTGGGCAGCGGCAAGACGCTGGTCGCCGTTTACGCCATGCTTCTGGCCGTCGCGCACGGCTATCAGGCGGTGCTGATGGCGCCGACCGAAGTGCTCGCCCGGCAACATGCGCAGACGCTCGAAAAACTGCTCGCCGCCGGCAAAGTCCGCCGCGCAGCTTACCGGCGGCATGACCGCCGTCGCAGCGCGAGGCCATTTTGCAACTCGCCGCGGCCGGCCAGCTCGATCTCGTCGTGGGTACGCAGGCCATAATCCAGGAGGACGTTTCCTTCGCCAGGCTGGGGCTGGTCGTGATCGACGAGCAGCACAAGTTCGGCGTCCGGCAGCGGGCGGTGTTGAAACTTTCCGGTCCCGATCCGCATTACCTGGTGATGACCGCCACGCCCATTCCGCGGACCGTCGCCATGACGCTTTTCGGCGATCTCGACGTTTCGACGCTCAGAGATTTTCCCCCCGGCCGGCAGAAAGTGCATACTTATCTGTCCGGCGACGAGCGGCGGGAAAAATGGTGGGATTTTTTCCGCAAAAAACTCCGCGAAGGACGGCAAGGATACGTGATTGCGCCGTATGTCGAAGATGCGGAACCGCGCGGGTGCGTCCTCGGCCTCAACCATGCCGATCGTGAGCCTCGAACGAACTTACGAGGCGCTCACCAACGGCGAACTGGCCGATTTTCGCCTGGGGCTGATCCACGGCCGCCTGCGTCCCGAAGAAAAAGACGCCGTGATGGACGATTTCCGCCGCGGCGAAATACAAGTCCTCGTGAGCACCTCGGTAGTCGAGGTCGGCGTGGATGTGCCCAACGCGACGCTGATGACCATCGAGAGCGGCGAACGTTTCGGCCTGGCCCAACTCCATCAGCTTCGCGGGCGGATCAGCCGCGGAAAGTTTCCCGGCTTCTGCTCCGTGTTCGGCAATCCGCAGACGGAGGAATCGATCGCCCGGCTGAAGGCGTTCGTCGGCTCGACCGATGGTTTCGAACTGGCCGAGACGGATTTCGAAATCCGTGGCCCCGGTGACATTTTCGGTACCCGCCAGCACGGTCTGCCGCCGCTTCGCATCGCCAATTTGCTTCTCGATGGCGACATCCTCCAGGAAGCGCGCCGTGACGCCCAGGAATTCGTGAAATCCGATCCCGGCTTCGCTCTCGAACAACACGCCTTGCTCAAAAGAATGATGATGGTGCGCTACGGCAAAGCGCTGGATTTGGGCGACGTGGGGTAATCAACGGCGTAAAGAAGATGAACGGGATTTTCTCTTCTCCCATTGCCGTGACACAATCCCCAGGTCTAGTGCGGCAAAACCGCGATCCTTTGGCCCCTTCTGTCGCCTGTATCGATTGTAGCGATCCTTTCTTCCGCTCGCGAAAGTGTCGAATCGGCCGGGCGGACCGCCGCCGTTTTCTTCGAAAAGCTAGACTTGAAAACAGCCGCAGAATCGATCTTCTTGACTCGATACCATTGGGATGCGTCCATGAAAGAAAATAAATCTACTTCGCCGCGAATTCTCCTGATCTATCCCCCCTCCCGCACGCAAAGCCATTACAGTTGTCCGATGGGCATCTTGATGCTGGGCACCGTGCTCGAAAATGCGGGCTATACGGTTCGGCTCCTCGACGCCAACGCGGCATGCCATCGGTGCTCCTCGGCGGGGATCGTCAAGGAAGTCGAGCAGTATCGTCCGGCCGTCGTCGGCATCACGCTCGTGACGCCGCTGGTGAAAGAAGCCTACCGGCTCGCCGCGAATCTCCGCGGCTGCGGCGCGAAACTTATCGCCGGCGGGCCGCACGCCACCTTGCTGCCCGATGAGCCGCTCGACCACGGATTCGACGCCGTTATCGCCGGCGAAGGCGAGCCGGCCATCGCCGAAGCCGTCGATGCCTTGCTGGGCAATCGCGCGTCCGATTCGGTGAAAGGGATGTTCTATCGCACGCCGGAAGGCGAAATCCGCGCAACGAGCCGCGCCCGCCGATCGCCGATCTCGATTCGCTCCCGCTGCCGGTGCGCGATCTGGTGCCGGCGGCCGATTTCGGACCCGCCGACGGCAACCTCCACGCCGCGATCTTCACCTCGCGCGGCTGCCCGGCACGCTGCGCCTACTGCTCCGGCGGATTGTTCGGCAAGAAGTTCCGCTTCCACTCGGCCGACCGCGTCGTCGATGAACTGATCGCGATCAACCGCCAGTTCGGCACGCGGCACTTCTATTTCATGGACGACGCCATGACCATGGACCGCGAGCGCATGCGCCGCATCTGCTCGCGGATGATCGACGAACGCCTCGGATACACCTGGAACATGATGACCCGCATCGACGCAGTCGATGAGGAACTGCTCGATCTGGTCTTCCGAGCGGGCTGCAAGCAAATCGAATACGGCGTCGAAAGCGGCTGCCCCGACACGCTTAAAAGAATCCACAAGCCGCACACCGTCGAGATGGTGCGGCGGGTGATCCCGCTCACGAAACGCTGCGGCATCCGCCCGGTCGCGTTTTTCATCCTCGGTTTCCCCTGGGAAAACGCCGCCGCCTACGCCGAAACGCTGCAACTGATGAAGGAACTCTCGCCGCACGTCCTCTTTCAGCCGGCGATCGCGTCGATCCTGATCCCCTTCCCGGGCACGGAAATCTACGAGCGCTATAAGACCGAGTTCGGCTTCGATAAGTGGTGGCTCGGCGACGACCGCAACTTCGACGCCCCGCAAATCGATCGCCACGCGTTCTACCAAGTGCTGATGCATCGCATGGGCGTGGTCCTCGACGCCGATTTCTTCCGCTACCCGCCGGAAATCAAAAAGTCCATCCACCAGGTCTTCCGCTTCATGTTCGCCAGCAATTTCCGGCAGCGGAGCGCCCTGGTGCGCCACGGACTGCTCCTGGCGATCGACCTCTCCCGCAAACTCGCCGCCTTTTCCCCGCAGCTCGAACACGCCCTCTTCAAAGCCCCGCTCGCGCTGCGGCAAACGCTTTTGCGAAAACGCGGATATGCGTGACCGAAAACCTACTCACGGGTGGTTGAAGCCGCGGCGGCCGGTGTGCTATATTGATACCTCGACTTCGTTTTGATTCAAGTCAGTGCTCCTCCCTCCGCCCATGGCCGATCAACCGCAACCAACGACGAAACCGAAACTCCGCTAGTATCAGTTCAGCCTGCGGACGCTGCTGATCTGCGTGACGCTTTTTGCCGTCGCTTGCAGCTGGTTTGCGGTGAAAATGCAGCGGGCGAAGAGACAGCGCGAAGCGGTCGCCATTGTCAGAAAAATAGGCGGAAAGGTCGAATACGAATATCAACGGGACTCGGCGGGCAATCATGTATGGAATGCCGTTCCGCCCGGCCCGGCTTGGCTGCGAAATGTGTTGGGCATCGATTTCTTCTGCAACGCGACTTTTGTCTTTCTGCCGAATACTCTCGTCACGGACTCCGACTTGGATTGCCTCCGAGGATTGACTTCTCTCGAAAATTTGCAGAATCTCGAATCGCTCCAAATCGGCGAGACCCAAGTCACCAATGCCGGAATCGCGAACCTGCAAAACGCATTGCCTAAGCTCAAAATCCGGTGACAAAGAATTGCCATCATGCTTACTCCGTCGTCACCGGTTTCGGGCTAAACGATTGGAAGTTGCGCGAAAGCCGATTCAGTGCCTGCCGCCCTGCCGCTTGGCGATCTCATCGCGGATCTTCGCGGCGCGCTCGTACTGTTCGGCGGAGACGGCGTCGGCGAGTTGCTCGCTCAGGGTCTTGCCGACCTTGTATTCCTCGCGGAGCGATTCCTTCATCTGCACGAGTTGATTGACCAGTTCGTCCTCGTCGAATTGTTCCTCGGCCTCGTGCTTGACGAAGATTTGGCGGATTTGCTCCAGCCCGGCGTTGATTTCCTCGATGGCCGCCTCCGGACCCGACTCCTGCAGCGCCGCCAGCGCCGCCGCCTGCACGCGGTGAAACATCACGAACGGCCGATACTGCTCGTGCGAAACCGTATAATCCTCATCCGCCGACCAATTCACCACGAGATCCATCAGCGAAAGCGTGTATTTGGCGTCGTCCACCGCGCGGCGGAATTCGCGCAGCGCCAAGCAGCAAATCCGCCGGTGATAGAATTGCACGAACTCGCGGTCGATCTCCAAACACTGCTCTTCGCTCAAGGAAAAACTTTCGCCCTCGTGCAGGATCAGCGAGTTGAGATAATCGAGATACGTCTCGAAGCCGCCGGGACGCCCTCCGTCCGGCCGGCCGGTGACTTCCATTTGCAGCACGCCCATCTCGATCCGCATCTGCATCACTTCCCGGCCGTCGCCAGCCTTCACGAGCCGCGCGCTGATCGCGCCCGGCTGAAACGGCCACTCGTTCAACAGGAAATCGATGTCTTGGGGATCGGGCATGATTGGCGTGGTCTTGGGCCTTGGGTTTAAGGTCTTGGTAGAATGCTGCAATTATCGTCCTTCCCCGGAAATTTTCAATCCAAGCCCCAAGACCGAAGACCTCAGACCCGAAATCACTCCTCACCCGAGAAACGTCGCGACTGTTTTCGGCCCGATTGCCGGCGTTTCGCCTCCAAGCGGCGGCGCTTCGAAGCACGGCTCGGTTTGGTGGGACGGCGGGATTTCGGGGCGATGGCCACCGCGAGCAGTATTTGCCGCAGCTTTTCCAGGCAGTCGGCCGTATTCCGACCGGCGTCGCGAAACCGCTGGCTGACGACGAGCAGTTCCCCCTCGGCCGTCATCCGCCGGCCATAGCGGGCCAACAGCCGTTGGCGGATATCTTCCGGCAGGCTCGGACTCGCCGCCGCCGCCCAGCGCAGCGTCGCCTTCGAGTTCACTTTGTTCACGTTCTGCCCGCCCGGCCCGCCGCTCCGCGCGTAAGTGAATTCGATCTCCCGCAAGGGGATGCTGAGATGTGGGGTGATGACAAGCATGACTATGCGTTGTTTTGGACCAAATCGCCGAACGCCTGCTTCGCATGCTCCAACAGCGCGTGATAGTCGGCCGATTCGAGCTCTTCGCCGAGGAGTTCGACGTCGTAGTAGCCGTCGTAGCCCGCGGTCTTGAACGCGGAAACGATCTCCCGCAGCGGCAGCCGGCCTTCGCCCAAGCGGCAGCGGTTCTGCTCGCCGTCGGGCGGCTCCCGGGCGTCGCCAAGCTGCACCAACGCCACGTGCGAAACGATCCCCGCAATGCGCTCGACCAGATTCTCCTCATGGCCGAGGTGATAGGTGTCGAAAACCAGCTTCACCCGCGGACTGCCCGCCTTTTCGATCACGCTCATCACATCGTCCAAGGAAGTCAAAAAGGTCCAGTCGGCGGCGCAGCCCGGATGCATCGGCTCGAGCGCCACGTCAACCTCGAGTTCCTCGGCCACCGGCGCGAGCTGTTTGAGGGCCTCGAAGAGCAATCGCCGGGCGTGGCTGTGCGTATGGCCCGACCGCGCGCCGCTATAGACCACCAGCGCGCCGGCCCCCAGCGCGGCGGCCGTGCGGAGCGCCTCCTGCGCGTCTTCCAGACTCTCGCGGAAACTGCGGCCGTCGCTGCCCGTGAATCCCCCCGCCCAAAGCAGATGCGAAACCTTCATCCGGTGCTGATCGAGCAATTTCCGCCCCTTCAGGGGGCCGCAATCGGAAAGCTTCTGCCGCCACACGCCCAACGCGGGAATCCCTTCCGCCGCGTAACGGACCACGTCCTCCTCGAACGACCAGCGAAAGGTCGTCGTTTCGTTCATCGACAATATCGCCATCCCGCTCCGCTCCAAAAAAATATCCTCTGACCTCAAGCGGAAGTATGAGAACTTTTAGACGATTTGTAAAGGCGGGGAAAAACGGAGCGCGGGAAATCTGGCAAAGAATGCCCTCGTTGCGGGGAAATAGAGAGGCCTTAATGGATAAGTTAGATGATATGCATTCAATGTCTCGCCCGCTTCCAGGCTCCGCTTGGGAACGAGTGAATCCCTCTTCCATCTTCACTTCCCCCTCTTCATTCTCCCCTCTCCACGGTTGACTTTTCCTTCTTCACAGCCGCCTTCTCCTTCAAATCCCAGGCCGTCAGCCAGCGAGTCCCGTTGGGGACGAGGCCGAAATCCGCGCGCAGGTGCTTATCCATGTCGGGCATGTGCCCGCCGCCGTAGAAAATGGCGATTTTCCGTTTTCCCGCGTCAATTTGCTTGCGCAAAACATCCAGCGCGATTTTGTTGCGGCCGCTGATCAGCGTCGAGCCGTCAGGTCCCTCCAAGGCCGCGAGCGTGTCGTTCATGTCCATTTGATTGGCAATCGCGCGCTTCAACGCCATCGCCCGGTTTTTGCTGAACAACGCAAAAAACAACTCGGCGCTGCCGTCATCGCCGCCGTTTTTCGCCTGCTGGGCCATCGAATAGCTCATCATGCGGGTGATGATCGAGAGCCACGTCTCCCCTTTCGCGGACATCGATTTGGCGATATCGTCCGCCGACATGTCGGCATGCACGAAATTCGGCTTGGTGTAGTCGATCTGGTCCAACTGAAACTCCAAGTTCAGGGTGTTCTTCATGAATTTTTGAACTTTCGAGACCATGCTGTCCCTATTCCCGCCGCCCTTGGGAACGCGCGTGCCCAGCGGCGCCACCAGTTCATACAGCACCACGTCGTATTTTTCGAAATCCTTGTTCAACTCTTCGTAATATTTTTTCTCCCCGATATGGAAGGCGGATACCAGATCGACCGTCGGATATTTCCGACTTTTATCCGCCGGCACGTAATGCACGATCGCGGTTTCCATGGCGAGGGGTTTCTTCTTCTCGTCGCGGCGGAGACGCACGAAATTGTCAACATCCGCCGGTTTTTTCGGCAGTTCGGCAACGGCATTTTTCACTTCTTCCGCCGTAGCCAATGCCGTCAGCAGAAAGCACAAACCACACCACCACAACCCTCGGAAAAAATAATGTCGCTTCATGGTCGATTCCTGGTGAAACAAACGGTATCCGGATCTACTAGCCCCCGATTTGATGCTGCGAATCCGAACTTTTCGCACAATCTATTGTATCATCGCCTTCCCGGCAAGGAAAATAGCGGCGTCCGTGATGTTTTTTCACGTTTTCATTTGCGATTTTCCCGCATTACCGGACCTCCCCTAAGCCTCGGCAGCCGCAACCGCTTGCCAATTTTTATCTAATCCGTTTCATGGTGCAATGTTTATCCGCCGCGAAATGCGATCTTACTTTTGTTCCTGCTAAGCCGGGTACTACATGATACAGTTGGCCGCATGGCTAAGTGGCAGGGGATTTGTCCGCGAAATAGGCCCATTTTACTGGCCGAGGACCGCCCAAAATTCAAAACGGCCGGATAATGAAAATTTTTTAAGGAGGGGGGTTGCATTTGTCGAGTAAAGCAACATAATCAGGTTGTCATCCTCAGTGGATGAACTTCACATCGTATCTATCGGGGCTTCGGCCCCGAATGATCGGCTTCCGCAGGTCCCTGCCCCGCCTGCGGGAGCCTTTTTTCTTTTCTTGTCGGGATCCGCCGCCCTTCAATCCGTCTCTTCCATTCCCCATTGACCGCCCGCCGCCGACGGCAGCACGAAAATTTTCCCGTCGCCCATCCGTCCCGTGCGGGCGACCTCGGTAATCGCCGCGACGACTTCTTCCAACCGAGAGTCTTCCAACCACAGCGAAATTTCCACCTTCGGCAGATAGGCCAGCGAATATTCGCTCCCCCGATACTCGTCGAGATAGCTCTTCTGCCGGCCGTAACCCTTCACCTCGTGGACCTCGCAGGCTTCCAATGGCGCATGCTTCAGCGCGTCGAGCACCTTCTCCACCAAATACGGTTTCACGATCGCGATGACCTGTTTCATTTTTCTCCTCCCGTCCAAAGCATCGAAAGTTCCCGCCCGCCGATCAGGCGAAACGCCGCCAGGTACGTCAGCGAACCCAAAACGACCGGCACGCCCGCGCGGAGCAGTTTCCTGCTCAAGTGACCGTCGGGCGAAAACCAGGACAAGGCGAAACAGCACGCCGCCGCCATGAGCGTCGAAGCGGCAAGCGTGCGCAGCGTGGTGGCGAGCAGGCTGCGCCAGTCGAGCGCGGCGAATTTCCGTCCGAAGAGCCACACCAACAGCACTAGCTGCGCCGCCGCGGAAATCGAAGTCGAAAACGCCAGGCCCGATTCGCCCATCGGCCAGATCAGCGCCAAACCCAACGTCAGATCGAGCGCGACCATCCACATCGCCACGCGGACCGGCGTGCGGCTGTCGTCCAAGGCGTAAAAGCCCCGCACCACGACGGGCGCGGCGCAGTAGGCCCACACGCTGAGCGCGAACCAAAAGGTCGTGTTTGCCGCCCTGCCGGAGTCGAACGCGGTAAAATTCCCGCTCTGGAAAAGCAGTTGAACCAGCGGCCGGGCGAGCACGATCAGCCCCACGCCCGCCGGCACGCCCAGCACCACCACCATCCGCAAACCGAGCGTCAGATCGGCTCCCAGCCGCGCGCGGTCGCCGCGCGCGGCATGGCGGCTCAGCAGCGGAAAGATCGCCGTCGCCACCGTCACGCCCACAAGCCCCAAGGGAAACTCATAAAGCCGTTCGCCATAATATAGCGCGGCGGCCGCCCCTTGCCGCATCGGATAATGCACTCCGCCAAGCCAGGAAATCGTCTCCAGCCGGCCGGCGGGGGCCTCGAAGATCCAAGCGATCAGGCTGTCGCTGAACGTGTTGATCTGCGTGACCGCCAACCCGACGAGCATCGGCAGCAGCAAGCGGCCGATATGGCGCAGATTGTCGATCGCCGCGGGAACGTCGTAGTCGAAACGAAACCCCTCCTTCCGCAGCGCCGGCCATTGCACGGCGACTTGCAAGACTCCGCCCGCCAGCACCGCCGCCGCCAGCACGAACGCCTGCGCCTCTTGATCGCCCGAAAAATGAGGCGCGACGAACCACGCCGCCAAAATCATGCAGACGTTCAAGAGCGTCGGCGCCCAGGCGGGCAGCGAAAAATGCGAAAGCGATTGCAGGGTCGCCATGATCTGCGCGGCCAGGCAAATGAGCATCATGTATGGCAGCGTCACCGCCGAGAGCTTCAATAACAATACCAGGTTCGGCGAGCCGCCCCCGACATATCCCAAGAGCAGGAATACCAACTCGCCGAGGATCGTCAAACCGCCCAAAAAAACCATCAGCCACGCAAAAAGCACGCTCGCCAGTTGCCAGGCCTTGCGGCGGTCGCTTTCGAGCTGCTTGGTGAACACGGGAAGATAACTGGCCGTGAGCGCCCCTTCGCCGAACAGGCGGCGGAACAGGTTCGGCAGCCGGAACGCGATCACGAAAGCGTCGGCCACCGGACTGCCGGACATCCCCAACACCGCCGCCGTGGCCCTGTCGCGCACCAGTCCCAACAGCCGGCTGGCCAAAGTCCCCGCCCCGGTCGATCGGGCGGCGGTGATCAGCGGATGTTTCGCAACTTGGTGCATGACGACCATCCTACTAAAGCCCCCCCGGTTCCGCAAAGGCAATTTTACCGGGCAGTAAGCAGCGGGCAGGGGCTGTGGACAGAAAAGAGTGGATACTGGAGAGCGAAAAGAGTGACGGTTGGCGGCTCAAGGAAATCCGACGCAGATTCTACCTCTTTTGGCTCTTGACCGCGGAATCGCTTGCGATAACCAAGAAATTTGCCATACTAGGAGTCGATATCATATAGAGATACTCAAGTTTCGCCGCCGCAAAATCATCAACACTGCCCACTTCACCATGCCCAAACGCACCGCCTACCAAGAAAAAATCATCCGCCGCTACTACCAGAACCAGGACGACATCATGCTGCAAAAGCTGGGCGAACTGGTGACCGATCTGTATTTGGCCGAAGGCAAGGCCAAACAGCGCATCTGGGACCGCATCGCCGCGGCGCTGAAAAATCTGAAAATCCCCGAAACCCGAATCCAACGCCTCGTCGATGCCGACAACCCCGCGCTGCTGGCGAATTTATTGAAAGAGTTGCTGGAGAAAAAGTAGGTTCCGCCTGTCGGGCGGGACTTCTCGGCACCTCTCCAGACGAGAGTATCGCTTCGGACGTTGCCCCTTTGCCGCCAAATTCCTTCTCGGAGCTTTAACCATGTCCACCCGCGAACGCTGGATCGTCTATCCCCTGCTTTTTCTGACCTTGGGAATCGCCATGCGCAATCAATTCCTGCCGACGAAAAGATTCGGGGCGATGGACCTCAAAGCGGCCGATATCACCGCTCAAACCATCCACTGCAATAATCTCGAAGTGATGCAGGACGGAATCGTTCGCAATAATCTCGGGGTTGTGCAAGAACTCCAGTTCCAAAGGGCTCGCGGAAACGCCGTTCGAGCCGATTATTCCGAAATCCTGCAATCGAAGTTGGGCGAAGTCGAGTGCCGCAAACTCGTCGTTACCGATGAGCAGGAAAAACCCGTCGTCGTCATGATCCAGGATCAAAATACCAAATCCGGCGTGATACAAACCATGCTCTCCAACGAGCGCACCGCAAGTGCAAATCCACTCGAACGAAACCGGCGGCATCGTGAACACCATCGGACACATGGGCCAAGTCGTCGTCGCCATGGGACAGGAAGGCCAAGCCTTCGGCGTGTTCGCCCAATTTCCGCAGTCGGGCCGGCCGCCGTTTCCGATAACCTCCCCCTGGCGATTCCAATCGCAACCCTCGGCGCCCAAAATCACGCCGGCCCCCGCGCCGAAAACCCCGCCGGAAGAAAAGAAGCAAGAACCGAAGAAAGAAGAACCAAAGCGGGAAAAATAATTTTCTGCCGCGGGCGACGATCGGCGGGAGCCGATCGGCGATTCTTCGCGAACTCCCGAACGGCTCGCCTTGTTCAAATTGCAATTTACATTTTGCAATTATCCAATTTGCAATCTCATTTTCCCGCGATCGTCCCTTCCAGCGGACTGCTGGCGGTGGCGTAAAGTTTTTTCGGAATTCGCCCCGAGAGAAAGGCCAATCGTCCCGCTTCGACGCCCAGCCGCATGGCTTGCGCCATGCAGAGCGGATCTTTCGCGTGCGCAATGCCGGTGTTCAACAGCACGCCGTCCACGCCCAGTTCCATCGCCGCGGTTACGTCGCTGGCGGTGCCCACGCCGGCATCGACGATCACCGGATAGGTCGGATCGCCGTCCTTGAGGTATTCCAGGCAGATGCGAATGGCGTTGGGATTCAGCACGCCCTGGCCCGAGCCGATGGGGCTGCCCGCCGGCATGACGCTCGACGCCCCCGCCTGCTTGAGCCGCTTCGCCGTCACCGGATCGTCGCTCGTATAGACCAGCACCTGGAAACCGTCCGCCACCAGTTTTTCGGTGGCCGCGAGCGTGGCGATCGGATCGGGCAGGAGCGTTTTCGCGTCGCCCAATACTTCGAGCTTCACCCAATCGGCGCCGGGATTGCCCAGTTGGGAAAGTATCTCCCGTCCCAGCCGGGCGACGCGGATGGCGTCTTCCGCCGTAAAACAACCCGCCGTGTTCGGCAGAATCGTGTACCGCGAACCGTCGATGAAATCCAAAATGTTCCGCCCCGCGGCATCGACCAGCCGTTCGCGGCGGACGGCCACCGTAATGCACTCCGTGCCGGAAATGGCCAGCGCTTCGCGCATCGATTCATAACTGGCGTATTTGCCCGTTCCCACGATCAGCCGGCTCGCGAAAGTATGCGAACCGATTTTTAGCGTATCGGTATTGTTGGATTCCGTAGTCATGGCGCTTATCCTCCTCCCACAAGGGAAACGACTTCCACGCGGTCGTCCGAAGCCAGACGGCACTCGGCGTGCTCGGCTCGAGTCACGAGTTCCCGATTGACCTCGACCGCGACGGGCTTGCCGGCCAGCTTTAATTCCGAAAGCAAATCGGAAACGGTGATTGCTTCTCGGACTTCGCGATTCTCGCCGTTTAATTGAATTATCATTGGCTATTTTAACAGTTCGCCCCCGGTGAACACACCGGGGGCATATGTAAGGGCAGGATCATTCTCGGATTCACGTTGCCGCATAACGGTGCCATGCCCACGCTTGTCGTGGGCATGCTGTGGCATTAAGCCTCGGTGCCACACCCACGCTTGTCGTGGGCATCTCACTCGCATCCATTATTGCATTACGATCCGCTGCGGGCCACGCCCGCCACTCCGTTGCGGAATCGCGTGACGGCGATGGGCACCAGCGGCTGCACGCCGCCTTGCCCGCCTTGTTGCAATCCGGAGGACCACGGAATGGCATAGGCCGCCACTTTGCCCGAAGTGACCTCGGCCACATAGACCACCGCACGGCTGAACTGCATCCGCGTGCCGGCGCGGCGCAGATCGACGGTTCCGGTAATCATCATGTAACGCGGATTCTTCGCGTTGTCGATGCCCATGTCGGCGGTCACATTGGCCTTGAAATACCCGGTAAAATGGCCCGATTGCTTGCCGATCGCCACGGCGTTCAAATCGCCGGTGAGAAAATCGAGGAAATAAACGGCCTCGATATCCTCGTCCACCTGTCCGCTGGCCATGGCAAACGTATCGACGCGATCGGTGGCGGTGGCATGCAGCGGGGTTTGCGGCCAAGCACCGCCGAGCAGCAGTCCCAAGACCACACCCAACCCCATTCCGATCCCCACACCCCAACCAATCGACCGCCGCAATTTTCGTCCGCGGAACATCCTTGCTCCTCCTGATTTCCCGGTTTTGCCCATCCGGCAAAACGAATTTCATCAATCATTTCTGTCATAAATAACGTCAAACATCGAATCCTACCCGGAAATCATGCGCAAAGCCAGACGAAAACACGAAAATGGCCGTAGTAATTTGGGTAAAATGAAATAAGCGAGAAACTATAATGATAATATTTTTTATCATCTATCACACATGACCCTACAACTTGGGAATACCTTGGAGACTGTACCCTTTGGCATCAAGGCTACTTGTCCTACCCGAGGGAATTATATTATGATACTAAAAATAATCCCGCCTCATTTGCCACCCTCCGGCAAATCCGAGATCCCGCGAAAACCTGCCTTGATAACTCAGTTCTGCCACACGTTTCTCGATCCTCCATAAAAGGAGTCCCGGAATGAAGACAAATCTCCTGTTTGGCATCATCGCCGGACTGTCGCTGCTTTCAACGCGCTTTGCGGGCGCCGTTTCGCCCACTCCCGCCGAATTGGCGCAGTCGCGGCAATGGGCGGAATCCAAGCTCTCGGGGGAGCATGCGAAAAACTTCGATCCGTTCTTCTCCTTCGCTTACGGCGGCAAACCATCCAAGGAATTGCTGAAATCTTGGAAATTCGATCGAGCCAGCCGCCAACTCGATGACTTCCGAACGGAACACACGCTCACCTACACTGATCCGAATACGGGACTCGTCCTCCGTGTGGTTGGCGTCGAGTTCCGCGACTTCCCGTCCGTCGAATGGACTCTCTATTTCAAAAATTCGAGCGATAAAGACACGCCCATCCTGTCCGACATCCAGGCCATCGACGCGAACTTCGTACGCGATGCCGACACGGAATTTACGCTGCACTCCATTCAAGGCGATACCTGCTCGGCCGCGAGCTTCCAGCCCAAGACGCAAGTCCTCGGACCGAAAGTTCTGAACCACTTTCTGCCCGGCGGGGGGCGGCCCACCAACGGCGAATTTCCCCAATGGAATATCGAGACCCAAGGCAAGGGCTTCCTCGTCGCGGTCGGTTGGCCCGGCCAGTGGTCGGCGAAATTCGAACGCGATGACGGCAAAACGCTGCGCATCCGCGCCGGGCAAGAACTCACGCATTTCAAGCTCCATCCCGGCGAAGAGGTGCGCTCGCCGCTTGTCGTGCTGCAGTTTTACGAAGGTGATTGGATCCGCGGCCAAAACCTCTGGCGGCGGTGGATGGTTGCCCACAATATTCCCCGCCCCGGCGGAAAACTGGTTCCCACCCACTACGGAGCGTGCTGGAGCGATCCGCTTCATCCGGCCGCGGAAACCGAAATGGCGATCCTGGGCGGCTATATCCGCGAAAAAATCGACCTGCAGTATTACTTCATCGATGCCGGCTGGTATCCCGGCAAGACCGGAAACTGGTGGACCGATGCCGGCACCTGGGAAGTCGATAAAACGCGATTCCCCAAAGGGATTCGCGAGATTTCCGACTGCGCGCACGCCAACGGCATGGGTTTCGTCCTCTGGTTCGAGCCCGAACGCGCCGGCCCGAATACCTGGCTTTCCGAAAACCACCCCGAATGGATTATCGGCGGAAAAAATGGCGGCCTCGTGAACATGGGCAACCCCGACGCCCGGAAATGGATCGTCGATCGCATCGATAGCCTGATCACCAGCGAGGGTGTCGATGTCTATCGGCAGGATTTCAACATCGATCCGCTCGGCTATTGGCGCGGCTCGGACGCCGAAGACCGCCAAGGAATTACCGAGAATAAATACGTCTGCGGCTACCTGTCCTATTGGGACGAACTATGCCGCCGCCATCCAAAACTCTGGATCGATTCCTGCGCCAGCGGCGGGCGGCGCAACGATCTGGAAACCATGCGGCGCTCGGTCCCGCTGCTGCGCAGCGATTGCTTCGCGCCGTCGGAAGTCCAGCAAGGCCAAACCTACGGCCTCTCGCTTTGGATTCCCTATTACGGCTCAGGCGCGATCGAAAAAACCGTGTATTGCTTCCGCAGTTCCATCTTCCCCGCTTCGCGCGTGGGCTGGGATACGCGAGACAAAGATCTCGACTACGCATTCTTGAAAAAAATGATCGCCGAGTTCCACCGAGTCGAGCCGTACTTGCTCAGCGATTACTATCCGCTCACGCCATACAGCATCGAGCCGACGGCCTGGATTGCCTGGCAATTCGACGAACCCGGCCAAGGCGGCGCGGTCCAGGCCTTCCGCCGCGCCGAATGCGCCGCCGACTCGCTGACCCTCAAACTCCAGGGGCTGGAGCCGGATTCGCGGTACGACGTCGAAAATCTCGACGGCGGCACGGTCGAATCGTGCATCGGCAAACAACTCATGGAATCCGGCCTGCCCGTGCAACTCAAAGAAAAACCCGCCGCCGCGTTGTTCATCTACCGCAAAGCGGGATAGGCATCGACTTAATTCCCCTTTCTCCCTTTCCCCTTTTTCCTCCCTGCACGAATCGCTGTCTCCGTTCGACGGAAACTCTCCATCAAGAAAGCTCAACAAATGCAAACTACGCAATTCTGTCGTGCGATGGCGCTACTATTCGCGATTGCGGCGCCGAGCCTCGCGTCTTCGAACACCCTCGCCGCGGGGCCGAGCGTTGCCTTGAACGCGGAAAGCGGTCAGGCCCGCTTGACGACCGGCGACCTCGAACTTCTCGTTGACACGAAAAACGGCATCGACGCGAGATCTCTCCGCGACGTGAAAACCGGCGAAGTCTTCGCCGACCGCGATTACTCCTGGCCGAACGGCAAATTTCCCGCCCTGGCGAACGCGCCCGCAGTCGAACTGCACGAAGACGGCGGCAAATCGATCACGTTCAAGGGAAAACTCGATCCGCTGGAAATCGAGCAAACCTTCACCCTGCCCAACGAGCCGGGCGTGATCCTCGAAAGCATCACGATCCGCAATCCGACCGATGCCCCGTTGGCAACCGCCGACTTCAAATGCGGTTTCACCAAATGCATCCGCGAGGGCGAAAAGTTCCTGCCCGACGCCACGGACGTCCGCTTCTGTCCGATTCCCTATCGCCGCGAGACCAACGGGCAGATGCAGGAATTTCCCTTGCGCGAAGTCGCCGAACACGGCATGTCCTACACGGCCTGGATGGAACCCGTCGTCCCCACTCCCATCTGGGGCGCGGAAGGCTGGGTCTGGACCAGCTGCCCCCCACCTTCTCTGGGAGAGGAGCCGAAGGCGATGGCGTTCCTGCTTGCCAAATACAATCGCGATTCGATGGAGTGGTCGCTCATGGAGCCCGTGATACAGGGAGCCGAGACTCTCGTGCGGTTTGCCGGCGCGGGCCAGTGGAAACACGGGCATCCCGAAAGTTCGGCCAAACTGGAATCCGGAAAATCGTACTGTTTCGGCGAAACGCGCCTGCAAGTGGTCGATGGTGATTGGAAGCAAGCCTATTACGCCTACCGCCGCTATCTCGACGGCAAAGGCTGCAAACCGCCGAAAGATTACGATCCGCCCGTCCAATGGAATGAACTCTACGACAACGAGTATTTCGGCAGAGTCTGCGCGATGGGCAACGATTATTTCGGCCCCTCGAAACCCGGCTTCTGCAAGGAATATTACGAACGCAACAAAAAGCTCCTGAATGAGTATTACAATCTGGAAGTAATAAAAGGCGAAGCGGCCAAGGCCAAGGACCTCGGCTGCGAAGCGCTCTATTTGGATCCCGGTTGGGAAGCCGGGCCAAGCCGCCAGATTTGGGATGCGGAGCGGCTCGGGTCGATGCCGTCGTTCGTCAAGATGATTCGCGAGCAATACGGCATGAGAGGCATCTGTTTCTGGTGCTCTTTGGCCGGCGTGCCCCCCACGATCGGCGATCCCTCGGCGTGCCCCAAGGAAGCCAGAGTCCTCGACAAGGAGGGCAAACCGGCGGAACTCCTCCTCTGCCTTCCCTCGCCGGGATTCTTGGACACGAAAGAACAGAACCTGCTCGAACTGGCCAAGAACGGCGCGTTGTTCTTCATGTTCGACAGCGACCAGTATTCCGGCCCCTGCTACGACAAAACACACGGCCATTCGATCCCTTCGACCCGCGAGGAACACGCGCAGGCCCTCTTCGAACTGGCGCGGCGCGTGAAAGCGAAGTATCCGAACGTGCTGATCGAAATGCACGACCCCATCACCGGCCCGAGCAACATCCACTATACGCCCACCTACTTCGGCTACCGGCCGCCGCATTCCTTCGACTGCCTCTGGGGCCACGAATTCATGTGGAATTCGCTGGACGATCTCCTGTCGCGCAGGGCCGTGAGTCTGTATTACTACAACCTCGCCTACAGCATCCCGCTCTATCTCCACATCGGCCTGAAGACCGATAACGCAAACGCCCTCGTATTCTGGTGGTACGCCAGCACCTGCCGGCACCTGGGCGTCGGCGGCAAACACCCCGACCCCGCCGTTTGGGAAGCGCAAAAAAAAGCCCTGCGGCAATATCGGGAGTTGAAACGCTTCTACACGCAGGGCGAGTTCTTCGGCATCCGAGAGACCGTGCATGCCCACACGTTGAAGGACCTCGGCCAGTCGGTGATCAACGTATTCAATCTCGACGACAAACCGGCCGAAAAGCAAATCAAATTCCGCCTGGCGGAGATCGGGTTGCCCACCGCGCCCGTGCAAATCGAAGGCGCATCGTTCCAGCAGAAGGACGACGAAATCGCCATCGACTTCACGATCCCCGCCCGCGGTCACGCGTTGTGCAAGATTCGAGCGAAGTAATCCGGTGCCATGCCCACGACAAGCGTGGGCATGGCACCCGCGAATTCAATCAAAATCAGCCCATATTGAAAGAACGATATTCATGAGAACCAGGCGCCTGTTTGGAATCGTCGTCCTGCTCGGATTGTTCGCGCCGCAATCGGCCCGCGCCGCTTCGCCTACCCCGGTCGAATTGGCCTCGACGCGCGATTGGGTCGCGGCGCGCTTCGAGAGCGGGAAGGAACACAACACGTTTGCGCCTTGCTTCTCGTTCAACTACGGCGGCAAGCCTTCGGGCGAACTGCTCAGGACCTGGGATATCAAGCGATCCGCGGCACGTTGGATGACAACCGCACCGAATTCACGCTCGTCTGCGCCGATCCCGAGACCGGCCTGGAGCTTCACTGCATCGGCGTCGAGTACCGCGATTTTCCCGCCGTCGAATGGACACTCCATTTCAAGAACACAAGCGACAAAGAAACGCCAATCCTGTCCGATATCCAACCATTCGACGAAAATCTCAAGCACGACGGCGCCGGTGAATACACGCTCCACCGCACCGTCGGCGATGGCGTGGGAGACATCTACCGGCCCGATCCGATCGTGCTCGGTCCGAAGCGGGAGAAAAAGATCGCTCCCTTCGGCGGCCGCCCGAGCAGCAACGAATTCCCGTATTTCAATGTCGAAATGCCGGGCGGCGGAATGATCTTCGCCATCGGTTGGCCCGGTCAATGGTCGGCCAAATTCACTCGCGATGCCGGCAAAGGTCTCCGCGTCAAAGCGGGCCAGGAGCTGACCCGCTTCAAACTGCTGCCGGGTGAGGAGGTCCGATCGCCATTGATTGTCGTGCAGTTCTATGAAGGCGCTCCCGTCCGTGCGCAAAATATCTGGCGGCAGTGGATGCTCGCCTACAACACGCCGCATCCAAATGGAAAACTGCCCGAAACGCGGATGAATCTCTGCACCGCCAACACCCACGGCTACTTCGGCATCACCGAGGAAAACCAGAAGCAATGGTTCGACCGCTACCAAGAGGAGAAACTCAAAGTCGATTACCTATGGGTCGATCTCTGCTGGTTCAAGATGGATCCCGGCACGTACATTTACAACGGGCTGTACGACTCCGAGCCCCTCCGCTTCCCCAACGGTCTCAAGGCGGTGAGCGACTACGTCCACGCGAAGGGGTCCAAGCTCATCGCCTGGTTCGAGCCGGAACAACTCTATCCCGGACCCGAAAACTGGCTCGTCCAGAACCATCCGGATTGGCTCCTCAAAGCTCCGCCCGGCCACGAAGCGGAAATCAACCAGGGAATGCCGCTGAAGAATCGCATGATCATGAACCTGGGCAAATCCGACGCCCTGAAATGGCTCATCGACAACACCAGCCGCGTGATTCGCCGGGAGAAGATCGACCTCTACCGCCACGACTTCAACGTCGAGCCGCTGATGTTCTGGCGCAAATGACGCCCCCGACCGCCAAGGCATCACGGAAATCAAGTACGTCACCGGTTTCCTTGCCTACTACGATGCCCTCTTGAAAAACTTTCCCGGAATGCAAATCGACAACTGCGCCTCCGGCGGCCGCCGCAACGACGTCGAAACGCTCCGCCGCAGCGTGCCGCTTCTCCGCAGCGATACCTGGGGCGAACCCCTCGGACAGCAATGCCAAACCTACGGACTGGCCGCCTGGATTCCTTACTGGGGAACGGGCATTACCTTCTCCGACCCCAAAGGACTCGCCTACGTTTTCCGCAGCCAGATGGGCCCCAGTTTCACTGCCGGTTGGGATCCGGTCCCCAATGCCGATTTCAGCCTGCACCGCAAGCTCCTCGACCAGTGGATTTCCGTTCGACAAATGATCCTTGAGAGCGATTATTATCCGCTCACGCCCTACAGCGCGGCCGGCGACGTCTGGATGGCTTGGCAATACGACCGACCGGAAAAAGGCGAAGGACTCGTGCAAGCCTTCCGCCGCGGCGGCAACGGCGAGGAGTCGAAAACGTTGAAACTCCAAGGTCTCGACGCCGCCGCGACCTACACGGTGACGAACCTCGACACCGGCGAAAAATCCGAACTGAGCGGCCGCGATCTTATTGAATCCGGCCTCCCCATCACGATCAAAGAACAGCCCGGCTCCGCGTTGATCACCTATACGAAGAAATCGTAGCACAGGACGATGCTCATGAACATGAAATTCACGCATGCCATCGTGGTCGCCCTTGAATTGCATCTTCTGCAATTCGCCTGGGCCGTTTCACCCACGCCCGCCGAATTAGCTCACGCACACGACTGGGCGGCGACTCAATTCGACGGTGAAAAAAACGCGCAAGACGTCCCCGCATTCTTTTCTTTCGTTTACGATGGAAAACCGTTGGCGGAATTGCTGAAAACATGGTCGGTGAAACGATCCAGTCGAAAAATCGATGACCGGCGAACCGAACGCACGCTCGTTTATACCGATCCGAAGACGGGATTGGAACTCCGTTTGATCGGCGTGGAATATCACGATTTTCCGGCGATCGAATGGATGCTCTATTTCAAGAATACGAGCGGCAAAGACACGCCGATCCTCGAACAAATCCGGCCGCTCGATTTAACCATCGAAAGCCAACCGGCGGGCGGCGTCATCGTTCACCATTCGCTCGGCGACAGCAATTCCGGGCAAAGTTTCGCGCCCGTCGAGGACCTGCTAACAACCGCCAAGCCCGGCCCGTTGGTCCTTGCCCCCGTCGGCGGGCGTTCTTCCGACGGCCACATGCCGTATTTCAATGTTGACTGGAAAACCGGCGGCATCGCGGCCGCTATCGGCTGGTCGGGACAATGGGAAGCCGCCTTCGAAATGAACGCCGCCGGCGCGCTTCAATTTCGAGCGGGCCAGCAGTTGACCCACTTCAAGTTGCTTCCCGGCGAGACCATCCGCACGCCGAAAATACTTTTCGTGTTCTGGGAAGGCGACCAGCCGATCCGCGGCAACAACCTCTTTCGCCAATTGATGCTGGCCCACTATTCGCCGCGCAAAAACGGCTCGCCGGTCATGCCTCCGATCTGCGCGTGTGTCAGTTGGACAGACGAGAAAGGCTATTACGAGAAGCCGCACGCCGACGCCATGAAGCCGATGGCCGAGCGCGGCATCGAGGTCCTTTGGTCCGATATGGACCCGCAGCAATGGTATCCCAAAGGCTTCCCCGAAGGGACCGGCACCTGGCTGCCCGACCCCGCCAAATATCCCCACGGTTTGAAACCGGTCGGCGATGCCGCAAAAGCCGCGGGCGTCGGCTATCTCTTGTGGTTCGAGCCGGAGCGAGTCGCCCCCGGCAGCAAGATCGACATCGAGCATCCCGAATTCGTGATGAAGGCCAATGGCGAGTGGAGCCGGCTTTTCCGGCTGAATGACGAAAAGGCTCGCAAATGGTTGACCGACCACATCGATGTGCAGATCACCGCCGCGCAGCTTGCCTGGCTTCGTTGGGACTACAACATCCCGCCGCTGGATTTTTGGCGTCGCAACGATGAGCCGGACCGGCAAGGCATCACGGAAATTCGCTATATTGAGGGCCTTTACGCGATGTGGGACGATCTCCTCGCGCGGCATCCCGGACTGATGATCGACAACTGCGCCAGCGGTGGACGCCGCATCGACATCGAAACCTGCTCCCGCAGCGTCCCGCTTTGGCACAGCGATATGCAGTGCGAAGGCCCCAAGCCGGCCGCCGATCAACTGCAAAACGGCGGCCTCACGCGCTGGGTTCCCCTGCACGGCTGCGGCAATTTCGGATTGGAGCCTTCCTACATTTTTCGCAGCGAGATGACCGCCGGCAACGTTTTGGTGGCGGCCTTCTCCAAAGCCTCGCTAAGCGGCGCGGAACGCGATACGGCCGAAGCGGTGAAAAAGACGGTTGGCGCTCTATAATCAACTGCGGCCCTTGATGGTTGGCGACTTCTATCCGCTTCTTCCGCACGACGAGAGCGAGACCCAATGGTACGGCTACCAGTTCGACAACCCCGATCTGAGCGCAGGCTGCGCCTTCCTGTTCCGCCGCGAGAAAAGCCCCGATACATTCAAATCGATTCCTCTCCTCGGACTCGATCCCAATGCGCTTTACGAAATCACCAACCTCGACACCTCCAAAACCACCGAAATTACCGGCCGCAACCTCCTGGAAACCGGCCTCCCCATCACCATCAAAGACCAACCCGGCTCAGCACTAATCACCTACAAGAAAAAGTAGGTCCCGCCTGCCGGGCGGGACCTGGCGCATATTGCAGGGTGGAGCAAGCGAAGCGCAGCCCCACCAATCGACCGACTAAACTCCGTGGTGGGACTTCGCTTCGCTTATCCCACACTACGAAAGACACAATACCTGACCCAGGATCAAGACCATGCAGAGAAAACTGTCGTTGTGCCTCGCCTTGACACTCTTTTTGTTTTCCGCGAAATTCGCCGCGGCCATCGCGCCCACGGCTGATGAAATGACGCTTTCCCGCAACTGGGCGGCAACTCGCTTCGAAGCCAAGACGGCGAAAGACTTCCAGCCGTTCTTCTCCTTCACTTACGACGGCAAGTCCTCGGCCGAACTTCTGAAAACGTGGGATTTGAAGCAATCGAGCAAAAAACTCGATGACCAGCGGCTGGAATACACGCTCACGTTCACCGATCCGAAAACCGGTCTCGAACTTCGCTGCGTTGGAGTGGAATACCACGACTTTCCCACGGTCGAGTGGACGCTCTATTTCAAGAACACCGGCGCGAAAGACACGCCCATCCTGGCCGGCATCCAAGCCCTCGACGCCAACTTCACCCGGCAAGCGGAAGGCGAGTTCGTCCTGCACTACGCCAAGGGAGACACCTGTACGCCGGACAGCTATCAGCCGTTCGAACTGCCGCTTACGCCGGGGCTGGAAAAGCGTTTCTCCTCGGCCAGCGGACGCCCGACCAACAGGGAGAATGGCCCTACTACAACCTCGCTTATCCCGGCGGCAGCGGCATGTTCGTCGCCATCGGCTGGCCCGGCCAATGGGCGTCCCGTTTCACGCGCGACAAGGAGAACCACCTGCGCATCCGCGCCGGCCAGGAGTTGACGCACTTCAAGCTGCTGCCCGGCGAAGAAGTCCGCTCGCCTCTTGATCGTGCTGATGTTCTGGAAAGGCGGCGATTATTTCCGCTCGCACAACCTCTGGCGCAAGTGGATGATCGCCCACAACACGCCGCATCCCGGCGGAAAGACGCCCGACCGTGCAATTTCTCGCATGCAGTTCGCATTTCTTCGAGGAAATGTACAAAACCAATACGGAAATCCAGAAGTTTTTCATCGACCGTTATCTCGAAGAAGGATTGAAGCTCGACTACTGGTGGATGGACGCCGGCTGGTATCCCTGCGATCCGGTCGGTTGGCCGAAGACCGGCACCTGGGAAGTGGATACCCGGCGTTTCCCTAAGGGACTCCGCGAAGTCAGCGACCACGCGCACGCCAAAAACGTGAAAATCATCGTCTGGTTCGAGCCCGAACGCGTTGCCGCGGGCACTTGGCTTTCCAAGAACATCCCGAGTGGATTCACGGCGGCAAAAACGGCGGACTCTTGGACCTCGGCAATCCCGACGCCTGGAAATGGCTCGCCGAGCATATCAACAATCTCCTCGACGATCAGGGCATCGATCTCTATCGCCAGGACTTCAACATCGACCCGCTCGCCTTACTGGCGCGCCGCCGACACGCCCGACCGCCAGGGCATCACCGAAATCAAGCACGTCACCGGCTACCTGGCCTATTGGGACGATCTTATCAAGCATCATCCGAATATGCTCATCGATTCCTGCGCCAGCGGCGGCCGCCGGAACGATTTGGAAACCCTGCGCCGCGCGGTGCCCCTTCTGCGCAGCGATTACATCATGGAGCCGGTCGGCAACCAAGGCCACACGTACGGCCTCTCCTTCTGGATTCCCTTCTATGGCACCGGCACCCGCGAATTGAATTCTTATTCGCTCCGCAGCGTTCTTTGTTCCTCGTTCACCGCCTGTTTCGATATGCGGGATAAAGATCTCGACTACAAGAGCATCAAGCGGGAGATGGATGCCTGGCGCGACTACGCGAAGAACTTCATGAGCGATTACTATCCGCTGACGACCTACAACATCGGCGCCGACAAATGGATCGCCTGGCAATTCAACACGCCCGAGCGCGGCGAAGGTGTCGTGCAGGCCTTCCGCCGCGATGCAAGCCCTTATGAATCGCTCCGCGTGAAACTACACGACTTGGACGCCGATGCAGTGTATCTCCTTACAAACCTTGACGTTCCTGGCCCAACCACGGCGACCGGCAAGGAAATGATGGAGAAGGGCCTGCTCATTCCCATCGCTTCCGCCCCCGGCTCCGCGGTAATTTCCTATCAGAAAATACCTTAAAAAATGCATCGCGGCCTTTCGACCTAATCGCCCCCACCGGCTTTACGCCCATGACAACAGGTTCACCATGAAATCGAAAATTTTGCCCATCGTCGTCATTTTGCTGGGATTTCTCACCACCCAATTCGCGTTAGCCGTATCTCCCACCCCCGCTGAATTGTCGCGCTCGCGAAATTGGGCCGCCGCGAAATTCGAAGCCGCCAAGGACTCGAAAAGTTTCCAGCCTTTCTTCTCCTTCCAATACGCCGGCAAACCGTCGGTCGAACTGCTCCCCACATGGGAACACAAGCAATCAACCCGAAAACTCGACGAAAATCGAACCGAATACACTCTTACCTGGACCGATCCGAAAACCGGTCTGATCGTCCGTTGCGTCGGTGTCGAGTACCGCGATTTCCCCGCCGTCGAATGGACGCTCTATTTCGAAAACGCCGGCGACAAAGACACCCCGATCCTCGCCGACATCCAAGCGCTCGACCTAAGCGTCGCCCGCGAAACCGACGCGGAATTCACGCTGCATTCCATCGTCGGCGACATCTGCTCGGCCACCAGCTATCAGCCGTATGAGGAAACGCTCGGCCCGAAAGCCTCGAAGCAACTCGCCCCCGCCGGCGGCCGGCCCACCAACGGCACTTTCCCCTGCTGGAACTTCCAGACCGGCGGAAAAGGCCTCCTCGTCGGGCTCGGCTGGCCCGGCCAATGGTCCGCCCGCTTCGACCGCGACGAAGGCAAATCCCTGCGGCTCCGCGCCGGCCAGGAACTCACGCATTTCAAGCTCCTGCCGGGCGAGGAAGCCCGCACGCCGCTGGTGGTCCTCATGCACTACCAGGGCGATTGGCTCCGCGGCCAAAACCTCTGGCGCCGCTGGATGCTCGCCCACAACGCGCCCCGCCCCGGCGGAAAACAAATTACGCCGCTCTCGGCCGTATGCACGGGCAACTCGTACCCCGGCCTCATCACCAACGCCGCCGAAGAACTGCATTTCATGCGCCGCTACGTCGAAGAAAAGGTCGTGCCGAACTTCTGGTGGCAAGACGCCGGCTGGTATCCCTGCGGCGAGCCGGGCAACTGGGGCGTCACCGGCACCTGGGAAGTCGAAATCAAACGCTGGCCCAGAGGCATCCGCGAGGTCAGCGATTGGTGCCGAGAGCACGGCGTCAAGACCCTCGTCTGGTTCGAGCCTGAACGCGTCCACCCCGGCACTTGGCTTGCCGAGAATCATCCCGAATGGATATTCGGCGGCAAAAACGGCGGCCTTTTGAATCTGGGCAATAAACAGTGCCGCGAGTGGCTCACCGACCACATCGACAAGTTGATGAAAGATCAGGGAATCGATATGTACCGGCAGGATTTCAATATCGATCCGCTTAGCTATTGGCGCGGCGCCGATGCCGATGACCGCCAGGGCATCACCGAGAACAAGCACGTCCAAGGCTATCTGGCCTACTGGGACGGCCTTTTAGAACGCCACCCGGGCATGTTCATCGACTCCTGCGCCTCCGGCGGCCGCCGCAACGATCTCGAAACCCTTCGCCGCGCCGTGCCCTGCCTGCGAAGCGATTACGTTTTCGAACCGATCGGGCAGCAAAACCAGACCTACGGCCTCTCCCTCTGGTATCCCTACTACGGCACCGGCTTCCTCGACGTCGATGCCTACATCGTCCGCAGCCAGATGTCGCCCTGGCTCACGATGGGTGCGGATACCCGCCGCAAAGACCTCGACTACGGCCTCTTGCGAAAACTCTTCGCCGAATGGAAGCAAATCTCTCCATGCTTGCTCGGCGATTACTACCCCCTCACGCCCTACAACCCCGCCAACGACGTCTGGATGGCCTTCCAATTCGACAGTCCCGAAAAAGGCGCGGGCGTCGTCCGCGCGTTCCGCCGCGCCGAAAGCCCCTACGAATCCATCCGCCTCAAACTCCGCGGCCTGAATCCCGACGCGACCTACCGGTTCACGAACCTCGACACCGCCGAGAAAACCGAACTCTCCGGCCGCGAACTCCTTGATAAGGGCCTTTCCGTTGTCATCAAAGACCGGCCGGGAACGGCGGTGATTATCTACAAAGTCAAATAATGGTCCCCCCGGCCCCGTGCCGGGGGAACGATGATCGACCGCTGCGGACAGCGTCCCCGGGGGTAGCATTTTGGATAAGTCTGGACTATGTTGGCAATGCTACAATCCGCTGTTTTCGCACAAAAGACATCCATGCCGACCTATTCCTTCCTCAACCGACTCCATTACAACTTCTGGAAATGCCTTATCCGAACTTGTTCGGTGCCGTATTTTCGGATTCGCTATACGGGCGTGAAAAACATTCCCCGCGAAGGCGGCGTGCTGGCCGTCTCGAATCACCAGAGCCACCTCGACCCGCCGCTGGTCGGCTCCGGCTGTCCGCGGCGAATGAACTATCTCGCCCGCGAGACGCTGTTCCATCCCGCCGTCTTCGGCCGTTTCATCTATTCCGTGGGCGCCATTCCGCTCGATCGCGAAGGCGTGGGCCTCTCGGGCATCAAAGAATCGCTGAAGAGATTGAAACGGGGCGAAATGCTGCTGGTCTTTCCCGAAGGCACGCGCACGCCGGACGGCGAAATCCACACGTTCAAGCCCGGCTTCACCACGCTCGCCGTCCGTTCGAAATCGGCGATCCTCCCCATCGCCATCGAAGGCGCTACCGCGCCTGGCCCGAAAAGGCCCATTTTCCCCGTCCCCGCGCGGTGAATGTTCATTTCGGACCGCCGATTCTGCCGCAAGAATACGAAAAGATCGATGAAAGAGCTTTGGTCGAATTGGTGGAATGCCGCGTGCGCCAGTGCCAGGCCGAACTACGAAAACGCCCCCTCTTTGTGAAATGCGGTAAAGGATAGGGAGGCTTAACTCGCCGCGAAAACGCTCGCTTGTCGCCTTTCACTCCGCAAAAGTTGTGCGGATCGCGACCTGTTTCCACGGAGCAAAAGCCGACAAATTTCGCCACGAAAAACGAAAACCGCCGCCGGAAAGGAAACGTCAGTGCCTCGCCAATTCAACAAGACCTGGAAATCGCTTTGCACCGCCGCGCTGCTGACGTCGGCCGTGTTCGTGAGTCATCATGCGGAGGCGGTCATCGCTGCCACGCCCGACGAGATCAACGACAAGCCCAACGCGGAGATTGCCGCCCCCAAGCCGAAAATCGGCAGGGAAGCGGCGATGGAGCGGCTGCAGGGCGACTATTCCCTCGAAGGCGTCGCCCGGAAACATATCGAGGTCGAGTATGACGATCTTCTCGGCTTCTCGCAACCGCTCACGCAGCGCACCACGATTCAGGCGAAAAACCATCCCGACGCCGTCTTCGTGCATCCCGACTTGTCCGTCGTATTGGGCGCCCCCGCCGATTCCTATGTTGTCGGCTTCGCCCTGGGAACTCCCGCTAAACTACCGGCGATTAACGAAACCACCCGTAAGCTTCACAAGGGTTATCAACCCATCATCAAGAGTCGATGGCATGCCGGAGGCATCAGCCTCGAACAGACAGCCTTCGGCGTATTGCCGGAAGACGAGGCCGTTTGCTCGGGCACGGAGAAACAGGACGTCATGATCCGCATGGCGGTAACCAACGACTCCGATGCCCCGGCGACAACCGCGCTGGTGCTCTTGATCGGCATCGCCGGCGGCTCCCAGTGTGAGAATCAAGGATACACCGCTTTCCGTGCGCCCGTGTCGCGTTGGCAGCAAGAGAAGATGAAGGTCGCCGACGTCCAGGGATCGCTCGTGGTGAACGATCGCGAATTGTTGACCTACCGGACGAGCGCTCCCACTTCTGTCGCCCTTCAGCCCAAGCTGGAAGTCGTGCAAGGCCAATCGAAGGACTCGATCACCGTCAACAACGCCCTTCGTTTCGAGTTGCGGCTTGAACCGCGAGAGACCCGCTCTCTTGACTTCGTCATTGCCGGCAGTTCCATGCTCTATCCCGAATCGGAACGCACTCGCATGGCCGCCGAAGACTTTCAAAAGTCGCTCCAGAAGGCGGAATCCCGCTGGGATCAAGCGCTGGAGCCCGGCATGAAGCTCAGCACACCCGAACCGCGATTGAACAATATATATCGGCATCTGGTCCTGACCTGCTTGCAGAATCTGCCCAAGGAACCGAATGCTCCGTGGGTGGTGCCCATTCACAGTTCCGGGTACGCCGGCGGGTTTTGGCCGTCCGAGTTCGTTAAGGCGTCGGGGATCTGGCCGTGTGAGTTCGTTAAGGTGTCGGTTCCGCTCGATTCCCTCGGCTTCCACAAGGATATGGAGGCCTGCCTGCGGTGGTTCACCGAGCATCAATCAGGCGTCGGGAAGTATGGCAACAAGAGCCTCGGACCGGATGCCGAAGTGACAGCGACGCACGGGTGCTTTGTCGGCGACGGCTCCCCGCGGTGGACGTGCGAAACCGGCGTCGGTTTGTGGATGTTGGCGGATCACTATCGCTACTCGCGCGACGCCGCTTGGCTCACGGCCAATCGGGCAAATATGCTTGCCGCCTGCGACTGGGTCCAGAAGCAGCGGGACACGACGCGCACCACAGAGGCCGACGGAAAGCGGGTCGCGCATTTCGGCCTCCTTCCCAAGGGCCGTGTGCATGATTGGGCCGGACATTTCTATTACTACTGCTTCTCCGACGGATACACCTGCAAAGGAATGGCCGAAACGGCGGCTGCTTTCAGGAATGCCGGCGTGCCGGAGGCCGACCGCCTTGCCGCCGACGCCGACGAATACCGCCGTTGCTTACTGGATACGCTTGACAGGGTCGCTTACAAAGATCCCGACACCGGACTATTGTTCGCGCCCAACACCGTGTACTCCCGCCAGGGAAACCGCGGGAACGGCGGCGTCTGGTTGCTCGATGGGCCGCGTCTGCTCTTCGATGTCGGAATACTCCATCCGGTGGCCGACGAAAAGTATTGGAAGCCCCTGCTCGAAATCGTCCAGCGAAAGTGGGGCGTCCTCGGCGGGCTGATGTGCCATTTCAACTACACGGAAAATATCGATCAGTGGAACGTCCCCCCGGACTCGCCCTTCTGGTACGTCCTCGCGGCCGACGTGTATTGGCATCGCGACTTTCTCGCTCGCGGCGAATTCGAGAAGGCCTTGCTGGTGTTCTACAGCAGCCTCGTTTACGGCATGTCGGAGGATTGCCACGAAACCGTCGAACGCGTCAATGTCGCGGACTCGAACTACGCGCCGTTTCAACCCAACTCGTCCGGCAACGGACTCGTGCTGACCATGCTCCGGCGGATGATGATTGACGAGCAGGACGAAGCCAAAGGCACGCTCTGGCTCCTCCGCGGCTGCCCGCGCCGCTGGTTCGCGCCGGGCAAGTCGATCTACATCGCCGACGCGCCCACCCTCTTCGGCAAGATGGCGCTCCGCACCACATCCACCGAACGCGACATCACGATCGACATCGATCCCCCGCCCGACCCCGCATTGAAGCAATTGCGCGTCGCCGTGCGTCATCCGGCGAGTCGAAAACCCGCCAAAATCACGATCAATGGGTCTCCTGCGGTGCTGGAGGGAGAAATCTTGACCCTGCCCTCGCCATTCGGGCGTCTGCGAATCGTGGCTGAATACGACTGAAATACCGGAACCTCGTTCGAATCCGCGTATCACGCAACTTCTTTACTGCCAAAGGGTTACGTAGTTGCCAAAAAGTTCTTCCGCTCAATGGAAGTGAAATCCGGAAAACCGCCTTTCCAGGTAAACGCAAGATCCATACACCAAATACCGCTCGCCATTGTCAAACCCGTCCTGACCGGCTATAGTAATAGATTCCCCGAAATCCGCCAGTTTGCCCCTTGAATGTTCGAGGAGCCGGATTTTCGGACGGGATTGGTCTTGGATGGCACAAATCCGGAACAGTTATTGTCCTCTCCACCGCGAGACGATAAGCCGCCGCGCAGCGGTTTCTGCTCCCGAGAATCTCACCGTTGCCGCCAATCCCTCACCCCTAACCCCCCACCCCTCACCCCTATCTTATGGTAAATCGCAACCTCATTCGATCGCTGGATCTTACGGAAGAAGAATGGCAAATCGAGCTCGAGTCGGCATCCGAAGGCAAGACCGCCGAGGAAATCGACTGGACGACGCAGGAAATGGATCTGAATCAGATCGTCCAAGGCCGCGTGCTTCGCGTCGAAGGCGATGTCGTGCTGGTCGATGTCGGCTACAAGAGTGAAGGCATCATCTTCCGCAGCGAATGGGAAGAAGGCGAAAAACTGCCCGAGCCCGGAACACTCGTCAAGGTCCTCATCGAAGACGTGGAAGACGTTCACGGCCTGGTGGACGACTCCCGCGGCATGATCACCCTCAGCAAGCGCAAGGCGGAAAAGATCGAAGCCTGGCTGAAGGTCATGGAAGTCGTCAAGGAAGACGACGTCGTCACCGGACTCGTCACCCGCAAAATCAAAGGCGGACTTTTGGTCGATATCGGCGTCAACGTCTTTCTGCCGGCCAGCCAGGTCGATATCCGCCGCCCGTCGGACATCGGCGACTACATCGGCCGCGTGATCCAGTGCCTGGTGCTGAAGATCGACGAAGCCCGGCGGAACATCGTCGTCAGCCGCCGCGCGCTGATCGAAGCCGAGCGGGCCGAGAAAAAGGCCCAACTCCTGGCCGAACTCGAAGTCGGCAACCGCCGCAAGGGCATCGTCAAGAACATCGCCGAGTTCGGCGCGTTCGTCGATCTCGGCGGCATCGACGGCCTCTTGCACATTACCGACATGAGCTGGGGCCGCATCAACCATCCGTCCGAAATGCTCGCCATCGACCAGGAAATCGAAGTCGTGATCCTGCACATCGACCACGAGAAGGAAAAAATCGCGCTCGGCCTCAAGCAGCGCATGCCCAGCCCGTGGGAAAGCGTCGAGTCGAAGTACCCCGTCGGCTCGAAGATCAAGGGCGAGGTCGTCAACGTGATGAGCTACGGCGCCTTCGTCAAAATCGAGGAAGGCATCGAGGGCCTGGTGCATATCAGCGAAATGTCCTGGACCAAGCGCATCAGCCATCCCAACGAACTCGTGCAGCCCGCCCAGACGATCGAAGTCGTGGTGCTCAAGATCGACAAGGACAAGCAGGAAATCTCGCTGGGCATGAAGCAAACCCAGGAAAACCCGTGGGACAAGGTCATCAACATGTATCCGCCGGGCGCGATCGTCAAGGGCACCGTCCGCAACCTCACCAACTACGGCGCGTTCATCGAGATCGAAGAAGGCATCGACGGCCTGCTGCACGTCAGCGACATGTCGTGGACCCGCAAGATCAGCCATCCGAACGAGATGGTCGAAAAGAACCAGGTGCTCGAATGCCGCGTATTGTCGGTCGATCAGGACCGCCGCCGCATCGCCTTGGGTCTCAAGCAATTGACCGACGACCCCTGGCTTTCGGACATTCCCGGCAAGTACCAACCCGGCCAGATCGTCTCCGGCCCCGTCACGAAAATCACCAATTTCGGCGTGTTCGTCGGCCTGGAAAACGGCCTCGAGGGACTGTTGCACATCTCCGAGCTGGCCGACCATAAGGTCGAAAATCCCGAGGACGTCGTCAAGGTTGGCGAGGTGATCGAGGTCAAGGTCCTCCGTGTCGATCCCGACGAGCGGAAGATCGGCCTTTCCCGCAAGCGCGTGGAATGGGCCGAAGAAGCCGAGGCCGAAGCGGGCCAACCGAAGGCCGAAGCCGCCGCGGCTTCCACCATCGACCCCAGCGAACTCAAGGGCGGCATCGGTTCCGGCAGCGGCCCGCTGTTCAAGTCGTTCGCCCCCGCCCCGGCGGAACCCGCCGCAGCCCCGGCGGAACCTGCCGCAACCGAAACTCCGGCGACCGAAGAACCGCCGGCACCTCCGCAAGAGTAGCCATTATTCTCCACTAAATACTCCCTCTGGGAGAGGGGCCGGAGGTGAGGGCTGCGGAGCGTCCCTCAGACTGAACTGTTCGAAGCCGCAACTGACCGTCCATTTGCGGCTTTCGTTTTGCGCTCGCAGTACATTACACCGATTACATTACATGCTATAATGTAATCATGGTGAGAACTCAGATTCAACTTACCGATGAGCAATACCGCCGGCTCAAGCAGAGCGCCACAGTTTTGGATAAGCCGATCGCGGAGCAAATTCGCGAAGCGGTTGATATCTATTTGGAGCGTCAAGAACAGCCATCGCGGTTAAGCATCTCTCGGATTGCCGGCAAATTCTCGTCCAAAAATACTCCTCAAAGCGAACCGCAAAGTCTTGACGACTGGTATGTCGAATCGATCGCGGAACGAAAAACCGGTCGATCATGAAAAATGTGTTCGTGGATACTTCCGGTTTTTACGCTTTGTTGGATGCGGCTGATCCTGCTCACGATAAAGTGACAAAAGCATTTCTTCAAGCAGAAAAGGAAAATTGGCATCTTCTGACGACCAATTATATAGTTCAAGAAAGTTGGGCGCTCATTCAGAAGCGGTTGGGATGGGCGCTCTTGAAGCTTTTTTAGATGCAGTCCTGCCGCTCTGCAAAGTCGAGTTTGTCACCGAACCACTTCATACATTAGGCGCACGCGTTGCCGCCATGCCCGGCAAAGGCACTTAAGCTTCACCGATTGCATTTCCTTCGAGCTTATCCGCCAGCGTCGCCTATCACTTGCCATCTCAACGGACGAGCATTTCAGGAAAGAAGGAATAGATTTCCCATGACGAAGGGGGAGTGCGCTTATGCTCGACGATTCCTTCGTGATTGCGGCTCGATCCGAAGCTACCGAAGACATTACAAACAAGGCATAGTTTAATTGACCTTTCATCTTGCCGGGATTTTCCGTGGCAGTGCGCGAGATCTTCGAGTAAGCGATGCTCAGAATCCGCAAACGCAGACTCTTCGGCATTCTTTTCTTCCTTGGCTTGTTTATTTGGCTCGCCGCGTCGACCGCTACGATCCCGATCTCTATCGCCGCGAGATCTTAAAGTTTTTGACTGCCGATTGAGGATCGGCGTTCCAACAAATCGCATAAACCCTGCCATCTCTGCCGTTTCTGTCAGAGATTCCGGCAACGCCTGCATTACCGGCACTCTCGGCATACCCTATCCTTTGCATCATAATTCGCACAATTCGTGTTTTAGGAGGGGGTAACGTGGCCGTTTTCTCGCGCGCGCCGTTGTGGAGTTGTAGGGATTGCAGCGGCGGAAGTCCGAAATTCACGGTCCATTTTTTGACACTCGACCGAAGATGGAATATGCTGAAGGTGGCCGGTGCTGCAGGACCCCGCACTCCGATCGCCTCCTCAACCACTTACCCCCCCCACGGCACGACTCCTCCGGTTCGCCGCCGGCTAAACAACCCCCTCACGGACGACAACATGCTACGGGTTAAATCCGGTTCACTTCACTTACTCATTGCCGCTTGGGCGGCACTCCTGGCCTCGCTCGCCTTCGCGCAAACGCCACTCCCCGCGACGATCGCGCCCACCACGATCGCCATTTCCAGCCAAACCCGGGAGTTGGACGACCTGCTCCATAACGGCCAGCAGTTGGAAATCGAGCACCGCTGGGCCGATGCGCTGACGCAATACGAAGAAGGCCTCCGCCGTTTCCCCGACGAGCCATTTTTGCAGCGCCGCTACGATGCGGCTCGGCTGCATTATGACCTCGAACGCCGCCTGAACGATCGCAGCTTCCGCAACTCGCTCGGACGCATGCCCCTGGACCAGGTTTTGGCTCTCTACGCCCAAGTGCTGCTGAAGATCGAAGCGCATTATGTGGACAATCCGAATTGGCAGGACCTCCTCGATCGCGGAACCAACGATCTGGAGGTTGCGCTCGGCGAATCGTCGTTCGTCGCGGAATGTGCCGCAAGCCGATCGCGCGAAGGCGGCCCGGTTCGCCCGCCAGTTGCGGTCGATCCTCGGCACGCGGCACCGTCCGCGATCGGCAGGGGGTTCGCGATGCCGCGGCCTTCGCCGCTTCGCTGGCACAAGAGCGGCTGGGCATGTCGCCCACTGCCGTGGTGCTGGAGTATCTCTGCGGCGCCACCAATTCGCTCGACCAATACTCCGCTTTCCTCACGCCCGACCAACTCGGCGAAGTCTATTCGCAAATCGACGGCAACTTCGTCGGCTTGGGCGTGGAACTGAAAACGCAAAACAACACCCTGCTGATCGTCCGCGTGATCTCCGGCAGCCCCGCCGCGGAGGCCGGACTCCGCGACGGCGACCGCATCGTCGTCATCGACGGGAAGGCCGTGAGCTCGATGTCCACCGACCTTGCGGCCAACCTCTTGCAGGGCGAAGAAGGCTCGCTCGTCAATCTCGCCGTCGCCGGCGGCGACAACCACCAGCGGCAAATCGCCATCCGCCGCCGCCGCGTGGAAGTGCCCAGCGTCGATCGCGTGAACATGATCGACCGCGAGCGGGGAATCGGCTATTTCCGCATTACCAGCTTCCAAAAAACCACGCTCCGCGAACTCGACGCCGCGCTCTGGAAACTGCACCGCGAGGGAATGCAGCGGCTGATTATCGACGTCCGCAATAATCCCGGCGGATTGCTCCCCGCCGCGGTCGATGTCTCCGACCGCTTCGTCGATCGCGGCGTGATCGTCTCCACCCGCGGCCGCAGCGCCGAGGAAGACGCCACGTTCACCGCCCGCGAATCCGATAAATGGCGCATGCCGCTGGTGGTCATCGTCGATCAAGACAGCGCCAGCGCGGCCGAGATTTTCTCCGGCGCGATTCACGACCTGCAGCGGGGCACCATCGTCGGCGTGCGCAGCTACGGCAAAGGCTCCGTGCAAGGCATCTTTCCCCTGGACGGCACCAATGCCGGCATCCGCCTGACCACCGCCAAGTTCTACTCGCCCACCGGCAAACCTTACAACCGCGTCGGCGTCGTGCCGGACGTCGAAGTTCGTCAAGTCGCAAAACCCATCCCAGGCGAAACCGCCCCGGCCCTGCAAAGCGACGCCATGCTGAACGCCGCTCTGGAAATCGCCCGCCGAGCGAACGCCGCCCCGTTGCAAGCCAAGAGTTCCCCGTAGCGGTGCAGACGATTCCGCAAATTCCCAAGCCGCGCGGCAAACGACGCGGCTTGTTCCTTTTCTTGAAACGCAGAACAGGTTGCCTCTGTTGTAAGACAGGTTTCCAACCCGTCGTTTGACGAACCATAACATCTCCCTGCACGCGTGACGGGGCGGAAATCTCTCCTCCGCCCCAAAACCAGCGCGAGTAGCGCGCCCGTCGAGCATCCGCCGAAGCGCCGCAAGAATCCATCGTCTCGTGCCGTTTGTAGCGATTATTCCGCCGCCATCTCTTCCATGCCTGCTTGCCGATCGTCTGCCGGCGCAATATCTCCATGCGAAAAACCTAGAGTTCTAGTGTCATTCTTCCCTTCTTCAAGGAATTGGGGAAATCCGCGGCGTAAAAACGCTTGATGCATTTCCCCCCCCGGCAACAACAAACCAAAATCCGCCTCCCATGAACGATTCACTCCAAACCGAACTCCGCCCCGCGAAACCCTCCTGGAAGCGTTTTTGGCCCGCCGGATTGGCGGTCTGTTGCGGGCTGGGGTTTTCCCTGGCGGTTTTTTTCGTGCTTCACGGATGGGAATCTCGAGATATCGAAAAGGCGTTTTGCGTCGAATCCGCAAATCGAGCTGCCGCCGTCAAGAATGTCTTCGAAACCCAATTGTCCCTCCTCGAATCGGTGCAGGCAGCCTTCGATAGCGTCCCCCGGCTGAATCGCGGCGAATTCCAGACGCTCCTCGAGCCGTTCCATAGCCATGCGCGCAGCATCGTCGCCGTCGAATGGGTGCCGCGCGTCGCCCATGATCGGCGTCAGGAATACGAAACCGCCGCGCGCCGCGACGGAATCGAGAATTTTCAATTCACCACGCAGGATTCCCGGGGAAAAATCGCGGCCGACGCCCGGCGCGCCGAATATTTCCCGGTTTACTTCATCGGACCGGGGCCGGGCGATCCCGCCGTCTTCGGCTACGACCTCGCCTCCGAGCCGACCCGGCTCGAAGCCGTCTGCAATGCCCGCGATACCGGAAAAATCCAGGTCAGCGGCCGAATCGCCTTGATCCAGGAAGAAAAAAACCGCGACGGCTTCCTGATCCTCTTGCCCGTCTATGAACGCGGCAAGCCGCGCGCTAGCCTGGAAGACCGCCGCCGAAATTTTCGCGGCGCCGTGGTGGGCGTTTTTCGGCCCGATATCCTCATCGAAACGGCCCTCACCCGACTCCAGCCGGAAGGAATCGACGTCGCATTATTCGATTCCTCTCTCGCGGACGGCAAACTGCCTTTCTACTTTCATGCCTCGCGAAACCGCCCGGAAATGTCTCTCGGCGATTTTCTCAGCCGATGCGACGATCCGCATCTGCGCCATTATTGTTCGGGACTTGAAATTGCCGGACACTCCTGGACCATCGAATGCATTCCGATTCCCGAGTTCATCGCCGCACGGCAGACCTGGTGGCCCTGGGCGACATTGGCTGCCGGCATGGCCTTCACGGCCATGTTCGCCGCCTACGTGATGTTGAGCCTCGACCGCAGGGCATTCGCCGAACGCTTGGTTCACGAAAAAGATTCTACGCCCGCTGTCTCGAAACCAAGGTCCACGAACGGACCGAGGAACTCCAGCACGCCCAGGAAGAAACCATCCAACGCCTGGTTACGGCCTCGCTCTGGCGCGACGAGGAAACCGGCATGCACATCCGCCGCACCGGACTTCTATGCGAAGCCTTGGCCAAGGCCGCCGGATGGTCCGAGGCCGAAGCGGAGATCATCCGCCAGGCCGCCTTCATGCACGACGTCGGCAAAATCGGCATCCCCGACGCCATCCTGCGAAAACCGGGAAAACTGACCCCCAAGGAATTCGAAGTCATCAAGACCCATCCCCTCATCGGCGCCGAAATGCTCGCCGGCTCGAAGACCCCGGTCCTGAAAATGGCCCGCGAAATCGCGCTCTATCACCATGAATACTGGGATGGACGGGGGTACCCTTCGGGTTTGGCCGGCGAGCAAATCCCCGAATCCGCCCGCATCATGGCCATCGTCGATGTGTATGACGCCCTCACGCACGACCGCGTCTATCGCCGCGCGTACTCCGAAGACGAAGCGACGGACATGATGCTCCAGGAAACGGGCACGCATTTCGACCCCTCCCTGCTGGCGCTCTTCCTCTCGATTCTGCCGGAAATCTCCCGCCTCTCCCGGGAATACCCCGACGACATGTCCAACGAACTGAAGCTCGCCCGCGGCTTCGCCTCCGTCTTGGCCCACTCGAGTTCCACCGAAGACGAGGTCCTTCTCGCGGCGGATGCGAGTTTTCCCCTTCCCTCCCAAGAACAATCCGTTCTCGCGGCCGAAAGCACCAGCTAACGGCTCCCGGGAGGACAGACCTTCCTGTCTGTCGGTAAATTCGCGCAGCTCAGTCCCTCCACTCCCGTTTTTCGCCCGGCTATTCAATCCCCAATTTCTTCTGAATCTGCTCGAGCGAGACGCCCTTGGTCTCCGGCATCACCACGAGCACCCAGAGCAATTGCAGGACCATCATCGCGGCATAGAAGGCAAAGGCATGCCCGCCCGAAGCCGCGGCAAATAACGGAAACGTCCACGAAATCGCCGCCGCCATGAACCAATGCACGAAGCTGCCCAGCGCTTGTCCGCGGGCGCGCACGCGGTTGGGGAAAATCTCGCTGATGAACACCCAGATCACCGCGCCTTGCCCGAACGCGTGCGAGGCGATGAACACCAACAGACTCGCCAGCACGACAATGCCGCCCGTCCCCGCCGCGGCCACCGTCTCTGCTGGCACCGTAAGATTCTTATCGAGCGCCTGCTGCACGGCGGAAAAAACATCGCCGAATTTGTAGAACGCCCAGGCCGCGGCGCTCAAGCTGAGGATATATCCAACCGAACCGACCAACATCAGCTTCCGGCGGCCGAAATGATCGATGATCGCCATCGCGGCGATGGTGAAAATCAGATTCATGCCGCCCACCGCCACCGATTGCAGCAGCGCGGAATCCTTGCCCGCCCCGGCCATCTGAAAAATCGCCGGCGCGTAGTATAAAATCGCGTTGATGCCCGAAAGCTGGTTGAACGCCGCGATCGCCACCGCCAGCATGATCGGCCGCAAATATGCCTTGTCGAAAAACGGCTCCCGCAAGCTGTGATGGGATGCGTCCAACGAGTCCCGAATCGCCCCGAGTTCCGCTTCCGCGTCGTCCGCTCCCAATTGCGCGAAAACCTCCCGGGCTTCTTCCTCCCGCCCCCGCGCCACCAGCCACCGCGGACTGTTGGGCGTGAAAAACAGCAGCAAGAAAAACGCCGCCGACGGTGCGGCCAGAACGCCCAGCATCCACCGCCACTCGTCCGCCCTCAAATGCATAAGCGAAATCCCGTAGTTCGAAAAATACGCCAGCAAAATGCCCGCCACGATGTTGAATTGCGTGACGGCCACCAGCCGCCCGCGGTACTTCGCCGGTGAAATCTCGGCGATGTACATCGGCGAAACGACCGATGCGCCGCCGATTGCCAGCCCGCCGAGGAAGCGGAAAAACAGGAACGAAGTCCAATTCCACGCCAACGCCGTGCCCAGCGACGAGACGAAGTACAACACCGCGATCGCCACCAGCGCCGTCCGTCGGCCGAAGACGTCGCTCGGCCGGCCCACCGCGATCGATCCGACAATCGTGCCGATCAAGGCGCTGGCCACCGTGAACCCCAGCCAGAAATTGCCGCTCAATCCCAGCCACGATCCCTGCAGATGAAAAACTTCCTTCAAGGTGATCGTGGTCCCGGAGATGACCGCCGTATCGAAGCCGAAAAGCAATCCCCCCAACGCCGCCACCAGCGTGCTGAAGATCAAATACCGGTTGATTTTCATGCGGCAAGCATCCTTTCGCTGCCCGGTGGTCTTATGAGTTGTCATTAACCGGTGGCACGTCCGGTGCCATGCTCGGTGCCATGCCCACGCTTGCGTGGGCATGTCGCTGTCATTTCGCTGGCAGCCTGTTGAAAAAGGGGACAATTTGTTGTGGGTGCCATGCCCAAGCTTGCGTGGGCATGTCGCCGTCATTCCGCTAGCAGCCTGTTGAAAAAGGGGACAATTTGTTGTGGGTGCCATGCCCAAGCTTGCGTGGGCATGTTGCCGTCATTCCGCTGGCAGCCTGTTGAAAAGGGGACAATTTGTTGTGGGTGCCATGCCCACGCTTGCGTGGGCATGTTGCCGTCATTCCGCTAGGGGATCTACCTCCACGCCGATTTCATTTCCCAAACGTCCAGCGTCGGCGCTTTCGCCTCTCCGCCGGCGGCAAACGCGGCAAGACTTTTCTCATGGCTTAGCGGCAAAAAGCAAAAGGCCATGTTCACCCGCCCGTCGCCCGTGAAAATCTCGATCGACGAGCGATCGACCAACACCCGCAACTCGATGCGGCCGCCGCGGGGCTCGACCGCCGCCGCGGCGCCCAGGCACGAGAGTTTCTTCTCCTTCGCGTCGTACCGAATCTCCGTGCCGCGAATCTTCAGCCCCACCGCCGTCGCCCCGCCCGGCTCGAAAACGGCGTGAATATCGAACAACTCGCCCGAAATCCCCGCCAGCGGATTCTCGCCCGGCGTAAGCGTTCCGCTCCACGCATGATGCTTGCCGCGAAGCCGCTCGACCTCCCGGATCGGTTCGCTGCACAACCGCGCGCCGTCCGCAAAAGTCTTCAAGGTCAGCGTCACGGGTATCGACATCTGCTGATTGAACGGCATCCCCGGATAGTCCCCGCCTTGCATCCACGCAATCTGAATCCGCCGGCCGTCGGCCGGCGGGATATCGCCGAACGTCTGCGCGGCGTAGCGATTCCGCCCAAAATGCGAATCGAACGGCCCCGCCTCCGGTTTGAACGTCCGGCCGTCGAACGATCCCAGCAAATAGCGGTTGTTCGCGCCCCAAAAAACCCATTTGCAGCGGTTGCGGTCGCCGTCGATCGGCAGCTCGAAGAAGTCCGGGCATTCCCCCGAGCCGGGCAGCGTCACGTCGCACAGCTTCGTCCACTGCTTCAAGTCGGGCGAACCGAAGAGCGCATAATTGCTCCCGTCAAGATAAAGTGCCATCACCCACTTTTTGCCCGGCGCATGCCAAAACACCTTCGGATCGCGGTCCCCGCCGATGATATGCGCCATGACGGGATTCTTCGCATACTTCTCGAACGTGCGGCCCCGATCGTTGCTGTACGAGATCGACTGTGTGAACGGCTGCCCCTGCGACTGCTCCGACGTGCCGCCCGCCGACGTGTAAATGCAGATGATCGGCTGCTCCTTGCCCGTCCGTAGTCCCGCCGTGTTGTTCTCGTCCACCACCGCCGAGCCGGACCAGATCGGGCCGAGCTTATCCGGCCGAATCGCATTGTCCAACTGCGTCCAGTGCATCATGTCCGCGCTCACCGCATGGCCCCATGTCAAGTTGCCCGAGTGAATGCCCCCCGGGTTGTGCTGAAAAAACAAATGATACTCGCCGTCGTAATACACCATCCCGTTCGGATCGTTCAGCCAGTTCTTCGCCGCGCTGAAATGGAACTGCGGCCGATACTTCTCGTCATAGAGCTTCACCGGCTTCCACGGCTCCGCTTCCGGGCGGTCGCTTTGGGCGATCTGGTCGATGTTGATGTGCCCCCAACTGCCGCCCTCCTGATCGACGATCTCGATCACCGCCTCTTTGCCGATCCACTCGGTCACGTCCCAGGTCCACCAGTCCAACTGCTCGGTTCCGCCGGGCCGGTCGTTGGGGCCCGTCGCCGTGCGGACCACCTTGCCGCCGACGAGCAAATTGATGCACGTCGTGTCCGGATGCATCCCGCCGCCGATCAAGAAATTGATGTACTTTCGCCGGACAACAAAAGGCGGCGACATCAAGCGCCCGATCGATTGATCGCCGTTGAAATACGAATCCACCAATCCCTTCCCCTGATAGCCGCTGACCGCCCACTGGCCCGGCAGCGTCCCCTGCGCCGGGCCGGGCCCAAAGGCCTCCCCCTCGACTTTCCACTCGCCGTAATCCCGCCCCTCGAAATCGGCAATCAAAATATCCGGCTCACCCGCCCGAACGGTGACCGAAAAAAGCAGGCAGATCGCAACGAACGGGAAGAATTGTCTCATGGCGGTGGTATCCTTTAAAGTGGTTTTTTGTCTAAAATGAATAAGACCGAACCAAGATCCTGACTCGCCCCCACCGGGTTTACCCCGGTGGAGCGCTGATTTCCAGCTACAACCCAACCCCAACACATTGTTCGCCCCCGCCGGGTTTACCCCGGTGGAGCGCTGATTTCCAGCTACAACCCAACCCCAAAACCGCTCGCCCCCACCGGGTTTATCCCGGTGGAGGCGCTGATTTCCAGCTACCCAATTCGTCCGTTCCCGCTCGACAACTCGCGTACCAATATATACATATATATGTAACCCCGAAATATCTCCATGACCGACCCCCCCCGTCAAAACCGAATCGCCATCATTGACTATGGAATGGGCAACCTCCGCAGCGTCCAAAAAGGCTTCGAGAAGGTCGGCTGCCAAGCCACCATCACGAGCGACCCCGCCGTGGTCTTTGCCGCCGAAAAAGTCGTGCTCCCCGGCGTGGGGGCCTTTGAAGACGCCATCGCCGAACTCAATCGCAAGAACCTCGTCGCCCCGGTGCTCGACGCCATCCACGCGGGCAAGCCCTTTTTGGGCATTTGTCTCGGCCTGCAAATGCTTTTCGAGACCAGCTACGAAAACGGCCGCCACTCGGGCCTCGGCGTGCTCGAGGGCGATTGCGTCCGCTTCGAGTTGCCCGACCAATTCGCCGTCCCGCACATGGGCTGGAACCAACTCCAAATCCGCCGCCGCCCGCCGATCCTCGACGGTCTCGCCGAAGGCGCCTACGTCTATTTCGTTCACTCCTATTACGTCGTCCCCGCCGATCCCGCCGTCATCGCCGCCGAAACCGACTACGGCGGCCCCTTCTGCTCCATGATCTGGCGCGACAACATCGTCGCCACCCAATTCCACCCCGAAAAGAGCCAGACCGAAGGGCTGAAAATCCTCAAGAACTTCGCGGAGTGGCAGTAGCGGACGGGAGAAATTTTCAATGCCCTTTACGATTTCGTTTTGTCTGCGATGGTAAAGTGATTGGCAAGTGAGGTTTTTTCGTTCAGCGGTGTATGACAGCTTCAACCGGCTAGTCGGCAGGTCGCTGGATTCGGACGGCGATGAAGTGGTCGAGCATGAGGAGGCCTACGTTTATGACGGGCAGAACATGGTCTTGAAATTCGCCCGGGACGACGGGGAGGAAATGGCCGCATCCGATCTCACGACCCGCTATCTCTATGGGCCGGCAGTCGATCAGGTCTTGGCCGAGGAGCGTCTGTCGCCCCTGCCGCCGGAACAGGGCGGGGGTTATGATCTCACGAATCCCGGCAATGTCCTCTGGATGTTCGCCGACCATCAAGGCACGATCCGCGACGTGGCGGATTACGATTCCGGCGATACCAACCTGGTCGATCACCTCCGCTACGGCTCTTTCGGCGACTTCCTCGGCCAGACTGACGACGATTACGCCCCCACGTTAAGCTACACGGGCCGGCAATACGACACGGAAACCGGCCTTAATTGTGACCGCGCCCGGTGGTATGATGCGGTTTCGGGCCGGTTCCTCGGCGAGGACCCGCAGGGCTTCGCCGCCGGCGACGCGAACCTCGCCCGCTACTGCGGCAACAGCCCCGCGACCTATACCGACGCCTTCGGGACCGTGCGCGATCCGCGGGACCCGCGCTGCTCGGCGCCGCCAAATTCACACCGCCGCCAAGTGCCTCCGCAACGACCGGTCAGTCCGTTTTTAGGCGATGACCAACCCGCTCCGCCATCGAGCGCGGTTAATTCCGGGCTGTCCGGCTTGGGCGGCGACGTTTCCGGCTCGCGTACGCACGACAGCGGCGGCGGGACGCACAATGTCGGGGCGAGGTTGGAGCCGGTCAGTTTTGGCGACTGGGCTATGCACGAACACGTCATCACTGATCAACCGGGTGAAATTGAACCACCACCAAAATTTGACAATCTTCCGCCTATGCCTATATCGGGTCCTATTGGCCCGCCGGGATCATTATTTATAGATCCAATCTTGCCTGCAAAACCTAAGACTGTCGTAAAAATTGTGCCCAGTCATGGTTTGTGGCATAATTACGATCAAGCTGTAGCAAATGGAAATGGTCCCAACTGGCTCACTCGAACGGTTGTCTTCCTTATATGGCGACCATTGCTGCCCGCTACCGAAGGCAGTTACACTGTATATTATAGTGATGGCACATGGGCGGCATTTATTGGTGAACCTTCCTCAGGCGCATTACTCGCGCAAGCAGGAGTGATTACGGGAGTAGGTCCGACATATAAAGCTGGTAAATTAGGAATATTAAAATTAAGAAGCCTTTTAATCCCTAAACCAAGCAATCTTCGGACACCAGCACAAGAAGCCGCTAAGGAGTTCTTTAATCCATTCCGTGGGAAAAAAATGGGGGGAAAATTTGAAAGTCCGGTGCCTCCAGCACACGAAGGACCTAGTTGGTGGCCCCCACGTGGAATCAACGGGGATGGTGGTGGTTTTACCAGACCTTTAGATGGCCCAGGTGGTGATCCTTCTTGGTGGCCCCCACCCGGGCATGGGGGATAGGAAAGTCGCCATTCTCCATAATACCAACGTACCGATATGAATAGCTGAACAAGGATTGAATTATCAGGAGGTGTGCCGATTATGCATTGCGAGATTTCGGAGTGTGTCGATGTGCCGACCTTTCATTTTACTCGGATCGAGGGGCGGCACCCTACGTACATGAAGTACTTTTGCGATAATCACGCGCACGATTTTCTTACGGAATTCCGTTCAAATTACTATTTTGTGGACAGTAACATTGATGTATCGGCGGGATTCATCCCTGTCGATTTTGAAATGATTGTCCATCACAATGGACGTGAAGAAAAACCTGTGTTGATTTACTTTCATGAAATTGGCGGGAGCCGCCGGTTCGGGATCATGGTAAGCGAGTGCGCGCGTTCCGCTCTGGCAGAAGAGTTGTCACAACAAAAATCAAAGAACGCTACTCATCACGGAACATGGGCCAATTCAATTCGACTTCTTGGTGGACAATTACAGGATATTGTGATAAGTGACCTAAATGCGACTGATGGTCTTCTGGATGCGACATTACGCATTTTGAAGGAAGATCAATTGTTGGAGGTTATCGCAAAACCAAGTGATGCGTTTATCCTTGCGGCTGCTGTCGGAACGCTAATATTGGTTGACAAGAAGAGTTTTGAAAGTATTGTTGACAATGGAGAAGGGTAATTCTATGTTGTGTTGATTCAACGATTTAGGCGCAAAAAGGGGACATCACTGATTTATGGAGTGGGAGCTTGGGGTCAGGTCGGGATTAGGGATTAGTATTGCGGATGCGGGGTGCTCGGGGCAGAATCGGGGCATGGCACGACCGTTACGAATCGAATTCCCGGGGGCATCGTATCGCGTGCTCTCGCGCGGCGAGGTGCGAAAAAACATTATGGGCTATCGGGACTACAGCGGCGTGGGGCGAATCGCGCGGCGTGCGGAGCAAGGTGGTCTGGATTTGCAGGGAACGATTCAACGGCTTGAGCGCGCTTTTACTAGTCCCTATTCCCGGTCTGACCCTAAATCTGCGCCTGGAAGGAGTCGTCGCGGAACCGTAACGTCGCACGGCGGATCGTGCGTGGGCGGGAAATGCTGTTGCTGCGCGGAAGATCATGCGTCGCGGATCATGGTGGGCGATGCCCACCCACCCCTGTAAAGGTCTTAACCTATTACGATTTAACGATTTATGGTATCACTTCTGTTTTCGTGTTCGAGGTAAACCCCGGTCTCTGGAAACAGGAGCGACAAGGATGTTGCTGGGTAAACATTTTGCGGCGTTTGTCAAGGATAGTCCCGTCAGTGTCATGGTAAGGGGAACGGTGGAGCGGATTTTCGATCCCGAGTCGCTGGATCGGGTTTTCCAGGATCATGCCGTCCTTGGATACTTCAAAGAGTTGAGTTTTTCCACATGCGTGCGAATCATGTCCGAAGTCGTGTTCCAGGAATCGCCTTCAGTGGGCGCGTATTGCCAAGCCCACGGGAAGGAGATTCCCGTCACGCGGCAGGCCGTGTACGACAAGTTGAAGCACATGGAATCGCAGGTTCCTGCGGCCGTGGTGCATTATTCGGCGTCGGAACTGCTTGTTTGCCGGAAGAAAATGGGATCGTTGCCGCCGCCGTTGTTGCCCCATTATCGCGTGCGGGTTTTGGACGGCAACCATCTGACGGGCACGGAACATCGGATTTTCGAGTTGCGACGATTCCGGGCCGCGGCCTTGCCGGGCCAAAGCCTGGTGTTTTACGATCCGCGTTTCGATTTGATGACCGACATTCTGCCCTGCGAAGACGCTTATGCGCAAGAGCGCTCGTTGCTGACGCAGGCTTTGGAATGCATCGCCGCCCGCGATTGCATCCTGGCGGATCGGAATTTCTGCACCACAGGGTTTTTGTTCGGCATCCATCGACGCCAAGCCTTTTTCGTGATCCGGCAACACGCCTCGACGCTTTCTGGGGAATTTCGCGGAAAACGGCGACTGGCCGGGAAAGACCCGCAGGGTCGGGAAATTTACGAACAGTCCATTTGCCTGACCGATGCGGAGACGGGCGAGACGCTCCATGTCCGCCGGATCACGATCATGCTGGAGAAACCCAACAAGGACGGCGAAACGGAATTGCACATTTTGACCAACCTTCCCCGCAAGGCCGCCGACGCCGTGCGGGTTGCCGAATTGTACGCCGACCGCTGGACGATCGAGACGGCCTTTCAACAAGTGACCGACGACTTGCGTTGCGAGATCGACACCTTGGGCTATCCCAAAGCGGCGTTGTTTGGTTTTTGCATTGCCTGCGTGGCCTATAACGCCGTGGCGATGGTCAAAGGCGCGATCCGCGTGGCACAGGGCGGGCATTATGTGGAAGAAGAATTGTCGATGTATTATTTGACGTTGGAGGTGGCCCAAGTAACCGGCGGCATGATGATCGCGGTGCCTGCCGAACACTGGGAAATATTCCGCAAAATGCCTTGCGCGAAGTTTGCTGCCACCTTGGTCGAGTTGGCGCACTGCCTCGATCCGAGCAAGTACATCAAGCACAAGCGCGGTCCGAAGACGAAACAACCCAAAAAGATCAGTGCGAAACGAAATCATCATGTATCCACGGCGAGAATACTCGCCGCGCGAAAATAGTTAAGACCTTTACAGGGGTGGCGATGCCCACCCTACTGACTCAAGTTGAAATTTCGTCCGCGGGACGCCGGCAAACGGAGGTAAAGTATTTGGGAGCAACGGATTAGAAAAATGCCCGAGCGGCGCAAGGAGGCGGTTCCATTTTTGGCGTCGAATTGGGCGTCTTCGCCTGGAAGTGTCGTGCCGGCGGAGAATTGCACAGCCTTGGTTCCGTCGGAGTGCGGAACTAGGGCAAGCGGGAGAGAATGGGGATCAAGGAAGGGATAGAAAGGAAGCTGGAGGAAAAGAAGATGAGCGAGAGCGATTTTTTATAATTGACGTAATTTATCCACGGTCAAAAGGCGGCGACGACAGACTTGTCCGGCAGTGCCGGCGTTCACCGCCGCACACTGCTGGAGCCGGAGCGGCATCCGACGATTGGATCATGAACACGGATGCCACGAATGAAAAATGGAGATATTGCATGCCGCTCCGCGATTGTCGGGCCAGGAAAAGTTGCGAGCGTGAACGCTAACGTATATAAGATCGGTTTTTTCTGTTTCAAGCGATTTACCGACCGGTTTAGCGCTCGATCATGGCAAGTTCTTCTTTTTCGCGGTCATTGCAGGAACGAGATTCATTGCGATACATCGATCATCCCGCACATATCCAACCATCATCGCTTCCTGCATCGGCCAGGCATAATCGCCGATGACGAATCGTTTCAGTCCTTTCTCGCAGTAAAATTCACCAACAGGGTGATTCTCATCCACCGGCTTGCATTCGACGGCAAGTGCGTCATGTGAAACAAGAATTGGCAGCGAATCTCGGTTCAAGAAAAAGACCAAGTCGGGCATTTTATCGGGATGTTCACCATTATAATTTATCATTTTCGGATCGCGTTGAGGTTTCCCGAACGTCCGCTTATTGAAACCTGGAACTTCCTTTGATTTGTAAAGCCGATTCGCGATGACCCACTGGAGTTGAACTGTAATGGCGTCTTCGTCGGCAGTACTGAGCGAAAAGCCACCGGGTGGAGAGTCGTGCAAAAGTCGAAGACCTAGCCGGATACGGCATGAACAATTAGTATCATTCGCAGTGGAATTGGCGGATGGGGCAATTTAAACACTACCCCCTGCGTAAAGAAGCCCGGTGCGCGATTTCGCCCTCAAGAGGAAAGGCGTCGAGGTGGTGTCGCATAAGATAGACGCCGCACAGTCGTGCGCGGCTCTTGGTCCAGAA
>CAVQKP010000004.1:0-18278 GCA_963713065.1 Pirellulales bacterium | reverse complement strand
CCGGCGTGAACGCCTCGTTGTTACACACAAGTCAGGGATGTTTCTTGGGCCTCCGGGCCAAAAAGTTGCCAGCAGGTGGCGAAATCATGCATACGTTGAAGTCCAATCCACACCGTTTGGGGCCCAGGCGGATCGTCACGTTTGCCGTTGACGTAGCCGCCGAGCTGCACAGCCAGCCGGACGAAGACGCCCAACGCGGGCGGCACAACCAGGGCAGATCTGCGCCGATGTCACCACCTTCCAAACCGATTTCCACTCGGCGGGCTCAAAGATCGCTTCGCAACTGATCTCCGGGCAACTGCACGCCAACGACGAACATACAGCGTCCGCCAAGCAACAATGAGGTACGGCGCACCGCATGTATGCAAAAGACGGTCCATATACTCAAACAGACGTTCCTCGAGACGGCAGCCCGATTTCAAGACGCGAAAGAAAAATATCGATCATTCACCGCACACAATAGTATTGGATGATCTGCTGCACCTGCTCCAGAGTGCCGATCGGCGAACTGGTCAGCAGAGAAACCATTCGACAGGCCCGCCAGCAGGGCGGCGGATTCCATTCGCTGACCAACACCACGTTGACTGTCACCGGTGGCAGTTTACGATCCGGTCGCCATGGCGGACGCAACATGACGCGTGCCGCACGCGCCAGCACCTTCCGCTTCTCGCGACTGACGCGGTTGAGTTCGCCCGCGGGTGCTGCATGCCACTTTGGCTTTTCGGCCCCGAATGTGAATCGTCTTTCGGAATAATATGGGCTGCGCAAGGACATGCTGGCGGACGTGGGATTCTTCGACGTTTTCGCCACTTTCACGAAGCAAGGCGAGATCCTGACAAGCGCGCACAATCCATTCGCTATGCCCTGGCTGCGACGTCCCCTCCACCAACACTTCGTAAATGTCGGCCTCGCTATCGGCCACGCAAATCAACTGCGTCTTGGGGCAATGTGAGGCTTCACCGAACGCCTGTCGAAGCATCGCCACCCAACGATAGCTTTCTTTCTCCTCGATCGGACGGGCAGCCTGTTGGGCAGGCGACATCCGGGAATCGACCGGTTCTTCTTCACGAACCCACGCCGCGGCATGGACGGTTCCCAACGGCGTTCCATCCGGTGTGAAGGCGTGCAAGGCATGCAGCAATGCTCCGCGCCGCGAACTGCCGTCCAAAGGTCCGGCTCCCATCACCTCTGATCGGGTCGGGTAGTGTCAATTTCGGTTGTGTCCTGCGCGAGGACCACCACCGGCTGAGCTGCTACCCGTTGTCGTGTCGCATCACGGTGAGGCGACAAAACGTTCTCAAAGCTTGTCTTCTCATTCTCGCAAAAACGATAGGCAGCGACCATCTCAGCCCGACCACCACACGCGGCGGGAATGCTCGCATTCGGATGCGTGCCAGCAGCGACAGCACGTCCGCAAGACGCGCATTCAATCGTTTATCGTTAAGTTTGGCCGTCTTCACTTCATCCATTACCCATGGGGCAAGCATTTACGGTCCTCCTTGACCTGTTTTCCCCCCTCTCAATTAACCTGAACACTATGGTTACTCAATATCCCCAAATTGCCAATACCAACTTTGACTTGTGTGTAACAACGAGGCGTGAACGCCGGGCCTAATATCGCCAAAGCGACCAAGGGCCGTGAACGGCCCTCATCACTGCTCCTCTCGCCAATTTGTGCGTGACAACAAGGCATTCACCGGCAGTCACTCTCGTGACCCATGACACACTTCTCGCAGTGCCGAACGAGAGGAGTCGCACGGTATTCAATAGTTAAACTTCAATCCCCGCTTCCTCAAATCCTCGACGAACTTCGGCGTCGTCGTGTATTGCACGGCGTCGAAGCCGGCGGCTCTCGCGCCGGCGACGTGGCCGCCGATGTCATCGACGAAGAAAATCTCCGCGGTGCGTAACCGGCCTTCTGGGCGGCGGCTTGAAAAATCTTGACGTCGGGCTTGACGAAGCCAACCTGGTAACTGGTGATTCGCGTGGGAAAAATCTGTTTTAACGCGGAATACTCGTTCATGCAATATTCCCAGTGGCATTCGCAGGTATTCGACAGGATGCCCAGCGGCCAGCCGGCTTGCTGCAGCCACGCCGCGATGCCGACCATCGGGTAGTTGAGCGTGAAGATTTCCGCGGCCGCCCGATGGAGATCATCGTAGGGCGGCCGCGTGCCGCTTTCAAGGCAGAAGCGTTCATAGAACTCGCGGCTGGAGATTTTTCCCATTTCATATTCGTGCTGCAAGCCGCTGTCGAAGACGACGGCCTGCACCTGTTCGGGCAGGATTCCGGCGACCGTGGCCATCTGCCGGAGCATCTTTTCCACCGTGAAATGCACGAGCACGATGCCGAGATCGAAGTAGAGGAATTTGAGGGGCATTTGATGTAGGTCCCGCCTGCCGGGCGGGACATGGCAAGCTAAGCCAGTTGGGTGCGAGGTTGGAATTGGAACCGAAAAGTCCCGCCCGGCAGGCGGGACCTACATTCACAACCTTGGATTTTTGGTTTACAATAATATACTCAATCTTACGAAAGGAAGTAATGATGCGATCCGACACGATAAAATTGGGTGATGCTCGGGCCCCACATCGTAGTCTCTTGCGTGCCACCGGCGTGGGGGAAAACGACTTTCGCAAGCCGTTCATCGCGATTTGCAACAGCTATGTGGATATCATTCCCGGCCACGTGCATCTCGATAAAGTGGGCGAGTTCGTCAAACAGTGCGTCCGCGAAGCCGGCGGCGTGCCGTTCATCTTTAACACCATTGGGGTGGACGACGGCATCGCGATGGGCCACGCGGGCATGAGATACTCGCTCCCCAGCCGGGAGATCATCGCCGATTCGGTCGAATCGATGCTGGGCGCCCACTGTTTCGACGGCGTGATCTGCATCCCCAACTGCGACAAAATCGTGCCCGGCATGTTGATGGGCGCGATGCGGGTGAACATCCCCGCGATCTTTGTGAGCGGCGGCCCGATGGAAGCCGGCAAGACCGCCGGCGGAAAAACCGTCGATCTGATCGACGTGTTCGTCGCCGCCGCCGAAAAGCAGGACGGCAAACTCGGCGCGAAAGAATTGCTGGAACTGGAACAGGCCGGCTGTCCGACCTGCGGATCGTGCTCGGGCATGTTCACCGCCAACAGCATGAATTGCCTCTGCGAAGCGCTAGGCATGGCGTTGCCGATGAACGGCACGCTGCTTGCCACGAGCGCGGAACGCAAGAAGCTCTACCGCCGCGCCGCCGAGCGAATCGTGAACATGGTTTTGGAGCAAAACGAAAAAGGCGACGGGCACGGCCTGCTGCCGCGCGAGATTTGCACGCACGACGCGATCGACAACGCGATGGTGCTCGATATGGCGATGGGCGGGAGCACCAACACCGTGCTGCACATTCTCGCCATCGCGCGCGAAGCGGGCGTGGAGTACGACATCAAGCGCATTGACGAGTTGGGCAGGCTGACGCCGAACGTCTGCAAGATCGCCCCGAGCAGCAGCTATCATGTCGAAGATTGCCACAACTCCGGCGGCATCCATACGATTCTCGGAGCCGTTGATCGCGGCAAGCCGGGCTTGTTGAAACTCGCTTGTCCGACGGTCAGCGGAAAAACGCTCGGCGAAAACATCGCGGAATACGACCTTCGCGCGAGCACCGTGCGGCAAGAGACGCTCGAATTGGCGGCCGTCACCGCCGGCGGCAAGCATACGAGCGAAGGGATGACCGTCGAGCGGAAAGCGAGTTCCGTCCGCGAGTTGACGCCGCAAAAACTGGGATTCGATCCGTACGATTGCATCCGCGAGGTCGAGAATGCCTATAGTGCCGAAGGCGGGCTGAGCATCCTGTACGGCAATCTGGCGCCGAAAGGCTCGGTGGTGAAGACGGCGGGCGTCAAGCCCGAAATGATGAAGCATACCGGGCCGGCGGTGATTTTCGATTCCGAGGTGGAAGCCTACGAGGGGATCGTCAACGGCAAGGTGAAAGCCGGCGACGTGGTGGTGATTCGCTACGAAGGCCCGCGGGGCGGGCCGGGCATGGTCGAAATGCTCGCGCCGACGACCGCCATCAAGGGCATGAAGCTGGATGACTCCGTCGCGCTCGTGACCGACGGCCGTTTTTCCGGCGGAACGGCGGGGGCCTGCATCGGGCACATCAGCCCCGAAGCCGCCGCCGGCGGACCGCTTGCCCTGCTCGAGCCCGGCGATATCATTGAGATCGACATCCCCGGGCGCAAGTTGAACGTCCGCCTGAGCGGAGACGAACTCGCCCGCGCGAAGAACTTGAAGCCCCGTTCGCCGCGGATCACCGGCGGATATTTGGCGAAATATGCCTCGATGGCCACCAGCGCCGACACGGGGGCGGTGTTGAAATGGAATCAGTAAGTCCCGCCTGCCGGGCGGGACAAGAATATTCAGACCCATCGGAATCCATTCCGAATCGTCCCGCCCGGCAGGCGGGACCTACAATAATGAACGAATCAACCACCAATTATTCTCGCGTCGAACAAACCGCACTGGCCGCATCACCGTTTCAGGCGCTCTATGAGCCGGCGGAGCGGATTCCCGTCATTACGGTGAGCAATTTTCCCGCCTTGGGCAAATTGACCGCGATGCGGTTTCTCGAATGGGTGCAGGATCATCCGCAGGGGGTCGTCTCGTTGCCCACCGGCAAGACGCCGGAGCATTTCATCAAGTGGGTGACGCACTTGCTTTCCAATTGGGACGCCCCGGAGACGCAACAGATCCTGGAGCAATCAGGTGTCGATCCCCGCCGGTTCCCCGACATGCAGAACCTGCGTTTCGTGCAGATCGACGAATTCTATCCCATCCGCCCGGAGCAGCAAAACAGCTTCTATCATTACGTCAACAAGTTTTATCTCGAGGGGTTCGGCCTGGACCGCGAGAAGGCGCTGTTGTTGGACTGCACGAAGATCGGCCTCACGAAGGGGCAATCGCTGGAGTCGGTTTGGCCGGACTTCCGCGTGGATCTGAGCCTCCGCACCCGGCAGGCGTCGAACCAACTGGAACGCCTGCAGCAAACCGTCCTGCAGCGGATCGACGACTGGTGCCGGCGGTACGAGGACAAAATCCGGGCGTTAGGCGGGATCGGATTTTTCCTGGGCGGCATCGGGCCGGACGGCCACGTGGGGTTCAACGTCCGCGGCTCCGATCATTACTCGACCACGCGGCTGACGGCGACGAATTACGAAACGCAGGCCGCCGCGGCCGGCGACTTGGGCGGCGTGGAAATCTCCCGCAACCGGCTGGTGATCACCGTCGGCCTGAAAACCATCACCTACAATCCCGACTGCACGGCGCTGATCGTGGCGGCGGGCGAGGCGAAAGCGGCGGTGGTGGCCGATGCCGTCCAGGGGCCGGCCGGCGTGCTCATTCCCGCCAGCGCGCTGCGGGCTTTGCCCCACGCCCGATTTTACGTCACCATGGGCGCCGCGAAAAAACTCCGCCAGCGGCAAGCGGCGTTGGCCCTGCAATCGGCGAACGCCTCGGACGAGCAGGTCGAGATGGCGCTTGTCGATCTGGCGCTGGCGAAAAACAAGCGCCTGCTCGATCTGACCGCGGCGGAGGCCGAAGCCGACGCGATGCTCGCCGGACTGCTGGGAAAGCGGCCGGAGCCGTTCTCCGAACTGCAAAAAATGGTCCGCGGGCGGCTGATCCGCAAGATCGAAGCGGGCAGCGTTTCCCTGCAAAAGACCCGCTTTCTGCACACCGAGCCGCACCATGACGACCTGATGCTGGGATCCCTGCCGGCGATCGTGCGGAACATCCGCAGCGCGACGAACGTGCATCATTTCGCCACGCTCACCAGCGGTTTCACGGCGGTTTCGAATCCTTACATGAGCCGCCGGATCGAGACCCTGAAGCGGTTCATCGGTTCGCCGAAATTCGCCGATCTGCACGCCGAGGGATATTTTTCCCAGCACGACGAGCAGGGCCGCAACCGCGACGTGTGGCTTTTCCTCGACGGGTTGGCGGCGCGCGACGCCGAAATGCGCGACGAAGGCAGCTGCGCGGCGGCTCTTGCGGAACCTGATCGCGGTATTCGAGGAAAGCGACTTGAGCGCGCTTCGAGACCGGATGCAGGAGTTGGAGCATTATTTCCGCACCGTTTATCCCGGCAAGAAGGACCCCGAGGCGACCCAGCGGCTGAAGGGCATGTGCCGCGAATGGGAAGCCGAATGCCTGTGGGGCTATTTCGGCTGGCAGTGTTCGCACATCCACCATTTGCGGCTGGGCTTCTACACGGGCGACATCTTCACGCCCACGCCGACCGTCGAGCGCGACGTGGCGCCCATCGTCCACTGCCTGGAGGCGATCAATCCCGACATCGTGAGCGTGGCCTTCGATCCCGAGGCCAGCGGGCCGGACACGCATTATAAGGTGCTGCAAGCCGTCAACGAAGCCGTGCAGCGCCATGCCGCGGCGCGGCAGCGGCCGGACATCCGCATCTGGGGCTACCGCAACGTCTGGTTCCGCTTCCACGCGGCCGAGGCGAACATCTACGTCCCCGTTTCGATGAACATGTTTTCCGTGATGGAGAGCGCGTTCATGAACACTTTCGTCTCGCAGCGCGACGCCTCGTTCCCCAGCTACGAGCACGACGGGCCGTTTTGCGAATTGGCGCAGCAAATCCAGGTGCAGCAGTATCAAATCCTGAAAACGTGCCTCGGCCGGGAGTGGTTCACCGAGCATCCCAGCCCGCTGATCCGCTGCGCGCGGGGATTCGTCTTCCTCCGCGAGATGAACCTCGACGAATTCCGCACTTCCGCCCGCGACCTGCGGCAGGCGGCAGAGGCGGTTTAAGATCTATTCCGCCGCCGGCACGAGCGGCAGATCGACGCTGATCAGGCAGCCTTCGCCGGGGGCGGTTTGGATCTCGACCTTTCCGCCGAGCAGCCGGGCGCGTTCGCGGATGCTTCGCAGCCCGAAGCGGTCGTCGGGCACGGCGGCGGGATTGAAGCCCACGCCTTCGTCGTACACGGCGATTCGCAGCCGATCGCCCGACTCCGCCAGTTCCACGCGGATGAACTCGGTGCGGCTGTGGCGGGCGGCGTTGGTCAGCGATTCCTGGATGATGCGAAAAACGGCGCATTCCAGCGGGGGCGAAGCCGCGCCGCCCGCAAATCATGCTTGAACATGACGTCGATGCCGCTGCGCTCGCGGTGTTCGCAGATCAGGTATTCGACGGCGGCGAGGATCCCCGCTTCGTCGAGGATCGGCGGCCGCAGCCCGCTGATGAGCTGCCGCGTCTCGTCGATGCTGTGGCTGAGAAGGACGGCGGCCTGGTCGAGGTTCCTTTCGGCCTGAACGGGATCGGCCCTCTGCAGCTTCCGGAACGCTTCCAGGTGAAACAGGGCGGCGGTGATTTGCTGGGCGAAACCGTCGTGGATTTCGTAGGAAAGATATCTTCGTTCGCGCTCTTGCAGGTCGATGAGTTGGCGCAGCAATAGTTGCTCTTTGCGGACCGCCTCGGCGGCCAGTTTTTCCGCGGTGGTGTCGGTGCAGATGATCATCACGTGATCCAGGGTTCCTTCCATGACGATCGGCACGATGCGGCAGGACCAATGGTTTCCGAAATTGTCGAGCGCATCGACTTGCTGCACCGTGTTGCTCGACAAAGCTTTCGCGAACGCCTCGCGGCATTGCGGCAGGCTGGATTCGTGAAGGAAGGAAAAACCGTGGGCCCCGATCAGCATTTCCACGGTGGCGTCCGGTGATCCGTGATTGACGTAGCGGATCGTGGCGTCGCGATCGAGGATAATCACGAAATCCGGCAGATTCTCGAACAACCCGCGGAGACGGGTCTCGCTTTTCCGCAGCGCTTCGCGGGTTTCATGGCGCGCGGTGATGTCGCGGAGGATGCCCAGCAGCCGCAGCGGCTCGCCCGGTTCGGTGTGCAAAAATGTGACCGTGATTTCGCACCAATGCTGGGAGCCGTCTCTGGAGTAGAGCGGAATTTCGAGCGTTTGCCGAAACTGCTCGCCGGCGCGATGTCCCGCCAGAGTGCGAAGCACGTCTTGGGCGGCCGCGGGAAAGGACTCGGGCACTTTGCGGTATTCCGGCGTCTCCGCCATGCATTCCTCGACGCTGAAGCCGAACAGCCGTTCGACGGACGGGCTGATGTATTCAAACCGCCAGCCGCGCATCGCGTTCTCGATGAGCGCATACGGATCGCCGTCGAGCGGCAATCCCTCGGCGGCGCCCGGGGGAGTCCAGCGGGCGGACCAAACGACGTCGTCCACGTTGTCGGTAATCAGCCGATAGCGATTCTCGCTTTCGCGGAGCGACTGTTCGGCCCGTTTGCGGGCGTCGATGTTTTCGATGACGGAGACGAGATATTGCGGCTTTTCGCCCGCCGCGACGGGTACGACGGAACTGGAATTCCGCACCCAAAACGTCGTTCCGTCCCGGCGAAAATAGCGTTTTTCCAATTCGAAAGATGTGATTTTGCCCTCGACCATGTCCTGGAGGAGTTTCAACTGCACCGCGCCGTCTTCGGCCGTGGTGAACTCCAGGAAATGGCGCCCGATGATCTCTTCGCGCGTAAGCTCTTCCATTTTGGCCGCCGCTTCGTTCACGTCGATCAACCGCCCCGACATGTCGGACAAGCCGATGCCCACCGAGGCGTTTTCGAAGATCGCCTGCAAATTCGCGCGGCTCGCGCGGAGCGCTTCCTCGGCCTGGACGCGCGCGATGCCGCCGCCGATGTGCGTGGCGATGGATTCGACGGCGAGCCGGGCCGCTGGAGGAAACCCATCCCGCGTGCGCGAAGCGAAGTTCATCGCGGCGATCACTTTGCCGTTGTGAACGATCGGCAGAATGGCCAAAGAAATGATGCCTTCGGACCGGGACCATTCCACGAGCTCCGGAGCGAAGTCCACTTCGCACACATAAAATGGTTTGCCTTCTTCGCAGCGGCGCACGAAGGTGAGGTCCGCCGTGGCGACGGCGGCGGTTTCCGCGCCCCAGGCCGACAACCCGCGGCTGGCGGCCAGCCGATAAATGCGCGTCTTTTCATCGACAAGATAAATTCCCCCGCAATCGATGCCGTCGATTTGCGTCACGGCATCCAACACGATGTCGAGCACCTGGCCGAGCGAGTTGACGCGCGAAAGGGCGATGCCCAAATCGCGCTGCATGCGCAGCATTTCTTGAATTTGCTTTTGCTCCGTAATGTCCCAGACGATGCCTTTGAAGCAGATGGTGCTTTGGGCCTCGTCGAGGAACACGTGGCCGGAAAGCTGGAGCGTGACCGGCGTCCCGTCGCGGCGTTTCCAGACGACTTCGAACGCGATGTTTTGGGAGGGAATGATGGCGATCAGCCTGGCGCGTTCGGCGGGATCGAAATAGACGTCTCGATTCATATCCAAACGCAAGAGTTCTTCTTTGGAAGAATAGCCCAGAATTTTCACCAAACCCGCGTTGACTTTGAGGAATTTGCCGTCGAGCGAGCTATAGAATTCACCATAAGGAACGAGCGCCGTGTCGGGAGTGAAATCGGCCACATGGACCGGCGCCGGCAGGACGCCGCGCGAGGGCGAAGCCGGCTTCAAATAGCACTCGGCGGCGATGAGGCGGAGTTCCATATCGGAATAGGAGAAGTCGGCGAGGAGCAGGAAATTCACGCCCGCGTCCAGGTATCGCGACCAGCTTTGTTTGTCCGGCGACGCGGAAGCACAAGCGAGAATTTGCAGTTTCGAAGGGGGAAGGCGGCTGCGCAAGCGGCAGCAAAACCGCAAGGCTTCTTCGAGGGCTCCGTCGGAGGATATCAGGACCATCGCCGAATCCTCGCCCGGGGAAATTTCCCCCTCCATGGCGAAACGTTTCAGGACCATGGGCGTATGCCCTCGCCGCGCAACTGCCTCGCTCAAACGCTTTTCCCAATCGGGAGGTAAAGCGACAAGATACGTTTTCATGGAGTTCGAGATGCCCCCTTATTCAGAGTGAAAAATGAAATGATCCCATCCGTGAATACGAGAAAAAACATTCCTGAAATAATTCTTCGATGAGACCCCTGACGTGAATGCATTGGCACGAGATACTTCTAACATACTCGACCTGCTCCACTTTGGATATACTCATATTGGGTGGCACATTTGGCTAGTTCGAGGGACATAAGAGTTGGCTGAAAAGTTTGCCATGAATTTTTCGCGAGATTGCATGTTGTGCGCCGCGAATTTCTTCGATTGAAAAATATTTCTTGCCTTCGTAACTTCTTGGCGGGCTTGTGTTTCGGAACGCATTTCGAAAATTTCCGAAAATTTTTGTGGAAAATGGGCCAGGGCTTCTGCTATCACGGTTCTCAGTCACGCGAGCAATCGATTTCTAAAAACCGTTTTTCGAAAGGAAGAACATTATGGCCCGTCTCCCGTATCCTGCGCTGGCGTTGGACAACCTCGCTTCGGCGATCGATCTTTTCCGCGCCGGCCAAGTCGTTGAAAAACGCGGCTTGTTCGCCAATCTGGTCTGGAACATCCAAGGTCCGCTGCAAGCCCTCGCGTTGGGCGACCCGGACAGGCAAGCGGTGGGCGCGGTTCTGAAGCGGACGCCGATCTGCCTGCCGATCTCGATGATCGCCTCGACGAATTGGCGGAAATGCTCAACCGCGGCCTGGCGCAATACGGCACGGTCGCGTCGTCCGGCGCGGGCGACGCCGATCCGAAAGCCATCGATCCGGCGACGATTCTGGCGATCGTCAACGTCGTGCTGCAATTGATCGACGCCTGGCGAAAGCGAAAACAAAATCCGCAACCGGCGCCGCAACCCATCCCGCAAGGATGAATATTTCGGTCTTGGGTCTTGGAATCGGGTCTTAGGCATTGGTTTCCAAGACCCAAGATCCTGGCCCCAAGACCTACGGAGTTTTCCCATGAAATCCTTCAACATCTTGCCGCTGCTGCTGATGTTCGTCGGCCACTGCCGCGCGGGCGAGCCGGCCGTGAAACTTTTGGCCGCCGACTGCGAGCCGCTTGCCAAAATCACTGCGCCGGAAAAGGCGCAGGTCGGATTCCCGGTCCTATTGCGGACCGAAGGCTCGATCGGCAAGGCGATGAAGTGGATCGTTTTTCCGAGCGATCCCGACGCGGTTTTTCTCTCGGTCGTGACCGAGGACGGCCAGCGCGTGGGGCTGTTCGTAAGTCCCCGGCCGGGTACTTTTTATTTCGCGCTTGCGGCGGCCTCCGGAGAGAAAATCGCGGTCGCCAGGCACGCACTGATCGTCGAGGGACGGCGGCCGGATCCGCAACCGGATCCGAAGCCCGATCCCGATCCGCCCGATCCCGTTCCTCCGCCGGTCCCGAGGGGAAAATTGTGGACCGTGATCGTCGAGGAATCGGGCCAGCTCACGCCGGCCCAGGGGCGGATTGTCGCGTCGCAGGCCGTGGCCGATTGGATCCGGTCGAAGGAGCACCACAAAGCGTGGGTCATCGACAAGGACGTGTTGGACGAAAACGATCGGCCGCCGGCATGTTTCAAGGAGTACCTCGCCCGGGCGAAATCGCTGCCCTGTCTTTTTCTCGTCGCCGAAGGCGGAACCGTGCTTTACGAAGGGCCGTTGCCCGAAAGCGAAGCGGCGTTGCTGGAACTGTTGAAAAAATTCGGAGGTTGAAAACCGGTCCATGGTCGGCAGGCGGGACCTGCTGAAAAAGGAGCAATCATGCACATCGTCAATCCCGATGAACATCTTCCGCTGGCGACCGGCTGCCTGCCGCGGGCGTCGAAAGTCGGCGAGAATCCGCACTTCCCGGTTGCCGGCACGGTGGATGCCTGCCCGATCCTCCCCAGGTCCGCCTGGGACGAATGTTCGATTCGTCACAAAGTCTGGACCGTCATCGATCAGAATCCGCAAAATTCATGCTGCCCGTCGGCGACTTCCGGCGCAACGATGATTCTCCGCGAGATCGCCGGCGAAAAGCGGATATTGCTTTCGCAAGGCTCGCTCTACGGGCAGATCAACGGCGGCCGGGACGGCGGCGCGAACATCGAAGACGCGCTCGAGGCGATGATGAAAACAGGCGTCTGTTCCGCGTCCCGGATTGCCCCCAAAGACTGGCAGGGCCGGGATTGGCCGAACGATTGGCAGGTGGAGGCGAAGAAATTCCGCATCCTCGAGGCGTTCGATTGCCCGACGTTCGAGGCCGCGGCCTCGGCGGTGCAACGCTGCCTGCCGGTCGTGTTCGGAGTGTATTGGGGCGCGGGCGGACACGCCATCACGGCCGTGGGGCTGCGGCAATCCGGCGGCGGATGGAACTTGGAGTTTCTCAACAGTTGGGTGCCGGCTGGGGCGACGCCGGCTTCGGCTTCCTGCCCGAATCGAAATGCGGAGGGATCAAGAGCTTCGGCGCTTTTGCCATCCGCAGCGTCACGATCGCCGGCGATGAGGCATTGCCGCCGGCGCCGCAGTAAGCAATTTTTTCGTCAGTGTCCGGGAGGGCGTGTTTCGCACGCTGCCGATCCGCGCAATGCATGCCGTTCCACGGGAAAGTTCACGATCATGCCATGCCATGCAAACACCGCACGATCTTCCAACGCCGAACCGCGACCGGTCCATGAACCGCACGGCGAGGTGCTGCGGTTATTACGCGACCGCATGGCGTTGGAGATTGGGCGCGTCCGGCGCAAGCGGCGGAGCGATCCGAACCGAAATATTTTGGGATGGGGGCAACAATATCTCCCCCTGCATTTCCGCTTGCCGCCTTCGCGGATGCATATCTGGCTGGCCGGGATGCTCGACGCTCTCAAGCGGCGGCGCGGACGGAAAATCAACCTGCTCGGCCCGCGCGGCGGCGCGAAATCGACTCTCGGCACCCTGGCTTACGTGCTCCGCTCGGCGCTGGAAAAGAGCGAACCGTATATTTGGATCGTTTCGGACACCAAGCATCAAGCCCGCGCACATTTGGAAAACGTGATGGCCGAACTCGCGGAAAACGAACCGCTTGCCGAACGCTATCCCGACGCCGCGGGCAAAGGAACGGTATGGCGAAGCAATTCGATCGTGCTGCGAAACGGCGTGGCGATCGACGCCTTCGGCACGGGCCAGCGGCTGCGCGGCCGCAGGCGGCGCGAGCATCGGCCCACGCTGATCGTCTGCGACGACCTGCAAAACGACGGCCACATCCGCTCGATCGTCCAGCGCGAGCAATCGCGGAACTGGTTCAACGGCATGTTGATGAAGGCCGGCACGCCGCAAACCAACGTCGTGAATCTGGCGACCGCCTTGCACCGCGAGGCGCTGTCCATGCAGCTCCACGAAACGCCGGGCTGGACCTCGAAAATCTTCAGGGCGATCGTGCGCTGGCCGGAGAACATGTCCCGCTGGGCCGAATGGGAGGCGATTTACACCGATCTGAAAAACCCGAATTACCGGCGCGACGCGATGGCGTTTTATGAAAAGCACCAAATCGCCCTGAACGCCGGCGCGATCGTGCTCTGGCCCGAGTTCGAAGACCTGTACGCGCTGATGTGCATGCGGGTGGAAGGCGGCCGCCTGGCCTTCGAGCGCGAGAAGCAAAACTCGCCGGTCAATCCGGAAACGTGCGAATGGCCGGAGTCGTACTTCGATGAAGGGATTTATTTCGACGATTGGCCCGCGGAACTGCAAGTGAAGACCATGGCGCTCGATCCGAGCAAGGGAAGCGACGCTCGCCGAGGCGATTATTCCGCCTTTGCGATGCTGGGCGTCGATCGGCGGGGGATGGTTTGTCTCGAAGCCGATCTTGCCCGCCGGCCCACGCCGCAAATCGTCGCCGACGGCGTGGAGCTGCTGCGGCGCTTCCGGCCGGATGTGTTCGCAATCGAGGCGAACCAGTTTCAAGACCTGTTGGCGGGCGAATTCGAGGCGGAGATCCGCCGCCAGGGCCTGTTGGGTGCGCGGCCGATCCCGCTGGAAAACCTCGTGAGCAAAACGGTCCGTATCCGCCGGCTCGGTCCGTTTCTTTCCACCCGGCGGCTGCGCTTCAAAAACAACAGCCCCGGCACGAAACTGCTCATCGAGCAACTCCGGGATTTTCCCGTGGGCGACCACGACGACGGCCCCGACGCCGCCGAAATGGCCATCCGGCTTGCCGGTCAGTTGCTCGAAGGCCGCTCGTTCGACGACGGCTTGGGAAACCGTTTGCGGGTGGGAGGATGAAAAGTACGAAGGATGAAGGATGAATAAACGAACGCCGCGCAGCCTCCCGGATTCGAACCGGCGGAGCGCATAAATCACGGCTCTCGCAGACAAGGAGAAGACAATGCATTCTGCCGATTTCGGTCAACCCATCGACACCAATCCCCGCGTCGATCATCTCGAACGCCGCTTGCTGGAAGCGTTCGACGAGTTGTGGAACGGCTTCGTCGATCCGGCGGAAGCGATTTACGACGCCGACGGCCTGCGCTGGAATTTACTCGCCGTGGGAGGACAGGCTTTCAGTCCGTCCCGCGGCGGACGAGCGCCGCTCGCTCCTTTTGCCGGCGAGGAGCAGCTTGCCGAAATCCGCATGCAATGCCGGGCGCTGGCCGTCGAAAACGAATTCGCGATCAATGGCCACGAGAACAGGATCTCGTATATCGTCGGCAGCGGCCACAGCTATCGGGCGTCGGCGAAAAAGGGCCATGCGCCGAAAAAAGGCTGCTCGGCGCGGTGCAAGCCGTGATCGACGATTTCGTTTGCGCGAACCGGTGGCAAGCTCGCCAGCAGGAAATCGTCCGCCGCAAGGACCGCGATGGCGAGTGTTTTTTGCGATTTTTCCCCGCCGAAGACGGCGTTCTCCGCGTGCGTTTCGTCGAACCCGATCAGGTCGCCGCGCCGGCGGACCGGCCCGACGATTCGGCGGCCTCGTTCGGCGTCGAGACCGATCCGCTCGACGTGGAAACCGCGCGGGGCTATTGGATCGACGGCCGGCTGATCGACGCCGGAGAAATCCAGCATCGCAAGGCCAACGTGGACTCGAACGTGAAGCGCGGCCTGCCGCTGTTCTATCCCGTGCGGAAGAACCTCCGCCGCGCGGAAAAGCTGCTGCGGAATATGAGCGTCGTTTCCGAAATTCAATCGGCCATTGCCATCATCCGCAAGCACCGCTCGGCGACCGCCGCCGGCTTGGAGCGATTCGTTTCCGGCCAGGCCGATTTCAGCGCGCCGCGGTCCGGCGGCGGCACGAGCCATTTCCGCCGCTTCGCCCCGGGCACGATCCTCGACGCGCTCGCCGGCACCGAGTACGAATTTCCCGCCGCCGGCATCGACGCCGGCCGCTATGTGATCGTCCTCCAGGCCGAACTCCGCGCTATCGCCAGCCGGTTGGTGATGCCCGAGTTCATGCTCACCGCCGACGCCAGCAACGCCAACTATTCCTCGACGATGGTCGCCGAAGGCCCGGCGGTGAAGATGTTCGAGCGCCTGCAGCACGAAATGCTCGCCGACGACCGCGACGTGATGCGCCGCGCGGTCGCCCATGCCGTGTCGATCGGCCGCTTGCCGCACGAAGCTATTTCGACGGTCGAAGTGCTCGGCATTCCGCCCACCCTCGGCGTTCGCGACCGCCTCAAAGACGCCCAAGCCGATCAAATCCTGGTCCGCAACGGCGCGATGTCCACGGCAACCATGTCGCTGCGCTTCGGCCTCGATCCGGAAAACGAGTGGCAAATGGGCGCGAACGCGGGGCGGATTGCCAATCCGCCGTGATGTCCGGCGCCAAACGTCGAAGCGATTCGCATCGAGATTAAAGCAGGTCCCGCCTGCTTGGCGGGACCGAGCGAAACTCGCCTGCCGGGCGAGAGTTCAGTAAACCCAACCGTCCCGCCCGGCAGGCGGGACCTACGGAAAGGAACCCACCGATGTCCGAACAACTTCAAGAATACTGCGACTCGCGCGGCGTGCGGATGCGCGTCGATCGGGAGTCGGGCGTCATCCGGGGAGTGAAAATCCTCGGCCTCAAATTGCGCAACGGCCGGTCGTATCTGCCCGAGGCGCTCCGCGAGGCCGCCGCGCTCTACGAGAACGCGAAGGTCAACGTGAACCATCCGAAGGGCCATCCGGCATCGCCCCGCGATTACCAGGACCGGCTGGGACAAATTCGCGGCGTCGAACTTCGGCCCGAGGAGGGGCTGTTCGGCGATTTGCACTTCAATCCCAAACATGCGCTCGCCGAGCAACTCGCATGGGACGCCGAGCATGCGCCGGAGAACGTGGGCTTTTCCCACAACGTCGAAGCCCGGACTTCGAAAAACGGCGAGGAAGTCGTGGTCGAGGCGATCATGCGCGTGCAAAGCGTCGATCTGGTGGCCGATCCGGCGACGACGCGTGGCCTTTTCGAGTCGCTCGATGCCAAGGCGAATTGCAAAGCATCGGACCAAGCGAGCCGGGATCTCCCGACCCCCGGCGGTTCCGCAGCGCAGGCGTCCAGCCTGGCCGCACGAATCGACCGGCAAAGCGCGGCTATCGAACGAATGGAAGCGGAGATCCTGCGGCTGACAAACCTGCTGGAGGAAAGCGGCAAACGTTCTTCCGGAGAAGAGCGGAAACCCGTCTCCCGCGATCAAAACCTTGCTTGCGGAATCCATCCCGTAAACGCGAAAGCTTTCGTCGAAGCAATCACCTGATTCCCACTCCCCAATTCCCGGCCCCTAACCCCTTGAAAAAAGGAGACTTCCCATGAGCGACAAGATGCGATGGCGATACGGCGACACGAATCCGGTGCTCGCCGCGGTAAACGCGGAAACGGTGATCGAGATCGGCGACCTGGTCTATCAGGAAGTCGATGACGCGCGGCCGGCGTCCCGGCTGTCCGACCAGGGAACGAAACCGGCGAACCAGGAACTGTTTGCCGACAAGTTCCTGGGCGTGGCGATGCAGCGCAGCCGGTCGGGCGAAACGACGCCCGTCCGCGTCGCGACCACCGGCGTGTTCGAGTTCGATTGTCCCGGCGCCGCGTTCGAGTTGGGCGACTTCGTCGGCGTCGATGAAAACGCCGCGGGCGACGCTCTTTTGAATCAGCAGGTGGCCAAAGTCGGGGCGGCCAAATACGCCTTCGGCCGCGACGCCAAACGCCAATCGGCCGCCACCACCGTGCTGGTCGATATCCGCTCCACCGTCATGACCGGCGGCGTGGAGGGAAGCAGCTATTCGGCGCCGTAGTAGCTCCCGCCGGCCGGGCGGGACTGTTCGCTTCCGAATCCTCAACTAAACCTGGTCCCGCCCGGCAGGCGGGACCTACTACCTTGAAACGAAGGAGCCATACCGTGCGATCCATAAACTATCGTGAACTGAAGCGCATGTACGATTTGAGCGGGCCGGAGAAAACCGTGCGACATTTGCGGGAGGCGCTCGCGGAGGGCGATCTCAAGCCCGAAGATTTCAGCATTCGGGAAGTGGCCGAAGCCACGCTCAGCGGCGAGCGCGTGCGGCAGATGGACCCGCGCAGCGGCGGCGTCGCGATTCTCGAAAGCGCCGGCGGCGTCGATGTGACCGCGTTCTCGAACATCACCGGCCAGGTCATCCGCTCGAAAATCCTCGCAGCCTACGAGCAAGAGGCGTTCGTCGTCTCGAAGCTGGTCGATACGATTCCCACGCGGTTGGACGGCGAGCGGATCCCCGGCATCGGGCGGCTGAGCGACAACGTGGCCGAAGTCGCGCCGGGAATGCCCTATCCGCACTTCGGTTTCGGCGAGGATTACATCGACACGCCGCAGACCGCCAAGCACGGATTCATCGTGCCCGTCACGAAGGAAGCGATTTTCTTCGACCGCACGCACTTGATCCTCGGCCGCGCCGCGGAGGTCGGCGAGGTGCTCGGCTTGAACAAAGAGAAGCGGCTGATCGACCTGGTCCTCGGCGCCGCGAACAACTACAGGTGGAAGGACGCGAGCTATGACACCTACAGCACGACCGGCAGCGGCGCCGCGCCGACGGTTCGTGGATCAACCAGATGGACCAGGAACTGTGCGACTGGACCGACGTCGATGCCGCCGAGCAACTCTTCGCCGACATCCTCGATCCCAACACGGGCGAGCCGGTCTTGATCCAAGCGACCACGGTGCTGGTCACGCCGGCGTACCGTCACGCGGCCAACCGCGTGTTCAACGCCGCGGAAATCACTTACGGCACCGGCGGCGGAAACATCTCCACGACGGCGGCCAATCCGCTGAAACATTATCGCGTGGCGGAAAGCCGCCTGACCTACCGCCGCATCGTGGCCTCGGGCCAAACCGCCGCGGCCGCCAGGAAATGGTGGTTCATCGGCGATTTCCGCCGGGCCTTCGCCTACATGGAAAACTGGCCGATCACGGTC
>CAVQKP010000003.1:0-93086 GCA_963713065.1 Pirellulales bacterium | reverse complement strand
TGGGTCGCGGCCCAAGCGGCCCCTTCGGCTTTGGCATGAGGCTTGTAATTGTCCAGGATGATATGCAATCGCTCCCGCTTTGGATAACGGCGACGCAGCCACCGCAAGAGCTTGAGGAACTCCTTCCATGTCTTGCGGGGCGTGAACCGGCCGAACAGCCGACCGGTTTCCAAGTCGTAAGCCGCCAGAAAGTGCCGCACGCCACTGTGGCGATGATACGTTGCCCGCAAGCGTTCGACACGTTTGCCCGGCCCTGTCCAGCAGCCACCGTGACGAGGTTGCAAGTTCAACGGCCCGAATTCGTCCACGCAAATGCGCCGACCGCCGGACGGGCGGTTTCGGTAGAGCCGGCGGAGGCGTCGATATTTGGCCCAGAATTCCGGGTCGTTCGACTCTTTCCAGGTCTTCGTGTGCCGCCAACGCACGCGGCATCGCCGCAGCAGAAGCCGCAACCACTCCAAGCTGATCTCGCCGATGATCTGTTGCTCGACGAGATACGCCCGCAGTTTCGCCAGCGACCACTGCGTCATGCCGATGAGTTTCTTCGGCGGCGAAAGGGCCACCTCGGCGATTTGTTCGACCAGGTCCGCCGTGAACGTTTTCGGTCCCCGCGGGCCGTGAAAGTAAGGATACCATTCGATTTCCGTCAATCCCCCGGCGTTGAAGCGGTGGATGATGATCCGCACCCATTGGGGAGTGTATTCGACTTGCCGGGCGATTTCCCGGTTGCAAACTCCTCCCGAAGAGAGGAGAATAATTCTTGCGCGGGAACGGTTGAGTTGATTGAGCCGTCCACGTTTCCATTGTCGCAGCTTTCGCCGTTCCGGCGGGGATACGCTCGCACCCTTACCGTATCCATTTTGGGAGTCTCTGCGTTGTTTGATCTTGACCATCACGATGTAGAGACTCTCATTTTCCAACATTATAATTTGAATTGCATGTCGTAAATGATAGCACTGCTAGCACTTACGACGAAAACGCGCGAAACTCATTTACTTGAAACGGCACTAGGATCTAGCTCCATCGCTTTAGCAAGGTCTTTCCCCGCCTCCGTCGTCTTTCCGAGCCTTGCCCTTGCCGTTCCGCGTCCGAATAAAGCTAGGCATCGTTTGGGTTAATCTCGATTGCTTGTGAGTACTTGACAACAGCTTCCGAAAACTCGCCGGTTTGCATATAGGACTCTGCAATTCCTCGAATGGCATAAGTGTTTCTGGCATCCAAATTAAGAGCCTTCTTGAAATCCGCAATTGCTTCCGCGAATTTTCCTAGATGATTGTAGGCCGTTCCTCGATACTCATATATTTCGCCCACGTTTGAATCAAGTTCCAGGGACTTACCGAAGTCGGAAATTGCCTCTGAATACTTGCCGATTTCGAAGAACGCATGCGCACGGGCTTGATAGCCGACCGCATATTGCGGCCTCAACTTAATGATCCTATTGTAATCGGCAATCGCATCTGCGTACTTGCCAGATCCGTAATACACGCTTGCACGTAACAGATAAGCGTCGATATTTCGGGAATCAAGCACAATGACCTTCGTACAGTCCCTAACCGATTCCTGCAGCTTTCCAACCTTCTTAAACGCAAAACCACGGTCGCTGTATGCCGCAATATTCATCGGATCCCGCTCGATCACCCTGGTGAAATCTTCTATCGCCTGCAACATCCTTTCGGACTTCATATATGCTCGCACTCGATGCAAGTATCCTTCAACAAACTGGGGATCGAGTCGAATAGCATAGGAATAATCCGCAATCGCGTTCTTGATCTGGTTCAGGCTATCGTACGTGTAACCCCGAGAAAGATACACTTGCGGACTCCGGGGCTCCAATTCAACTGCTTTGTTGTAAGCGGCTGAGCCTCCTTCACTTTTCCCATCTCCGCAAGCACATTGCCCCGCGATAAATGGTTGAGTGCTGACTTTGGATTAAGCGCTATGCTGCGTCGAAATCCGGCGCTGCCTTTTTATAGTCCTTATGGATATAATACGCATTGCCCCTATCGTGAAAAACGACATCCGAGTTTGGGTCAAGTAGCACTGCTCTATCGAAAAGCGAGATCGCATCCGGAAATCTCCGTAAGTCAACAAATTCATTACCCTTTGCAGTGAGAATATTAGCAATGATTCCATTAGTGTTAAGGAAGCGTATTCTCTTGTGGGGCAATCGTGAATTGGCTTTGGGATTTAGTTGCCAATAATGGCCATCTTTACCAAATGTGTCGCGAAATACGAATGGTTTGCTGATGTAGTTGGAGTTGTCTACGATTATAGTCCCCATTAGCCAATGTGAAAAGACAGGCCGAATGTGTCTCGTCAAACGCAAGATGTCGATTGGCCAATGCTCGCACTTCAATGATTTGAACCTGCATATTTATCGCTCTTCCGACAATATAAAATAACTGCGAGTAGCCAAGACATGATGCCTTTCTTGTCGGCGATAACCTTAGCCAAATCAAAATGGCGGTCTTCATAGCGAATCTCGTTCTGAATTGCCTTGGAGAACTGCTCGACCACCTTAAGCTCAAACTGAGCGAGTCCTTCGGGGGAGAGCGTTTTCTTGTTGAATTCCTTCCTCGTTCGAGTGAGGAGGTCACGCATTTCGATCATCTTCCAATTACGTACTAGTGTCACCAAATCATGGCCGACGTTTTCGGAGTATTCCCATTCCTTCACTATCATCATCACGCGCTCATCGGTGGAATAAGAGCCACCGGATTCCAACGTCGTCTCCGACGGAGATGCACGGTCAGCACATATTCCTTCCACGTCAATGTACGGGAATAGCAGATAGTTAATCAGGAGCGAATATACAATGATCCGAATGTTTTTGATGAAACGTTCTTTCATAGTTTTGGCTTAATAGCCCATTGAAAAAGTCCGCAAGTAAGAATTGCAAAAACGCTTGTGGACTGCTATAGTATTGCCATCGACAGTCACGGGAGGACTACGACGACGGCGTTGGGAAAACGGAAGGACGATGTAGCCGCTACGAAAATCTGGCCCATTTTTTGGGATTAATTGGTAGAGGAATTGACCTTCTGGTGATGGTTAACAGGTCGAGTTCGAGGAGTGCTCGAAACACGGCCTGACGTTGCACTTGGCGTTGATGGTTTTTGTTTTCCAAACGGAACTTGTCTTGGCGCTCGCGGAGGATCGCTTGCCGATGGCGTTCGGTCGCGGCGGTGAAGCGATCCCGCATGGGCGAATCGATCGGTTGCGGGCGGACCAGCACTCGCGGTGCGTGGGACCGCGGTGGCCGTGGGGACGGAGGAGTTCATTGGCTTGGGCCGTGGCGGCCTGAAGACACCCCGACGTCCAACGACCGGTGCGGCGGGCGAAGTGCGCGGTGCGTTTGCGGAGGCTCCCATTGCCCGCCTCGCAACCGCCATTATACCCGGGTTTGCGCGGGGGAGAAGGGAGCCAGGCCACACTGAAATGGTGCAACAGCGACTGAAAATGATCGCTGATGAAGGCCAAACCGTTGTCGCTCTTGAGCACCAGCGGAGGGCCGTGTTTTGCGAACAGTTCCTTGAGCACGGCGATCGCGGCCTCCTCGGCCTGGTTAGCCACCGGCAGCCAGGCCAACTGCATGCCGCTGGGTGCCCTGATAGTACCGTGGAAACCGGGGAACATGCACCGCGTCTTGGACTCGGCGGAGGGAAGTGGGGCGTCGAGTAACTCACCCGTCTGAAGGCAATATACGGGAGGCATTGAACTCCCATTGAGTGTCACCGCAACGCTGACGGATAACGTACCCTGCTCGGCTGACACAAAAATCCGTACAGGCCCAATCCCCAATGGGCGCAACCGGTCTTCCGCAATGTAAGTGCTAGCAATGCTAGCACTTACGCCAAGTCGTGCGCTTGAAAAAATGGATCTCATCGAAGAAGAAGAAAGTAGTAACCAAATCATTTCTTCAACTTTGGAGGTCCAGATCCCATGATGCCACAATCCTTCATCCTTGCCAAGAGTCAGGAATTACATCGGATCGCCGACGAACTGCTTGCAACGGTCGCAGATGCCGTGGAGCAGCAAACGCCGATCCACGAAGTCGAGTCGAAAACCATGAACATCTTGCTGCGGGCGGGACGCGCCACCGTGCAATTGTTGGTCGATTGCCTCGGCGATGGCGACGTGGGTGAGACACACCAACTCGCGGAAGGAACCACGGTCCGACGCTCGTCCGCGCCGCAACCGTGCGCTTACCTGTCGATCTTCGGGGAGTTGGACGTCAAGCGGTATGTCTATAGCTCAGGGGAAGGCCGGAAGATCTTGTTCGCGGCGGTGGATGCCCGCTTGGCCCTGCCGGAGAGCAAATTTTCCTACCTCTTGCAGGATTGGGATCAGAACTTCGCGATGGAAGAACCCTTTGCCCAAGTCTCCGGCAAGATCGAAAAAATCCTGGGACTCCACCAGCACGTGGACAGCTTGGAACGCATGAACCGCGAGATGGCCGGGCAAGCGGACGCCTTCCACGCCGCGCAAACACCGCCGCCGGCAGCGGAAGAAGGAGAGATTTTCGTGCAGACGGCCGATGGCAAGGGTGTTCCGATCCGACGACCGGCGGATGCGCCGCCCATCATGGACCATCAGCATCGAGTCGGTCCTAAACCAGATCGCAAGAAGATGGCCACACTGGGAGCGGTGTACAGCATCGACCGCTTTCGCCGCACGCCCGAGGACGTGGTGGAGTCGTTGTTTCGCGACCCGCACGAGAAGCCGACCGCAGAGCATTCGCCACCGCGTCCCCATCCCTGCCATAAACGAATGCGGGCCCTGTTGGATCATTCCGACGGCAACGGCGACGAGATCGACGGCCGGGCGGCGGTGTTCGGCTGGATCAGCGACGAAATCGCCGAACGCCAGGCGGGCAGCGGCAAACCGATCGTGTGCGTCATGGACGGCGAGGAGTCGCTGTGGAACATGCGGGACGTGTTTCAAGCGAAGGTCCCGATGATCGACATCTTGGACCTATTGCACGTGACGCCGCGACTGTGGGACGCCGCTTTTTGTTTCATTCGCCCGAGATGCCGCGGCGACGAAGTTCGTCCGCGAGCGGACGCTGCGAATTCTGCGCGGGGAAGCGGTTGCCGTCATTCGCGGGTTGCGGCGGATGGAAACCGAGCACGGACTGCGGGGGAACAAACACGCCGCGCTGCAACGGATCTGCGGCTACTTGGAGAAGAACCGTCACCGGATGCGTTATGACGAATACCTGGCGGCGGGCTATCCGATTGCCAGCGGCGTGATCGAAGGAGCGTGCCGTCATCTCGTGAGAGATCGTTTGGAGCGAACGGGAATGAATTGGTGCATCCCAGGAGCCCAATCCATGCTGAATTTACGCTGCATTTACCTGACGGACGAGTGGGAGCCGTTCATGGCATTCCGCATCGCCGAAGAAACAAAACGCCTTTATCCGTATCGAAGCACGTTGCAGCCGCTGCCGTGGTTCTCGGCAGCCTAAATCGATATCATGAGATGCGGAAGGCCGGTTGCGCCCATCCCCAATCCCTCTTCACCACCAATTTCATCTTAAAAAAGAAATTATCTTGTACTCCCAACTCCTTTGCCGCCATTGGCTTAGCGAAATCTCCCGGCCGATTTTTTTATTTTTTAGTTGAAAATGGGCCAGGCAATTCTGTACCTTGGTCGGAGAGGCTCGCACATGCTCGACCCTATCACATTATCGAAAGGAGCAGTCATGTCTTCTGCCGCGGAAAATCCCGATCCGAATCCTAAAAACTCGCGCTTCCCGCTCTCGGAGGAAAAAAGACGAAAAGTTATTGCCCTGGTGCGCATCGGAAGCAGTCGGCGGAGTGCGGCGGCCTGCGTGGGCTGCTCGCCCAGCACGATCACCCGCTATGCCGAACGCGATCCCGAGTTTGGCGAGCAACTTCAAGACGCCGAAATGTTTAAGGAATTTGACGATGACGTAAACGACTGTGAAGAAAGCACTTAGGTCGATCCGCTTTGACGTAAGAAAGCAACACCCACAAAAGGCGTCCCGCCGTTGCGCGCTGTAACATTTCCGAATGCTTGCCCCTCAATTCCGAAAAAACAAAAGCATCGCCAATAGAATCGGCAAATAGATGAGCGACATTCTCAGCAGCCGCCGAGCAGTCGCATCGCTAGGCGCGGAGATAAATCGCAGCGCGAGCCAGAGATAAACCAATCCCAAAACCGCCGCGGTTGCGCCGTATTCCCAGCGTGCGAGAGAAATTAGCGCGGGCAACAGGCCGACCGGCAACAGCAGGGCGGCGCCCGCGACCGCCAGCCGTCCCGCCGTGCGGCCCGTGGCATCGACGACCGTCGCCACCCGGACCTCGGCCGCGGCGAACTCCCTGCGATAGAGCCAGGCGATGGCCATCGAATGTGGAAATTGCCAGAAAAACACGATCCCGAACAAACACCACGCCAACCGGCTCCCCGGTGCATCGACGGCCGCCGCGCCCAGCAGCACCGGCATTGCCCCCGCCAACGCGCCGACCGGCGTTTGCCAAACGCTCCGCGTCTTCAGCGGCGTATAAGCCGCGACATAGAAAATCCAACTCAACAACGCCAATCCCGCAAGCCGTGTACTGCAAAAAACAGCGAGATAGGCCAATCCCGCAATCGTGGCGAGAACCGCGAACCAAGTCACATGCCGATTGCTCAATCGCCCCGAAGGCAGCGGACGGCCGGCGGTCCGCGGCATTTTCGCGTCCGAACGGAATTCGAGCCGCTGATTGAAGGCGATTGCCCCGGCAATCACCCCCGCTGCACCGAGCAAGGCATGAAAGAGCGCGAGCCGGTTCGGCGTTTGCTCCGCCGCCGTCCATGCCGAAACGAGCATCGCCGCCAGCACCAGCGCCACGATCCGCGGCCGAAGAAGACGCCAATAATCGCTCATCGATGAAAAAGTGGGACAGGCACCTCATATTATCCTTTTGATCCGCGTGTTACCGACTTGATTCGGAGCCAGTCCCATTTTTTTCAGGCCCCCGCAATAATCGCCGCGACCAAACCGCCAAATTGACTCCCGACACCAGCACTAGCGACCCAACCGCGGCATGGGCGGTAGTAAACCATACTTGCAATACCCCGCCCCGCACAACCGTGTAATCCCAATTGACGACATTGTCGGCAAACCACTTCGGCCAACCATAGTTCGCCACCCAGGTAAAACATGCCAAGACGACTTGTGCGACAAAGAGCGATGCGAACAATGCCGCACGGCGCCGCAGCATCGGCACGTCCCGAAATCTCCTCGCCGCGACACACAACAGATAGATTATCCCCAGAAAAGTAATCCCACGGTTATCACTTTCGACCATATCCAAAAAAGCGACCAACTTGTCCACGCGTCGATCAGCGGATGCCTAAGTAGCGTGCCGAACACGATTTCCAAATAGACCAGGCCGGCCAAAAGCGGCGTGAGCCACAACATCTGCCATGCGGCGGAAAGTTTTTCATGGATTGCGGAACCTTTCCAAGTTTTCGAGGTGATGGTCACCATTAGCGCACAAAAACAAAAGACGATCGGGGCCGTGCAGCCGTGAATCCGGGCCAACAGCCGTTCGTCCCACAATACGCGAAACCCGCCAAGCGTGCCTTGAAAGAGCAATCCGCCGAGTATGATAATCGCCAGCCAGCGGACCGACTTCCGCTTCTCGCAACGAAAAACGGCCGCCAGCAGAAATATCGAAAACAGCCCCACAAGCTGGGCGAGCGTCCGATGTCCATGTTCGAGGAACAAATCGCTGGAGACTTTCCAAATCCATTTTTGCAAGGGATAGAACCAGGACTCGTACGTGGTCGGCCAATCGGGCACCGCCATCCCGGCCCCGTAAGTGGTGACCAGCCCGCCCATCCAGATCAGCGGAAAAACGCCGCAGGCCACGATCCACGCCAGCCGATGCGGCCAGGGATTCGGAACATCGATCGTTGGTTGCTTATTCATTGCGAAACTATCGGTGAAAACGGTCGGCCACGATTCTCGCCAGAAACAGGGGATTGCCCACCAGATAACGGCGGGCTTTGCCGCGCGGTTGCTGGAACAGCCGCCAGACCCATTCGTGCCCGATTTTCCGCAGCCAACCCGGGGCGCGGCTCACATTGCCCGCCCAGAAATCGAACAATCCGCCGATGCCCAGGCAAAGCGACGTATCGAGCCGGCCGAGTTGGGCTTGAATCCAACGTTCCTGGAGCGGATTGCCCATGCCGACCAGCAGCAGATCGGGCCGGGCGGCGTTGATCGACTCGATGACTGCCGTATTCAGCTCGGGACTTTGCAGGTAGCCGTGGTGATGGCCCGCCAGCCGCCAGCCCGAAAAGGTTTCCCGCGCATACTCCACCGCTTGGCTCGATCGTCGGCTCGTCGCCGCCGAGCATATAGTACGAATAACCCCGTTCGGCAGTCGCCCGGAGAAAAGAGGGCGTAAAATCGGTCCCCTGCAAATTCTCGCGCATGCGAGCGCCGTTCAAACGCGCCGCCCAGCGCACGCCGGTCCCGTCGCCGAAGACGAAATCACCGCTATTGAGCACTTCGCGGTATCGCGGATCGGCGGCCGCGAGATTGAGCGTATGGGCGTTCACGAAAAACACGCTTTGCGCCCGGCCGTCGCGGCGGCGAATCACCTCGTCCAGCATCTCGATCGCGCGCTGTCGGCCGATATTGAGTATATGCACGCCCAACACCGTGAAATACGCTTCGGCCGCGAAAGCCAAACGGCTGCAGTCGGGCGCTGCCGTTCGAGACGCCGATTCGTTCCGTGAGTTCATGCGATGATCTTGTTGAAAAATGGAAGCAATTTGGGCGGCTGCCGCGATCTGCCCGCCGAACGTTCTCGTGATCGCGGGCATCCATGATACCCCAAACCACCCGGCCGGCAAAGCCTGACCGGCGTTTTTTCGAACTCTTCCCGGATAAATCGCCGATTTTCCCTTGAAATCGGGGCGAATTATTCGCTAAGATGAATTCACTAAAAGCACCAAAAATAACAGGAATAAATAATGCCCCATCAGCTTGTCGAATGCGTGCCCAATTTCTCCGAGGGAAGAAACGAGGCGAAAATCGCCCAAATCGTCGATGCCGTGCAATCAGTTCCCGGAATCCGGTTGCTGAATGTCGATCCCGGTTGGGACATGAACCGGACGGTGGTGACTTTCGTCGGCGGCGCCGCAGGCGGTGGCCGAGGCGGCCTTTCGCGCGATTGCCAAAGCGGCCGAAGTCATCGACATGCGCAAGCAGCAAGGATTGCACCCGCGGATCGGCGCGACCGACGTTTTCCCCTTCGTTCCCATCGAGGGAGTGACCTTGGCCGAGTGCGCGGAGATTGCGCGGCAAGTCGCCGGCCGCGTGGGAGGAGAATTGAAGATCCCCGTTTATCTCTATGAAGCCGCCGCTTCCGCTCCCGAAAGAGCAAATTTGGCAAACATCCGCAAAGGCCAATACGAAGGATTGGCCGAGAAGATGCAGGATCCGCGTTGGAAACCGGATTTCGGCCCGGTGGTTTTCAATCCGCGCCGGGTGCGACGGTCATCGGTGCCCGGGAGTTCCTCATCGCATACAATATCACTCTGAACACCCGCGACAAAGACGCCGCCGCGGATATCGCCTGCGAATTGCGCGAACGAGGCCGCATCGCGCGGAGCAAAACGAATTTGCCCTATTATCATCGGGGGGAAATGCTCTATTATCGGAAAGATCATTATCCCTGCGGCAATTGTGAATTTGTCGGCAAAACCTTCGCCGAAACGGAAACGCATTGCCGGCGTGCGCACGACTATGAGCTGCGCGAACTCGCCAAAGAGGAACTCGCCGATTCCGACGCGGTAATCGGGAAAAAAGTCCGCCGCGCCGGTAAATTCAAGTTTTGCAAAGCCATCGGTTGGTATGCCGAAGCCTTTCGGCGTGCGCAAATTTCCATCAATTTGACCAATTTCCGCGTCACGCCGCCGCATCTCGTGTTGGAGGAGGCCCGGCAACTCGCCGCCCAGCGGGGACTCGTCGTAACCGGCAGCGAAATCGTGGGCATGATCCCTTGCGCGGCACTCTTGGAAGCCGGCAAATACTATCGCCAAATGCAGGGTGCTTCAACGGACATTCCGCTTCTGGAGACCTTGGAAACGGCCGTTTTTTCCATGGGGCTCAACGACGTGCATCCCTTCGACGTCGCCAAGAAAGTCATCGGCCTGCCGCGCGAGGTCGAAGATAGCCTGCTTCAACCGCTAAAAAAATGCTTTTTGGATGAGAAAGTGCGCGATTTTGTCGCCGAAACCGCTCGCGATGTGCCCGCACCGGGCGGCGGTTCCGTCGCCGCGCTCGCCGGCGCTGGGCGCGGCCTTAGCATCGATGGTGGCGAAAATCGCACGCCATAAAATCGGCGCAGACAGAGAAAAGGAAAAGGCAATTTCGAATATCATCGAAAAGGCCCGGGCCGCAGGGGAAAATTTGCTTCAAGCCGTCCAGCACGATGCTGATGCGTTCAACGACTATCTTGACGCGCTGCGATTGCCTGCGGACACTGCCGAGAAACAACAAATCCGCTCGGATAAAATCCAAAAAACTCTCGCAAGGGCTATCGAAGTTCCCTGCCAAACGGCCCTCGACTGTTTCGCGGCCATGCAAGCCGCCGGGGAAATCGCCGCGCTAGGCTCATTTTCAACGATAACCGATGCCGCCGCCGGCTGCAAAATCGCCTTTGCCGGCGTCCGCATCAGTTTGTGGAACGTTACGGTGAATCTCAAGTACGTCACCAACCTGGAATATGTGAAAAAAATGAGCGAGCAATGTGCCAAGCTCCTTGAAAACTCCCGGACACTTCATCAAGAAAATGAAAAAATGATCGAGGCAAGGCTGGCGGGAATGCCGTGAGGCAACTCGTTCTAAGGTGCCGCGTCACAATAAGTTGACTAATTTTTTCGTTGTTTGGGGAGGATACAATAATTCCAGTCGCCGTGAAAATTTGCCGTGCGAAGTTTGACGGCAGCCAATTCCTCATTGGACACTCCTTCACTGCCCGCTGGCGTTTGGCCGAAGTGCTCTTGCCGTAGCGGGTGATGAAGAGGTGCAAACCCTTGATTTTAAGGGTGTGAAAGCGGATGTCGCTCAATGCCGGATCGAGCCCGCGGGCGTCGGCCAGCATTCGCGCCGCCACCCGCCAGACGTCCCAAAGCAGCGAGGAATCGGTGGGATAGTGGATGTCGGCATCCACCACGGTGGTGTCGGCGCGAATCACCGTCGGATCGACGGCCCCGATGCGAATCGCATACTGGGCCGTGATTTCGTTGATCTTCCGCTGCGTCGCCGGGCGGATCGCCAACCGGCACTTGTCCAAAAAGGTATGATCCATCGCCACCTTCTTTCGCAGCCGCAAGAAGTCCTGCAAAAAGGGCGTGGTGCCGATTTTGACTATCGTCTTCCGCAAGGAGAGCCCCTCGACGCTCTGCACGATCAACGCCCGCAGGAGGTTCTCCGAGGTGTAATCCCCCTTTCGCCCGCGGCGACCGCCCGCGGAGAGTTTCTTCACGTCCTCGTGAAAGGCGTCCAAAATCTCCGGGTTCGCGTCCAGCACTTGACTGATCGCCACATAGTCCTCACAATATTCCAATACCGGCTTGGGCCCCTTCGGCAGGTTGAACTCGAAACACAACACCGCTTCGCATTTCCGACGCATCTTTATTCCTCCTGGGTTGTTGTTGTATCCCATAGGATAAAGATGCGTCTTTTCTTGCCAAGCCCTATCTCCATTTTTTAGTAAAAAAGGTTTCCGCAACAGAAACTAAATAAGGACTTACGCTCATTTTCTGGCCGTTTTTTCCACTACATTGGGATCACCTCATTGATGCGGCAGAGGCGGCGGGGGAGGGTTATGCCGAGGCGGTGGAGGAGGACTTTTTGGGCTTGGTCCGGCTCGGTGACGCACCGCAAGCGGACTGTGCCGTTGTGGCCGCCTTGCGAGTTTAGGGTCGGTCATACCACATCGCCGCTTTTGATCTTGGCCAGTTCCTCCAGCCGTCCCAGCTGTCGATTGGCCACGCTTTCATCTTTCAAACGGCCGTTCTCGACCGAGGACTGCATCTGCCGGAGGGCTTTTTCCAATCGCTCCTGGAACCGCTCGTGCATCGCCTTATCTCTCTCGCGGCGACAATTTCTTCCACCGTCGTCGAGTCGTGGCGATTCCCGGCGAATACTTCGTATCCCAGGGGAATCCTGTCTTCGGTTAATGCCTTGATTCCAATTCTTCGCAAGCAGTTCGAGCTTGGTCGTTTTGGATCGCCGAGAGTTAGGCACGGTTGTCTAATAGTATCTCGGGGGGGCGTTTGGGAATCAAGGGTGAAGTTGCTTCCTCAGCTTCACAATTGACTTTCTCCCTGGTCGTGCAATAATTTTCCGTCTCGTAAAGTTTTTTTCGAACAGCTTGCTTTTCAATGCGGCGTTGCTCGCGACAAATTGATTTCGTATTTCAAATGCAAGTCGAACCAGACCACCAAAAGTGGATTTCGGAAGCAGCATAGTATGGGTGAAGCGAACGGATCTTCGGCGTCTCGGTCATAACGGTCAAAAATCCAGAAATGCTTTCTGCGATGGATTGTCCGTGTATCACCGAAATTGCGAGATTATAAGAACAACTACCGAAAGCCCAAGATGAACGAGAAGAAAATGATTGATTATGGAATTCTATGTGCTGATGATTTCGGTTGCCTGATTTTGGCGGATTTTGTCTTCGGTTCTCCGTTACCCCCAACGCGATACCAGTGCTGCGAAATAATGAAATGATTAACTGCTCTTGCGTAAAAGGAACTTTCCATGAAAATCCAGAAATTCGTTTATTGGAGCCGAAACCACTGCACGTCGATTGCGGTTGCTCTGGCGGCGGTTGTGTTGCTTAGTATCGTATCCGCCATGCCGGCCCAAATGCTGCGGCGATTACGGCAAAACCAAACTACGGGCAATAACACCCAGGTGTCGCAGATGCAGGCCGCACAAATCACGGGTGAGCCGGGGTCGCCTAACGCCACCACGACGATCAGCGGTAAACAACTTCCGCCGCCCGACCCGAAATTCGGGGGTGTGATGGGAGAGAACGCCCTGCAATCGAAAGCGTGGTGGCCGCCGCGCGTCGTGCCGCCCAAGAAGGCGCCCAACATCCTTTTAATCATGACCGATGACGTCGGGTTCAGTGCACCTAGCACATTCGGCGGCGTGATCCCTACGCCCGCTCTCGACCGGATCGCAAAGTCGGGCCTCCGCTACACGTGTTTCCATTCGACGGCGCTCTGCTCGCCGACCCGCGCGGCGCTCGATCACCGGCCGCAACCATCACTCGGCCGGCTTCGGCGTGGTCTCGGAACAGGCCACCGGCTTTCCCGGATACAACAGCATCATTCCGAAGGACAAGGCGACGATCGGCCGGATTCTTTTGGATAATGGCTTTGCAACCTCATGGTTCGGCAAGGACCACAACACGCCGACGTTTACCGCCAGCCAGGTCGGACCGTTCGACCAGTGGCCCATCGGCATGGGCTTCGAGTATTTTTACGGCTTTGTCGGCGGCGACACCAGCCAGTGGGAGCCGAACCTGTTCCGAAATACAACGCAAATCTATCCCTATGTGGGCCATCCCGGCTGGAACCTTACCACCGCGCAGGCCGATGACGCCATCGATTGGCTCAACCGCATCAATCAGATCGATCCCGCGAAACCGTTCTTCTGCTATTATGTGCCCGGCGGTACGCACGCACCGCACCACGCCACGCCGGAGTGGATCAAGAAGATCAGCGACATGCATTTATTTGACGAGGGTTGGAACAAACTGCGCGAAACGATCTTTGCCAATCAGAAACGCCTTGGCGTGATTCCGCAAGACGCGAAGATGACCCCGTGGCCAAAAGGCCTGTTGAAAGACTGGGATCAATGCACGGCCGACGAGAAGAAATTGTTCATCCGGCAAGTGGACGTTTATGCCGCATATTTGGCCTACACCGACCACGAGATCGGACGGGTGATTCAGGCCGTCGAGGACATGGGCAAATTGGACAACACGCTCGTCATCTATATCAGCGGCGACAATGGCTCCAGCGCCGAAGGGACCCTTATCGGCACGCCGAACGAGGTCGCACAGTTCAACGGCGTTCAATTTCCGGTCGCGGACCAATTGAAGTATTTCTACGATGCCTGGGGTTCGGACCGAACGTACAACCACATGGCCGTGCCCTGGACCTGGGCGTTCGATACGCCGTTCAGTTGGACCAAGCAAATCGCGTCGCACTTTGGCGGTATCCGCCAGGGTATGTGCGTTTCCTGGCCCGGTCAGATCAAGGACGCGGGCGGGATACGGTCGCAGTTCCATCACATTATTGACGTCATGCCGACTTTGTTGGAAGTCTGCGGTATTCCGGCGCCCGAGTACGTGGATGGCATCGAGCAGGCTCCCGTCGAGGGGACGAGCTTTGCTTACACGTTCGACGTGGCCAACGCGAAGGCCCCTTCCCGGCACAAAACGCAATATTTCGAAATGATGGGCGATCATGCGATCTATCATGAAGGCTGGATCGCCAGCACAAAGGTCGTCCGCCCGCCCTGGGAGGTTTTCAGCGCCGTCAACCCGGACCCGTTCAACAATTGCACCTGGGAGCTTTACGACCTGACCAAGGACTGGACGCAGGACGACGACGTCGCGGCCAAGTATCCTGAAAAGCTAAAGGAGATGAAAGCATTGTTCGCGACGGAAGCGCACAAATACGAAGTGCTGCCGCTGGATGCTTCCGTGGCGACGCGACTCGTTCAACCGCGGCCCAATCTCACTGCCGGGCGAAGCGAATTCGTTTATACCAAATCCATGACCGGCCTTCCACAAGGCGACTCTCCGCTGCTGCTCAACTGCTCCTATACGATTACTGCGGACATCGAAGTGCCCCAGGAGATGCCGAGGGGATGATCCTGACGTCCGGCGGCCGATTCGGCGGCTACGGTTTCTACCTGCTGAAGGGCAAACCCGTGTTCCTTTGGAACCTGGTGGACGCGAAACGCATCCGCTGGGAAGCTTCCGAACCACTCACGCCCGGCAAGCACACCGTCGAATTCGACTTCAAATATGAAGGCATAGGCGCGGGCACCTTGGCCTTTAACAATCTCAGCGGCATCGGCCGCAGTGGCGCGGGCACGCTCAAGGTGGACGGTAAAGAGGTGGCCAAACAGACGATGGAGCGCACGCTGCCGATCATCCTCCAATGGGACGAGTCTTTCGATATCGGCTCCGACACCGGCACACCCGTCTGCGACGAAGATTACCAGTGCCCGTTCGCGCTCACCGCGAAGCTCGACAAGTTAACCATAAAACTGGATCGGCCGAAATTGTCACCCGCCGACATCAAGAAGCTTGAGGAAGAGGGACAACGGAACAACCGCGCAAGCGAATGAGCGGCAGGTATGAATATCCGGAACCGAGACCAATGACTGGTCCCTCAAAAGGATGACCGTGAATTGAAAGGACGCACTCATGCCGGTCGAATTTTGAAATCACCGGCCGGCCAAACCACTCGATGCCAATAGGAGTGAAATCATGAAACAAAGAAGTCTGCTCGTTTTTGGTCCGGCGGTTCTGGCCGCTTTTACCGTACTATTGGGCGTCATCGCTGCAACTCGAGCAGCCGAAAAACCCAACATTATCCTGATTCTCTCCGATGACTTTGGTTACGGTGATTCGGGAGCCTATGGCGGCGGCCCGGGGCGCGGAATGCCCACGCCCAACCTCGATCGTCTCTCGGCGGAGGGAATGACATTTTTCTCGTTCTACGCGCAGCCGAGTTGCACGCCGGGGCGCTGTGCCGTGCAAACCGGCCGCATCCCCAATCGCAGCGGCATGACCACCGTGGCGTTTCAGGGTCAGGGCGGCGGATTGCCGGCGGCGGAATGGACCGTCGCTTCCGTGCTGAAACAGGTCGGTTATAAAACGTTCTTCACCGGCAAGTGGCATTTGGGTGAGGCCGATTACGCTCTGCCCATCGCCCAAGGTTACGACGAGATGAAATACTGCGGCCTCTATCATCTTAATGCCTACACCTACGGCGATCCGACTTGGTTTCCGGATATGAGCCCGGAATTGCGGGCGATGTTCAATAGGGTGACCAAAGGCGCATTGTCCGGCAAGGCAGGCGGGAAAGCCGTGGAAGAATTCAAGATCAACGGCCAATATGTAAACACACCCGAAAAGGGGGTGGTCGGAATTCCGTTTTTCGACGAGTACGTCGAAAAGGCGTCGATCGAGTATCTCGCAAACGCCGCAAAATCGGATAGCCCGTTCTTTATGAGCATCAATTTCATGAAGGTCCATCAACCGAACATGCCGCATCCCGATTTCATCCACAAATCGATGTCCAAAAGCAAATACGCCGACTCGGTAGTGGAGAACGATGCACGCATCGGCAGGATCGTGGACAAGGTCCGTGAACTCGGCCTCGACAAGAATACTTATGTCTTCTGGACGACGGATAACGGCGCTTGGCAGGATGTCTATCCCGACGCAGGCTATACACCCTTCCGCGGCACCAAGGGCACGGTCCGCGAGGGCGGCAACCGCGTCCCGGCCATCGCCTGGGGCCCAAAAATCAAGGCCGGCACGAGGAACTACGATATTCTCGGCGGCTTGGACTACATGGCCACCTTCGCCGCGCTGGCCGGAGTGAAATTGCCGGAGAAGGACCGCGAGGGAAGGCCCATCATCTTCGACAGCTACGATATGACGCCGGTTCTTTTCGGCACCGGCAAGTGCGGACGCAACGCCTGGTTCTACTTCACCGAGAACGAGCTGTCGCCGGGTGCGGTCCGCGTCGGAAACTACAAGGCGGTGTTCAACCTGCGCGGCGACGACGGGCAGCAAACCGGCGGACTCGCCGTGGACTCCAATCTCGGTTGGAAAGGCGCCGAGAAGTATGTCGCCATTGTTCCTCAGGTTTTCGACCTTTGGCAAGACCCGCAGGAACGCTACGACATTTTCATGAACAACTACACGGAGCACACGTGGACCATGGTCACAATCAGCCAGGAAACCGAGAAACTGATGAAGACTTACGTCAAATATCCCCCTCGCAAGATGCAGAGCGAGGGTTATACCGGCCCGATTACACTCTCGAATTACGAAAAGTTCCAGTACATTCGAAAAAGCCTGGAGAAAGAAGGCATCCACATCCCGTTGCCCACGGGGAATTAGCTCCAGCAGTCTCGCCATTTCAGGCATTTTCGATTATCATTTCGCGGGCCGCTTTCGTGGAGAGCGGCCCGCGGACTTATGTTGGAGACGAAACATGCGCCGCGCAGTTCGTCCGAGCAGTTGCGGCTTCGGCGGGTGGTTGAGCGATATTTTCTTATCGGTTACCATGCAATGAACGCGGACAAACGATTTTATCGCTCGTATTACCCCGGTCGCCACGAATGAGACAAGCTGAGCATCCGATGAAAACCCAATCTTCTTCTCAAGCATCGCCACCTCCGTCTCGCCTTCGCCGTCTCGGGAATCGAGCGTCCGTGTTGCTGGCATCCCTGCTTCTCGTCTATCTACTCGTGGCCTACGTCGTCCTTCCCGCGGTTTGGACGCGCTATGCGCACCATCATCCGACGTTCAATGACGTGCCGAACGTCACACAAACCGCGGACGGCATCCCGGGCGATCCATTGAACGTGGCTCTCATCGGCACGGAAAACCAATTGAAGTCCGTCATGATCGCCGCCCATTGGTATCCCGCCAATCCGCTTACGCTGCGAAGTTGTTTGGAGATTGCCGAGGCTTCGGTTCTCAAAAGACCGTACGACGAAGCGCCGGTGAGCAGCTTGTTCCTCTTCGGCCGGAAGGAGGACCTCGCCTTCGAGCAGCCCGTGGGCGATAATCCGCGGCATCGCCACCACGTGCGGTTTTGGCGTGCGCCCGAAACGGCCGACGATAACCGGCCGGTCTGGCTCGGCTCCGCGATTTACGACGAGCGCGTCGGCCTCAGCCGCACGACGGGCCAGGTCACGCATGTGACTGCACCGGATATCGATGCCGAACGAGACTATCTTTTCCAGTGCCTCGAACGAACCGGCGACCTCGCCGAACATTACGCCGTGGACGGCTTTCACAAAGTGCTCCAGGGTAAAAATGGCGGGGGCGATCCTTGGAAGACCGACGGCCGTTTGTTCGTCGGCATCGATTCGAAGGCGTCGCGCGCGTCCGCGAAGCCGGATCGGCAAGCGGACCCCGCAAAGCAGGTTTTCGTGGGGTCGAAATCTTGTCAGGATTGCCATACGGAGTTCTATAAGCTCTGGTCCACTTCCTGGCACGGTCTGGCGATGCAGCCGTATTCGGCCAAATTCGCCGAAGCGCACCTCACGCCGCAGACCGGCGACGTAACGATCGGCAAGAACCGATATCGAGCGGAAATCGACGGCGCATCGGGCTATGTGAACGCAAACGGCCCCGGCGGCGAACGCAAATATCCCATCGCGCACGTCATGGGCGGCAAGAATGTCTATTATTTTCTGACGCCGCTAGCACGCGGCCGCCTGCAAGTGTTGCCCCTTGCCTACGACGTGCATAAGAAGACATGGTATGACATGGCGGCCAGCGGCGTGCGCCATTTTCCCGACCGCCGCGACGAAGCGCTCGATTGGACCGACCGCATGTATGCCTTCAACACCACCTGCTTCAACTGTCACGTGACGGAACTCGCGACGAACTACGATCTGGCAACCGACACCTACCACACCACCTGGTCCGAACCGGGCATCAGTTGCGAATCGTGCCACGGCCCGGCAAAGGAGCACGTGCGCGCGATGGAGGAAGACTCGGTAAACCCAAAACGAAAAGACATCAGGATCATCAGCACCAAGCGGTTTTCCACCGACCAGATGAACGACATGTGCGCCACCTGCCATGCGAAACTCGTCCCGCTGTCTTTAAGTTTTCTGCCGGGCGATAAATTCTTCGATCATTTCGATCTGATCACCTGGGAACACGCCGACTTTTATCCGGACGGCCGCGACCTGGGCGAGAATTACACTTTCACGTCGTGGATGGCGAGCCCCTGCCTCAAATCGGGCAAGCTCGACTGCAACCACTGCCACACGCCTAGCGGCCGCATGCGCTTTTCCGGCGAACAGTCCAACCAGGCATGCCTGCCGTGTCACGAGCATCTTGTGAAGGACCCCGTCGCGCACGGCCATCATCCGGCCGGCAGCAAGGGCAACGAATGCGTCGCCTGCCACATGCCGTTGACGCGTTTTGCCGCGATGGGCCGCACCGATCATTCGATGCGACCGCCCATGCCGGCCGCCACGCTGGCCTTCAATTCCCCCAATGCCTGCAACTTGTGCCATGCCGACCACGACGCGGGCTGGTCGGAAAAATGGGTTCGTGATTGGTACAAGAAAGACTTCCAAACGGAAACCTTGCGGCGGGCGGCGCTGATCGATGCCGCCCGCAAGCGGCACTGGGACCGTTTGCCCGAAATGCTGGCCGATCTCCAAAAGGATGGCGATCAGGTGTATAGAAATTCGCTCTTGCGGCTGCTCGGCGGATGCGATGACGAGAAGAAATGGCCGGTCCTGGTGGAACGGCTGAAGGACGCGTCGCCGCTGGTGCGATCGAGCGCGGCGTCGGCCTTGGGCGGTCACTTGACGCCCGAGGTGGTTAATGCCTTATTGGGAGCCACCGCCGATCCGGTACGACTGGTGCGAATTCGCACAGCGATGTCGCTGGCCGCGCTGCCGCCGCAATCGCTGCCGAATCAGAGCGACCGGGCGAACCTGGAGAAAGCGAACCTTGAATTCGTAACGGCGATGCGCGCACGACCGGATGATTGGGCTTCCCATGCCAACCTGGGCAACTTTTACATGGAAAGCCGCAACTTCTCCGCGGCGGTAAATTGCTTCGACACGGCAATGAAACTCGAACCGCGGCAGATCGGCCCCCTGGTGAATGCCTCGATGGCCTACAGCAACCTCGGGCAGAACGATAAAGCGGAGGAATGCCTGCGCCGCGCCCTGAAATTGGACCCGGCCAATGCGGCGGCCAACTTCAATCTGGGATTGTTGCGCGGCGAGCAAGGCCAATTGGCGGATGCCGAACAATCGCTCCGCGCCGCGCTGAAAGCCGATCCGCGCATGGCCGCCGCGGCCTACAACCTCAGCGTGATCGTCGCTGAAAAGAACCTGGACGAGGCGATCGCGTGGGGCCGAAAGGCGCACCTGTTAGCCCCCCGGGAGTCGAAATATTCCCTCTCTTTAGCCTTTTTCCTGCATCAAAAAGGAAAATCCAATGAAGCAATCCCCTTGTTGCAACAGTTGCTCCAACGCGAGCCGGCGAATCTGGACGCCTCATTTTTACTTGGCGGGATTTTCGAAAAACAACATGATTTTTCGTCAGCCGCGGCGATTTATCGCGATGCCCTGAAACCGGATCGATTGCCGCCGCCTCTCAAGCGGCAGTTGGAATCCAAACTGCGGGCGATTGAATCGAAAAACAAGTGAAGCAGCTTATGCGGTGAATCCTCCCACAGCGGATGCTACTCCGATTTCGTGCAACAAGGTCCATATTTCCAAGTAAGACCAAGGCCGATGTAGTAGGCGGCAACGGAGACGCCGTTATTGCCGAACTGATCGGTAGCGGGAAAGAGACCGCCGGCGAATAGGTCCAGATCGAGATTTGGCACGAGGAAATTCGAGCGGCCGATGCCGCCCGAGATGCGGTGTTGGGTGATCGTCGCCAAACTTGCCGCCTGAAACAATCGCAGTTGGTCTTGGGCGATCGGGAATCCATCGAGCGATGTGCCGACGTTGTGATCCAGCGGGTTGCTGTTGTACGAATACCCGAGCCGGAATTTATTTTGTCCGCGGGTCAACTGCGCCCCCACGGCCAGCGCCCATTGATTGACGAAGACGTCCTGGTACAGAGCCGCATTGTCCCATAGTTTGTAATAAACGTCAGCTGCTAGCAGAAGGTCGCCGTTCATCAAGCTGCGGTTCGCCCAGCCAAAGCCGAAGGTGTCGGGTTGGTCGATCCGCAAATCGTGATAAACTCCTCCAACGCGAATAGCCAGAGGATAGTTGAAATTCATCTTCGATTGATAATAGGCGCCCACGGTGTTGCAGTCGTTGAGTTCGTAATTGGCGCCGACCGAACCGCGGAGGGCATAAGCGTTCACCATCGCCGAGCTTACGATCGGGCCGGTAAATCCCAGTTGTTCGAAACCGGAACCTAAAGTCATCGACGCTCCCACCGACAAACGATCGGTCAATTCGAAGCCTGCGCCGGCGTTTATGCCAAGCACCATGTATTCGTTGCTCAAATTATTAAAAGGATCATTTTCGGGAACTCGGCCGCGATACTCCGCGCCCAAGCCGCTGAGTCCCGACAGCCCTAATCCGAACGTGCCGGGGATGCCACGCGTGCGCAGATCCTGGGTAACGCCGATAGCCGGAACGGCAAAACCTTGCGTCCGCGAGGTTACGCTGAAAGGCTGGCCGGGATTGAGTTGGTTGAGCGATCCGTTGTTCGTGATCGTGGGATATCCTTCGACCCAGGCGCCGCCCATGCAGAACTGCGTGCCTTGAAACTGCGCCAAACTGGCAGGATTCCCAAAGATCGCCGAAGGCACATCTTGCGGCCGGGCGACGCTTACGCCCGCCATGCCGCCTGCGGCCGGTGTGAGGACATTTTGCGTATCGGTTCCGTAGCCTTGTCCCCAGAGTGATGGGGCGGAAATCATGAGGATAAAGGCGATGGGAAATGCAATGATTTTTATGGCTTTGCCCATGATTCGATTCCGTTCGAAATTCGGTAAAAGATGCTGAGAACCCGTGACCGGAGTGGCGTACAATTCATTGACGTCCATCTATATAATCGGGATTCTGGGATTAATGAGTAAATCGACTTGGAGGGGAAAACCGGATTTCCTAAAGAATATCCGTAATAATCCGGCAATATTCCCAATTTCTCTAATACCGAGGTTTTTCAGCGAAGTGCGCCATCCGGATCCCTTGCATGGTTCTTTCACTCCACCGGGAAGCAGTTTCTCTCCGCTTGAACAAAGTAGTGCATCGAACGTGGGGTATGTATCCAGATAAGACATGTTTTTTCGGCAAGAATCTTGTGTGCCGCATCCTTAAGCCTTTGCGTCGCATAATCTTACGGAAAATATGCCGCAATCAGCGCTTTAGGCACGTAATTTGCTCCTCAATAGTTTGTATTGGATGCTGGTCTCTCGCAGCAATTGGAGGACTAGTCATGATCTATCCAAACAAATTTCGCAACCTGGAATTGTTGGATCTATTTCTTCAATGGGTCTGTTACATCTCGGTGTTCTTGTCTTTGATCTTCCTTCTTCAGTGCCTTTACCATTCATTCAATCGCAAAACATTCACGAAAACCCCAACCCAACTGCTGGGGGCAGTCGAGTTGACGAGACTGAGAATCGATAAAGAACCTCCCTGCACTTGGAAGAGCAAACAATACGATGAACTTGCACGGCAGATGATGCTTCCTCTCTCAGATGAGCCATATCGGACCGAAGCTTGGTTTCGTCCGCTATGGGATTATCGCTTACGCGCGGAACCTCGGCTTTACCCCGCTCAGTCCTTGCGCCCTCGGCGGGATCTGGCGCATTCTCCGTGCTTTCGGCCGCCGAAAAGATCGATCCTCAAACCAATGGCGGCAACGATCTTTCGCAACGCAAGGAGAGAAAGCAAGGATATCGTTGGATTGTCGTGACGGCGATTATCGAATATCGACAACAAGCTGATGCATTCGAATCCGCGTTTGGAGGATCGCAATATCGCAATTCGGAACTCGATTCTCCCGATTATCAAAATTTTCAAGTCGAACGGGCGGAAGTTCATGGCGATTCGGACGATGGCGAACTTTCGTGGAAACCGCGTCCCGTTCGGCGAATGTACGATGTGAAAAACAATTGGCCTTGCGTAAGCAACGATCTTGTGGACCGGAAATATTTCCCCCCGCCTCGCAAGGATCTAAGCTTCGTCTTTCCGCTTGGCCCGTTGGTTCATGGCGCCTGGAAAGAAAACGTCGGCCATCCACGAATTTCGCGACATGCAGCGGACCTCCTAAAAGCCAACGAGGCTCAGCCGCCGGATTCCGCGTCTGCAGACGACGATTCCTTCGACCGCGATAACGATAAGGCGGCAGCTCTACAGCGCCGACAAGGAAATTCTGCCGCGAATCAAGACGCAAAGATGCCGGATATTTTATTCATGCGCTACATCGATTACGACGTTCAACCGGGGAAGAATTACCGCTACCGCATCAAACTGGTTTTGCGAAATCCGAATTGGAATGTTCCCGAAAAATACCTCCTTCACGCCGGTTCGGCTAAAACGCCGTTCATGGATACTTCTTGGAGCAAGCCAAGCCCAACCGTTACCGTGCCGCCGGCCGCCACGATCGAGCCAAGAGCGGTGAATGCCCCGCGGAGTTACGTGCTGGTAAACATAAAGAATTTTGATATGCCGACAGGCGAGTATCAATCCTGCGCGTTCAAGGTCGAACGGGGGCAAACCATGAATTTCTATGATCACGATTACGATCCGCCGGTCGATCTGCCGGCCCCAAGGGACGACGACTTTTCCATGTTGTTTTCCTCCCCGCGGAAACCGGTCGCGCCCCAGAAAATCGATTTCGTCACGGATCTGACTTTGATCGACTGCCATGAACGCAACCATCTGCCCGGCCGACACCATCTCAGCGGACTCGCAAGCGTCTTAATCATGGACGCCGCGGGAAATCTGCACGTTTTGGAAGAAAATGAACCTCGGAAAGAAGCACAACTCGATATCTCGGGCGAGCAAATTGCCGCCGCAATGAAAAGCAGCCGTTCTAATTGAAGGATTGCATTTTTTCGGGAAGCGACTCTCGCGGCGCCCATCCGGATGGAGATTGGTTTGATCGCTCAGCCCGCAATCAATCCATTGCAGCAACCAAATGCAAAATGGAATCATCAACACCCTTCGCGGGAGGCTCGTCCTGCTTGCCGAATCGCTTGCGGGCGAGAAGGCCGGTTTCTTCCTGCTCCATCGCCGAGAAATTGTGAAATTCCTGCATGAGCGATTGGATGGCTAGATTGTGGATGCTTTGCCCTTCAACTAATCGAGCGGACAAATGCGCCTTTGTCTTCGCTGAGAATTCGATCTGTTTTCCCGGAATGGAATCTCGCAGGAGGTCAGTCAGCTCGGATGGCTTCGTAGGGAAGACATCGCTTCTCGCCGCAATGCAAAACACGGCATCAGACACCCATGTGAAAGGTCTTTCCAGTAGTGGTTGGAGCAATAATTTCTCGCCGTTCCGTTGCTCCGTTTGTTGCGATTCTCTTGCGATGGTCGCGATTAACGAGTCTGGAAGCATTTGCGATGAGTCCGCTATGGCATCGAGAGCCGGCGACTGATGTTCGGCCGCGAACGGATTGGCAACTGCGGGAAATTCCGGCATGAACTCCAACTTCAACTCGCTTGCAAGTAACCGCTCCGCGACGTCCGCGCTGCCGATCGCGGCGGAGGTAGTCGCTGCGTTTTCCAAAGCCGTCGTCATCTGGAATGCGGATCTCATAGATTGCTGCTCAATTGCGGACGGCACCGTGGCATCCGAAACGCCGGCGACGGCAGTCGTCGAAAACGATCCGATCGAGAGCGTATCGCAGACAATCGAATTGGTCGAAAGCGTGGCATCGCCCTGTACTTCGAGCGTGGCGGATTTGACGGCATTATTCAGGATGTGATAGTTTCCGCCGGAGACGATAATCGAACCGAACCGGATGTCGGCGGGAAAATCATTGCTATTCTCCAATTGTGCCGCACCGGCGGGAAACACCAAATGGTCGCCTGCTGCCGGGGCCATGTCACCGGCCCAGTTCGCCGCCGTGCTCCACTTGTTATCCCCTCCGCCACCATCCCAAGACGCTGTGCGCACAGACGGATCACCCTTCAAAGTGATATCGTCGATGTTCCAGCCGGAAAAAAGATACGCATTTGAAGCAACCTTGTATCCCCAGCGAATATAAACCGTCGCTTGATTGTTGGCATATAAGCCGATATTGTAGTGCATGAGTTGCCAAGTGCTATCGGCTACGACGTCAGGATCCGAGGGATTGGCATAGACGTTGTTCCAAGTTGTTCCATTATTGGACACCTCGATAGTCGCAAAGGCGCAGGTTTGACAATCGGTGTTCAACACGCGGGCGAAATTCAAGGTCACATTCGTGAAATTAGCGCAGTTGATGGCGGTTGTCGTGACATAATAGGTATTGCCCCCCGTTGGGCTATAATTGCCGGCGAGATTGACTCCATAGACATTTAAGCCGGTGTACCCGTCGCTCGGATCGGGTTTGCCATGTGCCCCGCCGCCGCCGCTGCTGCCGCCGCCGCCGGTAGGATGGCCGAACGCCCATTGGCCACTGGTCGTCCAGCCGGGATCGGAGTCCAATGGTTCCGAGAAGATCGTACTCAACATCCGTCGGTCTTCGAGCATTTCCAATCCCAACTTTTTATGCTGCATTTTTCGATTGGAGACGCGAAAAATTGTAGCAGAAATTTTTTGGTGTCGAGTTGTCGATCGGCAGTTTTTTTTGCAGAAATCCATTGAATGACTCATTGGTTAATGGCCACTCGCTAGAGTGGTGTTGCTGGAAGGTTGCATTTGCGGAAAAATTCAATATCAAACCTGAAACGATCAGGCAGGATGCAGGCCATAAATATTCCCCTAAAAGGAAAAGTTAGTTAATGGCGTTCTTTTATATCTGCCATTTCCCAGAATGCAATAGCTTTGCCTCCGGAAAATCCTTTTTTTAAAATAGCATTTATGCCAAGGCAAGCTGACATAAATGGCAATCCCATGAACAGTCGCGTTGAGCAGCCTGTTGAAAAAGAGGGACTGCCCCTCGGAGCCGAGTACCGGAAATCCCGTGAAAAATGGTTTGCAGCGATGTGCCTGTCCCGAATGGCACTGTCGTGTCGGAACTTGTTTTAGGTACAGTGGTTACGCAACTCGGCGTGAAGAGTCTCTCGGGGGTTTTGCATGAGTTTGCAACCGTGTCGGCGTCGTTTGCGAATCCTCGGTTCAAGGCGGCACGGGCGGTTGGCGACTTCACAGGCCGGCTTGCCACGACACCACGCAAGACTCATTTCCGGCTGTTGGCCAAACTCTCCCGGACGGACTTGACTACCCGCAAGGCTCCAAAGAAAAGTGTCTTGATCTATCCTATATCGATCCTCCTTTCCCAAGCTTCACGCAGCGCAAGGACACAGCTCCTATAATATTGACAAAAGCGTAGGAAACTGGTAATTTCCGGGCGTGGCAAGATGGGCACGGTTGGTGATTCCCGGTTTGCCCCACCACATCAAGCAGCGCGGCAATCGCCGACAACGGACGTTTTTCAACGACGTGGAGTATGCTGCGTATTTGGAATTGATGGCCGACTGGAAAGCCTTTTTGCGGAGTGCGCTGCGGGAAGAAGAGTTTCGCGATTTGCGAGAACGCGGCCGCACGGGTCGGCCGTTGAGCAGTTCGACGTTTTTGGATCGTTTGGAAAGGCTTGCCGGCCGAGTCTTGAAGCCGCAAAAACCCGGCCCGAAATCCAAACCAAAATCTCGCAAGCCACAAACAAGAAAAGGCGTGAATTAGGTACTATGCCCGCGGAACTGCAACCCGAAGAGCGCCCACAACCATGTTCGAGAGATTTCACGAACCGTTGCTCGCAAGATCGCTGTTTTTGCTGCGAATGGCGAAGTTTTTCGGCGTCGCCGTCGTGATCGATCTTTTGCTCGTCGTCCTGGGGGGCATCGGTTATCGCAGCTTCGAGGGCGTGAGTTGGCTGGACGCCGTCACCGATGCGGCGATGGTAATGACCGGCAACGGGCCGATTACCCACCTGCAAACCGCCGGCGGCAAGCTGTTTGCCGTCGTCGACGCCCTGGCGGGTCAGGCCCTGTACATGCTGGTGATCGCCATGTTTCTGACGCCCGTTGTGCATCGCCTGCTGCACATTTTTCACGTTAAGACTCCGGATCAAGACAACTCCTGAAATCAACCGCGTCCATCAAATCCTTTGTTGAATCGGAGGAAAGATGCGGCTGGTGATTCCCTACGGCCTTGTGGAGCGCAAAGCGGCGTCGCGCGCGGCGGCCTTGAACTTCGACAAACTCCGTCAGGATGTCGCGCAATTTTGGCGGTCGGTCGTGAATTCGCCGTGCCGGATCCGGACGCCCGACGCTTTCGTGAACGATTATCTCGCGGCGACGGCGGGCCAAATCGCCGAGCAGATCGCCTATCGTCACAAAGCGAAACTCTGGATACTGAAAACGTCTCCCAACTGGTAGCGAGGACTACTATTTATGTTGTGCAGCCCTCGCGCATTATCTCTTGACACGAAAACGACTTGGTGTAGAATGGGTTGCAGCGTCGCGGGGAAGCGGGCGTGTTCTCCATACGATGTGAGGCAACGTTTTCTCGGTTCTCAAGACGGATTGTTGCTGCTAGGCAGGTGATTTCGGTCGAATCGATCGAATCTACATCGGTTGTGGCGAGTCTTGTCCAGAATGGCTTTTGCACTTCGCGTGCGATCCCGCCAGGGTGGGCCGTCAGCCGTGTTTCAAGATTGTTGAATTGCGCGTGTGAGTCGGTTTCGTTCGCAAACGTAACGCGAGTTCTCTGGTTGCAAGAGACAGGCATCGGCGTGTTGCCACACAAGGCGATTGCCGTGCGGCTTAAAAAACTAGCTTCATCCGAGTTTGGCACAGACAAGGGAGTTTTTCGATCATGAGTAATGGTTCAGTTCGAGTGCTGGAGGCGTTTTGCGCAATCGCCGTTTTTCTGTCGGGCGTTGCCACGGAGACTCGCGCCGCTGCGGAGGGTTTCGATTGGCGAAACGTGAACGGACAGAACTGGAACTCGCCCGTGAAAAACCAAAACGGCGGCACCTGCTGGGTCTTCTCGGGGGTCGGGTCCTTCGAGGCAAGATACAAACTTACGCGCAACGATCCCGCCTACAGTTTCGACTGCTCGGAACAGCAAGTCGAGTGGGACTGCGGGCCGTCCCCGTGGGGTGGTTGGGGGGATGGATCCGTTTTCTACTCCGTGACCCATGGATTGGTCTCCGAAACGGAATGCCCGATCGATCCGAATCCCGATTATTGGGGCTCGCCCGGTCCCACCAGTCTCTGGCCTTTGGCGACGGGCTGGCAGGACCGCATGTTGATCGGCGCCGACACGACGGTCTATGACCGGGAGCATGTCGGAGGCGCTCATCAAGTGATCAGCGACACAACCTCCAGGCAAGACATCCAAAACGCCCTGAAAATGTACGGCCCGATGATGACTGCCGTATTATCGACGAACGATCTGTACGACACGGTTTCGCAACTGAAGTCGAATTACCGCCCGCCTGCAAGCGGCGTCGATCACGCCGTGGTGCTGGTCGGCTATCAGGACGACGCGAGCATTCCTACCGGCGGATATTGGGTCATCAAGAATAGTTGGGGAACGGGCGCCGGCGACAACGGCTACCAATACGTTCCCTACGGCGACCTCGAAATGCATGCCGACATCGTCGCGATCAACACGCCGGTCTTTTACACGGGCGCAATGGCGTCGGCTACGTGGAAAGGCGGCGGCGCCGCTTGGTCGAAAGGCGGGACCAACTGGAACAACGATGCCGGCGGGACCACTTATGCTTGGGAAAATAAGGAAACCGCCGCAACCTTCGGCGGAACCGGCGGACCGGTCACCGTGAGCGGCACGGTCATCGCTCACGGCTTGACGATCAACTCGGCCGGGTACTCTTTCAACGGCGGGTCGCTGACCGTGACGGCCGGCGGCATCACGAACAGCGAAGATGCCGCATTCGGCTCGCAAATCTACGTCGGCGCTCCGCAATCGTGGAACGTCGCAAGCGGAAAAACGCTGACCGTAAACGGCGCATTGCATACGATCGTCAGCGATCTGACATTCAATGGAGCAGGCAACACGGTCATCGCGGGCGCCATCGACGGCGGCGGCGTGCTGAATATCTACGGCGGCGCGAAGCCCGGCGGACTGATCGAAACGGGCGCCGGCACGCTCACACTTACGGGAGCCTCGATCTTCGGCGGAGACATCACCGTGCAAGCCGGATCGGGCGGCCTGACGATCGCCCCAACCGGCGGAGCATCGCCTACTTATAACGGAGCGTTCTTCGGCGGCGGCGCGATCGTCGTCAATTCCGCGGGAACGGTCTCGATCGGCGGCGGCAGTTCCAATTTCACCGGTTCCCTATCGCTCCAGGGCGGCGGAACGCTCGCTTTCATTCCCGCCGTCGGGATCACGGGGACTTTCGGCGGCGTCATCAGCGGCGACGGTTCCGTGGCGCACAACGGCGAGGGAACGACCGTTCTCTCCGGCACGAATGCCTATTCGGGGACCACGACGATCAACCGCGGGGCACTCCAGGCGGATATCGGCAAGGGAATTCCTTCCTCCAGCCTGATCGTGCTCGACGGCGGGGTCTATCAAAACAACACCGCGACTTCGTTCACCTTGAATCTGGGCGCAACAGGGAATACATTCCAGTGGGCGGCGGGCGGCGGCGGGTTCGCCGCCGGCGCAAATGCCCTGACGGTGAATATCGGCAACGGCGCCACGCCTGGCACGCTCGTTTGGGGTTCCGACCCGGATGACGTCGGTTCGAAGATCGTCGGTCCCCTGATGTTCGGCTCCTCGACCTCGACTCATGTCGTTGCTCTCCGAAATCCCGTCGATCTGAACGGCGCCGACCGCACCATCGAAGTCGATGACAATCCCGCCTCGACGGGCGATTACGCCGTCATGACCGGGAGTATTTCCGGTGCGGCGGGCATCGTCAAAACCGGCAGCGGCCTGCTCAGCCTCACCGGCTCGAACAACTACACGGGCACGACCACGATCAGCGGCGGACAATTGCAGGCGAATTTGACGACGGGAATACCCGCATCGAACTTCATCCGCCTCGATGGCGGAGTCTTGCAGGGCAACTTCACCTCGTTCACCCGCGCGCTCGGAACCGGCGGAAGCGCCTTTCTTTGGACTGCCAACGGCGGCGGTTTCGCCACGACGGCGTCCTCGCTCACGGTGAATATTTTCAACGACAACCGCACGCTGACGTTCGGCTCCACCCCCGGCGTCAACATCATGGGAACGCTGATCCTCGGTTCCCCCACGGCAAAAAACAACGTCACCTTCGCCAACGGTCTCGATCTCGGGGGCGGCGCAGACCATCCAAATCGACTGCAACGCGGCCGCTTTCAGCTACCCCGTCACCGGAACCGGCTCCTTGACGAAAACCGGCTCGGGAAGTCTGACTATCTCCGGCGCCGCGGGAAACTCCTACACCGGTTCGACGACGATCCTGGGAGGGAATGTGACGCTGAACAAAACCGCGGGATATGCGATCCCGGGCGACCTCATCCTCGGCGGAAACGCCTCCTATATCGTCGCGCTCTCGAGAAGCAACCAGCTCTCCCCCGCGGCAAACCTCATTTGGCAAAGCACGGGCGGAAACCAGGAGTTCAAACTCTATGGCCACAGCCAGACTGTCGCCAGTATTTCCGACTATACCGGAAACGGCATCATCGAGAACACCAGCAGCGAAAACAACATCAGTCCGGCCACGCTCACGGTAGGCAATTCCGACGACTGCTTCTTCAACGGCCGCATCCGCGACAACGCCTCGGGCAATGGCAGGCTCTCGCTGGTCAAGGCAGGGACGGGCACGTTGACTCTCTCCGGCGGAAACATCAATTGGTGGGGCGGTACGACGGTCTCCGCGGGCAAACTGGTCCTGCAAAACACCAACGACTGGGGATTCGACGCTCAGAACATCACCAACAACGCGACCTTGGAGATCGACGCTTCCAACTCCAGCTACAATTTCAGCGGGGTCATCAGCGGCGCCGGTGCGGTGGTTTTCGCCGGCTCAAACAAGCTTACGTTGAACGGCTCTTCCGGAAATACCTATGCCGGCGATACGAATGTCGTGAACGGCACCCTCGTCCTGGCGAAAACTTCGGGCTACGCGGTTCCCGGCAACCTTACCATCACCGACGGAAGTGCCTTCGTCAACGCCCAAAACCCGAATCAATTCCCGTCTTCCACGGTATTGACCATGGCCGGCGGCTGGGATGCCCATTTCGAGCTCTACGGCAATACCGTCACCGTGGCGGGAATCGTCGCGACCGGCACCGGCGGCGCCATCGAAAACACGGAGGGGGAAACCGGCGTCGGCAACAGCACGCTGGTCGTGAAAAATACCGTCGATTGCACATACGGCGGAGCGCTTCGCGACAATTGGGGAGGCAGCGGCACGCTCGCGCTCGTGAAGGACGGCGCCGGCACGCTCACCTTGACCAACTCGAGAACCGGCGACTATACCGGCGGATTGACCGTCAAGAACGGCACCCTCAACTACAGCGCCGGATCCTTGCCGAACTGCGGCTACACGATCACCGGTGGAACGCTCAATATCGGCGGACTCTCGAAATCGATCGGCGCGTTCCAAATCACCGGCGGCACGGTCAGCGGCACGGGTACGCTGACCGGCAACACGGCCTATGACGTCCGGGGCGGAACGGTCGGGGCCAAGCTCGGCGGAACTTCCACGGGCTTGAACAAGACCGGCGCGGGGACCGCTTATCTGACGGGCGTCAATACGTATCGCGGCCTCACCACAATCTCGGCCGGCGCTCTGCAGGTGAATGTCGCTACCTCGCCCAGCTTGTCCGTTTTCAGCATTATCAATCTCGATGGAGGCGTTCTGCAGAGCGGCGACAGCGGCATCACCGCCTTTAGCCGCTATCTCGGGACTGCCGGCGCCAACCGCGTGGAATGGACCGCCAATGGCGGCGGTTTTGCCGCCGGCAACGGGCCGTTGAACGTGAGGTTCACCGGCATTACGGCCGTCAACTGGGCCGATGCCGCCGGCGCAAATATCGCGGGTGTTCTCATGTTGAGCTCTACCTCGGCCGCGAACCTCGTCGATTTTCAAACCGGCATCAATCTCAACGGCAAAATCCGCACGGTTCAAGTCGATGACAATCCCAACTCGACGACCGACGCCGCGAAAATATCCGGCGTGATTGCCAACGGCAGCGGCAGCGGCGGACTCGTCAAGACCGGCAACGGCCTGCTCACGCTCAGCGCATTGGAAAGCTATTCCGGCGGCACCACCGTAACCGGCGGGACGCTGGCGTTTGTCGGCGGAATTGGCGCTGGCGGCACGACACTTATCGACGTCCAGTCGGGAATGGCCATCCTGAGCACTACGAACATCAACAAGAGTGATTTGAACATTGTTACCGCTGCCGAAGCGACGTTTGAAGTGGCCGGTGGCACGCATGTGTTAGGCGATATCTCCGGCAATGGGACTACGCATGTTGCCAGCGGTGCAAGCCTTGGCGTTTCGTCAATCCATCAAGACACGTTAGTCATAGGTGGTGGAATCGCGGCGGTGCCTGAACCTTCCACTTTAAACAGTCTCGGCATCGGCTTTTTTAGCCTGCTCTCTTGCGCCTGGTGGCAACGAACGAAAAAGGCTGCCATATCGGAAACGTGAGAGTTGTTTAAGCACGGTGATTCTCCGTTCCGTCCCGGAGGATGGTTTTTGAAAAATCAGGGCGGAAAGTCGCTTCGGACAAACGGAAATCATGGCTGTGGTTTCTGCCAGATCGCCGTCACCACGCGGCTAAAGCACGAAGTGCCGATAATTCGCGAGCACGCACCACGCCAGAATCCGCATCGGCAGCGGGGCTTGGCGGCATTACATGCAAACGCCGCGGACCGCGGCGGAGTTGGCGGCTTTGCGGCGCAATTCTCGCAGTTCGGAGTTCGAGTGTGGAACACCGGTCTCGCCCCAAGTTGAAGGCTTCGGTCCCATCATGAACTTCAATGCGGCGCCGTTCCGCAAGTTCTCGTGGCGCAGCCAGGCGTGCTGGAGCGGCTTGCCGTTTAGTGTTGCGGACTGAATGTACACGTTTTCCGGCGAGGCGTCGATGCCCTCGATGACGATCCGTTTTCCGTTTTCCATCGTAACGGTCGCTTTCGGATACATCGGGCCGTTGAGCAAATACACGTCTTGCCCGGCGTTGGGAAAGAAACCCAGCGTCGCAAATATATACCACGAACTCATCGCCCCGCTGTCCTCGTCGCCGGGAAAACCGTCTCTCGTATAGCGATTCACATTCTTCCGAACCCAATACGAAGTCCGGTCCGGCGCGAAGCATAAATGAAGCTGTACGGCGTCAAAAAAGACGGCTCATTGCTGAAGTCGATCATGTTCTTCTCCAGGGCATGAGTCAACTTTTCGCAATAGGCCCGCGGCCCTCCGGAAAGCACAATCAGCCGGGCGAAATCATGGGGCACGAAATACGAGTAAACCCAGGAAGTCCCCTCGTAAAAACTTCGCTCGATGCCGCCCGGACTTCCCGCGGCCTTACTGCTCTTGGGATCGTACGGCGTCCAGGCGCCGCTCAACCATCGTGGAGCCACGAAGCCCTTGAAACCGTCGCTCTCCAACTGCGGGTTCCACAAGTGCTCCCAGCCGCGGCTCCTCCGCCGATATCGCTCCGCGTCCTTCGCGTGCCCCAGTCCCTCGGCCACTTCCGCAACGCAGAAATCGTTGTACGAAAACTCCAGCGAACGCGAGCAGTAAAAACCGAATTCATATTTTCCGTAAGGCACCCACCCCCGATCGCCAATCTTGTACGAAGACGCTCTTTCCGCTTCCGCATTATTCTTAAGCAAGGCGTATGCGGCGTTCCAGTCGATCCCACCCACTTTTTTCACATAAGCGTCGGCAATCACGTTATCCACGTCGTCGCCTCCCTGGTTGCGGAACCAATCGGCGTTTTCGTCGCTCACCCACTCATAATAGCTGTCGTTGCCGGCCATGAATTCGTCGAGCACCTGGCCGTTGTGCCTGAAACGATCCAGAAATGCCTTCACGTTGTCGCGCACCATGCTTTCGTTGATTATCACGTGCAGCGGAAAGAGCGTCTTCCAGGTGTCCCAGACGCAGCAATGGTCGTCCCAATAGGGCTCATCCGATTTCCAACTCGGATTGTCGCCGGTCCGGTCTCGAGGCATGCGCATCGTGTTGTACAGCGCCGTGTAGAAAATCGTCTTTTGTTCCTCCGTGGCGCCTTCGATTACGATGGCTTTCAGCTTTTCGTTCCATGCCGCCTTCGCGGCCGCTCTTGTCCTCTCGAAGTCCCACGCCGGAATTTCGTCCCTCAGGTAGGACAGGGCCTTGTCCATGCTCGAAAACGAGACTGCGATCTTGAGAAATACCGGTTCGTTTTCCCGGGTCTCATAGCGAAGATAAGCGCCGATTCGTTGTCGCTTCTTATTGACCTTCTGGAAGGCAACGCCGCCGGCGATCGTGCCGTCCTTCCAGGTTCCAAATGCTGCCGCCGGTTTGCTCCACTCGGCGGCAAAATAGACGTGGAAAGGCTCCGAAGAAGTACCTCCCCAATAATGCCCCCAACCGCGAACGGTCTGCGCCTGCGGATCGACGAAGACTTCGCCCTCATCTGCATAGCCGGTGTTGAAACGGGTGCAGTCCTTGGGGACATTGTGCCCCAAATCGATCAGCAAATGGGCGTCGGACGACTTGGGGAACGTGAATCGATAGATCACCGCGTGTTTCGTCGGTGTTAATTCACACAAAATGTTGTAGTCTTTCAAACGAACTCGGTAATAGGACGCTTTCGCTTCTTCCTCCTCCTTGGCCGAATCATGCCCGGTTTCCGCGACGTTCAGTCCGACTTGCGGCGATACGAGAAATTGCCCGTACTTTCCCCTCCCTCCCGCACCGGTGACGTGCAGTTGGCTGAATCCGCGGATTTTTTCGATCGGGCTGTATCCGTCGGTATGGCCATTCTTGGTGTCGGGGCCCGGGTTGACCGATCCCCAAGGCACTTGCGGGCCGATGGCCGTGTTGCCTCGTCCCACGACCCCCATCCATGGATTCACGTATCGCGTAAAATCCTCCGCACAAAGCGTTCGCGACTCGATCCACCCTAAAGACAGAATCGCGCTTAGGAACAAGATGATTTGATGCGTCTTCATGGCTTGCTAGAAGTTTTTACCTTGTATGAGACTCTTTCGTTCGCTGCCTTCCTTCGGCTTGCGCCGACGCACCCCAAACCCGTATTGGGTCCTATGGGGCAAAGGAGGAAGGTCACAATGCTATTTTACCTCAAAATATCGCGACCTGTGTGGTTTAACCATACATTTGGGCAATGCTTGGCTTCGATGTGATTTTCGCTGTGTTTCCGAATTCAGCAGATTTCGGGATGCACGATCGAGTGTCTGCGGAGGAAAAAGAGAACAAGGCCTGATCTTGGCAAGTTAGACAAGTTTTGTTAGTCTTTGCGTATGCCTCGTACTGTGAGTGACGCCGGTTTTTGAACGTTGGCCCAAGCGCCGAGGGGACTGTCCCGATTTTTGTGGCAGGAAGCCACAAAAATGGGATTATCCCCTTTAGCACCTTAAGTTTCAAATGCAAAATTACGAACTCGGTGTGGCAATCGTTGGTGCGGGCTGGGTCGCTTCGGCGCATGCCCGCAGTTGGCTGAAAAATCCGCATGCGCGTATCGCCGCCGTCTGCGACGTCGATCCCGGACGTGCCCGGCGTTTCATCGAGGAATTGCGCCTCGACTGCCGGCCGTGGGACCGTTACGAAGATGTGCTGGACGACAACGCGATCGATGTCGTGGACATCTGCAGTCCCAGCCATTTGCACGCCCGTCAGGCCGTCTCTGCCGCGCAAGCGGGAAAACACGTGCTTGTGGAAAAGCCGGTCGTTTTGACGATGGAGGAAAACCGGACGCTGCGCGACGCCGTCGCCATCGCGCGCGTGAAGAGCATGGCCGGTTTCGTGCTCCGCTGGAATCCGGCCGTCGAAACGTTAAAGTCGCTTCTGGACGGCGGAGCTATCGGCAAGCTGTTCTACGTGGAAGTCGATTACTGGCACGGCATTCCGCCGACTCACCATGCTTGGAACCTCTATCGCCGCCGCACGACCGCCGGAAGTTCCATGCTGCTGGCCGGCTGCCATGCCGTCGATGCCGCCCGCTGGCTGTCGGGCGATGAAGTCGCCGAAGTCGCGGCCTATGGCAACAACGCAAAAGGGCTTTACGAGTACGAACCGAACGTCGTGGCGATCTTCAAATTTCAAAGCGGAATCATCGGCAAGGTTTCGTCGCTGATCGACTCCGAATTGCCCTACCAATTCAACATCGACTTGGCCGGCACCGAAGGCACGCTGCGCGACAACCGCTTATGGTCCCCACGGCTGTTTCCCGGCCAAACCGATTGGACCGTCTTCCCCACCACGCTGCCCTCTTCCGGCGATGTAAACCACCATCCCTTCGACGGCGAGATCGAGCACTTCGTCGATTGCATCCTGCAAGACCGCGAGTCGCACTGCAACCTGGCCGATGCCTTTCGCACTCACGAACTCTGCATCGCCATCGACCGCTCGCTCGCCGAAGGAGGTCAACCGGTGCGTTTGCCTTTGAAATAAAAGACGGCCATCTGGAGCTTGCCGGAACTTGCCCCCGGAACTTGCCGGAAAGAAAACTATTGATGCTGGAAATCATTCTGACCTGGGGTGCAAGTTGTACTTTGTGGTTTGTCACGTAACGGTTTGATAATGCCGCTGGCCGATAGCGGCGGCTTGGCGGCGGTGCCAAAAGGGGGTGAGCGGGTCGGATTCGCTGAGGTGGTCGGCGGCTAATTGGAGCAAGGCTTCCGCGCCCCCTCGGACCAGAAGTTCTCGCTCCCTTTCACGCGACGGTTGATCTGCTTGATCGTCGATTCGATGTGGCAACTCGTGAACGGCAGTCCCTGCCGCCGATACTCGTCGTAACGCATCCGCGATTGCTGGTTTTGCAGATATCGCAAGGTATGCCGTCTTTCGCGTACTCCTTCGCAAGGTGGAGTGTGGTCGTTTCCAGACCGCCTTTAGCGATCAGCGGCGCTGCCGCCGTGACGCACCGGATCGGGTTGCGAGCAAGGGCCGCCGTGATGGTGCCGATGCTCCCGCCGGTCTTCTGAGCCAACATTTGCTCGATGGAGACTTGGGTGACATACAGGAAGCCTTCGACGTTCGTCGAGACGAGGGAAAACCACGCGGATCAGAAATCCGCGTCCAGCACGATGCGGTAATGGGCTTTGCCTGATTCAAGCCGGGCGAAGGCCTCGTTGATCTTGCTCATCGGGAAGTGCTCCGTCCGCGGCGCGACATTGTGCCGTGAGGCAAAGTCGAGCATCGTCTCGATCGCCACCGGCGAGCCGGATGGCGAACCCGAGAGGCTGCGCTGCTGCAAGATGAGCGAGAATGCCGCAACCGGGATCGGCTCCGGCACGGCGCCGACGACATGCAACCGGCCGTTCGGCGCGAGGGTGCCGATGATCGCTTCCCAATCGAGCTTCGCGTTGACGGTGCAGATCAGGAGGTTGAAGCAGCCACCGAGTTTCTCGATCGCCGCCGGGTTTTTGCTCGAAAAAACGTGTTTCGCCCCAAACTCCTTCGCCTCATCGAACTTGCTTTCGCTGGACGTGAACGCTGTCACGTCGCAGCCGTACGCGGCGGCAAACTTCACCGCCATGTGGCCCAGCCCGCCGATGCCGATGATGCCTACCCGATCGGTCGGCTTGGCGAACATGGCCAGCGGCCCGGCTCTGGAAATTGAAAAACCCCCTGGGGAACGGAATCAGGCGCCTATTGCACGGCTGTTAAAAATTGTCCGTTTTCCGGCACCGAGCCGAAAATTGCCGATTCGCCAGAGAATCCCGCACAAAGACTCTCAACTTGCCATCGCGGAAAACAAAGAGTTGGAAAGCCGTGGAAGATTGCGGTATTCAATGCTCGCTTTCTGCATTCGGGGGGTGGCTGGGCGGGAGCTACAACCCTCAGCAAAATGGAGCCCCCAGGCGCAGATGCCGCAAACGACATAAGCCCTTGCAATGCAAAGGCTTATGGCAGTGGACAGGGCCGGGATTGAACCGGCGACACACGGATTTTCAGTCCGTTGCTCTACCAACTGAGCTACCTATCCAAATTCGAATTTCACGAAATACCGTGGATGATTTGTCTGGAAAAGCAACCCTCTATTTTTGTTGCTTCCACGACTTTTTACAAGTCAAGGATGCGTTCAATGCAAGCGACAAAGTTGATTTTCAAAAGAAAATCCATAAAAAACCATATTACCATAAAAACACTGTCATTCAAGTCCATCCAACTCGACGTTCTCAATTCCTTGGGAAATCGTTGCAGGTGAATAGTTGGTGATTGGAAATGTCTTTTCGAGCATAACCTGCAAGTTTTCACCCGCCATTCCACCATTGTGGGTGGTACGGTATTGAATTAAAAAAATCCCAAATGGCTGAAGATATTTTCATGAATCCTGGTCACATTTTGAATGAATATTTTTATCTCTTCTAAGGTTATCAGGGCTTGCTGGCGGATGGATTTTTGCTAGACTAAGTCCTTTGCGCATTAGGAGCAGCGTAGTTAGACTACCAGCGACCTGTCGCATTACGGATTCTCGCGGTTGTGAATCCATAAATCCTTATACCACAGCGAGTTGGGGGCGTAGCTCAATTGGTTAGAGTACCGGACTGTCGATCCGGTGGTTGCGGGTTCGAGTCCCGTCGCCCTCGCTTGGAAAGCAAGTGTTCCGCTCAAAGAAATTAGGGCGGACACTTGCTTTTTCATTTTTTTGCGTCTCGATTTGCACGTTTTCCTTGACAGATTTTGCAAGTCGTAATAGTATCGGAAGATGAGGGATAATGGTTCAATCAATTTCCGATCCCCGTAGCTTTCGCACGCAAGTGCGGGAAAAAACGGGCCCGCCCAAATCGGAAAATGTCATGCCGCGGATGGTCGAAAGCGCGTTGCACATTCGCCTGAGGAAGGGATTTGCCGCGCCAACGATCGTCGCGGTAAAAAATTACCCGACTGGCTGGACCTGGTGAAATTAATTATTGCCAGGCAAACCTTGCGAGACCTGCCAGGTTTTGCACAATCAGGTTGCCATCGAGGGATTCCAGTTTCGGAAGCGTTGAGCCATATTGCTCGAATCAAGTTTTGTTGGTTTCGAAGCAAATTTGCGGAGATGCGGGGAAAAGTGCTGGAAGCATATTAACGAGCGGCATTATCGGCGCCATGGTACCCGCTTCTCGTGAATAAACAGGCTGCGGCGCCTGCCAAATGAGTTCGCGGAAAGCGAAAACAATGGGATCGAGGTTGAAGGGGGAATGAAAAACATGTCAATCGCGGTCGGGACGAATAATTTTCCTCGGCATTTGCCGCATACCAACGCTTGGTTTTCGACCAAGCGGATCTCGACTTTCACGATTATCCTCATTGCATTCTCGACTCCGAAACTTTTCGCTTATACGCCGGAAAGCCCGCAAGTCAAAAATCTCATCAAAAAGGGCGATAACTTTCTTTGCAGCGACTTGGCCAACGATAACCGGGCGGGCGCTCAAGCCGTCGCGGGCATCGCTTTGCTGAAAAGCAATATTTCGCCGGATCATCCCAAAATCTTGAAAGCCGTTCAAATGGTAAAAGAGATGATCCCCAACAACGATCCCCGGACGGCGACGATCCCTAACATCTATACGGCGGGCCTATCGCTCATCTTCCTGGTCACTCTCGATCCGATGAAGTACAAACCGGAAATCGAGTGCTTGATGCAATTTCTCTATGCCAAGCAAAAAAAACACGGCGGGTGGGGGTACTATGATCGGGATACCGGCGATACCTCCATGACTCAATATGGCGTGCTTAGTTCTTGGGAGGCAAAGCAAGCAGGCTACAGCATCCCTACCGACGCCATGGTTGGAGTGGCTGAGTGGCTCATGCGAACGCAAGATCCCAGCGGGGGTTTCGGCTATCAGGGAAAGATCGGACCCGAGGGCACTTTGATACCACAGGATGAAGTCCGCCAGAGCCTTTCGGCCGCGGGAGGAGGATGCATTTATATCCTGACCGATTTTTTCCAAATGGAAATGGTCGCGAAGAAAAAAGACGATATGCCCGCTGCGCTTAAAAATGTGCGGGCGAAAGAAACTAAAAGCTCCGGTTCCATCCAGACGCGGATCAGCGCTAAGCAGATGCGCGATTCGCAACTTCTCACGAACGAATGGATGAAGAAACACTATACCATCGATACGCCTTTCGGTTATCATTATTATTATTTCTATGCTCTGGAACGGTACATGAGTTTTCGCGATCTGATCGAGCAGACTTCGGAAAAGGAGCCGAAGTGGTATAACGACGGCGTCGAATACATCATGAAACATCAGGCGGAGGATGGCAGTTGCAATGACGATTGCGGCACGACGGCCGATACCGCCTTTGCCGTGCTGTTCCTCGTGCGTTCGACAAAGAAAACCATCGAAAAGGCGAAAAATTTTGGTGCGGGCGTCTTGGTGGGCGGCCGCGGTTTGCCAAAGAAAGGCGAACGCCTCGACAATCAGAATGGCGTCATGGTGATCAAACAGGACTTGGGTCCGGCAGAAGACCTGATGAACATGCTCGACAATGCCAACGAGGCCGATTACGAAAAAGCGATGGAAATGATGTCCGAATTGCCTTCTCAACAGGTCGAGTCACTGCTCTCGGCGCATGGCGAACAACTCCGCAAACTGACGCGCGATCAAGAACCGGATGCGCGAATGGCGGCCGTGGTCGCCTTGGGCAAAACGCGCAGATCTGGATAATGTGCCCGCGTTGATCTATGCTTTGACCGATCCCGACCGCGAAGTGGTGATCGAAGCTCGGAAAGCCTTGGAGCGGATCAGCCGCAATCCCGTGGGTTATGGCCCTAAAGACGATTATAATGAGGAGCAGCGCCGCAATGCCGTGGAGAAGTGGAAGGCATGGTACCTATCCCTGCGGCCGGATGCGGACGTGGATTTTTAAGGGGGGGGATGAGGGAGCCTGTTTTCATTACTCCGCCGCCAGGGCGCGAACGATAACCGCGGTTTAGGCTTTCCGCCCGCTGAATTCGTTATTTGTGCATTGTCGCGTTCGTGAATAGATTGCAGATTGGCATTTTTTTCGCATTTTCAACGAAAGCAAGCGTTTGCCCGGAGGTTATTTTTCGAAATGTTATTTTCATCGATGAGCGTGAATGTTTTGGCAGGGCACATGGGCGATGCCTGTTACGGCTTTCTCGCGGTGAACTTTTTGTGGGGGCTTTATTGCGTGATCCTGTTGTGGCGCCGGATCTTGCGATTGCGTTTCATCGATGAACGGACGCAAGCCGAATTTCTGCATACGCTTCAGCAGATGTTGGAAGCGGGCGATTTCGAGGCGGCGAAAAAAATGTGCGTCGATGAGCCTCGCGCGCTGCCGCAACTCGCGCTCGCCGTGATCGAAAACCGCGACCTCTCCGAATCGCAGCTTCGGCAATTGGTGGCCGAACTCATGCAGCGCAACGTGCTGGCCGACTTGGAATACCGGCTAAGCTGGGTTGCCACGGTGATTAAGAGCGGTCCGCTACTGGGGCTTTTCGGCACGGTGCTGGGCATGATGGCCGCGTTCGGCCGCATCGGCACCGGCGAAAAAGTGCAACCCTACGCAGATCGCCAACGAAATCGCATCGCGCTCGATCTGCACCGCCATGGGACTGATCACCGCCATTCCCTTTACCTACTTGCTGGCCAGCTTGAACATCCGCATGCGCATCCTACAGGACTCGCTCGCCTCCGGGATGACCCAATTCCTGGAGCATTTCAAGCTTGTGAATCGATGATAGAAAACTAGTGGTCCGACAAATATATTTTGACAGGTTGGTGTGCCATGCCCACGCTTGCCGTGGGGATGAGAGATGCGGAATAACGCCGCAAACTGCCCACGGCAAGCGTGGGCATGGCACCCATCAATTATCATTTGCAGGACAACAAGGCTGGACAAGTAAAGCGAAGTCCCATCATTTGAATTGCCCACGGCCCACAATCCACTACCTGCAACAAATGGACACCTCCACCCCCGCACCTGCCGCATCATCGGGACCAAAGCCGTTCGAAGAAAACGCCCTGGTGGCGCAAGCCGCTTACCGACGACGCGCGTTTCGACATCACGGCGATGGTCGATTTGGTGTTCATGATGAACATCTATTTCCTGGTGTCCTGGATCGTCGCCGCATCGGCCGAGGTGGATCTGCCGGCGGCGCGGCATTGCATCGCCGCAGATCCCGACGCGGCGATGGTGATCACGATCACGGCGGGCCAACCGCCCTCGGTTTATTTGGGCGAAGCGCGGCCCGGCGAAGCGACTCCAGCCCGATGAAATCGAGTGGCGGCTGAAAAAAGCCGCGGAAGACGGCCAAAAGGAAGGCAAAACCTTCGTGCTGGTCAAGGCCGAAAAACTGGTCCGCCTGCGCGATCTGGTGCGTATCTCCGCGGCGGCGTGTTCGGTGAAAGGCCTGAAACTCAATCTGGCCGTGATGGAGAAAGATTAAGGAATGATCCGCTTCACTTGCGATCAATGCGGAAAGAAGTTCAAGGCGCCGGATGAACTGGCGGGCCGGGTCGTCGCTTGCAGCGCTTGCCGCGTAAAATTGACCGTTCCCTCGCCGCTTGCGGAGTTGGCGGCTTCCGAAACCGCGGTCAAGGCCGAGGAGCATGAAGCGTTCACCTTCAATCTTCCCAAACGGCCGGTGTTCGAGGACCTCGTCGATATGACGGCGATGGTCGATATCGTCTTCTTTTTACTGATTTTTTTCATGGTCACTTCGATGGAAGGGCTGTATTCGGCGATATCGATCCCGCCGCCGAATCCCGAGAAGGCGTCCTCGCAGGTGAAACGCAACGTCACCGATTATGAAAAAGACGATGAATACGTGATCGTCCGCGTCGATCGCGACAACGCCATGTGGATCGAAAACGACAAAATTTCCAACGAGCAGGAATTGCGGATCAAGCTCCGCAACGCGCGGCAAGGCGTCAAAGGCGCCCCGCCCCTGAAAAAATTATTGATCCTTGGAAATGGCGACGCCCACACCGTCACCATCGTGAAAGTGATCGATGCGGGGAACGACTCCGGGATGGAAGAGGTGCAGTTGGCGCTCGACGATGAATCATGACGGTGTTCGTGGTTCCGCTTTAAGACGACTGTTTGGCGATCGCGAGCATCGGATGCCACTGATGGCCTGTCGGGCGGTGGAATCCTTGTTTTGTTTGGAGTTCGTAGGAGCAACGAAAACGTGAGAGATTATCCGGCCAACCTCCAATCGCAGCGATTGCGCGTATCGGTTTACGATCGTGCCTGGTGTTGGCTGCTTGCGCTGTTGCTGATGATCGGCACGGCAGTGTTCTTGTTGTTCATGGTCTGGTTGAGCAACCACATGTACGTGGTGGATATCGCGCGGGAAGTCGATTTGACCGAGGTGGGCGACGGCGAGGGGGGCGGCGACGGCCGCCCCAGCGGCGGCACGCAACTCGAATCGCCCGACAACAGTTCGGAACAGATCGAGATTAACGACACTACACCTGACGTGGAGGATACACTCACCGCCATTTCGGAAACAGTGGTGGAAACGGTGACACAACTGGACGATCCTTCGCTCCAGCCGCCGAAGTCCAAGGGCGATTATGGCACCGGCGGCGGAACTGGCGGTGGATCGGGACCGGGCCGCGGCATGGGACACGGGAAAGGCCGCCCCGGCCGCCCACAACGCTGGGAGGTGCGCTTCGACAAGGGAAACACTCTCGATACCTACGCCCGGCAGTTGGATTCCTTGGGCATCGAGTTGGGCGTCATCACCCCGGCGGGAGATAAAGTGATTTACCTCTCCAAATTTTCCGCCGGAATACCAACGAAACGCGAAGGACCAAGCGCCAGGAAAAACGCTACCATTTCAATTGGACGAAAAGCGACTTGCGGGAGGCCGATTTGGAGTTTTTTCGCCGGGCGAGGGTAAATATTGAAAACAACACCGTGATCTTCATGTTCATTTCTCGCGAAACGGAATTGAAATTGATAGAAATGGAAAAGGCCTTCCAAGCACAAAACCATTGCGGAGATCAAGAAAACTCGATTCGGCGTTTACCCCGAAGGCGGTGGTTTCGCGTTCAAAGTGATTAGCCAGATGCTGAAATAATGCGGGGCGGAAGAAGCGGCGAAGTTCGGATTAGCAATATCATTTTCGATTATTCTTCCTGATAATAATCATAACCTCTCAAAACCAAGACCGAAGCCCCAAGCCCCAAGACCTTTCCCGTATGATATCCGCCGAACGTTTTTTAAGTTTATTGGAAGAGAAAGATCTGCTCCCCCCCGGCGTGCTGTCAAAACTGCGTTTGCAAGTCGCCCAGGCGAACCATCTTCCCAAGGCTTCGAGCGTGGCCAAGGCGCTCATCGACAAAGGCTATCTGACGCCGGTTTTGGCCAAGCGCCTCCTCGCCGCCGAGGATGCCGTCTCGGCGGCGCCTTCTCCCGCCAGAGCGGCGGAAGAGGATCTCGGCTTAAGTCCCTTGGATAATCCGCCAGGTGCGATGCCGGGGAAAAAGCCGGTCGCGAAAACCGGAACGTCCTCCGGCCAGGCGCCGTCGGCAAAGACGGCCGAATTCATTGCAGCGGACGCTTCTCCTTCATTGTTGGATGACGAATTGACTCCGCTCGACCTCGGCGCCGAGCCGCTCGCCGCTCCGGGCACAGCTTCTTACGACGGCCTCTTGACCGGCTCGGCAATGGAGATGAACACTCCAGCCGACGGCGGCGCGCTTGCGGCAGGCAAGGAAAAAAAGCCTCTTTGGTTTCCTCAAGCGGGACAAGAAACCCACCAAAAAGAAGATTGGGGTTCGGTGTTCATGTTGGTCGGCGGCGGCGGGTTGCTGCTTTTGATTTTAGCCGGCGTGGGCTTGACCTGGTACATCTACCGCCTGGGCTTGGAACAAAAGTTCGAAGAAGCGCAGAAGTTTTATAATGCCACGGCCTATGAGCAGGCAAAACATACTTTCAATGAATTTGCGCAAGCGTTTCCCAACCGCCCGGAAGCGAGCACCGCGCGTGTTTTAGTGGGACTGTGCGAAATGCGGCAATTCGACCAAGGCGAAGATTGGGTGGGCGGCTTGGAGTGCGCAACAAAGTGTTGGAACCGATTTCTCATGAAGAGGGATTCAATGCGAAGAGCGACGAAGTGGCCGGAATGCTGTTTAAAATGGCAGGAGGCTTGGCCGCCAAAGCCAAAGATAAATCGTCGCCCGACCTGGTCGCCAAGACCCGCGAAGCTTTGGTGCTGATCGACAAATACGTTCCCAAGTCTTTGTCCCAACCCACCAAGCTGGCCGACATCGAGGCTTCGCTCGGTTTGACCGAAAGGGCGATCGATCGCGACAAAGAACTGGAGAAGTCGATTGTCGCGTTGAATGCGGCGATCAAGCGGCAGCAGACGGCCAATGCTTATGCCATCCGCCGCGCACTGCTGAAGAAGTATCCCGATTTATTGGAGAATCCGAAGCTAGCGGCGACGATGGAGGCGATTTCCCAAGCCCAACGCGGGGCGGTCAAAGCCGTTTCGGAAACCAAGGCGGCCTCGAAGGACGAAGCGCCCTCCCCGATTATCGCCTCCGTGGCGCTCGCCCAGCGGAACACGACGAATGCCTTGGATGACCTGCAAGGCCGCGTTGTTTGTATTGCCGCCGAAGGCGCGGCCTATGGAATCGACGCCTCGAACGGCAAGGTGCTCTGGCGGCGTTTCGTGGGCTATCCGAAGAGCGTGCAAATCATCGCCCCCCCTCCCATGCCGACCGGTCCCGATCCCGGGGCGGACGTGCTGGCGGTCGATTCCGCGCAAAACGAAGTCCTCCGCTTGGAGGCCCACTCGGGCCGCTTGCGATGGCGATTTTCCGTCGGTGAACCGTTCGTTCCGCAACCGGTTCTCGCCGAGAACCGGATGTTGATCGCCGCGCCGAGCGGAAAACTGATTGCACTGGACGCCGAAACCGGCGAATCGTCGGGCTACGTGCAACTGCCGCAGCCGCTTCGCGTCGCGCCGGCCGTCGATCCGGGTAAAAAGTTGATTTATCAAATCGCCGAGCATTCCAATCTCTACGTCCTGGGTTTGGACGATTTCTCCTGCAAGCAGGTCTATCTGCTGGGACATGAGATGGGGAGCATCACTTCAGCCCCGGCCGTCGTGAGTGGAAATCTGGTAATCGGCGTCAACGACGGCGCCCAGGATTCCTCGCTTCGGCTCTATACCGTTGATCAAGGCAGTCCCGGCAAGCCGGGAATAGCCATTAAACAGATTCAACAAATTCCGCTAAAAGGCCGCATCGATATTACGCCCGCGGTCGATGGCAATCGCGTACTGGTGGCGACCGACCGGGGAGTGGTGCGGGTGTTCGACCTCACGCCTACCGAAAAGGGCGTGCGACTCCGCGATCTGGCGGGGCGATCCATCGAGGGCGACGAAAACGTCACCCGATACGCACTCCTGCAAGGCGGGCAGTTCTGGATCGCCGATATCCAACTCACCAAGTTCGACGTGGTCGGCTCGAAAGGCCAATTGGTTCCCAAATGGATCGTGGATGAAGGATGCGCCTTCCTGCAACCGCCCGTCGCAGCCGGTTCCACGATAATTTCCGTGCGCCGGAAACCGAACCTGCCGGGCGTGTTCGTTTCGGCGGTGGGAATGGAAGATCCGTCGCGCGCTTGGGAAACCATTCTTGCCGTGCCACCCGCCGCCGCGCCGATCGTCGCGCGGAGGGCAAAAAACTTTTGGCGGTAACAAAGTTGGGCGGCCTGTTCGAGTTGGCAGAAGCGAGTCTCCAGAGTCAAAGCGTTTTGGATGTCCCGGTGGTTTCCATCGACCCGGCCCGCTTGCGGCAGCCAATCGACGAATTGACGTTGCTGGAGAAGGGCATGATCGCCCTTTCCCCTTCCCGCGGCGCAACGCAGCTCAACGTGTTCGATCCGGGTGACACCCCCTTGAATTACCGCTGGCTGGGTTTAAGCGACAAGTCGGCTTGCCCGCCGATAAACCTTGCCGGCGGATTATTGGTTCCCACTCAGGGCGGCGCAGTCTTTTTGCTCGATCCCCTGAGCGGCAAACCGCTGGCGGCGCCGTTCCAAGCGAGGTTGGATGTCGGCATGAAACCGGCTTGGCAGAAACCCGCCTTTTGTGGCAAGCAGGAATTCGTGATCGCCGACGGGAAAAGCACAATTTACCGCATCGGCCGCGTGGATGCCCCAAATCCGCATCTCGAGGTCTTGGATCAAATCGAAGCGGCTCCCGACCCGAAAACGCCCGTAGCGGTAGTCGGCAACCTGGCTTTCGTTGCCTGCGCCTCGCAAACGCTGGGCGTCTTCGAATTGCCGAAATTGAAGCGTTCGAACGAACACAAGCTTACGGGGCAGTGCGTTTGGGGGCCGGCGGCGATAGGCGATCGCGTCTTGTTAGCAACCGAGGATGATCAACTTTTCTGTTTCGGCGCCAAGGGCGAAAAACTTTGGCAGTCCCACTTGGCTTACGGCCCCCTCGCAGGCGCGCCGATGGTCGTGGAGGGCGGTTTAATTATCGCTTCAGTGAACGGCGTGATTTGGCGAGTGGATGCCAAGTCCGGCAAGGAGCAAGGCAAAGTGGAAACCGGCCGCGCGTTGGCCTCCGGTCCCGCGGCGGTGGGAGATAAGGTGTTCGTCGTTGGCACGGACGGAAGCATCTATGAGGTGAAGCAACCGTGATGACCGATTCGTCCATTTTGCCCAAAAGTCCCGGCTTCATATTTTGCATATTGGCTTTAACGTTGCAGGTATCGCTCGCGCTTCGCACGGTGTCAGGGGCGGAAACTCCGCTTCTGGAGCAGGACCCCTACGATACCATCCGGCTCGACGCCGCAAACGGCCATGTGGAACTGAAGGTCGAGACGCTCAAGCTGCCGGACCATAAACTTCCTGCATCTCCCAAACCAACCGACAAACTCGAAGTGCAGCTCGTCGAGGAACCCGATCAGATTCGTTCCCTGGAGTGGCGATATATCGAAAAGATCATTCTCTTCGAAGATCGTGTGTTGAGGAAGGCGAACGAGTTGGTGGCCGCTCAGAAGCTCGACGAGGCGTACGACTATTTCAAGTTTCTTTACGATAAATATCCGCATACCACGAATTTGAACGAGGGCTACGAGAATTACTTGTACGAAGAAGCCAAGCTTTCCCATCACAATCAGAAATACGATGAAGCCCTGGCGGTCTTGCGACAAATCTACGCCAGCAATCCGAAGCGACAGGGACTGGACAAAGCGATGGGCGTGGAGACGGACAAGCTGGTCGAACAGTATGCCGCTCAAAAACGCTACGGCGCGGCCCGCATTTTGATCCAGGATCTGGCGAAGGCATTTCCCGGCCATCCGGTGGCGGCGGCCTGGAGCGAGCGCATCCGCAAGCAAGCGGATAGCTATCTGCGGGAGGGGCAAGCCGCTGCGCAAACAGGCGATTGGCGGAAAGCATCCGAGCAAAGCCGCCTGTTGGCCGAGCTCTGGCCCGCTTTGCCCGGAGCGAAGGGTCTTGCCGAGGAGATCCAGCGGAAATATCCGCCGATCGTGGTGGGGGTGATGTCGCCGCCGCGGACCAGCGGCGAAAACATGCTGGCCGATTGGTCTCTTCGCCGCGATCGGCGGCTGTTTTATCGGACGCTGACCGAATATCTCGGACCGGGCATGGAAGGGGGGCAATATATTTGTCCCGTGGGGAAATGCATGCTTGCTCCCGAATCGCTGGGCCGACGCTGGCTCTTCCAAATCAAAACCGGTATCCGCTGGTCCGATGGCGCCGGGACGCTGACGCCCTACGACGTCGCCCGCCGGCTTTTCCTCATGGCCGATCCGACCGATTCCGCTTTTTGCGAAGACTGGGCCGAGCTCTTCCAGGGGGTGGTCGTGAAAGGCACGGCCGACGTGGAAGTGGATCTCCGCCGCCCGCACGTACGTCCCGAAGCGCTGTTGCAAACTTTGCTTATTCCTTACGGGGAATCTTACCTGACGAATGGCACCGTGCCGACCAACGGCCCGTTTCTGCTCCCGCCCGGAACCAACTCCGGGGGCGAAGTGTTGTCGCGCGATTCACCGGCGAATTCTCCTTCCAAGGGCGAGGCGGTGAAATGGACCATTCCGCCGGGGACAACGACTTTTACGGAAAGCGTCTTCGAAGCCAATCCGCAATATTTTGGGGCGAAGCCCTCGCAGCCGAAGGAACTGATCGAGCGTCATTACCCTGCCGCCGCCAACGCAATCCACGCTTTGAAACTCGGCGAAATCCAGGTACTCGACCGCGTAGCGCCTTGGAATTTGCCGCTTCTCAGGAATGATCCGAAAATCACGATCGGCAAATACAGCATCCCCTTGGTGCATTGTCTGGTGCCCAATTTTCACCGGCCGCTGTTATCGAGCCGCACTTTTCGCCGGGCGCTGGCTTACGGTTTGAATCGCGATAGGATCCTCGTCCAGATTGTCGGCAAAGATCCCGTGGAAGGATGCCGCGTCGTCAGCGGGCCATTTTCCGCCGGCATTTCCAACGATGACCCCCTCAACTACGCTTACGATGAACGGATCGAGCAGCGTCCCTGTGATCCGCGGATGGCGTTCGCGCTTTCGGGCGTGGCGCTCAAGGTATTCAAGGAGAGCGAGAAAAAACAGGGGCGTGAAGTGAAAAAATTGCCGACGCTCGTACTGGCATACCCGGATGACGAAATTGCGGCCTTGGCTTGCAAATCGATCAAATATCAACTTCATTGGGTGCATATCGAAGTTGAACTGAAGCCCTTGAAAGGGCCGGTCCCCAACCAAGTTCCCGAGGACGTCGATCTGCTCTACGCCGAACTGGCGATGGGTGAACCGGTGACCGACGCCGCGCGGCTTTTCGGCGAAAACGGATTGGCCGGCGGATGCAGCCCATACCTGGCCCTGGCCGTCAGGCAACTCGAACAAGCTTCCGATTGGGCGAAGATCCGCGAGCAACTGCGGCGGTTGCACCGCATCGCCTTCGAAGACGTGGCCGTCGTGCCGCTTTGGCAGTTGGTCGAATTCTACGCGTATCGCAAAGGCAACCGCGGCATCGGCGAGAAGCCTTTCACGATCTACCAAAATATCGAACAATGGCAACCTGCGTTTTACTACCCGGATGGAGAGTGATGGTTTTTCGTTTGACGAACCGGTGTTTTGGCAAGCGAGTTTTCGTCCGCGGGAGCGCTCTGCGCGGGCAGCGCAGGGGAGTGAAACCAGCGGGGAGAGTGAAGAATTTTGCAACGGTAATTTTATCCGCGTTGCCCTTGACATTACGGATAATTCTTCTTGTTTTCTTGCTTCTCCCGGCAATATCCGGCGAAATTCGCGCCGCGGATTTGGAAGTATGGCAAGTGACGCCCTATCGGGTGCGGATTTTAACGGCATTCGAACAAGGACCGGAGCTTACGCCGGCAGTGGGAAAAAACTTTTGCGCGGATTTGCTTGCGCGCACCGAAAGCGTTGTCGGCGCGCCATGGGAGGTTTTCGTCATTCCCGCCCCGAAGGAACAACGCCGCGCGATATTGCATTCGCTCGATGAGATGACCGTGGAACAAGCGGCGAAAGCTGCCGGGAACTTCGATAAAATCATGTTCCTCGCGGTAAAATCGAAAGACGGCGCGATCACCGCCGCCGTGCGGGAGTTCGACGTCCGCTCGCAGCAACTCGGTCCGCCGTCCGTTTGCACGGCATGGCATTTAGGCAAGCTCCGCGACGCGGCTCTCGATGCGATTCTAGCCTCGTTTTCGCCATTGGCGAACATTGAAACCGTCGATTACAAAACCAGGACCACGATTTTGCATTTGAAGGCCGCGGGTCTCCCCACGCGCGACCCCGCATTGGCGGTCATTCAGCCGGGGATGATATTCCGGGCCTATATCCGCATGAATGACCGTGAAGGAAAACCCCGCCGCGTCACGCCCGTGATCTGGACCTACCTGGTGGTGGAGAAGGCCACGCCCGAGCGTTTGAATTGCCGCATCGAAAGCGGCATGTCAACGCCGCTTAATCCCAAGCGCCGGATGCGAATGGAACAAGTCGCGCTGGCGATCCATCCGACGCGGACCCCCACCGTGCTGATGTTGGAATCGCGCACCGAACCGAAAGTGCCGCTGCCCGGTTATCAGATCTTCGAATACGACAAGGAAACGAAGGATTCCGCCTTACTAGGCCGGACAGATTGGCAAGGCCGAATCTCCATTGCTCCGGGCAAAAAAATCCTGCGCACGCTAGCGGTGAAAAACGGCGGGGAACTGCTTGCCCATTTGCCGTTCGTGGCCGGCTTGGAGCCGTCGGTCACGGCGGCAATTGCCAACGACGATTACCGTTTGCAAGCCGAAGGGTTCGTAAACGGACTGCAGAACAATTGATTGATCTCTATGCGCATCGGGAATTGTTGCGCAAGGGGGCGCTGAACAAGCTCGATGCCGGCGAGATCGATCAGGCAAAGAAAATGTTCGCCGAACTCAGCCGTCTTCCCACCCGCAAGAATTTCTCGATGAAACTCGCGGAAGAAAAGAAAAAACTAGATACGAAAGACCCGGTCGTGCAAGCTAAAATCAACAGGCTTTTCTCCGAAATCCAAAAACTCGTCGATCGATGCCTCGATGACAAGCCCGTCGAGGAATTGGCCGACAATCTCCGCGACGCCAAGCAAGGCATCGTGAAAAAAGCGGAATCGGAAGAGCAGTGAACCGCGTCATCGAAACAACTTGATCAGCCCCCAAACGAAAAACGCGCCAGCGATGAGGGTCAGCGGGACGAGCATCAACAGCAGCGTGGGCCGCAGGTGGAGGTTCCACGGGTCGGCTTCGGGGATTTGCATTTCCAGGGTGGAAGAATCTTCTTCCTCACCCGTTTCGATGACGAACACTGGCGGGCTTGCACTGCTCTCGGAACTGTCCGAAACCTGGGGCAACTCGGGAAAATCGATTTTCGTATCGGCAAGCGGCGTTTTATCCAATTGCGGCGCCGGTCGTCTGAGCGGGGGCATCGCGACCGACCGGGGAGCGATGCGCGGCGGGGCAATAGGCGGGGGAAGGACGACGGCAACTGGAGGCGGGTCGATTTCTGGTTGGCTTTTCGCCCCGGCGCCTACTGCGGTCGTGGCAGCATCGGCCAACGGCCCGCCCGGCAGCCAAGGTTTCAAGCGTTCCTTGACCTCCGTGGCCGAAGGTATCCGCTGGGCCGCGTCTTTGGCCATCATGTCGGCCATCATATCGACGAATTCGGCCGTCAGCCGCGGATTTAACCGCCGCGGATCCAAGGGGCGCAGCTTGCAATGCGCCATGGCTTTGTCCGAAGTTGTACCGCCCGGAAACGGAACTTTCCCCGTCACGGCGTAATATAGCGTGCAACCGAGCGCGTAAATATCCCACCCCGACTTGGGCGTCCAGGGCGACGTGATTTGGTCCGGCGAAAGGTAATCGGCCGTGCCGACAATTTTTCCGAAGCGGGGATCGTTTTCTTGGCCGCCTTCCAACGGACCCGCAAGCCCCAGATCGGAAAGCTTCGCCTCGCCTTCCGGCGTGACCAGCACGTTGCCGGGCTTCACATCCCGGTGAACCATGCCTTGACCGTGCGCATACTCTAGGCCTTCAGCGACTTGATATATGATGTTCGCGGCGGCGGTCATGCCTAAGGGTCCTTCACGGCGGACCAGTTTCCGCAAATCCATTCCCGGCACGTACTCGGTGACCAGAAAATGCACTTTTCCGTCGCGTTCCCCGGCAAGCGCGGCGACCAGCCGAGGGTGGTCCAAACTGGCCAGCGTACGGATTTCCCGGGTGAAATTGGCAATTGCCTCGGGCGTGGCTTTGTGAAGCGGCAGTACTTTCACCGCGACGATACGACCGGTTTCGCTGTCCTGGGCCTTGAAGACCTGTCCCATGCCGCCTTGGCCGAGCGAATCGACGATCCGATACCGATTCAGATCGAATTTGGTGCGGCCGTCGAGCAGTTGCTTGGCTTGCCAGGCGTTCAAAACATTGGTTTCGATCAACCGCTCGGCAAGTTGCCGGTCACTCGGCGGAGCGCTGGGATCGGTCTCGTCCCCCTGCGACCAGCGCACAGTGGCCCGGGCGTCATCGAGCTGCTTCTCATTCAACAACCCGCTGGCTAATGCGCATTTTTCGAAATAAGTCCGTTTGCCGGGAGCCATAGTCAGTGCTCAGACTTTATTCTTCAAACTTTATTCCTCTCAATCATACACTCCAAAGCGATCCCAGGTTTTCGGCAGGGGGGCCTCGAAAGTCATGCATTCGTGGCGAATGGGATGGTCCACCGTGAGCCGTCGGGCGTGTAGAGCAATGCCTCGCCCGAATATCCGACGACTGCCATATTTCCGGTCGCCGACGATCGGATGGCCCGATTCGGCAAATTGCAGCCGGATTTGATGTTTGCGGCCGGTATGCAACTCGACCTCGACTAGAGAGAGATTCTTTCGAACGATTTTCAGCCGGCGATAGCTGAGTGATGCCTCCTGTGCGCCCTGGAGCGCTGCGCCGACGATCTTCATCCGGCGGTGGGGGTCATCTCGGGCGAGATGATGAGTGAGCATGCCGGAGAGGGATTTCAAATTCCCTTCCACCAATGCCCAATAGATTTTTTCCACTCGATGTGCGCGAAACTGCTCGGTCAGCCGGGCGGCGGCCTTCGAGGTCCGAGCGAAAAGCACCACCCCGCTGACGGGACTATCCAGCCGGCTCACCACACCCAGATAGACGTTCCCCGGCTTGTGATATTTTCGCTTGACATGCCGTTTGGCGAGTTTCACAAGCGAAGGAAATTCCGCGGCGACGCCCATCGTCGCCAATCCGGCAGGTTTGACGACTGCCAGAAGATGGTTGTCTTCATAGAGTATTTGGAACGCGGTGGACATTGCGAAGTAATAGCCGCTTGTTGCCTGGCGATGGCCTCGTTATGATAAACGCATATTCATTGGACTCGATAAACTGAAAAAATTCAAGCCCCATGATTCCGCAACCATACACGGGAACGACGTAAGTTTTTTCGGCGTGATTGCTATTACTTTACCCAAGTGTTCATTCGCCGTCGAAAAGTGACCGTTCCCCTTCTCGCCGCAACTGAGGTGCGAGCGGTTGCTGTTATTCCTCGATTTTTTTATGCACAAAATGAAGACGCCGCTGATTTTGGCCAGCCGTTCACCGCGGCGAAAGGAATTGCTGTTGGAGGCGGGTTACGCCTTCGAGGCAATATCGCCCGATGATTCGGCGGAGTGCGGACTGTGCGGCAACGAGAATCCGGCGCAATTGGTTGCCCGATTGGCTTATCAAAAGGCGGCCAATGTCGCGTGCAAAGTGGCAGAGGGGCTAATTCTTGGCTGCGACACGGTAGCCGAGTGCGACGGCCAAATTCTCGGCAAGCCGCGGGATGCCGTTCACGCGCGGCAAATGCTGCAATTTTTAAGCGGCCGCGAACATCGAGTGTTCAGCGGCCTGTGTTTGTGGAAAATTCCCGGCGGCTCTCCGCAGGTCCGCGTGGCAACGACGATATTGCGCATGGATCGCTTGTCCGAAGATCAACTCAGGGATTATGTCCAAAGCAGCCAATGGGAAGGGAAGGCCGGCGCTTTCGGCTATCAGGACCGGTTGGGATGGGTGCATATCGTCGAAGGCAGCGCCACCAACGTTGTCGGCTTGCCGATGGAGTTGTTTGCGGAAATGCAGCAAGAGTTAACGTATTCGGAATTACAGCAACGGAGCAGAAGGATGAATCATGAAGATTGAATAGTCGTTTGCGGCTTTGAAAGGAAACGCACAAAAGCCTCCATAAACGCCAACCGCCCGGGAAAGAGGCATTTTTCCCCCGAGCGGTATCGCGTAAATCGATCGGTTCAAGAAGGCGTTTTTAAACCATATCCTTTAGTCCGCGGAGGGCGCGAACCTTGACCTTGACCGAGGCGGGTTTGGCCGGGCGATCTTCCAATTGTTTGGTGAAGGGATTCAACCAGTTTTTTTGTGCCGGCCGCGCGGGCACTTTTTTCTTCTCGATCTTGATGATCCCCGGCAGCGTGAACACGCCCGGTCCCCGAGTGCCCAGATTTTTCTTGATTTCTTCGGTAAGGGCATCGAAAACTTCGGCCACTTTTTTCTTGGGCAGGTCGGTCGCCACGGCGATGCTGGTGAGGATTTCGGTCTTCGTAGCAGCTTTGGCTGCTTTCTTGGCGGCTGCTTTAGCCATAGTGTTTCCTCCATGCGAGGTGAAAAAGGGATAGGGAAAGTCCGTCCGCTTTTGGGACACAACGAATTAAAGTCACTTTTCGGAAAAATGCAACCCGAAAAACAGCAAAAACGACGGAAATTCCGTAAATATCTCGAAAAAAGCAGTATTTTTCCCGTGTTTTTCGGGGGTAGAGCGTTTAACGGTCCCCAAAAGGCCCTTTTTTGCGATTTTCTCGCACCGCGCCCATTGGACAAGTCAACGCTCCCACGATAAAAAGCTTTGCGGAAAACATCCTTGTCCGAAACTTGGTTGCAAATTCAATTCAAACTTCATTTTTGCATTATCCAGGAGGAGCAGCAAGGGCTCGTGGTTCTTCGTCGAGATTTGATGCTCAGCGAACGGACAACGACATGACGAGGAAATTTTCAGCCGCGAAGTTTTGCGCTCCAACGAATCGAAACTCGCGGAGATCGAAAACAGCCGTGGCTACGAATTCGTTCGAAAATGCCGTGCCGCGCGATGGTATCCTTCCTTGGAAGCATAGGTCGGCAAATGGAAACGCAATGCGGAATGCTTCCTCGATTTCGCCAAGAACGATTCGCATTGTCATCTTCTGTGCTATGAAGAACTGATCCGTCAAGAAAAATCGGCGATGGAAATCCTTGCCGATGTAGCGAAAATCACGCTTACACAAACTGCCGGAGTGCCGGCCCATAAAATCGGAAGCATGCACTGGGCCATCAGCGATGCGGAGCGGCAAACGATCCTGGAACATTGTCGCGGGCCAATGACGGCCTTCGGATATTCGACATAGCTCTCTCTTACTGCTTGGGAAACGTCGGATGGGTTTTCTCCTCTCGCAGTCAAGCGTGTTCTGTGCCGCACCGACGATTTCTAGTCTCTAATCGGGATCGATGCACAAAAGGGGGGTGCATCTTTGCCGATCAATCCGGATTCTCCAAGCACCTGTGGTTTTTCGATCGGTTTTTTCCCCATTCAATCCCAGTGCTTGATTAGTCCGCAGATATCCTCTAAGATATTATATAGTAAGAAGTTGCGATTTTATGCCGGAACCATGTGCAACTCGGAAAACAAGAAGGTTCTTTGCACCGGAACTTTGGGGAGTGGGAACTGACTAAAGTTTAGTGCCGTAGCAGTATTTATTAAGATAGAGTTCGCATATTATTAGTGATGGCATCGAATTCCAGTCAACAGAACTGCAGGCAAAGCGTATCCAGGGTGGCGTCATGAAAAGGAAAAGGAATTTCTTTGTCAATCTAACGGCGATTGCAGTTTTCACGGGGATTCTATCCGGGGGGGAAAGCGTTCTGGGGCAAATACAACTCCAGCGGATCCTGGGACGGGGCATTCGAGGCGCGAACGCCGCGAACGTTAAAGACGCCGGCGGAATGCCTGCTGACGATGTGGTCAACAACGTCTTCTTGGCTCCCGATCGCGCTACGCTGCAATTGTTGAGTCAAGCCAAGGAATTGCTCAATAAGGGTCGCTACAGCGAAGGAGTGCGCAATTTGGGCGCAATTCTCGACGGACGGGAGGATTATTTTTTTCAGCCCACAAAAGACCGGGCAATTCATCGCAGTTTAAGGGCAGAAGCTCAGCGGTTGATCGGGGAGATGCCCAAAGAGGGTCGGGACACTTACGAAGCCATTTTTGGCGATCGTGCCCGAGCAATGCTCAATACGGCAGTCGGCGACGGTGACATTGAAGTGATTGCGGAAGTCGCGAGGCGATTCTTTCACACCAAAGCCGGTTACGAAGCCACGTTTTTATTGGGTCTCTATAATTTGGATCACGCTCATCCTCTGGCGGCGGCCCTGAGCTTGCAGCGAATCAAGGAAATTTCCTATCTCGACCACCAGTTCGAGCCGACCCTGTCGTTGGCACTGGCCTCGAGTTGGATGCAAGCAGGCTCGCCCGAGAAGGCCAAAGAAATCCTGATCGAATTCAAGAATCGGAATCTCAACCGGCAGCTTGTCATCGGCGGGAAAAACGTTCCCTTGTTCAAGGAAAACGCCGCAGCGCTGGAATGGCTCGTCGCGCGGGTTGGTCCGATCTCTCCGCAGGGAACGGTCGAAACCGACCGCTGGGTGATGTTCCGGGGCAATCCGCAGCGCAATGCGTCATCACCGGGCAGCGCGCCCTTGCTGAATCTGCGGTGGGAAGTACCTTCCGCCGCCGATCCCGCCATCGAAGAAGCCCTGCAAATTTATTACCGCATGAAAGCCGACGCCGATCAGCCCTTTCTACCCAGTTCGCATCCCCTGGTAGTGGACGACCTCGTGTTGATGCGAACCTGTAGCAATTTGTTAGCCTTGGACTTCAACACGGGCAAGAGGCTTTGGGAAGTTCCGGTCGAAGAACCGGCTGAAAACAACGCGAGCATCGGCGGCGACTTGAACCTCCCGCTTGCCGTCCCACAGAATTTTGCCGCCCTGAATCCGGCGTCGATGCAGGGCGTTCTTGCCGTTGGAAGGGCGTCGGACGATTCGCTCTTCGGCACGCTGAGCAGCGACGGCCGCTTGGTTTATAGCATTGAAGATGCCTGGTCGAATGGCCTTTCCGCCCGCGCGATCGCCTTGAACGGACGGCAAATGAACGCCTCCGGAGGAGCCGCCGTTTTCAACTATTTGGCGGCGAGGGACATTCATTCGGGCAAGCTCAAATGGGCAATCGGCGGACCGAACGATCAATTCGCTTTGCCTCAAGCGGAAACATTTTTTCTCGGACCGCCGTTGCCTCTTCTGGGCCAACTCTATGTAATCGGCGAAGTGAAAGGGGAAATCAGGCTCTTCGTGCTGGATCCCGATCCCGAGAAAAAACGCGATCGAGTCGTTTGGTCGCAGCAATTGGCAGTCGTCGAACACTCGATACAAGAGGACCCGTTGCGGCGGATCACTTGCGTTTCTCCCTCCTATGCCGACGGCATCCTGGTATGCCCCACCTCGACCGGCGCCATAGTAGCTGTCGATTTGGCCACTCGTTCACTGCTCTGGGGATATAGGTATGGGACTGAAACGCGGAATAATTATCCGAATTTCCTCGGCAGGCAGGTGATGTTGAATTCATACGGCGCCGAAACATCGCGTTGGGCAGATTCGAGTGTCTCCATCGCCAGCGGGCGGGTGCTGATAACCTCCGTCGATTCGGACGCCCTGTTTTGCCTGAATCTCAGCGATGGTGATCCGAGGTGGAAAGTGTCTCGGCAAGACGACCTCTACGTGGCCTGCGTTTATCAAGGGAATGTCATCATGGTAGGCTGCAAGCAAGTACGTGCTTACCGGTTGGAGGATGGCAAAGCAGCATGGAACGGACGCATAGTGGACTTGCCCGAGGGCGATTTGCCGAGCGGCCGCGGCTTTCTCGGCGGCGACAAATATTACCTGCCACTCAGTTCCGCCGAAGTGGCGGCGATTGATCTGGTCAAAGGTAAAATCGAACGCGTTTCCAAGTCGCAAAAGGGCGATATTCCGGGCAACCTGGTCTGTTACAAAGGCCGCATCCTATCGCAAAATTATCGCGGGTTGGAAGTGTTTTACCAACTCGATGCCGCCTCGGCCGAAGTAGCTGCCCGGCTGGCTGCCAATCCCCGCGACGCTGAAGCCCTCTGCCTCCGCGGCGAAATCCTGCTCGACGCCGGCGATCGCACTGCAGCCGTCGAGTGCTATCGCAAGGCCTATGAAATCGCCGCCGATCCGCGCACGAAACTGCTTCTCCGCGATTCCCTATTGGACGGATTGCGGATGGAATTCGCCGTTTATCGCTCACGCGAATCCGAAATCGAGAAACTGCTGGAGAACTCGACCGAGCGCGCAGCTTACCTGCGGCTGATGATCGCCGGTTTGCAGAAGGAGGGCGAACTCAAGGCGGCATTCAACAAGTGCCAGTTGCTGATCGACCTCGATCCCGGCCGATTCCCCCTCGAATCGGTCTCGAAATCGCTTTTGGTCCGCCGCGACCGCTGGATTCAAGCCCGGCTCGATACCCTGCGCTCACTCGCCACGCCCGAATTCGCCGCGCAAATGGACGCGGCAATTTCCGCACGATTCGCAGCCGCGCGGGTGGATGGATCGATCGACGGCTTGAAAACATTCCTGGGCGTTTTCGGCAATCAGCCGCCTGCATCCAATGCGCGCGCGGAATTGATCGAAAAATTCAAGCAAAACGGGCGTGCGCTGGACGTGGAGTTGGCAATCTGGCAGTCGCAGCCCGCATTAAGCCGGCTTATCGGCGGACCAGCGCTCGCCGAAGCAGCCGATTTTTTCCGTCAAAACGGCCAAACCGAAGCAGCCGCGGCAAGTTATCGCTGGCTCCTTTCGCGATTCAGCGACACTGTCTGCCGCGATGGCAACACCGCCCGCCGACTGGTCGAAGCGATACCGCCGAACGATCCGCTCCGGAGTGCCGTCGAACGCCGCGACCCGTGGCCCGTCGGCAAGGTGGATGCCCTCGAAGATCGTGCCGGAAACAACGGCAATCGCAACAATTACGGGCATATACCACTGGAGTTCCGCGGGAACCGCGGGCCTTATTTTGAAGATCGGAATTTGGTCTTGGCCTTCGAACCCAATCAGAATCGGCTGATGCTGCGCTGCACCGACGCTTCAAACAATGAAATCTGGCAATTTCCTCTGAACGACGCAAACCAATTGCATAACCAGGTGTTCGCCTCCAATCGCGAAGGGGCACAAGTTCGGGCATGGGGACACGTACTTTTGCTTCCCTTGGGAGGCCGTTTGCTGGCTATCGACACTCTCGGCGCCGATGAAACAAATCCTCCGAAAATCCTCTGGTCCGAAGAAGGCGGCGACACCCGCGCCGAACTCCCGGCGACACCTCGATTCCGCGGCGCAATCAACCTCAACGGCGCAGTGATGCGGATGGGAATGCTTCAGCTTGGAATGAACTACTCTCCCTTCCCATCCGGCGAAGCAAATTTCATCGCCAACCGCTGCCTCTGCGTGCAACGAAACCGCACATTAAGAGCGCTGAATCCCTTGGACGGCCAGACGCTTTGGCAGCGCGAGGGGATTCCGCTTGCAAGTACGATTTTCGGCGACGACGAACTCGTGTTCGTGCTTCCGCCCGACAAGCTAGAAGCATCGGTTTATCGTGCGCTGGACGGCGAATTGCTCGGCACGCGGAAGATCGAGCGCCGCAAAATCGCCGCTCAGCACCCCGACGGCGCGCAATTCGCCAGATATGTTCCTTTGACCAGCGAGTGCCTTGCCGCATTCGGCCGCAATTTGCTCTTCTGGCGGCAAAACGGCGACCGGCGGACACTCGAATTGTTTGACGTCTGGCGGCAGAAGAGCATCTGGCCGGCACGAGATTTCAGCTCCAAAGCGCGTTTCGACCTCGTGAACCGCGAAGTGCTGGGGATCGTCGAATCGACCGGAAAATTCACGCTCATCAGCCTGCCCGACGGCCGCACTCTGGCCGAAACGCAACTCGAACCGGACGACAATCTTTCCGACGTGACTGTCATTCCCTACGAAGATTCCTATCTCATATTGACGAATTCCCCCGCCCGGCCTCCTTTAACTTCCATCCAATCGAATCCAATGATTGGGGCTGGCGACAAGCCCGTTATGCGCGGCCGTTTATATGCCATCGATCGGCAAGGCAAACTCCTTTGGCCGGCACCGGCGAAAATTACCAACCAGCATCTCGTTTCCGGCCAGGCCCAGGGCTTCCCGGCGCTTGTATTCGCCTCGCAAATTTATGAAGTGCAACCGAACCGGCCGGGAAAAATCCGCGTGGCGGTCCAATTGATCGACAAGCGCACCGGCCATGTCGTGTACGAAAAACAAGACCTTCCGCAGTCAGGCTATTTCAAAGTCACCGCCGATCCGCAAAAGAAAACCATGCAAATCGCCTTACAGCGCAATACGGTTACCTTGACCTTCACCGATAAACCTTGGCCGACGAAGGAGGAACTCGAAAAAATCGAAGCCGAACGGAAAAAAAATGCGCCCCCCAAGTCGCTTTTTAAAGCCCTGAAAAACGCCGCCGAAGATATGTTCAAGTTCCCCGAGACGGAGGACCCGTTCGAGTAACCGGCAATTACGCCGCCTACGGCTTCGCATAGCGTGAGAAAGCAACTGCCATGAATGGACTACGGAGCACTGTCTAAGCAGAGCAAATCCCGAACTTTCAGTATTCCATACTGCGTGCTGTGTCCGCGTGCTTGGCAAAAACATCCCCAACCGAATATGCTTGCATGTCCAAATATTCCTCCCAACTAGCGATCCTGCTCGCACTCGCGGCGATTCCCGTCGCGCCACTGCGCGCCGCGGTCAAGGACGCGGACTTGGAACGCACGATCAACCGCGGGCTGGAATGGCTCGCTGCGCATCAATCGCGGATGGGGCATTGGAACGCTCAGAACGAACACTACCCCACCTCCATGACCGCTTTGGCCGGCATCGCCTTGCTCTCCGAAGGTTCCACCACTACACAAGGCAAATATGCCCCGAACATCCGCCGCGCAGTCGATTACCTGGTCGGGCGCAGCCGCAGCAACGGGTTGATAGGCGATCCCACCCGCGACGACCGCTACACTTACGGCCACGGTTTCTCCATGCTCTTCCTGTCTCAAGTGCTGGGCGAAGAGGAAGACTCCGAGCGACGCGCCCAGCTGGTCGATGTGCTGACTCGGGCGGTGACGTTCTGCGGCCGCGCGCAAACGCCGGCCGGCGGCTGGGGCTACGTCAGCGCCAAGGACGGCCACGATTTCGACGAAGGTTCAACCACGATCACGCAGGTGCAAGGGCTGCGCGGCTGCCGCAACGCCGGCATTCCCGTTCCCAAGGAGATCGTCGATAAAGCGATCGCCTACATCAAGAAATGCACCGGCGCGGACGGTGGGGTTCAATACAACTCACAAGGCGGCGGCGGCCGCCCCGCCATCACCGCCGCGGCTATCGCCTGCCTCTTCAACGCCGGTGATTACGACAGCAGTTACGTGCCGAAATTGATGAATTATTGCCGCAAACAGTTGGACAACATCTCCAATCAAGGATTCGGGCATTGGCACTATGCCCATTACTACTACTCGCAAGTGCTCTACCGTGAAGGCGGAAAAGCATGGGACGAGTACCGCGACAAGGTTTTTCAACGTATTATTTCCGAGGCCGCCCCCGATGGGTCCTGGAACCAGGGCTACATCGGTCAGACATACACCACCGCGATCAACCTCACCATCCTTCAACTCCCCAAGGGCGCCCTCCCCATTTATCAACGGTAGCTTCCCATGGACCACCTCGCGGTCGTTTCGCCCTGAGCCAACGGCGACTGTGCGCCGGGATTGCCGAAACAAGCTCCAGGCGGAGCCGACGCCGACGCCATTGGCTCCAGGCTAAAAAACAAAAAAAATATTAATCCCATTCCCCATTCCCCAACATCCCATGCTTGAACTCACCCATCACGACAGCGCAGCCATCGAAAAACTCAGTGCCGCGCGGCAGAAGATCGTCGAGCAGTTGTCCCAAGTGATCGTCGGCCAAAGCGGCGTCATCGAAGAGCTGTTGATATCGCTTTTCAGCCGCAGCCATTGCATGTTGGAAGGCGTGCCCGGCCTGGCGAAGACCTTGATGATCAGCACGCTGGCGCGAACGCTCAACCTGACGTTCAGCCGTATTCAGTTCACCCCCGACCTGATGCCCGCCGACATCACCGGCACCGACGTGATCGAGGAGAACCGCACGACAGGCACGCGCGAATTCCGTTTTTTGGAAGGGCCGCTTTTCAGCCACATGATCCTCGCCGACGAGATCAACCGCACGCCTCCGAAGACGCAGGCCGCCCTTCTCGAAGCCATGCAGGAGCGGCAAGTTACGGTGGGCCGTGTGCGGCACAAACTGTCGGATCCGTTCTTCGTGCTGGCCACGCAGAACCCCATCGAGCAAGAAGGCACCTATCCGCTGCCGGAGGCCCAGCAGGACCGTTTCATGTTCAAGGTTTTCGTGAATTATCCCACGTTCGAGGAGGAATTCGAGGTTGCCCGCCGCACGACCACGGTGCAGACCGACAGCATCGAACCGGTGCTCCGCGCCGACGACATTCTCGAACTCCAGCGGATCGTGCGAGAGGTGCCTGTCTCCGACCACATCATCCGCTACGCCCTGGCGATCGTGCGGCAGACGCGAGTCCGCGAGCCGGGCGTACCCGACTTCGTTTCCGATCAACTCGGCTGGGGCGCGGGACCTCGGGCAGTGCAGTTCCTGATCGTCGGCGCGAAGGCCCGGGCTCTCTTGAACGGCCGCACGCACGTTACCTGCGAGGATATCCAGGCGCTGTCCAAACCCGTGCTCCGCCATCGGTTGGTACTGTCCTTCACCGCCGAGAGCGAGGGCATTGCGCCCGACCAGATCATCGATCGCATTATCCGTGAAACCCCCACCCGCGAAGACGAACTCACCGGCGATCCCCGCTTCCAGAAGATGTTTGTTTCGTAAAATGTCCGACCCCAAACGATTTCTCCATCCCGAAACGGTGAAGCGGATCGCGCGGTCTCGATCTCCGCGCCCGTTACATCGTCGAGGGATTTTTGTCGGGCATGCACCGCAGTCCCTATTTCGGCCAGTCGATCGAATTCCGACAGCATCGCCAGTACACTTTCGGTGACGACCTCCGATACGTCGATTGGAAAGTCTGGGCCAAGCAGGACCGCTACTACGTCAAGCAATTCGAGGAAGAGACCAACCTCCGCTGCACGCTCTTGTGCGATGTTTCGAACAGCATGCGTTACGGCAACGGGATGATGAACAAGTACGAATACGGCTGCACGATCGCCGCTTGCCTGGCCTATCTGCTCCTGAAGCAGCAAGATGCCGTTGGCTGTGTCGCTTTCGACGACGCCTCGCGGATGACCGTCCCCTTGCGCACCAAGCACAATCACCTCGATTCGATTATCCAAGCCCTCGACGCCTGCTCGCCCCGCAAAAAAACCGATCTTGCGCAAATTCTCCGCCATGCCGCCGAAAGTTTCCCGCGCCGCGGATTGATGGTGCTGATTTCCGATTTATTGGTCGAGCGGGAGGGGCTTTTCAAGGGAATCAAGCTGTTGCGCAGTCGCGGGCACGACGTGCTCGTGTTCCATGTGCTCGATGACGAAGAATTGGATTTTCCCTTCAGCGGCCCAACGCGTTTCGAGGGTTTGGAAACCGCCGATCAACTGCGCTGCAACCCCCGCGCGCTCCGCGAAGGATATTTAGCGGCGCTTGACGCCTATTTGGAGGAAATTCGCCGCGGCTGCTCGGGCAACTCCGTCGATTACGTCCAACTCCGCACCAGCCAACCGCTGGATGCCGCGCTAGCCGCGTTTTTGAGCCATCGTTTATTGAAAATTCAATCGTAACGTAGAAGTGAATCGGGTGTCGGGCGCCATGCCCGCGTTTGTCGTGGGCATGAGCATGGCACCGTGTGCTGTAAAAGAGTTCCATGCCCAGTTTCGTCCATCCACTGCTGCTCTGGGGACTGGCGATCGTCTCCGCGCCGGCGTTGATCCATTTGATCAACATGCTGCGGCATCGGCGCGTCGAGTGGGCGGCCATGGAATTTTTGCTCGTAAGCCGGAAAAAGCACCGTACTTGGATCATCCTCAAACAACTGCTGCTTTTACTCATGCGGATGGCGGCCATTACCGCGGTCGTGCTGCTGGTCGCGGAGCCGATATTAAGTAGCCGCTTTAGCCGGCTCTTCGGCAAAGTGAAGACGCACCATGTCATATTATTGGACGACAGTTACTCGATGTCCGACCGATGGGACGACAATTCCGCCTTCCGGGAGGCCAAAAAAGTCATCGCCCGCATCGGCGGTGAAGCCGCGAAGCAAATCCAACCGCAATCGGTTACGCTTTTGCGGTTTTCGCGGATCGGCAAATCCGGCCGCCCCACGCAAACCGATCTTCTGAATGAACAAGTCGCCAACGGCTTCAACGATCATTTGAAAAAAGTCCTTGACAAGTGCGAAGTCTCGCAAACCGATGCCGGTCCCGTCGAAGCGCTCAAAGCGCTCGACGAATTGTTGGGTGATCCCGAAGGCGAACGACGGATTCTCTACGTGATTTCCGATTTCCGCACTCGGCAGTGGAACGATCCGGTGGACGTAAAAAAACAGCTGCTCAAATGGCAGGCTGCCGAGGCTGACATCCACCTGATCGATTGCATCGACCAGGCACGGGCGAACCTGTCGATCGTCTCGCTTCAGCCGGAGGAAGGCATTCGCGCGGCGGGTGTTCCGTGGTTCATGGAGGTCGCGGTAGCCAATCACGGCCCGCGCCGGCCAAGGACGTTTCCGTGATCCTCAGCGAGGACGGCAGCGCCCGCCCTTCGACGAGCATCGCCCGGATTCCCCCCGGCCGCACCGCCAAAGAGCGATTCCAAGTCATTTTCTCCAAAAGCGGATGGCATACGATCTCCGCGCGGCTGGATGGCGACGCCGTTGCCGCAGATAATTACCGCTTCTACGCCGTCGAACTGCAAGCCGATTTGCCCGTGCTTCTCATTGACGGCGATCCCAAGGCGAAAGACGCGAGATTTCTCGATTGGCTCCTCAATCCCGGTGGATCGGTGAAGACCGGACTGCGGCCGATGATCGAGACGCCGCGCTACTTGAGCAGGAAACCGCTTGACGGTTTTTCGACGATCAATCTGGCCGACATCGACCGCTTGGACCGTTCGGCCATAACGGCCCTGGAAAATTTCGTCGCCGAAGGCAGTGGAGTTTCTTTCTTTCTGGGTGAAAAGTGCCAGAGCAAATTTTTCAACGAGGAGCTTTACCGCGGCGGGAAGGGCCTGTTTCCATTGCCGCTCAAAGGGCCGGCGGAGTTGATGGTCGATCGCTTGGAAGCCGCCCCGGATGTGCAGACCGACAAGCATTTCGTCTTCCGCATATTCGCCGAGAAGCGGAACTCGTTTCTCCAATCAATGGTGGTCGAGCGTTATTTTGCAGCCGCCGACAAGTGGCGGCCGCCGTCCGACGGCTCGGTCCGCGTGATCGCGAAGCTTCGCAACGGCGCTCCGTTGGCGGTTGAAAAATCCTTCGGCAAAGGCCGTGTGGTGGCCTTTTTGACGACCGCAGCTCCCACTTGGAACAACTGGGCGCGAAATCCCGGCGTAGTGATGTTCCTCGATTTACAGGCGTATTTATGCGGCCGCGACGCGGAGGTCCCCACGCGATTGGTCGGCGCGCCGCTGGAAGTGGCGCTCGATCCGGCGAAATATCAGCCGCAGGTTCGTTTTATCAAGCCGCAGGAAGCCGGCACTGCCGACCGCAACCATCGACGCCGTCGCCGGCCGCGATAAAAAGCTGCACGCCGTGCTGGCCGAAACCGGCGTTAGCGGCTATTACGAATCCATGCTCGTGCGGAACGACAACTCCTCCGAGATTCGCCGCTACGCCTATAATGTCGAACCGGCCGAAGGCGATTTGGCCGCGCTCGATCAAACGCGACTGGCCGAGAGGCTGAAGGGCTTGAATTACCAATTCGACAAGGCCGCCGCGTTCCAAACGGCACAAAACGAATCGACCGGCGACAATCTCCGCGAATCGATCCTGTACGCCTTGATTATTTTATTGATTGGTGAGCAAATCTTGGCTTATTCGGCAAGCTATCATCCGGCTTTGCCGAAAAATCGCTTTGCGGCGGGAGGTGTGCGATGATGCATGGTTTTCCGCTGTTGCTGGCCGCAGCGACGATTCACCGAACGTTCGAGTGGGGCCGCATCCAGAGCAACGCCGATTGGATTCTGCCCATTGCCGTTTGCCTGGCGCTCATGCTCTTCGTGCAATACATGTATCGCCGCGACGCGATCGAACTGCCGCGGCCGCTGGGCTGGTTTCTCGCCGGGCTGCGGATGGCCGTGATCCTTGGCCTCTTGATTCTCTATCTCGATCCGCATTGGCGGCTGGAGCGCGACATCACCCGCAATTCCCGTGCGCTCGTGCTCATCGACACCAGCTTGAGCATGGGGCTGAGCGATAGTGAAAGCAGTCCTGCCGCCTCGGCGAAAAACGCCCGTGCAAGCCGCCTTGGCGATGTAGCCGCGGCGCTCAAGGAAACCGACTTGCTCGATCAACTCCGCAAAACCCACGACGTTTCTATATTTCAATTCAACGACGATCTTCTAATCGACCGCTCGATAACGCTTCCGAAATTGCCCGCTACGGTCTTCCCTCTCCCAAAGGCAGCACCGGGGGGCAGGGCCGACTCGCTCACTTCGGGCAAAGAAACCGAAAAACCCATCAACTGGTCCGAATTCCTCAAGCCCGGCGGTGCCGAAACTCGCTTGGGCCAAGCATTGCAACAGTTGCTCCACAACGAGCAAGGTACGCAACTTTCGGGCATCGTGCTCATAAGCGACGGCGGACAGAACGCGGGCATCGGACCCGATTCCGCCGTCGCGACGGCCCAGGAAATGAAACTGCCGATTTTCACCGTGGGCCTCGGTTCGGAGAAACGGCCGATCAACGTCCGCGTGAGCGATCTGGCCGTGCCCGCCCGGGCATATCCCGGCGATAAATACACGGTGACCGGCTATGTCCAAGCCCAACACATGGCCGGGCAGGTGGTCACGGTCGAACTTCTTTCGCGGCCGGCCAATTCGCCTGCCAAGGAGGAAGGGACCGGCACGCTGCTGGAAAGCCGGGTGGTTACGCTCGGCGGCGATGGCGAGGTGATCCCCGTCAAATTCGAGATCATGCCAACCGAAACGGGCCGTAGAACTTTGTGCCTTCGCGTGCAGACGCCCCCGGACGACGGTAATCCCGCCGATAATTTCCGCGAGGCGGAGATCGAGATCGTCGATCGCAAGAATCACGTCCTGCTTTTCGCCGGCGGGCCGATGCGCGATTACCATTTTCTCCGCACGCTTCTGTTCCGAGACCGTTCGACGACTTTGGACATTTTCCTGCAAACCGCCCAGGCGGGCATGTCGCAGGAGGGCAAGGTGCTCGACGAATTCCCCGCGACTCGCGAGGCGATGTTCGATTACGATTGCATCGTGGCTTTCGATCCCGACTGGCAGGTCCTTAACGCGATCCAGGTACAATTGCTGGAATCCTGGGTGGCGGAGCAAGGGGGAGGGCTGATTGTCGTCGCCGGTCCGGTCAACGCCGGTAAAACCGTGAGCGGCTGGACGCAGGAGCCGGCCATGCAGCCGATCCGTAACTTGTATCCGGTGGAATTTCCCCGCCGGTTGAACGCGATGGATTACTTGTCAAACCTATCGGAAGACGCGTTCCCTCTCGCTTTCACCCGCGAAGGGCAAGACGCCGATTTTCTGTGGCTGACCGATTCTGCGACAGCTTCGCGCCAGGCGTGGGCGAGTTTCCCCGGCGTTTACAGCTTTCTGCCTGTCCGCGGCATCAAGCCCGGTGCGACGCTCTACGCCCGGTTGAATGATGCGCGAACCGGAGAGAGCACCGATCATCCGCCCTATTTCGCTGGGCAGTTTTACGGTTCAGGCAGTGTTTTTTTCATGGGCAGCGGTGAAATTTGGCGGCTCCGCGCGATCGATGAAAATTACTTCGCCCAGTTTTACACGAAGTTGATCCGACATGTTTCACAAGGCCGATTGCTGAGAGGCTCGCGGCGCGGCGTGCTCTTGGTCGGACAAGATCGCTACATGTTGGGTAATTCCGTGGAAGTCCGCGCCCAACTGACCGACGCTCGGCTGGAACCGCTGAATGCTCCCAGCGTTTCCCTGCAGGTGATCGCGCCGGAGGGAGGCGTACAAACGCTTGCCTTGCGGCCCGATCCCAGCCGCCAGGGCACGTTCGTCGGCCAATTCCCGGCTCTCCAGGAAGGAAGTTACCGCCTGGAACTGCCCGTGCCCGACAGCGACAACGAACGGCTCACCCGCCGAGTGCAAGTCAAGGTGCCTGAACTGGAACGGGAAAATCCGCAGCGCAACGACACGCTGCTTGCCGCCATTGCCGCCAATTCCGGTCCCGGCGGAAGATATTATGTGGGCATGAATTCGATATTCGGGGGCGAACATCCGCTCGTCAAAGAATTGAAAGACCGCACCATGACCGTAGTCCAACCCGAATCACCCGATCCGAAAGCGGAAGAGCAATGGCTGAAGTGGATGATGATCGCGCTGTGCGGCCTTTTGTGCATGGAATGGTTGATCAGACGGTTGGTCAAATTGGCGTGAAAAGCAGGGTGGGATAAGCAAAACGCAGCCCCACCGAAACATATTTGTTCTCCGGTTCCGCCTCCAAGGATTATTCGAAACACACAGGGAAATCAAACGCGTCCAAACCATGTGCCCCACGGTGCTTGAAGAAAAACGAACCTGTCTCGCGCCTTCCATCCGGTCGTTGCTTGATTCCTTGCGCACGCGCATCCGGCAGTACATTTGGATCGAAGGCATCGCCGTCGGCGGAGCATGGCTTGGCGTCGCTTTTTGGGCTTCGCTGGCCACCGACTGGTTCTTCGAGCCGCCGGCGGCCATCCGCGTGGCGATGCTGCTTGGCATAGCCGCCGTTTTGCTGACGATTTTCGTAAATCTCATCTTCCGCCGGGCGTTCGTGCCGTTGACCGACGGCAATATGGCCACGGTGTTGGAACGCCGTTACCCGCAATTGGACGATAGCTTGCTCACGGCCGTGACACTCAGCCGGCGCAATCCCTCACACAACGGTTATAATCCGGAAATGTTCGAGCGCACCTGCGGTGAAGCGACCGAGCGCATTCAAAACGTGCGATTGAATGATATTTTCAACGTTGTTCCTCTTCGCCGCGCGGTGCTCGCCGCCGTGATGCTGTCGTTCAGCATCCTGTTCTTCGCGGTCATCGCGCCGCGGTCCCTCGGTACATGGGCGCGGCGGACCGTAGGGCTTTCCGACGAACTCTGGCCGCGTCAATGCAAGTTGATTCCGCCGGAAGGATTTTCCGACGGCGTACGAAAAGTCGCTCGCGGAAACGACGTCACAATCGCCGTCCGCGCCGTGCCTGTCGCAGCCGGAAAATTCGTGATTCCGCGGGAAGTCGAAATCCGCTACCGCGACGAAGGCGGCACGCGCGGCCGGGCGATCATGGATAAAGTCGGCCAGGCCGATCCCGCAAAAGACGCTTTCCAGGAATTCACTTACACCCGGCGAAACGTGTTGTCGCCGATCCGTTTCGACGTACGAGGCGGCGACGCCAGTCTGAACGATCTGCGGATTGAGGTCGTCGAAAGCCCGAACATCGACCAGTGGACGCTGGATTGTGAATTCCCCGCTTACCTCGGCCGCAAGAAGCGCCGCCTGCCCGTCACCGGCGTCATGCCGCTACCGCAAGGCACTCGGGTGACGGTTCACGGTCGGGCGAACAAATCCTTGGTGCGCGTGCAAATCGATCACTCCGACGAAGAAACGAAGAACAGACGGCCGGCGCTGCTCGGCGCCAAACAACTCTCCCCTGACCGGCGGCAGTTCGATTACACGATCGTTTCACTTGATAAAGACACCACGCTCCTGGTCACGCTTTTCGATACCGACGGCATCAAGAGCCGCGAACCGATTCGCTTGGGGCTCGTGGCCGAGCCCGACCAGCCGCCACAAATCACGGCCGTGCTCGACGGCATCGGCTCGGCAATCACGCCGAAAGCCCGCGTCGCCGTCGCCGGCCGCGTGACCGACGATTACGGCATCGGCAAGCTGTGGTTCGAGCACGGCGTCGAGCGGCGGCCTCCGACGAGCACTTTCCTTGGCATGGCGGCTGGAAGGCCCGCCGATGCTCCAACCGAACGTAATCTGGACGGACAAGGTCTGGAAGTGGAAACGTTCAATTTGAAGCCCGGTCAAAAATTCCAAGTGTCCCTCAAGGCGGCCGATCTCTGCACGCTGGGCAAGGGGCCGAATGTCGGCAGCGGCGAGCAGTGGTTGCTGGACGTGGTTACGCCCGAGCAGCTTCGCGCGCTCCTGGAAAGCCGCGAACTCGTGCTTCGGCAGCGTTTCGAGTCGATCATGCAGGAAATGACCGAAACCCGCGACGTGCTGGCCCGTGCGAAAATCGAGGGCGACTCCGCGTCCAATTCGACTTCCGACGGGAAAAGCGGTAAAATGACGCCAGCAACCGAATCCGAAGACGACAAACAGAATGCATCGAAGGATAAAAACGCGTCCTCTGGAAACGAACCCGGAGATGAGCCGGGCGACAGCGGCAAGACCGCATCGCCCGAACGTCAGTCGGCAATGTTGTTGTTCCGCGTGCAGGGCGTTTCGACCAATTGTCTCAAAAGTTCAGAGGAAACCTTGGGCTTGGCCGAATCGTTCGACGATATCCGCAAGCAGTTGGTCAACAACCGCGTGGATACGGAAGAATTGAAGGAGCGGTTGCAATCGGGCATCGCCGATCCGTTGCGAAAAATCGCCGGCGAGATGCTTCCCGAATTGGTCCGCCGGCTCGAACTGCTGCAGTCCGGCCTGGAACATTCCAAATTCGATGCCGCGTTGCGCGACCGGGCCAAATTCCAGGCCGACGACGTCCTTTTGGCCATGCAGAAAGTGCTCGACCGGATGATCGAGTTGGAAGACTACAATCAAATGGTCGAATTGCTTCGCGACGTCATTAAACAGCAAGATCAACTCCGCAACCAGACCGAGCAGCGGCAAAAACAAAAGATCCGCGATCTGCTGAAGGAATAGACCGATGGCGAAATTCAAGTTTTATCAGCGTTTATTCTCCAACTCGGATGTTTGCGCCCGAGTATCCTTTTTCTCCAGCCTTGGCGTGAACGCCCGGGAACGGGGCGACGATGCTTTTTTTTTCGATTTTAATCAGCTCCTTTCAGTGGTCGAACATAGGAAAATTTCTGTTTTTCGCGATCATTTTTCTCCCAGGATCTGCCTTGCATGCGCAAAACACGACAACTTCCACCGAAAAATCCAATGCGGCAACCGATATGAAAGACTCTGCCGCAGTTTCCACCGGAAAGCTCACCGCCGAACAGAAGCGGATCGCGGAAAAATACAAACACATTGAAGACGTGATCCTGCGGATGGCGGAACTAAGCGCCCCAACCGACCCCCGCCGCGCCGCTTTGCTGAAAAGGCGTTCGAGCAGAGCAAAGAAAACTTGATCGATGTGGAGTTCGAACGCATCGGCGAGCTTTTGTCTCAGGACCAACTTTCCCGCGCGTTGGAAAACCAGGCGGAACTGAATAAAAACATGCAGGCCATTTTGGAATTGTTGTTGAGCGAGAACCGCTCGAAGCGGATCGAGTCGGAGAAAGCCCGCATCCGCGAATACCTCAAGCGGCTCGATGGTCTTATCAAGCAGGAAAAGGACGTTGCGGCCCGCACCCTCGGCGGCGACGATGCGCAGCGACTCGCTGCCGAACAAAACAAAATCGCCGACAAAACCGGCGGATTAGCCAAGGACATCAAAGAGAAGGAAGAAGGCGGATCGAGGGAGAAAACCGAGCCGAAGGGACAAAGCGAAGCGGATAATGCGGGTAGAGAGAAATCAGGCAACAATGACATGAAATCCAAGGAGAAAGGCAATAATCAACAGGGGGAATCCAAGCCACGGGAGGGAAAATCCCCCGAAAACCAAGGCCAACCGAATCCAGAGCAAGGTGAAAGCCAGCCGCAGGATCAAAATCAGCAGCAATCCGAAAATCCAGCCCGCAATCGCCTGGAGGAAGCCCAGAAGCAGATGCGGGAGGCCGAACAAAAACTCAAGGAAGCCCAGAAGCAAGGCGCCGCCGAAAAAGAGGAACAGGCTGTTCGCGAGTTGGAGCAGGCCAAGGCCGAACTGGAGGAGATCCTTCGACAGCTTCGCCAGGAAGAGATTGCCCGGACGCTGGCGATGCTCGAAGCGCGTTTCAAAAAGATGCTGGCGCTGCAAGTCGAAGTTTATGAAGGCACCGTGCGGTTGGATCAAGTGCCCGAGTCCGAGCGCACGCACGAACAGGAAATCGAATCGAGCCGGCTGAGCGGGCGCGAGTTGCAAATCGTCGTCGAGGCCGACAAGGCGCTGTTGCTGCTGCACGAAGACGGCACGGCCGTCGCCTTGCCCGAAGCCGTCGAGCAGATGCGCGGCGACATGCAGCAAGTGGTCGATCGGCTATCGCAGGCCAAAATCGGGCCCATCACGCAAAGCGTCGAACAAGATATCATCGCCGCCTTGAAGGAAGCGATCGAGGCGCTTAAAAAGGCGCAAAAAGACCGGGAAAACAGGAAGCAGCAGCCGCAGCAGCAGCAAGCAGGCGAGGCGCAAGATCCGCCGTTGATCGACGTGTTGGCCGAACTCAAAATGATCCGCGCGCTCCAGATGCGGATCAACAGCCGCACCGATCGCTATTCGAAGCTGATCGAAGGCGAACAAGCCCGACAGCCGGACCTGCTCGACGCCCTCCAAAAACTTGCCGAGCGCCAAGAGCGAATTCATCGTGTGGCGCACGACCTGCAAAAGGAGCAGCAAGAACAATGAACGGCAATAAACACCGATATGACCGGCGCTCGCGCCTTCGCAAAGCGCCGTTTTCATTATTTCCGATGTTCATCGTTTTATCGATGCTCGCCCCCATCGACTTTGCACAGGCTCCCGCTGCACTCTCGAACACACCCGCATGGCAGGCGCCCACCGTCGAAGCGATCAAAACGGAAGCTTTGGCTTGGGTCGAAGAAAAACACGCCGACGCGGAAATGAAAGCCAAAGCGACGGAACTTTGGTCGAACCTGCCCGCCGATCTCGGCGAGGAGGAATCGCTCGATCGGCTGGCGGAGACTTTTGCTTTGGCCGACGGCAACGCCCGAAAACTCGCGGCCCTCTGTTCCCGCCCCCGTTCGCAACTTATTCTGCCGCCGCAGCCTTGGCTGATGGATCCGCAAACATCCCCTTTCATGGCCCATAACCTGCGACTTTATTATGCCTGCTGGCTGGTGCGGCAATCGTTGTTGGACGAGGCGCTCGAGCAGCTTTCGGGCATGCAGGTCGCGGATGTAGTTGCCCCCTCGGTGCTCTTGTTTTATCAAAGCGTGGTTTATCACAAGCTGCTGGAACGCGACAGCGGGCTGAAGACGCTCGACCGACTTTTACAGGGACCCGATTCCAGCCCCCGCCGCTATCGCACGGTGGCGAAATTGATGCGCGAAGACCTTGAGGATTTGGAGGAAGATTCGCTCGAACACATCGCCCGGCGCATGGACGATATCCATCGCCGTCTCGGCCTAGGCCGAGCCGGCCCGAAAGTCCGCACGGAGGAGGATGGGGTGATCGCTTCGCTCGACAAGCTGATCAAGAAGCTCGAAGATCAACAACAGCAACAGCAGCAACAACAGCAGCAATCCTCCAATCGCCCCCAATCGGCGAATCCCACCCAGGACAGCACATTCAAGGCCGGAAAAGGGCCGGGCGACGTCGAGAAGAAAAACATCGGCTCGAAGAACGGCTGGGGCGATTTACCTCCCAAGGAGCGCGAAGAGGCCCTCCAACAAATCGGCCGCGACCTGCCCGCCAACTATCGCGACGTCATCGAACAATATTTCAAACGCCTCGCCTCCGAAGGGAGCGAAGGAACATCACCATGATTTACGCACTCGTCCTACTGCTGACAGGCGTCCTCGCAACCGCCAATCCTCCAGTCTTCGAGGCCCAAAAGGTCGAAGGAACGAACGTCGCCGGCTCGCTTGTCGAATTGACTTCCTCGCGGGTTGTGCTCGACACACCCCAAGGCAGGATTGAATTGCCGTTATCGGAACTGCTTTGTTTGCTTCCCAAAGACGAATCGGAGTCTGTGGTTTCCCTTGTGGAGCCGACGGTTTGGCTCGAGCTTATGGATGGCTCGCGGATTGCAGCCTCGCAATACACCGTCGCCGCCGATAAAGCGCAGGTCACACTTACCGGCGGCGAGGTGCTCGAGGTGCCCGTCAAGGCGGTTTGGAACGTCCGCTTGCAACAGGAGACGCCCAAGACAGCATCCGAATGGCAGCGGATTCTCGGGCTGAAGGCCGACGGCGATATTTTGGTCGTACGCAACGGCGAGTCGGTCGATTATCATCAAGGAGTGCTCCGCAATGTCAGCGAAGACACGGTGAAGTTCGAACTTGACGGCGATACGCTGCCGATCAAACGCAGCAAGATTTTCGGATTCGCTTATCGACACACGACCAGCGAAGCGAAATCACCGCCGGTGGGTTACTTCCTCGACCGCAGCGGGTCGCGTTGGGCGGTCGCCGATTTCAAGCTCGGCGAAAAGCTGGCATGGACCACGCCCTGCGGCGTGCATTTCGAATTGCCGCCGGCCGAGATCGAAAGATTCGATTTTTCACTCGGTAAAGTGCAATACCTCAGCGACCTGAAGCCCGAATCGGCCGTCTGGACGCCTTTTTCGGACAAGGCCCGGTCTCGCCGACGCTCGAGCGGTTCTACGCGCCGCGAATGGACCGCAACTTCGACTCTCATCCGCTGCAGATCAGGAAGACGATTTATTCCAAGGGACTGGCCTTGCACAGTCGCACCGAGATCGTCTATCGCCTGCCGGACGCCTACTCCCGCTTCAAGGCCGTGGCCGGCATCGATGACGCCGTCGCGCCGAAAGGCAACGTGCGGCTCTCGATCCGCGGCGACGGCAAGCTGTTGTTCGACTCCCCCATCCACGGCGCCGAACCGCCGCATGATATCGATCTCGACATCAACGGCGTGCGGCGATTGACTATCCTCGTCGATTTCGGCGATACGTTCGGAGCCGGCGATCATCTCATCATGGGCAACGCAAGGATCTACAAATGACCGGCAATTACATCAAGTCCATCCTCATTCCCAAGCTCCGCCCGGGAACTCCCGGTGCCCTGCCATCTTGTCCACGCGGCACAAGTGCCGTTGTTGAATATCGTTTCTTTACTCTGTTTTCCACAATCATTGCAATTTCAGTTGTTCTCCCCCTTCGCGCCGTGGAAACGCCCATCCCCGATCAAGCAGTCCTCGACGCCGAAGCGGAGCGCATCGCCGTGATGGACAAAGCGAAAAGCGCCGTCCTCGCCGTCTTCGATTCCGCGGGCAAGGGCGGCGGCTCCGGCGTCGTGATCTCGCCCGACGGTTACGCACTCACCAATTTCCACGTCGTCCAGCCCTGCGGCGCGGCGATGAAATGCGGCATGGCCGACGGCAAGATCTATGACGCCGTGGTCGTGGGGTTGGATCCCACCGGCGACGTCGCGCTCATCAAGCTCTTCGGCCGCGACGATTTTCCCGCCGCCGAATTGGGCGACAGTGATCGCGCCAAGCAAGGCGATTGGGTTTTCGCCATGGGTAATCCCTTCCTCCTGGCGACCAACCTGCAACCCACCGCGACCGATGGCATCATCTCCGCCACGCACCGCTACCAGCCGCCCGCGGGCACGCTCTTGGAATACACCGATTGCCTCCAGACCGACGCCTCGATCAATCCCGGCAATTCCGGCGGGCCGCTGTTTGACGCCCAAGGACGGCTGATCGGCATCAACGGCCGCTGCTCCTTCGAGAAACGCGGCCGCGTCAGTGTCGGCGTCGGCTATGCCATCTCCATCAATCAGATCAAGAATTTTCTCGGCGAACTGCGCAGCGGACGGATCGTCGATCATGCCAGCTTGGGCGCGAGGGTGATCGATTCCGAAGGCCGCGTGACAGTTGCCGATATCCTCGAACAGTCCGACGCCGCCCGCCGCGGCCTGCGCTACGATGACGAACTCACGAGCTTCGCCGGCCGCAATATCAGCACGTCCAACGGCTTCAAAAACATACTCGGCATCCTCCCCAAGGGCTGGCGCGTGCCGCTGAGTTTCCGCCGCGAAGGGAATAAATACGATATTCTCGTGCGTCTGCCAGGCTTGCACAGCCGGGAAGAACTGTTGGAAAAAACGCTTGGCCCCGTGCCGCGGGAACTTCCGCCGGAAAACAAACCGCAGCGGGATAAAAAGAAAAACAGGCACCACGCGGAAATCCCGTTCCCGGCGAACCACCCCAGCCGCAAAAATTGAAATTACCCATCCCCGGCGGACCGTTCCCTGGCGGCATGATGCCCAAGCCCGAACTGCCGGACATCGTCAAGAAACATTACGAGGAAAAACGCGGCTATGCCAACTATTATTTCAATCGGCAAGAACAAGCACGCATTTGGCTGGCATGGAATGGCCGCGCAAACCTCGAAAAACAAAACGGGCCCTGGATGATGTCCGGCGAATTGTCCGGTGGCGGAGCTTTCGTTCTCACGCTCGCCGACGGCGGCATCACGCTCAAACTGCCCTCTTCCGAACAAAAGTGGACGCCCGGTGATGAAATGAATTCCTCGCTCATGCCCGCCGGCAGCGGCGGAATGTTCCCCGCGCTCTACCTATGGCGGCGGCTGGCGGTGGAAGGTTTTTCGCGTTTCGGCGAAGTTTATTATCTCGGCACGGCTCCTCTGCCGGGTCATAATGGCCTGGTCGATGTGCTCGTCGGATCGCATAAGGGCGTCGATTGCCGCTTCTATTTCGATCCGGCTGGCGGGCGGTTATTGGCGTTGGAAATGTTCCCCGACAGCGAATCCGATCCTTGCGAAATTCGATTCTCGCAGTACCGCGAGATCGGCGGCCGCGAACTTCCCGGCCTCGTCGAAGTGCGCTATGGCGACGCTCCCTTCGGCGCGTTTTCCCTGCACGATTTCCGCATCGAGAAAAATGTGAAGAGCGAGAATAGCGAAAAGGCCGGGGAGCAGAAGGGAGGGGCGGGTTTATGACCAATTTGCATTCCCTTTGCCTCGCGATGGCAGTTGTCATGCTGTCATCATTCTCCCCCCTCGCCTGTGCCGATGTTTATTCCGACGTCCAGCCGAAGATCGTGAAAATCTACGGTGCAGGCGGATTTCGGGGCATGGAGCCGTATCAAAGCGGGATGTTGATTTCGTCCGAGGGGCACATCCTCACCGCTTTTTCCTACGTCCTCGATACCGATTACATCACCGTCGTGCTGTCTGACGGCCGGAAATTCGACGCAAAACTTTTGGGCGCCGATCCGCGGTTGGAGATCGCCCTGCTAAAAATCGCCGCAACCGATCTGCCGCACTTCGATCTGGCGAAAGCGGCGTCCGGCCGCGCCGCCGAAAGCGTGCTCGCCTTCAGCAATTTGTTCAACGTCGCGATCGGCGACGAACCGGCAAGCGTGCAACACGGCATCATCTCGGTCTTGACGAAGCTCGAAGCCCGGCAGGGCGTCTATGAAACGCCCTATCGCGGCCCGGTCTATGTGCTCGACGTGAAAACGAACAATCCCGGCGCGGCGGGCGGCGCTCGTCACGCGTCGCGGCGAACTTCTCGGCATGTTGGGCAAGGAACTCAAAAACGCCCTGAATTCAACTTTTTTGGACTACGCCATTCCCATCGCCGAGATGAAAGACTCGATCGAAGCCATCAAGGCAGGAAAGATGGTCGCCCGACGCGACGAGGAACAGAAGAAAAAACCTCGCCGTTCGCTGACTTTGGAGGCCCTGGGTGTGGTCCTTGTCCCCGATGTGCTCGAACGCACGCCCCCCTACGTGGAACAAGTGCGCACCGGTTCGCCCGCGGAAAAGGCCGGCATTCGGCCCGACGATCTGATCGTCCTCATGGGCGAGCAACTGGTGCAATCCTGCAAATTCCTCCGCGCCGACCTGGAGTACATCGACTACCAGGATCCCGTCAAGCTCACACTTCTGCGCGGCCAGGACTTGATCGAAGTCACGCTTCAAGGCGAGGAGAAGAGGTGATACATGATTGCAAATTGGTTATTGCGAATTGCAAATTGCAAATTGAACAACACCTTCCCTCTCCTTTTGGGAGAAAGGCCGGGAGTGTGGGCCTATCATGCAAGATCATCCACCATTGCTCTCTTTCAATTCGCTATTCATGAATTGCATGTGCTCATGTTCTCTTTCTTTCTTTTGATTTTACTTCCATTTCCAACCCTTTACGCCGAAGAACTCGACGCCCTCGAACAAAGAGCGGTCGTTGCCGCAGTCGAGCGCGTCGCCCCGTCGGTAGTGCGGATCGAAACCGTGGGCGGATTGGAAAGCGTCCAGGGCGTACCGCTGGGCGCAGGGCCGACATCGGGGTGGATCATCGATCCCCGGGGCTACATCATTTCCAGCGCGTTCAACTTCAGCAATCAACCCTCGTCGATCCTGGTCCGCCTGCCCGACGGAACGCGCAAGCCGGCAAAACTCGTCGCCACCGATCGTTCGCGGATGATCGTGCTTCTTAAGGTCGCCGTCGACAAACCGCTGCCGGTCTGCGAAATCGCACCGGCAGAGGAAATGCACGTCGGGCAGACGGTGATCGCCGTCGGCCGGACGTTCGAGGGAGACCGGCCGAACATCAGCGAAGGGATCCTGAGCGCATTGGGGCGTGTCTGGGGCAAAGCCGTCCAGTTCGACGCCTCGGCCTCACCGAACAACTACGGCGGGCCGCTGATCGATATTCGCGGCCGCGTGCTGGGCGTCATCGTTCCCCTATCGCCCGACTCCGCGCAGGAGGTTGCCGGCGTGGAGTGGTACGACTCGGGCATCGGTTTTGCCATCCCCGCCGGGCATCTTCAAAAAGTCCTGCCGCGGCTGATGAAAGGCGAAGACCTTCAACCGGGCCTGGCGGGAATCACAATGAAAAATCCGAACCTCTACCTCGGCGAAGCAGTCCTCGGTTCGTGCCGCGTCAAATCGCCCGCCGCTGAAGCCGGACTCAAGCCCGACGATAAAATCGTGGAAATCGACGGCCGGAAAATCACTCGCGCTGCCGATTTGAAGGAGGAAATCTCCCGCCGTTACGCCGGCGATAAGCTGAAGATCACTGTCGAACGCGGCAAGGACAAACCGCAGAAAGTGGTCAGCGAGTTGACGCTGGTCGAAAAGCTGGAAAACTACCGCCATCCCTTCCTTGGCATTCTGCCCGTCCGCGACTCCGGTGAAAAGGGCGTGAAAGTTCGTTATGTCTATCACGAAAGTCCGGCCCAGAAGGCGGGCGTCGTCGCCGGCGATGTAATCCAAACATTCGCGGGCAAGCCGATCGCGGATCGCGATGCGCTGTTGGCCGCGCTCAATGAAAAGGAACCGGGGCAAAACGTTGAAGTCGAATTTCGCCATGGAGAGACGTTAAAAAAGATGAAAATCGTTTTGGAGTCCTTGCCCGAAGCGTTACCCCCCCGTGATTTACCCGCTGCTCACGGTCAAACGAAATCCACCGCGGAAAAGAGAGTGGCATCCGGCGCGATATCGCTGAAAATCGCCGCGTTCTCCAATGAAGCGTCGGCCTACGTGCCCGAGAGCTACGATCCCGCGATCGCTTACGGCATGTTGGTTTGGCTGCACGGACCAGGCGGATACCAATGGGAAGAAGTACTTGCCGAATGGAAGCCGATCTGCGATCGGCACGATCTGATTTTGGTCGCCCCCAAGTCGGCGAATCCCGCCGGCTGGACGCCCGGCGATTTCGAGTTCATCGCCAAGCTGGTGGTAGAAGTCCGCTCTCGTTATCACATCGATCCGCTGAGGATTGCGGCATTTGGGCAGGGAATGAGCGGGAGCATCGCTTCGCTGGCGGCGATTCGCAATTTCGACGATTTTCGCGCTTGGGCAGCCGTCGATGCGCCGCTGGCCGTCCCGCCGCCGGAAGTCGATCCCGCGCACCGTTTTGCGGTCTATCTGGCCGTGTGCAAAAAATCCCGCCAAGCCAAGGCCGTGGAAGCGAGTATCGAGAGAATCCGCGAGCAGAGCATTCCGCTCACCGTGAAAAAAATCGGCGACAAACCCCGGCCGCTGAAAAAGAAGAACTCGAAGAACTCGCCCGCTGGATCGATATGCTGGACCGGATGTAGGGCAGGTTTCAAGCCCCTCCTACGATGCAAGCGAAGATCCGCCTTCAATTTACCGACAGATTAGAAACCTGCACAACATTCAAACCACGCCAAGAATTCCATGTGATCACCGTGCCGAATAACGACCAGCGACCAACGACGGGCGATCCGCGACGAGCCATCCTCGGCATTCTGGCCGTATTTTTCATGCTGGGCGCTTTGGGCACCTGGTTCTGGCCGCCCACGCAGGGCGCGGGCCTCGAATGGCAAGCAGCCTGCTGGCGTTTCGCCCCGATCTTGGCCGTCCTCTGGATTGCCTACTACGACCTCAAACGCATCCCCTGGTGGCTTTGGCTCACGCTGCCGTTCATTCTGATAATTATAGTCAAATGGCCGCGATATCTCCTGTTCAGCATTCCGTTCTTGATTCTCTTTATCCTGCTCAAGCTGCGGATAAAGGGTCGCTGAGCCGGTTACGACCCCGCCGTGTCCAGATACGGATCCTGTCCCATTTGCCGCTGCATTTTTTTGCGTTCCTTTTCGTAGTACATGAGTTGCTTGCGCTGGCGGAAGTGGCGGCGTTCGACTTTTTTTTGCGCCTTGCGGAAGAGTTGAACGTGCTTCTGGAACGGTCCCGGCGATTTTTCGCCCCGTGCTTTGAGCTTTTTTGATTTTTTCGGACCCAATCCGGCCAGAAGCAAATCGTCATCCAGCGCGAGATACTGCCGAAACGTGCCGGGATCGCCTTGGCGTCCGCAGCGGCCGATCAACTGCCGGTCAACGCGGCTGGCGTCGTGCATTTCGGTGCAGATGACGTGCAGCCCGCCCATTTCCGCGACGCCCGGCCCGAGTTTGATATCCGTTCCGCGGCCGGCCATGTTGGTCGAGACGGTGATTCTTCCGGAAGCGCCAGCCTGGGCGACGATTTCAGCCTCGGTTTCGATGTGGTTTGCGTTAAGAATTTGGTATTTCAACCTGCGTTCGTCCAACAACTTGGCCAGCAACTCGGACTTGTCGATCGAGCGCGTGCCGATCAAAATTGGCCGCCCCTCGGCATGCAGCTTATCGACTTCCTCCGCCACCGCCTGCCAGCGGTCGTTCGCCGTGCCGAAGACCGCGCTTTGCAACCGCCGGCGGATGGCGGGCCGGTTCGTGGGAATCGGCAGCACGTGGCAGCGGTAGATTTTGCGCAACTCCCGCGCGGAACCCATCGCCGTGCCGGTCATGCCCGCCAGCCGCTCGTAGCGCAGGAAAAAATCCTGCACGGTGATCCGCGCCGCCTGTCCGGTGGCTACCGTCACTTCCACGCCTTGCTTGGCTTCGACCGCCTGATGGATGCCGTCGCGCCATTTCCGCCCTTCGGCCAAACGGCCGGTGAATTCATCGACGATCACGATCTCGCCGTCGCGGACCACGTATTGCCGGTCGAGGGTGTACTCGCGATCGACCAGGATTGCGCGTTCGAGATATTGGTAGATGTTGACCATACCCACCGTATCGAGCGCTTCCGGTTTGGACATGAGCCGGGCCTTCTGCCGGCCCTCGCGCGTGAGTTCGACGGTCCGTTTTTCGTGGTCGTACTCGTAATCCTCGTCTTCTTCGAACTCATGCATGACCGAGGCGCTCCACTTGTAGCACTCCACCGCCAACCGTTCTTCCTCGGATGGCAGTGCGCTGATAATCAATGGCGTTCGGGCTTCGTCGATCAAAATGCTGTCGGCTTCATCGACCAGCGAGAAGTAGGGTTCGCCTTGGACGGGCTTTTCGTTCGATCCGCTCCGATTGCCCAGCATGCCGCCCAACAAGTCGGTTTGTCCCTCCTGGATCCGCCGCAGCAGCAGCCGGTCACGGAGGAAGTCGAAGCCGAACTCCTTCGCCGTGCCGTAGGTGATGTCGCACTTGTACGACTTCCTCCGTTGCGATTGATCCATTTGCGTTTCGATCACGCCGACGGTCAGGCCGAGCGCCTTGTAAATCGGTTCCATCCATTCGGCGTCGCGGCGGGCGAGGTAGTCGTTGACCGTCGCCAGATGGCAGCCTTTTCCGGCCAAAGCGTACAAATACAATGGCAGCGTGGCGGCGAGCGTTTTGCCTTCGCCGGTTTGCATTTCGACGATCGAGCGGTTGAACATTGCGATGCCGCCAAGAATTTGCACGTCGAAATGCCGCATGTCGATCGTCCGCCGGCCGGCTTCGCGGACCAGGGCAAATCCCTCGACGAGCAACCGGCGGAGCGGTTCCCCGCTCTTCGCGATAACGCAAGGAAAGACTTCTTTTTCGCAGTTGCTCATCCCCCAGTTGCTGCAATTCGGGTTCGAGTTCGCCGATTTTCGGCACCAATGAGTTCCAGCGGGTCAGCCGGAACCGATTCGGCCCGCTCAGCAGCGATAAAAACTGGGAAGGAATGCCGGTGGAAAGAATGCTCACGGGTGATAGGTAGTGTGTGGGCTAACATGTTGAAAAAGGGGACAGGCACGTCGCGATATGCCATTTTTCGCGGAATTTCCAGTACTCGGCTCCGAGCCAGTCCCCATTTTCAACAGGCGGCCAAGTGTAATGGACAGTGGGCAGTGGACGATGGGCAATGAGGGATCTGCCGGAAACTGCTTGTTGCCCACCGCCCACTTCTTCATTCTCCATCATCCGCGTAACCATCGCAAGGTTGCCAATTTGGTTCGACGACAATCGTTTGAATCGAGGAAATGTATGGCGGCGCCGCCAGAGGACTGCCGTAAGCGGTCGGCGGCATCGGCATCGTACGCGGTTGTGCGGCAGGAGCGGCTGCAAGGCCTTGCTGGGCTGGCAGGGAAGCACGCGGCGCGGGACGATTCGCAACCGGCATGGAGTTAAGATTCGAAGCGGCATTTGCGGGATTATTCATAGAGGGTGGCGATGGGGATCTTATCGGCTGGGCGGTGTCGTCCACCGGATGAGGACTGTTACGATAATCAAACGATGCAGTGCTTGGGATTGCCGCGGCAGGGCGTGCAAGGCGATTGGTGGCTTGGGAGGGCGTGGGGCGCGGCGTTCCCAATATCGGCGAATTAGATGGTAGGGGTGCTCCTTGCAGAGTACCGGTCCCGCCGGAAGGTCCAAAGCGATTATCGAATGGAGCTGTCGCAGGACCGGGAGTTGTCGGCTGCGGATTGGTCGAAAGGTTCGGATATCCCCCAGGAACAGCAGTTGGAGGCGGCGGGATCAAATACGGCGTTGTCGCCCCTAATGTTGGACTTCCCGCTGTTGAGCCTGCCGGAGCTGAAATTGTGCTCGGAGCAACCGGTTTTTGCACCGCCGAACCAGGGACAGTCCAACCTCCGCTAGTCGTTCCTCCGGGGGCTGAAACCGCATTGGGATAGGTCGGACTCGGGGTTCCCGGGGCCGGTTGGCCAAAGTTATTCACCGGCGAACCGGGCCTAACAGGTTGTGGTTGCCCAGGCTGAAGGAGCGGCGAATAGCCAGGATCGGTTGTAGGCGCCGGGCAGGCTCCCGTGGCTGGAGGCGGAACAATCGGATGGTTGATAAATGGATCGGCCGTCGGCGGCTGATTCTTGCAACCCGCCATTCCCAGCGCAATCAGCAAAAGCACAATGGCCCCTCTCATGCGAAGGACTCCTTTCCACTGGGAAAACTTCAACTCCCACGTTTGCGAAATCCTATCGCAAACCGTTTACTGGCAGTGGTTTATCGCACAAATAACCGGGCACTAAAACCGAGACGCAAAGCCGCACAAGAAATAATACTTTGGACGGGGCTGATAGATTAGCGATTTTTCACACCCTGTCCAGATCAATTCGAGTGATTTTTAGCCAATTGGACACTTCTTTTCCAGTTCTACCGAGGAATAACCAACTCCGCGGCTTCGGCTCCTTGAAAGCAAACGAGATGGCAGGCGTAAACTTTTCTAAGTGGAACTCGCCTTGATCGGGTAAATCACCTTTGGTTTCACGGTTTTCGATTCTTCCCAGCTTGCCTGCTTGACCGAGTTCGATTCATCCGCTTGCTCGACAAACGGATTGGTAATTCGAAGCGGCTGCCGTTGGTAGGAAACCGACTCCGCCGTGGGTTTCCGATCCACATAGCGATTGATCACGAGTTTCGGTTCGACGGAGATCGAGGGGCAGTATGGAGGGACATCGGCATAATACGGGAAGGGTAGAAGCCCATAAGTCCGTGCGACCGGATAGCTATAGTAAACGGGGGGATTCAGCGCATAATAGGGAACCGATTCTTGAGCATAAGTCGAATAGTAATCGTTCCCGCCATACCATCCGCTGAACGTGCTAAAATAGGGCCAATAGGCGGAAGCCGAAACGCTAGTGGCAATCAGTATCAATGTAATGAATGCCAACTCAATGCTGGTTTTGAGAAGCTTTTTACCCATGATTTTCTCCCTTGGAAAATGTTGTGCAGATATCACATTTTACCAATGATTCCGATTTTGCCAAGTCGTTCGCGAGAAAATAACAAGTCGAAGACAAAAGCTGTTCTACCCAATTTAGATCAATTTTCCGGAAAGCTCATAAGCTGTTCTAATGGTGCTGGGCTCGGCGAAGCTCTTCTTCTGTTGGCGGGGGGCCCAGTTTCGGCATTTCAAAGGGTTTGTCCGCCCCTTTAACTTTTGGGATGCCTTGGACGATGGTGCCGAATTTTTTCGAGGAAAGATTCGGGCCACATCCACCAATAAGAGGTATAGCTAAAAAAGCCATCGTTACAAACAAAAGCTGCCGCATGGAGCATCCTCGCTGGTTGTTTTAGTTATAATCTTCCTATCATTATAATCAACTTTCGATCCTTTCAACAACGTTTCCGTGGACGCTTCTTCACTCGCCGCCGCCCTCAAGCAAAAAGCCTATCAACTTGGCTTCGATCTGGCTGAACCCGCAACGGTCTCATCATCCGAAACCGATATTGCCCGTCTCGAACAATGGCTCGATCAGGGTTTCGCAGGCGAAATGCATTTTTTTGGCGATCGCTTGGGTGCTTATCGTGATTTGAACCGCATTCTCGAAGGCGCACAAGGCGTTTTGATGCTGGGGATGAACTATCGCACGGTCGAACCGATCGAGCCCGGGGCAGGGCAGGGGAGGGTCTCGCGCTATGCCTGGGGCGCCGATTATCACGACCTCATTCGTGAACAGCTTCGCCAACTTGCCGTTTATTTTCAATCGCTCGTTCCCTCGGGCAAAGCGCGAGGAATCGTCGATACGGCGCCGTTCCTGGAACGGTTTTTTGCCGCTCGCGCCGGCCTCGGCTGGATCGGCAAGAACACCACGCTCATCAATCCAAAATTCGGCAGTTGGCTTTTCCTTGCCGCGCTGCTGACGACTGAAGAACTCGAATGCTCTCCACTTCCATGGGGAGAGGGGCCGGGGGTAGGGGCCGAGGGGCTTGGCACAGCGGATCGGTGTCGAAACTGCCATGCCTGCCTCGATGCCTGTCCGACCGGCGCACTTGTCGCCCCTTATCAATTAGACGCTCGCAAGTGCATCAGTTACTTGACCATCGAACATCACGGCGCGATATCCGAGCCGTTGCGAAGCAAGATCGGCGATCGTCTCTTCGGCTGCGATGCCTGCCAGGAAGCGTGCCCTTGGAACCGCCGCGCGCCCTCGACCGGGGAACAAGCCTTTTATCCTCGTGAAGGCATGAATCCGGTCGATCTTGCCGAGCTTCAAAATCTCGACGAAGAAACCTTCCGCCGCCGTTTCCGCCGCACGCCTCTGTGGCGTGCGAAACTCTCGGGAATGCTACGCAATGCAGCCATCGTTCAAGGCAATGTGAAATCATCCGAGTAAAATTCGACTTGGCCCTTCCGTTCCATGAAATTGCCTACCGCTTACTGCGAATAAAAATTATCATCCACTTCCGCCGGCCAGACGCCGGGGGAATCGCCGGCGTACCACTTTTCCAACACCGGATGCCACTCGCCGGGTTTTGCCACGGCGATGAACGCCTGCCGCACCAAATTGCTTTGCGGATGCAACCGGGCGTATTTGATGCCGAACTTTCGCATGATTGCCCCGCAGCGGGTTGGCCCGTAGATCTGCTCGGCCATGCGGTAGTGCTCGGCGATCACCTCGCGTTGTTGGCGGAGCGACGGCGGGGGAATGTCGCTGCCCGCGGCCAACGCCCGGGCGCGCTGGAAAATCCAGGGATTGCCGATTGCGCCGCGGGCGACGCTCGCGCCGTCCACGCCTGTTCGAGCGAGCATATCGAGGCAATCCTGCGCGGTGAAGAGGTCGCCGCTGCCGAGGACGGTTTTCGTGCCGGCATGGCGTTTCACCTCGGATAAAAAATTCCAATCCGACCGGCCTTCGTAACGCTGCCGAACGGTCCGGCCATGCATGGTGATTGCGGCCGCTCCCAGAGTGAAATGCGCCGTCGAAAATTTTATAAAAGTTTTCGAGGCTTTCGGCCGAGTCGTCCATGCCGCGGCGCAATTTCACGGTGAGCGGAATTCGCGGCGGCAGCGCGTTGCGCACTTTTGCAACGATTTCGAGCGCCGAATCGGGTTGCGACATCAAAAAACCGCCGCGGCAGCGGCCGAGCACTTTTTTCACGGGGCAGGCGAAATTCAGGTCGAGGACGTCGAAGCCGGCCTCGACCAGTTTGAGCGCGGCCGGGGGAAAATCGTCGGGCACGGCCCCCATGAGTTGCGCTCCGCAGGGATGTTCTTCGTCGGTCACCCGCAAAAACCGCTTGGCCTTCTTGCCTTTGGTCACGTTGAGGATGAACTGATCGAGGAGCACTTCACAAACGGTGTAGGATGCTCCCAATCGCCGGGCGATCACTCGCATCGGCCAATCGCTATAACCGGAGAGGGCGGCTTGCACGACGGGGAAGCCGATCTCGACGGAGCCGATGCGTAGATGGGGAAGTTGGGGAGGCATGGTTTTTGGTCAACAAATTTTCAAAAATGCACGTTTTGGTGGGGATTTGGGTAATGGATACCGAGTACCGAGTACCGAGTACCGAGTACTGAGTGCTGAGTGCTGAGTGCTGAGTGTTGGGTGCTGGGTGCTGAATGTTGGGTGCTGGGTATCAGGCAGTGGTTTCTTTTTTCGCGTGCGAGTTCAAATTTCTGCCGCTCTTTGTTTTTTGGGGAACAACGAAGGCCTTGTTTTTCCGCGTTTTTTGCGTGTGGGCGAATTTTTACCACCGGGTTTACCCGATGGTTTTGCGGTTTTTCGAGGATTTTACGTGAGGGTGAGAACGTATTTCTCGGAAAAACAGGGTTTTTGGGGGGCGAATTTTTTCCACATGAGGTTTCCTGGAAGCCATGTTCGGGCATGTTCCGGTGGGGATTGTCGATCGCGCAGCAGCATCTATAAGAGGGAAGTTTCATTTCCACCACCTTATCAGGCTTATGAGGCTTAACAGTCCAGTGAAAAGGGGACAGGCACGTCGTTTCAAGCCATTCTCGCGGACTTTCCGGAGTTCGGCGCGGAGGGGTAGTTCCCTTGTCAGCAGGCGTGGGCATACTCTAGGGTCTTTTTCTGTCCAGACGAATATTTGGAACCTACCACAGAGGCTGGCTCATTTTCAACAAAAAAGTTTGAAAATGGAGCGGAAAGCTTTTGGCGGCAAGGAGTTAGATTTTATTTTTTGGTGCGGAATTCGAAGAGGCGAACAGCCGAATCAGGAATGTCATGCCAAGAAGATTTTTGGTCAACGCGGCCAACTACCCGATTGTTGAGTTTTCAAATATAATATGAAGGGAATTGAAAGGAAAAGCAGGAGCCCCGTGAACGGGGCTGACAGGGGAGAGGGAATGCGGGATCGCCTAACCCGGCGTTGAACGCCGGGCCTAATACCGCTAGCGCGGACAAGGGCCGTGAACGGCCCTCAGGGTGTCGGGAAGTGGGAGGGGAGGGAGCGGTCGGGGGTAGCCGTCAATCATGCGCTCCACCGGCACGGGGCCGGTGGGGGCGAAAAGAAAAGCAGGAGCCCCGTGAACGGGGCTGACAGTGGAGAGGGAATGCGGGATTGCCTAACCCGGCGTTGAACGCCGGGCCTAATACCGCTAGCGCGGACAAGGGCCGTGAACGGCCCTCAGGGTGTCGGGAAGAGGGAGGGGAGGGGGCGGTCGGGGGTAGCCGTCAATCATGCGCTCCACCGGCACGGGGCCGGTGGGGGCGTGGAGAGTGGCGGGTTTTGCGGTAGCTTTCCATCATGCGTTCCACCGGCACGGGGCCGGTGGGGGCGTGGAGAGTGGCGGGTTTTGCGGTAGCTTTCCATCATGCGCTCCACCGGCACGGGACCGGTGGGGGCGTAGAGAGTGGCGGGTTTTGCGGTAGCTTTCCATCATGCGCTCCACCGGCACGCGGCCGGTGGGGGCGTGGAGAGCGGAGGGTGAAACCGGCGTGGTGCATCGAAGCGGCGGGCGATCGTCAATACTAGCTGCGTCCCGGTTTCGCCTCGCAGAAGTGCTTGGAGCATAAGCTGGGTCGCGTATTATGGCGGCACAAACCGAATCCCCAACATTCTTCAAACTTGAAATTAGGTAAACAGAAATCATGTCGAAAATCAAATTTTGGATCCATTTTGCAATCTGCCTTGTAAGCGGTCTCGCGCTATTCACGTCATTCACGGCATCGTTCGCCGCTGATTCCGGCTATCGGGCGAAACTGACGCCCGCGCCCAATGTCAGCTCGCACGTTGCCGGCCAGCAGGACGCCAATACATCCGGCGTCTGGATACGCGGCAAGTACCGAGTATTTCTCAACGAGGGGAATCCCCGTCTCGGCTATCAGGAAGGCAACACGCCCGAAGAGGCGATTAGCGCCCCGATGGTCAAAACTCGCATCGTCAACGCCGACATTAGCAAGGGCTGGGACCCGCACATGTTATGGGGGGAATCGGTGTTCCAGCCGAATCCAGCCACGCCCGACGTGCTCTACATGATCACGCACAACGAGAACACCTGGAATTACTACAAATCCCGCATGACCTTGCCCGCGGGTACCGTGTGGCCGGGGAATGGAGGGGCGACGGGATGCCGCATCGTACTGATGAAGTCGATCGACGGCGGAAGCACCTGGCGGATCCTGGGCAACCTGATCGAGGACGATCCCACGAAGTTTTACTTGGATTCGGTCCCGGCAAACGGAGCACAAGCGCCTCGCAAAAGTCCCTGGTTTCCAGGAGGCGTGGGGGATCCGAGCGCCGTTTCCGACGGTACTTATCTTTACCTCTTCTACAGCGAGGAAAGTTACCCCACGAAATTCGATCCGGCGACGTACCGTCCGGAATTGGAGGCGGCAAATCAGGGGATCAGCACGGCGCGAATACCACTCACCGATCTTCTCTCGGACGACATTGCGCGTATTCAACAGAGCCTGAAAAGATGGGATGGCGCTCGGGGATATGCGGGAAAAGCCATCGATACGGCGAGCGACCCGCGCATTGAAAATACTCCCATACCCGGTTTCAAGAAAGGACTGCCCTACGGCCCGATGAGCCAGGCAAATGGGAAGCTTTGTTATGCGCCTTCCATCAGCTACAACGAGTATTTACATGCCTATGCGGTATTTTTCTGGTATATAAGCGACGCGGCTCCGCCATGGCTGCAGTACAACTACGTGGCTTTCAATTCAACGCTCGATCCGCTCACATGGGAGCTTCCCAGGAAAATAGCATCCCTGAACCACTACAATAATGGCGAGCATCCCTATTACCCCGTCGCCCATCCTATCGGCCGAGCTAAAGGATTCTGGAACGCCCGGCTCGACCGCAAGGCACGATTTTACACGGTGGGGTATTACAACGTAAAAAGCGCCGATCTGCACTCGAATCACTACATTACTTTCCTCAAGCCAGGCGAGCGATTTGTCGATCCGGAAGGGCCAAGAACGGCATTCACCGACAATGAAAGCAGCGAACACACGGCAGCGATGACAGTGGACGGCGATTTGAGCACGTATTGGGAAGGTCTCCCGGCAACGGCACATGCCAAGCGCAGCGAAAGTCCATCGCTGGTCTATGACCGCGGGTCGGCAGGTCCCGCCGCCAAACTTGTTCTCAAGGGGATATCGAATATTCGCGCGCTCATAGTTCAGACGTGGGACGAGGATAAAAATGATGCGGGCGATTGGGTTCCGGACAATCCGGAAGCGATCGAACGGCGAGTTGAGGGCAATCTTGAGCTAACTGTTCCCGTCGATGCCAAAGTGCGATACATCAGGATCACGATCAGGGACTATACCGATAAGCCGAGAATTGCCGAGATCTCCGAAAGCACAGGAGAATAGTCACGACAGAACGGTTCAAATACACTACGGAGGAGAGGGGGTAAAAGGGAGCATTAAAAGAGCGTAGCAGGAAACCGGGGCTGGGGCATGTCACACCCTATGGTTCGTGGAAATCGCAGGAGCTAAAGCCGTTACTGCGAGAAGGGCCGTGAACGGCCCTTCACCCTATCAATCTAAGGAGAAAAATATTTTCCCTTGTTGCCTCTCCCGGCGTGAACGCCTCGTTGTTACACACAAGTCAGGGATGTTTCTTGGGCCTCCGGGCCAAAAAGTTGCCAGCAGGTGGCGAAATCATGCATACGTTGAAGTCCAATCCACACCGTTTGGGGCCCAGGCGGATCGTCACGTTTGCCGTTGACGTAGCCGCCGAGCTGCGCCACCAGCCGGACGAAGACGCCCAACGCCGGCGGCGCGACGGGCGGATCTTTACGATGCACCACCTTCCAAACCGATTTCCACTCGGCGGGCTCAAAGATCGCTTCGCAACTGATCTCCGGGCAACTGCGCCCAAGCGACAGACATACAGCGTCCGCCAAGCAACAATGAGGTACAGCGCACGCATGTCAAAAGACGGTCCATATACTCAAACAGACGTTCCTCGACACGGCAGCCCGATTTCAAGACGCGAAAGAGAATCTCGATCATCCACCGCACACAATAGTATTGGATGATCTGCTGCACCTGCTCCAAAGTGTCGATCGGCAAACTGGTCAGCAAAACCATTCGACAGGCAAGTCACCAGGCGGCGGATTCCATTCGCTGACCAACACCACGTTGACTGTCACCGGTGGCAGTTTGCGGTCCGGTCGCCATGGCGACGCAACATGACGCGTGCCGCACGCGCGACCACTTCCGCTTCTCGCGACGACGCGGTTGAGTTCGCCCGCGGGTGCTGCATGCCACTTTGGCTTTTCGGCCCCGAATGTGAATCGTCTTTCGGAATAATATGGGCTGCGCAAGGACATGCTGGCGGACGTGGGATTCTTCGACGTTTTCGCCACTTTCACGAAGCAAGGCGCGATCCTGACAAGCGCGCACAATCCATTCGCTATGCCCTGGCTGCGACGTCCCCTCCACCAACACTTCGTAAATGTCGGCCTCGCTATCGGCCACGCAAATCAACTGCGTCTTGGGGCAATGTCGAGCTTCCTCAGACGCCTGTCGAAGCATCGCCACCCAACGATAGCTTTCTTTCTCCTCGATCGGACGGGCAGCCTGTTGGGCAGGCGACATCCGGGAATCGACCGGTTCTTCTTCACGAACCCACGCCGCGGCATGGACGGTTCCCAACGGCGTTCCATCCGGTGTGAAGGCGTGCAAGGCATGCAGCAATGCTCCGCGCCGCGAACTGCCGTCCAAAGGTCCTGCTCCCATCACCTGCTGATCGGGTCGGGTAGTGTCAATTTCGGTTGTGTCTTGCGCGAGGACCACCACCGGCTGAGCTGCTACCCGTTGTCGTGTCGCATCACGGTGAGGCGACAAAACGTTCTCAAAGCTTGTCTTCTCATTCTCGCAAAAACGATAGGCAGCGACCATCTCAGCCCGACCACCACACGCGGCGGGAATGCTCGCATTCGGATGCGCTGCCAGCAGCGACAGCACGTCCGCAAGACGCGCATTCAATCGTTTATCGTTAAGTTTGGCCGTCTTCACTTCATCCATCCCCCATGGGGCAAGCATTTACGGTCCTCCTTGACCTGTTTTCCCCCCTCTCAATTAACCTGAACACTATGGTTACTCAATATCCCCAAATTGCCAATACCAACTTTGACTTGTGTGTAACAACGAGGCGTTAACGCCGGGCCTAAT
>CAVQKP010000002.1:0-116309 GCA_963713065.1 Pirellulales bacterium | reverse complement strand
CGACTGTGCACGACGCTGTCGCTGCTTGGGGTTTTAGTCGCGGTTGGCACTGCCGTGGCTGGTTGGCTCTGGCTAGCGGCTATCTCGCGAAACACTCGGGGCGCCTCGGTTACGACGAGCGCTGTGGCTAGCCGAGCGCCCGACTTTTGGAGATTTGCGGCGCCGCGTGCGCTTGGGGCCGCGCTGCAGACATCTCTCCTGTGGCTCGATGTCATGCTTCTTGGTGCCCTCCGGGGGCCGGCAGAAGCGGGGGTCTATTCGGCCGCGGTCAGGTACCTGTCGGTCGGCACGCTCGCCCTTAGCGCAGCAATCCTCTGTAGTCGGGCCGCAGGCAAGCGCGCTCTTTGCCCAGGGGGAGACGGCTCGACTCGCCGCGTATCTACAAGGCAAGTACGGCATGGCTGTGCGCAGTGTCCCTGCCACTAATTGCGGCGACCTGCCTGTTCTCTCCAACGTTCATGGGCATCTTTGGGCACGAGTTCGTCCGCGGGGCAGTTGCGCTCACAATTCTGTCAGTCGCGATGGGAGTGAACGTTGCCTGTGGACCGGTCCGACACCATCCTTCTGATGGGGGGTGGAAGCGTCGCGAACCTGTGCTACTTGGGCGTCGCGCTCGCACTGAACGTCGCGCTGAATCTCATACTGATCCCACCGTACGGTTTCGTCGGTGCGTCAATCGCGTGGTCTATAGCGATCGTCATAACCAATATAGCGCCAGGGATTGACGTGTATCGGAGATGGGGGATTCATCCGGTGTCGCGCGGATTGCTCCGTGTGCTGGCGTATGTCGGCGTGCTCGTCGTCGCCCCTGGGTTAGTCGTGGCCACCCGCGTGGGGGACAGGCCTCTCGGTAGTGACTGCCACGCTGTGCATTGCGGGCGGTGCGTACACACTCGCACTGTGGAGGGCACGAGATGTCGTGGCGTGGCGTGCGTTCGCCACAGCCGATCACATCACTCGGCCGAGCGCTACTGGCGAGGTCACCCGGTCAACTGTAATGCCGGCCCAGCATCGGCGGCCTTGGGCGTGGGCGCAAAAGTGGGGGCGCGTGGCGCGTTCCACCGGCGTCGCCCTGGGCGCCGCGGTCGTGGCCGGCGCAACGGCGGGATGGTTGATCAACTCCGGCCCGAGGGGCGGCATGCTCGCGCTCGGCGCGGTCGGCGCGTACCTCCTCGCGGTGGTGGTGCTAAGTCATCCGACTTGGGGTGGCTATGTGCTCGTAGGCGTGACTCCGGCCGTGTCGGGACTAGGGCGAGGTGTGCCGATCCCCGGGTTCCGGGTCTCGGAAGTTCTCATCGCGTGGGTTGGCCTTATTCTGATCGCGCGGGCCGCTCTGACGGGGCGATCGCCCGAGTGGACGAGCTTCGACGCGGTGGCTGCCCTGTATGTGTCGGTTTCCATTGGCATGGGAGTGATCGATCTGATCCGGGGCGATCCCGGCGGATTTAGTGCGGCAAACCTCGGGACGGTGTTCGGGCCTGTACAGTTTGTACTCCTGTATATAGCGGTGCGGATCACGGTGAAGACGGAATTCCACCGGCGGTGCGCGATTGGGACGTTACTCGCCGGCGCCAGTGTCGTGTCTCTCTTGGGAATCGGGCAGCGGGCGCACGTGCTGGGGCTCGAGCGAATTCTCCCGCGGATCACCGACTCCACCGTCGCCGGAAGTTGGAGCTTGGTGGTCGAAGGGCGCATAACGTCGGTATTCCCACAGTGGCAGATGTTGTCGGCGTATGAGTACATTGTGCTGTTGATTGCGGCTACTTGTCTTATGCGGCGGAGCCCTCTGGGGCTATGCCAAGTGGGGAGTCATGGCCTCGGCCGTGCTGGCGAGCGTGTGCATCGTAGAAACGGTAACACTAACAACCTCTTTGGCTGCGTTCGTTGGCGTCGTTGCGTTGGCGGTGTGGAATCGGTCCGCAACGAAAGTGATCCCGCTAGTAATTGCGGTGTCGGGGCGCTAGGGGTTGTGTTCTTTAGCTTGATCGCGACGAGGTACGCAACCCAGTACGGGGACGGTGGCGGGGGAGGCGTCCTGCCTCACAACGCCGCGTTCCGCATCCATGTCTGGGTGTCGCAGTGGCTTCCCGTGATCAGCCATCACATTCTCACCGGCGTCGGGCCTACGATTCCGACGGCCGGGGTTATCTGGACATCAACCGAGTCCCTTTACGTTACTCTTCTCCTGCGAGGTGGTGCGCCTCTCCTCGCGGCTTTCACGCCGCGCTCATGGTGGTGTGGTTTGCCGCCGCCCGCCGGGCGGCCGGCGCGCGCGAGTCGGCGCTGGGCGGCGTTGGCCAGGTATCGGTCGTCGCCATCCTTCTTCTCATCCCCATGCAACTGGCCGAGCCATACTTCGTCGACACCGGGTTACCCCACGTCCTCTGGGCTCTCGTCGGTATCGCCTGTGTATATGGGGCGGCCGAACGGCACCGCGGTGGGGGCGAGGTGGGCGCAGACGCCGATCCCTCTCGTGAGCTGGGACCGCTCGTAGGCTCTCGGCGAGGCTGGGGCGACGCCACGGTGTCTGGGGTCGGAGGAATCCGGGCGTTCGGTGGTGACGACCGCCGCCGGAGTGTCGTGGGAGGGAGATGCCGGAACGGCGGGCGTTCCCTTCTGTGACTTGCATGGGACGAACTCGGCTGTCAAGGACGCGGTGCTGTCAGACATCGGCGAGCTCATCGAGAGCGGCGACTTCACCAACGGCTCGTCCGTCGCAGCATTCGAGTCGGAGTTCGCGGCATACTGCGGCGCCGCGGCGTCCGTGGGCACGTCGAGCGGCTTGGATGCGCTCCGGCTCTCACTACTGGCCTGCGGGGTCGGGCGGGGCCACGAAGTTCTGGTCCCTGCGAACACATTCTTTGCGACGTTCGAGGCGATCACGCAGACGGGCGCGACGCCGGTGCCGATCGACGTCTCCGATTCGGACTACAACATGGACGTAGACGCCGCTGGGTCAGCGGGGACGGACGGGTGCGGGCCCTCCTCCCCGTCCATATGTACGGCCAGCTCGCCGACATTCGCTCACTGCGTACGTTGGCGTCGACTCGGGGTCTGGTGGTTGTCGAGGATGCGTGTCAGGCGCACGGAGGCTCGCGAGACGGCCTACGGCCGGGCGAGGTTAGCGATGCCGCCGCCTTTAGCTCTTACCCGAGTAAGAACCTAGGCGCCTTTGGTGATGCGGGTGCGGTCGTAACATCGAACTTGGGTGTGGCGCGGAGGGTGATGGCTCTAAGGGATCACGGGCAGGTAGCCAAGCACGTCCACGAGTGTGTGGGCTGGACCACGCATCTCGACACAATCCAGGCACTCGTTCTCCGGCATAAGTTGAGGCGCCTCGCCGAGTGGGTCGAGGAACGTCGCGCGGCCGCGAGGTACTACTACGCCAGACTGCAGGGCGTCGGAGACGTGATCCTACCACCGGTTCCAGATGGAAGTAAACCAGCTTGGCACGTGTTTACAGTACGCAGTCGGGAGCGGGCAAACCTTGAAGCTCACCTACGCGAGGGGGGTTATTGGCGTCGCCCGGCGCTACCAGACGCCCCGCCGGCATCTTTCAAGAGCATACGAACCACTCAGGCTCGGCCGTGGGGAGTTTCCTGTCGCGGAGGTGCTGTCGAAGGAACTTCTCTCGATCCCACTGTACCTCGAGATTCGAGAGGACCAGCTGGAAGCCGTAGTTCGGGCCATCACGAGATACTTCGCCGTCGGGAGACGCCGATGACCGGGAACACTACTGCTGCTCCACGTGTGGTGATGTGCGTCGAGAACCTCTGGGTCCCGACCGATCGCCGAGTCTGGCAGGAGGCAACGACCCTCAACGCGGCAGGGTACCGTGTCGACGTGATCTGCCCGGTTGGAAAAGGGCGCGACATGTCACCTTTCGAACTCCGTGAGAGTGTGCGGATCTTTCGCTACCGGCCATTTGTGGCGGAGGCGAGCGCCTTATCGTACGTTCGGGAGTACGGGCGTCGCACTGTGGCGAATGCGAGATCTGGTGCGAAAGGGTGCGGATCGTGGGAGCTACGACATAGTACACTTATGCAATCCGCCGGACTTTCTTTGGGTTGCGGCACTCGGACAGAGGGTTCGCGGGGCAGCCGTCGTGTTCGATCATCATGATCTCGCCCCCGAACTCTTCGCGACGAAGTTCGGATCGGGTGGAATCATCGCCGCGGCTGTCGCGTCGTCCGAGAGGTGCGCGTTTCATATGGCGGATGTCGTGCTTTCAACTAATGAATCATACAAACGTATAGCAATCAGCCGAGGACGCAAGGATCCCGATCGGGTGTTCGTCGTGCGGAACGCCCCGGACCTCCGTCGATTTCAGCCCGCTTCCCCCGACCCTCACCTGGCCCACGGGCGACGGTTTCTCATTGGATATGTTGGGGTGATGGGGCCGCAAGACGGTGTCGAGCACGCACTGCTCGCTCTTCACCGACTCCGAGAGCGACGGCGCGACTGGCACGCCGTGTTCCTCGGTGACGGCCCTGATCTCGGGCGGTTGCGGGAGCTATCTGACACGCTCGGGTTGGCTGAGCATGTGGAATTCGCTGGTTGGGCTACCGATGAGGAAATACTGCCGCTCCTGTCTTCCGCGACCTTTGCCTATCCCCTGAGACCGCGAACCCGTTGAACAACCGCTCGACAATGATGAAGGTCGCCGAGTACATGGCCGTCGGCCGCCCCGTGGCGGCGTTTGACCTACTGGAGACACGTCGGACGGCCGGCGACTGTGCGCTGTACGCACCCTCCGGCGATGTTGACGCGTATGCCGCAAACATCGATCGCTTGTTGGAAGACGGATCACTCCGTCACCGCCTCGGCGCGGCCGCCGCGGCGCGTGTAAGGGCGCACCTCGGGTGGGACAGGAGCGCGGCCGCACTCCTCGCCGCGTACTCGGTTGCCGCGGAAGTCTCCAGGCAGCGGAAAGTGATCAGGGAGGGGCGACCGCGAGCGGCGTCGGACGGGCACGCCGCGACAGGTCGCGTGCGCCACGCACCATGAGTGGGGTCCTTGCAAACGACGCCCCCTTTCGGATCATTAGCGACGTCTACTTTAGGGCAAGGACGTGACGGTGCACTCGTTCGTGAATCTATATGGGTGCCGGATAGGTGATGAAACTCGCATCGGGCCGTTCGTTGAGATCCAGAGTGGAGTCGCGGTCGGCGCTCGGTGTAAGATTCAGAGCCACACGTTCATCTGCACCGGCGTTCAAATCGAGGACGAGGTGTTTGTCAGCCATGGCGTCATGTTCGTGAACGACTCGACGCCGCGTGCATGCGCGGGCCCCACAACACTACCATAACCTGCGTCAATGGTTAACAACGAACTACTATTGATAGAGACCGAATTCGCAGTGGTCATTCCGCAATCTCGAACATGCAGGGAGCCACTGCCGGATCTCCCAACATAAAGATGCTGCTGTTGGCCACGTCGAGCCTGCCCCGGTAACGATGGCCGTACCTGTGGAACCGGAATAGTCGCCCAATAAACCGTAGGTGTTGCTGACCTGTCCACCTGCCTCGATGGTGAGTCGCCACTGCCATAGTAACCGACATCGAGACCGCTGCTATTGGTCCACTTCGAGCCTTCTCCGATAATGGTGGCCGTGCCCGTGGATCGGGAATAGTAGCCCAGATAGCCGGAGTCAGAGACAACCGCAATCCCATCTGCTACTCGCAAGGTTCCCATGCCTTTGTAACCTGCACCCAAAACACTCGTTCCGTCCAAGGTCACGTTGATTGTGCCACCCGATCCGAAAGGAACAGTCGTCTGCGATCCGTCAGCGCTATCGAAAACGAGATCGGCATCCAGCACCGCGCCTTTGGTGGTAATGACGCCATTGCCCGCTAGATCGCTTAGCGATGCGTAAAGCGTTCCGGCAGTGACCACTCCCCCGTCGGACACAGTCAGAGTGCCGCTACCCTGGAAACCAACGTAGAGTTTTCTGCTGTTGGTCCATTTTGAGCCTGTCCCGGTGACGGTGGCCATGGAACCTGGATTGCCGCCCAGATAACCCTCGGTGTCGTTGATCTGCCCGCCCGCCTCGATAGTGAGTGGCCGCTGCCCAAGAAACCAACGTTGAGAGTGCCATTGTTGGTCCACATCGAGCCTGCCCCGGTAACGATGGCCGTACCTGTGGAACCGAAATTGAAGCCAAGATTGCCGGCAGAACTGCTGACCTGCCCGCCCGCCTCGATCGTGAGCGTGCCGCTGCCCGAGTTTCCGACATAGAGAAAGCCGTTATTGATCCACTTCGAGCTTGCCCCGGTGACGGTGGCTATGCCTGTGGAATCGGAATTGTAGCCGAGATAGCCGTAGTCACTGCTGACCTGCCCGCCCGCCTCGATCGTGAGAGTGCCGCTGCCCGATCTTCCGACAAAGAGACCGCCGTTATTGATCCACTTCGAGCTTGCCCCGGTGACGGTGGACGTACCGGTGGAACCGGAATTGTAGCCCAGATAGCCATAGAGCTGCTGACCTGCCCGCCCGCCTCGATATTGAGAGTGCCACTGCCGAGCAGTAACCGACGTCGAACTGAGCTTGCCGCATTGGTCCACGTCGAGCCTGCGCCCGGTGACGGTGGCCGTGCCGGTGGAACCGGAATTGTAGCCCAGGTAGCCGTTGATATTGCTGACCTGTCCACCCGCCTCGATGGTGAGCATGCCACTGCCAGAGTAACCGACGTAAAGACTGCTCTTGTTGGTCCACGTCGAGCTTGCTCCGGTAACGGTGGTCGTCCCTGTGGAACCAGATTTATAGCCAATAAAGCCGCCTGAAGAGGCAACTGTAATCCCGCCTGCCACTCGCAAGCTCCCCGTGCCCTGGTAGCCTGCTCCCAATGCGCCCGTTCCGTCCAAGGTCACGTTGATCGTGCCACCCGTGCCGAAAGGAACGGTCGCTTGTAGCCCATGGGTGCTATCGAAAACGAGATCCGCATCCAGCACCGTGCTTTTGGCAGTAATAATCCCATTGCCCGCTAGATCGCTTAGCGATGCGAAAAGCGTTCGTGTGCTGACTGCTCCGCCATCCGTTACGGTCAACGTACCGCTACCATTTTGACCAACGTAGAGATCGTAGGCATTCGTCCACTTGGAACCTGCCCCGGTAACGGTGACTGTACCTGTATGATGAGAACTGGTGCCCAGATAGCCGTTGGCACTGCTGACCTGCCCGCCCGCCGCGACGTGAGCTCGCCGCTGCCAGAGTAACCGACATAGAGATCGCTGCTGTTGGTCCATTTTGAGCCTGCCCCGGTAACGGTGGCTATACCCGTTGAACCGGGTTCGTAGCTCAAATAGCCGTCAGAACTGCTGACCTGCCCGCCCGCCTCGATGGTGAGTACGCCACTGCCCCAGCCTCCGACATAGAGACTGTCGCTGTTAGTCCACTTCGAGCTTGCCCCGGTGACGGTGGCCGTACCGGTGGAACCGGAATTGTAGCCGAGATTGCCGTAGGCACTGCCGACCTGCCCGCCCGCCTCGATCGTGAGAGTGCCGCTGCCCGAGTCTCCGACGTAGAGAGTACTGCTGTTAGTCCACTTCGAGCCTGCCCCAGTGACAATGGCTGTCCTGTGGAACCAGATTTATAGCCGAGAAAGCCGCCGATATTGCTGACCTGTCCACCCGCCTCGATGGTGAGCGCTGCCGCTGCCAGAGTAACCAACGTAGAGAGTGCCGCTGTTGGCCCACTTCGAGCCTGCCCCAGTGACAATGGCTGTCCCTGTGGAACCAGATTTATAGCCGAGAAAGCCGCCTGAAGAGGCAACCGCAATCCCGTCTGCCACTCGCAAGCTCCCCGTGCCCTGGTAGCCTGCTCCCAATGCACCCGTTCCGTCCAAGGTCACGTTGATCGTGCCACCCGTGCCGAAAGGAACGGTTAGTTGGAGTCCGTGGGTCCCATCGAAAACGAAATCGCTATCCAGCACCGCGCCTTTGGTGCTAATGACACCGTCGCCCAGCAAATCTTTAAATTCTGCGTAAAGCGTTCCTGCGGTGACCACTCCGCCATCGGTCACGGTCAACGTGCCGCTGCCATTGTAACCAATGTAGAGATTGGAGGCATTGTTCCACTTCGAACCTGCCCCGGTAATGGTGGCCGTTCCTGTGGAACCGGAATTGTAGCCGAGAGTAGCCGCCAGAACTGCTGACCTGCCCGCCCGCCTCGATGGTCGAGCGCACCGCTGCCGGAGTCTCCGACGTCGAGAGAGCCGCTGTTAGTCCACTTCGAGCCTGCCCCGGTGACGGTGGCCGTACCGGTGGAACCGGAATTGTAGCCCAGATAACCGTCGATATTGCTGACCTGCCCGCCCGCCTCGATCGTGAGCGCGCCGCTGCCCGAGTTGCCGACGTAGAGAGTGCTGCTGTTGGTCCACTTCGAGCTTGCCCCGGTGACCGTGGCCGCGCCCGTCGAGCCGGAATTGTAGCCCAGATAGCCGTCAGAACTGCTGACCTGCCCGCCCGCCTCGATCGTCGAGCGTGCCGCTGCCCGAGTTTCCGACGTAGAGAGTGCTGCTGTTAGTCCACATCGAGCCTGCCCCGGTGACGGTGGCCATGTGAACCGGATGCTGCCCAGATAGCCGTTGGTATTGCTGACCTGCCCGCCTGCCTCGATGGTGAGCTCGCCGCTGCCAGAGTGACCGACGTAGAGAGTGCCGCTGTTGGTCCACTTCGAGCCTGCCCCGGTGACGGTGGCCATGGAACCTGGATTGCTGCCCAGATAGCCGTTGGTATTGCTGACCTGCCCGCCCGCCTCGATGTGAGCGTGCCGCTGCCCGATCTTCCGACAAAGAGACCGCCGTTATTGGTCCACTTCGAGCCTGCCCCGGTGACGGTGGCCGTACCGGTGGAACCGGAATTGTAGCCTAGATAGCCATCAGAGCTGCTGACCTGCCCGCCTGCCTCGATGGTGAGCTCGCCGCTGCCAGAGTGACCGACGTAGAGAGTACCGCTGTTGGTCCACTTCGAGCCTGCCCCAGTGACAATGGCTGTCCCTGTGGAACCAGATTTATAGCCGAGATAGCCGCCGATATTGCTGACCTGTCCACCCGCCTCGATGGTGAGCACCCACTGCCAGAGTAACCAACGTAGAGAGTGCCGCTGTTGGCCCACTTCGAGCCTGCCCCAGTGACAATGGCTGTCCCTGTGGAACCAGATTTATAGCCGAGAAAGCCGCCTGAAGAGGCAACCGCAATCCCGTCTGCCACTCGCAAGCTCCCCGTGCCCTGGTAGCCTGCTCCCAATGCACCCGTTCCGTCCAAGGTCACGTTGATCGTGCCACCCGTGCCGAAAGGAACGGTTAGTTGGAGTCCGTGGGTCCCATCGAAAACGAAATCGCTATCCAGCACCGCGCCTTTGGTGCTAATGACACCGTCGCCCAGCAAATCTTTAAATGCTGCGTAAAGCGTTCCTGCGGTGACCACTCCCCCATCGGTCACGGTCAACGTGCCGCTGCCATTGTAACCAACGTAGAGATCGGAGGCATTGTTCCACTTCGAACCTGCACCGGTAATGGTGGCCGTTCCTGTGGAACCGGAATTGTAGCCGAGAGAGCCGCCAGAACTGCTGACCTGCCCGCCCGCCTCGATGGTGAGTACGCCACTGCCCCAGCCTCCGACATAGAGACTGTTGCTGTTAGTCCACTTCGAGCTTGCCCCGGTGACGGTGGCCGTACCGGTGGAACCGGAATTGTAGCCGAGATATGCCTTCGATATTGCTGACCTGCCCGCCCGCCTCGATGGTGAGCGCGCCACTGCCAGAATAGCCGACGTAAACGGGGCTGTAGTTGGTCCACATCGAGCCTGCCCCGGTTACTGTGATGGCACCAGTGGAACCGGTAGAGTAGCCCAAATAGCCATATTTATTGCTGACCTGTCCGCCCGCCTCAATGGTGAGCTCGCTACTGCCAGCATTTCCGACGTAGAGACCGCTGCTGTTGATCCATTTCGAGCCTGTCCCGGTGATATTCGCCGTGCCCGTGGAACCGGAATTGTAGCCCAGATAGCTCACCCAGCTTACTATTCTGCTTCCTTCATCAACGGTGATCGTTCCCAGGGAAGACTGGCCGATATAGGTGGTCGTAGAGGATGTCCATGTGTTTGGATCGTCAGGAACCACATCGCCCGACCAAATGACTGCCGCATGAGAAGAAATCGACGACGAACAAGTGGGAATAAGCACGATAAATACGCGCCATTTTCAAGCGCATTCTGCTTGGCAACTTTTTCATTTTCGCACCTCCTCGAGAAAAAATCATTTCGAATAATGGATATGAAAACCATTCACCAACAAACTTTTTTTCTTCACGCCGCATCGGAACGGATGACGGTTTGACCGAGGAATTAACCTCCTTCCGTTTTACCGGTCGGACCTCTGCTTGGCGTAGCGCATTTCGCTTGGATGCTTGAATAAAAGGAATGATGCCTATCGGGGCATATCGTCCAATCGAATGGATTTCTCGCCAACAGCAGATCGCCGCACACCGGGAGCAACGCAAACCGGGTTGCCGCCGTTGCCGCCCAAATCTTTACCGGATCGTTCGTCCGCCCTGCCGTTTTCTCTGGTCCCTAGAAAAGCGATAAAAAGCAGGTTTTGACCTGAAAAGCGATGCCAAACGGACAGCGAAACGCGGTAAAAGTACTAAAAGCCCTTAGAAATTAGTACCTATAGGTTATCGGCCTCCCCGCACCCTACCAACAATCTAAAATAATGTCAACTACTTTGTTGATATTCCGAAAAGAAGAAAAATTTTCAGCTTTGTTTCAGCATTGGGGTGACTATTGTAGTTGGGCAGCGCCACTTTGGCCATAGCTTACATCGATAAGTGGTTGTACAGAACCGGTTTAGAACGAGGGATACTGATGGAAATTGCGATTGTGTGAAATTCGCAAAAAGACGATCCTCCGCTTTTTCTTCAGAGTCAAGGAAGACAACACACGGAGGATCGTCGAGATGACCTTGAAGCAGATGGCGGCGTTGGGGCGGAAGTTGGTGGTGTTTTTGGCGTTGTTCGCCGATTGTTTTGGGCGGCGGGAAACGCGGGAGTTGTTGCGAGTCTATGTGCAAGGGCAATTGTCGGATCTGCATCGGAAAACCGCCGAAGGCATCGCGCTGCAGTTTGGCAAAGCTCCCCGTACCTTACAACGTTTCCTCGAATCGATCAAGTGGGATGAAGAAAAATTCCACGATCGCTGCCAACAGCTGGTCGCCCGAGAGCATGGCCATCCGGAGGCGATCGGCGTGGTGGACGAATCGGGCGTCGCCAAGAGCGGCAACGACACGGTGGGCGTCTCGCGGCAATGGAACGGCAACCGGGGAAAGGTGGATAACTGCGTGGTGGGAGTGCATCTGAGCTATGCGGCTCCGGGATTTCAGTGTCTGCTGGGCAGCGGCGTGTTCCTGCCCGAAGTTGGGCGAACGACCCCGAGCGTCGAAAAAAAACTACGTTCCCGACGAGGTGCCGTTCCGCACCAAGCCGCAGATCGCCCTGGAACTCATCGACCGGGCCTTGGGCAACGGCGTTCGGGTGGCGGCTTGGAGTTCGACGCCCTATATGGCCGCGACGGCAAGTTTTTCGACGCCTTGGAGCAGCGGCGACAGGCCTTTGTGGGCGAGGTGCCCGTGGACTTCCACGGCTGGGTCGAACGGCCGAAAATCCTGCGTTCCGGGCCGAAAAAGAGCAAAAAACGCGGGAAACGCCGCCAAGTATCCACGGCTGGCGCGTCGCCGTCCTTCGTGCGAGGTCCGCAATTTGGTGACCTATTCGCCGATGTTTCGAGAACAGTCGTGGCAACGTTACCGCATCAAGGATACGAACAAGGGGCCGGAAGTCTGGGAAGTGAAATGGGCGGTGTTCTGGCGGAAAGGCGAAGACGGCTTGCCGGGCCGCCGGCATTGCCTGATCGTGGCCCGCAACGTGCTGACGGGGGAAAGTGAAATACTTCGTTGCCAACCGCGTGCCGGGCGAAAAGGGAGTCACGGTGCGATGGTTGCTGCGCGTGGCCTTCGAGCGCTGGACGGTGGAAAGCTGCTTTCGCGTGGCGAAGGACGACTTGGGCATGGACCATTATCAAGTGCGCGGCTGGCGTTGCCTGCACCGTCATTTTTACCTCACGCAGGCAAGCTACTTGTTCTGTGCCCGCCTGCGACAGCAGTACGACGATCCAGGCGGAGCCGAGACCGACCGCTTGACGGTAGAGCAAGTCCGCCGTGCGGTGAGCGAATGGCTATCGGCCGCCGATTGGAAGCCCGCCGCGTGCCGTACGCGCCATGAGAAAGAACGGAACAAGCAGACCTACTATCGGCGTCGCAACCGGCAGGCCCGCCTATCCCACACGAAAACAAGAACTGCCCAATTGCAAACGCAAGGCATCCAAATCGACAAGATCAAGTCGTGCAACCGTCCCGGAAAAAACCGCCCACCTATCCCGTTGGTAGCCAACAATTTACAATAACAAAAGACGCCGCAGTGGCGCTGCCCAAATAGAGTACACATGCAAAATGGCAATATTCCCCCCTAAAAATGCTTTTTTAATGGAGGGGAATCGACCAAGATTAGTGAAGCAAAAAGTAGGGTAAGCACTAATCCACGAGAAAGTCGGCGCGTGCAGTAGACGTTTGCGGACCACCAAGTCCCCGCCTCTTCCTCCTCCAAACCGCCGCCGCTCCCCTCCTCCAATCCTTGATTCAACAATTCCCGTCGATTATACTCTACTGCGTGGAGAAAATCAAATTTCCTATCAGTAGTTATCAGTTGTTCGTTTGAAAGTGCAGGCATGAAGCGAGTACATTGGATCGTGTTTTTGGTTGTTGGATTGTTGTGGACCGCGGCGGTCGTTCCCTCGCAGGCTGCCAATCCATCGCCCGGCAAAATGGCTGTCGCAGGAAATTTCAGCCGCTTGCCGCCCGGTGCACTCAAAGCCGGTGGATGGATGCAGCGGCAAATGGAGGAAGATGCCGCGGTGGGTTGGGCTGCCGACCGTCAGGGCCAAAGTCTGTGCGGCTCATGGCTGGGTCCGGACTACGGCAAGAAGCCGTTCTGGCAACCATACATCGACCCGAAAGGAGCGCCTGTCGATGGTGAGTATCAGGCACACTGGATGGATTGCGCGTTCTGTTTTGGGTGGCTGACGGGCTTGCCGGAGTACCGCCGGCTGAGCAAGCAATGCGTGGACGATTTGCTGGCCCACCTCGACGGGACCGGCTACATCGGCGTCGTGCCGCCCGATAAGCGATTCGACATGAAGCGATATGACGGGCACTATGAGATGTGGTCTTATGGAGAGCACCTCAATGCGCTGCTGCAATACTATGACTACACGAGCGATGATCGGGTCCTGCAAGCCTGCCGCCGAGCGGCCGATCTTGTCTGCTCGAAGTATGGGCCGTACAGCAAAACGAAAGCCCCCATCGAAGGTTCCTGGTACACCTCCGTGTCCACCGCCCTGGCTCAACTCTACCGGCTGACAGGCGACAGAAAGTATTTGGATACTGCCGACCATTTTCTGCGGAGTTTCGACTATACGAAACAGATCCTCGCCAATCCATCGGAGATTAGCGGCCATGCGGCAGGCTGGCCGTTGATGCTCATGGCAATGATCGAGGTCTATCGTTGCACCGGCGCCTCAGACCTCGAGCAGGCAATGCGGCTCACCCATGAACTTACCGTCCGCGACCACCTCCAGCCGCACGGAGCGCCCAGCGGCCAGGGTGAAGTCTATGCGGGAACGGGTCCCTACGTGAATACGGAGTTATGCGATGCTTTCTGGTGGGTGTGGTGGTGGACGGAAATGACGGCATTGACGGGTGAATCGAAGTTTGCCGACTTCGCCGAGAGGGCGTATCTCAACGCCCTTCCAGGACATCGGGCCAAGGACGGCGAAGTGATGTCGTATTTCATGGCTCCCAACCAATTGGTGGCGTCGGAGGCGGCCGGGCGGACGCTTTATCCCAGTCGGCTGCAGGTCGAGTGCTGCCAGTCGAATGGGCCGCGGATTCTACCGATCGTCACCGAGCGCATGGTCCTGAAGACCGTCGACGGAGGGTTGGCCGTGCTTTACTACGGGACGTCATCCGCCGCGGCACAACTGCGAGACGGGCTCAAAGTTCAACTCATTCAGCAGACGAACTATCCGTTCGACGAATCGGTGCGCATCGAGTTGAAGATTGACGGCGAACCGGCCGAATTTCCGCTCTTGTTGCGTGTGCCAGGCTGGTGCAAGAACCCCAGCGCGAAAATCAATGGTCAGGCGAGTTCCGAACCGCTTTGCAGCGGCACCTGGGCGAAAATTGCCAGGAAATGGCAAACCGGCGACCAAATTGAAATCCGGCTGCCCATGGAGGCGCGCGTGGGCTTTTGCGCGAGGCGGCGGCCTATGTTGAACGGGGGCCGTTGCTGTACGCGCTGGAGGTTCCCTTTGAGAAGAAGTCAGTGGATCGATGGGGAGCGTTCGAGGCCTTTCCGGCAAAAGACGTCGTCTGGAATTACGCGCTGTTGCTTGATCCGGACCAGCCGGCCAAGGATATCAAATTTGTTCGTTGCGACATTCCCGAGAATTCGAGACCGTGGGAGCGTTCTCCGGTTGCGTTGGAAATCTCAGCGTTCCGCGTTCCGGATTGGAAGTTTCCGATCGATGGGACGACTGCGCGTCCGGGACCGCTGCTGCCGCTTCTGCCGCCGAAATCCTACCAGGGGCTCGTGAAGGTTGGCGACTGGGGACGACATTACCCGAAGCAAGAAACGATCCGACTGGTGCCGTTTGGTTTCACCCTTTTGCGGATGAGTTACTTCCCATGGTGCGAGAAAGGCCCCAATCGCTGACGGCTGATTGCCTGTGGATCGTTTGTTCTTTCCGCGGCCTCAAAGGCGGGGAATATCGCCGCCACGGCAAGGATTTCAAGGGAACCACCGTATCCAGCGAAGCATCCGCCTGCACTGCCACGGTTACCTCGCGCATCCGATCCAATTAAAGCACGATTGTTACCGGCAAACCTTTGCACTCTTGGGATACTTGTGATACATAGAAAATTTGGTAATATTTTTTTGTTTATGTCGCTGGGGAAATCCGTGCCGCAGCCAATGTCCAAGCCATCATTCCAACCAGGAGGTTCGATCGTGTCCCGCTATCATCTGATTGCCCTTTGCACAACGGTCTGCGTCTCTCTTTGCTTCTGCGTTTCGGGTTTCGCCCAGAAAACGGCCGCCCCGGCGATCATTCCGCTGCCCGTGAGCATCGAAACCGGCCCCGGCTCGTTCACGCTCGATGCGGATACCATGATCGCGGCCGACGCGGCCGGCCAGGCCACCGCCCGGCAATTGGCGGCCTATTTGCAGCCCGCCACGGGATTCGCGCTCAAAATCGCCCCCGCCGCGGACATTAAATCCGACGCCAAAAACCTGATCGCGCTGACCCAAACCGCCGCGCTCGCCGGTTTGGGCGCGGAAGGCTACCGACTCGAAGTCACGCCCGAGCGGATCAATCTCGCGGCGCCCACGCAGGCCGGGCTGTTCTACGCCGTGCAGACCCTCCGCCAACTTTTGCCGCCGCAGATTTTTTCGCGCGACGCCGTGAAGGACGTCGAGTGGATCGTTCCTTGCGTGAAGATCGAGGACTATCCGCGCTTCGCTTGGCGCGGCTTGATGCTCGACTCCGGCCACGACTTTCAAAATCTCCCCTTCGTCTATCGCTTCATCGACCTCCTGGCCCTGCACAAATTCAACACCCTGCATTGGCACCTGACCGACCTGGGCACCTGGAGCATCGAGATCGAAAAGTACCCCAAGCTGTTGGACGCCTCGACGCGTGGTCCCGGCGTGAAGCCCGGCCATTACACGCAGGAGCAAATTCGGCAAGTGGTCGCCTACGCGGCCGAACGCCACATCACCATCGTGCCCGAAATCGACATGCCCGGCCACTCGACGCCGGCTCTCCTCGCCTATCCCGAGTTGAATTGTCCGATACCGCAGCAAGGCCGCCTCTGGCAATATTGCGCGGGCAACGAAAAGACCTACGAATTCCTCGAAAACGTGCTCACGGAGTTGCTCGATCTTTTCCCGTCGAAGTTCATCCACATCGGCGGCGATGAATGTCCGAAAGACCGCTGGCACAAATGCCCCGTCTGCCAGGCGAAGATGAAAGCCGAGAACTTGCAGAACGAAAACCAACTGCAGAGCTATTTCGTGAAGCGGATTGAAAAGTTCCTCAACGCAAAGGGCCGCCGCTTGATCGGCTGGGACGAGATCCTCGAAGGCGGCCTGGCGCCCAACGCTTCGGTCATGTCTTGGCGCGGCATCGCCGGAGGCATCGAAGCCGCCAAGAGCGGCCACGACGTGGTGATGGCCCCCGGCACGCACCTCTATTTCGACCACTCACAGAGCGCCGACGGCAAATCCGATCCCGGGGCATGCGGCGGACATGTTGTCACGCTGGAAAAAACGTACAGCTTCGAGCCGATCCCCAAGGAACTCTCCCCCGAACAGGCCAAACACATCCTCGGCGCGCAAGGTCAAATCTGGAGCGATACACATCCCAGCGAAAAAGAAATCGACTGGCTCGTTTATCCCCGCGCATGCGCGCTGGCCGAAGTCGATTGGTCACCGCGCCAGTCCCGCGATTATCCGCTCTTCTTCAAACGGCTCGAAACTCACGAACAACGGCTGAAAACTTTGGGCGTCCACTCCCGGCCCTTGGCGACCATTCCGCAACCGTCGGAGAAATAGCCTATCGCGAATTTGGACTTCGAATTATCCGATTAACATGCAAGAAAACAAAAAACCTTCGCAAGCGGGGCAGGAACTTGCGAAGGCTAGAGGCAAGGGCATTGCCCTCGCACTAATAATATCATAGATAGCTGGAAAAAATACACAACCCCCACTCGGAACTAAGCGGAAATTTTTTCCATCTTTTGTCCCAAGTCGATTGTCCGCGCGATCTGCCCGTCCTGGTCGAAAACCTCGACCTCGTTTCTTTCCACCCACCAGATGGCCTGATATCCCCCGGCTTTGAATTTCCGCCCAATATAACGGCTATCGCGCAATAAAACAGTCTCCACGAAGGGTGGATTGATACCCAACTCGGTAAAGACTGACGTGATAATCTGGGTGAGATGGTCGATCTGGATGTCCGACATGCTGCTTCCTCATAATGTTTGCGGATAAGCATGGATTCGGTTTTTCCGCCGCTTCCGATTGCTTCCGAAACCTGCCCCAAAACATTTTCACTATCTTGCCTAAATTATGAGCAGGACAGGTTGGAAACCTGTCCTGCTCTTAGCCCAATTCAATCTCCCCATCCCGCTTCACCGCCATGAAATATCAAGCGGCTTCCGCGGTGGAATGGCATGATACGTTTCCAGCGGGTAGCCGATCATCAAGCCGCCATGCATCAGATTGCCTTCCGGCAGACCGAGCGACCGATGGACCTGCGGCGGCACACCTCGCCGCCAAGTGCAAAAAGCCGGCCCAGCAGGTGCCCAGTCCAAAGGGGAGCGCGGCCAGTTCGGCCGTGGTCAGGGCGATGGTGCAGGAACTCTGCGCGAAATGGTCCCGCTCTTTGCCGTGCGCGATGATCACGTGCGGGCAGCCGCGGAGAATCGGATCGCAGCCGGCGTCCCACGCCGCCACCAGCGGCCCGGCGTTATAGCTGCCCGCGATCAGTTCGTTCTTCGCGCTCAGTTCGCGCATCCACTCGATCACCGCCGACGCCAGCTTCTTCACCTCCTCGCGCTCGTAAACCACCAGCCACTCGACCGTTTGCGAGTTCATGCCCGTCGGGGCATAGCGGGCGATGTCCAGCACCGATTCCAGCACCGCCCGCTCGACAGCATCGGGCCGATAACGCCGCATGGACCTTCGCCCCTTGATCAACTGCCCGACCACCTGCGGCGTGCTCCGCCAATCGGCCAAGAGCGGCTGGCAGTCTTCCATGTTCAGGCTGCTGTGCATGAGCGACATTTCCGGACACGCCGCCACGCAATGCCCGCACAACACGCAGCGCTTCACGGCGTCGTCCGCCGTTTGCGGCAGGTGGCCGTCCACCGTCACCAGGCCCATCGGACAGGCCGCGGCGCACTGGCCGCAATAAGTGCATTGCGATTCGTCGATGGAAAGCAGAGTAGTCATGGTCAGTCCTTCACCCCGATCTTCAACTCATCCGAATTCGCCTTCAGCTCCGGGGCATACATTGCCGCGGCGCGGGTCGGCAGGGCGCTGAATTTGCCGGGGATTTCGGCGCGCATGCGGTAGCTCACGCTATGCTTCCCGCGTGCGAGGTTCTTCACGAAGAACACCACCCGGTTGTCGCGGAACTCGACATACGCGCCCAAATCATTGCCCGTGTAGCCGCTGCGGAGATCGACCGGCTCGAACCCGGCGGGTTTCATGTCCTCGAACACGAGGTACTCGTAATCGTTCTTGCTGTCGATCTCCAGTTCGATCTCGACCAGATCGCCGCTCTTGAGCGTCTCGTCGTTCTTGATCTCCACGCGGTCGTATTTCTCGACCTTCTGATCGACCGCCTGTCCGCGCGAGCCGGCGGCTTTGATCGTCTTGTCGGCCTTCACCAGTTTGTAGTACTTGCGGTTGACCTTGATCTCCAGCCCGGCCTTCGTGATGAAGTCTTCGAGCGTGAAGTTCGTCGCGTAGCCGTTGTAATAGAGCGGACCGGTACCTTTCTTCTTCAGTTCGATCGTGTGCCGCCCGGCGGTTACGCTGTCGCCTTCAAGCACGAACTTGTTGTCGAAGGTGAAGAGTGTTTCCGGCGTGATCTCGACCGCTTTTTGCAGCTTGCCGTCGTAATACACTTCGACGGTCATTTCCGGTTTGTCCTCGCCGCTCGCACGGATAAAGTCGGCGAACGCTTCCAGGCACAAGGCCGTGTCGCGCGTCGAGTTCCAGTACGTGGCATTTTTGCGGTTATTCAAGAGATACTTCACGATCCGCGGGGCCAGTTCGCCCTTCGGATCGGTCTTCGCCAGCAGTTTCAAGTAATACGCGTGGGCTTCGTACTCGCTGCCGTACCAGCACCACCAATAGCCGCCGGGCAGATTGAGCCAGGCCGTCTGGTTCTCGTCGTCCTGTTGGACGTACTGGTTGATGTTCCGCATGAGCATCTCGAGCTTCTCTTTGTCGCCGAGTTTTGCAACCGCCATGCCGTACATGGCCATCGCATAGACCGAAAGCTTCGTGCGGTCGCGGTAGAGGAACTCGTGCATGTCGGCGTTTTTCACGTCCGCATCGATCAAAACCATATAGACGAACGCGTCGAGGTTGTCGGCGTGTTCCTTCCACCGCAAACCCTCCGGCTTCTTTTCGATCTTGGCATTCTTGATGAGCTGGACCTGCTCGTCTTGATAACGCTTGAGCCACTCGACACCGCGTTCCAGCGTGCCGGGCACCAAGGCGACATCGCAACTCTTGGCGACTTGCAAACCATGCACGACGACGGCGGTCGTGTGCGGCGAAGAATATTCGCCGAAACCGGAGAACCAGCCCCAGCCGCCGTCGGAGCACTGCATCTGCGTGAGCCGCTCGACGCCGTCTTTGACCATCCGGCGAACCTCTTCCTCGTCAAAGACCGGATTGCGGTCGAAACGTTTCCATTGCTTCGCCCGTTCGGTGTCCTCCCCGATCTCCTGGGCGTTCAGGTTCGTCCGCTTCTTCTCGATTTCCTTAAGATCCAGCTTCATATCGAGCAAAACCTTTTGCGTGATCACTGTCGGCAGGAAGCGGTTCAGCGTCTGCTCGGTGCAGCCGTAGGGATAATCGACCAGGTAGGGCAGGGCATCGACCATCGCGCCGGCCAGCGTCGGCGAATAGCGGACTTCGAGCCGCGACTGTTTCGGCCGCCGCTTTTCGGGGATGGTGATGGTGAACTTGCCTTCGCTGTCCTTCGGGCGAACTGCCCCAGAGTACGAATCCATCTTCGACATGCCGTGGATGTAGCAGGGGAACTTTTGTTCCATCGCGTCGGAATCTTCGTCGGTCAAGGCCTTCATGCGGATGACGGCCTCGCCTTCGTCGAGAACATGAACGCGCCAATCGACGCGGGCTTCGCCGTTGGGCTCGATGTCCACAGACGATGTGCTATCTTGTACGAGACCGTTTACGCTGCCGCCAGTCTCTTTTACCGTAACATATGTCTTTGTCAGTTCCAAACATTTCTCAAGTTCTAGCACTACCTTCACATTTTTCTTAGTCTTCAAATAATTATGCACCACCGCCGAAAGCACCACTTCATCGTTCTGCACGAAGAATCGCGGGGCTTCCATGCGGATGATGAGATCCTTGCGGGTGATGACGTCGGTCTGACCTTGGCCGACGCGTGTGCCATGTCCCATGCCCCAGACCTTGATCCGCCAGGTGGTCAGGTTCTCGGGCATATCGAGCCCAACCTCGGCCGTGCCGTCTTTCGCGGTTGTCAGAGCCCCGACCCAAAGGGCGGTATCGGCGAACTTCGTACGGATCGTCGGCTGCACCAGCGGACCTTCACCGCTGCCGGCCGACTCATTGCCCGCCGGTTCTTCCATGGGCGCCGACTCCGGCACAGCCGCCATCGGCGGCGGTGCGCCATCGGCCATTACGCTCATTCGGTCCGCCGCCATTCCGCGGGCTGCACTCTTGAACATCCTCACGCCACCGGCAGGTCCGGGCAACATGGGTCCGCCCCCGCCGAAACCGCCCATGCCACCCATCCCACCGGTCATTTCCCCGCCTTCCAAGTCGCTCATCTCCTCGGCCACCGTCCCGCCGAACACGCCCAGATTGGCCATGGCGACGGTTTGCGGCCGGATCATCGGACTGAACCAGCGATCGAGGCTGCTTTCCGTGCGCGGATTGTGGCGCCGCCGCCACTTCCAGAAAAACTCCTTGATTTCGGGCACGTTCGACCCGCCGGAAATGTACTCCACCGATTTGTCGTAGATCGCCACGACGGTCGAGCCGACGAACGGTTCACCGTTGAAGTCGGTTAGCTTGACTTTCACTTTTGCCTTTTCGCCCGGCTTGTACGCCTCCTTCGATGGCTGAATCTCGACGTTCAGCACCCGTTTTTCCGGCGGAACGACGATTTCCTTCGCCTCGGAGAACACCTTGCCGTCCGCCAGCGTGACCGCCTCGACGAAGAAATTCGGCATGTCCTTCTTCGACACTTCGATTTCCTCGATCGTGCTCTTGCCTTTCATGCTTATCACTTTCGGCGGCAGATACACGCCGTTGGCGGGCCGGAGGAACAAGAGCACCGTCGCGCCGGCGCGGTCGGTGTTGATTTGCAGCTTCACCTTTTCGCCCGGCGAGTATTCGCGTTTTTCCGGAACCAGCTCGACGTGGTTGAAACGGAACTGCGAGCCGTCGAAACCCTCGCCGATGACGGTGAAGACGTAGCCGCCTTCGGCGTAACTAACCTCAAGGTATTCGCCATCCTTATCTTTTGCGGCGGCGGGTGGCGGAGCTTCTACCGGTTTCGATTCCAATTTATACGAAACCCGATACTGTCCTGCCTGCGATGCCGTCATCTGCTGCGAGGCGGTGCCTTCGGCGTTGGTATCGACTTTCCATGTTTGAATCGGCGTTTCGACCGGCTTGAGTTGGCCGTTTTTATCTTTCTCGTAAGTGATTTTCAGCAGCGTGACTTCGCCCTTGCCTTCGACCGGCTTGCCGTCGAGCGTCCGGGCGGAGAAATCGGCCTTGATCGTATCGCCAACTCGATAGTAGCCGTGGTGGACCCAAGCGTAAACCGAGAACGGCTTGCGGGCGACCAGCACATTGCCCGTGCCGACGATCGTGCGGCGCGAAGCGTCGATCACTTCCGCGGTGATCGAGTAGCTGTGGTCCTGGTCCGGATGAATCGCCTTCGCGACAGCCGTGTCGATCTCGACCTTCACCGTGCCGTCCGGGCCGATTTCCACTTCGCGGTCGGCCACCAACTCCGGCGGCTGCGGACGCTGCGGCCACCAGAACGGCAGCGGGCGGAGGCATCCCCAGGTTTTCCAGCCTGGATACCAATCGTAATCGTAAGCGAACCACCAGTAACCCGGACCGTAGAACCAGTCCCACGGACAGACAGGGAACCACCGTCCATCGTGGGCGGTGCGCGTGATCTTGTATTTCACCTTGGCTTTCGTGACCGGCGAGCCGAAGTAATATTTCGCCTTGATCGTGGCGGTGATCTTCTCGCCCAGCATGACCGGCTTGTCGGGCGCGTCGATCGTCACTTCATACTCCGGTTTCTTATATTCCTCGACGCGGAAACTCCCGCCGCCGAGATAACCTTGGTTCTCGGGCTTCGCGGGGTCCCTGACCGCCAGATTGTAAACGCCCAGCGGAGCATCGCCGGGAATCTTGTACTCGCCCTCGAGCCCGCCCCAGGCGTCGGCCTTTTTCTTTTCCGAAACGATCTTTTCGCCCTTCGGATTGCGAATTTCGATCGCGAACTCGCGCTCCGCGAAAGCCGACGTGTCCTCCATGTCGTATTGCGCGTGGCGGACCCAGAACTTGTACTTCGCCGCCTGGTCGGGCCGATAGACGGGCCGATCGGTAATCGTGAAGACCTTCGTCGCGTTGTACTGGGCGTCGTACCAACTGCCCGTCCATACGTTGGTGAAGCCGAGATACGCGAAACGCCCTTGCGGTGTGCGGGCGATCATCAACCACTGATAATCGACCGGCTGGCGATCCGGACCAAGCGTGATCTGGCCCTCGGCGTCGGTGAACTCGGCGAAGTTTTTCGTCAGCACCTCGTAATAGGGTGTCGGTTTGTCGTGATAGTTCTGCTTCCAGCCGAAGAACTCGACGTTCGCCTTGGCCACCGGTTTGCCGGTGACGCAATCGGCCACGTAATAATACGTCTTCCCGTTCAAGGGCTTTTTCACGATTGCCGTGTCATCGACCCACAGGATGATGAAATTCGTGTTGCCGTCCTGCATCCGCGCGGTGACGAGATAGGCGCCCGGTTTCGACAACGGCGACGTGACGGTCACGCGCTTGTCGAGATGTTTTTCGCGCGGCTCAAGCTCCATGCTCCATTGGGCGAGTTCTTTGCCGAGATACTGCTTCTGGTCTTGTTCGATGAGCCGGTAGCCGATGTTGGAAACGTCGAATTTCTGCCAGTCGATCTGCTTCGGCCGTGAATTGATATATGCCTTTACGTCGCCGAGGAGCTTGTCGACCTTGATTTCCTGCGCGGTGAAATCGACATGCTTGCCATTGCGGAAACGGAACTCGACCGATGCCCCCTTGCCGGCAGGTTGCGTGGAAATGGCCTCGAAACGGCCCCAGTTCATTACGATCTGGTCGAGTTGCTGCTGCCAATTTTTGCGGCGGTTCGTGTCGGCGCCGGGATACTCCTTCAACAGCCGCCGCCAATATTCCGCCGAGCGGGGATACTGCCGCCGGTTCTCGAAGATCGACGCCAGGTGCTCGAGCGCCGCGATGGCATGGTCGATGTCGTCGGTCCCGGCGATTTTCTCGTAGATCTTGAGGTAATTGAACTCGTCCGGCAGCTCGAATCGCTTGATGCCCGTCGCCAGCCGGGCAATAGTCTCGTTTTCGCCGAGCGTGCCGATCGCGTAGGTGCCGCTTTCGTCTTCCTTCGTGTCGTCCGTCGCCATCCGGCCGAATCGCCAGCCGTACTGGGCCATCGTCTGCACGCCGAACTGTTCGCGCAGGAAATCGGCGAACTGCATCCGCACGGTGTTGGCGTTGCCGGGATCGAACTCGACCGCTTGCTCCAGGCACCAACGCCAACGCTGCCCGTCAGTTTCGGATGCCTCGAAGCTTTTCGGCACGGTGTGATAGACCGGCTTGCCGTCCTCGCCCACCGGCGCGCCGGCCACTTCGCGATAGTATCCCCAGCCGGGGTCATAGTCCGGAAGTGTCTTCAGGTCGCTCAGATATTGCAGCCGCCACGATTCGCTGTAGCCGCGGTTGCCCAAGAGCATTTGCCCAAGCGAAAGCAAAAATTGACTCACTTCGCCGTGGTTGTCGTCCTTCTGGGCCAATGGCAGGGCCTGCACCATGAGTTGCAGCGCCCGAATCCGGTCGCGCTCCTGGGCGTTCATCATTTTCCCGCCGCCGCGCTTGTTGCCGCGATAGAACTTCCCCGCCACGATGAAACCGTAATGCTCGCGGTCCATGTAACTTTGTGCCGCCGCCCAGAGCAACCGCCAGTTGTTCTTGTGAACTTCGATTACCTTTTCGCGGAAATCGTCGACTTCGTCCAGGCGATTCAGCCGTTGCAGGCAGTTGACGGCCCGGTTCAGATCCCCCCCGACCTGCCGCGGATCATCGTTTGCGTCCAAAGCCAGCTTCGAGAAACCTTCGTAGGCATCTTTGAAATTGCCGTTTCGGAGGTTTTGTTCCATCTGACTGCGTATTTTGGCATTGTCCGCGGGTACGGATTCCGACATCGTCCAACCTCCGGAAAAAACGGCTGCCAGAACAGCCAAACCTAGAAAACAAACGGTTTTCATGATGGAGACTCCTATTCTTGCAGATCGCCCTTTACTCCATTAAGACGAAAATGACGCAGCGAAAGTTCTCCGGTAAGGATAACGTGTTTGTCAGGGTGTTGCGACCCCGCTTGATGGGTGGTTGTCAGAAGTGAAGAGATCATTTTTTAGGCAGAACATTTTTTCGAGCGTAGGCCCGACTTGCCGCCCCCCTCTAAAGAGGAGATAATTCATTGGATCAATAGGAATTTCCAGGTTGTGGACACTTTCGCATCCGGCTACATCATTCACTCATTCCCCGGATCTGCTTGGGAACGTGATGACCTGGAGGTTCAGCCTCCTTTGTGTTAAGGCAAACATCGGATGTGGATTGTCCTGCTTACACCTCGGTTTTTGCTGATCTTGACGTTGCTCGCGGCGTCATCGCTTGCGGCGGATCGTCCCAAAGACAAATCGGAGCGGCCCGATCCGCCGAGCAACAAGGAACGTCTCGAAAAAGCCCGCAAAACGGTCGTGCAAATGTTCCAAGATGATTTCGATCAGGCGACCAGCCCGGTGAAAAAACAGGAGTTGGCGAGGGAGTTGCTCGACAATGCCCCGCGAATCAGGGATGATTCGGATATCCGCTACGCGATCTTGACCGAGGCGCGAGATCAGGCGATCGGCGCCGGCCAGACCGCGCTTGCCTTCGAAGCGATCGACTTGACCGCCAAGTATTTCCGCATCGATCCCATCGAAGAAAAAACCGCTGTCTTGGAGCAACTCTCGCGGGCCTGCGCGATCCCGCCGCCCAGCGCGGCATCGCCGCGGCCGCGCTCGGATTGAGCAAAAAGCTTCCGGCGACAACCGCTTCGACGACGCCCGCCGCCTCGTGCTCCTCGCCATGGTGTCGGCCCGGAAATTGCGCAGCATGGAACTCATCCGCCAGGCGAACGAGACGCTCTTGGAAATCAACGCCGCCAAGAAGAAGGCGAAAAAATAAATTATTGGGCCGGAGCCGGCGGCCTATCCGATGTTTCTCCCATGCCGCCTTTTCTCTAGTTCAGGCGCTCACTCTGGCGGTTTGGCACAACCTGCCGTCTTCTCTCAGACGCCGTAAGACAATAATTTACCGAAATGTTACTGTAGTAGGCACACTCCGCGTGCCGTAACCTTGGGACGGCACCCGAAGAGTGCCTCCTGCAATGCCGGCGACGTATTGTTTTACAGTGCCTTGGCAATAAATGACACGAAAATGGAGGAAAGGAAGATATCTTCATTTTCTTTTCCCCTATTTTATTTTCTTCAATTCAAGAGCATGTCTCTGTGGCTGCGGCTCCGCTGCAATATTCTGAAGCATAGCTTGCATCTGCAAATCTCTTATTTCTCGATCAATCCCCGCAGCGTGGCAAGATTCGCGGCGTCCCAATCGTTTCGCCCTTCGTTTTCCTTGGGCGTTTCCAAGTACATGGGGATTTTCTTGAATCGGCGGTCGTTCAACAGCAAGCGGAACGGCTCGAGGCCCATCCGGCCGCGGCCGATGTGCTCGTGCCGATCGACACGGCTGCCCAACTCCCGGCGGCTGTCGTTGAGATGGAAGGCCTTGATCCGCTCCACGCCGATAAGTTGGTCGAACGATTTGATGGTCGACGAATATTCCTTTTTCGTCCCCAGCGGATAACCCGCCGCGAAGACGTGGCAGGTGTCGAAGCAGATTCCCAAACGGTCGGGCGTCTTGACGCCGTCCATAATCGCCGCCAGTTGTTCGAACCGCCGGCCGAGTGCGGTTCCTTGCCCGGCCGTGGTCTCCAAAAGGCATTGCACGCGCAAACCCTTCGTCCGGCCGTGAATTTCGTTCATCGCGCGAACCACCCGGCGGATCCCCGATTTTTCATTGCCTTCGATGGAAGAGCCGGGGTGGGTCACCACGTAAGGAATGCCGAGCGTTTCCGCCCGACCGAGCTCTTCGCAAAAAGCGGCGACCGATTTTCGCCACAGAATCGGATCGGGACTGGCGAGATTGATGAGATAAGAGTCGTGGGCGATGGGGTGCGAAATCCCCTTCTCGGCAAGGGCCTGCTGAAATTTTTCCGCCTCCTCCGCCGTGATCGGCTTGGCCCGCCACTGGTTGTTATTCTTGGTGAAAAGCTGCACGCAATCGCAACCATACTCGAACGCCCGCTCGACGGCCTTGTAATATCCGCCGGAAATCGATTGGTGAGCGCCGAGGATGGACATGCTTTTGGGTCTTGGGACTTCGGTCTTGGGCTGCCTGTCAAGCGGTATTGCTGCTCCCGGCGACCACTGTTAAACCCCTCCGAGAATGGAGCTGCATTATAGAAATTGCATTCCGTTTGTCAACGAAAATGGTATCCCCTGGCATCTTCACGAGTGTTCGTTAAAATGCCGGTTTCCGCAAGGTTCCTTCCAATTTCCGGGAGCAATATCATGAGATGCCACCTGCCCTTAATGTCTTGCCTGATCGTTCTCGCGGCAACGTCCGTCTTTGCGGCGGAGCCGTTCCGTTTGGATTTGAAAGCCGTCAAACCCGGCGAACTACCCAAGAATTGGACGGCGGCCAAAACGCACGAAGGGCCGGGCAGCGTGTGGAAGGTCGTCGATGACTCCTCCGCGCCGGGTGGGAAGGCGCTGGCCCAAGTATCCGCCGACGGCCCGAAGCGGTTGTTCAATCTCTGTATCGCCGAAGACGCGAAATTCGCCGACGTGGATATTTCCGTCTCCCTCAAAGCGAAGGCGGGCAAGATCGATCAGGGCGGCGGGCCGATCTGGCGCTGCCGCGACGCGGAGAATTATTACGTCGCCCGCTGGAATCCGCTGGAAGATAACTTCCGCGTCTATAAAGTCGAAAAGGGAAAGCGCCAGCAACTCGCCACGGCCGACATCAAGCTGCCCGGCGACAAGTGGCACGTCTTGCGTGCCGTTCAGAAGGGGAGCGAGATCCGGTGCTACCTCGACGGTAAACTTTACCTGAAAGTCGATGACGGCGCCTTCCCCGAAGCCGGCAAAGTCGGCCTCTGGACCAAGGCCGACGCCCAAACTTCGTTCGCGGAATTGAAGGCGGCGGAAAAAAGGTAACGTCAAGATCCTGAGTTTCGGATTATAAAGCCCCAAAGGGATCGAGCTGCCGTAATTTATCCAAAACTCGGATGAAAAAGCACGCCAGAGCTATCGATCCGCATTCTTCGCTGGAACCTGGAATGGTCATCTTTCTAGTGATGAGGTTCCCAGATTTCGTTTGCGAACGGGATACTATAACTGTTCCTTCTCGGGAAAATATCGAACTGTATAGATGACGCCCAAAACGATCAGTAAAATTCCCCACCATAGATCGGGGTGATATTGTTGCAGAGCGAGACCGGCGGGCGCAGGAGTGAAAAGGTAATAAACTCCCACGGCGGCGATGATGATGCCATAAATCAATAATAAGCCGCCGATGAAAAACCAAATCGGAATTTGTTTGTGTTCGTCCATTGACCGAAAACCTCGTTAAAAAGTTTTTGATTTACCGAATCGATCTCGCCCCGTTAAGGATCTCTTACCAAAAGATGATGTTGATCGCCACGAGCACAATGGTCACTATCACGGCCCAAAGAATAGGCTTCTCGTACCAGGGGCAAGGCCCTTCGTCGGGAATCTTCGTTACTCCCATCACCAGGTCTTTCAGATCCTTGTCTGATTTGGGCTTCGTGAAGAGACTGACGACGACGGCAATAACCATGCTCGTCACGAGGGTCCAAAACGCGCTGTAATAATTCACGGCCATCGGCTGGGCTTTTTCCGAGAGGGCGATAATTTTGTTGTGGGCCTTGTTGAATTGGGCGGCATTGAAATGCTGGGTAATGTCGTGGGCCACGACTTTCACGCCCGGCTCCAGCACCACCGGCACTCCTTCCACGCCGAACTGGGAAGGTTTTTTGTTTTCGGCCGAGACCACATCCGGGGCGAGGACGCGAACGGGGTTGGTCTTGTCTTTTCCGGCGATGGTTTTGGGGAGTTCGACCGCGGCGTTCTCGATGGTCATCGTCCCGTCAAGAAAAGGCTTCCGCCCGGAGGAAAGCTCGATCGGGACGTTGGTGATTTCCACCATGCCGCTTTCGACGGTGACTTTGACGATTTTCCGGGATTCCGGCGTCTCCACGCCCTTTTCGTCTTTCGCCGCCGGAACGGTTTCGGTTTCCAGGCTCACCACGGCGCCTTTATCCAGCGTGAGTTGCGGCAGAGGGCGGTAGCCGTCGGGGAAGGTGTGAACGAAGACCCACATGACGACGGACAGCATGATGGCGATGAAAAATCCCCAGAACCCGCCGGAAGCCGTGCAACGCTTCCATAACATTCCCAGGATGATCACGCCGAACAGCGGCACGATGAAGAAAAACAGCAGGACTTGAAGAAATTCGAGGATGTTCGAGAAATAGAAGAGCGCATAGGCCGTGCCGATGGAGAAAATCACGCCCAAGAGCGAAGCCCAACGGCCCATGTTCAAGTAGTGATGGTCGCTGGCGTTTTTGTTGAACAACGGCTTGTAAACGTCGTAAGTCCAGACCGTGGCGAAGGCGCTCACGTTGCCGGCCATGCCCGACATGAAGCCCGCGATCATCGCCGTGACACCCAAGCCGAGCAGGCCGGGTCCGAGGTATTTTCCCATCAACAGCGGAAGAACGTCATTGTAGGTGTGAAGCGTGATGTTCGCGCGGGGATCGTTTTCGGGAACGAGGATCATCAGCGAATGATCGGAATTCATCAGCACCGCGAGTCCCAAGAGGCCGGGAATCGTCACGATCAGCGGCACGCACATCTTCAGCACCGAGCCGATGATGGTGCCGTTTTGGGCCGCGCGGAGATTTTTCGCCACAATCACGCGCTGCACCTGCAAGAAATCGGTACACCAGTAACCGAAACTCACGGCAATGCCCCAGCCGAAAACGAGGCCAAACCAGTTGATGCCCATCGGGTTGTCGAAGTTTCCCAGATTGTGCCAGAGGCAGGTGAAATCGGCGTTTTGCAGGGTGGGATGGATGACCTTCACGTTGTGCTGGATGGTTTCCATCATTTTGTCCCAGCCGCCGGCGTTGATCAGGCCGAGGATCGGGATCAGCATCGTTCCCAGCCAGATGAGGAAGAATTGCAGCACCTCGTTGAAAACCGCCGAGATCAATCCGCCGAGCGTGACGTAAACGGCCACGGTCAGCGAGGCGATCCAAATGCTCAAGTCCATATTCCAACCGAGAAGCAAATGCAAGATTTTCGCCATCGCGAACATGCTCGCGCCGCTGACCATGATCATCATGAAGGCGAATGAAATTCCGGCCAAAGTACTGCTGCGGCCGTCGAAACGCAGCTTCAGGTATCCGGGCACCGAATGCGTCTTGCAAATATAGTAAAAAGGCATCATCACCACGGCGAGGAACAGAATGGCCGGAATGGCGCCGATCAAATAGGCGTGCGCCGCCAACATCCCGTATTGGTAAGCGGAGGCCGACCAACCCATCGTTTCCAAGGCGCTCAAATTGGCCGAGATGAAACTCAAGCCCGCCACCCAGGCGGTCATCTTCCGCCCGGCCAAGAAGAAATCCTCGCCCGTGCCCGCGAATCGCTTCAGATAAAAGCCGATCCCCAAAACCACCACGAAATAAATCCCGATGATCAGCCAATCGACCGGGTAAAGCGAGAGTAATTGTTTGGAAATGCCACTCATGTCGGCAAAGAGAAGCAGATTGGGCATGTTAACCTCGATGGAAATTGAACAGAGAAAAGACCTATTTTGTAGCACGAAGCCGGAACTATCAAGAGAGGGGACTTGCAATTTCTCGAAAATATGTCACAATTCTTCAAAATTCGAATTTTCGGGATAGGCAAAGTTTATTGGTTGCTCCAGGACAATAAGGAGAAACTCATGTCCGGTCAAAATCGTGCGCATGACGATAAAAAACGGAAGCTCAAACGGACGAAGAAAAATGCCGCCACGCGGTTGGCGCATCAGCAGAAAACCGCCGCCAAGTGATTGGGTGGGGCCCGCCTGCCGGGCGGGATTTTTCGGAATGGAGCCGCGTTAATCCGTCAATTCCCGCCCCGCGGGCGGTATCTGCACGATTTATTCCCGCTCGGCAGGCTGGATCTACTTCGCCGTGCGCTGTATCAGCGGCACGAATTCGCGAAGCGTGTGGCCGATGTAGAGGTCCATCGGGCGATGGATGGCCTTGCCCGGCGAGTTGTGCATTTCACGCCAATGCGCGATCCAGCCCGGCAGCCTGCCCAGCGCGAACAGCACCGTAAACATGTTTTTCGGGATCTTCATCAGACGATAAATGATGCCCGAGTAAAAATCGACGTTCGGATACAGCTTCCGCTCGATAAAGTACGGATCCGTGAGCGCCACTTCCTCCAACTCTTGCGCCAAATCGAACAACGGATCGCTCCGGCCGTGTTTTTCCAGCAGCTTGTGGGCGAATTCCTTGATGATCTTCGCCCGCGGATCGTAGTTTTTATACACCCGGTGCCCGAAGCCCATCAGACGGAATTCGTTGTTCTTGTCCTTGGCCAAATCGATGTATTTCTTCAGATTCCGGTCGTCGGCCTGGATCATTTCGAGCATGTTGATGCACGCCTCGTTGGCCCCGCCGTGCCACTCGCCCCACAGGCGCAAATGCCCGCCGCGATCGACGAAAACAGGTTCACGTTGCTCGACCCGACCATTCGCACCGCCGAAGTGCTGCAATTCTGGCTGTGGTCGGCCTGCAGAATGAGCAGCAAATTCAAGGCATCCACGAAGTCCGGGTCCATCTGGTAGCGCTCGCTGGGCACGGCGAACATCATGTGCAAAAAGTTCTGGCAGTAGGTCAAATGGTTCTCGGGATATATGAACGGCTGCCCGATCGACTGCTTGTAGCCGAACGCCGCAATCGTGGGCATCTTGGCCAACATCCGGTAGATCGAGAGCTCCCGCATCTCTTCGCTCCGCGAATCGAGCGAATCCTTGCAGTAGATTGCCAAGGCGTTGACCACCGAACTGAGAATCGCCATCGGATGGGCGTCCGGAGGAAAACCGGCGTAGATCCGTTTCATCCCCTCATGCAGCAGGGTATGCACGCGAATGTTTTTGCGAAATTCCTCGAGTTGCTCCGAAGTCGGCAAATCCCCATAGATCAGCAGATATGCCGTTTCGGTGAAATCGCAGCGCTCGGCGATCACCTCGACCGGATACCCCCGATAGCGGAGGATGCCCTTCTCCCCGTCGAGAAACGTGATTGCACTCCGCGTGGAACCGGTGTTGGGATAGCCTTCGTCCAACGTAATGCAGCCCGTAGTCCGATGCAATTTGCTGATGTCCACCGCTCGCGTCCCCTCGGTTCCGGTGAGGAGGGGCAATTCGTAGGGTTGGCCGTCGATGATGAGTTTCGCCATTTGGTCCATGCAATTGTTCCCTTCCAAATATGGTGGTATATTTCCTTGTTAAGTTTACCGGTGAGGGGATAGTTTTTCCACACCCCCCCTTGAGAATTTTTCACTTTTGCAAGGTGGGACTGGCAAAGCAATGTCCCCCCAATTTCGGCGCTCTCGATCAATACTGTCACGCATGGCGGAAAATCGCTGCACGTGTCCCAACCTGTCATCCCCACCATTTGTCATGTCCCTCCAACGCATGGATATCGAACGCCGGCAAGTGATTTTGCACTCGATCGGCATTGGCTGCAATTCGAACCGGGAAGTGGTCGCCAGCCACGCCTTCGCGCAAATCGTGCAGGCCTATGTCGATCTCCTGCGGAAACACAGTTCCACCCTCCTCGATCAGATTCCGCTGGCCTTGCAGGACCAGTCGGGCGTGTCGCAATTGGTCGGCCTGCTCCGCGCCCTGGCCGACTTGCCGATCGAGGAGGTCGCGCGAACGCTGCCCGATTTTTCGGGCTGCCTCGCCTACCGCGGGGCGCTCTACCAGTTCGTCGAGGGCCTCTACGACTTCTGGCGCGAACACCATCGCTTCATGATCCTGCATTCCATGCCCGGCCCGTCGAGTTTCGACCGCCGGCCCTATCGCGCCTTCAACAATACCGTCGAGCAACTCACGCACCTCATTCGCGGCCTCTATCGCGACGTCTGCGAGAATATCACCGGCGACCATCCCTGGGTCTATCGCCAGGTGGCCGCCGGCTGCAATGTGGGCTTTATCGCCGTGCCGGTCGAGACGCCGCTCCCCCCCGAATACGCCCGCGTGCTCAAGGACATCCCCTTCATCCGCCAGGTGTGGATCGATCCTCCGCTGATCATCGATCCGCCGATGAACAAGCGAACCGGCAATTTCCAGAAGATCGAGCGCAATCCGCTGGCGAAGCTCGATCTCGATTCCACGCGTTTTTTGTGCTATCCCGCCCGGGTTGGGCCGCTTTTGATCTTCATCTACTTTCATCAACGATTTCTCGAACTCGGCTCCTCGCTGGCGAACTTGTTCGAACTGGCGACCGACGCGCAAATCGCCGCCGGGCCGGACGCCGTGTTCGTCTATGGCGCGCCTTCGGAAAAAATGGCCGATTTCGGCCCGCTGCCGCTGGTCTTCCACGACGACGAAGAGCACGGCCTGCTCGCCGCCGCCTTGCCGCTGGAAGACCGTTTCGCCTACTTCGGCTACCTGAAGAAGATGGTGCTCACGCTGCACAACATCGTGATGATGAAGCGCGGAAGGATGCCCTTCCACGGCGCGATGTCCCGCATCGTGATGCAAAACGGCACGGGTTCGAGCCTGCTCTTGATCGGCGACACCGCTACCGGCAAGTCGGAAACGCTCGAGGCCTTCCGGCAATTGGGCGAGGACGATATCCGCGAGTTGCGGATCGTGGCCGACGACATGGGATCGTTGGACATTTCCGCCGACGGCCGCGTGCTGGGCTACGGCACCGAAATCGGGGCCTTCATCCGCGTCGATGACCTGCAGCAGGGCTACGCTTTCGGCCAGATCGATCGCGCGGTGATCATGAGCCCGCAGAAGATCAACGCCCGCTGCGTGCTGCCGGTCACCACGATGGAAGACGTCTTGCACGGCTATCCGCTCGATTTTCTGCTCTACGCCAACAATTTCGAGGAAGTCGATGACGAGCATCCGATCATCCAGCGGTTCGCCTCGGTCGAGGAGGCGCTCGCCGTGTTCCGCGCCGGTGCGGCAATGTCGAAAGGCACCACCACCGCCACCGGCCTCGTCCACAGCTACTTCGCCAATATTTTCGGCCCGCCGCTCTATAAAGACCTGCACGATCCGCTGTCGGCCAAGGTGTTCCAAGCGGCGTTCGACAGCGGCGCGTTCATCGGCCAGATGCGCACCCGGCTCGGCATTCCCGGCTATGAAAGCAAAGGCCCCCAAGAAGCGGCGAAAGCGATGTTCAAGTTGATCGCGGAACGAAAATAGATCTTAGCTAACAAGTCAGGAAAGTAATCTCCGGGCCGAAGGCCCAGCCGTTCTTCCAGCCCCGAGGCAACACCCTGAGGTGCGGGAAAATTCGAAATCTCTTCGTAATGTCCGGGCCGAAGGCCCAGCCGTTCTTCCAGCCCAGGGCAACGCCCTGGGGAACGGAATGACCGCCAATTTTTTTCGCCTGTTGCACGCCTTCGGCCCAACGGGCCAACCATTCGCCTCGTGGCAAGACGAACTACTGGCCCGTTAGGCCGACTCTTGCAACCGATGAAGACCATCACTAAAATGCTCATAGGCACGAACGACATGCGTATTGGTAGGTAACATTTGCCGCCCTTTTAAAAAACGGATTGCGTGGATCAGTTCAACCGCAAGGGACTGAAAAGGCGAAGAAGAGGGCCTTCTAATTTTTGCGACAAAGGAGAATGCCCCCTTTTTTTAAAATCTTCAAGACCATTCCGCTTTCTTCTTGATCAACTGCTCCCAAATTTCCGGTTCCTCCTTCAATTCGATGAGCGGTTGCAGTTGGCGTTCGATATACCTCCAATCAAGATTCTCCCGTTGACGGCCGATCACACCCTCGATATCCACCCAATCGCGGCCGCGGTTGGCGAAGGCTTTATAAACGATCAAATCCTCGGCCGAACACGTGATAAGCGAAATATTCGGTAGGAACTCAAACTCGCTCGCTCGGGCAACTGCCGATTCCTCGAAGGGAAATCCGCCAAGAGCAACGTCAATGCCGATATCTGATTGAGACTTGATTAAAAGAACTCGATTCTCCATAGCAAACCGAAAGGCGTTCTCGATTCTCGCGGGAAAATGGTCCAGCAAAACCCGCAAATAACTTTCCTCCTGTTGAAAGCCGGTCAAAATGGTTAAATCGACGTCCTCGGTGACCCGCGGTTTCCCCCAGCGTTGTAGCGCAACCCCGCCAATAAAACAGAACTTCCAGCCGTTTTTTCGGCATAGGGATTGAATTTCCGCGGCAGTGGCGTAGAGATCAATCAAGATCGCAGTTTCCTGAACCACCGTTGTTGTTCCACCAAACCGGAAGTCGGACGCGGTTTATGATGAAGTCGGCAAGATTCATAGGCACAAGCTAAGTTCATTAGTGATTTCTGAGTGTCGGTTTTGCGCAGGTCTTCCCGCTCCAACTCGGCCAGCCTCGCGCCGGCTCGACCCCAAGCGGCCACCCATTGTTTTTCCTGTTCCTTGTCCATATAAAAAATTATAGCATAAAAGTGACCGTCCTGACAGGCATGATGCACTTCATGGCCGGTGGATCGAATATGGAACAAAAAAACCCATGCATCCCAGAATACATGGGCTTTTGCGAACACCGTTTCTTTCACCGCTTACGCGTCCAGCGTGTACCCTTCGCGGTACGTCGGCTTGATGAGCGATTCGAGGCCGGTGATATTGGTGCATTTCATGTTCTTCGCGTCCCATTCGAGCTTTTCGCCCTTCCCCGTGGCGGCGACCCAGACGGCGAGATTGCCCAACAGCACCATCTCCGTCAACGGGCCGGAATAATCGGGGAAGTTCGACATCGGCGGCTTCGCCTCCCTTGATCGCCCGCACCCATTCCTCGAAATGACCGGGCGATTTGACGAATTTCACGTCGGCCGGCGCCTCGACGCCGATGAGCTTCATGTCCTCGCCGTAATCGCCGCCGGTGAAGAGTTTGCCCTTTTCCCCCACGACCAGGCAGCCGGCTTTGGGCACCTTTTCGCCCACCACTTCTTCACTGGGAAGCTGCTTGCCGTCGTACCAGAAGAGCTTCACGGCCGGCCGCGTGGGAGTCGCGGCAAATTCGTAGCGTGATTTTCGACCACGCCGGAAAGCTGTCGCCGCTGTGGCCGGATGTTGTCGCTTGCGCCGATATCGGATCGCGCAGATCAAGCGCCATGTAAGGCATGTTCATGGTGTGGCAAGCCATGTCGCCCAGCGCGCCGCAGCCGAAATCCCACCAGCCGCGCCAGGCAAACGGATGATAAACTCCGGCGGAGTAAGGACGGACCGGGGCGGAACCGATCCAAACGTTCCAATCGAGCCATTTCGGACAAGACGCCGCCTTCGGACGCGGTATGCCTTGCGAGGACCAGATCGGTCGGTCCGTCCAGACGTGAACCTCCTTCACGGTCCCCAACGCCCCGCCGCGAATGATCGCCGCCGAGCGCCGCAGGCCCGATTCGGCCGTCCCCTGGTTGCCCATCTGCGTGGCGAGCTTCTTCTCTTTCGCCACCCGGGCCATCAAGCGGGCTTCATAAATGGTGTGCGTCAAGGGCTTCTGGCAGAAGCAATGTTTGCCCATCCGCATCGCCATCAGCGCGGCCGGAGCGTGCGTATGATCCGGCGTACTCACCGTGACGGCGTCGATCTTGTCGCCCATCTCTTCCAGCATCTTGCGGAAATCGGTGTATCGCTTCGCATCGGGGAATCTTTCCTCGCCCATGCTGTTGAGCCGCTTTTGATCCACATCGCAGATGGCTACCATCCGGCCGCTGTTGCCGGCGTCTTCGGAATCGCTGGAGCCTTTGCCCCCGATTCCGATGCTTGCCATGGCGATGGCTTCATTAGGCGATTTGCTGTCGGCGGCTTTCACGCCCGCGGCAACCCAAAACCCGATGCCGGTTGCGGCGGTAGTCTTCATAAAATCACGGCGATTCGATCGGCTGGCCATACTAGAGTCTCCTAAGTTGGGAGGGCGTTATAGGGGGGATCTGCTGGAGTGTTCGCCAAGTTGCGGCTCTCGCTGCTTCACTTGCCCGTCGCGGCCGGTCGCAACCCGGAGGGATGCAGATATTATTAGATTACTATTCGTACACGCCGTCCGCAAGAGCCGGATAAGCACGCTGCCGCGAACACTCCGCCAATGTCCGTTTACCCGGAACCCATAATTCGTTTAGCCCGGAGCGAACGGCAGCGGGAATCGACGGGGGCGTGACTGAATTCGACTTCTGGCAAATTCCCCCCCAACCCCCAGTGCCGACAGTTGCCAATCAAAATTCTTCCTCTTTTCCTCTCCCACCCCGGGGAGGGTTTGCCTTTTCTCCTTATATTCACTAATCTATAAGATTGAGACTTAAAGCATGGAAGTATAATTATCCCCCCTTCTATCCCACCCCCCAACTCTCATAGGATGGAAACTTGAGCCGATTGGGTTAAAACCTCGATCTCTAGGAGCATCGGACATGTCGAACCGGCTATCTTGGGTGATGTTGTTTGCCTTTTTGTTCCCTGCCGTCTCCGCTTACGCCGATGCCGGTGCAATCGCCGCCGCCGTCAAACGCGTCGAAGAACTCGATGGCAAAATCGTTTACGATGCGCAAAAGAATGCGACGGCTGTCGATCTGCTCGATCGTGCGGCTGCTGATAAAGACGTCCAACTCTTGACCGCACTGACGAATCTCCGCAAGCTCTCGCTCTGGGCGCGAAAATCACCGATGCCGGCGTCGCCCAACTGGCCGCCTTTCCCAAGCTTACCGATCTGGTCTTGGAAAATACCGAAGTCACCGACAAGGGACTGGAAGTGCTCCGCAAACTGCCCGAACTCAAGTCGCTCAATCTGCGCCGCAGCACCTCCATGACCGACGCCGCGATGGGCATTGTCAAGGACCTGCCGAAATTGCAGTATCTTTCGCTTTTGTACAACAACATCGACGACGACGGCCTGGCCCAACTCAAAGGCATGACCCAACTCAAATTGCTCGATCTGCGCGGCTGCATGATGGTTACCGACGAAGGCTTGGCGAACCTGAAAAATATGAAGAGTTTGAAAGCCTTGAAACTCCGCAATTCCGCCGTCACCGACGACGGCCTCGAGCACCTCGCCGGCCTCTCGGCGCTGACCTCGCTCTCCCTCGAAGATTTGAATTGCTCCGACGCGGGCCTGAAAGTGCTGACCACCATGCCCAACCTGGAAGATTTGAGCATCTTCCGCTGCTATTCCATCCAGGATGAGGGACTGGCGAATGTCAAAGGGCTCAAGAAGCTCAAGCGGTTTTCGCTCCGCGACACGCCGATCAACGGCTCCGGCCTGGCCAACCTTGGCGGGGCAACCCACCTTGAAAAGATCGACCTCTGCGAGACCGGCACGAACGACGCCGGCCTGGCCCTGCTGGCCCAATTGCCCAGCCTGCAATGGATCGATCTCTGGCACACCAGGATCACCGACGCCGGCACGGCGGCACTCGCCAAACTGCCCAACCTGAAATATCTCCGGCTGGAAAACACCCGCATCACCGACGCCGGCCTGGAAAATATCGCCAAGATTTCCAGCTTGGAAACGCTCAACCTCAAGTTGACCAAGATCACCGACGCCGGCCTTGAGCATCTGCAAGCGTTAAAGAACCTGAAAACGCTCGACCTCCGCCAGACGAAAGTCACCGACGCCGGCGCCGCGAAACTCCAAAAGCGCTGCCCAACTGCAAGATCGAACGTATCGGTTCCGGCGCACAAAGCGAATAAAAGAAGCGGTGGAGTGCATGGCGGGCAGGAAAATCGCCTGCGGTTTTCTGGCCACTGGCCACTATCCACTGGCCACTGCTTTTATTCTCCGCACTCCGCCGCCAAGTCGCGGAGGTACGCGAGTGCCTCGCAAACTTCCGGCACGGCAACGCCCGTCGCGCGGCCGCGGCGGTCGCACTCGGCCAGCGCCATCAACTCTTCAAAGCTCTCCGACGCTTCCAGACGCCGGCGAAAACGTGCGCCCAGCGTTCCGTCGCGCAGCGCGTGCGCGGCGGTGTGATGTTCGATCAGCCACGCCGTCCGCGCGGTGATCGTGCCGTCGAGCGCCTCCAGTCCGGCGGCCACGTGCTCGCGCGGATCGATCGCCTTGCCCACGTCGTGCAACAGCGCCGCCAGCAAAAACTCCTCGTCATACGGAATCGCCGCCCGGGCGAGCTCGAACACCTGCATGCTGTGATAGAGCACGTCCCCCTCGGGATGAGCCTCCGGATTTTCCTTCACGTGCTCCAGCGGCAAAAGCAGAACCTCGTAAACGCGAAAACGATCGGAAAAAAACGGGACTGGCTCCGAACCGCGTTGAGACGGAAACTCTGTAGAAAGCTCGCCGTGAGGCGCTTGTCCCGTTTTTTTCGCGTCGCCCGCCGGCGGCCCGAATTGCGTCGGTTCCGCCTGCCGTTTTTCCTCGATCATCCGCGCCACCTCGCCGATGTGCTCGCGAATCTCCCGATCGCTGGGCAGGTCGTGCCGGTGGATCGCCTCGCCCCGAAAACGCCGCGCAGCCTTCCGCTTGGCCTGCCGATGACCCGTCTCCTCCCGCTCGTAAATCAACCGGGCGGCTTCGAATGCCACGCGTCGCCGAATGCGGCCTTCTGACATGGATGATGCGAAATATCGCTTCGCCTAAAAAGTAGGTTGGGTCAAGCTTTAGCACAGACCCGCCAATTTTCTATGCCTTTAATCTATTCCAATCCTGCCCCCGCGGCAAGCTCATTTTCCCTCGACATCCATTCGGCAAACTGCCGCAAAACCGTCGCATTCGCCCACCTCGATACTTACCTGCGATACTGGCAATTGTCTTTTGAGAATCAAATCCCCGATCAACCGCTGGCAGATATGCTTTGCGAACATCTCCGTCGTTGTATTGGCGATCGGCAGCACCCGGCAGTTGTCCCGCGGCAATATCCAGCGGCGGCCGGCGTGGGTGATAACATATTCTTCCCCCTGCGACGCCACCTTGATCGAATCATGTTCGCCGGGCAGCAGTACGCAGTGATCCAACTCGTTCACGATTACCTTCAAGCACTCCCGAACAAGGACAAAATCGACCAGATACTCGTTCACCCCCAGCGGACCGAATAGTTCGGCCTTCACCCGATAGTCATGCCCGTGCAGGGCTTCGCACCCCCCGCCCTCGAACGTGATAAAATGAGCCGCGCTGAAAATCAAATCCGCCGACTCGACGCGTATTGAATAGTTTGCCATATATGCTAATCCCCCAGTTTCTTCATCAGCCAAGCCATATTCTTGGCGAGATTGCGGACCGTTTCCATTCCCTCCGCGTCGTTTTGCACCTCGCCTTTCTCGCGGCCGACGGCAACGTTCCAGTAGGTCGAGCCGGGAACGATCATTTGGCTGATCAGGAAGAAATAATTCAACTGCGCGAAAGTGAAGTTCTGGCCCGCACGCCGGGCGACGACGATCGCCGCCCCGACCTTCCGCCGCAAAAGTTCCGGATGCCGCCGGGCGACATAGCCCACGCGATCCAATAGCGCCATCGTTTGCGGCGTGGCCGACCCGAAATACACCGGTGATCCCACCAGAATCCCCTCCGCCGCCGCAAACTTCTCCACGATTCCTTCGAAGGCCGGATCGTTCTGCACGCAGCGTATCTCCTCCGCCGAAAAACAGCCTTGACAGGCAACGCAGGGCTTGATCGGCCGGTCGGCCAACGACAAAAATTCGGTCTCCAATCCCTCTTCTTCCAGCACTTTAAGGGCCGTGTGGATCAAGATGTCGGTATTTCCCTCGCGCCGCGGACTCCCCGAAATTCCCAGAACTCGCATCGCCGCCTCCTTATGTCGAAAAAAATGTCACAAGATCCGCACGATTCTTCGTTATTCGTCATTCCCTCGCCCCTCGCCCTTCGCCCCTAAAAATCCCCGCATAATCTCCGCCACTTCTTCCGGTGAATCCTGCACCACGTAATGCCCGGCGTCTTCGATCTTATGCACCTCGGCCTGCGGCAGAAACTCGCGGAATTTCTCCAAGAACCACGGCGTGAAGCACCAGTCCTTCATCCCCCAGATCAAACACGCCGGCCGGTCGCGGAACTGTGCCAGCCCGTTCTCGATCTCCACCAGCGTCTGATAGCTCGGATGGCTCGGCTTGAGTGGAATATCCTGCACGAAGCGATACACCGCCGCGCGATTCGCCCACGAGTCGTACGGCGCGGCGAACCCCGCCTTGATCTCCGGCGTCATCCGCTCGGGCTTGGCGACCGTCTCCGTCAGCGCCGCCTTGACGAACAGGTTCAAACCCTGCACTCCCAGTTGCCCGACGATCGGAATATGCACCAAATGAATTTTCCACGGGCATGTCGGCGCTCGGAACGCGCTGGTATTCATCAGCACGAACCGCGAAAACCTCTCCGGCTTCAACACGGCCGCCCCCATGCCGATCGCCCCGCCCCAGTCGTGCGCCACCAGCGTGATCTCATGCAAATCGAGCTCCTCGACCAGCCGATTCAAATCTTCCGCCCGCCGGGCGAGCCGATAAGGATACTCCGCGGCGCTGGGCTTGTCCGACAGCCCGCAGCCGATGTGATCGACTGCCACCAACCGAAACTCCCCCCGCAGCGCCGTCACGATCTCCCGCCAGAAAAACGACCACGTCGGATTCCCATGCACCAACAGCAGCACCGGCCCGGCTCCTTCATCTAAATAATGATATCGCAGCCCATCGAGCCGAATTTCATGCGATTGAAACGGATACAGCGAACGCCAGTCAGCGGTGGACATTTCTTGGAAGGGCAGGGCAGGGGGGCGGAATTTGGAAAATTAATCGCGTTCTATCACGAGCCGATTGCAGGATGATCCTGCCGAAAATGTTGAATCCTCAAACGAATACCCGCTGTCTTTGCCCCGCATATGCAGCGTCGTGTAGTCAGGGGGAAAACCCTTGAAAAGGGTTGCCACCATCGACAAAGCGCCTGGAAGTCCGTCATTTACCCGGTCCCGGAGGGACGAAATCGTGTAGCCGGGGATTTCAATCCCTGGAAAGGGTCACCCCGGTGTATCGAAAGCCCCGGAGGGGCGACATCGTACGGTTCCACCGCCATCACGCCGCCCTTCCAGGATTTTCTCGCGGTTTCTCGACGTTTTCCTTTGTCCTTTTGGGGCCGGACTTTGAACAAACTCAGGATGTTACAACATCCGTGATTGTATCACGTCTTCCCCTGCTCGAAAATCGCCCACCTGCAAACAAAAATCCATCCTGCTCGTCCCCGGACTCCATTAAGTCCGTCCCGAAGGATCGCCGTCCTGCAGGAACTGTTCGAAGAACATGGCCCTCCGCTGGTGCTCAAGAGCGATAGCGGTCCCGCCTTCAAGAGTGACGCCTTCAGGCGCTGCTCGCCGCCATCGTGTGGCCTGGCTCCCTTCTCCCCCGCGCAAACCCGGGTATAATGGCGGTTGCGAGGCGGGCAACGGGAGCCTTCGCAAACGCACCGCGCACTTCGCCCGCCGCACCGGTCGTTGGGCGTCGGGGTGTCTTCAGGCCGCCTGTCGTCAAGCCAATGAACTCCTCCGGCCCCACGGCCACCGCGGTCTCACGCACCGCGAGCGCTGGTCCGCCCGGCAACCGATCGATTTCCCCAGGCGGGAGCGCTTCACCGCCGCGACCGAACGCCATCGGCAAGTGATCCTCCGCGAGCGCCAAGACAAGTTCCGTTTGGAAAACAAAAACCATCAACGCCAAGTGCAACGTCAGGCCGTGTTTCGAGCACTCCTCGAACGCGACCTGTTAACCATCACCCGGAGGTCCATTCCTCTACCAATTAATCCCAAAAAATGGGCCAAATTTTCGTAGCGGCTACATACAACTATATTATTTATTTATCAGAAAACTCATATCATGGTGCAAGATATTTGCCGATTCCTGCGGATTTATTTGATTATTATGCCTTTAGGTGTATTAGCCACCGGATGTGGAGAAAAAACACCTTCTCCACATCAAGTTGCTGCTCCTCAAAATAATCAATTATCAAAAACGGAAGATCATCAGGGAGTTCCTGATAAGATGAATTCTGCTATGCCAGCGGGAGCAATATCAGCCGGTGCTCCGATGCCTATTTGGGAATCACCGGAGGTGTTTATGGCGGTGGTCAAGGACGTTCCTGCCGGCGATTGGACCTTTGGAAATCCACCAAATGTGATTGTTGAAGTAGAGGAAGTATTTCGGGGTAAAAGACAGAAAGGGAAGTTGACCGTAACCTGGGGACCACCACCGCATGATTTCGATACGACAGATCGAGAAGCGGAATTGAAATTGTGGAAAACACGAAAGCTTGAGGTGCCCAAGGTAGGTGATAAATGGATTTATTGGGGGTGGCCGGTTAATGGTGTATTGTATACGCGTGCAGACGGGCGAGTGCCGTGGAGTGAAGAGAACAGGGCACGGACCATTGCACAAGTACAGGCATTTGAGCAATCAAGAAAGGCCGAACTTCGACGACAAAACCGGACACCTGAAGAGATTAGCAAAGCGAGACAAAAATGGCAAGCAGGCATTCAAGAGAAAGATCTCAAGCATTGGACAGCCCAGGCAGATTTTATCGCTCTCGGAAAGACCGCGGGGCTTGGTAATGGTGGCGAAAAGTGGCTTTGTATGTTTAAAATTGAAGAGATTCTCAAGGGACGAAGTCGGCAAAAGTTTCTCAATGATGAACAGCGAGTGCAGGTTAGGGTCAAAGATGATATTGCTGAGCTTATGACGCCGTGGAAGGACCGCTATCTATTGTTCTTATCCGAGCGAGGGATGGAGATGGGGCCGCCTTATCCACCGCTCTATGAACCCGTGGGAGATGCTGTCGTAATTCCCGATGAAACGACAAAGAAAATCGTTCGGGAGACACTGAAGGAGAAGTCAACAGAGCCGGTTCTCACTGTGGCATTATGCGGATCGTGGTACAGTGAAAGAAAAAAAGCGGTAGGGCATCAATCTGCTGGCGCGGTGGTGATTGGAGTAGGAGATGCAAAGGAAGGGGCAGTTCAAAGAATCCGAGAGCAGATTCAAGGATTGGATTATGTGGTGAATATAATGGATGAATACGAAGATAAAGAATTAGTGGAACATGCAAAGGGATTTCAAGCGAAGACCTGAAGTGGTTCCAATAATTTAGACAGTTGAATAAGGTGGATTTGGACTTTATTTCCGGTAAAATATTTTTTCCGGGAGAGGAGACAAATTCACGATGGGAGGCAAGCGGAAGAGTTTTTCGGCGGATTTCAAGGCGAAAGTAGCTTTGGAGGCGATACGCGGGATTTCGACGACGGCAGAGATTGCCGCGCAATACAAGGTGCATCCGAACCAGATCGCCAAGTGGAAGAAGCAGGCCTTGGAGAACATGGCTGCACTCTTCGCCGACGGCCGCTCGAAGACGAACAAGGACGACGACGACCATCTCCGGGATCGGTTGTACCAGCAGATCGGTCAACTGCAGTTTGAACTCGATTGGCTCAAAAAAAAAGTTGGTGATGCCGACTGAGGCGAAGCGGTTGCTGGTCGAACCCGAGCACGAACGGCTTTCGATTGCTCGGCAATGTGAGTTGCTGGGGATGTCGCGGGCGGCCTACTACTACGAGCCGTGGGAGTGGGATGAGACGGCGTTGGCGATGTTGCGGGCGATCGACGAGGAGTACACGCGGCATCCGTTTTTGGGGAAGCGACGGATGCGCGAGTACCTCGTGGAATTAGGCTACGAGGTGGGTGTCAAACGGACGCGGAACTTAATGACGTGGCTTGGCCTGGAGGCGATCTACCCGAGAAGAGCACGAGCGTGCCGAATCGCGAACACCCGAAGTATCCGTACCTGCTCAGGAGATTACCGATCACCCGTCCGAACCAAGTATGGGCGAGCGACATCACCTACGTGCGTTTGCAGCGGGGATTCGTGTATTTGACGGCGATCATGGACTGGTTCAGCCGCTACGTGATCGCCTGGGAGCTTTCGACGACCCTCGACTCGGATTTTTGCGTGCGTGCCTGGAAAGGGCCTTGGAGAAGGCCAAGCCCGAGATTTTCAACACCGATCAAGGCGTGCAGTACACGAGCGCAGGATTTTACGAAGGTGCTGCTGGCGGCCGATGTGCGAATCAGCATGAACGGCGCGGGGCGTTGTTTTGACAACATCATGGTCGAACGCCTATGGCGGACGGTGAAACAGGAGGAGGTGTACCTGAAGGATTACGAGGACGTGCTTGACTGCCGCGGGAATCTGGGCGAGTTTTTCCCATATTACAACACCGCCGGCGGCACAGCCGTTTGGCGCGCAGGCCCAAGGAGATTTACTTGGGGGCAAATTGATCGAAGAAAATATTTTTTTGCGGCGCTGGGGCTCTGCCCCAGACCCCGGGATTTTTTAAGGCATGACAAAAAAGTGTCTTGTGGAAGTGAAGGCGGAGTGGTATCCTGACGAAAAAGAAAAAGCCTTGAAGGGTTTAGCCCTCAAGGCTCGTGTCGAAAGACACTTCTTCGGTCCGGTTATCCCTTGGCAGGTTGCGTCCCCGCAGAGCCTACCTCCGTTTCACCGAACAGGCAAAGCATAATCGTTGGCAAGTATTGGTCAAGAGGATCACGTAAAGATCCCTTGGTTTACTCAATCGGATTCCACCTTATTCAAGGGTATTTTTCTGTCAGAAAAACGGGACCAGCTCAACCGGTGAGCTATTGCAAGAGGAGCGATGGGTTGCGGGAACCGAACGGGAAATGGTGGATAAGGCCGTGGAATTTATCGGAAAACTCGTGAAAAGAAGTAATCGAATCGAGATACTATGAAAGAGCCGAGGGGTCTCCAAGAAAAGTAGATTTGGGAGTCGTTGCACAACCCAAATCTAATGTCCTTTCAAGGAGACCCCACGATGTTATATCTCGGGATGAATAAAGGGGACAGTCGCATATATTGACGGAAATAGGAGGTTTTGGTAAGTTTGCAGTCATGCCTCGGGAGCGAAAAGGGGATAAGTCCAATTATTGAAATTCAAGGAGGGCTGTGGTAGATTCAGGTCATGCCACGAACCGCCCGATTTGCTGCTGGAGGTGTACAAATATCGGCGTAGCGCGGTCGTCCCTTTGGCAGCAACGCTTGGCAAATGACAACCGTCGAGAAATTCGGACACAAATCAACATTTCAACCTCGTAGAAGACCTAAAAGCACAAATAAATGGACTTATCCCCTTTATTGCTCCTGTGTATGACTTAGGAGCCGTTGTGCCGTAGGAGTCTCTCGGAATTCATGACCGACCGGCAATCACTCGACGACATTGCGATGTTACTTATGCGCTATCCAGGCGTAAGTTCGGCGAGGGGTTTTTTGTCCGACAATGACGGCAAGGTGTGGATACACTTCAGGTGCAGTGAGTTAACGTCGCTCAAGGCAATATCGTGGTGCGCCGTTGCCGCCAACGTCTTGATGACTGTTGGCGACCCTAATGGCCGCTTGTGCTACGAGGCGGCAGACGCCACTGATTTGCCGTTTGACATGCGGATCGAAGACGAAGACCAAACGAGCACTTCCCCCACAGCTTCGCAGATATTTGGGGTGTTCCTGGCGCGGAACCTGAAGAAAAGTCGTTTACTTGATGGGGAGGTCGCCGACAGGTTACAACGTGGATGGAACGCGGTTGCAAAGTAGGATGAATAAAGGGGACAGGCGCATATATTGGTGTGGATAGGAGGTTTTGGTAAGATTGCCGTCATGCCTAGAACCGCAAGAGTCTCGCCGGGAGGAATGCCGTTTCACGTGCTCAATCGCGGCGTGGGACGAATGCAGATTTTCCGGGCGGAAAAGGACTACGAAGCTTTCCATCGCGTCCTGGAAGAGACGCTCCGTGTTGCGCCGATCCGCATTTGCGCGTACTGCTGGTTGCCCAATCACTGGCATTTTGTCCTCTGGCCCGAACACGACGGCGACTTGTCGAAGTTCATGCAACGCATGACCAACATGCACACCCAACGCTGGCAACGGGCCAAACTTCGCGTCGGCTATGGACACCTGTACCAGGGCCGGTTCAAATCGTTTCCGATCGAAAACGACGAACATTTCTATTCCGTGGTGCGGTACGTCGAACGAAACGCGTTGCGGGCGGGGCTCGTCGAGCGCGCGGAAAATTGGAAATGGGGAAGCCTGCACCAGCGAACTCGCTCCCCGCACGGGCCGCTGTTGGCGGACTGGCCGTTGCCGCAACCAACGGACTGGACCGAATATGTCAACTTGCCTCAAACCGAAGGGGAGGTCGAGGCCATCCGTCGATGTCTCCAGCACGGGAGTCCGTACGGAGACCCCGTTTGGACCGAGCGAACGGCGGAGCAACTCGGCCTCCAATCGGCACTTCGTCCCCGTGGCCGTCCGCACAAAGTGATCCAATAGACCATCATTCCCATATTACCCAATATATGCGCCTGTCCCCCTTTATCTCAAAATTCCGGAATATGCAATGGGTTGTTAATCCTGTGTACCCTCCACAGTTTAAATTTGAAAGTATTAACGCATGTTTAAGTCTCGAACCCATGGCGATCATCCCCGTCTTGGGAACGAGTGTCCACTTGGCGTGAGGTCTCTTATATGACAAACGATCAAACAAATATCAACAATTCTAGGGAAGCAGATTATTTTGAAAATAGTCAAATATACATTAATTGTTGGTTGAATTGCCTGAGAAACCTATTGAATTGGCCTCCAGCAGCAGTCTATCAATGGTCTGAGAAATGGAAAAGACGAATGGAAGGATCTGATCTCGGTGGATTTTATCATTATACACCATTATCTTATATAATGCATCTACTGGTTCCCGATTCGCTTAAAGAACGAATCGGTCCGGACGAATTGCGTCAATTGCAATATCATTTAGAAGAAGTGATATGTCGTAACCGATCAGGAGGTCTATATTTTGGTAATGAACAGGATTTCGATTGGGGTTCTGCAAAGGAAAAAGCAGAGTACTTACTAAATCAATATGGTGAAAGTTTGTCGAACGTTCAATATCGTCGGGTCTCAAACGTCAGGTCTCAAAACGATGTCGCACCGAAAAATGAAGCCGAGAAATGAGTTGCGGCATGAAATATTCGAAAAACTTTATCACCGACTTGCTCGGCAGAAGGTCGAGAAGGCGGCGAGGGGAATCGTCAAGACGGCGGTTGGAACAAACATAATAGGCGAGAGACGCCGTCGCGCTGGCAAAAATGGAGATGACAACGTTTTGAGACCACACTAGAATCCCGGAAACGGGCGTCGCAAAACGGCTTCCCTCTATCGTAGTTGGCGCTCTCCGCGAATGCGACTATTTGGAAAACTGGTCCATTTCGCGCATTTCGCGACGCTTTCAATGCAGTTCGATGAAAGTAGTCTTGCACCACTGGAAGCACCGCGAAGAATTCTCTTCGCCGCAAGTCTTTCCCAGATAAAGCTTTAGAGAAACTCGCCTTCGGTCTACGGAACCGAAGGCTACCGGTTTGATTCCTGTGGCATTCCGTGGCGCTACCGGCACACATTTACGGCGGTCATCCTGCTTCTCGCTCGCCCTTGCGTAACTCCAGGTAATTGCGATACTTAGGGAGAAGACCACACGGGAATCGGTCCTTTTCCGGCGCGTTGAGCTGCGAATTCAGGATTCGAAATATTATTGTAAACTATTGCTCGCCATGATGTTACGATCCATTTTCAATATTTTTTGTTGAAAATGGGCCACCCGATTCGGTAGCATGATCGGTAGCATCAAAGCCTTGCAGAGATCATTTAAGGAGATAGAAAGCAAACAACGATCGTCCGCCGTAAGCAAGAGGAAAAAGGAAAAATGGGAAGGAAAGTAAAACCCATTGACACAATGCGATTGACCCAAGCTCGCAATGGCGAATGTCCTTTGTCCCCCTTTTCCCTATTCCCCTCGCTTCCCATTACACCAACGTCCCCTCCAAAACTCGAAGTGGCAAAAAATCGGCTCCAAAAACCCCATAATCCTCGAAAAATCAGCATCTCGCCTTTCGAAAAACCCCCAAAAACTTGATATCTCTCGGGAAAAGCCGGAAGGAAAAATTATCGGTAGCGGAAAAACACGCTCTATTTCACACATCTCACCATCAACAACTTCAACCCTTGAGGGAATTAAATGGAAACCGCCGCCCTGAAATTCTTTAAAAGCATCCTCGATACCCCCAGCGCCTCGGGCTATGAAAGCCCCTTGCAGCAGATCGTCCGCGATTACGTCGCCGATTTCGCCGACGACGTGAAAACCGATCTCCACGGAAACGTCATCGTGGCCAAAAATCCGGACGCCAAATTCCGCGTCATGTTCGCCGGACACTGCGACCAGATCGGCCTGATCGTCTCGCACATCGACGATGAAGGCTACCTCTACGTCCAGCCCATCGGCGGCTGGGACGTCGAAGTGCTCCTGGGTCAGCGAATGACCGTCTGGGCTTCGTCCGGTCCGCTGATGGGCGTTATCGCCCGCAAGCCGATCCATCTGCTGACGGAAGACGAACGCAAGCAGGTCCCGAAAATGAAGGATCTCTGGCTCGATATCGGTGCCGCCGACAAAAAAGAGGCCGGCAAGTTGGTCCGCATCGGCGACTCGGTCACCGTGCAACTCGGCTACTACGAAATGCTCAACAAATTCGCCATCTCACCCGCCATGGACGACAAAACCGGCTGTTGGGTGGTGATCGAAGCCCTCCGCCGCGCCTGCAAGGGCCGCAAAAAACTCAAGTGCGGCGTGTTTTCCGTCTCCACCGTCCAGGAAGAAATCGGCCTCCGCGGCGCCGGACCGCCGCCTACGGCATCGACCCGCAGATCGGCGTCGCCGTCGATGTGACGCACGCCACCGATTGCCCGACCATCGAAAAGAAGGAAGAGGGCGATATCCGCCTCGGAAAGGGCCCGGTCATCCATCGCGGCCCGAATATGAATCCCAAGGTCGTCGAACGCCTGATCGACGCCGCCGACAGCCACAAAATCGCCTATCAACTCGCCGCCTCCGGCAAAGCGACGGGCACCGACGCGAACGCCATCCAGATCAACCGCGCCGGCGTGGCGGCCGGCCTCGTGAGCATTCCCAACCGCTACATGCACAGCCCGGTCGAAATGGTTTCGCTCGACGACCTCGACAACGCCGCCGACCTCCTCGCCCACTTCGTCGAGAACATCGACCCCGCGATGGATTTCACGCCGTAGTTGCTCGTTGTGCCGGCTGCAACAGGAATTCGGGCGGAAAGCCGCCCAAAGGCGGAACCACGAATGAAAGACAAATACACTGTGCCATGCCCATGCTAGCGTGGGCATGTTGCTTTCTGGCGCAAGTCTCTATATTTCAAGGAGTTACATTGCGAAATTAAAATTTCATGAAACTTTTCGACCCAAACGGCGTCTCTGCGCATAGATATCTGTGAATGTTCTTTCATCGGGAATCATAAGTTAATTATCAATGGAGCAGTTCATCATGCATTTCAAGCTTTCAGTTGTCATCGTCTAGCAGGGAGCCAACGGCGACGGTGGCTCGGGGCAGTGTTGCCGAAGAATATCGGCGATTTCGGTGAAGACGCCCTCGCCGTTGGCCCCCTGCTCAACGAATCTGACTCCTGGCTCCCCACATGGACGAACATCGAGAACGCGAAATCGCGCTCGGCTTGCAGTCTGGCAAGTCCGAGGCCTGGCACGCGCTCTACGATGAATTCGCCCGTCCGCTTTGGCAATCGGTCTCCCGGCAGATGGGACCGCATCACGCCGAAGTGGCCGACGTCGTGCAGGAAACCATGATGGCCGCCGCCCGCTCCGGCGCCAATTTGAGATTAGCCGCGGCTCGCTGTGGATGTGGCTCAGCGGCATCGCGCGAAACAACGTCGCCTTGCACTTTCGCAAACATAAACGGCGCGATCGGTTGATCTCCGGATCAAATGGAACGCCGATTGCCGCACAGCTTGTGCCCTGGTTGGAAAATCGGCAGCCGGAACCCGGCGCAGCGTTGGAATCGGCCGAGTTGGCCGGCAAGGTTCGCGCGGCGCTCACCGAACTTCCCGCCGATTACGAAACCTTGTTGGTGGCAAAGTATATCGACGAACTCACCGTCGAGCAATTGGCCGCGGCTGAAGGCTCGACGCCCGTCGCCATTCGCTCGAAGCTCGCCCGGGCGAGGCAGGCCTTTCGAGATACGTTTACAAAAACCGCCGGTTGTCCCTCGGCAAACGAGGAGCGTGTTCCATGACCACAAAGCACGATCCTTCGAATGAAGACCGCCTCGCCGAACTGCTGCGCGCCGCTCAACATGACGCACTCCCCCCCGACGAGCAATTTCTCGCCCGGCTGCGATCGCAATCCACCGAAGCCTTCCAAACTTCCACTAATGATCAATCCGGTGCCATGCCCACGCCCGGTGCCATGCCCACGCTTGCCGCGGGCATGAAGGCGTCCATGGATAGTGATTCTCGTCCCCGCGATGAACGTGAACATGGCGTCCAAAAACCTTTCAGCAAAAAATCTACCGACACGAAAAGGAAATCGAAGATGATCATCCTCGCAGGGCGTGTTTTGGCGGCGACGGCGGTTGCAGGCATCGTAGCGGCGTCTTGGTTTATGGCGAACTCCGGCAGCGATACCGTTACCCTGACGCAAATTATGCAAAAGATCGAAAACGCCGATTCGCTCCATCTTCGTATCGCACAGGCCGATAAAAAGTCAAAAGCGGTCGAAGCGTGGACCGACGGAGCAAAATCCGTACGAATAAATCATGCGGACGGCACTTATGAAATCGCCCGCGGCGAACGGCTTTGGAAAATCGATGAAAAAGCGAATCGGGCCGCGACCTCTCCGTCGCCCTATTATCAAGCGAAAAGGAAATCGCTCGATCTCCTGCCGCTTCTGGATCAACATGGAGATATCTCCTCCAAAATCCGCAACAACCTGCGAACGGTCGCAGTCCGGCCCGTCCGCGAGCAGGTCGAGACTGAGGAATTCGACGTCTATCGCTTCGAAACATCCGATGTTTCCGGCCCGATCGTGGTCGAAGCCCGCGTCAATGCCGCCACGAAGCTCCTGCATTCGCTCGAAACGCTCGTCGATCGCGACGGCCGCCGCACGCCCGTGACAACGCTAACCGTGCTTGGTACGAACCAGCCGGTCGATGAGAGCCTGTTTGTCGTCGGCGACGTGCTCACCGAGGACGGCCGCATCGGCAAAGTGACCGACGTGCAAGGCGTCGTTGCCGTCAAGCCGGTGATGTGCGAACGCTGGACGCCAGTCTGCGGCAACATCCTGCTCAAGCCCGGCGATTGGCTGCAAACCGATCCCCGCGGAGCGAACGCCGTGGCGGCTCAACTCGCCGGCAAATCGCAAATCGTCGCCGGCCCGGGCACGCTCGTCGAATTGTCTGGTCCCAGGCAAATCCGTCTTTTCTCCGGCGATATCAAGATCGCCGTCGAAAAGAACGTCTCCGCGCCGGACGGACAGAACATTCCGCTCAAACTGCTCGGCCCCGGCGAAGAAAAGCTCGATATCCGGGAAACCGGCGTTTATCGCGTCGTGAAAGAGAAGCTGGTTCGACTTGACGAGGAGCCAAAGTGGCTCAAAGGTTTCGAGGGCAGTGAAGTGCAAGAGTCGATCGGCTCGTTGGTAGCCAATGTCGATGGCCGCAACGAGCCGCTTACGGTGGGCTATCACAAGGTATCGGTCGAGATTCGCGATCAAATCGCGCGCACAACCGTCGAAGAATCGTTCGCCAATCACACCGACCGCCGCCTGGAAGGCGTTTTCTACTTCCCCCTGCCGCAAGACGCCTCGATTTCCGGCTTCGGCATGTGGATCGGCGGCAAATTGGTTGAGGCCGACATCGTCGAGAAGCAGCGGGCACGTGAGATTTACGAGGAAATCCTCCGCGAGAAGCGCGACCCGGGCTTGCTGGAATGGTCGGGCGGAAATCTCTTCAAAGCCCGCGTGTTCCCCATCGAGCCGCATGCCGAGAAGCGGATCCGCATCGTCTATACGCAAGTGCTGCCGCTGGTGGGCAACAAGTTTCGCTACAGCTACGCCCTGCAAAGCGAGATGCTCAAACTGCACCCGCTCCGCGAGTTGTCGATCGACGTGAAACTCAACTCGGCCGTCGCGCTGAAGAACGTCACCTCGCCTACGCATACGGTGCGAAGCGACCGGACCGAGCACTCGGCCCACGTCGAATTTGCCGCCAAGGAATACACGCCCCATCGCGATTTCGAGGTCGTTGCGGAGCTTGACGGGAAGCAATCGGAAATTTCACTCATTCCGCACCGTCGCGGCGACGACGGCTATTTCATGCTCATGCTTGCGCCGCCGGCCGCCGAAACGCCGGATGACCGCGACCTGCTCGTCGGCAAGGAGCCGCTCGACGTGCTGTTCTTGGCCGATACTTCCGCTTCGCTCGATGAAAGCCAGCGCACGCGTCAGGCGGAGTTCATCGCCGCGATGCTCAAGTCGCTTACGCCGCGCGACCGCTTCAATTTGGCATGCGTGGACGTCGAGTGCGATTGGGTTTTCGAGAAGGGCATGCCCGCCGACGAGATGAACATCGAGGCCGCGCGGCAGTTTCTCGACCGCCGCGTCTCGCTCGGCTGGACCGACCTGGAAAAGGCCTTTTCCAGCGCATTCGAGCGTGCGGGCAATAACACCCGGGTGATCTACATTGGCGATGGCATCCCCACCGTTGGCGACGCCGACCCGGCCGCGGTTTCCGCCCGGCTCGCAAAATCTTCGCGGAGAAATGCCGCGGAAAGAACGTCGTCTGCCATTCGGTTTCCTCGGGCAGCACGTTCGAGTCCGGCGTATTGAAGGCGGTCGCCTCGCTCGGCGGCGGATCGATGCGGCAGATCACCGGCGAGCAAGGCCCGCGGGTGGTTGCATTCGACCTGCTCAAGGAGATCACTCGGCCGGCGCTCAGCAATCTGAAAGTGCAGTTCCATGGACTTCGCGTCGCGCGGGTCTATCCCGAACAACTGCCGAATCTGCCCGCAGGTTCGCAGCAGATCCTCCTGGGCCGCTATCTGCCGCAGGGCGCGGACCAATCGGGCGAAATCGTCGTCACCGGCCGCCAGGGCGATCGAGACATAAAATTCAAGCGAACCGTTTCAATGAAAAACGCCGAGGAAGGCAACTCGTTCCTCCCCCGGCTTTGGGCGCGGATGCACCTCGACCACCTCTTGCAGCAGGGCCCGTCGCAGGCGATCAAGGACGACATTATCGCGCTGTCGGAAGAATACCACATCATCACGCCTTATACTTCACTGCTCGTCCTCGAAAGTGATGCCGACCGCGAACGCTTCAAGGTAAAACGCAATTTCCAAATGCGCGACGGCGAGAAATTCTTCGCCGAAGGCCGCGACAACGCCGATTTCGAACTCGTCCAGCAGCAAATGAAACGCGCCGGCGGATGGCGGCTCGAACTGCGGAAAGCGGTGCTCCAGCAGCTTTCCGGCTTGGGCCGCGACGCGAACGTCATCCCGGAGGAACGTGTATATCCTGTCGCAGACCTCGTCGTGCCCTCAGCGGTCGCGCTTCGTTTCTCCACGGGCAGCAGAAGACTCGAACGCTTTGACTGGCGCAACGCGGATGGTGCAACAAATGAGTTTTGGGACTCGTCGGCAGATTTCGATTCGCGAATCGATCTGATCACAAGAACCATCAAGCCGGAATCATGGGAGGAAGATTCATCTGAGATAATGTCTCCGACATTTTCCTATGTTAGTAGCTCGGAAAAAGTATCGTTAGGCAGGGAAACGCAATCCCTGCAAATGATGGTGACACCGAAAATCAGAATTCAACAAGAGGAAGAGGATTACCTCGGTGATTCACCAGCAGATGCTTCCGAGACATTGTCCTTTTTGGGCTGTTCGACTGTCCGCGGTTTCCAGACGCTCGGACGGAGCTACAATCGGCTGCGCGGGGCCACATCCCCGGTTGCTTGCGAACCGTGCTACACGATCTGTAAGCCGGTTTATGAATCGGGCGCACGAATCCGCCACTCTGCGCAGGAAGAACTGCTCGTTCAACTTTTCGGCGAACTGCCGTCGGCCGGTGAGGTCAAGCAACCGTCCGCGAGAAAAAACGATTGGCCGGAAGAAGTCCGCACGATCTCGAAAAACCTCCGCCGCACGGCACAACTCCAGCTTCCGGACGGCGGCCTGAAAATCGAGAACGAAACCGAGGCGTTCGATCCACGTTTCGGCAAATTGACGGAGAAATACCACGACACATTTATTACCGGAGCCAAATCGTGGCTCCTGAATTCGACGAATGACGGCGAACAGATGACGATCCAATGGTGCGACGGCCGGGAGCGGGGAATCATCAACGCGGCGTTCCAACTCGGCCGCATGCGCGACGCGGTCGCCGAAGACCTGAAATCGCCGCCGTGGGACGACTACGGTTTCGAACTCCAGCCATTGGGATATTCTTTCGGGAATCAAAAGGTGGCCGTTGAACATCCCGCGGCCGATCAAGCGCTCTCTGATCTTCACCGAACCCGGCAACGAAAAAAGCGAATCCCGGGTGCTCGTCGATACAAGGCGGAATGTCGTGCTCTCGATCGAATATCGCCGGGATGGTAAGACGACGGCTACGCACACTTACGGCGATTTCGTCGAAGTCGCCGGCGCGTGGTGGGTGGGCAAGATCGAATCCCTCGATGACAAGGGCCGGCTCACCAGCGTCATCAAGCAGTCGGTCGTCCGCCTGGATGCCGAGAAGTTCGCCCAAGCGATCGGCAATCGACTGGCCGGCCGTGAAAAGATCCAGTTTCTCCGCGATCCCGCCCGAAAAGTCATCGACGCCAAAAATGCCCTGAAAGCGGGCAATGCCGATTTCAGCGACCGGATCACGCTCATGATGCACTTCCTGCGAAGCCAGCAATGGACCCGCGCGATGGAGCATTTCGACGCCGCCGAAAAACTCGCCGCAGGCAAGCCTGGCCTCCGCTGGCTGCGATTCGCGTTGTTGAAGTCGGCGCGGCGAAACGAAGAACTCAAGAACTCATTCCAGCAAGAAGCGGCCGCATTGGCGAACTCCCCTCGCCCTAATGGAGATGGGCCGGGGGTGAGGGTAGCGGCGGTTGACGACGGATTTCTGGCGAACTATCTGCTCAATCAGTCCGCCGGTGTTTTGGAAAACAACGAGCGCCTCGCACTCCTGGACTCCCTCCAACCCGTCTTCGCCCGGCAGCCGGAATACCGGCTCGCTATCAAGCAATGGAAGCGGGCGCGAGCCGATTGCCTTGCAAACTGCGGCCGCGAGGACGAAGCATTGTCGCTCTGCAAAGAGCTTGCCGATACCTATCCAAACGATATTTCCGTGCAGCAGAAATACTTGCAGAACTTGCAGAACCGGCAGGAGTTCGCCGCGCTGCGGAAGTGGATCGACCACCTGTTGTCAAGCGACACGCCTTGGGAACCGAGCGAGACGGATCAACTCCGCGGCGCCTTCGCCGACTCGCTGCGTTCGCAGGAGCGTTACGAGGAACTGGCCGCCTATTTGGGACGTTGGATCGAGCAGAATCCGGTCGGCTATGAGCCGTTTTATCAATATCTCGATGCGCTGCTCTACAACGACCGCGTCGAAGAAGCTTATGCGCTAGTGGATAAATGGTTCCAGGAGGGACGCCGGGACGACATCGCTCCATCGTCGGAGTTGCGGCTGCACGCTGCCGTGGCGTGGATCTTGACCGAGAACCATTGGAACGGTTACGGCACCGAGAAGGCCCGCGACCATTGGCAACGGCAACTTATCGAAACGGCGGCATTCTTCGCCCGGAACGAGGCGCATGTTTCCATCGCCGATTGGGTTCTCGATAATTGGCAATTCCGCCAATCGGAAGCCTGCCGAGAAGCAAAAGCGAAGCTCGGGAAAATTCTCGCGGAGAATTTCGACCGCATGAACGTAAAGGAAATCAATCGGTTTGTCGAATGGCTCCGCGGTGAAGAGAAGATTGTCGATAAGAACGCCTGGAAGACCTACGCCCGCCGCTTGCACGAGCGCGCGGTGGCGGAGTCGGACACCGAACACAAGTATCAGCTCCTTCAAGCCGCGCGGAATATTTATTCGTTCAGCCTCGAGTCGGCGGAATATCTCGCATTCCTGCGGCAGCTCGTTGCCGAATCGCCCGAAAAATACCGCGCCGTGTTCGTTTCGCAGCTGTTCGACGTTCTGCTGAACCAATCGTGGTCGGAGCAATGCGAGAACGAGGCGTTCGACCTGCTCGACAAGCTCCAAAGCGGCGCCACGCCCCCGGAACAACTTCTCAATCGGATCCGCGCACTGCACCGATTGACCGATCGCATGCTGCAAATCCGGTTGGAAGCGAGGAACAAGGCCATCGAGCACCCTGAAAAACTCACGCGTTCCGAGTTGGCGGCGAAACAAGCCGAGAATCTCCGCAAAACACGCGAGGAGTTTGCCACGCGATTGTCCCGCGAGGAAACGAAACACGCCGGACCACTGGTTGCGTGGATTACGGCCGAACGGCTGTTTCTCGACGTGCAACTTGGCCGTAATCTGGAGCAAGCGGCGGAAATCTGCTGGAAGGCGCTCGATGCCAAACTGCCGCGGATCGACGAAAATTCGGACGCCGCCGCCTGTCTCCAAGCCGAGTTGGACTGCGCCTTGCGAAATCGCTATCTGGTAACGGTGATGAACCTGGCTGCCCGGCGAAACGCCGCGCCGCAGGCGATTCGGAGGTTGCTGGACTATCTCGATCAAAACATCACCCGGGTGATTGCCGAACAAACCGAGAATCAGCAGTGGAAGCTCTTGAAATATGAGCTTCTGATCGCGCTCGACCGCCCGGCGGACTTGGAGAAGACACTCGACGAGTGGATTCGCTCGGGCGACGCCGACAACCGCTGGCGGACCGCCTTGGGATATGTGCTGGCCGAACAGGGCAAGCTGAAGGAGGCCATCGCGACGTTCGAGGCCGTCGCCGCCGCCGATGAACTCGGAGCGGATGAATGCCGCGCTTTGGCCGATTGGTATCAAGCCGAAGGCCGCCGCGCCGATTATGAAAAATCCAAGCTGCAAATCTTCGAAACCATGAATGAATGGGAGATCGAGCAAGCACTGGACTCCCAGATAAAGCCCTGGCTTATCAATGAGGGGCAATTGCCTTCCGGGTTAAGTCCGGACGTATTCTGGGCGTTCCAAGCGTTGCTGGAAAAATCCGCCGATCCGGCGAAATACATCAGTGGTCAACTCCTTCCGTTGTATCGGGCGTGCCGCGACTTCCGCTTGCTCGCCTGTCTCGCCGATAGTGTGCCGGGACATACAGCCGAGCAGATTTATCCGTTCCTGCGTTCGTCGCGGGCCGTGATCGACGAAATTCGCGACGAGGCCGCGGTCGATTCGCTTTCCGAGCGGATTGCGGAACTGCGTGCGAAAGTGGCGACTGACATCGATCGCCGCGCGTTCGATCTATTGGAAGCCATGACCGAACGCCGCGCGTCGGAGCTGAAGAATCAGCCGGGCCCGCACGTCGAAAAGGCGGTCGCTGCACTCAAGCAGGCATCGAAACACCAATGGTCGCCCGGCGAAGAACGATTGATGGCCGAATTCCTCGCCGATCTCGGCGTCATCCCCCAGGAAAGACTCGCCGCCGAGCAGAGACGGCAGTTGGAGGAATTTTACGCGACTTCGAAGGAAGACACGCAACAGCGGCTCGATATGGCCTGCGCTTGGGCCAAGGCACTTTGGAATTACAGTCGCCGCCAGGCAGCCATCGACTTGCTGGAGTCGGAGGTCAGGCAGTATCCCCGATCGAAGAGCGACAACGCGAAACTGCCCGGATCGCCGAGTTGCCGCAAACGGCTCATGGAACAACAAGTCTTTGTCGATTACGTTTCTTATCTCTGCCATACGAGCCAATTCGAAACGACAGTCAATCAGTTGCAGTCGCAACTCGAACGGGAAACCGCCGAGGCGAGACGGAACGATCTAGTCGTCCGGATATTCGAGGTGCAACTCAACGCGCTGCAACACGGTGGCCAAGTTGCCGGTTTTCGAGGTGCGCGACTTTATCGGGACTTGCAGGGAAAAATCCTGGCAAAGCTGCCGTCGGACAATTCGCCTCTCGACGCCCGGCTGATTAGCGTACTCGGGTCAGTTTATTCTGAAGCCGGCATCGAGCAGATCACGGCGGCCGCCGCCGATCTCAAGTCGTTTGCGTTCGGGAAGTTCCACGACCTTCTGCGACGCCAAGTGCAGCAGGATGAAAAACTTGTGAGCGAGCTTTGTGAACGTGTGCATACGGTGTGCGGCCCGGCCGACGGGATCGCCTTCTTGCTCGATTGCCGCGACCGCCAGCCGCGTTGGCTGCGCATTCGGCAGGATTTCTGGAATGTCCATGGAAACCGTCTGACGGCATGGCGAAAGGAAGTCAAGAACCTCGATCCGAAATTGTCCGATCGGCTCCTCCGACTCGTGCTTGAACAGTTGCGAGATGGTCTGTTGGGGCGTCGGGACTACAATTTGCCTATCTGCTACAACAGTTGTCCGGCGGTCTTTTGGGCGGAGCACGAGGGCGATTTCCTCCGTACCGCGGAAGAGGTTTATGCGGAAAACGAGAACTCCGAACCGATCGTTCTGAACGTGGCCGATTATCTGGTCCAAGGACTGGATCGCCTCGACCGCGCGATCGAAATGCTGCGGACGGCCAACGACGGCAAGTTGCTCGACTGTGAGCGGACAATTGAAGTTTGTCGATTATCTGCACCGCCGCAACCGATATGGCGAGTCGATCGCGATTCTAGTGCAGCGGTCGCCGCAAAATCTCGACTATTGCACACGGCTCATTTCGGCATACTTCCACACCGATCGCCGCGCGGACTTGTTTGATCTGCTGCGGAAAACGGAAGAGTATTTCCGCAAGTTTAACGGCTTGAACGAGGACACGATGGCCGTGGTGGCCGACAGCTGCGTGCGGTGCGAAGGGGGAATTCCGGACCTGCGACGAGACCTTTTGGCACAAGCGCTTAAAGTATTACGAAGTGCTGATCCCGCTGCACGAGCGAAACAATCCGCGGCACGGCTCGGCCGACGGGCAGCTTTCCGCATTACTACAGCAATCAGGCGAAATGCTACGCCGCGCGAAGAAGACGTATGAGGCAGCCGACTCGGCTTATAGCGCAGTTGTTTGCTGGGGGCCGGATTCCAACAATCGGGCAGCAGCTTTGGAGACGCTCCGCGGTGTGCTGCGCGGCTGCGACGATCTCGACGGGTACGTCGCGAAGTTGAATGAGCAAACTGCGAAGTCCGGCCTGCAAAATCCGGTTATCCGCAAAGCGCTCGGTCAGGTCTATTCCGAACGCGGGCAGTACGACAAGGCGATGATTCAACTTCGCCTTGCCTGTGAATTGCAGCCCGGCGACCGGGAAACTCATCAATCGCTCATCGATTGCTGCGATCGGAAGGACGACAAGCAAGGGGCGATCCGCGAGTTGATCGCGCTCGTGCAACTCGCGCGGCGCGACATCAATCTTTACAAAGAAATGGGTCGCCGGCTGGCCGATTTGCACGACAAGCGCGAATCGGAAAGGGCTTACACCTCAATCGTCGAGGTGCTCGCGTCGGAATCGGAAAGCCACGCTTTGCTGGCGGAAATCCGCGAGAGCCAGAACCGCTGGAACGAAGCGATCGAACAGTGGCGGCAAGTCGCCCGGCTGCGGTCGCTCGAGCCGTCGGGCCTGCTGCGTTTGGCTGCCGCGCAAATTCACGAAAAACAGTGGAACACCGCCGCCGAGACCGTCCGCCAACTCCGTGCGAAAGCATGGCCAGCCCGTTTTGGGAAAGCCGAGGCCGAAATCCAGAAGTTGGAGCAGCAGATTATGCAGGGAAAGTGAAAGGGGAGACGCCTGCACCACAAATGACCGGAAAATGGGCAGTCTGGGGAAAATCTGCCGCTCCTGCCGATTGTGCTCTTCTTTCCGAAAGTATCGAACCGATTGACTATAAGGAGTCTGATTCTTCCGACACTTTTCGACCGAACTGCCGACGCGGCAATGGGGTTCCGCATGAAAAGCTACCGACGAGACATATCTTTGGCAACGCTGTGCCTGACGATGATGGCCGGCATGTTGATTTGCCATCCGGTCGTTGCCGATCCGATGACCGGCGGAAATATCCCCTACGAGGATTGTGCGCCGCCATGTGCAACGTCCTGTTACATCCCGCCGCCGCGCTGCCCGTGGTACTTCCAGGCCGACGCGTTGGCGCCTGCGCCGCGATCCCTATGGCAACACGCCTTTCGCGACCTTGGGAAATTCGACCGATGTGGCACTTTCGACGTCCGAGTTGGACCGTCAGTTCAAAGGCGGCGTGCAATTCCTTTTTGGACACACCTTCAATGACACGCCATATTCGGTGGAAGGATCCTATTTTTGGCTCGACACTTGGGATCCCTCGGCGGTGCGGCGCGACACGCCTGGAAATCTGTTGTCGCCGTTCTCCAATTTTGGCGACCCCATCGCGCTGCCCGGATTCGACAACAACCGTTTGGTGACGATCAACGAACTTTCCCAACTCCAGAACGGGGAAGTCAACATTAAATACTTGCTCCCCATGTCGTGCAATGGATTCCGCGCGTCGCTTCTGACGGGCGTGCGGTACATGAGCGTGCAGGAACACCTGTTCTATCACAGCGAATCGGTGCTGCCGCTGCTGGGGAACGGTTCGACCGTGAACCTCGCGACGCGAACCACGAACGATCTGATCGGCCCGCAGCTTGGCGGGTATTTCGAATTCTTCTCCCTCCCGCATAGCTGGGTGACCTTCGAGGTGAAAGGCGCGATCTGCGGAAACACCGCGCTGCAGGCAACCGCCGGTTCGCGCACCAATTCATTCGGGCAACTGGTGTCCAGCTACGACGCCGACGACCATCGCGTCGTCACGGCATTCGTAGGCGATCTGGAACTGATGTTCAACTTGCAGATCACGCCGCATTGTATCGCGCGGATGGGCTATCAGGCGGTCTGGGTGCAAGGACTGGCGCTGGCCGCGGAAAATTTCGGGCCCGACTCGGGTATCCTGCCCAACAGTGCCGCGACGATCGTCACCGGCGGGGAAACGGTCTATCACGGCCCGCATCTGGGCCTGGAAATCATGTGGTAGCACGCTATATCGCTTAGCCCGGAGCCAGCGGCGACGGCGGACGGCGGCGTGCGGGTCGGTCACTGGTTTCTTTTTTCCCGATTCGTTGTGTTGCGTGTCTCGTCTCTGAGTGAAATGGCGTGGTTTTCTCGAGGATTTCGCCGCTTTCCGATTTGTTCCTTACGGCGCAGCAAGCGAGTTTTGCGGTTTTCTTGGCTTTCGGGAAGAGGGCGATGCGGTTTTCGCGGAAGTTACGCGATTTTTCGGCTCGATTAATTCCCTCCACGGGTCTCGGGGATTGCGAAAAATGAGACAGGGGATTAGGGGATAGGGGATCAGGGGATAGGGGATTAGGGGATAGGGGATAGGGAACAGGGGATAGGGGACAGAAGGACAGCGCGATGCGGATTGGGGTTCATGGGGGTGCCCCTTTCTATGGTCTTTCCTTCTTGCGGCCGAATGATATACATGCGGATGTACATGTCCATATATACAGTTCCATCGATAGGATCAGCATAGCAGAGCACGCGGCTCAATTTCAGAGAAGGAAAACGGAAATCGGCGAAAAGTCGGGCCGTAAGTCCAAGCGGCGGCGGAAGATAAAATTTCTACCCTCATTCGAGGTTCTGCGGAAATCGAGCGCACCGCTTGCAGGACGAGGCGGGCAGCCGGGCAGCGTGCTGGCGCAAGTTCCGCTTGTGCATGGACTTGCGCGGTTAGAATTTTGGCGAGGGCGTCCGCTGGGCGACGCCGCCTTCGTGGATCGCCTAGCCCGGATTATTCATGAAACGCAAGAGTGCCGTGAATTGTGGGTACTGCGAAAACACAGTGCCTGTGAGGGGTGTGCTTTCAAATGTCTGTATGTAAACAATTTACAGCGACGGTGGCCCGATGCGTGAATAATCCGGGCTGGAACAAATCGTCGGTCGAATCCTTCGCACAAAAAAACAAGACCGCCCATCAAAACGACCTATTCGTCGCATGGCACCGATGTAAGTGATGTGGCATAGACATGTTCGGAATTGCTAGCATTGCTGGCATGTTTTCGATCCAGCGCTGTAGTAATAAGAAAGCATCTTTTTCCTGAATCGCTCAAAACGAGCACACCAAAAGGAGAAAATAATGTGGATGCAAAAAAGCGATCAGGAAATAGCTGCTGAACGAAAACCTTTATGGTTGTCTTTCCAGGGACCTCTTATAATCTTTGTAATAATTTTTTTTGCCGGGATTGCAAATGCAATCCGCGGTCCTATCTACGGTGCCAGTCACTGGCCTAGCACATGGACAGAAGTATTCCTTAAAACAATTGTCCTTTCATTATTTTTCTCCATAGTTCTCTACGTATTACAAATCATTTTTCAAAGGGAAATCAACCCTCTGAATTTCGGCAGAAAGGTTGTGATATGCAATAATTGTCATCATGTTCAATATTCAAGTCGTGATTACAGATGTAAATGTGGAGGAAAATTTGAAGACTTCGACAACTGGAAATGGATTGATGACTGACGCCAATTGGGGGCAAAGGTGAAGACAAAGAACCGGGTGACTGAGTGTGGGGCGAATTCCAGGGACACGTACCAATTAAGGCAAACTGGGGAAGCTAAAATTGCGCGTGAATGAACCGAAAGATTGGTTATGGTTGCGGCACTTGATTTTTTCGATTACGATGCGAGCGGAAATCGCGTCGGCGGATATTATCAGACCGGGACCGACAACCGGCTCACGTCCGACGGCTATTACCGTTATCTCTACGACAACGAGGGCAACCGCACCAAGCGGACCACCCTTGCCGACGGCTCGTGGATCGACTACACTTGGGATTATCACAACCGTGTGACGCAGGAGACCTTCAAAAACAGCGGCGGTGCCGTCACGAAGATCGTTTCCTACACCTACGACTCCCAAGGCCGCCAGATTCGCCGCGGCTACGACGACGACGGGACGGCGGGCCCTCACACGATGAGCTACCTATACGACGTTTATCAGGGTGTCAACCTGTACCTGGAAACCGATTCGCTGACGGCCGCGACGCCCAAGCATCGTTATCTCTATGGGCAGGCCGCCGATGAGATCTTCGCCACCGACGGCTGCACGAATTCGCTGAGCGGAGTTTATTGGGGCCTGACCGACCACGAGGGTACGCCCCGCGACGTGATCGACTCGACCGCGACGCCGGCGAACCATCACCTGCGGTTTGACAGTTTCGGCAAGCCGACCGACGGCACGGCCCCGGTCGCCGATTACCTTTTCGGCCTCTCCGGCATGGCCTACGATTCCGTCACTAATGAGTATAAGACCCTCAACCGCAAATACGATCCGCAGGCCCAGCGCTTCACCAGCCAAGATCCCTCTGGCCTTACGCCCGACTCGAATCCGTATCGATATTGCGGGAATGACCCGTTGGTGCTGACGGACCCCAGCGGATTGTGTTCGCAGTCTTATGTGGGCAATTTCTTCTCCTCCGTGGGAAGCGCAGATCGGCTCACTTGTTGGAAATATTTTCACATCGGTATACGGTTTCAATAATTCGCAACGGACCTGGACGCCGACAGCGAACGGCATGGCGACTTCACTGTATTCGCCGGCGGAACAGGCGGCTTACGATGCGAGACAACAGGATAAGCAATTGATCGCCAATCAATATCTTACCACGCAGTTGTTCCAAGCGCAAATGGTGCAGCAGAATTGGGAGAATTTGCAAAATGCTTATTATGCGGCAGCCTACGCAGCGAATGAAGAGCATTCCCAAAGTTTGATAAGAGCCAATAATCTCTCATCCGAAGAGTCGCCGATGTGGCAGGCGACCAAGACGTTCCTGTCCGTGTTTTTCGGCGACGAGATTTACGGCGGTGGGAAAGCGTTGGTGACAGGCGACGCCGGCCGGGCACTTGGTGAACGGGCGGTAGGGATCGTACAAACGCAAACGGGTCAGGCATTTACTGGGTCCGCTTCTGATTGGGCGCGGTTTGGCCGGGGTGTTGCCGGTGATCTGGTGGGCGTAAATGGTGTGGTGGAAGCCGGATACGGATATGATATATCTAATCAACAGCAACTCGATGCTTGGCAGCGCACCACTCGCGGCGCAGGCAGGCATCGGCGCACTTTCCGGCACGGCCGCAGGAGGACTTTCAATGGCCGCCCGCGCGCCTACATTATTCCCCACTGCGGCAAAAGCGGCGAAGTTTGATCTTTTAACTTTCGGCAGAGCCCCAAGTGCGTCAAGAGTTCAGGGGGCTGCTGGCAAGGTCGAGGAATTCCTTGGTAAGGATATGGTCATAAAGCGTTCAGACCCAAAGGGCTTTGTGTCTATCAGTAAAGATGGAACTAGACGGTTTAGGATGGACCTAGAGGGTCATGGAGACGTGCCACATGGGCATATCGAGGTTTTTGATGCACAGAAACAGCGATGGACTGACGCCGGAGGCCAACACCGTTACTATTTCGATGGAAAGGAGTGAAATATAATTATGGCATACGAAGCATTGACAAAACGAGATGACTTGCATCACATAATCCTGGAAGAACATGCTGAGGGAACATACATATTTGTATTTCGTAAGCCAGGAAACAATCGGCCTGACGAAGATCAATTACAGGACGATGTTGAAATGGCAATGCGCGTCTGTGAGGAGGACTACGGTGTATCGCGCGATAGCTGGAAGGAAATACCGAACCCAGGACTAATGTAATTTGATCCGCAGGTATCATAGAAGCCATGCACAAAAGGCTTTGGATACAATGTGTTTTGCTTTTGCTGATGACGGAAACGGCATCGGCGTCATCTGCCTTTTTAGCTGCAAACTCGCCTCTGGGCGAAAAGTCTTTAGCAACGAGATTCGCGCAGGTTGCGGGTGACGTAAGTGCTGAACAGCTACCGGGTTCCTGCGGGTCTTGTCTAAAATGTATGGCAGAGTTTTTTGTTGCCCCAGGTGAATTACCAACACGAGGCGATCTGCATATTGAATTACGAGAGGGTGGTTTTGAATATCACGGAACAACAAAGGGTGGTTATGTCCAATATCGAAATCCCGATGGATCAATCGTTTGGATACGCCCGAACGGTGAAGTAATTCGTCTTGGTCCAAAAGTTACTCCAAGCGGAGGTGGAAAACCTTACAATCCGAGAATTGATGCTGGCGGAAACCCAATTGATACGCACAATCCCGGTGAGTTTGTCACACCACTTCCGGGCCAAGGAGGATGATAACCATGAGCGAAAGTGGACGAATTGAAGTAGTAAACGTCGTAAACATTGATTTTGTGGATAACGGCCGGTCACTTCGTTTTGAGATAGTGGCGAGCGTTCCACCTTATAACACAAGCTATGTGACTTTTAGAAATACCTATGGCATCAAGTTATTTCAGAGCGGTAGCGAAGAGTATCCAATGGTTGTAATCGATCTAACTTGGCAAAAAGTCCCAATAGACGAAAAGGAACAAATCCTAACTGCTAACGATTACCCTATCTTAGACGAATTTCAAAAGCCATTTGCGTTGCGGCATCCCCTGGTTCTTAGCCATTTGGAAGGTGCAATTGTTGGCGATGTATTTGCCGAGGAGGTCATTGTTACTCATCCTGAGCCAACTGATGAGCCAGAGTAGCATTCCGCCACCCATCCGGCCCGCAAGGAACGCTTGCCTTGACCACCACCCGCAGGTATCATAGATGCCATGCACAAAAGGCTTTGGATACAATGTGTTTTGCTTTTGCTGATGGCGGGAACGGCATCGGCGTCATCGGCCTTTTTAGCTGCAAACTCGCCTCTGGGCGAAAAGTCTTTAGCAACGAGATTCGCGCAGGTTGCGGGTGACGTAAGTGCTGAACAGCTACCGGGTTCCTGCGGGTCTTGTCTAAAATGTTTGGCAGAGTTTTTTGTTGCCCCAAGCGCAACAGCAAGTGGGCCGAACCGTATTTACTCTTCCCGTGTGCTTATGCGTAGCGCAGAAGAATCGGGACCTTTCCATAACTTTCCCGAATCATATAATCAGCAAATCTTAAACCAAGGCACGCGCACGGTCACACCGAACTTTTGGAGAACTGCAAAACCCGGCCTTAGTAATGATTCCATCATGTATCGACTACCGGGGAGTGTGAATGGAGTTGAGGGGTCTTTTGAAATCGGTGTTCGCCCATCGGTGTCGGGCAACACGGAAGTTATCAACCACCGCTTCTTCCGTCCTAACCCCTAAACCAATGATATTTAATAAAGTTCCAGTGGATACAACTTTTTCTCACTCTTATGAATGTGAGCAATTGATAGAAGGACCTTGTCCCGCGTGCTGTCCTCACTACTACTATCCAGGCAGTCCACCGAAGGTGGTCGGGATGGCATTCTTGTTGAGATTCGCCCAGAACACGGTCAGCCGTGGATTGGGACATTCGCCTTTGGCCAAATCGCGCCGAAGGGGGCGTCTGGTATCTTTACAATGCCAGACCCCCGGCTGCTCTGCATTGTAGCAAAGGGTGAAGGCTACCTTGTGTCCGCAAGTTCGCCAACGTCATGGGATCGTGTGCAGGTAATCCCGATTATTGATGTTCGTCCTATTCGGACCCACGAAATCATTGTGTTCGCAGATTTTACTCGACTGGTCGCTTACGGACAGGCGGGGATCAAGTGGCAAACGAAACGACTTTCATGGGACAATCTAAAGATTACCGATGTTACAGACACATCCATTAAAGGTGAGTTTTGGGACATTCGGAGTGAAGAGATGGCAGGCTTTGTTGTCGATCTGGCAACCGGAACCCATCAGGGCGGAATCGACGAACTATGATTGTCAAACACCCGCAGGCATCATGGCAGCAATGGGCTTTGTATCCAGCCATGCCGTATCATGCAGCACGGCGTCTTGCGGGTGGTTGGCCGCGTCGGGCTTTGTAGAGTCTAAATCTGGGGACGCAATACTAGTTATTGACACATTAGGCGAAAATTGGTAAATTCGGGGGATGGCAAGATTAGCACGATTGGTCATTCCGGGGATGCCACACCATATAACCCAGCGGGGGAACCGTCGGCAGCAGACTTTTTTTGGCGAGGGAGATTACGCGGCATACCTGGAACTCATGGCCGACTTTTGCCGCGAGGAAGGGGTCGAGATTTGGAGCTATTGCCTGATGATGAACCATTCATAATGCTACCCTTTGCTTGGATCTGTTCAAGGGTTGTTTACATCTAACGTACCTTTTGTTTTGTGAGGTGGGAAGGGGTCGGCTGGAGCCCGATACGATCATAGTCGGCTAATCGACGGAGACGATGCAATTCTTTGGCGTCAGCCCAGAGAATCCAGCGTCCGTTCCGCTGATCTGCGTGAATCCAACCGCGACGACGCCAGGTGCTCAGAGTGGCTGAAGGAATGCCTAGCGCCTTGGCAAGTTCGCCGAGTTTCCAATGGCCGGACGGCGCGGTAACGTCGTCCTTCAAGTAGCCCTCGGTGCGAAACTTACGACACAGTTGGCTAACGATCGAGGACGTAAATGCGTCTCCGCTGGTCGAGTGGAATTGCTCGGCGTTCAATTTTTGGGCTATCGCTTCCTGCGTGTGACCTTGTTGCTTGAGGGCAATGATCCGCGAACCGCCTGCGGCAGGCAACTCCAGAGCTGATCGAGCTTCAGGATCGGTTGGCCATTCTGGCCGCGCGGGGGGGAGCCGTTGTTTGTTGAGACATCGATTTCCTCCTTGAGATCGAATTTGGGGCTGATATAATTCGGCTAGAGTCAGCAAAGCCGAAATATCTATAATAATCCCCGCAGTGTCCTTTGAACAAGACGAATAAACAGTCGCATTTTGCCTATGCCGTGATGCCCAATCACGTCCATCTGATCGCGGTCCCGAAAACCGAGGACGGCCTGCGGCGGGCGATCGGCGAGGCGCATCGACGCTACACGCGGCGCATCAATTTCCGCGAGAAGTGGCGCGGCTATCTGTGGCAAGGCCGATTCGCTTCCTTCGTCATGGATGAGCCGTATTTGTTGGCGGCGGCGCGGTACGTGGAATGGAATCCCGTGCGGGCGAAGTTGGCGGGCAGCCCGGACGAGTGGCGTTGGAGTAGCACGCGGGCGCACCTGTCGGGCCGCAATGACGACTTGGTCAAGGTCGCCCCTTTGCTGGCGATGGTCGCCGATTGGAACGGTCTGCTCGATAGTGCCATTCGAGAAGAGGAATTGATCGAGTTGCGCGGTCATGTCAGCACGGGCCGACCGCTGGGAGATGAAACATTTTTGGACCGTTTGGAATCGCTTGTCGGCCGCGTCCTAAAACCGCAAAAAGGCGGTCGCCCCAAAAAACAGTGAAACTAGTATTGCGTCCCCAGATTTCCGGCAGCCCGCCTCGTCCCGCAAGCGGTGCGCTCGATTTCCGCATAATCTCGAATTAATCGAGCCGAAAAATCGCGTAACTTCCGCGAAAGGCGCATTGCCCTCTTCCCGAAAGCCAAGAAAACCGCAAAACTCGCTTGCTGCGCCGTAAGGAACAAATCGAATAGCGGCGAAATCCTCGAGAAAACCACGCAGTTTCACTCAGAGACGAGACACGCAACACAACGAATCGGGAAAAAAGAAGCCATTGACCAATTCGCACGCCGCCGTCCGCCGTCGCCGCTGGCTCCAGGCTAAACGAGGTCTATTCATACCGCAGCGATTCGATCGGATCGAGGCGGCTGGCTTTGAGGGCGGGATAGTAGCCGAAGAACATCCCCACCGAGGCGGAAAAAACGAGCGAGACCAGGATCGCCGTGATCGAGATCGTAAACGGCCAGCGCGTGCCTCCGCTGAGAAGAATATTCACGGCGTAGGTTGCCGCCGCGGACGAGCCGATCCCGGCCAGCACGCCGATGATCCCGCCCAATAGCGAAAGCACCATCGCCTCGACGAGGAATTGCCAGAGAATGTCGCGCACGGGCGCCGACAGCCAGGCGAATGCCGATTTCGCGAGTGCGCTCGGTCACCGAAACCAGCATGATGTTCATGATGCCCACCCCGCCCACGACCAGCGAGACGCTGGCCACTGAGCCGAGCAGCATGGTCATGACCATCGTGATGATGTTGAGTACCTTGGCGATTTCCGAACTATTATGCACGGTGAAATCGTTCAGGTTGTTTTGGCGGATGCGATGCCGCTGGCGCAGCAGGGCCGTGACGTCATCGCAGGCCTGCTGCATTTGGTCGCCCGACCGCGCGGACGCGAAAATGGCATCCACATTGTTGTATGTGTTTCCGCTAAGCCGTTTCATAATCGTGGTGTACGGAGCCAGCACGAGATTGTCCTGGTCCTGACCGAACAGATTCGCCCCCTTCGGTTCGAGAATGCCGATCACTCGGAAAGGGATATTCTTGATGCGGATCGTCGCGCCGAGGCAATTGCTCCCCGGGAAGAGGTTATCCACCACCGTTTTGCCGATCACGCAGACTTTGGCCGCGGCGTGAATATCACTCGTCGTGAAAAAATCCCCCTTTTTGATCGTCCAATTGCCGATCGTCGGGTAAAGCTGGTTGACGCCGAAGATCTGATCCGGCGACCAGTTCAAGTTGCCGGATATGATCTGCGCCCGCGCGTTGATGATCGGCGATGCCGCCGTCACGGTGTTGCATTCCGCCATCATGGCCTCGGCGTCGGCGGCGTTTAGCGTGGTTATGGTTCCCGACGCCAGATGCACGCCTCCCCCTTCCTGGCTCCCCGGAATGATGAACAACACGTTCGTTCCCAGAGTCTTGAACTGTTCCTGGACCATCAGCCCGGCCGATTCGCTGATGGAGACCAAGAGAATCACGGCGCCCACGCCGATGACGATACCCAATACCGTCAGCCCGGCGCGAGTCTTGTTCTTCGCGATCGCCCGCAAAGCCACGCGGATGGTGAGGGTGAGGTTCATTGGAAAATATGGAATATGAGTTATGAATGCTGTCGTCTGCGGCATCGCGATCGATCGAGGATGCCACTGCCGGCTTTCCCAACGATATTGGGTCGGTGGCTCGTTTTGCACTGTTGGACGAGCCGGCAGTGGCACCCTCATCCGTTCTCTATTTCACTAGTCCAACGACGATTTCCTGGCCATCGGTCAATTTGCCGGCGACGATCTCGGACGAATTCTTGTCATTCAGGCCGATTTCAACGGGCACGGCGGCGAGCAAGTCTCCTTCGAGGGTCCAGACGTATTTGTGATTTCGGTCGCGCGGCGCAGTTTTTTGATCGCCGCTTTCTTTGGTGCGGTCTGCCGCGGCAGTTCTCGGTGATGTTTGCGAGTCGGATTCCATCGATTCCAAAAGCGGGCGGTCGCGCTCGCAGACCTGCTCGGGTTTAGGAAGAAATCGGAAGGCGGAATTAGGGACCGTGAGCACGTCGCTTTTCAGCTCGATCTGAAAGGTCAAGTTGGCCGTCATGTCGGGCAGCAATTTCAGTTCCGGATTGGCCGACTCGACCACGACCGTAAATGTGACGACGTTCTGCACGGTCGTCGGGTTGAAACGAATTTGCCGAATCGATCCGTGGAACAAGTCGTTGGGATACGCATCGACCGTAAAGGTGACCGGCTCCTTCCGCGTTTCCGCCGCGCGGATCAGGCCGATGTCGGCCTCATCGACGGATGCATAGACATAAACGGTCTTGTCCAGATCGGGCGCCACGACGAACAGCGTGGGAGTCTGGAACTGCGCGGCCACCGTCTGTCCCGGATCGATCTTCCGATCGATCACGATCCCATCCACCGGCGAGAGAATGTCGGTGAACTTTAGATTCGTTTCCGCGATTGATAAATTTGCCTCGCTCTCCTGAACGGAGGCCTTCGCGACTTCGAGTTGTGCTTGGAGCGATGCCTTTTCGGCAATATAGAGATCCATGTCGGATTCGGAGATGGCATTGGTGGCATGCAATTTTTCGCCGCGTTCTTCGTTGCGAACCGCCTGAGCCAATAGCGCCTCGATGCGCTTGACGTCGGCAATCGATCGGATGCTGCGCAGCTTTCTCATGGGCGACCGCCGCATTGTAAAGCCGCGGATCGACTTTGGCCATCGGTTGGTCTTTCGTGACCTTGTCGTTGTAATCGACGAAAACGTCGATGATCGGCCCGGAGACGAAGGAACCGACCTGCACTGTCCGCACCGGCTTCACGCTGCCTGTGGAATTAACGACGGGCCGGAGTTCTCCCCGTCGCACGGTCGCGGTCCGGTACTTCGCCCTGCCGACGGCGGAGTTGGAGGCGTAGAAGCGGTTATAGCCGGCGGTGCCCGCACCGATGACGATCCCGACGACAATCAACCAGAAAATGATGCGTTTCACGTTATTCGATACCTCTTTCGAAATCAATCACTTGAGTGCGTGCTCGCATGCACCCTACTCCCCGACGGAGTGCAGCGCGGCGGTCGCTTGGGCGATGTCGGTCGAGTCGCAAACAACTTCGCCGTCGCGTAAGACGACGGCTCGACGCGCCCGTCGCGCCAACTCTTGATCATGCGTAACCAGGATGATGGTAATGCCGTCTTCGCGGTTGAGTTGATGAAATAAATCCATCACTTCTCGGCTGGTGTGCGAGTCGAGGTTGCCTGTCGGCTCGTCGGCCAGAAGGATCGACGGCTCATTGGCCAACGCCCGGGCGATGGCCACGCGCTGCTGCTGCCCGCCGGAGAGCTGCGCCGGATGGTGATCCATCCGCGACTCCAGTCCCACCTTCTCGAGCAGCCTCACAACGCGTTCGCGGCGCTTGCCTCCGTTGAGGCGCGAGGAATATAGCATTGGCAGTTCGACGTTCTCCACGGCACTCGTACGCGACAACAGATTGAAGCTCTGGAACACGAAGCCGATTTTCCGATTCCGCAGGCGGGCGCGATCGTCGCCCGACATTTCCACGACTTCGTCTCCTTCGAGCAGATAGCTGCCGCTGGTGGGACGGTCGAGACACCCCAACATATTCATTAATGTTGTTTTTCCCGAGCCGGAAGCGCCGATTAGAGCAAGATATTCGCCGCGCTCGATGTCCAGGGAAACCCCCCGCAGCGCCTCGACTTCGACTTCGCCGAGCGTGTAGGTCTTGCAGATATCCCTCAATTGAATCAGCCGCATGACGTAAGTTCGGGAGGAAGTTGCCCTAAATGCTATTCTGTCAACAAGTTACGGAAAACGCCGTGTTGATTCGGTGCGCAGATTGAGGCCCCTTCGAATAAAAGAAATTACCATTTAAACATTATACCAAGATATTGCCCCTGTTGACAAATGACTTTACCGGATAAAAAGACAGGAGAAGCTCGATAGTTTATGCTTGATGACGATCCTGAGTCTCCAGGATATTTGTCATTTGCTTCGAGATTTTCGATGGAACGGCATTCTTTCCTTGTGCCCGCCAAAGGGGTGGAGAATCGTTCCTTCGACACTCGGCTTAGAAGCGTCTAATGAAGCTGAAAGCTGCACAATGGGCCTGCGCCCTTTGCGTGCTATTGCCGAATTCATTGCCTACCAAATCGCTGACACCGACGTGCTTGTCGGGCCCGAAGGCGAACATGTAGGCGAGGTCGAGATCCCAGCGTTTCCAACTGATTCCGTAGCCGAGCGAGAAGGAATGCTCGAATGTTCCCTGGATGAACGGCGTCAGCGTGCCGTTCGGGATGGGATCGCTGTGATACACATAACCGCATCGAACTGTGTGCCCGTTGTCGAGGATCCATTCATATCCCAATCGAGTTGAAACGTTGTCTCGCCAGCGCAACGGGAGTTGCTCCACGATGGGCGGAAAACCAGGGGTGTTCGGATTGGTCAGCGTGATGCCAATTTCGTCGAAGGCGCTCGACCAGCCGTACCAGATCACATCGATGGAAAAGATTCGGTGCGGGCAAAACTCATGGCGAATGCCCATGCCCACGGATTGGGGCCAGGTCATGTCCAGTTCCGTGTCATAGGTGCTGGCGCCCAAGCCCGGCACGGCGACGTTCGTTACGCCGCTGGCCCGAAAACGACTTTCGCTTTGGTAGGTCAGTCCCAGCGACGTGGCATCGGTCAACTTGTATTGCGCTCCGAGCGACCAGCAGAGGGCGGCGCCTGTCGCCTGAAGGTCCAATAGCGTGGGAGTGCCGCGAAACATGCCCGGACCTTGCAGAGTATAGGGTCCCTCAAGTTCATCATGGCTCACGGCCACGCCGAGCGTCGCGCCGACGGTGAACCCGTCGTTCACGCGATACGCCAAAGCGGGCAGGATTTTGCCCAGGGTGCCGATCGATTTGTAATGCTGCGGTCCCGCGAAGGGGAAAGGTCCCGCCAGATTGTAATTCTCCAGGAAACCGGCGGGCGCGAACGCGCCTAGGCCGTATGCCCATCTTCCGTCGGCGCTTTTGCGAATGAATCCCACTGCGGGAAGCGGAGTGAATTCGCTGGAGGTGCCGCGGCGCAGCGGATCGGAATAGCCGAAGTCGGTGAACATCATGTTCACTCCCGCCTCGAACAGTTTGTCGTTCTCGATGTTTGCCGCGCCGGCAGGATTATCGAGCAGTATCCCCACCGTATCGGCATGCGCGATATCGGTGCCGCCGCGTCCAATGGATCGGGCAGTAGAGCCGTTGAGGATCACCCCATCGGCAAAAGTGATGCTCATCAGAGCGAGCCAAGCTCCCAAAACGTACAGTGGCATCCTTTCCCGCTTCATAAGAACACTCCGTTATCAAGAATGATTTATCAAGAGTATTGTATTTTCTGCGTAAATGTATGCCCCCGCAGTAACCGCGATAAGTCACCTTATCGGGGTAGGAAATCAAATTCAAAGGAATTTCCGGGAACAAATCCTATAGACTTTTCGGAGAGATTCGAACCGGGCCAACAACAATCAAGTGCGAGGAAAGCGAATATTTTGTTAGCGGCATCGATCTTAACGATTAGATAAAATAGAGAGAGGCATGTTGTCGGGCTGCCGTTTTCCATCGAGAATCGGCCGGTTGGCAACCTGCTTCGCGGCGCGATTGATCCGAGCGTCGGACAATTCAAGAAACTGTCATGGATTCGGCAAAAAGATTCAAATCGCACACCTCTTCCAAGGCGTTATCCATGAATTGTTGGTGCGTTACGATAAAGTCTTTCTCGCAACGGATGAAAGCATCGACGATCTCCGGATCGAATTGTGTTCCTCGGCCCTCGAGGATAATCGTCCGCGAGGTTTCATGACTATATGCCGATTTGTACACGCGCTCGCTGGTCAAGGCGTCATACACGTCGGCCAAGGCGGTGATGCGGCCGGCTAAGGGGATATCCTCGCCTGCCAATCCGTGGGGATAACCGGTCCCGTCATACCGTTCATGATGCGACATGGCGATATCCCGGGCCATGGCTAAAAACTGCGTTTCCGGATGCGCGTTGGCGGCCGCTTGCAATGTGTTGCCGCCGATGATCGTGTGCTGCTGCATCAGCGAGTATTCTTCCGGCGTAAGCCGGCCGGGCTTCAACAGCACTTCGTCGGGAATGCCGACTTTGCCGATATCGTGCAAAGGGCTGGTGAGATAGAGCAATTGCACGTAATCGCCATCGACGACGTCGCGGAATTTTTCCCGCTGCGAGAGATCTTCCGCGAGAATGCGGCAATACTCGCGAATGCGATCCAAATGCATTCCGGTGGCCCTGTCGCGCGTTTCCGCGAGTTTTGCCAGCGTGAAAATCATCATATCGCGGCTTTCGAGGGAAATAATTCTTTCCCCTGTGCGCAACCGGAGGCGAAGCTCTTCGGCTTCGTAAGGCTTGGTCAGGAAATCGTCGGCACCCGCGTCCAGGCCCTCAACGACATTTTGTACGCCCTTATGCGACGTCAACAAAATGATATAAATATATCCGCTCGATTTCCGCCCCCTTATCAGCCGGCAGAGCTCAGGGCCGCTGATAATCGGCATCTCCCAGTCGGAAACCACGAGTTGAAATCGCCCGGTGCGGATCATTTCGTACGCTTTTTGCCCATCGCGAGCCAAAGTAACCTCATATCCGAAGTTCTCGAGCATATTCGAGAGGATCTCGGCGGAAATGTTATCGTCTTCGGCTACCAACACTCGCATGACGCTCTAAATCCTTCCTTCGTTCGCAACTTGGAGATCTTCTGCATCGATATTTTCAATCTGCGTTTTTCTTTGGCAAAGTCATTGTATTCACCCGAGACCATTCTGTCCGCAGTTGTTCCAGTTGTATAGCCACATTCTTCAGTGAATTCTTGCGTGCAGATTCTTCGATCATGGCGACGCATTTTTGAAGGTCGTGGGCGGCCACATTGGATGCAGCTCCTTTCAGGCGATGGGCGATGCTAGCTATCAATTGGCTGTTTTCCGCCGATAGCGCGTTCTCCAAATCGAGCATGTCTTCATCGAACCGTGATTGCAGTTTGGAGAGGACTCGCTGCGCCAAATCGATGTTGCCCATGCAACGTTCGAGAAGTTCTTGAACGTCGAGAGGCACTGATTCTTGAATCGGGAATTCTGGACGCATGGACTGGACCTGTCGGGATTTACGGTGGATGACTGCTTGATTTGCCTGCAATCCTCGGTGGCCGCTTGTTCCGCGAATTCACTCCGCCCCGACAAAATGATCGACAGGCATTTTGCCTGTTATTCGAATATCACGGCATTCGGAAAGCTGTCCAACTCTAGGTCTGTAGATACGGCTAGTCAATAATTTTTGGGGAGCAGATTGCTTGATCGCTGCTGAAATCGGCGCACTAGGGATTAAACTCGCGTGCGCTTTCGAATAAATGTTCCGGATATGATGATTGTAGCGGTCAAGACCGGCAAGGTTTGCTTCACTCGGCGATTGTAAATCTCGGCTTGGATCGGCTAATTTCCTTTTTACCACTCGTATGGGAGTATGACAGTTGTTTTGTGAAAAATTAATCATTAAAATTCTGGATGATCGAGGAATCCATCATTTTCGAGAGGTTCGTGTTTTTTCTTGAGATAAATAAATCCGCAATTATCATGGGATACATCGCTCCTGAATTCTCATCGTGTTTATCGCTTATCGTCACAAACCATCGGCAAGCATCGTATGATTGAAATATCATCCAGAGCAAAATTATTCGAAGACTTCCAAATTCCTGCCGCGGATGGCGTTTCGCTTCACGCCAAAGCGATGTTCCCCAAACCGCCGATCAAACCTCGAAGGATCGTTTTCATCTCTCCTTTGGTCGGTGCCGGGGCTGCGCAATCTCTCTTGATCTTCCGAAACTTCACGCGGCGAGGGACCATTCTTTTGTCATTCGAGTATCGTGGTCATGCGCAATCGACCGGAACTTTCGAACTGGACAAGACCATAGCCGACGTTCGCGACGCTCTCATTTGGACATGGAATTATGCAAATCGACGAGGTTTGACGCTGCATGGATTCGCCACCTGCTTCGGCGTTATTCCCTTGCTTGCACAGTTTCGCGGAGGAGGTTGCGGATGCTTGCTGCGGTCGGCAAGCACGGTTTCCGGATTGTTTCGTTTGGATCAGATACTTTCGATTGGCGAATTCACCCCCATTTATTCCCGTCACTGCGGCCGAAAAATGAGCGATCGCGAATTCGCCGAGGGAATCGCCGAAAACCGGTATGATTGGAACGGAGACGTTTTTCGATCGGCGCTGCGTGAATATTTAAACGGCCTGTTTCCGGAACTGAACGTCGGGCTGGATTATTTCGAAGAACTTCCTTACACCCAAGTCCACATCCGGCAAACGCTTTCGCAACTCCTCACCGCTCGATATCTCGAAGGATTGCAAATTCCCGCAAATATCCCTTTCAATGTATTTGCCGGCAGAAACGATGAAATCATGTCTTTGCAGACGGCGAAAGGCCGGCTTGCTTACGCCCAACATGTCAGGACCATCATTCCTCATGCCGAACTGCATGAACGCGAGTTCGACCACTTCGGACGCGGCAGAGAGCACGATCTGGTGATCGATCAGCTGGGCGATATTTTCGAAAGATACGATGCGATGCCCACGTCGCAATATGAAAAAGACTTCATCTATTATCGGAGTGAGCGCGGATGAATCCACATTTTCAGTTTTGGAGCGAAAGATACGCGGTCGGCCGGTCTTTGGAAGTCGAGCCTTGGGGGCGGCACATGCTCAATCGTTTCGTGGTGTCTGCGTTGATGAACGCGTTCCCGAACACGGCGACGAAAATCTTTTCGTTGAGCAAGGGAAAATTGGCTCGATTGCTGTTCGCCGAGCGCGAAGGCGGCTCATTTCTCGTCCTTCGTGCGATGTACGAACACGAGGGATCCGGTGATCGCGGTGACCTGATCAACCGGTTGTTGATGCAGTCTCCCGCGATCAAGGCGGCAAGAAACCGCCGGATTATCGCACAACGCATGCTATTCCTCGCCTTGCAGTCGCTGCCGCCGGATGCTCCATCGCTGATCCTCGCGATCGGCGGCGGCGATGGAAGCCTTGAAGCCGAAGTTCTTGCCCGCGCCGATAATCCGAACGGCTATCTATGCATCGTCGATAAAGATGAAAGGGCGATCCGAGAGAACGCCAAGATTCTGAAGATATTCGGCCTCTCCGGAAAAGGAGTTGTTTTTGTCGGCTCCGCCGGCGGAAAAGGCGACTTGGAAACATTAATCGAGAAAGCCGGCCGGCACTTTGGCGTCCGATTCGACGGTCTCGGCATCACCGTTTGCCAGGGAATCACGGAATACCTGGATATCGGCTCTCAAGGCAACGAGGCTTTCGCCGGACTGCTCTCCGCACTTTATGGTTGTACGCGGAAAGAAGGTGTTCTCCTTCTCAGTCAGACGGATTACCACGATCGCGTCACTTATCTCGAACGCGGTTTATCATGGCGCATGCGGTTGCGCGGACAGGACGAAATTGCGGTGGAGATTGAAAAAGCTGGCTGGAAAATTTCCGTTTGCGAGCCGGAACCGATGAAATTGATAACGATGTGTTCGGCAGTCAAAACGGACCGCGCAAATATCCGCATCGATAGCCCAAGTCAAATCGGACCACCCCGCCGTAAACGGCCGATGCTCGAATTGCTTGGAATTCGCAAGCCGATTGCCGGCCGCCGCTGAATGATTCCGATCGCGAATGCGCGGTTGCCATACCGCTGCTTGCCATGGGAATGTTGCGTCTTCTTTGTTCCGAACAATTCTCCGCGGTTCGGATCGCCATCGGTTCGTGCCGGAGTTATTGTCACAATCGTTATCGGCTGCAACGTCGATATATCTCATCGTGCATAATTCTTCGTGGATAACTTGGTTTATAAGTGTTTATTGGAATAAAAGGCTATAATTCCGAGAGCATATAATAGGAATGCAGAAAACAAGTTTTTTAGAGGGCTCTGTCACGTCAATCCGGGCTCTTTGCGGGGTATTGCCTCGATCTTGACGTTTCGAAACCTGCGCAAGGGAATTTGGGTGTAGTTCACTTCTGCATGACGAATATGCTCATTATCGGCCATTCGCTTATGGAAATTCCTTGGCTTCATCCGGACGACCAAAATGGAATCCACGATCATCAATAATTTCGCTGGTTCCAGAGGCAGGGAAATTTTGGAAGCGTGTGTGATCGGCGGCAGATACCAAGTAATCAAGCTGCTGAAAAGAGACCGTTCCGGGGACCATTGGCTGGCCAACGACCATTCGAGCGGAAATTTGGTCGTCATCAGATTATCCCGGCTTTCGGCCATCTCCACCGCTGCACGCTTGCGTTTGGAACATGAAGCCAAAGTTCTTGGAGAATTCGAAACGCCATGGCTCACCGGCATATTGCAGATTGGCCAAGAGGCGGACAAAATCTACGTGGTTCGCCCCTTCATACCGGGCATCACGCTTCGAGAGAGGCTCGAAAAGAATCGTCTCAACTCGCAAGACACGATTACTCTCGGTCGATGTCTGTTCTCCGCATTGAAAGTGGCCCACGAGCATGGAGTGTTTCATCACAACATTCGGCCGACAAACATCATCATTGATGACAATGTTCCGTTAAACACGGCCGTATTGAGCGATTTCAGCTTGGGATCGCATTCCAACACCGATGAACTATCGGTCGAAGAATCGGTCGAGACGGCTATTTACCTTTCGCCGGAAAGTGCCGGAGCGTTGGATCACGATATCAGTGAAACTTCGGATCTCTATTCGGCGGGAATAGTGCTCTTCGAGTGCCTGGCTGGTCATCCGCCGTTTCGAGGTGACAAGGCGGGATCGATATTATATCAACATATGACCGCTCCTGTGCCTGAATTGAGGAGCATGGGCGTGGACTTGCCGCTGGCTTTGGATGAATTGATCCAAAGACTCTTGCGCAAGGATCCCCGCGACCGCTATCAGACTGCTCAGGCCGTGTCGATGGATTTGGAATCGATTGTCGGCTGTGCAGCGGGTAATTCGTCATTCGTCGTCGGCTCCCACGACCGCCGGCCCACCTTGACGGAACCCGCATTTGTGGGACGCGAAACAGAGCTTAATCGGATTGAAGAGCAAATTAGGGAAGTTTGTGCCGGACAATCCCGACTGGTGTATTTAGAAGCGGAATCGGGCGGTGGCAAGACGCGGCTGCTAGGCGAAATTGCGCTTCGCGGCGTTAAAGCCGGAATGTGGGTCTTACGCGGCCAGGGGAAGGAACGGGTGGGGCAAAAGCCCCTTGAAGTGCTTGACGGCATTGTCGAGCAAGTATCGGCAGTTGCCTGTTGTGATCAATCATTCGCTGTCGCTCTCAAGAACCGCTTGGGTGAGCAGATCGATGCATTCGGCGCAGTCTTGCCGGAATTGGCGCGGTTATTGGGCTGGAAGCCCTCCGGCGCCGCGGGACCCGAAGCGTTCGCCGAAAACCGTACGATACAAGCGCTGGCTTCATTTCTTAATGCTTTGGGAACCGTTGATCGTCCCGTGCTCATCGTTCTCGACGATTTCCAATGGGCTGACGAACTCACGTGTAAATTGATCGGCTGGTGGCAGAACCAGGCAAATTCCAATCCGTCCCATATCTTGCTGATTGCGGCTTTCCGTTCGGAAGACGTCGGAGAAGAGCATTTGTTGCGCAACGTCGAGCCTTCCGCCGATATTCGACTGCAGGCTTTCAACGGGGATGAAATCCGGCAACTGCTGGAATCGATGGCCGGGAAGTTGCCCGTTGTTGCCGTCAATCTGATTACGCAGTTCGCCGATGGAAATCCATTCATGGCCTCGGCGGTGCTGCGCGGTCTCGTTGAATCGGACGCCTTGATTGCCGATCCGGAGGGTTGGCAAGTAGAGCCGTTGGCGATGGCCGATCTGAGTTCATCGAGTCGAGCGGCTTCCTTTCTCGCGCGTCGTCTGGATTTATTGCCCGCGGAGACCATTCGGCTGCTTTCGGCGGCCGCGATCCTCGGCAAAGAATTCGAGTTGGACTCCGCCGCAAAACTTTCCAGGCAATCGCCGGAGCAGTCCATCGCAGCCATGGAAGCCGCGAGTCAAAGGCATCTCGTCTGGACATCCGCGGACGGATCGAGCTGCGCATTCGTGCATGACAGGATCCGCGCCGCCCTGCTTGATCGGATGACATTCAGCCAGCGGAGCGAGCTTCATCGGGAAACCGCGTTGTTTCTGCAGGTGAATGTTCCCCATCGTGTATCGGATATCGCCTTCCACTTCGATGCCGCAGGCGATAGCCGATCGGCTTTGCCTCATGCTCTGCAAGCCGCGGAACAGGCCCGCGCTCGAATATGCGCTGGAGGTCGCCGAACAGCAATATCGCATTGCCCAGCGAGGCGATTCATCGGCGGATAAATCGGTGCGTTACCAGATTGCCGAGGGATTGGGCGATGTCCTCATGATGAGGGGAAAATATGCTTTGGCGGGAGAATTATTCGAATCCGCCGCCGTGCTTGCCGAGGGCGCGTATGCGAAAGCTCAAATCTGCGGCAAGATTGGCGAATTGGCCCTCAAACGCGGCGATATGGAAGGCGCGGCGCGCCCCATCGAGAAGGCATTGGAACTCCTGAATCGAGCGATACCGCAGAAATATTTCGTCTGCATGACGATGCTTCTTTGGCAGTCTTTGGTGCAGTTGGTGCATTCTTTTGTGCCTCCCTGGCTAAGACGCGGGTGTAAAAAAAAGCCGAATAAGGAAGATCTGCTCAAGTTGCGCCTTCTCAGCAGGCTAGGGTATGTTTACTGGTTCTCGCGGACAAGAAAACAGAATTTTCTGGTGCATTTTTTTGGAATGAACTTGGCGGAATGCTATGCGCCTACTTTGGAGATGGCGCAGATCTACTCGGAACATGCCGTAGCCATGACTTTGCTCGGTTGGTACAACCGCGGGATCAAGTATGCAAAAAAGTCCCTGGAAATCCGCCGAAGCTCGGCTGATTTGTGGGGGCAGGGACAATCGTTGAGTTTCTATGGAGTGGTCCTTTATGCGGCGTCTCGATTCCGTGAATGCGTGGAAAAATGCCGCGAAGCTGTACGTCTCCTGGAACGCACGGGTGACTGGTGGGAAGTGCATATCGCGCGTTATCAAATTGCCGCTTCCCTTTATCGATTGGGCAATTTGCGGGAAGCTATCGTCGAAGCCAAGCTGTTGCATTCATCCGGTCTGAAGTTGGGCGATGAACAAGCATCGGGCATCAGTCTTGACATTTGGGCATTGGCTTCCGGCGGCAAAGTGCCCCACGATACGTTAAAGCATGAAGTAGAAAGAAAAAGAACCGATGTCCAAGCACAGGCTCAGGTCTCATTAGCGCAAGGAGTGCAATTGACCGAGTCGGGAAAATATGCGGAGGCGGTGCAAGTCTTTGAGAAAGCTCTAAAAAACAACAATCAACTGTTGGGTCTGATGAATGCCTATGAAGCGCCCATCCTGCCCTGGTTGGCCACGGCGCTGCGACGGCAGGCGGAAAGCCCGAATATCCGGACGTCCTCGAAGCGTGCTGCGTTGCTTAGCAGAGCTGAGACCATCGCGCGCCGCGCTGTGCGGCACGCACGGCGTTTGCAAAATGATCTGCCTCATGCTCTGCGAGAGTTGGCGATGATTCATGCACTGTCCGGCAACACCGGTTCCGTGCGCCGATTACTCGAGGCTAGCCTTGCGACGGCCGAAAAACAAGAGGCTAAATACGAGCATGCTCAATCGCTCTTGGCGTATGGACAGTTGGGGCTTGAATTGGGTTGGCCAAACGCAGAAGTGCGGATTACTGAAGCGCAAGCCCTCCGTCTGCAACTGATGGCATCCGACCAATCGAACCAGGGGCAAATAGCTGTCCATTCGAAATCGGCCAGCTTATCGTTATACGACCGTTTTGCGACCGTATTGGTTTCGGGCAGAAAAATCGCTTCGGCGCTGTCCGGCGCGGCGATCTTCGAAGAAGCCCGCGGCGCCGCCTTGAGATTGTTGAGGGCGGAACATTGTCTCGTGCTCCAAATTCTCGGGGACGTGAAAAACTTGCGTTTAATTCCCGTCGCCGGCGGCGCCGAGGGAAAATTCGATGAAACGTTGATTCGCAAGGCTCTGCAAGCCGGAAAAGCCATTACTCCTGATGGAGAATCCGCTCCGCAGGCCGGCGATAATCCTGAGGCGGACGGTAAGCGATCAACTCTCTGTGTGCCGCTGTACGTGCGCGGCAGGGCGGTTGCTTGCCTTTATGTCATTCATCAACACATTCAAAAGCTATTCGGTCCGGATGAAGAACGATTGGCTGACTTCATCGCGGCGATCGCCGGCGCCGCTTTGGAAAATGCCGAGGGATTCAAGCTCTTGCAGCAATTGAATGCGACCCTGGAACAGCGCATCGTCGAACGCACCGCGGCTGCCGAGGCTCGGGCACGTGAATTGGCGCAGTCGAACCAGGAACTCGAAAGGGTGGCTTCGGAACTATTGCAAACACAAGAACAGTTGCACGTCGCCATGCAAGCCGCGAAAGCCGCAAATAACGCGAAAAGCCGCTTTTTGGCCACCATGAGCCATGAAATCCGTACGCCGATGAACGGCATCATCGGGATGACGGAACTGGCGCTGAGCACATCCCTGACCGGCCAACAACGCAATTATCTGACAACCCTGAAAGATTCCGCCGAAATCCTTTTGGAGATCATCAACGATATCCTCGATTTTTCGAAGATCGAAGCCGGTAAAATGGAGTTGGAAACAATACCCTGCAATATCCGCAAAGTCGTGGAAGACGTCGCGCGTTTATTGGCGGTGCCCGCCTCCAAGAAAGATCTGGAACTCGTTTGCCGAATCGCGGCAAATGTCCCCGGGGTTGTGCTCGGCGATCCCAAGCGATTGCGGCAAATCATCGTCAATCTCGTCGGGAACGCCATTAAGTTCACGGAACGCGGAGAAGTCCTGGTGCGCGTCGATCTGGAAAAATATTTTGATGGAAAAGCGCAATTGCTCTTCATCGTTCAGGATACCGGCATCGGCATCCCGGCCGATAAAAACGACCATATCTTCGAGGCATTCCGCCAGAGCGACAGTTCAGTGACACGCCGGTTCGGGGGCACGGGATTGGGGCTTGCAATCTCCGCGCAATTGGCGGAACTCATGGGCGGGAGAATTTGGGTGGAAAGCAAACTCGGACAAGGGAGCACTTTCAGCTTTTCGACATCATTCGATCTGCCCTCGGTTGCCGAATCATCATCCGTAAATCAACGTCTGATCCTGGATGGATTCGCTTTGATCGTCAGCGAAAATAAAAATGTCCGCGAAAACTGCGGGGATATCCTCGAAAACGCTGGAATGCGTGTCTATCTGGCGGATGATCAAGATTCCGCGCGTAGAACCATTCTTGAAAACAACACAAACATCCGTGTAACCAATGCCCCTTCATTCTTGGTGATCGATGCTGGAATGAATCGCGCGGAAGGATTCGAATTCATGGAAATGTTGTGCGATGGTGAAATCGAGGGATGGCATGTTATCGCCTTGACGCCTGCCGGTTTGGTGGACGGTTTCGAAAGATGCCAAAAACTTGGTGTTCGACGATGCGTTACCAAACCGGTGAAAGCCGCGGACCTTTTGGAAGCGGTGCAGACGGCCTTGGATTCCCATTCGATGGATCGGATTGTCGCGATTCCTAACTCAAGCGAGCGGAAAAATCCTGTTTTGCGGGTGCTTGTGGCGGACGACAGCCCCGTCAATCAGGAAGTGACCAAAGGTTTGCTTGAGTTGCGCGGGCACGCGGTTCAAGTCGCCGAGAACGGCCGTGAAGCGGTTGAATTGTTCCAAAATCACGATTTCGATGTGATCCTCATGGATGTTGAAATGCCGGAAATGGATGGTCTGACCGCAGCGGCATTGATCCGCGGCTTGGAGGAAGGCGGAGAAAAACATGTGCCCATCCTGGCCATGACGGCACACGTGCTGAATAGCGTCAAAGAACAATGTCTGGATGCCGGAATGGACAGCTATATTTCTAAACCGATCCAACCTGCGGAACTCCATCAAGCCTTGGAAACCTACTGTCCGCGGTTGCTCTCCGAACCGTCTCCGGCCATGGATCGGCAATTATCCGGTCCGGCGGCAACGACGAAAGCTGTCGGTGACGCCGACGATTGAAACGGTTCCAGAATGAATTCGTCGCCGACAACGCTGTGGTAAGGCACTGTAAAACATTAAATTGCCGGCATTGTCGTAGGCACCCTCCGTGTGCCGTCCCAAATTTACGGCACACGGAGTGTGCCTACGACATAACATTTTGGTAAGCTATCGTCTGACAGCGGCTCAATGACTACAGGATCGATTCGTCCGTGTCATGGATCAATCGCTCTTGCCCGCGAGTGGCAATTTTTTCCAACTTTCCGATTGCCTGACTTCTTCTTTCCCGGTTTGGCCGGGGATGGTGATGAGATAGGCCGCCGCGCCGGGGATTTTTTCCAACATTTGCAGCCCTCTTTCCGGTCCCATGATGCAGGTCGACGAGGCTAGTCCATCGGCCAGAGTGCCCCTCGGGACCACCACCGTCACTTGGCAATGGTCGGTCAAACCCAGGCCGGTTTTCGGATCGATGATATGTGAATAGCGTTTTCCGCCGATCTCCACAAATTGAAACCGATCGCCGGATGTCGCAACCTCGACATTTGACAACCAAAGAAATATACGCGGGGGTTTTTCAGGATCGATTTGTCCCACGCCGATCCGCCAGCCTGGTTTTCCGGGAGGAGATTCGCCCAGCACCATATCACCCCCCGCCCGAATCAATACACAGCCGATTCCGTTTTCTTTGACGACTTGATATGCTTGCTCAAGGGCGAAACCTTTCGCGATCCCTCCCAAGTCTAAAAGCATGTTCGATTTGAGCAATTCCACGGTATGTTGGTCCGCGTGGAGACGTACTGCGTGATAATCCACCCGAGCCAGTGCCGCCTTCAAGGCATCGGCCGGTGGCAACTCCTTCAATCGTCGTGAGCGCCGCCAAAGCCGCGTCACCGGTCCGATGGTCACATCAAAAGCCCCGTCGGTTTTTGCCGATAAATCCAAAGCGCGCCGTAATACATGCCATAAATCATCACTGACATGCACTGCATTCCCCACGGAAGAGTGGTTACAGAGCCGTCGAAGCTCACTTTCTTCATCGTAATCGCTCAAAATGGAATTGAGTTGGTGGATGCGATCGAAGGCGGAACTGGCGGCGGCGGCAGCGGTTGCATCGTCTGCTGCATACATTATAATGGAAACCGGAACCGCCATTTCCGTCCGGGTAAATTCAAAGCGCTGCAATGCCACACTATCATCCGGCGGGCTCCCTATCAATCCCACCAGCAACCAGGCGGTCATTATTGTTCCCATTTTTTTCCCTTTCGCGTTGATGATTTGGACACATCCCGTCACTCCAGAGGTTCTGCCCAATGATTAGCCTATCGCGCCGGCAATATGTTTGGCAAATGATTGTAACAGGTTTTTTGTTTGTGGTTCTCATTCTGAACACACGCTCGTCCGATCATTTGATCGCAACCGAAGCGGTAAGCAGTGCCGATCTCACGGAAATTCCTACTCCGAAGTGGCTTCCCAAACCGATCGAAAATCCGGCTGCCGAAGCCGCCGATCAGAATGGGATGAAAGCTTATACCGAACATATTCCCGGTACGGAGGTCAAATTGGATCTGGTCCCGATTCCAGGCGGAACTTTCAAAATGGGAAGTCCCGCGAGCGAAGCGGGGCATAAAGATGATGAAGGACCCCAAATCGACGTGAAAATTTCGCCATTTTGGATGGGTAAATACGAGATCACTTGGCAGCAATACGAACTATGGGGATTGAAGTTGGATCGGAAACGCCGCGCCGTTCTCAAGGACGCCGCCATTACCGAATGGGACAAGACCGCCGATGCCCTGGCGAATCCCACTTCGCCCTATAGCGATATGTCTTTCGGCATGGGTAAAGAGGGCTATCCGGCCATCTGCATGACCCAATTTGCCGCTAAAATGTACTGCAAATGGCTTTCGGCCAAGACCGGGCATTACTACCGCTTGCCCACCGAGGCTGAATGGGAATTTGCTTGCCGGGCCGGCAAGGAGACCGCTTATAGCTTCGGTGACGATCCGAAAGAACTTAAAAAATATGGTTGGTATGGCGATAGTGAAGACGGCTCCGAGTCGGGTAATAGCAATGAAAAATATCATAAAGTCGGACTCAAAAAGCCCAATCCTTGGGGATTGTTCGACATGCATGGCAACGTGGCCGAATGGTGCCTCGACCAGTACGCCCCGGAGACCTATAAAAATCTCGCGGGTGGACTGGTTGATAATCCTTTGATTCCTGCGACCAAGCCCTATCCGCATGTGGTTCGCGGCGGTTCATGGATCGATTCGCCTGAAAGTTGCCGCAGCGCCGCGCGCGCGGCTCGACGAAAGATTGGAAGATGCAGGATCCGCAAATTCCGCAAAGCATTTGGTATCATACCGATGCGAATTTCGTCGGTTTCCGCGTCGTCCGTCCGCTGCATACGCCGTCGCCCGAAGAAGCCGCCAAATATGACATCAATGCCGTCGAAAAGGCACAATTCGAACATTATAAGCAAGCGCAAGCGGGCAAACAGTAATGGAAATATTCAATGTGAGTGCCGGGGCTAAATTACGCCTTCCATTTATTTACCCCAATCCCCAGGGAGCATGTCAATGAACGAAGAGCAAAAAGACACGCGGCGCGATTTTCTCAAGAAATCCTCGATGTTGACAGCCGGAATCGCCTTGGCCGGCGGTTTGAGTCTCGCGCGGTCGGCGCACGCCGCGGGGAGCGATGAGCTCAAAGCCTGCTTGATCGGGTGCGGGGGACGCGGGATGGGCGCCGCCCACGACTGCCTTGGTTCCGTCGAAGGCGTGAAGATCATCGCCGTGGCCGATGCGTTCGAAGATCGCGCAAAGGGCGCCGTCAACGAACTCGCCGCCAGTTTCAAGGACAAAGTCGAGATCCCCGACGAACGAGTCTTCGTCGGATTCGACGCCTATCGGAAGGCTATCGATTGCGGTGTCGATCTGGTGCTCATGGCCACTCCGCCGGGTTTCCGGCCGATCCATTACGCCGCCGCCATCAACGCCGGCAAGCACGTTTTCATGGAAAAACCCTGCTGTGTCGATGCGCCCGGCTATCGCTCGCTCCAGGAAACCAACAAGCTGGCCGACGAAAAGAACCTGAAAGTCGTCGTCGGTCTCCAGCGCCGCCATCAAAAACCTTATTTGCAGGGCATCAAGAAGATCCACGACGGCGCGATCGGCGACATCACCTTCATGCGGGCGTATTGGAACGGCGGCGCCATTTGGGTTCGTCCCCGCCAGCCCAGCATGACCGAAATGGAATACCAGATGCGCAACTGGTACCATTTTGTCTGGCTCTGCGGCGATCACATCGTCGAGCAGCACGTCCACAACCTGGATGTCTGCAATTGGGCCGTTTCGCATAAATTAGGCGTGAAGGATGCGCATCCCGACACGGCTGTCGGCATGGGAAGCTGCCACTGCCGGAACAACCGCGGCATCGGCCAGATTTACGACAACCACACCGTCGAATTCACGTATTCCGACGGCACGAAACTCTTCAGCCAATGCCGCCAGCAGGACAACACGTGGAGCGACGTTTCCGAACACATCCACGGTACCAAGGGCGAGAGCAATGCCCGGGCGGGACGCGGCGGACGCAATCCTTACGAACAAGAGCACATTGATCTTGTCGCGGCGATCCGCAAGAATGAACCGCTTAACGACGGCTGGCACGCCGCCGCCAGCAGTTTTACGGCCGTGTTCGGGCGCATGGCGACCTACTCTGGTCAGGAAATCCATTGGGACGAGGCCGTGCAAAATGGCCCCAACGAGATGCCGGCCACGTATGCTTTCGACGCTCCCCCTCCGGTCACGCCCGACACGGACGGCAACTATCCGATGGCCGTGCCCGGCGAATATAAGCCGTATTGATGTGGGTGTCGGCGAGCCGAGTGGGTTTGTCCCCTCGGCTCGAAATGCGTTGGGACAATTAAATAACGACATCTTCCATGATTCTGCTCGAAGTTGATGCCGTCAGAAAGTATTTTGGACCCGATCCGGTGCTGGACGGCGTGACTTTCGAAGTCCGTCCGGGCGACCGCATCGGTTTGGTTGGTCCCAACGGATGCGGGAAGACGACCTTGCTGCGGATTCTCGCGGGTCGTGAAGATGCCGATGGCGGTTCCTTTCGAATGCACGACAGCGTGCATCTGGGCTACCTCGAGCAGCAGCCGACGTTCGATCCCGCGCAAACCTTGCATGGCGAAGCCAAGGAAGCGCTGGCCGATCTGATGGCCTTGGAACCGGAAGCGATCGCCGTCGCCGCGGAGATGGCCCGCGCGACCGACCCGGCCGAACATCGCCGGCTTGCGGCCCGCTTCGACCATCTGCAACACGAGTTGCACCGGCTCGACGCCTACAACCTGGATCACAAGATCGAGCGCGTGCTGGAAGGGCTTGGCTTCCGGCCGGAGTCGTTCGATCAGCCGCTTGCCTCGCTGAGCGGCGGCGAACAGAATCGCTTGATGCTCGCCAAATTGCTGCTGGCCGAGCCGAACTTGATGATTCTCGACGAACCGTCGAATCACCTCGACATCGAGGCCACCGAATGGCTCGAGGAATTTCTGTTGGAAAGTTCGTCGGCGATGATTTTGGTCAGCCACGACCGCTACTTCCTCGACAAGGTGACCAATCGAACGTTGGAACTGTATCACGGCACGGTGGAGTCGTATCCCGGCAATTTCACCGCCTATTGGGAGCAAAAAGCGGATCGACTCCTGGTGCAATCGCGGACCTACGAGAAACAGCAGATCGAACTGGAAAAAACGAAAGACTTCATCCGCCGCAACCATTATGGCCAGAAGCACGCTCAGGCGGAAGATCGCCGGAAGAAGTTGGAGAAGATGGAGCGGGAATTGGTTGCGCCGCCGCGGAAAATCACGGTTCCGCCGATGAAATTCCCGGCCGCGGCGCGGAGTGGCGATATCGTGATCCGCGCCGAGGGGCTGGCGATGAGTTACGACCGCATGCTGTTTCGCGATGTCACCGTGAACATCGGCCGTGGCCAGCGTTGGGGACTTTTGGGACCCAACGGCTGTGGGAAGACGACGTTGCTGAAGTGCTTTTTGGGGCTGCTGGAGCCGGATTCGGGAAAAGTTGGTTTGGGACAAGGGCTGGAACTTGGTTACTTCGATCAGCAACTGGCGGGCTTGGCGGATGATACGCAGGTCGTAGATGCCATCCGCCCGAAGAAAAAGCAGTTCAACGAGCAGCAGCGACGCGATTTGCTGGCCCGTTTCGGGATTATCGGCGAAACGGCGCTGCAGAAGGTTGCCAGTCTGAGTGGCGGCGAACGGTGCCGCGCGGCGCTTGCCCGGCTGGCGGCCGAGGAGGCGAATTTCCTCGTGCTCGACGAGCCAACGAACCATCTCGATCTTTGGGCGCGCGATTCGTTGGAAAAGGCGCTCACCGAGTTCGACGGCACGGTGTTGTTCGTCAGCCACGACCGCTATTTCGTCAATCAGGTGGCCGATCATCTATTGATCGTCGAGTCGGGCCTCGTCCGCATGATCGAAGGCAACTATGAAACATTTCAGATGCTTCAGGGCCGCCGGATGGGAGAGGTTGATGCGGTCAAGTCGCCGCCGGTCCCGAAAAAGGCTGCCGACGGGCCGAGAAAACCGTCAACAGTGGCCGGCGTTCAGCCGGCGAGCGGTGGAAAGGATCCTGGTAAATCGAGCGAAAGTCGAATCCAGAAGCATCAGGGGAAAGGGAAGAAGCAATCCCCGAAGGCCGGACAAGGGAAGGGCAGGGGGGCAGTTCAGGATTCGAGCGTGGATCAAGACAAGGTCCAAGCCATGAAAGAAGGAAAGAACGGGGACGCCTTCCTGAGCTTGTCCGAAAAACCGCTCGAAAAAAAGGCGGCGCGTAAGCGGCGGTTTCCTTACCGCAAAGCCGACGACATCGAAAAGGAAATCCACAACCGGGAATCGGCGGTCGAGTATTTACTACAGCAACTTTCGTTGCCGGAGAACCTCCGCCACGGCGAGCGAATGCGGTCGCTCAAAATGCAAATCGCCGAGGAACAGGAGGTTTTGAAAACGCTTTATGAGCATTGGGAAGAAGCACTGGAGTTGAATTGGTGAGCATTTTTTGACGCCGGCAGCCTCAAAAAAAATCCCCGGTTTCTTCACCGGGGATCGAATTGAGATTTGGGGGTTTTATCTTATCGAGTTGCGCTCTTCATTATTTGCGTGAGCGCCGGCCGATCAAGGCCAATAAGACGACATCACCTGGTCGATTGCATGGGGCGTAGGAGTGCTGTCATTTGGCTTCTCCGTAGTGAACAACTCGTCGAAATTATTGAGGAATAAGACATGATTGTAAGGCGAACCGTCGATCGGCCGATTGGTTAGTCCCGTGTCGATCATGGCATTGTCCAGAGTTGCCGAATCGGAGGCGCCGCCGTTGCCGTACACGTTAACTTTCTCGAATCCGCTGGCCGAGTTGTCGAAACCGGTATTCGAGAGATTGGCTGACAGACTATCGGCTAGGAGTTGGTTGGTGCCCAACGCGGAGCCATAAAGATAAGCGACGTCGTGCCCGCCGGTGGAATTGGCGGTGATATTGCCGAAATTCCAGGCGGAATTGTCGAATCCGCTTCCCACCATCGAAGCCCCAAGCGAGGAAGCCGTGTAGCGATCGAGGCCCGCGGAATCGTTGAAGGTCGCTGTGGCGCCGTTGCCCAAGACGGCATAAGCTTGTACGCTGCCGAAACCCTTGGCGATATTGTTGAATCCGGCGCCGGCGGCGGAAGACATGTTCGGATTGCCGGTGTAGCTCATCGGGTTGGAGGCGGTATCACGGAAGAAGGCCGTATCTTGCGCTTTGCCGTGCGCGGTGACTTTGCTGAAATTCGAAACTTGGCGATCGTATTGCGATCCCGAGAACGAAGCCGAGGCGGGCAGGCCGGTAAAGCTGTCGGCGGCGGCCAAACCGAGGGCGGAGGAACCGTACATGTCGGCGGAGTCGTTCCCGCCGTTGCTCTGAACGTTGATGTGCCGGAAATTCCAAGCCGAGCTTTGGAATCCCGTGGCGAACATTTGCGCTCCCAAAGGCGAAGTGACCGAGCGATCGTCTCCGGCAGTGCCCATCAAGGTTGCCGTGCTGTTGTTGTTCGGATCGATGTAGGCTTGAACGTCATCGAAACCGCTGGCCTTGTTCACGAAAGCGGCATTCGTGTAAGTCGCACCGGTCGAAGTGGCTACAAACGTGTCCGTGGCTCCGCTCTTTCCATAAAAGCGAACTTCGTCGTTGCCGCCGCTCGCGGTGGCATTGACGTTGCTGAAACCCCAGGCCGAGACCTCGTATCCGCCGCCTTTCCGCATCAAGTCGGCGCCGATGGGCGAGACGAGAAACAGGTCGTTGCCGCTGGAGTCGGTGAAAGTCGCGGTGTCGCCATTGCCGGGCTGGATATATGCTTGCACATTCGCGAAATTCATTGCACTGATCGAATAACCGGACATCGCCAACGCCGCCGAAGTGGGCGAAGCAGTGAAAGTCTTCGTTCCCGGTGAACCGGCGGCGGCATACATATAGACCGTGTCATTGGCTTGATAGGTAGAGGCAGTCGTGCAACTGAGGTAACCGACGGAATAGGATACGGATTCCACGTTGGTGAAATTCAGTTGGAAATTGCCCAGCGTGACATGATCCGGCCATATTTGCAAGTTTTGATTGTTGGCGATGCCCACGACCGTTACTTTATCGTAGCCCCCGAGGCCGTCGATGGTGATGCCTTCCGTGCTGGCGGGAACGACCCAAATCGTCGAATTGACCTTCACGAGCCACGTGCCCGGAGTAGTTCCCGGACTGAACACGAAGGTGTCGTCCTTGGACGTGCCGGCGTAAGTCGCCCAGTTATAGATATACTGCACGGTGTTGTCGGTGCTTGTGGAAGCCAGGTTGGCGTTTCCGGCCGCATCGTGCGCCTTGCCCGCCGCGATGGTCGCGATCACGCTGCCGCTGCCCGTCATTCCGCCGACTTGCACTTCATAAGTCGTGCCGCTGCCGGTAACTTTTTTCACGGTTGCACCGGGCGCGGTGCCGGAAAGGGTGACATCGGCGGCGGTAAAGTCGGTGACCGGTTCGGTAAACTTCACGACGAAATAGATCGAAGCGGAGTGGGTGGGGTCAGTCTGTCCGACTTGCTGATTGATCGTTACCGTGGGTGGCGTAACATCGGTCAACGTAATGGTAAAAGACTTCTCGAAAGACAAACCGACCTGGTCGGTCGTGCGCACTCGGATCGTGTAGGAACTCTTGATTCCGGCATTGAAAGTAATCGCGGATTTCAATATTCCCGTTTGTGGATCGACGGTGAACGCGCTGTTGTCCGTGCTGCCCGTGCCATCGACAAGGGCGTAGGTGAATGTGCCGCCTTCAGGGGCCGTGGTGCTAAACGTCCCCACCGTCGAGCCGATTGCCGTATTATCGGGAATGGTGCTATTGTCCAGCGAGATATCGGTCGGCGCGGATCGAACGGTAAGCGTTGCCGTGTCGGAATCGGCGCTGAAAGCCGTCGCGCCGCCCGAGGAACTTGCTTGCGATAGATCGACTTGCTCGCCGGGGACGCCGGTAGTCGTGTCCCAGGCAATATAGGTAATCGTGGGCGTTTCGCTTGAGTCTGATGGCGTGTAGCGCAATTGGGCGTCTTTGGGCAGAAGCAGAGCCGAGGCACTGCTCAGGGAATTGTCGATGTCGATGAAGTTTTGGCCGCCATCGATGGAGTAGGCCCAAGTTCCATTACCAGTGATGCCGATCAGTGCGATGCCGCCCACGACGGCATCCTGGTTCGGATCGACAATCGTCGTTGTTCCCGTACCGTTATTGATGAATGCATCGAGACTGGTCGTCGTTGGCGAGATATTGCCAACGGTCCCCAAGGAGGGATTGGCCGGAGTGAGCACCGGTGCGTCATTAACGAAAAGCGATGCCGTGTCGGTGGCGGAACTAAAGGCCGAAGTGAGGCCGGTCGAGTCGGGGGGCGTCAAATCGACCAAATCCCCGTCCGCGCCGGATGTTGTATCCCAAGCTCGATAGGTAATCGTAGCCGTTTCGTGGTCAATAGTGCCGCTCGGTGTATAACGCAGTTGGGCGGTTGCCGGTAACAGTAACGCCGATGCTTCGCTGACTGTCGGATATCGCTTGGTACGTCGTGCCGTCGAGCGAGTACTCCCAAGTATCCAGTGCCGGTGATGCCGACAACCGCGATTCCACCAACCACGGCGCCATTATCAACATCGGTTATTGTTGTCGTTCCCGATCCATTGTTGATGAAATCGGCTAAGTTAACCTGCAAGGGTTCGCTCTGCTTCGTGACGCCCAGGATGGGATTGGCGGGCGTAAGGACCGGAGCGTCATTCACGTCGCTTACCAATATCGAAGCTGTATCGGTTGTTTCGCTGAAAGCAGTGGTGCCGCCGACTCCGTTTTGCGACAAATCAACCTTGTCGCCGCTGTTTCCGAAGGTGGTATCCCACGCGCAGTAGTTGATCGAGGCCACCTCGCCATTTGCTGCATCGGGAGTGTACCGCAGCACGGCATCCGCGGGCAATAATACCGCCGAGGTATCGCTTGTCGAACTATCGATCGCGACGAAGCTGACGCCGTTGTCGAGAGAGTATTCCCAGGTTCCGTTGCCGATAACACCAGTTATGGCGACCCCTCCCACCGGGTTGGCTGAGTCGGCATCGGTGATCGTTGTTCCCGAAGGGGTATTGATGAATGAAGTCAACGCAATGGTAATCGGCGTGTCTTCGAAGGTGGCTCCCAAAAAGGGTGAGGCCGGAACGAGAACCGGCGCGTTGTTGATGATAACCACAGCCGTATCCGTCAGAGTGCTGAAGGCCGTCGTTCCGCCTACCGTCGTGGTGTCGGCCAGTTCGCCTGCCGTGCCGGACGATGTGTCCCAGCGCGGTACGCAATCCCGGCGGACTCGGTGTTGTCTGTGCCGGGAGTGTAACGCAACTCGGCGTCTTTGGAAAGCAAGAGCGCCGAGGAATCACTAATTGTACCAATATCAATCGGGGTAAAAGTCGTGCCATCGAGGGAGTATTCCCACAATCCGCTTCCGGTGATGCTCACAATGGCGATTCCGCCAATCGGATCGCCGCTATCCACGTCGGTGATCGTCGTCCCATGCGGCGTATTGATAAAAGCCGAAAGGGAGACCGTCAGGGGAGAATTGTTTGATGTTCGCCCCATTTCGATGGGCGCAGGATCGCCTGGTGTTAGTATTGGTGCATCATTGATGGCGGTTACGTTGAGAGTGGCGGTGTCCGAGTCTGCGCTGAAGGACGTAGCCCCGCCGGTCGATCCGGATTGCGATAGATCGACGAAATCCCCATTCTTGCCGGTGGTTTTGTCCCAGGCAACATACGTGAATGTGGCCGGCGCGTTGCTGTCAGGATTTGGGGTATAACGCAATTTCGAACCGGTAGTTGACAAGAGCAACGTGTGGGATTCGCTGATCGAGCCCGCATCCACGGAAATGAATGGATCATTGAGTTTAGCAGAATATTCCCACGTTCCGTCGCCCGTGAAGCCGGTGATCGCGATGCCGCCGGCATAGGGAATCTGATTAACGTCGGTAACGGTTGATGTTCCTGCGCCGCCGTTGATCAAGGTTATGAAAAATGCCGCGCTGCTGAGATCGAAGGTGATGGAAGCGTCTTCGGCAACAGGTCCAATGGTCGGAGAGCCCGCTGTGAGCACCGGCGCATCGTTCACGATGATTTGCACATTATCGCCATCGGTGCTGAAAGCCGTCGTACCGCCAACTTTCCCGGACAAGGGATCGGAGCTACTGTCCGACAAATCGACCAAATCGCCGGCTGCGCCGGTGGTCATGTCCCAGGCCCGGAAGGCGACGAAAGCCGCGCCACTGGATGTTCCACTCGGGTTGTAACGCAATTGGGCGTCGTTGGGCAACAAGATTGCATGGGCGTCATCAACCGTCAATGTATGGAACGTCACGCCGCTGTCGATGGAATATTCCCACGTTCCTCCTCCCACAACGGAAGTGAAAGACACCGCGATTCCGCCGACCACTGCGCCCGGATCGCTGTCAACGATCGTTGTCGTCCCCGCACCGTTGTTGATGAACGAGCTTAGAGGCATCGTAAACGGCGATCCCGTCGTCGAATAACCCACGATGGGACCTTGCACCGCTGACGAGTCAGCCCGCGTGAGTACGGGCGCAGTGTTGACATAAACGGTGAGCGTCGATGTATCGGAAGTGGTGCTGAAAGCGGAAATGCCGTAATTCTGGTTGTTTTGCGCCGTCACGAGTTGGCCGCTATTGCCGAAAGTCATGTCCCAAGCGACGTAAGTGATTTGGGGTGTCTCGGTATGTGTACCGTCCGGCGTATAGAGCAGTTTGGCATCCTTCGGTAACAAGAGTGCCGAACTACCGTTGATTTTTGATGTGTCGATAGTTGCGAAATTGGTTCCGTCGAGCGAGTATTTCCATGTTCCGAGACCGGTGAGACTAGTGATCGCTATGCCGCCGATCTGCGCGCCGGCGTCGGTATCGGTGACGGTCGTCGTTCCCGAACCGTTGATGAGCGAACTTACACTGATCGTTTTCGGCGTGATCGTCGCCGTGCCGCCCAGGGAATTCGAATTCACGGCGGTGAGAACCGGCGCCTGATTGTTCGTGCCGACGTCCGGCTGGACGTACACCGTAAAAGTTCTGGTTGCCGTTTCGTTGGTGATGGTATCCGTGGCTGTGACCGTGACCGTGGCCGTTCCCGTGGAATTAGTCGGCGCCGAAAGCCGCAATACCGCATCGGTATTATCGGTAATGATCGACGCGCTGGTGATAATCACGCTGTTGTCCGGCGCGCTGTATTCGCCTTGTTGGCTGTCGTGAACGGGAATTTTGGCGATCGCCTGTCGGATATCCTCTCCTTCGACTAACAAGCCGAAGATGGTATAGCCCCCGTCCAGGAAACGCGTCGGTCCCGAGGTAACGAAAAATTGCGAAGTGTTCGAATTCGGTTGACCGGTGTTGGCCAACGCCAGCACGCCGGAACTGGTGAATTTGAGATCAGCGCTGATTTCATTGGCATAGGGCGTGACATTATACGGCGCAACTTTTGGATCGCGATAAGTCCCGTCGGGCAGGAATCCCCCGCCCTGGATCATGAAATTCTCGATCACCCGATGAAAATCGAGCCCGTTATAAAAGCCTTGATTCACTAAACTGGTTATGGTTTGGACGGCGTTCGGCGACAAGTCGCTGTACAACTCGAAAACCATGGCGCCATGTATGTTGTCAACATTATCATCGACCTGAAGCTTCAAAAAAGTGCTTTCGGCAGGTACCGAATAAGTTAAATTCGGATTTGCCGTTGTGGAGTTATTCACCGAAACGGTATAGCTGATGGGATCGCTTGCCGAAGTGCCCGCGGCGCTTAATGCAAGATTCAGCGGTGTGCCGGCTTGAACGAGCTGAGATCCGATCACGGGAAAGGTGACGGACAATAGCTGCCGCGACTCGAGCGGTTCGAAGCTGGCGCGACGATTGGAATTTTTCGAATGATTGGTGCGGCGAGAACTAAAGCCGCGGGAAAATTTTGAAGAGTGTTTACGGTTCATGCTAGATAACCCTCGAGCCAAACTGGTGAAAAAGCTTCAGTTGTGGAATCATTCCGTCAAAATCGTCCTGCAGCAATCCTTATGCCGTGATCGAGCATTTTAGCGACAATGCCAACAACACGCCCTTCTTTTCTAAAAAAGAATTATCTTATGATTTTCCGCAATTTTTATGCCTGACGTAACATGCCAAGCGAAAATTTCCCGCTTGTACCATAATGTTGAATCAGGGTGTTTCATCCGAGATGCCAACTATCATGAATCTTTGACGCACTTTTCTCCCGGATTGTTCCAATAAAATCACCCTCTTGCCCAAGGAATCCGAGAGTTTGCGAGCATGTCATCTCAATGAAAAATGGCGGGATCAAGCTGCTAATTCAACGATTAAATGCCGGTAACTATGCCCGGAAAGACATTTCTCAGTATAACCAGAAGGGAAAGAGATAGCAAAAAATGATGCTATTTTTCATCAGGAGAATGCCAAAATACCCCACGAAGACGGCCAAATTGAGGCCAAGACAAGTGTTTTGGTGCTGAAAACCTCCCCCACGCGGGTAGTTGCAAGATAGCCGTTACGGTAATTAATTCACCGTTTGTGCTTTGACGACTTGCAGGAGTTCGGGTGTTTGTTCGTCGAGGGAATCCAAGCCCGTGGCGAATTGCAGATCGTTCATCGTCTTTTCGGTGTCCATCATGCTCGAAGCGACATGATCGACCTCGCTGCTGATGAAATTGGGCTCCTGGCGGTTCACGGCGATTTCGCTGAGCGAGCGGATTTTATTTTCCAGCCGTTCGATTTCCAGTTGGATAAGCTGATAGTTCTCCTTGGCTTTGGCGAGATTGGCGAGCCGGTCGCGGCTGGTCTGCAGATTGTCCTCCAGCGTCTTTTGCATTCTCTGCAGATTCGAATCGGATGGAGCGTTTTTGTCGTTTCGAGCGGCCGGCAATTGTTTGATGCGCTGTTCCATCCGCTGGATGTCCGTGTTGATTTGATCGGCATTGGTTCTCTGGAGAAAACGCGCCAAGGAAAACTGGGTATAAAGCAGCCGCAGGTAGATCCACAGCAGGCGGTCCAATCCCGCGACTTGCAGATTGTCAAGCGGTGCGTCGGAGGCCGTTTTTCCCGGATTTTTGAGTTCCGCGGCAATTTGTCGAAGTTCCGCGCATTGCGACCGCAGGTCGTCGAACCGTTTGAGCAGATCGCGAGGCAACATGCGGAGAATATAGGACAAAGTCCGCTGGCTGCTCATCGTGTTGGCCTCCCGCGCCGCTTTGGCTTCCTGGGCATCGACATACTCGCGGAAGTGCGGACGAGTTCCCAGCAGGCCGAGATAAGTGACTTCGCCGGCGGCGACCAACGGCAAGAAAATATCCGGTTTGCCGCTCAAGAGCGCGAAAACCGCGGCGCTCAGGAACGCCAGTAGATTCCAATGGTTTTTGAAGGCCGCTTTAAAGTATTTCACGAGGAAGTAGTCAGTATTCAGTTTACAGTTTCCGGTTATTCTCCCTCACACCCTTGACCCCTCCCCCCACTCCACTATTTCCCTTCTTCCAAACGGCTGATGGTGTCACGAAGGTGGTTGACGGTCTCGATAAAACGAGGTTCGCGCTGCATCAGCCGGGCGGGGCGATCGGGGGGTTCGACTTTCATTTCTTCGAGGATCGTGCCCGGGCTGGTACTCATCACATACACCCGATCGCCGAGATATACCGCTTCGTCGATCGAGTGGGTGACGAAAAACACGGTCGCTTGCACTGCCCGCCAAAGCTTGACCAGCAAATCCTGCATATTCATGCGGGTTTGCGGGTCGAGCGCGCCGAACGGCTCGTCCATCAGTATAATCCGCGGGCGTAGAATGAGCGACCGGGCGATGGCCACCCGCTGCCGCATTCCGCCGGAGAGCTCGTGCGGATACTTATCCGCGTCTTTCGCCACGTTCAGCCCGACTTGCTCGATCCAGTGCCGGCCGACCTCGTATCGCTGTTTGCGGGAAACTCCTTCGCATTCGAGGCCGAAGGTGATGTTTTCGAGCACCGTGCGGTGGTCGAAACTGGTGTAATCCTGAAAAACCATGCCGCGGTCGGAACCCGGGCCGGTCACGGGCTGGCCGAAAACCAGCACATCGCCCAATGTCGCCGGATACTGCGGCGGCAGGCCGGCGATCAGGCGGAGGATGGTGCTCTTGCCGCAGCCGCTGGGCCCGAGGACGCAAATAAACTCGCCCTTATTCGGCAGGTCTTCGACGAAAAAATCGACGTCGCGGATTCCCGTAAACTCGTTCGCCTGCCCGAGGTTGTAGGTCTTCGTGACGTGTTTGAACTCGACGACCCTGGGCAGCGGCTTCTCGACGGCCGCCGGTTCATGCACAACGACCTTCGCCATGCCGATCGGGTGTTCCATCTCGGCCTTGGTTTCGACGACAGGATTGGCGGATTGTTTGTTGATCTCGACACTCATGGAGCGGCAACCTGTTTCGTTTCGGCGGTCGCAGCCGTCGCGATTTGCGGGGGATTCACCTGATTATAATCGACCGGTTTGCGGAACAGAGCCTTGAAGTCGTCCCAGAGATGGAAGATCAAGCCGACGGCGCGGCGCAAATAGCCCGGCCCGCCGTATTGGTACGGGAACAACTCGCGCTGGAGCCAGAACAACACGCGATCGATGACCAAGGCGAGGATGGGGATAATCAACAGTATGAGAATGATCCACTCCGGAAATGAGCGACGTTGAGCATTCAAGATGATGAAACCCAAACCGCCGGAAGTATTGGCCTCGGTGACCGATTCCACGAGCATGATGTATCCGAAAGCTAGTCCGAAAAGCAGCCGGAGGGAGTTGAAAATATCCGGCATCGCCAACGGGACAATCACTTTCGAGATGATCTGTCGCTGGTTAGCGCCCAAGGTGTAAGCCGTATCGATATATCGCGAACTGACATTGCTGATGGCCGTCGCCGTGTCATCGATGATGAAAGCGGCGCACGCAATGAAGATAAACATCATTTTCTGATTTTCACCGGTGCCGAAAACGGCATAGGTGATCGGTATTAGCGCCGCGATGGGAATGTTGCGTCCGAAAATCGTTACGGGGGCTAGAAAAGATTTCATCCACGGATAGCTTCCGCAGAGAATCCCGAGTGGAATTCCCAAGATTGCGGCCAATCCAAAACCCGAGGTAACGCGAGTCAAGCTGGCGATCGCATTACGGGACAAACCGCCGTCGAACCACAAACTCCGGAAGCCGGCGAATGTTTCCGTTGGGCTGGGAATCGTGTTCTTATTGAGGATCCGATCCTCGACGGTCGCGCCGCGCGTGAGATACCACCAGATGCCGCCGCAGACGGCGATGCACAGTACGCCGTAGAAGAGGGACTTCCACCGCGGAATCTCGCGGCGCAGCGCAAACCGAAAACGCGACGGCTGCGGCGCGGCGCTCGCCGGTTTTGCGGCCGTTTCAGGTTTCGCTTTCGGGATGACGCGGTCGTCCATGGGTCAGATTATCGGCTTCGCAGGTCCCGCCTGCCGGGCGGGACCAAACGCGGGGTATTTTTTTGGTGTCTGCGATTGATGTCTCCGACATCTTCACCGACGACGGTCCAAGGTCCCGCCCGGCAGGACGAGACCTATCGCTCCGATCTTATTGTTTCTCCGCTGGATAGACCTTGATTTCCACGCGGCGGTTTTTGGCCTGGTTGAACTGGTCGTTCCAATCGGCGGGGCGGGACCAGCCCATGCCGGCGACGGAGAATTTGTTGGGATCCAATTGGTATTTTTCGACGAGCGCTTCCTTCACGGCGTTCGCCCGGTTGTACGACAACTCGGTCACGAGCCGCTCATCGACTTGGCCTTTCATCGAGCTGTCTGTATGCCCTTCGATCACTACCCGGGCGGCGCCGAACGATTCGGTGAGTTTCGCAATGGCCTCGAGGGTCGCATCCACCGTCGGGTCGTAAAGTTGGTCGGTCTCTTTGCCGTTGACTTCCGCTTTCTTATATAAATCCCAACTGTTGGGGAAGAAGTGGATGACGACCGTGTTGGTGAGGATCTCGTTGGATTCGGCCTGGATTTTGTTGGCCGACATGGGGGTGAGCTTGAGCTGATACTCGTCCTTCTGATTGGCGTACTTCGGTTCCTTTTGCAGCTTCGCGATGACGGAGAAATCCATCACTTTGTCGAACGGCACAGGCTGGCCCGTGATCGAGCCGATGCGCTTGTAGAGATAATACGATTGCCGCCAAATGCGCTCGAAATTCGTGGGGTTGTTCTGATTCATGAAGAACTGGAAGTTTTCGGCCCAATTCGTGTTGTGGGCGTCGCCGAACATCTTCATGCAGTCGGTTTCCGGAATGCTGTAGCCCTCGGCCATGAGCTTGGCGCAGCGCTGTTTGTTTTCGTCTTTTTTCATCTCCTCGATGCCGTCGAAGATGCCGCGCACCAGCGCTTCGATGATGCCTGGGTGGTCCTTGGCGAAATCGGCGCGGGCGAACCAAACGTCGGCGATGAGTTTATTCGCCGTTTGCGTGGTGACCAACATGCGGTTGCCCTTCACGTCGGCCAGGTTGTAGATATCGGGCGCCCAGGAAACCGCGCCGGCGATGCTCTTGTCGGAATTGAACGCGGCGGCTGCCTTGAAGGCATCGTCCGTGTAGATCATATCGACCTCGGCCGGCTGCACGCCGCCGGCAACGAGCATATTGAGCGCAAAGTACTGCGAGGGAGAGTTTTGCGCCATCACCATTTTCTTGCCGCGGAGATCGGCTACGGTTTTGATGTTCTCGCGGACCACGATGCCGTCGCCGCCGTTCGACCAATCGACCTGCTGGTAGATTCGGGGCATCACGCGGCTGTCGCCCGCCCGCTGGAATCCATCGACGAACAACGGGACCATGTCGAGGGTGGCCCAGCCGATTTGCACGTCGCCGGTGGCGTAGGCGTCGCGCATTTTCACGGGATCGTCAATGAGCACCAGTTCGACCTTGAATTCCTGTCCATCGGGTGTTTTCCAAACTTTGCCGGGCTTGAAGCCGTCGTTCGCCAGAATGATCGGTCCCCAGCCTGCCCAAACGTTCAAGGCGAATCGCACGGTGTTGTCCTTGAGACTGTAAGCCGACGTGCCCTTGACGTCCGGCAGGCGTTCGGAGGGCTTGAAGCTGTACTCCTTGACCGTGGTCACGCCGCTGGTATCGACCGTTGCCTCGGGGGCCTGCCCGATTTCCTTGGGATCGATGTTGTATGCTTTGCCGCCGGCCGCCAGATTCGACTTGGGGAAAATGACGTTGCGCGCTCGGAAGGCGGCATAACCGATTAGTCCGATGACGATCAATACTAAAACCACATAAAATGGTGCTTTTGGTTGACCTGCCATGAGAATGCTCCTTTGCGGGAAGAGGAATGTGTTTACAATTCGTTGTAAAAAATATGGGCGTCAATTCTGGGGAATTTCGACCTCGAGTTGTAGGTCCCGCCTGCCGGGCGGGACTTCTTGAGCTTGGTTTCCAACGTGCTGCCCTCGGGCGGCGTTCGCGCGGTCCCGTCCGGCAGACGGGATCGTCTTGGGGCGATCATCCTTGAAATTTGGTTTGCGGTTTCGATTCTTGGACCGCGCCGATGAATTGCATCAAGTCGTAAGCCGTCAGTTCGCAAAGCAACTCGGTCACGCGGGCATGCAGTTTTTCATCCAACTGCGGCTCGATTTCTTGCATCAACTTATAGACGCGCTCCTCCTGGGCCTTGATTTCGGACGGTTCCACTACGCCGTCGGCAAAGGTCGAGGTGAACGACTCCAACTGTTTCGCCTTCTCGGCGATCAGCGGAGTTTGCGTGGCGGCATCGAACCAACTGGAAGTTTTAGCCATGGCTATTTTCCTTGGGGGATGGATGATTATTCTTTCGATCGTTTCGCCCGGAGCCAACGGCGACGGCGGTTTCGAGCAACGGATTACGGCCGTTTGGATCCGTTTCGCCTCTGCGCCGTTGGTCCCGGGCGAAACGAAATCACATTTTCAACAATTGGCGAATCGCCACGAGGCGTTCTTGGAGTTTCGTGCGGCCTTCGGGCTGCGTAACTCTTTCGCGCCAAACAGGTGGCAGGAAGGCAAGTTGCGTGCATTCCATCACGGCGGCCAGTTCCTGAAGCTCCTTTTCCAAACCCTGCGCCGAGGGTATAAATTCATCCAGGGCATGCTTCAAATCGGCCCCGGTCAGGTCGTTATGGCCGGCCGAAAGGCTGCTGCGCTTCGCCGAGAGCAGCACGCTTTCGATATCCGCGCCGGTGAGGCGCTTCTCCGGGGAAACTTCGGGCACGATGATCGGCTCGACGTCGATCTTGTTCTTCTTGCCCATGCTGACGAACATGGTGCGGATTTCGCCGGGGGTTTGCGGGTAAAACAGCGGGATGTGAACTTCCGCCCGGCCCTGGCGTTTCAGGTCGATCGGCAGAAGGTCGGGCGCGAAGTCAACAGCATCCAGATGATCTTGCCGCGGTACTGGGTGTTGCCCATCTGGCTGGCGATCATCGAGAACACGCGGGCGGAAGTGCCCGAGTCGCCGTCGCTCTCGCGATTGCCCAGTGCGGCGTCGGCTTCATCGATGATTACCACGACCGGCCCCAGTGAGCGCAGCACGGAGAGCACTTGCTGAAGGTTGCCCTCGGTCTCGCCGACATACTTCGAGCGGAAGTTCTTGAGCGTGACGCAGGGGATGCCGATCGTGCCGGCGTAACATTCAGCCAAAAAGTCTTGCCCGAGCCGACGGGGCCGCAAACCAGGTAACCCATCGGCGCGGTGTCGATCTGGCCGCGGCCGATGCGATCGGCATCTTCGCGGAGGCGTTTTTTTGCCTCGTCGTAGCCAACCACCAGGTCCAGATTATGCTTGGGTTCGACGAACTCGACCAGCCCCTGGCATTGCCGCTCGATCATGTCTTTTTCAAGACGCGGAAGCGCTGGGCATCGACCCGATGGTCGGAGAGCGTGCCATGCGAGAGGACGACGTTGATATCCACGAGGCTCAATCCGTTGGACATGTCGGAAAGTTCTTCGGATGAGAAGTCGGCCAGTTTGGCAAGTTCTTCGCCCTCGGCGACCGACTGGATGAAGCGCAGTCGCTGGTTGCGATCGGGCAGCGGCACGTCGATATTGGAGACGTACGCGTTTTGCACCAGCCGTTCGTTGACTTCCAGGAGACGGTCCGCGATGAGGCAAAAAGCGACGTTCACCCGCTTGAAATGCGGATTCTGCGCCCAACGCAGGAACCGCACCAGCCGCGCGGCTTGGCCGCGGGCGAGCGTGTTCAAATCGCCGGTGGGCAGCAGGTACTGGGCATACTCGAACAAGAACGCGATGCTCTTGCGATCCGATTCCTTGGCAATCAGATTCCGATCGAGCGTTTCCTCGATAAGTCCCAAAATGGCTTCCGGTTCGGCGGGCCAGCCGCCCGGCTCGCCCCAGCGCGCCGAAAGGATACTGCATCATCGCGCGGAGCCGGTCGGCATTCGCGCCGGCTTGCGGCCGCAGGCCGCGGCTCAGGTCGTGGCTGACGACGAGGTCCCACTTGCCGAACAATTGCGTGGCCAGAAACTCGGAAATATTGCAATACACCGTCTTGCCGGCGGCATCGCGGGTTTCGATCAAATCGTGAACGTTTCCATGCAGCAGAAACACCGAGGTCGTGCCCGAGAAATACGCATCGGCCAATTCTTTCGCCCAGACGGGATACCACGCAGGGAGCGGGGATCGAGTATCGGTGGGTTTCAGGGAGGGATCCGGCGCGGTGGACATGAATGGATCTTGGGCTTTGGTCTTGGGGCTTAGTTCGATCTGCGGCCAACGAACACCCTCGTTCCCAGGCAAAGCCTGGGAACGAGTATCTTGCGGAGCGTTGGATCAGGAACCCTGCTGCGTTTGCTTCGTCACTTCCGCCGGGCCGAGTTCCTTGGCGGTGTTCGTTACGCCGGCCGTGTCGGGCGTAACCAAACCCGACTTGGATTTCGAATTCCCGCAGGGCTTGGTCGGCCAGGGCCGACTCCATCGCCTGTTCGCGTTTGACGTCTTCGATGCCATCGCCCGATAGATCGGCCGCCACGCGGACTTTCGCGCGGTTGAGGCTGATCTTGTCGTTGATGACTTGCTCGATCTGGCCGAAATCGGTGGTCACGTCGAAATTGAAATCGGTGGCAAGCTTGGCCATCTCGGCTTCGGCCTTGCTCATTTTCAATTCGGCGTCGTACTTGGAGATTTTGTCGCGGACGTCGGAGAGCTTTTTCGAGGCGTGCTTGATCTTCGTCACATTGTTGCCGTACGACTCCTCGTGCAATTTGAGCTGGCCTTCGTTCTCGGCGAGATCCTGCTTGGCCTTTTGCATTTCGAGCGCGAATTTTGCGGCGGTTTCTCGGTCGCCGGCGGTAAGATATGCCTTGACTTTCGCTTCAAGCTGGGCAACGTGCTGCTTGTCGTTGGCGACCTGCCGGGTCACGCGTTCGACCAACGCGCGATACTGTTCGAGACCTTCGCGGCCTTCTTTGAGCTGGGCGACCGCCTGATCGTATTCATATTGCATCTGGGCGATCGGGTCGGCAGTCCAGAAAATGTTGGCGATTTTGTTGATTTGCGCCATCAGTGAACGCCACAGCTTGCCTAGAATCATGGCACACCATCCTTTTTTTCTGCGTGTATTGAATTCGTGGGATTTTCCTTTTTTGAGAATCAGCAGACGTATGAGAATATCTTAATCCCCCGAGTGTCGTTTTAAAATACTCCTAAACGGACTCAGTGGGTATTCGATGGAAAAAGATGGAAATTGGGAATTACTTTCTGAATCGGTGAACAAGCTCGGGACCGCCAGTCCATTTTTCTCTCCCCTTACATTAGTCAACAGCCGCAAATTGATTGCTTCATAGATACTTCGTAGGGGGGGCATTGTCAACCAGACACCCGTATTATAGAAGAAACCCAGAGCCGCAAATACGAGCTCGAAGAGGAAAAAGAGGCAACCCGCTATCTCGTGCAAAATCCGTTTGGCAGATATATATCACCTCTACGGTAATCTAAAATGAGAAAATTATCAAACATACGAGATCTGCCCCTGCCTCCGTCAACCAAGCAATGGCGATGATACTTTACCAGAAACCGCGCCAGCGGATGGGAAGGGATTCGAACCCCTGGTGGACTTTCGCCCACTACAGTTTTCAAGACTGTCGCCTTAGACCACTCGGCCACCCATCCAAAGTCTTAATTTAGTAATGATTGTGTGAAAACAAACAATAATTGGTTTTGGAATGCAAGGATCCACCCATATTACGTGGACGGATAAAATCCCTGGTAATGAATTTCACCTTTAAAGTTGGGAAAGTACCCTATTTGTTGACACAGGGTTCAGGAGAGGGGGTGATAGAGAGAGAAGTGTAGCATAACTTTGTCCATCCGAAAACAGGGGTAAGAACCCGTGAAAATCCTCTTGGTCAACTCACTTTGTTGGGAACATTTACAACCGCATAGGTGTTGTTTTTTCAAATCCCCGAGGGATTGTCGATAATTGTTGATAATTGTGGGAACCCTTGTTCGGATCTATCAAGGAAAAATTTCTGATTCCATATTCTTATCGAAAAAAACGCATCTTTTAACCCCCCCGATAGTACATACAAAATAGTTTCCAAAGGCTGATATTCCCCAGCAAACCTATATTGCCTCTTGACAATCGCGCAATAATTCCACATTATAAACATTTAATAATTAGCCTACTTTAGGGGTAGTCGGCTTTGCCATCAACTTTGCCTTATGGCAAGGGGTATGAACTAACTCCATTGAATTTTCGCCAAAGTTCTTTCCCTTGCCACCGACATCACCAGATTCCCTCACCACGGGTTGACTGGGGTGACATAATTACGTAACGAAAATATCCTCGAATCGGGTTTTCGCTTGTTTTTTATTCATGGATTCCTTGCGACTCGATCACACTGCATTCAAACATATCATCCATTCTGTTTTGCTCCTGCTTGAATACTTTACCGGCTCACGGCAGAAAGGCCATCATGGGATTCTCCAGCATCCTTCATACCCGCGTTCGCAAGTCTAAAAGCATTCAATCCGCTGCTCTCTACCTCCGGGGGGAATTATTGGAGTATCGCAGGCTTTTGGCCGGTCCGAGCGTGACATCGCTGTCGCCGATCAACACGGAGATCGGAATCGCGGTAGCCGCCAAGGTGAGTGCCGCGTTCGATGTAGCGATCGATCCGGCCACGCTCAATTCAAACACCTTCCAATTGCGCGACCCCTCCAATAATTTGATCGCAGCGCGGATTAGTTATAACAATGTAAACCATACGGCGACACTGGATGCCGATTTGCCGCTGGATTATTTCACTGCCTATACCGCCACGATTCAAGGCGGCCCCGACGGCGTCAAAGACCTCCAAGGCGATCCGCTCGAAATCAGCCTGAACTGGACTTTTACGACAGCCGCCATGCCGCAAACGGGTCCGGGCGGTCCCATTCTCATCGTTACCGCGACCTCTAATCCGTTCTCGACTTATTACGCCGAAATCCTCCGCGCCGAGGGCTTGAACGAGTTCAGCACCGCCGACATAGCCTCCGTTTCCACGGAGAGTCTTGCCGCCTACCAAGAGGTCGTCCTTGGCGAAATGCCGCTGACATCGACTCAGGCGACGATGTTCGGCGATTGGGTCGATGCCGGCGGCAACCTCATCGCCATGCGGCCGGATAGCCAACTATCCGGCCTGCTGGGAATCACCAGTCTCGGCACCACGCTGTCGGAGGGTTATTTGCTGGTGAACACGGCCTCGGGACCCGGTATGGGCATTGTCGGGCAGACTATGCAGTATCACGGCACCGCCGACGAATATGCTTTAAACGGCGCCAGCAGTGTCGCCACGCTCTATAGCAGCGTTGACCAATCAACCCCGAGCCCGGCCGTGACCATTCGCAACGTCGGTACGAACGGCGGTCAAGCCGCGGCGTTCGCTTACGACTTGGCCAAGTCCATCATTTACACCCGCCAAGGAAATCCCGCGTGGTCTGGGCAGGCTCGCAGCGGCATTTTCCCATTCGTGGAAACCTCCGACCTATTCTTAGGCAATGCCGCCGGCGATCCCCAGCCCGACTGGGTCGACTTCAGCAAGATAGCCATTCCCCAAGCCGACGAGCAGCAACGCTTGCTGGCGAACATGCTTACAGAGATGGAAGCGGACCAGATGCCGCTGCCGCGGCTTTGGTATTTCCCCGATGGCGCCAAGGCCATAGTTATCATGACTGGCGATGACCATGGTATCGGCGGAACCAACGGCCGCTTCGACACCTATTACAACGATGATCCTTCCGGCGGTCGGCCCATCACCAGCACCTCTTACATTTATGCCGCTCCTTCCACCACCGATGAACAAGCGGCTCAATTTACGGCCGAGGGCTTTGAGGTTGCCCTCCATGTGGTTGTCGGCAGCACTCCTGTACCTCAAAACTGGGTCGATGCCGCCCAATTGAACTCCATCTATGATGAGCAATTAAGCACGTTTGAAAGCACCTATAGCAGCATTCCTACGCCCAGCACGATACGAACGCACGCAGTCGTTTGGAGTGACTACGACACGCAGCCGCAGGTGGAGTTCGCGCATCGCATACGCTTGGACACCAACTACTATTATTACCCGACGAGCTGGGTTCAAGACCGTCCCGGCTTGATGACCGGTTCGGGAATGGTTATGCGTTTCGCCAAAGCCGATGGCACGATGATCGACGTCTATCAGGCCGCCACACAGATCACCGACGAATCGGGACAGAGCGAGCCGAAGACCATTGAAACCCTGTTGAATAACGCCCTGGGTTCATTGGGCTATTACGGTGTGTTTACTATCAACATGCACACGAATGTCAGCGAGTCGCCCGAATCCGACATCATCATCGCCGCAACTCAAGCGCACGGCGTGCAGGTAATGGCTGCGCAGGACGTTCTCAATTGGGTGGACGGCCGCAATGAATCGTCATTTAGTTCGTTGTCGTGGAATGGAACGACCAATACGCTTAGCTTTGGGATGACGGTTGCGAACGGTGCGTCGGGCCTGATGGCGATGTTGCCGGCTTACAATGCGGATCGAATCCTCACAAACCTCACGCATAATGGTTCTGCGGTTTCGTTTTCGATTCAGACTATCAAAGGCGTCGCCTATGCGTTTTTCGATGCAAATGCCGGGTCCTTCACGGCCGAGTATGAGCTTGACACGCAATCTCCAATGGTGCTCGACAAGACGCCGGCATCCGAAGCCGCGGGAGTAGCCGTCACGACGACAGTCCAGGCTACCTTCGGCGAGCCGATCGTGCCGGCGACGCTGTCGTTCATCTTGCGCGATTCCCTGAACGATGCGGTCCCGGCAATCGTAACCTACGATCCCACTACAGGCAAGGCGACTTTGACCCCTGATTTTGCCCTGGATGCATCTGTGACATACACGGCGACGCTGAGTGGAGCGATGGATCAAATTGGGAACACGATGGCCGACGTGGTATGGTCTTTTACGACGGGCGCGTCGTCCGGCAATTCGATCGTCATCGAAAACTCATTGACCGGCACTGATCAGAGCGTTTGGGATATCAGCGGCGCAGGCGACCTCAGCATCCAGGGCTTTGCGACCGACATCAGCGTGAACGTCGGCCAGACGATTGACTTCAAGATCGATGATACTGCGCTCGCCCCGTATCATATCGACATCTATCGATTGGGCTATTACGACGGCTTGGGCGCCCGGCTGATTTCCACCATCGATTCCACGGCGACGTTGCAGCAAGATCAACCCTCGCCGCTGACGGATGCGGCGACGGGGCTAATCGATTGTGGGAACTGGTCGGTTTCCGCGTCGTGGGACGTGCCGGAGAACGCCGTATCGGGCATCTATATTGCCAAGGTCGAGCGCGACGACAGCGGAGGGGCAAGCCACATTGTTTTTATTGTTCGCAACGACGATTCCGGTTCGGACCTGCTCTTCAAGACTTCGGATTCCACTTGGGAAGCTTACAACGACTACGGCGGCAACAGCTTTTATGCCGGCGGTCCGGGGACGGATCCCGGCCGAGCTTATGCGGTCAGCTACAACCGACCTTTCAACACGCGGGCGCGATGACGGCCTGAGCGCCTATAACTTCGTCTTTCAAGCAGAGTATCCCATGGTCCGCTGGCTAGAGTCCAACGGCTACGACGTGAGTTACTTTACGGACGTTGACGCCGCCCGGTACGGTTCGGAGATTCTCGATCACAAGGCTTTTCTTTCCGTCGGCCACGACGAATATTGGTCCGGACAGGAGCGGGACAACGTCGAGGCCGCCCGGGACGCCGGCGTGAACCTTGCGTTCTTCAGCGGGAATGAAGTGTTCAAAAAGACTCGTTGGGAGAACAGCATCGACGGTTCGGATACTCCTTACCGCACTCTCGTTTGTTATGCGGACACCCTGAACAACGAAAGCCTCGATCCGGTTACGACGACGGGGATGTGGATGGACGTACGATTCGGCCCGCCGGTTTCCGACGGCGGCCGCCCGCAAAACGCATTGACCGGCACTCTGTTTATGACAAATCAGGATAACAATGCGCTCGGCACATCATTTACCGTTCCTGCTTCATTCGGCGACTTGAGGTTTTGGCGGAATACCAGCGTCGCCTCGCTGACGCCCGGCCAGACGGCGGTGCTGGGAACTTCGGTTTTGGGCTTCGAGTGGGATGCGGACGTCGATAACGGCTTCCGGCCGGCCGGCTTGATCGACATGTCCTCGACTGTCCAGAATGTCCCCGAGATGCTCCTCGACTATGGCAGTACTTACGGTCCGGGCACGGTGACCCACAGTCTGACGCTTTACAAGGCGAGCAGCGGGGCTTTGGTTTTAAGCGCCGGCACGGTGCAGTGGTCCTGGGGCCTGGACGGCCATCACGACAGCGGGCCCTCCACACCCGAACTGGCCATTCAGCAGGCGACAGTCAATCTGTTTGCGGACATGGGCGTCCAGCCCGAGACACTCCAATCCGGCTTGATTGCGGCCACCGCCTCCACCGATACGGAGAAATCCGTTTCCACGATCACATCTCCGGGACCGAACCTGGTTTTTCAGCGAGGCACGCCCGTCACCATCACCGGCACTGCCACGGATTCGGGTGGCGGCGTCGTGGCGGGTATCGAGGTTTCCACGGACGGCGGCGCGACTTGGCATCCCGCGACAGGCCGAATGAGTTGGAGCTATACCTGGCTGCCGGACAGTCCCGGTGTTGTCAGCATTTTAAGCCGCGCGACCGACGATAGCGGCAACATTGAAATTCCGGGATCGGGCATCTCCGCGACTGTCATGGGCGCGTCGATTTGGAGCTTGTCAGACACTCCCGCGGAGTTGGAGAATTATAACGACAACAGTCCGGTGGAATTAGGAGTCAAATTTCGCTCCGACGTGGCAGGTCTCGTCACCGGCGTGCGTTTTTACAAGGATTGGACCAACACGGGCACGCACATCGGGAACCTATGGTCGAGCGATGGGCAATTGTTGGCTACTGCGATCTTCTCGAATGAAAGCACCTCCGGTTGGCAAGTCATCAGTTTTCCGGCACCGGTATCGATTGCCGCCGATACCACGTATATCGTCTCTTACCACACCAACGTGGGCCACTATTCGAGAGACGAGGGTTATTTTGCCACCACCGGCGTTGATAACGGTTTGCTACACGCCTTGGCTGACGGCGTGGATGGCAACAACAGCGTTTACGCTTATAGCTTGACAAGTTCATTCCCCGATCAGAATTCCAACGCCCAAAACTATTGGGTGGACGTGATTTTCGCGCCGAACGGCGTGTTACCGCCTACGGTCAGTAGCCATTCTCCCATTACAGGGACCGCCGGAGTGTCAACGACGACCGTGATCGGTGCCACCTTCAACGAGTCGGTGCTGGCCCCAAGCATCGTCTTCGATCTCCGTGACTCGAGCAACAACGTGGTCCCGGCGACTTTCGATTACAATGACGTTACTCACACCGCCACATTGACTCCTGACTTACCGCTGGCATATTCCACCGTCTATACGGCTACGGTTAGCAATGCGGAAGACTCGAATGGCCTCTCGATGGCCATCCCGGTGATTTGGACATTTACCACGCAAGACGCTCCGGGAACGCATTTCTCGATCTGGGAATCCACGGCGGTTCCAGTACACGTCGAGTGGGTTGATCCGGATCCCGTGGAACTGGGATTGAAGTTCCGTTCCGACATGGATGGGTATATCTCCGGCATCCGTTTTTACAAAGGGCCCGACAACACCGGCACCCACGTCGGCAATCTTTGGACCTCAACCGGCATTCTCATGGCCACGGCCACCTTCAGCAACGAAACGGCATCGGGTTGGCAGGAGGTGGATTTTAGCGCCAGTGCCCATCATTGCCAATACAACCTATGTGGTGTCCTATCATACGAACGTCGGCTACTACTCCGCAGACCATGACTATTTCGCAACTTCAGGCGTCGATAACGGACCTTTGCACGCTCTGGCTGATGGAGTGGATGGGGGCAATGGCGTTTACAGTTATGGTTCGTCAAGCATGTTTCCCAATCAGACTAATCTTTCTACCAATTATTGGGTGGATGTGGTTTATATCCGCAACCTCGACGTCATACCTCCTTCGGTAACGATAAATCAAGCGGTTTCCCAGGCAGATCCGACTGATAGTTCGCCCTTGCACTTTACGGTCGTTTTCAGCGAACCGGTGAGCGATTTCACCGCCGCCGATGTGACGCTCAGCGGAACGGCCGGAGCCAGCACCGTAATAATTACCGACAGCGGCGATCATATGAATTACGACCTGGAGATCAACGGGATGACGGGTGACGGGACGGTGATTGCCAGTTTGGCAGCGGGCGTGGCCCACGACGCCGCGGACAATCCCTCGCTGGCCTCTACCAGCACCGACAATATTGTAATCTACGATATTTCGCCGCCTGCAGTTTCGGTCCCGGATCTCACTGATTCCAGCGATACGGGCATTTCCGATAGTGATAACATCACCAAGATCAATACCCCGACGTTTAGCGGTACCGCTGAACCCGGAGCCATCGTGGTCATCATGGAAGGCACGACCGTTCTGGGAACAACCTCGGCATCGGAAACAGGCGAGTGGACGATTACCAGTTCCCTTCTGGCTGATGGAACACACGATATAGTTGCCCAGGCTACTGATTCGGTAGGCCATTTTCAAACATCTATAGCGCTCCCTGTGTTGATTGACACAATCGCCCCAACAATTTCCGGCAGCCTGGACATCGCCCCGGCACTGAGCGGCTGGTACAACCTGTCAACCGGCGCGCCGACATACAGCTACACGGCGACGGACGACGGATCGGGCCTGGCGGACCCGGCCGGCGACGCCTACACGTTTGGCGAGGGAGCGGCGCAAACGCACACCTTCACGGTCACGGACGTGGCGGGGAACGCGGCGAGCGCGACCAACGACCCGGCGGTGAGCGTGGACCTCACGCCACCGACGATCTTGGGCAGCCTGGACATCGCTCCGGCATTGAGCGGCTGGTACAACCTCGGGACCGGCGCGCCGACGTACAGCTACACGGCGACGGACGACGGGTCGGGCCTGGCGGACCCGGCCGGCGACGCCTACACGTTTGGCGAGGGGGCGGATCAAACGCACACTTTCACGGTCTCCGACGTGGCGGGGAATGCCACGAGCGTGACCAACGATCCAGCGGTGAGCGTGGACCTCACGCCGCCAACGATCCTGGGCAACCTGGACATCGGCCCGGCGGCGAGCGGCTGGTACAACCTCGGGACCGGCGCACCGACATACAGCTACACGGCGACGGACGACGGATCGGGCCTGGCGGACCCGGCCGGCGACGCCTACACCTTTGGCGAGGGGGCGGATCAAACGCACACTTTCACGGTCATGGATGTGGCGGGGAACGCCACGAGCGTGACCAACGATCCAGCGGTGAGCGTGGACCTCACGCCGCCAACGATCCTGGGCAACCTGGACATCGGCCCGGCGGCGAGCGGCTGGTATAACCTCGGGACCGGGCGCCGACATACAGCTACACGGCGACGGACGACGGATCGGGCCTGGCGGACCCGGCCGGCGACGCCTACACGTTTGGCGAGGGGGCGGATCAAACGCACACTTTCACGGTCTCCGACGTGGCGGGGAATGCCACGAGCGTGACCAACGATCCAGCGGTGAGCGTGGACCTCACGCCGCCAACGATACCTGGGCAACCTGGACATCGGCCCGGCGGCGAGCGGCTGGTACAACCTCGGAACCGGGGCAGCCGACATACAGCTACACGGCGACGGACGACGGATCGGGCCTGGCGGACCCGGCCGGCGACGCCTACACCTTCGGCGAGGGAGCGGATCAAACGCACACTTTCACGGTCATGGACGTGGCGGGGAACGAGGCGAGCGTGACCAACGATCCGGCGGTGAGCGTGGACCTCACGCCGCCGACGATACGGGTAGCCTGGACATCGCTCCGGCATTGAGCGGCTGGTACAACCTGTCAACCGGCGCCCGACGTACAGCTACACGGCGACGGACGACGGGTCGGGCCTGGCGGACCCGGCCGGCGACGCCTACACGTTTGGCGAGGGGGCGGATCAAACGCACACTTTCACGGTCTCCGACGTGGCGGGGAATGCCACGAGCGTGACCAACGATCCAGCGGTGAGCGTGGACCTCACGCCGCCAACGATAACGGGTAGCCTGGACATCGCCCCGGCACTGAGCGGCTGGTATAACCTCGGAACGGGCGCGCCGACGTACAGCTACACGGCGACGGACGACGGATCGGGCCTGGCGGACCCGGCCGGCGACGCCTACACCTTCGGCGAGGGAGCGGATCAAACGCATACTTTCACGGTCATGGACGTGGCGGGGAACGCCACGAGCGCGACCAACGATCCGGCGGTGAGCGTGGACCTCACGCCGCCGACGATCTTGGGCAACCTGGACATCGCTCCGGCATTGAGCGGCTGGTACAACCTGTCAACCGGCGCCCGACGTACAGCTACACGGCGACGGACGACGGGTCGGGCCTGGCGGACCCGGCCGGCGACGCCTACACGTTTGGCGAGGGGGCGGATCAAACGCACACTTTCACGGTCTCCGACGTGGCGGGGAATGCCACGAGCGTGACCAACGATCCAGCGGTGAGCGTGGACCTCACGCCGCCAACGATAACGGGTAGCCTGGACATCGCCCCGGCACTGAGCGGCTGGTATAACCTCGGAACGGGCGCGCCGACGTACAGCTACACGGCGACGGACGACGGATCAGGCCTGGTGGACCCGGCCGGCCAGCCTACACCTTCGGCGAGGGAGCGGATCAAACGCATACTTTCACGGTCATGGACGTGGCGGGGAACGCGGCGAGCGAGACCAACGACCCGGCGGTTAGCGTGGACCTCACGCCGCCGACGATCTTGGGCAGCCTGGACATCGCTCCGGCGGCCAGCGGCTGGTACAACCTCGGGACCGCACCTCGACGTACAGCTACACGGCGACGGACGACGGGTCGGGCCTGGCGGACCCGGCGAGCGACGCCTACACCTTCGGCGAGGGAGCGGA
>CAVQKP010000001.1:0-38702 GCA_963713065.1 Pirellulales bacterium | reverse complement strand
ACCTGTATAAAGTAACGGAAGCTTCCAGAAATTAGAGATTGTTTTCCATTTCTGTGATTTTAGGCTGTCCATCATGTTCACATCCAGCACTGTTCCGACAGAAAGTGTTTTTAACAGCCATGGATTTTCCACAACAGAATCAGCATCAATCGGTTCCGCTGATTGATAATCAAGACGAAAAAGACCGCGATCGTTCAAAGAATGTTCAAGTACAGGTGTCGCAAAGTAAAAATAGTGTTTAGATAACGGAATTTCGTTGCGAGCGAAAAAAAGCATAAAAGGTTGGTTCATTTTTGGCCAAACATTCGTATCGGAAAGGTTGGATCCATTAATGATTCCCGTTATTTTCAGACCCCGAATTAACGCGGTGCGTGCAGATTTACCCTGATCGGTTTGTTTAAGAAGTATGCGACCAGGCAAAGCCATTGCGATGATCCCTCCTGGCTTCGCCCATTCTGTCGCTCGCCAAATGAAAGGTAAGTCGGGATTGTTGTCCGGATTAGTATAACTTCCAGCAAGATCGTTAAGCTGGCGAGACATCAGAACTCGTCGAGTAATGGCCGTGAATTCATTGTTCAAAGCCGTCACTTTTGTCTTTTTCGGCTTGATCATCTTTATCGTTCTTATTTTTTGTTGTGCGTAGGCGAGTCCAAGGTGGATTTCCCACGACAACATCAAAATATCCATTGAAATCTTCGGGCACATCCGGGCCAGACTCCCGAGAATAAATCCTTTCCGGCTTTTGGCGTCATTCGGCCCGAAGTTGAATAATACTTGCCCTTGCAGGCTTTTAGGAAACTTTAGACTTTTGGGCGGCCGGGGGGATCCATTGAGTTCAATAGCGGTAATGTAAAGCGCAGGCGCTGCCAACCGTAATGCTGATTCGCTGACATCGAAGCCGCGTATTTGATGATAGAGAATATGCTGGATCGTACGCGTGTTCGGTCGATGACCATCTCTATTCCAGCGAGCCACAAGGACTTCGAAAAGCGAGGACCGGAAAATATCCCCGCCCCGCAGGAACTGTCCAATACTTTGGCGTCTGCTGGATTTTCGAGGCTGCCGAAAACTTCATCCACAAGGCATCGTGCAATATTCTTCGGCGTATAATAAACGCTCGTTTTGGTTGCATGCTCTTCGTCCCATTGGCGGCTGAAAGTTTCGTCGACTTCGCTGAGTACGCCGATGGAAATGTCGCGAAGTCAAAATCATTCCAGTCGATTCGCTGTTGAAATGACTTGCCATGCGATTCCCAACCACGAAGAATAGCCTGTAAATGTTGAAAAATATCTTGCTGCGTGTCTTTACCCAATTTGCGATACAGTTTGCCATATGCCTTACGACGATCTTCCGCTTCGACCTCGTCCGGTAAAGCAAGTGCAAGCGGCAGGAAATAGCCGTTGAATGTTTCATGAGCCAAGTCGATGTTGCCGCCGCTTTTTCCGTATTTGAGAAACGATCTTTGAATGTTGAGCAAAAGGACATATTTCATGAAGTTCCGATCTAAGGATGATGTGCCGATCCAATCAAAAGCGAAAGAAAAGCGCACGGCCCGTTACTGAAAGCACGTCCAAGGGGTATCGTTCCGACTAAATCGTCAGAAGCCTTACCCAGTAGGTTATGTATTTCCTGAAAAACGTAATCCGCAACCTTGGGCTGGCCCTTTAAGAAACAGTTCCCCCAGCTAAACTCTGAAAAAAAGTGGGTGCGTCGGTCGCGGATTGTTGGATGACTAACGGAGTTGCTTTTTCAAGTTGCTTTCTGTCGAGATTGATAGGATATATATCGAGTGAGCCAGGGCGAACGATTCCAAGACAGGCCTGTTCATTTCGATTTGCCAGCAATTTCTGAAGTTTTCGGACCGCGTCACTGTCTCGGTTGCAGGCAGCTTGAGCAGCGGTGTCACCCACAAGATACAGGACTCGGGCTCCCTGGAATTCAGCTACCGCCTCCGGCAATAATGCCGATGATGAACGATTCTGGAGCAGATCAAGGTATTCGATATGAGAGGAAGTCGGTTCGCCCGTCAAAGGAATCAGGTCTGGGCGGCCGTATGCCCTAACATGTTCTGCCAACTGGGAACCGTTCATTATTCCTTGCCCTCCGGGCGTTTTCCATCGCTACGGCCGAGTTCCGCGGGCCATTCGACAAGCATCTTTCTCGACGAACAAAATCACCTCTTCATAAGATAAGGATTTCCAGCATGGTTGACAAGGTCAGTGGCGTCGGCAACCCAACAAGCATGTTGCCGGTATCGCCCAGGATATCAACACCAAGCAAGATAGAACCAATAGGACGCGACCGATGTTCGTTTTCATTTCATGCTTTCAGATCCCGTACTCCTTGATTTTCCGATATAGCGTCCGCTCGCCGATTCCCAGCATGTTCGCGGCTTCTTCGCGGTTGCCGGCGGTGAAGCGGAGGGTTTCGGTGATGAAGAGTTTTTCGAGTTCCTCGAGCGGCTTGCCGACCATGGCCGTGAGCGAGGCGGGGGAACTCTCGGCCGGCGGGGGCGCGCCGTCACCCAGTTCTTCGGGCAGGTCGTCGAGATCCAAGAGGCCGTCGTAATCGACCACCACCATGCTCTCGACCACGTTGCGAAGCTGACGGACGTTGCCCGGCCAATCGAATGCAAGGAGTTTTTTGGCCCGCGGCCGCCGACATGCCTTTGACTTGTTTGCCGTGGCGGTGGTGAATTGCTTGATAAAATAGTCGATCAGGATCGGAATGTCCTGGCTCCGTTCGCGGAGCGTCGGCAGGCGGATGGTGACGACCTTGAGCCGGTGGTACAAGTCGCTGCGGAACGTGCCCTGTTCGATTGCTTCCTCGAGATTGCAATTGGTGGCGGAGAGGATGCGGACGTTGACCTTGATGGGCGAGTTGGAGCCGACGCGGGTAATCTCGCCGTTTTCGATCACCCGGAGGAGTTTGATCTGCGTGGCCAGCGGCATATCGCCGACTTCGTCGAGGAACATGGTGCCGCCGTGGGCGTACTCGAACTTGCCGACGCGGTCGGTCGAGGCATCGGTGAACGCTCCTTTCACATGCCCGAACAGTTCGCTCTCGAGAATATTTTCCGAGAGGGCGGCGCAGTTGAGCGCGACGAAGGGCTTGTTTTTTCGGGGGCTGTTCTGGTGGATCGACTCCGCGACCAGTTCCTTGCCCGTGCCGGTCGCGCCTTGGATGAGCACGCTGGCGTGCGTGGGGGCGATGCGTTTGAGTTTTTCGATGACGTTGCGCATCAGCGGGCTGTCGCCGACCACGCCCTCGAAGCCGTATTTCTCGTCGAGCCGGCGGTTGAGCTCGAAGTTGGTCCGCCGGAGCCGGGCGATTTCGGCCGCCCTTTCGGTGCTCGCCCGAAGCTGGGCGATGTCGATGGGCTTGAGGAGATAGTTAAACGCTCCGCGCTGCATTGCCGAGACTGCGGAGGGGATCGTGCCGTGGCCGGTAATGAGAATGACTTCGGCGTCGGGCTGCTCCGACTTGGCGAGGTCGAGGATGCCGAACCCGTCGATGTCGTTCATTACCAAGTCGGTAACGATGACGTCGAAGGGGGTTTGCCGGATGACTCCGCGCGCGAGCCGGAGGTCGCCACCCGGCAATGGCAGCCGATCCGCTCGAGGCTTTCGGCCACCGTTTCGGCGTGCGACTGGTCGTTGTCGATAATCAGCACCTCGGCAGGCGGGTCAAGGCGCGTTTCCGGAGTTTTGGGGTTTTTTTCGGTGTCTTTCATGCGGTCGATGATACCGCAAAAAGGGGCGGGGGGAAGGAGGAAGGGGGAAGGAGTAAGGGGGTGTTATTACTTTGCCGGAATCACATCCAATTCGGCAAGCGAGGTGAAGGGGTCGCCGCCAAAGCCGGATTTTGCCGTTAGCCGGATGAACTTTGCCCGAACCGGCGCGGCGAAGAGAACCGTTTTCAGATTCGCGTCGCGCGTGAACGAGCCTTCGGCGACCGGTTGGCTCCAGTCTTTGCCGTCGGCGCTCACGGAGGCGGAATAATCCTTGATCCAGCCGTTGGGATTGCCGTCCTGGCGGAAGAGGAGCGTCACGCCTTTGAGCCGCACCGGCTCTTCGAACTCGACGCGAATCTCGTGCGGATGGCCTGGTTTTGCGGCGGTCCACGGCGTGTGCCAGAAGGTGGACGGATCGCCGTCGATCGCTTTTTGCGGTTCATAGCCGGGCTCGAAGCTGTCGGCCCCGACAACGCGGCCGCCGAGCCGCTCGAGGGCCGACGGAGTGGCGAACAGGCCCTGGACTTGTTCCGGCTTTAGTTCGACTTGCGGCTGGAATCGCGGGCCGGTCATGTAATCGAAGAGGCTGTGCAGCAGTTGCCGGGCGACGGGATTTTTTTCGATTTCGCGATTGAGATCGATGCTGCACGCCATGATCTTCCCGCGACCGATTTTCGCTTCGAAGAGCAGACCCAGGCGGCGGCTGGTGAACCAATCGTCGATCACATAGATGGTGGGCTTGAGTTCCGGCGGCAGGTCGTCGAGGATCATGGGGGCGGCCTCGTGGATCAGATACCACCACTGCCAATCGCTGTGGTACGCGGTGGGAAACTCGGCCAGCGCGGGATTCCGCGGATCGCAAAGGATGCCCAGCGTGCAGGGCATGCCGGGGAAGAGCGCCGTGTTCCAGAAGATGCTCGCGAAGGTCATTGGCACCTTGCCGCGATGGTCGCCCTTGACCTTGCCGGGCGGAATCAAAAGCAGCACATTGCCGCCGGCATCGAGTTTTGCCAAAGCCGTTTCGTTCAATTCGCGCGTGACGGTGATTTCAGGCGGCGGCGACGTCTCGATTTGCGGCGGATAGACCCAGAAATCCCAGTCGTTTTCGAACGGCGTGCCTTCGAGGCCGACGACGAACTTGTATCGCGCCGGGGCGGGGAGCGATTTCAGAGCGACATGCACCGCGCCAGCGCGATGCCGTTATCGATGGGAATATCCTTCGCGGGCAGTTTGCCGGAAACGAGCGATTGGCCGGCGGCATCGGTGATTTTCCAGGCGGGCACGGTTTTTTCGAGCGGTTTCGGCCCGAAATGGGCGACTTCGAGGTCAGCGGCGAACGGCTCGTCGGTGGTGAACACGCGCTTGCTCATCCGCGCCAAGGGCACGGTGCGATTGCAGAAGCGGGAGTATTCGGCGGCGGTCACGTAGCCTTTCGCGTCCCAAAACGGATCGAGCACGCCGACCAGCGCGGTGCCCTGGCCGGGAAAGTCGTGCAGGTCGAGCAGTTCGAATCCGCCCATGCCGGGCGTGCGGAGGGCCGATTCGATTTCCTCCTTGTAGCAGAGCGTTTGCAGCTTGCCGGACGCCATGAGAAAGTCTTTCGCGCGATCGGCGAGATGATGCTCGGCGAGCACGTCGCGGAAGATCTCGAAATTCTTGGGCTTGAGTTTGCCGGTGTACTTCGGGATCTCGTCGAAGTTCGGGAAGACGCACCACTGGCCGATTTCGTGGCTGATGACCGGCACGGTTCGCGCCTGGATGAATTGGCGATAGTCGGTCCGCGTTTCGGGCGGCAGGGCGTTGATCCGCGATTGCGGGCCGCCGTGGACGCGCGGCTCGAAGCAGACGTGAAATTGGTTTTCGGCGATCTGCGGCCAGGCCGCGGCACTCGTATAGAGCCGGCGATTGTCCTGGTTCTTGCAGTGTTCGACCCAGGCGGCGAGATACCGGCGGTGGTGCTCGCCCGAGGGTTCGTTGCCGTAGGGCATGAGCATGAACGACGGGTGGTTGCCGTAGGCCGCGAGGATGCGGTCGGCTTCGTCGTAGAGCCACTTGTCGATGGGGCGGCCGTCGCCGACCGCCGTCCAGGCGGCGCATTCGACTTGATAATAGAAGCCCAACTCGTCGGCGGCGGTGAACGCGGCCTCGGGGGGGCACCACGAGTGGAAGCGAATCAGGTTCAGTCCGTGCGCTTGGCGATGCGGATGATCCGCCGCCACGACGCGACATCGGTCGGCGGATAGCCGGTGAGCGGGAAGATGCAGCATTCCAACGTGCCGCGGAAGAAGGTCTTTTTTCCGTTAAGCGTGAACTGGGTGCCTTGCGTGGCGAGCTCGCGGAAGCCGAAGGTGGAGTTCGCGGTGTCGGCGTAATGCGCGCGGGTCGTGGCTTCCAACTTGGATTCGGCCCGATAGATTTCGGGATTGAACTCGCTCCAGAGTGTCGGCGGCCGATCGAGCTTGATCGTAATTTCCTTCTCGACGTTCGCGTAGAGAATGTGGCTGCCGTCGGGCCGAGTTCCGCGCGGCAGTTCGAGCTCGATGGTTCCTTCGCCGAGCATTTCATTTTCGCGCCAGATGGCGGTGCGAATGGAGCCGGCGACGGGATCGAACAGTTCGTTGCGGATTTTCAGCTTCACGCGGACCGTGCCGTCGTTTTTCGGATAGATCGCCTGGCTTTCGATCCAGATCGGATCGTGCGGCTGAAGCTCGATGCGGCCGACGATGCCGTTCCAATTGCCTTGGGTCTGGTCGGTCACGCTGTGGGCGTCTTTGCCGACATCGACCAATAGCCGATTATCGACGCGGATCGACAGTGTGTGCTTGCCGGGCGAAAGATAGCGGAGATCGTAGCGGTGCGGCGCCGAGAGGCTTTCATTGCGGCCGATTTCCTTGCCGTCGAGCCACGCGCGCGTTTCCCAATGCGGGCGTTCGAGAAACAGCGTGACGCATTTTTCTTTCCAGTCGGCGGGGATTTCGATTTCGCGCTGATACCATGCGGCGCCGACGTAATGCCGGTCGGGCTGGAGCCAGCAAGGGACCTTGATATTGCCCGGCCGGCGATATTTCTCGAATTGCGGGAAATTCTGCCAGGGATTGGCGAGGATGCCGCAGGTCCATTTCGTATCGGCGGAGATTTCGTCGCCATAGCCTTGGGATTGCAGAGCGCCGGGCAGGTCGATTTTGTCGGGTAGAGTTGAGCTTTGCCACTTTTCTTCAAGGCCGTGGTCTTGCGGATCGAGCCGGAAAGCCCAAGGGCCGGAGAGAGAAATGGTTTCTTGCGCGGCAGCGGCCGGCAGCCATACAAAAAGAAGAGCGGCAATCGCGATCACCAACATGAGAGTCAATCCGCGTTTCCACACCCGTTCACAGTTCGCAAGGTTGTAGGCACACTCCGTGTGCCATAACCGCACCCGAAACGATATAGGCAGACATCGAATGCCGTTAAGCAACAAGTCACTGTTTTCCGCGGACGGCACACGGAGTGTGCCTCCTACTTTAGTCACTGGCCCATGAACGGTTATGCGTTTCATCGTGTGTTCCATCGTCAGGTTTCAGGATAGTGGCGGACGACGTCAACCCGGCACGGTTACTTCTTCGACCAGGCGTTCGATGAGCGATTCGACGGCTTCGCGCTGGCCGCCGTGGAGATAGCCTTTGCTGATGACGCGATGGGCCAGCACCGGGACGGCCAGATTTTTGACGTCGTCGGGCACGACGTAGCGCCGGCCGGCCACGAGCGCCGCGGCTTGGGCGGCGCGATAGAGCGCGAGCGCGCCGCGGGGACTGACGCCCACGTGCAGTTCGCCGCAGCGGCGGGTGGCTTCGACGATATCGAGCAAGTAAAAGTTGATGGACTCGTCAACCGCCACGCGGCGGACCTCGGTTTGCAGATCGACGATCTGATCGCAGGCCAGCACCGGATCGAGCGTCTCGACCGGCTCGCCTTCGCGATGGCTGGCGAGCACCTGCATTTCCACGTCGCGCGCGGGATAGCCCACCGGAATGCGGAGCAAGAAACGGTCGAGCTGGCTTTCCGGCAGCGGATAGGTGCCCTCGAATTCGGCCGGGTTTTGCGTGGCGATGACCATGAACGGCCGGGGCAGGGGATTGGTGTGGCCATCGACCGAGACCTGCCGCTCGCTCATGGCTTCCAACAGCGCGCTCTGGGTGCGGGGCGTGGCGCGGTTGATTTCGTCGGCCAGCACGATGTTGGTGAAAATCGGCCCCCGGCTGAACGAAAATTCCTGCGTCCGGGTGTTGAAGATGCTGCTGCCGGTGATGTCGGACGGCAAAAGGTCGGGCGTGAATTGGATGCGGTGGAAATCGCCGGAGAGGCTGCGGGCCAACGCCTTGCCCATCAGCGTTTTGCCCACGCCGGGCACGTCTTCCAGCAGCACGTGTTCGCCGGCCAGCAAGGCTACTACGGCCAGGCGGATGACGTCGTCTTTCCCCAGCACCACCCGGGCGATGTTCTTTTGCAATGCGAAGATCAATTTTTCCGGGGTGTCGCTCATCGTTCAGATGCCCTGAAAATAAAGAGGAATAATCGCGATATTAGGCAATATAAACAAAATAGAAGATTGTCGCATCGTGATTTGAATTATATACGCATAATTCCAAATAGATCCGCCTCTTCCCATTTCACATCTACCCCTCTATAGGATTGTTCATTCTATTAGAAAATGGTGGCATTGTCAAAGTCATTTCCGCAGGACTTGGAAACATGAAAACTGGGCTTCGCGCAGGGGCGGTTTTTTGGTACTTAGCGGCCCAATTGTCGGAGCATGGTGCAAAAATCGTGCTGGCCGGCTTGCGAGTTTGCCTACTTTTCACGAAACGGCTGGTCTTTAATTGGGGATTTCCCATGAAACGTTATTGTTTCCGCATCGGAGTTTTGGGGGTTTTGGTGATCTTGGGCGGGATTGCCGTGGCTTATGCTCAGCGTGGCGGCAACGAGGCGGCGACGGCGAGCAATCCGCTGCGCAATCCGCCGTTGCAACCCAGTTCGGATGCCATGGTTCCGGCGCCCGACCAGGCGCAGCCGGCGACCGATACGATTCCGGATGCGGGGGAGATCGAACCGCCTTTGCATGAAATCGCGGCGGTCGATACTTCGGCAGCCGGGGAGGCCGCGGCCGCGGAGGGACCATCGCTTTTGGCTCCTCCGGCCACGCGGCAACCGGCCGATCGCAATGCGCCGACGGGGGCAAAATCCACTCCGAGTGCCGACGAGCGTTATCTGGGCAATGGCAATTCGTCCTCTCCGGCCGTTTCGGAAAACGAGGAGCCGGCGCCCTTCAAGGCCGATCCGTTCGGCGAGCCGGCGGCGATGCCTTCGCCAAGGGGCGGAAATCCGCCGGCAAAGCGATTGAATCCGCCGGGCGTGAGGGCGCTGCGCACTTCGGCCGTCAATCCGCCGGCCGCCAACGGCGTTGTCAATGCAACCTTGCCCGACAACGCCGCCGACACGAACAATGCCGGCATTCCCTATCATTCGATCATTCCGGCTGCTCCCACCGGGCAACTCAATCCGGCGGCTCAAAGCAATCCGGCCGCTGAAGGGACGGGCCAGCCGGGGTCGAAGCAGCTTGAAGGGCCGCAAAGCCCGCAAGTGCTGATTCAAAAAATCGCGCCGCCGGAGATTCAAGTGGGCCGTCCGGCGACGTTCAAGACGATCGTGCGGAACACCGGTTCGATACCGGCCGGGCAGGTCGAGGTTCGCGACATGGTCCCCAAGGGGACGCGGTTGCTGAACACCAATCCGCGGGCGTCGCAAGGCACGCGCGGCGAAATCGTTTGGACCATCGGCACGCTCCGGCCGGGCGAGGAATCGGCGGTCGAGATGGAGCTCATGCCGACGGCCGAAGGCGAGATCGGCAGCGTGGCGACGGTGCATTTCGGGGCCGACGCCTCGGCGAAATCGGTTTGCACCCGGCCGGATATTGCCGTGCAAACGACGGCGCCGGCGCAGGCGTTGATCGGCGAGAAGATCAACATGCAGATCACGGTGACGAATCCCGGCAGCGGCGTGGCGACGGGCGTGGTGTTGGAAGAGCATCTGCCGGCCGGCTTGCAGCATCCCGCCGGGAGCGAGTTGGAATACAACATCGGCGCCTTGCAGCCCGGCGAAAGCAAAAAGTTGGATCTGGAGCTTACCGCCGCGGCGGCCGGCCAGGTCACGAATTTGCTTTCGGTGCGTGCGGACGGCAATCTGCGGAAGGAGGACCGCCTGCAATTGGAAGTGGTTGCGCCGAAGCTCGACATTGCCGTGGAAGGCCCGAAAAAACGCTATCTCGAGCGGCAGGCGACCTATCAGCTTTCGGTTTCGAATCCCGGCACGGCCGCCGCGCAGGGCGTGGAATTGGCCGCATATTTGCCGGCGGGCATGAAGTTCGTCAGCGCGAACAATCAAGGCCATTACGACGAAGCGAGCCGCGCCGTTTATTGGCGGCTCGAACAACTTCCCACGCGCGAGACCGGCACCGTCGAACTGGTCACCCTGCCGGTCGAGTCCGGCCAGCAGAGCATCAAGCTCCGCGGCGCGGCGCAACGGGTGCAGGCGGTTGAGAAGGAGCAGCCGGTGGTGGTGGAAGGCATCGCGGCGGTGTCGTTCCACGTGGCCGACAGCGTCGATCCGATCGAAGTCGGCGGCGAGACGACTTACGAGGTGCAGGTGGTGAATCAAGGCTCGAAGGCTGCCAGCAACGTGCAACTGCTGGCCACGCTTCCGCCGGAGATGCAGCCGCTCTCGGCCGACGGTCCCACGCGCTACGGCGTGCAAGGCAACAGCGTGATCTTCGAGGGCCTCGCCCGGCTGGCTCCCAAGGCCGAAGCGACCTACCATCTGCGCGTCAAAGGCGCCCGTCCCGGCGATCTCCACGTCCGCTTCCAGCTCAAGACCGACGAGATGCAAAGCCCGGTGTTGAAGGAGGAGAGCACGCAGGTTTACGCGGACGAATAGAAAATGAAGTCGGACTGACGAAGGATAAATGAGAAATTATTAAGCCACCCGGCGATTATCAATAAACAGGAATCGAATTTCCCTTCCTCATATCGCATATTTCATAGTTGTTCTCCGCGGCCTCCGCGTTGCGATCTACCCATTTGCGTGCGGGGCGACTTCGGCGAGATTGGGCTTGATGTCGGCTTCCGCGTTGCCCAGCGCCCATGATATTCCGCCGAGCAGGACGTCTTGGAATTTTTTATTTTCCCAGACGTCTTCGCGATGGCCCATCGAGGTGTAGAAGACGCGGCCTTTGCCGGACATTTTCGCCCAGGTGGCGGGGAAGTCGGGGCGGTGGTACATCTCGCCCTTCATGCCCTTGGTCTCCTGCAGCAGGACCACGTGCATGTCCTTGGCATAATTCTTGTTGACGTACCATTCGTCTTTCATTTTGAAGCCTTTGCCGAGGTCTTTCACGCCGGGGAAATGCGGCGAGACGACTTTCATCATCGCCTCTTGCTGCTCGCCGTGGGTCAGGAATTCTCCGCCGATCATGGCGATATACGGATCGATCTCTTTCTTGCTATGGAAGGTGTCGGTGGCGGAGTGGATGCCGACGAAGGGCTTGCCGGCGGCAACGGCGTCGAGGAATTTTTTCTTCTGCGTTTCGTCGAGCGGATCGCCGGTGGTGTAGAAGGCGAACAGATCGAATTGGCCCAGGTCGCCGTCGAAGACGCCGGCGTCCTGGCTGCAGACGACTTCGAAGCCGTTCTTTTCACCGAGTTCGGTGAGGATCTTTTCGGAGAACGCCAACGGCTCGCCATTGCGATTGACTACCGAATGCACGAAGCCCGCGCTCTTGGTGAAGTAGAGGATTTTGGACTTTTTCTTCTCGTCAGCCGCGGTCCAGCGCAAGGGAAATGCGGACAGTCCCAAGAGGGCGGCCCCGGTGGTCAGCAACATTTCGCGGCGTTTCATGGCAGAGGCTCCGTTAAAGGGGAAAATGGAAGCGGGCGTAAACCCGAGTGGATGGTGACACCATTATATCGATGCGGCAAACTGTGGGGAATATGGGGGGCTTCCGTGGCGTAGCCGACCGACCTTCGGTCGGGGCACGCTGCGGGCCAACAGCCTGTTGAAAAGGGGGACAATTTATCGTGGGCGCCATTGCCCACGCAGGCCGTGGGCATGTTTTTTCCGCGATTTCACATGCTCACGCAAGCGTGAGCATGGCACCCGAAGACTTTTTCAACCGGCTGTTAAACGAGCCGTCCGATACTTTACCGGTAATTGGTGGGTTCGAGTCCGCAGATGAATTTTCGCCAGCCGTCGAGATGTTCTTTGGCGAGGCTGTTTTCGCGGACGATTTCGGTGGCGATTTGGCGGTCGGCGCCGGGCACGACGACGCGGACTTTCAAGCGGCCGTTGGGTTCGTAGTGGAAGAGCACGTCCACGGGCGACTGGGCCGGCAGATTTTCGGGCAGATGCCGCACCGAGCACTTGCCGATGTGCGTGCAGTCGTCGGCGGAGGGACTTTCGCCCTCGACGATCTGCACGAGGATCGAGCGCTGGTTCTCCTTCCGCGTTCTGAAGGTCCGCTTGGCGGTCACCGGCAGGGGCGTGTTGCGGGGGATGAGGGTGCCGTTGCGGCGGCGGCCGGTGAGCGGATCGACGCCCACGACGCCCAGGCTGTGCGAGTTGACGTTCTTGATGGTGAAGATCGGCGGCTTGCTTTGCTTTTGGGCGAGGATCAGGCCCGCTTGCAAGGAAGCGCCCAAGGCCACGGCTTCATCGGCGGCGACCGAAGCGTCGGGTTCCATGCCCGAGAGTTGTTTGAGCATCGCATGGACCATCGGCATGCGGGTCGATCCGCCGACGAGGAGCAGTCGATCGATGTCGGACCAGTCCAAGCCGGCGGCGTTCAAGCTTTGCACGGTGGTGAAGCGGGTGCGGTCCAAGAGGTCGAGCGTGGCATCCTCGAACTGCTGCCGCGAGACTTCGATTCTCTCGGAGAGGCCCTTGTGGTCGCAGGCCACGGCGGCCTTTGCGCGGGCGGAAAGTGTGCGTTTGGCGTCTTCGCATTCGCGCCACAGCTTGCCGGCCGCGACGGGATCCTCGCGGGGATCGAACTTGTGCCGCCGCAGGAACGACTCGGCCACGAGATCGACCAGCCGCTGGTCCCAGTCGTAGCCGCCGAGGCGGACGTCGCCGTCGGTGGCCAGGGCGATGAAATCGGTGCCGCGGATTTCCATCACGGTGACGTCGAACGTGCCGCCGCCCAAATCGTACACCAAAATGTGCTGCGGTTCGGAGGAACTGCCTTCCTCGTTAAGATACCCCTGCTGAAAACCGAAGGACACGGCGGCGGCGGTCGGCTCGTTGATGATGTCCAGCACCTCGAAGCCCGCCATGTAGCCGGCGTCTTGGGTGGCTTTGCGGCGGACTTCGTCGAAATAGGCCGGGACGGTGATGACGACTTTGGTGAACGGCCCGATTTGGCGTTGGGCGTCGCGGCGGAGTTTGTCGAGGATGAAGGCCTCGATCACCTCGGGCGGATACTGCTTGCCTTGCAGTGTCTTGTGAAACGCCCGATGGCCGACGTCGCGCTTCGAGCATTCGGCCACGCAATTGGCTTCGACGGCGAGCGCCTTCAAGGCTTCCTTGCCGACGACCACGTCGTCGCCGTCGAAAAGCACGACGCTGGGCGTGAGATGGTCGCCCTCGGCATTCACCAGCGTGAGGGGCAAGCCGCGCTCATCGAGCTTTGCCACGGCCGAAAAGGTCGTGCCCAGGTCGATGCCGACGGCGGGGATATTTTCTTGGAACATGTTTTTATCTTACCACGGCCATTTGAATTTATCGGGCATAATATAATGCAATATCACATATCCTATCGCCAGGCCGGATGCGGAAAATAGTGTATAGCCGATCACGTTGAACAAGATGCGTGAAAACGACGCGTGTGGGGGAGGCGGCCGCCCGGTTTGCTTGCCCGAAACGAATGCGACGGTTCTTTCCACGGGGATATTCTTTTCTTCCTCCCAGAGAGGCGACGCCTCGGCCACGGACGGCGGCTTGGCGGCGAAAGTTCGCATTGCCGAAGCGCCGGGCTTGCGCTGGGGGATGAGCGAATCCGGGGGATTGGCCGGCGAAGTTGCAGGTGCTGGAATCTCGACGGGCATGAACATTTCCTTTGCCATATCCGATGGAGTGGCATCATCCGCCCTCACCCCCTGCCCCTCTCCCAAAGGGCGAGGGGAGTTTTTAGACGGGTCTTCTCCCAAAGGGTGAGGGGAGTTTTTAGACGGGCATTCATCCGAAGGACGAGCGGGAGTGTTGGCGCTGTCGGCAGGCGAATCAAAGGGGGCGATGAGGCCCAGCACGTCCTGAATCATGGACTCGAAGGAGTCGAAGCCGGCGGCGGCGGCGATGGGCTTTTTCCAGTGTTCGATGCCCTCGCGCGAGATGCCGGAGGCGCGCTCCAAATCCAACGTTGCCTCATGATTGGTGCCCGGCACCACGGCATGGACGTTGAGCCGGCCGTTGCTGCCGTATTCGAAGGTGACGTCGATGGGCCAGCCTTTGACGAGTCCGGCGGGCAGGTCGCGGATCACGGTGCGTCCGATGGCGGTGCATTCGCCGGGAAACGTGCTCTCGCCCTCGAGGACTTGGAGCACGATCGAGCGCTGGCCGTCCGACTTGGTCGTGAAACGCTCGGTCATTTTGGCGGGCAGGGGGGTGTTGCGGGGGATGAGCACCACGTTTTTCTTCCGCAGGGTTTCGGGATCGATCCCCTCCACGCCCAGGCTATGCGAATTGACGTTCGTGATTTGGAGATTCGTTTCCTGGCCCGTGCCGCCTTCCTTGGCCAGCAGATAGGCCGCGTAAAGCGCGGCGCCGCGGGCGACGGCCTCGTCGGGATTGACGGTATGATCGGGTTCGAGGCCGCTCATTTGCCGCAGCAGATCGACGACCATCGGCATCCGCGTCGATCCGCCGACCAGCAGCAACCGGTCGATGTTTTTCCACTGCATGTCGGCGGCGGCGAGCAACTGCCGCGTGGTATAGGCGGTGCGTTCGAGCAGGTCGGCGGTCATCTCCTCGAACAGTTCGCGCGCGACGTGGACTTCGCTGGAGCGGCCGGCCATTTCCACGCGAATCGTCGCGCGGACGCGGGCGCTGAGCGTGTGTTTCGCTTCGATCACGGCGGAGAGGGTGCGATTCATGGCGGCGGGGTCTTTTCGCGGATCGAGGCCGTGCTGCTTTTGGAAAGCCTCGGCGGCGAAGTCGGCCATCCGCAGGTCCCAATCGTGTCCGCCGAGCATCACGTCGCCGTCGGTGGCGATGGTGCGGATATCGCCCGGCGCGAGTTTCAAGAGCGTGGCATCGAAGGTGCCGCCGCCCAGATCGTAAACGAAGATCGTCATTTCGTTTTGCGGCGTGCCGGCCGGCGAAAGATAGCCCAGCGTTTCGCCGAAGGCCAGCGCGGCGGCAGTCGGTTCGTTGACGATGTCGAGGATCTTCAGGCCCGCCAGTTCGGCGGCGTCGGCGGTGCATTTGCGGCGGACTTCGTCGAAGTAGGCCGGGACGGTCACCACGACGCGATCGACATTGCCTAAAGTGTGTCGGATATCGAATTTCAACTTGCGAAGGATGCATCCTTGAATCACCTCGGGCGGCAGTTTTTGACCGTGGATCGGCCGGGTATAGAACGGCGAACCCATGTCGCGCTTGACCCATTCGGCCACCAGGTCGGGCCGAGCCGTGGCGGCCGTCCGTGCTTCTTTCCCCACCACGACCTCGTTATCGCCGAAAAGCACAACGCTGGGGGTAAGAATATCTCCCTCGGCATTGCGGATCATCAAGGTATGACCGGCATGATCGATATACGATGCCGCGGAGAAGGTCGTGCCGAGATCGATGCCAATGGGAGTTTCACGGGACATATTAGACGTAAGTCGTTACTGCGAAATGAGATAAATCCAATTGACCGAGGAGCGTTATTTACCCTAGGCGAGCATTGTTTGGCAGGATTTCTGCTCCTGAAAAACAATAATCCATTCTAAAAAGTGAAACATTCATTATATCATCAAAATGATAATATCTCAACTCAAGGACTTTTCTTCCGTTTTCCACGCTCGCCGCTAGTGGTCCTGCAAATGATAAATCTCATCGACAGGCGGCCAATGGCGGCTGTAGAATAGTCCTTATCGAAAGATTCGCTAGGACATTGTATGATGACAAAACGAGAAGTGATCCGTTTGGTTTTGGCAGGGGGCGCCTCCGATGATGTCGCGGGCGATGTGCCGTTGGAAAATATGCTTGCGGCCATCGAGTTGGTTCAACAACAATCGGGATAAACTGTTTAGAGTGTGTGCTCGCGCACCGGATTTGCGAGAAAAACACGCTAAAGCTGCATGGTGCGTGGGGTACGCACCTTACGAGAGGAAAGAGCGATGAAGAAAAGCGGAATCTGCAGACTGGGCACGTGCCTGCTTGCAATTTTGGCGTTCACCGGCTCGTCCCGCGCGGGCGATAGTTCAAGCGAGCCCAAACTCCCGAAACTCGAACCGCTGTTCGATTATCCCTTGCGCGACACGAGCGTTTGTCTCGGGGCCAACGGCAGTTATTACCTGACCGGCACCACGGGCGACACGAAGACCTGGTGGAATACGAACGATGGGGGAATCCGCGTGTGGAAATCGAAGGATCTGAAGAAGTGGGAATCGCTGGGTCCCGTTTGGACTTTTGCCAAGAATGCAACCTGGCAGAAAGAGAAGAAAGACGAGAAAGGCACGATTTTGCACGCGCTCTGGGCGCCGGAAATTCACTACTTCAAGAACACATTCTGGCTCACCTACTGCATCAACTACGGCGGGACGGGCGTGTTCAGGAGCACGAGCGGCAAAGCGGAGGGGCCTTACGTTGACATCAAGGCGGACGGGCCGCTTACGGGACAGATCGACGCTTCGCTCTTCCCCGACGACGACGGCAAGGTCTATTTCGTCTGGCAGAACGGCATGATCGCCCGGTTCAAGGACGACCTGAGCGGGCTGGCGGAAGAGCCGCGGCACTTGAAACCGGCCAATGCCGAGCAGGTCGGCTTCGAGGGCGCTTTTATCGTCAAGATCGACGGCCGTTACCGCCTGCTCTGCGCCGAGTTCAACCGACACGATAACGGCCCGGCCACGTACGATTGCATGATTGCCGAGTCGGACAAAGTCTATGGTCCCTACGGCGACCGCTACCTTGCCATCCCGCACGGCGGGCACAATATGTTATTCAAGGACAAAGAAGGCCGGTGGTGGTCCACGTTCTTCGGCAGCGATCCCGCCGCGCCCTTCCGCGAACGCCCGGCGATTTTGCCGATCGAGTTCGGCGCGAACGGCCGCATCCGGCCGAAATCGTGAAGCACCGAAGATATTCATCCGCGACGGCGCCACGTTCACACTCGGCCTTCCAAAGTAAACGCTGATTCGGCGGGAACACCCCTGAAAGAGTTGAAAGGAAATGGGAAGAATTCGAGTTTATTCCGCGTCCGCAGGCGTGAACGCCTGGGCTAGAGAAAAGACACGAACCGGCTGCGGCCGAGCCGCGCTAGGCTAATGCAGCCGCCGCATGCCCATGCAAGCATGGGCATGACACGCGTTTTGGTCACAGAGGATAATCACGGCCGTCATCGAAGAATTGCGGCACAATCCCTGGTATCGCTCATTTCGTTTGTGGAGCGCGTTGCTTGCGGCCGCGGTGATATCGCGGGATGTGATTTTCTTTTAATATTTCGAGCCGTCGGGGGTATAGTGATCGTTTCGGGCGGCCAGAAAAGACAAGGTATCGCCATCGACCGTGAAGCTCAGCGGATGAACCGAGCCGTCGCAAAACACGAACTGGCAAACCGTGGGGTGCGCGCTGCCGAAGCCCGGCCAGTTGGAGTAACCCTGGCGATCGCGCGACAGCAGTTCGTTCCGGTTCGCCCAACGATTGACATCCCAGTCGAAGCCCATATACATGTTCTGATTGTCCGCGCCATCCTGGCCGTTGTAATAAAATTCCGGCTGAATGTACTTTTCGCCGACGAGAAAAGTGTGGCTAAGTCCATCCGGAATGTCCTTGGGTTTCACCGCGCTATGCTGGTAAATAACACCGGTTGCGACATCAGACCAAGGGTAGTTCGCCGCACCCGGAAGGTTCGACGGACCCGTGTCGAAATAATCGTATTGGGAGGTGTTGGCAGGGTCGCCGGCGGATTTGGCGTCGCCGGCACAGCCGGCATAGTCGGCGCGGGCGACGGTTGCCGGCGCGGTGTAGGAATACCAGTAGGAGCTTGCATAGGGGCCTACAGGAATCAGTACAGAAGGACGCCGGGTGGGGCAATTCATGATATTAAGCGGGGATTGCACCAATTCCGTCAATAGTGTTTGTTTGGCGGGGGTGCTCAGACCGGCTTGTAATTTTCGGAGGGATTGTGATTCCATGAAGGCAAGTATGCTGTAAACCCATCCTCCAGGCTGGCTCTTGCCATAACCTCGATCATACTCGGGCATCCACATCCAGCCCCATCCGCCGGTAGGGAAATATTTCTGGGCGTCGAGGTGGTTATCCGCACCCAAACCGATCTGCTTCAAATGGTTCGCGCATTGGGAGCGCCGGGCGGCTTCTCGTGCCGCTTGAATGGCCGGCAGCAAAAGTGCGATCAAAATGCCGATGATCGCGATGACCACGAGGAGTTCGACCAGCGTAAATGCGGTCCGGCGCGTTTTGTCTTGTTTCACTGCGACAAGAGACTTGCGGAACATAATCGATTCCTTATCTAAAGATAAGCGGAATGAAGCCCTTATTCATAAACATTATTCAAATGACGGAAAATCAGAACGCAAACTCCATAATATCCCATTTCGATTGCCTCATTCGGGAATGCGTAGAAACAGATAAAGTATGGTCTATTCCGAATTATCCGCGTCGTGCCGGATTCAAATGGAGGCAGCCGCGATCGTGTTTCAAGTTGCAGATCTTCACCGCGACTTTTCGTCACTCTCAAATATTCATTATGTGCAAAATGGAAAAGGGCACAATGGATTTTTCAACAGAACAAGATGGACTTTACGATTGTCAACGAATATCCCGGCAAACCGGCGAAAAACGTGTTTTTCCGACTAGATTCTTGTGTGTATTCGAGATAAAATGGATATTTGGCTCTGGTTTTCAAGGGGATTGGACAATTTGCAGGTGAATCAGCCTTCGGTCCGTCCCGGCAAAATGCGTCTCTTCGCTTGTACCATTCCGAGAGCAGCTCCATGGCAGATTATCCGCGGAATATCCAAGCGATAGAACAGCGGTTGCGAGCCGCGGGAGTGGTTTTCGATCGGCTGGAAGACGTGCCGGTGAAGGTCGTCCGCGAGGTAAACCGCCGCGATTTTCCCGACATGCGGTCGATTGAACTGCCGGCGAAAGACATTCGCAATTCCTTGCAGCAGCCGCTGCTGCGGGATCTCTTGGTGACGCGGATCGGTTATCATAGCCGCGCGGCCGGCCACTATATCCCTCGTCCTGAAGGAAGTTTGGACCACGTGCTGATTCATTGCGTGGACGGCGACGGCTGGCTGTGGGTCGGGGGACAGGAATTGATCATTCACCCCGGCCAGATGCTCTGCCTGCCCGCCGGCATGCCACATTGGTATGGAAGCGACGCGAAAAATCCCTGGTCGAATTACTGGATTCACTTTACCGGCCGTCAGGCAACGGAGTATTACCAATGGTTCGGTGTTCGCGTGGATTATCCGGTGATTCATCTTTCGCAGCGCGAGGAACTGCTGGCGGCTTTCGAGGAAACCTGGGGATATCTGCGGGCCGTCCACACCTACGACAACCTCGTGCAAGGCTCGATCGGTTTGACTCGATTCTTGGGGGTGGTTCAGCGAACCATGCACGCCGCCGAAGTGCGGCAGCGGGCCGTCGATCAGCAGATCCAGGAAACGATCGATTTCGTATCCCGAAACCTGGCGGCCGAACTCTCGCTGACGGAATTGGCGCAGCTTGCGCAGCTTTCGGTGAGCCGCTATACTTTGGTCTTTCGCCGCGTCACCGGTTGCTCTCCGATGGAGTATTTCAACCGCCTGCGGATGCAACGGGCCTGCGAATTGCTGCAAACGACCGGCAAATCGGTGCAGGAAATCGGGCAGAAAGTCGGCTACAACGATCCCTACTATTTCTCGCGGGCGTTCAAGAAGATCATCGGCGTCTCGCCCAACGAGTACCGCAAGAAGTAGGTCCCCGCTGCCGGACGGGACCTTAAAATTGATGCCGGATTGCACGTTCCATTGCTGAACCGACGCTCATGCAGTCGAAAAATCCCGCTTGCCGGGCGGGACCTGTGCCCACTCTTCATAAACTACCCAACATCACTTGCACGTCTTTCTTCCGCTCCGGCGGCGTAACCTCGAGTCTTTCGATCTTACCCCGGCGATAAACGCACTCAACGGTAGTATTTTTCGGCGCGTGAAGCTTGAAGGAGGCATCCCAGGTTTTTGGCCAGGCAGGCAGAAGCAGAATTTTGTCGCCGTCGCACTGCAAAAGCATTAATTGCGCCATCTCCATCAGGTTGCTGCCGTGATCCTGATCGGGGAGCCAATCGAAATTCGGTCCCCAGGTCGCGGGCCAGCGGTAGGCCGGGTGCGAATTGGCGCATTTCACTTTCATGATTCGCGCGGCTTCGTCAGTCATGCCCAGCAGCGCGGCGCAGGCGCCGTCGTAACCCCAGCCGACGTCGAGATGGTTGTGACGATGCGCGTAGGCGGCGCGGGCTTCCTCCAAACCCGGCTTGCCGATGCCATACAAGCGGAACGGGAAGATGGCATACAACTCGGGATTCTCGCAGTTGGTCCGCTGTTTGGCGTATTTTTCGGCGGGCGCGAGTTCGCGCACCTTCTTTCCGTCATGCTCCTCTTCCTCAACCGGAACCGCCGGGCAGGCGGCCTTCATCTTGGCGAAGAAGGCACGCTGCTCGGGCGTGGCCAAATTCTCCGGCAACGCCGCCAGTCGAGAAGTAATGTTGCACAAACCCGACGCGGTCGGAGCGTCGTTGACGACGCCGGTACAATAAGTTTCGACTGCTTGGGTGGGATCGAGAATAATCTTGCCGGCGGCGTCTTTCCTGAAGCGGGTGTCGAAGTAGCGGAGCACCGATTCGGCCATCGGCAGCGCTTCCTCCTTCAGAAATTTTTCATCGAGAGTGTAGTCCCAGCGGTCGAGCATAAGCGCCACAAGTTCCGGGCCTTGGTTCCATGCATAGCGCCAACAGGTGCAGAACACTTCGTTCGGTTCGTGCCCGGTGCGATCCCAGCCGTAATCGCCGTTGGAATAGGTTCCCCAGACGGTCATCGTTTCGGGGAAATAGCATCCTTTCGCGCCGTGATAGATTTGTGCCCGGGCTTCGCACAGCGGCCGCACCGATTCGTACATGCGGAACAGCGGATTCATCATTTCGGTATCACCGCCGGCCAGCATGGGGTGGTAGGGAAAGCGAACGTTCTGCCACCAGTGGCAGTCGCCCCAATTCCGGAAATCGGGGCTGAAGGGCATGCCCATCGGTTTCGGCTCGACGGTGAAGATGCTGCCGTTGAACTTGATGGGGAACGGGCCGCGTCCGCCGCACGCTTGCACGTAACGTTGCAGCGTGTAGCCGCGGGAGAGCGGTGAAATTTTGTCGCCCGGCCGGTGGGCGACGACTTTGCCGTCGAGGTAGATGCGCAAATCGCCGGTGGCCGAATCGACCGTTGCGGCGACGTGTTGCCACTGGCCGGTCTTGAGGATTCCCGGCGGCGAAGCGAGCGTGGATTGCCCACGATCAATCGCAAGGAATCGCCCGGATGATTGTCGAACAGGAAGCCGTCGGTTCCGCCGGCGGTGATTTTGTCGAAGATGCGGCCGTCTTTTTTCCCTTCGGGCTTGAACCAGGCTTCGAGCGTGAGTCCATGGGAGAAGTCGATATTGCCGGTGCCGATTTCGGCGTGTTGGCCCGTGTTTTGCGAGGCGACGAAAGATTGCAGTCCGCCCGCGATCGGCGATTCCGCCTCGCGGCCGGCCGCCACGATATTGGCAATTTCCGCGGGGGTTAACGCGCGTCCATAGACGCCCGCCCGGCCCAAGTAGCCCGGCAGGAGATTTTGGCCGTTGGAATCGACGCCGATCCGCAGCGGATGCTTGTTTGCCGGAATCTCCGCGCCGCCGTCGCCCGAGGCGAACACCCACGAGCGGCCCCAAAACGCCTGCCACCACGCTGCCGTGCGGCGCGAGGCGTTTTGGGCATCAGCGGAATCGGCCGCAAGTTTTCCGGCCATGTCCAACCAGGCTTGGGCAGTTTCGGTTTGCGCAGGGCGCGGCGATTCGCACGGCGAAGGATTTTACCGGAGCCGGCGTTTCCAGCGCGTGGCCACCCGCCGCTTTAAAACCAGGCGCGGTCAACCAACCGCCGAAAGTGCGATGCAGAAGCGGATCGAGCGTCTTGCCGGCGGCGGCCTGCAATCCTTGATGAGTAATGGTTTTCATGACGACCGAATCCTCGTTGCGATGATACATGGCAATCGCGTCGCCGCCGATTGCGGGAAAAACGTCGGCTGACTCGATGAGGTCATAAGGCGCGTCGTGCATGCTCCAGGCGGAATACTTTTCCGCTTGCGGCAGCACGCGGCGGGCGGTGCGCCAGGTTTCGAGGGCGGCTTTCACCGATAGCGGAGCGGCCGATTCGCCGAGGATATGGATGACGGGCAGATCGGCATCGACGAAGACCCGCAAAGCGACTTGTTTCTCGCCTTCGCCCGCCGTGATTTCGCAACGGCCATCTCGCAGCCGAAGTTCTTCTTTGAAGGGCGTTCCCGCCGCGAACGGATTGGGCGTGAGCGAGACGCGGACTTTGCCGACCTTGACCAACCGCGAGATTTCGCTCAGGGAGTCGGTGCGGCTGATGTAAAATTGCAGATCGCCGTTTTCCTCGACCCAGAGATTTATTCCGACCTCGCCGTTGCCCAGCGGCATGGAATCGGCGGCGTCCTTGCCGGGAGTCGTCCAGAGGACGTTGCAAGTCTCCAAATCGGCGGGGGCGGACGGCTCGGCGGCGAATATCATCGCACCCCATAAGCAAAACGCAAATGAAACAGCGATGAGTTTTAGCGTGGTCATGTTTTGATTCCTTATCGATGGTAGTGCGTGGTTTATCCGAAAGAAGCCTTCGTTCGGCGCCATGCCCGCGCGTGCCGCGGGCAGGTTGCGGTTTGTTCAGCAATTCCAACATGCCCAGTAATTTTTTGGTTCGGGATGTACGGGCATGGCGCGGTGTAATTTTTGTAATTTTAGCCGAATCACGCCCGATCCGCCAGCATAAACTGACCTTCGATTATTGACTATCTTTACTTCGCAACTTACAATGCAGTCAATTCGACGCAATATATATAATGTCCGAGGAGACACTTATGAAGTCCTGGATTGCAACGATCTGTGGTATGCTGTTGAGTGTTGCTGCCTTGGCAGTCGTCTGCGACGCCGCGGAACGGCAATTCCGGCGGCTGCCGGTCCAACAGTATCGCGACAAAATGATGGGCGGCTGGATCGGCCAGATCGCCGGCGTATCGCTTGGCGCGCCTACCGAATTCAAGTATGCCGGGCGGATCATCCCCGCGGCGGAAATGCCCAAATGGCAACCCCGGCTCATTAATGACGCATTCAATCAAGACGATCTGTATGTGGAAATGACCTTCCTGCGTTCGCTGGAGGAGCATGGTTTGGAGGTGGGCATCCGCCAGGCGGGCATCGATTTCGCCAATTCGCGGTATGCCTTGTGGTGCGCGAATAACGCGGGCCGGACGAACTTGCGCGACGGCATCGCGCCGCCCGACTCGAGCCATCCGCGGTTCGATAAATGCCCCAACGACATCGACTACCAGATCGAGGCCGATTATTCGGGACTCATCGCGCCCGGCCTGCCCGACATGTCGATCGAGTTGGGAAATAAATTCGGCCGGCTGATGAACTACGGCGAGGGAGTTTACGCCGGCCAGTTCATCGGGGCGCTTTACGGGCAGGCCTTTTTCGAAAGCGATCCGGTGAAACTCGTCGAAAACGCCTTGAGGGCCATCCCTGCCGAAAGCCAATATGCCGAGGTGATCCGCGATGTCCTGGCGTGGCATCGCGAAGATGCGAACGATTGGCAGAAGGCTTGGAAGCGGTGCCAGGAAAAATATTGTAAAGATAACTATCGCGGATTGCGAATCACCAATGGCGGCATCGATTGCCGGATCAACGGCGCGTACGTCGTCCTCGGACTCCTCTACGGCAAGGGCGATCTCGAACTGACACCGACCATCGCCTGCCGCTGCGGATTGGATTCCGACTGCAATCCTTCGAGTGCGGCGGGCGTCCTTTTCACGACCGTCGGCTACGCCAAGCTGCCGGAGAAGTTTACCGCGGAACTCGACCGCAAAAAACTTTTCAGCTACACGGCGTATAACTTTCCCGCGCTGATCGACGTGAGCGAAAAGCTTGCGCGGCAGGTTGTCGTCCGCTCGGGCGGGAAAATCATCGTCGAGAACGGGGAGGAAATCTTTTTGATCCCCGTGCAGGATCCAAAGCCCGACAAATACGAAGACAGCGGGAAGCCGGGCCCGATTGCCGACAGCCTTTTCACGGAAGAGGAGATGGCTAAAATCAAGTTTCCCGGCGTGAAGCGGCAGATCAAGGCTTTTGCGCCCGGCTGGCAGATCCGCGATTGCGGCGAAGAAATGAATCCCGGCCTGCGTGCCGAGTACGGCGGGAAGAGAAATGTCTTCGTCACGCATCCGCTCGACAAGAATACCGGCTGCACGCTTTCGAAAACGATCGACGTTCCCGCCAACGCCGGGACGACGCTGCATCTGGTCGTCGGGCATGATCCGAACGGCGATTTCGATCTGATCGTGCGGGCCGACGGCAAGGAGGTGTTCCGCAAGCCGGTGGATGCGAAAAACGCTCCGGACCTTTGGCTAACGGCGGACATCGACCTGAGCGCCTACGCCGGCAAGAGCGTGAACGTGGAATTGGTGAATCAGCCCAGCGGTTGGTTCTGCGAAGCCGCGTACTGGGCGGAAATCGCGGTGAATGGCAAATAGGTTCTTTGGCGGGACTTCACCTCGATAGCTCCCCGCAACGCAATTTCCTATCTTCATTAAACCATGAGCGAACCACTTCCCATCCTTCCGCCGCGAGATCCGGAAGCTCATAAGGGCATTTTCGGCACGGCGCTGGTGATCGGCGGCTCGCGGGGGATGAGCGGGGCGTCGGGTCTGGCCGGGATGGCGGCGCTGCGGGGCGGAGCGGGCCTGGTTCGCGTGGCCGTGCCCGAGGTTTGCCTTGAAACCGTCGCCGCTTACGAACCCTGCTATACGACCATCCCGCTGCCGTGCGATGCTGCCGGCCACATCACTACCGCCGCGCTGGCAATCCTCCGCGAAGAGGCTCAAAAAGCCACGGCGCTCGCTCTTGGCCCGGGATTGGGCCGCTCCTCGGAGCTCGACAAACTGGTGGGCGTGCTTTACGCGGAGATCGAGAAGCCGATGGTCGTCGATGCCGACGCGCTCAACGCTCTGGCGAAGCGACAGATGGATATTCTTTCCGCGCACATTGGTCCGCGAATACTCACGCCGCATCCGGGCGAATTTGCGCGGCTGATCGCCCGGAAACTTGAAGGCGACGCCCGCGAACAAGCCGCCGTCGATCTGGCCGCCAAGTCGGACGCGGTGGTATTGCTGAAGGGACACCGCACGCTCATTACCGACGGATCACGCCGCGCCCTGAATACCACCGGCAATCCCGGCATGGCCACCGGCGGTTCCGGCGACGTGCTGACGGGCCTGACGCTTGCGCTTCTCTGCCAGCAAGTTTCCCCCTTCGACGCCGCCCGCCTCGCGGCGCATCTCCACGGTCTCGCCGGTGATCTCGCCGCCAAAGAACTCGGCGAAGTTTCCCTTATCGCCCGCGACCTGATTGAATTTCTGCCGATGGCGTTCATATTACTGAAAAAGTAGCATGAACAGCAATCATAGAGCACAAATTGACGTTCAATGCCACATCTTATTATCATCCAGGCGGAAACCGAATTTGACAACCCTTATTACCAAGGTGAATCTAACCTAATATATCCGAGCTTTGCCGCGAAGAGGGAGTCGAAATGTGGGGGCTACTTCCTCATGCCAAACCAGATCCTTTTGATCGCGGCGTCCAAAACCGAGAACCGGCACCCAAAAATCACAAGACAGGTTAGAAACTTGTCCCGTCTCACGGCTTGAACAGCGGCTGCAATTCGAGCTTTTTCATGGGATGGGCGGATGCCGGGGCGGGGGCGATGGAGAGGTTGAGGATCAGGGGATCGGGTTCGAAGACCATCGACTGGACTGTCAGTTTGCCCATGTTCACCTGGTTGAGTCTTTCGGCCACGTCGGCGACGCTCATGGGGAGTTGTTTGTAGCTGCGCATGAGCGTGCGGTAGCGGGGGCACCAGGTGATGGTCGCCAGTTCTGCGGTGCGGAAGTGGTTCGTGCAGAGAGTCAGGCCGCCTTCGCCGCGGCGGACGGCGACGGTTTTGGGCGTCATCTCGAACACGGCCGAAGTCTTGCGGTCGCAAACGGCGAGGTTCAATAGCGTGGTCCGCTCGGTGGAGCGGAGCAGTTTTTCGGCCTCATCGACCGTGGCGCATTCTTCGAGGATGCGGCGGAAGCAGAAGGTGTAGGGGACGCCCTTGGGATTGTACATCGAAGACTTGTCGCGGGTCATCCAGACTTCATGCACGGCCACCGCCAATCCGGCGTCGTTCATGCCGGTGACGCAGCCGAAAAGGCCGGGGAAGCCGATGGTTGCGAAAGCGTGCTTGCCGGTCGGGCGGTGAACGGTGACGAGGTTGTATTCGTCGATCAGTCCGAGGGTGTAGAAATCGAGGTTTCGGCCGAACAAAGGCCCCTTGGTGGTGGAATGTTCGGCATCGACGATGATCGAGGAGCAGGCGAAGCCGCCGCGGTAGATATCGACCATCACGTTGGCCAGCACGCCGAGGTCCCAGCGTCCTTGCATGCCCGTCTGCTTGGCGAAGGCGCGGATTTCCGCGCGATGGTCGGCGGGGATTTGCGGGGCCAGCGCTTCGGCCATGGCGTGGAGGTTTTTTTCCCGGTTGGGATCGGAATCGACGTAGCGGAGCAGGCGTTTGGGATATTCTTCGACTTTGGGGATGATATCGCCCGTGAGGGCGCCTTTTTGGCGGCCCATCTCTTCCGGCGAGCCGGCGACGATGAGCACGGGCAAGTCGTTGATGTAGCGGAGTTCGCCTTTTTCGAACTTGCCTTCCGTGAAAGGCCGCTTCTCGGCGGCGGCGGCAACTGCGGGGATGAGAATCGCCAGTAAAGCGAGACAACGGAAAGATCGTAAGCCGGCATTCATGGAAATCAACCTCATTGGAGCGTGCTCGATATCGACACAGTTGCGGCATCTCTCCCAAGAAACACCAAAAAGACTTCGGGCCGCTATCGGCGAGAAGTCTTTATACTCCGCACGGACGATTTACCGCAATAGGGAATTTTCCCGAGAAATTGCGGTGGAAATTTGGTTCCTACGGGGCAAGAAACGAACGGGATCCACTCTCCAAAAGAGGGATTTTCCGGAAAAGATCGGAACGGAAAACGAACGCGTTTCTTTGGCGGGAGAATCGTCCGGCGCCATGTCCGCGAAACCGTGGAACATGGCGTCGAATATTCCCCAAAGAAACTTATTCGTCGTAACCGCCGCGTCCGCCGCGTCCGCCGCCGCCGCCGCGATAACCGCCGCGTCCGCCGCCGCCGCCGCCGCGTTGCTTGGGCGCTTGATTTTCCGCCTCATTGACGCGGATCGTCCGGCCGTCCAGCATGGCGCCGTTCATTTCCGTGGCCGCATTGACGGCACTCTCATCATTCGTGAAAGATACAAAACCGAACCCGCGGGAGCGGCCAGTTTCCCGATCGGTGATAACCTTGGCTTCAACGATCTCGCCAAAACGCTCGAAGGCCTGATGTAAGCCGTCATCGGTCGTACCCCAACTCAATCCGCCAACAAACAATTTCTTACTCATCGCAAAAAACACTCCCAAACGAGCCCCGTCTTAAACGGGGCGTACTCAAGAAAAAAAACACACGGGTTTCGGGGTTTCTCAGTCCCACGCTCCCCGAGGGCGACCACGTCTGTCGCCACTTTCACAATGTAGCATACCACCTTCGCGGTTTGACGCAACGGGACTTTCTCGGAATCTCGCCAAGTTTAACGAATTATTTTCACTAAATTCCCAATTACCCCTCTTGCGAGGAGTGTTACGACTGGTTATTTTCCAATTGTTTGTGAAAATATTGGAAATGAAGAGTCCGGTAGCAACGGTTGACAGGATTTAAGCAGTTAAGAGTCACTAGACGCTACCCTCCCACCGTGTGGATCGCGATTGAAACACATTTTTCCATCCCCTTGTGCCATCATGCCAAATATCGTTCGCTTTTCCGTTTCGTTGGAAGACGATCTGCTCGATCAGTTCGATGGCTATTGCCGCGCGGGCCAATTTGCCACGCGCAGCGAAGCGATTCGGCAACTCATCCGCGAGCGGCTTACCGTCCAAGCATGGACGACCGACTGCCAGGATGCGGCGGGAACGCTCACGTTGGTCTATGACCATCACCGCCCGCAACTCCGCAATCATCTCACGCAATTGCAGCACGACAACACCGAATTGGTGATTTCCACGATGCATACGCATTTGACGCACGATCTTTGCCTGGAAGTGATCGTGCTTCGCGGTCCGGCCAGCCGATTGCAGAACATCGCCTCCCAGCTCCGCGGTTTAAAGGGAATTCTCAAAGGTGAATTGGTGATGGCCAGCGCGGAAGAAGAGGAAGATCACTCATCCTAAAAAAGTGTCTGTTGCGCCAGCAATTCAGCGGCGACTTTGTCGAAATAGACGACCGATTGGGCCATTTCGGCCATCTGTTTGTCCGTATCATCCCAGCGGTATTCGTATTCGAACGAAAACGGCGCTTTCAGCCCTTGGCGATGGATCTCGGTTAGCATCCCTTTCACATCACACACGCCGGTTCCCCAAGGAACGTCGTGGTATCCATTTCCTTCTTTGACCAAATCCTTGAAATGGAAGCATACGATATGGTTTTGCAGCTTTTTAATGCAGTCCAGGGGAACCAGGCCCGACCGCTTCCAATGGCCGGTATCGGCCAGAGCGCCGATGTATTTGCTCCGCCCTTCGATCGCTTTGAGGACGAGATCGGGGCTCCAGTAGGGGGCGTTTTTCGGATGGTTATGGATCGCCGCATTGATTTTGTACTCTTGGCACAGCTTATCAATCCAATCCAACTTGTCCGCGGACGCCTCAAAATAGAAATTTTCGATGCCCATTTCCTTGGCGAACTCAAACGCCTTTCGCGCGTAATCGGGATCTTTGAAAGTGTCCCAACTGGAGTACGTGACGAACTTGAGTCCCAAATCATCGGCTTTCTTTTGCAGTTTCTTCCGGGCCTCGACGGGCATGACTTCGCTCACCTGCGTGTCATCGTCTTTGCTCAATCGTCCCGGGCCAAGCTCAACCCAATTCAATCCCAATGAAGCGATTTTCTCGAGCGCATCGAAAACCGGGAATTTATTCAACGTGTAGATGTTCATTCCCAGCCGCCAACCGAGCTTTTCGGCATTTGGCGCGCCTTTGGCGGCCTCTTTCACCGCATCATCGGCCGAACAAAGCTTCGGGATGCAGCCAAGCAAGCCCGCACCCAGCCCGATTGCCCCGGTCGTTTTCAGAAAATCGCGTCGATGAAAAATCGCCATCATGTACTCCCGCGGATTGACTTCGTCGTTGAGGAAAGAACCCTCTCCGGATTATAAGGCAAACAATGTCCCCATGAAACCGGTTTCCTCGAGGCGGCGAACAACGGTTGCGCAATCCATTTTCGATTTTGCGCAAGAGCTGTTCCCCATGGTCAATAACTTTATAGCTTGTCAGGTTGTTAAAATTGTGGTGCAGGCGTCCCGCCTGCCCACTTCTCGCAGGCGAGACGCCAGCACCACAACTTGCCTGCACGGATTATCCATCTGACGAATGATTACCGGCATCAACCCTCAATCACGTAGGGTGCGCGCTGTTTCCGCTTTTGCCAGGCGTTCGCCTCCGTATCGCCGACAATCTCTTGCTTTTCGGGATCCCACTGAAGCTTCCTTTTCAATCGAAGCGAGATGTTCGTCAAATGGCAGGCCGTCACCGTGCGATGTTCGATTTGCGCCGGAGTGCAGGGCTGTTTGCGGGTTTTGACGCAGTCGAAAAAGTTCGCCATGTGGTCGGCGCTGGGATACGCCCGCCATGCATTTTCCGGCAGCGGATCGTTTTTCAACTCTTCCACCGGCTTGCCGTGGGCACCGCCGCGATTGACGAACACGCGGCCCTTCTCGCCGATGAACATGATGCCGTCGCGATCGAATTTCTTGATCTCCTCGGGGACGTCCTTGCCGAAGAGCCATTCGATCTGCTCGGGCGTGGTTTCCGCATTTGGCTCGGCCTGGCCGTAGATGCGGCGCTGATTGATTGAGGAGAAATACAGCACTTCCACGCCGTTGGGATAGAGCATCCTTGAAAAGAACCGGTCGGGCGTATTGTAATACTCCGTGCCTTGGGGATTGGGAAACAATCCGCGGCATCGACCGACGTCGGGCCGCTCAGGTCGCAATCCATCCCCCAGTGGGCAATGTCCACGTGATGGTTGCCCCAGTCGGTGATGATGCCGCCGGCGTATTCGTACCACCAGCGGAAATTGGCGTGTGTTCGCTGCAAGCAGTAATCGTGCAAGGGGGCTTGGCCCTGGTAGAAATCCCAATTCAATTCCTCGGGCACCGGGGCCTTGGGATACGGTCCGCCCTTGGTGCTGTAGTAAGGCAGCGCGACCCAGACTTGTTTAAGCTTGCCGATGCGGCCGTTGCGCACGAGTTCGACGGCGGTTTGGAAGCATTTCTCGCTGCGCTGCATCGTTCCCACCTGAAGGATTCCGCCCGTCTCTTCGACGGTTTTGCAGAGCAGCTTTCCTTCATCGATGGTCAGCGTGAGCGGTTTTTCGCCATAGACGTCCTTTTTCGCTTTTAGGGCGGCGATATTGACGGCCGTATGCCAATGGTCGGGCGTGCCGTTGGTGACGACATCGATGCCCGGCTGCGCGAGCAACTTGCGGTAGTCCCCATAAATCGTCGGTTTCCCGCCGAACATTTGCCGCGCGCGTTCGGCGCACCGCCGATCCACGTCGCAGACGGCCGCCACGTCGCCGAACTTGGCCGCCCATTGTCCGATAAACGAACCGCGATCTCCACAACCGATGACGCCGATCCGCAGTCGATCGTTTTTCGATTTACTTTCATCGGCTCGGGCGTCTTTCGCGCCGAACCAATAGGGAATGGTTGCTCCGGCCGCCAAGGCGGCTGTTTGTCCCAGAAAAGTACGGCGCGTCAATTGAGAAAGCATCTGAATCTCTCCGACTTGAAATGTGTCAAAATGGAGTGTGCTGGCCCGCAGTTTCGAGCGAGAACACGACAACAACCAACAACACTGCGGGGAAGTCCAGTAGAAATGTTGGCATTCATCCTACCATGTTCTGTCCGGCATGGCCACCGCTTCCCATTTCCGACACATCCTATTATTTACACAATCTACACGCTCTGCGAAGGTTATGGCTTTTCAGCAAGCAATTAGAATATTGCTTGCCATTGCCCGCAAATTCGGCATCCCGTGCATAATAAACTTGCAGCGAGTGCCGATTGCCCGATTGGCACCTGAAACAGTCAATCCGTCGTAACTCTTCAACGATAAGAAACTTACGGTGATTAATTCGCTAGAGAATCGATAATAATGGCACCGTCTTTGCGAATATGTGCGTGAAACGATATCCGCCCCGCTTCCACTCCCAGGAAATTGTGGAAGAATTACCATTAATGTGTTTTATGATGTGGTCTTGAAAAAAGGAGAACGTTGTGACCCCTAAAGAAGTATTAGCGTTGTGTCGGGAAAAAGACGTCAAATCCGTCGATTTGCGGTTCATGGACTTCCCCGGCTTGTGGCAGCATTTCACCATTCCCGTGGATAAACTCGACGAGGACGTGTTCGAGGAAGGATTGGGCTTCGACGGTTCGAGCATTCGCGGCTGGCAGGCGATCAACGAGAGCGACATGCTCATCGTGCCGCAGCCGGAGACGGCGACGATCGATCCGTTTTGCACGATCACCACGCTCTCGATGGTATGCAACATCCAGGACCCGATCACGCGTGAAGACTACTCGCGCGATCCGCGGAATGTCGCCCGAAAGTCGGTGAATTATTTGAAGAGCACCGGCATCGGCGATACGGCGTATATCGGACCGGAGTGCGAGTTCTTCATTTTCGACGACATCCGTTTCGACCAGACGCCGAACGCGGGCTATTATCACATCGACAGCATCGAAGGCCAATGGAATCGCGGCCGCGAGGAATTTCCGAACTTGGGCTACAAGCTTCGCCACAAGGAGGGTTATTTTCCCGTTCCGCCTGCCGACGCATTGATGAACATCCGCAACGAGATGATGCAGACGATGATCGAGAGCGGATTAAGCATCGAGGCGCAGCATCACGAAGTAGCCACCGCCGGCCAGTCGGAAATCGACTTGAAGTTCGACAATCTGGTGACGATGGGCGACAAAGTGATGATGTACAAGTACATCGTGAAAAACGTGGCCTTGAAATACAACAAGACTGCGACCTTCATGCCGAAGCCGATCTTCGGCGACAACGGATCGGGCATGCACACGCATATCTCGATCTGGAAGGGGGGCGAGAACCTTTTTGCCGGCAGCGGTTACGCGGGCCTGAGCGACATGGCGATGTACGCCATCGGCGGCATTTTGAAGCATGCCCCGGCGATTTTGGGCTTCGCCTGTCCGACGACGAACAGTTACAAGCGGCTGGTGCCGGGTTTCGAAGCGCCGGTGAATCTTGCATACTCCCAGCGCAACCGGTCGGCGTCGATTCGCATTCCGATGTACAGCTCGAGTCCCAAGGCGAAGCGTCTGGAGTTCCGCTGCCCCGATCCGACCTGCAATCCGTACCTTTCGTTCTCCGCGATCCTGATGGCGGCGATCGACGGCATTCAGAACAAGATCGATCCGGGCGAGCCGTTGGACAAGGACATTTACGATCTGGAGCCGGAAGAATTGGCGAAAGTGCCGAAGACGCCCGGCTCGTTGGAAGACGCGCTCAAGGCATTGCGTGCCGACCACGATTTCCTGCTCCGCGGCGACGTGTTTACGCCCGACGTCATCGACACCTGGATTTGGTACAAGCACACCAATGAAGTGCAGGAAATGCAGTTGCGGCCGCATCCTTACGAATTTTGCCTGTATTATGACATTTAAAGCGTGCCGACTTACGTCCGAGCGGCGAGCCGATGAGCACGTCGCTCGGATGTTTTTTTTCTTGGGGTGATTTCCGTCGAAAAGCCGCGATTGTCGGTCGAACAGCGGAAATGCAAGCTGCTCGCCGTCGAACAACAGCTATTTGACTCCCTCTCGATTTTGCGATAAATGTCGGTAAATCCAACTTTCGGGGATAAACGGGATCGGCTGGAAATATTTTGTGGATAAACCACACAACATGGAGGAAATACCCAAATTTCTTTTGTCGGGACGCTACGGCATAAGCTACATTTTCCGGGATTGTACTGACATTTGTGACAGTTGACGGTGTTAAAGGGGGGGCAGTGTTAAAGGGGGGCAGTGTTAAAGGGGGGCGGTGTTAAAGGGGGCCAGTCCCCATTCGCAGTTTTTCCGGGGAGAGAGAATCAATATTAAAGCGGGGTTATGATGAGCGTGGTTGTCATTGATTTGCTATTCGGCCTTTCGACGTTGCTTCTGGGGGCCTTCAGTGCAAGCTGGTTGTTTTGGTGTTATTTCCGACACAAGGCGATCGCGGCCGGCAGGGTGGATGCGCATCATGCCGCCCGAGTCTTGGTTCATTTGCAGGAACTGGCGACCCGAGTCGCTTTCGACGTCGATAAGCACAACGATCGGGTCGAGGAAATCAACGCCGCGCTGAGTTCGACCACGGAGCACGAACCGAAGATGATTGTGGAAGTCGTGGCAAAACTGATCGAGGCGAACCAGCAGATGCATGAAAAACTGGCTTCGACCGAGGACAAGCTCCGCGAGCAGGCGCGAGAGATCCAGGCTCATGCGGCGGAGGCCCGCACCGACGCTCTCACGCTGCTGGTCAACCGGCGGGCGTTCGATGACGAATTGACCCGGCGCTTCGCCGAGTACCTCCGGCAGGGCCACGTCTTCACGCTGATCATGGCCGACGTGGACAATTTCAAGGAATTCAACGACCTGCACGGTCACCTGACGGGCGACGACGTGCTGCGGGGAGTGGCGAAGGTGCTCCGCCGGAAGATGCGGGAAATGGACCTTGTAGCGCGTTACGGCGGCGAGGAGTTCGCCGTGATCCTGCCGGGCACCAATCTCTGCGACGCCGAAAAGACGGCCTTGCGGGCTTGCGCGAGCGTCGAGATGTCGCAGTTCAACTCCAACGGAAAGGAACTCCAGGTGACGATGAGTTTTGGAGTCGCCGAGGTGAGAAACGGCGATGACGGGGTGGCCTTGGTGGCACGGGCGGACAAGGCTCTTTATGCCGCCAAGGCGAACGGCCGCAACTGCGTTTATTGGCATGACGGGGCGGAGACGCATCGGTCAATTCCCCAGAAGCAGCCTGTCTCGCTCGAAGCTCTTTTTCAGAAACGGAGCGATTTGCCGCCGGCGGCGATGGATCAAAGCGTGAAGCTCGACGCGGATCCGGTGGACGAGGCAGCGAAAACGGAGGCCGATTTTCCGCGGTTGGAGAGCGCCGAGTTGCTGCAGGAATTGCCGAACCGGTCCAGTTTTTGCCAACAGGTGCGATATCGGACGGCGGAATGGAAGCGGGGCGGTCCGACTTTCTCGATCGTGCTGATCGAAGTGAACCAATATGACATGCGCGGGGGGTGTTGCAGCCAGCGGGCGCGCGAAATCGCGATGCTGGCGGCCACCCAATTTCTTACGGCGACGGTCCGGGAGATGGATGTCTTGGGCCGCTACGCGCCCGGTTGTTTTGCGCTCCTGCTGCCCACGGCGGCGCTGACGAACGCCATCCGGCTGACCGAGCGGCTCCGGGAAGGATTCGAGCATTTCAACACTTCGGCGGAAGCGGGGCAGTCCCGGATGACGCTCAGCATCGGAGTCGTGCAAATCAGGGAAGAAGACGATTCCATTTCGGCGCTCAAACGCGCGGAAGCGGCCCTGGACGCCGCGGACCGCCGCGGAGGCGACTGCGCTTATTACCACGACGGCGAGCGGTGCGCTCCCATCACGGCGATGCTCGAGACGCTGGACTACTTGTCCTGACTACTCTTCCTCCTCTTCCTGGACCTTCGATTTGGCGAGAATTTCCTGCATCACGTTGCCGGGCACCACGTCGTAGTGGCTGAGTTCGATGGTGTAGCTGCCACGTCCGCCGGTGATGCTCGAAAGGCTGCGGGCGTAGGTCGTCACTTCGGCCAAGGGGACTTCGGCGAGGACCGTTTGCAGGTCGCCGCCCGCGGAATCCATGCTCAGCACGCGGCCGCGGCGGCCGGACATGTCGCTGTTGATGTCGCCGACGTTGGCGGTGGGGATGGTGATTTCCATTTTCACGATCGGCTCCAGCAGCGAAGGCTTCGCCGACTGAAACACGTTGCGGAAGGCCATCGAGGCGGCGGTTTTGAACGCTTGCTCCGAGCTATCCACCGGATGGTGCTTGCCGAAATGGACCTCGATGCAGAGATTTTGCACCTTGTAGCCGGCGATGACGCCGCGTTCGAGGCGTTCGCGGAAGCCTTTTTCGATGGCCGGCATGAAGTTTCCGGGGATGGTGCCGCCCACGACGGAATCGATCCAGAGGAAGTTGTTCGCTTCGTCGTAGTGGATCTGCTTGAGCGAGGGGAAGCGGTCCTTGGTCGCCCACTCTTCGATGTTCGTGCCCAGGGGGAGCGGCAGCATGCGGATATGCACTTCGCCGAACTGGCCGCGGCCGCCCGACTGCTTCTTGTGGCGGTACATGCCCTCGGCATTGGCCTGGATCGTCTCGCGGTAGGGAATTTTCGGCTCGCGGGTGTCGATCTCGACCTTGTCGCGGCGTTTCAACCGCTCGCGGAGGATCTGCAAGTGCAGTTCGCTCATGCCGTTGATGACCATCTCCTTGGTTTGCGCGTCGAGTTCGCGATGGAAAGTGCAATCTTCCTCGGCGATCTTCGCCAGCGCGCCGGAGAGTTTGCCTTCGTCGCCGCGGGTCTTGGGCGTGACGGCCAGCCCGACCATCGGCCGGGGGAAGGTGATGGGCGGCAAGGCGAATTCGCCGATCGAGCTGCCGGTGTGCAATTCTTCCACCTTGGCGACCGCCACGATGCTGCCCGGACCGGCTTCATCGACGGGCGAGGTTTCCGAGGCCTGGACTTCGAGCAGTGCGGCGATTTTTACCGGTTTTCGCACGCCGGAGACGGTGAGCGTGCTGTCCTTTTTCAGCGTGCCGGAGAAGACGCGGATGAAATTCAGCTTCTGCACGAACGGATCGATGCGGGTCTTGAAACACTGCGCCACGAGCGGCCCGGCGGGGTCGGACTTGAGTTCCACCTCTTCGCCGGCGGCGTTTGCGCCCTGCGCTTGACGAGCGTCGGCGGAAGGGCGCAGAGGGACAGGGCATCGAGCAGTTCGGTAAAGCCGACGCCGGTCTTGCCCGAGACGCAAAGAATGGGAATCAGCGAGCCTTGCGCCACGGCCATGGGGATGAGTTTGGCAAGTTCTTCCTCGCCGGGCGGAGTGCCCTCGAAGTAACGTTCGGTCGCGGCCTCATCCACTTCGATGATCGTTTCCAGCAGCGATTCGCCGATTTCGGCGGGATCCACCAGCGCGCCGGCGGTATCGGCGGGCGGTTTGAGCGTGGCGGCGACGCCGCGGAAACTCGGCCCCTGCCCGAGCGGCACGTTGAACAGCACGCACGCCTTGCCGAACAGTTCGCGGATGCTTTCGATAAGTTTGTCGAATTCGATGTTGTCGAGATCCATGCGGTTCAACACGATGATGCGGCCCAGGCCGGCCTTCTTCGCTTCGTTGAAGACGCGGCGGGTGTTGACCTCGATGCCCGACAGGGCGTTGATCGCGATCACCGCGGTATCGACGCCGCGCATCGCGCCGATGGTCTGGCCGATGAAGTCGGGATAGCCCGGCGCGTCGATCACGTTGAACCGCTTGCCGGCGTAGTCGAAATGCACGACGCAGGCTTCGATCGAGTACTTGTGGTTCTTCTCTTCTTCGTCGAAATCGCAGATGCTCGTGCCGTCGTCCACGTTCGCCAGCCGGGTGAGCGTGCCGGTTTGGGTCAGCATCCGATCGACCAGCATGGTTTTGCCGGAAGAGCCGTGTCCGCAGATGACGATGTTGCGAATGTCCTCGACTTGGTAACTGGGCATGAATGGAGTCCTCGAAAAAAACTCGGCGTGAGGAAAATCACGCTAAAAGGTAATCGTGGGATTGCAAATTGCAAATTGGTGATTGCAAATTTCAAATTGAACATATTATCTTGTAAAAAAAACACAAGCTGCCGTTCGTTCAATTTGCAATTGCCGATTTGCAATTATCCTGCCGCCGCAAGGGCTTCCGGCAAGGTAATCGTTCCTTCGTACAGCGCCCGGCCGATGATGCAGCCGGAAAGTCCCGTGGCGGCCAATCGCTCGACGTCGGCTTTGGTCGTCACGCCGCCGGAAGCGACGACGGGCCACTGGACCGCGCGTTGCATGGCGGCCATTTCGGCGACATTCGGACCGGCCAACATGCCGTCGGCGGCGATATCGGTGTAAACCACCGCCGCAATCGGCTCGCCGGCGAATTGTCCGGCCAGTTCGATCGCCGGCGTGGCGCTTGTTTCCAACCAGCCTTCGGTGGCGACGAAGCCGCCGCGGGCGTCGATGCCCAGCACCAGCCGGCCGGGGAACTTCCGGCACTGCTCGCGGAACCAGCCGGGTTGCTTCAGGGCCAGCGTGCCGATCACCAGCCGTTCGAGGCCCAGGTCGAGGAGCGTGCGGATGGTCTCTTCATCGCGGATTCCGCCGCCCAACTCGCAAGGCACGCCCGCGGCCTCGATGATCTCGCGAACCGTCAACAAGTTCGCCGGGCGGCCCTGGCGTGCGCCGTCCAGATCGACCAGGTGCAGCCATTTCGCACCCAACTCGATCCAATGACGAGCCATGTCGGCTGGAGCATTGCCAAAAACGGTTTCACGGCTGTAATCACCCTGCTTTAGGCGTACGCAATTCCCCCCGCGAATGTCAATGGCCGGCCATATTTCCACGCGAAAAAGCTCCCGCCTAGGCAAAGGCAAAAGGTCGAAACTAGCAATATGACACACAATCAAGCAGTAATCAAGCGGGGTGGAGGCGGGAAGGAGGGTTCGAATCGTGGTGGAAGTTTGTCCCGGCAAGCGTGCCCCACTTCAGCCGGCTGCGAGGGAAAACAAAACCTTTCAGGGAAAATCCCCCAGAGAGTAGTAGATTTGGGAGATTTTCTTTTTTATACGACCTTGAGAGACTGTTCATAGCCAGCCTAGCAGAAGGGCTGGCCTATTTTCAACAAAAATCTCGGCGGATTGTTCTGAAAGCGTTTGTGAGCAACGAGGTTAGAAATTATTTTTCGCTTGCAAATCGCGCGAACAAATGAGGATGCCGCTGATCGCTGTCCCGCCCTGGTTTATGGCGACCGAGAAAGGTGCATAGTTTTTAATGTGGTTATAGTTCTTACCACATAATAAATTGCTGTTGAAGTTTTGATCTACAGAGAGAAATGATCGTTCACAACTTTATAGTAGCCACGACAACGATTATGAGACCTAAGGTGTGTGGTTTTTAATGTGGTTATAGTTTTTTAC